>NZ_MOBR01000009.1:500400-713033 GCF_003732705.1 Pseudomonas frederiksbergensis | reverse complement strand
CGCGCCTCTCAGTTTTCGAGGTATTTAGCGCGTTTTCACACAGCCTGGACCCAAAGCGGTCAATGCTGATGGATGGAGATCAGCAGAGGATTGGGGGCGGAAAAAATGCTTGGTGCTGGCATTCTTCGAGCGAAGAAACCTTCAAAAACCAGCTGTATTCTTTCACGAAGATCATAGACCTCCTTTCTTTTAAGGTTTTCGATCTTGAAGCCATCTCGACGATCCAGGTGGCAGCCGATCAATAGAAAGCAATAGCTGAAAATGCGAAAAATCCTCCCAGAGAGTTCTTGGGAGGTGCATGTGTCTGTTGCTAGTTGATACAGCGCCCACTCCACCATCAAGTAGTCATCGTGAGCCCAAATTGATTCCTCATGTAATCGTCCAATGAAAGATTGGTCATCGTACTCTTCGCACCCAGCGAAATTTCTGGCGATTACAGAATGAGCATCCATTTAGGTAAGTCCTTTCTCACATTTCTTGGCAGCATTGAAGGGTAGCGATTGGGTCGATGCGGAGCAATGAGGTTCGAGTATCAAGGTTAACTTGACGCTGGCTTCACGGCTTGTAAGGGGGCACGAACGTCCGGTATTGGCCGATTGTTGCCCTTGGCGATAGGCAGAAAACGGCCAGAGGCGGCCAGTCAACGAAATCCGAGGTAATTCAGTTCCGCATCTAACGTGATGGTTAACCCAGCATTTCTTTCGGAAACGCACGAACACGGGTTCTAAACATTCCGTTTCTTTTACGGCTTCTGTTCAGTTGTAAGGGACCAGCGACAATGGGACAGATCTATTATTCAGTAAATAAATCCGTCCCTATTTTTCGCAGGCTTTCATTAGCCTGTAAAAGTCCTCCAGCGCCTCGCGAAATTCCGCCAGGGGGAAACTGATCGAGCGATTCTCGGCATCCCATCGAGTGGTAATACCGACTTCCAGACCGCTGGACACGCTCAACCCAAAACGGCGCCAGTGCAGAGTCTCTCCGTCAATCACCTGTTCGGTCATCAGCACAAAGCAATCGAAGTCCATGTCATCGCCGCAAACCAGTAGCGGAACCGGAGTCGATGTGCCGTCTTCTGCAGGGGCGAAACGCCGTTGGGCAAGCGCATCTTCTTCCTCGTCCAGCAACCACATCAATGAAAGACCGTTCAGGTCGAGATCGGGGTATTCGAGGTGATTGTTTAGCCACTCCTCGATAGGTACATCGTCGATAAACAGCCAGGCACAGCGGCTACGGCTAAATTTCGCTTGATGGTAAGCGGCATGGATGCGGTGATGCATAGGAAGTCCATTCAACGATAGAGGGCCAAGGGTTCACTTGGTGGGAAAGAGTTCGAGTCCGCGTGAATCGCCGAACAGGTTATCGCCAGGTTCAACGATTGCTGAAGGGCAACCGCGCGGTAACCGGCGAGTGCCAATAGCGGACGTCAAACCTTGGCATTTTTTTTCGTTTACGTGTCGTAGCTAGCCGATGCGGGAAGTGTTCCAATTGGAATTTCCAACATTGATAGAAAGGTACCCAGCCATGCCAGATGCGACCGATGAAGCATTCTATGATCGAGCAGACGCGCATATAAACCTTTCGAACGAGCAGCTCAGGGAGTTCGGAGACCTTGGCAAAGTCAGTGCGTCGATGATGTTTGGCTCCACTCGATTCAATGCTTGGGTGAGCGCTCGCAACTTCAAATCAGGCGAGGAAATGGCTCAGGCTCGCGAAGCGATGTTGAAGTATTTTTGTGAGCAGTACCGGATGATGCTCGAGGACAATCTCGACGACCATATCAACAATTTCAGCCAGTACATGACTGCGAAAGACGCCTGATAGATATTGGTTGCTCTCGGTGATTGACTGTTTTGGTCGTTGGCAGTCGATCTCGATGGGCCGGTATCGACCAGAAGCAGGCTGGTCGCAAGTTATCTTAATCGAAGGAGCGTTTTTAGTGAGCGGCCATAACAAGGGCTTGAGAGCCGACTTCACAGAGGCGCTCAAGGAAATAACCGCGCTGATGTCCATTGCATACAAACAAACCGGCCCTGTACCGGTTGACCATGCGTTAGCTCAGGCAGGTTTAGAGAAAGGTGGTGAAATCGTTATGGATTACGTCGATCACAACGAGGCTGGAGTAGCGTTCGAACACCTGCTTTACATGATTAATGAGCCACCACTCGTTGTTTCTGAAGAATGTACAAAGATCTTGGCCCGAATCGCAAAAAACCTGGAGATGCCGTCTACAGGGGACAATAGCAGCCGCCTATGAAGGGCTGCTATGGCCGATACCTGTCAGCATTCCGCCCAGCAGAGTCAATTCGCTGAGCTGCTCCACGGTAGCAGTTCGTTGAATACGCTGAAGAAATTCATCAAAAATGAAGTCTCTGCAGTTCCGAAGAATCCGCACATCATCCCGTACATCGAAAGCACTGATCGCCCACTCCAAACAAAAAAAGCGCCACTCATCAAGCAGCGCTTTTTTTATGCATTTCTACAAAGACCAAGGTATCTACCGATCTTCTCCCCGTGCTCGCCGCTCCTCAACCTCCGCCAACACAGCAAGATCCATATCCCCCTCGCCATGGGCAATGGCGTCCAGCAGGTTGTCGCGGATCATGTCTGCCGTGGGCATCTGAACAGACACTTGCTTGGCAGCAGCAAGAATCAAGTCAACGTCTTTGAGCCCCAGTGAGGCTTTAAACGCGGCGGGTTCGTATCGGCGTTCGCCGATGAGAGAGACAACGGGACAGATCTATTTTTCAGTGCAGGCCAGGACGTTGGACACGATAGTGGCAAAATAGTAGCATTCTGAATACTGCTTTGAATTCTATGGCGCAGCAGGGCCTGCAGTCATCCATATCGGTTTCCTCCGTGAGCAAGACTAAAACTCGTCTCTTAGCCAACCTTCAGGTTCATCCATGATGAAAAAATATCAATTCTTATTAATCGCTTCTTGCGTCTTTATTTCGGCTTGTTCCGGCATTCCATATGCACCCAAAGGCTCGACAATGTACGACGGTGGATACACCGACGTAAAAACAGGTGCTAACACCTATACGGTTACTTTCGAAGGTAACGGCTACAACAAACAAGAACAAGTTGTAGGCTTTGTCAAACAACGAGCGGATGAGTTATGCCATCCATTTAAAGCAGAAACAGAAGTCCGCCCATTCCTTAAAGAGAAAACAAATTACACAGCATTGAACGGACAACTCTATATAACACAGCATAAATTTCCTAGCGCAGAAGCATCCGTTGTTTGCGTCGAATAAACCATAATCGATGGCTAAAGTCGTTTACCAAACAGAAAAAAAAGGGACGACAATGGGACAGATCTATTTTTCAGTAAATAAATCCGTCCCTATTTTCCGACGTCTGTCGCTCCTGCTTTGCTCAGCCTCACGCCAGCGCATCATCCTGATGTGATAGCGGCTGCACCGCCAGGTGCGGAGTTTCGCCGAAGAACTCGATCAGCAGTTCAGTGAGCACACGTATTTTCCGCGCTGGATGCGGACCAGGTGGGCGGATGATGTAGGCACCGGCCGGAGGGGGTGGATGGTTTGCCATGATCGGCACCAGTGCGCCGGATGCCACGTGTTCATGGGTGAGGCAGTCGGGCAGGTAGGCGACACCGAGGCCAGCGGTCGCGGCGGCGACGAGGGCGGTGCCGTTGTCGGCCTTGAAGCGTCCTTGCGGACGAACCGTGATGATCTTGTCGCCATCCATGAATTGCCAGGCTTCGGTGCTCTGCATGAGCGCCTGATGGGCGATCAGTTCGTCCGGCGTCTCGGGTGCACCGTGCGCCTTGATGTAGTCGGGGCTCGCGACGAGTTTGGTGTAGACCGGGCCTATGCGCCTTGCGATCAGATTGGAGTCCTTCAGATAACCCACCCGAATGGCGCAATCGTAGCCCTCGGTGATGAGGTCAACGAAGCGATCACTGTAGCAAGTCTGCATATGCAACTGAGGGTGACGGCGTGCCATTTCCGCTAGTACCGGTGCGAAGTGAGTCGGGCCAAACGACAGCGGGACGGCCACGCGCAAGCGGCCGCGGAGGGCGCCAGCGGGCAGGATCGTTTCCTTGGCGATGTCGATCTCGGTGCAGACCCTGGCGGCGTAGTCCCGGAACGTCGCGCCGGCCTCAGTCAGTGCCGCCCCGCGAGTGGAGCGTGCCAGCAGTTGCACGCCCAGTTCGGTTTCAAGCCGAGCCAGGCGTCGGCTGACGATCGATTTCGACACGCCAAGACGCAGTGCGGCCTGCGAAATGCCCCCGGCATCAGCCACTTCCACGAAGGTCTGTAGTTCTTCGATATCCATTCTTGCGTTCCCCTTTTCGCGACACAGCACGTCGCGCAATGCTACTACTGCATCGAACATAGGAACAGCACAATGGATTTTCCAGGCACGGCGTCATTCGCACGTGTCTCGGAATCCATCAGTCGCACAGGCTCCGGCCTTATTCACAAACGTGCGTCACCCATGAAAAGGATTTGCCAATGGCAAGCGAGACTCTCCGCAACCCCGATACCGATCAGCTACTAACCCCGGAAAATTCGGCGTTGATCATCATCGATTATCAGCCTGTTCAGGTTTCTTCGATCCGCTCGATGCCGCGTGATGAACTCGTCTTCAACATCACCAGCGTCGCGAAGGCGGCGGTCAACTACAACCTTCCGATCATCCACTCGACCGTCAATGTCGCGACCGGCCGCAACAAGCCGCCGATTCAGGAGCTGCAAGAGGTGCTCGGCCATCTGCCGACCTATGACCGCACTTCGATCAACAGTTGGGAGGACACGGAATTCAAGCAGGCAGTCAAGGCGCTCGGGCGCAAGAAGCTCATCATGACTGCGCTCTGGACCGAAGCATGCCTGACATTCCCGGTGCTCGACGCGATTCAGGAAGGCTATGAAGTTTATGTGCCGATTGATGCAGTTGGCGGCACATCGCTCGCCGCACACGAGGCGGCGTTGCGCAGGATGGAACAGGCGGGCGCGAAGCTCATCAGCCGGGTGCAGATGTACTGCGAACTGCAGCGCGACTGGGCGCGAGAAGTGACCGTGCCGGGCTTTCTGGGCGTGTTCGAGAACTTCGACGGGTTCAACGCTGAAAAGGCTCTGGATGAGGCGGACAAGAAGGCCTGATTAGCGGGCAGTTGACGAAGGTGGCGCTCGCGAAAGCGGGCGCTGCCTTTATTTTTCACCTACTCCAAACGAAAAGACCAAGGTATCTACCGATCTTCTCCCTGTGCTCGCCGTTCCTCAACTTCCGCCAACACAGCAAGATCCATATCCCCCTCGCCATGGGCAATGGCGTCCAGCAGGTTGTCGCGGATCATGTCTGCCGTGGGCATCTGAACAGACACTTGCTTGGCAGCAGCAAGAATCAAGTCAACGTCTTTGAGCCCCAGTGAGGCTTTAAACGCGGCGGGTTCGTATCGGCGTTCGCCGATGAGGGCGCCGTAGCCTTGGTAGACCGGGCCGGTAAATATGGTGGTTGATACCAGGTCGATCAGGGCCGCGGAGGGCAGATCGTGGCGGGTGACCAGCACCGCCGCTTCGCTCATGGCTTGTACCGCCGACACCAGCAAGAAGTTAGTCGCCAGTTTCATGGCGTTGGCGCTCGACGCTTTATCACCGAGCCGCCAGGTCTTGCGCCCGATCAGATCAAGCAGCGGTTGCACGCGGTCGATGGCGGGGGCAGGTCCGGCAGCCAGGATATTGAGCTGACCCAGGGCCGCGACGTTCGGCCGTCCCATCACCGGCGCGGCGATGTAGTCGATGCCCTGGGCTTCATGCAGCGCGGCCAATTCCTCGGCGAAGGCCACGGCAATGGTCGCGAGGTTGACATGAATCAGGGGGCCTTTGAGACGGGCGAGCAGTCCGGAGTCCAGCAGCACCGCCCGCAGGGCCTTGTCATCGGCGAGCATGCTGAACACCACGTCGGCGCTGAATGCCTGAGCCGCGCTTGTCGCGGCATGGGCCCCCAAGTCGACTAACTTTTGTGCCGCGTCGGGGGAGCGATTCCACACCCACACGTCGTGGCCACTTTTCAAGAGATTGGCCGCAATGGCCTGGCCCATGCTGCCAAGACCCAGAAAACCGATTTTCATGAGCTGTGTTCCTCTGTTTGCATCGTTGATAACACCAGAAGCTCCCGTGGGAGCGCTATTGCACCACGGTGTCGGTTGGGTGAATACCCGGCACCCACCCATTTGGAGTATGGCGCGGCTGTGCAATCGGCTGAATGATCGGCATGACAACAATTCGAGAGGGAAGCGTTCATGCCGATTTCAAAACAAGCATTCTTGACGCCCGCCGAACAGGCAAAACTGACCCGTGCTGACAAGGCGCATTACATGCACGGCTATCACGTGTTCGATGACCACGCGGAGCAGGGCGCGCTGAACATTGTGGCTGGCGAAGGCGCTTATATCTACGACGCCGACGGCAATCGATTCCTCGATGCGGTGGGCGGCATGTGGTGCACGAACATTGGTTTGGGCCGTGAAGAAATGGCCGATGCCATTGCCGACCAGGTTCGTCAGTTGGCCTATTCAAATCCCTTCTCCGATATGGCCAATACCGTCGCCATTCGTTTGTGCGAGAAACTCGCGAGCCTGGCACCGGGGGATCTGGATCATGTGTTCCTGACCACCGGCGGTTCGACGGCGGTGGACACCAGTTATCGATTGATTCAGTTCTATCAAAACTGCCGGGGCAAGCCCGAGAAAAAGCATGTGATCGCCCGTCACGGCGCGTATCACGGCTCAACATGCCAGACGATGTCGATCGGCAACAAAGCCGCGGACCGGGTCCCCGAGTTCGATTATGCCCACGATAAAATCCATCACGTTTCCAGCCCCAATCCTTATCGTGCGCCGGACGGCATGAGCGAAGCGCAACTGCTCGAGTTCCTGGTGGGCGAATTTGAAGACAAGATCCTGAGCATCGGTGCGGACAAAGTGGCCGCGTTCTATGCCGAGCCGATCATGGGCTCTGGCGGTGTGATCATTCCACCGGACGGGTATTTGCTGCGGATGTGGGAGGTCTGCCAGAAGTACGACATTCTTTTTGTCGCGGATGAAGTGGTGACGTCCTTTGGCCGCCTGGGCAAGTTCTTTTCCTCCTACGATGTGTTCGGTGTGCAACCCGACATCATCACCACCGCCAAAGGCCTGACGTCGGCGTACTTGCCACTGGGCGCGTGCATTTTCTCGCAACGGATCTGGGACGTGATCAGCGAGCCGGGCCAGGGGCGTTGTTTCACTCACGGGTTTACTTACAGCGGCCATCCGGTGTGCTGCACGGCAGCCCTGAAGAACATCGAAATCATCGAACGGGAAAACCTGTTGGCCCATGTCGATGATGTGGGCGACTACTTCGAACGGCGTCTGAAGACCCTGGAAGGCCTGCCGCTGGTGGGGGATGTGCGTTGCAAGAAATTGATGGCATGCGTTGAATTCGTCGAAGACAAACGCACGAAAAAACTGTTCCCGGAGGCGTTGAACATTGGCGAGAAAATCCATCTGCGAGCGCAGTACAAAGGGTTGCTGGTGCGACCGATCGTGCACCTCAACGTGATGTCGCCACCGTTGACGATCAGCCGAGCGCAGGTCGATGAGATCGTCGAAACGTTGCGCGAATGCATCCTCGAAGTCGCCGTGGAGCTTCAATGCAGTGGTGATTACGCCGGGCAATGAACCGCCGTTTCGCATCTTTGCGCGGGGAGGGGGCAATCGCTAGACTGGCCGGCATGAACTCATCGGCCCCCCCTCATTCGATCACCCTGGCCCTGCATGCGCTGCACCAATGGCATGTGGAGCTTGAACGCGCGTTCCAGCATGGCGCAGAGCCCGATGCACTGCGGCATCTGGTGGTGGCGTTGACGGCGCTGGCGCCGGTCGAGTCGGTGATGATCAGCCTTGAGCGCAAGGACTGCCCGCCCAGGTTGCTCTATCAGCATGGGATTCCCGAGCAACACCTGGACGCGATCCTCAATCGTTACTTCTCAGTCGGTTATTTGCTCGATCCGTTCTGCCTGGCGGTGGACGGTGGTCTGGCGCAAGGTTTTTATTCGTTGGCCGAGATTGCCCCTGACAACTTTTTCGACAGCGATTACTACAAGACCTATTACCTGAATCTGGGCTGCACCGAGGACAGTTACTACATCGTCAATCTGGACGACCACAGCAAGATTTCCGTCAGTCTTTTCCAGGGCATGGGTGCCAGTTGCTTGAGCGCCGACCAGTTGAATGTGCTGCGGGCCGTCGAACCGATGGTGCGCCTGTTCATCAACCAGTGTGGCTACATTGACCAACAGCGCCATTCAATCATTGCCTCTGTCGAAACCGCCGCAGAAGTGGCATCGACAGTGGTCAACCAGCGCATTCAGGTGGCGATGCAGCAGTTCGGCTGTGACGTGTTGACCGAGCGCGAGCGGGAAAGTGCGCACATGGTCTTGCGTGGGCACTCGATAAAATCCGCCGCGCGGGAAATGGGCATCTCCCCCGAGACCGTGCGCATGCACCGGAAAAACCTGTACTTGAAGCTGGGCATCAACTCGCAATCAGAGTTGTTTGCCCAGTTTATCGAGTGGTTGCAGAAAGCTTAGAGCCGCATCGCAAACACATCCTGTCGACACAAAAGTGCACCTACCCATTTGGAGTATGGTGCCGACCCCTCAATGGCTAAATAGTAAAGGCGCACGCTTCCTTCAGAAGAAAAACACCCAAAGGTGAATAGAAATGCGAACTGCGCTAGCCATCCTTTCCAGTCTGTTGCTTTTCCCTTTGTGCTCGGCGACTCATGCGGCGGAGGCGGATGACACGCTGCGCATCTACAACTGGTCGGACTACATCGGTGAACACACACTGGCGGATTTCCAGAAGGCCACGGGCATCAAAGTCATTTATGACACCTTTGATGGTTACGAGACCGTCCAGGCCAAACTGCTGACCGGCCACTCCGGTTATGACCTGGTCATGCTTAACGCGTCGCTGGTTCCACCGTTGATCAAGGCGAACGTATTCCAGCCGCTGGACAAGAAACAGTTGCCGGGCTGGAGCAATCTTAATCCGGAGATTGTGCAAAAGTTGCAGGCTTACGATCCGGGTCTTATCTATTCGGCGCCTTACACCTGGGGCAGTAACGGGGTGACGTACAACGTCGACATGATCAAGGAACGGATGCCCGATGCGCCGCTCGGTTCATTGGCGATGCTCTTCGATCCGAAAGTGGTTTCACGCTTCGCCGATTGCGGCGTGACGATGCTCGACGCCCCCACCGAAGTCCTTCCCCTGGTCCTGCAATACCTTGGCCGCGACCCGCAAAGTGCTTCCGCCGAAGACCTGAAAGCCGCGCAGGACGTGCTGTTGGCGGTGCGTCCGTACATCAAGAAGTTTGACTCGGTGAGTTACCTCAACAGTTTGCCCAATGGCGATACGTGCCTGGCAATGACCTGGTCCGGTGACGCAGCCACCGCCCAGGCGCGGGCGAAAGAAGCGGGGCTCAAGACTAACTTGTCGTATTTCGTGCCCAAGGAAGGTTCGCTGATCTGGTTCGATGACCTCTACATTCCGAAAGATTCCACTCATACCGCCAATGCGCACAAGTTCATCGAGTTCCTGTTGCAGCCACAGAACATGGCCGACGTCACCAATCTGATTCACTACGCCAACAGCAACTCGGCAGCGACCGCGTTAGTGGATGCGGATGTGCTGGCCACTGCGGCGATCTACCCGGATGACGCGACACGCCAGCGCCTGTTTACGCAAAAGACCCATGACGCCCAGGGCATGCGGGCAATGACTCGGGTGTGGAACAACGTGAAAACCGGCAAGTAATGGCGGCTCGCTTTGCCGGCGAATCAGGCAGGGAGTTGTTCGAAGATGTAACAACTTCCACCGTCGCCATCCTCTGTTTCTTGAAAAACCAGAAATGAATCAATGAATTAAGTCCTGTGACCCGTGTTACAGGGCCTTTTGGCACGGGATTGCCGCGTTACTGAACACTTGTTTAGTATCGGCTGCAGTTCTACACCCACGGTTCAAAAACAATAAGACGAGGGCCTTTCATGACTTCTCATTCGACACTGCTGAGCCGGGTAGAAAACGGCATCGCCTGGGTCACGCTCAATCGCCCCGAACAACGCAACGCGTTGGATATTCCGACCCTCAAGGCGTTGATCAATCTGCTCGACGAGCATGATGCCGACCCCACGGTCCGGGTGCTGGTGTTGACCGGTTCTGGCAAAGGCTTCTGCGCAGGCGCCGATGTGGCCGAATGGGCCGACGCCGAAAGTCGCGGCATTCTCGAAACCTATGGCTGGACCGAGACGGCCCACACCTTGATGAACCGCCTGCACGGTTTCAGCAAACCGACCATCGCCGCCATCAACGGCATCGCCGTCGGCGCCGGGATGGATTTGAGCCTGACTTGCGATTTTCGCCTGGCGGCCCAATCGGCGCGGTTCAAGGCCGGCTACACCAGCCTGGCCTACTCGCCGGATGCGGGCGCGAGTTGGCATTTGCCGCGTTTGATCGGCGCCGAACAGGCCAAGCGTCTGCTGTTCCTCGACGAAATCTGGAGTGCTGATCGCGCGTTGGCCACCGGGTTAGTCAGCGAAATCTGCGCCGATGATCAGCTGCTCGGCAGCGCTGCCGAACTGGCCGCACGACTGGCCAACGGCCCGACGTTCGCCTTCATCCAGACCAAAGTCCTGATCCGCGACGGCGCCCAACGCAGCCTCGCCGAACAGCTGGAGGCCGAACAGGCCGCTGGCTTGCTGTGTGGCCGCAGCCACGATGGCGCCGAAGCTCTCAAGGCTGCCGTGGAAAAACGCACCCCTCAATTTATCGGCCGCTAATCCAACAGCAGGTACGTACAGCCATGAATTTCCAACTGACTCAAGAGCAGGACATGCTGGTGGAAGCGGTGCGGCGTTTTGTCGAGAAAGAACTGCTGCCCCACGAAGAAACCGTCGACCGCGCCGATGCCGTGCCACCGGAACTGGCCGCGCAAATTCGCGCCAAGGCGATTGCCGCGGGTTTCTACGCCTTCAACATGCCGGAGGAGGTCGGCGGTGGCGGCCTCGATTACCTGTCCCAGGCGCTGATCGAGCGTGAGCTGTCCAAGGTGTCGTGGGCGCTGCACGTGTTTGTCGCACGGCCGTCGAAGATTCTCATGGCCTGCACCGGCGCGCAGATCGAGGACTATCTGTTGCCGTGCGTGCGTGGGGAAAAGGTCGACTGTTTTGCCCTGACCGAACCGGGCGCGGGCTCCGACGCCAATGCGATCAAGACCCGCGCCGTGCGTGATGGCGATGACTTCGTGATCAACGGCAGCAAGCATTTCATCAGCCACGCCGGGCATGCCGACTTCGCCATCGTGTTCGCGGTCACCGATACCTATGAGCACAACGGCCGCCAGCGCAACGCGGTGACGTCGTTCCTGGTGGATCGCGACACGCCGGGAATGACCATCCGCCGGGGACCGAAATGCGTGAGCAACCGCGGTTATCACACCAGCGAGATCTTCTTCGACGATTGCCGGGTTCCGGCGTCCAAGGTGCTCGGTGAGGTCGGCAAAGGCTGGGACGTCGCCAACGCCTGGTTGACCGCCGGGCGGGTGATGGTGGCCGCCAACTGTGTCGGCCAGGCGCAACGTGCGCTGGACGTGGCGCTGCAATGGGCGGCGGACCGTAAACAATTCGGCCACGCCATCGGCACTTATCAGGGCATCTCGTTCAAGTTGGCGGACATGGCGACCGAAATCCGCGCCGCTGAACTGCTGGCGCTGCACGCTGCCTGGAAAATGGACCAGGGCACCATGACCGACGGCGAGGCCGGCATGGCCAAGCTGTTCGCCAGCGAAGTCTTGGGCCGGGCGGCCGATGAGGCGGTGCAGATTTTCGGCGGCATGGGGTTGATGGACGAGGGGCCGGTGGAGCGGATCTGGCGCAACGCGCGGATCGAGCGGATCTGGGAAGGCACGTCGGAGATCCAGCGCCACATCATTTCCCGCGAGCTGCTGCGGCCGCTGCTGCGCTGATGGGTCAAGGAGAATCCCATGTCAATCAGAGACAATCTCAAGCGTTTGCTGGCCCCGCGTCATTTGGCATTCGTGGGCGGGCGCAGCATGGCGCGGGCGTTCAAACGCTGCGCCGACGGCGGTTTCCAGGGCCAGATGTGGCTGGTCAACCCGCAGCATGAAAGCCTCGATGGCGTTCCTTGCGTGGCGTCGATTGCCGACTTGCCTTGCGGGCCGGATGCAGTCTTCATCGCCACCAATCGCGAACTGACCTTGAGTTGCGTTGCCGACCTGGCGCTCAAGGGCGCCGGCGGAGCGATCTGTTATGCCTCCGGCTTCGCTGAAACCGGCGAGCAAGGGCAGGCCATGCAGACGCAACTGCTGCAAGCCGCCGGCGACATGGCGTTGCTCGGGCCGAACTGTTATGGCTTGCTCGACTACCTGCACAGCGCCGCGTTGTGGCCGGTGGCCCATGGTGGCAAGGCCGTGGAGAAGGGCGTCGCGGTGCTGACCCAGAGCGGCAACTTTGCCTACAACCTGAGCATGAGCGATCGCTCGCTGCCGTTGGCTTACATGGCATCAGTGGGCAATCAGGCGCAGCTCGGCGTAGCGGAATTGATGGACGTGCTGCTCGACGAGCCGCGTGTGACGGCTATCGGTCTGCACCTTGAAGGGCTTAAGAACGTCCCCGGTTTTGCCCGCGCCGCGCACAAGGCGCTGGAGAAAGGCATTCCGGTAATCGCCCTGAAAACCGGTGTGTCACAGATTGGCGCCGAACTGGCGTTGAGTCACACCAGTTCCCTGGCCGGTTCCGATGCACTGTATGACAGCCTGTTCGAGCGTCTCGGTGTCATTCGTGTCAGCGGCCCGGTGAGCTTTGTCGAAACCCTCAAGGCTGCGGCCTGTGGTCGTTTGCCGGCCGGACCGAGTTTGACGGCGCTGGCCTGTTCCGGTGGCGATGCGGGATTTATCGCCGACTATGCCGAACGCAACGGCTTGACCCTGCCCAAATTTGACGACAGCCAACGGGCGGATCTGACGCAGGTGTTGCCGGGCTACGCCAACCTGGTCAATCCGCTGGACTTCACTACGGCGATCTGGGGTGATCGCGACGCGCTGGAAAACATGCTCGACAGCGTTTTGCGCACACCCTCGGACGCAGCCTTGCTGGTGCTGGATTACCCGGCCGAATCCACCGGTGAACGCAAGGAGTGCGACTTGCTGCTGGAGTTGTTTTGCGAACGGCTGGAGCGGCATGGCAAGACCGGCGTTGTGGCGTCGGCGTTTCCGGAGTTGCTCCCGGCCAGTGCTCGCGATCGGCTGCATGCCCGTGGCGTGGCGGCGCTGCAAGGAATAGAAGACGGTTTGGCGGCGTGGGGGCGGATCGCCCGATACCAGGCGCGCCGTCAGGCTTTACTGGCCAAGGGTGAATCGGTCCTGGCGCCGATCTGTCCGGCTGCGCTGGTGGCTGAAGGGCGGTTGCTGGATGAGTGGCAGTCCAAACAGGCGCTGCGTCCGTTCGGTCTGCCATTACCGGAATCGCGGTTGTGCCGCCCGGAACAGGCGTTGGACGAGGCCAGTCGTCTCGGTTATCCGCTGGTGCTCAAAGTGGTCAGCGCCGACCTGCCGCACAAAACCGAAGCCGGCGGTGTGGCCCTCAATCTGAAAGATCCGGCGGCGTTGCAATCAGCGCTGGAAACCATGCGCGGCAATCTTGCGCGGCATGCCCCGGGGCTGGTGTTCGATCAGGTGCTGCTCGAACGCATGGCGCCGCCACCCTTGGCGGAATTGATCGTCGGGATCAAACGCGAAACCGGCTTCGGCCTGGCGCTGGTGATTGGGGCGGGGGGGATTTTGGTCGAGCTGCTCAAGGACAGTCGCAGCCTGTTGCTGCCGACCACCGACCAGGCTATTCACGATGCACTGCTGGGCCTGCGCTGTGCGCCGTTGCTCACGGGGTTTCGCGGTGGGCCGGCGGTGGATATGCCGGCATTGGTTCGGGCGATTCGTGCCGTGGCGGATTACGCCGGCGAGAACGCCGACCGCTTGCTGGAACTGGATGTGAACCCCTTGCTGGTCAATGCCCAAGGTGCCGTGGCGGTGGATGCACTGATCCGCCTGGCCTGAAACTGACTGAATCATAAGGCTGCTCAAATGAATGTTCTGATACTGCACGCCCACCCCGAACCGCAATCCTTTACCAGCGCCCTGCGCGATCAGGCTGTGGGGACCTTGCAAGCCCAAGGGCATGAGGTCCAGGTCTCCGACCTCTACGCCATGCACTGGAACCCCGTCGCCAGCGCCGAGGACTTCTGCGACCGGGACAACCCCGACTACCTGGTCTACGCCCTCGAACAGCGCCTGGGCGTCAAAACCAAAAGCCTGGCCCTGGACATCCAGCAGGAACTGGACAAGTTGCTGTGGGCTGACTTGCTGATCCTTAACTTTCCGATCTATTGGTTCTCCATGCCGGCCATCCTCAAGGGCTGGATCGACCGGGTGCTGGTCTCCGGCGTTTGCTACGGCGGCAAGCGTTTTTATGATCAGGGCGGGCTGGCGGGCAAGAAAGCGCTGGTCAGCGTGACCCTCGGCGGGCGCGAGCACATGTTCGGCGAGGACGCGATTCACGGTCCTCTGGAGGACATGTTGCGGCCACTGCTGCGCGGCACGCTGGCGTATGTCGGCCTCGACGTGCTGCCGCCATTCGTGGCGTGGCATGTGCCGTATATCAGCGCCGATGCTCGCGGACAATTTCTGCTCGATTACCAGCAGCGCCTGGAGCGCCTCGATCAGGATGCGCCGCTGGTCTTCCCGCGCCTGGCGCAGTTTGACGAGGCGCTGTATCCGATCCGTTGATTTCAAAAGGACAAAAGCACCATGGCCGAGGAAGCGCGTTTTCTGCGAATGGACCCCGAACTACGCAAGGCCAATCTGGTGGCGGCCACGCTGAGGTGCCTGAAAAAGTACGGATTTGTCGGCACCTCAATCCGCAAGATTTGCGCTGAGGCCGGGGTTTCCGTGGGGTTGATCAGTCATCACTTCGCCGGCAAGGACGAACTGGTCGCCGATGCCTATCTGCAAATCACCGGACAGGTGATGAAGCTGTTGCGCGAGTCCGTGGCCGCCGCAGGCAGCGGCGCGCGACGGCATTTGACGGCATTCTTCGAAGCGTCGTTTTCCTCGCGCATGCTTGACCCCGAACTGCTCGAAGCCTGGCTGGCGTTCTGGGGCGCGGTGAAAACCGCCGATGCGATCAACCGCGCCCACGATCATTCCTACGGCGAGTATCGGACCATCATGGGTGAAGCCTTGACCTTGTTGGCGCAGGAGGAGGGCTGGGAAGGTTTCGACAGCGGTCTGGCGGCCATCGGCTTGAGCGCATTGCTGGATGGTTTGTGGCTGGAATGCGGGCTCAATCCCGACACCTTCACCCCGGCCCAGGGCGTGCAAATTTGTGAGGCGTGGGTCGATGGCCTGCAAATGGGCGGGTTTCGGCGTTTCATCGCGCGCTGATATCGGCTTGTTGATCAACTGTTCAGCAGTCGCTACAGTGCAGGTCTTCGCGCTTCGTAAAATTCCAAAAATCGGCCGTTTGCGGCACGAACAGGAGCCAGGTCATGAAGCTGATGCCGTGCGTGCTGGTGGTGAGCGAAAATCCGTTGCTGCGGGAATCGCTGCAAGGTTTTCTGGGCGGGGAAGGCTATGAGGTCCACTGTGCCTACAGCGCCGATCAGGCCGATGCATGCCTTGAGCGTTTACCAGTGGGGCTGGTGTTGCTGGATGCGCATTTGCGAAGCGACAACGCCCTGGCCCTGACTCGCCAATGGCGCGGGCGTTCGGAGGTCGGGATTATCCTGGTGGGTGGCGATGACGCCGAACGCCTCGCAGGCCTGGAGTGCGGCGCCGATGATTACCTGACCCAACCCCTGGCCTCGCCGGAATTACTCACCCGCGCCCGTAACCTGCTGCGTCGCGTGCACCACGCCCAATTGCTCGCGCAACCTGCGGCGCAACCCGATGCACATCTCAAGCGTTTTGCCGACTGGACCCTGGACACCGACCGCCGCCGCCTGAAGGGCTGCGATGGTCGCGAAACCCTGCTCAGCCATGGTGAGTTTCAGTTGCTCAATGTGTTCATCCGCAACAGCGGCCACACCTTGAGCCGCGACCAGTTGATGGACCAATTGCGCAACCGGGAATGGCTGCCCAACGATCGCTCCATTGATGTGCTGGTCGGGCGTCTGCGCCGCAAGCTGCATGATGACCCGGCGCAACCGGAATTGATCATCACCATTCACGGCGCAGGCTATCTGTTTACCGCCGGTGCATCCCTGGCCGCCTGAGCATTCAGGAATGTTCGAAGATGTAACAACTGTCAGCCGGACCTCGGTCGCGTCTGGATAAAATCCTTTTAAACCAAATAATTAATTGACCTTTGTGATGTGTTTTCGCAGATGAGTAAAAACTTGCCTCTCTGTTGAACGAGTGTTTAGTATCGACAGCATCCTTCATCACTTCAAAACAATAAAACGAGGGCTGGCATGAGCTTCCAATCGACCCCGCAACCTGTTTCTACAAGTCTGACCGGCGGCCAGGCATTGGTGCGTCTGCTGGCCAATTATGGCGTCGACACCGTGTTCGGCATTCCCGGTGTGCACACGTTGGAGCTGTATCGTGGCCTGCCGGGCAGCGGCATTCGTCATGTGTTGACCCGCCACGAGCAGGGCGCCGGTTTCATGGCTGACGGTTATGCCCGGGTCAGCGGCAAACCCGGCGTGTGCTTCATCATTACCGGGCCCGGCGTCACCAACGCGGCGACGGCCATCGGCCAGGCCTATGCCGACTCGATTCCGATGCTGGTGATCTCCAGCGTCAACCACACTTCAAGTCTCGGCAAAGGCTGGGGCTGCCTGCATGAAACCCAGGATCAACGGGCAATCACCGCGCCCATCACGGCGTTTTCGGCGGTGGCCCTGAGCACCGACGATTTACCGGGGCTGATCGCTCGCGCCTTTGCCGTGTTCGACAGCGAGCGTCCGCGGCCGGTGCACATTTCGGTGCCGCTGGATGTGCTGGCCGGGGCGATCAGTCGTGACTGGAGCGCTGAAGTGGTGCGTCGTCCGGGGCGCGGTCTGCCGGAGGCTGGCACGCTGGATGACGCGGCCCGGCGTCTGCAGCAGGCCAGGCGTCCGATGATCATTGCGGGTGGCGGTGCATTGGCGGCGGGGGCGCAGTTGCAGGCCTTGAGCGAACGTCTCGCCGCGCCGCTGTTCACCAGTGTCGCCGGCAAAGGGTTGCTGGCCCCGGATGCGCCGTTGAATGCCGGCTCCAGCCTTTGCGTCCAACCCGGTTGGGACCTGATCGCGCAAGCGGATGTGGTGCTGGCCGTCGGGACTGAAATGGCCGACACCGATTACTGGCGCGAGCGCCTGCCGCTGAGCGGTGAAGTGATCCGGGTCGATATCGATTCACGCAAGTTCAACGATTTCTACCCTTGCGCCGTCGCCCTGCACGGCGATGCCCGGCAGACCCTCGGCGCGCTGCTGACACGCTTGCCTGACGAGGTGCGCGATCCTCGTGAAGCGATCACGGCAGTGGCCGCGTTGAATGCGGCGATCCGCAGCGGCCACGGTGAATTGCAGGCGCTCCATCAACAGATTCTGGACCGCATCATCGCCGCGATGCCCGCCGACACCGTCATCAGCAGCGACATGACTCAATTGGCCTACACCGGCAACTACGCCTTCGCCAGCCAGGGTATCCGCAGTTGGCTGCATCCCACCGGCTACGGAACCCTGGGGTATGGCTTGCCGGCGGGGATCGGTGCGAAATTCGGCGCGCCCCGGCGGCCCGGTCTGGTGCTGGTGGGGGACGGTGGTTTTCTTTACACCGTGCAGGAGTTGGCCACCGCCGTCGAGGAACTGGACAGCCCGCTGGTAGTGCTGCTCTGGAACAACGACGCCCTGGGGCAGATTCGCGACGACATGCTCAGCCTGGACATCGAACCGGTCGGTGTGTTGCCGCGCAATCCGGATTTCGTGCTGCTGGCCAAAGCCTTCGGCTGCACGGTGTACGAGCCGCAAAGCCTCGACGAGCTGGAGCGCGATCTGCGTCGCGGGTTTGCCCATGCCGGCGTAACCCTGATCGAGCTCAAACACGCCTGCGCGTGCCGATAAACCCAAGCAATCCCGACCTGAAAAACGGCTCGACTGTCGTGAAAACGACCTGTTTACGCTGAACGCGAACCCGGATGACTTTTCTGTTGAACGACTGTTCAGCGTCGGCTATGTTGGCTCCACCACCCCCGGTTGGTTGCGGGCTTGCGTTTCTTCCATTCGAACGAGGCACTGGCATGCGGTTTTCACCCTTTGTTGAGCGAATTTCAGGCGACGGCGTCGCCGCTTGGGATATTCACAATGCAGCGTTCGAAGCCCGACGCCGTGGCGAAGATGTGATCATCCTGAGCGTCGGCGACCCGGATTTCCCCACCCCCGATTTCATCACCGACGCCGCGATCCACGCCCTGCGCGAGGGCGACACCCACTACACCGAAATCGCCGGTCGACAGGCCTTGCGCGAAGCCATCGCCACGCGCTACAGCGGCTTGTTCGAGCGTGAAGTGAATGCGTCCAACGTCATCATCGTCGCCGGGGCACAGAACGCGTTGTTCGCGACTTCGATGTGCCTGCTCAATATCGGCGACGAAGTGATTGCCCTGGACCCGATGTACGTCACCTACGAGGCCACGCTCAAGGCCTCCGGCGCGACGCTGGTCCGGGTTCCGTGCTCGGCGGATGCGGGTTTCCGCCTCGACGCCGCCGTACTCGCCAAGGCCATCACTCCCAAGACCCGGGCGATTTTCTTCTCCAACCCCAACAACCCCACGGGCGTGGTACTCAGCCGCGAAGAGCTGCAAGGCATCGCTGACCTCGTGATCGCCCATGATTTGTGGGTGGTGGTGGATGAGGTGTATGAGAGCCTGACGTTTGAACGCGAGCACCTCAGCCTGGCGTCATTGCCCGGCATGGCCGAGCGTTGCGTGGTGATCGGCAGCCTGTCGAAATCCCATGCGATGACCGGCTGGCGCACCGGCTGGATCATCGCCGATGAAGCGATGGTCGCCCATGCGGAAAATCTGGTGCTGAGCATGCTCTACGGCTTGCCGGGGTTTGTCATGGAAGCCGCACTCGCAGCGGTGCTGGCCCATGAGGAAGTCACCCACGGCATGCGTGAAATTTATCGCCAGCGCCGGGATCTGGTGGTGGCCGGCCTGTCGGATTGCCCGGGCATTTCGGTGCTCAACCCCGATGCCGGCATGTTTGTGCTGGTGGATGTGCGTGACACCGGGTTGAGCTCCCTGGAGTTCGCCTGGCGTCTATTGCGCGAAGCAAAGGTGTCGGTGTTGGACGCCGCCGCATTCGGTGAACCGGCACAAGGCTTCGTACGGATCTCGTTCACCCTGGGCGAAGAACGACTGGCCCAGGCCTGCCAACGCATTCGCGATTTTGTCTTGGTACTCAAAGGCGAAGCACCCCGGCCCGTGGCCGCCCGTGTCACCAGCGCCGCGACGGCAGAGCCGGCCGTGGCCAGGACCATGATCGAAGTCGATGGCCTGCACAAACGCTTCGGCAATATCGAGGTGCTCAAGGGCGTCTCGCTGACGGCCCGCGAAGGTGACGTGATCTCCCTGATCGGTGCCAGCGGCTCGGGCAAAAGTACCTTGCTGCGCTGTATCAACATGCTCGAAGTGCCGGACCAGGGGCGGATCCTGGTGGACGGCGAAAGCATTCACTTGAACTTCGATCGTCCCGGCGCACCGCTGGTGTCGGATGCCAAGCAACTGGTGCGGATTCGTTCGAGCCTGGGCATGGTGTTCCAGAACTTCAACCTCTGGCCCCATCGCACGGTGCTGGAAAACCTCATCGAAGCGCCGACCCAGGTCCTGCGTGAAAGCCGTGCCGAAGCCACTGAACGGGCCGAAGCCTTGCTGGAACGGGTAGGGCTGGCGGCCAAGCGCAACGAGTACCCGGCGTTTCTCTCCGGGGGACAGCAGCAACGGGTGGCCATCGCCCGGGCCTTGGCCATGCGGCCCAAAGTCATGCTGTTCGATGAACCCACCTCGGCACTCGACCCGGAACTGGTCGGCGAAGTGCTGCGGGTGATCCGCTCCCTCGCGGAAGAAGGCCGGACCATGATTCTGGTGACCCATGAGATGGCTTTCGCTCGCGATGTGTCGTCCAAAGTCGCCTATCTGCATCAAGGGCTGATCGAGGAAACCGGTTCGCCGGATGAAGTGTTCGTACACCCACGCAGTGAGCGTTGCCGGCAGTTCGTCAACGCTCATCAGACTCGCTAACGCACCATAAAAAGACGGGAAAACATCATGGGAAATCGACGTTTGGCAAACTGGTTGACCGGCGTGACCTGCGTATTGCTGGCCGGTATGAGTGCGGCGCAGGCCCAGCCGATCAGGTTCGCGGTGGCGGCTGAACCCTATCCGCCGTATACCGAAAAACAGGCCAACGGTGAGTGGAAAGGCTTTGAAGTCGACCTGATTCACAAGCTGTGCAGCGAAATGAAAGCCGAGTGCGAAATCAAGGAAGTGGCGTGGGACGGGATCATTCCGTCGCTGCTGGCGAAGAAGATCGATGTGATTTTCTCTTCCATGTCCGTGACCGAAGAACGGGAAAAACAGATCGCGTTCAGCAAGGCTTACTACGACTCGGTGATTGCGATTGTCGGGCCGAAGGACGCGTCGGTGAAAAAGTACCCGGATGATCTCAAGGGCAAGACCATCGGCGTGCAGAACTCGACGGTGAGCGCCAGTTTCCTCAAGACCTACTACAAGAAAATTGCCGACGTTAAGTATTACGACACCCAGGACTCGGCCAACGCCGACCTGATTGCCGGTCGCATCGACCTGATGATGGCGGACGGCACGGCCATGGCCGCCTTCGTCAAAACCCCCGATGCCAAAGACCTGGCGTACCTCGGCCCGGTGCCGTATGACCCGATCTTCGGCAAAGGTGTGGGCGCCGGTCTGCGCAAGGATGACACCGAACTCAAGGCCAAACTCGACAAGGCCATCACCTCCTTGCTGGCCAGCAAGGACTACGACGACCTCTCCGAGCACTACTTCGGCACCAGCGTGAAACCTGCGTTCTGACACCAGGGCTGCAAACCCTGACCCTGTAGGAGCGAGGCTTGCCCGCGAAGGGGCCTTTGAAGCCGCCAAAAGCTTCGCGGGCAAGCCTCGCTCCTACAGGGATTGCGTAGGACAGTGATTGCGCTATTTGGAGAGCCAGCAATGTTCGAGTTGATCAATTTCAGCGAAACAGGGTGGGGCGGTGCTCTGCTCAAAGGGCTGTGGATGACCCTGCAGATTTCGGCCGGGGCCTTTGTGCTCGGGCTGGCCATCGGACTGGTCGTGGCTTGCCTCAAGCTCAACGCGCCGAAACCGATTGCGACGCTGATGCGCAGCTACACCACGTTGTTCCGCGCGGTGCCGGAGTTGTTGCTGATCCTGCTGCTGTACTACGTCGGTTCCATGCTCCTCAACTCGCTGATGGTCCAATTGGGTTACGAGGTGGTGAATGTCAGCGGTCCTCTGGCGGCCATCGTGGTGTTGGGGCTGGTGCAGGGCGCGTACGCCTCGGAAATTTTCCGGGCGGCGATCCAGGCGATTCCGTTCGGCCAGATCGAAGCGGCGCGGGCGTTTGGCCTGAGCGGGTTCGGCCTGTTCCGGCGCGTCACGTTGCCGATCATGGCGCCGTTTGCGATGGCGGGGATGGCGAACCTGTGGATCAACCTGATCAAGGACAGCGCATTGATCAGCGTGGTCGGCACCAACGAGCTGTTGTACACCGCCAAACAAGGCGCGGGTTCCACGCGTCATTATCTGTTGTTCTACCTCACGGCCGCGGCGATGTATTACGCGGTGACGTTGGTGTCCAACTACCTGTCGGGACGGCTTGAGCGACGCATTCGTCGCTGGATGCCTTTGGCTGAGTGATTGAAATGATTCCAGCGTGGATAGTTGAATACGCAGCGCTGTTGGGCCGAGGGTTGCAAACGACCGTTACCCTGCTGTTGCTGTCCAGTGTGTTCGGTTTCTTGTTGGCCATCCTGGTGGCACTGGCGCGGATCTCGAAATACAAGGTGATCGCCAGGGCTAGCCTGTTCTACACCAGTGTGTTTCGCGGCACGCCGTTGCTGATCCAGATCTACATTTTCTACTACGGGCTCGGCAGCCTGTTTGCGCAATTTCCATTGATTCGCGGCAGTTTCCTCTGGCCCTACCTGCGTGACGGTTACTGGTACATCGTGTTCGCTTTGGTGTTGTCGATGGGCGCCTATGTCGGCGAAGTGATTCGCGGCGGCCTGCTGGCGGTGCCCAGGGGTGAAATGGAAGCCGCCTCGGCCTTCGGCATGACTTCGCGTCAATCCCTGCTGCGGGTGCGCTTGCCCCGGGCCATGCGCTTGCTGTTGCCGACCTTGGCCGGGGAAACCGTGATGTTGCTCAAGTCCACGGCGCTGGCCTCGACCATTGCGGTGATCGACCTGCTGGGCGCGGCCAACGTGGTCCGGGCGCAAACCCTGCAAGTCTATGAGCCGTTGCTGCTGGTGGCCGGGGTGTACGTGTGCCTGACCTTCCTGATCGAGGCGCTGTTTGCCTTTGTCGAACGGCGCGGGACACCTGTGCGCAGGTCCATGTAATGAGTTCGCCAAAGATCGTCGACCGCTCGCTGCAGGGCATTGGCCTGTGCACTTTGGGCTACGCGTTCCTGGCGTTGCAGGACGCGGGCATCAAGTGGCTGGTGGCCGATTATTCGGTGGTGACCATTCTGTTCTGGCGCAGCCTGGTGGTGGTCGTTGCCTGTTTGCTGGCGGGGCGTCTGCGCCTGGTTCAGCGGGCGTGGCGTTCGCCGAGCCGGCGCTTGCTGGTGGTGCGCGGCTTGTTGTCGATCGTGGCCTGGTTGCTGTACTACACGGCCGCCCGGGACCTGACGCTGGCCGAGATGACCACCCTGTATTTTTCGGCGCCGATCATGGTCACGGTACTGGCGGCGATGATTCTCAAGGAACGCGCCAGCGGCTGGCAGTGGTTCAGTCTGATCATCGGCTTCGTCGGCGTGATCATTGCCTGCCGCCCGAACAACATTGCCGATCCGTTGCCGATCGTCCTCACGCTCCTGGCGGCGATGTGTTGGGCCTTCACCTACATCCAGTTGCGTCAGGTCGATGATCAAACGTCAGTGCTGGAGCAGATGCTGATCACCAACGTGGTGTTTGTCATTTGCATGCTGGTGGCGCTGCCCTGGACCCACACCCCGGCGCCGACCCCGGCGTGGCTGGGCATGCTGGCGGCCGGGCTGGTGGGCGGTATCGGTCAATTTCTGCTGTTTGCCAGTTTCCAGCGTGCGACGGCGACCTTGCTGGCGCCATTCGAGTACACCGGGCTGATCTGGGCGTTTGCGCTCTCGAACCTGATCTGGGGCACGCTGATGGATGTGTCACTGATGATCGGCGCCGGGTTGATCGCGGTCAGCGGCACCCTGGCCATGATCTTCGGGCGCCATGCCTCACAGGACGTCGTCGGTGCTGAATGCTCCGTGACGCAGCCCCTTTATCCAGCAACGACAGATGTGGAGGCCGTTGGCGGGGCTGAAGGTTTCGGGGTTCAGGCACCACTCGATCCAGAGTCCGTCGAGCATCGCCGATAAGCCGATGGCCGCCAGGCGCGTGTCGTGAATGACGAAACCTTCGCTGGCCGCCAGATCATCCAGCAGTTGGCGCAGCAGATCGAGGTAGGCGCGGTAGCTTTTTTCGTGGGTCTGGCTGACATGTTCGGAGTGCCGGATCAGGCTCCAGAACACCACCCAGACCCCGAGTAATTGCGGGTCCATGACCCGGGGCGAAAACGAGCCGACGAGGAAGGTGTCCATTTTTTCGGCTGGTGTCTCGGCCTGCTCGACTTCCTGGAGCAGGGCGCTGGTCAGCTCGCTGGCGAGGGTCTGGTAGGTGTCCGCGATCAACGCGTCGATGCTGCCGAAATGGTGATTGAGCAGGCCGACGGACACCCCGGCCTCGGTGGCGATACGGCGCACGGAAATACCGGCGTGGCCGTCGCGGGCCAGGCAACGCAGCGTGGCGGCAATCAGCAGTTCACGACGCGCGTCGGCTTCAACGCGACGGAATTTTGGAGAGTCGGTGGTCACAAGCGAATCCTTGGGTGCAGTGCCTGGTTGGCGAGCTTAGTTGAACGTGCGTTCAAGTTCCAGCCTCGACGACGGCAATCCAGGGTTTTTTAATGTTCAACACGGGAGGGCAAGCGGATGGCGCAGGATATTTCGTTCAGTGTTCGCAACAATAACGGCGATGCGCTGCGGGTCGGTGCCTGGCGGTTTGAAGGTGATGGCAACGGGCCGAATGTGCACTTGCAGGCCGGGGTGCACGCCGATGAAATTGCCGGGATGCTGGTTCTGCATCTGCTGATGCAGCGGCTAAAAATTGCCGAAGCCGAGGGCAAGCTCAAGAGCCGCGTGACCGTGGTACCCCAGGCCAATCCCTTGGGCATCGGGCAGTTTCGCCAGGGGCGGATTCTCGGGCGTTTTCACGACGCCACCGGGCATAACTTCAACCGCGGGTTTGACGTGTCGGCGGCGCTGGAGCGACCTTCGACCAACGTCCATGAATGGCAAAAAAGCCTGGTGCAACTGGCGGCCACCGCAGACGTGATGCTCGATCTGCACACCGATGACGAAGCCCTGCCGTACCTCTACGTGCACCGCAGTTTCTGGCCCCGTGGCCGTGAACTGGCGGCGGCGATGAAAATGGACGTGGCGATCATCTGGGATGACGGCGGCGACGGTTCTTTCGAAGAAACGATCATTGCGCCCTGGCTGCGTGACGGCGTCACCGCGCGGAAAATGGCCGCGACCCTGGAGTTGCGAGGGCAGGGCGATGTCAGCGACCACTTCGCCGGACAGGATGCGCAAGGCTTGTATGCCTGGTTGTGCGGCATCGGCGCCATCGATGAGGCCACGACGCCGGCTGACTGGCCCGTCGAGAGCATGCAGATGAGCCATATGGAAACCCACCTCGCGCCGCAACCCGGGGTGCTGATTTTCGAAAAGGAACTGGGGGATGTCGTCGAGGCCGGGCAGCGTTTTGCGCGAATCCTCCAGCGCCCCGGCGATCCCGCTTCCGAGGTGGTGTTGTACGCCGAGCAGGCCGGGCGAATGGTGACGCGCTATCGGGATCGGCTGGTGTCACAAGGCATGGTCGTTGCCAAGTTCACCGGCAGCCGGGAATCGCGGCATTGGAGCGGCGGTTTGCTGGATCCGAATTGAGGCCGCGCCCCAAGCGCATTCGAGCGTCGCTCCAAGGCTTTACGGCGGCACTTTGCGTCGGATGACGCGGCGCGAATGAAGGAAATATCTGAAAATTATTTTTCACTTTTGTAACTTTTTGTTTGCTTCACCGCCAAGCTCCGTGGTTATTATCCGGCGGCGCACCAGGCCAAAAGTCTGGCGCCAAAGGGTTGCCATGTGTCTACAGACCCGGCAATCGCAGCCGATCGGGTCCACCCAAGCGCTGTCACCCCTGCGCAGGCCGTTCCCCGTCGTTGACCCTCAAACGAAAGGTGAGGTTTCAATTGGTCAAGCGGTATGCATTCGTCGGTTTAAAGGGCTGGGCGACCGAAGTCGCCACTGTCCCCGTCAGTTCCCCAGCTGTTTGCGATTCACGCCTTGCTGCGCTGTTCGCCAGCCAAATCCCCTGCAACCTTCTGCACGCCACTGCGTCTGCCAACGACGTGGGTCCGCGAGTACGAGCCGCACTATCCCCCTGATTTCGCATGACCGACCCGGCACACAGTGTCGGGCCTGACTGGCGGGTGATGAACGTCCCAGCCAACACACAAAAATAATGTAGTCATGGACGGTAGCCTGATGTTCGACAAATCTTCCTTGCGTGGGACGACCTCCGCGCAGCCCAACGCTTTACCCGAAAATCCATCTGACACCCCGGCACTCGCCTATTGGCGCGAACGGCTGGCCGACGCCCCGGCGTTGCTGGAGTTGCCAGCCGATCGGCCACGGCCGGCGGTGCAGGGCACCCAAATTGCTTCGCACGCACTGGAACTGGATGCGCCACTGACCGAAGGGCTCAAGGTTTTGGGCCAGCGTCACGGCAACTCTTTGTTCATGACGTTGCTCGCCGGTTGGACGGTGGTGCTGGCGCGGTTGTCCGGTCAGCACGAGGTGATGATCGGGGCGCGCACGGGAGATTTAGGCAACACGCTACCACTGCGTCTGTCCCTGACGGAAGCTCCGTCCACGAGCCAATTGCTCGATCACACCCGCGCGGTGCTGCTCGGCGCCGAGGAGCATCAGGACCTGCCGTTCGAACAATTGCTGGCGCACCTCACCCCCGAACACAGCCTTGCTTACCATCCGCTGATCCAGGTGCTGTTTGCCTGGAACCACTCTGAATCACTGCCTGCCGGGTTCGACCTGACGCTGGTCCTGGCCGAAACCGACGGGTGCCTCAGCGGTCATCTGCATTACGCCTCGGCGCTGTTCGACGCCGTGACCATTGAGCGCTTCGCCGGTTACCTGAAGACGGTTCTGCAGCAAATAGTCGCGCAACCCGCCGCTTCGGTGATGACGCTGGAGATGCTCGGCGACACCGAACGCCAGCGTCTGCTGCACGACTGGAACAGCGCCGAGCAGCCGTTCGACGCCAACCAATCCGTACACGGTTTGTTCGAAGCCCAGGCCCTGCGCAATCCCGACGCCATCGCCGTGCGGTTGCACGCTGACGAACTCAGCTACGGCGACCTCAACACCCAGGCCAACCGCCTGGCCCATCACCTGCGCAGCCTCGGCGTCGGGCCGGACGTGCGGGTCGGGTTGTGCCTGGAGCGTTCGCTGGACATGCTGATTGGCGTGCTGGCGGTGCTCAAGGCCGGCGGCGCGTATGTGCCGCTGGACCCGGCGTATCCACCGGCGCGGCTGGCGCACATGCTGGCCGATAGCGCGCCCGTCGTGGTGTTGACCCACGGCCCGGCCTCTGTGGCCCTTGAGCATTCGACGGTCCTGGACATTGCCGACACCCGTCAATGGGCATCGCAGTCACCACACAACCCCGACCCCCACGCTGTCGGCCTGACGCCGCGGCACCTGGCGTACGTGATCTACACCTCAGGTTCCACCGGCACACCGAAAGGCGTGATGGTTGAACACTGTGGCCTGATCGCCGTGAGCGCGGCGTGGGAAAAACTCTACGCCTTGAGAGGTCCCCTCAATCACCTGCAAATGGCCGGTTTTTCCTTCGACGTGTTCAGTGCCGACCTTATCCGCGCGCTGGGTTTTGGCGGCACCTTGGTGCTGTGTCCGCGTGAATCACTGATGGACCCGCCGGCGCTGTATCGCCTGCTGAGCGAAGCACGCATCGGTTTTGCCGACTTCGTGCCGGCAGTGCTTAATCCGTTGCTGGCCTGGGTCGAAGAAACCGGCCACGACTTGTCGTTCATGCGCACCGTGGTCTGCGGCTCGGACATCTGGACCGCCCACAGCGCCCGCCAACTGCGCAGGCTGTGTGGCGATCAGACGCAGATTGTCCAGGCCTATGGCGTCACCGAAGCGAGCATCGACAGCACCTGTTTTGAGTTCAACGCCGCCAGCGTGGCCGAAGGCGTGTTGCCCATCGGCCGAGCGTTGGCCAATACGCGGATTTACCTGCTCGACGCCTTGGGCGCAGCGGTTCCCGTGGGTGTCGCGGGCGAGCTGTATCTCGGTGGCGTCGGTGTCGCACGGGGTTACTTGAACCTGCCGCAACTGAGCGCCGAACGGTTTATCGACAACCCGTTCGTGGCGGGCGAGCGTCTGTATCGCAGCGGCGATCTGGCGCGTTATCGGCCTGACGGCCATCTGGAATTCCTGGGGCGCAATGACTTCCAGGCCAAGTTGCGCGGCCTGCGCCTGGAACTGGGGGAGATCGAAGCGCGTCTGGCGGCAATCGCCGGGGTGCGCGAAAGCCTGGTGCTGTTGCGCCAGGACAGCCTCGGCGAATCGCGACTGGTGGCTTATTACTGCGAAAGCCAAGACGCGGCACTCAGCCCGCGTTTGCTGCGTGAGCAACTGCAAGTCGGCCTGCCGGATTACATGGTGCCCACGGCATTCGTGCGTCTGGATACGCTGCCGCTGACCGCCAATGGCAAGCTTGATCGCAGCACGTTGCCTGTGCCTGGCGCCGAGGCTTTCGATCAGCGTGACTACCAGCCGCCGCAAGGTCCGCTGGAAATCGCCCTCGCCGCCATTTGGGCCGACGTGCTCGGCGTCGGGCGGGTCGGGCGACAGGATCAGTTTTTTGCCCTCGGCGGCCACTCGTTGTTGGTTATGCGGGTGCTGGCTCAGATTCGGCACCAACTCGGTCTGGAAGTGGCACCTTCGGCGCTGTTTGCCGCGCCGGTGCTGGAACAGTTCGCCGAACGCCTGAAACTCAACCAGGACAAGGCTCGCGTGGCGATAGCGGCTGTTGAACGGTCGGGCGCGCAAACGTTGTCGTCTGCCCAGCAGCGCCTGTGGTTCCTCGCACAAATGGAGGGTGGCAACGCGGCGTATCACATGCCGTTGAACCTGCGCTTGCGCGGTCCGTTGCAGGTCGAGGCCCTGGAACGCAGCTTCAATCAACTGGTGGCGCGCCATGAAGCGCTGCGCACCACGTTCATCGCCGTTGAAGGGGAAGGGCGGCAACTGGTCGCGGCGCTTTGGCAGTTCATCAAGCTGCCGGTGATTGACCTGGAGGGTCAACCCGAAGCGCGTCTCACGCAATTGATCGATGAAGAAGGTGCCAAGCCCTTCGACCTGACCCGGGGACCGCTGATGCGTGTCAGCCTGGTGCGGCTGGCGGTGGACGATCATGTGCTGTTGCTGACTCAGCACCACATCGTCTCCGATGGCTGGTCGATGGGCGTGCTCACCCGTGAGTTGGGCCTGTTGTATGAAGCAGCCATTCAGGATCGCGACGATCCGCTGCCGCCGCTGCCCGTGCAGTACGTGGATTACGCCGTGTGGCAACGGCAGTGGCTGACCGGCGACGTGCTGGCCGAACAGAGCCGCTACTGGCGCGAAACCCTCAGCGGCGCGCCGGTGTTGCTGGAACTGCCGGCCGATCACAAGCGTCCGCCGGTGCAGGATTACCTCGGCGGTTTCGTGCCGCTGGTGTTTGACCCGGCGTTGACCGCGCAGCTGAAAGCCTTGTGCATGCAGCAGGGCACCACGCTGTTCATGACCCTGCTGGCGGCCTGGTCGCTGGTGCTGTCGCGCCTGTCCGGGCAAGCCGACGTGGTGATCGGCGTGCCGTCCGCCAACCGCACCCAACAGGAACTGGAAGGGCTGATCGGGTTCTTCGTCAACACCCTGGCGCTGCGCATGACTCGCTCGGGGTCGCCGTCGGTGACGCAGTGGCTGCAACAGGCACGGCGTGTCGCGCTGGAGGCCCAGGAACATCAGGACTTGCCGTTCGAGCAAGTCGTGGAATTGCTCAACCCACCCCGTAGCCTGGCCCACAGTCCGTTGTTCCAGGTGCTGTTTGCCTGGGAGCAGGATCAGGATTCCGATCTCCTGTTGTCCGGCCTTGAGGTCAGCCCGATCGAGAGCAGCCATCACGTGGCCAAATTCGATCTGCAACTGGCGCTTCACGAGCGTGACGGGCAGATTGTCGGTGGCCTGGAATATGCCTCGGGCCTGTTCGAGCCGGGCACGGTGGCGCAGTTCGGCGAGTACCTGCGCCGGGTGCTGACGCAGATGGTCGAGCACCCTGAGCAGCCGTTGACGACGGTCGATCTGCTCAGCGCGCAACAGCATCAACAGATCGTCCACGACTGGAACCGCACCGAGCGCGACACATCGGCCATGCCCGGTTGCGTGGCGCGGTTTGAAGCCGTGGCCCGGCGCACGCCTGAGGCGGTGGCGTTGCTCGCCGATGGCCAGCAACTGAACTATGGCGAACTGAATCAGGCCGCCAATCGACTTGCGCATTACCTGATCGAACAAGGCGTACGTCCCGAGCATCGAGTGGGGTTGTGCCTGGAACGTTCGGCGCAGATGGTCGTCGGTCTGCTGGCGATCCTCAAGGCTGGCGCGGCGTATGTGCCGTTCGACCCGGCGTACCCGAGCGAGCGTCTGGCCTTCATGTTCAGCGACGCGGCGCCGAGATTGTTGCTGACTCAGTCGGCATTACGCGATGTGGCCCCCAGTGACTTGATGCGCTGCTGCCTGGACACCGACGCACAGCGTTGGGCGCACTGTCCGGACACCGATCCGCACGTAAGCGTCAGCCCTGAAAATCTGGGCTACGTGCTCTACACCTCCGGTTCCACCGGACGACCAAAAGGCGTGGCCCACAGCCGCCGCGCCCTGGATAACCTGATCGCCTGGCAACTCGATAACCCGACGACGCCACGCCGAGTGTTGCAATTTGCCTCGCTGAATTTCGACGTGTCGTTCCAGGAAATCTGCAGCACTTTGTGCCAGGGCGCGAGCCTGTTGCTGATGAGCGAAGACAGCCGCAAGGACCTCGCCGCCCTGCGTCCGACCCTGGTGGCTGAAGGCGTGCAGCGGGCATTCCTGCCGTTTGCCGTGTTGCAGCAACTCGCCGGCCTGACCGAGTCCGACGCGCCGATGCCGGCCGGAGGCTGCGAGATCGTCACGGCGGGTGAAGCCCTGCAAATCAACGATGAACTGCGCGGCTTTGTGCGCGGCCTCGGCGCCGCGCAATTGCACAACCAGTACGGCCCGACCGAAACCCATGTGGTCAGCCAGTTCAGCCTTGCGTGCAGCGATGCCGATCACTGGCCGGACGCGCCGCCGATTGGCAGACCGATCGCCAACGCGCGGCTGTATGTGCTGGACATCGACATGAACCCGGTGCCCATCGGCGTGGCGGGTGAGTTGTACATCGCCGGCGCGTGCCTGGCCCGGGGTTACCTGAACCGTCCGGACCTGACCGCCGAACGCTTCGTGCCGGACCCGTTCAGCGCCAAACCGGGCGCGCGCATGTACCGCAGCGGTGACCTGGCGAAGTTTCAGGCCGACGGCAACGTGCAGTACCTGGGACGCATCGACCAACAAGTCAAACTGCGCGGTTTCCGGGTTGAACTCGGTGAGATCGATAGCCTGCTGCAACAGCAGCCCGGCGTGCAGGAAGCCGTGGTGTTGCTGCGTGAAGACGTGACGGGCGACAAGCGCCTGGTGGCTTATGTGGTCGGCCCGGCCTCCAGCGAAACCCTGCGTGCGGAGCTACAACGGCACCTGCCGGAACACATGATTCCAACCGCGTGGGTGTCGATGCCGCAGTTGCCGTTGACCCGCAATGGCAAGCTCGACCGTCAGGCGCTGCCCGCGCCGGAACGCAGCGCCGGGGCCACTTACGTCGCGCCTCGGGATGACACCGAACGGCAGATGGCCGAGATCTGGGCCGAGGTGCTCAAGTGCGAGCGGGTCGGGATTCACGACAACTTCTTCGAACTCGGTGGGCACTCGCTGTTGGCGACACGGATGATCTACGCGATCAACCAGCGCATGGGCGCGCAGTTGTCCCTGAGCAGTCTGTTCAAGACCCCAATGCTGATGGATTTGGCGGCCCAGGTGCAGGCAGGGCGCAACGCTGACACGCGGATCGAGCCGGCCTTCCTTGAGATCGAGGCGGATCGCGATGCGCGGCATGAGCCGTTTCCCCTGACCGATATCCAGCAAGCGTATTGGTTTGGTCGTGAAGCCACGGTCAGCCTCGGCGGCGTCAGTGCCCACGGCTACGAAGAACTGCGCATTCCCGACTTCGACGCCCCGCGCTTCGAGCAGGCGCTGAACCGCATGATCCAGCGTCACGACATGCTGCGCGTGGTGTTCCACAGTGACGGTACGCAGCAAGTGTTGGAACAAGTGCCGACCTACTGCATGCCCCGCAGCGATTTGCGCGGTTTGCCTGCCGAGGTCGCGCAACAGACCCTTGAAGCCACCCGCGAGCGCCAGTCGCACCAAGTGCTGGACGCCAGTCGCTGGCCGCTGTTCGAGTTCAGTTTGTCGTTGCTCGGTGACGGCATCAGCCATTTGCACATCAGCCTGGATGCACTGATCGTCGATGCGGCGAGTACGCAGATTCTCGCTCGCGAGTTGATGGCGTTCTACGTCGAGCCGAGCCTGGTCCTGCCGGAGCCGGGCCTGACCTTTCGCGATTACGTGTTGGCCGAACACCAACTGCGCAGCGGCACGCGCTACGAACAGGCGCTGAGCTATTGGCGCGAACGCGTCACTACCTTGGCACCGGCGCCGGATTTACCGCTGGTGCGCCAGCCGGACAGCATTGCCAACCCGCACTTCACCCGCCGCGACCGTGACATGCCGGCGGCGCAATGGACGCAGCTTAAAGCCGTGGCCAAACAGTTTGCGGTCACGCCGTCGGTGATGCTCTTGACCGCGTTCAGCGAAGTGCTGGCGCTGTGGAGTCGCCAGCCTCGCTTCACCCTGAGTCTGCCGTTGTTCAACCGTTTGCCGTTGCACCCGGACGTCGATGAAATCATCGGCGACTTCACCTCCCTGGTGCTGCTGGAAGTCAGCATTGCCGGGGCCATGAGTTTCACTGACAAGGCCCGGGCGTTGCAGGCGCAGTTGTGGCAAGACATCGATCACTCGGTGGTCAGCGGCGTGCGGGTGCTGCGGGAATTGTCCCAGGCCCGGGGCGTGCAGCAGACGGCGATGCCGATTGTGTTCAACAGCACGTTGTCGGAAGCGGCACCGGAACTGGCCGAATTCAACCTCGCGGATGCGCTGAACGCCAAACACATGCACAGCATTACCCAGACCCCGCAAGTGTGGCTCGACCACACCTTGCTGGAGCTGGAAGGGCGCTTGCTGTTCAACTGGGACAGCATCGACGAGTTGTTCCCGCAAGGCATGATCGAGGCGATGTTCGTCGCCTATAACGCGCTGCTGGATCGTCTTCTGGAACCGCAAGCCTGGGGCGCCAGCACACCGCAACTGCTGCCGTTGGCGCGTCTGCCGGCACCGCTCGATCACCACGACGCGTTGCCGTTGATGCACGAGTTATTCGAGCGTCAGGCCCTCACCACACCCAATGCTGTCGCGGTGATCGCTGCGCAGCGGCAACTCACCTACGCGCAACTGCGGGTTGAAGCACAGCACCTCGGCGCCCGGATTCAGGCCCGGGGCGTGGTGCCTAATCGGCTGGTCGCGGTGATGATGGAACGCGGCTGGGAACAAGTGGTGGCGAGCCTGGCGATTCTGTATGCCGGTGGCGCTTATCTGCCGATTGACCCGACGCTGCCGGCGGAACGGGTGCGGCATATTCTCGAACGGGCCGAAGTGAGTCTGGTGCTGACTCAACCGGCGCTGCTCGGCATCATCGAGTGGCCGGCGCAAGTCAGTGTCATGGCCGTGACTGACGACGTCACGACTGCGCAAGCAATCTTGCAACCGGTGCACGTTGCGCCCACCGATCTGGCCTACGTGATCTACACCTCCGGCTCCACCGGCCAACCAAAAGGCGTGGTGATCGACCATCGCGGCGCGGTCAACACCTTGCTCGACATCAACCGGCGCTTTGCTGTCGGCCCGACGGACCGGGTGTTGGCGATCTCGTCCCTGAGTTTCGACCTGTCGGTCTATGACTTCTTCGGCACCCTGGCGGTGGGTGCGGCAGTGGTGGTCCTTGAACCGCAACTGGCCCTGGACCCGGCGCATTGGCGGGACTTGATCGAACGCCATCAAGTGAGCCTGTGGAACTCGGTGCCGGCGTTGCTCGGCATGTTGCTTGAGTACGTGGAGGGTGAGGGCGGTGCGCTGCCGGCCAGCCTGCGGGTGGCGATGCTGTCCGGCGACTGGATTCCCCTGACCCTGCCGCAACGGCTGTGGGCGTTGCAGCCCTCGGCGCAACTGTTCAGCCTCGGCGGGGCCACCGAAGCCTCGATCTGGTCGATCTGTTATCCGGTGCAGCACGTCGATCCGGCGTGGCGCAGCATCCCGTACGGCAAGGCCCTCGATCACCAGCGCTTCTACGTACTGGACGAAGCGCTGCAAGTGCGCCCGACCTGGGTCGCGGGGCAGTTGTACATCGGCGGTATCGGCTTGGCCCAGGGTTACTGGCGCGATGAAAAACTCAGCGCGGGCAGTTTCTTCCCGCACCCGTTGACCGGTGAACGCCTGTACCGCACCGGCGACCTCGGGCGTTTGCTACCGGATGGCAACATCGAGTTCCTCGGCCGCGAAGACAATCAGGTCAAGGTCCAGGGTTATCGCATCGAGTTGGGCGAGATCGAAGCCGCGCTCAATCGCCATCCCGGCGTGCAAGGGGCTGTGGTGCAAATCCTCGGCAGCACGCTGGGGGAAAAACGTCTGGCCGGGTATGTGCTCAAGGCTGATCCGGCGTTGCAGGCCAGCGACTTCGCCCAGTACCTGGCGGACAAACTGCCGGCGTACATGGTGCCGTCGTCGTTCACTTTCGTGGAGGCCTGGCCGCTGTCGTCCAACGGCAAGGTCGACAAGAAACGCTTGCCGGAACCGTCCCTGGAACAGGAGTCCGGCCCGGCGCTGGAAGTCGATGGGCCACAGGAACATCGGTTGGTGGAGATCGTGCAGGGCGTGCTCAAGCGCGATGCCATCGCCGGCAATGCCAACCTGTTGAACCTCGGCGCAACGTCGATCGACATCGTGCGGATCAGCAACGCACTGTCCAGCGAACTGCGGTTCCGTCCCCACGTCGCGCAACTGTTGGCGCAGCCGACCTTGCTGCATTTGATCGGCATGTATCGCCAAAGCCTGGCGCGCCAGGCACTGGTCAGCAACGCACAACAGCGCGCGAGCAGCCCTGAAGAGGTCATCGAAGATCCGCAACAGCGTGCGCAGTTCAAGGCTGATCAGCGCGGCCGTCGCAGCTTTGACCGGGCGTTGCCGGAGGTGGCGCTGACACTGCCGCAGGGATCGGCGTTCGCCCGGCGTTTCAGCGATTTGCGCTCGGTGCGTCAGTACGGCGCGCAACCGATTCAAACCCAGGCATTTGCCGAGCTGTTGGCGGTGCTCACCCAGGGCCAACTCGACGGTGAAGTGAAATACCAGTTCCCGTCGGCGGGCGGGTTGTACCCAATCCAGGCGTACCTGTACGTCAAACCGGAGCGGGTGCTTGGCGTGCCCGGTGGCGCGTATTACTACGACCCGCGCCAGCATCGGTTGCTGGCCCTCGACAGCGGGGTGCTCGACCCGGATACCTACGACTATTTCGTCAACCGCCCGGTGTACGAGAACGCCGCGTTCTCGCTGTTTTTCATCGCCGACATGGCCGCGATCCGCCCGCTGTACGGCGAACGCAGTCGCGACTTCTGCCACATCGAAAGCGGCGCCATGGCGCAATTGCTGACCATGACCGCCGTCGAGCACGGCCTTGGCCTGTGTGGCGTCGGTTCGATTGAGGAGGCGCAATTGCCGGCGCTGTTCGACCTGGGGCCTAGCCACCAGTTGATCTACTCGATGGTCGGTGGCCTGCGCACCACGGATGAACAACACCGTTCTCAGGTCGAGGCCTTTGCCCCTGACGAGCCCAGTGACGACAGCGACATGGAGGAATTTGAAGTATGAACGCCTATCAATTGCTGGAGCTGTTCGCTCGTCACGCCGTGGTCCTCGAAGTGGACGGCGACAAACTGCGCTGCAAGGCGCCCCGTGGCTTTCTGACGCAAGACATGATGCAGGCGCTCAAGCGCCACAAGGTTGAGCTGATTGCGTTGCTCGGTGGCCAGGACGCGGCGGCGATTCCGTTGCGGGCGGCTGGCGAAGCGAATTGGCCGCTGTCGTTTTCCCAGCGGCAACTGTGGTTTCTCGATCAACTGGAACCGGGCAACGCGTTCTACAACGTGCCCTCGGAGGTGACCCTCAAGGGGTCGCTGGAGGTGCCGCTGCTGGAAAAGGCGCTGAACGAACTGATCCAGCGCCACGAAATCCTGCGCACGACGTTTTGCAGCGTCGATGGCGAACCGCGTCAGGTGGTGCACCCGGCGATGGCGCTTGCACTGGCTGTAACCGATCTACGGGATTCGCCAGCCGCCGAGCGCGAGCAGCAGGTCCAGGCGGCAGTCGATCACGATGCACGGGCGCCGTTCAACCTGGCCACCGGTCCATTGCTGCGGGCCTCGTTGTTGCGCCTGGCCGACGACGAATATTTGTGGCTGTACAGCGTGCACCACATCATCGCTGACGGCTGGTCGATGGGCGTGATCCTGCACGAAGTCGCGACCCTGTATGGGGATTATCAGCGGGGCGAGCCGTCGAGCCTGGCGCCATTGCCGGTGCAATACGCCGACTATGCCTGCTGGCAGCAGCAACGTCTGGGCGGTGATGCGTTGACCGCGCAACTCGATTACTGGCGGCGTACCCTGGCCGATGCGCCGTCGCTGTCCACTCTGCCCGGCGACCGGCCACGGCCGTTGGTGCAGCGTTACGCCGGCGCCACGTTCAGCTCATCCCTGGACGGCAACACGCTGCGAGAACTCAATGGGTTGGCCCGACAAACCCAAGGCACCTTGTTCAATGTGTTGATGGGCGCGCTGGCGGTGCTGATGTGGCGCTACAGCGGCCAACAGGACCTGTGCATCGGCACGCCGTTCGCCAACCGCAGCAGTCCGGAAATCGAGCCGCTGATTGGTCACTTCGTCAACACGCTGGTGATCCGCCAACGTCTGGATCCGCAGCACACCTTCGCCGAACTGCTGCGTGACGTGCGCGGGCAAATGCTCGATGTCCACGCCCATCAGGACGTGCCGTTCGACCGGGTGGTCGAGGCGGTCAACCCACAACGCGATACCGGTCATTCGCCGCTGTTCCAAGTGATGCTGGTGTTGCAGAACACCCCCGGTGGTGCTGTGCAAATGCCGGGTTTGAGCCTGTCCACCTATGGCACCAGCAGCGCCACGTCGAAGTTCGACCTGGCATTTGAATGGGTCGAACGGGAAGGGCGCCTGAACCTGTTGGTGGAATACAACACCGACCTGTTCGACGTGACGACCATTGAGCGCCTGAGCGGTCATTACCGGCAGTTGCTCGAACAGATTGCCCTGGACCCCAAGCAGCCGATTGGCGCTTTGTCGCTGATGGCCGAGGCCGAGCGCGAACAAATCCTGGTGGACTGGAACCGCTCCGCGCCGCTGGCACAACCGGCCGATTGCGTGCACCGCTTGATCGAAGCGCAGGTCGCGCGCGATCCGCAGGCCTGTGCGGTGGTGTTCGAATCCGAAATCCTGAGTTACGCCGAATTGAATGCCCGGGCCAATCGTCTGGCGGCGTATTTGCGCAGCCTCGGTGTCGGCCCGGACGTGCGCGTGGCGGTGTGCGTCGAGCGCTCGCTGGAACTGCCGGTGGCGCTGCTGGCGGTGCTCAAGGCCGGCGGCGCGTATGTGCCGCTGGACCCCAATTACCCGGTCGGACGCCTGAGCCACATGCTCAGCGACAGCACCCCGGCGGTGCTGCTGACCCTTGGCCCGGCGCACTCGATACTGCGCCAGGCGCAGCAAGGTTCAACCTGGGAAGCGCCAGTGCTCGACCTCAAGGCTGATGCCGCGAGTTGGGCCGGGCTGTCGCCCGACAATCCCGACCCGCGCAGCGTGGGGGTGACGGCGGATCACCTCGCCTATGTGATTTACACCTCGGGCACCACCGGGTTGCCCAAAGGCGCGATGGTCGCCCACCGTGGCTTGAGCAATCTGCTGTTGTGGTGTTCGCAGGTGTGCGGCGAAACGGGGGTGATGCTGCACAAGATTCCCTTCGGTTTCGACGCCTCGGCGTGGGAGACCTTCTGGCCGCTGGCCACGGGCGGGCGCTTGGTGGTGGCGCGTCCCGGTGGCCATTTGGAGCCGGGTTACATGGCCCGCGTGGTGCGCGAGCAAAGCGTCACGGCGTTGGTGTTTGTACCGGCGATGCTGCAATTGTTTCTTGAGGTCGATGAGGTCAGCCTGTGTACCGAGCTGACCGACGTCTTCAGCGGCGGCGGTGAGCTGTCGCCAGCCCTGGCCCGGTGTTTTCAGGAACGGCTGCCCCATGCCCGTTTGCATAACGTCTATGGTCCGACCGAAACCACGGTAATCAACAGCGTCTGGACCCTGGAGCCCGGCGCCGAAGTGCCTGCCCTGCAAGTGCCGATTGGCCGGCCCATCGCCAACAACCGCTTCTACGTATTGGATGAGCGCGATGCGCCCGTGCCGGCAGGCGTCACCGGGCAACTGCACATCGGCGGCGTCGGTGTGGCGCGCGGGTATCTGGGGCTGGCGCAACTCACGGCCGAGCGTTTTATCGACAACCCGTTCGTCCCCGGTGACCGCTTGTATCGCAGCGGCGATCTGGCGCGGTATCGCCCGGACGGCCAATTGGAGTTCCTCGGTCGCAACGATTTTCAGGTCAAATTGCGCGGCGTGCGCCTGGAGCTGGGCGAGATCGAAGCGCGGCTGGAAGCGTTCGCCGACATCCGTGCCGCCGTGGTGCTGATGGTTGGTGACACGGCGCAGAACCAGCGGCTGGTAGCGTGCTGTGCGGTGGTTGAGACGCCGGATGAATCGGCGGTGCACGCGCACTTGGCGACGACCCTGCCGAGCGCCGTGTTGCCCAGCGCTTATCTGTGGCTCGACACACTGCCGCTGACCGCCAATGGCAAAGTCGATCGCGTGGCACTGACGAGCCTGGCCGATCAAGACCTGGCCAATCGGCAGGTCAACCTCAGCAGCCCACGGGACCACATCGAACTGACGCTGTACCAGATCTGGAAAGGCTTGTTGCTGGCCACTCAGATTGGCATTCGTGACAACTTTTTCAATGTCGGCGGGACGTCTATTGCGGCGATCAAAATGGCCCATCAGATCGGCCAGGCCTTCGCCGTCGAGGTGCCGGTGCGCGTGGTGCTCGGTTACCCGACCATCGAAGCCCTGGGCGGCTGGTTGCGCGCCGGGGCCAGCCCGGCGGCGGTGCAGAGCAACCTGATCGAATTCCGGCGCGGTGCGGGCCGGCGCAATGTGGTGTGCATTCACCCGGCGGGCGGCACCGCGTTTTGTTACCTGTCCCTGGCCAAAGTGTTGCCGGAGGCCGTGGGTGTCTACGGCGTGCAGTCGCCGGGGTTGAATCCGGGGGAGGCCACCGAGCCGACGGTCGAAGCCATGGCCGACGCCTATTTGCGCTTGATCGAACCGCTGGCGACACAACCGCTGGTGCTCACCGGGCTGTCCTTCGGCGGCCTGGTGGCCTATGAAATGGCCCGGCGCCTGACCGCGTCCGGGCATCGTCACGTGACGGTGGTGCTGCTCGATACCCAAGGCTCCGATGACCCGAGTTTCCGGCAGCAGATCGGCACCGTGGACATGGCCGAGTTCCGCGACAAACTGGTGCGCTTCAATGGCATGTACCCCGGCATCGAAGACGCGCAGGTTGAGCGCTATTTCCACCTCTACAACCACAATCGCCTGGCCATGGCCGGCTACGAATGTGAGCCACGGGCCGGTCGCGTGGTGCTGATTCAGGCCCGGGAAGGCTTCAGCCGCCAGCAGTTGCATGAGCTGCGCGGTTTCTGGCGTCGGCGTGCCGGCGACGGCTACCTGGCGAAACTGGTGAATGGCGGCCACTGGGACATGCTCGAAACCGCTGAAGTGCACCGGGTCTCGCAGACCCTCAAGCAAGAGCTGCAACGCTTCGACGCGCAGGAGGCGAAATGATGAATTCGCAGAACCCACCGATGCTCACGTTGCTCGCCCAATTTGCCGGCCAAGTATGCCGCGATCCCCAAGCCCTGGCGGTGATCGACCAGCACGTACGGTTGACCTACGCCGAACTGGCCAGCGCCAGCGAGCGCATTGCCCGTGGTTTACAGGCCCGTGGCGTGCAACCGGGCGAGTCACTGGCGCTGTGCCTGCCGCGTTCTTGGCAATGGCTCGCGGTGATTCTCGGCGCGTTGAAAGTCGGCGCCGTGGTGGTGCCGCTGGACCGTGCCAGCCCGGCCAAGCGCCTGGACCTGATGCTCGCCGATGCCGCGTGCGTGGGGTTGATTACCCTGGACGAGGAATGGACCCCGACACCCTCGCTTTGGCAGACGAGTGTCGAGGCACTGCTGGACCACCCGGACCAACCGTCACAGCCCTTGGCAGATACCTTTGCCGACGTCAGTTTCCTGTTCTACACCTCGGGCACCACCGGCACCCCGAAAGCGGTGGAAGTCGGCGAACGGGGCCTGCTGCGCCTGACTCAAACCGCAGGCTATATCGAGATTCGTCCGGCGGACCGTTTTGCCTGCCTGTCGAATCCGGCCTTCGATGCATGCAGTTTCGAGCTGTGGGCGCCGCTGCTCAACGGCGGTTGCTGCGTGATGATTGCCGATCACGACCTGCTGGACGCGCAACGTCTGGCCCGGGTGTTGGAAGAGCAGCGGGTCGATAACCTGTTCATGACCGTTTCGCTGTTCAACACCTTGAGCGCGGAGTGTCCTTCGTGTTTCGTCAGCCTGCGTCAGGTGCTGATCGGTGGCGAGCAAATCAGCGCCGTTGCCGTGCGTGCCTGGTACCGGGCGAATCCTGACAGTGATTGCCAGATCTTCAACGTCTACGGCCCCACCGAATGCACCACGTTTGCCTTGTGCTACCCGATTTCCCGGGACTTCAACGGCCTCGCGGTGCCGATTGGCCGGCCATTGCCGGACACCGGCGTGCGAGTGCTGGATGCGCAGCAACGACCGGTGGCGGTCGGTGAAGTCGGCGAGCTGTACCTGAGTGGCAGCGGTGTTGCCCGTGGCTACCGCAACCGTGCCGAAGACACTGCTCGCAGCTTCGTGCGCCTGCCCGAACTCGACGGTGGCGCCCAGGTGCACTACCGAACGGGTGATCGGGTGCTGGTCAACGCCGAAGGGCTGATCGAGTACGTGGGTCGGGTTGACCGACAGGTGAAGGTCCGTGGTTTCCGTATCGAACCGGGGGAGGTGGAGCTGCAGATTCTGCAGCATCCACAGGTGGCGCAGGCCTACGTCTGCACCCGGCGCCTGGCGGCTGAAGATCATCAGTTGCTGGCGTTTATCGTGCCGCGCGATAGCTTGGAATACGCTGAGTTCGACGCCCATCTGCACGCCAGACTGGCGTCCTACATGCGCCCGCACCAAGTGTTTTTGCTGGAGCGTCTGCCGCTGACCGCCAATGGCAAGATTGACCGCGACAGCTTGCTGGCACAACCGTTGACGCCATGGCGGCCAGCGGTCGAGGAGAGTGACGGCGACGTTTCGCCGGCGCTGAGCTGGTTGCTGACGCAGGTTCGCACCTTGCTGGGCCAACCGACCTTGGGCGCCCACGACGACTGGCTCGGCAGTGGCGGCGACTCGCTCAAGGCCATGCGCCTGCGTTCGGCGATTCGCACGCACTGGCAGCGGGAAATCGCCATCGCTACGTTGTTGAGCGAGCCGTTTGCGGCGCTGGCTGAACAGCTGAGCGGCGATCAAGTCAGCATGCCTGTCTATCCTCCCGCACCGGCAATCAGCAGCGCACGCCGTCTGCCGGCCACCGCCGAACAACGCCGTTTATGGCTGATGCAACAGCGCACACCCACATCGACCGCTTATAACGTGCCGCTGATTCTGCACCTGGTCGCGGGTGTCGATGTGCCTGCGCTGGCGCACGCCGTGGGGCAACTGGCGGCGCGTCATCCGGGGTTGCGCACGGCGTTTGAGTCCGGCGCTGATGGCCTCGATCAAGTGATTGCCGAACACGGCCCGGTTTGCCGCACGTTCGAGCCGGGGCAATTTGCCGAAGACACCTGGCAAGCCTTCGCGACGCTGGTGTTCGGTACGCCGTTCGATCTGACCACGCCGACCCTGTTCCAGGCCTGGCTGCTGCCGTTCGCCGATGGCAGCTGTCGGCTGCTGCTGAATCTGCACCACATCATTGTCGATGGCTGGTCGATGAACCTGTTGTTCGATGACCTCACACATTTGTATGAAGACGCCGTGCAGGGTCGCGTCAGCCGTGAACCGAGCCCACGGCTGACGGCACTGGAATTTGGCCTGTGGCAGGGCCAGTGGAGTGTCAGCCCGCATTACCGCGACCAGCGTCGGGTCTTGGCGCAATTGCACCGCCAGCAGGAAGCGCCGTCGCCCGCACTAATGCCGATGCGTGCCGTCAGCCCGGAAGCGCGGTTGTATCGCGAACCCTTGGGCGATCTGCGCAGCGCTGCCCTGGAGCGCTTTTGCAGCCAACAACGCCTGACCCGTTTTGAAGTGCTGTTCAGTGTGTTCGCCTGGAGCCTGTACGCCCTGACCGGGTGTGAACGGCCACGGATCGCCAGCCCGGTGTCCAACCGGCCGTTGGCGGAATTCGAAGCAACGTTGGGCATGTTTGCCAACACCGTGCTGATTCCAACCGCTGTCGACAATGCACTGGCGCTGGGCGAGCAATTGCGCCGCCAGACCGCCACCGTGCGCGAGGTGTTGGCGTTGCAAGACGTGGCCCTGGCGGATCTGGTGGAAGACCTGCGGTTGTCGTCGGGCACGCCGTTGTTCGATTTTATGTTCGTGCTGGAAAACACCGATTACGCCGCACTGGCCATTTCAGGCTTGCGGGCGACGCTGGAGTTCAGCGAGCCGTTACAGGCCAAATGCCCGCTGACCTTGCTCGTGGTGGGCACTGAATGTTGGTGGGAATACCAGTGCAGCTATTTCGATGAAGCGCAGATGCGCGCGGTGAATGAACTGTTTTGCCGTGGCCTCGACTTGCTGCTGGATACCCCGGCGGCGACCCTCGACGATTTGCTCAGTCCTTATCGCCGCCAACTGCCGCCGGCCAGTGAAGGCGTCAGCGGCTCACCGCCGTTCAACACCTTGGCCGACTGGTTCGAGCATCAGGTTCTTTGCACGCCCCACGCCACCGCGCTGGTCGCGGGACAGCAACGCCTGAGTTATGGCGAATTGAATGGGTTGGCCGACACGTTGGCGGCGACCTTGATTGAATGCCATCCACTGCCGATTCAGGAAAACCCATCGCTGCATGTGGTGCTGTTCCTCGAAGCCTCGGTCGAACATATCGTTGCCTTGCTGGCCTTGGCCAAACTCAACCTGACCGCCGTGCCGCTGGACCCTGGCTATCCGCTTCTGGTGCAGCGCCAAGTGCTGGAGCAGGCGCAACCCCATTGCGTGTTGTTCAGCACCGCAACCGAGGCGGCGCTGGAAAACCTCAACGTCAGCCGCTTTGCCCGACATCGGGTCGATCTGAGCACTGAAGCCCAACCGTTCGAACGCCCGCGTCACGACGCTGAACGTGCCCTTTACACGCTGTTTACCTCCGGCTCCACCGGCACGCCAAAAGGTGTGCAAGTGCCGGATCGTACCCTGTGCAACCTGCTGCAATGGCAGCGCACCGAGGGTCAGTTGCCGGCGAAATCGGTGACCTTGCAGTTTTCCATGCTGTCGTTCGACGTGTCGTTTCAGGAGATCTTCGGCACCTTGTGCGGCGGTGGCACCTATCACCTGATCACGCCGCGTTGGCGCCAGGATGCCCAAGCGCTGTTGGCGTATCTGCTGGAGGCGCGGATCGAACGTTTGTTCCTGCCCTGCGTAGCGTTGCAGCATCTGGCGCAAACCGCTGTCGCCCACGGCGTATACCCGCCGGCGTTGCGTGAAGTAGTCACGGCGGGGGAGCAATTGCTCTGCACCGATGCATTGAAAACCTGGTTCAGCGGTCTGCCGCTGGCGGCGCTGTTCAATCACTACGGCCCGACCGAAACCCACGTCGTCAGCGCCTACCGCTTGCCGGCAACCGCCCGTGACTGGCCGCTGCGGGCACCGATTGGCCAAGCCGTCGCCAACGCCCGACTGCTGTTGGTGGACGAACACGACCGGCCGGTACCGAACGGCAGCCGTGGCTACCTGCTGGTGGCGGGGCCGATGATTTCCCGCTGTTATCTCGCGGACCCGGCGCTCAACGTGACGCGGTTTATCGAATTGCCTCAAGCCGATGGCGTCACCCGGTTGTTCTATCGCACCGGCGACCTGGCCTGGGCCGATCCACAAGGTTGCCTGCATTACCTGGGGCGTGACGACCAGCAGATCAAACTCAGCGGTCATCGCCTGGAACTGGGGCAGATCGAAGCGGCGCTGATGCAGGTTCCACAAGTGATCAATGCGCTGGTGACGGTCCAGGCCGATCCGCCGAGTTTGATCGCTTATCTGCAACTGGAAGGCGAGCCGGCGACGGCACAGACGCTGGATCGTCAGGTGGCCCGGCAACTGCCGGCCCACGTGCGCATCGACGAGTATCGACGGATCGACGCCTGGCCGCGCACGCCCAGCGGCAAAATCGACCGCAAGGCCTTGAGTGGGCTGGGCGAGGCGCTGGAACGGCGGCGCTCGACGCCACCGGCCATTCCGCTGAGCGGGCTGGAGCAACAACTGAGCGCGCTGTTCAGCGCCGTGATCGGCCGAGAGATCGAACCCGATCAAACCTTCTTCGAAGCCGGCGCCACCAGCCTCGGCCTGATGCGTCTGCACGCCCGTTACAACCAGGAACTGCCGCACACAGTGGCGATGGCTGATCTGTTCGAACAGGTGACCGTGCGACGGCTCGCGGCGCATTTGTCCGCCGCGCCATCGACCCCGACCGAGCGTGTCCGCCACGCCGATGTCGGCCAGCAACCCATGGCGATCATCGGCATGGCGGTCAACGTCGCCGGGGCGCAGAACCTTGATGAGTTCTGGAACATGGTTCAGGGCGGCGAGTTGGGGATCGAGCATTTCGAGGCGTCCGATGGGCGCGTCGGTGCCCGCAGTCAGCTCGCCGGGATGCTGGATTTCGACCCCGAGTATTTCGGCATCAGTCGCCAGGAAGCGCGCCTGATGGACCCGCAACAGCGGCATTTGTTGATGGCTTGTGTGCAGGCGCTGCAACACGCCGCGATCGCGCCTTCTGCTGAAGGCCCGCGCATCGGCCTGATTGCCAGTTGTGGCGAAACCACTTACTTCCAGCAGATGTTGCGCGAGACCGCCGAAGGTGCTTTGCCGGACGGCTTCCAGATGGCGCTGCACCACGACAAGGACTTCCTGGCGACCAAAGCCGCCTACCATCTCGACCTCACCGGCCCGGCCATGAGCGTGCAGGCGGCGTGCGGCAGTTCGTTGATTGCCGTGCACCTGGCCAGCGCAATGCTGCGCCAGGGTGACAGCGATGTGATGTTGGCGGCCGGTGTGCTGATCGACCCGACGTTGACCGACGGCTATCGCCATCGCTCGCAGCACATTTTTTCCAGTGATGGCCTGTGTCGGCCGTTCAGCGACGACGCCAGCGGCACCATCGGCGCCAGTGGTTACGGCGTGGTGGTGCTCAAGCCTTTGGCTCGGGCCCGAGCGGATGGCGACCGGATCTATGCGCTGGTCGAAGCTTCGGCACTGAACAACGATGGCCGGGGCAAGATGAGTTACACCGCGCCCTCGGTGGCCGGGCAGAGCGCAGTCATCCGCGAGGCCTTGGGCAAGGCCGGGTTGACCGGCGCTGACATCGGCTACATCGAAGCCCACGGCACCGGCACTTTATTGGGCGACCCGATTGAGGTCGCGGCGCTGAGCAAGGCGTTCGGTGATGCCCCGGCAGGCGGTTGCGCGTTGGCCTCGGTGAAAAGCCAGATCGGCCATTTGGGCGCGGCGGCGGGGGTGGTGGGGCTGATTCGCGCCAGCCTCGCGGTGTTCCATGGCGTGGTGCCGCCGAACCTCGGCTTTGGCCGGATCAACCCGCAAATCGACCTGGAACATTCACCGTTTTACATACCGACCACGTCGCGGCCATGGCCAGCAGGTCGTCGGCGCTTGGCGGGGGTCAGCAGCTTTGGCATCGGCGGCACCAATGCCCATGTGATTGTCGGTGCCGCGCAGCAGCAGGAGATTGTGGCGGAGGATGCGGTGCCGCTCCTGATGATTTCGGCCCACAGCCGTGCGGCGTTGCTGCGGGATATCGCGGCGATCCAAGGGTATTGGGATGCTTTTCCCGAGCGTCGCGAAGCGCTGCTGAGTCACCTGCAATCCGGTCGCCGTCAATTGCGCTGGCGCTTTGCAATGCTCTGCCAATCCGCTGACACGTTGCTTGTAAACGCTGCGTCGATCAAGGAAATCACGGCCTCCAGTGTGCGCCTGAAGGCCAATGAACATTCAACCCAGGCGCTGATGGACGCGTGGTACGCCGGTGCAACCATCGACTGGCCACGGCGCTCGGCGCCACCACCCTGGAATCTGCCGCCATCATCCTTTGATCTGGAAACCTTTCGGTTCCAGGCTGCAACGGTGGCTGAACCCGAAAAGGCGATGGCCATCGAGCGACAACCGTTGGCCGACTGGTTCTACCAACGGCAATGGGTGCGCGTCCGACGCCTGGACACGGCGGCGATTGTTGCCCAGCGTGAAACCCTGGTCTTCTGCAGCAACGATGCGCCTGACGCGACGTTGCTGGAGTGCCTGAATGGCGTTTATCAGCGGGTGATTCAGGTGCGCGCGGGGAATGGCTTCAAGCGACTCGGTACGGATCGTTTCGAGCTTGACCCACTGGACGTCCAGGCCTTGACTCGCTTGCTCGACGAAGTGGTTGAGTCAGTGCCAGGCGAACTGGACTGGCTGCATGCCTTGCCGCTGTCGGTGACGGGCGCGGTCAATGAGCAAAGCCTGGCGGCGGCGCAGTGGGCCGGTCTGGACACGGTCAGTGCCTTGATGCAGGCGTGGGGACAAACTTCGCGCACGACGACCCTGCGGTTGTGGCTGATGTCGTGGCAGGCGTGTCCGGTGGACGGCGAAGTGGCGCGCCCCGAACTCGCGGCGCTGGCCGGAATCACCGAAGTGCTGCCCCAGGAATACCCGGTGCGCTGTCACTGGCTGGATTGGCCATCGTCCCGATTGGGCGCGCAGGAACTGGCGACGTTGCTCGCTGATCCGGCGTCTTTGCCTCGGCGCATGGCAGTTCGCGGCGCTTACCTGTGGCAACCACGATTGATGGCCAGCCCATTGCCGGAAATGGCATCGACGCCGAATAAGCTGCCCACCGACGGCACGTTCCTGGTGTTGGGTGGCACGGGTGGTATCGGTCGCACATTGTGTGAACACCTGTTGCAGGCCCCGCAACGACGCATCGTCGTGCTTTCCCGTGGCGGTGAATTGCCGGCGGCGCTGGCGGCGTATGGCGCGCGGATCGACAGCGTCCAGGCCGACATCGCCGACCTGGCCCGTTGGCCAGCGGTGCTCGAGCAATTGGCCCGGCGTTACGGAGGTTTTGCCGGGGTGATTCACGCTGCCGGTGTCGGTGCGGGCAGTCTGATTCGCCAACGTGACGCCCGGCAACTGGGCGAGGCCATGGCGGCCAAGACCCGTGGCATGCTCGCGGTCGAGGCGTTGATTGAAGCGATGCAGCCCGGATTTGTCCTGTATTGCTCATCAATGTCAGCGTTATTCGGTGGCGCGGGGCATATGGATTACGCGGCCGCCAGCGCGGTGCTCGACGGCTTCGCCCATTACCGCCCGAACGCCGCCGGCAACTGCGTGCGCCTGGGCATCAACTGGGACATCTGGCGCGACATCGGCATGGCCACCACCAGCGGCACCGGCGACGTCGCACACCAGGAACACCTGACGGTCGGATTGTCGGCGCAGGAAGGTTGTCGGGTGTTCGACCTGGCCATGGCAACGCAACTGCCCCAACTGCTGATCTCGACCACCGGCATCGATACTGCGCGGCGTTTTTATCCGGTTCGACATGGCGCTGCAATTGCGCCGGTCAACGTGCCGCAGGTGTTGGATCTGCACAGCCATCTGCACGACTGCCTGTGCAAGTGGCTCGGCGTGACTGCCCTCGATGACGACGATTCCTTGTACGAACTGGGGGCGGATTCGCTGACGTTGCTCGACCTGATCGATGAACTGCAAGCGGCCACCGGCGAGGTGTTCCAGCTCTCGCAGTTCAGTCACAAGGTCAGCCTGCAAGAGATCCTGGCACTGGTGGATGCTGCCGCTGTCTGTGTGACGGCAACGGCGCCAAACACTTGGGCCGATGCGGTGCAGATTGATCAGTGGCACGCGGGTGCCGGCCGTGAGTGGCTGTACCTGATTCACCCGGTGGGCGGTGATGTTCAGGCTTACCGGGAACTGGTCTCGGCGCTGCATCCTGATCTGGGTGTGCGGGTGATCGCCGATCCGGCGTTGCGTCTGCCGGACTTGCCGAACATCAGCCTCGCCGAGCGCGCGGCCCTTTACCTGGAAACGGTGCAGGTCCGGGACGTCAACGCTGGTGTCTGGCGCCTGGCGGGATGGTCATTCGGCGCCTGGGTGGCGCAGTCGATGTGCAGCCTGGCGCAGCAATCCGGATTCAGGCAACCGCTGCTGTACCTGATCGACCCGCCCGCGCCGGATGCTGGCGCGGAACTGGCGAGCATTGATGATCAGGCGATCGAGCAGGTGTTCCAGCGCGAATTTGCCCAGCGTTGGCCTGATGCTATCGGCCGGGCATTGCCGGAAGACCGACAAGCCTATTTGCAGCGCCTGACCCGTTGCTGCCACCACAACATCACCAGCATGGGGACCTTCCAGCCACCGCCGTTGGCGACCACCTCCGTGCGCATGTTCATCGCGGCACAAGCCAACCCCTACGGCGTAGGCAGTGCCTGGAATGTCGAAGACCTCAAACACACCTGGCAGGGATTGTTCCCGCAGTTGCTGAGCTGGCAACTGCTGGACACCGACCACTACGGCATCGTCGCGGGCCAGTGGGCACGGATGATTGCCGAAATAATCAGCACCGATTCGCAACCCGAGGAGGGCGATCAGCATGAGTGAGACCAACCCGCAATTCGATGTGGTACGCAACGACGAAGGCCAGTACTCCCTGTGGCCGGTGGGCAAGCCGATGGCCAATGGATGGACCGAGGTGGGGCAGCGCGGTGAGCGGCAGGTTTGCCTGGATTACATCGCTGAACACTGGAGCGATATGCGGCCGCGGTCGCTTCAGCATTGAACATCGTCACCCCCTGTGGGAGCGGGCTTGCTCGCGAATGCGGCGGCACAGTCAACATTGATGTCGCCTGACACACCGCTTTCGCGAGCAAGCCCGCTCCCACAGGGTTTGGTGATCGGCCATTCAAATAATAAGGTGAGGGAACATGGATCAATTGGCATTGAAGGCTATCGAGCACATCGCAGGGCAAGCCCGTGCGCCTTACAAAATCATCGCAGTGGACCGTCTGACGCCGATCATCGGCGCCGAGGTCAGCGGCGTGGACCTGGCGCAACCGTTGAGCGACGAACAGCTCGCAGAAGTGCGCCGCGCCTTTCTGGAGAATCATGTGCTGGTCTTCCGCGACCAGCACCTGACGGTGGAACAGCACAAGGCGTTTGGCCGACTGTTCGGCGAACTGCGGGCCTTGCCGGTGGAGGACATCGATGGCGATGACCCGGAGCTGGTGGTGATCCGCGCCAACGCACAATCGCGGTTCGTCGCCGGGGAAACCTGGCACACCGACGGCACCGCCGACCTGGAACCGTCTATGGGCTCGATGCTGTACGTCAAGGAAACCCCGGCCATCGGCACCGGCGGCGACACGCTGTTCGCCAACATGCACCTGGCGGTTGAAATGCTGTCACCCACGATGCAGCAGTTCCTGGGTGAGTTGACGGCGATCCATGATGGCGAGATTCCGTGGAAGGGCTTCCAGCCACCGGCCAATCTGCCCAAGACCGAACACCCGGTGGTGGTCCGTCACCCTGAAACCGGGCGCAAGACGCTGTTCGTCAATTCCGGGTTTACCTCGCACATCGTCCAGTTGTCGGGCGGCGAGAGTCAGATGCTGTTGAACATGCTGTTCGACCTGATCGCACGGGAACCGATCCTCAGTTGCCGCGTGCGCTGGGCGCCCAACACCCTGGTGTTCTGGGACAACCGCTGCACCCAGCATCACGCGGTCTGGGATTATTTTCCGCATTCGCGCTATGGCGAACGCGTGACCATCCTCGGTAAACAACCCCGCGCTTGAAGGCACAACACTTCCCCTGTGGGAGCGAGCTTGCTCGCGATAGCGGCGTATCAGGCGATAACAATGTCGACTGACACACCGCTATCGCGAGCAAGCTCGCTCCCACAAGGGGTAAATTTCATACAGGGGAGGTGGCTGACACCACCTCCGGCTGACTAACCCGCAACACCCGATACCCCAGCAACCCAATCGGAATACACGCCAACGCCAACCCCCAGAACAACAGCGCACCACCAAAATGCGCAATCACCACCGCCCCCAGCAGCGGTGCCAGGGCCGAGCCAAACCCGGCCAGCATCGAAATCCCGATAAAACTGCCGCGCATGCCCGGTGGCGCCAGGCGATCAATCAGCGTGCCGAACAGCGGCATCACAATGATTTCGGCGAAGGTGGCGAAGACCACGGCAAACAGCCAGCCCGCCCACCAGGCCCCGGTGTTCAGCGCAATGATCGCGTGCGCGACCATCAGGCAGCCCAGCGCCATCAGGTAGGCGGTCTTGTCGGCGAGGGCGATCAGCCAACTCATCAGGAACAGGTGCACCACCAGCACCACGGCGGCGTTGGTGAAACTCATCATGGCGATGATGTGGTTGATGTCGTCGACGCTCAATTGCAGCAGGTAAAAAGTCAGCGGTTCATCGATTTGCGCGTAGACCAGCACCAGGAAAAAGTTGGCGACGATGATCGACAGGAACAGTTTGCTGCCGAGTATCGCGCGGAAAATATCCCGCAGCGGTGGCGAGACGGTTTTCTTCAGGTGCGGATTGCCCGACCGCGCGCGGGCGGCGTTGAGAATGGTCAGCGTCAGCACGGCGTAGACGCACACGGCAATGGCAAACACACCGTCGCTTTCATGGTTGGCAAACCACAAGCCGATCAGCGGGCCGATGGCCGCCGCGCAATTGACCACGTAATAACGGATATGAAAAAGGAAGGTGCGCTGGGCATCATCGACTGCCGTGTCACTCAACAGCATGCGCAACAGCGGCTCGAGAATGCTCTGGGACAGCGCCATACCGATGATCGCCACGAAATAGCTGGTCTGCCCAGGCGCAAGGCCCATCAACAGATAACAACTGGCGCACAAAGCGCAGCCGAAGAGCATCAGGTTGCGCGAGTTGAAGCGATCCCCCAGCAAGCCACTGAGCGGCGACAAGGCAATCGAGATCAATGCGCCGAGGGCCAGTTGCGCGCCAATCTCGGTGATCGGTGTGCCGAAGCGTTTATTCATTGCCACGGCAATGAACGGCCAGATCATGAAGGAGGCGACCCGGGCCAATCCGATCCCGAGCAACAACCAACGCGTCGGATGGGGCAGGGCACGCAGAGAGGCCAAGGTGTTCGGGCGCTGACTCATCAAGTGAGTCGACGCTGGTAGATCAGGTCGTCAAACCATTGATCACCAATCTGATAGGCCTGGGGTACGCGGCGGTCAAACACGAAACCGCATTTCTCCAGCACCTTGCACGAGGCGATATTGCCGTCGGTCACGGTTGATTCCAGCGACTCCAGGCCGATAGAAGCGGCGTAGTCGATGATCGCGATGCGTGACTCCGTGCCGAACCCCTTGCCTTGGAACTCCGGCAACAGCAAGGTGCCGACTTCGGCGTGACCCGGCGACAGAATGCGGAAACCACTGACCCCCAGCGCCTGTTTGCTGGCCTTGTCGACGACCACCAGACACAACCAATGATCGGACTGCGGCGTCCACGCCGGGAGCCGGTGATCGAAGCCTTTGCGAATCTGCTCTTCGGCAATTTCGCCGAATACGAACTGCATGGTTTGGGGTTCGGAGTGAAGCCTGAGGAACAGCGGCCAGTCAGACTCGACCATGGTCCGGAAATACCGCCGCTCAGTGTGTAACGCCAGCATCCATTGCTCCTTGCTTGATCGATAAGGGACAGGCACTTTTACGCGGCACGCCTGCAAAGAGCAATGCTCGGTGGCATAAAGTGCACCGTCGAATTGCTCGACACACGCTGACTAATGAAAGGCGCCGGAACTGTCACAGGGCGATATCAGGAAAAGGCGGGCGGTTAATAACGGATGACGAAACAAGAGTGCAGCAATCCATTCAGGTAAACGCAGAGCTGATTGAACTGTCTATTGCACTTTTAAAGGAAATAGCCTCACGGGGGAGCCATAAATAAGATGCCGCTATTTATGAGGCGTTCGCCTTTTTCATGGCATGCGCTAACTTTGCTCTTAATAATGGCGTGTCCACTGGTTAGTGACGTGAACATGTTTCATGAATGGAAAGGTCGCCAGCAGGATTAAAGTCCTAACTCAAGTTCGTATAGAGCACTTAGCGGCTGTCGACGCCGAATAAGTCGGGATTGCCCGTTAACCAGTAGTACTTCAGGCAACAGCGGCCGACTGTTGTAGTTGGAGGACATTGAAGAACCGTAGGCACCGGCGTCATGGAATACCAGTAGATCACCTACTTTCGCCTGGGGAAGCGATTGTGGCCGGAGCGCTTGTTCATCCTGGGTGAAAATATCGCCGGACTCGCACAGAGGGCCACCGACAATCGTGGGCTGTTGCGGGCGATCAACCGGCTGGCCATTGGCGTCGATCAACGTCATATGGTGAAAGGCGCCATACATGGCTGGGCGCATCAAGTCGTTGAAACCGGCGTCAACCAGTACATAGTTATGCTTTCCCATGCGCTTGACCGCCCGCACTTCGCATACCAGATAGCCAGATTCGGCCATCAGGAATCTGCCTGGTTCTATCTCCATGCGCACCGAATGGCCCAGTAGAGCCTCGATTTCCTGCTTCGCCGCTGCCCAGGTCCGCGCATAACGCTGGATATCCACTGCAACGTCTTCGCGGTGATAGGGCGTCGAGAGTCCTCCGCCGATGGAGAACGCCTCGATATCCTGGCCCAACGAGCCCACCAACAGGACCATCGCCCGCGCGACCTGTTCCAGATGCGAGTAATCCACTCCCGAGCCGATGTGCATGTGCACACCCACCAGCTCCAGGCGAAATTCTCGTATCACGGCCAGCGCATCCTGAATCTGCTCATGCCAGATACCGTGTTTGCTGTTTTCTCCACCTGTATTGGTCTTGCGGCTGTGCCCGTGTCCGAACCCGGGATTGATACGCAGCCACACGCGGTGTCCCGGCGAACACTCGCCTAACTGGCGCAACATGTCGATGGAACCGGCGTTGACCTCGACGCCCAGCTCAACGACGCGCTTCAGGGTCGTTTGGTCGAGAAGGTCGCACGTGAATACGATGCCGGCGGGAGAACCACTGGCGCGAAAACCCGCGATCAACGCGCGCTCCACCTCACCGATGGACACGGCGTCTACCTGTAAACCTTGCTCATGCATCAGGCGCAGGATGTGCAGGTTGGAACAGGCTTTTTGCGCATACCGGATGGTGTCGAATTCACGCAAGCTGTTGACTCGTTCACGAATCGTCAGCGCGTCATAACACCACAGCGGGGAGCCGTGGAGCTGCAACGAGTCAGCCAGGAGTGTGAACGGTGAGGGACGTGTCATGACACTTGCTCTAAGGGAATGCCGGTGCAGCATGCCCGTCCGTACGCATGTATAAAAATAGCTTTTTTTTTGAGAGCCATTCATATCTGATATGCCTTCCCTCATCGACTTCAGGAAGAACAGGTGAAGATTTCACTACGGCAGATTGAAGTATTTCGCTCCATCATGCTGGCAGGCAGCGTCACCGGGGCGGCTCGTTTGCTGTTCACCTCGCAGCCAACGGTCAGTCGCGAGCTGGCCCGGCTCGAACTGGTTTCCGGCTTGCGGTTGTTTGATCGCGAGGGAGGCAGGTTGCTACCGACCGCCCAGGCCTTGATGCTGCTCGATGAGGTTGAGCGCTGCTATGTCGGCCTGGAGCGCATCGATCATTACGCGCAATCCATCCGCAATTTCGAGCACGGTCGGCTCGCCCTCACGTGTCTTCCATTGTTTTCGCAGACGTTGCTACCGAAGGTGTGCCGGCGCTTTTATCAAGCGCATGCGGGTATCAGCGTGAGCATCGTGTCACAGGAATCGCCATTGCTTGAGGAGTCGCTTGTGACGCAGCAGCACGACCTCGGGCTGATCGAAGTGCACCAGGTGCCGCGCGGTACACGCGGCGAGTTACTGTTCAGTGCCGATCTGGTATGCGTCCTTCCACCGGGGCATCCCCTGGCGGCGAAAACGGTCCTTTCACTGGAGGATTTTCATCAAATCGACTTCATCAATCTTGCCAGTCTGGACATTTACCGGCAGACACTCGATGAGCACTTTCGCCAGGCACAGGTCAATCGGCGCACCGTGATCGAAACGGGTAACGCGGCGTCGGTCTGTGCCATGGTCAGGCAAGGATTGGGCGTGGCCATCATCAATCCACTGACCGCGTTGGCGGAGGCGGGGCGCGATCTGGTCATTCGGTCGCTCAACTTGTCAGTGCCCTATCGCGTCATGTTGATCCGGCCGAATCATCGGCCGGCATCGGTATCCGTCGACGCCTTCTGCGAGGTGCTGCGCGAAGAGGCACAACTGAGCGTCGCCGGGATAAAAGAGGCGGTGTCTGGCAACACGAATGTTGCCGGATGATTTTCGATAGCATTACAAAAGCCATGTAAGCCGTTGTTCACGGAAGAACAGAGGCAAGAATATATGTATGCTTTTTTGATATACCCCATTTTTAAAAAAATGATTGACGGAGTTTTTGCGGAACAATACTGTCTCGCCACCTGACCCCCAAGAATGGATCCAAACCATCTAAGTCAGGTAGTCAAAAATCGGGTTAATGGAATAACTGAGCAGGTGATTATGGATGACCGTGCCTTTCGAATAAGATTCGCTAAACGTTTTTAAACACCCTTACCGGCCAACTAACTGTGCATTCGTCTGCTCGGTGAGTACCGTGGATCCGCTGTGCTTGATGCAAGCGGTTTTACGTGTGCCTGCTGTTGGACAGGGCGCCGAAGTTGTCTTCTCATCTGCATATAATAAGGAGCGTTATATGTCTGGACAGCATCATTTTTTAATGACACCAGGCCCGCTGGCTTTAAGCGACGAAGTGAAAGCGCAGATGCAGTTCGATATGGGCTCGCGCGATCAGAGTTTCAAAGATATAACCGCTTCGATGCGCGAACGGATAATCGACCTGATCGAAGGGAACGGCACGCATTCAGTTGTCCCCATTCAGGGCAGCGGTACCTACGGCATTGAAGCCGCGTTGGCCTCTTTCATCGGCTCGTCCGATCGTCCGCTCGTTTGCATCAACGGTATTTATGGCGAGCGAATACTGAAAATTCTGAAGCTGCGGGGCGTGCAGGCCGTCAGCATGAACGCCTCGAGTGATCAACCGCTCTCGGTCGTCGATATCGCTGCGTACCTGGAGCAGGACCGCACGATCACCCACCTGTGCTTCGTGCATTGCGAGACGACAACCGGCGTCATCAATCCCCTCGATGCCATCGTGGCTCTCGCCAAACGACGCGGCATCCGGACGATAATCGACGCGATGAGTTCTTTTGGCGCCGTCGACATCAGTGCCAGGCGAACCGGCTTCGATGTGCTGGTGACCTCCAGCAATAAATGCATCGAGGGGCCACCGGGCGTAGCGTTCGTGATCGCATCGCTGGAACTGCTGCGCAACAAGGGTAACCCGATCAATTCATTTGTCCTCGATGTCCGGGACCAGTGGCGGAGTTTCGAGCAGACCGGCGAATGGCGATCCACGCCACCTACACACGTGATCCAGGCGTGTGCAAAAGCGCTGGACGTGTTGACTGTAGAAGGCGTGATTGGCCGCGGCGAACGTTACGGCGCGGTGCGTGACGAAATCGTCCGCGCGGTCGGACGCTATGCATCGCCGCTTCTGAACGCTCAAGTGCGCTCACCTGTCTGTCTGGCGCTCACGGCGGACGGGATCATCGATACCCAGCAGGATTTCGATGCGCTGTACGTGCATCTCGCCACCTACAACCTCTACATCTATTCCAAGCTGCATCCTCAGACACGCAGCTTCAGGATCGGATGCATCGGCTCCATCAAACCGGCATGGATCCTCCTTCTGACGACTGCGTTCCGCGATTTCTTCGACGGGTCCAGAAGTACCGCAAAGGCGTCAATCCACCTCGAATCTGAACTCGTCCAAGAGGTTTTGTAGTATGTCTCGGTATCTTCCCAGCTCGCAAATGTCTACCGAAACTGCATTGCTGCACGCCGGTTATCGACACGACCCCGTCACCAAAGCTGTCGCGGTGCCCATTTACCAATCCACGGCTTATGAACTCGACGGCGATCTTGCAAGGATTGCCGACATTTACAACGTCAAGGAAGACGGTTTCACTTACACGCGAATCATCAATCCGACCACACGCATTCTGGAGCAACGCTATGCCGCAGTGGATGGCGCCGCCGATGCGCTCGCCGTGGCCTCGGGGCAAGCAGCGACATTCCTGGCCCTTGTGAACCTGTGCAGTGGTCGGCCCGGCGATAACGTAGTGGTATCGAAGTTTCTGTACGGAAACTCATGGAATCTGTTGTTCAACACGTTCAAGCGACTCGGTATCGAAGCCCGCTCGGCCGATCCCCGCGAGCCTTCGTCGTTCGAGCAGTTGGCTGACAATAGAACCATCGCGTTCTTTGGCGAGGCATTTTCCAATCCGTGCCTGATTCCACTACCGATCGCGGCGCTCGCCGAAATCGGCAAGCGCCTGGGCATTGCACTGGTGGTCGACAACACGACCACGCCACTGGTGTGCCGACCCGCTTCCTTAGGCGCCGCTATCACCACGTATTCGGCAACGAAATACATCTGCGGCCATGGCACGACGCTGGGTGGGTTGGTGGTCGACAACAAGAATTTCGACTTCGACGATCCTGTCCGCTATCCCTTGTTCAATGAGCCCGATGAGGCGCATGGGGGAATACTCTGGCGCGATGCTGTACACAAACTGGGAGATCTCGGTGCCAGCGCTTATCTGTTGAAGACGCGCATGACCTGGCTTCGCGATACCGGTGCCGCGATCAGCCCGTTCGCCAGTTTTCAGTTGATTCAAGGCCTCGAGACCCTGCATCTGCGCATGCAACGTCAATGCGAAAACGCCGCCGTGGTGGCCAGTTTCCTGCAGCAGCACCCGAAGGTCAGGAGCGTTTCGTATCCGGGGCTCACCACCGGACGTGATCGCGAAATCGTCGATGAGCTGGTCGATGCCCGGGTCGGTCATGGCGCCATGATCATGTTTGAACTGGACGACGAGGCTGCCGGCCGGACGTTCATTCAGAACATCCGGCTGATGTATCACGTTTCGAACGTGGGTGATGCGCGAACGCTCGTGACGCATCCCGTCTCGACCACCCACACCACCGTTCCGAAAGCGCAACGCGAGGCCGCAGGGATATTCGACGGATCGATTCGCCTGTGCGTGGGCATCGAGACCGTGAACGACGTGATTGACGATATTAAACGCGGGCTCGACGCCATCTGATAGCCAATCCGGCAAGGAAGATCACTCTATGGAAACGTCTCAGGCGTGGAAACTGCGCAACAAGCGGTTCAAAACCTTCCAGTTTTCCCGCGACATCATGCGCGAGCTGGCCCAATTGCGGCCGGACAACATTACCGGGGCGCTGTATGTGCTGAAGGATTACCTGGTCATGTTGGCCTGCGCATTCGCCACGGTTCAGATCAGTTGGTGGCTCTATCCGATCGCAGTGCTGATCATTGGTGCGCATCAGCGCGGTTTGACGACGATTTCGCACGATGCCGCTCACCGGATACTCGCAAAAAACAAGTGGTGGAACCATTTCCTTGGCACGACGTTCGCCGCCTATCCGATCTTTCAGAAGCATTGGGCCTATCGCGTTTCCCATGTGCATCTTCATCACCCGCACCTGGGCGATCCCGAAAAAGATCCCGACCTGCAGTTCTTCATCAAATCCGGGGTTTATGAGGTCCGCGAGCCGCGCGAGTATCAGTTTTCGATCGTCTGGAAGGCTATTTTTGGCGGGGCCACGCTGCGCTATCTGAAGTACCTGTGGCACAACCGCTTTCTGATCTCGGACAAAGAGGACAAGAGTGTTGACAAACGCGGCGCCGCGATTGATTCCTTCGGATTCGTGGCCTTCTGGGTGATCGTCATTGCCGGCTTCGCCATGGCCGGTGCCCTGCATTTATTCGTGCTGTTCTGGCTGATTCCGTACCTGACCGCGTTTCAGATATTGGGCTGGTTCACCGAGATCGCCGAGCACTCGCCGATGTGCGAGACCGAGGAGCAAAACGTCTATCTCACGCGTAACCGAAAAGGCAACCTGATCGAGCGGGTGCTGTTCGGCGTGAATTTCGACGAGTACCACCTGGAGCACCATCTCTCGCCTGGGGTGCCATTCTGGCTGTTGAAACGCGCGCAAGAGATTCGCCTGCGTGATCCGGACTACGCCGAGGTCGCCGAGTCCTGGGGTGGCCTGTTCGTAAGCGGCCCCAAGGGGCAACCGAGCGTCATTCGTCAGTTGCTTGATCGCAATCGTCGTCTCTACGACGCGCAGCATGCGTCCCTCGCAACGGCGGAGCACCCGCAATGACGGCCATACCCCGAGATGTCCGTCGTGCCGTCGTCGGCGTGACGGCCAATCGTCAGCTTCACGATGGTGTTCACCGAGACTGGTTGCGGCGGCGTTACATCGAGGCGCTCGAGCGGCATGCCTGCGTTGAATGCGTGATCCTGCCGACGATCGACGGCGATCTGTCGCGGGAGGAAACCCTGCGTAAATTTCGTGGGGTGATGTCTCGCCTGGATGGCCTGGTGTTGACGGGCGACGAATCGAACCTTGACCCGGATATTTTCAACCTGCAGCAACGGGCCTGGAATCGCGCCTCGGACGACGTGATCCCCGGTGAGAGGGACCGACCGAGGGATCGCCTGTCGAGTATTGCCTTGTCGGTCGCGATTGAGCTCGCCATGCCAATCCTCGGAATCTGCCGTGGCTTGCAGGAGATGAGCGTTCATCGCAGTGGCTCGCTGCATGTCGATTTGTCAGCGGCGGGCGAAGGTGTCGTGCATAGCGAGAACCCGAACGTGCCGCGCGATCAGCAGTATCTCCCCGTGCACACGGTTCAGGTCGTACCCGGCGGGCTGCTGTCGTCCATCGTCGGGGAGGGGGATCTCTACGTCAATTCGCTGCACAACCAAGGGATCACCGAAGTGGCGTCCGGTGTTCAAAGGGAAGCGGTTGCCGAGGATGGCGTGATCGAAGCACTGTCCTACACCACGTCAGGGACCTTTCAGTTCGGGGTGCAGTGGCACCCCGAATGGCACGCCGCCACGGATGCCACGAGCCAGAAGATATTCAGTGCATTCGGAAACGCATGCCATGCCTATCAATCAACGGGGCCATTGTCGGGTTAGCGGCCCGGCCGTTTTCGGCAATCCGGTTCCCCGTCCATTTCAATCACCTCTACAAGCCCATCGGCGGATTTATGGATTTACATTTGCTGTTGTTGTTTGCCGTTGCTTTTACGGCCGCAGTCGCCGTGCCCGGGCCGAACGTCGCGTTCGCGGTTGCCCAGGCACTCAAACATGGACTCAAAACGACGTTGCCGGGGGCATTCGGTTTCGGACTCGCAACGGCGGTACACGCGACGGTGGTGCTGTCGGGTGTCGGTTTACTCATCCATGACAACCGCTGGATCCTGACGTATCTGCGATGGGTCGGGGCGATCTATCTCGCCTACCTCGCGTTCAGCGCCTTCTTCGCGAAGTCCGGATCGAGCAACGCCGAGGCTGAGAATTCAAGCCCGAAAAAGATGTTCGTCGATTCGTTTCTGGTTTCCCTGACTAACCCCAAGGGGTGGTTGGCGAGCCTGCTCACTTACCCGAGCTTCATCAGCCCGAATGTTTCGTACACCACCCAGGCCATCGCCCTGAGTCTGACGGCGATGGTCATTTCGCTTTCGATCTATGGCGGGTACATGTTCCTCGCCCACAAAGCGCGCGCGGCTTTCGACAACAAATCCGCACTCAACAAAATAACCGGCGTGATTTACGCGGTCGTCGCGTTGTGTCTGGTCCTGCTTCCTTATTGAGCGACCTGAATCAACGACGACTTATCGATAAACGGACGATAAACAAGGAACACCATGATCTTCGACTACATAGTGATTGGCGGTGGCAGCGCGGGTTCGGTCATCGCTCGACGGCTCGCCGATGCGGATATCGGGTCGGTCCTGCTCATCGAAGCAGGCCCGGCCGACGAGGGCGTTCCCGCCATGATGGATATCTCTCGTCTGTTTGAACTCGATTCCAGCACGGACTGGGGATTTCTGGCTGAACCTACGAAGAATTCCGGACGCCATCTGACCTATTCGCGCGCTCGGATGTTGGGCGGCTGCGGCAACCACAACGACTGTGCCTACCTTGTACCGCCGCTGGCGGATTTTGATTCATGGCACGATTTGGGCGCCGAGGGGTGGTCGGGAAAAGACGTCATGCCCTATTTCGAGCGCCAGAAAGAACGCATCACCATTGAGCAGCGTCCGGAACGTCATCCGGTGTCCCGCGCGTTCATCGAGGCGGGTGTCGAGCTGGGATTGTCAAAGGTGGACTTTCGCGAAGGTGTCGAGCCTGGCATCGGCATGCTGACCTTGAACGCAAACGGGCGCCTGAGGAGTTCGTCGTCCGTCGCCTACCTCCACCCGTTGACGTCCTTGCCCGCGAACCTGCAGATCCTGACCGACACGCTCGTCACCAGAATCGAGTTCACAGGCAGCGTGGCCAGTGCCTGCCTCACCGATAAGGGGCGCATCACCGCCCGACGGGAAATCATTGTTTGCGCAGGAAGCATCCAGTCTCCGCAGCTTCTTTTGACCTCGGGAATTGGCGATGCGGCCGAGCTGCGAGACCTGGGCATCGACGTGATCCACGACAGTCCAGGTGTCGGCAAGCACCTGGTCGATCACTACTCGGTACCGGTAATTTTCGAGACAACGGAGCCGGTATCGGAATGGGACGTTACGCCGTACGAGGCCATCGCCATGTTGCAAACCATACCCGGTGCGCAATCGGCGCAGAGCCAGGTACAGCTGGGCCTGACGGCCGGCTGGGTCAACGGGCGATTCGGTGACGACTACCAGGCGTCGGCGCCGAAACCGAGAACCATCATTGCGCTGGAGCCGAATGTCGCGATAAGCCGGAGCCACGGGACAGTGAAAATCACCTCTGCGGACATCCGCGTAGCGCCGACCATCGAACTCAACTACCTCTCGGATGCCGAGCACTACGACGAAGATGTTCTGTTTGAGAGCGTTAAGTTTTGTCGCCGGCTGGGGCAGACGCAGGGCTTCAAAGACATTATCAGCCGGGAACTGTCTCCCGGTCCCGACGTTGTTCACGAGAGCGATCTGCGTGAATTCATCCGCAATAACTGCCAGACCTACTATCACGCCTCCGGCACCTGTCGAGCGGGTTCCGCTGATGATCCGAACGCCGTTCTCACCCCCGATCTGAAGGTCAAGGGGGTTTCCGGGCTACGTGTCTGCGATGCCTCGATGTTCCCGGCGATGGTGTCGGTCAACATCAATGCAACCGTGATGATGGTCGGAGAGAAGGCCGCTGATCTGATCATCTCCGATGCCAGACAATTCGCTTCGACCGCATCGGGCAACTGACTTTGCACGCAACGCAGTCTCTGGCCAATCGATGCCGAGGTGGGCCAGAGGCTCGGGCGTGATCCTGTCGGTCGCACGCCGACGCAGGAAAAATCACTGAACAAACTGCTGAATAAATCGCAATTCCAGTCTGGTTTGCGTGATCGATGCCAACTGCACCAGCAGGGCCGAATCGTTTTACACCTGGCGTAGGTTTGACCCACAACGGAGGCTTGGAAGCCCATGTCGATCAGAATTCCCAAAGGTTTGCCTGCACTGTCCGCGCTCGAAACAGAAGGCGTCATGGTGATGGACGAAGAGAGCACGGTGTATCAGCATCACCGCCCGCTGCGCGTGGGTTTGCTCAACCTCATGCCCGACAAGATCAATACGGAAATCCAGTTTGCCCGCTTGCTCGGCGCCACACCCCTGCAGGTCGAGCTGACACTCGTCAAGATTACCAACCATGCGCCCAAGAACACGCCGGCCGAGCATCTGGCCTCGTTTTATCACGACTGGTCGGACATAAAGGATCAGAAGTTCGACGGATTTATCGTGACCGGGGCGCCAATCGAAATGCTGCCGTTTGAACATGTCAGCTACTGGGACGAGCTCACCCGCATCTTTCGCTGGACGCAGACCAATGTGCATAGCAGCTTAAACATCTGCTGGGGGGCTCAGGCGGCCATGCATTACTTTCATGGCATGCCCAAATATGCACTGGATGAAAAAGCCTTTGGCGTGTTCAGGCATCACGGCCTGAAAACCGACTCGCCGTACCTGAAAGGCTTTTCCGATGATTTCAATATCCCGGTGTCACGCTGGACAGAAATGCGCCACACCGACATTCCTTCCGACAGTGGCCTCTGTGTACTGATTGACTCGCCGGATACCGGGCTCTGTCTGCTCAATGACCCCAAGCATCACGCGCTGCACTTCTTCAATCACATTGAGTACGACTCACACACGCTTGCCGACGAATACTTTCGTGATCGAGACGCGGGGAGGGGAATCCGTCTTCCGAGAAACTATTTCCCTGACGACTGCGATACCCGGTCGCCAAGAAACCAGTGGCGCAGTCACGCGCACCTGCTGTTCGCAAACTGGATCACCCAGATTTTTCAGACCGCCCCAGCCGATCCGGGGAGGATCGGCAACGATCGGGTATTCCCGCCCGCCGTCGAGATGAAGCACGTTGAAACGCACGCCCCATCGTCGCTTCAGGGGCCTGCGGTGCAACGAATTGAAATGGCATCTTCTTCTTGATCATTGGGTGAACTACATGAGCATGACATTCGAAGAATTGAAACAGGCAGTGGCCTCTGGCTCGATCGACACTGTGCTGGTTTGCATGGTGGACATGCAGGGACGCTTGATGGGCAAGCGTTATCATGCGGATTTTTTTGTCCGTCACGGTTTTGAGGAAACGCACGCCTGCAATTATTTATTGGCCGATGACATGGAAATGCTGCCGGTGCCGGGTTACACCGGCGCCAGTTGGGCGCAGGGGTACGGGGACTTTTTGCTCAGGCCTGATCTCTCCACCCTGCGGCGCCTGCCATGGCTCGACGCGACTGCATTGGTAATCTGCGATGTACTGGATCATCAGGGGCGGCCAGTGGTCCATTCACCGAGGCACATTCTGCAGAAACAGTTGCAACGGCTGGCCGATCGAGGCATGAGCGCCTGCTTTGCATCGGAGCTGGAATTCTATTTGTTCGATGAGTCTTATGAAGGGCTATCGAGCAAGAAATATAGCAATCCGCAGACATTTGGCCGCTACAACCAGGATTACAACATTCTGTCGACAACCCGCCAGGAATCGGTGATGCGCCCGATCAGAAACGGGCTGCACGGCGCGGGAATAACCATTGAATGCACTAAGGGCGAAGGGGGCGCGGGGCAGGGTGAAATCAATGTCCGCTACGCCGATCCATTGCTGATGGCTGATCACCATACGATCATCAAGCACGGCAGCAAGGAGATCGCGGCGCAGCATGACAAAGCGATCACCTACATGGCCAAGTGGAGCCATGACCTGGCAGGTTCCTCCAGCCATGTGCATGCCTCATTGTGGTCGCTGGACGGCAGACCGCTTTTTCATGATGACGAATCGCCGCACGGCATGTCTGAATTGATGCACCAATACCTTGGCGGCCTGCTGAAGTATTCGAAAGACATCACCCTTTTTCTGGCGCCCTACATCAATTCCTATAAACGATTCCAGACCGATACATTCGCACCGACCAAGGTTGCCTGGAGCCACGACAATCGAACAGTCGGTTACCGTGTTTGCGGCGAAGGTACGAGTGCCGCCCGGGTGGAATGTCGCATCGGCGGTGCCGATCTGAATCCGTATCTTGCGTTTGCGGGCCTGATTGCGGCGGGCCTTGCGGGCATAGACGAGCAGTTGGATTTGCCGGGCTCGTTTGTCGGCGACGCTTATCGGGATACCGAACTGCCGGAAATTCCGAAAACCCTACGGGACGCCACCGAGATAAGTTCAAAGTCGATATGGTTGCGCGAGGTGTTGGGAAACGAGGTTGTCGATCATTATGTGCACGCCGCGCACTGGGAACAGTCCGAATACGACCGGCGTGTGACAGATTGGGAACTGGTCAGGGGATTTGAGCGAAGTTAAGGGGCAGGGATGCACCCTGCCACGCATTATGGACAACCAGGGGATTTATCCTTTGTTTGCCCAAACCCCCGTCGCCGCCGTGCGCCGGACATAATCGCTGAAGTCCCGCGCCGGCCGACCCAACGCACGCTGCACGCCATCGGCGAGCGGTGTGTTGCGGCCATCCAGCACCGTGGTGAACAGATACAGCACCAGGTCGATCACTTCATCCGGCAATGCTTCCTGCTCCAGTGCTTGGCGATAGTCGTGCGCCGAAATGCTGGTGAAATGGATATCGCGGTTTGTCTCGCGGGCGATTTCCTTGACGGCTTCGGCAAAGGTCAACGCGCGCGGGCCGGTCAATTCGTACAGTTGATTTGAGTGCCCCGGCTGGGTCAGCGCCGCGACCGCGATCTCGGCAATGTCTTCAGCATCGATGAAGGGTTCCGCGATGTTGCCCACGGGGAGGACGAATTCCCCTTGCAGGATAGGTTCGAGGAAATGCGCCTCGCTGAAGTTCTGGGCAAACCAACTGGCGCGCAGGATGGTCCAGTCGATTCCGCTGCTTTGTACGACATGTTCCGCTTGTTCAGCTTCGATCTCGCCGCGCCCGGAGAGCAGCACCAGTTTGCGCACGCCGCTATTAACCGCCTGATTGGTAAAGGCCTGAATCGTTTCGAGTGCGCCCGGAACGGCGAGGTCCGGTTGAAACGAGACGTAAACCGCGTGAATGCCATCCAACGCGGCGGCCCATGTGCTTTGATCGTCCCAATCGAAGGCAGGACTTGCCCCGCGCGAGCCGAGGCGAACAGGCCGGCCCGCCGCTTTCAATCGCTGCGCAATCCGCCGTCCGGTTTTGCCAGTCGCGCCAAGAATCAGGATGGTTTCTTGTTCGGTTTTCATCGATTCATCTCTCTTGGGTTAATATGAGCGATGCTCACGTTGAAAAGATGATAGTCCCTCATGTTTTGCTGTCAACGGGCAGAATTGACGAGCCCGACGTACGGCGGATGCTAAAGTGAGCCTATGTCATGTTCTTCAAAGGGAGATTTACCCTAGTGCCCAAGAAAATTATTGAAGCCACTGTTTCGGAGCCAACACGGCGCAATCCCACGCAGCAGCGCAGCCGCGAGCGCCAGGAACGCATTCTCGCCGTCGCCACTGAATTGATCGCGAGCAAGGGCAGCGACCAGGTAAAAATGAGTGAAATTGCTGAACGCTCGGAGATCTCGATCGGCTCGCTGTATCAGTACTTTCCCGACAAAAGCTCGGTGATTCGCACCTTGGCCGAGCGTTATAACGCGGAAAGTCGTCGCTGTATCGAAGAAGCGTTGGACGTTGTTGTGGATGCGCAGGGCCTGCAAGCCGCCTATTCAGGCCTGCTCGATGAGTATTACGAAATCGTTCTGGCGACGCCGGCGATGCGGGATATCTGGTCCGGCATGCAGGCGGACAAACAGCTGATGGCGCTGGAACTGCAGGAGAGTCGTATTGCCAGCGGGTTTTTGGCCGACGCGATGCTGCGGGTGTACCCGGACAGCGATGCGCGGCAGGTTCGCGAATCCGCATTTCTGATCTGGCATCTGGGGGAGGCGACCATGCGCCTGGCCATCTCCTGTGCACCTGAGGAAGGGCGTGGGCTGGTCGATGGGTTCAAGCGCATGTCGTTGCGCGAAATCATGGCGCCGGCGGCTGAATCGAGCGAGGCCGATCCAGCCGCCGAAGTGATCCGTTAAAGCAAATCATCCGCCTGGTGCCGCTCAGGCACTTGGCTCGCCTCATCGCCCCATGTCCGGTTGACCCGCTGGCCACGAATGACCGCCGGCCGATTGGCGATGTCCTCGGCCCAGCGCTGCACGTGGGTGTATTCCTGGGCCGAAAGAAATTCCGCCGCCGAGTACACGTTGTCCCGCACCAGTTGGCCGTACCAGGGCCAGACCGCGATATCGGCGATGGTGTAGTGATCACCGGCCAGATAAGGGCTTTCAGCAAGACGGCGATCCAGCACATCCAGTTGACGCTTGGCCTCCATGGTGAAGCGGTTGATCGGGTATTCAAGCTTCTCCGGCGCGTAAGCGTAGAAATGCCCGAAACCGCCGCCCAGGTAAGGCGCCGCGCCCATCTGCCAGAACAGCCAGTTCAAGGTTTCGGTGCGTCCTGCCAGATCGGAGGGGAGGAAGGCTCGGAACTTTTCCGCCAGATACAGCAGGATCGAACCGGACTCGAAGACGCGAATGGCGGGCTCCACACTGCGGTCCAGCAATGCCGGGATCTTCGAATTGGGGTTGATCTCGACAAAGCCGCTGGAGAACTGGTCACCGTCGTTGATGCGGATCAGCCAGGCATCGTATTCGGCCTCGCTGTGCCCAAGCGCCAGCAGCTCTTCAAGCAGAATGGTGACCTTCACCCCATTGGGCGTGGCCAGGGAATAAAGCTGCAACGGATGCTTGCCGACGGGCAGTACCTTGTCATGGGTCGGCCCTGCGGTCGGGCGGTTGATGCTGGCGAATTGTCCGCCGGACGGGGCGTTGTTTTTCCAGACCTTGGGCGGAACATAGGACGCTTTGCTCATGAGACGAACCTTATGGGTTGCTGGCTGTGATCACGTGAACCGCGGATGGACAGTTCACGTAGCGGACAGGCTTTTTTACGCGGCACGCCTGCAAAGATCAACGCAGCGGCCGAAAGAACGCCCGAATGTCCTCGGCCAACAACTGCGGTTGCTCCATCGCGGCGAAGTGGCCGCCATTGGGCATGGTGGTCCAGCGCTGCACGTTGAAACAGCGCTCGACCCAACTGCGCGGCGGCATCGGCAGTTCGGCGGGGAACAGCGCCACACCGGTCGGCGGCTGCACCCGTTCCCCGGCGGCAAACGCCAGCGGACGGGCGCGACCTTCGACATACGGCCGCAGCGACGAACCGATGCTGCCGGTAAACCAATAAACGCTGATGTTGGTCAGCAGCGCATCCAGCGCAACGGCGTGTTGCAGATCGCCGGAGCAATCCGTCCAGGCCTGGAATTTTTCGACGATCCACGCAGCCAATCCGGCGGGCGAGTCGTTGAGGCCGATGGCCAGGGACTGTGGCTTGGTGCCGTGGATTTTGGCGTAGGCGCCTTCGGCATCGGCAAAGGCTGCGCCGCGATCGAGAAAGGCTTGTTCCTCGCCGCAGATTGGTGGCTGGTCGGCACCCAGGGGTGGACGGTAGGAACCGGGCACGTAGTTCAAGTGAATCCCGGTGATCTGCTCCGGGAAACGCCGCGCCAACCAGGTCGAGACTCCGGCACCCAAATCACCGCCCTGGGCGCCAAATCGTTCATACCCCAAACCGGTCATCAGCGCGGCCCACAGTCCTGCCACTTCGTAGGGCCCGACGCCTTTATGGATGGGCGCAGGAGAGAAGGCGAACCCCGGCAGCGACGGCACCACCACATGGAAGGCGTCGGCCGCATCGCCACCGTGACTGGCCGGGTCCGCGAGCAGCGGGATAAGGCGCTGCATTTCCACGAACGAACCCGGCCAACCGTGGGTCAGGATCAGCGGCAGCGGCGCCGGACCGGTGCCAGGCTGATGGACGAAATGCACCGTTTGCTCACCCACTTGGGCGAGGAATTGCGGCAGTTGATTGAGCTGCGCTTCCTGGGCGCGCCAGTCGAAACCCTCGGTCCAGTGCGCAAGCAATGACTGCAAAAATCCCAGGTCCGTGCCCTCGCTCCAGCCTTGACCTTCGATGCCTTGCAGCCAGCGGGTACGCCGCAAGCGCTCGTGCAAATCGGCGATGGCATCGTCGGGGATGGCGATCTTGAACGGCTGGAACTGCATGGCGTTCTTTTTCCTGTCGGGGGATTAAGGCTGTCCGTAACTTACGCCAATTCCTGTGTGATTGATCGAAAATCACCCGCCGGGCGGTTAATTGCCATCGCTGACTGTCCTCAAAAACGCCCCAACCTATAGGGCTCGATCGCCGGCAACTCACAGGACGGGTTTCCAGCTTTCGGGGCAGCCATTTGCCCAATGAGTTCGGCGGTAATGGCCGCCTGTGTCAGCCCCAAATGCTGGTGACCGAAGGCGAGCAATACTTTGCCTTCGCACACCCGGTCGATGATCGGCAGGGAGTCCGGCAAGGACGGACGAAACCCCATCCACGGCGTGGCTGCCTCGGCGTTCAATTCACGGCGGAACAAGCCTTGGCTGAGGCGGTGCAATTGCCAGGCACGTTCCATGGTTGGAGGGCTGTCGAGGCCGGCGAACTCAACGGTGCCGGCCAGTCGCAGCCCGTCGGTCATTGGCGTCATGATGAATTTGCGCTCCAGGGAGGTGACGGCGAACGGCAGGCGATCATGTTCATGGGGCAACATCAGGTGATAGCCGCGTTCGGTGTCCAGCGGGACTTTCTTGCCAGTCAGCGCCGCAGTGAGTTTCGCGGAGTGAGCGCCGCAGGCAATCAACACCTGGCGGGCGTTGAAGCGGCCGTGGTCGGTGATCAGCGAAACACCGTTTTGGTGCAGGTCTGCGCCCTGGACGTGTTGCTTGAGGAACTGCACGCCGCTGGTTTTGGCGGCGTGTACCAGTTCGCAAACGACGTGAAAGGGATCGAGAAAATGCCCCGTGCCCGGGAAAAACAATCCACCCTGGATCCGCTCACTGAGTTGCGGAGCCCTGTCTCTTACGGTCGTGGCCTGCCAGTGATCGACGGGCACTTCTTGATGGCGCATGCGTGCTTGCAGTGCTTCGATCGCTTGCCGCGATTCGGGGCGCTCAAACACCAGCAATGAGCCGTCCTCTCTCATCAAATCGGGGCGGGCGATGTCCGCCAGCAACCGCTGCCAGGCGCCCAGGCTGCTTTCGTTGAGCGCACGGAGGCCGGCCACGGTGCGTTGGAAGGGCGCCGGGCGCAGGTTCAATAACAGGCGGGTGAACCAGGGCAGGGCGCGGGGCAGGTATTTCCAGTCCAGACGCAGTGGGCCCATCGGGTCCATGAGCATGGCGGGCAGGCGTTTGAGGATCGACAGGTCCGCGATGGGAAGCACTTGCTCGGTGGCCAGGTGCCCGGCATTGCCAAACGAGGCGCCCCGACCGGGTTCCTGCTGGTCGATGACGACCACCCGCAGGCCCTGGCGTGCCAGACGCAGGGCGCAGGCGACGCCGATGATGCCGGCGCCGATGACGGCAACGTCGGGAACATCAGCGGCGTGATCAGACATTGTTCTGCTCGGCCGACCAGTTTTTGTACCACTGGCGGAACAGCGCGTACTGGTTCTCGGCGTAACGACGCTGGGCATCGCTGAGCACATCGGTGTCGTTGAAATGCAGGGTGTATTCCTTGTCGCCATTGAGCACCATCAAGTGCTTGTAATAGAGCACCAGGTCGCAGCCCTCATCGAAGGACGATAATACCGACAGGGCAGATTCCAGCTCCCTGGCCAGGCGCCGGGCCTTGGCATCACCGGTGGCCGCCTGCTTGCTCAGGGCCACCAATTGCAGCACTTCACGTGGCAGTGCGTTGCCAATACCGGTGATTGCGCCGGTGGCGTTGCAGTTGACGAAGCCGTGGACCACTTGCGTATCGACACCCACCATCAGCGTGACGCCATCATCCTTGGACGTGATGTTTTCGGCGGCGTAGCGCAGGTCCGCCGCCCCACCGAACTCCTTGAAGCCGATCAGGTTCGGGTGCTCGCGGCGCAGTTCGAAGAACAAATCGGCGCGGGTGGCGAAGCCGTAGTAAGGGCTGTTGTAGATCACCGACGGCAGATTCGGCGCGGCTTGCAGGATGGCGGCGAAGTGGGCTTTTTGTGCGGTTGCCGAGGCCCCGCGAGACAGGACGCGAGGAATGACCATCAAGCCGTGGGCCCCGACTTTGGCCGCATGGGCCGCATGGGAAACCGCCTCGCGGCTGTTCACGGCACCGGTGCCGACGATGGTGGGAATACCGGCGGCGACCAGACGCGCCACACCTTCCTGGCGTTCGGCTTCGGTCAGCAGCGGCCAGTCGCCCATGGAACCGCAGTACACGACGGCACTCATGCCGATATCGATCAGTTCGCGACCCTTGGCCACTAACTTGTCAAAGTCCGGTTTGCGTTCGGCGGTGCACGGGGTCATCAGTGCAGGAATGCAGCCAGTGAAAATGTTGTCGCTCATTGTGCTAACTCCAGATTTATTGAGAGGGAAGTGCCGCGTGGTGGCTCAAATGCCCCACGCAAAGGGATCCTGTTCGTCAATCAGCAGCGTGGCGTCGGCGGTCATGAAGGCCTGGCCGGTAATGAACGGGCGGACGCGCTCGCCTTCCCATTCGTAACTGCCGATGAACTGGCTGCCGGTGATGCTCGCCTGGACCCAGGGCTCACCGGCAGCCAGTTTTCCATCCGCCGCCAGGCACGCCAGTTTGGCGCTGGTGCCGGTGCCGCAAGGTGAGCGGTCGTAGGCTTTGCCGGGGCACATGACGAAGTTGCGACTGTCGGCGTGTTCGTCGTCGGCAAACAGTTCGACATGGTCGATGACCGCGCCGTTTTCGCCATGGATGCCTTGGGCCTCCAGGGCCTTGAGCATCGCCCAGGTGTAGTCGGTCAGGGCTTCGACGTTGTCGAGTTGCAACGCCTGGCCGTGATCGGACACCAGGAAGAACCAGTTCCCGCCCCAGGCGATATCGCCATACACGCGGCCATGTCCCGGAACGTCGACTGCTATTTGTCGGCGATAACGGTAGGCGGGCACGTTGCGCAGGGTCACCGTGCCGTCTTCATGCAACGTGGCGCTGACCGGGCCGACAGGCGTGTCGATCTTGTGCACACCGGGGGTGATGTGCCCCAGGTAATGCAACGAGTTGACCAGGCCGATGGTGCCGTGACCGCACATCCCGAGGTAGCCGGCATTGTTGAAAAAGATCACGCCACACGTCGCATCCGGCGACACCGGTTCGCAATACAGCGCGCCCACCAGCACATCATTGCCACGGGGCTCCAGCAGGCAGGCACGGCGCCAATGGTCATGCTGATCGCGCAGGGCATCGCGTTGCTCGGCGATGGTCTGGCCGGGCAGTTTCGGGAAGCCTTTGATCACCAGGCGCGTCGGTTCGCCGCCGGTATGGGAGTCAATCACGTGAACCAGTTTCATAAACCTATCCTTTAGACGTGCGCAGGTGCAGGGCGCTGGCGTGGGGCGGTGTTGGCGAGGGTCGAATCGGCTTCGCTTTCATCGTCCTCGGATTCCAGGCGTACCAGATGCGCCGGTACGCCGGTCGCCGCGCCCCAGCAATAGATCCCCATCGCGCAGACCGCCACGACCAGGGTGTCGAAGGGATGGCTGAGCACGCCCAGGCCGCCGAAACTGCCGAGTTTCGACAGGACGATGGTCACGGCATAGAAGCCGATCAGCCACGCCGATGAGCGCACTTGTTGGGTCAGGCTCAGGTGGTTGGTGGGCACAAAACGGCCGCACAACAGGTACACGACGAACATCAGGATCTGCAGGCCGAGCAGCCAGGACACGGTGTCCCAACCCGACCAGTAGACGATCAGCGCCGCGATGATGAACGACAGCGGACCGAGCAGGCCCATCCACTTGACCCGGAACGGCCGCGGCATATCCGGTGCATTGCGGCGCAGGGCCGCGACGGACACCGGCGCGACGGCGTAACTCAACACCAGCGCGGCGGAGACGACGTTGATCAACGCTTCCCACGACGGAAAGGGCAGGGTCCAGAACACCGACAGAGCAAAGGTCAGCCACAGCGCCGGGCGCGGGATGCCGGACTTTTCATCGATGCGGGTGAAGATCTTGAAGAAGGTGCCGGTTTGCGCCCAACCGTAGATCACTCGCGGTGTGGCGTTCATGTAGATGTTGCCGCAACCGCTGGGGGAGATCACCGCGTCGGCGACCACCAGATACGCCAGCCAACCCACGCCCAGGGCCAGGGCGATATCGCGATAAGGCAACGCCAGTTCCTTGGCCACGCCGGCCCAGCCGTTGACCAGCATCTCAGTGGGCACGCCGCCGAGGAAGGCGACCTGCACCAGCACATAAATCAGCGTGGACAGCAGCACGGACAGGATCAGCGCAATCGGAATGGTCCGCTGCGGATTCTTCACTTCGCTGGCCACCGAGATGATCGGTGTCAGCCCGAGATAAGCGAAGATCACACCGCCGGCGGAAACCGCCATCTCGACACCCGAAAGGCCGAAGGGCGCGAAGCCCTGGGCCTGGAAGTTGGCCGGTTTGAAAAAGGTGAACAGCACACCGATCACCAGCAGCGGGACGATGAACTTGAACACGCTGACCAGGTTATTGGCCATGGCGAAGGTCTTCACGCTGCGGTAGTTGAGCACGAAGAACAGGCAGAGCAGGGCGAATTGCATCAGCCAGCCGATGATCGTCGGGTCGCTGGAACCGGCCTTGGTCAACTCGGGAAACCACGCGGCGGCGTATTGACGAGAGGCGACCACTTCGATCGCTACCAGGCTGGTGAAGGCGATCAGTGTGATGAAGCCCATCAAGTAGCCGAGCAGCGGGCCATGGGAATACACCGGATAACGCACCACACCCCCGGCACGGGGCAGCGCGGCGCCCAATTCACAGTAAACAATGCCCAGCAGCAGGACCGCAAAACCGCCCAGCAACCAGGAGAAAATCCCTGCCGGTCCGGCAATGGCGGAAACGTGACTGGCGGCGAATAACCAGCCCGAGCCGAAGATGGCCCCCAGCCCGATAAACGTTAGGTCCATCAACGAAAGTTGCCGTTTGAACTTGCCTTTGCCTGACATGGTTTCGCGCCTTCTTGTGGGTTATTGGATAGGCAGGTGTGCATGCAATGGCCATAGAGTGAACGTGTCCGCAGGCTGGCGATTGATGTTTTGCGTGGGTGTGGATGACGAAATCAGCACAATGCAGCCAGGCTCGACACTGCTCTCGCCACGGGGCAATCTGACGGATAAATCGAGAGGGTGAGACTGATGACTCAGGGTGCGTTGGCGATGCTGTGCCAGGGGAACGCAGATACCATCGAAGAGCTGATGGCCGGCGTGGCACCGCTGTTGCCGATGCTGGACGTGATTCCGAATGCCGCGATCTTTATCAAGGACGTTCAGGCGCGCTACGTCATGGCCAACCTCGCCCTGGTCCAGCGCTGTGGCTTGAAACAGCTGCTGGGCAAAACCAGCGCCGAGGTCTTTCCAGCGCAATTGGGGCCGGGCTACACCGAACAGGATCGACGTGTCCTGGAGCACGGCCTGGTCCTGGAAGATCAACTGGAATTGCACTTGTACGGCAGCCGCGAGCCCGGTTGGTGCCTGACGCACAAACGCCCGCTGTACAACCGCAACGGTGCAATCATCGGCCTGGCCGGGATCTCTGTGGACCTGCAATCGGCCAGCGATACGCACCCGGCCTATCAGCGTCTGGCTGCCGTAGACGACTACATTCGCGCGCATTTCAATCGACGTGTCACCCTGGTCGAACTGACGCGGATCGCCGGCATTTCCGTGGCGCAACTGGAAAGGTACTGCAAGCGAGTATTCCACCTGACGCCACGGCAGATGATTCAAAAGATTCGCCTGGAACACGCGCATCGTTTGCTGCACACCGACATCCCCATCACCGACGTCGCGTTGCAGTGCGGCTATACCGACCACAGCGCTTTCACCCGCCAGTTCAAGGCGTTGACCGGATTCACCCCGCGCCAGTATCGGCAGGCCACCGGAGATTTCCGGTAAGGACGCCTTGGGTGGCGCTTCCGAGATCATGAAAGAGATGATTGCCGGGGATGGATTGAAGTAACGCGTTCAGCCTTGGTGAACGTTTCAAGTCGTCTAAGCTAATTCCATAACATTATTTATATTAAATTTTATAGATCATTATCCTCTAAGCAGATCGACGCCTCTGAAGTCGAAAATTGCGCCGTCAAAGCCTATCTGCTCAGGAATCCAAAACAATGAAAACGCTGAAACAAGCCAGATCACTCATCTCGGCTTTGGGGCTCGCTGTACTTTCTTTTAATGCGCACAGCGCCGACCTGACCATTGGCTACATCAATGGCATCGACCCCATCAAACGCGCGATTGCGGATGGGGAATATGAGAAAGGTATCGGCGAGAAAATTGACTGGCGCAAGTTCGACGCAGGCCCGGCGGTTCTGGCGGCCATGGCTTCCGGGGATGTGCAGATCGGCAACCTGGGTTCAAGCCCGCTGGCGGCTGCGGCGTCGCGAAACATGCCGCTCGTGGCGTTCATTGTCAGCGCGCAGATTCGTAGCTCCGAAGCCTTGGTCGTGCGCGATGGCAGTGGCATCAAGACGCCTGGGGACCTGGTCGGCAAAACCATCGCGGTGCCATTCGTTTCAACCTCCCATTACAGCCTGCTGGGGGCGCTGAAACATTGGAACCTGGACCCGCGCAAAGTCAACATCATCAACCTGACGCCGGCGCAGATTACCGCCGCCTGGAGCCGTGGCGACATCGACGGTGCCTTTACCTGGTCGCCTGCACTGGGTGAAATTCGCAAGACCGGCAAAATCCTGACCGACGCGGCTGAAGTGTCAAATTGGGGCGCCCCGACCTTTGAAGTGTGGGTCGCTCGCAAAGACTTCGCGGAAAAGAACCCGAAGGTCGTCGCCGATTTTGCCAAAGTCAGCCTGGCCGCGATTGCCGACTACTCCGCACACAAAAAGGACTGGACCGTTACGTCTGAACCGGTGAAGAGCATTGCCCGGCTCACTGGCGCCAATGCGGCGGATATTCCAGAGCTGCTCGACGGTTCCTATTTCCCGACGGCTTCAGAACAGAAAACCGCACAATTTCTCGCCGGTGGTACCGCGAGCGAAATCGGCAAAACCGCCGAGTTTCTGAAAGAGCAGGGGAAAATTGAAAAGGTCTTGCCTGACTATTCCGCCTTCGTCAGTGACAAGTTTATCGGGGAGTAAGCATGAGCCTTACTCTTCGCCCCCTCGGCCCCACCATCGGCGCCGAGGTTGAAGGACTGGACATGACCCGGCCCTTGAGTGATGAACAGCATCACTGGGTCGAGCACGCGTTGCTGCAGCATCAGGTGTTGTTCTTTCGCAACCAGGCGATAACGCCCGCCGAACACGTGAGGTTTGCCGCGCGTTTCGGCGATCTGCACCGGCACCCGATTTATCCGCATGTCGATCAACATCCGGAGCTGCTGTTGATCGATACCGCCGTCACCGACGTGCGGGACAATGCCATCTGGCACACCGACGTGACCTTTCTCGCCGAACCGGCGATGGGCTCTGTGCTGGCCGCCCGGCAAGTGCCTGTCTTTGGTGGCGATACGTTGTGGGCCAATGGCGTAGCGGCGTTCGAAGCCTTGTCCGCGCCCATCCAGCAACTGCTTGATGGCCTGACCGCGACTCACGAACTGACCAAGTCATTTCCCACTGAGCGGTTCGGCAGCACCCCCGAGGCGCTGGAACGCTATGAAAATGCCCGGAAGGATCATCCGCCGCTTTCTCATCCGGTCATCAGGACGCATCCCGCTACGGGCCGCAAGGCACTGTTCGTCAATGAAGGCTTCACCACGCGCATCAATGAACTTGAAGCGAAGGAAAGTGACGCGCTATTGACCCTGTTGTTCAGTCATGTGAGCCGCCCCGAATTTACGGTTCGCTGGCAGTGGAAAGCCAATGACGTGGCCTTTTGGGATAACCGCATCACCCAGCACTACGCCATCGATGACTACCGTCCCAACAGGCGTGTCATGCATCGGGCGACGATTTTAGGGGATGCGCCGTTTTAAGGTCGGCCTCATCAAAACGGCTTGTTGATGACTAGAAAAACGATAGCGCACGTCATCACCAGCAGACTCGGCAACACGATGGTCAGGTTGGAGGAGGGGGCTTCGGTCGGGCATTCCAATCGTCGCCGCAGTGAGCCCGAGAGCCAACCATGCATCGCTGAAAGCGCCACGACAAACGCAAACTTGAGGAGCAACCAATGCTCGCCCACCCAACCACCGAGCGTCGCGATGGTCAGGCCGCTTAGCCATGTGAGTGCCATCGCCGGAACCGTCATGCCGCGACACCATCGACGAAGCATGCGCAGGCGCGACAGTTCCAGGGGTAATAGCGGCCCGGACAGGTTGCGACCCGCGAGCAGCAACAATGACTGCAGAAACATTCCGCTGATCCAAAACAGGACCGCGCAGACGTGCAGGGACTTGATCAACAGATAAGTCATTGCGTGGGTTGCTCAACGGGGCCGTTCTGCCCATGAAGCTGTTTTTCTTGCTGGCGAAAATAGCGGGCGGCGAAAAAACCACCGAGCGGTATCAGCGCCGAGACCAGCGCGCGAGCCAGGTCACTTCTCTTCCATTTTTCGCCTGCCGCTGCGGTGGTCACCAACCAGCCATAAAGCAAAAACACCAAGCCATGTAGCGGACCGATGACCTGCACCGCCGCAGGCCAATCAAAGACGTGCTTGAGCGGAACCGCGACGCCAAGCAGGAGGGCCAATGTGCTGCCTTCCAGAATGGCGGCGTAGCGCAACTGCCGCAGGGTGCCAAGGGATCGCGAAGTCAGGTCATTCGTCATGGGTAGATTTCTCCAAAGCGGGGCTGGAGTATGTCGACCTTGTGCCATCGCGCCAATTGGCTAAAATGCCAATCATCGACGGATTCCAGCCAAGTGAAATACAGCCATGTCACCCCAACCCAAACCCCATAAAGTCGCGATTCTCGCGTTCCATGGCGTGGTCGCATTTGACCTGACCCTGCCGATTGAAATGTTCGAGCGTGTTCGCCTGGGAGGCGCGCAGCGCGCTTATCAAGTGATGGTCTGCGCCCAGTCGCGGGTGGTCAGGACGGAACATTTCGACCTGCAAGTGAAGTGGGATTTGAACGACCTGATCAACGCCGATACCGTCATCGTGCCCGGTCTGGTTGATATTGCCGCGCCGATACCCAAGGCACTTTTAGACGCGTTGAAGGCAGCCGCCGACGCGGGTGCGAGGATCGCGTCTGTGTGTACGGGATCGTTCATCCTGGCCGCCAGTGGTTTGCTCGACGGATTAAGCGCAACGACCCATTGGATGGCAGCGTCCGCGCTCGCTGCGCAATATCCCGCCATTACCGTCGACCCCAATGTGCTGTTTATCGATAACGGGCAGGTACTGACCTCGGCGGGCGCGTCTGCCGGTCTGGATTTGTGCTTGCACATGATCAGGCAAGACCATGGTGCCGTGGTGGCTGCGGACACGGCTCGCCTGGCGGTGATGCCCCTGGAGCGGGCGGGCGGACAAGCGCAGTTCATCGTTCACGAGCCCATCGAATCAACCGGCACGTTGCAGCAGCTACAGCAGTGGATCGAGCAACAACTGGATCAGCCGTTGACCCTGGAGCAAATGGCCGACCAAGCCTCGATCAGCACCCGAACCCTCAGCCGGCGCTTTCGCGAACAACTGGGCGTTACGCCGTTGCAATGGCTATTGCACGCGCGGGTCAGGCGAGCGCAATGCATCCTGGAAACCACGCAGATGTCCGTTGAGCAGGTCGCGGTAAAAGCCGGATTCGGTTCTCCAACCTCCCTGCGGGAACACTTTCGACGCGTTGTCGGAACCAGCCCACAGGCGTACCGCAATGCATTCTCCGACGGGCAATCGCGAAAGGGCGGGCGGTAACCGGCATGTCTTGAACCGTCTCCTATACTGTTTCGCGTCGACAGGTTCAACGCAGTTCCTGAACGCCGTTGAGCTTCCCTGAGAACTCACAGTAAGGAGAACGAACATGGCAATCCGCATTGGCGACGAAGCACCGGACTTTACCGTCGAAAGCACCGAAGGCACCCTGCATTTCCACGAATGGATCGGCGACAAGTGGGCGATTCTGTTCTCGCACCCCAAGGACTTCACCCCCGTGTGCACCACTGAACTCGGTTACATGGCCGGCCTCAAGCCTGAGTTCGACAAGCGCAATACCAAGGTGGTCGGCCTCAGCGTCGACCCGGTCAGCAACCATGCGAGCTGGGCCAAGGACATCGAAGAAACCCAGGGCCATGCGGTCAACTACCCCATGATCGGCGACGAAAACCTGGTGGTGGCCAAGCTCTACGACATGATTCACCCGAACGCCAGCGGCGGTAATCGCACGGCAGTGGACAACGCCACCGTGCGCTCAGTGTTCATCATCGGCCCGGACAAGAAGGTCAAGGCGATGCTGATCTACCCGATGAGCGCCGGGCGCAATTTCGACGAAGTGCTGCGACTGCTCGATGCCCTGCAATTGAACGCCAAGCACACCGTTGCCACCCCGGTGAACTGGCGTCCGGGTGAAGACGTGATCATCCCGACTTCAGTGTCCGATGAAGACGCCCGCAAGAAATACCCGGACGGCTTCAGGACGGTGAAACCGTATCTGCGCACGGTGGCGCAACCGAAGTAATCCGCCGCACCGTTTCGCTTGCATCCCCTGTGGGAGCGGGCTTGCTCGCGAAAGCGGTGTGTCAGCCAACAGCGTTAGTGACTGACACTCCGCCTTCGCGAGCAAGCCCGCTCCCACAATGGGAATGTGCAGGGTTATATGCATAGGCTGAATATAAAAAATCATTATGATCATTGATTTTTATAATTAGGATAGATCAATAAAGCATTTCACAAGCGTATTCCCAACGCCTAAGGTCGTCCTTCAACGGCCAGCAGAGCTGCCATATCCGGGGGAATATCCAGATGTCCACTTCACCACGACAACTCAAATTCGGCGCCATTCTCACCGGCGTCGGTACTGCTCAGAATGAATGGCTGCACCCGGAGATTCCGGGCGATGCGAGCATCGATATCGACTGGTATCGCCAGCAGGCGCAACAAGCCGAGGCGGCGAAGTTTGACTTGATTTTCATCGTCGACAGCCCGTACATCACCCCGGATTCGGCCCCGCATTATCTCAATCGCCTGGAACCGCTCACGTTGTTGTCCGCCGTCGCGGGGGCGACGTCGAAGATCGGGCTGGTGGCCACCCTGACGACGTCCTATACCGAACCGTTCAACGTGGCCCGGCAATTTGCCTCACTGGACCTGATCAGCGGCGGGCGGGCCGGCTGGAATGTGGTGACCACCGGGCTCGAAGGCGCCGCCGGAAATTTCGGGCGCGAGCAGCACATCGACCATACCGAGCGCTATCGCCGGGCCGGAGAGCATCTGCAAGTGGTGCAGGGGTTATGGGACTCTTACGAAGACGACGCCTTTGTGCGTGACAAGCAGAGCGGGGTGTTTCTCGACCCGCAACGTCAGCATCGTCTCGATCATCAGGGCGAGTTCTTTTCGGTCACCGGGCCATTGAACATCGCCCGTTCGCCCCAGGGCCAACCGGTGATCTTCCAGGCCGGGATTTCCGAGTCCGGGCGCAACCTCGCGGCGAACTTTGCCGAAGGGATCTTCGCCGGCGTAGACAATTTCGAGGACGCCCGCGCGTACTATCAGGACATCAAACAGCGCACCGCCGCGGCTGGCCGCAACCCCGATCACGTGACGATTCTGCCGGGTATCGCGCCGATTATTGCCGACACCGACGAGCAGGCCCAGGCCATCGATCGCGAACGTCACGGTGAACTGGACCTGCACAAGGCGCTGGTGCAACTGGGGCGGCCATTCAACTATCACGATTTTTCCCAATACCCCCTCGACGAGCCGTTCCCGGATCTGGGTGATTTGGGCAGTAATGGTTATCGCGGTCATGCCGAGCACATCAAGCACGTTGCCCGTGAACAAGGACTGACCCTGCGTCAGGCAGCCTGGCGGTTTGCCGCACCGTTTTCGAATTTTGTCGGCTCGCCGAAAACCGTCGCCGACGAGATCGAGCGCTGGTTTGTCGAAGGCGCGGTCGATGGTTTCAACATCCGTGTCGGTGCGCCGGGGGAATTTGCCCGATTCACCAACGAAGTCCTGCCCCTGCTGCGTGAGCGCGGCCTGTTCCGCAGCGAGTACAGCCACAGCACGTTGCGTGGGCACCTGGGGTTACCGGTGCCGGTCAATCGCCATAGCGCCGCTCGTGTTGCGCAAGCTGTTACTGTCGGTGAACATTTACAAGCTGTGGGTGCATAAATGTCTTCGTCTTTGAATCGTCGCTACCGACACGGCGAGTGGCCGCAAGGCGCGCCGTGGAATGAAATCATCGAGTCACTGTTGCAGCACACCAGCGTGCGTAGCTACCTGGACAAACCGTTGCCGGAAGGCACGTTGCACACGTTATTGGCAGCCGCGCAATCGGCGGCCACGTCGTCCAACCTGCAAGCCTGGAGCCTGCTGGCCATCGAAGACCCGGCACGCAAGGCGCGCCTGGCCGAACTGGCCGGCAACCAGGCGCATATCCGTCAGGCACCGCTGTTTCTGGTGTGGCTGGCGGACCTGTCGCGGATTGATCGCCAGGCGCAACGGCAAGACATCGAGTTGGGCGCGCCGGCCTATCTCGATAGCCTGCTGGTCAGCAGTATCGATGCGGCGCTGGCGGCGCAAAATGCCGTGGTGGCATTGGAGTCCCTGGGGCTGGGCAGCGTGTACATCGGCGCCTTGCGCAATAACCTCGCGGCCGTCATCGATGAGTTGCAGCTGCCACCGCTGGTGTTCCCCGTGTTTGGCTTGTGCGTCGGTTACGCCGATCCGACACGCCCGGCCGCCGTCAAACCGCGTTTGCCGCAACAGGTCGTGTTGCACCGCGAGACTTACGGGCAGCCCGTCGAGCAGCAGTTGGTCGACGACTACGACCAGCACATCGCCGCGTTTTACCGGGAGCAGGGGCTCAGCACGCCGAGTTGGTCGCAGCAGGCCGTCGAACGCCTGCGCAGTATCCACACGTTGAACGGGCGTGAACACATCAGCGCAGTGCTCAAGGGGCAGCGCTTCGAACAGAAATGAGGCGACGCTGGTCCTGACTAGAGCGTTCCGTCAGCTGTCGCTGGCGGTTCTTTAACGGTATTGCCCGCCAGTTCCAGCGGAATCTCCAGCGTGAACACCGCACCCAATTCAGGTCCATCGCTGTGAACGTTAAGGCGTCCGTTCATTTCCACCGCCGCGAGTGCGCAACTGTGCAAACCAAATCCATGGCCCTCTTTGCGCGTGGTGAAGCCATGGTTGAAGATGCGCGACAGGTTCTCGGCGGCGATGCCTTCGCCCTGGTCCTTGACGCTGAAGCGCAACGTTGAACGGTCGATGACGCTGACACTCAGGGTCATTTCCCGCTGCTGTTCGGTGACTTTGGACATCGCATATTTAGCGTTGCTGATCAGGTTGATCAGGATCAACAGTAACCGGTGCTTGTCGCCGATGATGGTCGGGACATCGTGGTAGTCCTTGACCACCGTGACATGGTGCCGGCTCAAGGCGCCGGAGTTCATCCGCAGCGCGTCTTCAAACAGATTGATCACATTCAAGGGCTCAACCACCCGGGCAGCGCCGGCGTAGGCCTGCTGAGTGGAAACGATATCCTTGATGTGGTCGATACTCTTGGTCAGTTGCGACAGTTCATCGACGATGCCGGATTGTTCGACCGCAATGGAGTCCACTAATTGATTGAAGTAGAGGGGCAGCAGTTTGCCTTTTTCATCGAGGGTGATGAATTGCCCAAGATCCCCGGCATGCGCATTCATCATGTTCACCGCTTTACCCAGGCCCAATGTTTTACTGGTCGATAATCGGTGGGCGATTACATCGGCGGAGACGTTAACGCTATTCAACACATTGCCGACGTTGTGCAACACATTGGTGGCGATTTCGGCCATGCCGGCCATTCGCGCGGCATCCACCAGTTCACGTTCGGCCTCGATCAGTTCCCGGGTGCGTTCTTCGACGCGTTGTTCAAGTCGTTCATTGGCGGATTGCAGTTCGCTATTAATCTTGTTGATCACGGTATAACTGCGAATCAAACGTCCGGCCAGGTACACCAACAGGATCGCCATGAGGCTGGCGCAGATGGCCAGGTAAATATGGTATTGGCGGTCCTGTGCCTCCGTTCGCCGTTGGGTTTCGTTCAATAACTCATTAATGCTGTCCAGTTGCTGCGCAACGGGAATGACATTAATCCGGTCGAGCAAGTCATTCACGATGGGTTGTTCCCGGACAATGGTGTTTACGTGAGTGACATAAGTATCGAAGGGGGCTCGGCGCTCGGGAGGGAGCTGGCTCATGTACTGGTTGAGGATGCTCAGTTGGTGTTCAATTTCCTGGGCGTTGTCGCTGGAGGCATACAGGGCGTATTCGAGGGTGGTCAACGTCAGGTTCAGAATATTCCAGGAGTTGGTCAGGTATTCGAGCTGTTGTTTATCCGTGATCTCTTTCAACAAGCCTTGAATGTTGTTTTCTACATCGGGCAGGGCATCAAGGGCGGTGCGCAGTGCGGTGTTGTGTTCCTTGAATTGATCAACCAGTAGCGTCTTGTTTTGCACGGCATTCAGGTAACCCTGCCGGCGATCAGTCCATAGGGTAGCCAGCGGGCCGGAATTGTTCAGTTTGTCCAATTGGTCCCATCGGTTACCGGATTCGGCCGGCGCGCCCAGTTGCAAACTACTGTTTATACCGATTTTTGCCCGAAGGATTTTCACCGCCCAATTGGCATCCAACTGCTTTAGTTGACGAACAAAGTCCCGGGATTCGAAATAAGTGGATGTTTCGTAGGAGTAAGACTTGATAAGAAGGAATATCAGCGCCGCAAAAATAGTCAGCGTTATAGCGGTCAGGGCGGTCCATTTATAACGGCTGCTGATTTGCATAATGTTCTTCTGCTCCCTGAAAAATGGAAAATACCCACATCATGCAAAGGCCAACGTAGTTCAGATTCTAGTCGTGCGCTGGGAAACTGCTTGCGGCGACAGCGAAAAGCCCCGACACCTTAAAAAAGGCATCGGGGCTTTTAACTGTCTGAAGGCAACGAAAATCCCCCCCCTGTGGGAGCGAGCCTGCTCGCGAAAGCGGTGTGTCAGTCGATACTTATTTCACCTGACACACCGCCTTCGCGAGCAAGCCCGCTCCCACAGGGTTACGCGCTGGGTTTGAACGACAAGATGTCGAGGTTCTTTTTGCGAAAGCTGCTCTGCGGGGTCAGGCGGAAATACCATTCCCGCAACCAGCAGGCCACCTTCGATTCGGCCTGTTCGATGCCGCTCATAAACCGCGCAGCCTTCACCACCCCATTGGCTCGCGGATGTCGAAAGGCCTGGTACTGCGCCAGTGCTGCGTTCAGGTCGGGGGTTTGCGTCAGGTATTGCGCCAGGACCACGGCATCTTCAATCGCCTGCGCCGCACCCTGGCCGAGACTCGGCAACATCGGATGCGCTGCATCCCCCAGCAGCACCACGTGCCCGTCACAGAATTGCTCCACCGGCTCGCGATCCCGGGCATGCATTTTCAGGATCCCACTTTCGGGCGTGGCTTCGATGGCCGCGACCACTTCCGGCGCCCAGCCGCGATAGGCGTCGAGCACTTCCTGTTTACTGATGCTCAACGCGGCATCCGCCGCATCGGCGTGGTTGCAGGTGCCCCACCAGTACGCCTGGCCATCGCCCACATCGCAGAGCCCGAAGCGTTTGCCGCGACCCCAGTAATGCGCCACGTAGCCTTCAGTCATCACCGGGTGGCTGAAGGGCGCGACGGCCAGCCAGGCGATGTAGCCGCTGGGGCGTGTCGGGGTGTCGCCGAGCATCTGCTGGCGGATCACCGAATTCAAACCGTCAGCGCCAATCAGCAAATCCGCCTGGCGCGTGCTGCCGTCTTCAAACGACACCTGCACGCCCTCCGGGCGGCTGGCATAACCCACGCAACGCAACCCGGTGGTCAGGGTGTCCGGCGCCAGTTGCTGCGCCAGAGCCCGCAGCAGGAGAGGACGCTGGATATTCACACTCGGGTGGCCCAGTTGTTCGCCGATCTCGTGGATCGGCATGTGGGTGATGGGATCACCATTCTGTTTCTTGAAATAAAACTGTTTGATCACCTGGCCCGCTTGTTCTACCGGGACATGGGCACCGATTGAATGCAGTGCCGCCATGGCATTGGCCATGACGGACAGGCCGGTGCCGCCGGTGCGCAGGGTCTGGGCCGCTTCGAAGACTTCGACCTGCCAACCCGCGCGCTGTAGCGCGATGGCGGCGGTCAGCCCGCCGATGCCGGCGCCTGCCACAATGGCTTTCCTGAGTTCTGTCATGCCGTTCCACCTGTATCGAGCCCGCAATCACCGGGCGTTGAGTTGTGACCGTCGGTGACGGCTATGCGAATGCGGCAATGGCGTCTGCGCTTCTGATCCGCGCTGCATCAATGCGTGACTTGATGACCTCACCGACCCGCCGGATATGCGGCTCGCGCATCATGGTCAAGTGATCGCCCTCGACAGCAATGCGCTCCACGTGTGGCGCTACCGTGCGCCAGCCGCGATACGGATCGCGGAAGGCCGTACCGACCATCTCATGGGGGGCTTGCAGCACATCGGGCAACTCGACATCCGCCGCGAACAGCGTCAATGGCAAATCCAGGGGCGGGAAGCGGTAGTCCAGCAGCGACTGCCAGTTGGCATGGAACACCCGGTACAGCTGATCCAGCGTCAGCAACGTGATGCTGGCGTCGAAAATGCCCTGGGCCACGCCGTGCTGCTTGATCGCCTCGAAGGCTTGCAGGTCGCTCATCGCAGCGAAGTCCAGGGCGTGGTAGCCGTAGTCTTTCTGGCCATCGCCGCTGAGCAATTCCCACATGAACCAATTCATGAACTCGCTGCGCTCAATCTGCACATCCCCTTGGCTGACGCGCACGATGGTGTCGAGCAAGAACACGTTATGCAGACGCCGCCCGCGACGCTTCAACTCGCTCGCCAGCTCATACGCGACGACACCGCCATAGGACCAGCCGCCAATGTTCAGCGGGCCGGTGGGTGCGACCTGTTCAATCGCATCGGCGTAGTGCACCGCCTGGGCCTGCACCGATTGCAACGGCGCGCGGCTGTCCCAAGTGCCCGGTGCTTGCAGGGCGTACAGCTGGACCCGGTCCTTGAGCACTTGCGCCAATGCGGCATAGCACAGCACATGCCCACCGATGGGGTGCACGAGGAAAAGCGTCGGCACACGCTTGGCATTTTTGAAGTCCACCAGTGCGCCGGTTTGCGCGTGACCGTCTTCGCTCTGCTGCAACACTTGGGCAAATTCGGCGATGGTCGGCGCCTGGATGAAGTCGGACAACGAAGGTTCGCAACCCTGATGCCGGGCCAGCATGGCAATCAGGCGCACGGCCTTAAGCGAGTTGCCGCCAAGTTCGAAGAAATTGTCATGGACGCTGATGTCTTCCAGATCCAGGGTTTCCTGCCAATAGGCCTGCAACAAGTCTTCCCAGGTATTGCGTGGCGCGGTAAACGGGCGCAGCGACGTGGTCTGAACATCGACCTTTTGCAAGCGTTGGCGATCGATCTTGCCGGTTGGGCCAAGGGGTAATTTACCGATGCTGACCAGCGTGTTCGGCAGCATGTAATCGGGCAGTGTCAGGCGCATTTCAGCCTTGAGGCGATCCAGGTCCAGCTCGCGCCCCGGCATCACTTGAACAAAGCCCACCAGATAGCGACCGCCATCCGCCGCCAGCTTGTCGATCACCGCCACTTGCTGAATATCGGCACCGAACTGAGGGGAGCCGAGCATGGCGACTTCGATCTCGCCCAACTCGACGCGATAGCCGCGAATCTTCACCTGCGCATCGCTGCGGCCCTGATAGATCAAGTCGCCCCAAGGCAGGTAAAACCCGACGTCACCGGTCTCGTATAACCGACGACTTTCACCCGACAGCTGACGATAGACAAAGCGTTCGGCGGTCAGGTCCGGTTGGTTCCAGTAACCGTTGGCCAGGCACAACCCCTCGATGAACAGATCACCGCTGACCCCGACCGGGCAGGCATTGCCCGTGGCGTCCAGTACGTGCATGCGCACGCCATCAATCGGCACGCCAATTGGTGGCATGTTCGGCCAATCGGCGCTGGCGCCTTCCAGTCGCAGGCGGGTGACCACGTGGGCTTCGGTCGGGCCGTAATGGTTCTCCACCCGGCAATCGTCGAGGCCATCGATCAGATGCCGGATCTCCGCAGTGATTTTCAGCTGTTCGCCCGCCACGTTGATCTGGCGCAGCGAGGCCGGGCGGATCCCGAGTTGCATCGCGACCTCGGCCAGGCCCTGGAAGGCGACGTAGGGCAGGAACAGTCGGTTGATGTCCTGCGCGCCGATAAATTTCAGCAGCCGAATAAAGTCGTAACGCAGCGCTTCATCGATCATCACCAGTTCTGCGCCGCTGGACAGGGTCGAGAAGATTTCCTGGAACGAGACGTCGAATGAAATGGGCGAGTATTGCAGCGTCTTCAGGGGGATGCCCGTGGCCTCCTGCTCGCGGATTTGCCAGCGGATCATATTGCTCAAGGCTTGATGCGGCATCGCCACGCCTTTCGGCCGTCCGGTGGAACCGGAGGTAAAGAGCAGATAAGCGTTATCGTCGTCGGCTATTTCGGTCGCGATCGCCGCAACCCGTTCATGGCAGCGTGCGAGGTTGCCATCGAACTCGACAACCACGCCGTCCCAGTGCCGCCGCTCAACCCGGCTGGCCAGTGTCGCCACCAGATTCGTCGAGCCATCGGCGGACAGCACCAGGCGCGGCTGTGAATCCTCGAGGATCAGCTGGATGCGGTCCTGCGGATAACTCAGGTCAATCGGCACATAAGCGGCACCGGCCTGGATCACCCCGAGCAGGGCGATGATCAGTTCCGGTGAACGGGGCATCATGATTGCCACCCGATCACCCGGACCGATACCGCGTTTGTGCAGCCAACTCGCCAGTTGGGCGCTGCGGTCCGCCAGTTGTCGGTAGGACAGTCGAGTCTCGCCAAAGCTCACGGCGACCTGCTCGTCATGGCGGGCGAAGCTGTCCAGCAACAAGGTCGAGAGATTGCCGTGGGTCGCCGGTGCCGTGTGTTCGATGCTCGGCATCCAGTCCGGTATGCGCGGCGGCGCGTCGGGATTGGCGATCATCAATTCCAGGGTGCGCAGCATGTAATCGGCATAGACCTCGACCTGACTGGTGGCCACGCGCGCAGTGCAGTAGTCGGTCTTCAACATCAGTGAACCGTTGGACGGATGCCGTCCCGCCGTGGTCAGCAAGTCATAGTTGCTGGCCTCGGTGGTTTCCCAACCGGTGAGGATCTCTTCGCCCGGCGCCAGCAGGTCGTTGAGCACATAGAAATCGACGTAATTGAACACCACGTTCAGCGCCACGTCGGTTTCCCGGTGAATCAGCGCGAACGGGTAGCGCCTATGCGCAAACACCTGTTGCTCCTGGCTCATCAGACCGCGAATCACTTCGAGCCAATTGCCGCCAAGGGTGCTGAAGCGCAAGGGCAGGGTGTTGAGGAACAACCCCAGCACCTGGGCGCTGTCGGCAAATTCCGGCCGACCATGGCTGATCACGCCGCACAACACCTCTTGCTGATTGGAGACGATGGCTTGGGCAAAACCGTGGGCCGCCAGCAGCACGGCACGCAAGGGCAGGTCCTGGGCACGGCAGAACGCTTCGAGCCGGGCCACGTCCGCGGCGGGCATTTCCCGGTAGGCCGAGCGGTGCGGCGTCGGGTCCGGAGCCACCGCGTGGGTCCAACTGGTCATGGACGCCGCAGGCGCATCCTGCAGGTAGTCGCGCCAAAATTGACTGTGGGCCGCGTTGGCCATGGCTTGCTGTTCAAGCACGACAAAGTCGGCGGGCGTCGTGGTCAGAGCGGGTAATGACTCTTCTGAGGTGTAGAGCGTGATCAGATCACGCATCAACGTGGCGACACTCCAGCCATCGAGAATCGCGTGGTGGAAACTGAACACCAGATCCATGTCATCCGCGCCCACGGCCACGCCGAACTGGTACAGCGGCGCCTGATGCCAATCCTCACGGTGACGCTTGCGTTCCTCGATGTAGTTGGCTACCGCCTGCTCGCGATCCGCAGGGTTCGGCGAAACAATCAGCTGCACGGGTGATTCCACCACTGAGTGCACCCGCGCCATCGGCGCTTCGGTATGGCCGACATCGAACGACATGCGCAACGCCGGGTGACGCTGGATCAAGGCGCGACACGCCCGGTCCCAGACGGCGGCGTCCCATTTCAGGCGCAGGCGATAGCGGAAGATGTCGTGATAGATCGCCGAATCCGGGTGCATCATCGAGTGGTAAATCATCCCGACTTGCAGTTGCGACGCGGCAAATACGTCATCGAATTCACCCGCGCTGGCCAGGCGAATCGCCTCCGGCACCTGGGCAAACGGCGCCACACGCGCCAAGGGCGCCAGGTAAGTCGAAGCGCCGCCCTGGGCCGCTACGTTTTCGGCCAATTGAGCGATGCTCGGATGCTGGTAAATCTGCGCCAGCGTCAGGGCAATCCCTTGTTCACGGGCCTTGACCTGCAAGTGAATGACCTTCAGGGAATCGCCACCGAGCATGAAGTAGTTGTCGTGGATCCCCAGTTCCGAGCGCTTGAGGTTGTCCCGCCAGAGTTCGGCCAGTGAGTGTTCCAGCGCTGAGCGGGGCGCCGTTGTATCGCGGCGGCCCAGGGTTTCGTCGGGCTCGGGCAGGGCCTTGCGGTCGAGCTTGCCGTTGACGTTCAACGGGAATTGCTCAAGTTGAATCAGGTGCCAGGGCACCATGTAGTCCGGGACTTGCTGCTGCAAAACCTTCTGCAATGTCTGGGCTGACAGCTCAACACCCGGTTCACCGACAAAGTAGCCGCACAGCCAGGCATCGCCTTCGGTTTGCTGACGGGCGATCACCACCGCTTCCTTGACGCCTTCGCACGCCATCAGCCGCGATTCGATCTCGCCCAACTCAATGCGCAGGCCCCGAATTTTCACCTGGAAATCATTGCGTCCCAGGTATTCGAGGCTGCCATCCGCCAACCAACGCCCCAGATCGCCGGTCTTGTACAAGCGCGCCTGAGGATCGGCCTGGAATGGATCGCGAATAAACCGTTCGGCCGTAAGTTCCGGGCGATTCAGGTAGCCCCGCGCGACACCGATGCCACCGATGTGCAACTCACCAGCAATGCCCGGAGGTAACCGTTGCAGGTTGCCGTCGAGCACATGCAGCTGCGTATTGGCGATGGGCTGGCCGATCGGCACGATGCCGTTGTGCACGCCGGGCCGGCAATGCCAGGCCGTGACGTCGATGGCCGCTTCGGTGGGACCGTAGAGGTTGTGCAATTGCACCTGCGGCAGGCGCTCGAAAAAACGTTCCTGCAAGGCATACGGCAACGCTTCGCCACTGCACAGCACCTGCTTGAGTTCAGGCAAACGCCGGGGCTCGGCCTGGTCGAGAAACACCTGCAACATCGACGGCACGAAATGCAGCAGCGTGATGCCGGTGCTCTCCATGAGATCCATCAAATAGCCAGGATCCTGATGCCCGCCGGGCGCGGCCACCACCAGTTGCGCGCCGCTGAGCAACGGCAGGAAAAATTCCCAGACCGACACATCGAAACTGAACGGGGTCTTCTGCAGGATGATGCTGCGTTCATCGACGCCATAAGCATCCCGGGCCCAGAGCAGACGGTTGACGACGCCGTCATGCTGGTTCATCACGCCTTTGGGCAGGCCCGTGGAGCCGGAGGTGTAAATCACATACGCGAGATGTTGCGGCGTCAGGTCAAGGACGGGGTTTTCAAGCGGTTGCCGGGCGAGGCGTTGGTGGTCGGTGTCGAGGCACAACACCGGCACCGTCACGGCAGGCAGGCTGGTCAGCAAGGTGCGAGTGGTGATCAGGGCGACGGGCGTGCTGTCGCTGAGCATATGGCTCAAGCGGTCGGCGGGATAGCCCGGATCCAGCGGCACGTAGGCTGCGCCGGCTTTCAGAATGCCCAGCAGACCCACTACCATCTGCAGACTGCGCTCCACGCAAATGGCCACGCGGTCGTCCGGGCGAATGCCGTTTTCCAGCAAGGCATGGGCCAATTGATTGGCCTGGCGGTTCAGCGCGTCGTAGGTCAGAGATTGTTGCTCGAAACGCACGGCAATCGCGTCCGGGCGAGCCGCGACCTGTGCCTCGATCAACTGATGCAGTAGCGGGGTCTTCGGGTAATCAACATCGGTGCGATTCCAGTCATCCAGCACCTGGCGTTCAGTGGCGGGCATCAGTTCCAGGGCGTTGACCGGCACGTCGAAATCAGCCGCCACACCGTGGAGGATGCGCATAAAACGCAGTTGCAGCGCCTCGATCTGCGCCGTGTCGAAGTAAGCCTCGTTGTAGATGAAATGCATCCACACATCGTCGTCCGGCCCGGCCTCTCGCACGTGCATCGCCAGGGGATTCTGTTCATAGCCGTTACTGAGTTTGACCGGGTGCGCGAGGGTTGCGTCGTACCAGGTGTCCTGGTCTTGCTCGAAGGACACGACAAGGTCGAACAACTGCCGCCGACCCTGATTCTGCAGCCCGAGTTCACGGTTCAATTCGCTTAACGGGTAACGCTGATAGCGGTAATCCTGCTTGAGCGTCAGGGCAATCTTGCCGACCAGTTCACTGAAGCGCAGATCGGTGCCGAGGCTCAGGCGCACCGGACTCATGCCGACAAACAACCCGACCGTAGCCTTGTGCGCGGCGTTGGCGCGGTTAAGGATCGGCAGGCCGATCACGATCTCGTCACGTTGGGCCACTCGGGCGAAGTAGCTGTACAGCGCGCCCAGCATCACATGGAAAATCGACCCCTGGCCGCTGGCTTTGGTCAGTTCGCCGAGGCGATTGTAAAGTGCACGCGGCAAGCGCCAGGTGTGGTTCTGGCTCGGCGTCAGGCCTGGCCCGACGCGGCTTTCCGGGCGGGGCGCGAGCAGCGGTTCGGGCAACGTGCGGTATTTTTCCAGCCAGTAGTGGCGTTGACGCTGGAACGCCGCCGAGGCTTTATCGCTGCCTTGCTGTTCGAGATAGGTTTGATAACTCGGTGCTGGCAGCATCGGTGCCGAGGCGGAATAGGCCTCGCTGATGGCCTTGCCAATCATCGCAAACGACCAGCCATCGACAATCAGGTGATGGCAATTGAAGAAAAAGTAATAGAGGTCTTCGCGGACCTTCAGCAGGTCCGTACGAAACAGCAAACCGTCGTCAAAGGAGAACGGCGTTTGCAGGTTTTCTTCCAGCAGCGCCAATGCGGCGGCCTCGGGATCGGCCTGTGCGGAGACATCGATCAAGGAATACGCCGCGCTGACCGACGCCAGGAATCGTTGGCGCGGCAAGGGATGATCGGCCGAGCCTGGCACCAGTTGCGTGCGCAACGCGTCGTGGCGACTGACTACCTGGTCGATTGCGTGCTGCATCCGGGTCGCATCCACCGCGCCGTTGATCCGGGCATAACCGCCGATGTTGTACAGCGGCGAATCTTCGTGCAGCCGCTGATCCAGCCAGATATCCAGTTGCGGGGCCGTCAGCGGGTAAAGCAGGTCACCCGAAACGGGCTTGGCCTGAGTCATAGAGTTCTCCGTGGGCCTGGCCCAAAACTGATGAAAAACGTGACGACCGAGGCTTCGCGCAGGCGTGGCGAAGCAACGGAGGTCAGGAGTCCGTTGCTGGAATCAGCGGTTAAGGTGAGTCTGGAAAAAACCGGTTACGCGACGCGCGACGTCTTCACCCGAGCGAGTGCCAGTGCCTCGACTTGCAGCGCGGCGGCTTCACTGGCGCTTTCGCCGCTGGGAATCAGCGCGCGATAGCGAGCGCAATTGGCGCGCACCTCAGGACTGGTCAACACCGTGTCCAGTGCCTTGGCCAACGCTTCGCCGGAGGCCGGAGGCAATAAGCTCACGCCGCAACCCAGACGCTCCATGCGCGCCGCATTGTCGAACTGGTCATGGGCAAACGGGGTCGCCACTTGCGGTACGCCGGCGGCCAACGCCAGTGCCGTGGTGCCGACGCCACCGTGGTGCACCAACGCGGCGGTATGAGGCAGGATGCGACTCATCGGCACATAGCGGCGCACCAGGATTTGCCCGGCGGCGGCCATCGCCAGGTCCACCGGTTGCCGGGTCAGGAACACGCCACGGCGGTTGACCGCTTTCAGCGCGGCCACGGCAGCGGCGAAATATTCCTCGCCATTGACCTGGGTCGAGCCGGGAGTAAAGACCACCGGAGATTCTTCACTGAGAAAGTCGTCCAGTTCGCTGTCGCGTTGCTGGAAACCGGATTCGTCGAACAGTGGAAAACCGGTCAACACGGTGTGGCTCGGCCAGTCCGATGCCACCTCGGCGAACCACTGCGGGAACAAGCCCAACACCCCGTCGGGTGAGCAGATCCATTCGCTGATAATCCGCTTGGTCGGCGGCAAGCCCAACTCGCGGCGGAAGCGATTGAGTTCCGGCTTCATGAGCCCGTCCAGAAAGGTCCGCTCGACCAGACGCAGCACCAGGCGTTTCACCGGGGTAGGCACAAAACCCGGCAGGTTGGTGCCCGGTGGATGCACCGAGGGGGAAGCCGCCGACCAGAAACCGAACGGCGAGACTTGCGCGGTGATCAGCGGGATGCCGTGTTTTTCCTGGAGCAGGCGGGCCGAAAACGCCCACAGGGAACCGAGCATCACCGTCTCGTCGTCACACGCGGCCTCCAGCAGCCGGTACTGATCGCGCAACGTACCGGCGACGCTTTTCCAGAGGGTGGGCAGCGAGGTTCTCGTGCGCCATAACGCCGGGTCGGCCATGACCGCCTCATACTCCTCGGCGGTGCCCAATGGCAAAAAGGTAAAGCCGCAGCGCTCGATGAGCGGGGCGAACGCGGCGCTGGCGCAAAAGGTTATCCGGTGCCCCCGTGCGGCGAGCGCGCGGCCGATACCGACAAAGGGATGAACGTCACCGGCGGAGCCGATGGCCGTAATGATCACATGCATAAGAATCCGTCCTGTTGAGTGATCTGGCAGTTGCGGCCTAGGCCGGCGCGGCGATCAGATCGCGTGCCGAATAGAAGCCCAGCACCGTGCGTTTTTTCTCCCGGTATTCACAAGGCACCAACGGCGTGCCCGGCAAATCGGAAGTGAAGGAGGGGTGTTTGACGATCATTTTCCTGCCGCCCGCGCGTAAGCGAACGTATTCACCTGGTTCGAATGTGTTCATTTTCATTGCCCTCACAATGCAACATTCAAGCGTTCGGCCCAGCCTCCGCCCAGCGCCTTGTACAGCCCGACCTCGGAGGTCAGCTGTGCGAGCCGGTCGGTGATCAGCGTTTGCTGGGCACTGAACAGGGAGCGTTGTGCGTCGAGAAAGGTCAGGTTGTTGTCCACACCGATGCGATAGCGACGCTCGGCCAACCGGTAGTAATCCTGGTTCGCCTGGACGAGGTCGCGTTGCGCGGTCAGTTGTTCGCTGTAGGTCTTGCGGGCCGCCAGACCGTCGGAGACTTCCTGGAAGGCGGACTGGATTGACTTCTCATATTGCGAAACCCTGATGTCTTTCTGGATTTTCGAATAATCGAGGCTGGCGCGCAGGCTGCCGGCATTGAAAATCGGCAGGTTGATTTGCGGCTGGAACAGCCAAGTGCCAGACCCACCCTTGAACAGCCCGGACAGTTGCGAACTGGAGCTGCCAGCGTTGGCCGTCAGGGTGATGCTGGGGAAGAACGCGGCACGGGCGGCGCCGATGTCGGCATTGGCGGACTTGAGCAGGTACTCCGCTTGCAGAATATCGGGACGCCGTTGCAACAGGTCCGATGGCAACCCGGCCGGAACTTCGGTGAGCAGGTCGGAGGCGAGCGGCAGGCCGGGCAGGTTGTCCGGCACGGAGGTGCCAACCAATAACGTCAGGCCATTGAGATCTTGCGCCACTTGCCGTTGAAACTTCGCCAGATTGGCCCGGGCACCTTCGACGGTGGTTCGGGCCTGGCTGACGTCCAGCGCGGACGCCACGCCGACGGCATTGCTGCGGGTGGTCAGGCGCAGGCTTTCTTCATAAGACTTGAGCGTGTCCTGGGTCAGCACCAGCAATTCCTGGTCGGCACGCCACGTCAGATAGGCCGTGGCCACATTGGCCACCAGGCTCAGTTGCGTACTGCGCCGGGCCTCTTCGCTGGACAGGTAAACCTGCATCGCTTCCTGGCTGAGACTGCGGATGCGCCCAAACAGGTCCAGTTCATAGGCGCTGATACCCAGGCCCGCCGAGTAGGAACCGCTGGTGACGGCTTCGCCGGTGGGAGACAGCTTGGCCGGCGTTCGCTGGCGCGTACCGGAACCACTGGCCGACACCGCCGGGTACAAGTCGGCGCGCTGAATCTGGTATTGCGCCCGATAGGCCTCGACGTTCAACGCCGCCACCCGCAGGTCGCGGTTGTTGCTCAAGGCACTCTGGATCAACTGCTGCAACGCCGGATCGCGAAACTGATCGCGCCAGCCTTGTTCGGCCGCATTCCCGTCCGCCTGGGCCGGTGCATACGCAGCGCTTTGCGGGTACTGCGGGGCGACCGGTGCGGCTGGCCGTTGGTAGTCCGGTATTAGCGAACAACCGCCGAGAACAAACGCAACGGCCGCCAGGGACATCGGGGACTTGCTCATTGACCAGCCTCGTCGTATGGGAGTTGGGGCTTCGCTTTAACGGAATCGGAGTCGAAGTCGGGGCATTACGCCCCGATCATCCATTTGGCCAGGCCGTGTCGACCGCTCACACCGAGCTTGGCCGCCGCCCGCTTGAGGTAGGTTTCGACGGAGCTGTTTTTGACGCAGAGTTTTTCCGCCATCTCCGGCACGGTGCCGCCGGTCAACAGCCCCAGGCACACCTCTTTTTCCCGTGCCGACAGGGCCACGTCACACAGGGTCAAGCGTTCGTTGAAGTCCCGTTGCAGTGGGGTCTGTTCAAAGGCGACGACGGGCCGCGCCATGGGGCTGCCGGTCTTGCGTACGCTGACCTGACGACTGATCCGCGCATGCCGCTCAACCAGCGGCAACAGCGTTTCCGAGAGGTTTTTGAGAAACGATAATTCGCTCAGGGAAAAGTCACGGTCCAGCAAGGGTCGATGCAACGAGATCACGCAACGGCGATTGCCCTTGCCCGAAACCAGGCTGCATTGATGGGTCGCGCTGCTGAGCTGATAGCCCTTGGCGTCCATCATCGGCGCATTCATGTGAATCAGGATGGAATCGTCCACTTCAAGAATCCGTTGCATGAGTGGGTGTTCGTCTCGTTGCCGGGGGGTAATCGAACAAGGGAGGGAGGGCGACGCGATGTCCTCTGGGAGGCCTGCGTTGCCAAGGGATTGAATGTCGATGACGCTTCCCTGGCTGTCGTCTGTTGTCCATTCGCTGAGTTCCACCAGGCTGATGGACACTGAGGTCCCGATCAGTTGGTGCATATTCGCAACGAAGTGTTCATGCCCTACGCTTGAAATCAGTTTCCCTAGTTCGAAATAGATATGCGGATTCTCTATATTTCGTACGCTACTGATTCGATTCATAAGCCTGCATACCAAAATCGCTGGCTGACCTGGTTTCCGACCGCCCGGTCGAAAATAACCCTGCCCCCATGTCAAATTTCCACCGTCGCGTTTCATTGATTTAGTGCACGACTAAATCGATTCAGCGTGGGTGAATTATTAAAACCTACACGTTTATAGGTGTATGTAGGGGGATACAGGGACAGCCCTGTCACAAAATTGGCGTCAATTGCCATAGATACCGGCCTCCGTGCCGTGAGAAACATTTGTTCGAAACTAGCGTTTGTCAGCGATATAAGCATTTGAAAGGTAGAACCTTTTTTGAAGTTCACAAGCTCACCGGAATAAATGACGTCCAAATGGCCATCATTTGTAAGTTGTAGGACAAATCTGTAGGTAAAAGCCGACCAACGGTCGGCTTTTAAACGTGCTGTTACTCGGATTTGCCCCTCAGTGCGTAGGAAATTGCCTCACCGAGGGCGTTGACGTGCGGCGCGCGCACCAACGTGTGGTGCGTGCCCGGCAGCGGTGTGATGCGCACGAGGTCACCCTGCAGGGCTTGCCAGCCCAACGTCGGGTCGGCACGCTCCTGCTGATTGGCGGTGAACAGCGAAACCGTCACCGGCAGCTCAGGGCTGACGTAGGCGCCCACGGCCAGCCGCGTGGCGTAGGCCACCGCCAGATGGGTTCGCAACATCCCTGCGTCGATTCCTTGACTCAACTCCTCGGGCAGCAAGCCATGGGTCGTGCAAAGTGCAAGCATCGGCGTAATTTCGCCATTGGCTACCAGAGGCGTGAGCTGATCAAACAGCCCGGCATCCATGTCTTCGGGTAGCCAGGACATCAGGAACTGCGCTTCCGTCAGCACTTCGCGTTCTTCCGCGCCGACCTCGGCGGAGGTGTCGATGATGCCGATAAACTCGACCTGATCGCCGCTGGCAATGACTTGATTAGCCATCTCATAGGCGATCAAACCACCGGCGGACCAACCGGCGAATCGGTAAGGCCCCTTGGCCTGCACTTCGCGAATCGCCGCCAGATAGCGGGCCGCGATGGCCGGGATGGTCCTCAGCGGAACTTCTCCCGCGACGAACCCCGTGGCCGCCAGACCGTAGACCGGCACCTCGGGATCAAGGCTCGGCGCCAGGTCACGGACATAACCGACCTCACCGCCGAGCGGGTGCACCAGGAACAGTGGCCGCTGGGAACCGCCACGGCGGATCGGCACCAGGTTATTGCGCGACGTCGGCCGCGATTGGGTGTCGAGGGTCCGGGCGAACCCGGCAATGGTCGGCTCGACAAACAGGTCACGCACCGCGATGGGTTTGCCCAGCACCTTGCGCAAGCGTGAGGTCATCTGCACCGCCATCAGGGAAATCCCGCCGAGCCGGAAGAAGTCATCGTGGCGACTGACCTGCTCGAGCTTCAACAACTCCAGCCAAATCTTCGCAATGGCCAGCTCGGTGTCACCCTGTGGCGCCTCGAAGGGCAGTTCCTGCACTTCAAGCGGTTCCGGGCTCGATTCGGCGCGGACCAGCGCCGGCATCCCATCGAGCAATGCGCCCACGGGTTGTCGGGCGTCGGTGACCATGGTTTCCAGCACCTGGACGAACAGCACGATGATGTTCTCCACCGTGGCGGTATCGAACAGGTCGCTGGCGTACTGCAGGCTGCCGGTGATCGTCTCGACGTCATCGATCAGCGACAGCGACAAGTCGAACTGCGTAGTGGTGTGCGCGCTGTCCACCGACTCTACCGTCAGGTTCGGCAATTGCAGCGGCGCCGGTGGCGTGTTGTTGAGGCTCAGCATCACTTGGAACAACGGGCTGTGACTCATGCTTCGGGTCGGCTGCAGGGTGCTCACCACTTGCTCGAACGGCAGGTCCTGATGGCTGAACGCAGCCAGAGTCAGACCTTTAATGCGAGTCAGCAAATCGCCGACGCTGGCCTCGCGCTCGGTGGTGACTCGCAGCGCCAGGGTGTTGGCGAAGAAGCCGATCAAGCCTTCCAGTTCGGTGCGCGGCCGGTTCGCCACTGGCGTACCGACCACCACATCGGACTGGCCGCTCAAATGCGTCATCAACGTGGACCAACCCGCCAGCAGGGTCATGAACAGCGTCGAGCCCTGGGCCTGGCTGAAGGCGCGCAACCGGGTGCTGAGTGCCGCCGGCAACACGCAATCGATGATGCCGCCGGCATAGCTTTGAACCGCAGGGCGCGGACGATCCAGCGGCAGGTTCAACAGGCTCGGCGCACCGTCCAGGTGGGTGCTCCAGAAATCGGTTTGAGCCTGCAACGCCGGGCCGTTCAGCCATTGGCGTTGCCACACCGCATAGTCGGCATATTGCAGTGGCAGGGCCGGCAACGGGTCTTTCAAACCTTGGCTGAACGCGGTGTACAGCACGGTCAGTTCATGGGCGAGCACGCTGTTGGACCAACCGTCCGAGACGATGTGATGCAGCGTCACCAACAGCACGTGTTGCTCATCCTCCATCCGAATCAGACGACCCCTCGCCAGCGGGCCGCTGCTCAGGTCGAACAGTTCGGACGCGTTGGCATCGCCTGAGCGCGCAAGTGTCGCGGCGCGTTGCTCAGGGGCTAGTTCGCGCAGGTCCTGTTCCAGCAGACGGAAGCGCTGGTCCGCCGGGGCAATCTTCTGCACCGGTTCACCGTCGATCAATTCGAAGGTGGTGCGCAAGGTTTCGTGGCGTGCCACCAGGCGATCCAGTGCCTGGCGCAATGCCGGCGTATGCAGAACGCCGTTCAGGCGCAGGGCCAGCGGCAAGTGATAAGCCGCGCCCGCCGCGTGATCGAGATGATCGAGGAACCACAACCGTTGCTGGGAAAACGACAGCGGCAGCCGCGATTTGCGGTTGGCCAGTGGAATCGGCTGCGCTTCGGTCGGCACGGCGGCGTTGACCAACGCAGCGAGGCCACGCACGGTCGGGGCGTCGAACAACTCACGCAGGGTCAGTCGCGCACCGAGTTTGCGACGCAGCCGCGAGAGCAGTTGCACCGCGAGCAGCGAGTGGCCACCAAGCTCAAGGAAACCGTCGTGACGCCCGACCTGATCCAGGTGCAGCAGGTTTTCCCAGATACCGGCGATGGCGATTTCGGTTTCACCTTGCGGCGCTTCATAGGCACGGCTGGCCAGAGAGTCCTGACCCGGCGCGGGCAGGGCGCGGCGGTCGAGTTTGCCGTTGGAGGTCAGCGGCAGCGCGTCCAACTGAACATAGGCGCTGGGCACCATGTACTCGGGCAGGTTTTTCAGCAGTTCATCGCGCAATTGTTCAGCGGTCACCGGGTCGCCACACAGGTAGGCGACCAGGCGTTTGCCATCCTCGGGATTGTCTTCCCGGGCAATGACCACCGCTTCACGCACGCCGGGGCAGGCGAGCAGGGCGTTTTCGATCTCGCCCAGCTCGATACGGAAACCGCGGATCTTCACCTGGAAGTCGTTGCGCCCCAGGTATTCCAGGGTGCCGTCGGCCTGCCAGCGGCCAAGGTCGCCGGTCTTGTAAAGGCGTGCCTGTGGACGGCTGGAAAACGGATCGGCGATAAACCGTTCGGCGCTCATGTCTGGACGGTTGAGGTAGCCGCGAGCCACGCCGGCACCACCAATATGCAGTTCACCGGCCACGCCCAACGGCGTCGGCTGGCCGTGGGCGTCGAGCACATGTACTTGGACGTTGGCGAACGGACGGCCAATGCTCGGTGTTTCGCCGAGGTCGCGAATCAGATCGATCGTGGCGTCAACCGTGGCCTCGGTCGGACCGTACATGTTGTAGAAGCGGATGCTTTGGCAATCACGCAATTTGCTCCACATCGCCGCATTGATCGCTTCACCGCCGAGCAATACGCTCACCGGTTGGTAGCTGCTGCGTTCCAGCAAACCGGCGTTGAGCAGGCCGTCGAGTTGCGAAGGCGTCGAGTCGAAGGCGTGCACCTGATGCTGTTCGAGGAAGTCGAGCAACTCGCTGCCACTGGCGCGAATCAGCTGCGGGATGATCACCAGGCGATGGCCGGAGAACAGCTGCGAAATGCCCTTGATCGACATGTCGAAGTAGAACCCGGCGTTGAGCGCCACCGTGGCGTATTCCGGGCAATGCAGGTGGGTGGTGCGTTGCAGCACTTGCCAGAAGTTGTGCACCGAATGGTGCTCGACCATCACGCCTTTGGATTGCCCGGTGGAACCGGAGGTGTAGATCACGTAGGCCAGGTGTTCGGCCGTTAATCCCGGGATGACCGGATTCAGGTCGAAGGCTGGGTCGTTACTCGCCTCCAGTGATTCGCGCTCATCCAGCAACAACACTGGCGTTTCCCCGACCGGCAGTTGCGCGGCCAGCGCCTGTTGAGTGAGGACGGCGAGAGGCGTGCTGTCGCTGAGCATAAATGCCATGCGATCAACCGGGTGCGCCGGGTCAATTGGCACGTAAGCACCGCCCGCCTTGAGCACACCCAGCAAACCAACAATCATCTCCAGACTGCGCTCGGCACACAGCGCCACACGCTGGTCCGGTTGCAGGCCGAGGGCGATCAGGCGCCGGGCCAGATGGTTGGCACGGCGGTTGAGTTGGGCGTAAGTGAGTTGCTGATCCTCATGAACCAGGGCAATCGCTTGAGGCCGGGCACGCACCTGGGCTTCAAACAGCGCCTGAATCGGCTGCGCCGGGGCGAACTCGGTGGCGGTGTCATTAAAGCCATTGAGCAGTTGCTGACGCTCGTCGGCAGGCAGCACATCGAGGGTATTGGCCCGTTGCGACGGGTCGCGTTCAAGCGCCTCGACCAACGCGGTCACGGCGTTGGCCAAGTAAGCAGCAATCCGTTGCGGATCAATCCCGGCAATCGACTGCGCCGTCAGCGAGAACCCGGTTTCCTCGGCCGCCACGGCAATTTCAATCGGGTAATTGGTGCGGGTTTCGGACTCTTCGAAACGCATGCCTTGCCAATCGCCCATTTCATCGACGCTCTCGCCACCCGCCGTGACCATGTCGCCATGGCGGCAGTTGAGAATGACGGTAAACAACGGCAGCGCCGCATCCACACCGCTGCAACGCTGGGCGAGGGCGAGTGACGCTTGTTCGTGGGTCAAGAGTTCGCTGAGTTGTTGATAGGCGTCCTGCACGATGGCGCTGACACTGCTGTCCTGCAGGCGAATGCGCATCGGCAACGTGTTGATGAACATGCCCAGCGCATGGTCGGCGCCGGTGGTGCCTTGGGAACGGCCGGACAACACCGTGCCGAAAATCGCATCGTCCCGGCCACTGGTCGCCGCGACCACCAAACCCCATGCCGCGTGAAACAACACGGAGGTCGGAACCCCCTGAGTGCGCGCCGTGCGGTGGATCGCGGCGTTGACTTCATCGCTCAGGTGTTCAACCGCCCGACTGATCTGCGCACCGTTGCCGCGCACATCCAGCACCCCGTAAGGCGCGGTGGTTTCGTCGACATCCGCGAGCAACCGGCGGAAGTAGGTTTCATGTTCTTCCTGGGAAATCGCCGCTGCCTGGGCGATGAAATTGCGATACGGCTGGGACGGCGGCAGGCTGTCACCGCGCCCGGCGAGGATGTTTTGGATCTCCAGCATGATCAGGCGCAGGGTCACGTTGTCGCTGATCAGGTGATGGTCGAGCAGGGCCAGCAGCCATTGCTCGCGGACCGGGTCATAGGTCACGTACGCCGCGATCAGCGGCGCGACCTGCAAGTCCAGGCGCAGATGATGGGTGTCGGTTTTGTCGCGCAGCATCTGCAACGCGTCTTCGCCGTCGGTGTTTTCCAGGGTGATGACCGGCAGTGGCGCTTGCCGATGAACGATTTGCACCGGTTGCGGCAGGCCCGACCAACGCAAGGCACTGCGCAGGATGTCATGGCGGTCGATCACCACTTGAACCGCCGCGAGGAAGTCGTCGAGTAAGCTGCGCTGGTCAAACATGATCACCGAGCGCATCAAGTACGCATCGCCTTCCGCCAGCAGCAAGTGGTGGAACAGAATCCCTTCCTGCAACGACGACAACGGGTAAATGTCCTGCACATTGCTGGCGCCACCGGGCACATCGGCGACGATCTGATCGATCTCCGATTGGCTCAGGGTCAGCAGCGGCAGCATCGACGCTTCAATCGCGCTGCAATCGTCCGGAATCAGATTCGGCGGCACCACGAATGCGGCGCTGCGCTCGCCCGCCAGCACTTGGGCCATCGCCCGTAGCGTCGGGGCGGAGAACACCGTGCGCACATCGAGCTGCAACCCGGATTGGCGCAGCCGTTCAATCAGGCTGATGACCAGGAACGAGTGGCCACCGAGTTCGAAGAAGTGGTCATCGCGACCGACCTGTTCAATCCCGAGCAATTCCTGCCAGGCACCCGCCAGCGCTGTTTCAATCGAGCCTTTTGGCGCTTCATATTCACGGCTCACCAGTGCGGACAGGCCAGGCACGGGCAGGGCGCCGCGATCCAGTTTGCCGTTGGTGGTCAGCGGCCAGGCGTGCAGGGTGACGAAAGCGCCGGGGATCATGTGCTCGGCCAACACACCGGCCAATTGGGTGCGCAAGGCGGCGGATTCCGGCGCGGCGTTATCCTCGGCAATCAGGTAGGCCACCAGGCGTTTATCGCCCGGCACGTCTTCGCGAACCGTCACCACGGCTTCGCGTACGCCGGGGCAGGCAAGCAGTTGCGCTTCGATCTCGCCGAGCTCGATGCGGAAACCACGGATCTTGATCTGCGAATCGTTGCGGCCGATATAGACGACGCCGCCATCCGCGCGATAACGCGCCACATCGCCCGTGCGATAGAGCCGCTGCGGCCCGTAAGGGTCGGCGATGAAGCGCTCGGCATTCAGCTGCGGCCGGTTCAGGTAATTGCGCGCCACACCGGCGCCGCCAATGTAGATTTCGCCGTGTACACCGACGGGCACCGGTTGCTGGTATTCATCGAGAATGCGCAGGCACAGGTCCGGCAGCGCCGTGCCGATCAGGCTTGGCGCACCGGCATCGATCTCGGCCTGGGTCACGGCGTGGTAGGTGGCGTGCACGGTGATCTCGGTGATCCCGTACATGTTCACCAACCGTGTCTGCGCCAGCGGTGTGCGGGCGATCCATGGCCGCAGGCTGATAAAGTCCAGGGCCTCGCCACCAAAGATCACCTCACGCAACCCATGCACCTGGGCGCTGCGGCCACTGGCGTCGATGAACTGGCGAAAGGCACTCGGCGTCTGGTTGAGCACCGTCACGTTCTGGCGGCAGACCAACCCATAGAACTCATCCGCAGAGCGCGCCACGTCGGTCGGCACGATCACCAGTTTGCCGCCATGACTCAGGGCGCCCCAGATTTCCCAGACCGAGAAGTCGAAGGCAAACGAGTGGAACAGCGTCCAGACGTCATCGCGATTGAAATGGAACAATTCGCGGGTGGTATCGAACAGGCGCGCGACATTGCCATGCTCGACCAGTACGCCTTTGGGCAAACCGGTGGAGCCGGAGGTGTAGATGACATACGCCAGATGCTGCGGCAGCGAATCGACCACGGGATTGATATCGAACGACGCATCCGACAGCGAATATTCGTCAGTCTCGACATTCAGCAGCACGACCCGGATATCCAGGGCCGGCAGCACGTCGAGGCAGTCTGGTTGCGCGAGCAGCACCACCGGGGCGCTGTCACTCAGCAGATAGTTGAGGCGTTCGGCCGGATAGGCCGGGTCCAGCGGCACATAAGCGGCGCCGGCCTTGAGCACACCGAGCACGGCGCAGACCATTTCCAGTCCGCGCCCGCTGAGAATCGCCACGCGGTCATCCGCTTTCACACCCAGCGCCAGGAGCTGGGCGGCGATGCGGTTGGCGCGGCGGTTGAGCTTGCGGTAGCTCATCTGTACGTCGCCAAACACCAGCGCAACGTTTTCGGGATGGGTGGCCGCGAACTGCTCGAAACGCTGATGAATCAGCAGCCCCGGCGCACGCACTTGCAACGGTGGACGCAGCGCCGGCGAAGCCTGACTTTGCTCCGGGCTCAGCAAGGGCAGGGCGCGCACCGCTTGTTCGGGGTTGTCGAGCATGGCGCCGAGCAAGGTCTGGAAATGCTGGGCGAAGCGCTCGACCGTCGTGCGGTCGAACAGGTCGGTGGCGAACTCGATCACACCGCTCAACTCGCCCCCTTCATCGGCGAGGGTCAGCATCAGGTCGAATTGCGAGGTTTCCCGGGCTTGCGCCAGGGCCGTCAGGGTCAGGCCCGGCAACGCCAGTTCGCCGCCGTCCGGGGTGTTGTTCAGCGACAACGCCACCTGACACAGCGGGTTATGGCTCAGCGCACGGGGCGGCTGCAAGGCGTCGATGACTTGCTCGAACGGGATGTCCTGATGTTCGTGAGCCGCTAGCGTCGTTTCTTTGATCTGCGCCAGTAACTGCGCCACGCTCGGGTTGTCTTGCAGACGCACACGCAGGGCGAGGGTGTTGACGAAAAACCCGATCAGCGATTCGACTTCAGTACTGCCACGATTGGCAGTCGGCACGCCGATCACCACGTCCGGTTCGTTGCCCAGACGTGCCAGCACCACCGACCACGCGGTCAGCAGGGCCATGAACAGCGTGACGTCGTGTTCCCGGCAGAATTGCTCCAGTTGTTCCCGCACTCGAGGCGCAATCACCACCGGCACATCACCGCCGCGATAGCTTTGCATCGCCGGGCGTGGACGATCAGTCGGCAGGGACAACAAGGTCGGTGCGCCGCTGAGGTGTTCACGCCAGAATTCGACCTGTTGGGTCAGGCGTGAACCGCTCAGGCAACGGCGTTGCCAGGCCGCGTAGTCGGCGTACTGGATCGCCAGGGGCGGCAGCGGGTCGGGCTGTTGCTGGCTGAACGCGCGGTACAGCGCGGCGAACTCCTTGACCAACACGCCAATCGACCAGCCATCGGAGATGATGTGGTGCTGGGTGATCAGCAAGATGTATTCGTCATCGGCCAGGCGCAGCAGACGACCGCGAATCAGCGGGCCTTTGTGCAAATCGAACGGCGCGCTGGCCTCAGTGTGACTCAGACGTGCCGCCGTGAGGCTGGCTTCTTCGTAAGGCAGGGCACGCAGGTCTTGCTCGACGAGGGCGAAACCGGACGCCGGTGCGGCAATCCGTTGCACCGGTTGTTCGCCAACCCGTTCAAACGTGGTGCGCAGGCTTTCATGCCGCGCCACCAGTTGATCGAGCGCAGCCTTGAGCGCTGGCAAGTCGAGTGCACCGCGCAGCAACAGGGACGCCGGCATGTGGTAAGCCGTGCTGGCGTTCGGGTCGAGCTGATCGAGGAACCACAGCCGTTGTTGGGAAAAGGACAGCACCAGCGGCGCGTCGCGGTCCACGACAGTAATGCCGTCGGGCTGTAACACTTCGAGGGTGCCGACGCTTTTTGCCAGTTCCGCCACCGTTGGATGACTGAACAATTCCCGCAGCTTCAATTCGCCACCCAGGGTCTGGCGGACCCGGGACACCAATTGCGCTGCCAGCAGCGAATGCCCGCCCAGCTCAAAGAAGCCGTCGCGACGACCGACCCGTTCCAGCCCCAGCAATTCCTGGAAGATCAGCGCCAGGGCTTGCTCGGTCGGGCCTTGCGGGGCCTCGTAGCTGCGCTCGGACATGGCATCCAGATCCGGCGCCGGTAGCGCGTTCTGATCCAGTTTGCCGTTGGCGGTCAGTGGATACGCCGCGAGGCTGACGAACGCACTGGGGATCATATAATCCGGCAGGGTCGCGCCGAGTTGCAGACGCAACGCGGCGATTTCCAGCACCACACCGGGCTGCGGAATCAGATACGCGATCAAGCGTTTGCTGCCGGTTTTGTCGTCACTGGCCAGCACGCGGACTTCAAACACGCCGTCGCACGCCTGGAGTTTTGCCTCGATTTCACCCAGTTCGATGCGGAAACCGCGAATCTTGACTTGGGCATCCATCCGCCCCAAATGCACGATTTCGCCGTTGCCCAGCAACTTGCCCAGGTCGCCCGAGCGGTACAGCCGCTCGCGAGGCCGAAAAGGATCGACGATAAAACGTTCGGCGGTCAGCTCCGGACGGTTCAGATAACCACGGCCCACACCTTGGCCGCCGACGCAGATTTCCCCCGGTACGCCGACCGGCATCAGGCGCTGTTGCGCATCCATGATGTAGGTCACGGTGGTCGGGATCGGCCGCCCGACATTGGAAATGCCTTCGGCGATATCCGCCGCTTCGAGGTGTTTGTAGGTCACGTGCACACAGGTTTCGGTGATGCCGTACATGTTGATCAGCGCAACATGCGGGAAGGCCCGATGGAAGGCATCGAGCCTGGCCGGTTCGAGACTTTCGCCGCCGAGGATCACGTAACGCAGCTTCGCCAGGCTGACATCGGGCCGGGAAGTCGCGACCCCGCTCAGTTGATGGAACGCCGATGGCGTCTGGTTGAGAACGGTGACGCCGTCGCTTTCGATGAAGTCCAGAAAGTCCGCCGGATCACGGCGTAGGGCTTCGGGCACGAGGGTCAGGCGGGCGCCGTGCAACAGCGCGCCAAACATCTCCCAGACTGAAAAGTCGAACGCGTTGGAATGGAACAGCGACCAGACGTCATCGGCGTTGAACTGAAATGGCGTGCGGCTGTTGTGCAGCAAGCGGATGACATTGCGGTGTTCCAGCAGCGCACCTTTCGGCTGCCCGGTGGAACCCGACGTATAGATCACATAACACAGATGATCGGGCGCATTCACGTTCGACAGGTTCACCGAGGCGCGCTGCACCTCAGGTGAAGTCTGGGTGCTCAGAGGTTTGGGGTCGAACACGTCGATGCCCAGTTCGCCGAGTTCGGCGGCCATGTCCGGCAGGGCAATCGCCTTGCGCGCGCCGCTGTCTTGCAGCACGTAAGCGATGCGGTCCGCCGGCGATGTTGGATCGATGGGCACATACGCCGCGCCGGATTTGAGCACGGCGAGGGTAGCGACGATCATGTCCAGCGAGCGTTCGAGCAGGATCGCGACGAGGTCTTGCGGCACCACGCCAGCGGCACGCAGGCGGCGGGCCAGTTGATTCGATTGTTCATTGAGCGCGCGGTAGGTCAGGCTTTCTGCGCCCATGCTGACCGCGATGCTTTGCGGCGTGCGGCGTGCCTGTTCTTCGAACATCTGATGCAGGGTGGTTTCTTCGGGGTAGGCCGCTTCCGTGTCGTTCCAGTCCAGCGCCTGGTGTTGCTGTTCGCGAGCATCAAGCAACGGCACCTCATCGACTCGCAGGGCGGTGTCATCGGCGAACGCTTCGAGCAGGCGCACGTAGTGCCGCATCATCTGCTCGATAAAGTCTTCGTCGAACATCTGCGCGTTATAGGTCAGGCGGCCCATCCATTGTTGTTCACCGGCCTCGACCAACAAATGCAGGTCGTTCTTGCCATAGCCCAGGTTGGTTTCCAGCGTCTGCACCGTCAGGCCGGCGACGACTTCCGAGGCTTTGGCGGCCTGTTCGAAGTTGAACAGCACATCGAACAATGCGGTACGGCTCATGTCCTTGTCGGGATTGAGCGCCAGCACCAGTTGATCGAACGGCATGTAGCGATGGCGCTGGGCTTGGGCCTGGGTGCTGGCGACCTGTTCAAGCAAGGCCTGCAAGGTGGTGTCGTTGTCGCAGGTGTTACGCAGCACCGATAAGTTGCCGATCGGTCCGACGAGTTCCTTCACCGCCAGGTCTTCGCGGCAAGTGGCGGTGGTGCCGATCACCAGTTCATCGTGCCCGGCGTAGCGGCGCAACAACGCGGTGAAGGCGCTAAGGGCCTGGGTATTGGCGTCGACACCCGCTTGTTCAGCCGCCGAGTTCAGGCGATTGACCAGTGTTTTGTCGATCAGGAATGCATGCGTCGCCTCGGCGTAGGTGTGCACCGCATTACGCGGACGGTTCAGCGGCAGCTCCATCGCTTGCAACTTGCCGCGCAACTGATAAGCCCAGAACGAACGCAAGGTTTCGCTGACGGCTGCCGGGAACTGACGCTGCCACGCAGCGAAATCGCGGTAGTGCATGCTCAGTTCAGGCAGACGCGCAGGGCGGCCGGTGCAGGCGGCGGCGTACAGTTCCAGCAGATCGCGGCGGATCAGTTGCATCGATGCACGGTCCGCCAGCAGGTGGTGAACGGCAATCGCGAGCACGGCTTCCTGGCTGTCGCTTTGCACCAGCGTGGCCCGTACCAGGCTGCCACCGTCCATTTGCAGCGGATGGCGGGTGGATTCCAGTGCGAGTGCGGCGGTTTGTTCCGGCAGTGCTTGCACCACCGTCAGTGGCAACACCGCCTCGCCATCGAAACGCTGCCAGGCACTGGCACCATCGGACACCACACGGCAACGCAGGATGTCATGCCGGGCGAGCAGCCCGTCGAGTGCGGTTTGCAGCGCCGCTCGATTGATCTCTCCACCGAGTTCAAGCAACAGCGGAATGTTGTGATAGATCGGGTTGGCGTCGTACAGATAACCGGTTTCGAAGGTGTCGACGAACCAGATGCGCTCCTGATGGAACGACAACGGCGTGCGCGATTCTTCGGGTTGAGGCAGCACCGCCGGGAGGTTGAGTCCGGGGTCGAGATCGAGCGCGCCGATGCGGGTTTGTGGCGCGTCGGTAAAGTAGCTCAACACCCGCTCGAAACGCTGGGCGATACGCTCGATCGTGGCGGCGTCAAACAGCGCCGTCGAATACGACAAACTGCACGACAGGCAGTCGCCGGAGTCATCGATGTGCAGCGACAAGTCGTGTTGCGTCTGGTCCTTGCGCGAGGGCAGGAACTCCAGGGTCAGGCCCGACAGGCTGAGGGTTTCAGCGTCATTCCCGGCGTTGGTGTACAACATGGTCTGGAACACCGGGCTGTGGCGAGTGCTGCGCGGAGGCTTGAGCGCTTCGACCACCTGTTCGAACGGCGTGTCCTGATAGACCGACGACTCCAGCATCAGCGTGCGGACTTGCAACAACACCTCATCGAGCGTCGGGTTGGCGTGCAGCTTGACCCGCAACGCCAGGGTGTTGACGAAGAAGCCGATCAGCGATTGCACGTCCTGCCGGTCACGGTTGGCCGCGACCGTGCCGATCACCAGATCCTGCTGGCCGCTGATGCGTGCCAGCAACACGGCCCACGCGGCCATCAAGGTCATGAACGGGGTGGCCGCCCGGGCTTGGGCGAAGCGGGTAATGGCGTTGGACAGGCCTGCGGGCAGGTCGAAGCTCAGGGTCGCACCGCGATAATCCTGCACCGCCGGGCGCGGTCGGTCGGTAGGCACCGTCAGCAAGGCCGGCGCGCCCGCCAGGTGACTGCGCCAGAATTCGACATTTTTCGCCAGGCGCTCACCGTCGAGATGGCGGCGCTGCCAGGCGGCATAGTCGGCATATTGGATGGACAGCGGCGGCAATGGATCCGGCTGCTGGCGGGAGAAAGCCTGATACAGCGCGGCAAACTCCTTGACCAGCACGTCGATAGACCAACCATCGGAGATGATGTGGTGTTGGGTGATCAGCAAGCGGTATTCGTTATCGGCCAGGCGCAGCAGGCGCCCGCGAATCAGCGGGCCGTTCAGCAGATCGAACGGTGCGGCGGCCTCGGCGTCGCTGATGCGCTCGGCACTGCGGGCGGCGTCCTCGGCGGACAGGTTGCGCAAGTCTTCTTCGATGAGGGTGAAGCCGCACTCAGGGATGGCGATCACCTGCACCGGCTCATCACCCACCCGTTCAAACGTGGTGCGCAGGCTTTCATGCCGGGCCACGAGGCGGTCAAGGGAGGCCTTGAGCGCGACCAGGTCGAGCGAGCCACGCAGGCGCAGCGCCGCCGGAATGTGATAAGCGGTGCTGGCGGTCGGATCGAGCTGGTCGAGGAACCACAAGCGTTGTTGCGAGAAAGACAGGGCCAGGGGCGCGGCGCGGTCGGCGAGGCTGATCGTGTCCGGCGTCTCGGCGATCCGTGCCGCACCGCGTTGCTGCAGAAGTCGCAGCAGGGCGGCACGTTTGAGCTGTTCCAGACTATCGTTTTGGTTGTTCAATTTAAGCATCCTTGGAGACGATAGCGAGCAAGTCGCTTTCTGATAACGAAGCCAGTTCGCGCTCGAGATCGAGCAGCACTTCTGACTCGTACAGCGCCAGTTGCAGGGTCGTGATGAGGTCGGCCAATTCGCGCAGCGATGCGTGTTCGAACAACGCCTTGAGCGTGACTTCGACGCCGAAGTGTTCCCGGGCCCGCAGGGTCAATTGCACGGCGATCAGGGAATGGCCGCCGAGCTCGAAGAACTGGTCGTTGCGGCCAATGCGCTCGATGCCGAGCAGGTCGCTCCAGAGCGCCGCGAGTTTCTGTTCGGTGTCACCTTTGGGCGCCTCGTAGTGCGACGCTTCGCCAGCTTCAAGCCACGGCGCGGGCAGGCTGCGACGGTCGAGCTTGCCGTTGGCGGTCAGCGGCAAGGCGTCGATGACGATAAAGGCGTCCGGCACCCAGTGTTCCGGCAGGCGGGTGAGCAGCTCGGCGCGCAGTTGATCGGTGGCGGCCGGTTCACCGCACAGGTAAGCGACCAGACGTTGACTGCCCGAATCATCCTTGATCGCCATGACCATCGCTTCGCTGACGCCTTTGCAGGCGAGCAGGGCGGTTTCAATTTCGCTGGCCTCGATCCGCACGCCGCCGAGGGTGAGTTGATCGTCCTGGCTGCCCGTGATTTCAAGGGTGCCGTCCGCCAGCCAGCGACCGAGATCGCCGGACTTGTACAGGCGCGCTTGCGGATCAGTGCTGAACGGGTTGCTGATAAAGCGTTTCGTGCTCAGGTTTTGCGCACCGCCCACATGGATTTCACCGGTGACACCGATTGGCGCCAACTGCCCGGCCGGGTCCAGTACATACAACCGTGGGTCGCTGACGGACACGCTGTGCTGCGCCAGCCACTGGATATCCGGCGCGGTCTGGCTGAACTCGACCAACAAGCGCTCGCGTTCTTGCGCTGGCAGCAGGTCCAGTTGCGTGAGCAACACGTCCGGCGTGTGGGCCAGGGCCTGGGTCAGTTGCTCCAGGGTCCGTTGCATCATGTCGCAGATGCGCTGCGGGTTGACGGCCGGCGAGCATTGCACGGTCAGGCCCAGGTCATGTTGGTAATCGTTGACCGACACCGTCAGCGGGTAGTTATCCCGTTCGGCCTCGGACAGGATGCGCGCACCGGGCCATTGGGTTGGCGCGGCATCATCCTCGAGTTGATGGCGATAGTTGAACAAACTGCTGAACAGCGGCAGCGAGGCGGGCACCGCGCTGCAACGCTGGGCCAGGGCGAGTGAGGCCTGTTCGTGGGCGAGCAATTCGCTGAGGTCGCGATGCGTCTCGGCGACCAGTGCATTGGCCCCCAGTTGCGCCAGGTTCACCCGCACCGGCAGGGTATTGATGAACACGCCCAGCGCCCGTTCGGCGCCGGCCGAGCCTTGCAAACGGCCCGACACCACGGTGCCGAACACCACGTCGTCGCGCCCGCTGCAACGGCCGATGAGCTGCGCCCAGGCCACATGGAACAGCACCGCAGGGGTGATGCCCCGTTCGCGAGCCTGGGCGCGGATCAGGCGGGTGAGCCCATCGTCGAAGCGCATGCTGACCTCTTCGACATCGCTGCCGTCACCCTGCACATCGAGCAGGCCGAACGGCGCGGTGGGTTGGTCGATGTCCGCCAGCCGGCGCTGGAAGTACTCCTCGTCGGCCTCGATTGGGGTTGCCAGGATCTGCGCGACGAAATCACGATAAGGCATGGGCGCGGTCAAGCTGTCGCCCTGGCCCTGGAGGATGGTCTGGATTTCCTCCAGCACGATTTCCAGGGTGACGTGATCGCTGACCATGTGGTGGTTGAGCAAGGCCAGCAACCAGCGTTGCGTGTGTGGATCACGGCCAATGTAAGCGCGCAGCAACGGCGCCTGGCTCAGGTCGAGGCGCAATTGGCGCGGGTCGCTGATGGTTTCCAGTTGTGCGAGGGCCGCGCTTTTCGGGTCGAGGGTCACGGTGTGCACCGCCAGCGCGACGTTGCGCTGCACAATCTGCACCGGTTCCTGCAAGCCGTTCCATTGCACCGAGGTGCGCAGGATGTCGTGGCGATCGATGACCTGTTGCAGGGCCGCGATGAAGCGGTCGAGGCCTTCGCGATCATCAAACTCGATCATCGAGCGGATCAGGTAAGCGTCACCGGCATGGCCGAGCAAGTGGTGGAAGAGAATGCCCTGTTGCAACGGCGCGAGGGGGTAGATGTCCTGGATATTGGCGATGCCGCCGGGTACACCGGCAACGATGGTGTCGATCTGCGCTTGATCGAGTTCGATCAGCGGCAGCATCTGCGGCGTCAGTTCTGTAGTGCCGGGCACGATAAGGTTCGGCGGCGCGTGGAAGATATCCCGGGCATCACGGTCGATGGCCCGGGCCATTTCACGCAGGCTCGGTGAAGCGAAGACCATCCGCACATCGGCACCGAGGCCATGCTCACGCAGGCGATCGATCAGGCTCACGGCCATCAGCGAGTGACCGCCGAGTTCGAAGAAGCGGTCATGGCGACCGACTTTTTCCAGACCCAACAGGTCCTGCCAGATGCCGGCGATGACGGTTTCGAATTCACCCAGCGGCGCCTCGTAGTCACGGCTGGCGAAGGCATCAGCGCCCGGTGCCGGCAGGGCGCGGCGATCCAGTTTGCCGTTGGGCGTGAGGGGCAACACGTCGAGGCGGACAAAGGCGCTGGGCACCATGTACTCAGGCAGGTACGCCAGCAGCTCGCTGCGCAGTTGCTCGGCGGGTGCAGGCTCGCCGCACAGATAGGCGATCAACCGCGTACTGTCGGGTTGGCCGGGGCTGTATTCGCGGGCAATCACCGCGACTTCGCGCACACCCTGGCAATTGGCGAGCACGGCTTCGATCTCGCTCAGTTCGATGCGCAAGCCGCGAATCTTCACCTGATCATCATCACGACCGAGGTATTCCAGGGTGCCGTCCGGCAACCAGCGGCCGATGTCGCCGGTTTTGTACAGGCGTGCCTCTGAAGTGGCGGCGAACGGATCGGTGATAAAGCGTTCGGCGGTCAGTTCCGGTTGGTTCAGGTAGCCACGGGCCACGCCGGTGCCGCCGATATGGATTTCGCCGCGTACGCCAATCGGCACCAAATGCCCGAGGGTATCCAGCACATGCAGTTGCAGGTTGCGGATCGGTTTGCCGATGGGGATCGACTGTTCTTTATAGTCGTCCAGATCGGCACTGAGGGTTTGCCAGGCAACCACGTCGCTGCACTCGGTCGGGCCGTAGCTGTTGATCACCGTAGGCCGTGGCGCTTGCAGTTTTTCCAGCATGGCCAGCGGGATCGGTTCGCCGCCCAACACCACGCGTTTGAGGCTGGCGAGGGAATGGTTATGGTCCGAATCGACCAGGGCGTGGAATGCACTCGGTGACATATTGATATGGGTAATGCCCGACTGCGCGATCTGCTTGACGATGGCTGCCGGGTCGAACGGTTCCTCGGCCAGGTGCAGGACAGCGCCGACCATCAGCGGCGCGAGGATGTTTTTCTGGGTCAGGTCGAAGTTATAGGAAGACGCGAGCAGCACCGCATCATTCGCGCTGAACGCCAGGTCCTTGAGATACCAGTCGAGCAGGTTGCGCAGGCCTCGATGTTCAACCATCACACCCTTGGGCAGACCGGTCGAGCCCGAGGTGTAGATCACATACGCGAGATTGCCCACGGTCAAACCGGTGATCTGCGGGTTGCGGGTGATTTCGTCGCTGCCGATCTCAATGGTGGCGAGGTCAACCGGCACAGCCACTTCAAGCCCTTGCTGACGCACCAGTACCCGTGGCGCGCTGTCGGCGAGCATATGCGCCAGACGTTCCGGCGGGTACTGCGGATCGAGCGGCACGTAGGCAGCACCGGCCTTCAAGATGCCCAGCAGGCCGATCACCATGTCGGCGCTGCGACGGGCGCACAGGCCCACGGTGTCATCGGGTTTGACCCCAAGCTTGATCAGGCGATGGGCGACGCCATTGGCCCGGGCGTTCAGGGTGGCGTAACTGAGGGATTCGCCGGCACTGACCAGGGCAATCGCCTCCGGCGTGCGGGCGGCCTGGGTTTCGAAAATTTTCTGTGGCAGGCGATCCGGGTTTTCGTCGAGGGGCTCGACGCTCGGGTTGAAGTCCTTCAGCACCTGCAAATACTGCTCGGCATCCAGCAGGGGCAGCGCGCCCACCGCTTGAGTGGTGTCGGTGAGCATGGCTTCGAGCAGGCACAGGAAGTGCCGGCCCCAGCGCTCGATGGTGCTGGCGTCGAACAGGTCGGTGGCGTACTCGAACTGTCCGGTGATGGTCTGGCCATCGTCGTTGAGCGACAGGGTCAGGTCGGTTTGGGTCGTGCTCAGGGGCAGCACAATCGGGCTCAGTTGCAGGCCCGGCAGCTCTAGTGTGCGGTCATGGGGCGTATTGCCAAACACCAACATCGCCTGGAACAGCGGGCTGTGGCCCAGGCTGCGTTCCGGTTGCAGGGCTTCGACGACTTGCTCGAAAGGCAATTCCTGATGGCTGTAGGCATCGAGGGTGGTGGACTTTATCCGCGCCAGCAATTGCCCGACGTTTGGCTGGTCGTGCAGGTCAATACGCAGCGCCAGGGTGTTGACGAAGAACCCGATCAGGGCTTCGGTCTCGGCGCGGGGACGGTTGGCCACCGGCGTGCCGATCACCACTTGCGGCTGGTTGCTCAGGCGTGCCAGCAGCACCGACCAGGCACCGAGCAGGGTCATGAACGGTGTCAGGCCCTGTTGTTGGCTGAAACGGCGCAACGCGCTGCTCAATGCCGGCGACAGGCGCAGCGGTACGCTGGAGCCGATGTAACTTTGCACGTGTGGCCGTGGCCGGTCAGCCGGCAATTCGAGCAGCGCCGGAGCGCCGTCGAGGACCTGGGTCCAGTAGCGGGTTTGGCTTTGCAGGACCTCACCTTGCAGCCATTCACGCTGCCACACCGCGTAGTCGGCGTATTGCAGCGCCAGGTCCGGCAGGGGATCGTCCTGATCCTGGCTGAACGCGGTGTACAGCGCGTTGAACTCTTCGATCAGCAACGCGACGGACCAGCCATCGGTGACGATATGGTGCTGAGTGACCAGCAACACATGCTCATTCTCGTCCAGACGCAGCAGACGGCCACGGATCAGCGGACCACGGCTCAGGTCGAACGGCCCGTGGGCTTCGATTTGCGCAAGTTCAGTGATCGCGTGTTCCCGTGCCTCGGGCGGCAGACGCTGCAAATCGTGCTCGATCAGGGCGAAGCCGACATCGGCCGGGGCGAAGTATTGGCCGACTTCATCGTTGCGGCGTTCGAAGGTGGTGCGCAGGCTTTCGTGCCGCGCAACGATGCGATCAAGGGCGCGGCGCAGGGCGCTTTGATCGAGGGCGCCGCTCAGGCGCAGTGCGGCAGGCAGGTGATACGCCGCACTGGCAGCGTGATCGAGTTGATCGAGGAACCACAGGCGTTGTTGCGCCATCGACAAGGGCGGTGCCAGTTGGCGTGAAGTCAGCGGGATCGGTTGCACCAGCGACAGGCTGGCCTGGCTGACGCACTCGGCCATGGCACTGAGGGTCGCCTGGGCGAACAGCGTGCGCAGGGCGATCTCGACACCGAGCACTTGATGCAAACGTGCTTGCAATTGCACGGTCAACAGCGAATGACCACCGAGTTCAAGGAAACCGTCTTGACGCCCGACCTGTTCAAGGTGCAGCAAGTCTTGCCAGATACTCGCGATGGCGATTTCGGTTTCACCTTGGGGCGCTTCATAGATACGGCTGGCCACGGCATCCTGACCCGGCGCAGGCAGGGCCTTGCGGTCCAGTTTGCCGTTCGGGGTGAGGGGCAGGGCATCCAGTTGCACGTAGGCGCTGGGCACCATGTAGTCGGGCAGACTTTTCAGCAGTTCGGCGCGCAGCAGTTCGGCCGGCACCGGGTTGCCGCACAGGTAGGCGACCAGGCGTTGGCTGTTGGCCTGTTCGGGCGTGTCGTCGCGGGCGATCACCACCGCCTCACGGACACCCGGACAGGCCATCAGGGCGTTCTCGATCTCGCCCAATTCGATGCGCAAACCACGGATCTTCACCTGAAAGTCGTTGCGTCCGAGGAATTCCAGGGTGCCGTTGGCCAACCAACGGCCGAGGTCGCCGGTGCGATACATCCGCGCATTCGGGACGGTGCTGAATGGATCGGTGAGGAAGCGTTCGGCGCTGAGATCGGGACGGTTCAGGTAGCCACGGGCCACGCCGGTACCGCCGATATACATCTCACCCGAGACGCCGATCGGCACCGGTTGGCCTTGGGGGTCGAGCAGGTAGAACCGGGTATTGGCGATCGGTCGGCCGATGCTGACCTGGCTGCCGAGTGTGTCTTGCTCGATGACCTGGATCGCCAATGACCAAATGGTGGTTTCGGTCGGGCCGTATACGTTGAACAGGCGCTTGACCTGTCCCGCCAGACGCCGGGCGAGGTCAGCGGGCAACGCATCGCCGCCACACAGGGCGGTCAGCGATGTATCCCCCGGCCACCCCGAATCGAGCAGCATGCGCCAGCTCGCCGGCGTGGCCTGGGCCAGGGTGACTTCGTTGCGGGCAATCACCTCGGCCAGCAGTCGGCCGTCGTGGGCCTGATCCCGGGAGGCCAACACCACCCGCGCGCCACACATCAGCGGCAGGAACAGCTCTAGGCCGGCGATATCGAAACCGAGGGTCGTCAGGGCCAGCACGCGATCATTGGCATTTGCGCCGACGGTTTCGGCCATGGTGCGCAACAGGTTGACCACATTGCGGTGTTCGACCATCACGCCTTTCGGCTTTCCGGTCGAGCCCGAAGTAAACATCACGTAGGCCAGGTGCTGTGGAGTCAAGCCTGCAATCACCGGGTCCAGATCGAAGGCCGGGTCGTTACCGGCCTGCAGTGATTCGGGTTCGTCGAGCAACACCAGCGGCGTGTCGCCAACCTGCAATTGCGCCGCCAGACCCTGTTGGGTGAGCACCGCCAGTGGCAGGCTTTCGCTGAGCATGAAGGTCGTGCGCTCCACCGGCAGGGCCAGGTCGAGGGGGATGTAGGCACCGCCGGCCTTGAGCACGCCGAGCAAGCCAATCAGCATTTCCGGGCTGCGCTCGGCACACAGTGCGACACGTTGGTCCGGTTGCAGGCCGAGGGCGATCAGGCGCCGGGCGAGATGGTTGGCGCGGCGGTTGAGCTGAGCGTAGGTGAGTTGCTGGTCCTCATAGACCAGCGCAATCGCCTCGGGCCGTATCCGCACTTGGGCTTCGAACAATGCATGCAGCGGTTGGGACAGGTCGAAGTCAGTGGCGGTGTCATTGAAACCAGTGAGCAGTTGCTGACGCTCGGTAGCAGGCAGCACGTCGAGGCTGTTGACCGGTTGCCCGGGGTTGTGTTCAAGGGCTTCGACCAGCGCTGTGACGGCATGGGTCATATACGCGGCGATGCGCTGTGGATCGATGCCTGCGGTGGCTTGGGCGCTCAGCGAGAAATTCTCGCCTTCATCCGCCACAGCGATTTCGACCGGGTAACCGGTGCGCTCTTCGTTGCTGAGGAAGCGTATGCCTTCCCAGGCCAGCACCTGACCTTCGTGGGTCAGGGACGCGTCGTTGGTCTGGTGGCGATAGTTGAGCAGGGTGGTAAACAGCGGCAAACCCGCGGACAACCCGCTGCAACGCTGAGCCAGGGCGAGCGATGCCTGTTCGTGGGCGAGCAGGGCGCTCAGGTCACGATAGGTGTCGGCGACCAGCGCGGGGGTGGTCTGTTCATCCAGACGCACGCGCACTGGCAGGGTATTGATAAACACCCCCAACGCCCGTTCGGCACCCGCCGAACCTTGCAAACGCCCGGACACCACCGTGCCGAACACCACATCGTTGCGCCCGGTACAGCGGGCGAGCACCAGTGCCCAGGCAATGTGAAACAGCACCGCCGGGGTGACGCCGCGTTTACGTGCGGCGCTGCGGATATTGCCGGCCAGCGTGGTGTCGAGGCGTACGTTGACCAGCGAAACATCGCTGCCGTCGCCCTGGATATTCAGCAAGTCGAACGGCGCAGTGGGCTCGTCGATATCCGCCAGACGCCGACGGAAATAAGCCTCATGAGCCGATGGCGGACTGGCCAGGGTCTGCGCCACGAAGTCGCGGTAAGGCAACGGTGTCGGCAGGCTTACGCTGTGGCCATTGAGGATCGCCTGGACCTCTTCGAGGAGAATTCCCAGGGTGACGTGGTCGCTGACCATGTGGTGGTCGAGCAACGACAGCAGCCAGCGTGGCGACTGCGGATCCTTGGCGATGTGCGCGCAAAGCAGCGGCGCTTTGCTCAGGTCCAGACGCAAGTGGCGCGGATCGCTGAGCGTTTCGAGCTGGGTCAGCGCGGCTTCCTGATCGTTGAGGATCAGGGTATGCACCGGCAGCACAGCGTGACGCTGGACGATTTGCACCGCTTGCGGCAGGCCGGTCCATTGCACGGCAGTGCGCAGGATGTCGTGACGGTTGATGACCTGTTGCAGCGCCGCGACGAAGGCATCGAGACGGCTTTGATCATCGAACTCGATCAGCGAGCGCACCAGGTAGGCATCGCCTTCATGGCCGAGCAAGTGGTGGAAAAGGATGCCCTGCTGCAGCGGCACCAGCGGATAAATATCCTGGATATTCGCTGCGCCGCCGGGGGTGTTGGCGACGATGCGGTCGATGTGTGCTTGTTCAAGCTCGACCAGGGGTAACAGGTCCGGGGTCAGTGCGGTGCAATCGGCCGGAATGAGATTGGCCGGGGCCTGGAACACGTCGCGGGTTTCACGATCAATCGCCAGGGCCATGTCGCGCAGGGTCGGTGCGGTGAACACGGTGCGCACATCGGCCACCAGATTTTGCTGGCGCAGGCGTTCGATCAGGCTGACGGCCAGCAGCGAATGGCCGCCGAGTTCGAAGAAATGGTCCTGGCGACCGACCGCCTCGACTTTGAGCAGGTCTTGCCAGATCTGTGCGAGGGCGATTTCTGTCGAGCCCTTCGCAGCTTCGTGGGTGCGGCTGGCGAACGCTGCAGCGTCGGGTACGGGCAGGGCGCGGCGGTCGAGTTTGCGGTTTGGCGTCAGCGGCAGCGCTTCGAGGCTGACGAAGGCGCTGGGTAGCATGTATTCAGCCAATAGCGGCGCGAGTTGGGCGCGCAGGTTGGCGGCGGTCAGGGTGACGCCGGTTTGCGGCACGACGTAGGCGACCAGGCGTTTATCGCCCGGCGCGTCTTCGCGGACGATCACGGCGGCTTCTTTCACGCCGGTGCAGTCGCCCAATTTGGCTTCGATCTCGCCCAGTTCGATACGGAAACCACGAACCTTGACCTGGAAGTCGTTACGGCCCTGGTATTCGAGGCCGCCGTCCGGGCGATAGCGTGCGAGGTCGCCGGTTTTGTACAGGCGGGCGCTGGCGAGGTTGCTGAAGGGATCCGGGAGGAAGCGTTCGGCGGTGATTGTGTCGAGGTTGAGGTAACCCCGCGCCACGCCGTCGCCGCCGATGTAGATTTCGCCGGTAACGCCAAACGGTACGGGTTGCAGGTACGCATCGAGCAGGTAGATGCGGGTGTTGGCCATCGGTGTGCCGATGCTCGCGTTGCTGTTCAGCGCTTCAAAGGTCACGTAGCTCGCGGTGCAGGACACCGTGGCCTCGGTCGGGCCGTAGGTGTTGACCAGTTTCGTGTGGGCCGGACGGATTTGTTCCCACATTTGCAGTTTTTGCGTGGAGAGCGCATCGCCGGTGACGTTGATCAGGCGCACATCGCGCAACTGCTCCTGGGCCAGCGCCGGGTTGTAGTGCCATTCGGCAGCGAGGGTGTGCCAGTGGGCGGCGGTCAGGTGCAGGAAGGTTGGGCGGACAGTGTCCTGGGAGGTGCCGAAGATGCTGCGACTCGGGGCCAATGTGGCGCCGGCGATCAGGGCCGGGAAGATTTCCTCTACCGACAAGTCGAAGTTCAGGGTGTTTTGTTGCAGCACGGTGTCGGCGCTGGTCAGACCGAACAGGCGAATGGCGTCGAGGGTGTAGTTGACCAAACCTCGGTGTTCAATCATCACGCCTTTCGGTGTGCCGGTCGAACCCGAGGTGTAGATCACGTAGGCCAGATGGCGCACGCCGAGGGACAGGATCACCGGGTTGTCGTCGTAGCCATCGACGATGCGTTCGGCTTTATCCAGCAACACCACCGGCACGTCCAGCGCTGGCAAATTCGCTTGTAATGCGCGCTGGGTCAGCAGCACCGCCGGGGCGCTGTCGGTGAGCATGTAGGCCAGCCGTTCAGCCGGATAAGCCGGATCGAGCGGCACATAACCGGCGCCCGATTTGAGGATCGCCAGCAAACCGACCAACATTTCCGCGCCACGCTCAACACAGATCGCCACCCGATCATCCGGGCGAATGCCCAGCCCGATCAGGTGATGGGCCATCTGGTTGGCTTGGCGGTTGAGTTCGGCGTAGCTCATTTGCTCGCCATCGAACACCACCGCGATGGCGTCCGGCTGGGCTTCGGCCTGGGCTTCAAACAACTGGTGGATGGTTTTGTCACGCGGATACGGCGCGCGGGTGGCGTTGAGATCGACCAGCACGCGCTGGCGCTCGCCGGCATCGAGCAGCTCGATGCGGTCAACCTGCACCTGATCGTCGGCGACCATGCCACGCAGTACCCGCTCGAAATAGCCGAGGTAACGCTGCACCGTGCGCTCATCAAACAACGCCGTGGCGTATTCCAGCGTGCCAAGCAGTTGTCCGCCGACCTCACCGAGCTCCAGCGACAGGTCGAACTTCGCGACGTGGTTGGCCACGCCCAAACCTTCAAGTTTCAGTTCACCCAGCACCAGTTCAGCGCCACTCGCGGTTTGCCATGACAGCATGGCCTGGAACAATGGACTGTGGGCCAGACTGCGCACCGGGTTCAGCACTTCCACCACCTGCTCGAACGGCAGGTCCTGATGGGCCTGAGCGCCAAGGGTTTGAGCCTTGACCCGTGCCAACAGGGTTTCAACATTCGGAGCGCCGGAGACATCGACACGCACCGCCAGGGTGTTGACGAAGAAGCCGATCAAATCTTCGACTTCCGCACGCAGACGGTTGGCCACCGGCGATCCGATCACCACTTCATCCTGGCCTGCGAGTCGGCTCAACAGCGCTGCCCAACCCGCCATCAGCGTCATGTACAACGTGGTGCCGTGGCGTTGGCTGAGATTCTTCAGGTCTGCAGTCAGGCTCGCATCAAACGCCACCGACAGCGCGGCACCCGCGTAGTCCTGCTGCACCGGGCGTGGCCGGTCGGTCGGCAGCATCAGCAATGCCGGCGCGTCGGCCAGGCTTTGTTGCCAGTAATTGTTCTGGGTTTGCAGCACTTCACCGCTCAACCAGCGGCGTTGCCACACGGCGTAGTCAGCGTATTGCACGGCCAGCGCCGGCAGCGGATCGTTCAGACCGTGGCGGAACGCTTCATACAGCGCCGCGAGTTCGGTGGTCAGCACGCCAATCGACCAGCCATCGGAGACGATGTGGTGCATGGTCACCAACAGCACATGGTCCTGGGCGTTGAGGCGAATCAGTCGGCCGCGAATCAACGGGCCGTGCTCCAGATCAAACAGCTCGGCTTCTTCCTCGGCCGCCAACACCTGCAATTGCACTTCGGCATCGGCCTGACCGCGTAGATCGTACTGGCGCAAGGCAAACCCACACTCTGCCGGGGCGATGCGTTGGAAAGCGTCCGCGCCCGGATCCTGAACGAAGGTGGTGCGCAAGGCTTCATGCCGCGCAACGATGCGATCCAGCGCCCGTTGCAGCGCGTCAGTGTCCAGCGTGCCACGCAAACGCAGGCCGGCCGGCATGTGATACGCCGCGCTGCCACCTTCCATTTGCGCCAGGAACCACAGACGCTGTTGCGCGAACGACAGCGGCAAGGCTTCCTCGCGGGAAACCGTAACGATCTCCGGCAAGGTGCTGCGACTGGCCTCGGCCACGGCTTGCGCCAGGGCAGCGAGTTCAGGCTGGGCGAACAAATCGGCGAGACCCAGTTCCACGCCCAGTTGCAGACGCACTTGGGAAATCAACTGGATCGCCAGCAGCGAATGGCCACCGAGTTCGAAGAACTGATCCCGGCGTCCAACCTGCGACACACCGAGCAAGTCTTGCCAGATCTGCGCCAGGGCGATTTCGACTTCACCGACCGGGGCTTCGTAAGTGCGGGTGATCAGCGACGTCAAATCCGGCGCCGGCAAAGCCTTGCGGTCGAGCTTGCCGTTGGACGTCAGCGGCAAGGCGTCGAGGCGCACATAAGCCGCCGGCACCATGTACTCCGGCAACTGCGCTTGCAGGTGCGAGCGCAGGGTTTCAGTTTCCAGCGCCGCATCGGTGGTCGTGTAGTAAGCCACCAGACGTTTTTCACCCGACGCATCTTCGCGCGCCAGGACCACGACTTCCTTCACATCAGGATGGTTGGCCAGCTTGGCTTCGATCTCACCCAGCTCGATGCGGAAACCGCGGATCTTCACCTGGAAGTCATTGCGGCCCATGTACTCAATCGAACCATCCGGCAACCAGCGGCCCAGGTCACCGGTCTTGTAGAGGCGCGCATTCGGATCAGTTGAGAAAAGATCCGCCACAAAGCGTTCGGCACTCAGTTCCGGCAGGTTCAGATAACCGCGAGCCACACCCACGCCACCGATATTGATTTCGCCGGCGACGCCCATTGGCGTTGGCTCGCCAAAGCTGTCGAGCACGCGAATCTGGATGTTGGCAATCGGTCGGCCGATCGGCACGCTGTCGCCGCGATCCGTCGGACGGCAGTGCCATGCGGTGACGTCGATGGCCGCTTCGGTTGGCCCGTAAAGGTTATGCAGCTCCACCTCGGGCAGTTGCTGTTCGAAGCGTTTTTGCAAACTGCGGGGCAGGGCTTCACCGCTGCACAGCACCCGACGCAAGCCAGGGAAACCCTGGCTGTCGCGGTCTTCCAGAAACAGCTCAAGCATCGACGGCACAAAGTGCAGCAAGGTGATGCCGGCGCTGCGAATCACTTTCGCGAGGTAATCCGGCTCCTGATGGCCACCGGGGCGGGCCATGACCAACTGCGCGCCAGCCAGCAACGGCAAGAAGAACTCCCAGACCGACACGTCGAAACCGAACGGGGTCTTTTGCAAGACGCGGTCGGTCTCATCAACGCGGTATTCGTCCCGGGCCCAGAGCAAGCGATTGACAACCCCGCGATGCTCGTTCATCACGCCTTTGGGCATGCCGGTCGAGCCCGAGGTGTAAAGCACGTAGGCCAGGTGCGTGGCGTTGAGGCCCGGCACTTGGGGATTGGTGTCGGGAAAGTCGTTGGTATTCAGGTTAAGCGCCAACACCGGCACGCTCAGCGCGGGCAGGGTTTCGGACAGTTCTGCGTTGCTCAACACCGCCAACGGTGCGGCGTCATTGAGCATGTATTCGCGGCGAGAGACCGGCAAATCCGGGTCGATGGGCACATAGGCACCGCCGGCCTTGAGGATCGCCAGCAGCGCAATCACCATCTCCGGGCTACGGCGCAAGCACACGGCAACCCGCGCATCGGGGCCGACACCGAGTTCAATCAACTGATGGGCGAGTTGGTTGGCCCGCTGATTGAGCTCGGCATACGTCAGCACCTGGCCGCTGTCATCACTGACCGCCAACGCCTCGGGGCGGCGTTCTGCTTGCTGCTCGAACAGTTCGTGGATCAGTAGATCCCGCGGATAGTCGCGCTCGGTGGCGTTGAATTCGCCGAGCAGCAGTTGGCGCTCCGCCACGGGCATGATCGGGAAGTGCCCGACGGGCAGGGCATGATGCTCGATCACCGTTTCCAGCATCGACAGAATGCGCTGTTGCAGTTGCTGCACTTCGTCGAGGGTGAAGAATGCGGTGTTGAAGTTGAAGTCCAGGTACACGTCTTCGTTCGGGTGATAGTCGCGGACGAAAATCGCCAAAGGCGTGCGCTCATAGCCGTTGTCCAGGGTGAACACTTCCGACGGCATGCCGCCGAAATGGATATCGCCGTCGAGGCTTTCGAAGGACAGCGATACGTCGAACAGTTGACGGCGCCCTTGCTGTGCCAGCTTCAGGGAGCGGTTCAGCTCGGCAATCGGGAAACGCTGGTGGCGGTAGCATTTGCGCAGTTGCGTGGCCACGACCTGCATCAGGTCCAGCAGCGAGGCTTGGGGATCGACTTCGAGCAGGATCGGGCTGAGAGAGGAAAACATCCCGACCGTGGCTTTTTGGCGGGCGGTGGTGCGGTTGTGCACCGGCATGCCGATCACGATTTCGTCCACGCCTTCGGTGCGGCACAAGTAAGTGGCGAGCACGGCCATCAGCACGTGGGCGAGGGACATGCCGTGGCCGTTGGAGAACTGCGCCAGGGCGTTGAACAGTGCCCGGGGAATCATCGCTTGTGCCTGTGCACTCGGCGCGATGCCGCTGCCGGCGACGGCGACCTTTTGCTGCAACAGCGCCGGTGGCAGTTGGGCAAACTTCTCATGCCAGAACGCCCGGTCGCGCTCGAAACGGGTCGATTCGATATAGCTGCGATCTTCGGCCAGGAAGGAAATATAAGAATGGCCTTCAGGCGGGTTGTCGTCACCGTTAAGCAAACCGTTGTAGGCATCACTGACCGCGTGACCGATCAACGACACGCTTGCGCCATCGGTCACCAAGTGGTGATAGCGGTTGAGCCAGTAGAAGCGCTCGGGGCCGCAGCGCACCAGTCGCGCTTCCCAGAGCTTGCCGGTCAGTTTGTCGAACGGCTTGCGGAAGGCTTCACGCACGTAGGCCATGGCCAGTCCGGCGGCGGTGTCTTCCTCGGAAAAGTCGACGACGTTGAGCTTCACTTCGATGGCCGGCAACACGGTCTGGCGCGCGACGCCACCTTCATGGCTGAAGCTCAGGCGCAGGGCGTCGTGGCGATTGGCGATCAGCTCGATGGCTTTTTCCAGCAAACCGACATCGATCCTGCCTTTGATCTCCAGCACCATGCCGATGTTGTAGTAAGGCAGCTCCGGGTGGGCCATCTGGTCGAGCCAGATGCCTTGCTGCACGGAGGCCAGTTCGTGGCTCTGGTTGTCGTTCTGGAGGTCGTGTTCAAGCGCCATATCGGTAGACGAAGCCATATCGGAAACACCTGTTTCTAAGTCAATTAAGGCTCGTCTCCGTTCGATGGGCAGATATACCTGAGGGGCTGGGCTGAGCATCGACGTGACGAAACATAAGTCGTGGAAAGGGACGGTTTTCGCGGCGCGGACGTAGCGTTCGAGCGCCTTGACGGTCTCTCCACAGGGTCGGAAAAAATTAGAACATCCACGGCCGACTGTCTGTCATGGGAAGCAGGGACAAGCGTGCCGATGCGCCCGCGCGGCGCTTTGGATCTGGGGAGGGGGCTGCTATAAAAGCCCGAGCAAATCTTCAGTCAGCCCGTGTCCGGCTCTCGACTGTCTCGAGACAAATCGATGCTTTCCCAGAGACCGAACGCCATCCCTTGGGTGTACTTGCGAGAGCCTTTGAAATGAACATGACAGCCGAAACGGATCGTCCCGCGGTCAAGCCCTGGAGCCTTACCCGGTTCCCCAATTACGCTGAAGCCGCCGCGGTTGAAGTGATCGATGCGCTGCAAATCTCCAAAGCCGATTTCATGCGCATTTATGTGACCAGGAACCGTCCCTGCCTGATCAAGAACGCCGTCCGCCACTGGCCGGCGTTCACCAAATGGACCGATACCGAGTACCTGCGGGCGAACTCGCCGAACAGTCCGGTGGTGGTGCGTTCGGCGATGGTTTCAGAGGTGATCGGTTGGTCCGGGCCCGAGGTCAAGGCTGCATTGACGGAACAGGCGGATGCACGTCACCGGGACATTCTGTTCCATGATTTTCTCGACGAGTTGAAGGTCGGCGATGGCCCGTTGGTGGCCGACAGCTGCGGTTTCACCGAGGGTGCGGCGTTCGAGAAGATGAAGGATGACGTCGCCGGGATGCCGTTCATGCCGGTGTTGAGCAAGGCCCGGCGATATCCGTCCTATCGCGGCTTTCTGTACCGCGATTCCTATACCGATTGGCACTTCCATGCCACCGACGAGACGTTCATGACCCAGGTGATCGGGTCCAAGGAAATCCTCTTGCTGCCGCCGGATGACGCCAGTTGGGAAGGTTTGCGCCCGGTCATCGAGAACGAGGGGTATCTGTTCAATATCGATACCGAGCGTTTTCCCGGCACCCGCGCACTGCGTCCGACCCGCGCTGTGGTCGAACCGGGGGATGCGTTGTATATCCCGGCGCTGTGGTGGCACGCGGTGGAGTCGATTGGCGAAGATTTCGGCATCACCGTCGCCGCGACCTTCGGCACGCCGTTGCACATCAACGGTGACCTGCGCTATCCCATCGCCCGCAAAGTGGCCCGCACGTATCTGTTCACCCCGGCGGCACCCTTGGTGATTGGCGCGGTGGTGTATTCCCTGGCGTATCGGTTGCTGCATGGCGTTGCACGCCTGGTCAAACGGTGATTTTCAAGTCGGCTCGACCAGACTTTTCCCTTGGGCGCGGTTTCTATTTCCTGTGGATGGGTGAATCCCTCGCGGTGATCGGCACGGCGCTGATGGAGTTCGCCTTGGGCGTCTGGGTCTACAACCACACCGGATCGGCCGTGGCGTTTGCCAATGTGGTGTTGGCGGCGACGTTGCCGGCGATCATCTTTCTGCCGTTGGCCGGAGGTTTGGCGGATCGGGTCAGCCACAAAGTCATCATTGTCTGTAGCGATGTCCTGCTCGCGGCGATGCTGTTTGTGGTCATGGCGCTGCTCTGGACCGATCGCCTGGAACCGCTGCATTTGTATGTGTTCAACGCGCTGGCGTCGATTGTCAGTTCGTTTCGCCAGCCGGCCTATCAGGCGGCCGTCAATTCGATCGTCAAACCCGACAAATTCACCCGCGCCTCGGGGCTGATGGGCATCAGCAAGAATGCGTCGGCGCTGGTGGGGCCGTTGTTGGCCGGGATCCTCATGGCTCAGGCCGGGCTGGTGACGATTGTCGCGATTGACCTGATCACCTTCTGCTCGGGCACGTTGCTGGTGATCAAGGCGTTTGCCCATGCGCGCACGCCCGTGATGGCGGCCGGTGGCGGTACGAGTGCGGGATCGGTGATGCGTGGCGCGGTGCGCAATGTCACCGATGCGTTGGGCTTCTTTAAAAGCGAACGGCTGATGGCGGGATTGCTGGTCTACACGATGCTGCGCAATGCGTTGCTGTCGATGGTGACGCTGATGATCACGCCGTTGCTGCTGTCGATGCACACCAGCCAGACGTTGGGGGTGGTCTACACCTGGGCGGCGCTGGGCGGGTTGTCCGGCGCCGGGTTGTTGATTTTCGTCGGCAACCCCGGACGGTTGATGGTGTTGATTGCCTGTGCCGATCTGGTGTTGTCGCTGTGTGTGGTCAGCATTGGCCTGGTGTCGGGTACGACGGCCTACTGCGCCGTGGTGTTTGTCGCCATCGCGGCGGCCAGTGTGGCGGATGGCGGCGTCAGTGCGTTGTGGATGCGCAAGATTCCCACCGGGTCCCGGGCCAGCGTATTTGCGTTGATCAGCATGTTGATCATCGCGGCTACCAGTATTGCGATCTTTGGCGGTGGCCTGATTGTCGATCACTGGTTCCAACCCGCGCTTGAACCGGGTGGACGGTTTGTCGAGTCAATCGGTGGCTGGCTGGGCGTAGGCAAGGGCCGGGGCGTGGCGCTGCTGTTTGTGGTGGCCGGCGCGGTCAGTGTCCTGCTGTGCCTGGGCACGCTGATCTATAGGCCGATGCGACGGCTGGATCGGTTGGTGCGGGATGAAGAAACCACCGCATTAACCCCGGCCGACGCCGCATCGTAGGAGCGAGGCTTGCCCGCGAAAGCGCTGTGTCAGTGACGATGATGTCGACTGACACACCGTCTTCGCGGGCAAGCCTCGCTCCTACAAGGGCAGGCGTTGGCTGCAAGTTTTGTGAACCACACTAAACAAATGTGGGAGCGAGCCTGCTCGCGAAAGCGGGTTCACATGTGGCGCTTATCTAGCTGATGTACCTTTTATTATTGGTTTCAGACTCTTTTCAAAGCGAATATCACCCTCCGGCAAGTGCTCAACCGGCCTCCAGCCGAGGTGTCGATAGAAGCCACTGGCGCGGCTTGCGTCAGCGGTTTCGAGCCATATCGTCGGGTGGTGCTGGAACAGGAAAGCCTCAACTTTTTCCATCAGGCGGCGGCCTAAGCCGTGCCCCTCGAATTCCGGTCGAACGAAAGCGGCAAAAACGCATCCATCCTCGACGTCAGCCATGGAGAACCCAGCCGGGATACCATCGACCTCTGCGATCCAGACGCATGGAGCCTGCGACATGGCCTGCCGTATGGTTTCGGGGGTAATGCCCAGTTCCGTCAGCTGACCGAGGGACAGGTGGTTTTCTTTTACGCTGGTTCGGATGTCAAAAATTGCGCTGATATCAGTCTGGTTGCCCATTCTTACTATTTTCTTCATGACGCACTCCCTTGTAGGCCATTGAGGAAAAAGTACCTCAGACCTGACGCCATCGCGAGCAAGCTTTGCTCCTACAGGGTTTGGCGCGGCCACAACTCCCGCGATCGACACGAATCGACTGTAGGAGCAAGGCTTGCCCGCGAAGACGGTGTGTCAGTGACGATGATGTCGACTGACACACCGTCTTCGCGGGCAAGCCTCGCTCCTACAAGGGCAGGCGTTGGCTGCAAGTTTTGTGAACCACACTAAGCAAATGTGGGAGCGAGCCTGCTCGCGAAAGCGGTGTGTCAGTCGACATCGTTATTAACTGTGCCATCGCCTTCGCGAGCAGGCTTGCTCCCACAGGGGGTTTAGGCCTCAGCCAATTCAAGTGTTGAATTTATGAACTGAAACGCCGTTTTCTTCGACTCTGCCGCCCGTTCGAAGAACGCCAGGTGGCTGCCATCCCGCTCGACATGCAATGCCGCGCCCTCGATGGATTGCGCAACCAGCCGGGAGCCGCCGATATGCGTGGTGCTGTCGCTGTCTCCAGCCACCACCAGGGTCGGCACCGTTATCCGCGCCAGGAGAGGGAGCAATTCGGTTTTGTTCAGCGCGTCGTTGAGGCGTGCGTATCGATAGAACAGCTCCGGGTTGACGTAGGGGAACAGCACCGTATGGGCAATCGGTTCGGGTGTGGTCGCGAGGGTTTTCTGATCGACGAACATGGCCTGTAGATCCTGTGCCTCGGCCCGATCCTGCGCCGCGGTTTCCATCAGCCATTCGAAGTTCTGCTGATGCGGCGTGCGCAAGCTGTCATCGCCCAGGTTGTAGTCGCCGTGCCAAAGGCTCAGCGACTGCGCGCGTTCGCCATGGGCGTCTGCGGCGCACAGCACAATGGCGGCACCGCCGCAGATGCCCATCAGGTGCGCACTCGGCAGGTCGAAATGATCCATCACCGCAAACAGATCGGCGACTTGAGCGTTGGTATCGACGCTCACCTGGTCAAAATCAACGCCATCGCCAAACAGCCCGCGGGTTTCCCAGGTGACGACGAAGTAGTGCTCACTGAGCGCATTGAACCAGTCGCGGCAAAGGTCAAACGGCATGCCGCAGGGCAGGGCGAGGACGATGGGGGGGCGCTGCCGACGGTTGCTGGCATAGACCGTCAGCGGCACACCGTCCGGGGTGAGCAGGCGCGACGTTTCAATCTCCGGCACGGCGCCGCTGAAATCGAAAGACGCCAACAACGCCTCAAATGGCTCCGGCGCCTCGAAAGCGTCATAGCGGAAGTCGAGGGCCTGGGAAATTTTCTTGCTGATAAACAGCTCGAACGAGGACAGTTGCGTCGGTGCGTCGTGCACATACTGCACGGCGCTGACGCCGACGTGTGCCAGTGCGCGAGTCACGGCGTGCTCTGTGGCAACCAGCGCCGGGGAGGCGGCGACAGGCGTGCTGTCGTCTCCCCCGGCGAAGAAACACAGGCGAACCGGACCCGGCAGGTTGGCGGCAAGATGCCGGAGCATCCTGACTGTCTCGCACAGGCGCGTTGCGGCGTCGGTGGGAAGGGACATGGAAAGGGTGCTCCTGTTAGGCAACGTTGCTCAAACCAACTTTATTCCGAGCCGAATTTCTTGCCTCGGGTGGTCTCGGTCACCAGGCGGTTGTAGTCCGGCGAGGTATCGCCGAGCACCTGGACCGCGCCGTATTTCTCCAGGCTGATTTTGCCGCCGTACTCTTCGATATGGTCCGAGTCCGGGTAGATTTTCACGAACGACGGCACATAGCGCGAGGCAAAACCCATGCGCATTTCCTGGGATTCGCCGCTGTGCGGGTAGGACGCGTGCATCAGGGTCGACCAGAAAATGATGAACTGACCGGCCTTCATTTGCATGGGCACGGCGGCAGCTTCGTCAGGTTTCCAGTTCTCATCGATCTGCAACTGGCGGTAGTCGTAGCCGAAGAAACCACGACGAACGCCGTCCTTCACCACCCCGGTGGCGTTTTCGGGGTCATAGCTCATGCGCTTGGTTTCGTCGTAATTCATGCTGTTTTGCGTGCCCGGAATAAATTGCAGGCAGCCATTGGCAATGTTGGCGTCGGTGAACGCGGTCCACACGGTGATGGTGCCGCCGAACTCTTCGTTCTCCGGCCAGATGATCTGTGGTTTGCCCGACGCGTTGGCGAAGGTGTCCGCCTGGTGCCAATCGGTGCCTTCATCGCCTGGGTACTTCGGGAAAAACTCGGTGCGCCAGCACAGCACTTCAGGGCCGAGGATGCTTTGGATACGGTCGGTGATTTCGGCGCGGCAGATATGGTCGGCGAGGAAATCGTCATCCAGGTGCCGATCGTAGTTAGCGATGTTGGTGGCGCCGGAAATCGCGTCCAGATCCTGATAGGCCGCGGCACTGCGGTCGAGCAGGCGCAAGCGGGTGCGTTTCCAGGTTTCTTTCATTTCTTCGGGGGTGTAGGCCGTGAAGGGGCCGATGAAGCCATTCTTTTCGAACGACTCTCGTTCTTCCTTCGTCAGATTGAATTTTCTAACCGCAACTTCAGACATTTGCTTCTTCCTTTTGGTTGTGGGCTTGAACAAGCGAATTAATGCAGCCTGCGAGGACCTTGGCGGTCGCACCATCGGCAAGAACGCCTGGGTCCAGATTGATTTGGTAATGGGTCTTGAGCTTGCTCAACGAGCGGATCAAGGCCAGGGAGGTGCCGCCGAAGTCGAAGAAGTCATCGTTGAGGCCGATGCCTTTCAAGCCGATGTCGTCGGACCAGACGCGCAACACGAATTGCTCATGCTCGGAAAGCCCGGCTTGCAGAGGCGCGGCGGTCTCGGCCAACGGTGACGGCAGCTGCGCCTTGTCGATCTTGCCGTGGGCGGTCATCGGCAAGGCCGGGAGCACGATGTAAGCGGAAGGACGCATGTAGTCGGGCAGGTTGTCCGAGGCCAGCGTCGCCAGTTGCGCACGGGATTGTTCGGTCCAGGCACTCGGGCCGTCGGTGGGTACGACATAAGCAATCAGGCGCCAGTCACCGTCGCCATAATCGTGGGCGCCGACGTGGCAGGCCGACAGGGCGGTGCTGGTTTGCAAGCAGGCTTCGACTTCACCGGGCTCGATGCGGAAACCGCGGATTTTCAGTTGTTCGTCGCAACGCCCGACATAGCGATATTCGCCGTCGGTGCCTTGCATTAACAGATCGCCCGTGCGATAGGCCGGGCTGGTGTGGCCGGACAGGGTAACGAAGCGTTCGGCGCTGAGCGCTATGCGGTTCAGATAGCCTTGGGCGACGCCGGCGCCTTCGATGTACAGCTCGCCGGTCGCGCCTTGGGCCACTGGCACTTGGTTCACGTCCAGCAAGTTGAGCTTCCAGCCATCCAGCGGCTGACCGATGGACACCATCGCCGAGTTTTCCAGATCCTGGCCGCGCACCCGTTTGTAGGTGGTATGGACCGTGGCTTCGGTGATGCCGTACATGTTGATCAGCGCCGGCACTTCATCGCCATGGCGCTCGACCCAAGGGCGCAGAACGGTCGCCGGCAAGGCTTCGCCGCCAAATACCACATGGCGCAGGGCCAGGCGATCTTTCGCCAAGCGATCAATTTCATCCAGGCCACGGAAGGCCGAAGGGGTCTGGCTGAGCACGGTCACGCCGTTACGCACCAGCCACTTGCGGAACGATTCCGGCGAGCGCGACACGTCGTAAGGCACCACGGCAACTTGACCACCATGGGCCAGCGCGCCCCAGATTTCCCACACGGAAAAATCGAAACCGATGGAATGGAACATCGACCAGATGTCGGTCTGGGAGAAGCCGTACGAGCGCTGCGTGCTCTCCAGCAAACTGCTGACGTTGCCGTGGGCGACCAGCACGCCTTTGGGTTCGCCGGTGGAGCCGGAGGTGTAAATCACATAGGCCGGGGCCGTTGCCGCGTTGAGTGTTGGCGCTGTTGATTCGACCTCAGGGCCAGTCAGCAAAGCGTCGAGGTGCAGCACACGCAGGGTCGGACTCGCCGGAACGCTGGCGACATCCTTCGAGGAAATCATCAGGCTGATGCCGCTGTCGCGCACGATATGTTCGAGGCGTTTGGCCGGGTACAGCGGGTCAACCGGCACATACGCAGCCCCGGCTTTCAGAATGCCGAGCAGGCCGATCACCAGGTCGACACTGCGCTCCAGGCACAGGCCGACGAGCATGCCGTCAGTCACCCCTTCATGACGCAGGCGCGCCGCCAGTTTCGATGAAACGGCTTCCAGATCCGCATAACTCAGGGCCCGGGTTTCGTCCGACAGGGCCGTGCGCTCGGGAAATTCGCGGGCCTTGGCACTGAACAACTCATGCAGCAACGCTGCGGGTTTGAGAGGCGATGACGCGGAGTTCAGCGCCCCGCCCGTGTTGGTGATCGGCATGACTAACGCTCCAGTGAATGGGGAAAGGTGCATCGCGATGGCCTCGATGAGCGAGGCCATACGACGGTCCCGTCGGATGGGTATCGAGGGACCGACCGCGATTCGCAGCTGCCGTATTTCAGCACCGTGTTAAAGCCGATGTCTGTCGCGGGAAATGGGGACAAGCGCAGATGGAACGAACGATGAGCAACCTGTGGCAAGGCACCAACCCCACTCCCACAGGGGATGGTGGATGACACCAGAGCCTGTCCCTGTTTGCGGTTACAGACATGACCTGCCGCCAATGTTCTGATCCTTGCGCGATCGATCCATATGGCTTGGGAGTTGTGCATGAATCTTGAAACTGCGGCTGTTGGTTGGGCTGACAACGGTCTGGATGAATCAGTCCGGCTTTCTATGTTGAGCCCCGGACTCACCCTGCCGGTGGTGATCGAACCGGTCAGCGCCGGCCTCGATTTCGCGGCGTGGGCCTCGGCCCGGCGCGAGGCGGTGGAGGCGTTGTTGTGTCGCCATGGCGCTGTGCTTTTTCGCGGCTTCGGGCTCGACACCGTGTCGTCCTTCGAAGCATTCGCCGAGGCCTTGTCACCCGGTCTGCACGGCAGCTACGGCGACCTGCCGAAGAAGGAAGGCGGGCGCAATGTCTATCGTTCGACGCCTTACCCCGAGCGCGAAATGATCCTCTACCACAACGAGAGCTCGCATCTCGAAAGCTGGCCGCGCAAGCAATGGTTCTTCTGCGAAAAACCTTCCCGTGTGGGCGGCGCGACGCCGCTGGTGGATATCCGCCAAATGATCCGCCTGCTGCCCGCCGACATCGTCGAGACGTTCGAGCGCAAGGCACTCACCTATAGCCGCACGTTCACCAAGGGTGTCGAGCCGAGCTGGCAGAACTTTTTCGGTGTCGATGACCCGGCAATCGTCGAAGCCCGTTGCCGCGAACAGGGCACCGACTGCGCCTGGCTCGACGCCGACACCTTGCAGATTCGCACCCGCTGCCCGGCGGTGATCCAGCATCCGGTGACCGGCGAATCGGCGTTCTTCAATCAGGTGCAGCTGCATCACCCGTTCTGCCTGGGCGAGGAAATGCGCGAAGACCTGCTCGACATGTTCGGTGAAGACCGACTGCCGCGCATGGTCAGTTATGGCGACGGCACGCCCATCGAAGACGACGTGATGGCGTTGCTCGGCGAGGCGTATGAAACCTGCGCGGTGCGGTTCGACTGGCAGAAAGGCGATGTGGTGATGCTCGACAACATGCTCACCGCCCACGCCCGCGATCCCTATGAAGAGCCACGCCTGATCGTGGTGGCCATGGGCGAGATGACCGCCAGAAACGATGTCTGGCAGGAAAAATAACCGCGCCAGGGTGCGAGGCAATTACGGTTTTGTACCGGCAATCCGGGACAGCCGATCCGCTCACGATCCGTACACTTGATGCCCTGCGGTGAGCCCATTTGAGGATAGCGATCAATGAAAGGCGAGAAGAAAGAGAAGAAGCCAAAGAAAGACAAAAAGCCGAAACCGGGCTCGGTCATGCGTCTGTTGTGGCGCAGTCATCCTTGGCTGACCTTCTTCACGTTGATCACCGGCATCATCAGCGGCATAGCGTCCATCGCTGTCGTCAGTGTGATCAACAAGGCCATTCACGAAGAAGGTTCGCGCACCGATGCACTGATCTGGTTTGTCGGCCTGAGCGTGGTCGCGCTGATTTTCCGCAACGGCGCCGCGCTGTTTCCGGCCTACGCCAGCATGCGCATCATGACTCGGTTGCGCATCGCCCTGTGCCGCAAGATTCTCGCCACGCCCCTGGAAGAAGTCGACCGGCGCGGCCCGCCGAATGTGCTGACCATGCTGACCAACGACATCCCGCAACTCAACACCACACTGGTGGTCATGCCCACGGTGTTGATCGAAGCGACCGTGTTTGTGTTCGGCATTGCCTACCTGGCGTACCTGTCGTGGGTGGTGTTCGCCTTGACCCTGTCGCTGATGGTCGTCGGCGTGTTGCTGTACATGTTCTTTTTCCTGGGTGGCATTCGCTACTCCGGCCGTGTGCGCGATGAATTCACGTCGTTCAACGAATACACCCACGCCCTGGTGTTCGGTCTCAAGGAACTGAAGCTCAACGGCATCCGTCGTCGCTGGTTTGCCCGCTCGGCGATTCAGGCCTCTTCCACTCGCGTGGCGCGCTACAACTTCATCGAGCGCCTGTGGTACACCGCCGCCGATAACGTCGGCCAGTTCACCTTGTCATTGTTGATCGGTTGCCTGTTGTTTGCCGCGCCATTGGTCATGGCCCTCGACCCGAAAGTCATGACCGCCAGTGTGCTTGCAGTGCTGTACATCATGGGGCCGCTGTCCTTGCTGGTCGGGGCCATGCCGGTCCTGGCGGGCGGGCGCATCGCCTGTACGCGTCTGGCCGAGTTCGGCTTTTCGATCAACGACCCGCATCCGGACCCTGAGCCGGTTGAACCGGAAGTCGCCACCCCGCTGTTGCTGGAGCACAAAAAATATTGGGACAGCATCGAACTCAAAGACGTGGAAATGCATTACCAGGACAAACTCACCGGGACCGGCTTCGGTCTGGGGCCTATCGATTTGAGCATCCAGTCCGGCGAGTTGATCTACATCGTTGGCGGCAATGGTTGCGGCAAAAGCACCCTGGCCAAGGTGATCTGCGGTCTGTATATCCCGCAAAGCGGCGAAGTCTTGCTCGACGGCACGGCCATCACCGATGACAGCCGCAGTGATTTCCGCGATCTGTTCTCTGCAGTGTTCTCCGACTTCCACCTGTTCAATCGGCTGATCGGACCGGACGAAGAAGAGGGCAGTCCCGCACTGGCCCAGAAGTACCTGGAAACCCTGGGCCTGGCCGACAAAATCAAGATCGACGGGCTCGGTTATTCGACCACCAAGGAGCTGTCCTACGGTCAGCAAAAACGCCTGGCACTGGTGTGCGCCTACATGGAAGACCGGCCGGTCTACGTGCTGGATGAGTGGGCCGCTGACCAGGATCCGCCGTTCAAGAAATTCTTCTACGAAGAGCTGCTGCCCGACCTCAAGCGGCGGGGCAAAACGGTGCTGATCATTACCCACGATGACCAATATTTCCAACTGGCCGACCGCATCATCAAGTTGGCCGACGGGCACATCGTCTCCGATACCAGCTGCACGGTCCGCGACAAGAACCTGAGCTCCCTGGCGTAGCGCCCACCACATCTCCTGACATCGCCCCCGAGCCTGACCACAGGCCGGTTCGGCGCACTGATTCCGTACCCACTCCAAGCGTGCCCGTTGCTTTGTGTTCCGGGCGGCACGGACAAATTTTCGAGAAGGAACTTATGAAATTCATCGCTGCTCGTGCGTTGGGCGACATTGTCGCGACAGATTTTTCCTTGGCTGAAGCTGTGCGTGCAATGGAGTGCGGAGCATGAATCAACGTCTCGATCTGTCCGAAACCTACCCGCTGACCGCCGCGCAGCGCGATATCTGGCTGGACCAGATGACCCAGGGCGATTCGCCCTTGTACACCATTGGTGGCTACATCCAGATCAAGGGCCGCATCGAGCCTGAGCGCTTCCAGTGCGCGATCGAGTTGCTGGTTCAAAAGCACGATGCCTTGCGTACCGTGCTGCTGCCCCACGTAGGCGAAGAGGGCGCGCCGATGCAGGCGCTGGCCGCCGCGATGGTGGCGCGGGTTGAACTGCAGGATTTCTCTGATAGCGCCGATCCCGAGGCGGCGGTGCAAGCCTGGATGCAGCAACAGATCGAGATCGCGTTTCCTCTGGATGGCCGTCAGCTGTTCCGTTTCCATCTGGCCAAGCTCAGTGAAACGTCGTTTTACTTTGTCGCCCACGTTCACCACCTGATCCAGGATGGCTGGGGCATCAGCCTGATGTTCGATTCGGTGGGTGAGCTGTACACCGCTCTGGACAAAAACGAGCAGCCTGACCTGTCGGCGCCGTCCTATGTGGAATTCGTCCACGACGATGCGCGTTATCGCGACTCGCCGCGTTTCGCCCGTGACCAGGCGTACTGGCTGGAAAAATACCGCGATGTGCCGGAGCCGTTGTTCGTCGCCCGTTACCGCGACCAGTACCCGGATCGCGGGGCGCCGAGCCGCGTAGTCACTCAGCGTTATGCGCATTCGTTGAACGACCGCCTCGACGCACTCGCGCAGGTGCATCAGGTCTCGCGTTTCCACGTGCTGCTGGCCGCGCTGTATGTGTATTTCGTGCGCACGCCGCAGCGCGATGAACTGGTGATCGGTTTGCCGATCCTCAACCGTTCCAACGCCAACTTCCGCAACACCCTGGGGTTGTTCACCCAAGTGAGCGCTGTGCGCTTGCAGTTCAGCGACGAATTGTCGTTCGGTGAGCTGGCGCGGGAGATCGCGCGCACCCTCAAGCAGGATTATCGCCATCAGCGTTATCCGCTTAGCGATATGAACCGTTCCCTGGGGCTGCGCCGCGATGACCGCGCGCAACTGTTCGATCTGTCGTTTTCCTATGAGCAGGTCGATCATCAGTTCATGTACGGTCAAGCGCCGGCCAGCGTGGTCAAGAGTTCGAGCAATCATGAACAGACGCCGCTGACTATTCATATCCGCACCAGCCCCCACGACGAAACGGCGTGGATGCACTTCACCTACAACGAAGCGTATTTCAAGCAAGCTGATGTCGAGGCGATGGTTGAGCGCTTTATGCATGTGCTGGAGCAGGGGTTGGCTGACGACGCCTTGCCCGTCCGTGGTTTTCGACTGCCGACGCCTGCCGAAGCGCTCACGTTGCAAGACTGGAACGCCACCGAGACGGCCCATGAGCAGGAGCAAACGATTCACGGTTTGTTCGAAGCCCGGGCACTCGCGCAACCCGATGCGGTGGCGGTGGTTTACGAAGATCAGCAACTGACGTACAGGCAGTTGAATGCACGGGCGAATCAGGTTGCGCATCAGCTGCTGGCGCTGGGCATTCGCCCGGATGACCGGGTGGCGATTTGCGTCGAGCGTGGTCTGGAGATGATCGTCGGCTTGCTGGGGATCCTGAAATCCGGCGCAGGCTATGTGCCGCTGGACCCGGCCTATCCGCTGGAACGCCTGACGTTCATGCTCGACGACAGCGCGCCGGTTGCGCTGCTGACGCAAACGGGCTTGCGTGAATTGCTGCCCGCGCTGGATGTTCCAGTGTTGTTGCTGGACCAGCTCGAAGCGTCGGATTCGCAGCACAATCCCGATGTAAACGTGCTGGCGCAGCACTTGGCCTACGTCATCTACACCTCCGGTTCAACCGGTTTGCCCAAAGGCGTGATGGTCGAACACCGTAACGTTGCCCGGTTGTTTTCGGCGACTGCCCCTTGGTTCCACTTCGGTCTGCAAGACGTCTGGGCCTTGTTCCATTCCTTCGCCTTCGACTTCTCGGTCTGGGAAATCTGGGGCGCGTTGACCCATGGCGGTCGTTTGCTGGTGGTGCCGCAACTGGTCAGCCGTTCGCCAGACGATTGCTATGCGCTGCTGTGCGAGGCCGGCGTCACGGTGCTGAACCAGACGCCAAGCGCCTTCCGCCAGTTGATCGCGGCTCAGGGCGACAGCCCGTTGACGCACAATCTGCGTCAGGTGATTTTCGGCGGTGAAGCGCTGGAAACCGGGATTCTGAAACCCTGGTACGCCCGCGAAGCCAATGCAGCGACGCAACTGGTCAACATGTACGGCATCACCGAAACCACGGTGCACGTGACCTATCGCCCATTGAACGCGGCGGATGCGCAATCGGTCGGCGTCAGTCCGATCGGCAAGCGCATTCCTGATTTGCGTCTGTACCTGCTCGATGCCCACGGCCAAACAGTGCCGGTGGGTGTCGAGGGCGAGTTGTTTGTAGGCGGCGCCGGCGTAGCGCGGGGCTACCTGAATCGGCCGGAATTGAACGCCACGCGATTCCTCGACGATCCGTTTACCGACGCACCTCACGCACGGATGTACCGCACCGGCGACCTCGGTCGCTGGTTGGCGGACGGCAACCTCGAATACCTGGGGCGCAACGACGACCAGGTGAAAATTCGTGGTTTCCGCATCGAACTGGGTGAAATCGAAGCCAAACTCGCGGCCTGCGACCAGGTGCGTGAAGCCGTGGTCATCGCCCGCGAAGACGAGCCGGGGGACAAGCGCCTCGTGGCCTATGTCATCGCGAAGGACGGCGAACAGCTGTCCGCCACCGAACTGCGCACCCAGCTGCTCGGTTCGCTGGCCGAGTACATGGTCCCGAGCGCGTTCGTGACGCTGGCCGCGTTCCCGCTGACCGCCAACGGCAAACTCGACCGCAAGGCCTTGCCGGCGCCGGATTCGGCGGCGTATGCCAGTCGTGACTACGAAGCGCCGGAAGGTGCAGTGGAAATCACTCTGGCAGCGCTGTGGGTTGATTTGCTGGGTGTCGAGCGAGTCGGGCGCCACGACCGCTTCTTTGAACTGGGCGGGCATTCGCTGCTGGCGGTCAAGCTGATCGAACGCATGCGCCAGGTCAACCTGAGCGCCGATGTGCGCGTGCTGTTCGGCCAGCCAACCCTGGCCACCCTGGCCGCTGCCGCCGGTGCCAACAGCGCAATCGTCGTGCCAGCCAATGGCATTGCCCCTGATTGCGCGCGCATCACCCCGGACATGCTGCCCCTGGCCACGTTGCGCCAGGACGAGATCGATCGCATCGTCGCCGCCGTGCCGGGTGGCGTGGCGAATGTGCAGGACATCTACGGTCTGGTGTCGTTGCAGGAAGGCATCCTCTATCACCACTTGGCCACTGAAGTCGGCGATCCCTACCTGTTGCAAGCAACGCTGCGCATGGGCAGTCGTGAACAACTGGATACGTTCGTGCAGTCCCTGCAATCGGTGATCGACCGCCACGATATTCTGCGCACGTCGGTGGCGTGGGAAGGGCTGGACGAACCGGTGCAAGTGGTCTGGCGCGAGGCCAGGCTGGGCGCTTTCGAAGTCACGCTGGACCCGGCTCTGGGCGACATCGCCGAGCAATTGCAGAGCCGTTTCGATCCACGCCACACCCGTTTCGACCTGCGCCAGGCGCCGCTGATGCGTATCCACTTCGCTGAAGACGTGGCCGGCGCGGGTTGGGTCGCGATTTTGCTGTTCCACCATTTGATCGACGACGCCACTTCGCTCGCGCTGCTGGGCCAGGAAATCGAGGCCTTCAGCGAGGGGCGTTCGGCCCAACTGCCGGTGTCGGTGCCGTACCGCAACTATGTGGCGCAGGTCCGTCTCGGGGCGAGTCAGGCGCAACAGGAAGCGTTCTTCAGCGAGATGCTGGGGGACGTGGACGAACCGACCCTGCCGTTCGGTTTGCAGGATGTGCAAGGCGATGGCAGCGGAATGGAAGAGGCGTCGCTGGCGCTTGAGGCCGAACTGGGCCAGCGTTTGCGCGCTCAGGCCCGACGCTTGGGCGTCAGCAGCGCGAGCCTGCATCACTTGGCCTGGGGTCAGGTGGTTGGGCGTTTGGCTGGACGCCAGGATGTGGTGTTTGGCACGGTGCTGATGGGGCGCCTGCACAGTGGCGAGGATGCCGAGCGTGCCTTGGGCATGTTCATCAACACCTTGCCGTTGCGCGTGGATGCCGGCGACCAAGGCGTGTTGGCGGCGTTGAAAACCACCCACGCACGATTGGCCGCACTGATGGGCCACGAACATGCGCCGCTGTCCCTGGCGCAACGTTGCAGCGGCGTTGCCGCACCGGCGCCGTTGTTCAGCGCGTTGATGAACTACCGACATGCCGCCGTGGGCGCGCAGGCACCGCAGGATGCCGGCAATGCCCGGATCTGGGCGGGCGTGACGCTGCTTGGCGGCGAAGAACGGACCAACTTTCCGCTGTCGTTGTCGGTGGACGACCTCGGCCAATCGTTCGGCTTGACGGTGCAGGCCGTCGCCGGCATTGGCGCCCAGCGTGTCTGCGGTTACATGCACACCGTGCTTGAAGCACTGGTTGATGCGCTCGATCTGGATACAAACACACCGCTGCATCACCTCGGATGGCTGCCCGATGTCGAACGCAGGCAAGTGCTTGAAGCGTTCAATGCGTTTGACGCGGACTATCCGTCGGGGCTGATTCACAAGCTATTCGAAGCCCATGCGGCCGAGCAGCCTGATGCCATCGCGGTGACCTATGAAGACCAGCGCCTCAGTTACGGCGAGCTCAATCAGCGCGCCAACCAGATTGCCCATCGCCTGATCGAACTGGGCATCGGCGCGGATGATCGCGTGGCGATTTGCGTGGACCGCAGCCTGGAAATGATCGCGGGGCTGATCGGCATCCTTAAGGCCGGCGCCGCTTATGTGCCGCTGGACCCGGCGTATCCCGCCGAGCGTTTGACCTACATGCTGGACGACAGCGCGCCCAAGGTGCTGCTGACCCAGCGCAGTTTGCAGGAGCGTTTCCCGCAGTTGAGCGTGCCGGTGTTGTTGCTCGACGCCGAGGCCAATCTCAGCCATCAGCCGCATTCCAATCCAGACGTACGAGAACTGGCCCCGCAGCATTTGGCGTACGTGATCTACACCTCCGGTTCGACCGGCCAGCCCAAAGGCGTGGCCATGGCCCACGGGCCGCTGGTCAACCTGATGCAGTGGCAAATCGCGCAATCGGTGCCGGCGCGCACGTTGCAGTTTGCGGCGCTGGGCTTCGACGTGGCGTTCCAGGAAGTCTTCAGCACCTTGTGTGCCGGCGCCGAACTGTCGTTGATCCATGCCGACACGCGCCTGAATTTCCACGCGCTGTTCCAGCATATCGGCCAGCAACGGATCGAACGCCTGTACTTGCCGTGTGTGGCACTCCAGGCGCTGGCTGAAAGCGTGATCAGCGACGGCGCGACCGGGCCACTGGCCTGTGCCTTGCGTGATGTCATCACCGCTGGCGAGCAACTGCGCATCACGCCACAGATCCGTGCGTTCTTCGAACGTCTGCCGGGTTGCCGCCTGCATAACCACTACGGCCCGACTGAATCCCACGTCACCACCGCGCTGACGCTGCCGGACGATGTCGCGACCTGGCCAAACTTGCCAGCCATCGGCTATCCGGTGGCCAATACCCGCATCTATTTGCTCGACGAGCACTTGCAACCGGTCCCGGTCGGCGTGGCCGGCGAGATCCACATTGGCGGCGCCTGCGTGGCGCGGGGCTATCTGAATCGCCCCGAGATGACCGCCGAACGCTTTATTCGCGATCCGTTCAACGCGGATGGACGCCTGTACAAAACCGGTGACCTTGGCCGCTACCAAGCCGATGGCTGCATCGATTACCTGGGCCGTAACGACGATCAGATCAAGATCCGTGGTTTCCGCGTCGAGTTGGGCGAGATCGAATCCCGACTGGGCCAACATCCGGGCATCCGGTCGGCGGCGGTGCTCGCCCGCGAGGACAGCCCCGGCGACAAGCGTCTGGTGGCGTACTTCATCGCACAATCGACGGACACGGCGCCGGACGCCGACGCATTGCGCGCCCATCTCCAGGCCCTGTTACCGGACTACATGATCCCGGCAGCCTATGTGCTGCTGGACAAACTGCCGCTGTCGCCCAACGGCAAACTCGACCGCCGCGCCTTGCCGGCGCCAGATGCGCAGGCCTTTGCCAGCCGCGAATACGAAGCCCCCATCGGTCATTTGGAAACCACCCTGGCCAGCCTCTGGGCCGAGGTACTGGGTGTGGCGCAAGTCGGGCGGCATGACCATTTCTTTGAACTCGGCGGGCATTCACTGCTGGCGGTGAAACTGATCGAGCGCATGCGTCAGGCCGGATTGAGTGCCGATGTGCGGGTGCTGTTCGGTCAACCGACCCTGGCGGCATTGGCGGCGGCGGTCGGTGGCAACACTGAAGTGGTGGTGCCGGCCAATGGCATCCCGCTCGATTGCGCTCAGATCACGCCGGCGATGCTGACGCTGGTAACCGTCAGTCAGGAAACGATTGATCAAGTCGTAGAGAAAATCCCGGGCGGTGTGGGCAACGTGCAGGACATCTACCCGCTGGCACCGTTGCAGGAAGGCATTCTTTACCACCACATTTCCGCCGAGCAGGGTGATCCGTACCTGCTGCAAGCGTCGTTCGCCATGACCAGTCGCGCGCAGCTCGACGGGTTTGTGCAGGCCTTGCAGGCAATGATCGAGCGCCACGACATCCTGCGCACCGCGATGGTCTGGGAAGGACTGGACGAACCGCTGCAAGTGGTTTTGCGCCAGGCACACCTGAACGTCGAAGAAATCGCCGTTGATCCTGCGTTGGGCGACGTTGCCAAGCAATTGGGCCAGCGCTTCGACCCGGCACACACGCGTCTTGATCTGGGCAACGCACCGCTGATGCACCTCGCCTGCGCCTGGGATGCGGGCCACCAGCGCTGGGTGGCGATTCTGCTGTTTCACCACATCGCCCTCGACCACACCGCGCTGGACGTGATGCACGACGAGATGCTGGCTTACCAACGCGGTGAAGCCGAGCGTCTGCAGGCGGCCACGCCTTATCGCAATTACGTGGCCCAGGCCCTGTTGGGTGTGAGCCGCGAGCAACATGAACGGTTCTTCCGCGACATGCTCGGCGATGTCGATGAACCGACGCTGCCGTTTGGTCTGCATGAAGTGCAGGGGGATGGCCGTGGCATTCAGGAGGTAAAGCTGAACCTCGATCCGCTGCTGAGCCAGCGTCTGCGCACGCAAGCGCGGCTGCTGGGGGTGAGTGCGGCGAGCCTGCATCACCTGGCGTGGGCCCGGGTGTTGGGGCGCGTCTCCGGTCGCGACGATGTGGTGTTCGGTACGGTGTTGCTGGGGCGGATGCAGGGTGGCGTGGGTGCGGACCGCGCCCTGGGGATGTTCATCAACACCTTGCCGTTGCGGGTGAAGGTCGGTGGTCAGGACGTGCGCAGCGGCGTGAAAGCCACCCATGCGCGGCTGACGGCGTTGCTCGGTCATGAGCATGCCTCGCTGGCATTGGCCCAGCGTTGCAGCGGGGTGCCGGCTTCGTTGCCGCTGTTCAGCGCGCTGCTCAACTACCGGCACAGTGCGCACCAGGACAACGATGGCGTGGAACTTTGGGGCGGAACTGAAGTGTTGGGCGTGATGGAACGCACCAACTATCCGTGCATGTTGTCGGTGGACGATCAGGGCGAAGGCTTCCTGTTGAGCGTGCAGACCGCGGGCGCGGTGGATGCCTGGCGGGTCGGCGCTTATATGCAGACGGCGCTGGCCAGCCTGGTGGATGCGTTGGAATTTGCGCCTGAATTGGCACTGAATCAGTTGGATATTTTGTCTGCGGATGAGCGTCGGCAGGTGTTGCAAGGGTTCAATGCGACTGACGCGGTTTATCCGTTGGAACAGACGGTTCATGGGTTGTTTGAGGCGCAGGTTGAGCGGACGCCGGATGCTGTGGCGGTGGTTTATGGCTTGGAGCGATTGAGCTATCGCGAGTTGAATGAGCGGGCGAACAGGCTGGCGCATTATCTGCGTGGGCAGGGGGTAAGGCCGGATTCGCGGGTGGCGATTTGTGTTGATCGTTCGGCGGAGATGGTCGTTGGGTTGCTGGCGATTCTGAAGGCTGGGGGTGGTTATGTGCCGCTTGATCCGACCTATCCGTTGCATCGGATTGCTTACATGCTGCAGGACAGCGCGCCGGCGGTGGTGTTGGCGCAGGCCGCGACGCTTGGGCTTCTGAGCGAAGCTTCGATGCCGGTGATCGATCTGGATAGCGGCATTTGGCAGGACGAGTCCGTCTCCAATCCTGTGATTGAAGGGCTGACTTCGGCGCATCTGGCGTATGTGATCTACACCTCGGGTTCGACCGGGTTGCCCAAAGGCGTGATGATTGAACACCGTAATACGGTGAATTTCCTGACCTGGGCGCACCGTTCGTTTGACCGTGAAACCTTGGCCAAAACCCTGTTCTCCACCTCGCTGAACTTCGACCTGGCGGTCTACGAATGCTTTGCGCCACTGACTTCCGGCGGCAGCATCGATGTCGTCACTAATGTGCTGGAACTGCGAGACGACATCACCCTGATCAACACCGTGCCGTCAGCGCTCAAAGCCTTGCTGGAATCCGGCGGGCTGAGCACCAACGTGCGCACGGTCAACGTTGCGGGTGAAGCGCTGAAACGCAGCCTCGTGGAAAGCCTGTTCGAACAGACGCAGGTTCAACGCCTGTGCAACCTCTATGGCCCTTCGGAAACCACAACCTACTCAAGTTGGGTCTCGATGGATCGCGAAGACGGTTTCGCGGCACACATCGGTAAACCGGTCGCCAACACCCGTTTCTACTTGCTGGATGAGCATCAGCAACCGGTGCCTCTGGGCGTTCCAGGCGAAATCTACATCGGCGGCGCAGGCGTAGCGCGGGGATACCTGAACCGCGAAGATCTGACCGCCGAACGCTTCCTCACCGACCCATTCAGCGCAAACGGCCGGATGTATAGAACGGGCGACCTGGGCCGCTACCTGCCGGATGGCAACATCGAATACCTCGGCCGTAACGACGACCAGGTCAAAATCCGCGGTTTCCGCATCGAACTCGGCGAGATCGAAACCAAACTCGCCCAACACGCCGACATCCAGGAAACCGCAGTCCTGGCCCGCGAAGACGTCCCCGGCGAAAAACGCCTGGTCGCTTACTACACCGCGCCAGCCGCACTGGACATCGACGCGTTACGCCGTCACCTGCAAACCCAGTTGCCGGACTACATGGTCCCGGCAGCCTATGTCCATCTCGACCAACTGCCCTTGACGCCCAACGGCAAACTCGACCGCAAGGCCCTGCCAGCGCCGGACCTGGATGCCGTGATCACCCGAGGCTACGAAGCTCCCCTCGGCGAAACCGAAATCACCCTGGCGCGGATCTGGGCGCAAGTGCTCAATGTGGAGCAAGTCGGCCGTCACGATCATTTCTTCGAACTCGGTGGTCATTCCCTGTTGGCCGTCAGCCTGATGGAGCGCATGCGCCAGGCCGGATTGAGCGCCGACGTGCGCGTGCTGTTCAGTCAACCGACCTTGGTCGCATTGGCCGCCGCCGTTGGCAGTGGCAACGAGATCAACGTCCCGGCAAACCTGATTCCGCCGAATTGCGAACACATCACCCCAGCCATGCTGCCGCTGGTGACGCTGACTCAGGCAACCATCGAGCGCATCGTCGCCACGGTCCCCGGCGGCGCCAGCAACGTGCAGGATATCTACCCGCTGGCTCCGTTGCAGGAAGGCATCCTCTATCACCACCTCGCCGCCGAGCAGGGCGATCCCTACGTGCTGCAAGCACAATTCGGTTTCGACAGTCGCGCACGCCTGGACGATTTCACCCAAGCCTTGCAGGGCGTGATCGACCGCCACGACATCTTGCGCACCTCGATGGCCTGGGAAGGGCTTGACGAACCGGTGCAAGTGGTCTGGCGCCAGGCGCAACTGTCGGTGGAAGAAGTGACTTTCGAGGCCGCCGAAGGTGATATCGCCGATCAGCTGCGCGAGCGTTTCGACTCCCGCCACCATCGCCTCGACATTCGCCAGGCGCCCTTGATGTGCATCCGTTTTGCCCAGGACGATAAGCGATGGGTCGCGACGTTGCTGTTCCATCACACCGCGCTCGACCACACGGCGCTGGAAGTGGTGCGCCACGAGATGCAGGCGCATTTACTCGGTCAGTCGGGCCAGTTGGGCGCGGCGGTGCCGTATCGCAACTATGTGGCCCAGGCTCGCCTTGGCGTCAGCCGTGAGGATCACGAAGCCTTTTTCCGCGACATGCTTGGCGATATTGATGAGCCGACCCTGCCGTTCGGTCTGCAAGATGTGCAGGGCGATGGCCGCGATATCGAGCAGGCCAAGCAAGCTGTAGACCCGGCACTGAGCCGGCGCCTGCGTGCCCAGGCGCGCCAGCTCGGGGTGAGTGCCGCGAGCCTGGTTCACCTGGCGTGGGCGCAGGTCCTCGGCCGGGTCTCGGGCCGCGAAGAAGTGGTGTTCGGCACCGTACTGATGGGCCGGATGCAGGGCGGCGAGGGGGCCGAGCGTGCGTTGGGCATGTTCATCAACACCCTGCCGCTGCGGGTGAGCACAGGCGCACAAGGCGCACGCGCCGCCGTCAAGGCGACCCATGCGCGGCTGACGGGCCTGCTGGGTCATGAACATGCCTCGCTGGCACTGGCCCAGCGTTGCAGCGGCGTGGTCGCACCGACGCCGCTGTTCAGCGCGCTGCTCAACTTCCGCCATTCCGGCGCGGAGCCGACTGCTTTGGGTGCGTCTTCGGCCTGGAACGGGATTGAGGCGCTGGGTGGCGAAGAACGTACGAACTATCCGCTGACGCTGTCGGTGGACGATCTGGGCCAGGGGTTCAGCCTGACGGTCCAGGCTGCGACCGGGGTTGGTGCGCAGCGGGTTGGCGCTTATATGCAAGCAGCGCTGGCCAGTCTGGTGGAGGCCCTGGAGTCTGCGCCTGAGACTTCGTTGTTTGATTTGGCGATTTTGCCGGTGGCGGAGCGTTTGAAGCTGCTGGTCGAGTTCAATGCGACAGAGGCTTTGTATCCGCTGGAGCAGACGGTTCATGGGTTGTTTGAGGCGCAGGTTGAGCGCACGCCGGATGCTGTGGCCGTGGTGCATGGCGAGCAGCGCTTGAGCTACCGCGAGGTGAATGAGCGGGCGAACCAGTTGGCGCATTACCTGCGCGGGCAGGGCGTACGACCGGATTCGCGGGTGGCGATTTGTGTTGAACGCAGTGCCGACATGGTCGTCGGGTTGCTGGCGATTCTGAAGGCGGGCGGGGGTTATGTGCCGCTCGATCCGACCTATCCGTTGGACCGGATTGCCTACATGTTGCAGGACAGCGCGCCCGCCGTGGTGTTGGCGCAGGCCGCGACCCTTGGGCTTCTGAGTGAAGCAACGATGCCGGTTATCGATCTCGATAGTGGTCTTTGGCAGGACGAATCCGTCTCCAATCCTGTGATTGACGGACTGACGTCGGCGCATTTGGCGTACGTGATCTACACCTCGGGTTCGACCGGGTTGCCGAAAGGCGTAATGATCGAGCATCGCAACACGGTGAACTTCCTGACCTGGGCGCATCGTTCTTTCGACGATGCCACATTGGCCAAAACGTTGTTCTCCACCTCGCTGAACTTCGACCTGGCAGTCTACGAATGCTTCGCGCCGCTGACTTCCGGCGGCAGCATTACTGTCGTGAAGAACGTGCTGGAACCGCAACCCGACATCACTCTGATCAACACCGTGCCGTCAGCGCTCAAAGCCTTGCTGGAATCGGGCGGAGTCAGCAAAAACGTGCATACGGTCAACGTTGCCGGTGAAGCGCTCAAACGCAGTCTGGTAGAAAACCTGTTTGAACAAACCAGTGTGCAGCGTCTGTGCAACCTCTACGGCCCATCGGAAACCACGACTTACTCAAGCTGGGTCTCGATGGACCGCGAAGATGGCTTCGCCGCCCACATCGGCAAACCGGTCGCCAACACCCAGTTCTATTTGCTGGATGATCACGGCCAACCCGTCCCACAGGGCGTTCCCGGTGAAATCTACATCGGCGGCGCCGGCGTGGCGCGCGGCTACCTGAACCGCGACGACTTGACGGCCGAACGCTTCCTCAACGACCCATTCAGCACCAACGGCCGGATGTACCGCACCGGTGACTTGGGCCGCTACCTGCCCGACGGAAACATCGAATACCTGGGCCGCAACGACGACCAAGTCAAAATCCGTGGCTTCCGCATCGAGTTGGGCGAGATCGAAGCCAAACTCGCCCGACACGCCGATATCCAGGAAACCGCCGTCCTGGCCCGCGAAGACATCCCCGGTGAAAAACGCCTGGTCGCTTACTACACCGCGCCAGCCACACTGGACATCGACGCACTCCGCCGTCACCTGCAAACCCAGCTTCCGGACTACATGGTCCCGGCGGCCTACGTGCACCTCGACACCTTGCCGCTGACCCCCAACGGCAAACTCGACCGCAAAGCATTGCCAGCACCCGACCTGGATGCCGTGATCACGCGCGGCTACGAAGCCCCCATCGGCGAAACCGAAACCACCCTCGCGCAGATCTGGTCAGACGTCCTCAACGTTGAACGCATCGGCCGCCACGACCACTTCTTCGAACTCGGCGGCCACTCACTCCTGGCCGTCAGCCTGATCGAACGCATGCGCCAGGCCGGGCTCAGCACCGACGTCCGCGCGTTGTTCAGCCAACCAACCCTGGCCGCACTGGCCGCAGCCGTCGGCAGTGGCAACGAGGTCATCGTCCCGGCGAACCTGATTCCGCCGAATTGCGAACACATCACCCCGGCCATGCTGCCGCTGGTGACGCTGACCCAGGCAACCATCGAGCGCATCGTCGCGACTGTCCCCGGCGGCGTGCGCAATGTGCAGGACATCTACCCGCTGGCACCGTTGCAGGAAGGCATCCTTTACCACCACATCTCGTCCGAACAGGGCGATCCCTATGTGCTGCAAACCCAGTTTGCGTTCGCCACCCGCGCATGGCTGGATGATTTCGCCCAAGCGCTGCAGCAGGTCATCAACCGTCACGACATTCTGCGCACCTCGATGCTCTGGGAAGGACTCGACCAGCCATTGCAGGTTGTCTGGCGCGAGGCTCAGCTGATTCAGGAAGAGATTGAAGCGCTCGGCGGCGATGTCGCGGCGCAACTGCTTGAGCGTTTCGACCCAAGGCATCACCGCCTCGACATCACCCGCGCGCCGATGCTGCGTCTGGTCTACAGCCACGACGTCGCCGGCGATCGCTGGTTGGCGATCTTGCTGTTCCACCACATGGCCCTCGACCATACGGCGATGGAAGTGGTGCAACACGAGATGCAAGCGTTCTTGCTCGGCGAAACGCAACCATTGGGCGCGGCGATGCCTTACCGCAACTATGTGGCTCAGGCGCGATTGGGCGTAAGCCTGGAGGAGCACGAAGGGTTCTTCCGCGAAATGCTGGGCGATGTTGACGAGCCGACGCTGCCGTTCGGTCTGCAAGATGTGCAAGGTGCCGGGCAGGGCATCGAGGAAGCCACGCTGGCACTCGAAACCCGCCTGAGTCAGCGCTTGCGCCGCCAGGCACGCCTGCTCGGCGTCAGTGCCGCGAGCCTGGTGCATCTGGCCTGGGCGCAGGTGTTGGGCCGGGTTTCGGGCCGGGACGATGTCGTGTTCGGCACGGTTCTGATGGGCCGGATGCAAGGCGGCGAGGGGGCTGATCGGGCGCTGGGCATGTTTATCAATACCTTGCCGTTGCGCGTGAATGTCGGCGTTCAAGACACCCGCGCCGGGGTCAAGGCGACCCATGCGCGGCTGACCGGGTTGCTGGGGCATGAACATGCTTCGCTGGCCCTGGCGCAGCGTTGCAGTGGCGTGGTCGCGCCGCTGCCGTTGTTCAGTGCATTGCTCAACTATCGCCACAGCGGTGTGGCCCAGTCGGCTTCAGCCGAAGCCATTCGTGCCTGGGAAGGGATCGAAGTCCTCGGCGGTGAGGAGCGCACCAACTATCCGTTGATGCTGTCGGTGGATGATCTGGGTGATGGCTTCAGCCTGACGGCGCAGGCCAGCCTTGGAGTCAGCCCGCAGCGGGTTTGCGCTTATATGCGCACGGCGCTGGAAAGCCTGGCGGCGGCGTTGGAGCAGACGGCTCCGGTGCCGCTGCATCGCTTGTCGATTCTGCCGCAGGATGAGCGGGCGAAGTTGCTGGTTGATTTCAATGCGACCGAAGCGTTGTACCCACTCGACCAGACTGTTCATGGGTTGTTTGAGGCGCAGGTTGAGCGCACGCCGGATGCGGTGGCGGTGGTGCATGGCGAGCAACGCTTGAGCTATCGCGAGGTGAATGAACGGGCGAACCGGTTGGCGCATTACCTGCGTGGGCAAGGTGTGCGGCCGGATTCGCGGGTGGCGATTTGTGTTGAACGCAGTGCCGACATGGTCGTCGGGTTGCTGGCGATTCTGAAGGCGGGCGGGGGTTATGTGCCGCTGGATCCGACCTATCCGCTGGATCGGATTGCCTACATGTTGCAGGACAGCGCGCCGGCAGTGGTGTTGGCGCAGTCTGCGACCCTCGGGTTGCTGGCCGAGGCTTTGATGCCGGTCATCAATCTCGATAGCGGCATTTGGCAGGACGAATCCGTCTCCAATCCTGTGATTGAAGGGCTGACTTCGGCGCATCTGGCGTACGTGATCTACACCTCGGGCTCCACCGGTCTACCGAAAGGCGTAATGATCGAACACCGCAACACGGTCAACTTCCTGACCTGGGCCCATCGTTCGTTTGACCGTGAAACCTTGGCCAAAACCCTGTTCTCCACTTCGCTGAACTTCGACCTGGCGGTCTACGAATGCTTCGCGCCGCTGACTTCCGGCGGCAGCATCGATGTCGTCACTAATGTGCTGGAACTGCGAGACGACATCACGTTGATCAACACCGTGCCGTCGGCGCTCAAGGCCTTACTGGAATCCGGCGGACTAAGCACCAATGTGTACACGGTCAACGTTGCCGGCGAAGCACTCAAACGCAGCCTCGTAGAAAACCTGTTCGAACAGACTCAGGTTCAACGCCTGTGCAACCTCTACGGCCCCTCGGAAACCACAACCTACTCAAGCTGGGTATCGATGGACCGCGAGGATGGTTTTGCCGCTCATATCGGCAAACCGGTCGCCAACACCCAGTTCTACTTGCTGGATGAACATCAGCAACCCGTGCCACTGGGCGTTCCGGGCGAAATCTACATCGGCGGCGCCGGCGTGGCGCGCGGCTACCTGAACCGTGACGACCTCACCGCCGAACGCTTCCTCACCGACCCATTCAGCACCAACGGCCGGATGTATCGCACCGGCGACCAGGGCCGCTACCTGCCCGACGGCAACATCGAATACCTCGGCCGCAACGACGATCAAGTCAAAATCCGCGGCTTCCGCATCGAACTCGGCGAGATCGAAACCAAACTCGCCCAACACGAAGACATCCACGAAACCGCAGTCCTGGCCCGCGAAGACGTGCCGGGTGACAAACGCCTGGTCGCGTACTACACCGCGAAAATATCAATCGACATCGATCAGTTACGCCGTCACCTGCAAACCCAGCTACCGGACTACATGCTCCCATCCGCCTACGTGCACCTCGACACCTTGCCGCTGACCCCCAACGGCAAACTCGACCGCAAGGCCTTGCCAGCGCCAGATTCCGATTCCGTCATTACTCGCGGCTACGAAGCCCCGATTGGCGAAGTCGAAACCACCCTGGCGCAGATCTGGTCCGACGTCCTCAACGTCGAACGCGTTGGTCGTCACGACCATTTCTTCGAACTTGGCGGCCACTCGCTGCTGGCGGTCACGCTGATCGAGCGCATGCGCCAGGCCAATTTGAGCGCCGACGTGCGCGTCCTGTTCGGCCAGCCAACCCTGGTCGCGCTGGCCGCTGCGGTCGGTGGCAGCCACGAAATCGTGGTGCCGGCGAATAGAATCCAGCCCGACTGCACCCGCATCACCCCGGACATGCTGGCACTGACCGACCTGGATCAACAGGCCATCGACCGTATCGTCGCCACCGTCCCCGGTGGCGCCCGCAACGTGCAGGACATCTATCCGCTGGCACCGTTGCAGGAAGGCATTCTGTTCCATCACTTGTCGGCCGAGCAGGGCGACCCGTACGTGTTGCAAGCCCGGTTTGCCGTGCAGAGCCGCCAGCGCCTCGACGATTTCGTCCAGGCCCTGCAAGGCGTCATCGACCGCCACGACATCCTGCGCACCGCCGTCCTGTGGGAAGGGCTCGACGAGCCGCAACAAGTGGTCTGGCGTGAGGCTCGATTGGGTGTGGAACACCTCGCGCTCGACCCGCAGGCCGGGGACATCACCGAGCAACTGCACCAGCGTTTCGACGCTCGCCACTACGCCCTGGACATCACCCAGGCACCGCTGATGCGCCTGGTCTTCGCCGAGGACCAGCCGAATCAGCGCTGGGTCGCGATGCTGCTGTTCCATCACATGGCCCTCGATCACACGGCGCTGGAAGTGGTACGCCACGAGATGCAGGCGCACTTGCTCGGCCAGGCTGACCAGTTGGGCGCGGCGATGCCGTATCGCAACTACGTGGCCCAAGCGCGCCTGGGTGTCAGCAACGCAGAGCACGAAGCGTTTTTTAGCGACATGCTGGGTGATGTCGACGAGCCAACGCTGCCGTTCGGTTTGCAAGACGTGCAGGGCGATGGCAGCGATATTGAGGAAGCCCGATTCGTCATCGACCGCGACTTGAGCCGTCGCTTGCGACGTCTGGCCCGCCAATCGGGTGTCGGTGCGGCGAGCCTGCACCACTTGGCGTGGGCGCAGGTGCTGGGGCGTGTCTCGGGTCAGGACGACGTGGTGTTCGGCACCGTGTTGATGGGCCGGATGCAGGGCGGCGAGGGCGCGGATCGTGCCTTGGGCATGTTCATCAATACCTTGCCGCTGCGGGTCGATGTCGCCGCTCAGGACGTCAAGGCCGGCGTGCGCGCCGTCCATGGGCGACTGACCGCGCTGCTGGGGCATGAGCACGCGTCGCTGGCATTGGCCCAGCGTTGCAGCGCAGTGGCCGCGCCGACGCCGCTGTTCAGCGCCTTGTTGAATTACCGTCACTCCAGTGAACAGTCAGAGGCAGTGAATGCAGCGTGGCAGGGCATTGATGCCCTCGGTGGCGAAGAACGCACCAACTACCCGCTGACCCTGTCGGTGGACGACCTGGGCGAAGACTTTGCCCTGACCGTGCTGGTCACCGGCGGCGTCGGTGCAGAGCGGATTTGCGCCTACATGAACACCGCGCTGCAAAGCCTCGCCACGGCACTGGAATCGGCTCCGGCAGCCCCCTTGCACAGTCTGGATGTGCTGCCGCAAATCGAGCGTCGGCAGGTGTTGACCGGGTTCAACGCCACCGCGCGTGGCTATCCGCACAGCAGCACCGTTCAGGCCGCATTCGAAGCCCAGGTCCTGGCCCGTCCAACCGCCACTGCGGCGGTTCACGACGGCCAACGCCTGACCTACAACGAACTGAATGCCCAGGCCAACCGCTTGGCGCATCACCTGATCAGCCTTGGGGTGCAGCCGGGCGACAGCGTGGCGATCCTGCTGGAGCGCTCGCTTGACCTGCTGATCAGTCAGCTGGCCATCCTCAAATGCGCGGCGGTTTATGTGCCGCTGGACGTCAACGCCCCCACCGAACGCCAACGCTTCATGGTGCAAGACAGTCAGGCCAGCCTGGTGCTGACCCGCCGTGACCAAGACATTGCCCACGGCGTACACCGAGTGGACTTCGACACCCTGGCCCTCGACAACGTGCCGAGCCAAAACCCGCAACTTCCGCAGTCCAGCGAGACCCCGGCTTACATCATGTACACCTCTGGCTCGACCGGTACGCCAAAAGGCGTGTTGGTGCCGCACCGGGCGATCACTCGGCTGGTGATCAATAACGGCTACGCCGACTTCAACGCGCAAGACCGCGTGGCTTTCGCCTCGAACCCGGCCTTTGACGCCAGCACCCTCGACGTCTGGGCGCCGCTGCTCAATGGCGGTTGCGTGGTGGTGGTTGCCCAGGATGTGTTGCTGTCGCAATCAGCCTTGCGTGCCTTGCTGCTCGAACAATCCGTGAGTGTGTTGTGGATGACCGCCGGGCTGTTTCATCAATACGCCTTGGGCCTGATGGACGTGTTCCAGCAGTTGCGCTACCTGATTGTCGGGGGCGATGTACTCGACCCGGCGGTGATCGGTCGTGTGCTGCAAGAAGGCGCGCCGCAGCATTTGCTCAATGGCTACGGCCCGACGGAAGCGACCACGTTTTCCACCACCTATGCGATCAAAACGGCCGGCGCGGGCAGCATTCCGATTGGCCGCCCGGTCGGCAACACCCGGGTCTATGTGCTGGATGCTTACCAACGGCCAGCGCCAATCGGCGTGGCGGGCGAGTTGTACATCGGTGGCGACGGCGTGGCCAAAGGGTATCTGAACCGGCCCGACCTGACCGCCGAGAAGTTTGTCGCCGACCCGTTCAGCACCGAACCCCAGGCGTTGTTGTACCGCACCGGCGACCTGGCGCGCTGGTTGCCGGACGGCAATGTGGAATACCTGGGGCGCAACGACGACCAAGTGAAAATCCGTGGTTTCCGCATCGAACTGGGCGAGATCGAGGCGCGCCTGGCGCAACACGCCGACATCAAGGAAACGGTGGTGCTGGCCCGGGAAGACGTGCCGGGTGACAAACGTCTGGTCGCCTACTACACCTCGCCAAACGCGCTGGACATCGAAGCATTGCGCAGTCACCTGCAAGGTCAGTTGCCGGATTACATGATCCCGGCGGCCTACGTACGCCTCGACGTGCTGCCCCTGACACCGAACGGCAAGCTTGACCGCAAGGCACTGCCTGCGCCGGACCTGGATGCGCTGATCACCCGCGAGTACGAAGCGCCTGTCGGCGAAACCGAAATCACCCTGGCTCGACTGTGGGCGCAAGTCCTCAGCGTGGAGCAGGTCGGCCGTCACGATCACTTCTTCGAGCTGGGCGGCCATTCGCTGCTGGCGGTGAAGCTGATCGAGCAGATGCGCCAGTCTGGTTTGAGCGCCGATGTGCGGGTGCTGTTCAGCCAACCGACCCTGGCCGCACTGGCTGCCGCCATTGGCAGCGGCAGCGAAGTGCGCGTCCCGGCGAACCTGATCCCTTTGGATTGTGAACACATCACCGCGGCCATGCTGCCGTTGATCAAGCTTGATCAGGCGGCGATTGACCACATCGTCGCGACAGTTCCGGGTGGCGTGCACAACGTGCAGGACATCTACCCGCTGACGCCGTTGCAGGAAGGCATCCTTTATCACCACCTCGCCGCCGAGCAGGGCGATCCGTACGTGTTGCAGACGGTATTCGAGTTGCACAGTCGTGACCGGCTGACGGCGTTCGTGGCCGCGCTGCAAAACGTCATCGACCGGCATGACATCCTGCGCACCAGCGTGGTGTGGCAAGGGCTGGACACACCGACGCAAGTGGTGTGGCGCAAGGCGACGTTGCACCTTGAACAGGTCGAGCTGGATGCCGCGGCAGGCGATATCGCCACGCAGTTGCAGAGCCAGTTCGACCCACGGCATTACCGACTGAACATCAGCCAGGCACCGATGCTGCGCCTGGCCTTTGCCGAAGACGCGCCCAACCAGCGCTGGGTGGCGGTGTTGCTGTTTCATCACATGGCCCTCGACCACACAGCGATGGAAGTGGTGGTGCATGAGATGCAGGCGCACTTGCTGGGCGAGGCCGATCAACTGAGCGCAGCAATGCCGTATCGCAACTATGTGGCGCAGGCGCGGTTGGGGACGAGTCAGCAAGCACACGAAGCCTTTTTCCGCGAGATGCTCGGCGATATCGACGAACCTACGCTGCCGTTCGGTTTGCAGGATGTGCAAGGCGATGGACGGGATATCGAAGAAGCCCGACAGACTGTGGATGCGGCATTGAACCTGCGTCTGCGGGCCCAGGCACGCCAGCTCGGTGTGAGTGCGGCGAGCCTGCTGCACCTGGCCTGGGCGCAAGTGCTGGGCAAGGTGTCCGGCAAATGCGACGTGGTGTTTGGCACCGTGTTAATGGGCCGGATGCAGGGCGGCGAGGGTGCCGACCGCGCGCTGGGGATGTTTATCAATACCTTGCCGTTGCGCGTCGATGTGGGTGTGCAAGCTGTTCGGGCGGGGGTGAAAGCCACCCATGCACGGCTGACGGCGCTGCTGGGGCATGAACATGCGCCGCTGGTGTTGGCACAGCGTTGCAGTGGCGTGGTGGCGCCGGTTCCGCTGTTCAGCGCACTGTTGAATTATCGACACAGCACAGTCGCCGATCCGTCGGCGCGGTATCAGGCGGCATGGCACGGTATCGAAGTGCTCGGCGGTGAAGAGCGCACCAATTACCCGTTGACGCTGAACGTCGATGATCTGGGTAATGGTTTTACGTTGTCGGTGTTGGTGACCTCGGAAGTCGGCGCGCAGCGGGTTTGCGGTTATGTGCATACGGCGCTGGAAAGTCTGGTGGATGCGTTGGAACAGGCGCCTCAGGCTTCGCTGCAGAGCTTGGCGATTTTGCCGGTGGCGGAGCGATTGAAGTTGCTGGTTGAGTTCAATGCGACAGAGGCTTTGTATCCGCTGGAGCAGACGGTTCATGGGTTGTTTGAGGCGCAGGTTGAGCGCACGCCGGATGCTGTGGCGGTGGTTTATGGCTTGGAACATTTGAGTTATCGCGAGTTGAATGAACGGGCGAACCGCCTGGCGCATTACCTGCGTGGGCAGGGCGTGCGGCCGGATTCGCGGGTGGCGATTTGTGTTGAACGTTCGGCGGAGATGGTCGTTGGGTTGCTGGCGATTCTGAAGGCTGGGGGCGGTTATGTGCCGCTTGATCCGACCTATCCGTTGGATCGGATTGCTTACATGCTGCAGGACAGCGCGCCAGCCGTGGTGTTGGCACAGGCTGCGACGCTTGGGTTGCTCGCCGAGGCTTCGATGCCGGTGATCGATCTGGATAGTGGTCTTTGGCAGGACGAATCCGTCTCCAATCCTGTGATTGAAGGGCTGACTTCAGCGCATCTGGCGTATGTGATCTACACCTCGGGCTCCACCGGTTTGCCGAAAGGCGTGATGATCGAACACCGCAACACGGTGAACTTCCTGACCTGGGCACATCGTTCGTTTGATGACGCGACGTTGGCGAAAACCCTGTTCTCCACCTCGCTGAACTTCGATTTGGCGGTCTACGAGTGCTTTGCGCCACTGACGTCCGGCGGCAGCATCGATGTCGTCACTAATGTGCTGGAACTGCGAGACGACATCACCCTGATCAACACCGTGCCGTCAGCGCTCAAAGCCTTGCTGGAATCCGGCGGACTGAGCACCAACGTGCACACGGTCAACGTCGCCGGTGAAGCGCTGAAACGCAGCCTCGTCGAAAGCCTGTTTGAACAAACCAGCGTTCAACGCCTGTGCAACCTCTACGGCCCCTCGGAAACCACGACCTATTCAAGTTGGGTATCGATGGACCGCGAGGACGGGTTCGCCGCCCACATCGGCAAACCGGTCGCCAACACCCAGTTCTACTTGCTGGATGACCACGGCCAACCCGTCCCACAGGGCGTTCCCGGTGAAATCTACATCGGCGGCGCAGGCGTAGCGCGGGGCTACCTGAACCGCGACGACCTCACTGCCGAACGCTTCCTCACCGATCCATTCAGCACCAACGGCCGGATGTACAAAACCGGCGACCTGGGCCGCTACCTCCCGGACGGCAACATCGAATACCTCGGCCGCAACGACGACCAAGTGAAAATCCGCGGCTTCCGCATCGAACTTGGCGAGATCGAAACCAAACTCGCCCAACACGACGCCATTAACGAAACCGTCGTCCTGGCCCGCGAAGACGTGCCGGGCGACAAACGCCTGGTCGCGTACTACACCGCGCCACAAACCCTCGATATCAACCAGTTGCGCAGCCACCTGCAAACCCTACTGCCCGACTACATGGTCCCCTCCGCCTACGTACACCTCGACACCTTGCCGCTAACCCCCAACGGCAAACTCGACCGCAAGGCCCTGCCGATCCCGGATCTGGATGCCGTGATCACCCGAGGCTACGAAGCCCCCATCGGCGAAACCGAAACCACCCTCGCGCAGATCTGGTCAGACGTCCTCAACGTAGAACGCATCGGCCGTCACGACCATTTCTTCGAACTCGGCGGCCATTCCCTGTTGGCCGTCAGCCTGATCGAACGCATGCGCCAGGCCGGACTCAGCGCTGACGTGCGCGCACTGTTCAGCCAACCGACCCTGGCCGCACTGGCCGCGGCGGTCGGCAGCGGCAACGAGATCAACGTCCCGGCCAACCTGATTGCGCCGAATTGCGAACACATCACCCCAGCCATGCTGCCGCTGGCCAGCCTGACTCAGGACGCTATCGAACGCATTGTCGCCAGCGTCCCCGGCGGCGTGCGCAACGTGCAGGACATCTACCCATTGGCGCCGTTGCAGGAAGGCATCCTCTATCACCACCTCGCCGCCGAGCAGGGCGATCCGTACGTGTTGCAGTCGCAGTTTGCCTTTGACAGTCGTGAACACCTCGACGCCTTCACTCAAGCGCTACAGGTGGTGATCGACCGCCACGACATCCTCCGCACTTCGATGGCCTGGGAAGGGCTGGACGAACCGGTGCAAGTGGTCTGGCGCACGGCGCAGTTAAACGTGGAGGAGGTGACGTTTGCCGCCACCGCAGGCGCTGTCGCCGATCAATTGCGCGAACGCTTCGACTCCCGCCACCATCGCCTCGACATCCGCCAGGCGCCGCTGATGGGCATCAAATGTGCCCACGATGCAGCCAACCAGCGCTGGGTCGCGACGTTGTTGTTCCACCACATGGCCCTCGACCACACGGCGCTGGAAGTGGTGCGTCACGAGATGCAGGCGCACTTGCTGGGTCAAGCCGAGCAGCTGGGCAACCCGGTGCCGTATCGCAACTACGTGGCCCAGGCTCGCTTGGGTGTGGGTCAGGAACAACACGAAGCGTTTTTCCGCGACATGCTCGGCGACATCGACGAGCCGACGCTGCCGTTCGGCCTGGCTCAGGTCCAGGGCGACGGGCACGGTATCGAGGAAGTGACGGCGCCAGTTGATCCGGCGCTGAGCCTGCGACTGCGGGCGCAGGCCCGGTTGCTCGGCGTCGGCGCCGCGAGCCTGGTGCATCTGGCTTGGGCTCAGGTCCTCGGCATGGCGTGCGGTCAACCCAACGTTGTGTTCGGCACCGTGCTGATGGGCCGGATGCAGGGCGGTGAAGGGGCGGATCGTGCCTTGGGCATGTTCATCAACACCTTGCCGATCCGCGTGCAGGTTGATGCACAGAGTGTGCGCGCCGCCGTCAGGGCGACCCACGGACGCTTGACCGGGCTGTTGGGGCATGAGCATGCCTCACTGGCCCTGGCCCAGCGATGCAGTGGAGTCACGGCGCCAGCGCCACTGTTCAGCGCGATCCTCAACTACCGGCACAGCTCGGTGCAGGTGAGCGATGAACTGTTGTCGGCCTGGAACGGCATGCAGCTGTTGTCCAGCGAAGAACGCACCAACTACCCGCTGACCCTCAACGTCGATGATCTGGGCCAGGGCTTCAGCCTGACGGCGCAGGTCGAGTCGCAGATTGGCGCGCAACGCATCTGCGCCTATATGCAGGTCGCGTTGGCCAGTCTGGTCGATGCGCTGGAGCATGCGCCGCACACCGCGCTGCACGATTTACCGGTGTTGCCGTTGGCAGAGCGTCAGCAGTTGCTCGACACCTGGAACGCGCCGACTGGCGAGTACGTGCATGACCGCACGATCCATGGCCTGTTCGAAGCCCAGGCGATTGCGCAACCGGATGCCGTGGCGGTGGTGTTTGAAGATCAAACATTGACCTACGGCGAACTCAATGCCCGGGCCAACCAGGTCGCCCATCGCCTGCTGTTGCTGGGTATTCGCCCGGATGATCGGGTGGCGATTTGCGTGGAGCGTGGTCTGGAAATGATCGTCGGCCTGCTGGGGATCCTCAAATCCGGCGCAGGCTACGTACCGCTCGATCCGGCGTACCCGGCCGAGCGCATCGCCTACATGCTGGAAGACAGCACGCCGGTGGCGATATTGGTGCATGCCGCCAGCCGCGAGTTGCTGGCCGAAGAATCGGTGCGGGTGCTCGACCTCGATTGCCCGTCATTGCACAGCCAACCGGTTACCAATCCGCACGTGCCGGAGCTGACCTCGTCGCACCTGGCGTACGTGATCTACACCTCGGGCTCGACCGGTCAACCCAAAGGCGTGATGGTCGAGCACCGTAACGTCGCGCGGCTGTTTTCGGCGACGCAGGCATGGTTCGATTTCGGTGCGCAAGACGTCTGGGCCTTGTTCCACTCGTTTGCCTTCGACTTCTCGGTCTGGGAAATCTGGGGCGCGTTGTCCCACGGCGGCCGTTTGCTGGTGGTGCCGCAAGCGGTCAGCCGTTCCCCGCAAGACTGTTATGCATTGCTGTGCGAGGCCGGGGTTACGGTGTTGAACCAGACGCCCAGCGCGTTCCGTCAGTTGATTGCGGCCCAGGGCGAGAGCGCCATCGCCCACAGCCTGCGACAGGTGATTTTCGGTGGTGAAGCGCTGGAACCGGGCATGCTCAAACCGTGGTACGCCCGTGCGGTCAATCAACCGACGCAACTGGTCAACATGTACGGCATCACGGAAACCACGGTGCACGTAACGTATCGAGCGCTGCACCCGGCGGATGCGCAACGGGTCGGTGTGAGCCCGATTGGCGGGCGGATTCCCGATTTGCAGTTGTACATCCTCAATCCACAGCGCCAGCCGGTGCCTGTGGGTGTGATCGGTGAAATGTACGTCGGCGGCGCCGGTGTGGCTCGGGGTTACCTGAATCGTCCGCAGCTGACTGAAGAACGCTTTATCGCCGACACCTTCAGCGGCCGTGCCGATGCACGGTTGTACCGCACCGGTGACCTCGGCCGCTGGCTGGCAGACGGCACGGTCGAATACCTGGGGCGCAACGATGAACAGGTGAAGATCCGCGGTTTCCGTATCGAACTCGGTGAGATCGAAGCAACGTTGGCTGCGTGTCAAGGTGTCCGCGAGACGCTGGTTATTGCCCGGGAAGATGTGCCGGGTGACAAGCGTCTGGTGGCGTATGTGATTGCGCAGGCGGGTGCAGAACTCAGCGTCAGCGAGTTGCGCGCCCAACTGCTGGACACCTTGGCCGACTACATGGTGCCGAGCGCTTTCGTGATGCTGGCCACGTTCCCGTTGACCGCCAACGGCAAACTGGACCGCAAGGCACTGCCGGCACCTGATCAATCGTCGGTGGTGTCCCAGGCCTACGCCGCACCGCAAGGCGCGGTGGAAACAGCCCTGGCGACGATCTGGCAAGAGTTGCTGGACCTCGAGCAGATCGGTCGTCACGACAACTTCTTTGAACTGGGTGGCCACTCGCTGCTGGCGGTGAAGCTGATCGAACGCATGCGCCATGCAGGCCTGAGTGCCGACGTCCGCGTGCTGTTCGGTCAACCGACGTTGGCAGCGCTGGCCGCTGCGGTGGGCGGGTACACGGAAGTGGTGGTGCCGCTCAATCGCATCGCCGCGGATTGCCAGCGGATCACCCCGGACATGCTGTCCCTGGCCACTCTGGACCAGCCGGCGATTGATCAAATCGTCGCGATGGTGCCCGGTGGCGTCAGTAACGTGCAGGACATCTACCCGCTGGCGCCGTTGCAGGAGGGGATTTTGTATCACCACCTCGCGGCGGCCCAGGGCGATCCTTACCTGCAATATGTGATGTTCGGCTTCGACAGCTTTGCCCGCCTGATCAGTTTCAGCCAGGCGTTGCAGGCTGTGGTTGACCGGCACGACATTCTGCGCACGGGTGTGCTGTGGGAAGGTCTGGCCGAGCCGATGCAAGTGGTCTGGCGTGAAGCCAAGTTGGTGGTCGAAGCGGTTTCGCTGGAACCGGCGGCCGGCGATATTGCCGGACAACTGCACCAGCGCTTCGACCCGCGACACTATCGCCTGGACATCCGCGAGGCACCGTTGATGCGCATCGCTTATGCGCAGGACCCGGCGAATCAGCGCTGGGTCGGCATGTTGCTGTTCCATCACTTGGTGGACGATGCCACGTCACTGGCGGTGCTGGCCTCGGAAATCGAGGCCAATATGCTCGGTCAGGCCCAGCGTCTTCCAGTGTCGGTGCCGTATCGCAACTACGTGGCCCAGGCGCGTTTGGGTGTGAGCCGCGAAGCCCATGAAGCGTTTTTCCGCGACATGCTGGGGGACGTCGACGAACCTACATTGCCGTTCGGTTTGCAGGATGTGCAGGGCGATGGCAGCGGAATCGAGGAAGTTCGCCAGGACATCGATAGCGACCTCAGCCGCCGACTGCGTATTCAGGCCCGTCAGCTCGGGGTCAGCGCCGCAAGTCTGTATCACCTGGTCTGGGCGCAGGTCTTGGCCAAGGTGTCGGGCAAGGACGACGTGGTGTTCGGCACCGTATTGGTCGGCCGGATGCAGGCCGGCGAGGGTGCCGATCGGGCGTTGGGGATGTTCATTAACACCTTGCCGCTGCGGGTGAAACTGGGTGAACAAGGTGTGCGTGCCGGGGTGAAAGCCACCCACGGGCAACTGAGTGCGTTGCTGGGGCATGAACACGCTTCGCTGGTGCTGGCGCAACGTTGCAGTGGCGTGGAAGCACCGACGCCGCTGTTCAGTGCGCTGCTGAATTACCGTCACACCGGCGCGATGACCTCGACTGAGGCGCTGTCCGCTTGGGACGGTATTGAAATGCTCAGCGGTGAAGAGCGGACCAATTACCCGTTGACCTTGTCGGTGGATGATCAGGGTGAAGCGTTCAGTTTCACCGTCATGACCCCGGCGCGGATTGGCGCGCAACGCATTTGCGGCTATGTGCAGCAGACGTTGCAAGGCTTGATCGGAATGCTTGAGCAAACGCCAGAGGCGCCGCTGCACAGCTTGCCGATCCTGCCAGCCGCCGAAGCCGAGCAGTTGTTGGTGACGTTCAACGCCACCCAAGCGGATTACCCGCTGGAGCAGACGATTCACGGGTTGTTTGAAGCCCAGGTAGAACGTACGCCAGAGGCGGTTGCGGTGATCCATGACGGGCAGTCTGTGAGTTATCGCGAGCTCAACAACCGGGCCAACCGCTTGGCTCATCACCTGCGTAAACAGGGCGTGCAGCCGGATTCACGGGTGGCGATCTGTGTTGAGCGCAGTGCCGAGATGGTGGTTGGACTGCTGGCGATTCTGAAGGCGGGTGGCGGTTATGTGCCGCTGGATCCGAGCTATCCGCTGGACCGGATCGCCTACATGCTGGAGGACAGCGCCCCGGCGGCCGTGTTGACCCAGGCCGGGACTCGCGGGCTGTTGTCCCACGTCCAGGTGCCGCTGATTGATCTGGATCGCGCTTCGTGGAATGACGAATCGGTCTCCAATCCTGTGGTTGAAGAGCTGACACCGGCGCATCTGGCCTACGTGATCTACACCTCGGGCTCCACTGGATTGCCCAAAGGCGTGATGATCGAACACCGCAATACGGTGAACTTCCTGACCTGGGCACATCGTTCGTTTGACAGTCAAACGTTGGCCAAAACCCTGTTCTCCACCTCGCTGAACTTCGATTTGGCGGTCTACGAATGCTTCGCGCCGCTGACCTCGGGCGGCAGCATTAATGTCGTGACCAACGTGCTGGAGCCGCAACACGACATCACGCTGATCAACACCGTGCCGTCGGCGCTTAAAGCCTTGCTGGAGTCCGGCGGATTGAGTGAAAACGTGCACACGGTCAACGTTGCCGGTGAAGCGCTGAAACGCAGTCTGGTGGAAAACCTGTTTGAGCAGACCAGCGTCAAGCGTCTTTGCAACCTCTACGGCCCTTCGGAAACCACGACCTACTCAAGTTGGGTGTCGATGGATCGCGAAGACGGTTTCACCGCCCACATCGGCAAACCGGTCGCCAACACCCAGTTCTACTTGCTGGATGAACACGGCCAACCCGTGCCACTGGGTGTCCCAGGTGAAATCTACATCGGTGGCGCTGGCGTGGCGCGGGGTTACCTGAACCGCGACGACCTCACCGCCGAACGTTTCCTCACCGACCCGTTCAGCACCAACGGCCGGATGTATAGAACAGGCGACTTGGGCCGCTATCTGCCGGACGGCAATATCGAATACCTGGGCCGCAACGACGACCAAGTGAAAATCCGCGGTTTCCGTATCGAGTTGGGCGAGATCGAAGCCAAACTCGCGCAGCACGAAGCCGTCAAGGAAGCCGTGATCCTGGCCCGGGAAGACGTGCCTGGCGAAAAACGCCTGGTCGCTTATTTCACCCTCAACGCCACGGATGACGCGGTCGACATCGAAGACCTGCGCGCCCATCTGCAAACCCAACTCCCGGCCTACATGGTGCCTGCGGCGTATGTGCGCATCGACGCCTTACCCCTGACCCCCAACGGCAAACTCGACCGCAAATTACTGCCGATCCCGGATCTGGCGTCGGTCATTACCCGCGGTTATGAAGCGCCTATCGGCGAAACCGAAATCACCCTGGCCCAACTCTGGGCGGAAGTCCTCAACGTGGAGCGCGTCGGCCGTCACGATCATTTCTTCGAATTGGGCGGGCACTCGTTGCTGGCCGTCAGCCTGATGGAGCGCATGCGCCAGGCTGGCATGGAAGCGGATGTCAGGACGTTGTTCGAGCAACCCACGCTCTCGGAATACGCGGCAACGACAGAAAAAATGGAGATTGTCCTGTGAGTGTGATCGAACTGTTGGCGACACTAAAAGAAAAAGACGTACAGCTTTCAGTCAAGGGCGACCAGCTCGTTATACGGGGCAGGAAACAATCACTGAGCGAGCCGGCGGTGCTGGCCTTGCTGCGCGAGCACAAAGCGACGTTGATCGAGTTGATCAAGGCCGGGCAATACGACGCCAGCAAGGCCGGGGAGATCGACATTCCCGCCAACGCCATCCCGGCCGGATGCACGCGTATCACGCCGCAAATGCTGCCACTGGTGACGCTGGATCAGCCGGCCATCGACCAGATCGTCGCCACGGTGCCGGGCGGTGCGGCCAATGTGCAGGATATTTATCCGTTGGCGCCGTTGCAGGAAGGCATTCTTTATCACCACCTGACCGCAACCCAGGGCGACCCGTACGTTCTGCAAGCTCAGTTCAGCATCACCAGCCGTGAACGCCTGGCGGATTTTGCCGATGCCTTGCAAAGCGTCATCGATCGCCACGACATCCTGCGCACCGCCATCGTCCGCGAAGGTCTGGAGGAGTCTGTGCAAGTGGTCTGGCGCCACGCGCGGCTGGGGCTTAAAGACATCAGCGCCGAACTCGTCGACGGCGAGGCCATGGCGCAACTGCAAGGACGTTTCGATCCCCGGCACTATCGCCTCGACCTCAGTCAGGCGCCGTTGCTGTTGCTGGTGTTCGCTGAAGACACGGTCAACCAGCGTTGGGTAGCGATGCTGCTGTTCCACCATATGGTCCTCGACCATGCGGCACTGGCCGTCGTGCAGCATGAAATGCAGGCGTACCTGATGGGGCAGGCCGAACAACTGGGCAGCGCCGTGCCGTACCGCAACTACGTGGTACGGACCCGGCAGGCCGGTCAGCGAGCCGCCGACGAGGCGTTTTTCGGCGAGATGCTCGGCGACGTCGATGAGCCGACCTTACCCTTCGGCCAGCAGGATGTGCTGGGCGATGGCAACGCTATCGAAGAGAGCGATCGAAAACTGCCTCTAGCGTTGAGCGGCCGTCTGCGGGTGCAGGCCCGTCAGCTTGGCGTCAGCGCGGCGAGTATTTTCCACCTCGCCTGGGCCCAGGTGTTGGGTGGCGTGTCGGGCCGTGAAGATGTGGTGTTCGGCACCGTGATGCTGGGGCGCATGCAGGCCTCGGAAGGCATGAGCCGGGCGCTGGGCATGTTCATCAACACCTTGCCGCTGCGCGTCGGCGTCGGCGCACAGAGCGTGCGCGACGGGGTAAAAGCCACCCATGCGCGGCTCAGCACGTTGCTCAGTCACGAATACGCGTCCCTGGCGTTGGCCCAGCGTTGCAGCGGTGTGGCGGCGCCGACTCCATTGTTCAGCGCGTTGCTCAATTACCGCCACAGCGCCAGTGCCAGCCAGGCGATCCCGGCCGAAGCGAGCCTGGCCTGGAGCGGCATCGAAGCCCTGAGCGCGCAAGAGCGGACCAACTATCCGCTGATTCTGTCGGTCGACGATTTTTCCGATGACTTTGCCTTGAGCGTGCAAGCGAGCGCGCAGATCGGCGCGCAACGCCTGTGCGACTACATGCAGGTCGCGGTTGAATGCCTCGTCAGCGCCCTGGAAAACACCCCGCAATTGCCGCTCAATCGCCTGGCGATTCTGCCTGCCGCCGAGCGCGAGCAGGTGGTGCAGACGTTTAACGCCACCGACCGCGCCTATCCCCGGGACCAGACCGTCCACGCCTTGTTCGAAGCGCAAGTCCAGGCCCATCCAAACGCGCCCGCCGCCGTTCAAAACGGGCAGACCCTGACGTATCGCGAACTGAACACAGAAGCCAATCGTTTGGCTGCACATATGATCAGTCTTGGCCTGCAACCGGGCGACGCCGTGGCGATCCTGCTGCCGCGCTCGCTGGATTTGCTGGTCAGTCAGTTGGCGATCCTCAAATGCGCCGCCGTCTACCTGCCGCTGGACATCAACGCGCCCACCGAACGCCAGCAATTCATGCTGCAAGACAGCCGGGCCGTGCTGGTGTTGACCCACAGTGAGGCAGCGTTGAGCCCAGGCGTACGCCGGGTGGATCTGGACGTTGTGCAGTTTGATGACCGGCCAACCCATCAATCGCCGCGATCGCAGTCCAGCGAAACCCCGGCGTACATCATGTACACCTCGGGCTCCACCGGCACTCCAAAAGGCGTGCTCGTGCCGCACCGGGCGATCAGTCGGTTGGTGATCAACAACGGTTATGCCGATTTCAACGCGGCGGATCGCGTGGCCTACGCCTCCAATCCAGCCTTCGACGCCAGCACCCTCGAAGTCTGGGCACCGTTGCTCAACGGTGGTTGTGTGGTCGTGGTCGAGCAGGAGGTGTTGCTGTCGCAATCACGCTTGAAGGCATGGCTGCTTGAGCAATCCGTCAGCGTGATGTGGATGACGGCGGGGCTGTTTCACCAGTACGCCGACGGCTTGATGGCGGTGTTCGGGCAACTGCGCTACCTGATCGTCGGTGGTGATGTGCTGGATCCGGCGGTGATCGGCCGGGTCCTGAACGAAGGCGCGCCGCAGCACTTGCTCAACGGCTACGGCCCGACGGAAGCCACTACGTTTTCCACCACCCATGAGATCAAGGCAATCGGCGCGGGCAGCATTCCCATCGGTCGGCCGATCGGCAACACCCGGGTCTACGTGCTCGACGCGCAGTTGCGCGCCGTGCCGCTGGGTGTGCCCGGCGAGCTGTTTATCGGGGGCGCGGGCGTTGCGAAGGGCTATCTGAATCGTCCCGAACTGACCGCCGAAAAATTTATCACTGATCCGTTCAACGGCCAATCGATGTACCGCACTGGCGACCTGGGCCGTCATCTGCCGGATGGCACAATCGAGTACCTGGGCCGCAACGATGACCAGGTGAAAATCCGTGGCTACCGCATCGAACTGGGGGAAATCGAGTCCCGCCTGACGCAACACGAAAGCGTGAAAGAAGCCGTGGTCCTGATTCGCGAAGAGGTGCCGGGGGAGAAACGTCTGGTGGCGTACTTCACCGCCGATGACGTTGCGGATCTCGAAGGCCTGCGCGCTCACCTGCAATCGCGGCTGCCGGACTACATGGTGCCGGCGGCTTACGTGCAGCTCGATAGATTGCCGCTGACCGCCAACGGCAAACTCGACCGCAAGGCGTTGCCGGCGCCGGATCTGGCCTCGATGGTCACCCGAGGCTACGAGGAACCGGTCGGCGAAATCGAAATCATCCTGGCCCGGCTCTGGGCGCAAGTGCTGAATGTGGAACGCGTCGGGCGTCACGATCATTTCTTTGAACTGGGCGGCCACTCGCTGCTGGCGGTCAACCTGATCGAGCAGATGCGTCAGGTCGGACTGAGCGCCGACGTGCGCGTCCTGTTCGGCCAGCCAACCCTGGCAGCCCTGGCCGCTGCGGTAGGTGGCGGCAGTGAAATTCAGGTGCCGGCCAACGGCATCACCGCGGATTGCCAACGAATCACCCCGGACATGCTGCCCCTGGCGACACTGACCCAGGGCGCGATTGACCGCATCGTCGCGACGGTGCCGGGCGGCACGGCCAACGTGCAGGATGTCTACCCGTTGGCGCCGTTGCAGGAAGGCATCCTCTATCACCATATTTCCGCCGAGCAGGGCGACCCTTACGTCTTGCAATCGCTGTTTGCCTTTGACAGCGAGGCGCGTCTTCACGCGTTCACTCAAGCCTTGCAAGGCGTCATCAACCGTCACGATATCTTGCGCACGGCGGTGCTCTGGGAAGGACTGGAACAACCGATGCAAGTGGTCTGGCGTCAGGCTACGCTCGGCGTCGAGCAATTGGCGTTAAGTCCAGACGACGGTGATGTGGTGACTCAGCTGCACGCGCGCTTCGACTCGCGCCATCATCGTCTCGATATCCGTCAGGCGCCGCTGATGGGCCTGCGGGTGGCCGAGGATCCGGCCAACCAGCGTTGGGTCGCGATGCTGTTGTTTCACCACATCGCCCTCGACCACACCGCGCTGGAAGTGGTGCAGCAGGAAATGCAAATGCACCTGCTGGGGCAGCAAGGCCAGCTAACGCCAGCGATGCCGTACCGCAACTACGTGGCCCAGGCCCGTTTGGGTGTCAGCCAGGAACAACATGAAACGTTCTTCCGCGAGATGCTCGGTGATATCGACGAGCCGACGCTACCGTTCGGTATGCAGCAAGTGCAGGGCGATGGCAGCGGGATCGAGGAAGCCAAACTTGAAATCAATGCCGAACTGAGCCGGCGCCTTCGGGCCCAGGCGCGGCAATTGGGCGTGAGCGCCGCCAGCCTTCATCATTTGGCCTGGGCCCAGGTCATCGGACGCCTGTCCGGGCGTGAAGACGTGGTGTTCGGCACTGTGCTGATGGGCCGGATGCAGGGCGGCGACGGGGCGGACCGGGCCCTGGGCATGTTCATCAACACCTTGCCGCTGCGGGTCAGCCTGGACGAGCAGGGCGTGCGCGCCGGGGTCAAAACCACCCACGGCAGGCTGACCGCATTGCTCGGTCACGAGCACGCCTCGCTGGCACTGGCGCAACGTTGCAGCCGCGTGGCATCACCGGCGCCGCTGTTCAGTGCGCTGCTGAATTACCGCCACAGCGCGATCGGCGCGGTGTCGGCCGAAGCGCTCAGCGCCTGGCAAGGCATGCAAAACCTTGGCGCCGAAGAACGTACCAATTACCCGCTGACCCTGTCGGTGGACGACCTGGGCGAGGGTTTCCTGCTGAGCGCGCTGGTGCTCAAAGGCATGGGCGCCGCGCGCATCTGCGCCTACATGCACACGGCCATCGAGGGCCTGGTTCAGGCGCTGGAGCAGGCGCCGCAAAAACCGCTCAATCGCCTGGAGATCCTGCCGGACGCCGAACGTCAGCAATTGCGCGTGGATTTCAACGCCACGACCCGCGCCTATCCTCAGGACAAAACTGTGCTCGCGCTGTTTGAAGCGCAGGTCGCGCGCACACCGCAAGCGATTGCGGCGGTGCACGGTGCTGAGCCTTTGACCTACGAGGCGCTGAATCTGCGCGCCAACCGTCTCGCGCATTATTTGATCGGGTTGGGCGTGCAACCGGACGCTCGCGTGGCGATCCTGCTGCCGCGCTCGCTCGACCTGTTGACCAGCCAACTGGCGGCGCTGAAATGCGCAGCGGCCTATGTGCCGCTGGATCGCAATGCTTCGCTGGAACGCCAGCGCTTCATGCTTGAAGACAGTCAGGCGGTGGTGTTGTTGACATCCAGCGACCAGAACGCCCCGGACGGCGTGCGCCGTATCGACCTGGACACCCTGGATCTGCACGCCCAATCCCTCCATGACCCGGCACTGCCGCAGTCCGCGGAAGCGATTGCCTACATCATGTACACCTCAGGTTCCACCGGTCAGCCCAAAGGCGTATTGGTGCCGCACCGGGCGATCAACCGGTTGGTGATCAACAACGGTTACGCCGATTTCAACGCACAAGACCGAATCGCCTTCGCCTCGAACCCGGCCTTCGACGCCAGCACCATGGACGTGTGGGGCGCCTTGCTGAATGGCGGCCGGGTCATTGTGATCGACCACGAAACCCTGCTTGAGCCGTCGCGTTTTGCCCACGTGCTGACCGAGTCAGGGGCGACGGTGTTGTTCGTCACCACGGCGATTTTCAACCAGTACGTGCAACTGATCCCGCAAGCCATTGGCAGCCTGCGCATCCTGTTGTGCGGCGGCGAACGGGCTGACGCGGCGTCCTTCCGGCGTTTGTTGAGCCTGGCGCCCAACCTGCGCCTGGTGCATTGCTACGGCCCGACCGAAACCACCACCTACGCCACCACGTATGAAGTGAAAGTCGTGGCGCCGGACGCGGAAGTCGTGCCGATTGGCGGGCCGATTTCCAACACGCAAATCTATGTGCTCGACGCCCGCCAGCAACTGGCGCCGTTGGGCGTGGTCGGCGAAATCTACATCGGTGGCCGGGGCGTGGCGAAGGGTTACCTGAACCGCCCGGAACTGACGGCCCAGGCGTTTATCGCTGATCCGTTCAGCGACGAGTCCGGCGCATTGCTCTATCGCACCGGCGATCTCGGCCGCTGGTCGCCAGAGGGCAATCTGGAATGCCTGGGGCGCAATGACGACCAGGTGAAGATCCGTGGTTTCCGAATCGAACTTGGCGAGATCGAAGCCAAACTGGCCACGTGCGCAGGCGTGAAGGACGCGGTGGTGCTGGTCCGCGCTGAACAGCCGGGGGAAAAACGTCTGGTGGCTTACGTGATTGCGCAGCCGGATGTCACGTTGAGCGTGGCCGGGTTGCGCGAGCAACTGTCCGCCGCACTCTCCGAATACATGGTGCCGAGCGCGTTTGTGATGCTGCCAGCCTTTCCCCTGACACTGAATGGCAAAGTCGATCGCAAGGCGCTGCCGGCGCCACAGGCCGACGCCTATGCCAGCCAAACCTACGAGGCGCCGCAGGGCGACATCGAGCAGACACTGGCGGGGTTGTGGGCGGATTTGCTGAAAGTGGAGCAGGTCGGTCGTCGCGATAACTTCTTTGAACTGGGCGGTCATTCGCTGCTGGCGATGCGGCTGATCGAGCGCATGCGTCAGGTCAATCTGGCAGTCGATGTGCGTGTCCTGTTCGGCCAGCCGACCCTCATGGCGCTGGCCGCCGCCGTGGGCGGGCACACCGATGTGGTGGTGCCGGCCAGCGCCATCGTCGCAGGCTGCCAACGCATCACCCCGGACATGCTTCCACTGGCTGAGTTGAGCCAATCCGCCATCGACCGCATCGTCGCAACCGTGCCCGGCGGTGTTGCCAATGTGCAAGACATCTACCCGCTGGCGCCGTTGCAGGAAGGCATTCTGTATCACCACCTCACGGCGGAAAAAGGTGATCCCTACGTGCTGCAGACGCAGTTCGGGTTTGACAGTCGTGCACGGCTGGATGACTTCGCGCGGGCGCTGCAACAGGTGATCGACCGCCACGACATCCTGCGCACCTCGATGGTCTGGGAAGGGCTGGTCGAACCGATGCAAGTGGTGTGGCGCAAGGCGCAGCTGATTTGCGAGCAATTCGAGGCGCAGCCCGGCGATGTCGCCGCGCAATTGCATGAACGCTTCGATGCCCGGCATTACCGCCTGGACGTGCGACAGGCGCCGATGCTGCGGCTGGTCTTCGCCGAAGATCCCGACAATCAACGTTGGGTCGCGACACTGCTGTTCCACCATATGGCGCTGGATCACACGGCGCTGGAAACCCTGGAACACGAGATGCAGGCCCATCTACTTGGGCACGCGCAGGTGTTGGGCGACCCGGTGCCGTACCGCAACTACGTGGCACAGGCGCGTTTGGGCGTCAGTCAGGATGAGCACGAAGCTTTTTTCCGCGAAATGCTCGGTGATATCGAAGAGCCGACGCTGCCGTTTGGCCTGTTGAATGTGCAGGGCGATGGCACCGGTGTCGAGGAAGTGAAACTGGCCGTAGAAACGGCGTTGAGCCGACGCCTGCGGGACCGTGCCCGGCAACTCGGGGTCAGCGCCGCGAGTGTGGTGCATCTGGCCTGGGCCCAGGTGTTGGGTCGGGTCAGCGGTCGCGACGAGGTGGTGTTCGGCACCGTGCTGCTGGGGCGGATGCAGGGCGGCGAAGGGGCCGACCGCGCGCTCGGCATGTTCATCAACACCTTGCCATTGCGGGTGAGCCTGGGCGGGCAAGGGGCGGCTGCGGCGGTGAAAGCCACGCACATGCGCCTCACCGGATTGCTCGGCCACGAGCACGCGTCCCTGGCCTTGGCGCAACGTTGCAGTGGCGTGGCGGCACCGACGCCGTTGTTCAGCGCGATGCTCAACTATCGACACTGTGCCGTTGAAGTCACCGCGCAAATGGTTTCGGCGTGGCAGGGCATGCAGGCGCTGGGCGGTGAAGAACGCACCAACTATCCGTTGTCCCTGGCGGTGGATGATGAAGGTGAAGGCTTCAGCCTGGTGGTGCAGGCGGTGGTCGGGATCGATGCCCGACGGGTCGCCGAGTACATGCACATTGCACTGGAAAGCCTGGTGGCCGCGCTGGAACACGCGCCGGACACAGCCCTGAATGACCTCGACAGTCTACCGGTTGCCGAACGCGAGCAATTGCTCGGCACCTGGAATGCCACGCAAGTGGCTTATCCGCAGGACCAGACACTGGCGCAGCTGTTCCAGGCCCGGGTCGATGCGTCTCCGCAGGCGCTGGCTATTCAGTTCGGCGATCAGCAACTGAGCTACGCCGAACTGAATGATCGGGCGAATCAGGTCGCGCATCACCTGCTGGCCCTTGGCGTCCGCCCGGACGACCGAGTGGCGATCTGCGTCGAGCGTGGCCTGGGCATGCTGGTCGGCCTGTTGGGTATTTTGAAATCCGGTGCGGCCTATGTGCCGCTGGACCCGGCTTATCCGCTGGATCGCCTGACCTATATGCTGGAAGACAGTGCGCCGGTGGCGTTGCTGGTGCACGCCGCGACCCATGATCTGCTGGCCGAAGCGTCGATGCCGGTGTTTGACCTCGACAGTGAGGCCTGGCAGGAACTGTCCACGGCCAATCCGTTGATGTCGGGGAATCACGCGTCGGACCTGGCCTATGTGATTTACACCTCGGGATCCACCGGCAAGCCGAAGGGTGTGATGGTCGAGCACCGCAGCGTGGTCAATTTGTTGTGCGCCAAGGCCGACACGCTGGGCGTGGATGCCAGTGACCGCGTGCTGGCGTTGACCACCCTGGGCTTTGATATCGCCGGTCTGGAACTGTTCCTGCCGCTGGTGTGCGGGGCGCAGGTGGTGTTGGTTTCCCGTGACCAGGCGCGGGATGGCCGGTTGCTGGCCGAAGTGATTGCCAACAGCGGCGCGACCATCGCCCAGGCCACCCCGGCGACGTGGCGCATGCTGCTCGAATCGGGCTGGCAGGGGAACGCCGCGCTGACCGTCCTGTGTGGCGGCGAAGCCTTGCCTGCGGACCTTGCCCGGCGTGTCGCGGGGCAGGTGCAGCGCCTGTTCAACGTGTACGGTCCGACCGAAACCACCATTTGGTCATCGGCCCTCCGAGTAGACGAACAACACACCCAGGGCAGCCAGATCAGCATCGGCCGGCCCATCGCCAATACCCAGTTCTACTTGCTCGACCCCCACGGCAAACCTGTGCCGACGGGGGTTTCAGGCGAGATCTACATCGGCGGTACTGGCGTGGCGCGGGGTTACATGAACCGTGACGACCTGACCGCCGAACGGTTCCTCAACGATCCCTTCAACCCTAATGGCCGGATGTACCGGACGGGCGACATTGCCCGCTACCTGCCCGACGGCAATATTGAATACCTGGGCCGTAATGACGGTCAGGTGAAGATTCGTGGTTTGCGCATTGAGCTGGGCGAAATCGAAGTCGTGCTCGGCGCTTGCCAAGGTGTCAGCGAGGCCGTCGTCGTGGTCCGCGAAGATCGCCCCGGTGAGCAGCGTCTGGTGGCGTATTACACGGCGCAGGCCGCGCCGTCGGTGGACGTGCTGCGGGCCTTGATGCTCGCGCAATTGCCCGAATACATGGTGCCCGTGGCCTATGTGTTGCTCGACGCCATGCCGCAAACCCCCAATGGCAAACTCGACCGCAAGGCCTTGCCGGTACCGGACGCCGGGGCGCTGAACGCCCATGGCTATGAAGCGCCGTTGCCCGGCGTTGAGTCGGAAGTGGCGCAGATCTGGCAAGAATTGTTGGGCCTGGAACAGGTCGGTCGGCATGACCGCTTCTTTGAATTGGGCGGCCATTCGTTGCTGGCGATGCGGCTGATTTCCCAGGTGCGCCTGCGTTTGGGCGTGGAGTTGGCCCTGAGCGAACTGTTTGCCCATTCACAGTTGAGCGAACTGGCCCTGGCCGTGTCCCGTGCCGGACGCAGCACCTTGCCGGAGATTGTGGCGGTGAGCCGCGACGAGCCGTTGCCGCTGTCATTCGCGCAACAACGTTTGCTGTTCCTGACCCGGATCGAAGGCGCCAGTGCGGCTTACCATTTGCCCGCCGGCCTGCGCCTGACGGGGGATCTGGATCGCAGCGCATTGCAACGTGCACTGGACCGCATCGTCAGCCGTCACGAGGCGTTGCGCACCAGCTTCACACAGATTCCGGAGCAGCCGGCCACGCAACGGATCGCCCCTAGCGATTGCGGTTTTGCCTTGCGCTTCATTGATCTGTCCGGCCATGCCGAGGCAGAACGCGAGCTGAATACCCTGGCTGCGCAGGAAGCCTCTGATGCCTTTGATCTTGAGCGGGGCCCGCTGATTCGCGGGCAGTTGATCCGCATGGGCGAGCGCGACCATGTGCTGTTGGTGACGATGCACCATATCGTTTCGGACGGCTGGTCATTTGGCGTGCTGACCCGGGAACTGGTCGCGCTGTATGAAGCCTTCCGCAGTGGTCAGGAAGATCCGCTGCCGGCATTGCCGGTGCAGTACGCGGACTTTGCCGTGTGGCAACGCCGCTGGCTGAGCGGTGAGGTGATGACGACCCAGGGCGATTATTGGAAAGCGGTACTGACGGATGCACCGGCGGTGTTGATGCTGCCGCTGGATCGTCCACGACCGGCGCAACAGAACTACGCCGGCGCCGCGATTCCGGTGGCATTCGACGCGGCCCTGACGTCGGAGCTTAAGGCCCTGAGTCAGCACCACGGCACCACGCTGTATATGACGGTGCTGGCCGGCTGGGCGGCGGTGCTCGGGCGGCTTTCGGGACAGGACAAAGTGGTGATCGGCACGCCGGTGGCCAACCGCCCGCGCTCGGAAGTCGAAGGGTTGATCGGTTTCTTCGTCAATACACTGGCGTTGCCGGTAGATGTGTCGGGGCAGCCGAGCATTGAAGCGCTGCTGCAACGGGTCAAGGCGCAAACGCTGAGTGCCCAGGCCCATCAGGATCTACCGTTCGAGCAAGTGGTGGAACTGGTCAAACCGGTGCGCAGCCTGTCCCACAGCGCAGTGTTCCAGACCCTGTTGTCGTGGCAGAACACCGAAAGTGTCGAGCTCACGCTGGGCGACTTGAAGCTCGAAGGGCTGGGCGCTGCCGGGCGGACGGCGAAGTTTGATGTGTCCCTCGATTTGGGTGAAATCGAAGGCCGGATTCAGGGTTCGCTGGAGTTTGCCACGGCGCTGTTCGATGCGACGACGATGGAGCGTTACCTCGGTTATCTGGAGCGGATGCTTCGGGCGATGGTGGCGGATGCGGGCCGGGCGGTGAGTTCGGTTACGTTGCAGAATGATGTCGAGCGTCAGTTGCTGGCTGGGTTTAATGCGACTGAGGCTTTGTATCCGCTGGAACAGACGGTTCATGGGTTGTTTGAGGCTCAGGTTGAGCGGACGCCGGAGGCGGTGGCGGTGGTTTATGGCTTGGAACACTTGAGCTATCGCGAGTTGAATGAACGGGCGAACCGCTTGGCGCATTACCTGCGTGGGCAGGGGGTGCGGCCGGATTCGCGGGTGGCGATTTGTGTTGAGCGTAGTGCCGACATGGTCGTCGGGTTGCTGGCGATTCTGAAGGCGGGCGGGGGTTATGTGCCGCTGGATCCGGCTTATCCGCTGGATCGGATTGCTTACATGCTGGAGGACAGCGCGCCGGCCGTGGTGTTGGCGCAGGCTGCGACTTTGGGGTTGTTGATTGAGGCTTCGATGCCGGTGATCGATCTGGATAGCGGCGTTTGGCAGGATGAATCCGTCTCCAATCCAGAGATTACTGACCTTACATCGGCGCATCTGGCCTATGTGATCTACACCTCCGGTTCGACCGGTCTGCCGAAGGGCGTGATGATCGAACACCGTAATACCGTGAACTTCCTGACCTGGGCCCATCGTTCATTTGATGACGCAACGTTGGCCAAAACGTTGTTCTCGACCTCGCTGAACTTCGACTTGGCAGTCTACGAATGCTTCGCGCCGCTGACCTCGGGCGGCAGCATTAACGTCGTGAAGAATGTGTTGGAGCCGCAACCCGACATCACCCTGATCAACACCGTACCTTCGGCGCTCAAAGCTTTGTTGGAATCCGGCGGACTGAGCACCAATGTGCACACGGTCAACGTTGCCGGCGAAGCGCTGAAACGCAGTCTCGTGGAAAACCTGTTTGAACAGACTCAGGTTCAACGCCTGTGTAACCTCTACGGCCCATCGGAAACCACAACCTACTCAAGCTGGGTATCGATGGACCGCGAGGACGGCTTCGCCGCCCACATCGGCAAACCGGTCGCCAACACCCAGTTCTACTTGCTGGACGAACATCAGCAACCCGTACCACTGGGCGTTCCGGGCGAAATCTACATCGGCGGCGCCGGCGTGGCGCGGGGTTACTTGAACCGCGACGATTTGACTGCCGAACGCTTCCTTAACGATCCTTTCCAAACAAATGGCCGGATGTATAGAACGGGCGACCTCGGCCGCTACCTACCCGACGGCAACATCGAATACCTGGGCCGCAACGACGATCAAGTCAAAATCCGTGGCTTCCGCATCGAGTTGGGCGAGATTGAAGCCAAACTCGCCCAACACCAGGACATCAAGGAAACCGTCATCCTGGCTCGCGAAGACGTCCCCGGCGAAAAACGCCTGGTCGCCTATTACACACCGAGCCACGCGGACATCACGCCTGCCACCGGTGCGCTGCGTTCACACCTGCAAGCGCTCCTGCCGGAATACATGGTGCCCGCCGCGTACGTACGCCTCGACGCGCTGCCGCTAACCCCCAACGGCAAACTCGACCGCAAGGCGCTACCGATACCCGATACCAGCGCCTTTTCCACCCGTCACTATGAAGCGCCGCAGGGCGACATCGAGACGAAGCTCGCGGTGCTGTGGGCGGAGTTGCTGAAGGTCGAGCGGGTCGGCCGTCACGACCATTTCTTTGAACTGGGCGGGCATTCGCTGTTGGCGGTCAGCCTGATCGAACGCATGCGCAAGGACAACATGGAGGCCGATGCCCGCGTGCTGTTCGGTCAGCCGACGCTGGCGCTGGTGGCGGCGGCAGTAGGCCAGGTGCAACGTATCGAAGTGCCCCTGACGAAAATCCCCGCGCTCACCCGCAAACGCCGTATCTGATTCATCTGTGGAATCAATCCGATGGGGTTCTCCCATCGGATTGCCCCCGATCCTGCGAATCCGCACTGATCCACTTCAGGGCTTGTCCCTGCTTCCCATGACAGACATTCGGCCCCGAATGTTCTAATTTTTTCGACCAGTGAAGGGCGTCATCGCGGCGGGAGAAGCCTCCCGGCCAACGATCGTTTTTCAACATGACATTGCATTCAACGCCCAGACCCATGCGCCGCCCTCGGCTCCTGAAGCGCTGCCGATTTCCGCGTTCAGGCGCCACGCCGTACCCGAAAAGCACATTTTTCATCGTCAACCACCCCCGAATTCAAAAAGCAGGTTCTTCGATGCAATTCAGCGATTTGATGGCCGTTCTTTCCCAGCACCCGATCCGCCTCCAACTGGATGATGACAACCTGGTTGTCCTGGGCGATGACGAAGGACTGGACAGCGCATTGTGGGACAGTCTTGGCGTGCACAAGAACGAGCTGCTCGAGCTGGTGGCGAGAAACGGCGGCGACTGGCTGAGCCCGGCGTTCCGCATTACCCCGGACATGCTGCCCCTGGCCAGCCTCAGTCAGGAAGAGATCGACCGCATCGTTGAAACCGTGCCCGGTGGCGCCGGCAATGTGCAGGACATCTACCCCCTGGCGCCGTTGCAGGAAGGCATTCTTTACCATCACCTCGCGGCGGAACAGGGCGATCCGTATGTGCTGCAAGCGCTGTTCGGCGCCGAGCAGCGGTCGCGGCTCGACGACTTTACCCGCGCCCTGCAAGGCGTGATTGATCGTCACGACATCCTGCGCACTTCGGTGGTGTGGGAAGGGCTGGACGAGCCGGTGCAAGTGGTCTGGCATGCAGCAACGCTGATGTTGGAAGAAGTTGTGCTCGATCCGGCGGACGGCGACATCGTCGGGCAACTGCAACAACGCTTCGACACCCAGCATTCGCGCCTGGATGTGGGCCTGGCGCCGCTGATGCGCCTGGTCTGCGCCGAGGACCGCGAAAACGGTCGCTGGGTGGCGATTCTGTTGTTTCACCACATGGCGCTGGACCATGCGGCACTGGAAGTGGTGCAGCATGAGATGCAGGCGTTTCTGCTCGACGAGGCCGCCGCGTTGCCTGAAGCGGTGCCGTATCGCAACTACGTGGCCCAGGTCCGGCTCGGCGTCAGCCGCGACACCCATGAGGCGTTTTTCCGCGAGAAGCTGGCCGATGTCGATGAGCCAACGCTGCCCTTCGGTTTGGCCGGTGTGCCTGAACGTGATCCGCTGATCGAGGAAGTTCATCTGCCGATCGACGCGTCGCTCAGCCTTCGCCTGCGGGCCCTGGCCCGGCAGTTGAGGGTGAGTGCCGCGAGCCTGCATCACTTGGCGTGGGCGCGGGTGCTGGGCAGTGTTTGCGGGCGCGAAGACGTGGTGTTCGGTACGGTGCTGATGGGCCGTATGCAGGGCGGTGACGGGGCCGATCGGGCCTTGGGCATGTTCATCAACACCTTGCCGCTGCGGGTGAAACTGGCCGGGCAGGGCGCGCGCGACAGCGTCAAAACCACCCATGCCGACCTGGCGGCGTTGCTCGGTCATGAACATGCCTCACTGGCATTGGCCCAGCGTTGCAGCGGGGTGCCGGCACCGGCGCCGTTGTTTGGGGCGCTGCTCAATTACCGGCACAGTGGCACGGCGCAGGTGCCGACCCCTGAGTCGCTGAAAGCGTGGGCGGGTTTGCAATCCCTGGGCGGTGAAGAGCGCACCAACTACCCGCTGACACTGTCGGTGGATGACCTCGGCGAAGGCTTCAGCTTGAGCGTGCTGGCGCTGGCGGAAATTGGCGCGCAACGGGTGGGCGATTACATGCTGACGGCGCTGGCGGGACTGGCCAGGGCCTTGGAACAGACCCCGGATATGCCGCTGCATAACCTGATTGTGTTGCCGGACATCGAGCGTCAGCAGGTGTTGGTGGATTTCAACGCGACCACACGCAGCTATCCGCAGGACAAAACCGTTCATGGTCTGTTCGAGGCGCAGGTTCTGGCTCACCCGGAGGCGACCGCAGCGGTCCATAACGGGAAATACCTGACTTACAGCGAACTCAACACCCGGGCCAATCATTTGGCCCATCACCTGATCGGCCTCGGCGTGCAGCCGGGGGATCGCGTGGCGATTCTGCTGGAACGCTCCCTTGAACTATTGATCAGCCAATTGGCGATTCTCAAATGCGCGGCGGTTTATGTGCCGCTGGACATCAGCGCACCGGTCGAGCGCCAGGGTTTCATGGTGCAGGACAGCGGGGCGCGGATTGTATTGACGATGAGCACGGAATCGGTGCCTGAAGAGGCTCGGCGTGTTGATCTGGACACCGTAACCCTCGCTAGCCTGACTGCTGACCCACACCTGCCACAGTCCAGCGAATCGCCGGCGTACATCATGTACACCTCGGGTTCCACTGGTACGCCAAAAGGTGTGTTGGTCCCGCACCGGGCAATCAACCGGTTGGTGATCAACAACGGTTACGCCGAATTCAACGCCGAGGATCGCGTGGCGTTTGCCTCCAACCCGGCCTTCGACGCCAGCACCCTCGATGTCTGGGCACCGCTGCTGAATGGCGGTTGCGTGGTGGTGGTCGAGCAGGATGTGCTGCTCTCGCAAGAACGTTTCCGCGCGCTGCTGCTGGAACAAAAGATCAGCGTGTTGTGGATGACCGCAGGTCTGTTCCATCAATACGCCTCGGGTTTGATGTCGGTGTTTGGCCAGTTGCGTTACCTGATCGTCGGTGGCGACGTGCTCGATCCAGCAGTGATCAGCCGCGTATTGAAAGAAGGTGCGCCGCAGCATCTGCTCAACGGCTACGGCCCGACGGAAGCCACGACCTTCACCACGACCTATGAGATCAAGGCCATTGGCACGGGCAGCATCCCGATTGGGCGCCCGGTCGGCAACACCAGAGTTTATGTCCTGGACGCCTGGCAGCGGCCAGTGCCCGTCGGTGTGGCGGGCGAGTTGTATATCGGTGGCGACGGCGTGGCCAAAGGGTATTTGAACCGTCCTGAGCTGACCGCCGAGAAGTTTGTCGCCGACCCGTTCAGCACCGGGCCGGAGGCGCTGCTGTACCGCACCGGCGACCTGGCGCGCTGGCTGGCGGACGGCAATGTCGAATACCTGGGCCGTAATGACGACCAGGTGAAAATCCGTGGTTTTCGCGTTGAACTGGGCGAGATCGAGGCGCGATTGGGCCAGTGTGCCGGCGTGAAAGACGCCGTGGTGCTGGCGCGGCAGGATGAAACAGGACCCAAACGTCTCGTGGGCTACGTGATTGCCCGGCCAGACGTCAACCTGTCGGTGCAGGACCTGCGTGCCGAACTGGCCGCCTCGCTGGCCGAGTACATGGTGCCCAGCGCCTTCGTGGTGCTGGAAACATTCCCGCTGACCGCCAACGGCAAGCTTGACCGCCGTGCGCTGCCTGCCCCGGACGCGGACGCCTACGCCAGCCGTGAATACGAAGCGCCCCAGGGTGAAGTCGAGGAAACCCTCGCGCGTCTGTGGGCCGATGTGCTCAAGGTTGAGCAGGTGGGTCGTCATGACCACTTTTTCGAATTGGGCGGCCACTCGCTGCTGGCGGTCACGCTGATCGAGCGGATGCGTCAAGCAGGATTGAGCGCCGATGTGCGCGTGCTGTTCAGCCAGCCGACCCTCGCGGCACTGGCCGCAGCGGTTGGCAGTGGCAAGGAAGTAACGGTTCCGGCCAACCTGATTCCGCTGAACTGTGAGCGGATCACCCCGGACCTGCTGCCGCTGGCCACCCTGACCCAGGACACCATCGACCGCATCGTCGCCACCGTCCCCGGCGGTGCCCGTAACGTGCAGGACATCTACCCGCTGGCACCGTTGCAGGAAGGCATTCTCTTTCACCACTTGGCCGCCGAGCAGGGTGACCCGTACGTACTGCAGACGCAGTTCGCGTTCGAAAACCGCGAGCGCCTCGATGCGTTCATTCAAGCGTTGCAGGTGGTGATCGATCGTCACGACATTCTGCGCACCGGCGTCGTCTGGGATGGGCTGGAATCACCCGCTCAAGTGGTCTGGCGCGAGGCGAAATTGCACCTTGAGCAGGTCACGCTCGACCCGGCCGCCGGGGATGCCGTGGCGCAGTTGAGCCAGCGCTTCGACCCGCGCCACCACCGACTGGATGTCAGCCAGGCACCGATGATGCGCCTGGCCTACGCGCAGGACGAAGCCAATCAGCGCCTGGTCGCCACGCTGTTGTTCCATCACATGGCGCTGGACCACACCGCGATGGAAGTGGTGCAGCACGAAATGCAGGCGTTCTTGCAGGGTGAGGCGGATCAACTCACTGAAGCGGTGCCGTATCGCAACTACGTGGCGCAAGCGCGCCTTGGCGTCAGTCGCGAGGAGCACGAGGCGTTTTTCCGCGAGATGCTCGGGGATATCGATGAGCCGACGCTGCCGTTCGGTTTGCAGGATGTGCAGGGCGATGGCCGCGACATCGAAGAACATGCCCGGTTTGTCGAAACAGCGCTGGACCTGCGTCTTCGCGCACAAGCGCGCCAGCTCGGCGTGAGTGCCGCCAGCCTGGTGCACCTGGCCTGGGCGCAAGTGCTGGGCAAGGTGTCCGGCAAGCAGGAGGTGGTGTTCGGTACGGTCCTGATGGGGCGGATGCAGGGTGGCGACGGCGCTGATCGGGCGCTGGGGATGTTCATCAATACTTTGCCGTTGCGCGTGGATGTCGGCGCCCAAGGTGTGAAAGCCGGGGTCAAGGCGACCCATGCGCGGCTGACCGCGTTGCTGGGGCATGAGCACGCTTCGCTGGCCCTGGCGCAACGGTGCAGTGGCGTGACCGCGCCGACGCCGCTGTTCAGTGCATTGCTCAACTATCGACACAGTGCGGTGGGCGCGGTATCGGCTCAAGCGGTGGACGCGTGGCGCGGCATGGAGGTGCTCAGTGGTGAGGAACGCACCAATTATCCGCTGACGTTGAACGTCGACGATTTGGGTAACGGCTTCAAGTTGACGGTGTTGGTGGCCAATCAGGTTGGGGCGGCGCGGGTTTGTGCGTATATGCATGCGGCGCTGGAAGGGCTGGTGTTGGCGCTGGAACAGACGCCTCAGGCGTCGTTGTATCGGTTGTCGGTGTTGCCGGTGGCGGAGCGCTTGAAACTGCTGTTTGAGTTCAATGCGACTGACGCGGTTTATCCGTTGGAGCAGACGGTTCATGGGTTGTTTGAGGCGCAGGTTGAGCGGACGCCGGATGCTGTGGCGGTGGTTTATGGCTTGGAACACTTGAGCTATCGCGAGTTGAATGAGCGGGCGAACCGGTTGGCGCATTACCTGCGCGGGCAGGGGGTGCGGCCGGATTCGCGGGTGGCAATTTGTGTTGAGCGTTCGGCGGAGATGGTCGTTGGGTTGCTGGCGATTCTGAAGGCGGGCGGGGGTTATGTACCGCTGGATCCGGCTTATCCGCTGGATCGGATTGCCTACATGTTGCAGGACAGCGCGCCGGCCGTGGTGTTGGCACAGGCCGCGACTTTGGGGTTGTTGGCTGAGGCTTCGATGCCGGTGATCGATCTGGATAGCGGCATTTGGCAGGACGAATCCGTCTCCAATCCTGCGATTGACGGGCTGACTTCGGCGCATCTGGCGTACGTGATCTACACCTCGGGCTCCACCGGATTGCCTAAAGGCGTGATGATCGAACACCGCAACACGGTGAACTTCCTGACTTGGGCGCATCGTTCGTTTGATGACGCGACGTTGGCGAAAACCCTGTTCTCCACCTCGCTGAACTTCGACTTGGCGGTCTACGAATGCTTCGCACCACTGACCTCGGGCGGCAGCATTGATGTCGTCACTAATGTGCTGGAACTGCGACACGACATCACCCTGATCAACACCGTGCCTTCGGCCCTCAAGGCCTTGCTGGAATCCGGCGGACTAAGTGCCAACGTGCACACGGTCAACGTCGCCGGTGAAGCGCTGAAACGCAGCCTCGTGGAAAACCTGTTTGAACAGACCCAGGTTCAACGCCTGTGCAACCTCTACGGCCCTTCGGAAACCACAACTTATTCCAGTTGGGTCTCGATGGACCGCGACGATGGTTTTGCCGCCCACATCGGTAAACCCGTCGCCAACACCCAGTTCTACTTGCTGGATGAATACGGCCAACCCGTGCCGCTGGGCGTCCCCGGTGAAATCTACATCGGCGGCGCAGGCGTGGCGCGCGGCTACCTGAACCGCGACGACCTCACCGCCGAACGCTTCCTCAACGATCCCTTCAGCACAAACGCCCGGATGTATAGAACGGGCGACCTTGGCCGCTACCTGCCGGATGGCAACATCGAATACCTCGGCCGCAACGACGACCAAGTCAAAATCCGCGGCTTCCGCATCGAGTTGGGCGAGATCGAAACCAAACTCGCCCAACACGAAGACATCCACGAAACCGCCGTCCTGGCCCGCGAAGACATCCCCGGTGAAAAACGCCTGGTTGCTTACTACACCGCGCCGCAAGTGCTGGACATCGACGCACTCCGCCGTCACCTGCAAACCCAACTCCCGGACTACATGGTCCCGGCCGCCTACGTCCATCTCGACAAACTGCCCTTGACGCCAAACGGCAAACTCGACCGCAAGGCCCTGCCATCACCCGATTCCGCTTCCGTCATCACCCGCACCTACGAAGCCCCCATCGGCGAAGCCGAAATCGCCATCGCGAACATCTGGCAAGACCTGCTGGGCCTGCCACAAGTCGGTCGCCACGACCACTTCTTCGAACTCGGCGGCCACTCCCTGCTGGCCGTCAGCCTGATCGGCCGCATGCGCCAAATCGGCCTGTCAGCAGACATCCGCGTGCTATTCGGCCAGCCCACCCTGGCGGCGCTGGCCGCAGCAGTCGGTGGCGCACACGAAATCGTGGTGCCGGCCAACAACATTCGCTTGGGTTGCACCCAGATTACCCCGGACATGCTCACCCTGGTCAAACTCGACCAGGACGCCATCGACCGTATCGCCGCGACCGTCTCGGGCGGTGCGCGCAACGTGCAGGACATCTACCCCCTGGCGCCGTTGCAGGAAGGCATTCTCTACCACCACATTGCCGCGCCGAAGGGCGACCCGTATGTGCTGAAAGCCACGTTCACCGTCGCCGACCGCGAACGTCTGGACGCCTTCGCCCATGCCTTGCAAGGCGTGATCGACCGGCATGACATCCTGCGCACTTCGGTGGTGTGGCAGGGGCTCGACGAGCCAGTGCAAGTGGTATGGCGCAAAGCGCAACTGGCGGTCGAGGAAGTCAAACTCGATGCGGCCGAAGGTGAGATTGCCGACCGCTTGCGCGAACAATTCGACACCCTGCATTACCGTCTCGATATGCAGCAGGCGCCGTTGATGCGCATCGCGTTCAGCCAGGACATCCCCAACCAGCGCTGGGTCGCGATTTTGCTGTTCCACCACATGGCCCTCGACCACGTTGCGCTGGAAGTGGTGCAGCAGGAAATGCAAGCGCACTTGCTGGGGCAATCCGAGCAACTGGGCGAAGCCGTGCCGTATCGCAACTATGTCGGCCAGGCGCGACTGGGTGTCAGCCGCGAGGAGCACGAAGCGTTTTTCCGCGACATGCTCGGCGATATCGACGAGCCGACCTTACCGTTCGGTTTGCAGGATGTACGGGGCGATGGCAGCGACATCGAAGAATCCGCGCTGGATCTCAGCGCCGACCTGAGCCGGCGTTTGCGAGCCCAGGCCCGTCAATTGGGCGTGAGCGCAGCGAGCCTGCATCACTTGGCCTGGGCGCAGGTGCTGGGCCGGGTCTCGGGGCGTGAAGACGTGGTGTTCGGCACCGTTTTGATGGGCCGGATGCAGGGCGGCGAGGGCGCCGAACGGGCGCTGGGGATGTTCATCAACACCTTGCCGCTGCGCGTGAGCCTCGGCGAACTCGGTGTGCGTGACGGGGTAAAAGCCACCCACGCCCGGTTGAGCGGTTTGCTGGGACACGAACACGCCTCGCTGGCCCTGGCCCAGCGTTGCAGCGGAGTCGTCGCGCCGTTGCCGTTGTTCAGCGCGTTGCTCAACTACCGCCACAGCGCTGCCCATGCGCATTCAAACGAAACCCTGGCGGCGTGGGAGGGTATCGAATCCCTGAGTAACGAAGAGCGCACCAATTATCCGCTGACCCTGTCGGTGGATGATCTGGGCAAAGGCTTCCGCGTGACCGCGCTGGCCATGCCGCAAATCGGCGCCCAGCGAATCTGCGCCTATCTGAATACCGCGCTGGAGCATCTGGTCGATGCGCTGGAGCAGGCGCCACACACCGCGCTGCTCAGCCTGCCGATCCTGCCGTCCGCCGAGCGTCAGCAACTGCTGGTGGATTTCAACGCGACCACACGCAGCTATCCCCAGGACAAAACCGTTCACGGGCTGTTCGAGGCGCAGGTTCTGGCTTGCCCGGAGGCGACCGCGGCGGTTCACGACACGCAAAGCCTGACTTACAACGAACTCAACCTCCGGGCTAATCGCCTGGCCCGCCATCTGATCGGCCTCGGCGTACAACCGGGGGATCGCGTGGCGATTCTGCTGGAGCGTTCGCTTGAACTGTTGATCAGCCAGTTGGCGGTCCTCAAATGTGCGGCGGTTTTTGTGCCGCTGGACATCAGTGCGCCGGTCGAGCGCCAGGGTTTCATGGTGCAGGACAGCGGGGCGCGGATTGTATTGACGCTGAGCACGACGACGGTGCCTGAAGAGGTTCAGCGTGTTGATCTGGACAGCGTAACCCTCGATCACCTGACTACTGACCCACACCTGCCACAGTCCAGCGAATCCCCGGCCTACATCATGTACACCTCGGGTTCGACCGGTACGCCGAAAGGCGTGCTGGTCCCACACCGGGCGATCAACCGCTTGGTGATCAACAACGGTTACGCCGAATTCAACGCTCAGGATCGCGTGGCGTTTGCCTCCAACCCGGCCTTCGACGCCAGCACCCTCGACGTCTGGGCGCCATTGCTGAATGGCGGTTGCGTGGTGATCGTCGAGCAGGACGTGTTGCTCTCCCAGGAACGCTTCCAGTCATTGCTGCTTGAGCAAAAAATCAGCGTGTTGTGGATGACCGCAGGTCTGTTCCATCAATACGCCGCCGGTTTGATGTCGGTGTTTGGCCAGTTGCGTTACCTGATCGTCGGTGGCGATGTGCTCGATCCAGCAGTGATCAGCCGCGTATTGAAAGAAGGCGCGCCACAGCATCTGCTCAACGGCTACGGCCCGACGGAAGCGACCACGTTCTCGGCGACCTACGAAATCAAGAAAGCCGGCGCGGGCAGCATTCCAATTGGCCGCCCGGTGGGCAATACGCGGCTTTACCTGCTGGATCCGCAGGGCAACCCGGTGCCGGTTGGCGTCGCGGGCGAGTTGTATATCGGTGGCGATGGCGTGGCCAAAGGGTATTTGAACCGCCCTGAGCTGACCGCCGAGAAGTTTGTCGCCGACCCGTTCAGCGCTGAGCCGCAAGCCTTGCTCTACCGCACTGGCGACCTCGGTCGCTGGCTGCCGGACGGCAATGTCGAATACCTGGGTCGCAACGACGACCAGGTGAAAATCCGTGGTTTCCGCATCGAACTGGGCGAGATCGAGGCGCGATTGGGCCAGTGCGCCGGCGTGAAAGACGCCGTGGTGCTGGCGCGTCAGGACGAATCAGGACCCAAACGCCTCGTGGGTTACGTGATTGCGCATAAAAACACGACCCTGTCGGTGCAGGACCTGCGTGCCGAACTGGCCGCCTCGCTGGCCGAATACATGGTGCCGAGCGCTTTCGTGGTGCTGGAAACATTCCCGCTGACCGCCAACGGCAAGCTTGACCGCCGTGCGCTGCCTGCCCCAGACGCGGACGCCTACGCCAGCCGTGAATACGAAGCGCCGCAAGGCGAAGTCGAGGAAACCCTCGCACGTCTGTGGGCCGAGGTGCTCAAGGTCGAACGCGTGGGTCGTCACGATCACTTTTTCGAACTGGGCGGCCACTCGCTGCTGGCGGTCACGCTGATCGAACGGATGCGCCAGGCCGAACTGAGCGCCGATGTGCGCGTGCTGTTCAGCCAGCCGACCCTCGCGGCACTGGCCGCAGCGGTTGGCAGCGGCAAGGAAATAACGGTTCCGGCCAACCTGATTCCGCTGGACTGCGAACACATCACCTCGGACCTGCTGCCGCTGGCCACCCTGACCCAGGACACCCTCGACCGCATCGTCGCCACCGTCCCCGGTGGTGCCCGCAATGTGCAGGATATTTACCCGCTGGCGCCGTTGCAGGAAGGCATTCTCTATCACCACTTGGCCGCCGAGCAGGGCGACCCGTACGTCTTGCAGTCCCAATTTGCGTTCGACAATCGCGAGCGCCTCGACGCCTTCGTCCAGGCCTTGCAGGTAGTGATCGGTCGGCATGACATTCTGCGCACTTCCGTGGTCTGGGAAGGCCTCGACGAGCCAGTGCAAGTGGTGTGGCGCGACGTCCTGCTGACCCCGGAACACATCGAACTCGACCCGACTGCCGGCGACATTGCCACGCAACTAGGCACTCGTTTCGACGCGCGTCATTACCGTCTCGACTTGCGTCACGCGCCACTGCTGCACCTGGCCTACGCCCACGACGCGGCACAAAACCGCTGGGTGGCGATTCTGTTGTTCCACCATTTGGCGCTGGACCACACCGCGCTGGACGTGATGCAGCACGAGATGCAACTGCACCTGCTGGGTCAGGACGATCAGTTGGGCGAAGCGATGCCGTACCGCAACTATGTGGCCCAGGCGAAATTCGGTTTGAGTGCCGACGATCACGAGGCATTTTTCCGCGAGATGCTCAGCGAGGTCGACGAGCCAACACTGCCGTTCGGCCTGCAGGATGTGCAGGGCGACGGGCATGGCATCGACGAAGCGCGTCAATCGGTGGATCTTGCGTTGTCCAAACGCCTGCGCACTCAAGCGCGGCAACTCGGTGTGAGCGCGGCGAGCCTGGTGCATTTGGCCTGGGCGCAGGTGCTGGGCAAAGTGTCCGGCAAGCAGGACGTGGTATTCGGCACGGTGCTGCTGGGTCGTCTGCAAGCCGGCGACGGCGCCGACCGGGCGCTGGGAATGTTCATCAACACCTTGCCGTTGCGCGTGGATGTTGGTGCCCAAGGGGTAAAAGCCGGGGTCAAGGCCACCCATGCGCGGCTGACTGCGTTGCTCGGTCACGAACACGCTTCGCTGGCACTGGCCCAGCGTTGCAGCGGTGTGACCGCACCGACGCCGCTGTTCAGCGCCTTGCTCAACTATCGCCACAGTTCTGGCGAAGTCACCGAGGAAGCCTTGTCCGCATGGCAGGGTATCTCGGCACTGGGCGGTGACGAGCGCACCAATTACCCGTTGACCCTGAACGTCGATGACGCGGGTGAAGCGTTCTACCTCACGGCGCTGGTCGCCCAACCCATCGGCGCCGAGCGCATTTGCGCCTATATGCAAGTGGCGTTGGACAACCTGGTCGTTGCGCTGGAAACCGCGCCGAACACCCCGCTGCAAGCATTGACCGTGCTGCCACAGGCCGAGCGTCAGCAGTTGCTCGAAACCTGGAACACCACAGACGTCTTCTATGAACATGACGAGCTGATCCATCACCAATTCGAAGCCCGGGCGGCAGCGCAGCCCGACGCCGTGGCCGTGGTCTATGAAGACCTGAGCCTGACCTACGGCGAACTCAATGCCCGGGCCAATCAGATGGCCCATCGTTTGCTCGCATTGGGTGTGCGCCCGGATGATCGCGTGGCGATCTGCGTCGAGCGCGGTCTGGAAATGATCGTCGGCCTGCTGGGCATCCTCAAGTCCGGCGCTGGCTACGTTCCGCTGGACCCGGCTTACCCGGCCGAGCGCATTGCCTACATGCTTTACGACAGCGCGCCGGTGGCCCTGCTGACGCAGTTGCCATTGCGCGACCAACTGCCGCAAATGAACATCCCGACACTGCTGCTCGATCTGATCGAAGCCAGCCACGAAGCCCCGCCCGCGCAGCACAACCCTGAGGTGGCGGGCCTGACGTCGGCGCATCTGGCCTACGTGATCTACACCTCCGGTTCCACCGGTTTGCCCAAAGGCGTGATGGTCGAGCACCGCAACGTCGCGCGGCTGTTCTCGGCGACCCAGCCGTGGTTCGACTTCGGCCCGCAAGACGTCTGGGCCTTGTTCCATTCCTTCGCCTTCGACTTCTCGGTCTGGGAAATCTGGGGCGCGCTGACCCATGGCGGCCAATTGTTGGTGGTGCCGCAACTGGTCAGCCGTTCACCGCAATACTGCTACGCACTGTTGTGCGAGGCCGGCGTGACCATTCTCAACCAGACGCCGAGCGCCTTCCGCCAGTTGATTGCGGCCCAGGGCGAAATCGACCTGAGCCACAGCCTGCGCCAGGTGATCTTCGGCGGCGAAGCCCTGGAAACCGGAATTCTCAAACCCTGGTATGCCCGTGAGGCCAACGCGAAGACGCAACTGGTCAACATGTATGGCATCACCGAAACCACGGTGCACGTGACCTATCGCGCACTCGACGCGGCCGATGCGCACTTGATCGGCGTGAGCCCGATTGGCGGGCGCATTCCCGATCTGCAACTGTACGTGCTGGATGACCAGCGCGAGCCAGTCCCCGTCGGCGTGATCGGCGAGATGTATGTCGGCGGCGCCGGTGTGGCCCGGGGTTACCTGAACCGCGCCGAACTCACTGCCGAACGCTTCCTCGATAACCCGTTCAGCACCGAGCCGAGCGCGCGGATGTACCGCACCGGCGACCTCGGTCGCTGGCTGGCGGACGGCAGCGTCGAATACCTGGGGCGTAACGACGATCAGGTGAAGATTCGCGGTTTCCGCATCGAACTGGGCGAGATCCAGGCCAAATTGGCCGCGTGCAACGGTGTGCGCGAAGCCGTGGTGCTGGCCCGCCAGGACACCGGCGACAAGCGTCTGGTGGCGTATGTGATTGCCAAGGAAGGCGAACAACTGACGGCCGCCGAACTGCGCGCCGAGCTCCTCGAATCACTCGCCGAATACATGGTGCCGAGCGCGTTTGTGACGCTGACCTCGTTCCCGCTGACCACCAACGGCAAACTCGACCGTCAGGCGCTGCCGGTGCCGGATCAGTCCTCGGTGGTGAGCCGCGCCTATGAAGCACCCCAAGGCGAGGTTGAGATTGCTATTGCGAAGATCTGGCAGGACCTGTTGCAACTGGAACAGGTCGGTCGCCACGATCATTTCTTTGAACTGGGCGGGCACTCGTTGCTCGCGGTGAAATTGATCGAGCGCATGCGCCAGGTCGATCTGGCCGCGGACGTACGTGTGTTGTTCGGCCAACCGACCCTGGCGGCACTCGCCGCAGCCGTCGGCGGCACCGTTGAAATCGTGGTGCCAGCCAATGCCATCCCGCAGGGCTGCACACGCATCACCCCGGACATGTTGCCCCTGGCCACGTTGAGCCAGGAAGAGATCGACCGCGTAGTGGCGGCGACCCCCGGTGGCGTCGCCAATGTGCAGGATATCTACGCCCTGGCGCCGTTGCAGGAGGGGATTTTGTATCACCACTTGGCGGCGGAAAAAGGCGATCCGTACCTGCAATACGCGATGTTCTCCTTCGACAATCGCGAACGCTTGGCCACCTTCGCCAACGCGTTGCAAGGCGTGGTGTCGCGACACGATATTTTGCGCACCGGCGTGGTCTGGGAAAGCCTGGACGAACCGGTGCAAGTGGTCTGGCGCGCAGCGCAGCTGGGTCTGGATGAAATCGAACTGGACCCGACGGCGGGCGATATCGCCGAGCAATTGCGCGAACGCCTCGACCCACGGCATTACCGCCTGGATATCCGCCAGGCGCCGATGATGCGCATCGGCTATGCCGAAGACCCGACGAATCACCGCTGGATCGGCATGCTGCTGTTCCACCACATGGTGGACGACGCGACGTCGCTGGGCATGCTCACGGCAGAAATCGAAGCGCATATGCTCGGTCAGGAGCAACTGCTGGGCACCTCGGTGCCGTATCGCAACTACGTGGCCCAGGCACGATTGGGGATCAGCCGCGAGGACCATGAAGTGTTCTTCCGCGACATGCTCGGTGACATCGACGAGCCGACATTGCCGTTCGGCCTGCAGGATGTGCAGGGCGAGGGACGGGATATCGAAGAAGTGCGGCAGGTGGTGGATGCCGTGCTCAGCAAACGCCTGCGGGCCCAGGCCCGTCAGCTCGGCGTGAGCGCCGCGAGTGTCTATCACCTGGCCTGGGCGCAGGTCTTGGCCAGTGTCTCGGGCAAGGACGACGTGGTGTTCGGTACGGTGCTGTTGGGCCGGATGCAGGGCGGCGAAGGGGCCGACCGTGCGCTGGGCATGTTCATCAACACCTTGCCATTGCGCGTGAGCCTGGGGGCACAAGGTGTGCGCGCCGGGATCAAGGCGACCCATGCACGGTTGACCGCGTTGCTTGGTCACGAGCATGCCTCGCTGGTACTGGCCCAGCGTTGCAGCGGCGTGACCGCGCCAACGCCGTTGTTCAGTGCCTTGCTCAATTACCGTCACCTCGGCACGCGGACTGTGTCGAGTGAAGCCATCGCGGCTTGGGACGGTATCGAGGCGCTGGACGGCGAAGAGCGGACTAACTATCCGCTGACGTTGTCGGTGGATGACCTGGGTGAAGGCTTCAACCTGACCGTCATGGCGTCGGCGCAGATTGGCGCCGGGCGGGTGTGTGGCTACATGCAATGCGTGCTGGAAAATCTGGTCGAGGCGCTGGAGCAGGCGCCCCAAGCGCCGTTGCATGGTTTGAAAATCCTGCCAGCGGCCGAGCGCCTGGAGTTGCTGGAAACCTGGAACGCGACAGACACCGTGTATGCCCATGACGCGCTGATTCATCGGCAGTTTGAAGTGCGTGCGGCGGCGCGGCCGGATGCGGTGGCGCTGGTGTTTGAAGATCAGTCGCTGACCTATGGCGAACTCAATGCCCGGGCTAACCAGGTTGCTCATCACCTGATCGGATTGGGCATTCGCCCGGATGATCGGGTGGCGATCTGTGTTGAGCGTGGTCTGGAGATGATGGTCGGTTTGCTGGGGATTCTGAAGGCTGGCGCGGGTTATGTGCCGCTGGACCCGGCGTATCCGCTGGACCGGATTACCTACATGCTGGAGGACAGCGCGCCGGTTGCGGTGTTGGCTCAAGCCGCGACTCGGTGGTTGCTGGATGCTGTCGTCGTGCCGGTGGTTGATCTGGATGGCGGCAGCTGGCAGGGCGAATCCGTCGCCAATCCGTTGGTGGCGGGATTGACGTCTGCGCATCTGGCTTACGTGATTTACACCTCGGGTTCGACCGGTCTGCCGAAGGGCGTGATGGTCGAGCACCGCAACGTCGCCCGGCTGTTCTCGGCGACGGCGGCATGGTTCGACTTCGGCCCGCAAGACGTCTGGGCGTTGTTCCACTCGTTTGCGTTCGACTTCTCGGTCTGGGAAATCTGGGGTGCGCTGACCCATGGCGGGCGTTTGCTGGTGGTGCCGCAACTGGTCAGCCGTTCGCCGGCGGATTGTTATGCGCTGCTGTGCGAAGCCGGCGTGACGGTGTTGAACCAGACGCCGAGTGCGTTCCGTCAATTGATTGCGGCCCAGGGCGAGAGCACGTTGAGCCACAACCTGCGTCAAGTGATCTTCGGCGGTGAAGCCCTGGAAACCGGGATTCTCAAGCCCTGGTATGCCCGTTCGCAGAACGCACAAACGCAACTGGTCAACATGTACGGCATCACCGAAACCACGGTGCACGTGACCTATCGGCCACTGACCGCCGCCGATGCGTTATTGGTCGGCGTCAGCCCCATCGGCGGGCGTATTCCCGACTTGCAACTGTACGTGCTCGACCCTCAGCGCGAGCCAGTCCCGGTCGGTGTGGTCGGCGAAATGTACGTCGGCGGCGCCGGTGTGGCGCGGGGTTACCTGAACCGTCCCGAACTCAATAGCGAACGCTTTATCCCCGACACCTTCAGCGGCCGTGCCGAAGCGCGGTTGTACCGCACCGGCGACCTCGGTCGCTGGTTGGCGGACGGCACCGTCGAATACTTGGGGCGTAACGATGACCAAGTGAAGATCCGCGGTTTCCGCATCGAACTGGGTGAAATCGAAGCGAAACTGGCAGCCTGCGACCACGTGCGTGAAGCCGTGGTCATCGCCCGGGAAGACGAACCGGGGGACAAACGCCTGGTCGCCTATGTGATCGCCGATCAGGACGCGCAGTTGTCAGCCGCTGATTTGCGCACGCAATTACTCAATTCGTTGGCCGAGTACATGCTGCCGAGCGCCTTTGTGATGCTGGCCGCGTTCCCGCTGACCACCAACGGCAAACTCGACCGCAAAGCCTTGCCGGCCCCGGATTCAGCGGCGTATGCCAGTCGCGAATACGCCGCCCCGCAAGGCGAGATCGAAAGCACCATCGCCGGAATCTGGCAGGACCTGCTGAAGATCGAACAGATTGGCCGACACGATAATTTCTTTGAACTGGGCGGGCATTCGCTGCTGGCGGTGAAGTTGATCGAACGCATGCGCCAGGTTGATCTGGCCGCCGACGTTCGTGTCCTGTTTGGCCAACCGACCCTGGCAGCGCTGGCCGCTGCCGTGGGCGAACAAACCGAAGTGCTGGTACCGGCGAATAAAATCCCCTCGGATTGCCAACGCATCACCCCGGACATGCTGCCGCTGGCCGACCTGGATCAGCCGGCCATCGACCGCATCGTCGCTACGGTGCCGGGCGGTGTTGCCAACGTGCAGGATATTTATGCGCTGGCACCGTTGCAGGAGGGGATTTTGTATCACCACCTGGCGGCGACCCAGGGTGACCCGTACGTGCTGCAAGTGTTGTTCGCTTTTGACGATCGTGAGCGCGTGGACGCGTTTGCCCAGGCCTTGCAGAGCGTGGTGTCGCGCAATGACATCCTGCGCACCAGCATGGTCTGGCAAGGGCTGGCCGCACCGGTGCAAGTGGTATGGCGCCGGGCGCACATGGTGGTCGAGGAAGTCGCGACCGATTCGGCGGCGGGGGATGTGGTGCAGCAACTGCACGCTCGTTTTGATCCGCGCCACTATCGACTGGATATCGCTCAGGCCCCGTTGATGCGGCTGGCCTATGCGCAAGACCCGGCGAATAACCGTTGGGTCGGCATGCTGCTGTTCCACCACATGGCGCTGGACCACACGGCCCTTGAAGTGGTGGTGCATGAAATGCAGGCCAGCCTGTTGGGCCAATCGGCGCAACTCGGCGCGGCAGTGCCGTATCGCAATCACGTGGCGCAGGCCCGGTTGGGCGTGAGTCGCGAGCAACACGAAGCCTTCTTCCGCGAGATGCTCGGCGATATCGACGAGCCGACACTGCCCTTCGGCTTGCAGGATGTGCAGGGCGATGGCAGCGGGATCGAAGAACAACATCAGATGGTCGATGCGGCGTTGGCTCTGCGTTTGCGGGTGCAAGCGCGGCAGCTTGGCGTCAGCGCGGCGAGCCTGGTTCACCTGGCCTGGGCGCAGGTCGTCGGTCGGGTTTCGGCACGTGAAGAAGTGGTGTTCGGCACCGTCCTGATGGGCCGGATGCAGGGCGGCGAGGGCGCTGATCGGGCGCTGGGCATGTTCATCAATACCTTGCCACTGCGGGTGAGCGTAGGCGCACAAGGTGCACGCGCCGGGGTCAAGGCGACCCATGCGCAACTCTCGGCATTGCTGGGGCACGAGCATGCCTCGCTGTCCCTGGCCCAGCGTTGCAGTGGCGTACCGAGTTCGTTGCCGTTGTTCAGCACCTTGCTGAATTACCGGCACAGCGCCGGTGAAGCGGTGTCGGATCAGGCGGTTTCGGCCTGGCACGGGATCCAGACCCTGAGCATGGAAGAGCGGACCAACTATCCGTTGTGCCTGAACGTGGACGATCTGGGCGAAGGCTTCATGCTCACTGCGCAAGCGGTGGCTGAGGTGGGGGCGCAGCGGGTTTGCGACTATATGCATTCAGCGCTGGACGCGTTGGTGGCGGCGTTGGAGAACGCGCCTGAATCGCCGTTGCGTGAGCTGTCGATCATGCCGGTGGCGGAACGTGAACAGGTGTTGGTGGCGTTTAATGCCACTGAAGCGGCTTATCCGTTGGAAGAGACGATTCATGGGTTGTTTGAGGCGCAGGTTGAGCGCACGCCGGATGCTGTGGCGGTGGTTTATGGCTTGGAGCGCTTGAGCTATCGCGAGGTGAATGAGCGGGCGAACCGGTTGGCGCATTACCTGCGCGGGCAGGGGGTGCGGCCGGATTCGCGGGTGGCGATTTGTGTTGAGCGTAGTGCTGAGATGGTCGTTGGGTTGCTGGCGATTCTTAAGGCTGGGGGTGGTTATGTACCGCTGGATCCGGCTTATCCGCTGGATCGGATTGCTTACATGCTGCAGGACAGCGCGCCGGCCGTGGTGTTGGCGCAGGCTGCGACGCTTGGGTTGCTCGCCGAGGCTTCGATGCCGGTGATCGATCTGGATAGCGGCATTTGGCAGGACGAATCCGTCTCCAATCCTGTGATTGAAGGGCTGACTTCAGCGCATCTGGCGTATGTGATCTACACCTCGGGCTCCACCGGTTTGCCGAAAGGCGTGATGATCGAACACCGCAACACGGTGAACTTCCTGACCTGGGCGCATCGTTCATTCGATAACACCACGTTGGCGAAAACCCTGTTCTCGACCTCGCTGAACTTCGACTTGGCAGTCTACGAGTGCTTCGCGCCGCTGACCTCGGGCGGCAGCATTACTGTCGTGAAGAATGTGTTGGAACCACAACACGACATCACCCTGATCAACACCGTGCCGTCAGCGCTCAAAGCCTTGCTGGAATCCGGCGGACTAAGTGCCAACGTGCACACGGTCAACGTCGCCGGCGAAGCACTCAAACGCAGCCTCGTGGAAACACTGTTCGCGCAGACCCAGGTTCAACGCCTGTGCAACCTCTACGGCCCTTCGGAAACCACAACCTACTCAAGTTGGGTCTCGATGGACCGCGAAGACGGTTTCGCCGCCCACATCGGCAAACCCGTGGCCAACACCCAGTTCTATTTGCTAGACGAACATCAGCAACCCGTACCACTGGGCGTCCCAGGCGAAATCTACATCGGCGGCGCCGGCGTGGCGCGCGGTTATCTGAACCGCGACGACCTCACCGCCGAACGTTTCCTTGACGATCCATTCAGCACAAACGGCCGGATGTACCGCACCGGCGACTTGGGCCGCTACCTGCCCGACGGCAACATCGAATACCTCGGCCGCAACGACGACCAGGTCAAAATCCGTGGCTTCCGCATCGAGTTGGGCGAGATCGAAACCAAACTCGCGCAACACGCCGACATCCACGAAGCCGTCATCCTGGCCCGCGAAGACGTGCCGGGGGATAAACGTCTGGTCGCGTATTACACCGCGCAAGACGTGCTGGACATCGACCTGTTGCGCCGTCACCTGCAAACCCAGCTCCCGGACTACATGATCCCGGCCGCCTACGTACACCTCGACGCCTTGCCGCTGACTCCCAACGGCAAACTCGACCGCAAGGCCCTGCCAGCGCCGGACCTGGATGCCGTCATCACCCGCACCTACGAAGCTCCGCTCGGTGAAGTCGAAATCGCCCTGGCGCAGATCTGGCAAGACTTGCTCGGTGTGTCGCAAGTCGGGCGTCAGGATCAGTTCTTCGAACTCGGCGGCCATTCGCTGCTGGCGATCCAGCTGATTTCCCAGGTGCGATTGCGCCTCGGGGTGGAACTCGGTCTGACTGACCTGTTCGCCCAGCCTGAACTCGCCGCCCTGGCGCAAGCCGTGGCCCAGGCCAGTCGCAGCACCTTGCCGGAGATCGTTACGGTCTCTCGCGATGAAGACTTGCCGTTGTCCTTCGCCCAGCAGCGCCTGTGGTTCCTGGCACAAATGGAAGGTGGCAGCGCGGCGTATCACATGCCCGCCGGTCTGCGCCTGCGTGGCACGCTGGACACTGACGCCCTGCAACGGGCGCTGGATCGTATCGTTTTCCGTCACGAAGCCCTGCGCACCACCTTCGTCCAGACTCAGGGCGAAGAAGCGCTGCAGCGTATTGCGCCGGCGGATTGTGGTTTCGCTCTACGTCAGCAAGATTTGCGTGGCCAAGCCGATGCCGAGGCGCAACTGCAACGGTTGGCGGCGGAAGAGGCCGGCGAGCTGTTCGATCTGCAACACGGCCCGTTGATTCGTGGCCGACTGATCTGCCTGAATGCCCAGGACCATGTGCTGCTGGTGACCATGCACCACATCGTTTCCGATGGCTGGTCGATTGGCGTGCTGACCACCGAACTGGCGGCGCTGTACGAAGCGTTCCGCCATGGCCTGGACGATCCACTGCCGGCGCTGGCTGTGCAATACGCCGATTACGCCGTGTGGCAGCGCCGCTGGTTGAGCGGTGAAGTGCTGCAAACCCAGAACCGCTACTGGCAACAAACCCTGGCCGACGCGCCGGCGCTGCTGATGCTGCCGACGGATCGTCCACGCCCGGCCCAACAGGATTACGCCGGGGCCGCGATTCCGCTGGCCTTCGACGCCGCCCTGACCAGCGGCCTCAAAACCCTGAGCCAACGCCACGGCACCACGCTGTACATGACGCTGATGGCCGGTTGGGGATTGCTGCTCAGCCGCCTCACGGGTCAAGACGAAGTGGTGATCGGTTCGCCGGTGGCCAACCGTTTGCGCGCCGAAGTCGAAGGTTTGATCGGTTTCTTCGTCAACACCCTGGCGGTGCGCGTCGATGTCTCGGGCGCTCCGAATGTTGAAACCCTGCTGGCCCGGGTCAAGGGCCAGACCCTCGGCGCCCAGGCCCATCAGGACCTGCCGTTCGAGCAAGTGGTGGAAGTGCTGAATCCGGTGCGCAGTCTGGCCCACAGTCCATTGTTCCAGGCCATGCTGTCATGGCAAACCGCGAGTGGCGCTGAACTGGTGCTGGGTGAACTGAAACTTGAAGGTTTGGGCGTGGCCAACCACGTCGCGAAGTTCGACTTGTCGCTGGAACTGGGCGAGGTGCAAGGGCAACTGTTTGGCAGCCTGGAATACGCCACGGCGTTGTTCGATGAATCCACCGTGCAGCGCTTCCTCGGTTATTTCGAACGCGTATTGCGTGGCATGGTGGCTGACGATCAGGCGCAGGTTGACCGCATCGAACTGCTCGATGCCGGCGAGCGTCAGCGTTTGTTGGTCGAGCTCAATCCCACCCAGACGCCGTACCCGCACGACAAAACCATCCACCAGTTGTTTGAAGCCCAGGCCGAAGCCCAGCCGGACGCCATCGCGGTGGTGTTCGATGGCGAGCAAATGAGCTACGCCGAACTCAACCGCCAAGCCAACCAGATGGCCCATCACCTGATCGGGTTGGGCATTCGCCCGGATGATCGGGTGGCGATCTGTGTTGAGCGTGGCGCGGAAATGTTGGTCGGTTTGCTGGCGATCCTCAAATCCGGTGCCGGTTATGTGCCGCTGGATCCGGCCTATCCGGCTGAACGGCTGGCTTACATGCTCAGCGACAGCACTCCGGCGGTGCTGCTGACCCAGCGTGCATTACAAGCGAATTTGCCAGCGCTGGACGTGCCGGTGGTGTTGCTGGATAAAGCCGAACGCATCGTCGATGGCTATGACGACAACCCGGTGATCCTGTCCCTCGGCGTGCGCCATCTGGCCTACGTGATCTACACCTCGGGTTCGACCGGCACACCGAAAGGCGTGATGATCGAACACCGCGGTTTGGTCAACTACACCCTCGACGCCATTCGTTTGTTCGGCCTGACAAACACCGATACCGTGCTGCAACAGAACACCCTGAACTTCGACTTGTCGGTGGAAGAGATCTTCCCGGCCCTGATCGCCGGCGCGACATTGGCCCCGAGCCGCAGCATCTTCGGCACCTCCCAGGACACTGTCCGCCCAACCTTCCTGCACCTGACCGCCGCCCACTGGCACACCCTCGCTGCCGAATGGCACTACAACCCGGCGTTGGCCCAGGAGCAGTTGCGCGACGTACGCCTGATCAACGTCACCGGCGACGCCTTGTCCACGCAAAAACTGCAAATGTGGGAACAGATCCGTCCGGCCCACACGAAACTGGTCAACACCTATGGCCCAACCGAAGCCACGGTGTCCTGCACCGCGAGCTACGTGACCTTTGAAGCGCTGAACAGCAACGCCAGCATCGGCACACCGATGGCCAACACCCGCATCTACCTGCTCGATGCGCATCTTCAGCCCGTGCCGTTCGGTATCACCGGCGAGATCTACATCGGCGGCGACGGCGTGGCGCGGGGTTACCTGAACCTCGACACAATCACCGCCGAACGCTTCCTCGCCGATCCGTTCAGCCGCGTACAAAACGCCAGGATGTACAAAACCGGCGACCTCGCGCGCTACCGCCCGGACGGAGGCCTCGAATACCAGGGCCGCAACGACTTCCAGGTCAAAGTGCGTGGGTTCCGTATCGAACTCGGCGAGATTGAAGCCAAACTGGGCGACTGCACCGGCGTGAAAGAAGCTGCCGTGATCGTCCGCGAAGACGCTCCGGGCGATAAACGTCTGGTCGCATATGTGGTCCCTCACGCCAATACCCTCCTGACCGCCGCCAACCTGCGCGCCCAACTCGCGCCGCTGTTGGCCGAATACATGCTGCCCAGCGCCTTCGTCAGCCTCGAAGCGCTGCCCCTGACCCCCAACCGCAAACTTGACCGCCAAGCCTTGCCAATTCCGGACGCGTCGGCTTACGCCAGCCGCAGCCACGAAGCACCACAAGGCGCGACAGAAATTGCCCTCGCACAGATCTGGCAAGACTTGCTGAAAGTCGAGCAAGTCGGTCGTCACGATCACTTCTTCGAACTGGGCGGTCACTCGTTGCTGGTCATGCGCCTGATTTCGCAAGTGCGCCAGCAACTGGGCGCAGAGATGAGCCTGACCGACGTCTTCGCCCACCCCAACCTGATCGCCCTGGCGCAAGTCCTCTCGCACGCCGCGCAAAGTACCCAGCCAGACATCGTCCCGGTATCCCGCGACCAGGCCTTGCCACTGTCCTTCGCGCAACAACGCCTATGGTTCCTGGCGCAACTGGAAGGCGCGAGTGCGGCGTATCACATTCCCACCGGCCTGCGTTTGCGCGGCGAACTGGACAACATTGCGCTGACCCGCGCCCTCAATCGCATCGTCGCCCGTCACGAAGCCCTGCGCACGACGTTCGTGCAGGAACACGGCCGGGACGCGGAGCAACGCATCGCCGACGCCGACTGCGGTTTCGCCTTGCAATTGCATTCGCTGGCCAAGCACCCGGAGGCCGAAGCCGAGCTGTTGATCATGGCCGCCGAAGAGGCGCGTCAGGCGTTTGATCTGGAGCGTGGTCCGCTGATTCGTGGCCGATTGGTGCGCATGGCCGAAGACGACCATGTGTTGCTGATGACCATGCACCACATCGTCTCGGACGGCTGGTCCGCCGACGTGCTGACCCGCGAACTGGGCATGCTGTATGAAGCGTTCCGCACCGGTGACGAAGATCCGCTGCCGGAGCTGTCGGTGCAATACGCCGACTACGCGATCTGGCAACGCCTGTGGCTCACCGGTGAAGTGCTGAACCAGCAGGAAGTCTACTGGCAGCAGGCATTGACCGGCGCACCGGCATTGTTGACGTTGCCGACTGACCGAGCACGTCCGGCGCAACAAGACTATTCCGGCAGCGCCGTCGGCCTCGCACTCGATGAAACCCTGACCCAGGAACTCAAGGCCTTGAGTCAGCGCCAGGGCACCACGTTGTTCATGACGGTCATGGCCGCCTGGGCCACGGTGCTGAGTCGCCTGTCCGGGCAGAGTGACGTGGTCATCGGCACACCGGCGGCGAATCGCCTGCGTGCCGAGGTTGAAGACATGATCGGTTTCTTCGTCAACACCCTGGCATTGCGCGTCGAGGTGTCGGCGGATCTGACGGTCGAAGCCTTGCTGCAACAGGTAAAAGCCCAGACCCTCGGCGCCCAGGCGCATCAGGATTTGCCGTTCGAACAGGTGGTGGAAGTGGTTCGGCCAGTGCGAAGCCTGTCCCACAGCCCAGTGTTCCAGGCCATGCTGTCGTGGCAGAACACCCAAAGCGCTGGCCTCGAACTGGGCGACATGACCCTGCAAGGCCTGGGCGTGACCAGCCGCACCGCGAAGTTTGATGTGTTGCTGGACATGGCGGAAATCGGCGGCCGACTGTTCGGTTCGCTGGAATATGCGACGGCGCTGTTTGACCAGGCGACGATGGAACGCTACCTCGGTTACCTCGAATGCGTGCTGCGCGCCATGGTCGCCGACGAACACACTGTTCTGGCGCAGATCCCGTTGCTGGGAGACGAGGAGCGTCAGCATCTGCTGAATACCTTTAACAGCACCGCCGTCGAGTATCCGCAGGGTCTGACCTTGCACGGGTTGTTCGAAGCGCAGGTGACTGAGCATCCAGACGCCATCGCCGTGACCCATGACAACCGTCACTGGGCCTACGCGGAACTAAACCGCCACGCCAATCAGATTGCCCATCGTTTGATCGAATTGGGCATCCGCCCGGACGACCGTGTGGCGATTTGCGTGGACCGCAGCCTGGAAATGGTCGCGGGCCTGCTGGGGATCCTCAAATCCGGCGCCGCTTATGTGCCGCTGGACCCGGATTACCCGGCCGATCGACTGGCCTACATGCTGGAAAACAGTGCTCCCACCGTGGTCCTGACCCAACATTCGTTACGGGCCAGCCTGCCGGCGACAAACGCACAGATTTTGCTGGTAGATGGCGACGGCTTCTCGACGCAACCGAGCACCGATCCTGTCGTAGAAGGCCTGAAATCTGACAATCTGGCCTACGTGATCTATACCTCGGGCTCCACCGGGATGCCTAAAGGCGTGATGAACGAACACGGTGGGGTGGTCAACCGCCTGCTGTGGATGCAGGACGAGTATCAACTGACCCCGGCGGACGCGGTGCTGCAAAAAACACCGTTCAGTTTCGACGTGTCGGTCTGGGAATTCTTCTGGCCGCTGTTTACCGGGGCACGCCTGGTGATGGCGCGGCCGGGCGGTCACCGCGAGCCGGCGTACCTGCGCGAAGTCATCCAAACCGAAGGCATCACCACGCTGCACTTTGTCCCGTCGATGTTGGATGTCTTCCTGGCCGCTGGCGATGTCGGCGACTGCAAAGGTCTGGTGCGGGTGATGTGCAGCGGCGAGGCACTGCCGGGGCAACTGGTGCGGCGCTTCAAGATGCAACTGCCGGGCACTGAGCTGCATAACCTCTACGGTCCGACCGAAGCCGCTGTGGATGTCACCGCGTGGAACTGCGCCGGTCCCGACACACCGGACAGCACGCCGATTGGCAAACCGGTGGCCAACACCCACATCTATCTGCTCGATGCCTGCCAGCAGCCCGTGCCGTTGGGCGTGGCGGGGGAGATCTACATCGGTGGCGTTCAAGTCGCACGGGGTTATCTGCACCGTCCGGAACTGACGGTCGAACGCTTCATCAGTGACCCGTTCAGCCAGGAATCGAATGCGCGGATGTACCGCACCGGCGATCTGGGTCGCTATCTGGCAGACGGCAATATCCTGTACCTGGGTCGCAACGATGATCAGGTCAAGATTCGCGGTTTCCGCATCGAACTGGGCGAGATCGAGGCCCGTCTGACCGGGCATCCAGCGCTGCTGGAAGCCGTGGTCATCGCCCGCGAGGACGAGCCCGGCGACAAACGCCTGGTGGCCTATTACACGTTGCAACTGCAAGACCAACCAGTGGACATCCAGGCCCTGCGTGCGCATCTGCACATGCAACTGCCGGAATACATGGTGCCGGCCGCCTACGTGCGCCTCGACGCGTTGCCCCTGACACCGAATGGCAAACTCGACCGCAAGGCGTTACCGATGCCGGACCTGGATTCAGTGGTCACTCATGGCTATGAGGCACCGCAAGGCCCTGTCGAAACGACCCTGGCACAACTGTGGGCCGAGTTGCTCAAGGTTGAGCAAGTCGGTCGTCACGATCACTTCTTTGAACTGGGCGGTCACTCGTTGCTGGCGGTCACGCTGATCGAACGTATGCGTCAGGTCGGGTTGAGTGCGGATGTGCGGGTGCTGTTCGGTCAGCCGACACTCGCCGCATTGGCGGCAGCAGTGGGTGGCGGAATGGAGATCGTGGTGCCGGTCAACGGCATTACCCCGGATTGCGCGCGCATCACCCCGGACATGCTGCCGCTGACCACGTTGTCTCAAGAGGAAATCGAGCACGTGGTCGCGCGAGTCCCCGGCGGCGTGGCGAATGTGCAGGACATCTACGCACTCGCTCCGTTGCAGGAAGGGATTTTGTATCACCACCTGGCGGCGCAGCAGGGCGATCTTTATCTGCAACAGGCGTTATTCAACCTGGCGGATCGTGGGCGGCTGGATGCCTTCGTCGAGGCGTTGCAGGGCGTGATCGGTCGCCACGATATCCTGCGCACCGCCGTGCTCTGGGAAGGATTGCGCGAACCGGTGCAAGTGGTCTTGCGCCAAGCACAGCTGATTGTGGAAGAGTGCGTTGTCGAACACGGCGACGTCTCTGCACAACTTCGCGAACGTTTCGATCCAAGCCACTACCGACTCGATGTGCGCCAGGCACCGTTGATGCGTCTGGCCTGTGCCTATGACGAAGCCCATCAGCGCTGGGTTGCCTTGCTGTTGTTCCACCACATCGCCCTCGACCACACCGCACTGGAGGTGATCCAGCACGAAATGCAGGCCTGGTTGCTCGGTCAGCAAGCTCAATTGGGCGAGGCGGTGCCGTACCGCAACTATGTGGCCCAGGCTCGACTCGGCATGAGCGAAAGTGCGCATGAAGCGTTCTTCAGCGACATGCTCAGCGACATCAAGGAACCCACTTTGCCGTTCGGCCTGCACGATGTGGAGGGTGACGCTACCGGTGTCGAGCAAGCGCAGTTAGTGGTGGAAGAAGGCTTGAGCCGGCGTTTGCGAGCCCAGGCCCGACAGTTGGGCGTCAGCGCGGCGAGCCTGCATCACCTGGCGTGGGCACAAGTGGTGGCGGGGGTGTCCGGTCAGGAAGACGTGGTGTTCGGCACTGTTCTGATGGGCCGGATGCAGGGCGGCGAGGGTGCCGATCGTGCCCTGGGCCTGTTTATCAATACCTTGCCGCTGCGGGTCGATGTCGGCAACGTGGGCGCGAAAGCCGGCGTGAAGGCAACACATACACGCCTCGCCGCATTGCTGGGTCACGAACACGCGTCCCTGGCTTTGGCGCAACGTTGCAGTGGCGTGGCGGCACCGGCGCCGCTGTTTAGCGCGTTGCTGAACTATCGACACAGCGCCACCCAGGTCACCAGCGAGGCGCAATCAGCGTGGAGCGGGATCGAAGGGTTGGGCGGTGAGGAGTGGAGCAACTATCCGCTGTCGCTGAACGTCGACGACCTCGGCGAACCGTTCGTGCTCACGGCGTTGGTGGTGGTGCAGATCGGCGCCAAACGGGTTTGCGGCTATATGCATGCGGCGCTGGAAAGCCTGGTCGATGCGCTTGAACGCACACCTGAGGCACCGCTGCGCAGCCTGTCGATCCTGCCGTTGAGCGAGCGTCAGCAACTGCTGGTCGAGTTCAACGCCACCGATTCGGTCTATCCCCACCAACAGACGGTGCACAGCCTGTTCGAAGCCCAGGCTGCGGCCCGCCCCGAGGCGATTGCCGTCGAACATGCCGGGCAGCAACTGACCTACGGGGAGCTGGAATCGCGGGCCAATCGCCTGGCGCAGTACATGCGCGGGCAAGGTGTCACGCCCCAGGCGCGGGTGGCGATTGTGTTGAATCGTTCGTTCGACCTGATCGTCAGCGAACTGGCGATCCTCAAGTGCGCTGCCGTGTATGTGCCGCTGGATCACCATGCACCTCAGGATCGCCAGCGCTTCATGCTGCAAGACAGCGCCGCGACATTGATCCTGACCACCAGCGACCGGGTCGTCCCCGAAGGCACGTTGCGAGTGGATCTGGATACGCTGCAACTGCCGGATGAGTTGCCCGCCACCGCAGCGGTCCAGGCCAGCGATACCCCGGCGTACATCATGTACACCTCGGGTTCCACCGGCCAACCGAAAGGCGTGATCGTGCCGCACTTGGCCATTGGCCGATTGGTGATCAACAACAGCTTTGCCGATTTCGGCGAACGGGACCGCATGGCCTTCGCCTCGAACCCGGCATTCGACGCCAGCACCATGGAAGTCTGGGGCGCGCTGCTCAACGGCGGGCGGATCGTGGTGATTGATCACGAAGCCTTGCTCAATCCGCCTCGGTTTGCCGAGGTGCTGACGGACTCGGGCGCCACGCTGCTGTTCCTGACCACGGCCATGTTCAACCAGTACGTGATGCTGATCCCGGACGCCCTGGCACGCCTGCGCATCTTGATGTGCGGTGGCGAACGCGCAGACCCAATGGCGTTCCGCCGCATGTTGGCTCATGCACCGGCCCTGCGTTTGGTGAACGGCTACGGCCCGACCGAGACCACGACCTTCGCTACCACGCAAACGGTGACTTCGGTGCCGGAAGGCGCGGTGAACATTCCCATCGGCCGACCGATTTCCAACACCCGGATCTACATCCTCAACGGGGCCGGGCAACCGGTGCCGGTCGGGGTGGCGGGGGAAATCCATATCGGCGGCGTCGGTGTGGCCCTGGGGTATTTGAATCGGCCTGAATTGACCAAGGAGAGCTTTATCATCGACCCATTCAGCGACACCACGGGGGCACGCCTGTACCGCACCGGTGACCTCGGGCGCTGGTTGCCCGACGGCAGCATCGAGTACCTCGATCGCAATGACGGCCAGGTGAAAATTCGCGGTTTCCGCATCGAAATCGGCGAAATCGAGGCCCGCCTGCACCTGTGCGACGGCGTGCGCGAAGCCTGGGTGATGGCGCGGGAAGACAGCCCTGGCAATAAGCGCCTGGTGGCTTACTACACCGTGCAGACGCCGGGTGAAACCGTGGATGCCGAGGCATTGCGCCGGCAGCTGCAATCGTTGTTGCCGGAGTACATGATCCCGGCGGCGTATGTACGGCTGGAGGCGCTACCGTTGACGCTGAACGGCAAAGTCGATGTCCGCGCGCTGCCGGCTCCAGAGGCTGATGCCTATGCCAGCCGCGACTACGAAGCCCCGCTGGGCGACCTGGAAACCAGGTTGGCCGGGCTGTGGGCCGAGGTGCTGAAACTGGAGCGGATCGGCCGTCACGACAACTTCTTTGAGATGGGCGGCCATTCGCTGCTGGCGATCCGCTTGATCGGTCTGTTGGCACAGGCTGACCTGAGCGTGTCCCTGGCCGAGTTGTTCCAGCATGAAAGCGTCGCCTCCATGGCTTCGCTGCTTGAGGCACGCAGCGGCGAGGCATTGTCACCGCCGGGGATTCTGCCGGTGCGTGAGGCGGGGACGAAAAACCCGCTGTTCCTGGTGCATGAGTTCAGTGGCCTTGACGTCTACTTCCCGGCGTTGGGCAAGCATATTGATCCGGATACGCCGGTCTACGGCTTGCCGGGTATTCCCTGGGGCGAGGAGCAGTTGCAGACCATGGAATGCCTGGCGACCCGCCTGTTGGGCATCATCCGTTCGGTACAACCGCAAGGGCCGTACCGCTTGGCCGGGTGGTCGTTCGGTGGGGTGCTGGCTTACGAGATCGCCATCCAACTGATCGGCCTGGACGAGAAGGTCGAATTCCTCGGCCTGATCGATACCTACCTGCCGCGTTTGGTGGATCAGGGCCGGGCGCGCTGGTCGCCGGTCGATGCGCATAAAGTGCATTTGCTGGATCGTTGCGAAGTGTTCTGGAAAACCCAGGCGTCGGACGTCACATCGGTCCTCGCGAAACTGGCCCGATTACAGGTGAACACTTTCGACTTTGATGGGCTGGTGCAGCATTGCGCCGACGAAGGTCTGCTGCCTGCGGAACTGGCCGACTACAGCGCCGCACAACTGTGGCAATACCTGGATCGCGAGGTGGCGCACGGTCATGCTCTGGCCCACTACACGGTGTATCCGGTCAGCGCGCCGGTGCACTTGTTCATTGCCGAACAACCCAAGGAAGATGCGCCCGCGCATTCCGGTTATCTGGGCTGGGACGCTGTCCTGCCGAAGACGCAGATTCAGTGCGTCACGGTGCCCGGTGATCACCAGACGATGATGCAGGCGCCGCATATCCAGACACTGGCGAAGTTTATCGACGAGGCGCTGCACACTGCCGCGTCACGCCCGGCAGCCGTGGCATCGAAGACGGACTACCAACCGCTGCTGACCATTCAGGGCGGGCGCTCCGGGCAGGCGCCGATCTTCTGTGTGCCGGGTGCGGGTGACAGCGTGACCGGATTTATCGGCCTGACCGATGCCTTTGGCCCGGACTGGCCAATCCACGGTCTGCAACCCCGTGGGCTGGATGGCACCACCGTGCCTTACAGCCTGGTGGAAACCGCTGCCGAGGCTTATCTGGAAGCGGTTGAGCGGGTGCAACCCGAAGGGCCGGTGCACTTGCTCGGGCATTCCTTCGGCGGCTGGATCGTGTTCGAGATGGCGGCGCGTTTGCGGGCCAATGGCCGTGACGTGGCTTCGCTGACATTGATCGATAGCGAGTCACCGGGCGGCAACGGTGTGGTCGGCAAACCCTATACCGCAACCGGGGTCCTGAAGCGCTTGATCGAAGCGATGCAACTGGCGTCCGGCAAGTCGCTGGGCATCGATGCCACCGCCTTCAGCACTCAGGACGATGCCGGGCAGATGCGCATGCTGCACGCCGGCATGGTACGCGCCGGGATGTTGCCCCAGCGTTCGGCGGCGAACGCCATGAACGGACCGGCGCGGGCCTTCGGCACGGCGCTGCGCACGATCTATCAACCAGAACATCAATACACCGGCCCGGTGCGCCTTGTGCTGGCCAATGATCCGACCCTGGACACGGCTGGTAACAAACGCGAGCAAGAAGAAATGATCGAAGGTTGGCGCAAGCATGTACCCAATCTCAGTATCTGGTACGGTCCGGGCAACCATTTCACCATCCTCAAGGCACCGCACGTACACAACCTGGCAGCCTGGTGGCAGGACAGCCTTCCGATACTCGATGAGGAGGCCGCCAATGACTACGTCTAGGCGTCGTCTCCTCGTGCAGAACAGTCGTCACTCAGCAGTGCCGACGAACCCCTGAACCGGGCTTCGTCAACCATGAGCGGCGACGGTTCCAGGCAACACGACGCTCTCATCAATGGCTCCCGGTCGCAGTCTGGCCGGGTCTGACATCAACGCATTCGTGGTCATTTATGGAAAAGTCGAAGTTTCGCAAGATTGCTATCGTGAGCGTACTGGTCGTGGTGGCTGGTCTGATTTTCTACAGCGCTCAATCCCCGGGCAAACCACCGGAGTACCTGACTGCCACGGTTGAACGTGGCGACATCGAAAACGCGGTGCTGGCGGCCGGGATTCTGCAAGGCATCAAGCAGGTCGACGTCGGCGCCCAGGTCTCGGGCCAACTGAAATCCCTCAAGGTCAAACTGGGGGACAAGGTCACCAAGGGCCAGTGGCTGGCAGAAATCGATCCTGTGGTGCTGCAAAACGCCCTGCGTCAGTCCCAGGTCAATGAAGAAAACCTGGTGGCGAAGAAACGTGCGACCGCCGCGCAACTCAAGGACGCCAAGGCCACCTACGACCGCTACAAAAAACTGCAACCGGACGACGCCATTTCGAAGCAGGAATACGAAACCGCCGAGTCCAACTACCAGGTGCAGAATGCCAATCTCGTGTCCCTCGATGCGCAGATCAAGGACGCGCGGATCCAGATAGAAACGGCGCGGGTCAACCTGGCCTACACCCACATCGTCGCGCCTATCGACGGTTATGTGGTGGGGGTCGTGACCCAGGAAGGCCAGACCGTGATCGCCCAGCAACTGGCGCCGATCCTGCTGAAACTGGCGGATCTGGACACCATGACCGTCAAGGCCCAGGTGTCCGAGGCTGACGTGATTCACATCACCCCGGGTCAGGAAGTGTATTTCACCATCCTCGGCGAGTCGGAAAAGCGCTACTACGCCAAGCTGCGCGGCACCGAGCCTGCGCCGCAGAACTTCCTGGAAACCCAGGCCTCCGGCACCACCAAGCAAAATACCGCGGTGTTCTACAACGGCTTGTTCGACGTACCGAACCCCGACCATCGCCTGCGCATCTCGATGACGGCGCAAGTGCGCATCGTCCTGGACAAGGCCAAGGACGTGCTGACGGTTCCGGTGGCGGCGCTGGGCTCCAAGAACAGCGACGGCAGCTTTGCGGTGCGTGTGCTGGACGCTCAGGGTCAGGCACAGATGCGTAACGTGAAGACCGGCATCAATAACAACGTCAAGGCCGAAATCAAGGAAGGCCTGGCTGAAGGCGACAAAGTCGTTATCGGCGAACCGGCTGCGGCCGTGGCAGGGGCCTGACCATGAGCCGACCATTATTGGAACTCAAGGGCGTCAATCGCAGCTTTCTCGCCGGCGAGAAGGATTTCCACGCGCTTAAAGACATCAACCTGACGATCAATGCCGGCGAGATCGTGGCGATCACCGGGGCCTCCGGCTCGGGCAAATCGACGCTGATGAACGTGCTGGGCTGCCTCGATCACGCCAGCTCCGGCAGCTACAAGGTGGATGGGCGCGAGACCAGCGCCATGGACGACCGGGAGCTGGCGGTGCTGCGGCGCGACCACTTTGGGTTCATCTTCCAGCGTTACCACCTGCTGCCGCACTTGAGCGCTCTGCATAACGTGGAAATGCCGGCGATCTACGCCGGTGTCGCCGAATCCCAGCGCCACAACCGTGCCGGGGAGTTGCTGGCGCGGTTGGGACTGGACGGGCACTTGCTGAATCGACCGAGCCAGCTCTCCGGTGGCCAGCAGCAGCGGGTGAGTATCGCCCGGGCGCTGATGAACGGCGGCGAAGTGATCCTCGCGGATGAACCGACCGGCGCCCTCGACACCTCCAGCGGCAAGGAGGTGATGAAGATTCTGCTGGAGCTGAACGCGGCGGGGCACACCGTGATCATCGTCACCCACGATGAAAAAGTCGCGGCCAATGCCAAGCGCATCATCGAGATTCAGGACGGCGAGATTGTCAGCGACCGCGTCAACCTGGAGCGTCCGGTGGAGGATGTGCCGGCACAGAACGAACGTCCGGCCAAGGTCAAGCAGGCCAACCGTCTGGTCGCTAGCCTGGGCTTGTTCAGCGAAGCGTTCAACATGGCCTGGGTCGCGCTGATCTCGCACCGGATGCGTACCTTGCTGACCATGCTGGGCATCATCATCGGCATCACCTCGGTGGTGTCGATCGTGGCCATCGGCGAAGGGGCCAAGCGCTACGTACTCAAGGACATCGCCGCGATAGGCAGCAGTACCATCGAGATTTTCCCCGGCACCGACTGGGGCGACAGTCGCTCGTCCGCCATCGAAACCCTGGTACTGCCCGACGTCACCGCGCTCAGCGAGCAGTACTACATCGACAGCGCCACCCCCAACGTGGGGCGTAACCTGTTGCTGCGCTACGAAAACGTTGACGTGACCGCAACGGTCAACGGTGTCAGCGAAAGTTACTTCCAGGTGCGCGGGATCAAGATGGGCGAGGGCGTCTCGTTCGGCAAGGACGATGCCCGGCGTCAGTCCCAAGTGGTGGTGATCGACCACAATACCCGCGTGCGCATGTTCGGCCCGACCGTCAACCCGCTGGGCAAGGTGATCCTGGTCGACAACCTGCCGTGCACGGTTATCGGCGTGACCGAAGACAAGAAAAGCGTGTTCAACACCAGCAAGGCCCTGAACATATGGATGCCTTATGAAACTGCGGCCGGACGGCTGTTGGGCCAGCGCTACCTCGACAGCATCACCGTGCGGATGAAGGACGGCCAACCGAGCAAAGCGGTCGAGGACAACATCATCAAACTCATGGAACAACGCCACGGCACCAAGGATTTCTTTACCTACAACCTCGACAGCATTATGCAAACCGTGCAGAAAACCAGTCAGTCGATGGCATTGCTGCTGTCACTGATCGCGGTGATCTCGCTGGTGGTCGGGGGGATTGGGGTGATGAACATCATGCTGGTGTCGGTGACCGAGCGTACCCGTGAAATCGGGATTCGCATGGCCGTTGGCGCACGTCAGTCCGACATTCGCCAGCAGTTCCTGGTCGAAGCGGTGATGGTGTGCCTGGTGGGCGGCACGATTGGTATCGCGCTGTCATTCGGGATCGGTTTTATCTTTTCCCTGCTGGTCAAGGACTGGGAGATGGTGTTCTCGATGGGCTCGATCATCACGGCGTTCATATGCTCGACACTGATCGGCATCGTGTTCGGCTTCGTCCCCGCACGCAACGCGGCGCGGCTTGATCCGATCGAAGCACTGGCGCGAGACTGACAGAAACAGAAATTCCCTGTGGGAGCGGGCTTGCTCGCGAAAGCGGTGTGTCAGTCAACAGAGATGTTGAATGTGACGGCCTCTTCGCGAGCAAGCTCGCTCCCACAATGGGTCTGTGTTGAGCCAAGTATTTGTGATCGCCGCAAAACCCTTGTAGGAGCAAGGCTTGCCCGCGAAAGGGCCATAACATTCAACAGCTCTGTTGACTGACCCACTGCTTTCGCCGGCAAGCCTTGCTCC
>NZ_MOBR01000009.1:0-500182 GCF_003732705.1 Pseudomonas frederiksbergensis | reverse complement strand
GGGTATTTGCGAACAACCTAAAACCACTGTGGGAGCGAGCCTGCTCGCGAAGGTGGCGGGTCAGTCAACAGAGATGTTGAATGTGACGACCTCTTCGCGGGCAAGCCTTGCTCCTACAGAAGGTCAGGTTGAACCGGGTATTTGCGAACAACCTAAAACCACTGTGGGAGCGAGCCTGCTCGCGAAGGCGGTGTGTCAGTCAACAGAGATGTTGAATTTGACGGCCTCTTCGCGAGCAAGCTCGCTCCCACAATGGGTCTGTGTTGAGCCGAGTATTTGTGATCGCCGCAAAACCCTTGTAGGAGCAAGGCTTGCCCGCGAAAGGGCCATAACATTCAACATCTTCGTTGACTGACCCACTGCTTTCGCGGGCAAGCCTTGCTCCTACAGAAGGTCAGGTTGAACCGGGTATTTGCGAACAACCTAAAACCACTGTGGGAGCGAGCTTGCTCGCGAAGGCGGTGTGTCAGTCAACAAAGATGTTGAATGTGACGACCTCTTCGCGAGCAGGCTCGCTCCCACAGGGTAAGGGGCGGCTCAGGTTTTAGGCTTTTTCACCGGCATAGAGTTGGCGGGCTTCTCCGGATTTTTTCACCGCTTGTTCGAAGCGATCCAGCACCATGCCCACCTCGGATTCGGTGATGGTCAGCGGTGGCAGGAACCGCAATACAGCGCCATGGCGGCCGCCGGTTTCCATGATCAGTCCGTTTTCAAAGCAGTTGAGTTTGATCGCCCGTGCACGGGCACCGTCGCCCGGGCCGGCGCGTCCTTGGGTGCCAGGCTTGGTGATTTCCACCCCAAGCATCAACCCGCGACCGCGGATATCTCCCATGAATGAATAACGTTGCGCAATCTGCTGCAGACCGCTCTCCAGTTGCGCGCCCATTTTCGCCGCATGGGCGACAACGTTACCTTCCTTGATATGACGCATGGTGGCCGCGCCGGCGACCATCGCGATCTGATTGCCGCGGAAGGTGCCGGCGTGCATGCCGGGGCTCCAGGTGTCCAGGTGCTCGGCGAACACAATGACCGACAGCGGATAGCCGCCGCCGATGGCTTTGGACAACACCAGAATGTCAGGGACGATACCCGCGTGCTCGATGGCGAAGGTGCTGCCGGTGCGGCCCAGTCCGGTCTGGACTTCGTCGACGATCAGCAAAATGCCTTGTTCCTGGGTGATTTCCCGCAGTGCCTTGAGCCAGTTCGCCGAGGCCGGGATACAACCGCCTTCGCCTTGAACGACTTCGACAATGACCGCCGCCGGCTTGGTCACGCCACCTTCAGGGTCCGACAGCACGGTGCGGATGTAATCGATGGACAGCTGATCCGTGGCCTCGCCATCGGTACCGAACGGGCAGCGAAAACGATAGGGGAACGGCAGAAAGTGCGTGCCTTGGGCGATCAGGCCGTTGTCAGCCTTGGGGTGCAGGTTGCCCATCGCCGACAGCGCGCCGGCGGTCATGCCGTGGTAGCCGCCATGGAAGGCCATCAGGGTCGAGCGTTTGGTGTAATGGCGTGCCAGTTTGATCGCGGCTTCAACCGCATCCGAACCGCTGGGGCCGCAGAACAAGATCTTGCTGCTGTTGCGCATTTTTACCGGCAACATCGAAAACAGTTCCTGCACGAAGGCATGCTTGGCCGGCGTGGCCAGGTCGAGCGCCTGTTGCAAGTGATCGCCACCGAGGAAATGCAACACCGCGTCCCTGACTTCGGACGGGTTATGCCCCAGGGCCAGCGTACCGGCATTTGACAGACAATCGAGGAACTCCTGGCCGCTGGCATCCTTGACCCGCATGCCCTTGCCACTGACAAACAGGCGCTGGAACGTTCGCGCATAAGTTCGTGCATTCGACTCGACGTTGCTGAGATAGCTTAACTCTTCCATATTCGATCACTCATTGGCCGTAGGAAAGATCATCTGACCGGAGTTCAAGTCCGGGATAGGCGTTCGCCCGCGCGATGGGTTTCGATCAGGCATGAATAGCCAATTGGCTCAACAGCTGATTGGCTGGCCCGATCAAGTTTTGCATGTCATGAGAAACAGATGACGACGTTATCTTTTGTTATTCAATCGTTTGTTTTTAAAGGAATTAACTGTTCAGGTTGACGAACTTTCGACTCGGTGGAAACCGAAGTTTGTTCTACTGCGAAAGGCGTTTTTTGAACCGGATTTGATTCTGCTGGAGCCCTGCATTAATCGCCAATTTATCTGCCTGGACATGTCCCTGTTTCCCATGCCAGACATAGAAACAGGCATCGGTTTAAATCAATCACATACCCGCCTCATTAATTCATGCCGAGGCCATCAACTTTGAAGCACAACTATTTCGTCGTCTTCGTTGACTGATCATTCTCCATGTATCGCCTTCCTGAGCCGTGCCTATGCCTGCGTCAGGCGCCAAGGGACCTTTATGTATGCCTTCAAGCCTTCAGGCCCAATATTGTGGATGGCACTGTGCGCCATGGTTCTGAGCGGCTGCATGCTTGGACCTGACTATAAGGAGCCGGCAGTGCCGATCCCCGCCAAATGGCAAGCTCCGTTGCCCCATGGTGCGTCGGTCACAGCCTTGGCCAATTGGTGGCAGCAATTCAACGATCCGGCACTGGCCGAACTGTTGCGAATGTCCGAAGCGGACAGCCCTTCACTGGATCAGGCCTTTGCAAAAATTGCCCTGGCCCGGGCGACCCTGGACAGCAATTCGGCGGATGCGTTGCCGAATGTCCAAGGCACCTTGGCCGGAGGGCGCGGGGGACAGTTGACCAGCGTCGACCGCATCAGCGGATCAGGTTCTTCCGCGGAGTTCGATGCGGCGTGGGAACTGGACTTGTTCGGCAAATTGCGTCGCAACAAAGAAGCCGCGAGAACCCGCATTGAAGCGCGAGTAGACGATTGGCATGACGCCCGCGTCTCACTGGCGGCCCAGGTCGGTGACAGTTACGTTCAATACCGTGGCTGTCAGAAACTGGCGCTGGCCTACAGCGATCAGGCGCAGTCACAGCAACAGACCGCACGCTCGACCCGCCAATCGTTGCTGGCCGGATTCACCTCATCGGCCGATGCCGCCCTGGCCGACGCCACTGCTGCGAGCAATGAATCAACCCTGATCAGCCAGCAGAGCGAGTGCCAGGTGCTGCTTAAAAGCCTGGTGGCGCTGACCGGCAGTGATGAAGGAAAACTGATCGAAGTGCTCAGCCGCACCCCGGCGCAACTGCCCCAGCCCGCGCAGCTTAACGTCAAGCAGATACCTGCCGACCTGCTGCGTCAGCGCCCGGACCTGGCATCCAGCGAGCGCGAATTGGCCGCGGCCAACGCGGACATCGGCGTCGCGCAGGCCGATCGCTTCCCCAGTCTGAGCCTCTCCGGGAATTTCTCCGTCAGCAGCATCCTCGGTGATTTGAACCGCTCCTGGACATTCGGCCCGGCCTTATCCATTCCAATCTTCGATGCCGGCAAGCGCCGTTCAGTGGTGGACAGCGCCAAGGCGAACTACGACTCAGCGCTGGCGCTCTATCGACAGACCTTGCGCACCAGCGTTATGGAAGTCGAACAGTCACTGGTACGCCTCGATGCCGCTCGGCGTCGGGAAGTCGAGGTCGAGCGTTCCACCGCCGGTTACCGCGAGTCATACGCGGCCATCGATCGTAACTGGCAGGCTGGCAGTGTCAGCCTGCTTGACCGGGAAACCGCACGGCGCCTGGCGCTGACATCAGAGATTGAATTGATCACTTTGCAGCAGGACCAAGTGCGCTACTGGATTGCTCTGTACAAGGCGCTGGGCGGTGGCTGGCAAGCCGATCACCCGCAAACGGCATCGCGGGGTGATGGCGCATGAGGCCTTTATTTCGACGTACGCTGATCGCAGCGGCGGTGCTCACGGTGGTGGTTGCGTTCATCTACCTGCGGCGCGGCCCCGAACCGGTGGCGCAGGCTCCGAGCGTCAGCAGTTTGAGCGTCGAAGTGGTCCAGGCCCGTCGACAACAGTGGCCGCAGTTGCTGTCGGCCAGCGGTGCGCTGACGCCGTGGCAGGAAGCGGTGATCAGTGCCGAGACCAGCGGCTTGCGCATCGCCAGCCTCGAAGCGGATGTCGGCAGCCGGGTGAAGAAAGGCCAGCTGTTGGCGACCCTGGCCCCGGAAACCGTTCTGGCCGAAGAGAGCAAGCAGCAAGCGCTGGTCGCCCAGGCAGTCGCCAGTTTGCAGCAAGCCAATTCCAATGATCGCCGGGCCGGGATTGTGGGGCAGGGCGGCGCGTTGTCCGAGCAACAACGCGAGGATTACCGCATCAAGGTCGCGACCGCCAAGGCTGATCTGGCCGGCGCCAAAGCCGAGCTGCAAACGGCGCAAATCAGACTCAAGCAGACGCGTATCGTCGCGGTTGACGACGGCATCATCTCGTCGCGTACGGCATTGCTCGGCAAAGTGCCGGGGGCGGGTGACGAACTGTTTCGCCTGGTGCGTGACGGACGTATCGAATGGCAGGCGGAACTGGATGCGCGTCAACTCTCCCGCGTGGAGGCCGGCCAGGTTGCCCACCTGACCTTGCCGGGCGGGCAACGTCTGGAAGGGACAGTGCGGCTGGTATCGCCGACCCTGGACACCAAAACCAGCCGGGCGCTGGTGTACGTCGCGCTGCCAAAAGACAGCCCGGCCCAAGCGGGCATGTACGCCAGTGGCCAGATCGAACTGCCGCCGCGCGAAGCCCTCACCGTGCCGGATACGGCGGTGATTCTGCGGGACGGCCGTTCTTATGTGTTCACGCTGGGGGACGATTCCCACGTGGCCCAGCGTCCCGTCGAAGTCGGCAGGCGCCTGATGAACTCAGTGGAAATCCTCTCTGGCCTGGATGAGCCCGCGCGCATCGTGCGTGCCGGCGGCGCCTTTCTCAGTGATGGCGCGAGTGTGACTCTGGTCCAGCCCCAGGTGGCCCAGCCATGAATATCTCAGCCCTGTCGATCCGCCATCCGGTCCCGGCGGTCATGCTGTTTATCCTGCTGACGATCTTCGGACTCGTGGGTTTCGACCGGCTCGGTATCCAGGATTTTCCGGACATGGACTTGCCGGTGGTGGTGATCAGCGCCTCCCTCGAAGGCGCGGCGCCCGAACAGCTGGAAACCGAGGTGGCACGCAAGCTCGAAGACCAACTCACCTCCCTGCGCCTGCTCAAGCACGTGACCACCGTGATCACCGACGGAGCGGTCAATATCAGCGTCAGCTTCGCCATCGAAAAGGATGGCAACGAGGCACTCAACGAAGTGCGCAACGCGGTGGACAGCGCCATTCCCCAATTGCCGGCCAGCCTGGATACGCCGTCAGTCTCGCGGCTGACCACCAGCGACAGTTCGCTGCTGACCTACGTTATCGACTCCGACAGCCTTGATGAAGAGGCGCTGTCGTGGTTCGTCGACAATGAGCTGAGCAAAAAGCTGCTGTCGGTTCCGGGTGTGGCGCTGATCTCCCGGGTGGGCGGTGTCGACCGGGAGATTCAGGTCAACCTCGATCCGGCCTTGATGGCGGGGCTCGGCATCCGTGTCGCGGATGTGGCCAGTCAGTTGCGGGCGATGCAAAAAGACAACTCGGGCGGTCAGGGCAACCTGGGCAGCGGGCAGCAGTCGTTGCGGACCTTGGGGGCCATTAACGACCCGGCCGCCCTCGGCGCCATCGACATTCCCAGTGGTGACGGGCGCCTGCTGGCGTTGCGGCAACTGGCTGATATCCGCGACACCCACGCCGAACGCAGCACCCGGGCGTTTCGCGATGGCAAGCCAGTGATCGGTTTTCAGGTCGTGCGTTCGTTGGGCTTCTCCGATGTTGGCGTGGCCACTGACGTGCGCGAGGCGATGACTGAGTTTTCCAAGCAACATGCCAACGTGCACATCGTCGAAGCCAGCGATGCGGTGGAGTCGGTCCTCGACAATTACCGTGGTTCGATGAGCCTGCTTTACGAAGGCATGCTGCTGGCGGTGTTGGTGGTCTGGTGGTTTTTGCGCGATTGGCGCGCGACGCTGATCGTGGCCACGGCGCTGCCGCTGTCGATCATCCCGACGTTTGGCGTGATCTACCTGGCCGGATTCACCCTCAACACCGTTTCCCTGTTGGCCCTGGCCCTGGTGATCGGCGTGCTGGTGGACGATGCCATCGTCGAGATCGAGAACATCGCCCGACATTTGCGCATGGGCAAGACCCCGCGCCAGGCCGCCATCGAAGCCGCGGATGAAATTGGCCTGGCGGTGCTGGCCACCACGGTGACGCTGGTCGCGGTGTTCCTGCCCACGGCGTTCATGGGCGGCATCGCTGGCAAGATCTTCCGTGAGTTCGGGGTGACGGCCTCGGCAGCGTTGCTGTTTTCGTTGCTCGTGGCGCGGCTGCTGACGCCGATGATGGCGGCCTATTTCCTGCGGGCCCGGCACGAAGCCGAACACGATAGCCGTTTGATGACGCGCTACCTCGGCTGGATCCACGGCACCCTGAACCGACGCAAAACCACGATGCTCTGCGCCGGGCTGTTTTTTATAGGCTCGCTGATGCTGATCCCGCTGTTGCCCACCAGTTTCCTGCCGCCCGCCGACACGGCCCACAGCAAAGTCATCCTGGAACTGCCGCCCGGGACAACCCTGGAGCAGACCACCGCGATCACCCAGCAGGCCAGCGAGCGACTGAGCGCCATGGCCGAGGTCAAACACGTCTTCAGTTCGATCGGCACCGCCAGCAGCTCGGGCTCGGGACCCAAGGACATTACCGGCAACGGTGACGCGATCCTGACCGTGGACTTGGTGCCTCGCGGTGAACGCGAACTCAAACAGGTCGAGGTCGAAGCAAAAATTCGCCAAGTGTTGCGCTCACTGCCCGGCGTGCGGGTCAACGTCGGCGGCGATGGCAGCGGCGAGAAGCTCGACATCGTGTTGGCGAGTGACGACGGCGACTTGCTGGTGCGCACCGCCAGCGCCCTTGAGCCGCAGCTGCGGCAATTGAAGGGCATCGGCAATGTGACCTCCAGTTCTGCCTTGCAGCGTCCGGAAATCCAGATGCACCCGGATTTCGCCCGCGCCGCCGAACAAGGCATCACCAGCCAGGACATTGCCGATACCTTGCGCATGGCGACCTACGGCGAGTATTCCTCGGCACTCGGAAAAATCAACTTGTCCCAGCGTCAGGTGGATGTTCGGGTGCGCATGGATCCGCTGGTGCGCAACGACCTGGATGCGATCAACCAATTGCGCGTGACCGGCCGTGACGGCCAAGTGGCGCTGGCCTCGCTGGGTGAACTGCGCATGGGCAGCGGGCCGGCGCAAATCATGCGCCTGGATCGCTTGCGCAACATCACGCTGTCCATCGAACTCAACGGCCGCACCCTCGGCGAAGTCATGGCCGAGGTCACCCAGTTGCCGGTGATGCTCAACCTGCCCTCCGAAGTGAAACTGGTGGAGTCGGGCGAGCTGCAACTGATGAGTGAACTGTTTGGCAGTTTCGGCCTGGCCATGGCCATCGGTGTGTTCTGTATCTATGCGGTGCTGGTGCTGCTGTTCCACGACTTCTTGCAGCCCGCGACGATTCTGTCGGCATTACCGCTGTCGTTGGGCGGTGCATTGGTGGCGCTGTTGGTATGCAACCTGAGTTTTTCCCTGCCGTCGGTGATCGGTTTGCTGATGCTGATGGGGATCGTGACCAAGAACTCCATTCTGTTGGTGGAGTACGCCATCATGGCCCGCCGCGATTTTGGCCTGGGACGCTATGAGGCATTGATCGATGCCTGCCACAAACGCGCCCGTCCAATCCTGATGACCACCATTGCCATGGGCGCCGGGATGCTGCCAACCGCGATGGGCATTGGCGAAGACCCGAGCTTCCGGCAGCCGATGGCAGTCGTGGTGATCGGCGGTTTGTTGACCTCGACATTGCTCAGTTTGTTGGTGGTGCCGGTGATCTTTACGTATGTGGACGATGTATTGCAGTCGCTCAAACGTCGCGTTGGCGTACTGCCCGACAGGGAGGTGGCGAATGAAGGCTGAAGCAGGATTCCCCGACGCGAGCCTGATGTGGGCTGCGGTCGGGAAAATAGGGGAAGAGGTTTTAGACGGCGTTTCGAAGTGCAGGTGTGGCGATCCGTTCAACAGAGGCTTGTTGCGCATCCACCGAATGCATCCAGCGAATCAGCGAACGGCGTCCGCCGATCCCCATTTTTATCGCCGCACGCTTGAGATAACTCTCGACGGTATTCACTCTCAGGTCGAATTGCTCGGCGAGTTCTGGCGCCGTATGCCCGGCCAACAGACCCACGCACACTTCGGTTTCGCGCGATGAAAGGGTCAGCCCTGATTCAAGCAGGCGATCGGCAAAGCGCTGTCGCAACGTTTCCATGCCGCCGTGTTCGGGTTCATCCAGCGCAATATGGGTGTCTGGTCGAGACGGTGCCGACGGGAGCAGGGCAGCAACATGCTCTTCAACCATGGGCAGCAGCAGGCAGGAAAAATCTTTCAGAAAGGCACATTCCTGTGGCGAAAAGCCTTGGGAAAGATGGGAGCGGTACACAGAAAGGACGTAGCGGCGACCATTTTTGCGGGAGGTCAGGTGCAATTGGGCGGCTGCCCTGGGCGGCACTTTGTCCGACTGGTCCTGGGCGAGCAAGCAGCAGGAAAAATCCGGAAGCTTCTGATATTTCGCGTCTTCGAAAAAAATATCATCGGCCAGTAGGTAAGGCTTTTTTACCGTGTGGGAGTCCATGATGGCGTCTATACACGTGTTATTCAGTCCGACGCAGCCAATACTTGATGTGCTCAGTTCAGAAATATCCCTATCGTCTATCCACTGCTCCGTAATATGGGTGGCGTCTACAGGCAATTCCGTGAGTATCAGATCGTGTAGCATTCGGGGAAAGTTACGGCTGCCTGTACTGGCAATGACTTTGCCAACGTGCGGGAATAATCTTTGTAAGTTCATCGGCTCTCCATGTCATGATTTCGGTTGGGGTTGTTTTTATCTAATTTCGACATGCCATCAGTGTATATACAGCGTGTTTCTGATTTGTTTCAGTTTGGGATATCAAGTCCGTGCAGGTCGGATTGACTGTGTGATATTAGCAGGCCATCAATGCTTCGCTTAGAACTTCATCGTCTAACGTTGTAGCCGTTGGTGTGTTCTTCTTTAAAACTTCTTCGTATATGGATGATGTGCAGGCAAGTGTGCCATAGATAACCTTTTCACCTTTTGTTCCCTGGGAAATATTTCGTCTATTTACTGTCCATCCGGAACGTTTCAGGATCTTTTCCATCATGGCATCTACAACAACTTCATAGGTATGCACGTTTTGTTTAAAGGCAAACTTTATCATTGACAGAAAAATTGCCGCCGTGCGAAAATCGATGTTCGATTTATTAAGTTCTCCAATAGTATTATCATTGGCGGCCAGCGCAAATCGGGTCGCTTCCCAGCAATGTTTTGTATTGGCTCTGGTTTTATCTGTTGCCAGCATAAAACTTAAGGCGCCTGACATCAGGGTCGGTTTGCTGGAAGGGCGAAGTCGGACGCAGCCGGTGACGCGATCTCTTTGGTGGGAGTAGATATAAATCGCATCCGTATCGTCGTATTCGTCAGATTCATAATCGCTGCCTTGATAGCTTTCAATGTCCCATTTTTTTCTATCAATAAAAGCGACTTTTCGAATGGAGAGTATTTGCTCTAGGATTGTTGGCGGGATTGTCGAGTAACTGCCAATGCTGGTGTATACACCGGAAAACTCAAATTCGCTGTGAAATTGTTTCATGATCGGACGTTCTTGGTTGTGCGTGGGGACTTTACTGTTAACGTTAGACTAAAGTATTACAACTGTCCTTAAGTACAGTGTCTGGATTGCGCCAGTTGTTGTTTAATTGATAGTTTGGTTTTTCGAGGGGTGTGGCGCTTTAATACTAGTCGTCCTACCTGTATCGAATGCTGACTATTGAATTAATTATTGGCGCGCCTGTGGGCTCGATCACAATCCCGGCGATACGGGGTTTCGAACGCTAATCATTATGGGTAGGCGGGAGGTGAGGAATCATTGACGCAGTTGAGCTTTTTATTCACGTAATCAAACAGCAATAAAGGTGTGGGAACGTTGTTCTCTTGCCCAAGAACTCTGTCCGCTTGAATAATGGTCGACATCTATTGTTGTCCTGCCCGGTGACTGAGTGTGCTTGCAATCTCGATTCTGCTTTCGGTGTGATGCCATATTACGCTATCAGTCCTGGCACTTATTGCATAAGGATGAACTGATTCGCCTCCTGAAAATATAAGCCGCCTCGGCTTCTGGTATGGATGACCTTATGTACTACATTGCGATTTCCCTGCTGACCGTGCTGTTGGTTCCAGGCCCCACCAATTCGCTGCTGCTGCAATCGGGCATCAGCAGGGGCTTGAACGCCCACTCGTTCCGGCTGATTGCTGCAGAGTGGCTGGCTTATATGATTCAGATTACGGTCTGGGGTGTGTTCATTGACCGCCTGGCTGTCGACTATTCATGGGTGGTGACCGGAACCAAGATCTTCGCCGTGTGTTTCCTGTTTTATATATCGTTGAAGTTGTGGTTTTCGACCCGAGGCAACGCCTCTTCCGTTGTCGCGGCCATTACGGTTCCTGAATTGTTCCTGGCGACACTCACCAATCCAAAGGGATTGTTTTTCGTTTCGTTTGTTGCACCCACCGGCACCTTTTTGGCGCTTAACAGTTATGTGCCATTTATGTCACTGTTTTCGATCATTATCTTTCCGGTCGGACTTGTGTGGGTGGCAACAGGTGCTTACTGCGGGCGCAAACTGCATTCGTCTATTACCGGGAGAATGGTCAATAGAACGATTTCCGTGGTGATTGGGGTCTTTGCATCTGTGATGCTATTCAATGTGGCGTCCAAAGTAGTATTTGCGTGACCTGGAAAAAGGTGACGCCTGTCCCATTTCTGCACAATACGCGTGCAGTTTTGGGGCAATACGGAACTTGAGATGAAGTGGGTTGTCGCGAAGAATGAACTATCCAGTACACCAAGGGTTAAATCAGGTTCAGATATAACGCTTTGATCATGGCCTGCTTGACATTGATACAGTCCAGTTTTTCAGTCATTTGCTTGGCGTGAAATTTAACGGTCCGCTCGGTAATGCTCATGATCAGACCTATTTCCTTATAGTTCTTCCCCAGCGCCAGCCAGTGCAGGAATTCATGTTCTCGGGGCGTCAATTTCAGCGCACTTTCGGTGCTGGTTTCGACGGGGCGATACTGATGGGCAATAATGCTGATGGTTTTGATGATGAACATGTTTTCCCGGACAATTCGCACAAAGTCAGGGTCATTTTCTTCCGAGGTTAAATGAATTGAGCCGAACGCCCGACCTGGCTCATGCAGCGGAATGCTGAAACCTTGCTGGATGCCATATTCCTGTGACTGTTCAAATATCTCACCGTTTGATTCGTCCGGGATTTCATTCCAGAAGAACGGATTCGAGGTGATGGCGGAGTTCGCCATGACGGGATCTGACTTGTAGAGGGCGTTTTTACGATAGGTTTCTACCCATTCGGCGGGGTAGTTGCTATGAATGGCGATGTCGGAGCTTTCGAAGGGGCTGGAATCCATATGGACATAGGCGAATTTACTCACCTCTAACTTACCGAATATCCATTCCAGTATTTCAACGTATTCTTTTTTATTTAATCCCGGGATGTTGTTCTCAAGCTCCTGGACTAAATCGAAAATGCTTTGGCTTGAGGTAAGCTTGGGCATGATGAGAGGGCTCGGTCAGTGGGGCGATTTTTATAAAGCAAGAGCCCTTATTAGACCAATTGCTCTAATATTATTGAATGTTAGTTGAAATGTGACGAAGTTATAGCATCGGTCGCCAGCAATGACAAGAATGTTTTTTGCTGTGCCGAATTGAAAAATTAGCATGGCTTTTATAGGGTATTTCAGAGAGTCTGAGCAGCAGTTTGCTCAGTCAAAACAGGCCAAAGAGTTGGCGCACCTGCACAGAGCAGGTGCGCTTTTATTTGCGGATAATTCAACGATAATCAGGCAGCCAGTTGTTGCTGCAGTTGCAGATTCCCGTCAACGTCCTTGACCAAACCACTGGCCAGAAAGAGCGGCTGCAGGCGCTTGTGCAATGGCGGTTCGACAAACTCCTTCACGGTCGCCAGCACCAGATTCCCGTACACCTCCAACTCTGCTTTGGTATACGACAGCCAGGCTTTCTTCAGCACCATCAGCACATCGCTACCGGCGGTGGACGCGAAGCGGCGGTGAACCACTTGCCCCTCAAGATCGAAGGTGTGCTGGTACTCATAACCGCTTTCATCGCCCTGTTTTTCGACACAACGAATGCAAGTGCATTGACCGTCGCCGAAGGCCACGCGAAGATAGCTGTTGAAGTCCACGACGGGCTTGAGCCCCAGGCGTTTATCATCGACTGCGAACAAATCCCCGGTCATTTTCTCTTCAGTACTCAACGTCAAATTCCCCTCAGTCATACGGCGTATTTTCACAGCGCTGCACAATACCAGCCGGATCGGCCCTGCGGGTACTTTCCAGGCCGATGGCACGGTATGCCGGCTCAGCCTTTTCCCTGGTTCGCCGCACACACAAAATGCTCGCGCAGCCAATGATGCGCCGGATCTTCATGGGATCTCGGGTGCCAGGCCATGGCGACATCGAACGCTGGCAAATGGAAGGGCAGGGGCAAGATATCCAGGCCGGTGGCGTACCGTTGCAGCAGGCGATCAGGCAGCGTCGCTACACAGTCGGTATCCCCGAGCACGAGGGGAATCTGATTGTATCCGGCAACGGTCAGTGCCACGTGGCGCTCACGGCCCAGGCTTTCCAGCGTGCTGTCTACACTGCTTTTGAACTGACCTTCCTGGGAAACCATGACGTGAGTGAGCGTGCAGTACTCATCAAGATCAGGATTTTCCGTGCCTCGGGGATGCCCTTTGCGTTGGGCCAACCGGAAGGTGTCTTGCAGCAGGAATCTGGACTTCAATGCCTCGGGCACCTGCCGAGTGAGGCCGACATACAGATCTATCTCACCTTTTTCCATCCGGTACGTCAGGCTCGCTTCAATCGGTGTCACGAAACTCAGGCGTATGCCGGGTGCCTGGTGCGCCAGGATCGACTGCGCGACGGTCAGCCCCACCAGAGTAAAAATATTGTCATTCACGGCCACCACAAAATCGCGCCTGGCCGTGAGCGGCTTGAAGTCTTCGCTCCATGCGACGGCGCCTTGAAGATCCAGCAAAGCCTGATGCAGGCGCGGCGCAATGGCCAGCGCCCGGTCAGTCGGCACCATGCCCCGGCCTGCTTCAGACGGGACCAGAAGCGGGTCATCGAACAGATCCCTCAACCGACCCAGTTGCGTGGAGAGCGCCGGTTGGCTGATGTTCAACCGTTTGGCCGCACGGGTGACATTCTGCTCTTCAAGTAGCGCATTCAATGAAATCAGCAAAGGGAGGTCCGAACGCCGGATATCCATATTCGAAATACCTCGTATAGGGAGATGTAACTCACGGCCCCGACTATGAGGCATTAGGGTTGGTATTGAACTGATGTTGTCTTATGGAGTGACCTATGCGAGTGAACAGCTTTTTCGTCTCGAGTGCGTTGGCGGTGTCGATAGCGCTGGTTGGCGTCTTTTCTTCAGGTGCCGATGCCGCGACCGAAGCGCAGGTGGCGCCTGCGCTGGCTGGCGCGCAAGTTCGTGCCCAAGCCCCCGGCGTCTATCGTTACCGGGTAGGCGATTTTCAGGTGACGGCACTGTCCGATGGGACGGTGCCACAGGATCTGCACGCGCTGCTGACCAACACCACTCCCGCTGAAACGGACGGCTTGCTCAAGAATGCCTTTTTGTCCAATCCGGCTGAAGTGTCGATCAATGCCTTCTTGATCGATACCGGCAGCAGACTTGTCCTGGTCGATACCGGCTCTGGAGCATTGTTCGGTCCGGGCAAGGGCGGCAAGCTGCTCGGCAGTTTGAAAGCGGCGGGGTATGCGCCAGAGCAGATCAACGACATCTTGCTCACCCATATCCACACCGATCACAGCGGCGGCCTGGTGAGCGAAGGGCAGTTGGTTTTCCCGAAGGCTACCGTTCACGTGGGTAAGCCTGATGTGGATTTGTTCCTCGATCCGGCGAACATCCATGGGGTTAACGGCTACGACAAGCGCTATTTCGAGGAGGCGGTGAAAACCGTCGGGCCCTATGTCAAAGCGGGGAAGGTTGTGCCATTCAATGGCGTAACCGAACTGTTCCCGGGCGTCAAAGCGATTCCGACACCGGGCCATACGCCTGGCCATAGCTTCTACCGGTTCGAAAGCAAGGGTGAGTCCATCGAGTTTATCGGTGACATCGTCCACGTCGCGTCGGTGCAGTTTCCTAAACCGAAAATCACCATTGTTTACGATGTCGCGCCTAAAGAAGCCGCGGCCCAGCGTGAAAAACAGTTCGCCAGTGCCGCCTCGCAACGTGAGCTGGTGGCAGGCGCGCATCTTCCATTCCCGGGCCTGGGGCATATTCGGGCTGAAGGCGAGGGTGGTTTCACGTTTGTTCCGGTTGATTTTCGTGATCGGGATCAACCTTAATTTTCTTCGGACACGCAAACGCCACTCAATGAGTGGCGTTTTTTTGGTCCCCTATTTCGGGGTCAACTCAACCAATTGCCGCCATCGACGTTATAGGTCTGCGCCACGATGTAATCACTTTCTGCCGACGCCAGGAAGATCGCCATGCCGACCAGATCATCTGCGGTCGCCATGCGCCCAAACGGCACTTCATCACCGACCAGTTTTTTCTTTTCTCCGAGCGGACGATTTTCGTACTTGGCGAACAACGCATCGACGCCGTCCCAATGCTCACCGTCCACCACGCCGGGGGCGATGGCGTTCACGTTGATGCCATGCTTGATCAGGTTCAGCCCCGCCGATTGCGTAAGACTGATCACCGCCGCTTTGGTCGCGCAATACACCGCCACCAACGCTTCGCCCCGGCGCCCGGCCTGGCTGGCCATGTTGATGATTTTGCCGCCATGACCCTGACTGATCATTTGCCGGGCGGCGGCCTGCAGCGTGAATAGAGTGCCTGCAACGTTGATCGAGAACAGGCGTTCGTAGCTGTCGCGAGAGATCTCAGTAATGGGGGCGAGATCAAACAGCGCTGCGTTGTTGATCAGGATATCCAGCTTGCCGACTGTCGCGACGACGGCTGCGATTGCGCCGTCTATCGACGCCTGATTCGTCACGTCCATCTCGACCGCATAGGCATTCGGGCCCAGCTCGGCCGCCGTGGCTCGGGCCTGTTGCAGGTTGATGTCGGCAATCGCCACGGTCGCGCCTTCGTGGATATAGGCTTGGGCGAACGCCCGGCCAATGCCTCGGGCGGAACCGGTGATGAGGGTGCTTTTTCCTTCCAGGCGTTTCATTTTCTTCTCCGTTTGTTGGAGCCAGGGGCGGGTCTATAAATCCAGTGTGGGAGCGGGCTTGCTCCCACAAGGGATGCGCTGATTACTTGGGATACCCGGCACGCTTCATTTCGCGTTCGGTATTTTGTTGGGCGCTGGCCAAGGCCTGTTCGACCGACATCTGCCCGGTGAGCGCGGCGGACAATTGCTTGCCCACCGAGGTACCGATGGCCTGGAACTCGGGAATGGTCACGTACTGGATGCCGACGTAAGGCACAGGCTGCATGGACGGGTGCGCCGGGTCGGCGTTTTGCATCATCTGCAACGTGACTTTGGCGAACGGCGCGGCCTGCAAGTAGGCGTCGCTGTAGGTGGACATCCGCGTACCCGGCGGCACGTTGGCGATGCCATCCTTCTCGGCGACCAATTGGATGTATTCCTTGGAGGTCGCCCAGGTCACAAAGGCTTTGGCCGCCTCTTTGTGTTGAGAGCTGGTGGGAATTGCCAGCGACCAGGCATAGAGCCAGGACGAGCCCTTGTCCGTGACCTGTGTCGGCGCCGCCACAAAGCCGACTTTATCCGCGACATTACTCTGGGTTTTGTCGGTGATGAAGGAACCTGCAACGCTGGCATCGACCCACATCGCGCATTTGCCGCTGTTGAACAGCGCCAGGGTTTCGTTGAAGCCGTTGCTCGACACACCGGGTGGGCCGTAGCGCTTCAGCGTATCGACGTAGAAGTTGGCGGCGGCGGTCCACTCTGGCCCGGTCAGTTGTGGTCGCCATTGTTCGTCAAACCAACGCGCACCGAAGGCGTTGGCCATGGTCGAGAGCAACGCGATGTTCTCACCCCAACCGGCCTTGCCCCGCAGGCACATGCCGTATTGCTCTTTGTCCGGGTGGTGCAGCTTGCCGGCGAACTCGCCGAGTTGGGTCCAGGTCGGGTGCTCGGGCATGTTCAGCCCGGCGTCCTTGAACAGGTCGGTGCGGTAATAAGTGATCGTGCTTTCGCCATAGAACGGCAGGGCATAGAGCGTGTCGTTGACCGAAAGCCCCTGGCGAACCGAAGGGAAGATGTCGTCGAGGTCGTAGCCGGCGGGCAAATCATTCATCGGTTCCAGCCAGTGTTTGGCACCCCACAACGGCGTCTCGTAAGTGCCGATGGTCAACACATCGAATTGACCGCCCTGGGTGGCAATGTCAGTGGTCAGGCGCTGGCGCAGGACGTTCTCCTCCAGCACCACCCAATTGAGCTTGATGTCCGGGTGCGCGGCCTCGAAGGTTTTCGACAGCTTTTGCATGCGGATCATGTCGCTGTTGTTGACGGTGGCGATGGTGACGGTGTCGGCCGCCTGGGCGAGCAGGGCGAAGGAAAAACCGGCGGACAGAAAAAGTGCGTTGGGCAATAGCTTCATCGTGTTCTCCGCTCTGCAGCGTGGGCAGCAGAATCTTTTATTGTTGTAATCCGGGATGGCGAAGCGATTACAACAGCTGCCCAACGGCCTCACAAATGAATGGCGCACGCCCCACTGATACTTTTTTAACCGCTCGTACGCGCGGCAAAAAAGTATCAGTCGTCGCCCATCATTGCGCTAGGCAACCCATACGCCTTAGTGTGAATCTTGCTTGACCTACAAGAATAAGAAGGACTCGACAGTGATGAGCCATTACGCCACTGCGGACAAACAGCCCGCCCTCGAAGTCATTCTCAACGAGCCACAACACAGCTTTCGTTGGTATCAGCATGACTATCCCTTCGACCTGGCGCGCTGGAATCATCATCCCGAGTTCGAAATTCACCTGATCCGCGAAGGCAATGGTCGGCTGTTGGCGGGGGATTACATCGGCCTGTTCGAGGCTGGCCATGTGGCGCTGATCGGCCCCGGGTTGCCGCACGACTGGATCAGCGATCTGGGCAAAGGCGAGGTGATTGCCGGCCGTGACGTGGTGTTGCAGTTCGACGGCCAGGCGCTGATGCAGCTACGTAATCTGGTGCCCGAACTCAATGAATTGCAAAGCCTGTTCCGCCAAGCGGCCCAAGGCATCGAGTTCAGCGGTGCGACCCGCAAGAAAGCCGCCGAGTTTCTTGAACAGATCGGCCAGAGCCAGGGGTTTGAGCGGTTGTGCCTGTTTCTGTCGTTGCTGCAACTGTTGGCCTCGGCGCCGGAAAGCCAAAGAAAGACCCTCGCCAGCCTGCAATATGCGCCGATGCTCGACGCCTTGACGGCCCAGCGCATGAGCATCGTCTTTGACTACATTCTTAACGACCTCGCCGAGGAACTGCGCCTGTCCGTCATCGCCCAGCGTCTGGAAATGAGCGAACCGGCGTTCTCCAAGTTCTTCAAACGCGCCACCGGTCACACCTTCGTCGACCTGACCCGCAAGCTGCGGGTCCAGCGGGCCTGCCGTTTACTGGCGCAAAGCAGCCTGAGCGTTGCGAATATCTGCTTCGAAGTCGGCTATGCCAACCTGTCGAACTTCAACCGGCACTTTCGTCATGAAATGCAGGAGACGCCCAGCGAATATCGGCAACGGTTGCAGGCAGGTTGAAGCATCACACCGCGCTGTTCCATAAATCCGTCACCAGCATGCAGCCCGGCGCATGGGTGATGCACAGTGGTGGACGCGAGGCTTGCACCACGGATTGAGGCGTCACCCCGCAGGCCCAGAACACCGGAATTTCATCGGCGGTGATCGGTACCGCATCGCCGTAATCCGGGGTGTCCAGCGAATGAATACCGATCAGCGACGGATCGCCGATGTGCACCGGGGCACCGTGGACGTTGGGCATGCGCGCAGTGATCTGAATCGCCTGAATCGCTGCGGCGGCTTTCATCGGCCGCATGCTCACCACCAATTTGCCGCCGAGGCGCGCGGTAGGGCGGGTGTCGATGTTGGTCTGGTACATGGCGACATTGCGCCCCAGATCGATGTGCTTGAGGGCGATGCCGGCGTCCAGCAGCGATTGTTCGAAGGAGAACGAACAGCCGATGGCGAAGGCCACCAGATCGTCTTGCCACAGGGATTCGATGTCCAGCGGCTCGTCGCTCAATTCGCCATGGCGATACACCCGATAGCGCGGCACATCATGGCGAATGTCGATGGCGGTGCCGAGGTTGCGAAAAAACGGATCCCCCGGCTCGGTGACGTCAAGCAGCGGACAGGCCTGACGATTGAGGGTGCAGTAGCGCAGGAACTCGTTGGCCCAATCGCTGGGCAGAATCACGATATTGGCCTGCACCCGGCCCTGGCCGAGGCCGCTGGTGTGGCCCTGATAGTGTCCGGCGGCGATGCTTTGGCGCAGGGCCAGCGGGGCGCGCTGTTGTAATTGTTCGAAGGACAGGGCGGGTTGATTCATCAAGGCATCTCCACAGGTTCGTGGGTCTTTTTAGAAAACCGTGGCGATGGCGTCCAACAAGGAATGTTGTTGCCCCCAGACAACTAAAAGTTATTCGAGGGGCCGTCGACTGTTCAGACCGGGTGCCGCGACCATGCGTTGCGGGCCGACATCAATCGCATATTGGCCGACCACCTGGCGGCTCATATCAACGATGCTTTCGATCAGTTCCAGGCCGACGCCGGCGCGCCACGAGGCCACGACATCCAGTTGCGGCAGGCCGGTGCCAGGCTCCAGCTGAATCAACTCGCCGCTGGCCAGGGGCTTGGCCACCAGCGCCGCTGGCAAGGCGCCAATGCCGAAGCCGTCGCGAATCAGCCGGGTCATGGCCGACACCGAGTTGACGCAACTGACCCGTGGCGCGGTGATGCCATGGGCGTGCAACAGGTTGAGCACGTCTTGATGCGGCCGCGAGTGTTTGACGAAGGTGATGATGCGTTCACTGGCCATGTCGATCAGCGAGGCATAGGGCCGGGCATAGATTGAGTTGCTGGCGGCGATCCAGTGCATGGGGTAGTGCGCCAGTTCGAGGTTGCGCACGCTTTCGTGGCGGATCAGGTCGGTCTGGAACACGATGTCCAGATAGCCCTTTTGCAGTTGTTCGCAGAGATTGCGCGCGGCGTCGGCGGTGATTTCGATTTCCACTGCGGGGAACGTCTGCATCAGGGTCGACATCAACGGGCTGAGCCAAGTGTGGATCACCGTGTCCATCACACCGATGCGCACCAGGCCCTGCTGCGGGCTGGTGTTGTCCAGCGAGTGCTTCAACGCGCGCTGAACCTCAAGCATTTGCTCGGCATAGTCGAGCACCTTCAGCCCTTCAGGCGTCAGCGAAACCCCGCGCGAGTCTCGCACGAACAGGCGCAGGCCCAACTCGTCTTCCAGCGCGGCGATCCGGCTGGAGATCGCGGCCTGGGTGCTGAACATTTTCTCGGCGGTCAGGCTGAAGCTTTGCAGGCGGGCGACCCAGACGAAGGTTTCGAGGAATTTGAGGTTCATGGCGGCACTCTTGGTGTTTGTGGTTCTTATGAAGAGGACTGGTTGCAATTGTTACTCCATAGTCGGCCATTGAGCGCATCAAATTTTCTTATGCCTGACCTCGCTTTTTTCCCGTTTGACGCCGCCGTGCCCCGACCCGAAGAATCCGCTCCCGACGCAGGTCATTGCGTCCGCTCCCCCGCGACAACTTCATAAAAACAATATCGGACGCGACCGCCACGCCCCCGAGCAGGCTCGCTCGTGTCCGCAAAAGGAGCTTGGCATGCGCCATTTCAATTCCACCTATCGGTTGTATACCCCGGTCGGCACTTTGCTCGGCTTGAGCCTGATCGCGGTGCCCAGCGCCCAGGCGGACTTCATCGCTGACAGCAAAGGCAGCCTGGAAGCCCGTAACTTCTACTTCAACCGGGATTTCCGCCAGGACGGTTCACGGGACAAAGCCGAGGAGTGGGCCCAGGGTTTTCTGTTGCGCATGGAATCCGGCTACACCGCCGGCACCCTGGGTTTTGGCCTGGACGCCTTGGGCATGGCGGGTTTTAAACTGGATTCCGGTGGCGGTACAGCAGGCACCAATTTGCTGCCGCCGGATTTATCGGGCGGCTCGCAGGATCAATATGGCGAACTGGGCCTGACCGCCAAAGTGCGCTTGTCCAACAGCACGTTGAAACTGGGAACATTGCAGATCAAGGACCCGGTGGTGAGTTCCAACGACACCCGCCTTTTACCGGGGACGTTCAAGGGTGGATTGCTGAGCGTGCAGGAAATCAACCGGTTGAAACTGAGCGCCGGGCAATTCACCCAGATCAACGTTGTCGACTCCACCGACTACCAGGACATGACCGCCAACCGAATCGGCGGCAGCAGTGACAAGTTCCAGTTCGCCGGGGCGGACTATCAGTTCCTGCCCAGCCTCACGGCGCAATACCGTTACGGCAAACTGGAAAACATCTACCAGCAAAATTACCTCGGGTTCGTTCACGCGCTGGACCTGGGTTCCGGTCAATCGCTGAAGAGCGACGTGCGCTATGCCCGCAGCGCTGAAGACGGCAACTTTCGCAAGATTGATAACCAGGCGTTCGGGGCGCTGTTTACCTATAGCCTCGGCGGCCATGCACTGGGGTTCGGCTACCAGCGCATGAGTGGCGACGATCCGTTTCCGTACATCGGTCGTAGCGATCCGTACCTGATCAACTTCGTGCAGATCGGCGACTTCGCTAACATCGATGAACACTCCTGGCAGGCCCGCTATGACTACAACTTCGCCGCTCTCGGTGTGCCGGGATTGACCTTTATGACCCGTTACATTTCCGGCGACAACGTGCAGCGCAGTGCGCCGGGGGAGGGCAAAGAGTGGGAGCGCAACACCGATATCGCCTACGTGGTGCAGGACGGCACGTTGAAAGGGTTGGGGTTTAAATGGCGTAACGCATCGGTGCGCTCGAACTTCGGCAATGACCTGGATGAGAATCGGCTGATCGTCAGCTATACGGTGGGGCTTTGGTAAACCTGCGCATAAACAACGCCACTCATTGAGTGGCGTAGTTGTGTGCGTTCATTATTGGCCAGGCACCGCCAACCACTCGCCAACCACTTTCTGATAATTCCCGGTCACCTTGCTCAGGTGCAGCCACTGATCAACATACTGCTTCCACGTCACGTCATCGCGCGGCAGCAGATACGCCTTCTCGCCATATTGGAAATACTGGCTCGGATTCACCGCACACAACCCAGGCTTGAGTTTCTGCTGGTACAGCGCCTCGGACGCGTCGGTAATCATCACGTCAGCTTTCTTGTCCAGCAGCGCCTGGAACAGCGTCACATTGTCGTGCAGCATCAACTGCGCCTTGGGCAGGAAGGCATGGACAAACGCTTCATTGGTGCCACCGGCCGGTTCAATCAGCCGCACTGACGGCTGGTTGATCTGCTCGATGGTCTGGTAACGCGCCTGATCTTCGCAGCGCACCAGCGGCACCTTGCCATCGACGTCCAGCGTGCTGCTGAAGAAGGCTTTTTTCTGCCGCTCCAGCGTCACAGAAATCCCGCCCATCGCGATGTCGCATTTGCCCGCCACTAGGTCGGGCATCAGGGTTTTCCAGGTAGTCTGTTCCCATTTCACCTTGGCGCCCAGGCTGTCAGCCAGTGAACGGGCCATCGCGATGTCGATACCTTCGTACTCGCCGCTTTCATTTTTGTAGGTGTAGGGCTTGTAGTCGCCGGTGGTGCACACCGTCAGCACACCTTGCTGGATGACGCTGTCCAGGTGCGACGGTGTTTCCTGTGCCTGCACGCCCCAGGGCAGGGCGAGCAGTCCACAGAGGATCAGCGTATGGTTTTTGTTTTTCATCGGTTAAGCGCTCACTTTCAAATCCTATGAGAGGTGCGCCGAGTATCGCTGAAAGCTTCACGGATTGGGCAGTGAAAGACAGCCCAAACCTTTCAGGGTGGCTTCGACCGCTTGCTCCAGCGGTGTGTGCGGCTCCGCCCCGAGCACCGCCAGCAAACGACGGTTGTCCATGCGCAAGGGCTGCTGCCACAGGTAGCGCATCTCCAATAGCTCACGCAACGTGGTCACGAAAGGCGAGACCAGGCGCGCCAGCCACCACGGAAAGGCGCGCATTTTCGCCTGTCCACCATCGCGTTCGACACAGCGGGCGATGGCGGTCGCGATCTGTGTGCCATCGGCGTCCCAATACCCGGCCATATGGAAGTTCGAGAAGGGTGCCAGGCGCTCCCGATGGCTGAGCAGTTGCACCATAGTCTGCGCGACATCCGGCAAATAAGCCCATTGATGACCGACGCCGGGATCGCTCGGCAGGTTGATGCGCTTCACCGCGTGCCCAGGTTTGATCATCCCCTGGGAAAACCAACTGTTGCCGGCCCGTGGACCAAAAAAATCGCCGCTGCGTAGCACAATCGCCCGCGCGCCTTGCTGCGTTGCGGCGTGCAATCGTTGTTCGAGCTGGACGCGGATCTGGCCTTTGCGGGTCAGTGGATGCTGGGGTGAATCCTCAGTCAGCCGTGGGAAGGCGTCCGGGCCGAAGTTGTAGACCGTGCCGGGCAACACAATCGTGGCGCCTTCCTTCAGGGCTGCGGCGATGGTGTTGTCCATCATCGGCAACACCCATTCATTCCAGCGACGATAGCCGGGCGGATTCACCGCGTGGACCAGCACGCTGCAACCTTGAGCGGCGCGCATGACGTCATCGCGATTCAACGCATCGCCGCGCAGATAGACAATCCCCTCGCGGGTTTCGCTGCTGTGCGCGAGCCCGCGTTGCAGCGCCTGGACTTGCCATCCTGCGTCGCGCAACTGGCGGGCCACTTCGCCGCCGATGCCTCCTGTTGCACCCAGTACCAAAACCTTCTGCGTCATATCACCGTCTCCCAAGTCAGAGATCGATTCTGATCTCGCACGAGGGATGAAAGAAATTGCTGAATATCCATCACCAACTATACATTTATGTATGACTAAAAATATCGGTTGGGAACTCTATCGAAGCTTTCTGGCGGTGCTGACCCACGGCTCGCTGTCGGCTGCCGCACGGGCGCTGGGCATTACTCAGCCTACGGTGGGTCGCCACGTGGCTGAACTGGAAGCCTCGTTCAAACAGACGTTGTTCACTCGCTCAAGAACGGGTTTGATGCCGACCGAAGCGGCGTTGACCTTGCGCAGTTACGCCGAGGCCATGCACAGCAATGCGGCCGCCCTGGAGCGGGCGATGGCCGGGCAGGGGCAAACGACCGGCGGCACGGTGCGCGTGACCGCCAGTGAAGTGATTGCCGTGGAAGTGCTGCCGCCGGCATTGGCACGGCTGCGGGAGGCGCATCCGCAGCTCACCATTGAACTGGTGGCCACCAACCGCGTGCAGGATTTATTGCAACGCGAAGCCGACATCGCCGTGCGCATGACCGCGCCGAAACAGGAGCAACTCATCGCCCGCAGTGTTGGCAACGTCAAGATCGGGCTCCACGCCCAGGCCGATTACCTGCACCAGTTCGGCACGCCGCAAGGACCGGCAGATCTGGCTCGGCACACATTGATCGGCTTCGACACCGAGACACCGTTCCTGCGCGCCGCCAGCAAGCGCGTGCCAGGCTGGAGCCGCGAAGGCTTTTCGCTGCGCTCCGACAGCGATCTGGCCCAACTCAGCCTGATCCGTGCGGGCGCTGGCATTGGCTTTTGCCAGTCGGCCATTGCCAGGCGTGACGCCCGCCTGGTGCAGGTATTGCCCGAGCACTTCACCTTCCAACTGGATGCCTGGGTCACCATGCATGAAGACCTGCGCAACAGTCCGCGCTGCAAAGTGGTGTTTGATGCCCTGGTCCAGTGTCTGCTGGCGCACACCGCTATTTGACCGCATACACCTTGCGCACATACCGCGTGCTTTTCCACGCACACGGTGCACCTTGGGGCACGAACACGCTGTCGCCGGGGTTGACCGTCACGCTGGAGCCATCCGGTGCGAGCAAGGTCACGCTGCCTTCGATCAGGTGCATCAGTTCATTGAGCTTGTGCGCCCGGCCATGGCGTTCGTAAGGTGTGGAATCCCAAATGCCGACGCGCAGATCGGTGACCGCGTCTTCGAAGGCATTGCGCGACCGGCATTGCGGCGTCGGGCCGATGAGTATTTGCGGTTCCGGCGCCGCTGAAGGCGAGAGCATGGCCAGCGGGTCAAGCAAGGTCAGGCCGGGTGTCGGCGCGACGGTGGCCATGGCACAAAAGGCCCATTGCGTGCCGGGATGCGCCTCGATCCGCAGCGCCGTGCCACGACCGATCACCGCGCTGGCGCCGACCCCCAGTTCCAGTGTCTGCTCCAGGGTTTTCAGCACCACGTGGCCGGCGTGGACCAGCAGTACTTCGGTGTGCGGGAAGTCGTCGAGATCAAACACGGCGCCAGTTTCGACGATGCCGGCAGACACACCATCGCCCCCGGACCAGGCAACCCGGCGAGTGTCCATAAACGGATCTGTCGCACTCAATGGCAACGTTTTGAAAGGCGTGACAACGCGGCTGCCGTCGGCTCGCGCCAACAGCAGAACGGTAGGTTGGGACATACGGGTAACGCTCCAAACGGGTAAAGGAGTTGTCAGGCCATCAGCCGATGGCTTGGGTGACCAGGGCAAACTGAGAGATGCCGTTGGCGGCTTGCGGCGGGGTGCCTCGGGCCATTTGCGCCACGGTGTCGATCTGCTTGAGGCCGACCGCTTCGAGCCAGTCGCTCAAGCCGCAGTCCGCCGGAATGTCGATGCGCACGAAGGTTTCCGGCACCTGGGCCAGCAACACGGCGATCAGGTGTTGCGCTTGTTCGAGGTTTTCGGCGACCACCGGGCCGACGCCGCGACCCCGGCCATAGGGGCGCAACATGGCGAAGGCGCACAACTGGCCGTCACGCTCGATGCCTACCGAAGACTCGATGACATCGAACAGATCCGTGATCACCGTTCGGCGATCCAATCCGGTCCCGGCATTGGCCAGTTCCAGCACCCGCCCCTGATCAGCGTTACGCAGCGGGCGACAGGTTTCACCGTCGGCCAGCGGCTTGGGGTCGGAGGCTTGCGCCAACCCCTGGTGTTGCTGAACCCGACCGAACTCGACAAAGCCCTGGCTGACATACAGCGGTGCGCCGGCAAGGGTCGCATTCAAGATCGGTGTACGTGACTGGCAAGCCTCAAGTGCCAGCTCCATCAGCTTGCGACCGATGCCTTTGCCTTGATAGTCGTCGCTGACAATCACTAGGCCGATGGTAGAGAAATCCCCTTGGGGGCAGGCGAACGCCGTCCCGATCAGGCGCTCGCCATCAAGCGCCACAAAGCCGTCGCTGATCCGCAGCACCATCGCCCAGTCGTCCAGCCGATGGGGCCACTTCAACTGCAAGGACAACCCATGGGCTGCGGTCAGATCGGCATCGGTCATCGGGCGATAAAGGTAAGGGGCGGACATGGCGAGTCTCCGGTCAACAGTGTGCAGGTGCGGCCGGTTTTCCGGCGTGATGGTGCCTGTATCCCATCTGCGTGAAGGGCTGACAAGGGGCTTGCGAACATTCGGCAGATTCCGCGAGGCAGAGGCCGCAAGACCACACTTGCTGCTTATTTGCACCACAAGGTCGGCAGCAAATGCCAGGGCTTTTTTTCTACGATGGAAGCCTGAGTCAACGACTCTCCAGCCCTTATTTGGAGTGCTCCATGGATAGCTTCGATCCTCGTCTTATTGCTGTGCGCAGCGCTCACTTTATCGGCGGCCAATACCGCGATGCTCAACCGGGACTGGAGGTGGTGCGGCCCTCGGACGGTCAGGTGTATGCCGAGTTACCGATTGCCGATGCCAACCTGGTGGATGAGGCCGTCAACAATGCCTGGCAAGCGTTCAACCATAGCGATTGGGCCAGCCGTGCGCCTCGGGAACGGGCGCGAGTGATGCGGCGCTGGGCCGATCTGATCGAAGCGGATGCCGAGATCCTCGCGCCGCTGGAAGCCGTCGGCTCGACCCGCCCGCATAAAGATGTGATCGCCTGGGACATTCCCTACGTCGCTGAAGGCATTCGCTTCTTTGCCGAGTTGGCGGACAAACACGGTGGGCAGGTCGCAGCGACCCAGACTGATCGCCTGGGCATGCAGATCGCCGAACCTTACGGCGTGATCGCGGCCATCGCGCCGTGGAATTTCCCGCTGAGCATGGCCTCCTGGAAAGTCGCCCCGGCACTGGCCGCAGGCAATGCCGTGGTGCTCAAGCCGTCGGAGCTCACACCGTTTTCCAGCCTGCGCTTTGCCGAACTGGCGTTACAGGCGGGGGTTCCGGCGGGGATCTTCAATGTGGTCCAGGGCGATGGGCGCACCACCGGCGACGCGTTATGCCGCCATCCACGGATCGGCAAAGTCACCTTCACCGGTTCCACCGCAACCGGGTCGAGCATCATGTCCACCTGTGCGCTGGTAGGGCCGAAACCGGTGACCCTGGAACTGGGCGGCAAGAGTCCGCAACTGGTGTTCGCCGATATCCCGGACATCGCCAAAACCGCACGCACCGTGGCGCTGGCCATTACCGGTAACGCCGGACAGGTTTGCGTGTCCGGTTCGCGATTGTTGATTCAGCGCTCGATCATGGAACCGTTTATCGCGCACTTGCAGGCGTATTTCGAAGAGCTGCGCCCCGGTCCGACCTGGTCAACCGAGAGCACACTGTCGCCGATCATTTCCCGGCTCCAGGCCAGTCGCATCGACGGTATCGTCCAGCGCTCGCGCCAGGCCGGGGCTGAAGTGTTGACCGGTGGTGGATTATTCGAAGGATTGGGCGGTGCCTACTTCCAACCGACACTGCTGGCTAGCCTCGACAACCACAACCCGGCGGTCTGCGAAGAAATCTTCGGCCCGGTGCTGACGGTGCAGGCGTTCGACGACGAAGAACAGGCGCTGAGCCTGGCCGCCCACGCCACTTATGGCCTGGCGGCGGGTGTGCACACGGCCGACATCAACCGCGCCTTGCGCCTGGTGCGCAAACTGGAAGCGGGCACGGTGTGGGTCAACCGTTACGGGCGCAGTAATGACTACATCCTGCCGACGGGTGGCTACAAGCGCTCGGGCATTGGCAAGGACCTGGGGCGTGAAGCCTTCGAGGCCAACCTGCGCTTCAAAAGCGTGCTGATCGATATCCTCCAATAACCCCACACCCCCTGTGGGAGCGAGCTTGCTCGCGATGAGGCCAGTCCAGCCAACATCAATGTCGCCTGTCAGGCCGCTATCGCGAGCAAGCTCGCTCCCACAGGGTTCTCAGTAGGCTCTATATCACTACCCAAACGGGCGCTTCTTCAGGGAAGCGCCCGTTTTCATTCCGCCCGGCGCAGTTTCTGCGGCCAATCGCGGCACGCGCGGGCCGCACAGGACTATAAAGGTCCATAAGAGCGCACAAATACGGGGTTTGCCCAAGGCTGGAGCGAGCCGCAAAGTCTGCTGAGGGGGGTGGCTAAAACGGTGGTTTGTATCGAGCAGAGGTCGCTTTTAACGCCATCTGCTGATTTCACGGTGTTGTAATGACGGTGTGCTGCAGCGTTGCATCTGAGCCTTACCAACGACGCGAATGCCAGTCACGCCATGACCTCAACGAACTTCAGGACCGCACTCAATGAGCTTTCTTCGCCCCAAATTCATTACGTTCGACTGCTACGGTACGCTGACCAATTTCCACATGGGCACGATGACTCGCGAGCTTTTCGCAGATCGTGTTCCCGCCGGGCAGATGGACCAGTTCGTCAAGGATTTCTCGGCCTATCGCCTGGATCAGGTCATGGGTGACTGGATGCCCTACGACGAAATCCTCAAGACCGCCCTGGCCCGGACCTGCAAGCGTTGGGGCATCGAATACCGCGACGAAGGTCAGCTGTATTACGACGCCGTACCGACCTGGGGCCCGCACCCGGACGTACCGGCAGGCCTGTCGAAAATCGCCGACAAAATCCCCCTGGTGATTTTCTCCAACGCCAGCGACAGCCAGATCATGTCCAACGTCGACAAGCTCGGCGCGCCGTTCCACAAGGTCTTCACCGCTGAACAGGCCCAGGCCTACAAGCCACGTCTGGCGGCGTTCGAATACATGCTCGACAACCTCAACTGCGGCCCGGAAGACATCTTGCATGTGTCCTCCAGCTTCCGTTATGACCTGATGCCGGCCCACGACATGAAGATCAAGAACAAGGCCTTCGTCGCCCGTGGCCACGAAGTGCCAGGCAACGCGTTCTACGGCTATCAGCAGATCACCGATATCGGCGGACTGGCCGCGTTGGTTGGCCTCTGAATCATCAGCGCACAAGGGGTTAGACATGGGCAGTGAATCCTACTGGCTCGACACCGCACCGGCGTTCACCGGTGCTCAGCTCGGCGCATTGCCGGGGCAAGTCGACGTGGCCATCGTCGGTGGCGGTTTTACCGGTTTGGCGGCGGCCCGGGCGTTGGCCCTGAAGGGCGCCAGTGTGGTGGTGCTCGAAGCCGGGCGGGTGATCGGCGAAGCCTCGGGGCGCAACGGTGGCCAGTGCAACACCGGGGTGGCCCAGGATTACGCCGGGCTTAGCGCCAGTCTCGGTGCCGACAAGGCGCGGGCCTATTACCAGGCCTACGAAAGCGCGGTGCAGAGCGTGGTGTCGCTGGTGGAAAAGGAGCAGATCGCCTGCGATCTGATTCGCAATGGCAAGCTCAAACTGGCCGCCAAGCCGATGCACTACGAAGGCCTGGCGCGCACCTGCGAATTGATTCGCAAGGAAGTCGATGCCGAGGTTGAGTTGCTGTCCGCCGAACAGACTCGCGCTGAAGTCAATTCAGCGCAGTTCCACGGTGGCTTGCTGCAACGCAACGGCGTGCAGATGCATGTCGGGCGCTTCGGCGTTGGGTTGGCCGAAGCAGCGGCAAGGCACGGCGCGCTGATCCACCAAGGCACTTCGGTGCTGGATTGGAAAGCCCAGGCCGGCGGCTATCAGGTCAACACCAGCAAGGGTTCGCTGCACGCCGGGCAAGTGTTGCTGGCCACCGGCGCCTGTCAGCACGGCGGTTTGGGCTGGTATCGGCGGCGGATCGTGCCGGTGGGCAGTTTTGTGATTGCCACCGAAGTGCTCTCCAAGGAACTGATCGATCAACTGCTGCCGGGCCGTCGTGCCTATGTCACCAGCCGCATGATCGGCAACTACTTCCGCCTGACCCCGGACAACCGCCTGCTGTTCGGCGGCCGTGCCCGGTTTGCGATGTCCGACAGCGTGAACGACGCCAAAAGCGGCAAGGTGCTGCAAGCCGCGATGATTCAGATGTTCCCGCAGTTGACCAACGTGAAAATCGATTACTGCTGGGGCGGACTGGTGGACATGACCTCCGACCGTTTGCCCCGGGCCGGCCAGCATGGCGGGGTTTATCACTCCATGGGCTATAGCGGCCATGGCGTACAAATGTCGGTGCACATGGGCCAGGTCATGGCCGAAGTGATGGCCGGCAAAGTCGACGCCAACCCCTGGCGCGAACTCGACTGGCCGGCGATCCCCGGGCATTTCGGCAAGCCGTGGTTCCTGCCGTTCGTGGGCGCTTATTACCGTTTCCAGGACTATTTGCATTGAGTTGATGTTGTGGCGTCACCGTCGTTTGCGTTTCAACGCCCCGGACAACCGGAGCCTTCTCCTTCTCGACAGGTACAACTGATATGACTGACAACAAGATCGACTCACCCCTGATTTCCGGCCAGGACAGCCTGCGCGTGTTCGAAGGCCTCAATCGTGGCATGTCGCGCCGTCACGCCCTGCAAATGCTCGGTGTGGCAGGTGTAGCCGCTGCGGGGGCCGGCAGCCTGTTCGGTGCCGCCGGCAAGTTGCTGGCCGATGAGGCCGCGACCCCAGGCAAAGGCAAACCGGGCGGACGGATTCGTGTCGCCGGCATGTCCAGCTCCACCGCCGACACCCTCGACCCGGCCAAAGGCGCGCTGTCCACCGACTACGTGCGCCACTTCATGTTCTACAACGGCCTGACCCGTTTCGACACGCACCTGGTGCCGCAACTGGAACTGGCCGAGCGCATCGACAACACCGACGCGACGCTGTGGACCATCACCCTGCGCAAGGACGTGACCTTCCACAATGGCAAAACCCTCAGCGCCGCCGACGTGGTGTTCTCACTGTCGCGGCACAAGGACCCGCTGACCGGTTCCAAAGTCATGCCGCTGATGGAACAGTTCGCCGAGATCAAGGCCACCGGCACCAACGAAGTGCAGATCCGCCTCAGTGCGCCGAACGCCGAGTTGCCGTCGATCCTCGCCGTGTCGCATCTGTTGATCGTTCCCGAAGGCACCACCGACTTCAACGCCGGTATCGGCACCGGGCCGTTCAAGGTCAAGGAGTTCAAACCGGGCGTGCGCTCGATTGCCGCGCGCAACACCGGCTACTGGAAACCGGGCCTGCCGTACCTCGACGAGATCGAGTTCATCGCGATTGCCGACGAACCGTCCCGGGTCAACGCGCTGCTGTCCGGCGATGTGCACATGATCAACGAGGTCAACCCGCGCTCCACCACCCGGATCAAGGCCAGCGCCAAGCACCGGGTCGTCGATGCGCCGTCGGGCAACTACACTGACTTGATCATTCGTCAGGATCAGATGCCAGGCAAAAGCGCGGAATTCACCCAGGCCATGAAGCACCTGATGGACCGCGAACAGATCAAATCCGCCGTATTCCGTGGCTTTGCCGTGGTCGGTAACGACCATCCGATTGCCCCCGGTTCGCGCTACTACAACGCCGACCTGCCGCAAACCGTCTACGACCCGGAAAAGGCCAAGTTCCTGCTGAAGAAGGCCGGTATGGAAAGCATCAGCATGCCGCTGGTGGCTTCCCCGGCAGCTACTGGATCGGTGGACATCGCCGTGCTGTTGCAGCAATCGGCGAAACAGGCCGGGCTCAAGCTCGACGTCAACCGCTTGCCAAGTGACGGCTACTGGTCCAACCACTGGATGAAGCACCCGCTGAGCTTCGGCAACATCAACCCGCGGCCGAATGCCGACGTGATGTTTTCGCAGTTCTTCCAGTCGAAGGCGCCGTGGAATGAATCCGGTTGGCAGAACGACCAGTTCGACCAGTTGCTGATGCTCGCTCGCGGTGAAACCGACGACGACAAGCGCAGCAAGATGTATGCGGACATGCAAACCCTGGTGCATGACCACAGCGGCATCGGCGTGCCGGTGTTCATCAGCAACATCGACGGCGTCGACCAGCGAATCAAAGGCTACGGCAGCAATCCGCTGGGCGGTTTCATGGGCTACATGTTCGCCGAGCAGGTCTGGCTGGACGCTTGATGGATGGTCGGGTGGTACGTCAGGGACAGTGCAGGAGGGTAGGCGATGAATAGCAACACACTGTGGTTGATCGGCCGGCGTCTGGGCGCCGCGATCGTGACTTTGTTGATCGTGTCCATGGTCGTGTTTGCGATCACGGCGATATTGCCGGGGGACGCGGCGCAACAATCGCTGGGGCAGTTCGCCACGCCGGAACAAGTGGCGGCACTGCGCCTGAAACTGGGGCTCGACCAGCCCGGTGTGCTGCGTTACCTGCACTGGCTGATGAACCTGCTCAGCGGCGACATGGGCCTGTCAGTGTCCAACGCGATGCCGGTCGGCGAATTGATGGCCGGCCGCGTGCCCAACACCCTGATGCTGGCGGCCGCCACGGCGCTGGTCTCGGTGCCGGTGGCGCTGATCCTGGGCATCGGTTCGGCAATGGGCCGGGGCGGGCGCATCGACAGTTTCCTGAGCTTCTTCACCCTGGCCATGGTCGCCGTCCCGGAGTTTCTGGTGGCGACCCTGGCGGTGCTGATTTTTGCGGTGAACCTGGGCTGGTTGTCGGCGCTGTCGTATGCCAGCGACATCACTTCACCGTGGCAATTCATGCGTACCTACGCCTTGCCGGTGATGACCCTGTGCTGCGTGATCGTGGCGCAAATGGCGCGCATGACCCGCGCCGCTGTCATTGATCAACTCGACAGCCCCTACGTGGAAATGGCCCGGCTCAAAGGCGTCAGCCCGATGCGTATCGTGCTGCGCCATGCCTTGCCCAACGCGATCGGGCCGATTGCCAACGCCATCGCCCTGAGCCTCTCGTACTTGCTCGGCGGGGTGGTGATTGTCGAGACGATCTTCAACTATCCCGGCATCGCCAGCCTGATGGTCGATGCCGTGACCAACCGTGACATGGCGCTGGTCCAGGCCTGCACCATGTTGTTTTGCACGGCGTATCTGGGGTTGGTGCTGATTGCCGACCTGTGCGCGATTCTGTCCAATCCGAGGCTGAGAAACCAATGAACAATCTCATTGTGAAATCGACGCCTGCGACCCCTGACCTGTCGGTTGGCAAGGTGTCCCATGGCCCCGCGTGGCTGGGTCTGATCGGGGCTGCAATGTGCGTTATCTGGTTGCTGGTGGCGATTTTCGGCCCGTGGCTGGCGCCGCACCCGGTCGGTGAAGTGGTCTCCGACAATGTCTTCGATAGCATCAGTGCCCTTTACCCGTTTGGCACCGATTACCTTGGGCGCGACATGCTCAGCCGCGTCTTGGTCGGCGCGAAATTCACGGTCGGCCTGGCGTTGATCGCGGCGGTATTGGCCAGTGGTTTGGGCACCAGTTGCGCGTTGCTCTCGGTGGTGTCGCCGAAGTGGCTGGACGAAGTGATCAGCCGCTTGATGGATGCGTTTATCTCGATCCCGAGCAAGATGCTGGCGTTGATCATGGTGTCGGCGTTTGGCTCCTCGGTGACCTTGCTGATTTGCACGGCGGTGCTGAGCTTCACCCCCGGCGCGTTCCGTATCGCCCGCAGCATGGCGGTGAACATCGAAGCCCTGGAATACGTGCAAGTCGCCCGTACCCGTGGCGAGCGCCGCTTGTACATCGCTTGCGTGGAAATCCTGCCAAACATGCTCAACCCGGTGCTGACGGATCTGGGCCTGCGTTTTGGCTTTATCGTGTTGCTGCTCAGCGGTATGAGCTTCCTCGGCCTCGGTGTGCAACCGCCGGATGCCGACCTCGGTTCGCTGGTGCGGGAAAACATCGGCGGCCTCAATCAGGGCGCGCCGGCCATCGTGATTCCGGCGCTGGCCATCGGCACCCTGACCATCGGTGTGAATCTGTTTATCGACAGACTGTCGTCCCGACGTAGCCGCCGCACGGGAGGGCATTGAAATGACTGAATTGATTCGAGTCGAAGACCTGCGCGTGGTCGCCTGTGGCGAGCGCGGCGAAACGGAAATCGTCAAAGGCGTGAGCTTCGCCCTGGAAAAAGGCGAAGTGCTGGCGTTGATCGGTGAGTCCGGCTCCGGCAAGACCACCATCGCCCTGGCGCTGCTGGGCTATGCGCGACGCGGTTGTCGGTTGTCCGGTGGTGTGGTGCAGGTCGGCGAGCACAACATGCTCGCACTCAGCGAAAAAGAACTGCAGGGCCTGCGCGGCAACCGGGTGTCATACATTGCGCAAAGCGCGGCAGCGGCATTCAACCCGGCGAAGAAATTGATCGACCAAGTGGTGGAGGGCGCGCTGATTCATGGCCTGGGCACCCGCGCGACGCTCGAAGCCAAAGCCATCCAATTGTTCCGCGACCTGGCCTTGCCGGACCCGGACCGCATTGGCCAGCGCTATCCGCATCAGGTGTCCGGCGGGCAACTGCAACGGGTGATGGCGGCCATGGCGTTGATCAGCGATCCGCTGCTGGTGGTGCTCGACGAACCGACGACGGCCCTCGACGTGACCACCCAGATCGACGTGCTCCGCGCCTTCAAACGGGTGGTCCGGGAGCGTGGGGCGACGGCGGTGTACGTGTCCCACGACTTGGCCGTCGTTGCGCAAATGGCTGACCAGATCGTCGTGCTCAACGGCGGCCAGATCTTCGAACAGAGCGCCACCGCGCCACTGCTCAAAGGCCCGGCCCACGAATACACCCGCAGCCTGTTGGCGGCGGCGCGCCCCGATACGACGATTCGCCCACCCTGCGGTGTGGCGGAAGAAACGCCATTACTGACCATCCAGGGCCTGACCGCCGGATATGGCAACAAGAACATGCAAGGCATGCCAGCGATCCGTGTGCTGGAAGACATCGACCTGACCGTGCGCCGGGGCCAGGCCATCGGCGTGATCGGGGAGTCGGGTTCGGGCAAATCGACCCTGGCGCGGGTGGTGGCGGGGTTGCTGACCCCGGCGCTGGGTGGGTTGACCTTCGATGGTCAGCCCTTGGGCGGCAGCCTTTCCGAGCGCACCGACGAGCAATTTCGCCGCATTCAAATGGTGTTCCAGAACGCCGACACCGCGCTCAACCCGATGCACAGCGTCAGCACCATTCTCAGTCGGCCACTGAAGATGTATTTCGGCCTCAAGGGCGCCGCTTTACGCGAACGTATCGGCGAATTGCTGGACCTGGTGCGTTTGCCCCGGACCCTGGCCGAACGGCGGCCGAATGAACTGTCCGGCGGGCAAAAACAACGGGTTAACCTGGCCCGTGCCTTGGCGGCCAAACCGGATCTGATCCTCTGCGATGAAGTGACTTCGGCGCTGGACACGGTGGTCGGTGCGGCGATTCTCGAATTGCTGCGCGATTTGCGTCAGGAACTGGGGGTGTCCTATCTGTTTATCAGCCACGACATCTCTACGGTGCGGGCGCTGTGCGATGACATTGTGGTGATGTACAGCGGCCACAAAATCCAGGCCGGCACCCGGCAGTCGTTTGCCCAGGCACCGTTCCATCCGTACACCGACCTGTTGATCCATTCGGTGCCGGAATTGCGTCAGGGCTGGCTGGAAAACTGCGGCACCACTTGCGGTGAACTGCCGCCGATTGGTCCCAACGCCAACGTACCGGAGCTGTGCACCTTCCTCAGCCGTTGCCCGGTGCGGGTCGATGGCTTGTGCAATCGCACCGCGCCAAACCGCCGGATCATCGACGGCGGCAGTGAAATCCTCTGCCACCACGACAGCGCCGAGCTGCTGAAAACCCAGCAGGACTTGATCACCATGAGCCAGGGAGCCTATGCATGAAGGGGCGTTTTGTGAGGCTGGCCGAGCAGGGCCGGCCGACCGTCAGCTTGAAGGTGGACGGCGCGGCCATCGAGGCGTTGCAGGGCGACACCTTGATGGTGGCGCTGCTGACTCAGGGCAACGCGTTACGCCAATCGGAGTTCGATTCCGGTCGGCGCGCCGGGTTTTGCCTGATGGGCGCGTGCCAGGACTGCTGGGTCTGGACCCGCAGTGGCGAACGCTTGCGTGCCTGTTCCAATGAAGTCCGCGAAGGGCTGGACATCGTCACCACACAACCGGAGGCGACATGGCCACTGCACGGATAGTCATCGTTGGCGCCGGGCCGGCGGGTATTCGCTGTGCCGAAACCTTGCTGGCGGCGGGGTTCAAACCGATTCTGATCGATGAAAATCGTCGGGATGGCGGGCAGATTTATCGTCGGCAACCGGAAGGGTTTACCCGTAATTACGCCACGCTTTATGGAACCGAAGCGGCCAAGGCTCGGGACTTGCACCTGAGTTTCGACCGCTTGCGCGGCTCGATTGATTACCGTCCAGACACGCTGGTGTGGAACCTGACGCAAGGGCAATTATGCTGCGTCAGCCAAGGCAAACATTCGACGGTGGATTACGACGCGTTGATCCTCTGCACCGGCGCCACCGACCGCTTGATGCCGATTGAAGGGTGGCAACTGGCGGGCACCTACAGCCTCGGCGGGGCGCAGATTGCGCTCAAGTCCCAGGCGGTTTCCATTGGTCATAGCGTGGTGTTCATGGGCAGTGGGCCGCTGTTGTATCTGGTCGCGAGTCAGTATGTGAAGGCCGGCGCGAACGTGGCGGCGGTGCTCGACACGTCGCCGTTCATCAAGCGTATCGGTGCGTTGCCGAAGTTGCTGGTACGTCCCGGATTGCTGTTCACCGGAATGAAACTGTTGGCGCAGCTGTATCGGGCGAAGATTCCGGTGCACCTGGGGATCAAACCACTGCAAGTGCTGGGCGATGCGGCCAGTGGTGTCAGTGGTGTGCGGGTGTTGACCGCGCGTGGTGAGACTTTAACGGTGGAATGCGATGCCGTGGCCCTGGGTTATCACCTGCGCCCGGAAACTCAATTGGCGGACCTGGCCGGTTGCCGCATGCGCTTCGACGAAGCGTCCGGGCAATGGTGGCTGGCAGTGGATGAAGAAGGGCGGACCTCGGTCAGCGGCGTGTATGCCGCTGGCGACGGCTCAAAAATTCGTGGCGCGGATGCCGCTGAACATGCCGGACGACTGGTCGCCATGGCGTTGCTGGAAGATTTGCAGCAACCGGTGAACGCCGGGCTGCGCGATGAACAACGCCAGGCCCTGGCGGTGATGGACCAGTTCCGTCTCGGTCTGGCCCAGGCGTTTCCCTGGCCCGCCGAGCAAGCCAAATCGTTGCCAGACACCGCGATTGTTTGCCGCTGCGAGATGATCAGCGCTGGTGAGTTGCGAGCAGTCGTCAGCGAGAAGGGCGCCTGCGAAGTCAATCGGGCCAAGGCCTTTAGCCGGGTCGGCATGGGGCGCTGCCAGGGCCGTTATTGCTCTCAGGCCGGCGCCGAAGTGATCGCCGCCGCTGCCGGCGTCAGCGTGCAGCAGGTCGGCCGTCAACGCGGGCAGGCGCCGGTCAAACCCCTTTCGATGCTCACCGAGGAGGTGTCGCCATGACGCTACAGAAAGCCGATGTGCTGATTGTCGGCGGCGGCCTGATGGGCTCGGCGGCGGCGTTTTTCCTGCGCCAGCGCGGGCAGTCGGTGATCCTGCTGGAGCGCGACCAGATCGGGCAGTACGCCAGCGGCGTGAACTTCGGCAACGTGCGGCGCCAAGGGCGTTACCTCGGGCAACTGGAATTGGCCAACCGTTCCTGGGCGTTGTGGAAACGCTTGCCGGAATTGATCGACGATGACCTGGAATTCATCGCCAGCGGGCACATGCGCGTGTGTTATCGCGAAGATGAAATTGCTGAGCTTGAGGCGTATGCCGCTGCTCCCGAAGCCGCGCAATTGGATCTGAAAATTTATCGCGGCGCCGAGTTGCACCAGCGCTTTCCGTTCCTCGGGCCGGACGTGAAGGGCGGCTCCTATGCGCCTCACGATGGCCACGCCAACCCGCGTCTGGCTGCGCCGGCATTTGCCCGTGCGGCCCGACGACTTGGTGCGCAGATCGAGGAACAGACTGAAGTGGCCGAGGTGCAGAAGGTTGGCGGCGAGTTCAGCGTGACGACCACGGACGGTCGCCAATTCAACGCCGCACAGCTGCTGATCACGGCTGGAGCCTGGGGGCAAAAACTCTCGGATCAATTCGGCGAACCGGTGCCCCTGGACACCCACGGCCCGCAAATGGCCGTGACCGAACCGGTGCCTTACGCCTTGCCGACGGTAATCGGCGTCTACACCAAGATCCCCGAGGAAGTGATCTACTTCCGGCAGATTCCGCGCGGCAACATCGTCATCGGCGGCGGCTATCGCAGCAAACCGGACATGCTCAATCGCCGGGCCTACGTCGAGCCGCGCAGCATCCTCAACCAGATGGATCAAATGCGCCGCCTGCTGCCGGGCGTGGGCAACCTCAACATCATCCGCGTCTGGAGTGGCATCGAAGGTTATTTGCCGGACTCCTTGCCGATCATGGGCCCGAGCGGTACGGTCGATGGCCTGTTCTACGCGTTCGGCTTCTGCGGCCATGGCTTCCAGCTCGGCCCCGGCGTCGGCGACGTGATGGCCGAACTGATCAGCACCGGCAGCACCAGCACTTCGATTGAGCCGTTCTCCATTCGCCGGTTCGCCCATTTAGCCGAGCAACGGAGCAAGGCCTCATGAAACCCCGTGTACTGGATATTCTCAAACGCCTGATGGCCTTCGACACGGTCTCTTCGGAGTCAAACATGGCCCTGATTGAATACGTGCGTGACCTGCTGCTGAGCAAGGGCATCGAGTCGCTGATCGTCAAGGACGAAACCGGCAAAAAGGCCAACCTGTTTGCCAGCACCGGCCCCAAGGAACTGCCGGGGATTCTGCTGTCCGGGCACACCGACGTGGTGCCGGCGGCGGGGCAGGCCTGGACCGTTCCACCGTTCCAGGCGACGGTGCAGGACGGCAAGATTTACGGGCGCGGCAGTTGCGACATGAAAGGCTTTATCGCGTTGGCCATCGACGCGATGCTCGACGCCGCCGACCATTCCCTGAGCCGGCCGCTGCAACTGGCGCTGTCCCACGATGAAGAAACCGGTTGCGTCGGCGTGCGCCGCTTGCTGGATGTGCTGCACCTGACGCCGGTACGGCCGTTTTTGTGCCTGATCGGTGAGCCAACCAACATGCAATTCGTGCTTGGGCATAAGGGCAAGGGCTCGTATCGCACCTATTGCCGGGGCCTGGAAGCGCATTCGTCCCTGGCGCCGCGTTCGGTCAATGCGATTCACGTCGCCTGTGATTTCATCGCCGCGCTACGGCAGAGCCAGCAGCAGTTACAAGAGCAGGGCGCCCAGGATGCGGATTACGACGTGCCTTACAGCACCGTGCATGTCGGACAGATCGGCGGCGGCCGGGCGCTGAATATCGTGCCGAACCTTTGTACGCTGGATTTCGAAGTGCGCAATTTGCCGGCGGACAATCTGGAGCAGTTCCTGGAGCAGATGCAGGAGCGCGCGGAATTGATCGTGCGCGAGGCGCGGTTGCTATCGAGTGTCGCGGCAATCGAGATTGAAACCCTCAACGTCTATCCGGGCCTCGATACGCATCCGAGTGTAGAAGCGGTGCGCTTTCTGAAAAACTTCGCTGCACCGGATACTGGAACGGCCAAGGTGTCGTTCGGCACTGAAGGCGGGTTGTTCAAGCAGCGTTTGGATGTGCCAGTGGTGGTCTGCGGACCGGGCTCGATTGAACAGGCGCACAAGCCAGACGAGTTTATCGAGATCAGCCAGATGGAGGCCGGGGAACGGTTTCTGGATGGCCTGCTCGGTTCCCTGAAGTTGTGATGATCGTTCCCACGCTCCGCGTGGGAATGCCTCAACGGACGCTCCGCGTTCGGCTTTGGAAGGGACGCGGAGCGTCCCGGGCTGCATTCCCACGCGGAGCGTGGGAACGATCAGCATCTGCCGTTCCACCATCAATTTCAGCATCCGACACTGTCCACAAATCGCTTTCAGCATCCTCCTCCGCCACACCTCCATAGACTTAAGCCTGTCTCGGAACAGGACTCGACCATGCTCAAGAATCGTTTGAAAGACCCCAGCCTTTTGGCAGAACTCGCGTATGTGGACGGGCAGTGGATCGGCGCCGACAACGCCGCGACCCTGGACGTCATCGACCCGGCCAGCGGCCAGTTGCTCGCCCGTGTCCCCGCCATGCAAGGCGCCGAAACCCGGCGCGCCATCGAGGCCGCCGACAACGCCTGGCCGGCCTGGCGCGCGCGCCCGGCGGCGGAACGTGCGGCGCTACTGGAGCGTTGGTATCAGGCCATGATCGACAACCTCGACGACCTGGCACTGATCATGACCTGCGAGCAGGGCAAACCGCTGAACGAAGCCAAGGGCGAAATCCGCTACGGCGCCGGTTTCGTCAAATGGTTCGCTGAAGAGGCCCGGCGGGTCTACGGCGAAACCATGCCAGCCCCCAGCGGCGACCGTCGTCTGTTGACCCTCAAACAACCGGTTGGCGTCTGCGCGGCGATCACGCCGTGGAATTTCCCCAACGCAATGATCACCCGCAAATGCGCGCCGGCGTTGGCGGCGGGTTGCCCGATCATCGTCAAACCTTCTGACCTGACGCCGCTGTCGGCCCTCGCATTGGCGGTATTGGCCGAACGCGTCGGCATCCCGGCCGGGGTGTTCAACGTGCTGACCGGCATGCCCGCCGGCATCGGCGAAGAGCTGACCAGCAACCCGACCGTGCGCAAGATTTCCTTCACCGGATCGACTGCCGTGGGCCGCTTGTTGATGCGCCAGAGCGCCGAGCACATCAAGCGTTTGAGCCTTGAACTGGGCGGCAATGCGCCGTTCATTGTGTTCGACGACGCGGATCTGGAGCAGGCCGTGGCCGGGATCATGCTCAGCAAGTTTCGCAATGCCGGCCAGACCTGCGTCTGCGCCAACCGGATTCTAGTGCAGGACGGTATCTATGAACGCTTTGCCCAACGTTTGGTGGAGGAGGTCGGCAAACTCAAGGTCGGCAATGGCCTCGACGCCGATGTCACCATTGGCCCGTTGATCAACCCGGCCGCTGTCAGCAAAGTCGCCCGGCACATCGACGATGCCTTGAGCCAGGGCGCGACGCTGCTCTGTGGCGGCATTCCCGAAGGCGACAACCAGTTCGTGCAGCCGACGGTGCTCGGCGATACCCACGCCGGCATGCTGCTGGCCAACGAAGAAACCTTCGGCCCCGTCGCGCCATTGATGCGTTTTACCGATGAAGCCGAAGCCCTCGCGCTGGCCAATGCCACGCCTTACGGTCTGGGCGCCTACTATTTCACCCAGGACTTGCGCCGCTCATGGCGTTTCGGCGAGGCGCTGGAGTTCGGCATGGTGGGCCTCAATACCGGGATCATTTCCATGGAAGTCGCACCGTTCGGCGGCATCAAGCAATCGGGTCTGGGCCGCGAAGGCAGCAAGTACGGCCTGGACGAATACCTTGAAGTCAAAGCCTTCCACATCGGCGGGCTGTAACTCACAGACACTGGGGAGGCACGATTGATGAGCAAGACATTCAGAATCGCCGCGATTGCCGGCGATGGCATCGGCAAGGAAGTGCTGCCGGAAGGCTTGCGCGTGCTGGAGCAGGCCGCCAAGAAATGGCGGTTGGATCTGAGCATCGAAGTGCTCGACTGGGCGCATTGCGATTACTACCTGGCACACGGGCAGATGATGCCCGACGACTGGTTCGAACAGCTCAAGGGGTTTGATGCGATCTACTTCGGCGCTGTCGGTTGGCCGGACAAGGTGCCGGACCACATTTCCCTCTGGGGTTCGCTGCTGAAATTCCGCCGTGACTTTGACCAATACGTGAACATCCGCCCGGTGCGGCTGTTCCCCGGCGTACCGTGCCCGTTGGCCGGGCGCAAACCGGGGGACATCGATTTCGTGGTGATCCGCGAGAACACCGAAGGTGAATATTCCTCGGTGGGCGGCAAGATGTTCGAAGGCACCGAGCATGAATTCGTGCTGCAAGAGTCGGTGTTCACCCGTCGCGGCGTTGACCGGATTCTCAAGTTCGCCTTCGAACTGGCCCAGACCCGCCCACGCAAACGGCTGACGGCGGCGACCAAGTCCAACGGGATTTCCATCAGCATGCCGTATTGGGACGAGCGCACGGCGTTGATGGCGGCGAAGTACCCGGAAATCACCTGGGACAAGCAGCACATCGACATTCTGTGCGCGCGGTTTGTGCTGCAACCGGATCGGTTTGATGTGGTAGTGGCGTCGAATTTGTTTGGCGACATTCTTTCCGACCTCGGGCCAGCGTGTGCCGGGACCATTGGCATTGCGCCGTCGGCCAACCTTGATCCGGAGCGGCGTTTTCCGTCGTTGTTTGAGCCGGTGCATGGCTCGGCGCCGGATATTTATGGGCAGAACATTGCCAACCCGATTGCGATGATCTGGTCCGGGGCGTTGATGCTGGACTTCCTGGGCAATGGCGACGAGCGCTATCGCGCGGCGCATGATGGGATTTTGCAGGCGATTGAACGGGTGATTGCCGACGGGCCGATCACGCCGGATCTGGGCGGGAAGGGCTCAACCCAAGACGTCGGCAAAGCCATCGCCGACATTCTCTAACCCCACCACCGCACCCCTGCGATGATCGTTCCCACGCTCCGCGTGGGAATGCCTCAACGGACGCTCCGCGTTCGGCTCTGGATGGGACGCGGAGCGTCCCGGGCTGCATTCCTTTGCTGCGCGTGGGAACGATCTACCTCTAATAACCCTGGGCGCGGTCGATCTGGCCCACCATTGGCTCCCCTCGTTCAAACCGCCGAATATTCTCCAGCAATACCCCAACCGCACTCTCAGGCTGAGTCATCGCGGCAATATGCGGCGTCAGCAGTATCTGCGGATGCCCCCAGAACGGATGATCCGCCGGCGCCGGCTCTTCTTGCAGCACATCGAGCACTGCACCGCTGAGCTGCCCGCTGTCCAGCGCCTCCAACAGATCACTTTCCACCAGATGCCCGCCACGACCCATGTTGATCAACGCCGCGCCATGGGGCAGTTGCCGAAACAGCTCACGATCAAGAATCCCCTGGGTCTGTTCAGTCAGCGGCAACACGCACAACAGAATGTCGCACTGACTGAGAAACGCTGGGAGTTGCTCGCGACCGGCATAACAATCCACGCCCGCCACCTGATGCGCACTGCGTGCCCAGCCTTTCAACGCAAACCCCAACGGCTGCAATGTGGCCAGAATCTGCTGCGCCTGCGCGCCCAGGCCCATCACACCGACCCGGCGCTTGCTCGCCGGTTGCAGCAAGTGCGCCTGCCAACACCGCGCCATCTGTTGCTGACGATATCGCAGCATGTCGCGATGCAGGCTCAGCACCGCAAAACTGGCGTATTCACACATGCCACGGGTGATGCCCGGATCGAGCAACCTCACCACCGGCAAACTCGCGGGTAGGCGGTTGAGGTCCAGTTGATCGACCCCGGCGGAGAGCGCAAACAGAACCTTCAGATTCGGCAACAAGGTTTGCAGATCATCCGGCGCCTGCCACGCTGCCAAATATTCAATCTGCGACGGATCGCCAATGTCCGGCCAGGCGCGCCATTCGATATCCGGGGCGTGTTCGGCGAACAGCGCTTGCCACTGTTCGCCGCGCACAGGGTCAGCTTTATAAAGCAGGGCCATGGGCAATTCCTGAAAGGGTGAAGGTGCTCTCATCATCGCGCAATGCCGGCGCAGGATCTGTTGAAAGCGCCGGATTAAACGGCTCGCGTCACGGTGTATCGCCAAGGCTGCGGCAGATTCGGCGGGCTGAAGGAATCTGCCGTTTGGCAGGGTGAAAACAGTCGATCCGAATTTCTCAGGGGCCAAGTTCGGCGTAGTTCGTTTCGCCCAAGCCTTAATCTGAACACCATCGCAACCACCTCCCGGTTGCCGGACTCACGATGGGAACTGCCATGAATAGCAAAGTCGACGAAACCCCTCATTTGCTCCGTCAGCGCGATCAATTCGTGCCGCGTGGCCTGGTCACCGCTCACCCGTTGGTGATCGAACGCGCCCAAGGTGCCGAGTTGTGGGATGTGGACGGCAAGCGCTACCTGGATTTTGTCGGCGGCATCGGCGTGCTGAACATCGGCCACAACCACCCGAAAGTGGTCGCGGCGGTGCAGGCGCAATTGCAAAAGGTGTCCCACGCTTGTTTCCAGGTGGTCGCCTACAAACCGTATCTGGATCTGGCCCAGCGCCTGTGTGAAATGATCGGCGGCAAAGAAGCCTATAAAGCGGCGTTCTTCACGTCCGGCGCCGAGGCCGTGGAAAACGCAGTGAAGATCGCCCGGGCTCACACCAACCGTTCAGCGGTGATTGCCTTTCGCGGTGGTTTCCACGGTCGTACCTTGCTCGGCACCACGCTGACCGGCATGAGCCAGCCGTACAAACAGAACTTCGGGCCGTTCGCGCCGGAGGTGTTCCATACGCCGTATCCGAATGCTTATCGCGGTGTCACCAGCGACATGGCGCTCAAAGCGCTGGACGAATTGCTCGCCACCCAGGTGGCACCAGAGCGGGTCGCCGCGATCATCATTGAACCGGTGCAGGGCGACGGTGGTTTTCTCTCGGCCCCGGTTGAGTTCCTGAAGGGCCTGCGTGCACTGACTGAAAAACACGGCATCGTGCTGATCCTCGATGAAATCCAGACCGGTTTCGGTCGTACCGGCAAGTGGTTCGGTTTCCAGCACGCCGGCATCCAGCCCGACCTGGTGACCGTCGCCAAGAGCCTGGCCGGTGGCCTGCCGCTGTCGGGTGTGGTCGGCAAAGCCGCGATCATGGACGCGCCGCTGCCCGGTGGCCTGGGCGGCACCTATGGCGGCAACGCCTTGTCTTGCGCGGCGGCGCTGGCGGTGATCGATGCCTTCGAGGAAGAACAGCTGTTGGCGCGGGGCGAAGCGTTGGGCGAGCGTTTGCGTCAGGGGTTGCTGCGCTTGCAGAGCTGCCACCCGCAAATCGGCGACGTGCGCGGTGCCGGGTTCATGCTCGCCATCGAGCTGATCAAGAATGACGAGGCCCGCACACCAGACGCCGACCTCAACCAGCGGCTGATCGATGAAGCCCGCAAGGGTGGCTTGCTGGTGATCAAGTGCGGCGTGTACCGCAACGTCTTGCGGTTCCTTGCGCCGCTGGTGGCCACCGAAGCCCAGGTCGACGAAGCGCTGCAGATTCTCGAAGCCGCTTTGGCACGCGTCTTGAACTGAGCTCCTGCACGCGTGGGGCGCTGCTGCAAGGCATCGCCCGTGAGCGTTTATGGAGCACGGAGGGATGGAATGCATCATTGGAGGCTGTGCACACCATGGGGCTGACTGAATATCGAGCGCTGCTCATCGATTGCGATGAAGTTCTGGTCGATCGCGACTCGGGGGTCTGGGCGGCGTTGCAACCGCTGCTCGACAGCCGGGGCGGGCACCCGGACAAGGAACAGGTGCTGGCCGAATACAGCGAGGTGGTGCGTGCACTGTATCCGCGCTTCGGTGAGCTAGGCTTCAGTGGACTGCTGTGTTTCGCCCATCGCCAGTTGGCCGAGCGCTGGGGCCTGAAAGCCAGTTGGGAGGAGGGCATGAGCTTCGCCCGGTCGGTGGCCGGTTGGTCGCTGTTCGAGGACGCGCCGGGGGCGATGTTGTACCTGCGCAAGTTCTATCGCCTGCTGGTGCAGGGTGACCGGGATGCCGAAGATCGCGGGTTGCTCTGCGAACGACTGGGGATCATGCCCGATGACTTTATCTCGCTGGCCAGCGACCCTTTGCAGGACCCGCAGTGGCTGCGGGACAACGGGTTCAAGCCCGGCGAGATCCTGCAAGTGACGCGGCCTTCAGCCAGTGGGCAGGCGAGTCGCGATGTGTGCCTGATCTGCCGTGGCCGGGTCAAACACCCGGCGCCTTGCGCGGCGGATTACTGCATCAACAGCATGGCGGATCTGGTGGCGCAGCATCAGCTGTCTTTACGGCGCTGATTTTGCTAGAAGATTGTCTTACAAACGGCAGTCAAGAGGTACGCAATGGAAGGTTTAGTCAAACTGGACCGGATCGACATCAGCATTTTGGTTGAGCTGCAAAAGGACGGGCGCATGACCAACGTCAGCCTCGCCGATGCCGTGGGACTGTCGGCCAGCCCCTGCCTGCAACGGGTCAAACGGCTGGAATCGGCCGGGTATATTTCCAGCTACAAGGCGCACCTGAACCTGGCGAAAATCACCGATTCGGTGACGGTCTTCACTGAAATCACCTTGAGCGACCACAAGCGCGAAGACTTCGCCAAGTTCGAGTCCAATATTCGCCTGGTGGATGAAGTGCTCGAATGTCACTTGATCAGCGGTGGCTACGATTACCTGGTGCGTTTCATGACCCGCAGCATCCAGCACTATCAGGAAGTGATCGAAAGCCTGCTGGACAAGAACATCGGCATCTCCAAGTACTTCAGCTACATCGTTATCAAGTCTCCAGTGCTCAAGGATGGCGTGCCGTTGCGCAAGTTGTTGCGGCACTGACGACTCCGATCCCAACACAAATCTCAGTGGGAGCGAGCTTGCTCGCGATGAGGCCCTGTCAGTCGATAGAAATGTCGACTGATACACCGCCATCGCGAGCAAGCTCGCTCCCACAGTTGTTTCGCGGCGTGCAATGCACTGCGTTTGGACATTACCTCGATTGAATCCCATAAGCCGCCTCATCCTGGCGCAAGCCGCATAAACCGCTGTTTCCCCCGCAAAAACAGTCACCGATGGCCCCGCACGCACTGATTTCAGAACAAAGCGCAAAAGTCTCTGCGCTGTAATGCGTTCAGAGAGAGGGGCGTGGTTTGTGAAGTCGCTGATGTCGAGGCGGTTGTAGCGAATCGCGGAATAACACCAATCGGAGCCAAAAAAAATGCGAATGAGCAACGCAAAAGCACTGTTGGGTTACGGCGTCTTCATGCTGGCAAGCAGCAGCGAGGCGCATCAAATCTGGTACGAACAGCCACCCGGGCAACCGTTGGCGTTGTACTACGGGGAATATGACAAGAACATGCTGGAGGTGACGCCGGGCGGGATGGACCGGTTTCAGCAACTCAAGGGTTGGTCGATTGGTAACAATTCGAAACCATTGAATCTGACCTTGCAGCGTCAGGCGTTTGCGGTGGCGCATCAGGCGGCCAGTGATGACTCGCTTCTCGCCCAAGACCCGCATTATCCGATCTTCGACCTGCACGAAGCGGACAAAGCGCTGAAAACCTACTGGACGCCGGCAACCCGATGGGTCGGCGATTTGCGTGCTCGCACCCCGGACCTGACCCTGGACATCGTGCCCACCGGCATCGTTGACGCAAACAGCGCGCAGTTCCAAGTGTACTATTCGCAAAAACCGCTGGCGGATCAGGACGTTATGCTGGAAACCGGTTCCGGCGAAGTCTTCACCGGGCGCACTGATGCGACGGGAAAAGTCAGCTTCGAGTTGCCCTGGCAGGGCACTTATGTGGTGGCCGTCGAATACAAGGACCGCACACCCGGTGAACGGGTAAACCCACAGGGCAAGTCCGAGCCGTACGACCTGAAAAGCTTCAGCTCGACGCTGTCGTTTTATCGGGCCCAGGGCAAACCATCGTTGCCACGGGCTCCGTCGCAACTGCCGGCCTCCGAAGTCGCCCGGTTGAAGAAACAGGCCTGATTCGTCGCCCCTAAAGGAGTCATCACTATGTCCCAATCTTCAGGATTGGCCGGGCAGGCGGGAAGTATTTCCCCGGCGCTGGCCACCCCCGCAGTCAAAGCCAACACCCGGATGCTGGCGATCGATGCCCTGCGCGGTTTCGTCATGCTGTTGATGCTGATCGACCACGTGCGGGAAACCTTTCTGTTGCACCGTCAGGTCACCGACCCGATCGACGCCTTGAGCGTCACGCCGGACCTGTACTTCACCCGCATGCTCAGCGAAATCTGTGCCCCGGTTTTTATCTTCCTCACCGGCTTGTCGGCCTGGCTCTACAGCCAGAAACACACCGCCAGCGAAACCTCGGTGTTCCTGCTCAAGCGTGGATTCTTCCTGGTGTTTCTGGAGATTACCTTCGTCTGCTTCGCCTGGAACGCCGAGTTCCCGCCCAAGACCCTGTGGCTGCAGGTGATCTGGTGCATCGGCATCTGCATGATCGTGCTGGCCGGGTTGCTGCACTTCAAACGCAGCTGGCTGATCGTACTGGGGCTGGTCATCGTCGCCGGGCACAACCTGTTCGATAACGTGGTAGTCGGGCCGGAGTCGCCATTCTATGTGCCGTGGTCGATCCTGCATCAGAAGGTGTTTATCGACATCACCGAGTTCACTCGGGCCCGCACGACGTATCCAGTGTTGCCGTGGATCGGCGTGATCCTGTTGGGCTGGGGCATCGGGCCATGGTTCGGCAAGGACATGCAGCCGGCCGAGCGGATTTCTCGCCTGGTCAAACTCGGCGTGGGTCTGCTGGTGGCGTTCGTGTTTATCCGTTACCTGAACGTCTATGGCGAGAAGCCGTGGGTGCAGACCGGCGACTCGTTGCGCACGTTCATGAGTTTCATGAGCGCGAAGAAGTATCCGCCGTCCTTGATGTTCCTGATGCCGACCCTCGGCCTGGGGCTGCTCCTGCTGGCGTTGTTCGAAAAACTGCAGGATCGCTGGTCCACCGCGACGCTGGCGATCTACGGCGGGGCGCCGATGTTCTTCTATTTGCTGCACCTGTACGTGCTCAAGGCGATGTACCTGGTGGCGGTCGCGATCTGGGGCGCCAACCAGGGCGCGTACTACGGCTTCGATAACCTGCCCACGGTGTGGCTGTGGAGCGCGATCCTCGGGGTGTTGCTGTTCTTCCCGACGCGCTGGTTCGCCAGCCTCAAACAGCGCCGTCGCGACATCGCGATCCTCAAATACCTCTGAGGTGCCCAACGGTGTCCCCCTCTGGCGGGACACCTTGCAGACCCCGAATTCTGTGGAGTTGCACTGTGAAAACCCTATCGACACATACCCTGCTATTAGCGTTGGGCGGGCAGTCGCTGCTTGCCCTGGCTTCAGAGCAAGACAATGCAAAAGGTTTCGTAGAGGACAGCCAGTGGAGTTTGCTCAACCGCAGCGTCTATGACCGTCGCGACTACGAACACGGCGCGCTGAGCAACGGCGCACGTAATGCCTACAAGCCCCGCGCCCAACGTAGCGATCTCGCCGAGGAATGGGCCTACGGCCTGATGGCCGATTTCACCTCCGGCTATACACGCGGCACCGTAGGCTTGGGCTTCGACGCCCATGTTTATTCCGGCTGGGAGCTGGACAGCGGAGGCGGGCGCGCGGGCAAGGCACGGTTACTCGGTGTGGACAATGACGGCCACCCCAAGGACGAATTCAGTCGCGGTGGCGCCGTGGCCAAATTGCGCTTCTCTTCCACCGAATTGCGTTACGGCGAGCAGCGGGTGAAAACCCCGGTATTCGGCTCATCCGACAGCCGCCTGCTGCCCGAAACCGCGACCGGTTGGTTGCTGACCAGCCGCGAACTGCCTGCGACCACGCTGTACGGCGGACACTTCAATGAAAGCACCGACCGCAACGCCACCAGTCATGACCAAGGCTTCGTGGTCAACTATTCCAATGGCAAGCAAGGCGACAGCTTCGATCTGGTGGGCGTGCGCAACACGGCGGTTAAAGGGCTGAATGCCAGCCTGTTCAGTGCGGTTTACGCCGACACCTGGCGGCAGCACTACTTGGGCGCGGTCTACACCCAGCCGCTGGCGGACGGCCAGGACCTGACCTTTGACCTTAATTTGTATCGTACCCAGGACACCGGCAAAGCCTTGTCCGGCCGTATCGACAACACCACCTGGAGTTTTCTGACAACCTATAAGGCTGGTTCCCACAGCTTCGGTCTGGGTTATCAGAAAGTCGACGGCGACACGCCTTACGACTACGTCACCCGCGGTGCGATCTATTTGAGCAACGCCGTGGCCCTGTCCGACTTCAACGCCCCTCAAGAGGCGTCCTGGCAGGCCCGCTACGACCTGAACCTGGCCGGCTACGGCATCCCCGGCCTGACCTTCGGCGCACTCTATGTGCGCGGCAGCGGTATCGATGGCAGCCACATGGACCCGAGCGGCGGTTACAAATGGCTGGGTTACGGGCAGGGCGGCAAACACTGGGAACGGGATCTGCAGGCCAAATACGTGGTGCAATCCGGCGCGGCGAAAAACCTGGCGTTTACCTTGCGCCATGCGGTGCATCGAGGGAACGCGGCCCAGGCTGAGCTGGACGCCAACCAGATTCGGCTGGCGGTGGAGTATCCATTGGGTGGCAAATTCTGAAGAACAAACGCGACGCGGCGTGAAACCCGGCGCAATCAACCCGGAAGAAATTTTTTTGAAATCAAGGGGTTGCCAGCCTCGGGAAATCAGTACATAATTCACGCCATCGAAAGCACTGATCGCCTAAAAAGCTCAATGTTTTCAATGAGTTAGAGAATGATTCAATGATCTCTCGAAGCTCAGCGTTTGTATGCATTTGGTGTCGTGCTACTGACATCAGATGTTTGAGGCCGAGTAGCAAAATGGTTATGCAGTGGATTGCAAATCCACCTACGCCGGTTCGATTCCGACCTCGGCCTCCACTCTTAAAAGCCCTGTAGATCAAAGATCTACGGGGCTTTTTTTATGTCTTCAGGAAAATGAAGCATCCCTCCACCAGGGCCACCTGCTAACTGTGTCCGTCGTCTGACCCGCCTTGCAGACTACCAAAGCTTGGGAAACGTCCTACATATTTACTTCGCCGTGAGTGATATCTAAGCCCCCTTTCAAAATTCTGATAGGGGAGTCGTAGTGCTCAGGTTGATGCGATTGGGGCTCGGTTGTTTGCCATTGGTTCTTTATTCGGCTTTTGTTGAGGCTCAAAATCAATATTTCAACGTATCTATGTGGCCGGACAGCGAGGAAGCCTGTCCGCTGCCTCAGGAGATAAAGAAACATGCAGAGATTTTCACCTCGCCCGCCAAGACTGATGACGCGGAGTGGGTAGGTGTATTAGTCGGGGGGCAGAATGAAGGCGTTACGGATTTCGAAAAGGGACTTTTTGTTTTGACCCAAGACGATTACAACGGCGTCGGGGTTTTGAGCAGCTGCATCTATAGGACGTCCGGTGGAAAGTATCTGAATATGCGACTGGAGCTTGGTAAGCAGTACCAACGAACCATGTGGATTGAACGTGTGTCCCAGTGGAAGCCATCCTCCGACCATCCATCACCAATCATGCTCGAGTGCGACAGCAAAGACCTGGCTGGATGTGCCTTTCATCTGGAATGAATACTTGGTTGGCTGCGTCGCCTGCTGTGGGCAAGGTTATCGCCCCTCAGAATTTGGTAGCCCGCACCACGGAAAAGCTGCTAACCTTTTGAAATTGCTTGTTTTGTTGCTGGGTTACGTCACCAGCGACGGCGATTGAGGTTCCGGCCTCGTCTCCACTTTAAACGAGCTCCGTAGATCCTTGATCTACGGAGCTTTTTTATTTCGCTGTCCTGCAAGATTTAGTCTTGAAAAGGGCAACTGCGAACTTGCTTCATGGGGGAGGGATGTATATATTTCCCACCTCTGCTGCACAAGCATCGGAACTGCCAGTATTTTTCAGGCAGCCTTCAGATCGCTTTACCGCGCTACCGCCCGAATGGCGAAACTGGTAGACGCATGGGACTTAAAATCCCCCGCTCGTAAGGGCGTGCCGGTTCGATTCCGGCTTCGGGCACCATCTAAAATCAAGGGTTTGCGAGCGAAAGCTGATGCAAACCCTTGTTTGTTTCCGGTCCCCTGTTTTGCGTGTGCCTACCGGTGATCGGCCTCTATGAATCATTAAGCGAATCCAGGCTCAATTGGTCCAGAAGCATTTGCTTCTCAGGGCGATAAGACCGAAGGGGGAGGCTATGACATCTGTCGATGATTTCAGGATCAAGTCACATGAGCTGCTTATGGATCTGGACGCTGCAACAACGGAGATGATGCAGCTGATTTCATCTCGGTCGGTGTCCGGGCCGATATGGGAAGAGGCCGTCAAGCGCCAGCACGATGCTTATGTGCACTGGAATACCTTTATCAACAGTCGCGACGGAAGCGATCCTCCCGGTGGTCCACCTATCGCCTGAACAGACCAGGATGGGCACCGTTGCGGATCGCCAAATGGACAAAGCTGACTCAATCGCAGTGGTCAGCTAAACAAACGGCTGCCCTCTAAATCCTCTTGGCAACCGCTGCATTCCCGCCATCGCGGTCAGTCGCTGCACCCACTCTGCACGCCAATCATTGGCGGTATGAGTGACCTTGGCTTTGCGCGCCGCGCGCCGTGCCGCATTGCGTTCGTCTTTGCGCGCGTCCTTGAACGCATCGGTGTTGCGGCAACTTCTGCATTTCACCTGGGCAAGTATTTTGCTTGAAACCAGTTTGGTGCCTGCATGACCGCAGGCCAGATGCCCGCCGACTTTGAAGTGAGTGACCATTGGAACGTCTCCTTCGTGACGTGTGATCGTTTGACCTCTGCGCGTCGGCAGCGTTCGTTGCTGGAATCCAGAGCAAAAAAAGGCCCGCATGCGGGCGGGCCAAGGGATTCTTCAAAGGAGTGATTCCACAGTAGGGCGTTGGTTGTGAACAGGATGTGAAAGCGAAAACACAAAAAAAAGCCCAGCTCAGGGCCGGGTTGCGGGTATGGCAGGAGGCTATCAGGCAGGCAGGCTCTCGGTGACAACGTTGTCGCCGTTCATGCTTCCTGAGTCAGGCCTGTCCTTGAGTCGGATGATTATCTGAAACGGGGCAGCGGCGGTTCGACGGGGCGCAGCGAAGACAGCGTGCTGCGAATCAGCGGTGCGTCTTTCTCGATGTCGTTCAGCCGGTCACGAATTTTCAGGGCCGTGGGGTGCCCGCCTTGATGATCGACCCAGTCGGCAATTTCCTTGCACGCGGCCGCGAGACGAGCCTGACGGGAGTCAAGCAGGGTGAGCAGGGTGGTGATGGACTCTTTTTCAGACATGACACACCTCCATTTAAAGCAAACCTGGCAGTTGCAGCAAAAAGCCCGCGGATGCGAGCTCTCTGCCGATGGGGTCGCTGGTCCTTCAGCTGACTTCAGTATAGACCCGGTAAAAAATCTTGAACCTTTTCAGCTTTGCCGGGCTGTCACTTGTGAGCGAGCGTTGAGCTGATGACACTCACGGCGGGCGTCTTCTTCGTGATCGTAGCCATCGCCGATAAAGCCGCGGGTGCGGGTGTCGGCAATGCGATACCAGACGGCGGCGTCCGGTGGTGCGTGGTTCACTTCTCCGGCTCGGCGGCCATGAATGATGATCTTGTTGCAACGCTTCACAACGAAAATGTCTTCCATGGCACCACCGTAGCTGATTCGTGTTCAGATCAACTATAGAAGCCCTTTGCAATCGTGCAAAAAATAGACAGGTCAGTTCGTCGGTTGGATTATCCGATCAATCCCCAACGGGCTGAAGTTGCCAACCTTGCGGGTGCCATTTCAACGTGTGAGTGGGTGTCAGCGCCGTGAGAAACGCCTGGTCGTGGGACGCCGCAATAATCGCCCCCGGAAAATCCCGTAACGCTTGTTCGAAGGCTTGTATGGATTCAAGGTCCAGGTGATTGGTCGGCTCATCGAGCAACAATAATTGCGCCGGGACTTTACGCCAGAGCGCAATGGCAATGGCCGCTTTGAGCCGTTCACCGCCACTGAGCGAACCGCTTGGCCGGGTGACTCGGCGTGCATCTAGCTGCAGCTGCGCCAAGTGACTGCGCAACGGCCCCTCGGCCAACGGCGTGTCAAGCAAACCCAGTTGCTCGACGACGGAGCGTTGATCGTCCAGCAAGGCCAGTTGCTGATCGAGGATGGCGCAGGGCACATGGGTGACGCATTCGCCACTGCGGGGCGGATATTCGCCGGCCAGCATGCGCAACAAGGTGGATTTGCCGCAGCCATTCGGCCCGCTGACAGCGATGCGCACAGGGCCTGCAATCGACAACGTGAGTCGGGACGCGCTCCAGGGCGGTTGCGCATCCACCAGCGTCAGCAGCTGTCGGGTTTCCGGCAGGGCAGTGCCTGGCAAGCTGACCACCACACACGCTTCTGGCAGCACCTTGGCATTGGCTTCCCGCACCTGTGCATCGAGTCCGTCCTTGCGGGTTTGATGGGCCTGGCGCACCGACCCCATGGCGTCCCTGGCTGAACCTTTCATCCTGGCCCGCTCAGGACTTGAAATATTGGCGATATCGGCCTTTTTCAGGGTTCCCGCAGCATGTCGCTGGATCGTGTCGTGCTCGCGCTGCAAGCGGTTGCGTTCTCGATTGCGCTCGGTGCGGGCCTGATCGAGGACCATTCGGGCGGCGGCCTGGTCGATCTCTCGTTGAGCCTGGAATGCCTGGTAATTACCGCCAAAGACCTTGGGCCCCAGCGACGTCAGTTCGACAATCCTTTGCATGCGATTCAGCAGTTGCCGGTCATGGCTGATCACGATCAAACCGCCGCGCCATTGCTCAAGCTTGTGCATCAGCCAGCGACGTCCGTCGGTGTCCAGATGATTAGTGGGTTCATCCAGCACCAATAGCTGCGCCTGGCCAAGGAACGCGCCGATCAGGGCGATGCGTGCTTGTTGTCCGCCGCTGAGGTTTTGCGTCAAGTGTTCGGGGCTGATGTCTTCCAGTCCCGCTTCATCCAGCGCCAGACGCAAGCGTTCGGGCAGGTCCCAGCGGTCGGCCAGTGTGTCGAAATCGTCGCTCCAAGCATGGCCTAGATTCAATCGGGCGAGCGCATTGAACGCTGGCGCACAACCCGTGGCGTCGGCGACGGTTTGTTGTCCTGTCGTTGAAAACGTTTGCGGCACATAGGCCACGTGCCCCTGACAGATCAGGCGGCCAGCGGTGGGCGTGAGTTGCCCGGCAATCAATTGCGCAAGGACGCTCTTGCCCATGCCGTTGCGGCCAACGATGGCGGTGGGGATACGGTCGAAACTGAGGTTCAGCGAATCGAAAATCGTCTCGCCGTTAGCGAACTGAAAACCCAGTTGGTTCAGGGAAACGAGTGCAGGCAGACGCGTGACGTGAGTCATCGGCACCTCCGGAAAATGTCGAAAATCCAACAAGCGCCATGGGCGGCTTGTCGCGGAAACATTTTGGAAGGCTTAGTTGTTCACGTTTGCGGTCGTCCTGGGGAGGTGAGGGTGGTCAGGCTAGACGAGGACTTGGATTCGATCAAGGCTTCTGTAGGCGCTGCCGAAGGCTGCGATCTTTTAAAGATCAAGATCAAAAGATCGCAGCCTTCGGCAGCTCCGGGTGACAGTCAGGATTTTTCAGCGGCGGCGACCATTTTTTCGAGGAAGATTGCCAGCCCGACCTCTTCAGCCCTGAGTCCTTTGCGCACTCTCGGGCGCGGCAATTGAGCCAATGCACCCAGCAGAAAGCCATCCAGCACCGCCGGATGGATGTAGCACTTGCGGCACACCGCCGGGGTGTTGCCCAGTTGTTTGGCGACGTTCTTGACCATCTCCACCACATGCCGCTTGGCATCGGATTCCGGCTCCCATTGCAGCTCCCGCAACACCGACAACGCCAGCGCGCTGCCAGCCCAGGTGCGGTAATCCTTGGCCGTGAAGTCGGCGCCGGTGAGGGTTTGCAAGTAGGCGTTGACGTCGGAGGAACTGACGGTGTGTCGCTCGCCGTTTTCGTCGAGGTACTGAAACAGGTTTTGCCCGGGGATTTCCAGGCAGCGCTTGATGATCCGCGCCAGGCGACGGTCTTTCACGGTGATCTGGTGTTCGACGCCACTCTTGCCGCGAAACTGGAACAGGATCGCACTGCCATTGACCTCGACATGCCGGCTGCGCAGGGTGGTCAGGCCATAGGAGCGGTTGTCCCGGGCGTATTGCGTGTTGCCGACGCGGATCAGCGTCGCATCGAGCAAGGTGATGACCGTGGCCATGACCTTGTCGCGGCTGAAGCCGGGCGCCGCCAGCAGGGCTTCCAGTTGCTTGCGCAGTTTCGGCAGCGCCAGGCCGAAGTCCCGCAGCCGGGAGTACTTGTCGGCATCGCGCACTTCGCGCCAGCGCACGTGATAACGGTATTGCTTGCGCCCCCGGGTATCGCGGCCGGTGGCTTGCAGATGGCCGCGCGGGTCGGCGCTGATCCACACGTCGACGTAGGCCGGTGGCACCGCGAGGGCATTGATGCGTTTGATCTCGTCGGGATCGGTAATGCGCTGGCCCGCCGGATCGAAATAACAGAACTTGCCGCGCAGTTTCCTGCGGGTGATGCCGGGCTGGGTGTCATCGACGTAATGCAGGTCGGGCGGCAACACATCGGTCAGCGCGGTATCGGGCATGGCGGTAGTCCTTGGCAGCGAAAAATCGAGGGCTCGTACAGCCATTGACCGCGCACTGTCGCCGTGGTGCCAACAAATTCAGGCCAGCACCGCCACTGCCTTGATCTGCGCCCATAACGCCTGGCCAGGATGAATGCCCAGTTGATCCCGGGAATATCGGGTGATCCGCGCCAGCAGCGGCGTGCCGCCAGCGTTCAGACGAATCAGCACATGGGCGGCGTTGTCGGCGCCCAGCTCACTGATCACCGTGACCGGCAGGCGATTGAGGATGCTGCTTTGCTCCACGCTCTGCAGGCTCAGGCTGACGTCCCGCGCCTGTACTTTGCAGCGCAAGGTCTGGCCTTCGGTCATTGGCGAATGGGGGACGCGCAGATTCAGACCGGAATTTGGCAGTTGCAGGGTCAGCAGTTGATAGGCGCTGTCGTAAGCGCTGACGTGTCCTTCAATGACCACGCCGGCGTCGTCACCCTGCGCCAGCGGCAGGTCGAGGCGGGCCAGGGTTTCGCCGATCGGGCCGCTGGCCAGGGCCTTGCCGTCGCTGAGCAGGACGATGTGATCGGCCAGCCGCGCCACTTCATCCTGGGAATGGCTGACGTACAGCACCGGAATGTCCAATTCGTCGTGCAGACGTTGCAGATACGGCAGGATTTCGTTTTTGCGTTGGCTATCCAGCGCCGCCAGCGGTTCGTCCATCAGCAGCAGTTTCGGGCTGGTGAGCAAGGCCCGTGCGATGCCGATGCGTTGGCGCTCGCCACCGGAGAGGTGCTGTGGATGACGGTCCAGCAAATGGCCGATGCCCAGCAGTTCCGTGGCGTGGGCCATATCGACCCGGCGCTGTTGTTTCGGGATGCGCTTGAGGCCGAATTCCAGGTTCGCCAACACGGACAAGTGCGGAAACAGACTGGCCTCTTGGAAGACATAACCGAGGGCGCGCTTGTGCGGCGGGACGAAAATCTTCTGGCGGCTGTCCTGCCACACCTCATCGTTGATCTGGATAAAACCGTCTTCGGCCTTCTCCAGCCCGGCGATGCAGCGCAGACAAGTGGTCTTGCCCGACCCGGAATGGCCGTAAAGCGCGGTGACGCCGCGGCCGGGCAATTGCAAGTCCACATCCAGGGCGAACCCCGAATACTTCAATTTCAGACGCATCTGAATCATCAATCAGCTCCAGCCCGCTTTGGTTTTACGGCTGGAGTAGAGCGCCAGCAACACCAGGAAAGAGAACACCAGCATCGCCCCGGCCAGCCAATGGGCCTGGGCGTATTCCATGGCTTCGACGTGATCGTAGATCTGCACCGACACTACGCGGGTCTTGTCTGGAATATTGCCGCCGATCATCAGCACCACGCCGAACTCGCCGACCGTATGGGCGAATCCAAGTATCGCGGCCGTGATAAAACCGGGACGCGCCAGCGGCAGGATAACGCTGAAAAACGTGTCCCAGGGATTGGCACGCAAGGTGGCGGCCACTTCCAGCGGGCGGGTGCCAATGGCGGAAAAAGCGTTTTGCAGCGGTTGCACCACGAACGGCATCGAGTAGAGCACCGAACCGATCACCAACCCTGCAAAACTGAAAGTCAGGGTGCCCAGCCCCAGTGATTGGGTGAACTGGCCGACGAACCCGTGAGGCCCGAGCGCCAGTAACAGATAAAAGCCAATCACCGTGGGTGGCAGCACCAAGGGCAGGGCGACAATCGCCCCGACCGGGCCGCGCAGCCAGGAACGGGTGCGCGATAGCCATAACGCAATCGGAGTGCCGATGACCAGGAGGATGAGGGTCGTCAGGGACGCCAGTTTCAGGGTCAGCCAGATGGCGGAAAAATCGGCACTCGTCAGCGTCATTTAGAGTTGGTAACCGTAGGACTTGATGACAGCAGCGGCTTTCGGGCCCTTGAGGTATTCAACCAGTGCCTTGGCGGCCGGGTTGTCTTTACCTTTGTTGAGGATCACCGCGTCTTGTTTGATCGGGTCGTGCAGGCTGGCCGGAACGATCCAGGCCGACCCGCTGGTGACTTTGCCGTCTTTGTAGATCTGCGACAAGGCCACGAAGCCCAGTTCTGCGTTGCCGGTGGACACGAACTGGTAGGCCTGGGTGATGTTCTGGCCTTCAACGATCTTGTCCTTGACCTTGTCGGTCAGGCCTTCTTTAGCCAGTACCTGAGTGGCCGCCAGGCCATACGGCGCGGCTTTCGGGTTGGCGATGGACAGGTGCTGGTATTCGTTTTTCTTCAGTACTTCGCCTTTGGCATCGACATAACCCTCCTTGGCCGACCACAGGGCGAGGGTGCCGATGGCGTAGGTGAAACGCGAACCTTTGACGGTGTCGCCTTCGGTTTCGAGTTTTTGCGGGGTGGTGTCGTCTGCCGAGAGGAACACTTCGAACGGCGCGCCGTTCTTGATCTGGGTGTAGAACTGACCGGTTGCACCATAAGCCGCCACCAGTTTGTGCCCGGTGTCTTTTTCGAAATCGGCGGCGATCGCCTGGATCGGCGCGGTGAAGTTGGCAGCAACAGCCACCTGGACTTCATCGGCCTGGGCCGAGCCGAAAGCGAAGACAGCGAGCAGGCTCGCCAGGCAAGTAGGGGCAAAACGTGAGGCACGAATGGTCATGGAACGGCTCCGTGGTAGGCAAGTGCAGTGGGCAGTTTTTATAGGGGGTGAACTGCGCCGATGCGAGGGGTGAAACGCTATATATCGGAATATATAGCGAAATGCCTGTAAACGGAACTTGTTGGTATTGCGGTGTTTTGATTGGGCTGAAAAGGTCACCGCAATCCCTTGTGGGAGCGAGCCTGCTCGCGAAGGCAATGGATCAGTCAACATGTGTATTGAATGTTGATCCCCTTTCGCGAGCAGGCCCCCTCCCACAGGGTTTTGTGTTGGGCTCGGGGGTTAGCGCCGGGTCAGTTTGGCCAAGGCTTCGTCAGCCAGGCGTCGGGTCAACTCAGCGGCCGTCAACTCGACACCCAATCTGAACGCTTGCCCGGCCCACAGATTGGCGAAGTCCGCCGGATCCTTGGCCCGCAGCGGCATCAGCGCACCACCCGCCAGTGGAAAGGGCGGAGCCTTGTCGCTCATCGGCCCCAATTCACGCATCACCCGATTCAGCAGTCCTCGCGCCGGACGCCCGGTGAAGAGGTTAGTGAGCGCCGTCTCACTTTCCTTGGCCGTACGCAACGCCTTGTGGTGGGCCGCGCTGATCTTGGCTTCCGGTGTAAACAAATACGCCGTGCCCACTTGCACCGCCGAGGCGCCCAAGTGAAACGCGGCGGCCACTCCGCGCGCATCAGTGATCCCGCCCGCAGCAATTACCGGCACTTTCACGGCATCGACGATTTGCGGCACCAATGCGAAAGTCCCCACCTGACTGCTCAAATCATCGCTGAGAAACATCCCGCGATGCCCACCGGCCTCGTACCCCATGGCGATGATCGCGTCGCATCCGCGCTGCTCCAGCCACACCGCCTCTTCAACAGTCGTTGCCGAAGACAGGATCTTCGCCCCGGTGGCTTTCACTCGATCCAGCAGCGACTTTTCCGGCAAGCCGAAGTGAAAACTCACGACCTCGGGGTGAAATTCTTCGATCAATGCGCAAGCGGCTTCGTCGAATGGCGCACGATTGGACACCGGCGTCGGTGCGTCGAAATCAACGCCCAGTTCTCGGTAGTAAGGTTCCAGCAGATTTTTCCAATCACGAGCCTTTTGCTCGTCCGGCGCTGGCGGTTGATGGCAGAAAAAATTGACGTTGAACGGACGCTGGCTGTGCTGGCGAATGGTTTTCAGCTCTTCACGCAACTGCTCGATGCTCAACAGCGCGGCGGGCAGCGAGCCCAGGCCGCCGGCGTTACTCGTCGCAATCACCATGGCGGAATCGTGGGCTCCGGCCATGGGCGCCTGGATGATCGGCAACTCGATCCCAAGCAGGTCAAGAATGCGGGTGTCTGGCCATTGGCTCATTTGAATTATCTCCGACATCGACGGTAATGCCCGTTTTGTATCAGCAACGAGGAGGGCAGGCCAGTCGGTTTTTCTGAACGGTCCGCGTCGGTTTTTCTGAATGGACCGATGTTGGCGTTTATGTCTTGGGCAGCCAAGGGGCGGCGAGTGCAAAAGCGCCATGGCCGTCACATGGCAGCCCCTCAGCAATCATTCAAACGGCATTCAACGACGATGGAATCCGCCACCACCCCCTCCGCCAAATGAGCGATTCATGACTCGGGACGAATCGTGGAAGTTGTTGAGACGTTCATTGCCAAACGAGCGCGCCGCCGATTCCCGATTGAGGTTCTGCAACTGGGGCGTATTCGCTGGGTTGACCCGGGCCTCGCCGCCCTTGACCATCGATTGCCAGCCATCGTCGGTCTTTTTGTAGACGTTGCCGTCATGCCCGGCGTAGACGTTGTCGCCCACCCTGGCGGCGCCGCTGTTGCGTCCACGGATAGCGCCGTACTGGGTGGTTTTGTCGGTGTTGGGGTTGTAGACCGCACCGCGATTGGCGGTGACCTGAGTGCCATTGCGCACGTTGCCTGCCGTCACTTTTCCGCCAGCAACGGCCCCACCGTTGGGCCCGACGATTTCGCCACTGCGCCCGGCGGCATAGTTGCCGGTGTAGACGTTGTGCACCGCGCCGCGCTGACCGGCTGTGGCGATACCGGTGCGGGAGTTGTAGGAATTACCGACCTGACCGGCCCAACGATTGCCGGTCCAGGCGTTGTAGCCGGCACCGTAACGGCTGACCGAGGCGCGATCACCCCATTGGCGATAAATGTTGCCGGTGCTCCCCGCCCAACCGCCGGGCCCCCAGGCGACCGCGCCGCCGTGATAACCATAAGCCGCGCCACCCCACGGCATCGGCGCCGGGTAAAGGTGCGGGCCCCAGGCGTAACCCCAGCCATAATTGCCCCACCACGGGTAAGCGCCCCAACCCCAACCCATGGCCACGGTACTGCCGCCCCAACTCCAGCCAAAACCGAAACCGAAGGTCCAGCCCGTCCACGGGGTATAGCGAATCGCGACGCCAAACCCGTAGGTCACCGGCGGCCCGTACCAGACGTTGCCGACCCACGGCGTGTAGGGGTAACCGGTGCCATAGACCACCACGCCGCTGGCCGGGTCCACCGTGGAGCCCTGATACCCCGGCGTATAACCCACGACCACCGTATCGCCGTTGGCCTCATAGACTTTCACATAGGTGATGTAGTGCATCGGCGAGCTGGGCGGAATCGAGTAAATCACCGCTGGCACCGAGGTGGCGACCGACCACGGCCCCTGAACGGACGTGGCGTTGAACCAGATACCGTTCTCGACCGCGTACCAACTCTTGGCATCGACCATGATGATCGGCGTCGACGTGTTCACCACGTATTGCAGCGGCGTACCGTTGATGGCTTTGAGTTGCGGCTGGCCGTCGAACTGCGGCGCGGTCATTTTCACCTGGCTTTTCTTGATGGCCGAGGTCTGCGGGATGGTTGCCGCAATCGCCGCTTCCCGGGCCTGGGGCGTCCCGGCCACCGAGGCCTTGACGTTCTCTTTGGCGCTGTCATCGGGAATATTGGCGAAGTCGGCCGGCAGTTTGTCCGCCGGGGCAAAGGTCCAGGGGCCTTTCATGTCTGTGGCTTTGAACCAGCGCCCGGAGATCAGCACGAAGCTGTCCTGATCCCCGATTTCCTTGAAAATATGCCCGGTAGTGTTGGTCACATAGAGCAACTGAGTGCCCTGGATCGGCTGCCATTGGGGCGTGCCGTCAGTGACGATCAACTCGGTGGGCGTTGTCGCGATGTGGATCTGTGGGATCGGCGGCTTGGCCAGCGTAGGAATTTTGTCTTTCGGGTCGTTCTGGCCTGACAGCAAGTCAACCTGACGACTTTGGATCGCCGCTTTTTTGGCTTTCTCCAGATCGGCTGAAGGCGAGGGCAGCGGCGCATATGGACCGCTGAGCTGATCGGCGACCATCCAGCCATCGAACACATGCACGTAATGTTTGCCCTGGGCATCCTTGAGCAACAGTGGCCGGGTGTTGATCACCCGCTGCAACGCCGTGCCGTCCACCGGCCGGTAGGCGGGCTCGCCGTCGATGTACACCAGCAGCGCCGGGACGTCGGAAGTCATGATGGTCGGCGGGGTGTTTTCGATCGGATCGCCACTGGATTTCTGTTCAGCCGCGAGGACACTGACCGCCGCTTCGAGTTGATCCAGGGAAATGGTTTTCTTGCGGTTCGCCGCGTCTTTTTTCAGCGCGGCAACCCATGCGTCGGACTGCGCGGCGCTGGACGGAAACTCCGCTTTGGTCAGGGTGTATTGATCGAGCGCCACCCAGCGTGTGGCCTTGTCCACAAGCGTATGGGCGCTGAACTGGACGATGCCGAAGGTGGATTTTCCGTCGGCCCCGGTGGCCTCCACCGCTGCCCGCGCCTGAAGGGTATAACCGTCCCAACTGTCGAGTTGCGGCTGATAGATCGTCAGTTTGGTATCACCGGCAGTGAGGACTTGCGGCCAGGTCGGGGCCGCCGCAGCTTGGGCGGCAGGCGTGGTTGGCGGCGCAGCCTGAACGTTGCTGAGTCCCAGCAAACAGAGCATCAGCAAAACGGTAATCGAGCGAGGGCAAGGCATTGTCAGCTCCATCGACAGGGCGGCTTTTTCAGGTATTTCAAGGCCGCGAAAAAAGCATAGCCTCAGGTCATGGAAACGCTCGGCGGATTTGGGGATTGGATCAAAGTCGGGTAGGGCAATGTGTTTCTTTGTGTTATTTCAATGAGACTTCAACCTCAGCAACCCCATTGGGAGGCAGCGATGTTCAAAGGCATTTTGATCGACAAAGACGACAGCGGTTACCGGGCCACACTGCAAGAGATCAATGACGATCAGTTGCCCGAGGGCGATGTGACGGTGCGGGTGGCGTACAGCACGCTGAATTTCAAGGATGGCCTGGCGATCACCGGCAGCAGCCCGGTTGTACGAAAATTTCCGATGGTGCCGGGGATCGATTTGGCGGGCACTGTCGAAGTCAGCGGGCATCCGGACTACAAGGTCGGTGACCTTGTCGTACTTAATGGCTGGGGCGTGGGTGAAGGGCATTGGGGCGGATTGGCGCAGAAAGCGCGGCTCAATGGTGACTGGCTGATTCCGTTGCCGAAAGCATTCACGGCGGCTCAGGCCATGGCCATCGGCACGGCCGGTTACACCGCGATGCTCTGCATCCTGGCGCTGGAGCACAACGGCGTAACACCGGATCAGGGCGAAGTGCTGGTGACCGGCGCCAACGGTGGGGTCGGCAGTTTTGCCATCGCACTGTTAAGCAAGCTCGGCTATCGAGTGGTGGCGTCTACCGGGCGTACTTCGGAGCACGACTACCTTAAACAGTTGGGCGCCAGCGACATCATCGACCGCGCCACCTTGTCCGAACCGGGCAAGCCGCTGGCCAAGGAACGTTGGGCGGCGGTGATCGATTCGGTGGGCAGTCACACCTTGGCCAACGCCTGTGCCAGCACCAAGGCCAACGGCACGGTCGCCGCCTGCGGTCTGGCCCAAGGCATGGATTTCCCGGCCTCCGTGGCGCCGTTCATTTTGCGCGGCGTGACCCTCGCCGGCATCAACAGCGTGACCCAACCCAAAGCCAAGCGGATTCAGGCCTGGAATCGATTGGCCGAAGATCTGGACTTCGCCTTGTTGCCGCTGATCAGCCACGAAATCGGCCTGAGTGAAGCGATTGAAGCGGCACCGCGCTTGCTCGCCGGTCAACTGCGGGGGAGGGTTGTCGTCGACGTCAATCGCTGACAAGGTAGGCGCCATTGCGGCTCGAAAGGGCCGCAGATTTCAATCAAAAGGAGTGGCGCCTCAATGGAAGTCAAACAGGTTTACGTGGCCCCGTTCAGCATTTCGGGCTTGAAGGTGCGCACCTGCAACAGCGGCCCCGAGTCAGTCGCGGTGCATATCGGCATCGTCTAGGGCTGGGTTTCACGCTCAAGCAACTGACGCTTGCGCTCCACGCCCCAGCGATAACCCGAGAGATTGCCGTCGCTGCGCACCACCCGGTGACAGGGAATCGCCACGGCCAGGCTGTTCGCGCCACAGGCCTGGGCCACGGCGCGCACCGCTTTTGGCGAACCGATACGCTGGGCGATATCGGCGTAACTGGCGGTGCTGCCGGCGGGAATTTCCCGCAGGGCTTGCCAGACCCGTTCCTGAAACGCCGTGCCGCGCACGTCCAGGGGTAAATCCAGGCCGATGGCGGGCGCTTCGATGAAACCGACAACCTGGGCAATCAGTTGCTCGAACCCGTGATCGGCGCCAATCAGGTTGGCGCGGCGGAACTTGTCTTGCAGATCGCACACCAGTTGGTGAGGATCGTCCCCCAACAGAATCGCGCAGATACCCCGGTCACTTTGCGCCACCAGAATCGCCCCGAGGGAACATTGGCCGACGGCAAAGCGGATGTCATTGTTCTGGCCTTCGGCGCGGTAATCGCCGGGCTTCATGCCCAATAACTGATCGGCGGCTTCATAGAAACGACTGTTGGAATTGAAGCCCGCGTCATAGAGCGCGTCGGTCACCGAATCACCCTCACTTAAACGTTCGCGAACCTTGCGTGAGCGGTGGGCGATGGCGTAACCCTTGGGCGTCAGACCGGTCACGGCTTTAAACACGCGATGAAAGTGGAAACTGCTCAGGCCCGCCGCCTCGGCCAGTTCACCCAGCGCCGGCAAGTTGTCAGCGGATTCGATCTGACGGCAGGCAGCCGCTACCGTCGCGGCATGCTGGGCGGCGACAGCGCTTTGATCCGTTGCCGCCCGTTTGCTGGGACGATAACCCGCCGCCTGGGCCTGCTCGGCGGTATCAAAGAATTCGACATTCTGCGGTTTCGGCAAGCGCGCCAGGCTGCTGGGGCGGCAATAGATGCCGGTGGTTTTCACCGCGTAGACAAACTGCCCGTCAGCCTTGGGGTCACGGGCGATGACGGCGGCCCAGCGAGGGTCATTCTCGGTCGAGATCTTGGTTGAAGAGGTGGTCATGGCTTCAGGTCCGTTGACGGGTTTGGTACAGATTAAGCAGTCGGCAGGAATGCAGCACTCCGGGTCTTGCGGTCAAATTCAACCCGCCGTACGAAACGTAAAATTGATCCGCTGTTCGCCCAATCGCGGATGCTGCCCGTCCTTGATCGGCAAGACGCCGTGATAACGCAAGCGATCCACTCCGCCCCAGACCACGATGTCACCGTGAAACAGCGCTACGCGCTGACTCTTGTCACTGCGCTCGAAGCCGCCAAACAAAAACATCGCTGGCAAACCCAACGACACCGAAACGATGGGCGCGGCGTAGGAACCTTCGTCTTTGTCCTGATGCAATGACATCTTGGCGCCTGGGATATAGCGGTTGATCAGGCAGGAATCCGGCACGAAGTCGACAAATCCTGCTTCCCGTGCCGCTGCTTGCGCCAACTCGAAAAACACCTCAGGCATCTCCGGCCAGGGTTTCCCGGTTTGCGGATCGTTGCGGGTGTAACGGTAACCGCTGCGATCGGTGGTCCAGCCCAGCCTGCCGCAACTGCTCAAGGCTACTGACATGGTAAAACCGCCGGGCGTGACCATTTGCCGAAACGGTGCGGCCAGTAGAACGGCTTCCAGCGCCGGCAACAATCTGTCGATCAAGGGCAGGGCAAAGCCCCGGAGCACGTAGGACTGTTCGCCGATCTGCTCGCGTCGGGGCGATTGCTCGGGCTCGCTGTCGGCGAACATGTCGAGGGTGGTCGGGTTCATGGCTTCATAACGCATCGTGAAAGATGATTCCAAGGGTATGCCGTTTGCCGCTGTGCAGGCGACTGACGCCGTGGCGCAGGGTTACGCGGTAAAAACCACGAACGCCTTTGACCGGGCGCTGGTTGACGGCAAAGATCAGCCCGTCACCTTTCTTCAGGCCGATGACCTGGGGCCGCGATTGCATGCGCGGACGTTGCTCGGTCAGCACGAATTCGCCGCCGGTGAAGTCTTCGTCGGGTTCTGACAGCAAAATCGCCACTTGCAGTGGGAAAACGTGCTCGCCGTATAAGTCCTGATGCAAGCAGTTGTAGTCCTGCGGGCCATATTGCAGCAACAGCGGTGTCGGCCGCTCCTGACCAGCGGCGTGGCAGCGTTCAAGAAACGCTTCGTGGCTGACGGGGAAACGGGTCGGCAGGTCCATTTGCTCATACCAGCGATTGGCGATGGGCACCAATCGCGGGTAGAGCGCGCTGCGCAACCGGGCCACCGTTTCCGGCAACGGGTACTTGAAGTACTTGTACTCCCCGCGCCCGAAGCCGTGGCGGGCCATCATCACTTGCGAGCGGAAGGGCTCGTTTTGCGGGTACAGCTTGCTCACTTGATCGCACGTCTCGGGGCTCAACAACGAGCGGATAATCGCGCACCCGTCCTGATCGAGCTGTTGTTCCAGCAGCGTCCAGTCCAGCTTGCTCATAGCTGAGCCTCGCGATCCAGTAACTGCTGCTTGCGTTCCAGCCCCCAGCGATAGCCACCCAGGCTGCCATCCTGGCGCAGCACCCGATGGCAAGGGACGATCACGGCAATCGGGTTGGCGCCGCAGGCATTGGCGACGGCACGAAAAGCCTTGGGCTGGTCGAGACGTTGCGCAATGTCACGATAGCTGGCGGTCTGACCGACCGGAATTTGCCGCAGCGCCGCCCAGACCTGGCGCTGAAAAACGCTGCCCGCCAGATCCAGCGGAAAATCCAAGGCCTGGTGTGGATTGTCGAGGTGGCGCAAGGTCTGTTCCAGCTGAGGGATTAGACCTTCATCGCGTTGGCGTTCGCCGCAGAAGCGCCGCGCCAGATCGCGCTCAAGGCTGGCCAGGTCATCGCCAAGCAGCAACGCACAAAGCCCTTTGTCACTGAAGGCCAGCAACAATACGCCCAGCGAGCAAGTGCCGCTGATGTAGCGAATCGAGGAAGTAGACATGTTCTGACTCCTTAACCAAAGGTTGAGGTGGCCAGTCTAGGGAGCGCCGATCGAGGGAACACTCCGGTGCTTGCGGTCGAATTCGGACGGGGGAGCCGACGTCCCTGTTGTCGCTCCCGATCGTGTTACAGCGCTTTGCTGACGCTGATGTCGCTGATCACGTCTTCGCTCTGGCCATGAATGGCGTCCAGTGCGGCCTTGGCTTCGGCTTCGGTGCCGTTTACAAGCTGGGCAAATTCGAAGCGGCGCTCGCCGTTGAGTTTGTATTTGATGACGTACTTGGTCGTTTGGGCCACGGTCATGATTGCCTCTTTACGTGTAAGGGCTTTACTCAGCTCAGTTTTGTGCTGGAGCGGCGGACGATCTTGATCGAGTGGGTCAGGGTCGGCTTGCGGGTGACGCTGATGGCCTTGCGGCTGTTGACCATGTCGATGGTAATGTTCCAGAAACCGGTGCTCGGCGCGGTGATTCGCGCCGGGAACGTGTCGAATGCACCGCCGTGGTAAGTGTGACGGCCGCCATTCTTGAAACTGCGGAAGTTGGCGTCGTTCATCAAGCGGATGTTGCACATTTGGGAGCACTGGATGACGACGATGTCGTCCTCATTGAGGTGCTCGCGCTGGTGGATAAATTTCATGAGGCGCCTCCAGAAGGGCTTTTTCTACAAAATCAAAACGATAGCAGGGCAATTGGCAGAGTTTATCAGCCCGAACGGGTTATTATCTGGCTGTCGGCGTCGTGTTTGACAATTAAAAACAGTTATTCGGAATTCTATGAGCGATAAATGCAACGAGCCTCGGAGAAAAACAGTCTTTATGCTGTCGGAGGGTCTTTATCGGAGGTTTTATATGAAATGGGGTGTACTGGTCCTGCCAATGGTCTTGGCGGTGAGTGGTTGTGCAAACGTCGCAGAAATCAATGAAACACTGCCGACCATGAGCGTGATATCAGGTAAAAAACCCCATGAATATGCGCAATGCCTGGTTGAGAAACTGGCTTCCAGCCGCGGTGCCTTGCAGCTTGAGCCGCAAAAGGACGGTGTGCGTGTGATCGTTCCAGGGAAATTTTCCTCGGGGCCTGCGGCGGTATTTGATATCGAAGACCGTTCCGGCGGCAGTGGCATCAAACTGCATGAACGCATGTCCAACGTGCCGGTACGTCCCAAGGATGTACAGCGTGCCGCCACCGCGTGTATTTCCGGCTGATGGATTATCGACAGCCCGCCTGATGCCGCCAAAGCCATGCTTTGGCGGCATTGTCATTTCTGGAGCCGCGCATGAAGCGAGAGCAAGTACGGGAACGCCATGCAGAGGGCCATATCTCTGCCACCCACGTGATTCAGAACCCGGCGAACTCGGGGGAGTGGATCGTGTTTTTCAAGAAGAGCGCCGGGCGCAGTTATTTCCTGGTGGATGATAACGATGAAGTTGAATCCTTCAGTCGGCTGGACGATTTGATCGAGACCGTGCGCGGCCTCGGGATCAAGTTTGCCGAAATCCACATGTAGGGCAGGGCGCCTTACTTGCAGACCACCACCACGCTGCGGTTCTTGAAGTTGCCAACGTCGACGCCCAGGGTCTTGTCGCTTTCCTTGGTCGAGGGCGTTCCATCGGTGCCCACGATCCGGTAGCCGGTGCCGGCGCAGGAGTCATCGGCTTTTTCGTAGCAGGTGGCCCAGGAATTGGCTTCCCCGGAGCAGTCGATGGTCAGGCCTTGTTCGCCATTGTTCAGGTAGGTTTTTTCAGATGTCGCGCAGCCAGTGAGCGCCAGTACCGCAATCAGTGCCAGAAGTTTGTTCATGTCGTTGTCGTCGTCAGATGATGGGGCTAAGCCTGTGACAGCAGCGCTGTCAAAAGGTTATAGCGATTGGCCACTTTGTTGCGGGCAAACATAAAAAAGCCCTGCGCGAAGGCAGGGCTGCTCGAATCAGGTGCGTTTCAGGACTTGTCCTTGCCGCGCCGCTTCGGGCCTGCGGGTTGATCTTGCAACACTGATGCCACCTCGATCGCCAACGCTTCGGTCGGGAAAGGTCCGGCGATATTCTCGCCCGCAACGCTGTCTACCCACCATTGGCCGTCCTTCGCCTGGTTGATCAGGTACCCGTTGACGCTTTTTGCTACCGACATCTATCTGCCTCGTTGGCTTGGTTCAATCGCGCCATGATACCGCCAAATGCACTCAACGGGTGCTGATGGGCGTATGGTGATGTGATTCTCGGTCAGCGCAAAGCCGATGGTCTGTGCTATCAATAAAAGCTTATGGGAACTATCCGCCAGAATATTTCTCTATGTTGGCATCGGTTAGCCAGTGCGGGGCATTGTAAGGTGCACGCCGCCTGATTAGACTGCGCCGAAACTCGTACACACAGCCCTTTCAAGGACTTATATGATCAAGAAATGCTTGTTCCCAGCAGCCGGTTACGGTACTCGCTTCCTGCCAGCGACTAAAGCCATGCCCAAAGAAATGCTGCCGGTGGTAAACAAGCCACTGATCCAGTACGGCGTCGAAGAAGCACTGGACGCTGGGTTGACTGAAATCTCCATCGTGACCGGTCGCGGCAAACGCGCCCTGGAAGACCACTTCGACATAAGCTACGAGCTGGAAAACCAGATCAAGGGCACCGACAAGGAAAAATACCTGGTCGGCATCCGTAAACTGCTCGACGAGTGCTCGTTCTCCTACACTCGCCAGACCGAAATGAAAGGCCTGGGTCACGCGATCCTGACCGGCCGCCCACTGATCGGCGACGAACCTTTCGCCGTGGTGCTGGCGGATGACTTGTGCGTCAACCTCGACGGTGACGGCGTCCTGACCCAAATGGTCAAGCTGTACAAACAGTACCGCTGCTCGATCATCGCGATCCAGGAAGTCGACCCGATGGAAACCAACAAGTACGGCGTGATCGCCGGTGACTTGATCGGTGACGACCTGTACCGCGTACGCAACATGGTTGAAAAACCAGCGCCGGAAGATGCACCGTCGAACCTGGCGATCATCGGTCGTTACATCCTGACCCCGGACATCTTCGACCTGATCAAGCAAACCGAGCCAGGCAAGGGCGGCGAGATCCAGATCACCGACGCCTTGATGAAGCAGGCGCAGAACGGTTGCGTGATTGCCTACAAATTCAAAGGCAAGCGTTTCGACTGCGGCGGCGCTGAAGGCTACATCGAAGCGACCAACTTCTGCTTCGAGAACTTCTACAAGACGGGCAAGGCTTACTGATAGCGCTTGAACCCTTGTATTGAGAAAACCACCTTCGGGTGGTTTTTTCGTTTTCCGGCCCCATATTGTTCGCAGCGCTTGCCCAATGGGCGTCTGCGGGTATGCTGATGGCCTGCCGAGGAGATAGAAATGGCCTACGATTTTGACCTTTATGTGATTGGTGCCGGTTCCGGCGGTGTGCGGGCTGCGCGATTCGCGGCCGGTTTTGGCGCGAAAGTGGCCGTGGCCGAGAGCCGCTACCTGGGCGGTACGTGCGTCAACGTTGGCTGCGTGCCGAAAAAACTGCTGGTCTACGGCGCGCACTTTGCCGAAGACTTCGAGCAGTCCTCCGGTTTTGGCTGGAGTCTGGGCGAGGCGAAGTTCGATTGGGCGACGTTGATCGCCAACAAAGACCGCGAGATCAATCGCCTGAACGGCATTTATCGCAACCTGCTGGTCAACAGTGGCGTGACCCTGCATGAAGGCCACGCCAAGATCGTCGACCCGCACACGGTCGAGATCAATGGCGAGCGACACACGGCGAAAAACATTCTGATTGCCACTGGCGGCTGGCCGCAGATCCCGGAGATCCCGGGGCACGAACACGCGATCAGTTCAAACCAGGCGTTCTTCCTCAAAGAATTGCCGAAACGCATTCTGGTGGTCGGCGGCGGTTACATCGCGGTGGAATTCGCCGGGATCTTCCACGGTTTGGGCGCCGAGACCACGCTGCTGTATCGCGGCGATCTGTTCCTGCGCGGCTTTGACGGCGCGGTGCGCAAGCATTTGCAGGAAGAACTGACCAAGCGTGGCATGGATCTGCAATTCAACGCTGATATCGAGCGCATCGAGAAACTGGCCGATGGCAGCCTGAAAGCGACCCTCAAGGATGGCCGCGAGCTGGAAGCTGACTGCATTTTCTACGCCACGGGTCGGCGTCCGATGCTGGACAATCTTGGGCTGGAGAACACCAGCGTCAAACTCGACAAGAAAGGTTTCGTCGAAGTGGACGAGCAGTACCAGACCGCCGAGCCATCAATCCTGGCTTTGGGCGATGTGATCGGTCGCGTACAGTTGACGCCAGTCGCACTGGCCGAAGGCATGGCCGTTGCGCGGCGCTTGTTCAAGCCTGAGCAATATCGTCCGGTGGATTACAAGATGATCCCGACGGCCGTGTTCAGCTTGCCGAACATCGGCACTGTCGGCTTGAGCGAAGAAGAAGCCTGGGAGGCCGGGCACGACGTGGTGATTTACGAAAGCCGTTTCCGGCCGATGAAGCTGACCCTGACCGAGTGTCAGGAGCGCACGCTGATGAAACTGGTGGTGGATGGCAAGACCGACAAAGTCCTGGGTTGCCACATGGTCGGCCCGGATGCCGGGGAAATCGTGCAAGGCCTGGCGATTGCCCTGAAGGCCGGCGCCACCAAGCGCGACTTCGACGAAACCATCGGCGTGCATCCGACGGCCGCCGAAGAGTTCGTCACCATGCGTACGCCTGTCGCGAGTTAATCGTCCTTCGCTGCGTCTGGTGCTGTCGCAACGACTGCCGCCAGACGCACGCTTTCATCCAGGCTGGCCTGGGTCTTCGCCAATTCGATTTCCAGTGACTGATTGATCTGCGATTGCTCGTCGACGCTTTGCTTGAGCGCCTGACTTTCCAACAGGGCAATGCGCAGGCGTTCCTGGAGGAGGGTGCGCTCGCTGTCCACGCGGTTGGCTTGCTCCAGCAGTTGATCCTGACGCGTGTTGGCTTGTTTGAGATGTTCCTGCAACAGGCTCAACTCTCGCAATGTTCCGCGATTCTCGGTCAGCACCCGTTCGTTGTCACGGTGCAACTGGGTGATTTCATCCTGGCGGACAAGGGCGCTTTGTTGGGCCTGGCGCAATTCCATCTGAATCTGCTGCACCTGACCTTCGTGGCGGCGCTGATCCTGCTCGCGTTGCTCCTTGACCGCATTGCGGTAATGCTCGAGCGCATCCCGGGCGTGCAGGTGTTTTTCCTCAAGGGAGCGGATCTGCTCGTCCTTGTCCTTCAAGCGTAATTCGAAATCTGACAATGCCTGATTCAACCCGGCGTTGCGGGTTTGCTCGGTCTGCAGCATCGAGCGGGTTTCCAGCAGCGCGTCGGATTCCTGGGTCAGGGCCAGGCTTTGAATCTCGTATTGCTGGTGCAATTCGTTGTTGGCCTCGCGGGCTTCGTCGAGTTGCGATTCCAGCTCTTTGCGCTGGCGATCGAACTGCTCGCGTGCCTGATCGATGGGCTCTTGCGCCTGTTCTTTCAGGCGCTGCGCCAAGCGCGCCACCAAGCCTGCCAGTTCGTCATCAATCGGTTCCTGAGTCGTTTCCGCACGCTCCGGGCCACCATCAAGCTCTTTCAGATAGCGATGAATCGTGGTTTTCGAACCGGTATTGCCCATCTCGATCCGTACTGCATCGATGCTGGGGTTCTCGCCACGGGCGAGGATTGCCAACCGTGCCGCTTGCACTACCGCTTTATTTACGCCGCCACGAGCCATGAGTTCTCCTACGATTTCGTACTGTGGTACATATCATCAAGTACGCAGTGTACCATCGAAGCTAGAAAGTTAAATCCTTTAAGTTTATGGCACGGGATATACTGGTATTACCCCGTGTGATGAGCTGTAGACGCAGTTTCCACCCGCCAAAGCGGTACGTTTTCGAGAGTTGAGCCCATGTCCGATCTGGATCGCTACCTGCAAGCCGCCACCCGCGACAACACCCGTCGCAGCTACCGCGCGGCCATCGAGCACTTCGAAGTCAGTTGGGGCGGGTTCCTGCCGGCGACCAGCGACAGCGTCGCGCGCTACTTGGTCGCCCATGCGAGCGTGCTATCGATCAATACCTTGAAACTGCGTCTATCCGCATTGGCGCAATGGCACAACAGCCAGGGTTTTGCCGATCCGACCAAGGCGCCGGTGGTTCGGCAGGTGTTCAAGGGGATTCGGGCGTTGCACCCGGCCCAGGAAAAACAGGCCGAGCCGTTGCAACTGCAACACCTGGAGCAAGTTGTGGCGTGGCTTGAGCAGGAAGCGCAAACCGCCCGAAAAGAAGGTGACCAACCCGGATTGTTGAGGGCAAGGCGCGACATGGCGTTGATCCTGCTGGGCTTCTGGCGCGGATTTCGTAGTGATGAGTTGTGCCGCTTGCAGATCGAACACGTAAAAGCGGTCGCCCAATCAGGCATCACGCTTTACTTGCCCCGCAGCAAAAGCGATCGGGAAAACCTCGGCAAGACTTACCAGACGCCGGCACTGCAGCGCTTATGCCCGGTGCAGGCCTACATAAACTGGATCACCGAAGCGGCATTGGTGCGCGGTCCGGTATTTCGCGGCATTGACCGTTGGGGCCACCTGAGCGAGGAGGGGCTGCACGCCAACAGCGTGATCCCGTTGCTGCGCCAAGCGCTGGAACGCGCCGGCATTCCCGCCGAGCACTACACCAGTCACTCCTTGCGTCGCGGTTTTGCAACATGGGCCCATCAGAGTGGTTGGGACTTGAAGTCGTTGATGAGCTACGTGGGCTGGAAGGATATGAAGTCCGCCATGCGCTATGTTGAAGTCAGCCCGTTTTTCGGGATGACGCCCCTCACGGAAAAAGCCATTGGCGCTGCTCAGTAGGTTTTCTTCTATTAATACTGTCGGCTAATAGCGAAAACCAATGAGCAGCATGAGCTTTGCCAATGAGCCATGCGGCAATCGAGTGGGTAGGATTCACCACATCAACTTTTCAACCCAAACTTTTCAACCCTGACGGAGAGTCACCGATGCCTATCATCAACAGCCAAGTAAAACCGTTCAAAGCTACCGCTTACAAAAATGGCGACTTCGTACAAGTGTCGCACGCTGACCTGAAAGGCAAATGGTCGGTCGTGTTCTTCTACCCAGCCGACTTCACCTTCGTTTGCCCAACCGAACTGGAAGACCTGGCTGACAACTACGCCGCATTCCAGAAACTGGGCGTCGAAATCTACAGCGTTTCCACTGACACCCACTTTGCACACGCTGCCTGGCACAACACTTCGCCAGCCATCGGCAAAATCGAATACACCATGATCGGCGACCCGACCCACGCCATCTCCCGCAACTTCGACGTGCTGATCGAAGAAGTTGGCCTGGCTGACCGTGGCACCTTCGTGATCAACCCAGAAGGCCAGATCAAAATCGTTGAACTGAACGACGGCGGTGTGGGTCGTGACGCTTCCGAGCTGCTGCGCAAAATCAAGGCTGCTCAGTATGTCGCTGCTCACCCGGGCGAAGTCTGCCCAGCCAAGTGGAAAGAAGGCGAGGCCACTTTGGCTCCGTCCCTGGACCTGGTCGGCAAGATCTAAGTCTGTGACAAAAGCAACATCAGGGCGGGTTTCCGCACCTCAGTAAGCTGCAACCGCCCAATAAAAACGCCCGGGCGAGATTCGCTCGGGCGTTTTTTTTCGCCTCAAATAAAGTAAAGGAAATCGCCCGTATGTTGGACGCCAATCTTAAAGCCCAGTTGAAATCGTACCTGGAACGGGTCACCCAACCGATCGAGATCGTTGCCTCCCTCGACGACGGTGCGAAATCCCAGGAAATGCTTGAACTGCTGAAAGACGTTGCCAGTCTTTCCACTCAAATTACTTTGCTCGATAACGGTGATGATGCACGCAAGCCATCGTTCTCGATCAACCGCCCGGGTGCCGACATCAGCCTGCGTTTCGCCGGCATCCCCATGGGCCACGAATTCACCTCTTTGGTGCTGGCCTTGCTGCAAGTCGGCGGTCACCCGTCGAAAGCCAGTGTCGAAGTGATCGAACAGATCCGCTCGCTCAAAGGCGAGTTCAGCTTCGAGACGTACTTCTCGCTGTCCTGCCAGAACTGCCCGGACGTGGTCCAGGCGCTGAACCTGATGGCGGTGCTCAACCCGAATATCCGTCACGTCGCCATCGACGGCGCACTGTTCCAGGCTGAAGTCGACAAACGCCAGATCATGGCCGTGCCGAGTGTTTACCTGAACGGCGAGATCTTTGGCCAGGGCCGCATGGGCGTGGAAGAAATCCTCGCCAAGATCGACACCAGTGGTGCCGAGCTTCAGGCCGAAAAGATCAGCGCCAAAGAAGCCTTTGACGTATTGATCGTTGGCGGCGGCCCGGCCGGTGCATCGGCGGCGATCTACGCTGCCCGCAAAGGCATTCGTACTGGTGTGGCCGCGGAGCGTTTTGGTGGGCAGGTGCTGGACACCATGGCCATCGAAAACTTCATCTCCGTGCAGGAAACCGAAGGGCCGAAACTGGCCAGCGCCCTGGAAGAACACGTCAAACAGTACGACGTCGACATCATGAACCTGCAACGGGCCACGGCCCTGATCCCGGCGAAAAACCCTGGCGAGTTGCACGAAGTGCGCTTCGAAAGCGGTGCCAGCCTGAAAACCAAGGCACTGATCCTCGCCACCGGTGCGCGCTGGCGCGAAATGGGTGTACCGGGCGAGCAGCAATATAAAGCCAAGGGCGTGTGTTTCTGCCCGCACTGCGATGGTCCGTTGTTTAAAGGCAAGCGCGTGGCGGTGATCGGCGGCGGTAACTCCGGCGTCGAAGCAGCCATCGACCTGGCCGGCATCGTCAGCCATGTCACGTTGCTGGAGTTCGACAGCAAGCTGCGCGCCGATGCCGTACTGCAACGCAAGTTGTACAGCCTGCCGAACGTCAACGTCATCACCAGCGCGCTGACCAGCGAAGTGAAGGGTGATGGGCAGAAAGTGACCGGGCTCGTCTACAAGGACCGCGATTCGGGTGAGTTCACCACGGTCGAGCTGGAAGGGATCTTTGTGCAGATCGGTCTGTTGCCGAACACCGATTGGCTCAAAGGCACCGTTGAGTTGTCACCGCGCGGCGAGATCATAGTCGATGCCCGTGGCGAAACTTCGCTGCCAGGTGTGTTTGCCGCCGGTGACGTGACTACCGTGCCGTACAAGCAGATCGTGATTGCGGTGGGCGAGGGCGCCAAGGCTTCCCTGAGCGCATTCGATCACCTGATCCGCACCTCGGCCCCGGCTTAATCGCCAGCGCTGAAAACACAAAACCCCATGAGTGATCATGGGGTTTTTTTATGCCAGGCACTGATCGTTCCCACGCTCTGCGTGGGAATGCAGCCCGGGACGCTCTGCGTCCCAAAAGCGTGACGCGGAGCGTCACAGGAGGCATTACCACGCGGAGCGTGGGAACGATCGGCGGTGGTGTGTTTTTACATTGGCGCAGGCTGGATGATTTCGACCCAGTAAGCATCCGGGTCCTTGATGAACGCCAGGCTCTTCATGCGGCCATCGTTCAAGCGCTTCTGGAAATCACAGCCCAAGGCTTCGAAACGTTCGCACGCAGCACGGATGTCCGGTACCGAAATGCAGATATGACCGAAACCGCGCGGGTCGGTGTTGCCGTTGTGGTAGGCGAACTCTGGATCGTTTTCGGTGCCGTGGTTGTGGGTCAGCTCCAGAATGCCGGGGATCGATTTCATCCACTCGGTACGCGCCGCAGCATCGGCCGGGATCTGGCTTTTATCCACCAGCGCCAGGAAGTACAGGCTGAACTCGGCTTCCGGAAAGTCGCGCTTTTCAACCAGTGAGAAACCGAGGATGCGCGTGTAGAAATCCAGGGACTTGGTGATGTCCTTGACCCGCAGCATGGTGTGGTTGAAGACGAACTTTTGGGTCGCGGTGTCAGGTGCGGCGGTGACGCCGGGGAAGGTGTTCAATTCGTGCAGGCTCATGGGCCCTCCGGAAAATAAGTGGGGCTGGCGAATGGTCGCAATGATACGCAAGCGTCCCGACATCGCCAAACCAAAACGCCCGGCTATTGCCTGGCGGCCGGGTGAGGCTCAGACTTTGTGGTTCAATTTGTGAGTGCCTCTCCTAATGATCCGACCGTTTGCATCGCTATTCGTTTTCCTGGGTTTGTTTGCACTGGCCACGGCGGTTCAGGCAGATACCCCGAGCATCACCTGGCCAAACGGCTGGGAGGTGGAAGTCGTCGCGCCAAATGAAGCCGCGCCGCAAGTGTCCCGGCAACGCGCGGTGAAAAACGACGCCGATGGCAATCAGGTGCTGGTGATGGAATTGACCATGACCCCAGTGGAAAGCGGCCATCAGGTGAACTTGCAGGGCGTGTTGCTGGAGATGCGCAAGTCGGTGCAGAAAGATTTTTTCCAGGGTGGGTATCAAAGTGTCTGCAACAAGATTCACCCGGCCACATTGAGTCAACTGTCGGCACTTGAAACCACGTGCACGGTCACCCAGAACGGCCGACACGTGCTCTCTCAAACATTGGTCGCCGCCGTACAGGCGGACAAGGCTTATGTTCTTTCCTACGCCGGGCAGGCCGAGGTTTATAAGGCAAGTCAGGACGAAATAGAGGCGGCCCGTAACAGCTTGAAACTTTAGATGGAGAGTTGAGGGTCGTGGATTTTGCAAGGTTCGCGTTGTTAGATACCCAAAAGGATTAAGCCCAAAGTAAGACGGCAAGTACCGAGTGTGCTCAGGGGGCGGGACCTCATTACAAGGCATTTCCAACTTTATCGGCGACTATCGTTGCATTTTTTAGATAACGTCCATGAAAAAGCCCTGCATTAGCAGGGCTTTTTTGTAGCCGCGAAGGGTTAACCGCGCAGCCAGGAATCGACGGTGGCTGCACCGTACTGTTCCTTCCAGGCTTTCAGACCACGGTGGTTGCCGCCCTTGGTTTCAATCAATTCACCAGTGTGCGGGTTGTGATAGACCTTGACCACGCGGGCGCGGCGGGTCTTAGGAGCTGCGGCTTGTTGCAGGCCCGATTTTGCCGGGTTCGGATCGAGAATGGCGATGATATCGCGCAGGCTTTTGCCGTAGGTTTTCATCAGCCCCTGGAGCTTTTCTTCGAATTCGATTTCTTTCTTGAGCCCGGCATCGTTCTTCAAGGATTCCAGCTGCTTTAGCTGTTCTTGAAGGGCCTTTTCAGCTGCACGAAATTCAGCGAGTCTGGACAATATCTTTACTCCAATAGTGTGTTTGGCTGATACCAACCGCAAACAAAGCTATAAGCCAAGAGCCTTGTAGCGACTCGGTGATAATGGCTCACCTGCCAATCTTGCACAGGTAAGAAAAATTGTAGTAGTTAATTGCCCAAGAGTAAATCATGTCTTTTTCTTCATGTAACAGCAGCAGTCTTTTGATTCAATTTGGTGCGGGTTTTTGTTATCGGCAGCGCCGTTTAATGACGACTTAATGCATTAATGAAGTCCGCGCCAGGCATCGGCCGGCCGAACAGGTAGCCTTGCAGGAAGTTCACGTGGTGGGCGGTCAGGTAATCGCTTTGCTCCTCGGTTTCTACACCTTCGGCAACAATTCCCAAGTCCAGCTTGGCCGAAAGTTCGATGATGCTGTCCAGAATGTGCCGGGAGAGGGCGTCAGCACCGATCATGGCGACAAAACTCTGATCGATTTTCAGAAAGTCCACATTGAATTGGCGCAGATACCCCAGGCTCGAATGGCCGGTGCCGAAGTCATCAATCGCGATCATCACGCCCAATCCGTGAAGCTGCTCGAACAATTGGTGAGTGATGGCCGTGGGTTCGATCAGTTCGCGCTCGGTCAACTCCAGCACCAGGCTCACGCTGCCAGGCGCGAAGGCCCTGAGAAATTCGCGGCAATCTTCAACCAGTTCCAGGTCCTGGCAGTGGCTGGCGGTGATATTGATCCCGATATGAAACGGCTCGCCAAACGAGGCCGATACTGGCGCCAGCAACGCAGCGGTCTGCTGCATCAATGAGCGGGTCATCGGCACGATCAGCCCTGAGTGCTCGGCAAACGGGATGAACAGGTCCGGGCGTACCAGACCTTCCTTGGGATGATTCCAGCGCATCAACACCTCGGCGCCGCTCCACTTTTTAGTGTCGCCATGCACCACGGGCTGAAAATACGGAATGAACTCTCCGGCCTCCAGTGCACGTTGCAGTTCAACGCTGGGGGATGAGGCGCGTTTTTGCAGGATGTGCCCGATCAAGCCCGACACCCCGCCAAAAAAGATCAACAGACTGAACAACGGAGGGTATTCGCGACTCATGTAGCGCCAGGTTTCGCCTTCGGGGAATCCGGCGGCCACGGTGAACGCATATTGCTCGGAAACGCGCGTGCTTTGCGCCACCGGCAAAACGGGCAGGGCGCTGTCGTGGACTTTGCCGTCGGCGGATAACCAATTGTTGCCCACTTGTAGCAACAACGAAGTTTGACGGCCGATCAGCCGCAGTACGTTACTCAAGTGATAACCGTCGAGGGTGCTCAGCGCGCCCTTTTTTCCATCGCTGAGGCGGTACACCAGCAACGCGGTGTTGGGCGTTACCGGATTGCCGCTCATCAACCATAACTGGCCCCGGGTGTAGTTACTGGGGTTGACCTTCTCCTGATAATCACCGAACAACGAGCTGCAATAGATGTTGTTGTCCCAGACCAGATTGGTCGACCGCACAAAGGGCCGGCGGGTTACCTGTTCGCGCAACGCCAGTTTGGTGTCGTTGCAACTGTCGCCGGCCAGGGGCAGCAATACCCGCGCGGCCTCGGCGGTGTTGTCGAGCATCAGATTGAATTGACGCAAGGCTTCGTCGGCGGTTTGTTCGGTACTTTGTTTCAGTACGCGTCCGGCTTGCACATAAAGAATGGCGACGCCCAACAGAACCGGGAGCACCCCACTCAAAATAGTCACAGCAATCCGGGTGCTGCGCTTGCGGCGGGATTTGACGGTCAGTGGCATTTGCGAAACCAAAAAGAGTTCAGTCAATGGCCATGATAGATGGCCATTCGGGCTTATGCCGCTCAGCGATAGCTTAGTTTGGAGGCCAGTTCGATAAACGCCAGCGTTGCCGGGGATGACTGGCGCTGATCCAGCACGGCCAACCCGACCTGCCGTTTGATGGGGGGCGACAGCGGTCTTTGCACATAGCGGCGGTCGTGGTCCGCCGGCAATGAGCTTTCGGCAACGACGGTCAGGGCCGCGCCACGGCCCACAGTGTCCAAGGTGCTGAGCAGCTGCGAGCAGCGATAGCGGATGTTCGGCGTCAGCCTGGCTGCACTGAACAGTCGGGAAACCAGTTCCGAAGAACCGGCCTCAGTCAGCACGAAAGGATCGTGACACAGGTCTTGCAAGCTCAAGCTATCGTGTGCAGTCAGCGGATGATCGACAGGCAACAGCGCCACCATCTGGTCCTCGATCAGCGCAAACGTGTCGAATCGCTCCTCGGGCAGCACCACGAAACCCACATCGATGCGCCGCTCTTCCAACCACTGAATCACCTGGCGGTCAGGGCCTTCGTCAATGTGCACTTCGATACCAGGATGAGCCGCACGGTAGCTTTCCAGGATCTTCGGTAGCAACTTGATCGAAGAGGTCGGACCGAACGAACCAATGCGCAGCGTCCCGCGTTTCATCCCTCGGGCATCGGCAGCTTCCTGGCGCAACGTGTTGGCCAGCCCGAGCATCGCCCGGGCGCGCAACAGTAGTTGCTGACCGATATCGCTGAGTTCGACCTGAGACTGATGGCGGCGCAGCAGTTCAACGCCCAACTCCTGTTCCAGCGATTTCAGCGCGTGGGAAACAGCCGATTGCGAAATGCCCAGACGATGGGCGGCCGCGGTGAAGCCGCGCAGTTCGGCCACCAGGGAGAAGATTTCCAGTTGAGTCAGGGTCATGAGTGTTTACTCATTTTACGATGATCAGGCATTAGTCCGATGATACGTCATCCGTTCTTCTGGTGACTTATGAATAGCTATGAACAAAGCCTGACAAAACCGTCGGATGTACCGGTTTACCTGAAGCTGGCGGCGGTGACGATGATTTGGGGCGGGACTTTTGTGGCCGGGCGGTTTTTGGCCGACAGCCTGAGCCCGTTGTTTGCCGCCAGCCTGCGGTTCTTGCTCGCCAGCCTGGCGTTGCTGTTGTTTGTGGCGTTGGCCCGCGTGACGTTAGTCCGGCCAAGCCTGCGGCAATGGCTGCAATTGGCGTTACTGGGGTTCTTCGGGATTTTCTTCTACAACCTGTGCTTCTTTTATGGACTGCATTACATCAATGCCTCCCGGGCATCGTTGATCGTGGCGTTGAACCCGGCGGTGATTGGCCTGGCGTCGTGGCTGTTGTTCAAGGAGCGCTTGAGCCGGACGAAAGTCGCGGGGATCGCGATCTGCATCGCCGGGGCAGGGCTGGTGATCGTCAGCCGCAACCCACAATTGCTGGCGGCCAACGCTGATGCGTGGATTGGCGATCTGCTGATTTTCGGCTGCGTGTTGAGTTGGGGCGTTTACTCGCTGTTTTCCAAGGAGCTGAATCAGACGTTGGGGCCGGTGCAGACGGTGACGTATTCGATCCTGTTGGGCACGGCGATGCTCTGGCTGACCAGCGCGGTACGCGGAGAATTGAGTGTTGAAGCGCTGCTCAGCCTGGGGCCGCAACAATGGATGAGCCTGATGTACCTGGGCGTGCTCGGCTCGGCACTGGCCTACATCGGCTACTACGACGGCATCCGCAAAATCGGCGCAACCCGTTCCGGCGTGTTCATCGCCCTGAATCCGCTGACCGCGGTCATCCTCGGGGCGTTGCTGTTGGGCGAGCAACTGACGCTGGCCATGTGCCTGGGTGGCGGGCTGATTCTGACGGGAATTTACCTGTGCAACAAACCGCTTGCGCCGGCCTCGAAAAAGGGGATTTGATACAGAAGGCGGACAAACCGTTTTACGCTGTGTAGAATCGGTTTACGCATACAATAATAAACGTCTTCTGGCAGCAGAAGCCTCGCCCGCAAGAGCCTTGGGTCGACAATGAAGAGTTTTGGGTTTCAATTGATCTACGGTGACTTCCTCGCCCGCAGCGTTCGGGGCATCTCCTGTGCGCCACCCGCCAGTCTCAGCATTGCTAGCAACTAACGATCCGTTAATTCTAAAAATGATGATGAGGCGCCAACCATGGCAGATTTATACGAAAACCCAATGGGCCTGATGGGCTTTGAATTCATTGAGTTCGCATCGCCGACCCCCAATACCCTGGAGCCGATCTTCGAGATCATGGGCTTCACCAAGGTCGCGACCCACCGCTCCAAAGACGTGCACCTGTATCGCCAGGGCCAGATCAACCTGATCCTCAACAACGAACCCCACAGCGTTGCTTCGTACTTTGCGGCCGAGCATGGTCCGTCGGTGTGCGGCATGGCGTTCCGCGTCAAGAACGCGCAACAGGCGTTTGCCCGTGCCCTTGAACTCGGCGCTCAGCCGATTCATATCGAAACAGGCCCGATGGAGTTGAACCTGCCAGCGATCAAAGGCATCGGCGGCGCGCCGCTGTACCTGATCGACCGTTTTGGCGAAGGCAGTTCGATCTACGACATCGACTTCGTGTTTATCGAAGGCGTTGATCGCAACCCGGAAGGGGCGGGCCTGAAGATCATCGATCACCTGACCCACAACGTGTATCGCGGGCGCATGGCCTACTGGGCCAACTTCTACGAGAAGCTGTTCAACTTCCGTGAAATCCGTTACTTCGACATCAAGGGCGAGTACACCGGCCTGACCTCCAAGGCCATGACCGCGCCGGATGGCATGATCCGCATCCCGTTGAACGAAGAGTCGTCCAAGGGCGCCGGGCAGATCGAAGAGTTCCTGATGCAGTTCAACGGCGAAGGCATCCAGCACGTTGCGTTCCTCAGCGATAACCTGATCGACACCTGGGATCGCCTGAAGAAAATCGGCATGCGCTTCATGACCGCGCCACCGGAAACCTATTACGAAATGCTGGAAGGCCGTTTGCCGAATCACGGCGAGCCGGTCGATCAACTGCAAATGCGCGGGATTCTGCTAGACGGTTCGTCCGAGTCGGGCGACAAGCGCCTGCTGCTGCAAATCTTCTCGGAAACCCTGATGGGCCCGGTGTTCTTCGAATTCATCCAGCGCAAGGGCGATGATGGTTTCGGCGAGGGTAACTTCAAGGCGTTGTTCGAATCGATTGAGCGGGATCAGGTTCGTCGTGGTGTGCTGGCTACCGAGTAAGCCGCAACACAAATAGAAAAGCCCGGTCAGTTGACCGGGCTTTTTCGTTTTTGCTGTCCGTAGGAGCGAGGCTTGCCCGCGAAGGCGTCCTTGAAGGCGACAAAAAGCTTCGCGGGCAAGCCTCGCTCCTACAGTTACATAGGCTTGCGGCGCTGCCGGACCAGATGCTTGAACCCTTCAAACACCAGCACCACCACCGCCAACCAGATCGGTATGTAGGTCAGCCATTCCCCAGGTTTGATGCTTTCTCCCAGCAGCAGCGCCACGCCCAGCAACAGCACCGGTTCGACATAGCTCAACAACCCGAACAGGCTGAACGGCAACAAGCGACTGGCGATGATGTAGACCACCAGCGCCGAAGCGCTGATCAATCCGAGCACCGGGATCAGCAACGACAGCCACGGGTATTGGTCGAACACGCCGAAACCTTGTTCACCGCCCCAGACAAACCAGAACGCCACCGGCAACATCAGGGTCATGTCCAGCCACAAGCCGCCAAGGTTGTCGGTCTTCAGCCATTTGCGCAGCACGAAGTACATGGGATAGCCGACCACCACCAGCAAGGTCGCCCAGGAAAAGCCGCCGACCTGGTACAGCTCGTTCAGCACACCGAGGGTGGCGAAAAACACCGCGATTTTTTGCAAATAGGACAGGCGCTCGCCATATGCGATGCGTCCGGTCAGCACCATCGACAGCGGCAGCAGGAAATACCCCAGCGACACGTCGAGGCTGTAGCCGTTGAGCGGTGCCCACATGAACAGCCAGAGTTGCAGGCCCAACAACGTCGCCGACACGATCAAGACCGCCAACAACTTTGGCTTGCCGCCCAGACGCTTGAGGATCTCCACCGCGCGCCGCCATTCGCCGGACACCAGCATGAACACCGTCATGCAGGGCACGGTCAGCAGCATCCGCCAGCCGAAGATTTCTACGCCGCTCAACGGAGTGAGCAACGAGGTGTAGTAATACATGACGGCGAACAGCACCGAGGCTGTGACCGATAGAGCGATACCTTTAGACAAACTGTCCTCGCGGAGTTGAACGTGAAACGGGGCGCAGAGGATACGTGGTTTTCAAGGTGAATATTGACCGATCAATCAACACCGTCCGAATGTGGGAGCGAGCCTGCTCGCGAAGACGGACCATCAGCCAACATCCATTCTGAATGTTAGACCGCTTTCGCGAGCAGGCTCGCTCCCACATTTGATCCTTGCCACCTACAAGATTTGCAATCAACACACACCCCTGTGGAAGCGGGCTTGCTCGCGAAGAGGCCGTGTCAGTCGACATCTGCATTGCCTGACACTCCGCCTTCGCGAGCAAGCCCGCTCCCACATGGGGAATGGGATTTTTCAGGTGTTACGGGGTTTACGCCCGGAGACGAAATGGCTGACGTCATTGAACCCCGGTGTCGAGGAATGCCCGGGTGTGACCAGGGAATCAATGAAGGCTTCGTCTTGCGCGGTGATCTTCACCGTCTGCGCCTTGGTGTAGGCATCCCACTGTTCTTCGGTACGCGGGCCGACGATGGCGGAGGTGACGGCGCTGTTGTTGATCACCCAGGCGATGGCAAATTCGACGATGCCCACGCCGCGGCCCTGGGTGTATTCCTGGATCTGCTGGGCAATGCGCAACGACTCGACCCGCCATTCGGTTTCAAGAATACGTTTGTCCTGACGCCCGGCGCGGCTGTTGGCGTCCGGGGTCACGTCCGGTGCGTATTTACCGCTGAGCACACCACGGGCCAATGGGCTGTAGGGCACCACGCCCAAGCCGTAAGCGTGAGCGGCGGTGATTTGTTCGGTTTCGGCCTGGCGATTGACGATGTTGTACAGCGGCTGGCTGATCACCGGCCGGTCGACACCGAGCTTATCGGCCACGCGGATGACTTCAGCGATGCGCCAGCCACGGTAGTTGGACAGGCCCCAATAACGGATCTTGCCCTGGCGAATCAGATCGCCGATGGCAGAAATCGTCACTTCCAGCGGCGTGTTGTGGTCTTCCCGGTGCAGGTAATAGATGTCGACATAGTCGGTGCCCAAGCGTGTCAGGCTGGCGTCGATGCCATTAAAGAGGTGCTTGCGGCTCAGGCCGCTGCGATTCGGTACGCCGTCCACCGGGCCGAAACCGACTTTGGTGGCGAGCACCCATTCGTGGCGGTTGCCGGCGACGGCTTCACCGACGATCTCTTCGGAGCGGCCACCGGTGTAGACGTCGGCGGTGTCGATTAAATTGATGCCCTGGTCCCAGGCCTTGTCGATGATCCGCAGGGAATCTTCGGTGCTGGTCTGTTCGCCGAACATCATGGTGCCCAGGGTCAGGGTGGACACCTGCAGACCCGAATGACCCAATGTGCGGTAGCTCATGACGAAATCCTTTTGCCGATGGGAAAGGCGTCAATCAAATACCAGAACAGCTGTCCGGAGCAAACGGATTTATCGACACAACCCTATGATCGTTCCCACGCTCTGCGTGGGAATGCCTCAAGGGACGCTCTGCGTTCCAGATATCGAAAGGGACGCGGAGCGTCCCGGGCTGCATTCCCACGCGGAGCGTGGGAACGAGCATCAAACCTTCAGCGTGCGGGTCATCCGCAACGCCAGCACACTCCCGCACACAATCACACCCGCCAACAGATACAACGCCGCATCCGTCGAACCGGTGCTGTCCTTGACCCAACCCACCAGGTACGGGCTCAAGAATCCAGCCATCTGCCCCATGGAGTTGATCAGCGCCAAACCACCTGCCGCCGCACCCGCGCTCAGCAGCGCCGTCGGCACCGGCCAGAACATCGGCAAACCGGTGAGGGCGCCCATGGTGGCGATGGTCAGGCCGAGAATCGCGATGGCCGGCGTGGTGGCGAAGTTCACGGCGATCAGCAGACCCACGGCGCCCATCAGCATCGGCACCACCAAATGCCAGCGCCGCTCTTTGCGCAGGTCCGCCGAGCGACCGACCAGCAACATGAACACCGCCGCCAACAGATACGGAATCGCACTCAACCAGCCAATCACCAGGTTATCGCTGAAACCCAGGTTCTTGATGATCGACGGCAACCAGAAGTTGATCGCGTAAACGCCGCTCTGGATGCAGAAATAGATCAGGCCAAACGCCCAGATCGCCGGGTTCTTGAACACGGCCAGCAGTGAATCCGTGGTGGTTTTCGGCTTGTTGGTTAGGTCTTCGGCGTGATCCGCTTCCAGCACCGAGCGCTCGAACGGCGTCAGCCACTTGGCATTGGCATAGCTGTCACTAAGCAGGAAGTAGGCGAGGGCACCGAGGATCACCGTCGGGATCCCTTGCAGCAAAAACATCCACTGCCAGCCGGCCAGACCCGCTTGACCGGCGCCGAAGTGGTTAAGAATCCAGCCAGAGAACGGACTGCCGAGCAGGCCTGACACCGGGATCGCCGACATGAACAGCGCCATAATGCGGCCACGGCGGAAGGTCGGGAACCACTGCGAGAGATAGAGCACCACGCCCGGGAAGAACCCGGCTTCGGCCGCGCCGGTGAACAGGCGCAAGGTGTAGAACTCGGTCGGTGTGGTGACGAACAGCAGGCAGGTCGAGAGCGAGCCCCAGACGATCATCATCAGCGCAATCCAGCGCCGTGGGCCGAATTTGGTCAGCGCCAGGTTGCTCGGCACGCCGCATAGCACGTAGCCGATAAAGAAGATCCCGGCCCCAAGGCCATACACGGTTTCGCTGAATTTCAGTGCGTCGAGCATCTGCAACTTGGCGAATCCAACGTTCACCCGGTCGAGGTAGTTGAACAGGTAGCAGATGAAGATGAAGGGGATCAAACGCAGGGTAATGCGTTTGTAGACGGCGTTTTTCTCGTCAACGATGGCCTGGGTAGCGGCGGCGCTCTGTGACATGGCGGGCTCTCTCTTTATTATGATTTTTTGCGATGCAAAGGGTAACGTTGATCGCCCTGTGAGTCTCGGCCACCCCTTGGGTGATTGTCTTTGTGCCTGAGCACAGGGTTTGCCACCAAGGCCTGTGCGGGTGAACAACCCGTCCCACCACGCTTTCAAGGATCTGCCCCATGTTTGAACTCGATCACGACCTGGCCCAGGACATCGTCGACCGGGCCATGGCCATCCTGCCGTACAACGTCAACGTCATGGACAGTCAGGGGTTGATCCTCGGCAGCGGCGAGCCCGAGCGCATCAACACCCGCCACGAAGGCGCGCAACTGGTGCTGGCCAACGGGCGGGTGGTGGAAATCGACGCGCAAACGGCGATTCACCTCAAAGGCGTACAACCGGGGATCAACCTGCCGCTGTTGCTCGATCAGCGGCTGATCGGTGTGCTCGGCATTACCGGTGAACCCGAGCAACTGCGCACCTATGCCGAACTGGTGCGCATGACCGCCGAGATGTTGGTGGGCCAGCGCAATCAGCAGGCCGAACAGCAATGGCGGCGTCAGCGTTGCGATGATTTGCTCGCGTTGCTGCTGACCGACGCCGGGGATTCGCCGCGCCTGGTGGACGAAGCGCAACAACTGGGCCTCAAGCCGCAACTGACGCGGGTGCCGTATCTGTTCGAATTGGGCCTGGAGCACGGGCCGGGGCAGACCGTCGAAGCCCTCAGTGCCTGGCTGATCAGTCGTTACCCTGACAGTTGGTGCGTCAGTTCGGCCAAATCCTCGCTGCTGTGGTGCCGACCGGCGAGCCACGCGATCGAACATGAACGGTTGCTGGAAAAGCTCGATGGTCTGGGCTGGAACATTCTGCGCATTGCCGTCGGCGGGCAGGCCGATGGACTGCCGGGCTTGCGCCGCTGCTATCGCCGGGTCGGGGATTTGCTGGCCTACGGACGCGATGTGTTGCCGCGCTCGCGGTTGTTGACGCTGAACCGTTATCGGCTGCCGGTGATGCTTTGGCGACATCGCAACGACGATGCCCTGGATGAACTGCTCAAGCCATTGCGCAAAGTCATCGCCAAGGACAACAACGGCCAACTGCTGGCGACCCTGCGCAGTTGGTGCGACCACGACGGGCAGAGCCAGGCCTGTGCCGATGCGCTGGGTATTCATCGCAACAGCTTGCGGTATCGCATGGAGCGGATTGCCGAGTTGAGCGGGGTGGATCCATTGCGGCTGGATGGGATGTTGGCGCTTTATCTGGGCGTGCAGCTCCTGCCGCAAACCGACTGAAATGTGTGGCGATTGTGAGGACGCCATCGCGGGCAAGCCTTGCTCCTACAAGAGCGAGCGCCGCGATCCCTGTAGGAGCAAGGCTTGCCCGCGATAGGGCCCTCCCAGCCACCATAATCTCTGTTTTGTAGAAATGAACAACAAACGCCACCCCCACTTGTGCACCTGACCGGCGTCATCCTCCGGGGCAACTGGCAGCATGGATGCACTGGAACTGGAGAATTCACATGAAAATCGTCATCGCCCCCGATTCGTTCAAGGACAGCCTGAGTGCCCAGGGCGTAGCCGATGCCATTGCGCTGGGTTTGGCTGAAGTCTGGCCGCACGCGCAATTGGTCAAATGCCCGATGGCCGATGGTGGGGAAGGGACGGTCGAGTCGATTCTGGCGGCGTGCTCGGGCGAATTGCGCCGCACCCCGGTTCGCGGCCCGCTGGGGGCAACCGTCGAAGCCGCTTGGGGTTGGTTGCCACACAACCACACAGCGATTATTGAAATGGCCGAAGCGAGCGGCTTGCAGTTGGTGCCGCTGGCACAACGCGATGCCTGCATCAGCAGCACCTTCGGCACCGGCGAACTGATCCGCGCCGCACTCGATGCCGGCGCGCAACGGGTCATCCTGGCGATTGGCGGCAGTGCCACCAATGACGGCGGTGCCGGGGCGATGCAGGCCTTGGGCGTCAAACTGTTCGATGCCAAGGGACAGGTTCTCGCGCCCGGCGGCTTGGCGCTGGCACACCTGGCAAACATCGACCTGAGCGACATCGATCCGCGCCTGAACACAGTCCGCTTCGACATTGCTGCGGACGTTAACAATCCATTGTGCGGCGCCCACGGTGCCTCAGTGATTTTCGGTCCGCAGAAAGGCGCATCACCGCAGCAAGTCCAGCAACTGGACCAGGCCCTTGGGCACTTTGCCGATCTGTGCGCGCAGGCGTTGAATAAAGATGTGCGCGACGAACCGGGCTGCGGTGCGGCGGGTGGCCTGGGCTTTTCGGCCAAGGCGTTTCTCGGCGCGCAATTCCAGGCCGGCGTCGAAGTGGTCGCGGAATTGGTCGGCCTGGCCGAAGCCGTGAAAGGCGCGGATCTGGTGATTACCGGCGAAGGCCGCTTTGATGCCCAGACCTTGCGCGGCAAGACGCCGTTCGGCGTAGCGCGGATTGCACGGCAACAGGGTGTGCCGGTGATCGTTATCGCCGGGACGCTGGGGGAGGGTTATCAGGAACTGTATGGGCACGGAATTGATGCCGCGTTTGCCCTGGCGAGCGGGCCGATGACCCTGGAGCAGGCGTGTGCCGAGGCGCCGCGGTTGTTGCGCGAGCGAGCGAGTGATATTGCGCGGGTGTGGCGGATGGCTGCTCGCAAGGTTTGATTTTTTTGTGGACTCAAGAACCAACCCCTCACCCCAGCCCTCTCCCCATAGGGGAGAGGGGGAAAGGGAGCCGATCGGGGCCTTTTCAGAACCTGAGTTCGACTCGGTTACTCAGGTCGATGCAGCTCGCAAGACACCTCGGTCAGTCCCCTCTACCCTCTGGGGAGAGGGGGAAAGGGAGCCGATCGGGGCCTTTTCAGAACCTGAGTTCGACTCGGTTATTCAGGTCGATGCAGCTCGCAAGACACCTCGGTCAGTCCCCTCTACCCTCTGGGGAGAGGGGGAAAGGGAGCCGATCGGGGCCTTTTCAGAACCTGAGTTCGACTCGGTTATTCAGGTCGATGCAGCTCGCAAGACACCTCGGTCAGCCCCCTCTACCCTCTGGGGAGAGGGGGAAAGGGAGCCGATCGGGGCCTTTTCAGAACCTGAGTTTGACTCGGTTATTCAGGTCGATGCAGCTCGCAAGACACCTCGGTCAGTCCCCTCTACCCTCTGGGGAGAGGGTTAGGGTGAGGGGTGGATCTAAATGCCACCCACCTCTATGTGTTTCACCGTTGAAACACCCGTAAACCCTTGAAATATATTTCTCCTCCCCCCGCAAAAAACCTCAAGTCCGGCCGATAACCCTCATAGGCGCGCACAAACCTATTACAACAGTGGCGCCAGGCTGATCCGGCCGGCTTACACGCCCACCTGACAGCGATCACGGCACGGATGCTCGAAGTTCAACCACCCGAGACTCATCCTATGTCCATGCGTAATCTGAATATCGCGCCTCGCGCTTTCCTCGGTTTTGCCTTCATCGCCTTGCTGGTCATTGTGCTGGGTGTGTTTGCGGTGAGTCGAATGTCGATCATCCGCCAGGCCTCCGTGGACATGGAAAGCAATCAACTGCCCAGCGTCAGTTATCTGGGCGTCATGACTGAAAACGTATTACGCCTGCGCATTCTTTCGTTCCGCATTCTGGTGAACCGCGAGCCCGCAAGCCTGCAAGAAGCCGCGACCCGCATCGATGTGCTGGTAGAAAAGGTCAAAACGGCGCAGGCCGGATATGCGGCATTGCCGGCCGGCGGTGAAGAAGCAACGTTGTACAAAACGTTCGCCACCACGCTGGACAATTACCTGCAAGCCCAGCGCGAGATGTTGGAGTTTTCGCGGCAGGACAAACTCGATGAAATGCGCAAGCTGATCAACACCCGGATCAAGGACGGCACCGACCAGATGGGCGAGCAGTTGAACAAACTGATCGCCATCAACAAGGCCGACGCGACGTCGGCCGATGCCGAGGCCAGCGACCAGTATTCCTTCGCCACCAACGGCATCATTGCGGTGTCGGTGGTTGCAGCCCTGATGACTGTGCTGTTGGCCTGGCTGCTGACCCGCAGCATCGTCGAACCGCTGAACCGTGCGGTGCAGGCAGCGGAAGCCATCGCTGGCGGCAACCTGATCAAAGCCATCGAAGTCGATGGCAAGGACGAACCGGCCCGTTTGCTCGGTGCCTTGTCCGCCATGCAAGACAACCTGCGCAAAACCATCGAACAAATTGCAGGTTCCGCCACCCAATTGGGCGCCGCCGCCGAAGAACTCAGCACGGTCACCGAAGAAGCCTCTCGTGGTCTGCAACAACAGAACAACGAAATCGAACAAGCCGCCACCGCCGTCAATGAAATGACCGCCGCCGTGGAAGAAGTGGCGCGCAACGCGGTGTCGACTTCCGAAGCCTCGAACCAGTCGACCCAAGCGGCCCGTGAAGGTCGCAACCGTGTGGTGGAAACTGTCGACGCGATCCAGACCATGACCCACGACGTGCAAAACACCTCGGTGATGATCGAAGGCCTGGCCGCTCAAGGGCGTGACATCGGCAAGGTGCTGGACGTGATCCGCGCCATCGCCGAACAAACCAACCTGTTGGCGCTCAACGCTGCGATCGAAGCGGCCCGTGCCGGTGAGGCCGGACGTGGGTTTGCGGTGGTGGCAGACGAAGTTCGGGCACTGGCCCATCGCACCGCGCAATCGACCCAGGAAATCGAAAAAATGGTCGCCGGCATTCAGAACGGCACCGGCGAAGCGGTTTCCTCGATGCAACAAAGCAACCAGCGCACCCAAAGCACCCTGGAAATGGCCCGCGCTGCCGGTGTCGCCCTGGAGCAAATCACCCAGTCGATCCACCTGATCAACGAGCGCAATCTGGTGATCGCCAGCGCATCGGAAGAACAGGCCCAGGTGTCCCGCGAAGTCGATCGCAACCTGGTCAACATCCGCGACCTCGCCACCCAATCCGCAGCGGGCGCCAACCAGACCAGCGCCGCCACTCACGAACTGTCGCGATTGGCGGTGGATTTGAATGCGATGGTGGCGCGTTTTGTAATTTGAGATAGGGTTGAGTCTGGAGCACGCGCGACAGGAGAAGTACATGCGCTATTCAGCCTTGACCCAACGCATTGCCGGTGACGGAGCGGCAGCCTGGCAGATTCATGATCGAGCGCTGGAGTTGCGAGAGCAGGGCGTTGATGTCTTGCTCCTGTCGGTGGGTGATCCCGATTTCGACACGCCCAGACCCATCGTCCAGGCGGCCATCGACAGCTTGTTGGCCGGCGATACCCATTACTCGGACGTGCGCGGCACCCGGGCGCTGCGCACCAGCATCGCCAGCCGTCACCGGCGACGCAGCGGTCAAACGGTGGATGCCGGGCATGTGATCGTGTTGCCGGGCGCGCAATGTGCGGTGTACTCGGTGGCGCAATGCTTGCTCGATCCGGGCGACGAAGTGATCGTCGCCGAACCGATGTACGTCACCTATGAAGGTGTGTTCGGTGCCTGCGGCGCCAAAGTGGTACCGGTAGCGGTACGGCCGGAGAACGGCTTCCGGGTTGATCCTGCCGATATTGCGGCGCTGATCACGCCCAAAACCCGGGTCCTTCTGCTGAACAGCCCGAACAATCCTTCCGGCGCCAGCCTTTCCTTGAAGATCTGGCAGGAACTGGCCGTGCTCTGCATTCGTCACGATTTGTGGCTGATCAGCGATGAGGTCTACAGCGATTTGCTGTACGAAGGCGAACACATCAGCCCGGCGAGTTTACCGGGCATGGCCGAACGTACCGCGACGATCAACAGCTTGTCCAAATCCCACGCCATGACCGGCTGGCGAGTCGGTTGGGTGATCGGTCCCAAACCCTTGGCCGAGCACCTGGTGCACTTGTCGTTGTGCATGTTGTTTGGCATTCCGGATTTTGTGCAGAACGCCGCACAAGTTGCACTGGACAGGGATTTGCCGGAAGTGGCGCAGATGCGCGAAGAGTATCGCCAGCGCCGGGACCTGGTGTGCGCGCGGTTGGGCGCGTGCCCTGGCATCCGGCCGATCAAGCCCGATGGCGGGATGTTCGTGATGGTCGATATACGCCCGACCGGGCTCTGCGCCCAACGGTTTGCCGAGCGCTTGCTGGAAGGCTATGGCGTGTCGGTACTGGCGGGTGAAGCGTTCGGGCCGAGCGCGGCGGGGCATATCCGGATTGGCTTGGTGGTGGATCAGGTGAAACTGGCGGATGCGTGTCGGCGGATAGCCCTTTGTGCGGCGGATTTGCTGGAGGCGCGTAGAGCCTGATCGTTCCCACGCTCTGCGTGGGAATGCATCCCGTGACGCTCCGCGTCACAGCCAACAGCGGAACGCGGAGCGTCCCTGGCGGCATTCCCACGCGGAGCGTGGGAACGATCATTGCTCAGGCCTTCCACGCCCCAACATTCACCAGATTCACCGGCCGCTCCCCAGTCAACGCCATCAACAGATTATCCACCGCACACTTGGCCATAGCCTCCCGCGTCTCATGGGTCGCCGAGCCAATGTGCGGCGTCGCCACCACATTATTCATCTGCATCAACGGCGAATCATGGTTCAGCGGTTCGCGCTCGAACACATCCAGCCCGGCCGCGCGAATCTGTCCCTCGCGCAGCGCTTGAATCAACGCCGCTTCATCCACCACTTTGCCCCGGGAAATATTGATGAAGATCGTTTCCGGGCGCATTAAGGCGAACTGTTCGGCGCCGATCAACCCTTCAGTTTCAGCGGTGAGTGGCAAGGTCAGGCACACAAAATCCGCCTGCTGCAGCAGCTCTGGCAGGCTGCGGTATTGCGCATTGAAACGCTGTTCCACCGCCGGTTTCGGCGAATGGCTGTGGTAGATCACCGGCATGCCAAAGCCGAAATGCCCGCGCTGGGCCAGGGCTTCGCCGATACGGCCCATGCCAATGATGCCCAGGGTCTTGCCATGCACATCGGTGCCGAACTGCGCCGGGCCGATGTTGCGGTGCCAATGGCCGGCGCGCACCATGTTCGCCAGTTCCACTACGCGCCGGGCGGTGGCCAGGATCAGTGCGAAACCGGTGTCGGCGGTAGTTTCGGTGAGTACGTCCGGGGTATTGCTGAGCAGGATTCGCCGCTCGGTGAGGTACTCGATGTCGTAGTTGTCGACGCCCACCGAAACACTGGCAATCGCTTCCAGGTTCGGCGCCAGGTCGAGCAGTTCAGCGTCGAGCTTCAGACTGGCGCCGAGCAACCCTTGGGCGCGGGGCAGGGCGTTGCGCAACTTGGCCAGGCCTTCGGCATCGAGGCTGTCGATCAGGGTCACTTCGGCCTGCTCGTGCAGGCGGGCCATCAGCAACGGCGAGAGTTTCTTGTACAGCACAACCTGCTTCTTCATGGTCTTCGTCTCAACTTCAATTCAAGGGTGAGCAGCCATCGGCCGCTTCACGACGGCGTTGGCCACGACCCGGTCACTGGCGCCGGGCTTGAGGAAAATCGTCAGCACCACCGAGAGCATCAGCGCGCCGCTCATCAACAGATACGAAGCACCGGGGGAACCGGTGGTGCTGTTCAGGTAACCGACCAGATAAGAGCCGCCGAACGAACCGAGGGCGCCCATGCTGTTGATCAGTGCCATGGCGCCACCGGCGACGTTGGCCGGAAGGATTTCCGGGACGATCGCAAAAAACGGCCCGTACGGCGCATACATGCAGGCCCCGGCGATCACCAGCAAGGTGTAGGACCACCAGAAATGTTCCGCGCCCAAGGCGTAGGAACCGTAGAACGCAATCGAAGCGATCAGCAGCGGCGGCCAGACGAAACGTTTGCGCTTCTGCAACTTGTCCGAACCCCAGGACACCGCGAGCATGCCAATCACCGCCGCCAAATACGGCAGCGCCGACAGCCAACCGGCTTCGACCATGTCCATCTGCAAGCCAGCCTTGAGGATCGACGGTAGCCACAGCACAAACCCGTAGACGCCAATGCTCCAGCAGAAAAACTGCAAGGCCAGCACGATGACTTTCGGCGAGCGGAAGGCTTCGGCGTAGTTCTTCACCGCTTTGATCCCGACCTGTTCGGCAGCCAGGGCACTTTCCAGATCCTGTTTTTCCTGGTCGCTGAGCCACTTGGCCTGGGCCGGACGGTCATCGGCCAGACGCCACCAGATAAACGCCCAGATCACTGCCGGCAAACCTTCGACGATAAACATCCAGCGCCAACTGAAGTGCTGCACCAGATACCCGGACACCACTGACATCCACAGCATCGTCACCGGGTTACCGAGGATCAGAAAGGTGTTGGCGCGGGAGCGTTCCGCACGGGTGAACCAGTGACACAGATAGACCAGCATCGCCGGCATCACCGCGGCTTCAACCACGCCGAGCATGAAACGGATGACCACCAGCCAATAGGCGTTGGAGACGATCCCGGTCAGGGTCGCGAGGCCGCCCCAGAGGATCAGACTGACGAAAATCAGCTTCTTCACGCTGTGTTTCTGGGCGTAGATAGCCCCCGGCACCTGGAAGAAAAAGTAGCCGAGGAAGAACAGCGCACCAAGCATGGACGACAGGCCCGGTGTAATCATCAGGTCGGCGGCCATCCCGGAGGCGGCGGCGAACCCATAGTTGGCGCGGTCCAGGTACGCCAGGCTGTAGGTGATAAACACGATGGGCATGATGTACCACCAGCGGCGGGCGGCGAGTGTTGCGGTTTTCATAATGGTGCTCCTGAGCTTGTTGTTTTTGTCGCAGCAGGTAACGGTGTTCGGTGGATCGTTCCCACGCTCTGCGTGGGAATGCCTCTAGGGACGCTCCGCGTCCCCGGTGACGCAGAGCGTCACGGGCTGCATTCCCACGCCGGAGCGTGGGAACGATCAGGTATGTGGCTTGGCAATTCGGCGCGGGTCGGCAACCCCTCCATATCCCCCCGGCTCTGCACCGCCCGGCTGCCAATCCAGTTGGCCCGCTGCACGGCTTCAGCAAAACTCAGGTTTTCCAGCAGGGCGCTGATCATGCCGACCGCAAAGCCATCGCCAGCACCGACGGTATCGACAACGGTTTCCACCGGCACGCCAGCCACGAAGCCTTGGTCCAGATGCGTGCGGTAATAGGCGCCGTGGGGTCCCAGCTTGATCGCCACCGCTTCTGCCCCTTGGTCGAGGTAAAACGCAGCGATGTCGGCCGGGTCTTCGAAACCGGTGAGCAAGCGACCTTCGCTCAATCCCGGCAGCACCCAGTGGGCGAGGGCGGCGAGACGGTTGATCTCGCTGATCATCTGCTGTTCGCTGGCCCACAGGCTCGGCCGCAGGTTCGGGTCGAAGGACACGCTGCGCCCGGCGTCGCGCATGCGAGTCATCAACTCAAAGGACATTTCCCGGGCGCTGGCGGAGAGCGCCGGGGGGATGCCGGTGGCGTGCAAATGCCTTGCGTTAAACAGCTGGGGAGTGATCGATTGCACCGACAAATGACTGGCTGCCGAACCGCGACGGAAGTACTCGACCACCGGATCGCTGCCATCGTCGGCGCGGGACTTGAGTTGAAAACCGGTCGGGTGCGCCGAGTCGATCTCGACATGGCGGCAATCGAGGCCTTCTTTCTCCAGCGTATCGATCACGAAACGCCCCAGGGAATCTGCCCCGACCCGGCTCAACCAGGCGACGTTGAAACCCAACCGTGACAAGCCGATGGCGACATTGTTGTCGGCTCCGGCAATGCGTTTGTGGAAGTGGCCAACTGCGGCCAAGTCGCCGTTCTGCTCGGCGACGAACATCGCCATGGTTTCGCCGAACGACAGAATATCGAACTCAGACATGAGCGCTCTCCAACCGTGATTGACCGAGGCGGGCGAGGGTGGCGACATGTTCGGTGGTCAGTTGCACCAGGTCGTCGCCTTGCAGCGGATATTCCGCGGCCCGCATTACGCCTTGGGCCATGTGCCGCAGCAGTTGTTCCCACAAATGCAGGTCGCTGGCGCTGGGCGGCATCGCCACGAGTTTGCCGTCGGCCCGGCGCGCCACCGCTTTGCAGTGCACGTAACCGACGTGTCGGCCGAGCAACCGCGCGGCGCTGGCGGCGGACTGGTCTTGCCATTGCCAGTTGCCGATGTCGAAGGTCATCTTGATCGGCAGGTTGTGTTGCTCGACTTCAGTGAAGAAACGCTGGAACGGTTCGATGCGTCCGCCGTGCAAGGTCTGGTCGTTTTCCACCAGCAGTTGCACCGGGCTTTGACTCAACTGTCGCGCCAAGGCCTGCAAATCATTGTTGTCGGTGAAATAACCGAGGGAGACTTTCAGCCACTTGGCGCCGAAGGCCTGGGCCCGTTGCAAGGTCACGGCCAATTCTGGATTGGGTTTCGATTGACCGGCCAGCCACAGTTCCATGGGCGAGGAATACACGCTTTCCAGACCGCGAGCCTGGGTGGCGTCGGCCAGTAGCGCCGGCTCTTCATGAGTCAGCAACTCTTCGCGCCATTCAATGCGCGTGGCACCGGCGGCGGCCAACAGATCGATGAAACTGCCTTGGCCGCGTTGGCGAACCAGATCGGCGCCGTAGCTCGACAGACTGATGGAAACGGGTGGTTTATTCATTGTTATCTACCTCTGAAACCGGTTTCATTTTTATTCAAAAAAATAGGGCTGGAATTTGGGGTGTTCTTTCGGGCCTCATCGCGAGCAAGCTCGCTCCCACAGGGGAATGCATTCCAAATGTGGGAGCGAGCCTGCTCGCGAAGAGGCCATAACAATCACCGCAAATCCCCCTGCGTCGACCCACGCACAATCAACCGCGCCGCAAAATCCACTGTCCTTACCGCCCCGACATCCCCGCGCAAGCGCTTGAGCAAACACTCAAACGCACTCGCGCCGATCTCCGCCGTCGGCTGGGCGAGGGCGGTGATCCCGCTGCCCACCAACGGATACCAATCCAGATCATCCAGGGCAATCAGCCCGACATCCTTGAACAGGTCGCAGCCCAGTTCACGCAACGAATGCGTGCCGGCCAACGCCGCAATCCCGTTGGCACAGAACAGCGCTTTCGGCCCTGGGCCGGGTGTGTCGAGGAAGGTTTTCAAACGTGAAGTCAGGTCGCTGCCGGTTTCGACCACAGCCCCATGCAGGGCCGAACGCTGCTCGATCTGCGCCTTGAAACTGCTGACCCGCTCGATCCGCGAACTGGTGCCGTCAAACGGTTCGGTCACCAACAACACATCGCGGTAGCCACGTTCTTCAAGGTGGGTGAGGGCCAGTTCAACGGCGGCGGGATTATCCAAACCTACCAGGTCGCTCTCGAGATGCTCGACCTTGCGATCCACCAGCACCAGCGGCATTTCCCGATGCAGCTCCCGCAGCTCATCGCGGTGATGACCCAGGGTGTTCACAATCAAGCCTTCGATGTTGTACGAGCGCAGCAACGCCAGGTGCTGACGTTCCTGTTCGTCATCGCGATCGGTGTTGCACACCACCAGGCTGTAACCGTGCTGACGGCAAGCGGTTTCCACGCCATGCATCACGGCAATCGAATAAGGGTTACGGATATCGGCCACCAGCATGCCGATCAGGCGGGTTCGCCCGCGTTTAAGGCCGCGGGCCATCTGGTTCGGGCGATAGCCCAATTCGCTGATGGCTTGCTCGATGCGCTGGGCAATGGCATCGGAAAGCAGGGCACGGTCGTCGCCGATAAAGCGCGAAACGCTGGCCTTGGACACGCCAGCGTGTTCGGCGACATCGAGCATGGTGACGCGGCTGCGTTGGGCGGCGGAAAATGAGTTCACGGTCTGAAACCTTTTTATTGGATTTATTAGGTCGAGCGCTTCGTGAAAGCGCTGAAACCGGTTTCAGGAAACACCAAAACCAAATCCCCCGTCAAGTGAATGGTTGACCGCTACGTCATGAACGCCGACGGATGGCAGTCAGATCAACACGCTTAACCACGCCGATACCAGTAACAGCAGGGCCATCAACCGATTGAAGCGCTGCATGGCCTGAGGTGAGCGCAACCACCGGGTGGAACCTGCGCCGAGCAACGCCCAGACACCCAGGCAAGGCAGAGAAATCATAAAGAACACCAGTGACAGGTACGCCACATGAACCAGCCGTTGCTCGCCGGCCCCCGCGAACACACTGACCACGGCCAGCGCCATCATCCAGGTTTTCGGGTTGATCAGTTGCAGGCTGGCAGCGCCGACCATTCCCAGTCTGGCTTGAGTATCCTGAGGGGTAAGGGCCTCGGCCGGAGCGAAGAAAATCTGCCAGGCCAGATAGCTCAGCCAGGCCACACCGGCCCACTGCATCGCGGTTTGTACGCCGGGCAACGAAGTCAGCGAAGAACCCGCGCCAGTGCCGACCAACAACACAAGGGTCGCCGCACTGGCGCAGGCGCCGAAGATAATCGGGACGGCAGCTTTCAGGCCATATCGGGCACTGTTGCTCAACACCAGAATATTGGTCGGCCCAGGCGTGATCGAGGCCACAAAGGCAAACAGCAGGAAGGGCAGTAACGTCGGAAAAGAAGACCACATCGCAGGCAAACTCCAGTGAAGATCATTGAAGTCGATCTTCACAATCGCCGCGTTACCTGTCTGGAAGATTTGAGCAGCGCTTGCGGTACATCGCCGGGGTCAGTCCATAAGCCCGGATAAACCAGCGCCCCAAATGACTTTGATCGGCAAACCCCAGCTCCATGGCCACCGCTGCCGGTTGCACACCGCCGGCAAGCATTCGCCGGGCCTTGGACAGGCGCAATTGCACCAGATAAGCGTGGGGCGCCAAGCCATAGGCGGCTTTGAATGCGCGGGTCAGGCGAAAGCGATCAACCCCGGTAACGGCGGCCAGTTGATCGAGGCCGATGTCGAGGTGCGCATTGGCGTGCAGGTATTCCCGAGCCTGTTGCGCCACCAGCGGCAGACGCGGATCTTCGCTGTAGCGGGTGCGCCAGTGCAGGTGGCGGGTCAGGTGTTCGAGCAAACCGTCGAGGGCGGTCTGGCGCACGATCTTCAACTCGCCACCGTGCAAAGTCTGGAACGCCAGGCTGGTGGCCTGTGCCAGTTGCGGGTCGGTGGTCAGGGTGTTGGCAAAACTCAGTTGGCTATTGAGCGGCGCGTCGTCGAACAGCGCGGCCAATTCCCGTTCCAGCCACTGCGGATCGAGGTAGAGCATGCGGTAGGTGAAACCGTCCTCGGTCGGTGCTTCGCCGTCATGGATATCACCCGGCTCCAACAAAAACACCTTGCCCGGCGTGCTTTGGTGCCTGGCGCGGCGGCAATGGAATTGCTGCACGCCTTGCTCGGTGACGCCCACCAGGTAACTGTCATGCCAGTGCGGGTCGTAGGCGTGGCCCTCGAAATGCGCGCGCAGGGTTTCGATGCCGGTGTCGGCGTCCTGGGCCAGGTCGATCCAATTGTGCGGGGACATGCTGCACCTGTGAGACGGATTGCCGACTTATTTAACGCCCGGGACACGGAGGATGCCTAGAACGTTTGTGCAGCTGATTGATCCCACATTAGCTGAACAGCCCTGCGGCGATGTTGATCGAAAACCCGAGAATCGCTGTGTTGAATAGAAAACCGATCAGCGATTGTGCCAGCACGATTTTGCGAATACCTCGGGTGGCGACGCCGACATCAGCCGTTTGCACCGCCACGCCGATGGTGAACGAGAAGTACAGGAAGTCCCAGTAATTGGGGGTGGTCAGGCCTTCGGCAAAGCGCAACGCCGGCTCCTTGCCATCCCAGGTGTAGAACAGACGGGCGTAGTGCACGCAGAAAATCACCCCGATCAGCAGCCATGAACCGATGACGGTGGCAGCGGTGAAGGCGTAATGAATGAGCTTGCGCGAGGTTTCCAGGTCTTTGCTGCCGGCCAGTTCGAAGGTGATGGTCGCCAAGCTGGCAATCGCGGCGATGCACACCACGAACAGCACCAGTCCGGCGTTTTCGTCTTCGACCTCGGCAATGCGTTTGACGTCCGGGGCCTTGGCGCGGGCGGCGAGCCAGAACATCAAGATCAGGTAAGTCCAGACCCCGGCATTCCAGCCGATGAGGATTTTGCTGATGATCGAATCGGCCGGAGCCAGAATGCCCACTGCGATGCCGAGCGTGGCAGCGGCAGACAGGCGAGGGTGGGTGCGGGCGAGGAGGGGCATGGAGGCTCGATGGGTCAGGGTTTTGAATACCTTAGCCCAGCGTAGTGGGTTATGACCACATACCGAGTGCCCTTGTAGGAGCGAGGCTTGCCCGCGAAGAGGCGGTGTCAGTCAGCATTCATGTTGACTGACACACCGCTTTCGCGGGCAAGCCTCGCTCCTACAGGGGATCGGCGATCAGACAGGGGATCGGTGGTCAGGTGTCTTTGTGGCGCTTGCGCACCAGCTTCATCACCACCACAAAAAACACCGGCACGAACAGCACCGCCAGGGTTGCCGTGATCATCCCGCCGATCACCCCGGTGCCGATGGCTTGCTGGCTCGCGGAGCTGGCCCCGGTGGCAATCGCCAGCGGCACCACGCCGAGGATGAATGCCAGCGAGGTCATGACGATCGGCCGTAACCGCAACCGCGCGGCTTGCAACGTAGCGTCGATCAGGTCGTGGCCTTCGTCGTACAGGCTCTTGGCGAATTCGATGATCAGGATCGCGTTCTTCGCCGACAAACCGATGATGGTGATCAGCCCGACCTTGAAGAACACATCGTTGGGCATCCCGCGCAGCGTCACCGCGAGCACCGCGCCGAGTACGCCGAGCGGCACCACCAGCAACACCGAAGTCGGAATCGACCAGCTCTCATACAACGCCGCCAGGCACAGGAACACGATCAGCAGCGACAAACCGAGCAGAATTGGCGCCTGACTGCCGGACAAACGCTCCTGCAGCGACAGACCGGTCCATTCCTGGCCCAAACCTGCCGGGCCTTGCGCCACCAACCGTTCGATTTCTGCCATGGCTTCGCCGGTGCTGTGGCCCGGTTTTGGTTCACCGGAAATGCTGATGGCCGGGTAGCCGTTGTAGCGGGTCAATTGCGCCGGGCCCTGAGTCCATTTGGCCTGGACGAAGGCCGACAACGGCACCATTTTCCCGGCACTGTTGCGTACGTGAATCTTCAGCAGATCCTCCACCTGACTGCGTTGATCGCCTTCCGCCTGAACGACGACCCGCTGCATCCGCCCCTGATTGGGGAAGTCATTGATGTAGGCCGAACCGATGGCGGTGGACAACACGCTGCCGACATCGGCAAAGGAAACCCCCAACGCGTTGGCCTGTTTACGGTCGACTTCCAGTTGCACCTGCGGCGCTTCGGCCAGGGCGCTTTCGCGCACGTTCATCAGGATCGGACTTTTCTCCGCCGCTTCCAGCAATTGCGTGCGCGCCTGCATCAGCGTGGCATGGCCGAGGCCGCCGCGATCCTGCAAGCGGAACTCGAAACCACTGGACGTGCCGAGGCCGTCAACCGGCGGCGGCAACACGGCAAACACCATCGCGTCCTTGATCTGGCTCAGGGCAATGTTGGCGCGGTCGGCAATCGAGCTGGCCGAGTCATCGCTGCTGCGTTCGGACCAGTCCTTCAACGTGGTAAACGCCAGTGCCGCGTTCTGCCCGCTGCCGGAGAAGCTGAAACCGAGAATCACTGTGCTGTCGCCCACGCCGGGTTCCTTGGCGTTATGCGCTTCAATCTGCTCGACCACCTGCACCGTGCGATTCTTGCTCGCGCCCGGTGGCAGTTGAATGTCGGTGATGGTGTAACCCTGGTCTTCCACCGGCAGGAACGAGGAGGGCAAGCGACTGAAACACACGCCCAGCCCGATCAGCAGCACGCCGTAGATCAGCAGGTAACGCCCGGTGCGTTTCAGCGCATAGGCGACCCAGCCTTGATAGCGCACGGTCAGTTGTTCGAAACGACGGTTGAACCAGCCGAAGAAACCACCCTTTTCATGATGCTCACCTTTGGCCATCGGCTTGAGCAGCGTCGCGCAGAGTGCCGGGGTCAACGTCAGGGCGAGGAACGCCGAGAACAGGATCGAGGTGGCCATGGACAGCGAGAACTGCTGATAAATGACCCCGACCGATCCCTGCATGAACGCCATCGGAATGAACACTGCCACCAGCACCAGGGTGATGCCGATGATCGCGCCAGTGATCTGCTTCATCGCCTTGCGCGTCGCTTCCTTGGGCGACAGGCCCTCAGTGACCATGATCCGCTCGACGTTCTCCACCACCACAATCGCGTCGTCCACCAGAATGCCGATGGCCAGCACCATGCCGAACATGGTCAGCACGTTGATCGAGAACCCCAGCGCGAGCATGGTCGCGAAGGTGCCCATCAACGCCACCGGCACCACCAGGGTCGGGATCAGCGTATAGCGGATGTTTTGCAGGAACAGGAACATCACCGCAAACACCAGCAACATTGCCTCGCCAAGGGTGTAAACCACTTTGGTGATCGAGACTTTGACGAAGGGCGAGGTGTCGTACGGAATCTTGTATTCGACGTTGGCCGGGAAGTAGCGCGCCAGTTCATCCATCTTCGCCCGCACGGCGGTGGCGGTGCTCAGGGCATTGGCCCCCGGCGACAGCTGCACGCCGACGGCGGTGGATGGCTTACCGTTCAGGCGGGTGCCGAATTGATATTCCTGACTGCCGATCTCGACCCGCGCCACGTCTTTGATGCGCACGGTAGAGCCGTCGGCATTGGCCTTGAGCACGATGTCGGCGAATTCTTCCGGCGTCGACAACTGACCCTTGACCACGATGGTCGCGGTGATTTCCTGGGTGCTGCGGGTCGGCAAATCGCCGATGCTGCCGGCGGACACTTGGGCGTTTTGCGCCACGATGGCGGCGTTCACATCCGCCGGTGTGAGGTTGAAACCGATCAGCTTGCGCGGGTCGATCCAGATCCGCATGGCCCGCTCGGCGCCATACAGTTGCGCTTTGCCGACACCGTCCAGGCGCTTGATCTCGTTCATCACGTTGCGCGCCAGGTAATCACTGAGCGCCACGTCGTCGAGCTTGCCGTCGTTGGAGGTCAGGGTGATCAACAGCAAGAAACCGGAGGAGACTTTCTCCACCGACAAACCTTGCTGGTTCACTGCTTGCGGCAGGCGCGACTCGATGACTTTAAGGCGATTTTGCACGTCCACCTGGGCCATCTCCGGGTTGGTACCCGGTTGAAACGTAGCCTTGATGGTCGCGCTGCCGAGGCTGCTCTGGGATTCAAAATACAGCAGGTGATCAGCGCCGTTGAGCTCTTCCTCGATCAGGCTGACCACGCTTTCGTCGATGGTCTGCGCCGAGGCGCCGGGGTACGTGGCGTTGATTTCGATCTGCGGGGGCGCGACGTCGGGGTACTGCGCCACCGGCAATTGCGGAATGGCCAGCGCACCGGCCAGCAGGATGAACAACGCGACCACCCAGGCAAACACCGGACGGTCGATAAAGAACTGCGGCATAAAAAAGCGTCCTGCTTACTGACCAGTCGCCTGGGCAAGTGGAAGAGGGGTGTCGTCGATCTGCACTTTTTCGCCAGGCTTGGCGTGTTGCAGGCCTTCGGTGACGATGCGATCGCCAGGCTTGAGGCCACCGGTGACGATCCAGCGATCGTTCTGCACCGCGCTCAATTGCACCGGTTGCAGGCTGACCCGTTGCTCGGCGTCGAGCAACAACACCTGGGCAACCCCGGCACTGTCACGCTGGATGGCCCGCTGCGGCACGCTGATGCCTTGCTGGTTGACCGCTTGCTCGATGCGTACACGCACGAAGCTGCCCGGCAGCAAGTCGAGGTCCGGATTGGGAAACTCGCTGCGCAGGATGATCTGCCCGGTGCCCGGATCGACGCTGATCTCTGCGAACAGCAGTTTGCCCGGCAGCGGATAGAGGCTGCCGTCATCCTGGATCAGCGTGGCCTTGGCCTGATCCTGGCCGACCTGCTGCAAGTTCCCGGAACGGAACGCCCGGCGCAGGTCATTGAGTTCCCGGGTCGATTGGGTCAGGTCGGCATGGATCGGGTTCAGTTGCTGGATCAACGCCAGCGGCGTGGTTTCGTTCTGCCCGACCAACGCGCCTTCGGTGACCAGGGCACGGCCGACGCGCCCGGAAATCGGCGCAGTGACGGTGGCATAACCCAGGTTCAACTTGGCCCGCGCCACGGCCGCCTTGTTGGCCGCCACGTCAGCGGCGGTTTGTCGGGCATTGGCCCGGGCGTTGTCGTAGTCCTGGCCGCTGATGGCGTTGCCTTCGATCAATTGCGAATAGCGTTGCTCTTGCAGTTTGGCCTGGAACGCATTGGCCTCGGCCTTGCGCAGCGCTGCTTCGGCGCTGTCCAGATCGGCCTTGAACGGCGCCGGGTCGATGCGGAACAGTACGTCGCCCTGTTTCACGTCGCTGCCTTCGCGGAAGGTGCGCTGCAATACGACGCCGGCTACCCGGGCGCGGACTTCAGCAATGCGCGGCGCGGCGATGCGCCCGCTCAGTTCGCTGGTGATCGACAGCGGCCGGGCTTCGATGGTTTCGATACGCACGGCGGCCAGCGGCGCCGCCTCTTCGGCGGTCGAGGACTTGTCACAAGCGCTCAGTGTCAACGCCAGTGCAATCAGGCTGAGCGTGGCAAGCAGGTTCTTTGACATGTGAATACCCCAATAATGACCCCGGCATCCTACGGGGAGGCGACGAGAGTAGCGGTGAAGCTTTGTAGGTGCTGTGTGAAATTGTGTAAGGGTTTTACTCTTAGACGTACGAGGGCGTATATCCTTTGCCGCTTGATTACTTTTGCGACTGTCAGGCCACCTTCGCGGGCAAGCCTCGCTCCTACAGGAGAATGCGATACCTCTGTAGGAGCGAGGCTTGCCCGCGAAGGGGGCCGAACAGTCGCCACAGCTCTTTTTCTGGAAACACCCCATGCCCAACATCCTCCTGGTCGAAGACGACACCGCGCTCTCCGAACTGATCGCCAGCTACCTGGAACGCAACGGCTATTCGGTCAGCGTGATCAGCCGTGGCGATCATGTGCGCGAACGTGCGCGGGTCAATCCGCCGGACCTGGTGATCCTCGACCTGATGCTGCCGGGGCTCGACGGCCTGCAAGTCTGTCGCCTGCTCAGGGCCGACTCGGCCACGTTGCCCATCCTGATGCTCACCGCCCGGGACGACAGCCACGATCAGGTGCTGGGCCTGGAAATGGGCGCCGACGACTACGTCACCAAACCTTGCGAGCCACGCGTTCTGCTGGCGCGGGTGCGCACCTTGCTACGGCGCAGCAGCCTCGGCGAACCGCAGACCGCCAACGATCGCATCCTGATGGGCAACCTGTGCATCGACCTGTCCGAGCGCACCGTGACCTGGCGCGAACAACTGGTGGAGTTGTCCAGTGGCGAATACAACCTGCTGGTGGTGCTGGCCCGGCATGCCGGCGAAGTGCTGAGCCGCGACCAGATCCTGCAACGCCTGCGCGGCATCGAGTTCAACGGCACCGACCGCTCGGTGGACGTGGCGATTTCCAAGCTGCGACGCAAGTTCGACGACCACGCCGGCGAGGCGCGCAAGATCAAGACCGTGTGGGGCAAGGGCTACCTGTTCAGTCGCTCCGAGTGGGAATGCTGAGGCGATGTTCAGAATCCTCTTTCGCCTGTACCTGGTGACGATCGTTTCGTACAGCGCGGCGATTTACCTGGTGCCGGACGTGGTGATCAAGCTGTTCCATGAACGCTTTGTCACGTACAACCTCGATTATTCCCGCGGTTTGCAAACCCTGATCGTCAAACAGTTCCACGCGGTGCCGACGGAACAGTGGCCGGCCCTGGCGGCGGAAATGGACAAGGAGTTCCAGCCGCTGCACATCGTGCTGTCCGGCAAGGATGACGCCGATTTCACCCTCGATGAGCGTGAGCGATTGCAGCGCGGCGAGAATATCGTGCGCATTGGCGACTGGGGCTGGCGCACCCTGGCAGTCGCGCCGTTGAACGAGCGGACGGTGGTGCAAATGGTGGTGCCGCCGGACCCGCTGGACGTCAATCTGTTGTACTGGAGCATCAACGTACTGATCGGCGCGACCATGCTCGCCTGCCTGCTGCTGTGGTTGCGCCCGCACTGGCGCGACCTCGAACGTCTCAAAGGCACGGCTGAGCGCTTCGGCAAAGGGCACTTGAGCGAACGCACGCAGATCTCCCACACGTCCAACATCGGCAGTCTGGCCAATGTGTTCGACACCATGGCCGGCGACATCGAAAACCTGCTGAACCAGCAACGGGACTTGCTCAACGCCGTGTCCCACGAACTGCGCACGCCGCTGACCCGCCTGGATTTCGGCCTGGCGCTGGCGCTGTCCGATGATATGCCGGCGCCTAGCCGCGAACGCCTGCAAGGGCTGGTGGCGCACATTCGTGAACTGGATGAGTTGGTGCTGGAGTTGCTGTCCTACAGCCGTCTGCAGAATCCGGCGCGGTTGCCGGAGCGGGTTGAAGTGTCGCTGGATGAGTTTATCGACAGTATTTTGGGCAGCGTCGATGAAGAACTGGAATCGCCGGATATCGTGATTGACGTGCTGCTGCACGGTCAGCTTGAGCGCTTCACCCTCGACCCGCGCCTGACCGCGCGTGCTCTGCAAAACTTGCTGCGCAATGCAATGCGCTACTGCGAAAAACGCATTCAGATTGGCGTGCAGGTGTGCCCGAAAGGCTGCGAAATCTGGGTCGATGACGATGGCATCGGCATCCCGGAGGATGAGCGCGAGCGGATTTTTGAGCCGTTTTATCGTCTGGATCGGAGTCGTGATCGCGCCACTGGCGGCTTTGGTCTGGGCCTGGCGATCAGCCGTCGGGCGTTGGAAGCGCAGGGCGGGACGTTGACGGTTGAAGCATCGCCGCTGGGTGGCGCGCGGCTCAGGTTGTGGTTGCCCACCCCAATCTAACGACAAGCACACCAACCTGTGGCGAGGGGGCTTGTCGGAATGCCGCATCACCCCGTTGGGGCGCGAAGCGGCGCCCCAGTAGTCTTTCAGTTAAATCGCATTAACGGGTTTTGCGACTGCTTCGCCGTCGAACGGGGGCAAGCCCCCTCGCCACAGGGAGTCCTTTTCTACGGAGATTATTAGTCGAGTATCTGGGTGGATTGAATCAACCCAACCCCAGCCACCTGCATCCGCTCAACCGCTGCCGCCAGCGAACCATCAAGATCAATCGCCCGGCACGCATCCAGCACCACAAACGCATTGAACCCCGCCGTGCGCGCATCCAGCGCGGTAAACATCACGCAGAAATCCAGCGCCAGTCCGACCACGTAAACGGTGTCGATGCCCCGTTCCTTCAAATACCCGGCCAACCCCGTGGCGGTCGTGCGATCCGCCTCCAGAAACGCCGAATAACTGTCGATATCCGGATTACAGCCCTTGCGAATGATCAGTTGCGCGTGGGGCAAATCCAGATCGGCGTGCAACTCGGCGCCGTGGGTGCCGCGCACACAATGCTCCGGCCACAGCGTCTGTTCGCCGTAGGGCAATTGAATGACATCGTAGGGTTTGCGCTGCGGATGGCTGGACGCAAACGAGGCGTGGCCAGCCGGGTGCCAGTCCTGGGCAATGATGACCTGTTTGAACTGGCCTCCGAGGTGATTGATCAGAGGCACGATCAAGTCGCCTTCGGGCACCGGGAGTTGACCGCCGGGGATGAAGTCGTTTTGTACGTCAATCACCAACAGGGCCGTGCGTGAAGCGAGCAGCGAGGGATGGGGCATGGGTGGTTCCTCCTTGGAAGTCAGGTGCCAAGCATAGTGAGGATTCCCGTCATGCGCTCAGCCGACCTCGCAAAACCTTGGCCATGTCTTCAAGATCCGCCATGGTGTTGTGCCCGATCAGCATCCAGGCGTGCTCTGTGTCAGCCCAGTACACAACGTTCATGTTGTGCCGGCGTTCCTGGGCAAACGGCCGGCTGCCCTTGTTGGAACGGGTGACGCACAGTGCCATCGGGCCGTGGGTCGGATCGAGGTAGGTAATCTGGGCGATGGGCACGCCGTCGTACTCGAGGATTTGCGCGCGTTTGAACTCCAGGCGCGGCAAGGTCAGTTTTGCAGGCGCCAGGTTCAGGCCCAAACGGGTGTCGATGGTGCGCAATTGTGCGCGCTGGGTGGAGTCGTCGCTGGGCAAGTGCTCCAGGGTTTGCGGCACGTAGAGCGACATATAGTCGGCCACCAACCCACGCCAGTTGCTTTTTTCCTGGCTCAACTGCCAGCCGAGGAACAAGCGATCCGCTACCACACTGCTCACCACCAGACCGGCGGCTGCCGCCAGAAACCAGCGCCGGTTCAGGGCCGGACGGGCAGGGCTGGGCAAGGTGTCGAGCATGGCTTGCAGGCGATCCACCGGTGCTTGCCGCCCCAGTTCGTCATAGGCGTCCTTGAACGGCAAGTTGCTACGGGCCAGCCATTGCAGGCGTAGGTTGAGCGTCGGGTCTTCGTTGATGGCGTCGTCGATGCGGGCGCGTTGCTCGATGTCGAGCTGGTCGTCGAGGTAGGCCACCAACTGTTCATCCGACGGTATTGTCGGTCGTGAGTGGTCGTTCATCGACGTTCTCCCGTGGTTGGGTTCGGTACGGCATGCAGGGGCGGGTACTCCGCGAGTTTCAGGCGGGCGGTGGCCAGTCGGCTCATGACCGTGCCGATGGGCACTTGCAGCACATCCGCCACCTCGCGATAAGACAAGCCTTCAACGTAAGCCAGGTACACCGTTTCGCGCTGGGCTTCGGGCAGGGCATCGACCCGCCGGATCACCTGGGCGGCCAGCACATGGGTTTGCGCCGCGTGTTCACCGTCGAACGACAGCGCCTCATCGGCATTCACCAGGCCTTGGCCCAGACGCACACGCCGGGCGCGTACTTCGTTGAGCCAGATCGAGTGCAAGATGCTCAGCAGCCAGCGGTCCATGCGGGTGCCGGGCTCATATTGCCCGGCCCGCTCGAGTGCCCGCACGCAGGTGGCCTGCACCAAGTCTTCGGCGACGTGCCGTTGTCGGGACAGCAGCAAGCCGTAGCGCCATAACCGCGCCAGATGCTGGCCCAACTCTGCTCGTATTGCCTGATCGCTGGCGATAGCGACCTCCATCCGTTCGGTGTGTCAGGTTTTCGATGAATCGTTGATGGCTTCGGCCAGGTCCTGGTATTCCTCGCAGGTGCTGCCGCAAATCGACTTGATGTGCTGCAACTGTTCCTGGGCCAGATCCAGCCGTCCTTTGATCACGTACGCCTCGCCGAGGTATTCGCGCACTTGCGCATACTGCGGGTCGAGTTTGACCGATTGCAGGTAATAGCCGATGCCTTCGTCGGTGCGGCCTAGTTTACGCGTGGCGTAGCCGCGATAGTTGAGCGCTTTGGCGGTGTTTGGATCTTTCAGCGTATCGAGCAGGGCCAGGGCTTCTTCGTAACGTCCGTCCTTGGCCAGTCGATAGGCGTAGTCGACGCGGTCGTTATCCGGCACCAGGCTGCTGGTTTGCAGCACGCATTTGTTCGACTTGCTGTCGAACACCTGGCCTTTAGGGCAATTGGGCTTGGCCGGCTCATCTTCATCGCCATGGGCAAACGCCGCAGTGCTGGATAGCGCCGCGACCAGCAACAGTGGGGCGGTGAAAACAGCGAAACGGATATTCATGGGTGAAACTCCATTCACAGTGAAAATAGATTCGTGGGCAGGTATCCATAGAACACCCGTCTACGGTGTTTTATTCGTTTCAGTTCGCATCGCGACCCGGCAGCATCCGGCGCAATGTGCCGTCCCGCAGGCCGTAATGATGAACCAGTGCCATCACCGCATGCAGCCCAGCCAATATAACGATGGCCCAGGCCACGTTTTCATGCAGACCGCCGAACACCGACTTCATGCTTTTATCGAAGGTCATCAAGGTTGGGACATCGAACAGACCGAAGAAGTTGAACGGTTCGGCCTGGGCCCAGCGAAACAGAAAACCGAGCACGATCTGGCCCAACAGCAGCAAATACAACGCCAGATGCGCGGTTTTCGCCGCGATGTTCATCATGCCCTGATTGGCCGGCGGCAAAGGACGGCCACGGGACAGACGCCACAGCAGTCGACCGATGACAATCACCGCCAGCAGGATGCCGCAGGAAATGTGCACCGACTGCAAACCCTTGCGCAGCGGCGTGCCTTTGGCCAGTTGTTCCCAGATTTGCGCACTGGCGAACATGAAAATCACCAGTGCGGCGGTCAGCCAGTGCAGGCTCATGGTCAGGCGGTCGTAACGTGTCGGTGAATCGGCGTTCAGGCGGTTCATGGGCAATCCTCTTGGGCGATGGCTAGTGAACACCGTTGTGTGAACAATTATTCATTTCTTTCTGAAGATCTTTGCAGGGGACGTTCAGGTCCAGACGCTATGCTCGCAAGCATCGCTGAGTATCGGGAGAACTGTCATGAGAGAACACATTCACCATGCTGCCGCCGATGGCTACAAAACCGGCGCCGACACCTACGTGCGCGGCCGCCCGGACTATCCGCCGCAAGTCGCCGATTGGTTGACTGGTACGTTGGGGTTGAATGACGACAAAACCGTGATCGACTTGGGCGCCGGCACCGGCAAGTTCACCGGACGGCTAGTGGCCACCGGGGCGCAGGTGATTGCCGTGGAACCGGTGCCGCAAATGCTGGATAAGTTGTCCGCCGCGTTTCCCGACGTTCTGGCCGTCAGCGGCACGGCCACCGATCTGCCGCTGCCGAATGCCTCGGTGGATGTCGTGATCTGCGCCCAGGCTTTTCACTGGTTTGCCAGCCCCGAAGCCCTCAGCGAAATTGCCCGGGTGCTCAAGCCCGGTGGCAAGCTGGGCCTGGTGTGGAACCTGCGCGATACCCGGGTGAGTTGGGTGCCGAAGCTGGACGCGATCGTCAATGCACTGGAAGGCGATACCCCGCGCTACTACACCGGTGCCTGGCGCCTGGCTTTTCCGCACAAGGCGTTCGGGCCGTTGCAAGCGCAGCATTTCGGGCATGGGCATACCGGGTCGCCGGAGGATGTGATTTTCAATCGGGTGCGGTCTACCAGTTTTATTGCGGCGTTGCCCCAGGCACAGCGGGATAAGGTGGATGCGCAGATGCGGGCGTTGGTTGAGGGTGAGCCCGCGTTGCGCGGCAAAGACGTTATCACCGTGCCTTATGTGACGGCGGCGTTTGTGGCGGTGAAGAGCAGTTAGATTGGTGGTGTGGCCATCGCGAGCAAGCTTTGCTCCTACAGGCGGCGCGCTCTTGTAGGAGCAAGGCTTGCCCGCGATGAGGTCTGCCCGGACGCTACACCTCCCGGACCAGTCCCGCATTTGGCCGAACCACTGCCTTACTCCCACCCGCGATGCCTTGTTATAGTTCGGGCCTCATTTTCTGCCCGGTCAAGGATCACTGCCATGTCTCAGTACACCGCGTTTACCGTCGAACTCGCCGACAAAATCGCCCATGTGCAGATCAACCGCCCGGAAAAGATCAACTCGATGAACGCCGCGTTCTGGAGCGAGATCATCGAGATTTTCCAGTGGATCGACGACACCGACGAAGTGCGGGTGGTGGTCCTGAGCGGCGCCGGCAAGCACTTTTCTTCCGGCATCGACCTGATGATGCTGGCCGGCGTGGCCAACGAATTGGGCAAGGACGTCGGGCGCAATGCGCGGCTGCTGCGGCGCAAGATCCTCGCCCTGCAAGCCTCCTTCAATGCTGTCGATAACTGCCGCAAACCGGTGCTCGCGGCGATTCAGGGCTACTGCCTGGGCGGCGCAATCGACCTGATCGCCGCGTGTGACATGCGCTACGCTGCCGAAGACGCGCAATTTTCGATCAAGGAAATCGACATCGGCATGGCCGCCGACGTCGGCACGTTGCAACGCTTGCCGCGGATCATCGGTGACGGCATGCTGCGTGAACTGGCTTACACTGGTCGCAACTTTGGTGCCGAGGAAGCGCGCGGCATGGGCCTGGTCAATCGCGTCTACAGCGACCGCGACAGCCTGCTTGATGGCGTGATGGGCATTGCCCGTGAAATCGCCGGCAAGTCGCCAATCGCCATTACCGGCACCAAGGAGATGATCAGCTACATGCGCGACCATCGCATCGACGACGGCCTCGAATACGTCGCCACCTGGAACGCCGCCATGCTGCAATCCACCGATTTGCGCGTGGCCATGGCCGCCCATATGAGCAAACAGAAACCCGAATTTCTGGACTGATTAACCATGATTTCACGCTGGACCACCGCAGTACTGGACACCGATCAACCCGGCGGCTGGGCCGTGGCACGCAGCCCCGAAGGCTTTTTGTTCGATGACAACGGCGCGCTGTTCCCCCGGGAATGGCTCAAGCGTCAGGACTTGTCGATCCTCGCCGAACACGGCATCGGCCACCTCGATGGTGAGCCGGTTTACCTGCTGGAGCTACGCAGTGCCAGCGAAGTGCCGGGCTGCAACTGGAAAGGTCTGCGGGCGTTCATGCTTGAAGGCGATCACACCGTCTACAAGGTGCTCGGTTATGCCGCGCAGATCGGCACCTGGTACCGCGAACACCGCTTTTGCGGTAACTGCGGGCAGGCCACGCACCAGGTTCCCCGCGAGCGGGCGATGTACTGTGAGCCGTGCGATATCCGCTATTACCCGCGGATTTCGCCGAGCATGATCGTGCTGGTGACCCGTGGCGATGAAGTGTTGCTGGCACGTTCTCCGCGATTCGTCGCCGGGGTCTACAGCACCTTGGCCGGTTTCGCCGAGCCGGGTGAATCGGCCGAGGATTGCCTGATTCGCGAGGTTCGTGAAGAGGTGCAGATCGAGGTCAAGAACATCCAGTACATGGGCAGCCAGTGCTGGCCGTTCCCGCACTCGATGATGCTGGGTTTCCACGCTGAATACGCGGGGGGCGAAATCGTCTGCCAGGAGGACGAGATCGAAGACGCCCAGTGGTTCAACATCCACGCAATGCCACCGTTGCCGGCCTCGCGCTCGATTGCCCGTTACCTGATCGACGTCTATCTGGCGCGGCGCTTAGGCCACGCTGAACCAGTGCTGCCAGGCTAGCCGTACGGTCAAGCCCAGCACCACGGTGATGAACACCGGACGAATAAACTTCGCTCCGCCGCTGATGGCGGAGCGTGCGCCGAAGAACGCGCCGACCATCACCGACAGGCCCATGCTCAGGCCGATGATCCAGTCCACTTGCCCGGAAAACACGAACACCGACAGCGCCGCGATGTTGCTGACGAAGTTCATGCTGCGGGCCACGCCGCTGGCCTTCACCAGGTCGATGGGGTACATGAGCATGCTGCTGACGGTCCAGAACGCACCCGTGCCAGGGCCGGCCACACCGTCGTAGAAACCGAGGCTGAAGCCTTGGGTCGATTGCCACTTCTTTTTGATCGGTGCGTCGCTGTCCAGCGGTGCTTTCGGCGTGCCGCCAAACAACAGGTAGACGCCACAGGCGAAGACAATCACCGGCAGCATCTTGTTCAGCCATTCGGCAGGCAGGTAATGCGCGACCACGGCGCCAGTCAGCGCGCCGACCAAGGTACCGACGATGGCGTGCACCCACTGCCTGGGGTGGAACAGCTTGCGGCGGTAGAAGGTGAAACTGGCGGTGGCCGAGCCGAAGGTCGAACTCAATTTGTTGGTGCCAAGCACCAAGTGCGGCGGCAGGCCGGCGGTCAGCAGCGCCGGAGTGGTCAACAGCCCGCCACCGCCGGCGATGGCGTCGATGAAACCGGCAATGAAAGCGACAACGGCCAGAATGGCCAGGGTGGTGAGGTCAACGCTGAGTTCGAAAGGCATGGAATCGGCTTATTCGGCGGGGCGCAGAAAGTGGCTGCGGGGAAGGCCGGTATCTTACCTAGAAAGCAGGTTTGTTACAGCTGATCGTTCCCACGCTCCGCGTGGGAATGCCGCCATGGACGCTCTGCGTCCGCCGTTGACGTGGGGACGCGGGGACGCGGAGCGTCCCGAGATGCATTCCCACGCGGAGCGTGGGAACGATCAATGCATTCCAAATGTAGGAGCGAGGCTTGCCCGCGAAGGCGTCAGCCCAGCCAATACATCACTTCAGCGCAGGCCCATTCCCGATCTGCCAAACAAACGGCGGTTCAGTCCCGTTAATCACCCAATCCCCGACAATCCGCGCCTTGTAGATCACCGGATTGTGCGACGAAACCGTCCGCGCATTGCGCCAATGACGATCCAGGGATTTCCCTTGGCGAATATCCGAAGCCCCCAGTGCATTGAACAGTTCAGTGGTCGCGCGCTGGATCAATTCGGTGACCACCACTTGCGCCTTGGCCGATTCGATTTCCGCTGCAACATTGGCGGCTTGTTCCAATACTGCATCGCCAGAGAAGCGTGCTTCATAAGCTTTCTGCGCCGGTTGCGCGGCCTTCAAGGCACTGGCCTCGGCGGCATACACCTGCGCGGCAATCTCACCGACCACTTGCTGAATCTGCGCATCCTGGCTGACATGTTGGGCATTGCCATGGCTGTAGATGCGTTTGCGTTCGCGCACCTGCTGCGCCACATCGCGCAACGCCGCGCGGCCGATGCCGGCCAGGGTCGCCAGCAGCACCAATTGATAGAACGCAGTCTGGTATTTGAAGCGGGTGGCGAAGTCGATGATGTTCTCGGCATCGACTTCGGCATCGATAAACCGCGAGGTGCCGCTGCCGGTGGTGCGCTGGCCGAAACCGTCCCAGTCATCGCTTTGCACAATGCCGGGCTGGCGGGTGCGTACGGCGGCAATCACGTCGCCGCCGGTGTCGCTGCGCTGGGCGTAGACGTCGATCCAGTCGGAGAAAAGGCTGCCGGTGCTGTAGAACTTCTCGCCGTTGAGCCGCCATTGATCGCCGTGGGGCGACACTTTGGTGATCACATCACCGATGGCCACGCTGCCGATTTCGGTCCAGGCGCAACCGACGATGTCCCCGGCCACGAAGCGTTTGAACCAGACATCCCGCGCTGGACCGGGCGCAGCGTTGAGGCGGTCCTCGGCGAAAGCGAAGTGGCCACGCAAGGCCTGCGGGACATTGGAGTCGGCTTCGGCCAGTTCGATCAGCAGTTCAAACAGCTGCGGCACCGAGGCACCGCCACCACCATATTCCACCGGAACCCGTACGGCGCCGAAACCGGCTTCCTTTAACCATTGAATGGGCTCGTAGGGCAGGCGGCGGGTTTGTTCACGCTCAACGGCGCCGGCGGCAATGCGAGTGAAGATCGGCCGGAAACGGGCGGCGAGGGTTTCGTAGTCGGTGCCGGTGGATAGGGGGTTGATTACCTGGTGGTCGGTCATGGGAACAGCTCCTTGGGGCGGCAGTGGATGCAAGGGGGATTGCACGGTCCATGCCGGGGCTGTCGGGCCAGGGTTTATTGGAGAGATTGGAATTGGAGGCGACTGAACTGTTGCTGGGCAAACAGTGCAACAGCAAATTGCCCCTGACACACCCGAATCAATGTGGGAGCGGGCTTGCTCGCGAAGGCGGCCTGCCAGCCAATAGAGATGCTGAATGTGCAACCGCATTCGCGAGCAAGCCCGCTCCCACAGGGATCTCGGTCGACTCAGGACATTTGTGTTTTGCGCACTGGCACGGTTGCTGCTCTAGCCCAAAGACTTCCCAAAAGTCCCGAGGACACGCCAATGAGTCAGCAAGCCGTCAAATTTGCCTACTGGGTACCGAACGTCAGCGGCGGGCTGGTGGTCAGCAAGATCGAGCAGCGCACCCACTGGGGCATCGATTACAACCGCAAACTGGCACAACTGGCTGAGGCGGCCGGGTTCGAATACGCCCTGACCCAGATTCGCTTCACCGCCGGTTACGGCGCCGAGTTCCAGCATGAATCCGTCGCCTTCAGCCACGCGCTGCTGGCCGCCACCACTAAACTCAAAGTCATCGCTGCGATCCTGCCCGGGCCATGGCAACCGGCGCTGGCGGCCAAGCAACTGGCGACTATCGATCAACTCACCAATGGCCGGGTGGCGGTGAACATCGTCAGCGGCTGGTTCAAGGGCGAATTCCAGGCCATCGGCGAACATTGGCTGGAGCACGATGAGCGCTATCGCCGATCCGAAGAATTCATTCGTTCGCTCAAAGGCATCTGGAGCCAGGACAACTTCACCTTCCGTGGCGATTTCTACCGTTTCGACAATTACAGCCTCAAGCCCAAGCCACTGGGCCAGCCAGAAATTTTCCAGGGCGGCAGCTCCCGCGCAGCCCGGGACATGGCGGCGCGAGTGTCCGATTGGTACTTCACCAACGGCAACACCCCCGAAGGCATCAAGGCTCAGGTCGATGACATCCGAGTCAAGGCTGCGGCGAACAATCATTCGGTGAAGGTCGGCGTGAATGCGTTTGTCATTGCCCGCGACACCGAAGAAGAAGCGCGCGCGGTGCTGGCGCAGATCATCGACCAGGCCGACCCGGAAGCGGTGAATGCGTTTGGTGATGCGGCGAAACAGGCGGGCAGGGCGTCGCCGGAAGGCGAGGGCAACTGGGCCAAGTCAACGTTCGAGGATCTGGTGCAGTACAACGACGGGTTCAAAACCAACCTGATCGGCACGCCGCAGCAGATTGCCGAGCGGATTGTCGCGTTGAAAGCGGTCGGGGTGGATCTGGTGCTGGCGGGGTTCCTGCATTTCCAGGAAGAAGTGGAGTATTTCGGCAAGCGGGTGTTGCCGTTAGTTCGCGAGCTTGAAGCCAAGGCTGGCGTGAAAGAACAAGCCGCGGTCGCCTAATGATCGTTCCCATGCTCCGCGTGGGAATGCATCCCGTGACGCTCTGCGTCACATCGGACGCGGAGCGTCCGTGGCGGCATTCCCACGCGGAGCGTGGGAACGATCGGTCTCGGTTTACAGACCGAGGTCGGAAAGTCCCGGATGATCGTCAGGACGACGCCCCAACGGCCAGTGGAATTTACGCTCGCTTTCCTTTATCGGCAGATCGTTGATGCAGGCAAAACGATTGGCCATCAAACCGTTTTCATCAAACTCCCAGTTTTCATTGCCGTAGGAGCGGAACCAGTTGCCCGAGTCGTCGTGCCATTCATAGGCGTAGCGCACGGCGATGCGGTTGCCGGTGAAGGCCCAGAGTTCCTTGATCAAACGATAGTCCAGTTCCTTGGCCCATTTACGGGTCAGGAAACCTTTGGCTTCTTCGCGGTTGTAGGCGAATTCGGCGCGGTTACGCCACTTGGTGTCCAGGGTGTAGGCCAGCGACACACGCTGCGGGTCGCGGGAGTTCCAGCCGTCTTCGGCCAGGCGAACTTTTTCGATAGCCGATTCACGGGTGAACGGCGGCAATGGCGGACGAACTTCGGCATTAGATGACATTGAATGTCTCCTTATAAAACTAAAGTTAAAACACGGCTTGATTAAGCAGTTACAGGTCCAATAACTTTCGCGCCATGCATTGCGCATTATCGGCGGCACTGTGATCACCCATCACAAGCGCTACGGTAATGGCCCCATCGATCAGGATCAGCAGCTGTTTGCCCAGTGCCTGCGGATCGGTGGCGCCATGTTCGGTGCAAAGCTCGACCACGTAGTCGAGCAGTTTCTGTTTATGCTCTTTGGCGACCAGGCGCACCGGGTCTTGCGGGTCGCCGGTTTCGCCGCTGGTGTTGATGAAGGCGCAGCCGCGGAAGCCTTCGGAGTCAAACCAGGCCCTGAGCACGGTAAACAGGTTGAGCAGGCGCTCGGCCGGGGTCGCGGCCTTGTCCACTTCAGTCCTGTACCAGTTCATCCAGCGCACGTCGCGCCGTTGCAGGGCCGCGACGGTAAGCTCCTCCTTGTTGGCGAAGTAGCGGTAGATACTTTTCCGGGAGACGCCGGCGGTTTTCACCAGAAGATCCATGCCCGTGGCAGCGATGCCACTTTTGTAGATCAACTTTTCGGTGATATCCAGAATGATATTGCGTGTGTCGTTGCTTGTGATTTCGTTCATGGGGCAAACAGTAGAACGATCGTTCTCCTTGGTCAAGCGGGTATTTTTAAAAGATCGTTCCCACGCTCCGCGTGGGAATGCATCCCGTGACGCTCCGCGTCACAGCTTTACAGCGGACGCGGAGCGTCCATGGCGGCATTCCCACGCGGAGCATGGGAACGATCAGTGTGGTAACAAGACCCGAACGGATCCATGGTGTAAGCTCTCGGGTTCTTCGGATTCGACCTTTTTGCGAGCCTTATGCCGTCGCTTTTCAAACGCTCTCTGCTGCCCAAACTGCGCAGTTTTCCGCTGACCGCCGATGCCGTCACCATTCTTTCCGGCGCCGCCGAATACCGTCGTTGCCTGTTGGAAAAAATCGCCCAGGCGACCCAGCGCATCTATATCGTCGCGCTGTACCTGCAACAGGACGAAGCCGGCCAGGAAATCCTCGATGCCTTGCACGCCGCCAAACTGGCGCGTCCGGAACTGGACGTGGTGGTGGTCGTTGACTGGTTGCGCGCCCAGCGCGGCTTGATCGGCGCGGGCAAACAGCCGGGCAACTCGGCCTGGTATCAGGAAATGACCCGCACCCATGAAAGCGTTGTGCCGGTGTACGGCGTGCCGGTGCAGACCCGCGAGTTGTTCGGCGTGCTGCATTTGAAGGGTTTCGTGATCGACGATTGCGTGATCTACAGCGGCGCGAGCCTGAACAACGTTTACTTGCACAAATTCGACAAGTACCGCTACGACCGTTATCACCTGCTGCAAAACACCGCGCTGGCTGACTCCATGCAGCACCTGATCCAGCACGGTTTGATCGCGTCCAAAGCGGTGCATCGCCTCGACCTGCCGAACCTGCCGACCACCCGCAGCCTGCGCAACGACATCGGCGACCTGCGCAGCCGCCTCAAGCACGCGACCTACGACACCACGGCCGGCAGCACGGCCAAGGGCGGTCTGTCGGTCAGTCCGTTGTTGGGTGTGGGCAAGAACAACCCGCTGAGCCGGGTGATCTGCGAACTGATCGCCAGCGCCCAGCATCAGCTGACGATCTGCACACCGTATTTCAACCTGCCGCTGCAGGTGACCCGGGAAATCAACCGCGCCCTGGCCCGTGGGGTGAAGATCGACATCATCGTCGGCGACAAGACCGCCAACGACTTCTACATCCCGCCGAGCGAGCCGTTCAAGGTGATCGCCGCGCTGCCGTATCTCTACGAGATCAGCCTGCGCCGCTTCGCCAAACGCCATCAGCAGAACATCGACAGCGGCCAGTTGAACCTGCACCTGTGGCGTGACGGCGACAACACCTATCACCTCAAGGGTATGTGGGTCGACGAGCGCTACACCTTGCTGACCGGCAACAACCTCAACCCGCGGGCGTTCCGTCTCGATCTGGAAAACGCGCTGTTGATCGATGACCCGAAAAACGAGTTGCAGGCACCGCGTCGTAAAGAGCTGGCGGAGATTTTCGAGAACACCCAACGCGTCACGCGCTACCTGGACCTGGAAACCCTGCCGGAATACCCGGGAGCGGTGGCCAAGTTTCTCAAGCGGGTGAGTCGGGTGAGGATTGAGCGGTTGTTGTATCGGATGTTGTGATGATTAACACAGGCTGGTTGCTGTGTTGTTCTTGAGAATGCCTTCGCGGGCAAGCCTCGCTCCTACAGTGGTTTGGTGTCAAATCACAATAATGTGACCGACCCATAAACCTGTAGGAGCGAGGCTTGCCCGCGAAGGGGCCTGGCGAGACGCTACAAAACTCAGTTCAGCCCCAACTTCCCACGCAACGTCGACAAATCCTCAGCCAGTGTATTCACCGGCCCAACCAGCGCTTTACGGTCAGCTTCCTTCACCTTGTCATAGGTTTCGAAACCACCCTCCTTGGTTTTGTACTTGGCCAGGATCTTGTCCACGGTCGCAAAGTTCTTGTCGACTTTGGCGATGAACGCCGCGTCTTGTTTCTCGATCTGCGGGTGGAACAGATCGACGATTTTCTTCGCGCCGTCGATGTTGCCCTGGAAGTCATACAGGTCGGTGTGGCTGTAACGGTCTTCTTCACCGGAGATCTTGGTCGCGGCGACTTCTTCCAGCAGGGCAGCGGCGCCGCCGACCACTTTCTCAGGCGGGAAGGTCAGACCGGAGACGCGGGCTTGCAGGTCCTTGACGTCTTTGTTCAGGCCATCCGCCAGTTCGCCCAGGCCCTGGGTGCTTTTTTCCGAGAACAGCGTGTATTCGATGCGGTGGAAACCGGTGAAGTCTTCGGCTTTCACGCCTTTTTCGTGGTCGTCGACACGGGAGTCGATGGACGCATCCAGATCACTGAACAGCTCGGCAATCGGCTCGATCGACTCGTAGAAAACCCGGGTCGGTGCGTAGAGTTTTTGCGCAGTGGCCAAGTCGCCTTTTTTCACGGCGTCGGTGAACTTCTGGGTGTGCTCGCCCAGTTGGTCGAGTTGTTCGGTAACGTAGATCTTGTAGTCCGAGACCGGTCCCACCAAATCCAGCGGCGCCGTTGCCGCGAAAGCCGAAAACGGGGTGTTGAGCAAGCCAAGGGTCAGCATTAAAGCGAGTGGCGACTTTTTCATGGGACGGTTCCGTGTTGGGGGTTGTTATAGCGTCGTTATGCGTTGGTTGTGGGTTGTGCAGCGTCAAGCAGCGAGCGACCGATGAAATCCTTGTCGCCCGTAACACCCGGCAAGGTGAAAAAGTACCCGCCGCCCACTGGCTTGAGGTATTCCTCCAGCGGCTCGCCGTTGAGACGGGTTTGTACGGTGATGAAGCCTTTTTGCAGGTCGGCCTGATAGCAGATGAACAGCAGGCCCATTTCGAGCTGACCGTTCTTGTTCACGCCGTTGGAATAGTTGAAGGGCCGACGCAGGATCAGGTTGGCCTGGGTTTCGGCGGTGCGCGGGTTGGCCAGGCGGATGTGCGCATCGAGCTTGGTCAGCTTGCCTTCCGGGTCCTTGGCGTAGTCCGGGACTTGGGATTCGAGCTCGCCGCCCATCGGGGCGCCGGTGCTCTTGACCCGGCCGAGGATGCTTTCCTGTTCCTGCAGCGGCGTGCGGTCCCAGCGTTCGACAAAGTTGCGGATGATCCGCACCGCTTGATAGCTGCCATTCGCGGCCCAGGCCGGCTCATCGCTGCCGGGTTGCACCCAGACAATGCTGTCCATGGCCTTGGCATCGTTGGAATCGGGGTTGGCCGAACCATCGCGAAAGCCCAGAAAGTTGCGCGCACTTTGCGCCGGCACACCCGGTTTGGCCGGGGCTTGCGGCGGCACGCTGCCTTCCTGTTTCCAGCGCACCAGCAACAGGTCCGGCAGGTTTTTCACGATGTCGCGCAGGGCGTGGATGTTGGTGTCGGTGGTGTTGGAGCAGAACTGCAAGCTCAAGTCGCCGTGGCAGCAATCCGCTTCCAGGGCATCGTTGGGGAAGCCGACCATGCGGATCAGCCGCTTGGGTTTGGCGTTGGCCAGGCCGAAGCGCTCGTCGAACAGCGACTCACCCACCGAGACGGTGATGGTCAGGTTGTCCGGCGTCACTACCGGGCCGAGAATCCCCGAATCCACGGGCGGTAACTTCGGATCAACCTGCGCCACTGCGCCGCCCTTCATCAGGAACGCGATGCGCTGGTTGAGGGTGCGAAACAACCGCTCCAGGTCATCACGATCGCTGGCCAACACATCGAAGGACACCAACATGCCCGACGCCGGGCGCGGAGTGACGATGCCGGTCTGGTGCTTGCCAAAAAAGGTGTGGCGGTCTTCGGTTTTTTCACTGCTTGGCGCTTCGGTCACCTGACTGGAAGCGGCCATCGCCGGGCAGCTCAGGGCGCTGCCGGCCAATGCGACACCGGCGGCGCCCATGCCCATCAATACGCGGCGACGCTGGGCGGAAAACTGTTCTAAGTCTTTCATCTAAATGTCGTCTTCTGCTTACAGGCCGGAAAGGCCAAGGGCTGGATCGATTTCGTCGAGTACCGCGGCCAGTGCCTTGGCCTTGTCGGCGATTTGTTTGCGCTGTTCGGCGCTGACCGTGTCGTAACTGGCGTAGCCATCCTTGACCTTGAAGCCGTTGAGTTCGGCGTCGAACGCGGCAATGGCGCTGTCTATCTTCGGCAGCAACTCGGCAGCGGACTTGGTCAGCAAGGGCCGCAACAGGTCGACAACCTTGCGGGCCGCGTCGAGATTGGCGGCAAAGCCGTTCAGGTCGGTGTGGCTGTAGCGTTCTTCTTCACCGCTGCTGGCGCGCACGTCGGCGATGCTGTTGAGGTTGCGCACCACGATGCTCACCAATTGCTCGGGTGGCAGGGACTGGGCGAGCAATTGCTGCTTGAGCGTGGTGATGTCGATGATCAACTGCATGGCCACCGGCGTCAGCGCGTCGAGCTTGCGTTGCTGGAACAGCGCGTATTCGAGGCGATGGAAACCGGTGAAGGCTGGATCCTGCTCGCGTTTTTCGAAGTAATCGGCGCGGGCGTTGACGGGATTGTCCAGCTCGGCCAGACGCTGGGCGGCCGGGGCGATCCGTTGATACGCGGCACGGGCCGGCACGTAAAGGGCTTGGGCTTGGGCCAGATCACCGGCCTCGATGGCGTCTTTGAGCGCGGTCGTGGCTCTGATCAGCGCGCTGCTCTGGCTGCTCAGGTACACGCGAAATTCCGACAGCGGGCCAATGAACGCGACCATCGATGGCCGGGCCTTGGCGGCGGCATCGGACGCCGCCGTCGGCGTCACGTGCAAGGTGCCGCGCGGGTTGCTGAGCAAACCGCACGTAATCGCATAGTCGCCGGGCGCCAGGTTGGCGTTGATCACCTGGCTCAGGCCCGGGGCGATGTTTTCCCGTTCTTCGACCACCAGCACGCCGTCGAGGATTTCCCATTCAACGGCCCGGTCGGAGCGGTTGACGATGCGAAAACTGGCGCGCCCGGCCGGGACCGTCAGCGCGTTCGGTTCGCAACTTTTAGGGTGAATGTTCACCACCACTTCGTCGTGGTTGGTCTGGCGCTTTTCGGCGGCCATTTTCGAGGCGTAGTAGAACAGGCCACCGGCCGCGATCATCACGATCACCGAACCGGCCACCGCCCAGCGCAACGCGCGGGGAGGGGAAGCCACGGGAGGATTAGGCGTTGACATGAAAGCCCTTACTGGCTGGAAACGGAAGAAGTTTGCTTGACGGGCGCGGCGGCCGGGAGGAAGAACATCACCAGCGCCACCACCAGATAAATCAGATACGCCCCGAGGGTGCTGACGGTCGGCGCGTCCTGGTAACCAAACATGCCGGCCAGCACCGAGCCCAGCGGGCCATCCATCGGCAGCGTGGCGCTGAAGTCGAAGAGCACGGTTTGCAGGTGATTCCAGACGCCCGCTTCATGCAGGGCCTGCACCGAGTTGGAGAGAATGCCGGCGGCCACCACCAGGATGAACAGACCGGTCCAGCGAAAGAACGCGCCGAGATTGAGGCGCATGCTGCCGGTGTAGATCAGGAAACCGACGATAATCGCCAGGATCAGGCCGAGCAGGGCGCCGATCGGTGCCGCCGCGCCTTCGCTTTGCTGGAACACCGCCAGCAGGAAAAACACGGTTTCCAGACCTTCCCGGGCCACGGCGAAAAACACCATGGCGATCAGCGCGGTGACCTGGTGCTTGGAACCGGCCAATGCGTGATCGAGGGAAACGTGCAGGGAATGCTTGATCGAACGCGCCACTTTGCGCATCCAGAACACCATCGAACTGAGAATGCCAACGGCGACCAAACCGACGATGCCTTCGAACAGTTCCTGTTGCTTTTGCGGGAACTCGGCGCTCATCAACTCCAGACCACCGCCGACCAACAGCGCCAGTGCTGCGGCGAGGAACACACCAATCCACACGGCGGGCATCCACTGGCCACGACCGGTTTGCTTGAGGTAGCTGGCGATAATGCCGACGATCAACGCCGCTTCAATGCCTTCGCGCAGCATGATCAAAAAGGGAACAAGCATTCAGCACCGTGTCGAGTAAGTGGGGTTGCTAATTTGTAACATAATGACACTCATTCTCACATGCTACTGATTGACTTTAGCTGAACCTGAGCTGAACGACCCAAAAGATCACCTCGCCCGTCGCCCGATCGTTCCCACGCTCTGCGTGGGAATACAGCCCCGGACGCTCCGCGTCCCAAGAGCGGACGCAGAGCGTCCGGTGAGGCGTTCCCACGCGGAGCGTGGGAACGAGAGTGGATTCAGCTAATATGCCGCCACCCAACCAGAACAAGGCTTCCCCCGCGCAATGTCGGAAAAAGACACCATCTCCATCCAACTGGTGCGTGAAGCGCTGTTGCAAAGTTGCGCGCCTGGAGCGGCCACCGAAGAGGTGTTGCACAAGGTCGGGATTGATCCGGCGTTGTTGAACGCGGCCGACGCTCGAGTGCCGGCCACTGCGTACGCACGGCTATGGCGCTTGCTGGCCCGGCGCGGTGACGATGAGTTTTTCGGCATGGACCCGCGCCAGCTCAAATCCGGCAGCCTGGAGTTTCTGTGCCGCTGCGCCATGGTCCAGCCAAACCTCGCTGCGGGTCTTACTTCGGGCCTGAGCTTCCTGTCGTTGATGCTCGAACACCTGCCCGCGCAACTGGTGCGCCAGCAGAGCCTGGCGGAAATTGTCTTGCTGGAAGACGACCAGGAGCCGCGCCGGGCCTTCACCTATTTCACGTACTGGATGATCGTCCACGGCGTCGCCTGCTGGCTCGCGGGGCGACGGATTCCGATCCTGGCCATCGAACTACGCTGCCCGGCGCCGGACTTTTGCGATGACTATCAGGTGATGTTTTCCGAGAACCTGCGCTTCGACCGTCCCCGCACACGAATGATCTTCGCCGCCGATTGCCTCGATTTGCCGATCAAGCGCAGCCCCGAAGAACTCAAGCGTTTCCTGGCCCACGCGCCGGCCAATATCCTGGTCAAATACCGCGACCCTGAGAGCCTGGCCAGCCGAATCAAACACGATCTGCGGCAACTGCCCGCCGAGCAATGGCCGGAGACTGAAGCCCTGGCGCAGCAACTGTGCATGTCGGCCTCGACCCTGAGGCGGCGGCTGGCCGAAGAAGGGCAGACCTGGCAGGGTTTGAAAGACAGCGTGCGCAAGGAATTGGCGATTGTCTGGCTGGCGGAACCGAGCATTAGCTTTGCCGAGATTGCCGCGCGCTTGGGGTTTGCCGATGCGAGTTCGTTCTACAAGGCGTTTCGCAAGTGGTCGGGAACCAATCCGGGGCATTACCGCAGCCTTATCCTTAACGAAGCCAGCTAGACACCGATCGTTCCCACGCTCCGCGTGGGAATGCCTCAATGGACGCTCTGCGTCCGCTGTTGGGACGCGGAGCGTCCCGGGCTGCATTCCCACGCAGAGCGTGGGAACGATCGGTCGGGTCTTGGCCAAACCAGTCACACAACTTGATAGCTTTGACCATTGCCCCACCCGGCGGGCAGCGCGAATATTCCTGTGTTAATTACGGTTCCCCCAACCTAATAAAAATACAGAGGGATTCTGGCAATGCGCGATTATTTGTCTGCCACTTCACAGTTCGATTACCAGCACACCGTGAATGCCGCGCTCGACGGTGATTTGACCGCGCTTAACGCCTGCGTCGAATGTTGCGACCGCCACGCGTTGCCGGGGCGCATTGCGCTGTTCTGGGAAGGGCGCGATGGCGCCAGTGCGACGTACACCTTCACGGATTTGCAGGACAAAGCCGCGCGTTTCGCCAATTTCCTCCTGGCCCAGGGCGTGCAGAAGGGCGACAAGGTTGCCGGCCTGCTGCCCCGCAACATCGAATTGCTGATCACCGTGTTCGCCACCTGGCGCATCGGCGCGGTGTATCAGCCGCTGTTTACCGCGTTCGGCCCGAAAGCCATCGAACATCGCCTGAGCAGCTCCGGCGCCAAAGTCGTGGTGACCGATGCAGTCAATCGCTCAAAACTCGCGGAAGTCGCCGATTGCCCGACCATCGTCACCGTTGGCGGCCCCAAAGGGCAGGGCATCGTCCGGGGCGACTACAGTTTCTGGGCCGAACTGCCCAATTATTCCGCCGAATGCGAACCGGTGCTGCTGACCGGTGAAGACCCGTTCCTGCTGATGTTCACTTCGGGCACCACCGGCCCGTCGAAGGCGCTGTCGGTGCCGCTCAAGGCCATCGTCGCGTTCCAGAGTTACACCCGCGACGCCGTGGACTTGCGCCCGGAAGACGCGTTCTGGAACGTCGCCGATCCGGGCTGGGCCTACGGCATCTATTTCGGCGTGACCGGGCCGATGTCGATGGGGCACCCGATCACGTTCTACGATGGCCCGTTCACCCTCGAAAGCACCTGCCGGGTGATCAACAAATACAACATCACCAACCTGACCGGCTCGCCGACGGCTTACCGTTTGCTGATTGCCGGTGGTAACGAGTTCGCCAAATCGATCAAGGGCCGGCTGCGCATCGTCAGCAGCGCCGGCGAGCCACTGAACCCGGAAGTGATTCGCTGGTTCGCCGACAACCTCGGCGTGATGATCCACGACCATTACGGCCAGACCGAACTTGGCATGGTCCTGTGCAACCACCATGGCCTGGAACATCCGATTCACATGGGCGCCGCCGGTTTTGCCTCGCCGGGTCACCGTATCGTGGTGCTGGATGACGAATACAAAGAACTCGGTGTCGGCCAACCGGGCATCCTGGCCATCGACCGCACCCAATCGCCAATGTGCTGGTTCAACGGTTACGAAGGCGCACCGACCAAGGCTTTCGTCGGCAACTATTACCTGAGCGGCGACACCGTCGAGTGGAATCCGGACGGCAGCATCAGTTTCGTTGGTCGCAGCGATGACGTGATCACCACGTCCGGCTACCGCGTCGGCCCGTTCGACGTGGAAAGCGCGCTGATCGAACACCCGGCGGTGATCGAAGCGGCAGTGGTCGGCAAACCCGACCCGGAACGCACCGAACTGGTCAAAGCCTTTGTGGTGATCTGCGAGCAATACCGCGCCACGCCGGAACTGGCCGAAGAGCTGCGCCAACACGTACGCAAGCGTCTGGCCGCGCACTCGTACCCCCGTGAAATCGAATTTGTCAGCGAATTGCCGAAGACCCCAAGCGGCAAATTGCAGCGCTTTATCTTGCGCAACCAGGAAATCGCCAAGGCTCAAGAGGCCGCGGCTTACAAAGCTTCTGCTTGAATCGAAGGAAAATAAGATGCAGATCGAAAACAAGGTTTTTCTCGTCACCGGCGGTGCGTCCGGCCTCGGTGCCGCCACCGCTGAAATGCTGGTGGGTGCCGGCGCCAAAGTGATGCTGGTGGACATGAATGCCGAGGCTGTCGCAGCTCAGGCTCAGCGTCTGGGCGCGCAAAGTGTCGTGGCCGACATCAGCAACGAAGCCGCTGCCGAAGCCGCCGTCGCCGCGACAGTCAAAGCGTTCGGCGGCCTGCATGGACTGGTGAACTGCGCTGGCATCGTTCGTGGCGAGAAGATCCTCGGCAAAAACGGCCCACATGCGTTGGCCAGTTTCAGCCAAGTGATCAACGTCAACCTGATCGGCAGCTTCAACATGCTGCGCCTTGCCGCAGCGGCTATCGCTGAAACCGAAGCGGATGCCGATGGCGAACGCGGCGTGATTATCAACACCGCGTCGGCGGCGGCCTACGACGGCCAGATCGGTCAAGCCGCATACGCCGCGTCCAAAGGCGCAATCGTCAGCCTGACCTTGCCCGCTGCCCGTGAACTGGCGCGCTTCGGCATTCGCGTGATGACCATCGCCCCCGGCATTTTCGAAACGCCGATGATGGCCGGCATGACCGAGGAAGTCCGCGCCTCCCTGGCCGCTGGCGTGCCGTTCCCGCCACGCTTGGGCAAACCGGGCGAGTACGCCGCGCTGGTCAGGCATATCATTGAAAACAGCATGCTCAACGGCGAGGTGATCCGTCTCGACGGTGCCTTGCGTATGGCCGCCAAGTAAGGAGGATTTGTCATGACCCTTTCCAACGATCCGATTGTTATTGTCAGCGCCGTTCGCACCCCGATGGGTGGTTTCCAGGGTGAACTGAAAAGCCTGACCGCGCCGCAACTCGGTGCGGCGGCGATCAAAGCCGCCGTCGAGCGGGCCGGTGTGGCGTCCGACGCGGTCGACGAAGTCCTGTTCGGTTGCGTGTTACCCGCCGGACTTGGCCAGGCGCCTGCACGTCAGGCTGCACTGGGCGCCGGGCTGGATAAATCGACCCGTTGCACCACCGTGAACAAAATGTGCGGTTCCGGCATGGAAACCACCATCCTTGCCCACGACATGCTGGTCGCCGGCAGCGCCGAGGTGGTGATCGCTGGGGGCATGGAAAGCATGTCCAACTCGCCGTACCTGCTGGACCGCGCCCGCAGCGGCTATCGCATGGGCCACGGTCGGGTGCTGGATTCGATGTTCCTCGATGGCCTCGAAGACGCCTACGACAAGGGCCGCCTGATGGGCACCTTCGCCGAAGATTGCGCCGAGACCAACGGCTTCACCCGCGAAGCCCAGGACGCGTTTGCCATTGCCTCGACCACCCGCGCACAACAGGCGATCCAGGACGGCAGCTTCAAGGCCGAAATCGTGCCGCTGACCGTCACCGTCGGCAAAGAGCAGGTGCTGATCAGCAACGATGAACAGCCGCCGAAAGCCAAACTGGACAAGATCGCCTCGCTCAAACCGGCGTTCCGCGACGGCGGCACTGTGACAGCGGCGAACTCCAGCTCGATCTCCGACGGCGCAGCGGCATTGGTGCTGATGCGCCGCTCCGAAGCCGAAAAACGTGGGCTCAAGCCATTGGCGGTGATTCACGGCCACTCGGCGTTTGCCGATACCCCAGGCCTGTTCCCGGTGGCGCCGGTGGGGGCGATCAAGAAGCTGATGAAGAAAACCGGCTGGTCTTTGGACGAAGTCGAACTGTTCGAAATCAACGAAGCCTTCGCCGTGGTCAGTCTGGTGACCATGACCAAACTGGAAATCCCCCACGAGAAGGTCAACATCCACGGCGGCGCTTGCGCCTTGGGCCACCCGATCGGTGCGTCCGGCGCGCGGATCCTCGTGACCCTGCTCTCGGCCCTGCGCCAGAAAGGCCTGAAACGCGGCGTTGCAGCAATCTGCATCGGCGGCGGTGAAGCCACGGCCATGGCCGTGGAATGCCTCTATTGATGCGCCCCTCCCTGTAGGAGCAAGGCTTGCCCGCGATAGCGATCTTAAGGACGCCATCGCGGGCAAGCCATGCTCCTACAGGGCTGCGTGCACCAAGGCTCAAATTAAGGATTCACCATGATTCCCAATGACGAACAACAGCAGATCAGCGAAGCCGCCCGGCAATTCGCCCAGGAACGGCTGAAACCGTTTGCCGCCGAATGGGACCGCGAGCATCGCTTCCCCAAAGAAGCCATCGGCGAGATGGCCGAGCTGGGTTTCTTCGGCATGTTGGTGCCCGAAGAGTGGGGCGGTTGTGACACCGGTTACCTGGCCTACGCCATGGCCCTGGAAGAAATCGCCGCCGGTGACGGTGCCTGCTCGACCATCATGAGCGTGCACAACTCGGTGGGTTGCGTGCCGATCCTCAAGTACGGCACCGACGAGCAGAAAGAACGTTTCCTCAAGCCTTTGGCCAGCGGTTCGATGCTCGGCGCTTTTGCCCTCACCGAACCCCAGGCCGGTTCCGACGCCAGTGGCCTGAAAACCCGCGCCAAGCTGAACGGCGATCACTACGTGCTCAACGGCTGCAAACAATTCATCACCTCCGGGCAGAACGCCGGGGTGGTGATTGTCTTCGCCGTGACTGATCCAAGTGCCGGTAAACGCGGGATCACGGCGTTGATCGTGCCCACCGATTCACCGGGCTACAAAGTCGCGCGGGTCGAAGACAAGCTCGGTCAGCACGCTTCCGACACCTGCCAGATTCTGTTCGAAGACGTGAAGGTGCCGGTGGCCAACCGGTTGGGCGAGGAGGGCGAAGGTTACCGCATCGCCCTGGCCAACCTTGAAGGCGGCCGGGTCGGCATCGCCTCGCAATCAGTCGGCATGGCCCGCGCTGCGTTTGAAGCGGCCCGGGATTACGCCCGTGAGCGCGAAAGCTTCGGCAAGCCGATCATCGAACACCAAGCGGTCGCGTTCCGTTTGGCAGACATGGCGACCCAAATCGCCGTCGCCCGGCAAATGGTGCATTACGCCGCCGCGCTGCGTGACAGCGGCAAACCGGCCTTGGTCGAAGCGTCGATGGCCAAGTTGTTCGCCTCGGAAATGGCCGAAAAAGTCTGCTCCGCCGCGTTGCAAACCCTGGGCGGCTACGGTTACCTGAACGACTTCCCGCTGGAGCGGATCTACCGCGACGTGCGGGTGTGCCAGATCTACGAAGGCACCAGCGATATTCAGCGCATGGTTATTTCGCGCAATCTTTAAGAAGGAAATCTTTATGACCTATGAAACGATTTTGCTGGAAACCCACGGTCGCGTTGGCCTGATCACCCTCAACCGTCCGCAAGCGTTGAACGCGTTGAACGCGCAGATCGTCAGCGAACTGAACCACGCCCTCGATGGCCTGGAAGCCGATTCCAACATCGGCTGCATCGTGCTGACCGGCTCGAAAAAAGCCTTCGCCGCCGGTGCCGACATCAAGGAAATGGCCGAGCTGACCTACCCGCAGATCTACCTCGATGACCTGTTCAGCGACAGCGATCGCGTGGCCAACCGTCGTAAGCCGATCATCGCCGCCGTCAACGGTTTCGCACTCGGTGGCGGCTGTGAACTGGCGCTGATGTGCGACTTCATCCTCGCTGGCGACAACGCCAAATTCGGCCAACCGGAAATTAACCTCGGCGTGCTGCCAGGCATGGGCGGCACCCAGCGCCTGACTCGCGCCGTGGGCAAAGCCAAGGCCATGGAAATGTGCCTGAGCGGGCGCTTGATCGATGCGGTGGAAGCGGAACGTTGCGGGATTGTCGCGCGGATCGTGCCGGCGGATGAGTTGTTGGAAGAAGCGCTGAAGGTTGCGGCGCTGATTGCCAAGAAGTCGTTGCCGATTGCGATGATGGTCAAGGAAAGCGTGAACCGGGCGTTTGAAGTCAGCCTGTCGGAAGGCGTGCGCTTTGAGCGTCGGGTATTCCATGCGGCGTTTGCGACGCAGGATCAGAAGGAAGGGATGGCGGCGTTTATTGCCAAGCGTGAGGCTGAGTTCAAGGGTCAGTAACCCTCACCGATCGTTCCCACGCTCCGCGTGGGAATGCCGCCCGGGACGCTCCGCGTCCCTTCGCAAGCGTGACGCAGAGCGTCACAGGATGCATTCCCACGCAGAGCGTGGGAACGATCAACGTCAACAATCTGTAGGAGCGAGGCTTGCCCGCGAAGCTTTTAGGCTTCACACCAGATAGTTTTTCAGTTCCCGAGCAATCACCATCCGCTGTATCTCGCTCGACCCTTCATAAATCTGCGTAATCCGTGCATCCCGGTAATAGCGTTCCACCGGGTAATCCTCCAGATACCCATACCCGCCATGAATCTGCATCGCCGAAGAACACACCTTCTCGGCCATCTCAGACGCAAACAACTTGGCCTGTGACGCCTCCGACAAACACGGCTTGCCGGCACTGCGCAACCGGGCGGCGTGCAGGATCAACAACCGCGCCGCATTCAGCCGCGTGTGCATGTCCGCCAGCATATTCGCGATGCTCTGATGCTCGTTGATCGTCTTGCCGAACTGCACCCGCTCCCGGGAATAGGTCAGTGCCGCTTCAAACGCCGCCCGTGCAATGCCCAATGCCTGCGCGGCAATGCCGATGCGGCCGCCTTCGAGGTTGGAGAGGGCGATGGCCAGGCCTTTGCCGCGATCACCCAGCAGATTAGCCTCGGGGATGGTGCAGTTGCTCAGGGTCACGGCGCAGGTATCGGACGCGCGGATGCCCATTTTGTGTTCGGTGCGATCCACGATGAAACCGGCGGTATCGGTGGGCACCAGGAAGGCCGAGATGCCGCGCTTGCCCAGGTCCGGATCGGTCACCGCAAACACAATCGCCAGTTTCGCTCGTTTGCCGTTGCTGACAAATTGCTTGGCGCCGTTGAGCACCCACTGGCCGTCCCGCAGTTCGGCGCGGGTGCGCAGGTTGTGGGCTTCGGAGCCGGCTTGCGGTTCGGTCAGGCAGAAGCAGCCAATGGCTTGGCCGCTGGCCAGGTCTGGCAACCAGGTCTGTTTCTGTTCGTCGGTGCCGTAGTTCAACACCGGCCCGCAACCCACGGAGTTGTGGATGCTCATCAACGCACCGGTAGCGCCGTCGCCGGCGGAAATCTCTTCCACGGCCAGGGCGTAGGCGACGTAATCCACGTAAGTGCCACCCCATTCTTCAGGCACCACCATGCCCAGCAGACCTAATTCACCCATCTTCGCCACCAGACCGTCGTCGATCCAGCCAGCCTTTTCCCAGGCCTGCGCGTGGGGCGCGATTTCGCCGCGGGCGAAGTCCCGGGCCATGTCGCGGATCATCACTTGCTCTTCGCTCAATTCGATATCGTGCATGGCTCAGCTCCCGCTCTGCTCAAAACCGGTGAAGAAACTCTCGACGTGCTCGGCGTGCAGCCCCTGCAAGGTCGGCGGGTTCCAGCGCGGTTTCTTGTCTTTGTCGATCAACAAGGCGCGCACGCCTTCGATCAGGTCGCCGCGCTCGAACCACTGACGGTCCAGGTGCAGCTCAAGGGCGAAGCAGTGTTCCAGGCTCAGCTTGCGACCGCGCCGGAGCATTTCCAGGGTCACGCCCATGGCCAGCGGCGAACGGCTTTCCAGCAGGTCCGCCGTGGTTTTCGCCCATTCGTGACTGTCGGCGACGGTCACTTCGCGCATTTGCTCCACCATACTCGCCACGTCCGGCAGGGCGAAGAAGTGGTCGATGGCCGGGCGCAGGGCATTCAATGGCGCGTCGGGCAGTTGTTGCGCGGCGAGTTTGGCCAGCACGCCTTGCAGGTCCTTGAGTGGCGACTCGTGCCACACAAGGTGATCGAGCTGCTCGTCCAGCGTGCCCAGTTTTTCGCTTTCCAGATACCAGTCGGCCAGACCGCAATACAGCGCATCGGCCGCGCGAATCTGCACGCCGCTGACGCCTAGATAGATCCCCAGTTCGCCTGGAATCCGTGGCAGGAAATAGCTGCCGCCAACGTCCGGGAAATAACCGATGGCCACTTCCGGCATCGCCAGGCGACTGCGCTCAGTCACCACGCGCATGTCGGCGCCTTGCACCAGGCCCATGCCGCCACCCAGCACAAAGCCGTCCATCAAGGCCAGGACCGGTTTGCAGTAATTGTGAATAGCGAGGTCGAGGGCGTATTCCTCGACGAAGAAATCTTCGTGCAGGGTGTCGCCGTTTTTGTAGCTGTCGTACAGCGAACGAATATCGCCGCCGGCGCAGAAGGCTTTCTCGCCGGCACCGCGCAACACCACAGCGTTGACTTGCGAATCCTCGGCCCAGGCATCGAGCTGGCGTTGCAGGTGGCGAACCATGTTCAGGGTGAGGGCGTTGAGGCCGGCGGGGCGATTGAGGGTCAGGTGACCGATGTGATTGCGAACCTCGGCCAGCACTTCATTTTGCGTGGCATCCATGGCTTTGACCTCCTGGGATGAAACCTGAGCAGTCATCGATAACTCCCTGCTTTTATTGTTCTTTATAGAGAAACTCGCGCGCGAGCGATGCTGGATCGTAACAGTGCAAATTTGTGATGTACAACCGGGATACGTGCAGGTTCTGTCTGCATTTTTACCTTAACGCAAAATCCCAAGACCGCGGCTTTCAAGGGCACAAAAAAACCCCCGTGGGAGCGAGCCTGCTCGCGAAGGGGCCGTGTCAGTCAATATTGATTTAAATGACACACCGCTTTCGCGAGCAGGCTCGCTCCCACAGGGTTCGGGGGTGGGTCAGGTTCGGCTGCTGAGCACTTCGCCGATGCTACGCCGCTTGGCATGCAATTCACTGGCATGAATCAACTGTTCAAGGTCTTCCGGCGTGACGTCGAAGAACGCTTCCATATCCGCCAACGCCAGTTTCAAATCCTCAGCCGTAATGGCCTGGCTGTCCGCCGAGGGCATCACCGGCACCGGTTCAGCGGCCCGTTTTGGATAGCGAATCCGTGTCAGGTTGTTATACGCCAACGCACTGAGCAGCATCGCCGAGGCGCTGAGCATCACCGGGCCGAGGGCTTTCCAGTCCAGGGCGATGGTTGCCGGGTCGGCCAACACCAACAGCAGCGCCAACGCCCCAGCGGGTGGATGCAGGCAACGCAGCCAGCACATCAGGATCAGCGCCATGCCCGCCGCGAGGCAAGCGCTGCCGAGGGTGCGGCCAAGCACATGGGCGACCAATAGCGAAATCACCCCGGCGCTCAAGTAGCCGCCCAATATTGACCACGGTTGGGCGAGGGCGCCGGAGGACACGGCGAACAGCAGCACCGCCGATGCGCCCAGCGGACCGACCAAGTGTTGCGCCACTTCGATGCCGAACACCTGACTGCACAGCCACACGCTGAACAGCGTGCCCAGGGACATGCCGATGGCGGCGCGGCTCCATTCCGAGGGGCGGGTGTTGACGGCGGCAGGTAACCAGCGTGCGAGCATGACGTTGATCCGTTGACAAAAACACGAGGCAAAAAAAGGGCTTACCTGGGATACCCAGAAAGCCCTTGAAGGTGTTCCAACAATTGGGGGAGGAACGGGCACAGTGTGCCGTTGATTCCAGATACTGACAAATTCATATTAATGTAGCTTCAATGCATTATTTTTGCAGTAAAGCCACCCGCCGACCGGCCATAAAACACAGGGATCCACCCATCGCTGTCAACCCGCACAAGGCGTAGAACATGGTCGGCGCCGGGGTGTGCATCAGCAGAAAACCGCAAATCACCGGACTCAGCGCGCCACCGAGGGCCGCGAGGTTTTGTGCGCCGTAGTAACTGCCGCGCAGTTCTTCCGGGGCCAGGGTGTCGACGAACAGGAATTCCGCCGGGTAAATGATCATTTCCCCGAGGGTGAAAATGAACATCGCCACACACCAGCTCACCAAGCTGTCAGCCAGGCTGAAACCAATCAACCCGACGATGAACAGGCTGGTGCCGCCGGCAATCCAGTAGCGCAGTTGTTCACGTTTAAGGAAGCGGCCGATCTGGTATTGCAGCAGGATCACGCTGATGGCGTTGCAGGCGAGCAGGGCGGCCATGGTTTCCAGAGCGCGCTTGGAGTCGTGGGTGACCAGAAGGTATTGCGACAGGTACAAGGTGAAACGGCCGTGGACCACGGTGCTGAACAGGCAGCCGCAGGTGAACATGATCAGCGTGCGGTCGTTCTTGAGGGTGGTCAGGGTCTTGAGAAAACTCTGGGGCTGGCCGATGGCGGGCGCTTGGGCGGCGTCTTTCGGAATCCCGCTCATCAAGAAGATGCTGAAGAAGGCAATGCCGCCCGCGATCAGGAACGGCGCAATCGGATACACCCCGGCGATCACCACGCCGAGCATAGGCCCGGAGGCGTAGCCGATATTGGTCAGGGTGTAACGCAGGGAAAACGCCTTGGCCCGTTGGCCCATGGGCAGGTTTTCGCTGAGGATCGCTTTCGAGCCGATCAGGAATAAAGCCGAGGCGGTTTCGGTGATCACCAGGGTGGCGGTGGTCAGGTAGAGGTTCTGGGCGAAGGTCAGCAACACGAAACCGATGGCGCTGGAGAGCATCGCCAGGATCAACAGCCGGCGCTTCTCCAGTCGGTCGATGATGTAACCGCCGTAGAGGGCGAGCAGGGTGGCGATAAACACCGCGATGCCCAGCAGCAGACCAACGTCCTGTTGGTTGAGACCGAGTTTGTTGCTCAGGAACAGCGTGAGCAACGGGCTGGTGATGGCGCGGCTGACGACGATGGTCAGCGAGCAAATCATCAACCGGCGGATAACGAGCGAGTAAGTGGCCACGGTGGTGCACAAGTCCTTGTTTTTGGTGTTCGGCTTGGGATCGTCCCCTCACCCTAGCCCTCTCCCCAAAGGGGCGAGGGGACTGACCGAGGTGTTCTTAGAGCTACATCGACCTGAAATACCGAGCCGAACTCAGGCATTGAAAGCAACGGAGATCGGTTCCCTTTCCCCTCTCCCCCGTGGGGAGAGGGCTGGGGTGAGGGGTGGATCTAACGACCACCCGAAACCTCAAGCCGTCCATTCAACCCTTCAACAGATTCCAGCTCTTCAACCCGCCACAGCTGCCCAAGCAATTCTTCGGCCTGCCGCCGCGCCAACACCCGCCCGGCCAGACTGAAAAACTTCTCCTCCAGCGCCGCATCACTCAGCGGATTCCCCGGCGCGCCCAACGGCACTTCAACGCACAAGCTCGCCTGCCGACCGTCCACGGTCCGCACGCTCACGACGGGCTCGCCATCCTCGGACAGTTGCGGATCCACTTCAAGCCGGATACGCGACATCCACTGGGCCAGGCGCGGATCGCTGCGTTGTGCCTCGTCATAGGCTTCCAATCGGCAATGCCCCAGGACCAGCCGCGCAGCGAGGGCATAGCGCAGGCTCATCTGCGCCGCCGCCAGACTGGCGACTTCCTGCCCGCCGCACATGTCCAGCAAGAACCCGCACAGCGACACTTCAATGTCCTCGACCTGATCGGCACTGACCTGCAACTGCGCCAGTAACAGACCAAGGGCATCAATCGCCGAATGCGTCCCGCGACACGCGGCGTAAGGCTTGATCGAGCAGCGGGCGAGTTTCCATACCCGGCCCAGATCTGCATCCAGCGCTTCGGGCACAGCGGCATCGCCAGCGAGGGTCTTGAGAAAACCACCCCAGACATCATCGAACAGTTTCGTCGGCCCGGTGATCCCGCGCTGGGCAAACCGCGCGGCCAGCAAGCCACCTTCGGCAGCGCGACCGCTGTGGAGTTTTTTGCTTTGGGAACCGTCATGAATAAACGCCCAAAGACCGCCGCTGAAGCTGCCGGCAATGCCGAGGGCCGACAACGTTTGTGCCGTGTCGAGGCCGAGAATCCGCGCACTGGCCGCTGCCGCGCCGAACACCCCGCAGGTGGCCGTGGAATGCCAACCGGCGCCGTTATGCGCCGAATAACTGCCGCAGGCTTCCAGCACTCGACGTCCGATTTCATAGCCGATGACCACCGCAGTGATGAACGCCCGGCCATTGACCGGTTTGTCCGCCATGGACACCGCCGCCATCACCGCGGGCAACACCACCGCGCCGGAATGGTCACAACCACCGGTATCGTCCAGTTCCAGCGCATGGGCGGCGATGCCGTTGAGCATCGCGGCCTGGGCCGCACCAACGTGCCAATCGGTGCCCCAGACCGGCGTGTTGCCGGTTTCGCCTTCGAACACCCGGCGCGCCTGTTTCGCCACCTCACTGCCAGCCCCGGCCAGGGTCGCGCCGAAGGTGTCGAGGATGTGCCGCTTGGCTTGCTCAACCAGCGCCGCGGGCAAATCCTCAAATTGCGTATCGACGCAAAACTGCGCCAAGTGCTCCATGCGCATGACGCCTTGGTAGGCACTGCCGAACTCGCTCATACCCCGTAATCCCGATAGTGCCGCTCATACACCGCCGAAGGATGATCCTCCGTCGCCTGCACCGCTGAATCCGCCCACCATTGCGCGATCTCGCCAGCCGTGGCGATCCATACGTCCTGATGCTGCTGAATGCCCTGAAGCAACTCGCGCAGCACGCCAATCCGCCCCGGCGTGGCGATGATCTCCGGGTGCAGTCGCAGCACGTAACACAGGCCAAAACGGTGAAACCCGGCGAAGTCCATTTGCAGGTTGCCGAGGGTGTGGCTGTAGGAGGCGATCCGCGATTGCGCCGGCGGCACGGCCGGGCTGAGGTTGAAGGCGAAATAGGGTTCGTCTTCCAGTTCGTAGTGCAACGGCAGTTCGATGACTTCGGGAGCCGTGGGGTGAGCGAACGGCAAATCATCGCCGCGCCATGACGAAGACCAGCGGATGCCTTGATCCCTCAGCGCTTCGATGAAGCCTGGCTTGCCGTTGCCCGCCGGAATGCGGAAACCGGCCGGACGTTGGCCAGTCAATGCGCTCAAGGCTTCGCAGCCCTTGGCGATGTCGGCGCTCTGTTCGGCGAGCGTCAGGCTGTCGTAGTTCTGATGGCGATACCCGGCGCAGGCAATCTCATGCCCACCGGCCAGGATGGCTTTTATGTGCCCGGGGTTTTCCTCGGCGACGATCCCGGGAATGCACCAGCTACTGCTGACGCCCAATTCTTCGAATAAACCGAGTAGGCGATCCACGCCGCGCTGGCTGCCGTAACGCCATACCGACAAGGTCTTGTCGCGCCCGGCCACTTCCGGGGCCTGGGTCAGGATGCCGTGGATGTCGTTGTAATCGACGGTCAACACCACCGCGCAGCGATGGCCGTTAGGCCAGAGAGTGGAATCAGCCATGGTGATGCTCCTTCAGCCACCACTGGGCGACATCGCGGCACGTAGCGAACCACACGTCATCGCGCTGGCGCATGTGTTCGAAAAGTTTTTCCAGCAACAGGATGCGTCCCGGTTTGCCGGTGATTTTGGGGTGGAACAGGGTGGTCAGGCACAAGCCTTCATCCATGGCGCCGTCATATTCGCGGCACCAGTTGTCCAGGGTCAGCTCGTAACTGGCGGTGCGGTCCAGCCCGGAAGGGAAGTTCGGCGCACGGGTGTAGGCGAGGGAGGCGTAGTCGTCCATCTCCCAGCGGCCGGGGATTTCCACCAGCGGTGTGTCGAAGCCGGGGACGTTGACCAGATAAGGTCGATCATCGCCGCGCATGCTGCTGGAATAGGTCACGCCGGCTTCCACCAGCATCGCCGGAGTTTCGGCGCGCCAGTCGCCGGACGGCGTGCGAAAACCTTCGGCGCGGATGTTCAAGTGCTTCCAGAACACCTCGCGGGATTTCTGCATCACGTCCTTTTGCTGATCCAGCGTCAGGGCGTAAAAGGATTCGTGTTTATAGCCGTGGTACGCCACTTCGTGCCCGCGCTCGACAATCGCCTGGCATTGCTTCGGCCAATTCTCCACGACCCAGGCCGGGACGAAGAAGGTGGTCGGGATCTGGAACGCGTCGAGCACATCGAGCAGACGGGGCAGGGCGCGGTAAGGGCCGTAACCGCCGAAGCCGAAGTACTCGGGCTTGTGCCAGATCGAACCGTTGAGCATCGCATCGCCGGTCGGACCGTCGAGGTCGAAGGCCAGGGCCAGGCAAGCCTTGTGCGGGGCGGGCCAGGTGGGTTGTAGCGAGGAGGACATCAGGTGGCTCTCCATTAATGTTCAGGTAAAACACAATCCCCGTAGGAGCGAGGCTTGCCCGCGAAGGCGGTGTGTCAGTCAACGATGATGTTGAATGTGACGGCCTCTTCGCGGGCAAGCCTCGCTCCTACGTTGGGTTTGAGTCGATCAGCCTGTAGGAGCATGGCTTGCCCGCGATGGCGGTGTGTCAGTCAACGATGATGTTGAATGTGCTGACGCCTTCGCGGGCAAGCCTTGCTCCTACAGGGCAAGCATTACTTGCCGGCGTTAACCGTCACTGTCTTGATCGCGCCCAACTCCAGGTCCCACTTCTTGAGGATGGTCTGGTAGCTGCCGTCATCGATCATGCTCTGCAACGCCACTTTCACCGCCTCGCTCAACTCAGGCTTTTTCTTGCTCACGCCCAGGCCGGTGAATTGCACGGAGATCGGCAGGCCCACGGTCTTGTACATGTCCTTTTCCTGAGTCTTCAGGTAGGACAAGGTCTCGCTACCCTGCATCGCCGCGTCGATCCGGCTCTGGCGCAGTTGTGCGCGGGCATCTGCCGAGCCTTCGGTGCCGATCACCACGATCGCCGGTTTGCCGGCGGCTTCGCAGTTGGCCTTGCTGTACTCGGCAATTTCCGCCGGGAACGTCGTGCGGCGGCTGGTGCCGACTTTCTTGCCGCACAGGTCGGTGATTTCGTTGAAGTCCTTGTTCTTCTGCAAGGTGTAGAACTGCGGGCCGCTGGTGAAGTAGTCGACGAAGGTCACGCTGGCCTGGCGCTCGACGGTGTCGGTCATGCCCGACAGCACCATGTCCACACGGTCGGTGGTCAGCGCATTGATCATTTGCTCGAAGCCGGTTTCCTGCCATTTGATCTTCACGCCCAGACGCTCGGCCAGGGCGTTACCCAGGTCGTAGTCGAGACCGGTCAGCGTGTTGGTCGCCGGGTCCTTGAAATCCATCGGCGGGTAGTTCGGCATGATCGCAACGACGATCTCGCCCTTGGCCTTGATGCTGGCCGGCAATTCGGCGGCGAAGCTGACGCTGGAAGCCATCAGGCCGGCGAGTACTGCTGGAATTACGAAGTTCTTCATGGTCGTTCTCTTATGAGTGTTGTTACGCCAGCCGGCGTTTAGGTTCGAACGGCAGAAATGAAGCTTTGGGTGCGCGGGTTTTGTGGGCTTATTAGTATTTCTTCGGGGCTTCCAGCCTCCACGATCTGCCCGCCGTCCATAAACACCATGCGGTTGGAAACCTCGCGAGCGAAGCCCAGTTCATGGGTGACGACGATCATGGTCATGCCGGTTTGCGCCAGATCGCGCATCACCGACAGCACCTCACCGACCAATTCCGGGTCGAGTGCCGAAGTGGGTTCATCGAACAGCATCAGCTTGGGGCGCATCGCCAGGGCGCGGGCAATCGCCACCCGTTGCTGCTGGCCGCCCGACAGTTCAATCGGGTAGCTGTTGCATTTGTCGGCCAGGCCGACCCGGGCCAGCAATTCCTGGGCTTCTTCGTGCGCTTCTTTGGGCGAGCGCTTGAGCACCTGGCACGGGCCTTCGATGATGTTTTGCAGCACAGTCATGTGCGGAAACAGGTTGAACCGCTGGAACACCATGCCGGTGGACAGGCGTTGACGGGCAATCTGCGACTCATTGAGTTCATGCAGTTTGTTGCCGACGACCCGGTAACCCACCAGTTCGCCATCGACCCAGAGTCCGCCCTTGTCGATTTTTTCCAGCTGATTGACGCAGCGCAGCAAGGTGCTCTTGCCCGAACCGGACGGGCCGATGATGCACAGCACTTCGCCTTGCTCGACTTCGATGTTGATGTCTTTGAGCGCGTGGTACTGGTCGTAATATTTGTTCAGGCTCACGGCCTTGACGATGCTTCTCATGTCGAACTCCTCAAGAACGCTTGCCGGCGCCGCGAGCGAAACGACGCTCCAGACGGCTTTGACCAAAGGACAGAACCGTCACGGCGGCCAGGTACCAGATACCGGCGACGATCAGCAATTCCATGACCCGGGCATTGGCGTAGTAGATGTTCTGGGCGTTGTAGAGCAGTTCCGAATACTGGATAACGCTCGCCAGGGAGGTCATTTTCACCATGCCGATGAATTCGTTGCCGACCGGCGGAATGATGATCCGCATTGCTTGCGGCAGGATGATCCGGCGCAGCGCTTGCAGGCGCGGCATGCCGATTGACTTGGCGGCTTCGTATTGGCCGGTGTCCACGGACAGCAGGCCGGCGCGCACCACTTCGGCGGTGTAGGCACCCTGGTTGATGCTCAACCCAAGCAGGGCCGCCACGAACGGCGTCATCAGGCTCACGGTGTCCATTTCGAACAGGCCGGGAATGCCGATGGTGGGGAAGATCAGCGCCAGGTTGAACCACAACAACAGTTGCAGGATCAGCGGCGTACCACGGAACAACCAGGTGTAGGTCACCGCCACGTAGCGCAAAATCGGATTGGCCGACATGCGCATGATCGCCGTGATCACCCCGAACACAATGCCCAGCGCCATGGCCAGCACCGCCATGACGATGGTGTTGAACAAGCCCCACATGATCGCTTGGGACGTGACGAACTGGCCGATGTAGGACCATTCGATCTTGCCTTCGGCGAAGGCGCGGACCAGGCCGAGAATGGCGATGACGATCACGGTGGCGAAGAAAATCCGCCCGTAATAGCGCCGTGGCACATGGTGGTACTGGGTGATATCAAACTGGTTGTCCGCCAGGTTGCGCTCCGCCTGGAGACGTTCTGCCTGAGTCTGGCTCATGATGTTTCTCCGTACACTGGTATTTCAGGTCAACCCCAATCCCTGTAGGAGCAAAGCTTGCTCGCGATGGCGGCGCGTCAGTCGGCATCTGTGTTGATTGACACACCGTCATCGCGAGCAAGCTTTGCTCCTACAGGTTTTGCGCCATTTTCAGAGACGGAAGCCCTGGTAGTTCTCGGTCCATTTGTGCTGCGCGGCGAGGGCGGTTTTCAAGCGGCCGATCTGCTCGCGCACCTGTTGCGGCGCGGTGCCGCCCCAGCCACTGCGGGCTGCGATGGCGGCTTCCAGGGTCAGGCTGTCGCGCACTTGCGGGGTCAGGCGCGGATCGATCTCGGCCAGCAGCGCGGTAGAGGCTTCCCACAACTCGATATCGTGTTTCTCACAAGCCTGAACCAGCGCACCGGTGATCTCGTGGGCTTCCTTGAACGGCACGCCGCGCATGGCCAGCCAGTCGGCGACTTCGGTGGCGAGGGTGAAGCCCAATGGCGCCTGACGCCGCAGTTCTTCAACGTTGACCTTCATGGTCGCGACCATCCCGGCCATGGCTGGCAACACCAGCAGCAGGGTGTCGACGCTATCAAGCACGCCGTTCTTGTCTTCGCTCAAGTCGCGGTTGTAGGACAGCGGCAGGGATTTGAGGGTGGACAGCAGACCGGTGAGGTTACCGATCAAGCGGCCCGCCTTGCCGCGAGCGAGTTCGGCGATGTCCGGGTTTTTCTTCTGCGGCATGATCGAGCTGCCGGTGGCGTAGGCATCGTCCAGCGCGACCCAGCGAAATTGCCGCGACGACCACAGGCAAAACTCTTCAGCGAGGCGGGAAATGTTGATCCCGAGCATGCTGGCGATAAACAGGAACTCGGCAACGTGGTCGCGACTGGCTACAGCATCGATGGAGTTTTCACACACGCCGCTGTAGCCCATTTCCTTGGCCGACTGCTGGGGCAGGCGCGCGATGGCGGAACCGGCCATGGCCGCGGCGCCGAGTGGCGACAACGAAGTGCGCACATCCCAGTCCACCAGGCGTTGCACGTCACGCAGCATCGATTGGGCGTGGGCCAGCAAGTGGTGGGCGAAGACAATCGGCTGCGCCTGCTGCAAGTGGGTGAAACCCGGGCAGATGCTTTCGATGTGTTGTTCGGCCTGATCCACCAGCGCTTGTTGCAGGGCCAGCACTTCAACGGCCAGGGTGCGCACGTGATCACGCAAGAACAGGCGCAGGTCGTTGGCGGTCTGGTCGTTACGCGAACGACCGGCGCGCAGCTTGCCGCCCAGAGCGCCAAGACGTTCGGTCAGCAGACGTTCAATAAAGGTGTGAACGTCTTCGTCATCCAGGGTCGGGGCGATGCTGCCGGCCTTGAAGTCAGCGCCAATACCGGCCAAGGCGTCGAGCATGGTCTGGGTTTCTTGCTCGGTCAGCAAACCGGCGCGTTGCAGTTCCCGGGCATGGGCCTTGGAGCCGGCCAGGTCGTAAGGCGTGAGGCGGAAATAGCGCTCAGGGCAACGGGACAGGGCCGCCAGGGCTTCGGACGGGCCGCTTTTGAAGCGAGCACCCCAGAGACGGTCGGTGGTTTGAGACATTGTTGTTTTCCTCGTCGTTACGCGAAAGTCAGAAATTGATCTGGTGTTTTGCGAAGAGCTTCGCGGGCAAGCCTCGCTCCTACAGATCGGTGTGCCAGGCCCCGAAACACCCGCCGCAAATCAATGAGGCGTGGTTAGGCCAAAGCAGTTTTCAAAGGGGCAGTTGCGAAGTGGCGAGAGCTGATCGAAGTGTCAGCTTTTAATGGTGCGAAATCAGTGAGTTGGCACTCAGGTACGGAAATTATTAGCGGTTGCCAAGCCTTGTTTTCTGTGTTCATTATTATTGGCCAGCTATGTTTTTGTTGTTGGACACAGATTGTTTGCTAGGGCGCCAGAGGTAAATAAGCATTATGGAAACCCCACTTTCCAATTCCGGAAACCCCGCGCCGAAACCGACTCAGCGAGCACCATTGGCACTCAGCGGCCTGGACTTCAAACTGCTCAAAGTGTTCAAGGCCGTGGTCGAGGCGGGCGGCTTCAGTGCCGCGCAGAACGAGCTGAATGTGGGGCTGGCGGCCATCAGCAAACAGATTTCCGACCTTGAGATTCGCATCGGCATGCGTCTGTGCACGCGAGGTCGGGAGGGCTTTCACCTGACGGAAGAAGGGCGCCTGGTGTATCAGGCGTCGATTGATTTGTTTGCTTCGGTCGATAACTTTCGGGATCGGCTTAGTTCGGCGCAGAACGAACTTATCGGTGATCTGGGTGTGGGGGTTATTGATAATACGATTTCCGATCCTGATTCTCCGTTAGTTGCAGCGCTTAGAAGAATCAATGAAGAGTCACCAAAGGTAAGGTTTCAACTTCAGGCCTCCCAATTGGATGAAATAGAACGAGGGGTTGTGGAGGGGCGATTAGTGGCGGGAATCGTGCCGGTTTATCAAAAACGCGAAGAGTTCGATTACTACGCGCTTTACGAAGAACGCTCGCAGGTTTACTGCGCGGTCGGCCATCCGTTGTTCTCAGTGCCGGAAGCGGAAATCGGCAGCAACGTGCTCAAGGACTACGAGTGCGTCAACCATCGCTACGCGATTCATCGGGACAAACTGAATTTTGCCCGCTACGACAGTTTTTCAGCCTCGGCGACCCAGGTCGAAGCCGTGGCGCTGTTGATCAAGACCGGCTGTTTTGTGGGCTTCCTGCCGCAACATTACGCCGCCAACCTGGTGGCTCAGGGGCAATTCCGGGCAGTGCGCCCGGACCTGATTTATATCGTCACGCCGTTCAATCTGATCCTGCGTCACAACACCGTGCGCAGTCCGTTGGTCAAGGCGTTTGCCCAGGCGTTGGGTGTGGATTTGAAAGCGCCGGTGTGAGTAGCAGGCACATCGCACACCGCCGTTCACCGGGCAAACCGTGGGCGACTTCTTGACGCAAAATCGCCAATAAACATGGGCTGGTTTCAGCAGGGCTCAATGTTTCAAAGCCGAACCGTTGATAAAACGCTGCATTCCACGGCAAGTCGCGAAAGGTGGTCAGGGTCAGACCGCCGAGTTCTCGTTTACGGGAATGTTCAATCGCCGCTAACAGTAACTTTCCACCGATGCCCTGGCCCTGAAAGTGTTGGCTGACGGACAGTTCCTGTATATGCAATTGGTTGTCGACTTGTTCGGCACTGAGAAATCCCGCAAGTACACCATCGGGCGATTCAGCGACCCAAACATCGTTGGTTTCGATGGCGTGCAGGTGTTGCCGGGCGTCGGTCACGGGTGAGTCGGCGAGCCAGGCAAGTGACGGGTCGGTGCGGAACAATGCCGCCGCCGACCGTTCGATGGCGGGGAGGGCGTTGGCGTCAGTAGGTTGGGCACGGCGCAGGGTGATAGTCATGATTGTTGTGTAGGAGCTGCCGGAGGCTGCGATCTTTGGATCTTAACGGCAAAGTCAAAAGATCGCAGCCTACGCCAGCGCCTACAGGGGTTATGCGTTAAGGCTTGAGATGCAGCAAGACGTAATCGTTTTTATCGAAACGACCGGTCAATGCGGGCTCCAGCAACCGCAGCGAAGTGTCTTTCATGGCGTTGTAATCACCCTGATCCATCATTACCCAAACTGGCGTCTTGAGGGTTTCCAGTTCCTGCGGCGACTCGGTGAACACCGGTTGCAAATCCTGTTCGATATTGACCATGAACTTGATCGCCTTCGCGTCCTTGCCCATGCCGTACAGCACCAGCGGCGCCGGTTCTTGTTGCACCAGGGCGAAGGCTGCGCGACTGAAGCTGCGCGAATCGTAGAGTTGGCGTTCCACCGGTTCGAACACCAGGATATACACCGACCACAGCCCCAGCACCGCACAAAACGCCATTGCCTGCGCCCGCCAGGCTGGTCGGAAAAACGCGGCCAACGCGATCACCTGCAACGCACCCAGCACAATCAATATCGGTGTCAGTGCGGTCAATACCCCGGGGAACCGCCGCTGGCCAACCATCAATGCCACGATCAACAGCCCCGGAATCACCAGCCACAACCCTTGCATCAAGCCACGCAACACGCCAAACCATCGGCCTTGCATCACCTGAAACGGATACGCTGCAATGATCGCCGCCATGGGCAGCATCGGGAGCAAGTATCGGGCTTTTTTCGCCTGGGGAATCGACAGCCCGAGCATCACGATCAGCCCGGCCGCCGCGCAGTACTGCACCAGACGCAATGGCGGTCCGGCCTCACGCGGGTTGGTCAGGCAGATCGCTGCCAGGGCCAACACCGCCAGTGGATACGCCAGCGCATAGTTGCCCATGGAGCTGGTGAAGTAATACAGCGAGCCGCTGACCCCCTCACTGCCATCCATGCGTCCCATGAACTGCATGCGAATCACGTCCTGCATAAAGGCCGGACCACCACTGAGCTTGGCCAGCAGCAACAGCAAACCGACACACACAACCAGCAATCCAGCGGCGACCAGCCCGAAAGCAAACAGTCGTTGCCATTGACGATTAAGCAGGAAATAGCTGCACAACATGCCAGTGGGGACCACGAGCCCGATCGGCCCACGCACCCCGAAACCCAGCAGCAACAAGGCAAGAATCAGCAACCAGCGACGTGGCGCGCCAAAGTGATCGGCGGCATAGCCCAGGTAGAACACCGAAAACGCCACCGCCGCCAGCATCAAGTCCAGGGACACGGCGCGGGTTTCGGTGACGAAGGTGTTGGTCAGCAGAAGCAGGGCGATGCTCAGCAACGCCCAACGGGTGGAGTACGGCGCCAGCAGTCGGTACATCAACGTGACGATGACCGCACCGGCCAATGCACTGGGAAGCCAGGCACTGAAGGCATTCACCTGCCCGAACGGCAACGACAGCAACCAGACGAATAATGTGCTGATCGCCGAATAGTCGGCATAGGGTTGGCCATAGGTGGTCGGGAACACCGTTGGCCCGTGGCGCAACATTTCCTGGGCGAACAACACGAACCGCGAATCGAAGCCGATTGCAGTCTGCTGATAAACCCCGGCCATGAACAACAGCAGCGCCAACAGCCCTGCACCGAGGGACTGTCGACGGATCTGAGCATCCACCGTCAGGCAACCGACGAAATGGAAGACCATTGCTGGTATGGAATCGGCAGGTTACGCGAATCCCCACGGCCCATCGGGAAGTACAGGAAGCCGCTGCGGGACAGGCGTTCGGCGTCATACAGGTTGCGCCCGTCGAAGATCACCGGCGCAGCCAGGCGCTGGCGGATCAGGTCGAAATCCGGTGCCTTGAACTGCTGCCACTCGGTGCAGATGATCAGCGCATCGGCACCGGCCAGTACCGATTCCGGGGTGCCCATGAGCATCAGCTTCGATTCGTCCGGGTATAGATGCTGGGTTTCCTGCATCGCTTCCGGGTCGAATGCCCGCACATTGGCGCCTGCGGCCCACAAGGATTCCAGCAACACCCGGCTCGGCGCATCGCGCATGTCGTCGGTATTGGGCTTGAACGCCAGGCCCCACACGGCAAAGGTCTTGCCAGTCAGGTTGCCCTTGTAGAACGCATTCACCCGTTCGAACAGCTTGTGTTTCTGCCGCTGGTTGATTGCTTCCACCGCTTGCAGCAGGTCGCTGGAGCAGTGGGCCTGTTCGGCGCTATGGATCAGCGCGCGCATGTCCTTGGGAAAGCACGAACCGCCATAACCGCAGCCCGGATAGATGAAGTGATAGCCGATACGCGAGTCCGCGCCGATGCCCAGGCGTACGGATTCAATATCGGCGCCCAGGTGTTCGGCCAGTTCGGCGATCTGGTTGATAAAGCTGATCTTGGTCGCCAGCATGCAGTTGGCAGCGTACTTGGTCAGCTCGGCGCTGCGCAGGTCCATGAACATGATGCGATCGTGGTTGCGGTTGAACGGGGCGTAGAGATCGCGCATGACGTCGCGCACTTCGTCACGCTCGCAGCCGATGATGATGCGGTCCGGGCGCCGGCAGTCCGCCACCGCCGAACCTTCCTTGAGGAATTCGGGGTTGGAGACGATATCGAATTGCAACTGGCGGCCGGCCTCTTCCAATCGGCACTCGATGTGCGCGCGCAGGGTGTCGCCGGTGCCGACCGGCACGGTGGATTTTTCCACCAGAATCACCGGTTGCTCACGATGACGGGCCACGGCATCACCGACCGACAGCACGTATTTCAGGTCGGCCGAGCCGTCTTCACTGGACGGCGTGCCCACGGCGATGAACAACACCTCGCCATGCTGCACGGCCAGTTTTTCGTCGGTGGTGAACTGCAGGCGCTTGGCCTCCAGACTCTCCCTGACCAGACTGGCCAGCCCCGGTTCGAAGATGCTGACATGGCCCTGCTGGAGCAATTCGACCTTTTTGGCATCGATGTCCATGCAGATCACATCGTGGCCGACTTCAGCCAGAACGGCAGCCTGTACCAGGCCAACGTAACCACTACCAAATACACTGATTTTCATGGGTCATTCCTGAGAACGGAGACGCGAGCAGGTCGAGAGTTGATGGTGATGACACCCAGAACGACGAGGGCCACCCCAAGGCTTTTTGCAAGACTGAAATGTTCGTTGAACGCAGGCAGGCTGGCGGCCAGCAGGTACACCAGCGCATAGCTGATGCTCAGCAGCGAGTAGGCCCGCCCCAGCGGTACGTCGCGCAGGGCCAACAGCCAACTGAGCATCGACAACGCGTAGGCGAGGATGGCTGCCAGCACCACGCCGACAGCAACCGGATCGACGCTGCCATTGCCCAGGGCGGTCAGCCATTGATCCGGTTGCGGCAACCGGCTCATGCTCCAGCGCATACCCAATTGCGCGCCGCTGGCGAGCATTACGCTGCCCAGGGCAAAGGTGATTCCACGGCGCAGGTTCATGTGTGTTGCCCCAGCAAAACCACACCCCCGATTACCAGCGCCACACCGAGCCAATGGCGTCGGTCGACGGGTTCGTGAAAGACGAAGCGTGCGACCAAGGTGATCAGCACAAAATTGAGACTGAGCATCGGATAGGCGACGCCGACTTCCAGGCGCTGCAATACCAACAGCCAGACCAGCAGGCCCATACCGAGGGAGAAAAGCGCCAACCACAGCCACGGCGAGCGTAATTTTTCGCCCCAGCCAGTGGTTTTGCCGCGCCAGCTTTCGACGGCGTACTTCTGGGCGACCTGGCCCAGGCATGTCAGCAGGCAAGCGGTAAGCAACAGAAGCAGGCTCATGACGCTTCCTTGGGGATGATCAGAATCACCAGATTGCCTTGCTCGTAGCGCTTGCCTTCTTTAGGCAGCAGATCCACTTCCTGCAGTTCTTCGTCACCCTTGACCCGCATGACCACGCCCACCGAACCCTGCTTGCGAGCATCGCGCATCCACTGTTGCACTTTGTCGAGGGTGATTCGGCGATCGCGTGCTTCGGGGAAATCAAGGCCGTATTTCAGCTCACCGACGGTGTTGTACAACGCCACTTGCGGACGTTGCAGACGCCAGGCCAGTGCCGATGCGGCCCCCAGATCGTTGCTCATCAGTTGGCTGGTCTGGCTGAGTTCCTGGGCGTGTTCGAGGATGAATTGGTCAGGGGTCTTGTTCGACACCACCGAGTTGGGCAACCCGGCCGGGATCAGGCCGATGAACAGCAAGCTGCCGAACGCCGGTGCCGCCCAGCATTGCAAGGGCCGGAAGGCTTGCAGCAGGTTGGCCATGATCCAGCCGATCAGCGCGATAAACACCAGCACCAAATTGTGCAGCTCGAGTTCGTACAGCGGCTTTTTCAGTTGCAGGTAAACCAGGGCCAGCAGAACCGTCAGGCCCAGCACCAGGTTGAGCAAACCGTTAAGCCCCAGCGCCCGGCCTTGCTCAAGCTGCAAACGATCGGCCACGGCATTGCCCAGCAGCAGGGCCAGAGGCAGCAGGCACGGCAGGATGTAGGTCGGCAGTTTGCCGTTGCTCAGGCTGAAGAACACCAACGGCATCAGCAGCCACAACAGCAGGAAAGCAATGCTCGCCTGACGGCGGGTGTGCCACGCCTGCTTCAGCGCCGTCGGCAGCAACACCGCCCACGGCAGACTGAAGGCCACCAGCAGCGGCAGGTAAAACCACCAGGGCGCGTCATGCTGGGCATCGTCGCCGGCAAAACGCCGGATATGCTCGTGCCAGAAGAAGAACCGCCAGTAATCGGGCTCCTGGGCATGCACGGCCAAGGCCCACGGCAGGCTGACGGCGATAGCCACAATCACCGCGAGCGGGCCGTAAACCAGCAATTCACGCCAGCGTTTCTGCCAGAGCATCCAGGGCAGGGCGATCAGCACCGGCAGCAGCCAGGCGAGAAACCCCTTGGTCATGAAACCCATGCCGCAGGCCAGTCCCAACGCAGCCCAACTCAACAGCCGCTGACCGGTGCTTTTGCTGTCCAGCGCAAACCACAGGGCTACCAGGCTCAGATTGACCCAGAAGGTGAATTGCGGATCGAGATTGGCATAACCGGCCTGACCGGCCACCACGGTGAAACTCATGTACAGCAAGGCGCAGGCAAAACTTTTGCGTGGGTCGTTCCACAAGCGGCGGGCAATCAGGAAACACAGCAACACACTCAGCCCGGTGCTCAGGGCTGAAGCGAAGCGCACACCGAACAGGTTTTCGCCAAACAGCGCCTGGCCGAGGGCGATCATCCAATAACCGGCCACCGGTTTCTCGAAATAGCGCAAACCCATAAAGTGCGGTGACACCCAGTTATCGCTCAGGAGCATGTCCTGGCTGATCTGCGCATAACGGGTTTCGTCGGGAATCCACAGACCGTGGGTGCCCAACGGCAACAGGTAAGCCAGCAACATGACAACCAGCAACACAGGCAAGGCCCAGCGTTTACTCATGCGCCTTGTACTCCCAGCCAGCCTTCACGGCCGTCGAGGGCGCCGCGTACCACACGCCCGGCCGGCAGGCTGGCGAATGACTCGGGCAACAGATCGCCCAAGGGTTTGAAACAGATGTCACGCTGGCGCGCATCGGCCAGCAGTTGACGAAAATCGTTGGCCATCAGAATCCCTTCTACCTCGGCGTGGATCGTGTAGACATTGAGTTTTTCAGGGGTGAAGCGGTCCAGAATGAAGGCGTTGAAGTCCTTTGCCGCCACGGTTGGCCCGACCACCTCGTCGAAGGTTGGCAAGTCCACCGGGATTTGCGGTGCGCCCAGAAGGCCATTGGCCAAGGTCGGCTGGAACAGGCTCTGGCCGCGGCAATCGCTGTTGTAGCGAAAGCCGAACGCTTGCTTGGCTTCGATCACGCGCTCGTCTGCCCGCCAACCGGCGGAGGCCGAGCAGTCGATTTTTTCCCCGAGGATGTCGCTGAGGCTGTCGACGCCCCGGCGAATCTGCTCGATCAGTTGCGCATCGCTCCAGGTCCCGGCATTGGCCTGCCAGCCGTGGTGATCCCAGGCGTGCAGGCCGACTTCATGACCGGCTGCCCGGGCCTGACGCATCAGGTGCCCGAGGTCGCGACCAATCGGTTTGCCCGGCCAGGCAGTACCGGCCAGCAAAATATCCCAGCCATACAGGCCGGCGGCGTTGGACCGCAGCATTTTCCAGAGGAATTGAGGACGGATGAGGCGCCACAAGTGGCGCCCCATGTTGTCCGGCCCGACACTGAAGAAAAACGTCGCCTTGACCTGGGCCTCATCGAGGATTTCCAGCAACCGGGGCACCCCCTCACGGGTGCCTCGGTACGTGTCGACATCGATTCGAAGGCCTGCCTGCATCAGCGCTTGTCCGCGATTTCGAGCATGGCTTCACGCAGGAAGAAATCCAGTGTGTTGCCGATGGTTTCGCTCATCTCCACCGTTGGCGTCCAGTCCAGCAGGCGCTTGGCGTTGTCGATGCTTGGTTTACGGTGCGACACGTCCTGATAGCCAGTGCCGTAGAACGCCTTGCTTTCCACGTCGCGGAAACCGGCGAACGGTGGGAAGTTGCTGCGCAGCGGGTGCGCCTCGAACTGACGCAGCAGCTCTTCGCCCAACTGGCGGATGCTGGCTTCGTTGTCCGGGTTGCCGATGTTGATGATCTGGCCGTTGCACACGTCATTGTCGTTGTCGATGATCCGCGCCAGGGCTTCGACGCCGTCGGCGATGTCGGTGAAGCAGCGTTTTTGCTCGCCGCCGTCGAACAAGCGAATCGGCGTGCCTTCCACCAGATTGAGGATCAGTTGGGTAATTGCCCGGGAGCTGCCGATCCGTGCCGAGTCCAGACGGTCCAGGCGTGGGCCCATCCAGTTGAAAGGACGGAACAGGGTGAAATTCAGGCCTTTCTGGCCGTAGGCCCAGATCACGCGGTCGAGCAATTGCTTGGAGACCGAGTAGATCCAGCGTTGCTTGTTGATCGGGCCAAGCACCAGGTTGGAGGTATCTTCGTTGAAGCGCTCGTCCTGGCACATGCCATAGACTTCCGAGGTCGATGGGAAGATCACGCGTTTGTTGTACTTGACGCAGTAGCGCACCAGTTTCAGGTTTTCTTCGAAGTCGAGTTCGAACACGCGCAATGGGTTGCGGGTGTATTCGATCGGCGTGGCGATGGCCACCAGCGGCAGGACCACGTCGCATTTCTTGATGTGGTATTCGATCCACTCGGAGTGGATGCTGATGTCGCCTTCGACGAAGTGGAAATTCGGGTGGCTGCGCAGGCGGTCAATGGCGTCGGAACCAATGTCCAGGCCATAGACTTCATAGCGGTCGTCACGCAGCAGGCGCTCGGACAAGTGGTTGCCGATGAAACCGTTGACGCCGAGGATCAGCACGCGGGTACGGCGCGGCGCTCGGCCGGATTCAGCACCACGCAGCACCGAACCGTCGACCAGGCCCAGCTCATTGGCCAATTGCGGGCCGCTCAGGTACAGGCCGTTGTCGTTACGCTGGCCGGCAGTGACCACCAGCGAGTCTTCGCCACAGGCAATGCGCAGCGGATCGACACTGATCACGCGGCCTGGGGCCTGACCTTCATTGCCTTTGACGACTTGCGCGCCCCAGACAATCAACTTGTGCTCGCCGACGTCGCAGAACGCGCCCGGGTATGGTTGGGTGACGGCGCGCACCAGGTTGAACAGCTCTTGCGCCGGTTTTTTCCAGACCAGTTTGCCATCGGCCGGGGTACGACGGCCAAACACGGTGGCCTTGGATTCGTCCTGCGGGGTTTCGCTGACTTTGCCTTGCAGCAGCGCTGGCAGGGTGTCGCGCAGCAGGGAACTGGCGGCGTCGCGCAGCTTGGCGTGCAGGGTCAGGGCGGTGTCGGAGCGCTCGATTGCAACTTTGTGCTGGGCGAGGATGGCGCCGGCATCGGCACGTTTGACCATGCGGTGCAGGGTCACGCCGGTCTCGGTTTCGCCGTTGACCAGTACCCAGTTGGCGGGTGCGCGACCACGGTAGAGCGGCAGCAACGAACCGTGCAGGTTGAACGCACCTTCGCTCGCGGTAGCCAGCAGCGGTTCGCTCAGCAGGTTGCGGTAGTAGAACGAGAAGATGTAGTCCGGGTTGAGCTTGGCGATGCGCTCGACCCACAGCGGATGGTTGGCATCTTCCGGGGCGTGCACGGGAATGCCTTGGTTGGCGCACAGTTGCGCAACGGAGCCGTAGAAAGCGTTTTCCTTCGGGTCATCGGCGTGGGTGAACACGGCCGCAATCTCAAAACCTGCGCCAAGCAGGGCGTCGATGCCGGCACAGCCGATATCGTGATAGGCGAAGACAACAGCTTTTTTGCTCATGAGAGAACCTGTTCTGAAGAAGTGGAAGTAAGACCGTCGACCGTGACAACGGGAGCAGGGGAGGCGGGTTGGCTACGCAAGACTTTTTCGATAAAGAACCGCGGGCGTGCCCGGACATCGCTGTACATGCGGCCCAGGTATTCACCCAGCAGGCCCATGCCGATGAATTGCCCGCCGGTGAAGACGAACAGCACGGCGAACAACACGAACGTACCGCCGCCAGCCCAGCCGGCGCCAAAGGCCAGGCGCAGGACAATCAGTGCGATGGCAAACAGCACGCCAAGACCGGCCATGCAGAAGCCGACGATGCTGAGCAGGCGCAGCGGGGTGGTGGTCATGCACGTGATCAGGTCGAACATCAGATTGACCAGTCGCATCGGGCTGTACTTGGATTCGCCGTGTTCGCGCTCGGCGTGGGTCACCAGAATTTCCGTGGTGTGCCGGGCGAAGCTGTTGGCCAGGATCGGGATAAAGGTGCTGCGTTCACGGCAGGCGAGCATCGCGTCGACAATGGTGCGGCGATAGGCCCGCAGCATGCAGCCGTAGTCGCTCATGGCCACGCCGGTGGAGCGTTGCACGGCGAGGTTGATCAGTTTCGACGGCCAGCGGCGCAAGGCCGAATCCTGGCGATTGTTGCGTACGGTGGCGACCACGTCGTAGCCAAGTTCAGCCTGGGCCACCAATCGCGGGATTTCTTCCGGCGGGTTTTGCAGGTCGGCATCGAGGGTAATCACCACGTCGCCCTTGCACTGCTCGAACCCGGCCATGATCGCCGCGTGCTGGCCGTAGTTACGGTTGAGAATGACCGCGACCACCCGGCTGCCTTCACGATTGGCGGCGTCCTCGAGGATCTGCGCCGAATCGTCACGACTGCCGTCGTCCACCAGTACGATTTCGTACTCGTAATGCAATTGAGCGCAGGCCGCTTCGGTGCGACGCAGCAGTTCGGGCAGGCTTTCTTCTTCGTTGTAGACCGGAATGACGATCGACACGCAATTGATTGGGTAAGGTTTCAAAGGCTTCTGTCCATAATGTTTGCAATGGCGTCGACAACACGTTCGACGTCGTCGCCGGTCATGTCGGGGAACAACGGGATCGAACACAGCCGGGCCGAGTTCCATTCGGTATTGGGCAGGTAGATGTCCGGGTAACGCTGGCGGTAGTAGGTGTGCAGATGGGTGGCGATGAAATGGATGCCGGTGCCGATGTTCTGCTCCTGCAAGGCCTTCATGAACGCTTCGCGGTCGATCCCGCAACGTTCGGCGTCGATGCGCAGGATGAACAGGTGCCAGGCGTGTTGCTGCGGATAGGTCGGGATCGCCAATGGCTGCACCGGCAGGCCTTCGAGCCGTTGCACGTAGGTCTGGGCCAGTTGCGTGCGCTTGGCGTTGATCTCGTCCAGCCGCTCCAGTTGCACCAGGGCGATGGCCGCATTGATGTCGGCCAGGTTGTATTTGAAACCGGGTTCGATGACTTGGGCCTGGGGTTTGCGGCCACCGGTCAAACGGTCATAGGCGTCAACGCCCAAACCGTGGAACTTGAGCATGCGCACCCGGCTGGCCAGGGCTTCGTCGTCGCTGACAAACATCGCGCCTTCGGCGCAGGTCATGTTCTTGATCGCGTGGAAGGAGAAAATCGCCGTGCCTTGGGAACCGACGTGGCGTCCCTTGTAAAACGTGCCTGCTGCGTGGGCCGCGTCTTCAATGACCGCAATCCCGTGCTTGTCGGCCAGGGCATAGAGGGGGTCAAGATCGAACGCGGCACCGGCGTAATGCACCGGGATGATTGCCTTGGTCCGAGGCGTGATCGCCGCTTCGATGCTGTCCAGGTCTGTCATCAGGGTGTCGCGATCGACATCGACAAACACCGGCGTCGCCCCCAACAGGCAGATCATGTTGGCGGTGGACACCCAAGTCTGGGACGGGGTAATGACTTCATCCCCGGGACCGATGCCCAAGGCCAGTAAGGTGATGTGCATGCCACCGGTAGCCGAGGACAATGCCACCGCATGTTTGCAACCGACGTAATTAGCGAAGTGCTCTTCCAGTGCCTGGTTTTTTGGCCCGGTCGTGATCCAGCCAGAGCGCAATACTTGCTCTACGGCTGCGATTTCTTCATCGCCAATACTGGGGCGAGAGAAGGGGAGAAAAGCCTGACTCATGGAGACCTCGGGGCATAGACAGCAACGGAATTTCAGGTGCAGTGATTCGGATCCAATTTAAGCGTAGTCGCTAAAATGAAAGCTGCATCAATTAGTTACTAGAGAAATGTGACAAATTGTCTAGGTTGACTTTTGACTGCCGGCTCGTCAGGTTGTGCTGGCTGACTACCGGTGGCCCGACTCATTAAGGTTAAGCGCGAAAATGTGAAAGGGACATGAAAAACCGGTCGGCGAATCGTTTATCTGAAGTTCAGACAGCTAGAGTTCAGCCTTCGACCGTTTATCGCGCTAATCCCGACGCTTGCTATTCCTTACAGCAAGTAACCGAACTCTTAGTTGTTGTGTTGAACCGTTTTCATTCAAGGCTTTTTCGTTTGATTGACTTACCTGTTGATGACACCAAGATTACAAAAACCAACCCGCTGATCGTGTATTTGGCGCGCTTGGCGCCGTCCAGCCAACTGACCATGCGCTATGTCCTGCAAGACGCGGCGGATCGCCTGGGCTTCGAAGACATGAACATCGAGGAAATTCCCTGGTACGAACTCCAGCCTGAGGATGTCGTCGCGTTAGTGGCGGCCTTGCGCACCGACGGTTACGCGCCGAACACCTCTTCGCTGTATGTGAACGCCGTACGAGGCGTCATGAACGAAGCCTGGCGCATGAGCCTGATCAGCCAGGAGCACTTGCTGAAAATGCGCTCGGTCAAAGGCATTGCCGGCACGCGGTTGTCCCAGGGGCGCAACCTCAAGCGCACGCTGATTCAGGAGTTGATGGAAGTCTGTGCCGCCGACCCACGGCCACAAGGCCTGCGGGACGCCGCGATCATTGCGGTGTTGTACGGTTCGGGCATGCGCAAGTCGGAATCGGTGAACCTGGACCTGAACCAGGTGGATTTCAGCGAGCGCAGCCTGCGGGTCACGGCCAAGGGCAATAAGCAGTTGATCAAATACGCGCCAGCCTGGGCGTTCGCCAAACTGGACGCATGGCTGGAGTTGCGGCGTTCTCAACTGGGGGAAGGGCTGGAGGACGATCCATTCCTGTTCAACCGTATCCGTCGCGGCAGTCACATCACCCGCGAGCGCATCACCAAACATGCGATCTATTACATTGCCCGGCAACGTGGCGCCCAGGTCGGGGTGAAGATCATGCCCCATGATTTCCGTCGTTCGTTTATCACTCGGGTGATCGAAGAACACGACCTGTCGATCGCCCAGAAACTGGCGCATCACAGCAACATCCAGACCACCGCCAACTACGATGTGCGCAATGACAATGAACGGCGCCGGGCGGTAGACCGCTTCGATCTGTGACCGCTGTCAGTCGCTCAGCACATGGGCATGGCCGAGGGTGGTGACATGCACCGCGCTGCCGGCGGGTGGCGCGTGCATGCCGGAGCTGCGCACCAGCAAGGATCGGCCCGGCTCGAATTCACCGGGCAGCAATTCCACGGTCAAAGTGCAGGTGTTGCCACCAAAGTCGCGCTCGGTGACCACGCCGGGACAGCCGAGGGCATCCACCGCTGAGTTACCGACCTGCAATTGCTCGGGTCGCAACATGATCTGCGCCGAGCCGTTTTTGCCCTGATTGTTGACCGGTATCCGCCCCAAGTCGCAATGGGCCCAACCGGCCTCGATTCGCGCCGGCATGACCACGGCGTCGCCGAGAAACAGTGCGGTTTGCTCATCTTCGGGATAGCGGTACAAGTCCATCGGGTGCCCCGACTGCACCAACCGGCCCTGACGCATCACCGCCAATTGATCGGCGAACGACAACGCTTCGCTTTGATCGTGGGTCACCAGAATGGTGGTCACGCCGGCAGCCTCAAGCAATCGCGCAACCATCTTGCGCATGGCTGCGCGCAACCCGGTGTCGAGGGCCGAGAACGGTTCATCCAGCAGCATCAACCGCGGCTGCTGCGCCAGCGCCCGGGCCAGGGCCACCCGTTGTTGCTGGCCGCCGGACAGTTCATGGGGCCAACGCTTGGCCATGTTCGCGTCCAGATTGACGCTGTCCATCAACTCGGCGATGCGTTCCTGCCGGGCCGGGCCTTTGTCCGTCAAACCGAAACCGATGTTGGCGGCCACGGTCATGTGCGGGAACAGCGCGCCGTCCTGGGGCACGTATCCGATCAAACGCTGGTGCGCCGGCACCGAGTGCGTGCTGTCGACCAGGGTCTGGCCGTTGAGCGAGAGGCTGCCGGTGTCGGGAAATTCGAAGCCGGCGATCATCCGCAACAAAGTGGTTTTGCCCGAGCCGGACGGCCCGACGATCACCGTACGGCTGCCGGTGGGCACTGACAGGCTGATGTCTTCCAGGGCGCGCTGAGTGCCGAAGGATTTGTAGATCGAGTTCAGTTCGAGGGCGTTCATCGGCCAGCCGTGCGTTTGGATTGATGATAGAGAAGTCCGGTCAGCGGCAGCGACAGCAAGATCATGATCAGCGCGTAGGGCGCCGCTGCGGCGTAGTCGATTTCGCTGGTCATGGCCCAGAAACCGGTGGCCAGGGTGCGTGTACCGTTGGGGGCCAGTAGCAGGGTGGCGGTCAACTCATTGGTGATCGCCAGAAACACCAGGGCGGCGCCGGCCGCGGCACCCGGTGCGGCCAGGCGCAAAGTGATCAGCCACAGGGCCCGGCCGGGGGAGCGACCGAGGCTGCGGGCCATGTTTTCCAGTTCCACCGGGGCCTGGGCGATGCCGGCGCGCAAGCTCACCAGCGCCCGGGGCAGGAACATCAGCAGATACGCCAGCAACACCGTAATGGTGGTCTGGTAGATCGGCCGGGCGAAGTGAATCGTCACCGTCACCAGGGCCAGGGCGACCACGATGCCGGGCAACGAGCTGGTGATGTAATTGCAGCTTTCCAGCACCCGTTGCACACGACCCGGCGAGCGAATCGACAGCCACGCAATCGGAATCGCGGCGCAGGTGGTCAGGGCGGCGCCAGCGACCCCGAGCAGCAGCGTCTGTTCCAGGGCCGGCAGCAACTCACTCAATTGCCAGACTTCGCTGCCTCCGGCGATCAACCATTTGCCCAGGGTCATCAGCGGAACGCCCAGCGCCAGAAGGCAGGTCACGACTTGCAGGGCGAGGGCGAGCCGGGTGGTGTTGCCATCCAGAAGCACAATCCGCTGCTCCCGGGCACTGCCCGAGCCGACACGGGCGTACCGGGCGCTGCCACGAGCCGCCGATTCGACGGTCAACATGGCCAGGCAACACAGCGCCAGCACCCCGGCCAGCATCTGCGCGGCCGGACCGTTAAAGGTCGATTTGAATTGATCGAAAATCGCCGTGGTAAAGGTGTCGAAACGGATCATCGCGTACAAACCGTACTCGGCCAGTAAATGCAGGCCGACCAGCAATGCGCCGCCGCAAATCGCCAGCCGCAGTTGCGGCAACACCACCCGGAAAAACACCGCCCAGGGTTTGAGCCCGAGGGATTCGGCCACGTCTTCGATGGCTGGATCGAGCCGGCGCAAGGTCGCGGCCACCGGCAGATACAGGAACGGAAAGTAGGCAATCACCGACACCAATACGCCGGCCGGCAACCCATGAATCGACGGCACCAGGCTGACCCACGCGTAACTGTGAACGAATGCCGGCACTGCCAGTGGCGCGGTGGCCAGCAACGACCAGCCACGTCGCCCTGGCAGATTGGTGCGTTCGGTCAGCCAGGCCAGCGCAACGCCCAACGCAATGCACAAGGGCAGGGTGATCGCCACCAGCAATACGGTGTTGACCAGCAATTCGCCGACCCGAGGCCGGAACACCAGTTTCTCGATGGCCGCCCAACCGGTTTGCCAGGATACGCCAATCACAAAGGCAATGGGCAACAGCGCCAGCAGCGACACCAGCACCGACAAACCCATCACCCACGCGCCACCACGGCCCGTAAACAGACCACGGGAGCGTCGCAGCGAGTTCGCGGGGATCGCCGAAGCGACACCCGACGGCAGGGTTTCAGGCATCAATTAGAGCAGTCCGGCCTGAGTCATGAGTTCCACCGCTTTTTTGCTGTCGAGCTTGGAGGCGTCGACGGCCGGTGCATCGAGTTGTGCCAACGGCACCAGTTTCGGGTTGGATTCGGCGTTCTGGCCCACGGCGTACTCGAACGAGTTACCGTTCTTCAAAACCGCCTGGCCGTCCTTGCCCGTCACCCACTTCAGGAAAGCCTGGGCTTGTTCCTTGTGTTTGCTGGACGCCAGGACGCCGCCACCGGAGATGCTGACAAACGCGCCCGGATCCTTGTGCTTGAAGTAGTGCAACGAGGTGTTCTTACTGTTTTCGCCAGTCTTGGCCTGATCGCCAAAGCGGTAGTAGTGGTAGATCACACCGCTGTCGATCTGCCCGGCATTCACGGCTTTAAGCACCGCGCTGTTGCCGCGATACGCCGTGGAATTGGTTTTCATCGCTTTCAGCCAGTCGAGGGTGGCGGCTTCGCCCTTGAGTTCGAGCACGGCGGCGACGATCGCCTGGAAGTCGGCACCGCCCGGCGAAGCGCCCCAGCGACCTTTCCAGTTGGGCGAGGCAAGGTCCAGCAGCGACTTGGGCAGATCAGCTTCAGCCAGTTTGCTCGGGTTGTAGACAAACACCGTGGAGCGCGCGGCGATGCCGACCCATTTGCCGTGAGCCGGACGATAAGGCGCACCAATCTGTTCGAGGGTGGCGGGCGCGACCGGGGCGAACAGTCCGGCGTTATCCACCAACACCATGGCTGGCGAGTTTTCGGTCAGGAACACATCCGCCGGGGAGGCTGCGCCTTCCTGGACAATCTGGTTGCCCATCTCGGTGTCGTCGCCATTGCGCACGGTGACCTTGATCCCGGTTTCCTTGGTGAAACCCTCGATCCAGGATTTGGTCAGGCTTTCGTGTTGCGCGTTGTAGACCACGATGCCGTCGGCGTCGGCGGCGTACACATGCCCGGCGCTGACCAGTGCGGCGGTCAGCAGTGCGGTTTTAAGAAACGAAGGGATACGGGAAGTCATGCGCTGCGCGCTCCAGTTTTTTTTTGATTTTTGCCATCGCCGTCCACAGTGTTGACGAGGAGGGTTCTCAATAACTGTAGATCAATAGGAATCATTTGCATGTTTGAGGCGCGGCGAATGTAGAGCGCGGAATGAGAAAAAAACGTTAAAAAAACCGTTAATTCCTGTCATGGCCGAGAAGGTGATGAGCGCAGAAAAAACCTGTGGGAGCGGGCTTGCTCGCGAAGAGGCCGTCACATCCAACATCCATGTTGACTGACACGACGCTTTCGCGAGCAGGCTCGCTCCCACAGGGGATTATTGGTGTTGGTCAGGACTGGGGGACAAACGCCACGCTTTGGTCCTCCCGCCCATGAAACAGCCGCTCGCCATTAGTCGGCGTTGTGGTGATGACCTGATGGTCGGCGCTCAGGTAGGACAGCGGCAAAGCATCGCCAGTGCGAAATTGCGCCACGATGATGGTGCGTTGCGGGTCCCAGTGTTGGCCGCTGGTGGTGTCCAGCCAGTTCATCAACGCAGCACTGTCACCCGTGCGTGGGAAGTCCTGGTTTTCCTGCACGTAATAGAAGGGCGCACCGCCGGTTTGCAGGTACATCGGCACTTTGTTATCGACTTCGATCATGACCAGGCGCCAGTCCTTGAGGGGCGCACGCTTGCTCGCCTCAAACTTGACCGCCTCACCGAACTGAACCACGCCGCCACCGCCGTTGGTCCACGGATAGAGCACGCCCAGCACCGCGAGCAATAACACGGTGGCCGCGCCGAAACCGATCTTCCAGCCACGACTCACCGGGTTGCGTTGGGTGATCCACCAAGCCCCAAGCAATTGCGCAAATGGCACCAGGGGCAACACGTAGTAACTGCGCCGACTGCCGCTGGCGGTGAAGAACAACATCAACAAACCCAGACCCCAGATCAGCCAGCGGGTATTGGGTTCGACGCCGCGCCAGTGCCGCACGGCGACCCACGCCGCGATGATCCAGCACGGCGCCCAGGGCAGGGTGTAGACCGGCAGGTAAATCAGGTAGGTGTAAATCGGCCCAATGTTGTCGAACGGCTGGAAAAACCGCACGACGTTTTCCCGCAACACCAGGCCCAGGCCACTTTCGCCGTAGGTGGGGGCTCCGTAGAAATGGGACAGGATAAACGGCGTCATGTAGAACGCGCCGGCCATCACCAGCGCCAGACACAACCGCAGATTCAGGTGACGTTTCCAGCGACCGTCCTGCAGCAGATGAGGCAACAGCAGCAAGCCCGGCAGAATGAAGCCGATCAGGCCTTTGAACAGCGACGTCAGCGACAGCAACAGGAAAAACACCAGGTAGCGGCCCAGACGGGTGTCGTCCGGCCCGCGCCAGTACCACCACACTGCCGCGAGTACGCCGCAAACGGTCAGGATGTCGGCCGTGGCCACCCGTGCCCAAAACACGAAGTAGAAGGTGGTCGCCAGCATCCAGCCGGCAATCAGCCCGGTGCCTTTGCGAAACAATTGCTCACCCAGCAGGTACACCAGCCACACGCTCAACCACGCCGAAATCACCGAGGACAGGCGCAGCGACCAGTTTCCCAGGCCGCCGGTCAACCACGCCGTGGCGGTGATCAGCCAATAGGACGGCAACGGCTTGTCGTAATACGGCCCGCCCTTGAGGTACGGATCAAAATAGTCACCGCTCTGGAGCATCTGCAAGGCGATGTTGGCCCAGCGGGTTTCCGCGCCCCAGAGCTCGCGCGAGCCTAAACCCAACAACAACATCAGGGCAGTCGCGCCCAGCAGGAGCCACAGCGCGGCCCTGTCACTTGCGTGGAACTTCATGGAGGGTTTCCCGATTTTAAGTAGCACCGCGTGCCCCTGTGGGAGCGGGCTTGCTCGCGAAGGCGGAGGGTCAGTCACTATTGATGTTGAATGAACAACCGCATTCGCGAGCAAGCCCGCTCCCACAAGGGTTTGGTGTTTAAGGTTTGCTTTGCGGGAAAATCAGAATTTCAAGATTGCCACGCTCATAGCGCTTGCCATCCACCGGCAACAACTCGACTTCCTGGACCTCTTGCACACTGTTGACCCGCATCACCACCCCCACCGAGCCTTTCTTGCGTGCTTCAGTCATCCATTGGCCAACGCTGTCCTTGGTGACTTTGCGCGAATCCATGGCCGGATCGTCCAGACCATATTTCAGCTCGCCAATGGTGTTGAACAGGTCAACCTGGGGTCGCTTCAGGCGCCAGGACAGGGCCGACGCCGCGCCCAGGTCGTTACTGAGCAGCGAGGAGGTCTGGCTCAACGCATCCAGGTGTTCGGCAATGAACTGGTCAGGCATCTTGCTGTTGACGATCGTCGCCGGCATCGCCGCCGGCAGCAGCGCCACCAGTAGCCAGCTGCCCAACGCCGGCGCAGCCCAGAACTGCAAGGGGCGTGAGACTTGCAACGCATTGGCGATGATCCAGCCGGCCAACACGATATAGGCCAGGGAAAGGCTGAACATCTCGGTGTTTTCGAAGATTTCCTTGGTTGCCTGGATGTATATCAAGGCGATCAGGCCAACGCAGCCCAACACTACATTGATGGCACCGTTGAAACGAATGGCCCGGTCTTGCGCCTGATCGATCAGGCCCATCACGGCATGCCCCATCAGCAACGCCAGCGGCAGCAGGCACGGCATGATGTAGGTCGGCAACTTGCCGCTGCTCAGGCTGAAAAAGGTCAGGGGCAACAGCAACCACAACAGCAGGAAACCCAGGGCCGGTTCACGCTTGTTTTTCCAGGCCTGGATAAAGGTCGACGGCAACAACGCTGCCCACGGCAGGCTCGAAACCACCAGCAACGGCAGGTAGAACCACCACGGCCGCGCGTGTTGCGCATCGTCGGCGGCAAACCGGCGAATATGCTCATTCCAGAAGAAAAACCGCCAGAAGTCCGGTTCCTGATGGTGGATGGCAAGCACCCACGGCAGGCTCACCGCCGCTGCGACCACCAGCGCAATCGGTCCATAACGCAGCAGTTCACCCAAGCGTCTCTGCCATAACATGTAGGGCAGGGCGATCAGCACCGGCAACAGCCAGGCGAGGAAACCCTTGGTCATGAAGCCCATGCCGCAAGCCGCACCCAACACGGCCCAGGCTGCGAGTCGCTGTTTACCCGAGGGACTGTCGATGGCAAACCACAACGCCACCAGACTCAAATTGACCCAGAACGTGAACTGCGGATCGAGATTGGCATAACCAGCTTGCCCGGCAATCAGCCCGAAACTCATGTAGAGCAATGCACAGGCACCGCTTTTGCGCGGGTCGTTCCACAGTCGGCGGGCGATCAGGTACGTCAGCCACACGCTCAATCCAGTGCTCAGCGCCGAGGCGATCCGCACGCCGAACAGGTTGTCGCCGAACAGGGCCTGGCCGATGGCGATCATCCAGTAGCCGGCGATGGGTTTCTCGAAATAGCGGATACCCATGAAATGCGGGGCGATCCAGTCGCCGCTCAGGCGCATTTCCTGGGCGATCTGGCCATAGCGGGTTTCGTCGGGGATCCACAAGCCGTGGCTCACCAGCGGCAATAAATAGAACAGCACGAAGGCCAGGAGCAAACCGGGAACGATCCAGCGTTCGACGGCAGTCGTGGCAGGTGCGGGGCGGCGGGACATCTTGCCCGCAGGGTGTTGCAACACGTTGTTGTGGGACGTCATCACTCGACCTTAACGCAGGGACGCTGTGGCTCCAGAGAACTATCAACCTTCCTGACTGAACAGTTCCTGAAGGAATTTAAACCAGACAAGTTTTTTACGAACGCGCGGTAAAGCGCCAAACTAAGCGTTTTAACGTTAGGCAACTAACGGTAGGGGAACATTACTTCAAGGCTTTATCGCTCAACAGCGAATGCCAATCATCGGCATTCAAGATGCCTAGCACTTTAAGTTGTCCATCGGTGCCAATGCTTGCAAACAATGAACTGCTGTATTCACTGGCTTTCGCATGCTTGAAACCGGTCTGGACTTCGAAATCGCTGATGCAACCGCTGTGAGTTACCAGCACTGTGTTGCGATGGGCCACCTTGTGGGCGATCACATCGTCGCGCAGGGTTTTGCCACAACTGGCCAGCCATTCCTGGTTCGTCGCTTCCTTTCCAAACATGTAATGCGCGGTTTGCTCTGTGCGAGTGACCGGGCTGGCGAAGACATCGGTCTGTGCCATGCCCAGGCGCACAAAGCCTTGGCCCACGGCGGAGGCCGACTGGCTGCCGAGTTGAGTGATGCCGTCCGCCGGGCCCAGGCATGGGTTGCTGGAGCGGTCGCAGCGCTCGGCATGACGCACCAACACCACCACGTCGCCGGCGCGCCAGTGCTGGAGCAATTCGGCATGCGTCTGGGCATTCGCACTGCCCAGGTCGGCCGGGGAGCGATGCCAGATGACGAACCCCGTGACCAATGCAGCCACCGTAACCAAGGCTGACACGCCGACAATCCTGGTGAGTCGCGAGGGCATCCATCGTCTGGAGGGTATGGCAGATGACACTGATTCGAACACGGACTTGCCCCTTTGGATAACCCGAAAATTGTGCACAACACCGCCTGACCCGGGAAAATGTCGGCGGTTTTTAAGTTGATTAGTAAAAGTTTCTACAATGCCCAACACACTAAGGGGGAGTGCGTATGAACCCGGTGAAACGGATGTGAAAAATTTGCGGAGAATTGCGCTGCTGCTCACGAAACTGCTTCCTTTTAGTTTCAGTGGGCAGAGCGTAGTTGACTAAGCAGTTGGGAGACGAGGTATTTGAAAACTAATATCAAATACATGAGCAGTATTATTACCAGATGTTGCTGGCGCTCATGTTGGTCGATAACAACCCAACGGCCGTCACGGAGCCATCGGGCTGATGCAGGGAGGGGCTACCGCATTTTCAGGGCGAAGCCGGGCAACCCCGCAGCGCTGCCGCCGCTTGACTGATCACCGCAGCCAGACGTTTGACGTTGTTCTGCTGGGCGGTCACCAAATCCTCGATAGAAGGCCCCGACGGTGTCTGCAAAGTGCTGCGGCAAGTGACCAGCGAGTTATCGCCGGCACCGAGAGGCCGCAAACGCCATTTGACGTCGATCAAGCCGTACTGGCCGGGAATCGAGTCGAAGCGCTGCACATCCACGCGCAACGACACTTTGCGCTGGGGGTTGCTGTTGGACAATTGATCTACCAATGCGCTGCGCAACTCATCCGACAGGCTCGCCCCCCACCAATCCGTTTCGAGAATCGCCAGGCCGCTGTTGCCCTGGCGAATGACTATTTGCGGACGATCAACCTGCGGCGGCACGCTGATGCCTTCTATCTTTATCTCCTCGCCACTGGTCCGGGCAGGTTGTGCCGGGGTGAGGGTGTGGAAGTGAATCGGGTCACTGCGGCACGCCGCGAGCAGCAACAACGCAGCGACCAAGGTGATCTTCGGCGAAAAAGCCATGGATGTTGCTCCTGTGGTCAGTTACGCGGTGGCCCTTGCAGGTCGGCCGGCGCGGCGTTGTCGGGGCGGCCGCGAATCAGCGATTCCGGGTGCCGGCCGAGGTAATCCGAGAGTTCACGCAGGGAACGCGACATGCGTTTGAGTTCGTCCAGGGTCTGGGTCAGTTGTTCGCGCTGCGGCGAGTCTTCGGCCAGGGTCGAACTGGCCGAGTTCAGGGTCTTGCTGACGTCCGCCAAGGTGGTTTGCACGCCGGGCAGGGTCTTGGCGTTGAATTGCGCCAAGCCTTTGCGCAGCTCGACGAGGTTGCTGTCGAGGTTGCCGGCAATCCGTTCCACTGGCAGTTGGTTGATCTTGTTGACCATAGCCTCGAGTTTTTCCTGCAATTGCTCGAGGCTGCCAGGGATGGTCGGAATGCTGACCGGTCGAGCATCGGGATCAAACGCGACTTTTTCGGCTTTCGGGTAGAAATCCAGCGAGATGTACAACTGACCGGTCAACAGGTTGCCGCTGCGGGCCTGGGCGCGCAGACCGTTTTCGATAAAGGTGCCCATCAGGCGCACGCCCGCCGCTTCGTCATTCGGGTCATGCATCAGCGCCTTGACCATTTTGGTGTGGGCCTGACCGAGCCGTTGCGGGTAGATCACGATACCGACGTTGACCGGGAAGCTGCGTTTCTTCTCGTCGAAGTCCAGATTGATCGCCACCACCTTGCCGATTTCCATGCCGAGGAATTCCACCGGCGCATCGACCTTGAGCCCGCGCAGGGCCTGGTCGAAACGCAGGCTCAGGTATTGCGCCTTGCCATTAGGTGGGGCAAGGGCGGTGGTCTGGTCATCGAACAGCTCGAAGGTTTTCTCCTCGGTGGCCGGCTGATCGTTGGGGCTGTATTGCGGGGCGATAAAAGCGATGCCGCCCACCAGCAACGAGGACAGCGATTCAGTTTTTACCGCAAAACCGTTGGCACCAATGTTCAGGTCAATGCCGCTGGCGTTCCAGAACCGAGTGTTTTCGGTGACATAGGCATCATTGGGCGAGTGTACAAAAACTTCGAGATTCACCCCTTTGCCATCGGCATCCAGCGCATAGGCCACCACCTGGCCGACCGGAATCTTGCGGTAGTAGACCGGCGAGCCAATGTCCAGCGAACCCAAATCCTGGGAATGCAGGGTGAAGCGTTTGCCCGGCTCGCCGTAGGTGATGGGCGGCGGATTTTCCAGGCCTTTGAAGTTCTTGGCGCGACCGTCGCCGTGGCCGATATCGGCGCCGATGTAGTCGCCGGACAGCAAGGTATCGATACCCGAAACGCCGCCCGCACCGATGCGCGGGCGCACCACCCAGAATTGCGAGTCTTCGCGGGTGAAGGTTTCGGCTGTTTTGGACAGCTTGATCGTAGCATCGACGCTCCTATGGTCGTTGCTCAATTCCACGTCCGAGACATGGCCGATCACCACGTTGCGATATTTGACTTCAGTCTTGTTGGCGGTCAGGCCATCGCCGGTCTTGAAGGTCACGACAATGGTCGGGCCTTCCTGCATGAGGCTGTGCACCACCAGGGAAATCCCCACCAGCACCGCCACGATCGGCACGATCCAGACCAGCGAAACGCTGAAACGACGAGTCTTGATACTGGCCTGGCCCGGGGCTTGCGGCCCTTCAGTGGCTTGCGACTTCATCCATGTCCTCCTCGTTTTGTGATGGATCCGGCTCTTTATCCCAGATCATCCGGGGATCGAAGCTCATCGCCGCGAGCATGGTGAACACCACCACCAGGCCGAAAAACAGGATGCCCGCGCGCGGTTCGATATCGGCCAGGGCCTGGAACTTGACCAGGGACGCGACCAGCGCGACGACGATCACGTCGAGCATTGACCAGTAGCCGATGACCTCGACGAAGCGGTACAGCTTCGAGCGTTCTTTGCGCGCCCACAGGCTGTCGCGGTGAACGGTCACCAGCAGCAGCGTCAAGGCAACGAATTTGATGCCCGGCACGGCGATGCTGGCGATAAAAATGATCAGGGCAATGTCCCAGGCGCCAGCCTCCCAGAACTCCAGCACGCCGCTCATGATGGTGCTGTCGGCGCCGTTGCCGACCATTTTGGTGTTCATCACCGGCAACAGATTGGCCGGAACGTAAAACGCCAGGGCGGTGAACATGTAGGCCCAGGTCCGCGCCAGGGCGTTGGTCTTGCGCCGATGCAGCGGTGCACCGCAGCGTTCGCATTCATGCGGCTCGTTGGTCATGTCACAGGCCAGGCCGCAGCTGTGACACAGGCACAGGCCGAGTTCGCTGGCGACCGGAGGCGTTGTCATAGGATGTCCCACAGCTCACGGATATCGCGCCCGGCAATACGGATCATCATCAGGCTGAGAATGGCCAGGGCGAACAGACCGATGCCGGGCAGCACATCGAGTAACCCGGCGAGCTTGATCACCGCGACCATCGCGCCCAGCAGACACACTTCCAGCATGCTCCAGGGCCGAAGCGTTTCCAGCCAGCGCATGCAGAACCTGAAACCCGGCGAGCGCCGGCCCTTGAGGGCGAAGCCCAAGACCCAGATCAGCAACAACAACTGGAAGATCGGCGCGATGATCATCGAAATCGCGGCCACCATGGCGATGAACGTGATCGGTCCCAGGCTCAGGGCCAGCACCGAATCCCAGAGCGTGGCGCTGTTTTTCAGGCCTTTGAGGCTGATGCTCATGACCGGGTAGAAATTGGCAAAGATCCACAGCATCAGCGCGGTGAGGGTCAAGGCCAGGCGCTGCTCCATTGTCAGGCCGTTATAGCGCTGGAGCACACCGCCGCAGCGGGTACACAGGGTTTTCTGATGTTTGGCGAGCGTGACTTTTTGATACACGCAGTCGCAGTGCTCGCAGATGATCAACTGGTCAGTCTTGGCCATGGGTCGCATTCGCAAGGAGGCAGAAAAGTCAGAGCACCTCCTCAATATAGAAGTGCCTTGCGATAGAGCAAATTAAAAGGCGGTTCAAGGGCATGCGCTGCCCCCCCTGTAGGAGCAAGGCTTGCCCGCGATGGCGTCCTTGAAATCGCTATCGCGGGCAAGCCTTGCTCCTACAGATTTGGTGTTGTCGTCGGCGGGAGGGGGTTAACCGAGCATCTCGCGCAGGCGATACCAGAACATGCCAAGGGCCAGCAGCGGTGAGCGCAGGGCGCGGCCACCGGGGAAGGTCATGTGCGGCACGGCGCTGAACACGTCGAAACCTTTGCTGTGCCCGGCATGGATCGCTTCACCCAGCAGCTTCGCGCACCAGTGGGTCACGTTCAGGCCATGGCCGGAATAGCCCTGGGCGTAAAACACGTTCGGGTGCTGGCTCAAGCGCCCGACTTGAGGGAAACGGTTGGCCGAGATGCCGATCTTGCCGCCCCATTGATAATCAATGCGCACGTTGGCCAGTTGCGGGAACACCTTGAGCATGGCCGGGCGCATATAGGCCGCGATGTCCGATGGGTCTCGCCCGGAGTAATGGCAGGCGCCGCCGAACAGCAAGCGCCGATCCGCCGAGAGCCGGTAGTAATCGAGGCCGACTTTCTGGTCGCACAAGGCGAGGTTGTGCGGGATCAGTTGCGCGGCGACCTCGGCTGACAACGGTTCGGTGGCGATGATGTAGCTGCCGGCCGGCAGCACTTTGCCGCTGAGTTTCGGTTCCAGTTCTTCCAGATGCGCATTGCAACCCAGCACCACACTGCCGGCGCGGACCGTGCCGCCCGCGCAGCGAACCTGCACGGTGCTGCCATGGATCAATTCCAGCACCGGGCTCTGTTCGAAGATCCGCACCCCAAGGGATTCGGCCAGTCGCGCTTCGCCGAGGACAAGATTGAGCGGATGCAGATGCCCCGAGCCCATGTCGATCAAACCGCCGGCATACACACCCGAATTCACCACCTGCTGACGGATCTGTTCGGGGCCGATCAGCCGGGTTTCATGGGCATATCCGGACTGAATCAAGTCAGCTTGCTCAGCCTTGAACGCCGCAAACTGCGCCGCCGTGTTGGCCAACTCACAGAAACCCCAGCGCAGGTCGCAGTCGATCCCGTGCTCGCGGATGCGATCGCCCACCAGCGCCACGGATTCAACCCCGGCGCGCTCCATGTAACGCACGCCTTCTTGCCCGACATAGCGGGCAAACCCACTGACATCATGGCCGATGCCGCGAATCAACTGCCCACCGTTGCGCCCGCTGGCGCCCCAGCCAATGCGCCGGGCCTCCAGCAGGATCACCGAGAGCCCGCGCTGGGCCAGTTCGATGGCGGTGTTGACCCCGGTAAACCCGCCGCCGATCACGCAGACGTCGGCATCCAGATCCGAAGCCAGCGCGGGGTAGGGCGCCAGCGACTTGGCGGTCGCGGCGTAGTAGGAGCGGGCATGTTCCATTGCACTTACCTGTTTCATTTATTGGACTTCACTTTGCTCCAGGAACGGGTCATCAGACGCATGATCGCCTGGGGCGGGGTGGTCGAAATGTAGAGTTTGTCGAGGACGGCCTGGGAAGGATAGACCTCAGGATTGTTCACCAACGCCTCGTCCATGTATTGCTTGGCCGCCGGGTTCGGGTTGGCGTAACCCACCGAGGCGCTGACCTTGGCGATCACTTGCGGGTCCAGCAGGTAATTAATGAAGGCATGGGCTTCTTTCGGGTTGGCGGCGTCGGCGGGAACGGCCAACAGGTCAAACCACAAGTTGCTGCCTTCCTTCGGAATGGCGTAGGCGATGTTGACGCCGTTCTTGGCTTCCTTGGCGCGGTTGGCGGCCTGGAACACGTCGCCGGAGTAGCCGAAGGCCACGCAGATATCGCCGTTGGCCAGATCGGAAACGTACTTCGACGAGTGGAAATAGGTGATGTACGGGCGGATGCTCAGGAGTTTGGCTTCAGCCTTTTTGAAGTCTTCGGGATTCTCGCTGCGCGGATCCATGCCCATGTAGTTGAGGATCGCCGGGAACACTTCATCCGCCGAGTCCATCATCGATACGCCGCACTGGCTGAGTTTCTTGATGTTCTCCGGCTCGAACAGCACGGCCCAGGAATCGATATGGTCGATGCCCAGCACTTGCTTGACCTTGTCGACGTTGTAGCCGATGCCGTTGGTGCCCCACAGGTACGGCACCGAGTGTGCGTTCTGCGGATCGTTTTTCTCCAGCAGCGCGAGCAGTTTCGGGTCGAGGTTCTTGAAGTTCGGCAGTTGCGAGCGGTCCAGTTTAAGGAACGCGCCGGCCTTCACCTGGCGTGCGAGGAAATGGTTGGACGGCACCACCACGTCATACCCGGTGCGGCCGGCGAGCAGTTTGCCCTCAAGGGTTTCGTTGGAATCGAAGACGTCGTAGATCACCTTGATCCCGGTTTTGCCCTGGAAGTCGGCGAGGGTGGTTTCGCCGATGTAATCGGTCCAGTTGTAGACGCTGACCTGTGGCTGAGCTTGCGCAACGGCGCTGAACAACATCGCCAGCGCGACGGGAACCACGGATTTCAATAGACGCATTCGACACCTCAATGAGTTGTTGGATTTTTAGGCGTTTGCACGTGATCGTTCCCACGCTCTGCGTGGGAATGCAGCCCGGGACGCTCTGCGTCCCATTGGAACGCGGAGCGTCCCTTGAGGCGTTCCCACGCAGAGCGTGGGAACGATCATGACGATCAAGATCAGACGCTGAGCAACAAGAACTCCCGTTCCCAAGAGCTGATCACGCGTTTGAAGTTTTCATGTTCGGCACGCTTCACCGCGACATACCCGCGCACGAATTTGCTGCCCAGGTAACGGCCGACGGTTTCGCATTCTTCCATTTGCGTCAGCGCATCTTCGATGGTGATCGGCAAGCGCAAGTTGCGACGCTCATAGGCACGCCCCTGCACCGCAGCGCTCGGCTCGATCTTCTCGATCATCCCCAAATAGCCGCACAACAGGCTCGCGGCGATCGCCAGGTAGGGGTTGGCGTCGGCGCCGGGCAAACGGTTTTCCACGCGCATGGCCTCGGGTGTTGAGGTCGGCACGCGCAGGCCGACGGTGCGGTTTTCTTCGCCCCACTCGACGTTCACCGGTGCCGAGGTGTCCGGCAGGAAACGGCGGAACGAGTTCACGTTCGGCGCGAACATTGGCAGCACTTTAGGGATGTACTTTTGCAGACCGCCGATGTGGTGCAGGAACAGCTCGCTCATCTTGCCCTCGGCATCCGCGAAGATCGGCTGGCCGGTGGCGATATCGACCACGCTCTGGTGCAGGTGCATGGCGCTGCCCGGCTCATCGCCAATCGGCTTGGCCATGAACGTCGCGGTCACGTTGTGCTTGAGCGCCGCTTCGCGCAGGGTGCGTTTGAACACGGTGATCTGGTCGGCCAGATCGAGGGCATCGCCATGACGGAAGTTGATTTCCATCTGCGCCGGGCCGTCTTCGTGGATCAGCGTGTCGAGGTCCAGGCCCTGGAGTTCACACCAGTCGTAGACGTCTTCGAACAGCGGATCGAATTCGTTGGCGGCGTCAATGGAGAATGACTGCCGACCACTTTCCGCACGACCGGAACGGCCCAGCGGCGCCTTGAGTGGCAAGTCCGGATCTTCGCAACGTTGGGTCAGGTAGAACTCCATTTCCGGCGCGACAATCGGCTTCCAGCCCTTGTCGGTATAGAGCTGCAGGACTTTCTTCAGCACGTTGCGCGGCGACAGCTCGATCGGGTTGCCGAACTTGTCGAAGGTGTCGTGGATCACGATAGCGGTCGGCTCGATCGCCCATGGAATCACGTAGACCGCATCAGCGACCGGGCGGCAGATCATGTCGATGTCGGCCGGGTCGAGCAGGTCGTAGTAGATGTCGTCGTCGACAAAATCCCCGGTTACTGTTTGCAAAAGCACACTTTCCGGCAGGCGCATGCCTCGCTCATTCAGGAACTTGTTAGTCGGTGCAATCTTGCCGCGAGCGATGCCGGTCAAGTCGCTGACCACACACTCGACCTCAGTAATCTTGTGATCTTTCAGCCACGTGAACAGCTGATCGAAAGGGACATTCATAAAGACCTCGTTATTGGTTTTAGTAACGCCGGGGAGGGCGGTCGCATCCGACAGACACTTCCCCTGAAGCGCGTTGACGACTATCTTGGGCGAGCCTTGCGGTTCCATCTATCCACTTTAAGCAGCACCAAAACGCACCAAACGAGTGCGTAAGGTCACCCATGACAGCGTGCAATCCGTTACAAGTCCAAGCGTTCAACACCGCCGATGTCGCCGAGCAAATCCGCGCCACACCGGGTTGGGTGCAGCATTACCAGCAGATGTCGCCGGGGCATTTCGCCGGACTGGTGCGCTATCTGGACCTGCAGGGCGTGGAGATTTACGAAGAACACATGAACACCCGGGTCGAGCAGAATTTCAGTGCGCCGCAAGGCTCGCTGGCGTTCTGTTTCGATCGCAGCGACAACTCGCTGTACGTGTTGAATGGCGAAAGTCGCAACATCTGGATCACCCCGGAGAATTACCAGGAGATCGCCGTGGTGTTCGGGCCCGAGTTCGTCCAGCGCCATGGCTTGAATGTGGCGCGGCTGGAAGGCTTGTTCATGTCGCCGCTCAATTGCCAGCAGAACGCGCTGTTCAGTCGCTGGCTAAGCACAACGCTGACCCAATTGGCGCAGACGTTCGATCCGCCCAGTCGCGAGGCGCTGACCCTGCAACTGCTGGAAGACTGTCTGTACATCCTCGACAACGCTTGCGTGCGCCTGGATCGCGGCGGCCTTCAGAAACGTGCCGAAGAGCGGACGATCATGAAGCGAGTGGGAGAGTGGGCCGCTGATGCGCCGGAAGAAACCCTCAATCTCCTGGAACTGTCCCAGGTCGCGGGAGTTTCGCTTCGTCAGTTGCAGCATGCGTTCAAGGCTTTTACCGGGATAACACCGACCCATTGGTTGCGCCTGCGCCGGCTCAATAGCGCCCACCGTGAACTGCTCAGCCGTACAACCATGGAAACCACGGTTGCCGAAGTGGCGATGCATTGGTCGTTCTGGCACTTGGGGCGGTTTTCCAGCAGTTATTACGCGCTATTTAAAGAGTTGCCGAGCGAAACGCTCAAGCGTGGAAGCAGAGTGTAACTAAGCCGACAATTAGTAATTATCTGTAGGACCTTTCCTGCATATGTAGCTTGATGTTTCCAGGCCGGTCAATTCTTGGAGCTGTTTCTTTGCATATCAAAGACTTAGGGATTTCTCCAGGCATTTCTATTATTTGACGAAGCATCACCCTCATCTAGCTTCTGTTCGTCGCTATCGACATAAATGAACCGAGGCAAACTTATGTCTGTTGTGTTGAAAGATGCAGAAATCAGCAATGATCTTCCCAAAGCCGTACTTCATCTGATCTCGGGTGAATATCCCGGTGTGGCGCGCAGTGCCGGGGTATTTACCAAAGAAGATGTCATCAAGATAAAACAGTATGTAAAGAAGGGCCTGTCGCTACCCAGCGAACTGCCGGAAGTCGAGTCTTACCTGAAATACACCAAACTGGATATTCCCGGGTTGGAGCCCAGTGATATCCAGGTGTTATTCAAGAAAATCCGCATACATGCCGCCAGTTGGGATGCGGTCGAAAACAAGATCATCCAGCAAAGCATCGACTTGAGTTCGGCGGCTAAAAACATTGTCAGCAGTGGTGGAGAGATCATTTCGGTGATCAAGGAAATGCCGATCATGGAGCGGGTCCGGACGACCCTGGGTCAACGAAGCAAAGATGAGCTGGAAGGCATCCGATATACCTCGGATGACGGTGAAGTCGCGTCGGCGGTGGGTGAAATCATCGAGCTGATGAAGGTCGATATCAAACGCCAGCAAGGCGCGACCAAAGAGCTCAAGGATCGTATTTCCAACTTCAAGATCGAGCTGGCCGGTGGCGAGTTGTCGACCGGCAAGCGGGCCTTTGGCTTGCAGTCCGAGGTCAAGGCCAAGTACGACTTGATGGAGCGCAACAGTCTGCTCGAATCCATCGCCAGTTCCAAAGAAACCATCCGTACCAAAAAAGACCGGATCACCCAGCTGGATAAGGATTACGACTATTACGTGGGTATGTCGTTTTCCGGTGGCTTGCCGATTTTCTGGCCGATTTCCGGTTCTATCTTTGGCCCGAAAGCCGAGGCCGCTCGCAAAGAGCGCAACGCGCTGAAGAGCGAAGTTGACGCGCTGGAGCTGTCCGTCAGCGGCAAGGAAGGCTTGCAAAGTGCCATGGAAAGTTCCTTGTCGAACTTCGGCGATATCGGCATTCGCATGGCCGGCGCTGAAGCGGCACTGAATATCCTCAACACCATGTGGCAAACCATCCTGAGCAAGATTGATGCATCCGCCGAACAATTCGGACGGATCAACGATGCCTTGCGCCTGACCTCATTTGTCGCGGAATTCGCGATGGTCATAGACCCGTGGCGCGATGTGAAAAACACCGCTGGAGAGTTGGTGACTGTATTTAATGAAGCCCTGGAAGAATACAAAAAGAACTTCAATTGATTACCCGGCGACCAAAGGATGACTGCCATGACTAATGTGACACCGATCGATAACGCGCTTATTCCCGACATCGACGTTAAAAAAATCATTCAAACCATTCGCGATATTTCGAGGCTGGCCAGTTTCCGACAAGACCGGTCCGACGTATTGCAGGAGAGGGCGCTGCGGGTTTCTGCGTATCTGAACAATCTGGATAAAACCATGCGCGAATCTTTCCCGGTGCTACTGACCGCATTGAACAGCGCCTCAGGGCAAAACTATTTCGATGCCCTTGCAGAGCTGAACGACGCCTTGGCCAGGAATGACCTGACGGCGCTGGATCGGCAAATGGTCAGCGAGGAAGTCTCGAACATCAAACGCAACATTGAGTCGATGCTCGAAAGTGTCGAGGCAAAGTTTACCGATCGTTCGCGGTTTCTCGAGAACGAAGTTCGCAGCTTATATAGAGTCGAAATTGGCGAGCGGGCGGATGAACCACTGAAAGTGGCGAGGGCGCATAAAGCCAGGATCCTGCGGGACTTGAACGACCACACCCTGAGCAAAGCGAAATACTCGGAACAGCGAGACGCGTTGATCAAGGCGCAGGACGTGATTCGCGAGTTCAACCTGGCTGAGATGTATAAGAACTACATCCCTGAAGGCAAAGAACTCGATGGCCTGGACATGGAGAACCCGAAGAAAGAAGCGGTGAAGCAGGGGATTGAACTGGTCAGGAAGGTGCTGGGTGTTGTGTCAGAAGGCATCAAATACAGCGAATTCGCGACTTCACGGAACAATCTGGATAAAGAAATCCAGAGCCTGACTTTATTGATGGAAGGGCTGAACCGGGAGCTTAAAACGGCTGAAGATGCTTTATCCGATATTTGCGCGGTCGTGGAAATTGGCCATCAACGTCGTGTGGTCGGTGAGGAAATCATTACCGTAGCCGGCGTATGGCTGGGGTTTTCGCTGAATCTGGATAGCCTGAAACGCACGGATTACACCCAGGCTGAGTTATCGAGATTCCTGAATCGCTACAAAACCCATCTGGAGGCGCTGAGCGCTGACTACAACAGCATCATGATTCACTGATATAAATGTGCGGTTGATCTACGGATTGACCGCACTTTAATTGACGCTGTGGAGCGCATGGTTTACACAAGCATATATCATAAAATAATAACTACACTAAATGACCGTTTAGTTTAGTTATAATAAATACCTTTATATCAGTGCTCATATGGAAGAAGGACACAGGAAATGCACAGCCGACCCAATGCACTGGAACTGATCAAATTTCTCGGATTGGAAGAACACGTGGAAGGCGGTTATTACCGTAGAACCTATCAATCTGATCGCCACCCAATGGTCGAGACCGAGCGCGGCCAGCGCTACCTGATGACCTCCATTTATTACTTGCTAACCCGGGATTCACCCATTGGTTATTTTCACTTCAACCAATCCGACATCGTGCATTACTACCATCTGGGCGATGCAATTCAGTACAACCTGATTTTCCCGGACGGCACATTAAAAACTGTGGTGATGGGCAGCGATGTTGTTGCGGGTCAGCTTTTACAACTGCATGTGCCCGGTGGCATCTGGAAGGCTTCGCAGATTATCGATGGGCCTGTGGGTTACGGTCTGATCGGTGAAGCGGTTTCGCCAGGGTTTGATTACGCGGATATGGAAATGAGCGACCGCCAGAAACTCACGGCGCAGTTTCCCGAGCATGCGGAACTGATCGAGAAAATGACGCAGGGATAACGTGATGCAGGTAGTCGTGATCGAGAAGTCGTTCAGGCCGTGAGCTCAGCAGCATTTGTGAGTGAAGGGCCTGGCGTTGCCAGGTCACAATCTGTGGGCAACCATGCCAATCCTGAAACATCTTGTTACGTGTAATGTATATTATGTTAAATCATGTATTACCCTAGAGCTGCACACAGGTCCTGATCGCTGCGCTGGAGTCTGCGCACTTCTGAATCCCTGCCCCCGACAGACTCGATTAGTTGCGCAGACAGACATGCCCTCAGATTTGTGAAAGCCCACCGTCAACCATCAGCTCCACGCCGTTGACATAACTGGCGTCAACGGATGCAAGGAAAAGTGCGGACGCCGCTATTTGTTCCGGTTGGGCCATGTAGCCCAGCGGCACGATTTGTCCTACGTGATTTTTGAGTGCTTCGATCTGGCTCTCGTCCATCTTCAGCCCGTTGTCCATTAACGGTGTTCTGGTAAAGCCAGGACTGAGCACGTTCGCGCGCATTTTTCGGCTTTTGAGTTCATTGGCCCAAGTACGTGCAAATGAACGCACCGCAGCCTTTGAAGCATTATAAAGACTCAGACCTTCCATCCCATTGCTGGAGCAAATGGAGGCAGTCAGAACGATTGACGAGCCATCCTTCATTAACGGCAACAGCGTCTGAACAGTGAAAAATACGCCCTTAACGTTAATATCGAACATGTTGTAGTAAGCGCCTTCAGTCGTTTCGCCCACTGGATTTTTTTCGCATATACCGGCATTGGCAAACACCATATCGAGTTGACCATCCCGTCCTTCGACCAATGCCTTAAGCGAATCGAGATCAGTTTGCCGAGCGACATCAGACACCACCGCCACGGCATTTTCGCCCAGTGCGGTAACCGCAGCGTCCAACGTTGCCGCCGAGCGTCCGGTGATATAGACGCGTTTAGCGCCCTCCGCCAACAGTGCTTGGGCAATCGCAAAGCCGATTCCAGTCGAGCCACCCGTGACGACTGCTACTTGGTTGATAAATTTACCGGACATGTTTTGACTCCTGAGTAACGCATTGATGGTTAGTTGAAAATTTGGCACTGGAAGGAGGTTTGCCCATGATTGAAAACACAGACCAATCCTTGTTACCCAGTCCGTCCGCTACGGCCGCTTCCATTCTCGAACGCACCACGCGCGCGGCGGGCAGGCTGACTCCCCTCCCCTCGGCTGCCTGCAACGCAAGGTTCACATCCTTCAAGCCAAGGGAGAGCTTGAAACCTGGTTCGTAGTGATCGGTGACGATGTTTTGCCCATAGCGCTGGTAACTGGGGCAAGCGAACAGGGTCTGGGTGACGACTTCGATAAATGCTGACGCGCCAAGGCCATATTGCTCAGCGAGTAAGCTCGCTTCGGCCAATGATTCGATGGACTGGGCGATCATCATGTTGCCCGCGATTTTTGCGATGCAGGCCTGCACGGGCTGATTGCCCAGCCTCCAGGTCTTTTTACCGAGCACTTCAAACAGTGGCTGAACGCGATCAATCGCGGCTTCAGGTCCGGCCGCCAGAATGTTCAGTTCACCCTTGGCCGCGACAGCAGGTATGCCGAAAACCGGCGCGGCGATGAGCATCAGCCCCGCCTCGTCATGTTCTTTTTGCAACTGCTCCATCAACGCCGGCGACAGCGTCGACATGACGATATGGATGCAGCCTGCACAGGCTGTTTTCAGTGCCGCTGACTCCAGCAATACCTCGTGCACCGCCGTGTCATCGGCGAGCATGCTGATGACCACCGGCTGTTGAAATGCAGTCGCCGCACACGCAAGCACATCGATTTCACTTAACCCGCAGAGCGCGTCGGCACTGCGATTCCATGCACTCACCCGATGGCCCGCCTGAACGAGCAGCGGAATCATGGCTTGCCCCATGCTCCCGACACCTACAAATCCAATATTCATGTAAAGCCCCTCTTCGTAGAGGGATCAAGTGTGCGGGGAGACGGGGTTGCAACGGGAGGCAGCCGCACCGTACAGGCGCAGATGTGCAGCCGCGGATTAGGTGTCGCAGTTTTGCCACGCGCGTTAGGCGACCAATTGTCCAGTCTGAAGTTGGTAGACGTTGGCAATGCACCACCCGGACGTGATATCTGGATGGGGTATCACCACGACATGAGGCACATGGATAGGCTCCGCGCCCTAGCCGATCTCGCGGGAGAAATGATCGGTACTCAGATAACCGGAGAAAGCCCCCCATCAACACGTAAATTGACACCGGTTATGTAGCCAGCAACCGGACTGGACAGAAACGCCACCGCGGCCGCGATTTCGTCCAGACGACCGACTCTGCCGAGAGGAACCTGAGCAAATATCGGCAGGACCAAGCGCTCGATTTCTTCCCATGGCGCATCTTTATTCGTCAGGCCACGTTCTTGCGCAACCTCACGAAACCGAGCCTCAAGGGCGGCACTGTGTATCGTGCCGGGAGAAATGGCGTTGACCGTTATCCCATCTGCGGCCAATGCTTTCGCCATGGAAGCCGTCATTGCGTTCATAGCGGCTTTGGCCGCGGAATAGTCAGGCGCAGTGGGTGGCGGCATCGTTGCAGCAAGGCTGGAGATGTTGATGACGCGTCCCCAACGCGCTTCCTGCATCTTGGGCAGTAAGCGCGTGGTGACCCGCAGGGCTCCGAGCACATTCCGATCATAAGCAGCCGTCCAGGTTTCAGGCCCTGTAGTATTCCAGCTGTCTTTTGTGCCGCCCGAGCCGCCGGCATTATTGACCACGATGTCGATTGGCCCCGCCAGTTGTTGCGCGGTGTCGACCAGTTGCCGGACCTGGTCATCGTCCGTCAGATCACCCACCACCACAAAGGCTCTGCCGCCCAGCGTGATAATGTCGCTGGCCACTCGTTCTGCCTGAGCTCTATCGCGCCCGTGAACGATGACGACTGCCTTCTCAGCAGCGAGTTTTCTGGCAATCGCTTCGCCAATGCCTTTGCTGCTGCCGGTGATCAGCGCGTTCTTACCGCTCAGTTGCAAGTCCATGTACCTACCCCCTATTCACGTATTGCCAACGTCGCAAGGTAAATAGAGATGATGGATGAAACCAGTACGCACTTTTATGTGCCTATCACCCAGGAGCAACGTGAGATTTGTCTTGGGCCCGAGGGTTCGGCCTGGCACGTGGCTCGGGTGATCAAAATGATCCAGAGTCGATGGAAACTGCCGATTCTGTTCAGGCTCTACGCCGACCCATCGATCCGCACACTGCAATTGAAGCGCGATCTGCCTGGCGTTTCCCAGAAGATGCTGACTGCTCATCTGCGCGAACTGGCCAGCGATGGCTTGATCGAGCGAATCGACTTCGGTGAGAAGCCTTTGCGTGTCGAGTATCAGATGTCGGAAATGGGGCGCCAGCTTCTTCCGGTTCTCATTGCGGCGCGCAGATTTTCGACAAGCCATCCACCCGAAGCTGACGAGTCGTCAGAGGAAATTTGAACAAGTCTTATCGAAGGACTTTGTAGATCTCAGAAACCACCTGCATCGTTGCGTCTTCGATCGTTCCTTCATTACGGCACAACACCCAGCCGTGGTCTGCAATCGCTCGTTCGAACGCCTCGGTGCAAACGACATGTTCTTCCAGCTTGTGGATCACCGTACTGCTCAGCCCACGCGATCGTGCCGCGGCCCTCGCCCATGAGATTTCAGGGTCGGTGACAACCCCGACATGCAGGTCTGGCACTCGCACGTTTCTATCAATGTTCAACTGTAGAATCTCTGCAAACGGGACTATCCGGCGAAACGCAGCATCAGACGGGTACCAGCGATCAATCAGGATGATGCTGTCGGGTGGCTGTTGAGTCAGTACCTGCTGGGAAATCCAGGCACGGCTGTCCGCAAAGCGCTCACAAACCCTCAACTCCAGATCCCTGCTGGGGTTTCTGACGAGCTGGTTAACGAGGGCCATTGTTTCACCCCTGTAGGGATCGCTTTTACTCTCGCTAAGCCGGATCACCTTTTTGTTGTCAGCCCTCAGTACTTTCGTAACGGCTTCCAACAGTGTGGTTTTGCCGGCACCCTTGGGGCCATCCAGAGAAACAAACAGCGGTCGATTCATTCTTCACATAACGATTGATAATTGATGAACACTCTAACCCGGTTTCTGGCTACCGGGTCTCAAAACCGGGATTACAGCCACTTATGAGCCTGTCGTCAGGTGCTCTCCTGCGGATCATTAGCTGAAGACAACGGCAATGACGCGATTATCTCGGCGCGGCAAACTTCGAGTATTTCATCAGCGAGTGAAGAATCATCCGGGCAAGCGCGCGACAACATGACCGCACCGATCGCATGCGCTAGCAGGTCGATCATCTTTGCTCGCGCTCCTTCGTGCAGCGTGTCCTGACCAACCTTGTACTTTTCTTCGAGCGCTGCCAGCGTGTTTTCTATTCCGTCGGCAAAGGTCGCTTTCAACTCACTCGACTGACGAGCAGCGTCACCACACAGTGCTGCCATGGTACAACCCACTCCCCTGCCGTCTCTGTGATCCCTCGACACGTACAGATTTACAAATCCGGTAACGTCCAGATCGCAGGTACTCGAGAGGGATTTTGAAAGGCTATTTTCAGCTGCTTCTGCCATCAAATCGGCTTTTGAGCCGAAATGCTTGTAAAAACCTCCTTGCGTAAAACCGGCTGCAGCCATCAGTTCCGCCACCCCCACGCCATCGTAGCCACGGTCACGAAATAGCTCGGAAGCCGTCTCGACGATATGAGCTCGGTTAGCGAGTGACTGCGTCTTGGTAATTTTCATTTCGTGCACCTCTGCATCTCAAAACAATGCCCGCATCATACTCTGATGTTGATCGTAATCAAAAGCGTTGACAGTTTTGAGTTCGAGCGACATCATAAATCCCGTCATCGCGAATCTTCGCGGGCACGGCGCACGACGCCGTCATTGATCAACGATTATGGAAACGATATGAACGATAAGACGTTGTTTGAGCCCTACACACTCGGCTCGCTGACACTTTCCAACAGAATCGTAATGGCGCCGTTGACCCGTAACCGTGCTGGTGAGGGCTTTGTACCGAGCGAGTTCGCTGCGACCTATTACAGCCAGAGAGCGTCCGCAGGCCTGCTGATTTCCGAGGCGTCCCAGATCTCGCAGCAAGGACAGGGCTATCAAGATACGCCCGGAATTTATACGCAGGCGCAGATAGATGGGTGGCGCAAAGTCACTGAAGCCGTACATGAAAAAGGCGGACGAATTTTCCTGCAACTTTGGCATGTCGGGCGTGTTTCCCACACGAGCCTGCAGGAGAACGGTGCAGCACCGGTAGCCCCTTCTGCTCTGCGTCCAACGACTAAAGTATTCGTTAACAATAGCTTTGTGGATGTTTCGGAACCGCGAGCCCTTGATATCAGCGAACTTCCTGGGATCGTAAACGACTTTCGCCAGGCAGCGTCGAACGCCATCACTGCGGGGTTTGACGGCGTAGAGATCCACGGTGCAAACGGGTATTTGCTGGATCAGTTCCTCAAGGACGGTGCCAACGTTCGCACTGATGCCTACGGTGGTTCGGTCGAAAATCGCGCTCGCTTGTTGCTTGAAGTCACTGCGGCTGTGGTGAACGAGATCGGTGCTGGACGAACGGGTATCCGTCTTTCACCTGTCTCCCCTGCCAACGGTGTTTCCAGCACCGAACCGCAAGCGCAATTCGACTACGTTGTCGATCAACTCGACGCCATGGGCCTCGTTTACCTCCATGTGGTCGAGGGCGCAACCGGCGGCCCGCGTGATGTTGCGCCCTTCGACTTCGGCTCCCTGCGTCAACGCTTCAAAAATACCTACATCGCCAACAATGGCTACGACCTGAATCTGGCCACCTCGAAACTCATCGAAGATAAGACGGATCTCATCGCCTTTGGGCGTCCCTTTGTTGGCAACCCTGATTTGGTTGAACGACTCAAAACAGCTGCCTCTTTATCAGCATTCGATCCTGCAACCCTGTATGGCGGTGGCGCAGCGGGCTACATCGACTACCCGACGCTTGCCGAGTCCAGCGCCGCACAGGGCTGAACAGTCACAGAGACTGAATCGCTTATCGACATCCATTCAAGAGAATCTATTTATGAGCATCCCTGAAACCGTACTCATTACCGGCGCCTCGACGGGCATTGGCGCCACTTACGCCGAGCGCTTTGCCCAACGCGGGCACAATCTGGTGTTGGTTGCCCGCGACAAAAAACGGTTAGACGCACTTTCCTCCCGGCTACGTGAGCAATTCGGCGTGGCCATTGACGTTATTCAAGCTGATCTGACTCAAATCACTGATTTGACGACTGTCGAAGCTCGCCTGCGCGATGACGCCAGCATTGGCATCCTTGTGAATAATGCGGGAGCCGCCCAATCCGGCAGTTTCATCGAACAATCCACCGACAGCGTTACCAACCTGGTCGCGCTCAACACCACTGCACTGGTACGACTCGCCAGCGCAATCGCCCCGCGCCTGGCACAAGCAGGTAGTGGCGCGATTATCAACATTGCTCCGTCGTTGGACTGGCACCGGAATTCGGGATGACCGTCTACGGCGCTACCAAGGCATTTGTCCTGTTTCTATCGCAAGGACTGAGCCTTGAGCTCTCGCCTAAAGGCGTCTACGTGCAAGCTGTTCTGCCAGCGGCCACTCGCACGGAAATCTGGGAACGTGCGGGCATCGACATCAATACCCTCAGCGAAATCATGGACGTGGGCGATCTGGTCGATGCCGCGCTGGTCGGTTTTGATCGTCGCGAGCCGGTGACCATTCCGCCGTTACAAGACGCCGCTCGTTGGGATGCTCTGCAGGCTGCCCGCCAAGGTTTGCTTTCAGAGATTCGCCAATCTGCAGTCGCCGAGCGCTATCAAGCCGAGGCGTGATTGTCATGCAGCAGATGCTGATCCTGCCGGGTTTTTCATTAGGTGGATGCGTGGCACAGCCAGGCTGCCATCCCATTAAAACCATGAGAACTGAATCATGAAAGCCTTCTTGATCGACCGTTACGGCAAGAGTCATGGACGTATTGGCGAGGTACCGGTACCTCAACTTGGAATTAACGATGTCCTGGTTGAGGTGCATGCCAGCAGCGTCAATCTGCTGGATTCGAAGATCCGCAAAGGTGAATTCAAACTGATCCTGCCGTACTCATTCCCTTTGATTATGGGTAATGACTTGGCCGGCGTCGTCGTTCGCGTGGGATCAGGCGTGCACAACTTCAAGGCCGGTGACGAGGTCTATGCCCGCCCTCCTCAATCACGCATTGGCGCCTTTGCCGAATTGATTGCGGTGGATGAAAGTGCTCTTACGCTGAAACCCAAAAATATCTCCATGGAACAGGCTGCTGCCCTCCCCTTGGTTGCACTGACTGCGTGGCAGGTGCTGGTTGAAACAGCCCGGTTGGAAAAGGGGCAAAAAGTCTTTATCCACGCGGGTTCCGGTGGCGTCGGCACAATTGCCATCCAGCTTGCAAAGCATCTTGGCGCCTTCGTTGCGACGACGACCAGCACAAGTAACGTGGGTTGGGTCAAGGCGTTGGGAGCGGACGTCGTCATCGACTACAAGCAGCAAAACTTCGAAAGCGTCTTGCGCGACTACGACGTCGTATTGAACAGCCTCGGCCCTGTCGAGCTGGAAAAATCACTCAGCATTCTCAAACCTGGTGGCCAACTTATCTCCATCTCGGGTCCACCGACACCAGAGTTCGCACAAGAGCAAAAGCTGTTCTGGGGACTGGGTTGGGTAATGCGTCTGTTGAGCAGCGGCATCCGCAGAAAAGCGCGCAAACAGGACGTCAGATATGCGTTCGTATTCATGCGTGCGAGCGGTGCTCAATTGAAGAAAATCACTGCGCTTGTCGAGTCTGGAGTTATCACACCTGTGATCGACCGAACCTTCCCGTTTGAGTCAACGGCTGAGGCATTGAGCTACGTCGAGCGGGGCAGAGCCAAAGGTAAAGTGGTCATCAAGCTCATATGACTAAGCAGGTACCCAAAAACGGTCGCTGCTGCGTCGAGTTATTGATCTGTAACTCGACCAGCCTGCCGGACGAGACTCCTGGTTCAGTTATACGTGAAGGTCACTTATCAGAAGTGTCCTGTATTAACCCGACTTCACCACCGGGAAAAGTTGAGTTGCAGTCCCAACCCGCTGCGCCAGCGCCTTCAACAATAATCTGGCGAAAATTAATGCTGGAGCAATAGCGTCGAACCAGCTGCTTGCTATCGCCGAAAGCAACTCACGGACACACTGGAGTATCAATTGAAAACATCTTCCGAAAAAACCGCGATAGTGACCGGTGCATCATCCGGTATTGGTCGCGCTACTGCTGAAGCTCTGGCACGAGCCGGGTATACCGTGTTTGGCACGAGTCGCAAGGCTGGTGACAGTCCAACGCAGGTTTCCATGCTCAGTTGCGATGTGACGGATGATCAATCTGTCAGTGCGCTCGTTTCCACCGTACTCGCGCAGACCGGGCGGATCGATCTCTTGGTCAATAATGCGGGTGTTGGTTTACTTGGGGGCGCAGAGGAATTCTCGATCCCGCAGGTGCAGGCACTGTTCGATGTGAATTTGTTTGGAGTTATCCGCATGACCAATGCGGTGTTGCCGTCGATGCGGCAACGTGGACAAGGGCGCATCATCAATATCGGATCGATTCTAGGGTTAGTACCTGCGCCCTACTCCGCTCATTATTCGGCGGTCAAACATGCTTTAGAGGGCTACTCGGAATCTCTTGATCACGAAGTTCGTGCCTTCAATATTCGAGTATCGGTTATCGAGCCGGCATTCGTGCGTACAGTCTTCGATCAAAACGGCATTGAGCCGGACTCGAAGTTGAAGGAATACGATCAGGCTCGAGCCGGGTTCAAGGCACTGCTAGGCGATGTGATGCCTAAAGCCGACCTTCCAGAAGTCGCGGCTGCTGTTGTCGTGAAAGCGGCGACCGATGTCCGGCCTCAGCATCGCTACACTGCGGGCAAGGCCGCGCGACAAATCAGTCTGCTGCGCCGTTTTGCCCCCGCAAAGATTTTTGATAAAGCCTTGCGCAAACAATTTCGCCTACCGGTTTGACGCTGGCGCAGTAAAAGTTGAACCAAAAAAGGGCCATCAAAGGCCCTTCTTTACTCAAACCAAATCACCTGGCCAGCCAGGACTCGACGCTATCAGGAGCCTGCCTGAATGCTCAGCGCTGAGTAAGAAACAACTGAAGACTGTTGTGGCCATCCACGATCAGTCCTCGAATAAGTTCCTGGTACTGTTCTGCGGTCTTCAGATCTTGCAGATCGAAGCTTGCAGACCAATGGACGAACGTCTTGGACTGTCCAGTAAGAGCGGCCAATTTTACCGTGGCCACATAGTTATCCAGCGGCAATGGAGCTTCCTCGAAGCGGTAGGACAGCGTTGTATTGCGATCATCGACCGATAACAGGCGCTCCCTGACAACTGCGCCATCGGCCAACGTGAGTTTGCGAATACAGCCCACCAATCCATCGGGTTGGTTGTCCTCAATGCTGCTTTCGACAATCGAGGGATGCCATTTATGTATCTCACCAAATTTCTTCAATACGCCCCAGGCGTGTCCTGCATCGCTGTCCAGGACAGCGGAAAACTCAACCATCGGCATCGTGTATCTCCCTTCAAATGATCTGTTTTTGAAAATAGCTAACTTCGGCTTTTGCCAGCGCCGTCGATGATGAACGAGCTCCGATCCCGGCTTTGATTCAACCGGGATCGGTGCACGCTCAACCTTCGAACTGGTGATAAACCTTGGCGATGACCTTCCAGGTGCCGTCGATTTTGATCAGGGTCAGGTAGTCGTTGTAGTCGGCGCCGATCGCATCCTTTTCCATATCGACACGCACCACGGCTGTCGTGGGTGTGATCGCCAGTATGTCGAGCCGAGTCGTAATTTCTGGGGCACTGCCGTTCTTCTGAACGAAATCAAACAGATTCTTGATCGGGCCGCCAAGCAGCTCACCGTTTGTGAAACCGTACATCACGGCGTCTTTATGGAATGCTTGCGCAACGCCTTCTGCACTGCCCACACGCAGACCTTCAACGTATTGATTGGCGGTAGCGATGACAGCGTTGTACTCGGAAGTCGGTACTGCCTTGATGTTCTTGGACATGGTTCTCTCCGTTTATTAGAGGCGAGGTACAGCACACCTCGCCAGAGGCGCTCGAGTGCTCGAGTGCTCAAGCGCTCGGATGGGTGTGGTAAATCTTGCTGACGATCGTCCACTTGCCGTCTACCTTCAGCAGGTTGAAGAAATCGGTGAAACGAAATCCCGAAACGTTGTCGGTATCGACGCGAGCACTGGCGGCAGTGCCCACGATGTCGATGCGAACGATCGCGGCTTTGGCTTCGGGAGATGGGCGGAAAGCGTTGTCGATGACGTCGTACAGATTCTGGATCGCACCGCCGACGAGCTTGTCGCCATCGACCCCAAACATGGTGGCCTGCTCGTTGAACGCAGGCTTCATCAAAGCGCTGTCAGCCTTGGCACCGCCTTCGTTGTATTGGCTCAGCACGTCGACGATCGCGTTGTATTCCTGGACGTAAGTTGGATGGCTCATGATGAACTCCTGATTGAGAAATTTCCGATTGCCCATCAGCTCTGGATGGGCGTGGGCATGGCCCACCAACAATCACCAATCCTGGCGTGTCGGCGAGATGATCAGATCGTTGACGGTGACGTTTCCCGGTTGGTTGAGCGCGTAAATCACAGCGCGGGCGATATCGTCAGGCGCAATGGCAATCCGGTTCAGCTCCTGAGCAGCCTTGCGCCCTTCAGGATCGCTGACCTTGTCCGCCCAACCGGTATTGATCACGCCGGGGCTGACGGTGTTGACGCGAATGCCATGCTGCACGCCCAACTCCTTGCGCATGGATTCGGTCATGGCCTGGACGAAAAACTTGGTTGCGCTGTAAACACCCGCCGCCGGCCCGACCTGATGACCTGCAACAGAGTCCATGTTGAGAATCTGCCCGGATTTCTGTTCAAGCATGTACGGCAATACAGCCGCAATACCGTTGAGGTAGCCCTTGATGTTCACATCGATCATCTTTTCCCAATCCTGCACGGCCAGATCGACCCAGTTGGAAAAGAGCATCAGGCCGGCGTTGTTGACCAAGATGTCCACGGCGCCGTAGGTGTCTTGTGCAAACTTCGCCAGCGCTTTGGTTTGATCCAGATGGGTAACGTCTGCGGTGAAGGCAACCACATCGCTGCCTGACTCACGCAGTTCTGCAACAAACGCTTCCAGCCCATGCTGATCGTGTGCTGCCGCTACTACGCGGACACCCTGTGCCGCGAGTGCACGAGTGGTGGCTGCGCCGATGCCGGAAGATGCGCCAGTGACGATGGCGACCTTGTTTTGCAGATAATTCATATTTGAGTACCTCTTGTGCGGCGAAATGCGCTCGCGACGGAGCCTCCCCGCGCCGAGTCGACGCAAGGGGAACCTCTCATTAGTTGGCGTTGGCCGTTGGCCAATCGGTGTAGCCCTTGGCGCCTCCGCCGTAATAACTCTCACGTGGCGCGATGGTCAGTTCGGTTCCACGACGCAGGCGCTCTACAAGGTCTGGATTGGCAATGAACAAACGACCGAACGCTACCGCGTCAATCCGGCCTTGCGCCCGGCGTTCCAGCGCCATATCCAGGTCATAGTTGTTGTTACCAATGAACGGCCCTTCGAACTGCGCACTCAGCGCGTCCAGATCCACCCCTTCCGGAACGGTGCGAGAAGTGGCGGTGGCGCCTTCGACGAAGTGCAGATAGGCCAGGTTGAATCTGTTCAACTGCTGAATGAGGTAGCCGTAAGTCGCCATGACGTTGCTGTCAGGGGGCGTATTACCTGCGTCAGGTGTCACCGGCGAAAGGCGGATGCCGACCCGGTCACTGCCCCAGATCGCGACCACGGCTTCGGTGACTTCAAGCGTCAACCGCGTCCGGTTCTCGATGGACCCGCCGTACGGGTCAGTGCGCTGGTTGGTGGAATCACGCAGGAACTGATCGAGCAGATAGCTGTTGGCAGAATGGACTTCCACACCGTCAAAACCGGCTCGCTTTGCATTTTCAGCCGCATGCCGGTACTGCTCGATGATCCCCGGGATCTCTGAAGTCTCCAGCGCCCGAGGCATGGACACTTCGACCATGCCATTGTTGGTGTAGGTCGTACCTTCGGCCTTGATTGCCGAGGGAGCGACCGGTGCCTCGCCGTTTGGCTGTAGCTCGACGCTGGAGAAGCGACCAACGTGCCATAGCTGGCTGACGATCTTGCCGCCTGCTGCGTGTACCGCGTCAGTGACTTTTTTCCAGCCTGCCACCTGTTCTTCCGACCAGATACCTGGCGTCATGGCATAGCCGCGGCCCTGGGCAGAAATGTTCGTGGCTTCGGCGATGATCAGGCCTGCGCCGGCACGTTGGGCGTAGTAAGTGGCGTGCAGTTCATTCGGCACGCCGTCCTCCGCCATCCGGCTGCGTGTCACTGGAGCCATGACAATACGGTTGGCCAGTTGCAAGGCGCCCATCCGCGTGGGCGAAAAAAGGTCGGTGTTATGACTGTTATCAATCATGTTGAATACCTCAAATATTAGACCGGTCGTCTAGTAAATTGGTTAAAAAAAACGCCCCTAGGCCAGCAGGCGTTTACTTGTGATCAGTGCGGTTTCAAACGGGGCCATGGTCTTCTTGACCTTGACCAACAGCGAGGCGCCCAGCCATAGCTGATAGAGCGATTCGGCTAATATCGCCGCGTCCTGAGTCTGCGAGATGGAACCATCGGCCATGCCCTGCTCGACGCAACGCATGATCCGCTGAATGATCAGCGCGGTGCCCTCCTCCAGCACCGTGCGCATGTCTTCCGATAAGTCGCAGACTTCAGCGCCCAGTTTCACCACCAGGCATTTCTCCTCGGGATGATCGAACGCTTGCGTCTTTGCCCAATAGTGCAGATAGCCCAGCAGCCGCTCCGCTCCTGTTCCTTCTGCGGCCATGACGATATCGACGCGCCCGATGTACTCCTGAAAATATTCTTCGAGCAGCGCCTGGCCGAATTCTTCTTTCGAGCGGAAGTAGTGATAGAACGACCCTTTGGGTACGCCAGCGGTTGTCAGCACTTCCGACAGCCCCACGGCGGTGTAACCCTTGTTGGTCATCAGCGACTTGGCCACATCGATGATGTGCTGTCGCATGTCTTGGATAGGTTTCTTCATAGGGAAGGCAGCCTACACAAAACTAGACCGGTCGTCTAGAAACTCCTGCCTGCATCTAATGAACCGACTCAATCGTTAGCGTTTCCTGTCGAACGCCTTCTTGCGGATTGTTATGCTTTTTGCACTGCCTGATTGACTCGTGAAGGCTCAAGGGACGCCCTCTCCCATTTGGCGATTACCAAGGGTGCAATGGCATTACCCAGCACGTTCAGCGTGGTGGTTCCGCTATCGATAATCCTGAAGATTCCCGCGATAAGCGCTACCCCTTCCAATGGAAGACCGGCAGAGGCCAACGTCGCAGACAAGATAATGATGGCGAATCCAGGCACCCCTGCAGCACCTTTGGAGGTCAGCACCATCGTGACCACTAGCAAGATCTGCTGAGACAGCGACAGGTCAATGCCATAAAGCTGAGCGACAAAAATCGTCGCAACGCCCAGGAAAATCGATGCACCATCCAGATTGAACGCATACCCCACCGGCACCACAAAACTGACGATTCGGCGCGGGACTCCATAGCTCTCCAGCTTGCTCATCAACTGCGGCATGACCGCTGCCGATGCGGCACTCGAGAACGCAAGAATCAGCTCATTCCGGAAATACTTGATCAGCTTGAAAATGTTCTCGCCGATCAGATAGCAAATACCGCCAAGTACCACCAATGCAAAGACAATCAGTGCCAGGTAGACCACACCAATCAGCTTGAGCAAAGGCAATAGCGAGGCAAAGCCGAAGGTTGCGACGGTAGCGCCGATCATGCCGAACACGCCTATTGGCGCGTAAGCCATGACGATTGAAACGACTTTGAACATCGCATCGGAAATACCCTGAACCACCGCGACCACTGGCGCGCTTTTCTCTCTGGGTAGCGAGTTCAATGCCATGCCGAACAGGACAGCGAAGAACAGCACCGACAGCAACTTCGCTTCCGACATCGCCACAAAGACATTGTCCGGAACGATGTTCTGCACAATCACGAGAGCGCCCTTCGAAGGCTCCATCGTGATGGACGCAGCGCTATGCGTAATGCCGGAAATATCAGTGCCTGTGCCAGGCGCGAATACATTCGCGAAACACAGCCCCATCACAATCGCCAGGCCGGTTATCGCAAAAAAGTACCCCAGCGACTTGATGCCCATGCGACCAAATGACTTGTTATCTCCGCCTCCTGCGATGCCCAGGATCATGCAACAAAACACGATCGGAACAACGACCATCTTCATCATCTTGATGAAGATATCGCCCAGCGGTTTCAGGATTTCCGCGCTAACCCACAATTGATACTGCGGATGGGTATTGAAATACCAACCGACGAGCACGCCAAGCAACAGCCCGGCAATGATTTGCCACACCAAGGGAATACGTTTCATGTCTAGCCTTCTTGTTGGAATGAAAGGACTGCATTAATAGGCAGTTGCTAGATTCATGAGCTTCCAGCTCACTTGAGTTCAAATGGCACAACGCTGTTGTGCCAACACGGTTCTTACTTGGCGAAAAGCTGGCTCATATCCTTGAAGGCCTTGAACTCAAGGGCATTACCGCAAGGGTCAAACAAAAACATGGTGGCTTGCTCGCCGACCTGCCCTTTGAAACGAATGTAGGGTTCGATCACAAACTCAGTGCCAAAGGACTTCAGGCGCTCGGCCAGCGCTTCCCACTCTTCCCAGCCCAGAATGATGCCGAAGTGCGGAACAGGTACGTCGTGGCCGTCTACCGGGTTGCTATGGACGCTTTCCTGAGACGCGGTTTTTGGGTGTTCGTGAATAACCAACTGGTGGCCATAAAAGTTGAAGTCGACCCACTGGTTGCTGGAACGACCTTCTTCCAGGCCGAACACTTCGCCGTAAAACGTGCGCGCGCCAGCGAGGTTGTAAACGGGGATTGCGAGGTGGAAAGGCGAGAGGCTCATCAGAACTCCAATACAGTTTTTGTTGGTAAAGGACGGAACTCATGAATGTTGGCCGTTGGTTTTTCGCGACGCTTCAAGTTCCGTCGTCCCACCGACATCGGCTCCTAGGTTCGGGCTGTTGCCGGGGGACAGGTACATCGTAGGGCGCCTCACAAAACAAAAAAATCAATATAATTTTCTTAGAAACACAATTAATATTTGTGAATGATCAAAGAACTCAAAACACTCATCGCCGTTGCACGGGAAGGTACGTTTGCCGCTGCCGGGAACAAAATCGGCCTCACCCAGGCAGCGGTGAGCGCCCAGATTCAGCGTCTGGAGGCCGAGCTCGGCTTCGAGATATTCGACAGGAAGGGACGCTCGGCCCACCTGAACAGGATGGGCCATCAAATACTCCTGCAAGCGCAAGAGCTGCTTCGGCTTTACGACAATCTGGGCTCAACCACGATCGGACTTCCTGCGAGCGTGCTGGTGAACATCGGTGCCATCGCTTCCGTACAGCGATCCTATCTTCCAGATGCACTGGCCAGGTTTCACCAACAATGCCCGCAGTGCCGAACCCGCGTAATTCCGGGGCTATCGATGGAGTTGGTGAACCTCGTGGATGCCGGCGAGATCGACATGGCCGCCATCATTCGCCCACCCTTCTCGCTCCAGAGCGATCTACGCTGGACGACCCTGGCGCTTGAACCCTACCGGCTGATCGTACCGCGCGACGTGCCGGGAGACGATTGGTCAAAACTGCTTTCAAGCCAACCATTCATTCGGTACGACCGATCATCCTTCGGGGGCCGGCAGGTGGATCGCTTCCTTCGGCAGATGCATTTCACCTTACGCGAAGTTTGCGAGCTGGATGAACTGGAGGCGATCATCAAGCTCGTGGAGAACGGCGTCGGTGTAGCGCTGGTGCCGCAGACCGCAACCGATCAGGAATGGCCCGAAGGTGTACGAGCGTTCGATCTCGGACAGCACACCTTCCACCGTGATATCGGGCTCGTACACAGGTCTCGACAGAGCTTCACCGAACCGGTACGGATACTGGCCCAACTGATCAGTGAGCAAGTCAGGACCGGTTCTGAATAAATCCACACAGGAAAAAGGCCTGACTTGGTGGCACGTACCGCCTCCTTCGCCATGTTGTAAGGGCGTATCCTGCAAGCCGTTCACACCGGCCAACGAGGCGAAGTTAATGACCCTGCCCTCCCCTCTGGCTTTGAGGTGTGGGTAACAGATTTGTATCCGTCTGTATAAAACCCCGCGCTAGATACGCAACACCCGATTTCGCGGCGTCCACGCACACATCACCGATACACCCGAGCGTTTAACTGTGTTCACCGGATAGCAGCAGCTACCGACCCACTCAAACTAAACGCACGGAGCATCACCCATGTTCAACTTCTCGAAAGTCTCGTCCCTGGTACTCGGTCTAGCATTGATTGGCGGCCTCGGCCTGTCGAACCTGGCCTCGGCCAACACCTTGGGCGCTGCCGCCCACAGCTCGGCCCAGCAACTGCTGGTGGAAGGTGGTTCGGATCGGCTGCAACAGAATCGCGTTGCGGAATATGGCTCTGAAAACCTGCAAAAGAATCGTGTCGCCGAGGGTGGTTCGGATCGCCTGATCCAGAATCGTGTCGCCGAAGGCGGCGCCGATCGCCTGCAAGTGCTGCGCGAACGTGTCGCGCTGTTCAGCCCAGGCAATGCAGCGCACACCGGTGTGGTCGTCGCAGAAAACCGCCCTGAGTTCGGCTCGAAATATCAGCGGTATTGATTGCCTGCTTACATCCGCAAAGCCGAGACTGTGACGTTTTAGCTTCTGGTGTTATGAACGATCATCTCGGCTGATTCATTTGGACTCTCGCAGACAAGGAGCACAACTTATGAAAATCGGTTTCCTGGGGCTTGGCAGCATGGGCCAGGCGATTGCTGCCAATCTTTTGAAAAGTGGTCACGAAGTGTGGGTGTGGAATCGCTCACCGGAACCGGCGCAGAAACTGGTCGAGCTTGGCGCCCACGCCGCGGCGACCCCGACCCAGGCCTTCACCGCAGATATCGTGTTCAGCATGCTGGCCGACGATAAGGCACTGCGTGCGGTGTTACTGGACTCCGGGTTGCTGGCCCAGCTCAAGGGGCCGCTGATTCACGTCAACCTGGCGACGATTGCCGTGGCCTTCGCCGAGGAGCTGGCCGCCCTGCATGAAGCCCAGGGCATCGACTACATCGCCGCGCCAGTGATGGGTCGCCCCAACGTCGCGGCCACGGCTCAACTCAACATCCTGGTCGCCGGACCGGAGGCGGCTATCGATCGTGTCCAACCGCTTCTTGATCTGATCGGGCGAAAAACCTGGCGCCTGGGTGATAAAGCCTCGAGCGCCAACGCCATGAAGTTGGCCACCAACTTCCTGCTGGTGTCGGCGGTACAAGCCATGAGTGAAGCGGCGGTGTTGGTGACCCGTCACGATCTGCCCTCCGCCGCGCTGATCGATCTGGTATCGACCACTATCTTCACCGGCCCGGTCTATCAAGGTTACGGCGCCCTGATCGGTGAGCGCCGATATGAACCGGCCGCTTTCAAGGCGTCCCTTGGGCTCAAAGACGTCGACTTGATCCTCGCCGCCGCTGCCGACGTATCGATCCAGCTGCCGACAGCAGACCTGATCCGCGCCAACCTGCTGGATGCTATCGCCCATGGTGAAGGCGATAAGGATCTCGCCGTACTGGCCGAAGTCGAGGAAAGGCGCACATTGGCAGCGGCGGGACAAACAGCACCTGATTGAGCCGATCCTACGGGGCGATCAAGCAAGAGGAACCAAGTGTCATCACCCCCTCTTGCCACCGCGATTTATTGCTCGTCCGCCGCTCAAGCACGGCAGACGGGCAATAAGCAAAAGAGCAATCACACCGCCGCAACGTCCTGCAGGTGCGCATAGCTATCGACGAAGCGTTTAAATTTATGCTGGCCGCAGGTGTAGGCGGCGTACTTCGCAGGTAACGCCTCGCTGACGCAGGTGGGCACCGGTTCAACGACGGCATCGAAATCCAGATCGATGAAGAACGGAATGGAATAGCGTTCCAGACCGCTGGTGTTGATCACGCGATGCATGGTCGAGGTGTAGCGATCGTTGGTGAGGGTTTGCACCAGGTCACCAATATTGACGATGAACGTGCCTTCAACCGGTGGAGCCGTCACCCAGTCGCCGGCACGATTGCGCACTTGCAAACCGCCGACGGCGTCTTGAGACAGGACGGTCAGGAAACCGTAGTCCGTGTGCGCCCCAATACCGATTTCCTCCTGGGTCACCTTTCCCATCTGCGGTGGGTAACGCAGGATTCGCTGGATCGTGATGGGTTTGCGTTGACGCTGTTCAAAGTAATTTTGTGGCAAGTCCAGACTCAGCGCGATCCCGCCGATGAGTGTTCTGGCGAGCGACAGCACAGCGCTGTGATAAGTCTCGGCAACCGCTTGGAATTGCGGCAACGTAGAGGGCATCAGATTCGGCCCGAAAAACGGCGAAACCTCCTCGTAATGAGCGCCGCAATCAAAGCACTCCTTGAAATCCCGGGTGTTGGCGGGATCGACGTTTTCCGCATACATCGGAATATAGCCGCGTAGCGTCGGCCCGGAGTTGACGATGTTCAGCCGGTTCTTTTCTTCGTAAGGCAACTTGAAGAAGCTTTTGGTGAGCCGGTACATCTCATCGATCAATGGCTGCTCGATGCCATGGTTCTTTATGTAAAAGAACCCGACCTGTTCGCAGGCATCGCCAATTTGCCGGGCCACCTGAAGCGGATTCTCGCCATTAAGCAGCGACGAGATATCGATGATTGGAATCTCGGTAAACGCGGTTTGCTTGCTGGCCAGACGGCTATCGAATAACTCAGTCACGTATGCACTCCTTTCCAACACATCATCAGGCGGAAGATTGAGAAAGCACGGCTGCGCCCTCTTCAATCCATGTTTTGCCGGATCTTAGTCCTGGATTTTTTGGCACGCAAGCAAAATGTACACAGGTGTACATCATGATTGACACTCATGAACATTCGACTTACCGTCATGTCAAACCCTGCATGATGTTCTGTTCGAGGAGCGCAATACATGTCCAGCGATCCCTTGCTGCAACCCTACAAAATCAAAAACCTGACGCTGCGCAATCGCATCATGACCACATCCCATGAACCGGCCTATCCGGTCGATGGCATGCCCAAGGAGCTTTATCGGGCGTATCACGTCGAGCGTGCCAAGGCTGGCGTGGCACTGACGATGACCGCTGGTTCCGCTGCGGTGTCGCGCGATAGCCCGCCGGTGTTCAACAACATCCTGGCGTACAAGGACGAAGTGGTCGGCTGGATGAAGGATTTAACCGATGAGTGCCATGAACACGGCGCTGCGGTGATGATCCAACTGACCCACTTGGGTCGGCGCACCCGCTGGGACAAGGCCGACTGGCTGCCGGTGGTTTCGCCGTCTCACCGTCGCGAAGCGTCGCACCGCTCCTTTCCCAAGAAGATGGAAGAGTGGGATATCGAACGGATCATCAAGGATTACGTCGATGCGGCCGAGCGCATGAAAGCAGCCGGGCTGGATGGCCTGGAACTCCAGGCCTACGGGCATTTGATGGATCAGTTCTGGTCGCCGCTGACCAATGATCTTGAAGGCCCCTACGGCGGTTCCCTGGAAAACCGTCTGCGGTTTACGTTCGATATCCTGCGCGGCATCCGCAAGCAATGCGGCGAGGACTTTTTGCTCGGCGTGCGCTACACCGGGGACGAGGATCTTCCCGGTGGATTTGGCGCGCAGGAAGGCATCGCGATTTCGCACATGCTCAAGGACAGCGGTCTGGTTGATTTCCTTAACGTGGTGCGCGGGCATATTGATACTGATGCCGGCCTCACCGATGTGATTCCCATCCAGGGCATGCGCAACTCGCCGCACCTGGATTTCGCCGGTGAGATCCGCGCGGCGACAGGTTTCCCGACCTTCCATGCGGCCAAGATCCCCGACGTCGCCACCGCCCGGCATGCCATCGCCTCCGGCAAGATCGACATGGTGGGCATGACCCGCGCGCACATGACCGACCCGCATATCGTGCGCAAGATTATCGAAAAGCGTGAAGAAGAAATCCGTCCGTGCGTGGGGGCAAACTACTGCCTGGATCGCATCTACCAGGGCGGCGCCGCGTATTGCATCCACAATGCCGCGACCGGGCGCGAAACCACCATGCCCCACGAAATCCCCAAGGCAGCGACCAAGCGCAAGGTCGTCGTCATCGGCACCGGGCCGGCGGGACTGGAGGCGGCACGGGTGGCCGGTGAGCGCGGTCACGCCGTTACGGTGTTCGAAGTGGCCGACCAACCCGGCGGACAGATTCGGCTGACCGCCCTGAGCGAGCGTCGTCGCGAGATGATCAGCATCATCGACTGGCGCATGGCGCAGTGCGAACGGCTGGGCGTGAAGTTTCACTTCAACACCTGGGCCGAGGCCTCGACGGTCATGGCTGAGGAACCGGACGTGGTCATCGTCGCCACCGGTGGTTTGCCGCACACCGAAGTGCTCAAGCATGGCAATGAACTGGTGGTGTCGGCCTGGGACATTATTTCCGGCGACATCAAACCCGGCCAAAACGTACTGATCTTCGACGATGCCGGCGACCACGCGGCGCTACAGGCCGCCGAGGTCATTGCCAACAGTGGGGCGAAACTGGAGATCGTCACGCCTGACCGGTCGTTTGCACCGGAGGTGATGGCCATGAACCTGGTGCCTTACATGCGCAGCCTGCAAGACCTCAACGTCACCTTTACGGTTACGTACCGGGTGGATTCCGTTGAAAAGCGCGACGGCCAACTGGTGGCCCACTTCGGCAGCGATTACCGCCAGGTGCACAAGCAGCGGGTGGTCGATCAGGTAGTGATCAACCACGGCACCCTGCCCCTGGATGATCTGTACTTCGACCTGCGACCCCATTCCAGCAATGACGGGGCGGTCGAGCAGCACAGCCTGATTGCCGGCAAAGCGCAGAACATCGTGACCAACCCCGAGGGGCGTTTCCAGTTGTTCCGGATCGGCGATGCCGTCTCGGCGCGCAATACCCACGCAGCCATTTACGATGCGCTGCGACTGCTGAAAGACATTTGAAGCGATGCCCTGATCCCGGCGATCAGGGCACCTCGCTACATCCCGCGCCGCGCCACTGCAGCACCCGCCGCCACGGCCCGGCCGATGACGGCTTCGATATTTTCATCCGCCATCGACTGCAATGCCGCTGCCGTCACCCCACGGTAAGCCATCAACGACTCGATCAGTTGCTGCGGATCGTGGCGGGCAAGCATCTGCCCTCCCCCGACCACTGCGCCGCGTGCCGCCTGTTGTGCGATGGCAAGTGGAATCCCGGCGGCTACGGCCTGATTGGTCAGCGCCAGTTGCAACATGGCCGGAAAGGCCGGCCCGGTCCCGGACAACGCACTCAGGTAATCGATACAGTCTTCATCCGGCACTTCACTCGCCGTGCCGACGCACTCAAACAGACGCTGCACCCAGGCACGGTCGCGCTCATCCAGTGGTCCGGCGCTGTACCAAGGCGTGAAGGATTGCCGGATTTCCACGGCGGCATTGGGCATGGCGCGCACAACCACTGCTGCACCGCTGGCGGCACGAATGTCCGTCGCAGTGACACCCGCCATCAGGGAAATCACCACTTTGCCGCTGGCGTTGATCTGCAGTGTACGAAATTGCTCCGGCCGAATAGACAGCACCACGACATTACTGAGGTCCACCAATTGCTGGTTATCCGCCAGCAGACGCACATCCGGCCCGAAGGTGCTTGTGCCGGAGCGATTCGAGATCAATACGTCGTCAGGCTTCAGAAGATGCTGTTCGAGCAGCGCCTCGACGATGGCGCGCCCCAGCCAACCGGTGCCGCCGATGACGCCCAGGGTTCTATTGGCCATCGGCAGTCGACTCTTCGAAGGTATCGACCAAGGGAACAAAGACGCCCGGCTCTTTTTCCGCGTAGCCGAACTTCCCAAAAAAACGGTCCAGCTCGCGGCGCTTGGGTGCCTTGCCGGTAAACACGCTCACGTACTGGGGAATCCGTCGAAAACGCACGACGATGTCTTCAGTGGTCTTCATGGAGATATAGCCGATCTGCGTCAGGTAGATGGTCCTGGCGCGCACGTCCGCCGCCTCGTTTTCGTAGCCGAACCGTCGGAACATGGCGGCCAGGGCATTCATCCGGGTTTCGTCCGCCAGGGCGATTTCGTCCTTGACCTCGTCTGATTGCAAGGCCCAGCTGCGCACCGCAAATTCAAACTGGGAATCGAACAGATCAGGGTTTACCCAGCACTCGAAAATATTGAGGATCGCCTCGGAAATACTTTCCGCGTAGCTCTCGCACTGGTTAACCATGCCGCCGGTGTTCTTGTCGCGCCATCGAGCCAGGAGTGCCGCGAGCAATTGTTCACGGTCGGTGTAGAACCAGTAGAAGCTGGTACGTGACAAGTTCAAGTGTTTGGCCAGCGGCATCACCCGCACCGCATCCACACCGGACTCTTTGAGCGCATCGTAGGCGGCGTCCAGCCAGACATCGACGGAGCCGCGCCAGCCTGCATCCTGCCCTTTGGTTTTCGCCTTTGCTGCCTGCGACATCCGCGTGCACCTTCTTTTGAAAATTCTTCGCCACTCTACACCTCAGTATCCGTGGCGTACACGCCATGTACAGTGGCGTACATTTTTTGGACGCTGATCCTCCCTCTCGACTGCAATTCCCTCTTTTTGGATAACAGCACGTTATCTTTGGCCCGGTAAAAAAGTTGCTAGACGCTATGAAGCCGTGAAACCAAATAATGGTTCTACCGAAAAACAATAATAGGTAGGTGCCATGAAGTTCGATAACAAGGTGGTGATCGTTACAGGCGCGGCTGGGGGTGTGGGACAGGCGCTGGCGTTACTGTTTGCCCGTGAAGGCGCCAGGCTTTTCCTGTCTGATCTTGACGAAGCCGGTTGCAAATCAATTGCCGCCAAGGTCCGAGAACTCGGCGCCGAAGTGCACTATCTGGCCGGCGATCTGCGCCGCAAAGAATATTGCGAAGCCATCGTCCAAACGGCCGTCGATGTCTTTTCGGGGATCGATATCGTATTGAACAACGCGGGCATTATTCCTCGGGGCACCATTGAGGAAACCACTGACGAAATGTGGTTCGACGCCATGGGCGTCAACCTGAACGCCGTGTTCTTCATCTGCCGCGCAGCGATACCGCACATGAAAAATCGCCCCGGCGCCACGATCGTCAATACCTCTTCGGTCTGGGGCATTTACCCCGGCCCGGCCCACGTGGCGTATTGCACCAGCAAAGGGGCGGTGGCGGCGCTGACCAAGAACCTGGGCCGCGACTGTGCGCCGTTGGGCATCCGTGTGAACGCTGTCTGCCCCCACGAAATCAATACGCCGATGATCCGCAGCGGCTTTGAGCGGCGTGGCCTGGACCCGGACAAGGCCGTGCAGGAGTTGAACAAGAGCGTGCCACTGGGGCGTATCGCCGAGCCCGAGGATATCGCCGATGTCATCGCGTTTCTGGCGTCCGACGAAGCCCGGTACATCGCCGGTGAAACCGTAGAAGTCACCGGCGCCAAGCCGGTATCAGGTTGAGGAGAACGCGCGATGCTCAAGGGTAAAAATGCAGTGGTGACCGGGGGCGGCCGAGGCATTGGCCGGGGGATTACCGAGAAACTGCTTGAAGCGGGAGCTTCGGTGCTGATCGCTCAGCGCCAGGCGCTGGACGCGCAATTACGCAAGCACCCCCGCGTGCATTTCGTCGAGGCCGACCTTGCCTCGATCGAGTCCCCGGGATTGATCGCGCAAGTCGCTCAGGAGCAACTCGGCGGCGTCGATGTGCTGGTCAACAACGCGGGGTTCATGTTCGAGAAAACCATCGATGACATGACCGAGCAGGATTGGGATCGCATGATGGCGGTCAATCTGCGGGCGCCGGCATTTCTGTGCAAGGCGCTCGTGCCTCAGATGCGGCGCCGAGGCGCAGGCAGCATCATCAACATCGGGTCGATCGAAGGGATCGGTTCTAACCCTGAACATGCCGCCTATTGCGCCTCCAAGGCCGGCATCCACGGATTGACCCGGGCGCTGGCGGTCGATCTTGGGCGGGACAGCATTCGCTGTAATGCCATCGCCCCCGGGTGGATCAATTCCGAGTTGAGTGATGCGTATCTCGCCACCCAGGCTGATCCGCGAGCGGCGCGTCAGGCCTTGCTGCGACTTCATCCGGTCGGGCGCACCGGGATGCCGACGGACATTGGCGGCGCCGTGGTGTTCCTCGCCTCCGAGTTATCGGCCTTCATCACCGGCCAAGTGCTGGTGGTGGATGGCGGCCGCACCGCGAAACTGCCGTTGCCGTTTTGAACGCATAAGTTGCAAACGGAGGGGGCGTTCGCCCCCTCCCCTTAACCTTCCCGCCCGGCCCAGAACTCATGCCAGCGAATCACCGAACTCACCCCCAACTTGGTGATCAGTTTGGGTGGCAGCCTGCTGGGTCCTGGTGCGTGACTGAAACTGTTCAGAAACTCCGACCGCGTACCCGACGCCAACTCCGCCGCCATCACCCCTGCCAGGGTGCTCTTGACGGTACCCAATCCATTTTCGCAGCATGCCGAGTAAAGGTTTTCTTCAATCTCCCCAAACGCAGCGGCACTGTTGCGGCTCAAACACAGACGCCCTGCCCAGCTGAACTCCAATGCCGTGGATTGCAGCTCGGGAAAGCGCGCATCCAGCGAATGCCGCTGTTCCTTGGCAACCGCCGCCACACGTTCTGGCGTTACCTGGATCGTCGGGTCATAGGTGAACTTGGTCCGGATGACGATGCGCGATTGACCGTCCGCAGAGATCTTGCGCACCGTCGCGCCCATGGGATCCGCCGGTAACAAGGCCCACTTGGCTTTGCCCGACACCCGTTTGCCGAACGCCTCGTCGCTGTACGCTGCCGTCATGGAGGCGTAAGTGAAGACGTGCAGCAAGCGTCCTTGATAGTGGCCAAAATCTTCAATGTGACCGTTAACCCCGAGTATGACCTTGGGTGCATGCACTGACCCGTCTGGCGACCGAGCCACCCAGTCGCTGCCTTGCTTCGACAATTCAACAATCGGCGAACACTCATACAGCGTGATGTTCCCGGCCAGTCCCGCGGCCAGGTCCCGGATGTATTGCGCGGGTTGAATCATCACCGCGCCGGGGGTGTAGATCCCGCCGTGGTAATAGGTCGAGCCGGTGATTTCACGCATCTGCGCGGCATCCAGCATCTCGTACTTTTCGCCAATACTCTCAAGGGAGTGAGCGTAATTGACGTTCAGTTTCAATCCGCGCTCGGTGGCGGCCGCGTTGATCTTCCCTGAAGGGTCGAACGTCTCGGCTGACATCCCGTACTCGCGTGCCGCCTGGGCCGCGAACTCGATCGCAAAGCGATTTTGCGTGATCTCCAGCGCCGTGGCCGACCCGCTTGCCACGGAGTATTCACCGGACGACAGACTGTGCGGCACATCGATCATGAAACCCGAGTTGCGGCCGGCCGGTCCCTTGGCCACTTCATGCGCATCGACCACCACAATGCGGTCACCGGGGTGCAGCTGCGAAAGCCTGCGCGCAGCGGAAAGGCCGGCAAAACCGGCACCAATAATCAGCCAGTCCGCCATCACGTTTCCATCAAGCCTGCGCACGGGCGCAGTGCGAACGGAAATCGCCTCCCAACCTGAGACCCCGGTGTCGACCGGCAGGCGCTTGATGGTATGGGTGCTCATTTTTCGGTCTCTTCATCCGACCGATCAGACACATCGATCCAGATGGTTTTGATTTCGGTGTACTGGTCATGGGCAAAAATCGATTTGTCCCGACCGCCGAAACCCGATTCCTTGTAGCCGCCGAACGGGGTCGACGCATCGCCCTCGCCAAAGCAGTTCACGGTGACGATGCCGGCGCGGATTTCCCGCGACAACTTGATCGCCCGGCGCAAGCTGCCGGTATAAACCGAGGCCGCCAGGCCGTATAGCGTGTCATTGGCCAGGGCAATCGCTTCGCTGAGCGTATTGAACGTGGTGACCGACAGGATCGGGCCGAAGATTTCTTCCTGGAACAACCGGCTATTGCGCTCCACACCGTCAATCACGGTCGGTTCGACAAAGGCGCCGTCCTGGGTGGCGCCACCGTACACGACGCTGAGATTCCCGGCAGTCGCGTGCTCAAGGTACGACTTCACCTTGGCGAAATGTTCCGGGCTGACCAGTGACCCGACGCGGTTTTCCGGATCGAGCGGGTCGCCCATTTTCCACTCGCGGATGTAGGCGCCCATGCGTTCCAGCAGTTCATCCTTGACCGAGGCATGCACAATCAGGCGCGAAGTCGCGGAACAGTTTTCGCCCATGTTCCAGAACGCACCGTTGACCACATGCTGGGCGACGAGATCCAGGTCTTGCGCATCATCCATCACTACCGCCGGGTTTTTCCCGCCGCACTCCAGCACGATGCGTTTCAGGTTCGAATCGGCGGCGTAATGCAGGAATCGGCGGCCGGTCGCGGTTGAGCCGGTGAAACTCACCATATCCACGTCGTTATGCAAGCCAATCGGCTCACCGACCTCCTTGCCCGTGCCGGTCACAATGTTCAACACGCCGGCGGGAATCCCGGCTTCAAACGCGAGCTGGGCCACGCGCAAGGTGGTCAACGAGGTTTGCTCGGCCGGTTTGACGATGACCGAACAACCGGCCGCGAGCGCCGGACCGATTTTCCAGGCCAGCATCAACAGCGGGAAATTCCACGGCAATACGCAGCCCACCACGCCGATGGGCTCGCGGACTACCAGGGTCAGCGCGTCGCTGCCCACCGGAGCGGTGTTGTCGTAAATCTTGTCGATCAATTCCGCGTGCCAGCGTAGCGTGTGGATGGTGTCCGGCACGTCCACCAACTGGCATTCACTCACAGGTTTGCCGCTGTCGAGACTCTCAAGGACGGCCAGTTCGTGCTGATGATTTTCCAGCAGGCTGGCAAATTTCAGTAGGACGGCTTTGCGTTCCCGAGGGGAAATCGAGCGCCAGCGTCCATCCTCGAACGCCTCTTTGGCATTACTCACCGCAAGGTCCACATCCTCGGCCGAACACGCCGCGACGTCCGTCAAAAACGCACCGGTCGCCGGGTTGTGCGTCGCGAAGGTTTGGCCCGAGATCGCCGGTCTGAACGCGCCGTTGATAAACGCCTTGGAGGGCAGCGAAATGTCTTTCGCCAGGGCGGCATACTCGGCTTTGCTGAGAAGATCACCCATGGCTGGCTCCCGAAGTAATGTTGGCTACATTGCGTTTAAGTTCGGCGATGACTGAGGCCAGGCTTTGCTGTTCTTCGGCTTCAAGTGGCTGCAGCGGCAAGCGCACGTCGCCTACGTTCAACCCGGCAATTTCGCAACCGTGCTTGATCGACTGCACGAACTTGCCGCCGTCCAAGGCATTCATCAGCGGCATCATCGCCGACATGATCTGACGGCCCTTGTCGAAGTTCTTTTCGATTACGCAGGCTTCATAAAGCGCTACGTGCTCACGGGGCAGGAAGTTGGAACCGGCGCACACCCAGCTCCTGGCGCCCCAGGCAAAAAACTCAAGCGACTGGTCATCCCAGCCACATGACAGTCCGATATTCGGAAACTGCCGCGCCAGCAAATGCACCCGGCCCATGTCGCCGGAGCTCTCTTTAATGGCAATCACGTTTTGCGACTCGCTCACGCGGGTCAGGTACTCCTCATCCATCGACACGCACATGCGGCCCGGGTAGTTGTAAAGCATGATCGGCAAGTTGGCGGCGCGGTCGATGGTCAGCGCGTGGATCGCGTTTTCCCGGGAGGTTGGCAGTGCGTAAGGCGGCGACGTGACGAGTATGGCGTCGGCGTTGATCGCCTTGGCGTCCTTCGCGTACTGGACGGCATCTTCGGTGCGAATGGCCCCGGTACTAACGATCAGTTGCACACGAGTACCGATGACATCTTTGGCGTAGGCCGCGAGCTCAGTCCGTTCTTCCGACGTCTGCGCATAATATTCACCGGTCGAGCCGCCGATAATAATGCCGTGCACCTTCGCTTCAATCAGCGACTCCAAAACTTCCGAATACACACTCCAGTCGATCTCCCCGTCGGGTTTATAGGGGGTAACTGCTGGCGTATAGATACCTTCAAATTTCAAGATAAATGCTCCGAATGTGGGTTGTATGGAAGATCAACGTTGCCAATATTCAGACACGGGAATAACGACGGTACTTTTATCGCGCCGTTCATAGGCTTCAATAAAGCGTCATGATGTCCGTAGATCCGAAGTGGTTTACCGACTGGCAGGAATAACTCTTGAATCCAGACTGGCATGGGGCAGGAAGGTGGTCAATAGAGTGTATTTCTTGCTTGCAGGTGTTTAAACATCAGAGTGCCAAACCCTGCCTGATTTTTATACGTTTAATTTCAATCACTTATAAAACAGGTGCCGAAGCCGCAACCTCAATCGATAACATTTGTTTATGCATTGCTCAGCGTAAAAGTTTCTTGTTGATAGATGATTGGGGTCGTAGCCTTACAACAGCGATATTTTATCAACGAATAAACGGCGAAGTTTTTCCGCACGCCCATCTCATTAGTTTGAATCTGCTGATCGGGCTCGAATAAGCGGATATAAAAATATTGCTATACATGCACACATGGACAAATAAACGAAACAAGTGACCTTCAGCCTCATCACGCTGAGCAGGCTGGATATGTCGCCCCCTTGGTAATCTGGAGTGTGTTGACCGTGAGCACTAAATCGGCCGTTTCAAATCTTATTGCGCAGCGCAAGCCTGACTACGCGCTGCCAGGTGCCCTTTATAGCGACCCGGACGTTTACCGGCAGGACCTGGAACAGATCTGGCACAAAAGCTGGATCTTCGCCGGACACACCTTCGAGCTGGAGAAGCCAGGCCAGTACCTGTCGCTGCAAGTGGGCGACTACCCTGTCGCTGTCGTGCGTGGCGCCGATAAACAGATTCGGGCGTTCCATAACGCTTGCCGTCATCGCGGTTCCAAGGTGTGCCCGGAAGCCAGCGGCAAGGTCGCCAAACTCGTGTGCCCTTACCATAAATGGACCTATGAGCTGGACGGTAAATTGTTGTTCGCCGGCAACATGGGGGACGATTTCGACAAGTCCCAGCTTGGATTGAAACCGGTGCATTGCGAGGTCGTCGAGACCTACATCTATGTGTGCGTGGCGGACATCGCCCCGGACTTTTCGTCATTCAGGAAATCCGTCACCCCTTTCGTGGCGCCGCATTACCTGGACGACTGCAAAGTCGCGTTCGAGTCGAACATCATCGAAAAAGGCAACTGGAAACTGGTATTCGAGAACAACCGCGAGTGTTACCACTGCGACTTCACTCACCCGGAACTGATGCACTCCTTCGTCGACAACCCGTCAGTGGGCGGCGCGGGTGGCGATGAAGACCTCGAACTCAAGGAACATTGGGACCGCTGCGAAGCGGCCGGCCTGCCGAGTCGGCTGGTCATGGACGACAAGGGCCGGTTCCGCATGACCCGCATCCCACTGTTTTCGGGGGCCGTCAGCTACACCATGGACGGCAAGCCTGCGGTAGCCGGTCGCCTGGACACCACCGGCGAAGCCAATATCGGCGCCTTGTTGTATTTCAACTATCCCTCAACCTGGAACCACTTCCTCGGCGATCACGCATTGAGCTTCCGTGTTCTGCCGATCGGGCCGAACGAGACGATGGTCACCACCAAATGGATTGTTAAAAAGACCGCGCAGGAAGGCGTCGACTACGACATCGATCGACTGACCAAAGTCTGGCTCGCCACCAATGACCAGGACCGCATTTTGGTGGAAGGCGCTCAGGTCGGCGTCAACTCGCCGGCTTTCGAGCCTGGCCCGCTGTCGGTGGCCAGCGAAATTGGCGTGTGCCAGTTTGATGATTGGTACTGCAAGACGATGCTTGAGCAACTCAACGACACGATCACATTAAGGTCGGTCGGCTAAGTGCGCCTTTGCCGGCGGTGAGAACCCTGCAGGGCCACCGCTGGCATCCCCGTCTAATCGCTTCGGGAGAACTGCGCAAGAATCCAGTCCCTAAGCCGGCAACAAGCATCGTCATTGATTCGGTCTTCGCGAAAAGTCAGGTAGTGCTGGCTTTCATGCAGGACCACCTCCTCCTCGACCGGCCGAATCAACGTGCCATTTGCGATCAGGTTTGCCACCAGGTGATTCCAGCCGAGGGCGACGCCCTGATGGGTCAACACCATGCTGATCACCAGGTTGTAGTCATTCGCGTTGAAAACGTGCGGGCTGTCGTGGGGGCGTTTTTCGATATCGACATCGTGATAAGCCAGCCAGACGCCCCAATCGACGTGCTCTGCCACCTGGGATCTGCCATAGGGGCTGAGGTTCAGCAACACCCCGTCGCGCAAACCCTCCAGGCTGGAAAGCTCTGGGTGCTCATCTTTATAGCGAGGCGTGCACACCGGATAGATGACGTCATGAAACAGCGGATAACTCCGATAGCCATCCTGAACCCTGGCCATTTTGGTGATGAAAATGTCCGGAGTGACACCCGGCTCCATCGACAGGAAGTTTTGAGTGGTGACCAGGTTGAGGTCGATGTCTGCGTTCTTGGTGAAAAAACCCGGCAGCTTGGCGGCGAGCCAGAGGGCTGAAAACGCGGGGGAACAGCACAGCGTCAACGTGCGTTTGCCGGCATTGTTGGTGCGAATCCGCTCGGCGGCCTGGGAGATGTTCACGAAAGATAACTGTGCGGCATCGAAAAATATCGAACCGGCTTCCGTCAGCTCGACCGCCCGCCCCACTCGCTTGAACAGGTCCACTCCGAGGTACGCCTCAAGCTCTCGTATCTGCCGACTGATCGCTGCCTGGGTCACACACAGTGCTTCAGCCGCACGGGTGAAACTCTGGTATTTGGCAGCGGCAACGAATGACTTGACCGCTTTGAGCGACGGCATTTTCAGCAGCGTCATATCTGGATCGATGTGCTTAACCATAACCTAGAGTATTGAATGCCTGGTCAGGGGCCCCTGGAAGGGCCTTGAGAGATGAAATCAGCGGCAAGGTTCCACCCACAGCGCAAGCCCGAGAGTAGCTGAAACAAAGCGTCTACGACAGCGGGAAACAGCGCTTGAGTGCATAAAACGATGCTGTTCAAACGGAAATGCCAGTCTGTTCGCAATCGATAACATAGGGTTATTGATAGGTCAGAAGAAATGTTGTTAGACGCTGACCTTATTAGGTAATAACTTGGACCTCAAGGAACTGTTCAATTCAGCGCCGACAAAAGAAAAACAATAAACATCACATAATAATGAGGAAAGTCACAATGACTAATTCCCGTCCCTTCTCTCAGCTTGACTGCCCTCACACGCGCCGTCTTAACTGATCAAGATACGTACCGCAAAGTCTTGATTTTATGTCGTAATTGCAGCAGGAGGGGTTATGAGTCTTGGTGACGAGATACTCTCGGTAAAAAACATTTATAAAGTTTTTGGCACGCAACCAAAACTCGCCATGGACATGCTCGCCCGCGGCGCGGATAAGAATGAAATCTTCAGCAAGACGGGCCAAGTTGTCGGTGTTTTTGACGCCAGTTTTTCAGTAAAACGCGGAGAGATATTCGTCATCATGGGACTTTCCGGCTCCGGGAAGTCGACCATGGTTCGGTTGTTCAACCGACTGATCGAACCGACCTCGGGCACTATCCATCTCAATGGCCAGGAAATCACCGGTCTATCGGACGCGGATCTTTTGAGTGTTCGACGCAAAGACATGAGCATGGTGTTTCAGTCATTTGCGCTGATGCCTCATATGAGCGTGATCGACAACGTGGCGTTCGGCCTGGAAATCTCGGGGGTCGAAGAAAGCGAGCGTCATCTTCGTGCGCTGGAAGCCCTTAAACAGGTGGGCCTCGACGGACACGCCTACAGCTATCCGCATCAATTGTCGGGCGGTATGCAGCAACGGGTCGGCCTGGCCAGAGCGCTGGCCAATGACCCGGCCATCCTGCTGATGGACGAAGCCTTCTCGGCACTCGACCCGCTGATTCGCAGCGAAATGCAGGGCGAATTGATTCGCCTGCAAGCAGAGCAACACCGCACGATCATCTTCATTTCACACGACATCGACGAAGCGATTCGAATCGGCCATCGCATTGCGATTATGGAAGGCGGCCGGGTCGTGCAGATCGGCACGCCCCAGGAGCTGCTGTGTCACCCGGCGAATGATTACGTCAGGGCATTCTTCAAAGGTTTCGATGCATCAAAGATCCTGAAGGCTGGCGACGTTGCCAGGATCTGTGCGGAACACCCTTACGCGAAGGATCAAGCCACGCCTACGCTGCGTGATGATGTGCTACTTCAAGACATCTTCCACATTGTTGCAGATGCGGTTAATCCGGTTGCCGTGCTGGATCGCCAGGGAGTGTTCAAAGGCACGATCTCCAAGAGCCTATTGCTCCAGACAATGAGCCGCCACTAAGGCGTTACTTGCTGGCTTGCCAGGCTCAGACATTCAGGTGATTAGCATGAACGAATTCAATCTTCTAGACCCGTTTCAATCTATCAACGTTCCTCTGGGCCAATGGGTAGAAGTTATCCTTAATTATCTGGTTCATAACTTCCGCGATATATTCCGTTCGATCAGATGGCCAATCGACCAAGTACTCAATGGTATTCAGTTTGGCTTGCTGTCCATTCCCCCATCGATATTTATCATTGTTGCCACGTTGTTTGGCTGGCAGGTGGGTGGAAAGAAAATAGGCATCCTCTGTTTTGTCACGCTGACGCTGCTGGGCGTAATTGGTGTCTGGAATGACGCGATGATCACCCTCGCTCTGGTGCTCACTTCACTGTTTTTCTGCGCGGTCATTGGCATACCGCTTGGGGTCTTGTGCGCCCGCAGTGACCGGTTGGAGATGCTGCTGCGCCCGGTGCTCGACGCCATGCAAACACTGCCTGCATTCGTTTATCTGGTGCCCGTGGTCATGTTGTTTGGTATCGGCAACGTGCCGGGGGTGTTGGTCACCATCATCTTTTCGATCGCCCCGCTGGTCAGGCTGACCAATCTGGGCATTCGACAAGTGCCGGAAGACAAGGTCGAGGCCGCCCGTGCGTTCGGCTGTACCCCGCGACAAATGCTGAGGCGCGTGCAACTGCCGTTGGCGGCGCCGACGATCATGGCCGGCCTGAACCAGTCATTGATGTTGTCACTGTCGATGGTGGTCATCGCCTCGATGATTTCGGTGGGTGGCTTGGGAATGATGGTGCTGCGCGGGATCGGTCGCCTCGATATGGGCCTGGCGACCGTCGGTGGCGTAGGCCTGGTATTGCTGGCGATTTTCCTCGACCGCCTGACCCAGGCCATGGGCGAGCGCAGTAACCGGGCCACCAAAGGTGAGCGCTGGTACCAGACAGGCCCTGTAGGCGTGTTGTTTCGCCTGAAAAGAAAACCCCCCATTCAAAAAATCGAAGTCAGTCCGAAAGAAAGTTAACCCGCCTGGCGGCGCCGTGAACCATAAGAAATGCCAGCTCCTTAATTCACATAGGGTAACGACAATGAATTTCACACAACGCGCAATTGCACAAAATCTTATTCGTTCCGTGGCGCTTCTAGCCTTGGCGGTATCTCCAGTTTTCGCGTCCGCCGCGAATGCGCCAGAACCAGGCAAAGGGGTATCGATCACCCCTATTTTCCCGTCAATCGCCGAAGAGCGATTCCGCGGCGAGATTGCCATGGCGGGCCTCAAGGAACTTGGCTACAAAGTTCAGCCGCCCAAGGAGACCGAGTACTCCACCATGTTTGTTGCGCTCGCCAGTGGCGACGCCGACTTCACCGTGCACATGTGGGAAAAACTGCATGAATCGTTCTACGACAAAGCCGGTGGCGATGATGCGATGGTGAAATCCGGCGATATCATGCCGGGCGTGTTGCAGGGCTACATGATTGATAAAAAAACCGCTGACCAATACAAAATCACCTCGATTGAAGACTTGCAGAAACCCGAGATTGCCAAGCTGTTCGATGGCGATGGCGACGGTAAAGCCGACCTCACCGGTTGCAATCCAGGCTGGGGTTGCGAACTGATCATTGCGCACCAGATGAAAGCCTATGGCCTGACCAAGACCGTTTCAAACAATCAGGGCTCCTACTTTGCGCTGATGGCCGACACCATCGCCCGTTATAAACAAGGCAAGTCCATCCTCTATTACACCTGGGTGCCGCAATGGATTTCCGGTGTGCTGGTTGAAGGTAAAGACGTTGTCTGGCTGACCGTACCGCGTACCGATCTGCCCAGCGGTAAAAACGATACCAATACGACGTTTAACGGCAAAAACCTCGGTTTCCCGGTGGATTCGGTCAGGGCTGTCCTGAACAAAGAGTTCGCCGAGAAGAATCCGGTGGCCACCAAGTTTCTGTCCGAGATGCAAATCTCCACCGACGATGAAAGTGCGCAGAATCTGAAAATGCACAACGGCGAGAAAAGTGCAGCGGACATCACTCGTCATGCCGCGGAATGGATCGCCGCCCATCGCGGGAAGTACGACAGCTGGTTAGCGGATGCACGCGCCGCTGCAAATACCGCCACTGCACAGAAATAACCTCCGCGTTTAAAGCTGCTTAATAAGTTGCCCTGGCCCGGCAACTTTTCTTCTGTTTCGGAATTCACTCTTCAGGAATCATAAGATGCCGTTGTATTCTTTCGTCCAGAATTTCAGCTACAAGGACGTTCCGCAGCACACACGCGAGCTGGTTGAAACCTGCCTGCTGGACATTATCGGTGTGGCCGCGGGCGCTCGTGACAATCAAACCAGCGTCTTGCTCAAGGCCTACGCTGAGGCGAACTTCTCGGCCAATCAACTCGCCAGCCGATTGTGGTTCGACGGCAGGGCTGTTCATCCATTGGGCGCCGCGTATGCGGGTGGTTTCAGTGTCGATAGCCTGGACGCCCATGAAGGCCACTTCACCTCCAAAGGCCACGCCGGTGCAACGGTTGTGCCTGCGGTGATTGCGTTGGTGGATGCTTGCTTCAATCAAGGGCAAGACATCAGCGGCGAAGAGCTGCTCATGGCGCTATGCATCGGTTATGAAACAGCATTGCGTGCCGGTCAGGCCTTGATGGCCACAGCCCCGGAATATCACGCGTCGGGAGCTTTTTCCGGGATCGGCGTTGTCTGTGCGGGTGCACGCTTGCTGAAGCTGGACGAAACGACGTTTCGCCACGCCCTGGGTATCGCCGAATACTTCGGCCCGAGGTGCCCGATGATGCGGTTGATCAGCTTCCCGTCGATGCTGCGTGATGCCCACGGCGCCGGGGCGTTTGCCGGAGTCAACGCGCTACTGATGGCCCGGATGGGCATTACCGGTGCCCCGGCGGCGACGGTCGAACCGCTGGAAATTTCCAGCTTCTGGCAGGACATCGGCACCCGCTGGGAAATCGACGAGCAATATTTCAAGCCATGGCCCGTGTGTCGCTGGGCGCAACCGGCACTCACAGCGATGACCGCGCTGATGCAAACGCATCCCGCCATCAAGCCTGAGTCGATCGAAACCATCGACGTTGAAACATTCCATGAATCCGTGTGCTTGCAGGGGTATTTCCCGAAGAACGCGGATGAAGCCCAGTACGCGCTGGCGTTTCCACTGGCCGCCTTGATAACGCGCGGAAAGCTTGGCCCTGGCGAGGTCACCGGAGACGCCATTCATTCGCCGGACATTTTGAGTGTCAGCGCGAAGATCACCCTTCGCGAGGCGCCCGATCTGTCCAGCCGATTCCCGGAGGAAATTCTTTCCCGCGTGACCGTGACCCTGAAAGACGGCAGCCGTCTCGCCAGCCCTACGGCCACCGCCAAGGGCGACCCGGGCAACCCGATGTCGAGCGCCGAGCTGATCGATAAATACCATCTGCTCGCGGATGACAGCCTGGGTGTCACCCTCAGCAACGGGATTAAACAGGCCATTCAAGCCTTGCCCGACAGTCAGGATTGCCAGGCCTTTCTTGAGTTGTTGCTCAACGCGCCGAAAAGCGCTGTCTAGTCATGACATTCGTATTCGAGAGCGTGCTCAAGGACAAGAACATGGGGTACGCCTGCACGGCGGAAAAAACCGTGAAGCCGCAGGCCCTGACCCGTGTCGCCTTCGTCCTTTTGAACAATTTCTCGATGATGTCATTCACCGGCGCCATTGATGCGTTGGTGACCGCAAACCTGATCAGCGAGACGCCGGGGTTTGAGGTGCTGACAGTCGGCTTGAAGAGTCGCCTGGTGATGAGCGACCTGGGAATTGCCATTTCCGCCGACCTGGAATTGGCCCACTTGCCCGATCGGATCGACGTCCTGATCGTGGCCGGTGGGTTGAGGGTAAAGCTGATCAGCGACCCGCTTTTACGCCGCAAGCTGCGCAACGTCGCCTCGCTCGGCGCGACCCTCGGGGGTTTATGGAATGGCGCTTTCTTCCTGGCCGACGCGCAACTGATGGATGGTGTCGAGTGTGCGTTTCATCCAGACGGGCGCGCGATGATGCAGGATGTATTTCCCAAAGTAGTGGTCTCCAGCCGAACCCACGTCATCGACAGAAACCGCATCACCTGCGCTGGCGCCAGCAGTTCGTTACGGATGATGCTGCAACTCATCAGCGCCCAAAAAGGCGTGTCGCTGACCCACGCCGTAGAGGAAATCCTTGGTTGCGATCAACCCGGTGAAGTCTCCGGCATATCGGCGGTCACCGTGGATTCGGATCCCACCCTGCCCCAATCCCTGAAACTCGCGCTGGAGCTGATGCAGAAAAATATCGAAGAGCCGCTGTCGATCGACGAGCTGGCGGGCTGGGTGAACATCAGCAAACGCCAACTGGAGCGGCGATTCTGCCGCTTCGTTGGCGCCACGCCCAAGCGCTACTACCTCGAGCTTCGCCTGACCCGGGCGCGGCAGCTGATTTTGCAGAGCAACCGGCCCATCACCGATATCGCGATTGCCACCGGTTTTTGCAGTTTCGCCAATTTCCATCGGCGATTTCGTGACTTCTTCGGCGTTGCGCCGAGCAACTACAGGGCCACCTATGAACGCAGGCGCTGAGTTTGCCGGTGCCCGGGCTCAATATGGCGAGCGCCTGTCCACGCGCATCGCCTTCCTGATTGCGGGCCTGCTGATGTCCGCCTGGGCGCCACTGGTGCCGCTGGTGAAGCAACGCGTTGGCCTGGATGACGGAAGTCTCGGCTTACTACTGCTCGGGCTGGGGGGCGGATCGATTGTCGCGATGCCCTTCGCTGGCTACCTCACGGCTCACTATGGCTGTCGGCCGGTGATCATTTGCGCGACGATTGCACTGTGTGCCGTTCTTCCAATCTTGAGCACAGTGATCTGGCTACCCGGCCTGGTCATCGCGGTCATTTTCTTCGGCGCCAGCATGGGCATGCTGGATTGCGCGATGAACATTCAGTCGGTGATTGTCGAAAAGAACAGCGGGCAAGCACTGCAATCCGGTTTCCACGGCCTCTACAGCGTCGGCGGCATCCTGGGCGCCGGCGCGATGACTGCCCTGCTGTCAGTGGGGTTCGATCCACTGATAGCGACGCTCTGCATGGTTGCCGTCGTACTCGGCGCGCTGTACAAGGCGGCACCTGCGTTGCTGGTTTACGGCACTGAACGCGGCGGTCCGTTGTTCGCGATTCCCAGAGGTATCGTGCTGCTGCTGGGCATGCTGTGTTTCATCATCTTCATGACGGAAGGCGTGATGCTCGACTGGAGTGCAGTGTTCCTTGTCTCTCACCGAGGGCTGGACCCGAGCATTGCGGGATTGGGCTACGCCTCCTTCGCCGCGGCCATGACGGTCGGCCGTCTGACAGGTGATGCCATCGTCAGCCGATTGGGCGGTGTGCGGGTGATTGCGCTGGGTGGGTTATGCGCAGCGGCGGGCATGGCCGTATCACTGGCATTCGATGGCTGGCCCGCATCCTTGGTGGGTTACGCGCTGGTCGGGGCGGGTTGCTCGAACATTGTCCCCGTGCTCTTTACCGCGGTCGGCCGCCAACAACGCATGCCACAAGCGGTGGCCATCCCCGCCGTCATCTCGATGGGCTACGCCGGCATTCTGCTCGGTCCGGTAGTGATCGGCGCAGTCGCCCATCTCAGCAGCTTGTCCGTCGCGCTGAGCGGCGTGATTGTCCTTCTGGTCTTCGTCAGTGCGACCGCCCGATCGATCAGGCAATAACCGAACTGACATCGAAACGTCCTGACTTCGACTTATTCCAAATCGTGATTAAACACCTCCATTCCTTGCACCCTCCCCATCCTTTGCTATATCTAAAACTCCACAACGCTATCTAAAGAGGCAACGGAATGTCAGTCGCGAAGAAAATGAGTGTGGGGCAACTGACGATGTTGACGGCCGTCAACATGTTGGGCTCGGGCATTGTGTTGTTACCGACCAAACTCGCCGAAGTCGGCGCTATTTCGATTCTTTCCTGGCTGATCACGGCCACTGGCTCGCTGGCCCTGGCGTACGCGTTTGCCCGTTGCGGGATGCTCAGTCGCAAGACCGGCGGCATGGGTGGCTATGCCGAATACACCTTCGGCAAGGCCGGTAACTACCTGACCAACTACACCTACGGCGTATCGCTGTTGATTGCCAATGTGGCGATCAGCATTACGGCGGTTGGCTACATCCAGGTGCTGTTTGACGTGAAACTGGATTCGCTGCAAGTGGGACTGGCAACGATTGCCTTGCTGTGGATCACCACCTTCGCCAACTTCGGTGGCGCGCGGATTACCGGGCGCATCGGCGCGGTGACCGTGTGGGGCGTGATTGCGCCCGTGGTGCTGGTGTCCACGGTCGGCTGGTTCTGGTTTGACAGCAGCATCTACGCCGCTGGCTGGAACCCGCACGACAAGGGCTGGTTCGAAGCTGCTGGTGCCTCAGTGGCGATCACCTTGTGGGCATTCCTCGGGCTGGAATCGGCGTGCGCCAACACCGACGCCGTGGAAAACCCCGAGAAAAACGTACCGATTGCCGTGCTCGGCGGCACCTTGGGGGCGGCGGTGATTTACATCGTTTCCACCAATGTCATCGCCGGTATCGTCTCCAACCCGGAACTGGCCTCCTCCACGGCCCCGTTCGGGCTGGTGTTCGCCAAGATGTTCACGCCGTTGATCGGCGATATCGTGATGGCAGCGATGATTCTGGCCTGCATCGGCTCGCTGCTCGGTTGGCAGTTCACCATCGCCCAGGTGTTCAAGAGCTCGGCGGACACCGGTTATTTCCTGCCGATCTTCGCCAAGGCCAACAAGGCCGGCACACCGATTGTCGGCATGCTGATTCTCCTCGCCGGACAGACTGCGCTGGGCCTGCTCACTATCAGCCCGGACCTGAGCAAGCAGTTCGACACCCTCGTCAACCTCGCGGTGGTGACCAATCTGGTGCCGTACATCCTGTCCATGGCGGCGCTGGCGACGATGCAGAAAGTGTCCAACGTGCCGGCCGGCAAGGCGCTGGTCACCAACATCATTGCCTGGGTGGCGGCGGCCTACAGCTATCTCGCGCTCTACAGTTCGGGCGAGCAAGCGCTGATGCTCGGCGGTGTGGCGACGATCTTCGGCTACACGCTGTTCGGCTTCGTCAATAACCGCCTGATCCGCCTCGAAGCACTCAACAACAGCGTACCGACGCAAACCGTCAGTGCGCAGCACATCAAGGGCGAGCCGGTGCCGGTCAACCACTTGCAATCCGCCACTTTGGAGCCTCAATCATGACGGAATATCGACACACGCTCGGGATGCTCACGCTGTTGGTGAGCAACCCGCCGGACAAACGCACCGTGTTCGGTCGTGCCCTGGATCAGTTGATCAACGATGTGGAAGAACGCGCCGTACACGTCATCGCCTCGGAAACCCTGAGCGACGCCACGTCGATCCTGCGCTCTGACCCGGCCGTGCAATGCGTGCTGCTCAGTTGGGAAATGGACAAAAGCGAAGGCCACGAAGAATGCATCAAACTGCTGGTCAGCCTGCGCGAACGCAACACCCGCGTGCCGGTGTTCCTGATCAGCGACCGCAGCACCGCGTCGAGCATTCCGCTGGTGGTCATGCAACACGCCGACGACTTTATCTGGCTGCCCGAAGACACCAGCCGCTTCCTCAGCGGTCGCATCCTGGCCGCCATCGAACGCTATCGTCAGGCTGCGTTGCCACCGATGTTCGGCGCCCTGGTGAAGTTTGCCCGAACCTATGAATATTCCTGGCACACCCCCGGCCATGCCGGCGGCACCGCGTTCCTGAAAAGCACGGCGGGCCGTGCGTTCTACGAATTCTTCGGGGAAAACCTGCTGCGTTCCGACCTGTCGATCTCGGTGGGCGAACTCGGTTCGCTGCTCGATCACAGCGGCCCGATCGGCCAGGGTGAGCGCTACGCCGCCAAGGTCTTCGGCGCCCACCGCACCTATTACGTCACCAACGGTTCGTCGACCTCCAATCGGGTCATCCTGATGGCCAGCGTCACACGCAATCAGATTGCCCTGTGCGATCGCAATTGCCACAAGTCCGCCGAACACGCGATGACCTTGTCTGGCGCGATCCCGACGTACCTGGTGCCGACCCGCAACCGCTACGGCATCATCGGCCCGATCCTGCCGCAGACACTGAGCGCCGAAGGCGTGAAAGCCGCCATCGCCAACAACCCGTTGGTCAAGGACGGGATCGATCCGACACCGGTTCACGCGATCATCACCAACTCCACCTACGATGGCCTGACCTACAACGTCACCCGGGTTGAAGAGCTGCTGGGCCAGAGCGTCGACCGGCTGCATTTCGACGAAGCCTGGTATGGCTACGCGCGGTTCAACCCGTTGTATCGCGAGCGCTTCGCCATGCACGGCAGCCCGGACGATCACGACGCGTCGAAGCCAACCGTGTTCGCCACCCAATCGACCCACAAACTGTTGGCCGCCCTCTCCCAGGCCTCGATGATTCACGTGCGCAATGGTCGCAATCCCATCGAACACGGGCGCTTCAACGAATCGTTCATGATGCACGCCTCGACCTCGCCCAACTACGCGATCATGGCCTCCTGCGACGTCAGCTCGGCAATGATGGAAGCCCCGAGCGGGCAGATCCTCACCAGCGAATCCATCGAAGAAGCCGTCTCGTTCCGCCAGGTCATCTCGCGTATGCACAACGAGATGCTGAGCAAGGACGACTGGTTCTTCACCTGCTGGCAGCCGCCGTCGGTACACATCGGTGGCACAACCGTGCCGTTCCATGAAGTCGATCCGGTACTGCTGAAAACCGAGCCGAACTGCTGGGTCCTGCACCCGAACGAGGTCTGGCACGGTTTCGGCGACATCGAGGACGGCTACTGCATGCTGGACCCGATCAAGGTCTCGGTGCTCAGCCCCGGCATGGGCGACGACGGCAACCTGCTCGACTCGGGCATCCCGGCGTGTGTGCTCACGGCCTACCTCGGTCGCCAAGGCATCGTGGTCGAAAAAACCACCGACTTCACCATCCTGTTCCTGTTCTCCATCGGCATCACCAAAGGCAAATGGGGCACCCTGGTCAACGCCCTCCTCGACTTCAAGCGCGACTACGACGACAACGTCGAACTGGAACTGTGCCTGCCCGACCTGCTGGCCGCCAACCAGACGCGATACAACGGCATGGGCCTCAAGGACCTGGCCGACGACATCTTCGCCGCCATGAAAAAACACAAGACCACCGCCAACATGGCCCAGGCCTTCGGCATGCTGCCCAAAGCCGAATTCAGCCCGGTGGAGGCCTACGAGAAGCTGGTGCGCAACGACATCGAGCGGGTCACCCTCGAACAAGCCGCCGGACGTATCGTCGCCACCGGCATCGTGCCCTATCCACCGGGCATTCCGTTGCTGATGCCAGGCGAGAACGCCGGACCTGCGGATGGGCCGTTTTTGGCGTATCTCAAGGCACTGGAGGCTTTTGACAAATCCTTCCCCGGTTTCACCCACGACACCCATGGGATCGAAAGTGAGGCAGGGGTTTATAGCTTGCTGGTGTTGAAATGAGGTAAGTGGGGCACCGCTGGGGACGACGACCAAAATATAGTTCTGACGGGCTCCACAAATAAATCGGCAGCGCAGCATCCGGCAGATGTATCGGAGTGGAACTCTATCCGCTTGAGGTTATAGTCCTCTTCAGTCAATGAACCGGGTAAAGCCAACATGAAAACGGTCACGGCCCTTTTCACCTGTCTGTTCGCCGCCAACGTCTGCGTGGCGGCGAACGCCGGTGCCGAGCCCCCTTCGCCGATCAAGACCACCTTCGATTGCACCCAGGCAAAAACCTCCGTCGAGAAGCTGATCTGTCGCGACCCGCAATTGAAGCAGATGGATATCGAACTGATGCGCCTCTATCGCCTGGCGCTCACCGACGAACGTGCAGTCCCGCGTCCAGACAAAATCGCCATCGACCAGCGATTCTGGATGGACGCGCGCAATCAGTGTGGCGCCGACCCAGAGCCCAAGGCGTGCGTGATTCGCAGTTATGCCGAGCGCGCCCACCAGCTGCGCCAGGGCTCGGCGATTGTCAGAACCAAGGATCCCGACCGTCTCACCGAAGGCCCGCTGGCGTTTCGTTGTGCCGGGTTGAACGCGCCGATGGCCGCCACGTTCTATCTCACGCACCCCGGTGCCGTGTACCTGAAATGGGCAAACACCTCGATCACCCTGAACCAGGTGCCGAGCGATTCGGGCACCCGTTACACCGGCAAGGATCGCCAGGGTGACTACAGTTTCTGGCAAACCGACAACGGGGTGCTTTTCCAGAAACCAGGTTCAGGGGCAATGAGTTGTACGGCCGAGCCGGTCGGCTGATTTTGCTACCCGCAGGCTCATTGCGATGCAATCGTCTTTGCTTCCAGGAATGCCTCCAGCCCAAGGACGCCAAATTCCCTGCCGATCCCGGACTGCTTGAAACCCCCGAACGGTGCGAGAAGATCCGGAACAATTCGGTTGATCAATACCGTGCCCGCCTCTAATCGGGAGGCGATGTGGTTCGCGCGTTCTGGCCGCTGCGAAAACACATACGCCTGTAATCCGTAAATCGTGGCGTTGGCGATTTCTATGGCGTGCGCCTCGCTGTCATAGGCAAGGATTGACAGCACCGGGCCGAAAATTTCTTCACGCGCGATGTCCATGTCGTTATCAACGTCGGCAAATACCGTGGGCTGCACGAAGTATCCCTTTTCCAGCCCCACGGGCCGGCCTTCCCCACCGGCAATCAGCGTCGCGCCTTGCTCATGGCCGCGCCGGATAAAACCTTGTACCCGGTCGTATTGGGCCTGGCTGACCAGTGGCCCGATATCCGTTGCCGGATCTAGAGGATTTCCCACGACCATCGCAGCCACTAACGTCTTGACCCGTTCGATGACTTCCTTCAAGCGTGCACGCGGCACCAGCAGACGAGTGCCAGCGACACACGCCTGACCGTTGTTCATGAAGGCGGCATTCAGCGCCAAGGGAATGGCGATGTTGAAATCCGCGTCCTCAAGGACGATAGAGGCGGATTTCCCAGTGAGCGCCAGGCTCACCCGTTTCAGGGTCTCGACACCTGCGCGAGCAATCCGCTTGCCGGTCGGGGTGGAGCCCGTGAATGAGATTTTGGCGATGAGCGGACTGGTGCTGATTTCGTCGCCCACCTCATCTCCCCGCCCAAGCAGGATATTGAAAACACCGTTTGGCAAACCTGCACGATCGAGGGCTTGGGCCAGTGTGTGGGCTTGCAGTGCACTCATCTCACTGGGCTTGATCACCGAAGCACAGCCAGCGGCAATCGCGGAGGCCAGTTTGCTGCAAAGAGTGCCGGCGGTGCTGTTCCAGGGGGCAATCAAGCCTGCAACGCCGACGGGTTCCATAAACACCCGCGCCGCGCCCATCGGGCGAACCAGATCGTAGGCCTCCAGGGTTTGCGCTGCGTTGGCAAAGCACTGCGAAGCATATTGGCTCACCCATTGGGCGCGGGCAAAAGGGGCGCCGTATTCTTCGATGGCGGTGTCGCGTATCTGCTCGGTGCTTGCCAGCACGGCCGCCTGTAGGCGCTTGAGCATGTCGATACGTTCAGCCTTGGTGGTGCGGCCCATTGCTGCCTGAGCACGTCGGGCCGCCGCAATCGCCTGCTTCGCATCGTTCCGATCAGCCAAGGTGACGGTGCCCATGACCGCTTCTGTCGTTGGATTGATGCACTCAACGATTTCACGCCCCTGCACCGGAACGAACTGACCGTCGATATAGGCCTGATTGATAGTCCACATGATGGGGATTCCTGACTGTGTTTTGTTTGGGTCCCCACAATCTAAGGACTCTTCACTGTTTTGATAATGTGATCAAATGCGGATGAGCTATTTCGGAAACCGGGATTATGTATAAAAGTGGCCTCACTGAACTGGAAGTCGTACTGGCCGTGGCCAGGCGCAACGGCTTCCGCGCGGCAGCGGTAGAACTGGATATGTCGACCACGGCTGTCAGCAATGCCGTGGCCGGGTTGGAAGCCAGGCTGGGTGTGCGACTGTTTCACCGCACCACCCGCAGCGTCTCTTTGACCGAGGCCGGCCAAACCTTTGTGAAGCAAATCGGCCCATCGGTCACCACTATCCAAGAGGCGATGGCCAACCTCCTGGAGCACAATCGCGCTCCAACCGGCACCTTACGCATCAACAGTTCGCTCGGCGCGGCGCTGATGGTTTTCCAACCCATACTCTTGAAGTTCCTGCGCCGCTACCCCGGCATGACAGTAGACATCGCGACTGACGGGCGGATGGTGGACATCATTGCCGAGGGTTTCGACGCCGGCTTGCGCGCCAGTTCACGGGTGCCGCAGGACATGATCCGCGTGCCCATCAGTAAAGAAATCTCGATGGTCGTGGTGGCTTCGGCGGACTACTTGAGCCAGCATCCCGCGCCAGGCAATCTCGATGACCTTGCAGCGCACAGCTGCATCCGCGCCCGTCTTCCCAGTGGGATTCCCTCACCGTGGGAGTTCATTCAGGACGATAAGACGCTGAAGATTGAAGTGCTGGGCCCCATGGTTTTGGACTCGCCCATCCTGATGCTGGAAGCCGCGAGGCAAGGCCTGGGGCTCACGCAACTGCCCGAGTGGTACGTCACGGATGATTTGGCCAGCGGGCGACTGACAAGAGTATTGGAGCGATGGGAAACACCGGCGCCCGGGCTTTCCCTGTATTACTCAGGCCATCGACACTTGCCTGCCGGTCTGCGCGCACTGATCGACGTGATTCATGAAGTCGCTGACCACTAGCTCAGCGAAGGCAAACATCGCCATCCAGCGCAAATGCATCGCGCAAATAGTCAGTAAACGCCCGCACCCGCGCCGATTGGCGACGATCCGGTGCAAACACAGCATGGATCGGCAGCGACGACGGTGTGTACCCTTCCAGCACCGCCACCACGCGCCCAGCCTGCAGTTCCTCGCGAAACAACCATGACGGCGACAGTGACAGGCCCAACCCGCTCAGGACCATTTGCCGAATCGCTTCGCTGTTGTTACTGCGTACATTGCCCTTGACCTGCACGCTCTGCCATTCGCCGGCGTGTTCGAAACGCCAACTGTCGAAATGCTCCATCTGATTGAAGACCAGGCAGTTGTGAGCGCTGAGTGCGTCGGGTGTCGCGGGCACGCCGTTGTGTTCGAGATAACCGGGCGCTGCGAATACCCGGCGTCGGGTCAGGCCTATTTGCCGGGCAACCAGACTACTGTCCTTCAACTCGCCAATTCGCACCGCGACATCGATCCCCTCGCTGACCAGATCGACGTTCTCATCGCTCAACTGCAAGTCGATCGTCACCTCGGGGTGCTGCTGAAGAAATCCGTGCAGCCGAGGCGCGATCTGTATCCGCCCGAAACTGCCGGAAGAGGCAATACGCAGCGGCCCGGCCACCCGTTCCTGGCCGGTCTGGAAGCTGTGTTCGGCGTTGTCCACCGCCGCCAAAATCTGCCGGCAATGTTCGTAATAGCGCTGACCTTCGTCTGTCAGGCTCAGATTTCGAGTGCTGCGGGCAAACAGTCGGCCGCCCAGGCGTTTTTCCAGGGCGCCGATCTGTTTGCTGATGGTCGGCTGGCTGAGGCCGAGCTCCCGGGCAACGGCCGAGAAGCTGCCCCGCTCCACCACCCGCATAAACATCGACATCGCTTCTAACGTATCCATCACGGCCTACTTAGTGGTGATTTGGAATGAATACTATAGGTATTTGTCGCCTTATCGGAATCCGTACCTTAGATGAAACTGTGGCCATCACCTCATCGTCATCAGGAGTCACCCCATGAGCCAGACCACCATGCGCGCCGCCATCGCTGTAACCGCTGGCGCCGCACTGCAAGTGCAAAACCTGCCATTGCCTGAAATCAAGGCAGGCCAGGTGTTGGTAAAAATCATCGCCAGTGGCGTCAACCCGCTGGACACAAAGATCAGCAGCGGCCAGGGCGGGCATGCCCGGCAACCGTTGCCCGCAGTTTTGGGCATAGATCTGGCCGGGGTTGTCGAAGTGGTTGGTGCGGACGTCAGCGCATTCAACATCGGCGATGAGGTCTACGGCATGGCCGGCGGGATTGGCGGCAATCAGGGTTCGCTGGCGCAATACATCGCCGTCGATGCCGATTTGCTGGCGCGTAAGCCCCGTAATCTGAGCATGCGTGAAGCTGCGGCGCTGCCGCTGATTTTCATCACGGCCTGGGAAGGACTGGTGGACCGGGCCAATGTTCGGGCCGGGCAACAGGTGTTGGTACAAGGCGGCGCCGGTGGTGTCGGGCATATCGTTGTACAAATCGCCAAGGCTCGCGGGGCCGACGTGTTCGCCACCGGGAGTGGCAAAGGCCTGGCAATCATCGAAAGCTTCGGCGCCACAGCGATTGATTACCGCAGTCAGGCGCCGGCCGATTACCTTGCGCAATACACCGATGGCGAGGGTTTTGACATCGTGTACGACACCGTCGGCGGCGCGACGCTGGACGCTTCGTTCGGCGTGTTGAAGCTCTACACCGGCCACGTCGTCAGTTGCCTCGGTTGGGGCGAACACAAACTCGCGCCACTGTCGTTCCGGGGCGCGACTTACTCCGGGGTCTTCACGCTACTGCCCCTGATCACTGGCAAAGGTCGCAAACACCACGGCGAAATCCTCGCTGAAGCCACCCGGATGGCTGAAGCAGGACAACTGCGGGTTTTGCTGGACGATCGACACTTCAGCCTGGAAAACGTCAATGATGCCCACGCCATCGTTGCCGCAGGACAAGCAATCGGTAAAGTAGTGGTCGACCTCTAATTGCGTCCCTGGATATCCATTAATGAGCATCGAACCAAAACTTCCACTCCAGATCCTGTGCTTCGCCGCCCTCGGCCTCGCCGTTCTCAGCGCCGAGGCCAGTGCGCCCTCCTCGCCCCCCAAGGCCTTGCAACCGCTGCTGGTAACGTTGAACGAACGCCTGAACATCGGCGATCTGGTCGCCCTGACCAAATGGGACAGCGGCAAACCGATCCAGGACAGTCCGAGGGAAGCGCAAGTGATTGCCAACGCCAAGCAACTGGCCACCGACCGGAAAATGGACCCGGAAGACGTGGGCCAGTTACTCGCGGCGCAGATGGAAGCGAACAAACTGGTGCAGTACGGGCTACTCGCCAATTGGCAAGCCGCCGGCAAGGCACCGGACACCCCGCGCCCGGACTTGGCCAAGCAAATCCGCCCACGGCTGGATGAGCTGCAAAACCGCCTATTGCAGCAATACGCCGACTTCGCGCCCTTTCGAAACGACCCCAGCTGCGCGAACTGGATTGCAAAGGCACGCGCCAGCCTGGCCACGGATCCGTTGCATGAACTGGCGTTGATTCGCGCTACCGGGGAATTGTGTACGGCGGGTTTGCCTCGGTAAATCTCGACCAAAGCACACTTGGGGCGTCACTCACGTACTCGGCGACTTATGCCACGGATAACCTTTCGCGCTGACTTCAAAGGCGTAATCGAACAGGCGCTTCATGTACTCGCCATCGAATTTACGATTACGCGGGCAGAGAAAATCGGCGCCGATGTACGCGAGGTTAAAGTCCGCCCCGTCCTGCTGCGCAATTCGGTAGATACGATCCAGGTCGCTGATGCCTTGGGTTTGAATCAATGTGCTGATGGCACGACCGCCGATGCTCAAGGTGCGGCGCTTGGTGCCGGACCATTGCGGTTCCAGTTTGCCGTTGCGGATGACGTAGAAATGTCGCTCCCGGCGCAGGCGCGCTCCCACCACATTGTTCAGCGCCATCACGGTGCCTGGCGGGTAAAGGAACACTTGAGTGAGGACGCCGCCGTCCACGTGCATTTCCTGAAACTGTTTGCCATCAACTTCCACGTCGATCATCACTGGTGACACGGCACCGGGAATGCTCATCGACGCGACCATGATGTTGCGAAACAACTCGAGCGCTCCCGGTGCATCGCTGGAAGCAATCGCCCCCATGTTCCACGTGACGGCCCGCCCTGAATCAAGGTCGGTGGTGCCAATCATCAGCAGGCGTCCCTTGGCGTATTGCGCGGCGATGGCCGCCAGCACCTCGGCCGTGACGTACTTGGCGATAAGTCGCGACAGAGGCTTGCTGTCCGCCATACCGTCGCTCGCCAGACGGGTCAGCACATTGCGCGAACGGAACACGTCTTTGGGACCGATGCCGTTGCAGATCCCAAGAATCACAGGGTCATATTCGGGCCCCAGGTAAGCAAACGGCGCAACCAATGCCCCTGCGCTGATGCCGGTGACGACCTTGAACACCGGTCGGGACCCATGCAGGGTCCATCCGGCAATGATGCCCGCCGCGAAGGTGCCTGCGTCGCCACCGCCCGAAACGGCCAGCATATCGGCCAGCGGCAGCATGTCACTCGGGTCCTCGATATTGCCGAACGCCTCGTACTCCCGAACGTTGGCCTCACTTGCATCGCGGATGAAGGGTGTCAGATCCTGGTCCAGCCAGTAGCGCGCATTCGGGATGCCGGGGATGACTGCATTTTCCGTCAGTGGTTGTGGCACCGCATCGCGGCGTTGCAGGCAGCCTTCGCGCAACATGTTCAGCGTTGAAGCGCTGGGCCTGGGCAGAAAGGGTTTCAAGACGCCTCCTCCGGTCCCTGTGATCGACACAGAACGCGCTCGACTCAGTGACTTGTTCATCCTCCATGCTAGCGCAAGCCCAGTGAGTCAGGACGCCGACGGGACGTCCGGTCTGGCTTAACGCAGCTTCAGTGGATCGACCAATTGCGCCGCAATCGCCATCCCCACCAAATCCGGCAAGGTATTGGCCTGCATGCGCTTCATCACCCGAGAACGATACAGATCGACGGTTTTCGCACTGACGCCCAGTTGCTCGGCGATTTCCTTAGTGGTGTAACCCTGAACCAGCGGCAGCAACACATCCCGCTCCCGGGGTGTCAGGGTCAGCAAACGTGCCTGCAATTCCTCGTGGCCGACATTGCCCGAACGATTCGCCGCGCAGTTGCTCAGGGCCTGTTGCACGCTGTCGAGCAGCAGCTGTTCGTTGTAGGGTTTTTCGATGAAGTCATGGGCGCCAGCCTTGAACGCACGGACCACGATGGGCACATCGGCGTGGCCGCTGACGAAGATGATCGGCAGTTTAAGCTCGCGTTCACGCATGGCCTCCTGCACGTTCAAACCGCCCATGCCGGGCATGCGCACATCCAGCAGCACGCAGGCATTGAGCTTCGCATCGCAGGCCTCAAGAAATTCGACGCCACTGGTGAACGGCAAGGCTTTCAAACCCACCGATTCCAGTAACCAGACCGTCGAATCGAGCATGCCTTGATCATCGTCGACCACGTACACCACGTGTTCCGTCACAGCTGCCATTGCGTTATTCCTGTTGTTGTTTTGTTGGGCCGGCCAGTGGCAAACGGCAATAAACCTGCAGCCCGATCGATTGTCGGCGCGCCTGCAGTTCGCCGCCAAACCCTTCGATGATGCTGCGGCTCATGGACAAGCCAAGGCCCAGGCCATCGGGCTTGCTGGTGTAGAACGGGGTGAAGATTTGTTCAAGCTGCGACTCGCTGACGCCCGGTCCCTGGTCGTGCACGCTGATCTCCACCGTGGCGCCACTGACTTGCCCCGCCGCCATCATGATCAGTGACGGTCGGCCCGGATGTTGTTCGCGGTTGGCATCGATGGCATTGCGCAACAGGTTGAGCAGCACCTGCTCCAGTTGCACCCGGTCGGCATAAACGGGCGGCAGATTATCCGGTAGCCGATCTTCAATTGTCACGTGGCACTGGGTCGCCTCCCAGGCACACAAGCGCACGGCGCCACGGGCGACATCAGCCACGTTCAGTGCCTGCATGCGCCGCTGGCCCTTGCGCAGGAAACCGCGCAAACGGCGGATGACTTCCGAAGCGTGAGTGGCGTGCAACGTGATGCGTTCCAGACCTTGGGCGACCCGTTCAGCCGCCTGGGGATTGCTGCCCAGGGCCTGCAAATAGCGCTGGCTGGCGTTGGCATAATTCACCACTGCCGCCAGTGGCTGGTTGATTTCATGGGCGATGCCCGAGGCCAGTTCCCCGAGTGTCACCAGTCGCGCGGTGTGCGCCAGTTCGTCCTCCAGACGCCGCCGGTTTTCTTCGGATTGCACGCGGGCGGTGATGTCCCGTGAGACGCAAACCACCTCGACCACCGCCCCGGTGTAGGTTTCACGAATCGCCCGGCTGGCGGTTTCGAACCACAGGTAATGCCCGTCGCGATGGCGGATGCGATAAGTCATCGTGTGATAACCGTCCTGCTCCAGGGCATCGCGGGCGGTTTGTACCAGATTGGCCAGGTCCTGGCCGTGGAACAGGCCCTGGGCCATTTGCCCGCGCAACTGTTCGGGCCAATAACCGAGCAAGCTCCAGGACGCCGGCGACGCATCGAGAAAACGCCCGTCCGGGGTATGCCGGGAAATCAGGTCGGTGGTGTTCTCGATGATCAGCCGATACAGGCGCCGCGCGGTGGCCGCCTCGCGCTCTGCCAAGACTTGCGTGGTCGCCACATAGCAACGGCCGAGCACGCGGCTGTGCTGCGGATCAGGGATAAAGGTCCAGATCAGAATCTGCGCCTGGAACTCGGCCTCGACCCCCTCGATGGCGCGCTGCTGCGCCAGGCAGGCGCGCACCAGGTCCCGATGATTGTTCGGCAAAAAACCCAGCACGTAGCTGTGAGGATGCTGCGCCAGCAGTGCCAGCAACGCCGCATTCAACTCCAGCGGCTGACCCTGGCTATCGAGCAGCACACTCGGCTGTGGGTCATAGCTCAATAAGGGTGAGTCGGGCGTCATCACAGGTCCGCTACGTGGGGGAAAGCCAAGAATATACCGGCCGTGGGGAAATCGCCGCATTCATTTAGCGTCCGAAGAACGACATATAGTATTTATACTATACAACATAGGTTGTACTTCCATATCTCCGTCAGATTGTTATATAAAGCACACCGGACATAAAAGTTGACCTCAGCGGCTACGCTGAAAGGTCAGCTACAGAGCTAACAATCAGCCACCGAGTACCCGTCATGTCGATCTTCGAACAAGGGCTTAGCCCTACGGCTGTCAATCACATTGCCTTGTCGCCGCTCAGCTTTATCGAGCGCACCGCCCACGTTTACCCCGACTACCCCGCCGTCATCCACGGTTCGATTCGCCGTACCTGGGCACAAACCTACAGCCGTTGCCGACGCCTGGCTTCGGCCCTGGCCGGTCGCGGGATCGGCAAGGACGACACCGTTGCGGTGATGCTGCCCAACATCCCGGAGATGCTGGAAGTGCACTTCGGCGTACCGATGATCGGCGCCGTGCTCAACCCACTCAACGTGCGTCTGGACGCCGAGGCCATCGCGTTCATGCTGCAACACGGCGAAGCCAAGGTGTTGATCACTGACCGTGAGTTCCACACTGTGATTCACGCCGCCATCGGCATGCTCGACCATCCGCCGCTGGTGATCGACGTCAACGATCCGGAATACGGCGAAGGCCAGGCCGTCAGCGACCTGGACTATGAAGCGCTGCTGGCCGAAGGCGATCCGGCGTTCGCCTGGCAATGGCCGGACAATGAGTGGCAGGCCATCTCGCTGAACTACACCTCCGGCACCACCGGCAACCCGAAAGGCGTGGTCTATCACCATCGCGGCGCCTACCTGAACGCCTTGGGTAACCAGATGACCTGGGCCATGGGCAACCACCCGGTGTACCTCTGGACCCTGCCGATGTTCCATTGCAACGGTTGGTGCTACCCGTGGACCATCACTGCATTGGCCGGCGTGCATGTGTTCCTGCGCCGGGTCGATCCACAGAAAATCCTCACCCTGATCCGCGAACATCAGGTGACTCACCTGTGTGGCGCGCCGATTGTGCTCAATGCATTGGTCAACATGCCGGACTCGGCAAAAGCCGCCATCGATCACCCGGTCAACGCCATGGTCGCCGGCGCCGCGCCGCCGGCAAAAGTCATCGGCGCCGTGGAAGAAATGGGCATCAAGGTCACTCACGTCTATGGCCTGACCGAAACCTATGGCCCGGTGACGCTCTGCGCCTGGCATGCCGAGTGGGATGAATTGCCACTGGATGAGCGGGCGCAGATCAAATCCCGTCAGGGCGTGCGCTATCCAACGCTGGAGGGTGTGATGGTCGGCAATTCGACGACGCTCAGACCGACCCCGCGTGACGGCAAGACCATCGGCGAGATCTTCATGCGCGGCAACACCGTGATGAAGGGTTACCTGAAGAACCCGACCGCCACCGCCGAGGCGTTTGAGGGCGGCTGGTTCCACACCGGCGACCTGGCGGTGTGTCATCCCGACGGCTATGTCGAAATCAAGGACCGGCTCAAGGACATCATCATCTCCGGCGGCGAAAACATTTCCACCATCGAACTCGAAGGCGTGCTCTACCGCCATCCGGGTGTGATGGAAGCCGCAGTCGTTGCGCGGCCCGATGAAAAATGGGGCGAAACCCCCTGCGCGTTCATCACCTTGAAGGCCGATCACCAGGACGTGCGCGAGGCGGACATCATCAGTTTCTGCCGTGAGCACCTGGCCGGGTTCAAAGTGCCGCGCACGGTGATTTTTACCCTGTTGCCGAAGACTTCCACCGGCAAGATCCAGAAGTACGTGCTGCGCGAACGGGCCCAGGCGCTCTAACCCTCACCCACGCTGAACGCTTCAAGCGGCAGGTCGCGAACCTGCCGTTTCGGGCTCGTGCGCGCTCAATTCGGCGCGCCCTCGCCCTGCCCCCACACACCGACAACAAAAACAATGTGGAGCTACCGATGATCGACATCCATTCAACCGACACCCAGCGCTGCGAACGGATTCGCGCCAATCCGAAATTTCTTCAACTGGTCAGCAGCCGTTCGCGCCTGGCCTGGTCATTGAGTGCCACGGTTTTGGGCACTTACTACCTGTTCATGCTGGTGGTGGCGTTTGCCCCGCAGTGGTTGCACGCGCCGCTGGGCGAGAACCGGATGTTGACCCTGGGCATGCCGGTGGGCGCGGCGATCATCATTTTTTCCTGGCTGCTGACGGGCTGGTACGTCTATCGCGCCAACACTCGTTTCGATGCGCTCGGCGCGGCCATTCTTGAGGAGAGCAAGTGATGAAACTGCTCAAGAACCTATTCCTCGCCGGTGCAGGCCTGCTGTCGTCCGGCGTCGTGCTCGCTGCGCCGCTGACCGGCGCGGTGGAGAAACAACCGCTCAACCTGAACGCGATCAGCATGTTTTTTGTGTTCGTGCTCGGCACCCTCTGCATCACTTGGTGGGCAGCGCGGCAAACCAAATCCACCTCGGATTTCTACACCGCGGGTGGCGGCATCACCGGGTTCCAGAACGGTCTGGCAATTGCCGGCGACTACATGTCTGCCGCCACGTTGCTCGGGCTGTCGAGCCTGGTGTTTGCCAAGGGCTACGACGGTTTCATCTACACCATCGGCTTCTTCGTCGGCTGGCCGATCATCACCTTTCTGATGGCTGAACGCCTGCGCAATCTGGGGCGCTACACCTTCGCTGACATCGTGTCCTATCGGCTGGACCAGAACAAAGTGCGGATCTTCGCCGCGTTCGGTTCGCTGACGGTGGTGTGCTGCTACTTGATCGTGCAGATGGTCGGTGCCGGGCAGTTGATCAAATTGTTGTTCGGCCTTGATTACCCGGTAGCTGTGGTCATCGTCGGTGCGCTGATGCTGGTGTACGTGATTTTCGGCGGCATGATCGCGACGACTTGGGTGCAGATCATCAAGGCTGTGTTGTTGCTCGCCGGTGGCACGACCCTGGCGGTTATGGCCATGTCGCAGTTCGGTTTCAGCTACGAAACCCTCGCCGCCAAAGCGGTTCAGGCCCACGCCAGTGGCTGGAACATCATGGGCCCGGGCGCGATGCTCGCCGACCCGATCAACACCGCGTCCATGTCTCTCGGCCTGGTGTTCGGGATCGCCGGCCTGCCGCACATTCTGATGCGTTTCTTCACCGTGCCGAACGCCAAGGAAGCGCGTAAATCGGTGTTCTACGCCACCGGTTTCATCGGTTTCTTCTTCCTCGTGGTTTGCACGTTGGGCTTCGCGGCGATGGTGATCATCGGCACCGATCCGCAGTACTACGTCAACGGTGAAGTCGGCGGCGCCTTGATCGGCGGCGGCAACATGGTCGCCATGCACCTGGCCAAAGCCGTGGGCGGCAACCTGTTCTTCGGTTTCCTTGCGGCGGTTGCGTTCGCCACCATCCTTGCCGTGGTTTCCGGGCTGGCCCTGGCCGGTGCGTCGGCGATTTCCCATGACCTGTACGCCACGGTGTTCAAGAAAGGCAAGGCCAGCGAGAAACAGGAAATGCGCGTCACGCGCATGGCCACCGTCGGCCTGGGGATCATCGCGATTCTGCTGGGCATTCTGTTCGAGAAGATGAACGTCGCGTTCCTGGTGGGCCTAACGTTTGGCATCGCCGCGTCGACCAATTTCCCGGTGCTGATCATGGCCATGTACTGGAAAGGCCTGACCACCAAAGGCGCGATCCTCGGTGGTTTCGCCGGGCTGATCTGCGCGTTGGTGCTGGTGATTCTGTCGCCTGCCGTGTGGGTCACCGTGCTCGGCCATGCCCACGCGATCTTCCCCTACGACCACCCGGCGCTGTTCTCCATGCCGCTGGCGTTCCTGGTGATTGTGGTCGTGTCGAAACTCGACCGCAGCGTGCGCGCCGACAAGGAGCGTGATGCCTACGCCGACCAGTTCGTGCGCGCCCAGACCGGCCTCGGCGCCGCCAGCGCTTCCAGTCATTGATTGAAAAAGCACGGCCCGCCCGTTGCGGCGCCGTGCCCACCGTCCCAACGAGGTTCACGTTATGCCCGAATTCAACGCTCCCCTGCGCGATATGCGCTTCGTGTTGCATGAAGTGTTCGACGCCCCGGCCCTGTGGGCACGCCTGCCAGCGCTGGCGGACAACGTCGATGCCGACACTGCCGACGCCATTCTTGAAGAAGCGGCCAAGGTCACCTCGCACCTGATTGCGCCACTCAATCGCAGCGGCGACGAAGAAGGCGCGCATTGGGTCTATGGCCAGGTCACGACGCCGATCGGTTTCAAACAGGCTTACACCACTTACATTGAAGGTGGCTGGGTCGGTTTGTCCGGTAACGCCGAGTTCGGCGGCATGGGCATGCCAAAGATGCTTTCCGTGCAGTTCGAAGAAATGCTCTACGGCGCCAATTCAAGCTTTGCGCTGTATTCGGCGTTGAGCTCCGGGGCGTGCCTGGCCCTCGATGCCCACGCCAGTGAAGAACTGAAAAACATCTATCTGCCGCCGATGTACGAAGGCCGCTGGGCCGGCTCCATGTGCCTGACCGAAGCCCACGCCGGTACCGATCTTGGGATCATCCGCACCCGCGCCGAACCTCAGGCGGACGGCAGTTACAGCATCAGCGGCAGCAAGATTTTCATCACCGGTGGCGATCAGGACCTGACCGAAAACATCATCCACTTGGTGCTGGCCAAACTGCCGGATGCGCCGGCCGGTCCCCGAGGCATCTCGCTGTTTGTGGTGCCCAAGGTGTTGGTGAATGCCGACGGTTCCCTCGGTCATGCCAACGCGGTGAGTTGCGGTTCGATCGAACACAAGATGGGCATCAAGGCCTCGGCCACCTGCGTGATGAACTTCGACGGCGCCAGCGGTTGGCTGGTGGGTGAAGCCAATAAAGGCTTGGCGGCGATGTTCACCATGATGAATTACGAACGCCTGTCCATTGGTATTCAGGGCATCGGCTGCGCAGAAGCGTCGTATCAGAGCGCGGTGAGATATGCCCGGGAACGGGTGCAGAGCCGCTCGCCAACCGGCGCCATGGCCCCGAACCAGATCGCCGACCCGATCATCGTTCACCCTGACGTGCGCCGCATGCTGCTCAGCATGAAAGCCATGACCGAAGGCGGCCGGGCGTTTGCGAGTTACGTCGGTCAGCAACTGGATTTGGCGAAGTTCTCCGATGACGCCCGGGAGCGTGACAACGCGCAAACCCTGGTGGCGCTGCTGACGCCAGTGGCCAAGGCGTTTTTCACCGACACCGGCCTGGAAAGCTGCATCCACGGCCAGCAAGTGTTCGGCGGTCACGGCTACATCCGCGAATGGGGCCAGGAGCAATTGGTGCGTGACGTGCGCATTGCGCAGATTTACGAGGGTACCAACGGCATCCAGGCGCTGGACCTGCTCGGCCGCAAGGTTCTGGCCGACAACGGCGTGGCGCTGCGCCAGTTCACCGGCGAGATCCGCCACTTCGCCCATCAGCCCGATGCGCCCTACTCCATTCAACTGTTCGACGCCGTGCAGCGCCTGGAAAACCTCAGCGACTGGCTGCAAGACCAGGCGGCGACCAACCGCAATGAAGTCGGCGCCGCGTCGGTGGAATACCTGCACTTGTTTGGGTATGTCGCCTACGCCTGGCTGTGGGCGCGGATGGCCCAGGTCGCGAAGAAAAAGCGCAGTGAAGATCCCGCCTTTTATGGGGCGAAGATGGCCACCGCTGACTTCTATATCGAGCGTTTGCTGCCGCGCATTTTGAGCCTGGAGCAATCCATTCGCGCCGGCAGTGGCTCGTTGTATGGCCTGAGCGCCGAACAGTTTTAACGATTGAACCGCACGCGGCGCCTCCGCTCCTCTCTTTGGGCGTTCGCGTTTTTTACTGAACAAGCCCTCGCCTGTCTGGCGAGGGTGTGTGAAACGCTTTTCCAAAAAAAATAAAAACACAGGGGCTTCACCATGGACCGTCACACCCGCACTCTCGCTACCCGACTGTTATTGGCCGGCGGCATTATCAGCCTCTCGGCCCCCGCCTCAGCGGACTTTATCAAAGACAGCAAGGCCAGCCTGGAGCTGCGCAACTTCTACTTCAACCGCGATTTTCGCCAGGACAATGCTGCGCAATCCAAGCAGGAGGAATGGGCGCAGGGTTTTCTGCTGCGCTATGAATCGGGCTTCACGGACGGGTTGATTGGCTTTGGCGTTGATGCCATTGGCCTGGTCGGAGTCAAACTCGATTCCAGCCCGGATCGCGCCGGTTCCGGCCTGTTGCAACGCCATCGCACCACCAGCAAAGGTGCCCAGGATGAATACGGTGAACTGGGTGTGACCGCCAAGGTGCGCGCTTCTAAAACGGTGTTGAAACTCGGCACTTTGCTGCCCAAGTTACCGACGGTGCTGGCCAACGATTCGCGGCTGTTGCCGCAGACATTCGAGGGCGGTCAGTTGACCTCGCTGGAAGTCGAAGGCCTGACCGTAGACGGCGGGCGCCTGAAACAGGTCAACCAGCGCGATTCCTCCGATTACGAAGACATGAGCATCACCAAGACCGGCGCCAAAGGCATCATCACGCCGCACGCCACCAGCGACAGCTTCGACTTCGCCAGCCTCAGCTACAAATGGACCGGCAACCTCGCCACGGGCTACAGCTATGGCCATCTCGACAACTTGTACAGCCAGCATATGGTCAACCTGACCTACGTGTTGCCGGTGACGGCGGGCCAGTCGTTCAAGAGCGATTTGCGTTTTGCCCGCTCCACTGATGACGGCGGTAGCAACGTCGATAACAAGGCGTTGGGGGCGATGTTCACCTACACCCTCGGCGGCCATGCATTGGGGCTGGGTTATCAGAGCATGAGCGGCGACACCGGGTTTGCCTACATCAATGGCACTGATGCGTTCCTGGTGAACTTTGTGCAGATTGGCGACTTCGCCAGCAAGGATGAAAAGTCCTGGCAAGCCCGTTACGACTACAACTTCGCGGCCATGGGCGTGCCGGGGTTGACCTTCATGACCCGCTACCTGACGGGCGACAACATCGATCTGGGGGGCAATCGCCCGGAGGGGAAGGAATGGGAGCGCGATACCGATATCGGTTATGTCGTGCAGAGTGGCCCGTTGAAGAACGTTGGGGTCAAATGGCGCAATGCGACCGTACGCTCGACTAACTTCGGCAGTGATCTGGACGAGAACCGGTTGATCGTCAGCTACACCCTGCCGATCTGGTAACCCGTAATGATCGTTCCCATGCTGATCGTTCCCACGCTCCGCGTGGGAATGCCGCCCGGGATGCTCCGCGTCCCAAGAGCGGACGCAGAGCGTCCATGGATGCATTCCCACGCGGAGCGTGGGAACGATCAGCGTTGTCTGGCGACGTCGGCGGTCTGCGACACCGGCGATAGTAGGTTAAGATGCCTGCAAATCAGGCTCGCCGCGAGACGCCCCGCATGACCGATAACAACCCCAACACCCCCCGCCTGATCAAGAAGTACCCCAATCGCCGCCTGTATGACACCCACACCAGCAGCCACTTGACCCTGGCCGACATTCGTCAATTGGTGGTCGATAAGGTCCCGTTCCAGGTGGTCGATGCCAAAAGTGGCGAAGACTTGACCCGCAGTATTTTGCTGCAAGTCATTCTGGAAGCCGAAAGCGGTGGTGAGCCGATCTTCAGCAGTGAAATGCTGATGGGCATCATCCAGTTCTACGGCCCGTACCAAGGCGTGCTCGGCAGCTACCTGGACAAAAGCATCCAGACCGTGATCGACATCCAGTCCCAGACCGGCGCTCAGTCGTCCGAGGCCTGGAGCACGTTCATGCACCAGCAGGCGCCGGTGATGCAGGACTTGATGCGCCAATACGTCGACCAGTCCAAGGCCCTGTACCTCAATACCCAGAACATGTTCGGGCTGTTCGGCGCCAAGCCGGGCACCGATAAAGGGCCGAAAAAAAATGGCGATGGGGAATAACCCCATCGCCATCGGTGCTGCTGGCCTGATCTGACTTATTTGTTGCCGTTGGTAGCCTTGGCGCCCGCTTCTGGAGCGGCTTTACCGGCGGCAGCCGTGGCAGCGTCAAAACCGCTCTGGGCCACATCAGACGCCTGCTTTACCGCTTTCTGTGCGCTTTCGAACACGGTGCCGGCATTCGCCAGGCCCGACTTGAATGCTGCGACCACTGGCTCAGAGCCAGCCGGGGCATTCTTGCTGATCGACTCAACGAACTCATTCACCTGCTGGGTGCCCGCCTGGACTTGACCCTCGGTCAATTTGGCGATGTCCGACTGCGTGCCAACGATCAGCGCCTGCACCTGACGATTGAATTCAGCCAGGCGTTCGGTTTGCGCGCTCGGTTGGGTGAACGACGCCTGCAAATCCGCAAAACCTTGTGGGTCACGTACCGCCAGCAGCTTGCGCACGCCTTCGAAGTGCTCTTCGGTGGAGTCACGCAGCGCCTTGAACTGCAACTGGCTCAGCTGTTCAACGCTGGCGAAGACTTTGCCGCTGATTTGCTGCAAAAGATCGAGGTTGGCTTTCTGGGTGGCTTGCAGTTTTTCCGAGTTGAAAAAAGACATGCTGAAATCTCCTGGTACTGGAAGGCCCATTCAGGCCTGAGGACGCGACAGCGATTTGGGCAGTCGTCGCGTTAGCCTTGATATTGCAGTGCACAAAACTGTTTGGCAACGGATATTTTGTGCAGTGCAAAATAAACGGTGTTCCTTCTGTGGTTATTCGCTATAGACTTGTGAAAATCCGATGATCGGCCTAGCCATTGCTAGTCTGACTGACGACTCCCCGCACAGTGTCAGGAGTTCACCATGGGCCAGGAAGAAAATATTGCAGCGCAAGAAGAAGGGCTTTCCTCAGCGGCCGGTTTGTTTGAACACCTGAATCACCTGCAACGCCTGAATGCTCGCAACGTGCTCGACGCCGTGCAGCAGCGCCAGGTCAAAACCTTCGCGCCGCTCAGCCAAGGCCTGCTCAAACACCCCACGGCGGCGGACTGGCAGGAATACTTCACCGATTTCGGCCAACGCGGCCTGCTGTTCTGGGACACCTTGCGCCAGCGCGGCGACAACACCCTGGCTCACGAACGCGCAGGCTTTCCGCTGCTGCTCAAGTTCGAGCATGAAACCCTGGTCAACGGTGCCGACCTGCCACGCCCGGTCAACTACTCACTGTTGCGCATCCTCAGCCCCGAGCCAGCCATCGACGCTCAACCGCCAGTCATCATCATCGACCCACGCGGTGGCCACGGTTCGGGCATCGGCGGTTTCAAGCAGGATTCACTCATCGGTGAAAGCCTGCGCGCCGGCCATCCCACGTATTTCATCGCCTTCAGTCACTCGCCTGCCGCTGGGCAGACCCTGGCGGATATCGTCGAGGCACAGGCGCGATTTATCGAAACGGTCAGCGCCCGGCATCCCGCCAGCGCCAAACCGGTGGTGATCGGCAACTGTCAGGCGGGTTGGGCATTGATGGGGCTGGCGGCCACGCGGCCAGAGTTGCCGGGGCTGATCATCGTCAATGGCGCACCGCTGTCGTACTGGGCCGGGGTCAACGGGCGCAATCCGATGCGCTACACCGGCGGTTTGCTCGGTGGCGGCTGGATGGCGCGGTTGGGCAGTGACTTGGGCAACGATCGGTTCGACGGCACCTGGCTGGTGAGCAATTTCGAGAACCTCGACCCGGCCAACACCTATTGGGGCAAGTACTACCACCTGTTCAGTGAGGTCGATACAGAAGCCGCGCGCTTCCTCGATTTCGAGCGCTGGTGGGGCAGCCCGACACTGCTCAACAGCGAAGAAATCGAGATGATTGTCGATGACCTGTTTATCGGCAATCAGTTGTCCGGCGGACTCGGGCGCAAGAGCAGCGGGCTCGACCTCAAACGCATTGAAGTGCCGGTGGTGGTGTTTTGTTCCTATGGCGACAACATCACCTCGCCGCAACAGGCGCTGGACTGGATCGCCGATGTGTACCCAAGTGATCTTGCCCTGCAAAACGCCGGGCGGACCATTGTTTATCTGCGTCACGCCAGCATCGGTCACTTGGGGATTTTCGTCTCCGGCGAAGTGGCCCGGCGTGAACACCGGGAGCTGCTGGGCGCGGTCGAAACCATCAACGCCCTGCCCGCCGGGCTCTATGAAATGCTGATCGACGACCTTCCCGACACCCAATACGCCGTGCGTTTCGAGCCGCGGCGCATCGCTGATATCCATGGCGATGTGCAGCCGCCCCGTGACGATGATCGTGAATTTGCCCTGGTCGAGCGCGCCTCGGACTTCAATAACGGCCTGTACGACAGCTTCATTCGCCCGTGGCTGCGGCCATTGATCAACGAACCCACCGCCGCGCTGATGCGCAAGGCTCACCCTTTCCATCAACAGCAACTGCTCTGGAGCAGTATGAATCCGGCGTTGTGGTGGCTGGCTGGCAGCGCCGACCAGGCGCGCAATGATCGTCGCCCCGCCGCCGTCGACAACCCGCTGCTGGCTTGGCAGGCGTTGTTTTCCAATCAGATTCAGGACGCGCTGAACGGTTACCGCGATCTGCGCGATGCCACCCAGGAACTGTGTTTCTACGGCGTGTATGGCGCGCTCAACAGCCTCGTCGGCAACCCGTCGGAACGTGATCTGCAAGCGCATGCCGAAAACCACGACAAGGTGCTGCTCGAACGCTTGCAAACCGCCCTGCCCTTGGGCGGCCTGATGGAAGCTTTGGTGCGCATCCTGTTCCTGCTGGGCCGCGACAGCGATGCGCCGGGCAAGGCCAATCTGGCAAAACTGTTGCAACAATTACAGGTGTTGCTGCAAGACCACAGCGCCGCCCCCCTGGACCTTCGCGAAACCCTGCAAACTCAGAAAATGCTGGTGCTCACCCACCCGCAGGAAAGCCTGCTAAGCCTGCCGTTGTTGTTGCCTGAAACCGAAGAACGCCAGCAGGTCTTGGCGGCCGTCGCCAATCTGCTGCCGGAGTTGTTGAACGAAACCGCGGCTGGGCACGGGTTCTGGTGTGAGCTGCATACGCTGCTTGAGGTGCCGCTGCCGGGGTTCGACCTGACTCAGCCGCCCGGTGAAGTAGATGTCGTTGAGCAACCTGTGACGGTTGCCAAGATTGAAACGCCGACCCGCCTGCCTGCCAAACCCCGTAAAGGTGGCAGGAAACCAACGGGTAAATAGATCAAATTGTGTTGCTCTCCAGATCCACCCCTCACCCCAGCCCTCTCCCCAATGGGGAGAGGGGGAAAGGGAGCCGATCTCCATGGTTTTCGAAACCTGAGTTCGACTCAGTATTTCAGGTCGATGTAGGTCGAAAGGTGAGACGCGGCCAACCCCGTCAAAACCTGAGTTCAACTCGGTTTATCAGGTCGATGTAGATCGAAGAACAACTCGGTCAGTCCCCTCGCCCCTTTGGGGAGAGGGTTAGGGAGAGGGGTGGTTCTCAGACCGGAGCGGCTTCTTCGACTTCAAAGGACTCATCCGCCCGATACTGCCCCGGCGTCATGCCAAACCAGCGGCTGCACGCCTTGTTGAAACTGCTGTGGTCATGAAAACCAAGGAGATACGCCACATGCTTCATGTTGAAATGAGAATGGCGCAGGTAAAAGTCAGCCAATTGCCGGCGCACGGCGTTCTGCACATCCTTGAATTGCACCCCTTCTTTTTCCAGCGACCGTTGCAACGTGCGTTTGCTGATGTTCAGCGCTGCGGCGATCGACTCCATGTCGTACTGCCCCTGCCCCTGGCTCAAGCGCTCGCTGATCAACGCGCGAATCCTGCAGACAATCGAGAAGCCAAACAGCAGGTCAAGTTGCGCCTCGGCAAAACTGTCATGCAGCACCGCCAGCGCTTCATTGGCCATGCTCAACGGGCGCAAGACTTCCTGGCCGTCGAACAGAATACTGTCGTAGGGGGCGTCAAACAGCAGGTTGCAGCCAAACAAACGCCGGTGCTCCGAGGTGTCGGCGGGTTCCGGATAACTGAACTCCACCTGCAACGGCTTGGGCGAGTTGCCCCCCGCCAACCAACGGCAAAATCCCATCAGGGACGCCAGTGCGGCATCGACGTATTGCCTGGGTTTGACCGAGCCGGCCTGTTGATGATCAAGCGCCGCCAATCGATAGTTTTGCTGCTCGGCAGTGAAAAACAGGCTGAATCCGGTACCAATCAACGGGCTGAACCGCACCAGCCGTTCAATCGCCTTTTTCAGGTTCAGGCTGGACATCATGGTGTAGCCGACAATCTGAAAACTGCCGGGGTGGAAGTTGCCATAAGCTTTCAAGCCGATGTCCGGATCACCGCTGGCCTGGGCCGCCAGTGTCCACAATCGATAAATCGTCCTTCGCTCGCAAAACGCGCCTGGCAGGTTTGCGAGATTGATGTCCAGTCCGGCCTCCCGGCACAGACTGGCGACATCCAGTCCTTGAGCCGAAAGCGTATTCACCAGCACGCTGGCATAGCCTGAACTCATTCTGTACATGGCGTCCTCAATGACCTGTGGAACCGAACATCCTGTTCGGGCCATACGGATCTGCGTTGAATCAAAGAATAACGGGCCGCTCGGTTTCGAGTGTTGATCCCAGTATAGGTACTCCTCGCTTTTAGCCATGTCTGTCACCGTTGGACACCAGACAGTCACCTCACAACACTTCCCGCCGCCCCCGCAGATGCCGAACAATCCTTGCATCTTGCAGCGCAAAAGAAAAAAGGGAAGAAGTCTATGAAGTCGCTTAGTCGTATTGCATTGGTAACCGGCGGTATGGGTGGGATTGGTACGGCGATCAGCCAGCGTCTTTACAAGGAAGGTTTCAAGGTCGTGGTGGGTTGCAGCGCCAATTCCAGTCGCAAGGAAGAATGGGCCGCCAGCCAGTCGGCCGCCGGATATGAGTTCGATTTTGTCTACGGTGACATCACCGATTGGGAGTCGACCCGCGCGGCGTTTGAGTGGGTCAAAGAGACGTACGGCCCGGTCGATGTGCTGGTCAACAACGCCGGCATCACCCGTGATGCCTCGTTTCGCAAGCTCACCCCCGAAGACTGGAACGCCGTCATCGGCACCAACCTCAGCGGCATGTTCAACACCACCAAACAGGTGATTGAAGGCATGTTGAGCAAAGGCTGGGGCCGGATCATCAACATCTCCTCGATCAACGGTCAGCGCGGCCAGTTCGGCCAGACCAACTACAGCGCGGCCAAGGCCGGCATCCACGGCTTCACCATGGCCCTGGCGCGGGAAGTATCGGGCAAGGGCGTGACGGTCAATACCGTGTCGCCGGGCTACATCCAGACCAGCATGACCGCGGCCATCCGCCCGGACATCCTCGATGGCATGATCGCCGCCACACCGGTCGGTCGCCTCGGCCAACCCGAGGAAATCGCCTCCATCGTCGCCTGGCTGGCGTCCGATGAGTCGGCCTACAGCACCGGCGCCGACTTCTCGGTCAACGGAGGCATGAACATGCAGTAACCCGCGTAGAGCAAGGAGGCTCTGCTGCAGTTCGACATAAATCCTATGAGGTCACGCATGAACGAAGTCGTAATCGTTGCCGCTACTCGTACCGCCATTGGCAGCTTCCAGGGTGCCTTGTCCGCGATTCCAGCCACCGAACTGGGCGCGGCGCTGATTCGCCGTTTGCTGGAACAGACCGGTATCAACGCCGAACAGATCGATGAAGTGATCCTCGGCCAGGTGCTCAGCGCCGGTGCCGGGCAAAACCCGGCGCGCCAGACCGCGATCAAGGCCGGCCTGCCCTTCACCACCCCCGCCATGACCTTGAACAAGGTCTGTGGTTCGGGCCTCAAGGCTGTGCAATTGGCGGTTCAGGCGATCCGCTGTGGCGACGCCGAACTGGTGATTGCCGGCGGTCAGGAAAACATGAGCCTGGCGCCTTACGTATTGCCCAAGGCCCGCACCGGTTTGCGCCTGGGTCATGCGCAACTGCAAGACAGCGTGATTCAGGACGGTTTGTGGGATGCCTTCAACGACTACCACATGGGCATCACCGCCGAGAACCTGGCGCAGAAGTACAGCCTGACCCGCGAGCAACAAGACACCTTCGCCGCCGCCTCGCAGCAGAAAGCCGCCGCCGCTATCGAAGCCGGTTACTTCAAGCGTGAAATCACCCCGATTCTGATTCCTCAGCGCAAGGGTGAGCCGCTGGCCTTCGACACCGACGAGCAACCACGCGCGGACACCAGCGTGCAGTCCCTGGGCAAGCTCAAACCGGCGTTCCAGAAGGACGGCAGCGTCACCGCCGGCAACGCCTCGACGCTCAACGATGGCGCCGCCGTGCTGATACTCGCCAGCGCCGCCAAGGCCCAGGCCTTGGGGTTACCAGTACTGGCACGGATCAAGGCTTACGCCAGTGCCGGTGTCGACCCGTCGATCATGGGCATCGGCCCGGTGCCGGCCACCCGCCTGGTGCTGGAAAAGGCCGGCTGGAGCCTCGATGACCTGGACCTGATCGAAGCCAACGAAGCCTTCGCCGCGCAGTCCCTGGCGGTCGGCAAGGAACTGGGCTGGGACACCAGCAAGGTCAACGTCAACGGTGGTGCGATTGCCCTCGGTCATCCGATCGGTGCATCGGGTGCACGGATTCTGGTGTCGCTGTTGTTTGAGCTGATTCGTCGTGATGGTCACAAAGGCCTGGCCACGTTGTGCATCGGTGGTGGTCAAGGCGTCAGCCTGGTCATCGAGCGCTAGTCATACCGAACTGCTTGCCTTTGCTACTGACGCGGCACCGTACGCGGTGTCGCGCTTTTTTCTGCCCGGTTGACCTTTGTGGGCAAGGAGTTCCATGGATAACAACGCGCACACCTTCAACACTTACTGGTCTGGCCAGGTTCCGTTCATTGCGTCCTTTGCGGTGCAACAATTACGTCTGTGGGTCAGCACCAATCCGTGGTTCACAGGGCAGGAACACAACGACTGGTTTGACCTGCCCCGTGGCACCCTCGACAGCCTGCAGTCCGACTATCAACTGCAATGGGGCGACCTCGGCCAGCGCCTGATGACCGGCCAGCCGTTCACATTTGAGGATCGACGCTTCGCCAGTGGCGCCTGGAGCCAACCGCTGTTTGGTTCGCTGGCGGCGTTTTACCTGCTCAACGCCGGTTTCCTGCTGAAGCTGCTGGATAAACTGCCGATCAAGGAAAAGAAACCACGCCAGCGCCTGCTGTACCTGGTGGAGCAAGCCATCGCCGCCGGAGCGCCAAGCAACTTCCTGGCGAGTAACCCGGATGCCTTGCAACGGGTGGTCGATACTCAAGGTGCCAGCCTGCTCACGGGGTTACTGCATCTGGCCGCCGACCTGCAAGAAGGCAAGATGCGCCAGTGCGACAGCAATGCGTTCAAGGTCGGCGAGGATTTGGCCACCACCCCCGGCGAAGTGGTGTTCGAGAACGAACTGTTCCAGTTGATCCAGTACTACCCGCAAACCGAAACCCAGTACCGGCGCCCGGTGTTCGTGGTGCCGCCGTCGATCAACAAGTACTACATCCTCGATTTGCGTCCCGACAACTCGATGATCGGCCATTTGTTACAGCAAGGGCATCCGGTGTTCTTGATGTCCTGGCGCAACTTCGACCAGGCACACGCCAACACCACGTGGGATGACCTGATCGAAACCGGCATCATCAAAGGCCTGCAAGTGACCCGTGAAATCAGCGGCGAGCAACGGCCCAATTGCGTCGGTTTTTGCATCGGCGGCACGCTGTTAAGCACCGCCCTGGCCGTATTGGCGGCGCGCGGCGATAAAGACATCGCCAGTGTCAGCCTGTTGACCACCTTCCTTGATTACCTCGACACCGGCCCCATCGACATTTTTGTCGACGAGAAACTGGTGGCCTACCGCGAACGCACCATCGGCGGAAAGGACGGCCCTATCGGTCTGTTCAAGGGCGAGGACATGGGCAACACCTTCTCCCTGCTGCGCCCCAATGACTTGTGGTGGAACTACAACGTCGACAAATACCTCAAGGGTCTGAAGCCGATTGCCCTGGACCTGTTGTTCTGGAACAACGACAGCACCAACCTGCCCGGCCCGATGTACTGCTGGTACTTGCGCCACACGTATTTGCAGAACGACTTGAAATCCGGTGAGCTGGATTGCTGCGGCGTCAAACTCGACCTGCGGACCATCGAGGCGCCGGCCTACATCCTTGCCACCCACGATGACCACATCGTGCCGTGGCGAAGCGCCTACGCCAGCACCGAGTTACTCGGCGGAACCAAGCGTTTTGTGCTCGGCGCCTCGGGGCATATCGCCGGGGTGATCAACCCGCCGGCCAATCAGAAGCGTCATTACTGGACCAACAACCGCGTCAGCAAAAAACCGGATACGTGGTTCATGAATGCCCAGCAACATCCGGGTAGCTGGTGGAATGACTGGTTTGCCTGGCTGGCCGAGCACGCCGGGGAGCGCCAGCCTTCGGCGCTGCACATCGGCAATGCCCAATACCCGGCGATTGAGTCGGCACCGGGGCGCTATGTGATGCAATAACGCTCCACCCTGCGCGATCAATCAGCATCGCGCAGGGCTGACACAGGACCCAAACACAGCACACCCACTCAATATCCCCAGCCGAATCTGCGCAACCATGAGCCTTCACTCACTCCCGTAAGGACCTCGTGATGGCCATTGCAAAAGCAGTTCCCGGCAAAACCCTGCTGACCCCGACCGACCACACTCTGATCATGATCGATCACCAGTCGCAGATGTCCTTTGCGACCAAGTCCATCGATGCCGTGACCCTGCGCAACAACGCCGCGCTGGTGGCCAAGGCTGCGCGTGGTTTCAAGGTTTCGACCATTCTTACTACCGTCGCCGAGAAGAGCTTTTCCGGGCCGATCTTCGACGAAATCAAGTCGGTGTTCCCGGAACACAACGTGATCGACCGCACCAGCATGAACACCTGGGAAGACGAGCGCATCGCGGTTGAAGTCAATAAGTTCGGCAAACAGAAAATCGTCCTCGCCGGCCTGTGGACTTCCGTGTGCATCGTCGGCCCGGCGCTGTCAGCCATCGATCAGGGTTTCGAGGTGTACTTCATCGCCGATGCTTGCGGCGATGTGTCGATTGAAGCCCATGAAATGGCGATTCAACGCATGATCCAACTCGGCGCACGGCCAATGACCTCGCTGCAATACCTGCTGGAATTGCAACGTGACTGGGCGCGCAGCGAGACGTACGAAGAAACCGTGAAAACCTCCATCGCCAACGGCGGCTCCTACGGTTTGGGCCTGATCTACGCCAAAACCATGTTCGGCGCGTCCGAAGGCCATTAAGCAACAACGGCGACTGCGTGGCTTGCTTGCGCAGTCGCTGCCCTCGTGGTGATCGATCGATGATGATTTCTTCGCTAAATCGCAGCCTGTGGTTGTCGATACTGTTCGCCGGCACGGCCCTGGCGGATGAACCGGCGCCCACCGGTTTTCTGGAGGGCGCAACGCTTGGGGTGCTGAGTCGCAACTTCTACCTCAACAGCGATTACCGAACGCCCTCGCCCTCTGGCAAAAGCTACAAAGCCGAATGGACTCAAGGGTTTATCAGCAACTTTGAATCCGGTTTCACCGATGGCGCGATTGGTTTTGGCCTCGACGCCCACGGGTTTTTCGGGCTCAAGCTCGATGGCGGCAAAGGCCATTCAGGCACTGGGTTGCTGCCGGTGGATGATGACGGTCGCAGCGACAGCAACTACTCCAGTGGCGGCGGCGCGATCAAGGTCAAGGCGTCTCGCACCACCCTGGCCTTCGGTGAAATGACCGTGGAAACCCCAGTGTTCGATACGTCCGACAAACGCCTGCAACCGGAGTACGCCACGGGTTTTCTGATGAACAGTCGGGAAATCGACGGCATCAACCTGGTGGCCGGGCACTTCACGGCGTTCAAGAACCAGGACAGTTCATCGGGCAAGGGCGATTTTTTCGGTTACGGCGCCAACACCGAGGCCGGCGGAATCTCTTTCCTGGGGGCCGACCTGTTCACCAACAGCCCGGTCGGCGGCGCGTTGTATGCCTCCGAACTGAGCGACACCTGGCACCAGTACTACGGCAATCTGCACCTCAAGCAGTCTGATGTTTTTCTCGATGCGAACCTGTACCACACGCAGGACACCGGGCGGGCATTGGCGGGTGCAATCGACAACACCGCCTACAGTCTGTCGGGCAAATACACCCTCGGCGCCCAAGCCTTTACCCTCGCCTACCAGCAAATCAACGGTGATACGCCGTTCGATTTCGTCGGTGGCGATTCCATCTACCTGGCCAACTCGATCAAATACGCCGACTTCAACGGCGCCCATGAACGCTCCTGGCAAGCACGCTACGACCTCGACCTGGGTGCGTTTGGCATTCCGGGACTGAACTTCATGACCCGCTACGTGACCGGTCGCAACATCGACGGCACCCATGCCCCCAAGGGCGGCGCGTATAACCCGTTCGATGAGGAAAGTGGCGAGTACGTGCCGCAACAGGGGGATGGTGGGAAGCATTGGGAGCGGGATATCGACTTGCGCTACATCGTGCAATCAGGGTCGGCCAAAGGCTTATCGCTGCAACTGTCCCATGTTTCACATCGGGGCAACTCCGCCCAGGCTGGCGACGACATCGACCGCGTGTATGTCGTCATCCAATACCCGCTGAACTTCGGGCCTTTCTGATTCACCCAAAATCCCTGTAGGAGCGAGCGGTGCGGCGATCCGACTTGCCCGCGAAGACGGTGTGTCAGTCGATGATGATGGCGACTGATACGACGCCTTCGCGGGCAAGTCGGATCGCCGCACCGCTCGCTCCTACAAGGGGAATTGCGGTGGTCGCGGGATCGGCGTTCACACAGACCAACATGTGGGAGCGAGCCTGCTCGCGAAGACGGCGGCACATTCAATATCCCTGAATCAGCCAGACCGCATTCGCGAGCAGGCTCGCTCCCACAGGGGAATGGCGGTGGTCACAATATTGGGTTTCACACAGGACCAAATGTGGGAGCGAGCCTGCTCGCGAAAGCGGTGGGTCAGCCAGCATTTCTGTCGACTGACACTCCGCCTTCGCGGGCAAGCCTCGCTCCTACAAGGGGAATGGCGGTGGTCGCGGGATTGGGTTTCACACAGGACAAAATGTGGGAGCGAGCTTGCTCGCGAAAGCGGTGGGTCAGCCAGCATTTCTGTCGACTGACACTCCGCCTTCGCGGGCAAGCCTCGCTCCTACAAAGGGAATTGCGGTGGTCGCGGGATTGGGTTTCACACAGGACCAAATGTGGGAGCGAGCCTGCTCGCGAAGGCAGTGGGTCAGTCAGTAGTTCTGTCGACTGACACTCCGCCTTCGCGGGCGAGCCTCGCTCCTACAAGGGGAATGGCGGTGGTCGCGGGATTGGGTTTCACACAGACCAAAATGTGGGAGCGAGCTTGCTCGCGAAAGCGGTGGATCAGTCAACATTTCTGGTGACTGACACTCCGCCTTCGCGAGCAAGCCCGCTCCCACTTTAGCCCTGAGCCTGGCTCAGGGCCGGTGGACGATCCTTGATCAAGCCTTACGCTGCGGCGCCTTGTGCACCATGGTGTAGGCGTAATCCACGCCCATGCCGTAGGCGCCGCTGTGTTCGCGCACCAGTTCCATCACCGCGTCGTAGGTTTCTTTGTGGGCCCAGTCGCGTTGGTATTCGAGCAGGACTTGTTGCCAGGTCACCGGCACCGCGCCGGCCTGGATCATGCGTTGCACCGACATGTCGTGGGCTTCTTTGGTGGTGCCGCCGGAGGCGTCGGTGACGATGTACACCTCGTAGCCTTCAGCCAGGGCTTCCAGCGCCGGGAAGTTCAGGCAGACCTCAGTCCACAGCGCCGCCATGATCAGCTTTTTGCGCCCGGTGGCTTTCACCGCCGCCACCAGTGCCTTGTCTTCCCAGGAGTTCATCGAGGTGCGCTCGATCGGCTGCTGGTCCGGGAACACACCGAGCAATTCCGGCCAGATGAAACCGCTGAAGCTTTCGGTTTCCACCGAGGTCAGGATGGTCGGCACGTTGAAGATCTTCGCCGTTTTGGCCAAAGCCACAGTGTTGTTCTTCAAGGTCTGGCGATCAATCGATTGCACGCCAAAGGACATCTGCGGCTGGTGGTCGATCAGGATCAGGGCGGAGTTGGTTGGGTTGAGCAATTCACGAATGGACATGGCGAGTTCCTTTTGATGTCGATGAGTTCTGTTTAATGGGTTAGCCGTTGTTTGCTTGGCGTGGAGCTAATGTAAGTCCTGGCCATTAAAGGAACAATTACCTAAAATCGGGAATCATTGATTCCAAATCAGGGACAGTCATGGACCGTATTGAATGCATGCGCGCGTTTATCACCACCGTCGGTGAAAACGGCTTCGCCGCCGCAGCCCGGGCGATGGACGTGCCGCGCTCAAAAGTCAGCAAACAGATTCAGGCATTGGAAGAAGCCATCGGCGTGCAATTGCTGCAACGCACCACCCGCAGCCTGCACCTGACCGAGGCCGGCGCCGAGTATTACGACGCCGCGCGGGAACTGATCGCCTCGCTGGACGAAGCCGAACAACGGGCGCGGGACGGTATCGGGGAATTGCGCGGCGTGCTGCGGATCAACGCGCCGATGTCATTCGGCTTGCGGCGTTTGGGGCCGCTGATTCCGCTGTTCCATGAACTGCACCCGAACATCGAGCTGCAACTGGTGCTCAGCGATCAACAAGTGGACCCGGTGCGCGGTGGTTTCGACGTAACACTGCGGATTGCGAGCATGCCGGACTCATCGATGATCGCCCGCCTCATCGCCCCGGCCCCACGGATCATGGTCGCTTCGCCGGCCTACCTGAAACGTGCCGGCACGCCGCAAATTCCCAAAGACCTGACCAGCCATCAATGCTTGAACTACGGCTACCTGCAAAGCGGCGTCAGCCTGCAACTGAGCAACGGCAAGGACACGCAACGGGTCAACGTCACCGGCCCCTTGCACGCCAACAACGGCGACTTGCTGGCCCAGGCCGCCGAAGCCGGCATGGGCATCGCCCTGCTCCCGGATTTCATCGTCGAAGACGCGTTGACGGCGGGTCGGCTGGTGCCGGTGCTGTGCGAGTGGCAGGCGCCGCCGATCACCATCAACGCGGTGTACCCGTCGGCGCGGCGAGTGCCGCAGAAGACCCGCACGTTCATTGATTTCCTGATCAAGGAACTGGCACCACGCTGAAATTGGCGGAAGGCAGCCGGAGTCGAACCTGCCCGGGAACGGATGCCGTCCCCAACCGGGTTTGAAGCCCGGCCGCGCCACCGGGCGCGATTGCCTTCCTTATTCGTTGGCCTGCGCCAGTGCACTGTCGAGACGGATCTGACGACGGTCGCCGAGGCGTCGAGTCAGGCCGATCCGGTCGAAGTATTCAAGAATCTGCACGCTGCGCTTGCGCCCGAGGCCCACCGCATCACGAAACGCCGCAACCTCGATCACCGGGTTTTCCCCCGCCAGTTGCATCAGCATAGCCGCCAATTGCCGCAGCACCGCGTCGGTATAAAACAGGTCGCGCACCACTTGGTGCAGCAGTCCCAGTCGCGCCATTTTGCGCAACAGCGCGCGCACCGCCGCTTCGTCATGCCCGAGTTCGCGCACCCATGGCGGATTGAAACCGGCCTGTTCGAAAGTCGGCTGCAATTGCTGCCACATGGTTTCGTCTTCGGCGCTCAGGCGTACTTGGTGATCGGGCAGGTGCAGCCACGGCCCGCTGCTGACGATGGCACCGCTGGCGAGCAATTCGTCGAGCAGGCTGATGAACGTTGGGCGGTCCAGCGCGGTGCCGGTGAAACGCCGCAGGCGATCGCGGTCCGGGCCCATTTGGTCCGGTTCCAGTTGATGGAAGCGTGCGAGGTGTTCCAGCAGCGGCGGCTTGAGCGCGTCCCAGCGTTCGGCGCTGAACAGCAGCGGGCCTTGGCGCGTGTTGATCAGGCGCACGTCGGCGGGGAGCGCCCAGCTATTGCGCGGACGGTTGAATTGGCGCTCCAGGCGTTGCGGGTCGAGGCCGGTGTCGCTGTGGGCCAGCAGCGCAGGCATGACGGCTTCAAGGCTGTCGGTGCTGGCGAGGGCTTGCAGCTGCGCCAGTCGCTCGGGGCTGCGGCGGTGGCGGCTCGGGGCGAAGGGATCCAGCACCCGACCACCACCAAGGGTGCGTTGGGCGCTTTGGTCGCGCAGGATCAACGGATCGCCCTTCACCGCATGTACCGGCGTGTTCAACAGCAGTTGCGCGAACATCCGCCCACCGGGGGCCAGGCTCGGGCCTTCCAGCAACGCCACACGCCCGGTCACGTCCTGGGTGCCGAGGTGCACGTGCACCGGGTGGAAATGCGCTAACGCCGTGGTTTCGCTCGGCAACAGCTGCATCTCGATATCCAGGCGTTGGGTCGGTGCGTGCAGCCACTCGGCCAGCAGCCATTGGCCTCGGTGGATCTGCTCCAGATTCAGGCGCTCGGCACTCAGGTTCAAGGCGACCCGTTGCCCGGCGAACGCCTGCTCGGCAGCCTGATTCTGCGCATGCAGGCCCCGCACCCGTACGGGTTTTCCCTGGGGACCGAGCAGCAACGTATCGCCCACGGTGACGGAGCCGGACAACGCCGTACCCGTCACCACAATGCCCGCACCGGCCACGCTGAAGGCACGGTCAATCGCCAAGCGAAACCCGCCACGGGTACTGCGTTGAAGCACGTGTTTCTGCACTTCGAGCAAGGCTTTACGCAAAGTCTCAACGCCCTCACCCGTCACACTCGACACCGCAATCAACGGCGCATCGGCGTAAGGTCCAGGGGCCAACAACATTGAGATCTGCGCCCGGACTTCCTCGATTCGATCCGATTCAACCCGATCACACTTGGTGATCACCACCAGCGCCCGAGGAATCCCCAGCAACTCGACAATCGCCAGATGCTCCCGCGTCTGGGGCATCACCCCGTCATCCGCCGCCACCACCAGCAACACCAGATCAATCCCTTGCGCCCCAGCGAGCATGTTGTGGGTAAAGCGCTCATGCCCCGGCACGTCGATAAACCCGGTCAGTTCCGCACCCGGTTCCAGCGCCGCGTAGAGGTAGCCGAGGTCGATGGTCATTCCCCGCTCCCGCTCTTCGCGGCGACGGTCACCGGCCTGACCGGTCAGCGCCTCCAGCAACAAGGTCTTGCCGTGGTCGATATGCCCCGCCGTACCGACGATCACCCCTGCCCTCCGTGCAACTGATCGAGTTGCGCCAGCCATGCCGCTTCGTCATCCAATTGCCGCAAGTCCAGCCACAAGGCGTCATCGTCAATGCGCCCGAGCACCGGGATCGGCAAGGCGCGAAACGCCGCTTCCAACCCAAGCAACAACCGCCCACGCAGACGTTTGGACACCAGCGGCCGCAGGCACAACGCCCCGCTCGGCAAGCGCGCCACCGGTTGGCTGCCGCTGCCGATCATGCCCAGCGCCGGCACCGCGCTGACATTCCAGCCTTCCCCCAACCTCTGCGCCAGTGATGGCTGCAGGCGTTCGGCTTGCGCGAGGATATCAGCCTGAGTCCGGGTCAGTAGGCGCAAACTCGGCAAACGTTCGGCGAGTCGATCAGGATCGCGGTACAGACCCAACACCGCTTCAAGCGCCGCCAGCGTCAACTTGTCGACCCGCAACGCCCGTTTGAGCGGGTTTTTCTTGATCTTCGCGATCAGCTCCTTGCGCCCGACAATCAGCCCGGCCTGGGGACCTCCAAGCAATTTATCGCCGCTGAAGGTCACGATATCCGCGCCGTCCAGCAGCGCCTGACGCACCGTCGGCTCCGCCGGCAAGCCCCAACGCGTCAGATCCAACAGACTGCCGCTGCCCAGATCTTCCAGCAGCGGCAAGGCATGTTTGTGCGCCAACTCGGCTAGTTCGGCCGTCGGCACGCTGGTGGTAAAACCGGAGATGGCGTAGTTGCTCGCATGCACGCGCATGATCAAACCACTGCGCAGGCCGATGGCCGCCTCATAGTCCTTGGCGTGGGTGCGATTGGTGGTGCCGACTTCAACCAGTTTTACCCCGGCCCGGGCCATGATGTCGGGGATGCGAAACGCGCCGCCGATCTCGATCAACTCGCCTCGGGAGATGATGCCTTCCTTGCGCGCACCCAGGCTGTTGAGGGTCAGCAGCACCGCAGCGGCGTTGTTATTCACCACTGTGACCGCTTCCGCGCCGGTCAACTCGCGGATCAGACCTTCGATCAAATCGTCACGGTCGCCACGCTTGCCGCTGTTCAGATCGAACTCAAGATTGATCGGATAGCGCGCGGCCATTTGCACCGCATCGATGGCTTCTTCCGGCAACAGCGCCCGCCCCAGATTGGTGTGCAGCACTGTGCCGGTGAGGTTGAACACCCGGCGCACCTGGCTGCGATGTTGGGCCATCAGCCGCTCACCGGCCCGGCCCGCCAACACTTCAGGGGCGATCTCGACCGCCGCCAGTTGCCCCGACAACATCGGTTCGCGCAGATCATCGAGCAACTGCCGCAGACTGGCGAGCAAGGCATCGCGCCCATAGCGCTCGGCCAGCGGCTGACACGCGGGATGACGCAGCAAACTGTCGATGGAGGGCAGGCGCAGGTTGGACATCGGCAACTCCCGAAAGCGATAGACCGTCGCGCCTGAGTGTAGACGCTGGGTTCATTCGCCCCCGGGGGCCAACAGCAGATTCGGTGCCAGGCGCTGATAGCCTTCCTGCTCCAGACGCATGTCCAGCAACAGACTGGTCAGGTCGGTGGACAAGGCTTCAGCCTCGGCATCGTTTTCCAGATAGAGCAATTTCAGATAACTGTTACAGCCCGGACAGACCTCCGCACGCAACGGCGCCTGATTCGCCGCGTATCGGTCGTCATCGAGGCTGACGTATTCCAGGCCTTTGCTCTGCTCGCAATACACGCATTTGACCCGCACCACGTGCCATTCACAGGCACACAGCGAGCACACCAGATAGCGCAAACCGTTGAATTTGCCGCGATGACGGATGACCCCGGCCATGGCCGGCGAACCACAGGCCGGGCATTGGCTGAGGCTGTCGCCGGGTTTGAGGTCGAGGTTCGGCGTGTCGAGCAACCAGTGACTCCAGGCAACTTGCAGGGCCGCGCCGAGGAATGGCACCACTTCGGCCGGCAATAACGAATATTGACCGCTGACCAACGCAACACCCCAGGCCTTAAGCTCTCCGGGGTTCGCAGCCAGCAGCGTGTTGATCGCGCTTTTGACCGCTGGCTGTGGCGGTGGCTTATAGCGCAGCAACACGGCGTACAGAAACGGCAGCCATTCACCCTCGCGCACCAGGCTGTCGGCAGCGAACGGCGGCAAACCGTGTTGTTGGCAGACGTTCAGCCGTTCGGTGTCTGGCATCTCATCAACCGGCAGGTCATCCAGCAAATCCTGTTGGAGATGACACAACCCCGCCACCAACCGCAGGTAATCCGCCAGCGGATGCCCCTCGGCCAAACGCTCCAGCCCCAACGCTCTCAGGGTAAACAGGTTGCGCGGTGGCAGATGCAAAAACGGCGGAGAACTCGCCGCCGCTTCGATTTCGCCAGGCTCAAGAATCTTCGCCAAGTGCTTATCCTTTTCTGATGGGGCGGTCGGGGTCTTCGTCGCGGGTCACTTCCCGGTACCACAGTTCATGATGCTTCTTCGCCCAGGCGCGACTGACCCAGCCGTGGACCATGGCGCTGACGGAACCCTTGATCCAGATCCCGGCGTAGATGTGCACGATGATGCTCAACACCAGCACAAACCCGGCCAATGCGTGCAGCAACATCGCCCAGCGAATCACCGTGATGCCGAAATACTCGCTGAAATACGCGCGCCAGATCACCAACCCCGTGAACAACAACCCTAACATGCACAACAGCAACGTCCAGAACAGCAGCTTCTGCCCGGGGTTGTACTTGCCAATCGGCGGCACGCCTTCTTCTTCGTTCTGGATCACCCGCCCTATTCGCTTGAGCCACAGCCCATCGTTGCGGATGAAGTAGTTGGCGCGCCAGAAGCGGAACACCAAACCGAGAAACAGCACAAACATCACCACACCCATGAACGGATGCAAAATCCGCGTCCACGGTCCGCCGCCAAACAGATTGCTCAGCCAGAACAGCGCCGGATGAAACAGCGCCAGCCCCGAGAGCGCGGCCATGAAAAACAGGATCGCCACCAGCCAGTGGTTGGTGCGCTGGTTGGCGGTGTAGCGCAGGATCTGCTTGCGGATCATGGTCTGTCCTCCCCGCGCGGATCAAAGGTGTGCACCGACGGATCGACTTCGTGCACCGCCGGGTCCTTGAACGGTGGCAGCTCATCCTCTTCGACAATTTGCGGTCCGATGCGCACGTAATGGAAAAACCCGACCACCACCGCCAGCCCCATGGCCAATAAGCCCAAGGGTTTGCTCACGCCTTTCCACAAGCCCACCAACGGGCTGATTTCAGGATCTTTCGCCAGGCCGGCGTAAATCTGCGGCGTATCGGCATGGTGCAGCACGTACATCACATGGGTGCCGCCAACGCCCGCAGGGTCATACAGACCGGCATTTTCAAAGCCACGGCTCTTGAGATCGACGATGCGTTCGGCGGCGTGTTCCTTCATGTCTTCCTTGGTGCCGAAGACGATGGCGCCGGTCGGGCAGGTTTTCACGCAGGCCGGTTCCAGCCCTACTGCGACCCGGTCCGAACACAGCGTGCACTTGTAGGCCTTGTGATCCTTTTGCGAGATGCGCGGGATGTTGAACGGGCAACCGGTGATGCAATAGCCGCAGCCGATGCAGTGGTCCTGATCGAAATCGACGATGCCGTTGGCGTGCTTGATGATCGCCCCCGGACTCGGACATGCCGCCAGACAACCGGGTTCGGCGCAGTGCATGCAGCCGTCCTTGCGGATCAGCCATTCGAGGTTGCCAGCGTCGGTTTCGTGCTCGGTGAAACGCATCAGCGTCCAGGTTTCCGCCGTCAGGTCCTGGGGATTGTCGTAGGTGCCGAGGTTGTGGCCGACGTCGTCGCGCAACTCGTTCCATTCCGAGCACGCAACCTGGCACGCCTTGCAGCCGATGCACTTGGTGGTGTCGATCAGCTTCGCCACTTCCTCCTGATTACGCGCCGAGGGCGGCACAGTCGTCGTAGCCGAGCGGGCAATGATGTCTTGGCTGGCCATTTAGACTTTCTCCACGTTGACCAGGAATGACTTGGATTCCGGGGTCTGGGAATTACCATCGCCGAGGAACGGCACCAGGGTGTTGGTGAGATAACCGTGACGCGTCAACCCGGTAAAACCCCAGTGCAGCGGGATACCGATGTGGTGCACCACCTGGCCGTTAACCTGCAACGGCCGAATCCGCTTGGTCACCACCGCCACCGCTTCGATAAAGCCGCGCTTGCTGCTGACCCGGACCTTGTCGCCAGCCACGATGCCTTTTTCCTTGGCCAGCACTTCGCCGATCTCGACGAACTGCTCCGGCTGCGCAATCGCGTTGAGCTTGCAGTGCTTGCTCCAGAAGTGGAAATGCTCGGTCAGCCGATAACTCGTCGCGGCGTACGGGTAATCCTTGGCCACGCCGAGGGTATCCCACACCGAATCGAAAATCCGCGCTGCCGGGTTGCTGGTGGCTTTCTTGTTGTTGGGGTGCAACGGGTTGATGCCGATCGGGGTTTCGAACGGTTCGTAGTGCTCGGGGAATGGCCCTTCGTTCATCTTGTCCACGGCGAAGAACCGCGCCACGCCCTCGGGGTTCATGATGAACGGGTTCATCCCGGCTTCCGGTGCCGAGTCAACCTTGAAGTCCGGCACATCGGTGCCGCCCCAGGCCTTGCCGTTCCACCACACCAGGCGTTTTTTCTCGTCCCACGGTTTGCCCTGTACGTCCGCCGAAGCGCGGTTGTAGAGAATCCGCCGATTGGCTGGCCAGGCCCAGGCCCATCCCAGGTGTTGCTTCATACCGTATGGATCGCTGTTATCGCGACGGGCCATCTGGTTACCGGTTTCGGTCCAACTGCCGCAGAAAATCCAGCAGCCGGACGCGGTGCTGCCGTCGTCCTTGAGCTGCGCAAAACCGGCCAATTGCGCGTTGCCCTTGATCGCCGCGCCCGTGGCATCGGTGAAATCGACGGTGGCGTTGCCGTTGATTTCCTTGGCCAGTTCCTCCGGCGAAGGTTCGTCGGGGATTTTGTAGGGCCACGACAGTTTCAGGATCGGATCGGGAAAAGCGCCGCCCTCGGCCTGATAGCGCTTGCGCAGGCGCAGGAACAGTTCGCCCATGATCTTGATGTCGGTCTGCGCTTCGCCCGGCCCGTCGGCACCTTTCCAGTGCCATTGCAGCCAGCGACTGCTGTTGACCAGCGAACCGTCCTCCTCGGCAAAACACGTGGTCGGCAGGCGAATGACTTCGGTATGAATGTCGGCACTGGTCACGTCGTTGTACGGCCCGACGTTTTTCCAGAACTCCGAGGTTTCCGTGGACAGCGGGTCCATCACCACCAGCCATTTGAGCTTGGCCAGCGCCGCCATCACCCTGTTTTTGTCCGGCAGCGCGGCAATCGGATTGAAGCCCTGGCACACGTAACCGTTGACCTTGCCCTGGCCCATCAGGTCGAACATTTTCAGGATGTCGTAGTTGGGGATGTCGAGTTTGGGCAGGTAGTCGTAGGCCCAATTGTTCTCGGCGGTGGCGTTGTTGCCGTACCAGGACTTCATCAGGCTGACGTGGAACTTACTGTAGTTCTGCCAATACGAGAGCTGCCCCGGCCGCAACGGCGTCTGCGTGCGTTTGGTGATGTAGGCCTTGTAATCCTGCTCGGCGTCCACGCCCAGAGTCAGGTAACCGGGCAGCGCGTTGGAGAGCAAACCGAGGTCGGTCAGGCCCTGGATGTTGGAGTGCCCGCGCAAGGCGTTGACCCCACCGCCGGGCATGCCGACGTTGCCCAACAGCAATTGCACCATCGCCGCGCTGCGGATGATTTGTGAGCCGATGGAATGTTGGGTCCAGCCCAGCGCATAGAGAATCGTCATGGTTTTGCCCGGTGTCGAGCAGGTGGCGATTTCTTCCCAGATTTTCTTGATCGCGTCCACCGGCATGCCGCAGATCTGGCTCGCCAGGTCGATGTTGTAGCGGCTGTAGTGGGTTTTCATCAGTTGATAGACGCAGTGCGGGTCTTGCAGCGTTGGGTCGACCTTGGCAAAGCCATCCTCGCCGAGTTCATAGCCCCAGCCGGACTTGTCGGTGTACAGGCGTTTTTCCGCGTCGTAGCCGCTGAAAATCCCGTCCTCGAAGCCGAACCCGGCTTTGACGATAAACGAGACGTCGGTGTAATTGCGCACGTACTCGTGCTGGATCTTGTCCTCGGTCAGCAGGTAATTGATCAACCCGCCCATGAAGGCGATGTCGGTGCCGGTGCGGATCGGCGCGTAATAGTCGGCCACGGACGCGGTGCGGGTGAAGCGCGGATCGACCACGATCAGCCGCGCCTTGTTGTGCGCCTTGGCTTCGGTCACCCATTTAAAGCCGCAAGGGTGCGCTTCTGCTGCGTTGCCGCCCATTACCAGGATCAGGTTCGCGTTGGCGATATCGGTCCAGGTATTGGTCATGGCACCACGGCCGTACGTCGGGGCAAGACTTGCCACCGTCGGACCGTGTCAGACACGCGCCTGGTTATCGAACCCCAGCATGCCGAGACTGCGAATCACCTTGTGGGTGATGTAGCCCGCTTCATTGGATGCCGCCGACGCCGCGAGGAACCCGGTGGTCAGCCAACGGTTCACCGTTTGGCCTTGCGCGTTTTTCTCGATGAAATTGGCGTCGCGGTCGGCCTTCATCAGATCGACGACGCGGTCCAGGGCTTCATCCCAGGAAATGCGCGTCCATTCCGTGCTGCCCGGCTTGCGTACTTGCGGGTACTGCAAGCGGCTGGGGCTGTGAATGAAGTCCAGCAGGCCCGCGCCTTTGGGGCACAGGGTGCCGCGGTTGACCGGGTGATCGGCGTCGCCTTCGATGTGGATGATGCTTTGGCTGACGTTTTTCGCCTGGTCGCCCTGGCTGTACATGATCAAGCCGCAGCCTACCGAGCAGTACGGGCAGGTGTTGCGGGTTTCATGGGTGTGGGCGAGTTTGAAATGACGCACTTGCTCGGCGAAGGCCGGCGTGGGCAGCATGCCCAGCGCGCCAAGGCTCGAGCCCGCAAGGCCGATACCGGCGACCTTGAAGAACTGACGACGGTTGAGGTCCATCGTGCACTCCTGATCAGTGAAGACCCGGTGCTTTGCCGGGTTTTTCTGGACAAACACGGTCGCGGCAGTTTGGCTGCCGGTACTTCAAACTCTAGGCCAAGGTGACAAGTTCAAATATGAAAACCGACCGTCGGCACCCCACCTCCACTGCCGATCCCTTGTAGGAGCAAGGCTTGCCCGCGATAGCGATTTTGATGACGCCATCGCGGGCAAGCCTTGCTCCTACAGGGGAGATACGTATTCATCGGTATTATTTTTGCGAGGTGTCACCAGAGATGAACGTGGGGGCTTATCATGGCCGCCGTGATTAACCCTGCCTTCTATGAGACCGCGCATGACCTTCGATTTCGACCAGGTGTTCGACCGCCACGCAACCGGCAGTACCAAATGGAGCCGTTACCCGGCCGATGTATTGCCGATGTGGGTCGCAGACATGGATTTCGCCGCGCCACCGGTGATCATCCAGGCCCTGCAAAAACGCCTGGAACACCCGTTGCTCGGCTACAGCGTGGCCCCGGACAACTTGCGCGACGCCATCGTCGCCGACCTCTGGAACAAATACGCCTGGCGCGTCCAGTCTCAGGAAATCGTGTTTCTGCCGGGTGTGGAATCGGGTTTCAACATGGCGCTGAATGCCCTGGTGCAGCCGCAGCAGAACGTAGTGGTGCAGACGCCCAATTACCCGCCCCTGCGCCATGCACCGGGTCACTGGGGGCTGAACAAGGTTGAACTGGAATTTGTCGCCCAGGCCGACGGTTCCTACGCCACGCCCCTCGACGCCTTGCGCGAATCCCTGACCGGTGGCGGCGCGCTGTTGCTGAGCAACCCGCACAACCCGCTGGGCAAGGTGTTCCCCCGGGAAGAACTGCAAGCCGTGGCGGATATCTGCCTGGCACAGGACGCCTGGATCATCTCCGACGAGATCCACGCCGAGCTGTGTTACGACGGGCGTGTACACATTCCTACGGCATCGCTGAGCCCGGAAGTCGCCAAACGCACCATCACCCTGATGTCGGCGAGCAAGGCTTACAACATCGCCGGTTTGAAAACCTCGTTCATGATCATTCAGGATCCGGCGCTGCTGTCGCGGGTCAATCACGCCCGTTGCGGCCTGGTCGACAGCGTCAACCCGTTGGGCCTGGAAGCCACTCGCGTGGCTTACACCGAGGGCGGACCGTGGCTTGCGGAACTGATGACGTACCTGCAGGGCAACCGTGACTATCTGGTGAACGCGGTGCGCACGCGGTTGCCGGGCGTGACCATCAACGTGCCACAAGGCACTTACCTGGCGTGGCTCGATTGCTCGGCGCTGGGCCTGGATGATCCGCAGCAGTTCTTTCTTAAACAGGCCAAGGTTGGCTTGAGCGCCGGCCTGGATTTCGGTGACCACAGCAAGCAGTTCGTGCGCCTGAACTTCGGCTGCCCGCGGGCGTTGCTGGAAGAAGGGATCGCGCGGATGGCGCGCAGCCTGAAGGCCTGACCCCACCCCCTGTAGGAGCGAGGCTTGCCCGCGAAAGCGGTGTGTCAGTCAACATCAATATCGATTGGACCGCCGCCTTCGCGGGCAAGCCTCGCTCCTACAAAGGCAAAACGTGTGTGATCTTTGCCATCTGAAATCCAACCGAACTCAACGCAAAAGGCCAGGGTCAACCCTGCATGAGCGGCATCCGCCCTCGCCCTTTTGCCTTGAGACCGGAGATCGATGATGACTGACTACCCAAAACCGCCCTTCGCCAAACAGCCGCAATCCGTACCCGGCTCGCAAAAGAAAATGGACCCGTATCCCGATTGCGGCGAACAGAGCTACAAGGGGTCCGGCCGACTGCAAGGCAAGATCGCCCTGATCACCGGCGGCGACAGCGGCATCGGGCGCGCCGTGGCGATTGCCTTCGCCCGGGAAGGCGCCGACGTGGCCATCGCCTACCTGAATGAACACGAAGACGCCGAGGAAACCGCGCGCTGGGTCGAACAAGCCGGGCGTCAATGCCTGCTGCTGCCGGGGGATCTGGCGCAAAAAGACCAGTGCTACGGCATCGTCAGCAAAACCGTCGAGCGCTTCGGCCACATCGACGTGCTGGTCAACAACGCCGCGTTCCAGATGACCCACCAGAATTTCGAAGACATCCCCGACAAAGAATGGGTGATGACCTTCGACGTCAACATCACCGCCATCTTCAGAATCTGCCAGGCCGCACTGAAACACATGAAGGCGGGCGGTTCGATCATCAACACCAGTTCGGTCAACTCCGACATGCCCAAACCGACCCTGCTGCCGTACGCCACGACCAAGGGCGCTATCGCCAATTTCACCGGTGGCCTGGCGCAGTTGCTCGGGCCCAAAGGCATTCGGGTGAACAGCGTGGCGCCGGGGCCGATCTGGACGCCGCTGATCGTGTCGACCATGACCGATGAAGAGGTGCAGAACTTCGGTGGCGAAACACCGCTCGGGCGCCCGGGACAACCGGTGGAAGTCGCGCCGATTTATGTGTTGCTGGCCTCGGACGAAGCCAGCTACATCACCGGCCAGCGCTACGGCGTGACGGGCGGCAAACCGATCCTTTAAATGGAACCCGCCACCGATTCCAGAACTCAACCCTGTATAGGCCTGCCCATGGCGGGCCTTTGATATCTGGAGGTCGTCATGTCCGCACCTATTATCAAGCTGTTTACCCAACCCAACTTCGCCTGGACGGATATTCGTCACGAGGAGGAAGAACATCCACGGCACTACCTCGCGCATTTGGTGCTACTCGCACTGATCCCTGCGATATGCCTGTTTATCGGGACCACCTATGTCGGCTGGAGCCTGGCCGAAAACGAAGTCGTCAAGCTGAGCCCCAGTAGCGCCCTGCAACTCTGCGGGTTGTTGTACCTGACCATCCTGGCCGGCGTGGCGCTGATGGGGCTGTTCATTCGCTGGATGTCGCGCACCTTCGACGCCCGGCCAACGGTCAATCAGTGCATCGGCTTTGTGGCCTACACCGCGACGCCGTTTTTTATCGCCGGTTTCGCCGGGCTGTACCCGAACCTCTGGCTGGCCGTCATCGTGCTGGCAGCGGCGTGTGCCTACGCGACGTTCCTGTTGTTCGTCGGCCTGCCGACCTTCATGCACGAGCGCAAGGAACAGGGCCTGCTGTACGCCGCCAGTGTCTGGGGGCTGGGCCTGCTGGTGTTGGTGACCATTCTGGTGGAAATGATTCTGCTGTGGACCAACGTGCTGGCCCCTGAATACCTGCGCGCGACCGTCGGTTGATCCTGCGAATGCACCCACCCAGCGAGCGTCCGGCATGAGCTTCATTCTGTGGGTGGCGGTGTTGGGTGCGGTGCTGCTGACGCTGGCGCTGACCTCGTCGTACCTGCGCTGGATGCCGGTGACCACCTCGGCGGTGTGCCTGGCACTTGGGGTGGGCATTGGTCCGGCGGGCATGGGTTTGCTCAAGCTGGACATCAAGGACGCGGCGAACTGGATGGAGCACCTGACGGAAGTCGCGGTGCTCTTTTCGCTGTTTGTCTGCGGGTTGAAGTTGCGTCTGCCGTTCAGGGATCGCAAGTGGCGGGTTGCGTTCGGGCTGGCGGGCCCGGTGATGCTGTTGAGCATTACCGGCGTGTGCCTGTTGCTGCATTACGGCTTTGAGCTGGCGTGGGGGCCGTCGATGCTGATCGGCGCAATCCTGGCACCGACCGACCCGGTACTGGCGTCGTTAGTCCAGGTCAATGACGCCAAGGATTACGATCCGGTGCGTTTCGGCTTGTCGGGTGAAGCCGGACTGAACGACGGGGTCGCGTTTCCTTTTGTCATCCTGGGTTTGCTGTTTCTGCAACAGAGCGGCAATTCCAGTGCCTGGCTCGATGACTGGGCGCTGAAAAGCCTGTTGTGGGCGGTGCCCGCCGGGTTACTGACCGGCTACTGGATGGGCCACGGCATCGGTCGTGTGACGTTGTCGATGCGCATCCGTAACGCCGACAGCACCCTTTCTCCCAATGATTACCTGACCCTGGCGCTGATCGCTTTGGCCTATGTGGCGGCGGAGTCGATTCACGGCTACGGTTTTCTGTCGGTGTTTGCCGCGGGTTTGGGACTGCGCCAGGCCGAGGTCAAATCCACCGGCGACACCCAGATCCCAGCCGAGCATCTGGTGCAGCCGTTGGTCAATCATCAGAACGTCGAGCCTGAAGCCGCGGTACATGGCGATGTGGAAACACTCGAAGACACCCAGGTCGCGGCCGGCATCATGATGGGCGATATGCTGGCTTTCGGCAGCCTGGTGGAGCGGGCCATGGAAGTGTTTCTGGTGACCTTGCTCGGGGTGGTACTGGTGGCGCATTGGGACTGGCGGGCGCTGGTGATTGCGGCGGTTTTGTTCTGTGTGATCCGCCCGTTGAGCGTGTGGCTGATTCCTTGGGGGCGATTGCTCGATGGGCGGCAACGATCGTTGATCGGTTGGTTCGGGATTCGTGGGATCGGCAGTTTTTACTACCTGTTCTATGTGTTGAACCACGACCTCCCCGCCTCCGTGGCCACCCTGTGCACGGACCTGACGCTGTCAGTGGTGGCGCTGAGCATCTTGATTCATGGCATCAGCACACAACCGATGCTGGCCCGCTACGAACGACTCAATCATCGGGATTCCTGATTATTTTTTCCGATAGCCTGCTATGCATTCATCCATTTCCCGCCTGAAAATAATGAAATTTCCTCTAGAGGTTAACAGTCACACGTTTATCCAGCCCCAGTGGCTCTCCCCCAAAATCAGGTGAACGCTATGCAGTACTACTCGACCCCGGTACACCCTCAGGCTTGCCGCGACTTCGCACTCGAATGTAATCGTCAATTGTTCGAGGACGCGCAACAGTTGAGCCAGGAGGCCTTTGAACTGCTGGAGAAAGTCGAGCTGGATGCCGAGTTGTTTACCCATTACCAGGCGCTGCGGCACAAGGCGGATTTGAAATTTCAGGAAGCAATTGACCATCTGCGGTTGATTGAAGAAGAGTTTCCGTCGCGGGAGACCCTGGCGTTATTGCGCTCGAAATCCTCTGGCGAGGGTTTTGATTCGCGGGTTTGAGGTGTGTTGAAGATCAAAAGATCGCAGCCTTCGGCAGCTCCTGTGTCGGCTGCGATTTTTTGTTTCTGGCGTTGCCTTCCGATGCCGCGATCTGCACTGGATGCCATCGTCAATTCATGCACCTTGCACGGTACAAATGGCTATTAGCTGCGCTAACTTATTGTTTTATAGACGTTTAACTGCAAGCGAAATCAGGCACAGGAAATGCTCTTGCACTGTAAGCGACTGACGGCAACCCGATCGTCTGCGCTGTCCCGTGACTAAAACAAGAGGTGCGACATGAACGCCATTGACCTGTTGAAAGCCGACCACGAACGCGTAAAAGGCATCCTTGGCCAGTTGAGTGAATCCACGGAGCGCGCGGTGAAAAAACGCACGGAGTTGATCGCCAAACTGGAAATGGAGATCACCATCCACACGCGCCTGGAAGAGGAAGTGCTCTACCCCGCCTACAAAAAGGCCGGTGGCAAAGAGCAGGAAGTCATGTACTACGAAGCCAAGGAAGAACACCGGACCGTGGACTCCCTGGTCCTGCCGGACCTGAAAACCACCGACCCTTCGACGCCTGAGTTTTCGGGCCGGGTGAAAGTGGTCAAGGAACTGCTGGAACACCACATCGAGGAAGAAGAAACCGAGATGTTCCCGCAAGCCAGGAAGCTGCTAGGTAAAGCCACACTTGATGAGCTAGGGCAGCAGATGGAAATGCTCAAGGTTCAATACAAGAAAGAAATGACGGCGGCCAACATGGCGGCGTGATCACAAGGCTGGCACTAAACCTGTGGCGAGGGGGCTTGCCCCCTCGCCACAAATGCTTTTCTAACCAAGAAATCCATTCAGGCCCCAGGGTTTGTGACCTGAATGTAAAACGCATAACTCCCCAGCAGCATCCAGAACGTCGCAAAGATCCACGGGGTGCGCACGGAGAACAACAGCGACTTGCGATACCCCTTATGACTCGACTCTGTCTCAGCGAACAGCGGCGATTCATCGTAGGCCAATCCCATCAGCGGTTCGCTGTCCAGCAACTGGCTTTGCTTGAAGTGCCAGTGATCGATGATGTCGTACGCCGCACGAATGCCCGGCCAGGCGTTCAACGAACTGAGCACGCCCAGCAGTGCCAGAAAGGGCGGCACCACCAGCGTGAACAACTTGCCCCACTCGGGGTTGAGGTTGGACATGCAGGACGCGAAGGCAATCACCAGGAACGATTGCGCCGCCAGATAAGCATCGGTGCGGTTGGCCAGAATGCTGGTTTCGTATTGGATTTCCCGGCGATAGAAGTCCAGGCGTTCCTTGGGCGAACCGAACATTTTGGCGTTGTGTTCGGTCAGCGCTTCTTCGGCAGTGGTTTCGGTCAGGATTCTGGGCACGGCGCTCACACACAGAGTGGAAAGCGTTTAGAAGAAGCCCGCATCGGCAAAGTTCAGCCCGTCTTCCCAACCGTCATTTCATCGCTTGGGCAATGACCTCCACCAGATGCAATTGGGTAAACGGTTTGGACAAGCGCGGAAGTTCGGTCACGAAGCCTTCCAGGCGCTCGGCGTAGCCAGTGGCCAGGATGATCGGCAGGTCTGGCTGGCGGTTGCGGATCGCCTGCGCCAACTGCGCACCATTCATATGCGGCATGGCCATATCGGTGATGACCAGATCAATGGCCTGGCCGCTTTCGAAGGCTTCCAGGGCCTGCGCACCGGATGTCGCGCTGATCACCCGATGGCCCAGGTCCTCGAGCAACAGACTGGTACTGGTCAGCACCAGGCTGTCGTCATCCACTACCAGCACGCTTAAGCCCGGTATCGTCGACATGGCGGGCGTCTCGATAACCGGTGCGCGTACCGCGCCGGGTATGGCGACGGGCAACCAGAGTTCGGCGGTCGTACCGACGTCTTTCTGACTGTGGAGAATGAAGCGTCCGCCCAGTTGCGCGATAAAGCCGTGGACCATCGACAACCCCAGCCCGGTGCCTTTACCGACGCCTTTGGTGGTGAAGAAAGGATCCGTTGCTGACGCCAGCGTGGTCGGGTCCATGCCCTCCCCGGTATCGGTGACACTCAGGCACACATATCGGCCGACCGGCAAGGATGACCGGGCCGGATCGCTGACCGCCTCGTTCCTGGCGCTGATGACAATCTTGCCGCCGTTGGGCATGGCATCACGGGCGTTGGTCGCCAGATTCAGCACCGCCAGTTCGAGCTGATTGAGGTCCGCCAAAGCGGGTTCGAGGTCGGGGGCGAAGCGGGTTTCGAGACCCACTGAAGGCCCCAGGGAGCTGCGCAACAGGCCGGTGATCCCTTGAATCAGTGCCGGGATCTCGACCGGTTCGGTCTTGAGTTCCTGGCGCCGGGCGAAGGCCAGCATGCGCTGGGTCAGGGAAACACCGCGCATGGCGCCTTGGGTGGCGTTGTCCAGCAAACGCATGATTTTCGGATCGTCCGTCACCCGTTTACGCACGATTTCCAGATTGCCGAGAATCACCGTCAACAGGTTATTGAAGTCGTGGGCAATCCCGCCGCTGAGTTGGCCGATGGCCTGCATCTTCTGCGCCTGGAACAGCGCTTCACGGGTTTGTTCAAGGGCGTGCTGGGCTTGCGTTACTTCGGTGATGTCGCGGGTAATCTTGGCGAAGCCGAGCAACGTCCCCGTCTCCCCCCAGATCGGGTCCACCACGACGTGGGCCAGGAACTGTGTGCCGTCCTTGCGCAGGCGCCAGGCCTTGTTTTCGAACCGGCCTTCCCGCGCCGCAGTGTCCAACGCCCGTTGCGGTTCGCCGGCCTCGCGGTCTGCCGGGGTGTAGAACATCGAAAAATGCTTGCCGATGACTTCTTCGGGGCGGTAACCCTTGATGCGCTGGGCGCCGAGGTTCCAGTTGGTCAGGTGCCCGTCCGGGGAGAGCATGTAGATCGCGTAGTCGGTGACGCTCTGAACCAGCAAACGAAACTGCTGTTCGCTTTGCTTGAGGGTTTCTTCGGCCATTTTGCGGTCGGTCAGGTCCCGGGTGATCTTGGCGTAACCCACTAACGTGCCCGACGGGTCGATAATCGGATCGATCACCACATGGGACCAGAACAGCGTGCCGTCCTTGCGCACCCGCCAGCCTTCGCCCTCGAAACGTCCTTCGGTCTTTGCCGTATCCAGCGCGCGCTGGGGCAAACCGGCAAGACGATCCGGCTCCGTATAGAAACGCGAGAAATGCTGGCCGAGAATCTCCGCTTCTTCGTAGCCCTTGAAACGCCGGGCGCCGGCATTCCAACTGGTGATGATGCCATCCGGGTCGATCATGTAGATCGCATAGTCCACCACGGAATCGATCAACTGACGGAAACGGCTGTCCTCGATAGCCTTGGTTTTAGTCCGATCACCACTCATTGATCCATCCCGGCATTGTTGTTTCATGGAGTATGCGATAAACCGCGTAATTGGAAAGACAAATCCTGGGTTTGGAAGTTCTGGGTGGAGTGATGGTCACAGAGCTTCTATTCTCGACGCCAGCAACCACCTGCGGCCAAGGAAAACTCCCTCGATGATTCTGATTCTGTTGCCGACCCGCGATTACGATCCGACTGAAAGCAGCGTGCCCTGGCAAGCCATGCGCCAGGCCGGGATCGAGGTGCGTTTCGCCACGCCCGAGGGCTTGCCCGCCTACGCCGATCCGCGCCTGGTGGACGGCGGCTTTGGCCTGTTGAACCCGGTGTTGATGACACGCAAACCCGATCTTGCCAGTTACGCCCGCATGATCGAGGACGAAGGATTTCGCCAGCCCTTGGCCTACGCCGATGTCGACCCGGCGCAATTCAGCGGGCTGCTGATTCCCGGTGGTCACGCCAAGGGCATGCGCAGCCTGCTGGAGTCCGGGCAGGCCCGGCGCATTGCCCGGCACTTTTTCAAGACCGATAAACCGGTGGCCGCGGTCTGCCACGGCGTGTTGTTGCTGGCCCGCACACTTGACCCTGACACCGGGCGTCCGGTGCTGGATGGGCATAAGGTCACGGCGCTGGTGGCCAGCACCATGGAGCAACCGGCCTGGCTGCTCACCGGGCTGTGGCTGGGGCGCTATTACCGGACTTATTGGCAAACCGTCGAATACGAAGTCCGCGCCGCCCTGCGCCAACCGGCGGATTTCCAGCGCGGCCCGTGGTTGTCCAAACGCGATTCGGCGGACAAGCCGGAACGCGGCTTTGTGGTTCGCGACGGCCAATTGCTCACCGCTCGCTGGCCAGGCGACTGTCATCGCTTTGCAACTGAATGGGTGCGGATGCTGAGCGAACAGACCACCAACGCGGCAGCAACTGCTTGACCTTGCTGTCGCCAAACCGGTCATCGATCAGCATCACCACGCCCTGATCCTGCTGGGTGCGGATCACCCGGCCGGCGGCCTGCACGACTTTCTGCACGCCGGGGTACAGGTAGGTGTAGTCATAACCGGCGCCGAAAATCGCCGCCATGCGGTGTTTCATTTGTTCGTTGACCGGGTTCAGTTGCGCCAGCCCCAGGGTCGCAATGAAAGCGCCGATCAGTCGGGCGCCGGGCAAGTCGATGCCTTCGCCGAATGCCCCGCCCAGTACCGCGAAGCCGACGCCCTGGCTGTGAGCGGTGAATTGGTCGAGGAAGTCCTGGCGCTGACGTTCGGCCATACCCCGGGACTGCGACCACAACGTAATGTGCGGATGCCGCTCGGCCAGTAACTGCGCCACTTGTTGCAGATAATCGAAGCTGCTGAAAAACGCCAGGTAGTTACCAGGGCGCTCGGTGAACTGCCGGGCGATCAGCTCGACAATCGGCTCAAGGGACGCCTGACGGTGAACGAACCGGGTCGAAATCTGGCTGACAATGCTGACCTGCAACTGGTCCGCGTGAAAGGGCGACTCCACATCGATCCACACCGTATTCGCCGGTGTGCCCAACAGGTCCGCATAGTAATGCCGGGGGCTCAGGGTCGCGGAAAACAGCACGGTACTGCGCGCCGCCGTCAGGCGCGGGCGGATGAACCCGGCGGGCACCACGTTGCGCAGGCACAGCTGTGACAGATTGCGTTTACGCTCCAGGTCGCGCTTGCTGATGTCGAACAGAAACTGCTCATCGAACAGCTCCGCCACCCGGCCAAACTGCAAGATGTCGAAGTAGAAATTCTGTAAGGCGCTGTCCAGGCCCTGGGGATGATCGTTGAGGTAGTCGCCGATGCTCGCGCTGCACGATGACAAGGCCTGGAGCAGTTTTTCCGGGCCCTTGTCGTAGGCTTGATAGGGGCTGAGTTGCAGGTCATGCAAGGCGTTCCATTCACGGTTGACCCGCTGCAAGGATTTCTTCAGCGGCTGCGGCGCGGTTTTGCGCACGACGTTGAGGGTCGCCTGGTCGAGGCTGGCGCTGTACATCTGCCGGCCGCGCTCCACCAGGTTGTGGGCTTCGTCCACCAGCACCGCAACCCGCCAGTTATTGGCCTGGGCCAGTCCGAACAGCAAGGCACTGAAGTCGAAATAATAGTTGTAGTCAGCGACCACCACGTCCGCCCAGCGCGCCATTTCCTGACTCAGGTAATACGGGCAAACGTTGTGCTCCAGCGCGACGTCACGCAAGGCGCTCTGGTTCAACAGGCTCAACTGACTGGCTGCCTGGCGCGCGGCGGGCAAACGATCGTAGAAGCCCTGGGCCAACGGGCAGGATTCGCCGTGGCAGGCTTTGTCCGGGTGCTCACAGGCCTTGTCCCGGGCGATCATTTCCAGCACTCGCAACGGTGGCGCGTCGGCGCTGTCGAGGATCACCTGCGCGGCGTCCAGTGCCAGTTTGCGCCCCGGGGTTTTCGCCGTGAGGAAGAACACCTTGTCCAGTTGCTGCGGCGCCAACGCCTTGAGCATCGGGAACAACGTGCCAACGGTCTTGCCGATCCCGGTGGGCGCCTGCGCCATCAGGCAGCGACCGGTGCTGACAGCCTTGAACACTGACTCAGCCAGATGCCGTTGCCCCGGACGAAACCCGGCGTGGGGAAACGTCAAGCCCTGCGCCGCTTGGTTGCGGGCGTCGCGATGAGCCATTTCCTGCTCGGCCCAATGCAGGAACAATCGACAATGGTGCTCGAAGAACGCCCCCAGCTCAGCGGCGCTGAAGCCCTCGACCAGACAGGTTTCTTTCTCGCTGACGATGTCGAAATACACCAGCGCCAGATTGATTTGCGCCAATTGCAGCTTCTGGCACATCAGCCAGCCGTAGACCTTGGCCTGGGCCCAGTGCAATTGGCGGTGGTTGGCGGGTTGTTTGCTCAGGTCGCCGCGATAGGTTTTGACTTCCTCCAGGCAGTTTTGCGCAGGATCGTAACCGTCCGCCCTGCCCCTGACCTTCAGCGTTTGATACAGCCCTTCCAGCGCCACTTCGCTTTGGTAGCTGTCGCTGCGGCGGGACGCGACCGTGCGATGGCCGACGATGCCTTCCAGCGCGGTCGGCGATGGAGTGAAGCGCAGGTTCAGGTCACCGACCTTGGCGGTGAACTCACACAGCGCCCGCACCGCGATGCTGTAGCTCAAGCGCTCTGCTCCGCCCATTGCACGTAGCACACCGCAATCGGCATCTGGTGTTCGTGGCAGAACTCCAGCCAGCGCAATTGGTTATCTTGCAGGCGGTCGCCGGGGCCTTTGACCTCGATCATGCGGTAGGTCTTGTTGTGCGGCCAGAACTGGATCAGGTCCGGCATCCCGGCGCGATTGGCCTTGATGTCCAGCAGCAGGCGATTGAACCAGTGCTTGAGGTGTTCGGCCGGCAGGCAGTCCAGCGCTTGATCGAGCAGTTCTTCGCTCAGCGCGCCCCAGAACACGAACGGCGACTGCACGCCCCACTTGGCCAGATAACGCTCGCGGATCGTCTGGCGGTAGCGTCCGTCATCCAGCTCGGCGAGGCAGGCCTGGAACCATTCGGCTCGGCGAGCGTGAAAGTCTTCATTGAGCAAGTCCACCGGCCCGCGCTGGAACGGGTGGAAAAACGCCCCCGGCAACGGCGCGAAAATCGCCGGCCAGCAGAGCAAGCCGAACAGCGAATTGATCAGACTGTTCTCGACGTAATGCACCGGCGCCGACTCTTCGGCCAGGTGCGCCTGCACGTAATACTCCACCGACAGCGCCAGATCGGTGCGGGGCAGTTGCAGGTCCAGGCGTTCCATGACCCGGGGACCTGCGCGTTTGATCGGCGGCCCGCCCAGTTTGCGCCGCAGCCTCGGCAGCACACGGAGCAACTGCTGTTGTTCGGTGGCGCTTTGCGGCGATAGCTCGGCGATGATCGCCAGTTCCAGTGCCAACGCGTATTCAGTGCAACGCTCCAACACTCGAATCAAACGCAGGCGCGCGCCGGGATACCCACATTCGCGGTAAATGCCCAACGCCGTGGAGAAATCGGCGATGCGTTCGCAGTGCTGGCCGATCTGGAACAGCAGCTTGCCGCGACGGCGTTGCAGCCACGGATTGCTCAGCGCCAATGCGTTGATCTGCCCGACAACATCCGCCACCGCTTCACCAGCCTCGAAGCGCTGCTGACACTCGTGCAAGAACACACAGGCGTCCACGTCCTCACGGCTGCGCAGGCCGCGAGAATCATCGCAGAACTCGACTTTTTCATAGGTGTAGATACCGAGGTCAGCCAGCACAAACTCCGACCAGTCCTGGTAAAGATTGCCGAAGAACATCAAGCGCAACCGGTCGCACAGGCCCATGATGGTCAGGCTGAACAAGCGGTCATCCAGCGTCGGGCACCACTGCTGGAAACTGCGGGATTCGGGAAACTGCTCACCCAGCAGCGGCAGCCAATCGGTCTTTTTGCCTTTAGGCTGCTCGATGGCATGGCCCAGGCATTGGAGAATCTCGGCCTTGAGCAGTACGTCGAACAGTTCTTCTATTAATAACGGCGCCTGCTCATCGATCCAGCCCAGTTCCAGCAATGGGCAGGCTGCACTGGCAATATCGCCGATCTCAACGTAATGCAGCTTGCCAGCCCTGAAATGCAGACCCTTGCGCATCACCATCCGCACCAGCAGTGCCCGGGATTCACGGGGCAGCCGGTTGAACTCAAGAATGAAATGCTGTTCTTGCGGACTCAACACATCGGCATAGCGATGCTCAAGCCAATCAAGCACTTGCATAAAGTTGTTCAGGTAATAGAACGGATCGTCGAGCGGGTTTGCAGTCACAGGAAAAAGGGCCATGGCGAGCGAGTACTGGTTATGCGTACAGATACCAGCCATGCCCGGCCGGCGCAAACGGAAAAAGATGGGCGGCGCGGCTAATCCAGCATTTTTCAGGTGACCATCGAACTTTCTGCCGATCCATGGCACCAATCGCCATAGAGCAACAGTGATGACTGAACGCAGTCACACTGATTTTTTCAGCATCATGAGAGGTGTGTATGAATATCAAAACCCTGGGCCTGCCCCTGGCAGTAGCCGCCTTCCTGGCCCTGGCCGGTTGCTCGACGCCAACGGTGGTGACCTTGCAGAACGGCACCCAGTATTTGACCAAGGACATGCCGAAAACCAAAACCAAGGACGGCTTCTATGAATTCGAAGATATTTCCGGGGCGAAAGTGAAGGTCAATGCCAATGATGTGGCGACGGTTCGCAAGGAAGATTGAGACCGCGTTATCGTTCTTCGCGGGCAAGCCTCGCTCCCACAGGTGAATGCATTCCAAATGTGGGAGCGGGCTTGCTCGCGAAGAGGCCCTCACAGACGCTGCAAAATCACGGCATCCCCGGAATGCTGGTATCGCAGACAACATAACGCTCCCCGCGCTTGATCATCTCCGCCCGCAGCTTCTGGCACCGGTCATATTCCTGCTGCACTGAATTATCGATACTGATATTGCCGGTCACTTGCGGTTTCTTCCCGTCACCGATCCGGATCGTCGCCCAAGGCTGCTCCGGCTCGATATGAAAGCGACTTTTCTCGTCGACAGGTTCTTGGGTTTCGATCACTGCCGGTTTCGGCAACTCATCGGGCGTCATGCCATAACGGCTCAAAATCGAGTTGTGAGGCAATTCTGCAGCAGCGTTCGCCGATAACACGGCCAAAGCCAACCCCAAGACAACCCTCTTGCTGTTACTCACGTTGCTGAATCTCCTGTACTCAATGGCGGCATGCCGCTGGTGCGTTACAGAAATAACGCAGAAGCGAGCGGATGCTTTAATGCCGGTTCCTGTTGGTGCAGGTGTTTGAGTCCTGTTGTGACCTTCAAGTCACGGGTGATGGCCAGGTTTAACGCGTTATCGTTCATCGCGAGCAAGCTCGCTCCCACAGGGGATCTTCGGTGAACACAAAATCCGTGTTCGGCACCAATCCCTGTGGGAGTGAGCCTGCTCGCGATGGCGGTTTCACATTCAACATCGAAGGTGGCTGACCCACCGCTTTCGCGAGCAAGCTCGCTCCCACAGGGGATCTTCGGTGAACACAAAATCCGTGTTCGGCACCAATCCCTGTGGGAGTGAGCCTGCTCGCGATGGCGGTTTCACATTCATGATTGAGGTGACTGACCCACCGCTTTCGCGACCAGGCTCGCTCCCACAGGGGATCTTCGGTGAACACAAAATCCGTGTTCGGCACCAATCCCTGTGGGAGTGAGCCTGCTCGCGATGGCGGTTTCACATTCAACATTGAAGGTGGCTGACCCACCGCTTTCGCGAGCAGGCTCGCTCCCACAGGGTTTGTACATCGACCACCCGTCGCCACTGTCAGATCTGACAGTAGCCAATACCCCATCATTTTTCGTGTGATAGCACCAATGCCCGTCCTGCGGCAAAGGAGCCTTCCCATGACCCGGTTACCTGCACTTGAATCCGATTCCACCCTCGCCCTGCGCCCGCCCTACTTCCCGTCCGGCACTGACCTGATCGACCCTCGGCACTACGCCGGCGGCATCCCGATTCGTGCCCTTGAAGGCAACCTGCAATGCATCATCTCCCCCTGGGGTGTGATGGGCATCGGCGATGAGGTTGAACTGTTCTGGCACAGCCTCACCTCGCCAGCCGCCAGCAAATCCATCCAGTTTGACCATGAAGTGAACCAGCAAGTGGTGCTTTGGGTGCCGCGCAGTCAAGTGCTGGAAGGTGACGCGATGCCGGTTTTTTATCGGGTGAGACGCCGCAGTCAAGGACCGGAAGACTCGGAGCCGAAGGAAACCTATCTGGTCAAGACCACCCGCCCCGGCGGTTACGACGACAGCCCCGAGCCGGGGCATTCGGGCTTTCGCTACACCTTCCTGACGGACATCTCCGGCGGTGTCGATGCCGATATGGCGGATCGCGGTGTGCAGTTGCGGATTGAGCCGTATGAAAACATGACGGCGTTCGACCGCATCGTCTGTCGTTGGGGCAGTCAGGAGGTGATGCACTATCCGGTGACCCAGGAACAGGTCGATGACCCGGTGAACAACCCTATCGTGATCACCTTCACCCGCGATGTGATCGAAAAGGCCGGCGATGGCTCGCGGGTGGTGGTGACGTATCAGGTGATCGACTGCGTCGGTAACTACCCGGATGAACGTGATCCGTGGGCGCCCTTCAGTTATGTGCTGGTGGATCTGGGGGGGAATCGGCTGGATGCGCCGCTGGTTCTGGTCAACAACAGACCCACCAACAGCATCGATCTCGACCAGTTGGGCGACGACGATGTCGTGGTGCGGGTCTACACCACCACCGCAGACTTCGCGGTGGGCGACACTGTCCGGCTCACCTGGACCGGTACGCCCGCCCAAGGCTCGCCGATCATTGTCGGGCCGTTGCAAGAGTTGGTGGACTTCGTGCCGTTTCAGCTCGACTTCACCATCCCCAACGCCGCCGTCAAAGCCATCGCCCAAGGCTTCGCCACGGTGTCCTACGTGCGGGTGCGCAGCGGCGAAACGGATCGCCCGTCGAAAACCGCCAGCGTCAGCGTGCAAGGCGATATCAGCCGTTTACCTGCCCCGAGCGTGGCGCAAGCACCCGGCGGCACCCTGCCGCCGGATTCGCCTTACGCGACGATTTCCGTGCCGTACTTTGAAGGCCGAAAAACCGGGGACCTGATCACCGTGCATTGCCAGGGCCGGCGTCCCGGCGGTGGCGAGACGTATTACCCGATCACCATCATCGTCGCCGACAGCGACGGCAAGGCCGCCATCACCCGCGACCTGCCCGGCAACCAAATTGCGCCGCTGCAAGGCGGCACGCTGAAGATTTACTACGTGGTGGCCAACGACGACCTGGCGGTGCGCAGCGAGCGCGACTCGTTGCCGCTGGAACTCAGCGTCGGCGTGGCCCTGCCCGATTTCAAACAACCGGAAATCACCGAAGCCGACGGCGACGTGCTACTGCCGGAAAACACCCCGAACGGCGCCAACGTGATCGCGCCGTTCAACCTACCCTCCGACACCCGCGCCGGCGACACCGTCGGCCTGCGCTGGACCGGATCGGTCACCGGGGCTCATCCGCTATACGAAATTCCGCTGACCAACCAGACCGCCGGCAAACCGGTACCGTTTTTTGTCAGGCCAGAGCATATCCACCCCAACCTCAATGGCACGGTGACAGTGGATTACTACCGTAAACGCACGGGGGAAGTGACGCGGTTTTCGATGGCGCGGGTGTGGAGTGTGGGCGGCGTGCAACTGGAGTTGAAGGCGCCGGAGATCAAGGAAGCGCCTGGCACCACGCTAAATCCAGTGGCTGCCAAAGATGTTCTGACTGCTGTCGTGGACTACGACGACATGCAGGTCGGCGACAAGATTACCGTCACCTGGGCTGCCGCTGCTGGCAGACCGGCCGAAGGTTCTCACACCACAACCTCGATCGATATTGTGACAGTGAGCCCGAAAGACGTGCCGTTGCCGAACTCGCTGGTAGCGTTTTGTCTGGGAACCACCGTGACCGTAACGTATAGCGTCACGCGCGGCAGTGACCCCGCCCAACCTTCGCTCCCGTTGCGTTTGAACGTGCTCAACATTCCGGATCAAAGCGCTGATTTACCAACGCCAACCATCGCGGGAGTGACGGAAAGGGATCTGAACGTCGCCGGGCTGAAGGGTGATGAGAAACTGGCCGTAAACGAATGGCTGTTGCAACTCAGCGGTCAACGGGTGTGGCTGAGTCTGAAAGGAACAAAAGAGAATGGTGCCGAGGATGAGTTGATCATTTGGGAAGGTCCGGCTCACATCCCTTCGGCCGGACTGGAAACACCGGCACCTATTGATTGGTTGAGGACGTTGAAGGACGGTTCGGAGTTGACCGTTACGTTTATGGTCAACTTTGACAAGGTGGCGGATAGAGCGTCGGCGGTTAGGTTTCCGGTACGCATATATACCGTCAAAGCGGTTGCGGCGATTAAACTGGAGTTTATTAATGGACCGTATGTAGTTGCACCGATGGGCCGCGTCAAGAACATCCAACTTAGCCTGCACGACTTAAACAACACACCAGTTGCCAACGGCGAAGTAACGCTGACGTTGCCCGCGCAGTTCAAATATGCTGATGGTGGGAACGGAGCACGTGGGTTCAAGACAGATAGTGACGGCACTGTTGTTATCAGCGGCGTGAAGGCAAACATGGACACAGGGGAATATAAATTGATAGCGAGCAGCTCTTCAGTTATAACCGAGTCCGATCTAATCATCACTGCGCAGCCACCACTAGGTACTATTGCCGTTCGAGCAGGCGACATTTTAATCAGCCCGGACGGCACTCGTCTTTATTGCCGAGAAACTTATAGCAGTATAATCGTCGTAGCAGATGCTACGACATTATTGGAAGTAGCAAGATTCAATATGCCAATTGCTTCTAATCCTAGAGTCCTAGCTATTAGCCCAGATGGCGGACGTCTTTATCTAACCTGTAGCAATGATAACCAACCAGCTGTAGCCGATACAACCAGTAATACAGTTATAGGACGTCTACCCGTGCGTTACGGTATAGGCATTGCTATTAGTCCTGATAGCAAAAGAATTTATGTTGGCTGCAATGATCCCGAGGGTTACCAAATCGCAGTAATTGACGCAGCAACACTTCAGAAGTTGTCTTTCATCAGTACCGTTCGGCTCCCCGTGAAAATTATCATCAGCCCCGACGGCAACTCGCTCTATACCAGAAGCGATAACCACAACGACATAGATGTCATAGATACGCGCACGCACACAGTATTGAAAAGCATTCCAACACCAGGGAACACTTCCCTTGCGATGAGTCCTAATGGAGCTTTTGTTTATGTCTGCCACTACAATGAGGGTTCAGTTACAGTGATTAGCACCGCTTCAAATCAAGCAGTTAAAAATATACCTGTTTCGTACCGACCAAGTTATATCGCATTTAGCCCGGACGGGGCGTGCGCTTATATCTCCCACGAATCATACAGACTAATAACGGTAATTGACGTAATGACTCAGCGAGTTATTCATCAGATAGATGGCAGTAGCGCTGCATATGGCATTGCCGTTAGCGCGGATAGCAGTCGCGTTTATATAGCCCGTACGCCCATTGATACTATTGAGGTAATTCAAGGATTTTGAGCAAAAAAATTGCAAAACGGGGACGCATGTATTTTTAGAGACCCACGCCCCTTGTAGGAGCTGTCGAGTGAAACGAAGCTGCGCCTACGGGGTGTGGCCGGGTGCGGAAGTTGCCTACGGGAAAAGCAGCTGTTTCAGGCGTTGCGCCGGGTTGACTGCCCTGCCCTGGCTCCCTATCCTCACGCCCGTCACGACTCATTCGTGATCGGGTTTGACGGCCTGGACTTCCTTACTACGCGCTCAGCCTTTCTCTGCTCGTGCACTTGTGTGCCCGGTCATTGCATATGGCGACTGTGCGTGGGGCATCTTCGGATGCGCCGGGTTAGTGAGGACCGGTCCGTCAACCTGCGCACAGTTGCCACCCAATTCGTTTGACGGCGATTTCGTGGCAGCTCTTTTTAATCTAAAAGAGATACCTCGCTTATGACGCAAGCAACCACAAAATCCACCCCTTTTTCCCCCTGCGATCACGTCGATCACCACCTCTTCGCCGTACAACCCGATATCCCGCTTCTCGACGCCCTGGAACACGCCTCGGTCTACCTCAGCTGCGCCGAAGCCCTCGCCCATCAAGCCCCCACCGCCACCCGCCCGGAACACGGTGCATCCATGCGCTGGGCCAGCCAACAAATGCTCGGCACTGCGCGCTCGATTGTTCAGGCTTCGATCGGCGGTTTGCATGCGGCCGAAGCGGGAGGTGAAGCATGAATGCGCATATGCCGATGACCAGCAATGACAGCGATACGCCGGTGCTGATGGTCGCGACCGAGGCGCCGCTGGATGTGTTGCACGACAGCGCTGCCGGCCGTTTTCTGGCGGGGACGCAGATGATGGAGAGTCTGGCCAGCCTGGATATCAGCCAGGCCAAGGGCGCCGATGTGCAGCAATTGGCGCAGGCGGCGGCGATGTTGTTGAGGGATGGGTGTGATGTGATGGATGTGTTGGGGCGGCGGATTCGGGCTCGGGTTTGACGGCTTGATTTGATGTTGAATGGGGCGGCCTCATCGCGGGCAAGCCTTGCTCCTACAGGGGATTTTTGTCGGCCGCTATACCGTGGAGCGACGCCAATCCTGTAGGAGCAAAGCTTGCTCGCGAAGGCGATTTCACAGTCAGCATAGAGGTTGACTGACCCACCGCTTTCGCGAGCAAGCCCGCTCCCACATTGGAATGCATTTCCCTGTGCATTTCCCTGTAGGAGCGAGCCTGCTCGCGAAGAGGCCTTATCAGGCGATGACGATCCCTGAGCCGGACAAACTCTCCAGCCCAACCCCCACCAACGTCACCGAATCCCCGCCAAACGTCAGCACGGTGTCATGCCCGACCGTCGTGGCGTGGGCGCGGAAGTTATCGTCGGGCGTAACGCCCTGAACCCCGAGGAACACCAGTTTGTCGCTGGCCTGATACCCAATCACCTTGTCCTGGCCAAACCCGCCAGTGAACAGGAACGTATTGATCCCGCCCCCCGACTCCATCAGGTCATTGCCGGCGCCGCCGACGAATACGTCGTTGCCCTTGCCGCCGATCAAATGGTCGTTGCCGTCCAGGCCAAACAACCAGTCACCCGTGGCATGTGCCGTCAGCGTGTCAGCCCCCGCGCCGCCCTTCACCGTCGAGGCGTATTGGGTGATGTTGTTGCCGACTTTCAGGCCATCCGCCGTGACGCTGTGGGTCACGTCGTCCTTGAACACGCCCCACAGGAACGCCGGTTCCTTAGTGAGGATGTTGCCGATGTCGCGGGTGATGCTGATCCCGCCGTTGGCGTCCTTCACGTAGAGGTTGCCGACGCCGTCATTGGCGAACACGAAGTTCTTCACCGACTGCTGCAAATCCAGCACGTTGCTGCCCTTGCCGCCGAGCACGATGTTGTAACCGCCGCCGTCGCGGAAGGTGTCGTTGCCGTCCCGGCCTTCGAGGTAGTCGTTGCCCTTGCCGCCCTGGATCAGGTCGTTGGCGTCGCTGCCGATGATGAAGGTGCTGCCCTTGTGGGTTTCGGCGTTGCGGTTCAGATCCTGGACCCAGGTGTTGGCCCGCGCCGGGTCCGAGAGGTTGGCGACGACGATGGTCGAGTCTTTGCTGGTGAGGTCGTAGAACTTCGACTCGATCACCCGGTTCATCCCATCGCCGTACGCAGTCGGCAAGTGCGAGATCCAGGTCGGAATGTTGAGAATGGAAAACGGCAGCACGTTCCACGCGGTCGAGGCGTAGTGATCGTTGAAGCTGACGATGTTGTCGGTGGTCGATGCCTTGGCCGCGTCGTGCACGCCGACTGACGCCAGGTTGAAGGTCGAGCCGTCGAGGGCGCGGAATACCGGGTCGTTTTCGTAACCGACGTTCAGCACTTTGTCGTTGCTGCTTTGGGTCGGTGAGGCGTAGGCGATGTAGTTCGAATCCTTGTAGAAACCGCCCCACTTGTCCGTGCTCAGGTCCGCCGCGCTGTTGACCGCCAGCCCGCCGAGGCTGTGGCCGCTGAACAGCACGTCCTTTCCGGACAAACCATTGGCACTGGCAAACGCCGCCACATTGCCGAGCAGTTTGCCGAACGCTTCACCGACGTAATTTTTCGCGTAATCCTTGGGGCCCAAAGCGGCCAACAGATCATTGATCGCATCGCCGATGGAATCACCAATCAGAATTTCCCGTGGGCCACTGGTGCCACGGAAAGACACGCCGACTTCGGTGAGATGACCCTGGGCGTCGTATTTGCCGAGGATCTCGACCTGCGCGCTGGTGAACCCGGCCTTCTCACCGTAGAAGGTTCCCCGTGCATCGGTCTTGCCGTCATAGCCCAATTGCGTGGCTGTGATCGGCGTCCAACCGGCCTTTTTCACGGCTTCCAGTGCGAGTTTTTCCGAATCCGGGTTCCACGGCACGCCGGGAATCACCCCTTGGGAATCGGTGCCACCGACCAGCGCGGTGATCAGCGTCGCTGGCAGCCCGAGGCCGAAGCCGTTGTGCTGATAGCCAGCGGCAAAGCCGTTATCGAGGTTGTGATAGGAGTACAGCGTGATGGCCATGGCGTCGCTGAACAACGCCTTGGATTCTGCTGTGCTGAAGTTCTTGTAGTCATACACACCCATTGAAATTGCCTCTCTCTTTATTGGAGTTGTCAGAGATAGCTCACAACCAGGACGCCTCACTGACGAGGCGCCCCGGAGCATTCAGTGCATGCAGCTGTTCTTACGCGAAAGTAACGCCTGAAGCCGAAAGGCTATCCAGCCCGACGCCGACCAACGTCACGGTAAAATCGCCGACCTTGAGCAGCGCGTCGTGGCCGGACTGGGTCGCATGTTGCTTGTAGTCATAGCCCTGCCCCGCGCCCTGTACGCCCATGAACACCAGTTTGTCGCTGCCCTGATAGCCATTGATCGCATCGAAACCAAAGGCACCGCTGAACAGGAAGGTGTTATTGCCACCACTGGCGTGCATCACGTCATTGCCCGCGCCACCGACGAAGGTGACGTGGCTTTTGTCGCTGCGCAGCAGGTCGTCTCCGGCATTGCCGAACAGCCAGTCGCCATCAACGGTGGCCGCCAGGGTGTTGCCGTAGGCGTCGCCATTGAGCGAATGGTTGTAGTGGGTCAGCTCAGTACCGTTGAGCAAACCGTTGGCCGTGACGTTGTAGGTGACATCCTTAGTGTTCAACCACGAGCCAGGCTCCTTGCTCACCAACGCACCGATGTCCCGGGTCAGGCTGATGCCGCCGTAGGCGTCGCGCACATACAGCGTGCCGTCGCCGTCGTTGGCAAAACTGAAGTTCTGCAACGGCTTTTGCAGCTCGAAGGTGTTGCTGCCCTTGCCGCCGAGCAGGATGTTGTAGCCACCGTCATCGCGGAAGCGGTCGTTGCCGTCCCGGCCCTCGATGAAGTCATTGCCGGCGCCGCCCTTGAGCAAGTCGTTGCTGTCGGTGCCGATGATGAAGGTGCTGCCGGTGAGCGGCTCGCCGCTGCGACCCAAATCCTCGACCCAGGTCTTGCCCCGGGAATCCAGCGCCAGGTTGGAGACGATCAGCGTCGAGTCCTTGCTGGTGAGGTCGTAGAAGCTCGAACCGATCACCCGGTTCAAGCCGTCGGCATAGCCCAGCGAGCCATGGGCCGACCAGCTCATCGGGTTAAGAATGCTGAACGGCACCAGGTTCTGCGCGGTGGAGGCGTAATGGTCATTGAAGTTGACGATGTTGTTGGTCGCCGACGCCTGATAACCATCGTGCTTACCCACCGAGCCACTGCTGAACGTGGTGCCATCCAGCGCGCGGAACACCGGATCGTTCTCGTAGCCGATGTTCAACACGTTGGTCGACACGCTTTGGGTCGGCGAAGCGAAAGCCACGTAGTTGGCCTCCTTGAAGAAACCGCCCCAGTTGTCGCCGCTCAACTCGGCCACGCTGTTGACGCCCAAGCCGCCGAGGCTGTGGCCGCTGACCAACACGTCCTTGGCCCCCACGCCATGGGCGATGGCGAAGGCCGCGACGTCCTTGAGCAAGGTGTCGAAGGCATTTTTCGCGTAGTTCTTCGCGTAATCCACCGGGCCGATGGCGGCCAGCAGGTTGTTTTTGATGTCGCCGAAGGTGTCGCTGTAGCCCAGGCCACCGGTGCCGCGAAAGGCCACGCCGATGCCGATCAGCTTGCCCGCCGCGTCGTACTTGCCGAGCACTTCGGCTTCGGCGCTGGTGAACCCGTCCTTCTCGCCAAAGAACGAACCTTGCGCACTGACCTTGCCTTGATAACCCAGCGCCGTCGCGCCAATCGGCGCCCAAGCGGTGGCGGGCAATGGCTTGCCCGTCGGCGTGTAGGCGTAAAGCGTCAGGGCGATGGCATCGCTGTACAACGCCTTGCCGGCCGCACTGCCGGCATTTTTGTAATCAAACAGTCCCATGTTTTGGCTTCCTTAGCGTCAAATCAGAACTGCCAGTCCAGGGTCAGGCCCACGCCGTGGTCCTTCTCGTTGGAACCGAGCAGCCCGTTGTAATCCAGGTTTACCCGTGTGGCGTTGTTCAAGGCCAACCCGGCGCGCAAGCCAACCACGGCGGCATCGCGATCCATGGAAACGCTCTGCACGTTGAACCCGGTGTTGCCGTTGGCAAAGGCCAGGTGTTGATCGGTATCGACACTGCTCAGGTTGTGCTGCCAGCCAAGGCTGCCGGACAGTTCCAGTTGCTTCTGGTCAGACAGCGCAATGGCTTTGCTCGCCCGCAGGCCGAGGGTCGAGAGCACCGCGTCGCGGTTGTCTTCACCACTTTTGAGCGCGGCGGCATCACCCTTCTCGGTGAAGCTGTCGCTGTTCAGGTGCACGTAGGCCAGTTTGGCGAACGGTTCCAGGGCCAGGGGTTGCAGGTCCAAACGATAAGCCGCTTCGGTGAACACCTGCGCGGTGGTCGCATCGTGTTTGGTTTTCTGCTTGCCGCTGACATCGGCGAATTGCAGCTCACGTTTCGCATCAATGCGATGCCAGCTGTAGGCACCGCCGACACTCAGGCGCAGGGCATCGATTTCATGCCCCAGGTACGCACCCAAGTGGTAGCTGTCGACGTCTGCCGACGAGTGCGTGCCATCGCCCATGCTCAACGAGCTGTTGCTATAACCGGTGACGAAACCCAGACGGGTATCTTTAGCGATCAAGCCATCGCCACCCACCAGCAAACCGCCGATGGAGCTGGTGGAACTCGCGTTCTCGTTGCCGCCATCGCTCTTGCCCCAGGCGCCCAGGACTTTGACCCACAGGTTGCTTTTGTCATCCGTCGGCGCGCCGGCGTCGAACAGATCACGTTCACGCAAACGATCGCTGACCGCGTCACGCAGGTAACGGCTGTCGTTGATCAGCATCGTGCCGATGGCCGGATGAATCTCGCCGGACAGTTGCTGGAACGCTTGCTGGGCTACCGCTGCGGTTGGCGACAACAGCAGGGTTTCGTACAACGCATTGCCCGCGCCCAATTGCTCGGCGGCCGCAGCCACGGCGCGTTGGTTCGGGGTCTGGCCGACATCGCTGAAGGACGTCGCGTTACGCTCCACCGCCAGTTGAATGCCGGTGGCCGAGTAATCGAGAGCGCCACCGATAAACAGGTAGTTCGGCAATACCGCACCGAACTGGCCCTGAATGCCGCCCGCCGCTTGCAGAATGTTGTACTGATGGCCGAGCAAGGATTGGGTTTCGGCGGTGGTCAGCAAGGTCGGACTGTTTTCCAGGGACAGGCTGACCGTTGCGCCATCGATCACGGCTTTGCCGCCGGCGATGATCTGGTCACTGTTGGTGGGCGACAGTTCCACCGCGTAGGTCGAACCCGGCTCGAAGACCACGTCGCCGGCCACTTGCAAGGTGCCGATGGAATTGCCCGGTGCCACGGTGCCGCCGCTTTTCGCGGTCAGTGCGCCGATGCGACCGTTACCGCCAAGGATGCCGCTGTCATTGACCGTGACCGCCGAGGTCAGCGAACCATTGATCGCCAGGCGCCCCTGATTGACCAGCGTCGGGCCGGTGTAGGTGTTGGCGCCAGTCATCACCAGGGTGCCGATGCCTTGCTTGGTCAGGCCGCCGTGACCGGAAATGTCGTTGCGCCAGGTGTCGAGCCCGCAGTGCACGTCGTTGCAGACACGTTCTGTGGGTTTGCCGGCGTCGATGATCCCGCCGATGCCCGGCAGGTCCGCGACAAACTGGCTGGAGCCGTAGGCGCCTTGAATGCGGAACTCTTCGGGGATGTCTTGCTCGGTGACGAACATCGCCGGGCCGTCGATGCCTTTGCCCAGGTTGATCATGCCCCAGCCGTACAACGCATCAACGCCAGGGGCGCCGAGGTCGGTGGCGGTGGTGCGCAAGACGCTGGCGACCTGCGCGCCGGTCATGTACGGGAAGCGTTCCATCAACACCGCCATGGAACCGGCCACATGGGGCGCGGCCATCGAGGTGCCGTTGTAGTTGGCGTAGCTGGTGCCGACATTGTTGGGGTCGGTGCCGGTGATGATCGAGCTGTAGATTTTGCTGCCCGGCGCCGACACGCAGTAACTCGCGGTGTAGCCACAGCGCGAGGAGAACACGCTGATGTTGTAGATATCGGCGCTGGTCAGGTCCGGGTTCTTTTGCAGGGCGGCGACGGTGATCCAGTTCGGCGCGATGTCCGGCACGAAGTACGCAAGACCGGCGATGGCATCCGGGTTGTTCAGGTTGTAGTCGTTGCCGGCGGCGAAGATCGTGACGATGCCGCTGCGGGCGGCGGCGATGGCGCCGTCGTAGGCACCACCGGGTTTGGTGCCGAGCAAGGGCTGGATCTCGTTGAACTGCAATTGCGCGTCCTGCACGGTGAAGTGCGGATACGCCGGGTTGCGCCCGCCGAGGTCGAAGCGGTCGGTGATGCCGATGCCCCAGCTGTTGTTGATGATTCGCGCGCCGCTGGCGATCAGGGCATCCCAGCCGGCCTTGTAGACCGCGCCGTCGTTGCCGCGAATGATCCCGTCTTCAGGGCCTGGGTCGCCGTTGTCGGCACTGATGATTTGCGCGCCGAAGGCCACGCCGTGCATCAGCCCGCCGTCGCGGCTGCCGGCAGCAATCCCGCCGACGTGGGTGCCGTGGGCGCCGAGTTTGCCGTCGGAACCGATCGAGGGTGCGCCGTCATAACGGAAGGCGTCCCCGGCTTTGACCGGGATGTAGGGGTCGGTGTATTCGCGGATGCCGCTGGTGACCAGGTTGATCACCTTGTTGGCCCCGGAAAATTCCGGGTGCTGGGCGTAGACCGGCTGGTCGAAGATCCCCAGCTTCACGCCTTTACCGGTGTAACCGGCGGCGTAGGCTTGCTGGGCATTGATCGCGCCCACGCCCCAATCGGCGTTGAACTCGGCGCTGCGCCAACTGTTCGGGTCACCGAGTTTGCCGCTTTCCACATAAGGCGCGGCATGGGCAGTGCCCAGCGTGGCCAGTGCGCAGAGCACGGCGAGGTTGAGGGTTTTCAACGCGAACTTTTTGTTTTCAACAGTCATCCAGCTACCTTCCTTAGTTGTGTTGCCAAAAATCCTGTGGCAATGGGCTTCACCTGATCTGCTGCGGAACTTGTGGGAGCGAGCCTGCTCGCGAAGGCGACCTGTCAGTCGATATCGATGTTGGCTGATACACCGCTTTCGCGAGCAGGCTCGCTCCCACAGGGAAATTTCCTTAGCCGGGATAACCCCATTCACCCCATCAAATGTTTAGAACTGCCAATTGAGGCTCAGCACCACGCCATGGCTTTTCTCGCGGCTGGCCAATTGGCCGGTGTAATCGAGGTTCAGGCGAATGTCGCGGCTCAGGGCCAGGCTGGCGTGGGCACCGACCAGCGCGGCATCGCGCACCAGTGGCGAACTTTCCACCGCAAACGCGCTGCCGCCGCTGGCAAACGCCAGGTGCTGCTCGGCATCCACACTGCTCAGGTTGTGCTGCCAGCCGAGGCTGCCGCTCAGGTCCAATTGTTGCTGGCCGGACAGGTTCACGGTTTTCAGCGCCCGCAGGCCCAACGTGCTGAGCACCGCATCGCGGGTGTCGCCATGGCTTTTCAGCGCGGCGGCGTCGCCTTTTTCGGTGAAGCCCTCGGTATCGAGGTGCACGTAAGCCAGGTTGGCGAACGGCTCCAGGGCCAGGGGTTGCAGGTGCAGGCGATACGCCGCTTCGCCGAAGACCTGAGTCGTTGCCGCATCAACCTTGGCTTTCTGCTTGGCGCTGACGTCGCCGTATTGCAGATCACGTTTCACATCGGCGCGATGCCAGCTATAGGCACCGCCCGCGCTCAGGCGCCAGGCGCCCAATTCGTGGCCGGCATAGGCGCCCAAGTGATAGCTGTCGACCTGCGCCGAGGAATGCGTCCCCGAACCCATGTTGACCGAACTGTCGCTGTAACCAGCCACCAGGCCGATCCGGGTTTGCTCATCCACCGCACCATCGACACCCGCCAGCAAACCACCAATCGAGGTGGTATAGCCGGCCGTGTCATGGCGATCATCTGTGTTGCCCCAGGCACCCAGGGCTTTGATCCAGCCGTTGCTTTGGGAGGCTTTCGCGTCGTTGAGACGTTCACCCACGGCATCGCGCAGGTAACGGCTGTCGTTGATCAACACCGAACCGAGCGCCGGGTAGATTTCCCCCGACAACTGCTGGAACGCCTGCTGCGCCGAACTGGCGGACGCCGACAGCAGCACGCTTTCGTAGACTGGATTGCCCGCGCCCAGCCCTTCCACGGCACTGGCCACGGAACGCTGGTTGGGGGTCTGGCCGACGCTGGCGAAACTCGTGGCATTACGCGCCACGCTCAACTGGATGCTGTTCGCCGAGTAATCGAGGCTGCCGCCGATAAACAGGTAATTGGGCAACACCGCACCGAACTGCCCCTGGATACCACCCGCCGCTTGCAGAATGTCGTACTGATGACCGAGCAGGCTTTGCACTTGTTGGGCGCTGAGCAAGGTCGGGCTGTTTTCCAGGGACAGGCTCACCGTGGCGCCGCTGACCGTGGCGGTGCCGCCGGCGACAATCCGGTCGCTGCTGGTGGGCGACAGTTCCACGGCGTAGGTCGAACCCGGTGCGAAGGTCACGTCACCGTTGACCTGCAAAGTGCCGATGGAATTGCCCGGAGCGACAGTCGCGCCCGCGTTGGCCGTCAGTGCGCCGATGCGCCCGGAGCCGCCCAGGGTGCCGCTGTCATTCACGGTGACGCTGGAGGCCAGGGAACCGTTCACCGCCAGCAGGCCGCCGTTGACCGTGGTCGGTCCGCGATAGGTGCTGTCGCCGGTGAGCATCAGGCGTCCGGCGCCGGACTTGATCAGGCTGCCTTCATAAACCCGGGTGGCGGCTGCGGCATCCCGCGCCATGCCCACTGCGTAGTCGGTCTGATCCTGTTGACTGGCACCCGCCGCAACGCCGTTTTCCCAGCCTTTGTCCTTCAGGGTTTGTTGCCAGGCGCTGTGTTCGGCGGCGTCTTCGGCCTGGCGCTGGATCAACGCTTTGTCGCTGATGCCGTTGCTCCAGACATCGCTCTGCCCTGCCCCCAGACTGGCGTCGAACGCGCCGAGCAATTGCCCCGGCCCGTGCAGCGCCCGTTCGAGGTTGGCGACGCCCCAGCCGACCTGAGTGTTCGGTGCGTCGGTGATCGACCCGTCGAGCTGGGTCGCGGTGGTCAGCAGCACTTGCAGCGCTTGCTGGTTGTTCATGTACGGATAGCGTTCCATCACCAGCGCCAGGGCGCCCGTGGCGTGCGGCGCGGACATGGAGGTGCCGGACTTGATCGCGTAACCGCCATCGGGGATGGTGCTGTCGATCTTCGCGCCGGGGGTGGTGATGCACCAGTATTTGGCGATCCCGCACTGGTTGTACTTTTGCAGATTGCCTTGATCCAGGCCCGAGACCGCCAGCCAGTGGCCTTCCAGGCCCGGCTGAAAGTACGGCAGCGCCGAACGCACGCTGGCGTTGGGGTAACCGCTGTTGCCGGCGCTGAACACGTTGATCACACCGCGACGGGAAGAGACGTCGGCGGCGGCATCCAGCCAGGTGCCTTTGTTGAAGTGCTGGGCGTAGGCCGCGTGCAAATCGTCGAGGGTTCGATAGCTGACATCTGGCGGCTGGCTGCCCCAGCTGTTGTTGATCGCACGCACGCCGGCATCCGCCAGCGCGTCATACGCCGCTTTGAAATAGCGTGGATCGGGGTTGGGGCCGAACAGGAAGCTGTCGGTCTTGTTGGTGTTGGCCACGTAGAGTTGCGCGTTGTACGCCACACCGTGCATGCCGGTGCCGTCGCGGGAAGCGCCGATGGTGCCGGCGACGTGCGTGCCGTGGGAGTCGTTGTTGGCGTTGAGCGTACCGTTGACATTGAACGGTGTGCCATCGACGTAGGTGCCGCTGGCCGTAACCCCGTGATAGCGGTCGGTGGCGAACTCTGGGTGGGCGGAATCGAAACCGGAATCCAGTTCACCGATGATCACGCCTTTGCCGGTGATGCCGGCGGCGTAGGCTTGATCGGCCTGAATGCGCGCCAAGCCCCAATCGCGCTGAAACTCGGCGGAACGCCAACTGGCGGCGTCGCCGGGTTTGCCGGTTTCAAGGTACTGGGCCTGGACTGCGCCGGGGATGGCCGAAACCAGGAGCAATAGCGTGCCGACCGAAATCGGTTTGATTTGTACGTCCATGTCTTTCTCGCTTTTTTGGCGTTTTTAGAGTTTTAGCCCCCTGCTCGCGGGGGTGGTCGTGCTGTTTTTGCTGTGTTACTTAAATGTGTGTCTGACTGAAGATCCACCCCTCACCCCAGCCCTCTCCCCAATGGGGAGAGGGGGAAAGGGAGCCGATCTTCATTGTTTTCAAACCTGAGTTCGGCTCGGTTTTTCAGGTCGATGTAGCGCCAACGTACAACTCGGTCAGTCCCCTCTCCCCAGTGGAGAGAGGGGGAAAGGGAGCCGATCTTCATTGTTTTCAAACCTGAGTTCGGCTCGGTTTTTCAGGTCGATGTAGCGCCAAAGTACAACTCGGCCAGTCCCCTCTCCCCAGTGGAGAGAGGGGGAAAGGGAGCCGATCTTTATTGCTTTCAAACCTGAGTTCGGCTCGGTTTTTCAGGTCGATGTAGCGCCAAAGTACAACCCGGTCAGTCCCTTCTCCCCAGTGGAGAGAGGGGGAAAGGGAGCCGATCTTTATTGCTTTCAAACCTGAGTTCGGCTCGGTTTTTCAGGTCGATGTAGCTCGTAAGTACAACCCGGTCAGTCCCCTCTCCCCCCTGGGGAGAGGGGAAAGGGAGCCGATCTTCATTGTTTTCAAACCTGAGTTCGGCTCGGTTTTTCAGGTCGATGTAGCGCCAACGTACAACTCGGTCAGTCCCTTCTCCCCAGTGGAGAGAGGGGGAAAGGGAGCCGATCTTTATTGCTTTCAAACCTGAGTTCGGCTCGGTTTTTCAGGTCGATGTAGCGCCAAAGTACAACCCGGTCAGTCCCCTCTCCCCAGTGGAGAGAGGGGAAAGGGAGCCGATCTTTATTGCTTTCAAACCTGAGTTCGGCTCGGTTTTTCAGGTCGATGTAGCTCGAAAGTACAACCCGGTCAGTCCCCTCTCCCCAGTGGAGAGAGGGGGAAAGGGAGCCGATCTTCATTGTTTTCAAACCTGAGTTCGGCTCGGTTTTTCAGGTCGATGTAGCTCGAAAGTACAACCCGGTCAGTCCCCTCTCCCCCCTGGGGAGAGGGTTAGGGTGAGGGGTGGCTCTTAAGCTTCCATCACTGCTTGAATCCCCCCCGGCCAAACGCCTCGTCAACCTTCGCCAGGTCCTGCTCATTTAACGTCCCGGCGTAGTAATGCAGCTTGGTCCACGCCATCAGGTAGTCGTAACGTGCCTGGGCCAGATCGCGGCGGGTGGTAAACAGTTGTTGTTCGGCGTTCAGTGCATCGAGGTTGACCCGCTCGCCACCGAGGATGCTTTGCTTGGTCGACACCACCAACGCTTCAGCAGAGGTCAGGGCCTTTTGATAGGCGCGCAGTTTGTTGACCCCCGACAGGCAGGCGCTGAACTGACGGCGCAATTCGATCAAGGTTTCCCGGGTCTTGCCATCGAGGTCGTACTCGGCCTGTTCCATGGTGCGGCTGGCCTGACGGGTCATGGCCGACACCCCACCGCCGGCATACAGCGGCACGCTGACTTCAATACCAATGGTGTTGGTGTCATAGCGCTGGTTGTAGGTGTTGCCGCTTTCCGATTCGTTCTGCCGCACGGTGGCGTACGCGTTGACTTTCGGCAGGTGCCCGGCGCGGTTGCGTTCGACCTCATAGCGCGCCACTTCCACAGCCTGACGCTGGGAGGCCAGGTTCGGGTTGTTGGCCACGGCCATCTCGTGCCAGGTGTCGTAATTGGCCGGTGTCAGGGCGAAGGTCTGGAAGTTCTGGTCCAGCGGTGACAGGTCGCCGATGTTGATCGCCGGCACGCCGATCAGCGCGCCCAACTCGCGCAACGAGGCGTCCTGTTCATCCCGGGCTTCGATTTCCTCAGCCGTGGCCAACTCATAACGGGACTCGGCTTCAAGAATATCGGTGCGCGTGCCCTCGCCCTGGCGAAACATCTGCTCGTTCTGCTGGAACTGTTGTTCGAAGGCCTTTTTCTTCGCCTGGGCGATGTCGATCTGATCCTGGGCGAACAACGCCTTGGTGTAGTTCTCCAACACCCGCACCAGCAATTCCTGGCTCTTGCCGCGAAAGGTTTCATCGGCGAACAGCGACTGCGCCACGCCTTTGCGGTACGACGCGTAGGCCTCGTAGTCGAGCAACGGTTGTTGCAGGCTCAGGGTCGAGCCGTAACTGCTGTAGTTGCGGTCATCGGTGCGGTTGCGCCCACGTTCATCAAGGGCGGTGGCCTTGGAGGAGTTGCGCCCCTTGTTGTAGTTGTAACCGATCCTGGGCAACAGCCCGGCGCGGCCGATGATGCGGTTTTCGAGACCTGCATCCCGTTCCTTGATGGCGCCGAGGAACACCGGGTCATTGCGCAACGCCTGTTCGTAGATTTCAAACGGCCCCAGGGCCATCGCACTGTTGCACGTCAGCAACGCCAGGGCTGCCCCGAGCATGGAAAGCTTATTCATACAGCCGAACATCCTTATTCCTCGGTCAACGCGGAGTTTGCCCGGTCGAGCAGCGGCTTGAACAAATAGTTGAGGAGTGAACGCTCACCGGTGCGCACGAACATTTCCGCGGGCATGCCAGGCTTGATCACCAGCCCGTGGAGTTTTTCCATGGCTTGATCGCTGACGCTGCTGCGCAACACGTAATACGGTGCGCCGGTTTTCTCGTCGATCATCTGGTCGGCGGAAATCAGGCTGACTTCCCCCGGCACTCGCGGGGTGCGGCTCTGGTTGAACGCGGTGAACAGGATGTCCACCGGCAAGTGGGTGCCGACCTTGTCGATCAGGTTGACCGGCAAGTGCCCTTCCACTTCCAGCGTCGTACCTTGGGGCACGATTTCCAGCAGGGTTTCGCCCTGGCGCACCACGGCGCCTTCGGTGTGCACCCCGAGGTTGACCGCGACGCCGTCAGCGGTGGCGATGATCTCGCGGTGTTGCAAGTCGAACCCGGCGGAAGTCAGTTGCTCCTTGAGGGTCACGCTTTTGAGCTGCGCGTCACCCAGTTGGGTGCGGACTTCTTTCTGGTATTCCTCGATGTGCTGTTGCAGCTTGAGTTTCGCTTCGAGGATGCCCTGCTCCACCCGGCCGCTTTCGCCGGTGTTCTCGGCCAGTTGTTGCTGCACTTGCGACAGTTGACGCTGGTACTCCATCAACCGGTTGCGCGGGATGTAGCCGTTGTCTGCCAGGGGTTGAAGGTTGCTCAATTGCTGTTGCAGCGAGTTGGCCTGGGCCGTCAGGTCGGTGCGCGCACGGCGCATGCCGGCCAATTGCGCGCTGGCGCCTTCGATATTGGCACGCAGCCCGCCCTGTTCACGGGCATAGGCTTCGCGACGGCTGCTGAACAATTGACGTTGGCCTTCCAGCACCAACGCCAGGCGCGGATCGGCGTCCTTGCTCAGCTCGGCGGGAAACGTAACCTGCTTGAGGTTGTCCCGCTCGCTTTCCCAACGGGCGACGCTGGCCCAGGCCATGCGGTATTGCGCCTGCAACGAATCGACATCCGCAGCGGCTTGGGTCTGGTCGAGCTGGAACAGCGGCTGGCCTTGCTTAACCACTTGGCCTTCGCGCACCAGAATCCGGCTGACCACACCGTTACCAATCGACTGCACGGCTTTGCGCTTGCCGGAGACCACCACGGTGCCTTGCACCGGAATCCCTTGGTCCAGCGGCGCAAGGCTGGCCCAGGTGAAGAAACTGCCGGCGCCGACGATCGCCAGAATCCAGCCCATGCGGGAGAAAAACCTGGCATCGCGCTCTGGGCGCTCGGCGATGTAATCGTGTTCCATGGTTGCTTCGTTTTCAGTGTTCATGCGTGCGCTGCTCATACACCCGAATTCCTTGTCGTGGGCTGATACTGCCGGCTCATGCTGAGCCCGCCCGGTGCCTGCGCCGCCTTCTGTTCCTGATTGGCCGTTTGATTGCCGGACTGGTTGCCGGACAGTGCCTTGAGCACTTCCTGGCTCGGGCCGTAGGCTTGCAAGCGACCGTCGCTGAGCACCAGCAGTTTGTCCGCCTGGGCCAGCGCCGAGGAGCGATGGGTGACCAGAATCACGCTGGTGCCCCGGGCTTTCATGTGCGCGATGGCGCCGGCCAATGCCGCTTCGCCGACGGTGTCGAGGTTGGAGTTGGGTTCATCCAGCACCACCAGGCTCGGGTTGCCGTACAACGCACGAGCCAGAGCCACACGCTGCTTCTGGCCGCCGGACAAACCGCTGCCATCTTCACCGAGCACGGTGTCGTAGCCTTGGGGCATGCGCAGGATCAGTTCGTGGACACCGGCGTGTTGGGCCGCTTCAACGACTTTCTGCGGATCGGCGTCACGGAACCGCGCGATGTTTTCAGCGATGCTGCCGCTGAACAATTCGATGTCCTGGGGCAGATAACCGATGTACGGGCCGAGGTCGTCGCGGTTCCAGCGATGGATGTCGGCGCCGTCGAGTCGCACGGTGCCGCCGAGGGTCGGCCAGACACCCACCAGCACCCGCGCCAGGGTCGATTTGCCGGAACCGGAAGCGCCGAGCACGCCCAGCACTTCTCCGGCACCCAGGCTGAAATTAACCATGTGCAAGGTCGCCGCACGTTTGCCTGGCGGGCCGGCGCTGACTTGCTCAAAGGTGATCTGGCCTTGCGGGGCCGGCAGCGCCATGGCTTCATCGCTCGGCGGATAGGCTTGCAGCAACGCGTCGAGACGACGGTAGGCGAGTTTGGCGCCGCTCCATTGCTTCCACACGGCGATCAGTTGATCGATGGGGCTCAAGACGCGGCCCATCAAAATCGAACCGGCAATCATCATCCCGGCGGTCATGTCACCCTTGATCACCAACAGCGCACCCAGCCCCAGCACCAGCGATTGCAGGCACAGGCGCAAGGTTTTGCTCAAGGAACTGATGACCGCGCCAGTGTCGCTGGCCTGATTCTGCAAACCCAGGAAACGCGAATGCACCTGGAACCAGCGCTTGCGCAGCACCCCAAGCATGCCCATGGCCTGGATGGTTTCGGCGTTATGCAGGTGACTGGTGGCCAGTTGGCTCGACTTCTGGGAAAAACCGGCGGCTTCGCCCAAGGGCTTTTTGGTCATGGCCTCGTTGAGGCACGCCAGCCCGATCAGCAACACGGCACCGGCCGTGGCCAAAACACCCAGCCAGACGTTGAACAGGAAAATCACAAACAAGTACACCGGGAACCACGGCGCATCGAAGAAGGCGAACAGCGCCGGGCCGGTGACGAATTGGCGAATGTGGGTCAGATCCCCGAGGGATTGCCCGGCGTTGCCCTCGCCCTTGAACAGGTTGCGCTCGAATGCGGCTTGATAGACCCGCAGGTTGAAGCGGCGCTCCAGTTGGCTGCCGATGCGGATGACGATAAAGCTGCGTACGACTTCGAGCATGCCGATGAAGGCAAAGAAACCGACCACCATCAAGGACAGCATCGCCAGGGTGGTTTCGTTTTGCGAAGACAGCACCCGGTCATAAACCTGGAGCATATAGATGGAGGGAACCAGCATCAGCACGTTGATCAGTGCAGTAAAACAACCGACGCTGATCAAGATGCTCTTATAGTCGCCCAGTGCCTTGAGTAACGGTGCGGTGCCTGGGGCCTTCGCCATCTTCATTGATTTATCCTGAGATGTTAGTCCTCGCCATTCTTTGACGAGGTTTCAATTAACGGCCTGCACGCGAGCCCAGGCGTTCTTTCTTTGCTAGTTGGCGGTTACAAATGAATAACAACTCTTTTGGATCTAGCGAGGGCCAGGGTTATTGATCCGTTGCCTATAACTGCATTGACGCGCTTTATATCCAGCGCTCAGAACATCGATCTTGTACTTATGCTTATTGCGCGGCGCGCTTGAGCGTAATGATCAGTCCCGACTTCGAAGTGCTTTTATACAGCCCCTCGGCTTGTCGGCTGAAAAATACGATTCTTGAGCCTTCTTTACCGGTGATCGAGATGCCGTCCGGCTCGGTAAACCAGCCAATCGCAGGTTCCTCCAGCCAGGCGCTGAGGCATTCGGCGCCGTCACCCAGGGTCTGTTTTTGTTGAAAATCGATGGTGCACGTGTTCGATGGCTTGTCCTGCAAGGCCTGAGACTCAGCGGTGTCTTGCGAGTCGTTCAAAGTCGCTTGCCAAAGGCCTGCCAGTTCCGAGGGGTCCGCTAATTTCAGGCTGCTTGCCATGGCTACATCTCCAAAAAACATCATCAGCGTCGCCAATAGCCACGCAGTTGCTTTGTAGGTAAAGGCGTTATGGGTCATAGGACGTTTCACTCCGGGGTGTAGCCTCACCCACAGCGGACATGGATGCAAGGACAGAGCGCGGCGCATGACGCGCCGCGCTCCTTTTGCCTTGTATCAGGCCACGATGTCCGTGGTTGCTGCCTGGCCAACGGTGCTGACCAGGAAATCAGCCACGCCGTGCCCGGAGAAGTCCACCGACAACAGGCTGTTGCCGCCCGAAGAGGTCAAGACCGCGTCGCCTGCCGCACCCGTGAACGAACTCACGAAGTGCACGCCCGCGCCGTTGGTGATGCCGGTCAGGTCGATCTTGTCCAGGCCGCTGACAAAATCGAGGATCTGATCGGCTGCACCTGGCTTGGAGTCATTGCTGGCGGCAAACACGAAGGTGTCCGAACCCGAACCGCCCCACAGTTTGTCCGCACCGCCCGCGCCGTAGATCAGGTCGTTGCCGGCACCGCCCTTCAGTTCGTTGGCGATGCTGTTACCGATCAACAGATCGTTGCCCGAACCGCCAATGGCGTTCTCGATAATCGCGCCTTTGGCGATAGACACGTTACCTACCAGGCCGCCAACGTCGGAGAACGAGGCGTCATTAAGGTTGATCTTCTGGTTTTGGGTAAAACCGGAGAAGTCCAGGGTGTCCTTGCCGCCCGCATCCCAAACCGAGAACACCAGTTTGTCGGCCGACGAGCTCGCGCTCAGGAAATCACGACCGGCATTGGAGTTGAAGCCGTAGGTGGTATCACCGGTACGGGTTTCAGTGTTGGCGCCGTAGAGTTTCTGGATGGCCGCGATGTCGTCCATCAGCGGACCGGAGGCATAAGCTTCGACACCGGCCTTGCTGAAGTTCTGGCTGGTGTTGCTTTCACTCCAGTAGCTCATGAGGCTGTAGCCACGGGTGTCCTGGCCGTAGGACGCGTCGTTGTAGGTCGGGTTGCCTTCGCCGGCGTTGTAGTCGCCAGGGTGAGACAGGCCCAGGGTGTGGCCGATTTCATGGGTGAGTGTCTGACGCCCGTAGTTGTTCACACCCGGGGTCTTGTTGACGTTGTAGCCGCTGCCGGTCAGGTACCAGGACTGACCGTCATAACCCGGCTCGGTGCCCGGCAGGAACGCAAATGCCGCTGCGCCTTCCTGGCCACCGCTGTAGTTACCGAAGCTCATGTGACCGTCGCCGCCCTTGGCCGCTTCGGCAAAGGTGACTTTGGCCACATCGGCCCAGGATTGCATGGCGAGCACAGCCTGGGCTTTTTGCAGGGCGCTGAACTGACTGAAACCGGTGACGCCCAGGCCGCTGAAATTCGAGGTCTGGGACGTCAGAAAGGTGTAAGTCAGTTCGATCTTGCCGCTGCCGTTGAGATCGTGCCAGGAAGCACCATCGCGCAGCAGTTGAGTCGCGGCTTGATCCACCGAGAAGGAGGGTTTGCCATTGACCGTGAGGTTGCCGCCACGATCGTATTGATGGCTGAAGCTATTGATCTGGTTGAACGCAGAACTCGGCGCGGCCAGTGCTTGCAGTGGCTGAAAGGCCAGTTCGGCGGAATCAATAGCTTTGGCTTTTACTTTCGACATAAACACACTTCCTTGTTAAGCAATGGAACAGTTTTTGTCAGATAGAGACAATCTCTGGCGAGATCGTCCTATCACTCGCCCAATGAAGGCGAAAGAAAACTGACACAATTTGAAATCAAACGTCTAGTACTTTTTTGAGGTCAAATTGTTGTGTTCCAGCAAGTGCCCGGAAACAAGGGATGCGAGGTCGAAATATAGTTTTAGATGGGTGGATTTGGGTGAATTGTCTGACAATTTCAAATTTAATTATTAAATAGGGGTAAGTTGGTTTTTGTCGAGGACGTCTCACTTTGTTCAACTTATTAATATGAGTGCCAGTGCATTGCCATCAACTAAATTCAAGCGCTGATGTGTCGCTTCATGAATGAGTGCGGACGGATTCCTGATCAATAAATCCGTCCCTCTCATCCTCACGCCCTAAGGCACTCGATCAATGCCTTCGATAGCAAACACTGCCTCAACATCCACTCGCTCGCCTGCCTGAGTATGGTAACGAAAATTCAATCGTCCATTGACTCGCTCCTCCGGCTGGTGATTCTGAAGGTGGATGGTGCCACTGACAGCTTCGAACACTTCCCCAGACGGGTTCACAAAATAGAAGAGACCCACCACAGAACTGCTGCCCACCTCGTACGTACCGCTCAGAGCATTTTCGTCGGCCAATCTAAAAGCGATACCTTCCCCGGCGAAACCTCCCGCATATCCGGTGACGTTCAAGTGGTGGTCGGAGTTATGTCGAAACACATTGGTTGAAGTGAAGGGCCTCTGCACCCCCGTGTATAAATTGGAAATAGTGCCTTTCATCGTGCCGGTGACAGTGCTGCTCATGACGAACCCTCCTTGTGTCGCCTCAATGGGAGGCGCTTGCCGTCATGATTTAACCGACAAATAAAAACGTTGAAACCTGTCAGGATTGACAGGTCTCAAGATCATTTCGCTATTTCAGACGATCTAGACTGACTCAACTCCCCGTCCGAATCTTGTTCCAAACCCTTGTCCGAATCCGGTCAATGTTCAGCGGCATCGCCTCCAGCGCGAACAATTTCCCCATCATTTCCGCGCTCGGATAGACCTTGGTGTCGTTCTTGATTGCGGGATCAATGAGGCTGTCGGCCTGTGCGTTGCCATTGGCGTAGTGCACGTAGTTGCTGATGTCGGCCATGACGTCCGGGCGCAGCAGGTAGTTCATGAAGGCGTAGCCGGCCTTGTCGTCCGGGGCGTCGGCGGGCATGGCGACCATGTCGAACCAGATGGCGGCGCCTTCCTTGGGAATGGAGTAGCCAATGTCGATGCCGTTCTTGGCTTCCTTGGCGCGGTTTTCCGCTTGCAGGATGTCGCCGGAGAATCCGACAGCTACGCAGATGTCGCCGTTGGCCAGGTCGCTGGTGTATTTGGACGAGTGGAAATAGCTGACATACGGCCGGACTTTGAGCAGCAGCGCTTCGGCTTTTTTATAGTCTTCGGGGTTTTTACTGTGGTGCGGCAGGCCCAGGTAATTCAGGGCGGCCGGGAGCAATTCCGGGCCGTTGTCGAGGATGGCCACGCCGCACTTTTGCAGCTTCTGCATGTTTTCCGGTTTGAAGATCAAATCCCAGGAATCCACCGGCGCGTTATCGCCCAACACAGCCTTGACCTTGGCGATGTTGTAGCCGATGCCAGTGCTGCCCCACAGGTACGGGAAGCCGTGCTCGTTGCCCGGATCGTTGGTCTGCAAGGCTTTGAGCAGCACCGGGTTGAGGTTTTTCCAGTTGGGCAACTGGCTCTTGTCGAGCTTCTTCAACGCCTTGCCTTCAATCTGCCGGGCCATGAAGTGGTTGGACGGGAACACCACGTCGTAACCGGATTTGCCGGTCATCAATTTGCCGTCGAGGGTTTCGTTGCTGTCGTAGACGTCGTAGGTGAAGCCGATGCCGGTTTCTTTCTGGAAATTCTTGGTGGTGTCCGGGGCGATGTAGTCCGACCAGTTGTAGATCTTGACGGTTTCGGCCGCGTGGCCGAGGGTCGCGACGAGTGCAAGGGGCGCCAGAGTCAGTGTCTTTCGGATCATGAGTCGATTCCTGTAGGGGCTATTGTTATTGGCAGGCAATCAAAGGATCAAAAAATCAAAACGTAGGTCTTGCGCACGGTTTCCTGGATATCCCAGACACCGAGACTGTTGGCCGGCAACATCAATGCATCGCCGGCTTCTATGTGCAGGGTTTCCCCGCCGTCGGGGGTGAACGTGCAGCGACCCTGGATGAAGTGACAGAACTCCTGGGCGACGATCTGTCGCCGCCAGCGACCGGGGGTGCATTCCCAGACGCCGGTTTCCACGCCGTCGTCGCGTTCGACGCTGGTGGTCGAGGCCACAGCCACGAGGGTTCCCAGCGGCACGGCGACAGGGTTGGATTCGTCCAGCTTCAGGGTTGCGGTGTTTTTGAATTGCGTGATGCTCATGGACATACCTTTCAATGGTTACTGCATGAAACCTTCCATGAACCCCGCCACGCCGCTGGCCAGTTTGCGCCGCCAGGGTGCGGTGGCCGGGTTGGCCAGGGTCTGGTCTTCGTGGACGAAGCTGCGGATGATCGCGTTGTAACCAAGCCAGCGGCAGGGTTCCGGCTCCCAGGCTTTCAGCGCATCGAGGCCACCCTGCGGCAGAACCCAGGGCTGGTGCACCAGGTTGGTATCGCGTTCCAGAATCAGATCGGCCAGGGTTCGCCCACCCAGATTGCTGGCACCCACGCCCTCCCCGCCATAACCGCCGGACAACGCGATGCCGCTGGCCCGATCGCAAAGCATGTGCGGCTTGAAGCGGCGGGACATGCCCAGGTTGCCGCCCCAGGCGTGGGTGATCCGCACGTTCTTGAGTTGCGGGAACAGTTCGCCAAACAGATAACGCCGCAGCTCGACTTCACTGGTGGTCAGGTCGAAGTCATGACGCAATTTGCCCGCAAACTGGTAACCACCCCGGGCGCCGAACACCAGGCGGTTGTCGGCGGTGCGCTGGCCGTAGGTGACCTGGCGACTGCTCTCGCCGAAAGCCTGACCGCGGCTCAAGCCGATTTCGTCCCACGTCGCGGCGGACAAGGGCTCGGTGGCCACGATCAGGCTCTGCACCGGCAACTGATAACGCCCCAGCGGCGGCAATGTCACGGCGTAGCCTTCGACCGCGGGCACAATCCAGCGACTGCGCACCTGAGCCTTGGCCGTGCACAAACTGCCTGACTGCCACTGGGTGACCGGGCTGTTCTCGTAAATCTTGACGCCCAAGCGCTCCACCGTCCGGGCCAGACCGCGCACCAATTTTGCCGGGTGAATGGTCGCTACGTGCGGTGCATAGATACCGCCATAAGGTTTGGCAATTCTGATTTGTTGCGCCAATTGTTCGGGGCTGAGCCAGCGGTAATCGTTTTCGGTGAGGCCCTGGCGATAGAGTTTGTCCAGGTAACTGCGCAGGCTGGCTTCCTGTTCCGAATAACGGGCCGCGCAATACAGCACGCCACCCTTGCGGTAATCACAGGCGATGCCTTCGCGTTCGAGGACGATCTCCACTTCATCCGGAATGTTGTGCAACAGATCAAATGAGGCCCGGCGCTGTTCGGGCGAGAGGCCGGCGAGCAAGCGGTCTTCGCCCAGCAGGTTGCCCATCAACCAACCGCCATTACGACCCGACGCGCCAAAACCGGCGGTTTGCGCTTCGACGATGGCGATCTCAAGGCCTGGGGCCAGGCGCTTGAGGTAGTACGCGGTCCACAGCCCAGTGTAGCCGGCGCCGATGATGGCCACGTCGACGTCCAGATCCTGGTCAAGGGCCGGACGGGCCAGCAACGGCTCGTCGAGTTGATCCATCCATAAACTGATGTTGCGCCACGCCGGCATACCAGACTCCACCACTCAAACTTCGATGGCGTCGATCCTAGAGCGTGACCTCAGAGGCTGTCTTGCGCGCGTGCACGCAAAGAAATTTGTTTGACGTAGGCCTTGGGCGACTGGCCGGTGTGCTGGCGGAAACAACTGTAGAACGCCGACAGCGAGTTGAAACCGGCGGCAAACGCCAGTTCATCGACGCGCAATGGTGGCGTGGCCTTGTCCAACGCCGCGAGCAAATGCTGCAAGCGCGCCTGGTTGACGTAGCGATAGAAGCTTTGCCCGAGCACCTGGTTCAGCAGGTAGGAAATCTGATTACGGCTGTAACCGCACTCCTTCGCCACCCGCTGCAAATCGAGTTCAGGGTCCAGATACGGTTGCTGGCGCTGAAAGTACTGCTGCAGGTCTTCGGCCATAAAGCTCAGTTGGCGCGGGGACAATCCAAGCCGACTGGCCGCCGGGCGCAGATTATTCGAGGTTTTGCTGGGCGGTTGCTCGCGCACCAGGGACGCATATTCGTTGACCCGCCAGATCAGCCCGTCACGCACGGTGATGGCTTCGCTGGAACGGAACGACACCAGCCCTTCGCCGCCGCGCAAGGTCATCTGGTATTGAATGAACGCCGTATTGCCGTCCAGCCGAATGCGGTCCGAATGCTCCAGCGCTTCCCCGGGATTGCGCGGCATGCTGTCGCGCACGTACTCGCGCAGTTCGTCCAGCCCCATCACGCGGTTCTGGAAAAAGTCGCTGTATTGGATGTCCGGGTGATACAGCGCCATGACGCCGTCCAGATCCCGGTGTTTCCAGCACAGGTGGTAGCGCATGACCGTCTCGCCCGTGGCCTGGGTTTGCAGCGGACCATCGTCATCGGCGTGCATAAAGGGCTCGGCGAAAAAAACCGAGCTTGCCCAAGTTACGCCCCGGCTTCAATGGCCAAATGGCCGCCAATCCATGCTGGCCTTTTGGCGAATACGCCGCGTTACGTGACCCATATCAAAAAAAATCACACCAATCGCCAAACGGACTGAAAAAATCCACATGGTTTTCACATCTGGATGCTACTTTTAAATGCACTAATCGGTTGAACCATTGAAGGTTCTACCCCTCCTCACATGAGCTAAAGGAAGCGCTCGATGACTAAGGTGGGCAACACATGAACAAAGGGTCTTTTAGCAAAGTCACCTTTCCAAACGCCTGCCAGCTGATGCGCTGGCATTTTCATCCCATGGGTTTCGAGGCGAGCATGGACGCGCCGGGCAGCATGATTGCCCGTCTTTTTGACCGTGCCAGTGGCGAAACCATGATCGCCATTGCCGGCATTCCTTGCGCGACCGTGATGAATGCTGCGGATGTAGAACGAATAATTGAAGCGGTGGAGGACGAACTCGAAGCGTTCATTCCGCCGGTGGCACTCAGGAGTTATGCCTGACGCCGTTTGCAGATAACAAAAAGCCCACAGGATGTGGGCTTTTTTGTGGGTGCGTATTTTTGCTGACTCAATGCAAAACCTGTGGGAGCGAGCTTGCTCGCGATGGCGGTGTGTCAGTCAACATGTAAGTTATCTGGTCGTCCGCTATCGCGAGCAAGCTCGCTCCCACAGGGATTTGGGTCAGGCCGATTTCGCGCTCTGCCGGTGATCGGCAAAGAACACCTTGCCCTTGTCGATCTTGTCCGATGCCTTGGGCATATTGACGGCCTGGCCGTCCTGGCCATCGACGTACCAATAGCAATGACTCACCGCTCGCGTAATGCCGACATAGGCCAACCGCAGAATCTCGTCTTTCTGCGCAGTGTCATAAGCCTCGCTGTCCCCGGTCTTGCCGAGTCCAGCCATGCGATACACCTGGTTCTTGTACGGCGAACTGGTCAGATGCTGGCAATCGCCGAGCAAGAACACCGCATCGGCCTGCAGCCCCTTGGCGCTGTGATAGGTCAGTTGTTTGAGGCGCCGGGCTTCGTACGGCAAGCTCGAATCCACATTAACTACAGACTGAATATGCTCTTGTATTAATAACTTATCGTTACTTTTTCGATAAAGCATCAAGATCGAATCACCCCGTCTGTAGTGTTCCATCAGTCGCTGCGCCATGCCCTGATCATCGCGATCAAACACGTTCACAGGTTGCAGCGACTTGGCTTCGCCGCTGGCCCTGGCCTTTTTGCCAGGGATGGCCGGAGCAGCCCGCACGATGTGTTCGGCGGCATCGATGATGTGCTGATGACTGCGGTAATTGTCGCTGAGCATGACCCGGGTCGTGCTTGGCGACGGGAATTCCTTGTTGAACTCCATGAAATACGTAGGCGAACTGCCGCGCCAGCCATAGATCGACTGCCAATCATCGCCAACACAGAGCAATGACGAACGCTGAGCGCCGCGCCCTACATGCATCGCCGGCCCACGGCTGCGGATTTCGGCCAGGCTGGCGCGAATCCAGGAGACGATTTTCGGCGATACGTCCTGAAATTCGTCGATCATCAGGTGCGACAGCGGTCTGAGGAGTTCGTCGCTCAACAGTTTCAGATTTTCTGGCGAGTGCTCGCTGAACAAGGCAAACATTCGGTTGTACGTCATCACCGGCGGCTTTTGATCAAGCAAGTGGTCTTCCAGGGCGCGCCAGAACAGGCTCAGGGCTTCAAAGAAAAACCGGTCCGGGTCATCTTTGGCGAAACTCATCCGGCCTACAGCGTCGGGAACGTCCAACCCCAGGTTCTCGATAAACCCGGCGGCGGCGACAAAACAATCGAGCAACGGCGCAGAACCGAGCTCACCTTTCACCTTGTAATCAAAGCCCGGCCCGGCGCTGGCATCCCCGGCAAGCGAGGCTAAAACACGTCTGGATGACTCGTAACTATCAAGCCATATCAATGGCTTACGACAGAAAGCTTGAAACAGGGTGCGCTTTACTGCCCATTCGGCCCGCACCGTCAGCTTGGCATTCGGGCGGCTGACTTGCGGGTTTTCCCGAGGATCGAAACCCAGGACCACCCAGGCGTCCAGGCTCGGAATATAGCCATGGCAATGGAATGTCGAGCCGTTGATATCGAATGCCTGACGGTTGGGCTCAATGCCTTTGATTGGCCAGGCACCGGCGCGAAACCACAGGTCTTCTATCGTGTCGCAGAGCTCTTCATCGCGCTTGGCCGCCAGTTCGGTCACGGCCACGCGCTTCTGCACATCCGGGTGATCGCGCTCCAGCTCCTTGAGCTGCAAGGCGTGGCGGGATAACGGCTGAATCAACTCGCGGAAGCGTTCGTTGGTCGTAAACAAGCCGTGATAGCAGGCATTGAGTTGCTGGCGCTGGGCGTCGTTGATGCGCAGGTCGAACGGATTACTGTCGACTTCCTCATCCCCGCCTTGTGGGCGATTGCTGAGGTTTTCGAAGGCTTGCAGGCGTTCGAACCCCGGCAAACTGCGGACCATCGGCAGAATCCGCGAGTGAAAGGTACGCACCAGATCCCGCCCTTCTTTAAGGCTGAGCACCCGGCCCCACAAGCCAAACAGTTCGATCAGTTTATTAATGAAGTCTTTGCGCGATTCGCGGGTGAAGGTCACCACGGTCATCGAGCTGAGTTCAAAGCCCAGGTAGTGGGTCAGCAGTAGAATGCGCAGGACCAGGGTCGTCGACTTACCCGCGCCCGCCCCGGCAATCACTGAGGTCGATGGTGTGTCGCTGAAGATCATCTTCCATTGCGCAACGCTTGGCTGGGCGTGGGCTGGCAGCAGCCGCGCGACATCCGCCTTCATGCGTTTCTTGATCTCGGCACTCAATGGCAGGCGCCAATCATCGAACAAATGGTCATCGACATTCGGTGGCCGGTGCTCGGTGGAGCGCGAGTCGCGGATCAGCAGCACCTGTCGGCCTTCTTCCAGCCCTTCAAGCTTGCCTTCCTTGAACCCGTAATCCACCCCGGCGCTGTGACCGCTGCGAAAGCCATCAGCTTGCCCGTGCAGCCACGACGCACGGTGTTGCGCGCGTAACCGGGTCAGGCCATGCCCAAAAAATCGGACGGCCAGGCGCTTGAGCAGTGGCATCTCGGCGAGGGGACGAAGTTCAGGTGGAAGATCAGGGGTGTGTTGCGGCACGCGGACGGACTCCAGGGTGTGAGGCTGTTGAGGGCTATGGTGTCTGCATTTGCCGTTGAGTTCTAGTGAAATGCTTACAGGTCATTGGCTTATGCGATGAAGTGAAGGCTGGATGAGAATGTTTCGAGGTTATTTAACATCAACCAATTCGATTGTTTTGAGGCACTTTTTACGCTTTTTATCGATTATCACCTGATAGATGATGCACGCCATCAACCACCGGTTCTTGTTTCGTGGCTCAGGCGCACCGCCCCATGACGAACCTTTTCAGGAGACGATCATGCTTGAACTCAGACCTTTCAACACCTTGGGCGGCGCCCACCATGGCTGGTTGGATGCCCATCACCACTTTTCGTTCGCCGAGTACCACGACCCCAAACGCATGAACTGGGGCAACCTGCGGGTCTGGAACGATGACGTGATCGCCGCCGGCACGGGCTTTCCACAGCATCCGCACCGCGACATGGAAATCATCACTTATGTGCGTGAAGGTGCGATTACCCACCAGGACAATCTGGGCAATAAGGGTCGCACTGAAGCAGGCGACGTTCAGGTCATGAGCGCCGGTACCGGGATCGCCCACAGCGAATACAACCTGGAATCCACCGAGACGCGGATTTTCCAGATCTGGATCATCCCAAACGAGGCCGGTTCGGCACCGTCGTGGGGCGCCAAGCCTTTCCCGAAAGGTCAGCGTGAAGGTTTCGTGACCCTGGCCAGCGGCAAGGCCGGCGACGATCAAAGCCTGCGGATTCGCGCTGATGCACGGTTGGTGGCGGCGAACCTGAAAGCCGGGGAATCGGCGGAATATCGTTTGGACAATGGGCGTCGCGCGTACCTGGTTCCGGCCACCGGTGTGATTGAAGTCAATGGCTTGCGTGCACAAGCTCGAGACGGTGTGGCGGTAGCTGAGGAACAGGTGTTGCGGGTGACGGCGATTGAAGACAGTGAAATCGTGTTGGTTGATCTGGCTTAAATACCGGGCAAAAAAATGGGCGACCGAGTGGTCGCCCATTTTTGTTTGGTTCGAGATCTTCTGTGTTCATGCTGATGCCTTCGCGGGCAAGCCTCGCTCCTACAGGACGTAATCGCTCACAAATCATGTGATCGACTCTATCCTGTAGGAGCGAGGCTTGCCCGCGAAGAGACCCTCAACTACTTCGCAGTAATCGCGCCATCCACCAACGTCTGAGCCTCAGCCACCAACTGCTTGAGATGCTCGTCGCTGATAAAGCTTTCGGCGTAGATCTTGTAGATGTCCTCGGTGCCCGACGGACGCGCCGCGAACCAGCCGTTTTCGGTCATGACTTTCAAGCCGCCGATAGCCTGGTCGTTACCCGGAGCATGGCTGAGGATGCTCTGGATCGCTTCGCCAGCCAATTGAGTCGAGGTGACCTGATCCGGGGACAACTTGCTCAGCAGCGCTTTCTGCTCAGGATTGGCCTTGGCATCGACCCGAACGGAGAACGGTTCGCCCAGCTCATCGGTCAGTGCGCGATAGGCCTGGCTTGGGTCGCGACCGGTGCGGGCGGTCATTTCTGCCGCCAACAGGGCCGGGATCAAGCCGTCCTTGTCAGTGCTCCAGACGCCGCCGTCCTTGCGCAGGAACGAGGCACCGGCGCTTTCTTCGCCACCGAAGCCCAGAGAGCCATCGAACAGGCCATCGGCAAACCACTTGAAGCCAACCGGCACTTCGTACAGGCGACGACCCAGGCGCTTGGCCACGCGATCGATCAAGCCACTGCTGACCACGGTTTTACCCACGGCGGCATCGGCACGCCAGTGCGGGCGGTTCTGGAACAGGTAGTCGATAGTCACAGCAAGGTAGGCGTTCGGTGCCAACAGGCCGCCGGACGGGGTGACGATGCCGTGACGGTCGTGATCCGGGTCGCAGCCGAAGGCCACGTCAAAACGATCTTTGAGCCCGATCAGACCTTGCATGGCGTGGGTGGACGATGGGTCCATGCGGATCTGCCCGTCCCAATCGACGGTCATGAAGCGGAAAGTGGCATCGACCTGGGTGTTGACCACTTCCAGATCCAGGCGGTAATGCTCGGCAATCGCCGACCAGTAGCGCACCCCTGCTCCGCCCAACGGATCGACACCCAGATGCAGCTTGGCATCGCGAATGGCATCGAAGTCGATCACGTTGATCAGGTCGGCGACATAGGTGTTCACGTAGTCGTGTCGATGGGTGGTGCTGGCCTTCAGCGCCTGCTCGTAGCTGATGCGCTTGACGCCAGCCAGCTTGTTGCCGAGCAGTTCGTTGGCCTTGGCTTCGATCCACTTGGTGATGTGGGTATCGGCCGGGCCACCGTTGGTAGGGTTGTATTTGTAGCCGCCGCTTTGTGGCGGGTTGTGAGACGGCGTAATGACGATGCCGTCCGCCAGGCCCGAGGTGCGGCCGCGGTTATAGCAAAGAATCGCATGGGAGATGGCCGGGGTCGGCGTGTACTCGTCGCCTTCGGCGATCATCACGGTGACACCGTTGGCGGCCAGCACTTCGAGGGCGCTGGCGCCGGCCGGGGTCGACAGCGCGTGGGTGTCGATACCGACAAACAGCGGACCATCGATGCCCTGGGCTTGCCGGTACAGGCAAATGGCCTGGCTGATCGCCAGAACGTGCCATTCGTTGAAACTCAAGTCGAAAGAGCTGCCGCGGTGACCGGACGTGCCAAAGGCGACGCGCTGTGTAGAGATGGCGGCATCAGGCTGGCCGGTGTAATAGGCCGTTACCAGTCGCGGGATGTCGACCAACAATTCTGCCGGTGCCGGTTTGCCCGCAAAAGGACTGAGTGTCATGCAAAACCTCTGAAAAAGAGTGGTTCAGGAATAGGAACGCAGTTTACTGGCAGTTTGACCATCGCGCGATGGTAACGATCCACACGCTCCGCGACCTTTTTTAACGCAGCTCATTCAATCGCTTCCAGACGCAATGCATCCCCCAGCAATCCCAGAGCGTAGCCGAGGTCATGCTCGCCGCTGAACGTGTGGCTCAGGCGCAGATGCTGACCGTGCAGGCCTTGCAGGCTGAACAGCTCGCCTGGCGCAATCACCACCTGCTGTTTGAGCAAGCGCTGGAACACCCGGCGCACATCGACCTGGCGCAACGAGCGCACCCAGATCGTCGCCCCACCCTGCGGCTCGACCGGTTGCAAGGCGTCCCCCAGCCGTTCGTGCAGCAGCTGGATCATCTGCAACTGACGATCCTTGAGCATACGCCTCAGCACTTGCAGATGCTGGTCGATACGTCCATTGCCGTACAAGCGGGCGATGGCTTTCTGGCGGATCGGTGACAGGCGAAACGCACGCAGCAGGAAATGCCGCTGCAGCTCCTCACCCAGTTGCCGTGAGAGCAGATAGCCGTAGGGCGCTTCCGGCCCGATGATTTTCTCGAAAGTAGAAAACACGATCAGCCGGTCAGGGTCCAGAAGGTCGCGAAACTTCGGCCCTTCTAGCTCGAAACCGAGCTCGCCATAACAGTCGTTTTCCAGCACCCAGCAGTCATGCCGGGCCAACAGCTGCGCGATCGACTGGCGTTTGTCGTGGGGCACCTGGCTTCCCCGCGGCATGCTCAAGCCCGACGAAAGCATGACCAGCCGCACTGGCTGGGTCTGCAGCACTTCCTCAAGCTGCCCCAGGTCCAGCGCGCCGCAAGCTTGCAATGGCAGCTCGATCACCCGTACATCCGCCGCCTCGAGCAAACGCAGAATCACCCAGTCGCACGGCGATTCAACCACCACCGTGGCGCCCTTCAGACAGAGGATGGTGATCAGTATTTCCAGCACTCCCCGCAGATCGGCACCGATGTAAACCTCGTCGGCATGCCAGCAACGCGCCGGCGACGTGGTGTAGCGCGCCGCCAGGGCCGTGCGCAGCTCCTGCTCCCCGCAGGGTTGCGAAGCCGATTGTGGCTGGCGCGGATATTGACGCAGCAATTCGCGCTCAAGCATCAGCAACGGGCTGTCCAGCGGTTGCAGCAGGGCCGGCTCATCGGCGCTCAACACCAGCATTCCGGGACGCCGCGCATTGAAATAGACGGTTTCAAGCAAATCATTACCGCTGGTCAACGGACCCAGGGTGGCGATCGGCTGGGAGTAATAGCCAGACTTGGCCACCGAGTAGACCCGCCCTTCTTTTTCCAGCAGCGAATAGGCGTACTGGATGGTCGAGATCGACACGTTCAGGCGCAGCGCCAACTGCCTCAGCGAAGGCAGGCGAATCGGCGTGCCGCAGCCCGGTTCGTTGATGAGGTGCGTCAAATATCGATACACCGCCTGGTACGCAAAGTCCGTTTCCCTGGGTCCTTTCATCGGTAATAGCCGGACACTGTGCAATTGTGTGCCTGAACGGTTGTGAATCGTGGCAGCCCCTGCACCTTCAATGCCCCGCTGACAGTTCGCCAATCACGTCAGCGTCATCGTTCGGCGGGTCTTCGACCGCAATGCTGTCCTCCACCGTCACCGGCTTCATGCGATACAACGTGCCGATCAGGCTGACCGGCAACCCACTGACATCGACCATCCATTGCATCACCTGTTCGGCCACCTGATGCCCTTGCATCGCCTTGTGCAGGTCCGGCATTGCCACCAGCATGCCGGGATGGCAACTGCGCAGGAAGCGCTCCAGCCCTGCGCCGCCATCGACAAACGGCGCAAAGAGCAGGCAGATCAATTGGGTTTCGGTCAACCCGAGGGTTTTCAGTGCCTCGTCCGCCGCCTGTAAGCGCCGATCAACCATGGCTGCCGGATTGCCGAACGACTCCAGTGCCAGTTCGCAAAAACGTTCCGGCACTTGCTTGCGACGCATCATCACCAAGGCTCGCTGCAAGTATTCAGCAATGCCGGTTTCGTAACTGTCACCGGAGACAACGCACGCCTGTAACCCCCGCAGGTGCGCCGCAATCGTCGGGCTGACGAATTCGCTATCGCTCAGGTGCGCTGCCATTTCGTCGAGCTGGACACCCAGGAACTCAGTGAGCAACGGCCAGCGCTCTTCCAGTTTCCCAACCACCATGTCGTGAATATCGATATTGGTCGTGCGACGGCAGGCTTCGAATCGACCCGCCGGGCGCCACTGCGCGTACTCATGACCGGCGTAGAACTCACGGAAGTAGTCACTGCCCAGATCATCGAGCATGGCGAACAACCCATCGAACCCGGCGACGTTGTAATTCAATGTCCCGAGGCTCGCCTTTTGCGCTGCACGCTTCAAGCCGTCGAGAAACTGCTTCTGCTGGCGAGGCGTTTCGCTGCTGATCAACGCATCGACGCCATTGTCCCACCGGGCAATTTGCCCGTAGAACTCGCCCGTTGTCAGGTAGCCGTCGTCCCACAGATCGAGCGGCCCCTCCCACGCCCGTTGATGGCCGACCATCAACAGGTTGAGCCGGTTCGACTCGCGCCCCGCCTCCGAGATCGGCGCCAAATGGTTGAACGGCAGGATCTCGCGGTTATCCACCATCAACAATTCAACCCGCGGATCGTCGTAGAGGAACAGTGCCGCATTGGTGCGATGGATATTTTCCAGCGCCGCAGAACTGGTCCCGCTCAAGCGCAAGGTCGCCACCCGTAGCTGAAAGGTCGCCGGTGCCCGGCTGGCGATACTCAGTTGGGCTGCGCGCAGCAACGCGAGGGTGTAGCAGCTGTCCAGTGTCCCGGACTGAATCGACATCACCTTGAAGTCGCCAATCCGCTCTATGCCGCCGGCCGACACCACCAGGCGCTGAATCATCAGCTGCAAGGCTGTGCGTTCGGCGCGTGAGAAAAAACTCAGCAGCCTTTGCAGTACTTGCTGATATACATAGTTCATTGCCTGGTCGTGGATTGTGGTCATCAGTGTTTTACCTGGTATTCGGAAGTTCAATGTCACGCAAAGAGTGATAGACACTGCGCGACCGATTCTCGGTGTGAAGTGCTGGATCCTGTCACAAAATGCTAGCACTTAAGTTTTGGGTAATTATTTGAAATGTATGAACTCTGCCTATGCCAAGGCGACAGCCACCTCCTCGCAAAGCCCGGCAGGGCAAGGCCCTTTGGGATTTTTTCGACTTCCTAGGAAACTTCCGACAGCGTCCCACAGACATTGAGTACAAGAAATAGAGAAAGAAGACACTGATATATCCTTAGTCTTCAAACGTTGTGACATTTGCCCGTCGTCTGTCGCAAACATGAGCTGATTAATATCAGCCGAACGCCCACTCATGACTCGTTCCTTGAGATGAAAGTAATCATTCAATTATCAGGGCTTATATGATGATTAGAAGATACAGATCAAAAGCAAAAACCGGTTCAGTTGCTGAAACCGGGTCGTCAGGGACGACAATGCCCCCGGTGCAGGGAGCACCGGAGGCATCGAGGGCATTGCTTGAAAGGTGTTACGCCGGCTCGACCTGCAGAGCCACTCGTTCGCGGCATGGGCATTCGTCCATGTAGCGGTGCGCTTCGACAAACTCGGCAAACGGGAAAACCCGAGTCTTGAGCGGCAGCAGCACACGGTCCGCAGTCAACTGGTTGATGTCGCGCAACGCTCGTTGCAACGCCACCTGATCCTGAATGATGCCCAGCTCCGGCTTGCCGGTGAAGTTACCGATGCAGTGCACGAAGAACTGAATGTTCTTCTGGAACGCTGCACAGGCCGGGAATGGCGTCTGGTTACCGCCTTGCAGGCCGTAGAGCACCAGGCTGCCACGAGGCGCAAGCACGTCACCGAGCAACGACATCTGTGGCCCGCCGAGACCGTCGAACACTACATCGACGCCACGGTTGTCGGTGATCTTGTTGATCTGCATCAGCAGATCCTGTTCTTCGGTGACGATGACTTTCTCGGCACCCAGGGACAGCAGGTATTCACGTTCTTCCGCAGTTTTGGTCGCCGCGATCACCCGTACACCCAAGGCTTTACCCAGTTGCACGAAGGACGGCCCTGCGCAGTGGCTTGCGTCGGTCACCAAGGCAAACTGCCCCGGTTTGACCCGCGCCAGATCGACGTAGGCAAAATAGGCGATCAGCAGCGGCGTGTAATGCACGCTGGCTTCGATCGGGCTGAGCACGTCCGGGTAGCGGGTCAATGCCGAGCGTGGCAGAACAATCTGCTCGCCGTAGACCGGATAATCGTTGGGGCTCTCGGCCGGGAAGCTGGCGACCTTGTCGCCTACTGCCAGGTCATCAACACCGTCACCGACTGCCGTCACCACACCTGACATTTCATGGCCAAGGCCTGAAGGCAGACGAGCGTGAGAAGAAGCCAGGTTCTGGCGCCAAAGAATGTCGTACCAGCTGATGCCGATTGCTTCGACGCGCACCTGCACTTCACCCGGTGCAGGCAGAGCGGCCGCATGCTCTTCGCATTTGAGCACCTCGGCTGGACCAAACTTGTGAAAACGGATCGTGCGGGACATCGCAAACCTCGTCAAAGTAACCTCTAATGCCACGAACTCTATCTGGGCTTTCTACCCAAGACCATCAGTGGCTATTAATAGTCGACATGCCTGTCATTGATTCCGCAGCGCCGGCGGCATCATCAGATACCGTAAAAACCGAAGCAGCCATTTAAGTAAAAAGTGAATTACACGGTGCAGAGTAGCAGCCTTTGCCCGTAATATTCATGCCGGCCATTGTTCCCATATGGCCGCCCACGTCAAGCTTGCTGACTCTGCCAGGACTCCAGATGAATCGTAATGACCTGCGTCGTGTCGACCTGAACCTGTTGATCGTTTTCGAAACATTAATGCATGAACGCAGTGTGACCCGTGCTGCGGAGAAATTGTTCCTCGGCCAGCCGGCGATCAGTGCAGCGCTCTCACGCCTGCGCGGGCTGTTCGACGATCCGTTATTCGTGCGCACCGGCCGCAGCATGGAACCATCGGCCCGGGCCGTGGAGATCTTCGCCCTGCTCTCCCCGGCGCTGGACTCCATTTCCACGGCGGTCAGTCGCGCGGCGGAATTTGATCCGGCCACCAGCACGGCGGTGTTTCGTATCGGTCTGTCGGACGACGTCGAATTCGCATTGCTGCCCATGTTGCTCAAACGCCTGCGCGCCGAATCACCGGGCATCGTCCTGGTGGTGCGTCGAGCCAACTACATCTTGATGCCAAGCCTGCTGGCTTCAGGGGAAATTTCAATCGGTGTCAGCTACACCGCCGACCTGCCGGCCAACGCCAAGCGCAAAGTGCTGCGTCGCAGCATGCCGAAGCTGTTGCGGGCAGACACCGTGCCGGGGCCGCTAAGCCTGGACGACTTCTGCGAGCGGCCCCATGCACTGGTGTCGTTCGCCGGTGACCTGAGTGGCTTTATAGATGAAGAACTCGAAAAGCTCGGGCGCAAACGTCATGTGGTACTGGCCGTGCCACAGTTCAATGGGTTGAGCACGCTTATTAGCGGGACCGATATTGTCGCCACCGTGCCGGACTACACCGCTGAAGCGTTGACAGCGGCCGGCGGTGTTCGCGCGGAGGATCCGCCGTTGCCGACGCGCAGTTTTGAATTGCACATGGCCTGGCGGGGTTCGCAGGACAATGATCCGGGGGAGCGCTGGTTGCGGTCCAGGATTCAGATGTTTTTTGGGGATCCGGATAGCTTGTAGAACTCGGCACCCAATTCCCTGAAGCGCGAAGCACTGTACGAAAGAGATGCCGCAGACACCGCGTAGCTCAAGCGCTTCAGACCTTCATCGCCGCCATCAGCGCGTTACCGCCCAGCAGGTTCAACATCCGTTTGAAGCTGTGGGCGAGCAGCGTTAGCGCAGCAGGTCGATGTTCTCGTCGATTCGGCCTTGAATAATGTCCAGGGTGTCTTGGGTGATCAAGCGTGGAAAAAGGTTCTCGGCGATGGTTGAAAACTGGCTAGCGACGCGGCAAATATTGTCAATGATGCCGCCTGCATTCTCCACGCAGACCTCTGCTTCGTCTGCGAGTCTGAGCATCGCATCTCGGTCAACCTCCAAGGCCTCGCCCATCACGTCCATCTGGTGATAACCGCCCGGTCCCTCGCAGAAAGTCACGTCGTAGGCCGGCGCCAGCCGCCATGCACCGGACGGCGACATGACGTAGGCGAAGTTTTTGGGGTGGTCGTCTCGGTTGTTGAACGCGACATTGAAGACGGCACGCTCGAAGGCGATAGCTTTCTCTCGCACATCGTTAGTGCACATCTGTGTCGCACGCAAGAAGTTGACGTAGTCCAAGGCCCCCGGTGACTTGTAGTCGGCCCCGGTAAAGGCTGCAAGGCTTTGCATGGGCACGCGCTGACCGTCTATACGATCAAAGCGTTTACTCGCGAAGGCTGCCAGCCCGTTGGGCAGGCTGAAGTGCTGCGTATCCGGAGTCTGGATGCCGCACATGCGCAAGCACTCGGCATAGACCATTTCGATAGCACACACCTCGGGATGTTCTTCTTTTGCCGGGAATTTAATCAGCCAGGCTTCAAAGTTCGGCTTGGCGGCGGTAGTAAAGGCTCCATTTTGAGGATCGCGATAAACCAACGCCTTTGGCCTGGCGCCTTGAGGCGACCCCCCCACCAGCAGCAACGTCTGCAGGAATTCCCCACCTTCACCATTGAGAACTTCCTGAACCTCAGCCGCTAGAAGTTCAAGGGGGATATGCGCTTGCGGCGCCTGCCCCTCGGGCGCCACGGGCTCGAACGACATGGCCCCCATGGCATTGTTGCCAATATATGCCAGCCGCTCCAGAGGTCCTATGCGTGCTGTGTTGAGGCTGCGGCGCCTGAACAACCGATCCATCAACAGCATGCCCCAACCGTCAGGCAACGCGTCATAAACAGGCCCTGGCAGGCCCAACTGGTGGGATGGAAAGCCTCGACGTAACTGGGCACCCTCCAATGGAAGTGTGTAGGACGACAGCTCCAAACCTCTACGCTTCGCTTCATTGCTGTACTCAAACACAATCTGCGGGCGACCGGTGATGGCGGTCGTAGACACAAGCGTGCCCCACAGCCAACGTTCACCCCAGCCACCGTAGTAGACGTCAACTTGCTCAAGCATTGTCGGACTTCCTCTTGGCACGATGACGATTGACAGTGTTTTCGTATCGGCGAATGTCTTCAAGGCTGTCCAGCTTTGGCAAAAAAAGTCCCTCAAGCTCCTTGGTTCGCCCAAGAACCATGGCCACACGGACCAGATTCTCGAACCCGACATTGCGCCCGGCTTCGAGGTTGGACACGGTATTGGTCCCGATACCGGCGCGACCGGCCACATCGGCTTGCGTCATCTGCAGAGCCAACCGCTCCGTGCGCAGGCGATCACAGAGTCGCTTGACGATCTCACTGGGCTTACTGAAGCTTAAATCCAACATCACGTGTCTTCCGTCGCTGTACACCCTTTAATACCCAAAATAATAGAATTAACCAGACTACAGTTCAAGGCGCGTAATTCCCTGATCTTGTGCTTTAGTTAGTTATTTCAGATTTTAACCACAGCTTATTGGAATTAATGCTATTTGGGAGAAGATTCGCTCTGTTGGTAGTTGTGCATCACGTTCGACAGCCCCAGTCCGCAGTCAGCAACCCCGTATGCGAACGCTCGAATACGGCGCGCATTCGGGGCAAGCAGGCAATGACAGACCAGGGCTGACTCACGATGGGCGTCCATCGTGAGTCACAGGTGTTGTCAAGGTGTATAGAGCGGCGGCAGTCGCAAGGCTTCAGAGTACGACGGTAGCGTGACCTCCCCGTACGATGGCGGAAAGTCCACCGGAGTGTTCCATACCGGCAGGTCCAATGGCCGCGAATTCGTTGCCGCCTCAATTCGCATTCCCCGGGCCGGTCTTCTGGTTATAGCAGTGTTCCCCAGTCCCATCCGCCGAAGTATCCGCGCAACCATACTCCGGCTGTTTCGTAGCGGGTAATTAAATAGATTCTCACTGAAGGGCTGATTCAAACGCGGATTATTTAGCTGAAAAATCACGTTTCTGCCGAAAAACGCATTTAAGTTACGCCCGAGAGCATCGGCAAATGCCTGCACGGCCAAGGTGCTAGTGACGCCAGACGCCACTAGAGTCACCTGCGCATCTGCGGGAACATACGCCATCAATGGCAACAGCTCATCGGCAGCTTGCGCTGGAGATACTAGCGATCTGGTTACCATGGACGCAAATCTTCCTCCTGGTGTTCCGCTCGTGGAAATCAAGAAAGAACCTGCCCCTCCCCCCTGATAATTGTTAACCAGGCCAGGTCCGAATTGGGGGTTACTGGGGTCAACAGTGAGAACGCGGGCCGGTAACCGGCGCCCCCCGGTCGAGTGCTGAAGCATGTACTGCCACCGCCCAACAAACTTTCCCACTTTTTCAACGATTCTCACGACTCCGGGTATTGCACTGACAACAGTCGTGGCCACGCCTGTCCCCCCCGAAACGTACCCCGTGATTTTTGCTGCCTGCTTATTGTTCGTTAGCTCCAGAATGGGCGTCGCCAACCCGGTAGCGATCGATACGGCTGTCAGCGTCACTGCCGCCGCCGTCGCGATAAAAGAGACCGATGTGGCAGCAGCAACTGCGCCTAGCATAGCTGAGGTGATCGTGCCGCTTGTTATCGACGCCATTATGGGGGCCACCACGGGTGTCAGTGTGCCGGCCGAAGCGACAATGGCGATTCCTCCGAGCACTAACCCTACGGCTGCCCCAACCCAACTCCAGAAGCTGTGCCCATCCGGGTCTACTCGATTCACCGGATCCCCGCCGCAATACGCATAACGATTCAACCCGCCGGCGCCCAGCGGGCTGGCACTGTCCGGGGCCAAAAACAGCATGAGCACCGGGTCGTAAGGACGGTAACTACCGGGAAAATAGAGATCGCTCTCCAGATCGCGCAGCTCGCCGGCATAACCCACCCGGCTCTGCGCAGTGCCGTCATCATTGCCGTGAGCGGTGTAGCTGACCAGACGGGTTTCGTGGTCGGACTCCAGGCGAACCGAGCCCTGGCCATCACTGCCGGTCAACCGGACGGTGCGTATCGACTGGCTCAAGAGACTTTCAGCGAATACGCCGCTGGCAGAACGCACCAGCGTCAGTAAAGAACCCTCCGCGCCGCGCTCGTTGATGACTTGAGCGCCATTATAGAAGCGGCGTGTGGTGCCCGCGTCTGTTTGCTGCTCGCCGACGCGCCCCTGCGGGTCATAGCGATAATCGCTGCGGGTGCCCATCCCGGTCACGCGGCGCACAAGACCGTCGGCGCGCCATTCGAACTGTCGGTACAGCACGTCATCGCGTCGCTCCTCTAGCAATCTGCCAGCGGCGTCCCATACCAGTGCAATATCGACGTCCTGAACACCGCGATGGCTGATCTTGACCGGACGATCCGGTGCCACCGCGTCATAGGTGAAGGTCATGACGCTGCCGGTGCCGTCGGCGAAAACGGTCTCGACGGTTTCGTAACCGTCCAGTGCATTCAGCGTAAACTTCTGCTGGCTGATGCGCTTGCCTGTGCGCCCGTCCAGCGGTGACTTGGGTCCGCTGGCATCGGTCTGGGTCAAACGGCCACGGGCATCGTAGGTGTAAGTTTCCTTGCTCTGAAGGTGACCGTCCTGCTCCCAGCAACGGCTGATGACTTTGTCGCGGCTGTTAAAGCCCAAGGTTTGCACGGTTTTATGCCGAAGTCCGTTACCGATGTTTTCCCAAGTGCGGCTCAACTCGCGACCCATAGCGTCATACGCCAGCGTCTGCGTCAGGCTGCTGCCATTGGTAGTATCGGTGGTAGTGATCTGTTCGACCCGGCCAAAAGCGTCGTAGTCGGGTTTGACCGTGATTACTCCCGACAATTGCAGGGCGACCCGCCCGAGGCTGTCATATTCGACCTGGTGCTGTGTGCCGCCCACGTCCGTAAAACTCAGCGGGCGACTGAGCAGCGTCTCGGTCGAAACGCTGGTGTAAGTCTCGTTGCCCAGCGTCCAGTGTTCCTTGACCAGGCGCCCGGAGGCGGTGTACTCAAAATTGATCCGACCCAGCTCTCCGGTGATTTCAGTCAGGTAACCATTCGGCGTGCTATAGCTGTACGTGTTGGCGATTTCGTTGTCCGGGCTGACGCTCAGCGGCGCCTCATCAAGCGCGCGGATATAGCTCATTCTGGTCACGTGCCCATCGGGCAGGACCGAGGACTCCGGGAGAATCTGGCCTTTGAGGTAGTTCAACCGTTCGACCTGACCGCTCGATTGCTGTGTGACAGGCCGTCCAAGGCCGTCGTAGGTCACCTCAGCCAACACCCGTTCTTCACCGCCCGAAGGGGTGAGTGTCACTTTCTCCGGATCTTCACCGTCGCTCTGTGCGGCGTAACTCCAGCGCACCACGCTGTTATCTTCACGCGTCACAGCGATGGTACGGCCAAACACATCACGCTCCGTCCGGGTGAGCGTCGTCAGGCCATCGGCGACGACCGAATGGGTAATGGGGCGGTTCAGGCCATCGAATGTCCAGCTCTCCACACGCACCACAGCACCGGGTTTGCCGTCTGCCATCCGCGGCGCATACAGGGTGACTTTTTCGACTTCGCCGGCCTCGTTGCGCAGCACTTCCGTTTCTGCGCTGCGCTCACCCGTGCGGCTCTGTGTCCAGTGGCGGCTGATCAGTTTGATCGGATCGTAAAAAGTATGGCTGCTGGAGCCGTCGGGTTGATGCTGCACGCTCACCTCGCCCCAGGCATCCAGCTCGCGAGTGGTGGTCAGGCGAGTCGGGGCGGGGTTACCGGGTGACCAGTCCTGCGCTGTTTCCTCGGCCAGCTTTCCGTCATGGTCATAGATACCCGACCATATCTCGCGAAACGCGTCGCCGGTGATGTCGACGTCCTGACGCGTCTCTCTGACGATGCGCCCGTCTCCGTCGAGGTAGCGGCGCAATTTCTGCCCGGTGAAGTCAGTTTCTTCAACCACTACGGCGCGTTGGCGCTGACTGTCGGCGAGGTTGTAAGCGTAGGTTTTGGTGACAGCATAGGGGGTCCCGACCGATGCTTTTTGCGACACGATCCGCCCTAAATGGTCATAGGTGTGCACCGTTTCCAGCCCGTTTACGTTGTGCTCACTTAACGTCAGGCCGTTGCGCGCATTGCGCAGGTTGCGCGTGCTGGTCGAAAGCCCGTCATGCCCGGTGTGCGTCACCGTTTCACCAACACCAGCCACGTCCACAGAGCGCTGGAAATCGGTGGTGGTGGCAAAGCCGTTCAAGGTACTGACACTTTGAAGCGGTTGACCAAAAAACGCACTGGTGGGGTTGAGGTTCCAGGTCTGCCGGGTCGTACCGATCAGCTCTGGCGCCGGACCGTCAATGGCCAGCGCGATTTCCTCAACCGCCACCAGCACCTGTACGTCGTCGGCTTTACGTTTGGGCAGCAACGCATAGGTCTGGCGGGTTTCCACGGTACGCGCACCGCCGGCCGGTGTCGCGGGGTTCAACGTCTGGCTTTTCAACCAGCGTACAAAGGGGCTGCCGTCATCCGGGCAGCCCTCGCCACCGCCCGGCGGGTAATACACCAAGGTTTCCACCCGCCCATCGGCGTAGCGTTTTTGCAGCACATTGCCATAGTCGTCGTAGTCGGTCTCTTCCCGAAATTTTCGTGGCGCTTGCTCTGCGTCGTCAAACTGCGTAATGGTCGCCACCGGCAGTTGGCACCAGGCGGGTTGGTCTTCCCAGCCTTTACCCGGATCGTCGCCGTAGATCGTTTCCTTCGTGACGGTACGGTTCTGAGCCACGGTTATACCGTTTTGCAGCCGGGTACTGTGGCGGGTCAACACCTCTTTGGTTTGCAGGTGAAAACGGTTCCAGGTGCGCTCGCCGGTGGCCAATGTTTCGCCTTTGGCGTTCTGTACTGTTTCGATGGAGGTGTATTCGTAGCTGTCCCTGCGGTACAGGTTATCGGTGCCGTCCTGCCAACCGCCCGGGGGCGCAACGTCACCGCCGAGAAAGTTGGACGTGCCGATGTAGGTGTAGCTACGGTAGATTTCCGGTTGCCCGGCACCCGGCGAATGCCGCAGGTTGGTGATCCTCGGCAGCGAGGTCAATGGCGCACCGGGTGGCAGGATATGCCCCTGGTTGCCAGTGGCGTACTGCACGGTGTCCTCACTGCCCAACGGCCCGAACACCTTGTTGGGGAACAGCAATCCGCTGTCCCGGTCGGTCATGTAGTCGAAAGTCCAGCGGCTATCGCCGTCCGGCAGGATCACGTTGCTCAGCATTCCGTTGGTCTGTTGCAAAATGATCTTCGACTCACTGGAGGTGCCGGGGTGAAAGTCAAACTCCGCGCCGTCACGGTTAAGCACGACTCGCAACAAGGGCTGCTGCGGTCCCCGCTCATCCCATATGCTACCTAGCTGAAACTGGTTATCGCCCCGGGAAAGCCACTCAAAAAATGCCTGCCGTCCATGGGGCGAACGCATCTGCACCACCATCGCCACGCCGCTGCGCTCCCGAACCTCCAGCCATTCGGTATCGCCACTCTTGTGCTCGACACGAAACACGCGCCCGTCTACGCCTATTTGGCGCACCACGAAACTGCGCAGCTTTTGGTCATGGAAGACCATCAAACCATTGGGGAAGAAATCGGAGTTGCGTCGATCAAGACGAAACTGCTCACCGGTGATAAGGGTGAGTTGGTTGGTATTGAGGTCCAGCATTGAAACACCCATTTGCCAACCAAGCCCGAATCCATAGTTGGTATGAGAGAGCATTGGACTGAAGTGTAAACCCGGACTCACAAACGGCCCAGCAAGATGGTTGGATTGCAACGTTGGAAGTTGGATTGCAAGCGTAAACTGGCCGGTGCGCACATCGACCCCGGTGCTGACATGGCTGAGAAAGTTGCTGGCCTGGGAGTAGAGGCCGCCGCTGGCGAGGCGACTTATTGTTTCCGGGGTGATAGTGCTCATATCAACTCTCGCTGGGCTCAAGCAGGGAAAACACTTGGTGAGTAAATACCATAAACAGTGATTGAATAATTGGAATGCGCAAAACTACCATCTAATTACTTTCCCGGAAACGGCCTAGGGGTAAACGTGCACGCACGACACCTTCCCTTCCAATTTCCTTCCTTTTTTTGAATCAAAACCTGCTGTATATATTCCAGCAGCAATCTCAACGCCCTTAGGTTGATTGTAGGCGGCCTCAATCCTCAAAAGAGGTGAAGTCGAGCCATATTCAGGATCAATTATTTTATAATTCACCCAAGGTCCTGTCCCTGTACAGTCGGGACTGTCGGTTATTGCAAAAAACAGCCCATCATTGGGATTCGTTATTCTGAAATAGTAGTCATCATCATTGGTGCAGCCGTTGATATTTTTTAGGTTGTGAGGGCCCACAGTCAAGTTGAAGCTGCAGTCAAAATGGGTTTCGCCCTGTTTTTTATAAAGTGATATCAACGTCACGACACTCGGATCGACAACTTTCTCAGCGGCGTGAGTACTACTTAAAATTGCCAGGCTCGCCAATATAGTCAAAAAGAACTTGATAGGTGTCATCTGTGCATCCTCGTTAATCGGTGGCGATGGGATGAGTCGATGCTGTCCCGTTTATCTCGCGTTCGCCACCTGTAAGAAATAACAGTTCCGACGAACGGCCTCGTCACAATCTTAATGCGGTCTCGTTGAAGAAAACCCTTACACAGAAGCGTCTTTACCGTCTGTCGGAACTGTTATTTCTTACAGTTTCGAGGAACAGGTTTGCCGGGTAGAACGGCTATGCATAGCGTGATCACCTACCCGAAAGTAGCCACACAAGAGTAAATCGATATGAAAAAGCACGGTAACTCTGTCAACACCCCTGTCAGCCTCAGTTATTTGCTGATAGAGACCGAAGATTTCCAATTTCAACAAAACGCACAGGCTCGATTGTTTTCAAACGGAAAACAAAAGTGCGCGGTGTTAATTACGCTGCAAGCGCGAAACATCAACGGTGAAATTGTGCAACTTCCTGATGATCTGAACGCGAATGCTATTCCCAATATGCAGGTTCCAGGCACTTGGACCAGCGATAAAAACCCGCCGCCGAACGGGGTTTTGAAGTTTCCTGAAAATCTTATCCCACGGGCAGGGATGGAAGACTCAGACACGTTGCCGGCGGCGCGCCCCAATAATCTGCAGACATTCCGCCGCTACATCAGCTACACCAGTGTTCCCGAGGGAACAACGATTCAGTTTGTGGCCCAGGTCAAAGTAGGCAGCACGACCTATGTCAGTAACCAACGTGATGTTCCTTATGGCGGGAATGGACAGAATGGTCGTTTCAACAGTAGCTTCATGTTGCGCTCGGTAGAGCCGCCGCAATATGCCACCTACAACGGAGGGTTGGTTGTAGCGCAAAGTGGGCCTGACCCAATCTTCAATGCGCAGTTCGAGGGCTACACCTACAAAGTATGGAACTCGTATACCAGTTTGCGATATCCCGGAACGTCGACCGCCATTGCCATTCTTCCGGGTTCAATTTTGGAACCCAACAAAAAAATATCGGCACTGCACCACAACAAAGGGACCGCGTTTGGTGATTCAGGAAGCTCGACACCAATAAAAGATGTTCCCATCGAGCCTGCTACTAATCGCTTGGGACGGGCACTGAACGAGGCCTTGAAGACTATCGGGGCGCCGCGTGCAGGTTCCATTGCAATAGCAGTGGCCGCTTATTCACCGTACAACCAGTTGTTTGACCAACGAACCGGTTATTACGGCGTCGCCACGGATGTGTATGGCAACCCCATCAAGCTCGCAGTAACACTGACCTCAATTCAGCCCAATCGCGAGCCTTGGACTTATCAGTTAGCCGTTGAATGGGCAGGCACTTAGACTCAGGGACAAATCAAAACCTGATCAGAATCCCCTCCACTTAAGGAGTTCGTAATGAACACTCAAGACACAAAACCACCGCTTGGCAGTTGGTTGGCCGATCTCAGAATTGCTGTAATGTCGCCCTCGGACCGTGTTTATCCTAATGGCCGCCAGCAGATAGAGGTGAGGGTATTAGTGGAGTCACGGATGGCTATTCCGCTGAAAGACGAAGAGAAGAAGAGCATAAAGCTCGTGGTGCGCGACCGCCTCGGACAACTCTTGGAACTGCCTGAGGGGACCGAGCTCACACAACCCTGGTTTTTCAGTGACACACCCAATACCTACCTTCAGTATCCGGGGACTCTAAAGTCGGTGCCGGATGACACGCCGACTAATATTTTCACGCAAAGCTTCTACGTTTCGGCAGGCCAGATCGAACCTCGCCAGCGCCAGGAAACGCTGTACGTAAGCATTACCCGCCACACCGACGATGGGCACCAACACAGGTACTACACCGATGGGTCAGAAACCAGTTTCAACAAGAGCGTCGATGTACGCACTGCCGAAATTCCGACTTATCAAGTTCCGGGCAATTACACCTTCGAGCGCACGTTGACGGAAGGGAACGAAAACTCCGACATTTTCACCCTGCAATACTCGTTGGCGGGGGCCGGCGTACAGCAGCCCGTGGTGGGATTTGTTTCTGCGAACATGTTGCCGCCGGGAATGATCCAGTGGGCAGACAAGCATCAATCCGTTACCCAAGCGTCTAATGTCGGGTATGCAGCACCGGGCGGGACCACGTTCATCTACAACACCAACATTCAGTTAGGCAGCACGTTCACACCGGTCAGGCAGGTGAAAAACCCGAAAGCCAACCATGTCACGCTGGTGCTGCAGGCCTCAAATAACATCCCCTACCACAGTCAGAGTGCAATCAATCACAACGGTCCCTGCGTGATAAAAGCCGTCGACGTCTATGGCAATGACCACCACTTGCAGGTGCGTTTCAAGGACACCACCCCTCAAGGACGCTTTGAACTGGTATTGGTCTGAGTCATGAAACGGTTGCAGGTCGGGGAAGTCGTCTTACCGGCGCCTCCCCTACCCCGTTCGGTCGTCGCGAAGTGTTTGCTCTTCATTTCTCTCCCATCAGATACCACTAAACCAGTTATAACCCTGGTCTTCCCAATACCCACCGGGATTGTCGTTGCTGACAAAGATCTCAACGATATGCTTTGGGTTTTTAAAGCCCAACTTGGTGGGCACTCGAACTCGTAGTGGGTAGCCATACTCCGGCGGCAAAGCGACTTCGGCGTAATCCAGTGCCAGCAGCGTTTGCGGATGCAAGGCGGTCGGCATGTCGAGGCTTGAGTAATAGCGGTCAGCACATTTGAAACCGACAAACTTCGCCGTTGTGTCAGCGCCGATATGCTCCAGGAACGTCTTCAGGGGTACGCCGCCCCATTGCCCGATGGCGCTCCAGCCTTCAACACAGATCAGGCGCGTAATGTCGGTGCGCTGCGGCAGTTTGCGCAGCCCCTCCAGCGTCCACGGCGCCTTGTCCCGTACCAGCCCGGAAACGGCGAGCGAATAATCGCCCAGATCGACGTCCGGGATATCCTCCTGGCCATAGAACGCATTGAATGGAAACGGCGTGGTCATTTGCGCCTTGGTGTAGGTCGGCGCCAGTTTCTGCCCGCTGAACAGCCAGGCCTGAACCCGGTCGTTCCAACGGGACATGGCCCACAGCACCTTGTCGACTTGGTCGCCGTCCTGCAGGTTGCAACCGCTCAGCATCGCCATCGCGCCGACGGTCAAGCCGCCCCGCAGGAAGTTGCGGCGCTGGAGGTTTTCCAGTTGAAGTTGCTGGGCGGGCTCAAGTTTGATGCGCTGAATCGCGGTTTTTTTGGGCTCAATCATGGTCGGTTCTTCCGCTTTCAATCGGCCGTACGCCGCCAGTGATCATGGGCAACAAGGTTTTTGGCACCAGCAGCACCAGCGCCAGATGCACAACGACGAACGCGCCAATGACCGCCATCGCCGCGAAATGCACGTAGCGGGCAACGTCATAGCCGCCCAGGAGCGCTACCAGTTCTTGAAGTTGAATGGGCTTCCAGATCGCCAGCCCCGAGATCACGATCAACAAACCTGCCGCCAGCACCACCCAATACATCAGGCGTTGCACCGCGTTATAGACGCCCTTCTCGTGCACCAGTCGAAAACGCAGTGCATCCGTCAAATCATGCTTTACCGCGTGAACACTGATCGGCAAGAAATCACGCTTGAAGTGGCGACTGATCAAGCCGTACAGCACATAGATGAGGCCGTTGATAAACAGCAACCACATAAACGCGAAATGCCAGGCCAGCGAGCCGCCGAGCCACCCTCCCACCGTCAATGCAACCGGAAACCTGAAGACGAACAACGGGGACGCGTTGTAGATCGCCCAACCGCTCATGAACATACAGACCATGCAGGCGGCATTGAGCCAATGGGTGAGCCGAACGGGCCAGGGATGGATGGATTTTTTGCGCATGCTGCCCCTCTCTCGGAAACCATCCGTGCACTGGAGCGATGCCAGACGACACCGCTCCAGCCTTTTCAGGTGATTACATCGGCGGCTGGAAGCCATCCTTACCGACGGCGATACCGCGTGCGGTGGTGCCACCCTCGGCCGGGAACACGACAATTTTCGCGCCCTTGACCAACTCATCTGCCTTGCCTGGTTCTACGTAGGCGATAGGCACATCTTGCGGCACGACCAGTTGCTTCTCGCCCCCCTTGTAATTGACGGTCAGCGTGCGGCCATTGGCCTTGGACAATTTGCCCACCGTGCCGTTGGTCATGGTGCCCGTGCTGCCGTCGGCATTCTGCCAACCGTAATGACCTTCGCCGCTGCCCTTCAGGCTGGACTCGAAGACGGTGACTTCCAGCGCCTTCAGCGAACCGTCGGCCTGGGGGATGGCTGCCGAGCCGACGAAGCTGTCGGCCTTGATTGACTCGATATCAGTCTTCGATACCCGGTTGATGCCGGTCTTGTCAGTCAGACCGATGGTCTGCTGTGCGCCGGCGCGGGTGGTGAACGTCAGCGTGTTGTTGCTGACACTTTCAACGGTGCCACGCAACGGCTTGATCACCGGCATATCGGCCGCGGTGGCCATGACGGCAGCACTGAGCATCAGCAAACCGAACGTGGTGGACAGAGCAGTCTTGAGCTTCATTGCGACAATTCCTCACTGGTTTATGTGCCGCCATCCTCGGCTCCGGACCGGGACCTCACGATGACCGCCGGATGACATTTTTGTCATTCGCGACGCCCTTCTGCGAATGACAGAAATGTAACCGACTCAGCCTGCTCAGCTGGTTACACTGCAAGCCAGAGAGCCAATGCCGCGGGCTGAATCCCGTCACCCAGAGACCCGAGCGCCCCCTGACGATGCATATTCTGCTGATCGAAGACGACACCAAAACCGGCGAGTACCTGAAAAAGGGACTTGGCGAGTCCGGCTATAACGTCGACTGGACCCAACACGGCGCCGATGGCCTGCACATGGCACTGCAAACGCCCTATGACCTGATCGTACTGGATGTGATGTTGCCCGGCATTGATGGATTTCAAATCATCGAGCTATTGCGCGCCAAACAAGACGTGCCCGTGCTGTTCCTCACGGCTCGCGATCAGTTGCATGACCGCATACGCGGGCTGGAGCTGGGGGCCGACGACTACTTGGTCAAGCCGTTTTCCTTCACCGAGTTGCTGTTGCGCATTCGCACCATCCTGCGCCGTGGCGTGGTCCGCGAAGCCGATCATTTTCACATCGCCGACCTGGAATTGGACCTGGTGCGCCGTCGCGTCACGCGCCAACAGCAAGTCATCGTGCTGACCAACAAGGAGTTCGCCCTGCTGCACCTGTTTCTGCGCCGTGAAGGCGATGTCCTGTCCCGGGCGCAGATTGCTTCGGAAGTCTGGGACATGAATTTCGACAGCGATACCAACGTCGTGGACGTGGCCGTCAAACGCCTGCGCAACAAGGTCGACCAGCCTTATCCGATCAAGCTGATCCATACCATTCGCGGTATCGGCTATGTGTGCGAGGTGCGGCCATGCGGACCCGACGCCAACCTTCCCTGACCCTGCGCTCGACCCTGGCATTCTCGCTGGTGGCGATGCTCGCCGTGGCCGGTGCCGGGTTTTATCTGTACCAGTCGATGAAAACCTCGGTCTTGATCTACAGCGATCACGCGGTCATGGGCCGCCTGGATCACTTTCGCAAGCTGCTGCATTACGAGTTGGCCATCGAGAAGCTGCGCGACAGCCCGCAGATCTTCAAGAACATGCTCGACAGTGAAGACGACATTTTCATCATCGCCGAGCCCGGCCAGCCGCCGGTCATAATGGTCAATCCGCTGAACGTCACGCTGCCCGATTTGCCCGTGATTGGCCAAGAAACCAAGCTGAGCGTCACCGACTTGCGCAGCGGCGTGACCGACTCCGGAGCACCCTTGCGCGCAGCGACCGTGCAAACGACCTCGGGCGGGCGCGAAGTGCGCCTGACTGCCGCGCACATCATGAGCAAGGAAATGGCCATGCTCGCGGCGTTTCGCGAGCGTATTTACCTGGCCGTGACCCTGGCATTCCTGCTCACCGCGCTGCTCGGTTACGTGCTGCTGCGTCGCGGCCTGCGCCCGCTGCGCAAAATGGCCGCGCATGCCGCCAATATCACGCCCCAACGGCTCGACAGCCGGATGGACAGCGCCGACACACCGGTTGAACTGCAACAACTGAGTGACGCTTATAACGCCATGCTTGATCGCCTGGCCAACGGCTATCAGCGCCTGACGCAGTTTTCCGCCGACCTGGCTCACGAAATACGCACCCCCGTGGGTTCGTTGATGGGCCACTGCCAGGTCGCCCTGCGCCAGTCTCGCAGCGAGGACGAATATCAGGCGCTGCTGGCCTCGAACCTTGAAGAACTGGAACGCATTTCCCGCATCGTCGAAAGCATCTTGTTCCTCGCTCGCGCAGATGAAGCGCAGTCGCTGATCGAACGCCAGCCGCTGGTACTGAATGATGAACTGCAGCGTATCGCCGGGTACTTCGAAGGGCTGGCCGAAGAGCGGCAGATGACCCTCGTGACCACCGGCGCTGGCACCCTGCTGGCTGACCCGTTGTTGCTGCGCCGGGCTTTGAGCAATTTAGTCGCGAACGCTATTCGGTATGCCAACGAGGGTAGCGAGATTCTGATGCGCGTCGTTGCGGCCGGCGGCGGATGGCGGATCGATGTGGAGAATCAGGGCCCCGTACTGAGCGAAGAAACCCTGCGCAAACTGTTTGATCGCTTTTACCGCGGCGATGCCTCGCGTCACCAAAGCTCCGATTCATATGGCCTGGGCCTCGCCATTGTCGTCGCAATCATGCAATTGCATGGCGGTGATGTGAGTGTTGAACAGCCAGCGCCCGGGACTATCTGTTTTTCGCTGTTCTTCCCCAAAACGTGAACTACCATGGCTATGCGGCATGAATACCGAAATAAAACCTGGAATAACTTCAAGTTATCCCGGTAGCCGTCGATACCCGGGCGGGTATTGAGCATTTAAAGTTAAGGATAACGATGGCAATGGTTTTTTGTCGTGCGTGCGCCAAGGACATTCACGAGACAGCCCCAACCTGCCCGCGATGCGGAGCGAGCCAACACATTGCCTTGCCGGCAACGGCGGGCGTCGACTCTCCATGGCTGGCGATTGTCTCGTTGATATTGGGCATTATCTGCGTACTTACGCTATTTGATGATTCCGAATGGGATAGAGATACCCTCTTCGGAATCAGCATCTTCTCTGTCGCCGGCCTTGTTTGCGGCATCCTCAGCATCAATCAAAAAAAACCGGGAAATAACCTCGCGATCGCAGGCGTTGTCTTGTCGGCTATTGCGACGCTTTGTTTCGCCGGCCTATCGCTGGACTAATTTTAGGGAAAAAATATGAGCATGGTTTTTTGTCGTGGTTGTGCCAAGGAAATCAGCAGCCTGGCTGTGGCCTGCCCGCAATGCGGCGCACCTCAGGCTCAAGTAAGCCAGCAGGCGTTCACGGCGCCGAACGCCGGTGCGGCGCAAGGTAATCCTTATGTTGAAGTGCTGAAGAAATATGCTGTGTTCACCGGCCGCGCGAGCCGTCGGGAATACTGGATGTTTATTCTGATCAACCTTGGGGTCGCCATCGTCCTCGGCGTTATTGACGCCGTACTGGGTGCCAAAGGGATCCTTTCGAATCTCTACAGCCTGGCGGTGTTGCTGCCGAGTATCGCGGCAGCCATTCGCCGGATGCACGACACTGATCGCAGCGGCTGGTGGATCCTGCTGCCGATCGTGAACATTGTGTTCCTGGCCCAGGACAGCACGCCTGGCGTCAACCGTTTCGGCCCGAACCCTAAAGGGATCAACTGAAGCTGATTGAGTAAACGCTGATCGAGACGGCCGCCATGGCCGTCTCTTTGTTTGCGCCGTTGACAAGTTTTCAAATCAGGCCGACCTTTGCACTCCCCGCAACACAGATTTGTCATCACGCCGATTGATAGCCCCCTAACGAAAGGCGCATGCTAGGGGGCTTGGTTCGCGCTTATATCATTCCGAATGATAGTTACCTTTGCCTCATTCGATTCGTGCGATACAGCCTCGCCGAGCATCATCCGTCCATTCTTAATACATTGGCGGATGCATCCATGGAACAGTCACTCAAACATTTGCGCTTCCCGTTGGCCTTGTTGGCCGTTTTGGTGATGAGCGCTTGCGGCAAGGCTCCTGAGACTGCCGCCAGCATGCCAGCGGCCAAGGTCAGTGTGGCCAAGGTGCTGGAGCAACCAGTCAACGAGTGGGACGAATTCACCGGGCGCCTCGAAGCGCCAGAAACCGTAGAAATTCGTCCACGGGTCTCCGGTCAGATCGATGAAGTCGCTTTCACTGAAGGCGCATTGGTCAAGAAAGGCGACGTACTGTTCCAGATCGACCCCCGCCCTTTCCAGGCTGAAGTTCGCCGCCTCGAAGCGTTGGTCGCCCAGTCCCGCGCCAACGCCACCCGCAGCGAAAACGAAGCCCAACGCGGTGAACGCCTGCGTACCAGCAACGCGATCTCCGCCGAACTGGCCGATTCGCGCACCAGCGCTTCGCAAGAAGCCCGCGCAGCGGTCGGTGCCCTCCAGGCCCAACTGGATCTGGCCAAACTGAACCTGAGCTTCACCCGCGTCACTTCGCCAATCAGTGGCCGCGTCAGCCGTGCGGAAATCACCGCCGGCAACCTCGTAACCGCCGATACCACTGCGCTTACCAGTGTCGTGTCCACCGACAAGGTCTACGCCTACTTCGACGCCGACGAGCGTGTATTTCTCAAATACACCCAACTCGCTCGCCAGGGTAAACGCGGCGCAACGACTCCGGTGTACCTCGGCCTGTCCAACGAAGACGGCAACCCGCACCAGGGCGTGATGAACTTCGTTGATAACCAGGTCAACCCGAAGACCGGCACCATCCGTGGCCGCGCGGTGTTCGATAACGCTGACGGCCAGTACACCCCGGGCCTTTATGCTCGCCTGAAACTGGTCGGCAGCGGCACCTACTCCGCCGTGCTGATCAACGACGAAGCGGTCGGGACCGACCTCGGTAAAAAGTTCGTGCTGGTCATGGATGCCGACAACAAGACGGTATACCGCTCGGTCGAACTGGGTCCGAAGATCGAAGGCTTGCGCATCGTGCGTAACGGTTTGACGAAAGACGACACCGTCATCGTCAAGGGTCTGCAACGGGTTCGTCCGGGTTCGCCGGTCACCCCTGAAGTGATCCCGATGGCCTCCAAGGAAACCCTCGCCGCTCTGGCTCAACAACGACAAGCGCTGGAAGCCAGCAACCTGCCCCAAGTCGCACCTGCCAAGGTTGCGCCGGGTGCGGTTGTGAAACTGGCTGCTGCGACCCCACGCGGTTAAGGGATCTCTACGATGAATTTTTCCCAATTCTTCATTTCACGGCCGATCTTCGCAGCGGTGCTGTCGCTGCTGATCCTGATCGCCGGCGCCATCTCGCTGTTCCAGTTGCCGATCAGCGAATACCCGGAAGTGGTGCCGCCGACCGTTGTGGTCCGCGCCAACTTCCCGGGTGCCAACCCTAAAGTCATCGGTGAAACAGTGGCCGCTCCTCTGGAGCAAGCCATCACCGGCGTCGAGAACATGTTGTACATGTCCTCGCAGTCCACCGCTGACGGCAAGATCACCCTGACCATCACCTTCGCCCTGGGTACCGACCTGGACAACGCGCAGGTGCAAGTGCAGAACCGCGTAACCCGGACCGAGCCGAAGCTTCCAGAAGAAGTGACGCGCATTGGTATCACCGTGGACAAGGCCTCTCCAGACCTGACCATGGTGGTCCACTTGACCTCGCCGGACAAACGCTACGACATGCTGTACCTGTCCAACTACGCCTTGCTCAACATCAAGGATGAGCTGGCACGTCTGGGCGGTGTCGGTGATGTGCAACTGTTCGGTATGGGCGACTACTCCCTGCGGGTGTGGCTCGATCCAAACAAGACCGCTTCGCGCAACCTGACCGCGACCGATGTGGTCAACGCCATTCGCGAGCAGAACCGTCAGGTCGCTGCCGGTGCTTTGGGCGCTCCACCTGCGCCGAATGCCACCAGCTTCCAGTTGTCGGTTAACACCCAAGGTCGTCTGGTTTCCGAGGAAGAGTTCGAGAACATCATCATTCGCTCCGGCGACAACGGTGAGATCACGCGCCTCAAAGACATCGCTCGCGTTGAACTGGGTTCCAGCCAATACGCCCTGCGTTCCTTGCTGAATAACCAACCGGCGGTAGCGATCCCGATCTTCCAGCGTCCTGGTTCCAATGCGATCCAGATCTCCAACGAAGTTCGCGACAAGATGGCCGAACTGAAGAAGAGCTTCCCGGAAGGCATGGACTTCAGCATCGTCTATGACCCAACCATCTTCGTGCGCGGTTCCATCGAAGCGGTGGTTCACACCCTCTTCGAAGCATTGATCCTTGTTGTATTGGTCGTGATCCTGTTCCTGCAAACCTGGCGTGCCTCGATCATTCCATTGGTGGCAGTGCCGGTTTCGTTGATCGGTACGTTTGCGGTGATGCACCTGTTCGGCTTCTCGCTGAACGCCCTGTCACTGTTCGGATTGGTATTGGCCATCGGTATCGTGGTGGACGACGCCATCGTGGTGGTGGAGAACGTCGAAAGGCACATCGAGCTGGGAGAAACGCCCGTCGAAGCCACCAAGAAAGCCATGCGTGAGGTGACCGGGCCGATCATCGCGACGGCGCTGGTGCTGTGTGCGGTATTTATCCCGGCGGCGTTCATTTCCGGACTCACTGGCCAGTTCTACAAACAGTTTGCCCTGACCATTGCCATCTCGACCGTGATCTCGGCGTTCAACTCGCTGACACTGTCCCCTGCCCTGGCCGCCGTGCTGCTCAAGAGCCACGATGCGCCGAAAGATCGCTTTACCAAAGTGCTTGATAAACTGTTGGGCGGCTGGCTGTTCCGCCCGTTCAACCGGTTTTTCGACCGTGCCAGCCATGGCTATGTCGGCACCGTAGCCCGGGTTATCCGCAGCAGCGGTATTGCCCTGCTGTTGTACGCAGGCCTGATGGTGCTGACCTTCTTCGGTTTCGCCCACACCCCGACCGGTTTCGTACCCGGCCAGGACAAGCAATACCTGGTGGCCTTCGCGCAATTGCCGGACGCCTCGAGCCTGGACCGTACCGAAGACGTGATCAAACGCATGTCCGACCTCGCCCTGAAACAGCCCGGCGTGGAAAGTGCGGTGGCCTTCCCTGGCCTGTCGATCAACGGCTTCACCAACAGCCCGAACGCCGGCATCGTGTTCGTAACCCTGAAACCGTTCGACGAACGTAAAGACCCGAGCATGTCCGCCGGTGCGATTGCCGGTGCGTTGAACGGCAAGTTCGCCGGGATCGAAGAAGCCTACATGGCGATCTTCCCGCCGCCGCCGGTACAAGGCCTGGGCACTATCGGTGGTTTCCGCCTGCAGATCGAAGACCGGGGCAACCTGGGTTACGACGAGCTGTACAAAGAAACCATGAACATCATTACCAAGAGCCACAACGTGCCGGAACTGGCCGCGCTGTTCACCAGTTACACCGTGAACGTGCCACAGGTCGATGCCGCTATCGACCGTGAGAAAGCCAAGACCCACGGCGTGGCCGTCAGCGACATCTTCGACACCCTGCAGATCTACCTGGGTTCGCTGTATGCCAACGACTTCAACCGCTTCGGCCGCACCTACCAGGTCAACGTTCAGGCTGAGCAACAGTTCCGCCTCGAACCGGACCAGATCGGTCAGTTGAAAGTGCGCAACAACAAAGGCGAGATGATTCCGCTGGCGACCTTCATCAAGGTCAGCGACACCTCGGGTCCGGACCGCGTGATGCACTACAACGGCTTCATCACCGCTGAAATCAACGGTGCGGCGGCTCCAGGCTACAGCTCCGGCCAGGCTCAGATCGCCATCGAAAAACTGCTCAAGGATGAACTTCCGAACGGCATGACCTACGAATGGACCGACCTGACCTACCAGCAGATTCTGTCCGGCAACACCGCGCTGTTCGTGTTCCCGCTCTGCGTACTGCTGGCGTTCCTGGTACTCGCGGCTCAATACGAAAGCTGGAGCCTGCCGCTGGCGGTGATCCTGATCGTACCGATGACGCTGCTGTCGGCGATTATTGGTGTGATTGCTTCGGGAGGCGACAACAACATCTTCACCCAGATCGGCTTGATCGTACTGGTGGGGCTTGCCTGTAAGAACGCGATTCTGATCGTCGAGTTTGCCAAGGATAAACAGCAGGAAGGCCTTAGTCCTCTGGCTGCGGTACTGGAAGCATGCCGTCTGCGTCTGCGGCCGATCCTGATGACCTCCTTCGCGTTCATCATGGGTGTTGTGCCACTGGTGTTCTCCAGCGGTGCCGGTGCCGAGATGCGTCATGCCATGGGCGTGGCGGTGTTCTCCGGGATGCTCGGGGTGACCTTCTTCGGTCTGTTGCTGACACCCGTGTTCTACGTATTGATTCGTAACTTTGTGGAGCGCGGTGAAGCGCGCAAAGCGGCCAAGGCGCTGACTATTCAAAAGCAACTGGAGTCGCATCAATGAGCCTGAAAGCCTTCCTGCCGAGCTTGCTGGTACTGGCCCTGAGCGCCTGTGCCGTCGGCCCGGACTACAAAACCCCAACCACGGAGGCGGCCAATATCACGGCCGTCACCGATGGCGCCAACGGTCAGAAGAATTACGACCGCTCGCGTTTCGAAGGCATCTGGTGGCAACAGTTTGAAGACCCGACCCTCAACCAGTTGGTGATGCAATCGCTGCAAGGCAACCGCGATCTGCGCGTCGCCTTCGCTCGCTGGAAAGCCGCGCGAGCGATTCGCGATGACGCCAGCAACGACGCGATGCCGACCATCACCAGCCGGGCCAGCAGTGACCTGGCCAAGGGGCAAATCCCTGGCCAGACCACCAAACGGGTCAATAGCGAACGCTACGACCTGGGCCTGGACATGGCTTGGGAACTGGACCTTTTCGGTCGAATCCAGCGCAACCTGGAATCCAGCGAGGCCGAGCAGCAAGCGGCTGAAGCCGATCTGTACCAACTGCAAGTCAGCATGATTGCCGAACTGGTGGACGCCTACGGCCAGCTGCGCGGTGCGCAACTGCGGGAAAAGATCGCCCTGGCCAACCTGAACAACCAGCAGGAATCGAGCAAGATCACCGTCAGCCTGCGTGATGCCGGCGTCGGCGACCAGCTCGATGTGGTCCGCGCCGATGCGCGCCTGGCGTCCGTCGAAGCCAGCGTGCCGCAACTGCAGGCCGAACAGGTTCGGCAGAAAAACCGTATCGCCACCCTGTTGGGTGAACGTCCGGAAAAGCTGACCGTCGACCTGAGTCCGAAAGACTTGCCAGCCATCGCCAAGGCGCTGCCGATCGGTGATCCGGGTGAACTGCTGCAACGTCGCCCGGACATCCTCAGTGCAGAGCGCAAACTGGCCTCCGCTACCGCCCGTATCGGCGTGGCCAAGGCTGATTTGTTCCCACGGGTCAGCCTCAGCGGCTTCCTCGGCTTTACTGCCGGGCGTGGTTCGCAGATCGGTTCCTCGGCGGCCAACGCCTGGGCACTCGGCCCAAGCATCACCTGGGCAGCGTTTGACCTGGGCAGCGTCCGGGCCCGTTTGCGCGGTGCCGACGCTGAAGCCGAAGGCGCCCTGGCGACCTACGAGCAACAAGTGCTGCTGGCCCTGGAAGAATCGGAAAACGCCTTCAGCGACTACGGCAAACGTCAGCAACGGTTGATTTCGCTGATTCGTCAGAGCGAATCCAGCCGCGCCGCTGCCGACCTGGCGGAAATTCGCTACCGCGAAGGCACGGCGGACTTCCTCGTCCTGCTCGATGCCCAGCGTGAACGCCTGGCGGCCGAAGACTCCCAGGCCCAGGCCGAAGTGGATCTGTATCGCGGCATCGTCGCGATCTACAAGGCCCTTGGTGGCGGTTGGCAGCCGGAGACGGTCGCCAGTAAGTAAAGTTTTAAAGAGCTCCTTTGGTTGGCCGCAACCAACCAAATTTTTTGGCCCCGCGTCTCATTCGGTCGCGGGGCTTTTTTTTGCCTGCTCAAAAGACATCACATTCCCCTGTAGGAGCAAAGCTTGCTCGCGATAGCGGAGTGTCAGTCGATATCTGTTTTGCCTGACACACCGCTTTCGCGAGCAAGCTTTGCTCCTACAGAGGTTTAGCGATGTTCTTCGGGTTTGTGGTTTTCCATCACGGTGACGGTGGCTGTCGTGCCGGCTCGCAGCCGGTTTTTAGCGGCGTAATCAGCATCGATTTCTATCCGAACCGGCACCCGCTGCGCCAGTTTGACCCAGGTGTAACTGGGGTTGATGTTGGCCAGCAGCCGGCCGCCGGGAGCGTTTTCCCGGTCGGCGATGGCAAAGGCAATGCTCTGCACCGTGCCGCCAAATGTTTCGCCGCTCATCAACTCGATCCGAACCCGGTCGCCCTCCTCAATTCGCGGCAGTTTGGTTTCCTCAAAGTAGCCGCTGACATAAAACGAATCGCTGTCCACCAGCGCCAACAACGCACCACCGGCCGTGGCGTAGTCGCCCTGACGGGTCAGCAGGTTGGTGACGTAGCCGCTGACCGGCGCTTCAACCCGGGTGCGCTGCAAGTCGAGCTCGGCCTGGGTCAGAGCGGCAATCGATAGTTGTACATTGGCCTGAGCCAGTCCAAGGTTGGCCTGGTTGCGCAACAATTCGGCCTGGGCCACCGCGACTTCGGTGCTGGATTTTTCCCACTCTTCACCGGAAATCGCGAACCCCAGTTTTAACTTGCGCCGCCGCTGCTCCTCGCTCTGACGCTGCTTGAGCAAGGCTTCGCTGGAGACAATCGAAGCCTGGGATTGACCGAGGGTTGCTTTCGACACTTCCACGGAACGCTTGGCCCGTTCTACCGCCAGGCTGTAGCGCGCCGGATCGATCTCCAGCAGTAACTGGCCTTTCTCCACATGCTGGTTGTCCTGCACGCCCAGGGTGACAATGCGTCCCGCAACGTCGGCCGACAATGTCACCACATCCGCACGCACCCTGGCATCCCGGGTCCAGGGCGCGCGGGTGTAATGTTCCCAGGCGAACCAGCCAAGGATGAAGGCCAGCAACACCACCGCGACGGTCGCGAGTCGGGCAAGGATTTTCTTCAAGGCATCAGGCTCCCATGACCAGAATCAGCGTGGCGCAAACGCAGGCATACAACGCCCCTTCGAACAGCGCTTCATGCCAGACGAAACGCAATACCCCGAAACGCCGCAGGAGCCAGTCCAGCACCAGGAAAATCGGCAAGGCCAGTAACAGGGCCTGGGCAATCGGCGGCAGATAGACCCCGCCTACTTCCAGATCAATGGGCAAGGGCCGGTACTCCTTCGGGTTCTGCGGGTTGAAAGTAGTTGCGATAACGCTGCAGGAACGCCACCACGATCAGCAGCGATACGCGCATCCGGAACACCGACCACAAGTGCTCATGAACATCCAGATGCAGGTCATCCATTTCATCGCCCAGGCCATGCAGATCCCCGAGCAGTCGCTCAAGGTCAATCCCTGGCCGCCCGGCAATCAACCTGCCGGTTTCACGCACTGCACCCAGTAAACGGTTTTGCTGTTCGCTGCTCAGCAAGGTGTTGCCCTGCCCCTGTTGCCGGAGCTGATTCAACGCCACGCCGAGCGCCATGCAACCGAGGCTGACTTCGAACAACTCGCTGGTGCGCCGGTCACTGATCGCCGGCAGCAAGCCGAGCATCATGGTCAGGCGATCGACCATGCGGCTTTCAAAGGCGAATTGCTGCTCATCGGTGGCCGCCGTCTTCATCAGGGTGTAGACCTGCTCGCAGTTCTCATTGAACAAGCGGCGCATCCGCAACACCGGCCGAAACGGAAAGATCAGCGCATAGACACTCAACGCCAGCACCGTGGCGCAGGTATAGGCGGCGGCAAACTCGAACCACTGGATCGCGGTGTTCTGGCCAATCCCGATGTTTTGCGGACCGAACAGCAGGAACGTGGACAGCCCAAGACCAATGGCCGTGCCGGTGGTGGGTGGCGTGGTCAGCCCGACCGCGACGGCGTACAACAACGGCGCCAATAGCAGGGCGAGCATTTCGAAATTGCTGATCATCGGCAACAGCAGGAACAGATACAGCGCTGAAACGATGAGCGCCAACACCAGGCCCCGCGCATAACTCTGGGCCGCCAGCAGCGGTCGCGGAAACGTGGCCATCAGCGAACAGAGAATACCCACCAGCACCATCCCGCCGCGAGCGCCGTCCCAACCGGTTTCGATCCAAATCAGTCCGGCCACCACCAGGGCGGTAAAGGCACGCGTGGCGTTCATCGCGGCCAGGGTGAAGTCCAGATGCAGTGGATTCTCCTGCCCGCGAAACACGCAACTCGCCTCGCGCCCGTCCTGGATCGCGTCACTCAACTCCAGAATCTGTTCCAGTTGTTGCAACAGCCGCGCCTGCTCCCAACGCAACGCCCAGGCCAGTGAGCGCAGGGTGGCCGTCATGGTTTCGGTGAGTTGTTCGGCTTTATAGGCTTGGTTATCGAATCGCTGTTGCAGCGCCACGAAACGCTGGCGAGCCTCGGGCGATAACGAACGCCCCTGAGTCGCCAATTCGTCGAGAAAGGTCAACTCTTCGGCGCGCAGCAGCTGGATTTCTTCCGGCAATGCGCCCTGCCAGCGCTCGGCCAGCAACTCTCGCTGGTGGCGCAAAGCGGTCAGCCGCGAAGTCAGCAGCACCAGTTGATTGCCCAGCAATTGCACCAGGCCATCGGCACTGCGCAGCCGTGGCGCGTCGAAGTACAAATGCCGACGCAACCCTTCCAGTGCGCTGATCTCGCCCAGCAGTTGCATTTGCCGGCGATGAAAATCCGCTTCGCTTTCTTCGGTGCGAATAACCGCCGCCGCGTGGGTCGCGAGCAACTTGATCACGTGATCGACCTTGGCGAAATAGTTGCGAGCCACCGTCTCCGGCCGAGCGGTCAGGAGGCTGACCACGCACACACAGGCAACCGCCAGCAAGGTTTCGGTCACCCGGGTCACGGCCAGCAGGAACGTGCCGTCCTGATCCGGTACCGACAGCAGCGCCACCACCACCGCTGTATATCCGCTGAGCACAAAGGCCTGAGAACTGGTGTAGCGCAACAAGGTGCCGCCAGCGGTACACAGCGCCAGCCACAAGGCCAGGGTAATAATGAAAGGCAACGGCGCCTGGGGGAAAATCGCCATGATCAACACCGCGACGGCCGCGCCCGCGGTGGTGCCGATGACCTGGCCGAAACTGCGCGCCAACGCCATGCCACCCAGCGGCTGGCTGACGATGACCACGGCCATGATCGACCACTTCGGTTGGTCGAGGTCGAACAGGAACGCCAGGTATAAGGTCAACAACCCGGCGGCGATGGTTCGCAAGGCAAACAGCAGCACCCCTTGGCCGGGGTTGAGCAACATCCTGAAGTATTGAAGAAACGGTTGCATGGGCGAACTCATCGGGTCATCTCAAGCAAGCGTAGTCACTGGCTCAGGACCTCGACAGGTTAAAAAGTCGACAGGAGCCGTAGGTAAATTCGCTGATGAGTCAGAGGTTTCCGATAGATGCGCTCGATAACCCCGTCAGCCATAGCGATTGGACAGAAACCCACCCTGCCCCTAGGCTTCAATCGCTGCGAAAGCGTCACTCGATAAAAGCCCCGCCCCCATGATCGTACGTCCCAAGCCGAACCTGATCGGCATCCTGTTTTCCCTCAAAGGCTCGATTGCCAAGCGGATTGCCTTGCGCAGCCTGTTAGTGACCCTGCTCGCCTCGGTGATCGTGCTGGTAGAAACCTGGCACCCGGCCTACTTCTCCAAGGTCAACGCCACGCCCTTTACCCTGCTCGGGTTGTCGCTTTCGATCTTTATGAGCTTTCGCAACAACGCCTGCTACGACCGCTGGTGGGAAGGTCGCAAGCAATTGGGCCAGTTGATCATCGAGGTGCGCTCGCTGATCCGCCAGACCCAGGGCTTGATGGATGCAGACGAACGCGAGCTGTTGTTGCGCGAACTCTGCGGCTTCGCCCATGGCCTGATCGCGCGCCTGCGCTTTGAAAGTGAACGCCAAGCCGTCGCGCCGTGGACCTCAACCCCCATCGACCATCAGCACCCGAACATTCCCGACGCCTTGTTGCAACGCATCGGCGCCCGCTGCTCGGAACTCGCCGAGCTCGGACGAATCAGCGAATGGCGCTATACCCAACTCGAGTCGCGGCTGGTCAGCCTGAGTCAGGTCCAGGCCAGTTGCGAGCGGATCAAAAGCACGCCACTGCCCTTCCCTTACACGTTATTGCTGCACCGCACCATTTACCTGTTTTGCATCTTGTTGCCGTTTGCCATGGCCGAACCCCTGGGTTGGCTGACGCCGGTGTTCACCGCCATCGTCAGTTACACTTTTTTCGGTCTCGATGAGATTGGCGATGACCTCGAAGACCCGTTCGGCTTCGATGAAAACGATATACCGTGTAACGCGATATTGCGCACGCTTGAGCGCGAAGTCCTGGCCGCGTTGGGGCAAACCGATTTGCCGCCAGCCCTGGAGCCGATCGAATACGTTTTGAACTGAGCCAGGGTTTGACTCAACGCCGCGCCTGACCGAAGCTGGCGTCTTTGCAAAAGCTCGCCAGCTCCCGGATCCGTGCATGCCCCAGTCCCGCCGCTACCTGCTTATCAGCCTCTGCGTCCTGTTTGCCGTTGCCCTTGCCTGGTTTTTCCTGCGCGGTACCACGCCCATGGTGCCGGAGGCGATCAAACATGGCTACAGCGAGGCGCTGGCCCAGGCGCGCGCCGGTCAACCGGGGGCGGCGCGGGTTCTCTACCAGCAATTGGGCCGTCCTGACTTATCGGCCAAACGTCGCATCTGGTTGCTCGCCGAACTGCCGAATTACCCCAGCCCGCAAGCCTTGAAACTGGCCGGCGCGGATTTGCAAAACGCCTCGATGGATGTCCGGGTGGCCGCGATCAAGAGCGTTGTCGGCCTGGTCCCCAGTGGTCAGCGCAGTTTGCTGCTCGGCCCCTTGCTCGATGACAGCGAACAGACCGTGCGTTTTGCCGCCATCAACGCGCTACTGGGGCTGTCGCCGGATGATCTGGGTTTGTATTTCGGGCCCTTGCAGCAGGCCATCGATGCCTGGGAACTGGTCCTCAAGGGCGAACCTGAAAGCGCCAACACTCACTACCAATTGGCGCGACTGCACCTGCACAACGCGGAATTGAAAGAGGCGCTACACGCCCTGGAACGCACCTTGCAGCTTGAGCCCGGGAATTTGCCGGCGCTGGTGATGCAAATCGAAGTGCTGGACAAACAAGGCCAGAGCGACGCCGCGCGGCAGTTGCTGGCCAAGCAGTTGCAGGCCCAACCGGACTCCGCCTACCTGCAACATGCCCTCGGGCTCTGGCTGTTGCACCACGGGCAGAGTGAATTCGCCGTGCTCGGCCTCTCGAAAGCGGTTGAGCTTGAGCCGGACAACAAGGAATACCGCTACGACCTGGCCACCACGCTGCACAGCGAGGAAGAGCTGGAAGCGGCGCAAAAACAATTACAGGAAATCGTCCAGCGTCACCCCGCCGACCGCAAGGCGCGGGTATTGCTGATCAATTACTGGACAGAAAGCGGACAGTTGCAGAACGTGCAGATTCTGCTGGCGCAACTGGAGCAGATGAACCCGGATGACCCGGCGTTGCAGCAAGGCCTGTAACGCTCGCCACCGTCCCTGTAGGAGCAAGGCTTGCCCGCGATGGCGTCCGTGAGATCGCTTTCGCGAGCAAGCTTTGCTCCTACAAAAAAACAGCGTCGAGCAGGCCTGTAGGAGCAAGGCTTGCCCGCGATGGCGTCCGTAAGATCGCTTTCGCGAGCAAGCTTTGCTCCTACAAAAAAACAGCGTCGAGCAGGCCTGTAGGAGCAAGGCTTGCCCGCGATGGCGTCCGTGAGATCGCTTTCGCGAGCAAGCTTTGCTCCTACAAAAAAACAGCGTCGAGCAGGCCTGTAGGAGCAAGGCTTGCCCGCGATGGCGTCCGTAAGATCGCTTTCGCGAGCAAGCTTTGCTCCTACAAAAAAAACAGCGTCGAGCAGGCCTGTAGGAGCACGGCTTGCCCGCGATGGTGTCCGTAAGATCGCTTTCGCGAGCAAGCTTTGCTCCTACAAAAAAAACAGCGTCGAGCGGGCCTGTAGGAGCAAGGCTTGCCCGCGATGGCGTCCGTAAGATCGCTTTCGCGAGCAAGCTTTGCTCCTACAAAAAAACAGCGTCGAGCAGACCTGTAGGAGCACGGCTTGCCCGCGATGGCGTCCGTGAGATTGCTATCGCGAGCAAGCTTTGCTCCTACAAAAAAAACAGCGTCGAGCAGGCCTGTAGGAGCAAGGCTTGCCCGCGATGGCGTCCGTGAGATTGCTATCGCGGGCAAGCCTTGCTCCTACAGTAAACAGGCGTCATCGCACACGGCAAAAAAGGTTGAACCGTCGTCTCGGCCAAGGGTCAAGAGAAACAGGCAGTCAATTCAGGCACTTCAGGCCTGCTGCCTCGCTTCCCCTAGTCATGAGAGGGCATTTTTTGTCTACATCTAACGAGTTGTTCAGTGCAAAAGCCGCCACCGGCATCGAAGGTCTGGATGACATCCTGGCCGGTGGATTGTCCCGCGGCCATGTGTTTTTGCTGGAGGGTGAACCCGGAACCGGTAAAACCACCGTTGCGTTGCATTTTCTCCTCGCCGGCGCCCGAGCCGGCGAGCGCTCGTTGTACATCACCTTGTCAGAAACCGAACGGGAGCTGCGCCAAGGCGCGTTGTCCCACGGTTGGGCGCTGGATGAGAACATCCATATCTTTGAGCTGACGCCTCCCGAAAGCCTGCTCAACGCCCAGCACCAGCAAAGTTTGCTGTACTCCTCGGACCTGGAACTGGGCGAAGCGACCAAGCAGATTTTTGAAGTGGTCGAACGGGTCAAACCGACCCGTGTGGTCCTCGACAGTCTGTCCGAAATCCGCCTGTTGGCCCAAAGCTCCCTGCGCTATCGCCGGCAGATTCTGGCGATCAAGCACTACTTCGTGCGTTACGACGCCACGGTCGTGTTACTCGACGATTTGACCACCGAATCCCTCGACAAGACCGTCCACAGCGTGGCGCACGGGGTGATTCGCCTTGAAGAATTGACCCCCAACTACGGCGCCGAACGCCGGCGTATTCGCGTAGTGAAGTACCGCGGCCAGAAATACCGCGGCGGTTTCCATGACTTCACCATCATGGGCGACGGTATCCATGTGTTCCCGCGCCTGGTGGCGGCCGAACACCGTGGCGGCTACGTGCGCCAGCAATTGACCAGCGGCATCAAGGAAATGGACGCCCTGCTCGGCGGCGGCATCGAGACGGGCTCCAGCACGCTGATCCTCGGCCCGGCCGGTACCGGCAAGTCGCTGATCTCGATGATCTTCGCCGCAGCGGCCGTGGCCCGCGGTGAAAAAGCGGCACTGTTTATCTTCGACGAAGAGCTGGGCTTGCTGTTCGAGCGCATGAAAAACATGGGCATCGACCTTAAGGCGTTGCAAGACACCGGCAACCTGCTGATCGAACAGGTGGATGCGGCCGAGTTGTCCCCCGGTGAGTTTTCCCACCGGGTTCGCCGCTGCGTCGATGAGCGCGACATCAAAACCGTGGTCATCGACAGCATCAACGGCTATCAGGCCGCGATGCCCGAGGAAAACGCCCTGGTGCTGCACATGCATGAGTTGCTGCTGTACCTCAATCGCCGAGGCGCCGCGACGTTCATGACCGTCGCCCAGCACGGGTTGGTCGGGGACATGCAAGCGCCGGTGGATATCACTTACTTGGCCGATACGGTCATTCTGCTGCGTTATTTTGAAGCCTTGGGCAAAGTGCGCCGGGCGATCTCGATCATCAAAAAACGCACCGGCAGCCATGAATCGACCATCCGCGAGTACCGCATCAGCGGCCAGGGCATGACCATCGGCGAACCACTGGATGCATTCCAAGGTGTGCTGCGCGGCGTACCGACCTACCTGGGCGCCAGCAACCCGCTGCTTAAGGACGACGGCCAATGACTTCCCTGGCAGCGACCTCCGAGCGCGCGATCATCCTCGCGCCGCTGGGGCGCGACAGCCAGATTGCGCTGATGATGCTCAACGAGGCGGGTTATGACGGCGTCATCAGCCGTGACTTGCCAGGCTTGTGCAGCGAACTGGAGCATGGCGCCGGTTTGCTGCTGATCTCCTCCGAAGCTTTGCTCGGCGGTGACATTGAGCCCCTGCTCGGCCTGATCGAACAGCAACCGGCGTGGTCGGATTTGCCGATTGTGCTGATGACTTACCACGGCGGCCCGGAACAAAATCCGGCGTCTCGGCTCGGCCCGCAACTGGGCAACGTGACCTTTCTGGAGCGTCCTTTCCATCCGGTGACGCTGATCAGTCTGGTGACCACCGCGTTACGTGGGCGACGACGACAGTACGAAGCTCGGGATCGGCTGGTAGATCTGAGTCAAAGCGAACTGCGCCTGCAAAACACCCTGGAAACCCTTGAGCAACAGGTCGAAGAGCGCACCGCCCAGCTGCGCCATAACGAAGAAGCGCTGCGCCAGTCACAGAAAATGGAAGCGGTCGGCCAGTTGACCGGCGGCATCGCCCACGACTTCAACAACATGTTGACCGGGATCATCGGCAGCCTGGAGTTACTACGCCGCCGTCTGGCCCGTGGGCGCACCGAGGACCTCGACAGCCTGATCGATCTGGGGGTCACTTCAGCCAACCGCGCCGCGGGCCTGACTCACCGGTTGCTGGCGTTTTCCCGACGCCAGTCGCTGGACTCCAAGCCTGTGGTGATGAACACCCTGGTGACGTCGATGGGCGAACTGCTGGAACGCAGCATCAACGAAAGCATTCAGTTGGACATGCAGTTGAGTGAACAGCTGTGGGTGGCCGAGGCAGATCCCAATCAACTGGAAAGCGCCCTGCTCAACCTGGTGCTCAATGCCCGCGACGCGATGCCTGACGGCGGCAAACTGGTGGTGAAAACCTTCAACCAGCATTTGGACACCGGTTTCACCGAAGCCCACGGCAACCTTGAGCCGGGGGATTATGTGGTGCTCAGCGTGACCGATACTGGTTGTGGCATGCCGCAAAGCACCATCAACCGGGCGTTTGATCCGTTCTTCACCACCAAGCCTATCGGCCAGGGGACCGGGCTCGGGTTGTCGATGATTTACGGTTTCAGCAAACAGTCCCGGGGCCATGTCACCATTCAGAGCGAAGTCGACAACGGCACCACTGTTAACGTGTACCTGCCGCGTTACAGCGGCAATCTGGTGCTGGATCCCCTCGCGGATATCCAGCAAGCGCCTTACGCCCAGGACGGTGAAACCGTGCTGATCGTCGAGGACGATCCAGCGGTTCGGGTGCTGGTCAGTGCGGTGTTGAGCGAGTTGGGCTATGCGTTTGTCGAGGCGGGAGATGCCGACAGTGCGGTGCCGATCCTGGATTCCGCCCAGCGCATCGATCTGCTGATCAGCGACGTGGGCCTGCCAGGGATGAACGGCCGGCAGTTGGCGGAAATCGGCCGGCAGTACCGGCCCGATCTCAAGGTCTTGTTCATTACCGGGTACGCCGAGCACGCGGCGGTGCGCGGTGGTTTCCTCGACCCGGGCATGCAGATGATCACCAAGCCGTTTACCTTCGATTTGTTAACGGCGAAGGTCAGGGAAATGATCCGGATCTAGAACGCTCGAGCCCGAGATGGCTTGCCTATGATGGTGTCTTCGAGGACGCCTTCGCGGGCAAGCCTCGCTCCTACAGGTATGGGCGCGATCCCGTAGGAGCGAGGCTTGCCCGCGAAAGCGATTTCATCATCACCCTCACCGTCAAGCCATGCACCGACAGCAGGTTTGCGAACTCAGGAGAGCATCTCCTGCATCAATTCCTGCAACACATCCAGGTCAAACGGCTTGCCCAGAATCGGCGCCTTGCGGGTGATCGGGCTGTCCGTCTCGCGGATTTCCTGCGGATAACCGCTGATAAAAATCACCTTGAGTTCCGGTCGCAGCTTCACGGCGGGTTCGGCAATTTGCACGCCGGAAATCCCGCCCGGCAGGCGGAAGTCGGTAATCATCATGTCCAGGTGCGGTTTACTGGCAAGGATCTCGAAGGCCTGCTCGCCGTTTTCGGCCTGCAACACCCGATAGCCCTCGCCCGACAGATAGGCAGACAACACCATCAAAATCGAGGGATCGTCCTCGACAATGAGTACTACATCTTGCGCATCTTCACTCATGGGAAGCCTTTGTTCGGTCAATAGCTGCTGATACGACCGTGGGGTCGCTCAGAGGTTGCGTTTGTCTGGCTGCTTTCCTACAACGGCAGACAAACGCGAAATAAGGCGCCTTCGTTGATTCTGCTCTCGACGACGATGGATCCGCCATGGGCGGCAACGATTTGCTCGGAAATAAATAGCCCTAGCCCAAGTCCCGCGACCACGGTCTTGGCTGAAACCCGTTCGAACTGTTGAAAAATACGTTTCTGGTTTTCTTCACTGATGCCAATGCCACGGTCCTGGACCTCGACCCTGGCCTGGCCCTCGTGACTGTACACCCGCACATCGATCGGGCCCTTGCCGCCATAACGCAACGCGTTGGTCAGCAGGTTGGAGATCACCTGTTCGATACGGAACTCATCCCACGGGCCTTCCACGGGCTCGTCAGCGGTAAACGTCACCGTGGACTCGGCGGCATCGAATTGCGGCGCAAAGTTTTGCAGCAGGTTGGCCACCAGTTTCACCAGGTCAAAGCGACTTGGCCGAATCGACAGTTTGCCGGTGCGAATGCGCGACACGTCCAGCATGTCTTCGATCAGGCGAATCAGGCTTTTGATCTGGCGTTCATCGCGCTCGACCATGGCGTGCATCTTGTCCAGGGTGAACGCCGCCGCGTTGTCCCGGGCCAGGTGCATCTTGCGCAGCTGGGTTTCGAGGATCAGGCCATTGAGCGGCGTGCGCACTTCGTGGGCGACGATGGACATGAAGTCATCGCGCATACGCACGGCCTGCTCCAATTCGTTCTGGGTGGCCTGCAGTTTTTTCAGCAAGGCTTCCTGTTCGAGACGGCTTTGCTCCAGGGCTTCGACCTGTTGCTTCATCGCCTTGCTCTGGCGATACAACTCGACGAACACATTGACCTTGCTCTTGACCGCGTGGATATCCAGCGGCTTGTGCAGGAAGTCCACGGCGCCGCTTTCGTAGCCTTTGAACGCGTAGTTCAGCTCCCGGCCGGCGGCACTGACGAAAACGATCGGGATGTTCTTGGTCTTTTCCGTGCCGCGCATCAGCTCGGCCAGTTCGAAGCCGTTCATGCCGGGCATCTGCACGTCGAGAATGGCCATGGCAAATTCGTGTTGCAACAACAACGACAAGGCTTCGTCCGCCGACAGCGCCTTGTACACCGCGCGGTCTTCGCGCTTGATCAGCGCTTCGAGCGCCAACAGGTTTTCCGGCAGATCGTCGACGATCAGCAGTTTGGCTTGGATGTTACTCAGCATGCTATTCGTTCCAGCTCGACAAGCAGACGGCCGATGCCGCGTATAGGGAGAATGTGATCAGGTTGATGCAAGTCCAGCGCCGCCTGGGGCATGGTCGCGACCTGGGCTTCGTCCGGGTCCTGCACCACGGTCAGGCCGCCACGGTACTTGACCTGGGCCAGACCGTTGGCGCCATCGCGGTTGGCGCCGGTCAACAGCACGGCGACCAGCGCCGGCCCGTAGGCGTCGGCGGCAGATTCGAACAGGAAATCGATGGCGGGCCGCGAATAGTGCACGCGGTCTTCCAGGCTCAACGAAAAACTGCGGTCCTGTTCCACCGAAAGGTGATAACCCGGCGCTGCGAAATACAGGGTCCCGGCTTCGACCAGCGTCTTGTCCACGGCCTCCAGCACCGGCAATGAAACCCGCCGGGCAAACACTTCGGCCAGGTGGCTGCGACGCTCGTCAGGTAAATGCAACACCACGATGATCGGCAGCGCAAAGCCTTCGCGCAGCGGACTGAGGATGTTCAGCAACGCCTCGACGCCACCGGCCGACGCGCCGATCACGATAGCCTCTACGGTCGGCAAACCGGCTTCACTGTTCATGATTTGCGGTAGATCCGTTCTTGTTTGACCAATGGCTCGAACTGTTTTCCGAATGCCGAGAAGTCCGGGGTTTCCTTGCTGCCCAACACCAGAAAACCACGATGGCACAGGGACTCGTGAAACAAACCAAAGGCACGATCCTGAAGTTTTTTATTGAAGTAAATCAACACATTGCGACACGAAACCAATTGAGTTTCTGAAAAGACACTGTCGGTCGCCAGGCTATGGTCGGCGAAGGTCACGTTCTCGCAAAGGGTCTTGTCGAAAATCGCGTAACCGTACGCCGCCGTGTAGTAATCGGCAAACGAGCGCTGACCACCGGCCTGCTGGTAGTTGGAAGTGTAGGCGCGGACGTTCTCCATAGAGAAAATCCCCTGCTTGGCTTTCTCCAGCGAGCGCGGGTTGATGTCGGTGGCGTAGATGATGGTGCGTTCGAGCAAACCCTCTTCGCGCAACAGGATCGCCATCGAATAGACCTCCTCGCCCGTGCTGCAACCGGCAATCCAGATCTTGATCGATGGATAGGTCTTGAGCAGCGGCACCACTTCCTGACGGATCGCCAGGAAGTGCGAAGGATCACGGAACATCTCGCTGACCGGGATCGTCAGCAATTGCAGCAACTGCATGAACGCGGTCGGGTCGTGCAGGACTTTTTCCTGCAACGCCGAGATGGTCGCGCACTCGAACTGACTCAACGCGTGAGCGACCCGACGCTTGATCGATGCACCGGAATAATCACGAAAGTCATAGCTGTACTTGAGGTAGATCGCCTCGATCAGCAGCCGCAATTCGATTTCGGTATTTCGCTCCACTTAGATACGTTCCATCTTCGGTAACCACACGCGAATCAGTGAGAACAGGCGATCCAGGTCGATCGGCTTGGCCAGGTAATCGTTGGAGCCCGCCGCGAGGCAGCGCTCCTGATCGTCCTTCATGGCCTTGGCCGTCACGGCGATGATCGGCAGCTTGCGCCAGCGCGGGTCCTGGCGGATCAAGGCCGTGGCCTCGAAACCGTCCATCTCCGGCATCATCACGTCCATCAGCACCAGGTCGATGTCCTCGACTTCATTCAATTTTTCAATCGCCTCACGACCGTTCCGGCCGATCACCACGACTGCCCCTTTCTGCTCCAGCGCACTGGTCAGGGCGAAGATGTTGCGCACATCGTCGTCCACCAGCAGCACCTTGCGACCCTCGAAGACCTTGTCGCGACTGCGCGCGGTCTTGAGCATCTTCTGCCGCTCATGGGACAACTGGGATTCGACTTTGTGCAGAAAGAGTGTGACTTCATCCAGCAACCGCTCTGGCGAGCGGGCGCCCTTGATGATGATCGAGCGCGAATACTTGCGCAGGTCGGCCTCTTCGTCCCGGGTCAGGTTGCGCCCGGTGTAGACGATCACTGGCGGGAATGAGCAGATGTCTTCCGTGGCCATGCGTTTGAGCAGGTCGTTGCCGAGCATGTCCGGCAGCTTCAGGTCGATGATCATGCAGTCGAACACCGTCTCGCGCAGCCGGTCCAGCGCTTCCTGGGCGAAGCCGACGGCGGTGATCTCGATGTCTTCGTCGCCGATCAGGCGGGCAATGCTGTCGCGCTGCAAGTCATCGTCTTCCACCAGCAGTACACGCTTGACCTTCTGGGTCAGCTTGGCTTCGAGGCGGGCGAACACGTCCTTGAGCTCTTCGCGGGTAGTCGGTTTGACCGCGTAACCGATGGCGCCCATGTGCATCGCGGCTTCGACCCGGTCTTCGACCGAAATCACGTGCACCGGGATGTGGCGGGTTTCGGCGTGTTCTTTCAGGCGCTGCAACACCGTCAGCCCGGAGTGATCCGGCAGGCGCATGTCCAGCAGGATGGCGTCGGGGATGTATTCCTTGGCCAGGTCGTAACCTTCGTCAGCGCCGTGGGCCACCAGGCATTGGTAACCCAGTTCATGGGCGAGGTCGTAGAGGATGTGCGCAAAATTCGCCTCATCTTCCACCACCAGGATGCAACGGGTGGCGAACGGCGCCTTGGCGCGGTCATCGTCGAAACGCGGGATGTCGACTTCGGCAATCAACGGCACCAGTGCGGCGACCGGCGCTTTTGGCACATAAGCCACCGGCGTTGCGCGCATTGGCTCGATGGGCACTTCACCCGGCTCGACGTACTGCTGCGGCAACACCAGGGTGAACGCACTGCCCTGCCCCGGTTCGCTGGTGACGCTGATTGAACCGCCAAGCAACGTCGCCAGGTCTCGGGAAATAGACAGGCCCAACCCGGTGCCACCGTACCGGCGATTGGTGGTGCCGTCGGCCTGACGGAAGGCTTCGAAGATGCTTTCCTGCTGTTCCGCGGCGATGCCGATCCCGGAGTCGCGAACGATGAAGGCGATGCCTTCCCCCGGCTGACTCGCCACCGTAAGGCTGACCGTGCCTTTCTCGGTGAACTTCACGGCGTTGGACAGCAGGTTCTTGATCACCTGTTCCAAACGCTGGCGGTCGGTGAAAATCATCATCGGTGCGCCGGGCTGCAACTCGATGTGGAAATCCAGCTTTTTGTCCGAAGCCATCGGCTCGAACATCCCACGCAGGCCTTCCACCAGACGGGACACGCTGGTGTTTTCCGGGAGCATTTCCAGTTTGCCGGCCTCGACTTTGGAAATATCGAGAATGTCGTTGATCAGGTTGAGCAAGTCATTGCCGGCGGAATAGATCGACTCGGCAAACTTGACCTGTTCGGCGCTGAGGTTGTCCTGCGGGTTTTCCGCCAGCAACTTGGCGAGGATCAACGAACTGTTCAGCGGCGTGCGCAGTTCGTGGGACATGTTGGCGAGGAATTCGGATTTGTACTTGCTGGAGCGCTGCAATTCTTCGGCACGCTCTTCGAGCTGAATCTGCGCCTGATTGAGTTCGGTGTTCTTCAGGTCCATGGCGTCGCGCTGATCGGCAAGGATCTGTGCCTGGTCGGCCAGTTGCTCGTTGGTCTGCTCCAGCTCCACTTGCTGGGTTTCCAGATGCGCCTGGGACTCCTTGAGAATCCGCGACTGCTCTTCCAGCTCTTCGTTGGCAGTCTTGAGTTCTTCCTGCTGAACCTGGAGTTCTTCGTTGAGCTGCTGGGTTTCGGCCAGCACTTCCTGCAAGCGTTGACGGTAGCGCGCGGCTTCGATCGAGGTGCCGATGTTGCCGGCAATCAATTCGAGCAATTCGACGTCACGCTCGTCCAGCGGGCGCAGGAAGCCGAGTTCGATCACGCCGTTGACCCGGTCGTCGTCACTGGTCGGCACCACCAGCACACTGTGCGGCAAGCCTTCGCCCAAGCCGGAGCTGACTCTGAAATAATTTTCAGGCACGTCATCCAGGCGAATCAGCCGGCCTTGTTTGACTGCCTGGCCAAGAATCCCTTCGCCGTCGTAGATCGACTGTTCCTGCGCTTCCTGCTCCCGGGACAAACCATAAGAGGCCACGCGTTTGAGGCCGCCATGCTCTTCCCGCACGTAAATGGCCGCCACGGCGGTGCCCAGGTACTGTGCGCAGAATTGCAGGATATTGCGCCCTAACAGGTTCAGGGTCAGTTGCCCCAGCACCTGCTCAGCCAGTTCGGTTTGACCGCTGCGCAGCCACGCTTGCTTCTCCAGGCGCTCAGCGGCGGTGTTTTGTGCGGCCAGAGTGGCGCTGTAGTTCTCGGACAAGGTGATCAAGTCGCGCCGGCCGACATAGGCCAGCAAGGCGCTGATCCCCGCCACGAACAACAGGTACAGGGTGATGCTCCAGATCGTGGTGCGGCGTACTTCGTCGTTACGCGTGGTGCGCAACTGCTGCTCCATGTCGATCACGTCTTCGAATTGCTTGCGGATTTCATCGGTCAGGCGCTTACCGCGCCCGGCCTTCACCGCGCCGCGATAGTCGCCGCTGCTGCGTTGCAGATCGATCATCGATTGCGCGTAAGTGGCCCACTCGGTTTGCAAGGCTTGCAGGCGACGCAAACGGTCGGTCTGGACCGGGTTATCGGCGGTCAGTTCGAGCAAGGTATTGAGGGCGACGGCGATTCTCGGCCGGGCCGTTTCGTACGGGTCCAGGAAGTGCTCGTCGCCGCTGAGCAGAAAGCCGCGCATGCCGGTTTCCAGATCGACCGTCAGCTTCACCGCCTCATTGGCGTTATTGATCACCCGGTCGGTGTGCTCGACCCATTGGATGACGGACAGCAGGTACGTGATCAACGCCACAAAGAAAACCGCGCTGATCACGCCCACGCCCAACGGCAAGCTGACGTTACGGCTCAGGAGTTTGCGGAATCGTTGCTCATCAACCGAAGACGCTGGGGTCATGGGGAAGGCCTTGTCGAACTGTTGAAAACCAAGGAGTTTGCCCCAAAACGATCATACGGTTCTAATTTTCTGACAGCTTTGGGTACAAATTCCTGCAATTAACTGCGCTTGATCAATGCCGCGCGTTATCCTTGTTGGTTCTTGTATAGCTGTTGTTTTTTGTCTCGTGTCGGGAACTTGTCGATGTCCGGCATTTACTCAAGCAAGAGACCGGCGATTTCGATCGACCGCCGACCCGCAAATCCACCCCTCGAGAGCTCCTACTATGTCCGCCGATTCGTCCGCCGATCCGTCCATCATTCTCGTCGTCGAAGACGATGCCATCGTCCGCATGCTGATCGTCGATGTGCTGGAGGAACTTGAATTCAAGGTGCTGGAAGCCGATGGCAGCGAACAGGCACTGGAGTTTCTCAATGACGAAGACCAGCACATCGACCTGATGATGACCGACGTCGGCCTGCCGGTGATGGATGGTCGTGAACTGGCCACGCAAGCGCGGATGCTGCGTCCGGAGCTGCCGATCCTGTTTGCCAGCGGTTATGCCGAAAGTATTGAGGTGCCGGCGGGCATGCAGGTGATTGGCAAACCATTCTCGATTGATCAACTGCGCGATAAGGTCAAGGGCATGTTGGCCTGAGCACGTTGCGTATAGCACCTGTCAACTCTGACAGTAGATGAACCCCGCTCGCATGGAGTTTGATTAGACCGGTCATCCCGCTCATAAGGAACCGAGTCCATGCCGAGTCAAACCGATCTCTACGCACGTTATATGAAAACCGGCGCATTAGCGTTGCTGCTCAGCGCCGGCTATGGCTGCCAATCCCCCTCCGCCGATGATCCACAGCACTGCTTTGAACAAAGCGGACAGGCGTTCAGCGAAGTCCTGAGTTGTTATCGCAAAGCCCAGGCGTCGCAACCGTTGCGCTACACCAACAAGGGCCAGGAGCAACTGCCCGGCGTCAACATCCGCCGATTCGAGCTGACGTCCCAGTCCTGGAGCCCGGACAGCCAGGTCGCACCGGCAGAATGGTTGCACGACGTCGACCTGTACATCCCAGACAACGTTCAGGGTACGCGGGCCGTATTGGTCGCCAACGATGGCGTCAACAACCCGGAGCCCGGCAAGCCCCCCAGCGCACCCAACAATTTCACCCAACAGACACTGCTCAATATCGCCCGGCAGACCGGTTCGATCGTGGTGGCGGTCAGCAATGTGCCGAACCAGTATCTGACCTACAGCGATGACGGCCTGCAGCGCACTGAAGATGGCAGCGTGGCCCACAGCTGGAAACTGTTCATGCAGGCGCCGGAACAGCAACCCTTCATGTCAGTGCATGTGCCGATGATGGAGGCGTTGGTCAAAGCCATGGACCTGGCACAGAAAGAAGCGCCATCCGGCCGGGTCAAGAGCTTTCTGGCCACTGGCGCGTCAAAGCGTGGTTGGGCGGTGTGGCTGGCAGCCCTGGCGGACGCTCGGATCGATAGCATCGCGCCGTTTGTGATTGATGTGCTGAACACCGAGAAAGTGTTCGACCAAACGTTTCGGGCCTATGGCGATAACTGGCCCCTGGCGTACATCGACTATTACCTGCAAGGCGTGATCGCCCAGCGCAAGACCCCGGTGTTCACCAAACTAATGCAGGTCGAAGACCCGATGACCTATCCCCCCGCCTATGCCGCCCGGTTGAGCATTCCCAAATACATCATCAATGCCAGCGGCGATGATTTTTTCATTCCGGATGCTTCGCGCCTGTACTTCCCGGACTTGCCAGGGGAAAAAAACCTGCGTGTGATACCCAACGCCGCCCACGATGTGCGGGCGTTTGTGGAAGCCAACCTGATTCCTTACGTCAAACGGCGGCAGGCGGGCAAGGCTCTGCCAACGGTGAACACGCAAGAGCAGCGGCTGAACGCAATCTCGAGCCGGTTACACCTGACATTGTCCGAAACACCGGTCAAGATCACCAAATGGACCGCCGTCAACCCGCAGGCGCGGGACTTTCGGTACAACTGCGGCGTGCGCTACACCGCCGCGCAATGGCCGGCATCGACCACGTTGGACGTGACCTTACAGGCGCCCAAGGCAGGCTGGAGCGCCGAGTTCTTCGAGTTCGAGTTTGCGGACGGTTTCTTCGCGACGACGACTGTCACGGTGCTCCCGAACGCGTACCCGACCCAGGCACCGCCTGCCGATGAGGCGCTGTGCAGGACGTTACCCGAGACCCCAGCGCAATAAACCAGGCTATTGCCCCTCCCCGCAACGACGAAGCGATATCACTTCGTCGTTGCTCCACCCTGTTCCCCAAACTGAAAAAATCATTAAGCCTCAATGACATAACCCGTTTAAATAACAAACTGGCTATCTAGCCAACTCTCAAATTACATTATGGGAAGGCGAGCATTCATATTCACCTGTCAAAACATCACCCTTGCAAGGATGTAACATGAATAACGTAACAAACATTTCAAAGAACGACATTGAAGCGCTCCGACCTACAATAGAAACATTCAATAAAAAAGAAAAAGAATCCATCGCCGACAAACTACGCGCACTCAATAACCCACTACCCGCTGAGCTTTTATTGTGCGAACTCCAAGTCCCCTGCACCACGGGGTCATCACTGGATATTGTTCACAAGAAAGAACGCGGCCTGCTGCTGGATATGATGAATACCTCGGAGTTCAAAACCGTCTGCCGGTTGCTGTGTGTCCCCCAGGACGCACTGTTTTACTGCGATGAATTCAGGAATCTTTATGCAAAAACCGACGATCGCCGACAAAACCTGACCCACCTGATCGATAACCACGGCCGCTTGAGCGCACACCTCGATTTATTGACCCTGGCCACCCTGCGCTGCGGACGTTTTATCTACTCTGCGACTGACATCAGTGTCGAGCAGTGGCACAACTTTTATGGCGTTGCCTTTGCCGCACACCTGAAGCGCATTGCCGGCCCGCTCATTCCGATTAAATTCCCCAGGGCCAAGACCTTCAACCTGGGCAACTATCGCGAATTGGTGAATAAATCCTCACCTTCACCCCTGACGTTGACCGATGAACAACGAGCGCACTTAGCCTCTGGTGCAAGTACCCTGTCGCGTTTGCTCGACCCCTCTCGGGCGGTTGACATCATCCGCTTCAACCCACGCGCCGAGCTAGGCCGTCTTTTCACCACAGTGAACGCACAACGTCAGGCCGCCGCTTGGCTCAGGCACGTTGGCTGGTACGGTGCAGCAGCCAGTGAGACGCCCTCGGACGCTGATCTTTACTCGCTACTGGTGGCCGGTCTGCTGTTAGAGATCGATCCGTCGATCGGCCGTGATGATAGCGATCAGAACCTGTTCGGATACGCGCTATACGCGCCACAAAACACCGAGATGAATCGTCAACAAGTGATGATTGCGCTTGAGCGGCAACTGATTACCTGCGGTATAGCGCAACCGCTGTCGGCACCGATCGTTGCTCACTTGTTATTGGCCGCGATTGCGCCAGAGTTCGTTGTCAGGGGCGTACCGGATTCGCTGTTACTGGGCACCACGGGCTGGATCAGCTTGTCCCATGCCGCCGCGCACATTGAAACCATGATTCCCGGGGCCTGCTGCGTCATGACGTATGACGAAGTCATGCGGTACGCGCAAAGCCAATTGGTGAACGCCGAGCAAGATGAGCTTTACACCACAATGATCATCAGGCCGCTGTTGAACTGGGCGGCATTAAACGGGGAAATCCGCTACAACCCGCAAGGCGATTACACCAAGGAGGATTTCATTCGGGCCTCCCGGCGGCATGATGACTACATTGAAAGCCTGAGGAAATGCGCCGAAGGGTTGAGCACGCCACTGCCGACGCGTGAGTCATTAGCGCGTAAAGAGTTGGAAAAAGCGTTACCTGCCGACCAAGGTGTACTTGAGCGAAAAGTACTGCGCACTCATACCTACTCGGTCGTCCCGAATGCCAATCGGCATGTACCTTACGAACATTCCCTTTTAGAACTGTATATGTCAGGCGACTTACTCAACGCTCAGGGTGATGGGCTGTCCTACGATTTTCGTCATGACCAATCCATTGCCTGGCTAAAAGAACCGCAACAGTACTTTCGAAAACTTAACAACAACCTGCTCGGCACGTTTAATGAAACGTTTGAAGCCTATTTTTCTGCGCTGAGTGATGCACTTTCCACTAACGCCAGGCTGACCCTTTCACGCCTGCCATTAAAAGACCGGCTGCCGCTGGAGTACGGCGACGTCAACGTGTATGGCGTACGCAAGAAAATCGACAACAACCGACCATTCGAAACAGAGAACGAACGCAAAAAAGCCAGAGCAAAATACGGCGTCATTATTCGTTCCCATTATCAAGACAAGCTTCACTACTACGAATTATTTACTTTGCGTGGTGAGTGTTACCTGCAACCAGCCTTCCAAAGGCTTCTGGATATACCGTTTACACTTCAAGGTCGAGATGATGACTACCTCTCTAGAATCGATATTTTCAGCATTGCCGAGGAAGAACATTTTCCGCTTGACTATAACGCCTATTTTTCCGCCACCCGGCCCATAACAGGCACAACGTCGAGTGTGGTGGTGGATTTACTATGGCAACGCGCGATGATCAAGTCTGGCAACACGTCTATAAGCTCCCTTGAAACGTTCTACTCACCAAGCATTGCCGAATTGGTTAAAAAGATATTCGAAGTCTGCCCACCGATTAATCACGATGATTTATACGAGGCGGCAAAGGGCATCACTTTATTGGAGAGGCAACGAAACCAAAACGTCGACAACTTCCATCAAGTGTTGAACTTGATCATTCCTTTCAAGGGTTGTATTGAAGATCTAACGTCAGGTGACCCCGAGCGCGAAGTCGCAGGTGCGGTCGGTTGTGTGCTGGATGGGTTGTCGGTAATGGGCGCGGTCTTGGGTACGGCGCCCAAAATACTATCCGTCGCCATGCGTGCCGGTTCACGTGCGTCAAAGGTGTTCAGCCTGGGCAAAGTGGGGGCCGGCTTTGTCGCGTCGCTCATCAATCCCTTGGACGGTTTCCCCGAACTGGTGACGGCAGGTACCGCGCTGACCAAAAAAGGGACGTTACTGCTGTCCAGATCCGCTCGCAGCGAGACAGCCCGTGCCGCAGCCCATCTGCGGGAGTTGAATATCGTCGGGCAATCCAAGGACATCAGTCACACCCTGAATAACCCGCAGGTAAAGCAAGCCAAATGGCTGACTTATGATAACGCGACCACCCTGTTCAACTTGCTGATCATCAAAAAAGGTACTGATTGGTACTTGCTGGACCTGGCCACGATGGCGCCGAGAGGACCGAAGCTCAATCTGTCTGATTTCAATATCTTGCCCTGATCGTCACACCGCACGGATCGGTACAACAAGTGCCCCCTGTTTTCTTCTCTTAAATAAATTGAACGGATTCATTTTATGACCCAACTTATTCGCGATACGGCAAAAAGACTACAGTCGGCAACCCACCCTGACGAACACATTACTGTCGCACTTAATCAACAGTCAGCAGATCATGCCGATAAAACAGCCGTCATTGATGCCATTCAAACTTTTTCAACGTTCGGATTGAGTTATCTCAAGGCTTATATACAGTGCGATCCGCTCTCCAGTTTTAGTCTGGCGTATGAACCCGCACAGAATATGCTCGACGAAATCATGCAAACCGGGGCATTCATTGAACTGCGTCAGGGTCGTGAGGTGGACGCCAGCCATATTGCCGTGTACGCAGACGGCCGGGTTTGCGCGCTACCTGCGGGCTGGACGCCTGAGGAGAGCGGTCATCAACCGGAGACTGATCTGAACCTCGACGTTGAACCCTTTTCCGACCTCCAGAGCGATATGGATGCGGTTGCCGAACTGGCCGCCATCACCGGTGGCGCGGTCTATTCCGGTGGTCTGGTGAACGTTGAGCAGTGGCTCAGGTTCCATGATTACTATGTGCCCACAAACACGGCCGAGACGCTCAGCCTATTCAAGTTCCTGTCCCTGGCACCCGCCGCAAGTGCACCCCATGGCAACTACCGGGAATTGCTTTTGCCCTCCCGGCAACAGCCGTTCTGCCTGACGGATGAAAACAAGACCAGCATTAAGCAAGTCACCCTTGATCTGGTGGATGCCCCTCATAAATTGTTGAAAACGTTAAGCCGAAGTTTGTTGCCATTACGATCAGCCGATTACATCCGCGATAACGCCGATGCCCTGTTGCAAAAGTTTGTGTCGAGCGAAACAGCCGCCCGTTGGTCACAGCACTACCTGGATGCACTGGGCTGGTATGGCGCACAGGAAGGTGAATCCGTCGACGAAGTGCTTTTGCAACAATTGCTGCTCACCGCCGTGCTGCTGGATGAACCCGCCGCTATCGAAACCGCTTCCGCTGAAAATCACATGGCGGGCTATGACCTGTATTCACCGGATAACGTAGAAAAACCGCTCGCGCGGGTACGTATCGAATTTGAATATCACCTAGTTGCGGCATGCCGGGTCCCGGACGATCTCGCGCCTCTGGTTGCTCACCTTCTGTTGGCAGGCAATGCCCCGGAGTTTCTGGTCAGGGAAATGCCGTCCTCGTTATTGCTGGGTACGGAGCAATGGATCAGTTTGCGGCAAGGTGTGAGCCTGGCAGAACTGAACGCTGCGGGCTCCAGCCGTTTGATGACCTATTCGCAAATCCAGGACTTGGGGCAACTGCAACCGGTCACACCGGCGCAGGAATCGCTACAAGGTTTGATTGCCAGCGAGATCATCATTGATTGGGCCCTGCTGCACGGCGTGATTGAGCAGAAGGACTTGGGGGATCCGAAGAAGCAAGCGTTCGTCACCGCGCTGGAAGCTTTTAAAAGAAACGCCGATCTGCTGACCGAGGCCGCACACACACTGGCCACGCCAATGCCCACCCGTCGCGAAGTGGCACTCAAGGTGCTGCAACACGCGGCGCCCGACCCTGATTTCCTGCAAAAGGAAGTGCTCTATCTGAAACAGGGGCGCGGAGAAGATCTGTTCAACGAGCCATTGGCCATGTCGATGCTCGACCTGCATATGTCCAATGACCTTGCCACCCGGCAGTGGGATGTCAGGAAACCGCAGGTCAGCGTTTACCAGCGATTTCCGAAACTGCTCACCGACCTGGCTTCGCCCCACGGCCTGTTTGACCTCGAATTCAAACGCGCCCATACCCGGCATGAAAACGCGGTGATCAGCACGTTAAAACTGGCCATGGCCGCGTTGCCACAGCACGATCGACACAAGTTGCAACACGGCAAAATCGACGTATTCACGATTAGGCCTTCTGTTATCAAGCACGACAAACGACCGAATCTGCCCGTCCATCCAATCCTGGCGGTGCTACATCCGGATTTACAGATTCTCCCGCGGCATCCTGACCCGGTAGAGAACCAACGGGACAAGGATGCCGCTACCGGGCGATTCGGGGTGGTGTTGGGCGTCGAATTCGACAACCAATTCTATTGCTACGAACTGTTCACCCTGTACGGAGAATGTCGCTCGAACCCGGAACTGGCCCGGCTAATCATCGAACGCGACCTGCTGAACATGCCGTCACGGCAAGCGTTTACGGGCAATCTCACCACGTACACCGCGCCCACGTCCCCTTTTACGTTGCCACTGGACATTGAGAGTTATACCCACGGGGTTCAACCCGAAAGTGGCAAGCGCAGCCTGGCGGTCATAGAAAGGCTGGGGTCGATCCCGGCACCTTCTGTGGCTGAACACTACGCCAGCGGTTATCAAAGTTTCTATTCGGCGCACTTCCAAACCATTGCTGATTTTGTGGTCAAACATCGCCCCTTCGTGACCGGGCCAGAGCTGCGCGCCGAGGCCTGGGGCCAGACCAGATGGGAAGAAGCTGTTCAAAAGTCCGAAGAAAGGCTGGCGACGCTCGTCAACATCCTTGTGCCGTTCAAAGCCTGCATCGAGGACCTCTCCTCGGGCGATGCCGACCGCAAGCTGGACGCCACCGGCAGCTGCGCGCTGGAAATCGTGGCGACCCTGTTCATGGTGGTCGGTGCCGCCGCCAAACTCGCCGGTATTGCCGCCAAATCCGCATCCGCTGCGGCGAAAGCCGCGAAGCTGGCACGTGCCACCTCTGCCTTGGTGATTGCGGCGTTGAACCCGCTGGATGGCCTCCCGGAACTGGCCACAGGTGGCTTCAAACTGCTGGGCAAAGGAGTCCGGCGTTTGGGCAAGGCGGGACGGGAATTGCTGGATTCAGGTGTCGACCAATTGCATAGGCTCACCCATCACCCGTCCCAAGCGCTTATTCAGGCAACGCAGCACTTGGAAACAACGCAGGGGACCTGGAAGGTTGTCGGCCATTCGGACGAAATCCCTGCCTTGTGGGCCGTGCGCAACGTTGACGACTGGCACGCGCTGAACCTGCGGACTGGCAAGCCTTGGGGGCCACGGCTGACTCCGCTGCAACGTACAAAAATAGCGCTGTCGCGGGCCTGGCTCAGGTGGCTGCCTGACAGCTTTGCGTTTTCCTATGTGCGCAAGAGTCTGCCGATCGCCCAACAAAAAATCGACCGGGCGCTGCTCCAGCTTTTAAAGGACAGCGATCACCTGGAAATCAAGTCGGTGCTCAATCTTGTCTTCGGTGATGCCTCCGCAGACGCGGCCGAGCATGTCAGCGATGTACTGATCAAGATGAAAAAAGACCTGCCCCATGTCTCGACCAAGAACATTCACTTTGAAAAAATCCCGGACGAAGGTTATCTGGCTGAAATGTACATCGACCGCTTTGCCAAATGGAAAGCCGGCGGCTATCAGGCGGATGCGTTCAACAGTAAGTTTCTGACCATCTACACCGCTGAAATGAGCGATTACTTTCAAAGCACGAAGTTTGACCGGGGCCGGATTGCCGACGGCATCGTGCATGAAATGTCCCACGGATCGCAGCAGACAGTGGATTTGATGTACGCAGGCCTGCGATCCGCCGGCAATATCGATGTCAATCCGTTGATGAACCTTGCCGCGCATCCCTGGAAGTCAGGTATCCAGCAACTCCAACTGGATCATTTCCATCAGATCAAGACCCGCCTGCCCCAGGTGGTCGTCAAGCATCCCGCGCTGTTGAACGCCGACTCCTATGCCGTGGCGGTCTCTTTGCTGAATCAACGTTCGACGAATCCTTCACTGTTTCTCAAAAACCTGTACGCCATGGAGCGCAAGTTTGTCGGGGCCGGTGGCGAACTCATCAAAGGTTCTGTGGTTGTTAATCTGTCCACGTTGGCCTAGATGAGGCATTGACGGCCAGGCCCGAGGGGCGAGAGCCAAGGACTGTGGTTTAATTGCGGCCTTTTACCGCCGCCCCCTCACCCGCCGTCAAGGAACATGTCCATGAGTCAGCCCACAACCAAAGTCCTGGTCATTGGTTACGTCTGGCCCGAACCCCGCTCTTCGGCGGCCAGTGGGCATGTGATGCAAATTCTTGAAACGTTTTTGCAGCAAGGCTGGGACATCACCTTCAGTAGCCCGGCGGGCGTTGGCGAGCATAAGGCCGACCTCGCTGCGCTGGGCGTCCGGGAATGCGCAATCGAGCTGAATAACAGCAGTTTTGACACGTTTATCCGCGAACTGGCGCCGGATATCGTGCTGTTCGACCAGTTCATGATGGAAGAACAATTCGGCTGGCGCGTGGAGAAACACTGCCCCGACGCTTTGCGTGTACTGGAGACGTCCGACCTGCAAAGCCTGCGTCACGCCCGACACCAACGCCTCAAGGATCGCTTGAAAGCCAGTGCCGACGAAAACGACTTCAGCGATTTATTCGCCCCGGCGTTGCGCGAGGAATTCGAGTTGATGGCCAGCACCGATCTGGCCAAACGCGAGATTGCCGCGCTGTATCGCTGCGACCTGAACCTGATGATTTCGCCGGTGGAAATCGAGCTGCTGGTCGAGCAATTCAAACTGCCCCGAGACTTGCTGCACCTGTGCCCGTTGATGCCTGCCCTGCCAACGGCTGTCCATCGGCCATTTGAAGATCGCGCGCATTTCCTCAGTATCGGCAACTTTCGCCACGCGCCGAACTGGGATGCGGTGCTCTGGATGAAAACCGCAGTCTGGCCGTTGATTCGCCAGCAATTGCCCGGTGCGCAGCTGCATTTGTATGGCGCGTATACGCCGCCCAAAGCGACGGCCCTGCACAATCCGGCGCAGGGGTTTCACGTGATGAACTGGGCTGAGGATGCGTTACAAGTGATGTCGGCGGCCAGAATCTGCCTGGCACCGCTGCGATTTGGCGCGGGGATCAAAGGCAAGCTTATCGACGCGATGCTCTGCGGCACGCCCAACATCACCACGCCGATTGGCGCCGAGGGCATGAGCGACGGGTTGCCATGGCCGGGGGTTATTGGTGAATCCGCCGAAGCCATCGCCGCCGCTGCGGTTGCGCTGTACCAGGACAAGGCGTTGTGGACAGAGGCGCAAAACCGTGGTGATCGGTTGCTCGCGGCTCAATACCTTCAATCAGTGCATGGCCCGGCCCTGATCCAGCGGCTGCAAGCCTGTCTTCGCGACTTGGCCGAACGGCGCCGAGACAACTTCACCGGCGCCATGCTTCGCCATCACGCGCATAAAAGTACGCAGTACATGGCCCAATGGATCGAGGCGAAAAATCGAATTGTCGGGTCAGACGTTTCCGAGTCTCGCGGGTGATAAACGACCTGAAATAAGTGGCGCAAGGCTATATTTATGTGGATGTTTCCGGGCGTTGAAAAACATCGCCGTGGCTTCTAGGCTTTTGGGCATGAGGTGATTTTTCCACGATACCTCGCCCCCAAGGATGGGGAGACGAGCCCCAGGCAGGAGCCTTGAAACATGACCTACAGCCCAACTTCAAATGTCGACAAACAATGCTGGATGACCAACGTTCCCGACATCAGCCGCTTAAGACTTATCGATCTGATCTGGCCTGGCACGCACAACGCCGGCATGGACAAAAAAGCCCCCAACTACGAAGTCATCATCGGCAACTGGACCACCTGTCAGAACGACTCGTTTGCCTGCAACTGGCCAACGGAGCCCGGGCGCTGGATCTGCGCCTGGGCTACACGCCGGGCTCACCCAAGGGTACGTTCTACTTCCATCACAACGGCTACCAGTCCTATCGGGTGCTGGAAGAGCTGATCGATGCGGTGAATGCCTTTCTGGACCGCAACCCGGATGAATTCATCGTGTTGGACTTTCATCAGTTGGGCGACGGTGAAAAGCCATTCGACTACCGGCAATTCAATGACCTGCTGGTGCAGCGCCTCGGGCCACGGGCCATTTCTCAGGATGACGAAGAGAAAACCATCGGCGAACTGAAGGCGGCGAGCAGTAAAAAACGCGTCGTCCTTGCCTCCCGCGTTTCGGTAGAACTGGACATGGATTACTTCTGGAGCTCCACGCCCCATCGCTGGAGCGGCAGTCGCCTGACAGATGTCGACGATCTGCGCCGGCATATTGCCAAGACCCTCGACACGCCGCGTTTCGGTGCCTACCTGTGGTCATTGACCGCCACCAGCTATACGTTTCTCGGCGGGCCGGTGGACATCAAACAACACATCAATACGTGGTTTCACCCTCACCAGGACTGGATCAGCCAATGCAGCATCATCAGCACCGACTTTTTCGATGAGTCGCAAATCGTCGGTTATTGCTGGGTGGCCAATAGCATGAAGGCCGCCAGCCAACCGGTTTGAGCGCTGGCGTAATCGGTGCGGAAAGAGGCATCATCCAGGGGCAATAACAAAAAAAGTGCCCTGACATGAGCCGATCTGCGCGCATTACCGATCCTTCCTACGAGTTGATGGACGACCACAACGGGTTGTCCATCATCTATCGCCAGCATGGTTTTCCGTGCCCCCTGGTGCGCTGGCATTTCCACAAGGAATATGAACTGCACCTGATCGTGGCCAGTTCCGGCAAGGTATTCATCGGCGACTACATCGGTAACTTCTACCCGGAAACCCTGTTTCTCACCGGTCCCAACCTGCCGCACAACTGGATCAGCCAGGTGGCCGAGGACGAGGTGGTGCCCAAACGGGACATGCTGGTCAACTTCACCGATGAGCTGTTCGATAGCGCTCACCTGGTGTTTGCCGAACTGAAGACCCTGGTGCCATTGCTGGAGCGCGCGCAGTACGGCATCGAGTTTCGCTGCAAGCGCACCATCCGCCAGGCCATGACACTGATGCAGCGCATTGCCGACACCAAAGGCGTGACGCGGCTCGGGCATTTTCTGATTTTGCTGGAACTGCTCGCGGCGTCCGATGATTACCAGTTGCTGTCGGGGGCGACGACGCCGCAACTGGCGGATGAACACAACGTGGATCGCACCAACCGGGCGGTGGATTACATCTTTGCCCATTACGCTCGGGAATTGCCGCTGGAAGAAGTCGCCGAACACCTGGGAATGAAGCCGACGTATTTCAGTCGGGTGTTCAAGCAAGCCACCGGACGCTGCTTCATCGAATTCGTCAATCGCCTGCGGATCAGCAAGTCCTGTGAACTGCTGGCCGATGGCGACAAACCGGTGACTGACGTGTGTTTTGAGTCGGGTTTCAACAATATTTCCAACTTCAATCGACGGTTTCAGCAACTCAAAGGCATGACTCCGTCACATTATCGGCGATTAGCCGTGCAGCGCTTGACCGAACAAAACCGCGGTTAACCGCCGGCTTTGTAGGAGCAAGGCTTGCCCGCGATAGCGACCTCAAGACCGCCATCGCGGGCAAGCCTTGCTCCTACACGGTCAAAACCTATACGCATTTCATCACCGACCATCCCCCAAAAGCCCTACCCCGTACTTCCCGCCCCAAACCCCAGTGCAAAAAAGTATCGATTAAAGTGCGATGGATGATTTGTCACATCCTCAATTGAAGGCTGTAATCACTGCACATTCTTCCTGCCGTCGGAAGACACAAAAACAATAACCGTCCTTCTGTCCCCGCTGGGTGCAGAAAAGGAGTGCACGATGCAACCTTCTGTAAAAGCTCTGCTTGCCCTCACCTGTATGACACTCAGCAGCGTCAGCCTCGGCGCTCAGACCCTGACCATCGCCACCGTCAACAACAGCGACATGATCCGCATGCAAAAGCTCTCGAAAACGTTCGAGACCGAGCATCCGGACATCAAGCTCAATTGGGTGGTGCTCGAAGAAAACGTCCTGCGCCAACGCCTGACCACTGACATCGCCACCCAGGGCGGACAGTTCGATGTGCTGACCATCGGCATGTACGAAGCTGCACTCTGGGGCGCCAAAGGCTGGCTGGAACCGATGAAGGACTTGCCGGCCAGCTACGCCCTCGACGATGTGTTCCCGTCGGTGCGTGAAGGTCTGTCGGTCAAGGGCTCGCTGTATGCCCTGCCGTTCTACGCCGAAAGCTCGATCACCTACTACCGCACCGACCTGTTCAAGGACGCCGGGCTGACCATGCCGGAGCACCCGACCTGGACCCAGATCAGCGAATTCGCCAGCAAACTCACCAACAAAGATAAAGAGCAGTACGGCATCTGCCTGCGCGGCAAGGCCGGTTGGGGCGAGAACATGGCGCTGATCACCACCGTCGCCAATTCCTTCGGTGCGCGCTGGTTCGATGAGAAGTGGCAGCCGGAATTCACCGGTCCGGAGTGGAAAAACGCGCTGAACTTCTATGTGAAAACGATGAAGGATTCCGGCCCGCCCGGCGCCTCCAGCAACGGTTTCAACGAAAACCTGGCGCTGTTCAACAGCGGCAAGTGCGCGATCTGGGTCGATGCCAGCGTCGCCGGCTCGTTCGTCACCGACAAGACCCAAAGCAAGGTCAGCGAGCACGTCGGCTTTACCTACGCACCGCACGAAACCACCGACAAGGGCTCGGCCTGGTTGTATTCCTGGGCGCTGGCGATTCCGACCAGTTCCAAGGCCAAGGACGCGGCGAAAACCTTCAGCGCCTGGGCCACTTCCAAGGAGTACGGCGCACTGGTTGCCGAGAAAGACGGCATTGCCAACGTACCGCCAGGTACGCGGGCCTCGACCTACAGCGAGGCTTACATGAAAGCCGCGCCGTTCGCCAAAGTGACCCTTGAGTCGCTGAAAACTGCCGACCCGAGCAAACCGAGCATCAAGCCTGTGCCTTACATCGGCATCCAGTTGGTGACCATTCCTGAATTCCAGGGCATCGGTACGCAGGTCGGCAAGTCCTTCTCGGCAGCGCTGATCGGTCAGACCACGGTCGACCAGGCCCTGACCGCCGCCCAGCAAACCACCGAACGTGAGATGAAGCGCGCCGGTTATCCCAAGTAACCCCGCACTACCTGTAGGAGCAAGGCTTGCCCGCGATCGCCACGACGCGGTCCGTCAGATGAATCGCGTCATCGTTCATCGCGAGCAAGCGTTGCTCCTACTGCTCTCTTGCTCATGTTCTTAATTGGTTCTCTCGCCATGAATATTTCAACTGCCAAAGCTCAAATGGACATTCCCCAACCGGTGCGTAAAAGCCGGTTGTCCAATCCCGGCTGGTTTCTGGTCAGCCCTTCGGTCGCCATGTTGCTGCTGTGGATGATCGTGCCGCTGGGCATGACCCTTTACTTCTCAGTGATCCGCTACAACCTGCTCAACCCCGGCGAAAACGAGTTCGTGGGGCTGGAGAACTTCACCTATTTCCTCACCGATTCGGGCTTCCTGCCCGGCGCCACCAACACCTTGTTGCTGGTGGGCAGTGTGCTGCTGATCAGCGTGGTGTTCGGTGTGTTGATCAGTGCGTTGCTGGAGGCCAGTGAGTTTCTCGGTCGCGGCATTGTGCGGGTCATGCTGATTTCGCCCTTCTTCATCATGCCCACCGTGGGAGCGCTGATCTGGAAGAACCTGATTTTCCATCCGGTGTCGGGGATCCTCGCCTACGTCTGGAAACTGTTCGGCGCGCAGCCGGTGGACTGGCTGGCCCACTACCCGCTGCTGTCGATCATCATCATTGTGTCCTGGCAATGGCTGCCCTTCGCGATCCTGATTCTCATGACCGCGATGCAGTCCCTGGACCAGGAACAGAAAGAAGCCGCACGCCTCGACGGTGCCGGCCCGGTCGCGATCTTCTGGCACCTGACCCTGCCGCACCTGGCACGGCCGATTGCGGTGGTGGTGATGATCGAAACGATCTTCCTGCTCTCGGTATTCGCCGAAATCTTCACCACCACCAACGGCGGCCCCGGCTACGCGTCGACCAACCTCGCCTACCTGATCTACAACCAGGCGCTGGTGCAGTTCGATGTCGGCATGGCGTCCGCCGGTGGTTTGATCGCGGTGGTGATTGCCAACGTCGCGGCCATCGTGCTGGTGCGCATGATCGGCAAAAACCTGACAGACAAAGCCTGAGGCCTGCGCCATGACTCTTCAACAATCCCGCCGTCTGCAAAGCCTGCTGCTTGGCACCCTGGCCTGGGCCATCGCGATCCTGATCTTCTTCCCGATCTTCTGGATGGTGCTGACCAGTTTCAAAACCGAAATCGACGCGTTCGCCACGCCGCCGCAGTTCATCTTCACGCCGACCCTGGAGAACTACCTGCACATTAACGAGCGCAGCGACTACTTCAGCTTCGCCTGGAACTCGGTGGTGATTTCCTTCAGCGCCACGGCTCTGTGCCTGCTGATTGCGGTGCCGGCGGCTTACTCGATGGCGTTCTACGAAACCAAACGCACCAAAGGTACGCTGCTGTGGATGCTCTCCACCAAGATGCTGCCGCCGGTGGGCGTGCTGATGCCGATCTACCTGCTGGCCAAGAGCTTTGGCCTGCTCGATACGCGTATCGCGCTGATCGTGATCTACACGCTGATCAACCTGCCGATCGTGGTCTGGATGATTTACACCTACTTCAAAGACATCCCCAAAGACATCCTCGAAGCCGCTCGCCTCGACGGGGCAACCCTGTGGCAGGAAATGGTCCGGGTACTGCTGCCAATCGCCAAGGGTGGCCTGGCCTCCACGGTGTTGTTGTCATTGATCCTGTGCTGGAACGAAGCGTTCTGGTCCTTGAACCTGACCTCGTCCAAAGCCGCGCCGCTGACTGCTTTGATCGCCTCGTACTCAAGCCCTGAAGGTCTGTTCTGGGCCAAGTTGTCGGCGGTATCGACCCTGGCTTGCGCGCCGATCCTGATCTTCGGCTGGATCAGCCAGAAACAACTGGTCCGCGGCCTGTCGTTTGGTGCTGTGAAATAAGGATTGCCGACTCAAAGCTATCCCCTGTGGGAGCGAGCCTGCTCGCGAAAGCGGTAGGTCAGCTTGCATTGATGTAGTAAGTGCCGACGTCTTCGCGAGCAGGCTCGCTCCCACAAAAAAGCGCGCCCGGCTCAACTGAATAACTAAAAGTGGAGGCCCATCATCATGGCCAACCTGAAAATCAAGAATCTGCAAAAAGGCTTCGAAGGCTTTTCCATCATCAAGGGCATCGACCTGGAAGTGAACGACAAAGAATTCGTGGTGTTCGTCGGTCCGTCGGGTTGCGGCAAGTCCACCCTGCTGCGCCTGATCGCGGGCCTTGAAGAAGTCAGCGGCGGCACCATCGAACTCGATGGCCGCGACATCACTGAAGTCAGCCCGGCCAAGCGTGACCTGGCGATGGTGTTCCAGACCTACGCCCTGTACCCGCACATGACCGTGAAAAAGAACATGTCGTTCGCCCTCGACCTGGCCGGCGTACCAAAAGCCGAAGTCGAGAAAAAAGTCGGCGAAGCCGCGCGCATCCTCGAACTCGGGCCGATGCTGGAACGCAAGCCGAAACAACTGTCCGGCGGTCAGCGTCAGCGCGTGGCCATCGGCCGCGCCATCGTGCGCAACCCGAAAATCTTCCTGTTCGACGAACCCCTGTCCAACCTCGACGCCGCCCTGCGGGTGCAGATGCGCCTGGAGCTGTTGCGCCTGCACAAAGAACTCAAAGCCACCATGATCTACGTGACCCACGACCAGGTCGAAGCCATGACCATGGCCGACAAAGTCGTGGTTCTGAATGGCGGTAAAGTTGAACAAGTCGGCTCGCCGCTGGACCTGTATCACCAGCCGGCCAATCTGTTTGTCGCAGGCTTCCTCGGCACGCCGAAAATGGGCTTCCTCAAGGGCAAGGTTACCGGCGTCACAGGCCAGAGCGTCGAAGTGCAACTGGACGCCGGCACCCGCATTACCCTGCCGTTGAGCGGCGCCAACCTGAGCGTCGGCGGCCCGGTGACCCTCGGGATTCGCCCGGAACACCTCAACCTCGCGCAACCCGGCGACTGCACCCTGCAAGTCACCGCCGACGTCAGCGAACGCCTGGGCAGCGACACCTTCTGCCACGTGGTGACCTCGTCCGGTGAGGCGCTGACCATGCGCGTTCGCGGCGACCTGGCCAGCCGTTATGGCGAGTCGCTGAGCCTGCACCTGGACGCCGAACACTGCCATTTATTCGATGCCGACGGCGTGGCGTTAACTCGCCCACTGCGCGCAGCTGCCTGACGAGACTATGCGATGAAACTGAATAAACAGAACCTCAATCGCCTCGCGCCTGAGGTGGTGCTGCCCGCCTACGCCCTGAGCGATACGCGCCAAGGCATCGCCCACATCGGCGTCGGCGGTTTCCATCGGGCGCATCAGGCGTATTACACCGATGCGCTGATGAACACTGGCGAAGGCCTGGACTGGGCGATTTGCGGGGTCGGCCTGCGTGCCGAAGACCGCCGCGCCCGGGACGATCTGAAGGAACAGGATTACCTGTTCACCTTGTTTGAACTGGGCGACAACGACGACGCCGAAGTCCGGGTGATCGGCTCGATTCGTGACATGTTGCTGGCTGAAGACGGCGCCGACGCGCTGATCGACAAACTCGCCAATCCCGAGATCCGCATCGTTTCGCTGACCATCACCGAGGGCGGCTACTGCATCGACGACAGCAACGGCGAGTTCATGGCCCATCTGCCATTGATTCAGCACGACCTGGCGCATCCCAATGCACCGAAAACCGTGTTCGGTTTCCTGTGCGCCGCATTGGCCAAACGTCGCGCCGCCGGTACGCCAGCGTTCACCTTGATGTCCTGCGATAACCTGCCGCACAACGGCGCGGTGACCCGCAAGGCGTTGCTGGCTTTCGCCGCCCTGCGCGATGCCGATCTGCGGGACTGGATCGACCAGAATGTCAGTTTCCCCAACGCCATGGTCGACCGCATCACGCCGATGACCAGCACCGAGCACAAACTGCAATTGCACGACAAACATGCGATCGACGATGCCTGGCCGGTGGTCTGCGAACCGTTTGTGCAATGGGTGCTGGAAGACAAATTCGTCAACGGCCGCCCGGCCTGGGAAAAGGTCGGCGTGCAGTTCACCAACGACGTCACGCCCTACGAAGAAATGAAGATCAAGTTGCTCAACGGCAGCCATTTGGCGCTGACGTACCTAGGGTTCTTGAAGGGTTACCGCTTCGTCCACGAAACCATGAATGATCCGCTGTTCGTGCAGTACATGCGCGCTTACATGGACCTGGACGTCACGCCGCAACTGGCGCCGGTGCCGGGGATCGACCTGACCGACTACAAGAACACCCTGGTGGCGCGGTTTTCCAATCAGGCGATTGCCGATCAATTGGAACGGGTGTGCTCGGACGGTTCGTCGAAGTTTCCGAAATTCACCGTGCCGACGCTTAACCGGTTGATTGCCGACGGTCAGGAAACCAAGCGTGCGGCGCTAGTGGTGGCGGCCTGGGCCTTGTATTTGAAGGGCGTGGATGAGAATGGCACGACCTACGCGATTCCCGATCCGCGGGCGGCGTTCTGTCAGGCGTTGGTGGCTGATGATGCGTTGATCACCCAGCGGTTGTTGGAGGTTGAAGAGATCTTTGGCAAGGAAATCCCGCGTTCGGCGGAGTTTGTCGCGGCGTTTGAGTGGTGCTGTAACAGCTTGCGGGAAGTGGGCGTAACGCGAACCCTCGAAAAAGTCCTCGCCGCCTGATCGTTCCCACGCTCTGCGTGGGAATGCAGCCCGGGACGCTCCGCGTCCCATCCAAAAGCGGACGCAGAGCGTCCATTGAGGCATTCCCACGCAGAGCGTGGGAACGATCTTCGGTAGGGTCATGACATGGCAAACCAACAACTATTCCTCGGCATCGATTGCGGCACCCAAGGCACCAAAGCGATCATCCTCGACGCCGTCAGCGGTCAGGTGCTGGGCCAGGGTGCCGCCGCCCACAGCTTGATCAGCGCTGCCAACGGTCGCCGTGAGCAAGACACCAATCAATGGCTGGAAGCCTTTGCCCTGGCCACCCGCCGCGCCCTGCTTGCCGCCAACGTCGACGGCCAGGACATTCTCGGCATCGGAGTTTCCGGCCAGCAACACGGTTTGGTGCTGCTCGACGATCAAGGCCAGGTCCTGCGCCCGGCCAAGCTCTGGTGCGACACCGAATCCACGCCGGAAAACGACCGTCTGCTGGCGCATCTGGGTGGTGAAAAAGGTTCGCTGGAACGCCTCGGCATCGTCATCGCGCCGGGCTACACCGTGTCCAAACTGCTTTGGACCAAAGAACAGCACCCACAGATTTTTGCCCGCATTGGCCGCATCCTGCTGCCCCACGACTTCCTCAATTATTGGCTCACCGGCCGCAGTTGCAGCGAATACGGCGACGCCTCGGGCACCGGCTATTTCAACGTGCGCACCCGCCAATGGGACTTGCAGCTGCTGCGCGACATCGACGCCACCGGACGCCTGCAAGCAGCGTTGCCGGAGCTGATCGACGCGCACCAGCCTGTCGGCACACTCCTGCCGAGCATCGCCGAGCACCTGGGCATTAACCCGCAAGCGCTGGTTTCCAGTGGCGGTGGTGACAACATGATGGGCGCCATCGGCACCGGCAACATCCAGCCCGGCGCGATCACCATGAGCCTCGGTTCCTCCGGCACGGTCTGTGCCTATTCCGAACAACCCCAGGTCAGCCCGGATGCATCGGTCGCCACGTTCTGCTCCTCCAGCGGCGGCTGGTTGCCGTTGATCTGCACCATGAATCTGACCAACGCTACCGGGGTGATTCGCGACCTGTTCGAACTGGACATCGAACAATTCAACAATCTGGTCGCCCATGCGCCGATTGGTGCGGACGGCGTGAGCATGCTGCCGTTCCTCAACGGCGAACGTGTCCCCGCCCTGCCCCACGCCACCGGAAGCCTGCACGGCCTGACCATGACCAACATGACCCAGGCCAACCTGTGCCGCGCCGCCGTCGAAGGCACGACCTTCGGTCTGCGTTACGGACTGGACCTGCTGCGCCAGAATGGCTTACAAAGCCGCAGCATTTGCTTGATCGGCGGCGGTTCGAAAAGCCCGGTGTGGCGACAGATCGTCGCCGATATCATGAACACACCAGTGATCTGCACCGAACAAAGCGAAGCCGCGGCCTTGGGCGCGGCGATTCAAGCGGCGTGGTGTAAATCATGGTCCAACGGACACGAAAGCACCCTGGCGGAGTTGTGCCAGCGCTGCGTAAAACTCGATCTGGCCAGCGAAACGCTGCCGATCGCCGACAATGTGACGGCCGCTCAGCAAGCCTACGAGCGCTATCAACAGCATGTCGCAACCCTTTAAAGAGCGAACAATTATGTATCTGGTGTGTGGCGAAGCGCTGTTCGATTTCTTCAGCGAAGACGATGCCAGTGGTCTGGCTTCAAAAGTGAATTTCAAGGCGATTGCCGGTGGCTCACCGTTCAACGTCGCGGTGGGTTTGCGCCGTTTGGGCGTAGACGCGGCACTGTTTGCCGGGCTGTCCACCGACTACCTCGGCCGCCGCTTGCAGCAAGTGTTGCAGGACGAAGGCGTACGCCCGGATTACCTGGTGGATTTCGCCGCACCGACCACGTTGGCCATGGTCGCCGTTGGCGCCAATGGCTCGCCCCACTACAGCTTCCGTGGCGAAGGTTGCGCGGATCGGCAATTGAAACCGGAGCATCTGCCGGAACTGGGGCCTGAAGTGCGCGGCTTGCACATTGGCTCGTTTTCACTGGTGGTGCAGCCGATTGCGGACACGCTGCTGGCCTTGGTCCAGCGCGAAAGCGGTAAACGCCTGATCAGCCTTGATCCGAATGTGCGGTTGAATCCTGAACCGAACATTGATCTGTGGCGCTCGCGGATTGCGCAACTGGTGGAGCTGGCCGATCTGATCAAGGTCAGCGATGAAGACTTGAGCCTGCTGTACCCCGAACAGGACCCGCAACGCGTGATCGACGGCTGGCTGCAGCATCGCTGTCAGTTGGTTTTCCTGACCCGTGGTGGCGAAGGCGCGACGGTATTCAGCCGGGCCCACGGATCATGGTCGGTGCCGGCGTGTCCGGTGAAGATTGCTGACACGGTTGGGGCGGGCGATACCTTTCAGGCTGCATTGATTACCTGGCTGACCGAGCAGCAACTGGATTCGGTGGACGGTGTGCAGCGCCTGAGTCGCGAGCAGATTGACGCCATGCTCAAATTTGCGGTGCAAGCAGCGGCACTGACCTGCAGCAAGACCGGGCCGGATCTGCCGTATCGGCGGCAGTTGGAGTTGCGCTGAGGTTGCGAGCAGGCTCGATCCCACAGGAATCCCTCCCATTGTCTATGCTTGCCTGACACACAAACATGACGAGGGATTTATGGACGATCCAGTCGACAACAAGCCACCGACTTTGTGGCAGATGCTGCACAGCGTGATAGCCGCAGCTTTCGGGGTACAGAGCGGCAAGAATCGCGCTCGGGACTTTACCCACGGCAAGCCGAGTCATTTCGTGATTCTGGGGATTGTGTTTACGGCAGTCTTCGCGCTGTCGCTGTTCGGCATCGTGAAACTGGTGCTGTTGCTGGCCGGGGTTTGAAGCGAATTCAGCGCATCAAGGTTTGCAGGCTGAACGGATAACGATAGGACGTCGGCCGGCCCTTGGCCGACAGGTGCCGGAAATCCACCCCGAAGTCCGGTGAATCGCCCATGGCCAGCATCCGCTTGGCCTGGGCCTTGTCGATCAGCTGCAACAACGGAATCAGCCGGTCACGCCCGCCATACTGATTCAGCTCCACGCCCTGATCGATATCGTGCAACTCCACCAGCGCCCAACCACCCAGGGTGAAATGCCCGCCCAACAGCACGCTCAAGCGTCCATCAACAATGGCCTTCAACGCGGCGGGAGAGGTATTGAAGGCGCTGAACAAGGCATCCACCCCAGGCCTGCCGCCTGTTTCGGCATAGGCCTGCATGGCACCGAACGCCATCTCGTCATTGGCTGACCATACCAGCGACACCTCGGGGTAACGGAGGAACAACATTTTCGCCTGCTCATAAGCGCGCTCACGGGTCCAGCCGCTGTAGACCAATTGGCGCAAGCGCACTTCCGGGTGTTCAGCCAGGGCGCGCAGCATGCCTTTTTCCCGCAGTTGCGCCGAAGGGGTGATCTTCAGCCCGGAAAACGCCAGTAACTCGATGGATTGGCCCGGCGCTGCCGGTGGATGCTGGCGGATCAGTTCGTTGAGCATCAGGTAGCCGCCCTCCTCGTCGTTGGGCACCAGGCTACCCAATCGGTCCGGGCGGTCACCCAGCAGGCTCAATTGATTGTCGGTCAGGGACGCATTGACCATGAACAGCTTCACGCCGCTGCCTAGGGCCAGGCGCAGGATTTGCGGGGCCACGTATTGTTCGTTGGCGAACACCAGATAGTCCGGGCGATCCGGCCCCTGCAACGCGGTGCGAGCCTGGGCAATCGTCAGTTCGGGCATGCGCTGGGAATAGAGAATCCGCAGGTCCATGCCCAAGTCCGTGGCCGCTGCCTGCATGAATTGCCCATAGCTGACCCAGAACGCTTCGTTAGTACTTCCCGGGCTCAGGAACAGCACCGAAGCCGCCTGGGCACAGGGTCCGAAGACCGAGCCAAGCGTCAGCAATACACCACACAAAAACTTCAACATTAATGGTCCGAGCCCCGGAAATTCGCCGCGCATTATAGCCAGCGAACGCCCGAAAAACGGGGATTATTCCGGTTCTGTCCAACAATCCGTCGGAACCGGGCCCGGACGGGGTCGCTATTGGTGACTGACCCAGAAAACGGCGGTTCCTACGACCAGAATGATCAGGAACAAAATCGCCCAAGCGTCAACTGTACTGTCGCTTTTCCTTGCTTTGGTTGGGTTGCTCATTGCATCGCCTCTTGTCGGTTTTATCGGTGATTGCATAAAGACTCGACCACAGTAAAGACGACGATTGCCCGCACCACAACTAATGGCTTTTCGATAACGGTTCTCGTTAGTCGTTTTGGTTCTTTACATATACTCAAACATCACTTTTGCGCATAACTGCAAACTGGTATCTTGCCCCGGCTCCGTAGGGAGTGCGCGGCCGTGCGCGCAGAATTGCCGAGGCAGTATCGGAGACTTCAGCAAGCGAAAAACGCAACTGGAACCGACCGGCCCAAGCCTGAGAACAGGACTTATATGTACGTATACGACGAGTACGATCAGCGGATCATCGAGGACCGCGTCAAGCAGTTCCGTGATCAGACCCGACGCTATCTGGCAGGCGAGCTGAGCGAAGAAGAATTCCGCCCCCTGCGCCTGCAAAATGGCCTTTATATCCAGCGTTTCGCCCCGATGTTGCGGGTGGCGGTGCCTTACGGCCAACTGACTTCGCGCCAGACGCGAATGATGGCCAAGATTGCCCGTGACTACGACAAGGGCTACGCCCACATCAGTACCCGGCAGAACGTGCAGTTCAACTGGCCGGCGCTGGAAGACATTCCAGACATCCTCGCCGAACTGGCCACCGTGCAGATGCACGCGATCCAGACCAGCGGCAACTGCCTGCGCAACGTCACCACTGACCAGTTCGCCGGTGTCGCTGCCGACGAGTTGATCGACCCGCGTCCATGGTGCGAAATCGTCCGTCAGTGGACGACGTTCCACCCGGAATTCGCTTACCTGCCACGCAAATTCAAGATCGCCATCAACGGTTCGACTTCCGACCGTGCGGCCATCGAAGTCCATGACATCGGCCTCGAGCCGGTGCACAACGCCGCCGGCGAACTGGGCTTCCGTGTGCTGGTCGGTGGCGGCCTCGGTCGTACGCCGGTGGTTGGCGCGTTCATCAACGAGTTCCTGCCGTGGCCGGACCTGTTGAGCTACCTCGACGCCATCCTGCGGGTTTACAACCGCTACGGCCGTCGCGACAACAAGTACAAGGCGCGGATCAAGATCCTCGTTAAAGCGCTGACCCCTGAAGTCTTCGCGCAAAAAGTCGACGCGGAAATGGAACACCTTCGCGGTGGCCAGAGCACGCTGACCGAGGCCGAAGTGCATCGCGTGGCCAAACACTTCGTCGATCCGGACTACAAGGCGCTGGAGAACCAGACCGCCGAACTGGCCGCACTCGACAAGGAACACCCGGGTTTCGCCCGCTGGCGCACCCGCAACACCCTGGCGCACAAGAAGCCGGGCTACGTGGCCGTGACCCTGTCCTTGAAGCCGACCGGTGTGGCACCGGGCGACATCACCGACAAGCAGCTCGACGCCGTGGCCGACCTGGCCGAGCGTTACAGCTTCGGTCAACTGCGCACCTCCCACGAGCAGAACATCATTCTGGCCGACGTTGAGCAGTCGCAACTGTTCGCGATGTGGGGCGAATTGCGCGAGCAAGGTTTCGCCACGCCGAACATCGGCTTGCTGACCGACATCATCTGCTGCCCGGGCGGTGATTTCTGCTCCCTGGCCAACGCCAAGTCGATCCCGATCGCCGAATCGATCCAGCGTCGTTTCGACAACCTGGATTACCTGTTCGACATCGGCGAACTGGACCTGAACATTTCCGGTTGCATGAACGCCTGTGGTCACCACCACGTCGGCCACATCGGCATCCTCGGGGTGGACAAGAAAGGCGAAGAGTTCTACCAGGTGTCCCTGGGTGGCAGCGCCAGCCGTGACGCCAGCCTGGGCAAGATCCTCGGCCCGTCCTTCGCCCAGGAAGCCATGCCTGATGTGATCGAGAAGCTGATCAACGTGTACGTCGAACAACGTCACGAAGACGAGCGCTTCATAGACACCTATCAGCGTATCGGCATCGACCTCTTCAAGGAGCGCGTCTATGCAGCGAATCATTAAGAACAACGAAGTCGTCGACGAAACCTGGCACTTGCTGCCCAAGGATTTCAACATCGACGAGATCAGCAACTGCGACGACCTGATCGTGCCGCTGTCGCTGTGGCGCGAACACGCCCGCATGCTCAAGGCCCGCGATGGCGGCCTGGGTGTGTGGCTGGACGCCGATGAAGAAGCCGAAGAAATCGGTGAAGACGTGGACAACTTCCAGGTCATCGCCCTGAACTTCCCGGCCTTCACCGATGGTCGCAACTACTCCAACGCCCGTCTGCTGCGTGACCGTTATGGTTTCAAAGGCGAACTGCGGGCGATTGGCGATGTGCTGCGTGACCAGTTGTTCTACCTGCATCGCTGCGGTTTCGACGCGTTTGCCATTCGCGCCGATAAAGACCCGTACGAAGCCCTTGAAGGTCTCAAGGACTTCTCGGTGACGTACCAGGCGGCCACTGACGAACCGCTGCCGCTGTTCCGCCGTCGCTGAGTCTGTAGTACCCAAAACCTTGAGCCCTGGCCGTGAAGCCGGGCCCAAGGTTTTTTTTCGCCTGCCTTAATCTGCCGGGGCGGCGTTGAACGCGGCGACCCGCGCCTCCAGCTGATCGAAACTGGCGAAGGGATCATCGCCATTGGCGGCGGTCCACTCGACATCGCGGAACACGTGCTGACACAGCGCGGGCGACGCTTCGATGGCATCGACCAAGTGCCAGACCCGCTGTTGCAACGCCGCATAATTCACCCGGAAATCAGCGCTGCGCCGAACCATGTCCAGCGTGGCGAAAAACCGTTCGTTGCCCTCCAGGGTGGCCAAGTGTTGCCAGCGCCCGGCCTGGGTTGCCGACTGTTCGGGTGACAACCCCGTCAGCCAGGCATCGGGCTGGGCGAAATCGGCGCTCGGCAAGCCCATCCACACGTTGATCCCGGTTTCCTGGCGGTGACGGACCACCCAGCGCAGGCTGTCGGCATCGTTCAGCGGGTTGCCCGTCAGCAAAACCCGGTTGCTGCCCACCGACTGCATGCGCACGGCTTCGGGGACCCGGTCGATGTGGTTGTAACGCAGGTCCAGCAATTGCAGATACGGGTGATCGAGCACACCCACCGGGCAGTTCCGAATGCCGGTGGCACGCAGGTTGAGGCGGCGCAACGCGGGCAGGAACAGCACCAGCGGTGGCAAATCCAACGGGTTAGTGCTCATGTCCAGCGACGTGAGCCGGGCCAGGCTGCTCAGTTCACCGGCCGCTTGTTCAGTCAGGGTCACGCCGGTTTGCCGCAGGTTCAAGTGCGTGAGCTCGGTCAGTTCGCCGATGGCCTCCGGCAGATGGCCAACCCAGGCGCCGTTGGCAGCGCTCTGGCGCAGGTCGGTGCCGGCCAGGTCCAGCACGCGCAATTTGCGAAATCCGCGCAAAAACGGCGAGAGGCTGTCCGTCTCGGTCAACGAAAAATTGGACATGGTCAGTTCCACCACCTGCCCCAACTGCACGTTCAAGGCTGGCAGGCTGTGAAAATGCTCGAAGTCCATTTCCAGGCGAAACCCCACGAATTCACCGTCGTTGTAGACACGCCTGGACGCATCGCCTCGTTGCTGCCACAACAAATCCAACTCGTAAGCCAGTTCCATTCGAGTTTGCCGCTCATAGCGAATGGATTCGGCGATCCGCTCATCGTTCTGTGCTTCGATCTGCTCGGCACTGAGGCCGGCGGCCTCCGGATCGTCCGCTTCCAGCAGGTCGATGTCCATGTGATCGACATCCTCCTCGACCTGCTCAACCCAGGTCGTCAGGTCGGTGCGTAGTTGCTGCACCTGCATGCTCAGGTCGATCAGATGCATCTGCGCTTTTTCGCCCCACAGCGCCAACTGCGCCTCGATCTCTTGCTCCGTCCTGGCCGGGTATAGCTCCTGCAACTGGAGCTTTTCGATCGCCCGGGAAAAAGCCGACGCATCGGTCGTGGACGGAAAGCCGCCGCCGCGTAGCCCGAGGCTGTCGAACGGCAGGCCGGCATTCATACGCCGCAACCCGGATTCGAGGTCGGCGCGCGAACGCGGCATGGCGCGCAATTTCGCCTGCAAATCTTCCAGGCCGTGATCGACACGCAACCCCAGGGCCGTGCGCTGTTCGGGAGACAAGGCCTTGAGCAACGCCGGGTAAAAGTCCACGGTTCGCCCCGCGTCCTGGTAACCGGATCCCAGCTTGATCAATTGGCGGGTCGACGTCGCGATGCGCGGGCCGATGCTGTCCAGGACACGGCCCGCCGCAGAACCTTCGCAGACCTCAATTCGCGCTCCAGCCGGCCAGCCGGCGAGGCGCTCCAGGGAATGCAAGGCCAGTACTTCGCTGTCAGCATTCTTCACCGCCGCGAGGTACAGGCCTTCGTAAGCCCGGGCCAGGCGCACATGCTGCTCATATTGCTGCGCCTTGACGCTCAACTCGCCCAACACACGCTTGGCCTCGGCCAGGGTATGCGACGCGGCGATGTCGATGCCCGAGCGGTCGAGCATCTGTTCGATGGCCTGTTTCGGCAAGCCGGGGTACTGCGACTGGAACAGCCTCACCCACTCATGATCGGAGTGCTGCGTCGCGGCGTAGCGCAGGTTGAACTGCTCGGCACGCGCCGCCAGCGCCTGTCCGGCCTCGGCCGACCCCACCGGCAGGCGGTCGATGACCTGTTGCAGATCCTGATCGATACGAAAACGGCTCAAGGTGTCCGCCAGGATCGGCGACGGTGGCTGCCCACCCTGCAACAGGGCTAACGCGTTGCTGTCGAGTTCGCACACCTGGTCGATGGCACGCAGCGCATCGTCGCCGAAGGCAGCGGTTTCAGGAATGAGCGTGCGCAATTGAGCAATCCGTGATTGCACCGTGGCCACGCTGTCGCTGACGGCACGCTCGGCGGTTTGTGCGGCCTTGCCCACCACCCCAGGCACACTCGCCTCTGCGGCTCGCTGCTCGACTTTGAGCACCGCGCCAGCCTTGACCATCGGCAAGGCATTGAGCAGACCGAACAGGGTGCGCCCGACACCGCCCCAGCGCTCGTCCGTGGTTTTGCCGTTCACCGCTTCACCGAGGCCATACCCGGCATCAATCAACCCGGCCAGCGCCAGCAGGCCCTCGCCTCCTGGCACAAACAAGGCCAGCGGGCCGAATCGGTTGACCCATTGCACCACGGGCTCGACCACGGCACTCAGGTTGTCACGATTGACCTGAGCGTCGTCGCGAATGGTGTCGATGCTGGCCTGCGCCGCCCGTTTCATCACCAGCACCCACTGCGCGAAAGGGTCCTCGGCGCGCGGCGCCACTTCGGCGCTGACGTAGGTGTCGGGCGACCAATAACCGCTGTTATTGAAAAAGCCATGACCCTTTTTCAAGCGGTATTGGCGCGGGTACGTGACCATCCCGGTCAGGGCGGTCAGCAACCCGGCGTGAAAGGTGCCGTCCTCTTGATCATCGTCTGCAAAGTGTCGGGCGAGCGCCGTTTTACGCGCACCGTCACGGGCCATCTCGACCACCCAGGCGCACAGCGCCTGATGGTCGGCGAATTCATGGAACGGCGAAGCATTGCCGGGCACGTAGAGCAGCATCCGCCCGGTCGAGCGGTCGCGAAAACGCCAGATATCCTCGGACGTGTAGCGATAAATCACCAGGCGCGCCGCCTCCACGGAGTCCGGCACCAGCGTGCTCGCCTGCAACTGCGCCAGGGTCAGTTGCGCCCAGGTTTGCCGTCCGTCCAATGCGGCGGCGCGCAACGCCAGGTCGAGCCCGGCGTCACTCAAGCTGCGTTCCTGATGCTGTAACCAGGCGGCCATGACGAAGGCCAGTTTGATTGCTGTGCGCAACGGATAAGCGTCGGCGGCCAACAAGGCTTGATCCTGGGGCCAGGCATCCGCCACGTAAGCGGCGTATTGCGCCTTGAACCCGAGGTTCCACACCCAATCCTTGAACGCCGCCGGTTGCAACGCCAATTGGGTGGAGGGTCCGTAGACCTGCGGCGAGGTCGTGCGGTACACCCCTTCGTAATCGCGATAACCACCGCCAGGGTTGATCGATTCGTCGATCTCAACGATCCGCACCTGGGGCCCCACGGTGGGCGGCGTGTACAGACCGAAGGCGGTTTCGCCGAAGCGTCCGGCGCCCACGGTCTGGTAATTCTCGAGCAACGCCTGGACCAGGCTGCGGGAGGTGCGCGCCCTGCCCTGGTGAATTTCGCCCTGGGCCGGGTAGCCGTAAAAATCGTAGTTGAGGTCCACCAGAACCGCATCAAGCACCGCTGTGCCCCAGCGTTGCCCGATCAGCTTCGCGGCGTATTGCGCCGGGGTCATGGGCAGCACGGTGTCCAGGGCCAGACCTGCGAAACGATCAGTGCCGACCGAGTGTTTTGGGTCAATGCGCATCCTGTGACCTCCTTGTCAGTTCCGGTTCTGTCCTTTGCCCCGTCGGGCTGATCGTAAAGCGGGTGGGCGTGCGCTTCGTGTCGTCGATGATCGACGGCAAACCGGGGTTGCGCCGCAAGCTGTCAGCGGTCAGCTTGGCCATCAGGGCAATGCGTTCATTGCGAAAATTATTAACGATCGCGTCCATATGTTGGTTGTACTGCTCGCGACCAAAGCGTGACTCGCGATCCAACTGCTGGAAAGCCACCGCCGTACGTAACACCAGATCATCGAAATTGGCCTGATGGATGCCTTCCACATAACGCTTCCAGAACTCCTGCAGCGTCATCCAGTGCGCCAGCGCCGATGACTGTTCTAGCTTCAGCACTTCGCCGTAGACCCAGTCGAGGGTCTGCGGAATCACGTCGATTGCCAGGCTTAAATTCATGTCCCGCGGTTGCGCCGGCAAATCGAGGCGTTCGGCAAGCCCCACCCGATAGGCCAGGCTGATTTCCATCGCTTGTTCGAGGGTCAGCGGGCCGGTGCGCGATCGGGAGATGACGTTTTTCACGGCCAGGCGCTCGACTTCTTGCAGGCGATACAAACCGCGCAGCAACCGCACCAGTTCCGTCTCGGTCGCGGCCCTGTCCCGCACCACGCCCAACGCCCGGTAGCACAGCACTTGCACGTGCAGATCGCTGAACACCAGGGACGAGCCATCGGCGCTGAGTTGCCCGACATTGGCCATGCGGAACAAGGTGCGGCGCAGATGACTGTCCTCGGCCGCGGCCTCGATCACGTCCCACACCCGCTGGCTCAACGAGCGATAGACCACCCGGAAGTCAGCGGTGAAGCGCAGGCGATTGAGCAAGGTGAAAAACGGCCGCGAATCCGGGTACGCATACACCGCGCTCCACAACTGGCGCCTGCGCACCGTATCCAGCGCTGATGCTCCCGTCAGCCAGGTCGAACTCATCGTGAGGTCCATCAATACGTCTCGCACATCTTGCCCACGCCCTGTGGCGATCAGTCCCAGGCTGATTTCACTGGTTTGCTGGAAGGCGGTGAGGCGCTGGCGTGCTTGCGCCGACAGCGGATTGCCGGAAATGTTGGTGCCCAGGTTCAAACTGCCGGGTGCGGCGAATACGTCCTCCGGGATTTCGGTGATGCTGTTATCGCGCAGGTCCAGGACCCTCAGGCGCCGCAATCCGGTCGACCCGCTGGGCCAGTGGCTGATGCCGGTGCTGCGCAGCTCCAGGCGCTCCAGCAGTTGCATGCGCGCCACATCCGGGGCCTGGGTCAGGGTCGGGTTGGTGTTGAGGTTCAGTGTTTTCAACCGGAACAGGCCCGCCAGATCGGCGACCGCTGCCGGGGTCATCAGAATGTGGTTATCACTCAGGTCCAGGGTTTCCAGGCGCGGCATGGTGCTGACGGCCTGGGGCACGCGCGTCAACTGGTTGCCCACCAGGGACAAACGGCGCAGGAACTTGAAGTTGCGCAGAAACGTGTTCAGCCCGGGACTGGCCCCGACCCGATCCATGACCAGCGCGCCGACGTGGCTGAAGTCGCCAGTGATCAACGGCAAGTTGCCCAGTTGCAAGGGTGCAAACGACAGTTCATACAGCCTGCCGTCGAGGGTTAGTGTGCTGGGGGTTTCCCGCCGCCAGCAGCGGATGATGTCCATGGCGGCGCGGTTTTTGGCCAGGGTCGAGACCTTGAGCCGCGGCCCCGTTTCGGTCTGGTACCAGGTGTCGCGATTGACCCAGTTCTGCAATACGGTCCTGATGGTCAGGTACTCCAGGCGCAGGTTTTCCAGTTTTCTCAAGACCAACACTTCGTCCGGCCCCAGGCTGCTGAGAAACAGCTCGATCTGCTCCATCGAATGGGTCGGGTACAGCTCCTGCGCACGGCGGATAACCGCGGAGGATCGGCCCATCAGCCCCGGAACCTGTGGCGCTGCCCCCGCTGACGGTTTTACGAGCAAAGGGTCCGCCAGGCGCATGGGCGAAACATAACCCGCCCGCACCGGAAAAATACCGAGGCTCGCCTGGGCGAATGCCCGCCGCTCCAGGGCCAGGTTGGTAATTTTCGCCCTGAGGCCGACCCCATGATCCTCGACGTGCAAGCCCAGCGCCGAACGACGGGAGACGGACAAGCCTTCCCACAGCGCCTGGAAATAATGCGCGCGGGTGCGCCCCGGCAGGTAGCTGAGCAGATTGGAGCTGGCGTCGCGGACTTCAAAACGGTCGGGATGGGCATTGATCAGCAACTGTTGCGAGGCGTTTTCCGCGCCGATGCTGGCCATTTCGTCGGTGTAGAACGACCACTCCAGCACGTGCACGTACAGATCGCTTTGCCAACCAGGCAGATGCCGCAGCGCGCCAAATACGACACGGTCGGTATCGATACCGCCGACCGCGTCGAGGTACAGGCCCTCGTAGGCTCGGCTGACCCGCACCACCTGGCGATAGCGTCGTGCCTCCTCGGCCAGGCGCAGCGGCACGTTGCCGGCTTCTAGTTCGGTCAGTTCACTGCTGTCGGCATGACGGATCAGCTCATCGATCACACTGATCGGCAAATCGGAGAATTGATAACTCAGCGGCGTGGCGCGCAGCACTTGCTCCGGCGCGGCGCGCTGGTAAATCCATTCGAACAGGTCCCGGCGCTTGCGATCAGCCTGCTCGGCCAATTTCTGCACCAGCGCGGTGATCTGCTCGGCGGCCACCACCGACGGTGAGTCGAGCAGGTGCGTGCGTTCACTGGCGCTCAGGCCGGACAGCAGCTCGGGGTAGAACTCGCCTTTGCGCACCTTGTCCAGGTTCAGCCGCAGGGTCTTGCCGGGCTGCTCGACGCCGGGCGCGGTATACCGGCTGAAAGGCTGGCCGGTGGCGTCAACGACATTGATCGCGGTCTGCACCGGCCAGGTCTTGAGCGAGGTCAACAAACGCAATTGCAGGTCCGCGTCGGCGACCGCCGCTGTCCGCTCAGTGCTCATGTCCTGGATGAACCCGGTGACCCAGCTGTCCGTGGCAAACCGGCGCACGGTATCGACCAGCAACGCCGGCGGCCGGGTCCGGTCGATCAGCACCCGACGCAAGGCGTCGTCGTCGGTGGCGCTGACCAGCAGGATTTGCAACGCCCGCGCATCGGGGATGTCCTGCTCCAAATAGCCCAGGCGCCGGAACAGCGTCAGGCGATCCCACTCCAACGGCAGCTCGGAGTCATGGCGCCATGCGCCGACGTTGTTGGTTTCCAGGGCCGGCGCATAGTTTTCGCCCAGGTTCGACCCCTCGATCTCCCACAGGTCGGTGTCCGCTTGCGGGCGAACGGCGTAGACGTCCTTGTCCAGCGCCACGTATGCCTGGTCTTCGAACCAGCGCAGGCCGCGTTCGTCGGGTTTGAGCCAGCGCGGCAGCGAGATGTTGCGGCGATAAGGCGCCAGATCGGGCTTCCACAAACGGACCCTGTCCTCGGAAAACCTTATCTCCCGCAGGCTTTCGACAAACGGGCTGGTGCGCACACGTCTGAACGCGACTCTGGCGGCACCTGCCCCGGCAGACAAAGCCCCCATTACGATCAGGTTTTCCAGGGTATCGAAGTAATAATCCGCCGCCTGTTCCTGCTCGCCCGCCGCCCAACTCTCGATCCCGTGGTAGACCCCCAGCAGCAAATCGGCGACGGTCAACGCCATCATCACCTCCCCCACCATCGGGATGAACGAAACGCCGAACAGCACCAGATCGAGGCCGATGGTCGTGTAAGTGTCCATCCGAGCCAGTCGGCTTTTTTCGTCTTCATCGTCGGTGGGCACGACCAGCAGACGCGCATCGGCCATGACCTGCTCGGCGCGTTGCAGGTAAAGGTCGGCAAACAGATTGCTTGTCACCGCGAGGGTCGTCACGGGCAAGGAAGCCCGCTGCGAGGGTTGCATCCAGTGGCTGGCGGGTCGCATATCCCTTGCCGCGAGCGCCGAATGGAATCCGGGGCGATCCCTCAGCGAGACAAAGCGCATGAGCAGGGATTCGAATGTCTTGTCGAGCAAGCGCGAACCGAGGTCCACTTCCAGCGCGGTGACGCTGGCGTACTCTTTTAGCGGTTGCTCGGTATCCCCCGGCAAATACAGCACGCAAGGATTATCGACATAGGCCCCGTCACTGACCGTCACGATAAGCATCGCGCCGCACAGCTTGTAGCCCAGCAATTCCAGGCGCTTATAGGCGACGGTGCGCTGACCCAACTTGATCGACGCGGTATTGGCCATTACCTCATCCAGCATTTGGAACAACGGTTCAGTGATGTTTTTCTTCATCAGCGCCTGGTACCGGTCCACGTCGAACACACGCTGGGAGTGATGGACACAAGCCTGACGCACGGCGCCCGTGTCGGCGTGCGGTTCAAACACGCTGTTCAGGTGGGTCTGGTACTGCTTGCCCAAGTCCAGGGTGCGGCACAACTGGGCAAACTCATGGGGTTTGAGCGCGAGTATTTTGTTGGAGGTGCCGTTAATACGTTCCGGCTGATAAATAAGTGACTTGTCGTCATAGTTACTCTCGAGTGTTTCAGAGGCCTCGAAGTTCTCACACGCGGCGACTAACAAGTCACGATCAATCGGCAGTACCAATTTCTTGCGCAGGCCAAGCAGGCTCGAGGTTGAACGAACATGCTGAAACACCACGCCCCTGATATCCAGCGGCTCGCCCAACTTGTCCTCTATGGCTTTGGCCAATAACGGTGAACAAAACTGTTGCGGGCTTTTCAGTGCGGCCATCGCCATGGCGGCTTCGACCCGGGATTTCTGGCTGGCCACTACCCGCGCGTACAGCGACGTGCGGGCCGGGCCGTCGGCCTCGGACAGCCAGGACGGAATGGGATGATCCTTGAATAATGCGTAAAAAACGCCTTGTTGTTCAGGCGTCATTTCCGTTGCGTTAGTTGTGGACGAGGATGACGTTATTTCAGAAGACATGAAGGCATAACTCTTTTCACAATAAGAGCCTTCAGTCTAAAGCTCGAAGTTTCAATTAAAAGCTTCAATATCCGATCAGAACAATGGCAAACTCATCAACTATATGAACATCAGATATATACAAATACCACCACACACTTATCGATTAATGCATTGATAAACAACGGGCATAAAAAACCCGGCCAGCGAATTGACCGGGTTATTGTTTGCGACTTACCAGAAGCGTTGTTGAGTCAATCGACTCCACCAACTCAGCAGCAGGCGATCCACCGAACCGCTGGCGGCCATGCCGATCCGTTCTTGCAGGCTTTTGCGTTCGGCGTAGTGCAAGTGGTACAGCTCCGCGCCCTTGGCCCGTTCGGCCAGGTATTCGTCACTGGTCTTGAGTTCGTCCACCAGTTGCTTGTCCAGCGCCGCGATGCCGAGCCAGATTTCGCCAGTGGCGACTTCATCGATGGCCAGTTGCGGGCGATAGCGAGCGACGAAGTTCTTGAACAGTTCGTGGGTGATGTCCAGGTCTTCCTGGAACTTCTCCCGGCCCTTCTCGGTGTTTTCGCCAAACACGGTCAGGGTGCGCTTGTACTCGCCGGCGGTCAGCACTTCGAAGTCGATGTCGTGTTTCTTCAGCAGGCGATTGACGTTGGGCAACTGCGCGACCACGCCGATGGAGCCGAGAATGGCGAACGGCGCACTGATAATTTTCTCGCCGATGCACGCCATCATGTAGCCGCCGCTGGCCGCGACCTTGTCGATGCACACGGTCAACGGCACGCCGGCCTGACGGATCCGCGCCAGTTGCGAAGAGGCCAGGCCATAGCTATGGACCATGCCGCCGCCGCTTTCCAGGCGCAGGACCACTTCATCCTTGGGCGTGGCGAGGGTCAGCAGCGCGGTGATTTCGTGACGCAGGCTTTCAGTGGCCGACGCCTTGATATCGCCATCGAAATCCAGCACGAACACCCGACCCTTGGCTTCGGGTTTTTTCTTCTGTTTTTTCTCGGTTTTAGCCTGGGATTTGCGCAAGGCCTTGAGCTGATCCTTGTCGAGCAACGTCTGCTCCAGGCGTTCACGCAACCCTTTGTAGAAATCATTGAGTTTGCTGACCTGCAACTGGCCGGCCGACTTGCGCCGACCTTTACTGCGCAATGCCGCGAAACTGGCCAGGACCACCAGAATGGCGATCACCAGGGTCACGGTCTTGGCCAGGAAACTGGCGTACTCGGCAAAAAACTCCACACAGGACTCCTTCAATACTGATGCGCCGCTGAAACACTCGCGCGGGATGGCTCCAGCATACCCATGCCCCGGCTTTGGGGCCAGCCATGAAACCTTTGGCAACAGGCCTGTAACGGGCATTTCAAACAAGCGTATGTTTTTTCATTGACAGCCCGCAGCCATCCTCATAACCTCGCCGAACCTTCAACGTACCGGGATGACGCGGACGTGGGCAGCATCTACTTGATTCGACATGGCCAGGCCTCCTTTGGTGCAGACGACTACGACGTCCTCTCGCCGACCGGTGTGCGCCAGGCAGAAATCCTCGGCCAGCACCTTGCTGAGCTGGGTGTCAGCTTCGATCGCTGCATTGCCGGGGACTTGCGTCGCCAGCAGCACACTGCCACCACCGCGCTGGAGCAATTCACCGCCGTGGGCCTGCCGGTGCCGACCCTGGAAACCGATTCCGCCTTCAACGAATTCGACGCTGACGCAGTGATCCGCGCCCTGCTCCCGGCCATGCTGGCAGACGAGCCCGAAGCGCTTGAAGTCCTGCGTAACGCCGCGCAAAACCGTGCCGAATTCCAGCGCATCTTCGCCCTGATCATCGAACGCTGGCTGGCCGGCACCTACGACACGCCGGGGCTCGAAAGCTGGCTGGGTTTTGTCGAGCGTGTCCAGGCCGGTCTGAACCGTATCCTCGAACTGGCCGACAACACCCAGAAAATCGCCGTGTTCACCTCCGGCGGCACCATCACTGCCCTGCTTCACCTCATCACGCAAATGCCTGCCCGCCAGGCCTTTGAGCTCAACTGGCAAATCGTCAACACCTCGCTCAACCTACTGAAGTTCCGTGGTCGCGAGGTGGCTCTGGCTTCCTTCAACAGTCATGCGCATCTGCAACTGCTGAAGGCCCCGGAACTCATCACGTTTCGCTGAGTCCGGATTATTGTGACCCTGGCTGTAATCAACCAGCTCTTATTACCCAAGAAAGGATCAAACCATGACCTCCGTAGCTGATGCCGTACAAGCAATGAAAGCCAAGTTCAACCCAGCCGCCGCTGCCGGTCTGGACCTGGTCTTCGGTTTCCGCATCGACGACACCAAGAACTTCTCGCTGGTCGTCAAAGACGGCACTTGCGAACTGCTGGAAGGCGAAAACCCGGACGCTGGTGTGACCCTGGTCATGGACGGTGAAACCCTGGAAGGTATCGTCGACGGTTCGACCGACGGCATGCAAGCGTTCATGGGCGGCAAACTGCGCGCTGAAGGCGACATGATGCTGGCAATGAAACTGTCCGAGCTGTTCCCGTCGTAAGATGATGGCTCCTCGCACTGGGGAGCCTCTCTGGCTGCACACGAATCCCGTCTATATGGCGGGATTCGTCGTTTCAGGGCTTATCGCGTACCGGCGTCATCCATTTCTTCGAAGATTTGGGTGTGTTCTTCTTCCAGCGCGTCGACCCTGTTGACCTCGGTCACATCGCCATCAAACTTGAGCTCACCTTCATCGCCTTCGAGCCTGAGGGGGATGACAAATCGGCGATAGCTCACTTGCAGATACAGGTTATAAAGATCCGCCGGCTTATCCGGGGCAAGGAAAAAACTGGATTCGTAACGCACGCGCCGGGTCAGCACCGGCCATGTATCCCAGATGAGTTGGGTATTCACTTCGGGCTGAACATCTTTCAGCGCCTCAAGGGCTTCCTGGACCAGGAATACGTTGTCCTTGGCCTTGAAAACAAACGGCTCGCTGCGGGTCATGATGTACGGATTAATCTGGCCGTCGAGTTCCTGGGGTACGTACATGCCACTTCGAAACCATTTCGTGGCATCGAACCTCGGCCCAATGGGACCTTTTTCCCGTGACGTCATCATCACCGTATCGGGCACGGCGATGCTGCTGCCCTGGCCGGCATACAGATACGTCGCGGCCAGACCGACGGCGATCAGCCCCGCGATCAAAATACCTTTCGGGTGACTGAGTTTAATCATCGTCTACATCCTTGTTTGGGCGGGCGGCGAATCTAACCGATCTGCCCGGCAGTTAAAACAGGCCGCCCAAGGTTTTGCGGTCTATATTCCTTCTGGCCGCATGCGTCAGTCATCGGCTGTTCTTTGATGAGCAACCGAGCGGAGAACACTGCCATGAGCCCACCTGACGACCACGACGGATTCAATCGCCGCCGTGTACTGCAAGGCCTTTCGGCAGGCGCCGTCGGTGCCTGGGTCAGCCCACTTTTCGCAGGGAGTAAAACCATGCCCGATGCCCCGGCCGATCTGATTCTGTACAACGGACGCCTGCACACCGTTGACCGCAAGAAGCCCCAGGCCAGCGCGGTGGCGATCAAGGACGGACGCTTCGTGGTGGTCGGCAGCGATGCCCAGGCCATGGCCCTGCAAGGTCCCGGTACGCAGATCATCGACCTGCACGGCCGCACGGTGATCCCTGGCCTCAACGACTCGCACTTGCACCTGATACGCGGCGGGCTCAATTACAACCTCGAACTGCGCTGGGAAGGCGTGCCGTCACTGGTCGATGCCTTGCGCATGCTCAAGGACCAGGCCGACCGCACACCCACCCCGCAATGGGTGCGCGTGGTCGGTGGCTGGAACGAATTCCAGTTCGCCGAAAAACGCCTGCCCACGATTGAAGAACTGAACAAGGCTGCGCCGGATACGCCGGTATTCGTCCTGCACCTTTACGACCGCGCCCTGCTCAACCGCGCCGCGCTGAAAGTGGTCGGCTACACCCGTGACACGCCGAACCCACCCGGCGGAGAAATCGTCCGCGATTCGAACGGCGACCCGACCGGCATGCTGATCGCCCGTCCCAACGCAATGATCCTCTACTCGACGTTGGCCAAAGGGCCGAAGCTGCCGCTGGAATATCAGGTCAACTCGACCCGCCAGTTCATGCGCGAACTCAATCGCCTGGGCCTGACCAGCGCCATCGACGCCGGTGGCGGTTATCAGAATTACCCGGACGACTATCAAGTCATCCAGCAACTGGCCAAAGACCAGCAGCTGACCGTGCGCATCGCCTACAACCTGTTCACTCAGAAACCCAAGGAAGAACTCACCGACTTCAAGAACTGGACCAACACTTCGCATTACGGCCAGGGCGACGACTTCCTGCGGCACAACGGTGCTGGGGAAATGCTGGTGTTTTCGGCGGCGGATTTCGAAGACTTCCTCGAACCGCGTCCCGACCTGCCGCAAACCATGGAGCAGGAACTGGAACCGGTGGTGCGCCACCTCGTCGAGCAGCGCTGGCCGTTCCGCTTGCACGCGACTTACAACGAATCGATCAGCCGCATGCTCGACGTGTTCGAGAAGGTCAACCGCGACATTCCGTTCGATGGCCTGCCATGGTTTTTCGACCACGCCGAAACCATCACCCCGCAGAACATCGAGCGGGTCAAAGCCTTGGGCGGCGGGATTGCGATTCAGGATCGCATGGCGTTCCAGGGTGAATACTTCGTCGATCGCTACGGCGCCAAAGCCGCCGAGCACACCCCGCCCATCGCGCGCATGCTCGCTGAAGGCATCCCGGTCGGCGCCGGCACCGATGCCACGCGCGTGTCCAGCTACAACCCCTGGACCTCGATGTACTGGCTGGTCAGCGGCCGCACCGTGGGTGGCCTGGAACTGTATCCGCAAGGCTTGAGCCGCGACACTGCGCTGGAACTGTTCACCCACGGCAGTGCCTGGTTCTCCTCCGAGCAAGGCAAGAAGGGCCAGATCAAGGTCGGGCAACTGGCGGATTTGATTGCGCTGTCGGCGGACTATTTTCACATCGAGGACGAAGCGATCAAGTGGATCGAATCGGTGCTGACGATTGTGGATGGCAAGATTGTCTATGGCAGCGTCGAGTTTGAAAAACTCTCGCCGCCACCGATCCCGGTCGTGCCCGAGTGGTCACCGGTGACCAAAGTGCCGGGGCACTGGCAACCACTGGCGCCGCTGACGGCGCAAATTCACCAGTGTGTCGGAGCGTGTGCGGTGCATGCCCACAGCCACCAGCGGGCGCGGATGTCGTCGGCGCCGGTCAGTGACTTCCAAGGGTTCTGGGGCGCGTTTGGCTGCTCCTGTTTCGCCTTCTGACCAACTCTCTTCCCCTGTGGGAGCGAGCCTGCTCGCGAAAGCAATTTCACATTCAACATTGATGTTGACTGTTACTCCGCTTTCGCGAGCAGGCTCGCTCCCACAATGAACACTCGCTGCCACAAGTTTGACCCCGGTCAGTAGGCCGCCCTCCCACACTCTCTACTATCGCGCTTCCATCGAAAGCCAGGGACGGCTCATTGGGAGCCCGCGGCTGAACATTCTCAAGGAAGAGGCGCTCATGCGTTCACTAAAGATCATTCTGCTGTCATCGGCCTTCAACGGCTTGACCCAACGGGCCTGGCTGGAATTGCGCCAGGCCGGGCATTCCCCCAGCGTGGTGCTGTTTACCGACCAAGACGCTGTGTGCGAACAAATCGAACAGTCCGCCGCCGACCTGGTGATTTGCCCGTTTCTCAAGGACCGGGTGCCGCACCAACTGTGGAGCAATGCCCGGCGCCCGGTGGTGATCATCCATCCCGGCATCGTCGGTGATCGCGGCGCCAGCGCCCTGGACTGGGCCATCACCCACGAACTTGAGCGTTGGGGCGTCACCGCGTTGCAAGCGGTGGAAGACATGGACGCCGGGCCGGTCTGGGCCACGTGCGAATTCAACCTGCCCCAGGGCCTGCGCAAATCCGAGTTGTACAACGGGCGGGTCAGCGATGCGGCGATTCTTTGCATCCGCGAAGTGGTGGAAAAATGTGTCGCCGGTTTCGTGCCGGTCCCAGTGGATTACAGCCAGCGCCATGTGCTGGGGCGCTTGCAGCCGAACATGAAACAGGCCGATCGCGCCTTTAGCTGGCACGACTGCTCGCGCTTTATCAAACGCAGCATCGAGGCAGCCGATGGGCAACCCGGTGTGTTGGCCAGTCTGGCGGGCAGTCAGTACTACCTGTATGACGCCCATCTGGATGAACGCAGCGGTACGCCGGGAGAGATTTTGGCAGTGCATGACGACGCGGTGCTGGTAGCCACCGGTGATCACAGCGTCTGGATCGGTTCGCTGCGCCGCAAGCCGCTGCCCGGCGAAGAAACCTTCAAACGTCCGGCGCGGCATGTGCTCGCGCAACAATTGAGGGAAGTGCCGACCCTTGATTGGTCAATCGCCTCGAACCCGTTCAACACCGAAGCCTATCAACCGATCAGCTACCGCGAATCCGGGCAGGTCGGCGAGTTGACCTTCGAGTTCTACAACGGCGCCATGAGCACCGAGCAGTGCCAGCGCCTGGTGGACGCGCTGCGCTGGGCCAAGGCTCGGGACACCAAGGTTTTGTTGATCAAGGGTGGGCGCGGCAGTTTTTCCAATGGCGTGCACCTGAATGTGATTCAAGCCGCCGAGGTGCCGGGGCTGGAGGCCTGGGCGAATATTCAGGCAATCGATGATGTTTGCGAGGAACTGCTCACCGCCCGGCAACTGGTGATCAGCGGCCTGACCGGCAGCGCCGGGGCTGGCGGCGTGATGCTGGGGCTGGCGGCCGACATCGTGTTCGCCCGCGCCGAAATCGTGCTTAACCCGCACTACAAAACCATGGGTCTGTACGGTTCCGAATACTGGACCTACAGCCTGCCCCGCGCCGTGGGCCAGGCCATGGCGGAAAAACTCACCGAGGAATGCCTGCCGGTTAGCGCCACCCAGGCGTTGCAACTGGGCATGGTCCAGGAAATCGGCCCGCGTTGCCCGGATGAGTTTGGATTGTGGTTGCTGCAGCGAGCCAATGGCGCGTTGAACGATCCGGCGTACGCGGCGATTCGCGAGCGCAAGGGCCGCAGCGATACGCAACTGATGCAGCATTGCCGCAATGCGGAGCTGGAAGAGATGTATCTGGACATGGTGCAAAACCGCAAACAGTTTGCCGAGAAGTGCCGCAATTTTGTGATGAAGCGCAAGGCGTGCGGGACGCCGTCGCGGTTGGTGGCCGATTGGGCACGGGAGGCTGAATTGGCAGAGTGATCGTTCCCACGCTCCGCGTGGGAATGCAGCCCGGGACGCTCTGCGTCCCATTGGAACGCGGAGCGTCCCTTGAGGCATTCCCACGCAGAGCGTGGGAACGATCAACGCGGTCTCAAGGTTGCAACAAAAGCGCGACTAACGCCGTCCACCCGGTCTGATGGCTGGCCCCCAACCCGCGTCCGGTCTCGCCATGAAAGTACTCATGGAACAGCACCAGATCGCGACTCGCCGGGTCGGCCTGCAATTGTGCATAGCCGGCCATCGACGGTCGATTGCCCTCTTCATCCCGCAGAAACAGCTTGGTCAGGCGCTGGCTCAAGCTGTCTGCCACCTCTTCCAGTGACGCCAGAAACCCCGAGCCCGTCGGATATTCCACCGAGAAATTCTGGTCGTAGTAACGGTGAAACTCGCGCAAGGATTCGATCAGCATGTAGTTGATCGGCATCCACACCGGCCCGCGCCAGTTGGAGTTGCCGCCGTACAGCCGCGACTCGGACTCCGCCGGTTCGTAATGGGCGCACAGGCTGTCGCCGTTGATGCGGATGCCAAACGGTTGTTCGGCGAAGGCCTTGGACAAGGAACGAATGCCGAACGGCGAGAGAAACTCGTCCTCGTCGAGCATGCGTTTGAGCAGGTCCTTGGTCCGCTCGCCCCGCAGCAGCGCCAGTAACATGCGATTGCCTTCGCCGGGTTCGGTCCAGCGTGACACCAGGCTGGCCAGGTCCGGGCGATGGCGCATAAAACCCAGCAAACGCTCGCGCAAACCGGGCAGGCCTTCGTGTTCGTGCTGCTCCAGCACTTGCACGGCGAACAGCGGCATCAGGCCGACAATCGAGCGCAGGCGCAGGGGTTCGTTGACGCCGTCGGGACGGTGCAGCACGTCGTAGAAAAACTGGTCCTGTTCGTCCCACAAGCCTTCGGCGTCAGAGTCGATCTTATTGATCGCCCCGGCGATGTAGAGGAAGTGTTCGAAGAACTTCACCGCGATATCGACGTACACGCTGTTGCGCTTGGCCAGTTCCAGGGCGATGCGCATCAGGTCCAGCGCATACGCGGCGACCCACGCGGTGCCGTCGGCCTGATCGAGTTGATAACCGGGCGGCAAAATCGCCGAGCGGTCGAACAGTGCAATGTTGTCCAGCCCGAGAAAACCGCCCTGGAACAGGTTGCGACCCTCGGCGTCCTTGCGGTTGACCCACCAGGAAAAATTCAGCAGCAGTTTGTGGAAGATCCGCTCGAGGAAATCCATGTCCCCTGCCCCGGTCAGCGCCTTGTCCTGCTGATACACCCGCCAACAGGCCCAGGCGTGTACCGGCGGGTTGGCATCGTCGAAGCGCCATTCGTAGGCCGGCAACTGGCCGTTGGGGTGCATGAAGCGGTCTTTGACCAGCAGCAACAATTGATGCTTGGCGAACCCCGGATCAATCAGCGCATACGCCACCGCTTGAAAGCCCAAATCCCACGAGGCGTACCACGGGTATTCCCAGGTGTCGGGCATCGAGACGATGTCGAAATTCGACAGGTGCCGCCAATGGGTGTTGCGAATATGCGTGCGCTCGGGCGGCGGTGCGGGTTGGGTGGGATCACCGTCGAGCCACTGATTGACGTCGAAATAGTAAAGCTGTTTCGACCAAAGCAACCCGGCCAGGGCCTGGCGTTGCACATTGCGCGCATCGGCGTCGGTGATGCCGCTTTGCAGCGCGGCGTAGAATTCATCGGCTTCGGCCCGGCGGTGTTCGAACAACGTCCGCGCATTGACCTGCGGCGAACCGGCCGGGGCAAAACGCAGGAACACGCTGCGGGTTTGGCCGGCGTCGAAGCTCAGCACAAAATGCGCGGCGACCTTGGTGCCGCTGTCATGCCGGACCGCGTCGGCGGCGCCGTCGACAATAAAATCATTGATCCCGTCCTTGAACGGCCCCTGCGCCGGCACACCGTCGAGCTTGGGGAAGTTGCTCTGGTTTTCGCAGAACAGCCATTCACAATCGGCTTCGCCCCACGCGGTGGCTTGGCGATCCGGCATTTGCGGATGTTGGGCGAGGACCCGATCGCCACTGAGGCTCAGGTTCGGTTTCTGCCCGTCGGACACCCAGCTCCAGGTGTTGCGCGCCCACAGGTGTGGCAACACGCGCAGGCGCGCGGGCTGATCGGCGCGGTTGTGCACGGTGACGCGCATGAAAATGTCGTCGGGCGTGTGCTTGGCGTATTCCACCGTCACATCGAAATAGCGGTTGTCGTCGAACACACCGGTGTCGAGGATTTCGTACTCGGTATCGGCCAGGCCACGACGAGCGTTTTCACTGACCAGGTCGGCGTAAGGAAATTCGGCCTGCGGGTATTTATAGAGCATGCGCATATAGGCATGGCTCGGCACGCCATCGACGAAGAAATACAGCTCCTTGACGTCTTCGCCGTGATTGCCTTCGCTGTTGTTCAGGCCGAACAGACGCTCCTTGAGAATCGGGTCGCGCTCGTTCCACAAGCCCAGGCCCAGGCACCAGTGCTGGGCCTTGTCGGAGAATCCGGCGAGGCCATCCTCGCCCCAGCGATAGGCGCGGCTACGGGCGTGCTCATGGGGGAAATAGCGCCAGGCATCGCCGTCGCGACTGTAGTCCTCGCGCACCGTGCCCCATTGGCGTTCGCTCAAGTAAGGCCCCCACTCGCGCCAGTCCGGGGCCTCGCTGCCGGCCAGGCGCTGGCCTTCAGGGGTGTCGAGGAGCTTGGTTGCGGGTTTTGCCGGCATGGGTTGGTCCGTTGGGGCGGGAGACGGTTGCAGTGTAGTGCGCGGGGGTTGGGGGGAATGTGAAAACTCTGACACCTTGTCACTAAGGACCGAACACCACCGAACCCTGTGGGAGCGAGCTTGCTCGCGATAGCGGACTGTCTGTAAACATTGATGCAGGATGTGCCGCCGTCATCGCGAGCAAGCTCGCTCCCACAGGGATTGCGGTGTTCAGTAAGACTTGGGGCTCTTACAATGCGGACACCTTTAGCACCGGCCACCCCATGGACATCGATCTCGCCCGCACTTTCCTGGAAATCGTCCGTCACGGCAGCCTCGCCGCCGCTGCGGAAAAACTCCACGTGACCCAGACCGCGATCACCGCCCGGGTGCAGAAACTCGAAAGCCAATTGGGCAGCACCTTGTTCGTGCGCAACCGCGCCGGCGCGCGCCTGACGCCGAACGGCGAAGCCTTTGTGGTTTACGCCAATCAACTGGTGCAAACCTGGGAAGCCGCGCGCCGCGATCTGCCACTGCCCGAAGGCTACCGTGACGTGTTGCACATCGGTGGCGAAGTCAGCCTGTGCAATCCGCTGATGCTCAGTTGGGCCGCCGAGCTGCGGGAGAAAATCCCCAGCCACGCCCTGCGCATGGAAATCCGCGACGGCGAAAACCTGCTGCGCCAATTGGAACTGGGCGTGCTCGACGCGGCGTTGGTTTACCAGCCCGAATACTGGCCGCGCCTGCAAGTGGAACAAGTGCTGGAAGAAAAACTCATCCTGGTGCGCCTGGCCGGCCAACCCGACCCGTACGTGTACATCGACTGGGGCCCGGACTTCCGTCGCCAGCACGATGCGGCCCTGCCGGAAAAGGCCAAGGCTGCGCTGAGTTTCAATCTCGGGCCACTGGCGTTGCAGTACCTGCTGGAGCACGGCGGCAGCGGTTATTTCCGCACGCGGGTGGTGCAAAGTTACCTGGAAAGCGGCGTACTGGAAGCCGTGGCCAAGGCCCCGGAATTCAGTTACCCGACTTACCTGGTTTACTCTCGGGACCGGGATTCGGCGACTCTGCAACAGGCATTCGATCTGCTGCGGGAAGTGATCAAAACCGACGATGACTGGTCCCAGCGCTGGAACCCGTTGGGCTGAGTCCATCAAGTGGCGCTTGTGCCCTCAACGTTCGCCGAGCCTGCGCGGCCGGATCGGCTAATCTGCTGTGATAACAACAATCACAGGTGAGCGCAGTGAGGCAGACCACCCAGGCTTTTCGCACCCGTTATCGCGCCGACATTCATCGGCTGTACAACCCCTGGCTGCACGGCGCGTTTGTGCTGTTGTTCGGGATTGTCGCCATCGGCGGGTTCTGGCGCACCGTGCAGCAAGTGCAACCGCTGGAATGGCTGGCAGTGCCGCTGACGCTGTTGTTCTTCAACTTCGGCGTGTACATGGTGCATCGCCACCTCGGGCACCACAAAAAGAGCTTCGCGCGGATGTTCTACGCCCGGCATGCCGGCGATCATCACAGCTTTTTCGCCCCCGGCCACATGACCTACGACAACGCCCGGGACTGGCGGGTGATTCTGTTTCCGGCCTGGCTGATCGTGGTGCATACCGTCGTCATCACCCTGCCCCTGTGGTGGCTGTTTTCACGGGTCAACGCCAATGTCGCCGGGTTGTTCGGTGGCTGCATGGTCCTGGGTTACCTGACCTATGAAGTGTTTCACGCCTGCGAGCATTTGCCGCCGCGCAATCCCGTCACGAAGCTGCCGTGGATCCGCCAGATGCGTCGCCTGCATGAGCTGCATCACCGCCGCGAAGTGATGCAGGAGCGCAACTTCAATATCGTGTTTCCGCTGATGGATTACCTGTTCGGCACCCTCTATTGGGAACCGGAGCACGCCAACCCGCATCCGACGAGAACGCCCATGACCCGCATGCAACATCAGATCGAGATTGCCGGCAACCCGATTGCCGTGCTCGACTACGCCAGCAGCGTGACCCGTTGGCCGGAGTGGCATCCGTCCTCGCTCAAAGTCGATGGCCAGGCAGGCCCGCTGCATGCCGGATCACGGTTCGAGGAAGACATCCGCGCGGGCGGGCGCGACGGGCACTTGAGCTGGGAAGTCGAGGAGTATCTGCCGGGCCGGCGTTGGAGTGCCCAGGCCAGGGGCGATCATGGTTTGTCGCTGGTGGTGACTTACGAATGCGAGGCCCTGGGTGACGGCACGCGGTTCGTTCGCACCCTGGAGTATCAATTCAGTGGTTTGGGCATGCGCATTGCCAATCAATTGCTCCTGAAACGGCGAATCGAGCATGAGTCGGCGGCGTCGATGCGGGCCTTGCGCGACATGGCGCAACGGCACCTGGCCCCGGCAGGAGTGATCGCGTGAGAGCAGTCTTCAGGTTTCTGTTGCTGCTGATCATCGTCATTGCTGCTTTTTTGCTGCTGATGCCGAACAAGGTGCAACCGGTGGCCTGGACACCCCCACCGGCGCCGTCCCTGACCAGCGGCGTGTATGCCGAGAATCAACGGCTCAAGGATGTGGAGCGTGTCGGTGCTTCGGACATCGACGGGCCAGAGGCGTTGCTGCTGGAAAACGATGCGCTGATTACCGGCCTGCATGACGGCCGGGTGATTCGCTCCAGCCTCGACGGCAAGGTCACCAAAGTGCTGACGGACACGGGTGGCCGGCCTTTGGGGTTGGCTCGACATCCCAACGGATTGCTGGTGATCGCGGACGGGGTCAAGGGTTTGCTGTCCCTTGATGCCCAGGGTCGGGTGATTCCATTGACCACCGCGGCCAATGGCGTGCCGTTCGGTTTCACCGATGACGTGGCCATCGACAAGCCCGGGCACTACGCCTACTTCAGCGATGCGTCGAGTCGTTGGGGTTACGGCAAGGATGGCGCGGCGATCATCGAGCATGGCGGCGACGGGCGTTTGCTGCGTTATGACTTCCAGACTGGCAAGACCACGACGTTGCTGGACAAACTGGAGTTCGCCAACGGCGTGACCCTCGGGCCGGACGATGGGTTTGTGCTGGTCAACGAAACCGGTGCGTATCGCATCAGCCGTTATTGGCTGACCGGGCCGAAAGCCGGGACCCATGACGTGTTTATCGACAACTTGCCGGGGTTGCCGGACAACCTGGCGTTCAACGGCCGTGACCGTTTCTGGGTGGCGCTGTATGCGCCGCGCAACACATTGCTCGATGCCACGGCGCAGCATCCGTTCGTACGCAAAATGATCGTTCGGGCGCTGATGGTCTTGCCCGAACCGGTGGAGAAACGGGGGTTTGCGCTGGGCCTGGATCTGGACGGCAAGGTGATTGCCAATCTGCAGGATGCGAGCAGCGGCAATTACTCGCCGATCACTACCGTGCGCGAGTATGGCGACTGGCTGTACTTCGGCTCGTTGAAAGCGCAGCACATGGTGCGGTTACCGCTGGCCAAAGCACTGCAATAACAGATCAACCTGTAGGAGCGAAGCTTGCTCGCGAAAGCGGTGTATCAGGCAAAGATGATGTCGCCTGACACGACGCCTTCGCGAGCAAGCTTCGCTCCCACAGGGGATGTGGCGTTTATCGAGAATAGGTGGCGATAACCAATCAAATGTGGGAGCGAGCCAGCTCGCGAAAGCGCCGGCACATCCAACATTGATGGGTCAGGCAGACCGCTTTCGCGAGCAGGCTCGCTCCCACAAGGGGAATTATGCGTCGGGGTTTTCGGGGTTCACTGGCTTGCCCTTCTCATCGTCCGGAATGTCATCGGTGTCCGGCTCTTCAGGCTTGACGGTATTGCGCTGCGGGCTAAGCGGTTCAGGGTGAGTCGGAATCGGGTCGTACCCGCCCTGCTCTTCACTGGGGAATTTTGGCTGTGTCATAAGGGCACCTCTGAGAAGCGAGTCATGAAGGGTAAGACTCTGTACTTTCGAGGTGCCGGGCTTAATCGCCGTTCCAATTATTCAGTCACCGATCGTCGGTGACTCAGGACGACGCCTGGAGTTGTTTGACGATCTTGTCCTTGACCTGCAATCGCTGCTCCTTGAGCTTTTTCAGTGTGTCGTCGCTGGGGGCGTCCGATTGGGCGGTTTCAGCCTTCACCACCTCGGCGTCGGCTTGCGAATACTTGTTGATCAGTGAATCCAGTAACGGATCCTTGGTGCGTTTTTGCTGGATAACTTCCTTTGGAATATTCAGATCCAGATAAAGGTTGTGTGGCACCGGCATGGAACACCTCCGTTTGTTAATCGGTAGCAAACGCGATCAATTGCGTTCACTAACCTCCAGAATGGCCTCCGTTACCCGGTTCTGTCGACCTCCTGTCAGACCAGCGGTGTCCGTTCGTCGTCCATTTGCATTTGCGATCAAACCTTTCGTCGAGTGCCCGCCTCCATTGAATAACGATCACATCGATCACTTTTACAACCCGTGTGGAGAATAACCAATGGACGGATTCACCCTGCGCCACCTCACCCTGGCCGTTGCCTTGAGTACCAGCATGGGCACCGCGTTTGCGGCCACTTCCAATGACTTTGTCGATAACGCAGCCGCGGGCGGCATCGCTGAGGTCGAAACCAGCAAACTGGCCCTGGAAAAAAGCTCATCGGCGGATATCAAAGCGTTCGCCAAGATGATGGTCGCCGACCACACCAAGGCCAACGATGAACTGGCGGCCCTGGCGAAAAAGCATGACATCGAGGTGCCGGACAGCACGACGCTGGTCAAGCAGGCCAAGGCGAAAATCCTCGACCTGCGCGATGAATCCTTCGATGCGGCCTACGCCAACAACCAAGTGAAGGCCCACGAAGAAACCATCGCGCTGTTCAAGAAAGAAGCCGACACGGTAACCGACGACAAAAAACCGGGCGCCACTGAGCTAAAAGGCTTTGCGCAGAAAATGCTGCCAGCGCTGGAGAAACACCTGGACGCAGCGAAAGCTCTGCAGGCGGCGCATCCAAGCAAATAAACGTAGCACCTTCCTTGTGGGAGCGAGCCTGCTCGCGAAAACGGTGAATCAGTCAATGATGATGTTGACTAATCCGCCGCCTTCGCGAGCAGGCTCGCTCCCACAGTTGTTTTGTGCTGGTCGGTTAGCCGCCATCGGTATCGATATCAGCATCCGTGTCATCGCCAGGCTTCGGCCGGTCAGGGTTCGGTTTGAAGCCGGGACTGAACTCGTTGTCATTATCGGTGTGCCGATTTTTCTGGTCGACGGCGCTGTTGGCGCTGTCCGGTTCAGGGGTTTCGCTGTCACCTTCTCCCGGGGTTTGCGGGTCGATCGCCGGATCGTTGCGGTTGATCGCCTGGTCCTGCTGCTGGCTCATTGAGTCGTCTTTCATAAACACCTCATTCGTCACTATTCAAGCGCGGCTGAAACAGTCGGGCCTTGAAGATTCGAAGCCATCCCCCGCCCAACGTTCCATTGCATGAAGCCCAGCGCCTACTAGAGTTGTGCTCAAGGATGAAAAATCCTTCCGGTAGCGAACAACTATTTCGCACGGCAAATGTCACTGATCTGCGCCGATCGATTTTCAGGGAATCGGCCCATCATTTTCAGGGAGTCAAGACACATGGCGGCACTGCAAAGCAACACACTCGAAGCGATCAAAAACAACCAGGCGCAACTGCTCGCCGAATGGACGAACAGCCTCGAGGCCAGTGGTGCCACGCGTAACATCAAGGAACACGACCTCAAGCAACAAACGTCGGACTTCCTTCATCTGATCATTTCCGGGCTGGAACAAGGCAACGGGCAGAACATCGCCGCCTCCGGCTGGGACGAGATTCGCCAGTCCCTCGAAAAGCTCTCCCATAGCCGCGCCCTGCTCGGCCACGACTCGCAACAGACCGCCAGTTTCATCTTCGCGCTCAAAGGCCCGCTGTTTACCTTGCTGCAAGCTCACTACCGCGACGATCCAGCGATGTTGGCCGAACAACTCTGGGAAATCTCCGAGCTGCTCGATGCCCTGGGCATGCACACCATCCGCACCTTCCAGAAATCCCGGGAAGCGGTGATCAAGCGCCAGCAGGAAGAACTGCTGGAGCTGTCGACCCCGGTGGTCAAGCTCTGGGATGGCGTACTGGCGCTGCCGATGATCGGCACCCTCGACTCGCAACGCACCCAAGTGGTGATGGAATCGCTGCTGCAACGGATCGTCGACACCGGCTCGGAAATCGCCATTATCGACATCACCGGCGTACCGACCGTCGACACCCTGGTGGCGCAACATCTGCTCAAAACCGTCACCGCCATTCGCCTGATGGGCGCCGATTGCATCATCAGCGGCGTGCGTCCGCAGATCGCGCAAACCATCGTGCACCTGGGCCTGGACCTGCAAGGCGTGGTCACCAAGGCCAACCTGGCCGATGCCCTGAAATTGGCCCTGACCCGCCTGGGAATCACCGTCAGCAAGGCGGTATGAGGCGATGGAGCGCATCCCGATTTTGCAAATGGGCCACTTCCTGCTGGTGACCATCCAGGTCGACATGCATGACCAGCTCGCCCTCACCCTTCAGGATGACCTGTCCGAGCGCATCAGCAATACCTCGGCCCGGGGCGTGCTGATCGATATCTCGGCGCTGGACATGGTCGACTCATTTATCGGCCGGATGATCGGGACCATTTCCGGCCTGTCAAAAATCATGGATGCCGAGACCGTGTTGGTCGGCATGCAACCGGCCGTGGCGATTACCCTGGTCGAACTGGGCCTGACCCTGCCCGGCGTCAGCACGGCGTTGAACGTCGAGCGTGGGATGAAACTGCTGCAGGCCCGAGTACGCGAACAATGACCGTGCGCAGCAGCGGCAGCCAACCGATTCAAATCGAGCAGGACGTGGTCCTGGCTCGGCAGACTGCGCGCAAACTTGCCCAGGAATGCGGCATGCGCCTGATCGACCTGACCAAACTGGTGACCGCCGTCAGCGAGTTGGCGCGCAACACCATGGTCTATGGCGGTGGCGGCGATATGGACTGGCAGATTCTCGATGAAAACGCGCGCACCGGCCTGCGCCTGACCTTCCGTGACGAAGGCCCCGGCATCCCCGACATCAAGTTGGCAATGACCGACGGCTGGACCTCCGGCAGCGGACTTGGACTCGGACTGACCGGCGCCAAGCGGCTGGTGGAAGAATTCGAGCTGGAAACCGAGCCTGGCAAAGGCACTCGCATAACGATCACCCGATGGACATGAACATTGGCGGCACAGTGACCCTCGTACTGCCGATTGAAGACAGCAGTCAGATCGGTCACGCCCGGCGCACCGCGCAACAATTGGCGGAAAAAAACGGCTTCGACGCCACCGATGCCGGTCGTGTCGCGCTGGTGGTCACGGAACTGGCCAGCAACGTGCTCAAGCATGCGACCCGGGGCGAGCTGCACCTGCGAACCTTGCCTCGTCCATCAGGCTTCGGCATCGAGATACTCGCGGTGGACCGCGCCGCAGGCTTTGATTTACAGGCCTGCCTGACCGATGGCTTTTCTACCGGCGGCACCCAAGGCATCGGGCTGGGCGCGGTATCACGCCAGGCGGACGTATTTGATGTGTATGCCGATCACCGTGGCGCCGTGCTGCTGACGCGTTTGTACCCGCGCAGCGACAAGGCGCCGGATCGACGGTTCGGCGTCACTCAGCATTCATTGCACCACGACCCGGCGTGCGGCGATGTCTGGCACCTGGCCTTCGACGGGGCCTGCATCAGCGCCCTGGTGATCGACGGTCTCGGCCATGGCGAAGAAGCCGAACGCGCCGCTCGCGCCGGTGAGAAAGTCTTCGCCCTGGCGCCGTTCGCCTCGCCGACGCTGTTGCTGGAGGACATGCATCAAGCCATGACCGGCACCCGTGGCGGCGCCGGGGCCTTCGCGCAATTCAACGGCGATGCCTTGAAGTTCGTCGGTATCGGCAACATTGGCGCCAGCCTGATCGGCCCGGACAAATCCCGTGGTCTGGCTTCCCACCCCGGCATCGTGGGCGGCCAATACCGGCGCGCACAACCCTTTGACTATGCTCAAGTGAACGGACACCTGTTGATCATGTACAGCGACGGACTGCAGTCCCGTTGGAACCTGCAAGATTACCCCGGCCTGGTGCACCGTCATCCCGCCGTGATTGCCACCGTCCTGCACCGTGACTTCTGTCGCGGGCGGGACGATGTAACGGTATTGGTCGTTGCTCTGGAGACCGCCCATGGCTGAGTCACCCAACCTGACGCCAGACGAACAAGCGACACTGATCGCCCAATTGCAGAGCGAAGCCAGCGCCCTGCGCGATGAACTCGATGAAACCAACCAGGGCGTATTGGCGCTGTACGCCGAACTCGATGAGCAAGCCGAGCAATTGCGCCAGGCCTCGGACCTGAAAAGCCGTTTCCTGTCGTACATGAGCCATGAGTTTCGCACGCCGCTGGGCTCGATCCTGAGCATTACCGGGCTGCTGACCGATGAACTCGACGGCCCTTTGAGCCCCGAGCAACACAAACAAGTGGCGTTCGTCAGCGGGGCTGCGCGGGAACTGAGCGACATGGTCGACGACCTGCTCGACCTGGCGAAGATCGAGGCCGGGCGCATCAGTATTTCCCCGGCCTGGTTCGACATGCTCGACCTGTTCGCCGCCCTGCGCGGCATGTTCCGGCCGATTGTCGATGGCAGCGCCGTGGACCTGATCTTCGAAGAACCGGTGGGCATTCCACGGCTGTACACCGATGACAAGAAACTCGCGCAGATCCTGCGCAACTTCATTTCCAACTCGCTGAAGTTCACCACACGCGGTGAAGTGCGGGTCTCGGCACAGCTGGAAAATAAAGATCACGTGCGCTTCGCGGTCAGCGACACCGGAATAGGTATCGCCCCGGAGCTACATGGCGCATTGTTCGAGGACTTCTCCCAAGTCGATTCGCCGTTGCAGAAACGCCTGCGCGGCACCGGGCTGGGTCTTTCCCTGTGCAAACGCTTCGCCGCGCTGCTGGGGGGCGAAGTCGGGGTGCAGAGCACGCCGGGCACCGGTTCGACCTTTTTCGTGATCATCCCGCTGGCCATCGCCGTGGAGCCTGCCGATGAAACGTGACATTCGCTTGTTGATCGTCGACGACAACGTCGCCACCCGCTACGCCCTGCGCCGGCGCCTGGAAAGCCACGGCTACGACATACTCGAAGCCGGCACCGGCAGCGAAGGCCTGGCGCTGATCGACAGCGAACTGATCGATGCACTGATCCTCGACGTCAACCTGCCGGACATGAGCGGCTTCGACATCGTACGCAAATTGCGCGCCGATGCGGCCACCGCCCTGCTGCCGGTGATTCATGTGTCAGCGGCCTCGATCCAGACCGGCGACATCATCACCGGCCTCGATGCCGGCGCCGACGCCTATCTGATCCATCCCGTGGACCCGGACGTGCTGCTGGCGACCTTGCGCACGCTACTGCGGGTGCGCGACACCGAGAACGCCTTGCGCGAAAGCGAGGCGCGGTTCCGCGAGATTTTCACTAACGTCTCGGCGCCTATCGCGGTGATGGACGCGACCCTGAAAGTCCACGAATGCAATCACGCTTTTGCCCAACTGATTCAGGACAACCTCGACCCCGACAGCCTGCGCGAATGCTTTGCCGACGATCAATGCGCGGTGATTGACGAGTTGCGTCTGCGCCTGGCTTATGGCGAACGCTGGAAAGGCACGCTGAACATGCGGGTCGAAGGCCAGGTGCGGGAAACCGAGTGGCAGATTTCGCCGTATCGCACCCCGGAATTGAGCCTGGTGTTCGTCGAAGATGTTACCGAACACCGCCATCGCGAACGCTCGCACCTGGCCCGGCTCGATGACGCCACCACGCAACTGGCCAAGGAAGTCGCCGAGCGGGTTCGCACCGAAGCGCAACTGTTGCAAGTGCAGAAAATGGATGCGCTGGGCAAGCTCACCGGGGGCATTGCCCATGACTTCAATAATTTGCTGACGGGCATCATCACCAGCCTGGAGCTGATCCAGAAACGGGTCGTCGATGGGCGCACCGACAAGGTTCAGTTCTACGCCGAAGCCGCGCTGAACTCAGCCATGAGCGCCGCGTCCCTGACCCATCGCCTGCTGGCCTTCGCCCGCCAGCAACCGCTGGATACCCGGCCGGTGGACATCAACGAAAACATCCGCTCCCTTGAAGAACTGTTGATTCGCACCATCGGCGAGCGCATCACCCTGAGGCTGGAACTGACCACCAAGGCTGCCATCGCCCTGGTCGATCCGATCCAACTGGAAAGCGCCGTGCTTAACCTGGTGATCAACGCTCGGGATGCGCTGCCTCAGGGCGGCAATATCTGGGTCAGCACCTACACCTCCTATTCCCACGGCGACCCGAATCTGGCGGACGGCGCCTACATTGCGCTGGCCGTGCGCGATGACGGCACGGGCATCGAACACAGTGTGATCGACAAGGTGTTCGACCCGTTCTTCACCACCAAGCCCCTCGGCCAGGGCACGGGGTTGGGGCTGTCGACCATTTACGGTTTTGCACGGCAGTCCGGTGGCGACGCGCACATCCGCAGCGTGGCCCGGCGCGGCACCGAAGTGACCATCATGCTGCCAGCCAGCGCGGATCCTCTGGGGGCTGAAACGGCAACCGTGGTGGTGGACTCCCAGGGCTCTGGGGAGCATGTGTTGATCGTTGAAGACATGCCGTCGGTGCGCATGTTCGTCGCCGAAGTGCTGGTGGATGCCGGTTATCGCTGCACTCAGGTGGAAGACATCGAAACGGCGCTGGAGCGGTTGCAGAACGACCCCACGATCGACCTGATGCTGACTGACGTCGGGTTGCCGCGCATGAGCGGCCGGGAACTGGCGGACGTCGCCCGGGGCTGGCGCGAAGGTTTGCCGATCCTGTTCATGACTGGCTACGCGGAGAATGCCCTGAATCGCCAGGTGTTCCTGGGGGAAGGCATGGACATGCTGATCAAGCCGTTCCAGATCAGCGAATTGCTGGACAAAGTTCGGCGCAGCCTCGACGGCGCCTAACCCCCGATCATTCCCACGCTCCGCGCTGATCGATCTGATCGTTCCCACGCTCTGCGTGGGAATGCCTCAAGGGACGCTCCGCGTTCCAATGGGACGCAGAGCGTCCCGGGCTGCATTCCCACGCGGAGCGTGGGAACGATCATTACCGCAGCACCCGAGCCAAAAACGGCGCCGTGCGGCTCTTTTTGTTTTTGGCCACGGTCTGCGGCGTGCCTGCCACGACAATCCTGCCACCCTGATCCCCCGCCCCCGGCCCGATGTCGATGACCCAGTCACTCTGGGCCACCACGCGCATTTCATGTTCGACCACAATCACCGTGTGCCCCGCGGTCACCAGGGTATTCAACTGCTCCAGCAACCGATCCACATCCCGCGGATGTAATCCGGTGGTGGGCTCGTCGAGCACATACAGGGTCGCGCCACGCTGGTTACGCTGCAGCTCTGTCGCCAGTTTGATCCGCTGGGCTTCGCCGCCAGACAGTTCGGTCGCCGGTTGCCCCAAACGCAGGTAACCGAGGCCAATATCCCGCAGCACCTCCAGCGAACGGCGGATGCCCGGTTGCTCGGCAAACACCGTGACGGCGTCGTCCACCGTCAGTTGCAGCACTTGGGCGATGCTCAGCCCCTGCCAGGTGATGGCCAGGGTCTGCGGGTTATAGCGCGCACCGTGGCAGGTCGGGCATGGCGCGTAGACGCTCGGCATAAACAGCAATTCAACGCTGACAAACCCCTCACCTTCGCAAGTCGGGCAACGGCCCTTGGCGACGTTGAAGGAAAACTGCCCGGCGTCGTAACCCTCGGCTTGCGCCTCGGGGGTGGCGGCGAACAGTTTGCGCACGTTGTCGAACAACCCGGTGTAGGTCGCCAGGTTCGAACGCGGCGTGCGGCCGATGGGTTTCTGATCGACTTGCACCAGGCGCTTGATCGACTCCAGCCCCGCCGTCACCTGACCACCGCTGACCTGCGGCGCGTCGTCTTCAAGACTCAACTCTTCCGGTTCGCTGGCCGTGGTCGCACGGCCCAGATGCGCGCCCACCAGTTCCAACAGCGCCTGGCTGACCAGGCTCGACTTGCCGGAACCCGAGACGCCAGTCACCGCCGTGAAGCAGCCCAAGGGAAACTCGGCGCTGAGGTTGTTCAGGTTATTGCGGGTGATGCCTTCCAGTTTCAGCCAGTCCTTCGCCTTGCGAGTAGCGCGGGTGGCGGTGACTTGCTCGGCGAACAGATAGGCGCGGGTCTGGGAATCGGCGATGTGCTCCAGCCCTGAAGGATGTCCGCTGTAGAGAATGTGCCCGCCATGCTCACCCGCCGCCGGCCCGACATCGATCAACCAGTCGGCGCGGCGCATGGTTTCCAGATCGTGCTCGACCACAAACAAGGTATTGCCCGCCGCTTTCAGGCGTTGCAGGGCTTCGAACAACGCCTCGCCATCTGCCGGGTGCAGACCGGCGGACGGTTCGTCGAGGACATAGATCACGCCGAACAGTTGCGAACCCAATTGCGTTGCCAGGCGCAGGCGTTGCAACTCGCCGGAAGACAGAGTCGGCGTGCTGCGCTCCAGGGCCAGGTAACCGAGGCCCAGATCGGTCAGGGTGCTGACCCGTTCCAGCAAGTCCTGGGCGATGCGTTGCGCCGCCAGGCGCTTTTCCACCGACAGGTTCGGCGTGTGGCGCACATCCGGCGCGTTGGTATGACCGCTGGCACCGTGGGCGACGCGTTGTGCGCGGGCTTCGCGAGTCTGCTCATGGGTCAGCACTTCACCGGGCTCATCGGCATGATCGAGGTAGCTGTGAGCCGCCACCGGGCGCAACACTTCGGCCACTTGCAGCAACGGCATCTGCGACAACTCGCCGATGTCGTACCCGGCAAAGGTCACCGACAATGCCTCGCGCTTGAGGCGTTTGCCGTCGCACAACGGACAAGGGCTGCCGAGCATGAATTGCGAGACGCGCTGCTTCATCAATGCGCTTTGGGATTGGCTGAAGGTGTGCAGGATGTAGCGCCGGGCGCCGGTGAACGTGCCTTGGTAACTCGGTTCCATTTTGCGCTGAAGGGCGACTTTGGTTTCTTCCGGGGTGAGCCCGGCGTACACCGGCACGGTCGGGGTTTCTTCGGTGAAGAGAATCCAGTCGCGCTGCTTTTTCGGCAACTTGCGCCAGGGAATATCGACGTCGATGCCCATGGTCACCAGGATGTCCCGCAGGTTCTGCCCCTGCCAGGCCAGCGGCCACGAGGCGACTGCCCGTTGGCGGATGGTCAGGCTCGGGTCCGGGACCATCAGCGCTTCGGTCACCTCATAAACCCGCCCCAGACCATGACATTCAGGACAGGCACCTTGGGGCGTGTTCGGCGAAAAGTCCTCGGCATACAGCATCGCCTGCCCCCGCGGGTAACTGCCGGCCCGGGAATAGAGCATGCGGATCAGGCTCGACAGGGTCGTCACGCTGCCCACCGAAGAACGGGTACTCGGCGTGCCCCGCTGCTGTTGCAGGGCCACGGCGGGCGGCAGGCCTTCGATGGAATCCACATCCGGCACCCCGACCTGATCGATCAGCCGCCGGGCATAAGGCGCCACGGATTCGAAATAGCGTCGTTGCGCTTCGGCGTATAGGGTCGAAAACGCCAGCGACGACTTGCCCGAACCGGACACACCGGTGAACACCACCAGGGCATCCCGGGGAATGTCCACATCGATGTTCTTGAGGTTATGTTCCCGGGCGCCACGCACCCTGACCATGCCGGAAGGTGGGGTTGAGGTGCGCTTTGAAGTCATGGACCAACCTTAATTCAAGATGCATTTCTGGGAATGGATACAAATCCCCGTAGGAGCAAGGCTTGCCCGCGATGGCGTCCTTGAAATCGCTATCGCGGGCAAGCCTTGCTCCTACAGGTGGGTTATGTGTTCAGCCATTTAGGACCGTGCGCACCATTTGGGTCAGTGCCTCTGGCCCGTACGGTTTGCTCAGCAAATGCGTTTCCGGGCTGAGTTGGTGATTGCGCGAAATAATGTCGCGGGTGTGTCCCGAGGTAAACAGTACTGCCACCGGCGGGTTCTGCACCTTGGCCCAGGCGGCGAGGTCCGAGCTTTTGATCAGGCCGGGCATGACCACGTCGGTGAAGATCATGTCCACGGCCACGCCCTCCAGCAACATCTGCATGGCCGTGTCGCCGTTGCTGGCGGTCAGCACTTGGTAGCCCTCTTCGCGCAACAACTCCACCGCCGAAACGCGCACCGCTTCGTTATCCTCGACCACCAAAATGGTTTCATGCCCGCGCCGTTGCTGAGGTTGCGGCAGTGGCGTCTCATTGGCCAACGGTCGCAGGCTGCGCGGGAAATACAGCTGCACCTGCGAGCCCTCGCCGACCACGCTGGACATCTCGATATGCCCGCCGCTTTGCTTGACGAACCCGAACACCATGCTCAAGCCAAGCCCCGTGCCGTGGCCGTCGGCCTTGGTGGTGAAAAACGGTTCGAACGCCTGGGCCAGGACCTCAGGCGCCATGCCGGCGCCAGCATCGGTCACCGTCACGCGTAGGTACTGACCGGCGACGATGTCTTTGCCCACACAAAACCGCTGGTCCAGAACGATGTTCTCGGCGCTCAGGCCAATGGTGCCCTCGCCCTTCATGGCATCGCGGGCATTGATCGCCAGGTTGAGAATGGCGTTTTCCAGCTGATTGCGATCCACATGAATGCGCCAGGCATCGTCGGCCACAGCCACGTCGATCTGGATGGTTTCCCCCAGCGCCCGTTGCAGCAACTCCCCCAAGCCGTCGAAGATCTGCCGGGGTTCGCAAACATCCGGCGAGAGTGGCTGGCGGCGGGCGAACGCGAGCAGTTGCGAAGACAGTTTGGCCCCGCGCTCGACGGCGGCAATCGAGGCGCTGACCCGACGCTGCACGTTGGCATTGTCCGGTTCATGCCGGGCCAGCAAATGCAGGTTGCCGGCGATCACTTGCAGCAGGTTGTTGAAGTCATGGGCCACGCCGCCGGTGAGGCCGCCGATGGCTTCCAGCTTCTGTGCCTGGCGCAATTGCTCTTCCGCCGCCAGCCGCGCATCGACTTCAGCGGCGACGCGCTGTTCGAGGTTGCGGGTGAATTTGAGCAGGGATTCTTCAGCGATTTTGCGTTCGTGAATGTCGATCAACACCCCCGGAAAGCGAAACGGCTTGCCCTGTTCGTTGAACTCGCAGCAGCCGCTGGCCAGCACCCACAGATACGTGCCGTCGGGGCGCAAGACGCGGTATTCGGCGTTGTAGGGAGCGCCGGTGGTCACCGACTGATTGACTTGTTCCTGAACCCAGGCGAAGTCGTCGGGGTGAATCCGCGACTCGGCAATGGCGGTGGGCAGGTCGGCCAGGTCCCGGTTCGCGGGATAGGAAAAGGTGCGGGCGAAACGCTCGTCCCCGGACAGCACATTGGCCTCGATATCCCAGACGAACGAGCCGAGCAACGCCCCGGCATTGAGCGCCAGGCGCACCCGTTCGTTGTCGGCACGGTAGGCGTTCTCGGCTTCCTGGCGACGGCGTTCGGAAATCACATGGGCGGTGGTCTCGACCACCATCGCCATGACCCCGGCCGGCCGGCCTTCGTCATCCGCGACCGGGCTGTAATAGAGGTCCATCCAGACGTCTTCCGGCACGCCATCGCGCAGCAGCACCAGTTCTTTGTTGCGATAGGACAGCGTGCCGCCGGCCAGGCAGGTATCGACCACGTGGCGGTTGAACTCGGCCACTTCCGGCCAACCCAGCTCCACCGGCGAACCCAGCAGGTAAGGGTGGCGGCCGCCGGCAAAGACCGAGTAGGCGTCGTTGTAAATCATGTAGCCCGCCCGGCCCCAGAGCATCACCATCGGCAGCGGCGAAGCGAGCATCAGCTGCACCGTACTCCCCAGGCTGCGGGGCCAGTCATCGATGGTGCCGAGTTCGGTCTGGCTCCAGTCGAACGCGCGAATGCGTCCGGCCATTTCGCCAGTCCAGCCGGCACATCCGTGGCTATCTGATAGAAACTGCATTGACTGACTCTGCGTCCTGTAATGGCGTCCGATTGTTTCAAGCTCAACTTTCGAGCACGGCGGATGCCAATGGTTTCATAGAGGTATAGCTGATTAGCGCAAGACCCTGTGGGAGTGGGCTTGGGCGTTGAAGATCGTTCCCACGCTCTGCGTGGGAATGCCTCAAGGGACGCTCTGCGTTCCAATCGGACGCGGAGCGTCCTGGGCTGCATTCCTTTGCTGCGCGTGGGAACGATCACAACGATCAGGGGAGGGTTTCAGTCAGTGCCGTATTTCGGCGAACGTGGTCCGTACAACAAACCCGCTGGTTGTCCTGCCGACAGCAGCCGATTGCTGGCAACTCCGGCAATCGGGTAACCGGCGTCGGTGGAGCTGTTGATGATCTGCTTCACCGCTGCGGTAATCAGCATGCCAATCAAACCGCCACCGCTGTTGTTGCCGCCCTCTTCGCTCGACGCACGTGCCGCGCCGGTCCACAGGGTGGTGCCGGTTTTCAGGTCCACCAGTTTGGCGGTAGCCGTGACGGCTGTTTCGCTGCTGATCACCATATAGCGAGTGCCGTACTCGGTCACGGTGATGTACAGCGCCGCGTCAGCACCGAAAATATCCCGCAGTTTGTCGGCCGGTGCCTGGTGAATGTCCGCCGGGGTGGTCAGGCCGTTCTGGCGAAACGTTTCGTCGACCAGAGCGATCGGCAACACGTAGTAACCGGCTTCAGCCAACGGAAAAGTCACCTGGGACAGCATGGCGTAGGACGCCTTGACATCCGGGGAGTCGTTCAGCGGCGGCAGCACCAAAATGGTTTTCGGGCGCGCTTGCTTGTACGCCGAATAGTCCACGGTCTTGGGGCTGACACAACCGCCAAGGACGGCCAGCGCCAGCAGGCCGGCCATCAGTTTCAATGCGCGCGGGATCATTTGACGTCTCCGGTTTTAGCGTTCTTGAGCAGAAAATCCATGTATTGCCCGGACTCGGGGAACAGCGTCTTCTCGGTTCGGAACTGCTGAACCATCTGGTCGTCCTTGCCCATGCTCAGGTACAACAGGCCCAGGTGAGCGTGATAACCCGGCGGCGGGGTCTTGCCCGTCGAAGCGATCTTCTGCAGATCGCGCTCCAGGGCTTCGGCCTGTGCTTCCTTGGGGGTTTCGCCCTTGAAGTACTCGTAGACTTCCGGCTGGTAACTTTCCCATTGGTACAGGGTTTTCGGGCCGCCGTTGCAACCCGTCAACAGCACGCTGCCCGACAGGGCCAATGCCATCAATGGCCACGATAGAAACTTGTTCATCGGTTATCGCTCCTTGATCAGTTGCCCGGTTTCCATGCACCGGAATTCATGCCGTCGACCAGGCGATTGATCGCCTCGCGCATGGCCAGGTCGAGCACTTTGCCGTTGAGGGTCGAATCGTAGGCCGCGGTGCCGCCGAAGCCGATGATTTCACGGTTGGACAACGCGTATTCACCGGCGCCCTGGGTCGAATAGACGACTTCCGAGGTGCTGATGTTGACGATGTTCAGGTTGACCTTGGCGTAGGCCACTTGGGTCTTGCCGCGACCGAGAATGCCGAACAGTTGGTGATCGCCGGTTTCCTTGCGGCCGAACTCGGTGACATCGCCGGTCACCACAAAGTCAGCCCCCTTGAGGCGCTGGGCCTGGCCCTTGATCGACGCTTCCTGCTGGATCTCGCCCATGTTGTCGCGGTCCAGCACGCTGAAGCGGTTGGTCTGCTGCAAATGCGTGATCAAAATGGTCTTGGCCTGACCGCCGAGACGATCCACGCCATCGGAGAAAATCCCGCGCATGTAGCTCGAACGGTTATCGAACTTGCCCACCGCCATCGGTACGCGAACACCCGTCCAGGCCTGGGTGGCGCTTTCGACTTTCTCTACCGGCAATGCCCGGGAGCTTTCGGTCGCACACCCGCCAATCACGCTCAGAACGGCAATCGCGGCCCCTGATACCAACATCCGAGAGATCATTCTCACTGTGCATTCCTTCTTAAAAGCTGTTGATCCCGGCACGGCAATGGCCAACCGCTGCGGGTTGCAGCGATGAAACAGCGATGGGGATGTAATCGATAATCGACGTGCAGGACGTCGGCGGCGGGCATTATGCCAAAGTGCCATCATCTGTAACAGTGTTTAAATAATTTGGCGTCAGATCGTTGACCTCCTGCTGATCAGTAGGAGCTGCCGAAGGCTGCGATCTTTTGGCGGCCTTAAGATTGTCGAAGATCAAGATCAAAAGATCGCAGCCTTCGGCAGCTCCTACAGAGGGAATGCACATCAGCGGAAATCCCGGCTGCGCACGCTGATGCCGTCGAGCAAGAAGCTCAAATCGCTCAAGCGTCCGGCAATCAGGTGCCGCACCTCGCCTTCCCTTTCCCAGCGTCCGTCGACCTTGAGCAGTTGCGAGCCGACCAGGACCTGGCGCTGCCGTTCGGCGAGGTCGCGCCAGACCACCACGTTGACGTTGCCGAACTCGTCTTCGAGGGTCACGAAGGTTACGCCGCTGGCGGTGCCGGGTCGTTGGCGACCGGTCACCAGCCCGGCGACGCTGACGGGCCGGCCGTGCTCGACGTCGAGCAATTCCTTCGAACTGCGGCAACGCCGGGCTTTCAATTCTGCACGCAACAACGCCAGCGGATGCGGGCCGAGGGTGGTGCCGACGGTCGCGTAATCAGCCTGTAAATCTTCGCCCACGGTGGGCTTGGGCAGCGACACCTCAGGTTCCTCCTGACGGGGCAACCCGGCAAACAATCCGAGTTGCTTCTGCACCCCCGCCACTTCCCAACGCGCCCGATGGCGATCGCCGGCCAGCCCGCGCAAAGCCCCGGCATCGGCCAGTTGCTCCTGGGCGCGGGCGTCGAGTTGCGCCCGTTCGCCAAGGTCGGCGATGTCGGCAAACGCGCCCCTCGAACGTGCAGCTTCGATGCGCCGGGCATCGTCCTCGCGAAAGCCCTTGATCATCCGCAGCCCCATGCGGATCGCCGGTTGCGCCCCGGTGATCGGTTCCAGGCTGCAATCCCAGTCGCTGGCGCGCACATCCACCGGGCGAATCTGCAAATGATGCCGGCGGGCGTCCTGCAGAATCTGGTCCGGGCTGTAGAACCCCATGGGCCAGCTGTTGATCAGCGCACAGGCGAAGGCCGCCGGCTCGTGGCATTTGAGCCAGCAACTGGCGTAGGTCAGCAAAGCGAAACTGGCGGCGTGGGACTCGGGGAAACCGTAGCTGCCGAAGCCTTTGATCTGCTCGAAGATCTGCGCGGCGAACTCTGCCGTGTAGCCGTTTTTCTTCATCCCGGCAGCCAGGCGATCCTTGTGCGGTTCCAGCCCCCCGTGACGTTTCCACGCGGCCATGGAGCGGCGTAACTGATCAGCTTCGCCAGGGCTGTAGTCGGCGGCGACGATGGCGATCTGCATCACCTGCTCCTGAAACAGCGGCACGCCCAGGGTGCGCTTGAGCACGGTTTCCAGTGCCGGGGACGGATAGACTTCGGGCTCTTCCTTGTTTCGCCGGCGCAGGTACGGATGCACCATGCCGCCCTGGATCGGCCCCGGACGGACAATCGCCACCTCGATCACCAGGTCGTAGAAGTTCACCGGTTTGAGCCGGGGCAACATCGACATTTGCGCCCGGGACTCGATCTGGAACACGCCGATGGTGTCCGCACGACCGATCATTTCGTAGGTGGGTTTGTCTTCGGACGGGATCGTCGCCAGGCTCAGGTCAAGGTGGCGGTGACGGCGCAGCAGATCGAAACAGCGGCGAATCGCGCTGAGCATGCCCAGCGCGAGGATATCGACCTTGAGCAACCCGACCGCGTCGAGGTCGTCCTTGTCCCACTGAATGATGGTGCGATCGGCCATCGCCGCGTTTTCCACCGGCACCAGGCTGTCCAGCGGCTGCTCGGAAATCACGAAGCCGCCGGGGTGCTGGGACAGGTGCCGAGGGAAACCGATCAGTTGCCCGGTCAGGCTCAAGACCCGGTGCAGCACCGGGCTCTGGGGGTCGAACCCGCCTTCCAGCAGGCGCTCGACCGGTGGAGTCTTGTCGCTCCAATGACCACAGCAATCGGCCAGGGCGTTGACCTGGTCCGGCGGCAGGCCCAACGCCTTGGCCACATCACGCACCGCGCCGGCCGCATGGTAAGTGCTGACCACCGCCGTCAACGCGGCGCGGGTACGGCCATAACGCTGGAACACATACTGCAAGACTTCCTCGCGGCGCTCGTGTTCGAAATCCACGTCGATGTCCGGCGGTTCATTGCGCTCCTTCGAGAGAAAGCGTTCGAACAGCAACGTGGTGCGATCCGGATCGATTTCGGTGATGCCCAAGGCATAACACACCGCCGAGTTGGCCGCCGAGCCCCGGCCCTGACAGAGGATTTTTTGCTCGCGGGCGAAGCGCACGATGTCGTGAACCGTGAGGAAATAGCTTTCGTAGCCCAGCTCGGCGATCAGCTTCAACTCTGCGTCGATCTGCTTCAACACCTTGGCCTGCGGCGCCTCCGGCCAGCGCCACTGGATGCCCTCTTCGGTCAAATGCCGCAGCCAGGACGTGGCGGTATGCCCTTGCGGCACCAGTTCCCGAGGATATTGATAACGCAACTGCTTCAGATCAAAGGTGCAACGCCGGGCGATGATCAGCGTTTCATCGAGCAACGCTTGCGGATAGATCTCGCCCACGACGTCGAGGCAGCGCAGGTGCCGCTCGCCATTGGGATGCAGACGCAACCCGGCCGCGGCCACCGGCAGGTGATGGCGGATCGCGGTCATGGTGTCCTGCAAGGCACGCCGGCCACGGGCGTGCATGTGCACATCGCCGCTGGCCACTGCCGGAATTCGCAGTTCCCTGGCCAACGTCATCAGGTCGTTCAGCCGCCGGCTATCGTCCTGCCCACGATGCAACTGGACGGCCAGCCACAGGCGTTCGGCAAAGGTCTGCTTGAGCCAGTGTCCTTGGGCAAAATCATCCACCGCGTCCGGCACCCACAACGCCAACAGCCCCGGCAAGGGTTCGCTGAAGTCCTCGCGCAGCACTTGATACTGACCCTTTTGCACACGGCGCCGCGCGCGGGTGATCAGACGGCACAACGCCTGATAGCCCTCAAGGTTTTCCACCAGCAGCACCAGTTTCGGCCCGTTTTCGATGCGGATTTCGCTGCCGATGATCAGCGGCAGCTCGACAGACTTGGCCGCCTGCCAGGCACGAACGATGCCGGCCAATGTGCATTCATCGGTGATCGCCAGGGCCTGATAACCCAGTTGTTTGGCCCGTTGAAACAGCTCCAGCGCACTGGAAGCCCCACGTTGGAAACTGAAGTTCGACAGGCAATGCAGCTCGGCATACTCGACGCTCATGCGAACCAGCCTTGCAGCCACAAGGGGCCGTCCTCACCCACCACTCGATAGGCCCAGCCCTGTTGGCCGGCGCGGGTCTGGATCAGGTAGTAATCCCGGCGCACATCGGCGCCGTCCCACCAACCGGACTCGATGCGTTCCGGGCCCATGAGGATGCGCGTCGACGCTTCGTGCACCGCCAGCGGTTCGGTCAGCAGCCAACCCGGTCGTTGCACACCCGGCAGGCCGCCACAAAACTGGCTATCGACACTGGTCTGCCAGGCACATTCGGGACGGTGATCAGCCTGGAAACGCAACCCCTGCACCGCCTCGTCCCCCAGCCGTGCCCGCAGGCGTTCGCGCAATTGCTCCCAGGGCAAAGACTGCTGCGGGCGGTCGTCGAACAGTTCCTGGCGCTGGGGCACAAAGCTCGGCAGGTCTTCGGCGCGCAGGCGAAAACCACGCACCGGGGCCTCGACCTGTACTTGCTCCAAACGGCCCCGGGCCAGTTCGAAGAGCATCGCCGGATCGCGCTCGGCGCTGAGCAGCCCGACCTTGATCACCGTGTCCGGCAACCCGGCGTGTTCCAGGTGCAGGTCGAAACGCTGCACACCGCTGTCCCGGCCGCAGAGGAACGCCGACAGATCGCCGGTCAACCGGCGCAGTGGAAACAGCAGCGCCTGATGGGATTGCACGTCGAAGTTGAGCTCGATGCGCACATCGAAGCGATCCGGCGGCAGGTAGAACGCCAGGGCCAGATGACGCAAGCCGAACAAGGCGTCCAGATGCTTGAGCACCTGGGCCTCGAAACGCCGGGCCAGGGTATGTCGCGGCAACGCTTGCACCTGGCTCAAGGTGCGCAGGCCCATGCGCGACAACGCCGTGGCCACCGTGGGTTCCAGGGCGATGCGGTCGACGGGCAATTGCCCCAGGTGATAGCGCAAGGCTTGATCGTCCGGCACCACCAACCCGTCATAGACGTTCGCCAGCACCCGCGCCGCCACCGGGTTGGGCGCGGCGACGATCCGGTGACGAAAACCCAGCCCGGTGAGTTCGCTGCGCAACCGCGCTTCGAACTGCGGCCAGGCGCCGAACAGGCCCAGGCTCGATTCGATTTCAAACACCACCGCCCGCGGGTAATGCACGCTGACCTGGGAACTGAAGCCATAGGCCCAGGCGGCGAGAAACTGCTGCCAGTGCTCGATGTCGGCGGCGTCGTACTCTGCCGTGACAAAGCCTTTGCTCAAGGCCTGGGCCGCGGTCATCGACTGGCCGGGGCGCAAGCCAAGCGCCCGGGCCGGGCCATTGACCGCTTGCAGCACCCGGCGCTGGGCCGGGCCGGTCAACAGCGCCAACGGCTCGTCGGGGTCGGGGCGCTGACGCAGTACCGCGTCCAGTGCCAATTGCGGGAACAGAATGCATACCCAACGCATGGCAACCTCAATGTCCCATGGCAAAGGCAATCGGCGCCGTACGGGCCAATCCGCCCCGGCACTTCAAGACCCGCAACTGCGCAGGCCTGGCATCGATGGCAATGCGCAGGGCCGCCGGCGAAGGATTCACCGCCTCGGCCATCGAGCGATAGGCAAACGCCAGGGTCGAGCCGGTTTCCGCCGCCACCTGCAAGCGCCGCAACGCCCGGTCATCAGCCTTGTGCGGCCAACACAGCACCGCGCCGCAACTGCCCGAACGCAGGCATTGTTCCGCCGCCCACAACGCATCGCGTTCGCTGGCCTGGATGATCGACAACTGGCGCAGATCGACCCCGGCGTTCTGCCAGGCCTGGGGGTACGGCACGTACGGCGGCGCGATCAGCACGATGCGCTCGCCCGCCGCCGACAGCCGCGCCAGGGCCGGCCACACCAGTTGCAACTCGCCCACGCCCTGCCCGGCCAGGAGGATTTCGGTCAGCGCCGCTTCCGGCCAGCCACCGCTGGGCAACGCCGCATCCAGCGCCGCATGCCCGGTGGGTTGCGGGCTGACGGCCGGGGGCGCAGGCCGGCCCTTCCAGACCTGGCCGCCATTGAACAGCGTATCCAACGCAACGACGGCGCCCATCACCCTTGCCTCACCAAGCCACAAAACACACCTTCGATGGCCAGGTCCTGATCGGCCTGAACGACAATCGGCTTATAGGCGGGGTTGCGCGGCAGCAACCGCACAGTGTCGCCAACCCGTTCGAAGCGCTTGATGGTGACTTCGCCGTCGAGCCGCGCCACCACGATCTGGCCGTTAAGCGCCTCGGGGTTGCGGTGCACGCCCACCAAATCGCCGTCGAGAATGCCGTCCTCGATCATGGAGTCGCCCTGGACCCGCAGCATGTAGTCCGGCACCCGGGAGAAGATCGACGGGTCGAACAGCAAGCGGCTATGCACCTCGGCATCCGCACCAATCGGCGCCCCCGCCGCCACCCGGCCGAGCACCGGGATGTCCAGCAATTCGGGGCGCGGCGGTTGCCCGAGCAAACGAATGCCCCGGGCCTGGTGCGGGTTGACCTCGATAAAACCGGCTTCAGTCAGCGCCAGCACATGCTTGCGCGCCACGCTGCGGGAGGCGAAACCAAAGGCCTCGCTGATTTCAGCGAGGCTCGGGGACTGACCGTGCTCCGCGATTCGATCACGGATAAAGGTCAGGATGGCGGTACGGCGGGGAGTGAGAGTCGTCATGGAGTACATTTGTACTCTTTTGGCATTTTCCTGGCAACGACCGCTAATCAGGTTGGTGCTGACGGCTGACTGCTGACTGTAGGAGCAAGGCTTGCCCGCGATGGCGTTTTTGAGGTCGCTATCGCGGGCAAGCCTTGCTCCTACAGGGGGCCAGACTTGCTTGCGATGGCGTTTTTGAGATCGCTATCGCGGGCAAGCCTTGCTCCTACAGGGGGCCAGGCCATCCAGGAAATCGGCGATGTAATCGATAAACGCCACGACCTTGGCCGTCGCCCGCCGATGGCTCGGGTACACCGCCAAAATGTGCGCGCCAAAGCTGTCCGGGTCGATGTCGTAGTCCGCCATCAGCCGCACCAGTCGCCCGTCAGCGATGTACGGCGCGGCGCTCCACAACGGCGTGTGCAGCAAACCCCGTCCAGCCAAAGCATTGGCCAGCAACAAGTCGTAATTGTCGCTGCGCAAGCGTGGCGACTGGGGTTGCGGCAGGCTCAAGCGCTGGCCATCGCGCTCGGCCCACCAGAATTCGCGGCTGAGCAATGGGTGGCGATACAACAGCCATTCATGTTCATCAAGGGTTTGCGGCGTCACCGGCACGCCCTTGCGCGCCAGATAGGCCGGACTGCCGCACAGCGCCAGGCGATTGCTGCCGACCACCCGAGCAATCAGTCCCGGCAAGTCGTCGTGACCCTCACGCAGGGCCAGGTCGTAGCCGCTTTCCAGCAGATTGACGAACTCGTCGCACAGGTCCACTTGCAGATTGATCTGTGGGTATTGCTCAAGGAATCCGCCACACACCTGATCCAGAAACGCCTGCCCATACGCCAGCGGCGCGGTGATTTTCAGGCTGCCGCGCAGGCCATGCTGCATTTGCTCGATCTCTTCGCCGGCCTCCTCCAGCCGCTGCAACACTTGGCGCGCAGTTTCGAGGTACAGCCGCCCCACTTCCGTCAGCAGAATCCGCCGGGTGCTGCGTTCGAACAGCCGCGCACCGAGCTCGGCTTCAAGGTGATTGACCGCTTTGGTCAGGGCCGACGGGGTCTTGCCCAACTGCTCGGCGGCGCGGCTGAAACTGCCCAATTGCGCGGTGACCACGAACATTTTCAATGCACCCAACTTGTCCATGCTTTTTCCATTCCGGCAAAAACGTTTTTCGTAAGGGAGGCGTTCTGCTGAACGCGGGCAGCCACTAATCTGGCCATCAGACGCAATAACAAGGAAACATTCAATGAAAAGATTCATCCCGAATCTATTGATGGCCGCTGTTGGTTTTGCCTCGATGGAAGCCATGGCCGCCACCGATCTGGTGTTGCTCAATGGCAAGATTTTCACCGCCGACCGTGCCCAACCCAAGGTGCAGGCCCTGGCGGTAGAAAACGGCAAGGTGCTGAAAGTCGGCACGAATGCACAGATCAAGGCCCTGATCGAATCTGGTACTCAAGTCATCGACCTCGGCGGCAAGACCCTGATGCCCGGCCTGATCGACAGCCATTCCCACGCGATTTTCGGCGGTCTGGAAATGGTCTCGGCCAATATGGAAGACGAGGTGGTCAACCTCGACGATCTGGAAAAACGCCTGCGCGGTTGGCGTGATGACGGCAAGGCCAGACATGGCGATGTGTTGAGCGTGGCCGGTATGAGTTCGGCGTATTGGGCGCAGGCCGAAGCGTTTGGCAAAAAATTCAACAGCGGCGAATGGGCCAAGGTGCCCGTGGTGTTCACCGGCAGCGATCACCACACCGCGTGGGCTAACAACGTGATGCTGGAACGCGCCGGCATTGATGCCGCGCTGCTGAAAAGCCTGCCGGATGCCGAAAAAGACACGATCGGCAAACTCGCCGATGGCAGCCCCAACGGTTTTCTGGTGGACGCCGGTTGGGACCGGGTCGCCTCGAAAATGCCGGTGCCGAGCCCCGTCGACATGCTCAAAGCCGCGCAATCCGCCGTGCGCTACAACAACAGCCTCGGCATCACCGCGTGGATGGACCCCGCCGCCAACGCCGCGCCCGGCGAGCCGGTATTCGCGCTCAAGCCCACGGAGAAAACCGTCGGTGTGCTGCCGGCCTACAAAGCCCTGTCCGAAACCGGTGGCATGACGGTCCACGTCGCGGCGCTGCTGGTGGCCAATCCGAAAAGCGTGCCGGCCGATCTCGATGTGCTGGACAAGGTTCGCCAGCAGTTCCAGGGCATTCCCAACCTGACGCTGCCGGGGATCAAGATCTTCGCCGACGGTGTGATCGAGTTCCCGGCCCAGAGCGCGGCGATGATCGATCCGTACAGCAACTCGCACAAACAAGGTGAATTGCTGATCGATCCCAAGCATTTCGGCGAACTGGTCAGCGCCATCGATAAGCGCGGCTGGTTGGTACACATCCACGCCATTGGCGACCGCGCGGTGCGCGAATCCCTGAACGGCATCGAGCAGGCGCGCAAGGATCGCCAGAGCGGCGTGACCCACTCGATCACGCACCTGCAAATGGTCAACCCGAAAGAGTTTGCGCGGTTCAAACCGCTGAACGTGATCGCCTCGATGCAGTTGCTGTGGGCCAGCGCCGACGATTACACCACGGACATGATCAAGCCCTATGTCAGCGCCCTGGCCTTCCGTTATCAATACCCGGCGCACTCGCTGCTCAAACAGGGCGCGACCATTGCCGGGGCCAGCGATTGGCCGGTGTCTTCGCCCAATCCATTTAACGCCATGGCCCAGGCCATCACCCGTGTCGGCCCACTGGGGGTGCTGAATGGCGATGAACGTCTCGACCGGGAAACGATGTTCTACGCCTATACCCTCAACGCTGCGCGGACCATCGGGCTGGAGAAGCAGATTGGCTCGCTGACTGCGGGCAAACAGGCGGATTTCATCGTGCTGGATCGCGATGTGTTCAAGGTCGATAACAAAGCCCTGCACGACACCCAAGTGCTGCAAACCTGGTTCGCCGGGCGCCAGGTCTACGCCCCCACCCTATAAGCCCCTTTTATAAGCGTTTCTTTGCTGCCCGCCCCTGCGCTTATCGCCGGGGTGCGGCGCAGCCTTGCCCGACATCTGCCCAAAACAATCAAAACAAAGGCACTGACCCATGAAAGCTCTCACCCTGTTCGCCCTCGCATCCTTGAGCGTGCTGCCCTTGAGCAGCCAGGCCATCCCCTTGAATGACGACTTCAACGTGCTGGTGGACCTGACCCTGGCCAGCGATTACCGCACTCGCGGCATCTCGCAAACCCAGAACGACCCCGCCGTGCAGGCGGGTGTCACCTTGGCCCACAGCAGCGGTTTGTACGCGGGTGCATGGAGTTCGAATGTCGATTTCGGCGGGGGCCTGAAAACCCGGCAGGAAATCGACTACTACGCTGGTTGGCTGTGGCAGGCGACCGATGCCATCAGCCTGGACCTCGGTTATTTGAAATACGCCTACCCGAAGGAAAGCCAGTTCAATCAGAGTGAGACCTACGGGATTCTCAGCGTTTATGGGGTGAAACTCGCGGCCTATTACTCGGCGGATGCGCCGGGGATTGATAGCAAGCAGAGTTCGCTCTACACCTACGTCGGCTACGAAACCGAATTGCCCTATGGGCTGGGCCTGAAACTGCGCTACGGCGAAATGGACTTCAAGGACCCGCACTTGTACTCATCCAACGGCCACGCCGACGACGCGTACCACGAATGGGAAGTGAAACTGAGCCATGAACTGGCCGGGGTGATGTTGGGGTTGAGTTACGTCGACACTGACCTTTCGCAAAGCCAATGCGAGAGCAATTGGGGTTTCAAGGACGTGTGCACGGCGACGGTAGTGGCCAGCATCAGCAAATCCTTCTGACCCCACACCACTTCCCCTGTGGGAGCAGGCTTGCCCGCGAAGAGGCCGGCACATTCAGCAAAGATGTTGACTGAACCACCGCTTTCGCGAGCAAGCCCGCTCCCACAGTTTGATCTCTGGTGGATACAAATCATGTGTCCGGCGCAAATCCTGTAGGAGCGAGGCTTGCCCGCGAAGAGGCCGGCACATTCAGCAAAGATGTTGACTGACCCACCGCTTTCGCGAGCAAGCCCGCTCCCACAGTTTGATCTCAGGTGGATACAAATCATGTGTCCGGCGCAAATCCTGTAGGAGCGAGGCTTGCCCGCGAAGGCGTCCTCACTGACGCTAAAAGCTTCGCGGGCAAGCCTCGCTCCTACAGGGGGGGTGTCAATCCTGAGAGGTAGGGCCACGGGTAGATGCCGCGTTCGTGGCCGTCGCTGAAGATCAGTTGCAGGCCATAGCCCTGGGCATTCAACTCGACCACGCGGATGCGCGAATCCACCTTCACCGTCAGCCCTTGCAGCCGAAACGCCTGGCATTGCGAACACGGGCATTGGCGGCGCAATTCGGCGTGATCAAGCAACTGCTCGCGCCCATCCGGCCAGTTCAGCCGCAGTTGCTGCTTGCTCTGGGAATTACCCACCGCCAACGGGTTCATTGCAGTTGACTCAAGGCGATGCGCACGGCTTTGCGCACTTCCGGGTCGCCGTCGTCTTGCGCGGCCTGCAGGGCTGCAACCGCGCCTCGATCATTCAACTCACCGAGGGCCAGGGCCGCTTCCTTGCGCAGGTTGCTGATGCGGTGGCCGAGGGTTTCGATCAACGCTTCAAGGGCCGGGGCATAGCGCAAGCGGCCAAGACTGCGGGTGGCGCGCAGACGGACTTGCCAGTAATCGTCGCTCAAGGCTTCGACCAATGCCGGGCCGGCATCGGTGTGACCGACCTTGCCCAACGTGGTGGCGGCCTCTTCGCGCACTTGCCAGGCCTGGTCCTGCAAGGCCTGGCGCAGGGCCGGCAGGACTTGAATGTCGGACGCCAGGCCAAGGGCGCCGGTGGCGGCGCGGCGGACTTCGGTGTCCGGGTCGTCGCTGGCCAATCGGGCTAACGCCGGCAATGCATCGAGTTGCTTGAGCCACCCGAGCACGCCAACGGCTTCGCGGCGCACGCTGGCGTCTTCATCCTTCAGCGCGACCAGTGCAGCGGCTGCCGCATCGGGGAAACGCAACTCGCGCAAGGCCCGGAACGCTGCAACGCGTACGCTGATATCCGCATGCCCGGCCCACGGCAGAATCACCCGGCCCGCCGCTTCGCTTTTCAACAGGCTCAAGCTTTGTGCGGCGGCGGCTTGCACGGCCGACGATGGATCAGTAAGTGCCTGGCACAGCGCCTCGACCACCGGCTCATCCTCCCAGGCTTCCAGCAATCGCGCAGCTTCGGCACGGACCTCTTCGGTCGGGTCTTCAGCCAGGCGATTGACCAGCCAGAGCAAACCGTCCGGCTCTTCGAGGTCGGCCAGTTCGATCAGGGCGATGCGACGCACGCCGGGGTCTTCATCGGTCAGGCGTGGTTGCAGGGCAAGGATGTCGTCGTTTTCGGTTGCATCAAATAATGAGGTCATAGGGCAAATCGCGGCAGTTTGTTTTCTAGGGGAAGTCCGAGGGGATTCAGGCGTGGTAACTGCCGACCGTCCTCGTGACGCAGCAACTCGAGGCAGTGACGCTTCAAGCGGGAAAAATCATGGCTTGTGACCAGTTCGGTCGTACGTGGCCGAGGGAAGTCCAGGCGCAGGTCTTCGATGATTCGACCGGGTCGCGAACTCATCACCAACAGGCGATCGGCGAGGAACAGCGCTTCGTCGATGTCATGGGTGACGAACACCACGGTGGTGCGAATTCGGGTCCAGATGTCCAGCAGCAGCTCCTGCATGTTCAGACGGGTAAGCGCGTCGAGGGCACCGAACGGTTCGTCCATCAGCAACAGGCGTGGGCGGTTGATCAACACTCGAGCGATTTCGACCCGTTGTTGCATGCCGCCGGAGAGCTGATCCGGCCAGCGCTCGGCGAAGCCTTCGAGGCCCACCAGGGCGAGGATTTCGTCGGCGGCTTTGTGGCGTTCCGTCTTGCCGATGCCGCGCATTTTCAGGCCGAAGGCCACATTGTCGCGCACTGTGCGCCAGGGGAACAACGTGTGGTGCTGGAACACCATGCCCCGTTGCGGTGACGGACCCGACACGGGTGCGCCATCGACGTTCAGGGTGCCGGTGCGCGGTTGCAGATGGCCGGCCAAGGCACCGAGCAAGGTGGATTTGCCACAACCGGACGGCCCGAGAATGCACACGAACTGCCCCGGTTCGATCTGGCAATCCAGGCCCTGGACGGCTTCGAACGCCGCATTGCCCTCGCCCAGGCTGATCGACAAATCGCGAATATCAATGTGCCCTTCCGGGTGTTGAAAAACGCTCATCAGGCTTTTCCTTTAGGTCGATGCCAAGGCGTGAACAGCCCGCCCAGGCGTTTGATCAGCAAGCTGCTGCCCATTCCGAGGACACCGATCAGCAGCATGCCGACGACGATGTCGGCGTAGTTCTGGATGGTGTAGGACTCCCAGGTGTAATAGCCGATGCCGAACTGGCCGGAGATCATTTCCGCGGTGACCAGGCAGAACCACGAGGTGCCCATGCCGATGGCGAGGCCGGTGATGATGCTCGGCGCGGCGCCGGGGAGGATCACTTCCAGCAAGATGGCGCGACGCCCTGCCCCGAGGCTCCGGGCCGAAGCGATCAGGCGTGGATCGACGCCTTCGACGCCGTGGATGGTGTTGAGCAGGATCGGAAACAGCGCGCCGGTGAAGGTGATAAAGACCATCGACAGTTCTGACGATGGAAACATCAGGATGGCCAACGGAATCCACGCGACGGCGGGGATCGGTCTTAAGACTTCAAGAGGCGGCAGCAGCAAGTCTTCGGCCCATTTCGAACGGCCGATGGCCAGGCCCAGGGCGATGCCGATGAGCAGCGCCGCGAGGTAACCGGCGAACACCCGACTGAGGCTGGCGCTCAAGTGTTGGCCAAGTTTGCCCGAGTCGCCGAGGCCCAACGCAGCGTGGATTACCGACAGTGGCGTCGGGACGTTGGCGAAGGTCACCAGGCCGAGGTTCCAGTGGCCACTTGCGGCGAATTGCCAGAACAGCAGGCAGAGCAGCAAGGAGGCGGCTCGGGGGAGCCAGCGTGAATTCATGTGTCACCTCTGATCGTTCCCACGCTCTGCGTGGGAATGCATCCCGTGACGCTCTGCGTCACATTCAAGAGCGGAACGCAGAGCGTCCCTGGCGGCATTCCCACGCAGAGCGTGGGAACGATCTGACTCAACGGCTGGCCACTGCCTGGGTGGTGGCGTCGGTGAAGTCGAGGACTTTGCCGCCCTGGGCCGTGGCGAATTGTTGGGCCTGGCCTTTGAGCAGGAAGGCGCTGAGTCGCCCCTTCGCATCACTGGCAAACCACGCCTGATCCGCCAGCAACTTGATGCCGCTGTCACTCGCCTGGGCATACACCGCGCGGATGTTTTTGCCTTGCGCCTTCAAACCGGCCAACGCCGTGAACGCCTCTTCCGCCGAGGCGTACTGCCGGACTTTCGGCTCGCCGCGCACCCAGATTTCCGCCACATGGCTGACATCGGTAATGGCTTTGCCGCTGACCGCATCCACCGCGCTGAGCGGTGTCTGCGCGTAGTTGGCCAGTTGCGCGGTGTAATCCAGGTTCGAGGCCTTGAACGCAGCGCGGATGTATTGGTCGTCGATAAAGGTATTGAGGTCGAGGCCGCGATCAGCCTTCTTCAACAACTTCAGTGTGTCGATGGCCGTGCCGACAGCCTGGCGGTATTCCGGTTTCCAACTAAGGTCGCGGGTTTGCACGCCCAGCGGACCGTGGAACAGGTAGTTGACCTCGGCATCGACCCCGGTGACTTTGGCGATCAACTCGCTGTATTTCTCCGGTTCCGCCGCCAGCAGTTGATTGGCTTCAATGCTCGCCCGCAGGTAGGCCACGACGATTTCCGGGTACTTCTTCGCGTAAGCCTGATCCACCAGCGCACCGTGGAACGTTGGCGCGTTGGCCTGGGCGCCGTCGTAGATTTTGCGAGCAAAGCCACGGCTCGGGAACAGTTCAGCGAACGGCACGAAGTCGGCATGGGCATCGATCTTCCCGGCCTGCAAAGCCGATCCGGCGACTTCCGGTGGCTGGGCGATGATGTTCACGTCTTTCAGCGGGTCCCAACCCTGAGCCGCCACTGCGCGCAACAACATGCCGTGGGCCGTGGAGGCGAACGGCACGGAAATGGTCTTGCCCTTGAGCTCCGCCAACGACTGCACGCCCGACGCGCTCGGCACCACGATGCCGTTGCCGCTGCCCTTGATGCTGCCCGAGAGCACGCTGATAAACAGGCTGTGCTTGCCGGCGGTTTCGAACGCCACGCCGTTGAACGCGCCGGGGAAATCGGCCATGGCGCCGAAGTCGAGTTTGCCGGCCACCATCTCGTTGGTCAGGGGCGCGCCACTGGTGAAGTTTTTCCACTCCACTTCATATTTTGCGTCTTTGTAGGGGCCGTCGTGGGGCAGGTATTTGTCCAGCAGGCCTAGCTCGCGAATCAACAGGCCACCAGCGGCGCAGTTGATGGTGGTGTCCTGGGTGCCGATGGCGATGCGGATGGTATCGGCCGAGGCCGACAGGGTGAATGTGGCCAGTACCAGACTGGCTAACGTTGCACGCAGCGATGTTTGCAAAGACATGGGTGAATCCCCTCGAATCATTTATTGGATATTCGTCTCCGCCACGATCAGGGCGTGGTGGGAAACGAGGGGTGTTTTGAAACGGGCGTCCGGGGGTGGCCGGATGGCTTTTTTGTTGTCTGGGCTGGCCTCATCGCGAGCAAGCTCGCTCCCACAGGGGATCGGGGCCAGTCGCAAATCCTGCCAACACCACAAAACCTGTGGGAGCGGGCTTGCTCGCGAAGGCAATTTCACATTCAACATCGATGTAGCTGAACCACCGCTTTCGCGAGCAGGCTCACTCCCACAATTTGATCTCGGGCGGCCACAAATCCTGTGTCCGGCACAAATCCCCTGTGGGAGCGAGCTTGCTCGCGATGGCGGTATCACATTCAACATCGATGTAGCTGAACCACCGCTTTCGCGAGCAGGCTCACTCCCACAATTTGATCTCGGGCGGCCACAAATCCTGTGCCCGGCACATATCCCCTGTGGGAGCGGGCTTGCTCGCGAAGGCGGTATCACATTCAACATCGATGTAGCTGAACCACCGCTTTCGCGAGCAAGCTCACTCCCACAATTTGATCTCGGGCGGCCACAAATCCTGTGCCCGGCACAAATCCCCTGTGGGAGCGAGCCTGCTCGCGAAGAGGCCGGCACAGCTTGCATCTCCATTGACTGAGAGGACGCCTTCGCGAGCAGGCTCGCTCCCACAATTTGACCTCGGGTGGACACAAATCCCCCTGTGGGGCTGTGTTTCAGCGCAACAGGTACGGGATTTCGACTTTCACCGCGCCAGTCGGGCAGTCCTTTTCGCAGGGCATGCAGTACCAGCATTCGTCGAAGGCCATGTAGGCCTTTTGTGTGGCCGGGTTGATCGCCAGCAGGTCCATCGGGCAGACGTCGACGCACACGGTGCAGCCTTTGTGGGCGATGCAAAGGTCCTCATCGACCGTCACCGGTGCGTTGGAGCGGAAGAAGATTTCCTGGGGTTGATAGGCCATTTTTTCGGTCTCTTTTTTGGGATCAGACTCAGGCCGCAAACGCGCCGACCCGCAGCCGGTCGTAGGCCTGCATTTCTTCGGCATCGAGCGGGATGATGTAAGGCTCGACGGCTTTCTTGAAACTGGTCATCTGGCCATCGTCGCCCTTCTTCAGGTGGCAATGGCAGAACCAATCACTGTCGTTGCGTTGCGGGTGATCAACCCGATAGTGGTAAAGCCCCCAGCGACTCTCGGCGCGAAACAACGAGGCGCGGGCGGCCATTTCGGCGCAGTCGCGGATCATGCTGACTTCCATGGCGCGCATCAGTTCGTGGGGGTTGTGGGCCTTGATCTGATCGAGATCGCGCTGGATATCGCTGAAGCGTTGCAGGCCGATTTGCATCTTCTTGGTCACTTTCGGCGGTTGCAGATAATCGTTCACGAAGCGGCGCAGTTTGTATTCGACTTGCGCGGGCGGCAGACCGTGCTCGCGATCCAATGGTGCGTAGACCCTCTGTTTTTCCGTCTCGATTTGTTGAGTATCCACCGCCGAAAACTCGCGTCCAGCGACAAAATCCGCCGCGTTGGTGCCGGCAAACCAGCCATACGTGAACGCGCCGAGCATGTAGTTATGCGGCACGGCGGCCATGTCCCCCGCCGAGTACAAGCCCTTGACAGAGGTTTCGGCTTTTTCGTTAACCCACACCCCGGACGCCGAATGCCCACTGCAAAACCCGATCTCGGAGATGTGCATTTCGACCATTTGCGTGCGGTAGTCGGTGCCGCGATTAGCGTGGAACTGGCCGCGACTCGGGCGTTCGTTGCTGTGCAGGATTTCTTCGATGTTCTGGATGGTTTCCTCGGCCAGGTGATCGAGCTTGAGAAACACCGGGCCGTTGCCGCTTTCGAGTTCCTGGTGGAACTCCCACATCATCTGGCCGCTCCAGTAGTCGCACTCGATAAAGCGCTCGCCCTTGTTGTTGGCGGTGTAGCCGCCCAACGGACCGGTGACGTAGGCGCAGGCCGGGCCGTTGTAATCCTTGATCAACGGGTTGATCTGGAAGCATTCCAGGTTCGCCAGTTCGGCCCCGGCGTGATAGGCCATGGCGTAACCGTCGCCGGCATTGGTCGGGTTTTCGTAGGTGCCCATCAGGTAGCCCGAGGATGGCAAACCCAGACGTCCGGCAGCGCCGCAGGCGAGAATCACAGCCTTGGCCTTAATCACATGGAAGTCGGCAGTGCGGCAATCGAAGCCCATCAGGCCGTTGACCGTGCCCTCTTCGTCCGTCAGCAAACGGGTGCACACGACGCGATTGGTGATGCTGACCCGCGCCCGTTTCAGCTGGCGATACAGCACTTTCTTGATGTCATGCCCTTCCGGCATCGGCAGCACGTAGGCGCCCATGTGGTGGACCTTTTTCACCGCGTAATCGCCGGTTTCATCCTTCTCGAACTTCACGCCCCAGCGGTCGAGTTGCTCGATGGTTTCAAAGCTGTGGGTCGCGTAGGCGTAGACCGCTGCCTGATTGACGATGCCGTCATTGGCGATGGTGATTTCCTTGGTGTACTGCTCCGGCGTCGAGTGGCCGGGGATGATCGCGTTGTTCAGGCCGTCCATGCCCATGCTGATCGCGCCGCTGCGTTTGACGTTGGCCTTGTCGATCAACAACACGCGCAAGTCACGGTTGCGTTCCTTGGCCTTGATCGCCGCCATCGGGCCAGCGGTGCCGCCGCCGATCACGACGATGTCGTATTCCTGTTCCAAAGTCGTTCGGGTCATGCCTGATCCCCTTTTTGCCGGTCGATCCGCAAGCGGTACTGGAAGGCATCGCCACGGTAGTAAAGGTGTTCGAAGTCCACGGGTTGACCGCTGTCGTCGTGGGTCAGACGCTCGATGCGCATGATCGGCGAACCGGCTTCGACGTTGAGGGCCTGGGTCAGGTCGCTGTCGGCCAGCACCGCGTCGATGGCCAGATCGGCATGACCGAGCGCCAGGCCGCAGTCGTTTTCGAGGATCAGGAAGATGTCGCGGGTCACCAGGTCGGCCTTCTCCAGCCGTTCGCCGATGGCTTTGGGCAGGTAGGTGATTTCCAGGGAGATTGGCTCGCGGTTGATCAGGCGGACGCGTTTGATCTGCGCCACGGTTTCGCCTTCGGCCACCTGCAAACGCTCGGCGACCAGTTTGTCGGCGGCGATGAATTTGAAGCTGCGCAGGCGGTTGATCACCTCGTAGCCGCGACCGGTCATGGACTCGGCCAGGCCTTGCAGGGTGCTGACGTTCTGGAAGGTTTTCGGCTTGGCAACGAAGGTGCCCTTGCCGTGGATCTTGAAGATCAGCCCTTCTTTCTGCAGATCACCGAGGGCCTGGCGCACGGTGATGCGGCTGACTTTGAACAGCGCACCAAGTTCGCTTTCGGAAGGCATCTGACTGTCTTGCGGGTATTCGCCGTCGAGGATGCGGGCGCGGAGTACGTCGCGCAGTTGCGTGTGCAAGGGCACGCTGCTTAGGGAGAGAACGTTATCGGTCATCTGGGATCACTTGTTATAACGAGTTATGACGTGATCTTAGAGAGGTGATGCGGGGATTGAGAAATATTGTTTATGCATAAGGTTAGATTCGCGACCGCATTCCCTGTGGGAGCGGGCTTGCCCGCGAAAGCGGTGGGTCAGTTACCGAAAATATAGATCGACACGACGTCATCGCGAGCAAGCTCGCTCCCACAGGGGATTTGGGTTAGGTGCAGTATTTGTGTCTGGCAGCGATCCAGTGTGGGAGCGAGCCTGCTCGCGAATGCGGTGGGTCAGCCAACATCACTGTTCACCGTACCGACGCTTTCGCGAGCAGGCTCGCTCCCACAGGTTTCAGGTGCGCTTGAGGATTTGGTCCATCACCCAATCGGTCTTCACGGCTTCCCCAGCCACTGCCGGATGCTGCGCTTCCTCACGGATATGCGCGCTCATGCCCAACACGTGATGCCACTGGATATGTTCGTGATGCTCGATGGTCAGGCTGATGTGTTCATCGGCTTCGAGCTGAACCGGATGCTCATCGAACACCGAAAAACTGATCCGCCCTTTGCTGCCAATCACTTCGACCCGATCTTCACGCCGATCCGCGACAAAATTCCAGCAGCCCATACCTGTAGCGCCCGAAGCAAAGTGCCAACTGGCGGTGACGGCATCTTCAGCGGCATACAACCCGGCCTGCCGCGCAGTGAAACCGGCGACTTCGCTGATATCGCCCAGCAAGTACTGGAACAGATCAAAGCCATGACTGGCCAGGTCGGCAAAGTAGCCTCCGCCGGCAATCGCCGGGTCGGTGCGCCAGTTATCCGTGCCGCCCAGGTCTGCCGGTGACGGCGCCTTGGTCAGGGTCCAGGTCAGGTGCCGCACCTCGCCGATCCGCCCCTCCTCCAGCCATTGCCGCACTTGCTGGAAGCGCGGCAGCGAACGTCTGTAGTAGGAAACGAACAGGTGCAGCCCGGCATCGGCGAAGACCTTTTGCATCTCACGGCTTTGTCCGGCATTCAGTGACATCGGTTTTTCCACGCAGCAATGTTTGCCGGCGGCGGCCACCAACAGGGCGTAAGCGTGGTGACTGTCGGGTGGCGTGGCGATGTACACCGCGTCCACCTCGGGGTCGTTGATCAGCGATTCGGCATCGGTGTAGACCCGGGCAATGCCATGACGCGCGGCATAGTCAGTCACAGCCTCCAGCCGTCGCCCCATCACCGCCACCAGCGCCGAGCCCGGCGCCTTGTAGAAGGCCGGTCCGCTCTTGCGTTCAGCGACGCTGCCACAACCAATCATGCCCCAACGCACCACGTTCATACTCACTCCTTGAGGTTTAGCCAATGCGCAATGCGCGCAGGTCCAGGTGACCGTCCTTGAGCGGCGGGCACCAGTAGTAGCCGCCGGTGATCGGCCGGCTCATGCGATACAAACCATCGGTGATGCCGTCTTCCAGACCGCTCATGCGCCGCAATTGCGCTTCGAAGGCGTCCAGGGAGAAACCGAACGCGAGGAACATCAAACCGGCGCGATCACCTTCGATCCACGGCATCGAGCGGCGTACCACGAAGGCTTCGGGGGCGAAGCTTTCCTGGGCGGTGCGCTTGACGTGGGCGGAGATCGGCGCGTCGTCGAGTTCTTCGTTATCGCTCAGGCGACGGCCCATGATGTTGTCCTTTTCATGGGGCGGCATGGCGTTGAAGCCTTTCAAATCATGCTGCCATTGCTGGATCGCGGCGAAGCTGCCGCCGACCGTGCCGTCAGCGCCCTCACCCACCAATGCGGCGGCCACGGCGGCTTCGTCGTGGGGGTTTTCGGTGCCGTCTTCATAGCCGGTCAGGTCGTGGCCGGTGAGGTGGCGGAAGGTTTCGTTCATCTGCACCAGACGCAGGGCCGGGGCCAGCGCGGCTTCGATGGCGGTGCTGCGGTTGAGCAGTTCACCGCGATCGACGCCGTGCAGCCAGCACCAGAGAGCGTGTTGGGTCGACGGGTTGTCGACGCCGACGCCGGTCATGGCCGGGAATGCGCGCAGGCCTTCGATCTGAACGTGCAGGGCCTTGACCAGGGATTCACCGAAACCGACCACCGCCGACTGGCCGTCCACCAGTTGCATCAACTTGTCCAGCGCGGCCGGCAGCGCAGCGGCGGATTCGAGGGCGAAGAACATATGACGGGCTTGAGGCGGAACAGGGGTGGCGAGAATGCCCGGCTGGTAGTAACTCATATGAACTCCTTGGGAAAGAAGCGCGGAGTTTAACCGGGGCAAAGGCTGTTGTGTGTTTTCACGGTAAAAGATCACCCGTAGGAGCACAGCTTGCTCGCGATGGCGCCTTTGAAATCGCCATCGCGGGCAAGCCTTGCTCCTACAGGGGTTGGTGGTGTTCGAGCTATGAACTGATCCGAAACGCCGTCGGGCTCATCCCGGTCCAGCGCTTGAACGCCCGGCGAAAGCTGCGCACATCGCTGTAGCCGACTTCCTCGGTAATCCGCTCGATCGACATCTCGGGATTGGCCAACAGACTCAACGTCCGCGCCTGGCGCACTTGTTCCAGCAACGTTTCAAAGGTCAGGGCATGTTCAGTCAGGCGCCGGCGCAACGTTCGGCTACTCATGTTCAAATCACCGGCAATCTTTTCGATATGACTGCCCCGCGTCAGGTCCCGGGCAATCGCCCGCTCCACCGCTTGAATCAGATCAATCTTCTGATGCACCTGCGCCGCTTCCAGCTCCAGCAATTTAACCGCCTGACGCAACGCCAACGAGTGATGGTTAGGCAGTCGCACATCCAGCCAATGCGCCGCGATCACCATGCGGTTTTGCAGGCAACCAAAACGCACATCCGGCCCCAACAAACGCGCGTATTCGGCAACGTAATCCGGCGCGGCGTGGACGAACTCCACCGCCATCGGCTTGAAGTCTGCACCCACCAACGCCCGCCCATACACCAACAGGCTGGCGAAAAACTCCTCCACCCCGAACAACTGCACGTCAGCAAACGGCAAGCGGCATTCGATGTCGACAAACACCCGATCCCCCGCCTCTTCGACGCTCGACACCACGATGCCGCCGGAGGTGTGCTGGTGGCGGATGCCCAGCTCAAACGCATCGCGCAGGGTCTTGCACAACGACAGCACATGTCCGAGCAAACCCAGGGTGCCGAGCACGTTCTGCGCGCCGACCCACAAACCGAGCCCGCGATTGGGCAGCACTTTGAGCGCGCGCTGGATCATCGCCACGGCTTGCCGATAGGAAATGCGCTGCGCCGGGTCCTGGAGATCTTCCAGGGTAAAGCCCAGGCCTCGGCACAGGCTTTCGGGATCGATGCCTTTAAGCTCGGCGACTTCGGCCAGTGTTTGCAGGAGGAACGGCGAAACGAGCGCCAGTTCGTAGGTAGGATCGACGACTTTCATTTGCATGGGGCAGGACATCCCGGATCAAGCTGAATTCTTATTTTTGTTACCGGTTATGTCGAAAGAAGTTAGCACAGGGTTTTACGGCTGTCCGCAGAAGTCCCCCTATGTGGCCGCCAATACCCTGCCCGGCCAGGCCCGAACCGCTTATTTCTATGCAACGGCCGGCGGTTGGCCCCTAACAATAATAATGAGCACACATATGAACCCGACCCGCACGACATTCTGCTTGCGACTGGCCGTCAGCCTGGCCGGCGTCTGCGCCATTCATTTGCCGGCGTTGGCCACCGAAACCGGCGTGGACAATATCGGCACCGGCACCGATGGTTTCTTCATGCTGCCGCTGGAAGTCGACAGCCTTCCGGACAACATGGTGGCGTTCAATATCTACTACAACCACTACAAAGCCACCAAATTCAACATCAGCTCCCTCGGCGGCAAAGTACCGAACGTCGAAATCGAATCCACCGCCGTCATCCCGCGCCTGGACTACCTGAGCCCGGTGCGCATTTTCGGTGGGCGGTTGGCCGGCTACATCGCGCAACCCTGGCTCAAGCAGGAAATCTCGGTGTTCGGCTTGCAGGACACCCGTGAAGGCATGGGCGACACCACCATCGCGCCGATCATCCTCTGGGACATGGGCAAGAACCTGACCCTCGGCGCCGCCGTGGAAATCACCGTGCCCACCGGCGAATACAGCACCGATCGCCTGGCCAACACCAGCAACAATTTCTACACCTACAAACCGTTGTTTTCCTTCACCTGGTTGCCGACGGAGCGCACCGAGGTGTCGATGAAGACCACCTACAGCTTCAACGAAAAGAACAAGGACACCGATTACAAATCGGGGCAGATTTTCCACTTCGATTATTCCGCCAGCTACAAAATCACCGACAACGTGATGCTCGGTTTGAACGGCTACTACCTGAAACAAACCACCGACGACAAACAGTTCGGCCGCACCGTGCAATTCAACGGCGAAGACGTGAACGACGGCGTGCGCGGCCAGGTATTCGCCATCGGCCCGGCGCTGCACCTGACCTTCCTCAAATACGCCAGCGCCGAGATTCGCTGGGCCAAGGAGTTTGATGTAGAGAACCGGCCAGAAGGTGAAATGCTTTGGGCGAAGATCAGCATTCCCTATGCGTTTTGACGGATAACACCAGAATCAAACTGTGGGAGCGGGCTTGCTCGCGAAGGCGGTTTCACATTCAAGATTGAGGGTGGCTGACAGGACGCCTTCGCGGGCAAGCCTCGCTCCTACAGGGATTGGCGGTGTACGCACATGTTGTGCATGGCGCCAAATCAGTGTGGGAGCGAGCTTGCTCGCGATGGCGGTTTCACAGTCAGCGAAGATATCGACTGGCCACCTTTACAGTGCCGCAACCTCATCTGCCGTCGCTTCGGCGGTGTGCGCCTGAGCTTGCAGGTTCGCGGCGTTTTGGCTGTATTCGCGCAGGTAGACGATGAATTCCTGGAGCAGGCGATCCCACAATTCGAGGTTGCCCTTCAGGTGATCGGCGCTGACCCCGGCGGCTACGACTACGTCCATTTCCATGACCAGGAATTCGCCCTGTACCGACAACCGGGCAAAGCGGCGCGAGGCGTTCCACAGTTCCGCCAGGCCGGCCGGCAATTCGCCCTGCACGCGCAAGGCGCAGCTGAAGGTGAAGTCGACGTAGCTGCCCGCTTCGGTTGCCGGGTTGCCGAAGCGCACGGCGTAGCCGATGCCCTGGCTGGCGCTGAGCAGTTGCACGATGCCGTTCTGTTCGGTCTGGTTGACCCGGTAACCGGCGGCTTGCAGTACGTCGGTCAGGGATTGCGGCGATACGTGGCTGATCAATTGAGTCATGTGGTTCATCCTTGGATTGAGTGAGCGAGCGCCGCTGTGGCGCCATCTGCTGATACTGACCGTGGGTGTGACGTTCAGCCGATTGCGCCTGAAGCTTAGACCGTTCTGCCACTTTGACACGGGACACCGCAGGGAGGACTTTGGTGGGCACAGGATTTATGTTCGGCGCCAACCCTGTAGGAGCAAAGCTTGCTCGCGATAGCGGCGGATCAGTCAGCATTGATGTTGAATGAAAGCCCGCTCCCACAGGGGATATCGCAAGTTTCAGTCGCTGGGAGTCTGGCGGAAGCTCACGGCCAGGCGGTTCCAGCTATTAATGGTGGTAACAGCGATGGTCAGGTCGACCAGTTCGCATTCGCTGAATTGCTCGCGCGCCAACGCATAGACATCGTCGGGCACGTGGCTTTCGGAGAGCATGGTCACCGCCTCGGTCCAGGCAAACGCCGCGCGTTCCCGCGGATTGAAGAAGCCGCTGTCGCGCCAGACCACGATCGAATACAAACGCCGGTCCGTTTCGCCGAGGCGTCGGGCATCGACCGAGTGCATGTCGGTGCAGAACGCGCAGCCATTGAGTTGCGAGGCGCGGATTTTGATCAGGTGCAGCAAGGCCGGTTCGATGCTCAGGTTGCTGGTCAGCGCTTCCATGGCAATCATGGCTTTCATCGCTTTGGGCGACGCGCTGTAGTAGTCCAGGCGGGGATTCATGGCGGGGCCTCGAAGCGCGAATGTGTATGACCACGTTAGGCGCTGATGCAGCAGCGTTACAGATCCAATTCCACGAAAAACCCGTGGACCATCCTGCAGAAGACCAATCTGGCGCTTTTTGCCCACGCAACTTCTATGCAGCGGCGCAATGGAGGTAATCTGGCGCGACCCCCAGTCGCCTCATCGCCCCAGGAGCCCCGTCGGTATGGAACTTCACGTTGTCATCAACGGCCGCAAGGACTTGGCAGGCCAGTTGTACCAACAACTGCGCAGTGCCATCGAAACCGGTCGCCTGGCAGCCGGCACGCAGCTGCCGCCCAGCCGTTTGCTGGCCGAACAGCTGGGGATTTCGCGCAAGACTATTTCCGACACGTACTCGCAACTGACCTACGAAAACTTCCTCACCGGCGTGACTGGCAAAGGCACCTACGTCAACGCGCGTCCGGCGAAAATCCAGCGCAAGCAAAGCCATTCGGAGCTGGCCAGTAGCGAGGTCATAGAGTCCTGGCGCAACCTGCCGGTGTTCCTGCGCCACCCGACGCTCGAAGGCTCGCTGCGTTACGACTTTATCGGCGGCGCCACCAGCAAGGGCCAATTCCCCCAGGACGACTGGCGGCGCTGCACCTCTCACGCGTTGCGCCAGATTGCCGGGTCCAAGGGCTTCTACAGCCTGCCCGAGGGCCTGCCGGCGCTGCGTAATGCGATTGCCCGGCACATCGCATTTTCCCGTGGGGTCAATTGCCAGGACGAAGACGTGGTGGTGTGCAACGGTGCGCAGCAAGCCCTGGACCTGATTGCCCGGGTGCTGATCCAGACCGGCAGCCTGGTGGCGATGGAAGACCCGGGTTATCCGCCGGCGCGGCTGTTGTTTGGCAGCCACGGGGCCACGGTGGTCGGCGTGCCGGTGGATGCCGAAGGCATTCAGGTCGAGCTGATTCCCGATGGCACACGACTGATTTATGTCACGCCGTCCCACCAATTCCCGTTGGGCATGCCGATGAGCCAGGCACGGCGTGAAGCCCTGCTGGAGCGGGCTTACGAGCTGGGCGCGATCATTATCGAGGACGATTACGACAGTGAATTCCGCTACGAAGGCCGGCCTACCGATTCGCTGCAAAGCATGGACGAGCGCGGGATCGTCGCCTACGTCGGCACCTTCTCGAAAACCCTGCTGCCGGAGCTGCGGCTGGGCTACGCGATCCTGCCGCCAGCGATCCTCGAAGCGGTGATCCGCGCCAAGCAACTCACCGACCTGCACACCTCGACCCTGCCGCAATGGGCGCTGGCCAAGTTCATCGCCGAAGGCTGCCTGCTCAAACACATCCGCCGTTGTCACACCATCTACGCCGGGCGTCGCGAGCGGATCCTGGCGCGCATGGCTGGTGACCTTTCACCGTGGCTGGAAGCCGTGCCGACCACGGCGGGGTTTCACATGGTGGTGCTGTGCAAGGTGCCAATCGATATCCCGCTGGTGATCGAACTGGCGAAAAAGGTCGAAGTCGGGCTCTATGCCATCGACAGCTTTTTCTATCAGCAAGCGCCGCGGGCCGGGCTTTTCCTGGGCTTTGGCGCGATAGAAACCCTGGACATCGACACCGCACTGGACCGTGTGCGCGACATTTTGCAGCAGGTTGCCTGAGGGATTGGTCTGTGGGTTTATCCGGCGATTGGCTATTGGCGGTCCCGCCCCGCAGGCCTATTCTGCATGGGCGTTATCCCTCAATGAGCAGGATTCGTCCGGCCTGATTCAGGAGTGTGAGTAATGTCCAACGAAGTGATCAACACCGTACAGGTGCAGGCCGCCGCCGGCCGCTCGGAAGAACTGGGCAAGCAACTGCAAAAGATTGTCGATACCCTGCGCGAACTTCCGGGCTGTGATTCCTATATGGTCGACCGCTGCCCGGAGGACAGCAACCGCTGGACCGTCAGCGCCCGCTGGCAATCGGAAGCGGCCATGCAATCGCACTTCAACTGCCCCGAAGTGCAGGGTTTTATTGGGTTGATTGATAGCCGACTGGCGAATGCCGTGGATTTCAACAGCTTCCCGATTGTTTAAAAAAACACTTTTGCCCGATGATCGTTCCCACGCTCCGCGTGGTAATGCGTCAACGGACGCTCCGCGTTCGGCTCTTGGGACGCGGAGCGTCCCGGGCTGCATTCCCACGCAGAGCGTGGGAACGATCATAACGCGGAGAGTGGGAGCAATCGACCAGGGGAGGATTGGTCCCCTCACCTTCCCGAAAATTGGCCGTTTTGTTACACCAACCCGCGGCTTACTGTGGTCCCTGACGACTCACAACCCCCAGGTGATCACCCATGAAAGCTCTGCATGTACTGGCCGCCCTGGCCCTGACTGTTTCCGCCTCGGCCTTCGCCCACGACCCGTCGGAGAAGGTCACGGTGCTGCAAGATGAACTGCTCCAAAACGTGCCCGGCAAAAAGGCCATGATGATCGAGGTCGACTACAAGCCCGGCCAATCTTCCATCGCCCACAAACACGACGGCACCGCCATGGCTTACGTGCTGCAAGGCCGAGTCACTTCCCAGGTCAAGGGCCAGAAAGCGATCACCTACAAGACTGGCGAGTTCTGGTATGAACCGGCCGGGTCCGAGCATTTGGTGTCGAAAAACGCCAGCGCCACCAAACCGGCCAAACTGCTGGTGTTCATGGTGTTGTCGCCGGATGAGAAAATATTGATCCCCTTGAAAAACTGATCGTTGTTGCATCAGCCATAAATAAACAGGCTCGAATCGAAGATTCGGGCCTTTTTATTACTCCGTGCACTTAGATGAAAACTTTTACATCAAACAAAACTATGGATCAGTCTATAAGTGTATTTATGGACGATTTCATTTAGCCCATAGAGGTTTAGTCTGGAGCCACTGCCGGACACTGCCGGCAACTATCAACTTTTCGACTCAAGTTGTTTCACTGGAGAAACACCATGAAACTTGCGCTTGTCAGTACGTTGACGATTGCCGCGCTGTTAGCCGGCTGCTCGGTCCCCACCGCCCCCAACGCCGTTTCGTCCCTGGACACGATGTTCACCGCGCCGGTCGGCCGCTCCAGCGCCACCAGCGTTGCCAATGGCGGCAAAGTTTCCCTGGGCATCGTCTACAGCCCGAGTACCCAGGCCAACCGCGACTACCTGCGCCACTACCAGGCCAACGCCGGCACCGGCTTCGGCCAGAGCCTGCTGATGCAGCCGATCCACGATGCCTACGTGGCGACGTCCAACCCGGACTTTGCCGTGGATGGGGTCAAGGCATCGTTACAGCGCCAGTTCGGCTCGGTGACGGTCTATCCGGACCTGCAAAGCCTGCGCGCCGCCCGGCCGGACGTGGTGGCCATTGTCGACACCCACAGCCAACTGATGACCTCGCGCAGTTCGGATATCAAGGCCGATGTCAGTGCGGATTTTTATGATGGGAAGTTCAACTACATCGGCACTGCACAGGGGCATGATGCCAAGTCGTTGAGTCCAGTCTGGGCAGACTTTAAACGCAGCGAAGAGATTGTCGCTGATATTAACCAGCAACAGGATGTGCAAGTTCGGGCGTTGCAGAATTTTGACCAGTCGCTCAGTAATTTATTGACCAGGCCGACAAGTAGTGTGTCGATGATTGATAGTAAAACGGGTCAGAAGTTGTATTGAGGCGGATGGCCCCTTCGCGGGCAAGCCTCGCTCCTACAGGGGTTAGTGTAGTTCGCAAATAACGTGATACCCCATCAATCCTGTAGGAGCGAGGCTTGCCCGCGAAGAGGCCCGCCCAGCCAGCACAAAACCCTGAGGCATAAAAAAACCCCCGCATCTCACGACACGGGGGTTTTTTCATTCAGCGCCTAAATCAGGCCGCCGGTTCCAACTCCAGCGCAACAACGGCAGGCACAACCGCCTGACCGCTCAACGCCAGGTCCAGCAGTTCGCGGTTGGCCACCGCGTACATGGCGTAGTCAGTGCCGCTGGCGGCACGGATTTCCACCAGCATGGCACGCCAGCGTTCGATCATGCCTTCGTGCTCTTCCATCCACAGCGCCAGGCGGGTTTCCACGTCCTGGGTGCCGTCGCCCTGTTGCAGGACGGAGATGGTGATCGCACGTTGCTGCCAGTCCACATCATCGCGGAACGCTTCACGGGCCAGGGCCTGCCAGTTGTTTTCAACCGGCAGAGCGCTGATCTGTTGCAGATACCAGGTGATGTCCAGCGCGCTGCCCACGGCGAAGTACGCCTTGGCCACGTCCGCCGGGTTCTGACCGGTCACGTCGGCTGCTTCGATGATCGGCAGCAAGGTGTAAAGGTGCGAAGTCCCCGCCACCATGCGTGCGAGCAACTCAGGCACACCGGCTTCGACATACGCCTCGTAACGCGTCTGCCAGTTTTCGTGGATCTCGCCACTCAGCAGTTCGTCGAGTTTGAGACCCAACTCCTTCAGATGCGGACCGAAGTGCGCAACATCACGGGCAGCGTTCTGCTCGTTGCGGCGGGCACGCAGGAACCAGCGGGTAGCGCGTCGACCCAGACGCATCAGCTCGTCCATCAGTTCCAGTTGCACGTCAGCGGAGACCTGGTAGTCCAGGGCTTCAATCTGACGGAACCAGTGCGGGAGATGGAAAATGTCACGCACGATCACGTAAGCGCCAGCCACGTTCGCCGGGCTCATGCCGGTCGACTCTTTGAGTCGTTGAACGAAGGTGATGCCCATGTGGTTCACCAGATCGTTGGCGATCTGGGTGCTGACGATTTCGCGCTTCAGACGGTGACGGCGCATGGCTTCGGAGAACTTGCTCACCAGACTCGGCGGGAAAGCGGTTTCCATGTCGCGGGTCAGGTAATCGTCATCCGGCACTTGCGAGTTGAGCAGTGCTTCTTTCAGGTCGATCTTGCTGTAGGAGATCAGTACCGACAGTTCGGCACGGGTCAGGCCATGGCCTGCCGCAACACGTTCAGACAGCACTTCTTCGTTCGGCAGGAACTCGATGGCGCGATCCAGCTTGCCACGGCCTTCGAGATCGTTCATCAGGCGCTTGTATTCGGCAATCCGCACGAAGGCGCGGCGTGCCGCCAGGGACAGTGCCTGGGTCTGCTTGTAGTTGTTGCCCAGTACCAGGTTGCCGACTTCGTCGGTCATGCTCGCCAGCAACTGGTTACGTTGCTTGTCGGTCATGTCACCGGCCTGAACCACTTCGTTCAGCAGGATCTTGATGTTCACTTCGTGGTCGGAGCAGTCCACGCCACCGGCGTTGTCGATGAAGTCGGTGTTGGAACCGCCGCCATTGAGGCCGAATTCCACACGACCCAGTTGGGTCATGCCGAGGTTACCGCCCTCGCCCACGACTTTGCAGCGCAGTTCGTTGCCGTTCACGCGCAGCGCATCGTTGGCCTTGTCGCCGACATCGGCGTGGCTTTCGGTGCTGGCCTTGACGTAAGTGCCGATACCGCCGTTCCACAACAGGTCCACCGGCGCCTTGAGCAAGGCGTTCAGCAGTTCGGTCGGGGTCAGCTTGTCAGCCTTGATGTCGAAGCGCTCTTTCATCTGCGGGGAAATCGCGATGCTTTTCGCGCTGCGGGAGAAGATCCCGCCGCCTTCGGACATGATGCTGGTGTCGTAATCGGTCCAGGCCGAACGCGGCAGGTCGAACAAGCGCTGACGCTCGACGAAGCTGTTGGCCGGTTGCGGATTTGGATCGATGAAGATGTGCAGGTGGTTGAAGGCTGCGACCAGTTGCAGCTTGTCGGACATCAACAAACCGTTACCGAACACGTCACCGGCCATGTCGCCGACGCCCACGACCGTGATGCTGTCTTCCTGGACATTGATGCCGCGCTCGCGGAAGTGGCGTTGTACGCCCACCCACGCGCCTTTGGCGGTGATGCCCATTTTCTTGTGGTCGTAACCGGCAGAACCACCGGAAGCGAACGCGTCACCCAGCCAGAAGCCGTAGTCGATGGCGATGCCGTTGGCGATGTCGGAGAAGGTTGCAGTGCCCTTGTCCGCAGCGACCACCAGGTACGGGTCATCGTCGTCATGACGCACGACGTTGGCCGGCGGTACCAGCGCGCCGTCTTTCAGGTTGTCGGTGATGTCCAACAGGCCCGAGATGAAGATGCGGTAGCAGGCGATGCCCTCGGCCGCGATTTCGTCTCGACCGCCACCCAGTGGCAAGCGACGCGGCAGGAAGCCGCCCTTCGCGCCCACTGGCACGATCACCGAGTTCTTCACTTGCTGGGCTTTTACCAGGCCCAGCACTTCGGTGCGGTAGTCTTCTTCACGGTCGGACCAGCGCAGACCGCCACGCGCAACGTTGCCGAAGCGCAGGTGCACGCCTTCAACGCGAGGCGAGTAAACGAAGATTTCAAACTTCGGTACAGGCTTGGGCAGCTCAGGGATCTGGTGCGGGTTGAACTTGAAGCTGAAGTAGGACTTGTTCTGACCACGGGCATCGGTCTGGTAGAAGTTGGTCCGCAGGGTGGCCTTGATCAGGTCAAGGTAACGACGCAGGATCCGGTCTTCGTTCAGGACCTGAACGTCGTCCAGTGCAGCCAGAATCGCGTGTTCCAGACGTTGCTGCTTGTCTTCCAGATCGTCCGTACCGAGCTTGCGCGCCAGGTAGAAACGGGTCTTGAACAACCGGGTCAACTCGCGAGCGATGTCGGTGTGGTTGGTCAGGGTGGTAGCGATATAGCCCAGGTCGAAGCCCAGACGAATCTGCTTCATGTAACGGGCGTAGGCACGCAGCAGCGCCACATCGCGCCATGGCAGGCCGGCGGTCAGCACCAGACGGTTGAACGCATCGTTCTCGGCATCGCCACGCACGATGTGGACGAAAGCGTCCTGCAGCGTGTCGTTGAGTTGCTGGATGTCGAGTTCCAGGCCTTCAGCGGCGGTGAACGCGAAATCGTGAATCCAGAACTCGCGGCCATTGTTGTGACGCAGGCGATACGGGAACTCACCCAGCACGCGCAGGCCGAGGTTTTCCAGGATTGGCAATACGTCGGACAACGCCAGCGGGGTATCGGCGTGGTACAGCTTGCAATGCAGCTCGCGCTGACCGGATACCTGGCCCAGCGGCTGATAGAAGCTCATCACCAGCGGATTTTTTTCGGTCAGGCTCAGCAGGTGCTGCATGTCGACCACGGCCGAATGCGCCGCGAAACGCTCGCGGTAACCGGCCGGGAAGCCTTTCGGGAAGTCGGCCAGCACGTTGGTGCCGTGGGCTTCGCCGAAGCTTTCCACCACCAGGCTGGCGTAGTCGTCCTGCCAGCTGCGGCAGGCCTGGACCACTTCTTTTTCCAGCAGCACCGGGTCGATGTCCAGGCGATTCTTCGGATCAACCCGCAGAATCAGCTGTACACGGGCCAGTACGGACTCGGAGAAGAAGGTCCAGAACTCGCAATCCGAGGCTTTCAGGCGATCCATCAGCACTTGCTGGATCTTCTGGCGCACTTCGGTGGAGTAGATGTCGCGCGGCACGTAGGCCAGGCAGTAGCAGAAGCGACCGTACGGGTCTTTGCGCAGGAACACGCGGATCTTGTTGCGCTCCTGAATCTGCACGATCGACATCACGGTGCTGAACAGCTCGTCCACCGGGGTCTGGAACAGATCGTCGCGGGGCAGCACTTCGACCACCTGCGCCAGTTCCTTGCCCAGGTGAGCCTTGGCCTGGAAGCCGGAGCGGCGTTCGATTTCTTCGACCTTGCGGCGGATGTACGGGATGACCCGCACGCTCTCGCCATACACCGAGGAGGTGTACAGGCCCATGAAGCGGCATTCCTTGATGACCTTGCCGTCGGCGTCGATTTCACGGATCGACACGTAGTCAGGGTAAGCCGGACGGTGTACACGGCTTGGGTGCGCAGCCTTGGCGAACGACAGCAGGGTCGGTTCGCGCAGGTAGTTCACGGCGTAGTCTTCGATGCGCAGGTCTTCGTAGGTCAGCCCGGTGCGCAGCAGTTTGGTCAGGCCGAGGAAGGAGCTCTGGTCGTACTCGATGTGGCCGCCATCGGCCTGGTCGCTGACCACGAACTCTTCGTAGCCCAGGAACGTGAAGTGGTTGCCCACCAGCCATTCCAGGAAGCTTTTGATTTCGGCTTTTTCTTGCGGGTCAACCTTGAACTGGCTGTTGTCCAGACCGGTCAGGAGTTCCTGGACCTTGTCTTTCATCGGCTCGAAATCGGCGACCGCGACGCGGACTTCACCGAGAACCTGTTCCAGCTCTTTGCTCAGGACATTCAGTTCGGCCGCGTTGGCGCAACGGTCGATTTCCAGGTACATCAGCGATTCTTGCAGGATGCCTTCGCCCTGGGTGCCCTTCGGCAGGATTTCCAGCAACTCGCCCTTGCTGCCGCGACGCACGCTCAGCACAGTGGTTTGCAAGGTGTGGATGCTGTAGCCGCGACGGTTCAGCTCGGTACGCACCGAGTCCACGAGGAATGGCAAGTCGTGGTGCAGCACTTCGACCGCGGTGTGGGTCGACTGCCAGCCGTGGCGTTCGTAATCAGGGTTGTAGACGCGCACTTGCGGTTGCGCGTGATCGAAGCGCTCAAGCAGGCGCCACGCAGAAAGGGTGCAGCCGGCGAGGTCGGACAGCCGACGCTGGGTCAGCTCGTCGAGGGAAATGATGCCGAAAAATTGTTCAGCAAACAGCGCCACTTGTGGCAGTGCCTGTTCACTGATGTGCTGCGCCAGTGCCGCTTGCAGTTGGTGCTGGAAGTCGGCTTTGCTGGCTGCGGTGAAGAACGCCATCTGTGGTACTCCGCTTGGGCTTGTTATTGATGGAAGCGTCGCGTGCAAAACCCCTTTCGGGGCGATCCGTCACCCTGTTCCTGATTCTCGGGCAGAGGAAACAGGGAGACAGGTGGGTGAAGCTGGACGAGACACTCAGGTCACATTCACCTTCCAAGAATGGCTATCGGCAAAAGCGACTGTACGATGAATTGCACAATGCCTTTACGGGTATCCATTCGATGCGCAGCTTAACGAGTGCGACAACGTGCCTGCTTGCGGCGCTGCGACATATTCGGTCATCGGCACGCAGCTTGCGCCTTGTGCACCGGATAACACTAGCAGCCACACGACGAAACCGGGAGTTTAACCCCGGTTTTGCGGCACGTCCGTACCCGAAATGACCGGCAACACACCGGATGTTCACGACACATCCTCTGACACTCAGACGAGCAGAAATTCCCGCCGGCTGGCAGAATCGCCCTTTGTTCGTCTTCACAATGCTCCTCGAGCCAGGAATTCCCCATGCAAATGACCACCGCCCTCTTGATCGTCAACCCGTGCGATGACGAAGAAGACAACATGGCCATGCTCTGCTGCCACAGTGATCAGGGCGATATGTTCCTGATGACCCGCTACCCGGACGAGGACGCACTGGACATCACCCTCGACGGCGAGCCATCGACCCTGGACGGGGTCAAAGTCACCCTCAGCCCTACCCGCCTGCTGATTGAAATCGCGGCAGGGGATGCAGATGCGCTCAATGGTGATGATTCGCTGGAAATCACCCACACCACCGATGCCAGTGATCTGGCGGAAGTGGAGGAAACCTTGCAGAACATTCTCAAGGGGACCGGGACTTATATCAGCGAGCTCTGATTTTCCGGCGCCTGTGCCGGCCCCTTCGCGGGCAAGCCTCGCTCCTACAGGTCCAGCAATGATCGTTCCCACGCTCCGCGTGGGTATGCATCACCGGACGCTCTGCGTCCCGCTTTAAAGAGGTGACGCAGAGCGTCACGGGCTGCATTCCCACGCAGAGCGTGGGAACGATCACAATTTCCCCAACCCTTTCCCACACTTTGAACAAAATGCCGTTAGTCGCCACCCCCCGCGATGCATTAAAGTAACGCCCCCAGCCCTGGCGTTATTCGAACGTCTTCGGTCACCCTTTCCAGGAACAGTCATCGATGGAACATCGTGAAGCGCTGCTCGCGCTGCGAACCTTTCTTTCAACGCAGATTCTCGGCCAGGAAAAACTTATCGAGCGCTTGCTCATCGCCTTGCTCGCCGACGGCCACATGTTGGTCGAGGGCGCTCCGGGGCTGGCCAAGACCAAGGCCATCAAAGAGCTCGCCGAAGGCATCGAAGCGCAGTTCCATCGCATCCAGTTCACCCCCGACCTGTTGCCGGCCGACATCACCGGCACCGAGATCTATCGCCCGGAAACCGGCAGTTTCGTATTCCAGCAAGGCCCGATCTTCCACAACCTGGTGCTGGCGGACGAAATCAACCGCGCCCCGGCCAAGGTGCAATCGGCGTTGCTTGAAGCCATGGCCGAGCGTCAGGTCAGCGTCGGGCGCAGCACCTACGAGTTGTCGCCGCTGTTTTTGGTGATGGCCACGCAAAACCCGATCGAGCAGGAAGGCACCTATCCACTGCCCGAAGCCCAGCTCGACCGTTTTCTGATGCACGTCAAAATCGGTTTCCCGGACGCTGCGGTCGAACGGCGGATCCTGCAACAGGCTCGTGGCGAAGCGCTCAACGGCGAAACCAAGCCCGAGCGTCGGGTCAGCCAGCAAGCAATCTTCGCCGCGCGCAAGGAAATCCTCGGTTTGTACATGGCTGACGCCGTGGAGGAATACCTGGTGCAACTGGTGATGGCCACCCGCACCCCGGCCAAGTTCGACCCGGAAATGGCTGAATGGATCGCCTATGGCGCGAGCCCCCGCGGTTCGATTGCCCTCGACCGTTGCGCCCGGGCTCACGCGTGGCTGGCCGGTCGCGACTTCGTCAGCCCGGAAGACATCCAGGCCGTGCTGTTCGACGTGTTGCGTCACCGCATCATCCTGTCCTTTGAAGCCGAAGCGGCGGGCATCGACCAGGACCGGGTGGTCCAGCGGATTCTCGACGTCGTAGCCGTCGCTTGACCCCGATGAACGCCCTCCTGCCGCCCGAGCCGGGCATCCGTGTCAGCCTCGCCGAGCTGATCGAGATGCGCCATCGGGTGCGCGAAGTCCAATTGTTCTCCACACCGAGCCAACGCAGCCCGTTGATCGGCCTGCACCACTCCAAGCTGCGTGGCCGTGGCGTCGATTTCGATCAGGTGCGGGTCTATCAGGCCGGCGACGACGTGCGCACCATCGACTGGCGCGTCACCGCCCGCACCCAGGAGCCGCACACCAAGCTGTTCCATGAAGAACGCGAGCGACCGATTTTCATCATGGTCGAGCAAAGCCGTCGGCTGTTTTTCGGCTCGGGACTGATGTTCAAATCCGTACTCGCCGCCCAAGCCGCGAGTTTGATCGGCTGGGCCGCCCTGGGGCATAACGACCGTGTGGGCGGACTGGTGTTCGGCGACAACGAGCACTACGAAATCAAACCCCGGCGCAGCAAGCAAAGCCTGCTGCAATTGCTCAACCGGCTGGTGCGGGTCAACCAGTCGCTGCACACCGAAAGCGAGCAGAACCGCGATTCCCTGAACATGGCCCTGCGCCGTGCCCGGGAAGTGTTGCGCCCTGGCAGTCTGGTGATCGTCATCTGCGACGAACGCGCCCTGACCGAAGGTTCCGAGCAACAACTGAGCCTGTTGTCGCGTCATTGCGACTTGTTATTGCTGCCGCTGTCCGATCCGCTGGACCACGCCCTGCCCGCCGCCGGGTTGTTGCGTTTCGCCGAACGCGGTGCGCAACTGGAACTCGACACACTGAATTTCGACCTGCGCCAGACCTACCGCGCCCAGGCTGAAGAACGTATCGCCCGCTGGGAATTGCTCGCGCAAAAGCTGCGGGTACTGTTGATGCCCCTGAGCACCCAGAGCGAGATGGTCGAGCAACTGCGCGAATACCTGAACCCACAGAAGCCGGGGAAAGCTCGATGAGCAGCCTCGAACAACTGCAACCGCTGATGACCCCGCCGCCCATCGGTTTTTGGCCGCCGGCGCCGGGTTGGTGGCTATTGCTGCTGTTATTGCCGCTGATCGGGTTCGGCCTGTGGCAGTTGCGCCGTTTCATTCCGAACAAGCGCCCTATCGTGCGTGCCGAACAACCGCTGGACCCGGTGCGCCTAGCCGCCCTGGCCGAACTGGCACAAATGCCCAAGCCCTACGATGGCGCACCGGCCGGTGCCTGGTTGCAGCAGCTCAACGGTTTGCTCAAACGCCTGTGCCGCAACCATTACCCCTACAGCCAGAGCCATACGCTCAATGGCCGCAAATGGCTGGCGTTCCTCGACAACCGCTGCCCGGCCGCCGGCCTGACGCGCTGGATGGTCCTGGTGGAAGGCGCGTACAAACCCGAATGCAAACTCGACGACAAGGCCATTGCCGGCCTGACCCAAGCCGTCGACACCTGGATTCGCAAACATGTTTGAGTTCGCCTGGCCGTGGATTTTCGCCCTGCTGCCGCTGCCGTGGCTGATGCGCCTGGTGCTGCCGGTGGCGGACAGCGGCGAGCCGGCGCTCAAAGTCAGTTTCCTCAGCGATCTCGAAGGCCTGGCCCGCCGCCGTGCCCGCGCCAACCTGCCGGCCTGGCGCCAACAGGCACCGTTCATTCTGCTGTGGCTGTTGCTGCTGATTGCCGCTGCGCGCCCGCAATGGCTCGGCGAGCCGCTGCCGATTGCCGCCAGTGGCCGCGATTTGCTGGTGGCGGTGGACGTATCCGGCTCGATGGATTTCCCCGACATGCAGTGGCAGGACGAAGACGTCAGCCGCTTGTCGCTGGTTCAGCATTTGCTCGGGGACTTTCTGGAAAGCCGCGAAGGTGATCGAGTCGGTCTGATCCTGTTCGGCAGCCAGGCGTATCTGCAAGCGCCGCTGACCTTCGACCGCCGCACGGTGCGGGTCTGGCTCGATGAAGCGCGGATCGGCATCGCCGGCAAGAACACCGCCATCGGTGATGCCATCGGCCTGGCCCTCAAGCGCTTGCGGATGCGTCCGGCGCAAAGCCGCGTGCTGATTCTGGTCACCGACGGCGCCAACAATGGCGGCGAAATCGACCCGCTGACCGCTGCGCGCCTGGCCGCCAGCGAAGGCGTGAAAATCTACCCGATCGGCATCGGCGCCGATCCGGAGCAAAGCGGCACCCTCGGGTTTCTCGGCGTCAATCCGAGCCTGGACCTCGACGAACCGGCGCTGAAGGCCATCGCCCAAGCCACCGGCGGCCAGTATTTCCGCGCTCGCGATGGCAAAGAATTGCAGGCGATCAAGGAAACCCTCGACAAACTGGAACCGGTGACCCAGCAACCGACCCAGGCCCGCCCGGCCGAGGCGTTGTATCACTGGCCGTTGGCGCTGGCGCTGCTATTAAGCATGTTGCTGGTGATGCGCGAGCGCTGGCCGGATAACCCATTGCAACGGTTGCTGACCAAAGACCTGTTTCTGCAAAGCCAACTGCCAGACTGGCGCCAGCGACTCAAACGCCTGCGCCTGCGGAGACGCCGATGAGTGCGCTCTGGCCTTACTGGTTCCGGCCCTGGTGGCTGCTGCTGTTGCCGTTGCTCGGCTGGTTGCTCTGGCAACTCTGGCACCGTCAGAAACGCGCCGGGCGCTGGCAGATGATCCTGCCGCCAGCCTTTCACGCCGCGCTGCTCAGCGGTGGCAAAGGTCACGACAGCAAATTGCCGTGGGTGGTGCTGGGCCTGGCTTGGGTGCTGAGCATTGGTGCGCTGCTCGGGCCGAGTTGGGAGCGGGTCGAACAAATCAGTCAGAAACCCGCCGACCCGCTGGTGGTGCTGCTGGAGCTGACCCCGGAAATGCTCGCCACCGACAGCCCGCCGACCCGACTGGAACAGGCACGACGCAAACTGTTCGACCTGTTGCAAAGTCGCAGCGATGCACAGACCGCCATCGTCGTCTACGCCGGCAGCGCCCACACGTTGGTGCCACTGTCGGATGACCTGTCCACCAGCCGCAATCTGCTGGACGCGCTCAAACCTTCGCTGATGCCCGAGGCGGGTCATCGCGCTGATTTGGCGGTGATCAAGGCACTGGCGCTGCTGGATCAGGGCGCACTCGGCCAGGGGCGAATCCTGCTGATCGGTTCATCCCTGACTGAACAGGAACGCTTCGGTATTGAGCGGGCGCTGAACGGCAAGTCCACGGAGTTTCTGATGCTCGGCATCGGCACGCCCGAAGGTGCGCCGGTGGCTCAGGAGGATGGGAGTTTCCTCAAGGATGCTCAGGGCGCGATTCTGGTGCCGCATCTGGACAACCCGGGCTTGAAAGCCTTCACCAGTGACTTGGGCGGCCGCTATCACGCGTCACGGCTGGACGACGCCGACCTCGGCGCCCTCGGCCTGCTCGACGGTCCGCGCAATTTGCGCAACGACGGTCAGACCCTGCGCCTCGACACTTGGGCCGATCAGGGTTACTGGCTGTTATTGCCCCTCCTGTTACTCGCCTCCTTTGCCGGGCGCCGGGGCTGGTTGTTCTGCCTGCCGCTGTTGTTCCTGCTGCCGCAACCGAGTTACGCCTTCGACTTTGAAGACTTGTGGCTGCGCCCCGATCAACGGGGCCTGCATTTGCTCAATCAGGAGCATCCGGTCGAGGCCGCGCAACATTTCGAAGACCTGCAATGGCAAGGCGTGGCGCTGTACGAGGCCGGCGACTACAGTGGCGCCGCCCAGCGCTTCGCCCAGGGCAACGACGCGCGGGCGCACTACAATCGGGGGAATGCCCTGGCCAAGAGCGGGGAACTGGAAGCCGCACTGGACGCCTACGATCAAGCCTTGGAACGCCAGCCGGATTTGCGTCCGGCGCTGACCAACAAGGCGTTGGTGGAAAGCCTGATCAAGCAGAAAGCTACGCCACCGGCAATTGAACCGGACAAGTCCAATGGCGACGAGCCCGGAACGGCCAGCGACAGCCCCGCGCCCGGCGCCGCCACCCAGCCGTCGAACAGTGGCGAAGCGAAAACCGATGCCCAGCCCAACGCGCCGGACACCGATCAACCGTCCACCACGCCGCCGAAACCGGGGGCTAACGAGGTGCCGGGCAGCGAACTCGGGGACGAGCAAAGCACCACGCCACCCCGGCGCCCGGCCAACGATAGCCTTGAAGGCGAACAGGCCCAGGCGCTGGAGCAATGGCTGCGCAAGATCCCGGATGATCCGGGAGAACTGCTGCGGCGCAAATTCTGGTACGAACAGCAACAACATCAGGATCAGGGAAAAACTCGATGACCCGCTTCACCGCTTTCTTGCTCGCGCTGCTGTTCTGGACTGTTCAGGTCCAGGCTGCGGGGCTGGTCGCCAGTGTCGATCGCAGTCGCCTGAGTTCCGGCGAAACCGTCGAGCTGACCCTGGAATCCAACGACGTCACGCTGTTCGGCAAACCCGACCTGACACCGCTAGAGCCTGCGTTCGAAGTGCGCGGCACCCGCCAGATCAACCAGTTGACCACGATCAATGGCAACAACCAGGCCACCACGCGCTGGATCATCACCCTGCTGCCCAAGCAAAACGGCAGCGTGGAGATTCCGTCGCTGCAACTGGGCGAGGTCCGCAGTCAGCCAATTACTCTCCAAGTGATCGAGAGCGAAACCCAAGACACCCAGAACACCCTGGCGCCGGTGTTTATCGAAGCCAGCCTCGATCAGAGCAGCGTGTACGTGCAGGCCCAGGCGATTCTGACCCTGCGCATCTACCATTCGGTGTCGCTGTACGACGACAGCAGTCTGACGCCGTTGCAGATTCCCGATGCGCGAATCGAGCAACTGGGCGAGTCGCGCACCTATGAAAAGGTCATCAATGGCTTGCGCCATGGCGTGATCGAGATGCGCTACGCCATCTTTCCCCAGCACAGCGGCGTATTGAGCATTCCGACGCAGACGTTCAGCGCCACGCTGGTGGACGTGCAACCGTCCCCGGACGTCGCCTCCCAAGGGCCGAAACCGGGCAAGTTGCTGCGGGTCAGCTCCGCCGAGATTCCGCTGACGGTCAAGGCCAAGCCCGAGACTTACCCGGCCGATGCGCCGTGGCTGCCGGCACGCAGCCTGAGCCTGAGCGAGAGCTGGAGCCCGGAGCCGGATCACACGCAGGTCGGTGATTCCCTGACCCGCAGCCTGACCCTGAAAGCCGAAGGCCTGGCCAGTTCGCAATTACCGCCGCTGCCCGCCACCGATATCAACGGCTTGCGCCGCTACCCGGACCAACCGGTGCTGGGCAACCAGAACAGCGAGCGTGGGCTGATCGGCAGCCGTGAAGACCGCGAAGCCCTGGTGCCCGCCCACAGTGGAGCCATCGAACTGCCCACGGTCGACGTGGTGTGGTGGAACACGTTCGAAGATCACCTGGAACACAGCAGCCTGCCGGCCCGGACCCTGCAAGTCAGCAACAATCCGAGCCTGATGGTCGACACTCCGACGGGCAGCGCACAAGTGAATTACGCCGCAGACAGCGAAGCCCTGTGGTGGTGGAAACTCAGCACGGTGATCCTGGCCTGCACCACCCTCCTCGGCTTCGGCCTGTGGTGGCGCGCTCGCTGGCAGCCGGCGATCCTGCGTGCCGCGCAAACCGGCCCGAGCCCGCGCACCGTGCTCGACGAACTCAAGCGCGCCTGCCAGGCCAACGACCCCCACGCCACCCGCCAGGCCCTCGACGCCTGGGCTCGGCAACAACCGGAAACCTTGGCGGACATGGCGGCGCGGTTTGTGCCGTTGTCCGATGCCCTCGACGGCCTGAACGGCGCGCTGTACAGCGAAACCGGCCAGCATTGGCAAGGTGAAGACCTGTGGCGCGCGACCCGGGCTATTCCGCTGGCGGAGCGGGTTCAGGATCCGGTGGGTGATAGCGGGTTGCCGCCGCTTTATCCGAAATAGCTGTCAGAAACGCCTGACATTTCGACCGCGATCGCATCTTGCGGATAAGTCCTACAGAAGATATCGAATCGACTGGCTTCGCCTACACGTAGCTTCACGCAAAGTCCCGTGCCTTAAAGACACAGGGATGCGCGGATGTTTACTACGGCGAACGAAGTCGTTTTCAGACTCGACATTGCAGGTTTTTCCTACGACCTTCAGGTTCTGGAGTTTCAGGCCAGGGAAGCGCTGAACCGGCCCTACGAGGTCAAACTCGAACTGGTCAGCGAACGGCCCGATCTGGATCTTGAGTCGCTGCTGCATCGCCCGGCATTTCTGACATTCGGCTCCGACAACGGCGGCATTCACGGCCACGTCTATCGAGTCGCCCAAGGTGATTCGGGCAAACGCCTGACCCGCTATCAAATCACCCTGGCGCCCCGCCTCGCCTATCTCGCGCATCGCCACAACCAGCGTATTTTTCAGCATCTGAGCGTGCCGCAGATCATCGGCAAAGTACTGACCGATCACGGGGTACAAGCGGACACCTGGCGCTTCCAACTCAACACCGAGTACCGGCCACGACGCTATTGCGTGCAATACAACGAGTCCGACCTGCACTTCATTCAACGGTTGTGTGAGGAGGAAGGCCTGCACTTTCATTTTCAACACAACGCCTCCGGGCATGTGTTGGTATTTGGCGACGATCAGACAGTATTCCGCAAACCCGCAGGCCCGACAGCGTATGCCCAGGGCAGCGGCATGGTCGCCGAAGCCCCGGTGATTGATCGCTTCCAGGTCAGCCTGGAAACCCGCACGACCCACGTCAGCCGCCGTGATTACCACTTCGAAAAACCACGCCTGCCGCTGGATAGCGAAAGCAAGAGCCCGCAGTTACCCCACCTGGAGGATTACGCCTTCCCGGGGCAATTCACCGAACGTGAGCGCGGCAAACATCTGGCCAGGCGGACTCTGGAACGCCATCGCGCTGACTATCAGCAAGCCCGTGGTCGCAGCGATCAAAGCGCCCTGCGCAGCGGGCACTTCGTTGACATGACCGAACACCCGCGTGGCGACTGGAATGGTCTGTGGTTGCTGACTGAGGTTGAGCACGTCGGCAAACAGCCTCAGGTTCTGGAAGAGTCAATGACCGACGGCAACCCTGAAGAGGGCTTCAGCCAGGGCTACCGCAATCACTTCGTCGCGACACCATGGGATGTGGTTTTTAGACCGGCCCTTGAACATCCCAAGCCCCGAGTGACGGGTAACCAGCACGCGGTAGTTACTGGACCGCCCGGTGAAGAGATCCATTGCGATGAGTACGGTCGGGTAAAGGTTCAGTTGCTGTGGGACCGTGACGGTCAGCTCAACGAACATTCAAGCTGCTGGCTGCGAGTCGCCACTGGTTGGGCGAATGACCACTATGGCAGCGTGCTGATTCCGCGAGTCGGCATGGAAGTGCTGGTGGGTTTCAGCGAGGGCGATCCCGACAAACCCTTCGTTCTGGGTGGCTTGCCTAACGGGGCAACGCCCGTGCCGCTAGACCTTCCAACCGAACATACGCAAAGCATTTTTCGCAGCCAGAGCAGCCCGGGTGGCGGCGGTTACAACGAATTGCGCATAGAGGACAAAACTGGCGCAGAAGAAATTGCCCTGCGAGCCCAGCGTGATTTCGTACAGCTCGTACTCAACGACGAACGCATTGAAGTCAACCACCAACGAACGGTCGTTGTCGGGGGCATCGCAAGCCACGACCTGCGCGGCGAAGAACACCACCTCACCCACGGCAACCGCCTCACTGAACTCAAACAGGACGATCACTTGTTGGTCCAGGGTGAGCAACACATTCGCGTCACCAGTCACCGACTCAGCGCCACTCAGCAAATCCACCTCGGTGCCGGGCAACAAGTCGTCATTGATGGCGGAGCACACCTGACGGTCAAGGCTGGCGGTCATTGGCTGACGCTGGGGCCGGAAGGCATTTTCAGCAGCGTGGCGATTGTGGAAGGCGGCACCCCGGCCATGGGCCTGCTGGCAGAGCCACTGATGCCAGGGGTATTGCCTTTGTCAAAGGTGAATTTCGACCCCGCGCGGCAACGCCATGCACTGGTGTCAAACCGCAGCTCACGCTGCCTGATTTGCGAGGCGGCCCTCGCATGAAATTCTCAACCACGTTACCTGCCGACCTGCCCTGGAACACGCAACAGGCTTTTGTGTTGTTGGACGGCGCGACCGTCAGTCATTTGCCAGAGCGTTTGAAGCAGCTAAGCCCCGGGGTCAGCAGCGTTGCGCTCTACGACCATCCACCCTTCACCGAGCTGCGGGATATCTCACCGCTGTTGGTGCTGATCGAACATCCTGACGCAGCGGTTTTTCAGTTCTATCTGGAGCACGCGAACGAGGAATGGGGCGTGCTGTTGTTCAGCTCCGCGTCTATGAATGACGTCACTCAGCATTTGCGAAAACTGCTGATGGTTGAAATGCCAGAGGGCCTGCCGGTGATGCTGCGACTGGCCGACGCCGCTGTAGCGCGGACGCTGTTCGGCAGCGGCGATCAACGTTTGTTGGGTCCACTGTCCTGTGTGGTGACGGCCGACAGCGTCAGCGCGAATTGGCATCGCGACCAGCCGTTGATTTCCGAACACCCGGAACTACCAACGCCTTACCGCCTTAGCCCTGAGCAGAACTCAGCGCTGGACCGCGCTGATCGGCGCCGCGTACTGCTCGAACTCGACGTCCATCTGCTCACTTACTTCCCCGAACGTCACGGCGGCGAAACCGTGGCCCTGCGTTGGCCGACGCTTCAACGGCTTTTCGAGGAGGCCCAGGCCCTGGGGTTAAGCAGCCAGTCCGAGCTGTTTTTTTACGCCAATGTCATGGCCTGGCTGGACGGATCGCCGCTCGACCAGCATCCGCACATCGATCGATTACTCCATACGCCATCGCTGCAATCACCCGGCGAGCGCGTTGCGCTGGCCGCTGACCTCGCCCACCAGTGGGCCATCCAACGGGGCCGCCCATGAACGCACCAGCCAACCTCGCCGCCGCTGCGGCACCCAAGTCCGCTATCGGCTCGCCCGGCGCCTGCCCTTTGCAGCAAGCCCACGTGCAGCTTCTGCCGTTGCGCTACGGCCTGGTAGAAAAGCCTCTCGATCCGAGCGCAGCGCTAAAACTGCCTTACACCCTTGAAACCCGTCCACTGGGCATTCGCCTGATGCGCGATGGCTGGTTGTATGTGATCGACAGTGTGACCGGCCATTTGCATGAATACCGCGTCCTCAACGGACTGATCAGTGCCTTGTTGCACAAGGGTGGCAAGGTCAATGGCGATCAGCGCACGCCCATCGAAGAGCGTCCGGCGCTAGTGTTTTCCAGGCTTAGCCTCTTGCACGTGTGCTTCGCCGAAGTGCAATGGACCGCCGCCAAATGCGCTCAAGTGACAGACAGTCGTGAAGAGCGCGAACACTTCATGCAAGCCGTTGACCTCGCCCCGGTGGATTGCAAAAGCGGTGGCGAGCATCTGCTGACGGTCGAGCAAGGCAAGCAGTGGTTGGCGGAGGTTGCCACGCTTGCGCCTCAGCAGGCAGCCGCCGCACAGGACGGTGTCGAGCCAGGCACCGCTCTTTTGCCGACGGTACACGTCAGCGATGCCCCCGAGCACGAGCGCGAGCCGTATCTATGGGAACAGCCTCAGCGCTTTCGCGAGGCGCATATTGGCGAGTTTCTGGGTCAGGTGCGTGCACCCTATCAGGACGACACGTTGTTCCTCGTGGTGCAGGACGACCTCGGCGTGTTGCGCGACCTGGCCGAGTATCAAGACCGCGTGGTCGGCTGGGTCGACGACTGGACCAATGCCGGTCACAACGAGCGCAATTACCTGCTGGCCTGCTACATCGAGTCGCTGAGTCAGCTCAGCCCGGCGGATATCGAAAAACTCTCCGAGGCCAGTAACGACCCGCGACACAAGGCGTTATTCGCTGACCTGGAGCAGTTGCCCGAGCCGGACCGGGAAGACACCCGCAAAGCCCTGCTCGACTACCTGAACAAGGGCGGCAAGGTTGAGCCGCCGGATGCACCCGTGACGCCGGAACTGGAGCAACTGCGCAAGCAGGCCCACACCGAAGCGTTCGAAATGGCCAAGTACCAAGGCGCCGATCCCGATTTCACCGCGCACAGCCGCGCCAGTGATGATGCAGACCGCCGATATTACGCTCGCCAACACTTTTCAGTGGCCCCGGACGACTTCGTCGAACGTCACCTCGACACCCTGGTCAATCTCGGCAGGGAGCAAAACAAACGCATCAAGGACGCGCTAGAAGGCCCCCGTTTCAGCGGCAAACGCGGGATCAACGATTTCATCGACCGCCCGGCCATGGACAACGAACTGTTGCAGTACCGCGCCGACCTCGGTCGCTGGAACCGCGTGCTTGAACGCATCACCACCGACCGCACGACGTTGGTGTGTGCCGGGCGCTACCACTGCTCGGCCTGGTACTACGACGGGCACGAGCCATCGCAACTGGGTCAGGCCTTCAGCGCCGAATACGCCTGCATCAAAGACATCTGCCGCAGCGATCATGCGAGCGAAAAAATACTGGCCTATCTGGAAAACCACCCGGAATTGACCCGGCCATTGTTCTACACCTTGCCCTTGCGCCTTCAACAGGAACAGGCCGCGCAGTACAGCACGCTGTTCAACGCCGGCATGGCCCTGTTCAACAACTTGCCGAGCTGGCTGGCCGAGCTAAAGAAGATCGAACAACCGCACCTCCCTGCCCTCGACGATCTGCCCGACCACACCCGCGCCGTCGCTGACGCCGCCCAGCACAGCCTCAGCCCCGCGCTGAACCTGGGCCTGAGCCAGGCGCTGGAGGGCTTCGACCTCAAGGGAGAGAAAATCCCCGACCTCGACGAACTGTTCCAACGCCTGCCTAAAGCGATTTACACCCGACTACTCGATGCCGCGAAAACCACCGGCGTGACCTTCACCGTCGCCACCCCGGCAGAACAGGCGGCGCTGCAAACCAACCTCAAGGAATTGCTCAGGGAGCGTGACTACCTCAAAACCCTGATGCGTGAACGCAACCAACTCACCCACAACAAAAACCGCCAGGGGCACAAAACGCCAAGGGCAATGGAGTTGCAGGGTGAGATTGCCCGGGTGCGTGGCGAGTTGACGCTACTGGAAGGTCGGTTGGCGGGGGCGCTGAGCCCGATTGCCGAACTGCCGGATCAATCGGCGCGGCTGTATGGCGCGACCCAGGCACGGGCGGGAGTGACGGTGGTGTTTCCGCCGGCGCAACAGCAGGAAGTTCGGGGGTTGTTGAGGAATATTCGGATGGGGGTGGGGGCTGTGCCGAATGCGGGGTTGATTCGGAGTGAGGGGATGGGGTTGGTGGTGTTTTTGGTGCAGGGGGTGAATTTGGTGGGGGTTTATCGAGAGATGATGAATCAGACCAAAGATCCAAAGAAACGGGCCACCTTTTTTGCCGCGTTTGCGGCTACCGGAGCGGCAGGTTTTACAGCTGCGCAGAGCCTGGCTGACACAGCTTTGAAGGCGAGAAGTACAGAGTTAGTTGCAGGACTTCAACGGCATGCCTTGCAGAATGTGCATGTGCAGATGGGGAAGATGCATATCGGGCTGGGTGGTTTTACCTACTTTTTTGGTTTTTTAGCTTCGTTGTTCAGCCTGAATACCCAACACCAGAATTGGCAGCAGGCTACTCGTAGCGGCAACCGCTCGGCGCAAACCAGCGCTGCTCTTGCCACATTGGGGTCTAGCGGCATGGTGACTGTTAACGCCTACGGACTTAGTCACACCTTCCACGCGACGATCAAAGTACTTACTGCTAAGAATGCAACAGCACGAACTGCCGCATGGGCTGCTGCAGGTACACGACTCTCAACCGTATTTTTTCGATTCAACCTGGCTGGAGCACTGTTCACCGTACTGGAACTAGGTGGCACTTGGCTCTTCAACCGCTACAACATCAGTGCTCACGACAAATGGCTGAAAACCACACCATGGAGCCTAGATGCCGATGAGCGTGGCGACCATACGCTGGATGAGTATCAACGCTGCCTGGCCTATTTGCTTCATGCTCCTTACGTCCAACTGGGTCCAAACGAGCATGACTCGTGGCTAAAAAACCTGCTGTTAAAGGCCAAACCCAAGGACATCCATCTGGTGCTACCAGGGCTCAAGCTCAATGAGCTCCAGCCGCCCTTGAACGGTCAATCAGCCCAACGTCTAGGAATCGGCGCTCACCGTATTTCCACACCCCTTCACAGTCGCGGCGCGCCGCGAGAACGAAAGGACGTCATCAGCGATGAAATTGCGAACAGCCTGCGCATCGTACAAGCAGGACCAGACTGTCTGGTGCTATGTCTGCGATACCCAATGGATGCTGATTCCGAATTTACGCCCTCTTCCGAAACACTGGAATTGACTGTCTGCATACAGACCTTGGCCAACAACGGTGCTTGGGTTTCTCGCAATCGCGTCATTCGCCTCAACCCACTCGAAGAGGGCCGCTTCCCCGCGCTGCCTGCCCAGTCCGTTACCGAGAGCCCAACGATGTTGTTGATTGAAACCCATTTGTTAGACCTGGCTGATCATGCCCATAAAGATTGATAGCGCCATGTCTGATCCTCAACTCAAACATCAGAGAAAGGCTGGTGATGTTGAGCCATTTCCAAGCGGAAAAATCACTTATCTCGCGCCTTTGCCATTGCCGACACCAATGCCTCCGCATGGTCCCCACATCGGGGAATTAAATGACGTGTATATGGACTTCGGGTTGGGATGGCCGCAGATATTTTCATGGCAGGTAATATTAGGCCTGCCATTCAGCGGCACCTTTATGGTTCTATTTCTCTTCCCGTTATTTACTGGTTTTCTAGGAGTCGTTTTTGGTTACGATTGGGAGGATATATCGGACTCAGTTACGGGTGTATTCGATGTAGGCTACGGCTACGCACTGATAACCGGCCTCTGCTCCCTACTCATCGGCCTCTGCACCTGGCACCACAACCACAAAAAACGCCTCCAAATCATCCCCACCCGCTTCAACCGCCAACGCCGCGAAGTCTGCTTCAACCCCGAAGGCGCCACCGAACCGGTCTTCGTCCCTTGGGAATCCCTCTCCGCCTGGGTCATCGAAGCCCAGGGCGCGACCCAATACGGCATCCACCGCCAATACGGCATGGGTATCGGTTTCCAGCATGGCGAAACCCTGACCAGCGTCGAGTTCCCCTGCTTCGGTCTGCCCCTCGCCATCAGCCATTGGGAAGCCATCCGCGGCTACATGGAATACGAAGTCAACGACCTCAAAACCATCCAGGACCTCGAAGACCTGCAACTCCCCGGCGACCCGCCCCACGAAGGCCTGCACACCTTCCGCAACGCCCGCGCGCGCATGCATCAGGAGATTCGCGACGGCTCACGCAATCGGCTCTCGGGATTTTTCTGGTACCTGTACCACGTCATGACCCTATGGACGATCCCCAACCACCTGACCGAATGGGAAGTCCGCCGCATCCAAAAATTGGGCCCGCAGGCCATGCCCGAAGTGATGCAGAAATGGTCCGAGCCGTTGCCGAAGGAGCAATGGGCGAAACCGAGTGAAGAACTGGTGCGAATGAGCGAACAGGTCCGAAAGCTGCACAAACGCCAGCCGAGGCGGCCGATTACCGAGATTTTTGCTGAAGTGCGGCGGTTGAATCTGACGGACAAACGTCGTGCATGAAATGTTCTGTCTGGGTGGCAACGTGCAGACCTTGAACGCCAACGGAGCATGGGTTTCTCACGCGAGGGTCATTCGTCTTGACCCTCATGCTGAGGGCCATTTCCCTGCGGTGCCTTCTCAAGCCGTGACCGAACATCCACCAATGTTGATGGTTGAAAGCCATCTGCTGGAGCTGGCCGACCATGCCCATCAAGACTGATAGTCTCGTGCCGACCCCGCACCTTGAGCAATCCCGGAATGCCGGCGATGTCGAGCCTTTCCCTGGAGGGAGGATCACTTATTTGGCGCCTTTGCCGTTGCCGACACCTCTACCACCTCATGGTCCTCACATTGGGGAATTAAATGACGTGTACATGGACTTCGGGTTGGGATTACCTCAAGTATTTTCATGGCAAGTCATATTGGGGGGAGCATTTAGTGTTGCCTTCATGATCACCTTCCTAATACCTCCAGCAATTGGCTGCATGGGCCTCATGTTCGGATATGACTTCGCATACGTATGGGAGTTTGTCATTGATTTATTTTTCGCGATTTTTGGATATGCCCTAGTAACCGGATTTTCGATGCTGGCCATCGGCCTAGCCGTCTGGCACCACAACCACAAAAAACGCCTCCAAATCATCCCCACCCGCTTCAACCGCCAACGCCGCGAAGTCTGCTTCACCCCCGAAGGCGCCACCGAACCGATCTTCGTCCCCTGGGAATCCCTCTCCGCCTGGGTCATCGAAGCCCAGGGCGCGACCCAATACGGTATCCACCGCCAATACGGCATGGGCATCGGTTTCCAGCACGGTGAAACCCTGACCAGCGTCGAATTCCCCTGCTTCGGCCTGCCCCTCGCCATCAGCCACTGGGAAGCCATCCGTGGCTACATGGAATACGAAGTCAACGACCTCAAAACCATCCAGGACCTCGAAGACCTGCAACTCCCCGGCGACCCGCCCCACGAAGGCCTGCACACCTTCCGCAACGCCCGCGCGCGCATGCATCAGGAGATTCGCGACGGCTCACGTAACCGGCTCTCGGGATTTTTCTGGTACCCGTACCACGTTATGACCCTATGGACGATCCCCAACCACCTGACCGAATGGGAAGTTCGCCGTATCCAAAAATTGGGCTCACAGGCCATGCCCGAAGTGATGCAGAAATGGTCCGAGCCATTGCCGAAGGAGCAATGGGCGAAACCGAGTGAAGAACTGGTGCGGATGAGCGAACAGGTCCGAAAGCTGCACAAACGCCAGCCTCGTCGACCGATTACCGAGATTTTTGCTGAAGTGCGGCGGTTGAATCCGACGGACAAACGTCGTGCATGACATGTTCTGTCTGGGTGGCAACGTGCAGACCTTGAACGCCAACGGAGTATGGGTTTCTCACGCGAGGGTCATTCGTCTTGACCCTCATGCTGAGGACCGTTTCCCTGCATCACCTTCTCAATCCGTGACGGAGCATCCACCGATGTTGCTGGTTGAAGCCCATCTTCTGGAGTTGGCCGACCATGCCCAACAAGATCAATAGCGCGATGCCTCTTCCGCACCTCGAACAACAGCGGAAGGCTGGGGATGTTGAGCCGTTTCCAAGCGGAAAAATTACTTATCTCGCACCTTTGCCATTGCCTACACCGATGCCGCCGCACGGTCCTCATATTGGGGAGCTAAATGATGTGTATATGGAATTCGGGCTGGGATGGCCTCAGATATTTTCATGGCAGGTCATCTTAGGCCTCCCATTCAGTGGGACCTGTATGTTCATTTTCCTTTTTCCATTGTTTTGTTTTTGTTTTGGTCTCATGTCGGGGTACGAGTGGTTGTACTCATGGGAATTTACGATAGATGTTTTTTATGCCGCTTCGGAACCTGGACTTTTAGCCGCTTTTTTTTCAATACTCATCGGCCTCTGCACCTGGCACCACAACCACAAAAAACGCCTCCAAATCATCCCCACCCGTTTCAACCGCCAACGCCGCGAAGTCTGCTTCAACCCCGAAGGCGCCACCGAACCGCTCTTCGTCCCCTGGGAATCCCTCTCCGCCTGGGTCATCGAAGCTCAGGGCGCGACTCAATACGGCATCCACCGCCAATACGGCATGGGTATCGGTTTCCAGCATGGTGAAACCCTGACCAGCGTCGAGTTCCCCTGCTTCGGCCTGCCCCTCGCCATCAGCCACTGGGAAGCCATCCGTGGCTACATGGAATACGAAGTCAACGACCTCAAAACCATCCAGGACCTCGAAGACCTGCAACTCCCCGGCGACCCGCCCCACGAAGGCCTGCACACCTTCCGCAACGCCCGAGCGCGCATGCATCAGGAGATTCGCGACGGCTCACGCAACCGGCTCTCGGGATTCTTCTGGTACCTGTACCACGTCATGACCCTATGGACGATCCCCAACCACCTGACCGAATGGGAAGTCCGCCGTATCCAGAAGTTGGGCCCGCAGGCCATGCCCGAAGTGATGCAGAAATGGTCCGAGCCATTGCCGAAGGAGCAATGGGCGAAACCGAGCGAAGAACTGGTGCGAATGAGCGAACAGGTTCGAAAGCTGCACAAACGCCAGCCTCGTCGACCGATTACCGAGATTTTTGCTGAAGTGCGGCGTTTGAACGCTGGCTGCAAAGTAAGAGGATAAAAGAGCTTTTTGTGGTGAGGGAGCTTGCTCCCGCTCGGCTGCGCAGCAGTCGTCAATCCTGCCAACGCGGTGCATGTGAAGGAATTCGGAGGGCCGCTTCGCGCCCCAGCGGGAGCACGCTCCCTCGCCACAAGGTGATGCCTGACCACATCCTTGGCATTTGCCAGTAAACTCCCTCCCCTTTAGCCGCCATCATTCCCACGCGGCCATCACCTTATTTCCTACGGAGTACGCCTTGCGTCTGTTCCACACCTCCGACTGGCACCTTGGGCAGAACCTGCACGGCCAGGACCGCGATTTCGAGCACGGTTGTTTCCTTGAGTGGCTGTTGCGCCAGTTGAAGCTGGACCAGCCCGACGTGCTGCTGATCGCCGGCGATATCTTTGACACGGTCAACCCGCCGGTCAAAGCCCAGGAACGCCTCTACGACTTCATCGTCAGCGCCCACGAGCAGCAGCCGTTGCTGACCATCGTGATGATCGCCGGCAACCATGACTCCGGCTCGCGGATCGAACTGCCGGCGCCGTTGATGCGACGCTTGCGCACCCACGCCTTGGGCCGGGTGCTGTGGCTCGATGACGGGCAACTGGACGCCGAGCGTCTGCTATTGCCACTGCCCGACGCCAGCGGCGAGATTGCCGGTTGGTGCCTGGCGCTGCCGTTCCTGCGCCCGGCCGAGGTGACCGGTGCGCAGTTGGGCGACAACTATTTGCGCGGTATCGGCCAAGTGCATGAATGGCTGATCGAAGCGGCGAATGCCAAGCGCAAACCGGGCCAGGCGCTGATCGCCATCAGCCACGCGCACATGGCCGGCGGTTCGGTGTCGGAAGATTCCGAGCGCAGCCTGATCATCGGCAACGCCGAAGCCCTGCCCGCCAGCCTGTTTGGGCCGAGCATCAGCTACGTGGCCCTCGGTCATTTGCACAAGCCGCAGAAGGTCAACGGTGAAGAACGTATCCGCTACAGCGGCTCGCCGATTCCGCTGTCGTTCTCCGAAATCAATTATCAGCATCAGCTGCTCGACGTCATCCTCGACGGCGAAACCCTGGTCAGCGTCGAACCGAAACTGATTCCCCGGGCGGTCAATCTGCAACGGGTCGGTCCTGCGCCGCTGGCGGAAGTGTTGCTGCTACTGGCGGATCTGCCGAACATTGATCTGCTGGCCGATCTGCAACGCCAACCGTGGCTGGAGGTTCGGGTGCGCCTGGACGAGCCGCAACCGGACCTGCGTTTTCAAGTGGAAACCGCACTGGAAGGCAAAGCCGTGCGACTGGTACGAATCGCCGCCGAATACGCTGGCAATGGCAGCAAGGACGGCACCGATGACGGCGCCACCCTGATCGAACTCGACCAGCTCTCACCCCAGGAACTGTTCAGTCGCGCCTGGCAGGACAACTACGGCAGCGAGGTCGACGAGCAAACTCTCAAGGACTTCGCCGAGCTGTTGCAAGACGTGCAGATGGAGAGCGAACAGCCATGAAGATCCTCGCGATCCGCCTGAAAAACCTCGCCTCCCTGGCCGGGCCCTTTGAAATCGACTTCACCGCCGAGCCCCTGGCCAGCGCCGGATTGTTCGCCATCACCGGGCCGACCGGCGCCGGTAAAAGTACTCTTCTGGATGCCTTGTGCCTGGCGTTGTTTGGCGCCGTACCACGCCTGAACAACACCGGACGCGATGCCAAAGTCCCGGATGCCGACGGCGAAATCGGCACCGGCGACCCGCGTACCCTGTTGCGTCGCGGCACTGGCGAAGGCTATGCCGAAGTGGATTTTGTCGGCATCGATGGCCGTCGCTATCGTGCGCGTTGGGAAGCCAATCGCGCCCGGGAAAAGGCTGGCGGCAAGTTGCAAGCCAGTCGCCAGAGCCTGCGGGATATCGATCAGGATCAATTGCTGGCCAGTCAGAAAGGCGAGTACAAAACCGCGCTTGAAGCCGCGTTGGGCCTGAACTTCGAACAGTTCACCCGCGCCGTATTGCTGGCTCAGAGTGAGTTCAGCGCGTTCCTCAAGGCTGATGACAACGACCGCAGCGAATTGCTGGAAAAACTCACCGACACCGCGCTGTACACGCGCCTCGGTCGCCGCGCGTTCGACAAGACCAAAGAGGCCCGCGAAGCCCACAAGTTGCTGCAGGATCAGGCCACCGGCGTCACGCCGCTGTCCCCCGAAGCCCGCGCCGAACTGGATGAGCGCTTCAACGAGGCCCAGCAGCAACTCAAGACCCAGCAAGCGCAGCTCAAGCAGCTTGAAGAACAGCACACCTGGCTCAAACAACTGCGCCAGTTGCAGGACGATAAGCAGAGCGCCACCGAGCAACTGCAATCCGCCCAGCAACATTGGGAAAGCCTGGCCGGGGAACGCCTGAAGCTGACGCGTCTGGAGCAACTGGCGCCGCAGCGGCATCAGTTTGCGCGCAAGACTGAACTCACGGCGCAGCTCACGCCGCTGGCCGCACAGATTCAGCAGCACACGCAACAGCAACAGGCACTGACCGAGCGCCAGACTCAGCTCGAACAAAGCCTGAGCAACGCCCACACCGCGCTGACCGAAGCGCAAAACCAGCACAGCGCCGGTGCGCCGTTGCTGCGTCAGGCCTTCGAAGAGCAAAGCACCCTCGCCCGTCTGGTGCGTGAGGCGAGCCTGAGTGCCGACCTCAAGCAACAAGCGGAGCTGGCCAGCACCCAAGGTCAGAACACTATTCAAGGTCTGCTCGACCAGCAAAAACAGGTCGCCGAACGTTTGCAGCGCATCGCCGGGGAGCTTGAGCAAAGCGCCCATTTGGCGCCGCTGAGCGATGCGTGGAACGCCTACCGTGATCGTCTGCAACAGTTGATGCTGATCGGCAATCGCCTGAACAAGGGTCAGGACGAACTGGCTGTGCTGGAACAGAGCGCCACCCGCGCCGCCGAAGAATTGGCCGCGCAAAAGCAGAATCTGGAAGTGCTCTACAAAGAGGCCGGTGCCGAGCCCGAAGCGGTGGCCGAGCAAATCCAGTTGCTGAGTACGTTGTTGCAGGACAACCGCAAACAACTGCGCGCCTTCGAAGAGCTGACGCGGCTGTGGGCCAGTCAGCAGGAACTGGACAAGCGCGGTGCCGAGCTGCAACAGCGCCAACTCGCAGCCCAACAGGAACGCGAACGCCTGACTCAGGACGGCGTGAAAACCAAGGCCGAACTGACCGTCGCCGAACAGACCCTGACCGTCACTCGGGAGCTGCTGGAGCGCCAACGCCTGGCCCGCAGTGAAAGCGTCGAAGAGCTTCGCGCGCAATTGCAGGACGACCAACCGTGCCCGGTATGTGGCAGCCCGGATCATCCCTATCATCAGCCCGAAGCGCTGCTGCAAAGTCTCGGCCGGCATGATGAAAGTGAGCTGACCAACGCGCAGAAAGCCGTTGACCTGTTGAAGGAAAAACTCACCGACCTGCGGGCCGAAGTCGGTGGTTTGATTGCGCAGCAAAAGGAACTGCTGCAACAGCAGGAACACCTCGCCAATCAGCAACAAGGCCTGACGCCGAGCCTCGATGCGCATCCGTTGTCGGCCCAATTGCTGAACCAGGACGCGGCCAAACGTGACGCCTGGCTGACCCAACAAAACAGCCAGTTGAACCAGAGCATCACCCAGGACGAACAACGCCAGACCGCCCTGCTCACCCTGCAACAGGATGCCGCGCGCCTGGCGCAACAGCTGCGCAGCGCCGAAACCGCGAACCAGCAAGCGACCCAGCACCTGAGCAATCAGCAGCAGGCCTTGAGCAGTGATCGTCAGCGCCTGGACGAAGAGCTGACGGCGTTCAGCACCTTGCTTCCCGCCGAGACGCTGGAAGCCTTGCGCAACGAGCCGGCTGCGACCTTTATGCAGCTCGACCGGCAGATCGCCCAGCGCCTGGAACAACTCGACCAGCGACGTGACGAACTCGGCGAACAGCAACAGCGTCAGCAGACGCTTGAGAAAGAGCAGGACCGCCAGCAGACCCGCGTCCAGCAACTGGAAGCCGCGCAACAGCAGTTCACAGTGTTGGCCGAGCAGCAACAGGCCTGTCAGCAAAAACTCGCACAATTGCTTGGCCAACACAGCAGCGCCGAGCAGTGGCAGCAGCAACTCGATCAAGCCGTGGAACAGGCACGCCATGCCGAAGCGGCGGCCAATCAGGAACTGCAAACCGTGCGCACGCGGCTGGTGCAATTGGCTGCTGAACTCAAGGCGCAGCAAGAACGTTCACAGGCGCTGGAGCATGAAGACCGCGAGTTGAGCAGCAAGATTACCGACTGGCGCGCGCGGCATCCGGAGCTGGATGACGGCGGTCTGGAGGAGTTGCTGAGTGTCGACGATCAACAGGTCAGCGACCTGCGCCAGCAATTGCAGCACAGCGAAAAAGCCATCGAACAGGCCAAGGTGTTGTTGCAGGAGCGGGATGAGCGCCTGCTCAAACATCAAGCGCAAAGCAACGGCAACCTCGATGCAGAACAACTGGCGACGGCGCTGACAGAACTGCAAAACCTGTTTGCCGCCAGCGAACACCGTTGCGCCGAACTGCGCGCCGAACAGGCCGAAGATCAGCGTCGGCAAAACGCCAACCAGGCCCTGGCCCAGCAAATCGCCGACGCCTACACCGAGTATCAGCGCTGGGCGCGGTTGAATGCCTTGATCGGCTCGGCCACCGGCGACACCTTCCGCAAGATCGCCCAGGCCTACAACCTCGATTTACTGGTGCATCACGCCAACGTGCAACTGCGGCAATTGGTGCGACGCTATCGCCTGAAACGCGGTGGCAGCATGCTTGGCTTGCTGGTGATGGACACGGAGATGGGCGACGAATTGCGCTCGGTGCATTCGCTGTCCGGCGGCGAGACGTTCCTGGTGTCGCTGGCCTTGGCGCTTGGCCTGGCGTCGATGGCGTCGAGCACGCTGAAGATCGAATCGCTGTTTATCGATGAAGGCTTCGGCAGCCTCGATCCGGAATCCCTGCAACTGGCCATGGACGCCCTCGACGGTTTGCAGGCCCAAGGGCGCAAGGTCGCGGTGATTTCCCACGTTCAGGAAATGCATGAGCGGATCCCGGTGCAGATTCAGGTCCGTCGCCAGGGCAATGGCCTGAGTACCCTGGAGGTGAAATGACCACGCTCTACTCCTTCCGCCGCTGCCCCTACGCCATGCGTGCGCGCATGGCCCTGCGTTATTCCGGGGTTGAGGTGCAGATTGTCGAAGTCAGCCTGAAAGCCAAGCCAGCCGAAATGCTCGCGCTGTCGAGCAAGGGCACGGTGCCGGTGCTGGAGGTCGAGGGTCGGGTGATTGATGAAAGCCTGGCGATCATGCGCTGGGCCTTGGCGCAGAACGATCCTGAGGATTGGTTGCTCAAGGATGATCTGGCCGGGCAATCGTTGATCGCTGACCTGATCGAAGAAAACGATCAAGTGTTCAAGGTGCATTTGAATCGCTACAAATACGCCGAGCGCTACCCCGAACAGACGATGGAGCATTATCGAAGCGAGGGTGAGATGTTCTTGCGCAGGCTGGAGGAGTTGCTGGAGGGGCGTGATTATTTGCTCGCCGGGCACATCAGCTTGGCCGATGTCGCGTTGATGCCGTTTGTACGGCAATTCGCCCATGTGGATCGGGAATGGTTCGGGCAGACGCCGTATGTCCGGTTGCAGACATGGCTACAACGCGTCCTCGACTCCGACCTGTTCATCGCCATCATGCGCAAGCCACCTCTGTAGGAGCAAAGCTTGCTCGCGATGGCGATTTCAAAGACGCCATCGCGGGCAAGCCATGCTCCTACAGGGTTATGCGGTGTCAGGCCAATACGGAACACATCCCCAACGCCGAGCAATCCACCTGGAACGGCCCAAGAAATCCAGCTCGTTCCTTCAGCGGTGGATTCCCCACCAACAAGCCCAACGCCTTGGCCGTCTGAATATTGTGGGCAATGCTGTGGTTGCATTCGATGGACCGCGCCACCGATCCCGCCGAGCCTTGTCCCATTCCCAATAATGATGAGCCATTGGTCATGACCGCCAAGAAGGCGATGACCCCGAGTCTGCTGCCTTTCATGCGCCGACAGCCTCCTCGATAACCGAGTGATCAGCCGCCGCGTTTTGCGAGCGGTGTTCAAACTGAATGCCGGGATAGGCGACATCAACCGGCGCTTGCCGGTCGTGTTGCGATTGGGCCGAAAGACTGACCACCAAGACCATGGCCACGTAGAGACCGATGGCCAGGTAGGCGCCGCGTTTGGCAGAAGTGAGGATTGCGCTGGCCATGGTGTTCTCCGTGGGCATGTTTCAGTGCCCACAGAATCGATCAAAAAAACCGGTGTAACCACTCAGGGTTTTCCATAGTGACCATCAGCTTGCTTGATCATTAAAGCCCTCTATGCCGGCGCAAAAGAAAACCTATGACCCATGAAAATACACACCCACAAAAAAGCTGCCGAAGGCTGTGATCTTTTGCTGTTGAAAGTCAAAAGATCGCAATCTTCGGCAGCTCTTTACAGGGAGCGTCGGACTCCGTGAATCTCAGGCCTGGGTTTTGTGATCCAGGGCTGCGTAGAAGTTGGCGCTTTGTTGCAGGTATTTTTGGGTGTAGCTCTGGGTGTGGGATTTTTTGCTGTTGATTTCAACGTTGGCGCTGGCTGGCAGGGCAACGGTGGCGGAGATAGCGGATGCGGCGATGATGGAGAAGAGATTGAAGTTCATGGCGGTGTTCCTCGGAGTCAGTTGGCTTGCTTGCCCGGTTGGGCCGTGGAGCAAACTTAACGCCCGAGGTCCGCGCCTTGAAATGCTTTGTAGCATTAGCGGATATCAGTCTCATTAATAGAAGGTTGCAGGCCCCATCAACCGGGGCCTGCGGCCTATTGACGCACCAGGAACTTGAGGTCGCTCGGGGCGTCCATCGGCAGTTTCTGCACGGTTTTGCCCAGCAGACCGGTCTTGGCATCGCGTTCGACGACGACAATCTCGTTGCTCTTCTGGTTGGCAATCAACAGGAACTTGCCACTCGGGTCGAGGCTGAACTCGCGCGGGTGATCACCCTCCACCGAGCGGCGCTGCAACTCTTTGAGCTGGGCGGTGGCCGGGTCGATGGCGAATACCAGCAGCTGATTGGCAGTGCCACGATTGCTGACGTAGAGGAACTTGCCATCCTTTGATGCGTGAAGTGCAGCGCCAGCCTTGTCAGAGGTGGGTTGCCCCGCCGCCAAGTCGACCATTTGAGTCTGCTTCAGCGTGCCGTCCTGGTAATCGAACACCGCCACCTGAGCGCTCATCTCCATGCTCAGCCAGGCATGTTTGCCATCAGCGCTGAACAGCAAATGACGCGGCCCGCTGCCCGCCGGCAACGACACCGAGGCCGGGGTGGCAGGCGTCAATGGCAGTAGCGGGTTGGCTTGGGGATTGAAGCGGTAGACAAAGATCTTGTCGGCGCCCAGGTCATTGGAGAACACGTACTTGCCATCCGGCGAGGAAATCGTTGAATGCACGTGCGCCGAGGCCTGCCGCTCCGGGTTGACCCGGCTCGACGGGTGGCTGCTCATCTGCACCACAGACTTGAGCTTGCCGTCAGCACCCACCGGCAACACCGCGAGGGTGCCGCCCGGATCTTCGACCACCGAGTAGTTACTGACGAACAAGTGGCTGCCATCACCGCTGAGGCTCGAATGGGTTGGCTCGTTGCCCAGGCTCTGGACCTGATTGATCAGCTTCAACTCAAAGGTCTTGGGATTGATCGCATAGCTGCTGACCTTGCCCACCGGATCGGCCTGCCCCGGACCGTTTTCGTTGACCACGAACAGGTGCTGCTGGTCCTTGGAGATCGTCAGCCAGGACGGGTTTTCGCTCTTGACCACTTGCAGCGGCTTGGGGTTGATCTGCCCTGTAGCGCTGTTGAAGTCCAGACGATAAATCCCCTGGCTCTGGCCTGCCGTGTAGGAACCAACCAGCAATTGATAATCGTCGACGGTCGCCGCCTGAACGCCCATGGCGCCGACACTGCCGGCCATCAACAATGGCCAGAAATTACGCATCTTCATGCTCGTCTTCCTCGTCGTCATGGGCGCCGAAAGCGGCCATGCACACCAGCCGGTGCTCGCCGGAATCCCCGGTGATCAGCCAGCTCTGCAGGGTTGGATCGAAAGTCGCTGCCTCGATTTGGGCCTTGGTGAACTCCCAATGCTTCAGTGCTCGACCGTCCATGCATTTGATGTTCAGACTGTCGTCCTCTTCAGCGATGTAGAACTCGGAGGCGTGCAAACCATCGATTTCCAGCATGTCGCAGGTTTCGAGGGCGTTGAGCAAGGTATCGGTTACGGCAGTCATGGCAATCAATCATTCAAATGGAAAGACGCAATGATAGCTCATCACACCGCCCTCTCCTTGTGATCGTTCCCACGCTCCGCGTGGGAATGCGGCCCGGGACGCTCCGCGTCCCCTCCAGAGCCGAACGCGGAGCGTCCGTGGAGGCATTCCCACGCAGAGCGTGGGAACGATCGGTAGTGGTTGGCCGTTAGAGCGCGTCGCGGGAGGGTTTGCCGTCCACCAAACGCTGAATCCGCAGCGGGTTGCCGTTTTTCAGCGCTTCCGGCAACAAGCTGTCGGGGTAGTTCTGGAAGCACACCGGGCGCAGGAAGCGGTCGATGGCCAGGGTGCCCACCGAGGTGCCCCGCGCATCTGAAGTCGCTGGATACGGCCCGCCGTGAACCATCGAGTCACACACTTCCACGCCGGTCGGGTAACCATTGAGCAGGATCCGCCCAACCTTCTGCTCCAGCAACGCCGTCAGCTCGCCGAACTGTTCAAAGTCCGCCGGTTCGCCAATGATCGTCGCCGTCAACTGCCCATGCAGGCCATTCAACGCGGCGCTGAGTTGCGCCTGATCCGCGACTTCGACGAACACCGTGGTCGGGCCGAACACCTCTTCCTGCAAGACTTCATCGCCCTCAATCAGCAAACTCACATCCGCCTTGAACAACTGCGGTTGTGCCTGATTACCCTGTTGCGCACTGCCGGCCAAATGCTCGATCCCCGGATGCGCCAGCAGCTTTTGCAAGCCTTTGCCATAGCTGCCCAGCGTCCCGGCATTGAGCATGGTTTGCGCCGGTTGATCCGCGATCAACGCCGCGACCTGCTGCACAAATTCACCGAACTGCGGCGAACGAATCCCGATCACCAACCCCGGATTGGTACAGAACTGACCACAGCCCTGCACCACCGAAGCGGTCAGGTCACGGGCGACGATTTCAGCCCGAGCCGCCAGCGCCTGGGGCAAGACGATCACCGGGTTGATGCTCGACATCTCGGCGAAAACCGGAATCGGCTGCGGCCGTGCAGCGGCCATGTCGCACAACGCGCGACCGCCCTTCAGCGAACCGGTAAACCCTACAGCCTGGATCGCCGGATGCTTGACCAGCGCCTCGCCGACCCCGCCGCCATAAATCATGTTGAACACACCGGCCGGCATCGCGGTTTTTTCCGCCGCGCGGATGATCGCATCGGCCACCCATTCAGCGGTCGCCATATGGCCGCTGTGGGCCTTGAACACCACCGGGCAACCGGCGGCCAGTGCCGATGCGGTATCGCCACCCGCCGTGGAGAACGCCAACGGAAAGTTGCTCGCGCCGAACACCGCCACCGGGCCGAGGCCGATGCGGTATTGACGCAGATCCGGGCGTGGCAACGGTTGGCGCTCGGGCAAGGCCTGATCGATCCGCGCACCATAGAAATCCCCGCGACGCAGGACCTTGGCGAACAAACGCATCTGGCCGCTGGTACGACCGCGTTCACCTTGAATGCGACCGGCGGGCAACGCCGTTTCGCGACAGACCACGGCAACGAAGTCATCACCCAGGGCATCGAGTTCATCGGCAATCGTGTCGAGAAACTGCGCCCGTCGCTCAGCGCTCAAACTGCGGTACGCCGGGTAAGCAGCAGCGGCAGCCTTGGCGGCGGCGTCGACTTCTTGCGGTGTCGCCTGGTAGAAATCGCCAGGCAGGTTCTCGCCAGTGCTGGCGTCAACGCTTTGCAGTTTGAGGTCGCCGGCCGCACTGCGCTGGCCGCCGATGTAGTTGTGACCAAGAATCTGGGTCATGCAAATCTCCTTAAAGGATGCCGACGGTGCCGGGTTCGAATGCCGCTTCTGCCGGCGTAATGCCGTTGATCAACGGCGCGCCGAATTCGGCCTGACTGATTTCAAACACATCACCCGGTTGGGTGCGGATACCATCGGCGAAGGACAGGGTCGCGGTGCCGAAGAAGTGAATGTGCACATCCCCCGGGCGCAGGAACTGGCTGTACTTGAAATGGTGATACTCGAGGTTCGCCAGGCTGTGGCACATATTGGCCTCGCCACTGAGGAACTCGTTCTGCCACAACACTTCGCCATCCCGCAGGATGCGACTGGTGCCTGCCAAGTGTTGGGGTAGCTCACCGACGCGAAGTTCCGGACCATAGCTGCAACTGCGCAATTTAGAGTGCGCGAGGTACAGGTAATTCTTGCGTTCCATCACATGGTCGGAGAACTCGTTACCCACCGCGTAACCGAGGCGATAGGGCTTGCCGTCGTGGCCGATGACGTAGAGGCCGCTGAGCTCAGGTTCTTCTCCGGCGTCTTCGGCGAACGGTGGCAGCGGGAACGATTGGCCCGGACGCACGACAATGCTGCCATCGCCCTTGTAGAACCATTCCGGTTGCACGCCAGCCTGACCGACTGCGGGTTTACCGCCCTCCACGCCCCACTTGAAGATGCGCATGGTGTCGGTCATCGCCGCTTCGTCGCCGACCTGTTGATGCATTTTGTCCCGGGCCGAAGCGCTGCCTAGGTGCGTCAGGCCGGTGCCGCTGACCAGCATGTGCGCCGGGTCCGGGTGATCGAGTGGCGGCAGGATGCGCAGGTGGGTGAGCAGTTCTGCATAGTCGTGGCTGATGCCCAGGCCGAGGGTTTGCACCTGTTGCTCAAGATTGACGCCGGCCTCGATCGCCGCCAGGGCCAGATCCCGGACCGAGCGCGCGTCCTGCACTTCACGCACCAGACCTTCCTCGACCACGCCCACCCGGCGCTCGCCGTTAATCAATTCGAACTGAACTAAATGCATGATTTTCTCCTGTAACAAATCTCAAATCCAATGCAGGCCCCTGTGGGAGCGAGCTTGCTCGCGAAGAGGTCTTCACAGCCAACATCTCTGGCGGCTGACACTCCGCTTTCGCGAGCAGGCTCGCTCCCACAGGGGATTTGGGTGATGCCTCAGGTACGGGTCGCACCTCGGGCACTCGCCGCAAACTGATCCGCCGGCAATACGTGCTTGCGCTCCAACAACCGATAAACCACACCCGTCAGCACCAATCCAAACACCATCACCCCGGACAGGAAGTACAACCCCGACGCCAGGTTGCCGGTGTATTCCTTCAACGCGCCAATCACAAACGGACCGATGTAGCCACCAAGGTTGCCCACCGAATTAATCAGGGCAATCCCCGCCGCCGCACTGGCGCCGGCGAAAAAACGCCCCGGCAAGGTCCAGAACACCGCCGTGCAGGAAAACAGCGCGAACGCCACCAGGCACAGCGCCGCCAGTTGCGCCACCGGCAGGGTCAGCCAGGCACTGAGGAACAGGCCGATGGCGCCCAGCACATAAAGCACCGCCAAATGGCCGTAGCGATCATTCAAGCGGTCGGAGCTGCGCGGCACGATCAGCAAACCGATGATCCCGAAGATATAGGGCACCGATGACACAAAACCGGTGACAAGATCCGTGCCGCCGAACTGTTTGATCAAGGTCGGTAACCACAGTCCCAAACCATAGATGCTCAACGTCACCGGCAGATAGAACAGCGCCAGCAGCAGAACCCGCTTGTCTTTTAACGCATGCAGCGGATTGCCATGGCGAGTCTGGCCGTACTCGGCGAGGTCTTTTTTCAGCTCACCGGTGAGCCAGTCCTTCTCGGCCTGATCCATCCATTTCACCTGTTGCGGACCATCCGGCAGCCAACGCAGCACCGGCCATGTCAGCAGGATCGCCGGGGTACCGATGACGATGAACAACCACTGCCAGCCGTGCAAACCGAGGGTGCCGTCCATGCCGAGCAAGCCGCCGGACACGGGGCCGGTGATCATCATCGCGATGGGTTGGGAAAGGATGAACAGCCCGAGGATCTTGCCGCGATGGCGCACCGGGAACCATTGGGTGATGTAGTACAGAACGCCCGGAAAGAACCCGGCTTCAGCGGCGCCGAGCAGGAAGCGCATGACATAGAAGCTGTGCGGCCCCTGGACGAACGCCATGCCGATAGTGATCGCGCCCCAGGTGACCATGATCCGCGCAAACCAGCGCCGGGCGCCGAAGCGTTCGAGCATCAGGTTGCTGGGGATTTCCAGCAGGAAGTAGCCAATGAAAAACAGTCCGGCACCGAGGCCGTAAGCCGCGTCGCCGATACCGATGTCGGCGCCCATGTGCAGCTTGGCGAAGCCGACGGCGGAGCGATCCACATAGGCGATCAGGTACAGAAGGATCAGGAAGGGAATCAGTTTCAACGTGATGCGGCGAATAAGCCGCAGTTCCTGGCTCATGAGATCGGTCTCCGATTGTTGTTGTTATAGAACCTCGGGGGACGCCTCTCGCGGAAAACCGCCAGGGCCAATCCCTCCGTTGAAACCGACTATATAGTATTACTAATTAAGCAACAACGCTTCCAAAGCGTCAGTTTTGCGCTTATGTTATCCGTCAGATGCAACAATATAGTCATACAATAAGAGAATCGATCATGTCTGATAAGAAACCCACCCTGCGCTCCGCCCAATGGTTTGGCACTGCCGACAAAAACGGCTTCATGTACCGCAGCTGGATGAAGAATCAGGGCATCGCCGACCATCAGTTCCACGGCAAACCGATCATCGGTATCTGCAACACCTGGTCGGAACTGACCCCGTGCAACGCGCATTTCCGCCAGATTGCCGAGCACGTCAAACGCGGGGTGATCGAGGCTGGCGGCTGGCCGGTGGAATTCCCGGTGTTCTCCAACGGCGAATCGAACCTGCGCCCCACCGCCATGTTCACCCGCAACCTGACGAGCATGGACGTTGAAGAAGCCATTCGCGGCAACCCGATTGATGGCGTGGTGCTGCTGACCGGTTGTGACAAAACCACCCCGGCGCTGTTGATGGGCGCCGCCAGTTGCGACGTGCCGGCGATCGTTGTCACCGGCGGACCGATGCTCAACGGCAAGCACAAGGGCCAGGACATCGGTTCGGGCACGGTGGTGTGGCAGCTCAGCGAGCAAGTGAAAGCAGGCACGATCACCCTCGACGATTTCCTCGCGGCCGAGGGCGGCATGTCCCGCTCGGCCGGCACCTGCAACACCATGGGCACCGCCTCGACCATGGCTTGCATGGCAGAAGCACTGGGCACTTCCCTGCCCCACAACGCGGCGATTCCGGCGGTGGATGCACGACGTTATGTGTTGGCGCACATGTCCGGCATGCGTGCGGTGGAGATGGTTCGCGAAGATCTGCGGCTGTCGAAAATCCTCACTAAAGAAGCCTTCGAAAATGCGATTCGGGTCAACGCCGCCATCGGTGGTTCGACCAACGCGGTGATTCACTTGAAAGCCATCGCCGGGCGCATCGGCGTTGAACTGGAGCTCGACGACTGGACCCGCATCGGTCGCGGCATGCCGACCATCGTCGATCTGCAACCGTCCGGGCGCTTCCTGATGGAAGAGTTCTACTACGCCGGGGGTTTGCCGGCGGTGCTGCGTCGCCTCGGCGAAGCCAATCTGATTCCGCATCCGAACGCCTTGACCGTCAACGGCAAGACCCTTGGCGAAAACACCAAGGACGCGCCGATCTACGGCCAGGACGAAGTGATCCGCACCCTCGACAACCCGATCCGCGCTGACGGCGGCATCTGCGTGCTACGTGGCAACCTCGCGCCACTGGGTGCGGTGTTGAAACCCTCCGCCGCCAGTGCCGAGTTGATGCAACATCGCGGGCGGGCCGTGGTGTTCGAGAACTTCGACATGTACAAGGCACGGATCAACGACCCGGAACTGGACGTGGATGCCAACTCGATCCTGGTGATGAAAAACTGCGGGCCTAAGGGTTATCCGGGCATGGCTGAAGTCGGCAACATGGGTTTGCCGGCCAAGCTGCTGGCCCAGGGCGTGACGGATATGGTGCGGATTTCCGATGCGCGCATGAGCGGCACGGCGTATGGCACGGTGGTTTTGCACGTGGCGCCGGAAGCTGCGGCCGGTGGACCTTTGGCGGTGGTGCAGGAAGGTGACTTTATTGAGCTGGATTGCGCCAGCGGGCGTCTGCACCTGGACATTCCGGACGCTGAACTGGCGGCGCGAATGGCGGATCTGCGGCCACCAGAGAAGTTGATCGTGGGCGGCTATCGTCAGCTCTACATTGATCATGTGCTGCAAGCGGATCAGGGCTGCGATTTCGACTTCCTGGTCGGATGCCGCGGCTCCGAAGTCCCGCGCCACTCCCACTGACCCCTTCGCCCGATCGTTCCCACGCTCTGCGTGGGAATGCAGCCCGGGACGCTCCGCGTCCCATTGGAACGCGGAGCGTCCCTAGAGGCATTCCCACGCAGAGCGTGGGAACGATCACTGCACGCCTGCTATCATGCGCCCCACCCCACCCGCCCAGGATCGCGCCGTTCCCCATGGATTACCGCAAACCCTCCGACCGCAAAAGCATGCACTCGCGCATCGTCCAGGAACTGGGCATGCAGATCGTCTCCGGACGCTTCAAGCCCGACGACAAACTGCCCGCCGAAGCCCTGTTGTGCGAAGAGTACGCGGTAAGCCGTCCGGTGTTGCGCGAAGCCACTCGCGTACTGGTCGCCAAGGGCCTGGTGTATTCCCGTCCGCGAGTCGGCACGGTGGTCAAGGCGCGCAAGCAATGGCACATGCTCGACCCGGACGTGCTGCACTGGTTGATGCAAAGCAGCCCGCAGAATGAATTCTTCGGCCTGTTGACCAGCGTGCGCAGCATCATCGAACCGGCCGCCGCCGCCCTCGCCGCGCAGTACGCCACCGACGCGGACATCGCCTCCATCGGCGAAGCCTACCAACGGATGGAAGCCGCACCGACGCCGGAAGCCCTGTTGCAACCTGACTTGGACTTCCACAGCCGCATCGCCGACGCGACCCACAACGACTTGCTGGCCAACCTGTGCAACATGCTCTCGGTGGCGATTGCCGAGGCGCTGAAGCATTCCAACCAGCGACCGAACCTGCATGAACTGGCGCTGCCACGGCACAAAGCGATTCTCACCGCCATCGAAAATCGCGATGCGCTGGGTGCGCGGCATGCGACCCTCGTGCAGCTCGACGATGCGCGCAGTGCGCTGAATGTGGTACTGGGCAGCGATCCCACGAACAACCACTAACCCCCAATGTGGGAGCGAGCCTGCTCGCGAAAGCGGAGGGTCAGTCAACATCGATGCTGGATGTCAGGCCGCCTTCGCGAGCAAGCCCGCTCCCACAGTGGGTTCGGTGTGAATCAAAAAATGTGCGGTATCTATATACCGCACACCTCATTTATCCAGGCGTTATGGTCCACGCATCAACCATGCAAAGGACTGCAACATGCCAACCGCTTCATCGTCGACCGCCCCGGCCGGGTACGCCGACATCATTGCGCACTCCATCAGTGCCCGCTTCAGCACCCGCCCGACCCTGCGTTCGGTCACCGCCAGCCTGCTCAAGGACGAGTTGCTGGAAAAATACCCGCCGCTGGATTTTGACCCGTACCGCACTCAAGTCGCCCAACCGCTGCCTGACGGTGGCTGGCGTCTCACGTTATTACTGGACGTGGCGCTCAATTATTTGGCCAGCGGTAAACCGCCGGCGCTCAACGAACAATTTGGCCGTGCCTGTTTCCTCACCAACAATCCCCCCACCCACCTGACCCTGGATAGCACCGGCCAACATGAACCGGACATGCAGCTCATCGCCGACATCATCCGTGAGCTGCCGGCCATTGTGTTTGTCGCTTTCCAGGAAGTGCTAAGTGATTACTCGGCGACAGTCGCTGGCAATGGCTGGGCGACTTGCTGGGCGGCGTGTTGAAAACCTCGGCAGTACGCCAAGCGGCCATCAATCCGCTGCACGCCGAGATTCTCACTGAGCTGTGCCAACACCCCGATAAACAGCAGCGCCTTGAGGCACCTTGGACAAAAGGCCTGATCCAGGCCTGCACGCTTCAAACAACCCTGAACATCGGAGAGCTATCGGTCAATCTGCAAAGTCCGGACATTCTGCTGATCTGTGGTGAAACGGTGTTGTTGTGCAGCGTGACCGGCAGCATCGAGTGGTTCCCGTCCCTGGAGGCGTTCGGACAGGCCTGGGGCGAGCGGTTCGAACAGGTCTTCATGGCCGACACCATTTCCTGGAAACGCTACGAACCTGACGGCAATATCTTCGACACCCAGGCCGCCCTGCTGTTGAACCAGCAACTGGAAGACCTGGCCGCGCTGAAACTGCCCGCCGACCAGCGCCTTGACGTGCTGGAGCAACGCTTCCAGTCGATCACCGATGTCGCGGCGCTGTTCGTCGGTGCTCAAGCCGCCGGGGTGCACACGCACGTTCAACGCATCCAGACAACGATGCCCGAATGGCTGCAAACCGCCGACGCGATTGATCGCATGGCGTACCGCAAGCACGTGCTGACGCTCGCGGGCATCAAGCAACGCACCGGTGGTCGCACCTTCCAGACCGGCCTTGATGATCTGCATACTTTCGCCAAAAAAGCCCTGCACCAACAGATGCTGGCCGATCAGCCACTGGCCCCCGGTTACAACGCCGATGATTTGGAGCTGACCTTCCATGTGCCCGTCGGCGACCTGGGCAGCGGATACCTCGAACCAGTGAAAATGACCTTGACGGAACTGGCCATCAAGAACCTCGCCGGTCGCCCCAAAGGCCGGATGACGGTCCGTCATACCGGCGGGCAATTGATCCAGGACTGGACCACCGAGGCCTATCTGCTGGACCTGGTTCACCGGGTTGACGTTGGCCGACACTATCCCGAGCTGATTCGCCGCGAGTTGCTGGCCGATACCGACCAGGCCCGCGAGCGTGGTCGCCTGTTTGGCCTGGAACTGTCGGTGCGCCTGCCATTGTTGGCACTGGAACAATCGATCAAGGCTGAGCATGGCTTCACCCGCCAGGGCTATCGCTACGTCGATGCCGTGGTGCAGCGCACCCAGGCTGAACGATGTGTCGATCAGCAGGCAATTGTCCTGCGGCCATTGGCGTTTCAAAGAAAAACGGGCGCTGACGGCGATGTTGCGAGCAACCTGTTCATCATCGAGCCTCTGGACCTGAACGCCGCAGGCCCGCGCATTCTTTACCGACCGCAATACACGCCAGCGTTGCAGCAATTCGCCGACCGCGCAGCGCTGTTTAACGCCATCGCCCAACCCGGGGCCCTGCAAACCAGCGTGCTGACCTGGCTGCCGGACCGCGCCCGCCCGATCTACGCCAATAACGGTTTCAACGAACCGCACATTGTGCACATGCACCTGGGCGATGAGTTCAGCCCCCCGACCAAACCAGCGCCCGCGACCCTGTCCGGCGACGACGCCACCGGTGAGTGGCTCGTGGCGCTGAAACAGGGCCGGCTCCTGCAGCAACTGTTCGACAGCAACGCCCGGGCACTGGTGGAACTGGCGGACCGACAGTCGATCTCCAACGCCGAAAGCCGCTGGGCGGTCATCCTCGAGGGTGGTTGGTTGGTGTTCAACAACCTGGTGCTGCCGATGTTGCGCGGCCCGGCCATGCTGGTGGGCTGGATGCTGCAACTCACCCACAGCCTGATCCAGGATCTGCCCGCCCTGGACAGCGACGACGTCACCGCCCGGGAACAGGCTTGGGTCGATGTGCTGCTGAACCTGGGCCTGGTGCTGTTGCATGTGGGGCAAAACCGGCTCGACAGTCAACGTGCACCGAACGCGCCCAACGAACCCCAGCTCACCCTTGCGCCACTGCGCCGCGCCCTGTCCCAGGCCCATGTCCCGGGAGAGATCCCGGTGACCGAAGCCGCACCCGGATTTCCGTCCGAGCCACCGGGCAGTGGCCACACCTTGCTTGACTTCAACCTGTCGACCGCCCGAGATTCAGCATCCGCCCGCTTGTTCGAACAGCTGCGCGCCGTACGGGTGGCCTGGCCCGCGACACTGCCGGAACCCTTGGCCATCGGCCCCTTCAAAGGCCTCTATCGCATCAACGACACCTGGCACGCCACCATTGCCGGCCTGCTATTTCGAGTGCAGATCGTGCCGGGCTTCGGCGAAGTCTTCCTGGTCCATCCTGAACACCCGGACCACCCCGGCATCAAGCTTAAAACCGATGGCCGCGGCCGCTGGTCCCTGGACCAGGGGCTGAAACTGGTCGGCGGTGGCCGCAAAAGTCGAATCGCTGCCGAAAAGGAAAAAAGACGCCAGCGCATCGAAGAACTGAAGCTGCAATCCATTGAGTTCTTCGCGCAGCAGGAGCACGTGCAAAAGCGTGTCGACATCGCCGACAACCTCAGAATAATCAAAGAAAGCAGCCCGGCCAGTTCCTCGGCTGAACGTACCGCGTTCCGGCAGCGCTACGTAGCAGAACTGGATAAGCAGACGCAAAGCTACAGTGCGTTGATTGCCGGAACCCGGGAAAAAAGCGCACTGACCGACCTGCCTCTGGACCTGACATTGATCAGCGGATTACTGGGGAACATCATCAGGAATGCCCGCAAACGGGTCGTCATCGCGGACATGGAGCGTGACACCGCGAATACGGACTACAGCGACTACAGCAGCGGCCCGGACAAAATCCATGAGTTACTGAAAGCTGAAGGCGACGTGGTCGTGACCCGTTACTTTGAGTTCATGGAGAAAAACCGTGAAATCAATGAAACCATGATCAGCTCGTTCGAGGAGATCGAGAGGCGTGTAGAAGAACTCAGGCAAATCCCCCTTCTGGGCGCAAAAACCCTGGAGGCGCTGAACAAGGACCGGCCGGAAAACGAACTGACGGGGCTGCGGGTCAAGGTCTATCACCTGGTGATTCTGCGCATCCTGAGCGTCAAGGTCATAGCCAGCGACGTCAGCCCGGCCATGGAGTCCGTCATTAATCCATTGCAGATCCTGGCGCGATCCCATGCCGAGTTGCAGACGACTCACGTCTACGAGCGCGGTGATCGTATCGCCGTGCTGGACAACCTGGTCGAGCGCTATAAAAACGCCCAGAGCGCGCTCGGCGGTATCTCTATCTTCAATGCCGATGAGCTACAGATGCCGGCGTTCAACCGCCTGCGGGTACTCATTGACGAATTGCGTGTCGACGCCGAGCAGCGCCTGGTCGAGGAAATCGAGCGACTCGCCTCGGAACAGGAACCGCCAGCCGATGAAGCCTCGTCCCAAGCCCCCGGAACGTCCAAAGAGGCGAGCAAGAAAAAACCCAAGGTACCCGTCACGCCCACCGGCAAAAAGCGAGTCATCAAAACGCCCAAGGGTGCATTGATCGGTGATCTGCGTCCGCGTGTTCCCGATCAGGGCGCAGACATCATCGACATCAAAGGCCCCATGGACGACAAGCCTCTGGTGTCCTTCCATGAACACGAGCCCAATGTCTGGGTCGAGATCGTCGACACCCAGCCATCAGCCTCAAGGCCCGCCTCGACTCCACTGCCACAACTCAAGGGTGATGCGCGCAAGGCGCTGGCAAAAGTCGATGATCAGGTACGCAAGATCGAGGGTTACGCACAGGGCGGGAGTTCACCCAGGGAAATCGAAGAACAATTGCAACGCGAGGCACAAACGCTCAGCCGCTATGCCGACAGTCTGGACAAACACGAGGACGCTTCGCCGGCCAGTGAAAAGGATGCCGCACTGATTGCCGAATTGCGCAATAAGGCCCAGAGCCTGGAGGACCAGGCCACACAATCGCGCATCCGCCTGACCCTCGCGCAGGCACCGACCAGCGATGGTGTGCAGTTCCTCCTGCAACACCAGGAACTCTACGTCAGGCCCATCGGCCGTCGGCTCCAGCTGAAAACCGGGCGCAAGAACTTCATGCAGGAATATGCCTTGTTCAACCGCAACGATCAGGCGCTGTGGTACGCACATTTTCACTACGCCGCGCTGACGGATGACAAGGCCACGTTCACCACGGCGCATTTGAAAACCGAGGCGCAACGCTTCGAAACCTACGAGTCGGCCCTGGCCAAGGCGACGAACCCGGCACAAAAAATCCAGATCTACCACGGCGCCATTAACCCGACCCTGGCCAACCAGTATTTCCTGCCACTGGAACCGCGTTAAGCCTGTCGGACGCCCATAAAAAAGCCGCAACCTGAGGTTGCGGCTTCTGTGTATCTGCCGGGTTTTAGTGAGCGAACAACGAATTGCCCTTCTGCCCCGCCAGTTTCTCCGGTTTGATCAGGAACCGTGCCAGCGCTGGCAGCAGCCACAGTGCGCCGAACATGTTCCACAGCAGCATGAAGGTCAGCATCAGGCCCATGTCGGCCTGAAACTTGATCGCCGAGAAGATCCAGGTGCACACGCCGATGGCCAGGCACAGACCGGTGAACAGCACGGCTTTACCGGTGGACTTCAGCGTCTGGTAGTACGCCTCTTGCAGCGGCAAACCGGCACGCAGGAAGCTTTCCAAACGGCTGTAGATGTAGATGCCGTAGTCCACGCCAATCCCCACGCCCAGTGCCACCACTGGCAAGGTCGCGACTTTCACGCCGATGCCCATGAAGGCCATCAAGGCGTTGCCGAGTACGGAGGTCAGCACCAGTGGCAGCACGATGCACAGGGTCGCCGCCCAGGAACGGAAGGTGATCATGCACATGGTCGCGACGCAGATGTACACCAGGATCAGGATCGTCAGCTCCGATTCCTTGATCACTTCGTTGGTCGCCGCTTCGATCCCGGCGTTACCGGCGGCGAGGATGAATTCCAGGCCGTCCTTGTTGTTTTCCTTGGCGAAGTCCTGCACCGCATGCACCGCACGGTCCAGCGTTGCAGCCTTGTGATCGTTGAGGAACACCAGCACCGGCGCCAGGGAACAGCTGTTGTTGTACAGGCCATCAGCCCGGGCGATGGAGTTGTTCAGCACGTCCGGGTTGCGCGACAGGGTTTCCCATTTCAGGTTGCCCTCGTTCATGCCCTTGATCATCTGCTTGGACACGGTCACCAACGAGATCGCCGACTGCACGCCCTCGGTGTTCTGCATCTTCCACATCAGCTCATCGATCGGCGCCATGGCCTCATAGCGCGAGCAGCCTTCGGCCTTGGTCTTGACCATCACCACCAACACGTCGGAACTGGTGGAATAGTTGCTGATGATGAAGTTGTTGTCCTTGTTGTAGCGCGAGTCCGGACGCAATTCCGGCGCGCCCTGATCAAGGTCGCCGATCTTCAGGTTCTGGCTGTACCAGAGGCCGCCGCCGAAGGCGATCAGGGCCAGGACAATCGAAATCGGTGCGACTTTGGGGCTGGCGAAGTTCGACAGCAGGCGCCAGAACGGGTGCTCGCGGTGCGCGTCTTTCTTGCTGCGTTCGACCGCGCGTTTGCTGATGCCGACGTAGGAAATCGCCACCGGCAGCAGGATCAGGTTGGTGAACACGATCACCGCCACGCCGATGGACGCACCGATGGCCAGTTCACGAATCACGCCGATGTCGATGATCAGCAGCGTGATGAAGCCCACCGCATCCGCCAGAATCGCGATCATTCCCGGCAGGAACAATTGGCGGAAGGTTCGCCGGGCGGCGGTCAGGGCATTGTCGGCTTCACTGGATTGCAAAGCGATGCCGTTGATCTTCTGCACGCCGTGGGAAATACCGATGGCGAAGATCAGGAACGGCACCAGCATCGAATACGGATCAAGCCCGAAGCCGAAGAAGTGCATCAAACCCAACTGCCAGACCACCGCCACCAGCGTCGTACTCAACACCGCCACGGTGCTGCGCATGCAGTTGGTGAACCAGTACAGCAGGATCAGGGTGATGACGAAGGCGATGCCGAAGAACATCACCACCATCACCAAGCCATCGATCAGGTCGCCGACTTTCTTGGCGAAACCGACGATGTGGATCTGCACGTTGGGGTTCTGTTTTTCAAACTTGTCGCGGATCTTGTCTTCCAGCTCGTGGGAGAACTTGCGGTAGTCCAGGGCCAGCAACTTGCCTTGATCCTGCGGGTCCGGGTAGGACTCCAGCAACGGAATGTCGACGATGCTCGACTTGAAGTCGTTGGACACCAGACGCCCGACCTGGCCGGACTTGAGTACGTTGTTGCGCAGCAGGTCGAGGCTTTGCTGGGAGCCGTTATAGCTCTGCGGGATCACTTCACCACCGGCAAAGCCCTCCTCCGTCACCTCAGTCCAGCGCACGCTCGGACTCCACAACGACTTGAGGCCGGAACGGTCAACGCCAGAGATGTAGAACACCTCGTCGTTGATTTGACGCAGGGTCTCCATGTACTCCTTGGAGAAGATATCGCCGTCGGTGGCTTCCACGGAAATCCGTACGGTGTTGCCCAGGTTCGCCAGATCGTTGCGGTGCTCCATCATCTTTTGAATGAACGGATGTTCCAGCGGGATCATTTTTTCGAAACTGGTGGACGGCCGGATCAGCGTCGCCTGCCAGAACAGGAAGATACTCACCAGCAGGCAGATGACGATCACTGCCGGGCGGTTGTTGAAAATCAGGCGTTCAAGAAACGTCGCCTTGTCTTGGTGATGACTTGTCATGGATGTCATGTCTCCGCCCTTCTTATTATGTGGCCCGGCTTATTTGCTGAGCTCGGCGCCGGTTGGCGAAGTGGCGCGAACGCCGCCCTGTCCTGCCAGAATCAGATTGCCGTTACCTGCTGCGGTGACCGCCGACACGGAAATCCGGTCCGGGCGGTTGAACACGGTGAAGTTTTCGCCGTTGTCGCTGCTGCTGATCACCGAGCCGCCGTTGCCGACGATCACAATAGAGCCGTCATCGAGCAACGTGGCGCCGGACAGGCCGAACTCCAGGGTGCCGCGTGCGGCCTGGAGCTGAACTTGCTCCCAGGTGCTGCCGAAATCCGTGGAGCGGTAGAGATTGCCGCGCAAGCCGTAGGCCAGCAGGGTGTTGGGCTGAGCCGTGCCGATCACGCCGAACAGCGAACCTTCGTACGGACCTTCGAGTTTTTCCCAGGTCTGGCCCCAATCGGCAGAGCGGAACATGCTGCCCTGCTCGCCGACGATGAACAGGCCGGCATCCTTGACCGCCGCGATGGCGTTGAGGTGGAACTGGTCTTCGTTGTCGAGGCGGTCGCTGGCGTCTTCCCAGTGCTTACCGCCGTCGGTGGTTTCCATCAACGCGCCATACGCGCCCACGGCAAAGCCGCTGTTGACGTCCTTGAACCAGACGTCGAGCAGCGGCGATTCGCGTTTGAGGTCTTCGAATTGCTTGGTCCAGGTGACGCCGCCGTCTTCGCTGGCGAGGATTTGCGCGTCATGCCCGACGGCCCAGCCGTGTTTGTCATCGACAAAGAATACGGCGGTGAGCAGTTGCCGGGTCGGCACCTTGGCCTGGGTCCAGGTCGCGCCCTGGTCATCGGAATACAGAATGTGCCCACGATCCCCGACTGCCACCAGGCGCTTGCCAGCGTGGACCACATCGAGCATCAGGCTTTTGGCGGCTTTGGCGGATTCAACGGAATACACCACGTCGGCTGCCGGCGCATCGGCGGCCAGCACCGGTGCCGACAACACGGCACAGCCCAACAGCGAGAGCGCTGTAGCCAGCAACGCGTACTTGCGTAATGCCGGCGGGCGGCAGATACCCACACCCATGACAGGCTCACTCATAGACCTTCCCCCATTATTATTGTTAGGTCGTTCAACCTTTCAGGGCGCCGTAAGGATGCTCTGGGTGATTGGCTGGTTGGAGCATAGTCCTGAAACCTGCAATCTAGAGCCCCTTCGGAAGCTGGCTTATCCTATCGGGCTTTGGAAAGGTCTGACAATCGACGCCACGTTATGTTTTGTTAACTGGAGGGGGTATGGGGTGTCGGTGAATGGTTGGGTATCAGGTGGGGTGATTTGGGTTTGCGGGTTTGCGGGTTTGCGGGTTTGCGGGTTTGCGGGTTTGGGGCTTTGGGGTTCGGTGTACATATCCGTTTCTTCGGGCGCTGCGGATATTGGTTCCGCTCTTACAGCGGGTCACTTTCGAAAAGCGCGAAAGTAACCAAAGCGCTTTTGCCCCTTTCGTTCGGTGCCTCGCTAAGGCTCGGCATGCCCTCGCTCCGGTCCTGCTCCGTGGGCCCGCCGCCATCGGCCATCCATGGCCGGGGGCGGCTAACCCGGCATCCATGCCGGGTTGCCCACTGCGCAGAACCTCCACTCGGCCTCTCGAGGGGGCGTACATCGCACGGCGAGGCGGCCTACCGGCCGGCCTGGCTCGGGGGTTGTGCGCGTACGCCAGTTACTGATCGTTCCCACGCTCCGCGTGGGAATGCATCCCGTGACGCTCCGCGTCACCAGCGCGCAGGACTCAAGCCTGGCGTCGACAGCGGGACGCAGAGCGTCCCCGGCGGCATTCCCACGCGGAGCGTGGGAACGATCACACGCAGAGCGTAGGAACGATCAATCCCCCCTGTAGGAGCGAGGCTTGCCCGCGAAGCTGTTGATCTTGCCGTTGCCGTTGCTTTGGCTTTTGATCTACCCGCCCCTTCGGAAGGCTGAGTGGAGGTGTTCATCTGGGGATTGGCGCGCAGCGCCGTTCGACGCAGTCGAACACATTGCATGTAGGTCGTAGCGAAGCAGACCGGAGGGCAATGCCCCCAGATGGATACCGGAACGAAGGAACGCCGAGCCTAAGCGAGGGGCCGGACGCTCGGGGCGAGCCTTTTTTTGCTTACTTTTTTTTGGCGTTTGAAAAAAAAGTGAGTCGCCGTAAGGGCGAAACCATAAGTCGCCGTTACCGCAGCAATGGATATGTACGCGATCAAAAATCTCGACCAGCCGCGAAAAAGCCTTCGCGAGCAGGCTCGCTCCCACAATGTGATCGATGTACACCCGCAAGAGATAGGTCGCCAACGAGCCCGCCTTCGCAGGCAAGCCAGCTCCCACAATGTTGATCGATGTACATCCGCGAGAGGCGGGTTAGCAGTGAGGCCGCCTTCGCGGGCAAGCCTCGCTCCTACAGAGGTCCGAGTGGACCACTAGACTCAGGCCAGGCTTTTGCTGACCACTTCAAACACATCACTGGACAGTTGACCCGAAGCGCGAATCCGCTCCAGCTCCCCTTTCATCAACGCCTGACGCGCGTCGTCGTATTTGCGCCAGCGAGTCAGCGGTGCCAGTTGGCGCGAGGCAATCTGCGGGTTAAACCCGTTCAACTCAATCACCAGATCCGCCAGGAACCGATACCCGGAACCATCAGCCGCATGGAAGTTGATCAGGTTCTGCCCGGCAAACGCGCCGACCAGTGCCCGCACCTTGTTCGGGTTCTTCATGTTGAACGCTGGATGTTCCATCAACTGACGAACCCGCGCCAAACCGCCAGGCAACGTACTGCCAGCCTGAACGCTGAACCACTGGTCCATAACCAGCGGATTGTCCTTGAAGTGCTCGGCAAAACTGGCCAGGGCCGTGGCCTTCTCGTCTTCGAACGACGAATTGACCAACACCGCCAGCGCCGTCAGGCGCTCAGTCATGTTGTCGCTGGTTTCGAACTGTTCAAGCGTCGCCGCCAAGACTTCCGGCTTGCCGCTGAGCATCAGGTACGACAGCGCAATGTTCTGCAACGCGCGACGGGCGAAGTGCTCGGCTTCAGCCACGTACGGGGTTTTCTTCGACAGGTCGCGGTTGGCCTGATAACGCAGCCACAGCGCTTCGAACAACCCCTCCGCCAATTGCTTGCGGGCAAATTCTCGGGCGATGTGGATGGCGTCAACGTCAGCCACTTCAGTGATTTCAGTCAGGTACGCCTCACCCGGCAGCGACAGCATTTCCGCGACCATGGCCTGATCCAGCGTCTCGTCGGACAGTACGGTGCGCAGGGCCGAGATCAAACGCTGATCCAGCACCAGCGCTTCACCTTTCTGTTGCTGGGCGATCAGTTCTTGCAGCACTTGCACCGACAGTTGCTGACCGGCATCCCAGCGATTAAAGCCATCGCTGTCGTGCTGCATCAGGAACATCAGTTGATCGCGGTTGTACGGGAAGCTCAGCTTCACCGGCGCCGAGAAGCCGCGCAGCAGCGAAGGCAACGGCTGTTCAGCGATGTCAACGAAAGTGAAGGTCTGTTCGGCTTCAGTCACCGAGATGACCCGAGAAGTGCCTTGTGCCGAAGCTTCGCCGGACAGACGCAGCGCAATCGCTGCGCCTTTGGAATCCAGTAGACCCAACTCCACCGGGATCACGAACGGCAGTTTTTCAACCTTGTCCGGGGTCGCCGGGCAACTCTGGCGGAAGGTCAGGCTGTAAGTTTTCGCCGCCGCGTCGTAGGACTCGCTCACCGCCAATCGCGGTGTGCCGGCCTGGCTGTACCAGCGTTTGAACTGGGTCAGATCAACGCCGTTGGCATCTTCCATCGCTTTGATGAAGTCGTCACAGGTTACGGCCTGGCCATCGTGGCGATCGAAGTACAGGTCGCTGCCTTTACGGAAACCTTCGGCGCCGAGCAAGGTGTGGATCATGCCGACCACTTCCGAACCCTTTTCGTACACGGTCAGGGTGTAGAAGTTGGAGATTTCGATGAAGCTGTCCGGGCGTACGGCGTGGGCCATCGGGCCGGCGTCTTCGGCGAACTGGTGGGTGCGCAGGTAAGCCACATCCTGGATGCGTTTTACGGTGGCCGAGTTCATGTCGGCGGAGAAGCCGGAATCACGGAATACGGTGAAACCTTCTTTCAGCGACAACTGGAACCAGTCGCGGCAGGTCACGCGGTTGCCTGACCAGTTGTGGAAGTATTCGTGGGCGACGATCGCTTCGACCCGCTGGTGCGCGGCGTCGGTGGCGGTTTCGGCCCGTGCCAGCACGGCGCTGGAGTTGAAGATGTTGAGGCCTTTGTTCTCCATGGCGCCCATGTTGAAGTCGTTGACGGCAACGATCATGAAGATGTCCAGATCGTATTCACGACCGTAGACCTCTTCATCCCAGCGCATCGACTTCTTCAGGCTGTTCATGGCGTGCTGGCACTTGTCGATGTTTTCCGGCTCGACGTAAATGCGCAGCGCCACGGAACGCTCGGTCATGGTGGTGAACGTGTCTTCGACACACCACAAATCACCGGCCACCAGCGCGAACAGGTAAGCCGGTTTCATGAACGGGTCTTCCCAGGTTGCCCAGTGCCGGCCGTCTTCGCCAGGACCCGAGGCAATCGGGTTGCCGTTGGACAGCAGCACCGGATAGCTGTGCTGTTCGGCGACCACCGTGGTGGTGAACTTGCTCATCACGTCCGGGCGGTCGAGGTAATAGGTGATCTTGCGGAAGCCTTCGGCTTCGCACTGGGTGCAGAACATGCCGCTGGATTTGTACAAACCCTCCAGCGCGGTGTTGGTTTCCGGGTGGATGCGCACGCTGGTGTCGACCGTAAAGCGTTCGCTCTTGGGGTGCAGGGTCAGGTGGTCATCGGTCAACACATAGTCGGCAGCGGTCAGTTCGATGTCGGCCAGGTTCACGGACAGCAGCTCAAGTTGCTGACCATCCAGCACCAATGGCGGCAGGCCCGGGCCACGTTCAGGATTGCGGCGCATCACCAGTTGCGCATGGACCAGGCTGTGGTCCTCGAACAACTCGAAGGTCAGGTGCGTCTCGTCGATCAGGTACTCAGGCGCCTGATAGTCCTTCAGGTAGATCATCTTCGGTTGTTCGGTGCGCATACTGGAGTCCTTAACTATGCACGGCGAGCTGATAGGCCGTGTACTTACGAATATTGATCACGCCGGTGTCGAAGATCAGGTACTGGCCCTTGATCCCCAGCAGCGTGCCTTCGGCAATCGGATTCTTGTCCAGGTTGAAGCTGACGATTTTGGCCGGGTATTGCTCGATCGGATATCGGATCTCGAGGACGTCGACATCGGCAATAGTCTGGATTGCCTGTAGTCCGAATCGTTCCTGCAAACCTTGCAAACCTTCGGCACAGCTATCAAACAGCTGATCACGAACAGCCGCCAGGTCCACCGATACTGCGTCGCCCTTGAGTAAAGCACGCCAATTGGTCTTGTCAGCCACTTGGCTGCGAAACAGATCTTCGACGAAACCCGACTGCTGACGGGTCGAGACGCGCATGATCGGCAAGGCCTGACGGGCGCCCTGATCGATCCAGCGGGTCGGCATCTGGTTGGCGCGGGTAATCCCGACTTTCACCCCCGACGAATTGGACAGATAGACGATGTGATCGGTCATGCAGAACGTCTGGCCCCACTCTGGCTCACGGCAGGTGCCGGCGTCGAAGTGGCAGCGCTCCGGGCTCATGATGCAGACGTCGCACTGAGCCAGTTTGGTCATGCACGGGTAGCAGTAACCCTGGCTGAAACTGGTTTTGGTCTTGCGTCCGCAATGGGAGCAGAAAATCGCCCCCAAATATTCCAGGCGCACTGTGCTGCCGATCAACGGATTGACCGGCACCTCGGTGTCGCCCAGACGAAAAGCGTACTGCACGTTCGACCCGTCCAGGCGTGCCGACATTTTGTTGATTGCACCGCGGCCAATCTCGATCAATGGATGGCATCCGACTTGAACAGGATGTTTGGCACACTGATCGACTTGGAACTGCATTCCTGCGGGCCCATGTAGCCGGTCCGCTGTTCTTCGGGCAGGTTCTGGATTTCCCAGGCGATCATCGCTTGCAGGGACAATTCGCGCTGTTCGGCGGTGAGTTTGCCGCCGTCGGACCATTTGCCAATTTCTACCGCCAGTTTCAGGCTCTGGTAGATGTCGGGGGTGATGTTTTTGATCATTTCGTTAAAAGAGGACATCAGGGTCTCCGCGCTCTTTATTCAATAACTGTTTTAGACGGCGAGTTTACGGCGGTTGTACAAACCGCCCAACAAACCGGTGAAGCATCCGATGAGTAACCCGCCGACATGGGCAGCGTTGGCGATTTCGCCGAAACCGATCATCGAGATCAGCCCGGACATGCACAACACCAGCCAGACCAGCATCATCACCAATACACCGCGTGGCAGGCGATAGGCCGGGTTCGGCGACAGCAGCTGGAAGATCCAGCAGTGCCCGAGCAAGCCGTAAAGCACGCCGGACAACCCGCCAAACAGGGTCGCACCGCTGAACCAATACTGGGCGTAGTTGGAAACCAGGCTGAACAGCAAGGTCAGGCCAATCAGGTTGATGCTGCCCTGGCGCGCCTCGATGCGCCGCCCCAGTTCCCAGTACCACATACCGTTCATGGCCAGGTGCAGGAAGCCGAAGTGGATCAGCATCGGCGTCACCAGACGCCACCACTGCCCCGCCGCCAGACCTTCGTCCAGGGGCGTGAATTCGATGTAGTCGCCGATCACGCGGAAATCGAGAAAGGTGAACCAGTGCATGGTGTTGAGGTTTTCGCCGAGCACCGTGATGGCGCCGACAATCAGGCACAACAGCAGAATGCCGGCGGTCGCCTTGCTGTGGCGCAACTGCTCGACGAAACCCGGACGGCGCGGGGTCTGCGCCACCGGAATGTCCAGTTGTTGATCGGGATCACCCGCCGGAAAACGCTCGTACAGCGAACGCACATCCTCGCTGATGTTGGCCGGTACCCACAGGACCTGCTCGCCCGCCTCTTCGCTGACGCGATGGGGCACCTGCATGCGTTGCAGCAGTTTGACGAAGCCGCTCAAATCCACGGCCAATGGCAAACGCAAAACCGCAACAGTACTCATTGCAACGCCTCCGGCCGTTCAACATCGACCCAGACAAATTTATGCGGATCGAGACGGGTTTCCTGATCCAGGCGATAGGCCACCAGTTTGCCGTACAACACCGCGCTGTAATCCAGACACGCGAGGTTCGGCCGGATCGGCGCCGGTTTGCCGCTGCGCCAGTAATGGCCGACGAACAGCAAAGGCTCATCGATGCCATAGCGCAGCAAGGTGTTTTTCTCGGTGGATGACAGCGGCGTGCGGGCCACCGGCTCGGGCAAGGCGTCGGGCTGGAACACAATGTCTCCGTAAGTTTGCGGGTCGTCTTCCCAGAATTTGGTGCGGAAGAACGAACGCGTCAGGCCGTCGCCACTGGTCATGGTCTGGCCATCCGGCAGGCGCATGTCGGTACCGCGCAGCAGGCGATCGAACACCGTGCAAGCGAAGCTGCCGGGCACGGCGGAGGCCTGGAGGAAGTGTTCATCAACGCAACCGTCGGGGAACAGCGCGCGCAACGGTTCGATCAGGCCCGAATCCCAGCAGGCGTGCACCACGCGGAAACGTCCGGCATCGACGAACAACGGCAATTCGTAGAACCATTGCTGGAAGTCGTGCCAGTCACCGGGATGATCTTCGAACTGGGTCAGGGTTTCCCCCAGCAGGCGCGCATGGCGTGGCGTGTGTTCGCGCACGAATTGCTTGCCGCTGCCGGGCGGCGCCGGGGTGCTCCAGCCGAGGGCGTTGAATTCATGGTTGCCCATGATGCACAGCGCCTGGCCGGCTTCGACCATGTCGTGAACGATGTGCAGCGCCTCGCGAATGCGCGGGCCGCGGTCGATGATGTCACCGACGAACACCGCCATGCGCGACGGATGCCGCCAGACGCCAGCGTGTTTGTGGTAACCGAGTCGGTCGAGCAAGTGCTCAAGGGTCAGAGCGCAACCGTGCACGTCACCGATCAGGTCGTAGCTACGCGCGGGATCGAGCATCAGTCGCCTCCACCACCCAACCGACTGCCCCAGCCGAGCTTGGTCCGGCACACTTCGTAGTAGTTGTGGTCGAGGGGGTGAATCAGCCGCAACTTCTGGGCTTTTTTACTGATGGTGATGGTGTCGCCCGGCGCGCAGGTGAAATGGTTCTGCCCATCACAGGAGACTTGCGGGTAGATCTGCATATCCTTGGACACGACGATTTTCAGCTCACTGTTGCCATCGACCACAATTGGCCTGCCTGACAAGGTATGGGGGTACATCGGCACAATCACAATAGCGTCGAGCTTGGGATGCATGATCGGGCCGCCTGCAGAGAGCGCGTACGCGGTCGAACCGGTCGGTGTGGCGACGATCAGGCCGTCGGCCTTCTGGCTGCAGACGAACTGGCCGTCGATGTACAGCTCGAATTCGATCATCCGCGTCGATTTGCCGGGGTGCAACACCACGTCGTTCAGCGCATCGCCCTGGCCAATGGCCTCGGCATGGCGTCGGACTTCGGCCTGCAACAGGAAGCGGTTTTCCACCAGGTAGTGGCCGTCGAGCACTTCGGCGACTTTGACTTCCAGCTCATCGGGGCGGATATCGGTGAGGAACCCCAGGCTGCCACGGTTGATCCCGAGCACCGGAATATTGTGCCGGGCCAGCGCCCGTGCAGCGCCGAGCAGGCTGCCGTCACCGCCGACCACAATCACCATGTCACACACTTCGCCGAGCATCTTGCGCGACGAGGTTTGCAGGCCATGGCCCGGCAGGACCTCGGCGATGGTGTCTTCGAGGATCACGTGCAGGTGACGATCGAGCAGAAACCGTTTCAGTCGGCGGACGGTATCCAGCACCTGCGAACTGCCCAGGCGACCGATGATGCCGATATTACGAAATTGCTCCATGAGGTTCCTGCGCGACGGTGAAAAACCCGATTATGGGCGAAAGCGCGGCGTAGACAAAACCCTTTCAGCCGCGACTTAAGAGGCTATGCTCGCAGAATGATCTTATTCCCGGACTTGCTCCAGTTACCCCACCAGTTACGCCACCCGGAAGTGCGTGACCTGGCATGGGTCATTCTTGCACCGCCGATGCTCGGGGAACCGCCGTGGCCGCAGCGTCATCCGCTGGCCGGCAGCGACTGGGTGCAGGCGCCGGAAGGTCTGGAGCGTTGGTTGCGGCAACTGGATCGCGACAGTTACGACTTGCTGCACTGGCTCGCGCAATCGCGGACCCGGCGCCTGGGCCTGTATTACGAACGCCTGTGGCAATACGCGGTGAAGCATGCGCCGGGCATCGAGTTGATCGCCGCCAACCTGCCGATTCGTCGCGAAGGCCACACGTTGGGTGAGCTGGACATGCTGCTGCGTGATCGCGACGGCGTGCATCACCTGGAGCTGGCGATCAAGCTCTACCTCGGTCCACAAAACGGCGATGGTCACGACACGGCGATGTGGCTGGGGCCGGGCTGTCACGATCGGCTGGACCGCAAACTGGCGCACTTGAGCCAGCATCAACTACCGATTTCCGCCCGCCCGGAAAGCCGCGAAGTACTGGCAGCGCTGGATATTCAGGAATTCAGTGCGCATTTGTGGCTGGGCGGTTACCTGTTGTATCCGTGGCCGGGGCAATCCGCCTCGCCGAATGGCGCACATCCCCAGCATTTGCGCGGTAGCTGGCTGCATCAGAAAGACTGGGCGGACTTTGTCGTGCAGCGGCCGTCCGGGCGCTGGCAGCCCCTGCCCCGCCATGCCTGGCTCGCGCCGGCGCACTATCCGGCGGAACAGGCCTGGAGCATTGAGCAGTTGGATGCGTGGATCAGTGGGTTGGAGCCGTTGGCGCCGGCGCAGTTGATGGTGCGGCTGGTCGAGAATGCCAATGGCGAATGGGAAGAGGCTGAGCGGTTGTTTCTGGTGGCGGATCTTTGGCCGAATGTGCCGGGTACCGGTTAAGAAATGTAGCGCATGGGCGGACGCCATCGCGGGCAAACCTTGCTCCTACGGGTTTTGTGCCGTTTGGGAATGACGTGAACGACACAAACCCTGTAGGAGCAAGGCTTGCCCGCGATGGGGCCGCCACGGTCTAAATGGATAACCGCAAAGCCAACGCCGCCAACGTCACCAACAACACCGGCACCGTCAGCACAATCCCGACCTTGAAGTAATACCCCCAGCCAATCTTGATGTTCTTGCGCTCCAGCACATGCAACCACAACAACGTCGCCAGACTGCCAATCGGGGTGATTTTCGGCCCCAGATCGCTGCCGATGACGTTGGCGTAGATCATCGCTTCCTTGACCACGCCCGTAGCCTGGCTTGCATCAATCGACAGCAGGCCGATCAACACCGTCGGCAAATTGTTCATGATCGACGACAGCAGCGCCGTCAGCACCCCGGTGCCCATCGCCGCGCCCCATACGCCGTAACCGGCAAAGCCGTTCAGCCAACCGGCCAGGTAGTCGGTGAGCCCGGCGTTGCGCAGGCCATAAACCACCAGGTACATGCCCAGGGAGAAAATCACGATCTGCCACGGTGCTTCTTTCATCACCTTGCGCGTGGAAATCTTGTGGCCACGGGCGGCGATGGCCAGCAGTAATGCCGCGCACACCGCAGAAATCGCACTGATTGGAATACCCAGTGGTTCCAGGGCGAAGCATCCGACCAGCAGAATCACCAACACCACCCAACCGGCATAAAACGTGGCTTTGTCGTGGATTGCCGTGGCCGGGTCTTCCAATTGTTCGGGGTCGTAGGCCTTGGGAATGTCCCTGCGGAAGAACCACATCAACATGCCCAACGTGGCGGCAACGCTGACGAAGTTGACCGGAATCATCACCGCCGCATAGCGGTTGAAGCCGATGTGGAAGAAGTCGGCGGAGACGATGTTCACCAGGTTCGACACCACCAGCGGCAGGCTCGCCGTGTCGGCGATAAACCCGGCGCCCATCACGAAGGCGAGGGTCGCGGCAGGCGAGAAACGCAGGGCCAGCAGCATCGAAATCACAATCGGCGTGAGGATCAGCGCCGCGCCGTCATTGGCAAACAGCGCCGACACCAATGCCCCGAGCAGCACCATAAAGGCAAACAGCTTGCGCCCGCTGCCCCTGCCCCAGCGCGCCACGTGCAATGCCGCCCAGGCAAAGAACCCCGCCTCGTCCAGCAGCAGACTGATGATGATCAGCGCCACAAAGGTGCCGGTAGCGTTCCAGATAATCTGCCACACCAGCGGGATATCGCTCAGGTGCACTACCCCGAAGAGCAGCGCCAGTACTGCGCCAAACACCGCGCTCCAGCCGACGCCGAGGCCTTTGGGTTGCCAGATCACCAGGGTAATGGTCAGCAGAAAAATCAACGACGCGATGAGCATGCACAGCAGCCTTGAACAGATAGTCGGGATGGGGGACATGCAACAGAGTGGAGGGCCGGGGCGATAATTCCGTGGAGTGAAACAAAAATCCCCGCCACACTAAAATCCCCCCTGTAGGAGCGAAGCTTGCTCGCGAAGACGTCGTGTCAGTCACCATTGATATTGGCTGAC
>NZ_MOBR01000008.1 GCF_003732705.1 Pseudomonas frederiksbergensis | reverse complement strand
TTTTCAACTCCTTTTGCGCTTCGATGACCTGAAGCAACTCACTGCCGAAACCTACGTAACTCTTTGTTTACCAAGGAGTTTTCCGTTTCGACTGCGCCGGAAGTGGGGCGAATTATAGACTTCCAGAATCTGCCGTCAAGCCCTGATTTAGCTTTTCTTTCAAGAACTTGCACAAAGTCGGAAACCGTCGGATTTCGTCTATATGGAAGCGCAAAAGCCACGCCTCTATATAGACGCCCCCCTCAAAGCACTCCGGCCTCTTTGAAAGCAGCTACAGAACCCGCTGACAGGCCCAACACCCGCTGCAATACCTCCAGAGTGTGCTCCCCTAATAGAGGAGGCGCATTGCGGTACTCCACAGGCGTCTCGGACAACCGTATCGGACTCGCCACCTGCGGCACCATCCCAGCCAATGCATGAGGCAGCTCGATAGCCAACCCTCGCGCCTGGACCTGCGGATCAGCAAACACCTGCGCCAGATCATTGATCGGCCCACACGGCACACCCGCCTGCTCGAGTTGCACCACCCACTCGGCAGTGGTTTTGAACACCGTCGCCTGGCGAATCAATGGAATCAGCACCGCCCGATTCGCCACCCGCAGCTTGTTAGTGGCAAAGCGCGGATCATCCGCCCACTGCGACTGACCTGCCACCTCGGCAAACTTGCGGAACTGCCCGTCGTTACCCACGGTAAGGATGAAGTCGCCATCCGCCGTAGGAAAATCCTGATAAGGCACGATGTTCGGGTGCGCATTCCCCAAGCGCTTGGGCGCATTACCGGTGGTGAGGTAGTTCATCGCCTGGTTAGCCAGGCAAGCCACCTGCACATCCAGCAGCGCCATATCGATGTGCTGGCCGCCACCGTCATGATCCCGATGCGCCAGCGCCGCCAGAATCGCCACCGTCGAATAGAGCCCGGTCAGAATATCCGTCAGCGCTACGCCGACTTTCACCGGCCCCGCACCTTCATCACCCTCAGGCCGCCCCGTCAGGCTCATCAAACCGCCCAACCCTTGGATCATGAAGTCATAACCCGCGCGCTTGGCGTAGGGCCCGGTCTGGCCAAACCCGGTAATCGAGCAATAGATCAGGTTCGGATTGATTGCCTTGAGCGATTCATAGTCCAGCCCATAAGCCGCCAGACCACCGACCTTGAAGTTCTCGATCAGGATGTCCGACTTCGCCGCCAGATCACGTACCAGCTTCTGACCTTCAGGCCGAGTGAAGTCGATGGTCACCGATTGCTTGTTGCGATTGGCCGACAGGTAATAAGCGGCCTCGCTGGTGTTCTCGCCATAGGCGTCTTTCAGGAACGGAGGGCCCCAGGCGCGCGTGTCGTCGCCATTGCCTGGGCGCTCGACCTTGATCACTTCAGCGCCAAGGTCCGCCAGGATCTGTCCAGACCAAGGCCCGGCCAGCACCCGCGATAAATCCAGTACCCGTAGATGCGAAAGCGCGCCCATGGTCGTTCTCCTATTAATAGAACGCCTGGATGCCGGTTTGCGCGCGACCCAGGATCAGCGCGTGCACGTCATGGGTACCTTCATAGGTATTCACCACTTCCAGGTTAACCAGATGGCGAGCGACACCGAACTCGTCGGAGATACCGTTGCCACCCAGCATGTCGCGAGCCATGCGCGCGATATCCAGGGACTTGCCGCAGGAGTTGCGCTTCATCATCGAAGTGATTTCGACTGCCGCCGTACCTTCATCCTTCATGCGCCCCAGACGCAGACAACCTTGCAGCGCCAGGGTGATTTCGGTCTGCATGTCGGCCAGTTTCTTCTGGATCAACTGAGTGGCGGCCAATGGGCGACCGAATTGCTGACGATCCAGGGTGTACTGGCGAGCGGTGTGCCAGCAGAATTCGGCAGCGCCCAGTGCGCCCCACGAAATGCCGTAACGCGCGGAGTTGAGGCAGGTAAACGGACCTTTCAGGCCACGGACATCCGGGAAGATGTTTTCTTCAGGGACAAACACGTTGTCCATGACGATTTCACCAGTGATCGACGCACGCAGGCCAACCTTGCCGTGAATCGCCGGAGCACTCAGGCCTTTCCAACCCTTCTCCAGTACAAAACCACGGATGTCACCGGCGTCATCCTTGCCCCAGACCACGAACACATCGGCGATCGGGCTGTTGGTGATCCACATTTTGCTGCCGGTCAGGCTGTAGCCGCCTTCCACTTTGCGTGCACGAGTAATCATCGCGCCCGGGTCGGAACCGTGGTTTGGCTCTGTCAGACCGAAGCAACCGATCCATTCGCCGGTAGCCAGTTTTGGCAGGTACTTCTGCTTTTGCGCTTCAGTGCCGAATTCATTGATCGGCACCATAACCAGTGAGGATTGCACGCTCATCATCGAGCGATAGCCGGAGTCGACGCGCTCGACTTCACGGGCGATCAGGCCGTAGCTGACGTAGTTCAGGCCGCTGCCACCGTATTCTTCAGGAATGGTCGCACCCAACAAACCCACATCACCCATCTCACGGAAGATCGCAATGTCGGTCTTCTCATGACGGAAAGCTTCCAGAACACGCGGCGCGAGCTTCTGCTGAGCGAACTGCTCGGCGGTGTCGCGAATCATGCGTTCTTCTTCGGTGAGCTGTTGATCCAGTAGCAGGGGATCGATCCAGTTGAAGCTAGCTTTACCGCCCATGAGTGTGTCCTCTCGAATCGGGTCAAATAACGTGGACTGATCCTAGGCCCGGATCGTCGTCTCGGCAAACGAGGATTTCGCATACTGTTGTGCTAATTTCTCACTCCGAAGCATCGCGGAAGGTCATTAATGCGATGTATTAGTGAGGTTCACGTACATGCGCAGAAAAATCCCCAGCACCACCGCCCTGATCAGCTTCGAAGCCGCAGCGCGCCACGAGAGCTTTACCAAGGCCGCCCAGGAACTTTCCCTCACCCAGGGCGCCATTTGCCGACAGATCGCTAGCCTTGAGGAGTTCCTCAGCGTCGAACTGTTCCGACGCTCAAGACGCGGGGTGAAGCTGACGGAAGCCGGGCTTTCCTACAGCCGTCGGGTGGCCACACAACTCGACGCGGTTGAACGGGACACGCTGTCAGTGATGGGCCAGCAAGGCGCTAACGTTATCGAACTGGCGGTCGTGCCGACTTTCGGCACCCAATGGCTGTTGCCGCGACTCAAGGATTTCCAGCACAAACACCCAGAGGTAACGGTCAACCTCACTAACCGTACACGGCCATTCCTGTTCGCCGACACCGAGTTCGATGCCGCGATTTACTTTGGCGATGCTGACTGGTCAGGTACGGAATCCCACAGGCTGATGGGAGAAAACCCGATGCCGGTGTGCAGCCCAACCCTACTGGGCAAGAAGACAAATCTGACACCCGCTCAAATCGCGGAATTACCCCTGCTGCAACAGACCACCCGACCGTATGCGTGGCGTCAGTGGTTCAACTCCCAGAACCTGAATATCCCTCGCGACATGACAGGCCCGCGTTACGAGCTATTCTCCATGCTCGCCCAGGCGGCCATGCACGACATGGGGATCGCGCTGATTCCGCCGTTTCTGATTCAGCGTGAATTGGCGGAGAAGCGATTAGTGATTGCCAATCCTCAAGCCCTGTCGAGCATCAAGGCTTATTACCTGATGATTCCCGAGCGAAAGGTCGAATCGGCATCTTTAAGAGCTTTTCGTGATTGGTTGGTCAATCAGGCGCACAGCTACAGCCTCGAAGGATAAAGGTTTTAGCCTATTAGCTGACCCCGTAGTCAGTAAAACCAAAACACTACAGATATAAGTATTTGTCGCATATTCATAGACTGTACCGAGATGCAGTACAAACGTCCCACAAGTGCCTGAAAACGTGGCCTTGAGCCTCTATTTGGAAGCAATGACCGCTCATTCACCGCGCCGATATGTAAATTGTTGAATTTCGACCAGAATCCTTACAAGGCACGGCCTGCAAGGGATTGAACCGGGTAGTTGCGACATTCGGTCACGGGGTGACTTGTAGTTAATTTTCCGTCACCCGTCATAATCCCTTGAAGGGCACAAAGTTCGCCTGCAAAATGCCGCGCCCCGCCCCGATTTGGCGGGATCGTGCTGATCGGCCGCCCCAGTCGCACCATCCGAAGTGCCTGGGTTTACTCAATAAGATCACGCAGGAGATTTGACGTGCACATTGGTGTTCCTCTCGAAACCCAGACGGGTGAAACACGGGTTGCTGCAACCCCGGAAACCATCAAAAAGCTGATCGGCCAAGGTCATAAGGTCACTGTACAAAGCGGCGCCGGCGTAAAAGCCAGCGTTGTCGACAGTGCTTATGAAGCGGCAGGCGCAACCATTGGCAGCGCCAACGATGCCTTTGGTGCCGAGCTGATTCTCAAGGTGGTCGCCCCCAGCGACAGCGAACTGGCTCTGATCAAGAGCGGCACCGTCGTCGTCGGCATGCTCAACCCGTTCAGCAATGAAACCATCGCCAAACTGGCCGAATGCGGCATTACCGCGTTCGCACTGGAAGCAGCGCCGCGCACCTCCCGCGCTCAAAGCCTGGACGTGCTGTCGTCTCAAGCGAACATTGCCGGCTATAAAGCCGTGTTGCTCGCGGCGCACCACTATCCGCGCTTCATGCCGATGCTGATGACAGCGGCCGGCACCGTGAAAGCGGCGCGCGTGCTGATTCTCGGCGCTGGCGTGGCGGGCTTGCAGGCGATCGCCACGGCGAAACGTCTGGGTGCAGTGATCGAAGCGTCTGACGTACGTCCGGCGGTAAAAGAGCAGATCGAATCCCTCGGCGCCAAGTTCGTCGACGTGCCTTACGAGACTGATGAAGAGCGTGAATGCGCCGTCGGTGTCGGTGGTTACGCCCGACCTATGCCCGCCAGCTGGATGCAACGTCAGGCCCTGGCCGTGCACGAACGCGCCAAACAAGCCGACATCGTCATCACCACTGCACTGATCCCGGGCCGCAAGGCACCGACGCTGTTGAGCGCGGAAACCGTGGCGCAGATGAAGCCAGGCTCGGTGGTCATCGACCTCGCCGCCGCTCAGGGCGGCAACTGCCCGCTGACCGTGGCCGATCAAGTCGTCGTCGAGAATGGCGTGACCATTTGCGGCCCGACCAACCTCGCCGGTGCAGTCGCAGCAGACGCTTCGGCGCTGTACGCTCGCAACCTGCTGGACTTCCTGAAGCTGGTCTTCAACAAAGAAGGCCAGTTCGAGATCAACCTCGAAGACGACATCGTCGCCGCGTGCCTGATGTGCCGCGACGGCCAAGTCATCCGCAAAAACGCCTAAGCAGGGATTCAGACGATGGAAGAGCTTATCTCCCCCGGTATCTACAACCTGATCATCTTCGTGCTGGCGATTTATGTCGGTTATCACGTGGTCTGGAACGTTACACCCGCACTGCACACGCCTTTGATGGCAGTCACCAACGCGATCTCGGCAATCGTGATCGTCGGCGCCATGCTGGCAGCGGCTTTGACCGTGACGCCACTGGGCAAGACCATGGGCACCCTGGCGGTAGCCCTGGCGGCGGTGAACGTGTTTGGTGGCTTCCTGGTCACCCGCAGAATGCTTGAGATGTTCAAGAAAAAAGCCCCGAAAGTCGTAAAAGAAGAGGCGCCTAAGTAATGAGCATGAATCTTGTAACGACGCTCTACTTGATCGCGTCGATCTGCTTTATCCAGGCCCTCAAAGGCCTGTCGCACCCGACCACGTCGCGGCGCGGCAATGTGTACGGCATGCTCGGCATGGCGCTGGCGATCCTGACCACCGTCGGCCTCATCTATAAGCTCGGCGCTGAACTCGCCACTGCTGGCATTGGCTACGTCATCGTGGGTCTGCTGGTCGGCGGCACTGCCGGTTCGATCATGGCCAAGCGCGTTGAAATGACCAAAATGCCGGAACTGGTCGCCTTCATGCACAGCATGATCGGTATGGCGGCGGTGTTTATTGCCATCGCTGCGGTGGTTGAGCCTCAATCGCTGGGTATCGTTAAACAGCTGGGCGATTCGATTCCTGCCGGTAACCGCCTGGAGCTGTTCCTCGGCGCGGCAATCGGTGCCATCACTTTCTCCGGTTCTGTGATCGCCTTTGGCAAGCTGTCGGGCAAGTACAAGTTCCGCCTGTTTCAGGGCGCACCGGTACAGTTCGGTGGCCAGCACAAGTTGAACCTGGTGCTGGGCCTGGCGACACTGGCGCTCGGCGTCACCTTCATGCTGACCGGCAACCTCAATGCATTCGCGCTGATGCTGGCCTTGGCCTTTGTGCTGGGCGTGCTGATCATCATCCCGATTGGCGGCGCGGACATGCCGGTGGTGGTGTCGATGCTCAACAGCTATTCCGGTTGGGCAGCAGCGGGTATTGGCTTCTCGCTGAACAACTCGATGCTGATTATTGCCGGTTCGCTGGTGGGTTCGTCCGGTGCGATCCTCTCGTACATCATGTGCAAGGCGATGAACCGCTCCTTCTTTAATGTGCTGCTCGGCGGTTTCGGCAACACGGCTGATGCGGCCGGTCCTGCTGGCTCGAAAGAAGCCCGCCCGGTCAAATCCGGTTCGGCTGACGATGCGACCTTCCTGCTGACCAACGCCGATACCGTGATCATCGTTCCGGGCTACGGCCTCGCAGTAGCACGGGCACAGCACGCGCTCAAAGAACTGACCGAGAAGCTGACCCATCGCGGCGTGACCGTGAAGTATGCGATCCACCCGGTGGCCGGTCGGATGCCTGGCCACATGAACGTGTTGCTGGCGGAAGCAGAAGTGCCTTACGACCAAGTGTTCGAGATGGAGGACATCAACTCCGAGTTCGGTCAGGCCGACGTGGTGCTCGTACTGGGCGCCAACGACGTGGTCAACCCGGCGGCCAAGAACGATCCAAAGTCGCCGATTGCCGGCATGCCGATTCTCGAAGCGTTCAAGGCCAAGACCATCATCGTCAACAAGCGCTCGATGGCCAGCGGCTATGCCGGTCTGGACAACGAACTGTTCTACCTCGACAAAACCATGATGGTCTTCGGCGATGCGAAGAAAGTCATCGAAGACATGGTCAAAGCCGTCGAGTAAAACCTGCTCCAACGCAATACCCAAAACCTCAGTCTTTAGTAGGCTGGGGTTTTTTTATTCCCCGTGAAACCCGACCAAAGGCTCTAAATCAGGGGTTGGCATTCGACCATGGTAGCGGGACGAATTTTTTTCAAGTCACTAGACTGCACACCTTGCTTCCGTTGCCCGAGATATCAATCCATGTACCGTGATCGTATTCGCTTGCCTTCGTTGTTGGATAAGGTGATGAGCGCCGCTGACGCTGCCGCTCTGATTGAGGACGGCATGACCGTCGGCATGAGCGGTTTCACCCGCGCCGGCGAAGCCAAGGCTGTGCCCCACGCACTGGCTGAACGCGCCAAAATCACCCCGCTGAAAATCACCCTGATGACCGGCGCCAGCCTGGGTAACGACCTCGATAAACAGCTGACCGAAGCCGGCGTACTGTCGCGACGCATGCCGTTCCAGGTCGACAGCACCTTGCGCAAGGCCATCAATGCCGGCGAAGTCATGTTCATCGACCAGCACCTGTCGGAAACCGTGGAGATGTTGCGCAACCAGCAACTCACGCGGCCAGATATCGCAGTGATTGAAGCCGTGGCGATCACCGAGCAGGGCCATATCGTGCCGACCACCTCGGTGGGTAACTCGGCCAGCTTCGCGATCTTCGCCAAGCACGTCATCGTCGAGATCAACATGGCGCACAACCCGAATCTCGAAGGGTTGCACGACATCTATATCCCAACCTATCGCCCGACCCGCACGCCGATTCCACTGGTAAAGGTCGACGATCGCATTGGCAGCACTGCTATTCCGATCCCGCCGGAGAAGATCGTCGCGATCGTGATCACCAATCAATCCGACTCACCATCTACCGTGCTGCCGCCGGACGCCGACACCCAGGCCATCGCCGATCACCTGATCGACTTCTTCAAGCAGGAAGTGGCCGCCGGGCGCATGACCAACAAACTTGGTCCGCTGCAGGCCGGGATCGGCACCATTGCCAACTCGGTGATGTGTGGCTTGATCGACTCGCCGTTCGAAGACCTGACCATGTACTCCGAAGTGTTGCAGGATTCGACGTTCGACCTGATCGACGCCGGCAAACTGAGTTTTGCCTCGGGCAGTTCGATCACCCTGTCGGCCCGGCGCAATACCGATGTGTTCGGCAATCTGGAGCATTACAAGGACAAGCTGGTGCTGCGTCCCCAGGAAATCTCCAATCACCCGGAAGTGGTGCGACGCCTGGGGATTATCGGTATCAACACTGCGCTGGAATTCGACCTGTACGGCAACGTCAACTCCACCCACGTGTGCGGAACGCGGATGATGAACGGCATCGGCGGTTCAGGGGACTTTGCGCGCAATGCGCACTTGTCGATTTTTGTCACAAAGTCGATTGCCAAGGGTGGCGCGATTTCCAGCGTGGTACCGATGGTCAGCCACGTCGACCACACCGAACATGACGTCGACATTCTGGTGACCGAGATCGGCCTGGCCGACCTGCGTGGTTTGGCGCCGCGGGAGCGGGCTCGGGTGGTCATCGACAACTGTGTGCATCCGGACTATCGCGACGCCTTGAATGACTACTTCACGGCGGCCTGTGCCATCGGTGGGCACACCCCGCACATCCTGCGTGATGCCCTGAGCTGGCACATCAACCTTGAAGAAACCGGGCGGATGCTTAAGGCCTGATTGAACAAAAATACAGCTGACGCCCACACAGTTGCGTCAGCTGGTTCTTGCAATACTCTCTTCTGTCTAAAACTGTACTGCTGTACTGGTTGTTTCCTACGGCTTTTGCCTACATTTCCGAGTACTTCAGTGGAAAATGCACCGTATTAGTGCTGACAGGTACAGTTGCCTCAATTTCGACCAGTACACCCCCTATAAACAGTTAACTGGTCTCTCACAATACAAGTGAACTGTATCTAGGGAGACTGGCCAAACGAGAGGATCATTGGCATCAGTTAAACCACTACCTAATCCCGCCACAAGCGGAAGGATGTCAACCATGGAACGTACACTCAGTTCCGAACTGTTCTTCGAAGATACTGCTGCAAAAACCCAGGCTTCCATGCCTCTTCGCGTTATCGCCAACCTGATGTTGTGGCAGCGCCGCATTACCAGCCGCCATCAACTGGCTCGTCTGGATTCGCGTCTGCTGGCTGATGCCGGGATTAGCGAAGCACAACGCTACGAAGAGCTGAGCAAGCCGTTCTGGCGCTAAGTAGCGTCGCTGGCTCTGACCTGTAGGGTCCACCGCCAGCAACCCGAATTGAACAAACAAAACCCGTCGTGGGAAACCACGACGGGTTTTGTCGTTTCTGGGCCGCAAAACACCATACCAGTACAGTTTTGTTTATCTATATTTATGCCGGTACACATTCGCAGGAGCTGCCGAAGGCTGCGATCTTTTGACTTTGCTTAGGTTAAATCAGGATCAAAAGATCGCAGCCTTCGGCAGCTCCTATACATACCGTTTCATCTATACGGGCTATTCGAATTCATTCCCACCAGCCTAATATCCAACCAGAAGGTGGCGAACGCTGCGTGACCGGCGTCTGATCTTTCAGACACTGCGCCACCTCTCAATCGGTTTATCCAAAGGAGCTACCCCATGTCCCGTCTTCGCCTGCTGAGCGCTGCAGCCCTGCTCGCCGTGGCTGCCAACGCCCACGCCACCAGTTTTATCGTGACCACCGACGCTGTCGTTGGCGCGCTCAAATCCAGTTCCGACGCAACTTCCGATGCTTCTTCTTCGCTGCGCGACAACAAAATTGTGCGTGCCGCTCGTGATGACGCCGCCAGCTTCGTCGCCAGCAACGGCGATATTCGAGGCGTGAAACTGGAAAGTGCAATTGATGAAATTCACCGCCAGTTGCCTCAGCTAAACGCCACTGATGCGCAGATTGCCCAGGCCATCCTGGCGATCTGAACGTAAGCTGAACGACGGGACACGCCCATCGTGTCCCAATGTTTCGGCGCTGGCTCTAGCCCGGGCATTGCGCTAGCCTTGGGGCTCGTTTCCAGCTATCGAGTCTCATGCGTTTTCTTTCAAATCTGTTGCTCACGCAAGCGATCTTTGTGGCCTGCTGGTCGGGATCGGCCCATGCCTTCGACGCTTTCAACCTCTCTACACAAGGCACTGTGGTCAGCGGCTACGCCACAAGCATGGTGACCTCTGCGCCCTTCGACCATAAACTGCTGATCGCCGCTCAGGATGACGCTGCGGCTTTCATTGCCAGTGACGGCCAACTGCGAGGAGCGCAACTGGAGTCCGCCCTGGATTATCTGCGTCGGACCCAACCAAAACTTCATGCCAGCGACCTTGAACTGGCACAGGCAATTCTCGTCCAATAGTTACCATCGTTCCTCCGGAGTCGTTCCATGCGTAGCCCGCTGATTGCTGCCACCCTTGGCCTGCTGTTGTTGGCCGACGTGGCCCAGGCGCACACCCTGGTTGCCACCAGTAACATGATCATCCGTGCGACCCAACGCACGCTTGATTTCACGTCCGATACCACCACCTCCATTCGCGACTCGAAGATCGTGCGCGAAGCCCATGACGATGCGGCCAGTTTCGTCGCCAGCGATGGCGAGATTCGCGGCGCGCACCTGGAAGCGGCCATCAACACCTTGCGCACCCGCGTGCCGGAAGCCCGCGACGCCAGTGATCAGGTTCTCGCCGAAGCCATCCTCGCACTGTGAGGTCGCTCAGCGCCTGGCTGCTGGCCGGGGTGGTGTTGCTGCTTGGCAACACCGCTCAGGCCAGCCTGCAATTACGCCTGAAGACCGATGGTCTGAGCCCCGCGCAAGTGCAGGCCAGCCAGGCGCTACTTGATGAGGCCATGCAGGCGTTGCCGCCACGCTTCGTCGAACAACTGGATCGGCGCATCGATGTCGGCTGGACAGATGAAATGCCCGGTAATGCCTACGGCCAAGCGTCTCTGGTGTCCGAGCTCGATCTGAATCGCAACCTGCTCGCCAGCCTCACCGATGGCAGCGCCGCCACCAAAAAGACCTATCGCCCCCACGGCACAGTGCGCCGGGAAATGCTCGCCACGGTCCTGCACGAACTCACCCATATTTATGACCGCTCGCGGCTGTGGCCAGACGCCGAGCGCACGCTGATCCAGCGTTGCAGTCGGCGCAACAGCAGCTCCGGGCTGGTCGGCATTCCTGATCAATGCCGTGGCCAGACCGCACGACGCTTTACCCTCAGTGACGATCCGCGACTGCTGGACCTGGCCGGCTGGCCACAATACGTCGGCCGCCGTGGCGAACGCGAAGCGCACAATCGGCAAGTGGCCCGTAGCCCGGACATTTACGAGACGACCAATCCCAAGGAGTTCGTAGCGGTCAACATGGAGTATTTCCTCCTCGACCCAAGCTATGCCTGCCGTCGTCCTGCGCTGTACCGCTACTACAAAGATCATTTCGGCTGGGCGCCTGCCGCCAAAGACACCTGCGCCAAATCCTTCGCCTTCCTCAATGCAGGCAACGACTTCGCCAAGACGCCGTTGGGCCAGGTCGACCCGGAACGTGTGTACGCAGTCGACTATCTGCTGGCCGAAGCCAACCAGAACTGGGTCAGCCGCTGGGGCCACAGCATGTTGCGCCTGGTGATCTGCGCGCCTGGCCGACCACGTGGACCGGATTGCCGTCTCGATCTGGACCAGCACCTGGTGCTGTCCTACCGCGCCTTCGTCGGTGACGTGCAGCTGTCGAGTTGGGATGGATTGGTCGGCAAATACCCGTCCCGCCTGTTCGTCTTGCCGTTGGCCCAGGTCATCGATGAATACACCAAGACCGAACTGCGCAGCCTCGCCTCGGTACCGCTGAACCTGTCGCGCACCGAAATCGAGGAAGTGGTGGAACACGCGGCGGAGATGCACTGGAGCTACGACGGCAACTATTTCTTCCTGTCCAACAATTGCGCGGTGGAGAGCTTGAAGCTGCTGCGCAGCGGCAGCAACAACGCGCAACTGACCGGACTGGACAGCATCATGCCCAATGGCTTGCTGGAAGTGCTCAAGGGTCGCGGGCTGGCGGACACCAGCGTGCTGGACGACCCACGCGAAGCGTTGCGCCTGGGTTATCGCTTCGACTCCTTCCGTGACCGTTATCAAGCGATGTTCGAAGTCTTGAAGAAACATTTGCCAATCAAGCAGGCCACCGTCGAAGACTGGCTGTCATTGAGCGCAGAAGAACGGCGCAAATGGATCGATCAAGCCGATTTGCGCACCAGCGCGGCGTTGCTGTTGCTGGAACAGGCCAGTTTCCGTCGACAGCTACAGTTGGCCCAGGATGAAGTGAAGCAGCGCTATCTGGGTGCTCGCGAACTGAAAAACGGCGGCATGGACAAGGCCAACGCGACCTTGCAACAGATTCTCGCCAACAGCGGCTTCCTCAGTCGCCCCGCCGAATTGCTCGGTTCCGGTGGTTATGGTTTGCCGCAACCGAGCGAGTCGGCGCGCCTGGAATCGGAAACCAGCCTGCGCCAGAAACAGCTGCAATCGCTGACAGGGGATCTGGATAAGGAAGTGAGAGCGTTGCTGGAGCCGAGTCGGGCGGCGGAGATTGCGGCCAATGAAGCCAATTTGAAGCAGGTTGGCGAGCATTTAAGGGCGTTGCATAAGGCGGCTGGCGGGTTGGAGTTGCCCTGACGGAAAAGCAAAAGATCGCAGCCTTCGGCAGCTCCTACAGGGGTACGCATTCCCTATAGGAGCTGCCGAAGGCTGCGATCTTTTTTGCAGCACAGCGCACAAAGCGCTGTGCCAATGCAGTTCTTAATTCAGTACGTTATCCAGAACCTCATAAACAATCCCGGTCCCCACGGCGATCAACACAATATCGCCCCCGGCACGACGCCATTCGTAGCCTTGGTAATACGGCAGATGCGACAACGCGCGATTATCCAAGCGCTCACCGTAATACCCATGAGGCAACGGCCGACCACGTTCCAGACGAATGCCTGGAGGTGGCGGCGCACCGCGTACGAAATAGCCATGATTGTCATGAATGCTCTGACGCACCGGGCCAAAGTCCCGTGGCGGAGGGCCGCCGCGATGGTTGTCCTGCGGGCCACGGTGATCATTGCCACGATTGTCACCATGATCGTTGCCGTGGTTATCGTATTGGCCCTGTTGCGGGCCGCCGTGGTCGTGATCGTCGCGCTGATCGGCGCTGGCGTGCAGCAACGGGGTCGCACTGAGCATCAGCACGCCCAGGCTGGCAATCAGACGTTTCGGCATTTTCATCGGGGGTTTCCTCACTGCACATACAGCAAAAAGGGATTCAGAACGTGGTTCTGAATCCCTCGGTCTTGCTATTTAGTCTGTGCCGCGAGGTGCTAATTCCTCTGTATCAAGAACTTTACCTTCAGCTGACCCGGGCCTTACGCACGCCTTCGGACAACGCCGCACAAAGGCTCAGCACGCCGTCGATGGCCTGGTCCGGCGTCGAAGCATTGGCGATGTGATCGATCAACGCCGAACCCACCACCACACCGTCGGCCAGCCGTGCGATGGACGCCGCTTGCTCCGGTGTACGGATACCGAAACCGATGCTGATCGGCAGGTCGGTATGACGACGCAGACGCGCCACCGCTTCTTCAACATGCTCCAGCGTGGCCGCACCGGCACCAGTCACACCCGCAACGGATACGTAGTAGACGAAACCGGAGCTGCCGTTCAGAACGGTCGGCAGACGCACGTCATCGGTGGTCGGCGTGGTCAGACGGATGAAGTCCAGGCCCGCTGCCTGAGCCGGGTCGCACAGTTCACCATTATGTTCCGGCGGCAGATCCACCACGATCAGACCATCGACCCCGGCTGCTTTGGCGTCGGCGATGAAACGCGGCACGCCATACATGTGAATCGGGTTGAAATAACCCATCAACACCAGCGGCGTCTCAGTATTGCCTTCACGGAACTCGCGAACCATCTGCAGGGTTTTCGCCAGATTCTGCTTGGCGCCGAGGGCGCGGATGTTGGCCAGCTGGATCGCCGGGCCGTCAGCCATCGGATCAGTGAAAGGCATGCCCAACTCGATCACGTCGGCGCCAGCGCCCGGCAAGCCTTTCAGGATCGCCAGGGAGGTTTCATAGCTCGGGTCGCCGGCGGTAACGAAGGTCACCAGGGCGGCGCGATTCTGTTCTTTAAGTTCGGCAAAACGCGTTTGCAGGCGGCTCATCAGTGTTTCTCCTGCTGGGACTGTTCCATGTGGTGCATCACGGTTTGCATGTCTTTGTCGCCACGACCGGACAGGTTGACCACCATCAGGTGATCTTTCGGCAGATTCGGTGCGCGTTTGAACACTTCGGCCAAGGCATGGGCGCTTTCCAGTGCAGGAATAATCCCTTCCAGGCGGCAGCATTTGTGGAACGCGTCGAGGGCTTCGTCGTCGGTCACCGAGGTGTACTGGACGCGGCCGATGTCGTGCAACCAGGCGTGTTCAGGGCCGATGCCCGGATAATCGAGGCCGGCGGAGATCGAGTGCGCGTCGATGATCTGGCCGTCGTCGTCCTGCAACAGGAAGGTGCGGTTGCCGTGCAACACACCCGGTACGCCGCCGTTCAGGCTGGCGGCGTGTTTGCCGGTTTCGATGCCGTAACCGGCGGCTTCTACGCCGATGATCTCGACGCTCTTGTCGTCGAGGAACGGGTGGAACAGGCCCATCGCGTTGGAACCACCGCCGATGCACGCCACCAGGCTGTCCGGCAGGCGGCCTTCCTGGTCTTGCAGTTGCGTACGGGTTTCCTTGCCGATCACAGACTGGAAGTCACGAACCATGGCCGGGTACGGATGCGGCCCGGCGACGGTGCCGATCAGGTAGAAGGTGCTGTCGACGTTGGTCACCCAGTCACGCAACGCTTCGTTCATCGCATCCTTCAGGGTGCCGGTGCCGGCCACCACCGGGATCACTTCGGCGCCCAGCAGCTTCATGCGGAAGACGTTGGCCTGCTGACGTTCGATGTCAGTGGTGCCCATGTAAATCACGCAATCCAGACCGAAACGTGCAGCCACGGTGGCGGTCGCCACGCCGTGCATGCCGGCGCCAGTCTCAGCAATAATGCGTTTTTTGCCCATGCGCCGCGCCAGCAGGATCTGGCCGATGCAGTTGTTGATCTTGTGCGCGCCGGTGTGGTTCAGCTCTTCGCGCTTGAGGTAAATCTTCGCGCCGCCGCAGAATTCGGTCAGGCGTTCAGCGTAATAAAGCGGACTTGGGCGACCGACATAGTCGCGCTGGAAGTAGGCCAATTCTTCTTTGAATGCCGGATCTTCCTTGGCCAATTCGTATTCACGGGCCAGGTCGAGGATCAACGGCATCAGGGTTTCGGCGACGTAACGGCCGCCGAACGAGCCAAACAGGCCGTTGGCGTCGGGGCCGTTGCGCAGATTAGTCTGGGTCATGGGTCGCTCCAGTGGGATTCGTGTGATGACAATGACGCTCACTCTACCCCTGACGTCCCGCACTGAAAACCGATAAGATCGCCGCAACCTGTCAGGAAAACTCACAGATCCCATGAGCCACGACCTCCCCCCGCTGAACGCCCTTCGCGCCTTCGAAGCCACTGCCCGCCTCAACAGCGTCAGTCAGGCTGCCGAACAGCTGCACGTCACCCATGGTGCAGTCAGCCGACAACTGAAGGTGCTTGAAGAACACCTTGGCGTCAGCCTGTTCATCAAGGATGGACGCGGCCTTAAACTCACAGATGCCGGGATTCGTTTACGCGATGCCAGCGCTGAAGCCTTCGAGCGATTACGCACCGTGTGCGCCGAGCTGACCCAAAGCACCGCCGATGCGCCCTTCGTGCTCGGCTGCTCCGGGAGTTTGCTCGCGCGTTGGTTCATTCCACGCCTGGGGCGACTGAATGCGGACCTGCCGGACCTGCGTCTGCACCTGTCGGCGGGGGAAGGTGATCTCGATCCACGCCGGCCAGGGCTGGATGCCTTGCTGGTGTTTGCCGAACCGCCGTGGCCGGCAGACATGCAAGTCTACGAACTGGCCAGCGAACGCATCGGCCCGGTCATGAGCCCACGCTTCGCCGGCTATGAAAGGCTGCAACAGGCGCCGGCCAGTGCGCTATTGAACGAACCATTGCTGCACACCACCTCGCGGCCCCAAGCGTGGCCAAGTTGGGCACAGCAAAGCGGCCTCGACGACAAAGCGTTGAAGTACGGTCAGGGTTTCGAGCATTTGTATTATTTGCTGGAAGCGGCGGTGGCGGGACTGGGTGTGGCGATTGCCCCTGAGCCGCTGGTGGCCGAGGATTTGAAGGCCGGTCGCCTGGTCGCGCCGTGGGGTTTCAGGGAAACCCCGGCGCAACTGGCGTTGTGGCTACCCAAGCGCGCCGCAGACGGGCGCGCTCGGCAATTGGCGCAGTGGCTCAAGAATGAGCTGCGCCAAGCGGATTAATCGCCGCGTTTGCACAACAGGTAAGCCGCGAGTAGACCCAAAGCACCCACGGCGACACCCGCTGTAGTCCAAGGGTGTTCCTGGGCGTAGTCCCGGGTCGCGATCCCGGTTTCGCGGGTTTTCACTTTCACTTCTTCGTAGGCATCGCTCAGCAGGTGACGAGAATGCTTCAGCGCGTTCTCGGCGTTGCTTTTCAGCGCCTTGAGGGTTTTACGCGACTCGTCCGAGGCGTCGTCCTTCAGGTTTTCCAGCGACTTGAGCAGACTCTCGATCTCGGCTTCCATGCTTTGCAATGAGGCTTTGCGTAAAGAGGTGTTGGCCATGATGGCTCTCCTTCATTGGTGATGAGTAGCGTGTGTTGGTTGGGACTTCAGGGGTTTGAGAAAGTGCAGTAAATCTGAACTTTGCTGTGGGAATGGCCGACAGAAGTAATACGAAAAATCACTGCTAGGCTGTATTTCATACCCAAGGAGAACGCCATGACTGACCATCACACCTACAAGAAAGTCGAGCTGGTCGGCTCGTCCCCTACCAGCATCGAAGATGCGATCAACAACGCGCTGGCCGAAGCCAGTAAAAGCCTCAAGCATCTGGAATGGTTCGAAGTGACCGAAACTCGCGGCCACATCAAGGACGGCAAGGCTGCCCACTTTCAGGTGACCTTGAAAGTCGGGTTCCGGATTGCCAGCAGCTGAGTTTGAGCTAGGCTTCTGAACTTGCGCGCTGGCCGAGTGCCATAGGGAATGGCAAAGCGCTACATGTGTGCACCTGGCTGAATGCCGGGTGCCCCTATTGATCCGACCAGGGAATGCAACCGATGAAGAAGTTTATTTTAGCGGTAGGTTTGTTGAGCCTTGCAGGAACAGCCTTTGCTGACGGCAAGTCGTGTGAAGAGCTGAAAGCTGAAATCGCCGCGAAACTGGACGCCAAGGGCGTTTCTGGTTATTCGCTGGAAATTGCCGATAAAGGCACTGCTGCCGGCGGTAAAGTCGTCGGCAAGTGCGAAAAAGGCTCCAAGGAAATCGTCTACAAGAAAGGCTGATTTCTCTCAAGAATGAAAAAGCCGACGCAATTGCGTCGGCTTTTTTGTGCCCGTCGTTTGAGCTTCAGCCTTTCATGACCTGTGCCAGCAACTCGTAGGAATGCACGCGATCGGCGTGTTCGTACAGGTCGCAGGTAAAGATCAACTCGTCAGCCTGGGTCTGTTCGATCAGCACCTCCAGTTTGGCGCGGATTTTCTGTGGGCTGCCGACCATGGCCAGACCGAGGAAATCGCCGACGGCTTCTTTTTCATGGGGTAGCCACAGGCCGTCCATGGTTTTCACCGGCGGGCGTTGCACCAGGCTCTGGCCACGCATCAACGCGAGGATTCGCTGGTAGACCGACGTCGCCAGGTAATCGGCCTGTTCGTCAGTGTCGGCCGCCACCAGTGGCACGCCGAGCATCACGTAGGGTTTGTCCAGAACTGCCGAAGGCTTGAAGTGATTGCGGTAGACGCGAATCGCCTCGTGCATGAAACGCGGTGCGAAATGCGAGGCAAAGGCGTAGGGCAAACCGCGCTCGCCGGCCAGTTGTGCACTGAACAGGCTCGAACCCAGCAACCACACCGGGACATTGGTGCCAGTGCCCGGCATCGCGATGATCCGCTGGTCCGGCGTGCGCGGGCCGAGGTAGCGCACCAGTTCTGCAACATCTTCCGGGAACTCGTCAGCGCTGCCGGAGCGCTCACGGCGCAGTGCGCGGGCGGTCATTTGATCGGAACCAGGAGCACGGCCCAAGCCCAGATCGATACGGCCGGGGTACAGACTTTCCAGGGTGCCAAACTGTTCGGCGATCACCAGGGGCGCGTGATTGGGCAGCATCACGCCACCGGAACCGACGCGAATGGTCGAGGTGCCGCCGGCCAGATAGCCAAGCAGCACCGAGGTCGCGGAACTGGCGATGCCGTCCATGTTGTGGTGTTCGGCGACCCAAAAGCGGTTGTAGCCAAATTTTTCAACATGCTGCGCCAGGTCCAGGGAATTGCGCAGCGACTGGGCCGCGCTGCCGTTTTCCCGCACAGGCACCAGGTCGAGGGTCGAGTACTTGATTTCGGACAATCGTTTCATAAACCTGCTTCTCCAATAGGGGCGCAGGTTTTTTCACGAACGAAAACCTGCCGAGTCTAAAAGCGTTCCCTATGCAATGAGGGCATATACCCGAGTTTCAATAGCAGACCTGAATTTGCCTACCAGATAAGCGGTTTGATCCGACAAGGTGAACTTTGCCAAGTCTTCTATCCTCAGAACCCTTAGCAACCGAAAACCACGAAGGCGCGACACTCCGCGCCGGATCTTGAGGAGGCAGACATGGCTATCACGAAGAAAGCATCGGCTCATTGGGAAGGTGATCTGAAAACCGGCATCGGTTCTATTTCCACGGAAACCGGTGTTCTCAGGGAAGCGCCCTATGGCTTCAAGGCTCGTTTCGAAGGCGGCAAGGGCACCAATCCTGAAGAGTTGATCGGCGCAGCCCATGCGGGCTGTTTCTCCATGGCGTTTTCGATGATCCTCGGCGATGCCGGCCTCAAGGCTGACAGCATCGATACCAATGCCGAGGTCACGCTGGATCAGGTGGACGGTGGATTTGCGATCACCGCGGTGAAACTGATCCTCAAGGCAAAAATCCCCGGGGCGACCCAGGCGCAATTCGAGGAACTGAGCAACAAGGCCAAAGAGGGCTGCCCGGTATCCAAAGTGTTGAATGCGAAGATCACTCTGGATGCCACGCTGGTTAGCTAACATTAGGCGCTGACTGCACTGACACCTTCGCGAGCAAGCTCGCTCCCACATTTGGAATGTATTTCAAAATGTGGGAGCGAGCTTGCTCGCGAAGGCGATCGAACAAACAACACAATCCCAACGGCTAAACTCGCGCGTTGTGAGCGAAGTCAGAACTCGCTCTGCAAAACTGTGGTCGAATAAATGACAGCAGCTCAAGCGCATCAACCCGCGCGCTGCCTCAAGGGAGCTTCAACCATGAAACGTTTTGCCTTGGCGATTATCTGTTGCGCACTGGCCACTTCGGCCCTGGCGGCACCGAAATCCTGTGAAGAACTCAAGGCCGAGATCGAGGCCAAGATCCAGGCCAATAACGTCTCGTCCTACACCTTGGAAATCGTCACCAATGACGAAGTCCACGATCAGAACATGGTCGTTGGCTCATGCGAATACGGCACCAAGAAGATCATCTACCAAAAGAACGATCGTTGATCGACCTCAAATAATGCAGAGGACTTCCCGGTCTTCGGCCACGATCTCCCGCTTGGCGTTATACAGCCGGGCGCTGGGGGTAAAGGCCAGGGAGCGACCTTCCAGCATGTAACGCTGGCCGGCCTCGAATTGGTCGTAGCGGATGGTCAGGTAACACAACCGCTCCGAGGAGTCGTTCAGGAACCCCGAGCCGCCCGTGAACACTTCAAAGTCGAATCGCACCCTCAGCTCATGACTGCCGGGGGTGACCTGGAAGAAACGCCCGTCTGTCAATCGCTGGTTATCCAGGCGTTCAGCCATCATTAACTTGCCACCGGGGGTCGGTGTAGACAGGTCGACCCAGGCCATCTGTGGATCGACGGCCGGCAGCGGGCTCAGGCAACCGGAAAGAACGCTCGCCCCGAGCAACAGCAATAACCTGCGCATGATGAATGTCCCGATGATTGGGTATTCAGCATAACGCCGATCACGTGCGTTGGCAGCCTGCGGGTGTGCCCTGCCCAATGACTTTTCGCTGCTGGTCATAGAGCTTTGCCCACGGCCGGAATCCGATATTCCCTGCTTGCAGCTGATAACGCTCACCGGCGTTGAAATCCTTGAACTTGACGCTCAGTTGGCAATCTCGCCATAGCGGCTCACTCGTAGGGCCGATATTGGTGGGATCGACGGCGAACTGGTAGCGAACCTTCAATTCATGGCTTCCCGGCTGTACTTCAAAGAAACGTTTGTCGGTGGCAGTCTTGTCATCGACTTTCAACGCTTGCAACGCCGAATCTTCCTGCTTTGAAGCCAGGTCGATCCACGCTTGGTTTGGGTCAGGATCGGGCATTCCAAATCCGGCACAACCGGCCAGCGTCAGCAGGCCCCCTGTCAGCATCAACTTGCGCATAGCGGAGCTCCAGTGTGGCGGGATAGTCTTGTGGGCAGACTTTCCAGGGATGTTCTTATTGTGATCAGGCCGCTTCCAAGCCTTGGGTTACTTGATCGCGTTTTGCGCGTTTTGTTTCCGGGTGTGTTGTTTTTGTTGCTCAACGGTTGCGCCAGCGTCAGCTACTACAGCCAATTGGCCGATGGTCAGCTGCAATTGCTGCGGGCCCGTGAGCCGGTTAACCAGGTGATTGCCGATCCCCAGCGCGATCCACAATTGCGCGCCCACCTGGCCCAGTCACAAAAGGCCCGGGTGTTCGCCAGCCAGCATCTGCACCTGCCGGATAACCAGAGTTATCGTCTGTACGCCGACATTGGCCGGCCGTATGTCGTGTGGAATGTCTTCGCCACGCCGGAATTTTCCCTGAAGCCGCAAAACCATTGCTTCCCCATCGCCGGATGCGTTGCCTATCGCGGTTACTACACCCAGAGCGCGGCCCGGGGTGAAGCCGCGTTGCAACGCCTGCAAGGCATGGATGTGTCGATCGGTGGGGTCGAGGCTTATTCGACACTGGGCTGGTTCAACGACCCGATTATCAGCTCGATGATGAATTGGGGAGACGAGCGACTGGCGACGCTGATCTTTCATGAACTGGCCCATCAGCGTTTTTATGTGCAGGACGACACTGAGTTCAACGAATCCTTTGCCACGTTTGTCGAGCAGGAAGGCACCCGCCAATGGCGCGGCAGCCGTGGCCTCGCCCCGGACAACGGTAAAGCGATGCAACAGCGCGACCAGCTCACGCAATTGGTTCTCGACACCCGCGCCCGACTTGAACACCTGTACGCCCAACCCCTGCCCGTCGAGCAGATGCGCCAGCGCAAAGCCGCCGAGTTCGAACGGCTGCGCAGCGACTATCGAGCAATGCGTGACAGCCAATGGGCCGGGGACAAGCGTTATGACGCATGGGTCAATGCGCCGATGAACAATGCCAAGCTGTTGCCGTTTGGTTTGTACGACCAATGGGTGCCAGCGTTTGCGGCGCTGTTCAGGCAGGTGGGTGGGGATTGGGTGAAGTTTTATACCGAGGTGGAGAAGCTGGGTGGGTTGCCGGTTGATGAGCGTAAGGCGGCATTAAGGACATTAACGAACCTGTAGAACGTGGGCGGCTGAGCGGACGCCATCGCGGGCAAGCCTTGCTCCTACGGATTTACGTCAGGACACAATGATGTGTACGGCTCGAATCTGTAGGAGCAAGGCTTGCCCGCGATGAGGCCCCGTAAATACACATCAAAACAGGCTCATAACCAAATCGCGTCCCACAACGGATAATCCCCTGCCTTCGAAACTAATCCCGCGCGTATAGGGTTGCGGACGATATACCGAGCAACGGCCTGCAGATCCTCTTCCTTTCGGATCGCCCGATCATGAAATCCCTGCTGCCAAAGTGGTCCTTCACGCTGAATCGCACGATTTAACGCCACCGTCGTACGCGATTTGGTTCGGGCTATCAGCTTCGGCAGTGGAATATTCTGGAGCTCAATCAACCAATGAAAGTGATCCGGCATGACGACCCAGGCCAGGGAGTTGGCGAACTGCTCCTGCTGCGCCTTCCGAAATGCATCGACAACCAATCGGCCTGTTTTAAAACATGAAAAAACAGGCTGACGATTTCGAACAACAGCAGTCACCAAATAAATTTGGCCACATTCTGAATAACGTCCAGTACGTAGGCGATGAGCGTGGTGAGGGCTTGGCATAGATGATCCTCCTTGATCGTGGCCTGAGTTAGAGAGGCTAGAACGTCAAAAGAGGATGAGTGATAAAACTGTTGCTCAGGATGTGTCTACAAAGACGCCATCGCGGGCAAGCCTTGCTCCTACAGGCGTCATCAGACGCACGACCCCGTATGAGCAAAGCTTGCTCGCGATAGCAATCGAACTAACGCTGCAAAAACGCCCGGTGCATCTCTTCCAGTGTTTCAAAGTGATACGCCGGTGCTTCGGCGCTCAATTCTTCCCGGCTGCCAAAACCGTAACCCACCGCCGCCGCATCCAGCCCATTACTGCGCGCACCGATCAAATCGTGTTTGCGGTCGCCGATCATCAGGGTATTGCTCGGGTCCAGGCCTTCTTCTGCCATCAAATGGGCAATCAGTTCCACTTTGTTGGTCCGCGTCCCGTCCAGTTCGCTGCCGTAAATCACTTTGAAGTGTTTGGCAAAGTCGAAGTGTCGGGCGATCTCGCGGGCGAACACCCAGGGTTTTGACGTGGCGATGTAGAGCTGTCGGCCTTGGCTGCCCAGGGTTTCCAGCAATGGGGTGACGCCATCGAACACCCGGTTCTCGTACAGGCCAGTGACTTTGAAACGCTCGCGATAGAAGTTCACCGCTTCCCAGGCCTTGGGCTCGTCGAATTCGTAGAACTGCATGAACGCCTGCAACAGCGGCGGGCCGATGAAGTGTTCGAGTTTGGTCAGGTCGGGCTCATCGATGCCCAGTTTGGCCAAGGCGAACTGGATCGAACGGGTAATGCCCTCGCGCGGGTCGGTCAGGGTGCCATCGAGGTCGAACAGAACAGTTTGGTAATGCATGAATAATCCTGGGCAATCGTAGGAAAAAGTCAGAGCTGGTCGTAGCCTTCAGCCAGATGCAGGTCTTTGAGCTTCACGTAGTTCGCCGCGCTATAGGTGAAAAAGGCTTTTTCCTTGTCCGTCAGCGGCCGGATCTGTTTCACCGGGCTGCCGACATACAGGAAACCGCTTTCCAGGCGCTTGCCCGGCGGCACCAGGCTGCCAGCGCCGATGATCACGTCGTCCTCGACCACCGCACCATCCATGACGATGCTGCCCATGCCAATCAGCACCCGGCTACCCACCGAGCAACCGTGCAGCATGACTTTGTGGGCGACGGTCACGTCATCGCCAATCAGGCACGGAAAACCATCAGGATTGAACGGCCCGGCGTGGGTAATGTGCAGCACGCAGCCATCCTGGACGCTGGTGCGCGCACCGATGCGGATGCGGTGCATGTCGCCGCGGATCACCGTCAGCGGCCAGACGGAGCTGTCATCGCCGATTTCGACGTCGCCGATTACCACCGCCGAGCCGTCGACAAAAGCGCCTTTGCCCAGCAGCGGCGTGTGGTTCAGATACTTGCGAAGGGTCACGATAGGTTCTCTCTCTGTCGCTGATAGCTGCGGTGAGCGTCGATTGTAATTAAGATGGCCGCATGTTTCTTCCAGCCAAGGTGCCAACCGTGAGCGTGAACAACCCTCTTTTGCAGTCCTACGACCTGCCGCCGTTCTCGGCGATCCGTGCCGAACACGTGCAACCGGCCATTGAACAGATCCTGGCTGACAACCGCGCCGCCATTATCGAGATCCTCAAAACCCAGGGCAAACAACCGACCTGGGCCGGCCTGGTGCTGGCGATGGACGAACTCAATGATCGCCTGGGCGCTGCCTGGAGTCCGGTCAGCCATTTGAATGCCGTGTGCAACAGCGCTGAACTGCGTGAAGCCTACGAATCCTGCCTGCCAGCGTTGAGCGCCTACTCCACCGAGATGGGCCAGAACCGCGAACTGTTCCAAGCGTTCGAAGCCCTGGCCAATAGCCCGGAAGCCGCCGGTTTCGACGTGGCGCAAAAAACCATCCTGGAACATGCCCTGCGTGACTTCCGTCTGTCGGGTATCGACCTGCCGGAAGCCGAACAAAAGCGTTACGCCGAAGTGCAGAGCAAGTTGTCGGAGCTGGGCAGCCGCTTCTCCAATCAACTGCTCGACGCGACCCAGGCCTGGACCAAGCACGTCACCGACGAAGCCGCCCTCGCCGGCCTGACCGATTCGGCCAAGGCGCAAATGGCCGCCGCTGCACAGGCCAAAGACCTGGAAGGCTTCCTGATCACCCTGGAATTCCCGAGCTACTACGCGGTGATGACCTACGCCCAGGACCGCGCCTTGCGCGAAGAAGTCTACGCCGCCTACTGCACCCGTGCGTCGGACCAAGGCCCGAATGCCGGTCAGAATGACAACAGCCCGGTGATGGAAGAAATCCTCGACCTGCGTCAGGAACTGGCCAAGCTGCTGGGTTTCGCCAGTTTCTCGGAGCTGAGTCTGGCGACCAAAATGGCTGAATCCAGCGACCAGGTGCTCAGTTTCCTACGTGACCTGGCCAAACGCAGCAAACCATTCGCCGCCCAGGACCTGGAGCAGCTCAAGGCCTACGCCGCCGAACAGGGCTGCCCGGACCTGCAAAGCTGGGACAGCGGTTTCTACGGTGAAAAGCTCCGCGAACAACGTTACAGCGTTGCCCAGGAAGCCCTTCGCGCCTACTTCCCGATCGACAAAGTGCTGGGCGGCCTGTTCGCCATCGTTCAGCGCCTGTACGGCATCGAGATCGCCGAGCAGAAAGGCTTCGATACCTGGCACCCGGATGTTCGCCTGTTCGAGATCAAGGAAAACGGCCAGCACGTCGGCCGCTTCTTCTTTGACCTCTACGCCCGCGCCAACAAGCGTGGCGGTGCCTGGATGGACGGCGCCCGCGATCGCCGTCGCACCGCTGAAGGCGTGCTGCAAAGCCCGGTGGCCAACCTGGTGTGCAACTTCACCCCGGCCGACAGCGGCAAGCCTGCATTGCTGACCCACGATGAAGTCACCACCCTGTTTCACGAATTCGGCCATGGCCTGCATCACCTGCTGACCCGCGTCGAGCATGCCGGCGTGTCCGGCATCAACGGCGTGGCGTGGGATGCGGTCGAGTTGCCAAGCCAGTTCATGGAAAACTGGTGCTGGGAGCCGGAAGGCCTGGCGCTGATTTCCGGTCACTACGAAACCGGCGAGCCACTGCCTCAAGACCTGCTGGGCAAAATGCTCGCGGCGAAGAACTTCCAGTCCGGCCTGATGATGGTCCGCCAATTGGAGTTCTCGTTGTTCGACTTCGAACTGCACGCCACCCACGGCGACGGCCGCAGCGTGTTGCAAGTGCTCGAAGGCGTGCGCGACGAGGTATCGGTCATGCGTCCACCGGCCTACAACCGTTTCCCGAACAGCTTCGCGCACATCTTCGCCGGCGGTTACGCGGCGGGTTACTACAGCTACAAATGGGCTGAAGTGCTGTCGGCCGATGCCTTCTCGAAGTTCGAAGAAGACGGCGTGCTCAATGCCGAAACCGGTCGCGCCTTCCGCGAAGCGATCCTGGCCCGCGGCGGTTCTCAGGAGCCGATGGTGCTGTTCATCGACTTCCGTGGCCGTGAGCCATCGATTGACGCACTCTTGCGCCACAGCGGCCTGAGTGAGGACGCGGCAGCATGAGCGAGGGGCCTGTGATCACGAAAAAACGCTTTATCGCCGGGGCGGTCTGCCCGGCGTGCAGCGAGCCGGACAAATTGATGATGTGGAACGAAGACGAGGTCCCGCACCGTGAGTGCGTGGCCTGCGGTTATTCCGACACGCTCAATGAACAAGGTTTGTCCGTGCCCAAGGAATTGGGCACGCGGGTCAACGTCTCGGCGCTGAAGGTGCCGGACGCCAAGGTTCAGGCCGTGCAATTCTTCCCGAACCCGAAGCTGAAGAAAAAGCCTGACGAGCAACACTGAATGATCCCTTGTGGGAGCGAGCCTGCTCGCGAAGGCGGCGTGTCATTCGACATTGATGTTGACTGACACACCGTATTCGCGAGCAGGCTCGCTCCCACAAGGTTTTCGGTTTTCCTACTTCTCGACGTTGGCCGACTTGAACCAGCTCTTCATCGAGCACATGGCAAACGGGCTGGTGCTGCAATCACCATTGGCCAGCGCGGTGCGCAGTTTGTCGGTATCCGCCTGCATCATGTAGCGAACGCCGTCCTTGAAGTGGGTGCTGTCGCCAAAACCGCCCTCGGTCATTTCATTCAGGGCGTCTTCCTTACTCCACCCCTGCACCACCACCCGGTACATCGCCGCCATCAGGCCTGTGCGGTCGGAACCGTGTTTGCAATGCATCAACACCGGGCCTTTGGCCTCGGCAGTCTGAATGGCACGAAGCGCCGCAATGACCTGCGCGTCATCCACGTGATTGGTGCGGTAAGGCAACTGGACCTGATTGATGCCGGGCGAGGACAGCCAGCGGGAGTCCGATTCAGGCAGGAAGTTGATGACGGTTCCAACCTTGAGTTTTTCCAGCAGCGGCACGACCCCGCTGTCGGGCAATGCGCTGCGGTAGAGGGTCGGGGACATTTGGAAGAGGTTGTATTTCGCCTCCACTGACTGTGCCCATTCCGCAGGTCGAGGAGAACCGGCGTCGTCGGCCATGGCCAACGAAAGGTTGAAAAAGGCAACCAGCGATAGGCATATCGCAGGGATAAGGCGAGTTTTAAACATGCTGGGCGACCGTACAGGAAGAAGCGGATTAATGACGGTCAGCTTCAGGCTTGAGCGGTCAAAGCACTGTGAGCCGTCTGTCAAAGAATCGTGAATGCAGCGACTTTCGTCGCATAACCCCGCTTTTTTTCCGCTGAATCGGTTCATCCTGATACTTAGGCTGCTACCATTTGTAACCAATGTTTGCAGAAGCGCGGCGTTCTCACTGATCGCTGCACACCTGCATTCCTGCCAAAACGAAAAGCCGTTCGACGAAATGGCAAAAAAACCATCAATGCCTGATGAGGTGCACCCCCATGTCTGATCAAGATCGAGACAACCCGCGGCGTGAGTTTTTGCGCAAATCCCTGACCTTGATCCCGGTGGTCACCGTCGCCAGCACCGCGCTGGGCAGTTCAGTCCTGCTTGCCGCGCCAGAATCGGCGCCGGCCAGTACCGATAAAACGCCCGTCAGCACCAGCACCTATGAACCCACTTACTTCACCGCCGAAGAATGGACGTTCATCAAGGCTGCCGTCGCCCAGTTGATCCCGAGCGATGCCCAGGGACCAGGCGCTCTGGAAGCTGGCGTGCCGGAATATATCGACCGACAGATGAACACCCCGTACGCCGCCGGCGCCCTGTGGTTCATGCAAGGGCCGTTCAACGCCGACGCCCCGGCGGAAATGGGCTGGCAGAGCAAACTCGTACCCAAAGAGATCTATCGCCTGGGTATCGCCGCCACTGATGCCTGGTCGAAGGCGTTCAACGGTAAAGTATTTGCTGACCAAGACAGCGCTACCCGAGACGATTTGCTGAAGCAACTCGAGGCCGGAAAACCCGAGTTCGACAGCGTTCCGTCGAAGATTTTCTTCAACCTGTTGCTGCAAAACACCAAGGAAGGGTTCTTCTGCGACCCGATCCACGGCGGCAACAAAGGCATGGTCGGCTGGACCATGATCGGCTTCCCCGGCGCCCGCGCCGATTTCATGGATTGGGTGGAACGCAACGAGCAATACCCCTTCCCGGCAGTTTCGATTCGCGGCGAGAGGGCATAAGCCATGGCAACAGTAATGAAGAAGGTCGATGCGGTGATCGTCGGTTTTGGCTGGACCGGCGCGATCATGGCCAAAGAGCTGACAGAAGCCGGCCTGAACGTGCTGGCACTGGAGCGCGGGCCGATGCAGGACACTTACCCTGACGGCAACTATCCCCAGGTGATCGACGAACTCACCTACAGCGTGCGGAAAAAACTCTTCCAGGACATCTCCAAAGAGACCGTGACCATTCGCCATAGCGTGAATGACATTGCCCTGCCGAACCGCCAACTCGGCGCGTTCTTGCCTGGCAATGGCGTGGGCGGCGCGGGTCTGCACTGGTCCGGCGTGCACTTTCGGGTCGACCCGATCGAGCTGCGGATGCGCAGCCACTACGAAGAACGCTACGGCAAACACTTCATCCCCAAGGACATGACCATCCAGGACTTCGGCGTCAGCTATGAAGAACTGGAACCGTTTTTTGATTACGCCGAGAAGGTGTTCGGCACATCAGGTCAGGCCTGGACGGTGAACGGTCAGTTGGTCGGCGAAGGCAAGGGCGGCAACCCTTATGCGCCGGATCGCTCGAACCCTTTCCCGCTGGAATCCCAGAAGAACACCGTTTCCGCACAGCTGTTCCAGAAAGCGGCCACCGCCGTGGGTTACAAACCCTACAACCTGCCGTCAGCCAACACGTCCGGTCCGTACACCAACCCTTACGGCGCGCAGATGGGCCCGTGCAACTTCTGCGGTTTTTGCAGCGGCTACGTCTGCTACATGTATTCCAAGGCATCGCCCAACGTGAACATTCTGCCAGCGCTCAAGCCGCTGCCGAATTTCGAACTGCGGGCCAATTCCCACGTGCTGCGGGTCAACCTCGACAGCACCAAGAGCAAAGCCACCGGCGTGACCTACATCGATGGCCAGGGCCGGGAAATCGAGCAACCGGCCGACCTGGTGATCCTCGGTGCCTTCCAGTTCCATAACGTGCGGTTGATGCTGCTTTCGGGCATCGGCAAGCCTTACGACCCGATCAGCGGTGAAGGCGTGGTCGGCAAGAACTTCGCCTACCAGAACATGGCCACCATCAAGGCGTTCTTCGACAAGGACACCCACACCAACAACTTCATCGGCGCGGGCGGCAATGGCGTGGCGATCGATGATTTCAACGCCGACAACTTCGACCATGGCCCCCATGGCTTCGTCGGCGGTTCGCCGATGTGGGTCAACCAGGCCGGCAGCCGACCGATTGCCGGGACCTCCAACCCTCCGGGCACCCCGGCCTGGGGCAGTGCCTGGAAACGCGCCACCGCCGATTACTACACCCACCAGGTGTCGATGGACGCCCACGGCGCGCATCAGTCCTACCGTGGCAACTACCTGGATCTCGATCCTGTGTATCGCGATTCCTACGGCTTGCCGCTGCTGCGGATGACGTTCGACTGGCAGGAAAACGACATCAAGATGAACCGCTTCATGGTTGAGAAAATGGGCAAGGTCGCCGAAGCCATGGGCCCTAAAGCCATCGCCGTAATCGGCAAGCAGGTCGGTGATCACTTCAACACCGCGGCTTACCAGACCACCCACCTCAACGGTGGCGCGATCATGGGCACCAACCCGAAAACCAGCGCCCTGAACCGTTACTTGCAGAGCTGGGACGTGCATAACGTGTTCGTCCCTGGCGCGTCCGCTTTCCCACAAGGCTTGGGCTACAACCCTACAGGCCTGGTGGCTGCGTTGACGTATTGGTCGGCCCGCGCGATCCGCGAGCAGTACCTGAAAAACCCCGGCCCGCTGGTTCAGGCTTAAGGAGCGATGAACATGAAAGCATTCGTTATCGCGACCTTCGCCCTGCTCGGCAGTGCATCAATCAACGCCGCTGAAGTTGATCAAAACCTGATCAAACAAGGTGAATACCTGGCTCGGGCCGGCGACTGTGTCGCCTGTCACACCGCCAAGGACGGCAAGCCGTTCGCCGGTGGTCTGCCGATGGAAACGCCGATCGGCACGATCTACTCCACCAACATCACCCCGGACAAAACCGGCCTGGGCGACTACAGCTTCGAAGACTTCGACAAAGCCGTACGCCACGGTGTGGACAAGAACGGCAGCACTCTGTACCCGGCGATGCCGTATCCGTCCTACGCCAGCGTCACCGAACCGGACATGCAGGCTTTGTACGCCTACTTCATGCACGGCGTGGCGCCGGTTGCCCAGGAGAACAAGGCCAGCGACATTCCCTGGCCGCTGAGCATGCGTTGGCCGCTGATGGGCTGGCGCTGGTTATTCGCCCCGGCCGTCGCTGATTACCACGCGGCACCCGGCGCAGACGCGGTAGTCAGTCGTGGGGCTTATCTGGTGGAAGGCTTGGGACATTGCGGCGCCTGCCATACGCCCCGTGCCCTGACCATGCAGGAAAAATCCCTGAATGCCGGTGAAGGCAGTACGTTTCTGTCAGGCAGTGCGCCACTGGAAGGCTGGATCGCGAAAAGTCTGCGCGGCGACCACAAGGACGGCCTCGGCAGCTGGAGCGAAGAGCAACTGGTGCAATTCCTCAAGACCGGGCGCAGCGACCGCAGCGCGGTGTTCGGGGGTATGAGCGATGTGGTGACCCACAGCATGCAGTACATGACCGACGCCGACCTGACCGCAATTGCCCGTTACCTCAAGTCGCTGCCGGCCAATGATCCCAACGATCAGCCGCACCCGTACGACAAACAAGTCGCGCAAGCGCTGTGGAAGGGTGACGACAGCCAGCCTGGCGCCTCGGTGTACATCGACAACTGCGCGGCGTGCCACCGTACCGACGGTCACGGTTATACCCGTGTGTTCCCGGCGCTGGCGGGCAATCCGGTGTTGCAGTCGGAGGACCCGACGTCCCTGATCAATATCGTGCTCAAGGGCGGTACCTTGCCGGCCACGCACACGGCACCGTCGACCTTCACCATGCCCGGATTTGCCTGGCGCTTGTCGGATCAGGAAGTGGCGGATGTAGTCAGTTTCATTCGTGGCAGTTGGGGCAACAGTGGTTCGCCAGTCAAGGCGAGCACCGTGGCTGATCTGCGCAAGGACGATATGAAAACCACCTCGGGCGATGATTTGGGACAGGTCACCCAGAAGAACTGATCGCCCAGCGGCACTAGCCAGATGAACAACGCCTCGTTACTGTATATAAAACCAGTATCGAGGCGTTTTCATGTCCACTCCTCTTCCGCCACGCGGCCGCGGCACCGCCACCAACCCGCACAACCGCTTCGCGCCGAACCGTTCGGTGGCCGAGGACGACGGCTGGTATCAGGAAGCGCCGATCACCCAGGGCACCGAGGTGCGGATCGAAACGGCGAAAACCATCATCACCCGCAACAACTCGCCGGATCTGCCCTTCGACCGCTCGATCAATCCCTATCGCGGTTGCGAGCACGGCTGCATTTATTGCTATGCGCGGCCCAGTCACGCCTATTGGGACATGTCGCCGGGGCTGGATTTCGAAACCAAGCTGATTGCCAAGACCAACGCCGCTGACGTACTGGAGGAGCAACTCTCCAAACGCGGCTATCAATGCGCGCCGATCAACCTGGGCTCCAACACCGATCCGTATCAGCCGATCGAGCGCGAACATAAAATCACCCGCCAAACCCTGGAAGTGCTGCTGCGTTACCGGCATCCGGTGACCATCATCACCAAGGGTTCGCTGATCCTGCGCGATCTGGACCTGCTGGTTGAGCTCGCCGAGCAGCGGCTGGTGGCGGTGATGATCAGCCTCACCACCCTGGACGATGAGCTCAAGCGCATTCTCGAACCTCGCGCGGCGGCGCCCAAGGCTCGGTTGCGGGCGATTAGGGTGATGCGCGAGGCCGGGATTCCCGTGGGGGTTTTGTGCTCGCCGATGATTCCGATGATCAATGACAGCGAGCTCGAAAGCCTGCTGACCGAGGCCCACGCCGCAGGCGCCCAGAGTGCGGCCTATATGATGTTGCGCCTGCCCCTGGAGGTGGCTCCGCTGTTCGAAGAATGGCTGGCCGCCCACTACCCGCAGCGTGCGGCCCATGTGTTAAGCCTGATTCGCCAGAGTCGCGGTGGCGAGCTCTACGACAGCCGTTTTGGTGCGCGGATGCGCGGTGAAGGCCCATTCGCCGACCTTCTGGCCCAGCGTTTTGCCAAAGCCATCAAGCGCCTGGGGCTCAATCATCGTGAAGGGTTTGATCTGGATTGCGATGCCTTCTGTCCGCCGGGTCGCCAAATGTCGTTGATTTGAGGACAATTGGCCTAAGGTTGAGTAGGGTAAAAGGCACTGCGCCATTACGCTGGTCACGTTTTTTGTGACCTGGAACACACGTTCTAGAGCGTTTGATTCAGTTTGAGTTAAGTTTCGACGGTTACCTTGTTCATCGAGTGACTGACGGGTCTGGAATTACGACCTGGACGTTTTTTAAACAGCCACTGGCTTCATACCGGATAAAACGGGACACTTTCCCGACTCCGTCAAAGAGGATGAATCATGAGTGACAAGGATAAACAGCCGCTGGCTGCGTCGGCGCAAGCGCTCCCCGAGGCGGAATCCGCCGATGCAGCGCTGAAGCATATCGTTGACGGCTTTTTGCATTTTCATCACGAGATCTTTCCGCAGCAGGAAGAGCTCTTCAAGAAACTCGCCACGGCCCAGAATCCCCGGGCGATGTTCATTACCTGCGCCGATTCGCGCATCGTGCCGGAGTTGATTACCCAAAGCTCCCCGGGCGATTTGTTCGTGACCCGTAACGTCGGCAACGTTGTGCCACCTTATGGGCAAATGAACGGCGGCGTTTCCACCGCCATCGAATACGCGGTGCTGGCCCTCGGCGTGCAACACATCATCATTTGTGGGCACTCCGACTGCGGCGCCATGCGCGCAGTGCTCAACCCGCAAAGCCTGGAAAAAATGCCCACGGTCAAAGCCTGGCTGCGGCATGCCGAAGTGGCGAAAACCATGGTTCAGGAAAACTGTAACTGCGCCAACGAAAGCGAAAGCATGCACATCCTCACTGAAGAGAATGTGATCGCCCAGTTGCAGCATCTGCGCACACACCCATCGGTGGCCTCGCGCATGGCCAACGGTCATCTGTTTATCCATGGCTGGGTCTACAGCATCGAAACCAGCGAAATCAGAGCTTATGACGCGGACCAGGGTCGATTCCTGCCTCTGGATGGCAGTCATCCGATTCCGGTGGCGACGCCTAAAGCGCGCTTCTAAATCCTCCTAAATCATTGTGTGGTTTAGCCGAGGCTGCCGATTGAGCAGCCTGGCTTTTTCACGCCTGAAGAAAAATTCGGGAGAATCCCTATGCGTGCTGCGCAATTGAAAGCTGTTCTGCCACGGGAGCTGCTGGCGTCCGTGGTTGTGTTCCTGGTGGCCCTGCCTTTGTGCATGGGTATCGCCATCGCTTCGGGGTTGCCGCCCGCCAAAGGCCTGATCACCGGGATCATCGGCGGTCTGGTAGTAGGCTGGATTGCCGGTTCACCGCTGCAAGTCAGCGGTCCGGCCGCAGGTCTGGCCGTTTTGGTGTTCGAGCTGGTGCGTCAGCATGGCATTGCCATGCTCGGGCCGATCCTGCTGCTGGCGGGTTTTCTGCAACTGCTGGCCGGTCGCTTCAAATTAGGTTGTTGGTTCCGGGTGACGGCACCGGCGGTGGTCTACGGCATGCTCGCCGGGATTGGCGTGTTGATCGTGCTGTCACAGGTGCATGTGATGCTCGACGCCGTGCCCAAACCGTCGGGGCTGGATAACCTCGCAGCCTTCCCGGCCGCGGTGGTGCAGGCCTTGCCGTCCTTTGGCTGGCAGGCCGGTTTGCTCGGGTTGGCAACGATTGCGGTGATGTGGCTGTGGGAAAAATTCCGCCCACATTCTTTGCGTTTCGTTCCGGGTGCCTTGCTCGGTGTCGGTCTGGCGACGGTCGCCAGCCTGATGCTCGCCTTGCAGGTCAAGCGCGTGGAAGTCCCGGCCAACCTGGCCGAAGCCATCGACTGGCTGAAACCGGCGGACCTGCTCAACCTGGCCGATCCGACGATTTTGATCGCGGCATTTGCCGTAGCCTTCATCGCCAGCGCCGAAACCCTGCTCTCCGCCGCCGCCGTGGACCGCATGCACAGCGGCCAGCGCTCGGACTTCGACCGCGAATTGTCGGCGCAAGGCGTGGGCAATATGCTCTGCGGCTTGCTCGGGGCATTGCCGATGACTGGCGTGATCGTGCGCAGCTCAGCCAACGTTCAGGCCGGCGCCACCACGCGATACTCGGCGATCTTCCATGGCCTGTGGCTGCTGGCGTTCGTGCTGTTGCTGTCCAGCGTGCTGCAAAGCATTCCGGTGGCGAGCCTGGCGGGTGTGCTGGTCTACACCGGTTTCAAACTGGTGGACCTCAAGGCCTTTCGCGGCCTGGGGCGTTATGGCCGGATGCCGATGTTCACCTACGCGGCGACCGCCCTGGCAATCATCTTCACCGACCTGCTGACTGGCGTGCTGATCGGCTTTGGCCTGACCCTGGCCAAACTGGCGTGGAAAGCTTCACGGCTGAAAATCAGCCTGATCGACCTGCCCCAGGACGGCGAAATGGAACTGCGCTTGATCGGCGCGGCGACCTTTCTCAAGGTGCCGGCGCTGACCCAGGTGCTGGGTACCATTCCAGCGGGCTCGACGGTGCATGTGCCGCTCAATAACCTGAGCTACATCGACCATTCGTGTCTGGAGTTGCTTGAGGAGTGGGGCCGGGCGAATGCGGCCAAGGGTTCGAAGCTGCTGATTGAGGCGCGGGGGTTGAAGCGTCGGTTGGAGGGGCGTTTACGAACCACGTCCGGCGTAGGTTCTGCCGGGTAAATAACCTGTAGGAGCGAGGCTTGCCCGCGAAGGCGTCTTCAAGTACGCCAAAAGCTTCGCGGGCAAGCCTCGCTCCTACAGGGATATGTGTCGCTTAGGCCGCTGGCTGATCCAGCTCCAGGCCCACGCCCAATTGGCGCGACAGGCACGGCCAGCGTTTCCACGCGGCGCCGGTGTCCGGGCTGTTGAGTTTCTCGCGGTAGGCCTCCACCGATTCCAGCGCGAAACTGTCTTCGTTAAGCATCTCGTCCACGGCGTGATGCACCGCCTCATCCAGTTGGTTGGCGAATTCTTCGCCGATCAATTGGTGGGCAATCAGGTTGGCAACAGTCATGTCCAATGGGATCAGTGGCTGGCCAAAATGCTTGATGTACAGGTCATTGACCTCTTCAACCAACCGATGCGCCAGATAAGCTTCGTCCAGCAGGCTATCAAGGCCGATATGCCCGGTCATGATCGCCGGCGGCTGGAGGAAGAACTGCTCGGCGATTTTCAGCACCGGTTTGATCTGCGATTCGATGCCCGCTTCCCGTGCGACATCATTGGCGGCGTCCAACAGGTCCGGTACTTGCTCTATATAAGCGGCCACAAACCGGGTCATCACGCCGTTGGCGTCGACGTCCGGCAATTGGATGGCAGCGTGCAGGTGCGGCAGTTGGGTTTCCAGTTGACGAGTTAACAGGCCGGTCTCGGCCTCATGTTGTTGGGCTTTTTGGATCTGCTCGCGCAATGCGGCGGTGTTCATGAAAACTCCAGGAAACAAAGGCAATGAAATAGGGAAGACATAAGTTAGCTGGCTTATGAAAAAGGCTAAGACGCATTTGTCATAATTATTTCATCCTTGAGACGCCAAAGTTATATCGATTTGCCACCACTCGTCTGCATCCTTCTCCATTCGTGACCTTGAACGCAAGTCCCACCTGTTTCAGATCATTTACGCCATCACGTTGCGAGGTGACAGTCGCTGTCTATACTCGGGTGGGAATGGAGTTAGCTGATGACGCCCGACTGCATATGCAGCAAGGCTCGGCGATTCAAGTTCGTAGTCTGAAAAAGCCGCTCCCTTGCCGCAGGTGAAAGCCGGCGGGATAACAAGAACGATAAGGGGAACCCGCAATGATGCGACATCCACACGTCTGGATGGGCCTCCTGTTGTGGTCAATTTTCAGCCAGGCACAAGCGGCCTGGACTGTGAATATGGCGCCGGGAGCGACTGAAATCAGTCACGCAGTATTCGACCTGCACATGACCATTTTCTGGATCTGTGTAGTCATCGGCATCATCGTCTTCGGCGCCATGTTCTGGTCGATGATGGTCCACCGCCGCTCCACGGGGCAGGTGGCCGCCAAATTTCATGAAAGCACCACCGTCGAAATCCTCTGGACCATCGTGCCCTTCATCATCCTGGTGGCCATGGCGGTTCCCGCGACTGCCACCCTGATCAAGATGTACGACGCCAGTGAGCCGGATATCGATATCCAGATCACCGGCTACCAGTGGAAGTGGCATTACAAATATCTGGGCCAGGACGTTGAATTCTTCAGCAACCTGGCCACGCCCCAGGATCAGATCCACAACAAGGAAGCCAAGGGCGAGCACTACTTGCTTGAGGTCGACAAGCCATTGGTGCTGCCGATTGGCGCCAAGGTGCGCTTCCTGGTGACTTCCGCCGACGTCATCCACTCGTGGTGGGTGCCGGCCTTCGCGGTCAAGCGCGATGCGATTCCGGGGTTCGTCAACGAAGCCTGGACCCGCATCGACAAGCCCGGCATCTACCGTGGCCAGTGCGCCGAGTTGTGCGGCAAGGATCACGGCTTCATGCCGATCGTGGTCGAGGTCAAGGAAAAGGCCGATTACGACAAGTGGCTGGCCGAGCGCAAGGCCGAAGCCCTGCAACTCAAAGAGCTGACCAGCAAGGAATGGACCCTCGACGAGCTGAAAGAGCGCGGCGACAAGATCTACCACACCACGTGCGTGGCCTGTCACCAGGCCGAAGGCCAGGGCTTGCCGCCGATGTTCCCGGCGCTCAAAGGCTCGCCAATTGCCACCGGACCAAAAGCCGATCACCTGCACCGCGTGTACTTCGGCAAGCCTGGCACCGCGATGGCGGCGTTCGGCAAGCAGCTTTCGGAAGTCGATATCGCGGCGGTCGTGACCTATGAACGTAACGCCTGGGGCAACAACAAAGGCGACATGGTCACGCCTAAAGAAGTGCTGGAGCTGAAACAGGCGGAAAGCAAATGACCCGGTCTATCGCGTACGTAAGGAACCGGTCGGGGCAACGCGCCCCGGCCTGCCCAGCCCATTCGTTCTCAGGAGAACGGCCATGAGTGCTGTCATCGATGATCATGGTCACGCCACCGACCACGCCCACGGCCCCGCCAAGGGCTTGATGCGCTGGGTGTTGACCACCAACCACAAGGACATCGGCACGCTGTACCTGTGGTTCGCGTTTTCCATGTTCCTGCTGGGTGGCTCGTTCGCCATGGTGATTCGCGCCGAGCTGTTTCAGCCCGGACTGCAAATTGTCGAACCGGCGTTCTTCAACCAGATGACCACCATGCACGGCCTGGTAATGGTCTTCGGTGCGGTGATGCCGGCGTTTGTCGGTCTTGCCAACTGGATGATCCCGTTGATGATCGGCGCGCCGGACATGGCCCTGCCACGGATGAACAACTTCAGCTTCTGGCTGTTGCCGGCGGCGTTCATTTTGTTGGTGTCGACCCTGTTCACCGCAGGTGGCGGACCGAACTTCGGCTGGACCTTCTACGCCCCGCTCTCCACGACCTACGCCCCGGAAAGCGTGACGTTCTTTATCTTCGCCATCCACTTGATGGGCATCAGCTCGATCATGGGCGCGATCAACGTGATCGCCACCATCCTCAACCTGCGCGCCCCCGGCATGACGCTGATGAAAATGCCGCTGTTCGTCTGGACCTGGCTGATCACCGCGTTCCTGCTGATCGCGGTGATGCCGGTACTGGCCGGGTGCGTGACGATGATGCTGATGGACATCCACTTCGGCACCAGTTTCTTCAGTGCGGCGGGTGGCGGTGATCCGGTTTTGTTCCAGCATGTATTCTGGTTCTTCGGGCATCCCGAGGTGTACATCATGATCCTGCCGGCCTTCGGCGCCGTCAGCTCGATCATCCCGACCTTCTCGCGCAAGCCGCTGTTCGGCTACACCTCGATGGTCTACGCCACGGCGAGCATCGCGTTCCTCTCGTTTATCGTCTGGGCGCACCACATGTTTGTGGTCGGCATTCCGTTGGTGGGCGAGTTGTTCTTCATGTACGCGACACTGCTGATCGCGGTGCCCACCGGCGTGAAGGTGTTCAACTGGGCGAGCACCATGTGGCAAGGCTCGCTGACCTTCGAAACACCGATGCTGTTCGCGGTGGCGTTCGTGATCCTGTTCTCCATCGGTGGTTTCTCCGGGCTGATGCTGGCCATCGCCCCGGCGGACTTCCAGTACCAGGACACCTACTTCGTGGTCGCGCATTTCCACTACGTGCTGGTGCCGGGGGCGATCTTCGGGATCTTCGCCTCGGCGTACTACTGGCTGCCGAAATGGACCGGCCACATGTACGACGAAACCCTGGGCAAGCTGCACTTCTGGCTGTCGTTCGTGGGCATGAACCTGACCTTCTTCCCGATGCACTTCGTGGGACTGGCGGGCATGCCGCGGCGGATTCCGGACTACAACCTGCAATTCGCCGACTTCAACATGGTGTCGTCGATTGGCGCGTTCATGTTCGGCACCACGCAGTTGTTCTTCCTGTTCATCGTGATCAAGACCATCCGCGGCGGCCCGCCAGCACCGGCCAAACCGTGGGAAGGGGCCGAGGGCCTGGAGTGGAGCGTGCCGTCGCCGGCGCCGTATCACACCTTTACCACCCCGCCGGAAGTGAAATGAACACCCGGCCCTTTGTGGGAGCGAGCCTGCTCGCGAAGAACGATGACGCGGTCTGCCTGCTGAACCGCGGTGTCTGCTTCGCGAGCAGGCTCGCTCCCACAGGATTCTCGGCAGAGGTCAAGCACCATGGCTGATTCGATTTCGTTGAAAAAACTGGTCACTCGCCTGCTGATGGTGGTGGTCGCGATGTTTGTGTTCGGGTTTGCCTTGGTGCCGATCTACGACGTGATGTGCAAGGCCTTCGGCATCAACGGCAAAACCGCCGGGCAGTACGAAGGTTCGCAAGTGGTCGATACCTCACGACAAGTGCGCGTGCAGTTCTTGTCGACCAACAACGCCGACATGGTCTGGGAGTTTTATCCCAAGGGTAACGAGCTGACGGCCCATCCGGGGGCGGTGAACGAGATGATTTTCGTCGCCTACAACCCCACCGATCACCCGATGAGCGCCCAGGCGGTGCCGAGTATCGCGCCCAGCGAAGCGGCGGCGTACTTCCACAAGACCGAATGTTTCTGCTTTACCCAGCAAGTGCTGCAGCCCGGTCAACGGATCGAGATGCCGGTACGTTTCATTGTTGACCGTGACATGCCCAAGGATGTGAAGCACCTGACGCTGTCCTACACGCTGTTCGATATCACCGCACGTCATCCGCCCGTGGCTGTTGCTGCAAGCACCGGCGGCTAGGCGTTAAGCGTGCCCGATAAGGAGAACAATAAATGGCAACTCATGAACACTATTACGTACCGGCCCAGAGCAAATGGCCAATCATCGCCACGGTCGGCATGCTCGTCACGGTTTTCGGCCTGGCGACCTGGTTCAACGACCTAAAGGCTGCCCGCCCGGAATCCCATGGCCCGCTGATCTTCTTCGTCGGCGGTCTGTTGCTGGCGTACATGCTGTTCGGCTGGTTCGGCACGGTAATCAAGGAAAGCCGCGCGGGGTTGTACAGCCCGCAGCTGGATCGCTCGTTCCGCTGGGGCATGAGCTGGTTCATCTTTTCCGAGGTGATGTTCTTCATCGCTTTCTTCGGTGCGCTGTTTTACGTGCGGCACATCTCCGGCCCGGCGCTAGGGGGTGAAGGCCCGAAAGGCATCGCGCATATGCTGTGGCCAAACTTCCAATTCGCCTGGCCGCTGCTGCACACGCCGGACCCGAAACTGTTCCCACCGCCCAAGGAAGTCATCAGCCCTTGGGGCCTGCCGCTGATCAACACCATTTTGCTGGTCAGCTCCAGCGTCACCGTGACCATCGCCCACCACGCCTTGAAAAAAGGCCATCGCGGCGCGCTGAAAATCTGGCTGGCGATCACCGTGTTGCTGGGCTGCGGCTTCCTCGCCTTGCAGGCCGAAGAGTACATGCACGCCTACCACGAACTGGGGCTGACCCTCGGTTCGGGGATCTACGGCGCGACGTTCTTCATGCTCACCGGTTTCCACGGCGCCCACGTGACCATCGGCACCATCATCCTGTTCGTGATGTTGATGCGGATCATGCGCGGGCACTTTGATAACGAGCACCAGTTCGGCTTCGAGGCGGCGAGTTGGTACTGGCACTTCGTGGATGTGGTTTGGATCGGCTTATTTGTTTTTGTGTATGTGCTTTAGAGCGACAAGCGGCAAGTTTGAAGCCGCAAGCTTGCAGCGTTGAACTTGCAGCTTTGAGCTTGCGGCTTGCAGCTACCACGGAACATGGGACACCAGTTGGCCGCTGAAAAAGCCCCAGGCGATCAAGCCGACGGTGGTGGCGGCCAGGGCAACACGAATACTCAGGGCAATGACCAGGCGGTTCGAGCTGCTGTCGTCCTTGACCAGAAAAAACAGGCCGCTGAACAGGCTGACAACCGTGGCAATCAGCATCAGGACGATGGCTGCTTTGAGCATGGTGAGACTCCGGGGGAAAGGCGATGCATTTGAGTATAGCTATCGCGATCACCGACTTTCTGGCGCTGTCATGAAGCGCTTCCGGCCGGGCATCGTGCCGACGATTGTAGTCGCGCTGCTGTTGCCGCTGCTGGTGTCACTGGGGTTCTGGCAATTGAGCCGGGGCGCGGAGAAAAGCGCGCTGCTGCAAACCTACGCGGAGCGCCGGGCGGCCGAACCGATGGCCAGTTCCGAGCTGCTGAACACGCAAGATCCAGCCTTTCGCCGGGTGCGCCTGCACGGTGAATTCGATGCCGAGCACAGCTTGCTGCTGGATAACCGCCAGCGAGACGGCAAGGTCGGTGTCGAGTTGTTGCAACCGTTTCGTGATCAAGCGACCGGGCTTTGGCTGCTGGTCAATCGCGGCTGGTTGCCGTGGCCGGATCGGCGCACGCCGCCACAATTCAAAACGCCCACTCAGGTGTTGAGCCTTGATGCCTGGGTCTACGTGTCGCCCGGCGCCACCTTCCAATTGCACGCCGACCCGAGCACCACAACCTGGCCACAACTGGTGACGGCAGTTGAACCGGCCAAGCTCTGGACCGCGCTGAACCGCGAAGGCTTTGCCTACGAATTACGTGAAGAAACCGGCCCTGCGTCCTACCAGGCCGATTGGCCGGTGGTGGCCATGGGGCCGGAGAAACACATCGCTTATGCCGTGCAGTGGTTCGCCATGGCGATCGCCCTGCTCGGCCTCTTTATCTATCTCGGCTGGCACAACGCAAAGGAGAAACACCATGGGAGCAGCCATGAATCCACCCAGCATGTCTGAGGCGAAAACGCCGGCGAGTCGGCGCAAGGGTCGTTTGCAGCTGCTGCTGATCCTGCTTGGGGTGATCGGTCCGATGATCCTCGCCACCGGCATGTACAAACTGAATTTTTGGGTGCCGGACGGCCGCAGTTATCACGGCGAACTGATCGGCAACGGCCAGACCCGCGCCGACCTCGGCGTGCAGGCCCAGGAAGATCGCTGGCAGATGCTGGTGACCGCGCCCAAGGATTGCTCGGTGGATTGCCAGCAGTTGGTGTACCTGGCGCGGCAAATCCAGATCGGCCTCGGCCGCGATGCGTCCCGTGCCAGTCATGCACTGGCTGCCGCGCAACCGTTGAACGCCGACTACGAAGCCAAGCTGACCCGCGAGTATCCGCAGCTGCAACGCTACCCCATGGACCTCACTACGTTCAGCAAGGCCACGGGCGACAAGACTGCGCCGCAACTGTGGATCATCGACCCCCACGGCAATCTGGTGCTGCGCTACGACCCGACGGTCAAAGGCAAGGACCTGCTGAACGACCTGCGCCACCTGTTGAAACTGTCGAACATCGGATAAGGGCATCGTCATGGCCAAACCTGGATTTCGCCTCGCGCTGTTTGCCACCTTGCTGGCACTGATTGTGGTGCTGCTCGGCGCCTACACCCGCCTGACCCACGCCGGCCTCGGCTGCCCGGACTGGCCGGGCTGTTATGGCTTTATCAGCGTGCCGAAAAGCGAAGCCCAACTGGCCCATGCCGAACTGCATTTCCCTGACACACCGGTGGTAGCCCATAAGGGCTGGAACGAGATGATCCACCGCTACTTCGCCGGCACCCTGGGGCTGTTGATCTCGGTATTGGCCGGTCGCGCCTGGGTGCATCGGCGCCATCCGGGGCAACCGGTGAAGTTGCCGCTGTTCCTGCTGGCCGTGGTGTTTGCCCAAGCGGCGTTTGGCATGTGGACGGTGACGCTCAAGCTCTGGCCGCAAGTGGTCACCGGGCATTTGCTCGGCGGGTTTGCGACGCTGAGTCTGTTGTTTTTGCTGACACTACGATTGTCCGGCGTATTGCCGGCCCTGACCGTGCCCAAGCGCTTGCAGTACTGGGCCACCGCCGGGTTGTTGCTGGTAATCCTGCAAATCGCCCTCGGTGGCTGGGTCAGTTCCAACTACGCGGCAGTGGCGTGCATCGACTTCCCGACCTGCCACGGCCAATGGCTGCCCCCGGCGGATTTCGCCAATGGCTTTCACCTGACCCAACACATCGGCCCGAACTACCTCGGCGGCCAACTGGACAGCGATGCCCGCACGGCGATTCACCTGACCCACCGCATCGGCGCGCTGCTGGTGACGCTGGTGCTGCTCGGTCTGGCGTGGCAACTGAAAGTGGTCGGCATGACCCGTCTCGCGGGCCTGGTGCTGATCGCCCTCGGCGCCCAAATCACCCTGGGCATCAGCAACGTGCTGTTCCACCTGCCGCTGCCGATCGCCGTCGCTCACAATGCCGGCGGTGCGGCACTGCTGCTGACCATGGTGCTGGTCAATTATCACGCGCGAACCAGCCTGGTTCGGGTCAAGCAACAAGCTCCTGCGCGCTGGCGGTTCAGCCCGCGTAAACATTCAGCCGGGCCCATAACAATAAAAGGAGAAATGCCATGGCGGTTCTGATTGGCGAACGTCACAGTCAGGCAATCTGGCGCGATTATCTGGAGCTGACCAAGCCGAAAGTGGTGGTGCTGATGCTCATCACCTCCTTGGTCGGCATGTTCCTCGCGACCCGCGCCGGGGTGCCGTGGACGGTGCTGGTGTTTGGCAATCTGGGGATCGCGTTGTGTGCCGGGGGCGCAGCGGCGGTCAATCATGTGGTGGACCGACGGATCGATGCGGTGATGGCCCGCACTCACAAGCGGCCCTTGGCGGAAGGCCGGGTGTCGCCAAGGGCGGCGCTGACGTTTGCCCTGGTGCTGGCGGTGCTCGGCCAAGCCGTGTTGCTGGCCTTCACCAACCCGCTGACCGCGTGGCTGACCCTCGCCTCCCTGCTCGGTTACGCAGTGGTCTATACCGGTTTCCTGAAGCGCGCGACACCGCAGAACATCGTCATCGGCGGCCTGGCCGGTGCCGCGCCACCGCTGCTGGGTTGGGTCGCGGCCACCGGTCATGTCAGCGCCGAACCGCTGCTGCTGGTGCTAATCATCTTCGCCTGGACCCCGCCACACTTCTGGGCCCTGGCCATTCACCGCAAAGAGGAATACGCCAAGGCCGACATCCCGATGCTGCCGGTGACCCATGGCGAGCACTACACCAAAGTCCACATCCTGCTTTACACCTTCGCGCTGCTGGCGGTCAGCCTGATGCCGTATGTGATCCACATGAGCGGCGTGCTCTACCTGGTTTGTGCGTTGGGGCTGGGCGCGAGGTTTCTGCAATGGGCCGTGGTGCTGTACCGTGGCACTCGGCCGCACGCGGCGATCAACACCTTCAAGTACTCTATCTGGTACTTGTTCCTGCTGTTTATCGCCCTGCTCGTAGACCACTACTTACTGTTGAACCTATGACTCGAACTCAGAAAACCGTCTTCATCCTCGTTGCCCTGATCGCGCTGGTTTTGGGCCTGACCGTCAATAAGGTGCTGTCCGGCAAAGGCCAGGGTGACCCGACGGCACTGATCGACGCCGGCATCATCCTGCTGCCGCAAAGTCGCAATCTGCCTGACGTGACAATGACCGACGTGGACGGTAAACCGGTGGCGGTCAACGAGCTGAAAGGCAAGTGGAGCCTGCTGTTCTTCGGTTACACCTTCTGCCCGGACATCTGCCCGACCACCCTCGCCCAACTGCGCCAGATCAAAAGCGAACTGCCGCCAGAAGCGGTGGCCAAGTTGCAGATCATTCTGGTCAGCGTCGACCCGAACCGCGACACACCCAAGCAGCTCAAGCAATACCTGGGCTACTTCGATCCGCAGTTTCAGGGTTTGACCGCGTCGAGCGTGGATGACATCCAGAAACTGGCGAACGCGGTGAGCATCCCGTTCATTCCGGCGGACACCAGCAAGCCTAACTACACCGTCGACCACAGCGGCAACCTTGCGGTGATCGGGCCGGATGGCACGCAACGCGGGTTTATTCGGGCGCCGTTGAACAACACCAAACTGGTGGCGCAATTGCCGGTGATGCTCAAGCGCAACTGAGCACCACCCCTTGTAGGAGCATGGCTTGCCCGCGATGGCGATTACATAGACGCCATCGCGAGCAAGCTGTGCTCCTACAGGATCGGTGTTTCGGGCACAAAAAAGGGGACGCTCATGGCGTCCCCTTTTTCGTTTGATCGTTCCCACGCTCTGCGTGGGAATGCAGCCCGGGACGCTCCGCGTCCCTTCAAGAGCCGAACGCGGAGCGTCCGTTTAGGCATTCCCACGCAGAGCGTGGGAACGATCGGCGTGAGCGGTGTGATCGTGTAACGGGTCAGATCAGAACGCCGGCAATACCGCGCCTTTGTACTTCTCGAGAATGAACGCTTTCACTTCCGGGCTGTGCAGCGCAGCAACCAGTTTCTTCATCGCATCGCTGTCCTTGTCGTCCGGGCGGGCGACGAGGATGTTCACGTACGGCGAATCGTTGCCTTCGATCACCAGTGCATCCTTGGACGGATCAAGCTTGGCTTCCAGCGCATAGTTGGTGTTGATCAGCGCCAGATCGACCTGAGTCAGCACACGCGGGATGGTCGCGGCTTCCAGTTCGCGGAATTTCAGGTCTTTGGGATTTTCGACGATGTCCTTGGACGTCGACAGAATGTTGGTCGGATCCTTCAACTTGATCAGGCCAGCCTTCGCCAGCAGCAACAGCGCACGGCCGCCGTTGGTGGCGTCGTTCGGAATCACCACGTTGGCGCCGCCCGGCAATTCGGTCAGCGCCTTGTACTTGCTGGAGTAAGCGCCTAGGGGTTCCAGGTGTACGCCGGCGACGGCCACCAGGTTGGTGCCCTTGGCCTTGTTGAACTCATCCAGGTACGGCTGGTGCTGGAAGAAGTTGGCGTCCAGGCGCTTCTCGGCAACCTGCACGTTTGGCTGGATGTAGTCGGTGAAGACCTTGACCTTCAGGTCCACGCCTTCTTTGGCCAGGGCGGGTTTTACGAATTCGAGGATTTCCGCGTGCGGGACCGGAGTGGCCGCAACGGTCAGTTCGTCGGCCTGGGCGGAAAACGCCGCTACAGCAGCCAATGCGACGAGTAGTTTTTTCATTCAGCTAACTCCTTGTGAGGCGCCCGTGTGGCGCCTGCCAGCGAATGGCCGGCTCATGTCTTGGTTACGTGAACCATTTATTTTCTGGAAAAGTGTACGACCAGTTTGTCGCCAACCATCTGCAGGACCTGCACCAGTACCAGCAACAGCACCACGGTGACGATCATCACGTCGGTCTGGAAACGCTGGTAGCCGAAACGGATCGCCAGGTCGCCCAGGCCACCGGCGCCGACCACACCGGCCATCGCCGTGTAGGACACCAGTGTAATAGCCGTCACCGTAATCGCCGCGAAGATGCCCGGGCGGGCTTCTGGCAGCAAGGCATTGGTGATGATTTGACGGGTCGTCGCGCCCATGGCCTGAGTCGCTTCAATGATGCCGCGATCCACTTCACGCAATGCGGTTTCCACCAGGCGCCCGAAGAACGGCGTGGCCCCGATCACCAATGGCGGGATCGCACCGGCGACACCCAGCGAAGTGCCGGTAATCAACACGGTGAACGGGATCATCACGATCAGCAGGATGATGAAGGGCAGCGAGCGCAGGATGTTCACCATCAGCGACATCAGCCCATAGGCGATGCGGTTTTCCAGCAACTGGCGTGGGCTGCACAGGAACAGCAGCACCCCCAGCGGCAGGCCGAGCAGGATGGTGAACAGCAGCGAGCCACCCAACATCTGCATGGTGTCGCTGGTGGCCAGGCAGATTTCTGCCCAGTCGATGTTTTTGAAGAACTCTTTAGCGGCTTCGATAAATGCGTCGTACGTTTCCATCAGCGCAGCACCTCCATGTGGACGTCAGCCGCGGTGAAGAGGCCGAACGCCGCTTCCATGTCACCACCGGTGACGGCCAGGGTCAGTTGCCCGTAAGGGACGTCTTTGATGCGATCGATACGACCGGCCAGGATGCTGTAGTCCACACCCGTTTCCCTAGCGACAGTGCCCAGCAATGGCGCGTAGGTCGCTTCGCCCTGGAACGTCAGACGCACGATACGTCCCGGCACATGGGCGAAATCGTCGCGCTGCTCGCTTTCATCGATCTGCTCGCTTTCCTGCACGAAACGCTTGGTGGTGGGGTGCTTGGGATGTAGGAACACATCGGCCACTGAACCTTGCTCGACAATCACCCCCGCATCCATCACCGCCACCTGGTCGCAAACGCGGCGAATCACGTCCATCTCGTGGGTGATCAGGACGATGGTCAGCTTCAGCTCGCGGTTGATCTCGGCTAGCAACTGCAGGACCGACGCAGTGGTCTGCGGGTCCAGGGCGCTGGTGGCTTCGTCGCACAGCAGGATTTTCGGCTTGGTTGCCAGGGCGCGGGCAATGCCGACGCGCTGCTTCTGGCCACCGGACAACTGCGCCGGGTATTTCTTGGCATGGTCGGACAGGCCCACCCGCGCCAGCAACTCGGCCACACGCTGGTCGATCTCGCTGCGGGACAGTTCACCGGCCAGGGTCAGCGGCAGCGCGACGTTGTCGGCCACGGTCTTGGACGCCAACAGGTTGAAGTGCTGGAAAATCATCCCGACCTGCTGGCGGAAGCGCCGCAGGCTATTGGGATCGAGCGCGGTGACTTCTTCGCCATCGACGAAGATCTTGCCGCCGCTGGACTCTTCCAGGCGATTGATCAGACGTAGCAGGGTACTTTTTCCCGCGCCGGAATGACCGATCAGACCGAAGACCTGACCGTTCTCAATCGTCAGACTGGTCGGATGCAGGGCGGGAATATCCTTACCGGCGACGCGGTAAGTCTTATGGACGTTTTGAAACTCGATCACGTAGCGAACCTTGTGGGGCGCGTTGGAATGGGATCAGCGGTTAGCCGGGCGCGCATTTTAGCCTGTCCGTATAGAGGTTATTAGCATTTATTCCGCATTCAACCTTTCATTTGGCAATAACGCGATCAAAGGTCATAAAAAAGGAACGGTCAAAAAACCCATCAGTCACTAATAAGGCAACTCGAAAACACCCCCGGTGCCGTGCCAGGGGAATGCATAAGCGTCCTGGCTAAGGCAGGAATCGCCACGAGGAGTTTACGACTGATGAGTACTAAAAAGCCTGCCGCACCCAAGAGCGCACTGGCCGGGACCGATACCCTGGACCGCGGCAACACCAACGCCAAGCTCGACAGCCTGGAGAAGTTTCGATCCGACGCCACCGAACAGGCCCTGCGCACCAACCAGGGCGTAAAAGTCTCGGATAATCAGAACACCCTGAAGGTCGGCGCCCGCGGGCCGTCGCTGCTGGAAGACTTCATCATGCGTGAAAAAATCACGCATTTTGACCATGAACGTATCCCGGAGCGCATCGTCCACGCCCGTGGCACCGGCGCCCATGGTTTCTTCCAGACCTACGAGAACCATTGCGCACTGACCAAGGCCGGATTCCTACAAGACCCAGGGCAGAAAACCCCGGTGTTCGTGCGCTTTTCCACGGTGCAAGGCCCACGCGGGTCAGGTGATACCGTGCGGGACGTACGCGGTTTCGCCGTGAAGTTCTTCACCGAAGAAGGCAACTTCGACCTGGTGGGCAACAACATGCCGGTGTTCTTCATCCAGGACGCGATCAAGTTTCCCGACTTCGTGCATGCGGTCAAACCCGAGCCGCACAACGAGATTCCTACGGGCGGCTCGGCCCATGACACGTTCTGGGACTTTGTCTCGCTGCAACCCGAGTCGGCGCACATGGTGATCTGGGCGATGTCCGACCGGGCGATCCCGAAAAGCCTGCGCAGCATGCAGGGCTTCGGTGTGCACACGTTCCGCCTGGTGAATGCCGAGGGCAAATCGCGCTTCGTCAAATTCCACTGGCGCCCTACCGCCGGCACGTGTTCGCTGGTGTGGGATGAGGCGCAGAAGCTCGCCGGTAAAGACACTGACTACCACCGTCGCGATCTCTGGGAGTCCATCGAGATCGGGGACTACCCGGAATGGGAATTGGGCGTACAGATCGTCGAGGAAGAAAACGAACACGACTTCGATTTCGACCTGCTGGATCCGACCAAGATCATTCCCGAAGAAATCGTCCCGATCACGCCGTTGGGCAAAATGACCCTCAACCGCAACCCGGACAATTTCTTTGCCGAAACCGAGCAGGTCGCATTCTGCCCAGGGCATATCGTGCCGGGCATCGACTTCTCCAACGATCCGCTGCTGCAAGGACGGTTGTTTTCCTACACGGACACGCAGATCAGCCGACTCGGCGGACCGAATTTTCATGAGATTCCGATCAACCGTCCGGTGGCGCCGTACCACAACGGTCAGCGCGATGGCTTGCACCGCATGACCATCGACAAGGGCCGCGCGTCCTACGAGCCGAACTCGATTGATGGCGGCTGGCCGAAGGAAACCCCGCCAGCGGCAAAGGATGGCGGCTTCGAGACGTACCCGGAACGGATCGACGCGAACAAGATCCGTCAGCGCAGCGAGTCGTTCGGCGATCACTTCTCCCAGGCGCGGTTGTTTTTCCACAGCATGAGCAAGCACGAACAGGAACACATCATCTCGGCTTACAGCTTCGAGCTGGGCAAGGTTGATCGGTTGTGGATTCGTGAGCGGCAGGTGAACGAGATCCTGGCCAATATCGACCTGGAACTGGCCAAGCGTGTGGCGCAGAACCTGGGGCTGCCGGCGCCGAAAGCGGGGACCGTGGACGTGCCAAAAACGTCGCTGGACCGCTCGCCGGCTCTGAGCCAGGCCAACTTACTGCCAGAGAACATCAAGACCCGAAAAGTGGCGATCCTTGCCGCCAACGGCGTCGATGGTGCCGCGATTGACGCGATGAAAAAGGCACTGGCGGCAGAGGGTGCTCACGCCAAACTGCTTGGCCCGACATCCGCTCCGGTGACAACCGCCGATGGCAAATCACTGCCAGTGGATGCATCGATGGAAGGCTTGCCGTCCGTGGCGTTCGACGCGGTGTTCGTGCCAGGAGGCGCGGCGTCAATCAAGGCGTTGAGCACTGATGGCGTGGCGCTGCATTACTTGCTCGAAGCGTACAAGCACCTGAAGGCGATTGCGTTGCATGGCGAGGCCAAGCAGTTGCTGGATGTGCTGAAACTGGAGGCGGATGCGGGGTTGATCGTTGGTGCGGATGCCAAGTTGTTCAAGGCGTTTTTTGCCGCGATTGGGCAGCATCGGGTTTGGGATCGCGAGCCTAAGGCCAAGGCGATTCCGGCTTAGAGAGGTGTATCGCTAGAGAGGACGCCTTCGCGGGCAAGCCTCGCTCCTACAGGGTTCGTGTGGTGTTCTGAACAACACGAGACCTGTAGGAGCGAGGCTTGCCCGCGATGCTTTAGGGCTTACGCGGACTCAAAACCATCTGCGCCGGAATATTGCGCAAGATCTGCTTTTCAATCTTCAATTCGAACTCGGAATCCAGCTTCTTCACCCGTTTGGTCAGCAACGTGGCCAGCCAAGGGTAGTCCTGGATGCGTGGCGCCTGAATGCTCACGGCGCATTCATAATTCACCACATCGGCGGCGATAGCGTCCAGTTGACGACGCAGTTTGCTCATATCGGTGAGGTTCAGCGCAACCGTCGTGCTTTCAGCGGTAGGGTCGATCACTTTCGCCTTCGGCCTGGCCTCGGCCGCCATCAGCGCCGCTTCAGCCCTGTCCAGCTCAGCCTTGCGCGCATTGACGATGGCGTTGTTCACGCCGCCGGTCAGCGCCGGTGCCTTGGGCATCAACGCACGGGCACGGCTCAGGGCGGTGGCGGCGGCATTCACGTCGCCTTTTTGCAGCACGATCTGGCTGCGTTGCAGATAGGCTTCGGCCAGTTGCCGCTGGTACTGCACAAGGGAGGCGTCGTTGGGCGACTCAGCCTGCAAGGCTGCCAATTGATCTTCGGCGGTGGCCAGTTCACTGCTGGCCAGGTTTTGTTGCAGCTGTGCGATGGCCGCAGCCCGCGCATCGGGGACCTCGGGGGCCGCCGGTGGCGTGCTTTGGCAAGCGCCCAGCAGCAGAGAAAATGCGACAAGGAGCAGATAACGGGAGGCGAACGGCTTCATTCCTGCGACTCTCTATTTGCGCAAAAAACGAGCAAGTCTACACCCCTCGACGGGGCAGGACAAAACTCAGCAGAAACAGCGCGGCGGCCGTTACCACAATTGACGGGCCCGCCGGGGTGTCCTTGAACCATGACAACGCCAGCCCGCCACACACCGCGAGCATGCCCAGCAGGCTCGCGCCCAATGCCATCTGCTCCGGCGAGCGGGCGTGACGTTGTGCCGCAGCCGCCGGGATGATCAACAGCGAAGTAATCAGCAACACACCGACGATTTTCATCGCCACGGCGATCACTACCGCGATCAACAACATCAGGGTCAGGCGCAACGCCGCCACCGGCAAACCTTCCACTGTGGCCAACTCTTCGTGCACGGTGATCGCCAGCAATGGCCGCCACAACGTCACCAGCAACGCCAGCACCGCCGCGCTGCCGCCGAGAATCCAGGCCAGGTCGGTCGGGCTGATCGCCAGCAGGTCGCCAAACAGATAGGCCATCAGGTCGATCCGCACTTCATGCATGAAGCTTAGTACCACCAAGCCCAGCGAGAGCGTGCTCGGTGCGAGAATTCCCAAAAGGGTGTCGGACGCCAGCGGCTGACGCTGTTGCAAAGTCACCAGCAACACCGCCAGCAGCAGACAGCCAACGGTGACGGCCACGGTGGGGCTGACATCCAGCAGGAAACCCAGGGCCACACCCAGCAGCGCAGCGTGAGAGAGGGTGTCGCCGAAATAGGCCATGCGACGCCAGACCACGAATGAACCCAACGGGCCCGCGACCAAGGCCAGGGCCAGACCTGCAAGCAGGGCGTAGAGCAGAAAATCAGCCATGCTTGCAGCTATCTCCGTGAACGTGAGGTTTGGCCGATGGGGCGGCGCTGACCACCGAGCCATGCAGGTCATGGGCGTGGTCATGATGGTGGTGATAAATCGCCAGGCTTTGTGCGTTCTTGCCGAACAGCTCGACGAAAGCCGGATCGCCGCTGACGTGTTCCGGGTGCCCGGAGCAGCAGACGTGGCGATTCAGGCAAACCACTTGGTCAGTGGTGCTCATCACTAGATGCAAATCGTGGGAAACCATCAACACGCCGCAACCGTGACGGTCCCGCAGACGGGTGATCAGGCTGTACAGCTCGGCTTGGCCGGCCACATCGACGCCTTGTACCGGCTCATCGAGCACCAGCAACTCTGGCTCACGCAACAACGCCCGGGCCAGCAGCACCCGCTGCATTTCACCACCGGAAACACTTTGCACCGGGCTGTCGATGACCTGCTCGGCGCCGACCTCTTTGAGTGCCGCCAATGCGCGGGTACGGTCAACACCGGGCACCAGACGCAGGAAGCGCAGCACCGACAGCGGCAGGGTCGGATCGACATGCAGTTTTTGCGGCATATAGCCAACCCGCAGTTTCGGCTTGCGCCAGACACTGCCGCTGTCCGGCTTCAACAGGCCGAGTACGGCGCGTACCAGGGTGGTTTTGCCGGCACCGTTGGGGCCGATCAGGGTCACGATTTGCCCCGGCTCGACACTCAGATCGATGTTTTCCAGCACGTTTTGCCCGGCAAACGTGACGGCGACCTGTTCAAGACGGATCAGCGCGTTGCTCATCAAGCCCCCTGGCAACCCGAGCAGAGCCCGACCACTTCAACGGTCTGGGCTTCCACGACAAATCCGACATCTTTGGCGCTGATCACAATCGCGTCGCTGATGGATTTCTGTTCCAGCTCGATGGCGGCGTGGCATTCGCGGCAGATCAGGAACTGGCCTTGGTGCGCGTGTTCCGGGTGATTGCAACCGACGAAGGCGTTCAGGGACGAGATGCGATGCACCAGGCCGTTTTCCAGCAGGAAATCCAGCGCGCGGTACACGGTTGGCGGCGCAGCGCGGCGGCCATCCTGCTCGCTGAGCACCGCCAGAATGTCGTAGGCACCCAACGGTTTATGGCTTTGCCACACCAGTTCCAGCACCCGCCGACGCAAAGCGGTCAGGCGCAGGCCTTGACGTGCGCACAGGGCATCGGCCTCTGACAATGCGCTATGAACGCAATGGGAGTGGTCGTGGGGACGGCTGGCAATCGGTGTTTTAGGCATGAGCGGCGACGAGTTTTGTGAGAGACGTTATTATGTTACCCGTTCTCGCCTCTTCGAGTGGTCATCGTGTCCCGACTTTTTTCTATCTTTGTCGCATTTATCGCAAGTTTCCTGCTGATCGGTTCGGCCCAGGCCGAAGTCAAAGTACTCACCAGCATCAAGCCGCTGCAGCTGATAGCCGCGGCGGTACAGGACGGCGTGGCGATTCCGGAAGTGTTGCTGCCACCGGGTGCTTCGCCCCATAACTACGCCTTGCGCCCGTCCGACGTACGGAAGGTGCAAGCGGTGGATCTGGTGTACTGGATCGGGCCGGATATGGAAGGTTTCCTGCCTCGGGTGTTGAAAGGTCGTACGCTGCCCACGGTGGCCGTACAGGATTTGCCGGGGATGAAACTGCGACATTTCGCCGAAGATAGTCAGTCTCATGCCGAAGATGCCGACGAACATGACCACGATCACCGTCCTGGTACTTTGGACGCGCATTTGTGGCTATCGCCGGTCAATGCTCGGGTGATCGCCACGAAAATGGCCGCCGACCTGAGCGCTGCCGATCCTGAGAACGCGGCGCGCTATCAGAGCAACCTCAAGGCGTTTGATGAACGCCTGGATGCCTTGGACCTGCGTTTGAAGGCTCGCTTGGCTGGCATCTCGGGCAAACCGTACTTCGTGTTCCACGAAGCGTTCGATTACTTCGAAGACGCCTACGGCCTCAAGCACACGGGTGTGTTCAGCGTTGCTGCCGAAGTCCAGCCGGGCGCCCAGCATGTCGCAGCGATGCGCACGCGCTTGCAGGAAGTGGGTAAAACCTGTGTGTTCAGCGAACCACCGTTGCGTCCGCGTCTCGCGGAAACCCTGGTGGCCGGCCTGCCGGTGAAACTGGCGGAACTGGATGCGTTGGGCGGGTACACCCCGGCGACCGCTCAAGGGTATGAGCAGGTGCTGGAGAAGTTGGGGAATGATTTGGCGGGGTGCCTGGAGTCTTTGTAACCCGGACATTTGTGTCGCCCCCATTCGCGAGCAGGCTCGCTCCCACAAGGACCGCATGAATCCTGTGGGAGCGAGCCTGCTCGCGAAGCTTTTTAAAGGGCGAAAGGCAACGGCGTACTGACTTTCTGCCGCTGCGCCAACCGCTGCTGAAACTCCATCGGATCGTGAATCAACACATCCTGCCCGGCGAACGATTCCGCCGCAATCAACCGCGACAGCCAGAACCGCACACACGCCACCCGCAGCATGGTCGGCCACAACTCGGCCTCGGCAGCAGTGAACGGCCGCAATGCCGCATAGGCGCCCAACAAGGCGCGGGCTCGCGGCCCGTCGATCACGCCTTGCTCGTCCGAGCACCAGTCATTCAAGGCAATCGCCACGTCGTAGAGCATCGGCCCGGAACAGGCGTTGTAGAAGTCGATCAACCCGGTCAGGTGCGTGCCTTCGAACATCGCGTTGTCGCGGAACAGGTCGGCGTGGATGTTGGCCCGGGGCAACGCCAGAATTTTCGTCTTTTGCTGTGTGATTTCGTCCAGCGCCCATTGCAACAGATCACTTTGCTCGGCGTTCAGGTGCGAGAGCAGTTGCGTGCCCTCCTCCAGCATCCAGTCCAGGCCGCGATCGGTCTTGCGCTTGATCATGTTCGCCTGGGTCGCCAAGTGCAGATGGCCAAGCAACTCGCCCACTTGGGCGCAATGCTGGGCATTGGCTTGCTTGATGTGCTTGCCGGCCAGACGCGGCTGCAACAGCGCCGGTTTGCCAGCCAGTTCACGCAAGGCCACGCCGTCGGTGGTGCGCAGGGCGTAGGGCACCGGCAGGTCAGCCTCGTGCAGCACATCGAGCAGCTCGATGAAGAACGGCATTTCCTGAACCGGCCCACGCTCCACCAGGGTCAGGACAAACTCGCCCTGCTCCATGCTGATAAAGAAATTGGTGTTTTCGCTACCGGCGGCAATCCCCTGGAAATCAAGCAGGCGGCCGAGCCCGTAAGGGGCGAGAAAGGTTTCCAGCTCGGGCCGAGCCAGGGGGGTAAACACAGACATGGTTAAAAACTGCTCAGTTCGGGCGCCGCTATTAAAGCGGCGCCGATTAAAGTTAAGAAACTACTTCCAGGTAAAGATTTCCCACGCGGGAATCAGCATATCCGGTTGATCCGAACGGATGTAATTGGCATCGGTCCCGTCCGCACGCACCAGGAAATACGGTTTCCCAACACTCGGCGTGACCTTGATGGCGTAGGTAAACCCGCCTTTCTTGTATTCTTGAATGACCTTGTCGCCTTCCTTGTGCGTACTGATAGTAACTTCCGGCTCCGCCGACGGCGCGTCATCCGCCGCCATGACAGCCAATGGAACGGTTGCAAACAACCCAGCCAGCAACAGGCGATTTAGTGTGCGCATGATAACCTTGTCCCTTTGTCGTCAACGGTCCCGCTATTCTAGCGCCGGACCCGCCGAAAAGGTTGATCGTGCTCATGAGCCAAGCCCCCCTCGTCCTGGTGGACGGTTCTTCTTACCTGTACCGCGCCTTTCACGCGCTGCCACCGCTGACCACCTCCAAAGGCCTGCCGACCGGCGCGGTCAAAGGCGTATTGAACATGCTCAAGAGTCTGCGCAAGCAGTACCCGGACAGCCCGTTCGCCGTGGTGTTCGACGCCAAGGGCGGGACCTTTCGCGACGACATGTACGCCGAATACAAGGCCAACCGCCCGAGCATGCCCGACGACATGCGCGTGCAGATCGAGCCGCTGCACCAGAGCGTGATCGCGCTGGGCTTCCCGTTGCTGTGCGTCGAAGGCGTCGAGGCCGATGACGTGATCGGCACCCTGGCCCGCAGCAGCGCGGCCGCCGACCGTCCGGTGGTGATCTCCACCGGCGACAAAGACATGGCGCAACTGGTCGACGGCCACATTACCTTGGTCAATACCATGACCGGTAGCGCGCTGGACGTGGAGGGCGTGAAGGAGAAATTCGGCGTCGCTCCCGAGCAGATCATCGATTATCTGGCGCTGATGGGCGATTCGTCCGACAACATCCCGGGTGTTCCGGGCATCGGTCCGAAGACCGCTTCCGGCCTGCTGGTCGGCGTGAACGGCGGCCTGACCGAGCTCTACGCGCAACTCGATATCGTCCCGACCTTGCCGATTCGCGGCGCCAAGACCCTGCCGGCCAAGCTCGAAGAGCACAAGGAGATGGCATTCCTCTCCTATAAGCTGGCGACCATCAAGATCGACGTACCGCTGGATATCGGCCTTGATGACCTGCAAATGGGTCAACCGGATCACGACAAACTCGCCGAGCTCTACACCCTGCTGGAGTTCAAGAGCTGGTTTGAAGACAACCAGCGCGACGCCAAGCGTTCCGGCCAGGAAGTGGTCGCGCCGGTGGCTGAAGAAGTCGTCGCCGCCGTTGAACTCAAGTACACGACCATTCTCACCCAGGCGGATTTCGATCTCTGGCTGAAGAAGCTGAACGACGCCAAACTGTTTGCCTTCGACACCGAAACCACCGGCATCGATGCGCAACAGGCGCAACTGGTGGGTCTATCGTTCGCGGTGCAAGCCAACGAAGCGGCCTACATCCCGCTGACCCACTCCTACATGGGCGTGCCGGAGCAGCTGGATCGCGACACCGTGCTGCGGGCACTCAAACCGATTCTCGAAGATCCGAGCAAACTGAAGGTCGGCCAGCACGCCAAGTTCGACATGAACATCCTGGCCAACTGCGCTATCGGCGGTGATCAGAGCTGCGGCATCACGGTGCAAGGCATCGCCTTCGACACCATGCTCGAATCCTACGTGCTGGACTCCACCGCGACCCGCCACGACATGGACAGCCTGGCGCTCAAGTACCTGAATCACACCACCACCGGTTTTACTGACATCGCCGGCAAGGGCGCCAAGCAGCTGACATTCGATCAGATTGCCCTGGAACTGGCCGGGCCTTACGCCGCCGAAGACGCCGACGTGACCCTGCGCCTGCACCAAACCTTGCAAGCCAAGCTCAACGCGATTCCGAGCCTGAGCAAGGTTTTAAGCGAAATCGAAATGCCATTGGTGCCTGTACTGGCGCGGATCGAACGCCAAGGCGCACTGGTCGATGCTGCCCTGCTGGGGATCCAGAGCGTTGAGCTGGGCAAGAAAATGGTTGAGCTGGAGCGTGAGGCGTATGCCATCGCCGGCGAAGAATTCAACCTCGGCTCGCCGAAGCAATTGGGCGCGATCCTGTACGAAAAACTCGGCCTGCCAGTCCTCAGCAAAACCGCCAAAGGCCAGGCTTCCACTGCTGAAGCCGTGCTGGCGGAACTGGCCGACCAGGATTTCCCGCTGCCCAAAGTGCTGATGCAGTACCGTTCGATGAGCAAGCTGAAAAGCACCTACACCGATCGCCTGCCGGAGCAGATCAACCCGCGCACCGGACGGATTCACACGTCTTATCATCAAGCCGTTGCCGCCACTGGGCGTTTGTCCTCCAGTGATCCAAACCTGCAAAACATCCCGATCCGAACCGCTGAAGGTCGGCGGATTCGCCAGGCATTCATCGCGCCACCGGGCTACAAACTGCTGGCGGCGGACTACTCGCAGATCGAATTGCGGATCATGGCGCACTTGGCCAAGGATGAAGGCTTGCTGCACGCCTTCCGCAACGACCTGGACGTGCATAAAGCCACGGCGGCCGAGGTCTTCGGGGTTGAATTGACAGAGGTCACCACTGATCAGCGTCGCAGCGCCAAGGCGATCAACTTCGGCCTGATCTACGGCATGAGCGCGTTTGGTCTGGCCAAACAGATCGGCGTCGACCGCAAGCAGTCCCAGGCGTACATCGACCGTTATTTCGCCCGCTATCCCGGCGTTCTCGAGTATATGGAGCGCACCCGCACCCAGGCGGCAGAGCAGGGTTTCGTCGAAACCATTTTCGGTCGTCGCCTGTACCTGCCGGAGATCAACGCGAAAAACCCGGCCCTGCGCAAAGGCGCCGAACGCACCGCGATCAACGCCCCGATGCAAGGCACCGCGGCCGACATCATCAAGAAAGCCATGGTGGCGGTGGATAACTGGCTGACGTCGTCCGGCCTGGACGCCAAAGTCATCCTGCAGGTGCACGATGAATTGGTGCTTGAGGTGCGTGAGGACCTGATTGATCAGGTGCGTGAAGAAATTCGCGCACACATGAGCAACGCCGTGACACTGGACGTGCCGCTACTGGTCGAGGTTGGCGTGGGCAATAATTGGGATGAGGCTCACTGAGCCGTCTGAAAAGGGGATTTCTGCTGCGGCATAGTGCCGCGGCAGAACGGGGCGAAGGGTGCTTAGTTCGAAAAATGCGCTGGGTTATTCCAAAGGCATTTGAAAAAATTCTGAACTAATCTCGTCAACCGCCACTCAGAGTTACTGAATGGCTGGTGAAGCCCTTCGATGCTCCTATGTTGTGTTAAGTGTTGGCAGATATCTGGACCCCGCCCTAACGGTCCGGAACTTGAACCCCGGAACTTCCCCCTCCCCATACGAAGTCCGGGGTTTTTTTTGCCTGTAGAAAAGTTCTATTCGGCAATCGGGGCAATTTCTGCGCCTTTGTCCGCCAATTCCATCCAGCCTGCCAATACAGTGTAGGCGTCTTCCAGGCCCATGCGTTTTGGCGCCGAGAACAACTGGATGCTGATCGCATCGCCCCAACCTTTACGAATGTCGGCCTGTACCTTGAGCAGGACGTTTTTCGCTGCGCCGTAGGTCAGCTTGTCGGCTTTGGTCAGCAAAATGTGCATCGGCATGCCAGCAGCGACCGCCCAATCGAGCATCAGCAAGTCGAAGTCGGTCATTGGATGACGGATGTCCATCATCAGAATCAGACCTTTCAAACTCTCGCGACCGCCCAGATAAGCTTCCAGGTGACGCTGCCAGTGCAGCTTCAACGGGATAGGTACTTTTGCGTAACCGTAGCCCGGAAGGTCGACCAGACGCCGATCATCGTCTAGCTTGAAGAAGTTCAACAACTGCGTGCGACCCGGAGTTTTCGAGGTCCGCGCCAGGCTGGCGTGAGTCAGGGTGTTCAGCGCGCTGGATTTACCGGCGTTGGAACGCCCGGCGAAGGCTACTTCAAAGCCTTCGTCGTCCGGACATTGGTCGACTTTGGCAGCGCTGAGCATAAAGGTGGACTGTTGGCACAGGCCGAGGATGGGGTTCTTGAGTTGCATGGGATTTCCGATGTGGGCGGCGCCGGGAATGGACGCGGCAAGCGGTGTCGTTTCCGTTTCAGTAGCGCCAGTATATAATGCCGCAGATTTTGTGTGCGCTTTGTCCCAGCGTAGGATGAAGTTCACGAGAGCGATTGACCTTGATTGCGCATTAGAACGCAGAACGCTCTCTACCCTGAAAAGGTCGTTTTATGACGAAATGGCTGCTAGCTGCCGGTGTCTTGATGCCGCTTTACAGCGCTCAGGCTACACAGGATCCGGAAGCTGTGTACAACCGTGTTTGTGGTGCCTGTCATTCCGGCCAACTACCCATGGCGCCCCAAAAGGGCGATCAGGAAGCTTGGACGCCGAGGTTGGCGAAAGGTATGGAGACGCTGGTGCAACACGTGACCCAGGGTTTCAAGGCGATGCCGCCGCGTGGTTTGTGCATGGACTGCAGTGCCGAGGATTACCAAGCCATCATCCACTGGATGAGCGAGTAAACCCGGCCCATAACTCTTTAACCCTTAGCCGTAGTTGGATTAGCTGATGAACAAATTGATCGTGAGTCTGCTGTTGACCGTGGGGATCTCCGGCATTGCCCATGCTGCAGGTGATGCAACAGCTGGCCAGGCGAAAGCCGCAGTCTGTGGCGCCTGTCATGGCCCGGATGGCAACAGCATGGCGCCTAACTTTCCGAAACTGGCAGGTCAGGGCGAGCGTTATCTGAACAAGCAGTTGCACGACATCAAGTCCGGCAAACGCACGGTACTGGAAATGACCGGCCTGCTGACCAACCTGAGCGATCAGGACCTGGCCGATATCGCCGCCTACTTCGCCAGCCAGAAAGGCAGCGTTGGCGCCGCCGACCCTAAAGTCGTGGCTCGCGGTGAAGCACTGTTCCGTGGTGGCGACCTGGCCAAGGGCCTGCCAGCCTGCACCGGCTGCCATTCACCGAATGGCGCAGGCAACGCCGCCGCCGGCTTCCCGCACCTCGGTGGCCAGCACGCTCAATACGTTGCAAAGCAATTGACCGAATTCCGCAAGGAAGAAGGCGGCCGCTCTAATGATGGCGACACAAAAACCATGCAGACCATCGCCAAACGCCTGAGCGACGAAGACATCGCCGCGGTGTCCAGCTACATCCAGGGCCTGCACTAAGGCCGGTAAATCGGGCGTTATGCGTGGCGTACATCTCCTGCAACGTTAACGCTCTATTAATCCGTCGCAGCAAGTATAAAAAGGGTGGCTTAGGCCGCCCTTTTTTGTGGCCGCTGCCGTTACACTACAGAACTCAAGCCCGCCAGGACCTGTCTGAAAACAGGTCGCGCGAGGCGACCTAATTTGTCCAGGAGTAAAGCATGCGTAATCTGATCATCAGCGCCGCACTCGTCGCTGCCAGCCTGTTCGGCATGACTGCACAAGCCGCTGAAGCACCCGCCGCCCCTTACGTCGAACTGACCAACCCTGTTGCGGTGGCTGTCCCTGGCAAGATCGAAGTCGTGGAGCTGTTCTGGTACGGCTGCCCGCACTGCTACGCATTTGAGCCCGTGATCAATCCATGGGTTGAAAAACTGCCTTCCGACGTCAACTTCGTGCGTATTCCAGCCATGTTCGGCGGTCCTTGGGACGCTCACGGGCAAATGTTCCTGACTCTGGAAGCCATGGGCGTCGAGAGCAAAGTGCACAAGGCTGTGTTTGAAGCCATCCAGAAAGAACACAAAAAACTGATCGACAAGAATGACATGGCTGACTTCCTGGCCACCCAAGGCGTAGACAAGGACAAGTTCCTGGCCACGTTCGACTCCTTCGCCATCAAGGGCAAGATCGTCCAGGCCAAAGAGCTGGCGAAGAAGTATGAGATCTCCGGCGTTCCAACCATGATCGTCAACGGCAAATACCGCTTTGACGTGGGTTCCGCCGGCGGTGCCGAACAAGCCCTGCAACTGGCCGACAAACTGGTCGACAAAGAGCGAGCGGCTAACAAGGCTGCCGCCAACTAAGCGCGGCCCCTGCCATGCGCCGCTGGGGTACTGAACGCGTGGTTGGCCTGCATGAACCGCAGATCAACACGCATCACCTGGAATCAACGGGCCTGCCCGCAGATAGCCGTCTGCGTTTGCTCAGCTTCAACATCCAGGTCGGCATTAGTACCGAGCGCTATCGGCATTACCTGACCCGTGGCTGGCAACACCTGTTGCCCCACACCGGGCGTGCCGACAACCTGCAAAAGATCGGCAATCTGCTGGGCGACTTCGATCTGGTCGCCTTGCAGGAAGCCGATGGCGGCAGCCTTCGATCGGGCTACGTCAATCAGGTCGAACACCTGGCCCAACTGGGCGCCTTCCCCTACTGGTATCAACAACTCAATCGCAATCTCGGTCGCCTCGGCCAGCACAGCAATGGCGTGCTCAGCCGCCTGCGCCCGTGGGCGATTGAAGATCACCCGCTGCCTGGGCCAAAGGGTCGTGGCGCGATCCTGGTGCGTTTCGGCGAAGGTCCGGAGGCGCTGATCGTCGTAATGATGCACCTGGCCCTCGGCGCCCGTGTGCGCAGCCTGCAACTGGCCTACATCCGGGAATTGATCGGTGGCTACAAACATCAGGTGCTGATGGGTGACATGAACACCCACGCCAGCGACTTGCTGCAAAACTCCCCGTTGCGCGACCTCGGCCTGCTGGCGCCGCAACTGGAAGCGACATTCCCCAGCTGGCGCCCCCAGCGCTGCCTGGACCATATTCTGCTCAGCCCGACCCTGACCCTGGAAAAGGTCGAAGTGCTGGCACAACCGATTTCCGATCACCTGCCGGTCGCGGTAGAGATTCGTTTGCCGGGTTCGCTCACGGCCGATGCATTCCCCGCGTTGAGTCCTGCCCCTCTCGGATCCCATGAATGAGCGACGAAGCACAGCGCTGGAAAGAGAAGTACCTCAAAAGCATCGAACAACAGGAAAAACTCGAGCGTCGCTGGGACGCCCGGCTCGATCTGCTGCGTCGCGGCCTGGTACGCAGCACCCTGGCGGCCGAGGGCACCGACCGCGCCGTTGATCTATGCATGAAGGAAATGCGCGAAGTCGTGCGCACCGATGACATGGATGCCGGCCTCGCCGCACTGCTGCCACGACTGGAAAAAGCCGTACTCGATTCCGAGCAGCGCCGCGAAACCCGGGTCGATCAGGTCAGCGCGGCGCTCAATGCGCTGGTCTCGCAGCTCCAGGCATTACCACTGCCTCGGGAAGTCAGCCGGCCGCTCAAGGCCTTTGCCAAGCAACTGGACGGACGCGTCGGCCACGCTCGCGAGATTCCATTGCTGCTCAGCGAACTGAGCGGCTTGCAAGGCAAAGCCCTCAACCAATTGGAAAATCCTGCCGAACCTGGTCGCCCAGGCTTGTTGCAACGGTTGTTCGGTAGCCGGGAAGCGGAAGAGTCAGCGTCACAGGTCGTTGCCCCCGCAGCTCAAGCGCCGATACACCCACCGGTCGAGGCGGTTTCTGCGCCCGTTATTGAGGTGCCACAGGCAAAGGCTGAAGTCTCGACCATCGCCAGCGTGGCGCAAACGCCGTTGCCAACGATCGAAATCGCATCGACTGCCGCCATTCCAGAACCATCAGCGCCGCCTGCAGCGCACGCGCCGGAAATCGTGGCGTTTGTTCCACCGGTTCTGGAGCCGCAGGAAGCTCGCCCCCAAGCGTTACCGCCACAGCCAGCCCCTGAACAACCCCAAGCGCCGACACTCTCCATCGTCGCGCCTGCCGCCCACGATCAGCCCGCCATCAATCCGGATGAGTTGACCCCGGCACCACTTCCAGAAACACCGGTATTCCTCGACAGCCTGCCCTTGCCTCCCGTCATGGCCCAGGCACTGGCGGCCATCGACCCGGAACACCCCGAGCAAGACATCCTCTATGCGCTACCTGATTCACCGGAGCCGTCCTACAGCTCCGTGGCGACGCACATTGAACAGACGCTGCTGGGGCTGCTCGACGACCTGACGCTGCCTGAACGCCATCGCCCGCAAGCTGAAGCCATGCGAGAACGTCTAAAAAATGGGTTGAACTGGTACGAATTGCTGCCGATCCTCGACGATCTGGCCACTTTGATGCTGGCCATTACCGACAGCGGCCAACACGAGTTCGAAGCGTACTTGCAGCAACTCAATGAACGCCTCGAGTCGTTCCAGAGCAACCTGCAAGCCGCCAGCGCCGGGCATGCCGATAATCGCTCTGCCGCGCGGGAGATGGACACGCAGATTCGCGAGCAGGTCGACGGCCTGCAAACCAGCATGCAGGACGCGGCTGATCTGGAAGACCTCAAGCACGTTCTGGAGAATCATCTCGAAGGTTTGCTGGGCACCATGGACCAGCATCAGAAGCAACGGGATGAGCGTGAGCAGGAAGTCGCCGCCCGTCTGCAAGGTCTGGCGGAGCGGGTTGCGCACATGGAGCAAGAAGCCCTGGGCTTTCGCGAGCACCTTGAAGAACAGCGGCAAAAAGCCCTGATCGACCCGCTGACCGGCCTGCCCAACCGCGCCGCCTGGAGCGAACGCCTGGAGCACGAAATCGGCCAGTGGCAACAGCACGGCAACACACTGATGCTGGCCATGCTCGACCTCGACCATTTCAAACGCATCAACGATAACTACGGTCACCTGGCGGGCGACAAGGTGCTGAAAATCATCGCCAGTGTGTTGCGCAAACGCCTGCGCGGATCGGACTTCATTGCCCGCTTTGGCGGCGAAGAATTCGTTCTGTTAATGCCGTCGACGGTACCTGCAGTCGGTGCGAAATTGCTCGAAACCCTCCGCGCATCAATCGAAGCCTGCCCTTTCCACTTCAAAGGTGAGCGGGTAACTATCACGATTTCCATGGGGCTGGCCGCGTTCAAACCCGGAGAACACAGCGATATGGTGCTTAAAAGAGCCGATCAGGCGCTGTACCGGGCCAAAAACGCCGGACGCAACCGCGTGGAATTGGGCTGAAGGGCAATTGTTCCATTTTGTTTAAAGTGGCTCTTTTGCCATCAACGCCCGAGGCATTACGTTACACTGTTGCATTATTGTCTTGCGTGTACTGCCTTCTACCATGAAATTTCTCACTCTTGTTGTGTCGCTTCTGCTGCTGGCCGGTTGTGCCAGCGGTCCGCGTTTCGACACCAGCCACCCTTCCGCCAACTTCGACAGCCGCGTGCAATTCGTGGTGGTGCATTACACCAACGCGTCTCTGGAGCGTTCGCTGCAGCTGTTAACCCACGGTGAGGTCAGCGCCCATTACCTGATCGGTGATGACAAGGGCGCGACCATCTACAAACTGGTGGATGAAAACCAGCGCGCCTGGCACGCGGGAGAAAGCGAGTGGCAAAGCCGGACATGGCTGAACTCCAGCTCCATCGGCATCGAAATCGTCAATCCGGGTTTCCGCGACACCCCGACCGGCCGCCTCTGGTACCCGTACAGCGAGGCTCAGGTGCAATCCTTGATCGTCCTGCTCAAGGACATCAGCAAACGCAATGGCATCAGCCCTCGGCACATCATCGGTCATAGCGACATCGCCCCGTTGCGCAAACTTGACCCTGGCCCGCTGTTCCCCTGGAAACGCCTGGCCGCCGAAGGCCTGGGCATCTGGCCAAACGAACAGGCCGTCGCCAGCCGACAGGTGCAGTTCGCGGCCGAACTGCCGAGCATCGGCTGGTTCCAGGAAGAACTGGCGCGCCTGGGCTATGCGACGCCGCAGACCGGCGAATTGGATGTGGCGACGCGGCATGTACTGGCCGCCTTCCAGATGCATTACCGCCCTTCCCGTTTCGATGGCACCCCGGATGCGCAAACCGCAGCCATGCTCCTGGTGCTCAATCAGACAAAATAATGACGCCCGCCCGACGGTCCGCGCTTTTTCTCAATCAGCAGCTATAACTCATTGGTAATCTTCGGATGTTCCCATATGGCTGCTGCTCGAGAGAGGTTGCGTAGTTGGTTCTATCGCCCCTGGTTTTTGGCGATGCTGGCTGCTGCCTTAAGCGCAACCCTGTTGATGGCCGGCAGTCTGTTTATGGCGATGCATCAGGTCGAGCAAAACGAAAGCCAGGAAATGAACGCCCAAGGCGAACGCTTCCTCGCCCGCCTTGAGCAAATGTTCGGGCAACTGCGCGAAAGCCTCGATGACCTGGAGGCCCAACCGCTGCGAAGTTGCAACGACGAAATGATCGCCACCTTGCAGCAGATCAGTTTCAGCTACCGCTTCGTCTACGAAGCCGCTTTTATGGATGGGAACCGAATCTGCTCCAATCGTCCTCGCCAGGAAGGGTTGGCGATGATACGACCAGCGGACCTCAGGGGCCCCACCTACAGTTACTGGCTGAACACCACCACCGAACCCGATGAAAACCGCGCCGCGCTGATGCTCAGTCGGGGCAATTTCCGCGTGGCCACTTCTCGCGGGCATTTGACTGACATGGTCGATCTCTCACCGGGCAGCAGCCTGCTGGTGGTTCTCGACCATGGCAAGCGGGCGATTCCGGTATTGGGTGTCGACCAGGCCTGGCCCCCCACGGAACCCTGGTCACCGACCAGCAGTGATTCGCTGCAGGTAACCCAAAGTCGTTTGATTTACCGCATGCCCACCAACAACCCGGAGTACCAGTTGGTGCTGATCACCCCGCGTACCGCCATGCATGTACCGGCGGTCTGGTGGTGGCTGCTGCCGGCGAGCATTGCGCTGGGCATTATCGTAGGCATCCTGGTGTTCCTGCTGGTGCGCCAGCGGCAATCGCTGGATGCCGAACTGCAAGGTGCGATACGCCGCGGCGAGTTGCAGGTGTTGTATCAACCGATCTTCGACCTCGACAGTCGCAACTGCGTCGGTGCGGAAGCCCTGCTGCGCTGGCGAAGACCGGACGGCACGCTCACCAGCCCCGATCTGTTTATTCCGATGGCGGAGAACACCGGCCAGATTCGCCAGATGACCGACTTTGTCTTGCAGCGCCTGCTTGAACAGTTGGGGCAACTGTTACGGGCCAATCCGCAGTTGTACATCTCGGTCAATCTGGCGGCTTGCGATGTGATGGTGCCGCGTATCGGCCAGGTGATGGCGCGGCTGCTGACCTTGCACCGGGTCGCGGCCAAACAGATTGCCTTCGAGGTGACCGAACGCGGATTGGTCGACGTGGTGGTGGCCCGGGAAAACCTGCAGTCGTTGCGCGATGTCGGGCATCAGGTGCTGATCGACGACTTCGGCACCGGCTATTGCAGCCTGGCCTACCTGCAAACCCTGCCGGTGGATTGCCTGAAAATCGACAAGGCCTTTATCGATGCCCTGGGCCATGACGCCGCCAGCAGTGGCGTGGCCCCGCACATCATTCATATGGCCCAGGCTCTGCAGCTCAAGGTGATCGCCGAAGGCATCGAACATGAAGCGCAAGCGGCGTTCCTGAGCAGCGAAGGCGTGAAGTTCGGTCAGGGCTGGTTATTCGCCCACGCACTGAGCGCGGTACAGTTCATCGAACTGATCACCCGCGGCCGACGACTGGCCGGCCGGCGCATGGATGACGAAGCGTAAAAACGCCTTATACCGCCAGCGCCATATAGAACTGAGTGCCCTGCCCCGGCCGCGAATAAACCCCCATCCGCCCGCCGTGCAGCTGCACGATTTCCTTGCATAACGCCAAGCCAAGTCCGGCGCCGCCCTTTTTGCGGCCCACCTGCACGAACGGCTCGAAAATCCGCCCTTGCTGGCCATAGGCAATGCCTTCGCCGTTGTCCTCGACGCTGATAATCACGCGCTCGCCGTGACGCCGGGCCTGTAAACGGATCTGCCCGTCCGCGGCGGTATGACGCAAGGCATTGTCGATCAGGTTGTCGAGCACTCGATCCAGTTGCGCCTGGTCCGCCTGCAATCGCGGCAGTGGCCCTTGCACTTCCACCAGCAACTCGATGCCTTTCTGCGCGGCCTCCCCCGCAAATCGACCTTGTGCCTGCTCCAGCAGGTCTTCGATGGAGCACGGCCCCAGCGTCAGTTTCTGCAAGCCGTTCTGGTAGCGGGAGAAGTTCAGCAGGTCGTTGATCAGTTGCATCAAGCGCTGCATTTCCTCGTTCACGGTGTCCAGCAAGTCCGCTTCACGGGAATCCTGGGGAAATTTCGCGCGCTCGCGAAACAGGCCGAACGCCATGTGCATCCCGGTGACCGGCGTACGCAATTCATGCGAGGCACGCAAGACGAACTCACTGCGCACCCGCTCGAACGCCCGCTGCTCCGTGACGTCATGCAACACCATCACCGCACCGAGGATATGCCCTTGGGTATGGCTGACCGGGGTCAGGCTGTAGGTCAACAACCGCGATTCGCCATCGACTTCGATGGCCAAGTCTTCCGGCGCGCGCTCCAGGGTGCCGCCACGCAAGACCAATTGCAGTTGTGCATCCAGTTCGGGACGTTCGAGCGCCGAACCCAACCCCTGGCCGAGACGGTCGGTGTCCCAGCCCAATTGCCGCTGCGCGACCGGGTTGAGGTGTTCCAGATGGCCTTCGCGGTCGATCATCAGCAAACCGTCATCGATGCTGTCGAGCACCGCCTGCAAGCGTTGCTGCCCGGCCAACAGCTCATCGACATTGGTCGCCTGGTGCTCACGCAGGGCCTCGGCCATGATCCCGAAGCGCTTGGTCAGCTGGTTCATTTCCTCGGCCGAGGAAATCGGCAGGGTCACTTCGAAATTGCCCTGGCCGATGTTGTCCGCCGCCTGGGCCAGCGCCTCGATCGGCGCGCCGAAACGCCGGGCAATCGCATGGGCGGTGATGAAGCCGATGATCAGGACCGCCAGCCCCACCAACCCGAGCAGGCCGGCGATCAGCAGCGCCCGGTCACGGGCCCTGCGCTGGGTATCGTTGATGTGGTCCAGCGCGCGCTTGTGTTCAGCGATCAAACCATTGCGCAGCACATTGAATTTTTCCGTGAGCGCTTCATTGCCACTCAACACATGGGTCGGGTCGCGGGACTCACTGTAAGTCTGGAGAAAACTCAGGTAATCCGTCTTCGCTTGATTGAAACCGTAGAGGGCACCATCGCCCAATTGTTCATGAGCGATGCCCTCGTCGAGCAGCTGAAAGTAATGTTGCTTGGAGGCCTCGAATGCCGCGGGATCCGGTTTCTCGCTGAGCATGATGATCAGTTGATCACCCAACGTCTGGCGCAGCTTCAGGCCCAGGTCCAGGGTGACGAAATTGTTGCGCACCAGCGCTTCCTGACTGCCGGCCATCTGCATCACGCTGATCAGCCCCAGCAATAGCCCGAGCAGCGCGACGGTGATGAGTGCGGAAATACTCAGGAACAGCCGGGTCCGCAACTTCATCGCCAGTTTCATCGGATATCGCTCACAGGTTGTACTGCTTGCGTTTGCGATACAGGGTCGAAGCATCGATGCCCAGGGTTTTCGCCGCCTGATCCAGGGTCCCGGCGGTGGCCAGCACCGCACCGATGTGGGCTTTTTCCAACTCATCCAGACTCAGTGCGGCGCCCACTCGTGGCGAGTTATTGGCCGGTTGTTCGGCCATGCCCAGGTGACTGATCTCGACGCGCTCCTGCGGACAAATAATGCTCGCCCGCTCCACCACGTTACGCAGCTCCCGAATGTTGCCCGGCCATCGATAGCTGAGCAGCGCTTCCCGGGCCTCATCGCTGAAGCCACGGGCCGGACGCGCATATTCCTTGACGAAACGGGCCAGGAAGCGATCTGCCAAAGTCAGGATGTCTTCGCTGCGTTCGCGCAATGGAGGCAAATGCAGGGTGATGACGTTCAGGCGATAGAGCAGGTCTTCCCGGAAACGACCGTCACGGACCATGTCTTCAAGATTGAGGTTGGTGGCCGCGAGAATACGCACATCGGCGCGACGGGTGACCGGGTCGCCGACCCGCTCGTATTCCTTGTCCTGGATAAAACGCAGCAACTTGGGTTGCAACGTCAGTGGAAAGTCGCCGATCTCGTCGAGAAACAGTGTCCCGCCATCAGCCTGATTGACCCGACCCAAGGTGCTTTCACTGGCACCGGTGAACGCGCCGCGGCTGTGGCCGAACAGTTCGCTTTCCATCAATTCGGCGGTCAGGGATGGGCAGTTGATGGTGACGCAGGATTTCTTCTCGCGCTTGCTCCAGCCGTGAATGGCCCGGGCCAGCTCACCTTTACCAGTCCCGGACTCACCGAGAATCAGGATATTGGCGTCGGTGCCGGCCACCTGGCGGGCCGTTTCGAGCACCACCTTCATCGCCGGGCTGTGGGAGTCCAGGCCATCCTTGGTTTTGCGCACTTCGCCTTCGAGGGCTTCCAGGCGCGCCGAGAGTTGGCGCACTTCCAGTTGCTTGGCGGTGGCCAGGCGCAATTGATCCGGGCTGCAGGGTTTCACCAGATAGTCGGCGGCGCCGGCCTGAATCGCATCGACGGCGGTATCCACGGCGGAATGCGCGGTGACAATGACCACGCGCATCCATGGCGCCTGAATGCGCATCTGCGCCAGTACATCGAGGCCATTGTCCTCACCCAGGCGCAAATCCAGGAAGCACAGATCAAAAACCTGACGCTGCAACAGCGCATCAGCCTGGGCGGCGCTGTTGGCGGTGGCGACGGTATAACCTTCGTCTTCGAGGCAATAACGGAAGGTACGAAGGATGGCGGACTCGTCGTCTACCAGCAGAATGCGGCCTTGATGCTCAGTGGCTGATTCCATTTTCCTACGCTCCTTACTGAATGATTTTGGTTAGTCCCGAGAAAATCGGGCAAGTTGCATGGTTGATTCTGATCCATTCCAGCCCCGGCAGTGTAGTTATCTCCTGCCATTCTCGTTAATTGGCTGATTTCGTTGGTTTTTTATAAAAATCCGAACATTTCGGCGATTGCCTACGTGAACGTCTGACATCCGCGCCCTCCTCGCAATTCAAAAAATTTGAAAGTTCCGATGAATCTTTCGTGCATTACGCACGACTGTCAGGGGCCCATCGTGCAGGATGCGCGCGAAACCCTTTTCATCACATTCATAACTAATTGATTTTATTGAATATTTTTCTATACAAAAGCTGGCATGCGGACTGCAATGATCTGGTTAACGAAGGGCATTTATGGATGAACGCCCTCAACCAGATAACCACCCAGGTGGAGGAGCTTCAGGATGAATCGCCAACGTGCCGCCCAATTGCGTATCTCGCCACTGCATATCCAGCAGGGCTTGTTCGCCATGCTCGCCCTTTCGATCACGTTGATCGGCGGTCAGCAATTTGCCCGCTGGGAGCAGAGCCAGCAGCCAGAGGCGCCACGCCTGTCGATTCAACATGCCACCCAAACTCACTTCAGCGCCGTCAGCAGCAACCTGGCTGACAGCGCACCGATGCGAATGATGGACGTCGACCAGGCCCAGCCTGTGGATCAGATGCCCCGTCAGGAACGTTGGGTGTTCTAAAGAAACGAACTTGGCGCGATCGATGTGCCGGGAAAAGCACCACCAGACATACCTTTAAATAAAAGCGTAAGGAGAATCACCATGTTGAGCTGGGCAATTACATTCTTGATCATTGCCATCATCGCCGCCGTACTGGGCTTCGGTGGTATCGCGGGCACCGCCACGGGTATCGCCAAGATTCTGTTTGTCGTGTTCCTGGTGATGTTCATTGCATCGTTCTTCTTTGGCCGTCGCGGTCGAGGCTGAATATGAGCGTTTTGTTTAAGACACTGGCAGCCGCCCTGCTTCTGGGCGGTAGTGCCATGGCGATAGCGGCCAATGACGGCCAGGCGCGGGTCAACGAGCTGCTGAGCTCTGACCCGCAGTACCGTGAAACATGGACAAAGGTCGTCAAGAAGGAAGAGCGTCTGCCGGAATGGGTGATGAACCTGACCGGTACCTCTGACCAAATGAATGCCGTTACTGAAGATGGCGATGGATATCTGGTCGGGCCGTTGTGTGAAAAACAGGACACCTGCCTGAGCAATCGCTTGATCGTTGCATTCAGTCTCGACAAGAAAGATGCGTATGCGATGTGGGTGCAAGTGCCAGCGGGTCTGCCCGCCGACAAGTCACCGACGCGCCATGCCGATTACCGCTTCCTCGGGAAGCCTGATGAAGGCATGCAAAATCTGTTAAAGGAAACGCTGAAAAAAGATCCGAACTGGTACTGAGTTTGAAACAAAAGAGGAGCAGCCTTGCTTCTCTCCACTGCGCCACCCGAGGAAGGCAGGCGCATGACCAAGGGGTCGGGACGTTCTGACTGTTTCAGGGTCGGAGTGACCTACGGGCACATGGAGTGCTTGCGCAAGGGCCGGGTCAGGTATAAAGCTGCGACGCAAGTTCGCCGGCCCCGAGTGGCGCGACGGACTTGCGAAGAGCTTCAACGTGCAAAACGTTGATCTAGAGCACTTCGCTCATTCCCTTCTGCTGCATATTTCCCGCAAAACCGTTTCGCGGTGTTTCTTCACGACCGTATATCGAGAAACCTCCGACTTTCGACGTAAGAGTTTTCGCCATCAAACGTAGGCTTTTTCCCAAGTTTTGCTATGAATTCAACTGTTTAAAAAATAACCAATCTGCTCTGAAATGGCCGGTTCACGGCACTTATGCCTGCCGAAATGTCGTATTCGAACCGGTTGGGACGCCAGTTTCATTTGAAAAAGCTCATGCCGATTCGGCATAGGGTAGGCGTTTACGGCATTAGACGTCGCTTCCTTGCATCGGAATAGTTGCGCCTTTTTTCGCCTGCCGAAGAGCCGTCAATACGCGCTTGCGGGCACCTTATACGGGGGCAGATGCACAAACTTTTCCGCCACTGAGCGTTCCAGTTCGCGCATCTGCCCGAGTCAAACTGAAGTAAGGGTAATGATATGAAGAAGGCAAAGCTTAGCCTCGCCTGGCAGATCCTCATCGGTCTGGTATTGGGGATTGCAATCGGTGCGCTGCTCAACCATTTCAGTGCCGAAAAAGCCTGGTGGATCAGCAACGTCCTGCAACCTGCGGGCGATATCTTTATCCGTCTGATCAAGATGATCGTGATCCCGATCGTGATCTCTTCGCTGGTGGTGGGTATCGCTGGCGTCGGTGACGCGAAGAAGCTCGGGCGCATCGGCCTCAAAACCATCCTTTACTTCGAAGTCGTGACCACCATCGCCATTCTGGTCGGTCTGGTGCTGGCGAACGTGGTCCATCCGGGCACCGGCATCGACATGAGCACCCTGGGTACGGTGGATATTTCCAAGTACCAGGCGACGGCCGCCGAGGTTCAGCATGAACACGCGTTCATCGAAACCATCCTCAACCTGATCCCGTCGAACATCTTCGCGGCCATGGCTCGCGGCGAAATGCTGCCGATCATCTTCTTCTCCGTGTTGTTCGGTCTCGGTCTGTCGAGCCTGCAATCGGACCTGCGCGAGCCGCTGGTGAAGATGTTCCAGGGCGTGTCCGAGAGCATGTTCAAAGTCACCCACATGATCATGAACTACGCCCCGATCGGCGTGTTCGCCCTGATCGCGGTGACGGTGGCCAACTTCGGTTTCGCCTCGCTGCTGCCGCTGGCCAAACTGGTGGTGCTGGTTTACTTCGCCATCGCCTTCTTCGCCTTCGTGGTGCTGGGCCTGATCGCCAAGCTGTTCGGCTTCTCGGTGATCAAGCTGATGCGCATCTTCAAGGATGAGCTGGTGCTGGCTTACTCCACCGCCAGTTCCGAAACCGTGCTGCCGCGCGTGATCGAGAAAATGGAAGCCTACGGCGCACCGAAAGCCATTTGCAGCTTCGTGGTGCCGACCGGTTACTCGTTCAACCTCGACGGTTCGACCCTGTACCAGAGCATCGCGGCGATCTTCATCGCCCAGCTCTACGGCATCGACCTGTCGATCAGCCAGCAATTGCTGCTGGTGCTGACGCTGATGGTCACCTCCAAAGGCATCGCCGGCGTACCGGGTGTGTCCTTCGTGGTGCTGCTGGCCACCCTGGGCAGTGTGGGGATTCCGCTGGAAGGCCTGGCGTTCATTGCCGGTGTCGACCGCATCATGGACATGGCCCGTACCGCATTGAACGTGATCGGCAATGCCTTGGCCGTGCTGGTTATCTCCCGCTGGGAAGGCATGTACGACGACGCCAAGGGCGAGCGCTACTGGAACTCCCTGCCGCACTGGCGCAGCAAGGAAAAATTGCCGGCGGGTGAAATCTCCAAGAGCTGATTACACCGCGATCAACGATGACGCGGTCTACCTGATAGACCGCGGCGCCTGGATGTCTGTAGGAGCGAGGCTTGCCCGCGAAGAGGCCGGTACATTCAACATCTGTGTTGACTGACACGCCGCCTTCGCGGGCAAGTCGAATCGTCGCACCGCTCGCTCCTACAGGGCGCAGGTGCCCTCTGTGCTCGTCAAACCAAACCCCGGAGAAATCCGGGGTTTGTCGTTTCTGGCGACCCCGCTATCATTCGCCGCATTCTTCGGGGGATTTAACTGATGCTCAATGGCCTGTGGCTTGGCTTCTTCATCGTGGCAGCCGTGTCGGCGCTGGCGCAGTGGCTGATCGGCGGCAACGCCGGGATCTTCGCGGCGATGGTGGAAAGTATCTTCGCCATGGCCAAGTTGTCGGTGGAGGTCATGGTCCTGCTGTTCGGCACCCTGACCCTGTGGCTGGGCTTTCTGCGGATCGCCGAGAAGGCCGGGATCGTCGATTGGCTGGCCAAGGCGCTGGGCCCGCTGTTCCTGCGCCTGATGCCGGAAGTGCCGCCCGGTCACCCGGCCATCGGCCTGATCACCCTCAACTTTGCGGCCAACGGCCTGGGCCTCGACAACGCCGCCACGCCCATCGGCCTTAAAGCCATGAAGGCGCTGCAAGAGCTCAACCCCAGCGCCACGGTGGCCAGCAACGCGCAGATCCTGTTCCTGGTGCTCAACGCCTCGTCCCTGACCCTGCTGCCGGTGACGATCTTCATGTACCGCGCCCAGCAAGGCGCGCCCGACCCGACGCTGGTGTTCCTGCCGATCCTGCTCGCCACCAGTTGCTCGACCATCGTTGGCCTGTTGTCCGTGGCATTCATGCAACGCCTGCGCCTGTGGGACCCGGTGGTGCTTGCGTATCTGATTCCCGGCGCCTTGGCACTGGGTGGCTTCATGGCGCTGCTGGCGACGCTCTCAGCCACCGCGCTGGCGGGCCTGTCTTCGATCCTCGGCAACCTGACGCTGTTCGGCCTGATCATGCTGTTCCTGATCATTGGCGCGTTGCGTAAGGTGAAGGTCTACGAAGCATTTGTCGAAGGCGCCAAAGAAGGCTTCGATGTCGCCAAGAATCTGTTGCCGTACCTGGTGGCGATGCTGTGTGCGGTCGGCGTACTGCGGGCGTCCGGGGCGTTGGACTTCGGTCTGGACGGAATTCGGCATCTGGTGGAGTGGGCCGGTTGGGACACACGCTTCGTCGATGCGCTGCCGACCGCAATGGTCAAGCCGTTCTCCGGCAGCGCCGCCCGGGCGATGCTGATCGAAACCATGAAGACCTCCGGGGTCGACAGCTTCCCGGCGCTGGTGGCGGCGACGATTCAGGGCAGTACTGAAACCACGTTCTATGTACTGGCGGTGTACTTCGGTGCGGTAGGGATTCAGCGCGCGCGGCATGCGGTGGGATGTGCGTTGCTGGCGGAACTGGCCGGGGTGCTGGGTGCGATTGGGGTTTGCTACTGGTTCTTCGGTTAAACCAGAGAACCTCCTGTGAAGTAAAAACCCTGTGGGAGCGAGCCTGCTCGCGAATGCGGTGTGTCATTCAGCATTGATGTGGACTGATACACCGCATTCGCGAGCAGGCTCGCTCCCACACGGGTCCAAATTTGGCTTTAAGGTCGCAGTGGCGGCGCGACTTTCTGCCCTTGCTCCACCGCCCAAGCCACCACCTGCGCCGTCAACTGATCGCTCGCCTGGCCAAACCCGACAACCACCGCCGGCACCTTCACATCGCTCAACGGCTGGCGTACTTCAAAGCGGCGGCTGGCGAGGATTCGCTGGTCATAACCGCGCACCAGCAACGCATCCAGGCGCACGACCACGCTGGCGTTCGGGCCTTGGTACTCGGTCTGGAACGCTTGCAGGTTGCCGCCCAGTTCCAGATCCGCCTGGAAGTTACTGTCATCGGTGCTCAACAACGACACCCGCCCATCGCGCTGGAACCCATCCAGCAATCGATTACGCAGCAGCACCGGCGCCGGATCGCTCCAGCGCGATGCCTTGTAGCTGCTGATCAAGTCACCCTGAGGAATGACCGCGATTTTCGGGCTGTTCAACGCCTCGCTGGCCTGGGGTTTGGCCAGGCGCAGCGACCAATGTTGCGGCGTGCCATGACTGGCCGCAGAAGCACTCTGTGTCGAGGGTAACCGATAAACATCGGACGGCTCGGCCTTGGGCAGGATCGAGCACGCGCTGACCAGGGCAAAACCGGCGAGGAGGGCGAGGTGAGTCAGCTTCATGGCGTGAATTCCTTGTTCTTGTCGCTGCCCAGCAGGTAACCGCTGGGGTTGGCTTCCAGTCGCTGGGAAATCGCCCGCAGCGAACTCAGCGTATCGCGCAGTTCACGCACCGCCGGGGCCAGGCCATTGAGGCCCTGCATGCCACTGTTGAGGGAATCCTGGTTGGTGGTCAGCAGTTTGTCGATGGTCGCAGTGGTCTGTTCCAGCGACTTCATGGCTTGGCCGGCGCTGCCGAACATCTGCTTGCCCTGATCGTTGAGCAAGCCGTTGGCGTTGCGCATCAGCGCGGTGGTTTGCTCGAGGGTGGCGCTGGCCTGTTTGCCGATCGACGCCAGTTGTTGCATGGCCTGGCGAATATCACCCCGTTGTTCGGCGATGGTGCCGGTGGTTTGCTCCAGGTGTTCGAGGGTGTTGCTGATGCGCTCGATGTTTTCCGCCGAAAACATCAGGTTAGCGTTGTGCATCAGCGTACTCACGCCAGCCATCAAGTCGTTGCTGTCATTCAGCAGCCGGGCGATAGGCGAGGGCGCGGCGATGATCGTCGGCAACTCACCGTCCTTGCCGCGCAGCTTGGGACTTTGCGGCGTGCCGCCGCTGAGCTGGATGATCGAAGTGCCAGTGATCCCGGTCAGCGCCAGTTTGGCCTGGGTGTCTTCCTTGATCGGCGTCTCGCCACCGAGGCGAATCCGCGCCAGCACCCGGCGCGGGTCCTTCGGGTCCAGGCGCAGGGACACCACGTCACCGACCTTGATCCCGCTGTACTGCACGGCGCTGCCCTTGGACAAACCGCTGACCGCCTCGTTGAAGACGATTTCGTAGTCCTTGAACTCGGTGTCGACGCTGGACTTGGCCAGCCACAAGCCGAAGAGCAGGGCGCCCGCCACCACAATCACGGTGAACAGGCCGATCAGTACATGATGGGCTCGGGTTTCCATGTCAGACCTCGTTTAACTGTTGAGCGGCGGTCAGCGCCGCGCGGCCGCGAGGGCCATGGAAGTATTCGTGAATCCACGGATCGTCGGTTTCCGACACCTTGTCGATGGCGTCCGCCACCAGCACTTTCTTCTGTGCCAACACCGCCACCCGGTCGGTGATGGTGTAGAGCGTGTCGAGGTCGTGGGTCACCAGGAAAACGCTCAGGCCCAAGGCATCGCGCAGGGTCAGGATCAGTTGATCGAACGCCGCGGCGCCAATCGGGTCGAGGCCGGCGGTGGGTTCGTCGAGAAACAGGATGTCCGGGTCCAGCGCCAACGCCCGGGCCAGAGCGGCACGTTTGATCATGCCGCCGGAGAGGGACGCGGGGTATTTGTCCGCCGCCGATAACGGCAGCCCGGCCAATGCCAGTTTCACCGCCGCCAGGTGCTCGGCGTCGGCGCGGCTGAGGCCGGCGTGTTCGATCAGGGGCAGGGCGACGTTTTCGGTCACGGTCAGCGAAGAGAACAGCGCGCCTTTCTGGAACAGCACACCGAAGCGTCGTTCGACCATCGAACGCTCGTGTTCGGAGAGCGTCGGCAGGTTCTTGCCGAAGACTTTCACCACGCCTTCGCTGGGTTGGCACAAGCCGACGATGCTGCGCAGCAACACCGACTTGCCGCTGCCGGAGCCACCGACCACCGCCAGGATTTCGCCCTTGTACAAATCCAGGTCGAGGTTTTCGTGGACGCTCTGGCTGCCAAAGCGATTGCACAGCCCACGGACTTCGATCACCGCCTCGGAAGGCGCTCGCGGTTGTCGACTCACCAGCCGATCTCCATGAAAAACAACGCGGCCACGGCGTCGAGCACGATCACCACGAAAATCGACTGGACCACGCTGGACGTGGTGTGGGCGCCGACGGATTCGGCGCTGCCGCTGACCTTGAAGCCTTCCAGGCAACCGATGGCCGCAATCAGGAACGCGAAGATCGGCGCTTTGACGATCCCCACCAGAAAATGCTGAACGCCAATGTCGGTTTGCAGCAGCGACAGGAACATCGCCGGCGAAATGCCCAGCGACACTGCGCAAACCACACCGCCACCGACAATCCCGGAAATCATCGCCAGAAAGGTCAGCATCGGCAGCGCCACCAACAGCGCCAACACCCGTGGGACCACCAGCAATTCCATCGGGTCGAGGCCAAGGGTGCGGATCGCGTCAATTTCTTCGTTGGCCTTCATCGAGCCGATCTGCGCAGTGAATGCACTGGCGGTGCGTCCGGCCATCAGGATCGCAGTCAGCAACACGCCGAACTCACGCAGGAACGAAAACGCCACCAGGTCCACGGTGAAAATACTCGCGCCGAAGCTGGCCAATACGGTCGCCCCGAGAAACGCCACCACGGCACCCACGAGAAAGGTCAGCAGGGCAACGATGGGCGCGGCGTCGAGGCCGGTCTGTTCGATGTGCGCGACCATCGGCGTGATGCGCCAGCGCTTGGGACGAAACAAATTGCGGGCGATGGTTTCGAGGATCAACCCGACAAAGCCCAGCAGTTGCAGGGTGTCTTGCCAGACTGCATCAACGGCGCGACCGATGCGGGTCAACAGTTGAATGCCGACGCCGACTTCCGGCCCCTTGAGCGGTACACAGAAATCAGCCAACGAGCAGTAGACGGTTTGCAGCAACGCGCGATCGGCGTTGGAGAGGGTGCATTCGGGGTGTTCGGCCGAACGGCCCAGGCGCTCTGAACCCAGCAACTCCACCAGCAACGATGCACCGGCAGTGTCGAGGGCGCCGAGGCCGTTGAGATCGATGTGGGTGCTGTCGTCGTACAGGCCGCGCAGCTTGTCGCCCAGGCGCTTGAGGTCAGCGTAGTGGGCAAGCGTCCAGTCACCCGTGACCCGCAATTGAGCAGGGGTGTGCGACGTGTCCAACTGGGCATTGCCGGCCATTGTGCTGCTGGTCATAAGCTCCGTGCTTGTTCGGTTGTTACGCAGAGCTACGTAATAGCACGAACCGCATTACTTTTCTTTGGTCGGTGTGCTGTCCTTGACCACGAAGCGCAGCACGCCGATCACCTGGCCATCTTCGGTCAACACGCGGACCTGCCATTTGCCTGCCGGATTGCCCGGGAAGTTCTGCTTGTGGGTCCAGGCCCGGTAGCCTTCCTTGCGCCCGCCGTGAATATCCAGCGGGATGCGGTCGACCTCGTTACCGTTGAACTGCCACACGTGATAAATCCGCTCATCCAGACCACGCGGGGCGTTGATCGCGGTGTAGGCGTAGAGCCCGCCGCCACGAATCTGCTCGGCGCTGACTTCGTCCAGGCTGTCGCCGGGGGTGCGATCCTGCATTTCGGTACTGATGGCGACGTCAGTCATCCACAACGTTGCCGGCGGCACCCACGAACGCAGCACCCAGCCAAGAGCGCCGATGCCGAGCGTGATGCTCAGGATCGCCAGGGCGTTGCGCACGGTGCGAATCGGGAAGATCGACGCCAGGCTCGGAAACGACAACAGCATGGCGATGCCCAGGGCCAGTTTGAAACTCTGGGACGTGGTCAGGTGCAGGATGACGGGCAGGGCGGTGAGCAGGGCGGCGAACAGCGTCAGGGTGTGCAACGCCAGGAACGCCCAGCGCCGTGGCGCCAGCCATTTGTAGTAGAGCGGATCGGTGATGGAGATCAGCGCCGCGATGCTCAGCAACCCGGTGAAGAACAGTTGGCCACTGTTCCAAGTGGTGGTGATGAAGAAAAACGGCAGGACGAAAAACAGGCTTTCCTGATGGATCATCTGCGTCGCGTAGCGCAGCAGCGGCTGGGGAATTTCCCGCTTGAACACGCGGGTGAACAGCTGCGTGAGGCTGTTTTCCAGCATCAGCCAGACCCAACTGACCAGCATGATGGTGGTGATCCAGGTCGCCAGGCCCTGTTGGCGATCCACCAGCATGAAGCTGCCCACGCCAGAGATAAAACCACCAAGCGCAATGACCCCAGGATAGCGCTTCATCAATTCGAGGATGCGCTGGATGATGAGGGGCAGGTTAGGCATTCGGCGGTTCACACTAGTCATAGGAAAAATCCTCGACAGGGTAACGCCGAGGCGTCGGTGTGGCGAGGGTGACGGTTACTTTGGTCGAACACAAAACCACAGGCGATGATGAACAACTGTGGCGAGGGGGTTTCTAACGTTTGCGATGGAAGCGCCACGCCATCAAACCCAACACCACCAAACCCAATACCCCGGCAATCGCCCACAACAACTGATCATCACTGATCAACGGCTTCTCAATCCGCAAATACCCCGGCTGCAGCAGCAACTCGCGCATCGCTTTGTTCGCTTCTTCCAGTGTCACGCCCTGCAGTTCCTTGGCCGGGTCGGTGAAGCGGCCGTCCTCGTAGTCGCCGAGCGCGCTCCAGTAGTAATCGGCCAGCGCGCTGTTGCCTTGCACGGCCCAGGACTGGCGGGCGATGGCGGCTTGTTTGAGGCGATCAAAGGTCTCGGTATCGAGGCCGTTCTTGAGCAACTCGGCCTTCATGTCCTCCAGCACTTGCTCGGCTTCGGCCACGTTTTCGCGCTCAAGGTCGGCGTTCAGGCTCATGAAACCGACACTGCCGAACAGCTCGCGCTCAGCCCAGGGGCCATAGGACAAGCCATGGGCCAGACGCATCTGCCGATACAACGCCCAGTCCAGATAATCCTTGAGCAAGTCGAAGGTTTGATCGGGGATGTCTTCCAGCACCGGTTCCGGGACCAGCCAGTGCAATTTCGCACCGCCACCGACAAACCCGTGAATCAAGCTGCGCTCATGGGCGGCGCTGGCGTTGATGTCCGGCAGCGGCAGATGATCGGTGGGATCGACCGCTTCAAGCGCGCCATAAGCCCGTTCCAGATAGGCCGGCAGCAACTTGTCGAGGTCGCCGACCACGATCAGGGTCATGTTGTTCGGTGCGTACCAGGCCTTGCGCACCGTCTCCAGTTGCTCGCGGGTCAGGTGACCGACCTCGGCACGCTCAGGGCATTTAAGGCCCAGTTCCACGGCGAGCTGATTGCTGGCCGTGTGGCCAAGGTCCTGACGATCCATCCAGCGCTGCAAGTGTGAGTAGTGACCGCCATCTTCGCGCTCGACCACTTGCTTGGCAGCGTTGATCGCGTTGTCGTCGAATTTGGTCTGGGTCAGCAATGCCAGCAGCAGGTCGAGGACCTTACGCTGGTTTTTCGCCGGGGCTTCGATGACGAATGTGGTGTCGGCGTTGCTGGTGTAGGCGTTCCATTCACCGCCCAGCGCCTGCATGCGCTCCTCCAGACCACCTTCGCCGCTGGCGTCGATGCCGCTGAACAGCAAGTGTTCGAGCAGGTGTGGCAGCTCTTTGTCGCCGCATTTGAAGTCATCAATGCCGACGCCAACCACCAGGCGAATCGCCACATGCCCGCGATCGGTGCCGGGCTTGAGCAGCAATTGCAGCCCGTTGGGCAGGGCATAGCCTTCGACCTGGAAACGGTCCAGGGCGAACGACGGGAATGAACCGAGCAACAGACAGGCGAACAACAGGCAACGCATAACGAGCTTCCATACGGCTGATTGGAGATCCGTGTCGTCAGTCAGGCCGTCTTCGCAAGCAGGCTCGCTCCCACATTGAAATACATTCCCCTGTGGGAGCGAGCCTGCTCGCGAATGGCCTGAATGGCTGAACCACTGTAACTGACTGACCACACCGCCAGACGTTCAAGGCGAATGTGTGATGTCAGCCAAATCGTCAGCCGCCAGCGCTCCGGTGTCGGCCGTTTCCAAGACCGCGTAGGCGCTGCTACAGAACAGCGAATTCAAGCGTTTCATGTCGGCAATCAGTTCAAGGTGCAACGAACTGGTTTCGATACTTTGCACGATCTTACGTTGCAATCGGCTGACATGGGCATGGGCCAAGCGGCGTTCCTGTGCGCGAAAGCGACGTTTCTCGCGTAGCAACTGACGCGCGCTTTCCGGATCGCTGCTGAGGAACACCGACAACCCCAGGCGCAAATTGGAGATCAACTGACTGTGCAGCCCCGCCAACTCTTCCAGGCCCACCTCGGAAAAGGACCGGCGCTGTGAAGTCTTCTGCTGCTGAACCTTGCGCAGCATGCGTTCGATCAGGTCGCTGGCCAATTTGAGGTTGATCGCCAGTTCGATGATTTCCGCCCAGCGCCGACTGTCCTGATCGCTGAGGTCTTCCCTGGGCATCTGCGCCAGATAGAGCTTGATGGCGCTGTAGAGCGCCTCGACGTCATCGGTGTGGCGGCGCATTTCCTGGGTCACGGCAGTTTGTTTGCCGTGTAGCACATCGAGCATGGCTTCGAGCATGTTGTCGATGAGGTCGCCGATGCGCAGGGTTTCCCGGGCGGCGTTGGCCAGCGCCAGGCTCGGGGTGACCAGCGCGGTGGCGTCGAGGTGCCGGGGTTTGGCCATGCCATTGAGTTCCGGGCGCTCTGGCAGCAGCCAGGCGCAAAGCTTCGCCATTGGCCCGACGCTCGGCAACAGGATCAGGCAGCGTGCGGTGTTGTAGAGCAGGTGAAAGCCGATGACCATTTCCTGCGAGCTGAAGTCCAGGCTGTCGATCCAGTGCACCAACGGGTCGAGCACCGGGATGATCAGCAGCAGACCAATCAGTTTGTACAACAGGCTGCCCAGCGCCACCTGACGGCCGGCGGCGTTCTGCATGCTGGTGCTCATGAAGGCGAGCACACCGCTGCCGATGTTGGCGCCGATCACCAGACCGATGGCCACTGGCAGACTGATCACGCCGGCGCCGGCCAGGGTCGCGGTCAGCAGGACAGCGGCCAGGCTGGAGTAGGAAATCATTGCGAACAGCGCGCCAATCAGGGCATCGAGCAGGATGTCGCCGGTCAGGGAGGCGAAGATCACCTTCACCCCTTGGGCGTGGGTGATCGGGGCGGCGGCTTCGACGATCAGTTGCAGCGCGAGGATGATCAGCCCCAGGCCGATGGCGACCCGGCCCATTTGTCCGACGCGGGTCTGTTTGCGCGACAGGAAGAAAATCACCCCGAGGAAAATCAGCAGCGGCGACAGCCACGACAGGTCGAACGTCAGCACTCGCGCCATCAACGCAGTACCGACGTCGGCCCCAAGCATGGTGGCCAGGGCCGGGGTCAGCGCCATCAGGCCCTGACCGACGAACGAGGTAACGAGCATCGCGGTGGCGTTGCTGCTCTGGACCATGGCGGTCACGACAATGCCGGCGATAAATGCCAGCCCACGCTTGGACATGTTCTGGCCAATCACATGGCGCAGGTTGGAACCGTAGACCCGCAGGATGCCGGTTCGGACGATGTGCGTGCCCCAGATCAGCAAGGTCACGGCGGATAGCAAATTGAGCAGGGTCAGCATGCTGGGCCCCCTGTGGTGGTAGCGTCCCAAAGGGACAAGTTGACGGTGCCGCGCGACGTTCTACGTTCTGTACTTAAGCTGTAGTTGGCTAACGGTCTGGGCGCCAGCATCGCATAGCTAAAGAAGTGATTGAAACAAAACTGTCATAAAAACAGCTTGATGCAGATATGAAATAGGAGTTCAAGGACAGAAATTCACCGTACACCTTGTGGAAGCGAGCCTGCTCGCGAAGGCGGCCCGAAATTCAATGTCAATGTTGAGCCACCCAGAGTTCAATCGCTGAAATGGTCCTCGCCCAACCCCACGTCGATCAGATATTTCGCTGTCTCGGGATTTCGCTCATCGCAGCGGACGTAGCATTTGATGTGCAGGATCAAGCTGTACTTGTGCGGAATCAAGAGGATGACTCCGTCCAGTTGTTCGAAGAGCTTGGCCTGAAGCCGCACTTTGTCTTCTTCGGTTTCTATCTTGAGCCAATCATTGCCTTGCACAGACTCTGGAGCCCACCCGGCCTTTTTAAACATCTGCTGTAGCTCATCAAGGAGCTTTACAGCTTGTTCGAATGGCACGGTTTCCATCATTGGCGATGTAGTCAGCGTGATCGCCTTGAATTCGGACCATCCAATCGCGCCAAACTGGGTGGCTGGCAAGGTGAAGCCATGTTGTTTGTCATCAAAGGTAATAACGACCGGCGTGCTGATCCAGGTGGAGCTTGGGTGAGGTGGATCACTCGGATAAATGGCGGTTTCGTCCTTTACTGGAAAGGTCGAGTCGCTCGCCACCGTGTCGAAACTCTTGCCGATGTGGATAGCAATGTGTTCCGGGCCGCGACCGAAATAAAACGCCAAAGCGGCGGCAACCAACAAAACGACAACAGCACCATAGCTATTTCGCTTGAACATCAGTTGATGCCTCCGCCGTTCGCAATGTCGGTAATGGATTGCTTCAACTTTGCTCGGGAAGCCGGTTCTTTGAGCAATGCGTCAAATTGAGTGGCGGCGCGTAAGACAAACTCCATTCTCTGATTCTTGTCGGCCAGGTTGGCAAGCGGATTACTACCGAAAGCCACTTTCCTATTGTCTGGAGCTTTGCATTGGCTAGCGAGCGTCAGCTGGATTTCTTCTGCCGCCCCTGGCAGTAAACCCGTCACTACCGAGATGACATCGCCCCCATGAGTGCCCCGCATCAGCGTAGCGAAATGGGTTTCATCGTACATGGCAGGTTGCAGAATATTGACTTGCTCGTGTGTCGCCATCCGCTCAACGCTACCCTTGATGTCACCGTCGTCAATGGCTTTGAAGGTTGCATAGATCTCAGGGGTATCTGCGCCAAACTCCACTTTCCCAGCAATCGGCCACATCACATCTTTCACAATGCCTCGTCGACTTTTCAGGCACATCTCCATTTCCTTGTAACCGCGCACCATAAAAAACCGGTGCAGCGGATAAACATCCAGGAACAACGAGGTGTTCCCCAATGCCAACATTTCGTACACATAATCCAGTTGTTGTTGGACTACCGATCGAGGGTTATCGCCCAAGGTAATGTCTTCGGTGGGCAGTGGATTGGCGGCTCGGGCTCTTTCCAATTCCTTTTCCACTTCAGGGTCAGTCTTGCTGAACTTGAACCCAAACCCTTCAAAAAGGGTTTCCGATTTGGCAGTTCGCAATTTCTCCTGCGCAGCCTTTTGCGCCGCAACAGCCGTTTGCAATTTGGTGGCGTGGATCAACCCACACCCCACTTGCTTCGATGCAAACGCGGCCAACCCCGCCCACTGAAACCGGTTGTCCGCCAGCCACAATTGCGCATACGCCGCGTTGATCTTGCGATTGCGCGCCTGTGGGTCGGCGATCAGTACGCCGCCCGGCGCCACCCAGTCTTCGGCTTCTTTCTGGAACCTGCGCCACAGGCAGTTACAAGTCAGTAGCGGCACTTCGACGCGAGTTTTCGGGTTGGGGCCGCCGGTGGTGGTTTCGCGTTTGCAGGTGGGCAATTCGCAGGTGCTGTCCCAGAGTTTTTTCATGTCCAGGTCGTCGGGGGCAATGCATTGTCCGGTCATTTCTTTCTTCCTTGAGGCTCAGACAGTCCAGCGGACGACGGCAAGGTCGGGCTGCAGGGTGGCGACGCTTTGGGTCATACCCTGGGCGTTGGTCTGACCTTTGACGATGCGGCCTTCGGCGGTTTCGATTTCATAGCCCTGCTCGGCAATGGGTTCGCTGTTGCCGGCGCTGACGGCTTTGAACTCCACCAATGGCTGGCCAATGATCGGCAGGGGCGGGATAAACGGCGCAGCGGTGTGACTGTCGCCGATGATGACGTTGCCGGAACCACCGACCACAACGCCGCCATGACTGGCGGTGCTATTAACGGTGGTGGCATTCAGGCCGTTAATGAACACCGTTGAAGAGAAACCGCCACTGAGGGCTTGGCCGCACGTGCATTTGTCGCTGACACGAGCCGCTGCAAGACTGTTGAAGAAAACGTCGGGCGAACCGCTGGCAATGGGGTTGGTGCCATGTCCCGGAAGCGGGCAGGTGGTCGGGTCCGTGACGCGTGCGGCGGGTTTTCCAGACATGTGCATTCCTTGGCGTTGTCGTTTGGTGCGAGGGAGACGCTAACCATCGAAGCCCGACAGGTCAACCTTTGGACGCTATTGCAGAGCATCGGGGGAGTTTGGCGTTTTGGATAGTGCAAAAAAATGTGGGAGCGAGCTTGCTCGCGAAGGCGGTGTGTCAGCCGATATTGAAATCGACTGACACACCGCCTTCGCGAGCAAGCCCGCTCCCACAGGGTTAGCAGAGCTGCGGCATTCGGGTTATTGACCCGGAATGTCCTTGCGCAGTTTCACCGGGTCTTGCTGTTTTTTCTTTTTCGCAATCGCGGTGCGCATCTTGATGTTGATCGCTTCCACCGCCAGCGAGAACGCCATGGCGAAGTAGACGTAGCCTTTTGGCACGTGCACGTCGAAGGATTCGGCAATCAGCACGGTACCGACGATCAACAGGAACGACAGCGCCAGCATTTTCAGCGACGGGTGCTTGTCGATGAATTCGCTGATGGTGCCCGAAGCCCACATCATCACCAGCACGGCCACGATAATCGCCGCGACCATGACCGGTACGTGGGAGACCATGCCGACGGCGGTGATCACCGAGTCCAGCGAGAACACGATGTCGATGATCGCGATCTGAATGATCGTGTAGAGGAAGTTGCCACCCTTGCCGCCCGGCTCCTCGCTGGTTTCGTCTTCGCCTTCCAGTGCGTGGTACATCTCTTGCGAACTCTTCCACAGCAGGAACAGACCACCGAAGAACAAAATCAGGTCACGCCCGGAAATCCCCTGGCCGAACACTTCGAACAGGTCGGCAGTGAGGCGCATGACCCAGGTGATCGACAGCAGCAACAGGATCCGCGTGACCATGGCCAGGGCCAGGCCGAAAATCCGGGTCCGCTGTTGCATGTGCTTAGGCATGCGGCTGACCAGGATCGAGATCATGATGATGTTATCGATGCCCAGGACGATCTCCAGGGCAGTCAGGGTGAAGAAGGCAACCCAGATTTCAGGGTTGGTCAGCCATTCCATGTGTATTCCTTTGAGCGAGTGTTAAACCACGAAGGGCCCGGGCTTCAAACCGCAAAGCCTGGACCCGTCATGGTGAGTCTTGGGCTTATAGAGTGCTGAATACCGGAAAGATCCCCATCAGCAACGCTGCAACCAGTATGCACATGCACACCAGTACTGCCCATTTGAGGGTAAAGCGCTGGTGATCACCAAATTCGATACCGGCCAGGGCCACCAACAGGTAAGTCGATGGAACCAGCGGGCTCAGCAAGTGGACGGGCTGACCGACGATCGAGGCACGCGCCATTTCTACCGCGGTTATACCGTAGTGACTGGCGGCTTCGGCAAGTACTGGTAACACGCCGTAATAAAATGCGTCGTTGGACATGAAGAAGGTGAACGGCATGCTCACCAGCGCCGTGATCACCGCCAGGTACGGGCCGAGGAAGTCCGGAATCACCGCCAGCAAGCTTTTCGACATGGCATCGACCATGCCGGTGCCCGACAGGATACCGGTGAAGATACCGGCCGCGAAGATCAAACCGACCACCGCCAGCACGCTACCGGCGTGGGCAGCAACGCGGTCTTTCTGCTGTTGCAGGCACGGGTAGTTGACGATCATCGCAATACTGAACGCCACCATGAACAGCACCGGCAGCGGCAACAGGCCGGCGATCAGGGTGCACATCAGGGCGATGGTCAACGCGCCGTTGAACCAGATCAGCTTCGGACGACGGGCATCCGGGAACTGGGAAACGCTGATTTCGCTGTGGTCCACTTCGTCGCCGGCCAGGTGCAATTCACCCAGACGCGCACGCTCGCGTTTACCGTAGAAGTAGGCAATCGCCAGGATCGCCACCACACCGGCCAGCATCGCCGGGATCATCGGTACGAAGATGTCGGACGGGTCCACATGCAGCGCACTCGCCGCACGAGCGGTCGGGCCGCCCCACGGTGTCATGTTCATCACGCCACCGGCGAGGATGATCAGGCCAGCCATGATTCGCGGGCTCATGCCGATGCGGCTGTAGAGCGGCAGCATGGCGGCCACGCAGATCATATAAGTGGTCGCGCCGTCACCATCGAGGGAAACAACGAGCGCCAGAACGGCGGTACCGACCGAAACTTTCAACGGGTCGCCCTTGACCAGTTTAAGGATCTTGCGCACGGCCGGGTCAAACAGGCCGGAGTCGATCATCAGGGCGAAGTACAGAATGGCGAACATCAGCATCACGCCGGTCGGCGCAAGCTTGGTGATGCCTTCGAGCATCATCGGGCCGATCTTCGGCGCAAAACCGCCGAACAGGGCAAAGATGATTGGAATGATGATCAGGGCAATCAGCGCGGACAGGCGCTTGGTCATGATCAGGAACATGAACGTGATGACCATGGCAAAGCCAAGGAAAGTCAGCATGGGAATACTCCAGGCGTAGCGCGGCTAGGGAATGGGCGAACCGGGTGGGGTCAGCGCAGAACGGGAAGCACGAGGCGTACGGGCGGAGTTGCAGCAAAGCGGCGGGTAGCAGAGGACATCAGAATCACCATTGTTGTTGTTAATTGGGCCGTGCGAGCGATAAAACACAGGCATTGGCCAACCGGTCTGTTGCCGGTAGTGGGGCGATCCTAATGGGGAAAGCTTTCATCAAGCTTTCGCTGGTGAAAGCATTGACCGGGTGTACGACCGGTCGTCGGACGGAAGGTAAGCGAGTTGAAGCATTCGCGAGCAGGCTCGCTCCCACAGGGGTACGCATTCCAATGTGGGAGCGAGCCTGCTCGCGAAGCGGTGAACAATGATGAGGAGTGAACACCATGGGCGACATCCATACCGGCGGCTGCCATTGCGGACATCTGCGCTATCAATTCAGCGGGCCGCTGCACGACATCGCCCACTGCCATTGCTCGATTTGCCGGCGAGTCAGTGGCGGAATCGTGACTACCTGGATCACCGTGCCCGCCGCAACGTTTGAATGGAAGGGCGGGACACCCGCGCGGTACGACTCTTCTGAACACTGCGCGCGATATTTCTGCCCGACCTGCGGGGCGCAGGTTGCCCTGATCACGCAGCTCAGCCCCGAGAGCATCGACCTGACCATCGCCACCCTCGATCATCCTGAAAACGCCCCGGCCGACCGGCACATCTGGACCGACAGCCGCTTGCCCTGGCTGCATCTGGACGAACATCTGCCCAGTGAAGCCGAGGAAACAATCTGATCAGAAAATAGACAGGTTCAACGGCCGGATCGCGCCCATCCACACCGCGTGCTCGGTGTGGTCGAGCAGGTCATCGCCGGTGTCAGGGTGCAAGAACACCACCAAGCCGTTGCGATTGAGCACCAGCCACGGCAGCACCTCGCCGATGAGTTCCGGCCCGAACGCCAGTTGGCAGCTCCAGTCAGGGTGCGGCCCGACCGGGCGTTCGTGCACGCGGCCCATTTTCAGCGGGAACAGCTGCGCCGCCTGCTCGCACAAGGCCCGGGCCTGGTCGATGGTGCTGGCGTCGAAATAGACGTGGGCGTGGTAGCCCGTGATTGGCTGCATTTGAACCTCTCGAAATCCTGGTCGAACCCTCACCGCTTCCTACAGGTCACACGCCATATAGGTAGGAAACAAGGAACCCAGCCATGAAAAATGCCGAAACCCCGGTGGTGAAAGTGGTGCTCTATGGTGCCATGAGTAGCCTGGGCAGTGCGCTGATGGCTGAAATGCTGCGGCGCCAGCATGAAGTGATCGCGATTCTCGATGACCTGACGGCACTGGCGCCTCGACCGGGCCTGCGCACCAAGAACGGCGATCTGTTCGACGCCGGACGGGTCAAGCAAAGCGTGGCCGGCGCTTCGGCGGTGATCTGTTTACTAGACGCACCAGGGCTGCCAATCAACAGCGAACACGTGGAAAAAACCATCGTACCCGGCCCGGTCGAGCAGGTGCTGGCAGTGGATGCGTTGATCGACGGTATGCAAGCCGCCGGTATAAACCGGTTGTTTGTGGTGGGGCATTTCGAGGAATTAGACGAGCCGGAAGTGGAGGACGACCTTCAGCACCATGCCGCCGAAGAAATCCTCGACGCCCTGCAAAGCAGCGGTCTGCAATGGACGTTGGTGGACGCCCCGCGTGGGGTCGCCGGGTTGACCATCGAGCATTTCAGCCAGGTCAGCAGCAGCCTGGAGACAGGTCTGGCCGAGCCGCTTGAGCGGTTGAACCGTGTGGCCGTGGGTATTGCCGATGAGATGCGGTTGAATCTGCATCTCGGGGAGCATGTGAGTTTTGTGGCGGCTTCGGAACCTTAAAGATCGCAGCCTTCGGCAGCACCTACAGGTGCGATTTTTTGCCCTTTCACACCGCAATCGACGGAAACGGCAAACCGGTCAACGACTGCGCGCTGCTGGCCTGCTCAGCCATCAACCAATCCACAAATTGTTTGATCAACACACCACGCCGTTTGCGCTGAGGCAACACAACGTAATAACCCAACCGGGAAATCACCGTGTCGGCAATCGGCCGGCATAACAAACCCTGAGCCAGCAAGTTATCCACAAGGTGCCGCCAACCGATGGCCACGCCCTGGCCGCCAATCGCGGCCTGGATCAACAAGGTGTAATTGTCGAAACGCAGTTGTCCCGGCGCCGGCGCCGAAGTTATCCCCAATTCCCGGAACACGCCGCTCCAGTCGAACCAGTTGCTGCTGTTTTCACCCCGCAGGTGCAGCAGCGGCAAATCCAGCAACGACTGGACTGGTAGGGGCAGGGCGCGGTCCTTCAACAATAGCGGGCTGCACACCGGGAACACTTCTTCGCTGAACAGCCAATGGCTTTCGCCCTGTTTAAAACGTCCATCGCCGAACAACACCGCCACGTCGATATCGGTGCGCAGCATATTGTGATTGCGCTCACTGGTGACCAGGCTGACATCGACCTGAGGATTGGCTTCGTGAAAGCGGTGCAGGCGCGGCATCAACCAATAGGCGGCGAAGGCGAAATCGGTGGCGACTTGCAGCACCTCATGGGACTGCTGTGCGCTGATTGCGCTCAATCCGGCGTCGATATTCTGCAAACCGAGCTGAACCTGCTCGAAAAGGATCATCCCGGTCTCGGTCAATTCGATACCGCGATAGATGCGGTCGAACAACCGTGTGCCCAGTTGTTCCTCCAATCGTTTGATCTGCTGACTGATGGCCGGCTGCGTGGTACCCAGCTCCACGGCAGCCGCAGTAAAGCTGTGCTGACGCGCCGCCGATTCGAAGGCACGCAGCAAATCGAGGGACAAATCACCGAGGGCGTCATACATAAGCTGTGCTTATCCTAGTCATTGCCTGGCATGGGCTTTACCACAAAGAGCATGGCCTACATGCTCGGTCGCAGCACTCTCGCATAAATATTCACTATGGAATGCCGCGATCACATGAAGCGCAAGAATATTCTTTTCATCATGGCCGATCAGATGGCCGCGCCAATGTTGCCGTTCTACGGCCCTTCGCCCATCAAACTCCCGAATCTCAGTCGCCTCGCCGCCGAAGGCGTGGTGTTCGACGCCGCGTATTGCAACAGCCCGTTGTGCGCGCCGTCGCGGTTTACCCTGGTCAGCGGTCAGTTGCCGAGCAAGATCGGCGCCTACGACAACGCGGCCGATTTCCCCGCCGACGTACCGACTTATGCCCACTACCTGCGTCGCCTCGGTTACCGCACCGCGCTGTCGGGCAAGATGCATTTTTGCGGCCCGGATCAGCTCCACGGCTATGAAGAACGCCTGACCAGTGACATCTACCCGGCCGACTACGGCTGGTCAGTGAACTGGGACGAACCGGACGTGCGCCCGACCTGGTATCACAACATGTCGTCGGTGCTGCAAGCCGGGCCGTGCGTGCGCACCAATCAGCTGGATTTCGATGAAGAGGTGGTGTTCAAGGCCCAGCAGTACCTGTTCGATCACATCCGCGAGGATGGCGATCAGCCGTTCTGCCTGACCGTTTCGATGACTCACCCACACGACCCGTACACCATTCCCAAGCCTTTTTGGGATATGTACGACGACGCCGACATCCCGTTGCCTACGACGCCGGCCCAGACTGAACTCGACCCGCACTCCCAGCGTTTGCTCAAGGTTTATGACCTGTGGGACAAACCATTGCCTGTGGATAAGATTCGCGACGCGCGCCGTGCGTATTTCGGAGCGTGCAGCTATATCGACAGCAACGTCGGCAAACTCCTGCAAACCCTCGAAGAAACAGGCCTGATCGATGACACCATCATTGTCTTCTCCGGCGACCATGGCGACATGCTCGGCGAACGTGGCCTCTGGTACAAAATGCATTGGTTCGAAATGGCTGCCCGGGTCCCGCTGTTGATAAGTGCGCCGGGGCAATTCGGGGCGGGGCGGGTGAGTGCGGCGGTTTCCACGGCGGATCTGTTGCCGACCTTCGTCGAACTGGCGGGCGGAACGCTGGAAGCCAATCTGCCGATGGACGGCCGTTCACTGGTTTCACACCTGCAAGGGCAGGGCGGTCACGACGAAGTGTTCGGCGAATACATGGCCGAAGGCACCATAAGCCCATTGATGATGATCCGCCGTGGCGCCTACAAATTCATCTACAGCGAAGACGACCCTTGTCTACTCTTCGACGTACACAACGACCCGCGCGAGCAGGAAGAACTTAGCCAATCGCCTCAATATCGCCAGCTGTTCGACGATTTTCTCGCCGAAGCCCGGGCCAAATGGAATATTCCGGTGATCCATCAACAGGTCCTCGACAGCCAACGGCGCCGGCGCTTTGTTGCCGACGCCCTGACGATCGGCAAGCTGAAGAGCTGGGATCACCAGCCGCTGGTGGACGCCAGTCAGCAGTACATGCGCAACCACATCGACCTTGATGATCTGGAGCGCAAAGCACGTTATCCACAACCCTGCCAAAACCAATAATGTGAAGGGGAAGTCCATGCAAAGGTTATCCACAGTACTGACGGTCGGGCTCTTGGCCCTGAGCAGTGCATCGGTTTACGCCGATCAATGCGAGACGGTGAAAATGGCCGATCCGGGTTGGAGCGACATCGCCGCGACCAACGCCATCACCGGGTTTCTGCTGGACGGCATGGGCTACAAGGCCAAGGTCGACACCCTCGCGGTGCCGATTACCTTTGGCGGTTTGAAGGATGGTCAGGTGGATGTGTTCCTGGGTAACTGGATGCCGGCGCAGCAGGGCTTCTACGACAAGTTCGTGGCCACGGGGGACGTGACCCAACTGGCGAAGAACCTCGACGGCACTGAATTCACCTTGGCCGTCCCGGATTATGTGTGGGACGCGGGTGTGCATAACTTTGCCGACCTGAACAAATACGCCGACAAGTTCGACAAGAAAATCTACGGCATCGGCTCCGGCGCCCCGGCGAACATCTCGCTGCAGGACATCATCAAGAAAAACGACTTCGAGCTGGGCCAGTGGAAGCTGATTGAGTCCAGCGAGCAGGCGATGCTGGCCGAAGTGTCTCGCGCAGTGAAGAAACAGAAGTTCGTGACCTTCCTCGGCTGGACCCCGCACCCGATGAACGTGCAGCTGAAAATGCATTACCTGAAGGGCGGCGAGAAGTATTTCGGCGACACTGGCGCGGTTTATACACTGACCCGCAAAGGTTATGCACAGGCCTGTCCGAACGTCGGCAAGTTGCTCACCAACCTGAGTTTCACCCAGGAAATGGAGAACAGCATCATGGCCGAGGTGGTGAACAAGAAGGTCAGCAATGCCGAGGCGGTGAAGGCGTGGATCAAGGCCAATCCGGCGGTGCTGGATAAATGGCTGGATGGCGTGAAGACCGTGGATGGTAAAGATGCGTTGGGCGCGGTGAAAGCCAAGCTTTAACCCTCAACGCTGATCGTTCCCACGCTCCGCGTGGGAATGCCGCCATGGACGCTCCGCGTCCGCTTCGGGAGGTGACGCCGAGCGTCACGGGATGCATTCCCACGCAGAGCGTGGGAACGATCAGTCTCGTCCTGTTACCCTTTGCGCAAACTCCCACCCGAGAGGACCCATGGCCTTCCCCAGCCGCCATTCACTCTTCCCTTTTCTGACCTGGCTGCCGCGCCAGACCCGCGCCAGTGTCGGCCGGGATTTGATCGTCGGCCTCAGTGGCGCGATTCTCGCGCTGCCGCAATCCATTGCCTACGCGCTGATCGCCGGTCTCCCACCGGAATACGGCCTGTACGCCGCCATCATCCCGGTGTTGATTGCCTGCCTGTGGGGTTCGTCTTGGCATTTGATCTGCGGTCCTACGGCGGCCATTTCCATCGTTTTGTACGCCAGCGTCAGTCCTCTGGCCGTGCCGGCGACTCAGGACTACATCACGCTGATCCTGCTTCTTACGCTCCTTGCCGGCATTTTCCAGTGGTTGTTGGGGATGCTGCGTTTCGGCGCGCTGGTGAATTTCGTTTCGCACTCGGTGGTGCTGGGTTTCACCCTTGGTGCGGCAGTGGTGATCGCCATCGGCCAGATGCCCAACCTGCTGGGGCTGGACCTGCCCAACCAGGCCACGGCACTCAACAGCCTGATGACCTTGATCACTCACCTCGGGGCTGTGGATAAACCGTCGCTGGTGCTGGGCCTGGCCACAGTAGTGGTCGGTATTGTTCTGAAACTGCTGCTGCCGCGCTGGCCGACGCTGTTGATCACCTTGGTTTTGAGCGGTTTGCTGGTGTGGTTTTGGCCCGCGATGTTTGGCCATGTGAAATTGGTCAGTGCGTTTTTCGGACGGTTGCCGCCCTTCAGCGCGTTGCCGCTGGACCTGGAATTGATCCTGCGCCTGCTGCCGAGTGCCGTAGCGGTCGGCATGCTCGGATTGGTGACGAGTCTGTCGATTGCCCGCTCCTTATCGGCCCGCTCGCAGCAGTTGCTCGACGCCAATCAGGAAGTGCGCGCCCAAGGCTTATCGAACATGGTCGGGGCATTTTTTTCCGGGTCGCTGTCGGCCGGCTCCTTCACTCGCTCGGGCCTGAGCTACGAAGCGGGCGCCTGTTCGCCGCTGGCCGGGGTGTTCTCGGCGTTGTGGGTGGCGCTGTTCGCGATCTTCGGCGCCGGGTTGATCGCGCACATTCCGATCCCAGCCATGGCCGGCAGCATTCTATTGATCGCCTGGGGGTTGGTGGACCATCGTGGCATTCGTGCGTTGCTGCGGGTCAGCCGCGCCGAATTCCTGGTCATGGCCCTGACCTGTGTCGCCACGTTGCTGCTGGAATTGCAGACGGCGATCTATGCCGGGGTGTTGGCGTCGCTGTTCTTCTACCTCAAACGCACCTCGCAACCGCGGGTGCAGCACTGGCGCGATGGCGATGAAGACATCCTGCGGGTCGGCGGCTCGATCTTCTTTGGCGCCAGCCATTACCTGCAAGTGCGCCTGCAACGGATGCAAGGCGCGCGGGTAGTGATCGAGGCGCAGCACATTAATTTCATCGACTATTCGGGCGTGGAAATGCTGCATCAGGAGGCGCGGCGGTTGCTCAAACAGGACCGCAGCCTGACCTTGCGCGGGGCACGGCCGCCGGTGGTGGATGAGTTGAGGAAGCTCGAAGGGGCCGAGAAGTGCCCGATCCGATTCGAAGATTGAACTACCACCGCAACCCTGTAGGAGCGAGGCTTGCCCGCGAAGGCGTCCTCAGGTACGCCAAAAGCTTCGCGGGCAAGCCTCGCTCCTACAGGTTTATGCGGTACAGGGTTATGCGGCCAATTGCCGTCGAAGTTCGGCCAACACCGGCGCCGTGTCCGGCCGCACGCCGCGCCACAGGTAGAAGGCTTCCGCTGCCTGCTCGGCCAGCATCCCCAACCCATCCATCACCACCGCCGCGCCGTGCTCACTGGCCCAGCGGCAAAACGAAGTCGGCTCCTTGCCGTACATCATGTCGTAGCACAGCGTCCTGCCCGGCTCGATCAAACTTCCGGCAATCGGCGGTACATCGCCTGACAGACTGGCGGACGTCGCGTTGATGATCAGGTCCACCGGCTCTTGCAGCCAGTCGAAACCACTGGCGGACACCGGCCCCAGGTCGGCGAATAATTGCGCCAGCCGTTCGGCTTTTTCCACGGTGCGGTTGGCGATGATCAGCGACGCCGGTTGCTCGGCCAGCAACGGCTCCAACGCGCCGCGCACCGCGCCGCCGGCACCCAGCAGCAGGATGCGTTTGCCCTTGAGGCTGAAACCGGCGTTCACCGTCAGGTCGCGTACCAGCCCGGCGCCGTCGGTGTTGTCGCCCAACAACGTGCCGTCAGCCTGCTTGCTCAACGTGTTCACCGCGCCGGCCCGTTGCGCACGCGCCGTCAGGCTGTCGGCCAGACGAAACGCGTCTTCCTTGAACGGCACGGTGACATTCGCCCCACGACCCTCAACGAAAAATGCCCGGGCAAAGTCGGAAAAGTCGTCGAGGGGCGCCAGCGAGGTGCTGTAGTCCAATTGCTCACCGGTCTGCTCGGCAAACAGGCGATGAATCAGCGGCGACTTGCTGTGGCCAATCGGGTTACCGAATACGACGTAACGATCCATCAGGATTCCCCTCAGCCCTTGGCCAACCAATCGCGATCTTGCAGGAAATACTCGGTCAGGCGCGCTTCTTCGCTGCCCGGTTCAACCTTCCAGTCATAGCCCCAGCGGACTTGCGGCGGCAGGGACATCAGGATCGACTCGGTGCGACCGCCCGATTGCAGCCCGAACAACGTGCCACGGTCATAGACCAGGTTGAACTCGACGTATCGGCCACGGCGGAATTCCTGGAATTCCCGCTGTTTGGCGGTGAACGCATCATTCTTGCGGCGCTGCACGATCGGCAGGTAGGCCTCGATGAACGCGTCGCCAATGGCGCGCATGAAGGCGAAACTGGTGTCGAAGTCCCATTCGTTCAGGTCATCGAAAAACAGACCGCCGATGCCCCGAGGTTCGTGGCGATGCTTGATGTGGAAATAGGTGTCGCACCAGGCCTTGTAGCGCGGATAAACGTCCGGGCCGAACGGTGCGCAGGCTTTTTCGGCGACGCGGTGCCAGTGCACGCAATCTTCTTCATTGCCGTAGTAAGGCGTCAGGTCAAAGCCGCCGCCAAACCACCAGACCGGTTCTTCACCTTCTTTTTCGGCGATGAAAAAGCGCACGTTGGCGTGGGAAGTTGGCACATAAGGGTTGTGCGGGTGAATCACCAACGACACACCCAGCGCTTCGAAGCCGCGCCCGGCCAGTTCCGGCCGATGAGCGCTGGCGGACGGTGGGAGACCGCTGCCAAACACGTGGGAAAAGTTGACGCCGCCCTTTTCGATCACTGTGCCGTTTTCAATAACCCGGGTGCGACCGCCACCGCCGGCAGGGCGGGTCCAGGCGTCTTCGACGAAGCGCGTGCCGCCGTCCTCGGTTTCCAGGGCGGCGCAAATGCGGTCTTGCAGGTCGAGCAGGTAGGCTTTTACGGCCTCGGTGCGGGTCGTCATGTCATCACCTTGAATCGGGCAAAACTACGCGGCGCTCCATCGGAGCGGGGGCCGGCGCAAATGGGCGCGTAGCATAACATCGCAACCACGGCCGCCGCAGTTGACGAAGATCAAGCTTAGGAGTCCGATAGGGAGCTTCGTAAAACGACATTAGGAGAAGGCAGATGGCAAAGCGTATTGAGTTCCGCGCCCATGGCGGCCCCGAAGTACTCGAGTATGTCGATTACCAACCCGCCGAACCCGGCCCGCAGCAAGTTCGCGTCACCAACAAGGCCATCGGCCTGAACTTCATCGACACCTATTTCCGCAGCGGCCTCTATCCGCCGCCGGCGCTGCCGTCGGGCCTGGGCTCTGAAGGCGCGGGCGTGGTGGACGCGGTGGGCAGCGGCGTCACCCGCTTCAAGGTCGGCGATCGCGTGGCCTACGGCAGCGGTCCGTTGGGCGCTTACAGCCAGGTTCACGTCTTGCCGGAAGCCAATCTGGTGCTGCTGCCGGACGCCATCAGCTTCGAACAGGCTGCTGGTGTGATGCTCAAGGGCCTCACCGTGCAGTACCTGTTGCGTCAGACTTATGAACTCAAGGGTGGCGAAACCATCCTGTTCCACGCTGCGGCGGGCGGAGTGGGCTCCCTGGCTTGCCAGTGGGCCAAGGCGTTGGGCGTGAAGCTGATCGGCACCGTCAGTTCACCGGAGAAAGCCGCACTGGCCAAGGCCAACGGCGCTTGGGCGACCATCGATTACAGCTACGAAAACGTCGCACAACGAGTGCTGGAATTGACTGACGGGAAAAAAGTCCCGGTGGTGTACGACGGCGTGGGCAAGGACACCTGGCTGACGTCGCTGGACAGCGTGTCGACTCGGGGCCTGGTGGTGAGCTTCGGCAATGCGTCGGGCGCAGTGGATGGGGTCAACCTCGGGATTCTGGCGGCGAAGGGTTCGCTGTACGTGACCCGGCCGACCCTGGGCACCTACGCCAACAACGCCGAGAACCTGCAGCGCATGGCGGATGAGCTGTTTGAGATGATCATCAGCGGCAAATTGACGGTGGACATCAGCCAGACGTTTCCATTGGCTGAAGCGGCGAAGGCGCAGACCGAGATGTCGGCGCGGCGGACTACCGGTTCGATTGTTTTGTTGCCCTGACAGACGTCTTCGCGAGCAGGCTCGCTCCCACAGGGGAACGTATTCCAATGTGGGAGCGAGCCTGCTCGCGAATGGCCGCGCCGCGGTGTCAGCCCTGGCGCACCACATGCCCGGTCGCCAGATCCCGAATCACACTCGGGTTCTTGCGCCCACCGAGATTGCCGCCCAGCACGCCATCGATTTGCCCACGGAAGTACTGCTCGACGCGAATCCGCGTCCGCGCCGCCGGCCGGCCCTGCGGGTTGGCGGAGGTGGATACCAGCGGCCCGACCAGCGCGCACAAATCCCGCACCAGCGGATGATCGCTGACCCGCAGGGCCACGGTTTCATGCACGCCGGTAATCCATTGCGGCAACAGATTCTGGTGCGGCACCAGCCAGGTGTTCGGCCCCGGCCAGGTGCTGGCCATACGGTCCATCCACAGCTCCGGGAAGTCTTCGAAAAGAAAGTCGAACTGGCGAATGTTATCGGCCACCAGGATCAGGCCCTTATCCACGGCCCGGCCCTTGATCATCAATAAACGAACCACCGCCTCTTCGTCCCACGGGTCACAACCCAGGCCCCAGACGGCTTCGGTTGGATAGGCAATCACCGCCCCTGCGCGAACTGCTTGCGCGGCCTGCTGCACACGCCAACTGTTGACCATGAAAAAACTCTCCGGAATAAGCTCTGCGCAGTTTACCGATCTTCCTTATAAAACCTAGCTCACCCGCGCAAACCAGCGTCCGCTTTCGCACACCGCCCGGCCGTCCATTTCCAGTTCGGTCAACGCCGCCAGCACTTTGGGCAAGGCCCAGCCACTGCTGTGCGCCAACGCTTCACTGGTGTGTGGTGCCGCGTGCAGCAGCACCAACAATGGATGAGTCGCCTGCGGTGTTTCGCTGGATAACGGCAACTGTTGCCAGCCACGCAGGGCTTCGAGGATATGCTCGATGGTTTCCACCAACATCGCACCGTCGCGGATCAATTGATGGCAGCCCTTGGCGCCGGGGTGATGAATAGATCCTGGAATCGCGTAAACCTCGCGACCTTGCTCCGCCGCAAGCCTGGCGGTAATCAACGAACCGCTGGCGACACTGGCCTCAACCACCAGCACCCCAAGGGACAAACCACTGATGATCCGGTTGCGCCGGGGGAAGTTGCTGGCGGTCGGGCCGGCGTCCAGCGGGAACTCCGAAAGCACCGTGCTGCCCGAGGCAATCATGGCGTCCGCCAGTCTTCGGTTGCGCTGTGGATAAAACTTTTCAAGTCCCGTGCCAAGTACACCGACCGTTCGCCCGCCCACATCCAAAGCCGCTTGATGCGCGGCAGCATCAATGCCCAACGCCAGGCCACTGGTTATGACGAATCCGGCACCGGCCAGGCTGCGGGAAAACGCAGCAGCGGTGTCCATGCCAGGCCTCGACGCTCGACGACTGCCGACCATCGCCAACTGCGGTTTTTCCAGAATGCCCGGATCCCCAGCAACAAATAACAGGGGTGGTGCATCGCTGATTTCCGCCAGCAATGCCGGGTACTCGGGCTGGTCCCACATCAGCAAATGCTGGCCGGGGCGCTCTAGCCAGGCCAATGCGTGGCTGGCGCCATCACGAATCTCACTTGAGCGTCGCGCCTCGGCACTGGCCGCCGGCAATCCCAGCGCACGCCAGGCACTGGCCGGCGCGCTGATGGCTTTTGACGCCGAGCCGAAAGCTTCGAGCAGTTTTTTAAATCGCGCCGGTCCCAGTTCGGGCAAGCGATGCAAACGTAAACGAGCCTCCAGTTCCGCAGGGGAAACCGGGTTAAAAGCAGAGAGCGACATGGATCATCCTTGATCGTTATGAGCCCCGTTCAAACGGGAATAAGCTGTGGATAAGTCTGTTGGTAACTTGTGGAGCAGGCTAAGGATTTCGCACCTTGTCCATGACGGCCAGTGAGCGCGATGCGTTGAGGACCAACCCGTAACTAAGTTTGTCGTAAGTGCGGAAAACCATCAGCAAACCGGCGCGCTCATCAGGAATTTTCAGCGGTTGGCCGGTGACCCGGTCGCGCACGGTTTCGCCGGTCTTCATCACCACTAGCACGTTACCTTCGGCCAGCCCGTCACGTTGCCCCTTGTTCAGCGTGACCACGTCCATCGCGCCAATCTGTGTAACCCCGCGTGGCACATCGATGATCAAACCGTTGATATCGGTTTTCGGCGCGCTGGGCATGAAGGTTGAATTGATCGCCCGTTCTTCGCCGCTGAACAAGCGATCGCCGAGGCGAACTTCCTGAGTGGTGCGTTGCAGCGCCAGGGTCGCAACATCGCCTTCAGTCGCGACAATCTCGCCGCCGCCGATGTCGTCGGCGTTGATCCCCAGGAACTCCTTGCTCTGCGGATCGGTGTAGACCTTGCCCTGGCGGAAGATGCCGTACACCGGCTGGTTCGGATCGAAATGCCCGCGGGCGAAGATGCGGTCACCGGTGCCGCTGAGCACGCGTTCGGCATCGCCGGCGACGATGTAGGGCGCCTTGTCGAAGTCCTCGACCTTGTCGACGATGCGGTTACTCAGCAAAAAACTGTTGATCGATTGCAGCGGGATGCTCGGGATCGCATCGGCCACCGGGCTGCTGCGAATCCGTGGCGAGAGCTTGATGGTGCCCCGGGATTCGCCGCGATTGAGCGTCAGGCGTGGCTGGCCATCGACGTAGGTCAGCGTCAGCGAGTCGCCGGGATAGATGAGATTGGGGTTCTGGATCTGTGGGTTGACCTGCCACAGCTCGGGCCATTTCCACGGCTCACGCAGGAATTTCCCGGAAATGTCCCAAAGTGTGTCGCCTCTTACCACCGTGTATTGCTGCGGAAAACCTTCCTTGAGTTGCACTTGCCCGTGCGCCAAACCGGCCGAGGCCAGAAGGAGCAAGGCGAGTAGTGATTTCCTCATGCGGTGAATCCCTTTATTATGTGCGTTCGCGTAAAACGCCAGAGCCCCCGTGGCTCGCTCCTGGCTCTTCACAAAGAAAGGAGCTACGTTTTACAACGGTAGCCTGCATCTTCGGACCCGCCAGGCCATCGACCCGACTTTACCTCACATGTGCAGCAATTAAGCTTATGGCCATTTTAGACATCCTCGAATTTCCCGACTCGCGCCTGCGCACTATCGCCAAACCTGTGGCCGTAGTGGACGACGAAGTGCGTCAGTTGGTCGATGACATGTTTGAAACAATGTATGAAGCGCCAGGCATCGGCCTCGCCGCGACCCAGGTCAACGTGCACAAACGTATCGTCGTGATGGACCTCTCCGAAGACCGCAGCGAACCCCGGGTGTTCATCAACCCCGAGTTCGAAACCCTGACTGACGAGATGGAGCAATACCAGGAAGGCTGCCTCTCGGTGCCAGGCTTCTACGAAAACGTCGATCGCCCGCAGAAGGTCAAGATCAAGGCCCTGGACCGCGACGGCCAGCCTTACGAACTGATCGCCGAAGGCCTGCTCGCTGTGTGCATCCAGCATGAATGCGACCACCTCAACGGCAAGTTGTTCGTCGATTACCTGTCCAATCTCAAACGCGACCGAATCAAGAAGAAACTGGAAAAGCTCCATCGCCAGAACGCTTGATGCCCTCCTTTCAAAGGCTTGCTGCGGCAAGCCTTTTTCTTTTGCGACTGCTTTGTAATAGAGAGTTTCCATGACTGAGCCACTGCGCATCGTCTTTGCCGGCACCCCGGAATTCGCCGCCGAACACCTCAAGGCCCTGCTCGACAGCCCTTATGAGATCGTCGCGGTCTACACCCAACCGGACCGTCCGGCGGGCCGCGGGCAAAAACTGATGCCGAGCCCGGTCAAGCAATTGGCTCTGGAAAACAACATCCGGGTGCTACAGCCACCGACCCTGCGCAATGAAGACGCCCAGGCCGAACTGGCCGCACTCAAACCGGACTTGCTGGTGGTGGTCGCCTATGGCCTGATCCTGCCGCAAGCGGTGCTGGATATTCCACGCCTGGGTTGCATCAACAGCCACGCGTCCTTGCTGCCACGCTGGCGTGGTGCGGCGCCGATCCAGCGTGCCGTCGAAGCGGGCGACAGCGAAAGCGGCGTGACCGTGATGCGCATGGAACTGGGCCTGGACACCGGGCCGATGCTGCTGAAAGTCACCACACCGATCACCGGCGAAGACACCGGCGGCAGCCTCCACGACCGTTTGGCGGAAATGGGCCCGCCTGCCGTGGTTCAAGCGATTGCCGGTCTCGCGGCGGAAACGCTGGAAGGCGAAGTGCAGGACGACAGCCTCGCCACCTACGCGCACAAATTGAACAAAGACGAAGCACGCATCGACTGGAGCCGCCCAGCGGTCGAGCTGGAACGCCTGGTTCGCGCCTTCAACCCATGGCCGATCACCCACAGCACCTTGAGCGGCGAAGCGCTGAAAGTGCTGGCCGCGAGCCTCGCCGAAGGGCAGGGCAACCCAGGGGAAATCCTCAGCGCCAGCAAGGACGGTTTGATCGTCGCTTGCGGTGAGCAAGCCCTGTGCCTGACTCGTCTGCAATTGCCCGGTGGCAAAGCGCTGAACTTCAGCGACTTGTTCAACAGCCGCCGTGAGAAATTCGCCGTCGGTACCGTGCTCGGTTACGTGGCGGACGCTCAATGAACCCGCGTCTGGCCGCCGCCAAGGCACTTGCCGCTGTTCTGAACGGAAAAGCCTCACTCAACAGTTCCCTGCCGACGCAAATGGACAAGGTCGAAGACCGTGATCGCGGTTTCACCCAGGACCTGGCATTCGGCACCGCGCGCTGGCAGCCGCGTTTGTCGGCGCTGGCGGCCAAGTTGTTGCAGAAGCCGTTCAAAGCCGCCGATGCCGATGTCGAGGCATTGTTGCTGGTCGGCCTCTATCAGTTGCTCTACACCCGCGTCCCGGCCCACGCCGCCATCGGCGAAACCGTCGGTTGTGCCGACAAGCTCAAGAAGCCTTGGGCCAAAGCTTTGCTCAACGCCGTGCTGCGCCGCGCCCAACGGGAAAGCGAAGCGCTGCTGGCGGAGTTGGAACACGACCCAGTGGTGCGAACCGCTCACCCACGTTGGCTGCAAAAATCCTTGAAAGCGTTCTGGCCTGAGCAGTGGGAAGCCATTTGCGAAGCGAACAACGCGCATCCGCCAATGATTTTGCGGGTCAACCGTCGTCATCAGACGCGTGATGCTTATCTCGGCTTGCTGAGTGAAGCAGGCATCGCCGCCAACCCCTGCGTGTACAGCCGCGACGGCATCATCCTCGACGCTGCCGCCGACGTGCGCAGCCTGCCGGGCTTCGCCGAAGGCTGGATCAGCGTGCAGGACGAAGCCGCCCAATTGGCCGCCGACTTGCTCGACCTGGCGCCGGGCCAACGAGTGCTCGACGCCTGCTGCGCCCCCGGTGGCAAGACCTGTCACATCCTTGAAGCCGAGCCGGCACTGGCCGGCGTGGTGGCGGTGGACCTGGAAGCCAAGCGTCTGGTGCGGGTGCGGGAAAACCTCGCGCGCCTGGGCCTGAGCGCCGAACTAATCGCCGCCGACGGTCGCGACACCGCCGCGTGGTGGGACGGCAAACCATTCCAGCGCATTCTGCTGGACGCGCCGTGCTCGGCCACTGGCGTAATCCGTCGTCACCCGGACATCAAGCTGACCCGCCAACCTGACGACATCGCCGCGCTCGCGGTGCTTCAGGGCGAACTGCTCGACGCCACGTGGATAACGTTGGAGGTTGGCGGGATTCTGCTTTATGCCACCTGCTCCACATTGCCGACCGAGAACACCGAAGTCATCGAAGCCTTCCTCGCCCGCACGCCGGGTGCCCGTGAGCTGGACCTCGCCACCACGGCAGGGATCAAACAGCCCCATGGTCGCCAATTGCTGGCCCAGCAGGGCGGTCACGACGGGTTCTACTACGCCAAGCTGATCAAGATTGCCGCCGCGCGCGGTTAACCGGATTTCAAGGGAGTGACTGGATGAAGATCATCATCCTCGGCGCAGGGCAGGTCGGCGGTTCGCTGGCGGAACACTTGGCCAGCGAAGCCAACGACATCACCGTGGTCGACACCGATGGCGAACGCCTGCGCGACCTCGGTGATCGGCTGGACATCCGCACCGTGCAGGGTCGCGCATCGTTTCCGACCGTGCTGCGCCAGGCCGGTGCCGACGATGCGGACATGCTGGTCGCCGTGACCAACAGCGACGAAACCAACATGGTCGCCTGCCAGGTCGCCCACACCCTGTTCCACACCCCGACCAAAATCGCCCGGGTTCGCGAAGCCGCGTATCTGACGCGCGGCGGGCTGTTCAATAACGACGCGATCCCGGTGGACGTGCTGATCAGCCCGGAACAAGTGGTGACCAACTACATCAAGCGCCTGATCGAACACCCGGGCGCCTTGCAGGTGATCGACTTCGCCGAAGGCAAAGCCCAACTGGTGGCGGTGAAGGCTTACTACGGCGGGCCGTTGGTAGGTCAGCAATTGCGGCAGTTGCGTGAACACATGCCGAATGTCGAAACCCGTGTCGCGGCGATTTTTCGGCGCGACCGGCCGATCTTGCCCCAGGGCGATACGGTGATCGAGGCCGATGACGAAGTGTTTTTCATCGCGGCCAAGGCGAATATTCGCGCAGTGATGAGCGAAATGCGCCGTCTCGATGAAAGCTACAAACGCATCGTCATCGCCGGTGGCGGGCAGATCGGTGAACGGCTGGCCGAAGCCATCGAAAGCCGTTATCAGGTGAAGATCATCGAGATGAACCCGGCGCGCTGCCGCTACCTCTCGGACACCCTCGACAGCACCGTAGTGTTGCAGGGCAGCGCTTCGGACCGCGACTTGCTGCTGGAAGAGAACATCGCCGACGCCGATATCTTCCTGGCACTGACCAACGATGACGAAGCCAACATCATGTCGTCGCTGCTGGCCAAGCGCCTGGGCGCGAAGAAGGTGATGACGATCATCAACAACCCGGCTTACGTTGATTTGATCCAGGGCGGCGACATCGACATCGCCATCAGCCCGCAACTGGCGACCATCGGTACTTTGCTCGCCCATGTACGCCGCGGCGATATTGTCAGTGTGCATTCACTGCGGCGCGGGGCGGCGGAAGCGATTGAGGCGATTGCCCACGGGGATGCGAAGTCGAGCAAGGTGATTGGCAAAGCCATCGAGAATATTGGTTTGCCGCCGGGCACCACGATTGGCGCGATCATTCGTGATGAAGAAGTGATCATTGCCCATGACGATACAGTGATCAAAACCGGCGACCATGTGATTCTGTTCCTTGTGGATAAGAAGCACATTCGGGATGTGGAGAAGCTGTTTCACGTAGGGTTGAGCTTCTTCTAACTGATCGTTCCCACGCTCTGCGCGGGGACGCCTCAACGGACGCTCCGCGTTCGGCTTTGGATGGGACGCGGAGCGTCCCGGGCTGCATTCCCACGCGGAGCGTGGGAACGATCGCTGTCGAAAGAGGTAAACAAATGATCGAATCCCTGGAAAAAATGCTCGCCAAGGGTGTGGATAACTCTTTGCTGCGCTTCGGCCTCGGCAAGGGTTATCTGGACCTTGGGGATAACGCCAAGGCTGCGGAGCACTTCCAGCGTTGCGTCGAGTTCGATCCGAAGTATTCAGCGGCGTGGAAGTTGTTAGGCAAAGCACATCTGGCGCTGGCCGACCATGGGGCCGCACGTCAGGCCTGGGAACAAGGCCTGGAAGCCGCCCGCGCCCATGGCGACAAGCAGGCGGAAAAAGAAATGACGGTGTTTCTGAAGAAGCTTGATCGCCAGGCCTGATCAGAGATAACGCAGGCCAATCCCTTCGGCATCCACCAGCACCACTTCCATGCGTACTCGCGGCGCGCCTGTGGGTAAGTCCTGGACCTGGCCATAGACCACCGCGCCCTTGGGCAACGCCGACAGGGTTGGATGCTTGACGTAGACGCCCGTCGTCGAAAGATTGCGAGTCTGCCCAAGGCATTCGCCGAAGCTTTCGTGGCTAATCTTGATGCGAAATGATTTGCGGTGTTCGGACATCTTCCGCGCCCTTGTATGAACATAGTTTGTGGATAACACGGACCTGTAGGAGCAAGGCTTGCCCGCGATGGGTCCTTACCATTCAACATCAATGTTGAATTTAATAACGCCATCGCGGGCAAGCCTTGCTCCTACAGGTTTATGTTATCCACAGAGTGTGCCAATTCCATCAATACCAGCGTTCTTCACCCGGTGGACGCTTCTTGAAGCGCTTCATGCTCCACATGTATTGGCTCGGATACGCCCCCACGTAGCGCTCAACCACTTTGCTCATGGCGGCGCAGGAAGTCTCGGTATCGGTGCTGTACATCGCTTCTGGCGCGGCTTCGAGGATTACTTTGTAGCCTGAACCGTCCGGCAGGCGCAGGGCATGCAGGAACACGCCGACCGCTTTGCCGCCGGCGAGCATGTTCGGTACGAATTTACTGGTCAGCGCCTGGGTGGCGAAGAACGGCACGAAGATCCCGGCGGATTCGGCCGGTTCCGGGTCAGCGGGGATGCCCACTGCACCACCTTTGCGCACTTCCTTGATCACGCTGAGGATGCCTTCCTTGGTAGAAGCGGCCACGCGGTTGCCTAATTGCACCCGTTGCTTGCGCAACAAATCGTCCACCGCCTTCAATTTCGGCGGACGATAGAAAATGATCGGTTTGCACTGGCTGCAATAGAAGTGGTTCAGCACTTCCCAGTTGCCGAGGTGGCTGGTGATGCCCACCACACCTTTGCCGGACGCCAACGCCTCCTTCAACACGTCGAGGCCTTCGACTTCGCGCACCAGGTCGATGGAGCGCTGGGCCGGCCAGATCCAGGCGCAGGCACTTTCGGTCAGGGACTTGCCGATGTCTCTCAGGCTCTGGCCCACCAGACGCTCGCGTTCGGCAGGATCCATCTCCGGGAAACACTTGGCCAGGTTGATCCTCACCACGTCGCGGGAACGGTTGGGGGTTTTCCACATGACCCAGCCAATCGCCGAGCCCACCGCTTGCACTGCTCGCCACGGAAGCAGGGCAAACAGCCGCAGAGCGCCTACCAGCAAGGCGCCTTTAAACTTATCCACAGGTCACTCCTGATCTTGTGCTGTGTGCGAGGCGGCCATTCTAACCGCCGTTCGCCAGCGTCGCGTAGCGGTCGCAATCCTGGGTGTGGTCCATGACCATGCCCGAGGCCTGCATCAGCGCATAACAAATGGTCGGGCCGACGAACGTAAAACCAGCCTTTTTCAGGCCTTTGCTCATCTCCACGGCGACCGGTGTCACGGCCGGCACCTGGCTGCGATCCTTGAAATGATTGATCACCGGCTTATCGCCAACAAACGACCAGAGAAACGCCACCGGGTCCTCCAGCGCCAGCCAGGCCTGGGCATTGCGTCGAGCGGCATTGAGTTTGAGGCGATTGCGGATGATGCCGGGATCGAGCATCAATTCATCGATTTCGGCGTCGCTCATCTGCGCCACGCGTTGTACGTCGAAGCCGAACAACACCTCACGATATCGCTCACGTTTACGCAGCACGGTGATCCAGGAGAGGCCGGCCTGGAACCCTTCGAGCAAAAGCAACTCGAACAATCCCTGCGCATCGCGTAGCGGCGTGCCCCACTCCTGATCGTGATAAGCCATGTACAGCGGATCTTCGGAACACCAAAAGCAGCGTGGCATAAGGCTCCAGGGGGCGTGCGCAGCAACGAATCGGGTATACTCCCGCTCTTTAAATCGCAGCCCAAGAAACAGGTGAATTTCGTGAGCCAGCCTACGCCAGCCGTGCGTACCTTCCAAGACTTGATCCTCGCGCTCCAGCAATACTGGGCCGAGCAAGGTTGCGTGGTACTTCAGCCCTACGATATGGAAGTAGGCGCCGGCACTTTCCACACAGCCACGTTTCTGCGCGCCATCGGCCCGGAAACCTGGAACGCCGCTTATGTGCAGCCCAGTCGTCGCCCGACTGACGGCCGCTACGGCGAAAACCCGAACCGTCTGCAGCACTACTATCAGTTCCAGGTAGTCCTGAAGCCGAACCCGGACAACTTCCAGGAACTGTACCTGGGCTCCCTCAAGCACGTTGGCCTGGACCCGTTGGTCCACGACATCCGCTTCGTCGAAGACAACTGGGAATCGCCAACACTGGGCGCCTGGGGTCTGGGCTGGGAAGTCTGGCTCAACGGCATGGAAGTGACGCAGTTCACTTACTTCCAGCAAGCGGGCGGCATCGAGTGCTACCCGGTGACCGGCGAGATCACTTACGGTCTTGAGCGTCTGGCCATGTACCTGCAAGGCGTGGACTCGGTCTACGACCTGGTCTGGGCTGACGGCCCGATGGGCAAAGTGACCTACGGCGACGTGTTCCACCAGAACGAAGTCGAGCAATCGACCTACAACTTCGAACACGCCAACGTCGAGAAGCTGTTCGAGCTGTTCGATTTCTACGAAAGCGAAGCCAAGCGCCTGATCGAACTCGACCAGCCGCTGCCATTGCCGAGCTACGAAATGGTGTTGAAGGCGTCCCATACCTTCAACCTGCTGGATGCGCGCCGGGCAATCTCGGTGACTGCGCGTCAGCAATACATTCTGCGTGTACGCACCCTGGCGCGTTCCGTTGCGCAAGCCTACCTGCTGGCTCGCGCCAAGCTGGGCTTCCCGATGGCGACCCCGGACCTGCGTGATGAAGTGTTGGCTAAGCTGGAGGCTGCACAATGAGTGCTCTGGATTTCCTGGTTGAATTGGGCACCGAAGAACTGCCACCCAAAGCCCTGAACACCCTGGCCGATGCGTTCCTGGCCGGTATCGACAAGGGCCTGCAAGCTGCCGGCCTGAACTACGAAACCAAAACCGTGTACGCCGCGCCTCGTCGTCTGGCTGTGCTGATCACTGCGCTGGCTACCCAGCAACCGGATCGCAGCATCAACCTCGACGGCCCGCCACGTCAGGCCGCATTCGATGCCGACGGCAATCCGACTCAAGCCGCCCTGGGCTTCGCCAAGAAGTGCGGCGTCGACCTGAGCGAAATCGATCAGAGCGGTCCAAAACTGCGTTACAGCCAGAGCATCGCCGGTAAACCGACCGCGAGCCTGCTGCCAACCATCGTTGAAGATTCCCTGAACGACCTGCCGATCCCGAAACGCATGCGTTGGGGTGCGCGCAAGGAAGAATTCGTTCGTCCGACCCAGTGGCTGGTGATGTTGCTCGGTGACCAGGTCATCGACTGCACGATCCTCGCCCAGAAGGCTGGCCGCGACTCCCGTGGTCACCGCTTCCACCACCCGCAAAGCGTGCGCATCACCGCGCCGGCCAACTACCTGGCCGACCTGCGTGGCGCTTACGTACTGGCCGATGCCAACGAGCGTCGCGCACTGATCAGCAAGCGCACCGAAGAGCTGGCGACGATGCAGGAAGGTACTGCCATCGTTCCTCCGGCATTGCTCGACGAAGTGACTGCGCTGGTTGAATGGCCGGTGCCGCTGGTGTGCTCGTTCGAGGAACGTTTCCTCGATGTGCCGCAAGAAGCCCTGATCACCACCATGCAGGACAACCAGAAGTACTTCTGCCTGCTGGATGCCGACGGCAAGTTGCTGCCACGTTTCATTACTGTGGCCAACATCGAAAGCAAAGACCCGCAGCAGATCATCGCCGGTAACGAGAAAGTGGTTCGTCCACGCCTGACCGACGCCGAGTTCTTCTTCAAGCAAGACAAGAAGCAGAAACTCGAAGACTTCAACCTGCGCCTGCAAAACGTGGTGTTCCAGGAAAAACTTGGCAGCGTCTACGACAAGGCCGAGCGCGTTTCCAAACTCGCGGCGTACATCGCGCAACGCATTGGCGGCAACGCAGCCTGGGCTTCCCGTGCCGGCCTGCTGTCCAAGTGCGACCTGTCGACCGAGATGGTCGGTGAGTTCCCGGAGATGCAAGGCGTCGCCGGTTACTACTACGCCCTCAACGACGGCGAGCCGGAAGAAGTCGCCCTGGCGCTGAACGAGCAGTACATGCCGCGCGGTGCCGGTGCTGAACTGCCGACCACCCTGACCGGTGCGGCCGTGGCCATTGCCGACAAACTCGACACGCTGGTGGGCATCTTCGGTATCGGCATGTTGCCAACCGGTAGCAAAGACCCGTACGCCCTGCGCCGTGCTGCACTCGGCGTGTTGCGCATCCTGATCGACAAGAAGCTCGACCTCGACCTGAACGACGCCGTGGCTTTCGCCGTGACCGCGTTCGGCACCAAGATCAAGTCTGCCGGCCTGAACGATTCGGTGCTGGAGTTCATCTTCGACCGTCTGCGTGCCCGTTACGAAGACGAAGGTGTGGACGTCGCGACGTACCTGTCGGTACGTGCCCTGAAGCCGGGTTCGGCGCTGGACTTCGATCAGCGTGTACAAGCGGTCCAGGCCTTCCGCAAATTGCCGGAAGCTGCGGCTCTGGCCGCGGTGAACAAGCGTGTTTCGAACTTGCTGAGCAAGGCCGAAGGCTCGATTCCATCGGTGGTGGAAGCCAAGTACTTCGACAACGCCAACGAGTTCTCCCTGTACTCGGCGATCCAGCAGGCTGACCAGGCTGTCCAGCCAATGGCCGCTGCCCGTCAGTACAGCGAATCGCTGGCGCGTCTGGCGGCGTTGCGCGAGCCGGTGGATGCGTTCTTCGAAGCAGTGATGGTCAATGCGGATGACGCCAATGTGCGCGCCAACCGTTATGCACTGCTGTCGCGTCTGCGTGGGCTGTTCCTCGGCGTCGCCGATATTTCGCTGTTGGGGTAAGACGGTTTGAAACTGCTGATTCTCGATCGGGACGGGGTGATCAACTATGACTCCGACGCTTACATCAAGTCGGTGGAGGAGTGGATTCCGCTCCCCGGTTCGATCGAAGCCATCGCGCAGTTGAGCAAGGCCGGCTGGACGGTGGCGGTCGCTACCAACCAGTCGGGCATCGCTCGCGGCTATTACGACAGCGCCACCCTGGAAGCCATGCACGAGCGCTTGCGTTCGTTGGTGGCAGAGCAGGGCGGTGAAATCGGGCTGATCGTCTATTGCCCCCACGGGCCGGACGAAGGCTGCGATTGCCGCAAGCCAAAACCCGGGATGTTGAAAACCATCGCCGCGCATTACAACGTATCGCTGACTAATCTATGGTTTGTCGGCGATACCCTTGGTGACCTGGAAGCCGCAAAAGCCGTCGATTCTCAGCCAGTTTTAGTAAAGACCGGGAAAGGCGAAAAGACTTTGGGCAAGACCCTACCGGCGGGCACCTTGATTTTTGACGATCTGGCGGCGATTGCCGCAGAACTTATCCACAATTAGAGCGTTTCGAGATTCCTGACCAAGGATTGATCGGGATTGCGCTTTATATAGACGGGCAGAGCCCGCACGGTAAACGTCACCATGTCGATATTGCAGGCCATCAGAACCTTTCTCTTTTACCTGCTGCTGGGCACCAGCTCTTTGCTTTGGTGCAGCCTGAGCTTTTTTATCGCGCCTTTTCTGCCGTTCAAGGCGCGCTATCGCTTTATCAATGTGTACTGGTGCCGCTGCGCCTTGTGGCTGAGCAAAGTATTTCTGGGCATCACCTACGAAATCAAAGGCGCCGAGAACGTACCTGAACGGCCCTGCGTGATTCAGTCGAACCACCAGAGCACGTGGGAGACGTTCTTTCTCTCGGCTTACTTCGAGCCGTTGAGCCAAGTGCTCAAACGCTCGCTATTGTTTGTACCGTTCTTCGGCTGGGCGATGGCCATGCTGCGACCGATTGCTATCGATCGCGATAACCCGAAAGCCGCGCTCAAGCATGTGGCAAAGAAGGGCGATGAATTGCTGAAGGATGGCGTCTGGGTGCTGATCTTCCCTGAGGGCACTCGCGTTCCCTACGGCACCGTCGGCAAGTTCTCGCGCGGTGGTAGCGCTTTGGCGGTCAACGCCGAACTTCCAGTACTGCCGATTGCACACAATGCCGGCAAGTTTTGGCCGAAAACCGGTTGGGCGAAGAAGCAGGGGGTCATCACGGTCATCATCGGTGAACCGATGTACGCCGAAGGCACTGGGCCGCGGGCCGTTGCCGCATTGAATGATCGGGTTCAGGCCTGGAATGAACAGATGCAGCGGGATATGGGTTCGTTGCCACCCGCTCCTCAAGCACCCGCCGAGACGGATCAAGTGGCTGTCTGAGATTCTGTGGATAACCTGTGTACCGTTTTGTTGAAAAGCGTCGGATTTAGTTTGTAGGTTTATGATTTATATACATATTTCTTAAGCTCATAAAATTCCGAAAAAGGTGCATAAGTTTTTTTCGGACGTAAAAAAACCGGCTGATATAGCCGGTTTTTTTATGCCCCGCAGATCACTCCTCCAAAAGGGGAAAATGAAGGCTGAAGCAGGTACCTTTGCCGACCTCACTCTGACATTCGATACGCCCACCGTGGTGATCCACCACCGCTTTGACCATCGATAACCCCAACCCCACGCCATCGATACCTTGAGCCGAGGTAAAGCGTCGATACTGACTGAACAGTTCAGGCAGTTCATTGGCAGCGATGCCTTTGCCCTGATCGGTCAACTCGCACATCAGCCAACCCTCGCTGCAACTGACTTGCAGGCTGATACGTGTAGCGGAGTCGCTGTACTTGATGGCGTTTTCCAGCAAATTGAACAACGCCCGGGTCAGCAAGCCCTGATCGGCCAGAATCAAACTTTCCTGGGCATCGTCCTCAAGATCATGGACCAACTCGATCTGCTTCAATTGCGCAATGCTCAGGGCCTGGTCGAACACGTCTAGAACCAGCATTGCGAACAGGGTTGGCTGGAACTCGTACGCCTCAGACTCAGCCCTGGCCAATAAGACGAAGCCATCCGTAAGGTCCAAAGCCCTGCGCACCTGACGCTCAATCTGATCGAACAACTGCGCATCGCCGCCCGCCTGGTGCCGATGCACGTCGAGCAGGGCAAGGATCGCCGAATGCGGCGCCCGCAGGTCGTGGGACAAGAAGCGCAGCAGCACGCCACGTTGTTCCTCGGCATCGCGTTCGACACTCAGGTCGGTCAGGCTCAGCAACCAGCCAATCGGCGTGTCCCCGTCCACTGGCAACAATGCCGCGCGCTCCAGACGCAGGCTACGTCCCTTGATGTCTCTGAACTCAAGCAACGGCAAGTTCAATAAGGGTGGGCGCGCGCCATCAAGCAGTTCCGGATACCCCAACTGTGCCAGTTGCTCGAGCACGTCATCGCCCACCAGATCCGCACCGAACACGTCTCGGGCGTTTCGGTTACCAAGCAAAATCCGCCCTTGGGGATCGCTGATCAATGTGGCGACCGGTAAATACTCCAGCCCATCGGCAATGAAACGCCGGGTATCGCGGGTGCGGCTCATGGCTTGTTCCAGCGCCATGATTTGTCCCTGCAAATGATCACCGGTGGGGAATTGCACGCGACGGCGTTCCGGGAAGACTTTCGGCTCATTGTCCAACCGTGCCAGTTCCCAGCCGAAATAGCTCAATACCACACTCAGGCGCCGCCAATTCCAGATCAGGTAACCGAACAGCATGCCCATCAAACTCGCCGCCGGGGACCACCACCAACGCAGTTCTGCGAGACAGGCGCTGATCAGCAGCGCACAGCTCATGCCACCCAGCGTCAGCCACAGTGCCAGGCGAGGGCGAAGTAACAGCAGACCAAGTACGCAGGCGACCAGGCTGGCCGACAACAACGCACCCAGGGCGCCCGAACCTTCGAGTTCACTGGACTGGGCGCTGTACGAAAGCAGGGCCGTCAATGGGAGCAATATCAGACTTATCCACAACCATTCCCTGACCAATTGCCGGAACAAACGCTGGACTTGGGTTGGCTCACGACTCTCACGGCGGCGCGTATTCGTCATGGGGAAGTCTGATTGAGGAGGGGAGAAGGAATTAGGTTCATGAGTCACTGGTCTGATCGCAAGATTGAACCCGAAGAATCATAGCGGACGACGACCAACGGGAGGCGGCTTACTTTCACTCCTTCAGTCGAGCCGGTATCGTCTATCGCCCACCAGCCATCAAGGAGTTACCGCACATGCGTGTCGCGATACTGGACGATGAACCCGCCGAATTGCGCCGGGTGGAACAGACTCTGCGCCAAATGGCTGAACCGGGTGAACAGCCCTGGTTATTGCACAGCTTCGAGCGCGCAGAAGACTTGCTGCGCCAGTTGCGCCGGGAAACCTTCGACCTGCTGATCCTCGACTGGCAACTGCCGGACCTAAGTGGCCTCTCCCTCCTGCGCTGGACCCGCGAACACATGGACGCACCGCCCGCCGCGATCATGCTCACCAGCCGCGATGCCGAGAGTGACATCGTCCAGGCACTGAACGCCGGGGCCGACGACTACGTCAGCAAACCATTCCGTCCCAACGAATTGAAGGCCCGGGTTGCTGCAGTATTGCGCAGGCATGGCCAGCAACGCGCCTCGGCCGCTGAAGTACTGAATTTCAACGATCTGGTGTTTGATGACGCCGAGCAGACCGTCACCCGCGCGGGCATCCCCATCGCCATGACCGAACGAGAATATCGTCTGGCTCGTTGCTTGTTCACCAACCTCGGCCGGCCGTTGTCCCGGGAATATCTGTATGGACGGTTTTGGAGTCATGAAGAAATGGTGTCTTCGCGTCCGTTGGATACTCACATTTATCGACTGCGCAATAAGCTGGGGCTGACGGCGGATCGGGGTTGGCAGTTGTTGACGATTTATGGGTATGGGTATCGGTTGGAGAGTGTGGGGTCAGTAGACGGATAAGATCTTTTGATTTTTTGAACGTAATAAAAAAGGCCAACGCGAGTGCGTTGGCCTTTTTGTTTGGCGCTACCGTTGGATCAGAAATCCAGGTTGGAAACCGCCAGGGCATTGCTTTCGATGAAGTCACGACGGGGCTCGACCGCATCACCCATCAGGGTGTTGAAGATCTGGTCCGCGCCAATGGCGTCTTCGATGGTCACTTTGAGCATCCGGCGCTGAGCTGGGTCCATGGTGGTTTCCCACAGCTGATCCGGGTTCATCTCGCCCAGACCTTTGTAGCGCTGGATGGTGTGGCGCTTGGTGCTTTCAGCCATCAGCCATTCAAGGGCTTCCTTGAACTCGGTGACCGGCTTCTTGCGCTCGCCGCGTTGGATATACGCGCCGTCGTCCAGCAAGGTGCTCAGTTGAGCGCCCAGGGAAACAACGGTTTTGTAATCGTTGCTGCCGAAGAAGTCGCGGTTGAACGTGATGTAGTTCGACAGGCCGTGGGAGATCAGTTCGACCTCTGGCAGCCAGACGTTACGTTCACGGTCTTCACGCAGGCTGGCTTTGTACACCAGGCCAGACTTCTCGACGGTGCGCAGGCGGACTTCGAACTTGGCCATCCAGTCCTGCATCGCTGCGTGGTCGGACAGTTGTTCCAGGGTGACAGCAGGCAGGTAGATGAAGTGCTCGGTCAGTTCCTGTGGATACAGGCGCGACAGGCGCTTTAGGGTCTTCATTACCAGACGGAAGTCATTCACCAGGCGCTCAAGGGCCGGTCCGGAAATACCCGGAGCGTCCTCATTCAGGTGCAGGCTCGCGTCTTCCAGGGCCGACTGCGTCATGTACTCTTCCATGGCGTCGTCGTCTTTGATGTATTGCTCTTGCTTGCCTTTCTTGACCTTGTACAGCGGCGGCTGAGCGATGTAGATGTAACCGCGCTCGATCAGCTCCGGCAACTGACGGAAGAAGAAGGTCAGCAGCAGGGTACGGATGTGAGAACCGTCGACGTCAGCATCGGTCATGATGATGATGTTGTGGTAACGCAGCTTCGCGATGTTGTACTCGTCACGGCCAATGCCGCAGCCCAGCGCGGTGATCAAGGTGCCCACTTCTTGCGAAGAGATCATCTTGTCGAAGCGCGCCTTCTCGACGTTCAGGATCTTGCCTTTCAACGGCAGGATGGCCTGGGTGCGACGATTGCGACCCTGCTTGGCGGAACCGCCAGCAGAGTCGCCTTCCACGAGGTACAGTTCGGAAAGGGCAGGGTCTTTTTCCTGGCAGTCAGCCAGTTTGCCCGGCAGACCGGCGATATCCAGCGCACCTTTACGACGGGTCATCTCACGGGCTTTACGCGCAGCTTCACGAGCGCGAGCCGCGTCGATCATCTTGCCGACGACCAGTTTGGCTTCGTTCGGGTTTTCCAGCAGGAAGTCCGAGAAGTACTTGCCCATTTCCTGTTCGACCGCGGTCTTCACTTCGGAAGAAACCAGCTTGTCTTTGGTCTGGGAGCTGAACTTCGGATCTGGAACCTTAACCGAAATGATCGCGGTCAGGCCTTCACGGGCATCGTCACCGGTGGTGGCGACTTTGTGCTTCTTCGCCAGGCCTTCCGCTTCGATGTAGGTGTTCAGATTACGCGTCAGTGCGGAACGGAAACCCACCAGGTGAGTACCGCCATCGCGCTGTGGAATGTTGTTGGTGAAGCACAACAGGTTCTCGTTGAAGCTGTCGTTCCACTGCAGGGCGATTTCCACGCCGATGCCGTCTTCACGCTGGATGTTGAAGTGGAACACCTGGTTGACCGGAGTCTTGTTGGTGTTCAGGTATTCAACGAACGCACGCAGGCCGCCTTCGTACTTGAACAACTCTTCCTTGCCGCTGCGCTCGTCCTTGAGGACGATACCAACACCGGAGTTGAGGAAGGACAGTTCACGAATCCGCTTGGCCAGGATGTCCCAGCTGAAGTGGATATTCTTGAAAGTCAGGTCGGACGGTTTGAAGTGAATCTGGGTACCGGTGGTTTCGCTCTCGCCGACGATTTTCATCGGCTCTTTCGGAACACCGTGGATGTAAGTCTGTTCCCAGATTTTGCCGCTGCGGCGAACAGTCAGCACCAGCTCTTCGGACAGGGCGTTCACTACCGAGACACCTACACCGTGCAGGCCGCCGGATACTTTGTAGGAGTTGTCGTCGAACTTACCGCCGGCGTGCAGCACGGTCATGATGACCTCGGCTGCGGAAACGCCTTCTTCTTTATGCACATCGACCGGGATGCCACGACCGTTGTCGCGCACGGTGATGGATTCGTCCGGGTGGATGATGATGCTGATATCGTCGCAGTGGCCAGCGAGCGCTTCATCGATGGAGTTGTCGACTACCTCGAAGACCATGTGGTGCAGACCGCTACCATCGTCGGTGTCACCAATGTACATACCGGGACGTTTGCGTACGGCATCCAGGCCTTTCAGCACTTTAATGCTCGTTGAGTCGTAGGTATTCGTATTTTCTTCGCTCAATGCCTTCACTCCCGATGGTCGTGGGTCTGGGTGATACGGCCCTGTTCCACGTGGAACAGAGCGACTGGCGTTTCCGTCTGCCAGCCTTCCCTCAATAATTCGTGATCTACACAGGTGATAAACACCTGGCAGCGTAAGTCTTCCAGCAAGCGGCAAAGCGCACGGCGGTGTTGCTCGTCCAATTCGGACGGCAGGTCATCCACCAGATAAATACACTGGCCGCGTCGGGCCTGGCTAACCAAGTGCCCCTGGGCAATCCGCAATGCACAGACCACCAACTTCTGCTGACCCCGGGACAAAATGTCCGCGGCGTTATGGGCGCCCAATCTAAGACGCAAATCAGCGCGTTGTGGTCCGGCCTGGGTATGACCCATTTGCTGATCCCGCTGAAGGGACCCGGCGAGCACAGCACTCAGCTCGCGATCTTTGTCCCAACCTCGGTAATAGCTGAGCGTTAAGCCCTCGAGTTCAACCAGTTCACTCAAGGTCTGTTCAAAGACTGGTTTCAAGGCTTTGATATAAGCGCGGCGGTATTCATCAATTTCTGCGCTGGCCTGGCACAGTTCCCTGTCCCAAACCGCTTGCGAAACGGCGTCAAGTGTACCATGCCGCAGCCAAGAGTTTCTCTGGCGCAGGGCCTTCTGCAAGCGCTGCCAGGTGGACATGAAGCGCGGTTCCACGTGGAACACACCCCAATCCAGAAACTGCCTCCGAATTTTTGGCGCCCCCTCCAACAGCCGGAAGCTGTCGGGGTTGATAAGCTGCAATGGCAGGATCTCTGCCAACTGCGCCGCGCTACGGGCGTTCTGCCCGTCGATACGGATCTGGAACTCACCCTGGCGGTCCCGAGATATCCCCAGCGCGCTGTGCCCGCCTTCGGCCAATTCCACCTGACCGAACACCGTGCACGCCAATTGCTCGTACTGAATGACGGGTAATAGACGGCTGCTACGAAACGAACGGGCAAGCCCCAGCAGATGAATGGCTTCCAGAACACTGGTTTTGCCGCTGCCGTTAGCGCCGTAAAGAATATTGATTCGGGGAGAGGGGGAGAAGGTCACCGGGTGCAAATTGCGCACCGCGGTGACCGAGACGCGACTTAAGGACATCTAGCTTCTGCTGAGCATGATTACAGACGCATCGGCATGACAACGTAGGCCGAGTCGTCGTTGTCAGACTCTTGCACCAGCGCGCTGCTATTGGAGTCAGACAGGATCAGGCGAACCTGCTCGGTGGTCATCACGCCCAGCACGTCGAGCAAGTAGCTCACGTTGAAGCCGATTTCCAGATTGCCGCCGTTGTACTCGACGCCCACTTCTTCTTCCGCTTCTTCCTGCTCCGGGTTGTTCGCCTGGATCTTCAACTGACCGTTGGCCAATTGCAGACGAATGCCGCGGTACTTCTCGTTGGACAGAATCGCGGTACGGCTGAAGGCTTCACGCAGGGCCTGGCGATCGCCGAGGACCAGCTTGTCGCCGCCCTTAGGCAGAACGCGCTCGTAGTCCGGGAATTTGCCGTCGACCAGTTTAGAGGTGAAGGTGAACTCGCCAGTGGTCGCACGGATGTGGTGCTGACCCAGCACGATGCTGACAAGGCCGTCCGGCTCTGTCAGCAGGCGCGCCAGCTCAAGGATACCCTTGCGCGGCACGATCACCTGGTGACGATCCGGTTGACCGATATCGGCCTTCATCGAGCACATGGCCAGACGGTGACCGTCGGTGGCCACGGCGCGGATGATGCCTTCGGACACTTCCAGCAGCATGCCGTTGAGGTAATAACGCACGTCCTGCTGGGCCATGGCGAAGCTGGTGCGTTCGATCAAACGACGCAGTTTGCTTTGCTCCAGGCTACAGGTCAGCGAACCCGGGCCTTCTTCAACCGTCGGGAAATCGGTGGCCGGCAGGGTCGACAGGGTGAAGCGGCTACGGCCAGCCTTCACCACGAGTTTCTGCTCATCGACCTTGATGTCGATCAGCGCATCGTTTGGCAGGCTCTTGCAGATGTCCATCAGCTTGCGCGCAGGCACGGTGATGGAACCTGGATCAGCCGGCTCTTCGAGTTGCACACGACCGACCAGCTCGACTTCCAGGTCGGTACCGGTCAGCGACAGTTGCTGGCCTTCGACAACCAGCAGCACGTTGGAGAGCACCGGCAAGGTCTGTCGGCGCTCGACGACGCCTGCGACCAGTTGCAGGGGTTTCAACAGGGCTTCGCGTTGAATGGTGAAATGCATGGTCTAGTCCCTTGCCTTAATAAGCTGCGCTGGTGTTCATCAAGTGGTCAGTGTACGCAGCAGGTTCTTGTAGTCCTCGCGGATGTCCGCGTCGGATTCCTTAAGTTCGTTGATCTTGCGGCAGGCGTGCAAAACAGTCGTATGGTCGCGGCCGCCAAACACATCGCCGATTTCCGGCAGGCTGTGGTTAGTCAACTCTTTGGAGAGTGCCATTGCAACCTGACGCGGACGTGCGACCGAGCGTGAACGACGCTTGGACAGCAAGTCGGAGATCTTGATCTTGTAGTACTCGGCGACGGTGCGCTGAATGTTATCCACAGAGACCAGTTTGTCTTGCAGCGCCAACAAGTCTTTCAGGGATTCGCGAATCAGCTCGATGGTGATGTCGCGACCCATGAAGTGCGAGTGGGCGATCACGCGTTTAAGCGCACCTTCCAGCTCACGGACGTTGGAGCGAATACGCTGGGCAATGAAGAACGCCGCATCGTGTGGCAGATCGACTTTGGCCTGGTCGGCCTTTTTCATCAGGATCGCCACGCGGGTTTCCAGCTCCGGCGGCTCGACGGCCACCGTCAGGCCCCAGCCGAAGCGGGACTTGAGGCGCTCTTCGAGGCCTTCGATTTCTTTCGGGTAGCGGTCACTGGTGAGAATGACCTGCTGGCCACCTTCAAGCAGGGCGTTGAAGGTGTGGAAAAATTCTTCCTGGGAACGTTCCTTGCGGGCGAAGAACTGAATGTCATCGATCAGCAACGCATCCACCGAACGGTAGAAGCGCTTGAATTCGTTGATGGCGTTCAGTTGCAGCGCCTTGACCATGTCGGCCACGAAACGCTCGGAATGCAGGTACACGACCTTGGCATTCGGATTCTTCTTTAATAGGTGGTTACCCACCGCGTGCATCAAGTGAGTCTTACCCAAGCCAACGCCACCATAAAGGAAGAGCGGGTTGTAACCGTGCTTGGGGTTGTCCGCCACTTGCCAGGCCGCAGCCCGGGCCAGCTGGTTGGACTTACCTTCGACGAAGTTCTCGAAGGTAAACGTGCGGTTCAGGTAGCTGGTGTGCTTGAGCGCACCTTCAACCTGCACGGTGCGTTGTTCGGCGCGGACCGGAGCCTGCTGCGAACTGGCGCCGGCCATCGGGTCGAAGCTGTCGCGGGACGGCTCTTCGCTGACTTCAGCAACCTTTTGCGTTGCACGCTTGGTTTGGGTGGCGGCCGGGACTGGCGCTGGTGCGCTGACCGGTGCTTGAGCGGCCTGAGCCTGGGAGGCGGCAGCAGCCAGCGGAGCATTGGGTGCCGCGCGCGGCGCCGAACTGCGTTTGCTGCCTATTAATAAGGAAAGCACCGGCGCTATGCCATTGCCATGCTCATCCAGCAGTTCAAGGACGCGGCCCAGGTACTTTTCGTTGACCCAGTCGAGAACAAAACGATTCGGTGCGTAGACACGCAACTCGTCGCCTTCGGCTTCGACCTGTAGTGGACGGATCCAAGTGTTGAATTGTTGGGCAGGCAGCTCATCGCGCAAAAGCTCCACGCACTGCTGCCAAAGTTCCACTGACACGGATATCCCCTAAGTTGAAAGCCGGTGAGGCAAAAACAAGCGGCCATTGTAGCGGCCAGACGCCCACTTATCCACATGCAGGTTGCGCACAGGCCATGATTTATCAATGCGTTAACTGACAAAAAGACGACCAGCGGTATGTGCATAAGCTCTGTGGATAACCACCCATGAGGGCACTGGACAAGTGGGGGGCAAACTCGGTGGATAACTGGCCTGTGGATAACTGAGCATTCCACACACAGCTTATCCGATAGCGCAGCACAGGCTGACCACCGTTTTCCACTGTAGTTGTCATTCTCTGTACAGCTCGGTTTAGAAGGCCTGAAGGCAGTTATCCACAGATGATCGTGCCCCTAGCTTTTATAAGCTTTACAGAAAAGCTTTAAATAATTCCCTTCTTTATTTCTATATCTAGCGAACGAGCGTCTGCCGAGAAAACCTCTGGAGATCTATTTATAAGGAAACGTTGGTTGGAAATTGACCTAGAGGCTTGCTTTCTCTAGAATCCCCGGTCTCTTAAAACGGGGGCCATTCCGGCCCGTTGTGGACGAACCAGGTAACACGACAATGAAACGTACTTTCCAACCAAGCACTATCAAACGCGCTCGTACCCACGGTTTCCGTGCTCGCATGGCTACCAAAAACGGTCGTGCCGTCCTGTCGCGTCGTCGCGCCAAAGGTCGTGCGCGTCTGGCAGTTTGATAATCCGGCACTGGAGGTGAGTCAGGACTTCAGTCGGGACAAGCGTTTGCTAACGCCCCGGCATTTCAAAGCAGTCTTTGACTCCCCTACCGGCAAGGTTCCGGGGAAAAACCTCCTGCTCCTTGCGCGCAACAACGATCTTGATCACCCCCGTCTCGGGTTGGTTATCGGGAAAAAGAGCGTAAAGCTCTCCGTCGAGCGCAATCGCCTCAAACGTCTGATGCGCGAATCGTTTCGCCTGAACCAGGATTCACTGGTCGGTTGGGACATTGTTATCGTCGCGCGCAAAGGTTTGGGGGACGTAGAAAACCCCGAATTGATTCAGCATTTCGGCAAGCTCTGGAAACGTCTGGCACGCAGCACGCCAGTACCAGCAGTCAAAACCGAAACTGTAGGGGTAGACAGTACCGATGCGTAAACTGGCACTCGTTCCGATCCAGTTTTATCGCTATGCCATTAGTCCCCTGATGGCCAGTCACTGTCGTTTCTACCCCAGTTGTTCCTGCTACGCGTATGAAGCCATAGAAAATCATGGCCTTCTGCGCGGTGGCTGGCTGGCCTTTCGTCGTTTAGGTCGCTGTCATCCGTGGAATCCCGGTGGTTATGACCCGGTTCCGCCTATCCCTACCTCCCGTTCTTCTTCGATGGCCGAGTAATCATGGATATCAAACGCACGATCCTGATCGTCGCCCTGGCAATCGTGTCCTACGTTATGGTTCTTAAATGGAACCAGGACTATGGCCAGGCTGCCCTGCCGACTCAGAATGTTGCTTCCAGTACTACCGCACCGGGCCTACCGGACACGGCGACTGGCAATAATGCTTCTGTCAGTGACGACATTCCACGCGCCGCAAGCGATACCAGTGCCACTGCACCTGCTGAAACGCCAGTAGCTGTAAGCAAAGACCTCATCCAGATCAAGACGGATGTGCTCAACCTGGCCATCGATCCACAAGGTGGTGATGTTGCCCAACTGACGTTGCCGCTGTATCCACGTCGCCAGGACCATCCGGAAATTCCATTCCAGCTGTTCGATAACGGCAACGAGCGGACTTATCTGGCCCAGAGCGGTTTGATCGGTACCGACGGTCCGGACGCCAGTCCAACCGGTCGCCCGGTTTACGCCTCGGAGAAGAAGATCTACCAACTGGCTGACGGTCAGGACCAATTGGTCGTGGACCTGAAGTTCAGCAAGGACGGCGTCAACTACATCAAGCGTTTCACCGTGAAACGCGGCTTGTATGACGTAACCGTTTCCTACCTGATCGACAACGAAAGCGCCAAGCCTTGGTCCGGCGCGATGTTTGCGCAACTGAAGCGTGACGCCAGTTCCGATCCTTCTTCCAGCACTGCCACCGGCACCGCGACTTACCTGGGCGCCGCCCTGTGGACAAGTAACGAGCCGTACAAGAAAGTGTCGATGAAGGACATGGACAAGGCTCAGCTGAAAGAAACCGTTAACGGTGGTTGGGTTGCCTGGTTGCAACACTACTTCGTGACCGCGTGGATTCCGGCGAAGGGCGAAAACAATGTCGTCCAGACCCGTAAAGACAGCAAAGGCAACTACATCATCGGTTACACCGCTCCGGCCGTGACCGTTGCGCCAGGTGCCAAAGGTGAAGTCAGCGCTGTTCTTTACGCCGGCCCGAAAAGCCAGGCTGTGCTGAAAGAGTTGTCCCCAGGTCTGGAATTGACCGTCGACTACGGCATTCTGTGGTTCATTGCCCAGCCAATCTTCTGGCTGCTGCAACACATCCACGCCATTGTCGGTAACTGGGGCTGGTCGATCATCTTCCTGACCATGCTGATCAAGGGTCTTTTCTTCCCTCTGTCGGCAGCCAGTTACAAATCGATGGCACGCATGCGTGCAGTGGCACCGAAGCTGGCGTTGCTGAAAGAGCAACATGGCGACGACCGGCAGAAAATGTCCCAAGCCATGATGGAGCTGTACAAGAAAGAGAAGATCAATCCACTGGGCGGCTGCTTGCCAATCCTGGTGCAGATGCCGGTTTTCCTTTCGCTGTACTGGGTTCTGCTGGAAAGCGTGGAAATGCGTCAAGCGCCGTTCATGCTGTGGATTACTGACCTGTCGATCAAGGATCCGTTCTTCATTCTGCCGATCATCATGGGTGCAACCATGTTCATCCAGCAGCGGTTGAACCCAACGCCTCCGGATCCGATGCAGGCCAAGGTGATGAAGCTGATGCCAATCATCTTCACCTTCTTCTTCCTGTGGTTCCCGGCGGGTCTGGTGCTGTACTGGGTGGTCAACAACTGCCTGTCCATCAGCCAACAGTGGTACATCACCCGTAAGATCGAAGCTGCTACCAAAAAAGCCGCTGCGTAACTTACTCTGTGGATAACCACTCAAAACGCCCCCTAGTGGGGCGTTTTGCTATCTGTCACTTTTGTCTGGATACCGGTTTATGAGCGTTCCTCGTGAAACCATCGCTGCCGTCGCTACCGCTCAAGGTCGCGGCGGTGTGGGCATCGTCCGTATTTCCGGGCCGCTGGCGAGTGCGGCAGCCAAAGCCATCAGCGGTCGCGAACTGAAACCGCGGTATGCCCATTACGGCCCGTTCCTCAGTGAAAACGAAGAGGTTCTGGACGAAGGCATCGCCCTGTATTTCCCGGGCCCGAACTCGTTCACCGGCGAAGATGTGCTGGAACTCCAGGGCCACGGCGGCCCGATCGTGCTGGATATGCTGCTCAAGCGTTGCCTGGAGCTCGGTTGCCGCTTGGCCCGGCCGGGTGAATTCAGTGAGCGAGCCTTCCTCAACGACAAACTCGACCTGGCCCAGGCCGAGGCGATTGCCGATCTGATCGAGGCGAGTTCTGCACAGGCGGCTCGCAACGCTCTGCGTTCCTTGCAAGGCGCGTTTTCCCAGCGTGTGCATAACCTCACCGAGCAATTGATCGGCCTGCGTATCTACGTTGAGGCGGCCATCGACTTCCCGGAAGAAGAAATCGACTTCCTCGCCGATGGCCACGTGCTGAGCATGCTCGACAAGGTTCGCGAGGAATTATCCACAGTCCTTCGCGAAGCCGGGCAGGGCGCCTTGTTGCGGGACGGGATGAACGTGGTGATTGCCGGACGGCCGAATGCTGGCAAATCCAGCCTGTTGAATGCCTTGGCCGGTCGCGAAGCAGCGATCGTCACCGAAATCGCCGGCACCACCCGGGACATTCTTCGCGAACATATCCACATCGACGGCATGCCGTTGCACGTGGTCGACACTGCCGGCCTGCGCGATACCGATGACCAGGTGGAAAAAATCGGCGTTGAGCGCGCGTTGAAAGCCATCGGCGAAGCGGATCGGGTGTTGTTGGTGGTCGATGCCACCGCCCCTGAAGCCCTTGATCCGTTTGCCCTGTGGCCAGAATTCCTGGAAACCCGCCCGGATCCGGCCAAAGTCACGCTGATCCGCAACAAGGCAGACCTGACGGGCGAACCGATTGCCCTGGACGTCAGCGACGATGGCCATGTCACCATCAGCTTGAGTGCCAAGTCTGCCGGCGAGGGCCTTGAGTTACTGCGTGAACACCTCAAGACCTGCATGGGCTATGAGCAGACCTCCGAGAGCAGCTTCAGCGCTCGCCGGCGTCACCTGGAGGCCTTGCGACACGCCAGCGCATCCCTCGAGCATGGTCGTGCGCAGCTGACGTTGGCAGGTGCCGGCGAGTTATTGGCTGAAGATCTGCGTCAGGCGCAGCACTCTTTGGGCGAAATCACCGGTGCTTTCAGCTCCGATGACCTGCTGGGGCGGATCTTTTCCAGCTTCTGCATCGGTAAATAGCCCCCTCCGTTGTTCCCAGACAGGCCATTCGTGCCTGTCTGTTCCCTCCTTTTCTGAAAACTTCCCCCAGTGCCGAGCAGATTCTTTTTGCTTGAGCGGTTTTCCCATACCCGGGATTCGCTCATTTGCAGCTTTTCTGTGGATTAAGCCCTGTGAATAACTGCCACTAAGGGCAGTTGATAACAGGGCCTGAAAACTGAAGATAAACCCCTCTGTGGATAACCACCCCTTTCATCCACAGGCTTACACCGGTTATCCAAGGGCCTCCCTGGCACATGACCACAGGGTTTTGAATCTCTGTACATATTGAATATAAAGGTCTGTAGCGATCTATCCACAGAAATGGTGCTCAGTAAAAATAAACATAAAAACAAAGATTTAATAAATTTCTCTCTTTTTAATTTCTATAACTCCGACTTCTCCACAGCTGGTTAAATTTTGTGCAAAGGGTTCTTTAGGAAGGGCGAAGTCCCTATACTTGCCGACCAGGTCCAAAAACCTGAGATCAACCTATTCCGAATTACCTAACTGAAGCAGGCACGAGGTGCGTGGTGGATTTCCCTTCCCGTTTTGAAGTGATCGTCATCGGCGGCGGTCATGCCGGTACCGAGGCAGCACTGGCGTCAGCACGTATGGGGGCAAAAACCCTGTTGCTGACGCATAACGTGGAAACCCTCGGTGCCATGAGTTGCAACCCTGCCATTGGCGGGATCGGCAAAAGCCACCTGGTCAAGGAAATCGACGCCCTCGGCGGTGCGATGGCCATGGCTACCGATAAGGGTGGTATTCAGTTTCGCGTGTTGAACAGCCGCAAAGGCCCGGCCGTGCGAGCGACTCGCGCTCAAGCCGACCGGGTTCTGTACAAGGCCGCTGTCCGCGAAGCCCTGGAAAACCAACCGAACCTGTGGATATTTCAACAAGCCGCCGATGACCTGATCGTCGAACAGGAAACTGTGCGCGGTGTTGTCACCCAAATGGGTCTGCGTTTCTTCGCTGATTCCGTGGTATTGACCACTGGCACGTTCCTCGGTGGACTTATCCACATCGGAATGCAGAATTATTCCGGTGGCCGCGCCGGTGATCCGCCATCGATTGCCCTGGCTCACCGTTTGCGTGAATTGCCATTGCGCGTTGGTCGCTTGAAAACCGGTACACCGCCGCGTATCGACGGTCGTTCTGTGGATTTCTCGGTGATGACCGAGCAAGCAGGCGATACGCCGATTCCGGTGATGTCGTTCATGGGTTCCAAAGAGCAGCACCCGAAACAGGTGAGCTGCTGGATTACCCACACCAACGCCCGGACCCACGAAATCATTGCCGCGAACCTCGATCGTTCGCCGATGTATTCCGATGCCGGGTTGATCGAAGGCATTGGCCCGCGTTATTGCCCGTCGATCGAAGACAAGATCCACCGCTTTGCCGACAAGGAAAGCCATCAGGTCTTTATCGAACCGGAAGGTTTGACGACCCACGAGCTGTACCCGAACGGGATATCCACATCCTTGCCGTTCGACGTGCAATTGCAGATCGTGCAATCGATCCGCGGCATGGAAAACGCGCACATCGTTCGTCCGGGCTACGCCATCGAATACGACTACTTCGACCCGCGTGACCTGAAGTACAGCCTGGAAACCAAAGTCATTGCCGGTCTGTTTTTCGCAGGGCAAATCAACGGCACCACCGGTTACGAAGAAGCCGGCGCCCAGGGTTTGCTGGCCGGGGCCAACGCCGCACTGCGTGCACAGGGCAAAGACGCGTGGTGCCCACGTCGCGACGAGGCGTACATCGGGGTGTTGGTCGATGACCTGATTACCTTGGGTACCCAGGAACCGTACCGGATGTTTACGTCCCGGGCCGAATATCGCCTGATCCTGCGCGAAGACAACGCTGACCTGCGTCTGACCGAAAAAGGTCGCGAACTAGGTTTGATCGATGACGCCCGTTGGGCAGCGTTCTGCAAGAAACGCGAAAGCATCGATCTGGAAGAACAGCGCCTGAAAAGTACCTGGGTTCGCCCGGGCACCGAGCAGGGCGATGCGATTTCCGAAAAGTTCGGCACACCGCTGACCCACGAATACAACTTGCTCAACCTCTTGAGCCGTCCGGAAATCGACTACGCTGGTCTGATCGCCGTGACTGGCGGTGGTGCAGAAGATCCACAGGTCGCCGAGCAGGTCGAAATCAAGACCAAATATGCCGGCTACATCGATCGCCAGCAGGATGAAATCGTGCGTCTGCGGGCCAGCGAAGATACAAAACTGCCTGTGGATATCGATTACACGAACATCTCCGGTCTCTCGAAAGAGATCCAGAGCAAGCTCGGTGCGACCCGTCCGGAAACCTTGGGCCAGGCGTCGCGTATCCCGGGCGTGACCCCGGCAGCCATTTCGCTGTTGATGATTCATTTGAAAAAACGCGGCGCGGGCCGTCAGTTGGAGCAAAGCGCTTGAGTTCGTTGGTCACCTCGCAACATGCCGAAGAGTTATCCACAGGTGCTCGCCAACTCGGTGTCACCCTGACAGAAACCCAGCACGCGTTGCTGCTGGGTTATCTGGCCCTGTTGATCAAATGGAACAAGGCCTACAACCTGACCGCCGTGCGCGATCCGGACGAAATGGTGTCCCGTCATTTGCTCGACAGCTTGAGCGTGATGTCGTTTGTGGAAAACGGTCGTTGGCTGGACGTGGGCAGCGGTGGCGGCATGCCAGGTATCCCGTTGGCCATCCTGTTTCCAGAGTCCCAGGTCACCTGCCTGGACAGCAACGGCAAGAAAACCCGCTTCCTGACCCAGGTCAAACTCGAACTCAAACTGGATAACCTGCAAGTTATCCACAGTCGCGTTGAAAGTTTCCAGCCAGAGCAGCCGTTCAACGGGATCATCTCCCGGGCGTTCAGCAGCATGGAAAACTTCAGCAACTGGACGCGCCACCTCGGCGACCGCGATACACGTTGGCTGGCAATGAAGGGCGTTCATCCCGCCGATGAGCTGGTAGCATTGCCGGCAGACTTCCACCTCGATAGCGAACACGCCCTGGCCGTACCCGGTTGCCAAGGCCAACGCCATCTGCTGATACTGCGCCGCACGGCATGATTGGGAACACAAGCAAGAATGGCTAAGGTATTCGCGATAGCGAACCAAAAGGGTGGTGTGGGCAAGACCACCACCTGCATCAACCTCGCAGCTTCCCTGGTCGCTACCAAGCGTCGGGTGCTGTTGATCGATCTCGATCCACAGGGCAACGCCACCATGGGTAGCGGTGTGGATAAACACGGCCTGGAAAACTCGGTCTACGACCTGCTGATCGGTGAATGCGACCTGGCCCAGGCCATGCACTTCTCCGAGCACGGTGGTTACCAGTTGTTGCCAGCCAACCGCGATCTGACGGCGGCTGAAGTGGTGCTGCTGGAAATGCAGATGAAGGAAAGCCGTCTGCGCAGCGCGTTGGCGCCGATCCGTGAAAACTACGATTACATTTTGATCGACTGTCCACCGTCGTTGTCGATGCTCACCCTGAACGCATTGGTCGCCGCTGATGGGGTAATTATCCCCATGCAGTGCGAGTACTTTGCGCTCGAAGGTTTGAGCGACCTTGTGGATAACATCAAGCGCATCGCCGAACTGCTGAACCCGAACCTGAAAGTCGAAGGCCTGTTGCGCACCATGTACGATCCGCGCCTGAGCCTGATGAACGATGTTTCGGCGCAGCTCAAGGAGCACTTCGGCGAGCAGCTCTACGACACCGTGATTCCACGCAACATCCGCCTGGCCGAAGCGCCAAGCTATGGCATGCCGGCGCTGGCGTACGACAAAACATCGCGGGGCGCCATCGCCTATCTGGCATTGGCGGGCGAACTGGTTCGCCGTCAACGCAAAAACTCACGCACCGCCGCCGCCCAGGCAACTTAAGGAATCCCCATGGCCGTCAAGAAACGAGGTCTCGGACGTGGACTGGATGCACTGCTGAGTGGTCCGACTGTCAGCTCGCTCGAAGAGCAAGCGGTACAAGCCGATCAGCGTGAGCTGCAACACCTGCCCCTGGACCTGATCCAGCGTGGCAAGTATCAGCCGCGTCGGGACATGGATCCTCAGGCGCTCGAAGAGCTGGCGTTGTCGATCAAGGCCCAGGGCGTGATGCAGCCGATCGTGGTTCGCCCGATTGGCAACGGTCGTTTCGAAATCATCGCCGGCGAACGTCGCTGGCGTGCCAGCCAACAGGCTGGCCAGGAAACCATCCCGGCGATGGTTCGCGATGTGCCGGATGAAACCGCCATCGCCATGGCGCTGATCGAAAACATCCAGCGTGAAGACCTCAACCCGATCGAAGAAGCGGTTGCTCTGCAGCGTTTGCAGCAGGAATTCCAGCTGACCCAGCAACAAGTGGCCGAAGCTGTGGGTAAGTCCCGGGTAACCGTGGCGAACCTGCTACGCTTGATCGCGTTGCCGGAAGTCATCAAAACCATGCTGTCCCACGGCGACCTGGAAATGGGTCACGCACGTGCATTGCTGGGTTTGCCGGAGAATCAACAGGTTGAAGGGGCGCGACATGTTGTCGCACGTGGGCTGACCGTGCGCCAAACTGAGGCACTGGTTCGCCAGTGGTTGAGTGGCAAACCGGAGCCTGTGGAACCTGCAAAACCGGACCCGGATATTGCCCGTCTCGAGCAGCGCCTGGCCGAGCGCCTAGGCTCTGCGGTGCAGATTCGCCACGGAAAGAAAGGCAAAGGGCAGTTAGTAATTGGTTACAACTCTCTCGACGAGCTTCAAGGCGTGCTTGCACACATCCGCTGAAACATTTCCTCATGTAGCGCGCAGTCGGAAATCACTACCTGACAGTTGAATAGGGGCTGAACCGCCCCTATACTCTGCGCGCATTTTGTCGGCACAAATTATGCCAAGTTATTGAATTCTGGCAGCCGACCATTGGGGAGTAAAAGTGATGGAAACACGCACGCCAAACCGCTTGCCGTTCCATCGCCTGGCAGTTTTTCCGGTGTTAATGGCTCAATTTATCGTTTTGCTCATTGCCGCTTTGGCGCTGTGGCAATGGTACGGAGTCGTTGCCGGGTACTCAGGACTCTGCGGAGGCCTGATAGCCTTGTTACCCAATGTTTATTTCGCTCACAGGGCATTTCGGTTTTCCGGCGCCCGAGCAGCTCAAGCCATCGTCCGGTCTTTTTATGCCGGCGAGGCGGGCAAATTAATTCTGACGGCAGTGCTCTTTGCATTGACGTTTGCAGGTGTGAAGCCATTGGCGCCGCTGGCTGTATTCGGCGTCTTCGTGTTGACCCAACTGGTCAGCTGGTTCGCGCCCCTGCTGATGAGAACAAGACTTTCGAGACCTTAGGGCGTTTGAGGCAACCATGGCAGAGACAACCGCTTCGGGCTATATCCAGCACCACTTGCAGAACCTGACTTTTGGTCAGCATCCTACCGGCGGCTGGGGCTTTGCCCACACCGCAGCAGAAGCCAAAGAGATGGGCTTCTGGGCTTTCCACGTCGATACTCTCGGCTGGTCGGTCGCGTTGGGTCTGATCTTCGTTCTGATTTTCCGCATGGCGGCGAAGAAGGCGACTTCCGGTCAACCAGGTGCTTTGCAGAACTTCGTTGAAGTATTGGTCGAATTCGTCGATGGCAGCGTGAAAGACAGCTTCCATGGTCGTAGCCCGGTGATTGCACCGCTGGCACTGACCATCTTCGTCTGGGTCTTCCTGATGAACGCCGTCGACCTGATCCCGGTCGACTGGATTCCTCATTTGGCCATCCTGATCACTGGCGATTCGCACATTCCGTTCCGTGCCGTATCGACCACTGACCCGAACGCTACCCTGGGCATGGCCCTGTCGGTGTTCGCGTTGATCATTTTCTACAGCATCAAGGTCAAGGGCATCGGCGGCTTCATCGGCGAACTGACCCTGCACCCGTTCGGCAGCAAGAACATTTTCCTGCAAGCGCTGCTGATCCCGGTGAACTTCCTGCTGGAATTCGTCACCCTGATCGCCAAGCCGATTTCCCTGGCTCTGCGTCTGTTCGGCAACATGTACGCCGGCGAGCTGGTCTTCATTCTGATTGCTGTGATGTTCGGCAGCGGTCTGCTCTGGCTTAGCGGCCTGGGCGTAGTTCTGCAGTGGGCGTGGGCTGTGTTCCACATCCTGATCATTACCCTGCAGGCGTTTATCTTCATGATGCTGACCATCGTTTACTTGTCGATGGCGCACGAAGAGAACCATTAAGACCAGTCTCGACTAGTCTGATGTCCCACTCGGTCAAACGAGTGGGTGCCCGAACAGGGCTTATGAAACGATTTGTTTTACCGCTTTAAAATCTAAAAAACCTAAACCATACGACGTAAAAGTCGGGAGGAAAGATGGAAACTGTAGTTGGTCTAACCGCTATCGCTGTTGCACTGTTGATCGGCCTGGGCGCACTGGGTACCGCAATTGGTTTCGGCCTGTTGGGCGGCAAGTTCCTGGAAGGCGCAGCGCGTCAGCCAGAAATGGTTCCAATGCTGCAAGTCAAAATGTTCATCGTTGCCGGTCTGCTCGACGCCGTAACCATGATCGGTGTTGGTATCGCTCTGTTCTTCACCTTCGCGAACCCATTCGTTGGTCAACTCGCTGGCTAATCACTCGAACCTTCGAGTGATTGGTTTGATGTGCAACGAACGAGCGAGGTGTTGGCGTGAACATTAATGCAACCCTGATTGGCCAGTCCGTTGCGTTCTTCATTTTTGTACTGTTTTGCATGAAGTTCGTGTGGCCTCCGGTCATCGCGGCTTTGCACGAACGTCAGAAGAAGATCGCGGATGGACTGGACGCTGCCGCCCGAGCAGCTCGCGACCTGGAGTTGGCCCAAGATAAAGCGGGTCAGCAACTGCGCGAAGCTAAGGCTCAGGCAGCCGAAATCATTGAGCAAGCCAAGAAACGCGGTAACCAGATTGTTGAAGAGGCTGTTGAAAAAGCCCGTATCGACGCTGACCGTGTGAAGGTCCAGGCTCAGGCCGAGATCGAGCAGGAACTGAACAGTGTCAAAGACGCGCTGCGTGCCCAACTGGGTGCACTGGCTGTCGGCGGCGCAGAGAAGATCCTGGGTGCCACAATCGATCAAAACGCGCACGCGGAGCTGGTAAACAAACTGGCTGCTGAAATTTAAGCGAGGGCGATCATGGCAGAATTGACCACGTTGGCCCGACCTTACGCTAAGGCAGCCTTCGAGCACGCCCAGGCCCACCAGCAACTGGCCTCTTGGTCAGCCATGCTCGGCCTGGCTGCAGCAGTGTCGCAAGACGACACCATGCAGCGCGTGCTCAAGGCCCCGCGACTGACGAGCGCAGACAAGGCCACCACGTTTATTGACGTGTGTGGCGACAAGTTCGATGCCAAGGCACAGAATTTCATTCACGTCGTTGCCGAAAACGACCGTCTCCCGCTTTTGCCGGAGATTTCCGCTCTGTTCGACCTGTACAAGGCCGAACAAGAGAAATCGGTAGACGTTGAAGTGACCAGTGCTTTTGCATTGAACCAAGAACAGCAAGACAAACTCGCCAAGGTTCTCAGTGCACGACTCAACCGGGAAGTGCGCCTGCAAGTCGAGGAAGACAAATCCCTTATTGGGGGCATTGTCATCCGCGCCGGCGACCTGGTTATCGATGGCTCGGTTCGCGGAAAACTCGCGACCCTTGCCGAAGCATTGAAATCTTGAGTTTGAAGGGGCAGCAGAGCAATGCAGCAACTCAATCCTTCCGAAATAAGTGAAATTATCAAGGGCCGCATCGACAAACTCGATGTGACCTCCCAAGCCCGTAACGAAGGCACAGTCGTCAGCGTATCTGACGGTATCGTGCGGATTCACGGTCTGGCCGACGTAATGTACGGCGAGATGATCGAGTTTCCGGGCGGCGTCTTCGGTATGGCCCTCAACCTTGAGCAAGACTCTGTAGGCGCCGTTGTATTGGGCTCCTACCAGTCTCTGGCTGAAGGCATGAGCGCCAAGTGCACTGGCCGCATCCTCGAAGTTCCGGTTGGTAAGGAACTGCTGGGTCGCGTAGTCGACGCACTGGGTAACCCTGTTGACGGCAAAGGTCCACTGGGCAACACCGAGACCGACGCGGTCGAGAAAGTTGCTCCAGGCGTGATCTGGCGTAAGTCGGTAGACCAGCCTGTACAGACTGGCTACAAGGCTGTCGATGCCATGATTCCTGTCGGCCGTGGCCAGCGTGAGCTGATCATCGGTGACCGTCAGATCGGTAAAACCGCTCTGGCGATCGACGCGATCATCAATCAGAAAGACAGCGGCATTTTCTGCGTATACGTAGCGATCGGTCAGAAACAATCGACCATCGCTAACGTTGTTCGCAAGCTGGAAGAAAACGGCGCACTGGCTAACACCATCGTCGTGGCCGCGAGCGCTTCGGAATCTGCAGCACTGCAATTCCTGGCACCGTACTCCGGTTGCACCATGGGTGAATTCTTCCGCGACCGCGGTGAAGACGCACTGATCGTTTATGACGATCTGTCCAAGCAAGCAGTGGCTTACCGCCAGATTTCCCTGCTGCTGCGCCGTCCACCAGGCCGTGAAGCTTACCCAGGCGACGTGTTCTATCTCCACTCCCGTCTGCTGGAGCGCGCATCCCGCGTTTCGGAAGAATACGTAGAGAAGTTCACCAACGGCGCAGTGACCGGCAAAACCGGTTCCCTGACCGCACTGCCGATCATCGAAACCCAGGCTGGCGACGTTTCCGCGTTCGTTCCGACCAACGTGATTTCCATCACCGACGGTCAGATCTTCCTGGAATCGGCCATGTTCAACTCCGGGATCCGTCCTGCTGTGAACGCCGGTGTTTCGGTATCCCGTGTGGGTGGTGCCGCTCAGACCAAGATCATCAAGAAGCTCTCCGGTGGTATCCGTACCGCTCTGGCTCAGTACCGTGAACTGGCGGCATTCGCCCAGTTCGCTTCTGACCTGGACGAAGCGACCCGTAAGCAACTTGAGCATGGTCAGCGCGTTACCGAGCTGATGAAGCAGAAGCAATACGCACCAATGTCGATTGCTGACATGGCGCTGTCGCTGTATGCCGCTGAGCGTGGGTTCCTGACTGACATTGAAATCGCCAAGATCGGCAGCTTCGAACAAGCGCTGATTGCTTTCTTCAACCGCGATCACGCCGATTTGATGGCGAAGATCAACGTGAAGGGTGACTTCAATGACGAAATCGACGCTGGCATGAAAGCCGGTATCGAGAAGTTCAAGGCCACCCAAACCTGGTAAGCCGCAGCGGGAGCCGCAAGGCTCCCGCTTGCTAACCTGATAGGTGTTACATGGCAGGCGCAAAAGAGATTCGCAGTAAGATTGCGAGCATCAAAAGCACGCAAAAGATTACCAGCGCCATGGAAAAAGTGGCGGTCAGTAAAATGCGCAAGGCACAAATGCGCATGGCTGCTAGCCGTCCTTATGCGGAGCGCATCCGCCAGGTTATTGGTCATTTGGCCAACGCTAACCCGGAATATCGCCACCCGTTCATGATCGACCGTGAAATCAAGCGCGTCGGTTATGTTGTGGTGAGCAGTGACCGTGGTCTGTGTGGTGGCTTGAACACCAACCTGTTCAAGGCCCTGGTCAAGGACATGGCGAAAAACCGTGAAAACGGCGTCGAGATCGATCTGTGTGTAGTTGGTAGCAAGGGTGCGGCTTTCTTCCGCAACTTCGGCGGTAACGTCGTAGCCGCTATCAGCCACCTGGGTGAAGAGCCATCGATCAATGATCTGATTGGCAGCGTCAAGGTGATGCTGGATGCCTACCTCGATGGTCGTATCGACCGTCTGAGCGTTGTGTCCAACAAGTTCATCAACACCATGACGCAACAGCCTACCGTGGAGCAGTTGATTCCACTGGTGGCGACCCCGGATAAAGAACTCAAGCACCACTGGGACTATCTCTACGAACCGGATGCCAAAGAGCTGCTTGACGGCTTGATGGTTCGCTACGTGGAGTCGCAGGTTTACCAGGCGGTGGTCGAGAACAACGCGGCTGAACAAGCTGCGCGGATGATCGCGATGAAGAACGCTACCGACAACGCCGGTGATTTGATCAGCGATTTGCAGCTGATCTACAACAAGGCGCGTCAGGCTGCGATCACCCAAGAGATCTCGGAAATCGTCGGCGGCGCTGCCGCGGTTTAACGGTTCAAATATTCAGAGGATCCAGCTATGAGTAGCGGACGTATCGTTCAAATCATCGGCGCCGTTATCGACGTGGAATTTCCACGCGACAGCGTACCGAGCATCTACAACGCGTTGAAAGTACAAAGCGATGCCGGCACCACTCTGGAAGTTCAGCAGCAGCTGGGCGACGGCGTGGTTCGTACCATTGCGATGGGTTCCACCGAGGGCTTGAAGCGCGGTCTGGAAGTCACCGACTCTGGCGCAGCCATCTCCGTACCGGTCGGTAAAGCGACCCTGGGCCGGATCATGGACGTCCTCGGTAACCCGATCGACGAAGCTGGCCCGATCGACACCGAAGAGCGCTGGGGCATTCACCGTCCTGCGCCAACCTTCGCTGAACAAGCGGGCGGCAACGACCTGCTGGAAACCGGCATCAAGGTTATCGACCTGGTTTGCCCGTTCGCCAAGGGTGGTAAAGTCGGTCTGTTCGGTGGTGCCGGTGTAGGTAAAACCGTAAACATGATGGAACTGATCCGTAACATCGCCATCGAGCACAGCGGTTATTCCGTGTTCGCCGGTGTGGGTGAGCGTACTCGTGAGGGTAACGACTTCTACCACGAGATGAAGGATTCCAACGTTCTGGACAAAGTGGCACTGGTTTACGGTCAGATGAACGAGCCGCCGGGTAACCGTCTGCGCGTAGCACTGACCGGCCTGACCATGGCCGAGAAGTTCCGTGACGAAGGTAACGACGTTCTGCTGTTCGTCGACAACATCTATCGTTACACCCTGGCCGGTACTGAAGTATCCGCACTGCTGGGCCGTATGCCTTCCGCAGTAGGTTACCAGCCGACCCTGGCCGAAGAGATGGGTACTCTGCAAGAGCGTATCACTTCGACCAAAAACGGTTCGATCACCTCGATCCAAGCGGTATACGTACCTGCGGATGACTTGACTGACCCGTCGCCAGCGACCACTTTCGCCCACTTGGACGCCACCGTCGTTCTGTCCCGTGACATCGCTTCCCTGGGTATCTACCCGGCGGTCGATCCACTCGACTCGACTTCGCGCCAGCTGGATCCGAACGTGATCGGCCAGGACCACTACGACACCGCTCGCGGCGTTCAGTATGTTCTGCAGCGTTACAAAGAACTGAAGGACATCATTGCGATCCTGGGTATGGACGAGCTGTCGGAAGCCGACAAGCAGTTGGTAAACCGTGCTCGTAAGATCCAGCGCTTCTTGTCGCAACCGTTCTTCGTGGCTGAAGTCTTCACCGGTGCCTCGGGTAAATACGTTTCCCTGAAAGACACCATTGCTGGCTTCAAAGGCATCCTCAACGGTGACTACGACCACCTGCCAGAACAAGCGTTCTACATGGTCGGCGGCATCGAAGAAGCGATCGAGAAAGCCAAGAAACTGTAATCCCGGCGCCCGGCAACGGGCGCTAATTTAGGTTGAGGCAATCAGATGGCTATGACAGTCCATTGCGATATCGTCAGCGCGGAAGGGGAAATCTTTTCCGGCCTGGTCGAGATGGTGATTGCGCACGGTGCACTGGGTGATCTTGGTATCGCCCTGGGTCACGCGCCGCTGATCACTAATCTGAAACCAGGTCCGATCCGCCTGATCAAGCAGGGCGGGGAAACCGAGGTGTTTTACATCTCCGGTGGTTTCCTCGAGGTTCAGCCGAACATGGTCAAGGTTCTTGCCGACACCGTGCAACGTGCTGCCGACCTGGATGAAGCCTCCGCTCAGGAAGCCGTTAAGGCTGCCGAGAAGGCCTTGCATGAACGTGGCGCAGAATTCGATTACGGTTCTGCTGCCGCACGTCTGGCCGAGGCTGCAGCTCAGCTGCGCACCGTCCAGCAGATCCGCAAGAAGTTCGGCGGTTAATTCGTCATCGACTTGTTGTGCGATTGATTAAAAAGGGTAGCCTCGGCTACCCTTTTTTCTTTTCCGATGTTCATAACCCGGTCGCAGTTGCTGACCACCCAGGATTGGTAGCCAGTCATGTCTCTTGAAATCGTTATCCTCGCTGCCGGCCAAGGCACCCGTATGCGTTCGGCGTTGCCCAAGGTCCTGCACCCGATTGCCGGCAACTCGATGCTTGGCCATGTTATCCACAGCGCCCGGCAACTTGATCCACAGCGTATTCATGTCGTGATCGGTCACGGTGCCGACGCGGTGCGTGAACGTCTGGCGGCGGATGACCTGAATTTTGTCCTGCAGGACAAGCAGCTGGGCACCGGTCACGCAGTGGCCCAGGCCGTCCCCTTCATCACCTCTGATACCGTGTTGATTCTCTACGGTGACGTGCCGCTGATCGAAGTCGAAACCCTGCAACGCCTGCTCAAGCAGGTTGCGCCGCAGCAACTGGGCCTGCTCACCGTCGAGCTGGATGACCCGACCGGTTACGGCCGTATCGTTCGTGATGCCGACGGCAAGGTCACAGCCATCGTCGAGCAGAAAGACGCCAATGAAGCCGAGCGGGCGATCACCGAAGGCAACACCGGCATTCTGGCGGTGCCGTTTGCACGTTTGGGCGACTGGATGAGCCGGCTCTCCAACAATAATGCCCAAGGCGAGTATTACCTGACCGACGTGATCGCGATGGCGGTCAGCGATGGTCTGGTGGTGGCGACCGAACAGCCCCACGACGCGATGGAAGTGCAGGGCGCCAACGATCGCAAGCAACTCTCGGAGCTTGAGCGTCACTATCAGTTGCGCGCGGGTCGTCGTTTGATGGCTCAGGGTGTGACCCTGCGCGATCCGGCTCGCTTCGATGTACGCGGTGAAGTCACTGTCGGTCGCGATGTGCTGATCGACATCAACGTGATTCTCGAAGGCAAGGTTGTTATCGAAGATGACGTGGTCATCGGTCCGAACTGTGTGATCAAGGACAGCACCCTGCGCAAAGGCGTGGTGATCAAGGCTAACAGTCATATCGAGGGCGCGATTCTGGGCGAAGGCAGCGATGCCGGTCCGTTTGCTCGTTTGCGTCCAGGTACCGTGCTAGAGGCGCGGGCGCATGTGGGTAACTTTGTCGAACTGAAAAACGCCCACCTGGGCGAGGGCGCCAAGGCCGGTCACCTGACGTACCTGGGCGATGCCGAAATCGGCGCGCGGACCAACATTGGCGCAGGCACCATCACCTGCAACTATGACGGCGCCAACAAGTGGAAAACCGTGCTGGGTGAAGATGTGTTCATCGGCTCCAACAACTCGTTGGTGGCGCCTGTGGATATCTCCTCCGGTGCAACCACGGCGGCCGGTTCGACCATTACGCAGAATGTGGATAACGCACAACTGGCCGTAGGCCGGGCGCGGCAGAAGAACATCGACGGCTGGAAGCGGCCGGTGAAGATCAAGAAGAGCTGAGTTATCCACAGTCCGTAAGATCAAAAGATCGCAGCCTTCGGCAGTCCCTACAGAGTGAACACAAATCGTCTGTAGAAGCTGCCGAAGCTGCGATCTTTTTTATGAGTTATCCACAGCCGCCTTTTCTACACCGGCGGTGATTGCCACTCGGCTCCCAACGGGGTTATTGGCAATTTGCGTGAAGCTATTTTGTACAACATGCGCAAACCCAGGTCCGAGCGCTGGGACATTCGCGTCAGGCGCATGATCCACGCCACCTCGGCGCGCGACACCTTGACCGTTCTGGCGGGATTTTTGTGGACGTGACGCAACGTCAGTAATGCCAGGCCAATGGTCCACAGATTGAATCGCCGAATGCCCGTATGCCTGGCCGGGATGAGCAGGGTGTATTGCAGCGCCCGTTGCAAGTGGGAGTGGGCGGTGCCGATCAGTTCTGCAAGCGCCTGTGCATAGTGCGGGTCATCTTGCCCTGCGTTTAGCTGCGCGAGTTGGACGCCATGTTTGGCAAGCAGGTCCTGAGGCAACCAACAAGCACCCCGCTGACGGTCGTCCCACTGATCCTTGACGATGTTGGTCAACTGCAAACCCGTGCCGAAGGAAAGGGCCAACCGATGCAGGTTCTCTCGCTGGGATAACAGGGTGGGATCAAAATCGATGAAAAGCTCCGTCAGCAGCGTTCCAACGACGCCAGCCACACAGTAGCAATAACGATCCAGCGCCTGGTGTGTGGCCAAACCCCGCAAGCCGGCATTTTCCTGGAACTCGCTCATTCCTCGGCTCATTACACTCAGGCATTGCACAATTGCCGCCCGCTGAGAGGGTTTGAGTGCGTGATGGACGGCCAGCACCTGCGGCAGGTGCCGGACCAGGTCACGTTCAGCCTGAAGGGTCTGATCCGTCAACCAAAGGCTCAAGTCGTCACTGAAATCCTGCGCATCTGCGCGGCCTGATATGACCTCCAGGTAGGCGTTTTCGTAATGACGTTTTTGACCGGCAGTAAGTCCCGGTTCATCTTCGATGGTATCGGCTATCCGACAGAGCAAGTAGGCGTTGGTGACGGCTGGATAAAGCTCGGCGGGCAGTTGGGGGATGGTCAAGGCAAAGGTGCGCGACACTTGAGCGAGGATTTGATCCTGATAGCGGACAGGGTCGATGTGGAGACTGGAGTGTTCTTGTGACTTCCATTGTTCGAGCTTACAGGCTGGGGCGTTGAGGATGGTTTTGAACCAGGTAGTAAAAGCGTCGGGCTCGGCGTCGATCCATTGCAATAACTCGGATGTTTCAATCCATCGCCAGTGAGAGGCTTCCTCGGGGTTTACCTGGGGATCACCGTCAAACCGGCCGACGTAAATATGATCGAATTCGTGCTCGACCAAATCGCCCGGCACCGGTGCCTTGTAAATAAGCGTCGCGACTTTCTCCAGCGGACAATCGAAGCCCATTTCTTCTTCGAGCCGGCGGTGTGCGGCTTGCGCGGTACTTTCGCCGGGACGCGGGTGACCACAACATGAGTTGGTCCACAAGCCTGCCGAATGGTATTTGGTCTGCGCCCGTTGTTGCAGCAGCAAGCGCTCGTGACGATCAAAGATGAAGAGCGAAAATGCGCGATGCAGTAGCCCTTCACGGTGGACCGGCAACTTGAGTCCGGTGCCTATTTGTTGATCATTGTGATCCACCAGTATCAGTGATTCTTCCATGCTTCAAACCACCTCAGTCGCTGATATCCGGGCCTGGCTCAATGTGCAGTAGCGTGCCAGAGCCAGCATCGGAAAGTACAACCCATAGCCGTGATACTTCATATAAAGCACTCGAGGTACGCCGGTGCCGGTGGCATGTGGGTCAGTCCAGGTTCCGTCGTATTTTTGCGACCGGAGCAAGTAGTCAATCCCTTTTGCCGTGACGGGATGCTCCACGGCACCGGCCGCCATTAACCCTAACAAGGCCCATGCTGTTTGCGAGGGGGTGCTGGCAGAAGGGCGGTGACGTGGGTATTCCAGGGAGTAGCCATGGGTATCTTCGCCCCAGCCCCCGTCCTCGTTTTGCCTCAGGATCAACCAGTGGCGAGCCTTTTGAACGGCTTCGGAAAAGGGGTCGTAACCCGTGGCGGCAAGCCCTTCCAGGGCGGACCAGGTGCCATAAATGAAGTTGATGCCCCAGCGACCATACCAACTGCCATCTGTTTCTTGCTCTGCCAACAGGTAACGCAGTGCATCGCCAGTAGCGCCCTCTGAGACCGGCGTTGCGCCCAATTGCCCGAGCATGGCCAGGCAACGGGCGCTGACATCGGCAGTGGGGTGATCAATCATCATGCCGTGTTCGGCGAAGGGAATGCTGTTGAGGTAATACTGGGTGTTGTCAGCCTCATAGGCGCCCCATCCCCCCTGACGACCTTGCATTCCCTGTACCCATTCCTGCGCCCTGGCAATCGACTCGCCGTAGTGAGCGCCGGGATGGACCCGCATTGCCCTGTGCATGACGGTCGCGACCAGTGCGGTGTCGTCGACATCGGGATGATTGGGCAACACGTATTGAAAAGCCCAACCGCCAGGGCGCAGGTGAGGCCTGGCCACCGCCCAGCCTCCATACACATCGAGTATCTGCCGTTGTTTGAGCCAGTCGAGGCCGCGCAACGCCGCTTCCAACCCTTGCGGATGACCGGATTCCAGCAATGCCCGGCAGGCCCATGCCGTGTCCCAAATGGGCGACACGCAAGGTTGGCAGTAAGCCTGGCGCTCTGACACCACCAGCAGTTTTTCGCAGGCTCTACGCGCTGTTTGCATAGCGCAATGATCACGGGGATAACCCAGGGCCTGAAGCACGACCAAGCTGATCGCGATGGTTGGCAATGCCGCGCCGTAGCCATCTTCGCCATTGAGCTGTCCGGTGACGTACCCCACCGCTATCTCCAGCGCTTTTTCGCGTCGGCCCTTAGAACGCCACGGATCGATGCGGTGCAAAAAACGATCGATCGCAGAAAAACAGACAAACCAGGCCCGGTGTTGGTGGGGCGCTCGGGGCAATGGGGTGGTTTCGCTGGCCGGGTGGATAAACAGTTCGGTGATGCCGACGTCTTGGGGATTACACGCTGTGGGCCGCAAGACCTGCAACACGGAAAAAGCCACCGTGAACAGGCGAGGGATGCAGAAAATCTTCGACAGATGAAACGGAAACCAGCGCGGCAGCAAAATCACTTCCACGGGAATCACGGGCAATACACGCCATGGAATGACGTTGTACAAGGCCAGCCAGATGCGGGTTACCACGTTGCAGTTCGCGGCCCCGCCGTGCTGGCGAATCAGCGCGCAAGCACGTTGCAAGTGCGGGTCGTCCGGCGCATCGCCGAGCAGCTTGAGCGCAAAGTAGGTTTTGACACTGACATTGAGGTTAAAACTGCCCCCTCGCAGTAACGGCCATCCGCCTTGGGGCTGTTGCTGGTCTCGCAGATAACGCGCGAGCCTGCCTTGCAAGGTTTGCTCAATGGGTTCGCCAAGGAAATGCATCAGCAACACATATTCGGCGGTCATCCCTGCATCGGCTTCGAATTCGAATACCCAATGGCCGTCGGGTTGCTGTTTATCCAGCAGCGCGCTCAAGGCGTTTTTCAGTCCGTGTTTAACGCGAGTGTTCATTGATGGGAGGCTCTCTGTCATGGCGGTGCCCATGTCTACAGAGATTAAAAACGCGATTGCCCGGAAGTTTAAACTGTCAGAAATAACAGTTGCGATGAGTGGTCATGCTCCTGCTGACCCCTCAACCTCTAAAAGCCCCCTTGACGAAGTTTCGCCAATAGGTTCTGATTGCTTCCGTTATCTTTCGAATCGAAACTTACCAGCTCATGTCGAAGCGCAATACACCACAACGTCGCCACAACATCCTCGCCTTGCTCAATGAGCAGGGAGAAGTGAGTGTGGATGAGTTGGCCAAGCGTTTCGAAACGTCGGAAGTGACGATTCGCAAGGATCTGGCAGCGCTTGAGAGCAATGGCCTGTTGCTACGCCGCTACGGTGGCGCGATCACCATGCCTCAGGAATTGGTCGCTGACCTCGGTCAACCGGTTTCCAAGTACAAGCAAGCCATCGCTCGCGCCGCGGTCACGCGGATTCGGGAGCACGCGCGGATCATCATCGACAGCGGCAGTACCACCGCCGCCATGATCCCGGAACTCGGCCAGCAACCCGGCCTGGTGGTGATGACCAACTCCTTGAACGTGGCCAGTGCCTTGAGCGAACTGGAACACGAACCGGTGCTGTTAATGACCGGCGGTACCTGGGACCCCCATTCCGAGTCCTTTCAGGGGCAGGTGGCGGAGCAGGTACTACGCTCTTACGACTTCGACCAGTTGTTCATCGGTGCCGATGGCATTGATCTGGTCCGCGGCACCACAACCTTCAACGAACTGCTGGGATTGAGCCGGGTTATGGCGCAAGTCGCCCGGGAAGTGGTCGTGATGGTCGAGGCCGACAAGATCGGCCGCAAGATTCCCAACCTGGAGCTGCCCTGGAGCAGCGTCCATACCCTTATTACCGATGATCGCCTGCCAATAGAGGCACGGGATCAGATTCAGGCCCGCGGTATCAACTTGATCCTCGCGGCTGTCAGTCAGGAGAAATAGCATGTGTGGAATTGTCGGCGCAGTCGCAGAACGTAACATCACCGCCATCCTTGTCGAAGGCCTCAAGCGCCTGGAATACCGTGGCTATGACAGCGCCGGTGTGGCGGTCTTCACCAATGACGGGATCCTTGATCGCGTCCGTCGCCCGGGTAAGGTCAGTGAATTGGATCAAGCCTTGGCCGCCGCGCCGCTGATCGGTCGCCTGGGCATCGCCCACACCCGTTGGGCAACCCATGGCGCGCCGTGCGAACGCAACGCCCACCCGCATTTCTCCGGGCAGAACCTGGCCGTCGTGCACAACGGCATCATCGAAAACCACGAAGCCCTGCGCGAACAGTTGAAGGCCCAGGGTTACGTGTTCACCTCCGACACTGACACTGAAGTCATTGCCCACCTGTTGGCGCATAAACTCAAGGATCTGCACGACCTGACCGTTGCCCTCAAGGCGACCGTCAAAGAGCTGCACGGTGCTTACGGTCTGGCGGTGATCAGCGCCGATCAACCGGATCGTCTGGTTGCAGCCCGCAGTGGCAGCCCGTTGGTGATCGGTCTGGGCCTGGGGGAAAACTTCCTCGCTTCCGATCAACTGGCCCTGCGTCAGGTCACTGACCGCTTCATGTACCTGGAAGAAGGTGATATCGCCGAGATCCGCCGTGACAGCGTGCAAATCTGGGACGTTGACGGCAAAGTCGTTGAGCGCGAAGCCGTGCAATACCGCGACAGCGCCGAATCCGCCGAAAAGGGCGAGTTCCGTCACTACATGCTCAAGGAAATCCACGAGCAGCCTTCGGTGGTGCAACGCACCCTGGAAGGGCGTCTGAGCCAGCAACAAGTGCTGGTGCAAGCGTTCGGTCCACAGGCCGCCGAATTGTTCGCCAAGGTTCGCAACGTGCAGATCGTTGCCTGCGGCACCAGCTACCACGCCGGTATGGTTGCCCGTTACTGGCTCGAAGAGTTGGCCGGGATCCCGTGCCAGGTCGAAGTCGCCAGCGAATTCCGCTACCGCAAAGTCGTCGTTCAGCCTGACACCCTGTTCGTGACCATCTCCCAGTCCGGCGAAACCGCCGACACCCTGGCCGCCCTGCGTAACGCCAAGGAGCTGGGTTTCCTCGGCAGCCTGGCAATCTGCAACGTCGGCATCAGCTCGCTGGTGCGTGAATCCGACCTGACCCTGTTGACCCAGGCCGGTCGCGAAATCGGCGTGGCCTCGACCAAAGCGTTCACCACTCAGTTGGTCGGCTTGCTGTTGCTGACCCTGTCCCTCGGCCAGGTGCGCGGTACGTTGGCCCCAGGCATCGAAGCGACCCTGGTCGAAGAACTGCGTCGCCTGCCAACCCGTCTGGGTGAAGCCCTGGCGATGGACAGTACCGTGGAAAAAATCGCCGAGCTGTTCGCCGACAAGAACCACACCTTGTTCCTGGGTCGCGGCGCGCAATACCCGGTTGCAATGGAAGGGGCTTTGAAACTCAAGGAAATCTCCTACATCCACGCCGAAGCCTATCCGGCCGGCGAGCTGAAACACGGCCCGTTGGCACTTGTGGATAACGATATGCCGGTGGTCACCGTGGCGCCGAACAACGAACTGCTGGAGAAATTGAAATCCAACCTCCAGGAAGTCCGCGCCCGTGGCGGCGAGCTGATCGTCTTCGCTGACGAACAGGCTGGCATGACTAACGGCGAAGGCACCCACGTTGTGCACATGCCGCACATCCACGACATCCTGTCGCCGATCCTCTACACCATCCCGCTGCAACTGCTGTCTTACTACGTGGCTGTGCTCAAAGGCACCGACGTTGACCAGCCGCGCAACCTGGCGAAGTCGGTAACGGTGGAATAAGCCCGCAGCGACTGCTCCTCAAGAGTGGTTTTAGAGAATTAAAACTGTCGCGGGAGAATTAAAACTGTCGCAAGAGCCGGTGAGGTCTGTCCTCTCGTCTCCTGCGATGCCCCGGCCCTTCGCCTGCTACCCCCTTCCCATACCCTCAACGGGCCGCTCCATGCTGTTGCAAATCCAACCCGATGAATCGCTCCGTTCGTATGTGGAGCGAAATCTGTTCTTACAACCGCACAGTCCTGCTTTAGAGATTTTTAGGGCACCGGAATTCCGCTACTGCCGCTGGCGTAGTAAACAAGTAATCTCCATCGCTAATATGTTCGGATGGGATGGTTGTTACGGATTTAACAAATTAGTGCATTCGCATACCGACTACCCTGTTCATGGTGTCTTAAAATCAAAGAGCAGCTTCTCGTACTCGGCGTCTGAGTTTGTATCCAAGTCCTACTGCTTTGATAACTTCTCAGAAACACGCTCCTATTGCCCATTGTGCGCCAAAGAAGACTCTCATGTGCGAGGGTATTCATATTGGAAGCGTATTCATTCTCGAATATCTGTATGCGCTAAGCATAACGTCAATTTGCTTTCGCATTGCCAGTTCTGCGAGAAGCCGTTCTCCCGTCATGGCCACGCTTTACACGTGATGTGGAGCGGATGCGCAGGGCGCAGCCTATGCGACGCGGAGCCCACGGTAAATATGGACCCTGGGGCACTGCGACTGGCTCAATTTTTCAAAAACCTCACTTCCCTTCAACATCACCTCTCCGCCGAAACGGCTTTGCACGCACTTGAAGAAAAACTTACAGAAGCCATCGACAATGGATCTTATGATCGAAAATCTAGGGAGAAACGCGCAAAGATCATCCTGTATGGTAATGAATTGGCTGACCATCGAGCGCTCAAGTTTCTAGTGCAACGAGAGCAACTACATGAATTGCTTGAGTGGATAGCATATGTATATGAAAGCTTCGAAGCTTTTTTGAGCGATAATTTACGTCGTGACGCTGAACCTGCACCGATTGATTCTTACTGGAATTCTTATCGCACTGACGGGCATGCGTCTGAGTACTATATAGACGACGAGGAAATGAGAAATCTATTTGACAGCTTAGGCTGACAAAGCCCCCGGCGAAAAATCTATCCCTGCTGCAACCTACCCCATCCCCGGCGCAATGGTCATCGATTTGAGCCAGTTTAGGTAGAGGAAGCACTCCCCAAGGTCCCTCGGCTTGGAGCGACCGGTTGGGCTCCAGTCATCGCGAGCAGATCCCCGCTCTGGGCGTGAAGCTACCAGTCATCCCTCTGCGAGGCTCCTGACTGGCTGTTGCAGTAAGGTAAGCCTTACCCGAGGGCAAAAGGTGGTACTGGAGGTGCATATGCTAACAATATATCTACTTGGCCCCTGTCCTTCAGCACGTCTCTGTTGCTGGAGCAGCCACTATCGTTGTTTCGTAGCTCGTCGGGATTAGGTTCAGAATCAGGCTGCTTACGTTCCGGGCAACGACCGACTAGCGTCTGAATGGCTAACACGGCCGGCTCTTGGCTTGGACAAGCGTATTCCCTGTAGCCTTCTGGAGGATGCCCAGGGCTATCGCCAAGTCCGCGATCAGCTGATGAGGATCGAATATGGGGTTTATTGAGGCTATGGGGAGCTGCATCCACAACCGTTCGATACCGGGTGATTGCACGCACTGATAGGAATGTCCTGATTTGGTAAGGGACTATCTTTCACTACAGGACAGGGGTGTCCGCTGAACTCAGATAGCTAGTGAATCGGTTAACTCGTAAATTCATAGAAAGTATTTACGAAACTTACTGCAGCGCCCCTAAAGCTTCAGTATTTTCCAATGAGAGGCCATACATACGACTGGTCGTGTCAGTTCTATAGACTGCAGGTCTCCCTATTCGAAAAAAGCTATTACGCGATTTCGGAGAGGAGCCTTCTCGTTTTTGGATAGTGTGACCTTTTCTCAAGCGAGGAAAAGAGATTGGGCACAAGCTGATACAGGTCACGCTTACGGATCTTTGAATCGGTAGGAAATTCTATCAGTACTTTTTTAATCAGGGTGCATAAGTTTTCATCGCGGGCATCCCAGTCAACGGTCACATAATTACCGCCTCTGCCACTTGGTAATGAACCAGTTTTTGATAATAGCCACGAGCGGTCGTTCCGATAAAGCCAAGCGTAGACATTTGGAGCTAAGCGCTTAATAATATTAGCGCTAGAGTTTGGAGTTTGGTCCACTAAAGTATCCCATGCATTTCGTTGTTTCTCACGCTTCTTGAGGAATAACTTATTAATGATTTGCTGTTCAGCTATTGGATTCATGCGCAGCAGCCGATTTACTGTACTTATAGATATATCAAACCTTGAGCAAACCTCTTTTTGACTGGTGCCTGTTATCAGTGCATCAAGAATTTTTTCTTTCAAGTCACTGAAGATTTTTTTGGGTCTCGGAGTGCCGGTTTTTCTTGTTATCTTTGAGAGCTGAACCTCGATAATTTGAGATAGGCTTAACGCTTGAATATTACCAGCCCCTGAAATTTTTGACTGTTTCTTCAGCTGTTGATAGGCGTCCACGAAGGATTCTAAGCTTCCGAATAACCACGAAATTAGCGTCAAATGCTTCAACGGATGGCAGTAGCCACGGGGCTTGCGTGTCATTTGGGAAATGAATTCTATTGCACACCGCCGAGAGCTCGGTAAGGCGGAGAATGGTGGGAAAGGTTGAAGTAACGAGCAATATTGAGCAAAGCAGTCGGCAGAAGCCTCGCGCCACTTCTGGGGAGCCCCCAAGTTACTGACAGCTTCTTTATACATTTGGGCAACTGTACTGAGATCAAACTGATTGGTGATGCCCAATTTGGATAGAGTCACCGCTGAGTTTGACATGGCGTGGAGTGCTGTGAGCGTTGAAGGGCTAACGGCTGGTTGGCAAGTCGCCACCAGAGCGGGCTCATCGGGAAGAAGCCACTGGAAGCCCCTGGACCACTGTCTGTTTTCTTTAGATTCCATAAGTAATCTACCATGCATTGGACATGTAGTTACTCCGGGAAACTGATGAGATAGATGCCAGTATGCGGTCCCATAGACTGATCGATCAGCAGTCATGCATTCAACACAGGCCTTTAAGGGATGTGCCCCACCGAACCTGCCAGTGACAAGTCCAAACCTATATTTAAAAGAGCTCAATCGCGGTCCACTCAGTGCTTGCTTAAGTGCATGCACATTTTCAGGTGACTGGAATGGAAAGAATATAGCCGCGATGGTGTGTTCACAGATTATGTCCTCCGGAGTACCCCACATAGACTTTGCGTACTTATTCAAAAGGTTGAGGTTTTTGGGGAAATCGTGTGTGAACGACTTGACGCTGTTTCCAAATAGCGAATTTAACGTCTCCTCAGGCGATTGGTTGCACCAAAAAAAATGCTGCCGGCTACAAAGGCTGTAAAAGCATTCGTCCGGTAACCAATGAAGAAAAGGAGTCTGCTTGCAGGTGAGGTTCATTTGAGTGACCCTCAAAGAACATAACCATAAACCGAAATCTAAGACGTTGAAAGTCCTAAACATTATTAGAACGCGGGTCCTTAGTTGATTCGTTTAATAGTCAGCAGCTAGTGCCACCTGCGTGGACTCAAGGCCCTAGAATCCATGGGAGGACCGGAATCTTGTGTGCGCTCCATATAATAGGAAATTCGTTCTCAGGAGTCTGTGAAGACTAAACCATGGTTGGTGTGCAAACTTGTTGTCAGCCGGGAATTTCCGGCGTTAACATATTCTTTTTAACCGAACTGGTAGCGAAGAACGCACTGCGCACGCAAGGCCTTAATCAAGCTTCGTGAGGGTGGGCGGATTCACAATTGGCGGCGACGCCTAAGGTAGGCCCGATCGAAAGAATTTCAGATGACATCTAGCTAAACGAGAGCGCTGGAAGTCAGTTAGACAAGGGCCCAAGTGTGACCTTGGGCCCCTGTGGATAAGCCAGATAATCACCCTGACTTTTCCATTGTCTATCCCTTGCATGTGAGACGTCAAGTCTCGCACGGACTCGCTCATCCACAAGAAACTGCGTGTTATCCACAGTCGGACGCGCGGTGATCTGCCCGCAGGATAAGGGGTTCGTCGGCGCGCTTCTTGTTGTTATCCCCAACAAGCTCGCGTCGCGAAATTCCGATGAGATTGGAATACTTGGATGAAACCGCAGGAAAGATTTGCCCTCATCTTGAACCGCCAGAGCCGGTTCGATTGGGGTGGGGAATACGTACCATCCACGCTGGCGGTTCCCCGTGAGGCGCCAAAGGGGTCTCGAATCAGCAGACTGCACAGCCGAAAGCTGAGACGTACGGTTCATCTCCTTTCCGGGCCAGAGAAGGTATTTGCGCAACTAGCGCTTTACCACCCTGATCTGTTTGAGTTGCACGAGCAGAAAATGCTCTGGCCCGTTAATGCAGGCCATCCACTACGAGGGCACCCGCTGACGAAGGGGACCTTCCCGCCCCCTCTGCGCGGTACTGTCGATATCGCGAGGGAGATCGGTTTTAAGCATCATGAAATCGTAGTGGAAGATGCTAGCGGTAATAGGCGCAAAATCCCGTATCCCTATCAGGGGGACCTTCTGCTGTATCTCCTCAACAGCCGAGGAGAACCCTACGCCGTTAACTGGACCGTCAAGGACCGGGCCGTAGCTTTTCGTGAACGGCGAAGCTCGTCGCCGAAGACCCCTGTCCAACAGAGGAAAGACCGTGAGCATGCCGAACTAAGGGGCGAGTTGGAGCGGCGGTACTACGCAAGCGCCGGCATCCGAACCGTTGAGGTTTCTCGCGATCTGGTATCGCCTACGATCCAAGCGAATCTGGATCTCTTGTTTGGCATGCACGATCTTGATTTCTCGCTTGAGGCGGCTCTGCTGGAGGACTTCAGTGGCGCAGTGTCTGATGCCGTGCAAATCGGAAAGCCTGTGGCCTATGTGGCGATCGAACACAGCGCTAGATGGGGCTTTCGCGATCAATTCATCGCGAAGATTTACCAGGATATTTGGGATAGAAAGCTACTCGTCGACTTCAGCGAATCTATCCTGATCGATCGCCCGCTCGTTACCGGTGGCTGCGATCTGCTTCAGGAATTCGGCTCGTTTTTCCAAGAGGTGGCATCATGAGGGCGGGTTCACGGATCATCGCCCCAGAGGGATTTCTCAGCCTCGCACAAGGCACTGTCTACCACTTCCTCGTCAGCGATGGCCGGCGAAACCGAGTTCGTCTTGTCGAATTCAAGGACGACGGGAAAAACATCAGTACTCATCTGGTTCAACTGAGTCAGATCGATTTTGAGGAAGCGGTCGAGAATGGATGGTTGGTGGAGGATGGCGCGGCCGATTCAACTCCTCCTTGGCTGATACCCCTCGAAGGTGTGGCCATCGACCATCTGGAAAACCGTCGGGCCTCATCGAAAGAGAGTTATGAGCAGAAGGTGAACAAGCGTTTTGCTGCAATCTCAAGCCTGGTCGCTCGCCGGGATGAGATTTTTGCGAGCGCTGATCCTGACGCTCTCATCAACGCTCACGCTAAAGCCCAGCGCCCCCATCAGAACGCTGCCAGGATGAGGCTCTGGTTCTATTCCTATGTGGTGTTCGGCCAGACCAAATGGTCCCTGTTGCCACCTCTTCACCGAATCGGGGCCTGGAATCGAGAAGGACCTGGTCGAACGAAGAAGCTTGGCCGACCCTCTCGTAAGGGGAAAAGGCATGGCTACCGTTGTGATGCAGTCATGCAGCAACAGATTTTGAAAGGCTTTCTCACTTATAAATCTCCCCACAAGACTCAAAACAAGATTTACAGTGAAATCCTCACGGGTGTGTTTGGTTGTGTTTCAGCCAAACAGAGCGGCGCACCAGTGGAATATAGACATTCGCAAGGTAAGCCTTTCCCTTCCTTCCCCCAGTTTAAGTATTGGGTATCCAAAATGATCAGTGCGAAAGAGCTTCGTATCGCTTTAAAAGGAAAGCATGGCGCTCGTGCACAATCAGGCTCTGAAGGAAGTTTTGCCGACAATCTCATCAACGTTAATCAGCGCATTGAGTTTGATGGCTACTATATATCCGAGAAGCTTTCTGGTCTGACTGAAGGTAGTGCTGTAGAAAGCTTCTGTGTTGTCCGAGCTGTCTGTGCGCTGTCAGGGATGGTGCTAGGGATTGGCTTTTCGGAAGGCAGAGAAAATATGGCCGCTTATCGCATGGCGATCTATTCCATGGCGTGCGACAAGGTCAAATTCTGCGAGCAGTATGGTGTGGAGATCAGCGCGGAAGAATGGCCTAGTACCGGCTTGTCAGGTGGAATGGTACTGGATAGAGGCCCCGCTGCAGGCTACGAGGTAGAGCCAGAGATTCACTGGTTGAAGTCGGTAGAGCTGACACCTGTCTATGCTGGCCAATCCAAGGCCACTGTCGAGTCTTCTCATCCGAGGGACAAGAAGACGCTCGGGCAGCCGACTTATTTTCACAGCAGGCTGGATTTTGTGCAGATGGCCAAGCGCGAGATCCTGCGGGTTCTAAAGGATAACCACACTTCTGACGCTCGACTGCGTATGGACGAGGAAATGATTCTGGCCGGAATTAAGCCGACGCCACATGACATCTACAGCTACTGGAGCATGCGTGGTCGAGACTCCTCGATCGGCGTTCCTTTCGATACGGCTGTAAGGCAGTTTCTTGATGTGCGATCAGCTGCGATAAGAAAAGATGGCGTCTATTTCTACGGACGGAAATATAGATCCCGTGCTCTGGAAGAAACGGGAGTGTTTGACTTGGTAGCTCGGCAAGGGGTTATCAACACTTCAGCATATGTTCTGGTCATGTGCGTTCGCCACATATGGATAGAAGTTAAAGGGATTTTGTATGAGTTAGATTTTGTGAGATCGGCGCGTACGTCTCTGGGCACCATCGATATCTCACTACGCCAACTGCAGGAAATTGACCAGATGCGCCGAGACGCCGCTGCTGATCTTAGAGAAGAGCGGCCTGCCCATGATCAACATTTCGAAGACAGATTCAAACTGAACACAGGCGAGGATTGGGACGCTGGTGAGCGGAAAATAGGACGGCCCTCGAAAGGCGGCGCTGCACTGCGCGACACTGCCGATTACAATCGCTTCAGAGGTGCAACGAAATGAACAAAACCATCGAATCTCGTTTCGACGGTTATATGGACATTGAAAGCATCCGTAAACGAGTTGTCGTGCGACCAGAGCCTGTGCCGGATTTGGAGACGCTTCACCCCTCGGTTGGCGCTCATCTCCTCGCTGAGAGGCTGATGGAGATGTACCTCCCTAACGAATTCTCTCTCAACTTTATTCATGAAATGACCGGTTTGGCGTATCTGCACAACCTCAAAGTGTTCAGCAGTGAGGCTGGGTACGCTGCCAGAATCTTCAAACCTCCAGAGGTGGAGGTTTCACCGATCTGCCTTACCGGCCTGGCGGGGGTTGGTAAGAGCCAGACGATTGCTGCTCTGTGGAGGGCTCTACCTCCACCGGTAGAGCTCACTTGTGACCTATACCAGGGCACCGTCGAGCTGACCTCCCTGTGGTATGCGAGCGCCCGCGGCAAAGCGGGTGGTAAGCAACTTCTCCTAGATTTCGTTCATGGTAACGGCCACGACGGTCGAGGTGGCAATCTGAAGAAACTGCTCGTGGAGTGCCGCCGGCTGGCCAACCGGGACGGCGTCACGCTGGTCGTTCTGGATGAAACCCAGCACATCAACACCGGTGAGGGCGCGTCTAAAGTGACCGACATCCTGCTGACGATGGCAGTCATCGGACCCCCGATGATCTTTGTGTCCAACTACAGTCTCGTGCATAAGCTGCTTCGTCGTAACAGTGAAGACAAGCAAAGGCTGCTTTCCGAGCCACGGATCATGCTGCCCGATGATCCCAAGAGCCAGGATTGGGCTGACTTTGTGGACGAGTGCGTGAGGGTCAGCGGCGGCCGTGTCAAAGCAGGAAAAGATGAATTTGCGACTGAGCTTTACCGCTCTACCTTCGGTATCAAGCGGCTCGCTGTGCAGTTGCTGAAGCTTGCTTACATCGAATGTCGTGCTGCCGGCAGAAATCGGATAGAGGTCGAAGACCTGCACAAGGCCTACCGGTCCAGCGCTTACACCAGCAACGCGAGGGATGTCGAAGACCTGCAGCTGGAGGCAATCAACAAAGGATCCAGCAGAACGAGCTTGGACCTGCGTTGTCCGTTCGACTTACCCGTTGAGTTCAAGTCGAACGTGGTGAGCTTCACCCGGGCAGATCGTGACCAGCGTGTGCAGGCGAGGGTTTTTGATTCGTCGGCTACCGAGACAGAGCGCTCAGTGCTAAAGCATATCGCCTTGCCAGAGGAGAAAACCCCAGCCAAATCCGCCCGGCGTGCGTCTGTCCCAAAGGCGACCGACGAGGAGTTAATGCGATCCTTCCTTCAGTACATGGAGTCGCCGTCATCCATCCCCAAAAAGCCGAAGTGAATGACCATATCAACCGTTAACAAGCTGCGTCGTGCTGAGCCTGAGCTCAAAGCTGTTTGGGAAAGGGCTCAGTTCCAGCTGCAATTGAATGTTCAGCGAGGAGTTTGGAGTGCTCTCGGCTCCCGGCATCCTGAAAAGGGGGCCAAAAGCCCTAAGGACATGCTCTCCAGCGACCTTCGCCTGGCTTTATCGAAATGACCGAACCTGGCTAGCGTTCTCAAGCAGCCGCGAAGCCAAAACCCGCGCATGCGCGGAATTCCACTCATGTGGATTGGGCCGCGAGAGATATAAATTCGAAGAGATTGGTGCAGACCAGCCTGTTTATTTTTGCGAGGAGAGCCCACATAGTTAAGCGTTAAAGATCGATAGGTAGGCCGAAAACAGGCCCCACAAGCTCAGTTAACAATGCCGGTTGTTCTTCGAGTCGCGCAGCTAGCAGCATGTCAGTTTTAACTGGGTAATGTCGTAAAAGAAATTTAGCATCGCGCCTAATTTTTTCTGGGAGAGATTTATCGCGAGATAGCTCAACCAAAAAATCATGAGTTTGAATCACTGCGCGAGTGCGCTCTTCCGGCATAGTCATTTTTGATCTCCCAGTAGCACTTCAGAGTAAATTTTAGGGTGAGGATCTTTCTCAAGCTCAACTGTTCACCGCGCCTCAATTGATGGGCCAGGACATGAGGACTGACCTCATCCATTTTGGCATCCTGCAGTCCAGAAGCTCACGCAACTCATCTTTACTTAATTGATCAGTGACTTTCGATAAAATTTCTTTGGTCAATCCCTGCTTCCCAACGTAATGAAGAGCTGTAAGCACCAGCCCAACTTTAGTACCGGCGTGCTGAAGCCGGTCTTTAGAGACATGCTTGAGGCGCACAATGGAAAGTCCGATCTGAATTTCCCGTGTGGAGCCGCTGGTATAGAACGTTGGGAGTATTTGCATTTGTGTACTGAGGCCTAACCTACGAACTGCTTCCGCGCCATGTATCTGTGTCGTTTCACCTTTAGCTGAGGTGATTACCCTCATAACCGTGAGTGAATTGGGACGTATCGGACCGATGTAGCTGTTTGATTTGGGCCGCATGTACACGCCTCGTGCCACGCGCTCTAGCAGGCCTGCCAGTACCAGTTCCGAAATTGCTTTATTGACTGCGGACCGGGAGCCGGCGGAGGAAAATTTTGTAATAAAAAAGGGCCGCCCCTTCTCAAGACGCTTGACTCTCTGTGCGATGAGATACTTGATAGACATACTGCCTCCTTACGCGGCGTAGCTATTTGTCAAACGGCATTAGAGCGTTGCAGCTTCAGCTTTTCGACGCTACCGTGCCAGTACCCTTCAGACCACAGAATTTAGGCGCCATTGCCATTACTAGCCAAGGCCGGTTGAATGGGTTCAATGATAGAGCGCAAACTCAATACGGTTCAGATAGTCCTTCACTGCCTGGAATCCTAAAGCGTTGTCGACAACGTCAAGAGGCGCGTCGCCTTCCAGATATCTGCAAGGCCGTTCCAGCCATTCTTCAGCCAACCGCTGAGCGCCGAAAACTCTAATCGCGTGCTCCAATACACAAGCGTACTGAAAGGCTACAGCGCTCTGCTGGGCGTTGAGTCGAACCGGTTGCTTAACGCCGCTCTGGCGACGGACGCTCCTCAGGGACTTACCCATAAGGCGGCTTAAGATGTTTTTCTTTGAGTAGAGACTAGACATCGAAAGCATCGTTTTCACGTCTTCCAGATCAAAGCCTTTAGCAATGAGCTTGTAGACCGCGACAAGGCTGAACTGCCCAGCGTCACCACCGAGGAGGAGCTCCGTAACCGGTGTCGCCTTACCACGACGTGTTTTGGGGGAAGCCATAGCGTGCAGCTCCGCTGCGATTCTTAACATCATTTTAGCGCCATCTACGCATTTCGTGAACTTGCTAGGATAGGGGATAGCCGTCAAACGAAGTTCAAGCTCACTAGAAGATTGAGACGCGAGCTACAGTGTTATATGTGCCCGTGCTGAGCGGATAACTTCACGGTGATGGTCTCAAGGCATGTACATATCAAATGGAAGGAGGTAGCTATATAATTTTCATCACTAGACCACAATCGATAGCTGATTCTACTGGTAAAAAAGTCCAACTTCGTGGTGTTACGACGGAGAATAATTCAAAAAACCCGACTTAGACGCACATAAGCTCAAAAAATTAAGGATCTGTGAAAGCCGTTCCTTACATGTGTGAGACATCAACCTCAACATCAACATCAACATCAACATCAACATCAACATCAACATCAACATCAACATCAATTGGCAGGCTGCAAGTATCTAAAATTGGTTCCGTTTTAACCGCGATCCTTCCGTCGATGAGCAAATTTCCAAAACTTCAATTGCGCCATTTTCTCCAAGGGGGTAAACGAATGGCTCGCGGAGAGGTCTTAATCAATAATAACGTTGGCAGATGAGTCATCTTTTTTCTGCCATTCAGCAGTCCTTCGCTTCAAGACTCTACTTGCCACTCTCTACGCCAACGTAGTGGCGACGTCCGAGCTTCAGGAGGGTTAGATGAAAAATATCCCCAATATCCAATTATTGCAGGCGTTCGGAACATCAATAAAGTCTTTTGATTTTATGTTGTGCATCGACCTTGAGGCGACATGCGACGAGCTCATGGAGGCCGAAAATCTTCGAGCTCTGATCGTTATCCCAGATGAGATGGAAACCATCGAGATAGGCCTAGCCGTAATTGATCTACGAAAAATGGAAACCGTAGAAGTGTTTCAGCGCTATGTCCGCCCAGTCCTCCACCCTACCCTGACTGACTTCTGCACCAATCTGACCTCCATTAAGCAAGCCGATGTGGATGCTGCCCAATCATTCCCGGTGGTAGCAACGGAGTTCACTGCATTCCTTCAGAAATACCCCAACGCACTGTGGGGATCGTGGGGAGATTACGACGCTGATCAGCTCGCAGCTGACGCACTGAGGGCCAATTGCACGCCGATGCTACGTGGAGTTCAACACTTGGATATTGAACGAAGCTATCGCGAAATATTTGCATGCCCGTCAATAGGATTGAGGGCTGCTGTAGAAGCACTTGGGCTAAATTGGAGCGGCCAGTACCACCGAGGAATCGATGACGCCAAGAACTTAGCCGACATGGTTGTGCTACTGCTGGCAAGGTCTCGAAAAATCTCGTAGATGCTGCTCTCCCCGGTGTCTATCGAAATCCCGCTATCAAACAAGTTCCGTTTGACGTAGGAACGCTTGGCCATCGGTTTTTTGCCGCTCGCACGCATAGACCGTTCGGTTGCGGCCGCTTTTAATCTGAGCACAACTAAGTGTCAGGCGATAGACCTTGATGATAGCCGTCGGCTACTATGCGGAGACTCCAACAGAGCGTGATTGGGGAAATGACGAGTAGGGATAACAATGTCAACTGCTACTATTTTCAAGGATTTTGTCTCCAATTTGCGCATCACCAATCACGTGACGATTGAAGATCGTTACTCCGGTATCACGCGCTCGCTCAATAAATATTTTCGGACGCTGGACTCGACCGCCAATAACCTCCAAGTAGGCTCCTATGGCCGATGGACAGCCATCAAAGGCGTTTCCGACCTCGATATGTTGTACATCATGCCCAACAGTGACTGGGACAGGTACAACAAGGAAGGCGGGCAGTCGAAGCTACTTTCAGACACCAAAACCGCCATCCAAGAACGGTACTCTACGACCGCGATTACGGTTGACCGTCTGGTGGTTTGCGTCAAGTTCCTGAACTTCAACGTTGAGGTTCAGCCCGTTTTTAAGCAAGACGACGGCAGCTTCAATTACCCTGATACGTACAACGGCGGATCGTGGAAGATCACCAAACCCAAAGATGAAATCAAGGCTACCAGCGAGGTCGATGATGACCAGAATGGAAACCTGCGTCGCCTCTGCAAAATGCTACGGGCGTGGAAGAACAAACATGGCATCGGGATTGGGGGGCTGCTGATCGATACGTTGGCGCATAATTTCCTCACGCAGACGGACGATTACGCTGACAAAAGTTTCGCCTCCTACGACTGCATGGTCAGGGATTTCTTTCACTACGCGTCAAACCTTCCACAACAGGAACGCTACGCGGCGCTGGGCAGTCGCCAGCACGTCAAGGTGAAACAGAAGTTTCAAAAGCCGGCCAAGCGAGCATACGAGCTTTCCCTGAAGGCCATTGAAGCTGCGGGTAAGGAAACTGAGGGCGAGCGCTGGAGGAAAGTATTTGGTCGCGATTTTCCGACAACACGCACAGTCGCACGTGCCGCTATGGAGTCGCTGGCCAACTCCCTTTATGCCTTCAAGGACACCGAGGAGTTTATCGAGGATCTCGCACCTGTCGATGTTCGCTACCCCTTGGTAGTCGACTGTGACGTCGAGCAGAAAGGCTTTCGGGAACGGTTGCTGAGTGAGTTGATTTCACTAGGACTGCCCCTCCAGGCGCGCAAAACGCTCAAATTTAAAATCACTCGAAACGACGTTCCAAAGCCGTACACCGTTAAATGGAAGGTGCTCAATATCGGGCAAGAAGCTGAGAAGCGCGATTGCGTCCGCGGCTACATAACCGCCGACCAGGGACATGAGACAATTCAGGAATCCACGAGCTTCAAAGGCGACCACTTGGTTGAGTGCTACATCCTGAAGGATGATGTTGTCGTAGCCCGCAGCGAAATAACCGTACCTATTAGTGAAAGCATATGAGCCAAGTGTCTTTACTCAAAAGCATCGCAGAAACGGGCTACAACGTTGGTTTCGGGGGCCGCAAGCACTGGGCCACTTATGACATCGTAGAAAAGATCCCGGGGTTGATTGGATTCATTGGCACAGCCATAGGTATTTTTTCTCTAGTTTACGATTCTCTGTCAGCCAAAGACGTCTCCGCTGCACTGGCCGTTTTGGGGGTTATCGGTATTTATATCTCGGTTTACGATTCAAAAAAATCAGACTATGAAAAGTCCGCCGTGGAGATAACCAAGATTTTCAACGGTCTACGAGACCTGTACCGAGAGGTTGAAGCGCTGGCGCCGAATGCAGACATTTCCCTTTACTGGGCGCGCTTGGCGGCATTTGAATCGCAATACTATAGTGCCTCTATCAGCAAACAGATCCTCTTCAGCGACTGGTACGCTCACTACAAATTCTTCTGGCAGTATCAAATTGACTGGGTAGCAAACCAGAAAAATTTTAGTTTTTGGAGAGACAAAGTACCTCTTACGGCATGGCTAGCTGTGGCCGCCATTATCGTTTCGATCGCCACCTGCTTTGCCTCGCACTTTGATTCAGTCAAGAGCTGCTTCGGTATCGCCTGACCCCAAAAAATCCGTGCGGAAACGGTGCTCGCCGTGCACCAGCTTCGAAACGAGCCTTGCGGCATGGCTCCTGAGAAATACGTAGCCGAAATCGACCGGATGCTGAAGCAACGTTATTCAGCCGTACCCATACGAATCTCTGAGTGATTCTTCTCGCTCCGGCGTCAAAGCAAAAAGGTAAAGGGGTGCTAGACTCATTGCGAGATCTAGCACCCCTAACCTTGCACCACCACAGCCCTGACCAGTCAAGACTCGACCCTCAGCTGGTCTAGGGCTTTATTTTTGAGGGCGCCGAGGTGGGTGGATTAGCACTCGACGCCCGCGACTCTTCTCGTAAGTAACTGCATTTTCGGCCTCCTCTAGGTTGTATCGATGAGCTAAGCGTTGCACCACCACAGCCCTGACCAGTCAAGACTCGACCCTCAGCTGGTCCAGGGCTTTATTTTTGAGGGCGCCGAGGTGGGTGGATTAGCACTCGACGCCCGCGACTCTTCTCGTATGTAACTGCATTTTCGGCCTCCTTTAGGTTGTATCGATGAGCTAAGCGTTGCACCACCACAGCCATGACCAGTCAAGACTCGACCCTCAGCTGGTCCAGGGCTTTATTTTTGAGGACGCCGATGGGTGAATTAGCACTTAGCGCTCCGTACTCTCCTACGCATTAGCATTTGTCCTCCTGATCCGCTTGGGTTTGGTGGGTGGAGCTGGGGCCGGCTCGTCCAATACGGAGGGGCTCGATGCCTGCTTAGCAACTTCAGCAGCCACAGCCGCCTTCTCTGCTTCTTTGAGCGCGGCCCAATAGGCATGGAGCGCCTCTATGTCGCCATAGGCACCGATCTCCGGAAGTCGCTCGATGAAGCGGCTATACAGGCCATCCTGAACCTTGCCGTGGTTGCGCATCCACTCGACCGCAGCGTTAGGATTGGTGAGCATCACGTAGTGAAATTCGCCGGATGCGCCTGGCTTGGTCGTGATGAAGTTCAGCTCCCGGAGCTTCTTCATCCGGCGACGCCAGGTGTCCACGGCCCGCTCCCCGAGAAAACCGGCTTCAGCCGCAAACGTGCTTGGGTTCTCGATCGTTATGACCGGATGATCGGGCATACGCGCCCATAGACAAAACAGCACGTGCCCGGCAGGCTGCCCCTTCGAATCGGCGTCAATAATTTGCATGGCAATGGGCAGGGTTCGAGGAATCGTGCTAAAGCCGTCGTGGGTTTTTCGCGTCCATTTCAACGCATCGGGAATGTTGGGAAAGTGGACCAGCATCAGTTGCTGAGCACGTTCCGCCATCGTTAAGCGGCGTTTTGCTGATTGTTTTGCGTTGGCCATTGTGCAGCCCTTATCCGTTTTCTGTTAGGTCCAGTTTCCGGGCATCTGTTGACGATGGCAAACCGTCATTACACGCTCATATCGCGCATTTCTACGCACATGAACGAACGATACAGACCCATCAAATTCCTGATATGACGCTAGTTCAGATATTCGAATTGCGTGATATCGCGCAGAGAATATTTATAACGTGCTGAATTTCATATTTTTATTTTTGTTTTTCGGTGCTCTTATGTGCTGAATGTGCTCGGCGTACTCAGTGTGCTCGCCGTGCTGCAGGGTATAGGGTGTGGGAAGAGGGGCATGGCGAGGTAGGGATGCGTCCATTTTTCGCACCTGAAGGCACGATCGCCTTCATCAATAGCGGACCTTCGAAGTCGGAGAGAGGAAACCCTATTGCGCACTTCAGCTCATATAGGCTTTCATCCGAACAACAAGGATGGAGATTTTCATGTACCTCGCTGAGCTGACTATTAAGAATTTCCGCAAGCTACGTGACGCCAAGCTGAAATTTCAGCCTGGGTTGAATGTGCTGGTAGGTCCAAACAATGTTGGCAAAAGCGCTGTAGTGGATGCGCTTCGGACCCTTCTCGCCGGTCATGACGAACCGTATCCCCGCCTTGATATCGCCGACCGGCACCGTCCGCTTAAGGGCGAGCCGGGTGGTGACATTTCCTTCCATTTTGTCTTTCGTGATTTAAGCCACGATGATGAAGCGGACTTTATCGCTGCGCTCAAGCCTACTGCTGATAAGACCATGGACGCCCATATCCATGTCCGCTATACCGACGCAGATCAGACAGGACGCTTCAGGGTGAAGCGTTGGTGTGGCGATCATCAAGACGTGGCGCTTACCTCAGACATGATGGAAAACCTTAGGGGCGTTTATCTCCAACCCCTACGAGATGCCGCTCAGGGACTTCGACCCAGCCGCAACAGCCAGCTGGCACATCTGCTTCACTTGCTCACGGATGAACCTGGCCGTGACGCGATTAACCAAGCATTGAAGGAACTGGACGAAAAGCTCCAACAGACCGAAGCGATCCAGAACACCCATACCGCGATTTCGTCCCGACACGGTCTTATGATGGGCGATCAATTGGCACAGACACTCGCTGTTGGGCTTAGCGCGACGGACTTTCAGCGGTTATCTGCTCGGCTCTCCCTCACGGCTCAAGCAATGGACATTGAGCAGAATGGCCTGGGTTTCAACAACCTGATTTTCATGGCGGTAGTGCTAAGCGAGCTGGCCAAGAATCCGGACGCCGCGTATCGCAGCTTGATTGTTGAAGAGCCGGAAGCCCATTTGCATCCTCAGCTGCAGCGCGTGTTGTTGCGCTACCTCGCAGGCGTGCCAACGAGCGAAGGTGAAAAGGCGGTGCAGCTGTTCGTCACCAGTCATTCCCCCAATTTTGCCAGCAACTCCAAGCTCGAATCCCTGGTGTGTTTGGTTGAGAACGATGCCGGCGTAGAGACCTTCTTCCCGCGCGACATCAAGTTCGGTAAGGGAAAACGCGAAAAGCTGGAGCGCTATCTGGACGTGACCCGAGCCGAACTTTTTTTTGCTCGCCGGGTAATATTCGTGGAAGGCGCCGCCGAGCTCATGCTCGTCGATGCTCTGGCCACGCTCATGGGGCTGGACCTGCGAGAGTTCGGGATCAGCCTGATCAGTGTCGAAGGACTCAATTTCGATTCTTTCCTACCCTTGTTCGGTGAAAACGGACTTCGGATCCCGGTTGCCGTCGTAACCGACGCCGATCCTTTCGAGGAGGAAGAGGCCAAAGGGCTTGCGGAAGGTGCGCTGGATGCAGGTGACATCGAAGACATTCTCGCCGAGGCTGCGTATCTCGAAGAAATGGATGCCCCTGTCGCCGACGGTCCTGACGCGGATGATCCGTTGGCTGAGCCTGCGAAGAAAAAGAAGAAGCTAAAACGGAAAGAAGTCTACCCGTCGCTGGGAGACGAAGTGAGGCTGTCGAGCAACACCGTCAAGATGAAGGAATCGGAAGACGCTTTCGTCAAAGTGTTCCACGGTTTGAAAACGCTGGAATACGACCTTGCATTGCTTGAGGCGAACCGCGACCCGATGCTCAAGGCTTTGGCAGACCCTCATCCGATCATTTCGGCAGCGCTACGCAAGATCGTCGATGCTCAGCCAGACAACACTGCGAAGGCGAAAGCGCTGTTTTGCGGTATGTTCGAGCGTAAAGCGAGTAGCGGTAACCTGCAGAAGGGCCGGTTTGCCCAGGCTTTGGCTGAACAGATTTCCAGCACGCCAACGTGTGAAGTACCTGACTATCTTCGCAAGGCGATTGAGCATGTTTGTCAGGGAGCGATCAAGCCATGAAGCTCTCCGATGAGCAGAAGGAAATAATCAATGCGCCTCTTGGACCTATCGCTGTTACAGCCTGCGCCGGTAGCGGCAAGACGGCCACAGCGATCAGGCGGCTGATTGCCGTCCGGCAAAAAATGGAAAATAGTCGGGGTCGGGTTGTACTTTTGTCGTTCTCGAATGTTGCGGTCAATACCTTCAACAAAGGCTACGCCACGCTCGCTTCAGACCTTCCAGATGATGCCAACCGCAAACGCGTGGAAGTGGACACGCTAGACGGCTTCTTCACCCAGCATGTGCTGCGTCCCCACGCTTACCGGACAATGTCCTCAGACCAAGCTGCGTACCTTGTATCCGGTACCGAGCCGTTCCTAGCAAACTTTAAATACTGGCCTGAGGAAGGACGTCCGACCCACATCAAGGACGTCAAAGTGGGGCTGGAGCATGGGAACTTCTACTTCTTTACCGGTACCCTCGATGATTTGGTGAAGCTCGATACCGCTAAGGCATTAGATGCGATCAAGCGTCTGGGCCGCATTGGGGCCTACACGCACGAGCTTGGCCGGTATTGGGTGTACCGTACGTTGATCGGGCAACCAGCAGTCTTGCGAGCGCTTGCCGCCCGCTACCCGCAGATTTTGGTAGATGAGTCCCAGGATCTGGGCACCTTGCATCAAGCTATTTTGGAATTGCTCATCAAGGCTGGAGTCCATGTCTCGCTCATTGGTGACGTGAACCAGGGCATTTACGGCTTCGCAGGAGCTGACGGTTCATTCCTGGGCACCTATTACAGCCGTGCGGGGGTGAATGACTACAAGCTCTCGCGCAATTATCGCTCACTGCCTCCAATCATCAGCATCGCTAATTCACTCTGTGGCCGCGAGGACGAGGCCGATCGGGAGCCTGAAAACGGGGGGGCGTACTTCGTCGGATACAAGGACTCCGAGCTTCCTAAGCTTTTTGAATCGTTCAAAGCGCAAATTGATGACTTGGGCATGCAATATCAAGATGCGGTGATCCTCAGCCGGGGGACTGACCGGGCGGCAGTGCTATCCGGCAAAGCTGCTCCCCCGGGTCAAGGTACGGTCGCTCTTTTCACCAAAGCAGCATTGGTCCGAGACCAGCAAGGCCGCTATCAAGATTGCTTCAAGCTTGTGTGCCGAGCGGTGGAGGGTTTGATGGATAAGCCACCGCATGGCCTCAGCACTCACCTTCAGGGTGCCCCGCAGGATGCATGGATGTTTGGGCTTAGACGACTGCTGTGGGGTTTCATCCGCGACGCTGAGGCCGGGCTACCTTCATCTACGCTTTTGGCTAAAACCGAGTGGCATCCCCAATTACTGACCAATCTCAAAAAGCTTCTCTCGACCACCGAAGGGCAATTTGGGTTGAAGGCTGCAGACAAGCTGGGCAACAAGCTGGCTAAAACCGGGTTGTTGGATCTTCCCCTAACTGGTGCGGTAGAGGAGAAAGATCGGGGCCCCGGGATTAGAGTGGAAACCATCCACCAGGTGAAGGGCGAGTCTATCGGTGCGGTTCTGTACGTAACCAAAAAGCCGAACGTTGACGCCTTGCTTGCCGGCACCCTTACCGAGGAAGGTCGCATCGGCTATGTCGCCGTGACCAGAGCGCGGAACCTGTTCTGGCTGGCCGTGCCACATACTTGCTTGAAAGCACTTCGCCCGAATCTGATTGCCGCTGGTTTTGAAGAGTTTCCTGCCCGCAAGTAGCCAGGATCAAGCGGCATTGCTCAGATGGGCATCAAGGCACGCCTGCAGGTTCAGGGAATGTATGGAAAGGGCTGAAAAGTGAAAGGCATGTAATTGGCCCCTGGCTTGCTGGGCATACCTCGAGTTTAGCTTTTTCACCAACGTATCTAGTTTTTGATAGCAGATGGCCCGTCCTGCTAGCTACGATGACTCTCAGTTATCTGGATTAGGGGGCCGTATGGAGCAAACCGAAATTGAGCCGCTTTTGGCGACGGTATACGCGGTTCTCCGCGCAGAGGGTGCTGATGAGGCGGCGGAGGTAGTCCGCGGTCATCCTGCGAATGCGGAACTGACAGGCAACGACAACTGGAATGGCGGCACCAACTATTGGGAAATTCACTTCATCATTCCTGCTTTGGAGTACGCCAAGCTCGGGGTCAAACGGGTCCAGCTCCAGGAAAGGATCACAACCGCGCTAAGGACAGTAACTGAGCACGAGCAAAGCGATGCGTACTCGGCGCTGATCGTGCCTGCACGTGAGTATCAGGTGGATTGGCGTTCCGGGAAGTCTTCCAACCTACCGAAATCGGTGCGGCAAAACATCACGGATGGGCTACGTCTAGAGAACGTAAAGTGGTATGGGGAGCTCAATGATGTTGAGTTTCTGAGTCGCCTGTATGAGCTCGAAACCCTTCCTTCCACGGACAATCGCTACAAAGACGCCGTCGGCGACATTTGGCAACATCGCTACAACAACGATGACTGGGAGGATGACTGGGTCTTCAGCGACTCCCGATTCAACCTCTTCGATGGGAGCGCTGAGGCATTTCTCCGGTTTCTCTGCGAAACGGTGCACCCCGTAGTTCGCCCCCAACGAGAAGAAGCGATTAAGCTCGTTGAGCATTTCAACGATCAACTCCAGAATGCCGGCTGGGAGTTGTACCAGGAGCAGCAAATCGCCGGCCGCCCGCGCTTTTCCTACCGGTTGATAAGCAGCGCTTCGACAGAAGCGAACGCAACCAGGTCGGTCATGCGAGCGAGAGTTGTTGTCGAGGCGCTGAGCGCCGGATGGATGGCGAAGCAAATTGAACGTCTGGAATATGCAGTCGATTCGGACCCCGAATTGGCGATCGGGACAGCCAAAGAACTGGTGGAAAGCTGCTGCAAGTCCATTCTCACGAAACGAGAAATTCCGTTCACCAAGGCCGATGACCTAGGCAATCTGACAAAGAAGGTTACCAAAGCATTGCAGCTGGTTCCCGACGGAGTCAGTGAAGCAGCTAAGGGCTCGGAAAACATCAAGAATATTCTCCGCAATCTCACTCAGTTGACCAGCAATCTCACGCAGTTGAGAGGTTTGTACGGTACCGGGCATGGCAAGGATGGCCAACATCGCGGTCTGCAGCCCAGGCATGCTCGGCTTGCGGTTGCCGCAGCAGTGGCATTTATCGATTTCGTATCGGAAACGCATCGATACCGAGAAGCTTCCGAGCCGGAAAGGTGAAGAGCTTGGCAGAGCAGTCGTTTGATGGGCCCGAAGGGCATTAGCCCTGATCTGCTTGCTTCCAGCCAGACGCTTCCAGATACCCATCAACGAACAGCGAGCTGGCGCCCGCTGTGGCCGAGGAAAAACTTAACGCGGCGTCCGAGATTAGTTGACCAATACATCCTGCCTGCACGTGAGTGGGTGAGTACGCCCTACGCCAGGGAGAAGTGAAAAGCGGCACGACTTTGTGCCGCTTAGCAGGGGCTTACCAATCCAATAGCTCGTCTTTGTTTTGCACCCAGGCCTCAAGGTGACGTCGCAGCGTTGTGAGCGGGAGTTCGTAACCGGGGAAGTCGGCTGGATTGATTGACTCGCACCGTGCGATGGCGATGTCTAGTCCGACGAATGTTTCAATCGTATCTCTGCTGAACATGTACTGCACTTTGCCCACTCTATCGCCGAGTACGTGGCTGGTCCCAGAGCTCATCAGATTTGAGGCCATGATCGTGAATTTCTGATCCGTACCGATCGCACCCTGTAACCACCTTCGTGGCTCATCAACCGATCCGGAGTAGTTCTTCCATCGATAAAGCAGTGAAGCAAGGTCTGGCTCTAACAACAGGGCGTTATTGTCTGCTGCTCGACTCCGAACCAACTGCAACCAGATAGCCTTCATTGCTTCGACCGTCGGTACATCAAGCGTAGGCTTGAAGTCAGCCTTGTCTTTATGATCTGCAGGGTCACTGAGATGAACGAGGATCGCGGCCACGGACAAAGCTTTGGTCTCCCGAAAAGCTTCGACTGCCAGGCTACCGCGCTTGTCCTCGGGGATGGCCTTCAAAAACCATGATGTCGTCCTCCATGCGCGAACCCATGGCGAGCTAAATGGATCACCGTCATCGCCAACGAATTTTTGTGCGATGGTAAATAGTCCTGGAAGCAGCACTGCAGCATTTTCGACCGGCAGCCGATTGACCGATTCGTCGAGCCTCGCCACGAGCGCAGGGAGCAGCCCGTCTTTCTCGATTGCCGCGATCGAAGCGGCCAGTTGCTCTTCCGTCAGCGCTGCATTGATGAACTGAGTGAAGCGGCGTTCTGAAATTTCACCGAGTGCGGTCTGCAGTTCGAAATACCGCGGGAAAAATCGAGAACTGCACACTTGCTTCGCTTCAGCCCATTGCTGTTGAAAACCATGGTCGTAACGGGGGCCGCCCATTGCCCACTCGACCTGAGGGAACAGCAGCTTTAAAGTTTCCTTGGCCAGCTCGCGGCGTTCCTCCGTCACGGTGTTGAGTAGATCCTTAATGGCTGCTTTCTCTATCGGCCTTTTGCCGTCTCCCAGGTGCCGACCGCCCTGCAGCAGCAGAGATTTTTCCAGAAAAATCGTTTCGTGCAGATCCGGCTCGAAAACCCGAAGTGTTTCCAAAACTAGGAAATCCACGATATTCACTTCGAGCAAATCACCAGACGCATGCAGCGGTAAATGGACCGCCACGGAGGAGACCAACCGATGGGCATCCCGCATGTTACGAAGCCGTGGTTGAATGGAGCCAATTAATGCATTGCCCCAGCGGGTCTGATCAAAACCGTTTTTCTCTGTGGCGTAGGAGTGCGCCAATTGCGACAAATTTTCAGTGAAAATCCTATGCACCATATGTGTTGGCACCATGGGAAGATCGAAGCTCGCTTGGACGATTTTCTCAAGAAAGGCTCGACCATCCCCGTCTGCTACTGGGTTCAGTGCGCTCTCCACGATGCTCGGCTGGAACAGCAAAACGAAAACGATGTTGGGGAGGTTCGCATTGGCTTTAACCTGACGAAGCAGCACTCGAATCTGGTCTTGTTCGAGCCGATCTATGTCGTCGACAAAGACGATTAGCGGCCGTTTCAATTCGCGGAGGCGCTCCTCTAGGGCTTTGCGGACTTGATCGAGTGATTCGTTGCTACGGTCCTGTCCTAGGTGACTTAACCAGCGGCCGAGTAGTGATATGGCAATAGCTATCCCAGCCAGAACACCAGCGACCGTCGCTGCCGAGGGCAAGTCGAAGCCGATGGAGGAGGCAATGGAAATCAAAGATGCATTCGTGAGTATCGTCGTAAACTTTTGCTGCAAACCTCCAGCCTGCTTGAGCGGTGCACTTGCGCCTGACAGTATCGCGCCGTATTTCCGAAGGGTCGCGGCGCGCTTCAGCGCTTCCTGGGAGTTATCGCCGCCCAGTCTGTCCGCGATCTGACCGAAAAGTGCTCGGCTGATGGCGTTTCCGTCACCCCACTGCCACGGGTTGAAATCCAGCCAATTGGAGTGCTTGTCTCTGGCCTCAAGCTGTTCAATGACGAGGTGCTTGAGGGATGATTTGCCAAAGCCCCAGCCACCACGGATAGCAAAAACACGCCCTTCACGAGGGCTAAGCTCCGACAGCACGTCCGCGATGCGATATGCATAACCTACTCTGCGCAGACGGTCTTCGCCCTTAGTACGGATAGGAGCGTCTGTACCTATTTCCATCGGCGGAGGTGCTAGAGGAACTACGCTCGGTATCTTTCGTAGGTTGGCAAGCCAATGCTTCACAACGTTCCACAGGTCTTTCATATCCCTGAGCTCCAATCCAGCTCCTTAACCTTTCAATGCACAGCAACCTACTGCGGGGCCTCCAGCACATGAACAGCAGGAGTCACACCGCTGATGCTGGGTGCCAGGATTCTCAGTGTGTGAGCCCGGTGGCCGGAAATTAGGAAACCTTTCGCCATTAACACCGGGAGTGTAATGGGCATGAACGTCCCTATGCACGACCTGAACGCCCCTCGGGCCATCTTACCGACTTGGTAGAGTAAACCAGCTAACTCGATAGTAGCCACCCGGGACGCCACGCTTAAGGTTCTCGGCGAAACTGGCTCCAGCCCTAGTCGTTCTATGGCCCATGCGCAAAGCCAGCTGTCGGTGGGGCTAATCAAGTAGATCCGGATATGGAAGAGATTCTCCGGAGAGGATTCAATCGGAAGAAGGCCCAGTGCTATCATGATGGCACTTGCTCACCAGGGACCGACTAATGGATTTTGCTTACAGGATCAGGATGACATTTGGCACTTCACCTCAGGAACCCAACCGTCCACAAGCATTCAATATATCGTCCGAAGCCGTTAGATACGCTAGATCCGGAAATGTTTTGGATGCGGCCAAATGGACTGAACTGGTAAAAAAACATTGTCCCTCCGCCGGCCAGTGGATCTATAAGGGGCTTGATAACTCCGATATCAGAACCTTGCTTGCGTTGGCCATCCAAGTCACAGAAGGGCGGGCGGAATGATTGCTGGGAATTTCAGGGAGTTTCTCGAGCGGACAGCAAAAATACGGAGCTGGGCCCCTAGTACGATGGACCTAGCAAGAATAGAGAGCCAGTTAGGAGCTCTAAAGGCGTCAAAAAGAATCATCACATCGACCGATATCGCATTGATCGTTGCTCGGCAATGTCCTGGCACTCAATTTTTTGTTACCGCTGGCGTGGATAATAAAGATATCTCGATGCTGTTAACTTTGGCCTTGCAGCAAACTAGACGATGACCGTCTCAAGTAGGCAGAACAATTGAGTACGAGAGAGCAAGATGTTGTTCTCGCCAAAAATAGACTGGCGGAATTTAAGTCAAGTTACGTTGATGCTATCACTCAGTATGTGATTAAAACCCAAGGCGAGTGGGATCCGGGGCCGGCAACCTCAAACCTCTTAGAGATTCAGCGTAAAGGTTCTGAATACTATAATTTCTGCGAGGAGTTTGTTGGTAATAGCAGTTTGCTAGGCGCTCATGGTGACGGTTTGTGGGCACAGGGTTTCGCTGAAGATTGTTATGCGATACTACAAACCATGCCGCAACATTTTAGCCTTTTACAGGCGGGCTTTGAGAGACTGAATATTGAGGGTAGCTACAGACCGTCCAGTACCGAATACGCGAATATGCAGCGGCTCTGCAAAAAGTACTTGAAGGCGCCACTCATTCGTTCGCTGCGTCAAAGCCTAGTCGAAAATAGTTTGCCAACCTACGGCTTTGATAATAGAGAGGGATTTACGTTGACTTCTGGCGTCCGAATAATGATTTCCTTCGGCTTTGGCGTCGTGTTTCTGATTGCGATTATTGCGATTGCGATTTTTTTACCGAACCCGACCGATTTCCAATACATAATTTTTCGCCTTGTTGCGTCGCTGTCTGCCGCAGGGGTTGTAGCTGTAATGTCTGGTTTCATAGAAATAAAATTTGGCAGTTGGCTACGAGCAGGTGGCGCACTGGCTGTATTTGCGGCTGTTTTCTGGACGAATCCTGCAGAAAAGATAATGAGTATAAAACCCGAAGAGTCTGTTCCGGCACAACATGTGCCTGCGCCTCCTCCTGTGCCTTATCAACCCAAGCTTGAGTATCGCAAGGTCAGTAAACATATAAAGGATTATAGGCCTGATACAAATGTAGACGTCGCCACTATTGAATTAGAATACGTTGAGGTGTCTGGGCTAGGCGATGCCTATTTAGAGAAAAAAATCAATTCTCAAATTCAACGTCGAATAGGCGTAAATGATAGCTTCGACGGCACTGAGGATCGTATCATGCATGTAAAAAGTGCAATGATTGATGGGGGGATTTTAAGTGTTGTGGCGGAAGGATATTTTTATGGTCACAATGCCGCTGGTGCACACAATGAAGTTGTTAGTCTAAATATAAACATAAGAAACGGTGAGCCTGTCGAATTTAAAGATTTATTTCGCTCAGGCTATATCAAACAAATAAACACTATGGCTAGCACTGAACTGGCGAAGATGATACCTGGAAACTGGTTTGAGACGGTGTCCGACAATCAATGTTACTATTTCGACAGCAGTTACTTATATTTGTGTTTTTCCGAATATGAAGCTGCTGCCGGTGCAAATGGTATTGTAACTGTACGACTGAGCCTCGATGATTTAAGAGGTTTGGTCAGCTTAAATGGTCCATTGGCTTACATCCTGTAGTGTGATTAAAACTATAAAGTAAATTGCCCCTAGTTTCGTAGACTGTTGGCGCTGTCCTTGGATTGACCTAGCTACCGACGCAAGAATGCACCATCTCCAAAGTTGCAAAAATCCAGCACAGACAATGATTCACTAGGAGCCAGACATGGGAGGTAAGTCTCGGCATCGGCGCCGAAACGCTAGCGGGGCACTATGAGAATTGGTTGTAAATCGTGTCCGCCTATCAACATGAACGTGGAGTTAAGACTCTAATGTTGTTTGGCAGTTGCGCAGTCTGCGCGACAGTTTAATAAATCGCTGTTGGCGCCAATGTCGTATTGACCTTGTTGCCGAGATGCCCCTGACCCAGTCTGATTCTTCCCGGAACCTTGCCTGTGCTGGGTTTTGCCGAGCTGGAGGTGGTTAATCCGGCGTCGGCACACGGGGCAATTCGGCATAAACGTCAACAAGGGGAGCGAAGTGACAACATACCCGGTGGACGATAGCGGGTATGCGAGAGCCAACGTCAAGTTATCCGAACCAAATTTTAAAAATCGGGATTGTTACTCGTAATAACCGTGATCCTCCGCCTCTTTCCGGCGTGCCTCATGGTATTCGCTCAAGACCCCACTGTAATTGGTCATAAGGTATTCGTAGCTGTGGTAGCTCTGACCAAAGCTCCACACCTGGTTGGCATACTCAAAGTGAAAAACGGGTGAATAGTCTGCGTCAGTCAGGTCATGTAGTGGCAGCCATAAATCTCGTACCCATGTGAACTGCCGATCTGGGTTTGAATACAAATGCTGCACTGCCGGCTTGCTCCTACAAGGAATCAGTTCAATCCATTCGTCGTGGATCGTTTTGATTTTTAGCTCCCAGCAATGTGTTTCTGGCGATTTCACCATATCTACCTCCTTGAGCGGAAAAAACAGAAAACCGGGCGCTGCCACACCTAGTCAATCGCGAGCATAGGAGAATGCCCTCGCAGGGGCTCTCGCTGGATCGGCTGAACTCAGTATAGGGGAGCGCATGGCTTAGTCGTAACTGGTAAGCGTGAGTTTCCCAAGCACTCTAAGCTGATAGATACTCGTGCCCAAACTAACTGGAGCTCGTGTCTCGATAGACTGCCACGAAGAAAGCGTTGGCACTTGGCGTCTATGGCCCTGCCGCACTGAATCCCGGCATCGATAGGCTGCATGCTTCAGATGCAGGAGCATACTGAGCGTGGGGCTCATCCAACCCCAAAACAGCGTCACCATTGGTTGCGACAGATTCAATTCTTAAAAATTAGGATGACCCTGCTGCCGACTTGGCGTTGCCCCATAAGCATTCAGCCTAAAGTCATACCTGCTAGCGCTTTACGAAGTAGAAGCTTGGGTCAGGTAAATTTCGGCAGTTGGGTCAATTCTGCATCAGCCGCAATACCCATGACCCAATTCGGCGTCAAAACCCAAGGCGGGAGCCGTATGCGGTAATTCTGCACGTACGGATCTGTGGGAGGGGGTGGCAGGTGACTGCCATTCCTACCGCGACCCCCATTCCTCGTTGATGACCCGGTACGGCTCTGCCTTGGCGGGGCCGCAGAGCATGGCGAGCAAGAGGCAGAACAGCGATGGGGTCAGTGCCGATCGACTCAATGGGGCCGCCTGTTGCGCAAGGGCAGATTGAGTATTGACGTTGGCCCGCATCGCTGGTTAGTAGGCTATTCGACTGCTGCTGGCTTGGTCGACTGTGCGGTGCAGAGGGTGAGGACTTGGCCTTGCTGGGTCTCGTTCTTCGCGAGGGCCAGTAATTTTGCGCACTGCTCCAGCAGGCTCGACGTTTCGAGGTGCCGGGTCAGGTTCTGTGCGGCGATGCCGGTGGAGAAGACTTTGCCGATGCGGTTGGACAGGCCTGAATCGCCAGTCGTGTGACCGAAGGTTGTGCCGAAGGTGCTGAAGACGGACATGGAGTCCTTCTGCATATCAGCGTAGACCTGGCCATAGTTGGCTTGCGCTACGCTCGTGTCGGCGGCTGCCAACCACTGTTGCTCCTGTGCCTTGCTAATGCTGGCCTCTTTGTCGACTGAAGTCAGCGGCTTGCCAGTCTCAACTTTCTGGATGATAGCGGAGGGAACTTTCAATGCATTGAGATTGGCGAGTAGCCTCTCGGCGATCGGTTTTATGCGTGCAGTATTTACTCCCGCTGACTGGACGGTAGCGGAGTATTCTTGCAAGTTGCTCGGCAAGGCATTTACTTGGGCCGTGGTTTTGGCCTCCTCCTGCGTTGCTCGTAGCAATTCTTCAGTGGCCGCTTTGACGTCCGCAGCCTTCTGAGTGTTGTTAACCACTACTTTATCGGTTGCTGGGGTCGGTTGTGCATTGACCTCAGCCTCCGTGCCCCCACTCCCATGCGTCGCAAAAATCTGTTCAATGCCGAAGTGCATCGTACTTTCCGGCCTCTTCGATACCGCCAACGGAATATATACCGCGTCCAGGTTCATGAACCCCAGATTGAACGTCAGGCTCGGGGACTCGGCCGTCGGCGTCGTCAAATCAATCCCCAGCGTCTGCTTCGACGTATACATCAACGGCGCCTGCTGCAACGGCGAGCACCCGGAAACTAGCACGCAAGCGATACCCAGTTTTCTATACATGGACCAACCCTCATTCAGGGATAAGTGCAGAGCCGCGTCAAGTCGACAGAGGCGGCGGTGAGCGCATCCATCGTTTCACGCGTCGGCTTTATAAACACGGCGACACAGCGCGTATCCGCGAGGCTGATGGTGGTTTCCTCCATATAGCCGATCGAAAGGCCCTTGGCGCCGGGGACGACGCCAAAACCTCGGGTTTCGATGTAGGCGGGGGCACCGGACAAGGCCTTGGCAGGATTACTGCTGAGCAACCCGACCTGCCGCTCGGTGCGGATTCCATCTTCATAGACATTCACGACAGTACAACCCGGCATGCACAGGAGTAATCCCAGGCTGCCGGCCATGGCGGTATGCACGGACATGGGGGTACCCCTGTTGGGCCAAGGTTGATCTGTACTTCGGAAAAATGCTTTGGACGCAAAATGAATATAGCCAGCGCCGACCAAAGCGCCAGTGCTGGCTCACGTAGGGCTAGCAGTATGTGGTCGCGTGGATGAAGCGCTTAGCGAAATCTGGGCGCTGGACGTTGAAGAACCTGTGAAGCGCCAGTTGGAGATTCAAGCACTGAACCGCAGCAGTTTCCGGGAAAGAACGCTTTCTGCGCTCGAGGCCTATGTGGAGAAGGGCTTTGACTTAACGCCAGACCTTGCTGTCAGATTTGGACGTATCGCCTAGCCGACACCTTAGGTTAGCCTCTCCCTCGACGAATGCTCATGACCGGACGGAAGGCCGCGGCGTGTTTGGCTGCGACAGTTTTAATTCTCTAGAGCATGTGGTGCCAAGGGCGATTTGGACGATTGCGACAGTTTTGCGTTTCCTTCGCCACTAGATGGGGGCGCGTAAATTCGGGCATGTCAGCGACAGTTTTAATTCTCTAAATTCAAGAGGCCCCGAAAGTCATCATGACCTTCGGGGCCTTTTGCATTGCGGATCATAAGAATCTATTGGTTGGTATTCACCGGATCTATATGAATACTTGGTCTAGAAGATAACGTGGCGGTGTCAGCGACCATGGTCTAAACCTAAAGCCACATTGAAGAGCTTGCTATCGATGTGGCGTCGCAGGGCACTCGCGGAGTTCGGGTACCTGCGTCTCAGGGAAGAAAATGATGTTCAAGGATGATTTCGCTCATGCATGGTTATTCGCAAGAGAGTCGCTTTTCCATTGCTGATGGAATGTGCGACCGGGTCATGAAAGCTTTTGCCCGATGGGCAATAAACCTGGACCCAGACACCTCGCTGAAGGCCCGATCCCGGGACCCCCTCCATCACCGCTTCGGCGGCGTAACACCGGTTTTTGCCGACTGCCAGGCTGCCCGATGGCAAGCCTGTTCCACGCGGCAATCGCTGCAATCGTCAAGGCATACGGCTTTGGCAACCTCAGGTAACAGCCCCAACAGATCGCCCGATGATGTTCATCGTCATGGCGAGCCTGCGATCCAGTAGCACCCGCAAGGCTACAAAACGAACGCTGGATTCCTTGGATTACTGGACCGTAAAGCCAGTCGGAATCCGTGTACACGTTCGTCCAACATTTCTACGTACGCAGCACCCACTTTTCCAGGATGGAGATGGTAATGACAGTACTCAGAGTTGGCATCGTTGGTCTCGGCAATCAGATGCAAGAAAATCTGCTGCCTACCCTTTTGCAAATGCCGGACATCCGGATCGTCGCCGTGTGTGACAGCGACCTGATCCGCGCCGCGCAAATCCACCGCTTTATCTCGGACGTCGCGATTACCGACGACTTCGACCATATGCTCGATACTGGCGCGCTCGACGCCGTCGTCATGGCGTGTCCGCCCCAGGCGCATCGAGACCTCTCGCTCAAGGCCATGGCCAGGGGCGTCCATGTTTTCGTCGAAAAACCACCGTGCTTTACTCTGGCCGAGCTGGAAAATCTGATTGAGGTCAGCCATCAGACCCATGTGATCACCGGTGTTGGCATGAACTTCAAGTTTGCCAAGCCGATGCGTCAGTTGCGCGATATCACCCGCACCGAACAGTTCGGCAAAGTCGTGCACATTCAGCTCAACCATTACGCCAGCAAACCCACGGCACCGCTCTGGGGCCTGGATTCGACCCTGCGTTCCTTCCTGCTGGCGCAAGCGATCCACACCATCGACCTGGGCGTGACATTCGGCGGCGGTGAATTGCGTGACATCGAATCGCGGGTTCAACGGCACGACGACTCGCTGCTGGTGAGCCTGGAATTGCAATTCTCGACCGGCGCCACGGTAAGCCTGTTGAGCGGCACGATGTTCCCGTACTTCGAGTTCGACATGAAGATCGTCAGCTCCAAATCGATGATGGTCGAGCTGAACAACCTGTGGAACATCACCATGCACGAGCCGGAGCATGGCACCAGCGCGACCGGCACCGCCAAGCGCTGGCGCGGGGCCTGGCAGCCTGGTCCGTTGGATTCCGGGTATGAGCGCAGCGGCTACTTCGGCGAGTTGGAGAAGTTCTTCGACGCCGTGCGCAATCACACGCCGTACGAGGCCAATTTCGAAAGCCTGGTGCCGACCTTCAAGGTGATCGAGCAAATCTGCTACGCCGATAGCCAACGTGATATCGCGCCTGTGCTTCCCCTGCGCGCTGACCAATTCGCGAAATCCAAAGCCCAAGTCGGAGCCTGATTCAATGTCTGCTAATCAATCCAATGCCGCCGCTGCTCGTGTGTCTGTTTCTGATAAATATCGCCCGGTGTATGCCGACGATCTGCTGACCATGCAACAAACCCTGGAACGTCCGCTGTCGGGCACCAGCGATGTCGTGACCGAGTACGAAAGCAAGCTCGCACAGTGGTTCGACGCACGGCATGCGATTGCCGTTTCGTCGGGCGGCGCGGCGCTGAGCGTGGCAATTTATGCGGTGGGCGTCGGTCCTGGGGATGACGTGCTGCTGACCCCTAGCTGCCCGTTGTGCACCATTTACCCGATCATTGCCGCCGGCGCCAATCCGATTTTCGTCGACACCCGCACCCATGGGTTTGGCGCCGACCCGGAATCGATCAAGGCCCGCATGACCCCGCGCACCCGGGCAATTATCGATATCCCGATGTGGGGCTATCCGACCGAAGTCGATGAGTTGCGCACCCTCACCCAGGAACTGGGGATCAAGCTCATTCTGGACCTGGCGCATTCCCACGGTACGACTCTGAATGACCGTCCGCTTTCGCAGTATGGCGACCTGTCTTGCTTCAGTACCCATGAACGCAAGCCGCTGGCCACCGGTGAGGGCGGTTTTATCCTGACCGACGACGATGCGCTGGCTCAGCGCAGCCGCGACTACAGCCGTTTCGGCAACCTGAACGGCAAGGATTTCGGCCTCAACTACAAACTCGCAGCCCTGCCGGCAGCGTTGGGTGGCAGCCGTCTGGCATCCCTGGCCGGTCAGATCGAAAAGCGCAGCGAGAACGCGGCGTATTTCCTCAGCAAGCTGGATCACAGCAAAGTGCGTGAGAAGAAAATCATCAAGGGCGGCGTGCCGAACTACTACTTCCTGAACCTGGAACTGCATTTCGCCGATAACCGCGCCTTCATCGATTACCTCGACGAAGCCGGCATTCCCTCTGACATCAAGCGTTACGGTTGCAAAGCGCTTTATGAGTTCCCGGCATTGACTCAATACCGCAACGAGTGCCCGAATGCCGAAGCCTTGCTGGCGAGCATGACGACGATTCCGGTGCATCCGGACATCACCCTGGCCGAGCTCGACTACATGGCCGAACGCATCAATCAGTACGGTGCCCCGTGAATGACTGACACACTCGATCGCTCGCAATTGGATCGGCACTTCACCGCGTCCGGGTTCGTTCTGAACCCGGAGCGGGAGATGTTGCTGCTGCATCACCGCAAGCTCGACGTCTGGTTGTACCCGGGCGGCCATATCGAGCAAGGCGAAACCCCGGACGTGGCGGTGTTGCGGGAAATTTTCGAAGAAACGGGGATTCGCGCGCACCTGATCGGCGAGCGCGATGAAGAACTCGCCGATGTCGAAACCGACGTCACGGTGCTGCATCAGCCGTACCGGGTGTTGTGCGAATACATCAATGACAAGCGCGGGCCGCACTATCACCTGGACCTGATTTACGTCACGGCGACCGAGTTGCGCAGCGTCCCTGACAACAGGGAGGTGGAGCACGCCCGGTTCTTCACGCAAAAGGAAACTGCGGACCTGAAGATGTTCCCCAACTTCCGGCGCATGGTGGACCGGGTGTTTGCCGACGATGCGGTCTGGGACATGGTTGGCATGAAGGTGTCGAAATGAGTCTGGCGGCGGTTTCAACGCGAACCATCGCGCAGAAATGTTCACACGCCACGGCCGACGATTTGCGGGAACTTGAGCGGGCATTACACAGTGGCCTGACCGGCACCTCGCAGATCGTCGACGAGTACGAGGCCGCGCTCGCGGCGTTGTACGGCGTGCGGCATGTGATTGCCGTGTCGTCCGGGGCGGCGTCGGTGACCGCGGCGCTGGCCGGTGTCGATTTCCGTCCGGGAGACGAAGTCATCGTCGCCCCGACGGGACCGATCTGTACCGTGCTGCCGATTCTGTCCCTGGGGCTGGTGCCGGTCTTTTGCGATGTGGCGCCGGACAGTTTCGGCCTCGACCCCGTGGACCTGCGACGCTGCATCAGCGATCGCACCTGCGCGGTGATCGAAGTGCCGATGTGGGGTTATCCGATCCGCTCGGATGCCACATGGGCGTATTTGCGTGATGCCGGCATTCCGCTGATTCAGGACCTGGCCCACGCCCACATGACTCGCTTGAATGACACCTGGCTGGCCCATCACGGCGAGATCAGTTGCTTCAGCACCCACGATTGCAAGTTCATCTCCACCGGTGAAGGTGGTTTTGTCATGACCGATGATGATGAGCGGGCAGCGCGCATCCGCGCCTACACGCGCTTCGGCAATCTGACGGGCGAAACCCTGGGCATCAACCTGAAACTCGGCGGCCTGCAAGCCGCGCTGGGGTTGGCGCGCTCGCGTCAGCTCGGTGCGAATTTGCAGCATCGCCAGCGCAATCGCGAGCGGTTGCTGGGGTTGCTGGACAACCCGGCCTTCCGGGAAATGCCGGTGGTCGTCGGGGGCGAAGTCAACGCCTACTCATTGTTGCTGCAAGCGGTCGGGCACGATGGGCGCGAACTGGTGCACTACCAGCAGCGGCATGGCATCGAGTCGGATATCGGCAAGTACGACAACCAGCCGCTGTATCAATTGCCGCTGTTGACCCGTTACCAGCGCGATTGCCCCAACGCCGCCCGATTACTGCGTTCACTGACCACAGTGCCGTTGCACCCCGACCTGGTGGACGACGACCTGCATTACATCGCCAAGGTGCTCAATGACTACTCTCCCGCCTGAATCAGCCGGTCGCGGCCGCCATGCGGTAGTGATCGGCGGCAGCGTGACCGGTTGCCTGACGGCCGCCGTGCTCGCCCGTCGTTTCGAGCGCGTCACCGTGATCGAAAAAAGCAACTTCTACGACGAAACCGGCCCGCGCCAGAGCATTCCCCAAGAGCATCACGTGCATCTGCTGCTGTTGCGCGGCAAGCAGATCATCGAGGGCATCTTCCCCGGCATCCTCAAGGCGCTGGAACACAGCGGTGCGCAGGTGGCGGACCTCGGCCACGATGTGAAGTGGTACCAGGGCGGACGCTGGAAGAACCGCTACCGCAGCGGCATCTATGCGCACTATTGCAGTCGTCGACTGATCGACAACCAATTGCGCCGATGCCTGTCGCAGGTGCCACGGGTCGAAGTGCTGTCCGGCACGCGGGTGACGCGCCTGGAGTTTTCCGGCCACGGCACCTCGCGCGCGGTCAGCGGGGTGGTGATTGACAGTGGCTCCGGCGAACACAACCTGGCTTGCGATCTGGTGGTGGACGCCAGTGGTCGCGGCACGCACCTGCCCACGTGGCTGAAAGACGCCGGGTTCGGCACCGTTGAAACCAGCGTGGTCAAGACCGAGCTGGGTTACGCGTCACGCATCTATCGCCGTCTTCCGGCCTTCGCCGAGCAATGGCAGGTGTTGCTGGTGCTGCCCACGGCCCCGGCCCAGCGTTCCATGGGGGTTATCAGCCCCATTGAAGGCGATCGGTGGATGGTCACGACCGGCGGCTGGTTCGGCCATTTTCCGGGCAAGGACCCTGACGACTTCTTGCAGGCCTTGGCCGCGCTTCCCATGCCGGATATCCATGAAGTCATCCGCGATGCCGAGCCGCTGTCGGAGGTGTTCACCTTCAAGATGCCGGGCAGCAGTCGGCGCCATTACGACCGAATCGAACACTGGCCGGCCGGTCTGTTGGTGGTGGGCGATGCCCTGAGCAGCATGAACCCGCTCTACAGCCAGGGCATGACCATCGGTGCCCTCGAAGCCGATTGCATTGATCAGCAGATCGATGCCGTGCTGGGGCAATCGATCAGTTTTCAACAGTTACAGGCCTCGCTGTGTGGTGTGGTCGATGGTGCCTGGAACATGGCGACCACCGAGGATTTCCGCTTTCCGGAAACCCAGGGCGAGCGCAGCTGGCGTACTCGTTTCCACCATTGGTACGGCGCAGGTCTTGGCAAATTGTCGGCGAGCAATCGCCGCGCGCTCGAAACGCAAATCGGTGTGACCAACCTGGTGATGGACCCCAACCGACTCTATTCACCGGCGATTGTGTCGCGTATTGCACTCAATGCCCTCTTTCCCGGGAACACTCGACAATGATCGACGATCTCCTGCACTTCTCTGGCATCGAACACCTGGTGTTCGATTGGAACGGTACGTTGATCGACGACATCGATCTGGCCGTCTTCGCGGTGAATCGCTGTGGCGAGCATTTTGATGTGGCGCCCATCACGGCGGCTCAATACCGGGCCAAGTTCGATTTCCCCATCGCCGATTTCTACGCGTCGCTGGGTTTTGACTTTACGCGGACGCCGTTCCCGACCATCGTCCAGCGCTACCTTGAGCATTTCGACGCCAACGTCGCGCAATGCCCGTTGCATGACGGCGTCCTCGAGTTGCTCGATGCGGCGCGGCGTGCCGGCATTGGTGTGTCGATCCTGTCGGCGTCCCACTGCGATGTGCTGTTGCAAACCCTGGAAGCCAAGGGCCTGCAGGACTGCTTCGAACACGTGGTCGGGCTGACGCACAATCACGCCACCAGCAAGGCTGCCGAGGCGGCCGTCCTGCAGCAGACCCTCGGCACGCCGCCCGCTCGCACGCTGTTCGTCGGCGATACGCTGCATGACTTTGACGTGGCTCGTTCCGTGGGCTGGCAACCGGTGTTGGTTACCACCGGCCATCAGGACGCCAATCGCCTGGGTCGCAGTGGTGCGCCGCTGTTTGATGGACTGGGTGAGTTGCTGGCTCGCTTCAGCCCCGATGACGTGCGTGTCATCGAACTCGGGGAGGCTTGATCGTGACCACGCCGCAGATTGTTCTTGTTTGCCTCATCGCGACCACGCTGCTCTTGCGTGCGCTGGTCACCTTTTATTACCGCGACAAGCAACGCGTGCTGCGTTTGCTGAAGCTGGAACCGCGCCTGCCTGATCGCAAGGAGCATTACTACCGACCGCTGGATGAATGGTTCGCACCGCTGCCGTTTATCTGGACCTGGCTGGATATCGTGGCCGCCGTGCTGCTCGCGTCGATTTATTCCACGCCGTTGATGTGGCTCGGGGTGGTGTTGTGGAGTGGCGGGCGCATGCGCGCGCTGCAAGAGTTCGGGCACAACGCTGTGCATTTCGCCCTGTGTCGGCATCACGCCTGGCAATGGTGGCTGGGCAACGTGTTCTATCAGTTCCCGATCTTCAAGCGCGACATGCGCAGCCGTCACCAGGCGCACACCATCGAGCACCATCGCAACCCCAATCACCCGCAACTGGACCCTAACCGCGCCCGCGTGCACGCCGGCGGTTATGTCGCCGGGTTGTCGCCGGCCGGTTTCTATCGCTTGTTGCTGTACCCGCTGACCCCGGCCGGGGCCTGGGTAAACCTGAGCACGATGGTGCGCAACAGCCTGTTGAACCATTCCCGGATCACCACGGTGATCCGCTGGCTGAGCGTGATGGCCGTGGCGGCGCTGCTTTACTGGGCGGGCGGCTGGAAAGGCGTGGCGTTTGGTTGGCTGGTGCCGTTGCTGACGTCGTACCCGGTGTATGCCTGGATCTCGTTGCTGACCGAACACCGCTGGTTCATCGAAGGGCCTTCGCGGGATCGGCGTGACCTCGAATACCTGGCCGGGCGGCCCACCGACTATTTCGGCGTGAGCGGCTGGTTGATCCGTGTGTTCATCGCGCCGACTTCTGATGCCTATCACCTGGCCCATTCGCTGTATCCCGGGGTGCGCTGGAACTACCTGCCGGCCATCGACCGTCATCTGAAAATTCACGAACCGCGCTACAGCAATAACGCCAGTGAAGGCCTGCTGTTGCGACGGGGCAACGCACCGACGGCGCTTTCAGAACTGTATGAGCGCCTGGTCAGTACCGAACAAGAAGAATCCATCCTGAAGACGAGAGGTAATACGTGACGAACTCAACGGAATTTCAACAGGTGCAACGCATTGGCATTATTGGCGGCAGCGGTCTTCAGCAGTTGCCCGGTCTGGAAGATATTCGCTCGGTCGAGATCGCGACCGTGTTCGGCCAGCCTTCTTCGCCCATCACCCTCGGCACCCTCAAGGGTGTGCCGGTGGCTTTCGTGCAACGTCATGGCGTGGGGCATGTGATCCCGCCAGCCTCCATCAATGTGCGCGCCAACATCGCTGCGCTACGTCACGTCGGTTGCACGCAATTGTTGTCGGTCAGTGCGGTAGGCAGCCTCAGCCACGATGCGCCACCGGGTAGTTTCGTGCTGATTGATCAGTTCATCGATCGCACCATCCAGCGTGAAAAGACTTTCTTCGGCCCGGGTCTGGTCGGCCACGTGCCGTTCGGCAATCCCGTGTGCGGGCGCATGCATGCGGTGTTGGCTGAAAGTGCGAAAACAACGCAAGTGCAGGCGCTTGATCGCGGCACGTATGTGGTGATGGAAGGGCCGCAGTTTTCGACCCGGGCCGAATCGAACCTTTATCGCCAATGGGGCGGCACCGTTATCGGGATGACCGCGATGCCCGAGGCGAAATTGGCCCGCGAAGCCGAACTTTGCTACGCCATGATCGCCATCCCGACGGACTTCGATTGCTGGCATGACGCCCATGAGGACGTGAACGCCACCCTCGTCGCCCAGCGCATGGCTGACACGTTCACCCTGACTCGCCGACTGGTCACCGAAGCGGTTTCGCGCCTGGGTGAGCACCGCGAAGCCTGCCCGTGTGGTTGCGACCGCGCCCTGGATACGGCGGTGATGACCGCGCCGGAACACCGCGACCCGGCCATGGTGGCCCGTCTGCTGACCGTTGCACCCAACGCCACGCACCTGCGTTCGAACAAGGATTGAAAGCATGACCCAACACATTGCCACCAAGGATCGCGTGCGCATCCAGCAGGTCGAGGTACTGTCGGATAACTGGTACGTCCTGCGTAAAACCACTTTCGATTTCCAGGGCCGTGACGGCACCTGGCGCAACCTGTCCCGGGAGACTTACGACCGTGGCAACGGGGCGACGATCCTGCTTTACAGCAAGTTGAAACAGACGGTCGTGTTGACCCGACAGTTCCGCTTTCCGGCCTTCGTCAACGACCACGACGGCATGCTCATTGAAACCTGCGCCGGGTTGCTCGATCGCGACGATCCGCACACCTGCATCCGCAAGGAAACCGAAGAAGAAACCGGTTACCGGATCAAAGACGTGCGCAAAATCTTCGAAGCGTTCATGAGTCCCGGATCAGTGACTGAACGCCTGTATTTTTTTGTCGGCGAATATTTCGACGAAGACAAACTGGGTGAGGGCGGTGGCCTCGAAGCGGAAGGCGAGGAGGTCGAAGTACTGGAAATGTCCCTCGACGCGGCCTTGGGCATGATCGAGACCGGCGAGATCAACGACGGCAAGACCATCATGCTGTTGCAGTACGCCAAAATTCATCGGCTACTGGAGTGAGCATGAACGAGCTAATCGCGATCAGCTCCATGGAAAACGCCGAGCTGGCCGAGTTCGTCGACGGCATTGCCGCCCACGTCGGCATGCCCGTGCGCCTTACCCGCTGGTCAACCGCCGAACTGGTCGAGCGTTTGCGCAGCGACACCGCCGGGCCGTGGGATCTGTTGCTGGGCACGGCGGCCACCGCTTTGCTCGACCCGGCACTGGCATCGCTTTTGATGCCCCTCGACAAGCTCGACGTTTCAGCCTTGCCACCCACGGCGGTGGCGCAAGACCGGCGCTGGTTCAGCCCGTCCGGTTTTGTGCCGGCGTTCTGTTATGACCCGCAGGTGCTGGCAAGCCAGGGGCTTGCGCCGCCCACCACCTGGGAAGCCCTCAGTGCCGCGCACTGGTCCGGGCGCCTGGCATTGCCGGATCCGGCGCGTTCGGGCGCCGGCTATTTGCACCTGAGTGCGCTCCTTGATCATTACGGCGATGGTGCCTGGGAAATGCTCGACACGATTGCCCGGTTGCAGCCGTCGATCAGCGGCTCGTCCACCGCACCGATCGAGGCTGTGCTGGCCGGTCAGGCGTGGCTGGGGGTGACCGTTTCGACGGCGGCGACCCGAGCCGCCCAGGAACATCCTTCGCTGCGCTGGTGTGTGCCCGATGATGCGCGCTGCTACGAGTATGAAGTGTTCGGTTGTCGTGCCGGTTCGGCCATGGCGGTGCAGGCACAGCAAGCGCTCGGCTGGATGCTCACACCCGCAGCGGCGGCGATCAGTCGGCGCTACGGCAAAGTGGTGTTGGGCGGTGCCTCGGGTGGCGAATTGAAGGTCAGCGAGTTGCAGGCGCTGGATGCGCAAAAGGCCAGTCAGGCGAAGGTTGCCCGTTGCGCGCAGTGGCATGCGTTGTTTGATAAGCGAGTTGCCCAATGACTGCCGGTACACGCAACGACGTGTCTGCATCGGCCGACGGACACCCGTGGGGCATTTACCTGATGTTCGGGCTGTTCGGCGCCCAGCAAGGCATGTTGGGGCCGATCATGCCGTTTTTGCGCGGTGAACTCGGGCTGGACCTGCGCTGGACCGGTTTGCATTTTGCCGCCTACGCGCTGGGCCTGGCCCTGGTTGGTTTTCCGTATCGCTGGCTGGAGCGTCGTTCGTTTTCCATCGGCATGGGACCCATCGCAATCGCCTCGATCGTGGTCGCCAGCGGTGTGTTCAGCGTGGCCCACTATCTGCCGATGACACTGTTTTCCGCCCTGTTGATGGGTTTGTCGGGCGGATTGGTCATGGCGGTGGGGCAAGCCCTGTTGGGCGCTCGCTACCAGGAACAGGCTGCGGCAAAACTGGTGGCGGCCCATGTGGTGGCCGGTCTTTGCGTACTGGGCGGCGCCTTGCTGGTGGGCGGCGCGACGGCTGTGGATTGGTCCTGGCGGGTAGCGCCACTGGTCGTTGCAGTGGGGGCGGTCGTGCTGGTGCTGACGTCACGCTCGGCGTATCGAGTTGACGCAAGATCGTCCTCCCCTGACGCTCGGCCCGAGGCGCGCAAGGACAGTTCGCCGCTGGGACGACGCTTGCAGCTGAGCCTGTGGGCGTTGGTGATCCTGGGAATTTCGGCGGAGTGGGGCGTCGGTTTCTGGGGCGCCGAGTACATGAAAACCCATGTGCAGATCAGTGCCTCCGCGGCGGCGGCCCTGATGAGTGTGTATTTCGCCGGCACCGTCTGCGGTCGCCTGGCCAGCACCTATGCGTTGCGCGCAATCAGACCGCTGACGTTGCTGGTGGCGGTGATGCTGGGGGCGATTGCCACGTTGCTGGTGTTGTTCTTCACCCAAGAGCGCTGGGCCACGACGGCATTCACGTTTGTGCTGGGTGCTTGCCTGGGCAATTTTTTCCCGCTGATCCTCGGCTCGGCAATGAGCATCGCGCCCCGCGCCAGTTCCGCGCTCAGTGCCCAGGCATCGCAAGCGGTGGGGGTGGCGTTGCTGCTGGCGCCGTTTCTGCTGGGTCTGCTCTCGGAACGGATCGGCGTGGAAGCCGCCTTCAGTTTGTTGATCGTGTACCCCATTCTCATGTTGCCGGTTGTGCTGGGGTTGCGCGGCGCGTTATCCACAGGCAACGCGGCTGTTATTCGACAGGAGTAAGTGTCAATTGGTTATCTCTGCACTGTTGTTCGACCTCGATGGCACCCTCATCGATACCGATGAATTACACCTCAATGCCTACAACCAGTTGTTGGCGCGTTGGGACCGTTCGATGGACATCAGCTATTACAAAGCCAATGTCATGGGCTTTCCGGACGACATGATCTTCGGCGGGTTGTTTCCCGACATGCCCGTGGCGCAATACGCGGCACTGGCGGCGGAAAAGGAAGCCATGTTCCGAGCTCAATTGGGTGAAACCCACCCGGTGCCCGGCGTGCTGCGCATTCTTGATTATGCCGATGCCGCCGGCATTCCCGTGGCGGTGGTGACCAATGCCCCGCGTGAAAACGCCGCCGCGATGCTGGGCGGAATGGGGATTGCCGACCGTTTCGATACGCTGGTGATTGGTGGCGAACTGGCCCAGGGCAAACCGCATCCGATGCCGTACCTCACCGCCCTGGAAATACTCGGTGTCGAGGCGCACGAGGCGCTTGCCTTCGAAGACTCGCTGGCCGGTGTGCAATCGGCTTCGGCGGCCGGTATCCATACCTTCGGCATGCTCGCCGGGCTGCAAGAAAACCAGCTTCGCGAGGCCGGTGCCCGGAGTATCATCTGGGACTTCAACGACGCTGCCCTTTGGGACTGGATCAAACCGGTTTCTTGACCCATCGTCCCTCGGGCAGCGGCACACCACTGGCCGAGGACACCGATGGACCGTTTCCAGGAAATGCAGGTATTCGCCGCGGTCGCCCAGGAGCAAAGCTTCTCGGCGGCCGCTCGGCGTTTGGGGATGTCGGCGGCCAGCGTCACCCGCGCGGTGGCGGCGCTGGAGAAACGTATCGGCACGCTGCTGCTGACGCGTACCACCCGCAGCGTGCATTTGAGCGAGGCGGGCCAGCGTTACCTGGAGGATTGTCGGAGGATTCTGGCCGAGGTGCAGGAAGCCGAAGATTCGGCGGCCGGCAGCCACGCCCAGCCTCGTGGGCAACTGACGATCACTGCGCCAGTGTTGTTCGGCGACTTATTTGTTACGCCGCTGATGGTGAGTTACCTCAATCAATTCCCTGAAGTCACGATCAATGGCTTGCTGGTCGATCGCGTGGTGAGCATGGTCGAGGAGGGCATCGATGTCGCCGTGCGCATCGGTGAACTGCCGGACAGCAATCAGCATGCGATTCGGGTTGGCGAGGTGCGGCGAGTGATTTGTGCGGCGCCGGCCTACCTGAACGCCCATGGCCGACCTCGGCATCCTGAAGCGTTGGCCGGGGCGCCGGTGGTCGCCACTTCGTCCATCGGGCAGCTCAGGACCTGGCCATTCCTTGATAAAGGCCAGCCGATCAGCGTTCGTCCGGAGCCGCGACTGGTGGTCACGGCCAATCAGGCTGCCATCAATGCCGCCTGCCTCGGCCTGGGGTTTACCCGAGTGCTGTCCTATCAAGTGGCGAGCAAAGTCGCGAGCGGTGAACTGGAAATCGTTTTGGCGGACTTTGAATTGCCGCCGCTGCCGATCCACGTGGTGTACCAGGGCGGGCGCAAGGCCCCGGCGCGGATTCGTAGCTTTGTTGATTTCATGGTGAAGGCTCTGCGCGAACACCCAGCCTTGGGGTAATGCGTAAACCCTGTGGGAGCGAGCCTGCTCGCGAAAGCGGTGGATCAGTCGCCATCAATGTTGAATGACAGACCGCTTTCGCGAGCAGGCTCGCTCCCACAAGGAGAATGTCGGGATAAGGTTTATTGCTGTGGCTGAAATAATGGATTGCGATTGCTGGTTATTCTGTTGTTTTGGTGATGGGTAGATGATGACGGCCATCGGTGCTGATCATTCCCTGAGCGGCGCCACCACCCAGCGGAGTCGATCATGCACGCCATCAAACTCTACAACTTCCCTCGCTCCGGCCACGCTCACCGCGCTGAACTGATGCTGTCCTTGCTGCACCTGCCGACCGAACTGATCCTCGTCGATCTGGCCAACGGCGCGCACAAACAGCCGGAATTCCTGGCGCTCAACTCGTTTGGCCAGGTGCCGGTGCTGGACGATCAAGGCGTGGTACTGGCCGACTCCAACGCGATTCTGGTGTACCTGGCGCAGAAATACGGCAACGGTCGCTGGCTGCCGACGGACCCGGTCGGTGCGGCCAAGGTTCAGCGCTGGTTGTCGGTGGCGGCCGGGCAGATTGCTTTCGGCCCCGCCAGAGCCCGGCTGATCACCGTGTTTGGCGCGTCTTACAACGCTGAAGAAGTGATTGCGCGTTCACATGACCTGTTCAAGGTGATGGATCAGGAACTGGCCCATAGCGAGTTTCTGGTGGGTAACGCGCCGACCGTCGCCGACGTGGCGGCCTACAGCTACATCGCCCACGCGCCGGAAGGCAACGTGTCCCTGGCGGATTACGCCAACGTCCGGGCCTGGCTGGCGCGGATCGAAGCCTTGCCCGGGTTTGTCGGCATGCCGCGCACCGCCGTCGGCCTGCAACAAACGGCTTGATGCTCACGCTTGTTTACGCTGCGCCTTGAGTGCAGGGGAGAGGCCGTCATGGAACATTCACCGTGGCACGCTGGCGAAAAACAGTTGCAGGAGCACGTGGGTGTCTCCGAGCGAATGGACACCCTCGGTCGTAGGGTGATTCGCAGCGAGATGCCGGACCAGCATCGTCAGTTCTATCAGCAACTGCCGTTCATGCTGTACGGCGCGGTCGATGCTGACGGTCGTCCCTGGGCCAGCATTCTCGAAGGGCCACCGGGTTTCGCGCATTCTCCTGCACCTACCGGGTTGCAGTTCGATCGCCTGCCGGCCGCCGATGACCCCGCGCAATTGCACGCCGGGGACGCCATCGGCCTGCTGGGCATCGAGCTGCACACCCGGCGGCGCAATCGCCTCAATGGCCGGGTCGGGACCATCACGGCGAGTGGTTTTGGCGTGTCCGTGGAGCAGTCTTTCGGCAACTGCCCGCAATACATTCAGTTGCGTCAGTTTCGCTCGGTGCCGCTGGCGGACCCATCCACCCGCATCGCCCAGCACCTCGACGAACTGGACGACGCGGCCAGAGCGGTGATCGCCCAAGCCGATACGTTCTTTGTCGCCAGTTATGTCGACGTCGATGGCCAGCGCTCGGTGGACGTTTCCCATCGCGGTGGCCAGCCCGGTTTCGTGCGCATCGAAGGCAATCGCCTGACCATTCCGGATTTCGCCGGCAACCTGTTCTTCAATACCTTGGGCAACCTGCTGGTCAATCCGCAGGCCGGTTTGTTGTTTATCGATTTCAATTCGGGCGATCTGTTGCAGTTGAGCGGTCGCACCGACGTCATTCTTGAAGGTCCGCAAATCGAGGCCTTTCAAGGCGCCGAGCGGTTGTGGACGTTCGAGGTTGAACGCCTCGTGCGCCGGCCGGCAGCGTTGGCCCTGCGTTGGCGTTTCGACGGGATGTCGCCCAACAGCCTGATGACCGGCACCTGGGAACAGGCCGCCGCTCGCTTGCAGGCTCAGGCGTTGGGTGATGCCTGGCGACCGCTGCGGGTGGTGCGCATCGAGGCGGAAAGCCAGAACATCCGTTCGGTTTACCTGGAGCCCGCCGATGGCGCGGGGTTGCCGGTGTTTCAGGCCGGGCAGCATTTGCCGCTGCGCTTCAAGATCGACGGCGAAACGCATATCCGCACCTACAGCCTGTCGAGCGCGCCGTCCGATGACTTTTTCCGCATCAGCGTGAAGCGTGACGGCTTGGTGTCTTCCCACGTGCACGAACAAATCCGCGTCGGCGATGTGCTGGAGGCCCGTGCGCCACAAGGGCATTTCACCGTGGCACCGCACGAGCGTCGGCCATTGGTGTTGTTGGCCGCCGGGGTGGGCATCACGCCGTTGCTGTCGATGGTGCGCGAGGTGGTTTATCAGGGCTGGCGCACGCGGCGCATTCGCCCGACATGGTTCTTCCAGAGTTCGCGCAGCTTGGCCGACCAACCGTTTTGCCAGGAACTCGACCGCTTGCTTGACGGCGCCGGCGACACGGTTCGGGTGCTGCGCTTGCTCAGCCAACCGGAACCTGACGCTCGGGAGGGCGAAGACTTTGACCTGACCGGGCGCATCGACATGGCGTTGCTGCAAACGATCCTTGAGGTCGAAGACTACGACCAATTGGACTTTGTCTTGTGTGGACCGGGCAGTTTTACCCAGGGGATGTACGACGGACTGCGGGAGCTGGATATCCGCGACTCAAGAATTCACGCCGAAACGTTCGGCCCGTCGACGCTGCGTCGGCGGCTGGACCCGGATGCCATCGTCATCGAGCAGCCACCGGCCGCTACGACGTCGGTGCCCGTGGTGTTCCAGCGCTCAGCCAAAGAGGCGCGCTGGCAACCGGACGGCGGCACGTTGCTGGAGCTGGCGGAAAGCCGTGGCTTGCGCCCGGAATTCAGTTGTCGGGGTGGGTCGTGCGGGACCTGTAGAACCCGATTGATCAGCGGCGAGGTGAATTATCCACAGCCGCCAGCGGAAGTCCCGGATGAAGGGCAGGTACTGATTTGTTGTGCGATTCCGGCTCAAGGTTCGCAGCCACTGGTGCTCGACCTATAACCTCGACTGAACTCCTGTGGGAGCGAGCCTGCTCGCGAAAACGATGTATCAGCCAACATTAATATTGAATGACAAACCGTATTCGCGAGCAGGCTCGCTCCCACAATTGATTCGTGGTGTCTTTAGAGCGGAGTTCATTCCCACGGGGGTCAGGCATAGGACAGGGCTTTTTCTTCCAGCAATTCCTGATACAGCGCCGTCCACTTGCGGCCCATTTCCTCGGCGGTGAACAGCTGCCGATACCGGGCTTCGGCCTTCACGCCCATGGCTGCCGCGCGAACCGGGTTTTCCCATAAGGTGCGCATCGCTTCGCGGAACGCCTGTGGATTACTCGGTGGCACCACCAATCCGGTTTCGTTGTGGATGTTGATGTAACTGGTGCCGGTGCCGATTTCGCTGGAGATCATCGGTTTGCCATACATCGCGCCTTCCAGCAGCGAAATACCGAACGCTTCGGAACGCAGGTGCGAGGGGAACACGATGGCGTAGCTCAGTTGCAGCAACGCAGCTTTGTCTTCGTCCCCCAGGCGCCCGAGGAAGTGAATATTGCGCAGACCCAAGGCCTTGGCCTGGGCATGCAGTTCTATTTCCTTCGGTCCGGCACCGACGATCACCACCGGGTAATCCAGGTCTTTCATGGCGTCGAGCAGGATGTGCAAACCCTTGTAGTAACGCATCACCCCCACGAACAGGAAAAACTTATCCCCAAGCTTCTGTCGCCATTGGGCCATGCGCTCATTGTCAGGCTGTGGATAACCAGCCTTGTTCAAGCCATAGGGAATGACGCGGGTCTTGTCCTGAAACTGCTGAAGCACATCGCTGGTGTGCAGGTAGTTCGGTGAGGCCGCAACAATCCGGTCAGCGCTGGCGAGGAAGCGGTTCATCAATGGCCGGTAGAGTTTGAGCAAGGTCTTCTGGCGAATGATGTCCGAGTGGTAAGTCACCACGCTGGGTTTGCGCATGCCGCTGGCGAAGTGCACCACGTCCATGAACGGCCAGGGGAAGTGATAGTTGACCACGTCAGCCTCGGCCGCCAACTCGCGGAATTTTTTGAAGACGCTCAGGGAGAAGCCCGTGGAGGCGAACTGCAGATCGAGTTTGGCCCGATGCACTTCATGCTGTCCGACTTGCACCACGGGCGGTGTTGGATCGCGGCTCAGGGACAGCACTTGGCCCTCGATGCCTTGCTGGGCGCAGCTTTCGCACAGTTGGAAGATCACTTGTTCGATCCCGCCGACGGTGTCGGGCAGGGACGTTTTGTAAAAATGAAGTACTCGCATTCAACCTCCCAAAGCCTGGCGGTAGGCGCGGGCTGTGATCTTCGCGCAACGCTCCCAGGAAAAAAGCTTCGCTTGTTGCAGTCCCGCTTCTCGGCATGCCTGCCAATGCGTTTTATCGTCGATCAGTCGGCTCATGGCATCGCGCAAGCCTTCAGGATCGTCCGGTTCAATGTAATTGCCCGCTGCCCCGGCGACTTCCGGCATTGCCGAATGCCGTACCAGAATCACCGGCGTACCGCTGGCCATGGCTTCCAGCACGGGGAGGCCGAAGCCTTCATAGATCGATGGAAAAATCAGCGCCCGGGCTCCGGCCAGCAGTTGCGCGACGTGTTCGTCGGGCAGGTAGCCGAGCAAACACACGTAACCGGCGGCCAACGATTGGCGCAGCTCTTCACTGAAGTGCTCGCGCTGCCAGCCAGCCATGCCGACGATCAACAATGGGAATCGCTGGCGCTGCGCCTCTGGCAGCAAGGCATGGGCGCGCAAGGCCAGGGCCAGGTTCTTGCGCGGCTCCAGGGTGCCGACGCAGAGGAAATACTCACGCGCCTCGACCCCGTGGGTCTTGAGGACCGTGTCGATCTCGGCGGCTTCACGGGGATGGAACCGCGCAGCGACACCCAGCGGCGCAACGATGAAACGCTCGGCGGGCAGGGCGAAATAGTCCTGGGCCTCGTCGGCAATAAACTGCGAGTCGGTCAAAATCAGCCGCGCCTGTTGCACGCCCTCGGCCAGTCGCCGCTCGATTTCGCGTAAGCGCGCCGGGGGTTGCGTCTCGGGGTAATGCAGGTGTGTCAGGTCATGCAAGGTGATGATCGTCGGGCCGTCGAACGACAGCGGCCACAAACTCGGTTCGTGATAGAGGTCGATTGCCTGGGAGCGGCCCTGATCGAAGCGTTTCTGCGCCAGCCAGCGCCGCGCCTGATACGCCCCGGGAATTTGCCGCAGCAGCGGCGTCAGTCGCGAGTAGCCGGGCATGGCGGCTTCGGGCAGCGACGTGCTCCAGCCCCAGCCGTGGAACAGCGACAGCTCGACGTCCGGTTCGCAGGCGAGGGCGCCCACCAGTTCGGCGACGTAATGGCCGATGCCGGTGCGCGGCGCCTGGAGGATCCGGGCGTTAAGAGCAATTCGCATGCTGACTCTCGGGCTGCGGATTTTCAGGCTCCGACACCGGGCGATTCAGGTTGCGTTCGATCCGCTCCACCAATTGCGCACTCGCCTCGCGCCAGCTCAGCCAACGCCAATGCTCCAGGGCCAGCGGTGCCGGAAACACCTTGGTGCGCTCCATGTCGGTGACCAGGTCAGTCAGGCTTTGCGGGTCTGCCAGATCGAAGTACGCCATGTAGTCGCCACCGATTTCCCGGAACACCGGAATATCGCTGCCCATCGCCGGCAGCCCGCGTTGCATGGCTTCCACCAGCGGCAGTCCGAAGCCTTCGACGTAGGACGGGAACACCAGCGCCGTGGCGTGGGAGTAGGCGTGCTCAAGGCTCTTGTCCGAGAGCGCGTTGAACATGAACAAGCGGCGGTTCAGCTCGGGATGCTGGCGGATGCGCTCGATCAACGCGTCACATTTCCAGCCAATCTTGCCGGCAATGCACAACCTGGCCTTGGACCCGGCGGCCCAGGCGCGCTCAAAGGCGTCGAGCAGGTAGGCATGGTTTTTCCGTGGCTCGATGGTGCTGACCATCAGGAACACCGGTTCCGGCGCCTTGAACATCTGCAGCAAGCCGCGATCGACTTCGGAGTGGGCATCGCTCAAGTCCAGTTCGGAGCCGAGGTGGAAATAGTCGAACCAGCGCTGCTGCACCTGTTGCGCGCCGACGCGGCGTAGCATTTCCTCGCGCACCTGGTCGCGGATGGTGGTGGAGATCGCCACATAACCATCGGCCGTGCGCGCGATCCAATCGAACCAGTCGTTGAACACCTTGACCAGCCCTGCGTCGCAAAACTGCGGGTGGGTCAGTGGGATCAGGTCGTAAATCACCGAAATGATGCCGACCCCGTCCCGTTTGAGTTGCTCGGCCAAAGGGAAAAAATTGGCGTGCCAGGACGAGTCGAGCAGCACCAGTTGATCACCGGCCCGATGCTGCAACGGCACGCAGCGTTCGGGGATTGGCTTGCCCTTGAGCATCCGGTCCAGCAAGCGCATCGGAAGACTCAGGCAGGCAAACGCGAAGAGGCGACAACCGATATACAGCACCCGCCGGGCGAACAGCGACTGACTGAACGGACGGCGTCGTTCCAGGGTGCGGTGACGCAGCCAGAACAGGTTGGCCCACTGTTCCAGCTTCACCCGCAGGCTGGTCAGATTGACGTTCGGCGTTTTCAACGGCGCCAGGCTGTTTACCTGATAGAGCGCGCCATTGAGCATCACCACGGGAATGCATTCGCGCGTGGCGTCGGCTGCCGGCAGTTGTTGAATAACGTTGCGCACCACCCGTTGAATGCCCGAGTTGGCGTTTGGATGTTCGTAGACGTAGGTGCACTCCACCAACAATCGGGTCATCGCGACACCTCTGGGTCAGCCGTTTGCACAACCGTTTCGCTGGAGCGGGTGATGGTGGTCTGTGCCTCCAGCCATGAGCAGCCGACGAAGTCTTCCTGACGATTGTTAATCACGTGAAATACCAGGCCGTAGTCGCGCCATTCGAAATTACGATCCAGGTGCGAGTCCAGGCGCGACAGGCTCAAGGCGATCGAGTAATTGCCTTTGCCCAGGCGCATGTCGAAGGCAAAGCGGAAGGTCACCCGTTCACCGGCGCTGAGGTCGGTGATGGCTTTGTCCAGGCGATGGGTGTTGATCCCGTAAATCGCCTGGCCCAGTCGATCCTTGATCATGAAGCCCAGGATCAGGCGTTCGATGTCCTGGCGGACTTCGGTCTGCACTTCCAGCACCATCGGCTGGCCCACTTCCGCCACTTCCACGGAGCGCCCTTGGGCGTCGAGCAGGCGCACGCTGAGAATCCCCGCTTCGCCGGTGCCGGAAATGGTTTGCACCTGGCCGTTGGCGAGCATTTCCTGGCGCACGGTCTGGCCTTCGCGCTGGGCGAGCATGGCGTTGTAGTAGTCCATGACTTCTTCGGGTTTGCCGCGCATGGCCATGCGCCCGCCTTCGAGCAGGATGGCGGTGTCGCAGATTGACTGAATCGCCGAACGGTCATGGGACACGATCAGCAGGGTGGTGCCGGCCTTGCGGAAGTTACGGATGCGGTCAAAGCTTTTGTGCTGGAAGTAGGCGTCGCCCACCGACAGCGCTTCATCGACGATCAGGATGTCCGGGCGCCGCGCGGTGGCGACGCTGAACGCCAGGCGCATCTGCATGCCGCTGGAGTAGGTGCGCACCGGGTGGTCGATGGCGTCGCCGATTTCGGCAAAGCTTTCGATTTCCGGCATCAAGGCTTCGATCTCTTCGACCTGCATGCCCAGCAATTGGCCGGCCATGAATGCGTTTTGCCGACCGGTAAAGTCCGGGTGAAAACCCATGCCCAGTTCCAGCAACGCGGCCACGCGACCTTCGAGTTGAATCTGCCCGCAGGTGGGCTGGGTGGTGCCGGTGATCATCTTCAGCAGTGTGCTTTTGCCCGCGCCGTTGACCCCGACGATGCCCACGGCTTCACCGGGCTGAATCTCGAAATCGACGTCTTGCAGGATCCAGTGCAGGTGATGACGGGTGCCGGAAAACGGCACCAGCCATTCGAGCAGGCGGCTCCAGCGATTCGGGTATTGTTTGTAGGCCTTGCCCAGGCCAGTGACGCGTATATGCCCCATCAGAGTTCGTCCACCATTTCGCCGACACGCTGACGGAACATCCGCAGCGCCAGGCCGCAGAACAGCAGCCCGATGACCAGCAACGGGATAAGCGAGCGCCAGTCCGGCCATTGGTTGTAGAGGAACACGTTCTGGTAGCTGGTCATCAGGGCGGTCATCGGGTTGAGCCCGATCAGGTGCTGGATGCCAGGTGGCAGGATCGAGACGGGATACACGATCGGCGTCAGCCAGAACCAGAACTGCAGGAGGATGCCGAAGAACTGCCCGACATCGCGAAAGAACACATTGAGAATGCCGAGGATCATCCCCATCCCGGCGGCAAAGATCACTTGCAGGATCAGCAGCGGGATCAGCGCCAGCAGGGCCATGCCGGGCAAGCGTCCGCTGATTATCAGGAAGCCAAAGAACAGCCCCAGAATGATCCCGAAGTTGATGCCGGCGTTGAGCAGGGCGATCACCGGCAGGCAGATGCGCGGGAAGCTGATTTTCTTCAGCAGGTTGGCGTTTTCCAGAAACATGCTCTGGCTGCGGGTAGTGATTTCCGAGAACAGGCCCCAGGTCAGCAGGCCGGCACACAGGTAAACGCTGTAGGCCAGGCCATCGTCCACCCCGGGTAAACGGGCGCGCATGATCTGGGAGAAGATCACCGTGTAGACCACGATCATCGACAGTGGGTTGAGCACGGTCCACAAGGCACCGAACAGCGAATTGCGATAACGCGCTTGAAACTCTCGCTTGACGCTACCGAGGATGAAACCGCGGTAATTCCACAGCGAGCGGTACAGATTAAGCAGCATTCAAACCGTCCTGCCGTATTGGTCTTCGAAGCGGACGATATCGTCCTCTCCCAGGTATTCGCCGCTTTGCACTTCGATGATCACCAGGTCGATGACCCCGGGGTTTTCCAGGCGATGCTTGTGTCCGGCGGCAATGAAGGTCGATTCGTTCTTGGCCACCAGGTGAGTGCCGGTGCCGTTGTTGGTGACCTTGGCCATGCCTTCGACCACGACCCAGTGTTCGTTGCGGTGATGGTGCATTTGCAGCGACAACTTGCCGCCAGGCTTGACCACGATGCGCTTGATCTTGAAGCGCGTGCCTTCCTCGAGCACGGTGTAGCTGCCCCACGGCCGGCTGACGGTGCGGTGCAGGCGATAGGCTTCGTGTTTTTTGTCCTTGAGTTGCTTGGCGACGCGACGCACATCCTGGGCACGGTCGGCGTGGGCCACCAGCACGGCGTCGGCGGTGTCGACGATGATCAGGTTATCCACACCCACGGCAGCCACCAGCCGGCCTTCGCTCTGGACGAAATTGTTGTGGCTGTCGACAAAGATCGCATCGCCACTGGCGCGGTTGTTTTGCGCATCCGGCGGTATCAGCGCGGCCAGGGCGCTCCAGGAACCGATGTCGCTCCAGTCGAAACCGGCGGGCACCACCACCACTTTGTCCGAGCGTTCCATCAAGGCGTAGTCGATGGAGATGTCGGTGATCTCGGCAAACAGCGTCGGCGACAATTCCTGTTGCAGGCAACCACCGGTTTCCACGGCGGCGCTTTCGGCCATGCAGGCGCGGGTCTGTTCCAGCAATTCGGGGGCGTGAAGCTGCAACTCGGCCAGCAGGGTGGCCACCGAGAAGCAGAACATGCCCGAGTTCCACAGGAAGTTGCCGCTTTCCAGGTAATGGGTCGCGGTTTGCAGGTCGGGTTTTTCGACGAAGCGCTGGACCTTGGTCGCGCCTTTATCATCCAGCGGGGCGCCGGTCTCGATGTAGCCGAAACCGGTCTCCGGCATCGTCGGCACCACGCCGAACGTCACCAGATGACCGCTCTTGGCCAGCGTCACGGCGTGCTCGACCGCGCTCTGCAAGGCGTCGACATTGACGATCAGGTGATCGGCCGGCATCACCACCATGATTGCCTCGTCACCGTGCAGGGCTTGCAGCGACAGCGCCGCCGCCGCGATGGCCGGGGCGGTGTTGCGGCCCGTAGGTTCGAGCAGGAAGTGCCCGCGATGACGGGCCATCTGCGCGTCGTGGTAGTGATCCTTGCTCTGGAAGTAATACTCGCGGTTGGTCACCGTGACGATGTCGCCCCAGCCATCGAGCAGACCCGCCGCGCGCCGATAGGTTTTGCCCAGCAGCGACTGGCCGTCGGGCAACATCATGAAGGGCTTGGGGTGCCCTTCGCGGGACACCGGCCACAAACGGGTCCCGGCACCGCCGGAAAGGATCACAGGAATGAGCATGGCCTACTCCTTGGCGACGCGTTTCATGTCCGCATCCATCATCATGCGGATCAAGGTATCCAGATCGGTTTTTGGCTTCCAGCCCAGTACACGCTGGGCCTTGGCCGGGTTACCGAGCAGTACGTCGACCTCGGCCGGGCGGAAAAACGCCGGGTCGATCTTCACGTAGTCGCGGTAGTTCAGGCCAATGTGATCGAAGGCGATGCGGCACATTTCGCGCACGGTGGTGGTCACGCCGGTGGCGACCACGTAGTCGTCGGCCTTGTCCTGTTGCAGCATCAGCCACATGGCTTCGACGTAGTCGCCGGCGAAACCCCAGTCGCGCTTGGTGTCGATGTTGCCCAGGCGCAGTTCGTTCTGTTTGCCTTGCTTGATGCGGGCGGCGGCGTCGGTGACCTTGCGGGTCACGAACTCGATGCCGCGCAGCGGTGATTCGTGGTTGAACAGGATGCCGCTGTTGGCGTGCAGGTTGAAACTCTCGCGGTAATTCACGGTGATCCAGTGACCGTAAAGCTTGGCCACGCCGTAAGGGCTACGCGGGTAAAACGGGGTGTTCTCGTCCTGCTGTTCAGCCTGGATCAGACCGAACATTTCGCTGGTGGACGCTTGATAGAAACGCGTGTGCGGGCTGAACTGGCGGATCGCTTCGAGCAGGTGCGTCACGCCCAAACCGTCGACGATGCCGGTGGTCACCGGTTGATCCCAGGAAGCGGCGACAAAACTTTGCGCCGCCAGGTTGTAGACCTCGTCCGGGGCCGACTTGATCACCGCGCGCTGCACCGAGCAGGCATCGGCCATGTCGCCGTCCAGGTAAACGATGTCGCCCTCGACGCCCATCTCGCGCAGGCGCCAGCGTGAATCGCTGCTGCGTCGGGCCACCAGGCCGTGGACTTTGTAACCCTTGTCGAGCAACAGTTTGGCTAGATAGGCGCCATCCTGGCCGGTGATCCCTGTGATCAGTGCACTTTTTGTCATTCTTCTTTCACTCGCTTCTCCCAGTCGGACAGGATCGCCCGCAGGGATTGTTGTGTTGTGATTTCAGGCGTCCACCCGGTGGCCTCGGCAAGCTTGGCATGGCTGCCACACACTCGCCGCTGATCCGCGCGGCGCATACGCGCAGGGTCCTGAATCAATTGCATGTTGACCTGGGCGAGGTCCCCCAGTTGTTCGATCAGACTGCGGATGCTTTGCTCGCGCCCCGAGCAAATGTTGTAGACCTGCCCCGGCGTGCCTTTTTCCAGCAGCGCCAGGTAAGCCGAGATCACATCGCCGACATCGAGGAAGTCGCGGGTGACATCGATGTCGCCGACTTCCAGTTGGGGCGCCTGCAGGCCTTGTTTGATTCGGTTGATTTGCCGCGCGGCGCTGGCGATGACAAAGCTGTCTTTCTGTCCGGTGCCGATGTGGTTGAACGGACGCGCCACCAACACCGGCCAGCCTTCGCTCAAGCCCCATTGCAGGCAGAGGAATTCCGCCGACAGTTTGCTCACGGCGTACGGGTTGCGCGGGCAGGGTGGCTGGAGTTCGGTGATCGGCAACTGGGCTTCGCTGACCTGGCCGTAGACGTCGCCGGAGCTGACGTACAGGAAGGTGCCCTTGAAACCGCGAGCCTTGAGGCCTTGCAGCAGGTTCAACGTGCCGAGCAGGTTGATGTTTAACGTGCGTGCCGGATCACGGAAGGCTTCGGGCACGAAGGTCTGGCCGGCCAGGTGAATGACTGCGTCGGGCAGCTCGGGCCACAGGCCTTCGAGGCTGTCCGGTTGGCCGAGGTCATACCGGGAAGGGACAGTCAGTAGCTCCCATTCCGAAGCACTCGCCTTCAGACGTGATTGGATGTGTTGTCCTACGAATCCACTCAGACCCGTAACGAACAGACGCTTTTTCAAACAGCGACCCCTTGGTCATGCATTTCGTCCATTCCCCACAGGCTTGACGGAGATGTCTGACGGACCGGATGGATTCGTTGGTCGAAAGACAGGCGAAATGTTTTGTTGTAGTTGTTTGGTAGCCAATCTGTGCCAATTGCTCGGCAATTTCAACAGGTCCAACCGTGACTGGTCAGTTCTCGTTGGCGCGGGGCTGTTTATTCTCGCCGGGCGGTTCACGAATCCTCGACGGATGTGTTTAGAATGCCCCTCGTCACGATTATCCAGGTTCGTGTGGGGTGATACGAAAGTCGCTGCCAAACCCCGCGAAGCTGACCATTAAAACAAGAACGTAGACGGGCAAGAAGACGATGGACGACGACCGGCAGACGCCGACTCGATCCGTGGCTTTGCCGTCATAGAGTGGGGCTGCCGGGACGGCGGTTTCATCGTGGGATGCCATGAATTTCATTCTTTACTCGGACGTCAACGACAGCTCCATCAGCCAGAGCCTCGGTCGTCCCGAATACAGTTACTACTTCGTGCTCAAGGCGTATCGTCCGGTGCTCGAAAGCCTGGGGCGGGTGCATGTGGTGTCGTCGGCCGCTGAAGTCGATCCGCTGTATCGGCAGCTGCAACAGGCGGGTCAGGACTGTTTGTTCCTGTCGTTCTCGCCGCCGCATAAAACCCCGATCGACCTGCAATGCCCGATGGTGTGCGTGATTGCCTGGGAGTATGACTCGATCCCCTCCGAGCACTGGGATGACGATCCGCGCCATGACTGGAGCCAGACCCTGGCCCGTCATGGTCGGGTGATTACCTTGTCCAGCCACACCGCCCAGGCCATCCGCCGCACCCTGGGTGAAGACTTCCCGGTGCTGGTGCTGCCCACCCCGTTGTGGGAACGCTTCGCCGAGGTGCGTCAGCAATATCCGAGTGCGCCGGTAAACCCGGGCACCACGTTGCAGATCAAGGGCTGCATCATTGATAGCCGTCCGATGGGCCTGTCCGCCGATGGCTTGATCGCGCCGATACTCAATCATCAGGAACTGGAAACCCGCGGCCTGAGTGTTGAAGCACCGGAACCCACCGCGCCACCGCCACCACCACCGCCACCGCCACTGACCCTGCGGCGACGGGCGTTCATCACTAAGCACTACCTGCTGCTGTGGTATCGCGAAGCCGTTCGCGACCTGGTGCCGGTGACCGTGCGCAAGCAACTGATCCGGTTGCGCGCGCCGCAGTCAGCACCAGAACCATTGCCCGAGCCACTGCCGCTGGCAACCACCGTCAGCGAAGCCATGGAACCGGCCGAGCACCCGCAAGCCTTGCTGCCTGACACCAGCGAACGGGTCGAGATCGACGTCAGCGGCGTGGTGTATGTGAGCGTGTTCAACCCTGAAGACGGGCGCAAGAACTGGCACCACCTGATCACCGCGTTCTGCTGGGCCCTGCGTGACGCCGAAGACGCCACGCTGGTGCTCAAGATCACCCAGAACGACTTGTCGACCTACTACGTCCATCTGATTACCTTGCTATCGCAACTCTCGCCGTTCGCCTGCCGGGTGGTGGTCATGCACGGTTATCTGGAAGACGAGGAATTCGCCAGGCTTTACGGCGCGGCGAGTTTCTACGTCAACGCGTCCCGCTGTGAAGGCTTGTGCTTGCCGTTGATGGAGTTCATGTCCTGCGCCCGACCGGTAATCGCGCCGAACCACACGGCGATGGGCGACTACATCGACGAGCGGGTCGGGTTCATCGTCAAGTCCAGTCATGAGCCGACGATCTGGCCGGAAGACGCGCGCATCCTCTATCGCACCCTGCGCCATCGGCCGGATTGGGGCTCGTTGAAAGCCGCCTATGAGGACAGCTACGCCATGGCCAAGAACCGCCCGCAGGAGTATCAGGCGATGGCCACGGCAGCGAGTGACCGCATGCGCGATTACTGCGGTTTTGCCCCGGTACAGCAGCGTGTGGCGCAGTTTTTCGGGCTGAGCCCGAGCAGCGCAACCACGCCGCTGACAGCCGAAGCGGGGACTGCATCATGCTGATCATCATTCATTCGGAAACCAACAAGAGCAACATCCAGCAGAACCTGGGGCGGCCGGAGTACAGCTACTATTTTGTACTCAAGGAGTTCCGCCCGGTGCTGGAGCGACTGGGTCAAGTCATCGAAGTCAGCAACCCCGACGAACTGGTCGATCGTTTGTATTTCGATTGCCTGAGCCGTGGCGAAGACTGCATTTTCCTGTCGTTCTCACCGCCCCATCGCACGCCGATTCATTACGCCTGCCCGACCCTCCCGTTGTTCGCCTGGGAGTTCAGCACCATCCCCACCGAAAGCTGGCAGGGCGAACCCCGCCACGACTGGCGCCTGGTGCTGGGTGCTTGCGGCATGGCGATTACCCATTCGACCTTCACCGTAAATGCCGTGCGCGACGTAATGGGCGCCGACTATCCGATCTGCGCCATTCCCGCACCGGTGTGGGACCGCTTTGCCGCTCGGGGCGAGCAACTGACCAAGCGTGCGGTGGTGGAGCCGGTGCAACTGAACCTGCGCGGCTTGTTGATCGACAGCCGTACCACGGATTTGCGGGCTTACGGCCCACCCGCGTTGTGCGAAGGATCGCCGCTCTCGTTCGACGGCCCGCCGCAGGATTGCCAGTTGCAGCTGGAAGGCGTGGTCTATACGTCGGTGTTCAACCCCTACGACGGGCGCAAGAACTGGCAGGACATGCTCAGCGCGTTCTGCACCACGTTCCGCGACACGCCCGATGCGACGCTGGTGTTGAAACTGACCCACCATGACATCGCCAACGCGCTGAACGACATGCTGCACCACCTCTACAAGAACCAGTCGTACCAGTGTCGGATCGTGCTGATCCACGGTTATCTGGCCGATATGGATTACGAACGGTTGGTCGAGGCCACCAGTTACGTGGTGAATTGCTCGTTCGGCGAAGGGCAGTGCCTGCCGCTGATGGAGTTCATGTCTTGCGGCAAACCGGCGATTGCGCCGCTGAACACGGCGATGGCCGACTACGTCGATAGCGACAATGCGTTCATCGTCGATTCCACCGATGAGCTGACGGCGTGGCCCCACGATCCCCGGGCGGCGTACCGCACGCTGCGCTACGTGACCGATTGGGATTCGTTGTGCACCGCTTATCGTGTCAGCTATGACGTGGCGAAAACCGATGCCGAGCGCTATGCCCGGATGTCAGCCCACGCGGTGCGCAGCCTGGAGCGATTCTGCAGCCAGGCCAGCACCGAACAGCGCTTGCGGACGTTCTTCGAACAGCGGCTGGAGCGTGCCAAAGCGCTGCCTGCGGAAGCCTCGGGCGCATGATCCGGCGCTTGCTCGCACGACTGCGACCGGCGCCGTTGCCGGCACTCATGCCGGTCGCCAATGTCTCGCCACGGGACGTCGGTTTGCATGACGCCATCCTCGATGGCTGGTTTTTGAACGACAGTGGCGAACTGCTCAAGGGCTTTGCCATCACGGCGGACGACACGTTGTTGGACGTCGGTTGCGGGGAAGGTGTGGCGACGTTGTTTGCCGTGCGCCAGGGTGCGTCGGTGATCTTTACCGACAGCGAACACGACAAGGTCCGCGACCTGGCCCGGCAAGTGGACGCGCAATCGAACCAGCAAAATCTTGGATTGGTGAGCAACAGCCTGCCGCTGCCCCTGGCCGATGGTTGTGCGAGCAGAGTCGTGTGCATGGAAGTGCTCGAACACATCGATCAGCCTGAGCCCTTCATGGCGGAACTGGTGCGCATGGGCCGCCCCGGGGCGCTGTATCTGCTCAGTGTGCCGGCCCCGGTGGGCGAGCATTTGCAAAAGGGCATCGCCCCGGCCAGTTATTTCCAGTCACCCAATCACGTACAGATTTTTACTCCCGAACGGTTTGCCGCGATGGTGGAAGAGGCAGGGCTGGTGATCGAACATCGCCAGGCCACCGGGTTCTTCTGGGTCATGGGCATGATTTTTTTCTGGGCCAGCGAAAGGGCGGCCGGACGTGATTTAAGTGGCGCGGTGCGCGACCGGATCCAGGCGCCGTACCCGCCGTTGATGGAGAGCTGGGCGAAAACCTGGCAGGACTTGTTGGCGCAGCCCAACGGGTTGGCGATCAAGCACATGCTCGATCAGTTCATGCCCAAGAGCCAGGTGATCATCGCCCGCAAACCGCTGGCTGCCGACGACGCGCCGGGGAGAATGGCATGAGCAGCAAACGCATCATGGACATCGAGCTGCTGCGCGGCATTGCGGTGCTCGGCGTGTTGTTCCATCACCTGCAAGGCAGCCTGTTCACCGACATCGTGCCGTCGTTGGAACGCATCCATGCCTGGGCGCAACCCTGGTGGGGCGTCGATCTGTTTTTCGCGATCTCGGGTTTCGTCATTGCGCGCAGCCTGATCCCCGCTTTGCAAGGTTGCAGCACGCGCCAGGAATACTGGCAGCAGACGCGCAACTTCTGGCTGCGTCGAGCCTTTCGATTGTTGCCGTCAGCGTGGCTGTGGCTGGCGTTGATGCTGCTGGCATGTCTGTTTATCAACCGCTCCGGGGCGTTCGGCACGTTACACGCCAACGTGCAGGCGACGCTGGCCGGGGTCGCGCAATTCGCTAACTTCCGCTTCGCCGACAGCTTCTATCGCTACGAATACGGCACCAGTTTCGTCTACTGGAGCCTGTCGCTGGAGGAGCAGTTCTACCTGCTGTTCCCGCTGTTGATTCTGGTCTGCCGCAAGCACCTGGTCTGGGCCTTGCTGGCGCTGGTCGCGGTGCAGTTGTTCACGTTGCGTACGCCGATCCTGATGGTGGTGCGCACCGACGCACTGGCCCTCGGCATCCTGTTGGCGATGTGGAGTGCGCGGCCCGGCTATGTGCGCTGGGAGCCGACCTTCCTGCGCCGGCCGTGGGCCGGTGTGTCGGTGCTGCTGATCGTGGCGCTGGCGCTGAGTGTGATGGCGACGGATCGCTTTACCTTTACTAACTACCGGATCGGCGCGATTGCCGTGCTCAGTGCGGTGCTGGTGTGGGTCGCGTCTTACAACCGTGATTACCTGATGCCAGCGGGTGTGCTGAAGAATCTGATGGTGTGGATCGGCAGCCGCTCTTATGGGATTTACTTGATCCACATTCCGGCTTATCTGCTGGTGCGGGAACTGATTTTCCGTTTGCAGGCCGCCGGTTTGCCGAGCCCGGCCGGGCATCCGATCCTCACCATCCTTATCGCTGGCGGGCTGATCGCGCTGTTGAGCGAACTCAATTACCGCTTTGTCGAAATGCCCATGCGCAATCGCGGCGCCTCGCTGGTGCAACGTCTGAGCACGTCCCGATCCGCCGTCCCGTCCTCTGGAGCCACCTCATGCTGAGCCTTTTGAAGAAACTCACGGCGGGCACGCCCGCTCCTGTTCCTGCTCCCGCGCAGCCCGTGGCACCGGTCGCGGACAAGGTCGATCCGTACATGCTCGGCCTGCACGATGCAATCCTCAGCGGCTGGTTCAACCAGCAAACCGGCGAGTTGTTCACCGGTTTCCCGGTAACCCCCGAGGACACCTTGCTCGACGTCGGCTGCGGTGATGGCGGCAACGTGCATTTCTGCGGGATGCGTGGGGCGAAGATCATCATTGCCGACATCGATGCGGCCAAGGTCGAAGCCACTCGCCTGCGCCTGGGCGACACGCCGGCTCGCGACGTTGAGTGCCACGTCACTGACTGCAATCCGCTGCCAATTGCCGATGGAACCGCCACGCGTGTGGTGTCCACCGAGGTGATCGAGCACGTTGACGACCCGGCGCAGTTCCTTGCCGAACTGGTGCGGGTCGGCAAACCGGGGGCGCTGTATCTGCTCAGCGTCCCGCACCCGAGCTCCGAAGACCTGCAAAAAGACATCGCTGCGCCGGAATACTTCCAGAAGCCCAACCACATTCGCATCATCAGCGAAGAGCAGTTCAAGGCAATGGTCAGCGAGGCCGGGCTGGAAGTGCTGAGCCACAGCCAGTACGGGTTCTACTGGTCGATGTGGATGCTGCTGTTCTGGGAAGCCAAGGTTGATTTCAGCAATGCCGACCATCCGCTGCTCAATCACTGGGCCGATACCTGGCAAGCGGTGCTGAATTCGCCACGGGGCGCGCAGATCAAACAAGCACTGGATGCGGTGGTGGCGAAAAGTCAGGTGATCATCGCCCGTAAGCCCTAGAGAAGAATAACTGTGGGAGCGAGCCTGCTCGCGAAAGCGGTATGTCATTCAGCGTTGAAGTTTCCTGACACACCGCATTCGCGAGCAGGCTCGCTCCCACAGGGTTTTGTGTACCCTGTAGACCTGTGTTTCAGGGATCAGGGATTTCATGTCGTTTTTCGTTCGTCTCTCGGTTCTGCTGGCTGCGCTGTTGTTGCTCAACGGCTGCAACCAACCCGACGCACCACCACTCGACCAACAACTCTACATCTGGCAACGGCAATGGACCCCGGCCCATGAAGCCGCGCTGCGGGACAGTCGCGCCGATTTCTCGACCTTGCGGGTACTGGCCTTGCAGGCTTTCCCCCAGGACGGCTGGCGCCGGGCGCGGGTTGATCCGGTGTTGCTCAAACGCGATGGTCGACCGCTGATTGCGGTGATTCGTCTGGATGGCCAGCTCAAGACGCTGGATCAGGACGAGGTCATTGCGCAGGTCCGGCAACTGCTCGGCGATTGGCACGCTCAAGGTTTGGTCGTGGCCGGCGTGGAAATCGACCACGATGCCGGTAACGCCCGGCTCCCGGCCTATCGGGCATTCCTTACACAATTGCGCGCCGTACTGCCGGCGTCTTTACCGCTGAGCATCACCGCGTTGCCGGCCTGGCTCGACAGCCCTGAATTGCCTGGGTTGTTGGCGACGGTGGACAGCAGCGTGTTGCAGGTGCACGCGGTCAGCGATCCACGTCGTGGCTTGTTCGATGCGGCTCAGGCTGAACAGTGGGCCAAGGCCTGGAGTCGCCTCACCCCCAAACCCTTCTATCTGGCATTGCCGGCCTATGGCGTGGCGTTGTTGCCGGACGCCGATGGCGCACCGGTCGTGGAAAGCGAAGTGCCCATCCAGCGCGGCGGCAAACGTCGGGAATTGCTGGCCGATCCACAGCAATTGAGCGCGCTCGGCAGCGAGTTGCGCAAACATCCGCCGGCCCATCTGGCGGGGTTGATCTGGTTCCGCCTGCCGCTGGCCGGTGACCGCCGTGCCTGGAGTCTGACAACCCTGGGCGCCGTGGCCCGCGGTGATGTCCTCGACAGTCGCCTGAACCTGCAACTCTCCGAACAAAATGGCCTCTATGACATCGCCCTCACCAACTCGGGCAATCTCGACAGCGCCTGGCCCGAACGCCTGACGCTCGTGGTGAAAGGCTGTGACGGTGCCGATGCGCTGGCCGGTTATGCGTTGCAACAAAGCCCGGATCTGCTTACCTTCACCCGCCTGCGCGACGGTCGAATGCCGGCCGGCGGACAGCGCGCCATCGGTTGGGCACGTTGCACATATATTGATCAAGGAGGTTCGAATGTTCACCCGTAACTGGCCCCGTCATCTGCTCTGCCTGAGCCTCAGTTTGCCCTTGGGTTCGGCGCTGGCCTGTGGGCCGGACTTCCCCATGCGCCTGCTGGATAACCGTGGCCAGTCACTGTCGGAGTTGCCGGAAGGCAACTTCGCTTTCGAGATCAATCGCCTCGGGCATGCCATCGCCGGGCTGAAGAACGTCACCGCCGCCACCAATAATCCGGATTACGGCTACGGCGACGCGCCGAGCTACACCGATCAACGGGACCAGGCCGAACAGGCCGGTTTGACCCCTGAGCAGCAAGCGCTGGTGAAGCAACTGCGCACGTTGACCGACGCCCATGAAGTGGAAGCCCAAGGCGCGAGTTTGCCGATGGATTTACGCCTGTATCTGGCGGGCGCCATAGCATTCAACGCTGGCGACCATGGGTTGGCCGCCGAGTACTTCCAGAAAGTGCTGGCGCTGCCGGCCGATCAACGCGCGTTGCGCAGCACTTGGGCGGCTTACTCATTGGGCCGGGCGCTGTTCGCCATGAGCGACGAGGCGGGTGCCAGCCCCGGTCTGTTGGCGCAATCGCAAAAGGCTTTCGAACAGGCTCGCCAACTGAGCATCGACGGTTTCAGCGACCCTTTGGAACTGGGCGTCGCCAGCCTCGGCGAAGAAGCCCGAGTGGTGCTCACGGCGGGCGACTGGAACCGCGCCATCAAACTCTATGCCACGCAAAACATCCACGGTTCGGCGGTGGGCTACTCCTCGCTCAAGCAGTTGATGGGCGAACTCGGCGCTTTGCCTGACGATCAACTGGCCGAATTGCTCAAGGGCAAAACCGTGCAGCAACTGGTCACAGCCTCGTTGGTCAGTCGGGTTGGCTGGTCATTTGGTGATCAACCGCCGAGCGAGAAGAAACTGATCCAGCTGCTGCAAAACAGCACCCGTGGCAGCCTCGACAATGCTGATCGACTGGCGGCGATGAATTATCAACAAGGCGACTACGCCAGCGCCAAAGCCTTTGTCGAGCACGCGGGCGATGGCGGCCTGGCCTGGTGGGTGCGGGCCAAACTGGCGCTGCGCGAGGGTGATAAAACCGCTGCCGCTGCGGCCTATGCGAAAGCCGCCCAGGCATTCCCGCAGGATGAGTCCTGGGGTGGACGACGCACCGCGGACTGGGATTTCGAAAGCGTCCAGCCCAAGTGCCGGGTCGAAGGTGAAAGCGCGATTCTCGCGCTGGAGCGGGGGGACTACCTGCAAGCCTTCGATCAGCTCTATCGCAGCAAAGGTGTGTATTGGCTCGACGCGGCTACGGTCGCCGAGCGAGTGCTGACGGTCGATGAGCTCAAGCATTACGTCGACACCCAAGTGCCCGCACCGCCAGCGCTGACCCAGCAGGAACGCGACAACTATGTGCCGTTGCCGGTGGCGGCGAGCCTGCGCAATTTGCTCGGGCGGCGGTTGTTGCGGGAAGAGCGTTATGACGAGGCGCCTGGGTATTTCGATAACGTTGAACTGCAGAACAAGGCCAAGGCTTATGCGCACTTCCGCCATGAGGCCGACGCGGCGTGGTGGCCCACCACTCGCGCCGCCGCGTTGTTCGGCGCTGCGACGTTCGCTCGATATTCGGGAATGGAAATCCTGGGCTATGAGATGGCCCCGGATTACGCCACGTTCGGCGGTAACTACAGCCTGGAGACTCCCGAGCTGAAAGTCGGCCCCTTGGTGGCGGAAGGGGAGGTACAGCGCCAGCAGGCCAGCGCGGCCAAACCGGACGAGCGCTACCACTACCGGTTTGTTGCCACGGCATTGGCCAGCCGCGCCGCCGACAATCTGCCGCGCACCAGCCAGGCCTTTGCGGCGGTGCTGTGTACGGCATCGAGCTGGAATTCCAGCCTCGAAGAGCAAAGCGCGCTTTACCAGCGCTACGTCGACGAAGGCCCTTACGTGTACTGGGCTGGGGATTTCGGCCATCAGTGCCAATCCCCGGACTTCCAGAACGCCAGCAAACGCTATGTGACCCAAGTGGTGGATGCCGCGCGGTCAACGCTGCGGCCGTATAAGAAACCGGTGCAGTTTGGCAGTGTCGCGGTGGTCGTGGCGGCGGCGCTGTGGTTGATCAGTCGTCGCCGCCGCAAAGCGCAGTAAGGCTCACGCCTGTTGAACGAACGTCAGCCTCAGGGCGAAACCGATCAACAGGCTGCCGAACAGCCATTGCTGCACCCGCTGGGCCGATGGGCTGCGTTGCAGCCAACGGCCGAGCGCGGCGCCGGCCAGTGCGTAAGCGCTGTCGAACAGCAAACCGATGCCGACCAGCAGCACGCCAAGGGTGGCAAATTGCGCGAGCACCGGCCCGGCCTGAGGATTGATGAACTGCGGCAGCAAAACCGAGCAGAACAACAGTGCCTTGGGATTAAGCAGATTGGTCAGCAAACCGCGCTGGATCGACTCACGCCAGCGCGATTTTTCGACCGTCTCGCTTGCGCCATTCAGACTGGGCAGCATCGTGGTGCGCAGGCACTGAATACCGATCCACAACAGGTAGGCGGCCCCGGCCAGGCGCACCACATCGAAGGTCCAGGGCGCCGCTTTGAACAACGCCGCCAGCCCCAGCGCCGCCAATGCCACATGACAACCCCGGGCGATGCCCAGGCCAATCGCCGTGGCCAGCGCCGCGCCTTTGCCCTGACGGGCGCCGGTTTGCAGCAGCAGGATCATGTCCGGGCCTGGCAGCAGATACACCACCGCCAGTGCCATGAAAAACAGCCAGAGACCTGCCATGTTGCACCCCGTTCGTTGTCGATTTGGTAGGGCCAGTCTAGGGCCGGAGGGCAGGGCAGGTGCTTGCGTAGTTCACTTCTAAAACCGTCTGGATTGGCATAACCTGCCACGTAATGACGTGCATACCATCAGGATCTGCCAAACATGAAACTGGATGCCTACGACCGCAAGATTCTCGCCGCCCTGCAACGGGACGGCCGGTTGAGTAATGTGCAATTGGCCGATGAGATCGGCTTGTCGGCTTCGCCGTGCTTGCGCCGGGTGCGGATGCTCGAAGAGGCGGGGGTGATTCGCGGCTATCAGGCCAACCTTGATCGAGATGAAGTGGGGCTCGGCCTGACGGTGTTTGTCGGGGTCAAGGTTGAACGCCACAACGATGAACAGGCCGAGGCGTTTCGCTTGGCTGTGACGGCGTTGCCCGAGGTGATTTCGGCGTTTCTGGTGTCAGGGGAATCGGATTTTCTGCTGCAAGTGGTGGTGCCGGATCTGCGCGCGTATGACCGGTTTCTCACCGGGCGATTACTGAAGTTGCCGGGGGTGAGCGACATCCGCAGCAACTTTGCGATTCACACAGTGAAAACACCGGGGGCGTTGCCTCTGGAGCATTTGCCGACCAGCTAGGATCGTTCCCACGCTCTGCGTGGGAATGCCTCTTCGGACGCTCCGCGTTCGGCTCCTGATGTGACGCGGAGCGTCACGGGCTGCATTCCCAAGCAGAGCGTGGGAACGATCACTTGAGCTACATCTGCGTCGCCATCCCCTCCACATTCATTGCCGCCTGGCGCAACGCCTCGGAGCGCGTCGGGTGCGGATGGCAGGTCAGGGCGATGTCTTCGGCTGACGCGCTGAACTCCATGGCCACGCAATATTCGCCGATCATTTCACTGACACTCGGACCGACCAGGTGCACGTCGAGGATTTCGTCGGTGCGCTCATCGGCCAGCACTTTGGCGAAGCCTTCGGTCTCATGATTGATCTTCGCCCGGCTGTTGGCGGTGAACGGAAATTTTCCGACCTTGTAGGCACGCCCCTCGGCCTTGAGCTGTTCTTCGGTCTTGCCGACGCTGGCCAGCTCCGGTCGGGTGTAGATCACGTTGGGGATCAGATCGTAATTGACCTCGCCGGCCTTGCCGACGATCTGCTCAACGCAGGCCATGGCTTCGTCTTCGGCCTTGTGCGCGAGCATCGGCCCGGAGGTGACATCGCCGATCACCCAGATGCCGGCCGCCTCGGTGCGGTGCCCCTTGTTGGCGAGCATGCCGCGCTTGTCGGTGGCGAGGCCGATGTTCTCCAGCCCCAACCCTTGTGTGTAAGGCCGGCGCCCGATGGCTACCAGCACGTAATCGGCTTCCAGCAGTTCGGCGGTGCCCCCGGCGGCGGGTTCGACACTCAGTTGCACACCGTTTGCCGAGGTCGTGGCGCTGGTGACTTTGGAACTCAACTTGAAGTTGATGCCTTGCTTGGTCAATGAACGCTGCAACGTTTTGCCGGCCTCGCCATCGACACCGGGGCAGATCCGGTCAAGAAACTCGACCACCGTCACCTGAGCCCCCAGACGCCGCCAGACCGAGCCCAGCTCCAGGCCGATGACCCCGGCGCCGATCACCACCAGGTGCTTCGGCACTTCGCTCAGGGACAGCGCGCCGGTGGAGTCGAGGATGCGCTTGTTGTCGATGTCGACGCCGGGCAGGGGAGTGGGCTCGGAGCCGGTGGCGATGATGATGTCCTTGGCGCTCAGCTCGGTCTTGCCGCCCGCGCTATCGGTCACGGTGACCTTGCCCGGCCCGTCGATGTGGCCCCAGCCCTTGATCCAATCCACTTTGTTTTTGCGAAACAGAAACTCGATGCCTTTGGTCAGTCCACTAACGCTTTCATCCTTCTGCTTCATCATCTGGGCGAGGTTAAGCGTCGGTTTGACCTCGATCCCCAGGTTGGCGAATTCCGCGCCCATGGCCGCGTCGTAGAGTTCGGAGGCATGCAGCAACGCCTTGGACGGCATGCAGCCGACATTCAGGCAGGTGCCGCCGAGGGTGGCGCGGCCTTCGACGCACGCGGCTTTCAGACCCAGTTGGCCGGCGCGGATCGCTGCGTTGTAGCCACCCGGGCCTGCGCCCAGAATCACGACGTCATAGGTGCTCATGGATGTACTCCTGGATTGAAAGGGAACGGATGAATAAACGTAGCCGTTGGTAAAAATTACGAACGTAATATGTGCGTTACCGGGCATTTCGGTCAAGGCTTCAGCTAAGCGACAGGTTGCGCACCTTTAGATACAGCTATTTAGAACGGAAATTTCACCACTTTCGTTATAAGGTAACGAGATGTGACGGGGTTCGACGTCAGCAACGATAAACACTGGGGTGGTATGCAAGTCGATCTTGATGTCGATGGAACGCAAGTAGCCGGGTTGCCGCGTTTTCAGCAGGCGCTCTTTCACGGGCGGCGATTGCGTCAGTACGCCATCGGCCTGAGCGCCTTGGCGGCGGTGGGACTGGTGCTGGCGTTTTTTGTCGCGCTGTTTGCACCGCAGTCGCTGTGGGGCGCGCTGTTGGTCAATCAAAGCGCCGGGTTGCTGGTGCTGGTTGCCGGTCTGCAATCGGCCTGGTGGGTGACGCAATGGCGCGCGCAAGCGATGAATCCGAGCGTGTCAGTGCCTGTGGTCGTCGAGGAAGAAACGGTCGCGCCGGTGGGCTGGTACGAGCGGTTGCTGGATCGGATCAGCCAGCGCTGGGTGCACCTGCTGGCGCAGATTGGCGCGTCGACGTTCTGGCTGGTCGGTTGGGCGCTGTTGACGTTGTTCAGTATCAAGCAAGTCTGGAATCTGGCGCTAACGCCCGCCACGCTGGGCTTGTCCGCCAGTATCGGCGCCGCGCTGTCGTTGCTGCTGGCCTTCGGTTTGCTGGTACTGGAGCGGCAACTGGCCCAGGAAAACGTTGCCGAATGGCCTGAAGCCGGGTCATTGGCGCAACTGACTCGAGTCGCGATTATTTGTCTGGTGCTGAGCGCGCTCTGCTTGTTGTTCGGCAATGACACCTCCGTCTGGCCGGTGCGTCTGGCGGTGCTGATCGGTTTGCTGCCGGGGCTGGTGGCGGTCGAGTTATTGCTGCGCGCCGTGCTTTCACTGTTCAGTCCGCAACGTGAAAACCTTGAACCGGCGTTACTGGCGCGCAGCTTTGTCGCCGACATGCTGCGTTGGCCGCCACAGCCGTTGCTCGCGTTACAGCACGAATTGCATAACCGCTTCGGCATCGACCTGCGGCAAATCTGGGCCTTCACCTATATGCGTCGGGCATTTTTTCCGGTGCTGGCGGTAGTGGCGATGGTCGGTTGGGCGCTCACCGGGATTCACGAAATCCCGTTGCAGGGGCGCGGCATCTACGAGCGTTTCGGTAAACCGGTGGAGGTGTTCGGCCCTGGTTTGCATGCCGGTTTGCCTTGGCCGCTGGGGCGGGTGCTGAACATCGAGAATGGCGTGGTGCATGAGTTGGCCACCAGCGTCGGTGAAGCCTCGGCACCTGTTGTTGCCGAGTCGGCTGAAGGCCCGGCCCCGGCGATTGCCAATCGCTTGTGGGACGCCAGCCATGTGAACGATAAATCCCAAGTCATCGCCAGCAGCCGTGCCGATAAGCAGAGCTTCCAGATCGTCAACATGGACGTGCGTTTCGTTTATCGCATCGGCTTGAATGACAAGGACGCGTTGGCCGCGACCTACAACAGCGCCGATGTCCCAACGCTGATTCGCAGCACCGCCAGCCGAATTCTGGTGCATGACTTTGCCTCACGAACCCTCGACGGTTTGCTCGGTGAGGACAGGGTAGGGCTGGGTGAAGAGATCGGTCGTGCGGTGCAGGCAGACCTGCAGAAACTCGACAGCGGCGTGGAAATTCTCGCCACGGTCGTTGAGGCGATTCATCCACCGGCAGGAGCCGCCAATGCTTATCACGCTGTGCAAGCGGCGCAGATTGGTGCGCAGGCGTTGATCTCCCGTGAGCGCGGCGCCGCAGCGGAGGCGACCAACCAGGCGCAGTTGCAGGCCAGCGTTGCTCGCGATCAAGCCACCGCCAGTGCGCGGGAAATCAACGCCACGGCGCAGGCGTCGGACCTGCGGTTCAGCGCCGAGCGCAAAGCCTACGCCAGTGCCGGCCAGGCCTTTGTGCTGGAGCAGTATTTCAGTCAACTGACCCAGGGCCTGGCCAACGCCAAGCTCCTGGTTCTCGATCATCGTCTGGGCGGCAGCAGCAACGCGCCGACCATTGACCTGCGTACGTTCACGCTGCCGGCCGACCCTGCGTCGTCGCGTAACACCGCTCAGCCAGGAGCCACCCATTGAGCCAGTCGCATACTCACGATCACGATGACCACACTGGCCACGATCACGGCCACGGTGGGCATTCTCACGGTCATCACCATCACCATCACCACCACGGTGAACCCGGGGAAGCCGGCCCATTCCCGTGGCGGCGAATGGGTTGGGCGGCGTTGCTGGTGGCCTTCGCCATCGCCGCCGCGAGCCTGGTGCAAGTGCGTTCGGGGGAGGCCACGGTGATTACCCGTTTCGGCAATCCGTCGCGGGTGTTGCTGGAACCGGGCTTGGGCTGGCGCTGGCCGGCGCCGTTCGAAGCGGCGATTCCGGTGGACCTGCGTTTGCGAACCACCTCCAGTGGTTTGCAGGACGTCGGCACGCGGGATGGTTTGCGCATCATCGTTCAGGCTTATGTGGCGTGGCAGGTGCAGGGTGACCCGGACAATGTGCAGCGTTTTATGCGCGCCGTGCAGAACCAGCCGGATGAAGCCGCGCGGCAGATTCGCACCTTCGTTGGCTCGGCACTGGAAACCACCGCCAGCAGTTTCGATCTGGCTAACCTGGTGAACACCGACGCCAACCAAGTGCACATCGCCGATTTCGAAGCGCAGTTGCGTCAGCAGATTGATCAGCAGTTGCTGACGACTTATGGCGTGCGCGTGCTGCAAGTCGGCATTGAGCGACTGACGTTGCCGTCGGTGACGCTCACCGCCACCGTCGATCGCATGCGTGCCGAGCGTGAAACAATTGCCACCGAACGCACGGCCATCGGTAAACGCGAAGCGGCGCAAATCCGTTCTGCCGCCGAACGTGATGCGCGCATCGTGCAGGCCGATGCCACGGTAAAAGCCGCCGATATTGAAGCGCAATCTCGCGTCGAAGCCGCACAGATTTATGGCCGCGCCTACGCCGGATCGCCACAGCTCTACAACCTGCTGCGCTCGCTCGATACCTTGGGCACGATTGTTTCACCGGGCACCAAACTGATTTTGCGCACCGATGCGGCACCGTTCAGGGTGTTGGTGGACGGTCCGCCGAGCCTCGAAAACAAGTCCGGGTCGCAGCCATGAATTTGGTTCCACGTGGAACAAATGAGTTAAGCAGCCCCTGGATTCAGGCCGGGCGTCTGGCTTTTTTGGCGCTTTACGCGGTCACGGTGTTGGCCGCTTTGGCTTGGGCGTTCTCCAATGTGCGGCAGATTGATCCGCAAAATCGTGCGGTGGTTTTGCACTTTGGTGCGTTGGATCGCATTCAAAATGCGGGTCTGTTATTGGCGTGGCCACGTCCGTTCGAGCAGGTGATTTTGTTGCCAGCGGCGGACCGGGTGATCGAGCGTCGCGTGGAAAATCTGCTGCGCAGCGATGTCGCATTGCAGGCAGATCGGGTGGCGACATTTGCCACGCCGCTCAGTGATGCACTCGCCGGCTCCGGTTATTTGCTGACCGGTGACGCCGGCGTGGTGCAACTGGATGTGCGGGTGTTTTACAAAGTCACCGAACCGTATGCCTTCGTCCTTCAAGGTGAACATGTGCTGCCGGCACTGGATCGCCTGGTCACCCGCAGTGCCTTGGCGCTTACCGCGGCGCGGGATCTGGACACCATTCTGGTTGCAAGACCTGAACTGATCGGCGCCGACAACAACGCCGCCGAACGCCGCGAACGCTTGCGCGGTGATCTGGTGCAGGGCATCAATCAACGCCTGGCCGAATTGAGCGCAACCGGGCAGGGCATCGGAATCGAAGTCGCCCGGGTCGATGTGCAATCGAGTCTGCCCGGCCCGGCGGTGAATGCATTCAACGCGGTGCTGACCGCCAGTCAGCAAGCCGATAAAGCCGTGGCCAATGCGCGCACCGAAGCCGAGAAACTGACCCAGACCGCCAACGAACAAGCCGACCGAACCGTGCAGGTCGCCCACGCTCAAGCCAGTGAACGACTGGCCAAGGCCTCGGCGGATACAGCGACGGTATTGAGCCTGGCCAAGGCGCAACAGCAGGGCACGGACCCACAAATGCTGCTGCGCATTTACCGTGAGCGGATGCCGAAGATTCTCGGCCAGGCCGGCTCAGTAACCACGGTCGATCCGAAAGACGATTCCCGCCTGATCATTCAGGGAGCTGCACAATGACTGCCCAAACCGCCGCCGCACCGAGCATGTTGTCCTCGGCTGAACAACGCAGCGCCGCGCGCCAACTGACCCTGGCCATGCTCGCCCTGGGCTTGCTCGGGCTCGGTTTGATCTGGCGCTGGGTGTCGCCGGAGCAGACCGGGGTCAGCCAATTGCTGTTGGGTTTCGCCTCGTTGCTGGTGGCCGTGCCGGTGATGCGCTCGGCCTGGTACAGCTTGCGCTACCCAAGCTTGCACGGGATCACCGATCAACTGATCGCCCTGGCGATGCTCGGAGCCTGGGCCACGGGTGATCTGCTGACGGCGGCGCTACTACCGATCATCATGATCTTCGGCCACGTACTGGAAGAGCGCAGTGTCATCGGCTCTCAAGAGGCGATTCACGCCCTCGGCAAATTGACCCGCAGCCATGCGCGCAAGGTTCAAGCTGACGGCACGGTGATTGAGGTCGACAACGGCACGCTCAAGTCTGGCGACATTGTTGAGGTGCGTGCCGGTGATCGAGTGCCGGCGGATGGTCGGGTGTTGTCGGGTCAGGCGAGCCTCGACACCGCGTCGATTACCGGTGAGTCGGTGCCGTTGGAAGCGGTGGTTGGCATGACCGTGTTCGGCGGCGCGATCAACCTTGATGGCCTGCTACGGATTGAAGTGACCCGTACCGGCAACGAATCGACCCTCGGCAAAGTCATCGCGCTGATGCAAAGCGCCGAGCGTTCCAAGCCACCGATCACTCGCCTGCTGGAGCGTTACGCCGGTAGTTACATGGTGCTGGTGTTGCTGCTCGCTGCCGTGACCTGGTTCATCACCAACGATGCCCAGGCGATGTTGGCGGTGTTGGTGGCGGCGTGTCCGTGCGCATTGGTGTTGTCGGCGCCGGCCACGGCGATTGCCGGGGTCGCGGTGGCGGCGCGTCACGGGATTCTGATTCGCAGCTCGGCGTTCCTTGAAGAGCTGGCAGACCTGACGTCATTGGTTGTCGATAAAACCGGGACGCTGACCTTCGGCACCTTGCGCCTGCAATCCATCGACAGCCCGTTGGAGGATCGTGATCACGTGCTGAAACTCGCCGCCAGCCTCGGCTCGGCAAGCAGCCACCCGGTCAGTCGTGCGTTGGCCAGCCTGGTGACTCAGGAGCATTTCCTGCTGCTCTCCGACATTCACGAACGCCAGGGGCTGGGCGTGGTGGCGATGACGGAGCAGGGCGAAGCGGCCCTCGGGCGTCCAGAGTTATTCGCGCAGTTGGGTATCGATACTTCGGCTGTTCCCGAACACGACGGGCCGATTGCCGGGCTGGCGCTGAACGGTGAGTTTCTCGCCTGGCTGTTGCTGGCGGACACCGTCAAACCTGAAGCGCGATTTGCCTTGAATGAATTGCGTGAGCTGGGATTGGGTCGGCAGTTATTGCTCACGGGGGATCGGCAAAGCGTCGCCCATACGCTGGCTCGCGATGTCGGTATCAGCGATGTCGAAGCTCAAGCCTTGCCTGAAGACAAACTCAATCGCGTGCTGACGGAAATCGGCAGTGGTTTCCGGCCAATGGTGGTCGGTGACGGCATTAACGATTCCCTGGCGTTGAAGGCCGGTGTCGTCGGTGTGGCCATGGGCGCCGGCGGAGCGGATATCGCGCTCGCCTCGGCGGACATCGTGCTGATCGGCAGTGACCTGCGCCGGCTCGGGACGTGTGTGCGGTTAAGTCGCCAGTGCCGCCAGACATTGCAGGTCAACGTGATCATCGGCCTGGGCTGGACCCTGGCAATCGTCGCCTTCGCGGCGTTCGGCTGGCTCGGCGCGGCGGGGGCAATGATTGCCGCGTTGCTGCATAACATGAGCACGTTGTTGGTATTGGGCAACGCCGGGCGTTTGCTGCGATTCCAGGAGCCGCTGCTCAAGTTGAAAGATGAAGTCTGATATACCCGTAGCCAACGCTCTAAACCGGGAGGTCTCGGCGATATAAACTTTTTAGAACTGTGTGCTCACTTCGTAGTCATCTAGGTGTGGACCATTGTTTTTACAGATTCACGACGGCGGTTTGAAGCGTCGCGAGCTATATAGAAAAAGGCTATTAAATCGATAGCCAGCTATTTTTCTAGGATGGTCTACCCTCACATCAGACGTCTGAAATAAGGGGGATTTTCCATGCTCGCGCAACTTCCACCGGCCTTACAGAATCTGCAGCTACCTCTTCGCCTGCGACTCTGGGATGGCCATGAATTCAATCTGGGCCCGACGCCCAGCGTCACCATTGTGGTAAAGGACCCACAAATGGTTACCCAATTGACCCATCCAAGCCTGGACGCACTGGGGGCAGCGTTTGTCGAAGGCAAACTTGAGCTGGAAGGCTCAATCAGCGATGTCATCCGCGTCTGTGATGAGTGGAGCCAGGCATTGCTGGGTGACGCCGACAGTCAGCCGGTTCGCCTCGTTCACGACAAGGAAACCGACGCCAAAGCCATCTCCTACCACTACGACCTCTCCAACGCGTTTTATCAGCTGTGGCTCGACAGCGACATGGCGTATTCCTGCGCCTATTTCGAGACCGGCAGTGAAACCCTGGAGCAAGCCCAGCAGGCCAAATTCCGTCATCTATGTCGCAAGCTGCGTCTGCAACCGGGCGACTACTTGCTGGATGTCGGTTGCGGCTGGGGCGGGTTGGCGCGGTATGCGGCCCGTGAGTTTGGCGCAAAAGTGTTCGGAATCACCCTCAGCAAAGAGCAACTGGCCCTGGCCCGTGAACGGGTTAAAGAAGAAGGTCTGGACGATCTGATCGAACTGCAACTGCTCGACTACCGCGATCTGCCTCAGGATGGGCGCTTCGATAAAGTGGTCAGCGTCGGCATGTTCGAACACGTCGGCCATGCGAACCTGGCCGAGTACTGCAAAATCCTGTTCGGCGCGGTGAAGGACGGTGGCCTGGTGATGAACCACGGGATTACCGCCAAGTACACCGATGGCCGTCCGGTCGGACGCGGTGCCGGTGATTTCATCGAGAAGTACGTGTTCCCCAACGGCGAGCTACCGCACCTGTCGATGATCTCTGCCGAGATCAGCGAAGCAGGGCTGGAGATCGTCGATGTCGAGAGCCTGCGGTTGCATTACGCGCGCACCCTCGACCACTGGAGCGAACGCCTGGAAGACAACCTGGAAGCCGCCGCCAAAGAGGTGCCGCAACAGGCCCTGCGAATCTGGCGGCTGTACCTGGCCGGTTGCGCCTATGCCTTCGCCAAAGGCTGGATCAACCTGCACCAGATTCTCGCGGTGAAAACCCACGCCGATGGCAGCCATGAACTGCCCTGGACCCGCGACGACATCTACAACCCTTAGAGTATCGGTGAAATCAGCCGGGCGACCCGCATGCCAATCTGTTGCAGGCGGTGGGTCTCCCGGCTTTCTTCTTTGGCGATCTCGTGGGCCTGGGCAAAGTCATCGTTGAGCATTTGTTCCACCTCGGCGGCGAACGCGCTGTCGACGGTCAGCAGCATCACCTCAAAATTCAGCCGGAATGAACGGTTGTCCAGGTTGGCGCTGCCGATTGCGCTGATTTCGCTGTCGATCAACACCACTTTCTGATGCAGGAATCCGGGCTGGTAGCGGAAAACGCGCACGCCTGCGCGCACGGCTTCGAAGGCATACAGGCTGGACGCGGCGTAAACGATCCGGTGATCCGGTCGCGACGGCAGCAGCAATCGCACATCCACACCGCGCAGTACCGCCAGCCTTAATGCGGCGAAAACGGCCTCGTCTGGAATGAAGTAAGGACTGGTAATCCACACCCGCTCCGTCGCTGCATGAATGGCTTCGACGAAGAACAGTGAGCAGGTTTCGTAGGAATCCGCCGGGCCGCTGGCGAGCAATTGGCAGAGCACGCCATCGTCCGGGTAAACGTCCGACAGGATCAGTGGCGGCAGTGAGCGTGCGGCCCAGAACCAGTCTTCAGCAAAGGATTCCTGCATGCAGGCCACCACCGGTCCGCGCACTTGAACGTGGGTATCGCGCCACGGCGCCAGGGGCGGCTTCTCGCCCATGTATTCATCACCGACGTTGTGCCCACCGACGAAACCCAGCACACCGTCGACGACCACGATCTTGCGGTGGTTGCGAAAGTTGACCTGGAACCGGTTGAGCCAGCCGCTGCGGGTGGCAAATGCTTTGACTTCGACGCCGGCCTCGCGCAACGGCTGCACGTAGCTGTGGGGCAACGAGTGGCTGCCGATGCGGTCGTAAAGTAGATAAACCGCCACACCTTCGGCGGCTTTTTTCAGCAGCAGGGTTTGCAGGCGTTGGCCGAGTCGGTCGTCGTGGATGATGAAGAACTGAATCAGCACCGCCTCTTTGGCGTTGCTGATGGCTTCGAAAATCGCCTCGAAGGTCGCCGTGCCGTTGATCAGCAGGCGCACTTCGTTGTTTGCCAGGCACGGCATGCGCCCCAGTTTGGGCATCGCTCTTAATGAGGCGTAGGCGTTGGATGCGCGGGCGGTCAGGGCTTCTTCGACCCAGGGGCGCCAGTTCAGCTCGGAGATGGCCTTGCGCATTTCTTCGTTAGCCTGGCGCCGCGCCTTGATGTAGCCATCGAAGGTACTGCGGCCGAAGACCAGGTACGGGATGAGCGTCAGGTAGGGAATGAACAACAGCGACAGGGCCCAGGCGATCGAGCCTTGGGCGGTTCGAACGGTCAACACGGCGTGGATGGCGGCAATCAGGCCCAGCGAGTGCAGTAGCGCGATCAGATAACCGAAAACATGCGGTCCAAAATAATCCATGGGGCAACCTTGCTCCTGAAGATTCAATACGTAAAAGACCATGTTCCGTGCAGAATGTCGCTATTTAATTGGCCCATGAACCGAAGCACATGGCTGACGTCTAACGGCCACTATTGATCAGGAGTTACTCGATGAACGTTCGTCTGCTGGGTTTGGCCATGGCCCTTGGTTTGTCCCTTCCTGTGGCTGCTCAGGCGCAGATGCTGCAACCGGGTTTGTGGGAGTTGACCACCAGCAACATGAAGGTCGATGACCAGAACCTGCCAGATCTGCAATTGATCCTCGGCCAGTTGCAAGGCCAGATGACCCCGGCACAACGGGCGCAACTGGAGAAGCAGGGCATCACCATGGGCGGCAAGGGGATTCGTGCCTGTCTGACCCAGGCCCAGGTAGCGTCGGACAACATTCCGCTGACGGATCCGCAATCGGGCTGCAAGCAGGAAATCACCGATCGCACCGGCAACCAGTGGAAATTCCGCTTCAGCTGCCCGAAAGCGCAAGGTGCGGGTGTGGCGACGTTCCTCAGTGATCGTGAGTTCACCACCAAGGTCAATGGCACTTTCAATGCCACCGGGATTCAGCAGAAGGGCAGCCTGGATACCCGCGCGGTTTGGCTGGGTCAGGATTGCGGCACTGTGAAGCCGAGAGCTTAAAAGCTTCGCGGGCAAGCCTCGCTCCTACAGGTATCACCCTCTGTAGGAGCGAGGCTTGCCCGCGAAGGCGTTGTGTCAGACACCACAATCCTTCGGGTGTAAGAACCCACACACCTCATCAATCTTCATCCGCCCGAAATCCTCCCCGCTGCAACTGCGCACGCTGACAAACCCGCCGTGCTTTTCCTTCTCTCCGACCACCAACAGATACGGCACGCTCCGCTCACTGTGCACGCGAATCTTGTGGGCGATCTTCTCGTTGCGCAGGTCCACATGGGCGTGAATCCCGCTCCGTCGCAGTTGCTCGGTCACCGATTGGGTGAAGGCGATCTGGCGCTCATCAATGTTCACCAGCATCACCTGGGGCGGCGTTCGCCAACGTTCCAGTTCCTCCTGACTCGGCCAGCAGGTGCCGTAGATCCGTTGCAGCGACGTGCCGCCGACATGATCCAGGGCGAAGGCCTGCAGCACTTTGGTGGCGGGGACGTGAGGTCCCTTGCTCAAGTATTCGCTGTCGCCCATGCAGTACACCGAGTGCTGTTCGGTGGCGGACAATGGTCGCTGCCGGATCGAATGGTTGGTCGCCGCCAGCATGCGCATCCGCACTTCAATCGGGATCAGGTCGGCCAGTGTCAGCGTGCGCTGCAACGCAAACTCATAAAAGAACCCATCGCCCAGTGCCGAGCCCTTCAGCAGCAGGACACTTGGATGAAGCTGCTTGACCGCCATGGCCAACATCAGCGCACAGGAGCGGCGCAGGATCTCCAGGCCATCGGGCTCTTGAGGCGTGACGATACTGACCCGGGCATCGCCCTGAATCACGAATCCACAGTCCACCAACACACCGTCCACCCGACCGGCCACTGCCGCTTTGGCCAACGCGAAGCCGATACTCGCCGCCAACTCATACACGGACAGAGGCTGATCGTATTCACGCAGTGAGCCGTCGGGCAGGGTGATGTGGATCATGGTCACTGTTCTCGGGAAGGCGCGTTAGCGCATGAAGCGCAGGGGCAAACCCTGGCAGCTTTCATATAGACGATTGGCGTGCCAGGCAATTTGCCCCGACACCAGTGTGGTGCTGACGCTGTGGCGAAAGCGATGGTGGGCGAAAGGCGTCCAGCCGCACTGGGAGAGGATTGGTTGCTGGGAAACGGCAATGCCATTGGGCTCGGGTTTGATCAGTACCAGATCGGCCCAGTAGCCTTCGCGCAGATAACCACGGTCGGGAATCGCGAACAGATCGGCCACGCGGTGACTGGTCTTGGCCACGAGGGTGGTGATCGGCAGTACTTCGTCCGCGACCAATTCCAACAACGCGAGGAGGGCGTGTTGCACCAGCGGCAGACCGGACGGCGCCTGACTGTAAGGCCGCTGTTTTTCAGCCCAGGTGTGGGGCGCATGATCGCTGCCGATCACATCCAGTCGGTTGCTCAGCAAAGCTTGGCGTAACGCATCACGGTCGCCCTGGGACTTGATCGCCGGGTTGCACTTGATCAAGTTGCCCAGGCGCGGATAGTCGCGATCATCGAACAGCAAATGATGCAGGCAGACTTCTGCGGTGATGCGTTTCTCGGCCAGTGGCTTGTCGTCGAACAGCGCCAGTTCGCTTGCCGTGGTCAGGTGCAGAACGTGCAGTCGGGTGCCGTGACGCTTGGCCAGTTCCACAGCCATTGAAGAGGAACGAAAGCACACCTCGGCGTTGCGAATCAGCGGGTGAGCGGCGGCAGGAATCTGTTCGCCGTACAGTTCTCGCAGGGTTGCGGCATTCGCATCGATGCTGGGTGTGTGTTCGCAGTGGGCCAACAGGATCGTCGGTACCTCGGCGAACAGTCGCTCGAGAATCCGTGGATCGTCCACCAGCATGTTGCCGGTGGAGGCGCCCATGAACACTTTCACCCCGGCCACTTCGCAAGGGTTGAGCGCGGCAACGGTGTCGAGATTGTCGTTGCTTACCCCGAAGTGAAAGCCGTAGTTGGCCACCGAGTTGATCGCCGCCCGACGCTTTTTGTCGGCCAATGCATCGAGGGTGAGGGTGGCCGGATTTGTGTTCGGCATGTCCATGAAACTGGTGATGCCGCCGACCACCGCAGCTCGGGATTCGGTGTAGAAACTGCCTTTGTCCGGCGCCCCCGGATCACGGAAATGCACTTGGTCGTCGATCATCCCCGGCAGCAGCCACTGACCCCGGGCATCGATTTCCACGTTCGCCGTTTCGCCTTCGATGCTGCTGGCGATCTTGACGATACGACCATTGCTGACTAACAGATCGCCGTCAAACTCACGACCTTCGTTCACCAATCGGGCATTGCGAATCAGCACGCTGCTCATGGTCAGAACTCGTTCTGCAGGGCTTTGTAGCCGCGCACCAGATCGACGTTGGTGCGCGCCACGTCCTCGGAAAACTCCGAGGCGCTGACGCTCACCGGCGGGAACTGCGACAGGTCGGTGCCGGGGCCGATACGCGTAGTGGACGGCACGTAGAAGGCTTCGGGCAAGTCCCGGCCGTCGACTACCGAGTTGTGCCGTACCACGCAGCCGTTACCCACCGAGCAGTTGAACAGCACACTGTTGAAGCCGATGAACACCCGGTCGCCGACGGTGCAGGGACCGTGAACGATGGAGCGGTGGGCGATGGAACTGAACTCGCCGATGGTCACCGCCGCGCCGGACTTGGAATGGATCACCACGCCGTCCTGGATGTTCGAGTTGGCGCCGATGGTGATCGGCTCCATCTCGCCCGAGGCATCGACTTCGTCGGCGCGAATCACTGCGTAGGGACCGACGAAGACGTTCTCGCCGATCACCACTTTGCCGCAGATGATCGCGGTTTTATCCACGTAAGCGGACTCCGCGATCACCGGCAAATTACCTGAGGGATTCTTTCGGATCATGGTTTGCTCAACGCGTCGTACAGGGTGTTGAGGTTGTATTCGAACAACCCGGCGAAGGTGCTGGCCGGCCCGGTTGCAGCGAGTGCATCGGAGTACAACGTGCCGCCAATGTGCGCACCGCTTTCATCGGCGATCTGTTTGAGCAGGCGGGCGTCCTTGATGTTTTCCATGAATACCGCTTTGACTTTCGCCTGGCGAATCTGAGTGATCAGCGCCGCTACTTCCGCAGCGGACGGTTCGCGTTCAGTCGACAGACCTTGCGGCGCCATGAAGTCGATGCCGTAGGCCTGGCCGAGATAGCCGAACGCGTCATGGGAGGTGACGATCTTGCGGTTACCCGGCGGCAGAGAACCGAGCTTGGCCTTGGCTTCGGCGAGCAGGGCGTAGATCTGCTTCAGGTAAGCCTGGCTGTTGCGCTGGTAGTCGGCCTTGTTCGCGGGGTCGGCGGCGATCAGCGCTTTGGTGATGTTGGCGATGTACAACTCGGTGTTCGCCAGGTTGTGCCAGGCGTGCGGGTCGGGAACGGTTTCGCCGTCTTCATCCAGCGAACGCGGAATCACACCGTGGCTGGCACTGATCACCGGCGCTTTGGTTTCGGTGCTGGTCACCAGGCGATCCAGCCAGGGTTCGAAGCCGAGGCCGTTCTTGATGATGAGCTTGGCCTTGAGCAAGGCTTTGGCATCGTCCGGGGTCGGCTCGTAGGTGTGGGCATCGGCGTCCGGGCCGACCATGTTAGTGATCTGGATATGCTCGCCGCCGACCTGATGAGTCATGTCGGCGAGGATGCTGAAACTGGTGACCACCTGGAGTTTTTCAGCGGCAGTCACGGACATCGACAGCATCAAACTGAACAGCACGAGTAAAGCGCGCATCGGGAAACACCTCATTGGGATGTGAGCAAAGGCGGGCGGCGCAACAAGCCGTGCACCGGACCGAACACCACGGACAGTAGATACAAACCGCCAGCCACCAGCACGATGGCCGGGCCGCTGGGCAGCGAGTAATAGAACGACAGCAGTAAACCGAACCACACCGAGAGGCAGCCGAGCGCGGCGGCGATGGCCATCAGCACCGGCAAGCGACGGCTCCAGAAGCGTGACGCAGCAGCCGGCAACATCATCAGACCGACCACCATCAGCGCGCCGATGGCCTGGAAACCGATCACCAGATTCAGCACCACTAGGGTCAGGAATACGCCGTGGGCGAGTGGCCCGAGACGGCTGACGGTTTGCAGGAACAGCGGGTCGAGGGTGTCCAGCAACAGTGGTTTGTAGATCAGCGCCATGGCGATCAGGCTGAAACCGGAGACCCAAAGCATGCCGGTGAGCGTCGGCCCGTCGACCGCCAATGCCGAGCCGAATAGCAGGTGCAGGAGGTCCAGGCGTTTGCCAGCGATGCCAAGGATCAGCACGCCACTGGCCAGGGAGATTGGATAAATCGCGGCGAGGCTGGCGTCTTCTCGCAGACCGGTACGACGGGTGATCCATGCAGCCAGACCGGCCATGCTCAGGCCCGCGCCGAGGCCGCCGATGGTCAACGCGGGGAGGCTCAGACCGGCGAACCAGAAACCCAATGCAGCGCCGGGCAAGATGCCATGGGCGACTGCATCGCCGATCAGACTCATGCGGCGCAGGATCAGAAACACGCCAAGTGGGGCGGTGCTGCACGCGAGCACCAGGCCGCCGAGCAGCGCCCGGCGCATGAATACAAACTCGTGGAACGGCTGCCAAAGCTGTGCGGCGGCGATCATCAGGCCACCTGCGTTTGCGGTTGTTGGCGAATCAGTTCGGTGCTCGGGCCGAGTGTGCAGCCGCTGCTTTTGATCAGCAGGGTGTGTGGGATGTGTTGGCGAACGGCGGCCAGGTCGTGGCACACGACGACCAGGGTTCTACCTTCAGCGTGCCAGGCGTGAATGTGTTTCCAGAGCAGTTCCTGGCCGAGTTCATCGAGGGCCGCATGCGGTTCGTCGAGCAACAGCAAAGGGGCTTCGGCGAGGCTCAAGCGGGCAAGTAGGGCGCGCTGTAATTCGCCGCCGGAGAGGGCCATCAATGGGCGATGTTCCAGGCCTGACAGGCACCAGTCTTCCAGCACGGCTTTGAGTTTTTGGCTGCGGGCTTCAGGTGATTGCTTGCTGCCCCAGAATCCGGCGGCCACCAGCTCTTGAAGGCTGATAGGGAATTGTCGGTCCAGGTGTTGTTGCTGGGGCAGAAACGAGAGGCCGCCCTTGCGTGGAACATCCAGCACGATTTTGCCGGCCAGTGGTTTTTGCAGGCCTGCGATGACTTTCAGCAGGCTGCTTTTGCCCGAGCCATTGGCGCCGATGACGCCGGTCAGGCTGCCCTCCGGTAGCTCGAAATCTACGGCGGGTGTGAGGGGTTGGCCGGGTGCGCCCCAGCGTAGGGATTGGCAGCGGATCATACGGCCTCCCAGTTATGGCGACTTTCGGCGACTGCATCGTGAGCGTGAAGGCTCTCGGCGTGCACGACTCGTATGTGGAAAGCGTTGATGCCGGGGGAGCGTTTGAGGGCCAGGTTGAGGCGTCGCGCGGCGTCTTCACAGAACATCAGGTTCTGACCATTGGCCAGGGCGAAGGCTTGTTCGTCGGCACGTTTTACCGCCGTCTGCACAGCGGTGCCGAGGGCAGCTTCGGCATCGTTGATGACGGCGATCAGCGGCAAGTCATCGAGATAGTCGTCCAAACGAAGCTGTAAATGCGCGGTGCTGCGTTGACTGTGAGGTGTTGCGACGATGCCTTTTGTCGAACCCAGCCAAGCCAAAACATCGGCGTGTTGCAGTGCCTTGTTGGCGAAATCATCGACGAATTGCTGCTGGATAAGTTGTCGCGACAACGCTGCGGAACACGGGCAAGTAGAGGAATAAGGCACGTCGATTTTTAGTTCCACGTGGAACATATCGTTTTTCAATCGCGCTTCGATGCTCGCCGGATAGGTTTTCCAGCCAGCCAATGGGCTAACAAGTGCTGGTCGTTTGAGCAATAAATCGAGATGAATTTTCAGGAACGCGTCGCAGGACAATCCTTCGTGGCTGTCGAGAAAGCGCTGCAAGACGCTGCGCAGTAATTCCGGCGTGAGGTTTTCCCGTTCAAGCACTTCCAGCGCCAGATATAGCCGCGACATATGAATGCCGCGCGCTTCACCATCGTCAAGACTTACGCCGGCATCAGCCTTGGCACTCAGTCGCTGACCATCGAAAAACACAGGAAGAGCAATGCCGCACATGCCCACCCACTCGAGTGGCAGGGCTTGGCGTGAGGCCTGCGCGGCGATATCCGGCAGAGTCAGCGCATTCATGAGCAGGTCCATCGTGGGAGTTGATTTGGCATGTTATATTATTACATTCAAATCGACGATGCCTTTTTCACGAGCGGGCTTTCACCATGCACAGACGTCACTTGCTCAACCTGATTCTGGCCAGCGCGGCCTTCGCTTTACCCTTTAGTGTTTCGGCCACGCAGATTCGCAACGCCCGGCTCTGGCGTTCGGATGACAAGTTGCGGCTGGTGTTCGATCTGAGCGGGCCGGTGCAATTCAAGACGTTTTCCCTGAGCGCGCCTGAGCGGCTGATTATCGATCTGAGTGGCGCGAACCTCAGTGGGGATTTCAGTCAGTTGGCGCTGAGCAACACGGTGATTCGCTCAATTCGCTCCGGGCATTACGGGCATGGCGACACGCGGATCGTCCTCGACCTCAGCGAACCGGTGCAGCTCAATAGTTTTCAGTTGCCGCCGCAGGACGGGCAGGGTCATCGGTTGGTGCTCGATATGAAGACCGCTGTTCCACTTCAAATCGCCGCTGCGCCACTGCGTGAAACGACTACCGACAAGGCCCACCCCAAGCGCGACATCATCGTAGTGGTCGATCCCGGCCACGGCGGCAAAGACCCGGGCGCGGTTGGCGCCAAAGGTGAGCGGGAAAAAGACGTGGTGCTGTCGATCGCCCAGTTACTGGCGAAACGACTGAAGCGCGAGAAAGGCTACGACGTGAAACTGGTGCGCAACGATGATTTCTTCGTCCCGCTGCGCAAACGCGTGGAGATCGCCCGCAAGCACAACGCCGACATGTTCATCTCGGTGCACGCCGATGCCGCGCCACGGCTCACCGCGTCTGGCGCGTCGGTGTATTGCCTGTCCGAAGGCGGCGCAACCTCGGCCACGGCCAGGTTTATGGCGCAGCGGGAGAACGGCGCGGACTTGCTGGGTGCCACCAGCCTGCTCAATCTCAAGGACAAGGACCCGATGCTCGCCGGGGTGATTCTCGACATGTCGATGAATGCGACCATCGCCGCCAGCCTGCAACTGGGCAGCACGGTGCTCGGCAGCCTGGCGGGCATCACCACGCTGCATCAGAAACGCGTGGAACAGGCCGGATTTGCGGTGCTGAAGTCGCCGGATGTGCCGTCAATCCTGGTAGAAACCGGCTTCATCTCCAATGCCCGCGACAGTCAGCGACTGGTGACGGCGCGACATCAGCAGGCGGTGGCGGATGGTTTATTCGAGGGGTTGCAGCGCTATTTCCAGAAAAATCCGCCGCTCAACAGCTATGTCGCCTGGCAGCAGGATCAGAAAAAAGCCCAAGCCTAGCAGCCGGTGATCCGGCTACAGGTGAACTTGCCACTGCTACCGCCAGAGCTGGAAAACCGATTGATGGTGGTCCAGCCAACGCGACGACTGTAGCCGACCCAAGCTTCGCCATCGGAGGCGAGACCGGTGAAAAATGTCAGTTGCCCGTAGCGGCTGCTGGTCTGCGCCCAATAGCGTTTACCGGCCACTTCAAAGCCCCGCAGATAGAGCGTGCTGCCGACGGTGTTGACGCTGTAGGCATTACCGTCAGGGTCGACACACGCGAGCAGATTGGCGCTGCGGGTGCATTTGGCCAGGTTCGGGATTTGTCCCCAGGCATCGACGGCGATCAATAACGACAGACTCAACAGCGAAAACTTCAGGACGTTTCCCATGGCGTTTCTCAAGGAGCGAACGGGCCCAAGCATCAGGTCCTTTGTGTTGGAGAACAAGAGGGGAGTGGTTTATTTGTGTTGTTATACTATAACATTAGAACACGCTCGCCCTTGTGCCCCAAGAACGTGAAGAGCTGCGCGAACGCCATCAACGGCGATTTGACCGGCCACATCCTGTGAGGAATACCTGATGCCCAATCGTCTCCCCGTGACCGTCCTGTCGGGCTTTCTCGGCGCCGGCAAGAGTACGTTGCTCAATTACGTACTACGTAATCGCGACAATCTGCGTGTCGCCGTAATCGTCAACGATATGAGTGAGATCAACATCGATGGCAGCGAAGTCCAGCGCGATGTCAGCCTGAACCGAGCCGAAGAGAAACTCGTGGAAATGAGCAACGGCTGCATTTGCTGTACGTTGCGCGAAGACTTGTTGGAAGAGGTCAGCAAGCTCGCCAAAGACGGTCGTTTCGATTATCTGTTGATCGAATCCACCGGCATTTCCGAGCCGCTGCCCGTGGCGGAGACCTTCACCTTCCGCGACGAAGAAGGCCAGAGCCTGGCCGACATCGCCCGGCTCGATACCATGGTCACCGTGGTCGATGGCATGAACTTCCTGCTCGACTACCAGGCTGCCGAAAGCCTCGCGTCCCGTGGCGAAACCCTGGGCGAAGAGGACGAGCGTTCGATCACCGACCTGCTGATCGAGCAGATCGAATTCGCCGACGTGATCCTGATCAGCAAGATTGACCTGATCAGCAGCCACGAACGCCAGGAGCTGATCGCGATCCTCGAACGGCTCAATGCCCAAGCGGAAATTATCCCGATGGTCATGGGCGAAATCCCGCTGGAAAAGATCCTCAACACCGGCCGTTTCGACTTCGAAAAAGCCGCCCAGGCGCCAGGCTGGTTGCAGGAACTACGCGGTGAGCACGTGCCGGAAACCGAAGAATATGGCATCGCCTCCACGGCCTATCGCGCACGCCGACCGTTCCATCCGCAGCGCTTTTTCAGCTTCATCGACCGCCCCTGGGTGAACGGCAAACTGCTGCGCTCCAAGGGCTTTTTCTGGCTGGCCAGCAAGCACATGGATGCCGGCAGTTGGTCCCAGGCCGGCGGTTTGATGCGTCATGGGTTTGCTGGGCGCTGGTGGCGTTTCGTGCCGAAAACCCAATGGCCGCAGGATGAAGAAAGCACCGCCGGGATCATGGAAAACTGGACCGCGGATACGGGCGATTGCCGTCAGGAACTGGTGTTCATCGGCCAGAACATCGACTTCGCGCAACTCACCGCCGAACTCGACAACTGCCTGCTGACGGACGATGAAATGGCCCAAGGCATCGAAGGCTGGCGCCTGCTGCCAGACCCGTTCGGCTCCTGGCACGAAGAGGCCGCCTGATGCTCACACTCACCCCTGTGGGCGCGGGCTTGCTCGCGAAAGCGTCCGCCCGGACACCGCGTCAGCACCACGGAGCCAACCCGAAAGTCCTGACAAAAATCCTCCACGACGACGCCAATCTCGCCGTGTGGCAGCGCGAACTCCCGCTGCACATCGCCGATTTCGCCAGCCTGTTACTGTCCCTGAACGAACCGCTGGCCGAGTCGCTATCACTGGAAATCGCCAACGAAGACGCCGAGCCCAACCTCAACGGGTTGGCCTCAAGCTTCAGCGATCTCGAAGGCTACGAAGGCTTCATCGCCGACGTTTCCTGGCTGGTCAGCGCCTTCGCCTGTTTGCTCGGCGCCCGGCATGTCGGCTTGCGCCTGCGGGTATTGGACACAGCGATGTGCCCGCGCTTTCATGTCGATCACGTGCCGGTGCGGCTGATCACCACCTACGCCGGCATCGGCAGCCAGTGGCTGAAGGAAGGGGCGATGGATCGCCGGCAACTGGGCAATCCGGACGCAGAACCGCAGTCGCTAATCCAGCAAGTCAGAAGCGGCGATGTGGCGTTGCTCAAAGGAGAAAAGTGGCACGGCAACGAAGGGTTCGGCCTGATCCATCGCTCGCCGCAACCGGCGCCGGGGGAGCGTCGGTTAATCCTGACTCTCGACTGGCTGAGCTAGGGGTTGAGCCAGTTGCCCTGGCTTTGAGCCTCGCAAAACGGCTTCAAATACGCCGCATCGGTGGCCACGCCGTAATAGTGAATATCCTGGCGGTAAGGCATATTGGCGACTTGGGCGTTGCTGCACACGCCGAAGGCGCCGGTGGGGCATTGGTCGACGTACTGCACTTCGACTTTCTGACCGGGAAGGTTCGGCTGGCAAAAACCGTCGGCGAACAATTTTTCCGGGATGTTGCGGTTCTGCTGGCAGACCTTCACGTCGAGTCGTTCTGCCTGACTGTGAACCACGCACGCCTGGGCCAGCACTTCGCCCGACGTCAGCGCCAACAGCAACGACAATCCCATCAACCGCATCCTCTACCTCCTCAGAAACCTTCGACCATGTTGCAGAACATCCCCACTCACGTCATTGCCGGCCCGTTGGGTGCCGGCAAGACCAGTCTGATCAAGCACCTGCTGGCGCAGCGGCCGACGACCGAGCGCTGGGCGGTGCTGATCAACGAGTTCGGCCAGATCGGCCTCGACGCTGCGCTGCTGACCCAGGACGCCGATGGTATCGCACTGGGGGAAGTGGCCGGAGGCTGTTTGTGTTGCGTCAATGGTGCGCCGTTTCAGATTGGCCTCGGGCGGTTGCTGCGCAAGGCGCGGCCGGATCGGCTGTTTATCGAACCCTCCGGGCTCGGGCATCCGGCGCAGTTGCTGCGGCAATTGAGTGAGGCGCCGTGGATGGGTGTTCTGGCGGTGCAGCCGTGTGTCCTGGTGCTGGATGCTCAGGCGCTAGCGGCCGGGAAACCGCTGCCGGCGGCGCAACAGGAAGCGTTGAATAGCGCGGGTTTGTTGCTGATGAACAAGTCGGAAGACCTAAATGACGCTGATCGTCAGCGAATCATCGAACAGTTGCCGACACGTCCTTTGTATTGGACGCAGCAAGCGGTTTTGCCCCTGAACGAATTACCGGGGCTTGCGAATCAGGCAGTCGCTGGTGTGGATAACTTCGTCGCGCCCAAGGGGTTGGCGCAGATGCCGGCCATTTGGACTGATCCGGCGTTTCCGATTTGCTTGAGTCAGGAACAGGAGGGCGGCTGGAGCATTGGCTGGCGCTGGCACCCGAGCCAGACATTCGATGCGGTGCTCGTTGGCCGATGGCTGGAAAGCCTTGCCTGGCGCCGTGCGAAGTTGGTTATCCACAGTAGCGAGGGTTGGGTTTCAGCGAATGCTGTGGATAACTCGGTGCTGAATTGGCAGCCGAGCGAATGGCGGCAAGATTCGCGGATTGAGCTGATCTTCAGTGAGCCGCAGGATGTCGATGAGCTGCAGAATGGTTTAGCCAGGTGCCGATATTTGCGCGGTGTTTGAGGCCGTCTTCGCGAGCAAGCCCGCTCCCACAGGGAATCTACGTAGTACACGAAATGCGCGTGCGCTGAAGATCAACTGTGGGAGCGGGCTTGCTCGCGAATGGTTCTAACGGACGGCATCACCCTTCAAGGTCGCCACTTGGTGTGTTCCTGCCGCCACTGGCTCATCTCAATCACTTCACCACGGGGCTTCGCCACCTCAACCACCGGCGGCGTGTCGTCAAACGGCATCGGGTAGGGCGCCAGCTCAATCTGTGCACTATGCGCACCGAATTGAGTGATGGTCCCGGTGTGGCGGGTTTCGCCAGTCACGGTGAATTCGAAGTTATACACACGCGCCAACCGTCGACGGCCGTTGGCATCTTTGATAAAACCGATTTTTTTCAGCGCCACGTTGCCGTCGAGCAACTCGATTTCGAGTTTGGCGCAATGCTGCTTGACCCGTTCCAGCGCACGCTCGCGCAAGCCGTGGTTATGCCACAGCCATGCGCCGCCGGTGGCCAGCAGCATTAGCACGAAGATATTTCCAAGGGTCAGCATCAACAAAGTGCTCCAACAAGATAGTGCCAGCTTAACTGCGTCGCCGGCCTGTCGTACAGGCTGCGTTTAGTCGCATACTGCGCGGCTTGAATTTCAATCGTTTTACGGAAAACTCACCGCATGAAACGTACGCCCCATCTGCTCGCCATCCAGTCCCACGTGGTGTTCGGCCACGCTGGCAACAGCGCCGCGGTTTTCCCGATGCAGCGGGTCGGGGTGAATGTCTGGCCGCTCAACACGGTGCAATTCTCCAACCACACGCAATACGGGCAGTGGGCGGGTGAAATATTGCCGCCGCATCAGATTCCCGAGCTGGTGGAAGGGATCGCCGCGATTGGTGAATTGGGCAACTGCGATGCGGTGCTGTCCGGCTACCTCGGCAGTGCGGCCCAGGGCCGGGCAATTCTTACGGGTGTGGCGCGGATCAAATCGGTCAACCCCAAGGCGCTGTACCTGTGCGACCCGGTAATGGGCCACCCGGAGAAGGGTTGCAGCGTGCCCGCCGAGGTCAGCGACTTCCTGCTGGAGGAAGCCGCCGCCGTGGCGGACTTCATGTGCCCGAACCAACTGGAGCTGGACAGTTTCTCGGGACGCAAGCCGCAGTCGCTGTTCGATTGCCTGGCCATGGCGCGAGCGCTGTTGGCACGTGGGCCGAAAGCGGTTTTGGTCAAGCACCTGGACTATCCCGGCAAACCTGAAGAGGTGTTCGAGATGTTGTTGGTGACCGCTAACGAGAGCTGGCACCTGCGTCGGCCATTGTTGGCGTTTCCGCGTCAGCCGGTGGGCGTTGGCGACCTGACGTCCGGGTTGTTTCTGGCCCGTGTGCTGCTGGGTGACAGCCTGGTGGCGGCGTTTGAATTCACCGCAGCCGCCGTGCATGAAGTGCTGCTGGAAACCCAGGCTTGCGCAAGCTATGAGCTGGAACTGGTGCGGGCGCAGGACCGGATTGCGCATCCTCGGGTGCGGTTTGAAGCGACTCCGATCAGTCTTTAAAAGCTTCGCGGGCAAGCCTCGCTCCTACAGGTCCGAGTCGTACGCATAGTGCGTGTACGACTCAAATCCGTAGGAGCAAGGCTTGCCCGCGAAAGCGATCTAAAGATCAAACAGCTCAGGCGTCGCCCTTGATCTCCTGATAGCGCTTTTCCAATTCCTGACGAATCTGCCGGCGCTGCTGGGCCTGGATGAAACGGCGTTTGTCTTCACTGTTCTGCGGTTGCAGCGGCGGCACGGCGGCCGGTTTGCGCTGGTCATCCACCGCGACCATGGTGAAGAAACAACTGTTGGTGTGGCGCACCGAGCGCTCGCGGATGTTCTCGGTCACTACCTTGATGCCCACCTCCATCGAGGTGTTGCCGGTGTAGTTGACCGACGCCAGGAAGGTCACCAGTTCACCGACATGAATCGGCTCGCGGAAAATCACCTGATCCACTGACAAGGTCACCACGTAGCGGCCGGCATAACGGCTGGCGCAGGCGTAAGCCACTTCGTCGAGGTATTTGAGCAGGGTGCCGCCGTGGACATTGCCAGAGAAGTTGGCCATGTCGGGAGTCATCAATACCGTCATCGACAGTTGGGCGTTTCCGGGTTCCATAGCGTTCTCACGGGTCAAGGCAGGATTTCGGGAGCGCACCTCTGCGGGTGCGTGGTCGGCTTTTCAAAACCAACGTTATCGGGACGCCGGGCAACTGGCTGTCGTCACGCCGGATCGATCTGTTTCCATATATTGCACCGCCTTTCTGCCGGAAGTCGCGGTGTTACGCTCCGGGAAGTCGATTTCAAGGAGCCCCATACCATGCATGCCATCAGTTTCATCCAGGATTTGGCAGTGATCATGTTGGTTGCGGGCGTGGTGACCGTGCTCTTCCATCGCTTCAAGCAACCGGTGGTCCTCGGCTATATCGTCGCCGGTTTCATTATCGGCCCACACACGCCGCCGTTCGGCCTGATCCACGATGAAGAAACGATCAAAACCCTGGCTGAACTGGGGGTAATTTTCCTGATGTTTTGCCTGGGCCTGGAGTTCAGCCTGCGCAAGCTGTTCAAGGTCGGGGCCACGGCGTTTATCGCGGCGTTCCTGGAAATCGTGCTGATGATCTGGATCGGCTACGAAATCGGCCGCTGGTTCGACTGGAACACCATGGATTCGTTGTTCCTCGGGGCGATCCTGGCGATTTCCTCGACCACCATTATCGTCAAGGCCCTCAACGACCTGAAGATGAAGAACGAGCGCTTCGCCCAGTTGATCTTCGGTGTGCTGATCGTCGAAGACATTCTCGGCATCGGCATCATCGCCTTGCTGTCGAGCATCGCGGTCAGCGGCACGGTCAGTTCCGGCGAAGTGTTCTCCACAGTCGGCAAGCTTTCGCTGTTCATGATCGTCGCGCTGGTCATCGGCATCCTGCTGGTGCCACGGTTGCTGGCATACGTGGCTAAATTCGAAAGCAACGAGATGCTGTTGATCACCGTGCTGGGCCTGTGTTTCGGCTTCTGTCTGCTGGTGGTCAAGCTCGAATACAGCATGGTCCTTGGCGCCTTCCTGATTGGCGCGATCATGGCCGAATCCCGGCAGTTGCTGAAGATCGAGCGCCTGATCGAGCCCGTTCGCGACTTGTTTAGCGCCATTTTCTTTGTGGCCATCGGCCTGATGCTCGATCCGATGATCCTGCTGCAATACGCCTGGCCGATCGCGGTGATTACCGTGGCGGTGGTGCTCGGCAAGATGTTGTCCTGCGGCCTCGGCGCTTTTATCGCTGGTAATGATGGACGCACCTCACTGCGGGTCGGGATGGGCCTTTCGCAGATTGGCGAATTCTCCTTCATCATCGCCGCGCTGGGCATGACCTTGCAGGTCACCAGCAACTTTCTCTATCCGGTGGCGGTGGCGGTGTCGGTGATTACCACGCTGCTGACGCCGTACCTGATCCGCGCCGCTGATCCACTGTCGATCAAGCTCGCGGCAGTTATGCCGCAGCGTCTGAGCCGTGTGCTGGGGATGTACGGAGAATGGCTGCGCAGCATTCAGCCCCAGGGCGAGGGTGCGCTGCTGGCGTCGATGATCCGGCGGATTCTGTTGCAGGTCGGGGTCAATCTGGCGCTGGTGATCGCGATTTTCTTCTCGGGCGCGTTTTTCGCCGAGCGCATGTCCACTTATCTGCAAGCCTGGATCAACGAGCCGAGTTGGCAGAAAGCGTTGATCTGGGGTGGGGCGTTGCTGTTGTCGTTGCCATTCCTGATCGCCGCTTATCGCAAGCTCAAGGCTCTGTCGATGCTGTTGGCGGAGATGGGCGTGAAGCCGGAGATGGCCGGCCGTCACACGCAGCGAGTACGTCGGGTGATCGCCGAAGTGATCCCGATTCTCTCGCTGTTGGTGATCTTCCTGCTGTTGGCAGCCTTGTCGGCCAGTATTCTGCCGACCAACAAGTTGCTGGTGCTGATCGCTGTGGTCACCGCCGCCGTGGCAGCGCTGCTCTGGCGCTGGTTCATCCGCGTGCACACGCGGATGCAGGTGGCGCTGCTGGAAACCCTGGACAACCATAAGGAGTCGTCAGGGCATTGACCGGCGGGGGGGCTCCGGGCGAATCAGCTTTCCAGCCAGACGTCCCGCGCCCAGTGCCAGACCGATTCCCAGGTTTCTTCGGCAATCAGCTCTTCTTCGGCTTGCCACAGCACCACGGTGCCGTCTTCTTCGACCAGGTAGTAGTCGTCGCCGTCCTGGCAGATCGGGATCATGCTGCGATCAACCCCTGCGTCCCAGGCGTTGGCGGCAACGTCCGGCAGGTAGGTGTGGGATTGCGGGTCGGTGACGGTCACCGGCTCCAGGCTACCGTAGACCACATCGCTGACGGTCAGCAAAAATTCTCTGAAGACAAACGGGATGTCGATGAACAGTTGTTCTTCGATTTCCACGATCTGATCTTCGTCGGGCAACTCCAAGGGGACCGGTACCGGTTCGTTGGCTTCACGCAGTTGTTCGATGATTTCTTCCACGTCCGGGATCCTCTTGCTTGATGGCGCGGTTTATATGGGGCGGTTTATACAGTAGCTCGCTATAGATGCAACCGCGAAATAGAAAACCCCGGCCAAGGCCGGGGCTTTTTATAGGGATAGCATTGCGACAGGTTTAACGCACGTCGGTTCAGCCGTTCTGGCGGATACCCGCGACCAGCCAAGGCTGGTTCTCGCCCTGCGGACGTTCCATGTTCCAGCTTTCGCTGAACACTTCGCCCTGGTCGAAACGCGAGGTTTTCGACACACCGCTGAAGGTCAGGGTGGCGATGGTCTTGTCCGCGCGATCATCCACGCCGTCCAGTTGTACATTGAGGTTGTCAATGTAAGTGGACTGGAAGCCTTCGCCCAGGTCGGCACGTTCGCGCTTGAGGAACTCCAGCATCTGTGGGGTTACGAACTCGGAGATCTTGTCCATTTCGTTGGCGTCCCAGTGTTGCTGCAGGGACTGGAAGTGGTTGCGCGCCGCTTCGATGAAGTTCTGTTCATTGAACCAGGCTGGAGTGTTGATCACCGGACGAGCGGCCGCAGGGGCTGCCGAACCACCGAAGATCGAACCGCCGGCAGGCTTGTTCTCGAACACTTCACGCTGCATCGGCGCGCCAGCCGGAGCCAGGTGCTCCTGTTGCTTGCGACGACGGGCGGCGATGAAGCGGAAGATCAGGAAGGCGATGACCGCCATGATCAGGATGTCGAAGATCTGCATGCCCTGGAAGCCGCCGCCCATGAACATGGAGGCGAGCAGGCCGCCGGCTGCGATACCGGCCAGAGGGCCGAGCCAGCGTGAAGCACCGCCGGCCTTGGCCGCAGCGCCAGCGGCACCGGCCGCACCCGCAGTGGCAGCAGCGCCGCCCGCGGCAGAAGAAGGCGCCATTTGGCTGGTCTGGTGGGTCGGCGCAGCGCCGGCGCTTTTGCCGCCACCAAAGCGCTTGGCGTTGGCATCGAGGCTCATCGTCAGGCCGATGCACAACGCCATGGCGATGCTAAGAAAACGTTTCATAAGGGGAATTCCCATTTGTGGATTGCACGCGGGCCATGTTGCACAGCTGAAGTGCCACTGGCTAGCGGTAGAGTGTTTCGGGCTTTTGCCTGACAGGTTGCGTTCAGCTAGTCGGGGGCAATAAGACCTTTTACTTTTGGTCTGTAGGAAGACTGGACAGGCTCGGTGGGAAGTTTTACTCAGCGTCGTAGCGCCAGCATGACCACCCCGGCCGTTATCAGACCGATGCCACCCCATTGGCGCAGGTCGAGCCTCTCGCCCAGCAGAACCACGCCGAGCACCGCCACCAGCACCACGCTGAGCTTGTCTACCGGAGCGACCAGAGAGGCCGGGCCGAGTTTCAGCGCACGAAAGTAGCAAATCCATGACGCGCCAGTCGCCAATCCCGATAGCAGCAGAAACAGGTAACTCTTGGCCGATATCGATCCTAATGACTGATATTGGCCCGTTGCGTACAAAATCAAGGCCAGGCTGACCAGCACCACCATCGTGCGCAACAGGGTGGCGAAGTCGGAGTTGACGTTTTCGATGCCGATCTTGGCGAAGATCGCGGTCATGGCGGCGAATGCCGCCGATAAGAGAGCCCAGAATGTCCAGGAAGAAAAGAAGCCTGAGCCCATGGTTTGCACCTTTATAAAATCAACCCCAGCGCAACACTGAACCCCTGTGGGAGCGAGCTTGCTCGCGATTGGACGCGCAGCAGTGCATCTGAAACACCGCGTTATCGTTCATCGCGAGCAAGCTCGCTCCCACAGAAGAGCCCGGCGCTGGGCTTTAGATCGCTTCGAGTTTGGCGTAGCCAAGCATCAGCCACTTACTGCCTTCACCGAAGTTCACCTGCACCCGTGCCTGAGCCCCGGCGCCTTCGAAGTTCAGGATCACGCCGTCACCAAACACCGAATGCCGCACGGCCTGGCCCAGGCTGAAACCGGTGTCCGGGATTTCGCTGCCGCCGAACAGGCTGCTGGAGCTCTGCTGCTGGCCGCCGCCGAATGGACGGCTGACGCTGTTGGACAACCGCACTTCCTGGATCAGGCCTTTCGGCACTTCACGTACGAAGCGCGACACCTTGTTGTAAGTCTCGCTGCCGTACAGGCGTCGGGTTTCAGCATAGGTCATCACCAGGTTTTGCATGGCCCGGGTGATGCCGACGTAGGCCAGGCGCCGTTCTTCTTCAAGACGGCCGGGCTCTTCCAGGCTCATCTTGTGCGGGAACAGGCCTTCTTCCATGCCCACCAGGAACACGTAAGGGAATTCCAGGCCTTTGGCGCTGTGCAGGGTCATCAGTTGAATACTGTCTTCATGCTCGTCGGCCTGGGTGTCGCCAGCTTCCAGCGATGCGTGGCCGAGGAACGCTGACAGTGGCGTCAGGTCTTCGTCTTCTTCAGCGTTTTCGAAGTTGCGCGCAGCGCTGACCAGTTCCTCAAGGTTTTCTACCCGGGCCTGGCCTTTCTCGCCTTTTTCCGCTTCGTGATAGGCAATCAGCCCCGACTGTTCGATGACGGTCTGGGTCATCAAGTGCAGCGGCATGTCCATGCACTTGGCAGCGAGGTTCTCGATCAGCTCGATAAACGCCCCGAGGGCACCGGCAGCGCGACCGGTGAGGCCTTTATTGGCGACCAGCAGGCGCATGGCTTCCCACATCGACACATCGCTGTGACGGGCGTGATCGCGAATCGCTTCGACAGTCTTCTCGCCGATGCCACGGGCCGGAACGTTGATCACCCGTTCCAGTGCAGCATCGTTGCCACGACCTTCCAGCAACCGCAGGTAAGCCATGGCGTTCTTGATTTCCGCCCGCTCGAAGAAGCGCTGACCGCCGTAAATGCGATACGGAATACGCTCGCGCAGCAAGGCTTCTTCCAAAACGCGGGATTGGGCGTTGGAGCGGTACAAAATCGCGATATCGCTGCGGGCCAAGCCAGTTTTCAGCGCGCTTTCGATGGTTTCCACCACATAACGCGCTTCATCGTGTTCGTTGAATGCGGCGTACAGATTGATCGCTTCGCCTTCACCGCCATCGGTCCACAGCTCTTTGCCCATGCGTCCGGTGTTGTTGGCGATCAGGGCGTTGGCAGCCTTGAGAATCCCGGCGGTGGAGCGGTAGTTCTGCTCCAGGCGAATGGTCTCGGCATCCGGGAAGTCGTCGGAATACTGATAGATGTTCTCGATTTTCGCCCCGCGCCAGCCATAGATCGATTGGTCGTCGTCGCCGACCACCATCAGGCTGTCGCCGCCCTTCGCCAATAGGCGCAACCAGGCGTACTGCACGGCGTTGGTGTCCTGGAACTCGTCCACCAGAATGTGCCGGAAACGCTTCTGATAATGCGCCAACAAACCCGGGTGATCGCGCCACAGGTCGAGGGCGCGCAGCAGCAGTTCGGAGAAGTCGATGACGCCAGCACGCAGGCAGGCGGCCTCATAGGCTTCATAAATGCTGCGCATGGTCGCCAGGAACAGGTCGCCGCTGGCTTGAATATGTTGCGGGCGCAGACCTTCGTCTTTCTGCCCGTTGATGAACCACTGGGCCTGACGGGCCGGCCAGCGTTGCTCGTCCAGGCCCAGCTCGCGGATCACCCGCTTGACCAGTCGTTGCTGGTCGTCGCTGTCGAGAATCTGGAAGGTCTGGCTCAGCCCGGCTTCTTGCCAGTGCGCTCGCAGCAAGCGGTGCGCCAGGCCGTGGAAGGTGCCGACCCACATGCCGGCAGGGTTCAGGCCCATCAACTGCTCGATGCGATGACGCATCTCGGCAGCGGCCTTGTTGGTGAACGTCACCGACAGGATGGAGTGGGGCGAAGCGTTCTCGACCTGGATCAACCAGGCGATACGGTGCACCAGCACTCGGGTTTTACCGGAACCAGCACCGGCCAGGACCAACTGACGACCCACGGAGGCAGCTACGGCCTGGCGTTGGGCATCGTTGAGGGAGTTCAGCAGAAGGGAGAGATCATCGCGCATCGGGGCATTCTAGGGGGCGGCGCCACACCGGGCAAACCCCGCTTTGATTTAGCCGATGAAGATGAGCGGAGGACGACCGGTCGGTCACTGGCTGCAAGCGGCGGCGGGGCTCGCTTGAGGGCTTTTATATCGATGCCGGCGCTCGATACTTTGGTCTACTTTGTGATCTGGAGCAGTTTGGTCATCGCCATTGCTTGTGTATGCTCCGTGCAGAATTCGGGCTCACCACGCTCATTATAAGAACAAGAAAATTGCCTATGACCCTCAGCTCCGACCTGTCGGGCCCCTCTGTGGAGCCCCGGGTTATCCGCAAACAGTACGCCATGGAAATGGCGGTCGAACGCACGCGCCTGCTTTACCAGGGCTCGCTGTTGCCGACGCTGTTCATGCTGATCAACGGTCTGGTCTGCGCCGGTTTGCTTTGGAGCCCGCAGCGCTACTTCCTGGTCAGCGTCTGGCTGGTGTGGTTGCTGTCGCTGGTGGCGCTACGGGTGATTCAGGTCGCAGCCTTCGATTCGGCGATCCCCAACCGCCAGGCCCATCCGATCTGGATCCGCATGTTCTTGCTGGGCTCGGCCATGACCGGCCTGACTCTCGCCGGCGCCGGCATCGCCCTGGTGCCCGCTGACACCTTTATTCAGCAAGCCTGGGTCTTCGGCCTGATCGGCGCCGCGGCCCTCTCGGCCAGCGTGGCCTACGCGGTCAGCCTTCCGGCGTTTCTCTCCTTTACCTTGCCCTGTCTGCTGCCGGCCATCGCCTATATGTTCTGGGGCGGCGATGAACAGCAACAGGGCTGGGGCTGGTTTGGCCTGATTCTGCTCGGCGCGTTGAGCGTGGTGGCCTGGCAGGTCAATCGGCTGATTGATCGCGGCTTGTTGCGGCGCTTCCAGAATCAGGCATTGATCGAGCATTTGCAGCACGCGCAAACCCAGGGCGACCAGCTCAATCACGAACTGGCCAAGGAAATAGATCAGCGCCGCAGTGCCGAAGAGGAATTGCGCGAGGCCCAGGTCGAACTGGAAAACCGCGTGGCCGAGCGTAGCCAGGAACTGATCACCGCGACCCAAGCCTTGGGCAAGAGCGAAGCGCGCCTGGCCCTGGCGTTGAAGGCCAGCGAACTGGGGCTGTGGGACTGGAACCTGCAAACCGATGAGGTCCATCACACGCAGATTCAAGAATTGTTCGGCCTGGCACCGGAATACGTGACCGCCATGCTCAGTCACCTGCGGCCGCGCCTGCATCCCGACGACGTACCGCCCCTCAAGCGCGCCCTGATCGAGCATTTGAAGGGGCGCAGCGAGGATTACCAGATCGAATACCGCGTGCGCCATGGCGATGGCCATTGGGTCTGGATCGAAGACCGGGGCCGTGCCGTAGAGCGCAGTGACAGTGGCCGGGTGATTCGCATGGTCGGCACCCGCCGCGACATCAGCGCGAGCAAAGGCCAGGAAGAGCAGCGGCAACTGGCGGCGACGGTGTTTGAAGCGGCCAGCGAAGGCATTGTGATCTTCGACCCGAATTACGCGCTGATCGCGGTCAATCAGGCCTTCAGCCGTGTGACCGGTTACGACGTCGAGGACATGCTCGGGCGCAACGTCGTCGAGTTGCCGTGCAGCCGCGATGCCCGCCGCCACTACACCAGCATCCATCAGGCCCTTGAGCAGCACGGCAGTTGGCAGGGCGAACTGGTGGAAACCCGCAAGAACGGCGAACTTTACCCGCAATGGCTGCAACTGAACGCGGTGCGCGATAGTCGCGGAAAGGTCAGCCATATTGTCGGCTTCTTCGCCGATCTTTCGGCCCGGCGCGAATCCGAAGAGCGCATGCGTTACTTGACTCACTACGATGAACTCACCGGCCTGGCCAACCGCTCGCTGTTCCGTGAACGGCTGCGCGAGGCCCATCAACGGGTGCGTCAGGGCGGTCGGCGCAGTTTGGCGCTGCTGCACATCAATCTGGATCGTTTCAAGCTACTCAATGACAGTCTCGGCCATGAAATCGCTGACCAGCTATTGCAGAAAATGGCCCGGCGACTGGTCAATGCGCTGCCTGAGGCGGACACCATCGCACGGCTTTCCGGCGATGAGTTCGCAGTGTTGTTCGATGCTTACGGAAACCTGTCGAGCCTGGCGCGGGTGGCGACTCGGTTGTCGACCAAGCTGCGTCTGCCGGTGACGGTCGATGGGCATGAATTGGTGGTCAGCGCGTCGATGGGCATCAGCATGTTGCCGGACAACGCCCGAGAAATTTCCGCACTGGTCAGCCAGTCGAACATAGCCATGCAGCACGCCAAGCATTTGGGCGGCAATAACTTCCAGTTCTACACCGACAGTCTGCAGGCCAGTACCCTTGAGCGTTTGCAGCTCGAAAATCAACTGCGCAAAGCCATCGAAGAAAAGCAGCTGAAGGTGTTTTACCAACCGAAACTGTGTCTCGCCACCGGCCGTTTGAACGCTGCCGAAGCTCTGGTGCGCTGGGATCACCCGACCATGGGCCGGGTGCCGCCCAGCGATTTCATTGGTCTGGCCGAGGAAACCGGGCTGATCGGCCCGATTGGCGAATTCGTATTGCGCCAGGCTTGCTGGCAAGCTTGCGAATGGCAGCGCCAGGGGCTGGCGCCGATCCGGGTGTCGGTCAATTTGTCGGTGCATCAATTGCGCCAGGGCAAGCTGGTCAGCCTGGTGCGTCAGGTACTGGAAGAAACCGGTCTGGCCCCGCATTACCTGGAACTGGAACTCACCGAAAGCCAGTTGCTGGACAGCGTCGAACACATCATCGCGACCTTCCAGCAGTTGCGTGATTTGGGGGTGAAACTGGCAATTGATGATTTTGGCACCGGGTATTCGTCGCTGAGCTATCTCAAGCGCATCCCGGTGGATTACGTGAAGATCGACCAGGCGTTTATCCGTGGCTTGGGGGAGGGCGGCGAGGATGCGGCGATCACCCGGGCGATTATTGCCATGGCCCATGGCTTGTCGCTCAAAGTCGTGGCCGAAGGCGTGGAGCGCGTCGAGCAACTGGAGTTTTTGCAAGCCGAACGCTGCGATGAAGTGCAGGGCTATCTGATCAGTCGTCCGGTGGAAGCCGTTGATCTGGCTGAGCTGCTGCGCGCGGACGCAAACCCCCTGTAGGTGCTACATGGAGCGTACGACGCGTGGAATGGGGACATTGAGTTACGCATTGAGCAGGCAAAAAGCCAATCCATGTAGTATAACTACAAGCGTGCTACATCCCCGGCACCTGCCAATAACAAAGAGTCGACCCCTTTGAATCTGCTGCAACACATCGCCCAGTCACGCCACCTGTTACGCAAGTCGGAGCTCAAGGTCGCCGACCATGTGCTGCTTGACCCTGCGGCGGTGATGCACAGTTCCATGGCCGACCTGGCCCACAGCGTGGGCATCAGCGAGCCGACCATCGTGCGCTTTTGCCGCGCCATCGGTTGCTCGGGTTTCCAGGATTTGAAGCTGAAGCTGGCGCAGAGCCTGGCGGCCGGTGCGAGCTTCGGGCAGTTCGCAATTCATGAAGACGATTCGGTCGCTGACTACAGCCTGAAAATCTTCGACACCACCCTGCACACGTTGATGGAGGTTCGCGAGAAGCTCGATCCGGTGGAGTTGCAGCGGGCGGTGTCGCTGATGTCGCAGGCCCAGCGGGTCGAGTTCTATGGCTTTGGCGCGTCGGGTGCGGTGGCGGCGGATGCCCAGCACAAATTCTTCCGTTTGCTGCTGACGGCGGCAGCGTATTCCGATCCGCACATGCAGGCGATGTCGGCGGTGACCCTGAAGCCGACTGATGTGGCGATCTGCATTTCCCAGTCGGGGCGTTCCAAGGATTTGTTGATCACCGCGAATCTGGTGCGCGAAAGCGGCGCTTCGCTGATTACCTTGTGCCCGAGCCAGACGCCATTGGCCGAGCTGTCGACCGTCAATCTGGCGATCGATGTGCACGAAGACACCGAAATCTATACGCCGCTGACTTCGCGGATCGCCCACCTGGTGGTGATCGACGTGTTGGCGATGGGCGTGGCCATGGCCCGCGGGCCGAGCCTGGTCAACCACCTCAAAAGCGTCAAGCGCAGCCTGCGTAGCTTGCGGCTGTCGCCTAAATCGGTGAAAGCGCTGGATGATTGATTCCTCGTTTGTCTTGAGGGCCTCTTCGCGGGCAAGCCTCGCTCCTACAGATAGCGCATACAGGTAGGAGCGAGGCTTGCCCGCGAAGGCGTCTTCATAAACGCCACATCCCTCTACAAGATTCACATCCCTGTAACCCGCCCGCCGCCAAACCGTCATCCCCCGCGTTCATCGTGTAACTCCCGTAATCGCCTTGGGAGACTCGCAATGGCCCAGCCCTACGAAGAACGCAACAGCGCCCTCAGAACCCGTCGTCAGCAAGAAGACCAGCGCCGCATGGAATTTCGCCGCGCTATCGAAGATCGCTGCGAACGCCGTCAGCTTCTGGCCGAGATCGGTGATTTTCCTGAGGATCTGGAACTCAATTACTGGCAGGCGGCTCCCGCAACTTCCCGTCGAAACGCTCAACCAGGGCGCTGATCTGCGCCCGTTCGCTGCGGATAAACGCAAGGAATGCGTGAGCCACCGGTGACAGGCGCTTGGCCTTGGCCTGCACCAGGCACCAACTGCGATACAGCGGCAGCTCCTCGACCGGCAACTCGATCAATCCGCCGGTCGCCAACTCAAGGTTCAGGGCGTGGCGCGTCAACAGCGCCACGCCCAGACCTGCCAACACACACTCACGCTGGGCTTCTGCCGACGCGACCTCTTGGGTCTGGGTGAAGTGCACGCGCTTCTCTTTGAAATATTCTTCGCACGCCATTCGCGTCCCGGAACCCGGTTCGCGCATCAGCAGCGTGTACGGCTCCAGATCCTGCAAGCGCAGCGGCCCCATGTGGCACAGCGGATGATCCGGTGGCGCCACGGCCACAATCGGGTTATTGAGGAACGGCAGGAATTCCAGGCCCATGTCCTGCGGCACCATCGACATGATCACCAAGTCATCGCGATTATCCGACAGGCGCCGGATGACCTGGCCACGGTTGACGACCGTCAGGTGCAGGTTCACTTCCGGGTGCTGGCGCTTGAACGCGGCAAACAAATGCGGCACGAAATACTTGGCGCTGGATTCCACCGCCAGTTTCAATTGGCCTTGCAACGATCCCTGCATGTCCGACAACTGCATGTCGAGGTTTTCCAGGCGCCCGAAAATGTCCCGGCTGGCGCGCTGAAGCGCTTCCGCCGCCTCGGTCATGTAGAGTTTTTTGCCGACGTAATCGAACAAAGGTTGACCAATCAGCTCCTCGAGTTGACGAATCTGTAGGCTCACGGCAGGTTGTGTGAGAGACATTTCCTCAGCTGCGCGGCTGTAGGACCTCAGATCGCAGACTTCATTGAAGATCTGCAATTGACGTAATGTCATACGCATCAAGGACTTACGCATTTTTATAGTGATCTCGGCGCAGACTGGTGATTCAACTATAAGTCTTTACTTATGCCTGACCCAATTATTAATCATTTTTGTTAATCCCTCATGGGGGCTAGTGTGGGGCTGCGACTAAATAGAAACATTTGGTCACGCGTCGACCTGCTCTAAACAGGTCGTGGGTACCACCGGCTCAAGGGAACCTCCAAGTGATAAAAAAGATCCTGATCGCCAACCGTGGTGAGATTGCCGTACGAATCGTGCGTGCCTGCGCCGAGATGGGCATTCGCTCGGTCGCGATCTATTCCGACGCCGACCGCCATGCCTTGCATGTGAAGCGCGCGGACGAGGCCCACAGCATCGGTGCTGAGCCACTGGCGGGTTACCTGAATGCGCGCAAACTGGTGAATCTGGCCGTGGAAACCGGTTGTGATGCATTGCATCCCGGCTACGGCTTCCTCTCGGAAAACGCTGAACTGGCCGATATCTGCGCAGAACGTGGCATCAAATTCATTGGTCCATCGGCTGAAGTCATTCGCCGCATGGGCGATAAGACTGAAGCCCGCCGCAGCATGATCAAGGCCGGCGTGCCGGTCACACCGGGCACCGAAGGCAACGTCGCGGACATCGCCGAAGCCTTGGTCGAAGGCGACCGTATCGGTTATCCGGTCATGCTCAAGGCAACCTCCGGTGGTGGTGGTCGTGGTATCCGTCGCTGCGACAGCCGCGAAGAACTCGAACAAGCGTTCCCACGGGTGATTTCCGAAGCGACCAAGGCTTTTGGTTCCGCGGAAGTGTTCCTGGAAAAATGCATCGTCAATCCGAAACACATCGAAGCGCAGATTCTCGGCGACAGCTTTGGCAATGTGGTGCACCTGTTCGAGCGCGACTGCTCGATTCAGCGCCGTAACCAGAAACTCATCGAAATTGCCCCGAGCCCGCAACTGACCCCGGAACAGCGCGCCTACATCGGCGACCTGTCGGTGCGTGCAGCTAAAGCCGTGGGTTACGAGAACGCCGGCACCGTGGAGTTCCTGCTCGCCGAGGGCGAGGTGTACTTCATGGAGATGAACACTCGGGTGCAGGTGGAACACACCATCACCGAAGAAATCACCGGCATCGACATCGTGCGTGAGCAAATCCGCATCGCCTCCGGCTTGCCGCTTTCGGTGAAACAGGAAGACATCCAGCACCGCGGTTTCGCGCTGCAATTCCGGATCAACGCCGAAGACCCGAAAAACAATTTCCTGCCGAGCTTCGGCAAGATCACCCGTTATTACGCACCCGGTGGCCCCGGCGTACGTACCGACACGGCGATCTACACCGGCTACACCATTCCGCCGTTCTACGACTCCATGTGCCTGAAACTGGTGGTGTGGGCGCTGACCTGGGAAGAGGCGATGGACCGTGGCTTGCGCGCCCTCGACGACATGCGTCTGCAAGGGGTCAAGACCACCGCCGCGTACTACCAGGAAATCCTGCGTAACCCGGAATTCCGTAGCGGCCAGTTCAACACCAGCTTCGTTGAAGCCCACCCTGAACTGACCAACTACTCGATCAAGCGCAAACCCGAAGAGCTGGCCCTGGCCATCGCCGCCGCCATCGCCGCACATGCGGGTTTATGAATAAACAGCCGCAAGCTGTCAGCGGCAAGTGGCAAGAAAGAGCAGATTGGCTTTTTCTTGCCGCTTGTAGCTTGAAGCTCGCCGCTATGAGGAGATCCTAATATGTCCAAGAAAATCTTCGTCACCGACACCATCCTGCGCGACGCCCACCAATCGCTGCTCGCCACCCGCATGCGCACCGAAGACATGCTGCCGATCTGCGACAAGCTCGACAAAGTCGGCTACTGGTCGCTGGAAGTCTGGGGCGGCGCGACCTTCGACGCCTGCGTCCGTTTTCTGAAAGAAGACCCGTGGGAGCGTCTGCGCCAACTGCGCGCGGCGTTGCCTAACACGCGTCTGCAAATGCTCCTGCGTGGCCAGAACCTGTTGGGCTACCGCCATTACAGCGACGACGTGGTCAAAGCCTTCGTCGCCAAGGCTGCGGTCAACGGCATCGACGTGTTCCGCATCTTCGACGCCATGAACGATGTGCGTAACCTGCGTGTGGCCATCGAAGCCGTGAAAGCGGCGGGAAAACACGCCCAGGGCACCATCGCCTACACCACCAGCCCGGTGCACACCATCGAGGCGTTTGTGGCGCAAGCCAAGCAAATGGAAGCCATGGGTTGCGACTCGGTGGCGATCAAGGACATGGCAGGCCTGCTGACCCCGTACGCCACCGGCGAGCTGGTCAAGGCATTGAAATCCGAGCAATCGCTGCCGGTGTTCATCCATTCCCACGATACCGCTGGCCTGGCTGCGATGTGCCAACTCAAGGCCATCGAAAACGGCGCCGACCACATCGACACCGCGATCTCCAGCTTCGCTTGGGGCACCAGCCATCCGGGCACTGAATCGATGGTCGCCGCCCTGAAAGGCAGCGAGTTCGACACCGGTCTGAATCTGGAACTGCTGCAAGAGATCGGCCTGTACTTCTACGCCGTGCGCAAGAAGTACCACCAGTTCGAAAGCGAGTTCACCGCCGTCGACACCCGCGTGCAAGTCAACCAGGTGCCGGGCGGGATGATCTCCAACCTGGCCAACCAGTTGAAAGAGCAGGGCGCACTCAACCGCATGAGCGAAGTGCTGGCCGAAATCCCGCGTGTTCGTGAAGACCTCGGCTTCCCGCCGCTGGTGACCCCGACCTCACAAATCGTCGGCACCCAGGCGTTCTTCAACGTGCTGGCTGGCGAGCGTTACAAGACCATCACCAACGAAGTGAAGCTCTACCTGCAAGGCGGCTACGGCAAGGCGCCGGGCACGGTGAACGAAAAGCTGCGTCGCCAGGCCATCGGCAGCGAAGAGGTGATCGACCATCGTCCGGCCGATTTGCTGAAGCCGGAAATGACCAAGCTGCGTGGCGAAATCGGCGCCGTGGCCAAATCTGAAGAAGACGTGCTGACCTACGCCATGTTCCCGGACATCGGCCGCAAGTTCCTCGAAGAACGCAATGCCGGCACCTTGACGCCTGAAGTGCTGCTGCCGATTCCTGAAGCCGGCGGCGTGACCTCGGCCAGTGGCGAAGGCGTGCCGACCGAGTTCGTCATCGATGTCCACGGTGAAACTTATCGCGTCGACATCACCGGTGTTGGCGTGAAAGCCGAAGGCAAGCGTCACTTCTACCTGTCCATCGATGGCATGCCGGAAGAAGTGGTGTTCGAACCGCTCAACGAATTCGTCAGCGGCGGCAGCAGCAAACGCAAGCAAGCCACGGCCCCGGGCCACGTCAGCACCACCATGCCCGGCAACATCGTCGATGTGCTGGTCAAGGAAGGTGACACCGTAAAGGCAGGCCAGTCCGTGCTGATCACCGAAGCGATGAAGATGGAAACCGAAGTCCAGGCCGCCATCGCCGGCAAAGTCACCGCCATCCACGTGGCCAAGGGCGACCGGGTGAATCCGGGCGAAATCCTGATCGAGATCGAAGGCTGAATTAACAGCCTCGATACACCGCTTTAAACCTCGGGGGGGCATGTGCTCCCCTTTTTTTGTCTGAGATTCCACAGGCCAAATGTGCGGGCTTGCTCGCGAAGGGGCCGTGTCAGTTGACATCCATGTTGGCTGACAAACTGCTTTCGCGAGCAAGCCCGCTCCCACAGGTTCCGAGGTGTGTCAGTCGTTGATCAGAACGCCATGCGCCACTGGCCCATCACGCCGTGATTGCGGCTGTCACTGCCGACCTCACCGGTCAGGCCCACGCCCACGCTGTGGTTAGCCGAAACCCCAAGATCCAGGCCGGCATCCACCAGCAGGCTATTGCGATCCAGCTCCACACCGTAAACGGTGTAGTTGCTGCCACCCGTGACCAGTCGTTGGCGCGTTGAGGTGTAGGTATCGCCGTACGTGTGTTTCCAGCCTGCACTGAATCGCGGTGTCAGGCGCATGCCGTTATCCAGGGTGTCGGTCTTCGCCAGGCGTAGGCCAACCGTGCTGTTCATGTTGCTTTGAGTTTGCTCATGAACCTTCAGCGACGCGGCCCCACCTTTTTCGGTGTAGCCGTCGCGTTGATAGCGTTGGTAACCGAGGCTGGCGAACGGCTCAATGCTGACATTGGCGCGGCCCAGGTTGTAACCCACTTCGGCGAAGGCTTGTTGAGTGCTGGCGTCGTAACTGCCTTTGGGGCGATCGCTGAAACCTGTGAACGCTACCCGGCGTGCGGTGCTGCCGTCGTGGTTGCTGTAGGACGCACCCAGACGAAGTGACATTGGACCGTTTTGACGCAACGCGTAAGCGCCCAGGTGCCAACTGTCAATATTGCCATCGAGCGCGCGGCTATCCAGCTCAGTTCGAGATCTACCGCCCATCACCCCCAGGCGCCAATCCTCATCGACGCTCCAATCCGCTCCCAGTAACAGGCCTTTGGTCGAGTGTTGCAGGGGCTCAATATCGCGATCGAGTTTTCCGCCGTGGCCAAGTGCTTGCAGCCAGACCCTGCCATTGTCTTCGCTGCCCGCCGCCAGACGTGGTGCATTGTTTCGCTCGCGTAAGTTGTTGGTGCCCAACTGACGCATGGCCGACAGCATGCTGCCGTTGACCGGATCGACACTGCTCAAGGTTGCTTTGGCGAGATTTGCGTTGCCGGAACCGGCGAGTTGTTCGAGGGCGTAGGAGGCTGTTTCTTTATCAGCGGCGAGCAGGGCTGCAACGGCGGCATTCGTCGTGGCGGCAGGTTGTTGCGCCGTGCTGGAAGAGTCGGCGACGGTGGCAGGTTGTTGCGCCGTGCTGGAAGAGTCGGCGACGGTGGCAGGTTGTTGCGCCGTGCTGGAAGAGTCGGCGACGGTGGCAGGTTGTTGCGCCGTGCTGGAAGAGTCGGCGATGGCGGCAGGTTGTTGCGCCGTGCTGGAAGAGTCGGCGACGGTGGCAGGTTGTTGCGCAGCACCAGAAGAGTCGGTGACAGCGGCTGTTTGTTGCGCTGCGCCGGAAGAATCGGTGGCAGCGGCTGTTTGTTGCGCTGCGCCGGAAGACTCGGTGACAGTGGATATTTGTTGCGTAGCGCCGGAAGAGTCAGTGACAGCGACTTGTTGCACAACGCCGGAAGAGCCAGAGAGGGTGAATGGCTGTTGCGCAGCACCGGAAGAATCGGTGATAGCGACTGCTGGTTGCGCAGCGCCGGAAGACTCAGTGAGGACGAGTGCTTGTTGCGCGGCGCCGGAAGAATCGGTGATAGCGACTGCTGGTTGCGCAGCGCCGGAAGACTCAGTGAGGACGAGTGCTTGTTGCGCGGCGCCGGAAGAGTCGGTGACAACGGATGCTTGTTGCGCCGCGCCAGAAGATTCAGCGACGGCGAATGGTTCCGGAGCTGGAGTTGGAGCTGGAGTGTCCGCGATAAAGGGTAGCGTCACTTCCGCGACGGCAGTGCTGTCGGAGAGTAATGGAGCTTCGGTGATGTGTTGTGGCTCGGTGATATTTTTGGCGAACTCCCGTCCGTTGTCGGAAGTAGCAAGACTCTCGATAGGTACTTCGTTACGAGCGTAAGTCATGCCGACGCTTTTAGTGTTGTACCTAAGGCTCGGCGCCATAAACGCGAGGTCATTGAGGACTTTGTCGAATTTGCCTTCGACTTTTTCTTTCGCCTCGATGATGGTGTAGCGACTGCTCAGCGGATATTCACCCGGCATCGAGACAATTTTCAGGGTGGAGTCACCCAGCCTGGCAGTGCCGTCGACTTTGATCGTTTCCCCACCGCCTTCGGGATTGACCTCGTAGGCCAATATACCGGTCTTGGAAAGACTCAAATCCCCTTTGACCCTTGGGGCGCCGTGCATTCTGTTGACGTTGACCAGACCATGTACTCTCAGGCTGCCGACGGTGCCATTACCTGCGAAAGTACCGCTTTCTTCGACGTCCACTTGCCCCTTGATGTCGCCTTTGTTGAAAAGCTGTCCGGCTGCAATCGCGCGACCCAGGATCTTCCCGTTGTTGGTCAGGACGCCGTCATTGAGCACTGCCACGCCGTCCTTGAAATCACTCTTGCTGTTCAACGTCCACGAGCCCTGAGAGCTGAACAGGCCAGTGAAGTTTCGTGTGTCGCCCAGCTCGCCACCGTCAGAGGCATCAAGTTGCAGGACATTCATACCACCGCCGCCATCAGCCCGACCTTTGAAGCTGCCGCCGTTCTTCAAGATGATCAGGTCGTTGACGTCTGTTCCTTTTACAACACTCTCAGGTGAGTTGATCTCTTTTCTGACAGTGCTGGCAGCGTTAGTGAAGGCTTGGAGAACAGCCAGCGGATCGCGTTTTGACTCGACCCTCGGTACTACCTTCGCATCGACGGGGGCAGATGATTCGGTAGGAATAGACAGCTCTTGAGCGTTTGAAAACTCGCCACATCCCAACGCCAGTGCGATGGCCAGCGCGAGGTGCTGTGGGCGGAATTTGTGTTGATCGGGCATGGGGTTCAGCCTCAGTGGGGGTGAGGCCAAACTGTAAAATTCGATGCGGTTTCAGGATGCCGGGCATTTCCGGGCGTTGTGAAGGGTACAGAGACATCGCTTGTAGCCGAATCAACATCGAGCGTCGACCGCGAGCGATTTCATCCGATTACAAGGCGTATTTCCCTACAACAATCCCGGAAGCTTCCATTGGCAAAATATCAAAAACTCATCTGCCACTGCCCAATCAACCCATGATTACGGCTGCTGCTCCCGATCTCGCCGCTATAGCCAACGCCCACGGAATGCCGCGCCGAAATCCCCAGATCCAACCCGGCCTCAAGCACCAGGCTGTCACGATCCAGCGAACTGCCATCGACATTGAACGCCGTGCCGCCGACCACGAAGGCCTGGCGAGTCGAGCTACTGACATCGCCATAGGTATGCTTCCAGCCAGCCGTCATGCGTGGCGTCAGGCTCATGCCGTTGTCCAGGGTGCTCAGGTGCGCCAGGCGTACGCCGAAGGTGCTGCTGAAGTTGTCCTGGGTTTGCTCCTCGACCTGTAACGCGGCGGCGCCACCTTTCTCTTTGTAGCTGTCGCGGTGATAGCGCTGGTAGCCAAGGTTGGCGAAGGGTTCAACGCTGAGGCGGCCGCGACCCATCGCGTAACCCAGTTCAACGAAGGCTTGTTGGCTGTCGGCGTCGTAATCGCCTTTTGGTCGATCGCTGAAACCGTTGAACGCGACGGTGCGTTTGCTTTCCCCTTGGTGGCCGCTGTAGGCCGCGCCGAGACGTAGCGCAAACGGGCCGCTTTGGCGCAGGGCATAGACCCCGGTGTGCCAACTCTCGACATTGCCATCGACGCCGGTGGCATCCAGATCAGTTTTCGAATAACCACCGAGCACGCCCAGTCGCCATTGCGAATTGAGCGCCCAATCGGCGCCGAGCACGCTGCCCTTGGTGCGTTGTTCCAGACCGCTGTTGCCGTGTTCGCCGTCGAGCTTGCCGTAGCCGCCGATGGCTTGCAGCCAGAGTCGGCCTTGGGCATTCGGGTCGTTCAGGTTGCGGGCTTCGGATGGAACGCCGGTGGAGGCGAGCACCGGTGTGTCCCGGGAATCGAGGCCCACCAGCAAGCCTGAACCGCCGCCCATTTGCTGCATCGCCGAGAGCATGCTGGCGCCAATCTGGCTGCTGGCGCCGAGGGTGGCGCTGGTCAGGTTGGCGTTGCTCGCGCCGGCCAATTGCTCGATGGCTGCGCCAGCCGTGGCGTTGGTGGTGTTGAGCAGCGCGTTGTAGAGCGTGTTGTTTTTACCTATCGAGGCCAGGCTGTTGGCGGCGTTGTTGCCGTTGGCGGTGGCCGCGAATTGGTTGAAGGCGATGTCGTTGCGGGTGTAGGTCAGATCGACCTGAGTCGGGGTGTACGCAAGGGTCGGCGTGAGAAACGCGTAATCGCTGGTGACCTTGCCAAACGTGCCGTTGACGCTCGCAGCTTGCAACACGGTGTAATGGCTTTGCCACGGATAGGTGCCGCTGCCGGGGTTCACCGCCAGAGTTGCGCCGTTCAGATTGGCGGTGCCGCCGATCTTCACCGGGGCGCTGGTGCCGTCGGCATTCACGCCATAGGCCAGGGTGCCGCCGCTGCCAAAGGTCAAATCGTGAACGACAGTCGCGGTACCGAGTTGGGTGTTGGTCTGCAATGTACCGTTGACCAGCAAATTGCCCACCGAACCACCACCGGCATACACGCCGCCCTGATCCACGGTCAGCAAACCGGCAATCCCGCCCTGGTTGATCAGCGTCGCACCATTGCGCACGGCGCCGCCGTCGCTGAAATCACCGTTGCCGGTCAGGGTCCAGGCCCCTTGCTTGACCTCCAGCCATTCGAAATTACGACTGGCGCCGAAACTGCCGCCCGTCACGTCGTCCATCACCACCCGGTCATAACCGCTGCCGCCATCGACCACACCGACGAAGCGGCTGCCATTACGCAACGTCAGGCTGTCGTTGCCACCGCCCAGGTCCAGTGCCAGGCCGTTGCTGCCGCTGATGGTGCCGCCGTTGATCACGCTGTCGGCAAACTCGCCGACGAACTTCACGCCAAAACCGTCGAGACCCTGAATGGTGCCGAAGTTTTCCAGCGTGGTTGCCGCCGCCCCCGAACCGCCGCTGCCATCGTCCACCAGGATCGCGCTGTTGGCGCCGCTGATCAGCGCACCTTTGGCGTTCAACACATACCCGCCGCCCAGTGCGATGCCTTCACTGCCGTTGGCGAAACCGCCCTTGTCCACGCCGCCCGCGCCGACGCCCTGGATGGTGCCGTAGTTTTCGATGTGGGCGATGTTGTCGATGTCCACGCCATCGCCGTCGCCGTTGGGTTGCAGCCCTGAGTAGGCGCCGGTAATCGTGCCGTGGTTGATCACCGTGCCGTCGCCGTCGGAACCGAAACCCGAACCGTTGCGCCCGGTGATCTGCCCGTAGTTGACCAGCGTGGCGCCGAGGTCGGTGGTGATGCCGTGGCGGCCGCCGGAAATGGTCCCGTAGTTGGTCACCGTCACGCCGGTCGCTGTATCGATGTCGATGCCGTCGAACTTCTCGTCGACGTTGTGCGAGTCGCCCGTGGAGATCTCGCCATAGTTGGTGATCGTCGCGTTGGCCCCGGTCTTCATCCCGTCGCTGGCGTCCCTACGAATCAGCCCGCCCGCGCGGTTGATGATCGTGGTTTTGACGTTGTCGCTGCGCAACGCATCCAGGTCCAGCCCCTGGCCGGTCGTTGAGCGAATGATCCCGCTGTTATCGATCAACAGACTGCCGCTCGCGAAGTTGCTGTCGATGCGCAACGCGTCGTTGAACCCCAGAATCTGCCCGCCGCTGCGGTTATAAATGCTGTAGTTGCGCGCCTGGGTCAGGTCGCCACTGCTGTCGATCGCCCGGCCACCGGTAGACACGATCTTGCCCGCGTTATCGACCACCACGCCGACGCCACTGGTCTTGTCTTTCAGGGTCACGGCCTTGCCGCTGTTGGTGATGCTGCCGGGCGCGGAAATCGTCAGCGTGTCATTGCCACCGAGGGTTTGCGCAGCGGTAGTGGCGGTGTCGATCTGCACGTTTTTAGCTTGGGTGGTGGTGGCGCTGATCAGCAGGGCGATGGTCAGGGCGAGACGCTGGGGCGAGAAGGGCATGGGGTAGACAGCCTTTTTGTTATAAGCGAGCCGTCTTGTATAGCGGAGGGTTTTTACAGAATGATGTCTGGAGGATTATGGATTTCTGCAATTTAATGCGTAAATTTCGTCCGATTCGGTTTTCGAATGCATTTTAATGCGTAAATTAGGCCAATGATTGGCTAGTAGATGCACTATATTGCATGAGTCGGATCGTTTTCTTACGATGGCACGCATCAAATTGCAGGTGAGCTATGTACACATTGACGCTGCAGGTCTACACATCTGGTAACTGGTTAGATGCGATGACTCTGGTTTTTACCGAGCCCGAAAAAGGCTTCGAAGGGCCCTGTCGATTTGGTTACAAAAAAGACTATGTGGCTAACAACCTTGAGTACATCGAATCGCCATTTTCCAAAGCTGTCAGCGCCAGATTGCCTTTGGATTGGGATAACACGTCGCTGAAAAAAGCGCCGGCTTTTTTACTCGACATCGCCCCAGCCGGCGCTGCTAAACGCTTTCTTATGGCGCGCGTTGGCCTGGAAAAGCCTGATGGCATCAGCGCTGATTTATTTTTGCTGGGGCGGAGCACGCCCGCACCTATCGGCCACATGCGTATCAAGGAGTCGGCTGAAGTTGCAGACGACAGGCCCGCCATCGGTTTTCTCCGAAAAGAAGTCATCGCTCGAGACAATACTTTTTTGGAGTACGCCTATGAGCAGGGCGCAGCGATTGGTGGTGCCACAGGGGCAGGTGGTGAAGCCCCTAAACTTTTGATGTCGCAAGGGCGGGACGGTCTGCTGTATCCGGATGCTGTACTGAGCGACGATCAAGTGGCGCAGCATTGGTTTGTGAAATTTGCTCGGAACAGAGCCGCCCAGACTGATCAGATCATTCTCAAAAGCGAATTTCACTACTACAAGGCGTTGCACGTTCTGGGGATCGAGACGATTGCGAAGGATGGGCTTGCGCTTGAGGAGGCAACCAAACCCAGTCTTTGGATGAAGCGCTTCGACCGAGAAGTAACAGAACAAGGTGTTGAGAGATTAGCGGTTGAATCAATTTATTCGCTGGCTGGTGTGACAGTCCCAGGCAGTTACATGAACCACCTTGAGGTGATCCGGCTGCTCGCCCGGTTGTGGAAACAAGCCGGGCAGGTCGATCAGGTGTCTGCTCTGGTGTCGGATTATCTGCGTCGTGATTTGCTCAACAAAATTCTGGGCAACTCCGATAACCATGGCCGCAACACTTCTATTATTCGCGGCACAGAGTCTTTTCGTCTGGCTCCGATCTACGATTTGGCTCCAATGGTAATGGACGATGAGGGTGTCACGCGCACCACTAAATGGCCCAAAGACTTGGAGGTGGCGGGCGAGGTGAAATGGCGCGAGGTATGCAATGCATTGGGGGATATCGGAGATCCTGAATCGCTATTTGAAGATCTGCGAGCGGATGCTGATCGCTTGTTGGCTTTGCCGGACATTCTCACCGCCAGCGGTCTTCCTGAGGCCACTATGAATCACCCTGGGGTTGCGTTGAGGAATCTTGAGCAACGCTTGAAGGTATGGGGGCTGAGATGACCATTACCATTGATGCCCGTGCTCTGTTGATCGAAGGCATTCAAGATGGGCTTGCCCAAGGCACTCTAGAAATAGGCGAAGCAGTCCGTCGATTACGGGTTGAGGTCACTGGCCTGCACCAAACCCAGTTCGCGAAGATGTGCAAAATTTCTGTGCGCACACTCGTGCATATCGAGCATGGAGAAGGGAATCAAACGTTGAAATCGCTCAATTCTGTGTTCAAACCGTTTGGCTTGAAGATGGGCGTGGTGCGGATTCGGCGTGATTTCAGCTAAGTCGGCAACAAGTCGTTGCCGAAGGCTGCGAACTTTTGATTCTGGGGCCGCTTCGCCCCCAACGGGAGCAAGCGCCCTCGCCACAGGATTTGCGTGTATTTGAAGGCTACGGTTTTGTTAACTACGGCTCACATAGGCTTTGCCGTAGTGCCGCTCCATCCGCGCCTGTATCAGCTCCAGCCCAATCGACATCACCCAATAAATCACCGCCGCGGTCGTCAGCATTTCGATGTAGCGATAACTCGACCGCCCATACGACTGCGCCAAAAACATCACCTCCCACACTCCCATCACCGAAATCAACGACGAGTCCTTGAGCATGGAGATGAATTGGTTGGTGGTTGGCGGGATGATGGTGCGCATGGCCTGGGGCAGGGTGACGCGCCAGAAGATCACGGTTTCGCGCATGCCCAGAGCCAGGGAGGCTTCCCGTTGGCCGTGGGGGACGCCGAGGATGCCGGCGCGGAAGATTTCGCTGAGGTAGGCGCCGTAGTTCAGCGACAGGGCGATGATGCCGGCGGCGATGGCGCCGGGCACGATGCCCAGTTGCGGCAGGCCGAGGTAAATGAGCAGGATCTGGATCAGCAGCGGTGTGCCGCGAAAGAACGACGCGTAGAAACTCGCAATGCCGAACGCCACGGCGCTTTTCGATAGCCGCCCCAGGGCTGTGATGAAGCCCAGCATTGATGAGGCGACGATTGAGCAGGCGCAGAGAAACAATGTCAGCGCCGCACCTTGCAGGAAGCCGTTAGGCGCCAGGTGCAGGCCAACCAGGTTCGGCAGTTTGTCGAGGATGATTGAGAACTTCAGGTCGAAGCTCAAGAAGAAACTGGCGAACAAGCCGAGCATCGCCGCCCAGGTCAGGTACAGCCGCGTGCGGAAACCGAAGATCCGTTGCAGTCGCGACTCAGCCACCGGCTGCGGCGGCTGAGGAGGTGTCGGGAAAGAAGTCATTTGCTGATATCGGCGCCGATCCATTTTTGCGAGAGCTTGCTCAACGTGCCGTCCTGTTTCAGCTGCGCGAAGACTTCACGCACTTTGCCGTCCCACTGCGCGTCACCTTTTTCAATGGCCACCGAATTCGGCTCGGAGTACAGCGCCTCGCCAGCGAGTTTGAAGCGTTGGTCTTGGGTCAGGCGCGGTTGCGCGGTCACCAGATTGGTGAGAATCGCGTCCAGTCGAACACCGGCGCCCAGGCCCAAATCCTGGAAGGCCACGTTGTCGGTGTCATACGGAGCGATCTGCACGTCCTCGAACGGGTACTGCAACTGCGTGTCCTCGGCGCCTTCGATCACCAGGTTTTTGTTCAGGTAGCTTTCGTAGCTGGAGGCGCTGGTCAGGCCGACTTTCTTGCCGCTCAGGTCCTTGGCGTTGTGGATTCGATCATCCTTGGCGTTGACCACGATCACGGCTGGCGAGGCGTAGTACTCGACCGGGAAATCGAAGACTTCGGCGCGGGCCTTGCTCGGGGTCATGGAGCAGATGCAGATGTCGTAGCGACCGCTCCAGCGGCCGGCGGCAATCACGTCCCAGGACGGGGTTTCGAGGCGCAGTTTCACGCCGAGTTTCTCGGCCACGGCTTTGGCCACATCCACGTCGAAGCCGTCGAGTTGGTTCTGGTCGTTGAGGAACGAGAACGGTGGATAACTTTCCATCAACACGCCCACCAATTCTTTCTTTTGCTCGACGCGATCCAGGGTGGCGCCGCCAAAGGCTTGAGTGGAGGCAGCCAGAATCGTCAGGCCCAAGGCCAATAGCGGTTGAAATTTCACAGTCGATCCCTGAAAAAAAGAGGTTGTTATTAATCAGATGTTACGTATTAAATAGTTATAAGAACGACTCTGGTAGTGAGTTATTTTCATAAGCATATGAGTGAATGGCATATGAGCGCAGGAAGCACAGTGATTCTGGATGGCGGCATGGGCCGTGAGCTGCAGCGCCGTGGGGCGCCGTTCAGACAGCCCGAGTGGTCGGCGCTGGCCTTGAGCGAAGCACCGCAAGCGGTCGAAGCGGTGCACGCGGCTTATATCGAAAGCGGTGCAAACGTCATCACCAGCAACAGCTATGCGGTGGTGCCGTTTCATATTGGCGAGGCGCGTTTTGCCGCTGAAGGGCAAGCGTTGGCTGCGTTGGCGGGTGAACTGGCGCGGCGCGCGGTGGACGCGGCAGGCAAACCGGTACGCGTGGCCGGCTCGTTGCCACCGCTGTTTGGTTCCTACCGTCCGGATCTGTTCGACGCTAATCGCGTGACTGAATTGTTGACACCGTTAGTGAAGGGCCTCGCGCCCCACGTTGACTTGTGGCTGGCGGAAACCCAGAGCTCGATCGTCGAGGCGCGGGCGATCCACGCCGGGCTGCCGAAGGATGGCAAGCCGTTCTGGTTGTCGTTTACCTTGAAGGATGAAGACACCGACGACGTGCCGCGCTTGCGTTCCGGCGAGCCGGTGGCCGAAGCGGCCGCCGTGGCCGCTGAGCTGGGTGTCGAGACATTGCTGTTCAACTGCAGCCAGCCGGAAGTCATCGGCGCAGCCATTGATGCGGCGCGGGAAACCTTCGAGCGGTTGGGTGTGAATATTCACATCGGCGCATACGCCAACGCTTTCCCGCCACAACCGAAAGAGGCCACGGCCAACGACGGATTGGACCCTTTGCGCGAGGATCTGGACCCGCCAGGTTACCTGCACTGGGCGGCGGATTGGCAGAAGCGTGGGGCCAGTCATTTGGGCGGGTGCTGCGGGATCGGGCCGGAGCATATTGCCGTGCTGGCCCAGAAACTCGTCTGAGAAGATCGTTCCCACGCTCTGCGTGGGAACGCCTCAATGGGCGCTCTGCGTCCGCTTTGGGACGCAGAGCGTCCCGGGCTGCATTCCCACGCAGAGCGTGGGAACGATCATCCTGTGGGAGCGAGGCTTGCCCGCGAAGGCGCCCGTCCAGGCGCTAAAGAATTACCCGCGGCACTCGGCCAGGGTTTTCACTTGCCCCGAATCCGTCTGGTTTTCATCTGAAAGCCACTGCTCAAACCCCGCCCCAACCGCTGGCCATTCCGAATCCAGAATCGAATACCACGCCGTATCGCGGTTCTGTCCCTTCACGACCATGTGCTGGCGGAACACGCCCTCAAAACTGAACCCCAACCGCTCGGCCGCATACTTGGAGCGGGCGTTGCCGTTGTTGCACTTCCACTCAAGGCGCCGATAACCCAGGTCGAACGACTCTTTGGCCAGCAGGTAAACCGCCTCGGTACTTTTTGGTGAGCGTTGCATCGCAGCGCCGAAGGTCACGTGGCCGATTTCGATACGACCTTGGGCCGGAACGATCGACATCAGGCTGAGGATGCCCTGCACATCGCCGCTGGCACGGTCGATCACGGTGAAGAAATACGGGTCGCTATTGGCCGCGTGGTTGTTCAGCCAATCGTTAAAGGCGCTGCGCTCCGGGAACGGACCGTAAGGCAAGTAATCCCAGAGTTTCGGATCGGCACCGGGGCCTTGCAGGGCTTTGAACAAACCGTCGGCGTGGCGCGCCGGGTCGAGTTTTTCCAGGCGAATGAAGCGCCCTTCGATCAGTTGAACCGTGGGGGCCGGGGCGCCTTTCCAGTCCGCGAGTGAAGTCGTCATGCTGCTCTCCTTGAACCTTAAATATTTTTGCGAAACTGGATGTAACCGGGGCGTTCGGCGATGCGCTCGTAGAGCTGGATCGCGGTGGCGTTGGTTTCGTGGGTCAGCCAATGAACCTTGCAGCAACCGTCGGCCTTGGCGGTGGCGTAGACGAATTCGATCAGCTTGCGCCCGACGCCGGTGCCACGGGTTTCTGGCGCTACGATCAAGTCTTGCAGATAGCAGGAGTTTTCGACGCTCCAGTTCGAGCGGTGGTAGATGAAGTTCACCATGCCCACGGCTTTGCCATCGGCCCAGGCGAGGGCGGAGTGGGTCGGTTCGGTCGGGTCTAGCATGCGCTGCCAGGTGCTTTGGCTCACGGCGTCCGGCAGTTCGGTGTTGTAGAAGCGCAGGTAGGCCTGCCACAACAGCAACCACGCGGCGTGGTCGTCGGCGGTGACCTGGCGAATCTCGATCTGACTCATGTTCATTCCTTAACGCATCAAGTGGGCGAGGGCCTGGTCCTGCGCGTCGGGGCTGGCGGCCAACCCTTCGCGCACACCGGCGATGTCTGCGGCACTGCGGTTCTGACTCAACTTGCGTTTGCCTTCCAGGCGCTCGATCGGCAGGGCGAAACCGACGATGGCCTTGAGCATACCGTCGATGTAGTCGACGGGAGCATCAGCGACTTTCCATGGTTGAGCGCGACCCGCTTCGTGTCGATCGGTGAGAGCGCTGACCAGGTTCAGCAAGCGATCGGCGTCGGTGAACACTTCTGCCACACCGTAGGCGTGTACGGCCACGTAGTTCCAGGTCGGCACGACTTTGCCGTGCTCGGCTTTGCTCGGGTAAAACCCTGGGCTGACGTAGGCGTCGGCCCCGGCAAAAATCACCATCGCCTCGGCACCGTTCTGCAGTTCCTGCCACTGCGGATTGGCCTTGGCGAAGTGCCCGTAGAGGGTGCCATTGGGGCCTTGTTCGGCGTCCAGCAGCACCGGAATATGACTGGCTTGCAGGCCTTGCTCGCCGTGGGTCACCAGGATGGCGAGACGAGTGGCGAGTATCTGCTGCTGCATGTCCGGCAAATCTTTGATGGCAAACGAGCTGGGGTTGTACATGGAAATATCCCTTGGCGAATGGCTTCATCCTAGGCAGGCTATTGGTCCGTTGTAAGAGCCATTACAGAGCAATTTCATAGGTCCATTCTTTTTAGGTACAGGCCATGACCGATACGCCGCTGTCCCTGTCCTTCAACCCCGCCGGCATCGAACTCGATCCCCGCCAGGGCTTGAGCCGTCAGCTCTACCAGGCATTGCGCGTGCGCGTGCTCGACGGACGACTGGCCAGCGGCACGCGTTTGCCGGCCAGTCGCGACCTTGCGGCGGCGTTGTCGATTTCCCGTAACAGCGTGGTCCGCGCCTACGATCAACTCTACGCCGAAGGCTTTATCGAAGGGCGGGTGGGCGACGGCACTTACGTTGCGCAATTGCCGCAAACTGCGCTCCCGGCAAAAAAACTATCCACAAAAGTATCCACAGGGTTGTCAACAGGGTTATCCACAGCCTTATCCACAAATTGCCTGGATTTACCTGTGGTTCCATCCAGTAAAGTTATCCACAGCGGTGCGTTGCAGCGGGTCGAAAACAACCATTTGGCCCTGCCACCGAGTGGTCCGCCGAAGGCTTTTCGGGTGGGCGTGCCGGCCTTCGATCTGTTCCCGTTCGAGGTGTGGGCCAAGCTGAACGCGGCTTTCTGGCGCAAACCGGATTTGCAGCAGCTGTGTTACGGCGACCCGGCGGGCGATGCGCGATTGCGCGGGATGATTGCCGCGTATTTGCGCAGTTCCCGGGGCATGCAGTGCACGGCTGAGCAAATTGTGATCACCAGTGGCGCACAGCAGGGGATTAGCCTTTGTGCACAGCTGCTGGTGGAGCCGGGCGATGGGGTGGCGATCGAGAATCCGGGGTATCGCGCGGCGGGTCATGCGTTCGCCGTGGCCGGGGGTCGATTGCACGGGGTATCGGTGGACAGCGAGGGGATCAATTGCGCCGAACTGGAAGGTTTGAGGGATTGCCGACTGGCCTACGTCACGCCGTCTCATCAGTACCCGACCGGGGTGATCATGAGCCTGGCCCGGCGCCTGGAATTGTTGGCGTGGGCCGAGCGCACCCAGGGCTGGATCGTCGAGGACGACTACGACGGCGAGTACCGCTACAGCGGCGCGCCGTTGGCACCGTTGGCGGCACTGGATCGCCAGGGACGAGTGCTCTACGTCGGGACCTTCGGCAAAGTCGCGTTCCCTGCGTTGCGCTTGGGTTACCTGGTATTGCCGCCCGGCTTGGTGGATGCGTTCTCCCGTCGCCGCGCCGTGGATGTGCGGCATTCGGAAGTCAGCACCCAGGCCGTGATGGCCGAGTTCATCGCCGCCGGGCATTTCCAGCGGCACATTCGCCGCATGCGCCGTGCGGCCCTGAGCCGTCGTAATGCGCTGCTGGCTGGTTGGCCGAAAGACATTCCCGGCGTGGGTAGCCTGCCGACCGTTGCGGCCGGGCTGCATATGACTGTGCCGGTCGACAGCCTGGCCCGGGAACAGGAACTGGTCGAAAAAGCCGCCAGCGTTGAAGTCGAAATCAACCCCTTGAGCAGTTATTGGCTGCCCGATTCGACCCGGCCCGTGGATCAACGGGCCGGGCTGGTGCTGGGCTTCGCCGCCGTGCCGGAGGCCGATATCGAATCGGCGCTGCGGCGATTGCGATCCGCGTGGTGCTGCTAGGCAACGGGCGGCGCCGCAGGCTCCAGGGCGATAAACAGGGCGCGGGCCGGGTCGCTGATCCGGCGAAACACGTAGTCAACCGGTTCAACCGACGTCAGTCGTTGGCGCAGCGCGGGGTCGAGTGTTGCCAGGTAACTGTCGGCGATTTTCAGATGCGCCGCGGTGGGGTGGGCGGCAGGGCTGTTAAGCGCGTCGTAGTGAAAATGCGCGACCCACAGCGGCTGATCGTTGTGCGTGGTGTCGAGTATCCGGTACTCCTGGAAGTAGTCGCCCCTGGACTTGGTCTTGATGCGCCCTTGTGGGTTACGCACCAGCCCGATCTGGCCGTTCTCATGCAACCACTGGAAATACGCCAGGCGTGGTTTGCGTTGCTTCAGCATGGCGGCACGCACACTGATGCCGGTGCTGCGCAGTCGGGCGGCGGCGTCGCGTAATTCCCGGCTCAACGCGACGACGGGCGGTGGCACGCCGGTGGCCGCGCGAATGTTCGCCGAGGCGGTTTCGACGGCGGCGGATTCCGCTTCGTATTTGAGTGCCTGGGAATCGAACAGGTGCTGCATGTCGGCCGGAATCCGGTTGGCCCGTTGCGCATCCTCGCGGGTGCGGGCGATGAAACTGTCCAGGTCGAGATTCAGTTCCAGCCCGTCGGCGATGACATCAATGTCGGCCCTTACCGGTTTGCGCGGCGCTTCACTTTTCGGCACGAGCTTCTTGAAGGTTGCCGCTTCAGGCACCGGCTCACTGGCGGGCAGGGCATCTCGCGGGCGGGTTTTCGTGACCTTGCCGGGTTGATAGGACGGGCCTGCGACCGGGGTGTTGGGTTCCGCTTCAAAAAGCAGTTCGTTCTCGGGCAGTGACGCATACAGCCGGGCTTGTGCCAGGGTCTGGAACTCCTTGATCAGTGTCTGCAAACGAAGCAATGCCTCGGGGTGCGTCATGTCGGGGAATTGCGCCGGCAGGTCGTCGATACGCTGGAGTGTGTCGGCAAAAGCGTCCAGCAAAGGCGTCAGCGCCTCGATGCGTTGTTCGGCGGTTTGCTCCAGCGGCGGGGCGTTGTCGATATCGGCCAGTTTTTGACTGGCCTCGGCGGCTTCAACAACGATGTTCGCCACGGCGCCCCGTGCCTGTGGCATTTGCGCGCTGGTCTGTTCTTTTACGCACAGTTCGTACGCCAGGCCGATTTCATTGGCTTTGTAATCCAGGGCACTGTACTGAGGCAGCAGTTTGCGAATGGCCTGGGACGATTCGAGCGCGGCTCTGCCCAAGACCTTGAGGTCATCCAGGGCTTTGTGGGCCAGCGCGAGCCGCTCGATGATCCCGTGGCTCAATTCGATCGCTTTTTTCACCGCCACCAGATTGCTGCCGACCGGTAGCTCCGGGTTGAGTACGCCTTCGCCTGTGAACGGAGCGATGGTTTGCGAGTAGTCGTTGCTTTTGAGTGAGAACCACAACGCCAGGTGCTTTTCCAGCAGGGTCGTAAGGCGTAGCAGGTCATAGGCATAACCGAATGTGCCACCGAGTTCGCGCCACTCGTGCAATTGCTCCAGGGCTTCTCGATGATCGTCGATCAACACTTCGAGCCGGTCGCCCAGCACTTTGGCCTCGCTGTCGAACTGATCGCCGTTGGCGCGCATGAGTTTTTCCTGCAGTGTTCTGACTTCTGCCAGGATCGCGCCTTCGCGCCTTTTGAACGCATGCAGCTTGGCCTGCAACGCATCCTTGCGCTGGCCCTTTTCCAGCTGAATGTTTTTCAGACGACTCTTCAGGCCCCCACCGCGCAGGCGCAATCGCGTGTCCACGTACCAGTTGCCCTGTCGGTCATGGGTCAACAACGGGCCGCCCCGCGAGGGGTCTTTCGGGTTGAAGATCACCACTTGCTCATCGTCATTGACCAGTACCTGAAACCAGCGATGACCAGCCCTGGCGTATTGCTTGTCCTTGAGTTGGTACAGGTGCGGCGGTGTGATGTTGATAATGGCCAGGTCTTCATCGCTCATGTCCGGCGCACTGACTTTCAGGGTGTCCAGGTAAACCCCCAGCGCCGAGGGCGTGCGTCGTGGGATCGATGCTCCCGCTTCCAGCTCGGTGTCATGACCGGCGGGCAGCTCACCGGACAGCACGGTAGCGTCCAGTGTGATGACGGTTGGCGCGGGCAGCGGACGCGATGTTGGAGGCTGGGCCGGGGCGTTTTTCCGTTTGCTGCGTGAATAGCCGATGCCTTCGGTGGTACGGCGCAGGCTGGCCCGATGAATCAGGAGCATGCCCAATGTCATCAGCACATCCCCCAGGGACGTCCATTCCACCAGGCTGTCCCCACGCTCACGCGCCTCCAGTCCCTGCTGCAATTGGCCGATGCTTTGCCAGACCCACGCGGCGGTGCCCACCGGACCGGTCAAAAAAGTCGACGCCACATTGAAAATCGCCCAGCCGCCGTCCCGCAGCAGCGCCCAGCGGCGCTCGCCGTTGGACAGGGACTGACGGTCCGCTTGTTCGACCAGCGTGTTGGCGTTACTGGCGAACAATGTCGGGAGCAGATCGTCGGTGATTGCCTCTGTGCCCAGGCTGATCGGGCCGCTCAAGTCGAGATTCAGCAACTGTTCGACGCCCGTTTCCGTCGCCAGCCACGGTGAAGGCAGGCCGACCGGAAACACATACTGTGAATACTCAAAGCCGAGGGCAGGTGTCGGCAGCCAGGCCAACACCGAGTCTCGTAATTCACCCGGTTGGTGGAAAGCGTAAATCATGTTTTGCAGCGAGGTGAATTGCAGCAACGGCTGCTCCAGCGCAGGTCGATAGAGCAGGCTCGGCCCTCTGTGTGGATGGCGCGGGCCGATGATGAACATGTTCGCCACGGTGTCGCCTGTGGACAGCAAGCGATGCCGGGGAACAAAGCTCAGCGGGCGGACGACGATGTTGAGCGGGTGTTTGGGCGGGCGGCCCTGGGCGGTCTCCATCAGCTCGCAGACGTAGCGATAACCGGTGTCGTCCACGCCGCACTCATTTTGCAGTTTGCATTCCAGGGCTTTGAGCCGCAGCAGATCAGGCAGCAGGCTGACGTAGCGTTGTTGCTGGCGCGCGGCCTCGGCGGGGTCGTCGATCAGTCTGGTTTTGAGCATTGCCGGATAACGTTTGCCGACGTTGACCTGCTGCGCCATGTCCACGAGGTAGGCAACGGTGAGCCATTCGGGGCAGGGCTGGTTGTCCTTGAAGGTCAATTCGGCCTGGTAAGGCGCGGTGTTCTGCAGGGCGAACTCGCCGAGGGTTTCAACCTGGACATCGTGTGGGTTGGGCAGGGTGAAGACGCCGACGGTAAAGCTGTTGGTGACGGTGATCTGCAATTCATCGAGCGGCAGATTGGCGGCATCGTTGCCGTGAAGCGCCAGTCGGTCTGTGACGATGGCGTTGCGCATCTGCTCCTGGGCGTAATCGGCGATCAGCTTGATGTCATTGAGGCCGGAGGCGTTGCGCAGCAGGCCCTGGTTCGACAAGTAATGTCCGTACGCTTGTAAGTCGGCGGCCGAGGCGTTCGCGAGCCAATCGGGAATCGCTGCCTGCAGTTGGTCGAGGTGTCTTTTTTCCTCGTCGCTGATATGGCCGACACCACGGGTGCCGGGAGCCAAAAGAGCATGTGGCGAGTCGGGGTCCGATTTGAGCGCCGCGATAGCCTCAATCTGACCGGCAATCAGCGCCCAGGCCATGTAGTCGAAGATGCTGCCGTCTGGTTCGAACAGCCGCCATTGCAAGGACTGCCCGGTATTTTCCATGCCGATTCGTGCCGGCAATGAATCGCTCAAGGTCTGCAGGGACTCGAACGCTTCGTAGCCGCCTTCGATGGAGTACAGCAACAGCATGTCACGGGATGCGTGCGTGGCTTTCAGGACGATCGCCCCGCCCAGCAGCAGGTGGCGCGAATTGTCCGGCGCGTTGTAGTCGATATCGATCAGGCAGGCTTGAATGCCCGGGATCGTGGTATTTGCTTGAGCCCGCTCAGCCTTGTCCGGGTGTGTGGAAACAGCGCGGGCGACTTCGCACTGATCAGCCGTCCAGCCTTTGACTTGCTGCAGGTTCAGGGCCTTTCTCAAGGTGTCGCTCAGCTCATGCCAGCGGGGCTTTTCGTTGACCGGCTCATTCCAGTAATCGAGTTGCTGTCGCTGGAATTCGATGTACAGCAGCGGTGCGAAGGTATTCAACAGGTTGGCGATGTCTTCGATGCTGACGGCCAATTGCACGGGGGATTGGCTCAGGGGCGTCAGGGTCAGGAAGTGCTCGCCCTCGATGAAATTGGCGACTGTCGAGGACTTGCTCTGGCGGATCAGCGCCACGGTCAGCGTCTCGACGTGGGGCGCAAGGCTGATCAGTGAGTCGCCTGATGCCTGCCATCGGGGCGTGACGATCAAGGTGCGATCCGGATTAATCGCCAGTTCCGGGTACTGCTGGCTCAAGGCATCGCGCAACAGTTTTGCGCCGACTTCCTTGAGGCCGGGACCTTGGTTGGTCTGAGAGATCAGCGCGCTCTTTTCCTGAAGCAAGGTGGTGGCGCTTTGAGGCGTGGGCGTCGGCGTCATGGTCGTTTCCTTGTGACCGGGGGCGGGCACCGACGGTAAGAAACGTGACGCAGGTTCAGGTGGTAATTATTTATCGCAGGCAAAAAAAAGACCCGCGCGAGGGCGGGTCTTCTATGTGGCGACTATCAGGTCCCGGATTTGATCTTGGTCCAGGCCCGGGTCCGCGCGCGTTCAGCATCGCGCGGCAGCGGTTGCAGGGTATAGAGCGTGCCCATTGCCGACTCGGTCGGGTACAGATTCGGGTTGTTGCGGATCGCCGGGTCGACCAGTTCTGTGGCGTCTTTATTCGGGTTCGGGTAGCCAACGAAATCGCTGACCGGCGCAATCACCTGGGGTTGCAGCAGGTAATTGATAAAGGTGTAGGCGTCTTCCGTGTTCTTCGCGCCTTTGGGAATCGCGAGCATGTCGAACCAGATCGGCGCGCCTTCTTTCGGCAGGCGCATATCGACGACCACGCCATTCTTCGCTTCCTTGGCGCGGTTGGCGGCCTGGGAGAAGCTGCCGGAATAACCGACCGCGACGCAGATGTCACCGTTGGCGATGTCGGCCATGTATTTGGAGGAATGGAAGTAGGTGACGTACGGACGAATCTTCATCAACAGCGCTTCGGCCTTGTCGTAGTCCGCAGGCTTTTTGCTGTTGGGGTCCAGGCCGAGGTGTTGCAGGGCCAGCGGCAGGATCTCCGATGGCGAGTCGAGCAGGGCGACGCCGCACTGCTTGAGCTTGCTGATGTTCTCTTCCTTGAAGATCAGGTCCCAACTGTCCACCGGCGCGTCGGCGCCCAGGGCAGCCTTGACCTTGTCCGGGTTGAAGCCGATCAGGATGGTGCCGTACATGTAGGGCACGGCGAATTTGTTGCCCGGATCGTTGGCCTCGATCAGCTTCATCAGCTTCGGATCGAGGTGGTTCCAGTTCGGCAACTTGCTGCGGTCCAGCGGCTGGAACACCCCGGCTTCGATCTGCTTGGCGAGGAACACGTTGGACGGCACCACTACGTCGTAGCCGGAGTTGCCGGTCAGCAGCTTGGCCTCCAGGGCTTCGTTGGTGTCGAAGATGTCGTAGACCAGTTTGGTCTGGGTGTTCTGCGCCTTGAAATCGTCCAGGGCTTTGGGGGTGATGTAGTCGAACCAGTTGTAGACGCGCAACGTTCGTTCTTCGGCGTGCACGGCGCCGCTGAGCAGCGTGGCGCACAGGGCTGGAGCGATAAAACGCTTGAGTCTGTTCATTGTTCTAATTCCTCATTGGGCGCTTTCAAAACCTTCGAGAACGTTCACGGCGTTGATGCCGATTTCTTCTACCGCGTAACCGCCTTCCATCACGAACAGCGTCGGCTTGCCGAGCCTCGCGATGCGCGCGCCCATGGCCAGGTAATCCGGGCTGTCGAGCTTGAATTGGGAGATTGGATCGTCCTTGAATGTGTCCACGCCCAGGGACACGACGATGATGTTGGCGCCGTACTTTTCGATTTCCTGGCAAGCCTGGTCCAGCGCGGCGCTCCAGGTGTCCCAGCCGGAACCTGCGGGCAACGGGTAGTTGAAGTTGAAGCCTTCGCCGGGGCCTTCACCGAGCTCGTCTTCATAGCCGAGGAAGAATGGGAATTCGGCTTCCGGGTGGCCGTGGATCGAGGTGAACAGCACGTCGCTGCGTGCGTAGAAAATCGATTGGGTGCCGTTGCCGTGGTGGTAATCGACGTCGAGGATCGCGACCTTTTTATGACCCTGATCGAGGAAGGCCTGGGCGGCGATGGCGGCGTTGTTGAGGTAGCAATAACCCCCCATCAAGTCGCTGGCGGCATGGTGTCCCGGTGGACGGCACAAGGCGAAGGCACTGCGGGCGCCACGCTGGATCGCGGCTTGGGCGGTCAACGCCACTTGCGCTGCGCTGTACGCCGCTTGCCAGGTGCCGGCGGTGATCGGCGCGCCGCCGTCGAAGCTGTAATAGCCGAGCTGGCCGTGCAGGCTGGTGGGTTTGATCCGGCGCAGGGTGCGGGCCGGCCAGGTGTAGGGCAGCAAGTCGCCGTCGGTGTTGAACTCGGTCCAGCGCGCCCAGGCACCTTTGAAGAAATCCAGGTAGTCGCGGTCGTGGATGCGCGCGATCGGCTCGAGGCCGAAATCCTTTGGCACTTCCACCGGGCCGAGGTCGCGGTCTTGCACGCGCTGTAGAACGTGATCGGCACGGGAAGGCATTTCGAAGCAGGGCATTAGCTGCCCGTCCATCAATTCACAACGACCGTGGTGCAGGTGGTGATCGTCCGAGTAGATCGTCAGCATTTTCTTGTTCTCCGCAGGCTGATTCGGTTGAACACAGTCTTGCGGTGCGCGGCGTTTCGGAGAACGGCAGGAAAGGCCAAAAGGGGATTAATGTGGCCAAAAGATCTGACCGAAATTCGCCCCTTATTGGCGCGACAGTGCCCTCGAATGACGCAGAACCCGTGGCTGATCGTTCCCACGCTCCGCGTGGGAATGCCTCTAGGGACGCTCCGCGTCCAGTGACGCGGAGCGTCACGGGCTGCATTCCCACGCGGGAGCGTGGGAACGATCAGCGCTAAGGGCGGAACTGGCTCGGCGCCACGCCACTCCAGCGCACAAACGCATGGCGGAAGCTCGCGGTCTCGCTGAACCCCAGCGCTTCGGCGATGCGGTAGATCGGCAACTGATCCTCGCAGAGCATCTGCTTGGCCTGCTCAAACCGCAGCTCATCGAGCAATTCCTGATAGCTGCAGCCCAGGTCCTTGAGATGCCGGCGCAGGGTGCGCGCCGAGCAATTCATCTGCTCGGCCAAACCGTCGAGCCCGGGCGCGGCATTCAGTTGCGCTTTCAATAGCTGGCGGATGCGCCCCAGCCATGCCTGACGCCCGGTGAATTCGGTGTTCTGCTTGCGGCAGCGTTCGGCCATGGCTTGATGGGTGATGACGTCGGCCAGGGGCAACGGTTGGTCGAGCCAACTTCGGTCGAAGGCAAACGCGTTGTCCCGCGCCTCGAAGTTCAGTGGGCAATGGAAGTGCTCGGCGTAGGTCGCCTGATAGTCAGGCGCCGCGTGTTCGAAGCGCGCAGCCAGCAGTGGCAGCGGGTGGCCCAGCAGGTCGTCGCAGATGACTTTCAATGACACCAGGCAAAACTCGGCGTTGAACACCGCCATTGCCGGGTTCTCCCGGTAATCAGCAGCGACGAACCAGATGCGTTCGCCATCGTCGTCCAGGCTCAGCTCGAAAAGTGTTCCCAACAGCGCCGGATAACGAATCGCCAAGCGCAAAGCGTCACCGAAGGTGGCACTGGTGAGCAGCGCATAACCGAGCATGCCGTAGGACGAAACGTGCATCCGCCGACCCAGTTCCAGGCCAATGTCACGCTTGAGCGCGACCGCGTTAGCGCAGACCTGCATCTCCTGATTGGTGGTGATGCGCGTGTCCGCCCGGCTCAGATCCGCCGCACTGATGCCGCTGCCGGCCAGCAATTCGTCTTGGGCCGGGCCGTCAGCCTTGAAGGCATTGAGCACCAGGGAGACGGCGTTGAGGGTGGTGAGGTGGGAGTGGAGCATGGGGGCTTCCAGCCATTGGATGCTGGAATGGAGCAAGTTATATGCCCGCTAGCACGATCGTTCCCACGCTCTGCGTGGGAATGCAGCCCGTGACGCTCCGCGTCACTGGACGCGGAGCGTCCCTTGAGGCATTCCCACGCAGAGCGTGGGAACGATCAGCGATCAGCGCCAAGTGTGTGGTGTCAGCTCAGTTCGCCGCAAAGGTCGAGTTCTACGAGGCGACGCACTTCAGCGTTATCCAGTCCTGAGCCCAGCAGCGCATGCAACTTGCCGAACGCCGCTTCACGGGTCATGCCGCCACCGGACAACACACCAACACCGCGCAACCGACTGCCAGCCTCGTAAACATCCAGCTCAACGCCACCTTCATGACATTGGGTAACGGCGACAACCACAACACCGTTACCCCGCGCCCGTTCCAGAGCGGCGAGAAACTCGGGGTTGTCGCTCGGCCCAGTGCCGCTGCCGTAGCATTCGAGCACCAGACCCTGAATGCCGCTGTCGAGCAGACCATTCAACACGGCGGCACTGATCCCAGGGAACAGCGGCAGCACCGCAACGTTCGCCAGTTGCTTGGGCTGGTTATAGGTCAGCGGTGCGGGCAGGGAAGCTGCCTTCACACCGCCGCCCTGACGCTCAAGACGCTTGAACGGATGACGACCAAAACTGCGCACTTTCGCGCAACGAGTCGGGTCAAGCAGTTCGCCGTGGAAATACAGATGCACGCCCGGCGCCAGGCCATGGCCCAGGGCAACCAGCGCGCCGCTGAGGTTTTCCCAGGCATCGCTGTCGGTGACGCCGGCCGGCAGCATCGAGCCGGTAAAGCACACGCGGGCATGCAGGCCGAGCAATTGAAAACTCATGGCCGCGGCGCTGTAGGCCAGGGTGTCGGTGCCGTGCAGGATCAGCACGCTGTCGCAGCCTTGCACGTCCACGGCATCGACCACCGCTTCACGCAGTTGCTGCCAGTAGGCCGGGGTCATGTTGGCGCTGTCGATCAGCGGGCTCATCTCGCGAAAACGCCACTGCGGTACGACGAGTTCAGGCTGGCTGTGCAGGTAGTCGCGCATCCGCGCTTCGAAACCGGACGCCGGGGCCAGGCCATGGGCGCTGGCTTGCATGCCGATAGTGCCGCCGGTGTAGAGCACCATGACGTGCTGGGCGGCAGGGTAGGTCGAGGAATTCATGGGGACTCTCCGAAGAACGATGACATTCCTAATGTGGGAGCGGGCTTGCTCGCGAAGGCGGTGTGTCAGTCAAATCAATGTCAACTGATACACCGCTTTCGCGAGCAAGCCCGCTCCCACAGGGTACTTCGCACTTTAACCGATCAGCGTTGCGCTGCGGGTACGCCTTGCGGCTCAGCTTCGGCCTTGGTGGCGGCTGCTGGCGGGTTGGCGGGCCAGGCTTTCAGGTCCAGGTCCAGATCCGGGAACTTGCTCGAATCGAACACCGGAGTCTTGATACCGGCAGAACGCTGGTCATCGTAGTCACGCAGGATGCGCATGCCGACTTTGAAAAGCAGGAACAGCGCGATCAGGTTCACGAACGCCAACATCGTCATGGTGATGTCCGCGAAGGCGAACACCGTGCCGAGGTTTTCGATGGCGCCCCAGAAGATCAACACCAGTACCAGTGCGCGATAGCCGATCAACGCCGCGCGGTTTTCACCGATCAGGAAGCGCAGGTTGCTCTCGCCCAGGTAGTAGTTGTAGAGGATCGAGGTGAACACGAACAACGACAGGGCCACGGAGATGAAGCTGCGACCCCAGTCACCGACCACAGCGGCCAGGGAGTTTTGGGTCAGGGCAATGCCGTCACCTTCGAAGCCCGGGGTGTAGAAGCCCGAGAGCAGGATCAGCAATGCGGTGCAGGTGCAGATCACGAAGGTGTCGAGGAACACGCTGAACGCCTGAACCACGCCTTGTGCCACCGGGTGCTCGACCGAAGCCACGGCGGCCACGTTTGGCGCACTGCCCAGGCCTGCTTCGTTGGCGAACACGCCACGCTTCACGCCCATGACGATGGCGCTGCCGATCAGGCCGCCGAAGGCCTGGTCCAGACCGAAGGCGCTTTTGACGATGGTCATCAACATGGCTGGAACGTGGTCGAATTGCAGCACGATCACGTAGAGGGTCACGCCGATGTACACCAGGGTTTTCACTGGCACCAGCAGGTCAGCGACCTTGGCGATGCGCTTGATGCCACCGATGAACACCAGGCCCAGCAACACGGCCAGAGCGGCGCCGGTGTATGTCGGGTCAAGGTCGAAGGCGTTTTTCAGCGAGTGGGTCACGGCGTGGGATTGCAGGCCGTTGAAGGCGAAGCCGAAGGTGATCAGCAGCAGGAACGCCATGATCATCCCCAGCCAGCGTTTCTGCAGGCCGTGCTGGATGTAATAGGACGGGCCGCCACGGTAGGTGCCGTCGGAGTCGCAGCGCTTGTAGAGCTGGCCGAGGGAACATTCGAAGAAGCTGCTGGACATACCGACCAGCGCGGTCACCCACATCCAGAACACTGCACCTGGCCCACCGAGGGTCACGGCGATGCCGACACCGGCGATGTTGCCTGCACCGACGCGGCCGGCGAGGCTGAGCATCAGGGCCTGGAACGAGCTGAGTTGCCCGGCGCTGCTTTTGAGGCTGTCGCGGAACACCGCGAACATGTGGAAGAAGTGGCGCAATTGAACGAAACGCGAGCGGATCGTGAAGTAGCTACCGAGCCCGACAATGAGCACGATCAGTACTTTCCCTGAGAGGAAGTCGTTGATGACTTCGAGCATGGATTATTCCTCGCTGTTTTTTGTTTAAGCAAATGCTGGAGGGGTAGAAACATCGCGTTACACCGGTTTGCGCGTGGCATGACAGGTGAGGCGAAGGTTCGTCCCGGTTCCATATCGCGGGTTTGTTATTAGGTCGGGTTTCGCATGGGTTTGGGCCTCGTTACCGACGACCGCTCACGCGAAGAGGGGCGGCACTATACCTATCAGTGCGTTGCCCGTCTGCACGATTGTGGTGCAAGCGATGAAACGAGGTCCTTTCTCTTGTAGGAGCATGGCTTGCCCGCGATGGCGATTTTGCGGGCGCCATCGCGGGCAAGCCTTGCTCCTACAGAAGTCGATCCAGGCACGATCGATACGGTCGGGCCTGTAAATAGTTAAAAAAAAGGGCTTGGGGAATAAATCCCCAAGCCCTCAAAAGGTGAGAGGTGTCTAGTCCCTCGACCTGGTGAGCGTGTGCAGCGCTTGATCAAGCCTTCAGCGGGACCAGACGCGGAGCAATCATGTTTTCCGGGCGCAGGATGTCGGCGAGCATTTCGTCGTCGAGCAAGCCTTCTTCGCGCACCAGTTCCAGCACGCCGCGGCCGCTTTCAAGGGCGATACGGGCGATGCGGGTGGCGTTTTCATAGCCGATGTACGGGTTCAGTGCAGTGACCAGGCCGATCGAGTGCTCGACCAGTTCGCGGCAGCGCTCTTCGTTGGCGGTGATGCCGACGATGCAGTGTTCGCGCAGCATGTCCATGGCGCGTTGCAGCAGGCGGATCGAGTCGAAGATCTTGAACGCGATCAGCGGCTCCATCACGTTCAGTTGCAATTGGCCGCCTTCGGCCGCGATGGTCAGGGCCAGGTCGTTGCCGATGATCTGGAACGCCACCTGGTTAACTGCTTCCGGGATAACCGGGTTGACCTTGCCAGGCATGATCGAGCTGCCTGGCTGACGCGCCGGCAGGTTGATTTCGTTGATGCCGGTACGTGGGCCGCTGGACAGCAGGCGCAGGTCGTTGCAGATCTTCGACAGCTTGACCGCGGTGCGCTTGAGCATGCCGGAGAACAGCACGAAAGCGCCCATGTCGGAGGTGGCTTCGATCAAGTCGGCTGCCGGAACCAGCGGTTGACCGCTGATCAGGGCCAGACGCTGCACGGCCAGGTGCTGGTAACGCGGGTCGGCGTTGATGCCGGTGCCGATCGCGGTGCCGCCCAGGTTCACTTCGGTCAGCAGCTCGGGTGCCAGGGTCTTCAGGCGTGCCAGGTCTTCGCTCAACGTGGTGGCGAAAGCGCGGAATTCCTGGCCCAGGGTCATCGGCACGGCGTCTTGCAGCTGGGTACGGCCCATCTTCAATACGTGGCTGAATTCAACACCTTTGGCTGCGAACGCCTGGATCAGGCTGTCGAGACTGGCCAGCAGTGCGTCGTGACCCAGCAGCAGACCCAGACGGATCGCGGTCGGGTAGGCGTCGTTGGTCGACTGCGCCATGTTCACGTCGTTGTTCGGGTGCAGGTATTGGTATTCGCCCTTCTGGTGACCCATGGCCTCCAACGCGATGTTGGCGATGACTTCGTTGGCATTCATGTTGGTCGAAGTGCCAGCGCCGCCCTGAATCATGTCCACCACGAACTCTTCGTGGAAATCGCCGCGGATCAGTCGTGCACAGGCTTCGCTGATGGCAGCGTGCTTGGCTTCGCTCAGATGTCCCAGCTCGCGGTTGGCGTCAGCGGCGGCTTGTTTAACCATCGCCAGGCCGACAACCAGCTTCGGGTAATGCGAAATCGGGACGCCGGAGAGACGGAAGTTATTCACCGCTCGCAGGGTCTGGATGCCGTAATACGCTTCAGCAGGTACTTCGAGTACGCCAAGCAGGTCTTTTTCTGTGCGGAAAGATGCAGCGGAGGACATGATAGAAATCATCTCGATATGGACCCGGTCTGTGCCGGAACGCTGCAAATGCTAGGCTTGTGAACAATTTTGGGCCAATGCTGTTAAGCGCTGGCCTATGCACATTCGGCATAATGCCCATGTGACGCCGCGTGTGCGGCGAGCGTGTGACCTAAATTGGTGCGTGTCCGGGAGGACGTGATGAATCTGGAAAGCAAATGGCTGGAGGACTTTAGTGCCCTGGCCGCCACCCGCAGCTTCTCCCAGGCTGCGGAACGCCGCTTCGTGACCCAGCCCGCATTTAGCCGGCGGATCCGCAGCCTTGAGGCTGCGCTGGGGTTGCAACTGGTCAACCGCTCGCGCACGCCGGTGGAGCTGACAGCGGCGGGGCAGTTGTTCCTGGTGACCGCGCGCACGGTGGTCGAACAGTTGGGCGAAGTGCTGCGCCATCTGCATCACCTGGAAGGCGGGCAGGGCGAAGTGATGCAGGTCGCGGCCGCTCACTCGTTGGCGCTGGGTTTCTTTCCGCGCTGGATCGCGCAGTTGCGCAACGAAGGCTTGAACATCGCCACGCGGCTGGTGGCCACGAATGTCGGCGATGCCGTGCATGCTCTGCGCGAAGGCGGCTGCGACTTGATGCTGGCGTTCTACGACCCGGATGCGGCGATGCAAATGGACCCGGAAATCTTCCCGTCCCTGCACCTTGGCCAGACTGAAATGCTGCCGGTCTGCGCGGCAGACGCCGAGGGCAAGCCGCTGTTCGATCTGGAAGGCGAGGCCAGCGTGCCGCTATTGGCCTACAGCGCCGGTGCGTTTCTCGGGCGTTCGGTGAACATGCTGCTGCGCCAGCGCGCCCTGCGTTTTACGACTATCTATGAGACCGCGATGGCCGACAGCCTGAAAAGCATGGCACTGGAAGGATTGGGGATTGCCTGGGTGCCGCAACTTAGTGTGCGTGCGGAGCTGGCTCGCGGTGAACTGGTGGTGTGCGGCGGCCCGCAGTGGCATGTGCCGCTGGAGATTCGTTTGTATCGTTGCGCGCTGGTGCGCAAGGCGAATGTGCGGTTGTTGTGGCGCAAGCTCGAAGGTGGTGCCGCGCAGGGTTCTTGAGACCCATTGATCGTTCCCACGCTCTGCGTGGTAACGCCTCCTGTGACGCTCTGCGTCACGCTTTTTGGGACGCGGAGCGTCCCGGGCTGCATTCCCACGCAGAGCGTGGGAACGATCAACTTCCGCGACAGGTTTTCGCTGACCTCTGAGTCAATAAAACCGGGACTTTGCGTCGTATGACAGATGGTCGTCTCGGGGGCTGTTTATCTGCTTCATTGAGGTATACTGCGCGGCCTTCGGCCGGTTCGTCCGGCCATTTTTCGTACAATCAAGCCACGCATATTGCGTGGCTTGTTGTTTTTTGACGCGCCTGCGGGCGCCCAGAGAGAAGAGGCACGACGATGAGTGCACTGGTTGGCGTGATCATGGGCTCCAAGTCCGATTGGTCCACCCTTAGCCACACCGCCGATATGCTGGAAAAGCTCGGCATCCCTTACGAGGTGAAAGTGGTCTCTGCCCACCGCACCCCGGACCTGCTGTTCCAGTACGCCGAAGAGGCCGAGGCGCGTGGCATCGAGGTGATCATCGCCGGTGCCGGTGGCGCGGCCCACCTGCCAGGCATGTGTGCGGCCAAGACCCACCTGCCGGTACTGGGCGTTCCGGTGCAGTCGTCGATGCTCTCGGGCGTCGATTCGCTGCTCTCGATCGTGCAGATGCCCGCGGGCATTCCGGTTGCCACCCTGGCCATCGGCAAGGCTGGCGCGATCAACGCAGCCTTACTGTCGGCGAGTATCCTGGGTGCCAAGCACCCGCAGTTCCACGCGGTGCTGAAAACTTTCCGTGCTGAGCAGACAGACAGCGTCCTGGACAATCCAGACCCACGCATCGCCTGAGGTTGTTGACGATGAAGATCGGTGTAATCGGTGGCGGCCAGTTGGGCCGCATGTTGGCGCTGGCGGGCACCCCGCTGGGCATGAACTTCGCTTTCCTGGACCCGGCGCCGGATGCCTGTGCCGCCGCGTTGGGTGAGCATCTGCGGGCCGATTACGGCGATCAGGATCATCTGCGCCAACTGGCCGATGAAGTCGATCTGGTGACCTTCGAGTTCGAAAGCGTCCCGGCCGAAACCGTGGCCTTCCTTTCGCAATTCGTCCCGGTCTACCCGAGCGCCGAAGCCCTGCGCATCGCTCGCGACCGCTGGTTCGAGAAAAGCATGTTCAAGGACCTGGGGATTCCCACCCCGGCGTTCGCCGACATCCAGTCGCAAGCTGATCTGGACGCTGCCGTGGCGTCCATCGGTCTGCCGGCCGTGTTGAAAACCCGCACTTTGGGTTACGACGGCAAGGGCCAGAAAGTCCTGCGTAAACCGGAAGACGTGGTCGGCACTTTCGCCGAACTTGGCAGCGTGGCCTGCCTGCTGGAAGGTTTTGTTCCGTTCACCGGCGAAGTTTCGCTGATCGCCGTGCGTGCTCGCGATGGTGAAACGAAGTTTTATCCACTGGTTCACAACACCCATGACAGCGGCATTCTCAAGTTGTCCGTGGCCAGCACTGACCATCCGTTGCAAGCCTTGGCTGAAGACTATTCCAGCCGCGTGCTCAAGCAACTGGAGTACGTCGGCGTGATGGCGTTCGAGTTCTTCGAAGTCGACGGTGGCCTCAAGGCCAACGAAATCGCCCCGCGCGTGCACAACTCCGGGCACTGGACCACCGAAGGCGCCGAGTGCAGCCAGTTCGAAAACCACTTGCGGGCCGTTGCCGGTCTGCCGTTGGGTTCGACGGCCAAGATCGGTGAGAGTGCGATGCTCAACTTCATCGGCGTTGTTCCGCCGGTAGAGAAAGTCATCGCCATCGACGATTGCCATTTGCACCACTACGGCAAGGCGTTCAAGGCTGGACGCAAGGTCGGTCACGCCAATCTGCGTTGTGCAGATCGCGAGACGCTGGCGGCGCAGATCCTCAAGGTCGAAGCGCTGATCGCCGAATAGTTTCATGTGGCAGCCGCGGAACCTTAAGTGTTCCGCGTTCTCTGATGGCAGGATGTCAAAGTCTGACTAGGCTTTGGGCTAGTTGTCCCGTCTCTCCAACGTTATTGGTGAGACAGGACGCTCCACTTTTAATCAGAGAGAAAAATGCCATGGGAATCATCGGAACCATCTTTATCGGCTTGATCGTCGGCCTGCTGGCGCGGTTCCTCAAACCGGGTGATGACAGCATGGGCTGGATCATGACCATCCTGCTCGGTATCGGCGGTTCGCTGGCGGCCACCTATGGCGGCCAGGCTCTGGGCATTTACCAGGCTGGCCAAGGCGCAGGCTTCATTGGTGCGCTCGTTGGCGCCGTTGTGTTGCTGGTGCTCTACGGCCTGATCAAAAAGAACTGATCCAAGCGACAAAGCCCTCTCTGCTGCGCAAGCGGAGAGGGCTAGAATGCTCGCCATTGCACTGTCCTTCCTTTTGTCGAGCACCTCCATGCGCCGTCTTTTACTGACTTTCCTTTTATTGGGCTCGGGTCTTGCCCACGCCGGCGAGCTGCCGGAAACCGACTGGCTGGAACTGATGCCCAAGTCAGACCAGAAAGCCCTCGAAGCCATGCCCGAAATCGATCACAACACCCCGGAAGGCGATGGCACCTTCACCTCAAAGGGTGGCATGAAGCAGAGCAAGGGCTTGCCGGCGGTCATGTATTCGACCAAAACCGTGCCGTCGATGAACGACAAGAACATCCGCATCGGTGGTTATCCGGTGCCGCTGGAGTCCGACGCCAAGGGCCGCAGCACGCTGTTTTTCCTGGTGCCGTACCCGGGCGCCTGCATCCACGTGCCGCCACCGCCGCCCAACCAGTTGGTGCTGGTGCGCTATCCGAAGGGTTTGAAGCTGGATGATATCTACACACCGCTGTGGGTGACCGGTACGCTGAAGATCGAGAAGGTCAACAACGACCTGGCTGACGCGGCGTATGCGTTGGATGCGGCGAAAGTGCGGGTGGTTAAAGAGTCGGATTTATAACAGGCTGGCAAAGATCTAAATGTAGGAGCGAGCCTGCTCGCGAAGAGGGTGTGTCAGCCGAAATCAATGTTGGCTGATACGCCGCCTTCGCGAGCAGGCTCGCTCCCACAGTTGTTTTGGTGCGTGGCTTACAGCGGTGTGCTGCCGATGCTGACGCCGAGGGTATGGCTCGCACCCGCCACCAGGTTCACCACGTCATCCATCACATTCGCCGTCTCGATGCATAGCATGCGCTGCCAACCATCGTCGGCCATGTCGCTGAATGCTGCTGCGCGTTCAATCCACGGGTTCCAGATCACTGCCGTGCGCGAACCGCTGCTGGTCAGCTCGATGCGCCGCTCCCAGGCCGGATCGACAATGCTCAGCTTCGCCGGGGTATTGAGGTAGATACGGTCAGTCTCGCCCGTAAAAGCCAGATCGCCGGCCTGAGTGACGGTGCTCCAGTCCTTGGTCGTATCGATGTAGCTCAACCCATCCAGCCCTTCGACCTGCACGTTGCGCACGTCGCTGACGGCGAAATAGCTGTGCAACGCCTGGCTGATGGACACGGTTTCAGCGCCGCGGTTGTGGCTGGTCAGGCTGATATGCAGTTGTTCATCCAGGCGGATGCTCAGTTTCAGGTCCACCTGATGCGGCCAGCCCGGAAAACCGCCTTCGGGGTAGGGCAGGACGAACTCCACCTTCAGGCTTTCACCCTCGGCTTCGATGCCCCCCAGCTCCCAATCCGTCGCCCGGACAAAACCGTGGGCGGCGGGCGGTTCGTTGCTGACGCGCATGGCCTGCACGCTCTGCGGGTTGCGCGCAAAGTTGCCGAACCACGGCCAGCACACCGGCACACCGGCGCGGATGCTCTTGCCGGTCTTGAATACGGCCTCGTCGTTGAGCCAGATCAGCGGCGGTTGCCCTGCCAATTGATAACTGAGGATGTGCGCGCCTTGCTGGGCTACCAGCAATTCGGCCTGACCGTGGCGGATACGCCAGCAGTTCAGTTCATCCAGTTTCACGGCTTCAACGTTGGGCGTGCTCATGGGGACAACTCTCAATCAGGATCAATGACTGCAATGGACCGCAAAACCCGCGCAGTGTTTAACGCGCGCGTGGCGGAACCGAACGGGTGCGGCCGCTGCCGTCGATGGCGACGAAAACAAAGACCGCTTCAGTCACTTTACGCCACTCACTGGACAGCGGATCGTCGCTCCAGACTTCGACCATCATCTGGATCGAGCTGCGGCCGATTTCCAGCGCCTGGGTATAGAAGGAGAGCTGCGCGCCCACCGCTACCGGAACCAGGAACGCCATGCGGTCGATCGCAACGGTCGCCACGCGGCCACCGGCGACTTTGCTGGCCATTGCGGTGCCAGCCAAATCCATCTGCGCCACCAGCCAGCCGCCGAATATATCGCCAAAGCCGTTGGTTTCGCGCGGGAGTGCGGTGATTTGCAGGGCCAGGTCGCCTTGCGGGATTGGATCTTCTTGTTCGAGCTCTATCATGCCGGGGGTGCCTCTGACCCGTGACTCTTCATTGGTACTTCAGGTGAATAGCCGCTTTCAAGAAAAACGATTCAGCCCCGAACATACTACGTTCGTCACGTTTTTCGTAAGGCGCCTAAAGGGAAACTCTGCGAAATCGCCTGTGAACCCCGGCAGGCGTTTTCGCACAGCAACCCTTTCAAACTGTTGCAAGATCGCGAGTATATCGGTCGGTAGACTCCGAGACGACCGTCCGGTTCTCATTTCGACCGTCAAATACGCACCTCTATGTGCTTTTTCGAACAATTTGTTATCGTGCCGGACCTGCCCAAGCCTCCGCCAGCGTTGTTGGGGTTGCAGATCCGACTATAAGAGAAGCCCTTGCCATGACCACAGCGCCCTCGAGCACTGCGCAGCCGACGCAATCCGCACGTCCATTGACCCGCAATGACTACAAGACCTTGTCGCTGTCCGCTTTGGGCGGCGCACTGGAGTTTTACGACTTCATCATCTTCGTGTTCTTCGCCACGGTGGTCGGCAAGCTGTTCTTCCCGGCGGACATGCCCGAGTGGCTGCGCCTGATGCAGACCTTCGGCATTTTCGCCGCCGGTTACCTGGCGCGGCCCCTGGGCGGCATCGTCATGGCGCACTTCGGTGACCTGCTGGGGCGCAAGAAAATGTTCACCTTGAGCATTTTCATGATGGCCGTGCCGACCCTGATCATGGGCCTGCTGCCAACGTATGCGCAGATCGGCATGTGGGCGCCGATCCTGTTGCTGCTGATGCGGGTGATCCAGGGCGCGGCGATTGGCGGTGAAGTGCCCGGCGCTTGGGTCTTCGTTTCCGAACACGTACCGCAGCGGCACATCGGCTACGCCTGCGGCACCCTGACCAGCGGTCTGACGGCGGGTATCCTGCTGGGCTCGTTGGTGGCCACGGCAATTAACAGCATTTATAGCCCGGTGGAAGTGGCGGATTACGCCTGGCGGATTCCGTTCCTGCTCGGCGGTGTGTTCGGCCTGTTCTCGGTCTACCTGCGCCGCTGGCTGCACGAAACCCCGGTGTTTGCCGAGCTGCAACTGCGCAAGGCCCTGGCCGAAGAAGTGCCGCTGCGCGCGGTGTTGCGTGACCATCGCGGGGCGATCCTGATTTCCATGCTGCTGACCTGGCTGCTGTCCGCCGGCATCATCGTCGTCATCCTGATGACCCCGACCGTTCTGCAAACCGTCTACCACTTCTCGCCGACCACCGCGTTGCAGGCCAACAGCCTGGCGATCGTGTTCCTGAGCCTGGGTTGCGTGGCGTCCGGTGCGCTGGCTGACCGCTTCGGCGCCGGCCGGGTGTTCGTGTTCGGCAGCGCGTTGCTGCTGCTCAGTTCCTGGACTTTCTACCACAGCCTGTTCAACCACCCGGACTGGCTGTTCCCGATGTACGCCGTGACCGGCCTGCTGGTCGGCACCATCGGCGCCGTGCCGTACGTGATGGTCAAAGCCTTCCCGGCGGTGGTGCGCTTTAGCGGCCTGTCATTCTCCTACAACCTGGCCTACGCGATCTTCGGCGGCTTGACCCCGATGATCGTGACGTTGCTGCTCAAGGAAAGCCCGATGGGGCCGGCCTACTATGTGGCGATTATTTGTGGGGTCGGAATATTGGTGGGTGCTTATCTTTGGAAGAAGGGACGCTAAGCCAGCAACCGATCGTTCCCACGCTCCGCGTGGGAATGCCGCCATGGACGCTCCGCGTCCGCTTCTGATTGGGACGCAGAGCGTCCCTGGATGCATTCCCACGCAGAGCGTGGGAACGATCTATCGCCACATGGTGGCCTTTCATCCAATTGTCATATTTCAGCCATAGAGTGTTCACACGGCCTACTGATACTTGGCCCCGACTTAACACACCCTATCTGCTAGGAGTAAGGCATGAAACTGAAGCGTTTGATGGCGGCAATGACTTTTGTCGCTGCTGGCGTTGCGACTGCCAACGCGTTCGCCGCTGTTGACCCGTCGATCCCGAGCTACACCAAGACCACTGGTGTGTCGGGCAACCTGTCCAGCGTCGGCTCCGATACCCTGGCCAACCTCATGACCCTGTGGGCTGAGAACTACAAAAAAGAATACCCGAACGTAAACATCCAGATTCAGGCCGCTGGCTCCGCCACTGCGCCACCTGCGTTGACTGAAGGCACCTCTAACCTGGGCCCGATGAGCCGCAAAATGAAGGACACCGAACTGGCTGCCTTCGAGCAGAAGTACGGCTACAAGCCAACCGCAATCCCGGTTGCCGTGGACGCCCTGGCTGTCTTCGTGCACAAAGACAACCCGATCCAGCACCTGACCATGGAACAAGTCGACGCGATCTTCTCCTCGACTCGTCTGTGCGGCGCTAAAACCGACGTTAAAACCTGGGGCGACCTGGGTGTGACCGGCGACCTGGCCAACAAGCCGGTTCAACTGTTCGGCCGTAACTCGGTTTCCGGCACCTACGGCTACTTCAAAGAAGAAGCCCTGTGCAAAGGCGACTACAAGCCAAACGTCAACGAACAACCAGGCTCGGCTTCGGTCGTGCAGTCGATCAGCTCCTCGCTGAACGGCATCGGTTACTCGGGCATCGGCTACAAAACCGCTAGCGTGAAAACCGTTGCTCTGTCGAAGAAAGGCAGCACCGAGTTCATCGAAGACAGCGAAGAAAACGCACTGAACGGCAAATACCCGCTGTCGCGTTTCCTCTACGTTTACGTCAACAAAGCCCCGAACAAGCCTCTGGCCCCGCTGGAAGCCGAGTTCGTGAAACTGGTTCTGTCCAAACAGGGCCAGGAAGTTGTAGTGAAAGACGGCTACATCCCACTGCCGGCCAAGGTTGCTGCAAAAGCACTGGCTGACCTGGGTCTGGCGGAAGGCGGCGCTGAAGTCGCAAAAAAGTAACACCCTAGGCCCGGGGCTCGCCCCGGACCTGTAGGAGCAAGGCTTGCCCGCGATGGTGTCGGCACACTCAACAAGGATGTGACTGACAGATCGCAATCGCGAGCAAGCTTTGCTCCTACGACGGCCAGGGTCGCCACACAGGTGCCCCGGGCCTCCCCAAATTTCCGGTCCTCTGCCAGTTCCTACTGGCGGCGGATTTGTTGCGTCACTGCATTGTCATCTTTCTGTCATACAGGATCGCTAGGGTGTGCGCATGAATGATCTGGCCAATTCCACCATGACTAACAATCCCCCCAAGCGAATTGACTTCAATACGCCTGAGCTGCAACGCAAGCGCCGCATCCGTGCGCTCAAAGATCGCCTGACCCGCTGGTACGTCCTCGTCGGCGGCCTTGCCGTCCTCGGTGCGATCACGCTGATCTTTTTCTTCCTTGCCTACGTCGTCGCGCCGCTGTTCCAGGGTGCCAGTCTGACCGCCAAGGACGCCATCACCCCGGCCTGGATACAGGACGCCGGCAAGCCGCTGATGATTTCCCTGGAAGAACAGAACCAGGTCGCCATGCGGGTTTCCGACAAGGGGCAGGCGCTGTTCTTCGACATCGACAGTGGCGCCGAACTGCGGCGCGTCGATTTGCCGATTCCGGCTGGCACCACCGTGACCTCCATCGGCGAAGACCAGCCAGGTCATCCGCTGGTCGCCGTGGGCCTGTCCAACGGCCAGGCGCTGGTGTTCCGTCACACCTATAAAGTCAGCTACCCGGACAACAAGAAGACCATTTCGCCTGCCATCGATTACCCGTACGGCGAAGCCCCGATAGCGCTGAACGAGGCGGGCGGTGCCCTGGAGCACGTCAGCCTCAATGCTTCCGACACCACGCTGATGCTGGTCGGCTCCACCGGTTCGCAACTCAATGTGCTTTCGCTGACCAGCGAAGAAAACATGATGACCGGCGAAGTCACCAATGAGCAGAAACGTATCGATCTGCCGCAAATGACCGAGCCGGTGAAGAACATCTTCGTCGACCCGCGCCAGCAATGGTTGTACGTGATCAATGGGCGTGCCCAGGCCGATGTGTTCAGCCTGCGCGACAAGAGCCTCAACGGGCGCTACAAACTGCTTGAAGACGGCGAAGCGCAAATCACCGCCAGTACTCAACTGGTGGGCGGTATCTCGCTGATCCTCGGCGATTCCAAGGGTGGCCTGGCCCAGTGGTTCATGGCTCGCGACCCGGATGGCGAACTGCGCCTGAAGCAGATCCGCACCTTCCAGATGGGCACCACGCCAATCGTTGAAATCACTGCCGAAGAACGTCGCAAAGGCTTCATCGCCCTCGACGCCTCCGGCAAGCTCGGCGTGTTCCACAGCACCGCTCACCGCACTTTGCTGGTGGATCAAGTGGTCGAAGGCCAAGGCCTGTTCGGTCTGTCGCCACGGGCAAACCGCGTGATCGTGGAAGCCGGCGGCAAGATTCAACCGTTGCTGCTCGACAACCCGCACCCGGAAGTGTCCTGGAGCGCGTTGTGGAGCAAGGTCTGGTACGAGAACTACGACGAGCCTAAATACGTCTGGCAATCGACCGCCGCCAACACCGACTTCGAACCCAAGCTGAGCCTGTCGCCGCTGACCTTCGGTACGCTGAAAGCCGCGTTCTACGCCATGCTGCTGGCCGCGCCACTGGCGGTCGCTGCAGCGATTTACACCGCGTACTTTATGGCCCCAGGCATGCGCCGCAAGGTCAAACCGGTGATCGAGCTGATGGAAGCGATGCCGACGGTGATCCTCGGTTTCTTCGCCGGCCTGTTCCTCGCACCGTATGTGGAAGGGCATTTGCCGGGCATCTTCAGCCTGCTGATGCTGTTGCCGATTGGCATCCTGGTGGCTGGTTTCATCTTCAGCCGTCTGCCTGAGTCGATCCGCCTGAAAGTACCGGACGGCTGGGAAGCCGCGATCCTGATCCCGGTGATTCTGTTCGTGGGTTGGTTGTCGCTGTACATGAGCCCGTACATGGAAACCTGGTTCTTCGGCGGCGACATGCGCATGTGGATCTCCCACGACCTGGGCATCACCTACGACCAGCGCAACGCCCTGGTAGTCGGTCTGGCCATGGGTTTCGCGGTGATCCCGAACATTTACTCCATCGCCGAAGACGCCGTGTTCAGCGTGCCTCGCGGCCTGACCCTCGGTTCCCTGGCCCTCGGTGCCACGCCGTGGCAGACCATGACCCGCGTGGTGATCCTCACTGCCAGCCCGGGCATCTTCTCGGCGCTGATGATCGGCATGGGCCGCGCGGTCGGTGAAACGATGATCGTGCTGATGGCCACCGGTAACACCCCGGTCATGGAAATGAACCTGTTCGAAGGCCTGCGCACTCTGGCCGCCAACGTCGCGGTGGAAATGCCGGAGTCGGAAGTCGGCGGCAGCCACTACCGCGTGCTGTTCCTCTCGGCGCTGGTGCTGCTGTTGTTCACCTTCGTCATGAACACCCTCGCGGAGCTGATTCGTCAGCGTCTGCGCAAGAAATACTCGTCGCTTTAAGAAAGGTAGAAGTCTGTGAAACAGAACTCCCTGAATGGATGGTTCAAGAGCGGCGCCCCCGGCGTCTGGATCAGCGGTGGCGCGGTGTCCATCGCGGTCATCATGACCATTGGCTTGCTGGCAGTGATTGCCGTGCGCGGTCTGGGTCATTTTTGGCCGGCGGACCTGATCCACGCCAGCTACGACGTACCGGGCCAGGCCAATCACCTGGTGATCGGCGAAGTGGTACAGAAAGAAGAAGTGCCCCGCGAGCGCCTGAAAAGCGCTGGCCTGCCGGTGCCTGATCAAGGCCCGGAGTTCATGACCCGCGAGCTGATCAAGGTCGGCAACCGTGACTTGAACGGCAACGACTTCACCTGGATCGTCGGCGAGTGGCTGACTAACCAGAAGACCCCGCCAGAACTGATGACCATCGAGCGTCGTGAGTGGGGCAACTTCTACGGTTACCTGGTCAACGTCAAACAGGACGGCAAGGTGATCGCCGAGGGCGAGGCCGCGTGGCCGGAGTTGCAGGCTCGTGTCGATCGCGTCAACAAACTCGCGGCACAGCTCAAGACCCTGGAGAAATCCGATATCGGCGCGATCAACGCCGGTCTGGAACGCATCCGCCTGCACGGTCGCAAGCTGGAACTGGCCGGCAAACTCGACGCTACCGCCCAAGCCGACATGGACGCAGAAAAGGCCGAGTTGAACGCCCGTTATCAGGACATCGAAGCACGCCTGAGCGATCTGCACGCCCAGTTCAACCGCGACAGCCTGACGGCTCGCGACGCCAACGGCAAAGAGCTCGAAATCGGAATCGGCAAAGTGGTTCATGCCTACCAGCCGAACGCCATGGGCACCTTCACCAAGATCGGCTTCTACTTTGGCAAGGTCTGGGAATTCCTGTCCGACGACCCGCGTGAAGCGAACACCGAAGGCGGGATCTTCCCGGCGATTTTCGGCACCGTGATGATGACGTTGATCATGGCGATGATCGTGACCCCGTTTGGCGTGCTGGCGGCGGTGTACTTGCGTGAATACGCCAAGCAGAACGCGCTGACGCGGATTATCCGCATCGCCGTGAACAACCTGGCGGGCGTTCCGGCCATCGTTTACGGCGTGTTCGGCCTGGGCTTCTTCGTCTACGTGCTCGGCGGTTCTCTGGACCGGATCTTCTTCCCCGAAGCCTTGCCGGCGCCGACCTTCGGTACGCCGGGCCTGCTCTGGGCCTCGTTGACCCTGGCATTGCTGGCGGTGCCGGTGGTGATCGTGGCCACCGAAGAAGGCCTGGCGCGGATTCCGCGCACCGTGCGTGAAGGCTCGTTGGCCCTCGGCGCGACCAAGGCGGAAACGCTGTGGAAGATCGTGCTGCCAATGGCCAGCCCGGCGATGATGACCGGGATGATCCTCGCCGTGGCCCGCGCCGCCGGTGAAGTGGCGCCGCTGATGCTGGTAGGTGTGGTGAAACTGGCGCCGTCGCTGCCGGTGGACGGCAACTACCCTTACTTGCACCTTGACCAGAAGATCATGCACTTGGGCTTCCATATTTATGACGTCGGCTTCCAGAGCCCGAACGTCGAAGCGGCCCGACCGCTGGTGTACGCCACGGCGCTGTTGCTGGTGCTGGTGATCGCCACGTTGAACTTGTCGGCGGTCTACATCCGTAACCACCTGCGCGAAAAATACAAGGCATTGGATAGTTGATGCTGACCCTGTAGGAGCACAGCTTGCTCGCGATGGCGATTTCAAGGACGCCATCGCGGGCAAGCCATGCTCCTACAAAGAATTGCGTAACCGCAGGCTCGGCCTGCGGCTCACTGAACCGAATTTGTTAGCACAGGGAGCCTCCCATGCAGCACGAAACACATACCCACGGCATCAACATGTCAGCCCTGGGCCGCGACAAACAGAGCCTGAGTCTCGAACAGGAAACCGTGGCCATTGAAGTGCCGGGCCTGAGCCTGTTCTACGGCGAAAAACAAGCGCTGTACGACGTCAGCATGAACATCCCGAAACAGCGCGTGACCGCGTTCATCGGCCCGTCCGGCTGCGGCAAGTCCACGCTGCTGCGTACCTTCAACCGCATGAACGACCTGGTGGACGGTTGCCGCGTTGAAGGCGCGATCAACCTTTACGGCAACAACATCTACCGCAAGGGCGAAGACGTGGCCGAACTGCGTCGTCGCGTGGGCATGGTGTTCCAGAAGCCGAACCCGTTCCCGAAAACCATCTATGAAAACGTGGTTTACGGCCTGCGCATCCAGGGCATCAACAAGAAGCGCATCCTCGACGAAGCCGTCGAGTGGGCGTTGAAAGGCGCGGCGCTGTGGGATGAGGTCAAGGATCGTCTGCATGAATCGGCACTCGGCTTGTCCGGTGGCCAGCAGCAACGTCTGGTGATCGCCCGCACCATCGCCGTGGAGCCGGAAGTGCTGCTGCTCGACGAACCGTGCTCGGCCCTCGACCCGATTTCCACGCTGAAAGTCGAAGAGCTGATCTACGAACTGAAATCGAAATTCACCATCGTGATCGTGACCCACAACATGCAACAGGCCGCGCGGGTTTCCGACTACACGGCGTTCATGTACATGGGCAAACTGGTGGAATTCGGCGACACCGACACCCTGTTCACCAATCCGGCGAAGAAGCAGACCGAAGATTACATTACGGGGCGCTATGGCTAGCAGGGCAGCCGCGAGCATCAAGCTGCAAGCGGCAAGAATGAAGCGGTGCGATATCAGGACTTATACATAACTGCTTGAAGCTTGCAGCTTGAAGCTTGCAACTTTCGCGGAGCGAACAAGATGATTTCTAAAGAAGGCCTTACCCACCACATTTCCGCTCAGTTCAACGCCGAGCTTGAGGAAGTGCGCAGCCACCTCCTGGCCATGGGCGGGCTGGTGGAGAAGCAGGTCAACGACGCAGTGACCGCGCTGATCGAGGCCGACTCCGGCCTGGCCCAGCAGGTTCGCGAGATCGACGACCAGATCAACCAGATGGAACGCAACATCGACGAAGAATGCCTGCGCATTCTGGCCCGTCGACAGCCGGCGGCGTCCGACTTGCGGTTGATCATCAGCATTTCCAAATCGGTGATCGACCTGGAACGCATCGGCGATGAAGCGACCAAGATTGCCCGTCGTGCCATCCAATTGTGCGAAGAAGGCGAGGCGCCGCGCGGTTACGTTGAGGTGCGCCACATCGGTGACCAGGTGCGCAACATGGTTCGCGATGCTCTGGACGCGTTTGCCCGTTTCGACGCCGATCTGGCGTTGTCGGTGGCGCAGTACGACAAGATCATCGACCGCGAGTACAAGACGGCCTTGCGTGAATTGGCGACCTACATGATGGAAGACCCGCGCTCTATCTCGCGGGTCTTGAGCATCATTTGGGTGCTGCGTTCCCTGGAACGGATCGGCGACCACGCGCGCAACATCTCAGAATTGGTGATTTACCTGGTGCGCGGCACCGATGTGCGCCACCTTGGCCTCAAGCGGATGAAAGAAGAAGTTGAAGGCACAAGTGGCGAAACCGCTAATGTTCCGGGCAAAGCTGACGATAAGTAAGATTGCCTGAGAAAAGCGCCCGGCCTTTTGGCCGGGCGTTTTTGTTTGTGGTTTTTGAATTCGAAAGCAGCACCCGCGAACGAAAAGTCCCGGCGTGACTGAAGGTTTTTGGCAATGTGCTATCAGCAAAGCGGTATGCTTGCCAGGATTTTTTAAAGGGGTTGTGGATGAGTAAGGTCAGTGTGTTGGTCGTGGACGATGCGTCGTTCATTCGTGACCTGGTGAAGAAGTGCCTGCGCAACTACTTCCCGGGTATCCGGATTGAAGACGCGGTCAACGGCAAGAAGGCTCAGTCGATTCTGGCGCGTGAAGCGTTCGACCTGGTGCTGTGTGACTGGGAGATGCCGGAAATGTCCGGCCTGGAACTGCTGACCTGGTGCCGCGAGCAGGACAACCTCAAGACCATGCCGTTCGTGATGGTGACCAGCCGTGGCGACAAAGAGAACGTCGTCCAGGCGATCCAGGCTGGCGTTTCCGGCTACGTCAGCAAGCCGTTCACCAACGAGCAACTGCTGACCAAGGTCAAGCAGGCGCTGAACAAGGTCGGCAAGCTCGACACCTTGATGAACAGCGCGCCGACCAAGATGAACTCGGCGTTCGGCAATGATTCCTTGAGCGCCCTGACCGGTGGCAAGGCTGAGGTGGTCGGTGCAGCTCCCGCCGTCAATCCATTTGCCAAACCTGCCGCCGTTGCGCCAGCGCCGGCGGCCGCGCCATCCCGTGGCTTGCTCAACAGCCCGCCAGTCAAGGCGCCTGCTGCTTCGGCCGCGCCTACTGGCGGTCGCGGCCAGGGCCAATTGCGCCTGTCGAGCGGCACCCAACCCTGCGTGATCAAGGCCCTGAGCCTCAAGGAAGCGCTGCTGGTGGTGAAACGCACCGACATCCTGCCGCAAGTGCTCGAAAGCGCGGTACTCGACCTGGAGCAGGGCGACAACGCCGAAACCGCGCGCCTAAACGGCTACCTGCACGCCATCGTCGCCCACGAGCAAAAACCGGACAGCGACTGGCTGCAACTGACCTTCCGCTTCGTCGATAAAGACGCACAGAAGCTCGACTACATCTCCCGCCTGATTGCTCGTGGTACGGCGCAGAAGCATTTCGTACCGGGCGCGTGATCTTCGTCGCCTGACAGTCCGCCTTCGCGGGCAAGCCTCGCTCCTACGGGATAGGTGTTCACGACACTAAACCCGTAGAAGCGAGGCTTGCCCGCGAAGGGGCCATCAAATTCGCCGCACATCAGATCGTTCCCACGCTCCGCGTGGGAATGCCTCACCGGACGCTCCGCGTCCGCTTCGTAGGGAACGCGGAGCGTCCCGGGCTGCATTCCCACGCGGAGCGTGGGGACGATCATTTGAAACATCTGCCGACTACCCAGGTCCATTGCACCTGCTAGGCTCTTCCCCAGGCCTTACTCGACAGACTCTTTGCCCATGCTCGCGCGCCTGCTGTTTTTCTGTGGTCTTTTCATGGCCTCCACCTCGGCTGTGGCCATGACCATTTACAAATCTACCGATGCCAATGGCGTGGTCTCCTACAGCGACCAACCCACGAAAGGCTCAAAGGTGTTCGTTTTCCGGGACCGGATGGTCGAGCACCTGGAGCGGCAGGTGTATCTGGACATCAAGAAGCAGAAGGGCGTGGACGTGGTGTTTGTGCGCAACGACCTGTATGCGCCGGTGGAGGTGGAGTTGAGTTTTGCCGGGTTGAGTAATGTGAAGGGCGCGCCGAGCCAGCCGATCCGCCGGGTCTTGCCGGCACGCAGCAACTCGCGCCTGGCGCTGCTCACGGCGATTACCGGCGGAAAGCCGCTGGTGTATACCCCGAGCTTCCAATACTCCATGGGCGACCCTTCAGGGGCCGCGCAGAGCTATCGATATCCCTTCCCGTGGCGCGGTGGTCCGTTTCGCTTGAGTCAGGGCGCCAATGGCCAATACAGCCACTTCGGCGCCAAGAACCGCTACGCCATGGACATCGCCATGCCCGAAGGCACGCCGATCATCGCGGCGCGGGCCGGGATGGTGGTGAAGACTGAGAATGGCCAGAGCGGCCGTGGCAATGATCCGTCCGGCAATTTCGTGCGGGTATTGCACGATGACGGGACCATGGGCGTGTACCTGCACCTCAAGCAAGGCTCGGTGAGCGTGCGCGAAGGGCAGCGGGTGGGGGTGGGCAGTGCGTTGGCGCTGTCGGGCAACACCGGCAACAGCAGCGGGCCGCATTTGCACTTTGTGGTGCAGCGCAATACCGGGTTGGGGCTGGTGTCGATTCCGTACCAGTTCAATCAACCGGTGGGCGCGTTGCCCAATTTTGCGTTGGGCAAACAGTGAACGGTGCGCAATCCCTGTAGGAGCATAGCTTGCTCGCGATAGCGGTATGTCAGTTGCGATGATGTTGTATGTGCCGCCGTCATCGCGAGCAAGCTTTGCTCCCACAGGGGTGTGGCTTTAGTCGAGCATCAACACCTTGGCCAATATGATCTTCGGCCCTTTCATCTTCTTGATGATGATCCGCAAGCCTTCGACTTCCAGCACTTCTTCCTCTTCCGGCACCCGTTTCAGGGTTTCGTAGACCAGCCCGGCGAGGGTTTCGGCTTCGATGTGGTCCAGGTCGATGCCCAGCAGGCGTTCAACCTTGAACAGCGGCGTGTCGCCGCGCACCAGCAACTTGCCCGGCTGATACGCGAGGATCCCGCGCTCGGCCTTGCGGTGTTCGTCCTGAATGTCGCCTACCAGTACTTCCAGCACGTCTTCCATGGTCAGGTAGCCGATGATGTTGCCGTCGGCTTCTTCGACCACGGCGAAGTGCGAGCCGCCCTTGCGGAATTGTTCCAGCAGTTGCGACAGCGGCATGTGCCGCGAGATGCGCTCCAGCGGGCGGGTCAACTCGGCCAGGTTGAACGACTCGGGAATGTGGTCCAGAGCCGCCAGCTCCAGCAGCAGGTCCTTGATGTGCAGCAGGCCGACGAACTCCTGGCGTTCGCTGTCGTACACCGGGTAACGGCTGAACTTGTGACGACGGAACAGTGCAAGGATTTCCTTGAGCGGCGCGTTGAACTCCAGTGTCACCAAGTCTTCCCGGGAGTTGGCCCAGTCCACCACTTCCAGCTCGCCCATTTCCACTGCCGAAGCCAACACACGCATGCCTTGGTCGCTCGGATCCTGGCCACGGCTGGAGTGCAGGATCAGTTTCAGTTCTTCACGGCTGTAATGGTGCTCGTGATGCGGGCCGGGTTCGCCCTGGCCGGCGATGCGCAGGATCGTGTTGGCGCTGGCGTTGAGCAAGTAAATCGCCGGGTACATCGCCCAATAGAACAGGTACAGCGGCACGGCGGTCCAGAGCGACAGCAATTCGGGTTTGCGAATGGCCCACGACTTGGGCGCCAGTTCACCGACCACGATGTGCAGGTACGAAATGACGAAGAACGCGGCGAAGAACGACACGCCTTTGATCACTTCGGCCGACTGCACGCCGACGGCTTCAAGAATCGGTTCGAGGATGTGCGCGAACGCCGGTTCACCGACCCAGCCCAAACCGAGGGAGGCGAGGGTGATACCCAACTGACACGCCGAGAGATAAGCATCTAGCTGACTGTGCACGGTGCGCAGGATGTGTCCGCGCCAGCCGTTTTTTTCAGCGATGGCCTCGACCCGGGTCGAGCGCAGCTTGACCATGGCAAATTCGGCCGCAACGAAAAATCCGTTGAGCAAAACCAGGATCAGAGCAAAAAGAATCATGCCGAAATCGGCGAAGAGTGTCGCGAGGGTCAAGCCAGGGGATGGGTCCATGATGGAGTTTTGCGGATTCCGTGTATTCAAAAAAGGGGGAAATGCAGTGCCTGAAGGGCAGGCACAAGTCAGCCAATGTAGCGGCTGACTGTTCGATTGCCTAGTGGCGAGTGCTGGCCGGTATCAGTCGGCGGCACTGATCGCGCGGGTTTTGCTCACTTGGGCCGGCGCGAAATGGCAGGTGAAGGTGCTGCCATGCCCCGGCACACTGCTGATTTCCATCCGCGCGCGGTGGCGCAGCAGCACGTGTTTGACGATCGCCAGGCCCAGTCCGGTGCCGCCAGTGTTGGAGTTGCGGCTGGAATCGACGCGGTAGAAACGTTCGGTCAGGCGCGGCAGGTGTTTGCTGTCGATGCCGATCCCGGAGTCCTGCACGCTCAAGTGCGCGCCTTGATCATCACCCCACCAGCGAATGCGGATATTGCCTTCGGCCGGGGTGTATTTCACGGCGTTGAACACCAGATTGGAAAACGCGCTGCGCAATTCGGCTTCGCTGCCCTTGAGCAGAATCGTCGAGTCGGCCTCCAGGGTGATCTTCTGATTCTTTTGCGCGGACAATTGCTGAGCATCGCTCTTGATCGATTTCAGCAAGCCATCGATCACCACCGGCTGGTTGTCCGACGGGTAATCGGTGGCTTCCAGTTTGGCCAACAGCAGCAAGTCGTTGAGCAGGGTCTGCATGCGTCCGCCTTGTTGCTGCATCTGCTGCAAGGCACGGGTCCAGCGCGGGTTCACGTCCTCGACGTTGTCGAGCAGGGTTTCCAGGTAACCGCAGATCACGGTCAGCGGTGTGCGCAGTTCATGGGAGACGTTGGCGATGAAGTCTTTGCGCATCTGCTCCAACTGATGGATACGCGTCACATCGCGCACCAGCATCAAGTGTTCGTTGTTGCCGTAACGGGTGATGTACAGCTGGATGCGCAGGCGATCATTGATCGGCGAAGGGATTTCCAGCGGTTCGGCGTAACTGTCCTGCTCGAAGTACTCCTTGAAGCGCGGATGGCGCACCAGGTTGGTCACCGGTTGGCCGCTGTCTTGCGGGGTCTTGAGGCCGAGCAGGGTTTCGGCAGCGCGGTTCCACCATTCCAGGTTGCCGTCGCTGTCGAGCATGATCACCGCGTCTTTGAGCGCGGCGGTGGATTCCTGGACCCGGTCGATCACCGCTTGCAGGCGTCCGCGTACCCGTTGGTCGCGGCGTTGCAGGTGGTAGATGCTGTCGAACACCTCGCCCCACAGGCCATAGCCATCGGGTGGTGCTTCATCGGGTTTGTGCAGGCGCAACCATTCGTGCAGGCGCAGAAGCTGCTTGAGGGTCCAGGCCAGGTAAAGACCCAGGCCGGCGGCGAGGCTCCAGCCGTAGTAGCCGGAAATCAGACCGATCACCAGGCAGGCGGTGACCAGCAACAGCATGTGGCGAATCAGGGTGCCATGCCAGTTTTGATTCACGGGGCGTCCTTAACGCAGCTTCAAGTTTCAAGCTGCAAGCTTCAAGTCAGAGCGGCTCGGCTGTTCCTTGCCGCTTGTAGCTCAACACTTGCAGCTGTTTTATGCTTTGGTCGAAAAGCGATAGCCAGTGCCGCGCACGGTTTGTACCAGGTTTTCGTAGGCATCGCCGAGGGCTTTGCGCAGGCGCCGGATGTGCACGTCGACGGTGCGTTCTTCGACATACACGTTGCCGCCCCAGACCTGATCCAGCAACTGGCCACGGGTGTAGGCGCGTTCCTGGTGGGTCATGAAAAATTGCAGCAGACGGTATTCAGTCGGGCCCATTTCGGCAGGCTTGCCGTCGATGGTCACGCGGTGGCTGATCGGGTCCAGCAGCAAGCCGCCGACTTCGATCGGGGTTTCGCCATCGGTCGGGCCGGCGCGGCGCAGCACGGCTTTGAGGCGCGCGACCAGCTCGCGCGGCGAGAACGGTTTGGTGATGTAGTCGTCGGCGCCGACTTCCAGGCCCTGGATCTTGTTGTCCTCTTCGCCCTTGGCGGTGAGCATGATAATCGGGATATCCCCGGTCAGCTCATCGCGCTTCAGGCGCCGGGCCAACTCGATGCCCGAAGTGCCGGGCAGCATCCAGTCCAGCAGGATCAGGTCCGGCTTGCGGTCGACGATGATGGCATGGGCCTGCTGGGAGTTCTCCGCCTCCAGGCAGTCATAGCCGGCCATTTCCAACGCAACGGCGATCATTTCGCGAATGGGCGCTTCGTCGTCGACGATCAGAATGCTCCTGCCAACCATGCCTTTAATCCTCTTGTCATTTAACTGTCTTGCGCCGCATTAGATAACGGAATTATTGCAGTCGTGTGACAGTATTTTAGTCGAGCGGCGATTGTCATGAACCTGGGCTAAGCTCTAATTCCGAATCCTGACAACCACAAGAGAAGGTTTCCATGACTCAATACACGTTCTCCTTTAAGGCTCTGATGTTGGCCGCTGCCCTGGCTTTGCCGTCGATGGCGTTCGCCGCAGATCCGGTGATGATGAAAGATGGGGTGATGACCGACCATAAGGGCATGACGGTTTACACCTTCGACAAGGACACGGGCGGCAAGTCCATGTGTAACGCTGACTGTGCCAAGAACTGGCCGCCAATGATGGCTCCGGCAGGTGCCAAGGCCGAGGGTAAGTTCACGCCCATCAAGCGCGATGACGGCATGATGCAGTGGGCCTACGACGGTAAGCCGCTGTACACCTTCATGAAGGATGAAAAGCCTGGAGACATGAAGGGCGAAGGCTTCAAAGATATGTGGCACATGCCGAAGCATTGATCCCTATGCATTGATTTGAACCGGCGGGGTGTCAGTCAAAATGATGTCGACTGACACTTCGCCTTCGCGAGCAAGCCCGCTCCCACAGGTTTTGTGGCTTAACGCAGTGCGTAATCCAACACAATCCCGACAAAAATCGCCAACCCGGCCCAGTGGTTGTGCAGGAACGCCTTGAAACAACGCATCCGGTCCTTGCCGCGGGTGTACCAGAACTCCCAGGCAAAGCAGCCCGCCGCCGCCAGCAGCCCAAGGTGGAACCAGCCGCCGAGCTGGAATTTCGACCCGGCCAGCAACAGGCAACCCAGGGCCAACCCTTGCAGGGTCAGGATGATCACCCGGTCGGCGTCGCCAAACAGAATCGCCGTGGATTTGACCCCGATCTTCAAGTCATCGTCGCGGTCGGTCATCGCGTAATACGTGTCGTAACCCACCGTCCACAGTAAGTTGGCAATCCACAACAACCAGGCCTCGGCCGGTAACGAACCGGTCTCGGCGGTGAACGCCATCGGCATCCCCCAGGAAAACGCCGCGCCCAGCACCACCTGCGGGTAATAGGTGTAGCGCTTCATGAACGGATAACTGAGTGCCAGCGCCAAACCACCCAGCGATAGCCAGACGGTCGGCGCGTTCGTACACAGCACCAGCAGAAAACTCACGCCCATCAGCACCGCGAAGAACACCAGCGCTTCCTTGGAACTGATCTTGCCGCTCACCAGAGGCCGCTGCTCGGTGCGTTTCACATGGCCGTCGACCTTGCGGTCCGCCCAGTCATTGATCACGCACCCACCGGCGCGGGTCAGCACCACGCCGAGGACGAAAATCACGACATTGGCCAATGAAGGCGAACCCTTGCCGGCAATCCACAGCGCCCAAAGGGTCGGCCACAGCAGCAGGTAAATGCCGATCGGCTTGTCCATGCGGGTCAGCTGAATGAAATCCCAGGCTCGGGGATTCAAGCGATTCAGGGACTTGAGCAGGCTGGTGTACATCAGCAGTTCTCCGGGTGGGCGCGGGTGGCGAGCCATAAGGTCGGCAGGAAAATCTCAGCCACCAGCACGCTCAAGGCGCCACGGTCGAAACGCGAGCGACGACCCCACAGTTCAGGTGTTCGCGACTCCAGCGGCAACCATTCCTGAGGGTAGTGGCAAACCTCGATAGCCTGGCGCTGAAATGCCCGGTCGCAAAACAGTAGCTCGCCCAACGAGCGGCTGCCCAGTTCGTCCATGTGCAGGCCATCACCTTGCAACGCGCTGCGCGCCGCAACGCTGCGAGCGAACACCCAGGCTTGGCCATTGCCGCGCAGATACACCTCGCGCACCCAGCCTTCGCTGCCTTCGGTCAGGCCCAGCGCTGCACATTCATCGGCGCGCAACGCTTGCCAGCCTTCGAACAACGGCGTGACGCTGAAGCGGTCATTCGACAAACGGATCAGGCGGCGAGTCAGGGAGCCTTCGTCGAACAGCCAGTCGAGGGTAGAGGCGTCGGGGAGGGGGGCGAGTTGACTTTGGGAGAGCCAGAACGGGGATTTTGAGTGCGGCACAGTGAGTCATTATTGGCAGCAAATGAGGCGGCGAGCTTACCATGGCGCTCAGCGATTTTGATTGAGCGAGCCTCCCGCGCATCGAACAGGCTTGCATCTGCCGGGTTCGATCAGTACAAAACGCCCTGAGCCGGACGGCAACGCTTCACCCATCGACCGTTCGCGCCGGCAAACACCTGAATACTGAGGAAGTAACCCGATGAAAAAGTGGCAATGTGTGGTCTGCGGCCTGATTTATAACGAAGCCGAAGGCTGGCCGGATGACGGCATTGCAGCAGGCACCCTGTGGCAGGACGTGCCGGAAGACTGGCTGTGCCCGGACTGCGGCGTAGGCAAGGCAGATTTCGAAATGATTGAAATCGCTGCATAAACAACTTTCAGAGGAGTAAGGCATGAACGCACCTGTCGTGATCGTCGGCACCGGCCTGGCTGGCTACAACCTGGCCCGGGAGTTTCGCAAGCTCGATGGCGAAACCCCGCTGCTGCTGATTACCGCCGATGACGGGCGTTCTTACTCCAAGCCGATGCTCTCCACCGGTTTCGGCAAAAACAAGGACGCCGACGGCCTGAGCATGGCCGAGCCCGGCGCCATGGCCGAGCAGTTGAAGGCCGAAGTGCGTACTCACACTCGCATCAGCGGCATCGACCCGGGCCACAAACGCCTGTGGATCGGCGAGGAAGCGGTGATCTATCGCGACCTGATCCTGGCCTGGGGCGCGGAAACCGTGCGGGTGCCGATCGAAGGCGACGGCGCTGACGCGGTGTTCCCGATCAATGATCTGGAAGATTACGCACGCTTTCGCGCGGCGGCGGCCGGCAAGCGCCGGGTGCTGCTGCTGGGTGCGGGCCTGATTGGCTGCGAATTCGCCAACGACTTGATCCTCGGCGGTTACGAAGTGCAACTGGTGGCGCCGTGCGAACAAGTCATGCCGACCTTGCTGCACCCGGCGGCGGCCGCTGCGGTCCAGGCCGGGCTGGAAAGCCTCGGTGCACGCTTTCACCTCGGGCCGGTGCTCAATCGCCTGCAACGGGTGGCAGATGGGCTGGAAGCGCACCTGTCCGACGGCCAAGTCATCCCGTGCGATGTGGTGGTCTCGGCCATTGGCCTGCGCCCGCGCATCGATTTGGCGGCGGCTGCGGGGGTTCAAGTCAATCGCGGCGTCGTGGTTGATCGTCACCTGAAGACTTCCCACGCCAATATCTACGCCCTGGGTGACTGCGCCGAGGTCGATGGGCTGAATTTGTTGTACGTGATGCCCCTGATGAGTTGTGCGAGAGCGCTGGCACAAACCCTGGCGGGAAATCCTACAGCGGTGAGTTACGGCCCGATGCCGATCACCGTGAAAACTCCGGTCTGCCCATTGGTGGTTTCACCGCCGCCACGGGGCGCCGAAGGCGTCTGGACGGTCGAAGGGCAGGGCGCCGACATCAAGGCGCTGTGCCGCGATGGCTCGGGCAAATTGCTCGGTTATGCCCTGACAGGCGCGGCCGTGATGGAAAAACTCGCTTTGAACAAAGAGCTTCCGGCCCTGCTGGCGTAAATACCGGTCGTTCTGTCGGAATCACCCCGCTTTTGCCCCTACAAACGTCGCGCCGAGACTGGCGCGGCTCTTCCGTGCGTGCCATTCTCACTCCCGTCTGCCGCAGAGTAGAGCACCTGCGGCGCCTTGGGCGCTGTTCCAACGAGAACAGCACGGACATAACAACAAAAAACCGTCAAAGGGGCTTCACTAATGCGTAAACCAGAACTCGCCGCTGCAATTGCTGAAAAAGCAGACCTCACCAAAGAGCAGGCCAACCGCGTTCTCAACGCGGTTCTCGAAGAAATCACCGGCGCTCTGCACCGCAAGGACAGCGTCACGCTGGTGGGCTTCGGTACCTTCCTGCAACGTCACCGCGGTGCCCGCACCGGCAAAAACCCGCAAACCGGTGAGCCTGTGAAAATCAAGGCCAGCAACACCGTCGCCTTCAAGCCAGGCAAGTCGTTGAAAGACAGCGTTAATCCATAATTGCGGCGAACTCCCTGAATAACGGGGAGAACCGTATTGAAAAATGGGCCTGCCGATTAAGTCGCAGGCCCATTTTTTTTGGGCATTGCCTTCTGTTTATATGAAGTGCGTGTGGTGGACTGATTAATACACTCTGGAAACAGAGTGAACTGCCGGAGTTGTCCTCGGCGTCGTTGCGGAATTCACCGCTATATAAAAGTGCCATCATTGCGATGGCACTTTTTAAGTTGGCTGTTGTCTCTCGTCGTTTTGTTCATAGATGTGTGCAACCTTTCAGACATTTCCTACATTTATCATTTTTTATTCTTGTCATGCTTTGCGCCCACCCCACAGACCGAATCGTCAATGGTTGCTGGGGATTGAAGAAATAGCTCTGGATCAACGGTTGCGGGACGGTGGCCTGGCAGTTGAAATATTAAACTGACATCAGGGGAGTCCCCGAGAGATATAGGGATATCTCCTACGTGAAACAGAGAACACTTCGTCTTGTTGTTTAATCAGATGCTTGCTAGTGGCCATCATAGTGATTACGATGCGCCCACTTGCAAGAGCACGAACTCAATTGGATGAGAACCATCGCAGCTCTTTGATACTGTCCGCCGCCGTTGAAACTCCAATTGGCGTGTGACCGTAATCCTAAATAAAGGCCATGGATGTCCTACTCAAGCAAACTTTCCGCCCATTACCTTGAACTCGCAAAAGCCTCTGTTTCCAAAGAGAATTTCGCGGGCGAGGATGTTCGCTTTTCGAGCGAATATGAGGCGCTGGAAAGCGAGCTGGCCAAAGCCCAGTCGATGCACGAAGCCGGGCAGATCGACTGGCTGAAAATCCGCGAAAACAGCGAAAACCTGCTACGTACCCAGTCCAAGGATTTGCGGGTCGGCGCCTGGCTCACCTGGGCTTTGTACCAGCGTGAATCCTTCCAGGGGCTGCTGGCGGGCCTCGGTTTGCTGCACCATTTGTCGGAAAACCACTGGGCAGAAGTTCACCCGAACAAGGCGCGTACCCGCGCCGCTGCCATCAGCTGGTTGGTGCCGCGTCTTGAGCAAGTGCTGACCGAAAAAGTCGCAATCAAAGAGCAGTTGCCGATGTTCCGCCGGATGGTGGAGCACCTTGAAGGTCTCGATGCCGCGTGCACCGAGCACTTGGGCGACGACGCGCCATTGCTGCTGCCGATCTCCCGACGCCTGAAAAACATGGTGCAGCGCGCCGCCGACAACCAGCCAGAACCTGGCGTGGTGGGCGCCGCCGTCGCCCAGGTCAAGCAGGCCGCGACCCAGCTGTTCACCCCCGGCGCACCGATCGACAACGAAAAAGAAGCCCACAAGGCCCTGCGCGCTCAGCAGGAAAACGCTCGTCCGCTGTGCGCCTGGTGGCTCAAGCAGAAAGCCACCGACCTGCGCGCCCTGCGCCTCAATCGCACGCTGCTGTGGTTGCCCATCGACGCGGTGCCCGAGCGTAACGCCGAGCAGATCACCATGTTGCGTGGCCTGCCGGCGGACAAGCTCAAGGCCTATCAGGATCGTTACGACCAGGCCAAATACGCCGACCTGCTGGTGGAACTGGAGGCGAGCCTGGCGAAGGCGCCGTTCTGGTTCGATGGCCAACGAATGGTCTGGGAATGCCTTCAGGGGCTGAACGCCGAGATGGCAATGCGCGAAGTGGAAATCCACTTCGCGCTTTTGATTCAGCGCCTGCCCGGCATCATCGAATTACGCTTCCATGACGGCGCGCCATTTGCTGATCCGGCCACTCGCGCCTGGGTCAGTGCCCACGTCATGCCGCACCTGCAAAGCGCCAGTGCGCCGCGCAAGGTCGAAGTCGCTGACAACCAGCCGGCCTGGGAAGTGGCCCTGGAAGAAGTCCTGCCGATTTTGCGCAAGGACGGCCTCAAGGCCGCCGTGCAAATACTCAAGCAGGGCCTGCAAGCCGCCCAAGGCGGGCGGGCGCGGTTTTTCTGGCAGTTCGCCCTGGCACGGCTGTGCTTCATGGCCAAAAAGTACGAACTGGCCAGGACCCAACTCGAAACCCTTGACCAAACATTACAGGACTCAGGCCTGAACGCCTGGGAGCCCGATCTTGCGCTGGAAGTGCTGCATTTGCTGCATAGCTGCTGCGAGTTGTTACCGCAGAACCATGCAGTGCGTGAACGCAAGGAAGAGATTTATCGCAGGCTGTGCCACCTCGATCTCGAAGTGGTACTCGAATAGGCCCCAGGGCCACAACCGCAAGGAGAAAAGCCATGGCCAAAGAAGGCTCGGTAGCCCCCAAGGAACGCATTAACGTCACCTTCAAACCCGCCACCGGCGGTGCTAATGAAGAGATCGAACTGCCGCTGAAACTACTGGCAATCGGTGACTACACCCACCGCAAGGACGAGCGCAAAGTCGAAGATCGCAAGCCGATCAGCATCGACAAAATGACGTTCGACGAAGTGTTGGCCAAGCAAGAGCTGAGCCTGACGTTGAACGTGCCGAACCGTCTTCAGGAAGAAGGCAGCACTGAAGAGCTGGGCGTGCAACTGCGCGTCAACTCGATGAAGGACTTCAACCCGGCCTCGCTGGTTGAGCAAGTGCCTGAGCTGAAGAAACTGATGGAACTGCGCGACGCGCTGGTGGCCCTCAAAGGTCCGCTGGGTAACGCGCCTGCGTTCCGCAAAGCCATCGAAGGCGTTCTCGCCGACGACGAATCCCGCGGTCGCGTACTGGGTGAGCTGGGCTTGAACGCCGCAGCCCAGGACGCCTGAGTCTCTATCAGCCAAGGAAGCCAACACAATGAGCACTAGCGCAGCACAGCAAAAGAGCAAAGAGAATGGCGAGTACAGCATTCTCGACAGCATCATCGCCGAAACCCGCCTGACGCCGGACGACGAAGCCTACGACATCGCCAAGCGCGGCGTGTCGGCGTTCATCGAAGAGCTGCTCAAGCCGCAGAACAACGGTGAGCCAGTCAAGAAGGCCATGGTCGACCGCATGATCGCCGAGATCGATGCCAAGCTCAGCCGCCAGATGGACGAAATCCTGCACCACCCGGACTTCCAGTCTCTGGAATCCTCGTGGCGTGGCCTGCAGTTGCTGGTCGATCGCACCAACTTCCGCGAAAACATCAAGATTGAAATCCTCAACGTCTCCAAAGACGACCTGCTGGACGATTTCGAAGATTCGCCAGAAGTGATGCAGTCGGGCCTGTACAAGCACATCTACACCGCTGAATACGGTCAGTTCGGTGGTCAGCCAGTCGGCGCGATCATCGCTAACTACTACATGTCCCCAAGCTCGCCGGACGTGAAGTTGATGCAGTACGTGTCCAGCGTAGCCTGCATGTCCCACGCGCCGTTCATCGCTGCCGCCGGCCCGAAATTCTTCGGCCTGGAAAGCTTCACCGGCCTGCCGGACCTCAAGGATCTGAAAGATCACTTCGAAGGCCCGCAATTCGCCAAATGGCAGAGCTTCCGTGAGTCGGAAGACTCCCGTTACGTTGGCCTGACCGTGCCGCGTTTCCTGCTGCGCAACCCGTACGACCCGGAAGAAAACCCGGTCAAATCGTTCGTGTACAAAGAAACCGTCGCCAACAGCCACGAGCACTACCTGTGGGGCAACACCGCCTACGCGTTCGGCACCAAGCTGACCGACAGTTTCGCCAAGTTCCGCTGGTGCCCGAACATCATCGGCCCGCAGAGCGGTGGCGCGGTTGAAGACCTGCCGTTGCACCACTTCGAAAGCATGGGCGAAATCGAAACCAAGATTCCTACGGAAGTATTGGTTAGCGACCGTCGTGAATACGAATTGGCCGAGGAAGGCTTCATTTCCCTGACCATGCGCAAAGGCTCCGACAACGCGGCGTTCTTCTCCGCCAGCTCGGTGCAGAAGCCGAAGTTCTTCGGCATCAGCGCAGAAGGCAAGGCTGCAGAACTGAACTACAAGCTCGGCACCCAACTGCCGTACATGATGATCGTCAACCGCCTGGCTCACTACTTGAAAGTGCTGCAGCGCGAGCAACTCGGTTCGTGGAAAGAACGTACCGACCTCGAGCTGGAACTCAACAAGTGGATCCGCCAGTACGTGGCCGACCAGGAAAACCCAAGCGCCGAAGTTCGTGGCCGTCGTCCACTGCGCGCTGCCCAGATCATCGTCAGCGATGTTGAAGGCGAGCCTGGCTGGTACCGCGTCAGCCTGAACGTGCGTCCGCACTTCAAGTACATGGGTGCCGATTTCACCCTGTCGCTGGTTGGCAAGCTGGACAAAGAGTAAGCGGAGCTAACTCATGACTGGATACGGCAGCCTTTTCGAACGCCTGGGTGGCGACGCGGACAAACGCGTCGGCTGGAGCCGCGAGGTCTCCGCCATGGCGTCCGTGGCTGCCCATCTGGCCAAGATGCTCAGCACCCGTGCGGGCAGCGTGCAAACGCTGTCCGATTACGGGCTACCCGATCTCAATGACATGCGTCTGAGCCTGCACGACTCCCTGAGTCAGGCCCGTCTGGCCATCGAAAATTTCATCGAAGCCTACGAGCCGCGCCTGAGCAACGTGCATGTCATTTCCCTGCCGCGTGACAACGATCAGCTTCGCCTGTCCTTCAGCATCGAAGGCCTGCTGGAAGTTGATGGTTTCAAGCGTCAGGTCAGTTTCGCCGCGCGCCTGGATGGCAGCGGTCAAGTGAAGGTCACTTAAAGGAGATTCGTATGTCCGGCAAACCCGCAGCACGCGTCACCGACCCCACCGCTTGCCCGCTCCCCGGCCACGCCACCAACCCGATCGCCGCCGGTTCCGGCGACGTATTCTTCGACGGCCTCCCGGCCGCCCGCCAAGGCGATGCCTCGGCGTGTGGTGGCGCGATGGTCGGCGGGTTGGCGACGACGGTTTTGATTAATGGAAAAGCGGCGGCGACTGTGGATTCCGTGGGGACGCACGGCAACAAGGTTGTTGCCGGGTCCGGGACGGTGATTATCGGGAATTCGCATTCGGCGGTGCCGTTTGTGGCGCCCATTCCGTTGGTGATACCGGGATTCGATGCTCAATTCCAATTGAAGAATGGGTTGGGTAATCCGTTGGCGGATACCAGATATCTGATTCGACGCCAGGATGGTTCGCTCGAAAGTGGAATCACTAATGAGTTGGGGCTGACGCATCGAGTCGCAGCGCATAAAAGCTCCGAAAAAATCGAAGTCTTTATTGAGAGCTAAGGGAGTAGTAGTTCATGGCTGAGCCTGAAAAGATCAATAAAGATGGACAGGAATATGTACCTGCTGGCGGTGCTTCCAGCACTAAGACCTCTGAGGTTGCGCCTGTAGAGTTAAAAATTTGTCGTTGTAATGGGAAAGAAGTTACGACGCTGGTCGGATATGACAGCATTCCAAGTTACTCTGGCGAGTTGCCGTCTCCTTTGCAAATAATGTGGTACGTGCCTAAAACAAAGGAGTTGCTTAAGGCAAGTTTTTCTGATTCCGAGATACGTGTCTGGATAAAGCAAGCTGCCGAGTATTATGGTATTCCTCATGTTTTGCTAGCAGTTATTTTGCAACAGGAAAACGGACCGAAAGGAAGTAAGTTCCTTCAGACTATGCAGTTTGGTGAGCGATCAGTCACTACGCTTCTGGCAATTGTCGATAATATTGCTTTTGATGTCGTTCCAGATAAGTTGGCTGGCGGATCCAGCGGTTTCGCCAATATGAGTAGGGCTACATTGCAGAACTCCGTGAAATATACGGAGAATTACTACTGCAAAAAGCCATTGCCCGAGGACGTACAATATCGGATTTTTGGCTGGAACCAGGACACACGGATTCCCGGTGATGACTGGAAAGCGGATCTCTACTATGCCGCAGGTCATCTGCGTGAGCTTATCGACCGAGCGACAGGAACCCGCTGTCACTCTGGGACATTGACGCCAGAACTGCTGAAAAAGGTTATCGCGTCGTACAACGGATCCGGCCCGCTTGCCGAAAAGTATTCAAGTGACGCAATGAAATTGTTAGATGGCGCCAAGTCAGGTACTGCGTGGTTGTATTTCTATGAAAAATAAAATGTCGATTTCTACCGTCTTGGTGTTGGCAACCGGCATTTTATTAACGGGGATCATCATGTGGACGACCTTCTTTTCTAACGTGATGATGTTGGCTATGGATCGTGTCAATTTCATTCCTGCTGAATCTTCAATTTTTTCTTTTGAGCCCTACGAAATTAATCAAGGTTCTACATCCTATTGGGTCTATGGTCAGGATCCAGAAAACTATTATTATTTTTCTTATGAGTCAGCCTCTCCATATATATTTATTTCAAAGGTTAATGGGTGTCAGGATTTTGATCGATTGAACTTCAAGACTTGGTGTAGTGCAAAACGTGGTGGTGAGAAGTGATCGTGATTTTAGCCTCTACCATTTCCTATCTCAGTTTTTCAGGAAAAAGGGGACTGTCACGAATAGGCGGTGGTCATACATCTGTGGGAGAAAAAATAATGACAGTCATCGCTCAAAAAAAATGGATTGTACGGGGCGTGATTGTTGTGGCGGTATTCGCTGCCATGCTGATCTATTGTGTAAAAGCAATGTTGGACTATCCCTCGGATGTTTCTGTGGAAAGCCCCTCGGGACGTTATGTTATGCAGAACGTGCCAGTTGAGAAAATTTTTATGTTAGGTGGAATGGCATATCTGCGAGTCACGGACAAACAAAATCCACAGAAAGTTTACCGAACGCCCTTATATGATATGCAGTCCCTTGATATGCGTCCGTTTGAAAACGAACAAAAGGTCGGTATCTCCTGGATCGATTTCGATCAGCAGGCTAAAACCTTCACGATTTCGATGCCGCAGTGGAAAGAAAGTTGGCTGAATGTATTTATCAGTAATACGCCTTATACGAATTTGGAAAACGACTGATATGTTCGGTGCTTGCCTCGTCATTCATCCGCTGAGCAAAAGACTCGCTGTAGCCGTCGCGCTCTATAGGACAGTTTTTTCATGAGATTCAATACCAGGCAGGTAACCCGTGTCCTTTAACCACTACTACCAAAGCGAACTCACCGCACTTCGCCAGTTGGGTCGTCGATTCGCCGAGCGTAGCCCGGCGTTGGCGCCTTTCCTGGGTCAGGCTGGGCGGGATCCGGACGTGGAGCGGTTGCTGGAGGGCTTTGCTTTCCTGACCGGGCGCCTGCGTCAGAAGCTTGATGACGAGTTGCCGGAGCTCAGCCATTCGCTGATGCATCTGCTGTGGCCCAACTACATGCGGCCGCTGCCGGCGTTCAGCATTTTGCAGTTTGATCCGCTGAAACGTTCGGGTCCTGCGTTGATGGTCGAGCGCGACACGCCAGTGGAAAGCGTGCCGATTGATGACGTGCGTTGCCGCTTCCGCACTTGCTACCCGACCGAAGTCTTGCCGCTGGACTTGGCCGCGCTGAATTACTCGGTGAAGGGTGACGGTTCGCTGTTGAGCCTGCGCCTGGAGATGAGCGCCGACGGTCACCTCGGTGAGCTGGAGCTGAGCCGCTTGCGTCTGCATTTCGCCGGCGAGCGTTACATCAGTCAGATGCTTTACTTGAGCCTGTTGCGCAATTTGGAAGGCATCGAATTGATCCCGCTGGACGGCGCCGGCAAGCCTATCAACGGCGTCAACGGCACACCGATGGCGTTCAAGATGCCTGGCGACCGCGTGCAACCGGTGGGTTTTGCCGAAGAAGAAGCGTTGATTCCTTATCCGCTGAACACCTTCCGTGGCTACCGCTACCTGCAAGAGTATTTCGCCTTCCAGGACAAATTCCTGTTCGTCGATATCAACGGTCTGGACCTGCTCAAGGCACTGCCGGAAGACACCCTCAAGCAAGTGCGCGGTCTGGAGTTGCGCTTCGACATTCGCAAGAGCGGCATCCAGCGCCTGCGGCCGACCCTGGACAACGTGAAGCTCTACTGCACGCCCATCGTCAACCTGTTCAAGCACGACGCATTGCCGATCCGCCTCGACGGCAAACAGGATGAATACCTGCTGCTGCCAGCGGAATACGACCTGGAAAACTGCGGTGTGTTTTCCGTGGAAACCGTCACCGGTTGGAAGCCGGGCGGTCTCGGTTATCAGGAATATGTGCCGTTCGAATCCTTCGAGCACGACCCGAGTTTCGACGTGCCCAACAGCCGTCCGCACTACAGCATCCGCCAGCGTTCGTCCTCGCTGCACAACGGCCTCGACACTTACCTGAGCTTCGGCATCCGCCACACCGAAGCCCACGAAACCCTGTCGATCGAGCTGATGTGCACCAACCAGAACCTGCCGCGCAAGCTCAAGCTCGGCGACATCAGCCAGGCCTGCGAAGAAACGCCGGAGTTCCTGAGTTTCCGCAACATCACCCCGGCCACGCCGAGTTATGCGCCGCCGCTGAACCGCGACTTCCTGTGGAAGCTGATCAGCAACATGTCGCTCAACTATTTGTCCCTGGCCGACGTCAACGCGTTGAAGGTGATTCTCGAAACCTACGACCTGCCGCGTTACTACGACCAACACGCGGAAAAGGTCAGCAAACGCCTGCTGGGCGGGCTCAAGTCGATCAAGCACCAACACGTCGACAGATTGCACCGAGGGTTGCCGGTACGCGGGTTGCGCACCGAGCTGACCATCGACCCGGAAGGGTATATCGGCGAGGGCGACCTGTTCGTTTTCGCTTCGGTTCTTAACGAGTTTTTCGCGCTTTACGCCAGTCTCAATTCGTACCACGAGCTGCGGGTAAAAAGCACACAGGGAGAGGTGTACCAATGGACACCACGTATGGGCCTTCAGCCGCTTCTTTAAGCGGACTGACCCGAGGAATACGCGAGTACTCGCTGTTTCAGGCCGTGCTGCTGGTGGTTGACCGGCTGCGCGAGGCCCACCCGCACCTGAGCCAGGACGATTTGTACGATCAGCTGGAATTCCAGGCCAACCCGAGCCTGGGTTTCCCTGGCAGTGACGTCGATCGCGTGGAGTTTTTCACCGAGCACGGGCACCTGCGCGCGCGCATGCGTTTCAACCTGATCGGCCTGGTCGGTTCCGGTTCGCCGCTGCCGGCGTTTTATGGCGAACAAGCCCTGGGCGACAGCGAAGACGGCAACCCGACGCGCAACTTCCTTGACCTGTTCCACCATCGCCTGCAACGGCTGATGCTGCCGATCTGGCGCAAGTACCGCTACCGCGCCAGTTTCGAGAGTGGCGCGCTTGACCCTTTCTCCGCGCAGCTGTTCGCGCTGATTGGCCTGGGCGGCGAAGAGATCCGCAAGGCCCAGGAGCTGAACTGGAAGCGCCTGCTGCCGTACCTCGGCCTGCTCAGCTTGCGGGCGCACTCGGCGGCGCTGATCGAAGCGGTGCTGCGGTACTACTTCAAGCACGCCGAACTGACCATCGAGCAGTGCATCGAACGCCGCGTGGAAATCCTCGACGAGCAGCGCAATCGTCTCGGCCGCGCCAACAGCGCGCTCGGCGAAGACCTGGTGCTGGGCGAACACGTGCGCGACCGCAGCGGCAAATTCCGGATTCACATCCGCGAACTCGACTGGTTGCGCTTTCACGAATTCCTGCCGATCGGTTTCGGCTACCAGCCGCTGTGTGCGCTGGTGCGGTTCACCCTGCGTGACCCGCTTGATTACGACATTCGCCTGGTGCTGCGCCAGGAAGAAATCCGCGAACTGCGAATCGGTGAGCAGAACGCCTGTCGCCTGGGATGGACCAGTTGGCTCGGCCGCGAAAAAGCGGACGGCGTGGTCACCCTGGGCAGCAAAATTCATTAAGGACAGATGACTAAATGAGCAACGTAGACCTGCAACAACTGATTCAGGCGCTGGACGCCGAAACCCGTCGCGACCTGGAAAGTTCGGCCGAACGCTGCGTCGCCCGTGGCGGCAGCAAGATCCTCGTCGAAGACCTGCTGCTGGGCTTGCTGGAGCGTCCGAATGGCCTGCTCGCACGCGCATTGCAGGATGCTGAAGTGGATGCCGGTGAACTGAGCGCCGCGTTGCAATCGCGGGTCGAGCACAGCGCTTCGCGCAACCCGGTGTTCGCCCCGGAACTGGTGCAATGGCTGCAAGACGCTTTGCTGGTGGCCAACCTTGAACTGGGCCAGACCCAGGTCGAGCAAGCGGCGCTGATCCTCGCGCTGTTGCGCAACCCGATGCGCTACGCCGGCAGTCGCTACCAGGCATTACTGGCCAAGCTGAACATCGAGCGCCTGAAAGAATTTGCCTTGTCCCAGAAAGAACAACCGGCCACCGGCAAATCCGCCGTGCCGGGCGAGTCGCTGCTGGAGCGCTTCACCCACAACCTGACCCAACAGGCCCGCGACGGCAAACTCGATCCGGTGCTGTGCCGTGATGGCGCGATCCGCCAGATGATCGACATCCTCGCCCGTCGCCGCAAAAACAACCCGATTGTGGTCGGTGAAGCCGGCGTCGGTAAAACCGCCATCGTTGAAGGCCTGGCTTCGCGTATCGCTGCCGGTGAAGTGCCGCAAGTCCTGAAAGGCGTTGAGTTGTTGTCGCTGGACATGGGCCTGTTGCAGGCCGGTGCCAGTGTCAAAGGTGAGTTCGAACGTCGCCTCAAAGGCGTGATCGACGAAGTCAAAGCCTCGCCAAAACCGATCATCCTGTTTATCGACGAAGCCCACACATTGATCGGCGCGGGCGGCAATGCCGGCGGTTCCGACGCGGCCAACCTGCTCAAACCAGCCCTGGCCCGTGGCGAGTTGCGCACCATCGCTGCGACCACGTGGGCGGAGTACAAGAAATACTTCGAAAAAGACCCGGCCCTGGCCCGTCGTTTCCAACCGGTGCAACTGCACGAACCGACCGTCAGCGAAGCGGTGACCATCCTGCGTGGCCTGGCCCAGGTCTACGAGAAGAGCCACGGCATCTACCTGCGCGATGACGCTGTTGTCGCCGCTGCCGAATTGTCGGCGCGTTACCTCGCCGGCCGTCAGCTGCCGGACAAGGCCGTCGACGTACTCGACACTGCCTGCGCCCGCGTGCGCATCAGCCTCGCCGCTGCCCCGGAAAGCCTTGAGCGTCTGCGGGGTGAACTGGCCGAAGGTGGCCGCCAACGCCAGGCCCTTCGCCGCGATGCCGAGGCCGGTCTGTTGATCGATCACGAAGCGCTGGACGCTTTGGAAGCGCGTCTGGAAGAAGCGGAAGACGAAAGCGTCGCGCTGGAAGCCCTGTGGACTGAACAGAAAGAACTGGCCGAGCGCCTGCTGGACCTGCGTCAGCAACTGGCCAAGGCCCGGGTCGCCGTAGCCGTCGAGCCAACCGTGACGGTTGAGGAAGACGCCGAAGGCACCGTGATCGAAACCCTTGAAGCGCCGGTAGACGAAACTCAAACCGTCGAAGCCCTGGAAGCCGCACTCAACGAAACCCACAAAACCCTGACGGCACTGCAAGTCAAAGAACGTCTGGTGAGCTTCGAAGTCTGCCCGCGCCTGGTGGCTGAAGTGATCAGCGCCTGGACTGGCGTGCCGTTGGCGCAACTGGCCCGCGAGCACAACGCCAAGGTTGCCAGTTTTGCCACCGACCTGCGCGTGCGCATCCGTGGTCAGGAACAAGCGGTACACGCACTGGATCGCTCGATGCGCGCCACCGCCGCCGGCCTGAACAAACCCGATGCCCCGGTGGGCGTGTTCCTGCTGGTCGGCCCGAGCGGCGTCGGCAAGACCGAAACCGCCCTGGCCCTCGCGGATCTGCTGTACGGCGGTGATCGTTTTATCACCACCATCAACATGTCCGAGTTCCAGGAAAAGCACACCGTGTCGCGCCTGATCGGCGCGCCGCCAGGCTACGTCGGCTACGGCGAGGGCGGCATGCTCACTGAAGCCGTGCGGCAGAAACCGTACTCCGTCGTGTTGCTTGATGAAGTCGAGAAAGCCGATCCGGACGTGCTTAACCTGTTCTACCAAATCTTCGACAAAGGCGTGGCCAACGACGGGGAAGGGCGCGAGATCGACTTCCGCAACACGTTGATCCTGATGACCTCGAACCTTGGCAGCGACCTGATCGCCGACCTCTGCGAAAACGGCGAACGGCCAAGCGCCGAAGTGCTCGAAGAAACCATTCGCCCGGTGCTGAGCAAGCACTTCAAACCGGCGCTGTTGGCGCGGATGCGCGTGATCCCTTACTTCCCGGTCGGCGGCCCGGTATTGCGCGAGCTGATCGAAATCAAACTCGGTCGTTTGGGCGAGCGCCTGAACCGTCGTCAGCTGGAGTTCACCTGGTGCCAGAACCTCGTCGATCACTTGTCCGAACGCTGCACCCAAAGCGACAGCGGCGCGCGCCTGATCGACCACTTACTGGACCTGCACGTGTTGCCGCTGGTGGCCGACCGTTTGCTCGATGCGATGGCCACCGGTGAAAGCCTTAAGCGCGTTCACGCCACGCTCGATGGCAACGCCAGCGTGATCTGCGAGTTCGCCTGAGGTGGGTGTGATGTTCACTCAAGTGCCGCAACCCTTGGTCTATGCCGAAGCCTTGCTGGCGCAGTTCGCCAGCCTGTCGCGGGCGGCGGACGGTGCTGCGCTGCTGGGTGACTTCGTGCGCGGTCTGGCCGAGCTCAGTGGTTGTGAGTTGACCCAGCTCTACCTGCTGGACGCGACTCACACGTGCCTGGGAATGAACGCCGAGTGCCTCAACGGCATCCTGCAACCCCGGGAAGCGGCGAGCCTGCCGGCGGATTTCAACGGTGAACAACTGCTGCAATTTGCGCTGTGCCAGAACCGTGTGGTGTGCCTGGGTGAATTGAGCGGCAGCCTGCACGAAACCAGTTTCCTGCCACCCCAGGTCAGGCCCTGGCAGTCGCTGCTGTGTGTGCCGCTGGTCAATCAGCGCAAAGCCGTTGAAGGCTTGTTGCTGTGCGCCAGCCACCGGCATATCGACTTGCAAGGCTTTGCCGATTCCCTCGGGCAACTGGGGTCGTTCGTGCTCGGGCAATTGCATCTGTTGCAGCGTTTGCGTCGACCCGTGGGCGAGTCATTGCCGACACCGGTCAGCGTCCCGAGCGCCAGCGGTTATGGGCTGATCGGCAAGAGTTCGGCCATGCGCCAGACGTATTCGTTGATCAGCAAAGTCTTGCACAGCCCGTACACCGTGCTGTTGCGCGGCGAAACCGGCACCGGCAAGGAAGTCGTGGCCCGGGCGATTCACGATTGTGGCCCGCGCCGGTCCCAGGCGTTCATCGTGCAGAACTGCGCGGCGTTCCCCGAGAACCTGCTGGAAAGTGAACTGTTCGGCTACCGCAAAGGCGCCTTCACCGGCGCTGATCGCGACCGCGCCGGGCTGTTCGATGCGGCGAATGGCGGCACCTTGTTGCTCGATGAAATCGGTGACATGCCGTTATCGCTGCAAGCCAAATTGCTGCGGGTTTTGCAGGAAGGCGAGATTCGTCCGCTGGGTTCCAACGACACCCACAAAATCGACGTGCGCATCATTGCCGCGACGCACCGGGATTTGGCGGTGCTGGTCAGCGAAGGCAAATTCCGCGAGGACTTGTACTACCGCCTCGCGCAATTCCCGATTGAGTTGCCGGCCCTGCGTCAACGCGAAGGCGACATTCTCGATCTGGCCCGGCACTTCGCGGAAAAGGCCTGCGCCTTCTTGCAGCGTGACGCGGTGCGTTGGTCCGATGCGGCGCTGGATCACCTGGCCGGCTACAACTTCCCCGGCAACGTACGGGAACTCAAAGGCCTGGTCGAACGGGCGGTGTTGCTGTGCGAGGGCGGCGAGTTACTGGCCGAGCATTTCTCCCTGCGCATGGAAACCATGCCGGAAGACACCAGCGGCCTGAACCTGCGCGAGCGTCTGGAACAGGTCGAACGCAGTCTGCTGCTCGATTGCCTGCGCAAAAACGACGGCAACCAAACTCTGGCCGCCCGCGAACTCGGGCTGCCACGCCGCACCCTGCTGTATCGCCTCGGGCGCCTGAATATCAATCTGGGTGATTTCGATGGCTAGGCAAAACCCCCTTGGATTCACCTTATTCGCTTCTAACAGCGCCGCCCGAAAGGGTCGGCGCTTTGTGCTTTGTCTACCCATGGAGACCCTCTGATGTCTGTTCGTCACTGGCAAGCCGTCCTGCTGACCCTCGTCGTTCTATGCGGCCTCGGCGGCTGCAGCGGCAATTACAAATTCAACGACAACACCTATCGCCCATTGGGTGATCCGCAGGCGGTCAATCGCGGCAAGTGACCGCAAGGAGCATCATCATGGAACTGGTTTTCGAAATGCTGAACACCAAGCAGTTCGTGCCCACGGATTTGTGCCAGAAGACCTTCAAACAGGCCGGTGGCGTGATTGGCCGGGGCGAGGATTGCGACTGGATCATTCCGGACCGCAAGCGTCACCTGTCCAACCACCATGTGGACATCAGCTACCGCGAAGGCACTTTCTTCCTGACCGACACCAGCAGCAACGGTGTCCAGGATGGTCAGAGCGGCGCGCGCCTGCGCAAGGGCGAAGCGGTGCGTATCGAACACGGCAGCACCTACGTGCTGGGTGATTTCGAGATCCGTGCGCGCCTGGTCCGCGACCCGGCGACCTTCGACGTCGAAGTCGGCCGTCCGCAAGCCGCAGGCAGCATCATTCCTGACGACGCGTTCCTCGACCTCGACCCGCTGAACGCCCTCGACCAGCAAGAGCGCGTGTACTCGGAAATCGACGAACTGATCTCCCCGCGCAATGCGCCAGAGGACACCCGTCAACGGGCCGACTACGCGCGCATCGACATGGAAAGCCTGATGGTGCCGGAGCTGATCGAAGCCCCGGCCGAACCTGCTCCCGCTCCGGCGCCGAAAGCCGTCGAGCGTCAAAGCGAAGGGTTCTGGGAGCACTTCGGTGCCGCTTTGGGCGTGGACCTCAAAGGCGTCGACCACGACGCCCGCGAAGCCCTGGCCCTCAACGCTGCGCGTCTGCTCAAGCAAAGCGTCGGTGGTTTGCAACAGAGCCTGCGCACCCGCAGCGAGCTGAAAAACGAACTGCGCCTGGCTCAGACCATCGTTCAGGGCACCAACAAAAACCCGCTGCGATTCGCCGTGGATGCCGGTGAAGCGCTAGGCATTTTGCTGCAGCCGAACAAACCGGGTCAGTTGCCGGCCGAGCAGGCCATCGCCCGTTCGTTCCGTGATTTGCAGGCGCACCAGGTGGCGTTGCTGACTGCCAGCCGCGCAGCGGTTCGCGGCACGCTGGAACACTTCTCGCCCGAGCAGTTGACCTTGCGTTTCGAACGCGACAACAAGCCGATCCTGGCCACCTCCGGCAGTCGCTGGAGAGCTTATGGGCGTTATCACCAGGCCCTGCGCCAGGACGATGACTGGAGCGAACGCCTGTTGGCCCGCGACTTCGCCCAGGCTTACGAAGAACAGATCCGCCTGATTTCCTCCCTTCACAACGACCACCAAGGATGATGCGCATGTCTCGCTGCTCGACCGCTTTTTTCAAGACGCTGACAGCGCTCACGGCCCTGGTGCTGCTGGCTGGCTGCTCGTCGCTGTCGCCGTACTCCCACGTCACCAAACTCAACCTGAAGCTGACCGCCAGCGATCAGCTGAACCCGGATCTCAACGGTCGTCCGTCGCCGATCGTCGTGCGCCTGTTCGAACTCAAGCATCCGGTGGCGTTCGAGAATGCTGACTTCTTCAGCCTGTACGAGCGCGCCAAGGAATCCCTGGCCCCGGACATGGTCGCCACCGAAGAGCTGGAACTGCGCCCGGGCGAAACCGTCGAGCTCAAGCTCAGCGTGGAGGAGGGTAGCCGATACGTCGGCGTCCTTGCTGCCTACCGCGACCTGCCGGAAACCAAGTGGCGCTACACGGTGCAAGTCACCCCGGTGGAAGTCACCGAGGCGGACCTGACCCTCGACCAGTCCGGCATCCGCAACACCAATGAAACGCTCGCCAAGGCGGTTGACTGATCATGAACTCCCATAAAGTCATTTGGCAGGAAGGCATGCTGCTGCGTCCGCAGCACTTCCAGCACAACGATCGCTACTACGACCACCAGATGAAGACCCGCACTCAGTTGCTGGGCAGCTACACCTGGGGCTTCCTGAACCTGGACATCGACTTGCAGTTCCTCAACATGGGCAAACTGGTGATCAGCCAGGCCTCGGGGATTTTGCCGGATGGCAGCCTGTTCGAACTGGGCGGCAACACTGAACCGTTGGCCCTGGACGTGCCGCCGAACACCGGCAACACGCCGATCTATCTGGCGCTGCCGCTGGTCACCGGCAACCACATCGAGGCTCGTCGTCCGGAGCAATCCGACGTGCTCGCGCGCTACACCGCGTACGAATCGGAAGTCGCTGACTCCAACGCTGGCGACGATTCCGCCAGCCAGGTCAGCTGCGCCCGCCCGGACTTCAAACTGTTGCTCGGCGAGCAGCAGAGCGACCAGGCTTACGTGAAGCTGAAGGTCTGTGAAGTGCTCGACACCACGCCCGATGGCGTGATCAGCCTCGACCCGGACTTCGTGCCGACTTACATCCAGGCGCATTCCTCCAGCTACTTGCTGTCGTGCTTGAAAGAAGTCATCAGCATGCTCGGCCACCGGGGCGACACCATCGCCGACCGCATCCGTTCCAACGGCAAGGTCGGTGGCGCGGAAGTCGGCGACTTCATGATGCTGCAACTGATCAACCGCACCGAACTGCTGCTGCGCCACTACCTCGGCCTGGAGCAGGTTCACCCGGAAGAGTTGTACCGCACGCTGCTGACCATGCTCGGCGATCTGGCGACGTTCTCCAGTGACAGCAAACGCCCGCGCCTGGACAGCCGTTACCAGCACAGCGACCAGGGCGCGAGCTTCCGCAAACTGATGGAAGCGATTCGTCAGGTGCTGTCGATGGTGCTCGAACAGCACGCCATCGAACTGGTGCTGCAAGCGCGTCAGTACGGGATCATCGTCTCGCCGTTGCACGACCACAAACTGCTGGGCTCGGCGTCGTTCGTGCTCGCGGCCAGTGCCAACTGCGATTCCGAAGAACTGCGCCACCGCTTGCCGGCGCACCTCAAGGTCGGCCCGGTGGAACGCATCCGCCAACTGGTCAACCTGCATCTGCCAGGCATCAAGGTCAAACCGTTGCCGGTGGCCCCGCGGCAGATCGCGTTCCACTCCAACAAAACCTATTTCATCCTCGAACTCAGTTCCGAAGACCTGGCACAACTCGAGCGCTCCGGCGGTTTCGCGTTCCACGTGTCCGGCGAATTCGCCGAGCTTGAACTGAAATTCTGGGCCATCAGGAACTGACCGACATGATCAAGGACACGGAATACAACCAGGACGACAAAACCGTCCTGCTCGACCGCCAGGGCCACGGCCCTGCTTCGAGCCCACTGACAGATTTCGCTGCACCACCGCGCTTCGAACAGCTCGAAGAACGCATGATCTACGCCGCGCGGTTGCGCCCGGCGGAAGCGTTCAACATCAGCCTCAATTCGCTGGTGGCCGCGGCGTCCGATCTGTTGTCGGAAGTGGTGCGCCTCAAGCACAGCGACACCCGCGAAGACATGTACGCGCTCAACGAGCGACTGACCTCTGCGCTGAAGCTGTTTGAAGTGCGCGCCCTGCACAACGGCGCCGAAAGCAGCCAAGTGATGGCCGCCCGTTACGTGCTCTGCACCGTGGTCGACGAAGCCGTCGTCACCACGCCGTGGGGCAACGAAAGCGAGTGGTCGCAGATGAGCCTGCTCAGCAGCTTCCACAACGAAACCTTCGGCGGCGAGAAGTTCTTCCAGTTGCTGGATCGCCTGTCGAAAAACCCGGTCAAGCACCTGCCGATGCTGGAGCTGATGTACCTGTGCCTGTCCCTGGGCTTCGAAGGCAAGTACCGGGTGCAAGCTCGCGGCATGCTCGAACTCGAAGGCATCCGCGACGCTTTGTATCGCCAGATTCGTCAACTGCGCGGCGACGTGCCTCGCGAGCTGTCGCCCCATTGGGAAGGCTTGAACGATCAGCGCCGCAGCCTGGTGCGCATCGTGCCGGCGTGGATGGTGGTGCTGTTCACCGTGGTCTGCCTGGTGGTGATGTATTCAGGTTTTGCCTGGGTACTGGGCGAGCAACGCGAAACCGTTCTGCAACCTTATCAGCAGCTAGATCCGGCCGCGGTCCAGCCGCAGTCGCAGCCGTAAACAGGGACGTGTGATGAAAAAGTTTTTCAAGAAAGTCGGCGCATTCTTGCGCAAGACCTGGGTCTGGACCTTGCTGGTGGTGCTGTTCCTCGCGCTGCTGGTGTGGTTCGTCGGGCCGCTGCTGGCAGTTGATGATTACAAGTTCTGGGAAGGTTCGACCTCCCGCCTGCTGACCATCAGTGTGCTGTTCCTGATCTGGGGCCTGACCATGGTCTTCGTCAGCTGGCGCGCCGGTGTGCGCAAGAAAGCCATCGAAGACACCGAAGACGGCCAGGATCGTATCCGCCGTGAAGAGCTGATCGACGAAGAGCAGAAAGAGTTGAAGGTGCGTTTCAAGGACGCGCTGAAAACCCTGAAGACGTCGAGCCTGTATCGCGGTCGCAGTGAGCGCTGGCGCAGTGATTTGCCCTGGTACTTGCTGATCGGTCCACAGGGCAGCGGCAAGACCAGTTTGCTGGACTTCTCGGGCCTTGAGTTTCCGATCAACAAGATCGACCGCAAACTGACCCGCGACACCCTCGGCACCCGTCATTGCGATTGGTACTTTGCCGACCACGGCGTGCTGATCGACACCGCTGGCCGTTACCTGACCCAGCCGGATGCCGAAGTCGATGGCAGCGCCTGGAACACCTTGCTCGACCTGCTGCGCAAGCGTCGTCGCAACCGTCCGTTGAACGGCGTGCTGGTCACCATTCCGGTGGAAACCCTGCTGGGTGGCAGCGAGCAAGACCTCGACACCCTGGCGCGTCAGGTGCGTGCTCGTCTGCAGGACGTGCATCAGAAGCTGCACGTCGATGTGCCGATTTATCTGGTACTCAGCAAGGCTGATCGCCTGCTTGGTTTCGACGAGTTCTTCGATCAACTGAGCCGCGAAGAAAGCGATCAGGTGCTTGGCACCAGCTTCCGCAAAGAGCAAAGCGGCACCGACGTCGCTGTGCTGCGCGCCGAGTTCGAAGAGCTGCTGCGTCGCCTGAACAGCCAAGTGATCATGCGCATGCACCAGGAGCGCGACACCCAGCGCCGTGGCCGCATCCTCGACTTCCCGCATCAACTGGGGCAGATCGGCGAACGCCTGTGCCTGTTCGTCGACATGGCGTTCACCGGCAACCGTTACCAGCGTGTCAGCCAGTTGCGCGGTTTCTACCTGACCAGCGCACCGCACCTGACGCAAGAGATGGACCAGACCACCGCCGGCATCGGCGCCAATCTGGGGATTAACGCCGGCGTGCTGCCGACCCTGCGCAGCGGCCGTTCGCGATTCATTCACCATTTGCTCAGCCGCGTGATCTTCCCGGAAGCCGATCTGGCTGGCCTGGACAAGCGCGAACGCAGCCGCATCCATTGGGGCCAGCGTGCTCTGTACGTGGGGGCGCTGGCGGCATTGGCGCTGTTCGGCATCTTGTGGGCTGGCGGTTTCTCCGCCAACTACGAGCGCCTGGAAAACCTGCGTTCTTTGGCACAAAACTGGACGCAATCCCGCTCGGCACTGACCCCGCGTGATGATTCCATGGCCGTGCTCAAGACCCTCGACTCCAGCTACGCGGCGACCCAAGTGTTCCCGAACAAGGGTGACGTGAGTTACCACGAGCGCGGCGGTTTGTACCAGGGCGAAGAGTCCAACCCGGTGGTAAAAGCGGCCTACGAGCGTGAGCTCGAAGCGCAACTGTTGCCACGGGTCGCGACCCTGCTGGAAGGGCAGATCCGCGCCAACATGCAGGACCGCGAGCGCTTGCTCAACAGCCTGCGTGCGTACCTGATGCTGAACATGAAGGATCGCCGCGATGCAGGCTGGCTCAAGGATTGGGTCGCCACTGACTGGTCCACGCGCTACGCCGGCAACACGGCGGTGCAGAACGGTCTGAACACGCACTTCGAGCGCTTGCTCAAGCAGCCGTTTATCTACCCGCTCAACGATCAACTGGTGGCCCAGGCCCGTCAGGTCTTGCGCAGCGAGTCCTTGGCCAACGTGGTTTACCGGATGCTGCGCGAGCAGGCCCGCAACCTGCCGGAATACCGTTTGAGCCAACACATGGGCCCGCAGGCTTCGTTGTTTGTCGGCACTGACTACGTGATCCCGGGGTTCTACACCCAACAGGGTTATCAGCAGTACTTCTCGGTTCAGGGCGCGACCCTGGTCAGCGATATCCTGCGTGACAACTGGGTGCTGGGCGAAGGTTCGGGCATCAGCGGCATGGACTTGCGTCGCCTGATGGTCGAACTGGAGCAACTGTATTTCCGCGACTACGCCAACTTCTGGAGCGAAGCCGTGGGCCAGGTTGCCCTGCCGGCGATCAGCGATTTCAGTGAAGGTGCCGAGCAACTGGCCGGCCTGACCTCGGCCAACTCCCCAGTGTTGCAACTGCTGGTGGAAGTGCGCGAGAACACCCGGTTCCCGGCGGATGCCGAGCCGGTTGATCAAGCGGCCGATGCCGCTGGCGCACTGGCGGACCAGAAAGGCAAATTGGGCAAAATCGGCAAATTGGCCTCTGCCGCAGCGGACAAGGCTTCCGACATGGCCGCTGCCAAGAACCTGCCGGACACCGCGAAGAAATCCCTGCAACGGCGCTTCGAACCGCTGCACCGTCTGCTGGATGACAACAACGGCCCGGCTGCTGATTTGACCCCTGCCTTGCAAGCGCTCAACGACCTGCAACTGCAAGTCGCCAGCCTGGCCCGCGCCAGTTCGCCGGAGCAGGCTGCGTTTGAAATGGCCAAGACCCGCATGGGCGGCCAGCGTGATGCGCTGAGCAACCTGCGCAATGCGTCCAACCGTTTGCCGCGTCCGGTCAGTGTCTGGTTCAACGTATTGGCCGAAGACACCTGGCGTCTGGTGCTCAACGATTCCTACCAGTACCTGAACCAGCGCTACCAGAGCGAGCTGTACAGCTTCTACGGCAAGGCGATCAACAAGCGTTATCCGTTCAGCGCCCACAGCACCAGCGATGTGGCGATCAGCGACTTCCGCGAGTTCTTCAAGGCTCAGGGCATCAATGACCGGTTCTTCGACACCTACATGCGTCCTTTCGTCAGCGGCGATCCGGGCAACTACCGCATGCGCAGCGTCGATGGTCACAGCCTGCCGATCTCCAAGGTTTACCTCGACCAGATGGCCGCGGCACAAACCATTCGCCAAAGCTTCTTCGCCGAAAACCCGGCCGAGCCGCAAGTGCAATTCAAACTGGAGCCGTACACCCTCGACCCGGCCGTCAGCCGTTCCGAGTTCAAGTTTGGCGACAAGACCATCGAATACCGTCACGGTCCAATCGTGCCGGTGTCGTTCAAATGGCCGACCGATGCTGAAGACGGTCGCACCAGCCTGGTCCTCGACAAAATGGTCGGTCGCCCGATTGGAATCGAGAAAAACACCGGCCCATGGTCGCTGTTCCGTCTGTTCGACCTGATGCAGACCGAGTACCTGAACGGTCGCGACGTGCTGGTGCTCAAAGCGGACGTGGGTGGCCTGCGCGCCAACTACCTGCTGTCGAGCCAACGCACGCCGAACCCGTTCGACATGGGCGTACTGCGTACCTTCCGTATGCCGGTGCAACTCTGATGCTGGTTGCCAGTCCCTGGCGCAGCGCTGCGCGTACCGATCCGGGCAAGGTTCGGGCGCGCAACGAAGATGCTTTTCTCGACTGTCCACAGCAGGGGCTGTGGGTGGTCGCGGACGGCATGGGCGGTCATCAGGCTGGCGATATTGCCAGCCAGTTGATCGTCGCCAGCCTGGCGGAACTGCCGGTGCAGGAGGACTTCGACGAACGACTCAAGGGCATTCGCCAGTGCTTGCACTGGATCAACCGCCGCTTGGGTCAGGAGTTGACCGTCACCGCCGGGCGCCACGACAGCATTATGGGCAGCACCGTGGTGGCGCTGCTGGTAGAAGGCAGTCGCGCGGCCTGCATCTGGGCCGGCGACAGCCGTTGCTACCTGTGGCGTGGCCAGCGCTTGTATCAGCTGTCCAAGGACCATTCGCTGCAACAGCAACTGATCGACGAGCAAAACATGAGCATCGAAGACGCCCGTGCGCATCCGTCGGCGCATGCCCTGACCCGTGCGGTCGGGGCGGCTGATGTGTTGACGCTGGACGTGCTCGAACTCGAGGTTTACCCCGGCGATACGTTCCTGTTGTGCAGCGACGGTTTGTACCAAGGGCTCAGCAGCGATGCCTTGGGCAATGCCCTGAGCCTGACCGTGCCGCACGTCGCGCTGGAGCGTCTGTTCGACGGCGCTTTACGTGGCTCGGCCCGGGACAATCTGACTGCCGTGGTGATCCGCCAATGACTGAACTCATGCGACCGATCGACGACCTGCTGGTGAACGAAGAGCAGGACAACAACCTGACCTACTTTGCGTTCGCCAAGCCCAATCAGGCTTCACCCGCGCTGGCGCCAACCCGGGCCAGCGTCGGTGAATTACCGGATGTGCTGGCAGGCCGTTACCGCATCGAGCGCCTGCTCGGTGCCGGTGGCATGGGCGCGGTTTACCGCGCACGGGACTTGCTGAGCGAACAGTTCGGCGATCCCGACCCTTACATCGCGCTGAAAATCCTCAGCGAAGAATTTGCCGAATCGCCGGACGCCAGTGCCTTGCTCTACAGCGAGTTCGCCCTGACCCGACGCCTGCGCCACGACAACGTGCTGCGCTTGCACACCTTTGAAGTCGACACCGACTGCCAGCGCGCCTTCATCACCATGGAACTCATGCGTGGGCTGACCCTGGACAAATTACTCTGCGAGCGGCCCCTGGGCATGCCGTGGAAAGAACTGCGCGACATCGCGCTGCCGCTGCTCGACGCGCTGGCCTACGCCCACGCTCGCGGCGTGCTGCACGGTGACATGAAACCGAGCAACGTGATGCTCAGCGAAGAAGGCGTGCGCCTGTTCGACTTCGGCCTCGGCCAGGCCGAAGAGGGCATCCTGCCCGGCCTGCCGCACCTGAGCCGCAGCCGCTTCAACGCCTGGACCCCCGGCTACGCCGCCCCGGAACTGCTCGAAGGCCAGCCGCTGACTGCCAGCGCCGACGTCTACGGCGTCGCCTGCGTGCTCTACGAACTGGCCGGCGGCAAACATCCGTTCCGCCGCTTGCCCTCGACCCAGGCCCGCGATGAACGCCTGGAGCGCGAGTTGCACGCACCGAAGAACCTACCGAAACACTGTTGGCCAGCCCTGCGAAATGCGCTGACCTTTAACGCGGCTGATCGAACGGTCACCGCGGCACAACTGCGTGACGCCATGGGCGCCACTTCGTCTTTGCTGCAACGCCTGCGATTGCGGGCGTAACGGATGACTACCGAACAGGGAGCTAGCCATGTTCAACCCAGCTAACGAAACCCACTTCAGCCTGACCGTTGAAGACTACGTCGGCGACCTGCAAGTGCTGTCGTTCACCGGCACCGAAGGCATCAGCCAGCCGTATCGCTTCGACATTGAACTGGTCAGCGAAAACCCGGACCTGGACCTGGAAAAACTCCTGCACAAACAGGCGTTCCTCGCCCTCGACCCGCAAGGCTCCGGCATCCACGGCCAGATCTACCGCGTGGCCCAGGGCGATGCCGGCAAACGCCTGACCCGCTACAAAATCTCCCTGGTGCCGCAACTGCAATACCTGCAGCACCGCACCAACCAGCGCATCTACCAACAGATGTCGGCGCCGAAAATCATCGCGCTGATCCTCGACGAACACGGCATCAAGGGCAACGCCTACAGCTTCCAGCTCAGCGAAACCTGTCCGGACCGCGACTACTGCGTGCAATACGACGAAACCGACCTGCACTTCGTCCAGCGCCTGTGCGAAGAAGAAGGCATTCACTACCACTTCCAGCACAGCGAAAAAGCTCACCTGTTGGTATTCGGCGACGACCAAACAGTCTTCCCGAAACTCGGCCAACCCACCGCGTACGTGCAAGGCAGCGGCCTGGTCGCCGACGAGCCAGTGATCAAAGGCTTCAAGCTGCGCCTGGAAACCCGCACCGGCCGCGTCACCCGTCGCGACTACGATTTTGAGAAGCCACGCCTGCAACTCGAAGCAGCGTACAAACCCGACGGTGAAAGCACCGAGCCGGACCTCGAAGACTACGACTACCCAGGCCGCTTCATCGACCGCGCGCGCGGCAAATTCCTCAGCCAGCGTGCGCTCGAACGCCACCGCGCCGACTACCAGCAAGCCGAAGGCCGGGGCGATCAGACGCGTTTGGTGAGTGGCCATTTCCTCGAAATCTCCGACCACCCACGCACCGAGTGGAACGACCTCTGGCTGCTCACCGAAATCTTCCACGAAGGCAAACAGCCGCAAGTGCTGGAAGAATCGGTGCCCAGCGACACCACCAACAAAAAAGACGACTTCCACCAGGGCTACCGCAACCGCTTCCTCGCCACGCCATGGGCCGTGTTCTACCGCCCAGCCCTGGAACACCCAAAACCCCGCGTCCTCGGCAGCCAGACCGCCATGGTCACCGGCCCCAAGGGCGAAGAAATCCACTGCGACCAATACGGCCGCATCAAAGTCCAATTCCACTGGGACCGCGAAGGCCTGGCCGACGACAAAACCAGCTGCTGGATGCGCGTCTCCAGCAGCTGGGCCGGCGACCGCTACGGCGCCATCGCCATCCCACGCATCGGCATGGAAGTCCTCGTCACCTTCCTCGAAGGCGACCCCGATCAGCCACTGGTCACCGGTTGCCTGTACCACAAGGAAAACCAGGTTCCCTACGAACTGCCGGCCAACAAAACCCGCACCGTGTTCAAAACCCTCAGCTCACCGGGGGGCGGCGGGTTCAATGAACTGCGGATTGAAGACAAGAAAGGCGCGGAACAAATCTTCATCCACGCCCAGCGGGATTGGGATGAAAACATTGAGCACGACCAGAAGATTCGCGTCGGGAATGAACGCCACGACACCGTGGAGAAGAACACTTACACCGAGCTGAAAGCCGAAGAACATCGCACCACGATTGCCGATCGCAAGAGTGAAGTGCGGATGGACGACCACCTGACGATTGGGCAGAACCAGCATGTGAAGCTGGGGACTGCGCAGTTGACGAGTGTGGGGCAGGAGATACATCTGAAGGCTGGGGACAAGATTGTTATTGAGGCTGGGATGGAGCTCACCGTTAAGGCGGGTGGGAGTTTTATCAAGCTGGATGCTGGTGGGATTACCGTTGTTGGGCCGGTGATCAAAATTAATGCGGGTGGGTCGGCTGGGAGTGGGACGGGGATTGGGATTAAACCGCCGGTGCTGCCGGGGGCTGCGGATCAGGATAAGGCGGGGAGTTTGATGGATCAGGCGTTGGGGAATGCGCCTAGTAACCAGCTAAAAGAGACTTCTCAAAAGAGTTTCCGGATTCAAATGACGCGCCCGTACGAGAAAAAAGGGATTTCGGGCCAGCCCTACTTACTGGAAGTAGATGGAGTTACTTATAAGGGCACGACATCTGCCGAGGGCTACATAGATCAGCCAGTCCCACCGAGTGCGAAAAAAGGAAAGCTTACGTTTTACCCATTTGGATCAGGGTCTCAGCCCTGGGTATGGGAGCTCGATTTAAGTACGCAATCGGAGGCGTCGGATGTTAAGGGGCTTCAATCCCGATTGAAAAACCTTGGGTTCTACAACGGAAAAATCGATGGCGAGAATGGCCCGAAAACCAAGTACGCTGCCAGGTGCTTCCATCGATCCTGCGACGTGACAGACAAAGATTATCTAGCAGCTACTGATATTAAGCGCCTGCAAGAGCAGCACATTGCGTGAGGGAGTAAGTGATGATTTATGGAAATTTTGACCTCCTTCGTGGCGACCACGATGGAAAAGCTGCGCAGAACACACCGCCACGATGGGCCGGCAACAATAATCCAGTGTTAACGGTAATTAATGCCGAAACTGCAGCCGCATTTCTGGGTAGTAGTGCTGTACTTGCTGTACCTGAACATGTGAGAAAACTTCAGGAGGATTTGATTACGCTTGGTTTTTCTATTGTAGGCAAGCCTGATGGTGGGTTTGGAGGTCGTACGGCGTGGGCAGTCAGAGAGTTTCAGATTTATGCCTCCATGGCTCAGGTCGCACGAGTCAGAGAAGATAAAAAAGGGCAGCTGTTATTAGATGCGAGCGGTTCGCCAGTAAAGGTGAATAATATTGATGTTTATTATGATAGTTCAGCATCAATTGTCGCAAAGTCAGGCAAGGCTCCAGCCGTAACCGGAACTAGTGCGGGGCCGGTTAGTTATTATGTCGATAGCCTTCAATCTGTGGCCAATTCGGCCATCTATGCTGGTCCAATCAGCGGCGTCGTGAATGAACAGACAAGAGCTGCCATTGAGTACTGGTTGGATAATGATTATAGATGTCCAGTGGTAATTGAGGCTTGGAATAATACTCCGGCTGGGGTTCGAACCACCTTGGCTAATTTGGGGTGCAATTTATGGGCGCACGATAGCTTTACAAGTGGTGCTCCTAGAATTTTTGTTAGAGACTTTACAAGCTACTATACATATCCAGTTTCCCGAATTCAGTCTGAATATCAAACGCTTGGATACTACCAATCAGGTGCGTTTGGGGGGCCTAATACTGCATTGAAGCATAGTTGGTCACCGGAAGCTGAAATGTCGGTTGTCAACGTACTTGGGGCGCCTTATAACCCATCCGAAGCTAATAGTGCAAAACTTTCAACATATCGTACGGTGCGAGTGGTCGCTGAGGCTGAATGCTATGGTCGATTTGACGTATTAAACGCATGGGATAACGCACTTATATCGGCCGGACCGTGTCATTGGACGATGGGTGTCTATAGCACTGAGTACGACGATGGGGAGCTCCCTGGATTTATCGCTTATGTGAAAAGTACTAATTCAGAAGCTTTCATTAAAGCGTTCGGACAGTTTGGTTTGGATACAGTGCTCCAATGGGGCGACAGTAAAATGTACTCAGCCGGTGTACGTACGTTTAACTCATGGGTAAAACTCAGCACTGAAACTGATTTTGAAGACCTACCTAAGACAAAGGAAGGTGCGCATTATTTGAAAACTTGGCACTGGCACTATAGATTTAGCATGGCTGGACGAACTATAGAAGGATATAGGACGGCCATGTGGGAAATGGCGAAACTCCGGGTGATCAAAATTAAAGAGAAGGAAGTAAAATTTAGAGTTGCCGGTCATGAGGTTAGCAGCACTTTGGGTGCAGTGTTTACATCTGAAAAAGCAATGGCAATTTTACTTCGTTGGCATGTTTATCGTCCTGCCCATGTTGTTAGCGGAGCATCCCGTGTAGTTCCAGTTATTCAAGCTGTGATTGACTCGTCATCTCAAATAAACTGGTCGCTACCTGTGGCTAGTTGGGGGGATGCACATGAAATTGCTCTGACAACTGGCATTCTAAATAAACTAGCTGCATTAAATGATACTATCACTAACGCGATTGTCTATGGGTCTAACCTTCCGCAGGGCGCGGCAAGATCCGGGCGAAATACCTTTATTATGGATGTATAAATATGAAATATTTTCTGCTTTTATTTAGCTTGTTTTCAACTTTGGTGTGGTCAGCTGAAGGTGAGGTTTGTAATTCTGACACGGATTCCAAAAGTTTTATAACAGACTGGAAGTCAGGCAGTAGTAAAACGAAAGTTCTTGCGACAGTAAGTACTACAGAATTTATTACAGATCATGGTCGAATTGTTTATGCCGGAGATCTGAATGGTGACAATAATGACGATTTTATTTACGAAGCATCTACTGGTGTCGGATCGAGCGGAGACAAAGTTTATAGCTTTTTGCTTCAGTGTCATGGCTATCTTAAACTGGTAGGTAGTGACTACTTTGCAAAGGTGGAAGTTCTAGATTCAGGCAGCAGTGGTAATAAATTTAAGGACATAAAAATTTACTCCTATAAACGAAATTCGAACGGGAGCATTCAACAGAAAGGTAAAGAGGCGTTGATGACTCCTCATGTTTGGAAATTCAATTCTGAAACTCAAAAATACGAAGGAGAATCAGAGTAATCATCTGCGGGAAAGAGGGGGACTGAAGTTCTATGTGCTCGAGGGTAATAGAGTCGCCCTCTTTTTTATTGGAGTTTTATATGAAATTTCTTTTTGTGTTTCTGTTATCTTCTTCTGTTGTTGATGCTGTCTCTGGTGTAAAGGGGCGAATTTATTTTTACGATAAATTCGTCACCGGATCCCTACGGCGTCTCTAAATGTTTAAATATTTTTTGGTTCCATTGGTTGTTTGTATGCTAACTCTACCCTGTCATGCAGATGAAGGTCCTGTTGATGTACATGGCTACAACGGCACGACGTTGCAGTTCAGGAATTGGGACGAAACACATGCGGGTTGGTCTGATATAGAATATAAAGGTTCAAGTACGACATTTAAACTATATAATCTTCCAAGCACTATGCCACCATCAGGTATAAGTACCGTTGCTGCAGATACAGGTAAATTATCGCCTGATAAAAAATATGTGATGATGTTGCGTGTGGACTCTGGGGAAGTAGTTGACGAACAAGGTAACAAAATTAACTCCGAGCAAGCACATTGTGATGCTGTCTCGTTGGAGAATGGTTGTGTGACGGACGTTGGCTCGGCGTTCCAATGTGACGGAACTTGGCAGGGGCAAAAATGGAAAGTTGCAACTGGTGGGATTCTTGATTCATCTCAAAAAGACGTGCCGCCGAACCAGTTAATCAAAAATGTTTCGCGCTTGCCTGCGGGTGACTCCCGCTCTAGCTCGCTAAAGAACTGGATGTTCATGGGGATTCCCTCTTATATGGCATGCTATCCGCCCGAGAAAAATATTTCTGAGTTCAATGATTTCGGATTTTATTTTGCCGAAGGCGGTGAGCATCTATTGGCAATGCAGGTTTATAATAAATTATTGAACTTGGCTCCTGATAGAGTGCCATTGAAACTAAACGTAGCAGACTCTCTTTGGGCTTTGGGTAAACATGATGAAGCTAAGTCATTTTATAGTGCCTATCGGAATGCGATGTTAAAAAAAGGGGCTGGAGGAAAGGTTCCAACACGAATTCAGGAGCGGTTGAATTGAACTTGAATGACAGCTTTTCTTAATAGGTCCGGTGTGGAAGGGGCGCAGCGTAGATTAAAGTCGATAAATAAATCTGTCACCTTTTTCCGAAAAATAGTTCATAGATATCAATCTGGATATTCATATGGTTCTGAGCAGGCCCAATATGAAAGATTAGTCCGTGCTAGTGAAATAGATAAAGAAGTAGCAATCAAGTCATGTTCTTGGGGGAAATTCCAAGTGATGGGTGAGTATTTTGCTCGTCTCTATAAAAGCTCAGATGAGTTGGTGGAAGCGCAAAATTATTGCGCATTACAGCATCTGCAATACTTTAAAATATTCCTGACGAAAGAAAAAAATATGCTGGAACCTATGAGGCAGAAAAATTGGCTAACTATTGCTAAAAAATACAATGGTGAAAACCAAATTGGTTATGATATTAATATTTCCAATGCATATGACCAGCTGAAGGCGAATTGGTGATGAAGTATTTTAGTGTTTTTTTGGCTTTTTTTCTGTTCTGTTTTGATGTTCAGGCTTCTGACGATTGCAAAAAAGCAATTCCTCCTAGTTCCGTGCTGTTTCATCAGTTTAGTCTGGGGTCAGAGTTTGCTTGCGTTTATGAATCTCCATCGGTAAATGATGCGGCAGTATTAAGTTTTTATTCAATAGATGGCTCGGGTAGTAAATTGATATCATCGAATGAAAAGTTATTAAATCTTGATGACGCTCGTAATGGTATAAATTTACCCGATGTTTCTAAGCTGAAAAGCGGTACGTATCAACTTTTATGGGACTACCCTAATGGTGTAGATGTAGTTAATTTGGTGCTTGCTACAGGAGTGCTATATTTCGATAATGCAACGAAGGAGTTGCGGCTTCGCTCTTTTGGAAGTGATGGTGAAGTGAATATTCTTACTTTGATTAATGAGTCATGGGCTCCAGGATCTTTAAATTTTTCGAACATCAACATTTCTGAGATTTTTGATAAGAATTCTTTAACGCTTAAGGGGAGCACGGCGGACTTAAAAATAAACGTAGAGAAAGCGTTCTTATATTCTGATTCCACAGAAAATTCAAAAACCAAAAGCTATTTGATTAAAGGTGATGTGGTCAAGGTTGAAGAATATAAGTCTGGTTTTTTGAAAGTTTTGTATAAAATGAGCAATGGTAAAAGCTTGGTTAGATGGGTCGGGTTATCTTCTGTTATCTAGAATAAAAAAGAGAGAGTAGGGGCAGATTTATTGATCTATAGAAGATTCGACTATCCCATAGATAAATCTGTCCCCTTTTCTAAGGCTCCGGTAATTAAGGTTGGTACTGAAGACTGGTACAACGTCAGCGTCACTGACGACGGTCAACCGGTCAGTGGGCTGGTGAAAAAAGTAGGCGCAAAAATCATTACCCAGCACGACTGGGAAAAACTCGGGTTCCAGATTGTTGAAGAAACAAACGCTACGGCGGACGGTTTCCTTGATCCCGAAGATATGCCGCAGTTTTTCAAAGATTTGTTCGCGAAAATTGATACCAACCACGACGGAAATGTCGATTCTGCTGAACTCGCGTTGGCGTTAAAAAACGCTGAAACACGATCACGTTGGTCGAAGCTGATCGCTCATCATCCAACCGAGTGGAAGGACAAAGCGGACTCTGCGAAGTGGAGCAAATTAGATCAGTTATTGGAAACGTCTCCGAAAACGTTGAAGCATGAAAAGGAGCGTATTAGCAGCTATGTTTTTTGGGATGAGCTTACGGGGAAAGCAGCAATCAGTTCCAGTTTGATTTGGCATTTTCATCCCATCGCTTTTGTCGATAATTTGTCGGGGGCGGGATGTTGTGAACTGAATACAACTAATTTTAAAAGTATTTTTGGTAGCGCATCGTTGTTTACGGGGCAGAATATGCCAGCAAATTGCGACGCTTATAACGTCGATCCGCAAAATTTATAAGTCTGCTGAATGCCGCGTTTACCGTTAATAGATTCGATAAATGTATCTATAAAATGCACTTTTTGACGCAGTGTTATCATGAAAGTGACAGCTTCAGAACCACAAAGGAATATTCAAGCGGTAATGATTACGACCTGAGTGTGCATCCGGCAAGCGTTTGCGTCACTCAAGGGGCGACCAGCCGAACTTGTAAACGGCATCACCAAATCATGGAGTCAGGCAACACCACGATAGGAGATGGGCCTAAATATAAAGGTAAAGGCTTGATTCAAATTACTTGGAAAAGCGCTTACGAGAAATATAAGGAGCACACCGGTATCGATTGTGTCGCAAATCCAGAAATCATTTCTCAAAGCATTGAGCATACTGTCAATGTGTCTTTTTGGTTCTGGACAATTTTTAAAGGTGAAAACCTGAATAAGAAAATTGATCGATACTATCAGGAACTAAATGCGCAGGGTGGTATGACGGTTGAGCAAATAGACGATGAAGTTGTTAAGAAAATAACAAAGGTTGTGAACGGTGGTGATAACCATCTTGCAGAAAGGCAAAGGCTCTTCAAAAAAATCAAAGGAGAACTGAAATGAAAGCGTTTTTAGCTTTTTTTTGTAGGTGTGGCTTTTTTTTCTAACGCGGCACATGCAGATATTTAAAAATATCGTTATCAAACCGGAAAGCGAACTTGCTTTGCCGACTAGCTGCGTTGGCTCAAATAATAAAGTCCGGCTAAAAGACGATCGCGTCAGTATCGTTAAAGAATCCGGCGAAACCTACAGTCTCGGTTTGGATGAGCAATCGGAAGAACTACCGATATTTTTTGGTTCGAATGTCAGTTCTGATGTCTGTGTTATGGCTATTAAATATGCCGAAAATGACGTGAATGAAAGCTTCTCTCTTTTTGTTTTTAATGAGGGGGCTGGTAAATATAAAGCTTCAGCTGTCCACATGATAACCAATCCCGAGTTCGTCGGTGATGAAATAAGTAGTAATTATAATGATGGCCCCGTTACTCATAACGATAAGTTGTGCTTTTCCCGAAAGGCAAAAGACTATTATGCCTGCGAAAAACGTGAGCAGTTTGCCGAAAAATTAGAAAGGAAACAGGAATGCAATGAGTTGTCTTGCTCCGACTCTCAATAGTCAAGGAAAACACTTCCGAGCCAGTGAGAGCAGTGATAGTTTCCGCAAAAGCCTATCTGTCCAACAAAAATGATGACTCGAAATTTGTCCAGCGCAAGGCCTATTTAGTAGATGGCGACGAAGTAACGTTGAGCGACTTTTCCCACGGTGACGATGGCCTTTATTACAAAATAATTTATTCAGGGAAAACTAAAACTGCAGGGTGGGTTTCCTCCAAGTTATTGCGTATCAAGGATTGATGTCTCAACAGTCTGATGGTTTATTAGGCAAAAAGGGGCGGATTTATTTGTGAGATAGGTTATCCCGTATATATCGATTAATAAATCCGTCACATTTTCCCTAAAGCCCAGTCACTGCCTGTAAATTTGCTGTGCATATAAACATCGAAGAAGGGGACATTAAGTCCCCTTCGTTTTTTCTACGCCTAAGCCCGATGCGCTCCCGGATCAGGAGAATCAATTTGATCCAGCGCTCGCTCTACCAACAAATGCACCCCATCCGCCAGTCGACTCAGCCCCAAGGCTACTGAGCGACGGGTGCCTTCCACGTCGTCTGCCAGGTCCGCAGCAATGGCGCTGATGGACAGCAAGTCTTCGGACGCATTGGCCAGGAGGGTTTCGGCATGGAGGTCGTGTGATGCGGTGAATAGGGCGCCTTTGCGAGGCTTGGATTTGGGTTTCGCGTCGGGTTTCGGGCCGAGGTGGTAGTCGAGGGCGCGTTCGGCGGCTTCGTGGAGTTTTTTCGAATCGAGGGATTCGTAGGGGGATGTGGATAAGTCGTCGGGTGGATTCGGTGTGTGCTTGATCATAGATGCATCTCCTGGAATTTAAGAGACTGACACCGTTTCGCTTTGCACTTCGAAAGAGGTGGCAGCTGTGCGTTGGTGTGCAAGACCGGTCCAGGAACCCGGCAGACCCGAAGATCTCCGACGCACAGCCGCCATAACGATTCGCGAGCATAAGAAAACGCTCGATGAATTGCCATAATCGATTGTGTACCTGGGCCGGACTTGCACGTCCGCGTCACCGTTTTGTGCGATGACGAGAAGAGGTTATCGGTGAACGCAAACCTCGCCTAGTTCACGAACAGCCCGACGTCTTGAAGGAAATGTCCGAGAGGTTTGCGGGCATTAAGGTCAAAAGATCGCAGCCTGCGGCGGCTCCTACAAGTCGACGTTTTCCTTCAGATAAATCGCGGATTTATTTCAACTCGCCAACGGCCATTCGCCCACAAACCCTTTAGACTTGCCTCCACTCAAGGAAGCCCCCAGGACACGGAATGCCAGTCCCCCGGAACACCTTTCGCAAAGCCCTGATCGCGTGGCTCTATGCCGCAGCGCTGGTGCATCTGTTCGTCAGCATCGTCCTCACCTGGGCCGGCCATTCGGGCCTGATCGGCGGCTATCTGCAAATCATCGAGCAAGCCTTTTGGGCCGCCGACGCCGTACCCAGCGCCGCCCGTGAACAACAACTCTGGTGGCTCGCCGTTTTTGGCGCGACCTTGCAAAGCTATTCCCTCTACATGCTCGCCCTCGTGCGCATCGGCAGTCGGCTCAAAACTCCGATGGCGTGGGGCTGGTTGATCGCAGGGATCGTGCTTTGGGCGCCGCAGGACATGTGGTTTTCCCTGACAACGCAGCTCTGGTTAAACCTATGGATCGATGCATTCGCGATGCTGACATTGCTGCCGCCGCTGTTCTGGCTCTATTGCCACGACCGGCGCACTGCGCAATATGCATCCAATTGATCTCTAAATTAAGGAGGGGCCAATTGAAAACTATTAGTCGTTGCGTAGCACTTTGCATTGGGCTTCTTTCGATTTCCATCGCATCGGCTGAAGACGATTGCAAAGAAATCACCACAAGCATGCAGGTTAACCAATGTGTGGAGATTGCTCGCAAGTCTGCTGATTTGAAGCTGAATGCCAGCTACAAGAAACTGATGGAGCGGTTTGAGTCTCAGCAAAGGCGTGACCCCCAGCAAGGGGAGTTATTCAAGACCATGGCCCGAGACTCACAGCGTGCCTGGATCAAATTGCGGGACACCAATTGCCCGCTCGAAGCCACGGATATTGAACCCGGCGTAGGGGTATCTGTCGTCGTGATCAATACCTGCATTGCCAGGATGAGTCTGGAGCGCTCGACTTATTTGGATGGGATAGCGCCTGATGAATTCGGGGTTTCCTGTCCATCCACTGATTTCAATGCATTCCTCACCGCGTTTGCGGAAAGCGCTGCCGTCCAGAGGGCGTTTGTTCAGCGGCCTCTTCAGTTTGTAACGACGGTGGATGCTGAGCCCGAGCCGCGAATAGAGAAGCGAGCGCTGGAAGATAAGCAGATCAAATACCCGCTCATGCCTCATCGAGCTTACCGAGAGGCTGAAGGCCTGACGTTAAGCGTCAAGGGGCAGAGCCGGAATAGAGCCACAGCCATTTTGAATAAACCGGACACCGACTACTTGGTGGAGTATCGATTTGTGCTTGGGAAATGTTGGATGCTCAGTGAGGTTTCGGACTTTGCGATTTAGAGAACATAAAGATCAAAAAATCGCAGCCTTCGTCAGTTCCTGGACGGATTTGGTTTGTCCGACAATTAGCGTGACTTGGCGGTCATTGGCGTCAAAAAGCGCTACATCTTCTTCTAACAGAACCCGATAGTGTCGTTATCCCCCAAACTCGCTACACTCCGCCAGCCGTTCATTTTCCTTTTGAGGCTGCACGCATGAAATTTCGTTTTCTTCTGTGGATGCTGGGTTTGTTGATGGGTAAGGCCAGTCGGACTAATCCTGCGTTTCAACAGCAGTTGGGTGACAAGGAGTTGGTGTTTCAACTACAGACCCTGGACGGGAAAGTGGCGCGGCATTTCTTTGTGAAAGATCAGCGCATCACCAGTAAGTCCGGCGTGTATGCCGAGCCGGCGTTTGCGATTGCGTTCAAAGACGCGGCGTATGGCTTTGCCACGATGCAGGCGAAGAACAAGCAGTTGGCGTTTATGACGGGGATTCAGGACAAGTCGATTCAGATCAAGGGCAACCCGGCGCTAGTGATCTGGTTCCAGGGGTTGACCAAGTATTTGAAGCCGCGCAAGGCTAAGCCTAAGGCTTGAGTTCGGCGTTGGGGCGGTGACGCGGAGCGTCACGGGATGCGTTACCACGCGGAGCGTGGGAACGATCAGGTAGGCAGGCAGACCGAGTTGGGTTCATCGCGGGCAAGCCTTGCTCCTGTAGGAGCGAGGCTTGCCCGCGAATGCTTTTAGGCCTGGGTGAACTGCGACGCCAGTTCACGCAGCAGCACTTCAGCCTCAAGCACTTTGCTGACGACGTCATTGGCTTTGTCGCGAGTCAAGCCCACGCGTTCCAGGAGTGCGTCGGGGATGTCTTCGTCCGGCCCGGAGCCAATCCCGCGGCTACGCAGTAAACGCACCGCCAGGCACACGAGGTTCGGGTATTCGGCATACGGGCCGTCATAACCCGGATCGTGCTGGAAGCGCAGCGCGGTGGCCAACTCGTCCGGCATGTCCCAGTAGCGCATCAGCCACGAGCCGATCTGTTCGCGGCTGATGCCGAGCAGGTGTTGCTCGACGTAGCTGTGACACAGGTGCGGGTTGACCTCCAGGTGGCGGCAGATCAGCGAGAAGTGTGGCGGGAAGACGTGGGCCAGTAGCAGGTAGCCGAAGTTGTGCAGCAGGCCGGCGAGGTAGGTCAGGCCGGCTTCCGGGCGCTGGGCGCGGGGCATGGCGCGGGTCAGGCCTTCGATGACGGCGGCGGTGTAGATCGATTGCTGCCAGTACGGCGTGGTGTGTTGCGGGTGGTCTTTGGGCAGGCTCAGGGTTTTGCCGAGGGCCAGGCCGAGGGCCAGGTTGATCACCAGGTCGAAGCCGAGCACGCGGACGATCGCGTCTTCCACCGAACGAATCTTGCCCGGCGAGGCGTAGTACGGCGACGCGGCCCAGCTCACGACTTGCGCGGCCAGGGCCGGGTCGGTTTCGACGACGCCGGTGATGTCGTCGATGGTGGCGTTGGGGTCCACGCGCAATTTGATGATTTTCTGCGCGGTTTCGGCCAGCGGTGGGATTTCGATGGTGGCTTCCAGGCGTTGCTGGATGCGCCGCGCGGTGAATGCCTGCACAGCCTGGGTGATTTCCTCGCGATCATCGTCGGGGCGGTCGAGGTTCGGGCGGATGCTGGTCAGGGCTTCGCCGAAGTTGGCGGCGCTGGCCTTGGTGAGCATGGACTTGAAGTCGTCGCTGGAGATTTCCAGCAACACATTCGGCTCGCCGGAGTTGATCAGCAACTTCGGTTCGCGCAGCAGGCTTTCTTCGTACAGGCATGGCGAGCTGGTGAGCGCCGGCAGGCCGGGCAGCAGGCTCAGGCTGTGTTTGCCGAGCATCTTCTCCAGGCGTTCGGTGGAGACGGCAGTCAGTCGGCGGCCCGTCAGTTCGGCGAGGCGATTGAGGTCCAGCAACTGACTCTGCGGGAACAGCACCATGAGCGCGCCGACGGCGTCATCGAGCAAAACCGCCTGCACTTTACGTGCGGCGTTGAGGCCGTGATGGTCGAGGACTTCTTCGTAGGCGATGCCCAGTTTGCCGAGCAGTAGCCGAATAACAGACGGAGCGTGCGGGGTTTCGGGGATGAGGGCAGCTTCGGTCATGGTGTGTATCCGTTTTTGAAACAATTGCTGGAGTATAACCAGCTTGTTTAAAGCCATGGTCCAGAAACTGCGACGGTGCTCACACTTGGCCGTATTGCTGCCCATGGCGCAGCCAGCGATCAAGCAACGGGCTGACATGATCCGGCCAGCGTTCCAGCAAGGCTTGGGCGGCATCGCGCACGGCTGGCAGCAAATCGGCGTCGCGCATCAGGTCTGCGACCTTGAATTGCAGCAGGCCGGTTTGGCGCGTGCCGAGCATTTCGCCGGGGCCGCGCAGTTCGAGGTCTTTTTCGGCGATGACAAAACCGTCGTTGGTTTCGCGCATGATGCCCAGGCGCTGACGGCCGATCTGTGACAGCGGCGGATGGTAGAGCAGCACGCAATGGCTGGCGGCGCTGCCCCGACCGACGCGGCCGCGCAATTGGTGCAGTTGCGCCAGACCCAGGCGTTCAGGGTTTTCGATGATCATCAGGCTGGCGTTGGGCACGTCCACACCGACTTCAATCACCGTCGTGGCGACCAGCAATTGCAGGTTGCCGGCCTTGAATTCGGCCATCACTGCGGCTTTCTCGACAGGCTTCATGCGCCCGTGGATCAGCCCGACCTTCAACTCGCCGAGGGCGGCGGTCAGGTCTTCGTAGGTGGTTTCTGCGGCTTGGCAGGTCAGCTCTTCCGACTCTTCGATCAGCGTGCACACCCAATAGGCCTGGCGCCCTTCGGCACAGGCGCCGCGCACCCGTTCGATGACTTCAACGCGCCGTGTATCGGTGACCAGCACGGTGTTGACCGGGGTTCGGCCGGGGGGCAGTTCGTCGAGGATCGAAGTGTCGAGGTCGGCGTAGGCACTCATGGCCAGGGTCCGTGGAATCGGCGTGGCGGTCATGATCAGTTGGTGCGGGCACATCCGTCCGCCGACGCCTTTCTGCCGCAGGGCGAGGCGCTGCTGGACGCCGAAGCGGTGTTGTTCGTCGATGATCGCCAGTGCGAGGTTCTTGAACTGCACTTCTTCCTGGAACAACGCGTGGGTGCCAACCACCATGGGCGCGCCGTTGGCGATCTGTTCCAGCGCGGCCGCACGGTTCTTGCCCTTGAGCTTGCCGGCCAGCCACGCGACTTCGATGCCCAGCGGTTCGAGCCAGCGCTTGAAGGTGATGAAGTGCTGTTCGGCGAGAATCTCGGTGGGCGCCATCAGGGCGACCTGATAACCGGCCTCCAGCGCTTGCAACGCGGCAAGGGCCGCGACCACGGTTTTGCCGGCGCCGACGTCGCCCTGGATCAGGCGAAGCATCGGTTCGTGCTGACTGAGGTCGTAAGCGATTTCGTTGCCAACCCGTTGCTGGGCGCCGGTCGGCGTGAAGCCTAGATTGGCCAGGTATTTGGCTGGCAGCTTGGTGGCTTTCGGCATCGCCGGCGCGCGCAGGGAACGCATGCTTTCGCGCAGGCGTTGCTGGGACAGTTGATGGGTCAGCAGTTCTTCGAAGGCCAGGCGATGTTGGGCCCAGTGATGGCCGAGGGCGAGTTCGTCGACGTCGGCATCGGCGGGCGGGTGATGCAGATAGCGGATCGCATCGGCCAGCGGCGCCAGTTGATAGTCCCGGGCCAGTTCGGTGGGCAGCCAGTCGGGCAGGCTGCTGGGGCCGAGCAGGGTCAGGGTTTGCATGCACAGTTGGCGCAGGCGTTGTTGGGTCAGGCCTTCGGTCAGCGGGTAAACCGGGGTCAGGGTTTCATCCACTGGCGGCGGTTCGTCACCGGTGATGGCGCGGTATTCCGGGTGGTAGATCTCCAGCCCCGAGGCACCGGGCCGCGCTTCGCCGTAGCAGCGAATCCGCGTGCCGCGCTTCAGGCCTTCTTTCTGGGCGTTGCTGAAATGGTAGAAGCGCAGGCTCAGTCCGCCGGTGCCGTCCTGAATCCGCACCACGAGGCTGCGACGACGGCCCATGACCACGTCGGCGCCACTGACGGTGCCTTCGATCACGGCGTCCTGACCCGGTCGTAAATGGCCGATCGGGACCACGCGAGTGCGGTCCTGATAACGCAACGGCAAGTGGAAGAGCACGTCCTGGAGATTCTCCAGGCCGACCTTGGCCAACTTCTCGGCCATGGCTTCCCCGACACCCTTGAGTGCCGTCACCGACACTTGCGACAACTCGGTCATGGCAGCGACTTAACCGGCCACCACCGGCGCTTGTGGCTTGGCCACCGAGCACAGGCGAATGGAGTCAGCGAGGATTTCAATCGCTTTCGGCCGCGGGAAACTCGCGCGCCAGGCGATGGCCACGGTGCGGAACGGCACCGGCGGCGACAGTGGGCGTACGGCGATCACGCCAGGGGCGTAGTGGTGGCTGTCCACCGCCGACAGCGGCAGGATCGAGATGCCGAGGCCGGAGGCGACCATGTGGCGGATGGTTTCCAGGGAGCTGGATTCCACGGTGGTGTGCTTGGCGCCGTCATTGCCTTTGCCGAGGGTCGGGCAGGCTTCGAGCACTTGATCGCGGAAGCAGTGGCCTTCGCCGAGCAGCAGCAGGCTCTTGTCGTTGAGCAGGGCGGCGTCGATGGTTTCTTTCTGGGTCCACGGGTGCTGGGCCGGCATCAGGACGTAGAACGGCTCGTCGTAGAGCGGCAGGGTCAGCACGTCGGCTTCGTTGAACGGCAGGGCGATGATGATCGCGTCGAGCTCGCCGTTGCGCAGTTTGTCGCGCAGCACGTGGGTGAAGTTTTCTTCGATGTACAACGGCATCTGCGGGGCGACCCGGTGCAGTTGCGGAATCAGATGCGGAAACAGGTACGGGCCGACGGTATAGATCGCGCCGACTTTCAGCGGGGCGGTCAGTTGGTTCTTGCCGGCCTGGGCCAGTTCGCGGATGCCTTGGGCCTGTTCCAGGACTTTTTGCGCCTGGGCCACGATGCCTTCGCCAACCGGAGTCAGGCGCACCGCGCTCTTGCTGCGCTCGAAAATCAGCACACCGAGTTCGTCTTCAAGCTTTTTCACGCCCACCGACAGGGTCGGCTGGCTGACGTGGCAACGCTCGGCCGCGTGGCCGAAGTGCTGCTCTTGGGCGAGGGTAACGATGTAGCGTAATTCTGTAAGAGTCATAGCGAGCGTCCATGAAGTTGCGGGCCAAGCATACCGGCTGCAATCGATAGACGCACGTTATCAGAGAGAGTGTGTTGAGTGACACAGGGCAATGCGGGTTTGCCGCTGGCGGATATGCAAAAGGCACCTTTCGGGTGCCTTTATGGTTGCTGCATGATCCTGTAGGAGCAGAGCTTGCTCGCGAAAGCGGTGTATCAACCAACATGGATGTTGGATGTGATGGCCTCTTCGCGAGCAAGCTTCGCTCCTACAGGATATGTGTGTTGCTTACCGTCGGCGTTCCAGCGAGTAAACGAACGGTGCAACAATTTCGATGGAGCCGTTGTTCAGCATGTCCGCCGGTGGCTTGGGCAGTGGCTGGGCACGCTTGATCATTTCCAGGGTGGCCCGGTCCAGGTCGGCGTTGCCGGAGCGGCCTACCAGTTCGAACGACAACACATTGCCTTCACCATCGACCACGAAGCGCAGGCGGTTCAGACCTTCCTTGCCCCGTGATTGCGCACTGGCCGGGTACTTTTTGTACTTGGCCAAATGCGCGAGCAGGGTGCCTTGCCAACTGGCCTTCGCGGCCTGCTGAGCGGGCGACGGGCCTGGCGCGGGCTGTGCGGATTTCTCGGTCGGGGCCTGGGTCGGTTGCGCGTCGCTCGGTTTTTCCTCGGACGGCTTCTCCTTCGGCGGCTCCGGCTTTTTCTCCACAGGCTTGGGCGGTTGCGGCTTGGGCTTGGGTTTGACCGGTTTCGGCACGGCAATTTCTGCCTTCGGCGCTTCCGCCAGTTTCGGGATCGGCAGCTCTTCCACCGGCGCCGGTGGTTGCGGCGGCGTGATCACCTTCGGCGGCGCCGGCGGTGGCGGGGCTGGAACCGGTGCCAACTCGACCATCATCGCCTGGGGAGGCAACTCGATCGGTGGGCGCGCCGTCCAGTTCACCGCCAGCGCAATGGCCAGCGCATGAACGCCCAGCACCACGGCCAGGCTCCCGCTGTAACGCGTCAGCTTATGGCGCGTCGTGATCATTTCTTGACTGCCGTCTCAAGCCCGACCAGACCGACTTTCAGGTAACCGGCGGAGCGCAGGTTATCCATCACGCTCATCAGGTCGCCGTAGTCCACGCCTTTATCGGCCTGGAAGAAGATCGTCGTGTCTTTCTTGCCCTTGGTCCGGGCGTCGAGCGTGGCGCCGAGCGCTTCGGCCTTCACTTCGTCTTCGCCGAGGAACAGGCGCTGGTCAGCTTTTACACTGAGGAACACCGGTTTCTCCGGCCGTGGCGCCGGTTTGGCGCTGGAGGCGGGCAGGTCGACCTTGATGTCCACAGTGGCCAACGGCGCGGCCACCATGAAGATGATCAACAGCACCAGCATCACGTCGATAAACGGCGTGACGTTGATTTCGTGGTTCTCGGCCAGATCGTCGTCCGCGCCTTCTTTCAAATGCAAGCCCATGGCTGATTACCCTACTTTGACCACGTGGGGTTGCGTGGAGCGCTCAGCGGTCGGCAAGTGATCCAGATCACGGCTGACCAGCAACAGGACTTCAGCAGAGGCGTCCGACACCTGCGCCTTGTAACCGGCGATGGAGCGGGCGAAGACGTTGTAGATGACCACGGCAGGAATCGCCGCAACCAGGCCCAGCGCGGTGGCCAGCAGGGCTTCGGCGATACCGGGAGCGACAACGGCAAGGTTGGTGGTCTGGGTTTTGGCGATGCCGATGAAGCTGTTCATGATGCCCCACACGGTGCCGAACAAACCTACGAATGGCGCGGTGGAACCGATGGTGGCGAGCACGCCGGTGCCGCTGCTCATGTTGCGACCGCAGGCGGCGACCAGACGCTCAAGACGGAAAGCGACACGCTCCTTGATGCCTTCTTTCTCGCGGCTGTTGGCCGACAGGCGCATTTCTTCCAGGGCGTCGTGGACCAGCAGATGGGCGAGGGTGCCCTGCTTGGTCGCGGTGGCGCTGGCTTCTTTAAGGGTGGTGGCTTTCTTCAGGTGGACGATTTCGTTACGCAGACGACGCTTGGCGCCCATCAGCTCGAAGCCTTTGGCGATCCAGATGGTCCAGGTGATGATCGAAGCGATGGCCAGGCCGATCATCACGATTTTCACGATAATATCGGCGTTCTGGTACATGCCCCATGGCGACAGGTCGTGGGCCATGCCCAGGGAGTTGTCCGGTTCCAGAACTTCAGGCGCGTCGTCAGCAGTGGCGTCCACGGCTTGAGCCGGGTCGGTTGCGGTAGGTGCTACGACCGGAGCAGCGTGATCAGCAGGGGCCGGAGCAGTCGCGGTGGCCGGAGTGGCGGGCGCTTGTGCATCAGCGAAAGCGGCGACGGGCGCCAGCATCAGGCTGAGCAGCAGGGCGGCCACAGCGCTCCAGGCGCGAGGTCGTTTGGTTGGCGAAGCGGGGAATTGATTGCGTGTCATGCTGGCCGGACCTGAGAGAAAAATAGGGTAATTGTTCTTCCAGACCTCGTAGGGCCGAGAACAAAAGTGGCCGGCATTATTGCAATTAATTCTTGTTAACAAAAGTAATAGCGTCTCTTTTTTTCCTCCATTGCTAGCCGCTCGTCCTTTACGGGCGCTAGTCTGTACCTTTCCAGTGGGAGTTTTCTGATGTCCGCGCCATCTGTTTTGATCGCCGGCTGCGGTGATGTCGGCAGCCGTTTGGCCACGCAATTGTTGGCTGCTGGGTGGGAGGTTCACGGCTTGCGGCGTGACATCTCGCGTCTGCCCGAAGGGGTAATTGGTGTTGCCGGCGACTTGTTCAATAAGGATTGTCCGCAAACCTGGCCCATCGGTGCGGTGGATTACCTGGTGTATTGCGCGGCGGCCACCGATCACGACGAAGCGGGTTATCGCGCTGCTTACATTCAGGGCCTGCAGCACGTGCTGGAGTGGCTGGACGACTACGGGCAAGTGCCCAACCGGTTGCTGTTCGTTTCCAGCAGCAGCGTTTATGGCCAGCAGGATGGTGAGTGGGTCGACGAGACTTCGCCTACCGTGGCGGCTGGTTATTCCGGGCGGGTGATGCTGGAGGCGGAGCAGGTTGCCCTCAATAGCGGTATCCCGGCGAGCATCGTGCGCCTGACCGGGATTTACGGTCCGGGACGCGAGTTTCTGCTGACCCAGGTTCGTCGCGGCTATCGCGTGGCGATTGATCCGCCGTTATATGGCAATCGCATTCATTCCGACGATGCGGCGGGGTTGATGGCGTATCTGCTGGAGGCGGATCAGCGGGGTGTGGCGCTGGATGATATCTATATCGGTGTCGATGACGCACCCGCGCCGCTGGCAGAAGTGGTGGGTTGGTTGCGGGAGTATCTGGGCGTGACCGAATGGGCCGAGGACGAGAGCGTGCGCCGCACCGGCAGCAAGCGTTGCAGTAATGCCCGGGCCAAGGCGTTGGGTTGGGCGCCGAAATATCCGAGTTATCGCGAAGGCTACGCCGCGATTCTCGAGTCCAGCCGCTAACTTCCAGCCACCACAAACCAACTGTAGGAGCGAGGCTTGCCCGCGAAAGCGATGTAACAAACAACATTGATGTTGAATGTTATGGCGCCTTCGCGGGCAAGCCTCGCTCCTACAATTGGTTTTGTGCAGGCTTTAAATCCGGATTACTGCTTTTCCAGCAACCAATGCCGATCACCCGGCGTGAACTGCGGCATCTCATCCGCCTGCGCCGTGTTCACGGTCTGGAAGATTTCCAGTTCCTTGCCCTTGCGCGCAAAGATCCAGGTATTGCCCTGACCGTTCTGTTGCAGCCACATGCTGTCGTTGCCGCCGCTCATCGATGCGCAATCACCCGCCAGGCATAAGGCATAACGATCCGCACCCGGCAGGCCGGCCACTTGGCCATCCGCCTGGAATTGCACCGTGCTGCCTTCACCCTGACCGTTGACGATTTTCCAGCTGCCGCCCATATAAGCCGAGTACAGCGCGCGTTCGAAGCTGGCGCCAATCGGCGCGCCTTCCGGAACTGGAATCAAGGCACGATCGAAGACTTGGGCCGGTTCGTTGTCGTTCGCGACCTGGCTCAATTGCTTGCCGTCACGACGCAACTCGCTGGCGGAACTGCCGTAGAAATCGACTTTCCAGGCGCCGGACTCATCGGCCAGCAGCTTGCCTTCGACGTTTTCAAAACCGTTGGTGTAGCGGGCCTGGCTGGCCTTGGTGTTGACGTCCCATTCCAGGTTCGGACCGTAAGCCTGGAGCGCTTCGCGCAGGGGGCCGCCCTTGGAGGCAGCGTCGATGGCCACCTGGTTGATCCAGGTGCCGCTGATATCACGGTCGGCAGGATTGCTGGCGCAGCCGCCGAGGAAAACGGCGAGCAAGGAGAAGGCAAGCGCTTTGCGCATGGTGGAATCCTTTCAAAACGAAAACGGCGCAACCTGGGAGGCTGCGCCGGATGTGTTACTCGATGACCAGAATGGCGTCCATTTCTACCTGCGAACCCTTTGGCAGGGCAGCAACGCCGATGGCGGCGCGGGCAGGGTAGGGTTGGTCAAAGTATTTGCCCATGATCTCGTTGACCTTGGCGAAGTGGCTCAGGTCGGTGAGGAAGATGTTCAGTTTGACGATGTCCTTGAACGAACCGCCAGCGGCTTCAGCCACGGCCTTGAGGTTCTCGAACACCTGGACGGTCTGGGCTTCGAAGCCTTCGACCAGTTCCATGGTTTTTGGGTCCAGGGGAATCTGACCCGACATGTAGACGGTATTGCCAGCCTTGATCGCCTGGGAATAAGTGCCGATGGCGGCCGGGGCTTTGTCGCTGGTGATAACAGTCTTGGTCATGAATGACTCCTTGTAATGGATGGGCTACGCACGCATGCGGGTGATGCGAATCACCCCGGTCAAGGCGCGCAGTTTCTTGATCACGCGGGCCAGGTGCACACGGTCGTGCACGCTGACCACCAGTTGGACCACGCTGATGCGACCATCGCGCTCGTCCATGCTGATTTTTTCGATATTGCCATCGGCCGCGTTGACGCTGCTGGCCAGCAGGGCGATCAGGCCACGCTGGTGTTCCAGTTCGACGCGCAGCTCGACATTGAATTCTCCGGTGACATCCTTGGCCCACGAGAGCTGGATGCATTTTTCCGGGTTGTGGCGGATTTCACTGATGTTGCGGCAGTTGTCCAGGTGCACGACCATGCCTTTGCCCGCCGACAGGTGCCCGACAATCGGGTCGCCCGGGATCGGCGTGCAGCACTTGGCGTAGCTGAGGACCAGGCCCTCGGTGCCGCGAATCGCCAGCGGACCTTCCGCGCTTGGCAGTTGCTCGCCTTCGCCCAGCAGGCGGCGGGCGACCACATAGGCCATGCGGTTGCCCAGGCCAATGTCTTCGAGCAGGTCTTCGATCAGTTCCAGGCGGTACTCGGTGAGCATCGCCTTGACGCGCTCGGCCGGGACTTTGTCCAGGGAGCTGTCGAAACCGTTCAATACCTTGTTCAGCAAACGCTCGCCGAGGCTGATGGATTCGGAGCGGCGCTGCAGTTTCAGTGCATGGCGGATGTGGGTCCGCGCCTTGCCGGTGACCACGAAATTGAGCCACGCCGGGTTCGGCCGTGCGCCGGGGGCGCTGACAATCTCGACCGTGGAGCCGCTTTGCAGCGGTTCGGACAGCGGCGCGAGACGACGATTGATCCGGCACGCGATGCAGCTGTTGCCAACGTCGGTGTGCACCGCGTAAGCGAAGTCCACCGCCGTGGAGCCTTTGGGCAACTCCATGATCCGGCCTTTTGGCGTGAACACGTAGACCTCGTCCGGGAACAGGTCGATCTTCACGCTTTCGATGAATTCCAGCGAGTTGCCGGCCCTTTGCTGCATTTCCAGCACGCCTTTGACCCACTGGCGGGCGCGGGCGTGAGTGCCCTTGGGCTGCTCGTCGCCGCTGGATTTGTACAGCCAATGGGCGGCGATGCCGTTGTTGGCCATCTCTTCCATTTCACGGGTGCGGATCTGGATCTCGATCGGTACGCCGTGCATGCCGAACAACGTGGTGTGCAGCGACTGATAGCCGTTGGCCTTGGGGATCGCGATGTAATCCTTGAAGCGACCCGGCAACGGTTTGTACAAATTATGCACAGCGCCCAGCACGCGGTAGCAGGTATCGACCTTGTCGACGATGATCCGGAACGCGTAGACGTCCATGATCTCGTTGAAGGCCCGACGCTTGCCGCGCATTTTCTTGTAGATGCCGTAGAGGTGCTTCTGGCGCCCGCTGACTTCGCCCTGGATTTCATCAATCGCCAGGCAGTGGCTGAGGGACTCTTCGATCTTGTTGACGATTTCCTTGCGGTTGCCCCGGGCGCGTTTGACGGCCTGGTTGATCCGCGCGGAGCGCATCGGGTGCATGGCCTTGAAGCCGAGGTCTTCGAATTCTATGCGGATGGCGTGCATGCCCAGCCGATTGGCGATGGGCGCATAGATTTCCAGGGTTTCCTTGGCGATGCGCCGGCGTTTTTCGCCGGACAGCACTTCCAGCGTGCGCATGTTGTGCAGGCGGTCGGCGAGCTTGACCAGGATCACGCGAATATCGCGGGCCATGGCCATGGCCATTTTCTGGAAGTTTTCGGCCTGGGCTTCAGCTTTGGTCTCGAAGTTCATCTGGGTCAGTTTGCTGACCCCGTCGACCAGTTCGGCCACGGTTTCGCCGAACTGCGCTTGCAGCGCCTCTTTGGCAATCCCGGTGTCTTCGATCACGTCATGCAGCATGGCTGCCATCAGGCTCTGATGGTCCATGTGCATGTCGGCAAGAATATTCGCCACCGCAAGAGGATGCGTGACGTACGCCTCGCCGCTGCGGCGGCGTTGGCCGTCGTGGGCTTGTTCGGCGTAGAAATACGCTCGGCGGACCAGGTTCACCTGGTCCTTGCCGAGGTAGGTCGATAAGCGATCGGCGAGGGCGTCTATGCTCGGCATGATAACTCCTGCCGTTCGCTGTGACCCCGCGCCGTGCTACGTCGACCAGGCATAGGCTTAGACGGCCTCGTTGGACTCGTCCTCGAACGCTGCGAACAGCGGTTCGTCTTCGACGATTTCAGCATTGGCGATGAACTCATAGCTCATCAGGCCTTCAGCGATTTCACGCAGCGCTACAACGGTAGGCTTGTCGTTTTCCCACTGAACCAGTGGCTCTTTGCCGCCGGTGGCCAGTTGACGGGCACGTTTGGTGGACAGCATGACCAGCTCAAAACGGTTTTCCACGTGGTTCAGGCAGTCTTCAACGGTTACGCGGGCCATGGTATTCCTCGGAGCGAATGCAATATGCGCGCTGCCCGGTTGGGCGAGCGGACTCAACAGTTTAAAAAATCACCAGCGATTAGGGAAGCGCTGATTTTTTGACCAAGCCCTTCAACGCGCTGCAAGTGCCAATGTAAAGCCCCCGCAGCGGTTTTGGGAAGAGCTGTTTAGCCGAGTAATTCAGCCAAAAGTTTTCCGTTACGTTGCTGCTGGCGTTTCTGATGCAGCTGATTGGCGCGGAAAATCGCCTTCAGATCGTCCAAAGCGTGGGCGAAATTGTCGTTGATGATCAGGTAGTCGTAGTCGACGTAGTGGCTCATCTCGCTGACGGCTTCACGCATGCGGCCGTCAATAATCTCGTCGCTGTCCTGGCCGCGATTGGTCAGGCGCTGGTGCAAGGCTTCCAGGGACGGCGGCAGAATGAAGATCGAGCGGGCTTGCGGCATCAACTTGCGCACTTGCTCGGCACCTTGCCAGTCGATTTCCAGAATCAGGTCGTGGCCTGCGTCCAGGGTCTGCTGCAGATGGCTTTGCGAGGTGCCGTAGAGATTGCCGAATACTTCGGCGCGTTCCAGGAAGTCACCGTGTTCGCCCATCTTCACAAACGCCTCCCGCGAGACGAAGTGGTAGTTCACGCCGTCCACTTCGCCGGGGCGCATGGCGCGGGTGGTGTGAGAAACCGAGACGCGAATCTCCTGATCGGAGTCGGTCAGGGCCTTGACCAGGCTGCTCTTGCCCGCGCCCGAAGGGGCGGAAATGATGTAAAGGGTGCCGGTGCTGTGGGTCATGTCGGGGTGGCCTTACTCAATGTTCTGTACTTGTTCGCGCATCTGCTCGATCAACACTTTGAGGTTGACCGCAGCCGTCGTGCTGCGCGGATCGAAGGCTTTGGAGCCCAGTGTATTGGCTTCGCGGTTGAGTTCCTGCATCAGGAAGTCCAGGCGCCGACCGGCCGCGCCGCCGGATTTGAGCACCCGGCGAACCTCAATGATGTGAGTGCTCAGGCGATCGAGTTCCTCGGCGACGTCGCTCTTTTGCGCGAGCATGACCATTTCCTGCTCCAGACGCTGCGGGTCCATCTCGGCTTTCATGTCGGCAAAGCGGTCGAGGACTTTCTGGCGCTGGGTGGCGAGCATCTGCGGAACCAGCTCGCGCAGGGTCACGACGTCTTCTTCTATGGATGTCAGACGTTCATTGATCAAGCGTGCCAGCTCCGCGCCTTCGCGCTCGCGGCCAGCCTTTAGTTCTTTGAGGCCTTGGTTGAACAGCGCCAAGGCTTCAGCGTTCAAGGCTTGCGGGTCAGTCGCGTCGCCCACCAATACGCCGGGCCAGGCCAGCACTTCCAGTGGATTCAGCGCCGCCGGGTTCTTGATCAGGCCGGCAATCGTTTCGGCGGCTGCGACCAGTTGCGCCGCACGCTCACGATCTATTTGCAGGGTTTTGCCGGTGCTTTCTTCAGTGAAACGCAGGGTGCATTCCAGCTTGCCTCGGGAAATGCCCTGGCGTAGCGCTTCGCGGACGGCGCCTTCGAGGTCGCGAAAGGATTCCGGCAGGCGCAGATGCGGCTCCAGGTAGCGGCTGTTGACCGAGCGCAATTCCCAGCTCAGGGTGCCTTGGGCACCGGCGTTTTCGACGCGGGCGAAGGCGGTCATGCTGTGCACCATGGAGGTACCTCGCAATGCAGGCCGGCGCGAAACCCTTGGGCTTCGCGGACCCGATATCAATGAATGTAAGCCGACTGGCAGCAAAGGCGCAGGATTGTAGCGCAGTGGGGCGGATGCGCCCAAACACACCCTGTGACAAAGGGCTGCAGGCCGTCGGTTAGGCACTTTTCGCTGGCTTCAGCCGTCGGCCGGATTTTTTAGAAGTGCCCAGTCGTGGCTGGCGGCTCTATAATGCTCCGCAGTTTTCCGTCCCCAGTACAGGTATTCCCTATGAAACGTCCAAGTGGTCGCGTTGCCGATCAGCTCCGCTCGATCCGCATTACCCGCAACTACACCAAACACGCCGAGGGTTCTGTGCTGGTTGAGTTCGGTGATACCAAAGTCATCTGCACCGTCAGCGTCGAGAACGGCGTGCCACGTTTCCTTAAAGGTCAGGGCCAAGGCTGGTTGACCGCTGAATACGGCATGCTGCCGCGCGCCACCGGCGAGCGTAACCAGCGTGAAGCGAGCCGTGGCAAGCAAGGCGGGCGCACCCTGGAAATCCAGCGTCTGATCGGCCGCTCCCTGCGCGCTGCGCTGGACATGTCGAAGCTGGGCGACGTCACCCTGTACGTCGATTGCGACGTGATCCAGGCTGACGGTGGCACCCGTACCGCGTCCATCACTGGCGCCATGGTTGCACTGGTCGATGCCTTGAAAGTGATCAAGAAGCGCGGCGGCCTGAAAGGCGGCGACCCGCTCAAGCAAATGATCGCCGCCGTTTCGGTCGGCATGTACCAGGGCGAGCCTGTGCTTGACCTCGACTACCTGGAAGACTCGGCTGCCGAGACCGACCTGAACGTCGTGATGACCAGCACTGGCGGCTTCATCGAAGTCCAGGGCACTGCCGAAGGCGCGCCGTTCCAGCCGGAAGAGCTGAACGCCATGCTGGAGCTGGCCAAGAAAGGCATGAACGAAATTTTCGAACTGCAAAAGGCTGCACTGGCTGACTGATCGAACCGTTCCGCACCCAGGAGGGCGCCATGAGTGACGAGCAACTGCCGCTTCCCACGCCGAGCCAAGAGGTTCGCCAGTGGGCGATGTTTTGTCACTTGTCCGCCTTGCTGGGGATCTGGATTCCGTTCGGCACGCTGATCGGTCCACTGATTCTTTGGCAGATGAAGCGCGAGATGGACCCGTTCATCGATGCGCAGGGCAAGGAAGCGCTGAACTTTCAGCTCACCGTCGCTATTGCCTCGACCATCAGCTTTTTTCTGATGCTTGTGATCATCGGGTTCTTCCTGTTTGGTCTGATCGCCATAGGTGCGTTGGTGCTGACGATCATCGCAGGCGTGAAAGCCAATGAAGGGGTGCCATATCGGTATCCGTTCACTTGGCGGTTGATCAAATAGGTCGCGATCGCGGTATAAAGCAAATGCCCTGACTGGTCGGGGCTTTTGTTTTTTTGCAATTAGATAAATGTCTCCAACTGTGTACTTCAATCGGCAACTGAGTTGAATGCTAGCGTCCATTTAAAGTTTAGTAATCTTCATTACACTTTTAGTCACAACTGCAAAGCGTAGATATCGCCCATATGTTTGGCAATCAGACTTGGCGATTGTTAAAGTTGCGCCAAGTAATATCTATCAAGAAATATTTCGATACGTTCAGACCATTGACGGTCTCTGAATCTATATCCAATCAGTGTTGAGACAATCAACGTATTCAATAGGCGTGCCCGGGTAAAAAGTTCGCCTCTGAATGTATATCTAAGAATATCCAAATGCTTCAGCTCGATTTCTATGGAACACTTGTGGCCGCCTCTTTAGTACTTTTGCTGGGGCGAGGACTTGTCACGCATGTCGGTTTTCTACGCACTTACAATATTCCTGAACCGGTAGCGGGTGGCCTGGTAGTTGCCCTGGTTCTCTTGGGTTTGCGAGTCCTTGATATTGAAATCCGTTTTGATACTTCTCTACAGACGCCCTTGATGTTGGCGTTTTTTGCCACCATTGGCTTGAGTGCAGACTTCGCCAGCCTGAAGAAAGGCGGGCGCGTAGTGGGGATTTTTGTACTGGCGGTCACCGGGCTTTTGGTGGTCCAGAATGCCATGGGCATCGGACTCGCAACGGCGTTGGGGCTCGATCCGTTGATGGGCCTGCTGACAGGTTCGATTACGTTGGCAGGTGGGCACGGTACAGGCGCTGCGTGGGGAGCCACGTTCAGTGAGAAGTTCGGTCTGGCTTCCGCCTCTGAACTTGCGATGGCTTCTGCGACGTTTGGCTTGGTGCTGGGCGGTTTGATTGGTGGTCCGGTTGCTCGCCTGCTCATCAAGCGTGTCCAAACACCCGGCTGCGAGCAAGAAAAGCCACGGCTGCCAAAGGGTTTTGAGCAGCCGAACAAAGAGCGCTCGATCACGCCATTTTCGTTTATCGAAACACTTGCCCTGATCGCCGTCAGCTTATTGGCAGGCACCCTGCTCAATGGCCTGTTGCACGACACCGCATTTGAGTTGCCGACGTTCGTTTGCGTCTTGTTCGTGGGGGTGGTTTTACGCAACGGACTTTCAGCACTTGGCCTTTATCAGGTGTTTGAGCGTGAAGTCTCAGTGCTGGGAAACGTCAGCTTGTCCCTGTTTCTCGCGATCGCTCTGATGTCGCTCAAGCTGTGGGACCTGGCAGCGCTGGCTTTGCCGTTCTTTATTATCCTGGCAGCGCAAACGTTGGTCATGGCGCTGTTTGCGATTTTCGTGACGTTCAGGATGATGGGCAGTAACTATGATGCGGCGGTACTGGCGGCAGGGCACTGCGGTTTTGGGCTAGGCGCTACGCCAACGGCCATCGCAAACATGCAAGCGGTGACGCAGCGCTACGGACCTTCGCAGATTGCGTTTTTGGTGGTGCCTATGGTGGGGGCGTTTTTCATCGACATCATCAATGTCATCGTGATCAAGTTGTACCTTGCGCTACCGTTTTTTGCCGTTGCCTGAGGTTTGTGTCATGCCGACTGGCGCATAAAAAATGCCCGTATCTTGCGATACGGGCATTTTTTGTACTGCGAAACGATGCTTAGATAGTCAACGTCCAGTCGTAGTCCACGATCAGCGGTGCGTGTTGCGAGAACCGTGGCTGACGTGGCAGGCGTGCGCTGCGTACAAAGCGGCGCAGGCCCGGGGTCAGCAACTGGTAGTCGAAACGCCAGCCCAGGTTGAGCATCTCAGCCTGTTCGTTATCCGGCCACCAACTGTACTGATCGCCTTCACGGCTGACTTCGCGCAGGGCATCGACATAACCCATGTTGCCGACAATCTCGTCCATCCAGGCACGTTCAGGTGCCAGGAAGCCCGGGGATTGCTGGCTGTCGCGCCAGTTCTTGATATCCAGCTTTTGTTGCGCCACGTACAGCGAGCCACAGTAAATGTACTCGCGACGTTTGCGTCGCTGTTTATCCAGATAACGGGCGAAATCGTCCATTAGCTTGAACTTCTGGTTCAAGTCTTCATCGCCATTCTGCCCCGAAGGGAGCAGCAAGGTCGCGATGCTGACCTTATCGAAATCGGCTTGCAGGTAGCGCCCGTAGCGGTCGGCCGTCTCGAAGCCGAGACCGCTGATGACTGCCTTCGGTTGCAACCGCGAGTACAAAGCCACGCCACCCTGGGCGGGAACTTCAGCTTCGCAGGCATAAAGGAAGTAGCCATCCAGTTGGAAGGCTGGATCGTCCAGTTCAAAGGCGGAGGCGCGGGTGTCCTGCAGGCAGATGACGTCGGCATTCTGTGCTTGCAGCCAACTGAGCAAACCTCGCTCCACTGCAGCCTGAATACCATTGACGTTCACACTGATGATCCGCATAAATGGCCCCAAAAATCGCGTGCGTGTATGATACACGGCGTCAACCTAATTAGCTAAATCCGTGGTATTTGGGGTTTTTTTCATGCAAACGTATCAGCGCGATTTCATTCGTTTTGCCATCGATCGCGGCGTTTTGCGCTTCGGTGAGTTCACCCTGAAGTCCGGGCGTACCAGTCCTTACTTCTTCAATGCCGGCCTTTTCAACAGCGGTTCGGCCCTGGCGCAACTGGGTCGTTTTTACGCGGCAGCCATCGTCGAGAGCGGCATTGCGTTCGACGTGCTGTTTGGCCCGGCGTACAAAGGCATCCCGTTGGCGGCAACCACTGCGGTGGCGTTGGCCGAACACCACGGCCGCGACCTGCCATGGTGCTTCAACCGCAAGGAAGCCAAGGCCCACGGCGAAGGCGGCAGCCTGGTCGGCGCACCGTTGACCGGTGACGTGCTGATCATCGACGACGTGATCACCGCTGGCACGGCCATCCGTGAAGTGATGCAGATCATTGACAGCCAGGACGGCGCCAAAGCCGCCGGCGTGCTGATCGCCCTGAACCGTCAAGAGCGTGGCAACGGTGAGTTGTCGGCGATCCAGGAAGTGGAGCGCGACTTCAAGATCCCGGTGATCAGCATTGTGTCGCTGACCCAGGTCCTGCAATTCCTGGCCGATGATCCGCAGCTCAAGCAGCATTTGCCAGCGGTAGAAGCCTACCGCGCCCAGTTCGGCGTTTAACGCCGAACTGTGTAGGAGCGAGGCTTGCCCGCGAAGACGTCGTCACATTCAGCGATGAGGTGACTGGATTGCCTTCGCGGGCAAGCCTCGCTCCTACAGGATCGCAGGCAAAAAAAGACCCCGCTCAGCCAGGCCGAGCGGGGTCTTTTTGTAGGTGTCGCTTACGGACGCTTGCGATTGCTGATCAGAGTACCCACACCGGTATCGGTGAAGATTTCCAGCAGAATCGCATTCGGCACCCGGCCGTCGATGATCAACGAGCTGCCCACGCCGCCCTGTACCGCTTCCAGCGCGCAACGGATCTTCGGCAACATGCCGCCGTAGATTGTGCCGTCGGCGATCAAGTCGTCGACTTGCTGGGTGGTCAGGCCAGTGAGCACCGTGCCTTGCTTGTCCATCAGCCCGGCGATGTTGGTCAGCAGCATTAGCTTTTCAGCTTTCAGCGCTTCGGCCACTTTACCGGCCACCAGGTCAGCGTTGATGTTGTACGACTCGCCGTTGGCACCCACGCCGATTGGCGCGATCACCGGGATGAAATCGCCTTTGACCAGCAGGTTCAGCAAGTCGGTGTTGATCCCGACCACTTCGCCTACCTGACCGATGTCGATGATTTCCGGTTGGGTCATCTCCGGCGTCTGGCGGGTCACGGTGAGCTTTTTCGCACGGATCAGCTCGGCGTCTTTCCCGGTCAGGCCGATGGCGCTGCCGCCATGACGGTTGATCAGGTTGACGATGTCCTTGTTGACCTGGCCGCCGAGGACCATTTCCACCACGTCCATGGTTTGTGCGTCAGTCACGCGCATACCGTCGATGAAGTGGCTCTCGATCGACAGACGCTTGAGCAAATCGCCGATTTGCGGGCCGCCGCCGTGAACCACCACCGGGTTGATGCCCACGGCTTTCATCAGCACGATGTCGCGGGCGAAGCCGGTTTTCAGCTCCTCGCTTTCCATCGCGTTGCCGCCGTATTTGATCACCAGCGTCTTGCCGACATAGCGGCGGATGTAAGGCAGCGCTTCGGACAGGACCTTGGCGGTGTTGGCGGCGGCTTCGCGTTCGAGGGTCATTCAGGGCTCCGGGTGAATCAGAAGATCAAAACGGTAGTTGGAGATCAGGCGCAACACGCTTCAACTGGACTTTGAAAACGTCCTTGATGCGCTGCAATTCAGCCTCGTCATCGGCCTCGAAACGCAGCACCAGCACCGGTGTGGTGTTGGAGGCGCGCACCAGGCCCCAGCCTTTGGCGTAGTCGACTCGCACGCCGTCGATGGTGGTCAGGTCGGCGCCTTCACCCCACTTCGCGTCGTGCAGAGCATCAATGATGCTGAATTTGCTCTCTTCGGTCACATGGATATTGATTTCCGGCGTAGAAATATCGTTCGGGAAGGTCGCAAACAGCTCTTCGGCGGTGGATTTTTCCTTGCTGAGGATCTCCAGCAGCCGCGCAGCGCTGTAAATACCGTCGTCGAAACCGAACCAGCGCTCCTTGAAGAAGATGTGCCCGCTCATTTCGCCGGCCAACAGGGCGCCGGTTTGTTTCATTTTCTTTTTGATCAACGAGTGACCGGTCTTCCACATGAGCGGACGACCGCCGTATTCCTTGATCAGCGGCGTCAGGCGACGGGTGCATTTGACGTCGAAGATGATCTCCGCGTCGGCGTTGCGCGCCAGTACGTCGCGGGCAAACAGCATCAGCAGGCGGTCCGGGTAGACGATGCTGCCGGTGTTGGTCACCACGCCAACACGGTCGCCGTCACCGTCGAAAGCCAGACCCAGGTCGGCGTTGGTTTCCTTGACCTTGGCGATCAGGTCCACGAGGTTTTCAGGCTTGCCTGGATCCGGGTGATGGTTCGGGAAGTTACCGTCGACGTCGCAGAACAGCGGGATGACTTCGCAGTTCAGCGCTTCGATCAGCTGCGGGGCGATCACGCCAGCCGCGCCGTTACCGCAATCGACCACGACTTTGAGGCGACGGGCCAGTTTGATGTCCTGGACGATTTCGGTGTTGTAGCGATCGAGGATTTCGACCTTGGTGATGCTGCCCTTGCCGCTGGTCAGGTTGTTGGTCTTGAGGCGTTCGTGCAGGGCCTGGATCTGTTCGTTGGCCAAGGTGTCGCCGGCGATGACGATCTTGAAACCGTTGTAGTTCGACGGGTTGTGGCTGCCGGTCAGCATCACACCGGATTTACCGGCCAGTACGTTGGCGGCGTAGTACAGCGCGGGCGTTGGCACCAGGCCGACGTCGCTGACGTGGCAACCGCTGTCGGCCAGGCCTTGAATCAGGCGTTCGACCAGTTCCGGGCCGGACAGGCGACCGTCGCGGCCTACGGATACGTTGGGTTCGTCCTGAGCCAGGCTCTGGGCGCCGATGGCACGGCCGAGCCAGTAAGCGGTTTCACCGTTCAAGAATTCCGGGACGGTGCCGCGAATGTCATAGGCGCGGAAAATGCTGTCGGGGAACTTGGGTGCGACTTGGGCTGGGCTGTTCATCTGTGGGATTGCTCCATTTCGAAAGTGACTGGACCGACCTGCGAAGTGCTCGTGGGCAGGCTCAAACTGAAGGGTATGACGGCGTTTTCCACAGAGAGTTCGTGGTGTGCAAAGGCCATGACTCCAGCATCAGCGAGCATTTGGCTGGCCAATCCCTTGATTTCCAGTGGTAAACCTTTCAGATGACGGCTGTGCAATTTCCGGTTCGAAAACCTGTGGGAGCGAGCTTGCTCGCGATAGCGGACTGGCAGGCGACACCTTTGTCGAATGGGCGACCGTCATCGCGAGCAAGCTCGCTCCCACAGTGGTTTTCGTCCGATCAATGGCTACCCGAATGCCCAAAACCACCTGCACCACGTTCGGTTTCGACGAACTCTTCGACCATCTCGAAATGCGCCTGCACCACCGGCACCAAAACCAGTTGAGCCAGGCGTTCGCCCACTTCCAGGGTGAATTCCTTGTCGCTGCGGTTCCAGCACGAAACCATTAGCGGGCCCTGGTAATCGGAGTCGATCAGGCCAACCAGGTTACCCAGCACGATGCCGTGCTTATGGCCCAGGCCGGAGCGCGGCAGGATCAGCGCCGCCAGGCCCGGATCACCGATGTAGACCGACAGGCCGGTCGGGATCAGCAGGGTTTCGCCCGGCTTGATCACGGTGTCTTTTTCCAGCATGGCGCGCAGGTCGAGGCCGGCGGAGCCAGGGGTGGCGTATTGCGGCAACGGGAAGTCGGTGCCGATGCGGGGGTCGAGGATCTTGGCTTGCAAAGCGTGCATGTAAATTAAACCTGGTTCAGACGGTCGGCGATAAAAGTGATCAGCTGGCGAGCAATCTTGCTCTTGCTGGTCTGGGCGAAAAGTGTGGCGTGTAGCTCACGGTCGATCACGCTGCAGGCGTTTTCTTCGCTGTTGAAGCCAATACTCGGGTTGGCGACGTCGTTGGCGACGATCAAATCGAGGTTTTTGTCTTTCAACTTGCGCGCAGCGTAATCGAGCAGGTGTTCGGTTTCGGCGGCGAAACCGACACTGAACGGACGGTCGGGACGGGTCGCGATGGTGGCCAGGATGTCTGGGTTACGCACCATTTGTAGTAACAAGCCGTCGCCGTTCGTAGGATCTTTCTTTAGTTTCTGTGGGGCGACGACTTCAGGGCGGTAGTCCGCGACCGCTGCCGAGGCGATAAACAGGTCGCAGGGAATAGCGGCTTCACAGGCGGCGAGCATGTCCCGGGCGCTGACCACATCGATACGGGTGACGCGATCCGGCGTGGGCAAGTGCACCGGGCCTGTGATCAGCGTCACACGGGCGCCAGCCTCCACGGCAGCTTCGGCCAGGGCAAAGCCCATTTTCCCGGAGCTGTGGTTGGTGATGTAGCGCACCGGGTCGATGTTTTCCTGGGTCGGGCCGGCGGTGATCAGCACGTGTTTGCCGGTCAGCGCCTGACGCTGGAAGCAGTCCGCCGCGCACTGGGCGAGGTCGGTGGCTTCGAGCATGCGGCCCATGCCGACGTCGCCGCAGGCCTGGCTGCCGGAGGCCGGGCCGAAGGATTTGATGTTGCGGCTTTCGAGGATTTGCAGGTTGGCCTGGGTCGCCGGGTCGCGCCACATGGCCTGGTTCATCGCCGGGGCCACGGCGACCACCGCGTCGGTGGCCAGCACCAGCGTCGTCAGCAGGTCATTGGCAATGCCTTGGGCCAGGCGGGCGATCAGGTCCGCCGTGGCCGGGGCGATCAGCACCAGGTCGGCCCATTTGGCCAGCTCGATGTGGCCCATGGCGGCTTCGGCCGCAGGGTCCAGCAGGTCGAGGTGGACCGGGTGGCCGGACAAGGCCTGCATGGTCAGCGGGGTGATGAACTCGCTGCCGCCACGGGTCATGACCACGCGCACTTCGGCGCCCTGATCGATCAGGCGGCGAACCAGGTCGGCGCTCTTGTAGGCAGCAATGCCGCCGCCGACGCCCAGAACGATGCGTTTCCGATACAGCCGCTGCATAGGTCTGCCTTTCATTCGTTGATGACTGCAGGACGAAACCCCCTCCCCAGGAGTGAAATCGCCCGCAAAAAAGATGGGCTACGATATCACAGCGACCGCTACGGAACAGCGGCGCCCACAGACCATGGAGGTGTTATGAGTATTCGCGATTGGCCAGCGGCGGAACGGCCGCGGGAGAAGCTTCTTGAGCAGGGTTCGGCGAGTCTTTCCGACGCCGAGTTGCTGGCAATCTTTCTACGGACCGGCGTGTCCGGCAAAAGCGCGGTGGATCTGGCAAGACACCTGTTAAATCAATTCGGCAGCCTGCGCACTTTGCTGGAGGCCGATCTGCGGACCTTCAGCGAGCAACTGGGCCTGGGCCCGGCGAAATTCGCGCAGTTGCAAGCGGTACTGGAGATGGCCCGGCGGCATCTGGCCGAGCGCTTGCGCCGGGATTCGGTACTGGAGAGTCCAATCGCGGTGCGCGACTACCTCAAGGCGATGCTGCGCCACGAGCCCCACGAGGTGTTCGGTTGTCTGTTTCTGGATTCCAAGCACCGGGTGCTGACGTTTGAAACACTGTTTCGCGGCTCCATCGACAGCACCAGCGTGTATCCACGGCAAGTGGTTAAGCGAGCCCTGGCTCACAACGCTGCAGCGCTGATCCTGTGCCACAACCACCCCTCGGGCAACACCGACCCCAGCCAGGCTGACCGAATGCTGACCAAGCGCCTCCAGGAGGCGTTGGAGCTGGTTGATGTGCGGGTGCTGGATCACTTCATCGTTGGGGATGGGGATCCGTTGTCCATGGCGGAGTACGGCTGGATGTAGCGCGGGCAGCCTACATAAAACCCCTGTGGGAGCGAGCCTGCTCGCGAAAGCGGTCTGTCAGTAAATATTGATGCTGACTGACACTACGCCTTCGCGAGCAGGCTCGCTCCCACAGATTTTGTGGCGGGGCAAGTTATTTGAGGGTGACTTTGGAATAGTCCTGGCGACCAAACGGGCTGACCTGATAACCCTCGACATCCTTGCGTGTGAGGGCAAAAGCAGTCGGATGCGCCAACGGCAGCCACAACGCCTGCTGCTGAATCTGCGCCTGGGCCTGTTCATACAGCTTGGTGCGCACGCCTTGTTCGCTGGTGGTTTTGCCAGCGCTGATCAGCTTGTCCAGGTCTTGATTGCAGTAACGGGCGAAGTTGGTGCCGGACTTGACCGCAGCGCAGGAAAACTGCGGCGTGAGGAAGTTGTCCGGGTCGCCGTTGTCGCCGGCCCAGCCCATGAACAGCAGGTCATGCTCGCCGGCCTTGGCACGACGGATCAGCTCGCCCCATTCGATTACCCGGATTTCAGCCTGAATGCCGATTTCCGCCAGATCCGATTGCAGCAGTTGCGCACCGAGGCTCGGATTAGGGTTCAGCAAGCTGCCGGAAGGGCGGGTCCAGATGGTGGTTTGGAAACCGTCCTTGAGCCCGGCCTTGGCCATCAACGCCTTGGCCTTCGCCACGTCGTGCGGATAGCCCGGCAAGCCTTTGGCATAGCTCCAGGTGTTCGGTGGATAAGGGCCGTTGGCGGCTTCGGCGGTGTCTTCGAACACGGCCTTGAGGTAGTTAGCCTTGTCGAGCGCCAGGTTGATCGCCTGGCGCACTTCCGGCTTGTCCAGTGGTGGATGCTGGCTGTTGATGCCGACGAAAGCGGTCATGAACGCGTCAGTCTTTTCCACTTTCAGCGTAGGCTCCTGCTTGGCGGCCACCACATCCAGCGGTTTGGGCGACAGGGCGATTTGGCACTCGTTGCGGCGCAGCTTCTGCAAACGCACATTAGCGTCCGGGGTGATGGCGAAGATCAGCGGGTCCACTGACGGCTTGCCGCCGAAGTAGTCCGGGTTGGCCTTGTAGCGAATCGACGCGTCTTTCTGGAATCGAGTAAAGACGAACGGGCCGCTGCCGATCGGCTGGCTGTTGAGCTTCTCGGGCGTGTCGGCCTTCAACAGTTTGTCTGCGTATTCAGCCGAATAAATTGAGGCGAAACCCATGCTCAAGGTCGCGAGGAACGTCGAGTCCGGGTGATCGAGGGTGAAGCGCACGGTCAGCGGATCGAGGGCGTCGATCTTCTTGATCAGCGCTGGCAGTTGCATCGATTGGGCATGGGGGAAGCCGCTCTGGGCGACTTTGTGCCACGGGTGGGCCGGGTCGAGCATGCGGTCGAAGCTGAATTTGACGTCTTCGGCGCTCAAATCGCGAGTCGGGCTGAAGTACTCGGTTTTGTGAAATTTCACTTGCGGGTGCAACTTGAAGACGTAGGTCAGGCCGTCGGGCGTTACTTCCCAGCTGTCCGCGAGGCTGGCGACCACTTTGCCGCTGGCGGTATCGAAGTCCACCAGGCGATTCATCAGCACATCGGCCGAGGCGTTGGTGGTGGTCAGCGAGTTGTACTGCACCACGTCGAACCCTTCAGGGCTGGCCTCGGTGCAGACGGTGAGGGCGGCGGCGTGGGCCAGCGGGCTCAGCAGCAGAGGGGCAAACAACAGCGGTAGGGCAGCGAGGCGCATGGTCGGATTCCTTTACAGATCGAAGGCCCATCTGCAAGTGCAGTCTGGAAAAGGCTTACCCTAGTGGGCTCTTTTGCAAATGACTATCCCCTTTTTCATTTTGCGGCGACTATAGGCGCCTGTTTCGGGTGTGCGACGGTTTGAAAACCCTGAAATTGGCGTGTTGGTCGATGCTCTGCGACGAGCGGTCGCCATCGACGACAGCCTTTATCCAAGGCGCTCGTAGCCCTGAAAATGGGCTTTTTGTGAATTCATCGCACACTGAATGTTGTTGCTCTGAGGTCTTTCTGGTATAAAGCAGCGCTCTTTTCTAGGGGCCCGGTTCCTTCACTGTAGGTGTAGCCGGTAAGACCTCTAAAGAAACGCGGCGCCTGGCGCCAAATGACTGAGAGATTAAGCGGCCAACCCATGCCGGGTTGGGCATGTGGTTTTAGAGGGCTGAGGCATGTCGAGAGTATGTCAAGTTACCGGTAAGGGTCCGGTAACTGGGAATAACATTTCCCACGCAAACAACAAAACCCGTCGTCGTTTCCTGCCGAACCTGCAGCATCACCGCTTCTGGGTTGAAGAAGAGAAACGTTTCGTGCGTCTGCGCGTATCTGCCAAAGGCATGCGTATCATCGACAAGCGTGGCATTACTGTCGTGCTGGCCGAAATCCGCAAAGCTGGCAAGATCTAAGGGAGCTAAATCATGCGTGAAAAAATTCGAATGATTTCCAGCGCCGGTACTGGTTACTTCAAAACTACCGACAAAAACAAACGTACTACTCCGGACAAGCTCGAGCTGATGATGTTCGATCCGCGCGTTCGCAAGCACGTTATGTTTAAAGAAGGCAAAATCAAGTAATTGATTTTTCCGACTTACGAAAAAGGCCCGTATCGCGAGATACGGGCCTTTTTTGTTGCCTGTGGTTTTGTGTTTTCTGTCAGGACGCCTTCGCGGGCAAGCCTCGCTCCTACAGGGGATCGCGATGACCTGTAGGAGCGAGGCTTGCCCGCGAAGAGGCCGCCCCGGACAGCACAAATCCTCAAGCCTTCTGTTCAAACACCACATAAATCTTGCGGCACGACTCCAGCACTTCCCAAGTGCCCCGGAACCCAGCCGGAATCACAAAACGATCACCCACCCGCAACGTCTTGCTGTTGCCATCGTTGTCCCGCAGCACCGACACGCCCTGAACGATCTCGCAGTATTCATGCTCGGTGTAGTTCACCAGCCACTGGCCGATTTCGCCTTCCCACACGCCAGCGCTCATCTGTCCGCACGGGCTGTTGTAGTGGTTGTACACCGCTTGCTCAGGGTCGCCCTTGAGGACTTTTGCCGGGGCCGGCCGATAGCGATCGGGCTGGGTGGTGGCTTGGCTGAAGTCGACAACATCCTGGATATTCATTGTTGTAATCCCCCGTGATTGCGGCGCAATGGCTGAAAAGACCCAAAGTCTATGTTTATTAAAATGAACACTGCAAGGCTGTTTGCCGACCTTGTGTCAAATATATTGAAACAACCCCGGACACTGGTTTAGGGTGGCAGGTGCCTTGGGCCGAAAGCAGGCTGGCCGGGCAGAATTCCTGAAAGCACCCGCGAAGAACGCGGGGCATTCGTATTCAACAAGAGGAGGACACTCGTATGACCACCCTGACTCGTGCCGATTGGGAACAACGGGCTCGCGATCTGAAGATCGAAGGCCGCGCCTACATCAATGGCGAATACACCGATGCCGTCTCCGCCGAGACCTTCGAATGCATCAGCCCGGTCGATGGCCGTCTGCTGGGCAAGATTGCCAGCTGTGACGCCGCCGACGCCCAGCGCGCCGTGGAAAACGCCCGCGCCACCTTCAATTCCGGCGTGTGGTCGCGCCTGGCGCCGACCAAACGCAAAGCCACCATGATTCGTTTCGCCGGCCTGCTCAAACAGCACGCCGAAGAGCTGGCCCTGCTTGAAACCCTGGACATGGGCAAGCCGATCAGCGATTCCCTGTACATCGACGTTCCCGGCGCGGCGCAAGCCCTGAGCTGGAGCGGCGAAGCCATCGACAAGATCTACGACGAAGTCGCCGCGACCCCGCACGATCAGCTGGGTCTGGTGACCCGCGAGCCGGTCGGCGTAGTCGGCGCCATCGTGCCGTGGAACTTTCCATTGATGATGGCCTGCTGGAAACTCGGCCCGGCGCTGTCCACCGGTAACTCGGTGATCCTCAAACCGTCGGAAAAATCGCCGCTGACCGCCATCCGCATCGCCGCGCTGGCTGTTGAAGCCGGCATTCCGAAAGGCGTGCTCAACGTGCTGCCAGGCTACGGCCACACCGTCGGCAAGGCCTTGGCCCTGCACAACGACGTGGACACCCTGGTGTTCACTGGTTCGACCAAGATCGCCAAGCAACTGCTGATCTACTCCGGCGAATCGAACATGAAACGCGTCTGGCTCGAAGCTGGCGGCAAGAGCCCGAACATCGTGTTCGCCGATGCCCCGGACCTGCAAGCCGCTGCCGAATCCGCCGCCAGCGCCATCGCCTTCAACCAGGGCGAAGTCTGCACCGCCGGTTCGCGTCTGCTGGTCGAGCGTTCGATCAAGGACACCTTCCTGCCGCTGGTGATCGAAGCACTGAAAAGCTGGAAGCCGGGCAACCCGCTGGACCCGGCGACGAACGTTGGCGCGCTGGTGGACACCCAGCAGATGAACACCGTGCTGTCCTACATCGAATCCGGCCACACCGACGGCGCCAAACTGGTGGCGGGCGGCAAGCGCATTCTTCAGGAAACCGGTGGCACCTACGTTGAGCCGACGATTTTCGACGGTGTGAACAACGCGATGAAAATCGCCCAGGAAGAGATCTTTGGCCCGGTGTTGTCGGTCATCGCCTTTGATACCGCCGAAGAAGCCATTGCGATCGCCAACGACACGCCATACGGCCTGGCCGCAGCGGTGTGGACCAAGGACATTTCCAAGGCACACCTGACCGCCAAGGCCCTGCGTGCCGGTAGCGTGTGGGTCAACCAGTACGACGGTGGCGACATGACTGCGCCATTCGGTGGTTTCAAACAGTCGGGCAACGGTCGCGACAAGTCGCTGCATGCGTTCGACAAATACACCGAACTGAAGGCGACCTGGATCAAGTTGTAAGTCGCTAAAGGAGGTCTGTTGTAAAACAGGCCTCCCAAACGACGCAGATCTCCTGTGGGAGCGAGCTTGCTCGCGATAGCGGTATAACAGTCGACATCAGTGTTGAATGTTGCACCGCTATCGCGAGCAAGCTCGCTCCCACATTGTTTTGGGTTGTACATAAAAATATCCACAGGAGCGTGGAACATGCGTTGGGCGACTTATTTCGCCGTGTTGGCGTCTGTCTTGAGTGTCGGCCTGGCCCTGGGCGTCAGCATGCCGCTGGTGTCGTTTCGCCTGGAAAGCTGGGGCTACGGCTCGTTTGCGATCGGCGTGATGGCGGCGATGCCGGCCATTGGTGTGCTGCTGGGGGCGAAGATTTCCAGTCACCTGGCGGCGCGTTTCGGCACGGCCAATCTGATGCGTCTGTGCCTGTGGGGCGGGGCGGTGTCCATCGGTTTGCTGGCGCTGTTGCCGAGCTATCCGATCTGGCTGGTGCTGCGTCTGATGATCGGCGTGATCCTGACCCTGGTGTTCATCCTCGGTGAAAGCTGGATCAACCAATTGGTGGTCGAGCAGTGGCGCGGGCGCTTGGTGGCGTTGTATGGCAGCAGCTATGCCTTGAGTCAGCTGGGCGGGCCATTGCTGTTAGGCGCGCTGGGCACCGAGCATGATTATGGCTTCTGGGTCGGCGTCGGCTTGCTGCTGACGGCGCCATTGCTGTTGCTGGGCCGCAGCGGTGCACCGAGCAGTGAAGCGAGCAGCGTGACCTTCGGCGATTTGTGGACCTTCTGTCGTGGGCTGCCGGCGATTGCCTGGGCGGTGTCGCTGTTCGCTGCGTTCGAAGCGATGATCCTGACCCTGTTGCCGGTGTACTGCCTGCGCCAGGGCTTCAGCGCAGAAATTGCCTTGGCGATGGTCAGTACCGTGGTGGTCGGTGATGCGTTGCTGCAACTGCCCATCGGTGCCTTGGCGGATCGACTGTCCCGGCGCAGTTTGTTCACCGGGTGTGCCGTGGTCCTTATGATGTCGAGCCTGGCGATTCCGCTGCTGATCGATACCTTGTTGATTTGGCCATTGTGGGTGCTATTCGGCGCCAGTGCCGGTGGTTTGTTCACCTTGTCGCTGATCCTGATAGGCGAGCGCTACCGCGACGATGCGCTGGTGCGGGCCAATGCCCATATCGCACAGCTGTGGGGGATTGGGTGCCTGGTCGGGCCGCTGGCGGCCGGGGCGGGGAGCCAGTGGATCAGCGGGCATGCGTTGCCGTTGCTGATGGCGGTAGGTGCGTTGGGACTGGTGATTTTGCTGATGCGCCAAGGGGCATTTGGCACAGTGGCCGAGCCCGCCTGACTGCCATCTGCCAGATTGCACATCCCTTGTGGGAGCGAGCCTGCTCGCGAAAGCGGAGTGTCATTCAGCATCTGTGTTTGCTGGCATGACGCCTTCGCGAGCAGGCTCGCTCCCACAGAGGTGTTTGTCGCCTGTTACAACATCCGCTCCAGACCTACGGTGGTGCTGAACCACGCATTAAACCGGCGCCACATGCTCCCCGGCTCTTTGGTTAGGGTATGCAACTTGCCGTTGTCCTCTGTCACCCAGACAATCTGCCCATTCTCCAGTTTCGCCTCATAACTCAGCGGCGGCGCCATGCCTTGCAGCGCCAATTCACGCACATGGGCGGCGAGTTCCGGGCTGTCCACCAACACGCCGACTTCGGTGTTCCACAGCACCGAGCGCGGGTCGAAGTTGAATGAGCCGATAAACGATTTCTGCTGATCGAAGATCATCGCTTTGCTGTGCAGGCTCGAATCCGAGCCCTGATAGGCCGAGCGCCTGAACAGATGCGGACCGCTGCCACTCCCCGCGCCGGGCTGGCGCCGCAGTTCGAACAGCTTCACCCCATGCTCCAGCAACGCCTTGCGATACGGCGCGTAACCGCCGTGCACCGCCGGCACATCGGTGGCTTCCAGGGCGTTGGTCAGCAGGCTTACCGAAACCCCGGCATCGGCGCGCCCGGTCAGGTACACCAGCCCCGGTTGGCCGGGCACAAAGTAGGCCGAAATCATGATCAGCTCTTTGCTGACCCCGTTCAGTTCTGGCGCCAACTGTGTGGTCAGCAACAATTGCGGGTCGGGTTCACCCTTGGACAGCACCTTGCTCGGCGCGTCCCACAACGCCTGGTTCCAGGCCCAGATCAGCTCTCGGCGCCAGATGTCCAGGCGCGGGTGCTTGTCGTAGATCATCAGCTGTTGATACAGCGCGTGGTTCTGTTTGCGGGTTTCCTGCAGGGATTCTTCCAGGCGCGTGCGGGTGTTTTGCAGGTCCTTGGCCGTCGGTCTGCTCGAGAGAAATTCGTCGATCGGCTTGCTCAGGGCGCTGTTCCAGTACTGGTCGAAACTGTGCCCGAGCTGCTCGGCCACCGGCCCGACGCTGAGCATGTCGATGTCGGTGAAATTCAGGTTGGGTTCGGCATCGAAATACTCGTCCCCGAGGTTGCGTCCACCGACGATGGCCGCGCTGTTGTCCGCCAGCCACAGCTTGTTGTGCATGCGCCGATGTTGCAGCGACAGGTCGAACAAGCGGCCCATGGTCCGCGTCACGCCGGTACTGCGGCCCAGGTGCAGCGGATTGAACAGGCGAATCTGGATCTGCGGATGGGCCGCCAGGGTCGCGATAATCTGATCCAGGCCATCGCTGGTGGTGTCATCGAGCAGAATCCGCACCCGCACGCCGCGATCGGCAGCCTTGAGCAGTTCCTCCACCAGCATGCGCGTGCTGATGCCGTCGTGGACGATGTAGTACTGCAAGTCGAGGCTGGTTTGCGCATTGCGGATCAGCTCGGCCCGGGCCATGAAGGCTTCGGTGCTGTTTGAGAGCAGGCGGAAACCGGATTGCCCCTGATGGGGCGCTGCCTGGGCCTGGATTGAACGTCCGAAGCTTGAGCCCGCCGCCGGCAGCGCCTGGCTGGGCTCGCGCGGCACGTCGAGCGTTGCGCAGCCACTGATCAACAAGGCCAACAGCCATACAGCAAGCAATTTTTTTCCGGGTCGCACGTCGCAGTCTCAAATCGCGGCAGGAGCCGGAGTATGGCACGCGCCCGGCACTGATGACTTCGCGGTTAACTTACCCAGAGCAGAAAATGGACGTAGGAATGTTCTGTCTAATCCATTCGGAATAGTGTTCCAGTTGAAATGTCGCTATTTCCGTGAAGCGTTTTCCTACAGATTAATCTTACAAAAAGCGGAATGATCACCTCGCTTAGTTGCAGTAGCAGTTTTCAGAATTGTAACTTTAAGTTGTGGTTCTGCGCTGTTGCTAAATATAGATAAAGAGGTGGTAAAGATGAGAAATAAAAGTTTGATTGCTGTTTTTGCAAGTGTGCTGTTGCCCTCCGTTGCAATGGCCGAAAGTGTGGACCTGAATGTTATTGGAACCATCATCCCCACTTCCTGTATTCCCGCGTTTGCGGGCGGCAGCACCGTGGATTTGCGCAAGATATCCTCGGGGGTACTGAACAAAGCCAAACAAACATTGCTGCCCGTCCATGATGTTTCCCTGCATATAAATTGCGATGCGCCCGCTCCGGTGGAAGTGTCCGTCAGGGATAATCGTGGTTCGACAAAGTTGCCAGGCATTCACGATGACACCGGCCAGAATGATCCGGCGTTATTCTTTGGCATTGGCGAAATCAACGGTACACGCATTGGTGGGTTTGCTCTGCGTCATGGCATTCCGGAGGTGGATAATTCGCCTCAAACATTATTGACCCGCACACTCGCAAATCCTGCCTGGCAGTTACCGAGTTCCAGCCTGGTGAGCAATGCGCCAGCGCTCTATTCCTGGGGACCCGACGTTGCGAGCGGCCCGGCGGCCTCCCGTCACCACGGCTTCCCGATGAGTCTGCTGCCGGTGATTGGCCCGAGCAACGCATTGCCCATTTCCGACGAGATTCCTCTCGACGGCTCCGTGACCTTCGACATGTTCTACCTCTGATTGCTTGAGTCCCGGCGGCCGTTCGGGTCGCCGGGTTCTTGCCGCCCCTGTATGCGCCACCGGGCCAACGCCCGGCTCGTCGCCTGGTAAGCCCGGAATTCCCCCTATGCCTTTTTTTATGAGCAGGGCAGGTTTCACTACGCCGTTGCCCTTGTTGTTTTCATTGTTGGTCGCAACGCAGGCGTATTCGGCCGGCATGGTGCCGCAGACGCCTGTGCTTGTTGTGGAAGAGAGCCTTGGCGAGGCGACCATGAATGTGCGCAACACCGATACCCGGCCCGCGCTGCTGCACACCACGGTTGAGAACATCGAGCAGGACGATGAGTGGCTGCTGGTATTCACGCCACCGATGGCCCGCGTCGAACCCGGAGAGGTCCAGCAGGTGCGTTTTATCCTGCAAAACACTCAGCCGCTGCGGACCGAGCGGTTGAAGCGCGTGATATTCGAGGGCATCAGTCCCGTCGAAGGAACCAGCGGCGCCCGGGTCAATCTGGGGGTGCGGCAGAATTTACCGGTGATTTTGCGGCCCGCCGATTTGCCGGTGGAGCGCGAACCCTGGAAACGCTTGAAGTGGTCGTCTGTCGGCGGCGATTTGCAGGTCTTCAACTCCAGCCCTTATGTGGTTCGCCTGGCCAAGGCCATCGTCCCGTTGCCTGGCGTGCGCTCGGTTGACCTGCCGCGAACCTACATTTTGCCGGGTGAACGCCTGCGGCTTGAGGGGGTTCCGGGAGCGGCGTCATCTGTGACGGGCGTGCGGATATTCCCGGCGACCACCTATGGGTTCGCGGTCGAGCAGTACGACGCTGCGGTAATTAACGAGTGAGGTTTCGGGCAACGCGCATTTGGCTGGGCCGTTTGTGTCTGCTGGCCTGTGGATCGACTGAGATCGCGGCAAATGAATCCGTCCTGTTCGATCCCCAGGTGCTCAAGGATCGAGGCATCGATCCGGCGCTGGCTGAATACTTTCGGGAGTCTCCGCGCTTTGTCCAGGGCACGCGCCCGGTGTCACTCCAGGTCAACGGGCAGCCCAAGGGCCGTGTGCAGATGACCTTCAATCAGCATGGCGAGGTGTGTCTCGCCCCCGCTCTGTTGAAAGCCGCGGGTGTACGTGCGCTGGTTTTGCGACGGCAGGAGGCGGGCACCTGCATGACGTTCGCTGAAGGGTTTCCAGCCGCCGTTGTGCAACTTCAGCCAGGCAGGGAGCAGGTTGACCTGCTGGTCCCGACCGCTACGTTGTTGCCGCCGGATCAAGCGTCCCGAGTCTTTGCCAAGGGTGGCATGGCGGGCGTTCTGAACTACGACGCGCTGATGACGGACAGCCAGTTCCAGGGGCAGCGCAGTGACTACCGCAGTTTCACTTCGGAGGTCGGTTTCAATGCCGGGAATTGGGTGCTGCGTAGTCGGCAGTCCTACACGGCGCAGTCCGATGACGCACGTTTCGAACATCTGTATGCCTACGGTATGCGCACACTTGAAGACTACGAGGTCAACGTGCAGGTGGGGCAGCTGAACATGGCCTCGCCGTTATTCAGTGGCGAGTCATTTCTCGGCCTGCAGATACAGCCCGAAGGTGCATTTGCCCAACTGCGCGCCGCTGAGCGCGGGGCCGGGAGCCGGGTTGAAGGCATTGCTTATTCTGCGGCGCGCATCGAAGTCCGGCAGAACGGCGTGATGATCTACACCACGATGGTCCCCAGCGGTCCTTTCACGTTGCGGGAATTGCCTTTGTTGAGCCATTCGCTGGATCTGGAAGTGACGGTGCATGAACAGGATGGGCAACAGCGGCGGTTTCGAGTGCCGGCTGCCAGTCTCTACGATGCGCAGTTCGGCAGCCCGCCCGGTTTCAATGTCGCCTTGGGGCGCGTGCGGCGATTGGGCAGCGATGAGCGCCAGGCCCCTTCCTTCGCAGCCTTCAGCAGGGACTGGAACTGGGGACGGGAGCGGCGGGTCACGGCGGGTTTGATGGGCGCGACCGAGTACGTGTCGGCGGGCTGGGGGCTTCAGCAACAATGGTCAAACGGGATTTTTCTGGGGGCCCGCCAGGTGCTGTCCAGCGATCGCTCCCAAGGTCTTGCCGGCAACCAATTACAAATGACGTTCAGTGCGCAGTTATCGTCAAACCTGTCGACGAGTCTGATCAACGTCCGCCAGAGCGAGGACTTTCGCACGTTGTCGGATACCGGCTGGAATCAGGAACGCCACCAGGCCGAATCCCGAAGCCGCGATCAATGGGCGTTTTCCCTCAATGGTTCGACCGCGCACTGGGGGACGTTTGGCGCTACCTGGTCGCGTTATTCCAGCCGGGATGAACCGCCGCAATCGCGGTTGGGCCTTTCTTGGTCGCAGATGCTTCCCGAGAGGGTCAGCCTGTCCGTGAGCCTGGAACGAGACATGGGCGGTGCGGCGGCGAGTCGCCAGGGCAGCGCAGCTTATCTGACGCTGGGCGTGCCGCTGGGTGGCCAGCGCTCGGTCCGCAGTTATTTGCGCAAGGACGATCGCTCAGGTGCGCGCAGTGGCGTGGTTTTCAGCGACGCCATAAACGAAATCCAGGACTACAGCGTCAGTGCCGAACAACGCGACGGCGGGCCGACAACGTTTGGCGCGCGTCTAAACACGCTGGCGCATTACACCAGCATTGACCTCGGATACAGCCAGCGACCCGACGCGACGAATTTCGATGTCGGCGCCCGCGGCGGCATGGTCTTTCACCGGGACGGTGTGACGCTTTCACCTTATCCGGTGCGCGACACCTTTGGTGTGCTCAAGGCTGGTGAGCACGCGGGTTTGAAACTGCAAACGCCCCGCGGCCCCGTCTGGACGGATGGGTTTGGGCGGGCGGTGGCGGCCAGTTTGCCGGCCTACACCCTGGCCCGGCTGGAGGTCGACAATGGCAGCCTGCCGCGCAACGTCGAAGTGCTTAACGGCTATCAGGAAGTGGAGGCGGGGCGTGGGTCGGTACAGCACCTGGATTTTTCGGTGATGAGCGTACGACGCTTGCTGTTGAAGGCCAGGACCGTCGATCGTCAGTGGTTGCCCAAGGGGGTAACGGTGCATGACGAGCAGGGCCAATACGTAACGACGGTGCTGGATGCCGGGACGATTTTTCTGTCAGACGCCAAACCTGATCAAACACTGCATGTGCGCTTGTCCGATAACCAACGCTGCTGGCTCGAATACCCCTTGAACGAAGTGCCCCACGACAGCCTGCGCATCGAGACGGTCGATGCGACGTGCCTCGATCCAAATTTGTCATGAGCGAGAACCTGCGATGAAGTGTGTGGTGTTTGCGGCGATGTTGACGTGCCTTGCGTCCTATTCGGCAGCGGCCCGCGACGGCTGTACGTTGAGCCTGAGCCCGGGGCACGTGGCTTTTGGATCATCGACACGCGGGGCGTTGTTGGCGCAGACGGCACCGGGTGAAACCGACTCAAGCTTCGGTTCACGCACGGTGCAGCTGCGGATTCAGTGCCCCGAGCCGCAGCCAATGAGGTGGCAATTTATCGCCCCCGCAGCGGACTCCCAGCGCTATCGCTGGGGCGCCGGCACCTTGCAGTTGAAAATCGTCGCGGCGCGATTGGATGGTGCGGCCGTGCAGTGGGCTGCTGACAACGGTGAGCCTTTGGCGACGGATCTTCTGCGGCCGGGTGACCGAATGGTCCCATGGCGCGCGGGTGCCATCGCCTCGGGCGCTCAGCTTGAGATCGAACTGGAAGTGGAGGCCCAGGTAAGCGACGGGGCGAGTCGCGTCATTGACCTGACCCGATTTGAAGGCGGCGGGCGTTTTCAGCTCGATTAAACGGATTCCGCCAACAGTTTGATCGCCGCTGCGCCTACCTTGCGCACCGCATCTTCGACCTGCGGCGTCGGCTTGGCCGCGTAGTTCATCCGCAGACAATTGCGGTACTTGCCCGAAGCCGAAAAAATGCTGCCCACGGCAATCTGTACGCCTTGGTCGTGCAGTGCACGATTCAGTTTCAACGTATCGAAGCCTTCCGGCAGTTCGACCCACAGCATGAAACTGCCCTGTGGCCGGCTGGCCCGTGTGCCGGCGGGGAAGTAGCGCGTGACCCAATCGATCATCATGTCGCGATTGCGCTGGTATTGGCTGCGCATCCGCCGCAAATGCGGCTCGAAGTGACCGCCCTTGAGAAAGTCGGCGATGGCGATCTGCGCTTGTGGCGCGGTGGAGCCGGTGCTGATGTATTTCATGTGCAGCACCCGTTCCAGATAACGTCCCGGTGCTACCCAACCGATGCGCAGCCCCGGCGCCAACGTCTTGGAAAACGAACTGCACAGCAGCACGCGGCCGTCTTCGTCGAAGGATTTGATCGTGCGTGGACGCGGGTAGGTGTAGGCCAATTCGCCATACACATCGTCCTCGATGATCGCCACGTCGAAACGCTGTGCCAGGTTCAACAACGCCCGTTTACGTGTCTCCGGCATGATGTAGCCCAAGGGGTTGTTGCAGTTGGGGGTCAACTGTATGGCCTTGATCGGCCATTGCTCCAAGGCCAGTTCCAATGCGTCGAGGCTGATGCCGGTGATCGGGTCAGTGGGGATTTCCAAGGCTTTCAAGCCCAGGCCCTTGAGGGTCTGCATAGCGCCGTGAAAGCTCGGTGAATCCACGGCGACGATGTCACCGGGTTCGCAGATGGAGCGGATGCTGGTGGACAGCGCTTCGTGGCAACCGGTGGTGACCACCAGGTCAGCGGCGCTCAACTGGCAGCCGGAATCGAGCATCAGGCGGGCGATCTGTTCGCGCAGTTCGAGGTTGCCGTGGATGTTGTCGTAATACAGGCCGGGCATGTCCTGGCGCCGACTGATCTGCGCCAGCCCGCGCAACAGCGGTTTCATGGTTGGTGAGGTAATGTCCGGCATGCCGCGACCCAGTTGCACCACGTCTTTGCGTGGCACGGCGCGGATCAATTCCAGCACCTGATCCCACTGGGAAATATCCACCGGGCGCTGGGCCGGACGGCCGACGGCGGGCAATTCCGGCAACTCGCGACTGACCGGCACGAAGTACCCGGATTTTGGCTTCGGCGTCGCCAGCCCGCTGTCTTCCAGCACCCGATAAGCCTGCTGCACCGTGCTCAGGCTGACCCCGTGTTCGACACTCAACGCCCGCACCGACGGCAGCCGGTCGCCGGGGCGATAGAAGCCCTGTTCGATGCGCGTGCCGAGCAATTCGGCGAGATTGACGTAAAGGGTCATGGCAGTGCCTCGGTGCAGGTGATTCGGTTAACCGGTACAGATGGGGCAAAAATACAGGATTCAGAGCCTAAATCGGCAAATCTGTATGGAAATAATACAGCTGCTTTGAATCTGTAATGCTTTTCGCCGCTCGAGCATGATGAAACCTCTGGCTACCCAAGTAAACAGGAGCGATCAACATGAACGGCTTGAGCGATGTGCGGCTGACGTTACGCAGTCAGGAACTGGCGGCAGGGCAGAACCACGGCACCCGTGAGGCGCTGATGCGCAATGCGCCGTCCTGCCTGAGTCGCTGGGATCTGTTCTGGCACCGTCTGCACACGCGCAAGGCGTTGCTGAACCTGACTCCGGAGCAGCTGCGGGATGTGGGGTTGAGTCGGGAAGAGGCGTTGGCGGAGGGACTTAAGCCGTTTTGGCGGATGTAGGCAGGATCGTTCCCACGCTCCGCGTGGGAACGCCTCAACGGACGCTCTGCGTTCGGCTCTGAATGGGACGCAGAGCGTCCCGGGATGCATTCCCACGCAGGAGCGTGGGAACGATCTCAATGTCCCTCAAACCAACTCTTTCATCCGATGCCACAACATCCCTAACGCGAGCAGCGGCGAACGCAAATGCCGGCCGCCCGGAAAGGTAATGTGCGGCACTTGGGCAAACAGATCGAACCCGCCACTGTGCTGACCACTGATGGCTTCAGCCAACAACTTGCCCGCCAGGTGCGTGGCATTCACCCCGTGACCGGAATACGCCTGGGCGTAATACACATTCGGCTGATCCTTGAGCCGGCCGATCTGCGGCAGGCGGTTGGCGCCGATGCCGATCATGCCGCCCCATTGATAATCGATCTTCACTCCGGCCAATTGCGGGAATACGTCCAGCATCTTCGGCCGCATATACGCAGCGATGTCTTTCGGGTCCCGACCTGAGTAATGGCAGGCACCGCCGAACAGCAAGCGTCGATCCGCCGAGAGCCGGTAGTAATCCAGCGCCACACGCTGGTCGCAGACCGCCATGTTCTGCGGCAGCAAGGCGTGCGCCTGTTCTTCGCTCAACGGTTCGGTGGCGATGATGTAACTGCCGGCGGGCAGCACTTTGCCGCTGAGTTCGGGATTGAGGTCATTGAGATAAGCGTTGCAGCCCAGCACCAGGGTCTTGGCGCGGACCAAGCCCTGGGCGGTGTGCACTTTCACTTCGGTGCCGTAATCAATGCGAGTGACTGCCGACTGTTCGAACAGTCTTGCGCCCAATTGCTGTGCGGCCGCCGCTTCGCCCAGTGCCAGGTTCAGCGGATGCAAGTGCCCGGAGCCCATGTCGATCAAGCCGCCGACGTAACGGTCGGAGCCGACCACCGAGTGCATTTCGTTGGCTTGCAGCAGTCGGGTTTCGTAGCGGTAACCAAGGCTGCGCAGTTCTGCGGCATCTTCGGCGAAGCCTTCCAGGTCCCGGGGTTTGTTGGCGAGGTCGCAATAGCCCCAGGTCAGGTCGCAGGCAATCTGAAAACGCTCGACCCGCTGTCGGACGATTTCCACCGCTTCCAGGCCCATGAGTTTCATCTGACGCACGCCGTCGGCACCGATGACATTGGCGAACTGATCGAGGCCATGGCCGACGCCGCGAATCAATTGCCCGCCATTGCGCCCGCTGGCGCCCCAGCCAATCTTGTGCGCTTCCAGCAGCACCACGCTGAGACCGCGTTCGGCCAGTTCCAACGCGGTGTTCAACCCGGAAAACCCGCCGCCGACCACGCACACGTCCGCCGTCAACTCGCCCTGGAGCACCGGATGATCGGGCTGTGGCAGGCTGCTGGCGGCGTAATAAGAGGCAGCGTGCCGGTGATTCGGGGCAGGTTGCTGAACACGGGCGTTCATGTGCGTCATCCAGATGCGGTGTTTGAAAAAGTTGACGGAGCATAAGCCGGACCTTCCGGCGCGGGCAACATTGGTCGGTTGCTGCTGTATGGAACGGGCCGGATGCGTCAGAATCCCGCTCTATTCCGCTTTTGGTCACCGCTTCGATGAGCTGCAACAGTCAGAAAATTCGCACCCTGCGCCAGCAGATACCCTCGTTCGAGTGCGTGCCGGGCTGCCATGACTGCTGTGGGCCGGTGACGACCTCGCCGGAAGAAATGTCCCGCCTGCCGCGCAAGACCCGCGCCGAGCAGGATGCAGCGATGGATGAACTCAACTGCGTGCACCTGGGGCCCAACGGCTGCACCGTGTATGACGAGCGGCCGCTGATTTGCCGGCTGTTCGGCACCACCAAGACCTTGCCATGCCCCAACGGGCGCGGGCCGGTGGAGCTGATTCATCCGCGGGTGGAGAAGCAGATTCATGAGTACATGGCGTCTACCCGGCAGGTCCTCGTCTAGCGGTGATGATCGTTCCCACGCTCTGCGTGGGAATGCCTCAACGGACGCTCTGCGTTCGGCTTCGAGGGGACGCAGAGCGTCCCGGGCTGCATTCCCACGCAGAGCGTGGGAACGATCATGGTCGAACCATCAATCCGGAATCGGCAAACACAAACTCTCTTTCACTTCTTCCATCACGATATAGCTCTTGGATTCGCGCACATGGGGCAGTTTGAGCAAAATATCGCCCAGCAATTTGCGGTACGAGGCCATCTCGGAAATCCGCGCCTTCACCAGATAGTCGAAATCCCCTGACACCAAATGGCACTCCAGCACGTGGGGCAGTTTCAGTACCGCGCGTCGGAACTCTTCGAAAGTATCGCCGGATTTGTAGTCGAGGCTGATCTCTACAAACACCAGGAGACTACCCTTGAGGTGCTGCGGGTTGAGCCGGGCGTTGTAGCTCATGATGATCCCTTCGCGCTCCAGGCGCCGGACCCGTTCGGTGCAGGGCGTGGTCGACAGACCGACCTTTTCCCCCAGCTCGGTGAAGGAGATTCGTCCGTCCGCTTGCAGGATCCGCAGGATGCTGCGATCGATCTTGTCCAGCTCACGTTTGGTCTGAGTGTTGGTACGCATAGGGGATGCGCCTCCGTGAAAAGGGTTTTTGCCGAGAATTGTCGCCAAATATAGGCACTTATATAGTGAAAAGCACTGGCTAATCTTTTTTAAACTGCCCACATCTTCGGTCTGCACAACACACGTCAGCGGTTAACCGCGATGAGGGATATGAAAATGCGCGTTATGGTCTTGGGTAGCGGCGTCATCGGTACCGCCAGTGCTTACTATCTGGCCCGTGCCGGGTTTGAAGTGGTGGTCGTGGACCGTCAGCCGGCTGCGGCCATGGAGACCAGTTTCGCCAACGCCGGGCAGGTATCGCCAGGTTATGCCTCGCCGTGGGCCGCACCGGGCGTGCCGCTCAAAGCCATCAAGTGGCTGTTGCAGCGCCATGCGCCGTTGGCGATCAAGGCCACCGCCGACATCGACCAATACTTGTGGATGGCGCAGATGCTGCGCAACTGCACCGCCAACCGTTATGCGGTGAACAAAGAGCGCATGGTTCGTCTGTCCGAGTACAGCCGTGACTGCCTCGACGAATTGCGCGCCGAAACCGGCATTGCCTACGAAGGCCGTAGCCTGGGGACTACACAGTTGTTCCGCACCCAGGCTCAACTCGATGGCGCCGCGAAAGACATCGCCGTACTGAAAGAGTCCGGTGTGCCGTTCGAACTGCTCGACCGCGCCGGCATTGCCCGGGTTGAGCCGGCCTTGGCCGCCGTCACCGACATCCTCGCCGGTGCCCTGCGCCTGCCGAACGACCAAACCGGCGACTGCCAGATCTTCACCACCCGCCTGGCCGAAATGGCCGTGAAGCTGGGTGTGGAATTCCGTTACGGCCAGGATATTCAGCAGCTCGACTTCGCCGGTGATCGCATCAACGGCGTGTGGATCGACGGCAAGCTGGAAACCGCTGACCGTTACGTCCTGGCACTCGGCAGCTACTCGCCGCAACTGCTCAAGCCGCTGGGCATCAAGGCTCCGGTGTATCCGCTCAAGGGTTACTCCCTGACCGTGCCGATCACCAACCCGGCGATGGCCCCGACCTCGACCATTCTCGACGAGACCTACAAGGTCGCGATCACCCGTTTCGACAACCGTATCCGCGTCGGTGGCATGGCTGAAATAGCCGGTTTTGACCTGTCGCTGAACCCGCGCCGGCGCGAAACCCTGGAGATGATCGTCAACGACCTTTATCCTCAGGGCGGCGATCTGGCCCAGGCGAGTTTCTGGACCGGTCTGCGTCCGACCACCCCCGACGGCACGCCGATCGTTGGCGGAACCAAATTCAGCAACCTGTTCTTGAACACTGGCCACGGCACACTCGGTTGGACTATGGCCTGTGGTTCCGGTCGCTTGCTGGCGGACCTGATGGCGAAGAAAACGCCGCAAATCAGCGCCGAAGGCCTCGATATTTCCCGTTATGGCAGCAAAATCAAGGAGTCCGCAAAACATGGCAATCCAGCGCCAGCTCACCAATGAACGCATGAGTCAGATCGTTGCCCACAACGGTACGGTGTACCTGGCAGGGCAGGTCGGCGATGACATGAGCGCCGGGATTGAACAGCAGACCCGTGAAACTCTGGCCAACATCGAGCGTTTGCTCGACCTGGCCGGCACCGACAAGAGTCATTTGCTGTCGGTGACGATTTACCTGAAAGACATCGATGCGGATTTCGCCGGCATGAACTCGGTGTGGGACAAGTGGCTGCCAAAAGGCGTCGCGCCGGCCCGTGCCACCGTTGAGTCGAAGCTGTGCGAACCGGAAATCCTGGTTGAGCTGTCGGTGGTTGCCGCACTGCCTTAACCGGTTGTAACGATCCCTCTCCCGGTGCTGTTGGCGGTTCACGCCGCCAGCCAGCGCCGGTTTTTTATTTCCATGACCGCCTAGAAGTCTGCCGCCATGCGTCCTGCCCGTGCCCTGATCGACCTTCAAGCCCTGCGTCACAACTACCAGATCGCCCGCGAAGTCACGCCGGGGGCCAAGGCCCTCGCGGTGATCAAGGCCGATGCCTACGGCCATGGCGCGGTGCGTTGTGCCCAGGCGCTGGAAGCCGAGGCGGACGGGTTTGCGGTGGCGTGTATTGAAGAAGCATTGGAGCTGCGCGTCGCGGGAATTCGGGCGCCGGTGTTGTTGCTGGAAGGCTTTTTCGAAGCCGATGAACTGTCGCTGATCGTCGAGCATGACTTCTGGTGTGTGGTGCATTCGCTGTGGCAGCTCGAAGCGATCGAGAAGGCCGCGCTGAGCAAGCCGATTACGGTCTGGCTCAAGCTCGATTCGGGCATGCACCGCGTTGGTCTGCATCCGAAGGATTACCAATCGGCCTATCAACGGCTGCTGGCCAGCGGCAAAGTGGCGAAAATCGTCCTGATGAGTCACTTCGCCCGGGCCGATGAGTTGCACGAGCAGGCCAGTGCCGAACAGGTCGCGGTGTTTGAAGCGGCGCGTCAGGGCTTGTCCGCCGAGGTCAGTTTGCGCAACTCGCCGGCGGTGCTGGGTTGGCCGCAGATTCCGAGCGATTGGGTTCGTCCGGGGATCATGCTCTACGGCGCCACGCCTTTCGAAGAAGCCAACGCCGTGGCCTCGCGCCTGCAACCGGTGATGACCCTCGAATCGAAAGTGATTTGCGTGCGCGAATTGCCGGCCGGAGAGCCCGTCGGCTATGGCGCCAAGTTCATCACCCAGAAGCCGATGCGCATCGGCGTTGTGGCGATGGGCTACGCCGATGGTTACCCGCGCCACGCGCCGACCGGTACGCCGGTGTTGGTGGCCGGGCAGCGCAGCCAATTGCTTGGCCGGGTGTCGATGGACATGCTCTGCATCGACCTGACCGATGTACCGCAGGCCGGGCTCGGTTCGACTGTCGAGTTGTGGGGCAAAAACGTCCTGGCCAGCGAAGTGGCGATGGCCGCCGACACGATTCCTTACCAGATCTTCTGCAACCTGCGCCGGGTGCCGCTGCTCTATTCCGGGGCTTGACCGCAAACGCCGCGCGTCGGAAGTCGCCTCGCCGAACGGGATTCAGGCCAAAGTGTTGTAAATACTGAACGCTGTCGCCATGATAACGCTCAATATCCTTACAACCTGAATCCCTGGAGGCTCCAGCATTGGACGTCGGTGAACGACTGCAATCCATCCGTAAGCTCAAAGGTCTTTCGCAGCGTGAGCTCGCCAAACGCGCGGGCGTCACCAACAGCACCATTTCGATGATCGAGAAAAACAGCGTCAGCCCCTCGATCAGTTCGCTGCGCAAAGTTCTGGGCGGGATTCCCATGTCCATGGTCGAGTTCTTTTCCGAAGAAATCCTGCAGGAAAAACCGACCCAGATCGTCTACAAGGCCAACGAGCTGATCGATATTTCCGATGGCGCCGTGACCATGAAACTGGTCGGTCGGGCGCACCCGAGCCGGGCCATCGCGTTTCTCAATGAAATCTACCCGCCTGGCGCCGACACCGGTGACGAGATGCTCACCCATGAGGGCGAGGAAACCGGAATTTTGGTGGAGGGGCGGCTAGAGTTGGTGGTCGGGGCTGAAACTTTTGTGCTCGAAGCCGGCGACAGCTACTACTTTGAAAGTACCAAGCCGCACCGTTTCCGGAATCCGTTCGACGCACCGGCGCGACTAATCAGCGCAGCCACGCCGGCGAATTTCTAAGAAAAGAGGCGTCCTGCCAGCATTGCCGAGGCGCCCGAGCTGTTTTCCACCGCACAACAAGACCCCTTCGACTTTGGGGTTGTTTCAGTGTGGCGGGCTTGCCGTTATACTTGCGCCCGCCTGCGAACCGTGGCCGTGGGCGTGAATAGCCACCATTGAGGGTGAACGCGTGAACCTAATTATGAAAATGCTGGCTGCACCAGCAACTGTATTGGCCCTTTGGGCTGTGAGCGCACAAGCTTCTACTACCGACGACATTGCAAAGCGCCTTGAGCCCGTCGGCCAGGTCTGTGTAACGGGTCAAGAGTGCAAAGGGATGGAAGTCGCTGCTTCGACTGGCGGCGGTGCTGCGAAAACCCCTGATGAAATCATTGCCAAACACTGCAATGCTTGCCACGGCACTGGCCTGTTGGGCGCGCCGAAAATCGGTGATGCCGCAGACTGGAAAAAACGCGCCGATAAAGAAGGCGGCACCGCTGCCGGCTTGGCGAAGGTCGCGTTGGCCGGTCTGAATGCCATGCCGCCAAAAGGCACGTGCAGTGACTGCGAAGTGAAAGACCTTGAAGGCGCCATCCAGAAAATGTCCGGCCTGAAATAAGTCTGCATCTTCAGCGAAAAGCCGCTTACGAGCGGCTTTTTTGTGCCTGCGATTCCGTCCTGATGCCTATGAAATCCCTTTGTGGGAGCGTGCCTGCTCGCGAAAGCGGTGTGTCAGTCAACATTGACGGCGCCTGACACACCGCTTTCGCGAGCAGGCTCGCTCCCACAGGGGTCATCAGTGAACACATGATTTGCCGTCAGTGACTATTCTTTGCAGCAAAGACCCGGCAAGCTCGGTCCAACCCCAATTCACGGAACGTGCGGGAGGATCAGATGGTGCAGTTGTGTTCTATCGAACAAGCGGTCGATGACGTGCTGGCGCGGTTGCCGGCGCATATTCACATGGGCTTGCCCCTGGGGTTGGGCAAACCCAACCACTTCGTCAACGCGCTGTTCCAACGCATTGCGCAACTGCCCGAGCGGCGGCTGACGATCTACACCGCCCTGTGCCTGGGCCGTCCTTCATTGGGCGATGGCTTGCAAAAGCGCTTCCTTGAACCCTTCATCGAGCGGGTCTTCGGCGATTACCCGGAACTGGATTTTCTTGCCGAGTTACAAAAAGACAACCTGCCGCCCAACATCCAGATCCAGCAATTTTTCATGCAGCCCGGGAGCCTGCTGCACAGCGCCCAGGCTCAACAAGACTACGTCAGCAGCAATTACAGCCACGCCGCCCGGGACATCAACGCCGCAGGCCTGAACCTGGTTGCGCAACTGGTGGCCAGCCACGCCGAACACCCGGATCGCCTGAGTCTGAGTTGCAACCCGGACATCACCCTCGATCTGTTCCCGATGATCGCCAAACGCCGGGCAGCAGGGGAGACGATTCTGATCGTCGGCCAGGTACACAACGATTTGCCCTACATGCCCGGCGATGCGGAAGTCGGCATGGACGCGTTCGACCTGCTGATCGACGAGAAGGACAACACCACGCTGTTCTCCACGCCAAACATGCCGGTAGGGTTCCAGGATCACTTCATCGGCCTGCACGCCAGCACCCTGGTGCGCGATGGCGGTACGTTGCAGATCGGCATCGGCTCCATGGGCGATGCGTTGACGGCGGCGTTGCTGGCGCGCCAGGCCGATAACGCCGGTTACAAGGCGTTGCTGGCGGATTTGAATCTCAGCCAATGGGCGCAACTCATTGATCGAGAGGGCGGCGTCGAACCGTTCGCCAAGGGCCTGTACGGTTGCAGCGAAATGTTCGTCAACGGTTTGCTGGTGCTGGCCGACGCCGGGATCGTGCGGCGCAAGGTCTACCCGGACGTGCCGACCCAACAACAGGCCAACCACGGCACCCTCGATGAGACGGCGCAAACCGACGGCATCTCGGTGCATGGCGGGTTTTTCCTCGGACCGCGCAGTTTCTACGAGCGCCTGCGCGAGTTTCCCCAGAGCAAGCGGCTCGAATTCAACATGACCCGCATCAGCTACATCAACGAGCTCTACGGCCAGGAAGAACTCAAGCGTTTGCAGCGTCTGGATGCGCGGTTCATCAACACCGTGTTCACCATGACCCTGATGGGCGCCGGCGTGGCAGATCAGTTGGAAGACGGGCGGGTGCTCAGCGGTGTCGGCGGGCAGTACAACTTCGTCGCTCAGGGCCATGCCCTGGAAGGTGCGCGTTCGGTGCTGATCCTGCGCAGTTGGCGCGAGTCGGGCGGTGAGGTCAGCTCCAACATCGTCTGGGAATATGGACATTGCACGATTCCTCGGCACTTGCGGGACATCGTGGTCACCGAATACGGCATCGCCGATCTGCGGGGCAAGACCGACGCGGCGGTGATCGAGGCATTGCTGAATATCAGCGATTCGCGCTTCCAACCGGGGCTGATCGAACAGGCTCAAGCCGTTGGCAAATTGCCGAAGAACTTCCGCATCGATCCACGCTTCGCGGACAACAGCCCTCAGCGTTTGCAGGACATCAAGGCGCGGCACCCGAACCTGTTTCCGGAGTATCCGCTGGGCTGCGATTTCACCGAGGTGGAGCGGGATGTGTTGCGGGCGCTGAACTGGTTGAAGAGCAAGTTCAAGCTGAGCGAGATTCTGGAGTTGGGCAAGGCTGCGCTGGATGCGCCGGAGGCAGCGCAATACCCGGAACATCTGGAGCGGATGCAGCTGAGCAACCCGGAAGGGCTGAAAGAGGATTTGTTTCAGCGGTTGTTGCTTACCGGCCTCAAGGCCACCGCCCAAGCCTGATCGTTCCCACGCTCTGCGTGGGAATGCCTCTTCGGACGCTCTGCGTTCGGCTTGGATGGGACGCGGAGCGTCCCGGGCTGCATTCCCACGCGGAGCGTGGGAACGATCATGGACGGTGTGGGGTTATTCGATGAAGGTCACGACGCCGCCAGCCAGGGATTGCACCCGAGCCAACGATTCAACCCGATAACCCTGTGCATCCAGTTCCGCACGCCCACCCTGGAACGACTTCTCGATCACAATCCCCAAACCCGCCACGGTGGCGCCAGCCTGCTTGATGATCGAAATCAGCGCTTGCGACGCCTTACCGTTGGCCAGGAAGTCATCGATGATCAGCACGCGGTCGCTGCTGGTCAGGTGGCGCGGGGAGATGGCCACGGTGCTTTCGGTCTTCTTGGTGAACGAGTAAACGGTCGCCGACAGCAGGTTTTCAGTCAGGGTCAGGGACTGCTGCTTGCGGGCGAAGATCACCGGCACGCCGAGGTTCAGGCCAGTCATGATCGCCGGAGCAATGCCCGAGGCTTCGATGGTGACGATCTTGGTGATGCCCGAGTCCTTGAACAGCGTGGCGAATTCGTCGCCGATCAGCTTCATCAGGGCCGGGTCGATCTGATGGTTCAGAAAGGCGTCGACTTTCAGGACCTGATCGGAAAGCACGATGCCTTCTTCGCGAATTTTCTTGTGCAGTGCTTCCATGAAGCTTTCCTCTAAGGACGCCTGTGCGTCCAGGGCTGGTTAAAAAGTAGTCGATTCTAGCGCTTTAACATCGCGCGTATATCCGCCAATGCGGTATTGCCGCGAACGGCTTTGACTTCAACGGGGGTGTCGTCGTTGCCTTCCCAAGCCAGGTCGTCCGGCGGCAGTTCATCGAGGAAGCGGCTGGGCGCGCAGTCGATGATCTCGCCGTATTGCTTGCGCTTGGCGGCAAAGGTGAAGGCCAGTGTCTGACGCGCGCGGGTAATCCCGACGTAGGCCAGTCGGCGTTCTTCTTCGATGGTGTCGGCTTCGATGCTGGAGCGGTGCGGGAGGATTTCCTCTTCCATGCCCATGATGAACACGTAGGGAAATTCCAGACCCTTGGAGGCGTGCAAGGTCATCATCTGCACACCTTCGGCGCCGTCTTCCTCTTCCTGCTGACGTTCGAGCATGTCGCGCAAGACCAGTTTGCCGATGGCGTCTTCGACGGTCATCTCGCCTTCTTCGTCTTTCTCCAGGGTGTTTTTCAACGCCTCGATCAGGAACCAGACGTTACCCATGCGGTAGTCGGCGGCCTTGTCGCTGGAGCTGTTGGTGCGCAGCCAGTTCTCGTAGTCGATGTCCATGACCATGCTGCGCAGCGCCGAGATCGGGTCTTCGCCGGCACACTGCTCGCGGACCTTGTCCATGAAGCGTTTGAAGCGCGACAGGCGATCGGTGAACCGCGTGTCCAGATGCTCGCCCAGGCCGATTTCGTCGGTGGCGGCGTACATCGAGATCTTGCGTTCAGTGGCGTAGTTGCCGAGTTTTTCCAACGTCGTCGAACCGATTTCCCGGCGCGGCACGTTGATCACCCGCAGAAAGGCGTTGTCGTCGTCCGGGTTCACGATCAGGCGGAAGTAGGCCATCAGGTCTTTCACTTCCTGGCGTCCGAAAAAGCTGTTGCCGCCGGAGAGTCGGTAAGGAATCTGATGGTGTTGCAGCTTCAGCTCAATCAGCTTGGCCTGGTAGTTACCGCGATAGAGGATCGCGAAATCGCTGTACGGCCGGTCGGTGCGCAGGTGCAAAGTCAGCAACTCGACGGCCACGCGCTCGGCTTCGGCGTCTTCGTTGCGGCAGCGGATCACGCGGATTTCATCGCCGTGACCCATCTCACTCCACAGTTGTTTTTCAAACTCGTGGGGGTTGTTCGAGATCAGCACGTTGGCGCAACGCAGGATGCGGCTGGTGGAGCGGTAGTTTTGTTCCAGCATGACGACTTTCAAGGACGGGTAATCGTCCTTGAGCAACATCAGGTTTTCCGGGCGGGCACCGCGCCAGGCGTAGATTGACTGGTCATCGTCGCCGACCACGGTGAACTGGTTGCGCGTGCCGATCAGCAACTTCACCAGCAAATACTGGCTGGCGTTGGTGTCCTGGTATTCGTCCACCAACAGGTAGCGGACTTTGTTCTGCCACTTTTCGAGGATGTCGGCGTGTTCCTGGAAGAGTTTTACCGGCAGCAGGATCAGGTCGTCGAAGTCCACCGCGTTGAACGCCTTGAGCGTGCGCTGGTAGTGGGTGTAGACGATGGCGGCGGTCTGCTCCTTGGGGTTGCGCGCATTTTCCAGGGCTTCGGGCGGCAGGATCAGGTCGTTTTTCCACGAGCCGATCATGTTCTTGATCTCATCGACGCCGTCGTCGCCCGCGTATTCCTTCTGCATGATGTCGGTCATCAAGGCTTTGACGTCAGTCTCGTCAAAGATCGAGAAGCCTGGCTTGTAGCCCAGCCGCACGTGTTCCTTGCGGATGATGTTCAGGCCCAGGTTGTGGAAGGTGCACACCGTCAGGCCGCGGCCTTCGCCGCCCTTGAGCAGGGTGCCGACCCGTTCCTTCATCTCGCGCGCGGCCTTGTTGGTAAAGGTCATGGCGACGATGTACTGGGCACGGATGCCGCAGTTCTGGATCAAGTGCGCAATCTTGCGCGTGATCACGCTGGTCTTGCCGGAGCCTGCACCGGCGAGCACCAATAGAGGGCCGCCGACGTAGTTCACGGCTTCTTGCTGCCGGGGATTGAGTCGGGACATACAGGATCAGGGAGTCATTTGCGAAATGGGCCGGCATTTTAACAGGCTCAGCGAATTGTGCTGCTCTCTCCGACTTGTGACGCAGCGCGCGATCTCTAATTGCCGGTTTTGTTACTTTCACGCAGGATGCGCGAAGAATTTGCGGCTAATGTTCGTATTCCGGATACAAAACCGCGTTTGATAACCCGGGCCAGTTGGTCATTGGTTATTGGCGCGGCATAATGCCCGCCGCCTACATCTATTGCAGAGTCTAGGGAGCTAGCTTGTCTACGCCTGTCGAACCCTTGCGTTTGCTGCTACTGGCCGAAGAGCCGGCGTGGGCAGCGTTGTTGCGCGAGTGTCTGGCTCCAATGGGGAGCTCGGCAGTGCTGATCAGCGCGCCGAGTTGGGAGTCGGTCAGTAGTTTGTTCGAAGACAACCGCAGCGCGGTGTTGTTGACGATCCCGACGCTCCAGCCCGCGCCCGGCCGTTGCAGCCTGCCGACGGTGTTGCTGCTCGAACATGAGCCGTTGACCCCGCCCGACGGCGTGAGTGATTGGCTGGTGCGCGATCTGCTCGACCCTGGCATGTTGCGCCGGTGCCTGCGCCATGTACGCGAGCGCGGCGTGCTGGAAAACACCCTGCAACGCCTGGCCGAGCAAGACCCGCTGACCGGCATCGCCAACCGCCAGGGTTTCCAGACCCTGCTGGCGGCGCGCCTGGCGGAAAACGACGGTCGCGGCCTGGCCCTCGGTCACCTCGACCTCGATAACTTCCGTTATGCCAACGATGCCCTCGGCCATCAGGCTGGCGACCGGTTGATCCTGCAAGTGGTCGCGCGGCTCAAAAGCCAGCTTGAGGCTGGCGATCAACTGGCGCGCCTCGGCAGCGATGAATTTGCCCTGCTGATCGACACCCGCCGCGCGCCGCAACGGGCCGAGTGGATGGCTGAACGCATCACCGAAGCGCTGGCCGAACCTTATTGGATCGATGGCGAAAGCCTGTTGATCGGCTCCAGCCTCGGGATTGCCCACGCCCGGGCCCAGGCCGGCGCTGACCCGTTGATGTGGCACGCGCACATCGCCATGCAGCAGGCTAAAAGCACCCAGGGCTGCACCTTTCATATTTTCAACGAACGCATCAACCGCAATGCCCGCAGCGTCGCCGACCTGGAAAGCGAACTGCGCCGAGCCTTGCGTCGCGATGAGCTGGAACTGCATTACCAGCCACGCCTGAATCTGGAGGACGGCCAGATCGTCGGCCTCGAAGCCCTGGTGCGCTGGCGCCATGCCGAACGGGGGTTGCTGCCGCCAAGCGAGTTCGTGCCGCTGGCCGAACAAAGTGGGTTGATCGTGCCGCTGGGTTACTGGGTGATTTCCCGGGCTCTACGCGACATGCAGGCGTTGCGCGAACGGGGTTTGCCGGCGTTGCACATGGCGATCAACCTGTCGTTCCGGCAGTTCCAGGACAGCCAGTTACTCTCGACTCTCAGCCGTTTGATCGCCGAACGCGGCGTTGAAGCGCAATGGCTGGAATTCGAACTGACCGAAACCGCAGTGATGCGCCGCAGCGATCTGGTCAAGCAGACCATGGACGCGCTCGGGCGCCTCGGTGTGCGTTTCTCCCTCGACGACTTCGGCACCGGATTCTCGTCGTTTGTGCACCTCAACAGCCTGCCGATTACCTTGCTGAAGATCGACAAGAGCTTTGTCGGCGGCATGGAGCAACGGGAAGAAAATCGCAAACTGGTGCACGCGATGATCAACCTGGCGCACAACCTCAATCTGGAAGTGGTGGCCGAAGGCGTGGAAACCCCGGAGCAGCTGGATTTGTTGCGTGGGTTTGGGTGTGATCAGGTGCAGGGTTATCTGATCAGCAAGCCGTTGCCGTTGGCGGAATTGGTTGAATACCTGACCTTCGGCAGCAGCCAGCAGCCCGTCCTCGACATCGTGAGCTAGCGCCGACCCTTGTAGGAGCGAGGCTTGCCCGCGAAGGCGTCGTATCAGTCGACATCTTTGTTAACTGACATGACGCCTTCGCGGGCAAGCCTCGCTCCTACAGGGATCCTAATCCGGCTGAATCACCCTGAAACTGGCCTGCACCGCCGGCTCACGCCGAATCATCCGCTTCATCTTCCACTCAAACGCCAGCGTCAGACTCACCGCCGCACACGCCAGTCCCAGCGCCAGACCCCACCAGACCCCCGTCGGCCCCCAGTTCAAGTTGAACGCCATCACCCACGCCGCCGGCGCGCCGATCAGCCAGTAGCAACCCAGCCCGACCAGGAACGTGGTCTTGGCATCCTTGAGACCACGGATGCAGCCCATGGCGATGGTTTGCGTGCCGTCGAACAGCTCGAACCACGCCGCCACCGCCAACAGGCTCACGGCCAGGTCGATGACCGGGCGGAAGGCCGGGTCGTTGTGATCGAGGAACAAGCCGATTAACTGATTGGGCAACAGCCAGAAGACCATGGCGAAAGCGACCATCGAGGCACCGCCAAACGCGATCCCGACCCGCCCGGACAGCCGCGCATCGAGCAATTGCCCGGCGCCGTAATGCTGGCCGATGCGCATGGTGATCGCATACGACAACCCCGCCGGCACCATGAACGCCACCGAGACAATCTGCAGGGCAATCTGATGCGCCGCCAGTTGCGTGCTGCCCATGGTGCCCATGCACAGTGCCGCGAAGGCGAACAATCCGACTTCCACCGCGTAGGTGCCGCCAATCGGCAGGCCCAGGCGCCACAGTTCTTTCAGGTACTGGCGGTTCGGCCGCGACAGGCCCTGGCGCAATGGATAAGCGTCGTAAGCCGGATGCCGCCGAATGTGCAGCGCCAGGGCTACAGCCATCAGGTTGGCAACAATCGCGGTCACCAGGCCAATCCCCACCAGACCCATTTTCGGCAAGCCGAACATGCCGGTGATGAACGCATAGTTCAGGGCGAAGTTGGCCACGGTGCCGCACAGGCTGATCACCATCACGGGCGTTGCCCGGCCGATGGCGCTGGTGAAACCGCGCAGGGCCATGAAGCTCAGGTAGCCGGGCAGGGCGAACGGCAGGAACGTCAGGAACAGCCCGGCGGAGTGCACGTTGGTTTCGGTCTGGCCAAACATCAGCAACACCGGTTTGAGGTTCCACAGCAGCAAACCGGCCACCAGCGCCATCAACCACGCCAGCCACAACCCGGCTTGAGTCAGCCGTGCCGCGCCGACGATATCGTTGGCGCCTTTTCGAATCGCCACCAGCGTGCCGACCGCCGCAATCACGCCGATGCAGAAAATCGACACGAACGAGTAAGTCGCCGCGCCCAGGCCACCGCCGGCCAGCGCCTCGGGGCTCAGGCGCGCCATCATCAAGGTGTCGGTGAGGACCATCAACATGTGCGCCAACTGCGAGGCAATCAACGGCCCCGCCAGCCGCAGGATGGCCCAGAGTTCGGTACGTGCTGGATGCTGCATGGTCATCACGCTCCATTGGCAGAGTGAACGGGGAAGGCTCGATTCTCGGCGCTCTGCGGGGTTTGCACAAAGGGATAAAAAGGATGGGTGGCATGATTAAAACTCATCCAGCAGGGTTTCTGATAAGTTTGCCAAATCCCGCTATAGGAGCTTTCTGCATGTCTCGTCGTCTTCCTCCCTTGTATGCCCTGCGCGCATTCGAAGCGGCGGCGCGGCACAGTTCGTTCACCCGTGCCGCTGAAGAACTGTCGATTACCCAAAGTGCGGTCAGTCGGCATATTCGTACGCTCGAAGAGCATTTCGCCTGTCGGCTGTTTCACCGCAGCGGTCGCAACCTGCAATTGACCGAGTCGGCGCGGCTGATCCTGCCGGGCATCCGCGAAGGCTTCACCGCGCTGGAACGCGCCTGCAATACGTTGCGCGCCGAAGACGACATCCTGCGCATGAAAGCCCCTTCCACCCTGACCATGCGCTGGCTGCTGGCGCGGCTCAGTCGCTTCCGCCATCTGCAACCGGGCAACGAGGTGCAACTGACCAGCGCCTGGATGGACATCGACACCGTGGACTTCAACCACGAACCCTTCGACTGCGCGGTGATCCTCAGCCGAGGCAATTTCCCACCGGATTGGGAGACGACCATGCTGTTCCCCGAAGAGCTGATCCCGGTGGGTGCCCCCAACTTGCTGGACGATCAGCCTTGGGACGTTGCACGGCTGGCCACCACCGAACTGCTGCACCCGGCACCGGACCGTCGTGATTGGCGCAATTGGCTGGAGCGCATGGGCCTGGCCGATCAGGTGTCGCTCAAGGGCGGGCAGGTGTTCGACACCCTGGAGCTGGGCATGATCGCCGCTGCACGGGGTTATGGCGTGTCGATGGGGGATCTGCTGATGGTGGCCGAAGACGTGGCTCAGGGGCGTCTGAGTTTGCCGTGGCCGACCGCCGTCGCCAGCGGTGAGAAATATTACCTGGTCTGGCCGAAAACCCGCCCCGGCGGTGAGCGCATGCGCCGGCTCAGTGATTTCCTACAGGGCGAAGTGCGGGCCATGGAATTGCCGGACGTTGAACGCCTGAGCTGAATCGATATAGTGGCCCTGCGCTATAACCTGGCCCATGACTCAAGTATTCAGGTTTGCTGCCGAAAATCTGCAGGTGGGACCTTCGTGCAGGTTCCGCGTTTGTCCCCTTATTAGAAATTTTGCTGAGTGATCGGATCAAGGAGGATCCGGTTGCTCGGCCAGGAGCTGTCATGTCTCATCCCCGTGCCCGGATCGCCTCACAGCTTGGTCTCGCGCTTGCCGTGATCCTGGCGATTGTCATCAGCGGCAGCACCGTGTTCGCCCTGCGCTCGCTGGACACCGCTAACCTCGCCACCCGTGAGGAACACCTGGCCAGTGAGGCCCGCTTGCTCGCCGATCAGCTCAGCACCTTTCACGGCACGCTGCGGGAAAGCACCCAGCGCCTGAGCGGGTTGTTCGAGAAGCGCTTCAGCGCCGGCCTCAGCGTGCACCCGGATGAGCCAGTGACCGTGGCTGGCGTGCAGACCCCGGGCCTGCACCTGGGCAGCGAAGTGTTGAACAACAACTTCAAGGAAGTTGACGAGTTCAAGCAAATGACCGCCGGCGTTGCCACGTTGTTTGTGCGTAGCGGTGAAGACTTCGTTCGGGTCAGCACTTCCCTGAGCAAACAGGACGGCACTCGGGCCATCGGCACCTTGCTGGACCACGCTCACCCGGCCTACGCACGCTTGATCGCCGGGCAGAGCTACGTCGGTCGCGCCTTGTTGTTCGAACGCTCCTACATGACTCAGTACACCCCCGTGCGGGACTCGGGGGGTAAGGTGATTGCCGTGCTGTTCGTAGGATTCGATTACACCGACGCGCAGAACGCGCAGTTCGAGAACTTGAAACGCTTCCGCATCGGCAAGACCGGCTCCCTGGCGTTGCTGGATGAGCAGGGCAAGTGGCTGGTGCCGATTGCTGGCGTGCAAGCGTTGGATAAAGCGGTCCCTACCATGACTGCTTTGGCGAAGACGCCGGGTAAAGGCGAGTTCTGGAGCGACACGTCGGAAGATTTCTACAGCCTTGCGGTGCCATTCGAAGGCGGGCCGTGGTCAGTGGTGGCGAGCATGCCGAAAGCCGAAATCAGCGCTGTGACCTGGAGCGTCGGCATTCAATTGGCTGTCGGCAGTCTGCTGGCGATGTTGATCGCGGTGGGTTCGGCGGTCTGGTTGCTGCGCAGCAAACTGGCGCCGCTAGGGGATCTGGTGCGGCAGGCCGAAGCCTTGGGCGCCGGTGATTTGAGCGTGCGTTTGAACGTGTCGAGCAACGACGAAATCGGCCAGTTGGCCCGGGCCTTCAACCAGATGAGCCAGGCCCTGTCGACCATGGTCGAGCACATCCGCAAGGCGTCGGAAGAGGTCAACAGCCGCGCCCAGGCCCTGTCCGGTTTGTCCGGTGGTGCTTATGAAGGGATGGAGCAGCAGTCCGGCGAAATCACCAGCATGGCCGGCGCCGTCGAAGAGTTCAGCGCCACCTCCCTGAACATCGCCGACAACATGAGCAACACCCAGCGCATGGCTCAGGAAAACGCACAGCAAACACAGATTGGTCGTACGTCGATGCAGGAAGCTTCTTCCTCGCTGGAGCAAATCGCTGGCGCGTTGAACAGCACCGCGACCGTCATCAACACCCTCGGCCAACGCTCCCAGGAAATTGGCGGCATCGTCGGGGTGATTACCGCGATTGCCGACCAGACCAACCTGCTGGCACTGAACGCCGCCATCGAAGCCGCCCGTGCGGGCGAGCAGGGCCGTGGTTTTGCGGTGGTGGCCGATGAAGTGCGCAACCTGGCTTCACGCACCCGTGAAGCGACCGATGAAATCTCCGGGATGATCCAAAGCATCCAGCAGGAAACTGGCAACGCCATCAGCACCATGGAGCAGGGCAACCTGCTGATGCAGGAAGGCCTGTCCCGTAATGCCAACGTCGCCTCGGCACTGGCGCGGATTGATGAGCAAAGTCGTTCGGCGGGTCAGCAGTTTGCGGCGATCACCACCGCGACCCAGGAGCAGAGCAGCACCGCGACGTTGCTCAGCAGCAATTTGCAGAGCATTGCGCTGGCCAACAGTGAGCAGCGGGAAGTTGTTTCCAATCTGGCTATCACTGCCAAGGAGCTGGAATCGCTGGCGGCGGATTTGCGGCATGAGGTTGATCGTTTTCGCTGAGGCGCTGCTGAGATAGCCTTCGCGAGCAAGCCCGCTCCCACATTGGACCAGTGGTGAACACAGAATTTGTGAACACTGAAGATCCAATGTGGGAGCGGGCTTGCTCGCGAAGGTATCGACTCAATTCCCAAGGTTTAACCCCCCAAACCCGCATCACCATCAATTTGCCTACGGTATAGTGCTTTTTAAGCTTGATGAATCGTTTCAGCAAGTCTATAAAAATGGCACAACTCCAAGAAAGGCTCCTCCCATGACCCCGCTCAAACTCCTCGTTGCCCTCAGCGCGCTGTCCGCTGCCTCCCACGCCATGGCCTGGGATTACGTCCTGCTCGACACCGACAAAGCCGCCCAGAACTGGCAGATCACCAGTCAACAACTCGGCGTGAAAACCGACAAACCTTTCTCCGTGACCCTGCGCACCCTGCACGGCGGTCGGCAGGAGGGCGTCAGCCTCGTCGACATCGATAACGGCACGTTGAAACTCTCGGTGGTGCCGACTCGCGGGATGAACGTCCTACAAGCGTCTGTAGGCAATGTGCGCATGGGCTGGGATTCGCCGGTCAAGGACGTGGTCAATCCATCCTTCATTGAACTCAACGGTCGCGGTGGTCTGGGCTGGCTCGAGGGCTTCAACGAACTCGTCGCTCGCTGCGGCTACGAATGGGTCGGCCACCCCGGCATGGACAACGGCGAACTGCTGACCCTGCACGGCCGCGCCGCCAACATCCCGGCCAGCAAAGTCACGCTGCACATCGACGAAAAACCACCGTACGCCATCAGCCTGCGCGGCGAATTGAAGGAGCAGGCGTTCAAGAAAGTCGATTTCTCGGTGCAGACAGAACTGGTCACCGAGCCCGGCAGTGTGGCGTTTTCCCTCAACGACACACTGACCAACAACGGCGACTATCCAAAGGAATACCAGGCGCTGTACCACAGTAACTTCAGCACTCCGTTCCTGGAGCAAGGCGCCCGGTTTGCCGCGCCGGTGAAGCAGGTTTCGCCGTTCAACGACAAGGCCAAGGGCGATTTGCCGGACTGGCAGACCTACCGCGCACCGACCAAGGATTACGACGAAACCGTTTACAACGTCGTGCCGTACGGCGATGCCAAGGGCGACACGCTGACCGTGCTGCATAACAAGGCTGGTAGCCTCGGAGTTTCGGTTGGGTTCAATACTCAGCAGTTGCCGGTGTTCTCGTTGTGGAAAAACACCGATACCCAGGGCCAGGGGTATGTCACCGGGCTTGAGCCGGGGACGAGTTTTTCCTACAACCGCCGGTATCAACGACCACTGGGTTTGGTGCCGACGATTGGGGTGAAAGAGCAGAAACAGTTCCAGATTCATTACAGCTTGCTGGCGGATAAAGGGGCTGTGGATAAGGCGTTGACGCGGGTGAATGAAATTCAGGGTGGGCGGGCGACTGAGGTAAGGCAGGCGCCGTTGGTGGATTTGACGAAGGAGTGATCACGGTTAGCTCGCTGTTGGTCGATATTGCAGCGCTTCGGCCAGATGCTCGCGGGTAATGCCATCGGCTTGCTCAAGGTCCGCCAGGGTTCGGGCTACCTTGAGCAGTCGGTGCGCTGCCCGCAGTGACAACGTCAGTCGTTCGCAGGCGGATTCCAGCCAGTTCTCATCAGCTGTGGATAACTTGCAGTGCTTGCGCAAGCCCGGCAGATCGAGGAAGGCATTGGCGCAGCCTTGGCGTTTGTGTTGCCGCTCCCTTGCGTCGGCGACCCGTTTGGCGGCGGTGGCGGTGTCATCACCGGGTTTGGGTAAAGGATTCAACGCCGTGGCTTCTCGGGCGACGGTCAGGTGGAGGTCGATGCGATCCAGCAGCGGGCCGGAGAGTTTGTTGCGGTAGCGCTGGACCATGTCCGGAGTGCAACTGCATTTGCCGCTGGGTTCGCCAAGATATCCACAGGGGCAGGGGTTCATTGCGGCCACCAGTTGGAAGCGCGCCGGGAAGCGGACGCGGTCCTTGGCGCGGGAGATTACGATATGGCCGGATTCCAATGGCTCGCGCAAAACCTCCAGGACCTTACGATCAAACTCCGGGAGTTCGTCGAGGAACAGCACGCCATGGTGGGCGAGGGTGATTTCGCCGGGTTGCGGTTTTGAGCCGCCACCGACCAACGCCGGGCCCGATGCAGAGTGGTGTGGTTGGCGAAACGGTCGCTGTGGCCAATGACTCAAGGGCATGCAACTGACGACGGACTGAATCGCCGCGACTTCCAGCGCTTCGTTTTCGGCCAAGGGCGGCAATAGCCCTGGCAAGCGGCTCGCCAGCAAGGTTTTTCCCGTGCCCGGCGGCCCACTGAACAGCAGGTTATGCGCGCCTGCCGCCGCAATCAGCAGCGCACGTTTGGCCGACAGTTGGCCCTGCACTTCATTCAGGTCGGGGTAGGGTTTGCTGGCGTACAACAAACCGTCGGAAACGTAGGGTTCCACGGGCGTATGGCCATTGAAGTGCGCCACTGCCTGAAGCAAATGATCCACGGCAATCACCTTCAACCCCGATGCCAGGCACGCCTCTTCGGCATTCGCCCGCGGCACCACCAGCGTCCGCCCGGCCTTGCGCGCTGCCAACGCGGCCGGCAACACACCGCGAACCGCCCGCACCGCCCCTGACAGCGCCAATTCACCCAGGCATTCCACGTCATCCAGGGTCAACGTCGGCACCTGCACACTGGCCGACAGAATCCCCAGCGCAATCGCCAGATCAAACCGCCCGCCGTCCTTCGGCAAATCCGCCGGGGCGAGATTCAACGTGATGCGCCGCGCCGGAAATTGCAGGCCGGAATTGATGATCGCGCTGCGCACCCGGTCCTTGCTTTCCTTCACCGCTGCTTCGGGCAAACCGACCATCGTCAGCGACGGCAAGCCGTTGGCCAAGTGGACTTCTACGGTAACGGCGGGCGCATCGACACCAATCTGGGCGCGGCTGTGGACGATGGAGAGGGACATGGTCGTTCCTTGAGCTTTTACGGGATCCGCTTCCTGCGGTTTTTGAAGGGTAGTCGGGTCGTGTGGCGGCGCAGGTGCCAAATTTTCGCAGGATGTTGCGAGTCCGTTGCAGCTATGGGCTGACCGTTTCTTTTGAAGGGCAAATCAGGCGTGCGCCCGCTAGTAGACCGGGAGGTTCCCGTTCCTTTCCACGCGTTGCGCCGACTTCCAGAAATCGACGCTGATTGGCTGACACTTGGCCGGCTAACTGGCGTGCCTGAACATGATATTCGACGACCAATAGCGCCTTCGCCCTTCGTTTTTTGTCTTTCATGGACACCTCATGGCCAGATGCTCTGTGATCTGGTGATGAAGCGTAAGCGAGCGAGGGGTACCGGCGTAATCAGTCGCGGGATGAGGTTGTTGTAGGACGTTGCCTGGATCGATGAAGGACGTCGGAGAATGCTGAATCGAAGGCGAAAAAAAACCGCCTTGAGAAGACGGTTTTTTATTTGCAGGCTTCGGTGAGGCCGAGGCCTGTGCTTCCTCAACGCATACACCCACGACGGGAAGCCTATTCAAATTTGATCATCCCGGCAAGCGTCAATAACGAATCTACTAAGGGTAGGCGCTAACAACAGCGAGAGCTGGAAAGTGCGTTTTCCATTTCATGAATTGATACAACTCGTTAGAAAATTTGAAAGGTAAGTACTGAATGAACTGGGATAGCATTCGCCGCGATGAGGCTCGATGAGTGGGTGATTCGCGAAGTGTGGCCGGGGGCGTAAAGATTTTCATGTTCCTCAACACGGTGTGAGAATCGTGCCGGTGTTGGTTTTGAGGAGCTCACACCCGGCCGCCTCAACACATACACCCACATGTATGCCCAAAGGTGTGCGTACGCCGGAAAGCGCACTGGAGGTTTGGCCTCACGCAAGGAGGGCCAAAGTATGTCTAAGTTTCTTAAACATATGTGGAGCCTCGTTAGAAACGCGTTATGGGCTTTTCGCCTGTACGAGTTTCTGCGGGACCGCTGGGATGATCCGCAGTAAGGATTGACCCGGTGGAAACCGCCCTGGCTTCGGCTGGGGCGGTTTTTCGATCTGTACGAAAAGCAGGCGTTTGATGTTTCTGCCAGTTGTTGTTGCTTAACGCGGAATATGCGTAATCGGTGGCCGGAGGCAATGGTGAGTAATGACTAAAAACGGTATGCGTCCGGTCCACCCCGGCGAGATCCTCAAAGAGGAATACCTTGAGCCTCTGAGCCTTACAGCGGCGGCTTTGGCCAGGGCATTGAGCGTTTCGACGCCTACGGTGAATGACATCGTGCTTCAGCGTCGTGGTGTCAGTGCTGATATGGCTATTAGGCTTTCTATCTGCCTGGACACGACCCCTGAGTTTTGGCTGAACCTGCAATTGACTTACGATTTGCGTAAAGCCGAGATTGAGGGAGGGGCTGCGATTCGGGAACAGGTTGAGCGTCTTCCGCACTGCGCCTGATCCTCTGCTCTCAGACGAAACCCCACGCTATAAACGTGGGGTTTTTCTTTGTCGTTCAGAATGCCTGGAGCATTCGGGAAGCACGCTTCCACCACGGCGCATTTCCCGCGCGCTGCGGCTGTTCACCCTCCGGCAGCATGTGCGGAACATCCTGTAACCGAATCCATGGCTGGTTATTCCAGTGCAGCAAACTCAATGACATTTCTGGCCAGTTCAGCAGGCTCAAAATCGGGCGTTCGGTTGTGGTGGGTTGCTGGGCGTCTCTGAGGGCTGGGACTACGTCGTGGGTCAGCCATTCGCGCAGGCCTCGGTATTCGGGGCAGTAGTGGTAGATCAGTAGTGCGTAGACGCCGGATTCGCTGATGAGTAGGGTGTTTTCGACGGTGCCGTGGCAGAGCATTTTCAGAGTTTGGTGTTGGTCTGAGTCGAGTTTGCACACGGCGCGTTCGTCGAGGTAGAGGCGCAGGAGTCGGCCGAGGTCGCGGGCGCTGAACCAGGGTTGGTTTTGGAGGAGGAGGGCGTGGAGGTGGAGTTTGTGGCGGGTGAAGACGTGGGGGACTAGATAGTTGTCGTCCATAAACAGTTCTCAAATTCGCTTGATAGATCACCGCCACTTATCGTCGCCAAACAATAAGGGTGGCAGCTGCGTGCGGGTTGGCGAGCCGGCCAAGCGAATACCGGCAGACCCGAAGGTCTCCCACACGCAGCCGCCATATTTCGAATTGGGAGAGATACCCATAATCGGATGTGGTTGCGTGCATAGCTTGGTTCCAGGTCGCCAAACCCAGTGCTGAATAAGTCAGCTGAGAATGAGCTTAGGAGCCGAAGCTTCACGACGCTATCGGACGGCGGTAGTGATCTTTGTAGGACGTTGCCGAGATTGTTGCGAGGCGGAAGATCAAAAGATCGCAGCCTTCGGCAGCTCCTACAGGACATAGAGCGGAACGCGGAGCGTCCCTGGCGGCATTCCCACGCAGAACGTGGGAACGATCAGTTACTCCGCGTTGGCAGGCGGGTTGAGCTTCGCTTCAAGCTCCGCAACCTTCGCTTCAAGGCTTTCCAGTCGTGCCCGAGTGCGTGCGAGTACAACCATCTGACTATCAAACTCTTCCCGGCTCACCAGATCCAGTTTGCTGAAGCCGCTCTGCAGCAAGGCTTTGAACTGGCTTTCGATTTCGCTTTTCGGCAGCGGGGTATCGCCGCTGAAGAGGCGGGAGGCGGTGCCGCTCAGGGCGTCGAGGAAGTCTTTGGGCGCGAGCATGGGAAAGGTCCTGGAAACAATGGCGGGCAGTGTATCACGCAGTGTCTATAGTCAATCCCGCAGGCAGGGATGCACGCTTTTCGCGCAGGCGGACGGACGGCAGCGCACTGTTGTTGTGCGTAATGCCATTGGCATTTGTGGAAAGCAGCTTGCAGCAGCGACCAAGGGATTGAATTCAGTGGGTTTTGGCGAGATGGCAAGCTTTCTGCTTAGTCGCTAGTGACCCATGCACTGATGCAGTCGCTGTGACGAATGCAGTGCGCCACGTGAAACGGGGAAGTTTCGCACGGAGTGGTTAGCTGGCGTCGGACGGGCAGGTTGGGCCGACGATGCGTTACAAAGCCAGGCACTGCGCTTAGACTTGAGACGGGTTTGTTTTCCTGGGGCAAGTCCACCAATTCGGGAGAGAGTTTTCATGAAGCTAGTCACTGCCATCATCAAGCCGTTCAAACTGGACGATGTACGCGAGTCGTTGTCCGAGATCGGCGTGCAGGGCATTACCGTTACTGAGGTCAAAGGCTTCGGTCGGCAGAAGGGTCACACCGAGCTGTATCGCGGCGCGGAGTACGTGGTCGATTTTCTGCCCAAGGTGAAGATTGATGTCGCCATTGACGACAAGGATCTTGACCGGGTTATCGAGGCGATAACCAAGGCAGCCAACACCGGCAAGATCGGTGACGGCAAGATCTTCGTGGTCAATCTGGAACAGGCGATTCGCATCCGTACCGGCGAAACCGATACCGACGCAATCTAAGCCGCCACAAACCCAACGCCCCAGGAGAAAACAATATGACTCTGCGTAAATTCGCAGGGCTAGGAGCCCTGTTGTCCATCGTAATGCCCGGCCTGGCTTTGGCGGCAGATCCGGTGGCGCCTCCAGTCCTCAATTCCGGCGATACCGCCTGGATGTTGACCTCGACTGCCCTTGTGCTGTTCATGACCATTCCGGGCCTTGCGCTGTTCTACGGCGGCATGGTTCGCTCCAAAAACATTCTTTCCGTGATGATGCAGTGCTTTGCCATTACCGGTCTGATCACCATCTTGTGGTTCATTTATGGCTACAGCATGGCGTTCGATACCACGGGGATGGAAGCCAACGTCGTCAACCTCAACTCCTTTGTCGGCAGCTTTGCCAAGGCCTTCCTCGCAGGCATCACGCCTGCCAGCATTACTGGCCCGGCGGCGCTGTTCCCTGAGGCAGTGTTCGTTACTTATCAGATGACCTTTGCGATCATCACCCCGGCGCTGATCGTCGGTGCGTTCGCCGAGCGGATGAAGTTCTCCGCGATGCTGATCTTCATGGGCGTCTGGTTCACCCTGGTTTATGCGCCAATCGCGCACATGGTCTGGAGCGGTCCGGGTTCGCTGTTGGGCGACTGGGGCGTGCTCGACTTCGCGGGCGGCACCGTGGTTCACATCAACGCCGGTGTGGCAGGCCTGATTGCCTGCCTGGTGTTGGGCAAGCGTAAAGGCTTCCCGACCACCCCGATGGCCCCGCACAACCTCGGTTACACCCTGATGGGCGCCGCCATGCTGTGGGTCGGCTGGTTCGGCTTCAACGCCGGTTCTGCCGCTGCGGCCAACGGCACGGCCGGTATGGCGATGCTGGTCACCCAGATCGCAACTGCTGCCGCTGCACTGGGCTGGATGTTCGCCGAGTGGATCACCCACGGCAAACCAAGTGCACTGGGTATCGCTTCGGGTGTGGTTGCCGGTCTGGTCGCCATTACCCCGGCTGCGGGTACCGTGGGCCCGATGGGCTCGCTGATCATCGGCCTGGCGGCTGGCGTGGTGTGCTTCTTCTGCGCCACCACCCTGAAACGCAAACTCGGCTATGACGACTCCCTGGACGCCTTCGGCGTGCACGGTATTGGCGGTATCCTCGGCGCGATCCTGACCGGTGTGTTCGCTGCACCGTCCCTGGGTGGCTTCGGCACCGTCACCGACATCGCCGCACAAGTCTGGATTCAAACCAAAGGCGTGGGCTTCACGGTGATCTACACCGCGATCGTCACCTTCATCATCCTCAAGGTCCTGGACGCTGTCATGGGTCTGCGTGTGACCGACGAAGAAGAAGCGGTCGGCCTCGATCTGGCACAACACAACGAACGCGGCTACAACTTGTAAGACGCGCAGAAAAAAACTTGCCCGGCTTGCCGGGCATTTTTTTGTCCGGGATTTGTCATTAAAGAGGTAGCTGAAAGGTTTTTTCCTACGGCTTAAGTCGTGTTTACGACGAGCGTTTTTCTTGGGCGAAAAACTTACAGCAATGCAGGAATATTAGGGCCTTTGTTTTTTCCCAGAGCGCGCTAGAATGCGCCCCGAACGTGCGGAGAACTGTATGTGGCAACAGACTCTGATTACCCTGCGGGCAAGGCCCCGGGGCTTTCATCTGGTAACGGACGAGTTACTCGCCGGCCTGCCTGAACTCAAGGCGTGCCGGGTCGGTCTGTTGCATTTGTGGCTGCAGCATACCTCGGCGTCGTTGACCATCAACGAGAACGCCGATCCGGCGGTACGTCGCGACTTCGAACGATTTTTCAATCGTCTGATCCCACAAGGAACAGACGGCTATGAGCATAACGACGAAGGCCTGGACGACCTCCCGGCGCACTTCAAGGCCAGTGTGCTTGGCTGTCAGCTCAGTTTGCCGATCTCGGCAGGCCGACTGGCGTTGGGAACCTGGCAAGGCGTTTATCTGGGCGAGCACCGTGATTTTGGCGGTGCCCGTAAAGTCCTCGCCACCGTGCACGGTGAAGGGGCATAAGCCGCTGATTGCCAGTGGCTGTTGATTTTTTTCCAGCGGCCTTCGACAGATGGCGAAGCTGGGCTATAACTAATCTGCTTTTCGCAAGTCATGAGGTAGAACATGAGCGACGATGATCTGGAAAACGACGACCTCGAAGTAGGCGACGAAGACGAGGCCGAAGAAGGCTTGGAAGCAGCAGCGGAAGACGTTGCTGACGACGACGGCGGTGAAACGCCGGTTCCGACCGCTAAAGGCAAGGCCAAGGCTGCTGTGTCAGTCGATGAGCTGCCAAGCGTCGAAGCCAAAAACAAGGAGCGCGACGCCCTGGCCAAGGCCATGGAAGAGTTCCTGGCCAAAGGTGGCAAGGTGCAGGAAGTGGAGGCCAATGTGGTCGCCGATCCGCCCAAGAAACCTGACAACAAGTACGGCAGCCGGCCTATCTAAGCGCCTGCTACTGGCTTGCTGAAAAAGCCCGCCGTCGCTGCGGGCTTTTTCATGGGCGCTACAAAGGCGTGGCCCCCCCCCTGTAGGAGCAAAGCTTGCTCGCGATAGCGGTAGGTCAGCCAACATCAACATTGAATGTTAAGGCCTCTTCGCGGGCAAGCCTCGCTCCTACAGGTTTTGTGTCGTTCACATGATCGGCGTACGACACCAATTCCGTAGGAGCGAGGCTTGCCCGCGAAGGGGCCATGTCAGCCGGCATTGATGTTGGCTGACTTACCGCTATCGCGAGCAAGCTATGCTCCTACGGGTTTTGTGTCAGGCGGAAGCTGCGTTCCAGCGCGCCAGCAACGCCGGCAAATCCGTCAGGCTGCGAATCTCCGCATCCGGCAAGCGATCTGCTTCCCAAGCCTTGCCCGTCGGGTTAAACCAGATTGCACGTAAACCTGCCTGTTGGGCGCCAGCAATGTCGTCGCCGGGATGATCACCAATGTGCACCGCCGTCTCGGCCGTCGCACCGCCACGCTGCAAGGCCTCGTGAAACAACCGCGCATCGGGCTTGGCGATGCCGATGTCTTCGGCACACAGCGCAAACTTGAAGTAATCCGCCAGCCCCAGCCGACGCACGTCGGCGTTGCCATTGGTGACCACGCCGAGGGCGTAATGGTTGGCCAGGGTTTCCAGGGTCGGCTGCACTTCAGGGAAGATTTGCAATTGATGCCGGGCATGCAAAAACACTTCAAAACTCTGATCCGCCAGGTCTGATGCCTGGCCGTGGTCGTAACCGGCCTCTTCCAGCGCATGGAACAGCACCCGCCGACGCAGGGCGCTGATGCGATGCTTGAGGCCCGGTTCGTTGCTCAGCACTCGCTCACGAATCGCCCACAAATGCTCCACCGGCACCGCGCCCAGTTTCGGCGCATGTTCGGTCAACCATTCACGCAACATGGCTTCGGCGCTGACGATCACCGGGGCGGTGTCCCACAAAGTGTCGTCGAGGTCGAAGGTGATCAACTGGATTCTCATGACTCATCGCCTTTGATGCGTTTGGCCCGTGGATGGGCGCTGTCGTAAACCGTTGCCAGGTGCTGGAAGTCCAGGTGGGTGTAGATCTGGGTGGTCTTGATGTCCGAGTGCCCGAGCAATTCCTGCACCGCACGCAGGTCTTGGGAGGATTCGAGCAAGTGGCTGGCGAAGGAGTGCCGCAGCATGTGCGGGTGCAGGTTTTGCCCAAGTTCACGTTCGCCGGCGGCTTTGACCCGTACCTGAATCGCCCGTGGGCCGAGGCGTCGGCCTTGTTGGCTGACAAATACCGCGTCGTCCGCCGGGTTGGTCATGGCCCGCAGCGGTAGCCACAGCTCCAGCGCTTCGCGCGCCTTTTTGCCCACCGGCAGCAGTCGGGTCTTGCTGCCCTTGCCGAGTACCTGAACCATGCCGTCGGCCAGATCGAGTTGATCCAGATTGAGCCCGGTCAGCTCCGAAAGCCGCAAGCCTGAGGAGTAGAACAACTCCAGAATCGCCTGATCCCGACGCGCTAGAAAGTCATCCTCGACCGCACCTTCCAGCAGTTGCAACGCGCGGTCAGTGTCGAGGGTTTTCGGCAAGCGACGTTCGCCCTTGGGCGGCGCCAGGCCATTGGCCGGGTCGTGATCGCACAGGCCTTCGCGATTCAGGTAGTGATAAAGCCCGCGTACCGCCGACAGCAATCGCGCCAGACTGCGGGACGATTGGCCTTGTGAATGCAGGCGCGCGATCAGGCTGCGCAGGCGCTGGATATCCAGCCCGGCCCAGCTGTCGATGTTCTGTTTGACGCACCAGCCCAGCACTTTGTCGAGGTCGCGGCGGTAGGCGTACAAGGTGTGGGGCGACACCTGCCGCTCACTGCGCAGGTGTTCGCAGTAAGCGTCCAGTTGTCGTTCCACGATCAGCGTACCGAGCGCAGGGAGTTGTTGACCCGTGGCAGCACGCGGCCCATGACTTCAGCGATGTAGCTCAAAAACAGCGTACCGACCGAACTCTTATAGTGCTGCGGATCGCGGCTGGCGATGGCCAGGACGCCGTGGATGCCTTGATGGCTGATGGCGACGACGGCGGTGGAGCCGATCTGCTTGCGTTGTTCTTCGCCGAACAGGAAGTCCAGTTCGTGCTCACGCAGGCTGCCGCTGACGCTTTTATCTTCCGAGAGCAGGCCGCCGATAGCGGTTTGCGCTTCGGCGTGCGTGGCCCAGCGACCGACCGGCATGGCGTTGTCGCCCAGCAGGATGAGGCTGACGAAAGGCACCTGGAAGTCCTGGCGCAGGCTGTCTTCGACGCTGATCACCACGTCTTCCAGGCTGGTGGCATCCATCAACGCGAGAATCAGGCGACGGGTCTTGTCGAACAGGCGATCGTTGTCGCGAGCGACGTCCATCAGGTGCGACAGGCGATGGCGCAACTCGATGTTACGGTCGCGCAGGATGGTCATCTGGCGTTCCACCAGCGACACGGTATCGCCGCGCTGGTGGGGAATGCGCAAGGCCGGGAGCAGTTCTTCGTGCTCGACGAAGAAATCCGGATGAGCCTCCAGGTACGCGGCAATCGCCGCCGCCTCAAGGCTTTCGGAAGGGGATTCGTCGGGCTGTAGGGCGGGGACCTGGGGCTTATCTTTCATGGATTTGGCTCTCTCAAAGACGCACTTGTCCTTCATATACGCGAACTGCCGGACCCGTCATCAAGACCGGTTCGCCAGGGCCTGCCCATTCAATGGACAGGCGCCCGCCGGGCAGGTCGATCAATAGCGGCGAATCCATCCACCCCTGGCTGATCGCAGCCACCGCGGCAGCACAGGCGCCGGTACCGCAAGCCTGGGTTTCCCCGGCCCCGCGTTCCCAGACGCGCAGCTGCGCACGGTTCCGGTCGATGACCTGGAGAAAACCGACATTGACCCGCGACGGGAAGCGCGGATGGTGTTCGATTTTCGGGCCCAGCTCATGCACCGGTGCGTTATTGATGTCGCTGACCCGCAGCACGGCATGGGGGTTGCCCATCGATACCGCTGCCAGTTCCACCGTGTTGCCGTCGACTTCGAGCTGATAGCTCAAGGCCTGGCCTTCGGCTTCGAACGGGATGTCGGCCGGCACCAGGCGCGGTGCGCCCATGTCGACACTGATCTGGCCGTCGCTGCGGATATCCAGTTCGATGATGCCGCTTTTGGTCTCGACGCGAATCTGCCGCTTGGCGGTCAGGCGTTTGTCGAGCACGAAGCGGGCGAAGCAGCGCGCACCGTTGCCACACTGTTCCACTTCGGAGCCGTCGGAGTTGAAGATCCGGTAACGGAAATCCACGTCCGGGTTGCTCGGCGCTTCGACAATCAGCAACTGGTCGAAACCGATGCCGGTGTGCCGATCGCCCCATTGCTTGGCGTGCTTGGGCAGAATGTGCGCGTGCTGGCTGACCAGGTCGAGGACCATGAAGTCATTGCCCAGGCCGTGCATCTTGGTAAAACGCAGCAGCATGGTTTTACTCCGGCAGCAGGCTTTCGCCAGCAAACAACTCGGCTACCGTCTCACGGCGACGCACTTCAAATGCCTGATCACCGTCCACCAACACTTCGGCGGTACGCCCGCGAGTGTTGTAGTTGGAACTCATGACAAACCCGTAGGCACCGGCCGAATGCACGGCCAGCAGGTCGCCTTCTTCCAGGGCCAGCTCACGTTCCTTGGCCAGGAAGTCGCCGGTTTCGCAGATCGGCCCGACGATGTCGTAGGCGCGAGCGGCGGTATCACGGGGGCGCACGGCGGTGACGTCCATCCAGGCCTGGTACAGCGCCGGGCGGATCAGGTCGTTCATGGCCGCATCGACGATGGCGAAGTCTTTGTGTTCGGTGTGCTTGAGGTACTCGACCTGGGTCAGCAGCACGCCGCCATTGGCGACGATGTAGCGGCCCGGTTCGAACACCAGCGCCAGCTCGCGACCTTCGCAGCGCTCGCGCACGGCTTTGATGTAGTCGGCCACCAGCGGCGGCTCTTCATCGCGATAACGCACGCCGACGCCGCCACCGAGGTCGATGTGACGCAGGTAAATGCCGCACTCACCGAGACGATCGATCAAGCCCAGCAGGCGATCGAGCGCATCAAGGAAGGGAGGCAGGCTGGTCAGTTGCGAGCCGATGTGGCAATCGACGCCCAGCACTTCCAGGTTAGGCAGTTGCGCGGCGCGGATGTACACGTCTTCGGCGTCGGCGATGGCGATGCCGAACTTGTTCTCTTTGAGACCGGTGGAAATGTACGGGTGGGTGCCTGCATCGACGTCCGGGTTCACACGCAGGGAGATCGGCGCACGGACGCCCAGCTCGGCGGCGACCACTTGCAGGCGTTCCAGCTCATCGGTGGACTCGACGTTGAAGCAATGCACGCCGACTTCCAGGGCGCGACGCATGTCTTCACGGGTCTTGCCGACGCCGGAGAACACGATCTTGTCCGGGCTGCCGCCAGCGGCCAGTACCCGTTCCAGTTCACCACGGGAGACGATGTCGAAACCGGCGCCGAGACGGGCCAGGACATTCAGTACACCGAGGTTGGAGTTGGCCTTGACCGCAAAACATACCAGGTGCGGCACACCGGCCAGGGCATCGGCATACGCCAGGTACTGGGCTTCGATGTGGGCACGGGAGTAGACGTAGGTCGGCGTGCCGAAGCGTTCGGCGATGGCGGACAGGGCCACGCCTTCCGCGAACAGCTCACCGTCACGGTAATTAAAAGCGTCCATGGCGTTCCCTTATTATTGGTAGACGTCGTGCTTGTGTGCTTTGGAGGCAGGCTGCTTTTGCGAAGACTGGGCCTGCTCGGCAGGGTCCTGGTTTTCGTCAGGCAGGTACAGCGGGCCTTTTTGACCACAGGCCGACACAAGGCAGGCGACCGCGAGGAGCGCGGCAAGGGAAGAGATCAGGCGCTTCATGGCGAAATCCTTGAAAATGCGTTAATTGCGCCGGAGTATACCGGCCACCCGGCAGCTTGCCTATGTAACGCGGCTCCCGTCCGGCGGGCCTTGTGCCGATGCCGGCAGTTATGGGCAATCCATTGTGGGAGCGGGCTTGCTCGCGAAGGCGTAGTGTCAGTCAACATTGATGTTGAATATGATGGCCTCTTCGCGAGCAAGCCCGCTCCCACAGGTTTCGTGATCGCCCTTGGTCGTTATCCTTTGCAATCACCGGGGCTCGCCCGTATCTTGCGGCGCTTGAGCGTGATCAGACACTTTTTGAGGTTCCTGCAATGAGTTTGACCGAAGCCCGTTTCCACGACCTGGTCGATGCCACCCAGCAATCGCTGGAAGACATTTTCGATGAGAGTGACCTGGATATCGATCTGGAGAGCTCGGCCGGTGTGCTCACCGTCAAGTTCGAAAACGGCAGCCAGTTGATCTTCAGCCGCCAGGAACCGTTGCGTCAGCTGTGGCTGGCCGCAGTGTCCGGCGGGTTCCACTTCGACTATGACGAAGAGAGCGAGCGCTGGATGTGCGACAAGAGCGAAGAGCAACTGGGTGAAATGCTCGAGCGCATCGTCAAGCAGCAAGCCGGCGCCGACTTCGATTTCGAAGGCCTGTGAGATCGTGACCGAGCCTGCACCTGTTCGTCCGCCCAAGCCGCTTTACAGCAACATCAGCCCGGCGGTGCCTTCGCCGTGCAGCGGCGTGTGTCGGCTGGATGAACAGAAGGTCTGCCTGGGGTGTTTTCGCCATGTCGAAGACATCCGCGAATGGCGCTCGGCCGACGATGATCGCCGTCGGGTCATCTGTGCCCAGGCCGCTCAACGCAAAACCTCTGCCTGACCCAAAACCCATGTGGGAGCGGGCTTGCTCGCGAATGCGGTATATCAGTCGACATCTACAGTGACTGTCATACCGCATTCGCGAGCAAGCCCGCTCCCACAGGGTCTTCTGCATAAGCCCGTTCAAAATCCCCCCTATCGGGTCCGTCGCGGCCTCACTTGTATATTTATTGAGCTGTGATAGTGTCCAGAAACGCCTCAACCCATCGAGGCTCGTGAAAACCCCGCCTTTTTCTGGCGGGGTTTTGCTTTTTTTGTGCAGAAGAAAGGAGTCTGCCCGGATCATGACCGTACCTTCCATCACCCTTACCCGTCTGGACGTGCAACGTCTGGAGCGCCTGATCGACAGCCTGGATGACACGCTGCCGGGCGTTATCGCGCTGCAAACCGAACTGGACCGCGCCGATACTCTGGTTAGTCACGAAGATGTACCCGCCGATGTCGTGACCATGAACTCCAAAGTGCATTGCCGTGAAGAAAGCAGCGGCAAGGACTATCACCTGACGTTGGTTTATCCCAAGGATGCCAATGCCGACGAAGGCAAGATTTCCATCCTCGCGCCGGTGGGCAGTGCCTTGCTCGGCCTGAAAGTCGGTCAACACATCGACTGGCCGGCACCGGGTGGCAAGACCCTGAAACTGACCCTGCTGGAAGTTGAATCGCAGCCGGCCAATGGCGGCGCCTTTCCGGAATAAAACCCCTCAGACCTGCTCGAGCGCTTCGTTCAATGCGCGCTCCAGGTCGGCCTTGTAACGCAGATACAAATTGCTGGAACTCTGCCCATCACCGAGCAGGCCCGAGAGGTCCAGGTCGGTGATGTAGCAGCGGTAGCGCTCAGTCTCGCGGCGCTGATCGATGATCTCCCGGGCGACGACGCTAAACAGCTGATCGCCAAACTCCAGTTCCGAAAATTCCCGCTGATTGCAATACAACGTGACCTGCACCTGGCCCGGTGCGGCTTTGCCGATGATCGCCTGCACGTCGTAGAACGGTTTGTTGACCGGCGTTTGCGGCGCCGGTCGCGCTTCAACACGACGGGCGCGACCGGGGCCGGACGGCAACAGTTGGTAATACAACGTGTCGAGGCTCAAAGGCTGAGCGGCTTCCATCGGCAGCAACGCGTCCCGGCGATACAGGATCGACTGCAGGAAACGTTGCAGCGGCACCAGCAGGCTTTGCTCGTCGTGATACGGCAGGCGCTGCTGCCATAGCGCGTTGAATTCATCCAGCACATACAGATCGGCCTGTTGCTCGGTGATCCGGTAGAACACCTGAATGCATTCGGGCTGGCCCATCGGCAACAGCAACGCGAGGTCTTGCTCTTCGAGGGCCATCGGGTCCAGATGCAGCGGGCTGTAGCTGGCCTGCTCTTCGCCCAGATAGTCGAACAGCGCCGGCAGGGTGGCGAGGGCGATGTGGTTGACCTGGCCGGGCACCAGTTCCAACACGTGGTAATGCTGCTGGACCTGAATCAGATAGCGATGATTGAGCTTGCTCAACAGCAGGTTCTGCGCGGTATCGAGGATTTCTTCGACCCGTCGGGCGATGAATTGCGCACGGTTGTGGCAGAAGCAACGGACCCGCAAACGCGGCTGATCCAGGCCTTTGGGCAGGTTGTTGAGGTAGTCGCGCAAGCAGTCGAGCAGGGCGTGCGGCCCGTCGTAGCGGCTGACCAGCACTTCGTTCCAGCTGTTGAGCGTGACCTGATCCAGGGTCAGCACCAGGTTTTCCCGAACCCCGGCGTAACTCAGGGAATCGGTGCGCTCGGTGGTCATCAGGATATTCAGGTCGCGATGGTGCTTGAGCGGATCGACCCCGACGTTCACCAGGATCAGCACTTCGCTGGGTACGGCAGCGCGCAGTAATGGCTCCTCGGCAACGGTGGTCAGGGGCAGGGCGACGCTTTGTTGCAGGCTGCCGAGCAGGTTGAACAGTTCGAACTCGCTCAAATCGCTGGTGCCGGGGTGCAAGGCCAGGCGGGTGCTGCTGTCGATCACGCCGTTGCGGTGGCTCCAGGTCAGCAGTTCGAGCAATTGGCGGCTGCGTTTGATCGGCGCGAAATGCTCCCACTCATGGGCGTTCAGGCTGCCGTTGTACAAACCCCATTGGGTTTGCCCCGGTTCTTTCTTGTTTGGCGCCTGCACCAGGGTCAGGGTGTCTTCGGCCAGGTCCGGGGCGATGCCCGGGTTGATGAATTCGACTTTGTCGGCCTTGCGCTCGAACGCTGCGTACAGCCGTCGGCCGAGCACATTGAGATCGCGTTTGTTGATCAGGCTGACGGTTTGCTCGGTGCGGGCGAATTGGGTCAGGAAGCGATAGCTGTAATTCAGTTCGTTGACCAGCGCCCGGCGTTCGGCGCTGACCTGGCGGACTTTCCACTGGCTGCGGCTGTCGAGCAGCGCCAGTTGCCGTTGGTCCCAGTGCCATTCGCTGGCCAGGCGCTCCAGCAGCGAGCGCTGCCAACTCGCGGTGCGACTGTTGCTGCCGGTGAGCTTGCGATTGACCTTCAGGTACAGCGCACGGCGCACCAGTTCCAGGCGTTCGGGCTCGCCACGGGCGGTCAGGTATTCCTCGATGCGGCGGTAAACCACGATGTACGGGTCCAGCTCATCAAGGTCCAGCCGATTGGCGAATACGGCCTGTTTGAAACGCAGGCTCAGGCAGTGGACCTTGGGGTGCTCGCTCGCGTAGACCTCGATCAGCAGCAGTTTGAGCACCGATTTGTAGGGCGACTCGATGCCCTTGAACAACTGCCAGAGCCCGGCACCGATGAATTCTCCCGGCGGAATGTGCGCCAGGTGCCCCAGGTCCAGGGTTTCATCGGCGCGGATGAAACGCTTGGAAATCAGCGTGTGGGTGTACTGGTGATATCCCGTCTCTTCGTAGACCGGCACCAGCCACCAGATTGGCGTGCGTCCGGCCAGCCAGATTGCGGTGCGGTAGAACTCGTCCAGCAGCAGGTAATGCTGAGTGGTGCCGCAGTCTTCCGAACTCAGTTGCGTATCGCGCTCGCCGTGCATGAAACGAGTCGGATCAATCAGGAAGAAATGCGCCTCGGCGCCCTGGCTGGCGGCCCAGGCTTCCAGCAGTTGGCATTTTTTGCGCAGCTCGGTGAGTTCGCTTTCGCTCAAGTCCGGGCCGTGGCACACCCACACGTCCATGTCGCTCTGATCGGCCTGGGCCAGGGTGCCGAGGCTGCCCATCAGAAACAGGCCATGGATCGGCCGCGGTGGATTGCTACCGTGGCGTGGCTTGTAGGAAAACGAACGGGTCAGGCGCTGGGCTTCGGTGAGGGTGTTGGCGTCGGGCTCGTAATTCGACAGCCCGGCCGGCGTGCTGCCGGACACGTAACCTGGCAACAGCGGATGATTGACGTGGAAAAACAGCGGCAGCAGGGTCAACACCCCTTGCTGGCGCGTCGACAATCCTTCCATGGCCCGGGCCATGCGACCTTCATTGAGTTTTAGAAAGCGTGCGCGCAGCTGACTGAGAACCTTGCGGTCGATTCCCTCGTCCAGATCGGGGCGGATTTCATGGGTGCGGGTCATGTCAGCTCAAACCGGCTCGTGAGCTCGGACGTGGGGTCTGCGGATGAGGGGCAGTTTAGCGCCTCGGCCCCGGGACTTTTAAGCTGAATTTGTTTTTTGGCGCCAAATTTCTATCGCCAGGCGACAAGCTGCCCGCGGAAATCCCGTGACAGGGGTTTCCGTGGGCGATGCGATGAGGCTTAGGCTGTTTCCTGGACGCTCAGAATGGTCAGGACGGTTTGGACATTTTGCGCGGCGTCACGACCCAGACTGGTCAGGTAACCGCCATCGGGCTGGTCGATCAGTTCTTTTTCGTACAGGCGTTGGGCGGCGGCAATGGCTTTCGGGGCAGCGGTCTGATGGATTTTCAAACCTTCCTGGGAACTGTCCAGGTTGAAGAGGGCGAGGATTTCCAGTTCGGCAACCAACTCAGGGGTAAGCGACATAAGGACTCCAGACTTTCTAGGAATTGGACGACAGCGCCCCTAAGGTGAGCCCACTCGTGCGGCATGTCCAGTGCTGGCAGCAGGGTTTTTTCGCCTTGGGAGGCATTCCCCGATAATGGGGTGCTGTAGGAGCAAGGCTTGCCCGCGATTGCCGCGCCGCGATCTGTCAGATGAACCGTGTAATCGTTCATCGCGGGCAAGCCTTGCTCCTACAGAAGGCGTGTGATTACTTCTTTTCTGGCGGCAGCTCTGGCAGTGCGCGCAGGGCGGTTTCGTACCATTCGGTATTGAACGCGCGGTCTTCTTCGAGGATTGCGTCGATTTCCACCGCCAGCACATGGGCCATCAGATTGAGGATTTCTTCACGCTCGTAACCCACCAGGGTCAACTTGTTGAAGGTTGCCTTGGCGGCCGGCGGGTTGTCGCTTTCGATCTGGTTTTCAATCGCTTCGATCAGGGTGTTCTCGGCGAACTCTTCTTCGTCGATCTCGATGTCTGTTGGCTCGCTCATGGCAGGCTCCTCAAGTTAAGGCGGGCAGTTTACCTGCATTCAGCGCTGTGATGCTGCTGGCAAGAAACGCCCGGGCGTTCTATAAACAGGCACTGCCCACCCCGCACGGCCTGGAGGCTTTGTGATGCTCAAGCTTTATGGATTTTCCGTCAGCAACTACTACAACATGGTGAAACTGGCGCTGCTCGAGAAAGGACTGCCATTCGAAGAAGTGCTGTTTTATCCGGCCCCGACCCCGGAGGCATTAGCCATCAGCCCGCGCGGCAAAGTGCCGGTGCTGGGCGTCGAGCAGGGTTTCGTCAACGAAACCGCCATCATTCTTGAGTACATCGAGCAAAGCCAGAAAGGCAAGCCACTGCTGCCGAGCGATCCTTTCGAGCGATCGCAGGCCCTGGCGCTGGCCAAGGAAATCGAGCTGTACATCGAACTGCCGGGCCGCGCCTGTTATGGCGAAGCGTTTTTCGGCTCGCCTGTACCGGATGCGATCAAGGACAAGACCAAGGCCGAGTTGTTGCTGGGCTTTGCGTCGCTGGGCCGGCACGCCAAGTTCGCCCCTTACGTGGCGGGCGACAGCCTGAGCATTGCGGATTTGTACTTCCTCTACAGCGTGCCGCTGGCCTGCGCGGTCGGGCAGAAGCTGTTCGGGATTGATCTGTTGGCCGAGATGCCGGCGGCCAAGGCGCTGCTGGAGCGTCTGGAACAGAACCCGCATGTGCAGCGGATAGCAGCGGACAAGGAAGCGGCGATGCCAGGGTTTTTGGCGATGGTCGCGTCCAAGAAGTAGGTTTTTAGCGTTTTCAAGAATGCCTTCGCGGGCAAGCCTCGCTCCTACAGGTTCTGCGTTGATTTGGAAATCGACGTGAACCTGTAGGAGCGAGGCTTGCCCGCGAAGCTTTTGGCGATTTAACGACTGGCGAGCAACGCCTGACCGCGCACCACGGCTTTCTTGACCTGCGCCGGCGCAGTCCCGCCGATGTGGTCACGGGCATTCACCGAGCCTTCCAGGGTCAGCACGGCGAACACGTCCTGATCGATCTGGTCGCTGAACTTGCGCAGTTCTTCCAGGCTCATTTCCGCCAGGTCCTTGCTGCTTTCCACACCGTACTTCACTGCATGGCCAACGATTTCGTGGCAGTCACGGAACGGCAGGCCACGGCGCACCAGATAGTCCGCCAGGTCGGTGGCGGTGGAGAAACCGCGCAGTGCCGCTTCGCGCATCATCGCGTGCTTGGGTTTGATCGCGGGGATCATGTCGGCAAAAGCCCGCAGCGAGTCGCGCAGAGTATCGGCGGCATCGAACAGCGGCTCTTTGTCTTCCTGGTTGTCCTTGTTGTAGGCCAATGGCTGGCCTTTCATCAAGGTCAGCAAGCCCATCAGTGCGCCGAATACGCGACCGGTCTTGCCACGAACCAGCTCAGGCACGTCCGGGTTTTTCTTTTGCGGCATGATCGAACTGCCAGTGCAGAAACGGTCCGGCAGATCGATGAACTGGAACTGGGCGCTGGTCCACAGCACCAGCTCTTCGGAGAAACGCGACAAGTGCATCATCGCGATGCTCGCGGCCGAGCAGAACTCGATCGCGAAGTCACGATCCGACACGTTGTCCAGCGAGTTGCCACCGACGGCATCGAAGCCCAGCAGTTGAGCGGTGAACTCACGGTCGATCGGGTACGTGGTGCCGGCCAGTGCGGCGCTGCCCAATGGCATGCGGTTGGTGCGCTTGCGGCAGTCCACCAGGCGCTCGTAGTCGCGGCTGAGCATTTCGAACCAGGCCAGCATGTGGTGCCCGAAGGTCACCGGCTGCGCGGTTTGCAGGTGGGTGAAGCCCGGCATGATGCTGCCGGCTTCGCGTTCGGCCTGCTCCAGCAAGCCTTTTTGCAGGCGGGTGATTTCGGCCAGGATCAGGTCGATCTCGTCACGCAGCCACAGGCGGATGTCGGTGGCGACCTGGTCGTTACGGCTGCGACCGGTGTGCAGCTTTTTACCGGTCACGCCGATGCGGTCGGTCAGGCGCGCCTCGATGTTCATGTGCACGTCTTCGAGGTCGATGCGCCAGTCGAACTGCCCGGCCTCGATTTCACCCTGGATGGTCTTCAGGCCATCGGTGATGCTGTCGCGCTCGGCATCGGTCAGCACGCCGACCTTGGCCAGCATGGTGGCGTGGGCGATCGAGCCCATGATGTCGTGGCGATACAGGCGCTGGTCGAAAGTGACGGAGGCGGTGAAGCGGGCGACGAAGGCGTCGACGGGTTCACTGAAGCGGCCGCCCCAGGACTGATTGGTCTTGTCAGTGCTCATGAATTCGCTCGTATCGGCTTGAAGAAAGTTGGCGTTGAACGCTGTGGCGGATAATAACAGGGTTGCCAATCCTGTCGCTGACACTGGTCGATACGTTTTTTTCTCATGTGCAGGCCCATACTCGGGGCAACGCCAGAAGGAATTGCGCAACGATATTTTTCATTTGAGCAATATCGCGCCGGCAACCGTCTACAGTTGGACAGTAGGAACAGCGCACTTCTCTACGCTGCGGCTGACTATAAGAAGAGGGGGTGTTCGTATTGTGTATCAGCAAACCCTACGGCGATGCCTCGCCAACGCGGGCCCGGGCCGCCAATCGCCCGGCAGTTGAAAATTTAGCCGCCGGTCTCGCGGCACTTTTTGGCCCTCGCGCCAGTCTTAGCGTGGATCGCGGTGACGGATGTCACTTCACCTGTCTACGCTATCCTTGTGCGAGACTCACGCAGGAATCCAGCGCAATATGAATGTCCTGATCGTTGATGACGAACCCCTAGCCCGCGAGCGCCTGAGCCGAATGGTCGGCGAACTCGAGGGATACAGTGTCATGGAGCCCGGCGCCACGAACGGCGAAGAGGCGCTGGCGCTGATCGACAGCCACAAGCCGGATATCGTGTTGCTCGATATCCGCATGCCGGGCCTCGATGGCCTGCAAGTGGCTGCACGATTGTGCGAGCGCGAAACTCCGCCCGCCGTGGTGTTTTGCGCCGGCCCCGATGAATTCGCCGTGGAAGCCTTGCAGGCCAGCGGTGTGGGTTATCTGGTCAAACCGGTGCGAACCGAGCTGTTGCTCGAAGCCTTGAAGAAGGCCGAGCGGCCCAATCGGGTCCAACTCGCCGCCCTGACTCGCCCGGCTGCCGAAACCGGTAGCGGCCCACGCAGCCACATCAGTGCCCGTACCCGCAAAGGCATTGAGCTGATCCCGTTGGGTCAGGTGGTCTATTTCATTGCCGACCACAAATACGTGACCTTGCGCCATGAAGGCGGCGAAGTGCTGCTGGACGAACCGCTTAAGGCCCTTGAAGACGAATTCGGCGACCGTTTCGTGCGGATCCACCGCAACGCCCTGGTCGCCCGCGAACGCATCGAACGCTTGCAACGCACGCCCTTGGGGCACTTCCAGCTGTTCCTCAAAGGCCTCAATGGCGATGCACTGATAGTCAGTCGCCGCCACGTGGCGGGTGTGCGCAAAATGATGCAACAGCTTTAATCCGCCGTTCACAGGCGGATCCCACACCCGATTGCCGGACGTTGAAGGCCAGGGAGGCCGAGCAGTTCCTGATACAAGTCAAAGTGGATTTGGCTGAGCTGTTATTATCCGCCGTATCTATTCAGTACGGATTGATCCATGTCCTCTCGCGAAATCCGCATCGCCACCCGTAAAAGTGCGTTGGCCCTCTGGCAGGCCGAATACGTCAAAACTCGCCTGGAAGAAGCCCATCCGGGCTTGCTGGTAACGCTGGTGCCCATGGTCAGTCGCGGCGACAAGCTGCTCGACTCGCCGCTGTCGAAAATCGGCGGCAAGGGCCTGTTCGTCAAGGAACTGGAAACCGCGCTGCTGGAAAACCAAGCCGACATCGCCGTGCACTCGATGAAAGACGTGCCGATGGACTTCCCTGAAGGCCTCGGTCTGTTCTGCATCTGCGAGCGCGAAGATCCGCGCGACGCCTTCGTTTCCAATACCTACGCCAGCCTGGATGAGTTGCCTCAAGGCAGCATCGTCGGCACGTCCAGCCTGCGCCGTCAGGCCCAGTTGCTGACCCGTCGCCCGGACCTGGAAATCCGTTTCCTGCGCGGCAACGTCAACACGCGCCTGGCCAAGCTCGATGCCGGCGAATACGACGCCATCATCCTCGCCGCAGCGGGTTTGATTCGCCTGGGCTTCGAAGACCGCATCACCTCGGCCATCAGCGTCGACGACAGCCTGCCGGCCGGTGGCCAAGGCGCGGTCGGGATCGAATGCCGCAGTGTCGACAGCGAAATCCATGCCTTGCTGGCGCCGCTGCATCACCAGGACACCGCCACCCGTGTCTCCGCTGAACGTGCTCTCAACAAACATCTGAATGGCGGCTGCCAAGTGCCGATCGCCTGCTACGCCGTGCTTGAGGGCGAGCAGATCTGGTTGCGTGGTTTGGTGGGCGATCCGAGCGGTGGCCTGTTACTCAACGCCGAGGCCCGGGCGCCGCGCAGTGAGGCCGAATCCCTGGGCGTGCAGGTCGCCGAAGACCTGCTGAACCAGGGCGCCGGCGACATCCTGAAAGCGGTTTACGGCGAGGCAGGTCACGAGTGACTGGCTGGCGACTGCTGCTGACGCGCCCCGCGGATGAGTCGGCGGCGCTGAGCAGCGTGTTGGCCGAGAGCGGGATTTTCAGCAGTTGTCTGCCGCTTTTGGAGATAGAGCCGATTGCTGCCTCTGACACAATGCGCAAAGTGATCCGGGATCTGGATCGGTTTTGTGCGGTGATTGTGGTGAGCAAACCGGCGGCCCGGTTGGGCATCGAACTGCTCAGCCAGCAGTGGTCGCAGCCACCGCGCCTGAAGTGGTTCAGCGTCGGCGCCGCCACCGCGCAAGTCCTTGAAGAGGCGGGGCTCGATGTGAGCTTCCCGGTCGATGGCGATGACAGCGAAGCCTTGCTTGATCTTCCCGTACTGCGCGAGGCTATCGCCCGGCCCGATCCTCGGGTGTTGATCATGCGCGGGGAGGGTGGCCGCGAGTTGCTGGCTGAGCGTTTGCGTGAGCTTGGTGCTAGTGTCGAGTATCTGGAGTTATACCGTCGCGGCTTGCCACATTATGCGACGGCTGAGCTGCCGGACCGGATCCAGGCGGAACGCTTGAACGGGCTGGTGGTCAGCAGTGGACAGGGTTTCGAGCACCTGCACCAGTTGGCCGGCGATGCCTGGCCACGGTTGGCGCAGTTGCCGTTGTTTGTTCCAAGCCCAAGGGTCGCCGAGCTGGCACGTGCCGCCGGGGCTCAAACAGTTGTGGATTGTCGTGGCGCGAGTGCCACGGCTTTGCTGACGGCGTTACGGGAGCAACCCGTACCCGTTCTCTAATGCAAAGGATGGATACGTGAGCGAAACAGTCTTGCCTAAAGATGACGTGCAGCCGGTGCTCGATGCACCTGTTGAAACTCCACCACCTGCCGCGGTGCAGCGCAGAGGCAATGGACTCGCAATCGTCGCCCTGTTGCTGGGCGCCGCCGGGGTTGCCGTCGGCGGCTGGGGAGTGTGGCAAGTGCGCCACCTGCAAGCCAACACCCAGCAGCAGTTGAGCGAAGTCCAGGCGCTGAACGATCAGGCCCAGAGCCTCAAGCTCAATGATCAACGCCTGACCGCGCGCCTCGAGCAATTGCCCGCCGCCGATGAGCTGGAAGACCGCCGTCGTCTGGTGACGCAGTTGCAGGGCGATCAGCAACGCTTGAATCAGAAACTGGAAACCGTCCTCGGCGCCAGCCGCAAGGACTGGCGTCTGGCCGAGGCCGAGCATCTGTTGCGTCTGGCCAGCCTGCGTCTTTCCGCGTTGCAAGACATCAGCAGCGCCCAGGCCCTGGTGCAGGGCGCCGACGAGATTCTGCGCGAACAGAACGACCCCGGCGCCTTCGCCGCCCGCGAGCAAGTGGCCAAGACCCTGCTGGCCTTGCGCAGCACCGAGCAGCCGGACCGCACAGGTTTGTTCCTGAAGCTCGGCGCTTTGCGCGATCAGGTGATCAACCTCACCGAGCTGGCGCCGGAGTACAAGGACCGTGGCGAATCCCTGCTGGGCCTGACCGCCGATGGCGATGGCGCCAGTCGTTGGGCGCAATGGTGGGATCAAGTCTCGCGCTACATCCGCATCGACTTCAATGCCGACAAGAATGTCCGCCCATTGTTGGCCGGGCAAAGCCTGAGTCAGGTGCGCCTGGCCCTGAGCCTGGCGCTGGAGCAGGCGCAGTGGGCCGCGCTCAATGGTCAGGCCTCGGTGTATACCCAGGCGCTGACCGAAGCGCGGGATGTGCTCAAGGGCAACTTCAACCCGGACAATCCGCAGAGCAAAGTGATGCTTGAACAGGTTGCCGATCTGACTACGCAACCGGTCACCGTCATCACACCGGACCTGACCGGCACGTTGAGTGCAGTGCAGGCGTATCTGGAACGGCGCAATGTCAGTGCCGAGGACTCGATCAAGCCATTGGCCAAACCTGCCGCGAACACCGCGCAGGAGGCCACACCATGAAACGCCTCTATGTGATCCTGTTCCTGGTCATCGCTGCCGCCGGGGTGCTGGGGCTGGCGATTGCCGAGCATTCCGGCTACGTGCTGATCGCCTACAAAAGCTTCCGCTACGAGTCGAGCCTGTGGGCGACCTTGGCGTTGGTGGCGGTGCTGTGGCTGGTGTTCTGGGGCATCAAGGCGTTGATCGAATTGGTGACGACCTCCGGCGGCGTGGTCAATCCATGGTCCCGGCGCAATCGCAGTCGCCGGGTGCAAGTGGCGATCGAGCATGGTCAGCTGGATTTGGCCGAGGGCCGCTGGGCCAGCGCCCAGCGCCATCTGCATCGGGCCGCTGAGGCCGAGCGCCAGCCGCTGCTGTACTACCTCGGCGCGGCCCGCGCTGCCAACGAACAAGGTCACTACGAGGAGTGCGACAAGCTGCTGGAGCGCGCCCTTGATCGTCAGCCCCAGGCCGAGTTGGCGATTGCCTTGAGTCATGCGCAGTTGCAAACCGATCGCGGCGATACTGACGGCGCCCTGGCGACCCTGGAAGCCATGCACGAGCGTCATCCGCATAACGTGCAGACCTTGCGTCAGTTGCAGCGCCTGCATCAGCAGCGGGGCGACTGGTCGGCGGTGATTCGCCTGCTGCCGGAACTGCGCAAGGACAAGGTTCTGCCCCCGGCGGAGTTGCTTGAACTGGAGCGTCGCGCCTGGGGCGAAAATCTCAGCCTGGCGGCGCACCGCGAAGAAGACGGGACGGTCGGGTTGCAATCGCTCACCGGCGCCTGGCAACAGCTCAGCAATGCTCAGCGTCAGGAACCGCAATTGGTGCTGGCCTACGCCGAGCAACTGCGGCAACTGGGGGCGCAGGTCGAAGCCGAAGAGATTCTGCGTGCAGCGCTCAAGCGCAAGTACGACAGTCATCTGGCGCGTCTCTACGGGTTGGTGCGCGGCAGCGATCCGGCGCGGCAGTTGCAGACCGCCGAGGGTTGGCTCAAGGATCACCCGGCTGATCCGAGTCTGTTGCTGACCCTGGGTCGCCTCTGCCTGCAAAGCAGCCTGTGGGGCAAGGCCCGGGATTATCTGGAAAGCAGCCTGCGCTTGCAGCGCAACCCGGAAGCTTGTGCGGAGCTGGCCAGGTTATTGGCGCAACTGGGCGATACCGAACGCAGTAACCAGTTGTTCCAGGAAGGACTTGGTCTGCTGGACGAGCGTCTGTTAGCGGCACCCTTGCCAGTGCCGGTTCGGGCCTGATCCCCGCAACCTTGTGGGAGCGAACTTGCTCGCGATAGCAATCTTACATTCAACATGTGTGTCGTCTGTTGATCCGCTATCGCGAGCAAGCTCGCTCCCACAGGTTTGGCGCCGTATCTAATTGGTTTTAGGGCAAGTTCCCTGGCCACAAAATTCGTATCACTGCCCCTCGCGTTTACCTCAGGTAGTTCGCCGTCGGCATAGTCCTACAAGGGACTACATCGAATCCTCTCGCTTCTGTCGGGAATTCCCTACACCTCTGGTGAAGTGTCCGTGGTGGCCTGCCTTGAAAGGCTGGCGCGCTTTCCTCTACCGTAACCGCCTGTCTCTACTGTTACGGATTTGCCATGTCTTTGGCCTGCTCACGTTCCTTGTTTTTCATGGCTTTCACCGCAGGTGCCCTGGTCTTGGGCGTTTCCTATTACCTGGAATATGTGGTCGGGCTCAAACCTTGCGGGTTGTGTTTGTTGCAGCGCGCGTGCCTGGCGCTGCTCATGGTTGTTTGCCTGGCGGCTTCGGTGCATGGCCCGCGGCGGTTCGGTTCTTTCGTCTATTGGCTGCTGGGTTTGTCCGCCAGCCTGGGCGGGACAGTCGCAGCGTGGCGACAGGTGCTGTTGCAGAGCGACCCGCAACTGCCTCTGTCGGGCTGTTCGCCCAATCTGGATGGCCTGTTCGGCAACATGCCTTGGGCCTGCGCCGTGACAAGGCTGTTCAAAGGCACCGCCGACTGCGCCGAGATCTCATGGACGCTGTTTGACCTGAGCATTCCGGAATGGAGTCTGCTGTTCTTCGTCGCGATGCTGATCCTGGGGATTTATCAGTTGCTGCGCCATGTCTGGATCGCCTGTCAGGGACCGCCCAGCGGCGAGTCGTCGCACCGGGCTATGGCAGGCGATTAAACACTTGTATGAACTTTATCTCCTGCGTACCTTGAAGCCATTGTCGTGCGGGCATAATCTGGCCCGCACGTGTCATTGGAATTATGTTGCTCGATGACGCTCTGCCTGGCCGATTCTTGACCTCCAAGAGTGCGGCAGGTGTAGAGCAGCATGACCCACAAGGGAAGAGAGATCACCATGCTCGAAAGTTGTCAGAATGCTCAGGAACGCTGGGGTGGAGTGCATCTGCTGATCGACCGCTGGTTGCAGGAGCGTCACGAACTGGTTCGGGCCTATGATGCTCTCGGCGCAGAGCCTGAGGCTCTCGGCGAGAACCGAAAGCCGTTGCAGGAATTCTGCGGCGTGCTGGTCGACTACGTATCGGCGGGGCATTTCGAGATCTACGAACAGCTCACGGGCGAAGCCAAGGCCTTCGGTGATACCCGCGGCCTGGAGCTGGCCGAGACAATCTATCCGCGCATCGACGTCATCACCGAGAAGCTGCTCGCGTTCAACGACTTGTGCGATGAAGGCAAGTGCGTGGCAGAAAAATTCAAGGAGCTGGGTGGTCTGTTGCATGAACGCTTCGAGCTGGAAGATTGCCTGATCGAAGTGCTGCACACGGCTCACAAGGAAGAGGATTCGGTTCAGGCCTGAACCTCTCCTCTGCAAGACCTACGAAACGGTGCGCTATGCGCGCCGTTTTTCGTTTCCGCGATTCAGCTGGTGGCGCCACGCAATTCCACTTCGAACACCAGCGGCGTGAACGGCGCGATCAAGTCGCCGGCACCGTCGGCACCATAGGCTTGGGCCGATGGAATCACCAGACGCCACTTCGCACCCACTGGCATGTTTTGCAGCGCGGTGCGCCAGCCAGTGATCACACTGTCGAGACTGAACCACTGCGGTTGGCTGTTCTGATCGAACACCGTGCCGTCGGGCAGGCGACCGATGTACAACACCTGAACCTTGCCATTCGGTCCTGCCTTGGCACCGTTGCCAGGGGCCAGCTCCGTCAGCAAAATTCCATCATCCAATTCGCGAACGCCGGGTCGGGCTTTTTCCTGGGTAAGAAATCGCTGTTCTTTTTCCAGCGCTTCTTCGGTTTGCGGCGGTGGCGTTTGCAAGGCGACCTGGGCTTCGTGGTCGGCAAGGATCTGTTCGATCTGCGCGTCTTTCAACGCCAGCGGTTTGCCTTGATACGCTTGCTGCAAACCTTCGACCAGCGCCTGAAGTTGCAAGTCCGGGACCTCTTGGCGCAAGCGTTCGCCGAGGCTTGCGCCCAGGCTGTAAGCAAGATCGTGAGCATCATCGGCAGCGGTTTTTTCGACCGCTTGAGCGGCGGAAAAACACAGCAGCAGGGATAAAAAAAGGTAACGCGACATGGGCACTCTCCGACCTGAGATGCGGTGGATTATGCCAGCGAGAATGGATAAAACGCAGAACTGCTTTTGCCTTGGTGCAGAACATTTTCAATTCGTTGCAACGCAACGCTTTGGATACTGTCAACATGGCCTAGCGGCGGTGTCAGCAGAGGTCTAGTATGAGCCGCATTCACGTCAGCCAGGAGGTAAACCATGTCGGCCACCAAGAAGCCTGTAAATACTCCGTTGCACTTACTCCAACAACTCTCGGGCAGCCTGCTCGAGCATTTGGAAACCGCTTGTTCCCAAGCCTTGGCTGATGCTGAAAAACTGCTCGCCAAACTGGAAAAGCAGCGCGGAAAAGCGCAAGAAAAACTGCACAAATCCCGTACCAAATTGCAGGACGCTGCGGCGGCCGGCAAAGCCAAGGCACAAGCCAAGGCGAAGGACGGAGTGAAGCAACTCGAAGACTTGCTCGATGCCCTCAAGGATCGTCAGTCCGAGACTCGCAGCTACATTCTGCAACTCAAGCGCGATGCTCAAGAAAGCCTGAAATTGGCCCAGGGCGTCGGTCGCGTACAAGAGGCTGTCAGCAAGGCGTTGTCCCTGCGTTCGGCCAAGCCTGCTGCGGCACCTGCCAAGAAAGCCGCTGCCAAACCGGTTGCTGCAAAAGCAGCCGCCAAGCCTGCTGCCAAACCGGCCGCTAAAGCGCCGGCAAAAGCCGCAGCAAAACCTGCAGCGAAAAAACCAGTGGCTGCCAGCGCTGCGAAACCAGCTGCCAGAACGACGGCTGCCAAGCCAGCCGCCGCCAAGCCAGTTCCTGCAAAAACTGCTGCTGCAAAAACGGCTGCTGCCAAACCGACTGCAGCTAAAACCGCAGCCGCTAAACCTGCAGCAAAAGCGGCCGCAAAACCAGCCGCAAAACCGGCTGCTAAACCAGCTGCCAGAACTGCAGCAGCGAAACCGGCTACCAAGCCAGCCGCGAAGCCAGTAGCTGCAAAAGCCGCTGCGAAACCAGCAGCCAAGCCAGCAGCAAAACCAGCAGCAAAACCTGCTGCTAAAACCGCAGCCGCTAAACCAGCTGCCAAACCCGCTGCTGCCAAACCGGCCGCTGCAAAACCAGCTGCCGCTAAACCGGCCGCCAAGCCAGCTGCTGCAAAACCAGTTGCCGCCAAACCGGCTGCCAAGCCAGTCGCTAAACCTGCTGCGGCCAAACCTGCTGCAAAACCAGCGGTGAAAAAACCAGTTGCCGCTAAACCGGCTACCGCGCCAGTCGCCAAGCCAGCCACCCCGGCTCCGGCAGCATCGCCTGCTCCAGCCGCTACCACCTCGACAGCGACCGCTGCGCCAACCCCGGCTGCCGCGTCGAGCACTGCCACCACCCCAACCAGCGCTTCCTAAGTGCCGGTTACCGCGACGCGCAGCTGATGCAGCGCGTCGCGGTCCAGGTTGGCGGCGCCTGCCGCCACACCTTCCAGCCAGGCCAATCGCTCGGTCGTCTCTCCTTGCGGCCAACTCTGGGCCGTGCGCTCCAGTTGCAACAGCAGATGCCGTTCCGATTCCAGCTCCAGGTTTTTGACTTGCTCGCGTAATGCCTTGAGTTCGACGTCGAGCGCAGCAGCGGCTTTCCATTGCGTACGCAATGCTCGCAAAGGCTGCACGACATTCACCTCCCAAGGCCCGGCCACTTCAAAAAGCGCCTGCAACCGTTGTTCGGTGCAGTCCACGCCCCGTCGTTCCAGCCACAGCCCACACAGCAAAAGGCAGACATTCGCCCCCGCCGACTGCAATTGCAGGCACAGGCCTTCAACGCCGGGACGGGCGTACGTGTTCAGGGAAAAGCTCCACAGGTCAGCAGACATAGTGCTACTCGCGCCAGTTGCGAGCGAAGCTGATAGACTCCGCCGCCATTATGATCCGAATTCAGAACCTGACTTTACAGCGTGGCCCGCAACGTCTGCTAGAAGACGCCGAGCTGACCCTGCACGCCGGCCACAAAGCTGGCCTCATCGGTGCCAACGGCGCCGGCAAATCGAGCCTGTTCGCCTTGCTCCTGGGCGATCTGCACCCGGACTCGGGTGATTGCTTCTTGCCGGCGGACTGGCGCATCGCCCACATGCGCCAGGAGATCGACACCCTCGATCGCATCGCGGTCGACTACGTGCTCGATGGCGACCTGCGCCTGCGAGAGGTGCAACGTGACCTCGCCGCAGCCGAAGCGGCGCATGACGGTGCTGCTCAGGCCCGCCTGCACGCCGAACTCGACAGCGCCGACGGCTACACCGCCGACGCCCGGGCGCGCAAGCTGCTGGCCGGCCTTGGGTTCACCAACGATCAGATGGATCGTCAGGTCGGAGATTTCTCCGGTGGCTGGCGGATGCGTCTGAACCTGGCGCAGGCATTGATGTGTCCTTCGGACCTGCTGCTGCTCGACGAACCGACCAACCACTTGGACCTCGACGCCATCATCTGGCTGGAAGAATGGCTCAAGAGCTATCCCGGCACGTTGATGCTGATTTCCCACGACCGGGACTTCCTCGATGCCGTGGTCGATCACGTCGCCCACGTCGATCAGCGCAAGATCACCCTGTATCGCGGCGGCTACAGCGCCTTCGAACGCGCCCGTGCCGAACGTCTGGCCCAGCAACAGCAAGCCTACGAGAAGCAGCAGGCGCAACGTGCGCACATGGAAAGCTACATCGCCCGCTTCAAGGCCCAGGCCACCAAGGCCCGTCAGGCCCAGAGCCGGATCAAGGCGCTGGAGCGGATGGAAGAGCTGTCCGCCGCCCACGTCGATTCGCCGTTCGACTTCGTGTTCCGCGAATCGCACAAAATCTCCAGCCCGTTGATTGATATCTCCGACGCTCGCCTGGGTTACGGCGAGCGCGCCGTGCTGGAGAAGGTCAAGCTGCAACTGACACCTGGCGCGCGCATCGGTTTGCTTGGCCCCAACGGCGCGGGTAAATCGACCCTGATCAAAAACCTTGCCGGTGAACTTTCGCCGTTGTCCGGTCGCCTGACCCGTGGCGAGAACACCGTGGTCGGCTACTTCGCCCAGCATCAGCTGGATTCCCTCGACTCCAAGGCCAGCCCATTGCTGCACATGCAGCGCCTGGCGCCAACCGAGCGCGAACAGACCTTGCGCGACTTCCTCGGCGGTTTCGACTTCCGCGGTGCGCGCATCGATGAGCCGGTGCTGAATTTCTCCGGTGGTGAAAAAGCTCGGCTGGCGCTGGCGTTGATTGCCTGGGGCCGGCCGAACCTGCTGTTGCTCGACGAACCGACCAACCACCTGGACCTGGAAATGCGCCTGGCGCTGACCATGGCCTTGCAGGAGTTCAGCGGTGCGGTCCTGGTGGTCTCCCACGATCGCCATTTGCTCAAAAGCACCACCGACAATTTCTACCTGGTGGCGGATGGCAAGGTCGAAGAGTTCGACGGCGACCTGGAAGACTACACCCGCTGGCTGGTGGACTATCGCCAGCGCAATGCGCCGGTCAGCAACACCCCGGTGAACCCGGACAAGACCGACAAAAAGGCCCAGCGTCAGGCCGCTTCTGCGTTGCGTCAGCAACTGGCACCGCACAAGCGTGAAGCCGACAAGCTCGAAACCGAGCTGGGCAAGCTGCACGAGAAACTGGCAAAGATCGACGCCAGCCTCGGCGACAGCGATATCTACGAACCGATGCGCAAGAACGAATTGCGTGATCTGCTGGCCGAACAGGCCAAGCTGAAGGTCCGTGAAGCCGAACTGGAAGAGTCCTGGATGGAAGCCCTGGAACTGCTGGAAAGCATGCAGGCGGAGTTGGAGGCGCTGTCCTGATGGACGCCTTCAAATTGTCGCTGCCGGCAGTGTGGGTCGAGCCGATCTGGCTTGTTGTGCAAATCCTGCTGATCCTGCTGGCCGGTTACTTCGCCCAGCGCTTCGTCGCCAAAGGCCTGACGCGCCTGGGCGAGCGCTACCCGTTCCCGCCGCAACTGCTGATGCCGCTGCGCGGTGGTCTGCGTTGGCTGATCATGGGCAGCGCATTGATCTTCGTGCTGGAACGCCTTGGCGTTTCGGCCACGGTGCTCTGGACCGCGTTGTCCGGGTTCGTGGCGGTGGCCGCGGTGGCGTTCTTCGCCATGTGGAGCGTACTCTCCAACCTGCTGTGCGCGATCCTGATCTTCACCGTCGGCCCGTTCCGCATCGGTGACGTAGTCGAGTTGGTGGACACCCTCGACAAGCCTGGCGTCAAAGGCCGGGTGGTGGCGATCAATCTGCTGTTTACCACGTTGATCGAAGCCGAAGAGGCGGGGACTGGCAGCGCCATGGTGCAAGTGCCGAACAGCCTGTTCTTCCAGCGCTCGGTTCGACGGTGGCAGTGATGTGTTCTAGTTGGCATCGCTAGGCCCGTTGCTGCATAGAGTGCAGGGCAGGCACCGGACATTTGCTACTGTTTGTTGAATTTGAACTGGTACGTTTCGTCAGTCGAAATGAACCGCTATCGGGAGACTCAGATGGTTAAGAAAGTTGACGATTCGGATCAGCTATCGAGGCTGACCCTGCGCGGCTACAAATCGATTGCCGAATGTGACATCGAGTTGGGGAAGCTCAATGTCCTTATCGGCGCAAACGGTGCAGGCAAGTCAAATTTCATCGGCTTTTTCCGCCTGATCAATCGCATATTGGACGAGCAATTACAGCTCTCAGTCGGAGCCGCTGGAGGCCCTGACGCCTTGCTTCATTTTGGTCGTAAGAAAACTGAAGAACTTTGTGCTGAACTCTACTTCGGTAATAACGGCTACAAATTCAAGCTTAAGCCCACTTTAGACAATCGAATGATGTTTGCTCATGAGGCGCTCTGGTGGAACCAAAGCGGTGATTGGCGCGCCAAGTCAGGTCATTTTGAGTCGTACGCTGCAGAGCAGAAGACTAAAACGCTAATTTACAAACATGTTGTACCTGCCATTCGCAGTTGGCGCATCTATCATTTCCACGATACGGGTGCCAGTGCATTGGTCAAACAAATCCATGGCATCAACGACAATGAATACCTGCGCGACGACGCTCGTAATCTGGCAGCGTTTTTGTATCGTTTGAAAAATCATCATGAAACTCACTACAAACGCATCGTAAAGGCGATTCAGATGGTGGCCCCATTTTTTGGCGACTTCCATCTGCGTGCAACGGTCGATAACAAGGAAAAAATCCAGCTTGAGTGGACTGAGGCGGGACACGATGTTCCTTTTACTGCCGCAGCCTTATCAGACGGTACTCTGCGGTTTATTTGCCTTGCTACGGTCTTGCTTCAACCCGAAGAGTTTATGCCTTCGGCAATTCTTATCGATGAGCCAGAACTGGGGTTGCATCCCTTTGCTATCGTCGCGCTTGGCGGATTGATGAAGTCGGTTTCGCAGAAGCATCAACTGATCCTTTCAACACAGTCAGTTGAGCTTGTTGATCAGTTTGATGCCGAAGATCTTATTGTGGTGGATAAGGTGGGTGGCACCTCCACATTTAAACGTTTGGATTCCACGCCTCTGGCCAAGTGGCTGGGCGAGTTCAGTTTAGGAGAACTTTGGAAGAAGAATGTATTAGGCGGGAGGCCTAGCCGATGAGCCGAATCGTTCTGCTCGTTGAGGGCCAAACTGAAGAAGCTTTCGTCGGTGAGCTACTGACACCCCACTATGCAAGCCAGGGTGTGTTTCTCACGCCCATTATTGTAAGTACCCGGCCAGGATACAAAGGTGGCGTAGTGAGCTACGGCAAGGTCAAATCCCAGTTAACCCGATTATGTCGGGAGCATCACGCCGCTCACGTGACTACGATGTTTGATCTTTATGCGCTGCCCAATGATTTTCCGGGCATCGATTTGCCAGCTTTCCCCATCGCTGGTACAGGGCACGAAAAGGCTGACTTCCTGGAGGCACAATTGGCGATTGATATTGCTGAGCGCAATTTCATACCCAATTTGATGGTGCATGAATTTGAGGCTCTCCTTTTTGCAGGGGTGGATAGGTTCGGGGAGTGGACCGACGATCCTGCAACACTCGTAAGGCTGAAGGCGGCTGCGGCTCCATATGCGACTCCTGAAGATATTAATAATAGTCCTCGCACCGCGCCGTCTAAACGCATAGAAGCTGCGATGCCTGGCTATCAGAAAACCTTTCATGGGCCACTGATTGCTTGTGAGATAGGGCTAGATGCCATGCGTGAAAAATGTCCCCATTTCAATCAGTGGTTGCAGAAGCTGGAAGCACTGGTGTTGGTCTAGAAAATCATGGCGTTTGTCCCAAAGCCGCATTAGCTTAGACGTCTGTCACGAGTCTGAGTCGAGGTGTGCGATGGTGCTTCAAACATGGCTGGCGTTTTTTGCCGCCTGCTGGGTGATCAGTTTGTCTCCCGGTGCCGGCGCGATTGCGTCGATGTCCAGCGGTCTGCGTTACGGTTTCTGGCGTGGCTACTGGAACGCCCTGGGCCTGCAACTGGGCCTGGCGGTGCAGATTGCGATTGTCGGCGCGGGGGTTGGCGCGATTCTCACGGCATCGGCGACGGCTTTTTATGCGATCAAATGGTTCGGCGTGGCATACCTGGTTTACCTCGCGGTCAAGCAGTGGCGTGCACTGCCCAGCGACATGAGCGACGACACGGCAGTGCGGCAGATTGGCAAGCCGCTGGCCCTGATGTTCCGGGGTTTCCTGGTGAACATCAGCAACCCGAAGGCACTGGTGTTCATGCTGGCGGTGCTGCCGCAGTTCATTGATCCCCACGCGCCGCTGCTGGCTCAATACCTGATCATCGGCGTCACCATGGTCTGCGTCGATCTGATCGTCATGGCCGGTTACACCGGGCTGGCGGCCAAAGTGTTGCGGATGTTGCGTACGCCCCAACAGCAAAAACGCATGAACCGCACGTTTGCCGGGTTGTTCATTGGCGCTGCGGCGTTCATGGCGACGTTGCGCAAAGCGGTGGTGTAAAACTGCCGGGCACAAAAAAGGCGACCTTTTCAGGTCGCCTTATCGTTCCCACGCTCCGCGTGGGAATGCCTCAACGGACGCTCCGCGTTCGGCATTTTGGGACGCGGAGCGTCCCGGGCTGCATTCCCACGCAGAGCGTGGGAACGATCAGCGTCAGACTCAGCGCAAAATTACCGGTGCAGTATCGCGCGGCAGATTGTTGCGTTGAGCCGGCTCGCGAGGCTGTTCATAGCTAGGCCCACCCAGTTGTTGGCTCAGTTGCCCGGCCACGTCCTCGCCCAAGGCCTTGGACACATCGCGCACCACCCGTGGGCGGTTCAGCGAGATTTTGATGTCCCGGTTGTTCACCAATTTGGTGTCCTGGCCTTCACCCATCGCCGTGAAGGCCGAGGTGATTTCGTAGGTCTTGGTGTTGATCAGACTGAAATCCGCCACCAGGGTCAACGCCAGCACCGCTGAATAACTGTCGGTGTTGGCCAGCTCGTTGATGTCCTGGGTGAAGTCGATGTCCGACACGGTGCCGAACAGCACATAGTCCGCGCCCTTGAAGTTACCGGCCTTGATCCGCTTGATCACATCGTAGATGTCACCCTTGGACGCAGCCGTGTAAGGCGTGCCCTGGACCAGTTGGAACATGCCGGTGCGCAGGATTTCACCCTTGATGTCGCCGGTGAATTTGCGCAGTTCGGTCTGTTCGATGTAGCTGGTCGTGGCTTCGTACTCGTTGTAGCTCGAAGAACCGCTGGCGCTGTAGTAACCCTCACGGTGATTGCTCTGGGCCGAAATGGTGTGGATGTATTGCTCCACCCGCTCCTGATACGCCAGATCCGTGACTGCAACTTTCGGGGCCGCTTGCACGCTGAACGCGCAAGCCAGGGCCATCATGCCAATCCATGTGCGCATCGATTAACGCTCCGTGGTTTTGCGAATCTCTTTTTCGTCCATCCACTCGGCCAGACCGCTTTCGACGTCGATCAGTTGCAGGCTGAATTTGTAGAAGACGTCCTTGTAGTCGCTGCTGCGTTTGACGATCGAGCTGATCGAACCTTCAAGACGATACTTGGCGGCGATCATGTTGCCGGTCTTGGCCACCGTGGCTTTCTTGTACAGGCCGCTCTGGTTTTGCAGCTTGAGCTGGTCAACCTGGCTCTGCATCGCGGTGTTGTCGCTGGCGAAGCGGGCGGTGCCGGTCTTCATCAGCTGGGTCTTGATGCTGGTGGTGATTTCGCGGGTATCGATGTACTCGCTGGTCTTGTTCTTCACGTCGTAGACCTGAACCACCGGGCGATTCTGCAGGATGCCGGACTGGGCCAAGGAGCGGGTCATGGACTCGGCGATCATCTGCAGGTCGGTGGAACCGAACTCGTTGGTCACGGTTTCCACAGCCTTGGTGTCACCGTAGCTGATGTTCTTGCTGCCCAGGGTCGGCGAAGTGTTGGCGCAACCGCTGGCCAGGAGGGCGATGACGGCGATAAACGAAAAGCGTGCAAACATGGGAATGCTCTCTAGAACTGAAATAGGGTGTCGGGCTTAAGGTGTCTTGATTTCGAGACGGAAATCCACGGCTTTGGCGGTCGGCGCGATGGCCTGGATGAAACTGGTCTGTTCGCCGTACATCATTTGGCTTTTCCAGGTTTCCTCTTCCGCGACCGGGAAGCCCTCAGGGCCGAGCCAGGCAAAACGGTAGTAGAAGGTCTTGTTGTTGAAGCTGGTATTGCTCAACTGCACATTGACCGTCTGGAAGCCGTTTTCCCGGGCGACGCGCATGGCGCCGACCACGATGTTCTTGAGCTTGCCCATGGCCACGACTTTACTGGCGGCGCTGCCCGGCTCCGGTGGTGGCGGGGTGGCGCACCCGGCCAGCAAGGCCAGGGCGACAACAGCGATGAGTTTGAAGCGCATGCAAAGACTCCGTTCTTAAGGTTGTTTGAAGCTGGCCACGGCGGTCGGGTTGGCACTGGTGATCACGTGTGCGGCCAGGCCGCTGGCGAATACCTGACTACCCACGGCGCGCAAGGTGATGACCTGATAACGCTGATCCACCGTCACCTTGACCACCGAACCGCCCACGGCGCTCGGCAGGGTGACTTGGTGTTCGCCTTTCTTCAAGCGCAGACGCACCACTTGGGTGTTGTCCGGCAGGGTGCGCCATGTACGGGTATCGGCACCTTCGAGCACAGCTGAAGAAATACCCACCGCCAGACCGGCCAGCGGGTTGGTTTCGTTGATCTTCTTCTGGGCCACGCCTTTGGTCACGGCGCGCACGGTGGTGCGCAGGATGATGCCCGGCATGTCGTCACGCAGCGCGCGGCGGGACATGGCGGTGGTGCTGTTGAGCTGGGTCAGGTTCAACTGCTGACCGTCCACGCCGATCTGGGCGAAGGGGGCGGTGGAGGTGTCGGGCTTGATGATCGGGAACGACAGCGGGGTGATTACGAGCTGGTTGCTGATCGGCAAAGGCAACGGAATGCGGATCGAATCCCGGGACGGCGCCAGGCCGCTTTGCACCACAATCAGAATGTCGCTGTCGTCAGTCTTGGCCGGTTTGTCGAGGTTGACCAGTGCCTGTTCCAGCAGCGGCGTGTTCGGGCGCAGTTCGGCGGCCTTGCGATAACCCGGCGCAGCGAGGTCTTTTTCACCCAGGGCTTCGTAGACGAAACCGGCCAGGTAATGGCTGAACGCACTCTGGTAGCTGTTTTTCAGGCTGACCACGTCCGGTGCGTCGAGGCTGGCGACCGGGTAACCCTGCAGGTCTTTGTACTGGGTCTTGATGCCTTCTTTCTCGGCCTCGTCTTCGCTCTTGAGGTATTCCTTGTCCCGCAGATCGGCGATTACCGCCTCACGCTCGTGGGTCTTCTTGATCGACATGCGCGCGCCGTCGAAGTCGTTCACTGCCAACAGGTTCAGCGCCATCTGCGTGGTCAGCATGACTTTTTCATAGTCATAACCTTCGTAGCGACGGACTTTGTCGTTGACCAGGAAGCTGCCGAACTGTGCCAGGTACTTGTCGGTATCGAGCTTGACCGAGTCTTCCCACTTGCCCACCACCTGATCGGCGCTGGTCCAGGCGTTCTGGCTGCCGGACAGGTCGCCCTTGGCGCGCAGCAGTTCACCCTTCTCGAAGTAATAAAGCAGGTCTTTGTCCGGGCCGGTGTTGTTCTTTTCCAGCAGGGTCAACGCGGCATCGACGTTGCCGGCGGCCAGTTGCTGGTTGGTTTGCGCGAGTTCGGAGTCGTAGTTGCGAAAGGCGGAACAGCCGGAGAGTAAAGTGACCGCGCTGAGTGCGATCGAGGTAAGGGCGCGAGAGGCCATAGGGGGTACTTCTTCCCTGAGTAGAAGCAGCCGCGCTTGCTGGTCGGGCTGTTGGGACCTATCGGCAGGAGACTGGCGTCCTGCCAATTCCTCATAAAGAGGAGCTTAAATGCCGTACCGCCTAGGCAGGGGCGCGGCATTATAAGCTCGGATGCTGGCTATGTAATGGCTTTTTAATTACATTTTTTCACAACGTGCCACTACTTATTTCTGGCTTGATACCGGCGCCGGCCAGGACTGCACGGACGTCTTGCCGACGACGAAGGCCACGGTGTTCAGGGTGCGCAGGTTGATCACTTGAAAGTCGTGGTCGATACGGATGGTCACCGGCGCGGTGCCGGGCGCGTTCGGGGCGGTAAACAGGTGATCACCTTTTTTCAGCCGCAGACGCGCGACCAGGGTTTTGTCCGGCAGGGTGCGCCATACGCGGGTATCAGCCTCCTCGAACGGGTCTTCGGCGGTGACCACCAACGAGGCCTTGGCCGGGTTGCGTTGGTTTTCCTGGGCTTGGATGATCGCCGCCATGTTGGCGCGGAACATCGCTCGCGAAATGATGGCAGGCATGTCGTCACGCAAGGTGCGCAAAGCCATGTCGGTGACGCTGTTAAGTGCGGTCAGCGGCCGTTTGCGACCATCGACGATGATGTGGTCGAACGTGGGCGTGATGGTGTCCGGAATCATTACCGGGAAAGAAATCGGCGCAACGATCACCAGATTTTCGTTGAGCTGCACCGGAATCGGCACGCGCACCGAACTGCGTGCCGGCGCCAGACCGCTTTGGACGATGATCAGCACATCACTCTCATCGGCTTTTGCCAGCGGTTTGTCGAGATTGCGCAGCGCCTGCTCGAGAAACGCCAGGTTCGGGCGCAGTTCGATGGCCTGGCGATAACCCGGCGCGGCGAGATCCCGTTCGCCGAGGGCTTCGTAGGTGAAGCCTGCCAGGTAATGACTGAAGGCGCTCTGGTAGCCGTTCTTCAGTTCGATGACGGCGGGCGCATCGAGGGTGGTCACCGGATAACCCTGCAGATCCTTGTAGTGCACCGAAATGCCCTGGGCCTTGGCCTGCTCCTCGAGTTCTTCGTACTGTTTCTCGCGTTGGCGGGCAATCAGCGCTTCGCGTTCGTGGGTTTTCTTGATGTCGGCGCGGGCGCCATCGAAGTCATTCGCCGCCAATTGGTTGAGGGCCATTTGCGTGGTCAACATGACTTTTTCGTAGTCGTAGCCTTCGTAGCGACGCAGTTTGTCGTTCACCAGCATCGTGCCCATTTCGCTGCCGAAACGGGTGAGCAGTTTCATGGCGCCGGAGGGCACCGCTTCTTCGCGCTGGAACACCATCTGGTCGGCGCTGCGCCAAGCCTTCTGGCTCTGCGGCAGCATGCTGGCGACACTGAGGATGGCGCCCTTCTCGAAGTAATAGAGCAGATCCTTGTCATCCCAGGGATTGTGCAATTCCACCAGGTCCAGCGCCCCTTGGAGGTTGCCCACCAAGAGCTGGTCGTTAGTCTGTTGCATTTCCTGATCGTAATTGCGGTACGCGGCACATCCACTCATCTGCAGGATAAGGCTGAGCAGCAGCGAGAAAAACAGGGGTGGGCGCATGGACGATGATTCTTCCCTGAACGGATATCGCGAAGAGAGGGCGATTCGCCGCTGAATTTATACGCAGCCATGCAGGAAATACCAACAAAGCTTGAGTGAAAGTCATTGGAAGTGAACAATGTGTTACTTCGTATTTCCCTTTGAGATTCATTCATGACTGCCTCTTCCCGTTTTCTGGCGTGGCTAGTGCTGCCGGTGATTGCGTTCTGCAGCCTCAATGCGCTGGCTGACACCGCCGAAGGCGCGCCTAAAGCGCTGCATTTGCTTGACTACATTGGCGCGGATTACCCGGCGACGGTCGAGGGCGGCAAGGTTATTGATGAGTCTGAATACCGTGAACAGCAGGAATTCCTCGGTGTTCTGAAAGGTTTGATCGCTGAATTGCCGGCCAAGCCTGAGCAGGCCGAACTGGAGCAGGGTGTCAGCAGCCTGGGCGCGGCAATCGCGGCACGCAAGGATGGCGCTGATGTCGTCCGTCAGGCCCGCCAACTCGGTGCGAAACTGGCGGTGGCCTATGAAGTCAGCCAGGCTCCGGTCATTACTCCAGACCCGACTCGCGGTGCGCCGCTGTATGCCCAGCAATGCTCGGTGTGCCACGGTGATGCGGGCGCCGGCGATGGCCCGGCCGGCGTGGGCATGACGCCGCCACCGGCCAATCTGCGCGATGCGGCGCGACTGGATCGCCTGAGCCTCTACGGGATCTACAACACCCTGGGCCAAGGCGTCGAAGGCACCGACATGCCGTCCTTCGCCGATCAACTGGATGATCGTCAGCGCTGGGACCTGGCGACCTATATCGCGGGCTTCAGCGCCGATCCGGCTGCAGCGAAATCCGAAAAGACCTACAACATTGCCGACCTGGCCCGTCAGACGCCAGCCGAAGTACTGGCCGCTGAAGGCCCGCAAGCTGTGGCGACGTTCCGCGCACAACGGGCGCAGCCGCCGCAGGTCAAGCGCGGCCCGGGGCAATTGCTGGACTACACCGCAGCCACTCTGGACAAGAGCATCGCCGCTTACCGTGCCGGCGAACACGATCAGGCCTACGACCTGTCGGTGGCGGCGTACCTGGAAGGCTTCGAACTGGTCGAAAGCTCCCTGGATAACGTCGACGCCAACGTGCGCAAAGACACCGAAAAATCCCTGATGGCCTACCGTCAGTCATTGCAGGACGGCTTGCCGGTGGCCCAGGTTGAGCAGCGCCTGGACGCCGCCAAGTCCAAGCTGAAGGAATCCGCCGGCCTGTTGGGCAGCGATGGTTTGAGCTGGTCCCTGAGCTACATCTCCGGCCTGTTGATTCTGCTGCGCGAAGGTCTGGAAGCGATTCTGGTGCTGGCGGCGATCCTCGCGTTCCTGCGCAACACCGGCCAGCAATCGGCGGTGCGCAGCGTCAACGTCGGTTGGGGTTTGGCGCTGGTGGCCGGTTTGGCGACCTGGGCGCTGGCGGCGTATGTGATTGATGTCAGCGGTGCCCAGCGTGAATTGCTGGAAGGCTGCACCGCGCTGTTTGCCAGCGTCATGGTGCTATGGCTTGGCGTGTGGATGCACGACCGTCGCCATGCGGCGGCCTGGCAGGATTACATCAAGAGCAGCCTGGTGGGCGGCGGCGGGCGATTCGGTTTTGCGATCCTGGCGTTCTTCTCGGTGTACCGCGAACTGTTCGAAGTGATCCTGTTCTACGAAACCCTGTGGTTGCAGGCCGGTCCCGCCGGGCATAACGCGGTATTGGCGGGTGGCGCCACGGCGCTGGTGCTGTTGGTGGGGCTGGCCTGGGTGATCCTGCGCGGTTCGGCGAAATTGCCGCTGGCGCTGTTCTTCGGGATCAACGCCGGGTTGCTGTGCGCGTTGTCGGTGGTGTTCGCCGGGCATGGCGTGAAGGCGTTGCAGGAAGCCGGGATCTTCGGCACCCGGCCGGTGCCGTTCTTTGACTTCGACTGGCTGGGGATCCATGCCGATGCGTATTCGCTGAGTGCGCAGGCGGTGGCGATCATTGCGATTGTCGTGCTGTATAGCCGCAGTCGCATGGTCGAGAAGCGGCGGGTGCAAACGTCTTAAGTCCGCGTCGCCCCCATTCGCGGGCAAGCCTCGCTCCTACGGGATTCATGCGCCGGTTGCGTATAACCTGTAGGAGCAAGGCTTGCCCGCGATGCTTTTAAGAGGAAACACAATGCGTGTCTGGATCGACGCCGACGCCTGCCCACGGGCGGCCAAGGATCTGGTGGTGAAGTTTGCACTCAAGCGCCAGTTCGAAGTGGTGCTGGTGGCCGGTCAGCCACAGATCAAACCAGGCCTGGCCTTGGTGAAGCTGATCGTGGTGCCCAGCGGCCCGGATGCGGCCGACGATTACCTGGTGGAACACGCAGTGCCCGGCGAGCTGGTGATTTGCAGCGATGTGCCCCTGGCGGATCGTTTGGTGAAGAAGGGCGTTTCGGCGCTCGACCCGCGGGGCAAAGAATTTGATGCGCAGAACATGGGGGATCGGTTGGCGGTGCGGAACCTGTTTACCGATTTACGCGAGCAAGGTCAGATGAGCGGCGGGCCCGCGCCATTTGGCGAGCGGGAGAAGCAGGCGTTTGCCAATGCGCTGGACCGGATCCTCACTCGGCTGACCCGGGCACAATGATCGTTCCCACGCTCCGCGTGGGAATGCAGCCCGGGACGCTCCGCGTCCCATCTAGAGCCGAACGCGGAGCGTCCGTTGAGGCATTCCCACGCAGAGCGTGGGAACGATCAAGCCTTTCAGTGAGCCAGGTCAGGCGTCGTTTTCGTGGGTCAGTTCGAGAACGCGATCCACCAGCTTATTAATCCCCGAAGCCGCCTCGCTGATCGTCTGGGCCAGCATATACGCCGGTGTACTCACCAACTTGCGCGCCTTGTCCTCAACAATATCCCCCACCGCGCAATCGGCATGGGTGGCGCCCATTTTGTTCATGGCTGCCGCCGTCTCGGCATCGTTACCGATGGTGCAGGTCACGCCCGGGCCGTAGATTTTCGCCGCCAGTGCCGGCGAGATGCAGATCAGCCCCACCGGTTTCCCCGCTTCGGCAAAGGCCTCGGCCAACGCCAGGACTTCCGGTTGCACCGTGCAGCCGGCGCCTTCGACCGCGAAGTTGGAAAGGTTCTTGGCTGCGCCAAAACCGCCCGGCACGATCAGCGCATCGAAGTCTTCGACGCTGGCCTCGCGCAGATCCTTGATGTTGCCCCGGGCGATGCGCGCCGATTCCACCAGAACGTTGCGTGACTCGGGCATTTCTTCGCCGGTCAGGTGGTTGATCACATGCAACTGCGCAATGTTCGGTGCAAAGCACTGCACCTGGGCACCGCGCTGGTCCAGGCGCAGCAAGGTAATCACGCTTTCGTGGATCTCGGCGCCGTCGTACACGCCACAGCCGGAAAGGATCACTGCAATTTTTTTGCTCATGGGCTTTTCTCCAGGTTCATGGCGCTAAATGTCCACTAATTTGTCGCGGGTTGCCATAGGGTTAATTCGCGGCGAGGCCTAGGATTAGTCATCACCATTGCCATCAGGTCGCGTCATGAATTTCATTCTGTATGCGGTGCCGTTTTTCTTCGTGCTGATTGCTGTCGAACTGCTGGCCGATCGTTGGCGCGGGGTGCGCAATTATCGGCTGGCCGACGCGATCAACAGCATCAGTACCGGCGTGTTGTCCACCACCACGGGCCTGTTGACCAAGGGTGTGGGGCTGCTGACGTATGCGTTTGCCCTCGAGCATCTGGCGTTGTTCAAGCTCTCGGGCGACAGCGTCTGGGTCTGGGTGTTTGCCTTCGTGCTCTACGACTTCTGCTACTACTGGCTGCACCGCATGGGCCACGAGCGCAACATCCTCTGGGCCGCGCATTCGGTGCATCACCAGAGCGAGGACTACAACCTCTCCACGGCCCTGCGTCAGACCAGCACCGGGTTTCTGTTGAGCTGGATTTTCTACCTGCCCATGGCGGTGCTCGGCGTGCCGCTGCTGGTGTTTGTCAGCGTGGCGGCGTTGAACCTGCTGTATCAATTCTGGGTGCACACCAAACACATTCCCAAGCTCGGCTGGTTCGAGTGGTTCTTCGTCACGCCATCCAATCATCGGGCCCACCATGCGCAGAACGCTCTCTACATGGATCGCAACTACGGTGGGGTGTTCATTATTTGGGACCGTCTATTTGGCTCGTTCCAGGAAGAGGATGACAACGAACCGGTGATATTCGGCGTGACCACGCCGCTGGCGAGCTGGAATCCGCTGTGGGCCAACGTGCAGTTCTATGCGCAATTGTGGGATGACGCGAAGCGGGCGCAGAGCAAGTGGGACAAGCTGCGCATCTGGTTCATGCGCACCGGTTGGCGCCCGGCGGACGTGGCGGCCAACTACCCGATGAGCAAGCCCGATCTGAGCCAGTTCCGCAAATTCGAAGTGCCATTGGACGGACGTCAGCAGTTGTATGTGGCGTTGCAGTTTTGCGTCTACATCGCCTTGGGCAGCTACTTGATGAACCTGGAGCCGAGTCTGCCGACCGCCGCGCTGGTGCTCGGCTGGAGTGCGGTGGCGCTGGGTTTGTTTACGTTGGGCGTGGCCCTGGAGAATCGTCCGTGGACGTTGAAGCTGGAGCTTTTGCGGCTGGCGTCGAACCTGCCGCTGGTGTGGCTGGCGCCAATGGTCGGGCTGTGGCCGGCCAGCGCGGCGGGCTGGGTCGGGCTGTTCAGTTACAGCCTGCTCAGCGGGATCGGTCTCTACTGCTGCAGAGACCGTTTTACTCGACTGGCGTCTTAGGTTCGCTGATCCGCGCTTGTTCGGCCTTCAGGGCCTGCTCGTCGGCGTAGATCTTCTTCGCCAGGCGAGCATTCTTGAAGCGCCGGCGCAGCCACAGTATCAGGCCCAATACCAGCAGGGCGCCGAGCACCCATAGCTCGTACTTCTTGACGCTGCCCAGCAAGCCCTCAAGCACCGCACCGAAGTGATAGGCCGCCGCTGCCAGGGCGCTGGCCCAGATCGCGGCGCCAATCCCGTTCAGCAGCAGGTAGCGTCCCGGCGGATAACCCGACAGGCCGATCGCTACCGGCATCACCGTGCGCAAACCATAGACAAAGCGGAAGCTCAGGACCCAGATGTCCGGGTGCTTGCGGATATGTTCCAGCGCGCGGTCGCCCATCATCTGCCAGCGCGGTTTGCGCGCCAGTAATTTGCGGCCGTGCTTGCGCCCCAGGAAGTACCACAGCTGATCACCGGCGTAACTGCCGAAGAACGCCACGACGACGACCAGGTTGATGTCCATGTATCCGCGAAACGCGAGGAAGCCCGCGAGCACCAGGATGGTTTCGCCTTCGAAGAACGTGCCGAGAAAAAGGGCAAAGTAGCCGAAGTCATGCAGAAATTGTTGGAGCATTGTCTGGGTGCTGGCGAAATGAACGCGCAGCCTAACCCTTCGTGCACATTCATGAAAGTGTCCAAATGTGTCTCGACGTGAACAATTCCTACAAGGACAATGGAATGCGGCTACGTGACGCAGGTCGCACATAAGTGTCATGTGTTCGTCATAATGGCCGCTTATAACTGTCACGCTCGCCCGCCAGCGCGGGCTCAGGAGTCTGCCGTGAGCTTTACCCCCGCCAACCGTTTGTTTCCTGCAACCCGCCTGCGTCGCAACCGCCGTGATGAATTCTCGCGTCGACTGGTCCGTGAAAACGTTCTGACCGTCGATGACCTGATCTTGCCGGTGTTTGTGCTGGACGGTGAAAACCGTCGCGAAGCGGTGGCGTCGATGCCGGGCGTGGAACGCCTGACCATCGATCTGTTGCTGATCGAGGCGGCCAAGTGGGTCGAGCTGGGGATTCCGGCAGTCGCGCTGTTCCCGGTGACGCCGCCGGAACTCAAGTCGCTGGATGCCGCTGAAGCCTGGAACCCGGACGGCATTGCCCAGCGCGCCACCCGTGCGTTGCGTGATCGATTCCCTGAGTTGGGTGTGATCACCGACGTCGCCCTGGACCCGTTCACCACCCACGGCCAGGACGGTATCCTCGACGAAGAAGGCTACGTGCAGAACGACATTACCGTCGATGCACTGGTCAAGCAGGCCCTGTCTCACGCCGCCGCCGGCGCTCAGGTGGTGGCCCCGTCGGACATGATGGACGGTCGCATCCAGGCGATCCGCGAAGCCCTTGAGCTGGCCGATCACGTGAATGTGCGGATCATGGCTTACTCGGCCAAATACGCCAGCGCCTATTACGGCCCGTTCCGCGATGCGGTGGGTTCGGCGCTGAACCTGGGCAAGGCCAACAAGGCCTCCTATCAGATGGACCCGGCCAACGGCAACGAAGCCCTGCACGAAGTGGCGGCGGACTTGTCAGAAGGCGCAGACATGGTCATGGTCAAGCCAGGCATGCCGTATCTGGACATCCTTTACCGGGTTAAAGAAGAATTCAAAGTGCCGACGTTTGTTTACCAAGTCAGCGGCGAATACGCCATGCACATGGCGGCGATCCAGAATGGCTGGTTGAGCGAAGGGGTTATCCTCGAATCCCTGACCGCTTTTAAACGTGCAGGCGCAGATGGCATCCTGACTTATTTTGCCGTGCGCGCTGCCCAATTGTTACGAGAGCAAAAATAGCCCTCCCAGGAACATTCGATGAATACCGAAGGACTCTCTGAAGTTGCAGTAAAGGAAGCTCAAGCCGTGGTAGAGCAAATCGCCGAAACCCCGCCGGAGCTGGAGCCTACTCCACCCGCGGTGGTGGTCGAGGTTGCGCCCGCAGCCCCGGCGATTGCCATTCCCGGCCTGGATGACAGTAGCCTTTACATCCATCGCGAGCTCTCGCAACTGCAGTTCAACATCCGCGTGCTGGAACAGGCGCTGGATGAGTCCTATCCGTTGTTGGAACGGCTGAAGTTCCTGCTGATTTTCTCCAGCAACCTGGACGAGTTCTTCGAGATTCGCGTGGCCGGTCTGAAGAAGCAGATCACCTTCGCCCGTGAACAGGCTGGCGCCGATGGCCTGCAACCGCACCAGGCCCTGGCCCGAATCAGTGAGCTGGTGCACGGTTATGTTGACCGCCAGTACGCGATCCTCAACGACATTCTGTTGCCGGAACTGGAGAAACATCAGGTCCGCTTCATCCGTCGTCGTCACTGGACGACCAAGATCAAAACCTGGGTGCGCCGCTATTTCCGCGACGAGATCGCGCCGATCATCACACCGATCGGCCTTGACCCGACGCACCCGTTCCCGTTGCTGGTGAACAAGAGCCTGAACTTCATCGTCGAACTCGAAGGCATCGACGCCTTCGGTCGCGACTCCGGCCTGGCGATCATCCCGGCGCCGCGTTTGCTGCCACGGGTGATCAAGGTTCCGGAAGAAGTTGGCGGTCCTGGCGACAACTACGTGTTCCTGTCGTCGATGATCCACGCCCACGCCGATGACCTGTTCCAGGGCATGAAGGTCAAGGGCTGCTACCAGTTCCGCCTGACCCGAAACGCCGACCTGGCAGTCGATACCGAAGACGTGGAAGACCTGGCTCGCGCCCTGCGCGGCGAGTTGTTCTCCCGTCGCTACGGCGATGCGGTGCGTCTGGAAGTCGCCGACACCTGCCCGAAACACCTGTCCGACTACTTGCTCAAGCAGTTCAACCTGCACGAGACCGAGTTGTATCAGGTCAACGGTCCGGTCAACCTGACTCGCCTGTTCAGCATCACCGGCCTGGACAGCCAGCGTGCGCTGCAATACCTGCCGTTCACGCCGCAGATCCCGAAACTGCTGCAGAACAGCGAGAACATTTTCAGCGTGATCAGCAAGCAGGACATCCTGCTGCTGCACCCGTTCGAATCGTTCACCCCTGTGGTCGATCTGCTGCGTCAGGCCGCCAAGGACCCGCATGTATTGGCGGTCCGCCAGACGTTGTACCGCTCCGGCGCCAACTCGGAAATCGTTGATGCGCTGGTAGACGCGGCGCGTAACGGCAAGGAAGTCACCGCGGTGATCGAATTGCGCGCGCGCTTCGACGAAGAATCCAACCTGCAACTGGCCAGCCGTCTGCAAGCGGCCGGTGCGGTGGTGATTTATGGCGTGGTCGGCTTCAAGACCCACGCCAAGATGATGCTGATCCTGCGCCGCGAGGCCGGTGAAATCGTGCGTTACGCGCACTTGGGCACCGGCAACTATCACGCGGCCAACGCCCGTCTGTACACCGACTACAGCCTGCTGACCTCGGATGACGCGTTGTGTGAAGACGTCGGCAAACTGTTCAGTCAGTTGATCGGCATGGGCAAGACCTTGCGCATGAAGAAGCTGCTGCACGCGCCGTTTACGCTGAAGAAGGGCATGCTCGACATGATTGCCCGGGAGACGCAGTTCGCCCTCGACGGCAAACCGGCGCACATCATCGCCAAGTTCAACTCGCTGACTGATCCGAAGATCATCCGCGCGTTGTACAAGGCCAGTCAGTCCGGGGTACGTATCGATCTGGTAGTGCGCGGCATGTGCTGCTTGCGTCCGGGCATCGCCGGGGTCTCGCACAACATCCACGTGCGCTCGATCATCGGTCGCTTCCTGGAACACACCCGGGTTTTCTACTTCCTCAATGGCGGCGAAGAGCAGATGTTCCTCTCCAGCGCCGACTGGATGGAGCGCAACCTCGACAAGCGCGTCGAGACTTGCTTCCCGGTGGAAGGCAAGAAGCTGATCATGCGGGTCAAGAAAGAGCTGGAGCTGTATCTGACCGATAACACCCACAGCTGGAGCCTGCAGTCGGATGGTCGTTACATCCGCAACACCCCGACCGGCAACCAGAACCCACGCAGCGCCCAGGCGACCTTGCTGGAGCGGTTGGGTAGTCCGATTCTGGCCGTTCGCTAAAAGCGAACGTCGGGCAATAAAAAATGGCGATCCCTGCGGATCGCCATTTTTGTTTCCGCTTCCGCCCTGTAGGAGCAAAGCTTGCTCGCGATAGCGCCTGCAAGATCGCCATCGCGAGCAAGCTTTGCTCCTACGGCGATAGCGCCCACAAGATCGCCATCGCGGGCAAGCCTTGCTCCTACAGGACCGTGTTCGGCGGGTCTCAGCGAACGTTCAGGGTGAACCCCACCCGCGTCAGCCATTCCGCCTCCAGGGCGAAGTCGGCCTGGGTCAGTTGGTTTTCGTCCAGCCAGTTGGTCGGGAACAACACATCCAGGCTGTCGCCGTTGGCGCGCAGTACGACCTGGGGCATTTCCTGGGTGCCGCGGATGTGGTGGAACAGGATCGCAAAGCGCAACAGCACGCACAGGCGAATCAGCTTGCTGCCATCACTGCCGAATTCGGCAAACTTGTCCCGGGGAATGTTGCGGCGGTGACCGCGCACCAGTAGCGCGAGCATTTGCTGGTCTTCCCGGGAGAACCCGGCCAGGTCCGAGTGCTCGATCAGGTAGGCGCCGTGCTTGTGGTAGTGATAGTGGGCGATGTCCAGGCCCACTTCATGGACCTTGGCGGCCCAGCCCAGCAGTTCGCGCCAGACACCGTCGTCCAGGTCCCAGTCCTCGGCCACTTGATCGAAGGCATGCAGGGCTTTGCGTTCAACCCGTGCCGCTTGTTCCAGATCGACGTGGTAACGCTCCATCAGCGAACTGAGGGTGCGCTCACGGACGTCTTCGTGATGATGACGACCCAATAGATCGTAGAGCACGCCTTCACGCAGGGCGCCTTCACAGTGGTCCATGCGTTGCAGTTCGAGGGCGTCGAAGATCGCTTCGAGAATCGCCAGGCCGGCGGGGAAAATCGCGCGGCGATCAGGTTTGATGCCTTCGAAGTCGATCTTCTCGACATCGCCGAGTTTGAACAGTTTGCGCTTGAGCCACGCCAAGCCTTCAGCATTCACCTCGCCGGTGCCATGCCCGCCAGCCTTCAGCGCCAGGCCGATGGCGCGGATGGTGCCCGAGGAGCCGATGGCTTCATCCCAGGTCAGGCGATGCAGGGCGTGCTCGATGCTCATGATCTCCAGCCGTGCCGCTGTATACGCCTGGGCGTAACGGGCCGGGGTGACCTTGCCGTCCTTGAAATAACGCTGGGTGTAGCTGACGCAGCCCATTTGCAGGCTTTCGCGCAACAGCGGCTCGAAGCGCTGGCCGATGATGAATTCAGTACTGCCGCCGCCGATGTCGGCCACCAGGCGTTTGCCCGGAGTGTCGGCGAGGGTGTGGGAGACGCCGAGGTAGATCAGGCGCGCCTCTTCACGGCCGGAGATGACTTCCACCGGGTGGCCGAGGATTTCTTCGGCGCGGCGGATGAATTCGGCACGGTTGCGGGCTTCGCGCAGGGCGTTGGTGCCAACGATCCGCACGGCGCCGGGGGGCATACCGTTGATCAGTTGGGCAAAGCGCTTCAGGCAATCGAGCCCGCGCTGCATGGATTCTTCGTTGAGCTGGCGCTCATCGTCGATGCCGGCGGCCAGTTGGACCTTTTCGCCGAGGCGCTCAAGAATACGGATCTCGCCGTTCTGGGCCTTGGCCACGACCATGTGAAAGCTGTTGGAGCCCAGGTCGATTGCGGCGATCAGGGACAGATTCTTGGCTTGGGATTGCGGCATGGTCAGGGGGTCTCGGTCGATAACCCCGACATCGTGCCACGATCAAACGCTGGCGCCAACGCGTACGGCGCAAAGCCTTGATCTAGAGCACTCAGCCCGATCGTTCCCACGCGCAGCAAAGGAATGCAGCCCGGGACGCTCCGCGTCCCATTGGAACGCAGAGCGTCCTTTGAGGCATTCCCACGCGGAGCGTGGGAACGATCATCAACCGCAAATCTTTCAGCCCGCCGCCTCAACGGTGCCGATGAAATTCGCCAACTCCGCCGTCTGCGGATTGGCAAACAACACCTTCGGATCCCCCACCTCATGCACCTTGCCCTGGTGCATGAACACCAACTTATCCCCAACCTCCCGGGCAAAGCGCATTTCGTGGGTGACCATGATCAGGGTCATGCCTTCCTTGGCCAGTTGCCGGACCACGCTTAGCACTTCATTGACCAGTTCCGGGTCCAGCGCCGAGGTGATCTCGTCGCACAGCAATACCTTGGGCGACATCGCCAAAGCCCGGGCAATCGCCACGCGTTGCTGTTGGCCGCCGGACAAGCGATCAGGGAACGCATCAAATTTCTCCCCGAGCCCGACCCGCTCCAGCATCTGTCGCGCCAGTTCCGCAGCTTTCGCCTTGGGTACTTTCTGCACCACTTGCGGCGCCAGCATCACGTTCTCGCCCACGGTCAGGTGCGGAAACAGGTTGAACTGCTGGAACACCATCCCGACCTTCTGCCGCAAACTGCGCAGGTCAGCGCGAGCGGCGTCGAGGTATTCGCCATCGACTTCGATCACGCCGTCGTTGATCGACTCCAAACCGTTCAAGGTCCGGAGCAAAGTGGATTTGCCCGAGCCGCTGCGGCCGATGATCGCCACCACCTGGCCTTCCTCGACGCTCAGGTCGATGCCTTTGAGCACATGGTGGTCGCCGTAATATTTATGCAGGGCCGAAATTCTAAGCAGAGGCATGCAGTCTCCTTTCCAGGTAGCGCGCACTGAGGGACAAGGGGTAGCAGAGCAAAAAGTAACCAAGGGCGACCAGGCCGTAGACCATGAACGGTTCGAACGTGGCGTTGGCGAGCATGCCGCCGGTCTTGGTCAGTTCGGTAAAGCCGATGATCGAGGTGACGGCGGTGCCTTTGACCACTTGCACCGAGAAACCCACGGTCGGCGCCACGGCGATGCGCAGGGCCTGGGGCAGGATCACGTAGCGCAATTGCTCCAGCGGATTCAGCGCCAGGCTCGACGAAGCTTCCCACTGGCCGTTGGGAATCGAATCGACGCAGCCGCGCCAGATCTCCGCCAGGTAAGCGCTGGTGAACAGCGTCAGCGCCACCGCAGCGGCCATCCACGGTGAAATCTCCACTCCGGCCAATGCCACGCCGAAGAACACCAGAAACAACTGCATCAGCAGCGGCGTGCCCTGGAACAGTTCGATGTAGGTGCGGGCGAAGCTGCGGGGGAAGGTCTTTTTCGAAATGCGCATGACCATGATCAGTAAACCGATCAAACCGCCGCCGATAAACGCCACCAGCGACAGTGCCAACGTCCATTGCAGGCCGGTGAGCAGGTTGCGCACGATGTCCCAGAAGGTGAAATCGCTCATTGGCTGCTCCGCGATATGTAGCGGCGGCCGATCCAGTTCAGCAGTTGGCGGATCAGCAACGCCATGCACAGGTAGATCAGCGTGGTCAGGGCGTAGGTTTCAAAGGCGCGGAAGTTGCGAGACTGAATGAAGTTGGCGGCGAAGCTCAGCTCTTCGGTAGCGATCTGCGAACACACCGCCGAACCGAGCATGACGATGATGATCTGGCTGCTCAGTGCCGGCCAGACCTTGCCCAGCGCCGGCAGCAACACCACGTGGCGAAAGGCTTCGAAGCGGCTCATCGCCAACGCGGCGGCGGCTTCCAGTTGGCCGCGAGGGATCGCTTGAATGCCGGCGCGAATGATCTCGGTCGAATACGCCCCGAGGTTGATCACCATCGCCAGCACCGCCGCCTGCCATTCGGAAATCTGTACACCCAGGGACGGCAGGCCGAAGAAGATGAAAAACAACTGCACCAGAAATGGTGTGTTGCGGATCAACTCGACGTAGACGCCGAAAATCGCCGAGAACGGACGGATGTTCCACGCCCGCACCAGCGCCCCGACGATGCCCAGACCCACGCCGAACACCGCGCCGACGGCCGTCAGTTCCAGGGTGAACAGCGCACCGCGCAGTAACAGGTCGGTGTTTTGCACCACCGGTAGAAAATCGAACTGGTAAGCCATGGACAGTCCCCCCCTGCGGCGATCAGAGATCAGCCGGCAGTGGCTCTTTCAGCCAGGTCTGGGAGTTTTTCTCCAGCGAACCGTCGGTCTTGGCGGTGGCGAGGATCTGATTGACCTTGTCCAGCAGCGCCGTTTCGTTCTTGTTCACCCCGACGTAGACCGGCGAATCCTTGAGCTTCACTTTCAACGCTGGAATGCGTTTCGGGTTTTTCTCGCTGATCGCCACCATCACCACGTTGCCGCTGGCGATCAGGTCAACCTGGCCGGCGATGTAGGCGGCGATGGTCGAGTTGTTGTCTTCGAAGCGTTTGATGGTCACGCCTTCAGGGGCGACTTTGGTCAACTCGATGTCTTCGATGGCGCCACGGGTAACGCTGATGGTTTTGCCCTTGAGGTCATCCAGGCTTTTGATGGCGGCGTCTGGCGGACCGAACACGGCGAGGTAGAACGGCGCGTAGGCGTGGGAGAAATCGATGACTTTCTCGCGCTCAGGGTTCTTGCCGAGGCTGGAAATCACAAGATCGACCTTGCCGGTGGTCAGGAACGGAATGCGGTTGGTGCTGTTGACCGGGGTCAGTTCGAGTTTGACCTTGAGCTGGTCGGCCAGCAGTTTGGCGGTGTCGATGTCCAGGCCACGGGGTTTCATGTCCGGGCCGACCGAGCCGAACGGCGGGAAGTCCTGGGGCACGGCGACCTTGAGGGTGCCGCGCTTGACCACATCCTCCAGACCGTCGGCGTGGGCGGGCGCCTGGCTCAGCATCAGGCTGGCAAACAGGGCGGCGAGGAGGGCGCTGTAACGCTGGGTCATGGCAAATCTCCGAATCGGCGGAAGTGATTTCTGCGATTCGACAGAGCACGGGGCATGCCAACATCGGGAATTGCGGGTGGCAGGCCGCGGTTTTACTGGGTTTTTTCGGTCTTACTGGTCTGAACAGTCAGGGCGCATTTCGCACCCCGATAGCGCATCGCTCTGGCGCATCGAACCCCGGTGGGGCACGACTTGCCGGGCGCCTCGAATAGCTTTACAACTAGCCGCTCATTGGCCTGGTTCGTCTGAAAAACCATGAATTCGATCTCTCGCGCCGTACCCGAAGTGGCGCTGCAAGCCATCCGCAAACTGATTACCGAACAGGGCTTCGGGCCGGGGGATGCGTTGCCTTCGCAACGGGACTTGGCGGTGCAATTGGGGGTCAGTCGGGCGTCATTGCGTGAGGCGTTGTCGTCCCTGAGCGCGCTGGGCGTGATCACTATCCAGCCGGGCAAAGGTGTTTTTGTGCAGTCTGCGGTGGATGTGCCCCGAGGTGATGCAGCGGCGAGCTGGCCGTTTGCGGCCCAGGCGTCGCCACTGGATATCTTTCAGTTGCGCTATGCCCTGGAAGGCTTTGCGGCGGGGTTGGCGGCCGTGACGTTGAGTACTTTTGAACTCGATGCCCTGGAAGACAACGTCGCCGCCATGCGCAACGAACTGAAGGCCGGCGACTTCGATGCCGCGGCGCGGCTGGACTTTGAATTTCACCGGCGCATCCTGCTGGCCAGCGGTAATCAGGCGATGCTGAGCATCCTGACCGCCAGCGCCGACATCTTTCTGGAGAGCCAGAAGCTACCGTTCATCCGGGCCGAGCGCGCCATGGAAACCTGGCAGGAACACCGCAAAATCCTCCGCGCACTGGCGCGCCGGGGGTCTGTCGCGGCGCAGAAAGCGATGCAGGAGCATGTGCGCAATGCGGCACTGCGCACCGGAATTGCCTTCGTCGCTCCCGCCACGTCTTGACTTGAGCTATACCCAAACTCATGGACCACCATAGCGAGACTCAATCATCTGCACCTTCCTGAACGAGGGAAGGGCGGCTATGATGGGCCACGTTTTTTTGCTTACAACCTGGAGACTTCCATGAGCAGCGATCTTATCAAACACGTTAGCGACGCTAGCTTCGAGGCCGACGTACTCAAGGCCGAAGGCGCTGTACTGGTCGACTACTGGGCTGAATGGTGCGGCCCTTGCAAAATGATCGCTCCTGTTCTGGACGAAATTGCTGAGACTTACAAAGGCAAGCTGACCATCGCCAAACTGAACATCGACGAAAACCAGGAAACCCCGGCCAAGCACGGCGTGCGTGGTATCCCTACCCTGATGCTGTTCAAGAACGGCAACGTGGAAGCGACCAAGGTTGGCGCGCTGTCCAAGTCGCAACTGGCTGCATTCCTCGACGCCAACATCTAAGTCGGCGACGTTGTAAAAAAAGCCCCGCATATTGCGGGGCTTTTTGCGTATTCAGGGCTAGACGCTCTGAAACTCAGGTGGTACATTCGGCCCCGCACTGGTTTCTCCACTGCCCCCTGCTAGCCGTCGCCGACGCACTCCTTTTCGAATAAGTACGCGATCCTGTCGCCTTCTCTGCGGCGCGGCCTCATTAAGCCAAAAGCTTAATTTCCCCCCCTCCATAAATGATTACGTCATTCCTATATGAATCTGACTGAACTCAAGCAAAAGCCGATTACCGAACTGCTCGAATTGGCCGAACAGATGGGCATAGAAAATATGGCCCGTTCGCGCAAGCAGGACGTGATTTTCTCCCTGCTCAAAAAGCACGCGAAAAGCGGCGAGGAAATCTCCGGTGATGGCGTGCTGGAGATTCTCCAGGACGGCTTCGGCTTCCTCCGCTCCGCTGACGCTTCCTATCTCGCCGGCCCAGACGATATCTACGTCTCGCCGAGCCAGATCCGTCGCTTCAACTTGCGCACCGGTGACACCATCGTTGGCAAGATCCGCCCTCCAAAGGAAGGCGAGCGTTATTTCGCTCTGCTCAAGGTCGATACGATCAACTACGATCGTCCCGAGAACGCGAAAAACAAGATTCTCTTCGAGAACCTGACCCCGCTGTTCCCGACCGTGCGCATGAAGATGGAAGCCGGCAACGGTTCCACCGAAGATTTGACCGGTCGTGTCATCGACCTGTGCGCCCCGATCGGCAAAGGCCAGCGCGGTCTGATCGTTGCACCGCCGAAAGCCGGTAAAACGATCATGTTGCAGAACATCGCAGCGAACATCGCACGTAATAATCCTGAAGTTCACCTGATCGTGTTGCTGATCGATGAGCGTCCGGAAGAAGTCACCGAAATGCAGCGCACCGTGCGCGGCGAAGTGGTTGCCTCGACGTTCGATGAGCCGCCAACCCGCCACGTGCAGGTTGCCGAAATGGTGATCGAGAAGGCCAAGCGCCTGGTCGAACACAAGAAAGACGTGGTGATCCTGCTCGACTCCATCACCCGTCTGGCTCGCGCCTACAACACCGTGATCCCGAGCTCCGGCAAAGTGCTCACCGGTGGTGTCGATGCCCACGCCCTGGAGAAACCGAAACGTTTCTTCGGCGCCGCGCGGAACATCGAAGAAGGCGGCTCGCTGACCATCATCGCCACCGCGCTGGTTGAAACCGGCTCGAAAATGGACGAAGTGATCTACGAGGAATTCAAAGGCACTGGCAACATGGAACTGCCTCTGGATCGCCGCATCGCTGAAAAACGCGTGTTCCCGGCTATCAACATCAACCGTTCCGGCACCCGCCGCGAAGAGTTGCTGACCGCCGACGACGAGTTGCAGCGTATGTGGATCCTGCGCAAGCTGCTGCACCCGATGGACGAAATCGCTGCCATCGAGTTCCTGGTCGACAAGCTGAAAACGACCAAGACCAACGACGAGTTCTTCTTGTCGATGAAGCGTAAGTAAGACGAAGTACGCTTCACAAAAAAGGGCGCCCCTGACAGGGCGCCCTTTTTTTGTGCGCGTGTTCCGTCCTGAATAAGGGTTTACACCATCTGACTTCTCCTACCTGAACCGACACCCACAAAGCGTAGGAAAACGAATATCCCCCTTGATGGAAATTTCCTATTCGTCCCGATGACCCTGTCATTGAGGCGGCAGTAGTTGACCGTCCACTGCATCATTTGTCTTCCAGACGTTGCCGTTTCTCGAGCGCGAGGCCCCCGCGCTCGGCGAATTGTCTGGTTTTTAAATGACAGGACTTCAATGAAAAGGAAATTGACTTCATGCCCACGTTTTCGACGGCCAGGCGCTTTGTCGCAACGCTCATGGGGGCCTTGTTAACTCAAGGCGCCCAGGCGAGCACTCTGGAAGCGATCAATCACACCCACTGGGCGATCAACCGCTTCAGTGTCGATGGGCGTTCGGGAATCGACATCATTGGCCCGTACCAGGGGGGTGGGGGAGGTTGCTGTTACGTCGTGCCGTCGCGCTGGCAGCGGGGGATGACGGTGCGTGTGGATTGGGAAACAGGAACGGGTAGTTCAGCGGGCTTTCCCGGTTTTGCAGACCGGGAAAAATACTATGCCTGGATTGAAAAAATTGATTCTCAAAAGCGAAGGCACAGCAAAGTAGTCTCCGTCCCCGACTACACCGGCCAAAAAGTCTGCGGCCTCACCGTGCATTTCCTGCCCTGCGATGATCTCCAGGTCACCACCTCCTGCTACGCCTACGGCAGCCCCGAGTACCCGATCAAATCCCCGCTGCACCTGCCGGAGCCTCAGTCATGTCTGCAATGAAACACTCCAGTGTCTGGCTTCCCCCGCCGTTTCCATTGCAAGGCCGATTGCCTCGTCGCGTCGAGCAGGTTCAACAGAACATCCTGCGCCAGTGCGAACAAGAGCGGGGTTATCAGGATGCTTTGTGCCTGGCGGCTGGTTACCGGGTTACGCCACCGTGTTGCAAGACCTTGCACATCAGCCTGTTCTTCGACGGCACCGGCAATAACCTGAACGACGATTTGTATAAATCCGATACGCCGCACCCGACCAATATCGCCCGGTTGTTTCGTGCCACGGTCGGTGACGGGCATGCCGGTGGAACCACGCACAGCGAAGGAGCCTCGCGTTTGACTGATGCAGCAGGCACCGGCAATGGCCAGTACTTCAAGTACTACATGCCCGGCGTCGGCACGCCGTTTGCGGAAGTCGGCGACCTGGATTACACCATCAGCGGGCTGGCTGGCGCCTGGTTCGGAGAGGAGCGGATCAACTGGGGCCTGTTGATGCTCATTGACGCCCTGCGGCGTACGTTGGGTCTGCCGAGGCTGGACAACGCGAGCCTGAAGGCGGCGGTTGGGGCCATGGGCACAGTGGTGGGGACGGAGTGGGCCATGGGGCGGTCGAACCGTAGCGTTGAGTTTCGCAAGCAACTCAAGGCCATCGAAAAACCGTTGAGCCTCGCGCTGGCACAACCCAATCCCGGTACCTCGAAACTCTTGGGCATTAAGCTGTATGTCTATGGATTTTCCCGTGGCGCGGCAGCGGCGAGAGCCTTTGTGAGCTGGTTGAATGAGCTGATGCGTTACCGCTCGTTCCTGAAGCTGGGCGATCTGGAACTTCCCCTGAGCGTGGAGTACCTGGGGTTGCTGGACACCGTGGCCTCGGTAGGCATCGCCGACATCCTTCCGGGGGCGGACGGTCATATGGCCTGGGCCGACGGCAACCAGGAATTGCCCGGTGGCGGGCTGGTCAAGCGTTGCCTGCACCTGGCGGCGAGTTTTGAGCAGCGTCTGTGTTTTCCGCTGGAGTCGATTCGTCGCGAGAGTGGCGGTTATCCGGTGAATAGTGTGGAAGTGATCTACCCGGGAGTGCATTCGGATTTGGGTGGCGGGTATCTGCCGGGGGATCAGGGGAAGGCATTAAGTAAAGATGTTCGGGTAGGGGACGCACTTCTGCTATCACAGATTGCCCTGAACGACCTGTACGCTGATGCCTTCGCTCACGGCGCGCCCCTCAAGGTTCCGAAAGATTCTTTACCAATAGGATTGCGGCATGAGATGTGGCGAGCGATGGAAGATGATGTCGCACAAGGGTTTGAAGCTGCACCAACTTTAGTCAACCGCTTCAATGCTTGGCGGCAGATGACGTTGGGCCTTCCTCCTGTCTTACAGCCATTACCTGCTGAAAAGATAGAGCGCTACCAACCCCTCACATCCACCACAACGCTGGAACACGCAGTTCGCGCGCAGTTGGGTTGGATCACTGCCTGGCGCATCGACCGTTACGCTTTCGCCAGCCTAAAGCAGACCGCGTTCTACCATCAGGCAACCGATACCCAGGCCGACGCGACTGTGCGCGAAGAAGCCAAAGACACACGCGACAAAGCACAGAAAGCGGTCGAAAAAAGTCGTCGAGAGCAGCTGGCCCACGAACGCAATAGCCGCCTACCTAAAAATCCGCTGCAACCCGGCGTCAAGGATTTCGACGCGGACATGGCGCAAACCCAGCTGCGCGAAACCGCCGAAGAATTCGCTGCGGCGTACCGCGACCCTGACCACTTGGCCTCCAGCCTGAGCCGGGTGTTACCGGCGAACGCGGGAACAGTGGTAGTTCTGCGCATCATCACCGCCGACGCTCGCGTCGAGTGCCGACAGATGAAAGCGGCGGGGCGGGCCAGGGTCCGCCAACTGTTCCCGCCGCCGCCTGGTTACACCAATCATCCCGACGACAAGACCCGTGGCCCCGTCGACGAAACCGTCAACGCCACGCAGCCGGCGGGACTGTTGCGCGCGCTGTTCGATGACCAGGTCCACGATTCCCGCGCCTGGTTCCTCTACAAATTCGGGCGTGAGCCCATGGGCAGCTATTTCCGTGAACGCATGGTGTTCTTCGGCGAAGCCAGCCGACGGGAGCTGGCACTGAATCATGAAACCAAAGCGGCGCTGCTCGCGGCGGGCATCCAGTTGCCAGTTTCTGAATCGGTCGTTGCGGCTCAACCGCCGGTCATGGATGCGCAACGGATGGCCGAGGCCCAGCAGGCCATCGAGGCACATTGGGACGCGTTTTACGCCCAGGTTGGCGAGGTGAACGATGCGTCGACCTGATCCTGTTTTTCGTCGCCCAGTTGCAGGAAGAAAAACCATGGTCACCCCCATTGCGCGCCGTGTGTTAGTGGCGGCGCTCTGCGGCGTGGTTGGGGCCGTGCTTATGCAAAGTGCTCAGGCGAGCACCCTTGAAGCCATTAATCACACCCATTGGGCGATCAATCGTTTCAGTGTCGATGGGCGTTCGGGAGTCGACATCATTGGTCCGTATCGGGGTGGCGGAGGAGGCTGCTGTTATGTTGTTTCGTCGCATTGGCAGCCGGGGATGACGGTGCGTGTAGATTGGGAAACAGGAGTGGCTTACTCCGATGACTTTCCGGGTTTTGGGGATTGGCCAAGATATTTGGCTTGGAAAGGAAAGGTAAATGCGCAAAAACGCCAACTGAGCAAAGTCATCCCCGTCCCCGACTACACCGGCCAAAAAATCTGTGGCCTCACCGTGCATTTCCTGCCCTGCGATGAGCTCCAGGTCACCACCTCCTGCTACGCCTACGGCAGCCCTGAATACCCGATCAAAACCCCGCTGCACCTGCCGGAACCTCAGTCATGTCCGAAATAAGCGACGCAGTAGGGTGGGCGATGAATCGATGAAACCGCTGGTACACCAAAGCAACACGCCAAATGATGGCGTCGGCAAGGTGCCCCGTAGGGCTGCGCAAACCAAGATGTTGATCAAGCTGAAAACGACCAAGACCAACGACGAGTTCTTCTTGTCGATGAAGCGTAAGTAAGACGGTTTTCCAACCGCTAAGAATGGCGTCCTTCGGGGCGCCATTTTTTTTTGCAAAAAAAAAAGGAAGGTTTACGACTAGGGTTGGTCAGTACAGAAACGAAGTGGGTCGACGAACCCAGAACTTTAATCTGACTGGCATTTTCTGTTTATGAGCACACTGGCTTATCGAAGGGATATCGACGGCTTGCGGGCAATCGCCGTGATCGCGGTCGTGTTGTTCCATTTTGGCGTTCCTGGATTTACCGGCGGCTTTGTCGGTGTTGACATCTTCTTCGTGATTTCCGGTTACCTGATCACTTCGATCATCTGGAACCAGCGTCAGGCCGGGCGTTTCAGCTTTGTCGATTTCTGGGCCCGTCGTGCCCGGCGGATCCTGCCGGCGCTGTTTGTGATGATTCTCGCGGTGCTGGCGGTGGGCTGGTTCCTGCTGGCGCCCAAGGACTACGAGGAACTGGGGCGCTCGGTGCGCTACCAGGTGATGTTCGTCTCCAACATTCTGTTCATGCGCCAGGACGGCTATTTTGATGTGGCTTCCGATCTCAAACCGATGCTGCACACCTGGTCGCTGGCGGTTGAAGAGCAGTTCTACATTGTCTTCCCGTTATTGCTGACGCTGCTGTCGAGTCGCCTTAAGCATTGGCGGCTGGCGTTGTTCGGTGTGTTGCTGCTGTCGTTCGGGCTCAGCGTCTGGGCCGTGGCGCATCATCCCGAGAAAGCCTTTTTCCTGTTGCCGATGCGTGCCTGGGAGCTATTGGCTGGCGCGATGCTGGCGGTCGCGCCACGCGGTCACTGGCGCCTCACCACGACCGGCGCTCAAGCCGTCAGCCTGTTCGGCTTCGGTCTTATTCTGCTGGCGGTGTTTGCCTACGACAAAAGCACGCCATTCCCCGGCGTCGCGGCGCTGTTGCCGACCTTCGGCGTGATCGCGCTGATCTGGGCCAACGGGCATCGGCAGACGTTGGTCGGCGGTCTGCTGGCCAGTCGCATGTTGGTGGGGCTCGGGTTGATTTCCTATTCCTGGTACCTGTGGCATTGGCCGGTGTTTGTCTTCGCCAGCTATGCCAGTGTCGAAGAGTCCGGGCCGGTTGAAGTCGCGGGATTGATCCTGCTCACACTGATGCTCGGTTACCTGTCGTGGCGCTTCGTCGAGACGCCGTTCCGCGAGCGTCGGCTGCTGGCGGGACGTCGGCAGATCCTGGTTGCGGCCGGCTTCGGTGTGCTGGTGCTCGGCCTTGCCGGTCAGGCATTGCGCTGGACCGATGGCTTGCCCTCACGCTTGTCTGATGAGGCTTTGCAGTATGCAAAAGGCAAGGAATGGCGCCCGGAACTGATGAAGTGCCTGGTGGACGACAAAACGCCTGATGACAAACTCTTTTGCCGCTATGGCGACCCCGCGATTGCGTCCAGCAAGACGCTGGTCTGGGGCGACAGTCACGCCACCGCGCTGATTCCAATCTTTGACGATGGAGCGCGAAAGCATGGCGTCAGTGTGATGTTGGCGAGTTCTCCCGGTTGCCTGCCGGTTGCGGGCCTGGAGTATGACCAGACCTGCGCGCGTTTTAATCGGCGGGTCGAGCAAGCCTTGAAACCGCAGTCGGTGGGCGATGTGGTGCTGGTCGCGCGCTGGAGTCTGTACCTCTACGGCGATGTGAAAGGTGATCTGGGCCATGCCTTGAAAAAGCCCGGCGGCCGCTATGACCGCACGGTTGCCGAACAACAACTGGCGGATGGATTACGCGCCAGGGTCCAGCAGTTGCGCGCTGGCGGGCATCGCGTCTGGCTGATCAAGGAGGTGCCATTGCAACCGTTCAGTCCGCCGTACCGCCTCAGTCGATTGGCGATGTTGCACCGTCCGACGGCGGATGTGGGCATGGACGTGGCTGTCCACCTCAAGCGCCAGGCGTTTATCAGCCAGTTGTTCGCGCAAATCGCTGCCAGCGACTCCGGGGTGGCGGTGGTGGACCCTGCACCTCGGCTGTGTGATTCATCGGGCCTGTGCCGTGTCGAGCTCAACGGTCATTCGCTGTATACCGACGACAATCACCTGTCGGAGATTGGTGCACGCTTCGTGGCGCCGGTGCTTGAGCCGCTGTTCAAGCGCATGCAGGCCCAAGCCGCACTCGGCAATGGCAACGTGAATGCGGCCAAGTAAGCAGCGATAAGCTGCCAGCGGCCGGCAGAGCAGGTAGGATGTACGCCTATTTTACGGGTGCCATCATCAATGAAATTCAAGGACCTTCGGGATTTCGTGCAGCAGCTTGAGCAGCGCGGAGAGTTGAAACGCATTCAGATTCCGGTCTCTCCTGTGCTGGAGATGACCGAAGTCTGTGATCGCACGCTACGGGCCAAAGGCCCGGCGCTGCTGTTCGAGAACCCAACCGGCTACGACATCCCGGTACTCGGCAACCTGTTCGGTACCCCCGAGCGGGTGGCCATGGGCATGGGCGCCGAGGCGGTCAGCGAGCTGCGTGAAATCGGCAAGTTGCTGGCGTTCCTCAAGGAACCCGAGCCGCCGAAGGGCTTGAAGGATGCCTGGTCCAAGCTGCCGATCTTCCGCAAGATCATCGCCATGGCGCCGAAAGTCGTCAAAGACGCGGTGTGCCAGGAAGTGGTCATCGAAGGCGACGACGTCGACCTGGCGATGCTGCCGGTGCAGACCTGCTGGCCCGGCGACGTCGGCCCGCTGATCACTTGGGGCCTGACCGTCACCAAAGGTCCGAACAAGGACCGGCAGAACCTCGGCATCTACCGCCAGCAAGTGATTGGCCGCAACAAGGTCATCATGCGTTGGTTGAGCCACCGTGGCGGTGCGCTGGATTACCGCGAGTGGTGCGAGAAGCATCCCGGCCAGCCGTTCCCGGTGTCCGTAGCCCTGGGCGCTGACCCGGCGACCATCCTTGGTGCCGTGACGCCGGTGCCGGACAGCCTCTCCGAATACGCCTTCGCCGGTCTGCTGCGTGGCAATCGCACCGAGTTGGTGAAGTGCCGTGGCAATGACCTGCAAGTACCGGCCACCGCTGAAATCATCCTCGAAGGCGTGATCCATCCGGGCGAAATGGCCGATGAAGGTCCGTACGGCGACCACACTGGTTACTACAACGAAGTCGACAGCTTCCCGGTGTTCACCGTCGAACGCATTACCCACCGGATCAAACCGATCTACCACAGCACCTACACCGGCCGTCCACCGGATGAGCCGGCGATTCTCGGTGTGGCGCTAAACGAAGTGTTCGTGCCGATCCTGCAGAAGCAGTTCCCGGAAATCACCGACTTCTACCTGCCGCCCGAAGGCTGCTCGTACCGCATGGCCATCGTGACCATGAAGAAGTCGTATCCCGGTCATGCCAAGCGGGTAATGCTCGGTGTCTGGTCGTTTTTGCGACAGTTCATGTACACCAAGTTCGTTATCGTCACTGACGACGATATCAACGCGCGAGACTGGAACGACGTGGTCTGGGCCATCACCACGCGCATGGACCCCAAGCGCGACACGGTGATGATCGATAACACGCCGATCGACTACCTCGACTTCGCCTCGCCGGTGTCCGGCCTGGGGTCGAAGATGGGGCTCGATGCCACGCATAAATGGCCGGGCGAAACCACTCGCGAGTGGGGCCGGGTAATCGTCAAGGATGAAGCCGTGACAAAACGGATCGATGCCATCTGGAATCAGTTAGGAATAGATTGATGCGTGTAACCTTGCAGCCCTCCGGAGCAGTGCTTGAGATATTGCCCGGCGAGCGGATTCTCGATGGCGCGCGGCGCTTGGGCTATGAATGCCCGCAAAGCTGCCGCAACGGCAATTGCCACGTCTGCGCGGCGTTGCTGGTGGAAGGCCGGGTTGAACAGGCCGGCAATGTGCGTGATCACGGCGAGTTCTACACTTGCATAGCTGAGCCGCTGGAAGACTGCATCGTGCTGTGGGATGGCGTGCTCGCGCTGGGAGAACTGCCGGTGCGCAGCTTGTCGTGTCAGGTCATTGAATGCAGGGATGTCGGCGGGGATACCTTTCGGGTTCACCTGCGGGCGCCGGCCGGTAAGCCACCGCGCTATCACGCCGGCCAGTATTTGATGATCGAGCGCGAGAACGGTGAAAAATCCGCATTCTCCCTGGCTTCCGCACCGCATGCCGGGCGTGACCTGGAAATCCATGTGCTGGCGCGCGAATCCAGTGCGCTGAGCCTGATCGAACAGCTGCAACGCAACGCCATGGTGCGCATCGAAATGCCCTTCGGCGATACCCATCTGGCTGAATTGCCCGACGGGCCATTGGTGCTGATTGCCGCCGGCACCGGCATGGGCCAGATCCACAGCCTGATCGAACATTGCCGCGCCACCGGGTTCAAGCATCCAGTGCACCTGTACTGGGGCGTGCGTCGTCCTGAAGATTTTTATGAGATCGAACATTGGGACGAATGGCTGAAACTGCCCAATCTGTTCCTGCATAAAGTTGTCAGCGATCAGTGCGGCTGGGAAGGGCGCTGCGGCATGTTGCATGAGGCGGTGTGCGAGGATTTCCCGGATCTGAAGGCGCTGCATGTCTACGCCAGCGGCTCTCCGGCGATGGTCTACGGCACGCTGGATGCCTTGGTTGAAGCGGGGATGGATGCTCATCAGATGCGTGCTGATGTATTTGCTTATGCTCCGCGGTCTTAAATCGTTATAACTCCCTATATAGCCGATCGGTATTTATAGATTTATATAAATGCCGGTAGGTTATATGCCATATGGGCAATTATTTAAGAACTGTGCCATGGCACTTAAATTGCCTTAAAACATATGTGCCTTATTGTTACAGCGGTGCGTTCTATTAAGTAATTCTTTATTCGCGGGGAGCGGAACGCTATTCGCCATGAGCGCCATTGAATCTGCATTTTTGAACCTGGCTTACCCTCCGCGGCTCGATCTTGGGCCGCAGCTTACGCACGAACAATTGCTCAGCTCGATGCAGGCAACCATGGCGCGCCACAAGGGTGGGCCGGTCTGGCTGTTTGCGTACGGTTCGCTGATCTGGCGCCCGGAATGCGCGGCGGTGGAACGCGTGCGCGGCCGAGTCCACGGCTACCATCGCGGCTTGTACCTGTGGTCCCACGAACATCGCGGCACGCCGGAAGTGCCGGGCCTGGTGTTTGGTCTGGATCGCGGTGGTTCTTGCAGCGGCTTTGCCTATCGCCTTCCCGAAGAACAACTTGAAGCCTCGCTCTATGCCTTGTGGCAGCGTGAAATGCCGTTTCCGTCCTATCGCCCGCACTGGCTCAACTGCCGTCTTGAAGACGGAAGCCAGGTTCAGGCATTGGGATTCGTGTTGGAGCGGCACCTGCCCAGCTATGCCGGCAACTTGCCGGATCACGTGCTGAGCCAGGTATTCGAAAGCGCTTGCGGGCGTTACGGCACCACTCGCGATTATGTCGAGCAGACCGCCAACGCCCTGCGTAGCCACGCCATGCCAGACCGGAATCTGGAGGCGCGGCTCAAGCGCTGCAAATCAAAGTCTGATCAGGCGATCGCTTCTTCGCGGGTCTGACTGGCGCTTTGTTTGTGCCCCAGCGTGGGAGCCAGGAAGGCCATCGCCAGCAAGCAGGCGGCTACCAGCAGGATGAAGCCGCCATCCCAGCCGAAATAGTCCACGGTGTAGCCCATCAGCGCACTGGCCGCGACTGACCCACCCAAGTAACCGAACAGGCCGGTAAAACCAGCGGCGGTACCGGCGGCTTTTTTCGGCACAAGTTCCAGCGCTTGCAAACCCACCAGCATCACCGGACCGTAGATCAGGAAGCCGATCGCGAACAGCGAGATCATGTCGATCATCGGGTTGCCCGGCGGGTTCAGCCAATACACGATCGTCGCCACGGTCACCAATGCCATGAACACCATGCCGGTCAGGCCACGATTGCCACGGAAGACCTTGTCCGACATCCAGCCGCACAGCAGCGTGCCCGGAATGCCCGCCCACTCGTAGAGGAAATACGCCCACGACGTCTTGTCGAAGTCGAAGTGCTTGACCTCTTTGAGATAAGTCGGCGCCCAGTCCAGGATGCCGTAGCGCAGCAAGTAGACGAAAACGTTGGCCAGGGCGATGAACCAGAGCATTTTGTTGCGCAGCACGTATTTGACGAAGATGTCCTTGGCGCTGAATTCTTCTTCGTGGCTGGCGTCGTAGCCTTCCGGGTAATCGTTCTTGTACTTCTCGATCGGCGGCAGGCCGGTCGATTGCGGCGTATCGCGCATCACAATGAAAGCAAATACGGCGACCAGCAGCGCCACGGCGGCCGGGACGTAGAACTTGCTGTGCCAATCGTTGAACCAGCCCATGCCGAGGATCGCCAGCGGACCAATCAAGCCGCCGCCGACGTTATGCGCGGTGTTCCAGACCGAGACCACCTGGCCGCGTTCCTTCTGCGACCACCAGTGCACCATGGTCCGGCCGCTCGGTGGCCAGCCCATGCCTTGTGCCCAGCCGTTGATGAACAACAGGATAAACATCATCGTCACGCTCGACGTCGCCCAAGGAGCGAAGCCGAAAACGAACATGACCCCGGCCGACACGATCAGGCCGAAGGGCAGGAAGTAACGCGGGTTGGAGCGGTCGGACACAATGCCCATCAAAAACTTGGACAGACCGTAGGCGATCGCAATCGCCGACATGGCCACACCCAGTTGACCCTTTGTGTAGCCTTGGGCGATCAGGTCCGGGAAGGCCAGCGTGAAGTTCTTGCGCAGCAGGTAGTAACCCGCATACCCAATGAAAATCCCGGCGAAGATCTGCCAGCGAAGGCGTTTATAGGTGTCGTCTATTTTTTCTTCAGGCAGGGGAGCCTGATGTGCGGCAGGTCGAAAGAAAGCAAACATTCAAGAGCTCCAAATTTCTTGTTTTGACTGCGGATGCGAATGTTACAGTTTCGTTACCGAAAATAGCACCGGTTCGCATTGACCAAACAGCGGAAATGTTGGAGATCGCGTGTTCCTTTATGAACATGTCGCTCAGGTATAAGTGTAGGGCGGTGTGGGAAAGGTTACTGCGTAAGCCTTTGTGCGCCTTCGAGCCAGAATCGTGCGGGGTTTTGGGAAATGTCCTTCAAATAAAGAAGAAGCGATCCGGATTTTGCCTTCCAGACCGCTTCATCAGGCTCAGCGAACCTGCACTACCACTTTCCCGACTGCTTTACGCTGGCCCAGATCATTAATCGCCTGCGCCGCATTGCTCAACGGATACACCTGCGACACCAGCGGCTTCAATTTGCCCTCGGCAAACCAGGCAAATAGCTGCTGGAAGTTCGCCGCGTTGTCCTGGGGTTGGCGTTGGGCAAACGAGCCCCAGAACACGCCCACCACCGACGCACCTTTGAGCAGGGCGAGGTTCACGGGGAATTCGGGGATGCGTCCGCTGGCGAAACCCACCACCAGCAAGCGGCCGTTCCAGGCGATGGCGCGCACAGCCTGGTCAAACAGGTCGCCGCCCACCGGATCGTAGATCACGTCGGCGCCCTGGCCATCGGTCAGGCGTTTGATTTCGTCCTTGAGGCTGGTTTCGCTGTAGTTGATCAGCTCATCGGCGCCGGCGGCCTTGGCCACGGCGAGTTTTTCCGTGCTGCTGGCGGCGGCAATCACCCGGGCGCCCATGGCTTTGCCGATTTCCACGGCGGCCAGGCCGACGCCACCGGACGCGCCGAGCACCAGCAGAGTTTCGCCCGGTTGCAGGTTGGCCCGTTGTTTGAGGGCGTGCATCGAGGTGCCGTAGGTCATGCTGAAAGCGGCGGCGGTGTTGAAGTCCATCGACGGCGGGATCGGCAGCACGTTGTAGCCCGGCACCGCGACCTGCTCGGCAAAGCTGCCCCAACCGGTCAGGGCCATGACTCGGTCACCGACCTTGAGGTGGCTGACCTTTTCGCCCACCGCGCTGACCACGCCCGCCGCTTCTCCGCCCGGTGAAAACGGGAAGGGCGGCTTGAACTGGTATTTGCCCTCGATGATCAGCGTGTCCGGAAAGTTGACCCCGGCGGCGTGCACGTCCAGCAGGATTTCGTTCTTCTTCGCGACAGGACTGGCGACGTCTTCCAGCACCAGCGATTCGGCGGGGCCGAAGGCTTTGCAGAGCACGGCTTTCATCAGGGCTATTCCTTTGGGAGTGATGGCCGATAAGTGTAGGTGTGTGAGTCGATGGGTCAACGAGCATGCCCGGCCCTGATAGTCAGCCATAAGCTTGTGCTTGCGCGGCGGGTCGATATGCTAGGCCGCAAACCGGATAAGGAGCGAATTGTGAAAGCGTGGATCATGTTGTTGCTGGCCCTGTCTCTGCCTTTGGCAGCAGTGGCCGAAGAAGCCGCCAAAGAAGGCGAGGCCCCGAAAGTCAGCTACCTGACCCTGAGCCCGCCGTTCGTGGGTAACTATGGGTTGGATGGCACGCCGAAGTTGAAGGTCTTCAAGGCTGATGTGGCGCTGCGGGTGACCGGTGACGAGGCGGCCAAAGCGGTCAAGGCCAACGAGCCGTTGATTCGCAATCAACTGGTGGCGTTGTTCACCCAGCAGACCACCGAGGCGATGAACAGCGTCGAGGGCAAGGAAAAGCTGCGTCAGGAAGCGTTGAAGCAGACTCAGCAAGTGATGAACGACGAAACCGGCAAGCCGGTGGTTGAGGATCTGTTGTTCAACAACCTGATCATCCAATAATCCTGGATCCGTAGGAGCAAAGCTTGCTCGCGATAGCGCCCTCGAGACCGCTATCGCCGGCAAGCCGTGCTCCTACAACGCGTAGGTCTCAAAACCGCTATCGCCGGCAAGCCGTGCTCCTACAACGCGTAGGTCTTAAGACAGCCATCGCCGGCTGCCGTGCTCTTGCATTCAAGACGCCAGACTCTTGCGAAACCGCATCAGCGCTATCGCAAAGAACACCAGCCCGATGGCGGTCAGCGCCAGCAAGTCCGGCCAGACCACGCTCAACCCGGCGTCGCGAAACAGGATCGCGGCGCTGAGGCTGACGAAGTGCGTCGACGGCGAACCCTGCATCACCCATTGCAGCCATTGCGGCATGCTGTCGAGCGGCGTGCTGCCGCCGGACAGCAGCAACATCGGGATAATCACCGGGATCGCCAGCAGTCCGAACTGCGGTGTCGAGCGGGCCAGGGTCGCGAGAAAGATCCCCAGCGCCGTGCTGGCGAACAGATAAACCGCGGTCACCAGCAAAAACAGGGTCATCGATCCGGCCAGTGGCACGCCCAGCGCACCTTTGACGATCACTTCCAGTGAGATCCAGGTACACAGCACCACCACCAGCATGTTGCTCCAGATTTTCGCCAGCATGATTTCCAGCGCCGTCAGCGGCAGCACCAGCAAATGGTCGAGGGTGCCGTGTTCACGCTCTCGCAGCAGCGCCGTGCCGGTCAGGATGATCGCGAGGATGGTGATGTTGTTGACGATCTGAATCACCGCCAGGAACCAGCCGCCCTCCAGATTGGTATTGAACAGCGAGCGAGTGGTCAGCAGCGCCGGCGCCTTGCTGGCGGGATCCGTCTGGCCGCTGTAGGTCAGCAGTTCGCGCTGGAAAATCCGTCCGATGTAACCCGCGCCCATGAACGCCTGGCTCATCGCCGTGGCATCGACGTTGACCTGTACCGTCGGTTGGCGACCGGCCAACAGATCCGTCTGGAAATTGGCCGGCACGTTGATCACGAACGTGTACTGGCCGCTGTCCATGACCTGATCGAGTTGCCCGTAAGGCAGCAACGCCGGTCGCTGGAACTCCGGCGGTTGCAGGGCCTGGGCCAGTTGCCGCGAGAGGTGGCTGTGATCTTCGTCGACAATGGCCACGCTGGCGTTGTGCACGCCGATCACCGAGCCGGCGGCCGGCATGTAGATCGCCACGGTGAAGGCGTAGAACAGAAACAGCAGCAACACGCTGTCGTGGCGCAGGCTGGTCAGTTCCTTGAGGCCAAGTCGCAAGATATGCGCAAGCTTGTGCATCAGGCCTCCTGCTTTTTCAGCATGACCAGGCTGAGCCCGGTGAACACGAGAAAGAACCCGAACAGCGCCAGGCATTGCGGCCATAACTGTCGCAGGTCCAGCGCTTTGGTGAAGGTGCCGACGGCAATGTCGAGGAAGTACCCAGCCGGAAACAGCATGCCCATCACCGCCGCCGCGCCTTCGAGGGAGGAGCGCGGCACGATCAGCCCGGAGAACTGGATGGTCGGCAGGCTGGTGATGATCATGGTGCCGAGGATCGCGGCGATCTGTGTCCGGGTGAACGCCGAAATCAGCAGGCCCATGCTGGTAGTGGCCAGCACATAGAGCAAGCCGCCGAAGGCCAGGGTCAGGCCGCTGCCCTTGAACGGCACGCCGAACAGCCAGCGGTTCATCGCCACCAGCACTGCGAGGTTCACCAGGCTTACAGCCAGATACGGCGCCTGTTTACCCAACAGGAATTCCAGTCGGGTCAGCGGTGTGGCGTAGAAGTTGGTGATCGATCCCAGCTCCTTCTCGCGCACGATTCCCAACGCGGTGAGCATGGCCGGGATGAACGCGAGGATCAGCGCCATCACCCCGGGTCCGATGGCGTTAACGCTGACCACATCCTGGTTGTAGCGGAATCGGGTTTCCAGTTTTGCTGCCGGCTGATGGTTCAGCGCGGGGCTGCTCTGCTCGGCCAATTGCTCGATGTTCGCCTGGTGCACCGCCTCGACGTAGTTGCGACTGGTCTCGGCACGAAACGGCATCCCACCATCCAGCCACGCCGCCACGCTAGGCTGGCGCCCGGCGTACAGGTCGCGGCCAAAGCCCGGCGGGATCTCCAGCGCCAGTTTGATTTCCGAGCGTTGAAGGCGTCGGTGCAATTCTTTGCTGTCGCGGATCGGTGCTTGTTCGGCGAAATAGCGCGAGCTGCGGAAGGCTTCCAGATAGGTACGGCTTTGCGGCGTCTGGTCTTGGTCGAATACGGCGAAGGCGAGTTTTTCCACGTCCAGGGAAATGCCGTAGCCGAAGATCACCATCATGAAAATCGCCCCGAGCAGGGCGAACGCCATCCGCACTTTATCGCGCAGCAACTCTTTCCCTTCGCGACTGGCTACCGCCACCAGACGCCCGACGCTGAAACCACGCTCTTTCATTGGTGGTGTCGGGGCGGCAGGCGTGTCGGCGGGCGCTGGCGACGTCGGCGTTTCGCCAGCGCCTTGGGCCTGTTCCAGGCACGTGACAAACGCCGCTTCCAGCGTCTCGCCCTTGAACTGTTGTTGTAGCGCTGCCGGGGTGTCACAGGCCAGTACCTTGCCGGCGTGCATCAGCGAGATGCGGTCGCAACGCTGGGCTTCGTTCATGAAGTGGGTGGAGAGGAAGATCGTCACGCCTTGCTCGCGGGACAACTCGATCAGTAACCGCCAGAAATCATCCCGCGCCGCTGGGTCGACGCCGGAGGTCGGTTCGTCGAGGATCAGCACTTCCGGGCGATGCAACACCGCCACAGCCAGAGACAGTCGTTGGCGTAAACCCAAAGGCAAGGCGCCAGACTGTTGATCGGCGACGTTGACCAGATTGAAACGCTGGATCAGTTCGTCGATGCGTTGGGCGCTATCGGCCTTGGGCAAATCGAACAGGCGCGCGTGCAAGTCGAGGTTTTGCCGCACGCTGAGTTCGCCATACAGCGAGAAACTCTGGGACATGAAACCGACCCGTTTGCGGGTGGCCAGGTCCTTGGCGTTCACCGGATTGCCCAGCAGTGTGGCGCTGCCCTCGCTGGCCGGCATCAGGCCGGTCAGGACTTTCATGGTGGTGGTTTTGCCGCAGCCGTTGGAGCCGAGGAACCCGAAAATCTCACCGCGACCGATGGCGAAGCTGACCTTGTCCACGGCGGTGAAATCGCCGAAGCGTAACGTCAGGTCGTGGGCTTCGATGGCGATGTCGGTGTTGGCGCCGGTGCGGGGTGGAATGACTAGTGGCTGATTGTCGTGGCCACTGTCGCCCTGAAAGTGGGTGAAGGCTTCATCGAGTTTGCCGCTGGCAGTCGCTGCGGCCAATTCGCTGCTCAGGCCGGTGGCGATCAGCTTGCCGGCGTCGAGCATCAGGCAATGTTCGAATTGCTCGGCCTCTTCCATGTACGCGGTGGCGACCAGCAGCGTCAGTTGCGGGCGCTGGTTTCTGACATCGTCCACCAGTTCCCAGAAACGCCGACGGGACAAGGGATCGACGCCGGTGGTTGGCTCATCGAGGATCAGCAGGTCCGGTTCGTGGATCAGCGCGCAACAGAGTCCGAGTTTCTGTTTCATCCCCCCCGAGAGCTTACCGGCCGGTCGATCGGCGAAACGCAGCAAATCGGTGGCCAGCAGCAGGCTGTGCATGCGCTGGTCGCATTCGGCTTTCGACAGGCCGAACAGGGTGGCGAAAAAGTGAATGTTCTCGCTGATCGACAATTCGGGATACAGGTTGCCGCCCAGGCCTTGGGGCATGAAGGCGATGCGCCGGTAGAGGCTGTTGCGATGGCGACGATCCTGGATCGAGCCGCCCAACACTTCCAGCTGACCTTGTTGCAGGGTTTTTACCCCGGCGATCAGCCCCAACAGGCTCGACTTGCCGGCGCCATCCGGGCCGATCAACCCGCAGCGCGTGCCGGCGGGCAGGCTGAAGGTGATGTCGGCCAGGGCCTGCTGTTTGCCGTAACGGTGGTTGATGCCGGTCGCTTGCAGCGCCAGGCCGGTCATTGCAGGTTGGCCGGCCAGCTAATAGGGGCGGTGCGCACATAACCGGCGCCGGGCATGCCCGGCTTGGCCTGGGGCAGGGCGCTTGGGTCGTTCAGGCGCAGTTTGACGCGGAATACCAGTTTCTGACGTTCGTCGCGGGTCTCGACTTCTTTGGGGGTGAACTGTGATTTACCGGCGACGAAAGTGATTTTTGCCGGCAGCGAGTGATCGGGCAGGGCGTCGAGCAGGATGCGCGCTTCATCGCCAACCGCCACGCGGCCGGTCACCGAGGCCGGGAGGTAGAGGTTCATGTATTGGTCGTTAGGATCGATCAGCAGCAAGACCCGCCCGCCCGCGCCGAGCACTTCGCCGGGTTCGGCCATGCGCAACTGAATCACCCCGTCGATGGGGGCCCGTAGGCTGCTGTCGTCGATTTCGCTGGTCAGCATCGCGACTTGGGCCTGAGCCGCGCCAATCGCGGCGCCGACCGCCGACACTTGGGCGCGGGACGCGGCGACTGCCGCACTGCCGGTGTCTAGGCGTGCTTGTTGTTGATCGATGATCTGGCCGCTGACGAAACCGTGCTTGAACAGTTCCTGAGAACGCTTGAGTTCCTGTTGAGCGAGCCGTTGTTCGCTCTGGCGCAATTGCACGTTGGCCTGGGCGGCCGAAAGGTTTTCGCGGGCGCGTAGCACCTCGGCTTCAGCCTGGTTGCGCTGGGCTTCCAGGGTGCGGGTGTCCATGCGGGCCAGCAGTTGGCCCTTGCTGACCTTGTCGCCTTCATCGACCAGCACCTCGGCCAGCCGCCCCGGTGTTTTGCTGGCGATCTGCACTTCGGTGGCTTCCAGGCGACCGTTGCCGACATACAGGCCTTCGGGCAGACGGTCATGCATCGATTTCCAGTAGCCGAAACCGCCGGCGCCCAGCAGCAGAACCATCAAAGAACTGGCGAACAAAATCGAAGAGCGACTGTGCGTAGACATGCGGGCATCCTGCGGCTGTTGCGTCCTAGTCTGGCTGATCGAGCGCCGGGGCGGCTTGATGCCAGTCAATTGAGACGCAGCCTAACCCGATTGGGCGGGCAAAAGAGGATGACCGGGTGGTTCTGCTTTATTTAGCGTAAATCGAGTACCGCTGCCCATTGTTCGGCGGTCACCGGCATCACTGACAGGCGCGAGCCTTTCTGCACCAATGGCATTTCGGTCAGTGCGGTTTGCTGTTTCAGGTAATCGAGCTTCAGGACTTTAGTGAAGGTTTTGACGTGAGCGACATCGATGGCGCTCCAGGCATTTTTCTCCGGGGTAGCCTTCGGATCGTAGTAATGACTCTCCGGCTCCAGCGCCGTCGGGTCCGGATACGCGGCTTCGACAATCTTGCCGATCCCGGCAATCCCGGGCTCCGGGCAGCTGGAGTGATAGAAGAAGAACTCGTCACCCACCGCCATCGCCCGTAGGAAATTACGGGCCTGATAGTTGCGAACCCCGTCCCAGCGCGCTTTGCCGAGCTTCTCAAGGTCTTTGATCGAGAGCTCGTCGGGCTCGGATTTCATCAGCCAATAGGCCATGGTTTTTGCTCCTTGCGAGAGGGGTGGGCAAGTTGTCGGGCAATTTTATGACAAACCGACAGTCGGTTGACGCCAGTGTTTGCGTGTCGGTTCACGTTGTCGCAAAATGCCGGCCTTCTAAGCTTGACGCTGCTGCACGGCCTACAACGGAAACCGCTGCTGTCATCGTGTTGATATGCCTTTGGGGGGCAATCGATGAAACGCAAACCGGATTTACTATGGATTTTGGTTATTTTGTTCGGCCTCGGCGTCGTGACCACTGGCTATGCCCAAAGCCTGTGGAACAACAAGACGGACGCGCCGATCGAAATCGCGCAGCAGCAACAACAGCACCAGCCGTCGGCCTTCAAGCGCTGATCCTGTCTTCCTGACGCCGCATTGTGGGAGCAAAGCTTGCTCGCGATGACGGCGTCACATTCAACATCTATGTGCCTGTGAGACCGCTATCGCGAGCAAGCTTTGCTCCTACAGTGCGGAACCTGCGAAATACCACGCCTTGTCTGTCACCGTTCCTTGCAACGGTACATCCCAGCTCGCTTGAGCCAATCTTCCGACCTTCTGACATTCATGGGCCAGCCCCAGCAGCGTTGGCTTGCGCCAGGTTTTACGTCGAGCCAGATAAGCGAGGCTGCGGTCGTAGAAGCCGCCGCCCATTCCCAGGCGCCCACCGACATCGTCGAACCCGACCAATGGCAACAACACCAGGTCCAGCGCCCAGACCTTGCGTTGCCGGCCGAGGTTGGCCCGGGGTTCAAGAATGCGGAAGCGGTTGGGCTTGAGCTTTTCGCCGGGGCGAATCCGCTGAAACACCATTTTGGTTCGCGGCCAGGCGCTGAGCACCGGCAGATACGTCGCTTTGCCCCGGCGTTGCGCGGCACGCAGCAGCAGGCGCGGGTCGATTTCACCGTCGGTGGGTAGGTAAAGAGAGATATGTCTGGCGCGGCGAAACAGCGGGTGCTGGGCCAATTGCTTATATAGCCCGCGAGCGGCCTGGCGCTGCTGACTGGGTGTCAGTGCGCGGCGGGCCTTGCGCAGCATGCGTCGAAGTTGCGGGCGGGGAAGCAGCGCAGGTTCGTTCATGAATTAGGCTTCGGCAGGGCGGGTACACAAAGCGTACCCGTAAAAAAGCCGATGCCGGTAATTAACCCGGCATCGGACTGGAATCAGGCTCCCCGGATGAACCGCTGCTGACTTAGCCCTTGAACCCGAAAGTTCAAGGTGGAAGATGCAGTAGGCTTTAAGGCTTTCCGTCTAGCGGACATGCACACCAGCCCAACGTGCAGCCTCCAGGGTAGTGCGAATCGGCTCAGGGACGTGGTCAACTGGCAAGCACCCCAGGGAGTGACGCGAGTATACCCCAAGCGGTTTCGCGTTTCAGCCCTTGGTGACGTCCGGATCGGTTGCCAGCACCAGATCGACGCGATCGAGCAGGTCGCGAACCTGCTCGCGGGTCGAACCGCTGGCCTGCACATCCGGGCGTTCTTCCTTGTGCAGCAGGTCGTGGGTGATGTTCAGCGCGGCCATCACGGCGATACGGTCGGCACCGATGACTTTGCCGCTGCTGCGGATTTCGCGCATCTTGCCGTCCAGGTAGCGGGCGGCACTCACCAGGTTGCTGCGCTCTTCCTGGGGGCAGATGATCGAATATTCTTTGTCGAGGATCTGCACGGTAACGCTATTGCTTGAACTCATGAGTCTTGCTCCAGGGCCTTGAGGCGCGAAATCATCGATTCGACCTTACGCCGAGCGATTTCGTTTTTTTCAATGAGGTGAGCGCGTTCCTCGCGCCAGGTCTTTTCCTGAGCTAATAGGAGTCCATTTTGGCTCTTTAGTTGCTCGACTCGGCTAATTAGCAGCTCAAGTCTTGCCATCAGCGCTTGCAGATCGGTGTCTTCCATTGTGTCCACTGAATATGTGTCTGATGGGTGGCAGGCTCTGTAGGAAACAGCCTACGCTTCGGGCGCGCTTAGTTTCGTACAGCCCCAGGCTGGAGGACAGCCTTTAATAGTCTTGGCGAGTCTGTCGATGTAGGATACAAGGCCTTCATTCTAGACATAGCGCCGTCTGGCGCCTAGCTGCCCATGCCCATTCAGAATTCCCCGTATCAAGCCTTCGCCACCCTGCTGACTTCCAGCGGGCATAACGTCTCGCCTGCCGAACTGCATGGCCTGTTGCTCGGCCGCAGTTGCGCCGGTGCCGGCTTCGAAGCCGACAGCTGGCTGGTCGATGCCGCCGAGCTACTCGAAGGCGAGCCACAAGACAACGTCCGCAACGCCCTGATCGGCCTGCAAGAGATGGTCAAGGGTGAGCTGACCGGCGACGACATGACCGTCGTCCTGCTGCTGCCCACCGACGATGCCCCGCTGGCCGACCGCGCCGCTGCGCTGGGCCAATGGTGCCAGGGCTTCCTCTCCGGTTTCGGCTTGAACTCCCCTGACAGCAGCATGCTCAGCACTGAAGCGACTGAGGTCCTGCAGGACTTGGCCGCCATCGCCCAGGTGCAAGATGCCCTGGAAGAGTCCGACGACGGCGAAAGCGACTACATGGAAGTCATGGAGTACCTGCGCGTCGCGCCGTTGCTGCTGTTCACCGAAACCAAGAAACCTGCCGAGCCGGCTGCCGCCAAACCGTCGTTGCATTAATCGCCTGCCAGGGAAAGCCATCTGCCCATGATTCATATCCCGAAATCGGAATACAGCCGTCGCCGCAAGGCCCTGATGGCGCAGATGGAACCCAACAGCATCGCGATCCTGCCCGCCGCCGCGGTGGCCATTCGCAACCGCGACGTCGAGCATGTCTATCGTCAGGACAGCGATTTCCAGTACCTCAGCGGTTTCCCCGAGCCTCAAGCCGTCATCGTCCTGATGCCCGGTCGTGAGCATGGCGAATACCTGCTGTTTTGCCGCGAGCGCAACGCCGAACGAGAACTGTGGGACGGCCTGCGCGCCGGCCAGGAAGGCGCGATCCGCGACTTTGGCGCCGACGACGCGTTCCCCATCACCGACATCGACGACATCCTGCCGGGCCTGATTGAAGGGCGCGACCGGGTGTATTCGGCCATGGGCAGCAATCCGGAATTCGACCGGCACCTGATGGACTGGATCAACGTGATCCGCTCTAAAGCGCACCTCGGCGCCCAGCCGCCGAACGAATTCGTTGCCCTGGATCATCTGCTGCACGACATGCGCCTGTATAAATCGGCGGCAGAAGTGAAGGTGATGCGCGAAGCCGCACGGATTTCCGCCCAGGCGCATATCCGCGCGATGCAGGCCAGCCGTGCCGGGTTGCACGAGTTCAGCCTGGAAGCCGAGCTCGACTACGAATTCCGCAAGGGCGGGGCGAAGATGCCGGCGTATGGCTCGATCGTCGCGTCCGGGCGCAACAGCTGCATCCTGCATTACCAGCAAAATGACGCGGTGCTCAAGGACGGCGATCTGGTGTTGATCGACGCCGGTTGCGAGATCGACTGCTACGCCAGCGACATCACCCGCACCTGGCCGGTCAACGGCAAGTATTCGGCCGAACAGAAGGCGATCTACGAGTTGGTGCTGGCGTCGCAAGAAGCGGCGTTTGCCGAGATCGCGCCGAACAAACACTGGAATCAGGCCCACGAAGCCACGGTCCAGGTGATTACCGCCGGGCTGGTGAGGTTGGGGCTGTTGCAGGGTGACGTCGACGAGTTGATCGCCAGCGAAGCTTATAAAGCGTTTTACATGCACCGCGCCGGTCACTGGCTGGGCATGGATGTGCATGACGTCGGCGAGTACAAGGTCGGCGGCGAATGGCGCGTGCTGGAAGTCGGCATGGCGCTGACGGTGGAGCCGGGGATCTACATCGCCCCGGACAACCCGAACGTGGCGAAGAAATGGCGCGGCATCGGCGTGCGCATTGAGGACGATGTGGTGGTGACCAAAACCGGTTGTGAAATCCTGACCAAAGGCGTGCCGAAAACGGTCGCTGAAATCGAGGCCTTGATGGCGCAAGCACGGACACAAGCGGCATGAGTCGAGTCAATCTGGCAATCATCGGTGGCGGCCTGGTCGGCGCCAGTCTGGCGTTGGCCTTGCAGGCCGGGGCCAAGGCCCGGGGCTGGAAGATCGTGCTGATCGAGCCGTTCGCTCCCGGAGACACTTATCAACCGAGCTACGACGCCCGTTCTTCGGCGCTGTCCTACGGCGCTCGGCAGATTTATCAACGGCTGGGCGTGTGGCAGGACATCTCCCGCCGGGCCGAGCCGATCAAACAGATTCATGTGTCCGACCGAGGGCGTTTTTCTACAGCGCGACTGTCGGCGATGGAAGAGGGCGTTCCGGCCCTTGGCTATGTGGTGGAAAACGCCTGGCTCGGCCAATGCCTGTGGCAAGGGCTGGACAAGGACGTGGTCAGTTGGCGCTGCCCGGCGGAAGTCACCCGCATGGAACCGTTGACCGACGGCTATCGCCTGACCCTCAATGACGAAACCACTGTGGAATGCGACCTCGCGGTGCTCGCCGATGGCGGCCGTTCCGGTTTGCGTGAGCAACTGGGGATCGGCATCAGGAAGCGCCCGTACAACCAGAGCGCGCTGATCGCCAACATCACCCCGAGCGAAGCCCATAACGGCATGGCGTTCGAGCGTTTCACCGATGAAGGCCCGATGGCGCTGTTGCCGTTGCCGGACAACCGCTGCGCTTTGGTCTGGACCCGTTTGGGCATGGACGCGCAGCGGCTGGCGGCCCTCGATGAAAAGAGCTTCCTCAGCGAATTGCAGGGCGTGTTCGGTTATCGCCTCGGCACCTTGAAACAGGTTGGCGCGCGACACTTGTACCCGCTGACATTGATCGAGGCCGAAGAGCAGGTGCGTCCGCATCTGGCGATTCTCGGCAACGCCGCCCACAGCCTGCATCCGATTGCCGGGCAGGGCTTCAACCTGTCCTTGCGCGATGCCCAGGCATTGGCCGATGCGTTGCTGGCCAGCGAAACCTCGCCCGGCGACTTCGCGACCTTGCAGGCCTATCGCGAACGCCAACGGATGGATCAGAACCTCACCGTGGGCTTCTCCGATCAGGTCACCCGGTTGTTCGGCAGCACCCAACCGCTGGTGTCCCTGGGGCGCAACATCGGCCTGCTGGGCCTTGATCTGTTGCCGCCGGCCAAGCGCTGGTTCGCCCGGCAGGCCATGGGTTTGGGTACTCGCCCGGATGCTTGAGTGGCTGACTGCAAAATTCGGCAAGGCGCGGTTGATGCGCTGGGTCATGACGTTCTATCCGCCGTACCTGGGTGCAGGGGTGCGGGTGCGGCACATCAGTGATGACTTCCGCGACATCAAGGTGTCGATGGGCCTGGGCTGGTACAACCGCAACTACGTTGGCACCCAGTTCGGTGGCAGCCTGTATGCGATGGTCGATCCGTTCTACATGCTGATGCTGATGGAAAACCTCGGACGCCAGTACATCGTCTGGGACAAGGCGGCCGACATCGATTTCATCGCGCCGGGCAAAGGCCCGGTGTTCGCCCGCTTCAACATCGACGAGACCTTGCTCGACGAGATTCGCTTGCAGACGGCGAGTGGCGAAAAATACCTGCCACAGTTGCAGGTCGATATTCACGACGGCGCCGGCACCTTGGTGGCGCGGGTCGAAAAAACCCTTTACGTGCGGCTCAAGCCGCAAGCGAGACAGGCTTAAAGCATGGACATGCGCGCAGATCTGCTGATTGTCGGGGCCGGAATGGTCGGCAGCGCCCTGGCGCTGGCGTTACAGGACAGTGGGCTGGAAGTCCTGCTGCTGGACGGCAGCCCGATGAGCGTCAAACCTTTCGACGGTGCCGCGCCTTTCGAGCCGCGAGTGAGCGCCTTGTCGGCGGCCAGCCAGCGAATTCTTGAACGCCTCGGCGTCTGGGACGGCATCGCCAATCGGCGCAGCAGCCCGTACACCGACATGCACGTCTGGGACGGCAGCGGCACCGGGCAGATCCACTTCTCGGCCGCGAGTGTGCACGCCGACGTGCTGGGGCATATCGTCGAAAACCGTGTGGTTCAGGACGCCTTGCTCGACCGCTTGCACGATTGCGATCTCGGCATGCTGGCCAATGCGCGCCTGGAGCAAATGCGCCGCTCCGGCGATGACTGGCTGCTGACCCTGGCCGATGGCCGCACCTTGCGCGCGCCGTTGGTGATTGCGGCGGACGGCGCCAATTCGGCGGTACGGCGCCTGACTGGTGTGGCCACTCGTGAGTGGGATTACCTGCACCACGCAATCGTGACCAGCGTGCGCAGCTCCAAATCGCATCAGATGACGGCGTGGCAGCGTTTTACCGATAACGGTCCGCTGGCGTTTTTGCCGCTGGAACGGGATGGTCAGCAGGATTGGTGTTCGATCGTCTGGTCCACCACGCCGAGCGAAGCCGAGCGTCTGATGGCGCTGGATGACGAAGGTTTCTGCCGTGAGCTGGAACGGGCCTTTGAGGGCCGTTTGGGTACGGTGCTCAGCGCCGATCCTCGCTTGTGCGTGCCGCTGCGTCAGCGCCATGCCAAGCGTTATGTGGCCGAAGGCCTGGCGCTGATCGGCGATGCGGCGCACACCATCCACCCGCTGGCCGGGCAGGGCGTGAACCTTGGTTTCCTCGATGCGGCGGTGCTGGCCGAGGTGTTGCTGCAAGCGGCTGAACGCGGCGAGCGCCTGGCGGATGTCAAAGTCCTCAGCCGTTACGAGCGTCGGCGCATGCCGCACAACCTGGCGTTGATGGCGGCGATGGAAGGCTTTGAACGGTTGTTCCAGGCCGATCCGCTGCCGGTGCGCTGGTTGCGTAATGCCGGGTTGAAGATCGTCGAGCAGCTGCCGGAGGCCAAGGCGTTGTTTGTGCGTGAAGCGCTGGGGTTGACCGGGGATTTGCCGGCGTTGGCCAAGGCCTGACATCTTCGTTGAGGCTGATGGCCTCTTCGCGGGCAACGCATTCCCCTGTAGGAGCGAGGCTTGCCCGCGAAGGCGTCGGCCCATCCACCGCCCATTTCAAACCATGCAACATCTGGTAACTCCTCCGCGAACTGTTCGATTGAGAAGGCAAATGTGAGTCCTTATCATTTGGCCTCATTTTTCAATCGAGAGACCGCTCCCATGTTGGCACCCAAGCGTCTATTGACTGCGCTGGCCCTGACCCTGATCGGCAGCACCGCCGCCCAGGCCGCCGACGAGGTGGTGGTTTACTCCTCGCGTATCGATGAGCTGATCAAACCCGTCTTCGATGCCTACACCGCGAAAACCGGCGTGCAGGTGAAGTTCATCACCGACAAGGAAGCGCCGCTGATGCAGCGCATCAAGGCCGAGGGCGAAAACGCCACCGCCGACCTTCTGCTCACCGTCGATGCCGGCAACCTCTGGCAGGCCGAGCAGATGGGCATTCTCCAGCCGTTCACCTCGAAAACCATCGACGCCAACATCCCGCTGCAATATCGCTCGTCGGCGCATGCCTGGACTGGCCTGAGCCTGCGGGCGCGGACCATCGCCTATTCCACTGACCGCGTGAAGCCCGGTGAGCTGACCACGTACGAAGGCCTGGCCGACAAGAACTGGGAAGGTCGTCTGTGCCTGCGCACGGCGAAGAAGGTCTACAACCAGTCACTGACTGCCACCATGATCGAAGTCCACGGCGCCGATAAAACCGAGCAGATCCTCAAGGGCTGGGTGAGTAACCTGTCCACTGACGTTTTCTCTGATGACATCGCGGTGCTGGAAGCGATCAATGCCGGGCAGTGCGACGTCGGCATCGTCAACACCTACTACTACGGTCGCCTGCACAAGCAGAAGCCGGATCTGGCGGTGAAGCTGTTCTGGCCGAATCAGGGCGACCGTGGCGTGCACGTCAACCTGTCGGGCATCGGCCTGACCAAGCATGCACCGCACCCGGAAGCGGCCAAAGCCTTGGTGGAGTGGATGACCACGCCGGAAGCACAGAAGATATTCGCCGACGTGAACCAGGAATTCCCGGCCAACCCGGCGGTTGCACCTTCTGCGGAAGTGGCGAGCTGGGGCAAGTTTGTCGCCGATACGCTGCCCGTGGAAATTGCCGGCAAGCGTCAGGCGGAAGCGATTCGCATGATGGATCGGGCGGGTTGGAACTGACCGGAGCTGATCGTTCCCACGCTCAGCGTGGGAATGCATCCCCCGACGCTCCGCGTCGAAGCGTTACGCAGAGCGTCACAAGATGTGTGCCCACGCAGAGCGTGGGCACAATCATTTAACGAGAGTTTTCCTTGGCCCACCCCGCCCAACGCCGCTGGTACCCCCTGGTCTTCGCCATCTCCGCGCTGGTCCTGCTGCCCCTGAGCGTGTTGTTTTTCTCCTGGCAAACCATCGATCAACAAATCTGGTCCCACCTCTGGGACACCCAGATGCCACGCCTGCTGGGCAACACCCTGACGCTGGTGCTCGGCGTCGGTATCGGTGTGACGTTGCTGGGCGTCAGCCTGGCGTGGCTCACCAGCCTCTGCGAATTCCCCGGCCGGCGCTGGCTGGACTGGGCGTTGATGCTGCCGTTCGCCATTCCCGCCTACGTGCTGGCGTTCGTCTTCGTCGGCCTGCTGGATTTCGCCGGCCCCGTGCAAACCCTTATGCGCGAATGGTTCGGCACCGGGCTGCGCTTGCCGCGAGTGCGCTCCACCGGCGGCGTGATCCTCGTGCTGGTGCTGGTGTTCTACCCTTACGTTTATCTGTTGGCGCGCAGCGCTTTCCTGGCCCAAGGCAAAGGCCTGATGGAAGCTGCTCGAGTCCTTGGACAATCCCCGTGGCAAGCGTTCTGGCGCGTGGCGCTGCCCATGGCGCGCCCGGCCATCGGTGCTGGCGTGGCATTGGCGTTGATGGAAACCCTGGCGGATTTCGGTGCGGTGTCGGTGTTCAACTTCGACACCTTCACCACCGCCATCTACAAGACCTGGTACGGCTTTTTCAGCCTCTCGACTGCCGCGCAACTGGCCAGTCTGTTGCTGCTGGTGGTGATGGTCGTGCTGTACGGCGAGCGCCGCGCCCGGGGGGCCAATCGGGCCAGCAACGAGCGGCCACGGGTCAAGGCGCTGTATCACCTGCGCGGCATCAAGGCGTTGGCGGCGATGAGTTGGTGCGGGTTGGTATTCGCCTGCGCGTTCGTCATTCCGATGCTGCAACTGGTGGTGTGGTTCTGGCAGCGCGGGCGCTTCGATCTGGATGAGCGTTACGCCGGATTGATCATCCACACCCTGTACCTGGGCGGCATGGCGGCGCTGATCACCGTCAGCGTTGCCTTGCTGCTGGCGTTTGCCCGACGCCTGGCGCCGACCCGGGTGATCCGCTCCGGCGTCAGTCTGGCCAACCTCGGCTACGCCTTGCCCGGCTCGGTGCTGGCGGTGTCGATCATGCTGGCGTTCAGTTATCTGGATCGCGAACTTGTGGTCCCGCTGTGGGGTAAACCGATACTGCTGGGCAGTCTGTCGGCACTGATCTTGGCTTATCTGGTGCGCTTCATAGCGGTGGCTTACGGTCCGCTGGAAAACAGTCTGGCGCGAATACGGCCTTCTTTGCCCGAAGCAGCACGTAGCCTTGGGGTCAGTGGGCCACGACTGTTTTTCAAAGTGTATCTGCCGCTTTTGCTGCCAGGCACCTTGAGCGCGGCGTTGCTGGTGTTCGTCGATGTGCTCAAGGAAATGCCCGCGACCCTGCTGATGCGCCCGTTTGGCTGGGACACGCTGGCGGTGCGCATCTTTGAAATGACCAGTGAAGGTGAGTGGGCGAGGGCGTCGTTGCCGGCGCTGACCCTGGTTTTGGTCGGGCTATTACCGGTCATCGGATTGATTCGACGTTCGGCGCATCGAAACGCCTAGGTGCCAGTCCTACACCTTGCGGCTACAATGCGCGGCATTCGGTGCGGTCCGTCTGATAGATCAAGTAGCTGAAATCGGCTGAAGGCCTTCTAATTCAAGGCTTTCACCCCGTGCAGTGCTTGTCCGCACCTTCGCCACGCCCGGAAGGAGAAACCCATGGGACAGCGTACGCCTCTGTATGACCTTCATCTCGCCCTCGGCGCGAAGATGGTCGATTTTGGCGGTTGGGATATGCCACTGCATTACGGCTCGCAGGTCGAGGAACACCATCAGGTGCGCCGCGATTGCGGGGTTTTCGATGTATCCCACATGACCGTGATCGATGTCGACGGCCCCCAGGCCAAGGCCTGGCTCCAGCATTTACTGGCCAATGACGTCGAACGCCTGCACAACCCCGGCCGTGCCTTGTACAGCACCATGCTCAACGAGCGCGGCGGCATCGTCGACGACATGCTCGTCTACCGTCTCGAAGACGGCTATCGGCTGGTGGTCAACGCGTCCACCCGGAATCAGGACCTGGCCTGGATGCAGGCTCATCTCGACGGCTTCGATGTGCGACTCAATGAGCGCTCAGAGTTGGCGATGCTGGCCATTCAAGGTCCTCAGGCCCGGCACAAGATCGCCGAACTGGTCACGCAGTCCCGCGGCAACCTCATCCAGATACTCAAACCTTTCGAAGGTCAGTTCGATGGCGACTGGTTTATCGCACGCACCGGTTATACCGGTGAAGATGGCCTGGAAATCGTCTTGCCAGCCGATCAGGCGCCCGGTTTCTTCAACGATCTGGTCGGTGCAGGCATCTCGCCCATCGGTCTTGGCGCCCGGGACACCTTGCGTGTCGAAGCCGGGATGAACCTCTACGGTCAGGACATTCATCAAGATGTCTCACCGCTGGCTTCCAATATGGCCTGGAGCATTGCCTGGGAACCGGCCACTCGCCAGTTCATCGGTCGCACTGCCCTGGACGCCGAACGGGCCGGTGGCGTACAGCACAAACTGGTCGGTCTGGTTCTTGAAGAGCGTGGGGTTTTGCGCGCTCATCAAGTCGTCCGTATCGCCAATGTTGGCGAAGGGGAGATCACCAGTGGTAGTTTCTCTCCTACGCTTAGCAAGTCGATTGCACTGGCGCGCGTGCCGATGGCGACCGCCGACCGCGCAGAAGTGGAAATCCGTGGCAAGTGGTACCCGGTCCGAGTGGTCAAACCGACCTTCGTACGCCATGGCAAAACTTTGATCTAACCCTTTTCTGGCGGGCAACGACCGCTGACATTTTTCTTGAGGACACAGAACATGAGCGATATCCCTGCCGACCTGCGTTTTGCCGAAAGTCACGAATGGGCGCGTCTGGAAGCCGATGGCTCCGTCACCGTGGGCATCAGCGATCACGCTCAGGAAGCCTTGGGCGACGTGGTGTTTGTCGAGCTGACTGAAATCGGCAAAACCTTTGCCGCTGGCGATCAAGCCGGTGTAGTTGAGTCGGTTAAAGCCGCCTCCGACATCTACTCCCCGATTAGCGGTGAAGTGATCGCGATCAACGAAGACCTGAGCGGTTCGCCTGAACTGCTCAACACCGACCCGTACGGTGCCTGGATCTTCAAGATCAAGCCAAGCGACAAAGCTGAGTTGGACAAGCTGCTCGACGCAGCAGGCTACAAAGGCGCTATCGGCGAATAACCCAAGCCTTGCGAAACCCATGTGGGAGCGAGCCTGCTCGCGAAAGCGTTGTGTCAGTCAACATTTATTTCGACTGACACTCCGTTTTCGCGAGCAGGCTCGCTCCCACAGGTTTTTATGATTTTAGAACGGACTTCACTGCGGCCACCGACCGCTCGACATCCGCCTTGCTCATGGTGGTAAACATCGGCAACGAAACAATCAGGCGACCGACCCGTTCGGCCACCGGGAACATCCCCTCTTTGAAGCCGCGTTCGCGGTAAAGACTCAGCAAGTGAATCGGCGGGTAGTGATAACCGATGCCGACACCCAGTGCCTGCATCTGCTCCATGAACATCGCCCGTGGCTTACGCTCCGGCAATACCAACTGAAACAAATGCCAGTTGCTGTTCACGAAATCCGCCGGCGGCAGTTGCGCCCCGTACTGCGCTTCGAAATCGTCACCAAAACATGCGAAATAATGCCGCGCCAGCTCACGACGATGAGCCGTGATGGCCTCGATATGCGCGAATTGCCCCAAACCAATGGCCGCCGCGACATCCGTCATGTTGAACTTGCCGCCCAGCACATCCACGTCCAGACCATCGAAGCCAGTGCGGGTAACGCCTTGCAAACGGTACTTCTCCGCCAGTCGTACCTCTTCAGGCGTGTTCAGCACCAGGCAACCGCCCTCTGAGGACGTGACGTTCTTGTTGGCCTGAAAACTGAACGACACGAAATCACCGGTGGCGCCGATGCGTTGGCCGTTCCAGCTCGAACCCAAGGCTTGCGCGGCGTCTTCGACAATCCGCAGTCCGTGTTTTTTGGCGATGGCATATAGGCGATTCATGTCCACCGGCAAACCGGCGAGGTACACCGGGATGATTGCCTTGGTGCGCGGGGTGATCGCCGCTTCCAGTTGATCCAGGTCGATGTTGCGGGTGACCGGGTCGATGTCGGCAAACACGGGCGTGGCGCCGACTTCCAGAATCACGTTGGCGGTGGCGACCCAGGAAATCGGTGTGGTGATCACTTCATCGCCCGGCCCGATGCCGGCAATGCGCAGGGCGATTTCCATGGTGCAGGTGCCGGAGTTGAAGGTGCGCACCGGGCGCCCGCCAAAGAACTCTGACAGTTGCGCCTCAAAGGTCTGGACCTTGGGGCCACTGGTGATCCAGCCCGAACGCAGCACGTCGCCGACCGCTGCAATCGTGGCCTCATCGATGACGGGTTTGGAAAACGGCAGAAATGGCAGTTGGCTCATAAATAATAGACACCCGATAGCGGACGTTAAGTAGACGCCGAACATGATGATCGGGATTGAGCGAAGGCGCCACGCCATCCGCTCGGGTATCGGCTGCTATGCTGGTTTGACCGTGTTGCATCGACGTTGAGCGCCAGTCAAGAGAGAGCCCGTCATGTCCCAGTTGCCGTCCTTGAGCCAGTTACGCGATCCGAATGCCTTCCTGCGCCGCCACCTGGGGCCCGATGCCGCCGAGCAGCAGGCGATGCTCGACAGCCTTGGTCTTGGCATTCGGGTCGAGTTGATCGAGCATACCGTGCCGCCAGGTATTCGCCTTAACCGGGAACTGGACTTGCCGCCGGCCCTCGATGAAGAAGCCGCGCTGGCCAAACTGCGCGGCTATGCCGAACAGAATCAGGTCTGGACCAGCCTGATCGGCATGGGTTACCACGGCACCCTCACGCCGACGGTCATCCTGCGCAATGTGCTGGAAAATCCCGGTTGGTACACCGCGTACACGCCTTATCAGCCGGAGATTGCCCAGGGCCGGCTCGAAGCGCTGCTCAATTTCCAGCAACTGACCATCGACCTCACGGGTCTGGAACTGGCCAACGCCTCGCTGCTGGACGAAGCCACCGCTGCGGCGGAAGCCATGGCCCTGGCCAAGCGAGTCGCCAAGTCCAAGAGCAACCTGTTTTTCGTCGATCAGAACTGCCACCCGCAAACCATTTCCGTGGTCCAGACCCGTGCCGAAGGCTTCGGTTTCGAGTTGATCATCGACACTGTGGATAACTTGAAGCAGCACCAGGTATTCGGTGCGTTGCTGCAGTACCCCGACACCCACGGCGAGATTCGCGATCTGCGGCCGTTGATCGATCATCTGCATGCCCAGCAAGCCCTGGCCTGTGTCGCGGCCGATCTGCTGAGCCTGTTGTTGCTGACGCCGCCGGGGGAACTCGGTGCCGATGTGGTATTCGGGTCGTCCCAGCGCTTTGGCGTGCCCATGGGTTATGGCGGACCCCATGCGGCATTTTTCGCCAGTCGCGATGAGTACAAGCGGGCGATTCCCGGACGGATCATCGGCGTATCGAAAGATGCCCGTGGCAACGTTGCCTTGCGCATGGCCCTGCAAACCCGCGAGCAACACATCCGCCGGGAGAAGGCCAATTCGAACATCTGCACCGCCCAGGTGCTGCTGGCCAATATCGCCAGTTTCTATGCGGTCTATCACGGCCCGGAAGGGCTGAAACGCATTGCCCAGCGTGTGCATCGGTTGACGTGCATCCTCGCCGCCGGCCTTGAGCGTCATGGCATTACCCGCCTCAACAAACAGTTTTTCGACACCCTGACCCTGGAAGTCGGTGGCGCGCAAACGGCGATTATCGAAAGCGCCCGGGCCGCGCAGATCAATTTGCGCATTCTCGGACGCGGGCAATTGGGTCTGAGTCTGGATGAAACCTGTGATGAAACCACCGTGGCGAAGCTGTTCGATGTTTTCCTCGGCGCCGATCATGGGCTTAACGTCGACGAACTGGACGCTGAAACCCTGGTTTCCGGCATTCCTGACGGGTTACTGCGCAGCACTCCTTATCTGGGTCACCCGGTGTTCAGCGCCCATCACAGCGAAACCGAGATGCTGCGCTACCTCAAGCAACTTGAGAACAAAGACCTGGCGCTGAATCAGTCGATGATCCCGCTGGGCTCTTGCACCATGAAGCTCAACGCTACCAGCGAGATGATCCCCATCACTTGGCCGCAATTCGCCAACCTGCACCCGTTTGTGCCGAAAGAGCAGGCCGTCGGTTATGCGCTGATGATCGAGGAACTGGAGCGCTGGCTGTGTGCGATTACCGGTTTTGATGCGATCTGCATGCAGCCCAACTCCGGTGCCCAGGGTGAATACGCAGGGTTGCTGGCGATCCGCAAATACCACGAAAGCCGCCACGAAGGTGCCCGGGATATTTGTCTGATTCCATCCTCGGCCCACGGCACCAATCCGGCCTCGGCGCAAATGGCCGGCATGCGCGTGGTGATCGTCGAGTGTGATGAGGCGGGCAACGTCGATCTGGAAGACCTGAAGGACAAAGCCTCGGCGGCGGGGGACAAACTCGCTTGCCTGATGGCGACGTATCCTTCGACCCACGGTGTGTACGAGGAAGGCATCAGCGAAATCTGTGAAGTTATCCACAGCCACGGCGGCCAGGTCTACATGGATGGCGCCAACCTCAACGCTCAGGTTGGCTTGGCGCGACCGGCCGATATTGGCGCCGACGTGTCCCACATGAACCTGCACAAAACCTTCTGCATTCCCCACGGTGGCGGCGGGCCGGGCATGGGGCCGATTGGCGTGCGGGCGCACCTGGCGCCGTTCGTGGCCAATCACCCGGTGGTGCCGATCGACGGCCCGCAGCCGCAGAACGGGGCGGTCAGCGCTGCGCCTTGGGGCAGCGCGAGCATTTTGCCGATCAGCTGGATGTACATCGCCATGATGGGGCCGCAATTGGCGGATGCCAGTGAGGTGGCGATTCTGGCGGCGAATTACCTGGCGCAGCATTTGTCCGGCGCCTTCCCGGTGCTCTACACCGGGCGTAACGAGCGGGTGGCCCACGAATGCATCCTCGATCTGCGGCCACTCAAGGTGCTGACCGGGATCAGCGAAGAAGACGTGGCCAAGCGCCTGATGGATTACGGCTTCCATGCTCCGACCATGTCCTTTCCGGTGCCGGGGACGCTGATGGTCGAACCGACCGAGAGCGAATCCAAGGCTGAGCTGGACCGTTTTATCGGCGCAATGCTCAGCATCCGCGCCGAAATCACCGAGGTGCAAAACGGTAATTGGGACCCGGAAGACAATCCGCTGAAACGCGCGCCGCATACCCTGGCCGACATCACCGGAGTGTGGGAGCGGCCTTACAGCATCGAGCAAGCCGTGACGCCGGATGCGCACACCAAGGCCCACAAATATTGGCCGGCGGTGAACCGGGTGGATAACGTCTACGGCGACCGCAACCTGTTTTGCGCGTGTGTGCCGGTAGACGATTACCGCTGACAACCCCCGTACCTGTAGGAGCGAGGCTTGCCCGCGAAAGCGATTTAACCTTCAACATTTATATCGACTGACTCACTGCTTTCGCGGGCAAGCCTCGCTCCTACAGATAATGCGGGCGAAAAAATGCCGCTCATATGAGCGGCATTTTTACAGCTGTAAGGCTTATTCCGAAGCGACGGCGTTCTTCGCCAGGATCGCATTCGCCAGTTCCATGTCCGTGGCTTGCAGGCCCGGATTGTCAGCGCGGACTTTCTGCATGGCGGCTTCCAGGTAAGGGCCGCGGATGCCGCCGTCACTGGCGACGAAACTACCGGCATCGTCCTGGGCCGCAACGATCAGTTTGTGATCCTTGAACGTCAGGTAGGTCGAACCGGTGGTTGCGCCGGAGGAAATGACGTTACGCCAAAAGCTGTCGGCCATTGCTGAACCAACGGGGAGAGACAGCAAGGCAAGGGTAGCGACAGCAAGTTTGAGACGCATAGGGGTGACTCCACTGGGGGTTAACTACGGGCTTTGATCGTCATTTACCCAATCGAGTTCCATGACTGCTCAGTCAGCCGGTTCTACCAGCAGAATCGCCCCTTGCTGACTGACCACCCGAACACGGCTACCCAGCGCAGCGTCTGGCCCGCGAGCCATCCATACACCATCGGCCACTTTGATCTTGCCGCGACCGTCGACAATTGCCTCATGGACCACAAAGGTTTTGCCGATCAGTTCCTGGCCGCGCAAATTAAGGTTGGGCTGATCGCTTTCTCTCACGGCACTGCGCTGGCGTCGCCACCAGTACAGCGCAGTGGCGATTGAAAGCAGGCCAAACAGCAGGAATTGCATCTCCCAGGACAGGCTGGGCAGCACGAAGGTCAACACGCCAACCGCTGCCGCGGCCATGCCGATCCACAGCAAATAACCGCCGGCGCCGAACACTTCCAGAATCAGCAGCACCGTGCCGAAGGCCAGCCAGTCCCAAAACGACAAATGTTGCAGGAATGCCCACATGGCGCGCGCCTCAGGCTTTCTTGTTGTCGAACGTGGCCTTGACGATTTCGCCGATGCCGCCGACAGCGCCGATCATCGAACTGGCCTCAAGCGGCATCAGGATCACTTTGCTGTTGTTGGCCGAGGCCAGTTTGCCCAAGGCATCGATGTACTTCTGCGCAACAAAGTAGTTCACCGCCTGCACGTTGCCGCCGGCAATGGCTTCGGACACTACCTGAGTCGCCTTGGCTTCGGCTTCGGCCTGACGTTCCCGGGCTTCGGACTCAAGGAAAGCAGCCTGACGACCGCCCTCGGCTTCGAGGATCTGCGCCTGCTTCTTGCCTTCGGCGGTGAGGATGGCGGCGGCGCGCAGGCCTTCGGCTTCGAGGATTTGCGCGCGCTTGATCCGTTCGGCTTTCATCTGGCCGGACATGGCGGCCATCAGGTCCGCTGGCGGGCTGATGTCCTTGATTTCGATCCGGGTGATCTTGATGCCCCACGGCGCCGTGGCTTCATCGACGGTGCGCAGCAGTTTTTCATTGATGTTGTCGCGCTGGCTGAGCATCGCGTCCAGCTCCATGGAGCCGAGCACGGTACGGATATTGGTTTGCAACAGGTTGCGCACGGCGTGTTCGAGGTTGTTCACCTCATAGGCAGCCTGGGCGGTGTTGACCACCTGGAAGAAACACACCGCATCGATCTGCACCGTGGCGTTATCGGCGGTGATGACTTCCTGGGGCGGAATATCCAGCACGCTTTCCATCACGTTGATCTTGCGACCAATGCGGTCCATCACTGGAATGATGATGTTCAGTCCCGGCTTGAGGGTGTTGGTGTAACGCCCGAAACGCTCGACCGTCCACTGGTAGCCTTGGGGCACAACCTTGAAACCCATGAACAGAATGGCGACGACCAGGCCGACGAAGAGTAAAAGCACACTACCGATCTGCATAACGATTCCCTGTTGAGGTGTGGATCAATGAGTTGGCGATGGTCCGAAGTGTAAGGCAAAAGACTTGTAGGATTGTGTTTGGTCAAATTCAACTACCGCAAAATGTAACCATGTCTGGCAAACCGTTGAGCGTATCGGCTATTTTGAATGCCTGATTGAGGAAGCATGATCATGCAAGAGAAAACGCTGAGCTATCTGGAGTCGCATATACCTGAAATGGCGGCATCTGCCGTTACCCAGGCATATTGGCAAGCACTGGCTTCTGGCAATACGGTGCTGGAAAGTCAAAATGGTGCGCTTTATGAGATTTCTCCAGACGGAACACGGAAAAAGCTGAAGAACATTGCGGCTCCGACCACGGTCGTGCGTGGCGAAAAGCGACGCCTGAAATGACAGCTGTACCCAGGATGCGCATGTTCGCCGGTCCAAATGGTTCTGGTAAAAGCACAATCAAGTCGGTTATCGGTCCAGAACTTTTGGGTATCTATATCAATCCGGATGAGGTTGAGAAAGACATTCGGGATACCGGTTTTCTTGATTTGAAAGAATATGGTGTAAACGGGACTGGCCAAGCGCTGCTGGAATTTTTCGGGCGATCGACGTTGCTGAAGAAGGCAGACTTGGTGACGGAATCTCAACGGGTTCGGCTAAATGACGATGTCTTGGACTTTTCCGGGATTTTGGTCAACTCCTACTATGCCTCGGTGATATCGGACTTTTTACGCCACAAGCTTTTGGACATTGGGGCGTCGTTTACTTTCGAAACTGTCATGTCGTCCCCCGATAAAGTGGCGCTGTTGCGTACAGCTCAAGAAAAGGGGTTCCGAACCTATCTCTATTTTGTGGCAACAGATGACCCCCTCATCAATATTTCCCGAGTGCAGAACAGGGTCCGTCTTGGTGGTCATCCAGTGCCAGAAGATAAGATTGTGAGTCGTTACGCCCGCTCTCTCGATCTTCTTCTTGATGCCATTCGCTACAGCGATCGCGCCTACATCTTCGATAACTCCAGCCACGAAAGTATCTGGTTGGCGGAAGTCACCAATGGCGAGGATCTGGAGCTGAGAACGGAGCAGATCCCAGCCTGGTTCAAGTCAGCAATCTGGGACAAGCTCTGAGTCAACCCGACTACTTCTGCTCACTCTGCGGCGTCACCCGCAACACCTCCTCAATCGTCGTCAATCCCGCCGCGACCTTCTGCGCCCCCGACAGCCGCAAGCTGCGCATGCCTTCCTTGAACGCCTGACGCCGAATCGCCAGCAAATCGGTATCGGGGGTGATCAGCGCCTTGACGCTGTCGGTCAGTTGCATGATTTCGTAGACCCCGGCGCGGCCGCGGTAGCCGGTGTCGCGGCATTCCAGGCAGCCGATGGCGCGGTGGGCGTTGTTCGGTAGCGGTGCTTGCCAGGGCCGGGTCAGGGTTTGCCAGTCTTCTTCGCCGAGGGTCAGCGGCGCCTTGCAGTGTGGGCACAAGGTGCGGACCAGGCGCTGGGCCATGACCCCGAGCACCGTGGCTTTGATCAGGTAATGCGGCACGCCGAGTTCCAGCAGGCGGCTGATGGCGCTTGGTGCGTCGTTGGTGTGCAGGGTTGAAAGCACCAAGTGACCGGTGAGCGCTGCCTGGATCGCCATTTCGGCGGTTTCGAGGTCGCGGATCTCGCCGATCATGATGATGTCCGGATCCTGCCGCATCAGCGCCCGCACGCCGGCGGCGAAGGTCAGGTCGATGTTGTGCTGGACCTGCATTTGGTTGAAGGCCGGCTCGACCATTTCGATCGGGTCCTCGATGGTGCAGAGGTTGACCTCCGGCGTCGCCAGTTTTTTCAATGTTGTATAGAGCGTGGTGGTCTTGCCCGAACCGGTCGGTCCGGTCACCAGGATGATGCCGTTGGGCTGGCGGGTCATGTCTTGCCAGCGGCGCAGGTCATCGGTGGAGAAACCCAACTGATCGAAGTCCTTGAGCAGCACTTCCGGGTCGAAGATCCGCATGACCATTTTTTCGCCGAATGCCGTGGGCAGCGTCGAGAGCCGCAGTTCGACTTCACCGCCGTCCGGGGTCTTGGTCTTGACCCGGCCGTCCTGGGGTTTGCGTTTTTCGGCGACGTTCATTCGGCCCAGGCTTTTCAGGCGGCTGACGATAGCCATGGTCACCTGGGGCGGGAATTGATAAACATTGTGCAGCACGCCATCGATGCGAAACCGCACCGTGCCTTGCTCGCGGCGCGGCTCGATGTGGATATCACTGGCCCGCTGCTGGAACGCGTACTGGAACAGCCAGTCGACGATGTTGACGATGTGCGCGTCGTTGGCGTCCGGTTCCTGGTCGCTGGCGCCGAGGTTGAGCAGTTGTTCGAAGTTGCCCAGGGAGCTGGTCTGCTGATCGGCGTTGGTGGCACCGGTGACCGATTTGGCCAGTCGGAAAAACTCCACGCTGAAGCGCTGGATATCCGCCGGGTTGGCCACCACGCGTTTGATCGGCAGCTTCAAGACGTGGGTCAGGTCAGCTTCCCAGCCCGTGACGTAGGGCTGGGCGCTGGCCACGGTCACGGCATCGCGGTCGATGGAAACGGCGAGAATCTTGTGGCGTTGGGCGAAGGCGTAGGACATCAGCGGCGTAATGGCCGCGACGTTGATCTTCAGCGGGTCGATGCGCAGATAAGGCTGACCGGCCTGTTGCGACAGCCACAGGGTCAGGCTTTCCAAGTCGAGGTGTTTGCCGGGACGGCTGAGGTCATCCAGGTGTTGGCTGGCAATAAACTCCAACGGGTGCAACTGGCCATTGGCGGCGTGCCGGCGTCGGGCATTGAGCGCGAGTTCGGCCGAATCCTGGTTGATAAAGCCTTGGGCGACCAGTTCTCGCAGCAAATCATTGAGATCCAGCCAGCGGTCCTGAGTGGCAAGTTGAACGGACATGCGGGTTCCTTTTGAACAATCCTGCAAACAGCGATCTAGACCGCAGTGTGCAAAGGATAGTCGCGGACCCGCTTACCGTTGGGCCACTACCCGACGAAGCCGTTTCCAGTTCTTTCAGCCGGCCGCTTGGGCCTGCTCATCCCACGCCGCATCGGCACTCTGCAGGTTGACCGAGCAGACGCTGATCAGGTTACGAAGTTTTTCCGCGATCACTTCGGCGCGGTGCCAACTCAGCCCGTCGATCACGATGTCGATCGACAGCAGGTCGTCCATGCGCTGCGCGTTGACCTGTTCCGGAGTCAGAAACTGCAAGGCGAACAGGTTGAGTGCGCGGCACAGCAAATCCGGTTCGGCCTCGGCCAGCAGTTGGTATTGAACGCGGCAGTGGGCGTTGCTGGCGTTCCAGACATCGGCGCGGGTCGGTGGGGTGTTCACGGCTTCTAGATGCGGCATGCTCAGTCTCCAAAATCACTGGAGGAATTTTTACATTCGGTGCCGGGCATTTCTTGGCTATGATCGGGCGTAATGCGGATTTATCGAATCGTTTGATTCAACAAGCTATCAATAGAAGGTTTTTTTATGCACGCCGAGCTGGATGGCTACGACCGCAAGATTCTCGCGTTGCTGCAAGAGGACGCTTCGCTTTCCAGCGCGCAGATTGCCGAACAGGTCGGGCTGTCGCAGTCGCCGTGCTGGCGGCGGATTCAGCGGATGAAGGAGGAGGGGATCATTCGCGCACAGGTGACGTTGCTGGATCGCAAGAAAATCGGCCTGAACACGCAGATCTTCGCCGAAATCAAACTCAACGCCCACGGTCGTTCCAACTTCACGGAATTCACCGAGGCGATTCGCGGCTTTCCCGAAGTGCTGGAGTGTTATGTGCTGATGGGGTCGGTGGATTTCTTGTTGCGGATCGTCACGGCGGACATCGAGGCGTATGAGCGCTTCTTTTTTGAGAAGCTGTCGATGGTGCCGGGGATTCAGGAAGTGAACTCGATTGTGGCGTTGTCGGAGATCAAGTCGACGACGAGTTTGCCTGTGTTGCGGTAAAGCATGATCGTTCCCACGCTCCGCGTGGGAATGCAGCCGGTGACGCTCCGCGTCACCTGGACGCAGAGCGTCCCTTGAGGCATTCCCACGCAGAGCGTGGGAACGATCATGTGGACGCGTTGAGGCAGAGATAACGCGTTGGCTGATTGACGACTGCTTCGCAGCCGAACGGGGGCAAGCCCCCTCGCCACAGGGTGTTACATACGCAGCAACATTTTCCAGGCACGATTCTGATACACGGCAATCGCCTGCTGTTTACGCGCGTCCAGAGCTTCGTCGGTGATCGGCTCGTTGGCCAGTTGCGCCAGTTTGTTCAGCTCGCCGTACAGACGATCCATTTCCGGGATGTCCAGCACGCCACGGGCGTGGTGCATCCAGGCCTGGATGCGCTCGATGCGCGGCAGTTGCTCGGCCAGGTCTTCCGGCTGTTGTTGGTAGCGTTGCAATTGCAGGGACGTGGCTTCTTCACCCAGCAAGCGCGGCAGCCAGTTGGCCAATTGCGCAGCGCCCTGGCGATTGCCGCGTACATTGCGGTCGGCCGCCCAGGTGCGAGCCAGCAACCAGCGCGAAGTGTTCAGGGAGAACAAGCCCCAACGCGGGTCTTCCAATTCTTCGAGGAACTGCTCCGGCGCCGCTTTGCGCACGTCTTCGTCGTCCAGACCAGCCTGAACCAGCGGACGCCAGTCTTCCAGCAAGGCGTCCAGCGCCACGCGCAGGTCGTGAGTCGACTGACGCGGTGCGGCTTGACCAAGGCTGCTCAGCAGCGCTCGCAATTCACCGAGGTTTTCGACCCAGTCCTGCAACAAGCGCCAGTGACCATTGAAGCGATATTGCTCAGCCAGACGCTGGCTGCTGCCCAGCAAGTGCCAGCTCAGCGCGGCGAACGCATCGTCCAGCGGCATTTCGGCGGTGATTTTTGGCGCCGGCAGGCTCAGCGAGTAGCTGTTGGCGTCGTACAACCGATAGCCGCGCTCAGCCTTGCTGATGTCACATGGCATCAGGGCCAGGGTCGCGGCCAGTTCAGCAGCCAGTTCCAGCAGCGCGGCAGGTTCGCCTTCGCGCAGTTCGAGTTCCAGCTCGCAGATTTCTTCTTTCTGCTTGCCGACCACCACGTGGCCGAAGTCCAGCGCCGCTTCGATGACCACTTTGGTCTTGCCACGGCCCCAGGCAATTTCTGCGCGTTCGCGAACGAAATCGGTGGTGAAGATGGCTTTAAGGGTTTTCTTGTCCAGCTCGGCCAGCTCTTCAGGCCAGCATTCGCCGTCGAGTTTCTTCACGTCGAGCTTGGCTTTGGGCAGGTTCCAGTCGTATTCGTTACGCTCGGACAGACCGGCAACACTCTGGCCGCGGGTCTTGAGGGTCTGAATCACTTCTTCGCCATCGCGGCGCAGGCGCAGGGCAACCTTGGCGCGGGCCAGGTCGCGCTCAGGCGTGTCGAAGTACTGGTTCATCAACTCACGGCGTTCCCAGCCACTTTTGTTGCGTTTTTTCAGTAGCGGGTGCTCGCGCAGAGCAGCGAGGGTTTCGCGGCTGACGCGGAGTTTGATTTCGGTTTCTTTCTGCATGGCCGGAAAATCCAGGATCGGGAGCGCAGCCGGGGGAATGTGTGGCTGCCAAGGTCGTGCAGTGTACAGGAGTGAACGTTCCTAAGTGCCGCGGCGGTTTATTCCTGTCACCGGATGGTTCTATGATGGATCTCAATTCGGGAGTTGGAGTCAGCGATGCCTTTGCCGTCCATGAAAGATCAGTTCGCTGCGCTGATCGCTGCGCCATCCGTCAGTTGTACCCAGCCGAGCCTGGACCAGACCAACCGGCCGGTGATCGATTTGCTGGCGACCTGGCTTGGTGATCTGGGTTTTGCCTGCGATATCCAACAGGTCAGCCCCGGCAAATTCAATCTGCTCGCCAGTTTCGGCTCCGGCCCCGGCGGCCTGGTGCTGGCCGGACACAGCGACACCGTGCCGTTCGATGGTGCGTTGTGGCAGACCGATCCTTTGAAGCTGACGGAAGTCGATGGCCGCTGGGTCGGCCTGGGCAGTTGCGACATGAAGGGCTTTTTCGCCCTGGCCATCGAAGCGGTGATCCCGCTGCTCGACCAACCGTTCAAACAACCGTTGCTGATCCTCGCCACCTGCGATGAAGAAAGCTCGATGTCCGGGGCCCGCGCCTTGGCCGAAGCCGGGCGTCCGCTGGGTCGGGCGGCGGTGATCGGTGAGCCGACCGGGCTCAAGCCGATCCGCATGCACAAAGGCATCATGATGGAGCGCATCGACATCCTCGGTCAGAGCGGTCATTCCTCGGACCCGCGCCTGGGCCACAGCGCCCTCGAAGCCATGCACGACGCCATCGGCGAACTGCGTGGCTTGCGTCTTTTGTGGCAGCGCGAATTTCGCAATCCACAGTTTGGCGTGCCAACACCGACGATGAATTTCGGCTGCATCCATGGCGGCGACAATCCCAACCGCATCTGCGGCCAGTGTTCGCTGGAATTCGACCTGCGACCGCTGCCGGGCATGGACCCTAAAGTCCTGCGTGCGGAAATTCTGGCGCGGCTCAAACCGGTTGCCGAACGGCATCAGGTGAAGATCGATTACGCGCCGTTGTTCCCCGAAGTACCGCCATTCGAGCAGGCCGAGGACGCGGAATTGGTCCGGGTCGCGGAAAAGCTCACCGGCCATCGCGCCGAAGCAGTGGCATTCGGCACCGAAGCGCCTTATCTTCAGCGCCTTGGCTGCGAAACACTGGTGCTCGGCCCGGGCGACATTGCCTGCGCGCACCAACCGGGGGAATACCTCGAAATGTCACGTTTGCAGCCTACCGTGCATCTATTACGTCAATTGATTGAACATTACTGCCTGACGCCGGCCCAAACGCCTACGTTGGCCAATTGAACGCAACACCTGTAGGAGCAAAGCTTGCTCGCGATGGCGGCATTACATCCAACATCTCAGTTGGCGGGTACACCGCTATCGCGAGCAAGCTTTGCTCCTACAGAAAAATATAAATTACCGGTGTCCCAACCCGTATTCATGAGGAGAGCTCGCGTGTCGCCAAGCCTGTTCCGACGATAACCACCAGCCCGTTGTGCGTTTTTTGCTTCGCCCATTTTTTGGCTGCTATTTATTACAGGCCCAGGTTCATGCCCGAATACGTTAATTGGCTTCGTCACGCTTCTCCTTATATCAATGCCCACCGCGATTGCACGTTCGTCGTCATGCTGCCCGGCGACGGGGTGGAGCATCCGAACTTCGGCAATATCGTCCACGACCTGGTGCTGTTGCACAGCCTCGGTGTGCGACTGGTGTTGGTCCACGGTTCCCGTCCGCAAATTGAAACCCGCCTGGCCGCACGCGGCCTGATTCCGCATTACCACCACGGCATGCGCATCACCGATGCCGCGACCCTGGAGTGCGTGATCGATGCCGTTGGCCAATTGCGTATCGCTATCGAGGCGCGGCTGTCCATGGACATGGCGTCGTCGCCAATGCAAGGCTCGCGCTTGCGGGTGGCCAGCGGCAACCTGGTGACGGCACGGCCGATCGGCGTGCTCGAAGGCGTCGACTATCACCACACCGGCGAAGTGCGCCGGGTTGATCGCAAGGGCATCAATCGCTTGCTGGACGAGCGCTCCATCGTTTTGCTGTCGCCGCTGGGCTACTCGCCGACCGGTGAAATCTTCAACCTCGCTTGCGAAGACGTCGCCACCCGCGCGGCCATCGACCTGGGCGCGGATAAATTGCTGCTGTTCGGCGCCGACCTGGGCCTGATCGACGAAAACGGTCGTCTGGTGCGCGAGTTGCGTCCGCAACAAGTGCCGGCGCATCTGCAACGCCTGGGCAACAACTATCAGGGCGAGCTGCTGGATGCGGCGGCTGAAGCCTGTCGCGGCGGCGTGGCGCGCAGCCATATCGTCAGCTACGCCGAAGACGGTGCGCTGCTGACCGAACTGTTCACCCGTGACGGTGGCGGTACGCTGGTGGCCCAGGAGCAATTCGAGCTGGTGCGCGAAGCGGCGATTGAAGACGTTGGCGGTTTGCTGGATTTGATCAGCCCGCTGGAAGAGCAGGGGATTCTGGTTCGCCGTTCCCGGGAAGTGCTGGAGCGCGAAATCGAGCAGTTCAGCGTGGTCGAGCGCGAAGGCATGATCATTGCCTGCGCGGCGCTGTATCAGATTGCCGATTCGGATGCCGGGGAGCTGGCCTGCCTGGCGGTGAACCCGGAATATCGCCATGGCGGACGCGGCGATGAATTGCTGGAAAGGATCGAAACCCGTGCCCGGGCCCAGGGGCTTAAAACCCTGTTCGTGCTCACCACCCGCACCGCGCACTGGTTCCGTGAGCGCGGTTTCGAGCCAAGCAGCGTCGAGCGCCTGCCGTCGGCGCGGGCGTCGCTGTACAACTATCAGCGTAATTCGAAGATCTTCGAAAAAACCCTGTAATCGCATCGCCACCCTCCTGTAGGAGCGAGGCTTGCCCGCGAAGGCGTCGTCACAGCCACTATTGATTTTGGACGTGACGGTCTCTTCGCGGGCAAGCCTTGCTCCTACGGGAATTGGCCGTCCCGCTCATTCAGTTATCAGCCACATTGAGGCCGCCCGACTGCGCGCCTGAAAAAATAAAACCGATATACAAACTGTAACAATTTGACTGGATAGTGCGCGTTTGGCCATCATGGCGTCGCCTTTTCGATAGGGAATGACGTTTGGAATATGCGTCAGCGCTATTCGATCTAAAAAAAGGCTAACAAAGACTATTTAGTAATGAGCTCATGGGCCGATACCTGATATCCCGGTGCGGTTTTGCGGTGATGGGCTATATTCCATTGCGGTATGAAAAAGAATGAAATAATTCTTTTTGGGTTTATGAGTAATTCATTACCCTGCAGGGACCAAATCACGGTGATTAGACCTTGGTCGTAGACACACAAGGTTACGATTGACTTGTCAGTCACGGTCTGGCGCTAATCGCGCATCTTAGGATCCAGGGCATTCGACCCGGGACCAGGAACACAAGAATTAGAAACGAGAGGAGCGAAACATGAATAAGTCCACCTTGGCCCTGGCTGTGGCCGTAGGGGTTTTGGCGCAGCAGGCAGGCGCCGCGGGGTTCATCGAAGACAGCAAGGCTACCTTGGGTCTGCGTAACTTCTACATCAACACCGATAACCGCGACAGCGCTGCTGGCACCACTGCCAACAAGAACGCTGGCGTTCAAAGCAAGAACGAAGAATGGGGCCAAGGCTTTGACCTGCGCTTCATCTCCGGCTACACCCAAGGCACCGTCGGCTTCGGTATCGATGCCATCGGCCTGTTGGGCATCAAGCTGGATTCGGGCGGCGGCACCAACGGCGCTACCGCTACTTCGTACGGCGGCACGGTTTTCCCAAGCAAGTCCAACGGCGAAGCGGTTGATAACTTCTCCAGCCTGGGCCTGACTGCCAAAGCCAAGATCTCCCAGACCGAACTGAAGCTGGGTACTCTGCAGCCAAAGAACCCGGTTATCGTGACCAACGACGGTCGTCTGTTGCCACAAACCTGGCAGGGTGGCCAGATCACTTCCGGCGACATCAAAGACCTGACGCTGGTTGGCGGTCAGATCGAAGCCGTGAAAGGTCGTAACTCCAGCAACACTGAGCAACTGTCGATTGGCGGCGCGAACAGCCCGACCATCAGCGGTCGCGACAGCAACAAGTTCATCTACGGCGGCGGTGACTACAAAATCACCAAAGACCTGACTGCCCAGTACTACTACGGCAACCTGGAAGATTTCTACAAGCAACACTTCCTGGGTCTGGTTCACAACTGGGCAATCGGCCCGGGCGTGCTGAAGTCTGACTTGCGTTACTTCAACAGCCGTGACGACGGTGCCAACGGCAACACCCCTGCTTACTACAGCAGCGGTAACTACTCGGGCGCTGCAAGCGGTCGCGGTAAAGTCGACAACAACCTGTACAGCGGCCTGTTCCTGTACTCGGTGGCCGGTCACACCTTCGGTGGCGGTTACCAGGTCAGCAACGGTAGCAGCGACTTCCCTTGGTTGAACCAGGGCGACGGTTCGTCGAACTACACCATCACCGACATGCAAATCCAGAAGTTCGGCCGTGCCGGCGAGAAAACCTGGCAAGCACGCTACTCGTATGACTTCGCCAAGGTTGGCCTGCCAGGCGCAACCGCCGGCATCGTTTACCTGCGTGGCGACAACATCGACACCGTTACTGCCGGTGGTGGTGTTTCGGGCAGTGGCCGTTCCGAGTGGGAACGCGACCTGACCCTGGCTTACGTTGTGCCAGAAGGTCCGCTGAAAAACCTGGGCTTCATGTGGAAAAACGCCATGTGGCGTAACGACATCCCAGGCCAACGCGACCAGGACGAAAACCGTCTGATCGTCAGCTACTCGATCCCGCTGTTGTAATCAGCGCGCTCCAGTAAGCCTGCGGTAAAAAAAGCCCCGCCCGGCACCTCGCCGGGCGGGGCTTTTGCATTTTCAGAGCGGAGTCACCCCCGTAATCCCGCCCTGAAAATTCCCTCTTTTGCAGCTACTCAAGGCCTTCTCGAACCTTGTGGGCGATGTTGGTCGCGATGGCCGTGCAGGTCCAGTGAACAGATGTTTAATATTCACTTATGATCTAAATAAATCGATATTTATTCTTTTTAATTCATTCGGAATGCAGGCACAGTTGAGCTCAACAAGCACTCACCAGGAGCAGCACCATGAGCCTCAGACTTGGCGATATCGCCCCCGATTTCGAACAGGATTCCAGCGCTGGCACCATCCGTTTCCACGAATGGCTGGGCGATAGCTGGGGCGTGCTGTTTTCCCATCCGGCGGACTTCACACCGGTGTGCACCACCGAACTGGGCTTCACCGCCAAGCTCAAGGATGAATTTGCCCAGCGCGGCGTCAAGGCCATTGCCCTTTCGGTTGACCCGGTGGACTCGCACCACAAGTGGATCGAGGACATCAACGAAACCCAGAACACCCTCGTCAACTTCCCGATCCTGGCCGACGCTGATCGCAAGGTTTCGGACCTGTACGATCTGATCCACCCGAACGCCAACGACACCCTGACGGTGCGCTCGCTGTTCGTGATCGACCCGAACAAGAAGGTTCGGCTGACCATCACCTACCCGGCCAGCACCGGGCGCAACTTCCATGAAATCCTGCGGGTGATCGACTCGCTGCAACTCACCGACAACTACAAAGTCGCCACCCCGGCCAATTGGCAGGACGGTGATGAAGTGGTGATCGTGCCGTCGCTCAAGGACGAAGACGAAATCAAGAAATGCTTTCCCAAGGGCTATCGCGCGGTGAAGCCGTACCTGCGCCTGACGCCGCAGCCGAATCGTTAATGATCGTTCCCACGCTCTGGTGGGAACGCCGCCCGTGACGCTCCGCGTCACTTTGGACGCGGAGCGTCCATGGATGCATTCCCACGCGGAGCGTGGGAACGATCAGCAGGGGATTTTCAGGCCGTTTTGACGGCCTATTTTTTTGCCTGGGATAAAGGATTCTGCATAGACCTAAAAAGAATAACCAAATGAATAAATATGATTTATGGATATATAAATCACCTGTTAAGGTCTTTCCATCTCAGCGAGATCGCGCACTGCGAATCGCCAACACCGCTCAAGGAATCGTCTGAATGCTGGTCGTCTCACTCGGTGGCAGCCCCAGCCAACGCTCTCGTTCCGGGGTGCTGCTGGAGCGTTCGCAACGCTGGTTGCAGGAACAAGGGGTGGAAGTGGTGAGTTATCAGGTACGGGACTTCCCGGCCGAAGACTTGCTGCACGCACGGTTCGACAGCCCGAAGGTGATCGACCTGTTGCAACAGATTGAAAACGCCGATGGCCTGCTGATCGCCACGCCGGTCTACAAGGCGTCGTTCTCCGGCGCACTGAAAACCGTACTGGACCTACTGCCCGAACGCGCCTTGGCCCACAAAGTTGTTCTGCCAATGGCTACCGGCGGCAGCATCGCCCACATGCTGGCGGTGGATTACGCGCTTAAGCCGGTGCTGTCGGCATTGAAAGCCCAGGAAATGCTCCACGGGATTTTCGCCGTGGACAGCCAGATTGCCTACGGCGAAGGCAGTGCCCAGGCGCAGTTGGCGCCGGAGCTGGAACAACGACTGAATGAATCCCTGGAGCTGTTTTTCAGCGCCATGGCGCGACGGCCCAAGCCGCTCGACCCGCACCTGTTGAACGAACGTTTGTTGAGTGCTCGCTGGAGCATTTGACCCTGCACTTAAGCCACACCTGAATTTGAAGTACTCACCTTACTCAGCCGCCAACGGCCAAGCAGGTGCAGCCAAAACCCAACAGCAAATAGGAGAGCGCTATGCGCACTGTCATTTTGCGTCGTGGTCTGGTCGCTCTGTTTGCTGCGGCTGTGTCCTTCGGCGTTATTTCTCAAGCACAAGCCGAGACCTTGCGAATCGGCTATCAGAAGTACGGCACCCTGGTGCTGCTCAAAGCCAAGGGTACTTTGGAAAAACGCCTCGCCGCCCAAGGCGTGGACGTGCAATGGACTGAATTCCCCGGCGGCCCGCAACTGCTGGAAGGCCTGAACGTCGGGTCCATCGACTTCGGTGTCACCGGCGAAACGCCGCCGGTATTCGCTCAAGCCGCCGGCGCCGATCTGCTCTACGTCGCCTACGAGCCGCCAGCGCCCCACAGTGAAGCGATCCTGGTGCCGAAGGATTCGCCGATCAAATCCGTTGCCGACCTCAAGGGCAAGAAAGTCGTCCTGAACAAAGGCTCTAACGTTCACTACTTGCTGGTCCGTGCACTCGAAGATGCCGGCCTCAAGTACACCGACATCCAGACCGTATTCCTGCCACCCGCCGATGCCCGCGCCGCGTTCGAACGTGGCAGTGTCGATGCCTGGGTGATCTGGGACCCGTACCAGGCTGCCGCCGAACAGCAACTGCAAGCACGCACCCTGCGTGATGGCCAAGGCATCGTCGACAACCATCAGTTCTACCTGGCGACCAAACCGTACGCACAGAAAAACCCCGAGGTGATCAAGACCCTCGTCGAAGAAGTGCGCGCCGTCGGCGAATGGTCCAAAGCCAACCCTGAAGACGTGACTAAACAGGTTTCGCCGCTGCTCGGCCTGCCGGCCGACATCACCCTGACCTCGGTCAAACGCCAGGGCTACGGCGCGCTGTTCCTCACGCCTGAAGTGGTCGCCGCACAACAGAAAATCGCCGACAGCTTCTACCAGCTCAAGCTGATCCCGAAACAGTTGAGCATCAAAGACGTGATCTGGACGCCACCGGCGGCCGTTGCCAAAGCGCAGTAATTCGAATTCCTAAGGAGACCACTCCATGAGCCTCAATATTTTCTGGTTCCTGCCTACCCACGGCGACGGCCATTACCTTGGCACCGCCGAAGGCGCTCGCGCCGTTGACCACGGTTATTTGCAACAGATTGCCCAGGCAGCGGATCGCCTGGGCTTCGGCGGGGTGTTGATCCCCACCGGTCGCTCCTGTGAAGACTCGTGGCTGGTGGCCGCGTCGCTGATCCCGGTGACCCAGCGTTTGAAATTCCTCGTTGCCCTGCGCCCCGGGATCATTTCCCCGACGGTCGCGGCGCGCCAGGCCGCGACGCTGGATCGGTTGTCCGGCGGCCGCGCGTTGTTCAACCTGGTCACCGGCGGTGATCCAGATGAATTGGCCGGCGACGGTCTGTTCCTCAGCCACGAAGAGCGCTATCAAGCCTCGGTGGAATTCACCCGCATCTGGCGCCGGGTGCTGGAAGGCGAAACCGTCGATTACGACGGCCAGCACATCAGCGTGAAGGGTGCCAAGTTGCTCTATCCGCCGATCCAGCAACCGCGTCCGCCGCTGTACTTCGGCGGCTCGTCGGAAGCGGCTCAAGACTTGGCGGCGGAACAAGTGGAGATGGTCCTGACCTGGGGTGAACCGCCAGCGGCAGTGGCCGAGAAGATTGCACAAGTACGGGCCAAAGCCGCGAAGCTCGGTCGCACCGTACGCTTCGGTATTCGCCTGCATGTGATCGTGCGTGAAACCAACGAGGAAGCCTGGGCCGCGGCGGATCGCCTGATTTCCCATGTCGATGACGAAACCATCGCCCGGGCTCAGGCTTCGCTGTCGCGTTTCGATTCGGTCGGCCAGCAACGTATGGCGGCGCTGCATGGCGGCAGCCGCGATAACCTGGAAGTCAGCCCTAATCTGTGGGCCGGTGTCGGCCTGGTACGCGGTGGCGCCGGTACAGCGCTGGTGGGCGACGGTCCGACCGTGGCCGCACGCATGAAGGAATACGCCGACCTGGGCATCGACACGTTCATCTTCTCCGGTTATCCACACTTGGAAGAGGCCTACCGCGTCGCCGAGTTGCTGTTCCCGCACATCGACGTGCAGCGCCCGGAACAGCCACAAGGTGCCAACTTCGTCAGCCCGTTCGGTGAGATGGTGGCCAACGACATTCTTCCCAAAGCCGCGTCCCAGAGCTGAGGCGCCGCCATGAAGAGAATTATCCACAACCTCGCGCCCTGGGCGTTGCCGGTGTTGCTGCTGGCGGTGTGGCAGTTATCGGTGTCGGCGGGCTGGTTGTCGACGCGGATTCTGCCGGCACCGATTGCGGTGATCGAAGCCGGCGTGAGCCTGGTACGCAGCGGCGAAATCTGGACCCACCTGGCGATCAGCGGCTGGCGCGCGGCGCTTGGTTTTTCCATCGGTGGCGGCATTGGTCTGGCGTTGGGTTTCATCACCGGCCTGTCGAAATGGGGCGAACGCCTGCTCGACAGTTCGGTGCAGATGATCCGCAACGTGCCGCATTTGGCGCTGATTCCGCTGGTGATCTTGTGGTTCGGGATCGATGAGTCGGCGAAGATTTTCCTTGTGGCGTTGGGCACGTTGTTCCCGATCTACCTCAACACCTATCACGGTATCCGCAACGTCGATCCGGCGTTGGTGGAGATGGCGCGCAGTTATGGCTTGAGCGGTTTCAGCCTGTTCCGTCAGGTGATTTTGCCGGGGGCATTGCCTTCGATTCTGGTCGGTGTGCGTTTCGCCCTGGGCTTTATGTGGCTGACGCTGATCGTGGCAGAAACCATTTCCGCCAGTTCCGGCATTGGCTACCTGGCGATGAATGCCCGGGAGTTCTTGCAGACTGACGTGGTGGTGCTGGCGATTCTGTTGTACGCGGTGCTCGGCAAACTGGCCGACCTCGCGGCCCGTGGACTTGAACGCGTTTGGTTGCGCTGGCATCCGGCCTATCAAGTTGCCAAGGGAGGTGCCGTATGACCGCTCAACAACCTCCACGCCTGCTGCGCGGGATTCCGCTGGCGGTGCGCAAGCTGCAAAAGACCTTTGGTTCGCGGCAAGTGCTGCGCGAGGTCGACCTGCATATTCCGGCCGGGCAATTTGTCGCCGTGGTCGGGCGCAGTGGCTGTGGCAAAAGCACTTTGCTGCGCTTGCTCGCCGGCCTCGACAAGCCCACGGGCGGTGAATTGCTCGCCGGTTCTGCGCCACTGAGCGACGCCCGGGATGACACGCGATTGATGTTCCAGGAAGCGCGTTTGCTGCCGTGGAAAAAGGTCATCGACAACGTCGGCCTCGGGCTCAAGGGCAACTGGCGCCCTCAAGCGTTGGAAGCGCTGGAGTCGGTAGGCCTGGCGGATCGCGCCAATGAGTGGCCAGCCGCGCTGTCCGGTGGGCAGAAGCAGCGTGTGGCCCTGGCTCGCGCGCTGATCCATCAACCGCGCTTGCTGCTGCTGGACGAGCCTTTGGGCGCCCTGGATGCCCTGACCCGAATTGAAATGCAGCAGCTGATCGAACGGCTCTGGCAAAAGCACGGCTTCACCGTGTTGCTGGTGACCCACGACGTCAGCGAAGCGGTGGCGATTGCCGATCGGGTGATCCTGATCGAAGACGGCGAAGTCGGCCTCGACCTGCACGTGGAACTGCCGCGCCCTCGGGTGCGCGGCTCCCATCGGCTGGCGGCGTTGGAAACCGAAGTCCTCAATCGCGTGCTGTCACTGCCCGGCGAACCGCCGGAACCGGAACCTGTTTCACCATTGCCTACGCAACTGCGTTGGGCGCAATAGAAGCAGCGGTGAGTTGCAAGCTGCAAGAAGAAGCAGAGCGCTTTTACTTGCAGCTTGTAGCTTGCGACTAGCCGCTCATTTCGACTCGAGGAGAAATCGCATGACTATCAAAGCCATCAACGTTCGTAACCAGTTCAAAGGCTCGATCAAGGAAATCGTACTGGGTGACGTGCTGTCGGAAATCGACGTTCAGACCGCTTCCGGCATCGTCACTTCGGTGATCACCACACGCTCGGTGAAAGAGCTGGAACTGGTGGTCGGCAGCGAAGTGATCGCCTTCGTGAAATCCACTGAAGTGTCGATCGCCAAGTTGTAAGCAACGCCGAAAGGTAAGCGCCGATCGTTCCCACGCTCTGCGTGGGAATGAAGCCCGGGACGCTCCGCGTCCCATTGGAACGCAGAGCGTCCCTAGAGGCATTCCCACGCGGAGCGTGGGAACGATCAGAGAGTGCGTTTGGGCAGATACGGCGGCAGGTAAAGCCCCAGATACGCATCGAACACTCGCATCCCTTCCTCAGCCATGCGCGGGGTGATCTGCCCATGTTGCTGCACCGAGCGCGCATAGACGCGGTCGCCCAACTCCATGGCCAACGCAAACACATCGACGTCCATCGGCAGCCTCGGCAGTTCGAAGTGATGGTCGAACAACGTGTGCATCAGATCGCCCAGCTCGAGGTCGTGTTGACGGTCGGCCTGGGTGACTTCGGTCAGGCCGTGTTGCGCGAGGATCAACTGGCGGGCGGCGGCGTCTTCGTCGTAGATATCGAGCATACGTTGCTCGACCAGCCGCGACAGGTCGCGCCAGTCATGCAGCGCGTCGTGATCAATCGGTTCTTGCAGGCAGGCGCGGAACGCGGCGTGGACATCGGCCGTCAGCCCTTCGAGTAGCGCCGGGACGCTGGCGAAGAAGTGGTAGACCGACGACGGCGGGATCTCTGCGCGCTCGGCGACGCTGTAGATCGACAGGCTGGCCACGCCCTCGGCGGCCAGCAGCGTGCGGGCGGCATCGAGGATCGAATCGATCCGCGCCTGACTGCGTGCGCGGGGTTTGCGGATAGGGGCGGGGCGGGTCATTGGCGTCTCCTGCGGGGCAGCGGGCATTGTACGAGCAGGGTTTGATGTTGTCTTGTCGGACGCCTTCGCGGGCAAGCCTCGCTCCTACAGGTCTCGTGTTGCAATCTGTAGGAGCGAGGCTTGCCCGCGAACCGCCGCAGGCGGCCATAAAAAAACGCCGCAAGCGGTGAAGCCTGCGGCGTTTTTTTTACTGCAACCACTTAAACGGTATGCAGGTACCAGTTGTACTCAAGGTCGGAGATGGAGTGTTCGAACTCCTCCAGCTCACTTTCCTTGCAGGCCACGAAGATATCGATGTATTTCGGATCGATGTACTTGGCCATGACTTCGCTGTCGTCCAGCTCACGCAATGCATCGCGCAGGTTGTTCGGCAGGCTTTGCTCGTTCTGCTCGTAGGAGTTGCCTTCCACGGGCGCGCCCGGCTCGATCTTGTTGGTCAGGCCGTGGTGCACGCCTGCCAGGACCGAAGCCATCAGCAGGTACGGGTTGGCATCGGCACCGGCAACCCGGTGTTCGATACGCACGGCATCAGAAGAACCGGTCGGGACGCGAATCGCCACGGTGCGGTTATCCAGGCCCCAGCACGGCGAGTTCGGCACGTAGAACTGTGCGCCGAAACGACGGTACGAGTTGACGTTCGGGCAGAGGAAAGCCATCTGCGCCGGTAGGGTCTCGAGCACACCGCCGATCGCGTGACGCAGTGCGGCGTTCTGCTCGGGATCCTCACTGGCAAAAATATTCTTGCCGTCTCGGTCGAGAATCGAAATGTGGACGTGCAGACCATTACCCGCCTGGCCTGGGTAAGGCTTGGCCATGAAGGTGGTGTCCATTTCATGGTCGTAGGCGATGTTCTTGATCAGGCGCTTGAGCAGGACTGCATAGTCGCAAGCCTTGATCGGATCGGCCACGTGGTGCAGGTTCACTTCGAACTGCGCCGGGGCACTTTCCTTGACGATGGCGTCGGCCGGGATGCCTTGCTCTTTCGCACCTTCCAGAATGTCCTGGAGGCAGTCGACGTATTCGTCGAGGTCGTCGATCAGGTAGACCTGAGTCGAATGCGGGCGTTTGCCGGAGATCGGCGAGCGCGGCGGTTGCGGTCGGCCGTTCACGTTCTCCTGGTCGATCAGGTAGAACTCCAGTTCGAACGCGGCACAGATCGTCAGACCCATGTCATCGAACTTGGTCACAACCTGGCGCAGCACTTCACGGGGATCCGCGAAGAAAGGTTCACCTTCGATTTCGTGCATGGTCATTAACAGTTGCGCGGTAGGGCGCTTTTGCCAAGGCTCATTGCACAGGGTGTCAGGGATTGGATAGCAGATTCGGTCAGCATCGCCGATGTCCAGGCCCAGGCCGGTGCTTTCCACCGTCGAGCCATTGATATCCAGAGCAAATAGAGAGGCCGGCAGGTTGATGCCTTTCTCGTAAACCTTGTGGAGGCTGGTGCGTTCAATGCGCTTGCCGCGCACCACACCATTCATATCCGCAATCAGAAGGTCAACGTACAGAACCTCAGGATGTTCCTTAAGGAACGCGTTCGCTTCGTTAAGCTGAACGGCACGCGGGGGTACCGACATGATGCAACACCTTTGTTGTTAAAAATATCAATCATTGATCTCTTCGGGTTTCAGTCAACCCGAACGGCATGCCGAAGTCAAGCGAGGCCTTTTTTGCCCTAAAAAAGCGCTCACAAGGCTTTTTTGAGGCAGTTTGGGGCGTTTTTATGCCTTTGAGCGCTTTGTCGCCCGCGGGCTTGAGCGGGCCGTGTTGTATTTTTTACGGGGGTGTTGTGTAAAAAAATGAACAAGGCTAAGCTCGATTCAAACCCATAACAGCAATAATACCGGGGTGCTTCATGTCTCGCCTGCCGTTAATCGGCGTCGCCGTCTGCTCTGGGCAGATCGGTCTGCATGCTTATCACATCAGTGGCGATCGTTGCGTTCACACCAAGGCCTTCATTGCCAATGGCGTGCCGTCGACTCTTCCTTCCCCGGTGGCCTCGCTGGCCCCGTCCGATATTCTGGACGGTCCGCACGACATTCTCTTTACCGACCTTACTCCCAATATAGAACCGTTTCTCTTCAGCGGCCCGACCAATGCGTCAGGCCCTGCTCATGATTCTGCACGCCCGACTACGCTCTCCCTGCCCCACGCCATGGTCGCGGCGAGTGTTTGTGCGCGGCCCTTGCAGTGGCAATCTGTAACACGCGACGCCGACGCGTCAAACAACGCCTGACTTATAAGAGTCAGGAAACTCAGCCCAGAGGCATTTATGAGTAACAACCTCGACCAGCTCACCGATTGGTTGAAAGACCACAAGATCACAGAAGTCGAATGCATGATCGCCGACTTGACCGGGATCACCCGGGGCAAGATTTCGCCGACCAACAAGTTCATTGCCGAAAAAGGCATGCGCCTGCCCGAGAGCGTTCTATTGCAGACCGTGACCGGCGACTATGTCGAAGACGACATCTATTACGAACTGCTCGACCCGGCCGACATCGACATGATCTGCCGCCCCGACCAGAACGCGGTGTTTCTGGTGCCTTGGTCCATCGAGCCCACCGCTCAGGTGATCCACGACACCTACGACAAGCAAGGCAACCCAATCGAGCTGTCGCCGCGCAACGTATTGAAGAAGGTGTTGAAACTCTATGCCGACCGTGGCTGGCAGCCGATCGTAGCGCCGGAAATGGAGTTTTACCTGACCAAGCGCTGCGAGGACCCGGACTTCCCGCTGCAACCGCCGATTGGCCGTTCCGGTCGCCCGGAAACCGGTCGCCAGTCGTTCTCCATTGAAGCAGCGAACGAATTCGACCCGTTGTTCGAAGACGTCTACGACTGGTGCGAACTGCAGGAGCTGGACCTCGACACGCTGATCCACGAGGACGGCACGGCGCAGATGGAAATCAACTTCCGTCACGGTGATGCCCTGTCCCTGGCCGACCAGATCCTGGTGTTCAAGCGCACCATGCGCGAAGCCGCGCTCAAGCACGACGTGGCGGCGACCTTCATGGCCAAGCCCATGACCGGCGAGCCGGGCAGCGCGATGCACTTGCACCAGAGCATCATCGACATCGAAACCGGCAAGAACGTCTTCTCCAATGAAGACGGAACCATGAGCCAGTTGTTCCTGCACCACATCGGTGGCCTGCAAAAACTGATTCCGGAATTGCTGCCGCTGTTCGCGCCCAACGTCAACTCGTTCCGCCGCTTCCTGCCGGACACCTCGGCACCGGTAAACGTGGAGTGGGGCGAAGAGAACCGCACCGTGGGCCTGCGCGTACCGGATGCCGGGCCGCAAAACCGTCGGGTGGAAAACCGCCTGCCGGGCGCCGACGCCAACCCGTACCTGGCGATTGCCGCGAGCCTGCTCTGCGGTTACATCGGCATGGTCGAAGGCTTGAACCCGAGTGCGCCGGTGGTGGGGCGTGGCTATGAACGCCGCAACCTGCGCCTGCCACTGACCATCGAGGACGCGCTGGATCGCATGGAAAACAGCGCGACTATCGAGAAATACCTGGGCAAGAAATTCATTACTGGCTACGTCGCGGTCAAGCGGGCCGAGCATGAAAACTTCAAGCGCGTGATCAGTTCGTGGGAGCGGGAATTCCTGCTCTTCGCCGTCTGATGCGCCGGGGCGCGGATGGATATTCCGCGCCTCTCACTGCAAAAACAGGAGAATTCGCATGACCAGCAACAACCCGCAAACCCGTGAATGGCAAGCCTTGAGCAGCGATCACCACTTGGCGCCGTTCAGCGATTTCAAACAGCTCAAGGAGAAAGGCCCGCGCATCATCACCAGCGCCAAGGGCGTTTATCTTTGGGACAGTGAAGGCAACAAGATCCTCGACGGCATGGCCGGCCTGTGGTGCGTAGCGATCGGTTACGGTCGCGATGAACTGGCCGACGCCGCCGCCAAACAAATGCGCGAACTGCCTTATTACAACCTGTTCTTCCAGACCGCCCACCCGCCGGTCCTGGAACTGGCAAAAGCCATTTCCGACATCGCGCCGGAAGGCATGAACCACGTGTTCTTCACCGGTTCGGGCTCGGAAGGCAATGACACCATGCTGCGTATGGTCCGCCACTATTGGGCGATCAAGGGCCAGCCGAACAAGAAAGTCATCATCAGTCGCAAGAACGGTTATCACGGTTCCACCGTGGCCGGCGCGAGCCTGGGTGGCATGACGTACATGCACGAACAAGGCGACTTGCCGATCCCGGGCATCGTCCACATCGCCCAGCCGTACTGGTTCGGTGAAGGTGGCGACATGAGCCCGGACGAGTTCGGTATCTGGGCCGCCAATCAGCTGGAAGAGAAGATTCTGGAACTCGGCGTGGACAACGTCGGTGCCTTTATTGCCGAGCCGATCCAGGGTGCCGGTGGCGTGATTGTTCCGCCCGACAGCTACTGGCCGCGCATCAAGGAAATCCTCGCCAAGTACGACATCCTGTTCGTGGCGGACGAAGTGATCTGTGGTTTTGGCCGCACCGGTGAGTGGTTCGGTAGCGATTACTACGACCTCAAGCCCGACATGATGACCATCGCCAAAGGCCTGACCTCCGGCTACATCCCGATGGGTGGGTTGATCGTGCGTGACGACGTGGTGAAGGTGCTCAACGAGGGCGGCGATTTCAACCACGGTTTCACGTATTCCGGGCACCCGGTGGCGGCTGCGGTGGCACTGGAAAACATCCGCATCCTGCGCGAAGAGAAAATTATCGAGCGCGTCCATGCCGAAACGGCACCCTATTTGCAAAAGCGTCTGAGGGAACTGAGCGATCACCCGTTGGTGGGGGAAGTGCGCGGTGTAGGCATGTTGGGAGCCATCGAACTGGTCCAGGACAAAGCCACTCGCAAACGTTACGAAGGCAAGGGCGTGGGCATGATTTGCCGCACCTTCTGCTTCGACAACGGCCTGATCATGCGTGCCGTGGGCGACACCATGATCATTTCCCCGCCACTGGTGATTACCGAGGCGGAAATCGATGAGTTGGTGACCAAGGCACGCAAGTGTCTGGACCTGACCCTGAGTGCGTTGCAGGGCTAAGTGCTAGGCTCTGGGCGAGGTGTGCGGTCGGCACTTCGCCCAGTGCAAATAAAGGATGGGTCTTTCCTTGAAAGCCTGCCTCGGAACTTGCCAGACTACCGGTTGTTCGGATGCCCAGTAACAGGCCGCTGAGCGCGTGGTTAAAAAGAAAAATTGGAGCATTACCCACATGAAGGCATTAGGTATGAAGATAGCTGGCAAGACCCTCCTCGCCGTGTCCCTGATGGGCGTGATGGCGGGTGCAGTACAGGCCGATGACAAGGTGCTGCACGTCTACAACTGGTCCGACTACATTGCACCGGACACCATCGCGAACTTCGAGAAAGAGTCCGGGATCAAAGTGGTTTACGACGTTTTCGACAGCAACGAAACCCTGGAAGCCAAGTTGCTGGCAGGCAAGTCCGGCTATGACGTGGTCGTGCCGTCGAACAACTTCCTTGCCAAGCAAATCAAGGCCGGGGTTTATCAGGAGCTGGACAAGTCCAAGCTGTCCAACTACGGCAACCTGAACAAGTCGCTGCTTAAAGCGGTTTCCGTCAGCGACCCGGACAACAAACACGCCTTCCCTTACATGTGGGGCTCGATCGGCATCGGTTACAACCCGGAAAAAGTCAAAGCCGCGTTGGGCGTCGACACCATCGATTCCTGGGACACCCTGTTCAAGCCTGAAAACATCGCCAAGCTCAAGGGCTGCGGTGTGAGCTTCCTCGATTCGCCGACCGAAATGCTGCCGGTCGCGCTGCACTACCTGGGCCTGCCAACCGACAGCCAGAAGAAAGAAGACATCAAGAAAGCCGAAGAGCTGTTCCTCAAAATTCGTCCTTCCGTTACTTACTTCCACTCGTCCAAGTACATCTCCGACCTGGCCAACGGCAACATCTGCGTGGCCGTCGGTTACTCGGGTGACGTGCAACAAGCCAAGTCCCGTGCTGCTGAAGCCGGTGACAAGGTCAAAGTCAGCTACGCCATTCCGAAGGAAGGCGCTGGCAGCTTCTACGACATGGTCGCGATTCCGAAAGACGCGGAAAACGTCGACGGTGCCTACAAGTTCATGAACTACCTGTTGCAGCCCAAAGTGATGGCCGACATCACCAACGCCGTGCGTTTTCCTAACGGTAACGCTGAAGCGACCCAGTTCGTGAGCAAGGACATCACCTCGGACCCGGGCATCTACCCGACTGCCGATGTGCAGGCCAAGTTGTATGCGATTGCCGATTTGCCGGCGGCCACCCAGCGTGACCTGACCCGCAGCTGGACCAAGATCAAGTCCGGTAAATAAGCCGGTTTGAGGTAACAACCTGTTGCCGCCGCCTGCGCGGTGGCGGCAACAGGAATAATTAAATGACAGAAAGTTTTGCTGGAATGGTTTATCGAGGGTAAGTTGCGCGCCGGTTTTGTTGCCAGGCAGCCATGGCTGTCATGTAACGCTGGGCAACTTGGGCCCAACTAATTTTAGAGGACCTCCACGTGCCTATTTTTTCTTTGTTTCGCAATGCCCTGCTGGTCGGTGCCGGGCTGACGCTTGCCGTCAGTGTCCAGGCTGCCGGTACGGTGCATGTTTATAACTGGTCGGATTACATCGGCTCGACCACCCTGGCCGATTTCCAGAAAGAAACCGGGATCAAACCGGTGTATGACGTGTTCGACTCCAACGAAACCCTGGAAGGCAAGTTGCTGGCCGGGCGTACCGGTTACGACGTGGTCGTGCCGTCCAACCACTTCCTCGGCAAGCAGATCAAGGCCGGCGCGTTCCAGAAGCTTGATCGCAAGTTACTGACCAACTATGCCAACCTCGACCCTGTGCTGCTCAAGCGTCTGGAACAGAACGATCCGGGCAACCAGTACGCCGTGCCGTACCTGTGGGGCACCAACGGCATCGGTTACAACGTCGACAAGATCAAGCAAGTGCTGGGCGTCGACAAGATCGATTCCTGGAGCGTGCTGTTCGAGCCGGAGAACATCAAGAAACTGCACAGCTGCGGCGTAGCGTTCCTTGATTCGGCGGATGAAATGATGCCGACGGTCCTCAACTACATGGGCCTGAACGCCAACAGCACCAACGAGGAGGATTACAAGAAGGCCACCGCCAAGTTGCTCGCGGTGCGGCCGTACGTGACCTACTTCCACTCGTCCAAATACATCACCGACCTGGCCAACGGCGACATCTGCATCGCCATCGGTTTCTCCGGCGACATGTTCCAGGCCAAGGCCCGGGCCGCCGAAGCTGGCAAAGGCGTGAACGTCGCCTACGTCATTCCGAAAGAGGGTGGGGCGCTGTGGTTCGACATGCTGGCGATTCCAAAGGACTCGGCCAACGTCAAAGAGGCCCATGCCTTCATCAACTATCTGCTCAAACCTGAAGTGATTGCCCAGGTCAGTGATTCGGTCGGCTATGCCAACCCCAACCCTGGCTCGGACAAATTGATGGAGCAATCCATCCGCACGGACGAATCGGTGTATCCACCGCAGGCCGTGCTCGACAAGACCTACGTGTCGGTCGAGCTGCCGCCCAAGATTCAACGTTTGATGACCCGCAGCTGGACCACGGTCAAGACGGGTAAATAGCTTCAAGGCTCAAACTATCCAAGGTTGGCCCACCTCGGGCGAACTGCACTCTTTTTTTCTGGGAGTTTCGTAAATGGCAGTTGCCTCCGGCGCCTATAAGAAAGCCCTCGAGGGCGACCAATCACCGAAACAGGTGTTGGTCAAAATCGACCGGGTCACGAAGAAGTTCGACGAGACGATTGCCGTGGACGACGTGTCCCTGGAAATCAAGAAAGGCGAGATCTTCGCCCTGCTCGGCGGCTCGGGATCGGGCAAATCCACCTTGCTGCGCATGCTCGCAGGGTTTGAACGGCCCACGGAGGGGCGCATTTACCTCGACGGCGTCGACATCACCGAGATGCCGCCGTACGAGCGACCGATCAACATGATGTTCCAGTCCTATGCGCTGTTCCCGCACATGACCGTGGCGCAGAACATCGCCTTCGGCCTCAAGCAGGACAAGATCCCCGCCGCTGAAGTCGATGCCCGTGTCGCGGACATGCTCAAGCTGGTTCAGATGACCCAGTACGCCAAGCGCAAGCCGCATCAGTTGTCCGGCGGCCAGCGTCAGCGTGTGGCCCTGGCCCGTTCGCTGGCCAAGCGGCCGAAGCTGTTGCTGCTCGACGAACCGATGGGTGCGCTGGATAAAAAACTGCGTTCGCAAATGCAGCTGGAGCTGGTGGAGATCATCGAGCGCGTCGGCGTAACCTGCGTCATGGTGACCCACGACCAGGAAGAAGCCATGACCATGGCCGAGCGCATCGCAATCATGCACTTGGGCTGGATCGCCCAGATCGGCAGCCCGATCGACATCTACGAAACCCCGACCAGCCGTTTGGTTTGCGAGTTCATCGGCAACGTCAACATCTTCGAAGGCGAAGTGATCGACGACGCCGAAGGCCACGCGACCATCACCTGCAAAGACCTGGATCGGCAGATCTACGTCGGCCACGGCATCAGCACTTCGGTGCAGGACAAATCCGTCACCTACGCGATCCGTCCGGAGAAACTGCTGGTCACCGCCGAAATGCCGACCTGCGAGTACAACTGGTCCAGCGGCAAGGTGCATGACATCGCCTACCTCGGCGGTCACTCGGTGTTCTACGTCGAATTGCCGAGCGGCAAGCTTGTGCAGTCCTTCGTCGCCAACGCCGAGCGCCGTGGCCAGCGTCCGACCTGGGGCGATCAGGTCTACGTGTACTGGGAAGACGACAGCGGCGTGGTACTTCGCTCATGAACATGCGCAAATTCAAACGCCGCCTCAATCGAATAATTCCCGGTGGCCGCCAACTGGTCATCGGGGTTCCGTTCATTTGGCTGTTCATGTTTTTCATGCTGCCGTTCTTCATCGTCCTGAAGATCAGCTTCGCCGAAGCCGACGTGGCCATCCCGCCGTACACCGAGATTTACAGCTTTATCGACCAGAAGCTCCAGGTGCTGTTGAACCTGGGCAACTACGCGATGCTCGGCGACGACGAGTTGTACATCGCTGCGTATCTCGGCTCGCTGAAGATGGCGCTGATCAGCACCGTGCTGTGCCTGCTGATCGGCTACCCGATGGCCTACGCCATCGCCAGCGCCCGTAAAGAGCTGCAAACGGTGCTGGTGCTGCTGATCATGATGCCGACCTGGACCGCGATCCTGATCCGCGTTTACGCGTGGATGGGCATCCTCAGCAACAACGGCTTGCTCAACGGTTTCCTGATGACCATGGGCTGGATCAACGAACCACTGCAGATTCTCAACACCAACCTCGCGGTGTATATCGGCGTCGTTTATTCCTATCTGCCGTTCATGATCCTGCCGCTCTACGCCAACCTGGTGAAGCACGACTACAGCCTGCTGGAAGCCGCATCGGACCTCGGTTCGAGCACTTTCAACAGCTTCTGGAAAATCACCATTCCGCTGTCGAAAAACGGCATCGTCGCCGGCTGCATGCTGGTGTTCATTCCGGTAGTGGGTGAGTTCGTAATCCCGGAACTGCTCGGCGGTCCGGAAACCCTGATGATCGGTAAAGTGCTCTGGCAAGAATTCTTCAACAACCGCGACTGGCCGGTGGCGTCTGCCCTGGCGGTGGTGATGCTGGCGATCCTGATTGTGCCGATCATCCTGTTCAACCGCAGTCAGGCCAAGGAAATGGAGGGTAAAGAATGAAGAACTTCCGTTTCTCCAGTCTGATGCTGGTACTGGGTCTGCTGTTCATCTATGCGCCGATGCTGATCCTGGTGATCTACTCGTTCAACGCCTCGAAACTGGTGACGGTGTGGGGCGGCTGGTCGATCAAGTGGTACGTCGGCCTGCTCGACAACACCCAACTGATGGGCTCGGTGGTGCGCTCGCTGGAAATCGCCTGCTACACCGCGATTGCCGCTGTGGCGCTCGGTACTCTGGCGGCGTTCGTGCTGACCCGGATCACCCGTTTCAAGGGTCGCACGCTGTTCGGTGGTTTGGTCACCGCGCCGTTGGTGATGCCGGAAGTGATCACCGGTCTGTCGCTGTTGCTGCTGTTCGTGGCCATGGCGCAGATGATCGGTTGGCCACAGGAACGCGGCATCGTCACGATCTGGATCGCCCACACCACGTTCTGTGCGGCGTATGTGGCGGTGGTGGTGTCGGCGCGCTTGCGTGAGCTGGACCTGTCCATCGAAGAAGCGGCCATGGACCTCGGTGCGCGGCCGTGGAAGGTATTCTTCCTGATCACCATTCCGATGATCGCGCCATCGCTGGCGGCGGGCGGGATGATGTCGTTTGCCTTGTCGCTGGATGACTTGGTACTGGCGAGCTTCGTGTCGGGTCCGGGTTCGACGACCCTGCCGATGGAAGTGTTCTCGGCGGTGCGTCTGGGCGTGAAGCCGGAGATCAACGCCGTGGCCAGTCTGATTCTGCTGGCGGTGTCGATCGTGACCTTCCTGGTCTGGTTCTTCAGCCGCCGCGCCGAAGAAAGCCGCAAGCGTGCCATCCAGCAAGCGATCGAAGAAGGCGCTGCCGATTCCTGGAAGCAACCGGATGTGCGTCGGGCGCAGGCGCCAGAAGCGGCTTGATCCACGGATGATCGTTCCCACGCTCCGCGTGGGAATGCCTCTTCGGACGCTCCGCGTTCGGCTCTTGATGGGACGCGGAGCGTCCCGGGCTGCATTCCCACGCAGAGCGTGGGAACAATCATTTCGTGGCCAACCAAATCCCTGTGGGAGCGAGCCTGCTCGCGAAAGCGGTCTACCAGTCGACATCTTCGTCGACTGACTGGGCCTCTTCGCGAGCAGGCTCGCTCCCACAGTTGTTTTCAGGCAATCCAAGGGGATTTGCGGATGATCTCGACAAAGTTCATCGGCTTGAACCCTGGCTCGCTGTCCACCAGCACATCGGCGTTCACCGTGCCAAACGTAGTGTCCGGCTTGTGTTTGAAACCATTGGCGAACGCACACAGGATGCATTCCTTGAACCCTTCGCCACGCGGATGGGCGTGTACCACCGCCTCACGTTGTTCTGTCGGGAACGCCGCGTAATCGATACCCAACACATCCATCTCGACACCGGCCGTGACCAGCGCCACATTCGGCCGCAGATGTTGCGGCACGCCTGGCGTGGTGTGCAACGCAATCGACAACCACACCTGTTCGATATCGTCGTCGCTCAACCCGAAAGGCTTGAGGAATGCCTTGGCCGCATTCGCGCTGTCGACTTCAAACCGCTCATTGTCGCTGCGTTGACCTTCCACCAGACCCAGGTCGTGGAACATCGCGCCGACGTAGAGCAACTCCGGGTTGTAGGCCAGTTGTTTGCGTTCACCGCTCAACGCGCCGAACAGAAAGACCCGGCGCGAGTGGTGGAACAGCAGGTCGGATTCGACGTCGCGAATGTATTCGGTGGTGGCCTTGGCCAATGCGCTATCGGGGATTTTGATACCGGCAATGATGCTGCTCATGGTGCTTTCCTCGTGGGGAACGCCGTGGCGGCGCTGATGGGTAAAGTCTGTTCCCGCACCCGGAACCGGACAATCGATGCATGGCTGCGATCCCGGCCAATGAGCATGCATATCGCGCCAACCTCGCTTGTTGGGCGCGGATTGGCTAGGGTTGGAACTCAGGCGCGGTCCCTGTGGGAGCGAGCTTGCTCGCGATGAGGCCGTGTCAGTTGATAGAGATGTTGACTGAAAGACCGCTATCGCGAGCAAGCTCGCTCCCACAGGTTTTGTGTTTGCCACAGGCAAGCGTTGATTGATTGAGGGCGTTTCGAACCATGCAAAAAACCGTCGCCATCGTGGTGTTTTCCGGTGTGCAGTCCCTGGACGTCACCGGCCCCATGGATGTGTTCTCCGAAGCCAATCGCTTCCTCGCGCCGCAGGATCACTATCGGCTGGAAGTGATCGGTATCGAGCGCGGGGTGATGCCGTGTTCCAACGGTCTGTCCTTGAACGCGCATCGGCATTTCAGCGAAGCGCTGGACGCTTATGACTTGCTGCTGGTGGCCGGCGGGCCGCAGTTGCCGTTCCTGAATTTCGGTGCGACGTTCGACACCTGGCTGCGGGATGCCTGCGTGCGGGCGCAGCGCTTTGGTTCGATCTGCAACGGCGCGTTCATGCTGGCCCGGGCGGGTTTGCTCGAAGGCCGGACCGTCACCACCCATTGGGGCGATGCGGTGGCATTGGCGGCGTTGTGTCCATCGACCCAGGTGGAGGCGGATCGTTTGTACGTGCAGGACGGCGAGCTCTACACCTCGGCCGGGGTGACGGCGGGGATCGATCTGTCGCTGTACCTGCTGGGGCGCGATCACGGCCCGGAAGTCGCGCTCAGCGTCGCCAAGCGTCTGGTGGTGTTCACCCAGCGCTCGGGCGGGCAATCGCAGTTCAGCCCGTTCCTCACGCCCCATGCCGAACCGACCTCGGCGGTAGCGCTGGTGCAGCTCTACGTGCTCGCCAACCTGACCGGCGACCTGGCACTCGCCGACCTGGCCAACGCAGCGAACATGAGCGCACGCAACTTTTCACGGGTGTTTGCCAAGGAAGCCAAGGTCACCCCAGCGGAGTTTGTCGAGCGGGCGCGGGTGGATGCAGCGCGGGTGTTGTTGGAAAGCACCAAATCGCCGCTGAAGACGGTGGCGTATCAATGTGGATTTCGAGATGCGCAGCACATGCGCAGCGTGTTCAACCGCCGACTGGGCGTGACTCCGCAGCAGTTCAGGCTGAACTTCACAGCGATGGTCTAACGCTGATCGTTCCCACGCTCTGCGTGGGAATGCATCCCGGGACGCTCCGCGTCCCAAAGGCGGACGCGGAGCGTCCATGGCGGCATTCCCACGCAGAGCGTGGGAACGATCTCAGCGACTCAACCTTTCAGTGAGTCATACGCCTCCAGCGTACGCAGCGAGTAGATGTACGCCGCTCCGGCATTCAGTGAAATCGCCGTGGCCAGTGTCGCCGCCACTTCCTCGCGGCTGGCGCCAGCCTTGATCGCCGCATCGGTATGCGCCGCGATACAACCATCACAACGGGTAGTGATCGCCACCGCGATGGAGATCAGTTCGCGAGTCTTGGCATCCAGCACCTCGTTTTCCGCGGCGGCTTCGCCGAGGGCCATGTAGGCCTTGACCATTTTCGGGTTGCTCTTGCCCAGTGCGCCAAAGGCTTTCTGGATGGTGGGCAGCAGTTCGGACCAGTTATTGAACATTGCATTAACTCCTGAGCGGGTTGGGTGTACTGTTTCGACACGCTCAGTTTTGCCCTTTGGCGCGGTTCGGGTTTGTTCGATCCGCTCAGTCATTTCCTCGATGCGCTCAAATGAATCCGATCGATAAACTCATCACCCTGGCCAATGTTCGCGGCAGCCTGGATTTGCGCTGCCAATTCCAGGGCGACTGGGCGCTGGCCCACGAACAACAAGCGTTGGGGATGGCGCCTTATCACATCGTGCTGGCGGGCGAGTGCCGCGTGGAATTTCCCGACGGCCAGCGCCTGCCCATGCGCGCCGGCGACATTTTGCTGCTGCCCGGCGGCACGCCCCATGTGATCCACAGCCCCGGAAAAACTGTCGCGCCGACAGCGCAGAAGATCATCCACGGTGGTGCGTTGCCGGTGCACCGCATCGGCAGTGCCAGCGCTGATCTGGACATGCTCTGCGGGACGTTTCATTACAACCGCGCCTCGCTGCTGTTTGCCTCACTGCCTGCGTATTTGGTGATTCCCAGCGGCGCGCTGCCGGCCAATGGACCATTGCCGGCGTTGGTCGCGGTGTTGCGCGGTGAGGCGGAAGGCAATCAGGCGGGGGCGAAGTTCTTGCTCGACGCATTGTCCCAGGCGTTGTTCACCCTGATGCTGCGGGCGCATCTGGCCACCCTCGGACCGGCCAGCGGCACCCTGGCGTTACTCGGCGACAAACGCCTGGGCCGCGCCTGGCAGGCGATGCTGGCCGATCCGGCCCATGAGTGGACCATCGAAAGCCTGGCCGAAACGGCGAGCATGTCCCGGGCCACGTTCATGCGGGCGTTTGTGAAGGTGGCGGGGGTGTCACCGTGGGTGTTGCTGACGCAGGTGCGGATGGAATTGGCGTTCAGTTTGTTGGGGCAGTCGCATTTGGGGTTGAGTGATATTGCGTTGCAGGTGGGGTATCAGTCCCAAGCGGCGTTCAGCAAGAAATTCAAGGAGATTTATGGGGAGGCGCCGGGGAGGGTGCGGCGGGGGATTTAGATTTTTGGTGTCAGTGATGGCCTCTTCGCGGGCAAGCCTCGCTCCTACAGATATCACCGTCCGTAGGAGCGAGGCTTGCCCGCGAAGGCGTCAGCCCGGCCACCAAAAACCTACCGCGCCGGCAACAGCTTCAAGGTACTGCGCGTATTAGCCGTCACTTCTTCATCACTGAAATGCGCCTGCAAGTACGTCCCTTCGATATACGCCTCAGCCTGGTCGTCATAGTGACTGTCAAACGGCACGCCACTCTGGCCAACCGGGTTGATGGTCAGGCTGTGGGCCGGGTCGGCGAAGTCGATCAGGCGCCGGGTCGAGGGACCGTACGTTACTGGCCACGGCGCCGGGCCGATTTTGGCCGAGAGGTTGTTCGGCACTTCGTGGCTGCCGGGGGCGTCGAACGGGCCGACGTTGAAAATCCGATCCAGCGGCTTCTGCGCCCCCAGCGGATGACCGTGAGTCAGCGTATGCACCTTGCCCCACTGCCACTGCGCGAAATCAGTACCGAGGAGTGTCTTGAGGTGCGCGATGCTCGCCTGCCATGCGACCTTGACTGTGTCGGCGCGGGTCTCCTTGGCCGGGGTGTTGCGGTTGTCCCACCACGGCGAATCTGCGGTCGCGGCCAGTCGCGGTAGCGCGGCGTCGATCACTCGGGTCGAGAGCAAGGTTTCAAAGAAATCATTGCCCAATTCATCGCGCATCGTCGCATCGGTCAGATTGAACAGGAACTGGTTGAACACCGTGGCGCTGATGGAGTTGAGCGGATAATCGCCCTGCCACTGGGCCAGTTGCTCCACCAGTTTGAGTTCGGCCGGGTCGCGCACCACCTCACGCAATACCGGCAGCAACGGCGCCAGCAAACGCGGGCCATAAGCGGTGGTGGTGCCCAGTTGCAGCTTCTGGTTGGCCTCGTTGTCCCACTTCACACTCTTGTCACTGAGCTGGCGATTGAGCTGCTGACCACGGTCGGCGAGGTTGTAGTAACCGGGGATTTCCATGCCGGTGGGCGAGACGGGTTGGAAGTTGGCCGAGACGATATAGCCCCGCGCCGGGTTCTCTTCCTGAGGGTTGGCGCTGAACGGGTAGAAGCCTTCCTTGTCTGCCTGATTGCTGCTGCCGTCGAGGATGAAACCCGGTTTCACCCCGGGCGGACGTTTGGGCAGCAAGGCCGAAGCCCACCAGCCGATATCACCCTTGGCGTTGGCGTAGACGATGTTCAGCCCTGGCGCTTGAACCTTGGCTGCGGCAGCGCGGGCCTTGGCCAACGTGTCGGCGCGGTTGAGCTGATAGAAACCCTCAAGGATCGGATTCGGCGTTTCGAGGAACGCCCACCACATCGCGACTGGCGTCTTGCCGGCGGCGGTGCCAAGCGCGTCGTTGATGATCGGGCCGTGGGGTGACTGACGCAGGGTCAGCGTTACCGGTGGCTGGCCTTTAACGGCGATCTGCTGCTCGGTGTTGACCATGTCCACCCATTTGCCGCGATACCAGATCTGGTTCGGGTTGTCCGGGTTGACCTTCTCGGCGATCAGGTCCAGATCGTCGTTCTGGAACATGGTCAGGCTCCAGCCGAAATCCAGGTTGTGGCCGAGAAAGGCGAACGGCACCAGCGCCTGATGATGCCCGTACAGTTCGAAACCCGGCGCCGACAGTTGCGCCTCGTACCACACCGACGGCACCGAGAAACGAATGTGCGGGTCACCGGCCAGCAGCGGCTTGCCGCTTTTGCTGCGGTTGCCGGAGATGACCCAGGCGTTGCTGCCTTCGAACTGCGGCAGGCCGTTATCGGCCAGGGTTTGTTCGCTCAGACGGGCGAGGGCGTTCAGGTCTTTCCAGTCGGCGGCGGCCAGCGCCAGGCCCGGTTTGGTACGCGCCTTGGCCAGCACGCCTTTGGGCTGCCAGTCGAGGTCGAAGATGTTCAGGTAATCGGGGCCGAGCTGATCGCGCACGTAGGTCATCAAGGGTTCGGTGCGAAACGCCGCCGCAAAACTGTAGGCCATGTAGCCGGCGACGCTGATGCTGTCTTCGGCAGTGAAGGGGCGCTTGTGGATCCCCAGCACATCGAACTCGGCCGGCGCGGCGTGGGTGTCCTGATATTGGTTGATCCCGTCCAGATACGCTTGCAGAGCCTTCCACGCCGGTGACTGGCGATCGAGGCCGGCCACATAGCTCTCGGCACGCTCGCGGATACGCAGGCTGCGAAACAGTTTGTCGGTGTCCAGCAGTTTCGGTCCGAGGACTTCGGCCAGTTCACCACGGGCGAGACGGCGCATGGCTTCCATCTGGAACAAACGGTCCTGGGCGTGCACGTAGCCGAGGGCACGGTACAGGTCGGTTTCGTTCTCGGCGCGGATATGCGGTACGCCGCGCTCGTCGTAGCGCACGGTCACCGAACCTTGCAGGTGCTGTAACTCCACCTGGCCCTGGCGCGTTGGCTGCTTGCTGTAGAGGTAGCCGCCAACCCCGATGGCGAGGGCGACGATCAGCAAGGCAAGTACGGTCAGGACGCGTTTCATGGTGACTCCTTGTTCTTTCTGGATTGCGGCCCGTGCGGGCTGCAAACATGTAGCACAGACCTCCTGTGCCGGGCACTGCCGTCCTCGAATAGTCCGGAATGCCTTACTTCACTTCCACCGGCCACGGACAGTAGCAACCCACCGCCAGCGTGTGGGTTGCATTCACCGCGCGACCTTCGTTCAGCGCTTGCAGGATCGGTTCGATAAAGCTGTTGCTCGAATTGCAGGTCAGGCCTTCGCTGTACGGGCCGAAATACGCCAGTTTGCCGGTGCGGTCCCAGATCGCCACCGCCGGGCTGGCGGGGATCTGCTCGGAGCCGGGCAACACGGTGATGGATTTCAGGCTGCTCAAGGTGCTGGGCAACTGGCCGTGGCTGCCGGGACGTTGTACCGAAAAAAACTCGACGCCCTTCGGTACGTATTGCTCGACCAGTTCGGTGAGGTGCTGTTGATTGCCGACGTTGCACGGGCAGGCCGGGTCCCAGAAATGCACGAGGCGGATGGCGCCGGGGCCGGCGAGGTCGTCGGGCAGGCGCAGCGGATCGCCGGAGAACACCGCCGTGTGTTCGCTGAACGCGCGCAGGTAGCGCCCCTGAAACCAGTCGTAAGCCGCCCACAGCACACCGCCGCACACGAGGGCGAGCAGGCTGGCAAGCAGAGTGGTGCGGTAGGCCGGACGCATGGGTTTCGATCCTCGAAGGTCGCCCAGCTTGCCATGCTTGCCGCGACAGATGAATATCGCAGGCCCATAAAGTCTGTTTCGCGTACTGGAATAACCATGCCTGCCACTTTCGACCCCGATCATTTGCGCGCCAGCCTGCGGCCATTGGCCGAGTGGCAGCCGCTGTCGGCGGAGGGCCAGGCCTATCAGCGATTTTATGGCCTGGATTTTCCCGGACGCACGTTGCGCACCGGCCTCGGGCGTTTCGCGGTCGATGGTTATGACGTGGTGAGCCAGGTCTGGTGGCCGGAGCGGGTGAAGGCGACGCTGTTTCTGTTTCACGGTTTCTACGATCACACCGGGCTTTACCGGCATGTGATCGAGTGGGCGCTGGATCAGGGTTTTGCGGTGATCGCCTGCGACTTGCCGGGGCATGGGTTGTCCAGCGGCGAGCGCGCGAGCATCAAGGATTTCGCCGAGTATCAAGACACTCTGCAAGGCTTGTTTGCCGAGGCGAAGTCCCTGGAATTACCCCAACCGTGGCATTTGTGCGGGCAGAGCACCGGCGGGGCGATCGTGATCGACCATGTGCTCAATCAGGGGGCGGACAGTCCGGCCCAGGGCCAAGTGATCCTGTTGTCGCCGCTGGTACGGCCACGGGCCTGGGGCTGGTCGCAGTTGAGTTATTACCTCCTCAAACCTTTCGTCAAAGGCATCGCCCGGCGCTTCAGCGAGAACTCCAATGACCCGGCGTTCCTGCCGTTCCTGCAGGCCGATCCGTTGCAGCCGCTGCGTTTGCCGACCGCGTGGGTCGGTGCGTTGAGCCGCTGGATCAAGCGCGTCGAGGCCGCACCGAACAGTCCGCGACGGCCGCTGATCGTGCAGGGGCAGGCGGACATGACGGTTGATTGGGAACACAATCTTGAGGTGTTGAAGGCCAAGTTTGATCGGCCGCAGGTGCTGATGTTGCCCCAGGCGCGGCATCATTTGGCAAATGAGACGGAGGCGTTGCGGGAGGAGTATTTCGGGTTTTTGAGTAAGCGGATCAAGGGGCGGAATCTTTAGCGCCTGTTCCGGCCTCTTCGCGGGCAAGCCTCGCTCCTACATTTGGAATGCATACCCCTGTAGGAGCGAGGCTTGCCCGCGAAGGCGATCTTCCGGGCGAAGAAATCTTACTGCCCCACCGCCAACCCCGCCCGAATCGCCGCCAACGCCGCCTGGTAATACGCCTTGCCTTCCGCCGACTCGGCAAAGGTCGCGAATTCTTCCAGTTCGTTATCCGACAAGTCGCGATAAACATAGAGCAGCGTGTTGTTGAGGTCGGCGCCAATCTGATCCATCAAGCGCTGGCGCTGACCATTCAGCATCCCCGGTGCCTGACCGCCACCGAGCAGACCAGGGATCATCGAACTCAAGCTGTCGGCCGCGATGCCGGCAATCGCCAAGGTCACTTCGGCACCCGCCTCGCGAGCGGGCAGGGCCTGGGCCAGGTGGCCGATGATTAGCAGACGGGTGTCGCTGGCTTCAATCTTGGGCAAGCCCTTGGCGTTTTTCGCCAGTTGATCGCGCCGGGTCGCCAGCAGTTCGGCGGCGACGATTTTCTTGCCCAACGGTGTTTGAAAGAAAGCGAGGGCCGGTTTTGGATCGGCGAGGGTCTTGCGCAGTTGCGCTTCGGCGCGCTGGTCCATGGCCTGGGGGGCGAAGCGCTGGTTGCTGTTGTTCACCAAGGCTTGAAACACGGCGGGGGGCAGGCTGTTCTGGTAGCGCTGCTGGGCGGCGGAGAGGGCGTCGTTAAAATGCGCACGTTGATCTGGCCAACCGGCGACCTTGTACAACTGGTCGTGGCCGTCTGCCCACGCGGGCAAAACACAGAACATCAACAGTGAAAAAAGCAAACGGCGCATAGGGACTCCTGTCAGCAGGCGACTATTCTCCGTGCGGTACAAGAACTTGTCGAGAATTCGTATCAGCCCGCTGCGCGGCTCTGTCGGATTTGCAGGCACAGGAATACTATGCGCGCCATGCAAATACCCTCTGATCACCCGCTGCTGTTACGTATCGTCGACGACTTGGCCGAACAGGGCTGGTCGCAGCAGAATATTTTCCTGCCTCTGGGTCTGACCCGGGAACTGGCGGCTGAGTGCCGTAAACGTGCGGCCGAGGGTGAACTGGCCCCGGCGGCGGTGGGGCGCGGGCCGACTTCAGAGATTCGCGAAGGGATCCGGGGCGATCACATCCAGTGGCTCGAACCCGGCGAAACAGAAGCCTGCGACAGCTATCTGAGTTTGATGGACAGCCTGCGCGAGGCGATGAATCGCGGGTTGTTCCTGGGCCTGGAAGATTTCGAAAGCCATTTCGCCCTGTACCCGCCCGGTGCGTTCTACCTCAAGCATGTGGACCGTTTCCGCGACGACGACCGGCGCATGGTCTCGGCGGTGATTTACCTCAATGACGCCTGGCTGCCCGAACACGGTGGCGAATTGCGCATGTACCTCAAGAACGGCGTCGAACACAATGTGGTGCCCACCGGCGGTTGCCTGGTGGTGTTCCTGTCGGGCGAAGTGCCCCACGAAGTCCTGCCCGCTACCCGGGATCGCCTGTCATTGACCGGTTGGTTCCGCCGTCGCGGAAATGAGCCGTTCTGATCATGCACAAGATTCTGGTGAGTCGCTGCCTGCTGGGCCACCGCGTACGTTACGACGGCGGGGCGAGCGGGCCGTTTGATCTGTTGGACCAATGGATCGCCGAGGGGCGGGTCGTGCCGTTGTGCCCGGAAGTGGCCGGTGGGTTACCGACACCTCGCGCCGCAGCGGAGATTCCGGGCGGGCAGGGTGGTGAAGTGTTGGATGGGCATGCGGCGGTGATCACCACTGAAGGTGAAGATGTCAGTGCGGAGTTTCTGTCGGGGGCTTATCAGGCGTTGGAGCTGGTGCAACAGCACGGCATCCGGATTGCGGTGTTGAAGGCTAACAGCCCTTCGTGCGGGAATCTGCTGACGTATGACGGGACTTTCAGTGGGGTGAAGGTCAGTGGCGAAGGGGTGACGGCGGCGTTGCTCAAGCGGCATGGGGTTCAAGTGTTCAGTGAGCTTGAGCTCGTTGAGGCGGCGGGGGCTTTGAGTGCTTTGAGCTGATCCTGAATCCACCCCTCACCCTAACCCTCTCCCCAAAGGGGCGAGGGGACTGACCGAGTTGTTCTTAGAGCTACATCGACCTGAAATATCGAGTTGAACTCAGGTCTTGAAAAAGCAGATCTACTGCGATCAAACCTTGAACTCAGGTCTTGAAAACCATGGAGATCTGCCCCCTTTCCCCCTCTCCCCTTTGGGGAGAGGGCTGGGGTGAGGGGCCGGATCCCAAAGCTGACAAAAATCTCAGGGTTTCGGCTCTACACTCGTATCCGCCCCAAACCACTTCTGCGTCAACGCCTCCAACCGACCATCCGCCTTGATCCGCTGCAACGCGTTGTCGAGGCTGGCATGGAACGCCGGGTTACCTTTCTGGAACGGAATCGCCAGGCTCACGGGCGCGCTGGCCTTGGGTGCCTCTTCCTTCAACGTCTGCACCAGCAGCATTGACTGCGGCTGCTCTTCTTTGTGCGCGATCAATTGCGCATCGGTGTGGCTGTAGGGTTCGCTGAAGTCGAAACGATCCTTCAGATCCGTGGTCATTGCTATGTGGTTGATGGCAACGTCGTACTTGCCGGTTTCAACCCCTGGCAGCAGATCGCTGGCATCGGTGACGACGAAGTCGGCCCGCACATCCAGTTCATTGGCCAGCAGCTGGCCCAACTCGACTTCGAACCCAGTCAGTTTGCCGTCGTCCTTGAAATTGAAGGGCGGTGTATTAGCCTCAAGAGCAATACGCAATTCGCCACGGTCGTTCACATCGTCAATCAGTTCGGCATGAGCCAAAGGGCTCAAAAGGGGTAGCAGGCAGATCAGGCCAGGCAAAAAACGCATGGTCACTCCTTTGAATTCATTATCGCGATGCTCTGGTTCGGGCTCGCTTTGCTATGGTTGTCGAGGTCCTTCGACAACGAATGGCCGTGAAGTTGTCACGGCCGCGCGGATTTTACGGAAAAACTGGAGAAGAGAATGAAAACGTTTATGTCACGAGCAGCATTGGCTGGCCTGTTGATGGGTGTGTCGGTGCTGGCCAGCGCCGCTACCCCGGCCCCTAAAGGTGCCGAAGTGTCCATCGTTTCTCCTGAGGATGGTGGGACTGTCCCGAAAACCTTCAAGGTTAAATTCGCTGTCGAGAATGTTGCGCTGGCGCCAGCGGGCGATACCACCAAGAACACCGGCCACCACCATTTGCTGATCGATGCCAAGGATGTTGTGGCTGCAGGGGCAGTCATCCCGGCAGATGCCAATCACGTTCATTTTGGCAAGGCGCAAACCGAAACCGAGCTGACGCTGACACCTGGCAAGCACACCTTGCAGTTGGAGTTGGGCGACATGAGCCATATGGCCTTCGATCCACCGATCGTGTCGAAGAAGATCACCGTTAATGTGAAATAAAAAAAGGGAGCCCCTTTTGGGGGCTCCCTTTTTTAGAGCGGCAAGCTTCAAGCTGCAAGCCTCAAGGTAAGCCAAGCGAACTCAACTTGCCGCTTGAAGCTTATCGCTTGTAGCTGCTCTTAGAACAATACCCGGCAACGAATAGTGCCGTTGATGTGCTGAAGTTTCTCCTGGGCGATTTCCGAGTAATCGGCGTCTACGTCGATAACCACGTAACCGACTTTCTCGTTGGTCTGCAGGAACTGACCGGAGATGTTGATACCGTTTTCGGCGAAGACCTTGTTGATCTCGCTCATCACACCCGGGATGTTCTCGTGGATGTGCAGCAGACGGTGCTTGCCAGGGTGAGCCGGCAGGGCCACTTCCGGGAAGTTCACCGACGAAACGGACGTGCCGTTGTCGCTGTACTTGACCAGTTTTTCCGCCACTTCCAGACCGATGTTGGCTTGCGCTTCAGCGGTGGAACCACCGATGTGCGGGGTCAGGATCACGTTGTCCAGGCCACGCAGGGGGCTTTCGAATTCTTCGTCGTTGGAGCGTGGCTCCACCGGGAATACGTCGATGGCCGCGCCGATCAGGTGCTTGTCCTTGATCGCATCTGCCAGGGCTTGCAGTTCAACCACGGTGCCGCGAGCCGCGTTGATCAGGATGCCGCCCTTCTTGATGGCGCGGATTTCCTTCTCGCCGATCATCCACTGGGTGGCGGCGGTTTCCGGAACGTGCAGGGTGACGATGTCGGACATGGCCAGCAGGTCGGTCAACTTGCCAACCTGAGTAGCGTTGCCCAATGGCAGCTTGGTCACGGTGTCGTAGAAGAACACCTGCATGCCCAGGCCTTCCGCCAGAACCGACAATTGCGTACCGATCGAGCCGTAACCGACGATGCCGAGCTTCTTGCCACGGATTTCGAAGGAGTTGGCCGCGCTCTTGATCCAGCCGCCACGGTGGCAGGAAGCGTTCTTCTCAGGGATGCCGCGCAGCAACAGGATCGCTTCGGCCAGTACCAGTTCCGCCACGGAGCGGGTGTTGGAGTACGGCGCGTTGAACACTGCGATACCGCGTTCGCGGGCAGCGTTCAGGTCAACCTGGTTGGTGCCGATGCAGAAACAGCCGACAGCGACCAGCTTCTTCGCGTGATCGAAGATCTCTTCGGTCAGTTGCGTGCGAGAGCGAATGCCGATGAAGTGTGCATCAGCGATCTTTTCCTTCAGCTGGGCTTCCGGCAGAGAACCGGTGAGGTACTCGATGCTGGTGTAGCCCGCCGACTTGAGAACGTCGACAGCCGATTGGTGGACGCCTTCGAGAAGAAGGAACTTGATCTTGCTCTTATCGAGAGAAGTCTTGCTCATCTGCGTAAACCTGTATCCCGGAGAAAAATGGCAGGAAATGGTCAACAGACGCTGACCCCGACGGCAGGAAAGCCGTCGCCACAGAATAGCCGTTGGGCACTATGCTGCGGGGTCGGTATGCTAGCATACGCACCCCGCTAAACACTCATTCCTGCGACGTGAAGCGTACTCAGGATGACCATGAATTGTTCGAGAGTTCTGTCGATGACCAATCCTGCCCTGATTGAAGAGCTGAAGACCCTGGTTGAGCCTGGCAAGGTGCTGACCGATGCCGACTCCCTGAATGCTTACGGTAAGGATTGGACCAAGCATTTCGCCCCGGCCCCCACGGCCATCGTGTTTCCCAAGACCACCGAACAGGTCCAGGCCATCGTGCGTTGGGCCAATGAGCACAAGGTCGCGCTGGTGCCGTCCGGCGGGCGCACCGGGCTTTCCGCTGCGGCGGTGGCCGCGAATGGCGAAGTGGTTGTGTCGTTCGACTACATGAACCAGATCCTCGACGTGAACCTCACCGACCGCACAGCCGTTTGTCAGCCAGGTGTGGTCACCGAACATCTGCAGAACGTCGCGGAAGAAAAAGGCTTGTACTACCCGGTGGACTTCGCGTCGGCCGGGTCCAGCCAGATTGGCGGCAATATCGGCACCAATGCCGGCGGGATCAAGGTGATTCGCTACGGCATGACCCGCAACTGGGTGGCCGGTATGAAAGTCGTCACCGGCAAGGGCGACGTGCTGGAGCTGAACCGCGACCTGATCAAGAACGCCACCGGCTACGACTTGCGTCAGCTGTTTATCGGCGCGGAAGGCACCCTCGGTTTTGTGGTCGAAGCGACCATGCGCCTGGACCGTGCGCCGAAGAACCTCACCGCGATGGTGCTCGGCACCGCCGATTTCGATTCGATCATGCCGGTATTGCACGCGTTCCAGAGCAAACTCGACCTGACCGCGTTCGAATTCTTCTCCGACAAAGCCCTGGCCAAGGTCATGGCCCGCGGTGACGTGCCGGCACCGTTCGAATCCGATTGCCCGTTCTACGCGCTGCTGGAATTCGAAGCGACCACCGAAGAAGTGGCCAACCACGCCCTGGAAACCTTCGAGCACTGCGTCGAGCAGGGCTGGGTGCTGGACGGTGTGATGAGCCAGAGCGAAACCCAGCTGCAAAACCTGTGGAAGCTGCGCGAATACATCTCCGAGACCATCTCCCACTGGACGCCGTACAAGAACGACATTTCGGTCACCGTGTCGAAAGTCCCGGCGTTCCTGAAGGAAATCGACGCGATCGTCGGCGAACACTACCCGGACTTCGAAATCGTCTGGTTCGGCCACATCGGCGACGGCAACCTGCACTTGAACATCCTCAAGCCGGAAAACCTGAGCAAGGACGAGTTCTTTGCCAAGTGCGCGACCGTGAACAAGTGGGTATTTGAAACCGTCGAGAAGTACAACGGTTCGATTTCCGCCGAACACGGCGTGGGCATGACCAAACGTGACTACTTGACCTACAGCCGCTCGCCGGTTGAGATCGAGTACATGAAAGCTGTTAAAGCAGTGTTCGACCCGAACGGCATCATGAACCCGGGCAAAATTTTCGCTGTTTGACTTTCGAACTTAAGAGCAACGAGGCAGGAGTCGGTAATGAGCTATCAGCACCAGTATGTCGACGGTACGCGTATTCACTTCCCGCTCGGGAAAGTGGTGTGCATCGGCCGTAACTATGCCGAGCACGCCAAGGAACTGGACAATCCGGTCCCGACCGAGCCGCTGTTGTTCATCAAACCGGGCAGTTGCGTGGTGCCGCTGGAAGGCGGTTTTGCCATTCCGACCGAGCGCGGCGGAGTGCATTACGAAGCGGAAATCGCGGTGTTGATCGGCAAGCCACTGTCGACCAAGCCGAGCCGCGAAGAAGTGCTCGATGCCATCTCCGGCTTCGCCCCGGCCCTGGACCTGACCCTGCGGGACAAGCAGTCCGAGCTGAAATCCAAGGGCTTGCCGTGGGAAATCGCCAAGTCGTTTGATGGCGCGGCGGTGATTGCACCGTTTGTGGTCGGCAGCACCTTCGCCGACCTGACCGACATCGGAATCCGCCTGACCATCAACGGCGAAGTGCGCCAGGATGGCAACAGCAAGGACATGCTCAACCCGATCGTGCCGATGATCCAGTACATGGCCGGCTGCTTCTCGCTGCAGGCCGGTGATGTGATCCTGACCGGTACGCCGGTGGGTGTTGGCCCATTGAATGTCGGTGATGACATCGTTCTGGAATTGACTGGCGCCAGCAGCTTCACCAGCAGCGTCCGCTGATTCACGCATGATCGTTCCCACGCTCTGCGTGGGAATGCCGCCATGGACGCTCCGCGTCCGCTTCGAATGTGACGCGGAGCGTCACGGGATGCATTCCCACGCAGAGCGTGGGAACGATCGTGATCTCAGGTTCTGTGATCGTGCAGGGCTTTCCCGCCATTTCCCGTTTTTTTCACATCTCGTCTGGATAATTCCGCGGTTCCTGGCGTCCGAGCCTGCCCGTTTGTGCTATTACCCTTAGCCTGAATTTCTGGAACGCATCCCTGATGGCCACGCAACCGCTCCCGACTCTGCAAAACCCTCGTCGTCCCCGTTTCCTGATGCGCTGGTATTACTGGCTGTTGCTGGTGATAGCGGCGGGTTATGGCCTGGCGTTTGCCATGCATTGGGATGACCGCGGTGTGCTTTGGGTGCGCGAGCGTCTCGAAACCCCGGCCGAGCGCCAGCAAAGTGTCTGGCTTCCGGATTACCGGGCGGTGATCGACGCCAAGCTGCTGCCAGGCATGGAAAAGGACGAGGCGTCGGACCTGTCCTACGACCCCCAGACCAAAACTCTGTTCTCGGTCATGGGCAAGAACCCGTTCCTGGTCGAGCTGACCTTGCAGGGCGACGTGTTGCGCAAAATGCCGCTGGTGGGCTGGACCAACCCGGAAGGCGTGACGACCATGGGCAACGGCTTGATCGCCATCACCGACGAGCGCGAGCACATGCTGTCGATCGTCAAGGTCGATGCCGACACCCGCGAACTGCACCGCGACAACTTCCCGAAATACGATCTGGGCCCGTCGAAAGACCAGAACAAGGCCTTCGAAGCCGTTGCCTGGGACCCGCGCAATCAACAACTGTTGCTGGGTGAAGAGCGTCCGCCGGCGCTGTTCAGCTGGAAAAGCGACGGCAGCCAGACCCTCAAGGGTGACAAGCAAAAACTGGTTAGTAACGAACTGGACATCCGCAACCTGTCGGCCTTGGCCATCGACCCGCGCACCGGTCACACCCTGGTGCTGTCTGCCGACTCGCACCTGTTGCTGGAACTGGACGAGAAGGGCGAGCAGGTCAGCTTCATGACCTTGCTGGGCGGTTTCAATGGCCTGAAAAAGACCATTCCCCGCGCCGAAGGCGTGACCATGGACGAAGCGGGCACGCTGTACATGGTCAGCGAACCGAATCTGTTTTATCGCTTCGAAAAGCAGAAGTAACGATCCCTGCGCGGAACAGTCCTGTAGGAGCGCGGCTTGCCGGCGAAGGCGTCCTTGAGATCGCCATCGCGAGTAGACTCGCTCCCACAGTTGTGATTCAAGGCCACTGGCCATTAAGCTTGAATTCAGATGGCCGTGGTATTTCATCCGCCCGCCCTGTTTTCGAGCTGCCTGAATGCGTCGACTTGCCCGCCCCAAACCCCTGATTTTGATCCTGTCGGTGATTGCGCTGATCGTGCTCGTTGCGATCGGCCAGTACCTGCGCCTGTTCGAACGCGCCTGGTTCAATCTGCACACCCTATGGCAGCCGGCAAGTGAGCATTCCATTGGTCTGGACCAGTATCGGGTGGTGATCGAGGCGCAAGTGATCGACGGGCTGGACGATGATGTCTCGGCGCTGACCTACGACCCGGTGCGCAAAAGCCTGTTCACGGTGACCAACAAAAACGCCGAGTTGATCGAGATGTCCCTCGACGGCAAGATCCTGCGGCGGGTTTCGCTGATCGGCTTCGGCGACCCGGAAGCCGTGGAGTTCATCAGCGCTGACACGTATGTGGTCACCGATGAAAGCCAGCAGCGCTTGATCAAGATTCATCTGGAAAAGGACACCACGTTCCTCGACGCCGCCGACGCCGAGCAGATGACCCTCGGTGTGCACATGAGCGGCAACAAAGGTTTTGAAGGCCTGGCGTACGACTCGGTGGGCAAGCGGTTGTTTGTCGCCAAGGAGCGCGACCCAATGCTGGTCTACGAAGTGCAGGGTTTCCCGCATTACAACCCGGAAAAATCCTACGCCGTGCACGTCGTCAACAATCCCAAGCGCGATGCCGGGATGTTCGTGCGGGACCTGTCGAGCCTGCAATACGATGAGCGCAGCGGCCACTTGATGGCGCTGTCCGACGAGTCACGGCTGATTATGGAGCTGGATGTGGATGGGCGACCGCTGAGCACGATGTCATTGAATGGTGGGCGTCAGGGCCTGAAAAAAACCGTGCCGCAAGCGGAAGGCATCGCGATGGATGACGACGGTACGTTGTACCTCGTCAGTGAGCCGAACCTGTTCTACACCTTCAAAAAACCCGCACAGCCCTGACAATCACCCCGAACCCTGTAGGAGCAAAGCTTGCTCGCGAAGAACGATAACGCGGTGTGACAGATACACCGCCAATCGCGAGCAAGCTTTGCTCCTACACGGGGGAGTCCTCAGGCCTTGAGGGTTTTTACGCCTTCAGAAGTGCCCAACAACAGCAAATCCGCCGGACGCGCCGCGAACAGGCCATTGGTGACCACGCCGACGATCGCATTGATCTGCGTCTCCAGCTCCACCGGGTTGGTGATCTGCATGTTGAACACGTCGAGGATGATATTGCCGTTGTCGGTCAGCACGCCTTCGCGGTAAACCGGGTCGCCGCCCAGTTTCACCAGCTCGCGGGCCACGTGGCTGCGGGCCATCGGGATCACTTCCACCGGCAGCGGGAACGCGCCGAGTACTGGCACCAGTTTGCTGCCGTCGGCGATGCAGATGAAGGTCTTGGCCACGGCCGCGACGATCTTCTCGCGGGTCAGGGCGGCGCCGCCGCCCTTGATCAGGTTCAGGTGCGCGTCGCTTTCATCGGCGCCGTCGACGTAGAACTCCAGGTCGCTGACGGTGTTCAGCTCATACACCGGAATGCCGTGGCCCTTGAGCCGGGCTGCGGTGGCTTCGGAACTGGCGACAGCGCCATCGAAAGCGCCCTTGTGCTTGGCCAGTGCATCGATGAAGCAGTTGGCGGTGGAGCCGGTGCCGACGCCGACGACGCTTTTGTCATCGAGTTTCGGAAGGATGAAGTCGACGGCGGCCTGGGCCACTGCCTGTTTGAGTTGATCCTGGGTCATGCGGGCTCCGAAGCGGGCAAGGGGAGAACGGAAAGGCCGGCATTATAGGCTTCGGGGCGGGGAAGGTCATTGGCCGTGTTTGCGGCTCAACGTCACGCCGATACCTGTAGGAGCAAAGCTTGCTCGCGAAGCGGTTTTTCTGCCGACATATGTATTGGATGTGATGACCTCTTCGCGAGCAAGCTTTGCTCCTACAGGTGGTGATTCGTTTCGGTGAGGTAAAACCACCCGTTTAGTGTGGTCGCTCAGGCAAAAGCCGGGTTAGACTCCTTGGCCCTGCCCAACCCGCTCAGTGATGCTTTCCGATGCTCGAACAGTACGTCAAAAAGATCCTCACCTCGCGCGTTTATGACGTTGCCGTAGAAACCCCATTGCAGACTGCCCGCCAGCTCTCCGAGCGGCTGGGCAATAACATTTGGCTCAAGCGCGAAGACTTGCAGCCAGTGTTCTCGTTCAAGATTCGCGGCGCTTACAACAAGCTGACCCAGTTGAGCGATGAAGAGCGCGCACGCGGTGTGGTCACGGCCTCGGCGGGCAACCATGCCCAAGGCCTGGCCCTGGCGGCCAAGGTGTTGGGCGTCAAAGCGACCATCGTCATGCCCAAGACCACCCCCGAGATCAAAGTCGAAGGCGTGCGTTCCCGCGGTGGCAAAGTGGTGCTGCACGGTGATTCGTTTCCGGAAGCCCTGGCCTACTCGCTGAAACTGGTCGACGAAAAAGGCTACGTCTACATCCACCCCTACGACGATCCCCACACCATTGCCGGGCAGGGCACGGTGGCGATGGAGATTCTGCGCCAGCACCCAGGCCGTCTCGACGCGATTTTCGTTCCAGTGGGCGGCGGCGGTTTGATCGCCGGCATCGCGGCCTACGTGAAATACCTGCGCCCGGAAATCAAGATCATTGGCGTCGAGCCGGATGACTCCAACTGCCTGCAAGCCGCCATGGCCGCTGGCGAACGGGTGATTCTGCCAACCGTGGGCATCTTTGCCGATGGCGTGGCAGTGGCGCAGATCGGTCAACACACCTTCGATATCTGCAAAGACTATGTCGATGAAGTGATCACCGTCAGCACCGACGAAATCTGCGCGGCGATCAAGGATATCTACGACGATACCCGCTCGATCACCGAGCCTGCCGGTGCCCTGGGTGTGGCCGGGATCAAGAAATACATCGACCTTAATGGCGTCACCGGCCAGACGTTCGTGGCCATCGACTCCGGCGCCAACGTCAACTTCGACCGCTTGCGCCACGTCGCCGAACGCGCCGAGCTGGGCGAAGGTCGCGAAGCGATTATCGCGGTGACCATCCCCGAGAAACCGGGCAGCTTCAAGGCGTTCTGCGAAGCCATCGGCAAGCGCCAGATCACCGAATTCAACTACCGCTACAACACCGGCAGCGAAGCGCACATCTTCGTTGGCGTGCAGACGCACCCGGACAACGACCCTCGCAGTGCGCTGATCGCCAGCCTCAGTGAGCAAGGTTTTCCGGTGCTCGACCTGACCGACAACGAGCTGGCCAAGTTACACATCCGGCATATGGTCGGTGGTCGCGCGGCGCAGGTGGTCGATGAAGTGATTCTGCGTTTCGAATTCCCGGAACGTCCGGGGGCGCTGTTCAACTTTCTCAACAAACTGGGCGGGCGCTGGAACATCTCGATGTTCCACTACCGCAACCACGGCGCGGCGGATGGCCGTGTGGTCGCCGGCCTGCAAGTGCCCCACGACGAACGTCACCTGGTGCCTGCGGCCCTGGAAGAAATCGGCTACCCGTACTGGGATGAAAGCGACAACCCGGCCTATAAGCTGTTTCTTGGCTGAGCGGCTACGCTGATCGGCAAGTCATAAGGAAATCGAACCATGGAAACGTTAACCGCCCTGAAAATGGCACACACCGCGGCGACGGCAATATTGTTGGGCTGTGCGCTGGGCTTGGGGATATGGGTTTGGCAAACGCGGCGTAGTGGCGATGCGACTGCTGCGGCACGCACGCTGCAACGGCCACGGGTGTTCGTCTGGCTGCTGATGGGGCTGGCGTTGCTGAGCATGCCGTTCACGGGCTGGTGGATGGTGCATCTGGTGGGCTGGCCGCTGGGGCAGACCTGGATTCTGGCGTCGAGCGTGCTCTACACCGTGGCGGCGCTGGCGTGGTTCTGGCTGCTGGTGCGCCTCAACAAACTGCGCACGGCGCCGGGTGGCGTTGGGAAATTTACCTTTGCGTTGGCGTTGTTCAGTTTTGTCTGCTTGATCGCGATTGCGGGTTTGATGGGCGCGAAACCGGTTTAAGGTTTTTGACCGAGTCGGCCCCTTCGCGGGCAAGTCGAATCGTCGCACCGCTCGCTCCTACGGTTTATGCGCCGTGTCCATTTCCGGCGTGCAACACAAATCCTGTAGGAGCGAGGCTTGCCCGCGAAGGCGATATCAGTCGCGCAGAGTCATTACCGGCCAACCCCGCTTCTGGGCCTCGGCCCGCAGATTCGGATCAGGATCCACCGCCACCGGATGCGTCACCTGCTCCAACAACGGCAAATCATTCATCGAATCGCTATAGAAATAGCTGTCTTCCAGCGAATACCCGGTCTCTTCCAGCCAACGATTCAGCCGCGTGACCTTGCCTTCCTTGAAGCAGGGAATGCCGGTGCTGCGGCCGCTGTAGCGGCCATCGACCATTTCGCATTCGGTGGCGATCAGGGTTTCAACGCCCAGGCGTTGGGCAATCGGCCCGGTGACGAAACGGTTGGTGGCGGTGATGATCACCAGTTTGTCGCCCGCGTCGCGGTGTTTGGCCAGCAACTCGATAGCCTTGGGCAGCACGATCGGTTCGATGCAGTCGCGCATGTAGTCCAGATGCCACTGATTCAGGGTGGTCATCTCGGTACGGCCGAGAATTTCCAGGCAAAAGTTCAGGTACTCGGCCTGATCGAGCTTGCCCGCCAGGTAATCCTGATAGAACTCGTCGTTGCGCGCCTTGTACGTCACGGCATCGAGAAAGCCGCGCTCGCACAGGTAATCGCCCCAGGCGTGGTCACTGTCGCCGCCCAAAAGCGTGTTGTCCAAGTCGAATAAAGCCAGCCGCATTGCAGTTACTCGCTGAAAAGTCTGTAGAAAGGCCCCCAGAATACGTACTTTTCACAAGAGTGCACATAAGGTGGGCCGGCTCGTTGCTGCCTTCACAACCTTTGTGGAACAATGCGGCGACATGCGTTTGCGAGGTTGTTGCCGTGATCGACCCCGATGGTTTCCGCCCCAATGTCGGGATCATTCTCACGAATGATGCCGGCCAGGTGCTATGGGCTCGCCGTATCAATCAAGATGCCTGGCAGTTTCCACAGGGTGGGATCAACCCCCAGGAGACGCCGGAAGACGCCTTGTTCCGCGAGTTGAACGAAGAAGTCGGCCTGGAGCGCGAAGATGTTGAAATTCTCGCCTGCACCCGGGGCTGGTTGCGCTATCGTTTGCCGCAACGTCTGGTCCGTACCCACAGCCAACCGCTGTGCATCGGCCAGAAACAGAAATGGTTTCTCCTGCGCCTGATCTCCAACGAGCAGCGGGTGCGGATGGATTTGACCGGTAAACCGGAATTCGATGGCTGGCGCTGGGTCAGTTATTGGTATCCGTTGGGCCAGGTGGTGACATTCAAGCGCGAGGTGTATCGACGCGCTCTCAAAGAGCTTGCCCCGCGCCTTTTAGCGCGCGACTGACGACGGAGTTCGACCCCGAGCCATGCTCAATACGCTGCGCAAGATCGTCCAGGAAGTTAACTCCGCCAAGGATCTCAAGGCGGCGTTGGGGATTATTGTGTTGCGCGTCAAAGAGGCCATGGGCAGCCAGGTCTGCTCGGTCTACCTGCTTGACCCGGAAACCAACCGCTTCGTGCTGATGGCCACCGAGGGCTTGAACAAGCGCTCGATCGGCAAAGTCAGCATGGCACCCAACGAAGGTCTGGTTGGCCTGGTCGGCACGCGTGAAGAACCCCTGAACCTCGAAAACGCCGCGGATCACCCGCGCTACCGCTACTTCGCCGAGACCGGTGAAGAGCGCTATGCCTCATTCCTCGGGGCGCCGATCATTCACCACCGTCGCGTCGTCGGCGTGTTGGTCATTCAGCAAAAAGAACGCCGTCAGTTCGATGAAGGTGAAGAAGCCTTCCTCGTGACCATGAGCGCGCAACTGGCCGGCGTTATCGCCCACGCCGAGGCCACCGGTTCGATCCGTGGCCTGGGCCGCCAGGGCAAAGGCATCCAGGAAGCCAAGTTCGTCGGCGTACCGGGTTCGCCGGGTGCGGCGGTCGGGACCGCGGTGGTCATGCTGCCGCCGGCTGATCTGGACGTAGTGCCGGACAAAACCATCACCGACATCGACGCCGAGCTCGGGCTGTTCAAGACCGCCATCGAAGGCGTGCGCGCCGACATGCGCGCGTTGTCGGCCAAACTGGCCACGCAATTGCGGCCAGAAGAGCGCGCGCTGTTCGACGTCTATTTGATGATGCTCGACGATGCTGCGCTGGGCAACGAAGTCACTACCGTCATCAAGACCGGCCAGTGGGCCCAGGGCGCGCTGCGCCAGGTGGTCACCGATCACGTCAACCGTTTCGAATTGATGGACGATGCTTACCTGCGTGAGCGGGCGTCGGACGTCAAGGACTTGGGCCGGCGCCTGCTCGCTTACTTGCAGGAAGAGCGTCAGCAGAATCTGGTCTATCCGGAAAAAACCATTCTGGTCAGCGAAGAGCTGACGCCGGCCATGCTCGGCGAGGTGCCGGAAGGCACGCTGGTCGGTCTGGTCTCGGTCCTCGGGTCAGGCAACTCACACGTCGCGATCCTCGCCCGGGCGATGGGCATCCCGACGGTGATGGGCCTGGTCGACCTGCCCTATGCCAAGGTCGATGGCATCGACCTGATCGTCGATGGCACCAAGGGCGAGGTCTACACCAACCCCAGCGAAGTTCTGCGCAAGCAGTTCGCCGAGGTGGTGGAGGAAGAGAAACAACTGGCCCTGGGGCTCGACACGCTGCGCGACCTGCCGTGCGTGACCCTCGATGGCCACCGCATGCCGCTGTGGGTCAACACCGGCTTGCTGGCGGACGTGGCGCGGGCGCAGAAGCGCGGCGCCGAGGGTGTCGGTCTGTACCGCACCGAAGTGCCGTTCATGATCAACCAGCGTTTCCCGAGCGAAAAAGAGCAGTTGGCGATTTATCGCGAGCAACTGGCCGCGTTCCATCCGCAACCGGTGACCATGCGCAGCCTGGACATCGGCGGTGACAAGTCGCTGTCGTACTTCCCGATCAAGGAAGACAACCCGTTCCTGGGCTGGCGCGGCATTCGCGTCACCCTCGACCACCCGGAAATCTTCCTGGTGCAGACCCGCGCGATGCTCAAGGCCAGCGAAGGCTTGAACAACCTGCGGATCCTGCTGCCGATGATCTCCGGCATCCACGAACTCGAAGAAGCCCTGCACCTGATTCACCGGGCCTGGGGCGAAGTCCGCGACGAAGGCACCGACGTGCCGATGCCGCCGATTGGCGTGATGATCGAGATTCCGGCGGCGGTTTATCAAACCAAGGAGCTGGCGCGGCAAGTGGACTTCCTGTCGGTCGGCTCCAATGACCTGACGCAGTACCTGCTGGCGGTGGACCGCAACAACCCGCGCGTGGCCGATCTCTACGACTACCTGCACCCGGCCGTGCTGCAAGCCTTGCAGAACGTAGTGCGTGACGCCCATGCCGAAGGCAAACCGGTGAGTATCTGCGGTGAAATGGCCGGTGACCCGGCAGCGGCAGTGCTGTTGATGGCGATGGGTTTCGACAGTCTGTCGATGAACGCCACCAACTTGCCGAAGGTGAAGTGGATGCTGCGTCAGATCAACCTGAGCAAGGCCAAGGAATTGCTCGCGGAACTGATGACCATCGACAACCCGCAAGTTATCCACAGCTCGCTGCAATTGGCGCTGAAGAACCTTGGGTTGGCGCGGATGATCAATCCGGCTTCGGTCAAGACCCTTTAAAAGGCTGATGGCCCCTTCGCGGGCAAGCCTCGCTCCTACAGGTTTTGTGTTGTTCGCGGATATTGCGACGACACGACCCCTGTAGGAGCGAGGCTTGCCCGCGAAGGCGTCCTCAAATACACCAAAAATCTAAATCCTGATCTCCACTTCCCCCAGATGCCCGCCATACGGCCCGAAACTCCTTTCGACCATCACCCGCGACCCATCCGCCGAAACAATCAACGCCGTACTCGCCCGCGTCCCGTAAGTCGGGCTGGCAATAAACACACTCGACAACAATGTCTCGGTCGCCAACCCAACCCCGGTATCCGGCAGCTCCGTCAGCGGTGCCGTCGCCGAGTCCCCCAGAATCGCCAACAACGCCTCAGGCTGCGGATCGTCCAGCAGTTCGCTCAACGCTGCCTTGGCTTTCAACACTTTCGGCCACGGCGTATCCAGTCCCGCGTTCGACAAGCCATACACCCCGGGCGCCAACATCACCGCTTCGCTGTCCCGGGCATTGAAGTGCCACAGCTCGTTGGTGTTGCCGACCAGCAGGTTAAACCCGGCATATTCCAGCGAACGGCTGACAACGTCGGCTAAATAGTCATCAATCGACATGTCGCCGCAAAGAAAACCTGCGACCAGTTCACCCCGTGACCGAGGCGACGGAGGCTGATGAGGATCACGGATATTGGTCAGGGCCGCGAAGCGCCCATTGGCGCCCACGCCGAGCCAGGTTCCGCCTGCTTCCAGATCCCGTCCGGCATGCACATGGGATGCATGGGGCCATTGCGCCAGGGGTTGGGTAGGCCGGGCATAGAACTCGTCGCGGTTGGCCGCCACGATCAGCGGCTGGGCGTGGCCCGGGCGCCAAGCGAAAACAATCAGGCACATAAGGTGGTCCTAGTGTGTTTTTGCTCACTCTACGCAGACATTGCCTGCGCATCCATCGCCATCCAGTAGAGCTTGAGGCCATGCATCCGTTACCATGCCGCTCCTATTTTCGCGACACACGGGACAACGGCCATGGAATTTCTGCTCTATCTGGCGCTGGGCGCCTGTGCAGGCGTGCTGGCCGGGCTGTTCGGGGTCGGCGGCGGGATCATCATCGTCCCGGTGCTGGTGTTCAGTTTCACCTTGCAAGGCTTCGATGCATCGATCCTCACGCACCTGGCGGTCGGTACGTCCCTGGCGACGATTATTTTTACCTCGGTCAATGCGGTTCGCGAGCATCACCGTCGCGGCGCCGTGCGTTGGCCGATTTTTGCCTGGATGACCCTCGGTATTCTGATCGGCGCCGGTTTCGGCGCACTGACCGCCGAAGCGATTTCCGGTCCACATTTGCAGAAGATCATCGGCGTATTTGCGCTGATCGTCTCCGTTCAGCTCGCTTTGGACTTCAAACCCAAGGCCAGCCGAACGGTCCCAGGCAAAGTCGGTCTGACCGTAGCCGGCAGTGTGATTGGCTGGGCCTCGGCGATTTTCGGGATTGGCGGCGGCTCGCTGACCGTGCCGTTCCTGACCTGGCGCAGCGTGCCGATGCAGCAAGCGGTGGCCACGTCGTCGGCCTGCGGTCTGCCGATTGCGGTGGCAAGTGCATTAAGTTTCATGATTCTGGGCTGGCACGATCCGTTGCTGCCGGCCCATAGTCTCGGTTTTATTTATTTGCCGGCGCTGCTGGGGATCGCCCTGACCAGCATGTTCTTCGCCCGTTTCGGCGCGCGACTGGCGCACAATTTGTCGCCGCGCTTGCTCAAAAGACTGTTCGCCGCTTTGCTGTTCTGCGTCGGCCTGAATTTCCTGCTCTGACAATCCTGGCTTAATCCTGAGGTGGCAGCGTCCCCCGGGTATTTTGAAGGTTTCAACTCTAACGAGGAGTCGCAATGCTGCCTTACCCGCAGATCGACCCGGTGGCCCTGGCCATCGGTCCGCTGAAAATCCACTGGTACGGTTTGATGTACCTGATCGGCATCGGCGGCGCCTGGCTGCTGGCGTCCCGTCGGCTGAACCGCTTCGACCCGACCTGGACCAAGGAGAAACTCTCCGACATGGTCTTTTGGATGTCGATGGGGGTGATTGTCGGCGGCCGCCTGGGTTACGTGTTGTTCTACGATCTGAGCGCGTACCTGGCCAATCCGACCCTGATTTTCGAAGTGTGGAAGGGCGGCATGTCGTTCCACGGCGGGTTTATCGGCGTGATGCTCGCGGCGTTGTGGTTCGGTAAGAAGAACAACAAGTCGTTCTTCCAGTTGATGGACTTCGTCGCACCGATGGTGCCGATTGGCCTGGGCGCCGGGCGCATCGGCAACTTCATCAATGCCGAGTTGTGGGGCAAGCCGACCGACGTGGCGTGGGCGATGATCTTCCCGCCGTTCAGCGACCCGGCGCAGTTGCCGCGTCACCCATCGCAGCTGTATCAGTTCGCGTTGGAAGGCGTCGCGCTGTTCCTGATCTTGTGGCTATTCTCGCGCAAGCCGCGGCCGACCATGGCCGTGTCGGGCATGTTCACGCTGTTCTACGGCATCTTCCGTTTCATCGTCGAATTCGTCCGCGTACCGGACGCGCAACTGGGCTATCTGGCCTGGGGCTGGCTGACCATGGGTCAGGTCTTGTGCGTACCGATGGTGCTCGCCGGTCTGTTCCTGATCTGGCTGGCGTATCATCGCGCCCCGGCGGCGCCAGCGGCGGCAGTATAAATTCGAACCCCGGGGGCGACGGCTCCCGGGTTCAAGGACACAGGTAACTCATGAAGCAATATCTCGATCTGGTGGCCCACGTCATCAAGAACGGCACCAAACAAGCCAACCGCACCGGTGTGAACACCATCAGCTTTCCTGGCGCGATGCTGCGTTATGACCTGAAGGAAGGCTTTCCAGCGATCACCACTCGCAAGATGGCCTTCAAATCCGCCATCGGCGAGATGTGCGGTTTCCTCCGAGGCGTGAATAACGCCGCCGAATTCCGCGCCCTGGGCTGCAAGGTCTGGGACCAGAACGCCAACGAAAACGCGCAGTGGCTGGCTAACCCGTTCCGCCAGGGCGAAGACGACCTCGGCGAAATCTACGGCGTGCAATGGCGCAAATGGCCGGCGTACAAGCAGATCCCGGTCAGCAATAAAGCCGCGATCGAGCAGACGTTGGGCCAAGGCTATCGCCAGATTGCCGAAGGCGAAGAAGACGGCCAGGCCTACGTGGTGCTGTACAAGGCAATCGACCAGATTCGCCAATGCGTCGACACCATCATCAAGGACCCGGGTAGCCGCCGGATTCTGTTCCACGGCTGGAACGTCGCCCAGCTCGATGAAATGGCCCTGCCGCCGTGCCACCTGCTGTACCAGTTCCACCCGAATGTCGAGACCAAGGAAATCTCCCTGACCCTCTACATCCGCTCCAATGATTTGGGCCTGGGTACGCCGTTCAACCTCACCGAAGGCGCCGCGCTGCTGAGCCTGATCGGGCGCCTGACCGGCTACACACCGCGCTGGTTCACCTATTTCATCGGCGATGCCCACGTCTACGAAAACCACCTGGACATGCTGAATGAGCAGCTCACCCGTGAGCCGTTCCCGATGCCGAAACTGGTGATCAGTGAGCGTGTGCCGGCGTTTGCCGAAACGGGTGTGTATCAGCCGGAATGGCTGGAGTTGATCGAACCGGGCGACTTCTCGCTTGAGGGTTATCAGCACCACGCGCCGATGACCGCGCCGATGGCGGTTTAAAGCCCCGGCACGATGATCGTTCCCACGCTCTGCGTGGGAATGAATCCCGTGACGCTCCGCGTCACAGTGGACGCAGAGCGTCCATGGCGGCATTCCCACGCGGAGCGTGGGAACGATCAGGCGGTGTGTTTAGTGGCCGTGACTGCGGCCCACATGGGAATGCTCAGTTTCCGTTGCCACCACCCCGCCACTCACTTCCAACCGCTGCAAAATCCCGCATTGATCGATATCCGGCCCTTCGCCACAGCGTTGGCGCAGGTCGAGCAGTTGTGTCTGCAAGGCCAGCAACCCATCGATCCGCGCTTTGACGTGGTGGATGTGTTCGTCGATCAGCGCGTTGACGCTTTCGCACTGGTCTTGCGGGCTGTCGCGCAGGGTCAGCAGGCTGCGGATTTCTTCGAGGGTCATGTCGAGGGTGCGGCAGTTGCGGATAAACGTCAGGCGTTCGGCGTGGGCCTGGGTGTAGACGCGGTAGTTGCCGTCGCTGCGGGCGGGCTCTGGCAGCAGGTTTTCGCGCTCGTAATAGCGGATGGTTTCCACTGCGCAGTCCGTCAGTTTCGCCAGTTCTCCGATCTTCATCGCGACAATCTCCAAAAGGTTGCTTGACCCTATAGTGGCTACAGGGTCTTTACTTGGCAACAGGCACCTTTCCTGGACGCGACCCGATGAGCGATTCCCTTCATATCCACAAACCCGAAGACGGGCATGATCACGATCACAGCCACAAGCTGCAGCCTGTGCAGAAGAAGCATGATCATGGCAGCCACGGCGATTCCTGCTGTTCCTCCAAAGCGGCGGCACCGTCGTTGATCAAGTTGAGCGAAACGCCGACCGACGGCGCACGACTGAGCAGTTTCCGCATCGACGCGATGGACTGCCCGACCGAGCAGACGCTGATCCAGAACAAACTGGGCAAGCTGTCGGGTGTGCAGCAGCTGGAATTCAACCTGATCAACCGGGTATTGGGCGTCACTCATGACCTGCCAAGCACCGCGCCGATCATCGACGCCATCAAGTCGCTGGGCATGGTGGCCGAGCCGTTGGAAAAGGGTGTTGAAGCCCCTGCGCCGGTCGCCGAGAAAAAGCACTGGTGGCCCTTGGCGCTGTCCGGCGTAGGTGCGTTGGCGGCTGAAGTCATCCACTTCACCAACGCCGCGCCGAACTGGGTGGTGGCAATCATTGCGCTGGTTTCGATCCTCAGCGGCGGCCTAACCACCTACAAAAAAGGCTGGATCGCCCTCAAGAACCTCAACCTGAACATCAACGCGCTGATGAGCATCGCGGTGACCGGCGCCATCCTGATCGGTCAGTGGCCGGAAGCGGCGATGGTGATGTTCCTGTTCACCGTCGCCGAGTTGATCGAAGCCAAATCCCTGGACCGTGCCCGCAATGCCATCGGCGGCTTGATGCAGATGACCCCGGAACAGGCCACGGTGCAGCAGGCTGACGGCAATTGGGTCGAACAGGATGTGAAAAGCATCGAACTGGGCGCTCGGGTACGGGTGCGTCCCGGTGAGCGCATCGGTCTTGACGGTGAAGTCGTCTCTGGCACGTCCACCATCGATCAGGCGCCGATCACCGGCGAAAGCCTGCCGATCGAGAAGACTGTGGGCGATAAAGTTTTCGCCGGCACCATCAATCAGGCCGGCTCGCTGGAATATACGGTGACCGCTGCGGCCAATAACTCGACCCTGGCGCGGATCATCCACGCCGTGGAACAGGCTCAGGGCGCACGGGCACCGACCCAGCGCTTCGTCGACCAGTTCTCGAAAATCTACACCCCAGCCGTATTCATCCTCGCCTTGGCCGTGGCGGTGATTCCGCCGCTGTTCATGGGCGCCGTGTGGTTCGACTGGATCTACCGGGCGCTGGTGTTGCTGGTGGTCGCCTGCCCGTGCGCGCTGGTGATTTCGACGCCGGTGACCATCGTCAGCGGCCTCGCGGCAGCGGCGCGCAAAGGGATTCTGGTCAAGGGCGGCGTGTATCTGGAGGGTGGTTACAAGCTCGATTACCTGGCCCTGGACAAGACCGGCACCATCACCCACGGCAAACCGGTGCAGACCGATTATCTGTCCCTCGACCCGACGGCTGATGAAACAGCCCCGGCCATTGCGGCGGCGCTGGCCGGTCGTTCCGACCACCCGGTTTCGCTGGCCATCGCCAACGCGGCGGTGGATAAACAATTCGCGCCGCTGGTTGTGGATAACTTCGAAGCCCTGGCCGGTCGCGGCGTACGCGGTGAGGTCAACGGTCAGGTCTACCACTTGGGCAACCATCGTCTGGTGGAAGAGCTCAACCTCTGCTCGCCAGAACTGGAAGAGAAGCTGTTCGCCTTGGAGAAACAAGGCAAATCCGTGGTGCTGCTGCTCGACAAATCCGGCCCGTTGGCGCTGTTCGCCGTGGCAGATACGGTGAAAGAGTCCAGCCGCGAAGCGATCCAGCAGCTTCATGACCTGGGCATCAAAACCCTGATGCTCACCGGCGACAACGTCCACACCGCCCAGGCGATTGCCGCGCAAGTCGGCATCGACGAGGCCAAGGGCGACCTGTTGCCGACCGACAAGCTGCAAGCCATCGAAGCGCTTTATGCGAAAGGGCATAACGTCGGCATGGTCGGCGACGGCATCAACGACGCCCCGGCACTGGCGCGAGCCGAGATCGGTTTTGCCATGGCCGCAGCCGGCACCGACACCGCCATCGAGACCGCCGATGTCGCCCTGATGGACGACGATCTGCGCAAAATCCCTGCGTTCATTCGTCTGTCGCGCCAGACCTCGAGCATCCTGAAACAGAACATCGCCCTCGCTTTGGTCATCAAGGTGATCTTTCTTGGGGTAACCTTCGCCGGGATCGCCACCATGTGGATGGCGGTGTTCGCTGACATGGGCGTGAGTCTGTTGGTGGTGTTCAACGGTTTGCGCCTGCTGCGCAAATAAACGATGAGGGAAGGGTGTGCTGAGTGCCGAGCTGAAGGCGTTTTACATGGTGGCCCGCCTGGGCAGCATTACCCTGGCGGCGAAGAAGCTCGGCCTGAGCCAACCCACCGTGACCACCCAGATTCGCAACCTGGAAAGCCAGTACTCGGTCGAGCTGTTCTACCGTGGCGGTCGCCGCCTCAGCGTCAGCGATGAAGGCGCGCGGTTGCTGCCGATGGTCAAGGCGTTGTTGCAGCAGGAAGCCGACATCGAGTTCTTCCTGCGCAACAGCGGCCAGGTCCAAGGCACGTTGCGCATCGCCGCCACCGCGCCGTATTACATCCTCGATCTGGTGAAGACCTTCCGCGAGCGGCTGCCACAGGTGGAAGTGTCGGTGGAAATCGGCAACTCCCAGCAAGTGCTCGAAGCGCTGGAGGATTACCGGGTCGATGTCGCCGCGTCCTCGCAATTGCTGGACGATGCGCGGCTGATTCGCCGGGTGCTCGGCAGCGATCCGTTGGTGCTGGCGGTGCATCGTAATCATCCGTTGGCCGTGCACGATCATGTGCCGCTCAGTGCGTTGGCGGGGCATACCTTGCTGATGCGCGAGTCGGGTTCGACCACGCGGCGGCTGACCGAAGAGTTGCTGGCCAGCGCTGGAGTGAGTTTCGGGCCATTGCTGGAGATTGGCAGCCGGGAGTCGATTCGCGAAGCGGTGCTGCGCAATATCGGGATCAGCATCATTGCGCGGCAGGAAGTGCCGCATGACCCGCAGTTGCGCGTGCTGACCATCGAGAATGCGCCGCAGATTCCCGAGTATTTGTATTGCCTCAAGGAACGCAAAGGCGCGCGGTTGCCGGCGGCGTTTCTCGGGTTGGCGCAGGAAATGGCCCCGGCGTAATGATCGTTCCCACGCTCCGCGTGGGAATGCAGCCCGGGACGCTCTGCGTCCCAAGAGCCGAACGCGGAGCGTCCGTTGAGGCATTCCCACGCGGAGCGTGGGAACGATCGGTGGTGAACCCAAATCCCCGAATACCACTATCAACCGTTTTTGCCTCACTGCCACATGACGGACGCATTACAAACCTAGGATGGGCCTCATCTGCTTGATGAGGTCTGTCCATGAACCACTCGATCGCAACTGCCCTGACCAACCCCGGCGCGCCGATGAAAGTGCGCGGCGTGCAGAAACGCTTCGGCGCGTTCACCGCGCTGGATAACGTGTCTCTCGACGTGGCGGCTGGTGAACTGGTGTGTCTGCTGGGCCCGTCGGGTTGTGGCAAAACCACTTTGCTGCGCTGCATCGCCGGTCTGGAGAAACAGGACAGCGGCGAGTTGTACCTCGGTGATCGCGATGTTTCCCACTTGGCGCCCCAGGCTCGGGACTACGGAATCCTGTTTCAGTCCTACGCGCTGTTCCCCAATCTGACGGTCGAAGCGAACATTGCCTACGGCCTCGCCGGCAGTGGCCGTGATGAAGTGCGCAAGCGCGTCGGGCAGATGCTGGAACTGGTGGGCCTGCTCGGCAGTGAGAAAAAGTACCCCGGCCAGTTGTCCGGTGGCCAGCAGCAACGGGTCGCACTGGCCAGAGCCTTGGCCCCGGCGCCTTCGTTGTTGTTGCTCGACGAACCGATGTCGGCCCTCGATGCGCGAGTCCGCGAGCATCTGTGCACCGAGCTGCGCCAACTGCAACGCAACCTCGGCGTCACCACCCTGATGGTCACCCACAATCAGGACGAAGCCATGCTGATGGCCGACCGCATTGCCGTGATGAATAACGGCAAGGTCGAGCAATACGCCACGCCGCAGGACATCTACGATCGTCCGGCCACACCGTTTGTGGCGGAGTTTGTCGGCCAGGGCAACTGGCTGCCATTCCGCCGCAGCAGCGACAGCCACGCCCAGGTCGGCGGGATGAATATGCGCCTGGCCGAAGGCAGCGCGAAAACTCCGTCCGGCCGTTTGTTCTGCCGCCCGGAGGCGATCAACGTCAACCCGCCGGTGCATGAAGAAAACCTGTTCCCGGCCAAGGTTCGCGAGATCACCTTCCTCGGCAACCGCTGCCGCATGAGCTTCGAACTCGATCAACTGCCGGGCCACGCCTTGCTGGCGGAGCTTGCCCCGGAAGCCATGCCGCGCCTCGGCGCCCAGCAGATCATGGTCGCCTTGCCGCCACGCAGCCTGCAGGTGTTTGCCTGATGAGCGCAAACCTCGCGCTGCCGATACCGCACAAGCAGGTTCGGCAGACCTCCCGTGCCGAGATCGGCGACCGGGTGTTCGTGGTCGGCGGCAAACTGCTGTTGCTGGTGCTGCTCGGTGTCGCGGTGTTGATGCCGTTGCTGGCGATTTTTTGGCGCGGTTTCAGCTCCGAAGCCGGGCAGGGCGGCGGTCTGGTGGCTGCCCGTGAATTGGTGAGCAGCGAGAATTTCCACTGGTTGCTCGGCAACAGCCTGAAGGTTTCCCTCAGTGTCGCGGCGATTGTCGTACCGCTGGCCTACCTGTTTGCCTACGCCCTGCAACGCACGTTGATTCCGGGCAAAGGTATCTGGCGCGGCATGTCGTTGTTGCCGCTGATGGCGCCGTCGATGCTGCCGGGGATCGCGCTGGTTTACCTGTTCGGCAACCAGGGCCTGTTGCGCGGGTTGCTCTCGGACAATATCTACGGCTTCTGGGGCATTGTTCTGGGTGAGGTGATCTACACCTTCCCACACGCCTTGATGATTCTTCTGTCGGCGCTTTCGTTGGCGGATGCGCGATTGTTCGATGCGGCTTCAAGCATGGGCGCCAGTCCGGCGAAAGCCTTTCGCAGCATCACTTGGCCGGCGACTCGTCAGGCCGTGTTCGCTGCGTTCTGTTTAGTCTTCACGTTGACCATCACCGATTTCGGCGTGCCCGTGGTGGTCGGTGGCGACTATCAGGTGCTGGCGCTGGAAGCCTACAAAGCTGTGGTCGGCCAGCAGCAATTCGGTCGTGGCGCGTTGATCGGCATGGTTTTGCTGCTGCCGGCCCTGTTCAGCTTCGGCGTCGATGCCTGGCTGCGTCGGCGTCACGGCGATTCCATGAGCGGCCGCGCGCAAGTGTTCAAACCGGCGCCGTCGAAGCTGCGGGACGGTTGCTACCTGGCCATCGTGCTGCTGATCTGCGCGGTGTTGCTGCTGGTGTTCGGCATGGCGGTGTACTCGTCGTTGGTGAAGTTCTGGCCATACAACCTGTCGCTGTCGCTCAACCATTACCAGTTCAACGACACCGCGGGCGGTGGCTGGCTGGCCTACGGCAACAGCGTGAAGATGGCGTTGTGCACGGCATTGATCGGCAGTGTGCTGATCTTCACTGGCGCTTACCTGATGGAAAAAACCAAGGGCCAGCGCGGACTCAATCTGACCTTGCGCATGCTCAGTTTCGTCCCGATGGCGGTGCCGGGTCTGGTGTTGGGCTTGGGTTACGTTTTCTTCTTCAACCTCAGCGGCAACCCGCTGCACGTGCTCTACGGGACCATGACGTTGCTGGTGGTCTGCACCATTGCTCACTATTTGACCACCGCGCAAATGACCGCCACCACCGCGCTGCGTCAGCTCGACGCCGAGTTCGAAGCCGCCGCGCTGTCGCTCAAGGCGCCGCTGTATCGGCATTACTTGCGGGTCACTGTGCCGATCTGCCTGCCGGCGCTGCTGGACATCGTGCGCTACCTGTTCGTCTCGGCCATGACCACCGTCTCGGCGGCGATCTTCCTCTACAGCCCCGACACCATCCTCGCTGCGGTGGCGGTGCTGAACATGGACGACGCCGGCAACGTCGGCGGCGCGGCGGCGATGTCGACCCTGATTCTGTTCACTTCGGCGGGCGTGTCCCTGCTGCTGGCCTGGGCTTCGCGCGGTTTGCTGCGCCGCTCCCAGGCCTGGCGGCAGACCGCTCCTGGCAACTGATTCAATAAATAAATCTGTCCCCATAAAAGGAACCGCATCATGTTCAAGCCTTTGGCCCTGGCCGCTGCTGTCCTCACTGCTTTCAGCCTGAACGCCTTCGCGGCGAAAACCGAGTTGACGGTGTACACCGCCCTCGAAGCCGAACAACTGAAGACTTACAAGGACGCCTTCGAAAAGGCCAACCCGGACGTTGAGATCAAGTGGGTGCGTGATTCCACCGGCATCATTACCGCCAAGTTGCTGGCCGAGAAAGAACGCCCGCAAGCCGATGCGGTCTGGGGCCTGGCGGCGTCGAGCCTGGCGATCCTCGATCAGCAAGGCATGCTGCAAAGCTACGCGCCGAAGGACTTGGGCAAGATCGGCGGCAACTACCGCGACGCCGCCAACCCGCCGGCCTGGGTCGGCATGGACGTGTGGGCTGCGACCATTTGCTTCAACACCGTCGAAGCCGAAAAGCAGGGCCTGACCAAACCGGTGAGCTGGCAAGACCTGACCAAGCCTGAGTACAAAGGCAAGATCGTCATGCCTAACCCGGCCTCGTCCGGCACCGGTTTCCTCGACGTCAGCGCCTGGCTGCAAACCTTCGGCGAGAAGCAGGGCTGGGCCTACATGGATGGCTTGCACCAGAACATCGGCCAGTACGTTCACTCCGGTTCCAAGCCTTGCAAACTGGCGGCCTCCGGTGAGTTCCCGATTGGCATTTCCTTTGAGTACCCGGCGGTTCAACTGAAGCGCCAGGGCGCGCCGTTGGACATCATCCTGCCGAAAGAAGGCCTGGGCTGGGAGATCGAAGCCACGGCCGTGATCAAGGGCACCGCCCACGAAGACGCGGCGAAGAAACTGGCGGACTTCTCGGCCAGCCCGGCGGCGATGGAGCTGTATAAAGAGAACTTCGCGGTGCTCGCTTCGCCAGGCATTGCCAAGCCGCAGACCGAATTGCCGGCGGATTATGAGCAGCGTTTGATCAAGAACGACTTTGCCTGGGCGTCGAAGAATCGTGACGAAATCCTGACCGAGTGGCGCAAGCGCTATGACGGCAAGTCCGAAAAAGTGGTTGCCAAGTAACCGACACCGATCGACCGCTCGACCGATCGTTCCCACGCTCTGCGTGGGAATGCAGCCAAGGACGCTCCGCGTCCTCTGTGACGCAGAGCGTCACGGGATTCATTCCCACGCGGAGCGTGGGAATGATCATTGGGGAACTCCATGACGCAACATCACGACATGCTGATCGTAGGCGCCGGCATCCTCGGCCTGTCCCACGCCTACGCCGCCGCCAAACGCGGTCTGAAAGTCACGGTTTTCGAACGCACCGCAACACCTTTGGGCGCCTCGGTCCGCAACTTCGGCCAGGCCCTGGTCACCGGCCAACCCCCAGGCCCAATGCTCGAATTGGCCAAGGCCAGCCGCGACATCTGGGGTCATTGGGCCAACGTCGCCGGCCTGCAACTCAAGCGCAACGGCTCGTACCTGTTCGCCCGTACCGAAGCTGAAGAACACCTGCTGCAAGCCTTTTGCAACGGTCGCGCCGTGGAACACAACTACAACGTCGAGCTGCTGCGCGGTGCAGCGTTGCGGGATTTGTACGGCGGCCAGTTCAGCCATCATCGCGCCGCGCTGCACGGCATGGACGATCAGCAACTGTATTCCCGTGAAGCGATTCCGGCGCTGATCGATTACCTGCGCCGCGAACTCGGCGTCGAGTTTCACTTCTCCACCCTGGTGCGCGACATCGAACCCGGTCGCTTGCACAGCACCGCCGGCAGCTTCAGCGCGCAGCAGATCATCGTCTGTTCCGGCCACGACTATCAGACCTTGCTCGCCGAACCGATTGCCGCGCTCAACCCGCAAATCTGCCGCCTGCAAATGCTTCGCGCCCGGCCGCGAGTCGATTTGAATCTGCAACACGCGTTGCTCACCGGATTGAGTTGCTTGCACTACGGCGCATTCGCCGACCTGCCGGAAGCCGCTGCGGTCCAGGCGCAAATCCTGCGCGACGTACCGCATCTGCATGAAAACGGCATTCACCTGTTGATCAGCCCGACGCCTTACGGCGAATTGATCATCGGCGATTCCCACCATTACGGTCGCGATCCTTCACCGTTCAACGCCGAGCAGGTGGACGACTGGATGATTGAACTGGCGGAGCAGACCTTGGGTTGCGGGATTCAGGTGATTGAGCGCTGGCAGGGTGTCTATGGGTCCAAGGGACCGGGGCCGTTCTCGTTCCTGCGCCCGCAACCGGGGGTAAGCGTGGCGCTGATGCACACCGGCGTGGGCATGAGTGTCGGGCCGGCGATGGCCGAACGTAACGTGGCGCAGTTGTTGGGGGAGCAATGATGGAACGCAATGAACAAGTGATCGCTGAGGTGTTCGCGCTGTACGAGCGCTATGGCGACAGCGACTACATCGGTGAACCGGTGTCGCAGATCGAGCACATGTCCCAGGCTGCCGAGCTGGCGATGGCCGAAGGCTTCGACGACGAAGTGGTATTGGCGGCGTTTTTTCACGATATCGGGCACATCTGCACCGAGAGTGCCGAGAACATGGGCGGTTATGGTGTGGTCAGCCATGAACGCCTCGGCGCGGACTACTTGCGCCGCGCCGGTTTCAGCGAACGCATGGCGCGGTTGGTGGAGTACCACGTGCAGGCCAAGCGTTATCTGACGCTCAAAGAGCCGGGGTACTACGAGCGCTTGAGCGAAGCCAGTCGCCGGACATTGGAGTATCAGGGCGGGGTGATGACGCTGGCCGAGGCCGAGGCCTTCGAATCGGATCCGTTGTGCGCGATCAGTTTGCTTATGCGCCAATGGGATGAGCAGGCCAAGGAAATGCGGGTGCCGGTGCTGGATCTCGACATTTTGAAGCGCAAGGCATTTGGGCTTTTGTCTGGCGTGGCGTGCTGAACCGTCTCACACAGGTTTGGGAAAGGTTGCATGGAATGGTCTACGCCGTGGATTCATGCTGTGTTTTTCCCAAGGGGGCGCATGGATGCGTTACTTGAAAGTGATTGCCCAGGATCGAAACGGGCAGGGGGCGGCGGACACGCTGCAATTTCGGTTTTATGAAGATGAGCGGTTGCTGCGTGATGCGACGGCGGCTGACCTCAAGCGGCTCAGGGTCTTTGGCAACACCTATCTCAAATGTGCATGGTTCAACGTGGGCGAAAGCGAGGAACGGCACCTGCGGGTTTTCTCGCTGAATCCTTCAGGCGATGGAACGCCGGAAACCGTGCGTCTGCATTTTCATGAGGGGGAAGTGATTGCCTACAAGGCTGCGGCTCACGATCTGGATAACGATGGTGGGCTGGAGGTGATATTGAGTTCGGATGTGGACAATGACGGGCGTGCGAATCGTACGGATCGGAGTCGGGTGATGGCGTTGGTGAAGCAGTTTTTGAAGGTGGATAGGCAGACATAGATCGTTCCCATGCTCCGCGTGGGAATGCCTCAAGGGACGCTCCGCGTCCCAGTGACGCAGAGCGTCACGGGCTGCATTCCCACGCAGAGCGTGGGAACGATCAGGCTCAGAGCTGCCGGGCCAACCCCTCAACCTGCTCCTGCCGCTCAGCCTGACTCAACTTCGCCTGCGGATTAAGCGACGACCACTGCGGATGCGCCCGCGCCTTGTTCAGCGCTTCGGGCAGTTTGCCTTCGCGCCAGGTCTTGTCCTGGGGCGTGGCCACCTGAATGCTGTCCATCGCCGCATGGCCACGCTGGTTCAGGGCTTGTACCAGTTGCCGCTGACGCAGGGCCAACAGCCGCAGCACGCTGTCATCGACAGTCAGTTCGCGCTGGCCCTTGATCTTGCCCAGCAAGCGACTGCCATAACTGCGGACGGTTTGCAGAGCGCCGCCGGCGATGGCTCCGGCGAGTGCAGCGGCGCCCAGGGTCAGGCCGCCGACCAGCAGGTCTACACCGGCACCGGCCGCCGCGCCGGCCGCGATACCGCCGCCAACCCGCACCCCCAATTGTTTGAGGGTTTCGGGGTTGAACAGGTCATCGCCCCAGCGCCCATCGAGCAGCGGCAAGTCACTGGCCGCGGCGTCCTGCGGGCGGAAGGCATAGAGCTTGAGCAGCGCTTCAACGCAACGCTGTTCCCGTTGGCGCACGGCTTTGCGCAATTCGCTGATGGCCTGTTGTTCCTGTTCGGCTTCGCTGCTGACGCTGCGTCGGCACGCGGCGCAATCGATCAGTAATTCGGCAATCAGCCGCGCCGCGCTTTGTTGGCGGGCGAGGCGTTGGGCCTGTTGATCGGCGATCAGGCGCTCCAGTTGTGGACGGGCGTTTTCCAGCAGCAGCGCGAGGCTTTCATAGAGCCGGCGTTCGCCATCCTCTGGCGGGGCTACGCTGTCAAAGCGCACCAGCGCATGCAAGCCCAACCGCGCCAACGCTTCACGCCAATCCGGCTCGCGATGGTGGGCGCTGCTGACGAAATTCAGCACCGGCAGCAACGGTTTGCCGCAACTGGCCAGCACTTCCAGTTCGTCGCGGTACTTGGCCAATACCGGTTCGCGGGCGTCGATCACATACAGGCCAGCGTCCGAGGCCAATAATTGGCGCAGAACCTTGGCTTCCTGTTCGAACCGCTGCCGGGCTTCGCTGCCCTCAAGAAACCGTGCCAGCCGCGCCGGGCCGTCGAGTCGCTCGCCCGGACGTTCCAGGCGTTCGAGGTAGTCGAGCAGGGCGATGGCATCTTCCAGGCCCGGCGTGTCGTAAAGATCGAGCAGCGGCTCGCCGTCCACCGACAACCGTGCCCCTTCGACATGCCGCGTGGTGCTGGGCCGATGGGACACTTCACCGAAACCGACATCCCGGGTCAGGGTGCGTAGCAACGAGGTCTTGCCGACGTTGGTGTGGCCGACGACCGCGAGCTTCAAAGGCTTAGTCATGACCCGTCTCCAGCCAGTTCATGGGCGCGCAATCGGCGAACGGCAGCTCAAGCTGTTGCAGCGCCGTGTGCCAGTCGCCGAGTCGCTCGGCATCCAGCGCTTCGCCGGTTGGCGCTTGCAGTAGCCAGACGCGGGTGGCGCTGGCGTTGCGCGCCAGTTCGGCGATCAACGCCAGGCTGCCGCGATCTGGTGAACGCCGTGGATCGCAGGCAATCGCCAAGCGTGCCGGGGGGAAACGGCTCAGTTGTTCCAAGAGTTTGTTACGGGACTCACGGCTGTCGAGGATGCCGGCGTTGCTCACGGATTTTGGCAGTGATGGCGGCCACGGACGCTGCTCGTCCAGCTCGATGGCCACCAGTAGCGCGCCTTCGCTGTGCAATTCGCTGACAGCGCTTTCGACCCGGTGAAGCTGATCCGGGGCGGCATCGCTGATCCCGAGGCGCTCACTGGTGGGCATCAGCCGTTCACGCAATTGCGCATAACCGGGCAGGTTCAGGTCCAGACGCAAAGAAGCTTGGCCGGTTTTCCAGCGCCACAGGCAAAACAGCGCCAACAGCAGGCGCGGCAGCACGCCGTACACCACCAACACACCAACCAGCCATGTCGCCCAGGCCTGTCGGGCGCTTTCGATATTGAGCGCGGTGTCGCCGCTGGCGCGGATCATCTCCACGGTCGGCACGTTGAAGCCGAGCAGCGAAGGCAGAGCGCCGAGGGCTTGGGTCATCGCAACGAAAGTGTCGGCGCTGAGCAGGGTGGTTTCCCAGACGAACCCGTAGCGCCGGGTCGCCATCAAGGTCAGCAGAATCGCCAAGGCACTGAGCATCGCCAGCAACCACAGGCTATTGACCAGTACACCGACTGCCCAGCGATTGAGTTTGTGCCGTTGCAGCAACAACAGCAGCGCCGGGGCCAGTTGCGCGGCTTTGGCGTCCCGGGCGAGTTTTTCGCTGAGCCACAGCCACAGTCGCCCCAACGTGGCGCCATGTTCACCCGCAAACACCAGGCCCAACGCCCAGCTCAGCAGCAAAATCAGGTTCAGCCCGAGCAGGCTGCCCAAGGCCCAGAACACATTCACCGAAACCTGCCCGTCGCCCAGTGCGGCAAACGCCAGGCCGGCGCCGCTGACCACGGCCAATATCGCGAGCACCAATAGCGCCAGTCGTGCACCTTGCAGCCAGTGTTTGAGGGCGCTGGTCATTCCGTCACGCTCGGCCAGCCACAAGGCGCGGCGTTGAATGCGGGTCGGCAGATCGCCACCGGCACTGCGGGCCAGTCGGTTGGCTTCCAGATCGTCCAGAGGGCCGGCGTGTTCTTCGCGCAGGCGAATGGTTTCCGTCAGCCAGAGGTTATTCAGTTCAGTCACGCGGCATCCCGTCGCTTAGATGAACGGTGAGCATAACCGCTGTGGCGCTTATCGGGAAAAGGGAGGCTCTGGTATCCTCGCCGACATGACTAAATCACTCCCCCTCAGCCTGATCGCAGCCCTCGGTGAAAACCGCGTGATCGGCGTCGACAACAGCATGCCCTGGCACTTGCCGGGGGACTTCAAATACTTTAAGGCCACCACCCTGGGCAAGCCGATCATCATGGGTCGCAAGACTTGGGATTCCCTCGGTCGCCCGCTGCCGGGCCGGTTGAACATCGTGGTCAGCCGTCAGGCGGATCTGGTGCTGGAAGGGGCGGAGGTTTATCCGTCGCTGGAGGCCGCCGTGGTTCGCGCCGAAGCCTGGGCGAAAGAGCAGGGTGTCGATGAGTTGATGCTGATTGGCGGGGCGCAGTTGTACGCGCAAGGGTTGGCGCAGGCGGACCGGTTGTATCTGACGCGCGTGGCGCTGAGCCCGGTGGGGGATGCGTGGTTTCCAGAGTTTGATTTGAACCAGTGGAAGTTGGTGTCGAACATCGAGAATCCGGCAGAAGGGGAAAAGCCGGCGTACGCGTTTGAGGTTTGGCAGCGCACATAGATCGTTCCCACGCTCTGCGTGGGAATGCAGCCCGTGACGCTCCGCGTCACTGGACGCGGAGCGTCCCTAGAGGCATTCCCACGCGGGAGCGTGGGAACGATCGGTCAGGGTTAAGCCTGCGCCAACTCCCCATGCTCTTCCGCATCCAGCAGTTCTTTATCGGTCTGCTGCATGATCTGGCTGGTAATCGCCCCGGCGGTAATCGACCCACTGACGTTCAACGCCGTACGCCCCATATCGATCAGCGGCTCAACGGAAATCAGCAACGCCACCAGTGACACCGGCAATCCCATGGCCGGCAGCACGATCAACGCGGCAAACGTCGCGCCACCGCCCACGCCCGCGACACCGGCCGAACTCAACGTCACAATCGCCACCAGCGTCGCGATCCACAACGGATCGAGCGGATTGATGCCCACGGTTGGCGCGACCATCACTGCCAACATCGCCGGGTACAAACCGGCACAGCCGTTCTGGCCAATGGTCGCGCCGAACGATGCGGCGAAACTGGCGATGGACTGCGGAATGCCCAAACGGCTGGTCTGCGCTTCGATGCTCAGGGGAATCGTCGCCGCGCTGGAGCGGCTGGTGAAGGCAAAGGTCAGCACCGGCCAGATCTTGCGGAAGAACCGCAGCGGATTGATCCCGGCCGCCGACACCAGCAGGCCATGGACCACGAACATCAGGCCGAGGCCGATGTAGGACACCACCACAAAACTGCCGAGTTTGATGATGTCTTGCAGGTTGGAACCGGCGACCACTTTGGTCATCAGCGCCAATACGCCATACGGGGTCAGCTTCATCACCAGACGCACCAGACGCATCACCCAGGCTTGCAGGGTGTCGATGGCGTTGATCACTTTCTGACCTTTTTCGACGTCATCCTTCAGCAGTTGCAGCGCGGCGACCCCGAGGAATGCGGCGAAGATTACCACGCTGATGATCGACGTCGGCTTGGCCCGGGCCAGGTCGGCGAACGGGTTCTGCGGGATGAACGACAGCAGCAACTGCGGCACATTCAGATCAGCAACCTTGCCCGCGTAATCGGTCTGAATGGTTTGCAGACGGGCCATTTCCTGGGTGCCGGCGACCAGGCCTTCGGCGGTCAGGCCGAACAGGTTGGTCAGGCCGATACCGATCAGCGCCGCGATGGCGGTAGTGAACAGCAGCGTGCCGATGGTCAGGAAACTGATTTTGCCCAGGGACGAAGCGTTGTGCAGACGGGCCACGGCGCTGAGGATCGAGGCAAACACCAGCGGGATCACGATCATTTGCAGCAACTGCACGTAACCGTTGCCGACCAGATCAAACCAGCCGATCGAGGCTTTCAGCACCGGGTTGCCGGCGCCGTAAACAGTATGCAACGCCACACCGAAGCCCACGCCCAGCACCAATGCGAGCAGGACCTTCTTGGCTAGACTCCAAGTGGTGTGACGGGTTTGCGCCAGGCCAAAGAGCAGGGCGAGGAACACCAGCAGATTGATAATCAGCGGCAGATTCATAAAGACTCCATAGACTTGTGCCAGCCACCTTCGTGTGTGACTGCGAACCGGCAAGCCTAACAGCTTGATATCTAATGAATTAATACCAAAAACTGAGGTGGACTGTCGTTTTTGGAATAAGCGGGTGCCGCTGTGGGGAATGCGCCTGACGGAATCAGGACGCAAGCGGTCGCGGGCAGGCGGGAACTGTCATAGTTTTTTGTTAGCGTCGATGTCTTTGAATCTGGGTCTCTCTACAAGGAAGCATGCAGATGAAATTCGCACCGAAAATGCTGGTTGCTGCGCTCTGCCTCGGCCTCGCCGGCCAGGTATTTGCCACGGATTTGAAGCACTGGCCTGCCGATCAGGCCAAGGCGCTGGACGCGATGATCGCGGCCAACGCCAATAAGGGTAACTTCGCGGTGTTCGACATGGACAACACCAGTTACCGCTACGACCTCGAAGAGTCGTTGCTGCCGTTCATGGAAAACAAAGGCCTGATCACCCGCGAGACCCTCGACCCCTCCCTGAAACTGATCCCGTTCAAGGACACCGCCGACCACAAGGAAAGCCTGTTCAGCTACTACTATCGCCTCTGCGAAATCGACGACATGGTGTGCTATCCATGGGTCGCCCAGGTGTTCTCCGGCTTCACGCTTAAAGAGCTCAAGGGCTATGTCGACGAGCTGATGGCGTCCGGCAAACCGGTGCCGAGCACTTATTACGACGGCGATGTGGTCAAGACCATCGACGTCCAGCCGCCGAAAGTCTTCACCGGCCAGGCCGAGCTGTACAACAAGCTGATGGAGAACGGCATCGAGGTCTACGTGATGACCGCCGCCTCCGAAGAATTGGTGCGCATGGTCGCGGCCGATCCGAAGTACGGCTACAACGTCAAACCGCAGAACGTAATCGGCGTGACCACACTGCTCAAGGACCGCAAGACTGGCGAGTTGACCACGGCACGCAAGCAGATCACCGCTGGCAAGTATGACGAGAAGGCCAACCTCGACCTTGAATTGACCCCGTACCTGTGGACGCCCGCCACTTGGATGGCCGGCAAGCAAGCAGCGATCCTGACCTACATTGATGAGTGGAAAAAACCGGTGCTGGTGGGCGGCGATACCCCGAGCAGCGACGGCTACATGCTGTTCCACAGTGTTGACGTGGCCAAGGGTGGCATCCACTTGTGGGTCAACCGCAAAGACAAATACATGACCCAGATTAACGGCATGATGGCCAAGCACGCAGCGGCCCAGGCCAAAGAAGGCTTGCCGGTGACGGCGGACAAGAACTGGGTGATCGTCAAGCCTGAAGAGATTCAATAAGCACTGCGATAATCGTTCCCACGCTCTGCGTGGGAATGCAGCCCGTGACGCTCCGCGTCACTGGACGCAGAGCGTCCCTTGAGGCATTCCCACGCGGGAGCGTGGGAACGATCAGCCCCGCACTTGGCGGGGCATTTTTTATGGCGGTGATTAAGGCTTACAGCCCGTCAAGCATCGCCTTGTTACGCACAGCACCCTTGTCGGCACTGGTGGCCAGCAGGGCATAGGCTTTCAGCGCGGTGGTTACTTTACGTGGGCGCTTTTCGACTGGCTTCCAGCCTTTCTGATCCTGTTCGACCCGGCGTGCCGCCAGTTCTTCGTCGCTGACCAACAGGTTGATCGAGCGGTTCGGAATGTCGATCAGTACTTTGTCGCCATCCTGCACCAGGCCAATCGCGCCACCGGCAGCGGCTTCAGGCGAAGCGTGACCGATGGACAGGCCCGAGGTGCCGCCGGAGAAACGACCGTCGGTGAGCAGGGCGCAGGCTTTGCCCAGACCCTTGGATTTCAGGTACGACGTCGGGTACAGCATTTCCTGCATGCCCGGGCCGCCTTTCGGGCCTTCGTAACGGATGATCACGATGTCGCCGGCCTTCACTTCGTCTGCGAGGATGCCGCGCACGGCGCTGTCCTGACTTTCGAAGATCTTCGCGTTGCCTTCGAACACGTGGATCGACTCGTCGACGCCGGCGGTTTTTACCACGCAGCCGTCGAGGGCGATGTTGCCGTACAGAACGGCCAGGCCACCTTCTTGCGAGTAAGCGTGTTCGACGCTGCGGATGCAGCCGTTTTCACGGTCGTCATCCAGGGTTTCCCAACGGGTCGACTGGCTGAACGCGGTTTGCGTCGGGATGCCCGCAGGACCGGCCTTGAAGAAGTGATGCACGGCTTCGTCGGTGGTCTGGGTGATGTCCCACTTGGCAATGCCTTCGGCCATGCTCTTGCTGTGTACGGTCGGCAGCTCGGTGTGCAGCAGGCCACCACGGGCCAGGGAACCGAGGATGCTGAAGATACCGCCGGCGCGGTGCACATCTTCCATGTGGTACTTCTGGATGTTCGGCGCGACTTTGCACAGTTGCGGCACGTGGCGGGAGAGGCGGTCGATGTCCTTCAGGTCGAAGTCGATCTCGGCTTCCTGGGCCGCGGCCAGCAAGTGCAGGATGGTGTTGGTGGAACCGCCCATGGCGATGTCCAGGGTCATGGCGTTTTCGAACGCCTTGAAGTTGGCGATATTGCGCGGCAACACCGACTCATCGTTGTCGCCGTAGTAGCGCTTGCACAGATCGACGATGGTGCGGCCGGCTTGCAGGAACAATTGCTCGCGGTCGCTATGGGTGGCCAGGGTTGAACCATTGCCCGGCAAGGCCAGGCCAAGGGCTTCAACCAGGCAGTTCATCGAGTTGGCGGTGAACATGCCGGAGCAAGAACCGCAGGTCGGGCAGGCGCTGCGTTCGTACTCAGCGACTTTCTCGTCAGAAGCGCTGGAGTCGGCGGCGATCACCATGGCATCGACCAGATCGAGGCCGTGGCTGGCCAGTTTGGTTTTGCCGGCTTCCATCGGGCCACCGGAAACGAAGATCACCGGGATGTTCAGGCGCAAAGCAGCCATCAGCATGCCGGGGGTGATCTTGTCGCAGTTGGAGATGCAGACGATGGCGTCGGCGCAGTGGGCATTGACCATGTATTCGACGGAGTCGGCGATGATCTCGCGGCTCGGCAGCGAATACAGCATGCCGTCGTGGCCCATGGCGATGCCGTCATCCACGGCGATGGTGTTGAATTCTTTCGCGACACCACCGGCCCGCTCGATCTCACGGGCAACCAGTTGGCCCAGGTCCTTGAGGTGGACGTGGCCCGGTACGAACTGAGTGAAGGAGTTGGCAATGGCGATGATCGGCTTCTTGAAGTCGTCATCTTTCATCCCCGTGGCGCGCCACAGTGCGCGGGCACCGGCCATGTTGCGGCCGTGGGTGGATGTTTTCGAGCGGTAATCAGGCATGGAGCACTCCGGGCGGCTAATCAGGTATCAAAGGGGAGTGAGCTTCTATTGACGTCTGGAACACTCAGAAATGGCCGTGTGTCCGGAAGTTGCCGATGACTTTGCGGGATCGCCGCTTGCCTCAGCCTGAGCTCATAAACCCGCCGGGGGATGAATGGCGATGAATCTCGCGATTCTACACCGCTGGCGTCAGGAGGGAATGGCGGAAAGTGTTGATCCAGCGCTGACGTAGCGTGTGGGATGACCGCCGGTAGCCATTACTCGCAATTCGGGCTGGGTCTGATGTTGCTCGCGCGGGCGTTGATGCGACCGTTAATCAGCAACGCCAGGCTGCTAAGCAGAATGAAGCTGTAGCCCAGCGTGGCTTGCAAATTGGCCGGGCTCAGGCTGATCAAGGCACTGATCAAACCACCGCAAATAAAGATCAGCGTGCTACCCGCCGAGGCGGAAGTCCCGGCACTGTCCGCAAACAGGCTCATGGCTCTGGACGTGGCAGCCGGCCGCGCGATAGTGGTGCCGGCGGTACAAATGAGCATGGGCGTAAGGACGGTGACTGCAGACAACGGAAAGTGCAGTGACAGGTAGAGCATGCTCAGCCCCGAGAGGAGAATCAGGCTCAGCCCGATAATGATCTGGTGGCTGGTACTGATTCGATGGGTCAGCCAGGTTGCCACGATACCCCCGACCAGATAAGCCACGCCGTAGACCAGTAAGGTGAGCGAGAAGTCATAGGGTGCGAGGTGAAGCTGCTCCATGAAGATCAATGGTGAGATGACGATGAACGAAAAATGGCAAGCGAAGGCAAACGCCGATATCAGCCAATAACCCAGAAACTCGAAGTCGCTGAACACCCGTCGATAGGATTGGATTATTTTCGGTCGGCCGCCTGTCGCTCCAGGGTGGCTGCGCTCCAGAAAAAAACAGGTTTTGACGAATACCAGCGCAGCCAGTGCGATAAACAGCATAAAGCTGCCCTGCCAACCCATTGTGGTTTGCAGGAAGGTGCCGGCCAGTGGCGAGACCGAAATGAAAACCCCGGTTGCGGTCACCATGAGAATCCGCAAGCGATCACGTTCTTCACCTCTGAACAGATCCTGCACCAACGCCTGTGAAAGCACGAAACAGCCGCAGCCAACCGCCTGGACCACACGGAAGAACAGGAAGAATGAGTAGTCTGTGGACAGCACGCACCCGGTCGCTCCCATCATCGACACCGCCATGCCGGCCAGCAGCAATCGCTTGCGGCCGATCACGTCCGAGAGCGGTCCGATCAGCAATTGGGACAGAGCGATGCCGACGGCGAACAGGCTGATCGACAGCGCAATGTTGGCGGGAGTGGTCCGAAAGTGTTCCGACAGCGCCGGGAATGACGGAAGCAGGACATCCAGCGGAAAGACCCCAAGCAATACCATGGTCATCAGCAGGGCGATGGCGCCGCGGCGTTTTTTCAGGTTGACCGCCGATTCTGTTTCATTCATCCACAAGTCCTGCCTGAGCGAAAAGTTGCTGGTTGCTGCGCAAGTCAAAGAACCCGGCGTTGCGCAGGGCCTGGAGCGTAGCACCTGCGCCCGAGCGCGCACGCTGAACCACGGCTGGCGAACCCGCCAGCCCGGCGAGAATGTCGGCGACACCGGCGCTGTTCAGACCCGCGTCGTGCAGGCTGTCCTTTAGCCACCGATCATCGATTTCAAAGAACAACAGAATGATCTCCACCAGGTATTTGGCGGCGAACGTGCGTTGACTGCTGGTCAGGGTCAGCCACAGGTAATGGAACACTTCTGAAAAATAACGACTGTGGCGAGCCTCATCCGAAAGGTGGTCCCGGAGCATTTCCTGGACGCTGGACACCAGGGTGTCGCGGCAAACGTCGAGCAGCTCGCTGGCGATGATCGTTTCCGAGACGAAGCCCACCAGAAACCAGGCCAGCGCCTTGTGCCGTTCCGGGGCTTGGTTGAGCAGCGCATTCAGCCGGGTTATCCGCCGTGGCATCGCGGGTCGCCGGGTGATGCCGTAATGCTCGGCAATCTGCTCGGCGAGGCTGCTGGAGAACAGCGCGTGAAAACCTTCGTCGGTGTAGAGCTGCAAGGCGGCGGTTTTCATCCGCAGCGGAATGCTGATGTCCAGTTCGCCATGGACGATGGTTTCCACTGAACGGTTGACGATGCGGTGTTCCAGCAGGGTGGTGTAGTCGAGGAAATACACCAGGTGATTGGCCGATAAACGATGGATGACCGATTGGCCTGCTGCCTTGATGCTCGGGTGACTCAGGTAAGGCAGAAAGGCTGGCGGAAACCAGTGTCGCGTTTCCAGTTGTTGTTCCAGGTCTGGCGGTAACAGGTAGGTGTGCGTGCTGGCTCTCACCGAGGCTCGGGTATTCCAGTCGCCCAAGGTGAAACGCTGGGCCCAGAAGTCCGGGAGGGAAGAGGTACTGGTCATTGTTGCCGGTCCTCGTTCAGCAGCGCTTTCAATTCCTTGCACATCACTTGCCCGTCACTTTCGCCGCAACCGACAAAAAACAGCGGTTGTTCCGCGCTGTCCTCAAGCCCCAGCAGCGTTTCGACCTGATCGTCCGTCAGCGCGCCCGTCAGCCAGGTATTCAGGCCCAGTGTGGTGGCCACCAGTTGGAAGGTCTGGGAAATATGACCTGCCTCGACATAGGCCATTCGATAAGCCCGGGAGTGTTGGTATTTCCACCACAACTTGTCGAAGCGCGCCGTGATGAACAAGCCAACGGGCAGGTTATTGATGAAGTGTTGCCCGCACAGCAGCTGACCCAGAGGAGAGCCGGGCAGTGCGCTGACGAAGCTCAATGCGTGATCGGCCGGGTGGTAGGCGTAGAGCCCGGGCTCCAGGCCATCGACGCTTTGCACGTGCAGAAACCCTTCGCAGGCATTCAAGCCTCCACCCGAAGGGCTGCTGCGGCGGGCGGTCAGGCCTTCAGCTATCGTCTCGTCGATATCGCCTTCGCGCTCTTTCAGGTAGCCGAGGGACCAATAAAGCAACGTGCTGACGTCGCCAAGGGGTAGCGCCTTGCCGGTGAAGGATCGGCAGGTCTTACGCAGCGCCAGGGCATTGGCCAGGCTGTCGGCGGGCAACCCGGACGGCGCGGGCAGGTTGATCAGCTGGCTGGTTGGACGGAGCGCGAGAGCGCAGTCGGGTGCGCTGGAGGTTAATACGTCGTTGCAATGGTCCAGATAATGTCTCGACCATTCATGGATATTCTGTGGGGTATATTCGCAAGGTATGTTCTTGGTGCCGATGTGAAATATCTTTGATAGTTCATCCCAGCCCCATTCGTTAGTGTCTTGTGCTGAAGTTGTCAGTATTCCTGTGTTCAGGAATTGAGTGTCTATTATGTTGTGAGTATCGAACGCGTCAGGGTCGTCGATAAGTTGTGCAAGTCGGGTTGAATACTCGAGATTAAGTTCGAACTGCTTATGGTTTCTGTAATCCCAGACGATTTGGCCAGGCGTACGGGGCAGTATGAATAGATGAGGGTTTATATGCATGACGGGCGCTTCACTCTGGGCTGTGCCATAGAAAACGCTGGGTAAGCCGGCACTCCCCAGCGTCTCAATTACTTAACGGGCTTTTGGTGCGACCAGAAAAGCCAGGTTAGCGATTTTGTTGGTTTCCAGAGTAACTGCTTTCATGTTTTGAACTCCTTGTAAGTGATAGTGAGTGCCACTTCTTGGTGACAACTCAATCATAGTTTGTAATGAGTTCTTATCAAGGGGGAATTCGGTAGGAATGTTCCAGTAATTTTGTGGGAGCGATCTTCACGTCCAGGCTAACTTGTAGTCCGTGTTCTTTAGATCAAAAGATGCAGGGAAACTTCCTGCACGTCAGTAGGACGGCAAGTGTAAGAAACGGAAGGATTCAGGGGGGGATACAACAGAACTATAAGGCGAGAAATCGCCGGTTAAAAGTAGACGGGGAGCCTGTTGGCCCCCGTCAAACCCGCGCAATCAGCTGTTTGGCAGCAGGCGGCAGGTGATGCTCTTGATGTAGCGGGTTTCGGCGATGGCCGGGTGCACCGGGTGATCCGGGCCCTGACCACCACGTTCCAGCATCTGGATGTTGCGATCCAGGTGACGGGCGCTGGTCAGCAGGATGTTTTGCAGGTCGTCTTCCGGCAGGTGCATCGAGCACGAAGCGCTGATCAGGATGCCGTCCTTGCTCAGCAGGCGCATGGCTTGCTCGTTCAGGCGACGGTAAGCGCCTTCACCATTCTTCATGTCTTTCTTGCGTTTGATGAACGCCGGCGGGTCGGCCACGATCACGTCGAAACGCTCTTCGCTGGCTTTCAGTTCTTTGAGCGCTTCGAACACGTCGCCTTCGATGCAGGTCATTTTCTCGGCAAAGCCGTTCAGCGCGGCGTTGCGCTCGACGCCGTCGAGGGCGAAGGCCGACGCATCGACACAGAACACTTCACTGGCGCCGAACGCGGCCGCTTGCACGCCCCAGCCGCCGATGTAGCTGTACAGGTCAAGCACGCGCTTGCCTTTGGCATACGGTGCCAAACGTGCGCGGTTCATGCGGTGGTCGTAGAACCAGCCTGTTTTCTGGCCCTGGATGACCGGGGCTTCGAATTTCACGCCGTTCTCTTCCAGCGCCACCCACTCCGGCACCAGGCCGAACACGGTTTCGACGTAGCGATTGAGGCCTTCAGCGTCACGGGCCGCGGAGTCGTTCTTGAACAGAATGCCGCTTGGCTTGAGCACTTGGGTCAGCGCCGCGATCACGTCTTCTTTATGAGCTTCCATGGTTGCCGAGGCGATCTGCACCACCAGGATGTCGCCGAAACGGTCGACAACCAGGCCTGGCAGCAAGTCGGAATCGCCGTAGACCAAGCGATAGAACGGCTTGTCGAACAGGCGATCGCGCAGGGACAGGGCGACGTTCAGGCGATGCACCAGCAGCGATTTGTCCAACGGCAACTTGACGTCGCGCGACAGCAGGCGGGCGCAGATCAGGTTGTTCGGGCTCATGGCAACGATGCCCAGCGGCTTGCCGCTGGCGGCTTCGAGGATCGCCTGGTCACCGGCCTTGAAGCCGTGCAACGGGGTGGCGGCCACATCGATTTCGTTGCTGTAGACCCACAAGTGGCCGTTTCGCAGGCGTCGGTCGGCGTTGGCTTTGAGGCGCAGGCTAGGCAGGGACATGACGTCGCTCCGGAAAAAAGAGCGGGAGTATAGCGTGTTGAGGCTTTGGGCGGGCTGGGTGGGCGATGAAACGCTGATGACGCCTTCGCGGGCAAGCCTTGCTCCTACGGGTTTTGTATTGATCGCGGAAATGCGTACGACACAAAACCTGTAGGAGCAAGGCTTGCCCGCGAAAGCGATTTCGAATGCAACGCCGACATGAAACTTTGTCCAAAAGGCCAGCCAAGGTGTCGGATCCAACTTTATAAAGGTTAGAATCGGCGCCTGTCCCAGAGTGTGTACTTATGTCCCAAGAGCTGACTTCCGAACAGATTCAACAGTCCCTGCAAGGCATCAGCGTGCCGGCCCAGCCGCAGATCATGGTGGATCTGCAGATGGAGCAGTACATGCCTGATCCGGACCTGGAAGTGATCGCGAAACTGATCGCTCAGGACCCGGGCCTCTCCGGGGCATTGCTGAAAATCGTCAATTCGCCGTATTACGGCTTGAGCAACAAGATCGCCTCGATCCAGCGTGCGGTGAATCTGTTGGGCAGCCGTTCGATCATCAACCTGATCAACGCGCAGTCGATCAAGGGCGAGATGAATGACGACACCATCGTCACCCTGAACCGGTTCTGGGACACGGCGCAGGATGTGGCGATGACGTGCCTGACGTTGGCCAAGCGCATCGGCTCCCAGGCCGGGGACGAGGCGTATGCGTTGGGTCTGTTTCACGATTGCGGCGTGCCGCTGATGCTCAAGCGTTTTCCCGATTACATGAAAACCCTGGAAGAGGCCTACGCCAGCGCGAGTGCCGACTGCCGGGTCGTGGACACCGAAAACCGGGTGTACAACACCAACCATGCCGTGGTCGGTTACTACACCGCCAAGTCCTGGCGCTTGCCGGAGCACATCAGCGCCGCCATCGCCAATCACCACAATGCCCTGGCGATTTTCAGTGATGAATCCTCGCGCAACAGTCAGCTGAAAAACCTGCTGTCGATCCTGAAAATGGCCGAGCACATTTGCGCGTCCTATCGGGTGCTGGGCAGCCAGACCGAAGACCATGAGTGGAACAGCGTCGGGCCATTGGTGCTCGATTATGTCGGCCTCTCGGATTACGATTTCGAGACCCTCAAACAAACGATTCGTGACCTCGGCGCTCATCACTGAGGCCGCGGAACTTCCTGAGAGCGCCATGCCTGAACTGCCAGAAGTCGAAACCACCCGCCGGGGCATCGCCCCGCACCTGGAAGGCCAGCGCGTCAGCCGGGTCATCGTGCGTGAGCGGCGCCTGCGCTGGCCGATTCCCGAAGACCTGGATGTGCGCCTGTCCGGCCAGCGCATCGTGCTGGTGGAGCGTCGCGCCAAGTACCTGTTGATCAATGCCGAGGTCGGCACCCTGATCAGCCATTTGGGTATGTCGGGCAATCTGCGTCTGGTGGAAATCGGTACGCCGGCGGCCAAGCATGAACATGTGGATATCGAACTCGAGTCCGGCCTTGCGTTGCGTTACACCGACCCACGCCGGTTTGGCGCGATGCTCTGGAGCCTCGACCCGCTCAATCACGAATTGCTGATTCGCCTGGGACCGGAGCCGTTGACCGATCTGTTCGACGGCGAGCGTTTGTTCCAGCAGTCCCGTGGGCGCTCCATGGCGGTCAAGCCGTTCATCATGGACAACGCGGTGGTGGTGGGCGTCGGCAATATCTATGCGACAGAAGCGTTATTCGCCGCCGGCATCGACCCGCGCCGTGAAGCCAAGAGCATTTCCCGGGCGCGCTACCTGAAACTCGCGATCGAGATCAAACGCATCCTCGCCCATGCCATCGAGCGGGGCGGTACGACGCTGCGGGACTTTATCGGTGGCGACGGCCAACCGGGTTATTTCCAGCAGGAACTATTCGTCTACGGCCGTGGCAGCGAGCCGTGCAAAATCTGCGGCACGGAGTTGCGTAGCGTGACGCTGGGCCAGCGCGCCAGTGTCTTTTGCCCACGCTGCCAGAGCTGATACGTGCGACGGTCTATAGTCAGTGTTCTCACTGCCTAGCCGAAGGACCGTGCCATGAATTCGTTTCGAACCTTTGTCGTTGCCTTGCTGCTGAGCGTCGGACTGCCGGCGCTGGCGGCTGAAAACGGCAGCGGCGACCCGCGCTACACCATCCAGAACCCACCGGCCTACGCCATGATCGGCGACTTGCTGATTGCCCGACCTTTGCTGGTGGCGGCGACGGTGATTGGTGCGGGGGTGTTTGTGGTGTCGTTGCCGTTTACCGCGCTGGGTGGCGGAGTGGGCGATGCGGGGCAGGCGTTGGTGGTTGACCCGGCGAAAGCCGCGTTTGTGCGGTGCCTGGGGTGTATCGGGGAGGGGTTTGAGCAGCGGGAGTGAGCTTTAAAAGCTTCGCGGGCAAGCCTCGCTCCTACAGGATTTGCGCGTTCCCTGTAGGAGCGAGGCTTGCCCGCGAAGGCGTCCTCACAGACACCAGAAGAATCAAGCCTTACCGGTAATGATCCGATACTTCGCCATCAACTGCTCTTCAGTCTCGGGATGTGCCTCGTCCAGCGGAATGCAATCCACCGGGCAGACTTGCTGGCACTGCGGCTCGTCGTAGTGGCCGACGCACTGGGTGCACAGGTTCGGGTCGATCACGTAGATCTCTTCGCCTTGGGAAATCGCGGCGTTCGGGCACTCGGGTTCGCAGACGTCGCAGTTGATGCAATCGTCGGTGATGATCAGGGACATGCTAACTCCAGCCGGGGCGGCAGGCCCGGGCGCAATAAACCAATGCGCGCAATTGTGCCGCATTGGCGCCCGCAGTGCACGCGGGCGCCGCTTGAGCGGTCGTTACTTCTTGAAGCGTTCGGTGAGGGCGTCCGCCACCGCTGGATGGACAAACTTGGTGATATCGCCGCCCAGGGCCGCGATTTCACGCACCAGCGTCGAGGAAATGAACGAATAACGTTCGGAAGGCGTAAGAAACAGGCTTTCCACATCCGGCGCCAATTGGCGGTTCATGTTGGCCAGCTGGAATTCGTATTCGAAGTCCGACACCGCGCGCAAACCACGCAGGAACACGTTGGCGTTCTTCTCTTTGGCGAAGTGCGCCAGCAGCGTCGAGAAGCCGACGACTTCCACGTTGGGCAGATGTTTAGTGACCTCGCGGGCCAGCTCCACACGCTGTTCCAGGGGAAACAACGGGTTTTTCTTCGGGCTGGCAGCGACGGCAATGATCACGTGATCGAACAGGCGCGCGGCGCGTTCGACCAGATCGCCATGGCCCTTGGTAATAGGGTCGAAGGTACCTGGGTACAACACTCGGTTCATCGCGTCGTCCTGGCGGGAGTCCGTTGGGGACTCGGATGGTATCGCAGCCTTCCCGGTCGGGAAAGTCGCCTGTTAGGTAAGAAAGCACTATAGACGATAGGAATATTGTGGTTTTTCATGGGTTTTTCAGGCGATCAGCCAAGGCTGTCGCCAGTTGCGCCGTCAACCCGTACACCGACAATTGTGGGTTTGCGCCAATGCTGGTGGGGAACAGCGAGCCATCGTGGATCGACAGATTACTGATCTGATGATGTCGGCCGAGGCTGTCCGTCACGGCGTTTTTCGGGTCCTCGCCCATCGCACAACCGCCCATCACATGAGCGCTGCCCAAGCGGGTGCGATACAGCTCAAGGCTCAAACCGTCGATCAAGGTGCGGGCTTCGGCGAGGGTTTTCACGTAGCGCGCATCGGCGTGCATCGGCATCACCGCTTTGGCGCCGCCGGCAAATTGGATCTCGGCCATGCTGTGGAACGCGCGGCGCAAACCGTCCCAGGCGTAGGGTGAAACCGGGTAGTCGAGCACCGGCGTGTTATCGCCGCGCAACTCGACATTGCCGCCGGGGCTGTCCGGGTGGAAACCGTCGCGCAGCAACGCGAGCATGGCGTGGGTGTGGGGCAGGTTTTCCATGTGTTGCGAGTTTTCCTGGCCGAAACCGCCGAGCAGTGTCGCCGCTAACGCCGGTTGCAGCGGCGGGACTTCGAGCTTGTAGGACATTTTGCCGGTGGTGCCGTCCTGCCATTGAAAATGGTCGGAATAGATCGACTGCGGCGCACCGTAGAACGGATTGATCACCTCGTCGAACAGCCCGGCGGACATGTTCACCAAATGCAGGAATGTCCGCGTGCCCAGCCGTTTGTGCGGGTCTGGCGCAGCGGAACGCAACAGCAGTGCCGGGCTGTTGATCCCGCCGCCGGCCAGTACGTAATGCCGGGCCTTGACCGTGATGCTGCGACCGGTCGGCGCCACGCAACGCTCGTCCATCGCCACGCAATTGAGGCCGGTGACCTTGCCGTCCTTGATCGTGAGTTTTTCGGCGCGGGCCAGGTAAAGCAGCTCGCCACCCTTTTCCAGGGTCGCCGGAATGGTGGTCACCATCATCGATTGCTTGGCGTTGGTCGGGCAGCCCATGCCGCAGTAGCCGAGGTTCCAGCAGCCGCGCACGTTGCGCGGGATCACGTGCCAGCTATAACCGAGTTGCTCGCAGCCTTTGCGGATCACGTCGTTATTGGCATTGGGCGGAACCATCCACGGGGCGACGCCCAGGCGTTGTTCCATTTTCTCGAACCACGGCGCCATCTCGGTCGGGCTGTGACCTTTGACGTTGTGTTCCTTGGCCCAGTGTTCCAGGGTCGGGTCCGGGGTGCGGAAGCTCGACGTCCAGTTGATCAGCGTAGTGCCGCCCACTGCGCGGCCCTGGAGGATGGTGATCGCGCCGTCCTTGCTCATGCGGCCGATGCCTTCCTGATAGAGGCTGGCGTAGGCCTGGTCTTCGAGCATCTTGAAGTCGCTGCTGGTCTTGAGCGGGCCTTCTTCGATCAGCAGCACCTTGTAGCCGGCGGCGCTGAGGATTTCGGCGGTGGTGCCACCGCCGGCACCGCTGCCGATGATGGCGACGTCCGTTTCGAGGGTCAGGTCTTGGGTCAACTGCGCGCCGTTGTAGGTTTTCCAGCCACGGGCCAGGCCTTCGCGGAACGGATCGGGTACGGGCATGTTCAGGCTCTCTTGTTGTTATTTTTGAGGGCGGTGGTGGGTCGGCTGGCGCTATCGCGGGCAAGCCTTGCTCCTACAGGGGTCCGTGTAAATCTGTAGGAGCGAGGCTTGCCCGCGAAGGGCGCGACTCGGTCTCAAACCGCAGGCGGCCCGGGATACCCGCAATGCGCCCAGGATTCCGAGCGGCTGTACCACGCCATCATCACCAGTTGCAGCAATGAGCTGTGCCCCATGCGCAGCAAACTCAACGAACTGTTTTCCCAGCGGTCGAGGAAGTGCCGGATCTCCTCGGCACTGGCATTTTCCCAACTGCCCCAGATCCCGGTAAGAGGCCCACGGGTCACGGCCATCCCGAGCACATCGAACAGTTGCTGAGTCAGCTTGAGCATCTGCGGCGACAAATGATTGAGGGCGTTATCCAGGTTTTTCAGTGTGCCATCGACCGCCGCCGGCATTTTCTCGACGGCCACGGCGCCGTCGAGCATTACCGGAATCAACGCGCGCAAAAACAGCAGGTCGCCGCTGCGCAGAATCGCAAAACCATTGGCTGGAATACTCGAGGAGCAGCCACTGAGGCTCGCGCCCAATCCTGCCGTGGCGAGGAAGGCACTGGCGCCCAGGCTGAATTTCAGCAGACCGCGGCGTGACAGCGCGGGTGTATCAGACAAGCTTGGGCTCATTATTGTTATTACCCGGCGGTGAGGATCGTTAGCGGATAAACAGCTTCTGGATCAGTTTCTGAATGGTTTTGCCGTAGGGCGGGTAGATCAGCTTCGCCGCGTTGAAGCGCTGTTTGATCAGCACGCCTTTGGCCTTGCTGAAGGTCAGAAAGCCTTCGTGGCCGTGGTAATGCCCCATGCCCGAGGCGCCGATACCGCCGAACGGCATGTCATCCTGGGCCACGTGCAGCAGCGTGTCGTTCAGGCATACGCCGCCGGAATGGGTTTCGTGGAGTACGCGGTTCTGTTCGCGCTTGTCGTAGCCGAAGTAGTACAGCGCCAGCGGACGAGGTCGTTGATTGATGTAGGCAAACGCCTGGTCCAGATCGCTGTACGGCACGATCGGCAGCACCGGCCCGAAGATTTCGTCCTGCATCACCGTCATGTCGTCGCTGACGTTGAGCAACAAGCTATGGCCCATGCGCCGACCCTGGCCCTGGTCGAACAACGGAATCAGCAGCGCACCCTTGCTGGTGGCATCGCTGAGGTAACCGTTGAGCCGCGCCAGTTGTCGGTCATTGATGATCGCCGTGTAGTCCGGGTTGTCAGCCAGGGTCGGATAAAACCCGCGAACTGCGTGGCGATAGGCTTCGACGAAGGCGCCGATACGCTCTTCCGGCACCAGTACGTAGTCCGGGGCCACGCAGGTTTGCCCGGCGTTGAGGGTCTTGCCGAAAGCAATGCGCTCGGCGGCGTCCTTGAGCGGCACGTCCCGGGAGACGATGGCCGGGGACTTGCCGCCCAGTTCGAGGGTCACCGGGGTCAGGTTCTCGGCCGCCGCGCGCATCACGTGTTTGCCGATGCTGGTGGCGCCGGTGAACAGCAAGTGATCAAAGCGCAGCCGGGAGAACGCGACGCCGATATCAGCCTCGCCCAGCACCACGCAGACCAGGTCTTGCGGGAAGACCCGAGCGAGCAGCTCCTTGAGCAGCAAACCGGTGACGGGGGTGGATTCGCTGAGTTTGAGCATCACCCGATTACCCGCCGCCAACGCCCCCACCAGCGGCCCGATGGCCAGGTACAACGGGTAGTTCCAGGGCACGATCACGCCGACGACACCCAAAGGTTGATAAACCACTTTGGCTGAAGCGGGTTGAAAGGCGATGCCGACCTTGCGCCGCGACGGTTTCATCCAGCCCTTGAGGTGCTGGCTGGCGTAATGAATACCGTGCAGGCTGGGCATCAGCTCGGCGAGCAGGGTTTCATCCGCGCTGCGATGGCTGAAATCCTGGCTGATCGCATCGATCAGTGCCTGCCGTTCATTGCTCAACAGATCGCGCAACGCCTTGAGCCATTGCTGGCGCTGGCCGGCGGTTGGCATCGGGTTGGCGGCATAGGCGGCCCGCTGCGCATCGAACAAAGTCTGGAGCTCGTCCAAAGGCTGCTGTAGGTTCTGCAGGTAGGCAATGTCGGCAGTCATGGTCGGCTCCGGATTTATTGTAATGAGGGACTTTTTAGAGTCTATGCTCTATAAAGTCAAATGACTTCCTGATGCAGCTTTGTTTTATCCACTCGCGGATTGGCCGTAAGATGCTCCGTCATCGCACTCTGAATTAAAGCTCAAGCCATGGCCCCACGGATCAAAACCAGCGAGCGCATCGTGCAGAACAGCCTGGAGCTGTTCAATCAGCAGGGTGAACGCAGCATCAGCACCAACCACATTGCTGCCCACATGGAAATTTCCCCGGGCAACCTGTACTACCACTTCCCCAACAAGCAGGCGATCATCGCCGTGTTGTTCAGTGAGTACGAAACCCTGGTGGACAGCTTCCTGCGCCCGCCCCAGGGTCGCGCTGCCACTGTGGAAGACAAGCGCTACTACCTCAAGGAGCTGCTGTCGGCCATGTGGCGCTACCGGTTTTTGCACCGCGACCTCGAACATTTGCTCGAGAGCGATCCTGATCTGGCCGCCCGTTACCGGCGCTTTTCCCAGCGCTGCGTGATTCAGGGCACCGCCATCTATGTCGGGTTCGTCGAGGCCGGGATCCTGAACATGGACCGCGTGCAGATTGAATCCCTGACCCTCAATGCCTGGATCATCCTCACGTCCTGGGTGCGCTTTCTGTGCACCACGCGGGAAAATTCCAAGCACTTGAGCGAGCAGGCAATCAAACGCGGGGTGTATCAGGTGTTGGTGCTGGAGGCCGGGTTTGTCACCGATCAGGCGCGCGATGCGGTGAATGCGCTGTTCGAAGAGTTTTACGTGCCACTGGCCCAGGCCCTGGAAGAAGTGAAGTAGGATCAAGCACCGACTTAAGCACAGGAGCCCGTTATGCCCATTGCGCAACTGATCAGCCCGCAAGCGTTGGACCTGAAAAAGGAGCAGCCGGGGCTGGTGATTCTGGATTGTCGTTTTGCCCTGGAAGACCCGGACTACGGTCAGCGCAGTTATGCCGAAGGGCATATCGCCGGGTCGAGCTTTGCCGATCTTGAGCGTGATCTCAGCGGGACCGTGGTTAAAGGCGTCACCGGGCGTCATCCACTGCCTGAACCCGAAGACCTGATCGAACGCCTGCAAGCCTGGGGCATCAATGCGGACAGCGAAGTGGTTCTGTACGACGACGGTCCCGGTGCCTACGCGGCGCGGGCGTGGTGGTTGCTGGCCTGGCTGGGCAAGCGTGATGGTGTGTTCATCCTCGATGGCGGGCTCAAGGCCTGGCACGGGGCCGGGTTGCCGTTGAGTCTCGATGCACCTTCGATTCTGCGTGGCACCTTCAACGGTACGCCGGATGCTTCGTTGTTGCTCAGCGCCGAACAGCTTCAGCAACGTCTCGGCCAACCGGCGCTGACCCTGCTCGACGCCCGCGCCTTGCCGCGCTTCAAAGGCGAAGTGGAACCGATCGACCCGATTGCCGGACACATCCCCGGCGCCCAATGTGCGGCGTTTACCGAGAACCTGGGCAGCGACGGGCGCTTCCTGTCGGCCGATCAGCTCAAGCAGCGCTTTGCGGCGAAACTCGGTGATCGCTCACCGACGGAGTTGGTGGCGTATTGCGGTTCCGGCGTGACGGCTTGCCACAACCTGTTTGCGTTGTGCTTGGCGGGGTATCCGTTGGCGGCGTTGTATGCGGGATCGTGGAGCGAGTGGATCAATGAGCCGGCGCGGGGCATCGCTACCGGCGAATAATCCCGTAGCCCTTGTAGGAGCGAGGCTTGCCCGCGAAAGCGGTGGGTCAGTCAACATTAATACCGACTGACCCACCGCTTT
>NZ_MOBR01000007.1 GCF_003732705.1 Pseudomonas frederiksbergensis | reverse complement strand
TCGGCGCCCAGGCCGGTGAGGCGCGGTTGCGCAAGGTGTTTACCGAGGCTGGGTTCAAGCATTTCCGCCGGGCGACGGAAACGCCGTTTAACTTGATTCTGGAAGCGCGTAAATAATTGTGGGAGCAAGGCTTGCCCGCGATGGCGTCCTTGAGATCGCCATCGCGGGCAAGCCTTGCTCCTACAGGGGGATCGGCAAATGCTACCCTGCAAACACTCAAGGCCTTCCGGAGTGTTGAACATGCTCGACAGCCCCATCCGCGAACAACTCGACCGACTTCAGCAGTTGATGGCCGACCAGCCGTTCGCGGTGCTGACCGGCGCCGGCATCAGTACACCGTCGGGCATCCCGGATTACCGCGACAACCAGGGCGTACGCCGGGGCCGGCAACCGATGATGTACCAGGAATTCCTCGCAGCCCCCGAATCCCGGCGCCGTTACTGGGCGCGGGCGATGCTCGGTTGGCCGCGGGTGCGTCTGGCCAGTCCGAACGGGGCCCATGAGGCGCTGGCCAGTCTGCAGAGCGCACGGCAGATCGGCGGGCTGATCACCCAGAACGTCGACACCTTGCACGACCAGGCCGGCAGCCACGACGTCATCGAACTCCACGGCAGCCTGCACCGCGTGCTGTGCCTGGACTGCGGCCAGCGCAGCGAACGGGATGCGATCCAGCAGTTGATGGAAGCACAAAACCCGTACCTGGCCGGGGTCGATGCGGTGCAGGCGCCGGATGGCGACACCCTGCTCGACCCGGCGTTTGAAGCGCGGTTTCAAGTGCCGCACTGCCCCCATTGCGGCGAAGAGCGGATGAAACCGGACGTGGTGTTTTTTGGCGAGAACGTCGCGCAGGTCACGGCGGCCAAGGCCATGGCGGCGGTTGAGAAAGCGGCGGGGTTGTTGGTGGTGGGGTCGTCGTTGATGGCGTATTCGGCGTTTCGGTTGTGTCGGGCGGTGGTCGATCAGGGGAAGCCGTTGATTGCGATCAATCTGGGCAAGACGCGGGCGGATGACATTTTGCAGATGAAGATTGAAGGTTCCTGCGAACAACTCCTCCCCCTGCTGACACAACGCCTCAATCGTTGATACCGTTAGCAGGGTGTCAAGCTCAAGATCCACCCCTCACCCCAGCCCTCTCCCCAGTGGGGAGAGGGGGAAAGGGAGCAGACCGCATGCTTTTCAAATCGGGTGTTCGACTCGGTTTTTCAGGTCGATGTAGCTCCAAGAACACCCCGGTCAGTACCCTCGCCCCTCTGGGGAGAGGGGGAAAGGGAGCAGACCGCATGCTTTTCAAATCGGGTGTTCGACTCGGTTTTTCAGGTCGATGTAGCTCCAAGAACACCCCGGTCAGTCCCCTCGCCCCTCTGGGGAGAGGGTTAGGGTGAGGGGTGGTTCCAACTGCCTACCCCAATCTTTCTCCTTGAAAATCGATCGTTCCCACGCTCTGCGTGGGAATGCCTCTAGGGACGCTCCGCGTCCAGTGACGCGGAGCGTCACGGGCTGCATTCCCACGCGGAGCGTAGGAACGATCAGTTGAGACGCTGGCCCAGGTTGGCTTCCTTGAAAATATCAAACAACGCCTGCGCCGCCGCCGACAGTTCATGCCCCGGTTTGGTCAGCACGCCAATCGCCCGTTCCACCACCGGGTCGCGCAAGGTAATGCAGTGCGCGCCCACTTCCTGCATCTGCCGCACGCACAACGCCGGCACCGCGCTCACGCCCAGACCGCTGGCCACCATTCGTCCGACCGTCGCCAGTTGATGGCTTTCAAACTCCACCGGCAGTTTCATACCGCGCGCCTGCAAATGCTCTTCCAGCATCACCCGCACCGTGGACGGCCGTTGCAAAGTGATGAACGGCTCCTTCAATAAGGTCTGCCAGTCGATATCGTCGAGTTTCGCCAGCGCTGAATCATGGGGCACCACCGCGACAAAACGGTCGATGTACAACGGCGTAAACTCCAGCGACGTGCTGTGGGCCGGTTCAAACGACACGCCGAGTTCGACCTGGCGGTCGCGGACCATTTCCAGTACCTGCTCGTTGATCACGTCGTTCACCGTGACGTTGACCTTCGGGTAGCGGGCGCGGAAAGTCTTGAGGATCGGCGGCAGCAGATTGCCGGCGAACGACGGCATCGCCGCGACGGTTACGCGTCCGCGTTGCAGGGTGAAGCGCTGGCGCAGTTCGTCTTCGGCGTTGTCCCAATCGGCGATCAGCCGACGGGCCAGCGGCACCAGGGATTCACCTTCCGGCGTCAGCGCCACGTTGCGCGTGTTGCGGCTGAACAGGCGCCCGCCCAGGCCTTCTTCCAGGGCCTTGATGGTCAGGCTTAGCGCCGATTGCGACAGGTGCAAACGCTCGCAGGCCACGGCGAAACTCAGGCTTTGGGCCACGGCCAGGAAGGCGCGGATCTGCTTGACGGTCATCTCGCTTCGCTCCAGTTGTAAGCTGTAGGAGCAAAGCTTGCTCGCGATGGCGATTTCAAGGACGCCATCGCGGGCAAGCCATGCTCCTACAAAGAAGATTGATTGGTGAGTTTTATCTATCAATCAACCTTAAAAATCAACTTAACAAATGAATACGCCAGCGCGACACTCATTCCCACTACGGCTAGCCAGCCGCCCATAAAGAATAAAAGAGGTGCATATGGCAGGTTTCGACAAGCGCGTGAGTTCCTACGAGGAAGCCCTTGCAGGTCTTGAAGACGGCATGACCGTGATCGCTGGCGGCTTCGGCCTGTGCGGGATCCCGGAAAACCTCATCGCCGAGATCAAGCGCAAAGGCACCCGCGACCTCACCGTGGTTTCCAACAATTGCGGCGTCGACGGTTTCGGCCTCGGCGTGCTGTTGGTAGACCGGCAGATTCGCAAGGTGGTGGCCTCCTACGTCGGCGAGAACAAGCTGTTCGAAGAGCAACTGCTCAGCGGCGTCATCGAAGTCGACCTGACCCCCCAAGGCACCCTCGCCGAAAAAATGCGCGCGGGCGGCGCCGGTATCCCGGCCTTCTTTACCGCCACCGGCGTCGGCACTCCGGTAGCCGAAGGCAAGGAAGTGCGCGAATTCAAGGGTCGCAAGTACTTGATGGAAGAGTCCATCACCGGTGACTTCGCGATCGTCAAAGGCTGGAAAGCCGACCATTTCGGCAACGTCATCTATCGCCACACCGCCCAGAACTTCAATCCGCTGGCCGCCACCGCCGGCAAGATCACCGTGGTCGAAGTCGAAGAAATCGTCGAACCCGGCGAGCTGGACCCGTCGCAGATCCACACCCCTGGCATCTACGTCGACCGGATCATTTGCGGCACGTTCGAGAAGCGCATCGAACAGCGCACCGTGCGTAAGTGATCCCCTGCCCCCGGACCGAATGAAGGAATAACAACAATGGCACTTTCCCGCGAACAAATGGCTCAACGCGTCGCCCGCGAAATGCAGGACGGCTACTACGTGAACCTGGGCATCGGCATTCCGACCCTGGTCGCCAATTACATCCCTGAAGGCATGGAAGTCATGCTGCAGTCGGAAAACGGCCTGCTCGGCATGGGTCCTTTTCCTACGGAAGAAACCATCGATGCCGACATGATCAACGCCGGCAAACAAACCGTGACCGCACGGATCGGCGCTTCGATCTTTTCCTCGGCCGAGTCCTTCGCGATGATTCGCGGTGGCCATGTCGACCTGACGGTGCTCGGCGCGTTTGAAGTGGACGTCGAAGGCAACATCGCCTCGTGGATGATCCCCGGCAAACTGGTCAAGGGCATGGGCGGCGCCATGGACCTGGTGGCCGGCGCAGACAACATCATCGTGATCATGACCCACGCGTCCAAGGACGGTGAGTCCAAGCTATTGGCCAAATGCAGCCTGCCGCTGACCGGCGCCGGGTGCATCAAGCGTGTACTGACCGACCTCGCCTATCTGGAAATCAAGGACGGCGCGTTCATTCTCAAAGAACGTGCGCCTGGCGTGAGCGTCGAAGAAATTGTCGCCAAGACCGCCGGTAAACTGATCGTGCCGGATCACGTTCCGGAAATGCAGTTCGCTGCCCAGTGAGGAATCATTCCATGCAAGACGTCGTTATTGTTGCCGCCACCCGTACCGCGATTGGCAGTTTCCAGGGTGCATTGGCCGGTGTGTCCGCCGTTGACCTGGGCGCTGCGGTGATCCGTCAGTTGCTGGCGCAAACCGGGCTCGACCCGGCGCAAGTCGATGAAGTGATCATGGGCCAAGTGCTGACCGCTGGTGCCGGGCAGAACCCTGCACGCCAGTCGGCGATCAAGGCTGGGCTGCCGTTCAGCGTGCCGGCCATGACGTTGAACAAGGTCTGCGGTTCGGGCTTGAAAGCCCTGCACCTGGCGACCCAGGCGATTCGCTGCGGCGATGCCGAGGTGATTATTGCCGGTGGCCAGGAAAACATGAGCCTGTCCAACTACGTGATGCCGGGCGCGCGCACCGGTCTGCGCATGGGTCACGCGCAAATCGTCGACACCATGATCAGCGACGGCCTGTGGGATGCGTTCAACGATTACCACATGGGCATCACCGCCGAGAACCTGGCTGAGAAGTACAGCCTGACTCGCGAACAACAGGATGCCTTTGCCGCCGCCTCCCAGCAGAAAGCCACGGCCGCCATCGAAGCCGGGCGTTTTGTCGATGAAATCACGCCGATCCTGATCCCCCAGCGCAAGGGCGATCCACTGTCCTTCGCCACCGACGAACAGCCACGGGCCGGCACCACCGCTGAGTCCCTGGGCAAACTGAAACCGGCCTTCAAAAAGGACGGTTCGGTGACGGCCGGCAACGCATCTTCGCTGAACGACGGCGCGGCTGCGGTGATCCTGATGAGCGCCGACAAAGCCAAGGCCCTGGGCCTGACGGTTTTGGCAACAATCGCTGCTTATGCCAACGCAGGCGTTGATCCGGCGATCATGGGCATCGGCCCGGTATCCGCCACTCGCCGCTGCCTGTCCAAGGCTGGCTGGTCCATCGACCAACTGGACCTGATCGAAGCCAACGAAGCCTTCGCCGCGCAATCGCTGGCAGTGGCCAAGGACCTGGAATGGGACCTGGACAAGGTCAACGTCAACGGCGGCGCCATCGCCCTCGGCCACCCGATCGGTGCTTCGGGCTGCCGAGTGCTGGTGACCCTGCTGCACGAAATGATCAAGCGCGACGCCAAAAAAGGCCTCGCCACCCTGTGCATCGGTGGTGGTCAAGGCGTGGCACTGGCGATCGAACGGGCTTAACCCCACACGATCGTTCCCACGCTCTGCGTGGGAATGCAGCCCGGGACGCTCCGCGTCCCAAAGCGGACGCAGCGCGTCCGGTGAGGCATTCCCACGCAGAGCGTGGGAACGATCAACGATCAAGCGTTCAACAGATAGCGCGGGGACCCACGAATATCCGTTCGCTGTCTGGCACAACACCCGGTGCGATTCACATCGCACCGGGTTCTTTTTGCGTGGCCCGTTAGCCAAACTTCACCAGATTCAAAACCGGCAGCGGCCCACCCGGGAACTGTGCCAGCCGTGCGCCAACGCTCAGCGCCCCAAGATCAATCCCGAAGAACCCCAAGCGCTCGATCAACTCAGCCACTTGAGCTTTCGCCTCAGCATCATCCCCCGACAAAAACAACACCCGCTTGCCCCCCTCTGCCGCCGGATCGCTCTCCAGCAACCGCGCCGCCAGATGATTGAACGCCTTCACCACCCGCGCCCCTGGCACCCACTCAGCGAAAACTTCGCTGGAGGTACGACCCTGCAAATCCACAGCCTTGAACGCTGGCGCTTCAATCGAGTTGTTGGCATCGATAACGATCCGCCCGCCAAAGTCCGGCAGATCCGCCAACGCCGTCGGCAATTTCGACCAGTTGACCGCGACCAGCACAATGTCCTGCGCCGCCGCTTCTTCGCGGGTGCCGGCACGGGCGGTTGGCCCGAGTTCCTGCACCAGCGCCGCCAGGGTTTGCGGCCCGCGACTGTTGGCGATGACCAATTTAATTCCCTGACGGGACAGGGCCCGGGCGAAGGCTGAGCCGATGGCGCCAGCGCCGATGATTCCGATAGTGCTCATGGATGTTCACTCCAAGTGGGTTGTCGTTGGAGTGAATACTGCACTTGCCATTAGCGCTTGATTAGCCGGTAATGATTTGAATGATCTTCAAGCATTACTAGCAGGTGCCTGCCATGGAAACCCTCGCCAATCTCGAATCCTTTGTGCGCAGCGCCGAAACCGGCAGCTTTTCCGCCGCGGCAAGATTGCTGGCGCTGACACCCGCCGCCGTCAGCCGCAACGTGGCGATGCTGGAGCGCAACATGGGTGTGCGGCTGTTCCAGCGCTCGACCCGCAAGCTGTCCCTGACCGAAGCCGGGGAAGGTTTTCTGGCGAGTATCGGCGGCAATCTGGAGGCGTTGCAGGCAGCGATCAGTGCCGTGAGCAGTGATCGCGGCGAGCCGGCGGGGCTGCTCAAGGTCAGCCTGGCGCCGACGTTTGGCATCGGGCATGTGTTGCCGCTGCTGCCAGCGTTTCTGGCACGTTATCCGTTGATTCGGCCGGAGTGGCATTTCGAAAATCGTCAGGTGGACCTGATTGCCGAAGGTTATGACGCGGCCATTGGCGGCGGCTTTGAACTGACGCCTGGGGTTATCTCGCGCAGGTTGGCGGCGGCGGATATCGTCACCGTTGCCTCACCGGCCTACCTGGCCGGACGCGCCCTGCCCGCCACCCCGGCGGACTTGCTCGGACACACCGGTATCGTGATGCGCGGCATTCGTACCGGGCGGATTCGTCAGTGGGTGATGCGCGATGAGGCGGGCCAGGAAGCGAACGCCGTCCTGAATGAAAACATCATCCTCAATGACCCGGCGGCCATGCGCGAGGCTGCCTTGTTGGGGCTGGGCGTGACGCTGCTGGTGCTGCCCGATGTGGTCACGCAGATCCAGCGCGGTGAATTGGTGCGCCTGTTACCCGACTGGCACGCCGATGCAGGGCCAATCTCGCTGTACTACCCAAGCCGCACCTTGATGCCGGCCAAAACCCGGGTGTTTATCGATTTTGTGATGGCGGCGTTTGGCGGATGACGCGCTCGTTCCCACGCTCCGCGTGGGAATGCAGCCCGGGACGCTCTGCGTCCCACTGGAACGCGGAGCGTCCCTTGAGGCATTCCCACGCAGAGCGTGGGAACGATCGGCGTCAGACCACCAACTGCAAAATCAACCACGCATTCGCCGCGCTGATCACCGTAAACAATCCCCACGCCAGCACCCGCGTCGGCAGCCGATTCACAAACGGCCCCATCAGCTTCTGGTCGTTGGTCATGCTGATCAACGGGTACAACGCAAACGGCAGTTGCAGGCTCAGCACCACCTGACTCAGCACCAACAACTTGCCAATCGCGTTGTCGCCCATCAGCCACACGCCGATGAACGCCGGGATCAACGCCAGTCCACGGGTGATCAAACGCCGTTGATAGCAAGGAATCCGCAGGTTCAGGTAACCCTCCATGATCACCTGACCGGCGATGGTCCCGGTAAAGGTCGAGCTCTGTCCCGAAGCCAGCAGCGCCACACCAAACAGCACGCTGGCCAAGGCCCCGCCCACCAGCGGATCGAGCAGGTGATAGGCGTCCTGGATGTCCACCACGTCGCTGTGCCCGGTACTGTGAAACGCAGCGGCTGCCAGAATCAGGATCGCCGCATTGACCAGCAACGCCAGGGCCAGGGAGCCAATGGTGTCGATGCGCGCCAGTTTCACCGCATCCTGCTTGCTCGCCAGGTCCTTGCCAATCATCCGGGTTTGCACGATCGAGGTGTGCAAGTACAAGTTATGCGGCATCACCGTGGCCCCGAGAATGCCGATGGCAATGTACAGCGGCGCGGCATCGCCAATGGCCGACAGTGACGGGGTAAAGCCACGGGCAACGTCCGGCCAGTAGGGTTTGATCAGCAGCAATTCGACGAAGAAACACGCGCCGATGGTGCCGACCAGCACCAGCATGATCGCCTCAAGACGACGGAAGCCCCGGTTTTGCAAGGCCAGCACCAGCAACGTGTCGAACGCGGTCAGCGCAATGCCGAAGGTCAGCGAGCAACCCAGCAGCAAATGGAACGCCAGGGCGCAGCCGAGCACTTCGGCCAGATCGGTGGCGATGATCGAGATTTCCGCCAGCACCCATTGGGTCCGTGCAGTGCGGGTGCTGTAGCGCTCCCGGGACAATTGCGCCAGATCACGCCCGGTGGCGATACCCAGGCGCGAACACAGGCACTGCACCACCATCCCGGCCAGGCTCGCCAGCAACACGACAAACAGCAAGCTGTAGCCAAACCGCGAACCGGCCTCGATGGCGGTGGCCCAGTTGCCGGGGTCCATGTAGCCGATCGACACCAGCAAACCGGGGCCGGCAAAACGCAGCAGGCGCTTGAAAAACGACGCGCCCGGATCAACCGCAACACTGCCGGCCACTTCCGGCGGGCAAAACGGCGCCGTGGCGATTTTGGGCAAAAACCTGAAATTCACTCAAACATCCAGAAACAATTGGAAAGGCGCAGCTTAGACGTTTCGACCACCCCCCGGCCATACGCATAACCTGCGTAGGAGCTGCCGAAGGCTGCGATCTTTTGATTTTGCTTTTTAAGATCAAGATCAAAAGATCGCAGCCTTCGGCAGCTCCTACGAGGATTACGATGTCCTCAAGGCTTCGTAGTACCCAGCAACTGCTGGCGCAACTCGGGATTACGGGTGCGCGGGTCGAGCCAGATGTCGAAGAAAGCGCGGGCGAATTGCGGGTCTTTCACTTCGTGTTGCAGTTGTTGACCGACAAAGAATCGCGCGCCCTGCCCCGGCAAATAAACCCCAGTGATACGGGTGCCGGCCTGGACATCGACGAACGACTGCTGCATCTGCGTCTGCCAGCCGGCCAGTTGCTCGGCACTGACCGAGGTGCCGGACAATCGCTTGATTTCATCGACGCTGGCCTTCACCAGATCGTCTCGGGAAATGCTGCGCTGGTAGATCAGCTCCAGGGCAAACGGCTGGTCCGGCGCCAGCGGCCGCGCCACACTCCAGAGCCGGGCGTTGTAGACATCGAAGCCGAATACCCGAAACTCGCCGGCACCCACGATATGCGCACCGGGCAGCGCATCTTGCCAATTGGCCAGCGCGTGAGTGCCGATCAACGCGAGTAACCAGAGGCTGCGACGAAAACGCGATCCTGATCTGTTCATGGCGACTCGATTGACGCTCAATACCTCTTTAAAACCTATACGCAAAATCAAGTTCTGTACAATTTTCAAAAGCGAGGTTTTTTGTATACAAAACCTGTCCATCCCTAGAGCAATCCACCGCGCGCAATGCTAACGTGGCCGCCTCACACAGGTCGGAGGTGCGTGCGTGCTGCTGCTCAAGTTGCTGGTGATTCCGGGATTTCTGCTGCTCATTTCCCTGGCGGGTAAACGTTGGGGGCCTAGCGTGGCCGGGTGGTTGTCGGGGTTGCCGGTGGTGGTCGGGCCGATTCTGTTTTTCCTCGCCATCGAGCAGGGTCTGGTGTTCGCCGCCCAGGCTGCAACGGCGGCCTTATCCGCGATGTTCGCGATGATTGCCTTCTGCGTGACCTACGCCCAAGTGGCGCAACGGGCCGGTTGGCCTTGGGCGCTGGCGGTGTCCATGCTGGTGTGGGCCACGGTAGCCGTCGCGCTCTCGCTGATCCCGCCGTCCCTGACGTTCTCGGTGATCGCCGCTGCGACCGCTCTGCTTGCCGCGCCTTACCTGTTCCCCCAGGTACAGCCGATTGTTTCAGGTCCCAAACCCAAGTCCGACAAACTGCTGCTGCGCATGGTGGCCGGCGCGCTGCTGACGTTGGCCGTCACACTGCTGGCCAGCACCGTGGGCGAACGCTGGAGTGGTTTGCTGGCGGTATTTCCGGTATTGGGTAGCGTGATGGCGGTGTTCTCCCAGCAAACCCGTGGCCCGGCGTTCACCGCAGCGCTGTTGCGCGCCACCGCCACCGGCATGTATTCGTTCGCGGCGTTCTGCCTGGTGCTGGCGCTGACCTTGCCCAGCCTCGGCATGACCGCGTTCGCCCTCGGCATTGCAGTGTCCGTGGGCATGCTCGGGGTGACCCGGCGCTTGCTGGCGAAACCGGCACCGACAAATCGTTCGATTACATCGAACGAGTAGACCAACTAACTTGCACGTCAATCGAACAAGTTGCGCGCCTGTTCAACGAAATCAGCGCCCGCCCGGCGACCCGGCCCGCCCATGGCCTGAAAGAGAAACGGGTGCTCAAGGCTGAATTCGACGAAGAAACCCGGCGTAATCTGTTTCCGCAGAATCAGGTGCAGTAATAGATTCAACAGATGCCCGCATCCTCTGTGGGAGCGAGCTTGCTCGCGAAAGCGGTGTATCAGTCAACGATGATGTCGACTGACACGGCCCCTTCGCGAGCAAGCCCGCTCCCACAGGTTTTGTATTTCTGCAGGTTGGTCGTCGAAACCGGGCTGGATGCCATTCAACCTCCATGGGATGATCGCCCCCTAGCGCGACCATCCCCGGAGAGTTTCAATGTCATTGTTTAGTAAAAAAGCCGTTGTCCTGTTGCTGATGGCGGTTGCCAGCCTGGGGGCGTTGGATGCTTATGCCGCCAAAGCCAAGCCCGGCGACGCCGCGCCGATCAAAGTTTCGATGCTCAGCGGCAAGTTCACCTTCACTCTGCCCAAAGGCTTCGTCGCCAATCCGCTGCCGCCAGGCGCAACCGGGGCGACGGGCACCATGTACGCCAACGAAACCACCAAGACCGTGGTGATCGCCGCTGAAAACAACCTGGCGCCGGGCGTCACCGTCAAAGACAACGACGGCGAGTTCCTCGACAGCACCGCCGCCGACTTCGATGTGGCCGAACACAAGAACCTGCCGGATTTCACCAAGCTCAGCGAAAAAAGCCTGACCATGAAAGGCACCGGCCTGGGCCTGCGCCAAGTGGACAGCACCGCCACCCAAGGCGGCGGCAAGACCCTCAACACCACGCTGATGGCCGGTTCCGGCAACCGGATGGCGGTGATTCAGATCATCTCGCGCCCAAGCGACAAGGATGGCCATGACACGCTGGTCAAACAGATCACCGGCAAGTAAAAACTCAGGGATTGAGCCGTTGTAACCAGGCGTTCAAATCCTGGATTTCGGCGGCGCTGATGCTGTGGCCCAGGCCTTCGTAGGAATGAAACTCAGGCTTGAGTGACAGCTTCTGCAACAGGCTGTTGGCCGCCGTGCCGTCGACCAACGGCAAGCGTTTGTCCTCGGTGCCGTGACCGATGAAAATCGCCAGTGGCTGGCGTTTTTCATCCGGTTTCAGCTCGGCTTTGAGCACAGGCAATATCCGTCCGCTCAACGCGGCAATCCCGCCCACCGCTTCGGGATGACGCAACGCCACCTCGTAGGTCATGATCGCGCCCTGACTGAAGCCCACCAGGAACACCTTGTTGGCGTCGGTGTGATATTTCTTCGCCGCTTGTGCGATGAAATCCAGCAACACCTTGGCGCTGGTCTTCAGGTCATCGGTCTCACCGTTGTAGGCGCCTTCGCCTTTCTTGCGAAACCACTGGTAACTGTCGGCATCCAGGGCCACCGGCGCCTGCACCGACAGGTAGTTGTACTGCGCCGGCAATTCGTCCTTGATCCCGAACAGATCCCGCTCGTTACTGCCATAGCCGTGGAGGAAAATCACCAGAGGCTGGTTGGACGAATCAGGGTTGGCTTGCTCCAGGTATTTGAGCGGCAGATCGGTGTGCAGCGGGGTTTGAGCGTGGGCCGTGGCGGATGCCAGGAGCATGAACAGAGCGAGAAACTTCAGCATAAACCTTCCTTCACAGGGGGCAGGATTCGGGGGTTACCCTAACATTGCCGAGATTTTTGGTGTGGCTGATACCGCCTTCGCGGGCAAGCCTCGCTCCTACAATGTATCCCCCGTAGGAGCGAGGCTTGCCCGCGAAGAGGCCATCACAGCCAACGAATTAATCTGGATCAATCGTTAGTCAACTTCCCAACCCGAAATGGCTCGCGCCCCGCGACTTTCGCCTGCCAAGTCCCCGGCTGGGTGTAGCGCCCACGATCAATCGCAAATAACACACCGCTGGTGCCGGCGCGCACGGTCGTCACTCGGTCACTCAACGGATCGACCACTTCAAACAGTGCATCGCCCTGCTCCACCCACTCGCCCGCCTCGCGCAGGAAGCTGACCACGCCGTGGTGCGGGGCGAACAGGTATTCGGTGCCCGCGAATGGCATGCCTTCGCAGCATTCGCTGGGTGCCGCCGGCCAGGTGCCTTTGATGAAACCCTGTTCGGCGAGAAAGCCCAGAATCGCCTCGCAATGGGCCTGGGCCTGATCGACCCGGGTGTCGCCCATGCTGCCCAGCTCCACGGTCGTTGCCAGGTTCGCCAGCGGAATCGCCGCCTCAGGGAAGGCCTGCGCCAGGCGCAACCACGGCGTCGAACAGGACTCGTCGAACGAACTGCCGCCGGAATCTTCACTCAACAATCCCACGCCCGCCCTCAAGCGCGCGGCCAGGGATTGCCACTGCGGCCACTGTTGCGGCAAGGCGTAAATGTGAATCGCCGCGTCGAAATCGCAATGCAAATCCAGGGTGATGTCGGCATCGCAGGCATGGCGCAACAGCAAGCGGTGCATGGCTTCCAGTTGCGACGCGGGCGCCGGCAAACCCTCGAATACCTGCCCCATGGCTTGGCGAATCAGCGCGATATTGGCCTCGGCATCGTCGCCCAATTGAGCACCGATCAACGCGGCCACCGGCGCGCTCAGTTCGACGAACGCGCGGTTGAAGTTCTTGCCGCTGCCGAGTTCGAAACGCCCCATGTGCGCGCCTTGCAGGTGCTGGTCGAGGCCGATCGGGTTGGCCACCGGCACCAGCTCGATAACGCCTTGCAACTGACCCTGGGCTTCGAGTTCGGTCAGGCGCTGCTTCAGCTCCCATGCCGTGCGCATGCCCGGCAATTCGTCAGCGTGCAGGCTGGCCTGGATGTACACCTTGCGGGTGCCGGCGCCAAAACGAAACACGCTGAGGCTGCGTTCGGTGCCCAAATGGCTCCAGGGCAGCGGGTGGTCGATGCGTTGCATGGGTAACTCCTGAATATCAGGGTAGTGAGGTCCCCTGTGGGAGCGAGCTTGCTCGCGATGAGGCCCTGTCGGTCAACATTGATATTGCCTGACAAACCGCCATCGCGAGCAAGCTCGCTCCCACAGGGGATCTCATTCCAATTGAAAAGGGCACAAAAAAAATGGCCACCGCGTCAACGGTAGCCACTTTTTCATTCGGCTGGATTATTCGCCGTAAACATCAAAATTGAAGTACTTGTCCTGTACTTGCTTGTACTTGCCGTTGGCGCGGATCTCGGTGATGGCGGTGCTGAATTGGTCTGCCAGCGCCTTGTCACCCTTACGCACGGCGATGCCGGCACCGCCGCCGAAGTACTTGGCGTCTTCATAGGTCGGGCCGACGAAAGCGAAACCTTTACCGGCGTCGGTTTTCAGGAAACCGTCGTCCAGGTTGACCGAGTCGGCCAGCATCGCGTCGAGGCGGCCGGAGACCATGTCCAGGTTGGCTTCCTGCTGGGAACCATAACGCACCAGGATAATCCCGGCCGGTTGCAGCACTTCAGTGGCGAAGCGGTCGTGGGTACTGGCGCGCAGAACACCGACTTTCTTGCCCTTGAGCTCGGTCAGCGGATCCTTGACGTCGGTGCCTTCCTTCATCACGAAGCGCGCCGGGGTGTGGTAGTACTTGATGGTGAAGTCGACGTTTTTCTTGCGGTCGTCGGTGATGGTCATGGACGACAGGATCGCGTCGATTTTCTTCACTTTCAGGGCCGGGATCAGGCCGTCGAACTCTTGCTCGACCCACACGCACTTCACTTTCATCTGCTCGCACAGCGCGTCGCCGATATCCACGTCGAAACCGGTGAGTTTGCCGTCAGGGGTTTTCATCGAGAATGGCGGGTAACCGGCTTCGATACCGATGCGAATCGGCTTGGCGTCTTCGGCCACAGCGGTCAGGGACAACATCGACAGTGCCAGGGCACCGAACATCACTAGCTTCTTCATTTATAACTCCTGTGTGCGGAGGCTTTTATTGGCAGCTTTCGATTGGCAGTTTCGGCGGTGCTCTTATTGGAGAACCCCGAAGAGGCCGGCAGTCTAGAGCGGCTACAGGCGGGCAAATTATGTTTAAGCGACAAATACTTATAGAAAAGTAACTGACCGATTGGACTGTTTAAAAGCGTGCGCCATGGCGGTGCAAAGACTGTAGGACAAGTCCTGTTTTCAGATAAAACCTACGGGATTTCGGTGGTAATCCGACTCATAAGTCCTACAGCCAATGACGTCTCGAGGTCACTGGCGATGAAGGCTGTTTTGCGGCACATTGAACGCCACCTGCCGCCCGCAAGAGAACCCCCGATGCCCGAGCTGAACCTGATCCAGCACCACCCCGCCGAAGGTCCCGGTGCCATTGCTGAATGGGCGCAGTTGCGAGGGATCACACTGAACGTCTTTCGTGCCGATCTGGGGCAGTTGCCGACCGTGGGTGCGGGGCCGGTGATTGTGCTGGGTGGGCCTTATGAATCCAACGCCGGGCCCCGGTGGCTGGAAGCTGAGCGCCAGTGGCTGGCGGCCAGCCTGGAGCAAGGCGCGGCGGTGTTCGCCATTTGTCTGGGGGCGCAGCTGCTGGCGTTGAGCCTGGGCGGGAAGGTGCGGCGCATGGCTCGTCCTGAAACCGGCTGGACTCGTGTGAGCTTCGCGGATGGCCAGCAGTTGAACGTGCTGGAATGGCATGAGGACGCGATTGATTTGCCGCCCGACGCGCAGTTACTGGCCAGCAGCGAGGCGTGTGAGCAGCAGATGTATCGGGTTGGGCCGACGCGGGTGGGATTGCAGTTTCACCCGGAGTGGAATGCTGAATCAGTGAAGCTGCTGAACGAGCATTTTGGCGATGAGTCGCCGTTGCCACGGGGGCAGGATGACAGCGCGGCGCATGCGGCGGTGTTTGGCTGGTTGCAAGAGACGCTGGATCATTGGTGGGTAGCGCCAGGCTTTTCGTAGGAGCAAGGCTTGCCCGCGATAGCGATCTCAAGGACGCCATCGCGAGCAAGCTTTGCTCCTACGGGTACGGTGTTGTGTCTATGTCAGCACTCGCAACTGACCACCGCGCCGGCCGGCCGCGCTACCTCGACACTCAATTCAAACCCCTCATCCAGCCACCCCGTCACCCCGCCGATCATCTCCTTGACCGGGTAACCCAGCGCCGCCAGTTTCACCGCAGCCTTGTTCGCGCCGTTGCAGTGCGGGCCGGCGCAATAGACCACGAACACCGTGGACGTGGGATAAACCGCCAACGCATCAGCAGTCATCAGCCGCCCCGGAATATTGATTGCCCCCGGCACATGCCCCCGCTCATAGGCCAGCGGGCCGCGCGTATCCACCAGAATAAAATCCACCTCGCCGGCCTGCTGGCTGCCGTTCACGTCGGAACAATCGGTTTCAAAGGTCAGGCGATTGCTGAAATGCATCAGGGCAATGGCGGACGGGGCTGCAGGAATGGCGCGAACCAGGCTGGTCATGGGTGTAGTCCTAAGTCTCAGTGGGTGTAGGCAGACTTTATCTGTGCGGCACTTGCCGCTACAGTGGCGCACAAGACACTCACCGGGAACTTTCCGCCAAATGCAGCCCAACCCTGGATTAGTCGCGATCCTGGCCTACGACGGCCTGTGTACATTCGAGTTCGGCATCGCCGTGGAGATCTTCGGCCTGGCCCGGCCGGAGTTCGATTTCCCGTGGTATGAACATCAAATCGTCGCCGTGGATGCGGGCCCGATGCGCGCCATGGGCGGCATTCAGGTGCTGGCCGACGGCGGCATGGAATTGCTGGAAAGTGCCCGGACCATCATCGTCCCCGGTTGGCGCGATCGGCAGGCGCCCGTGCCCGAAGCATTGCTCGCCGCGTTGCGTCAGGCCCATGCACGCGGCGCGCGGTTACTCTCGATTTGCTCCGGGGTGTTTGTGCTGGCGGCCACCGGTCTGCTGGACGGCCACCGCGCCACCACCCATTGGCGCTACACCCGCGAACTGGCCGAGCGCTTCCCGAACATTCTGGTGGACCCGGACGTGCTCTACGTTGATTCGGGCCAGTTGATCACCTCGGCCGGCAGCGCTGCGGGCATCGATGCCTGCCTGCATCTGGTGGCGCGGGACTTCGGCACCCAAGTGGCCAACTCGGTGGCGCGGCGACTGGTGATGTCGCCGCAACGCACCGGCGGTCAGGCGCAGTTTATTCCTACACCCGTCAGTCCGACGCCCCGCAGCGATTTGTCTCGTGTCATGCAATGGGCGCGGGAACGCTTGCACGAACCGCTGGAAGTGCGCGACCTGGCCAGCGAGGCGGCGATGAGTGAACGCACCTTCCTGCGCCGCTTCACCGAGGTCAGCGGCCAGTCACCCAAGACCTGGTTGCAGCATCAACGCCTGGCCCGGGCCCGAGAGTTGCTGGAGAGCACGGGCGACAACACCGAGCAGATTGCCGAACGTTGTGGTTATCGGTCGGTGGAGAGTTTTCGGGTGGCGTTTCGCAGCGTGGTCGGGGTGCCTCCGTCGGTGTATCGGGAGCGGTTTGGGCGCGGCGAACAGGCTGTTTTTTGAGGTGTTCTCTCAGGCCTCTTCGCGGGCAAGCCTCGCTCCTACAGGATCACCGCCAACCCGTACGAATGCGTCAGCCCAGACACCGCCAACCCGTAGGAGCGAGGCTTGCCCGCGAAGGCGTCAGCCCAGACACCGTCAACCTCACGGCTTACGCAGCAAATAGGTATCCATAATCCACCCATTTGCCAACCGCGCCGCTTTGCGCACCCGCTCAATCTCATCCGCCACATCCTTGAGCTTGCCCGAGATCAGGATCTCATCCGGCGTGCCCAGGTAGGCCCCCCAGTAAATCTCTGTCTCCTGATCCGCCACGTGATGGTAGGAATCTTCTGCATCAAGCATCACCACCAGACTGTCGGCATCACTCACCTGCCCCGCCGCCAGCCGCCGGCCCGTGGTGATTTCAATCGAGCGGCCGATGCGGTTCAGCGGCACTTTGTGTTGCGCCGCCAACGCCTGGACGCTGGTGATGCCGGGGATCACTTCGAACTCGAACTCACAACGACCCGAGGCCAGAATCGCCTGCAAGATGCGCACGGTGCTGTCGTACAACGCCGGGTCGCCCCACACCAGGAAACCGCCGCATTGGCCGTCGGACATTTCCTCGTTGATCAGGCGTTCGAAGGTGTGCTGCTTGGCGAGGTTCAGATCGTCGACACTGGCCTTGTAGTCCACATCCCCACGTTCCCGCTCAGGACTGTGGGCTTCGACGAAACGGTAATCGTGATCGGTGATGTAGCGTTCGCAGATTTCGCGGCGCAGGTCGATCAGTTTGTCTTTGCTCTGGCCCTTGTCCATGAGGAAAAACACGTCCGCACGATTCAACGCCTTCACCGCCTGCATCGTGACGTAGTCCGGGTTACCGGCGCCAATACCGATGACCAGCAACGTTTTCATCAAAAGCCTCCGTCAGCATCAGTGCTCATCAAGCGTAACCGCCAGCGTCCGGTGAACCGAAGTTCGATGGCCGATAACGGTTCGACGTCGATCAGGTTGAACGCCGTGCTTTGCAGCACATGGGTCAGCACGGCGCGCACAACATAGGGATGGGTAATGGCGATGATGTCGCCCGGCGTCGTCTCCAGTGTCGTCAACCATGCTGCCACACGCTCACCGAGTTGCACCACCGACTCGCCGCCGTGGGGTGCGGAATGCGGGTCTTCGAGCCAGGCGTTCAGCGACTCGGGCTCGGTTTTTTGCAGTTCACTGATGCGCTGACCTTGCCAGCGACCGAAATCGCAATCGCGCAAGGCATCGACAACCTGCGCATCACTGCCGAACAGTTCGGCGGTCTGGCGGGTCCGGGACTCAGGACCACACAACAGGCGTGGCGGAATTTTGGAGGTCCCGCGCCGGGAACACTTGGCCGATTGCCAGACCATTTCCACCGGTTCATCCGTAGGAAAACGCGCCAGTTTTTGTGCGACGGTTCGGGCGTGGCAAATCAGAGTCAATCGGGTCGCCTGCACGGGCAATTACTCTTTTTATTGGGTGGCAAACGGCAACACGCCGCAAACAATTACTCGATTGTGCCGCAAGACGTTCAGGTAAAGCACAAAACCTTGTGGGAGCGGGCTTGCTCGCGAAGGCGGTGAGTCAGACAACATCAACGGTGACTGACACTCCGCCTTCGCGAGCAGGCTCGCTCCCACAGGGATTTCGTCGTACTAAAAGGGCGATCTCCGACACTGAAATGGACAATGTCCTACACACCCAGTCGACATCCGTGTAGCCCTTATTACACGGACATTTCGCCTCATTTGGGGGCTTGCCCTCTGCTAGCAAAAATTCACTAGACATGTAGCGTAAGTTACATAAATACTGTTTTAGCGAATTGTGAAGCAAAATCGACACACCCATCCAGCAGGAGCCCGGATGCCCCCTCTCAGAGACCTGATCACCGATCCCGGCCTGGACCTTACGCCGTCGGAACGCAAAGTCATCCGCGCCTTGCTGGACCAGTACCCGCGTAACGGACTGGGCCCGATGTCGCGTCTGGCCGAACATGCGGGTGTCAGCGATCCGACCATCGTGCGATTGGTGAAAAAACTCGGTTTCGGCGGTTACGCCGAATTCCAGGACGCCCTGCTCAGCGACATGGATCATCGCTTGCGCTCCCCCAGCACCCTGTTGCAACCCCGCTCCCACCTGCAAAAAGACGATCCATGGAGCCATTATCTGGAGCAAACCCACCGCTCCATGGTGGAAACCCAGGCCCTGACGCAACCCGAAGATGTACGAATCCTGGTGGCATGGCTGCTCGACGTGCGCCATCAGGTGCATTGCTTCGGCGGGCGCTTCAGCAGTTTCCTCGCCAACTATTTACTCAACCATTTGCGCCTGCTGCGCCCCGGCTGTTTCGCCCTGGAAGACAACGCCCAGTTGCCAGACCGATTGTTCGACGTGCAGCGCCAGGACGTGGTGCTGGTGTTCGACTATCGCCGCTACCAGTCCCAGGCGCTGCGAGTGGCCAGTGCAGCGAAAAATCGCTATGCACGGGTGGTGTTGTTTACCGACATCTATACCTCGCCATTGCGGGAAATGGCCGACCTGATCATCAGTGCGCCGGTTGAATCCGTCTCGGCGTTCGACACCCTGGTCCCGGCACTGGCCCAGATCGAAGCACTGATCGCTTGCCTGACCGTACGCAGCCCCGAACTGGCCGATCGCCTGGAAGGCATCGATGCCCTGCGCGCCGACTTCGACACCCACCTGCTGGAGGAAAAATAAGGATGTTTACGCTCCCCCACCGCTCGCCACGTGACTTGCCCTTTGTCACCGGCCACACCGCACTGCTGCTGGTCGACATGCAACGGGCCTGGCTCGAACCGCAGTTCGACCCGCACCTCAACGACCCCGATGCCGAGTACTTCCTGACCCGCGCTCACATGCAAGTAGTACCGAATCAGCGACGGTTGCTCAGCGCTTTTCGCAGTGCCCGGCAGAACGTGTTGCACACCCTGATCGAAAGCCTCACTGCCGATGGCCGCGACCGCTCCCTGGACCACAAACTCTCGGACATGCACCTGCCCAAGGGCAGCCCGCAGGCGCGGATCATCGACGACCTGACGCCGACAGAAAACGAAGTCGTGCTGCCCAAGACCTCCTCAGGGGTCTTCAACTCCACCAACATCGACTACGTGCTGCGTAACCTTGAAGTCCGGCATCTGGTGATTGCCGGCGTCGTCACCGACCAGTGCGTAGACATGGCCGTGCGCGATGGCGCCGACCGCGGCTATCTGGTGACACTGGTGGAAGACGCCTGCGCGACCTACACCCCGGAACGCCATCAGGCCTGCCTCAACGCAGTCAAAGGTTACTGCTGGATCGCCGACACTCAAACCGTGCTCGGCCGCTTGCAGGAGATGCAGCCATGAGTGCGCGCCTGTTGCCAGTGCCGATGACCACGATCGTCACCACTGACCTGATCGGCGTGACCCGCGGCCGCTCCTTTCCCACTGACGAACTGGAACACTATCAAGCCGCCGGTTGCGGCTGGGTTCCGGCCAACAGTGCGTTGACCCCGCAAGACGTCATCGCCTCGACCAGTCCGTGGGGCGCCTACGGTGATTTGCGCTTGATTCCGGACTTGAGCAGTCGGGTGACGGTCAACAATGGCCCGGACGCCAGCGCCCCGGCCCTGGATTTCATCCACGGCGACCTCTGCGAAACCGATGGCCGCCCATGGGCGACTTGCCCGCGCACGCTGTTGCGCAACGAAGTGGAGCGTTATCGGGCCGAGCTGGGGGTGCAGGTCAACGCCGCGTTCGAACACGAATTCAACCTGGGCAGCGGCGATGCCGACCGTCGCGCGTTTTCCCTTGAGGCCCAGCGCCAGGGTGCCGAATTCGGCGGCTGGTTGCTCAGCGCCTTGCGTGCGGGCGGCGTGGAGCCCGAGATGTTCCTGCCGGAATACGGCAAGCATCAATACGAAATCACCTGCCGTCCGGCACTCGGTGTCGCCGCGGCAGACCGTGCGGTGAACGTGCGGGAGATCACCCGGGAAATCGCCCGGCAAATGGGCCTGGACCTGAGCTTCGCGCCCAAGACCTCCGAGCACGCGATGTGCAACGGCGTGCATCTGCACATCAGCCTGCAAGACCTGGCCGGGCAACCGCTGCTGTACGACGCGGGCACCACCAATGGTCTGTCGACTCTCGGCCAGCACTGGGCCGCCGGGATCCTGCATTACTTGCCGGCACTCTGCGCCATTACCGCGCCGACGCCCGTGTCCTACCAGCGTTTGCTGCCCCATCACTGGAGCGCCTCTTACGCCTGCCTCGGACAGCGCAACCGCGAAGCGGCGCTGCGGATCTGCCCGACAGTGAGCCTGGGCAGCAAATCCGTGGCGGCACAATACAACCTGGAATTCCGCGCCATGGACGCCACCGCCTCGCCGCATCTGGCCATGGCCGCACTGCTGATCGCCGGGCGACTGGGCATCGAGCAACGCCTGGCGCTGAACGCGATCACCGATGAAATCCCTGATGCCCTGAACGAAGAACAACGTCAGGCTCGCGGCATTGTTGCCCTGCCCGCTTCACTGCCCCAGGCCCTGGACTGCCTGCGCAACAGCGAGGCGCTGATCGAAGCCTTGCCCCAGGCACTGCTCGACTCTTATTTCGCCCTGAAAACCGAGGAACTGACGCTGACGGAACAGCTCTCGCCCGCCGAACTTTGTGAGCACTATGCCCGTTTGTACTGATTCCGTTGAACTGGGGCTGTATACCGAGCCCCCGTACACCCTGAGCCGGGAGGCCTCCGAGCACCCGTTGATTCTGGTGTGCGAACACGCCAGCCGTTTTATCCCGCCGGCGTTGAATGACCTGGGCCTGGACTTTGAGGCCGCCCGCGAACACATCGCCTGGGACATCGGCGCCCTGGCGCTGGCCCAGCGTTTGTCCGAAATCCTCGGTGTAACCCTGTTGGCGGCCAATTATTCGCGACTGCTGATCGACCTCAATCGACCGCGCCATGCCCCGGACAGTATTCCGGGCCAGAGCGAGATCTATCAGGTGCCGGGCAACCAGCATCTGGATGAAGCCACTCGGGAGCATCGTCGGCAGGCGCTGTTCAAGCCGTTTCACACGCGTTTGCAAACCTTGATCGATGAACGTGTTGCCCGAGGACAAGCGGTCCGCGTCGTGGGCATTCACAGTTTCACCCCGATTTATTACGGTCAGCCCCGGCCACTGGAAGCCGGAGTGCTGTTCGGCGAAGCCCGGCAATACGCCCAACGGGTAATAGACGGACTGAGCCGGCATCCGCTTAAAGTGGCCGGCAATCAGCCGTACAAGATTGACCCGCTCGGGGACATGACCGTGCCGGTACACGGCGATGCCCGTGGGCTGGAGTCGGTGTTGATCGAGGTGCGCAACGATCTGCTGCGCACACCCGAAGCGATTGAACGCTGGGCCGGCTACCTCGCCCCGTTGCTGTAGGAAAAAACTGAAACGCTGTGGTTGCACCGCTATAAAAACCAGAAAACCGACCGATGAGATGGCAAGGAGAGTGGCTTCATGGAAATAGAAGAATTCGGCTACAAGCAGGAGTTGAAACGTAGCCTGACACTGACGGATCTGGTGGTGTACGGGATGATTTTCATGATCCCCATCGCCCCGTTCGGCGTGTATGGCTACGTCAACGCCGAGGCACCGGGAATGGTGCCGCTGGCCTACATCATCGGCATGGTGGCGATGCTGTTTACCGCCCTGAGCTACGGCAGCATGGCCCGGGCCTTTCCGATTGCAGGTTCGGTTTATTCCTACGCTCAACGGGGTTTGAATCAACATGTCGGATTTATCGCCGGTTGGCTGATGCTGCTCGATTACCTATTGATCCCGCCGCTGCTGTACGTCTACGCAGCCATGGCGCTGAATCACCTGTACCCGGACATCCCGAAAGTCGGTTTCATCCTGGCGTTCCTGGTCAGCGCGACTTTCGTCAACCTGCGCGGCATCACCTTCACCGCGCGGATGAACATTGTGTTTCTGCTGGCGCAACTGGTGGTGCTGGGGATTTTCCTGTTCTACGCCTGGAATGCCCTGCACAGCGGCGGCGGTCACGGTGAACTGACCCTGGCGCCGTTGTACAACCCGGAAACCTTCAACTTCGCCCTGCTGATGCAAGCCGTGTCGATTGCGGTGTTGTCGTTCCTCGGCTTTGACGCGATTTCCACCCTGGCCGAAGAGATCAAGGGCGACCCGGGCCGCAGCGTCGGCAAGGCTGCGTTGATTACCCTGGTGGTGATGGGCGTGATCTTCGTCGTGCAAACCTGGATTGCCACCGACCTGGCCGCCGGCATGGGCTTCAAGTCCGCCGACACGGCGTTCTATGAAATTGCTGAAATCGCCGCCGGCAGCTGGCTGGCGACCCTCACTGGCGTGGCCACGGCATTGGCTTGGGGCGTGGCGGTGGCGATCACCTCGCAAGCGGCGGTGTCGCGACTGCTGTTCGGCATGGCGCGGGACGGCAAACTGCCGAAAGCGCTGGCCAAGGTCCATCCGAAACACAACACGCCTTACATCAGCATTTACCTGGTGGCGGTGTTGTCGCTGGTGATCTGCTACCTGTTCATCAACTCCGTGGACACCCTCACCTCCCTGGTGAACTTCGGCGCCTTGAGCGGTTTCATGCTGCTGCACCTGACCGTGATCAACTACTACTGGCGCCGGCAGAAATCCGGCCAGGTGATCCGTCACCTGCTGTGCCCGGTGGTCGGCTTCATCATCGTCGCCGCCATCATGTACAACATGGGCGTCGATGCACAGAAACTCGGTCTGATCTGGATTGCCCTGGGTCTGGTCTACCTGTTCTTCCTGAATAAGCTGGGCGCCAGCACGACGCTGCCCGACCCGAGCAACGTCTGACAAGAAAAAGGGCGGCGTCTGACAACAGTTCAGGCGACCGCCGCTTCCGCGCGTGGAAACCGACAGTGATAGTCAGGTTCGACGGCAAACCGCCGAACCCTTTGATACAGGAGTGCAGCCATGCTGGTCTTACGCCCAGTCGAGTTAACTGACCTGCCCCAGTTGCAACAACTGGCCCGTGACAGCCTGGTGGGCGTCACGTCCCTGCCGGATGACAGCGAACGCCTGCGCGAGAAAATTCTCGACTCCTGCGACTCGTTCGGCAAAGACGTTGAGGGCAATGGCCCGGAAAACTACTTTTTCGTCCTCGAAGACCTGACCACCCAGCGTTTGACCGGGTGCTCGGAAGTCCTCGCCACCGCCGGTTTCAGCGAGCCGTTCTACAGCCTGCGCAACCGCCACTTCACCAGCGCCTCCCGAGAACTGAACATCGAGCACGGCGTGCCGGCGCTGTCTTTGTGTCACGACCTCAGCGGCCACACCTTGCTGCGTGGCTTCCACATCGATGCCGAACTGGCGCGTACCCCGTTTTCCGAGCTGCTGTCACGGGCACGGCTGTTGTTCATCGCGGCGCACACGGCGCGTTTTTCCGATTCGGTGATCACCGAAATCGTCGGCTATAGCGACGAGCAAGGCCAGTCACCGTTCTGGGATGCCTTGGGCAAACACTTTTTCGACCTGCCTTACGTCGAGGCCGAAAGGCTCTGTGGTCTGGAAAGCCGGGCCTTTCTGGCCGAATTGATGCCGCAATACCCAATCTACGTACCGATGCTGCCCCAGGCCGCACAGGATTGCATCGGGCGGATCCATCCCGACGGCCAGGAAGCGTTCGACATCCTGGAACGCGAAGGGTTTGAAACCAACAGCTACATCGACCTGTTCGACGGCGGCCCGACGCTGTATGCGCGCACCGCCAACATTCGCTCCATCGCCCGCAGCCACACTGGCGCCGCGCAAGTTGTCGAGTCGATCGATGCCCGTGGCAGCTATCTGGTGAGCAATGATTCGCTGAAGGACTACCGGGCCATCGTTGCCGAACTGGCCTACACCGTCGGACAACCGGTGGGCCTGAGCGCCGAGATGTGCGCCGCCCTGAACGTGACCGACGGCAGCCCGATCCGGTTGATCACCCTGTGAGCATCACCTGGCCCCGTGCCCAACGACAGCGCCCGAGCACGCGCGCAATAGGAGTTGCATCATGATTGTCCGTCCGGTTCACGTCAGCGACCTGCCCGCCCTGCTGGCGCTGGTGCAAGAGGCCGGCCCCGGGTTCACCACCCTGCCGGCCAACGAGGAACGCCTGGGCCACCGTGTGCGCTGGTCCCAGCGGACCTTCGCCGAACAGGTCGAGCGTGCCGACGCCGATTACCTGTTTGTGTTGGAAGACGACGATCAGCGTGTGGTCGGGGTGAGTGCCCTGACGGGTGCCGTCGGTATGCGTGAACCCTGGTACAACTACCGGGTCGGGCTGACGGTCAGTTCGTCGCCGGACCTGGGCATCCAGAAACAGATTCCGACCTTGTTTCTGAACAACGAAATGACCGGCCAATCGGAACTTTGCTCGCTGTTCCTGCACCCCGAGCAGCGCTACGACAACAACGGTCGATTGCTGTCCCTGGGGCGACTGCTGTTCGTCGCCGAGTTCCCGCAACTGTTCGGTGAAAAACTCATCGCCGAACTGCGCGGCAGTGCCGACGAACAAGGCTGTTCGCCGTTCTGGGAGAGCCTGGGTCGGCACTTTTTCCAGATGGATTTCAGCTACGCCGATCATTTGTCGGGGCTGGGTCATAAATCCTTCATCGCCGAACTGATGCCCCGCCAACCGCTGTACACCTGCCTGCTCACCGAACAGGCCCAGGCCGCAATCGGCAAAGCGCACCCGAACACGCAACCGGCGCTGAAAATCCTCAACGCCGAGGGTTTTACCCACAAGGACTACATCGACATCTTCGACGGCGGGCCGGTGATCGAAGCCCAGGTCTCGAAAATCCGCAGCGTGCGCGACAGCCAGCCGCTGGTGCTGGGCATCGGCACCCCGGATGACCAGGCCCCGGTGTGGCTGATCCACAACCGACGCATGGAAAATTGCCGCATTACCACCGCCAAGGCGCGCTTGGTGGGCAACAGCCTGATCGTCGACCGCCTCACCGCCAAACGCCTGCAATTGCAACCGGGGAACTCGGTTCGGGCCGTGCCGCTGTTGAATCAGGAGCAACAGGCTGTGGCGGCCTGAGCGGATCTTGAGACCTCCCCACACCCTGTGGCGAGGGGGCTCGCCCCCCGTTTAGCTGCGTAGCGGCGCCAAAACCTGCCACCTCGTTCTTCAGTCATATCGCATTCACCGCTTGGCGACTGCTTCGCAGCCGAACGGGGGCAAGCCCCCTCGCCACAAGCACGCTCCCTCGCCACAGGTTATCCGTCTATTTCTCGATTGACTGCATCAGCCCCAGCCACATGCTGCGGTATCGTTTCACCCATCTGTAAATTCGTCATCCTATTGACCCCGCCCGCGTGATAGCCTTTTGTTCCTTCGGCGTTGACACTTTTGCTCAAGCCCTTCCATTCCAATGCAGTGGTGGAACTCATATGTCCAGGCTTTCCCATCAAGATTTGCGCCGTAACTTTCGCCAATTGCTGGCTTCCGACACGTGCTATCACACCGCTTCCGTGTTCGACCCGATGTCGGCACGTATCGCGGCTGACCTGGGTTTTGAAGTCGGGATCCTCGGCGGCTCGGTGGCTTCGTTGCAGGTATTGGGCGCGCCCGACTTCGCGTTGATCACCCTTAGTGAATTCGCCGAACAGGCCACCCGCATCGGCCGCGTGGCCCAGTTGCCGGTGATCGCCGACGCCGATCACGGCTACGGCAACGCCTTGAACGTGATGCGCACCATCGTTGAACTGGAACGCGCCGGCATCGCCGCGCTGACCATCGAAGACACCCTGCTGCCGGCCCAGTTCGGCCGCAAGTCCACGGACTTGATCGGCGTGGCCGAAGGCGTCGGCAAGATTCGTGCAGCGCTGGAAGCCCGGGTCGACAAGGAAATGGCCATCATCGCCCGCACCAATGCGGGGATCCTGCCGATTCAGGAAATCATCAGCCGCACCCAGCAATACCAGAACGCCGGGGCCGACGGGATTTGCATGGTCGGCGTACAAGACTTCGACCAACTGGAAAAAATCGCCGAACACCTGAGCGTGCCGCTGATGCTGGTCACCTACGGCAACCCGGCCCTGCGCGACGACAAACGCCTGGCAGAACTGGGTGTGCGCGTCACCATCGACGGACATGGCGCGTACTTTGCGGCGATCAAGGCCACTTACGACAGCCTGCGCGAACAGCGGCAGATCTTTACCCAGGCCTCGGACCTGAGCGCGACGGAACTGACGCATACCTATACCCAACCTGAGGATTACATTCGTTGGGCGGAAGAGTTTATGCGCGTCAAGGAGTGAGTCCTCCCGACCTCGGCGCCTGATGCAACTCGTGATTCGGTCGGTAGACGCAATGTCACCGACTGGGTTGCAAGGGCTCTTGGGCCAAATAACTTTTATCTGTTTCCAACAGGAAACACACACTTCAAAACAAACATCAATATTTAATAACAACTCCAGAGTTGATGTAAGACACCCCCTCCTTTAATCTTCAAATCGTTAAATAACAAAAACTATTTAACACTGAAAACACACCCCTAATAACGAGTAAAATAACTTCACTCCATCCAGAACGACAAGGAAGTACTGATGCAAACAACTACCAGCACCTGGCAAAATGTTCCTGTATTACGTGCCGAAACTAAAGTAATCACCACCCCGACACACTCCAGCCATGCCGCCAACTGCCCCGGCTGGGATGGGCTGCGTTTTAATATCGGGAACATCCACGAAATCAAGAAAATCAGGGACGTGACCGCCGGGCGCTAAGACCTCTATAAGGCTTATCTGGCTTGTGCCAGGTGTCAGCGGTCGCAGCACTCAACCGCTGACGCCTGGTTAAACCAACGGGGTTGATAAATGACAACTGAACGATTTTATTTTCTCAAGACACTCGTTCCGCCTCACTATTAAAACCCATAGAAACAAAGAAAAATCTTCATGATAAAAACTTTGCTCAACCCTGAGATGACGCCTTCACAATTGATTAGCCGCATCAAGACACTGAACATGAGTGTCGAAATAAAAAAACTGACGGAACAGCTTCCTAAGCAATCAGCGATTATGGATTCGACGTATCGTGCCGACATCCTAAGGCTGACAAACACCCATACCGGGACGTTGACATTACATTACAACAACAGTGGCAATATCAGCCTCAAGGTGCCTGATAACGCACCGGCGTCTGAACATCTCTATTCCGTACCCGGCAACAGTGTTTTATTTGCGATCAACGCTGAATCGTTTTCCATTCAGCTGTACGAGCTCGAAGATGAACATCTGACCCCCGCACAGCGGGTCACTGTAGATGCCAGTAATCCGTTGTTTATCGATGGCACGAAGGTGCTGTTCGACAGCAATCCAACCGGAAACGGGCATCCGGCATTTATCGGCAGTATCAACCTGCCGGACAGGAGTGCGGACATCAGTGTCTTTGATCGCGCCACATTGAACAAAATCGCCTGGTTTCCCCATGACGATAGCGCCGCACGCTACCTGGTGAGCCTTGAGTTGCTTGAAGCCGCACAGGATCCAGGTTCACGCAAAGTGGCCGAAGAGTTGATCTATCACTACCACCCCGCCGTTGCCTGGAAGTCATTTCAAATGCTTCACCAAACGGATCCGCAGGCCGCACTGAGTTACGTGCCTATGTTGAAAAACCTGCAAAACAGCCGCTTGAATCTTTTACTCGACCCACTCAGTGACCCCACATGAAATTGAAGACGTTTGTCGAGCGTATGACCGCTTACCATTTGGAACGTGATAAACCAAAGATCATAGAAGATCTGCGTCAACTGGCCACTAACCGCACCTTATTGAGTGAACATCTTTATTCAACTATTCAGCAGCAAGGTTTCAGTACCAAAAGCAGCCTCTACAACGCTTACGCATTTGTACTGCACAGCAATGACGTGTTCACTGTTCGCTTGGGTTTCTGGGCACCGGTCTTGTCTCAAGACGAACGTGAAACGTTTATCTACGACCTGAATCACAGCCACGACTTCGAAATCTATGCCGTGGGTTATTGCGGCGACGGCTATACCACCGTCACACGAACAATACTTGATAAGACCCCCATTAAAATGGGAATAAAACCAAGACTCGGCGAGGAACGCATACTTAAACTCGCTCCCGGCGAAGTCATGCATATGCTGCCGCTGAAAGAAGTACACAAGCAACTTCCACCCCAAAGAATGTCTGCTTCGCTGAGTGTGATCATTCATCCTCCACGAACAACTAAAGCTGAAGAAGCCTGGTGCTTCGACGACAACCACGTGCCGACTTATCCCGGCATAGCAACGCAGGAAACAGCCCTCTACGAAGAGACGCTGTCACTACTAAATCGCGAGTAGCTTTCACTAGCGCACTTATCAGAAAAGGAAATCTGTATGAACAAGTCAATGAACAACTGGAACCAAACCCCGCTGCTGCGCGCCAGCACCAACGTGATTGGCACGCCAGTCAAAACAGCAATGGAAGCGCCATGTGCCGGGTTCATGCCTCGCTATAACGTGGCTAACATCCACAAAATCAAGGAAATGTGGGGGACGCCGGCCCAAGGCTGACGCACTCTCTGAGCGTTCCCACAGAGTGGGAACGCTCAGTGGCTTAGCGCTTGGCCAATTCCATAATCATCCGCGACAGCAGGTAAATCCGCGGCGTCACGCTCTCCACTTCCGCGTATTCCTCCGGCGTATGGATATTGCCGCCGACAATCCCGAACCCATCCAGCGTCGGCGTGCCAACACCGGCCGAAAGACTCGCATCCGCCGCCCCACCGCTGCCTTCTTCGGTCAACTTGCGGCCAATTTCGCCGTAAATGCCTTGGGCCATGGCCATCAGGCGATCCGATTCCGGCGTCTGCGGCATTGGCGGCAAGCCGCGTTGCAGGGTGGTGGTGACTTCGGTGTCCGGGATCAGTTTGTCCTTGGACACCCGCGCCAGGTCCTTCTCGATCCGGTCGAACTCTTCCGGCACCGCCGCGCGTACGTCGGCCTTGGCGGTGGCTTGGTCCGGGATCACGTTGGTGCGGTCTCCAGCCTTGAGCACGGTGAAGTTGATGGTGGTTTTTTTCGCTTCGTCACCGAGTTTGCCCAGTTGCAAAATCTGGTGCGCCGCCTCCATTGCCGCGTTACGCCCCAGCTCCGGCGCGACGCCAGCGTGGGCGGCTTTGCCTTTGACTTCGACAACAGCGGTGGCGCTGCCCTTGCGCCACACCACCAGGCCATCGGCCGGGCGACCCGGTTCGAGATTGAGGGTCACGTCGTGGCCCTTGGCGGTTTTCTTGATCAGGTCGGTGGCGACGTCCGAGCCGGTTTCTTCGCTGGCATCGAGCAGGAAGGTGATCTGGGCGTAGTCTTTGAAGTCGAGGTTTTTCAGGACTTTCAGCGCGTAGATCCCGGCGACGATGCCGCCCTTGTCGTCCATCACGCCCGGCCCGTAGGCGCGACCGTCCTTAATGTGGAACGGTCGCTCGGTGGCCGAGCCTTCCTTGAACACGGTGTCCATGTGCGCCATCAGCAGGATTTTTGCCTTGCCGGTGCCTTTGAGGGTGGCGATCACGTGGCTGCTTTTATCCGGGGTGTTAGGCACCAGTTCGATGCTGAAGCCGAGTTTTTTCAGCTCATCGACGGCGATGTCGCGGACTTGGGTCAGGCCGGGTTCATAGCCGGAACCGGAGTCGATGTTGACCAGTTTCTCCAGCAACTTCAGGGCGTCGGCCTTGTATTGCTCGGAATCGGCGAGGACTTGTTTGTTGGGTTCGGCGAAGGCGGCAGGGGCGAAAGCGCCGAGGGCGAGGGTCAGGGCGAGGCTGGTGAGTTTGAACGTCATGAATCGATCCTTGTTTCTTGTCGGGGGGTAGTCGAACCCTACCTGACTGTGGCGCAAGGCTCTATACCGGATGCGACATTGGGCATTCGGCTTTGGCCCCATGTGGGAGCGAGCTTGCTCGCGATGGCGGAGTGTCAGGCGACATCGATGTTGGATGTGAAGGCCTCATCGCGAGCAAGCTCGCTCCCACAGGGAATGAGTTGAACCCGTCAGACCGAGTCCAGCAACTCATGCCGGGGCTTGCCGTCGCTGCAGCAGATGACACGATTGCGCCCAGTGGTTTTGGCTTCGTAAAGCGCCTGGTCCGCATCGTTGAGCCACAGGGTCGCATCGGTATGCGCCGGGTTGAACGCCGCCAACCCAATACTCAGGCTGACTTTCAGCGCCGGATTTTGCTCGTAGCCGAGGGTGGCGAAGCGATCGCGCAAGGCGTCCATCGCAGCGGCGGCACTGTTCAGGGGCAAGTCCGGGAGGATCACGCAGAACTCGTCGCCACCGTAGCGCCCGGCGACATCCGCCGCGCGCAGGTTTTGCTTGAGCATTTTGCTTAGCTGACGCAGGACGATGTCCCCGGCGACGTGGCCGTAGGTGTCGTTGATGGTTTTGAAATGGTCGATGTCGATCAACGCAATCGCCCCGCCCTGGTTCTGCCGCTGACAGCGCTGGAATTCGACTTCCAGTTGATCCTTCCAGGCGCCGTGGTTCAGCAGGCCGGTGAGGCTGTCGGTGCGGCTCAGGGCCAGCAATTCACGTTTTTGCCGGCCGAGGGTAATGGCCTGGCGAAAGCAGATCCAGCCCAGCGCCAGCGGGTACAGGCACAACAAGGGTAAGCAGGCGTAGAGCTGCAACGGACTGGTGTGGGGGATAAACGCGGGGGTGAAAATCAGCAGGCCGACGCCAACCCCGAGGATTTGCGCCACGGTGCCGGCCAGGAGAAAACGTAAGCCGCCAATGGCCACGTTGTTCATCGCCATCATGGAAATGGTGGTGGCGCTGGGCAATGGATTGAACTGCATGGCCGCGACCCAGACGCCACCAAGAAAGGCGTCCACCAGCAGGTTACGGTGTTCGGCGTGGTACGGAAGTGTGGCGCGGCGGGCCCATTGGTAGGCCAGATGCGGCCAGACAATGGCATTGAACAGCATCACGACCCAGACCCACGGCGCCGGGTTGAGCGGGTACATCGCCGCGCTCACGCACATCAATCCCAGGGCCAAACCCAGGGTGCGCGACGTGTATAGCCTCCTGGCCAGTGAAAGTCCCTTTCCTCCCGTTTTTGCCATAGAGGCCTCTACCACTGAACGGAATCTGATCACACCGGGGGTTGCGGGTGTGAACGGAGTCTATCAGGGCAACGGCGAATAGCCATCACCGGCTGGCGGTGAATGCCCGGACATATGTCTCTCCCCATAACCCTGTGGGAGCGGGCTTGCTCGCGAAGGCGTAGTGTCGGCCAACCTCTATGTTGAATGTGACGGCCCCTTCGCGGGCAAGCCTCGCTCCTACAAAAGCGGCGGCATCGACTTACAGATTGGCTATACATGATGGGAGGGTTCGATAAACACCGATAAACAGGAGGCCCATGCAAACCTTTCAAGTGTTGATCATCGGCAGCGGTTTTGGCGGCCAGTGTGCGGCGATCAATTTGCTCAAGGCCGGCATCAGCGATTTTCGCCTGCTGGAGCGGCGGGACTTTTTCGGCGGCACCTGGTGCCAGAACACCTACCCCGGTGCGGCCGTCGACGTGCCCTCGCCGCTGTATTCGCTGTCCTTCGCGCCTTACCAGTGGACGCAGATGTTCGCCGAACAGGCCGAACTGCACCGCTACACCCAATACGTGGTGGAGCACTTCGGCCTGCGCGACAAGGTCGAGTTGGACACCAACGTTGAAGCCATCGAATGGGACGAAGCGAATAAACGCTGGGCCGTAAACACCGCCAGCAAGGGCACGTTCTACGCACAGTTCCTGATTAACGCGACGGGGCCGCTGAGCCAACCGGTTGTCCCACACTTCGACGGCCAGGAACGCTTCCAGGGCAAAACCATTCACACCAACAATTGGGATCATTCCTACGACTACAAAGGTAAACGCGTCGCCGTCATCGGCAGCGGCGCCAGTGCGGCCCAAGTGATCCCGGCGATTGCCCCGGACGTTGAGCACCTGCATGTGTTCCAACGCACGGCCCACTGGGTGCTGCCCCGTGCCGATCGTACCTTCGGCCCTTTCCAGCGCTGGCTGCTGGGACTGAAACCGGCCTACAAGCTGCTGCGCTGGACGATCTACTGGTTATTCGAAACCCGGGTGATTGCCTTCAAGTATTCAAAACCGGCGATTCACCTGGTTCAGCAACAGGCCCTGCGCTTCCTCAAGCGCCAGGTGCCCGATCCCGAACTTCGGCGCAAGCTGACCCCGGATTTCACCATCGGCTGCAAGCGCGTGGTGGTGTCCAGCACGTTGTACCCGGCGCTGGGCCGGCCCAATGTGACGCTGCACAGTCGCGAACAAGGCATCGTTTCCCTCGACGAAACCGGTATCAACACCCTGGACGGTCAGCACATCGACGTCGACCTGATCGTTTGGTCTACCGGTTACGACGCCACCGACGGGGTGATTTCCTACCCGGTCACCGGCAAACACGGCAAGCGCCTGAAGGACTTCTGGGCCCAATACCCACGGGCCTACCTGGGCACCAGCCTGCCGGACTTTCCCAACCTGTTTATCGTCACTGGCCCCAACACCGGCATAGGCCACACCTCGGCGCTGTTCATCATCGAATCCCAGATGAATTACATCCTCGGCTGTATTCGCATGCTAAAAGAACGGGGCCTGCACAGCATTGAAGTGCGCCCCGAGGCGGAACGTACCTACACTGAAATGATCCACCGGGAAATGCAGCGCACCGTGTGGAAGTCCGGTGGCTGCCACAGTTGGTATCAAAGCAAGAGCGGTCATGTCATCGCCATGTTTCCGGGGTTCAGTTTCAGTTATCACCGCTTGACCCGAACACTCAAACCCGCCGACCACATACTGTCCTGATCACGTCATAAGGAAGATGCCTGATGCTTTTGTTGGTAGTTGCGATTGCGGTTTTCGTCGCCTGGAGCTGGCTCAGTTACCCGGCCGTTGGCCATTGGATATACGACTTGAGCATGGCCCTGGAAGCCAAGCTGTACCGGCTGCACAAGATCGTCGTGCCGATCAGCGAAATGACTGTTTCGACCTGGCAAGGCGGCCCGTACGAAGCCTCCAGCAGCATCTTGATGCTGCACGGTTTCACCGCCGACAAGAACCTGTGGCTGCGCTTTGCCCGGCACTTTGTCGACGACCACCGGGTGATCATCCCCGACCTCGCCGGCCATGGTGAAACCGGGTTCAAGGCCGGTGGCGGCTACGACATCGGCCTGCAAGCCAAACGGATGATCCAGTTGCTTGACGTGTGCGGGGTCGAGAAAGTGCACGTGATCGGCAGCTCCATGGGCGGCTACGTTGCCGCGTGGCTGGCGGCGACTTACCCCGAGCGCATTGCCTCGCTGGCGCTGCTTGACCCGGCCGGCGTGACGGCCCCGGAAATCAGCGACATGGATCGCCAGATCAACAAGGGGCACAACCCGTTTTTGATCCACTCAAGAGAAGAGTTCGAGTACTTCTACAGCATGTCCATGGCCAATCCGCCGTGGGTGCCGGGTGTGGTGATGGCCGCCATCGCCCAGCGTTACGAACAAAGCCGCGATGCCTTTGCGGAGATCTTCAAGGACTTCCGCGCCAGCCCGCCGATGGAGCCAAAACTCCCCGACATCAAATGCCCGGCGCTGCTGGTATGGGGGCGCAAGGACCGGATGATCGATGTCAGTAGCGTTGCGGTGTGGAGCAAGGGTATTGATAACTTGCGGGTGGATATCTGGGAAGGAATTGGCCATCTGCCGATGGTTGAGCAACCGACGCGGGCGGCACGGTTGTATGAGGAGTTTTTGGGCAAGAAGAATTGATGAGATTTCCTGTGGCGAAGGGGCTTGCCCCCTCGCCACAAAAGTACAGGGTGACTAAAGGATCATCGCGATGAACATTCTTTATGACGAACGCATCGACGGCGCCCTGCCCGACGTGGACAAAGCCGCCCTGCTCAACCTGCTGCACCAGCAAGTTCCCGACCTGGATTTGCTGTGGCGCGAAGAGGAACTCAAGCCCTACGAGTGCGACGGCCTCTCCGCCTACCGCACCACGCCAATGCTGGTGGCCCTGCCCCGGCGTCTGGAGCAGGTGCAAAAACTCCTCGAAATCTGTCATGCCCAACACGTTCCGGTGGTCGCTCGCGGGGCCGGCACCGGGTTGTCCGGCGGTGCCTTGCCATTGGAAAAAGGCGTGCTGCTGGTGATGGCGCGCTTCAACAATATCCTGCACATCGACCCCGCCGCCCGCACCGCAAGGGTCCAGCCAGGGGTACGCAACCTGGCGATCTCCCAAGCTGCGGCGCCGTTCGGCCTGTATTACGCGCCGGACCCATCGTCACAAATCGCCTGTTCCATCGGCGGCAACGTCGCGGAAAACGCTGGCGGCGTGCATTGCCTCAAGTACGGCCTGACCGTGCACAACCTGCTGAAACTGGAAGTGCTCACGGTCGAAGGCGAGCGCCTGACCCTGGGCTCCGAAGCCCTCGACTCACCGGGTTTCGACCTGCTGGCATTGTTCACCGGGTCTGAAGGCTTGCTCGGGATCATCACCGAAGTCACGGTCAAATTGCTGCCCAAACCCCAGGTCGCCAAGGTCTTGCTGGCGAGTTTCGATTCGGTGGAAAAGGCCGGTCGCGCCGTCGCCGACATCATCGCCGCCGGGATCATCCCCGGAGGCCTGGAAATGATGGACAACCTGGCCATTCGCGCCGCCGAGGACTTCATCCACGCTGACTACCCGGTGGACGCCGAGGCGATTCTGCTGTGTGAATTGGACGGCGTCGAAGCCGATGTCCATGACGACTGCCAACGGGTGCGCGAAGTGATGCAACAGGCCGGCGCCAGCGAAGTGCGCCAGGCCCGGGACGAAGCCGAACGCGTGCGCTTCTGGGCCGGACGCAAAAATGCCTTCCCGGCGATCGGTCGCCTGTCGCCGGATTACTACTGCATGGACGGCACCATTCCTCGCCGTGAATTGCCCGGCGTACTGGAAGGCATCGCCCGCCTCGGCGCCGAACATGGCCTGCGAGTGGCCAACGTATTTCATGCCGGCGACGGCAACATGCACCCGCTGATCCTGTTCGACGCCAATCAACCCGGCGAACTGGCCCGGGCTGAAGCGTTGGGCGGGCAGATCCTCGAACTGTGCGTGAAGGTCGGCGGCAGCATCACCGGCGAACACGGCGTGGGCCGGGAGAAAATCAATCAGATGTGCGCGCAATTCAACAGCGACGAGTTGACCCTGTTTCACGCGGTAAAAGCCGCATTCGACCCGCAGGGGCTGCTCAACCCCGGCAAAAACATCCCGACCCTGCATCGCTGCGCAGAATTCGGCGCGATGCACATCCACGCCGGGCAATTGCCGTTTCCTGAACTGGAGCGTTTCTGATGGCGGACTTCGATGCCAGCGAAGCGTTGCTCGCCCAGGTCAACCAGGCCCGGGAGAACGCCACGCCGCTGCGGATCCAGGGCAGCAACAGCAAGGCATTTCTCGGCCGCGAGGTGGCCGGGGAAGTGCTCGATACCCGCGCTCATCGCGGCATCGTCAGCTATGACCCGACGGAACTGGTGGTCAGCGTTCGCGCCGGCACGCCGTTGAGCGAACTGCTGGCAGCGCTCGATGCCAAGGGACAAATGCTGCCCTGCGAGCCGCCGTCGTTCGGCGAAGGCGCCACGGTTGGCGGGATGATCGCTGCAGGACTGTCCGGGCCACGGCGGCCGTGGTCGGGTTCGGTGCGGGATTTTGTCCTCGGCACCCGAGTGATCACCGGCCTGGGCAAACACCTGCGCTTCGGCGGCGAGGTGATGAAAAACGTCGCCGGTTATGACCTGTCACGCTTGCTGGTGGGCAGTTATGGCTGCCTCGGCGTACTGACGGAAGTCTCGCTCAAAGTGCTGCCAAAACCCCGGCAATGCCTGAGCATCAGCCTGGAAATCGACAGCGCCCGGGCTTTGGTCAAACTCGCCGAATGGGGTCAGCAACCGTTGCCGACCAGCGCTGCGAGCCATGATGGTCAGCGCCTGTTTCTGCGGCTGGAGGGTGGCGAAGGTTCGGTGACGGCCGCCCATCAACGGCTGGGCGGCGAGCCGCTGGATTCGGGATATTGGGCTTCGTTGAACGAACAACAGTCAGGGTTTTTCGATGAAGGCATGCCTTTGTGGCGGCTATCGCTGCCCAACAATCTCGGACCTTTGTCGTTGCCCGGCGAGCAACTGATCGACTGGGCCGGCGCGCAACGCTGGTTGAAATCCGAGGCCAGTAACATTCAATCGTTGGCCCATGAGCTGGGCGGCCATGCCACCTGTTTCAGTCACGGCGTCAGCGACACACCGTTCCAGCCGCTGGCCCCGGCGCTGCTGCGCTACCACCGGCAACTCAAGGCGCAACTGGACCCGCAAGGGCTGTTCAACCCTGGCCGGATGTACGCGGAGTTCTAGCATGCAAACCACCCTCAGCGAACAGTCGCGCAAACTCCCGCGAGCCGAAGAAGCGGAGAAGATCCTGCGCACCTGCGTGCATTGTGGATTCTGCAACGCCACCTGCCCGACCTATCAACTGCTGGGGGACGAACTGGACGGTCCGCGCGGGCGGATTTATTTGATCAAACAAGTGCTGGAAGGCGCCCCCGCCACGGCGAAAACCCAACTGCACCTGGACCGTTGCCTGTCGTGCCGCAACTGCGAAACCACCTGCCCGTCCGGGGTCGATTATCACAACCTGTTCGACATTGGTCGGGCGGTGGTCGATCAAGCGGTGCCGCGTCCGATGGGTCAGCGGCTGTTGCGCGAAGGGTTGCGGGCCTTGGCGCCGAATCCGAACCTGTTCAAATCGCTGCTGCGGATCGGCGCGACGTTCCGTCCGTTATTGCCACGCAATGTTGAAGCGAAGCTGCCCCACGACTTGCCCGCCACCGGCGAGCGCCCTGCCCCTCGGCATTCGCGGCGCGTATTGATGCTCGAAGGTTGCGTACAACCCGGCCTGTCGCCCAACACCAACGCCGCCACGGCGCGGGTGCTGGATCGATTGGGGATCAGCGTCATCCCGGCGCCTGAGGCCGGCTGCTGCGGTGCGCTGGATTATCACCTCGACGCTCAGGCCAAAGGGCTGGACCGCGCCCGGCACAATATCGACGCCTGGTGGCCGCACCTGGAAAACGGCGCCGAAGCCATTGTGCAAACCGCCAGCGGTTGCGGCGCGTTCATCAAGGATTACGGGCATTTGCTGGAGGACGATCCGGCGTATGCGGCCAAGGCGTTGCGGGTCAGTGCGCTGGCGCTGGATCTGGTGCAAGTGTTGGCCGATGAACCGCTGGAGCGAGTCTGCGCCGCCACTGACCAACGCATCGCCTTCCATTGCCCCTGCACCTTGCAGCACGCGCAGAAACTCGGTGGTGCGGTGGAAGCGGTGTTGACCCGATTGGGCTTCAATCTCACGGCAGTTCCCGACAGTCATTTATGTTGTGGTTCGGCCGGCACTTACTCTCTGACCCAACCGGAACTGGCCCGGCAACTGCGGGACAACAAGCTCAACGCCCTGGAAAGCGGCCAGCCGTCCCTGATCGTCACCGCCAATATCGGCTGCCAGAGTCACCTCGCCAGCGCCGGGCGAACCCCGGTCCGGCACTGGATCGAACTGGTGGACCAGTCGCTGGGAGAATGAAGTCCGTAGGAATCTTCGTTTGTCGGCGCCGCAGAAGGCTGCGATCTTTTCCCCCATCCTCTCTGTCACCGCGCCAGGAATTTTTTTCATGAGCCACCCCGACTTCGTCAGCCCCGACCTGATCCGCCAACGCTTCTCCAAAGCGATGTCCGACATGTACCGCGAAGAAGTGCCGCTGTACGGCGCGCTGATGGAACTGGTGGAGCAAACCAACCGCCATGTGCTGGCCAGCGATCCACAGATTGTCCGTCAGCTCGAAAGCACCGGCGAAATCCAGCGCCTGGACCTGGAACGCCACGGCGCGATCCGCGTCGGCACCGCCACCGAACTGGCGACCCTGGCCCGCCTGTTCGCGGTGATGGGCATGCAACCGGTGGGTTATTACGACCTGACCCCGGCGGGCGTGCCGGTGCATTCCACGGCGTTTCGCGCGGTGCATGAAGCGGCGTTGCAGGTCAGTCCGTTCCGGGTGTTCACCTCGCTGCTGCGCCTGGAGCTGATTGAAGATCCGGAACTGCGGGCGTTTGCCCAATCGGTGCTGGATAAACGCTCGATCTTCACCCCGACCGCGCGGGTGTTGATCGAGCAAGCCGAAAACCAGGGCGGGCTCACGGAAAAGCAAGCCTGGGACTTCGTCGAACAAGCCCTGGAAACCTTCCGCTGGCACCACAGCGCCACCGTCACTGCCGCGCAGTATCAGCAACTCAGCGCCCAGCATCGACTGATCGCCGACGTCGTGGCCTTCAAAGGGCCGCACATCAATCACCTGACCCCGCGCACCCTGGACATCGATATCGTCCAGGCGCAAATGCCCGCCCACGGCATCACCCCCAAAGCTGTGATCGAAGGCCCACCGCGCCGCCAGTGCCCGGTCCTGCTGCGCCAGACCAGTTTCAAAGCGCTGGACGAGCCGATCGCCTTCACCGATCAAGACCAGACGCGCGGCAGCCACAGCGCCCGTTTCGGTGAAATCGAGCAACGGGGCGCTGCCCTCACGCCCAAAGGCCGGGCGCTTTACGATCGTCTGCTCAATGCGGCCCGGGATGAATTGAAGGATTTCCCGAATGAAGCCAATGCCGCGCGCTACAACGAATTAATGGCCCAACACTTTGGCGAATTCCCTGACACGCTTGAGGGCATGCGCCGACAGGAACTGGCGTACTTTCGTTACTTCGTGACGGAAAAAGGTTTGGCGGCGGATGGGTTGGACGGCGTGGCGCTTGAGGATTTGCTTAGCGCCGGGTACGTGCGGGTTGAACCGCTGGTTTACGAGGACTTTTTACCGGTGAGTGCGGCGGGGATTTTCCAGTCGAACCTGGGGGATGCGGCGCAAACGCACTACGGCGTGCACTCGAATCAGCAGGCGTTCGAGCAAGCGCTGGGGCGCAAAACGATTGATGAGTTGGGGTTGTATGCCGAGACGCAACAGCGGTCGATTGAGGAGTGTCTGACAGCACTTAAGCGCGGATAAAACCTGTAGGAGCACGGCTTGCCGGCGATGGCGCCCTTGAGATCGCCATCGCGAGCAAGCTCGGCTCCTACATTTTCAACTTCGCCAACAACGCCTCAGCCGTCGCCTCTGAAGACGCCGGATTCTGCCCGCTCAGCAACAACCCATCCGTCGTCACATAGCTCGCCCAATCCTCGCCTTTCGAATAAATCCCGCCCTTGGCCTTCAACTCATCCTCCACCAAAAACGGCACCACATCGGTCAACTGCACGGCCTCTTCTTCGCTATTACTGAACCCGGTCACCCGCTTGCCTTTGACCAACGGCTGACCATCCGCATCCTTCACATGCCGTAACACACCTGGCGCATGGCAAACGGTCGCAACCGGTTTGCCGGCCTTGTAAATCGCCTCGATCAGCGCGATGGAATGCTTGTCTTCTGCCAGGTCCCAGAGTGGGCCATGGCCGCCGGGGTAGAACACGGCATCGAAATCTTCAGCCTTGACGCTGCTCAGCACCACCGTGGATGCCAGTGCGGATTGCGCAGCCGAGTCCTTGTGGAAGCGATCGGTGGCGGCAGTTTGCGCGTCTGGCTCGTCGCTTTTCGGGTCCAGCGGTGGCTGGCCGCCCTTGGGTGAAGCCAGGGTCAACTGAGCGCCGGCGTCCTTGAACGTGTAATACGGCGCGGCGAATTCTTCCAGCCAGAAGCCGGTTTTCTTACCGGTGTTTCCCAATTGATCGTGGGACGTTAGAACCATCAGGATTTTCATGTCGTTCTCACTTGATATCAGGGATTGATCATGCGCTCAACGGCGCACCAGGGTCTGTGAAGCTGACCAACCGGCACGCTGGTTTGTTCACCGAAGACGCTGAATGGTCCCGTTAACTATCCGATTGCACGACCCGTTAGTGGCCGATGGCCTTGATGCGCAAGAGTTTGCGCAATTCCCGCCAAGAATTAACCACACGTTGCGCTGGATGCCTGATGCAGCAATGCCTCCAGCCCGGTGCGCAAGAAGTTGCACAAGGGTGCGCAACTTCTTGCACACATTTCCTGCCAATCCTCTGACGGCCGTTTAAAAACACACAACAAGATCACGCAACACCATGATTTAACTGTGTTTTTTTATCTTGGCACGCACCTTGCCATGCCTTGGACACCCTCAGAGGGCACCGCCTCTCGGGCTCTAATATGTAATTCAAAAAGGAGCAACCATGGCTACACCAGCGTACATGTCCGTCATTGGGGAAAAGTCCGGCAACATCACCGAAAACGCCTACACCCCTGACTCTGTCGGCAATACCTATCAGGAAGGTCACGAAAACGAGGTCATGGTTCAGGCTTTCAACCACAACGTCATCATCCCGCGAGACCCGCAGTCAGGTCAGCCAACCGGCCAGCGCGTGAACAATCCCGTTGTGATCACCAAAGTATTCGACAAGGCCTCCCCCCTGCTGATGGCCGCGCTGACGTCGGGCGAACGCATGACCACAGTTGAGATCAAGTGGTATCGAACCTCTGCCCAAGGCACCCAGGAGCACTACTACACCACCACCCTTGAAGACGCGATCATCGTCAACATCAAGGACTACATGCACAACTGCCAGGACCCGGCGCACGCGCATTTCACCCACCTGGAGGACGTGCATTTCACTTACCGCAAAATCACCTGGACCCATGAGGTATCCAATACCACGGGTTCCGATGACTGGCGTGCTCCGGTGGCGGCTGCTTGAGTTCGGCACAATCGCTTCGAGTATCGACCGGCTCTGCAGGCATTTCGGCAAGCTGCACCACAACAGTCGTAGAAAGAACTTGCTGAAACCCTGCAGTGATGGCTCATGGCCTTGATGTGCAAGAAGTTGCGCAGTTGATTCGCCAGAATGAACGCTCAACCTGCTGGAGACGCTGAATACCACGGCCTCCAGCGCAGTGCGCAAGAAGTTGCGCACCACTGCGCAACTTCTTGCGCACATTGGTGATTTTTCCTACAAGGAACGGGGGAAATTTCACACATAGCCCGCATAACAACTTGATTTAATTTGTTTTTTTATTGTTGGCACAAAGTTTGATATACCTCTGGCACCCACCGGGCGATACCGCCTCCCGGGCACCCTAAATTTTTCAGCAAGGAGCACATCCATGGCTACTCCAGCGTACATGTCCGTCACTGGCGAGAAACAAGGTCTGATCACTGCCGGCGCATTCACCGCCGACTCGGTTGGCAACACTTATCAAGAAGGTCACGAAGACCAGGTCATGGTTCAGGCTTTCAGCCACGACGTGATCATCCCGCGTGACCCACAGTCCGGCCAACCAACCGGTCAGCGCGTTCACAAGCCAGTTGTGATCACCAAGGTCTACGACAAGGCTTCGCCACTGCTGCAAGCTGCTCTGACCTCCGGCGAGCGCATGAGCGAAATCGTTATCCAGTGGTACCGCACTTCGGCTCAAGGTACCCAAGAGCACTACTACACCACCAAACTGGAAGACGCGATCATCGTCGCCATCAACAACAAAATGCACAACTGCCAGGATCCGTCGAACTCCCACTTCACGCACCTGGAAGAAGTACAGTTCACCTACCGCAAAATCACCTGGACCCACGAAGTATCCGGTACTTCGGGTTCCGATGACTGGCGTCAGCCAGTCGCTTAATCGCGGCTGACCGCTACACGCATCGGCCAGCTCTGCTGGTCGATGTTGTTTACGCCTTTCCAGAATTTTGCGTCTGCCGGTTCCTTATTCAGGTCTTGGCGAACGCCGCTGCACAGCACGAGGAACAAGGGATGTTCGCGCCGGCCAATCAGACTCACTTTGCCCTGACTATCGAAGGTCTGGATAACGATCTCCAGGTGCTTGCCCTGCAAGGTCGGGAAGCCATCAGCCAGCCTTTTGTGTTTGAGGTGGATCTGGTCAGTGAACAGCCGTCCCTGGACCTCGAGACCCTACTGCACAAACCGGCCTTTTTGCAGCTCTCGCCTGACGGCAGCGGCATTCATGGCCAGATCTATCGCGCCGCCCAGGGTGATTCCGGCAAACGCCTGACCCGCTACGCGGTGACCCTGCGCCCGCAACTGTCCTACCTCGCGCACCGCATCAACCAACGCATCTTCCAGAACCTCAGCGTGCCGAAAATCGTCGGCATGGTCCTCGAAGAGCATGGCATCCAAAGCAACGCCTACGAATTCAAGGTAGGGGCGACTTATCCCGAGCGCATCTACTGCGTTCAATACGATGAGTCGGACCTGCAGTTCATCCAGCGCCTGTGCGAGGAAGAAGGTATTCACTACCACTTCCAGCACAGCGCCACGGCCCACAAACTGGTGTTCGGCGATGACCAGACAGTGTTCCCGAAACTCGCGCCAGTGGCCTATCAGCAGGACTCCGGCATGGTCGCCAACGACCCGGTGATCAAGCGCTTCGACCTGCGCCTGGAAACCCGCACCAGCCGCACCACCCGCCGCGACTACGACTTCGAAAAACCACGCCTGACGCTGGAAAGCGAAAACCGCGGCGATGCCCTGCCCGACCTCGAAGACTACGACTACCCCGGTCGCTTCATCGACCGCGAGCGCGGCAAGCATTTGGCCAAACGCGCCCTCGAACGGCACCGCAGCGACTTCCAGCTGGCCGAAGGCCGCAGCGACCAGCCGATCCTGGTCAGCGGCCACTTCCTGGCCCTGACCCAACACCCGAAAGCCAAATGGAACGACCTGTGGCTGCTCACCGAAATCCTCCACGAAGGCAAACAGCCGCAAGTGTTGGAAGAATCGGTGACCAGCAACACCACCGCGTTGAAGGATGACTTCCATCAAGGCTATCGCAACCGCTTCCAGGCCACGCCCTGGGACGTGCCGAACCGCCCGCCGCTGAACCACCCCAAACCGCGAATCCTCGGCAGCCAGAGCGCCGTGGTCACCGGTCCCAAAGGTGAAGAAATCCACTGCGACCAGTACGGCCGCGTCAAAGTGCAATTCCACTGGGACCGTGAAGGCCAGGCCGACGACAAGACCAGCTGCTGGCTGCGCGTCTCCTCCGCCTGGGCCGGCGCCCACTATGGCGGCATCGCCATCCCGCGCATCGGCATGGAAGTGCTGGTGTCATTCCTTGAAGGCGACCCCGACCAACCGCTGATCAGCGGCTGCCTGTACCACAAGGAAAACGTCGTCCCGTACGACCTGCCGGCGAACAAAACCCGCAGCACCTTCAAGACCCTGAGCTCCCCCGGTGGCGGCGGTTACAACGAACTGCGCATCGAAGACAAAAAGGGCCAGGAACAAATCTTCCTGCACGCCCAGCGCGACTGGGACGAAAACGTCGAACACGACCAGAAAATCCGCGTCGGCAACGAACGCCACGACACCGTCGAGCAAAACAGCTACAGCGAATTCAAAGCCGAAGAACACCACACCGTCTACGCCGACCGCAAAGTCGAAACCCGCGCCAACGACCACCTCACCGTCGGCGTGAACCAGCACATCAAGGTCGGCACCGGCCAATTCATCGAAGCCGGCCAGGAAATCCACCTGAGCAGCGGCATGAAAGTCGTGCTCGAAGCCGGCAGCGAACTGACCCTCAAGGGCGGCGGCAGCTTCATCAAGATCGACGGCAGCGGCGTGACGCTGAGCGGGCCGGTGATCAACATGAACTCCGGGGGCAGCCCGGGGAATGGGACTGGCGCGGCACCGTTGATGCCCGGCGTGCTGAAACAGGCCGACGCCGACACCGCTGGCCAGGTACTGACCCCGGCGCAGATCAATACGTTGAAGCGCAATGCGCCGTTTTGTGAAGAGTGTGAAAAATGCAAGGCAGGTGCTTGTGCGATCTGATCTTTTGACCCCGCAGGCATGGCTTGCCGAGCGACCGTTACAAGCGGGTGAGCGCCTCTATTTGGTCATTAGCGCCGCCAGTGATGCCGAACCGCTCAAGGCCTTTTACCAACAGGACATGGCCCCGGAGTTGACTCCAATCTGGAGCGGCACGCCTTACGCCGATTGGCAGCCCGTCATGCCCTACCTTGCCGAACTAAAACCCAACGCTGGTTTTCTTCAGTGGATTGCCGAAACAGATGCCCAGGATTGGGGTTGGCTGGCGGTGTCCTCCAGCACCCCGGACGTCGTGTTTGAACATCTTCGCAGTTTGACTCAGGTGTTCATGCCTGACGGAACCGAGGTGTTTTTTCGGTTCTGGGATGGGCGGCATATTTTTCCGATTCTTGACGGACTCGGTGCCGGGGCTGGTGAAGTTTTGCCAGTGTTCGACCGCTACCTGATCAATGGCCAGGCACTGGACGTGGGACCGAGGGGCGTGCCACCGCCGAAGAAGTGGCCTTGGTGGGAAGTTCCACAGGCATTAGTCGACACGCTGGCCGAGAAAGACCACACCACCGTCGTCGAAAACTTGATGCAGTGGTTGGCAGAGGACTGCCCGGAGTTGTTCTTCGCCTTCCCCGAAAGAAATCTGCGCCACAAGGTCGAGCGCTTCGTGCGCCAACAATCCAATACAGAAGATATGGCAGAGCGTCTGGCTGCTGAGCTGACAAAGGAAGTCACGTCATGATTGATCCCATTGGTAATTTGGTCCTGCGCGTGCTGGACGCCAAAACCCCGGACGTGAGCCTGATTCTCAAGGACTTCAATAATTGCCTGAGTGACTACAAAGACTGGGCCGATGGTTTCTGGACCGGCTGGGCGCTGGATGTGGATCAGACCTTCAAGGTCGGCAACGAAGTGAGCGTCACCAAGCGTAAGACCAAGACGGGACCGGTTGAAACCTATGCCACCTGCCCGTTGGTAGGCGACTTCACGTTGATCCACATGTTCGAGTCGGCGCGCTTCGTGCCTATCGGTAACACGCCCGTACGCCTTGAGCCGGTAACCAAAGGCACCTTCTACGACGAAGTAACTGGTCCTGTCATTGAAACAACAATCGGCCCCAGCGGCATCAAGGTTATCGACGGCTGCAAGAAAGGCCAGATGTATCGCATCACCTTTTTCCCAAACGTATCCCAAAGTAATGTCAAAGCGCTCTATGACTCTTACCAGGGTGTCATCGGAAATCTCAATGGCTGGTTGCAAAGTGAATGGGCAGGCAAGTTTCAGCCACAGTGGGCCAGCTACTCCGCTGCTGATCGCTTGGGCCGTTCCGTTATCCTATTGAAACAAGCGATGGAAGGCTTTGAGAAAGCCCTACTCAGGCTGTGGGATGACATTAAAAGCCTGTTCGAACTGCTCGCGAACCCTGAAATAGAGGAAAACCTCAAAAGACTTCGCAACTTCCTGTCGGATGCCGACATTGAGAAGATTTATGCTGCATCCAAGGAATCGCTTGCCTCAGGCCTTTTGATCCTTAGTGACGAACCGCTGATGTTCATCTACGTTTCGGCGATAGTGGCGTGGGTCGGCATGTTGCCGCCGCAGGTCATCGTCGACGTGGTGAGCGCCATGGCATCGGAATTCCTGATCAACGTGGTAATGGGCATCTGCCTCACTGGCGGGGTTGGGCTCGCAGTTCGGGTGGGGACTAAAGCCCTCTCCACGGCCAAAACCGGTACAGCGATTAAATATCTTGAAGAGCTAGCGGCGAAACTGACGACGTTGAGCAGCAAGCACAGCCTGCCAACGCACGCCGAAGTGTCGAAGCCGTTGATTGCCAGCGCCAATAACGTGCCGATGAAGTCGGCTAAAACGGCGGCGCTAAAAATCGATGAAGCTGCGGCCAACGGATCTAAAAGTCAGGTTCCAAAAACCACAGATACACCGAAGCAAGAAGTGAAAGACGCTGCTTCGTTTCCTCGAAAAAAGGCAGAGCAGCAAACCAGCCTTCAACCAAAGGAGAAGCTGGACGACGTTTCGACTCAGTCCAAAACACCGGACGACAAAAGCACCACCTGCGCCAAGAAAACCTGCACCAACAACTGCCCTGTTTCCATGGTTACAGGAGAAGAGCTGCTGACCCTTACCGATGGTGAGCTCGGTGGACCGCTGCCGTTCAGCTGGACGCGCCTCTACCGCACCAGTGCCGCGGAAATCGATTGCGGTCTCGGTTACGGATGGAGCCATGCTTTGGCACAACGGGTTGAAATCAAGGACGACGAAGTCGTTTGGATCGACCACGAAAATCGCGTCACTACGTTCCCATTACCCAGTGTGCAGCGCCCAGCAATCACCAATATGCTCTCCGAAGCAGCGATTTTCATCGGTGACGATCCTTCCGAACTGATCCTCACTCAGGCCGACGAACGTACGCTGTTCTACCACTTTCGCTACAACAGCAAGGGCGCCACGCTGATCGCGATCAGCGACGACTATGGCAATCGCCTGTATATCACCCGTGATATTCACGGTCGGATCAAACGCGTCGACAACGGTGCCGGTCGTGGTCTGTTCCTTCGTTATGACCGCAAACACATCATCGCCGTCGATTATCAGCAGTTCAGCCCTGCGGACAATCTGGAAGATGGCTGGAGCAGTGTCCAGACCCTAGTCACCTATAGCTATGACGCTCAGCACCACCTGATCGAAGCCAAAAACGCTGCGGGCGAAGCCGAGCGTTATGCCTACAACGACCAGAATGTCATTCTTGAGCGGCAACTCGCTGGCGGCGCCAGTTTCTACTGGGAATGGGAAAAAGAAGGTAAATCGGCGCGATGCATCCATCACTGGGCAAGCTTCTCGCAAATGGACGCGCACTACGCCTGGGATGACAAAGGCAGCGTCACGGTTACCAATGCTGACGGCAGCGAAGAGGTCTACACCCACGACGATAAGGCGCGACTGGTCGCCAAAGTTGATCCGGACGGTGCGGAGCACCTCAAGGCCTACGACGACAAAGGTCGCCTGATCGCCGAAAAAGATCCACTTGGCGCAATTACCGAATACAAGTACAACGAAGCCGGTCGCCTGGTTGCGGTAATTCCTCCGGAAGACGTCGCCACCACTTATGAGTACTACCGAGGTTTTGTCCGTGTTGTGAACCGTGGCCCGGCAAAGTGGACTTACTGGCGCAACGATCAGGGCGACATCACCGAACAAGTCGATCCGAACGGCAACTCAACTCACTACAGTTACAATCGCCAAGGACGTTTGCTGGAGATCCGCCACCCGGATGGCAGTCGCCATCAGCTAGGCTGGAATAATCTCGGGCAATTGCTCGAAGAACACCTTCCCGACGGCGGCCAGCGCAAATATCGCTACGACGTATTAGGTCGGCTGATCACTCGTCAGGATGAGAACGGCGCGATAACCCATTATCAATGGGATGCTGCCAGCCGCCTTGCGCGCACAACCCTACCCGGCGGCGCCACTCGCGCCTTCACCTACAACGCCTACGGCAAAGTTACTGCCGAACGCGATGAGCTAGGGCGCGTCATTCGCTACGAATATGCCGACAATCTGCACTTGGTCAGCCGTCGTATCAACCCGGATGGCAGCCAGCTGCGCTATCACTACGACAACTCGCGACTGCTCCTTAGCGAAATCGAAAACGAACGGGGCGAACGCTACCACCTCGATTACTACTCAAATGGACTGATACAGCAGGAAACCGGCTTCGATGGTCGTCGCACCGCCTATGAGTATGACCTCAACGGTCAGTTGTTAAAGAAAATCGAATTCGGCGACGACGGCAGTGAGCTGATTACTGAGTTCAAACGTGACGCCACTGGCCGGTTGCTGGTGAAAACTCTGGCTGATGGTGAAGAGATTCATTACAGCTACGACGCCCTTGGTCGCTTGGTAAACATCGACGATGGGCACTGGCCCCTCGCCTACGAGTACGACCGGCAAAACCGCCTGATCACAGAACACCAGGGTTGGGGTACGCTGCGTTACGAGTACGACAAACTTGGCCAGTTGAGCCACTGCCGCCTACCCGATGGCAGCAAACTCGACTATCACCACCAAGCCGGCGGCCGCCTAAGCAGCATTGAGCTCAACGGCTCGCGCCTGACCACCCACCAGTTCAGCGCCGGTCGCGAGCAGCAGCGCCAACAAGGACTTTTGCTCAGTCAATACCAGTATGACGAGCAAGGTCGCCTGCAAGCCCACAGTGTTAGCCAACAGGATCGCAACCTGTTCCAGCGCCGATACGCCTACGATGCCAATGGCAACCTCGCCGGCATCGATGACAGCCGCAAAGGCAACCGCAGCTACCACTACGACCCGCTCGATCGGCTGATCAACGTCCGCGGCATCACTCCGGAAAGCTTCGCGCACGATCCAGCAGGTAACCTTTTAGGCCAGGGCAGCCAACCAACTGCGAATTTGGCCAACATCAAAGGCAACCGCCTGCTGATGCAAGGCGACCGTCATTACGACTACGACGCCTACGGCAATCAGATCCGCGAAAGCCGCGGCACGGGCCAGAAACTCGTCACCGAATATCGTTACGACTGCCAGCATCGATTGGTCGGCGTCAGCCTCCCCGGCGGTAGTGTTGCAAGCTACAAGTACGACGCTTTTGGCCGCCGAATCGCCAAAACCGTCGATGGCCAAATCACGGAATTCCTGTGGCAAGGCGAACGTCTCATTGCCGAAAGCGCAGAAAACCGCTATCGCAGTTACATCTACGAGCCCGGCACATTCCGTCCCCTCGCGATGCTCGACGGCGAAGGACCACTAAAAGCCGAGCCGTTTTACTACCAACTCGACCATCTCGGCACGCCACAGGAACTCACGGACTACAGCGGCGAGATCATGTGGTCAGCGAAGTATCGCGCTTATGGCAACCTCGCGACCCTCGACGTCGCCGAAATCGACAACCCCTTGCGCTTTCAGGGCCAGTACTTCGATGCAGAGTCGGGTTTACATTACAACCGGCATCGCTACTACAATCCAGGCATAGGGCGGTTTTTGACGCCGGATCCGATCAAGCTCGCAGGGGGATTGAACAACTACCAATATGTACACAACCCCACTGCATGGGTTGATCCGTTGGGGTTGGATCAGTGCCCTGGGGCTCCGGGTTGTAAGCCTAGTATTAAGGGGGCGGAGGATCCGCCAGCGTTAAACCGCGACGAAGCTTTAAGTGGTATGGCAACACCATTAGACCCCCATGCTTATAGCGTTTTGTACGAGACCAAAATTGGCCCAGATGTGCTATCTGTTCCAAATCGCGCAGAACACTTTAAGGTTGCAAATGAAAGCCTTTTAAAAACCGCCGATACCGATGCTGATTTCAATAAAATCATGGAAACCATGGTGCCAGGATTCAGGCGTGTGAAGGGCACCAAGATCCCTACCAAAGGCATTAGCCCTGGCAAAGAAGTCACATGGCATCACGTACCGGGAACAGATACACTCCAGCTGGTATGGCGCTATCAACATGAACAATCAAAAGGCCCTCAGTGGAATGCTCTTTGGCAGAAGCTATTTCATCCTGGAAACAAAGGGGGATTTGCAGATGGAAAAAAATAAATACGGGAGTCTGACATGAAATTCGACTGGAGCTCTTTTGGGATTGAACAAGGTTCCTCAGTGAACGGCAACACGATTACCCAAGTACAAAAATTACTTGGCGTAGCTTTTCCAGAGTCATACTTGGACTTGGTCAAGTATTCCGACGAAGCCTCTCCAGAAGTATCGTCATTCCCGTATGGGAACGAAGGTACCTGTATAAGTGAGTTCTTTTCGTTCTCGCCGGATGCAACTCCATATACCATTTCATGGTACTTAGGTGCGGGAACCCCCCCAGGGCTTCCCAACGGAATGGTCCCTATAGCAAGGGATGCAGGTGGATATCTGGTTTGCCTGAACTTTAAAGTGCCTTCAATAGCTGTTGAAATTTTTGATCCGAGTTCTGGTAGCACTTACTTTGTTGCTAGTGATTTTGACGAATTTGTTAATTTGTGGAGTGAATAGAGGGAGGAACAAAATTGTCACGCAAATCCTCGCTTCGGTTTTGCATACTTGTAGATGCCGATCGAAAGCTAACCCACTCTGCTTATTGCAATTTGATCTAGGGTGGGTTGCTGAAGGCAGATTTTATGCCTTGTGTCCTCTTGTTCGAAAGCGGAATGGAAAAAGTTGAACACTTAGGTCAGTTTTCAGTCGGTAGATCAGCCTTTACTAGGGTAGTTTTCGGTCAGCCACTACACTCTAAAGAACCGGAGCTAGCAGGTACCTAACCCTGCCATTGAGAGTGCATCGCCCAGCAAGCCGGTCACGGCAAAAAAAGGGGACAGATTTATTTTCTACCCACAGCTGGCTGACAAGTCTTTCAATATCTATCCAGCGACGAGAGATGAGCATCTTTACAGGTGGCACGGTGGTAATTTCCAAAATGAGACAATAGAAAAAAGGGACAGATTTATTTTTCTACACGAAAATAAATCTGTCCCCTTTTTTTTGCAAATCGGGTAATCCCACTGTTATCAAAGTGGATGAAGTCACGATTTTGCCGGAGAAGTAACAGTGCTGACCGATCTAGAAACGCGCGTAGCGCTCAAAGAACTAATTGAAAAATACCTCAAGGGACGTGATCCGGATTACGACCGCCTGATTGAAATTGTTCAAGACCCTACTCGACAAGTTCCTATCAGAGGTGTGCTTGAGGACATCAGGCGGTACAACAAAGCTCAGTACACACAACAGGAGCTTGAACTGATCGACGACCTTTTGTACATGTATGGATGAAGCACCCTCCGCCCTTAAGACTACCGTCCAGGAAGGAGGCTCTGTAGGCGAAACTTACAGCATAAAAGACCCAGCTAGAGCTGGGTCTTATTTTGCGAACTATTGCAGCGGCCAGTTGGTCTGGCCGTGCGCAATCACACTAGGCGTACGACCGTAGAAAAAAGAGGGACAGATTTATTTCTCTACACTGTCTCGTCCTGCGAAAATAAATCTGTCCCCTTTTTTTCTCAAGATAACAACCGAGTTTATGTTGAGCCTGCTAGCAAGAAAGCGCAAAACCAGCTCACTGCTGAAGAAAAATATCAAATAGGAAGAGGTCGGGGTCGAGACTACATCGAGACAGATGTGCCAAAATCCCAACTAGAATGGGTCAAGAACCCAAGATATGGCACGATGGAACTAACTATCAAAGGAAATGTAAAGCTAGAAAATCCAACTTTCATGAGAAGAAAATAATGTTAGAAACAAATAAGAAAATCGTAATACCTGGTGATTCTTTGCTAGAAGCGTTGGCCGAGATAGAGTTCATTTTAATTTCCTTGCACAAGATGGGCAGCTTTTACAGCGACAAACCAACGGAGGACTACCAACGTGCCACCACCGAGTTTATCGACAATGAGAAAGTCACCCAAAAACTTGCCAAAGTACGGCGAATCCTGAGCGAAAATTTCGACAACTCACTTGGCCCTGATGAAATGGACGATATCGAAAGACGGATGGAAAATATTGAGTTCTGGAAACCCCAATAAAAAACACAGACAGAACGAGAAAAAAAGGGGACAGATTTATTTTCTACACTCGAAAATAAATCTGTCCCCTTTTTGCACTATGAATATCTTCAGTTAAAGGAAGTGAATCGCCCCTGGTTTATTGGAGGCGTCCGACTGGTTCATTTGGCCAAAATCAGCCAGAGCCTTATTGTCGGATAGAAAAAAAGAAAAAAAGGGGACAGATTTATTTTCTACACTCAGGACAGGGCTACCATAACGAGGTTTATGCGAACAAACCGGTAAAACCACAGGATGCCATAGGAAAATGGCATGAGTTTTTAGGTGAAGGTCCGTATACCAATACCCATCCACGAACGGGGCTTCCAGATAATGACCGATTGGTTTCTGCTGATGGGAAAAGAAGCATTCGGTATGGAGCTCACGAAATGAACAGCAAGCCGAACAAACATCACTATCATGAAGAGACATGGACGCTTGACCTAACGAACAACGTTATGAATGTTGACAATACTGTTGTCCGCGTCCCTTTAGGTACTAAATAGATGAAGATAGCGATACTAAAAATCATCGAGCTAACCGATCTCGGTGCTTATGTAGAATTTTCTAGTCCTTATGGGATAGGATTATCTTTTTTTGTTGGATCAGACTTACAAGAAAACCAGACGCATGATATCGAGCTAAGTATCGACGACAATTTTGTTTGGGGTGACAACATCAAACTCTCTGATAAAACGTCACCCTCAATAGGATACCTATCGAAAGAGCTAAGCATCACCGCCGAAATAATCGCGATCGAAGATGATGGTTGTAGCGCATTAAGAATAGGAAGCTCGATCACGCTAATTTCTGTCGACAAAAAAAATCACCCACTACCTTTTTTCGTTGACCTAACTGCTGGGGAAACGTCGCTATATGGGACGAATATCTAACACGCTATTAAAGTGCCGCATCGACGCGTTGCTATGCCAACGAAATAAAAGAGACAAAAATAGCAAAGAAAAGCAAGAAAAAAGGAACACAGAAGGATCAACGAAAAAATAAATCTGTCCCCTTTTTTGAAAACAAAAAGCGTCTGCTACAAGACTGAAAAAGCATGGATGCACTACCGAACTCGAATCCCTTTGACGTTTGAACCAAATAAAACGAGTAAAGAAAATAAAGGGGGGACAAAATAAATGGACAGATTTATCTTCTACGCTCGAAAACAATTCTGTCCCTTTTTTCACACAGCTAATTTTCAGTAGAAGTCAGGATATCCAATGGACAATAATCCAATAAAAGCCTACGTCACCCAAGCAGACGGCAATTACATCCGCATAAAAGTTCTTGATAAATCCTTAATAACAATCCTGTTCAACCTTGGTTTTTCCTCTGAAACGGACGCCAGCGAATACGCCATCCCCACCCCAAACAACGCCACCAAAGCAACCATCTTCACTCAACTGCAAACCTTAAACGTATGCTTCACCAGCGGCCGAGAATGGTGCCCCTCCGAAGTATTCCAGCACCTTCGGGACCTCGGGCTCCTGAGCGGCGGCTTCAGGAAAATCAGTTGGACCCGCCCTAACCACTTCACCGTGACAGACGAAAAATAACCTCCTACCCTACCCGGCACCTAAAAACCCCGGCATCCAGATGAAATTCCAAGACATCGCCATCAACCACACGGAATATTTCAGCATCGGCCAGGAAGCCGACTCCGGCAAATTCTACCTGTCCATCCCGGTCAGTAACGGCCTCGTTGACTACGAGGAATATTATGAAATCGACAAGCTTTCCTTCGATCAATATCTGGAAGACTCATCCAAGGCGCTGGATTTTGTCGAACAGTGTCGTAACCGGCGAATGGACCATTTGCTGATGTTCCAGACGGGAAGCGACCGGGGATCTGCTTGCTGAACGGCGGCATATTCTTGATATGACAACCGCTATTTAAACCACTGCTCAACACTACACTGTCGACAGCAGCCACGACCGGTTTCAGGTTGATGTTGCAGCGCAACGTCGGAGTTAACGAGTTAGTGGATCAGTTTGAAGGAGTGGGATGGCAGTCGCGTAGTGTTCAAGGACAAGGCCTATCGCACTTAAAGAAGGTGTTCGCCCAGTGTAATGGCCTGGCAATCCATGCACCGGTAAAGAGCCCTGACACTGGGCGAACGAAAGCATTTTAATATAAGCCGCCGAATATGTCCGCATACATAAATATGAAATTTATGCACACAACTTCAGTGGATATTTATCGAGATCAAACTTACAAACACTAAACTCACCAGCTAGAACATTAGAGTGATTATTCTTATACAAGAATCTATACAAGAATAATCACCCTATATAGAGTTAATACTCAACTTTCGTGTTGACTTGTCACTTTCAAGATATCGGTGTAGGTCACAACAACACTTTGCCCGATTTTCAAATCCTTTAATTTCGCTTGAACTTCGGGTTTCACAACGTCGACGGTTTTCGATTGGCCGGCCGGGTTTTCGAAGGTGACCTGGTTTTTCTTCACGTCGATTTTGGTGATTTTCAGCTGCACTTGCACTTGGCGGAAGGCTTCGCCGCCGGGATTAGGGTTGTCTTTGGTGGCGCGGATGTCGCCGGTGCGTTCGGTGGAGCCTGGCAAGCCTTTGTCGACGTCGGTGTCGAGGTAGGCGGCCACTGAATGGATGACTTCAATGTTGACCAGGTCGCCGACCTTGAGATTGCCGAGGTCTTTGGCCTTGTCGCTAAGTTGTACATGAACTTGACGACCTTCTTTACCTTCCAGGACGACCTGGTGTTTGGCAGCATCGACAGACAGGACTTTAACCGTTTCCTGATCGGCTTCTACGGCAGCAGACAGTGGAATGTCGGCAGCGATGGCGCTGAGGCTGGCGGCGGACAGGAGTGTGGCGAGGGTGATGGCTTGGGCCAGTGTGTTGAGCTTCATAAACAGTACATTCCCTGTGATTGATGGCAGCGCACGGCTCTGGATCAAGGGTCCGCTCCGTGCGTGCCGATGAGCATAGACGCTGATCAGGGAGTGTTGGCAGTTTCTTGCGCGGTGGATTCGCCGCTGTCGGTGCCCTGGCTCTTTTCCTTGCGCTTGTTCGGATCGGTGGGGCGCAGGGCGTCATTGTCGCGCTCGGTTTCGCCGGGTGGCCGGGGTTCGTCGGGGTGTTCGGATTCGGTAATCGGTTTCATTGGGTGCTCCTCAGGCTTCGGGGTCGTCAACTTCCTGGGCGACGTTCACGGCGGGCGAGTCCTTGTGGGATTGCTCGGCCTTGGCTTTCAGGGTTTGCCATTGTTCGAGGTCGATGGCGCCCTGCCCCAGCAAGTCGTCGGCCATCCGCAGCAGTTCGGTGTAGTGGGCGTCAGGGGACTGTTGCCAGTAGGCCTTGTCGTCGAACAGGCGCTGCCATGTGTCGAGGTCTGGGGGTTTGAGGTCGTCGCTCATGACGGACTCCAGTGAACGGGGTTCATAACGTAGGAGGACGCCGTTCCGTCGAGAGTTCCGACTTAATACCCGGTCATCTCCAGATACCCCTGCCCCGCATGACTGCCACTCAGTCGCACCGGTCCTTCCCAATATGGAATGCGCAAATCCATCCATGCATTCGGATTCAGTGCCGTGGTGGTGATGTCGAGGTGTTTGCCGGGGATTTTGATCGACCAGCGCACTGGCATCGATCGCCCGGCGACTTTGGCGGTTTCCCCAGGCGCGAGGCTGATGTCGTCGCCGTGTAACAATTGAGTTTGCCCTTGGGCATCAATCCAGGTACCCGTCAGGTACGGCGCGCCGTCCTTTTGCCGCATGCGGTAGAGCATCACCTGTTCGCCGCTGTCCAGGTGCAGGGAAAACCAGTCCCAGCCGCTCTGGTTGGCGGTCAGGGGTTGGCTGCTCCATTCGCGATCGAGCCATGCGGGGCCGCTGATCGTGTAGGTTTTGCCATCGATTTCCAGCGAGCCATTGGCCTGGAAAAACGGCTGGCTGTAGTAGTACGACGCCTGGCCCTGTTCGGATTTCTGACTGAAGCCTTTATCCCCTTGCAGCACCAGCGGACGTGTGGAAACCAGCCGCAATTGATAGCTGAATCCCTTGTCCCGCGCGCTGAGATGCATATCCGCCAAAGGACCGCTGAACCGCCAATCATCGATCCACGCATTGAACGGCGCCACGCTCACCCCGGCCTGGCCCACACCGCCCCGAGCGTAACGTTCAGCCGCGTGATGCACCGTTGCAGACGTGACCGCCGCATGCCCGAGCCAGATCGTTTGATTGCTCCAACCGGCCACCTCCGGTGTCGCTTTCAACGCGCTACGAAACAACGTCCACTGCACGCCAAACTCGTGCCCCTGATCGTCCTTGAGGTTGGCGGTGACGTACCACCATTCGATGCGAAAACCATCGTGCGGCCCGTGATCCGCCGGAAAGCTGAACACGCGACCGGGCACCACCGGGGTAAATGCAGCAGCCTCCCCGCCGAGTCCCGCGAAGCCTTTTTCAACCGGCGCCGAGTTATCGCAGCCGCTCAACAATGCCAAGAGAATCAGCAACCCGACCTTAGTCCTCATGAGCAAACGTCCTCAGCAGATCCGCCGGTTGGGTGCGGTACAACGTGTACAACGGCCACGCCGACGCCAGTAACGTGGCGAGCAGCGCCAGCCCCATCAATTGCAAAAGTTGCAGGGGAAACACCCGCAACGGCAGGCGCCAGCCAAAAGCCTGGACGTTGATCACCGTGTCCAGACACCACGCCAGTGCGATGCCCAAGGGCAACGCCAGAATCAACGTCAGCAGCGCCAGCAGCCACGTTTGCCCAAGGTTGAGCAGCATCAGTTGCCGGCGCGTCACGCCCAGCGCCCACAGCGGCGCGAGTTGCCCGAGGCGGCTCTGGCTCTGGGTCAACAGACTGATAAACAGCGCCACACCGGCCACGCCGAGGGTCAGGCTGTTGAGGGCGGCGGTGGCGGCGAAGGTGCGTTCGAATACTTGGGTGGACCAGCCCTTGAGCCGCGCTTGATCGACGACTCGGCTATCGTCCAGCGCGAATCGCGCTTGCAGTGCCGTGAGGAACGGCGGGATGGCCGCCGGGTCGATGCGCAGGTTGAAACGGTTGGGCGTCAGTTGCGGCCAGCCGCGCAGCAAGTGGTTGACGTTGACCAGCACGTGGCCCTTGGGATTGCCGTAGTCGGCGTAGATCCCGACGACCCGTGGTGACCACGAACCGTTGGGCGTCGGGATGGTCAGGTGATCACCCAAGTGCACCTTCAGGCGCCGCGCCAGTTGTTCGCTGAGCATCAAGGTGTCGTCCTTGGCCAGGCGCTCCCACGGGTTGTCGCCCAAGGCTTCCAGCAGCGGCCAGTGTTGGCGATAGCTCGGATGATCGATCACGCCGTAGATGTCCGCTGGCCAGCCCTGCAACTGGATCGACACTTGCCAGTTAGGCAGCACCGCCGTGACCTGCGGCTGCTGTTTGAGCCAGGTGAGCAGTTCTCGGGCCTGGGCCGGGTTTTGTGGGTTGAGGTAGAGCTCGGCGGTCAGGCGTTGTTCGAGCCAATTATTGAATGTCTGACGGAAACCGGCGGTCATGCTGCCGGCACCAATGTTGGCCGCCAGCGCCAGTAGCAACGCCATCAGCGCCAGGCTCAGGGCCGGCAGTTGTTGCCGGCAATCGGCGAGAAACCATTGACCGAGCACGCTATGACTGCGGTGCAAAACCAGATTGAGCACGGTGTTGAGCAGCACCGGTAACGCCAGCGCGGCGCCGAGCAACAGCGCGGCCATTAACACAAAACCGCTGGCCAGGCTGTCGCCCCAGATCAGCGCCAGCAGCGCGATCACCGCCGCCGTCGCGGCGACCCAACCCTGACGCCGTAACCATCGCGCATGGGCCTGATGCCAGGCTTGTGGATTGGCCAGCGCCAGCAATGGCAAACGCGCCGCGCGTAACAGGCTGTTGGCGCCGGCCAGCAACGCCCCCAGCAGGCTCAGACCGACGCCACTGAGCCACCACAGCGGACTCAAGCTCAACTGCCCCCCCACTTCCGCACCGTACAAGCCGCGCAGGCTGGCGGCGACATCCGGCAACAACACGCTCGCCAGCAGATAACCGCTGATGACGCCGGCGATCCCGCCGATCAATGCCAGGGCACCCAATTCGACCGTGAGGCAGGTGATCAACATCCGCGCACTGACCCCGCAGGCGCGCAGGGTTCGCAGCAAGCCTCGGCGTTGTTCCAGTGCCAGGCCAATCGCTGCGTGCACGATAAACAGGCCGACCACGAACGACAGGAAACCCAAGGCATCGAGGTTCAAGTGGAAGCTTTCGGTCAGACGCGCGAGGTTGTTTTCTTCACCGCTGCTCTTGAGTTGGAGTTGGCCTTTGAATTGATCAGGTAACACAGCATTGAAATCCTTGGGCAGCAGCAGGCGCGAGAGTTGCTCCGGCAGGCCGAGGATCTGCTGGGCGAAGCCGATATCCACCAGTAGCACGCCGGGGGCCATGTCGGGCTGGGCGTGCAGCGGCGGCAAGGTCTGCCCGCTCTCCGAAACCGGCGTTTCACCTTCGTGCAAACCCAAGGATTGCAAAGTCTGCGGCGCAATCCAGGTACTGCCCGGCGGGCTGAAAAACTCGACGATGCGTTCCATGGCCAGTGCCTGCCCCGCCACCGCTGAACCGGCAGGCAACGACACCGGCTCGATGCCCATCAGTTGCAAGCGCTGATCGTCGTGGCCTTTGAGTGTCAGCCGACCTTGCAGCACCGGCGATACCGGCCAGCCCGCCCGACGCAGCTCGACAAACAATCGCTGGGAAAACACCCCGCCACCGGGCGCACTCAGGCTGGCCTGGGGTTCGCCGCCGATCAGTTGACTGGCCCGGGCGTAGCTTTCCCGCGCCTGACTGTTCAGCGCTTGCACGCCGGTCAGCAAACTCGTGGCGAGCCACAGGCCGGTCAACACGCTGAAAAACTGCACCGGGTGTTGACGCCAATGGCTCAGCAGCGCGCGCAAGGTTTCACGAAAGACCCGCACCTCAGCGCACGTCCGCGTCAGCCAGACGGCCATGGTGCAGCACCACTTTTTCCGCCAGGCGCGCAGCCACCCGTGGGCTGTGGGTGACCATCAACAAGGTCGTCGGCGTGTCGTCGAGCAGTTCCAGCAATAACTTCAACACTTCATCGCTGGTGGCTTCGTCGAGGCTGCCAGTGGGTTCGTCCGCCAACAGCAGTTTCGGTTGCGAAGCCAGGGCCCGACCGAGTGCAACCCGTTGTTGTTGCCCGCCGGACAACTGCTCCGGGTAACGCCGCAGCAAATCGCCCAAGCCCAGACGCCGCACCAGATGTGCTTGCCAACGCGCATCGTGGCGCCCGGCCAAACGTGCTTGGAATGCCAGGTTGTCCTCCACCCGCAAACTGCCGATCAGGTTGAATTGCTGAAACACCAGGCCAATTTCCGTGCGCCGCCAGTTCGCCAGCTGCCCTTCGTTCATCTGGTCCAGACGATGCTCGCCGCTGCTGATACTGCCGCGATCGACCTTGTCCAGTCCGGCGATCAAGTGCAGCAAAGTGCTTTTGCCACTGCCCGACTCGCCCATCAGCGCCAGGCTGCTGCCGGGTTTCAAGGTGAGGTCGATGCCTTGCAGCACTGGCAGCGGACCTTGAGGGGTGGCGTAGCTTTTGAAGACGCCCTGGACCTGCAGCATGGGGAAACCTGATTGATGAGCGTGAGCCAAGGATAGCGGACGAGGGCGTGCCCCATCGGCCACCTGTTAGTTCTTACAGTAGCGGTCGAACGGGTGCGGGTATCTAATAACATCACACAAGGAGTGTTTGATCGCGTTGATGGAACCGATTGCCTCATGGCGTTGCACAGGACAGGCGCGGGGATCATGAAAACCACGGTACAGAGTCCTCGAAGCCCCGACGCGGGAACCGTCGGCAAGGGACTGCGCACGCCCGTTATCATCGCTGTCGTTGAAGTCGGCCGTGAGCCAGCCTGCCTGGCGCTGGCCGCCCAGGGATCAGTGGCCTGCGTCTGCAACACCGAGGACAGCACGCTGATGCTGGTCGACACCACGGCCCATCGTGTGAGCGCCGTGATATCCCTGCCGATCCGCCCGCTGGCCGTGGTCATTGACCCTACAGGCACCCGTGCCTACGCGGCCGGGCTGGGCAAACCGCTGGTGGTGGTGATTGATATCCCGGCCCGTAAAGTCATCGGCACGATCGCCGCCAGCGAAGGGCAGGCAATGGCGATCAGTGCCGAGGGTGAGCGTATCTACATCAACGCCAACAGCCCCACAAACGGCCAGATAGGTGTCATCGATACCGCGTCTGCCAGGTTGCTCGATACGATCGACTCCGGGCCGTTTACCAGTGCGGCCGTCCTCAGCGAGGATGGCCGCCTGTTTCATTGTGACTACCTGCATCATGAACTGAAGGTGATGGATACGCTGACCGCCGAGGTCTCCACCGTACTGTCGCTACCCGAGCCTTTTGAGGAAATGGCCCTCAGTCCTGAGGGGGATTTTGGGTATGTGCCTTATCGCACAACTGCCGGGATTGTCGTGAAGATTGATCTGTCGAGCTACGACGTGGTGGATTGGCTACCCGTCCCTGCGTTGCCCCATGGCTTCACCCTCAGCCCGGACGGTGGCCTGGCGTGCTGTTGCAGTGCGGCTGAGCGGAGTGTCTCGATTATCGACACCGGCACGTGGCAGGTCATCAGCCGTTTTCAAGCGGGTGAATATCCGCAGGCGCCGGTGTTCAGTGCCGACGGCAAGCGTTTGTATATTTGTGATTCATCCGGGGATGCGGTTTGGGTGATTGCGCTGGATTGAATTGAACGACCTGTGGGAGCGAGCTTGCTCGCAATAGCGGTGGATCAGCCAACATCAGCTTTGAATGTACCGTCGCTATCGCGAGCAAGCTCGCTCCCACAGGTTTCAGGGTGATCCAAGACTCACTGCCCCACCGCCACACTGCTCGCCGCCTGCCCCGGCGTGACGATGGTCTTCAGATCAATATGCTTCCACTCCGGCTTCGCCCCCAGCCGCGCATTGAACCGATAGTTGAAGGTGAACTCATCCGCCGTCGCCACGCTCAGCGGTTTGCCATACACCGCCTCAACCCCCGCCAGGTCATAGCCCATCAACTGCAGCAACGTCGGGAAGATGTTGTAGTGACTCGACCGATCCTTGTTCCCGGCCAATTGCGCCGACCAGTCCAGCGTCTTCAATCCGCTGCCCTGGATCACCACCAACGGCACCAGCCCTTCCTCTTCCACCGGATCGCCACCGCAGTGGGTATTGAGCCCGGGGTTGCCGCGTTCATGCAGGTCCTGCCCGTGATCCGAGGTGTAGATCAACGTTGCGTTGCTTAAATCCGCCTGGGCAAACACCCGTGAGAAAAACTCCCCGACATTCCACAGCAGCGTGTTCTTGTAGGCGTTGCGGTACAGCACCCAGTCATCCGGCTGACCATTGAAGCCGTCACGTTTGCCGGTGTCCGCCACTTCGACAAACTGCCCACGGGGCAAGGTCGGGCGGTAGGCCATGAAGGCGTCCGGGTATTTGTCGTGCACCGGGAAATGCGCGCCCACCTTGTTGATCACCACCAGTTCCGGCTTGTCGTTATTCAGCAGCTCGATCAGCTTGGTCGCTGCCGCCATGTCGCGGTCGCGCACGCTGGTCTGATCGAATTGCACAAACTCGTCGACGTCCTTTTTCTCGGCAGCGTTCATCAGGTTCTGCAGGTTGCCACCGGTGCGCTGGGCGTCGATGTAGACAGTGCGCAGCCCGGCCGTTTTCGCGTACTGCCAGATCGACGGCAGCGTGGTGTTGATGCGCATGTAGTCGGCGCGGGTGCCACCGTAGCGCAGGGTGACGTTGGTGTCGGCGCTGCAATTGGCGATGGACGCGGCGTAGCCGTAATTGAAGATGTCCACGCCGGGGCGCGCTTCCTTGAGGTTGCTGTGCACGCCGAACGGCGTGTTGATGTCCAGGTAGTTGCCGGAAATGCTCTCGTCGATGATCAGCACAATGTCGTGGCCCACCGGTTGATCGTTACGCGCCAGTTTCACCGGTTCCCGCGGGCCGACGGTGTTGTGCAGCGACTCATAGGCAAACAGGTTCAGATAGGCCAGCGGCGTGTACATGATCGGCAGGCCCCGGGCGCCCTCGCCGGCCCGCACAAACAACACCGCGCTGAGCAGCAACACGCCCAACACGGGCGCCGCCACCAGCAACGCCCCCGGCAACGGCAACCGCCGACGGGGTTTGAGCCCGATCCCGAACAGCAGCAACAAGCCGCTGACCAGGCCACTGATCAGCGGGTCACGGTACTGATACGCCGCTTCCTGGATGAAACCGCCGGAATACACCAACGATACAAAGCTGCTGTAAGTCAGGTAATCGGCGGTCACCCGGGTATAAACGTCAAAGAACACGGCCGATACAAACAGCGTTATAGCGAATAGATGCCTAATAAGCGGCTGGCGGATATACGCGGTCATAAACAACGCCGCCGTCAGCACGATAAACATCGCGCCAAATAGCAGCACGGCAACGCCAATACCCATGGCATTCAGGCGTTCCAGGTAATAGTCGTAGTTCTTGAATAAATAGAGAACTAACAGCAGTTCTTTTAAGTATCGAATCATAGTATTTACGCTGCTCGTCGAAGGCATCTGGCCAATAGTTTGTCGGCCATTTTTTGACACTAGCACCGGGCCATCAAACCGCAAGAAATGCCCGACTTTTCTCCAAAGCGTCAAAAAAACGTTGACTCAAATCTGACACAGTCACGGCGCTACAGCCCTTGTAATTCAAGCCTCTCGACCGTTTATCGTTTTCTTCCAAATGTGAAAAACCCGTCAAAACCGCGGCAAAACCAGCAGCAGCAAGCCTTTGATGGCCAATCGCCCCCAAAAACGGGGGTGTTCTAGCATTGCAACATGTCATTTTGCTGACACGGTTTGCCACGGCTGGGCTATACCCCTTTTGACAGTCTAATTCCTGATCTTTCCACCGTCTTACGAGGCACGCCAATATGGACGTGAGCGTATTTGGTACGGGCTACGTTGGCCTGATTCAAGCAGCCGCACTGGCCGATGTCGGACATCGCGTGCTGTGTGTCGATATCGATCCGAACAAGATCAAGCAGTTGCAACAGGCAGTTCCACCAATCAGTGAACCTGGACTTTCCGGAACACTGGAAGAGAACATCAAGGCCGGCCGTTTGTTGTTCACGACCCAGGCCAGCGATGCGGTCGAACATGCCGAGTTGATCTTCATTGCGGTCGGTACGCCAGCCGATGAAGACGGTTCCGCCGACCTCAGCCATGTGCTGAACGTGGCCCGGCAAATCGCCAGTTTCATGGAAGCCGATCGCACCCTGATCATCAAGTCCACCGTGCCGGTCGGCACCGCGGACAAGGTCGCCGAAACCGCCAATGAAGAACTGCACCGCCGGGGCAAAGACGCGCTGACCGTTCGGGTGGTGTCCAACCCCGAGTTTCTCAAGGAAGGCAGCGCCCTCGCCGACTGCATGCGCCCGGACCGGATCATCGTCGGCACCAACGACGAAACCGCGCGCACCCAGTTGAGCGAACTCTACGCGCCGTTTTGCCGCAACCATGAAAAGCTCATGTTCATGGACAACCGCAGCGCCGAGCTGACCAAGTATGCAGCCAACGCGATGCTCGCCACCCGCATCAGCTTCATGAACGAACTGGCCAACCTCACCGAACTGCTGGGAGCCGACATCGAAGCCGTGCGCAAGGGCATCGGCTCGGACCCGCGCATCGGCTATCACTTTATCTACCCCGGTTGCGGCTTCGGCGGTTCGTGCTTCCCCAAGGACCTGCGCGCCTTGCTGCACACCGCCGAACACAACGGCATGCCATTGCGCCTGCTGCGCAGTGTCACTGAGGTCAACGACACGCAGCGGCACATCCTGTTCAGCAAACTCAAAGCCCAATTCCCCCAAGGCCTGGCCGGCAAATCCATCGCCGTCTGGGGCCTGGCCTTCAAGCCCAACACCGATGACATGCGTGAAGCGCCCAGCCGTTACCTGATGGATGCGCTGTGGGCCGAAGGTGCGAGTGTGCAGGCCTATGACCCGGAAGCCATGTCCGAATGCCGGCGCATCTACGGCTATCGCAATGATCTGCACCTGTGCGCCACCCGCGACGACACCCTGGAAGACGCCGATGCACTGGTGATCTGCACCGAGTGGAAGAATTTCCGGGTGGTGGATTTCGATCTGCTGGCGAGCAAGTTGCGCGCCAAGGTGATCGTTGACGGACGCAATCTCTACAACCCGGAACATGTCGCCGCCGCCGGTTTGCACTACAGCGGTATCGGCCTTCGGCACATCGTTCCAGAGGTGCTGCGCCCATGAATATTCTGGTGACTGGAGCGGCGGGATTCATTGGTGCCCATTGTGTGTTGCGGCTGTTGCGCGACGGGCATCGGGTGTGCGGACTGGATAACTTCAACGACTACTACGACCCGCAACTCAAGCACGATCGCGTGCGCTGGGTGCAGGAGCAAGTCGGCAGTTTCCCTCTCGCACAGATTGACCTGGCCGACGCCCCGGCCATCGAAGCCTTGTTTGCCCGTGAGCAACCGGACGCGGTGATTCACCTCGCCGCCCAGGCCGGGGTGCGCTACTCGCTGGACAACCCGAAGGCTTATCTGGACAGCAACCTCAGCGGTTTCCTGAACATTCTCGAAGGCTGCCGCCATCATCCGGTCAAGCACTTGATCTACGCCTCGTCCAGTTCGGTATATGGCGCCAACCAGCACACGCCCTACTCGACCCATGACGGCGTCAATCACCCGCTGTCGTTGTACGCGGCCACCAAGAAAGCCAATGAGTTGATGGCCCACAGTTACAGCCACCTGTTCGGCATTCCCAGCACCGGCCTGCGGTTCTTCACCGTTTATGGCCCCTGGGGCCGGCCGGACATGTCGCCCATCCGTTTCGCCCAGGCGATTGTCGAGGGTAGCCCGCTGAAGTTGTTCAACTACGGCCAGCACCAACGCGACTTCACCTACATCGACGACATCGTCGAAAGCATCGCCCGTCTGGTCGATCAACCACCGAGCACCGCGCCGGATTGGGACCGTGAACAACCGGACGCCGCCAGCAGCATGGCGCCGTGGCGGATCTACAACATCGGTGGCGAACACCCGGTGGAACTCAAGGATTACCTGGCCCTGATGGAAAAACACCTGGGCCGCAAAGCCAATGTCGAGCTGCTTCCCCTGCAACCGGGCGATGTGCTCAACACCTGCGCCGATGTCCACGAACTGGAACGTGACACCGGTTTCCACCCGCGCATCGAGCTCGACGAGGGTCTTCGCCGCTTCGTCGCCTGGTTCCGCGATTACTACCCATTGCACGCCCATGCGCCGCTTGCGGCTGAGCAACAGGGCTGAGAGCTACAGCGGAGGAGTCTATGACTGGACATGAAAAAGGTGTGCCACTCCAGAATTTGCGCCGTGACAAACGCCTGGACCCCGAGCACCGAATGCGCCTCGACACCGCGATCCACATGCAGGGTCGTGGTTGGATTACCGGTCGCGACGGTGGTCGGCCCTGGACGTTGTCACGCACCAATCGGGTCGTGGCCTGCTTCGGAGCCCTGGTCATTCTGGTGCTGATTTCGCCGCTGTTGCTGGGCCTGGCCCTGGCGATCAAATTCAGCAGCCCGGGCCCGATCATGTTCGTGCAAAAACGCACTGGCTATCGTGGCCGCGTGTTCGGCATGTACAAGTTTCGCACCATGGTGGCCAACGCCGAGGAGCTCAAGGAGTCCCTGCGCCACCTCAACAAACACGGTGCCGACGCCATCGATTTCAAGATCGACAAGGACCCGCGCATCACCCGCATCGGTGGTTTCCTGCGGCGCAGCAGCCTCGATGAGCTGCCCAACCTGATCAATGTCTTTACCGGCGACATGCGCCTGGTCGGCCCTCGGCCCACCTCGTTCAACGCCTACCGCTACAAGGATAACCACCTTGCACGCCTGAGCATCTACCCCGGCATGACCGGCCTGTGGCAGATCTCCGGACGCAGCAATATCGACTTCGACCAGCGCGTTGAGTTGGACCTCAGCTATATCGCCGAGCAGAGCCTTTTGCTTGATCTGAAGATCCTGTTGAAAACCCCCTTCAAAGTATTCAGCGGCCACGGAGCGAGTTAAATGGACGGTTCATCGAATAAAGCCCTAAGCATCGCCAACCCGAGCGAGTCCAACCTGACCTCGACCGTGCTCGATCAAGATCTGCGGATCCTCTTCCTGACCGCCGCCAACCCCGGCGCAGGCACCACCACCAGCGCCCTGGTGCTGGCCAGCCAACTGGCTCAGATGAGCAGCGGCCAAGTGCTGCTGGTCGACGCCAGCCAGTCGGCGACCAACCTCACGGCCCAGCTCAACCTGCAAAAAGAGCGCGGCTTTCGCGATCTGCTGTTCAGCACCGGCACCCCGCCGTTGTTGCAGGATTGCGTGATGCAGGTCTCCAGCCTGCCGTTCGATGTGCTGCCCAACGGCCGGCACGTGCGCGGCAACGAGCACTTGACGGCTGAACGTCTGAGCCCGCTGCTCGACCAGTTGGGCAGTCGCTATCGCTTTGTGGTGATCGACGGCGACGCGGTGTATTCGGCCGCCGACACCCTGGTCATCAGCACCCAGGTGGACGGCGTGATCATCGTCGTGCGCTCCGAGGACACCCGCTGGGAAGTGGCCCAAGCCGCCGTTCAGCGCCTGACCCAGGCCGGGGCGAAACTGGTCGGCAGCGTGTTCAACCGACGCAAGTACTACATGCCCAAATGGCTTTACAAAAACCTGTAAGCAACCAGAAAAGGATGACGCCATGAACGCCAGATTGCTTCTCCTGCTGTTGCTGCCGCTTGCGGGTTGCTCCAGCACTTCCGAAACCAACATGCCGGTGAATATCCTCACGGCCACGCCGGCCAATGCCCAGGCCACCGACATGCCCAAAGTCGAACAGACTTTGCGGCCCCAGGATGTGCTGGACGTGATTTTCCACATCAGCACCAGCGGCTCAAGCGCCTACCGCGTGCAGTCCGGTGACACCATCGGCCTGAACTTCACGGCCGCCAGCCAGCTCAACGGCAATCAACTGGTGCTGCCTGACGGCACCATCGAACTGCCAGGTGCGAATGAGGCGGTGAAAATCGAAGGGTTGACGTCCGAGGAAGCGAAGACCGAGATCCAGCGTGTGTATCAGCGCAAACAACTGTTCCAGCCCAACCGCAATCAGCTGACGGTGCAAATCATCAGCCCGCTGAGCAACGAGTCCAACCTCAAGAGTTCGCTGAACCACCCTGGCACCGGCATGAGCCGTGAGATCACCGTGGGCACCGACGGGTATGCGAGCTTCCCGGAAATTGGCGCCGTGCCACTGCAAGGCATGACGGTCAACCAACTGGAAACCTTCCTCAACAAACGCTACGCAACCTTGCCGGGGCGGATGACCGTCGATGTGCTGCTCAAGTCCACGGCGGGCAATGAAATCTACGTACTGGGTGAAGTCGGGCAACCGGGTTCCTACCCGATTCGCCGGCCGGTCTCGGTACTGGAGGCACTGACCCTCGCCCGTGGCGCCAACGTCAAGGCACGGCTCGATTCGGTGGTGATCATGCGCCGCAACGGCAATCAAGTTAAGGCCGTGCGCTACGACGTGGAAAAAGCGCTGTCCGGCGATGCCTCGCAGATCGCCTATCTGCAACCCGACGACATGCTCTACGTGCCCAAGACCAAACTGGCCAGCGCCGGTGAGCTCGCTCGGCAATTGGCGGACGTGGTGTTGTTCCAGGGTGTGGGCCTGAGTTTCGGCTACCGCCTCGACAACAAAAGCGATAACAGCAACTAACTCTCAGGTGATCTGACATGAATCCAAAAGAAAACTACCTGCACGAGTTCTTCAGGATCTTCTTCGCCAACAAGCAGATGGTGAAGCGCGTCTTCCTGGTCTTTGCAGTCATCGCCCTGCTCTTGCCCCTGGTGCTCAAGCAAAGCTTCGACATCACCGCGCAAGTGATCGTCCAGTCGAAAAAACTCTCCCAGGGCGACGCGACAACGTCCCTGACTCAGGAAAATGCCAGTTTCATCCCGCCGTCACTGGCGGACATGGAAACCGAGAGCAATATCCTGCGTTCGCCGGCGCTGATTCGCCAGACCATCAGCGAGCTGCGGGATAAAGGCGAGTACACCCCCAGCCCCGGCATGCTCAACAAACTGGTGTCCGAGCCACTGAAACGCTTTGTCACCGCGCCGCTGCGCCAATACGTGATCAACCCGGTGAAATCCGCCCTCGGAATGGAGACCGATCCGGTGCGCGACACGGTTCTGGATGGGCTGACCCAGGAGGCCATCGACAAGCTCAAAATCGAAACCCTGCCGGGCTCCAACGTGATCTCCATTACCTACAGCTTTGGCGATCCGGCGCAGGGCACCAAATTTGTCGCGGCGTTGCTGCAAAACTACCTGGTCAGCCGCCAGGAACTGCAGTCCATCGACCTGCCGCAAAGCTTCTATGAAACCAAGAAGCAACAATACGAGGTGCGTCTCGATGGCCTGGAAGGCAATCGGCTGGCGTTGCTGGAGGCCATCGGTTCGTCCGATCCGAAGGAAGAAATTACCTTCCGCCTCAACGCCATCAACACCGAGGAGCAAGCGCTCAACCTGTATCAGGATCGCCTGCTGCAAAGCCAGCGCTGGCTCGACTATCTGAAGTCCGCCCTGGCCGCCGCCAGCAGTAACTCCAGACTCAACGACTACACCTTCCCCTACACCTTTACGACCACAGTGGACAACGTCGCCTTTGAAGATCGCGAGATCAAACAGATGGGCGAGGCACTGACCACGCAAGTCAGCCGCTACATGAACGACCTGGCGGTGTTCCAGCCGGGCAGTGAACCGATGCTGCTGACCCGTGAGCAAATCTCCCGCACCCGCCAGCAGTTCTTGAAAGTGGTGAGCAACCGGATTCAGGAACGCACCACCGACCTGGCCGTTGTCAGCTCGGTGATCGCCCAGAAAACCGCGCGCATCGCCGACTTCAAGAACCGCATCCACCAGTTGCAGGAAACCCAGAGCAAGCTGCGGCAGATGGACACCGAGATCAACGCCTTGCACGCAGCGTTCGGTACCTACGCCCAACGCTTTGCTGAAAGCAGCTCGGTGCGCTCGCTGGACAACGACCTGTCGAACGCCCGGGTCCTCAGCCCGCCGTTTGAACCGACCGCCCCGGCGTTTCCCAAGCCGTTCCTGATCATTCCGTTCGGCTTGTTCACCGGGCTGTTGCTGGCGATTGCCCTGGTCTATGTGCGTGAGTTCTTCGATCACCGCTTCAAGCATCCTGCGCAAATCACCCACGAACTGGGCCTGCCGGTGCTGTTGGTGATCAACGAACAGAACATGCTGCCGAGCAATCCGCACAAAAACTGGACCGTGCCAAGCTTCGTGCATTGGGTGCGCAATTGAACGCGCCGCTCAATCCTTCCAGCGCCCTGCCGATCATTCATTTGCTCAGCAGCGGCGGCTTCTATGGGGCTGAGCGGATGCTGCTGGACCATTGCCTGGCGACGCCGGGGCAGCACCAGGTGCTGTTTCTCAATGCGCCGCCAGTCTTGATCGAACGGTTTCGCGAGGCCGGGGTGGACTGCCAGGGTTGCGCGGGGCTGGGGGCGTTGTTGGGGCATTTGCGTCAGCGGCGGGCGGAACAACCGCTGATCAATGCGCATAACTTCAAAGGCCTGTTGTTTGGCTGGGTCGGCGCGACGCTGTTGCGCTTGCCACTGGTGATTACCCAGCACGGTTTCACGCCGCGCAGCCGCAAGCAGAAATTCTACACCTGGCTGAGCCTGCAACTGTGCCGCACCGCGTCGGTGAACCGCGTGGTCTGCGTTGCTGAAAGCATCGCCACGTTATGCCGCCAGGCCAGTGTCCGGTCGGAGAAACTGCAGGTGATCCCCAATGGTTTGCCCGCAGCCAAAGGTCTGCTACCGCACCGCGTCAATCGCCAGCGTTGGCTGGCCGGTTACGTCGGGCGACTGAGCAGTGAAAAAGGCCCGGACCTGTTTCTCGATGCGCTGATTCCGTTGTGTCAGCAACACCCCCGACTGGACGCCGTGATGCTCGGCGACGGCCCGGAACGGGACAGCCTGTTGGCACGGATCAACGCCGCAGGTTTGCAGGACCGCATCACCTTGCCGGGTTATCAGACCGACATGACGGTGTGGTGGCGCCGACTCGATGCGCTGGTGATCAGCTCGCGCACTGAAGGCACGCCGATGATTCTGCTTGAAGCGATGCAGGCCGGAGTGCCGGTGGCCGCGTTCGGTGTCGGCGGGATTCCCGATGTGCTGCAAGAGCGGCACAACGGTTTGCTCGCCACGCCGGCCGACAGCATCGCCCTCGCCCACCAGATCGGCACCTTGCTGAGCGAACCGGCCCTGGCCCGGGAACTGAGTGACAACGCAAAACGTACGCAACTGGATCGCTACGACCTAAAGGCCCTCGCCGAACGTTGGTCGCAGCTTTATATCCGTACTGCACGGGAGGCACGCGCGTGATCTTTCCACTCTCGATCATCAGTCTGCTCGGCCTGGTCTGCCTCGGTTTGCTGGCCAGCCCTTATCCGTTTCTGGCACCGGGCGCGGTACTCGGCCTGGTGGGTGTCGCGGTGCTCTACCGCAAACCCACGTGGGGTCTGCTCGGCATTGTCGCGCTGTTGCCATTTGAAGGTCTCTTCAAGGACAGCGCGTTGTCCGGCTCCAAGTTTCTCGGCCTCTCACTGGTGCTGATCCTGATGCTGCAACTGGCCATTCACCAGCTTCCGCCCGAACGGCTGCGCAGTAACATCTGGCGCTACCTGATCTGGTTCATGCTGTTGTACCTGCTGAGCACGCTCAATACCGATGACATGGCCATGTCGATGGGGCATCTGCGGGAACTGAGCGTCGGCCTGGTTCTGTTTGTAATCGCGCTGCTGATCGGTCGCGATTTGAACCTGGACCTGTTCGCCAAACTGGTGACGCTCAGTGTCACGATGACCTGCGTATTGGCGATTTTTTCCATCAAGTACCAGGACCAGGGCCGCGCCACCGGCCTGCTGGAAGACCCGAACGGTTTTGCCATGCTGATTGCCTTCGCCGTTCCGCTCGGTTTGCTGCTGGTGATCCGCAGTCCGAACCTAGTGCACCGGTTGTTTTGGGGTGGGTGCTTCGTGTTGCTGCTGGGCGGCATGACCAAGACCGAATCCCGTTCAGGGCTGGTGGTGCTGTTTCTCAGTATGGCGATTGGCGCCTGGCACTACCGCGTCGAGCTCAAACGCATCCGCCCGCGGCATTTGGGGTTTGCCATGCTCGGCATGGTGATCGTGATTCCGCTGGCCATTTACGCGATGCCGCCCGGTTACATCGCGCGCATCCAGTCCTTGAGTATCTTGAGCGCCGGCGCCAAGAGCCAGGACGAATCCCTCGGTCGCCGCGCTTCGTACATCGTGGTCGGCAGCCAGATGATCAGCGAGAACCCATTGCTGGGGACCGGCCCCGGGACCTTCCCGATGCACTACGCCACCACCGGTTATGCCAAGGTTTTTTCGGCCAACCGCAAAGTCGGTGATCTGTACCGCCGCGCCCACAACACGTATCTGGAAATCTTCAGCGAGCTGGGAATTCCTGCCGGCCTTTTGTTCGTCGGCATGCTCGTCCTCGGCTTGTACAACCTGATTCGCGCCCGGCGCGCCTGGCTGCAGCGAAACAACCGCGAGCAGGCTGATTTGCTGACGCACCTGGGCATCAGTTTTCTATCGCTGACCCTGTTTTTGATGTTCCTCAGCGCACCGAACCAGAAGTACGTGTGGATCATGCTGGCCCTGACCAGCGTGCTGCGCCTGAAAGCGGAAGAAGCCCCAATGCAGGAGGCCAAGGCATGAATCGGATCAGCATTGTCATCCCGATGTTCAACGAAGCCCGACACATCGGCCGGACCTTGCTCGCCGCACAAAAGGCCGCCGATGCCGCGGGCCTGGACTGTGAGCTGATTGTGGTCGATAACGGCTCCAGTGATCAGGGCCCGCAGATTGCCCGGCAGTTCGGTGCACAGGTATTGGTGATGCCCGGTTTGCTGATCGGAGCACTGCGCAATCGCGGTACGGCCGTCGCCACCGGGGAATGGCTGGCCTTCATCGACGCCGACATCGAGCTGCCCGAAGACTGGCTGACTCTGCTGCTTGAACTCGAGGCCCAGGGCCAGGGTGAATTGTTCGGCCTGGACCTGCACACGCCAGCCCAGGCGCCGTGGTATGCCGATGCCTGGCAACGCCGCACACTGCACCCGACCAGCCACACCCTGCACCCGGTGCAATGGCTGCCCACCTCCAACCTGTTTATGCGCCGATCCTGGTTTGACAAGGTCGGTGGCTTTGAAGAAACCCTGCGCACCGGCGAGGACAAGGATTTCACCATGCGCCTGCGCGAAGCCGGCGCGCGCGTGCTGGCGGTCAATCAAAGCGTTGCCCTGCATTGGGGGTATGAAGCCAGTTGGCGCGAGTGGATGGGCAAGGAAATGTGGCGCCAGGGCAGTCATCTGCAACTGCTGCGTACCCACGGATTCAGCCTGCGCCTGCTGCGCTTTCCCCTGCTGTCGCTGGTGGTCTGGCTGCTGGACTTCATGGCGATCTCCGCGCTGCTGGACGGCTTCCCGCACCACGCGGCGATCATGGTGATGATCACCTCGCTGCCGGGGCTGATCCTCAGCGTGCGCCAAAGCTTCAAGCAACACGATATCCGCCTCACGCTGCAACTCTGGGGCCTGCATTGGGTGCGCCTGCACCTGGCCGGCGCCGCGTTCATTCTCAATCTTTGTCATTGGAATGCCAGGAGGCCCGCCCGTGGCTGAGTTCATATTCTGGTTGTGCCTGTTGCTACCGGTGTACGCCTACCTGGGTTACCCGCTGCTGCTGACAATCGCTGGACCGTTTTTTCCTCGACACACGCCGCCTCCCTTGCCTGCGCAACGGGTCAGCGTGGTGGTTGCCGCGCACAATGAGCAACGCAATATCGAGAATAAACTGCGCAATCTGCTGGCTCAGGACTATCAAGCCGCCCGTTTGCAGATCATCGTCGCCAGCGACGGCTCCACCGATCAGACCGTGGCCCTGGCGCGCACCTTCGACGACCCGCGCATCGAGGTGTTCGACCTGCCGCGCCAAGGCAAGAACAGTGTGCTCAACGCCGCTGTCAGCCACTGCACCGGCGATATCCTGGTATTCACCGATGCCGATGTTCACTGGATCGACGGTACGTTGCAGTGGCTGCTGGCGCCGTTTGCCGACCCTGAGGTCGGCGGTACCGTCGGCAACATGAACATCCCCGTCCCAGGCAAGGGCCTGAGCGTGGGCGAAAGTCTGTACCGCCACTACGAAGCCTGGCTGCGCCGGGTGGAAAGCCGCACCGGCTGCACGGTCTCGGCCGACGGCGCCCTGCAGGCGTTGCGCCGCGAGCTGTACCAACCGATTCCAGCCCTGGTCAACGACGATTTCTATATCAACACCTGCGCACCGGTCGCGGGCAAACGTGTGGTCTATGTCGACGACGCCAAGGTGCTCGATCAAGGCGTGGACGAGCCCGACCGCCAGTTCAGCCGCCGCCAGCGCGTCACCGTCGGCGGCCTGATCAGCCTGGCAGCCCGACGTGAACTGCTCAACCCGCTGCGCCATGGCCTGTACGCCATCGCGTTGATCAGCCACAAACTGATCCGCCGGCTGGCGCCGGTCCTGTTGCTGCCCTTGCTCGTGGCCAATCTCTGGCTGCTCGATGAGCATGGTTTCTATCGCCTGACTCTGGCCGCCCAGTTGCTCGGCTACGCCTTCGCCGTGGCCGGCCTGCTGGACGTACGTCACCGCTTGCCCAAGCCGTTCCGCCTCGCCGCGTTCGTGCTGGTGACGCTGGCCGGCATGAGCGTCGGCGTGTGGCAGTTCTTGCGCGGGCACAGCTACAACCAATGGAACCCCGACCAGACTCGATGAGTGCCTGACATGCCGATCAAGACCAGTATCAAACGTGCCAGTGGCTGGTTGTACCTGAATTCCCCACTGGGCCGCCGTCAGCTGCGCGGCTCCGGGGTGATTCTGATGTTGCATCGGGTGCTGGCCAACGACCGTGCCGCCGACCTGCCCCACCGCAATGAATTGTGCGTCGGGCCCAAAGCGTTCGAGCACTTGCTGGTCTGGCTGAAAAAACACTTCGACTGCGTGCCGTTGATGGACATCCTGCACCCCGGCACCCAACACTCGGAACGGCCCAGGGTGGCGTTGACCTTTGATGACGGCTGGCGCGACAACGCGGTGAACGCCTTCCCGCTGCTGCAAAAATACCAAGTGCCGGCGAGCATCTTTCTCTCCACCGATTTCATCGGCAGCCGCCAGCGCTTCTGGTGGGAAAGCCTCGGCGAAACCCTGTGGGGCAGCCATGGCGAACAGCCGCGGATGCACCTGATCGAATGCCTGCAACAGGTCGGCCGGCCCCTGCCGGTGTTGATGGATGACGTCGACGTGGACCGCCGCAGCCTGACCTTGCTGCACTACCTGCAAAGCCTGAAAACCCTGGCGCCGGACGACTTGAGCCGCCTGACCGATGAATGCCCCGAAGAGTCATTGCCCCAAGCGCTGGACTGGCAGCAAGTGCGCGCGCTGGAAGCCTCCGGGCTGGTGCGTTTCGGTCCCCACGGCGCGAGCCACGCGATTCTCACCGGCCTCGACGATCAACGTCTGAATGAAGAACTGAGCCGCAGCCATGATGCGCTGTTGAACGGCTGCAACCGGCCGCTGCCGGTCTACTGCTACCCCAACGGCGATCACGATGCACGCGTCCGGCAACAGGTCGCCGACCACGCCTTCCCCTATGCCCTGGGCACCGGCACCGGCATCTATCGCGGCGCCAGCGATCCATTGGCTTTGCCGCGCTTTGGTGTCAGCCAGCGCACGGCGCGTAATCCGGAATTGCTGTCGTGGCGCATCTACCGTGGGGCACAGCCATGAGTCGCAGCCATTATCTCAAGCACCTGGCCCTGAGCATGGGCACCAAACTGGCGATGATCGGCCTGCGTTTACTGCGCAACGTGTTGCTGGCGCGGATTCTCGGGCCGAGCGAACGCGGCTTGTTTGCGCTGCTCAGCACCCTCCCCGACCTGATCAGCGCCGCCACCAGCGGCGGTTTGAACTCGGCGGTGGGTTATCAGGCCGCCAAGCAACGGCCGATGGGTTTGCTGCTCAGCCAAGTGCTGGTGTTCGGCTGTCTGCTGGCGCTGCTGCTGACCTTGGTGGTGGTGGCGCTGACCCGGGAATTCGGCAGCGAACTGGACATCACCACGCAACTCGGTTTGCTCGCCTGGCTGCTGTTGCTGGCGGTGCCGCTGACCGTGCTCAAAAGTGGCTTGCTGACCTTGCACAACGCATCCGGCGGCATCGTCGCTTTCAATGCCTTGCGCCTGGTGGAATCCCTGGCGCCGTTGCTGCTGTTCCTGGCGCTGTTCTGGATGTGGAAAACCGCCGCCCTCGAAGCGGCGCTGATCAGTTGGCTGGCGGGCATCAGTCTGGTGGTATTGACCGGTTGGGTCTGGCTCAAGCGCAATCAGCCGCTGACCCTGCAATGGGACCGCGCCGGTCAGAATGAACTGCTGCGCTACAGCGCCCGCAGCCATCCCGATCTGCTGTTCCAGCAAGTGATCCTGCGCTCCGATTACCTGTTTATCGGTGCCCTGCTCGGCAGCACCGCGCTGGGACATTACGCCATGGCCAGCGCCGCCGCCGAGTTGCTGCTGATCGTCCCGGAAGCGGTGACCACGCCCCTGATGAAACGCCTGCTGCAACAGGAGGAAGGCATCGACAAGCTCACGCCACTGGCCCTGCGCCTGACCGCCACGGTGATGCTCGGCGCGTGCCTGACCATGGCAGTGATTGGTGAATGGCTGATCGTCACGCTGTTCGGCGTTGCTTATCAGCCGGCTTACCCCGCATTGCTCGCCTTGCTGCCGGGGCTGTTCGGCCTGTGCTACGCGAGCATCCTGCGCCTGGACTTGCTGGGCAAGAATCGCCCCGGCACGATCTCACTGATGATGGGCATGAGTGCCCTGCTCAACCTGACGCTGAACGTGCTGTTGATCCCGACTTACGGCATCGTCGGTGCGGCGGCGGCCTCGTCCATCGCCTACCTCGCGGTGACCCTCGCGTTGCTGGTGTTGTATTGCCGGTTGAGTGGCGTGCCGGTGTGGCAAACCCTGATCATCCTGCCCAGCGACATCGCGCCGATGCTGCTGATGCTGCAAAGGAAATCGGCATGAAACGCCTGGTGCTGCTGTTGAGTCTGGGCTTTGCGCTCGAAGCTCAGGCGGCGTCGATGCGTTGGGCCGACATTCGCGACGGCAGCCTGTACTTGCAAGCGGACCGTCCCGATACCGTGACCGTGCGCTGGGTTCCGGCGTGGCAGGCGGATGCCAACGAAGAACACATTTACCTGGTCGATGGACGAGGCAAACTAGCGGGCGAACGCCTGATCGCCGCCAGTGAAACCAGTGGCAGTCAGAGCTGGCCATTGGCACCCGGCGCCGCCAGTTATCAGCTGGAGATTCCGGGCTACAGCTTCCGTCGCTACAAGGTCGAGCACGACGAACACACGGTGGCACTGTTCGCCCCGGCCAAGGTGCATTTCAGCGCCGAAACCCGTGACGGCGACGAGATGTATTTCAAGGTCGCGCCGGGGGAACACGCGGTGCTGGCGGGCAAGTTCCACGGTGGCGTCGGTGCCCTGCAAGCCCAGCGCGTGGGTGACAACCAACAACTGCTGCTGGCCCTCAAACCCTATCGCGCCTATTGGCAGTTCGATCAGGTCGCACTGCCGGTGAGCGACCGCGAACAAGTCTGGCGCCTGCGCCTGCGTGGCAGCGGCAAAGTGGCGTTCTGGCTCGACGGCACCGCCAACCTGTTCGCGCAGAACCCGCAGCAACTCAAACCGCTGCGAGAGGACGATGGCCAGACCCGCCTGACGCTGCACAACGAAGTGCTCGGCCCGACCCCGAACCTGGGTGTCGCCCTGCCCTATGTGATGCCGCCGCCCTCCAGTTTTGCGGTGCTCGATGCGCTCGGGCCGCGGGCGGCCAGTTACTACAGTTTTGTCGACATTACCCAGGGCAGACCCCAGTACGAAGACGCGTTCCGCCGGCTTTACCAGGACCGGTTCGGCATCACCCAGGACATCACCTTGCTCGCCGGCAGCCAACGCGTCCATGACCTGCGCGTCGGCACCATGAGCAACAGTGGCCTCGACGCCTGGCTCGCCAGCACCCGCGCGCTCGGCGGCAAGGGCATCCACTACATCGGTTTTGCCGACGAGCCGAACCTCAACTACCCCGATTACGCTGACTATCAAAACATCTTCAACAGCATGGCCCGGCAAGTGCGCAGCGATCCGGCCAATGCCAAGGCCGGCGTGCGCATCGCCATGCCTGCCAGTTCGCGGCTGGTCAACGGCCCATTCGCCGACAACGCGGCGGACAAGCGCGGCATCGATTGGGCCCGGCGCCTGCTGGCGGAATCCGGTGACCAGATCGACGCCCTGGCGTGGCACGAATGGATGATTCGCGACCTGTTGGCGACCCGGGTCTACCGCGACAGCGTACGCCGTGCCGCCGACCTCGTCGGGCTGGACGCCAATGGGCGGCCACGCAAGGCGTTGCTGCTGGACCAGACCAACATGTCCAGCGGTTCAAGCCTGAGCCCCTACGATCAGGAAACCCATTTCGCCTCGATGTGGTGGGCCTCGGTGGCGATCAATTCGGCCCAGGACGGTTTGCTGGAAATGCTCAACTGGTTCCAGGCCGACGACGAAAAACCGTACTACCCCAAGGGCATGTTCAAGGTTCTGGATGACGATCATTTCGAGCTGAAACCGGTGGGCATGGCCCAGCAGTTCATCCAGCAGCATTGGCTTCGCAATGTGATGCTCCTGGAGAACGACGCGTTCGAGGTCGACGTATTGGCCATGGCCACCGACCTGCAACGCGGCCTGCTGGGGGTCAACAAAGGCACGCGCTTGCAACGTATCGACCTGAGCGGGGCGAACTGTCCGTTGGCCAAAGGTTCATTGCGCTACTTCGGCGCCGACAACCGCAGCCGCGACGCGCCCTTCCACTGCCAGGACGGTCGTATCAGCTTCGAGCTGCCCGGGGAAACCCTGTTCGCCCTGAGCTGGATCGCGTCATGACCGTCATCGAATACTTTGCCGCGCAGGCCTGTCGCCGCGCGTTGCATCACTCCACCCACGGCCGATCCCGTCAGGAGTACATACCATGAGTATTTTGAAAAAACTCAGCGAACACATTAGACAAAAAGGCCTGCGCGCCACCCTCGGGAAAATCTGGAAGCACTACGTGTTTTCCCATCAGGAACTGATCTGGATGGAGCGCGACCTGGTCACCCCGATCCCGCCGCATAAACTGCGGCCCTACACGCCGCTGCGCCTGGAAACCATCACCGCGCAAAACGCGATTGCCTTCGGCAAACACTTCGGTGATCGCGTGGGCACCATGGCCGAGCTGGCGAACGAAGGGCATACCGGGCACATGTACCTCAATGAAGACGGCGATGCCGTGGCCTTCATCTGGGGCAGCAAACGCAATTACCACGACCGTCACTATTACGGCTGCTGGTTTCCGGTGAAGGCTGGCGAGTTCTTCGAATTCGGCGGTGAGCAGATCCGCGCCTACTGGGGCACCACGCTGTCGGTGGATTTTCAACTGAACCTGTGGAAAGCCATGGCCGATCAAGGCTGCAACAAAGTGGTGGATGTCTGTGAATACCACAATATCCCGGCGCTCAAGCTGCACATTCGCATGGGCTACAAGGAGCAAGGGCGGATCATGAACGTCTACGAGCTATTTGGCCGCTGGCGCTTGTACCGCGAAACCCGCTACAGCGGTTCACGTCTGGATGCCTTGCGCAAACCGACGCCGGCCCCTGTTGCAGCAGAGGCGACCTGACCTGATGGCGACGCGATTCCAATGGTGCACTTCACTGTGCGCCCCGGACTTTCCGGCAGTGGCTTATGAAGCACTGCGCCTGCGAGTGACGGACCACACGCCGTTCAACACCTTGGCCTGGCTGGGCGCCGCGGAACAGGCGCTCAAGGATGGGGAACGCCTGCACGTGCTGCTCGGCTGGCAGGGTGATGAACTGGCGCTATGCCTGCCGTTGGTGGCGTCGCGCGAACGTTTTGGCGGGTTGCCGTTCCGGGTGTTGCATCACCTCGGCTATCCGCTGACCGATCGCCTGGCGCTGCTCGCCTGCCTGGATTCCGAAAGTATCCGCAAGGCATTGATCGTGATTCGCCGTCGCTTGCCCCACGCGTTGTTGCAACTCAACGAGTTGTCCGAACCTACAGGCGAAGAAAGTGCCCTGACGGTGTGGATGGCTCACAGCTCCACCGGTGAACGGCGCCTCAGTTGCAAGGTGCCGGTGCACCTGATCAGCGAAGCGGATCGCCAGGAAGTCTCGGGCGATCCGCGCTACAAACTGCGTCGCGCGCGCAAACGCATCGCCGCGTGTGGCGCCCAGGTGCGGCGCATCACCCCGGACGCCGCGACCATGGGCCCGCTGTTGCAGGCCATCAGCGAAGTCGAAGCGGTGAGCTGGAAAGGCGATGAAGGCGTCGGCATTTTCGTCGACGAACGCCATCGACGATGGATGGACCGCGCCTTCACCGCCCTCGCCGCCCGGGGTCTGGTGCGGGTGGTGATACTGGAGCTGGACGGCCGCTGCATCAGCTATCGCCTCGGCTTGCTGGAACAGGGTCGGCTGTACGATTACAACCTGGCGTTCCTGCCGCAGTACGCTGACTTGGGCAGCGGTCGAGTGCTGCTCGAAGAGTGGATTCGCTGGGGCCTGGACGACAACTGGCGCTGGATCGATGCCTCGCGGGTCAGCCTGGAAAACTCCAGCCATCAACTCCACGAACGCATGACCGGGCAATTGGAGCACTGGCGCTGGAGTTTTTATTCCTGGCGGCCGAGTGGGCTGGTATTGGGTTTGGCATTGCGCGTCTGGCAGCGGCTCAAGCCGGTCTTGCAAAACTGGCGAGAGAAACGGGCAGCAGCGGTGGTCACGGTTTCTACGCCGGCGACCCCGCCTCAGGCGCCTATTGAAAAAACCACGGAGGGCGAACATGCCGCACCAAGTCATAGTCAACGCTGACGATTTTGGCCTCAGCCCGTGCGAAAACGCAGTGATCCTTGGCGCCTTCCAGGCCGGGGTCATCAGTTCCGCCACGGCCATGGCCAACATGCCGGCGTTCGAAGCCGCGTGCCTGATGGCCCAGCATCCGCTGCTCAAGGGGCGGATCGGTTTGCACTTCAACCTCACCTATGGCCGGCCGTTGAGCCAGGGCATTCTCGAACGCTCGACGTTCTGCGACAGCCAGGGCGAGTTTGACCTCAACCTGCCCCGCCATACCCTCTGGCTCAATCGCCGGGACCGTGAAGCGGTGATGGACGAACTCGAAGCGCAATGGCAACGCTGCGTGGACAACGGCGTGCGCCCCAGCCACCTCGATTCCCACCAACACGTGCATAACATCTGGCCCATCGGTGAGATCGTCGCGCGCTTTGCCGCCCGGCAAGGTGTAGCTGTGCGCCTGGCGCGCAACCTTGGGCAAAACCTGAGCCTGCCCAAACGCGTGTTCAAGGGTTTGCTCAATCGGCGCCTGCATACATTGGCCGGGGCGACGGCGGACTATGTCTGCACGCCGGTGGACCTGCGTAACGCCCCCGTGCCGACCGACGGTCTGCTGGAAATCGTCGCCCATCCGAACCAGCTCGGGGCGGATTTTGGTGATGCGTATCTGAATCCCGGCGAGTCGCTGACGCAGGTGCTAGAGCGGCGCCTTGCGGGTATTGAGCGGGTGTCTTATGCGGTCGTGAGCAGGGATTTTCAGGCCGGTACCGCTGCACTCGAATGATTTACACACATTGCAACACATTCAAAGCTGGCGCTTTGACATGAAGTTGCAACCTTCATCTATACCCATCAAAAGCCTCCCCACAACACCCTGGCCCTGGCTAAGGAGAGCGTCATGAATGTCATCGAAAAACTGCGCGAACGCATCAGGCAAAAAGGTCTGGGCAACCTCTTTCAGGCCTTCTGGAAACGCTATGTGTACTTCCATTGGGAGCTGCTGTGGATGGAGCGCGATCTGGTCACTCCGGTGCCGCCGCACAAATTGCGGCCCTATTCCGGCTTGCGTCAGGTGACCATTACCGAAGACAACGCGATAGCGTTCACCAAGCACTTCAGTGATCGCGTCGGGACCATGGCCGAACTCGCCGCCGAAGGCCACACTGGGCACATGTACCTGGACGAGGAAGGACATGCCGTCGGATTCATCTGGGGTAGCATCCGGAATTACCATGACCGCCACTATTACGGCTGCTGGTTCCCGGTGAAGCCGGGTGAGTTCTTCGAGTTCGGTGGCGAAATGACCCGCGCCTATTTCGGCACCAGCCTGTCGGTGGATGTTCAAGTCGCCCTCTGGGAAGCCATGGCCGCCCAGGGCTGCAACAAAGTGGTGGATGTCTGCGAAACCCATAACATTCCAGCCCTGAAACTGCACATCCGCATGGGCTACCACGAACAGGGCCGAGTGACTCACGTCCATGGTCTGTTCGGCGGTCGCTGGCGCTTCTACCGCGAAACCCGTTACCAAGGCTCGCGCCTCGACCCACTGCGCAAACCGGGTCGGCCAGTGGTGTCAGGGGCAACGGCCGGGGCTTGAAACGATAAGTCAGGCGTAACACCCGATCCTCTGTAGGAGCAAGGCTTGCCCGCGATGGCGTCCTCGAAATGGCCTTCGCGAGCAAGCTTTGCTCCTACATGGTTGTGTGTCGTTCACAAAATCTGTGCCTGGACCGAATTCCTTGTAGGAGCGAGGCTTGCCCGCGAAGGCGTCCTCGAAATGGCCTTCGCGAGCAAGCTTTGCTCCTACATGGTTGTGTGTCGTTCACAAAATCTGTGCCTGGACCGAATTCCTTGTAGGAGCGAGGCTTGCCCGCGAAGGCGTCCTCGGGATTGCCTTCGCAAGCAAGCTTTGCTCCTACATGGTTGTGTGTCGTTCACAAAATCTGTGCCTGGACCGAATTCCTTGTAGGAGCAAGGCTTGCCCGCGATGGCGTCCTCGAAATGGCCTTCGCGAGCAAGCTTTGCTCCTACATGGTTGTGTGTCGTTCACAAAATCTGTGCCTGGACCGAATTCCTTGTAGGAGCGAGGCTTGCCCGCGAAGGCGTCCTCGGGATTGCCTTCGCAAGCAAGCTTTGCTCCTACGTTGGATTGGTGTCGTCCACAAAATCGGCGTCCAGACTGAATTCCTTGTAGGACCTGCCGAAGGGGAATGAGTACATCCGTTTCATTGCAGTTGGCTGTTAGGCCGCCATCGCGAGCAAGCTCGCTCCCACAGTGGTTTTGTGTTGTTCACAAGAATCGGTGCCCAGTCTAGGTCCTTGTGGGAGCGAGCCTGCTCGCGAAGGCGTCAGTCGAAGCAACACATTCTTCAGCTCAAACCCTCACCGCCACCCACGTAAAACACAACGGCAACTGTGCCACCTGCCGTTCATACCGGTCATACAACTCTTCGCGGTTGGAATGCGGGTATTCCTTGAAGTGGCTGATCTGCAAACCGGCGTCAAGGGCGCCGGTGAAGATGGCGCCGAGGGTGTGGGCGAACCAATAGGACGCGGCCGCCGGTTGTTCGACTTTGCCTTCGTAGACGATCGGCTGATGCTGCACGAACGGTTCGCTACGAAAGTACGAGCTGTCCAGGCGATAAGGGTCGGTGGCTTCGGGGTCGAGCATTTCCAGGAACGGGTGGGTTTCGTAGATCACCAGCGCGCCGCCGGGTTTGAGGGTTTGCGCGACGTGCCGGAAGAACTCGGCAATGTCCGGCATCCAGTTCAAGACACCGATTGTGATCAGCGCTACGTCGAAACGGTTGTGCAACTTCGTTGGCAGGTGATGGATATCCGCCTCGATGAACTCAGCCGCATGAGGCGAGCGCGCCGTCAGTTCCCGGGCCTGTTCGAGAAACGCTGCGGACTGATCGACCCCCACCACCCGCCGCGCGCCCAGGGCAAATAGTGAAAGACTTTCACGGCCGTTGTTGCAGCCCAGTTGCACCACGTCCTTGCCCTCGACGCCCACCTGCTCCAACACACCGCGCAACGTGTCATCGATGCAGCAAAAATCAGTCTGACTGACGGCGTTGAGCACGGCCTGCCATTCGGGCTTGTCTTTGTGGTGCCTTGCAGAATCGTTCCAGGCCTCGCGGTTGCTGGCGATGGCTTGTTGTTGGGTCGGCATGTCCATTGCGCACTCCAGATCTCGATTTTATTGACGCGCACGAGTCTAGATCAGCAACTTGAGAAACCACATCAAGGCTTTGTTGCGATCTTGTAATCGGACCGTCGCAAACGCGTGTCCGCACGGCAGCTATAGTTAATAGCCTTGGGGAAATGCGGGAAAACCGAATACGCAGGTGCCGCCATGAAACAAACCGAACTGTCGCTGTGCTTTATTGCCCTTCTCTACGCCGCCAGCGCTGTGCATGCGGACGAAAGTCCCATGCAGACCGAGAGTTCCAGCAGTGCATTGATCTACTACGGCCCTGACCAGCCCTTCGCGCGTCCGGCACCGCCGACCTTTAGCTCAGTGCCGCCGCGCACTTACATCCCGAGCGCGCCTCAGGACTTCATCCCGATTGCCAGCGAGCACGTGTTCTACGATTCGCAACTGCCCACCGTGGCGGATGCCAACGTGCGGGTGTTTATCCGTTCCTACGATCCGGAACGCGGGATCTACGTCAACGACGAGGTGCTCGACCCCTCGTGCCTGCTGGCCTGCCTGACCCGTCAGGAACAGGCGATGCCTTGAGTGTCAGTCGCAGGGCCACGTATGGCGCAGCGCCGCACGGCGGTCGATGGCGTCGCGCAGGCGGCGTTTCTGGGTTTCCCAGACCTCGCTGTCCACCTTGCTGGAACGCATCATGTCCAGCACGGCTTGCTTGGCGTTCAGGTACTCGTCCCAGGCATCCTGACGCTTGAGTCGAAGCGTCTCCTCCCCGGACATTTCCATATGACGCAGGGCCAGTTCGCAAGGATCATCCAGCACCACTCCCACCGTCCGTTGAATGCGATGGGGGGCGCGGAATTCGGACTCCGTGGTGAGGATCGCCTGGGCGCGCGTGCAGCCCCATGCCAAGGCTTTCGCCAAACAAGGATGGCCCTCGCGGTCATAAAATTCTTCCGCCAGCGCAGCGCCATCGCGGGCATACACGCCGATGAACACTTGGGTCACCTGCTCACGATTGAACCGCGCCTGCACCTCGATCTGCGTACCGTCGGCCAACACCTCATCGTGGCTGCGACTGTGTAATTGGCGATTACTCCAGAGCCAGAATTGCGTCCCTCTACGCCGCATAGCCCGCTTCTCCATCAAAGGGGAAAAATCAGTTAGGCACAGCCTCCGTGGATTTTCCACCGAGCGTACCCACCTCTCGTCGTCCTCTGACAAATTACCGACCATCAGTCAATCGATGCACCTACCACTGACGCTTGTCCGGCCGTGCGAGGCCGAGTTTTTCGATCCGGTAACGCAGCATGTCGCGGCTCAGACCCAGCAGGCGCGCAGACTTGGTGACGTTCCAGTCGGTCTTGTCGAGCATCTTGCGCACCATGTCGCGCTCGACTTCCGGCAGGTTCATCGATTCGACGTTGTGGCTCGGCCGGGGTTCGAAGTATTGCGTCTCGGGCAGGACCAACGGTTCATCCACCAGGCTTAGGCAGACGTTCAATTGGTGCGCGGCAATGGTGTCGCTCTGGGCCAGCAACACGGTTTGCTCCAGCATGTTGCGCAACTCGCGCACGTTGCCGGGCCAGGTGTAGCTGAGCAGCAACTCTTCGGCCTGGTCGCTGAAATACAAGTGCGGTTTGCCATAGCGTTTGCCGTGGATCGCCAGGAAGTGCCGGGCCAGCAACAGCACGTCTTCACCGCGAGCGTGCAGGCGCGGCACCTTGATCGAGATGATCCGCAAGCGGAAGAACAAGTCACGCCGGAACTTGCCCTGCTGGACCATCTGCTCCAGGTTGCAATTGGTGGCGCTGATCACCCGCAAATCGACTTTGCGTTCTTTCACCGACCCCACCCGGCGAATGGTCCGGTCCTCCAGCAGCTTCAGCAATTTGGCTTGCAGCAACAGGTCCATCTCGCCGACTTCATCGAGGAACAGCGTCCCGCCATCTGCGGCTTCCACCAGCCCGACCCGGCGATCCTTGGCGTCGGTGAAGGCGCCTTTCTCGTGGCCGAACAGTTCCGATTCCACCAAATTGGACGGGATCGATGCGCAGTTGAATTCAATAAACGGACCCTTGGCCCGCGGACCGTCAAAGTGCAGCGCCCGGGCGACCAGTTCCTTGCCGGTGCCGGTTTCGCCTTCCACCAACACCGGAGGCAAGTCGGTGTTGGCCATCCGGCGCTCGGCGTCGAGCAATTGGCCGATGGTGTCTTTCAGGTAGTGCATCGGTGCCGACTCGCCGATCAACGCCTGCACCCCGGACTTCTGTGCCTCGCGATCCTGATAGAACGACAGCGTGCGTTCCATGCGGTCGGTGGCCAGGGCCTTGTCCAGCAGCAGCTTGAGCTCGGGCAGTGCCACCGGTTTGGTGACGTAATGGAACGCGCCCTCTTTCATCGCCACCACGGCGTCTTCGACGTTGCCGTAGCCGGTCATCATGATCACTTTCAGATCCGGCGCGCTGATGCGCAGCTTCTGGATCAAGTCGTGACCGCTCATGCCCGGCAGCGAGTTATCGGTGAGCACCACGTCCGGGACAAAAGTACTCAATTGCTCCAGTGCGTCTTCGGCCGAGTGGCAGACTGTCACCTCGAAGTCCTTGCGCTCCAGGTATGTCTGAATATTCTCGGCGAGGAGTTCATCATCCTCGACCAGCAGTATGCTGTGCTCCATATTCCCCTCCCGTTGCCACTTTAAAGGTGAGACAAACGCGGGTTCCTTCCTGCTCCTGACTGGTCAGTACGACCGAGCCCTGGAAGCGTTCCATTATTCGTTTGACCAACGCCAGGCCGACGCCCAAGCCGCCCTGTTTGGTGGTGAAAAACGGCTTGAATACCATCTGTTGCTGCTGTTTGGTCATGCCCTTGCCGGTATCGGTCAGGGTCATCGCCAACTGCCCAGGTTCAGGCGAATCGATATCAACGCTCAATACGCCGCCCTTGGGCATGGCCTCCAACGCATTGGCGAACAGGCTGTTGAGAATCTGTGTGAGCAGCACTTGCTGGCTGACCACCGGCGGAAAACTTTGCGGGGTAAAGCGCACCTCGACGTTCGAACGTCTGATCAGCGGGTCGAAGGCGCTCAGGGCGTCGTCGATGGCCAGCACCAGGTCTACGGATTCAGAGTCGTCATTCATCGGCCTTAGCGATACCAACAGCTCGCGGACCCAACGGGACATCCGATCGACCTGGTTGATGATGTCGCCAATGTTCTTTTGCGCGCCCTGGCTCGCCACTTCCTGAGCGAGTTCGGCGCTGGAGCGGATGGTAGCCAGTGGGTTGCGCAAGCTGTGGGCGACCGCCGAGGACATTTCCCCCAGGGCAACGAAGGTTTCGTTGCTGATCAGTTGTTTCTGCTGGCTCTGCAGCAGTGTCGCGGCGCGCCGCACGATCCAGAACAGCGCCAGGTAAATCGCCGCGCCGCCGAGCAGGGTCGCGATCCAGATCGACTTGAAGCCGCGCTCAATGCGCTCCACCAGATCAGCGGGCTCTTTGTAGATCTCCACCATGGCGATCACTTTGCTCTTGTCGGCGTTGAACATCGGGATGTAGTTCTCGATAAACAACAGCTGCGGCTCGCGCAACAGCATCTGCTCGGGGCGTTCTTCGTCGATCTTGTGGTAGCTGGAGGACACCGGCACCTTCATTTCGAAGGATTCGTCCAACTCCTCGTCGTCCTCGAAACGCATGCCAATCATCGCCGGGTTGGTCGACCAGATCACCGTGCGGTCGAGGGCAAAAACCGTGGCCAGCAAAATATCCGGCAGGTGCTCCACATGGTCGAGGAATTCGAGACGCGCCGCGGCACGCGACCCCGGGTCCACGTCGGGGTAGGCGTGGTCAATCCGCGGATCGAGCATTTCGCCCATGGTTCTGTTCGGATTGATCGAGGCATGGCGAATTTCGGCATCGCCGATGGATTGAATAAACTGCGCCGTCAGCAAGGCGTCACGCTCAATACTTTCGGTAACCACGAAACGCGTGGAAATGTAGCCCAGACCCAGCGCCACGGCGGCGATGATGAAAAAACTGGCCAGGGAAAACCAGCGCAGCAGATTGAACTGACCGCCCCAGCCCTTGCGCGCTGCTGCCGGCATAGGCGGCGCAGGTACTTTTTGTTGTTCTGATAGCTGCATGGGTATGTCCTGGTTGCTTGCCTGAAGCCTTTCTAGCCATTGTCACGAAGAGTGTAGGTGGCATTGAACGTGGCCGACGGACCAATGATGTTATTTAGCCGCTAGTTCGTCTGGCTTACCTCTGGCGCCGGGTTCGCCAAGGGCTGTTGGCGATCGGTTTCTTCCTGCAAGAAGTCGATGATCGTCTGCGCGGAATGCTCATCCAGGCGCAGGTTGGGCATCGAAATCTTGTCGAAACGCTGGTACAGCTCCAATGCAACCGGGTCTTTCTCCGCGAGCATGCGGTCCGGCTCGCGAATCCAGCGGTTGAGCCAGGCCGGTTCGCGCAGACGGGTCACGCCGATCAGGTCCGGGCCGATGTTGCGCATGCCGATGCCCTGCCCGTCTTGCGGCCCCAGGCTGTGGCACGAGGCGCAACGGGTGCGAAACAGCTCTTCGCCATTGCTCGGCGGGCGAATCTGCGGGGCGTTGGCGTAGCTTTCCTCGATGCTCGGTTGTTTCCAGTTCTGCAAGGTGTTGGCCAGTTGATCGGCCAGAATCCACGGATTCTCGAACGGTGAAGCTTTCATCCAGCGGCCGGTTTGCTGATTGCCGACGATCAGGCTCAGGTTGTGGTCCTTGCTGCGGCCGTTGTCGACGCCCTCGATAAACAACCCGAGCTTTTTGCGCAGCTCGGTGACGTCGGCGAATTCGCCGGTCAAAAACTTCCAGCCCGGCCCGACCTTGAAGCGTTGTGCATAGGCCTTCAGCACCTCAGGCGTGTCGCTGAGCGGGTCGATGCTGATGGAGTAGAAGAAAATGTCCTGCCCCACCCGGTCGCCAAGCAGTTTCTGCACTTGGCGCAGACGCGCGGTTTCCAACGGACATGAATCACTGCACGACGTGAAGATGAAGTTGATCACCACCACTTTGCCTTTGATCAGGTCATCGAAAAAATGCACCTGCTGGCCGTCCTGGTCGGTCAGCAACGTGTTGGGGAAGTAGTCGCCACCCCACGGGGTGGCGGATTCCTGCGGTGACAGTTCATGGGCGAGCAGCACCTGACTGGCCAGCAAACAAGTGACCAGAACCAGTATCAGGTGCATGCCCAGGGCGCGGGAGCGCGGCGTATGCAGTGTCATGTCGGCTCCCCGGCGGTTCATTTTTTCACCGCCACTTGTGGACCAAAGCCATCGCCGGTGCGGAAGGTTGGCAGCGCGGCGGAGTTGACGTAGCGCACCCCGTCCCAGCTCGGCAGTGGGGTCGGCATCAACTGGAATTGCCCGGGTTTCTCAATGTCCCAGCGCAGCAGCATCGAGTTGTCCTCATGCTGAGTGTTGTGACAGTGCTCCATGTAGGTCCCGGCGAATTCGCGGAAGTTGATCGCCATCTCGACGTTGTCCAGGCCATCGTTTTCCGTGCCGATGCGGTACACGTCTTTACGCGCCCATTTTTCCCATTCCGGTGGCGCCTTGCCGCCACGACTGAGGATGATCCCTTCCTCGAAGTGCACGTGTACCGGATGGCTCCAGCCCTTGCCGCCGAGCCTGATGTTCCACACCTCGAGGGTGCCGAAGCCCGTGGTGCCGGCATCGGTCGGGCCGGTTTTCAACTGGGTGGCTGTGTTCAAGCGCCGAGGGTCCATGTGGAAGCCGAAGCCGCCATCGGTCTTGACCGTCCACGGTGCTTCATCGGTGCCGTCGGAACGGCCGAAGATGAAGGTGCGGTGACGAGCCTGGGCCAGCAGCGCCTTGTCGGCAGCGTTGTCGCGATGGATCTTCAGCGGGATCATCACCAGGCCTTCGGCTTTGCCCGGTTTGGCCGGTTCGTACGCTGCCGGGTCCATGGCCAGGTCCTGACCGGTGTAGGCTTTGACATTGAGTTGCAAGACCTTGCCCACTGCCGGATCGCCCTTGTCCCACTGCGGTCCTTTGCTGGTTTGCTTGATCACCGCCAGGTACTTCTCGGACAGTACGTCAGCCAGGGCGATGGGTTCTTTCGGGCCTTTGCCGTCGTCGTGGACCAGCAGGTTGACGAAGAAGATCTTGTCCCCCGGCTTGATGCCGTTTTTCGCAAAGTTGACGATGATGTCGAAACGCTCGGCGATGCCCTGCGTCGGCAGGATCGCGTTGTGGTTCTGTTTGTCGCCGTCGGCGTCCAGGTCCATGGTGCCGTCGAACGGTACGCTGTGTTCCATGATGTTGCCGTCGTTGGCAATCATGTGGAACGGCACGCGGGCATAGGAGACACCTGAACCTTTGGGCCCCTGGAACTCGCCACTGGTGCCCTTGATTTCACGCACCAGCGCCAGTTTGTAGTAACGCGATACCGAACCGTTGAGCATGCGGAACCGATAGCTGCGAGCACGTACATCCAGGGTCGGTTTCCACTGCCAGTTGACCAGCACTTGGTCACCGAGGAAGCCGTCGGTGTTGAACGGGTTGAACCACAGCTGACCGTTCTGATCCCAGGCCTTGTCGGCGAACACCAGGTTCACGTCGTAGTCGCGGTTACCCCATGGCAAGGCGCTGCCGCTGGGGAAACGCAGGTTGACGCCATCGTTGACCGACTCGTTGCCACGGTCCAGAGCGCTGTAGTAGTTCATCATCGCCGCGTTGCCCTTGTAGACGTTCTGCGCGGTGAAATCGAGCATGTGGTCGTGGAACCAGTGGGTGCTCATGGTTTCGCGCCAGTCGCCACGGATCTTGATCGTGCCGTGGTCGCAGGTCTTGCGGCTTGGGCTCAGGTCGTTGGTCCACAGGGTTTCGCCCGGCGCGCACGGAAATGCCGCGCGCGGATCATGAGCGTCGGTGTTGATGCTGTCGTAACCGGCCAACTGGATTGGCCAGCGATAGTCGTAATACTGCCCGGGGAAGAAAAACGCGTTGGCATAGCCGTCGCTTTCCGCTGGCGCGTGACCATTGTGTTCGTGGGTCGTGATGGTGTGCAGGCCAAAACCCATGTTGGCCGCCGGATCGATCGGTAAACCGTTGTAGTGACGCATCATCACCGGTTGACCGTAACGCACCATCAACAGCTTGGGCGGCAAGGTGCCGTCGAAGGTCCATACCGAGTTGTGGTTCTGCACGGGCATGTTCGGGTGGAAACGCGGATCGACGCCTTTGGAGGTGCCATCGGTGGCCGGCACACCCGCCACGTTGTGATACAGGCCGCCGGGGCCGAATTCGCCCAAGGCATAGCCGTGCATCTGATGGCTGTCACGCCAGCCGCTGTTGAGCCTCGCCCCGGTCTGCACGGTTTTGTAGGCCACTTGCGGGTAGAACTCGTTCCAGCGCTGGTGCGACCAGCCCTTTCCTGGCGGACGACCTTCGGCCGACGAGCCGATGTGCCGATTGAGGAACACCTCGATCTGCGCCTGCCACGGGTTGCGGTCCACCACATTGGAGAACTGGCTGGGGAATGGCGTCAGCCCCGGTTGGCGCATAAACGCGTCAAGTGCCGCGCTCGGCGGCGCACTGCGGGCGACGTTGTTCGGGTCCTGCTGGGGCAACGGACCCACGGCGGCCGGTGGAAAGCTCAGCGGCGCTGCGGGGGTGGTGGGGTCGAGTTTTTCCGGGCCGAACTCCTCAAACAGCACCAATTGCTGCGTGAACGGTTGGGCTCCGAACAACGGGCTCGGCTTGCCATTGGTGGGGTAATTGAAACTGGTCTGCACTGTCGGTGGCAGAACGTTTTCCTGCCGTGTGACGTCGCGGCTGCCTTTGACGCCATTGGGCAAGTCGAAGGAATCCTTGTTGGCCTCCGGCATGGTCAGAATAGCGTTCAGGGCGGCTGGTTCATCAGCCGGTTCGTCGTAGTAAGCCGAAGGGTCGGAAGGCTCGGGCTGGCGCTCATCGTCGATCGGACTGGCGCGCAGCGGGGTTGTCCCCAGCGTCATCGTCAGGAGGATACTCAGTGGGGTCAACAGGCCAAACCACTTGCAGGGGTGCCGCGCTTTTCTGTCCATCACCAGCCGCCTCGAAGTCGTGAAGGGGTGATGGGGGTTTTGCAATTACCTCGCCACACTTTGAAACAATTTAAACCAAAGTATTAATACCTGAGTTAACAATGGCTTATGAACATCACCAGGCCACTATCGGCGAATGACTGGGCCATGACACCCGCTAACGGGGAAAGTTCATCCCCGTTTTCAGGGGGTTAACTTGAACGACAGGCGAACGCTAGTGCCCTCGCCTTCCCGGCTGCCAAGGGCCACCGCACCGCCGAAACGTTCCATGATGCGCTTGACCAACACCAGCCCGACGCCGAGCCCGCCGGCCTTGGTGGTGAAGAACGGGCGGAAGGCCATGTTGCGCTGCTCTTCGTTCATACCTTTGCCGGTGTCGCTCAGCACCACGCAGACGCCACGGGCATTGGTCGGTTCCAAGGTGACGGTCAGTGTGCCGCCCTTGTCCATGGCTTCCAGGGCGTTGGCCATCAGGCTGTTGAGGATCTGCGTCAGTTGCACCGACTGGCTTAGCACCATGGGTGTCTGTCGGGGATTGAACACTACGCTGACTTTCGCCCGGGCAATTTGCTGTTCGAACGCCGTGAGGCTGTCGTGGATCGCCGCCACCAGGTTCACCGGCTCGGGGTCGTCGTTGAGCGGACGCAAGGATTGCAGCAGTTCGCGTACCCACTTCGACATGCGATCGACCTGGCCAATGATGTCGTGGATATTCTTGTGCGCCGACCCGCTGTCGAACTCCAGCGCCAGCTCGGCGCTGGAGCGGATCGTCGCCAATGGATTGCGCAGGCTATGCGCAACCGCTGACGACATCTCGCCTAGGGCGACAAAGGTTTCGTTGGTGATCAGTTGCTTCTGCTGTTGCGCCAGCAGGATCGCGGCCCGGCGCACGATCCAGTACAAACCCAGGTAAATCAGCCCGCCGCCCAGTGCGGTGGCCAGCCAGATCAGCGCCAGGCCGCGCTCGATGCGGGTGATCAGGTCCTTGGGTTCCTTGTAGATCTCGACCATGGCCGTGACGTTCTTGCCGTCGGCATCGAACAGCGGAATGTAGTTTTCGATAAATATGAAGTCGGGCGGTACGACGAATTTCTGCTCCATCCGCCCTTGGTCGACGTTGTGATAACTGGCCGACACCGGAATCTGGAACTCGAAGGCGTGGTCCAGATCTTCGTCGGCGTGAATCCTGGTGCCCATGAGTGCCGGGTTGGTGGACCAGATCACCGTGCGGTCGGGGGCATAGACGTTGGCCAGGATCACGTCCGGCAGGTTGGCGATATGGTCGAGGAATTCGTCCCGGGCATTGGCCCGCGCCGCCGGATCGACGTCGGGAAAGTCCTTGTCCTGGCGCGGGTCGACCAGCTCGCCCATGGTCCGAATATGGGGGATCGCTACATGGCGCACCTCCGCCGAGGCAATCGCCTGGATGAATTGCGCCGTCAGCAGGGCATCGCGCTGCACGCTTTCGGTAATCACAAACTGCGTGGACACCGCCCCCAGCGCCACCGCCACGGTCGCGATCACGGCCATACTGATGAGCGAAAACCAGCGCAGCAGGTTGAACGGCTGCTTGCGCGTGCTCAGGCGAATATCGCCATCCTCGGGCCGGTGCGGCGGTACGTACATGTTCATTGGCGATGATCCAGACGATTCCCCTATAGAGGGGGTATAGCCCAGTGTTCGGGGTTTGACCCAATGCAAGCAAGCTAAGCAAATGGCCCCGTAGGAGCAAAGCTTGCTCGCGATGAACGATGACGCGGTGGTGTGTCAGGTCCGACGCCTTCGCCGTAGGAGCGAGGCTTGCCCGCGAAGAACGATGACGCGGTGGACCAGACCTGACGCCGTCACCGTAGGAGCAAAGCTTGCTCGCGATGAACGATGACGCGGTGGTGTGTCAGGTCCGACGCCTTCGCCGTAGGAGCGAGGCTTGCCCGCGAAGAACGATGACGCGGTGGACCAGACCTGACGCCGTCACCGTAGGAGCAAAGCTTGCTCGCGATGAACGATGACGCGGTGGACCAGACCTGACGCCGTCACCGTAGGAGCAAAGCTTGCTCGCGATGAACGATGACGCGGTGGTGTGTCAGGTCCGACGCCTTCGCCGTAGGAGCGAGGCTTGCCCGCGAAGAACGATAACGCGGTGGACCAGACCTGACGCCGTCACCGTAGGAGCAAAGCTTGCTCGCGAAGAACGATGATGCGGTGGTGTGTCAGGTCCGACGCCTTCGCGAGCAAGCTTTGCTCCTACAGGGGATGTGCCCGATTTTTGTGTGTAGGAGCGAGGCTTGCCCGCGAAGAACGATAACGCGGTGTGTCAGATCTGACGCCTTCGCGAGCAAGCTTTTTTTCCAGAAAGAACGCCATCGCCGATTTTGGGGCTGCTGCGCAGCCCGGCGGGAGCAAGCTCCCTCGCCACAGAGGTTGGTGATACTGGCATCGAGATTTTCCCCATCCCCACCTGCCCCAATCACCCCCAACTCTGGGGACACTCGCCCGCCCCGACATCCAGTCCTCAATCCCCCTCCACCACCCTCAACCCCCATACCCCGGCCCTCTCCCGCCTGTTCCCCCCGATTGGTATGCAATTTGCGCTAGCCCTAGCAACTGGCCCGTCTCCAAGGGACAGGCATTCCGATAGAGGGATTAACTCATGCACCCTTTACTGTCCAAAACTGCGGCCGCGCTGGTCGTTACCGCTCTGGCCCAAGGCGTTGCCCAGGCGGCTCTGTTTGCAGTCGATTCAGGCCCTTACCTGCCCGCCAACGGTGATTTCGCCGCCTGGTATCAGGACACCCACGGCCGAACCCTCGACCTGTGCCTGTCCAAAGCCGTCAGCTCACGGGTGGCCGGCGCGCCAGGCGCGCCGACCTATATGTGCTCGCTGATCCCGGCTCCGGGAATTTTCGACGACACCAAACCGTTGGTCTTCCCGACCAACTTCCCCGACGAAGCATTCTGGTTCACTGCCGACAGCACGATTGTCGATGCGGCCAGGGGCATCAACCTGAACTACGTCAGCGGCCTCGAAGCCGCCTTCAGTGGCGGCGACCCGGTGGATGGCGACCAGATCAGCTTCGCCCGCATCCGTATTCGGGTCGACGTGCCCACCGCTGGCACGTACATCATCACCCACCCTTACGGCGTCGAAGCCTTCACCGTGGACACTCCCGGTCGCAAAGCGATCAACATGACCCGGGACATCGGTATCGGCACCCCGAAAACCTACGACGGCGCCCTCAAGGGTGACATCGGACCGTTCCTGCGCAGCGTCAACGGCCCCTACACCGAAACCAACCCGGTGACCGGCCAGGCTGAGAAATTCATCGGCGACCCGAACCTCTCCGAAGCCGTGACCGGCAGCCCGTTCAATACCAACTTCCTGCGCATCGAAGGCCCTAACGGTATCGACCTGCGGACCACGGTGTTCGCGGTGTCCGGCAAGTTGTCGACGGTGGTCCGGCCGACACCACTGATCACCCAGCGCGGCACCTATTCGCGGCATGCCGGCGCCAGCGCTCCGGTGGCCCAACAGGATGTGTTCGTGATGGCGCCACCGCCACCGGCCACCGTGACGCTGGACAGCAACAACCCGGCGCTGCACCTGACCGAAGCCGACACCACCGGTAACTGGTACGCCCAGTCACCGGTCAACCCAAGTTTGCCGAGCACCTTACAAGTGACCGCCGACAACCACCTGGCCATCGCCACCAGCACGCCAACCACCCTGAGCATGCCGCTGACGGACCTGGTGGTGATTTCGCGCGCCGAGTACAGCCTGAGCACCGGGCAACTGACGCTCGTAGCCTCGACCAGCGATGAAACCTCGCCGCCGGTACTCACTGCCACGTCCGGCAGCGGTGTCGCCATCGGCGCCCTGAGCGGCGACGGCGCAGTGAAAACCCTGGCCACCGGGATCTCGCCGATTCCACCGGCCAAGGTTCGGGTGACGTCATCCAATGGCGGCAGCGATACCGAAGAAGTGGTCATCGTGCAATGAACGCTCTCATGCCCAGATCCGTATCAGGAGGCATCATGAACAAGTGGCCACGCCTGGCGCTCAACGCCCTGGGACTGACTCTATCGCTGTCGGGAAGTGCTTTCGCCCAACTGGCGGCAGTCGATCCCGGCCCCTACACCTTCGCCACCGGGAAATTCCCGATGTGGTATCAGGACAACAATCTGCTGTCGATGGAACTGTGCCAATCCCGTGCCGTCAGCACGCGGGTGCCGGCCGCAACGCCACCGGCCTACATGTGCACCTTGCTGCCGACCCCGGGGATTTTCGACGACACCTTGCCGATGGTGTTCCCGGACAACTGGCCAGACGAATCCTTCTGGTTCCTGGCGGAAACCAACATACCCAACAACGCCGCGGGCTATGGGATGGACGCCTACGTGGCCGGGATCGAGGCGGCATTCGCCTCGGGCAACCCGGTCGACGGCGATCAGCAAAGCTTCGCGCGGATTCGCATGCGGGTGAACATTCCTACCGCCGGGACTTACACCATCACCCACCCGTTTGGTGTGGAAACGGTCAACGTCACCACCCCCGGCCGCCGCGCCATCAACATCACCAAAGATGTCGGCATTGGTGCCCCTGGTGATTTCAGCGGCGCCCTGGCCGGGGCCATCGGGCCATTCCTGCGCAGCGTCAACGGTCCCTACACCGAAGTGAACCCGGACAACGGCGCCGTCGAAACCTTCGTCGGCGACCCGAACCTCACCGAAGCGGTGACCGGCAGCCCGTTCAACACCAACTTCGTGCGCATCCAGGGGCCGGCCGGGACCATCCAGACCAGCCTGTTTACCCTCGCCGGCAAAGTGCTGGATAACCGCGCGCAAACTCCGGTGGAAATCAGCCGCGCCACTTACCGCCGCACCACGTCGGGCACAGGCAGCAACACGCGGGTGGAAGTGTTTGCCTCGGCGAGCAACAGCTCGACCCTGTGCTTTCGCGAGACCCTCGCCCTGGTGGTCGGCCCGCCGGCTTCGCCGTGCCAGACCAACCTGACGGGCGACAACACCGGCCTGTACTTTGGCCAGCACCTGATCACCGGCGCCTTGCCAAAAGTGGTGGTGGTCACCGCGACCAACCCGGCCGGCACCACACGCCCCACCGCCGTGTCCAGCAAACTCACGGACCTGGTGAAAATCCAGACCGCACGCTACAGCTGGAGTAACCACAGCCTGTTGATCGAAGCGACTTCGACTGATGAAGTGGCCGTGCCCGACATGGTTGCCCAAGGCTACGGACGCCTGTCGAAATCCGGCACCCTGCAGCGCATTACCGTCGCAGATTTGACCCAGCCACCGGCCACCGTCACGGTCAAGTCCGCTGCGGGCGGCAGCGATACCGAGGCCGTCGTGGTCGTCGGCACCGCACCGGACACCGGCGAGAACCAGGCGCCGATTTCGGTCGCCGATACCGGCGCCACCAGTTTCGGTGTGCCGATCACCCTCAACCTGCTGACCAACGACAGCGATCCGGACGGCAACGTGCCGTTGAGCATCAGCGCCCTGACCCAACCGGCCGCCGGCCAAGGCACCGTCGCGTTGAGCGGCACCACGGCGGTGGTCTACACGCCGCCCGCCGTCGTCACCACTCCGCTGACCACGACCTTCACCTACAAGGCGCAGGACGTCAAAGGCCTGGCTTCGACCACCGCCGCGACCGTGACCATTACCGTGGCGCCGAACCGGCCACCGGTGGCGGTCAACGACAGCGTCGCGACCCTGGGCGTGGCGATCCCGATCAGCGTGCTGGCCAACGACACCGATCCGGAAGGCAACGTGCCGCTCGGCGTCGCCAGCCTGACTCAACCGGCAGCCGGTCGCGGCACCGTCAGCACTGACGGCACAGTGATCACCTACACCCCTCCGGCCACGGTCACTACGGCGTTCACCACGACCTTCACCTACTTCGCCAAGGACAGCTTCGGCGCTGTATCGACGGCACCGGCGACGGTCACCGTGCAAGTCTCGCCAAGGCCCGCAGCGGAAACCTTCACCGTGACCACCGCCACGGTCCAGGCCCGCTCCAACAATCGCTTCAACTGGGACTTCGCCGGGACTTCATCGGTGACCACCGGCAACACCATCACCATCCAGGTGTCCACCCCGACCGGGCTGGTAACCCTGGGCACCACCACGGTGCCGGTGACCGGACGCTGGCGGTTGACGATCAACAACAGCACCACCGTGGCGCCATCGGCTAACCCGACGGCAACCATCCGCTCGTCCCAAGGCACCGTGCGTTCGGTGTCGGTGACCACGCTCTGAGCCCCCGCCCCAGCGTTCGATTCGGACGCTGGGGCAGGCCCATTCCCACAGGACAACGCCATGCAAACGCCGACCGCCGCCCTGCTCTGCCTGCTTCTGCTCTGCAGCAGCGCAGGGGTGCGCGCCGACGATTTGATGGACAACGACGACCTGGCCCCCAGCGCCGACCTCGGCGAGTTGCCCGCGCCGATTGGCCAGCAAGCGCTGATCAATCAGCTCGGCCAGGCCAACGTCGCGTTGTTGCAACAGAACGGTCAGGGGTTGCTCGGACGCATCGTCCAGTCGGGCAGTAATCAGGAAGCCTACATCCTGCAACAGGGCAGCGACCTGATGGCCCAGATCACCCAGCAAGGTTCGGGCAACGACGCCTCGATCACGCAAAACGGCAGCCACAACCGCGCGCAGATTTCCCAGAACGGCAATAACAACGACGCCAGCATCGACCAGGCCGGTACGGGGCTTTCCAGCGCCGTGACCCAGTCCGGGAACGGCATGAGCGTTTCGGTCAAACAATATCGCTAAGCACTGCAATACCTTGGAGGTTTCATCATGTTCAAATTGACGCCCCTCACCGCTGCCATCCTGGTCATTGTCAGTGCCCAGGCTTTGGCCGACGACAGCGTTTCCACGCAGAATCAGGTCGGTACTGCGAACATCGCCGACGTGAAACAGACCGCGGCGCCGTTCAGCACCGCCACCCAACAACAACTCGGCCAGGGCAACGACGCGGCCGCCGTGCAAGACACCGCCACCAGCACCATCGACCAGACGCAAGTCGGTGATTACAACGCCGGTTACGCCGAGCAGTTGTTCGAAGACACCAGCACCATCACCCAGCAACAGGTCGGCAGCTACAACACCAGCCACGCCAGCCAGTCGATCGGCAGCGGCGAAAACCAGGTGCTGCAACAACAGCAAGGCAGCGGCAACTTCTCGTTCGTCTATCAGGACTCCCAGGAAGCCACCTCGGGCCAAACCTTCCAGTTCGGTGACAATAACGAAGCCAACATCGAGCAGATCCAACTGGGCGTCGCCAACAACGCGATGATCATCCAGTACGGCAACACCAACTACGCGACCGCCGAACAAGTCAGCCACATGGGCGGCCAGATCGGCATCAACCAGGCCGGCGAAGGCAACTACGCCTACGGCGACCAGCGCAATGGCATCGGCGGCAACCTGAACATCAACCAGTTCGGCGACTTCAACGCCAGTGAAGTCTGGCAGGATGGCCAGACCGCCAGCCAGGCCACCGTCAACCAATACGGGCAGACCAACGAAACCGTGGTGGATCAGAGCTTCGGCGAAAACAACGTGGCGCAGGTGCTGCAAGTCGGCGACCTCAACGCCATCTACGCCGACCAGTTCGAGTCCATGGGCTCGACCGTCGCGCTGTATCAGCAAGGCAGCGGCAACGTGCATTTCACTTATCAAAGCGGTGAAAACCATGTGCTCAACGCCACCTCCGTGGGCAACGGCAACAAGGTCTACGCCAGCAACTGGAAAGGCCCGCAACTGGGCGGCCAGTTCGGCAGCAACCAACGCGCGACCATCACCCAGAACGGCACCAACAACGTGGCGAGCTTCACCCAGGATGGCGTCGGCCACATCATGACCACGAACCAGACCGGCACGGGCAACAAGACCACCGTCAGCCAGGCCGACTCCTACAACGAGCTGTACTTCGATCAGAACGGCAGCGACAACATCCTCATCGCCGACCAGCGCGGTACCACCAACCTGGCTCAGGGTTCTTCCAATGGGTCGGGGAACAGTACCGAGTTCGACCAGTCCGGCACCGGCAACCAGGCGTTCACCACGCAGTTGTATGGCAGTGATAACCAAATCACCGTGAAGCAGGCTGACACGATGAACGTGGCCTATGTCACCCAGGGCGGGACCGGGAACATTGCCAATGTCGATCAGAGCGGGATGACGCAAATGGCGACGGTGCAGCAGTTTGGGTCGGCTAACCAGGCGACGGTGTTGCAGCAATAATCGCGGGGCATGAAAAAGCCGCGACCCGGGGTGGGGTCGCGGCTTTTTGCTGCGTGATGGATAGGTTGGGGCGGCGGATTCGGGCGCGGGGCTGATCGCTGATTTTGATGGCGGCTGTCAGGGCCTCTTCGCGGGCAAGCCTCGCTCCTACAGGGATTGGTGGTGAACACAGGTTTTATGTACAACGCCCCCCCTGTAGGAGCAAAGCTTGCTCGCGAAGAACGATAACGCGGTCCATCTGACTGCACGCTTATTGTAGCGAGGGAGCTTGCTCCCGCTGGGCTGCGCAGCAGACCCAAACCCCGCAACCACATTTCCACTGATGCATCGCAGTCTGATCGTTCCCACGCTCTGCGTGGGAATGCCGCCAGGGACGCTCCGCGTTCCGCTTTCGGGTGTGACGCAGAGCGTCACGGGATGCATTCCCACGCGAAGCATGGGAACGATCGGGGGGTATTTATCCGGCGCATGCATCCGCAAGAAACTGGTCAGCTGTCAGGCCGCCTTCGCGGGCAAGCCTCGCTCCTACAGGGGGGCGTTGTACATAAAATCTGCGTTCACCACCGATCCTTGTAGGAGCAAAGCTTGCTCGCGAAGAACGATGACGCGGTCCATCTGACTGCACGCTTATTGTGGCGAGGGAGCTTGCTTCCGCTGGGCTGCGCAGCAGACCCAAAACCCGCAACCACATTTCCACTGATGCACCGCAGTCTGATCGTTTCCACGCTCTGCGTGGGAATGCCGCCAGGGACGCTCCGCGTTCCGCTTGCGGGTGTGACGCAGAGCGTCACGGGATGCATTCCCACGCGGAGCATGGGAACGATCGGGGGGTATTTATCCGGCGCATGCATCCGCAAGAAACTGGTCGGCTGTCAGGCCGCCTTCGCGGGCAAGCCTCGCTCCTACAGGGGGGGCGTTGTACATAAAATCTGCGTTCACCACCGATCCTTGTAGGAGCAAAGCTTGCTCGCGAAGAACGATGACGCGGTCCATCTGACTGCACGCTTATTGTGGCGAGGGAGCTTGCTCCCGCTGGGCTGCGCAGCAGACCCAAAACCCCGCACCACATTTCCACTGATGCACCGCAGTCTGATCGTTCCCACGCTCTGCGTGGGAATGCCGCCAGGGACGCTCCGCGTTCCGCTTTCGGGTGTGACGCAGAGCGTCACGGGATGCATTCCCACGCGGAGCATGGGAACGATCGGGGGGTATTTATCCGGCGCATGCATCCGCAAGAAACTGGTCGGCTGTCAGGCCGCCTTCGCGGGCAGGCTCGCTCCCACAATGGGTCTGAGTACATTCGCTGGAGATGGGCTGCCTGACACTCAGCCTTCGCGAGCAAGCCCGCTCCCACAGGGGATTGCGGGCGGTCGCGGTTATTCGCTTTCGGGATCCACTTTGTTCTGGCTCAAATACCGCCCCAGCGTCTCGTCCTGCACGGGCGTGGAGTTGTCTCCCGCCACTTGCCACAAATGCCGCTCGATCCCCTGGGCCAACAGATGCCCAACGGCTGATTCAATCGCCGACAGCACACACAACTGCGCTGGTTCGTTGGTGGTGTAGCCCACTTCGGCCTCAAGCAATTTCTTGAACTCGATAAACTTGAACACCCCGGCACTGCGGCCCACCGAGTAGATGGTCTTGCTGGTCATGACATTCGCCAGCACCTGTCCACTGCGCACGTCCACCGCCCGCAGGTTCACTGAGACCTGGTCCACCCGATATTCCCGGGAGAGGTCGATCCCCAGATACCGCGCCCCTTCCCCGCCACTGCGCACGTTGGTGTCGTAGGCGATGATCCCGCCTTCAAGCATCAGGTTCGCCGCTTGCAACGGTGGAAGTTCGCCCTGGATGTTCACCGGTGTATTGGGCTTTTTCTGCGAGGCGCGGATGATTTTGCGTTCGGTCAGCAGGTTCTGCAGCCCTTCACGTTCGAGCACCACAAACCAGCCGCTGGCCTGCAGCGCATCCATCAACATGCTCGCGGCACCTTGGGTCACGCTGGTGGAAAACGAGCTGGCCGGGGTCGGTTTATATTGCCCGGTCTGGTCCCGGAAGCCGTATACAACGGCCATCAACCGGCCTTTGGGCCGTGGCATTTTCAGCAAGTCGTAATAGGTCGACGCCCGTGGTGTGAGGGTCGGTGATTCGGTGTCCTGTTCGGCCGGCATGGTGTCGCGCAGACTGCAACCTTGTAATGCCGCCAACATCAGCCCTAGCACAATTATATTTTTCATGTCCTTTACTCCCCGTCAGCCCGAATCCCGTCATGGGTTGAGGCCATTCACTTTGATTTCCGACACTTCACCACTCGCTCGGTCGGTCACTTCAATGCTCAGTGCGCCGGAGTCGTCGATGACGTTGACGATAAAACTGTCGGTGGACAGGCTCCCCGTATTGCCGGTGGAGATGTTGTCCAGCAACTGCCCCAGCAACCGCGACTGCAATTGACTGGTGAAGCGTTCAAGGGCCGAGGTACCTGGCACCGCAGCGCGGTTTTTCAGGTCGGGGTCGTCGAAGTCGTTTTGCGCCTGGGCGTTGTTGAGCAGCCAGGTGCCGTTCAATGGGTTGCCGCCGAACGACGGGTTGATCGGTGTGTAGACCAGCTCTGTGGCGTGGACCAGGCCGCAACTGCCCAACCCGAGGAGCCAAATGCCGGTGCGCTGTGAGAACGTTTTCTTGTTCATAATTCGTCCTTCTCCAGGTCGGTGGTGTCCTGCAATAACGTTTCCAGCTTGCGCTGGACGATCTGCACCCGGACCCAGTCGGCGGCGTCGTACGCGGCGTCCTTGAGTTCCACGGTGTTCGGCGGCAGGAAGCGCCGGTAAACCAGGCGTTGTTGATATTCCACGGTCACCAGGCTGCCCCAGCGGGCCGAGGGTCGTTCGCGCACCACCAGGTTGAAATCCATCGGACTGGTGGCGCGCAGGCGTTCACTGAACGAGTAATAAAAGTCGTGGCCGATGTGGGAAATCGTGTCGTCGACAATGAAACCCATCATTTCGTCCTCTTCGCCGGCCGAAGCCAAAGGGGCCGTCAAGATCAGCAGGAGCGCCAGGCAATATCTGTTCATGGCGTCAACGCCTGAGGTATCGAAGACTGGGATTTTGGCGGACCGGAGGTGCCATCCAAAAACGCCTTCTCCGCCACGAATTGCCAGTCCTTGTAGCTCGCCATGCCGACGAAATCGGACCATTGGCTGGGGAAATCCGTCTGCTTCAGCGGTGTGTCGGTGGACGGGCAGTAGAGGCCGGTGATGCGCCCGTCAAAACCGCGCATTAGCGTCCATTCGCCGCCACCGATCGGGTCCGGGTAGAGCTGGCGCAGATGATGTTTGGGCGAGGGAAAACGCTCGTCCTGCAACAGGTCCGCCAGGTCTTTGGGGTACTGCGCCAGCCCCGGCGAACTGCGGTAATAGCTGCGCAGTGCCTGGGCGTATTGGGTGCCGACCCACAACAACTGACGTTCGCGATCCCGCCGCGAAGCGGTGGACCACAACTCCCCGGCGCTGGCCAGGCCCATACCCATCAGCACGATCAGGAACAGCACGCCCAGGTAGGTGAAACCGCCTTCGCTGGCGGGCCTACCACTCGGAATAAAGGCTGCCATCACGCGCCCTCCCGGTAGCACCGCTTTTGATATCGGCCACCGCGCCCGGCACACCGTCCGGCGGCGCGACCAGCACCCAGAGGTCTTTGCGTTCGGCAATCGGGTCGGTCGGCGGGTTGCGCAAATAACGCTGCTCAACCAATTGTTCGATGGAATCGGGGTAGCGCCCGGTGTCGCCGTAATAGTGATCCAGCGCCTCGCGCATCGCCGACAGACTCTGGCGCAGGGTGGTCTCTTTCGAGACTTCCAGGCTGGTGAAATAGCGTGGCAAAGCGATGGTCATCAGGGTCGCGATGATGGCCATGACCACCATCAGTTCCAGCAGGGTAAAACCTTTTTCCCGGCGCATAGGTTCACCACTCGCGGTAGGCAATGCCATTGAGACCCTTGCCCCGGGCTTTGGAGTAGACGTCAAACACGTCTTCGCCTTCCCGTGGGTTTTGAGCCGTACTGTCGTAGGAGCGCAGGCCCCAGCCGCCTTCATCGTTACGCTTGACCGGCAACAACGGGTCATGGGGCACCCGGCGCAGAAAGTAGAACTTGGCGCCCTTGGCGCTGCGCACGTCGCGCACACCTTCCACCAGCACTTGCAGGTTCGGCGGGTAGCCGCTGCTGTTCAGCGACTTCTCGATATACCCGGCGTCAAAGGCGCGCTTGTAGGCGTCGATGGCATCGCGAATCTGATACAGCGCCGCACGCATGTCCTGCTCCTTGCCACGCCGCACCACGGTTTCGGTCAGGGGCGCGGCCATGCCGGCCAACAGGCCGATCAGGGCCAGCGTCACCACGACTTCAATCAAGGTAAAACCGCGTTGGGAGGCGTTCATGATCAAGGCTTCTCGACGACAACGTGGGCGGACGACGCAACCGGTGTGGTCATGACGTCGGTACGAATCGCCGATTCCATGCCACGGTCAGGCGCCTGGATGTGCATGCTGGTTTCGGTGCCCGTCTGGAATTCCATGTCCGACGGGCTCTGGTACGGCAGGTTGCGCACGATCCGTGGAGTGATCGACAACACCAGTTCGGTCTTGCCGACGGTGTCCTTGTTGCTGCCGAACAAGCGGCCCAATCCAGGGATGTCGCCAAGGCCCGGAATCTTGTTGCCGGTGGCGCCATGGTCGTTACGCACCAGACCCGCCAGGATCTGGGTTTCGCCGTCGTGCAGGCGCAACGTGGTCTGCGCATTACGGGTGTCGACCTGAACCGGAATCGTGCCCTGACGGGTCGGTTCCAGCGGCGTGGCGTTACTCACTTCCAGGGCAATCTTGATCGCCACTTCGTTGTTCAAGTGCACGATCGGCTGCACTTCCAGTTTCAAACCGACATCGAGGTAAGTGACGCTTTCAGTAATCACCGGACCTTGGGTGGACGGCACCGACGTGGCGCTGATGATCGGCACACGCTGACCGATGTGGATGCGCGCCTGTTCGCGGTTGCTGACGCGGATCACCGGACTGGCCAGGGTGTTGATGTCGTTGTCCTGGGCGTTGATCTTGGCTTGGGGCGACGGCGCAATGGAGATCCGGCTGGAGTTGATGCCTTTGAGTTGATCAAGGATCGTCACCGCCGAACCGTCGCCGTTGACCACGCCGAAAGTGCTCGGCCATTGCAGGCCCAGGTCGAGAATCCGCTGGGTGGCGACTTCCATCACTTCCACTTCCAGCACCACTTCGGGGTCGGACTGATCTTGCGATTGCAGCAACTTCTCGGCCATGCGCACCGCGTCTTCGGTGTCGCGCATGGTCAAGGTGTTGAGGCGCTCATCGACGAACACGTCGCGGGTCTTGAGCATGGTTTTGATCATGTTCAGCGCGGTGTTGGCATCGACGCTGGTCAGGTAGAAGGTGCGCATCACCAGCTCCTGGTAATCCTTGACCTTCTGCGGCGAGTCCGGGTAGATCAGAACGGTGTTTTCGTTGACGATTTTCTGGTGCAACTGGTTCTGTTGCAGCAGCAGCTCCACGGCGTCTTCGATGCGCACGTCACGCACGAAGATCGTGGCTTTCATGTCCGGGCGCAGGTCCTTGTCGAAGATGAAATTCAGCCCGGCGACCTGGGACAGCACTTCGAAAATGGTTTTCAGGTTGGCGTCGCGAAACTCCAGGGTCACCGGCCGATCCAGACGCGTGCGCAGCTGCGGATACGGCACCACGTTGCGGCTCTGGACCAGGCGGATACTGCCTTGCAGTTCCAGGGCGCCTTCATTTTTCGGGTCGAGTTCGAGCATCTGTTTGACCTGACGGTCAGCGCCGTAGATGTCGCCACGGCGCAGGTCGCCCCGGGCCAGTTCGAGTTTGTCGTCCTGGCTGCGCAGGTAGTCGAGTTGCTTCAGGGAATCCTGCGCGCGGCGGTTGCTCGGTTCGATGATCAGCACCCGGCCGTAGGCCAGGCGTGCCGCTGGAACGTCCCGACGTGCTCGGTCGGCGTCACCGGCGGTCAGCAATGAGGTCACCGCTTTGGCCCGCCCGATGTTGAGCAGCAAGTGCAATTGGGTGTCCCGAGGGTTCTCCCGCAGGCCTTCCTGGATTCGCGCCAACCCGGCCTCGTACTGCCCTTGTTCGATCAGGTCGGACGCTTCTTGGTTGGCGACTTGCGCCGAACTGCACGCGGCCAGCACTGTGCTCAGGCACAGGCTCATCAGCAAACGGGATCTGTTCATTGCGTGCTCCCCACAGACAAGGTCTGGGACAAATGCAGAGGCAGGTAGACCAGGCTCAATTCCACATCGGAAATGCCCTCGATCCGCCAGGTGTCGTCGATCACATCCCCTTTGCGTACGACGTATATTTTTTCGCCGTTCTGCAAAAACACTTGCAGGTCGGATTGGTTATGCAGCCTGCCGACAAACTGGAAAGGCATTGCGGGGGCGCTTGGGGTTTGCACCACCGGGGTCAGGTTGACGGTTTGTTCGTTGACGCTGGCCAGGGTCGGTTCGGTCTTCCAACTGCGGGTGGCGAACAGGTCGCCGGACGGGCTCAAGTCCTTGATCGGCGCCGCTTTGAGGCTGGCGGTGGCGACCGGTGTTTTACCTTTGGCCGGCGTGGCCACGGACGCGACGCTGATCTCGCCGTCTTCCGGTTGTTTCAAGTAATCGGGCAACCAGGCCAGCGCCGCTGCCACGCCGAAGAACGCCACCCAACCCACTACGCGTTTGGTATTCATCACGACCTCGACAGGTAAAGGGTCATGCGGATCCGCCCGGTCAGGTCGGTGTCGGCGATCTTCTTGCGCTGGAACTCCACGTCCTCTACCACCACCGCCGGCAACTGGCCGAGCAAGGCATGGAGGAAGCGCCGCAGTTGCGGATAGCTGCCACGCACCGGCAGCAGGATTTGGTAACGGGCCAGATGGGTCTTGGGGTCGATGCCTAGGGAGTATTCGCCCCGGGCCAACGTGATGTGCTCCAGCGCAGCCAAGGCGTAGATCTTGTCGATGGCCACCGTGGCTTGAGGCTGGGACGGCAACTTGCTGCGAAAGTCGTCGAGCTGGCGTTGCGGCACCACCGGTGGCGCGACGCTGCCGTCTTCCACCTTGGCCAGGTACTCGCCGGCTTCGCGGGTTTGCTGGCTGAGGGTTTGCAGCGACTGCCAGTCCGGCACCAGTCCGGCCAGGGCATACATCAGTGCTACCGATACCATCGCCATCCCGGCCAGGCCCGGAAGACCGAGGCCTTGCAGGTATTCGTGCACGATCAGTCTAGGGATTCGCATCGCCAATCTCCCACGTCGCCGACAGGTTGAATTGCACCGGGTGTTCCGGCACGTTGGCGACGATTTCGTGGCTGAGCAGTGACACGTCCGACAGCTCGTCGCTGGCTTCCAGACGTTGGTGAAATTCGAGCATCGCTTCCAGGTCCCGCGCTTCGGCGCTGATCCGCACCTGACCTTTGCGGGCGTCCGGGGTCAGGGTCAGCAAGGCAATATCATCCCGAGGCATGGCTTCGAGCATGGCGAACAAACGTTCCCAGGGCCGACGCAGTTGCTGGGACACCTTGCGCATTTCGGCGAGGTTTTGCGCTTGTTCGCGGGTTTCGGCCGGGGTCAGGCCGACCTTGCCGCCCGTGTCGCCGGTGAGTTCGCGCTGGGCGTGTTGCAAGTGGCCCTGCTGTTGCGAGGATTGCTGGTCGAGGTGCTGCTGGGCGAAAAAGCACGCCAGGGTCAGTGCCACGCCAACGGTCAACAGACTCCAGCCCAAAGGACCGGAGCGGCGGCGTGGCTGGAAGTCGAGCGTCAAGGCGCGCATGTCAGGCCACCGCCCGGGACATCACGTACAGGCAATCCCGTACGCTGGTCCGGTCCTCTTCAAGGGTTCTCAGATGCACACCGGGAACATCGGGCTGCGAGTCGATCCGCGCCGGTGCATGCAGGTAGACGTTCAACGGCCGTTCGCTGGTGGACGCCTGCAATTGGCCTTCGCGACCAATCAACGCGGTCAGTGCCGCATCGCTGTCGCTGCTGCCCACCGAACGCACCGAAGTCCAGCGCCCTTCCCGGGCCAGCAGCAACACGCTGCGCACCGGTTCGGCGACCACAAACAGGAAGTCCCCGGCGTCGAAGCTTTTATCGAAGTGGTTGAACGCCGCCATCAGGTACGGCTGCACCGAACGCAAGCGCAAACCGCGACCGCTGACCAGGCTGCGCAAGCGTTCCAGCAAATCCTGGGGCAAAGCCGAAGCGATCCGGTCGTAGCCCGCCGGCTCCGCCGACAGCACCAGGCGCCAGGGTTGGCTCGGTACGCCGTAGAGGTCTTCGAAACACAGCTGGGCGAAGCCGAGCAATTCATCGGGGCTGCTGATCTGGTCGCTCCAGGGCACCAGGCAAAAGCGGCTGAAGTGCCCGGAGATGACCACGCTCAATTCAGCACCGGCGCGAGCATGTTCGCCGAGCAAACGGTCGAGGGTTTCCAGGGCAACGGCCCAGGCGTGGAAGCCTTCGTCGATAAAACCGACGCTGCCCAGCCAACGGGTTTCGCTGCCCTGGCGCTGGCCGAGGCCGACGCCACTGGCGCCGAGCACGGCCACATAACGATCACGAGACAAAAGTGACACGATTGATCTCCTCGAGCGTAGTCCGCCCCGCTTGCACCAGGTCCAGTGCCGATTCGCGCAACAGGCGCAAGCCACGTTTGCAGGCGTGGGCCTTGATTTTCGAAATGGGTTGGCGCTCGACGATCATTTGCCGCAGCTCGTCGTCCAGGTGCAGCAGCTCGGCAATCGCCGTACGCCCGCGATAACCGGTGCCCCGGCAATGGCCGCAGCCCTTGCCGTGCACGAAGTGGTAGTGGCCGACGTGTTGCGGATCGAGGCCGGAGGCTTGCAGTTCTTCCTCGGTCGGCTGGTGCGGTGCGCTGCAACTGGCGCACACCAGACGGATCAGCCGCTGGGCCAACACCGCGTTGAGCGCCGAGACCAGGCTGTAAGGGTCGATTTCCATCTGCGTAAAGCGGCCGATCACATCGAAGACGTTGTTGGCGTGGATGGTGGTGAACACCAAATGCCCGGTGAGTGCCGACTGCACGGCGATTTGCGCAGTGTCGGGGTCGCGGATTTCACCGACCATGATCTTGTCCGGGTCATGGCGCAGGATCGAGCGCAAGCCACGGGCGAAGGTCAGGCCTTTCTTTTCATTCACAGGAATTTGCAGCACGCCCGGCAGTTGATATTCCACCGGGTCTTCAATGGTGATGATCTTGTCCACGCCGTGGTTGATCTCGGTGATCATCGCGTAGAGGGTGGTGGTCTTGCCGCTGCCGGTGGGACCGGTCACCAACACCATGCCGTAGGGTTCGGCGGCGAGGCGGCGCAGTTGCTTGAGGGTTTCTTCTTCAAAGCCCAGGGCCTGCAATTGCACACCGCTGACTTTGTCCGCCAGGTCCTGTTTGTCCAGTACCCGCAGCACCGCGTCTTCGCCAAAAATGCTCGGCATGATCGACACCCGAAAGTCGATCTGCCGACCGCTGATGCCGATTTTGAAGCGCCCGTCCTGAGGCACGCGTTTTTCGCCGATGTCCAGTTCGGCCATGACTTTGACCCGGGAAATCACCTGTTCGGCGAACTCGTTGCCCTGGATCTTGCTGATGTTATTCAGCACGCCGTCGATGCGGTACTTGATCACCAGGCCGCTGCCGGTGGTGCCCAAGTGGATGTCGCTGGCGTGCATTTTCAGCGCGTCGTAGAGGGTCGAGTTGACCAGTTTGACCACCACGCTGGCGTCTTCGCTGATGCTGGTCAGGGACAGGCTTTGCAGGTTGTCGATTTCGACGCCGGCATCGGCCTGGGCGTTGAGCGACTCCACGGCATGGAAGCTTTCTTCATGGCGCGCCAGGTAGGCTTTCAGGTCGTCGGCGTGCACCAGATAGAGCGGCGCGCCGTGCAGGCAATCGTCGATCCAGGCCAGGCGCGACGTATCGAACGGGTCGGCGAACACACCGATGACTTCGTCGGCATGACGCAGCAGGATGAATTCGCGCTTGATGCATTGGGCCAAGGTGACCCGGTCGAATACCGGGGTAGCCTGGAACAGCGTGTCGGTGTCGAGCACCGGGTAATGCAGGGTGGCGCCGAGGCACTGGATAAACGGCATGGGGGCCAGTTCGCACAACACCCCGAGGGCGTCCAGTACCCGTTCGCCGGAACTGGCGGCCCGGATTCGTGCCTGGGCCAATTGCTCACTGGAAAAGCGTGACGGTACAGACTCCAACGGTGCCGGTTCGACGGCAAGTGATAGACGTTCCATGGCTTGCTCTCCAACGCCGGGGGCTTAAAGCCCTGTCGGCGCGGCAGGCCATTGCGGCGGGAGCCGGAACGTCGTGTCGCGCCACTACTCCCCGGTGAGCAATTGTTCGTCGTCCGGTGCCAGCGAGGCCGATGTTCGTCGGCGATCCGCCAGCACCCAACTACCGTCGTACAACTGCAGCGGGAAACTCTCGGTCCTGCTTTGGCGTCGTTCGACAAAACCTTCGGAGGTGCTCACGCCTGCTTTGGCTTCGCGCTCCATCCCCAGAAGGTCGCAGACTGCACGGGCCAATTCCGCCAACGGAAACGGTTTGAACAGGATATGGCTGACACCTAACTGTCGGGCCCGCTCACAGACTTCAGCGGTTGGGTGCCCGGTGATCAGCACAAAATGACACTTCCTGTTCTGGCGGACGGCATCGAGCACCTCAAAGCCTTCCATATCCGGCAAGCGGTAATCGAACACCATCACATCAGGTGCAAAACGTTCGGCTTCGCCGATTGCCATGGCACCGTCGTGAGCAATCCGGACTTCCAGCTCTTGCGCCTGAAGGTAATCCTTGAGGTTTTCGGCAAGCAGCTGTTCGTCTTCGACAACCAATATTTTGTTTAACAAGGTCGACTCCTTGAAACCGCAGGTCCGAGTACCGAGCCTGGTGGAGTGTGCCTTACAAGGGCTAACGCACACTTCATGCCAGGCCGAGCGCCGGTATTTTTATCTCTTCATGTCCTTGAATTTGAAGACAATGCCATGTCGTCCAGAATCCCCTCCCCCCAAAGGCGGGGAAGCGCATGGATTGGCATTGAAGCTTTTCCCCAGTATTGGGGGGGAACGTTCAATCATCGTCAATCCGCTCGATTCGATTACTGGATCGAAGTCGCGCCAGAACGTCTCGACGAGCCTGGGCCTTTTGCTGTCGGGCAAGGTACGCCCTGACTGTTTGAAGCCCCTGCTCCTCTGTGACATCGGCCGCCTCCTGGTGGTTCTGTAAATAAATCAAATGCCAGCCGACCTGCGTGCGCACCGGTTCACTAAGCTGACCCGGCTTCAGGGCGAACGCCGCCGCTTCGAATTCAGGCATCATGCGCCCACGCATGAAATAGCCCAAGTCCCCGCCAGCACTGGCTGAAACGTCTTCGGAACCGCTGCGGGCGACGCTGGCAAAGTCCGCGCCCCCGACGATTTGTACCCGTAACTCATCTAAGCGTAGTCGCGCGGCTTCGACTGTGGCGGCATCGGCGCCTTGGGGCACTTTGATCAGGATGTGCCGTGCCTGGATTTGCTCGGGGCTGCTCAGCTCGGCGCGGTGCTCTTCAAAAAAGGCTTTGACCTGTTTTTCGTCCGGCTCGGCGACGCGGGTGAGGTCGGCGAATACCTCTTGGGCGGCCAGTTCGCGGCGGGTGTATTCGGCAAAACCCGCCTCATCGAAACCGGCGTCTTGCAGCTTGCGGGCGAACACCTCGGCGCCACCGATGGCCTGACGGGTCAGCGCCACTTGGCTTTGCACCGTGACATCGCTGATCACCACCCCGCGCTTGAGCGCTTCCTGCCACAACAACTCTTTGTCGATCAGTGCATCGAGGGCGGCCTGACGCAGTTGCTTGTAGGCCTTGGGATTGCGAATGCTGGCCACCGCCCGGCCCTGGTCCTCCAGGAATTCGGCGAAATAGCGCTCCAGGCGAAACTCGGAAATCTGCGCGCCATTGACCCGCGCCGCGGCCGGCTCGTTATTACTGAAGGCCATGGGAACCCAAAGCATCAGCAGCAACAGTAGCGTCTTCATGATCGAAGCCTCCAGTCAGGGAGTAGCGGCAATGGGTTTATAGGGCGCGACCAGATAAAAGCGTTGGTCGGTCAGGTCCACAGTGACGATATGCGCGCCGCTCAGGCCCAGTCGGCGCCCGGGGCCGAAGCTGATCAGCGGGGTCAGTCCGGTGTCGAAGTCGTGCAGGCCTTCGAGGGCGCTGATAAGTTTTTCGCGGCTGGCATCGCGACCGGCCTGCTTCATGCCTTCGCTGAACAGCAGCATCGAACTGAACGCGCCCACTTGCAGCACCGCGTGTTCACCGCCGAGGCCTTGATGTTCACGCAACACGGTCAGGGCGATACGCCCGGCCTGGGTCCAGTCGCTGGGCACGAACGGGTAGGCAAGGAATACCCGCCGGGAAAACCCGCTGGGCACTTGCAGTAAATCCCCCGCCACCTGATTCGACGCGGCGAACAGGTAAGGCACCTGCCCCGCCGTCTGCAAGCGCTCGGCCAGGCGACTGAAGCCGCCGCTGCTGCCCAGGTAAAACACCGAACGCGAGCCCAGTGGCAACTCGTCCTGGGCCGAGTCGTAGGCTTGCAGTCGCACGTCCTGCCAGGCGTGATCATGCAAGTATTGGCCGAGGTTCTGCGCCGCCAGTCGTTGGCCGGGGTCATCCGGGTAGGCAATCAGCGTCGGCCCTGGCAGCACCCGCAGGCTGTCGGTGGCGTAGTTGGCCAGGGCGATCAATTGATCGCGCAAGCCTGGCAACGGTTCGAAAATCTGCCGGCTGGCCTGAGCCGGGCCGAGCAGCGACAGCGGCCCGATCAGCGGCACCCCGGCCCGTTCCAGGCGTGCGGCCAGTTCGGTGTCCAGCGCCGGAACCAGCGGTGCGATCAGGGCGAAGACTTGCTCCTGGTCGATCAACCGATCCAGGGCTTGCTCGGCACTGGCACGGTCCGGGCCGGGATCGAGAATCGTCAGGCGCAAAGTGCGGCCATGAATCCCGCCTGCCTCGTTGATCCGCGCCACGCTGCCCTGGAGCACCGCCGCCACCGTTGCGCCTTCATCGCTCAACGGTCCCTGGCTCGGCAACAAGGTGCCCAGGTGCAAGCTGTCGGCGCTCAAGCCTGGATCGCGGTCTTCGCCCAGGCGCTTGAGGTAAGCGCTGAGGTCCCGCTGATCCTTCATCGACAGCACGAACCGCGGCATCGCCGGGTCGAGTTGATTGTTGCCGGGGTCGCGGCCTTCCTGAATCGCCCGGGCCAGCGTGCCCTCGGTGTAGGCCGGGTAATCGCGGCCGTTGATCTGCTGCTGACCATAGCGGCTGCTGAGCCGCGACCAGTTCAGGTCCGGCGGTCGCACCCCGCCCTCCGCTCGACCCTGGCCGTCGGCGCCGTGGCAATTGGCGCACGGCAGGCTGCTGGCCGGCAGCACAATGTCTGCCGCGCCGACCCGGGCCATCACCGGTTCACCACTGCCCGACAACCCTTCGCGGTACAGGCGCTTGCCCGCACTTTCGCTGGGGCTCAGCGGCAACGCACTAGAGCTCAGGCTAAGGCTGGCGAGAAGGATCAGGAGGGCAATGTTCATGGCCCGGACTCAGCGACCGACCACAGGCATTGTCAGCAACTGCAAGCGCTGGGCAATCGCGGCAGCCGGGGCATCGGGGCGGATCTTGCTCCAGCGTTTGTTGGCCACGTCACCCACAATCAATTGCGTGGAATGTTGCTCGGGGGTCGGCACGATCTGGCCGATGCGGCCCAGGACCAGCTCCATTTGCGCCTTGTCGCCGGTTAAAAAAAGCCAGTGCGGGCCATCGACGCCCTGCTTCAAGGTGTAAGCCTTGAGTACCGCCGGGGTGTCCCGCAGCGGATCACTGGTAAGGGAAATAAAGGTGATGCCGTCAGCCTTGTCGCCCAGCACTTCGCGCACTTCCTTGAGCTTGCGGGTGATCAGCGGGCAGGCATCGGTGCAGCTGGTGAAAATCACATTCAGCAGCACCACACGGTTTTGCAGGGCATCGCTATAGAAACGCAGGGTGTTGCCGTTCTGGTCCTGCAATGGCGTATCGGTGAACCAGGTTTTCGCGTCGCGAGTGCCGGTTGCCGGTGCAGCGGCGGCCGTTATCGGCGTTGGCTCTTCGTGCTGTTCGTGGGAAAACGCAAAAAAACTGATCACACAAAAGCACATGGTCAGGAAGATCAAAATCAGGGCTTTCATGGCTGCGTCTCCATGGCGATTGCGGTGTGTTTGGCGTGGGCATTGCGTTGGCCGCTGAGTTTTTCCACTTCACGGGTCAGCACCGTCGGGTCGGTGAAGCCGTAATAACGGGTCCAGTGGCGGCTGTTGCCGTCGCCGACCATGATCAGCGGTGCGTGGTTCTTGAAATCGCCGCTGAAAGTACCGAGGCCCTTGAGGGTTTCGGTCACCGATTGCGGGCTGCCGGTGAGCCAGCTCCAGCCCGGACCGTTCTGGAAACTGCGGGCGTATTCGTTCAAGCGTTTGGGGTCATCGCGCTGGGGATCGATGCTGATCGACACCAGTTGCACCTCTTTGCCAACCCGCGCGCCGAGTTGTTTCTGCACCTTGCCCATGATCGACGACACCACCGGGCACACCGTGGTGCAGCTGGTGTAGATGAAGCCCATGACCACGATTTTGTTGGTCACCAGGTCTTTTTCCAGGCGTACCGGTTTGCCGTTCTGGTCCACCAGCGCGACGTCAGCGAATTTCACCTGGGCGCTTTCCTGGGTCTTGGCCGGTGGCGCGTTGTGCCCGGTATGTTCATCCGCCGAGTGCGCCAGGGCCTGGCCGATGCCGGTGGCCAACAGGCAGAACGTCAACAAGCCACGGTGTGCGAATCGGTTCATGTCGGTTTCCTCTTCAGTGGGCATCGCCGGGCAGTACCCGAACGCTGGCAAAGGTCGTGTCATCGAAATTCGCGCCCAGGGAGGCCGCGCGTACGTGCAGGTACCAGGCGCCGCTCTGGTCGAGGGTCACCGGCGCTTCATACACACCGTTGCCGACATCCAGCGCCGCGACTTCCTGGGCCCGGGACGTCGGGGCGAGGAAGTAGCGCACCTGTACATCCTTGACCCCGCTGCGTTGGGTTTTCTGCTTGCCCTCAACGATGCGAAAACGCACGACATACGGGTCGCCCAGGTCGGCCGTTGATTTGTCGAGCATGAATTCCACCTTCGGCACGCCGGGGTGCCGGGCGAGGTTTTTGTCCGGCTCCACCAGGGCGCTGAAGCAGTGAATGATGTTCGGTTGGTTGAGCAGGAACGCCACGTCGAAGCGCCCGGCCTGGGGCAGTTTGATCCGCGCGCTGTACAGCCCTGGCTCGACTTCCCGCAGGCTGCGGTCGATGACCATCGCCGCCCGCGCCACTTGCCCGCGATTGGGGTAGCCGGACATCGGCGCGTTCATGCCTTCGGCGTAGAAGTAGGTGGTGTTGTCCACCGGGTTGACCACGAACACGGCGTTGTCGTCCCGGGACACTGCCAGGCTCGACGCCAGCGGCAAATCACCGGCCAGGCGTGGTGCCTGGGGCCCGGCTTCGAAACCCTGGCTGATCGGCGTGCGACCTTCGCCCAGAGACGCCAGATTGATCATGGTCACCTTGGCCGAGGCGAGTCCGCGCACATAGGCGTAGGCCTTGGTGAACACCACTTGATAGGGCTCGGCGGAAACATCGATGCTGTGGATCCGCGAATGGGTGGCGGCGTCGATGATTTCGGCGCGGTTCTCCAATGTGTTGAGCACTACGCCGAAGCGGCCGTCGGCGCTGAAATCCATCGGGCCCAGGCCTTGGCTTAGCTTGATCACCCGCCGTACTGCCAGGCTGGCGGTATCCACCACCGTCACGCTGCCGTCCTGGCCGTCGGTGACGTACACCGCTTGGGACAGGGGTGAGTACGCCACCGACAACGGGTGTGAGCCGGTCTTGAGTTGTTGGCTGATGGTCAGGCTGGCGATGTCGATGATGCTCAGGGTGCCGTCGTCGCGGTTGGTGACGAAGGCATGGCGGCTGTCCTTGCTGAAGGCGATTTCATGGTGACCACGGCCGGTGGTGAGGTGTTTCAGGGTTTTGAGGCTGCGGCTGTCGATCACCGTGACGCCGGACTGTTCGGCCTTTTGCCCATTGTTACCGACCCACAGCAGACGCTCGTCCGGTTGCAGGGCCACGCGCACCGGGTTGTTGCCTGCGGCGACCGAGTCGATCTGTTTGAATTGCTCGCTGTCGATGACCGCCACTTCGCCGGCGGTGGGCATCGAGATGAACACGCGTTTGTTGTCTTTGGTGGTGACCCAATCCATTGGCGGTTGCTTGAGATCGATCCGGGCCATGGTGCTGGTGATGCCGCCGACCGACACCGATGGATCGACCACTGAGACGCTGGCATCGCGGTTCATCACCAGCAGGAAATAGCTGTTCAAGTCGAGCATGGGACGTGCGCCGATACTGGATTTGAGAAACACCCCGACTCGGGATTTGCAGCTCTGTTCACGGCCCTGGGCCTGGTCGGCGGCGAGGGTTTCCGGGTCAAGCCAGGCGCCGGGATTTACCCCCGACAGCGGCTGGCCCGAGTTGCTGTCGGTAACCCGGAATTGCACATCGGCAAACCCGCCTTCACGCAGCACACCGTCCTCGGCCAGTGCTTGCACCTTGAAGTCCACCACCACCCCGTCACGGGCCAGTTGTTGCCCGCTCCAGGTGTCCGGCAAAGCGACCTCACTGAGCAGCGTCGGCGGCGCCGTGCGCCAGATGCCCAGCCACAGCAGCACCACCGCGACAACCAGCGCACACCCGGCGATTCTTATTGTTCTGTTCATACCGCCTCTCCCTTACCGTCTCTGCCACGCCATCCCCCTGTAGGAGCGAGGCTTGCCCGCGAAAGCGTCATCTGCCACACCGCCTACACCGAGTCGTTCCCTTCACCTGTAGGAGCGAGGCTTGCCCGCGAAGGCGTCATCTGCCACACCGCCTACACCGAGTCGTTCCCTTCGCGGGCAAGCCTCGCTCCTACAGAAACGGCGCCCCTTGTGGGAGCGAGCCTGCCCGCGAAGGCGTCATCTGCAACACCGCCTACACCGAGTCGTTCCCTTCGCGGGCAAGCCTCGCTCCTACAGGTCTACGGCGCCTGTGGGAGCAAAGCTTGCTCGCGATGGCTTCATCCGCCACACCTATGGGGCCGGCGCCGGTTCGGGTTCATTGGTCACCCGCAGCAATCCCCACAACCCGGCGGTGTTGCCATAGGCGGCGTAGTCGTGGAACAGGTAGTCGCCCGGTATCGCATTGCTGCCCCCGGCGCTCGGGTGCATGAAGCTGAAGTGCGCCGCCGGCAGGATGCTTTCGTGGGCGCCGATGTACATCGACATCGGGTTGTAGCCGAACCGCACCGAACCCACACCCGGCGTACTCATTGGATAACCACCGGTATCGCTCTTCTCCGACTGGAACGGGTTGACCGACCACACATGCCCATCAAGCTGGAAGGTCGAGCCACGGCTACCCCCGGTCGGCATCAGGATGTGCGTGCGGAACGGTTGCCCCGGTTTCACATACAGCACCGGCGTCTGTGGATCGCCGCCCACCAGCGCATTGCTGTAGGCCATGTGCGCGTTGGGCACGTCGCCATAGCCGTTGCCGTCGGCGTGACCGAACGGCGCGTCCGGCGCCAGGCCGAAGCGGTACCACATCGGCTCGGTCTTGTAGTTGATCGCCATGCTCGAGTTGTCCTGGGGATCGGTCGGCACACCGCTGCCTTCAGAGGCGATGCCTTCCACCGGCCGACCGTTGGCCCAGCGCATGTTCAACGCCTTCTGCCAGACCATCGCAAAGTCGCGATAGGTCGTCTGTCCAGGGGCAGTGACTGTCGCCGACACTTTGCGCGTGTCGTCAACCCAAGTGGCGCCGATCGGCAGGATACTCATTGCACCACCCAAGCCTTTCTGCGGCTGCTTGATGACGTCCGCCGGGGTGAAATTCAACCCACCGAACTCCACCGCCGTGGCGTTGATGTTGTCGACACTGCGGCCCAGTTGCGAGATCGGTTTGCCTTCGCGTTCCAGGTGCCCGGCGTAGTACTGATAGGTCCGGGTCGGGTACGCACCGGTGTTACCCGCCCTTGGCGGCACGGTCTGGATCGGGTTGGCGCCGACGTTGGTGCCGTCGGATTTGGTGATGTCATAAGCCAGTAGTTGCGCATGCAGACCCACCGTGCTGGACGGCCGCATCAGGTTGTTGCTGAAGGTCGTCGAACCTTCGCCACCGTTGCGATCACGCTTGACCATGCCTTGCATCACCGCCGTCTGAGTCAGGTCCGGCATGACACTGGGCAGGCGGTTTTCCAGGGTAATGTTGATGCAGTCACCCGCAGCGGCGCGCAGCACCAGCGGTTCCACAGGCACACCGGGTTTCAACTTGCCGGTGACCGGGTCGAGGTCAGACTTGCGCACATAGAGGATCGCCGTCGGGTCATGCAACGGCCCGCTTTGCCCGCCGATGGTGAAGGTTTCGCCATCCTCAGGATCGGTCACGGTGACCTGGGGAATGCTCACCGCCCGCGAGTTGTAGACCAACGTGCCACCCGCCGGATTCAACGGCCCGCCAACGTGCTGACCGAGCCCCGCCGGGTCGCCGATAGTCAGGCCCAGCGGGTTACCGAGGATGTCATTGGCCAGCGCCGCGACCACCTCATAGTTGCGCTGCATGGTAGGCCGGGTGCCGATGCCATTGGGGTTGGCGCCGATCCGTGGGCAACTGCCGTCGAACGCCACGGTGTTGCGCATGCCCGCCGGTTTCGGGTTGTTCGGCAGGGCGAACAGGTCGTTGCGCTGGGCCGTGTAGTTGCGCATCACGCCCCAGATTCCGCTCCAGTAGCCTTCCAGGGAGGCGTCCATCGAGTACAAATAATCCCCGGTGGTCGCCGCCGAACTGGAGAGCATCGAGACCGGTGCAATAAAACCCATCTGCTCGGAGATCCCGATCATCTGCGACGAGCGCCAGCCGGAGTTGGAGCTGTTGCCGAAACCGGAACCGCTTTGCAGCCACTTCACGCCGTGCAGGGTCACGTTGTGCTCTTCTTCATGACCGCCGGCATGCACCCGCAGCCGCACGTTGTCACCGGTGTAGGTGCGCAGCATCGGGGTGAATGGGTCGCCCGGTTCGGCGCCGCCCTTGTTGATGTGCGGCGGGAACAGCGTGGTGCCGCCCGTTGGGCCGGTGGCTGCAGTGACCAGATTCGGCGCCAGGTTCATCGCCGGGATCGCGCGGTCGGTGCGGCTTTGCATGGCGTACGCGAGGTCGCCGCCGAGGCCGTCGGCCTGCATGCCGCGCTTACCGTCCGGGCCGACCTTGTTCGGGTCGTACACCCGCAGGGCCAGAGGTTCGTTGCGGTAATTGACCACGAACATGCCGGGATCATCCACCGAGATGGCTTGCGGGCATGGTCGGCTTGGGCAGCCGGGCGTCAGTCCACCACGGGCTTCGACCACCTGCTCAAGCAGGGTCGCGGCTTCCTTGCGCACCGGAGGGTTGATCGCGTAGCGGAAGCTGTCCGCAGTGGCCGGGAACGCTTGTGGATTAGGGACCCCATTCGGGCCGGCGCCGACGTACACCCCGGCTTCATAGGCGTGCTGGAAGTCGCTGTATTCGAGGAAGAACTCACGGAAGCTGTCGTTCTTGCCGTCGCCGTCCAGATCGCCGGTGGACACCACCGCTTGCCACGAGGTCGGCCCGCCATCCTGCCGCGCGCCGCTGTACAACGGCTCGCCGGTTTCGGCGTGGAACCAGGTGGAACCGGCCGGCTCGGCCAGCACCGTGGCGTACAAGCCAATCTGTTGGTGCGTCGATGGACCCAGGTGGTCGTGGGTGAAAATGGTCCCCAGGCCACGGTCGACGCCTTTGCTGTTCACCACCGGATCGACAAACCAGCGCTGCATCGCCGTGCGCGCGCCCAGCCAATCCGCGCGGCCATACTGGCCGAAGAACGGGTGAGTCTTGGCTTTCGGGCAGGCCGGTGTGCCATCGCGCGGATCGGTGCCTTGGCACTGGTTGAACTCGCGAATCGCGTGGATGCGCTCTTGCACGGCGCCGGGTGAGAGCACGCCGTCTTCATAGTTCCAGCCGTTGGCCGAACCGTCGGCGGCGGTCAGGTCCCACTTCGGCAGGTGAATGTGCTGGCCGATCACGTCGGTCGGCGTGCGCACCTGATAGTCGTCCATTTCATAGGTGGCCGGCACCAGGTTGGTTTGCTGGTATTGCACGCAGTCGAAGGTGTTCATGCGCATCACCAGAGGCTCTGGCGGACGCTGTTTGGTGATCACCGGCCAGGCGTCTTCCCACAGGGCGAGGATGCGCGCTTGCGGGAAGTGGTAGCCGACCTTGTTGTACACCGCGTCGAACTGGATGTTCGCGGCTTTGTAGATGCGCGGACGGTCAGCGGTGAAGGTCGAGGAACCGGTGAAGGACATGCCATCGGCCCGCTCACCACTGTTGAATTCACCGGTGCCGGCGCTGGCGGTCAAGCGTTTTTGCCGGTCGTCCATGCACGGTTCGTAGTACGGCGCACCGGCAATCGGCAACGCGCCGTTGGTGCGGAACGCCTTGGCCACGATTTGATTACCGGGCAGCAGCGCAAAGCTTGGGTGATCCTTTTTCGCGTGGAAGGCCATGGCCGCTTGTTCGACTTCGGTGCCCTCTTCCGGCATGTAGATCGGTTTGGCCCGGGTCACTTCCTTGGAGAAATCCAGGGACGTGGTCACGGTGTGCGCCAGGCCACCGGAGGAGAAACCGTCCAGGGAATGCCGGCCCAGACCGCCATCCCAACCGCCGGATTGCGCCGGGTCGAGGTTAGCCCACAAGGCCTTGCCGCTGGCCTTCAAGGATTGCGCCTTGGCGGCGTCGAGCATGTCCAGCGGTGGTGTTGGCGGACGTTGGCCCACCGAACTTTCCATGCCGCCGATCCAGAACGGATAGCCGGGGTTTTTCAGGCTGCCGTCGGCATTACGATTGGCTTCGCTGCGATCCACCAGGGCCAGGGAACCGATGGCTTGAGCGCCACCGCCCTGATGTTCGCCGTCATCATCGGCCACCAGGGTTTCACCGATTTTCGGCACCACGGCGACTTTGCCCGGCATCGGCGCCATGGCTTTGCCCGGCAGCGGTACGACCGCAGGGATCGGCGTCCCGGCGACAATCTCGCCATCAGGCAAGGCCCGGGCACCTGCGGCCGGTTTGCCGCTGCGCAAGGCGTAGGGTTCGCTGTGATAACCGTCGGCGCCCTGCTGGGACACTTCGAGTTTGGTGCCTTCCTCAAACACATCGTGCACCCGCCACATGCTCCACATGCCCTGGGCAAAATGCGGATAGAAGTGGCAGTGATAAATCGCATCGCCGGCCACGCGGTTGCGGTTGCCCGACCCGCCGTTGGCGATTTCGTAGGTGTAGCCGGCGCCCGGGCCGATGCCCTGGGCGTCCACGTAGTCAGAATTATCGTCGTTCGGGTTGAACAGCCACTGATGGCCGTGCAGGTGAAAAATATGCTGTTCGTGGCCGTTATGGGTGTTGCGGAATTTGACGAAGTCACCGATATAGCTGTGGTTGACGTTGGCCGGCTCGGACGGATACAGCGCCATGGTCGCCTTGACCCCGACCTGATCGGCGCGGGGCGTTTCGCCGGGACGAATGTTTTCCAGGCCGACGTTGGCCGGCACGTCCACCAGCATCGCCACGTCACCGACGGTGTGGGAACTGAGGAAGAATTCTTCATAGGCGCAGGACAGGCAATCGTGCATCGGCCCGACGCCCAAGCGGTTGGCCACCACTTCAGCGCCCATGCCGCCGGAGCCGTAGTTGATCATGAACGAATCCCGGGTCGGCTCCAGCACATGGGCCATCACCGGATCGGCCCAATACGCGGGGAACGCTTGGGTGGCGGCGGTTTCATCCTGAAACTGCGAGGCAAAATCGCGGAACGGCTCCAGCCGATTGGGGATCGCCGGGTTGCGTTTGCCGACGGCTTCCAGCGGATAGGTCGAGGGCGGGAAGCTGCCGTCGGCGTTGCTGCCCATCACGATCGCATCGCTTTCGCTGGAAATGATTTCATTGCCATCGACCATGCCAATGATCGGCGTGCCGGCCTTGCCTTCACGGATCCACGGCTCGCGCTGCGGGTAGCGCGCCTGGTAGTCGACAATCGGCTGACCGGTCGGCGTGCGACCGGTGCTGGCCAGGCGCATTTCTTCTTCGGTGACGGTGTTGCGATAGGTGCGGCCGCCCTTGGGCACCACCACCACTTCGCCGAACAGACCGTTGGCGACGTTGCCCGCGTCACCCTCACCACCGAAGGTCGCGCCGCGACTGCTGGCGGCGAATGCGCCTTCGCGCTCGGCGTACAAGGTGTAGGAACGGGTGGCGCCGGGGGCAATCAGGGAGTTGGCGTTGCGCCCGGTGTAGGACGCGATGTCATCTATGCTGTTGACCGCCTGCAAGCCGTTGACCTGGAAGCCGACATGACGGTCGGTGACTTGCTCGTCAACTTTGAAATCGTCGTTATTGCCGACTGTACCCTCCTCCTCTTCCCCGCTTTCGTGACTGCCGGGGTTGGCCTGATAGGCCAGCAGGTTTTGCAGGTTGACGGTCAGGCAGTCACCGGCGGCGACGCGCAATACCAGCGGCCGTGGACGCTTGTCGGGACGCAGCGACACCTTGCCCGGCACCGCCGAACCACCCAGCGCCAGGGAGCGGTCGTGATCATCGACCACATCGCGGCGCAGGGCGAACATCATGCCGTTGGCGTTCTGTGCGCCGAGGCGGTTGAACATCAGCGGCTGATCAAACGCCACGACGTTCGCCACCAGATTGCGCTCGCAACGCACGGCCGCTTCGGCCATCTCGATGCCCAGCACCGATGCTGCCAGCAGCAGCCAACTTAACAAGGACGGAATGTGGTGTATGCCGGTCATGATCACGGGCCTCGCTGTGGGTGCTCACAGGAATAGTTCTCGACAACTCCGGTTGAGCAATCCGCATGCCATAAAAAATTATTCGGTTTATCAGTCAGTTAGAGAAACGAGTTGATAAGCCGGGGGAAATTCCCCACCCATTCCCCACATTCCGGGCATACCCGGTTTGCCCCACATTTGGGGCAACGTGCCCCACGTCCGTCGATCACAACGGCGCATCCACGGCCAGGCCCTGCAAGCGTCGGTATTGGCGCAAGACACTGGGCACATAGCGCTGGGTTTCGGCGAATGGCGGGATCACCCCGCCACGGCTGAGCACCGCTTGGGGTCCTGCGTTGTAGGCCGCGACGGCGAGGCTGATGTCGTTGTCGAACAAGGTCATCAAACGCTTGAGATAACGGGCGCCGCCCTGGATGTTGGCCTTGGGGTCATAGACGTCGGTCACCCCCAGCTCCCGGGCGGTGTCGGGCATCAATTGCATCAGCCCGCCAGCGCCTTTGGCGGACGTCGCTTCGGCGTTGTAGCGCGACTCCTCCCGGATCACTGCGTGCAGCAACGCAGCGGGCAATTGATTGGCCGTGGCCGCTGCCGACACCAGCGCGGCGTAGGGCTGGTTGGCGATCATCTGCGGTTGCTGATCCACGCTCAGCTGGGCGGTTTCGGGCTCGTGAATCACCCGTTCATAGTGCCGTCCGGGACGGTGGACATTGGACAAAACGTAGCTGCCCTTGGTGTCCATGGAAACGAAGACATCGGCCTGGGCGATGCCGCTCAGCAGCAGCGTGCCGAGCAGTCCTGCGGTGAGAGTTTTCATGTTTCATACCTCCCCTGGCCGGCCCCGAAAAACGGGGCTTATGCCCCAATGGCCGGTAGTCAATCAGCCATACGCAAGCACTGTGCCGTCGGCGCAAAGTCCCGGATCACAAGGGGTTCAGCGGTATCTCAAAACGTGAGCATGGCAATTGCATAAGCCTTGATAGCAACCCTGCTGCCCACTGGATTGAGGTCATCATGAATCAGCGTCCGTGTTCCGCCCCGCGCGCCCAAAGCGGGTTCACTTTGCTCGAACTGTTAGTGGTGTTGGTGGTGCTGGGGTTGTTGGCCGGCATCGTCGCGCCGAAGTATTTCGCCCAACTCGGGCGCTCGGAAGTGAAGGTCGCCAAGGCGCAGATCGAAGGCCTGAGCAAGGCACTGGATCTGTACCGGTTGGAGGTCGGCCACTACCCGTCCACCGAGCAGGGTTTGCAGGCACTGGTCACCGCGCCCAGCGATGAAACCCGCTGGACCGGTCCTTACTTGCAAAAAAAACTGCCGATGGACCCATGGGGTCGCGCCTACACCTACCGCTACCCCGGCGAAAACAGCGAGTACGACTTGCTGTCGATGGGCAAGGACGGGCAACCCGGCGGCGAAGGCGAAAACGCTGAAGTCACTAACTGGCAATGACCGGAGCGACGCCCATGCGCTTTCATCTCAAGGCTGTCGGCAAGGCTGGTGTGGTGTCGATGACCGTCGAAGCCCCCGGCCACAGCGAAGCCCGACGCATCGTCGAAGACCAGGGCTTGCGCGTGGTCAGCCTGCAAGCCGAACGGCACTGGCGGGCCCTGCGCCTGCGCCAGCGCGAGACGTTCAACCTGGTGCTGTTCAGCCAGGAGCTGACCACCTTGCTGAATGCCGGCCTGCCGCTGATCGATGCGCTGGAAAGCCTGGCGGAAAAAGAAACCGCGCCCCAGGCCCGCAAAACCCTGAGCGAACTGGTGCGCCTGCTGTATGAGGGCAAATCGTTCTCCCAGGCGCTGGGCCAGTTGTCGGCGGTGTTCCCGCCGCTCTATGTGGCGCTGGTGCAGTCCAGCGAAAAGACCGGTGCGGTGGGTGAGGCTCTCGGGCGTTACGTCAGCTATCGCCAGCGCATGGACGAGGTTCGACAGAAGATCATCAGCGCCTCGATCTACCCGATGCTGTTGCTGATTGTCGGCGGCGGCGTGGTGTTGTTTCTGATGGGCTACGTAGTGCCGCGCTTCAGCCTGGTGTTCGAAGGCCTGGGCTCGAACCTGCCGTGGATGTCGCAGATCCTGATGAGCAGCGGCATGTTCCTCCACACGCACCAGGTTGAGTTTTTCGGCGCGCTGGCAGCGATCATCGTCGCCCTCACCTTCCTCCAACGCCAACCGGCCTTTCGTCGAGGCGTGGACCGCTTGATCGAAAAACTCCCGGCGGTGCATCAACGGATCGTCATGTACGAACTGGCGCGGTTCTACCGCTCCCTGGGGATTCTGTTGCAGGGCGGCATCCCCCTCGTCACTGCCATGGGCATGGTCCGCGGCCTGCTCACCGTCGCTTCGCGCACACGCCTGGACCAAGCCTGCGAACGGGTGCGCGAGGGTCAGTCGTTATCGACCGCGCTGGAACTCAACCACTTGGTGACCCCAGTGTCCTTGCGCTTGCTGCGCGCAGGCGAGCAGTCCGGCAACCTCGGGCAAATGATGGAACGCAGCGCCGACTTCTACGACGAAGAAATCAGCCGCTGGCTCGAGTGGTTCGTGCGCTTGTTCGAACCGCTGCTGATGACCTTCATCGGCCTGCTGATCGGGGTCATTGTGATTCTGATGTACATGCCGATTTTCGAGCTGGCGTCGAGTATTCACTGACCCTCTGGAACGGCACTTCATCGGTCATTGCCGTTACGAATGAATAAATTCGGACGTTGATGTGTTTACCCACTGAATGAGGCAGCACGTTGCATTGTTCATCAACGTTCCAATCTGAATAAGAAGACGGAGAACGACATGCACATCAACAAGCTTTTACTGGCAATAGCGATCGGCGCAGTTCTGTCGGCGTCCACCGTTCTGATTCCGGACAGCCTGTCCGGTGTATCGAGCGCACAGGCCAAGGACGGTGGGAGTGGCGGCGGTGGTGGCGGCTCTGGTGGAGGGGGCGGCGGCGGTTCCGGTGGTGGGGGTGGTGGTTCTGGTGGCGGCGGTTCGGGCGGCGGCGGTTCGGGCGGCGGCGGTGGCTCGGGTGGTGGCGGTGGCAATGGCGGCAGTCACGGTGGCGGTGGCAGCAGCGGCAACGGTGGTGGCGGCAACAGCGGCAACGGTGGAAACAGCAGCGGCCACAGCGGCAGCGACCATGGCTCAGGGCATACCGGAGACGCCTCAAACTCCGGACGCAACGGCACCCATGCTGAGCGCGGGGATGATCATGGCGTGCATCGCGCCGGCGAAGTGGGTGATGACCATGGCGTGCATCGCGCCGGTGAACTAGGCGATGACCATGGCGTGCATCGCGCCGGTGAACTGGGCGATGACCGCGGCGTGCATCGCGCCGGCGAACTGGGCGATGACCATGGCGTACATCGCGCGGGCGAACTGGGCGATGACCATGGCGTCCATCGTGCCGGTGAACTGGGCGACAACCGTGGCGTACATGCTGTCGGCCAAGTAGCCGATGACCACGGCGTTCACGTCGGCGGCGAACCCGGGGATGACAAACGGGCGAACTAACAACAAACAACACAAATCCCCTGTGGGAGCGGGCTTGCTCGCGAAAGCGGTGGGTCATTGAGCAGAGATGTTGACTGACCCGCCGCTTTCGCGAGCAAGCTCGCTCCCACAAGGGTTGGTGGTGTACGCAAATAATGAGTACGGCGCCAAAACAGTGTGGGAGCGAGCCTGCTCGCGAAGGCGGTGTGTCATTGAGCAGAGATGTTGACTGACCCGCCGCTTTCGCGAGCAAGCTCGCTCCCACAGGGGGATGGTGTCCGGCGTTATAACGTGCCCTCCCGCTGATTCAACCGCTCACGCAAAAACTCGATAAACGCCTGCACCGGCCGCGACCCTTGGCGATGCTGCGGGTATACCGCCGACAACGTCAGCGGCTCTGGCCGATACTCGTCCAGCACCGGCACCAGACGCCCGTCCTTCAACGCCGCGCCGACAATAAACGTCGGCAAATACGTAATCCCCATCCCGGCAATCGCCGCATCCTTGAGCAATTCCCCGTTATTCACCCGCATCCGCCCGGTCACGTTGACGGTCAGCGGCTTGCTCGGCCCGTCAAATCGCCACTGCACCTGACGCCCATGGCCGTAAGGCAGACAGTCGTGGTTGAGCAGGTCTTCGGGTTTGGCCGGGGTGCCGCGCTCGGCCAGGTAGGCCGGGCTGGCGCAGTACACCCGCTGGATCGAGGCGATACGCCGGGCGATCAGGGTCGAGTCTTCCAGCACGCCGATGCGCAGCGCCAGGTCGTAGCCCTCACCGAGCAAATCCACTGGACGGTCGCTGAGGTCGACTTCCACCGTGACGTCGCGATAACGCTGCAAAAACACCGGCAGCAGACAGCCCAAATGCGCGAGTGCGAACGACAACGGCGCGCTCAGGCGAATGGTGCCGCGGGGTTCGGTGGTCTGGCCGGCAATGCCCTGCTCCACTTGCTCGACTTCGCTGAGCAGGCGCAAGGCTGATTCGTAATAACTCTGGCCCAGCGGCGTCACGTCCAGGCGCCGGGTCGAGCGATTGAGCAAACGTACGCCGAGGCGCTCTTCGAGTTGCATCAATCGGCGGCTGACGAACTGCTTGGACAGGCCCAGTTGATCAGCCGCTGCGGTGAAGCTGCCGGAGTCCATGACCTGGCAAAAAATACGCATATCTTCGAACGGGTTCATTGTCACGCCCTGGTTGACAGTCAAACACTTTATAGCCGCTTTTTCCGATTCTGGCACCCCATTAATCTGTGTCCATGGTGCTCATGAAGCCCAGACCACCCAATACACAATTAAAAAGGATTTACGCCATGAACCTCGTTAAAAAGACCCTGACCGCTTCCCTCCTCGCCCTCGCCGTTGGCAATGCGTTCGCCGCAGGCAGCCCAGGCGTCGAACACACCACCCAGGCCTTCCTCGAAGCCCTCGCCGCTGGCGGTGGCAAACCCCTCGAACAAATGAGCCCCAAGGACGCCCGTGCGGTGCTGACCGGTGCGCAAAACTCGGTGAAAGTGGACTTGTCGGGTGTGGACGTCAGCGACCGTGCGATCAAGGTCGGCGAGCAAACCATCAACCTGAAAATCGTGCGTCCGGCCAAGGTCAAGGGTGAGTTGCCGGTGTTCATGTTCTTCCACGGGGGCGGCTGGGTGCTGGGGGATTACCCGACTCACCAACGTTTGATCCATGACCTGGTGGTGGGCTCTAGCGCAGTCGCAGTGTATGTCGATTACACACCATCGCCGGAAGCGCAGTACCCGACCGCGATCAACCAGGCTTACGCCGCGACCCGTTGGGTGGCTGAGCATGGCAAGGAGATCGGCGTCGATGGCAAACGCCTGGCGGTGGCCGGCAACAGCGTCGGCGGCAACATGGCGGCGGTCGTGGCGTTGATGGCCAAGGAACAGAAAACCCCGGCGCTGCGCTTCCAGTTGCTGATGTGGCCGGTGACCAACGCGCAGTTCGATACCGGCTCGTACCAGCAATTTGCCGAAGGGCATTTCTTGACCAAGGGCATGATGAATTGGTTCTGGGACAACTACACCAAAGACGCCGGTCAGCGCGCACAGATTCACGCCTCGCCGTTGCAGGCCAGTGCCGAACAACTTAAAGGTTTGCCGGCAGCCCTGGTGCAGACCGCCGAGTTCGACGTGTTGCGTGACGAAGGCGAGGCGTATGCCCGTCATCTGGATGCGGCGGGTGTGCCGGTGACGGCGGTGCGTTACAACGGGATGATTCATGACTTTGGCTTGCTCAATCCGCTGAGTCAGATTCCTGAAGTGAAAGCGGCGGTGCGCCAGGCGGCGTTGGAGCTGAAGACGCATCTGAACTGAGTCCTGCCCTCCTCACACAACATCCGTGTGAGGAGGGGCTTTTCGTAGGAGCCAGGCTTGCCGGCGAAGGCGTACTTGAGGGCGCTTTCGCCGGCAAGCCTGGCTCCTACAAAAAGCAATCTCCCCATGACAACAAAAATGAACATCCCGGAGTTCTCCCATGTCCCTCATCTACGACCATCCCCTGTCCTGGAGCGCCCTGCTGCTGGTGATCGACGCCCTGCTCTGGCATCTCGCCCCGCTGCAGCATCGCGTCACCCGCATCGGTTTGCGCCTGGCGCTGTTCCTGATGTTCAGCGCGGTGATCATCAACGCGGGTGTCAGCCCGTTGCAGGCGCCGCTGTTTGCCGATGACCGCGTGGCGCAACTGGGGGCCACGGCGTTGGGGATTGTCTGGTGGCTGTACGCCGCGCGGGTGCTCACCGAAGTCATCGGCCTGGTACTGATGCGCCGCATCGGTCATAGCGGGCGATTGTTGCAGGACGTCATCGGTGCACTGGTGTTTCTGGTGGCCATCGTCGCGGCGGCCGGTTACGTGCTGGAGTTGCCAGTCAAAGGTTTGCTGGCGACGTCCGGCGTAGTGGCGATCGTGGTCGGCCTGGCGTTGCAGAGCACCTTGAGCGATGTGTTTTCCGGGATCGTGCTCAACACCACCAAGCCGTATCAGGTGGATGATTTCGTGGTGATCGACGGCGTGGAAGGCAAGGTGCTGGACATCGACTGGCGCGCCACACATTTGCTCACCAGCGCCGGCACCACGGCGGTGGTGCCAAACTCGGTGGCGGCCAAGGCGAAGATCGTCAACCTGAGCCGGCCGAACAACATGCACGGGGTGTCGATCAGCATTCAAGTGCCCAACCATATTCGGCCGCGTCGGGTGCTGGATGCGCTGGATCGTACGCTTCAGGGCAGCAGCACGTTGTTGCTCAACCCGGCGCCGAAAGCGGTACTCAAAGAGGCCGGCGAAACCATGTCCGAATACGTGGCCAGCGGTTTTATCGCCGAGTTGGGCAAGAAAGGCGAAGTGCGCAATCAACTCTTCGACCTGGCCCATCGGCACCTGGAAGCGGCTGGGATTTCCCGGCAACTGGATGGCGTGATCGAGCCTTCGACCCGGGCGCGAGCGCTGCTGGACGAGGTGAAAATCTTCCGTTCCCTGGACGAGGATGAACGTGATCGACTGGCTCAAGCGATGGTCCCGCAGCAGTACGCGGCAGGTCAGGTTGTACTGGATTTGAATGAAGTGCCCGACAGCCTGTTCGTGATCGCCACTGGCGTGGTCAGCGCCACCGTACCCGACGGTACCGGGCAAACCGAAGCCGGGCGCATGGGGCCGAGCGAAGTCATGGGCGAACAGAGCATCCTCACCGACACACCGTCACAGGCCTGCTTTACGGCGCTGACGTCGTGCATTATTTACCGGATCGACAAGTCCCTGACCCGCGACTGCATGGCGCAGCGGGGTGAGGTTGGGCGGGCGTTGAACAAGTTGCAGGCAGTGCGGCAGCAGAACAGTCGGTTGGCGTTGATGGCCATGCCGGTGCCGATCAAGAAAGGAGGATTTCTGGGGTGGCTGCAGAAGCGGTGAGGTTTTTTTGTGGTGGGGCTGGTTTTATGTAAGGCAGTTGGATCGCCCCCTCACCCCAGCCCTCTCCCCAGAGGGGAGAGGGAGCTGACCCGAGTTGTTCTTTCGTGCTACATCGACCTGAAAAATCGAGTCGAACTCAGGTTTTGAACGACATGCGGTCGGCTCCCTTTCCCCCTCTCCCCTCTGGGGAGAGGGTTGGGGTGAGGGGTCGTTCTAACAGAAAAACACTTATTTGGCAGTCAACACCGAATAGCTGTTCATCAGATTGCGATAGTTCGGAATGCGCGGCGACAGCAGGTTCGCCAGGCCTTCCATATCGTTGCGCCAATCGCCTTGCAGCTCGCAGGCCACCGAGAACCAGTTCACCAGTTGTGCACCGGCCGCCGACATGCGCGCCCAAGCAGCTTGTTGCACGGTTTCGTTGAAAGTACCCGAAGCGTCGGTGACGACAAACACTTCGAAGCCTTCAGCCAGGGCCGACAAGGTCGGGAAGGTCACGCAAACGTCAGTCACCACACCGGCAATGATCAGTTGCTTACGGCCAGTGGCTTTGACGGCTTTGACGAAGTCTTCGTTGTCCCAGGCATTGATCTGGCCTGGGCGCGGGATGTACGGCGCGTCCGGGAACAGTTCTTTCAACTCCGGCACCATCGGGCCGTTCGGGCCGTTTTCGAAACTGGTGGTGAGGATGGTCGGCAGTTTGAAGAACTTGGCCAGGTCCGCGAGGGCCAGCACGTTGTTCTTGAATTCGTTGGGCGAGAAATCCTGCACCAACGAGATCAGGCCGGTCTGGTGGTCAACCAACAGCACAACGGCATCGTCTTTGTTCAGGCGTTTGTACGGAACGTTGCTCATGTGAAACTCCTCGGTAGATGGATGGTGCTTAGGGCGCCGGCGCGTTGGGCCGGCGCTTTTTTATGGGCGTTAGAACGCAAAACACGAGCAGCCAAAGGCGCCCCAGAAACCCGCGAAATCGCTGACCGGCGCATTCGACAGACGCGCCTTTTCGTGGCTGTGCGAGTGAACGCCGCACGGCCCGCTGCAATGGTGGACCTGAGCCTGCATCGGCGAAGTCGGGCGCCAATGGCCAGGGACTTTCACCACCGGCGACCAGTCCGGCAGCACCGGCACGCTGGCCGGGCCGAGTTTTTCGAAGTCACCGGCGGCGTACACCACCTTGCCGCCGACCACCGTCAATACCGACTCGATCCACTTGATCGCTTCTTCATCGACGCTGAAAAAATCGGCGCTAAGGGCCGCGACATCGGCCAATTGTCCGACCTTGATCTGGCCTTTCTTGCCCTGTTCGGACGAGAACCAGGCACTGCCGTGGGTGAACAGTTCCAGCGCGGTCAGCCGCGACAGGCCTTCAGCGTGCAGCTCCAGACCACCGACGGTACGGCCGCTGACCATCCAGTACAGCGAAGTCCATGGATTGTAGCTGGACACCCGGGTGGCGTCGGTGCCGGCGCCGACCGGTATGCCTTCGGCCAACATACGCTTGATCGGCGGCGTGGCTTCGGCGGCTTTGGCACCGTAGCGCTCGACGAAATACTCGCCCTGGAACGCCATCCGGTCCTGGATCGCAATGCCCCCGCCCAGCGCCCTCACCCGCTCGATGTTCTGCGGGGTGATGGTTTCGGCGTGGTCGAAAAACCATGGCAAACCGTTGAACGGAATGTCGCGGTTGACCTTCTCGAACACGTCGAGCATGCGACTGATGGATTCGTTGTAGGTGGCGTGCAGACGGAACGGCCAGCGCTGTTCCACCAAGTGGCGAACCACCGGTTCCAGCTCGGCTTCCATGGTTTGCGGCAGGTCCGGGCGTGGCTCCAGGAAGTCCTCGAAATCCGCCGCCGAGAACACCAGCATCTCGCCGGCGCCGTTGTGCCGCAGGTAGTCGTCGCCCTGATGCAGGGTCACGCTCGACGTCCAGTTCTTGAAGTCGCTGAGTTCTTCCTTCGGCTTCTGGGTGAACAGGTTGTAGGCGATGCGAATCGTCAGTTGCTCATCCTTGGCCAACTGCTCGATCACCTGATAATCATCCGGGTAATTCTGGAAACCACCGCCGGCATCGATGGCGCTGGTCAAGCCCAGGCGATTGAGTTCGCGCATGAACTGGCGGGTCGAGTTGACCTGATATTCCAGCGGCAGCTTCGGCCCTTTGGCCAACGTCGAGTAGAGGATCATCGCGTTCGGGCGTGCGACCAGCATGCCGGTCGGGTTGCCGTTGGCATCACGGACAATTTCGCCGCCCGGCGGGTTCGGCGTGTCGCGGGTGTAACCGGCCACGCGCAGTGCCGCGCGGTTGAGCAAGGCGCGGTCGTAGAGGTGCAGCACGAACACCGGTGTGTCCGGCGCGGCCTGGTTGAGTTCTTCCAGGGTCGGCATGCGTTTTTCGGCGAACTGGAATTCGTTCCAGCCACCCACCACCCGTACCCATTGCGGGGTGGGTGTGCGGTCGGCCTGGTCCTTGAGCATGCGCAACGCATCGACCAGTGACGGCACGCCTTCCCAGCGCAGTTCGAGGTTGTAGTTCAGGCCGCCACGGATCAGGTGCAAGTGCGAGTCGTTGAGGCCGGGAATGACGCAGCGGCCCTTGAGGTCGATGACCTGGGTGCCCGAGCCACGCAGGGCCATGGCTTCGCCGTCATTACCGACCGCGACAAAGCGACCGTCCTTGATCGCCACCGCGCTGGCCAGCGGGTTTTCACGGTCAACGGTATGGAATTGGCCATTGAACAGAATCAGATCGGCGTTCATCACGTTTCCTTAGGCTGTGTGGAATGGGACAACCAGGGCGCGAACAATCGGGTCGCCCTGGGCATGAACAGGTACACCACCGACACTACGATGGTCACGGTGATCAGGAACGTGGCAACCACGTAATTGGACAGGATGGGGTTGAGCTTGAGCAGCGGCCCCCAGAGCAGTGGCACCAGCAGGGTGTGCGGCAAAATCACCAGCAACGTCACCACGGCCTGCTTCCAGCGCGGCGGCGGTGGCGACGCAGCGTCGACCGTTGGCGAGAACCAGAATTCATTGACCGGGTTGACCTCGGTCTGATCGCCGTCCGCCAGCATTGGCGTGGCTTCGTTGACCAGTTCGAGCCGTTGTGACGAATCGAGCCAGTGTTGCATCGCGTCGGTGGAACAGAAGCGCAGCACGCAGGTGTACATGTCGAGGCCGGCATTTTTGCCGCGCATCACGTCCACACCCAAGTGCCCTTCCTGCTGCCCGGCGATGGTGACAATGTTGCGCAACCAGGCTTCGTAGGGCACCTCGAAACCGGCCTTGACCCGGTGCTTGATGATCAGGGTCACGATCTCATCGAAACCCGGGCGCGTGGTTGCAGCGGTGTTGGAAGACTCAGGCATAACGCAGAACTCCGGCGAATCGGTCATTGAGCGCCAGCCGTCCCGGCCCGGCGATAAGGATGCTGGTGAACACAATCAACAGCAGCCAGCCGAACTGCCCTTCGAACAGGCTCCATTGCGGATGCACAACCACCAACGCCACCAGCAGCAGAAACAGAATAGGCAAACACGCCAAACGCACCAGCACCCCGGCGACGATCAGCAGCGGGCACAACACCTCGGCGAAAATCGCCAGGATCAACGTGAGATTGGCGCCGAGGTGGAACGGGTCTTCGATGTTCTGCACTTCGGTGCTGTAGTGCAGCAGCTTGGGCAAACCGTGTACCCACAACAGAAACAACCCGCCACTGACCCGCAGAAACAGCAGCCCCAAGTCCCGAGCCCGTTCATCCCATCCCGATGCGTTCATGGCCAGTGCGCTCCCTTGAAAAATCACCGGCATAGCTTCGCCGGCACTTGACCTGATAGTGCCGGGGTGGGGACGAGGAAAATTGGATGTACGTGCTCTTTTTACAGAGCTGACTATTACGGATTATCTATTTCGAAATCGACTAAAGGACTGTCAGATCTGACAGTTGGCGGGTGAATAGAGGGGGGGAATGATGGAGATGTGATACCCACTTCGCGACTGAAAGGAGTCCGCCATGACCAATGTTATAAACGTCAGTGATGCGTCGTTTGAAAATGACGTTCTGAAATCCGCAAAACCAGTCCTCGTTCATTTTTGGGCTGAGTGGAGTACCCCCTGCAAAATGATCGCGCCTAGCATTGAGCAACTGGCTGATGAATATTATGGGCGTGTGCTAATTGCCAAAATGAACATAGATGAAAACCCGAATACCGGTGTCAGCTTTGGAATACGCGACGTACCCACCCTACTGGTAATCAAAAATGGAGAACTGGTAGCGAAACAGGTTGGAGCCGCTCCAAAAAACAGGTTATCGGCATTAATCGACGCCAACATTCAAAACGATTGAAAAGATAAAGGCACCACCAGACTCTACGTCAACCGAACGGGCTTGGCATAGATAGACAACTTGAACACTGAGCCCCTTGTGGGAGCGGGCTTGCTCGCGAAGGCGGTGTGTCAGTCGACATCAATATTGACTGTTACCCCGCCTTCGCGAGCAAGCTTTGCTCCTACAGGTAGGGGGTCAGTGATCGTTCCCACGCTCTGCGTGGGAATGCAGTCCGGGACGCTCCGCGTCCCATCAAGAGCCGAACGCGGAGCGTCCGTTGAGGCATTCCCACGCGGGAGCGTGGGAACGATCCATCACAGACTTTGTAGGAGCAAAGCTTGCTCGCGATAGCGGTGGGTCAGTCAATATTGATGGTGACTGACACTGCGTCTTCGCGAGCAAGCTTCGCTCCTACAGGTAGGGGGGTCAGTGATCGTTCCCACGCTCTGCGTGGGAATGCAGTCCGGGACGCTCCGCGTCCCATCAAGAGCCGAACGCAGAGCGTCCGTGTAGGCATTCCCACGCGGGAGCGTGGGAACGATCAGGTCTGTGGGGGTTACGCGGTCGGGATGTTGAGGGGTTCGGACATGAATTGGCTGATGCGTGAGCGCAGCCATTTCTCCGCCGGGTCGTTGTCGTGTACGCCGCTCCAGGCCATGGACAGTTGCGCGGCTTCGATCGGGAATGGTGGGTCTTCGGCGCGCAGCGCGCAGCCTTCGACCAGGGCGCAAGCAGCGTAGTCCGGGACGGTGGCGATCATTTCGGTGCCAGCGAGCAGTGCGCGCAAGCCGCTGAATTGCGGCACGCCCAGAACCACGCGGCGGCTGCGGCCGATCTTGGCCAGGTCGAGATCGATGTTGCCGCTCAGATCGCCCGAGAACGACACCATCGCATGGGGCCGTTCGCAGTATTCGTCCAGGGTCAGCGGGCCGGGTCGTTTGTCCCCGCGCAGGACCTTGCAGGGAATGTCCCGCAGTTTCTTGCGCTTGGCATTGGCCGGCAGGTCGGTGGTGTAGCTGACGCCGACGGAGATTTCCCCGGACGCCAGCAGCGCCGGCATCAGCAGGTAATTGGCCCGGCGCACCACGACAATGATCCCCGGCGCTTCTTCCCGCAGTTGACTCAGCAACGGTGGAAACAGACCGAACTCGGCATCGTCCGATAACCCGATACGAAACACATCGCAGCTACTGGCCGGTTCGAATTCCTTGGCGCGGCTGACTGCGCCGGAGATCACATCCATCGCCGGTTGCAGTTCCTTGAGAATCGCTAGCGCCCGCGCCGTCGGTTCCATGCCACGACCGTTGCGCAGCAACAACGGGTCGTCGAACAGATCGCGCAAACGCCCCAGCGCCGCACTCACCGCCGGTTGGCCCATGAAGAGTTTTTCGGCGACCCGGGTCAGGTTCTTTTCGAACATCAGGGCTTCGAAAATCACCAGCAGGTTCATGTCCACTCGGCGCAGATCGTTTCGGTTCATCAGCATGGGTCCTTTGTGTTTTGAGCCAGGCCAGCCGGGCACTGCAAAACCCTGTGGCGAGGGGGCTTGCCCCCGTTCCACTGCGCAGCACTGGCAGAAATTTCAGCAGTACTGGAGATTATGGGGGCCGCTTCGCAGCCCAACGGGGGCAAGCCCCCTCGCCACAGGTTTGAGTTGTTCCTGACATTAAGCACTGTGCCGGGACTTTACTCGATCAACGGCACTTTCGCCGCTCGTTTGTACGGGCCGTACTCGACCGGCACCCATTCAAAATGCTTGCCCTCGGCGGCGATGTGGCCGATGCCGGGGAACGGCAAGTGCGCGGCGGTGACCCAGGTCTTGCTGGTCGCGGCATTGGTGAACACCTGATTGCGGCTCTTGATCGCCTGCTGGCTGTTGACGTCAAACCCGATCGACACTTCAGGATGGAGGAATTGCACCGCCAGGTTATGCACCAGATCGCCCATGAACAGAATGCTCTGCCCTGCGGAGGTGAAGCGGTAGGTGGTGCTGCCCGGCGTGTGCCCGGCTTCCAGTGTGGCCTCGACACCCGGCACTGGCGACTGGCCGGCGTCGAAGGTTTTGAAGCGGCCAGCCGCGACGTACGGCGCGGTGGAATCCTGGGCAATTTTGAAATACGGCCTGGCGCCTTCGGGGGCTTTGGCAAGGGCTTGCGGGTCGAGCCAGTAAGCTGCTTCGGCCTTGGCGGCGTAGACCGTGGCATTGGCGAAGACCGGTTTTTGCTGGGCGTCGACCAGGCCACACACATGGTCGAGGTGCAGGTGAGTGAGCAGGACGGTATCAACCTGATCCGGCTGATAACCGGCGGCTTTCATGTTGTCCGAGAGCATGCCGGCGGTGGCGCCGATGCACTGCCCTGCCCCGGTGTCCACCAGGATCAGTTGTTTGCCGGTGTTGACCAGAAAGGCGTTGAACGCGGTTTGCACGCCCGGCGTTTCAATCGAACGACGGGCCAATAGCGCGCGGATCTGGCTCTGGGTCAGGCCCTTGAGCAGTTTTGGCGACAGGTCGTTGTAGCCATCAAACAATGCCGTGACTTCGTAATCGCCCACCGCCAAGCGGAAGTAGCCCGGCGCCTGCGTGCCGACCTGTGCCGGTGCCGCCGCCCGGGTAATACCGGAGGCCAGCGCAACCGCCAGCCCGAGAGTGCAAACCAGAGAATGCTTCATGCCTTCACCTTTGATGTCCTGAAGAAAGCGGCCCGCCAAGGTCCGCCATACGTAACCCATCTTGCACCGCTCCCGGTACCGCCCGATTGCAGCGATGTGCTGAGTTAGCGCGGTTTCTTCGCCACGAACCGGGCGCGGAATTAACAACGTTTAACTCGCCTGCCAGCCCCTCGCGCCCAAGAATGAAACCCTCTGCGCAGACCTGTTTTCTTCAAAAGGGAAGGTGCTGACCCACCGTGCTGTGCGCCCGCGCATTCCCACCGACACGGATATTTGTCATGGCCCACGTTCAGTTCCACGCCGTCAGGGCGTCCGCCACGCCAGTGCAAAAAACCACTACCGGTGGCCTCGCCCCCTGGCGCGAAAACCTGGTCAAGCAACTGATCCTCGAAGGTCTGAGCGACACCTTGGAAGTGACCGAACTGGCCCGGGCCTGCGCCCTGTCCCGCAGTCATTTCTCCCGGGCGTTCAAGTGCAGCACCGGGTTGTCGCCACAGGACTGGATTCGTTGCCAGCGGATAGCGAAAGCCAAGCAACTGATCCAGGACACCGACCAGACCCTGACGCAGATTAGCCTGGAATGTGGTTTCTGCGACCAGGCGCATTTCTGCCATATCTTCACCCGCAGCGAAGGGATTACGCCGTTTGCGTGGCGGTGTAAGGTGGTTCGCGCCGTGCCATTCAACAGCAAAAGATCGCAGCCTTGCGCAGCGCCTACCGGGTTATGTGCACACCCGTAAATCCCTGCGGAGGCAGGTTGGCAATGCCAGGCATCTGAACACCGCGATTCCTTGTGGGAGCGGGCTTGCTCGCGAAGGCGGCGTCACATTCAACACCTTGGTTGACTGACAGTCCGCTTTCGCGAGCAAGCCCGCTCCCACAGGTTTTTCGGTGTTAATCAGCTCTTCAAAAACACCAGCAGATCCATGTTGCGCGCTCAATCCCATGTGGAAGCGGGTTGATAATGCCAGGCATCTGAACAACACAATCCCCCTGTGGGAGCGAGCCTGCTCGCGAAGGCGGCGGATCAGTCAGTGTGATGTTGGCTGAACCACCGCTTTCGCGAGCAGGCTCGCTCCCACAGTTTTGGTTATGTGATTCTGATCAGGCTTTGAGGAACGCCAACAGGTCTTCGTTGAGCTGATCCTTATGGGTATCCGTCAGGCCATGGGGGGCGCCCGGATAGACCTTCAGCGTCGAGCCCTTCACCAGTCGGGCCGAAGCGATCCCCGCTGCTTCAATCGGCACTACCTGATCCGCATCGCCATGCACCACTAGCGTCGGCACGTCGAACTTCTTCAAATCCTCGGTGAAGTCGGTTTCCGAGAATGCCTTGATGCAGTCATAGGCGTTTTTGTGGCCGGAGGTCATGCCTTGCAGCCAGAACCAGTCGATCATGCCCTGGGACGGTTTGGCGTCCGGTTTGTTGAAGCCGAAGAACGGGCCGGCGGCGAGGTCTTTGTACAGCTGCGAACGGTCCACCAGCGAGGCCTGGCGAATGCCGTCAAACACTTCCAGTGGCAGGCCACCGGGGTTGGCTTCGGTCTTGAGCATCAGCGGCGGCACCGAGGAAATCAGCCCGGCTTTCGCAACACGGCCAGTGCCGTGACGACCGATGTAACGCGCCACTTCGCCGCCGCCGGTGGAGAAGCCGAACAGCACGGCATCTTTCAGGTCCAGCAACTCGATCAATTGCGCCAGGTCATCAGCGTAGGTGTCCATGTCGTTGCCCGACCACGGCTGGCTGGAACGGCCATGACCACGACGGTCGTGGGCGATGACCCGGTAGCCTTTGGAGGCGAGGAAGATCATCTGCGCTTCCCAGCTGTCGGCGTTCAGCGGCCAGCCATGACTGAAGACGATGGGTTGCCCGGTGCCCCAGTCCTTGTAGTAAATCTCGGTGCCGTCTCGGGTGGTGAAAGTGCTCATGTGGCGTGCTCCTTTTTGGGGTGATGTTTCAAATCGGTGTGTGATGCAGACGTTCGGCCAGACGCGCGACCCGCTCACCCAGGTGCGCAGCGGTGCAGCGATCTTCGGGCGGTGGCGCGTCGTCGGGGGACTGTTCAACGTTCGACTGGGCCATGGCACCGAGGGAACTGCCGAGCCGATTGAGTTGGCCATCGAACAGGCCGGTGCTGCTGCGCGCCGGCAACAGGTCGAGGCCGACCCAGATCATCGAATGCTGGGCGGCGAACACGGCCATTTGCAGCAAGGTGTTGAGTTTGTCGCCGCACAGGCAACCGGAATTGGTGAACCCGGCGGCGAGCTTGTCGCGCCAGGGCTGGGCGAGATAGAACGCGGAGGTGGCTTCCATGAATTGCTTGAAGGACGCCGAGGCGCTGCCCATGTAAGTCGGGGCGCCGAAGATGATCGCGTCGGCCCGGTGCAGGTGCTCCCACTGGGTGTCCACGTCCTCCACCGCAATCAGCCGACAGGTGCTGCCCAAGTGCCGTTCCACGCCCATCGCCACGGCTTCGGCCATGACCCGGGTGTGCCCGTAGCCACTGTGATAGACCACCACCACATCGCTCATTCCGGCATCCTCCAGAAGTGTCCATTCCTTTTACAGCGCGAAGACAAAGGTCTTCGTTGGACTTGAAGCCCCAGAGTTTTGGGCGTAGACCAGACTCTCGACGAGTTAAACGTTGTTAATTTTCAAAACTGCGCTCAGTGCCCCGTAGCGCTTTTTGTCACACTTGCGCTCAATCATTACGCAGCGGCGACCGACACCGGGAACGCCACAGTCGCGGTGAACACCTGACAGTCAGTCGAGCCCTCGTTGCGCTGACCCGCAATCCTGAGGAATATGCTCGGAAAACCGCGAACTAGACGGATGCAAGCAGGAGCGACACCTTGACCCTTTCCCCCGAACAGGCCGTGCTTTTCGGCCCCTACCGGATTTATCCCGGACAACGTCTGATCCTGGAAGGCGACCAGCCTTTGCGCCTGGGCCGGCGCGCCATGGACATTCTGTTGATCCTGTTGGAACACGCCGGGAACGTGGTCAGCAAACAGCAATTGATTGCGCGGGTGTGGCCAAAAAGTGTCGTCGAAGACATCAACCTGCGGGTGCACATGGCCGCGCTGCGCAAGGCACTGGGCGACGGTCAGGCGGGCCAGCGCTACATCATCACCGTGGCGCAGCGCGGTTACAGTTTTGTCGCGCCGTTCTCCCGGGAGGCCGCCGGGGCGCATCCCGACAACACGGTTCACGAACCCCGTCGGCATAACCTGCCGGTACGGCGCACCCGCATGATCGGGCGCCAGCATTTGGTGGACAGCGTGGTGACGCACCTGGCCCGCCAGCGTTTCATCACCCTGGTCGGCCCTGGCGGCATCGGCAAGACCACCGTGGCCCTGCGGGTGGCCGAACAATTGATCGGTCATTACCGCGACGGCATTCGGTTGCTGGACCTGGCGCCGATCAATGATCCAGGGATGATCACCGCGCACCTGGCGACGCTGCTGGACCTGGCCTTGCACGATGACGAGCCGATGAACGGCCTGGCCGCCTTCCTGCGCGAGCGCCAGATGCTGTTGGTGATCGACAATTGCGAACACCTGCTCGACACGGTTGCACTGCTCTGCGAAAGCATCCTGCGTGGTGCGCCCCAGGTGCATATCCTGGCCACCAGCCGCGAGAGCCTGCGGGCCGAAGGCGAGTTCGTGCAACGCCTGGAATCCCTGGACTGCCCGCCGCCCATTGCCGTGCTCGACCGTACCCAGGCCCTGAGTTTTTCCGCGCTGCAATTGTTCGTCGAGCGGGCGATGGCCAGCCACGACAGTTTTGAACTGAGCGATGCAGAGCTGCCCCTGGCGATTGAAATCTGTCAGCGTCTGGACGGCATTCCGCTAGCCATCGAACTGGCGGCAGCGCAAGTCGCCGACCTCGGCATCTGTGCTTTGCACACGCAACTGCAAGGCAGTTTTCGCCTGCTGACCCAAGGCAGCCAAGCAACGTTGGGCCGTCATCAAACCCTGCGCGCGACCCTGGACTGGAGCTTCGAACTGCTCAGTGCCTGCGAGCAAACCTGCCTGCGCCGCTTGGGCATATTCCGCGGCAGTTTCACCCTGGAATCCGCGGCGGCGGTGATCGTCGGCGAACACATCGCGCCGAGCGTGGTATTTGCCTCGATCACGCAACTGGTGGCCAAGTCGCTGCTGAACGTGGAAGTCGGCGACGAAGAGGTGTTCTATCGCCTGCTCGATACCACCCGCGGCTATGCCCTGGAAAAACTTCACCTGGCTGGCGAACTGTCGGACACCCGGCAACGCCATGCCGAGCGCTGTCTGGCGTTGATGCATCAGGCGCAGAACGACTGGGAACAAACCCCGACGCATCTATGGATCGAGCGTTATGCCCGGGGCCTGGAAGACATACGCGTCGCCCTCGAATGGGGCTTGCATGCCAACGGACCGCAGGCGCTGGCCATTCGTTTGGCCGCCACCTCGACACCGCTGTGGCAGGAGCTGTCATTGCTCAAGGAGCACGGGATTTATGTGCGCCGGGCCCTGGCGTTGTTGGCGGCCACCCCGCAGCCCTGCCCTCGCCTGACCATGTCCCTCAAGCTTGCGCTGGGCAGTTCTTGCTACCACGCTCAGGGTGGCACCGCCGAAACCGTCGACGCCTTCGTCAGCGCCAGGACCCTGGCCGAACGCTGCGACGATGTCGCCGGTCAGTTGCGGGCGGTGTCCGGGCACATGGCGGTCAATCTCTGTAGCGGCAACTATCAAATGGCCCTGGAGCAAACCCGACAATTCGACCGACTGGGGCAGCACGGCGACGCGGTGCTGGCGCTGAGCGCTCATCGTCTGCGCGTCCTGGCCCTGCACTTTTGCGGGAATCAGCAACAGGCGCGGGAAGATGCCGAACAGGTCATCCAGCGCATGGCCCAGAGCGGCCATCTCAACCGGTTCACCCGCGGCTTTGGCGTGCAGTACGACCAGAGCGTCGCGTCGTTGACCATTCTGGCGCGAATCCTCTGGTTGCAAGGCCAGCCGGAACAAGCCTGGCGCACCGCTCGCCAGGCGCTGGATATCGCGATGCAGATCAACCACGGCACGTCCATCTGCTACACCCTGGCGTTGTCCGGTTGCCTGATTGCCCAGTACAACGGCGACCTCGCCACCGCCCGCGATCTGGTGCGGCTGTTGCTGGAGCAAGCGCAGAAGCATTCGGTGTTGCTGTTTTACAACTGGGCCCGGCAGTACGCGCAGGTGATCGATGGCGTCGAGGGACCTTCGCAGCCGGGTGTCGGGTTGGTGAAAGAGATCATGGTGACGCTGGACGGTGGCTTTGTTGATGAAGGGTTGCTGGAGCGTGCCGAGAGCGGTGCGGCGGGCTGGAGTGCGGCGGAGATTCTTCGGGTTCGGGGGGAGGCTTTATTGGCCGAGGAGAGTTTGCTGGAGGTGGGTTGTCTGGATGGGCGTCTTCGCGAGCAGGCTCGCTCCCACAGGGGGGAAGCGGTGTTGTTGAGGGCGTTGACGGTGGCGCGGGAGCAAGGGGCGTTGGCTTGGGAGTTGCGCAGTGCGACTTCGCTGGCGCGGCTTTGGCAGGGTCAGGGGCAGGTGCGGCGGGCTTATGAGTTGCTGGCGCCGGTCTATGGGCGGTTCATGGAAGGGTTTGCGACGCCGGACCTGCTGAAAGTCCGGCGTTTACTCGATGAGCTCAGCGGGCAATTGCACGCCTGAGATCCAGCGCGCACGGCTGTTGTACTGGGCGTGGCTCAGCTCCAGGGCGCGCAGATGGCCGCTGCTTTCGAGTTTCTCCAGGGCATAGGCGCGCGTGGTGTTGAGGAAGCGATAACGCGGTGTGCCGTTGACCTGCTCGACGGACAGCAGCGATTTGCGCGCCAGCCGTTCGACCATCGCCAACAGGTGCATGGGCGGCAGCACCGCGCAACTGATCACGCCAATCGCCGCATCCAGGGTGAAGGCCATTTTGAACACCGCCAGATGCTGTAACACCATTTGCTCCAGCGGGCTCAGGCGTTCGTAGCTCCAATCCAGCGCGGCTTCGAGGGTCTGGTGGCGCGGCACCGCAGTGCGTCGGCCTTGGGTCAGCAACTGGAAGCAGTTGTCCAGTTGCGCTTGCAGCCCCACCAGCGCCAAGGCATCGATTTGCGCCGCCGCCAGTTCGATGGCCAGGGGCAAACCGTCGAGGCGCCGACAGATGTCGCGCACGGCTTTGAGGTCTTGTTCGCGCAGGCTGAAACCTTGCTGGCGCGCGCGGGCGCGACTGACAAACAGCTGCACCGCCGGATAGCCCATGGCTTCGGCCACGCTGTACAACGCCGAGGCCGGCGGCACCGTCAGGGGTGGCAGGCGCAGCACGGTTTCGTCCAGGGCCAGCAGCGGCTCACGGCTGGTGGCCAGGATCGACAGACGTGGCGCGCTGGCCAGCCAGTCGTCCACCAGGGTGCGACAGCGTTCGAGCACATGCTCGCAGTTGTCGAGGACCAACAAGGCATGCCGTGAGGTCAGGTCCGTGTCGAATTGAAGGGTATTGGCCAGGTGATCGACCACTTGCGATGGATCGTTGATGCTCGCCAGGTCAATCAACCACACCCCATCGCGGTAGTGCTGCAACAGCAACTCGGCCACGCGCAACGCCACGGTGGTCTTGCCGACTCCGGCCGGCCCGACCAGGGTCATGAACCGTCGAACCGGTAACTGGCGCACGATGCTTCCAACGATTGAGTCGCGACCGGTGACCGGCGTCAGTCGCGCGGGCAGATTGTGTTGGGGCGAGTGCACGCAATCGATGAACACCGATGTGTCCTCCAACGTGCGCTGCACCGGGGCGATGAAGCTGTAGCCGCGCTGGGGAATGTTGACGATGTAGCGCTCACCGTTCTGCCCATCGCACAGGGCCCGACGCAAGGCAGCGATATGCACCCGCAGGTTGATATCTTCGACTACCGATGTCGGCCAGACCCGGGCGATCAATTCGTCCTTACTGACCACATCGCCGGCACGCTCGACCAGCACCTGCAAAATGTCCAGCGCCCGCCCGCCCATGCGCAGCGGCCGATCACCTTCAAGGATCAGCCGTTGGCCGGGATGGAACGCGTAGGGGCCGAACCGCAGCACCGCATCGCGGGTTAACTCTCTGAGGCTGTTCATGCACGTTCACGTGCTGAAGACCTGGCCGGGCTCAAGGTAATGAAAAATCCGTTGCGCACGTCCATCCAGGCTCCCGCACCTCCATTGCAAAACATTCACGGCTATCTTGGCAGGCATCGATGACCGTACAACGACCGCGCGGGGAGCACGACGGACATCACGGTGCGCAATTCGGCCACGAAGGCTCTAGCTGAACTGTTCGCGGTACTGTGCGGGGGTCAGGCCGAGTTTTTCACTGAACAGGAATCGCATATGGCGCACGCTGCCGAAGCCGCTTTTGTAGGCCACGGTCTTGAGCGGTGCGTCGCAGGTTTCCAGCAATTGCCGGGCACGGTCGATGCGCGCACTTTGCAGGAACTCCATGGGCGTCATGTCCACTTCCCGGGCAAACAGCCGGGCGAAGTGTCGCGAACTCATGTTCGCCAGGCTCGCCATGCGTTCGATGCTGAAGGCTTCATCGAGGTGTTCGAGCACGTAGTTCTGCACCCGGGTGATCGGCGTTTCTTGAGGGGCGACGGCGATCATCAACGGACTGAACTGAGCCTGTCCGCCCTGGCGTTTCATCACCACCATCAACACTTTGGCCACATCCTGGGCGACTTTTTTTCCGTGGTCCTGAGCGACCACCGCCAACGCCAGGTCGATGCCGGCGGTGACGCCGCCGGAGGTAATCAGGTTGCGGTCCTCGACGTAAATCTGATCCGTTTCCACCGTGGCGTTGGGGAACCCTTTGATCAGCCGTTCGGTGTAATGCCAGTGGGTGGTGACGCGATAGCCGTCCAGCAGGCCGGCATACCCAAGCACGAAGGCGCCCGTGCAGATCGAGCCATACCGCTCAGCGCGGGTGACGGCGCCCCGCAGCCATGTCAGCAAGGGTTGTGGTTTGTCGTCATAGGCGCCGGGGCCGCCGGGGATCAGCAACAGGTCGTAGTGTTCGCTGGCCTGATCGATATGCAGGTCGGCCTGGACGCTGACGCCATTGGAGGCGCGCAACAGTCCGTGCTCTGTACCGATCATCGACAGCACATAGTGATCGGCAGGTTCCAGATAACGGTTGGCGATGGAAAACACCTCCATCGGCCCGGCCATGTCGAGCAGGAGAAAGTTGGGGAACAGCACCATTGCCACGGTTTTCATGGGTTCAACATCATCAAGGGCCGAGAAGAATCCCTGTAGGAGCAAAGCTTGCTCGCGAAAGCGGTCCGAGCGTCGACATCATCGCTGAATGTAAGACCGTTATCGCGAGCAAGCTTTGCTCCTACAGGAGTTGTGTAGTGGGCATTATGGCCAAGTGTGGCGATTGTGTCGGGTGAGATTACGTGAACCGCCCCACAAAACTGTCAACCTGAAAGGGACAGTATTTCAATTTTCATCTACTTTTTGCATCCCACGGTAAACATTAACCTTCTCCTCACTCGGACGAATTCACGTCCTGACAGGAGATTTCATCATGCTGACCCTTCGCAAAGCTTCGGATCGCGGCGCGGCCAATCACGGTTGGTTGAAGTCGTTCCACACCTTTTCCTTCGCCAACTATCGCAACCCCAAAGAACAGGGTTTTTCCGACCTGTTGGTGATCAACGATGACCGCGTGGCAGCCGGCAAAGGCTTTGGCCAGCACCCGCACCGGGACATGGAGATTTTCTCCTATGTGCTCGAAGGCGCCCTGGAACACAAGGACACCCTGGGCACCGGTTCGGTGATCCGCCCCGGCGATGTGCAGCTGATGAGCGCCGGCAGCGGCGTGGCGCACAGCGAGTACAACCACTCGGCCACCCGTGGCGTGCACTTTCTGCAAATCTGGATCGTGCCTGAGGTCAGCGGCGCCAAACCGCGTTATCAGCAAGAGCACTTCAGCCCCCAGAAAAAACGTGGGCGTCTGGCGCTGATCATCTCCCCGGACGGGGCCAAGGGTTCGCTGTCGGTGCGCCAGGATGCGCGGGTGTATGCCGGGCTGTTTGACGGTAAGGAAAGCGCGACCCTGGAACTGGCGGCCAACCGTTATGCCTATGTGCATGTGGCTCGCGGCAGTGTTGAACTCAACGGCGTGCAATTGCAGGAAGGCGATGGTGTGCGGGTTCGGGATGAGCAGCTGTTGAGCTTGAGCAATGGCGTGGATGCCGAAGTGCTGGTGTTTGACTTGCGGCCGCAGGAACTGCCGGAAATGCCATAACTGGGCAAACACAAAACTTGAGGCCTGAGGTCCTCTCCTGTGGGAGCGGGCTTGCTCGCGAAGGCGGTGTCTCAGTCAACCTTGATGTTGGCTGACACACCGCCTTCGCGAGCAAGCCCGCTCCCACATTGGACGGCGTTATGCAGAGGTATCGGCAAACACTTCGACGATTTCATCAATCACCACCCTCACCCGCGCCGTATGCCGCAGATCCGCATGGGTCACCAGCCATACATCGTAAGGCACCGGTCGCGTGCGTTCCGGCCACAGCCGCACCAACCCGTCCCGCTCGCCCATGTACACCGGAATCTCGCCAACCCCGATCCCTGCGGCGATGGATCGACGCACCAGCAAGCCCGAGCCCAAACTCGACACGATCCGCCCACGGGTCAGCGGTTCCGACACCAGCGTCATCTCCTTGTTGCCCGCCAGATACGGCTGATACACCACCACATCATGCCCTTCAAACGCCGAACCCGACTCCGGCACGCCGTGGGCATCGACATAGCCTTGGGAAGCGAACAGGCCCACCGGCCAGCGAGCGATGCGCCGGGCGATCAGGTCGGGGTTGTCCGGCCGGGCATTGCGCACCGCGATGTCCGCTTCGCGCTTGGCCAGGCTGATCATCTGCGTGGAGGCGTCCAGTTGCACCTGCACATCCGGGTGCTTGCCATGCAAACGGGCAATCGCCGGGATCAGGAAATCGATGGCCAGGGAATCCGTGGTACTGACTCGCACGGTGCCGGTCAGCCGATCATCCAGGCCCTGGATTTGCCGTTGCATCTCCAGCGCCGACACTTCCATTTTTTCCACGGCCAGCAACGCCGCTTCGCCCACTGCCGTCAGCGCATAGCCTTCGGAGGTGCGCAAAAACAGCGTCGCACTCAGGGACTTTTCCAGCGCCGTGACCCGTCGCCCGACCGTGGCCTGATCGACCCCCAGCACCCGCGCAGCGCCCCGCAGCGTCGATTCGCGGCACACCGCCAGAAACACCCGCGCGTCATCCCAATTCATGCTGTTTTCCTTCTGCTGCATATTCGCATCACTGTAGCGCGAATTCGCTGCATTACTGCATCAATAAACCTCGATAGTCTGGAGGCCAGAGATAACCCCACAGGAACGTTCTCATGCACAGCACATCGACCACCCCGCGCAGCGCCATCTGGCTGCCGATCTTCGCCGGCCTCTGTGCCAGCCTGGTCAGCATTGGCCTGGCGCGTTTTGCCTACACGCCGTTGATCCCGTCGCTGATCCAGGCGCAGTGGTTTTCCGCCAGTGACGTGGTGTACCTCGGCGCCGCCAACCTCGTCGGTTACCTGATCGGCGCACTGATCGGTCATCCACTGGCCCGCCGCGTGGGCAACAGCACTGCCCTGCGCCTGATGATGCTCGCCGTGACACTGTCGTTTTTCGCCTGTGGCTTTCCGTTGTCGGTGAGCTGGTTCTTCGGCTGGCGCTTGCTGTCAGGCGTGGCCGGTGGCGCGATCATGGTGTTGGTGGCGGCGACCGTGTTGCCCCATGTGCCGGTGTCCCGTCGAGGCCTGGCCAGCGGTGCGATTTTCCTCGGCATCGGTCTGGGCATTGCCGGCTCGGGGACGATTGTTCCGCCGCTGCTGAACCTGGGTTTGCAAAACACCTGGTTCGGCCTGGGCTTGCTGGCCCTGGTATTGACCGCCGCGAGCTGGTTTGGCTGGCCGACCTCGACCCCACAGCACTCCGCACCGGTGAATAGCGGCAGCGAAACATCGCCCACGCCGCCGGGCCTGTACCTGCTGTTTGCGCAGTACGCCTTCATGGCCGCAGGGCTGGTGCCGGCGATGGTGTTCCTGGTGGACTTCGTCGCTCGCGGCCTCGGCGCCGGGGCACATGTGGGTGCGCTGATCTGGGTCATGTATGGCCTGGGGGCGATTGTCGGGCCGGTGAGCTACGGTTTTCTGGCCGACAAACTCGGCGCGCGGTTGAGCATTCGGATTGTGCTGGTGGTGCAGGCGATTGCCTTGGGGTTGCTGGCGGTTTCCAGTTCGTTTATGGCCCTGGCGTTGCTGGCGGTGATCCTCGGTTCGTTCCCGCCGGGCATCGTGCCGCTGGCGCTGGCCCGGGTGCATGAACTCGTTCCCAATCACCATCAACAGCAAATCGCCTGGAGCCGTGCCACCGTTTCGTTCGCTACGTTTCAGGCGCTGACCGGGTTTGCTTATTCGGCGATATTCAATGCCAGCGGCGGGCACCACGCGTTGTTGTTTGTGCTGGCGGCTGGGGCCATTGTTGTTGCATTGGTTTTGGAGTTGGCAAAACACCTTGTGGGAGCGAGCCTGCTCGCGAATAGGCCGGCACATCCAGCAAAAAGGTGACTGACACACCGCTTTCGCGAGCAAGCCCGCTCCCATACTGAATTATTCGTCCGCTCAGGCGATCCCATTTACAGATCCCTTTTCACCACAGGAACCCAAAAAATGAACCTGCCGCAAACCATGACCCTGATTGAAATCACCCAACCCGGCGGCCCCGAGGTCCTGCAACCGAAGGACGTGCCCATGCCCACGGTCGCCGCCGGTGAAGTGTTGATCCGCGTGTACGCCGCCGGGGTCAATCGCCCGGACGTGATCCAGCGCGCCGGCAAGTACCCGATGAAACCCGGCATGAGCCCGATCCCCGGCCTGGAAGTGGCCGGCGAAGTCGTGGCCATCGGCAAAGGGGTCAGTGAGTTTGTGTTGGGCGACAAAGTCTGTGCCCTGACCAACGGCGGTGGCTACGCGCAATATTGCGTCGCCCCGGCCAGCCAGACGTTGCCGATTCCCGATGACATGGACTGGATTCAAGCCGCCGCCATCCCGGAAACCTTCTTCACGGTCTGGGCCAACCTGTTCGAAATGGGCGGCGCCAGCAAAGGCCAGCGCGCGTTGATTCACGGCGGCACCAGTGGCATCGGTACCACCGCGCTGATGCTCTGCCGCGAGTTCGGCGTCGAGGCGTACGCCACTGCCGGCAGCGAAGAAAAGTGCGACGCGATTCGTAAACTCGGGGCCAAGGCGATCAACTACCGCGATCAAGACTTTGCTCAGGTCATTGCCGAAAAAACCGGCGGCAAAGGCGTCAACGTGATCCTCGACATCATGGGCGGCTCGTACTTCAACAACAACGTCGCCGCCCTGGCCATGGAGGGCCGGCTGGTGATGCTGGGCTTCCTCGGCGGCGCTCACGCCAAGGACGTCGACTTGCTGGCGATCATGGCCAAACGCGCGATCATCACTGGCTCACTGCTGCGCTCGCGAACCCACGAAGAAAAAGCCGCCATCGCCCAGGGGCTGTACGAATACGTCTGGCCGGTGTTGTCGGCCGGGCGTTGCCTGCCGATGATCGACAAGGTCTACCCTTTCAAAGACGCCGCACAGGCCCATGCACGGATGGAAGCCGGCGATCACATCGGCAAGATTGTGTTGAAAATGGATCAGTAACCCTCGCCCGCCGACTGCGCGCCACCGATGATCGCGATGCCGGAGCTGCTGCCCAATCGGGTAGCGCCGGCCTCGATCATCGCCACGGCGGTCGGGTAGTCCCGCACGCCGCCCGAGGCCTTGACGCCAATGTCCGGGCCCACGGTGCGGCGCATCAGCGCGACATCTTCGACGGTGGCGCCGCTGCGGCTGAAACCGGTGGATGTCTTGACGAACGCGACGTTCAGCTCACGGCAGATTTCGCAGGCCTTCACTTTTTCTGCGTCGGTGAGCAGGCAAGTTTCCAGGATCACTTTGAGCGGCACGCTGCCACAGGCCTGTTTGACCTGGGCGATGTCGTCCTGAACCTCGGCGAACAAGCCGTCCTTCAGCCAACCGATGTTCAACACCATGTCGATCTCGCCAGCGCCGGCGGCAATCGCCCGCTCGGCTTCGAAGGCCTTGGTGTCGCTCAAGCCAGCACCCAGCGGGAAGCCGATCACGGCGCAGACCTTGACGCTGTGCCCCGCCAATTGCTGCGCAGCAAGGGTCACCTGCCCGGAATTCACACACACCGAATAGAAGCCATGTTCCGCAGCTTCGCGGCACAGCGTGGCGATTTGTTCGCGGCTGGCGTCCGGCGCCAGCAAGGTGTGATCGATGAACTGCGCCAGTGCCTGGGGTGGGAGATGGGCCATCGCAAAAACTCCTGTTTGTATATTCAAATGCCCCTGCGCCACAATCGAGGATCATTTGCGCAAAAACGTTACAAAACTCACAATTAATGTTACTTAAATAACATCAACAATCAACCCCGGAATGCCTGTGGACAGTAAAAAAGCCGAGCGTCTCAAGCTGATTCAACAAGCCCTGCAAGACCAGAGCGCCATTCACCTGCGCGAAATGGCGGCGTTGCTGGACGTGTCGGAGATGACCCTGCGCCGCGACCTGACCAAGTACACCGACCACCTGCGCCTGCTCGGCGGCTACATCACCAAGATCCACGACGGCAACGAACCCGCCGATTACCGCGTGGCCGAACAGGACACCCGCCACGTCGAGGAAAAACGTCGCATCGGCAAACTCGCTGCGCGGTTTATCCAGCCCGGCGACACGGTGTTCTTCGACTGCGGCACCACCACGCCTTTCGTGGTGGATTTCATCCCCGATGAGCTCGAATTCACTGCCGTGTGCAACTCCCTGAACGTGCTGCTCAAACTCTCGCAAAAACCCAACTGCCACATCGTGGTCTGCGGCGGCACGTTCCACCGCAAGAACCAGGTGTTCGAGAACCAGACCGAATTCGGCATCCTCGACAGCGTGCGCCTGACCTGGGCGTTTGTGTCCGCCGCCGGGGTCAGCCAGGACTTCGGCGTGACCTGCTTCAATTTCAATGAAGTGGAGGTCAAGCAGAAGGTCCTGCGCCAGGCGCAACAGCGTTTACTGTTGGCCGACCACAGCAAGTTCGACACGGTGCGCACCGCGCATTTCGCCGCCCTTGAGGATTTCCAGTACGTGGTCAGCGACAAGAAAATCCCCAAGGCCTACCGCGATGCCATCGAGGCCAGCGGCGCGCAATTGATTATCTGATCAAGGCCTGTTGTTCGGCCTTATTCAGATAACCGGTGGTGACCTTGAACGCCGCCGTCTCCCCCGCCGCCAAAGCGCGCACGTGGCCTTTGGCGGACTCGGCGCGATAGCCTTCCGGTTCGCAGGTCGCGGGTAGCACGAACGCCGCCACTTGCTGATCGGTGTTGTGCAGGATCCAGCGCGCAGCGTGGTCGAACTGGTCGGGGCGATAGCGGGTGTAAAACGCAGTGCCGTCTGGATGACTCAGCAGGAAATGTGCATCACCGTTTGTATCGGCCTTTACGCCGTCGAAGAAAAACACGATCTCCGGGTCGTAGAGGTCCGGGCGGTCCAGGGTTTGAAACTGCTCCGGCTCCAGCGCCAACTGCTCCATGTAGTGACTCCAGGCCGGCGTCGGTTTGACGTGGGCCGGGACGCTGCTGCGCAAGCGTACTTTTTCAAATCCCAACGGCTCGATGAACCGTGCGCCTTCGACATAGGCGTAATTCATGTGGGCCATGTACATCAGGTCCATGGGTTTGCCGGCCAGGTTGGTCACGCTCATGGCGATGTCGAACAGACCGGAATCGGCGCGCAAGGTCACGCTCGGGCTGGCCAGGTAGCGATCACCAAACCCCTGGGCGTATTCGTACTCGCCACCGAGGCGCAGGAAGGGTCCGGCGCTGTCTTCACCGACTTCCAGCCACGCATGATCCATCGCCGCGCAGGGCATTTCGCCGTGCAATGGATGATCGTCCTCGGGGGTCGGGCAGCCGTTACGCAACAGTCCACTGTGGAACATGAAACAGCCGTAGGTGCCGATCACGGTAGGACTCGGTCTGGGCTGGCTGAACAGGTTGCTCATGGTCAGGTCGCAGCCGTCGAACACCGCGTCCCAGATCATTTGGCCCTGATATGGCAGCACCACCAGTTTTCCACGGCTGTTGGTCATTTCCAGCGCCAATACACCGCTGGGATAAATGCTGGCGCTAACCCTGAATTGCTCTGATTCCAAAAGAGTCTTCGGCGCTTCGCCAAACAGCGCCGGATAAAGGTTGATCCGCGTACTCATGAGGTCACCGCCGCACCCACCGGCGCCCGTTCGCTGGCGGAATTTCGCAGGCAACGCACGGCGTAGGCGACGATCACGATGAAGCACAGCAACGGCACGGTGTAGGCCAGTTGCATGTTGCCGCCGCTGTAATCCGACAGCAGGCCCTGGAAGATTGGAATCACCCCGCCACCGACAATGCTCATCACCAGCAGCGAACCGCCGACGCCGGTGTCTTCACCGAGGCCATCGATGGTCAGGCCATAAATGGTCGGCCAGCACGGGCCGAGGAACACGCTGACACCGACCGCCGCATACACTGCGGTGATGTTCGGCACCAGAATCGTGTAGGCCAGCAACACGATGCACAGCACGCCGTACACCGCCAGCACCTTGGCCGGGTGCAGTTTGCGCATCAGCACGTTGGCGATCATTTTGCCGATGAAGTATGCGGCGAACGTCGTCAGCAAAAACCACGAGGCACTGCGCTCATTCATCCCGCCCAATTGCATGGCCAGGCGAATGGTGAAACTCCACACCCCAACCTGCGCGCCGACGTAGAGAAACTGCGCCAACACGCCGAAGGTGAAACGCTTGTTACCCCACAACCGCGACAGGCTCTGGCCGAGGCTGGCGGTTTTCTTGCTGGCGGTTTGCACGCCTTTGCACTTTGGAAACCGGGTGATGGCGATCAGGATGAACATCAGCACCAACACCGCGATCATCCATTTATACGGCAGCAACGTGGACTGGATCATTTGCAGTTGCTGCACCGCCGCGTCCGAGGCGCTCATTTGCGTGAGCTGCTCGCGGGTGGCGTCGGTGTCCTTGAACATCACGAAACTGCCGACGTAGACCCCAGCCATCGCGCCGAACGGGTGGAAGGTCTGAGAGATGTTCAGGCGACGGGTGCCAGTTTCACGAGGCCCCATCAGGGTCGAATAGGTGTTGCACGCGGTTTCGAGAAACGACAGCCCCGCCGCGATCACGAACAGCGCCAGCAGGAACATGCCGTACTTGGCGGTGGACGCTGCCGGGAAGAACAGCAGGCAACCCAACATGTAGAGCATCAGGCCGATGAGGATGGTGGTCTTGTAGCTGAAACGCCGAACCACCAGGGCCGCCGGGATCGCCACGAAGAAGTAGCCGAGGTAAAACGCCGACTGCACGAAGGCAGTCTGGAAATCGCTGAGCAGAAAGGCTTTCTTGAAATGCGCGATGAGCACGTCGTTCATGCTCGCGGCCGCCGCCCACAGCGCGAAAATGCTGCACAGCAAGATGAAGGCGAACCAGGGCGTGCGGTTCAGGTAGAAACCATCGGGCGTCTGTTGGAGCGGAGGCTTTGTCATTGTTGTTCTCCGGGTGGGTTTTTAAAGGGTGTCGAATTGGCGCTGGAATTCAGCGAACGCTGTGGCGTCCGGGTAGGAGGTCTGGGTGCCCAGGCCCGTGACTGAGCAGGCGGAATAGGCCACGGCCTGGGTCATGGCGGCGCGGATGTCGCGGTCGCGGCTCCAGTGCTGGATGAAGCAGCCGATGAACGCGTCGCCGGCGCCGGTGGTGTCGCGGGCGTTGACGCGCAGGCCGGGAATCTGGAATTCGCCCTCCTCGCCTACGTACAGCGCGCCTTGTTGGCCGAGGGTCACGATCACATGGCGGATGCCGCTGGCGACGAGGGTTTTTGCGGCGTTGAGCGCCGACTCGGGGGAGTCGACGGTCTGGCCGCTGATCAACGCCAGTTCGGACTCGTTGGGCACAAGGAAATCCAGTTGCGCCAGGTGTTCACGGCTCAGGCCGGACAAGGCTGGCGCCGGGTTGAGCAGCACCGGAATGTTGTGTTCGCGACCGAAGGTGATGGCGTGGTAGACGGTTTCCACATTGATTTCGAGTTGCAGCACGATCAGGGAGCATTCACGCAGGGCTGACGCAGCGGCGTCGATGTCTGCCGGGGCGAGATGAGCGTTGGCGCCTTTGACGATGAGGATGCTGTTGTGGGAATCGGCCTGGACGAAGATCGGCGCCACCCCACTGGACACGCCGGGCACGCGTTGTACGAAACGGGTGTCGATGCCAAAGCGCTGGAAATTGGCCAGAGTGTTGTCGGCAAACATGTCATCACCAACCTTGGTCAGCATCAGCACATCCGCCCCGAGCTTGGCCGCGGCGACCGCCTGGTTGGCGCCCTTGCCACCGCAACCGAGGGCAAACCCCGGCGCTTCCAGCGTCTCGCCCTGGGCCGGCATGCGGTCGATGTAGGTGATCAGATCCACCATATTGCTGCCGATGACTGCGATCTTGCTCATTGCTATCCCACCTTGATACGGCTTGCCAGACTGATGTCGGCGCTGTTGTTTTGTTATTTAAATAACATTTGATGTGATTATTCAATCTTTTTTATTGGATTGGCGAACAGGCAAAGACGAGCGGCTTTGCGCAAGCCTCGCTCCTACACGGATCATGATCGTTCCCACGCTCCGCGTGGGAATGCAGCCCGGGACGCTCCGCGTCCCATTGGAACGCAGAGCGTCCCTAGAGGCATTCCCACGCAGAGCGTGGGAACGATCCTGCAACACACACGGCTGTCGAAATAATTCCCGTCCCTGGCGCGCATCTGTTAAAACCCGTGCTTTCCCCTGTTCGACTGGACCGCTGCATGTTTTCTACCCTCATGAGCCGCTTGGGCCGGCGCTGGCTGCCGTTGCTGTGCATGGCGTTGTTGATCGTCGGTTTGCCGGTGGGTTGCGGGGTGCTCAAGTACAAAGAGCGCGAGTTGTTGTTTCGGATCGAACCGGGCACGGCGAGCTGGTATCGCGGCTTGCCGCAGGACGTTCAGGAGTTCGACATCAAGCCTGCCAGCTTCAAGGGCGGACAAAATCTGCATGCCTGGTGGTGGCCGGCCGCGCGCCGCGACGCACCGTCGATTCTTTATCTGCACGGTGTGCGCTGGAACCTCACCGGTCAGGCGTTCCGTATCGAGCAATTGCGGGCCATGGGTTATTCGGTGCTGGCCATCGACTATCGCGGCTTTGGCCAGAGCAAGGGTGATCTGCCGTCGGAAGCCAGTGTCTATGAAGACGCCCGCGTCGCCTGGGAGCGCTTCACGGCGATGCAACCCGATGCCAACAAACGCCTGATCTACGGCCATTCCCTGGGCGGCGCGGTGGCCATCGATCTCGCGGCCGACCTGGCCGCGCAGGCTAAAAAGGACCACGTCGCGGTGCCGGTTCGCGGGCTGGTGATCGAATCCACCTTCACCACGCTGGGGGATGCCGTCGCGCAAGTGGCCGACGAAAACCTGCCGGTGAAATCCCTGCCGGTGCGCTGGCTGCTGTCGCAGAAATTCGATTCCATCGACAAAATCACCGACATCGACATGCCATTGCTGGTGGTCCATGGTCTGGCCGATGCGTTCATGCCGTCGCGCTTCAGCCAGCAGTTGTTCAATGCCGCCAACGAACCCAAGCGCTTGTTGCTGATCCCCGGCGGCACCCATAACAACAGCATGAGTCTGGGCGGCAGTCAGTATCGCCAGGCCATCGAACACCTGATGAAAGCCAAGCCTGCACAGGTTGCAGCGGTGAATCGCAGCTCGCCGCAGACGTGAAGTCTAGCGATAACCCTGGGCCTGCAAATCGAACAGCTGCGCATAACGCCCACCCGCCGCCACCAGACTGTCGTGATCGCCTCGCTCCAGAATCGTCCCTTGATCCAGCACGATGATGTGGTCGGCGTTGCGCACACTGGAAAAACGGTGGGAGATCAGCAAGGTCATGCGGGCCTGGGTGTGCTCGCTGAAATGCTCGAACACCGCCGCTTCCGCCGCCGGATCGAGGGCTGAGGTCGGTTCGTCGAGAATCAGGATGTCAGCGTCGCGGCGCATATAAGCGCGAGACAAGGCGATCTTCTGCCATTGCCCGCCCGACAACTCCTGACCACCGGCAAACCAGCGCCCCAGCTGCGTGGCATAACCTCGATCCAGCCCTTCGATAAACGGCGCGGCCATGCCTTCGGCGGCGGCGGCTTTCCAGCGTTGTTCATCGTCGAATGCCAGGGTGTCGCCGACGCCGATGTTCTCGCCCACGGAGAACTGGTAGCGAATGTAGTCCTGGAAAATCACGCCGATACGCCGTCGCAACGCATCCTCTTCCCAGGTTTGCAGGTCGCTGCCGTCCAGCAGAATCCGGCCCTGATCTGGGCGATAGAGCCGGGTCAGCAATTTGATCAGCGTGGTCTTGCCCGAACCGTTCTCCCCCACCAGCGCCACGCTGCGACCGGGCACCAGGTGCAGGTCGATGCCTTCCAGCGCCGCACGGCTGGCCCCCGGATAACGAAACCCGACATTCTCGAAACGCAGCCCATCGCCAGGCATTGCGCCGACGGTCAGGCTGCCGTTATCGCTCACCACTGGTTCGGCCAAATATTCGTAAAGGGCCGACAGGTACAGGCCGTCTTCGTATAAACCGCTGATCGCACTGAGGCTACTGCTGACGGCGGTTTGCCCCTGCTTGAACAGCACCAGATACATGGTCATTTGTCCGAGGCTGATCTGACCGTGAACCGTGTCCACCACCACCCACGCATAGGCCAGGTAAAACGCCCCGGTGCCCAGCAAACCAAGAACAAAACCCCAGCCATCCCGACGCAGGGTCAGGCGCCGGTCTTCGGCGTAGAGCCGCTTGAACGTGTCGCGATAACGCTGCAACAGCAACGGCGCGAAGCCGAACAGCTTGACCTCCTTGATGTAGCCCTCGTGGGACAGCAGCGTCTCGATGTAACTCTGCTGCCGACTCTCCGGCGCCCGCCGAGTAAACAACCGAAATGCATCCCCGGAAAAATGCGCCTCGGCAAAAAACACCGGCAACGCTCCGACCACCAGCAACACCAGCGCCCACGGTGAAAAATGCACCAACAGCACACCGAAACTGATCAGCACAATCAGGTTCTGGATCAGCCCCAACGACTTCATCACCAACGCCAACGGCCGGGTCGAGGCCTCGCGCCGCACCCGCACCAATTTGTCGTAAAACTCGGAATTCTCAAACTGCACCAACGATAACGTCTGGGCCTTCTCCAGAATCATCGTGTTGACCTTCTGCCCCAACTGCACCCGCAACAACGACTGCTGAACCGACAACGCCCGTTGCGTCCCGGACAACAACGCCAACACCCCCGCCTCAAACAACACATAACGCACCACTGGCCACAACGGCGCACTGCCCTGCTGCACGTGCAACTGCATGGCGGTGACCACGGCGTCGACGATGCGTTGGCCGATCCACGCGGCCAGGGCCGGGAGGACGCCAGCGATCAGAGTGGCCAGGACCAGGCCGAGGAACAATCCGCGGGAGGTGCCCCAGACGAGTAGCAAGGCGCGTTTTGCCTGGTCGAGTAGCGATGTGAAGCGGGTGAGAGTTGGCATAAATCGACAAACTCAACGAAAGGTGGACGAAGACGCGCCATGCTACTTCAGAGCAGCGATGGGTCGCGCTTAATCCTTCTCCCCGATTTCTACAGAGGCATCAGCCAGCCTTTGATTCAGCGGTAGCATTCTTGGCTGTTTTCATATCGGCCGGGCACGCATCGACCCCTGTCACACTGGCACGAGGCACAAATTGCACGGCTTTGGATTCGGTCCTCCAAATACGAACGAAGTACACACCGTCGACCTCGGCGACCACACGCAATGGACGACTGTAGCCGGGTTTGGCTGGATCGGTGATCGCCTCAATGCTCTTACTGTCAGCGGAGAAATTCATTACGGTGCAGTTGCGTCCGCCCGAGGCTGTGACCTGCAAGGCAAATCCCGCCAGTTTTGAACTGGACGGAGGGTATAAACCCAGCAGTATCACCATGGCAAACACAACAGTGGCTACGAAGGCGACCGGATTTTGATGCCGACGTGTCTTCACGACCAAAAAAGCGCCCAGCAGTTGGATCATCCAAAGAGATATCAACTCAAGGAGCATCAGCGGCAAAAGCCACCAAATATTGTCGACGTAGGCACTGGCAACAGGCAAAACAACGCTCGTGACCGTAAGAATGACGAATACTTGAACGAGGGCAGACATCACACAAATAAAGCGGAAATCAGTCGAAACCGAGACCTTCACCCCACGAGTGATGAAAAGGGTGTTCGCCAACACCGTCAGCACCAAGGCCAGGACACCACCGCCAATCCACCAACCGCTGGGCGGCACATTGGGTCCGACAATACCCACCAGCACGCAGTAAATACCGAGAATCAGCAACCCTCCCGCCCAGCGCCAGATCAACCCACGATGGCGTGCAGTCAGCTCGGGGCTGGTCTGATCGAAACTGAAATCATCACTCAGCCGCCCACCGGCGTCACCCAATGGATGGAACAGGACGAAGATCGGCATGATGATGAACGCCACCAACATCGAAATGATGAACACCAACATCGCGGACATGGCCGGTAACGCAGTGATTACGGCGGAAGAGGTGATACTCAACGGGATCTTTTCATCCTGGATGTACTGGAAAAGGTACATTCCCGCTGTCAGCAAAATGCCAATACTCAACGGCCAGGCTCGTTCATTGAGCCAAAGCAGGCCCTGGCTTAACTGTGAGTAACGGTTGGGTGGCGGAGTTTGCAGTTTTGTTTCGAGGTTTTGGAAGTCAGTCACGTCGGTCGATTCCAGTCCATGGGCACAGCGTCCTTGTTGCAACAGTGTTGAACAGAGACAACGAGGCTCGACTTTACCGGCAGTGGCGCTGCAAAACAGCAGGCTTACAAGTTAATAGGCATCGACTTACACAGCGCTCGGCAACTCGCCTTGAAACCGCGCCCGATACCGCCCCGGACTCTCCCCCGTCCACTTCTTGAACGCCCGGTGAAACGCGCTAGGTTCCTGAAAACCTAACTGCTCGGCAACCCCCCCCACACTCGCCTTGCCATGGCGCAACTGCTCAAACGCCACCCCACGGCGCACTTCGTCCTTGATCTCCTGATACGAACAGCCTTCACGCTCCAGTTTGCGGCGGAAGGTGCTGGGGCTCAGGTGTTGTTCGAGGGCGAAGGCTTGCAAGGTGGGCCATTGGCTGTAATGGCTGTTGCGCAAACGTTGGTGAACCTGGGACGCGAGACCGTGCTGGTTGCGGAAGCGGATGACCAGCCATTGCGGTGCGGTGCGCAGGAAGATTTTGAGTGACGCCAGGTCCTGCACCACCGGCAGACGCAGGTAGTGGCTGGCGAATTCGATTTCGGTGCGTTCGGCGCCGAAGGTCAGGTTGGGGCCCCAGAGCAGACGGTCGTCGGTGAGGGAGACGCGTGCATGGCGGAAATCCGCGCGGTCGATGGGGATGCGCCGTCCACCGAGCCAGCACAGCAGGCTGATCATCAACACCAGGAAGGTTTCTTCGCCCAGGCGGCTAACGTCGCTGTCAGTCGAACGGGTTTGCAGGCTGATGATTGCGCGTTTGCCACGTACGGTCAGCGTGCCGCGAAAATCCCTGAGGAACAGGGCGAAGTTGGCCAGGCATTGGCGCATGGCTTTGTGCAGGTCGGGTTCCTGGATCAACGCCCGGCAGATCAAGGCGAAACTGCCCGGTGGCATGCCGTGGCTGTCGAGGCCGAAGAACTCGTCATCAAGCTCGCGAATCTGCAGCAGCCACAACGCGGCAAAGGCGCTGGCCGGCACGCGGGCCGTGGGCTGGTCGAGCAACGCCGGGTCGATATTGGCCTGTTCCAGCACGGCTGCCAGGCGCTGGGGGTTGTCCGCCAGCCGATGAATCATCGCCCGCACAAAGTAGGCCGCCACTGAATCCTTTTCCCGCATGTGAACGCTTTGCTCCCCATCGCCCGACTGGCAAAAAACACCAGTGCCGTTGAACAGTTGCGGCATAGGACAACCGCCCTGCCGGTTCTAGACTCGCGCCATAGTACGCCTTCGGCCGTTATGGCGGCCAAGGTATCGAAGGTTTGATCGCAAGGATTTCAAGCATGAATCTGCAACACATCGGCGTGATTGGCGCAGGCACTATGGGCAACGGGATTGCGCAGGTCTGCGCGGTGGCGGGCTTTAACGTGACCTTGATCGATATCAGCGAGAGCGCCCTGCAAAAGGCTGTCGCCACCGTCGGCAAGAACCTTGATCGGCAAGTCGCCAAAGCGATATTGACCGAAGATCAGAAGCTTGCCGCCCTCGATAAGATCCGCACCAGCACCGACTACAGCAGCCTGCAAAGCGTGCAACTGGTGATCGAGGCCGCCACTGAAAACCTCGACCTGAAACTGCGGGTGCTGCAACAGATTGCCGCGCAGGTCAGCGTTGAGTGCGTGATTGCGTCCAACACTTCATCGCTGTCGATCACTCAACTTGCGGCGAGCGTCAGACAGCCCGAGCGTTTCATCGGTCTGCACTTCTTCAACCCCGTACCGGTGATGGGGCTGATCGAAGTGATTCGCGGCCTGCAAACCAGCGACGCGACGCATAAGCTGGCGCTGGACATGGCCACCACCCTGGGCAAAACCGCGATCACCGCCGGCAACCGTCCGGGCTTTGTGGTGAACCGGATTCTGGTGCCGATGATCAACGAAGCGATCCTGGTCCTGCAGGAAGGCCTGGCCACTGCCGATGACATCGACGCCGGCATGCGCCTGGGTTGCAACCAGCCGATCGGCCCGTTGGCGTTGGCCGACCTGATTGGCCTGGACACGGTGCTGGCGATCCTCGAAGCGTTCTACGACGGCTTCAACGACAGCAAATATCGCCCGGCGCCGCTGCTCAAGGAAATGGTCGCCGCCGGCTACCTGGGACGCAAAACGGGGCGCGGCTTCCATGCCTATGCCTGAGCGTTGTTCGCGCTTCGCCGAGTACCGGGACAAAGTGCTGGAGCTGTTCGCCAGCAAGGGTTTCGGCCAGGTCGGCATGCGCGAACTCGCCACCTGCCTGGGCCTCGCGCCGGGCTCGTTGTACCACCATTACCCAAGCAAGCAGCACTTGCTGCTGGACTTGATCGAAGAGTTCTACGAAGAACTGCTGGCAACGCTTGGGCGTATCGAGAAAAAGACCAAGCGCGACATACTGCCGAGGCTGATTCAGGCGCACCTGAACCTGCATCGGGAAATGCCCTGGCATTTTCGTCTGGCGGAGCGCGACAGTGGCTGTCTGAATGACGATCAGCGGCGGGGCCGGCAGTTGCGCGAGCAATACGAACGCCGGTTGATGCAGATGCTAGGGCCCAAGGCCCGACTCGGTGAGCAGGGTCAGTTGGCCGCCGGTCACGCGATTGCCAATTTGCTCAACAGCGCGCCGGGGTGGTTGACGCAGCATATGTTGGCTGACGCCGAGCGTAATGAATTGCTGGAAAATCTGGTGAGTGGCGCCGTTGAAGGCCTGCTGCGCAGCCCAGCGGGAGCAAGCTCCCTTGCCAAAGCAAGCTCCCTCGCCACAGTTAGGCAATAAGCCGCGCCCGAGCTATAGAAAAAACGTCTGAACAAACCCGGCAAAACCCCGCCTCTAACGCTTTGCTACTTGAGGTCGACCCCTATTGAAGCTGAAGGCCGTCCTGGCCTTCAGCGCCACTTGGTAACCGGGAGCACACAATGAAAATCAATCCCTACCTGATCTTCAACGGTGACTGCAAAGCCGCCTTCACCTATTACGCCAAGGCCCTGCCCGGCACCATCGATGCCATGATGACCTTCGGCGAAACCCCGGCCAAAGATCACGTGCAGGCGGACTATCACAACCTGATCATCCACACCCGCCTGTCGGTGGGCGACCAGGCGATCATGGGCTCGGACACCACACCCGACCGCCCGACCGATGACATGAGCGGCTGTTCGATTTCGCTGAACGTCGACAGCATCGCCGAAGCCGAGCGTGTTTTCACCGCCCTGGCGGATGGCGGCACCGTGCAAATGCCCCTGGAGGCGACGTTCTGGGCGGCGCGTTTCGGGATGCTGGTGGACCGGTTTGGCGTGGCGTGGATGGTGAATTGCGAGAAGGATCAGTGAACTGACTGATGCCCCCTGTGGGAGCCGGCTTGCTCGCGAAGGCGGAGTGTCAGTCAACATCTTTGTTGGCTATTTTGTTGGCTATGAAATCGCTTTCGCGAGCAAGCCCGCTCCCACAGGTTGAGTGTTCATTCTTGGGCCCTCTGGCAACTCCATGACCGTCTGCTACCTTCAACACGCCGTCCCCGTAGCGTCAACGGAGGTTGAATGAATCATCTGCTGATCGCACTGATCGTATTCACGTGCCTGTTCGGCAGCGCGTTGGTGGGCTCGTATGTGCGGCAGCAATTGCCCTCGCACCACCTGAGCGATGAGTCCGTCGCCGTCCTGAAGCTCGCCACCGGCCTGATCGCGACCATGTCGGCGCTGGTGCTGGGCCTGCTGGTTTCTTCGGCCAAAGGCACGTTCGAAACCACCAACAACCAACTGGAAAGCGCGGCGGCCAAAGTCGTCGAGTTCGACCGGGTGCTGGCGCGCTATGGCCCGGACACCCAACCGATCCGCACACAGCTCAAACACAATTACGCGGAAATCGTGCAAGTCCTCGCCTCCCGGGACCCGTCCCGCCTGACCTTGCTCGACAGCCCCGAAGCGATCAAGCGTTCCGAAGCGCTGCAACAACAGGTCGCCGAGCTGTCCCCCACCACCGACACCCAACGCACCCTCAAGGCCTCGGCCTTGCAGATGATGGACGCCGTGTTCGCCGCCCGCTGGCTGACCATGCTGCAGGCCAACCAGTCGATCCCGCCGGTGATGCTGGTGATCCTCATCACCTGGCTGTCGATCATCTTCGGCTCGTTCGGCCTGTTCGCCCCGCGCAATGGCACGATTGTGGTGGTGCTGCTGATGTGTTCCGCGTCGGCGGCGGCGACGATCCTGCTGGTTGAAGAGCTGAATCGGCCGCTCGACGGATTGATCAGCGTGTCGCTGGAACCGATGGTGCATACGATGGAGCGGTTGGGTCAGTAGGTTGGCACTACCTTTGTGGCGAGGGGGCTTGCCCCCGTTGGGCTGCGAAGCGGCCCCCAGCATTTAGTCAGTGACACCGTGCAAGCCGACTTCACGACTGCTTCGCAGCCGAACGGGGGCAAGCCCCCTCGCCACAAAGGCATCAGATAATCCTTCTCTAGAACGCCATCGCCTCCACCACACACCGCTCCCCCAACGCATCCATCCGCGGCCGACCAAACAAATACCCCTGCCCCCACTCGCTGCCGCACGCAGTCGCCAAGGCGCGGTCGGCTTCGGACTCGATCCCCTCGATAATCACGCACGGCGCCAGGGTTTTGCACAGCTGCACCAAATGCCCAAGGGTCTGGGCGTTGTTGGTTTCCAGGCGGGCGCGTTGCAGGTAGCCCTGGTCGATCTTGACGATGTCCGGGCGGGTCTTGCGGATGAACTCCAGGGTGCCCAGGCCGGCGCCAAAGTCGTCGATGGCCACCCGGCAGCCCAGTTCACGCAGGCACAGGACGAATTCGATGGCCGCCGAGATGCTCGGCGGTGTGGCGCTTTCGGTGATTTCGATCACCAGTCGCGCGGCGACTGAGGGGGCGTCGCGCAGTTGTGCCAGGATTGGCTGCCAGTAGTCGTCGACGATGGCGCTTTGCGCGGAGATGTTACAGCCCAGGCGCAGGTGTTCGTTTTGCAGCAAGCGCTCGATCACGCTGTGCACCACGCTGCGGTCGAGTTCGCGCATCAGTTGATGTTTCTCCAGCATGGCGAAGGGATAGACGCCCTCACCCTGGGCATCGATGTGCCGCAACAACCCTTCCTGGTACAGCACCCGGCTGCTGCCAGGCAACCAGACCACCGGTTGAAACGCCAACACCAACCGGCCCTGTGCCAACTCTCGATAAAAGCTTCTGACTTCGTGCATGTCATATCCGTAGACAAAGCGGCGGCCGGCCGCGGTTGAGCGTTGACTGCCGGCCATAATCGACGCTCCCCCAGCCGGCAGGAAGTGTTCCCGGATACCTTTCGCTTGTCCTCGGAAACGTGCACATACCGTTTATCGACTGCGATCATTTGTTTATTGCGATCATGCGTTGGCTAGCGCGACATCACTTAGCCATCACCTCAGGTATAACCATGCACACAATGACCAGCGCCAGTTTTCGGGTGCTTGCCGATGTCCTGACCGACGGAGGGGCAAACGTAGGAGCCTTGCTCAAGCAGTTCGACAGTGGCGAGGAGGTCTTTGCAAACCCCAAGGGTGTCAGGCTGGAGCTGGTCTATAAGGTGATGGCGGAAGCGGCCAAGCGTACAAGCAATCCGGATATTGGCCTGCTGGCCTACACTCGGGCGCACCCGGCCAATCTGGAAGTGTTGGGTTACGCGGTGATGTCATGCGCCACGCTGGGCACGGCACTGCAACGGTTGGTGGACTATCACTCGCTGATCAGCAATGGCTTTTACCGGTGTCTGGACCACAAGCCCCGGGCACTGAAGATGATCGGTTTCGACATCAGCATCGAGCCGTCGCTGACGCCTCGTTCGTTCATCGACGCCGGTGCCGCGCAAACCCTGGGGTTGGTGCACTGGCTGCTGCCCAAGCACAAACCTCTGCCGTTGGCGGCGACGTTCACTTACCCCAAACCCGCTGACACGTCTCGACTGGAACAGCTGTTGGGCAACAATCTGTTGTTCGGCGCGGCGTACAACAGCCTGTCGTTCAGCCTCGACGATTGCTCGATCGCCTTGCCCACCGCCGACCCGGCGCTGGATGTGTTGCACGTCGAATACGCTCGCGCACGCTTGAACGTGCTGCTCAACGACTCAATGACTGCGCGGGTCCGACGGGTATTGTCCGAGCGCCTGGCCCTGGGCGTGCCCAGTGATCTGGACAAAATTGCTCAGGTGGTTGGTGTCAGTGCGCGCAGCTTGCAACGACGCTTGAGCAATGAAGACATGCACTTTTCGGCGTTGCAGGATGAGGCGCGGTTGATGCTGGCGCATAACTTTTTGCGCAACTCGGCGAGGAGCGTGAAGTACATCGGCGCGCTGTTGGGGTTTCGTGATCAGAGCAGTTTTCACAAGGCCTGCATTCGTTGGTTCGGGATGACGCCGGGGCGGTATCGGCAGACTTCTTGAATTGCAGCCACACCACTGAATCCCTGTGGGAGCGAGCCTGCTCGCGAAAGCATTCTGTCTGATACATAGATGTTGAATGTGCCGCCGCTTTCGCGAGCAGGCTCGCTCCCACAGGGTTTGTGTTCCTCCAGCTGACTCCACGCCCGCCACTTGTCGCCTCCCCCCACCACAAACCTCTTTCAGGGTCTTGCGCAACCAGTATTATGGTATACCATCATACGCACAGACACTTTTAACCTGATCGGGAGCCGTTCATGAGTTTCGAAATCCGCAAGATCGTTAGCTACGTCGAGGAAACCTTTATCGAAGGCGGCAAGGCCACGGACACGCCGGTGACGATGGTAGGCCTGGCGGTGGTGATGAAAAATCCGTGGCTGGGCCGTGGTTTTGTCGAAGATTTGAAACCGGAAATCCGTGCCAATTGCTCCGACCTCGGCGCACTGATGGTGGAACGCCTGGTGAAGATCATCGGCGGCGCGGACAAGATCGAAGCGTATGGCAAAGCGGCGGTAGTCGGCGCCGACGGCGAGATCGAACACGCCTCGGCGGTGATTCATACCCTGCGTTTCGGCAATCACTACCGCGAGGCGGTCAAGGCCAAGAGCTACCTGAGCTTTACCAACAAACGCGGTGGTCCGGGCACGTCGATCCAGATCCCGATGATGCACAAGGACGACGAAGGTCTGCGCTCGCACTACATCACCCTGGAAATGAAGATCGAAGACGCGCCCCGTGCAGACGAACTCGTGGTGGTGCTGGGCTGCGCCGATGGTGGTCGTCTGCACCCTCGCATCGGCAACCGTTACATCGATCTGGAAGAGCTGGCTGCTGAAAAAGCCCAGTAATCCCGCCGGTGCAACGCCAATAAAAAAAGCATGCAGGAGCGCTCCATGATTCGGCTCACCGCTGAACGCACCCCGGCTGGCACCAGTTACCTGGCGACCGGCCAAGGCCAGCCCGTGGTTTTGATCCACGGCGTGGGCCTGAATAAAGAAATGTGGGGCGGCCAGGTCGTTGGCCTGGCCACGAAGTACCGCGTGATTGCCTACGACATGCTCGGTCATGGCGCCAGCCCTCGCCCGCAAAGCGGCACCGGCCTGCTCGGTTACGCCGACCAGTTGCTGGAGTTGCTCGATCACCTGCAAGTGCCCCAGGCTGCAGTGATCGGTTTCTCGATGGGCGGGCTGGTGGCGCGGGCGTTTGCCCTGCATTACCCGCAACGCTTGCAGGGTCTGGTGGTGCTCAACAGCGTGTTCAACCGCAGCGAAGAACAGCGCGCCGGCGTCATCGCCCGCACGGCTCAAGCGGCTGAGCACGGGCCGGATGCCAATGCCGAGGCGGCGCTGTCGCGCTGGTTCAGCCGCGAGTATCAAGCGGCGAATCCGGCGCAGATCGCTGCATTGCGCCAGACCCTTGCGGGCAATGATCCCCAGGGATACTTGACCACGTATGAGTTGTTCGCCACCCAGGACATGTACCGCGCCGACGACCTGGGCAGCATTCAGGTGCCGACGCTGGTTGCCACCGGAGAACTTGATCCGGGCTCGACACCGCAAATGGCCGAAGAACTGGCCGAGCGCATTCCCGGCGCACGGGTTGCCGTGCTCGCCGAACAGCGGCATATGATGCCGGTAGAGTCGCCGCGCCTGGTCAACCAGTTGTTGCTGGAGTTTCTCGACACCGCGCACGCCCAACAAAAACCTATAAAGGGGATCGTTGCATGACACTCGCACGCTTCCAGATGTGCATCGGCGGTGAATGGGTCGATGCCCTGTCCGGTAAAACGTTTGAAAGCCTGAACCCGGCGCTGGCCCAGCCTTGGGCGGAACTGCCCGATGCGGATGAGGCCGATGTCGAACGCGCCGTGCAAGCCGCGCAAACCGCGTTCGACAGCCAGGCCTGGCGCGGTCTGACCGCCACCGCACGGGGCAAATTGCTGCGACGTTTGGGCGATTTGATCGCCGAGAACAAGGAACAACTGGCGCAACTGGAAAGCCGCGACAACGGCAAGTTGATTCGCGAAACCCGCGGCCAGGTTGGCTACTTGCCGGAGTTCTTCCACTACACCGCGGGTCTGGCCGACAAGCTCGAAGGCGGCACCCTGCCCCTCGACAAGCCCGACCTGTTTGCCTACACGGTGCACGAAGCCATGGGCGTGGTCGCCGCGATCATTCCCTGGAACAGCCCGCTGTACCTGACCGCGATCAAACTCGCGCCGGCCCTGGCGGCGGGCAACACCATCGTGATCAAACCCTCGGAACACGCCTCGGCGACCATCCTTGAACTCGCCCGACTGGCCCTCGAAGCCGGCATTCCGCCGGGGGTGGTCAATGTGGTCACCGGTTACGGCCCGAGCACCGGCGCCGCCCTGACCCGCCATCCATTGGTGCGCAAAATCGCCTTCACCGGCGGTGCCGCCACCGCGCGGCATGTGGTGCGCAGCAGCGCCGAAAATTTTGCAAAGCTGTCCCTGGAACTGGGCGGCAAATCGCCGAACATTATCTTTGCCGACGCCGACCTCGACAGCGCCATCAACGGCGCTATCGCCGGGATTTATGCCGCATCGGGACAGAGTTGCGTGTCGGGTTCGCGGCTGTTGGTGCAGGACGAAATCTACGACGAGTTCGTCGAACGCCTGGTGGAACGTGCCAAGCGCATCCGCATTGGCAACCCGCAGGATGACGCCAGCGAAATGGGCCCGATGGCCACCGCGCAACAACTCGCCGTGGTCGAAGGCCTGGTGGCGGATGCGATTGCCGAAGGCGCGCGTCTGAAGCTTGGCGGCAAGCGTCCGCAGAATCTGGGCGACGGCTGGTTCTACGAGCCGACGCTGTTCGAATGCGACAGCAACACGATGAAGATCATGCAGGAAGAAGTCTTTGGCCCGGTGGCCTCGGTGATCCGCTTCAAGGACGAAGCCGAAGCGCTGGCGATTGCCAACGACTCGCAGTTCGGCCTCGCTGCCGGCATCTGGACCCGCGACCTGGGCCGTGCCCATCGCCTGGCCCGGGACGTGCGTTCGGGGATTATCTGGGTCAACACCTACCGCGCCGTCTCGGCCATGGCGCCGATCGGCGGGTTCAAGAACAGTGGCTATGGACGCGAAAGCGGCATTGATTCGGTGCTGGCCTACACCGAGCTGAAAACGGTGTGGATCAACCTCTCCCAGGCGCCCATGCCTGACCCGTTTGTGATGCGCTAGGAGTCTTGCGAAATGATCGAACCCGGCATCTATAAAGAAGTCATGAGCTCCTTCCCTTCCGGCGTGACCGTGGTCACCACCCTGGACCCGGACGGCGGTATCGTCGGTATTACCGCCAGCGCCTTCAGTGCGCTGTCGATCGACCCGGCGCTGGTGCTGTTCTGCCCCAACTATGCTTCCGACACCTATCCGGTGCTGCGTGACAGCAAGCAATTTGCGATTCATTTGCTGTCCGCCGACCAGACCGCCGAGGCCTACGCGTTTGCCGGTAAAGGCAAGGACAAGGCCAACGGCATCGACTGGCATTTGAGTGAACTGGGCAACCCGCTGCTGGGCAAGGCCACGGCGATCATCGAGTGCGAACTGTGGCGCGAATACGATGGCGGTGATCACGCGATTATCGTTGGGCTGGTGAAGAATCTGATCCTGCCCGAGCAAGCGGTGACGCCAATGATTTATCACAAAGGCAAGCTGGGGCCGTTGCCTTCGCTGGCCTGACGGGTCTACACCGTACATGTGGGAGCGAGCTTGCTCGCGATAGCGGTGGGTCAGTCAACATTTTTGCCGAATGTGACGCCGCCATCGCGAGCAAGCTCGCTCCCACAGGGATTGCATGGGAGGCATCGAGATGAGCAACGAGAAGTACGAAAAAGGCCTGAAAATCCGCACCCAGGTGCTGGGCGAAGCCTATGTGCAGCGCTCCATCGACAACGCCGACGACTTCACCCGCCCGTTGCAGGAGATGGTCACCGAGTATTGCTGGGGCCATGTCTGGGGCCGGGAGGGTTTGTCGCTTAAAGAACGCAGCATGATAAACCTGGCCATGATCTCGGCCCTCAACCGGCCGCACGAACTCAAGCTGCATGTGCGCGGCGCCTTGCGTAACGGCCTGAGTCGTGAGCAAATACGCGAAATTCTGCTTCAGGTCGGCATATATTGCGGAGTGCCCGCAGCCGTGGACAGTTTCCGGCTTGCCCGTGAAGCCTTCGCCGAAGCCGATGCCGAGGCCTCAAGTTAACCCCTTGGCTGTTTGATCTGACCGAGCACGCCGATTCCAGTGATCGAAGTGCTCTTTTTGCAAGGACAGCCACACTCAGAGCGGACCCCATGAAACGCCTGCCACTCGACGACAGCTTCAAGGTCAATCGCAACCCCATTACCCTGCGCGAAATCGTGCTGGATAAACTGCGAAGCGCCATCATGAACTTCCAGCTCCTGCCGGGTGACCGTCTGGTGGAACGGGATCTGTGCGATCGCTTGGGCGTCAGCCGCACGTCGGTGCGTGAAGCCTTGCGTCACCTGGAATCCGAAGGGCTGGTGGAATTCGCCGATGCCAAGGGCCCGCGTGTGGCGATCATCACCTTGTCCGACGCCGGCGATATCTATGAACTGCGTTGCGTACTCGAAGGCCTGATCGTCCAGTTGTTCACCCTGCGCGCCAAGGCCAAGGACATCAAGGCCCTGGAAAAAGCCCTCGAGCTCAACCGCCAGGCCCTCAAGGACGGCGAGTTGCAACAGGTGATCGATTCGGTCCAGGGTTTCTACGACGTACTGCTGGAAGGCTCGGGCAACCATGTCGCGGCCACTCAACTGCGTCAGTTGCAGGCGCGCATCAGCTACTTGCGCGCGACGTCGGTATCCCAGGAAAACCGTCGCGGCGCCAGTAACCAGGAAATGGAACGCATGGTCGAGGCAATCAAGAGCGGCGATCCGTTGGTCGCTCATCAGGCGTGCGTCGACCACGTGCGCTCCGCTGCCAAGGTGGCCATGGACTACCTCAAGAGCAAGCAGGAAGAGACCGGTGAAATCCCGGAGATCACCCTGCCGATCGCCCTCAAAGAACCGCGCATAGGTCGATGAAAAATGTTCAGCCCGAGCTTTTGTCCCAAGTGCGGCGGCAGTGACCTCGGTCAACAGCTGCCGCCGGGCGATACGCACGAGCGCCTGATGTGCAACGGCTGCGGCTACATCCATTACATCAATCCGAAAATCATCGCCGGCTGCATCATCGAGCAGGACGGCAAGTACCTGCTGTGCCAACGGGCGATCCCGCCGCGTCCGGGCACCTGGACCTTGCCGGCGGGCTTCATGGAAGGCGGCGAAACCACCGAGCAGGCGGCGCTGCGCGAAGTGTGGGAAGAGAGCGGCGTGCGCGCGGAAATCCTCTCGCCCTACTCGATCTTCAGCGTGCCGAAGATCAGCGAGGTGTACATCATCTTTCGCGCCATCGCGCTGGAGATCACCGGCCAGTTCGGCCCGGAAACCCTGGACTACAAATTCTTCGCGCCCGAGGACATTCCCTGGGACAGCATCTACTACCCGGCGATCCGGCAGATCCTCGAACGCTACATCGAGGAACGCCAGGCCGGGGTCTATGGCATCTACATCGGCAACGATGACAGCGGCAGGATTCACTTCATTCGCTAGCAGCACCCACTGCTTTTGTAGGAGCAAGGCTTGCCCGCGATGGCGTTCTTGAAATCGCCTTCGCGAGCAAGCTTTGCTCCTACAGGGTTTTGCGTCGTCCGCACCATTCGCGTGTTGCCCGATCTTCCGTAGGAGCAAGGCTTGCCCGCGATGGCGTTCTTGAAATCGCCTTCGCGAGCAAGCTTTGCTCCTACAGGGTTTTGCGTCGTCCGCACAACTCGCATTTCGCCCCAATCCACTGTAGGAGCGAGGCTTGCCCGCGATGGCGTTCTTGAAATCGCCTTCGCGAGCAAGCTTTGCTCCTACAGGGTTCTGCGTCGTCCGCACAACTCGCATTTCGCCCCAATCCACTGTAGGAGCGAGGCTTGCCCGCGAAGGCGTTCTTGAAACCGCCATCGCGGGCAAGCCTTGTTCCTACGGGTTATGTGGCGTTTGTCAGGCCGGTGCCACGCCTTCCACGATGATGATATCGGCCAGCGCCACGCCCGCGCGGTGCCCTTTCGCCTCCTGATACTGCTCGGAGTGATAGCACGCCACCGCTTGCTCGTAGGAGTCGAACTCGATCACCACATTGCGCTGCGCCGCAGGCCCACCTTCCAGCGCTTCGCTGCGCCCGCCCCTGGCCAAAAACCGTCCGCCGTACAACGCAAACGCCGCCGGGGCGCGCTGTGTGTACTGCGTGTATTGATCGGGATCGGTGACATTCACGTGAGCAATCCAGTACGCCTTCATAGTGACCTCTCGGTTAATTTTGTATTATGGTATACCACGTTACGAACTCCCTAGACATCGAGAATCCAGCATGGCCTTCAACAGCATCGAAGACATCATCGACGATTATCGCCAAGGCAAAATGGTGATTCTGGTCGATGACGAAGACCGGGAAAACGAAGGCGACCTGCTGCTGGCCGCTGATCGTTGCACCGCGCAAGCGATCAGTTTCATGGCCCGCGAGGCCCGTGGTCTGATCTGCCTGACGCTAACCGATGAACACTGCCAGCGCTTGGGACTAGAACAAATGGTGCCGAGTAACGCCAGTGTTTTCAGCACCGCGTTCACCGTGTCCATCGAGGCTGCAACGGGCGTGACCACGGGCATCTCCGCCGCTGATCGGGCGCGCACGGTGGCGGCCGCCGTCGCCCCCGATGCCGGACCTGCCGACATTGTGCAGCCCGGCCATATCTTCCCGTTGCGCGCCAAGGAAGGTGGCGTGCTGACCCGCGCCGGGCACACCGAGGCCGGTTGCGACCTGGCCCGACTGGCCGGCCTCACACCCGCCTCCGTCATCGTCGAAGTGATGAACGATGACGGCACCATGGCCCGCCGCCCGGACCTGGAAGTGTTCGCACGCAAACACGGGATCAAGATCGGCACCATCGCCGACCTGATTCACTACCGTCTCAGCACCGAGCACACCGTGGTACGCATCGGCGAGCGGGAACTGCCAACGGTGCATGGCGTCTTCCGCTTGATCACCTTCGAAGACCGCATCGAAGGCGGCGTGCACATGGCGATGGTCATGGGCGATGTGCGCCGGGATGAACCGACGCTGGTGCGCGTGCATGTGATCGATCCGCTGCGTGACCTGGTCGGCGCGCAGTACAGCGGACCGTCGAACTGGACGCTGTGGGCGGCGTTGCAACGGGTGGCCGAAGAAGGCCGCGGCGTGGTGGTGGTGCTGGCCAATCACGAATCGTCGCAAGCGCTGCTGGAACGGGTGCCGCAACTGACCCAGCCACCCCGGCAGTTCAGCCGTTCGCAGTCGCGGATCTATTCTGAAGTGGGCACCGGGGCGCAGATTCTGCAGGACCTGGGCGTGGGCAAATTGCGTCATCTCGGCCCGCCGCTGAAGTATGCCGGGTTGACCGGGTATGACCTGGAAGTCGTTGAAAGCATTGCGTTTAGCGAATGATCGGGAGGCGTTCCCCGTACCCGTAAGAGCAAGGCTTGCCCGCGATGGCGATTTTAAGAACGCCATCGCGGGCAAGCCTTGCTCCTACACAGAACTCTGCAAAACCCGGATTTGGCAGATAGCCGGTACGGCAAAGTGCTTGCACAAAGTTTGGAATACCATAATATGATATTCCATAGACCGGACGGTCGTAATCGACCCGATGGACCTACTGCTCCCGATAGGGGCGTTGAAAAAGCCCCACTCATAAACACAACAATGAGGGCGTGAAAATGGTGTTGAACAAAGGTGCTACCGCAATCCTGTTTGCGGGTTTGTTGGCCACAGCCAGCCACGCGGCCATGGCGGCGCAAAGCGTCAACTTCGTCAGCTGGGGCGGCAGCACCCAGGATGCGCAGAAGCAGGCCTGGGCCGATCCGTTCAGCAAGGCCAGCGGCATCACCGTCGTCCAGGACGGCCCGACCGACTACGGCAAACTCAAAGCCATGGTCGAAAGCGGCAACGTGCAGTGGGACGTGGTCGATGTCGAAGCCGATTTCGCCCTGCGCGCCGCCGCCGAAGGTTTGCTCGAACCCCTGGACTTCACCGCGATCCAGCGTGACAAGATCGACCCACGGTTTGTCTCCGATTACGGCGTTGGCTCGTTCTTCTTCTCCTTCGTCCTCGGCTACAACGAAGGCAAGCTCGGCACCAGCAAACCCCAGGACTGGTCCGCGCTGTTCGACACCAAAACCTTTCCCGGCAAACGCGCCCTGTACAAATGGCCGAGCCCCGGCGTGCTTGAACTGGCCCTGCTCGCCGATGGCGTAGCCGCCGACAAGCTCTACCCGCTGGACCTGGACCGCGCCTTCAAAAAACTCGACACCATCAAGAAAGACATCGTCTGGTGGGGCGGCGGCGCGCAGTCGCAACAGTTGCTCGCCTCCGGTGAAGCCAGCATGGGTCAGTTCTGGAACGGTCGGATCCACGCCCTGCAAGAAGACGGCGCACCGGTCGGCGTGAGCTGGAAACAGAACCTGGTCATGGCCGACATTCTGGTGGTGCCAAAAGGCACGAAAAACAAAGGCGCCGCCATGAAGTTCCTGGCCAACGCCAGCAGCGCCAAAGGCCAGGCTGACTTTTCCAACCTGACGGCCTATGCGCCGGTCAACGTCGACAGCGTGGCGCGCCTGGACTCGGTCCTGGCCCCGAACCTGCCGACTGCCTACGCTAAGGATCAGATCACTCTTGATTTCGCGTACTGGGCCAAGAACGGTCCGGCCATCGCGACACGGTGGAACGAATGGCTGGTCAAATGAAAATGACGGCCGCGTCCCGTCAATCCACTCCGATCGGGAGCGCCGCTGGCGCTGCCGGTCCGGTTCCCGGCAAGGCGGCTGTGATGAAGCAATCCCCTTCACTGGCCCAGCGCTGGCGCGGTGCCGGCAACCTGGCCCCCGCCCTGCTGTTCCTCGGCGTGTTCTTCCTGGCGCCGCTGATTGGTTTGCTGCTGCGCGGCGTGCTTGAGCCGGAACCGGGCCTGGGCAACTACCAGCAACTGTTCGCCAACTCGGCCTATGCCCGGGTCTTGCTCAACACCTTTTCGGTGGCCGGGCTGGTGACCGTGTTCAGTCTGCTGCTCGGTTTTCCATTGGCCTGGGCCATCACCCTGGTGCCCAAAGGTTGGGGGCGCTGGATCCTGAGCATCGTGCTGCTGTCGATGTGGACCAGCCTGTTGGCGCGGACCTATTCCTGGCTGGTGTTGCTGCAAGCGTCCGGGGTGATCAACAAGGCATTGATGGCCATGGGCATCATCGATCAGCCGCTGGAAATGGTGCACAACCTCACCGGCGTGGTGATCGGCATGAGCTACATCATGATCCCGTTCATCGTCCTGCCGTTGCAGGCGACCATGCAGGCCATCGACCCGATGATCCTGCAGGCCGGCTCGATCTGCGGCGCCAGCCCGTGGACCAACTTCTTCCGGGTGTTCCTGCCGCTGTGCCGGCCGGGGCTGTTCTCCGGTGGTTTGATGGTGTTTGTGATGTCGCTCGGGTACTACGTCACCCCGGCGCTGCTCGGTGGTGCGCAGAACATGATGCTGCCCGAGTTCATCATTCAACAGGTGCAGTCGTTCCTTAACTGGGGCCTGGCCAGCGCCGGTGCCGCGTTGCTGATCGTGATTACGCTGGTGTTGTTCTACTTCTATCTGAAGCTTCAGCCGGAATCCCCGGTTGGCGCCAGCAACGCGAGGTAAGCCGTCATGCTCCTGACCCCCAATGCCATGAGCCGGCGCATGCGCTTGGGCCTGTATTTCACCACGGGCCTGATCGCGTTGTTCCTGCTGTTGCCGATTGTGTTCATCGTGCTGCTGTCATTCGGCTCCTCCCAGTGGCTGGTGTTTCCGCCGCCGGGTTGGACGCTGAAATGGTACGGCCAGTTCTTTTCCAACGCCGACTGGATGAACGCCGCGTTCGCCAGCCTCAAGGTCGCGGTGCTGACGACAATTTGTGCCGTGGCCCTCGGCCTGCCCACCGCGTTCGCCCTGGTGCGCGGACGCTTCCCCGGCCGGGAAATGCTCTACGGTTTGTTCACCCTGCCGATGATTGTGCCGCTGGTGATCATTGCCGTGGCGGTGTACGCACTGTTTCTCAAACTCGGCTACACCGGGACGATGTTTGCCTTTGTCGTCAGCCACGTAATCGTCGCGCTGCCGTTCACCATCATCTCGATCATCAATTCGCTGAAGCTGTTCGATCAGTCGATCGAGGATGCGGCGGTGATCTGCGGTGCCTCGCGCTTGCAGGCGGTGTTCAAGGTGACCTTTCCGGCGATTCGTCCGGGCATGGTCGCCGGTGCACTGTTCGCCTTCCTCGTGTCGTGGGATGAAGTGGTGCTGAGCGTGATGATGGCCAGCCCGACCCTGCAAACCCTTCCGGTAAAAATGTGGACCACCCTGCGTCAGGACCTGACACCCGTGATCGCCGTCGCTTCGACGCTGCTGATCGGCCTGTCGGTGCTGGTCATGGTGATCGCCGCCGCCCTGCGCCGGCGCAATGCAATCAGCGCCTGAGCGCCCAGGAGTAAGAAATGAGTGCCGTGATCAAAGACCCCGCGCAGCAGAACAACAAGACCCTGGTCAGCCTGCGCAACCTGAACAAGCACTACGGTGACTTTGCCGCCGTGGACAACATTTCGCTGGACATCCAGGACGGTGAATTCCTCACATTCCTGGGCTCCAGCGGCTCCGGTAAAAGCACCACCCTGTCGATGCTCGCCGGCTTCGAAACCCCGAGCAGCGGCGAGATCCTGGTCAGCGGCCAATCGCTGGTCAACGTACCGCCGCACAAGCGGGACATCGGCATGGTGTTCCAGCGCTATTCGCTGTTCCCGCATTTGTCGGTGCGCGACAACATCGCGTTCCCGCTGGCGATTCGCAAACTGGCGACTGCCGAACGTGAGCGCCGGGTGGATGCGATGCTCAAACTGGTGCAACTGGAAGAATTCGCCCATCGCCGACCTTCGCAACTCTCCGGTGGTCAGCAGCAACGGGTGGCGATTGCTCGGGCGTTGGTTTATGAGCCACGTATCCTGCTGATGGACGAACCGCTGGGTGCCCTGGATAAGAAGCTGCGTGAGGACCTGCAAGATGAGCTGCGCCAACTGCATCGGCGCCTCGGCATCACCATCGTCTACGTGACCCACGACCAGGAAGAAGCCATGCGCCTGTCCCAGCGCATTGCGATTTTCAGCCACGGCAAAATCGTCGGGCTGGGCAGCGGTTATGACCTGTACCAGAACCCGCCGAATGCGTTTGTCGCTTCGTTCCTCGGTAACTCGAACTTCCTCAAGCTCAAGGCCCAGGGCAATGCGGCGGCCAGTTTTGAAGGGCAGATGCTGTCGATCCGCCTGACCGCCGGCCTGCACACCGATCAGGATGTGCTGCTGATGGTGCGCCCGGAAAAAGCCCAGGCGTTGAGTGTTCAGCAGGCGATCCAGGAACCGTTGGCGGCGGGTTGGAACGAGGTGTCGGCCAAAGTCGTGGAGGTGTTATTCCTCGGTGAAAGCCAGACTTGCAGCGTGGTGACGTCGGGCGGGACTTCAATGACCGTCAAGGCGCTGTCCGCGGCGGGTATGCCGCTCAAGGCTGGCGACCCGGTGCAAGTGCGTTGGGCGACGGCGGATGCCTGCGTTTACACCCAATGGGCCGAGAGTGATCTGAACAAGGCGGCGGGTGCGCATTGACCTGAAAGTGCCTGTGGTCCTGTGGCCACAGGTCGCCTCACTTTAATAAGCTCTTGCAAACAATGTATTACGGTATACCATAAGACCAACAAACATAAAAACCCGCCGTACACCGCCCGAGGACCCTCCAATGATCGATGCCGCCATCTACAAACAAGTCATGGGTTCGTTCCCGTCCGGAGTGACCGTCATCACTACCCTGGACGACGACGGGCAAATCGTCGGCCTCACCGCCAGCGCCTTCAGCTCGCTGTCCATGGACCCGGCCCTGGTGCTGTTCTGCCCCAACTACAGTTCCGATTCCTACCCGATCCTGATCAAGAACAAACGCTTCGCCATCCACGTGCTTTCCGGCGGCCAGCAGAACGAAGCCTATGCCTTCGCCCGTAAAGGCAAGGACAAGGCCCAAGGCATCGAATGGACTTTGAGCGAACTGGGCAACCCGCTGCTGAGCAACGCCACGGCAATCATCGAATGCGAGTTGTGGCGCGAATATGAAGGGGGCGATCACGCGATCATGGTCGGTGCTGTGAAGAACCTGATCGTGCCGCAGCGCACCACCGGTCCGCTGGTGTACTGCCACGGCAAAATGGGCGCCCTGCCCGTCCTGGCTTGAAGCGCCCGTCAAAAATAAAAATCCGAGGTAAGCGTCATGAAATTTTCCCTGTTCGTGCACATGGAACGGTGGGACGACAGCATCAGCCATCGTCAGTTGTTCGAAGACCTGACCGAACTGACCCTGATGGCCGAGGCCGGTGGCTTCAGCACGGTCTGGATCGGCGAACACCACGCCATGGAATACACCATTTCGCCGAGCCCGATGCCGCTGCTGGCCTACTTGGCCGCCAAGACCACCACCATTCACCTGGGCGCCGGCACCATCATCGCGCCGTTCTGGCACCCGATACGGGTGGCTGGCGAATGCGCATTGCTGGACGTGATCAGCAACGGGCGGATGGAAGTCGGTTTGGCCCGTGGTGCGTACCAAGTTGAATTTGATCGCATGGCTGGCGGCATGCCCGCTTCGTCCGGCGGTCAGGCGCTGCGGGAGATGGTTCCGGTGGTGCGCGCCCTGTGGCAAGGCGACTACGCCCACAACGGCGAGATCTGGAAATTCCCCACCTCCACCAGCGTGCCCAAACCGATCCAGAAGCCCAACCCGCCGATGTGGATCGCTGCCCGCGACCCGGATTCGCACAACTTTGCGGTGGCCAACGGCTGCAATGTCATGGTCACGCCGCTGATGAAAGGCGATGAGGAAGTCCTCGACCTGAAAAACAAATTTCAGGCTGCGCTGGACAACAACCCCGACGTGCCGCGCCCGCAACTGATGGTGCTGCGTCACACCCACGTGCACGCGGCCGATGACCCGGACGGCTGGAAAGTCGGGGCCAAGGCGATTTCCAAGTTCTACCGCACCTTCGATGCCTGGTTCGGCAACAAAGAAGTACCGGTCAACGGCTTCCTGGCGCCGAGCCCGGAAGAGAAGTTCGCCGCGCGGCCGGAGTTCGAACTGGAGAGCCTGCACAAGACCGCGATGATCGGCACCGCCGAAGAAATCATTCCGCGTATCAAGTACTACCAGGAACTGGGGGTGGATGAGTTCAGCTTCTGGTGCGACAACAGCCTGCCCCATGCCGAGAAGAAGAAATCGCTGGAGTTGTTTATCAAACAGGTGGTGCCGGCGTTTCGCTGACCTCGAGGCATCAGAGATACATTGTGGGAGCGAGCCTGCTCGCGAAAGCGGTGTGTCAGTCAATGCAGAAGTTGACTGACACGACGCCTTCGCGAGCAGGCTCGCTCCCACATTGGTTACTGCGCTCTAAACTCCCCCGCGACATCCTATCCATCCGCTGCCGGTGGTAGACGGCCACCCTCCACTGGTAACCTGCGCCCTGCTCTTTCAATGACGACGGTGACGCATTTGATCAGCAGTACCCCCACCCTGGCCCGGGATATCGACGGTAAAGCCATCTCCGCCCAGGTGCTCGACGAGGTCCGGGAAGAGGTTTTGGCCCTGGCCGGGCAGCAGATTTTTCCCGCTTTGGCAGTCCTGCTGGTCGGCGACGACCCGGCCAGCCATGTCTACGTGCGCAATAAACTGCTGCGAGCCAAGGAAGTCGGGATTCGCTCCCTCGAATACCGTCTGCCGGACACTGCCAGCCAGGCGCAAGTGCTGGAGCAGATTGCGCAACTGAACGCCGACGCCTCGGTGAACGGCATTCTGGTGCAGTTGCCGTTGCCGGGGCATATCGACCAGGCGGCGGTGATTCACGCCATCGACCCGATCAAGGACGTGGACGGCTTTCATCGCGAAAACGTTGGCGGACTGGTGCAAGGCATGGAAGTGCTGACGCCGTGCACGCCCAGCGGCTGCATGCGTTTGCTGAAGGAGACGTGCGGCGATATCAGCGGCTTGCACGCGGTGGTCATCGGCCGGTCGAACATTGTCGGCAAACCGATGGCGACCTTGCTATTGCAGGCGCATTGCTCGGTCAGCGTGGTGCATTCACGCAGCGTCGATGCGCCGGCGCTGTGCCGGTTGGCGGATATCGTTGTCGCGGCGGTCGGCCGGCCACACTTGATCGATGCCAGTTGGCTCAAGCCTGGGGCGGTGGTGATCGATGTCGGGATCAATCGCGTTACCGATGAATCCGGTAGCCATTTGGTGGGTGATGTTGACTACGCCAGTGCACGGACCGTTGCCCGTGCGATCACGCCGGTGCCGGGTGGCGTGGGGCCGATGACGATTGCGTATTTGCTGAAGAACACGTTGATCGCCGCCAAGTTGCAGCGCGCCGTCAAGGCCCGTGAGCCGGACCCGGATGGGTGTGATTCGGATATCAACTGACCGACACAAATGCTGTGGCTGACACTGACCTTATGGCGAGGGGGCTTGCCCTCGTTGGGTCGCGCAGTGGCCCCTGCATGCTGTGAGTGAAACCGTGCAAGCAGGTTTTGCGACTGCTTCGCAGCCGAACGGGGCGGTGCGGCGGTCCGACAAGCCCCCTCGCCACAGCAAGCCCCCTCGCCACAGGGTTCAGTGTTAGCCCCAGAGTTGCGCTGAGAAATTAGAAGCGCGGCTTAACCGTCTTCCACTCTGGCTTGTAACGCTGCATCTGCCGCACATCATCACGCTGACGAATGCCACACGTCAGGTACTGATCATGCAGCTTGCCCAATTGATCGTGATCCAGCTCCAGGCCCAAACCCGGCGCCCGAGTGATCCTCACGCAGCCATCCACAATCGGCAGCTTGCCCCCCTTGATCACCTCTTCATCCGGTTCCTGCCACGGGTAATGGGTGTCGCAGGCGTAATCCAGATTCGGCACCGACGCGGCAACGTGCGCCATCGCCATCAGGCTGATGCCCAGGTGCGAATTGGAATGCATGGACACACCCAGACCAAAGGTCTGGCACATCTTGGCCAGGGCCTGGGTGTCGCGCAGGCCGCCCCAATAATGGTGATCGGCGAGTACGATCTGCACGCTGTTCAACGCTACGCTGCGGCGGAATTCATCGAAATCGGTAACCACCATATTGGTCGCCAGCGGCAGGCCGGTGCGCTTGTGCAGCTCGGACATGCCTTCCAGCCCCGGCGTCGGGTCTTCGTAATATTGCAGGTCGTCGCCCAGCAGTTCAGCCATGCGAATCGAGGTTTCCAGCGACCAGTTGGCGTTCGGATCGATGCGCAGCGGGACACCGGGAAACGCTTTCTTCAAGGCCTTGATGCACGCCACTTCGTGTTCCGGTTCCAGCGCCCCGGCCTTGAGTTTGATGCTCTTGAAACCATAGGTTTCGATCATGCGCCGGGCCTGGGCGACGATCTGTTCTTCATTCAGCGCCTCGCCCCAACTGTCCGGTTTATAGGGCGAATCGATGTGCTGCGCGTACTTGAAAAACAGGTAGGCGCTGAACGGAATTTCATCACGAATCGCCCCGCCCAACAGGTCCACCAACGGCACGTTCAGCGAGTGCGCCTGCAGGTCGAGAAACGCCACTTCGAACGCCGAATATGCATTGCTCACCGCTTTGCTGGCGTGGGAACCCGGCGCCAGTTCGGCACCGGCAATGCTCGTGGTTTTATTGGCCGCCACGGTCGCCTGGACGATGGCGCGCAACTGGTTGAGGTTGAACGGATCGAGGCCGATCAGTTGATCCTTGAGTTGCATCTGGATCGCCAGCGCCGGGGCATCACCGTAGCTCTCGCCGAGGCCGATGTAGCCGTTGTCGCTCTCGATTTCGATGATCGAGCGCAGCGCAAAGGGTTCGTGAATGCCGCTGGCGTTGAGCAGTGGCGGATCGCGGAAGGCGATGGGAGTCACGGTCACTCGTGTGATTTTCAAAGGGTCAGGCTCCGATTATCCAAGTCTTAATGTGAAGCGGCGTGGCTCGGCACCACGACGTCGTTGCGCGGGGTTGGCTTGCCTGCTTTGGGGGTGGTGCGGGCAAAGAAGATCACCACGGCGGCCACCAGCGACGTCGCCGCCAAGCCATACAGGCCGCCCTCAATGGAACCGGTGGATTGCTCCAGGAAGCCAAACGCCGTGGGTGCGACGAAACCGCCGAGGTTGCCGATGGAGTTGACCAGCGCAATTACCGCTGCGGCGATGCGGGCATCCAGATAACTTTGCGGAATCGGCCAGAACAGCGCCGAGGCAGCCTTGAAACCGATGGCGGCAAAACAGATCGCGACAAAGGCAAAGACCGGGCCGCCGGTGGTGGACATGAACATGCCGATCGCCGCGATTACCAGGGTCAACGCCACCCAGGCTTGCTGGAATTTCCATTTGCTGGCCATTGCGGCAAAGCCGTACATCGCGACGATAGAAATGATCCACGGTATCGAATTGAACAGGCCCACCTGGAAGTCGCCCAGGTTGCCCATCTTCTTGATCATGCTCGGCAGCCAGAACGTAGCGCCGTAGATCGTCAGGGCGATGGAAAAGTAGATGAAGCAGAACAGCGCAATCTGCCGGTCGGCCAACAGCTTGAACATCGACGGCTTGGGCCCTTTCGCGGCTTCGCGGATTTGCTGTTCTTCGGCGATGGCGTTGATCAGCGCGCCACGCTCCTCGTCGCTCAGCCATTTCGCCTCGCGCGGATGGGATTGCAGCCAGAACCAGACAAAACCGCACAGCACGATGGAAGCAAAGCCTTCGATCAGGAACATCCACTGCCAGCCATGCAGGTTCAGGCCATTGACGTTCAGCAGCGCCCCGGACACCGGGCCGGAAATCACCGAGGCAATCGCCGAACCGCTGAGGAACACCGCCATGGTCTTGCCGCGCTCAGACGCCGGCAGCCACTGGGTGAAGTAATAAATGATGCCCGGGAAAAACCCGGCCTCTGCCGCGCCGAGGATAAAGCGCAGCACATAGAAACTGGTTTCACCTTTGACGAAGGCCATTGCCATCGCGGCGGCGCCCCAGGTGAACATGATCCGCGTCAGCCAGACGCGCGCGCCGTAGCGCTGCAACAGCATGTTGGACGGCACTTCGAACAGCGCATAACCGACGAAAAACAAACCGGCGCCCAATCCATAGGCCGCGGCGCCGATGCCGAGGTCCGTCTCCATGTGGCTGCGCACGAAACCGATGTTGACCCGGTCGATGTAGTTGACGATGAACATGACCACGAACAGCGGCAGCACATGGCGCTTCACTTTCGCAGCGGCACGGGCGAGTACCGTGGGTTCCGGCGAACTCTGGAGGGTATTCAAGGGGCAACTCCCGATCTTGTTTTTTTGGGGACGAACCGATCATGGACGTGGCAATTGATCCCGTCTAATCTAACTTGGCATTCGATTGATACCTGGATTAGATCAATGTTCGAACTCACCCAGCTGCGCTGCTTCACCACAGTCGCCACCGAACTGAATTTCCGTCGCGCCGCCGAACGGCTGAGCATGACGCAACCGCCACTCAGCCGGCAGATTCAATTGTTGGAGCATCACCTGGGCGTCGAGCTGTTCACCCGCACCACCCGCAGCGTCGCCCTGACCGCCGCCGGTCGCGCGTTTTTCATCGAAGCGCAGAACCTGCTGGAGCGTGCCCAACAAGCAGCGGTCACCGCCCGGCGCTTCGCCGAAGGCGACATCGGCACGGTCAACATCAGCTTCGTAGGCAGCGCAGTGTATGAATTCCTGCCCAGGGTCATTGCTGAAGCACGGCTCAAGCAACCTCACGTGAAAATCGATCTGTCGGAGATGAACACCTACCAGCAGCACGAAGCCTTGCGCGCCCGCCGCATCGACCTGGGCATCGTCCGCGCGCCGTTGCTGGAACCGGGCTACGCCACCGAATGCCTGGTGCGCGAGCCGTTCCTCCTGGCGGTGCCGAGCAATCATCGGTTGGCCAGCGCCGAAAGCGTGTCCGTGCAGGACCTCGATGCACAACCTTTCCTAATGTACTCCCACGCCGCTTACCCGCCGTTCAACGAACTGCTGACCGGTATGCTGCGCTCGGCGCGTGTGGCCCCGGAATACGTGCAATGGCTCGGTTCGTCCCTGACCATCCTGGCCCTGGTCAACGCCGGCATGGGCCTGGCCCTGGTGCCGCGCTGCGCTTCAAGTGTGGTGTTCAAGAATGTGGTGTTCCGCGATATCGACCTGGGGGAAGGCGTGCAAAGCGAGCTGCACCTGATCTGGCGCGAGAACAATGACAACCCGGCGTTTGCGATGTTGCTGGAAGGGATTCGACGGGCGGTCAGGGACGGTTGGGGTACACCGTAAAAGACATTTTAAGCAGGCGTGAAAAAGCCCAACCGTTGCAGATTGGGCTCAGGTATTCATCACTAGTAGCGGTGGTATTCCTGACCTCCGTAGTAACGACCGTGATCACGTCCATGCCCATGCCCATCATGCCAATACGGCCAGCAGCCGCCGAGCAGCAGGGTTACTGCAATCACCAACAGTAAAGGGGTCGTGCGTTTCATTTGATCATCTCCGGGCAGGCAATGCCTGACGCTGTAATCATTTGAACTGCACAAAAACAGGATGGTTCAGAACGCTCGGATCAACGGATCAGTCGGCGCTTCGCAGAAGCGGTTCTGATCCAGCACTCACCCTCGACACATTTACGGTGTTCGATCCCACCTCACTGCCCAAGCGCTCACTGGTTGCAAACATCTGCCATGGGTTATGGGTGCAGACGGCCGCTGAGCAAAGAACCCGCATTCGGCACCATCGGTTCAAGTTTCAGATGGTCCAGCATGCGCCGCACCGTGCACACGGCCGTGGAGATCGTCGCAACGCCCAACCTGTCTTCAATGAGCTGAATCGCAGGCAGTGAAGGCATTTGTACACAGGCCGAGGCGACGACCACATCGGCGCCTTGGGTGTTCAGCCGCTTGACGTCTTCGAGCAGTTGCAGGGGATCGCGCAGACCGACTTCCAGGTTATCCGGAATTTCAAAGCTGATGGCGTCAATCACTTCGATGCCTTCGTGCTGGATGTAGTCCACGACCAGCTCGGTCAATGAACACATGTAAGGCGCCATCAATGAAATACGTTTCGCGCCCATGATCTTCAAACCCTCAATCAGCGCGCCCGCAGACGTCATGACGGTCGCCATGCACTGATTCGCCCGGACCACCTCCAGCAGCTCACGCTCGGTTTGTCGGTGATAGCCTCGGCCGCTGGCCATGATCGCCACCAGGCAAGCGGTACTCATCACGTCCACGCGCGCGTCCGACAGTTCAGCGGCGCAACGCAGAGCCTCCTTGTTCATCGCCGCCAGTTCTTCTTTGGTGACTTTGTGCATGCGCATACGGCTGGAATGAAAGGTAAATCGCTCAGGCAGTATGGCTTCCCGTGCATGGAGCATCGCGGGGATTTCGGTCTCCATGGTGGTATTGGAGCTCGGTACGATCTGGCCAATTCGATAGGGGCGAATCAGGGTCATGGCTCTCTCCGGAAATGAGCAGGATGATCATTCCGAATTTACCAACTTTGACACACATGTCAAATATACAACCCAAAAGACTGACAAACTGTCAGCGCTCAATTGATGACTTCAAAGTCCATTGTGAAGGGACATACCGCCGGTTTTTCTATCGCGGCCACCTCGTTAGGGTAAGCACCAGACACATTGATCGGTTACGTCTCAGGAGACTTTTTCATGAATCAAGCTGCCGATACCGCCCTGTTCACCCTCGCCCAAGCGCTCGAAGAAAAACGATTGAGTCTGATGATAGACGCCAATATCGACGGTTTTGAGCAACTGCTTTCCAGTGACGTGGTTTACGTCCACTCCAGCGGTTATGCCGATGACAAGGCCAGCTACCTGAAAAAATTCCGTGACGGCGTGTTCGTCTACCACGGCGCTGAACAGCATCTGGAAAAAGTCAGTGCCTTGGGTGATGACGCGTTCATGGCCACCGGCAGCATCAGCATCGACGCCACCATCGGCGGTGTGCTCAGGCACTTGCAGGCGTTGTTGCTGGTGGTCTGGCGCAAGGAATCGGGCACATGGCGCTTGCTGGGCCATCAAACCACCTCGCTGCCGCAAGGTTGATGCCCGGAGGAAACCCATGAATCAGTCACTCGCCCTCCCCGCCGGGCTGGCCGAACACCCAGGCTACACGCGGGTTTTTCGTCCTGGTCACCTGAGCATCGGCTTCGTTGCGCCATTGGAGGGCTACCCCGACAGCCCCGCGCCGACCATGGCCAACCACGCGGTCATGGCTAGGTTGGCAGACGATGTCGGTATCGCGGCCCTGTGGTTGCGGGATGTGCCGTTTTATGACCCGACGTTCGGTGACGTCGGGCAGATTCTCGACCCGATGGTCTACGCCGGCTGGTTAAGCGCCATGACCCGCAACATAGCCATTGGCACTGCAGGCATCGTCGCCCCGCTACGGGATCCTCTGATCGTTGCCAAGCAAGCCACCAGCGTCGATCAGCTGCTCGACGGACGCTTCTTGCTCGGGCTGGCCTCGGGTGACCGGCCCGGGGAGTATCCCGCGTTCGGGCAGCCATTCAGTCAGCGTGCAGCGCGTTTTCGCGAGGCGCTGGAGATCATTCACACCGTCAGCGAAAAGGAATTTCCCAGCTATCGCTCCCAGCATCACGGCAGCATGGACGGCGCGTTGGACCTGATTCCAAAACCCGCAGCCAAACGCCTGCCATTCATTGCCACCGGGCGTGCGGGAAAAACGCTTGACTGGCTCGCCGCCCATGTCGATGCGTGGATCTGGCACGGCTTCGACCCACGCGGCATGACCGACGTCATTCCTCAGTGGCGCCAGGCTTGCGCCGAACACGGCTACAAGCCGTATGGCTACGGCTGCTGGTTCGATCTGGATCCCGATCCTGATGCGCCGATCGAACCGGGCCGGGTGCTGCGGGGTGGGCGTCATGCACTGATCGAACTGTGGCAGGCCCAACAGGAAGCCGGGGTCACTCACCTGGTGCTCAATCTCAAACCGACCCGACGCCGCCCGCAGGACATTTTCGAAGAGCTTGGCCGATATATCTTGCCGCTGTTCCCGGCGCACACACCGACGATAAGGGAGTCGGCCCGATGACAACGCATGGGATCGCCTCCCCCCGTGCGGCCATTCTTGAACGGCTCGATCACTTCACCTCGGGATGGGCGCTGGGCACGCCGTTAAGCCTGTTTGAATCTTCAGCGACGCTGTCCAGCAGCGCCCACGGCGAACACCATGGCGCCGCAGCCGTGGCAGACGTGCTGGCGCTGGATTGGCCCGACGGGCACGCCGTCCACATTGAGTCCACCAATCATTACGTCGGTATCGACGGCGACCGCGCCGTGTTGGGCGCCTATCTGTACGGGCGCGTCACGCCTGCCAACACGGCACCGTTGCTGTTCGGCGCGCTGCTGGTGGGCGAGCTCGCAACCTCCGACAGCGGATGGTTGTTCACTCGGTTGCAGTTGACCGTCAACTGGCTGGACGGCAATCACGCGCTCGTTGCTCGGTGGAATCCGCCACGACCACGACGTTTCTGGGACGTCGGCGACAACGCCCCGCATCTGGTCAACGAGCTGGATTCGCCCTGGGCGCGCCTGCCCGGTGCGAAAGTCGCCGGAACCGCCGAGGATGAAGTCGCCGAGGTGTTCATGCGTTACATCTGGGCCATGGACCAGGCGGATTTCGGGCAGATGCGCGACACCCTGGCCGAGGACATCGCTGGCGCCTTCCCGCCCATTGGCGACCTCAAGGGCCGGCATGAGGTCATGGGCCAACTCAAGGATTTCCGTCAGGCCTGGCCATGGATGCAGCATTTCTGCGTGCCACTGCGCATCGACATTGAGGGTGATCACGCGCAGATGCTGCTGGGTCGGGTGATCGCACAACGACCGACAACCGCCGAGGGCGCGCCGCTTTATGGCGCCCATTACCGCATCGAACTGCGTCGGCAAAACCTGCGCTGGCAGATCTTCTGGTTCGAATACGTCGAAGGCTGGATCACCACGCCTCCCGACGCGTGACGCCTTTTTTTGATAATCAGGATATTCCCATGACGCAAGCTCCAATGATCACGCTAAACGACGGTATCCAGATTCCTCAATTGGGCCTGGGCGTCTGGCAACTCGACGACGCCCAGGCCCATGCATCGTCAAAAGCAGCCTTGCAGGCGGGCTATCGGCACATCGATACCGCCATGATCTACGGCAACGAAACCGGGGTCGGTCGCGCAATCGCTGAAAGCGAACTGCCCCGCAACGAGATCTTCATCACCACCAAACTGTGGAACGCCGATCACGGTTTCGATCAAACCTTGCGGGCGTTTGACGCGAGCCTGAAACGCCTGGGGTTGCAAACCCTCGATCTGTTCCTGATTCACTGGCCGTTGCCGATAAAAAACGCCTACCTCGACAGCTGGAAAGCCATGGTGCGTCTGCGTGATGAGGGTCGCGTGCGTTCCATCGGCGTGTCCAACTTCCACCAGGAACATCTGCAGCGGGTTATCGGTGAAACCGGCGTCACGCCGTCCGTGAACCAGATCGAGATTCACCCGGACTTCACTCAAGCGCCGCTGGTGGACTTCTCCCGGCGGCATGGCATCGCCACCGAATCGTGGAGCCCGTTGGGCCAGGGTGGCGCGTTGCTCGATGAGCCGGTGCTGACGCGCATCGCTGCCAGGCTCGGCAGGAGCACTGTGCAAGTGATCCTGCGCTGGCACGTGCAAAGCGGTCATATCGTCATTCCGCGTTCGACCAACGCCGAACGCATCGCGGCGAACATCGACGTCTTCGATTTCAGGCTGGACGCCGAAGACCTCAGGCAAATTGCCAACATCGTTCAGACCGGTCGTCTCGGGCCCGATCCCGACACCTTCGACTTGGGCGCCTGATTTATTTAACCCGTGAAGTAGAGGTTTTCATGACCATCCCTAGAACCTACGTCATCACCGGCACCGCCTCCGGCATTGGCCGCACCACTCGACAATTACTCGAATCCCAAGGGCACCGGGTGATTGGCGCCGACCTGCGCGATGCCGAGATCATCGCCGATCTGTCCAGCGCCGAGGGTCGTCAGATCCTGATCGATCAAGCCACCGAACTCAGTGAAGGCATGGTTGACGGCGTACTGGCGGTGGCCGGTGTCGACATCGCCGGTCCGGCCACCGTCGCGATCAACTACTACGGCGCGCTGGCCACGCTGGAAGGCTTGCGACCGCTGCTGCTCAAGGCAAAAGACCCGCGTGCGGTGGCAGTGTCGTCCATCGTGTCGATTCACGCGTTCGATCAAGCCTTGGTGGATGCAATGCTGGATGGCACCGAAGCCCAGGCTTTAGCCCGTGCTGAAGAGGCGCCCTACGCCTACGCCAGTACCAAACAGGCGCTGTCACGCTGGATTCGCCGAGTGGCCTTGAATGCCGAATGGGCCGGCGCAGGGATTCCTTTGAACGCCATCGCGCCCGGTCTGGTGAAGACAGAATTGCTGTCGCGCCTGTTCGAGGACCAGGCGACCAAGGACCGGATCAATGCCGGTTGCCCGATGCCGTTGAAAGGTCCGTATGAACCGATGGCGGCGGCAGAGTTGCTGGCGTTTCTGGCCAGCGAGAAGAATGGTCACATGACGGGCCAGACGATCTTCATCGACGGTGGTGCCGATGTGGCACTGCGCGGCGATTCAGTCTGGTAACGATGTAATGTTTGCGCCCGGATCGCCGGGCGCAGGCCTTTTGTCAGTCAGTGACAATCATGCCTTCCAGGCGGTCGATGTCTTCGCGCAACAAGCCGATCATTTGCGCAATCCCCCCAGCGCCCGACGCATCGCGTCCGGCAATCAAGCCTTCAAGCGCCACCGCCGTCAGCTGGCTGGAGAGCTGTTCCGGGGTCAGGTCACTGGTTTTCTCGCCATGGGGATACCAGAAAGCCACCCAATTGCAGACACCCAACAACGAGAACGCCGCCATTTCATCGTTGACCGCACGACAGGAACCTTCGCGGATCGACTGCGCCACCAGATCGGTCAGTGCGGTCAGGGTGCGTTTTCGAGCGGTACGGTACTGCTTGGCCAGGGCCTCTGGAAACGCGCCTTCACTGGTCAGCAACAAACGAAAACGCTGCGGATGCTGGGCCACCTTGCACGCCATGTTGGTTACGCCTTCGCGCAAGCGGTCTATCGCGGTGCCGCTCTCGGCCCCCGCCAGACGCTCCAGATCCCGAGCGGTTTCCAGGGTGAACCCCTTCACCAGGGTCTCGAGCATTTCATCCTTGCCCTTGACGTAGTGGTAGATGCCGGTGCGCGTCAGGCCGACGGCCTCCGCCAGCTCCTGCAGCGAAGTGCCCGCCACACCCTTCTGCGCAAACAGGCGTTCAGCCGCTTCCATCAACTGGTTCATCACCAGCTCGTAACGGGCCGGTGTCTTGATTTTTGTGGTTTTGGACATGAGGTGCAGTAGATCCCGTGCAAAGTAGCCGCAGCATGCCAGCGCCAGCGGCACAGGACAAGATCGCGCATGCCCGCTGCACACCGGCAAGGCGCGCAGCGGGCCGTTGATCAGAGCGTCCAGCCGCCATCGATGGCGATTTCCGCGCCGGTGATGAAGGCGCTCTCCTCACTGGCCAGGAACGCCACCAGGGCGGCTATCTCCTGCGGTGTGCCCTGGCGTTTGAGGGGTGTCGCCAGGGTTCCGGCATCGTTGCTCGCCTCGCTGTTGGCCTTGAGCATGTCGGTACTGACGTAGCCAGGGTGCACCGAGTTGACCCGGATCCGGTGTTCGGCAAACTCATTGGCGGCGACCTTGGTCATGCCGCGCACCGCCCATTTGGTGCTGCCGTAAGCCACGGTCGCGGCCGAGCCACGCAAGCCGACCACCGATGAAATGTTGATGATCGAACCACCCCCCCGGCGCTTCAGGGGTTCGACCGCGTATTTCATGCCCAGGAACACCCCGAGCTGATTGACCCGGAACATTTTCTCCATCAGCTCGGTGTCCGTCTCGGCGATGGTGGCCGGTCGGTAGATGCCAGCATTGTTGACCAACACGTCGCAGCCGCCGAAGGTTTGCTCGACCTGGCCGAACAGTTCGCGCCACGAGCTTTCGCTGGACACATCGTGGTCAATAAACATCGCCCGCTCACCGAGGCTGTCGGCGAGTGCCTGGCCGTCCTCGGTGAGCAGATCGCTGACCACGACATTCGCGCCTTCCTGGTGAAACCGGCGAATCTCCGCCGCGCCCTGCCCTCGTGCCGAACCGGTCACGACCACAGTCTTGCCATTGAAACGAGTCATCTGGGTGTCTTCCTTTATTGTTGTTTACACGTCGATTGATTGCCGTCTGGCAGGCATGGCAAGCCCCTCATCAGGTTTGCCGAGTGCAAGGTTTCCACGTCGGGCTCGTCGAGCCGACATCGAGGTATCGGTTTTCTAAAGTGAAAAACGCAGTGGTTTCAGGACGCCGAAGCAGGCGTCACTACCGCTGAAGAAGGAGCGCGCAACACCGGGCCCGGCAAGCCGCCCTTGGTCCAGAACAGTAGACTGGCCAGCATCGCCAGCAGCGCCGGGATGGCGGCGGCCAGCAGCAGCGATTGCGGGGTCCAGCCCAGGCGCATCAGTTCGCCGCCAATCACCGGGCCGAGGATCGAGCCCAGGCGCCCGATGCCCAATGCCCAGCCAGCCCCGGTGGAACGCATGGTCGTTGGGTAAAACACCGTCGCCAGCGCGTTGAGTGCGCTTTGCCCGCCGAGAATGCAGAAGCCCGCGATGGCGATGACCACACAGGCGCTGACCATCGACGTTGCCACCTGACCGAGCACGGCGATCGCCACTGCGGCCACCGCGAACATGCACACCAGCACCGGTCCGAAGCCGCGACGGTCGACGAGCCAGCCCAGCACCAGATTGCCCACAATGCCGCCCATCCACAGCAACGTACCGGCCAGTACCGCCGACGAGGTGTCGTGGCCGGCACCGTGCATGATCACCGGCAGCCAACTGGCGAGGAAATAGGCGCCCAGCAGGTTCATGAACAGGATGATCCACAGCATCGCCGTGCCCAACCCGCGTGAGTCTCGAACCAGATCCAGCATCGAGGAGCGCTTGCCGGGCAGCGCATCCCTGACCTGTAACTGAACCGCCTCATCCAGCCGCAGTGTGCCGTCGATACGCCGCAACCAGTCTCTGACACGGCTCAACTGGCGCTGACGCAGCACCATGAATTGAATCGACTCCGGCATCAGCACCATCATCAAAATGGCCAGCAGCAACGGCGCCACCGCCCCCACCAAAAACACCGACTGCCATCCCAGCGGCTCGATCATCATCACCGCCAGGGTCCCGCCCAACGCGCCACCGACCACGAACCCGCAGGACGTCAGCATCATCAGGGTGACGCGGATGCGCGCCGGGCTGAATTCACCGGCCATGGCCATGGCGTTGGGCACAATGGCGCCCATGCAGAACCCGGCGAGAAAACGCAGTATCAGGAGATCGCGAACGCTGTCAGCCGTCGCAGTGGCCGCCATGCCGGCACTCAAGCCGACCAGGGCGATGATCAGAATCAGCCGTCGGCCAAAGCGATCGGCAAGGATCCCCGCCAGCGGCGCCCCCAGGGCCATGCCGATCAACCCGGCACCGAACACCGGCCCGAGGTCCGATTTGTTGATGCCCCACTGTTGAATGATGGCCGGCGCGACGTAGCCCATGGCCTGAACGTCGAACCCGTCAATGATCATGCAAAACCCGCACAGCACCAGTACCAGCACTTGCAAACGGCTCAGCCGACTGTTGTCGATCACCTCGCCCACGTCGATCGTGTTCATGATTGGCTCCATCAAGCATCGTTTATTGTTGTTATTGATTGATTGATATGCGTCGTGCGGCCGAGGCCGCACAGCCTCGGGTCTAGCCAGTTGCGACCTGCAATGAGGGAGCACGCTTTTCCACCGCCGCGATGAAGTGCGGATCACGCTGGCGCAAGTCATCGTGGGAGACCTGGCCGGTGCGCCCCATGTAGTCATAGGCGAAGCTGACCGGGTCCAGGTGCAACTTGTCGGCGACGTTTTCGTACCAGTCGAGACTGCGCGCCGCAGCGGCCTGGAAGCTGCTGGAGGCCCCGCGCCGCGCCGATTCGAACAGGTCAAATGCCGCGCGCACATCGGCCGGGTGCTCCACCAGCGCTCGATGCAAAGCGATGGCATCTTGCATGGCCATGCGCGTTCCCGAGCCCAGGGAGAAATGCACCGTGCGCAGGGCGTCACCCAGCAGGACGACGTTGCCGTGGGTCCAGCGTTCGTTGCGCACGACGTTGGCTTCGAACCACTGGGAACGGTTGCTCAGCAACTCGTTGCCACCCAGGTCGGCGGCGAAAATCTCGCCGCAAATCCGTCGGCTCTCGTCCTCACTGGCGTGTTCCAGACCGGCCCGCTGCCAGGTCTGCGGATCGACTTCCACCAGAAAGGTGCTCAGTTGCGCGCTGTACTGATAGCTGTGGGCAATGAACACACCGTATTCACTCTCACGAAAAATCAGCGACACCGGGTGGAAGCGTTGTCGGGTGCCGTACCAGGCGAACTTGTTGCGCCGACCTTCGAAGCTCGGTTTGAACTGTTCGGCGTAGTGGGCACGCACCCGACTGTTGGTGCCATCGGCAGCGACCAACATATCGACCTGGCTGGCCAAGGTGTCGAAGTCTTCGATGCGCTGGCCGTAATTGACACGCACGCCGGCACGCTCACAGGCGTTCTGCAGGGTGTGCAGCATGTCGATTCGCGAGGTCCGGGAAAAATGATTGCCGTGAACCTGCACGTGGGTGTCGCGGTGGACAATTTCGAGGAAATCGCAAGCCACGTGATGGGCGATGAATTCCTTGTGAAACTCCGGATCCGCCTCGGCAAAAGCCGCCAGCCCGACATCGGAAAACACCACGCCCCAGCCGTAGGTCGCATCGCGGGCATTCTGCTCGTAGACCACGATGTCATGACGCGGGTTATGTTTTTTCGCCAACAGGGCGAAGTACAGACCGGCAGGACCGCCACCGACGATTGCGATTTTCATAAGGACACCTCAGAAGCCTTTGCGTGATTACGCTGATAGCTCAACAGCGCTTCGCGGAACACGTGCGGAATGACAATGCCTATGCGTTCGTCACGGGCGATGCACACCGGGGTGTGCGTGGCGATGAACACGATGTCACCGGTCTGGGTGCGTGCGGTCAACGTCAGCACGAAGCTGCGATTACGGACTTCGCTGACCTGCACCTCGGTATCGAATTCGTCATCGGGGCGCAACGAGCCACGGAAATCGAAAGCCAACGCCCGGGTCGGCGTACCGAAGCCATGGCGTTGTTTGGCGTGCTGGGGCGACATGCCCAGCAGTTGTTCGTAGAACAACTCGGCGATGGAGATCACGTACTCGCCGAACACCGGCGTGTAGACCACGCCCGCCGGATCGCAATCACCCCACTTGACCCGGCGCCGCACAATAAACGGCACCTGGCTGATCACCGCTTCGGTGCTATTCATGATGCGCGAGCCTCTTCCAGGGCCATGCGTTCAGCCAGAACGCGCTTGAGTGCAGGCTTGTCCAGCTTGCCGACTTTGGTCACCGGGAACACGTCGATCAGCTCGATGCGCTCCGGCGACTTGAACTTGGCCAGGCCCTGCCCTACCAGAAACTCACTGAGTCCTTTGAGGTCCGGCAACACCGCGCCGGTGCGCGGGATGATAAAGATGCAGCCTTTCTCGCCGTAGATCGGATCGGGCATTGCCACCAGTTTCGCGTCGGCAATCGCCGGGTGGCGACAGACGAAGCTTTCCACTTCTTCACAGCCGATCTTCTCGCCACCGCGATTGACGTTGTCCCGCAAACGGCCTTCGAAGGTGTAGTGGGTCACGCCCTCGATCACATGGGCCGTCATCATGTCGCCCGAGCGGTAGAAACCGTCCGAAGTGAACGCACCGTGATTGGCCGCCGGATCATCGAAATAGCCGTTCAGGGTCGACGGGCCGCGGAAGCACAACTCGCCCATCTGCCCGGGGCCGACCGGTTGTTCGCTGTCAGGATCGAGCAGGCGTAACTCGTCAAAGACGCAGCCCGACGTGCCCTGGGTCTGATGCCGCACGAATTGCGGCGCATCCGGAGCGGCGCCAAACAACAGGCCCTCGGTCAAGCCGTAGAGGTTGGAACACGGCACGTTCAGATGCGCTTCGAGAATCTCCGAGCGACTCATGGTGGCGAACATTTTCAGTGAACGCAGGTCGTGCTTTTTCACTTCTTGATAGGCCAGCAACTGCGGAGCGACCGGGCCGATGGACAAGGCGTGCGTCACCTGGTGTCGCTCGATCAGGTCGAGCATCAAAGGAATGTCGACTCGGGACATCAGAACGGTGGTCATGCCGAACAGCAGCGGCGGCAGCAAGGCGTAGAGCTGCCCGGCGTTATGCAGCAGCGGCAGCGACCAGATGACTTTGCTGTGCTCATCGACCTGATACAGCTTGGCCAGGTCCCGAGAGTGGCCCAGGTATTCGGCGTGGAAGCGCGGGATGATTTTCGGTGTCCCGGTAGTACCGCCGGACAGTTGAAAGCTCAGGACATCTTCGCTGCCCAGCTTCACCCGCGCGAGACGCTTGCGGGCAAGGTTCAGGGGCATGTCGGCAATCAGCGAATCGACATTGGCCAACCCGGCCAATGCACCGCGCACCACGATCAGGTGCTTGAGGGTGCTGCTTTGGGCCAGCATGCCGCGAGCGAAGGCCACCAGGTCGTCACGGCCGAAATCTGCCTGGACGAAGTAGCCACGGGCCGATGCCTTGTTGGCCAGTTGACCGATTTCCACTTCCCGGTGCTGCGGCAGCGAGCACACCGGAACGATCCCGGCCTTGAAACACGCCATCAGCACAATCACGGTTTGCAGCGATGTGCCGAGCTGGAAGATCGCCCGGTCACCGGTGTTCAGGCCCATTTCCAACAGGGCTGCGCCCAGCCGTTCGCTGGTGTCGTCCAGTTCGGCGAACGTCAGGCTGACATCGTCGCAAATGAACGCGATGCGTTCCGGGTGACGCTGGGCTGTTTCACGAAGGATCTGGCCGACAGTCGCATCGACCCAGGCATCGTTGGCAAAATATTCCGTGGCGCGTTGCGCCAATGGATAAACCACCCCGGCGATGGGGCTGTGTATACCTTTCATTACTGCTTGCCTCCTGCTCCGGAAAACCATCCCGTAGCGGTTACTTATTTTTATGCAAGTGCACGGTATTCAGGGCATTTTCGGGACGGTTGCTTTCACGCCAGGCCTGCAACTCGATGTCCCGTTGCTCTTAACTCGCCAGGGCCGGCGCGATGCGCACGCGGTCCCGATCCAATACCTCGATAGTGCCGTGAACGCCACCGGTGAACAGCCCGTACCAGATGGCCGGTTTGACCCCGAGCACGCTGCGCTGGAATTCGATGGGCCCATCGGCATCGATGCGGTCGTAACCGGTCATCGGCACCACCCGGCAATCACCACGGTGAGCCGCGTCCTTGACGATCGAGGAAAACTCTTCGACCTGTGGGATATAGAGCCGGATCGGTGCGCTGCCGCTGCCGTTCCGGGCATCGATCAGTTGGGCTTTGCGCGCCCACACCTCGTCAATTTCAGTGACCCGGCGACCCTCCTCCCGCGCCTTGTCTTCGGCGTCCAGCGCGGCTTGCAGGGTCAGCAGACCGTCGCTGGCGTCCAGCGCACCCAAGGCGCGCAACTTGCGGGTGAACTCGATGAAATAACCATTGGGGTCGCGTACGTAAATCGACTCAATGACTTCATGGCGGGTTTCCACCGAGACGTTCAAACCGTGAGATTCCAGACGCTGTTTCCAGGCCTGCAATTCACCTTCACTCTGCACTTCCCAAGCGGTGTGGGTGGCGTCGAACACGTGGTCGTCCGGCGCCGGACGCATGTCGCTGCGACCTTCGAGAGCATCGGGCTGATCCGAGCCCAGGTAGTAGAAAAAGGCGATGGTGCTGCCCTTCCCGCTATCAAAGAAAAAGTGCAGGAAGTCGGGATGGGTTTCCGGTCCCCAACCTCTTGCAGAAATCACATGAATCAGCGGCAGACCGAGTTTGTCGCGGTAGAACTCGATGGTTTCTCGCAGCTTCCAGGTTGGACGCGCGGTGTGGTCGACACCGTGCAGCTGCAATGTAACGGGGGTGGGTTCCAAAGCGGTCATGGACGCCTCCAGCGTGGATCGAACGGGTTGGGTTACTGAGCAAAATGCTGATGCAGCCAGGTCGCCAGACGTTGACCGGCCTCACGACGGCCTAACGGGCCACCAGGCTGAATCGAACGACCGTGGTGGTCGCCGCTGACGCGATGGTGCTGTTTGTCCGCAGCACCGAGTGCATCGAAAATCTTTTGCACATCACCGGGAAAACAGGCCTGGTCACCGGTGTATTCGACCACCAGCGTGGGCTGGGTCAAGGCGTAGGCTGCTCGCGCCAGCGATGCATTGGACGACAACGCCGACCAGGTGGAGAGCCAGCTTTCGGGAGTGCATTGGCGGGCGAAGCCGACCGCGCCGTAGTTGGAAACGTAGGGATCACTGCCCCACAACGATCCAAAACGGCGCTCGGACGGGTCCAGGTTCAGGTCGAAACAGCGCAAGTCGGCGTCGGTGCGCCAGACATTGATAATCGGGGTGTGCGCGGCAACACGACGGTCTTCGGCGCTGGCGTCGCGGCCCAGTTCCTTGACGCGTTTGCGGGCAGCCTGGCGACGCTGGATCAACTCACGGGCCTGCTGATCGAGTCGTGCGACGCGTTCGTGCTGAGCCTCGCGATAGCGCTGGATGAAGGCTGGCGAATAGCGAGTGTCACTCGGGCCGTTGAAGCCATTGCCTGGGTTCAAGGGATCCAGTGCAGGATCGATCGACAGCGGATCGTTCTCGTCAGTCACCGACGGGTCGATGCAGTTCATCAACAGCGCGCCCTGCCCCGGATGCGGACCGATGAATACCAGTCCGGCCGGGATCGGCATGTTCAGCTCGGCCAGCAAGGTCGGACGCCCGCCCGGGGTTTTGGCGATGCGCTCGTCACCCGGTAGCGAAGCCTGTTCGGTGTAAAACGCATACAGGCCGGCACCACCGGAATTGCCGAGCAGAATGATTCGTTTGAAACCGATGGATTGCAGGTGATTGAGGCCGGCGGCCACGTCGTGCAGCGCCAGTTCGTGTTCCAGGCGCAGGTCGTTGCCGACCGAACGTGGTGCCTGGGACCAGGCGGCGTAGCCGGCTTCAACGATGTCCGGGATCAAGTAATGACAGGCCATGAACTCCCGTGGGTGCATGACGCAGACCACGGTATCGGTAGCGGTGGCTGGCTGGTACAGCGAACCGGAGGTCGCGGCCTTATCGGCAGTGCGCAGCACCACATTAGTGGTCGTGGTACTGGCGGGCACGTTACGTGGATTCCAATCGGTATTGAGGAATCCGGCAGTGGCTTGGGAAGACGCATGACTGTTCATTATTTTTCTCCAAACATCCGGGCAGCGATGTGCACGAATCTAAATTCGCTCAATTCGACACTTGTGTCAAATAAAAAACCAATTAGTCGACAAAAACAAAAAAACGCTCTCAACGCTCAATGCCAGTCACTGCAATCCATGTGTGAGCGGGCTTGCTCGCGAAAGCGGACTGTCAGCCACCCTTGATGCTGAATGACCCGCCATCTTCGCGAGCAAGCCCGCTCCCACAGGGCTTGCGGTGTCCTTGACTGAATGCCTGACCGTTTCAGGGCCAGGCATCGGCAACCAATGACGACCTCAGGAATCAGTGCCCTGCTTGGATTCCCAGCCCGTTAACGGCGTCTGGTAATGCAATTCGAACCGGCGCACCACAAAGCCCCAGCGTCCATTACGGCGTTCGAATGTGTCGGTGTAGAGCCCGCCGATCTGGGTCGGTCCGTCGTCGTTATCGATGACGAAGCAGTCCAGCGCTGCACGTGATGTGGCTTTATCGCCGTCGACATCGATGATGACGTTGGCCATCCAGTGGTGCATATGACGGATCTGGCTCCAGAACCCGTCGGCGGCTTTGACGATAGCGTCAAGTCCGTCGTAGTCACCGAACGACCCCATCAATAGCCTGGAATCGTTGAACCACAACGACTTCACCAGCGCCGGATCGCGGCTGTCGAATCCTTGGGCGTAACTGTTGATCAGGCGTTCGATGGCGATGCGACTTTCCAGGGCATCCAGGCGAGCAAGCAGTGTTTGGTCAGTCATGATGTTTCCTCGTTTTTATTGAACATAAAGTTTACTAATAGACATCCACGTCAATTATCGGGCGCAAAAAATCGCGACTCACTGCGCGGTATAGCCACCGTCGATGTACAACTCGGTGCCGGTAATGAACGCCGCCTCATCGCTTGCCAGAAACAGCATGCCCGCCGCGATATCCTCCGGCCGGCCCATATGCCCCATCGGCGTCTGGGCGATAACCCAGGCGTTCTTCTCCTCGGCTTGTTGATCGACAATCGGCGTGCGGATCAGCCCCGGGTGCACCGAGTTGACCCGAATGCCACGCTTGGCATAGGTCAACGCAGCGTTTTTGCTCAAATGACGAACCGCGCCTTTGCTGGCGTGGTAACTGGCAACGCCTTCAACCGCCACCGTGCCCCAAATCGAAGAGGTGTTAACGATGGCGCCCTTGCCCTTCTTCAGCATGCCGGGGATCACCGCGCGCATGCCCAGCATTACGGCGGTCTGATTGACCGCGATGACCTCGTTCCATTTATCCAGCTCGACCTCGTGCAGCGGGGTGTGGTCGATGATCCCGGCGTTGTTGATCAGCACGTCGATGTTGCCGAAGCGACCTTCGAGTTCGGCGACCAACGCGCTCCAGAATTCAGGATCGGCAACGTTACCCTGGCGGAATTCCTGGCCCGGAAGCAGTGGGTAACGGGGTTCCTCGCGATCGACCACGACCACCCGTTTCGCGCCCTCGGCAGTAAAACGGTCGCAAACCGCGCGGCCAATACCGCCGGTTCCGCCGGTGACTATGGCAATTCTTCCTTCAAGCTTCATCGTGAACGTCCTCTCTTGTTTTGATTACAAGCGCACCAGTCCACCGTCGGCCATGATGGTCTGGCCGGTCACCCAGGCACTGTCCTCGCTGGACAGAAACATCACGGTGCCGACGATATCCTCGGCGGTGCCGGGGCGCTTGATGGCCTGGGTCGCGGCGAGCATCTGGATCACCTCAGGATCGATACCCGACTTGCCCCCAGGTGTCAGTGACGCGGTGGGCCCCACGGCGTTGACGGTAATGCCATGCTCGGCGACGTCAGTCGCCAGCCCGCGAGTAAAACCGATGACCCCGGCCTTGCTCGACATGTAGTGGGCCAATCCGGGGGCTGCCAACCCCAGCGAGTTACTGGTCAGGTTGACGATGCGACCCCAGTGGCTCTTGATCATCGACGGCAGCACAGCCTTGACCATAAGGAACTGCGAATCGAGGTTGATCCTGTGCACTCGCTGCCACAGGGCGAAATCCACTTCGGCGAAAGGCTTGTTCGGATAAATCCCGGCGTTGTTGACCAGGATGTCGCACCGACCGAATGAGCTATCGATCAATTGCTGCAGCAGCGCGGTGGATTCCGGGTTCGAAACGTCGGCCCTGAGCCCCACGAAACGCGCGCCCAGGTCGGTCACTTTCGTGGCGGTTTCGGCGCAATCGGACAGGTCGACGCCGATCACATCGACGCCACGCTTGGCGAAACCGACGCTGATCGCCTGGCCGAAACCCTGAGCAGCGCCGGTCACGACGGCCACTTTACGAATGTCACTCATGATGGTTCTCCAATGAGGGCCGACCTTCAGCCGGCCGATAATGATCAGGCTGAGCGTTCAGCGGCCTCTTCAGCGAAGGTCGGTCGGCTTTTCTGTCGGGCAGCGTTGAGCCCCGCGACGTAGCCCATGGTGATGATCGGCCCCAGCGTGGCGCCACCGGCCCAATAACTGCCACCGGACATGGCGCCCGCGCAGTTGCCCACGGCATACAAGCCGTCGATGGGGGCGCCGGAGCGATTCAGGACTTGTGCGCTGACATCGGTGCGCGGACCGCCCTTGGTATCGAGGGTCGCCGGCGCGAGCAATGTCGCGTAGTAAGGCCCTTCGCTTGAAATCGGCCAGAGCGTTTCGTTTTTGTCGTTGCCGGGGCGTGCGCCCATGTTGAAATACAGCTCGATGGGCGTTTCGCCGCGATGAAAATCTTCGTCGCGCCCCTTCTCGGCAAAGCCGTTGAAGCGTTCGATGGTGCGATGGAGATTATCGAGAAAGCCGCCGTCCAGATTGAAACCGCCGGTATGGGTGGCAAAGCTGTCCAGACGCTCACGGAGCTTGCCTTCCAGCTCTGCCAGTGTGGCCGCTTCAAGAATGTGCGAGGTGTCGCCGCCATCCGGGCCGGTACCGCCGGAACTCTTGGCCCGGCCGATGGGATTGCCGTACTTGTCGCCCGCGTGAAATTGCCGGGTGGCCTCGTCCCAGAGCATCACCAGAATCAGATTCGGGTATTCGGCCTTTTGTGACTCCCAGGCCCAGAACGTCGGCACGATGTCTTGATACGGGGCTTTCTCGTTCACCACCCGACGGCCAAAACGATTGACGAAAATCATGCTGTCGCCGGGAATACTGAACGAACAAGTGGCGTCCGGCCGGTTGGCGATGGCACGGTCCAGCACCATCGGTGCCAGCCAGGAACCGTTCATGTTGACCAGTTCGGCACCCAATGCCTGGGCAATGGGAATGAAGTCGCCGGTGTTGGATTTGGCCGCACAGCCGCCAAACACCGGGCCTGGTAATGATTGCGTGCGCAGTTCGACGTTGTGGGTAAAACCACCGCTGGCGAAAATCACGGCTTTGCGCGCTCGAATCGCAACGGAGCCCGCGTCGGTGTGAGCGATGACACCCACCACCTGTTGCTGATCATTGACCACCGCCTGGCTCACGCGGTGCCCGGTACGCAGGTCGATGCCCTGCCCTTCAGCGGCTTTGGCGAAGACTTTGATCATGTCCGTGCCGTCGCCGACTTCATCGACGCCACCGCCGAACAGGTGCGGATAAATGATGCGGCCGTAGGGTGCCTTGTTTTCCGGCATTTGCGCGTAGTAGTCCGGCTGAATATCCCAACGTACCGGCTCCAGCGCGCCCCACTCGGTCAAATGCTCGATGGCTAAACCTGCGTTGTCATAGAACGCTTCGGTCATGCGGTATTCCCATTCGGTCAGGCCCAGATGAGGCTTGCCGGGGTCGTAGGACGCAGGGCGGGTCAGACGCGCCATGTATTTCAACGCGTCGGTCTTGGGGTCCTTGCGGCCATCGCCGCGCATAAAGTGATTGTTCGGCACCCAGTAGGCGGCCGCGGCTTTTTTCGTGGTACCGCCGATGTGCGCAGCCTTTTCCAGCTGGATCACCGAAGCGCCGTGCCTGCTCGCGGTGATCGCTGCCGAGAAGGCCCCGGCACCGGAGCCGACGACAACGATATCGGCTTCATCATCGAAGCGAACAGCGGATTCGTGAATCAATTCAGTCGCAAATCCTGAAAGGGACATGATGCTTCCTCGTTGTTTTTGTTATCGGGAAGGCTGGCTTGTCGAGCCAGCCTGACAGCGTGGTCTCGCAACTTGACTGGCGGTCGCGCCAATCAATAGGGGTAAGGCGGGACCTCCATCCGTGTCGTCACCCACTGCCACTCGGTGAACTGATCAGCGTTGGTCAGCGTGCTGTGGTTGAAACCGTTGCCGGACACGCCGACACCACCGATGGGACCGTAGACTTCATGCAGCACGGTCTGATCATTGATGTGAATGATCCCGGAATGCAGACGGTCAGCCATGCGTTGGGCGCGTGCCAGATCAGGCGTGACGATGGCGGCACTGAGGCCATAGTCGGTCTGGTTCGCCAGTGCGATGGCCTGCTCGTCGTTGCTGAACGTGGTGATGGCGGCCACCGGACCGAAGATCTCTTCATCGAACAACGACATGCCCGGCACGACATCTCGGATCACGGTCGGTTGGTAGAACAATCCGTCCCGTGAACCCCCGGCCACCAGCCTGGCGCCTTTGGCCAAAGAGGCGGCAACGATCCGGTCGACACCGGCGGCCTGGCGTTCATTGACGATCGGCCCCAAGTGCACGTCCCCGGTCGCCGGGTCGCCCACCACCAGTTTCTTCGCGCGTGCGGCCAGTGATTCGACGTACCTGTCGACAATCCGCTCATGCACCAAATGACGTCCGGTGGTCAGGCAGATTTGCCCCTGGTGGAAGAACGACCCCCAGGCACCGGCACTGGTGGCGGCTTCAATGTCGGCATCGTCGAGGACGATGTAGGGATTGTTGCCCCCCAGTTCCAGCGATACCCGCTTGAGCATCTCGCCGGCAATGCCGCCGATCTGGCGCCCGACTTTGGTCGAGCCGGTGAAGCTGATCATGTTCACCAACGGCTCGCGAACCAGTGCGTCTCCGGTTTCAGCGCCACCCGGCAGCACATGAAACAGGCCTTTGGGCAGGCCAGCCTCTTCCAGCAATTGGGCGAAGAACACGCCACCACAAATCGGCGATTGCGGATCCGGTTTGAGAATGACCGCATTGCCCATGGTCAACGCCGGGGCCACGGCGCGGGAGGCCAGCAAAAACGGTGAATTCCACGGAGTGATGATCCCGACGACACCAATCGGCATGCGCCGAGCCACGCTTTGCCGACCGACTTCCGCCGAGGCCGTCAGCACACCGCCGGGCTGACTGGCCAGCGCCGCAGCCTCCAGCACTTCACGCGCCGTCATGTGCACTTCCCATTGGCCTTTGGGTCGGATGGAGCCAGTTTCACGAACAATCATCTCGGCGATTTCGTCGCCGTGTTCAAGGACCAGTTGCGAGAAGCGCCGGATCACATCACCGCGCTGTGGCGCCGGCAAAGCAGCCCAGCTGATTTGCGCGGTTTTGGCAGACGCGGCCGCTGCGGCAACATTGCTGGCAGACGCGAAGCCGATGCGACCGAGTTCGGCGCCGGTGGCCTTCTCCAAGACTGCTTCAGTTCCGAGGCCGGGTTCGACCCAACCCTCGCTGTAGATCTTGCCGGCCCACAAGGCAGAGGGCGCAAGCCGTTGGTTACTCATGTTCAACTCCTTACGTTGTTATAGATCGCGGGCAAAACAGCCTGCCCGTTGAAGTCGTCGTGAAATGATCTTGCTCCGCTGAAAAATCACTGTCAATCACATAAGTCTATTATTAGACACAACAGTCAATTCAAGAGCCGAACAAGAAATCGAATGCTAGAAGGAAAACGGGTAATCGATGATGACCCGCACCTCATCCAGATTAGGCAGATCCGCGCGCTGCACCGCGGCATCCGAGCGCAGGGTGGCTTGGCGAACCCGTATCGACAGATCCTTTGCCGGCTCGCTCTGGACCACGTATCTCACTTCAAGATCGCGCTCCCAGCGGCTGCCATCGTCTATGGCCTTGAACCGCGAATAGGCGCCCGTTCCATAGCCACTGCCGTCGATGCCATCGCTGGTGAGGTAGCGCCCCATCAACGTCAGGCCTGGAACGCCGAATGCGACCATGTCCAAGTCATATCGCAGCTGCCAGGAATGTTCATGAGGCAGGTTGAAGTCAGCGTTCTGCGACTTGTTGGCAAGGAAGCCAACGGCGTCACCCGGCATGGTGCCAAACCCAAGGTAGTCATAGGGTTGGTTACCGTTGACCACCTGCCGTCCCAGTGTCAGTTTATGCGGGCCGCGTTTATAGGCCAGGCTCGCCGACCAAGTGTTGTTGTCAATACTTCCCGCCAATGATTTGCCGCTGTCCTCGGTGTGAAAACCGGCGAGTGACAGGCTGACAGCCTGCAAATTATCGATGGCCCAAACGTAATCGGCACTGGCGAAATACTGCTTCCAGATGTCCTGATAATGGGCGGCGAAGGCACCCAGCTTCAAGTTATCGGTGGCCTTGTAGAAGCCCCCGAAATAATCGACACGGGTAGCGTCAATCCGGGCATAGAACGCGCTCAGCGGGCCGTCATCATTGGTCGAGTTGACGCCGTTACCCGAAGTGAAGTGCCCGGCGTCGAAGCTCAAGCGTGGAATGTCGGTGCTCAACAACTGAAAGCCCTCGGCGCTGGAGGGAAACAAGCGCGCATTGGCCATGGCGAACACCGGGTTGAGCGGCATCAGGTTGCCGTACTTCAATTCGGTGCCAGACCAACGGACTTTCACCGCCCCGCCCCCTTCAGACCACTCGTCCTCCGGCTCGCCCTTGCTGTTAATCGGCAACAACATGTTGGGCGAGCGCCTGGGGCTGCCGTCGAGCTTGATGCCGAGCATGCCGTAGGCGTCAACACCAAAACCCACGAGTCCCTGGGTATACCCCGACTTGTAATCAAGAATGAACCCCTGTGCCCACTCCTGACGCAGATTGGTGGGGCCATAGTCACTGCGAAAATCACGATTGAAGTAGAAGTTGCGGCTGAGGAGCTTCGCCTTGCCGTCTTCGATGAAACCGGCGGCATCGCTCTGATCCTGCGCGAAAGAGAGGTTTGAGAAACCGATGAGCACAGCGGCCCAGGTCATCTTTGAAGGGATAACGGTCATGGTCATTTCATCCTGTATTTTTTGGATTTGTTCAGGATTTATGTTTGGAGTGCGGCCAGCTCATTACGGTTGCAATGCACCGGCACGGCGCTCCCGTTGTTTTTAGGGTGGTGCTCCCGGTGTGGAATGGCGCCTGTAGCAGGCGCCCGACAGACCTTCCCTTCATGCCGGAAACAATCTTGATCCGGCAAAATCCGGCCGTCAATCACAAAAGTCTAATATTAGACACAACAGTGAATCTCAGGACAAAACTGCCTTGGCATATCAGAGCAATGCTCAAACCATCATGGCCGCAATGTGTTCCGCCGCTGCGATGGTGGTCACGTTGGTCGCTGCCGAAATGGCGTCCGGAAAAATCGACGCATCGACCACCCGCAACCCTTTGAGTCCATGCACACGCCCCTGCAAATCCACCACCGCCGCCGGGTCGCTCACCAGCCCCATGGGTGCAGTGCCTGCCGGATGCTCGTAACTGTCCAGCGTTGCTTTGATCGCGGCGAGTATTTCTTCATCACTCCTGGCCCCCTCACCCGGCATCAACTCACTGGCGATCATCTCGCTCAACGGCGGACGTTTGGCGATGTTTCGCGACAGTTTCACCCCCTCCAGCAAACGTTCACGATCGTGCTTCTCGGCCAGGAAATTCAGATCGATGCGCGGTGCCGCAGCCGGATCGAGACTGTCCAGCCAGAACTTGCCACGAGACAACGGACGCGTCAGGGCCACGGCCAGCACAAACCCGGCACCGGTGGGGCTTTTGTCCTGAGGAAACAGGTGCGTCGCGGTGATATGCAGATCCAGTTCGCCGCGCGAGGCTGTTGAACTGTGCGTCCAGAGAAAGGCGCCAATCGCCGGCGACTGCGCGCCGAGTTTTTCCGGGCGTGCCGCGTAGGCGTTGTAGTAGAACGGATGGTCCACCAGGTTCTGCCCCACCGGCAGGTCGGCCACCACCGGCAGCCCCAGGCGCCGGGAATGCTCGGAGGGTGCAATGCCTGAGCGCATGAGCACCGCCGCGCTCCCGTAGACACCCGCCGACAACACGATTTCATGAGCGCTGTAGGAAGCACCATTCGCCAGCCGGATGCCATTCGCACGTTTTTGATCGAACAGCACCTTATCCACCAGGCCGTCCGAGATGATCGTCAGATTAGGTCGGGCGCGTACGGCGGTGGTCAGGTAGGCGATACCGGTGTTGATGCGTTCACCGTTGACGACATTCATCGCGTAAGGACCGACACCGTTTGCGTCCTCACCGTCAAAATCAGCGACGGCCTTGAATCCTGAGGCGACTGTTGAGTCGATGAAGGCTCGCTGCATCGGCGTCACATCAGCGTGGCTCAGTTGATGAACCGGCAGCGGGCCGTTTGCGCCATGTCGGCCGGTCGCCCCGCCGCTGTGCGTCTCGAGTTTGATAAACGCCGGCAGCACTTCGTTATAGCTCCAACCGGGCAGATTCCAGCGGGCAAAATCCTCTGGCCGCGCCCTTGCAGCCACCGCGCCGTTGATCGCGGAACTGCCGCCGACGACTTTGCCGCGAATGGCCAGAATCGGATGCCCGACATATCCCGGCTCGGTCTTGTAGCCCCACTCGAAGCGCGGGTCCAGGTTCGCGCCCACGGTGTCCGATTTTGCCAACACCTCAGGATAACTGCCGGGCGCGTAATTGTTGCCCGCCTCCAGCAGCAACACACGGCGCTTCGGGTTCTCGCTCAAGCGCGCCGCCATGACAGCGCCGGCCGATCCAGCACCGACAATGATGACATCGAAGGGAGCATCACCACTGCCGAGCTTGCCGTCGGCGTAGGCTTCACGTCCGACACCCAGGCCTGCGCCGACCAGGGTGACGGCGGACAACGCCAGTGTTTGTCCGAGAACGTTCCTTCGACCGGGATTGATCAAATCGGTTGGATCACTCATGAAATCACCTCGTTTGGCCGGCTCTGCCGGGAATAGTCACGGCAGAATCTAGGCGTGGAGCCCTACGAGGAACAGGTAGTAAAAGCCGATTCAGCGTTCGGTAATTCCGAACGACTCGAAGGAAGACCGAACGGATTGGCATGGCATAGACTGACGTCTACGCAAGGGCTGCGATGTCACGCCAACAGAGCAAAGGGCTGAAACGAGTGAACAAACTGGTCGAAATGAGCACGTTCGTGGCCGTTGTCGATGCCGGCAGCCTGGCCGCCGCCGCGCGCGGGTTGGGCACCAGCAAATCGGTGGTGAGCGCCCGCCTCGCGGCGTTGGAATCGCGCCTGAAAGTCCCGTTATTCAGTCGTGATCGACAGCTCCACGTCAACGACGCCGGACTGCGTTTCTACGAACATTGCGTCAGCATTCTGGATGATGTCGCCAGCGCCGAGGACGGCATGCAATCCGCCTACGCAGGCTTCAGTGGCAATCTGCGTATCGCCACGCCGATGGTGCTGGGGCTGCGCTACCTGTCCCCCATCCTGACTGAATTCGCGCTCGTCCATCCCGACCTGCGCCTGGACATCCGTGCCAGCGACGACTTCGTCAACCCGCTGGACGAAAGCTTCGACCTGATCATCCGGGCCGGCCGGATACCTGACGGCGCGGTCGTCGCCAAACCGCTGGTGCCCAACCACCACGTTATTTGTGCCAGCCCTGCATACCTCGCCAAACGCGGCACGCCGCGGCATCCCATCGAACTGAACCAGCATGACGGGTTGTTCTACAGCCTTGGCCAAAACGACCGGTTCTGGAATTTGCCGGTCGGCGACGAACTCCAGCGATTCAGCATCCGCTCACGACTGCGAAGCGACAGCGGCTTTCAATTGCTGGATGCCGCCAAGGCCGGTTTGGGGATCGCGATCATGCCGACCTTCCTCGTTGCCGATGCGATTGTGGCGGGTGAACTGGTGGTTGTGCTGGAGGACTATGCGCCAAAGGGCAGCGTGATTTCGGTCATCTTCAAACCTTCGAAACGTGGTTCGCAGAAGATCAACGCGCTGGTTGAATTGCTCAAGGCGCGTTTGGGTAACCCGGCGGTTTGGGATCTGGCGATACACCGCATCAGCCTGAGCGAAACGGAACGCCTTGCCGACACAGCACCCGTTGCCACTCGGTAATTCGGACGATGATCACGGTGACAGGTGAAATCCCTGTATCAGCCCTTGGCATAAAACATCGTTAAACATGTTTCATGAACAGACGCTGCTTATCACCTACCCTCGAGTTTCCAACATAGTGAAATACAGGAGTACTCCACCATGTTCTCGCACGAAAGCATCCCGCTGATTTCATTCTTCATCATCATGCTGCTTTGTGTACTTGCGGCCGTTCTCCATCCCGTACACGCCTTAGTGAGCTGGGTTAACAGGCGAAAACGCAGAGCCACCCTCAAACATACGGAGCAAGTGAGGAAGCTTTATTCGCGCTGATTGATGTCCAAAGAGGCCCGGCCAAGTCCGGGCTTTTTATTGTCTGCCAGAAACGAAAAAGCGCAGCAGCCACCGGTTAAACACCGGTTACTGCCACGCCTTGATCAAACGCTCTTGAATACTTGCCTGAGTGTCGCCCTATCGGCCATTGCGAATCATATCCGCCGCCTTTTCGCCAATCATGATGCACACCGAGTTGGGGTTGCCTGAAATCAACGTGGGCATGACCGACGCGTCGGCCACTCGCAGCCCTTCAATGCCATGCACCTTCAGATCCGGGCCGACCACCGAGCGCTCATCCACGCCCATGCGACAGGTGCCGGACGGATGCAACGCCGCGTGGGCCTCTTCGTGGCAGAACTTCTTCATGGCCTCGCGCGACGTGACCGATGCGTCCGGCACATGACGCCGCGCCAGATAGGGTGTGAAGGCCGCCTGGGACATGATTTCCTCGCCCACCAGGCAACCGTCCACCAGGCTTTCAATGTCGTAAGGGTCGGAGAAATAGTTGGGCACGATACGCGGCGGCGACATCGGGTCGGCGGAATACAGCTCGACGTAGCCCCTGGATTTTGGACGGATCTGGCCCAGGTTCAGGGTGCAGCCATTGCCCCCCGGAACAGAGTCAACGCCCTCTTCAATGCCCGCGCCCACGACCATGAAATACTGGATATCCGGATTCGTGGCCGCTTTGTCGCCCCACCAGAATGCCCCGCCTTCAATCAGGTTGGAGGCTGCCGGGCCTTGCCGGAACAGGGCGTATTGCAAACCCGCCATCATCTTCCAATGCAGTTTTTTGTACTTGTCGTAGCTGTGTGGGCCCGTCAACTCATACACCAGCGACACTTCGATATGGTCCTGAAGGTTCTGCCCCACGCCGGGCAAATCCTTGATCACTTTGATGCCGTGCTTTTCAAGCTGTGCGGCGGGGCCGATACCGGACAACATCAACAAACGCGGTGAGTTGATCGCGCCGGACGACAGGACGATTTCCTTTTCGGCATGCATCACCTGACGCACACCCTTCTCGATGTATTCCACACCAATGGCCTTGTTGCCCTGCATCAGAATGCGGATCACACGGCAACCGGTCTTGATCGTCAGGTTCTTGCGTGACTTCGCGGGTGCCAGGTACGCCACTGCCGCACTGCTGCGAAAACCATTCTTGGCCGTGATCTGATACAGCCCGCAACCTTCAGGTTTGCCCGAGTTGAAGTCCTCGTTGTAAGGCAAGCCGTACTGCTGGCAAGCACGCAGCCACACTTTGGTCAGTGGGTGAACATTGATCGGATCAGATACCCCCAACGGCCCACCCACGCCGTGGACGTCGTTACAGAAACGCTCGTTGTCTTCGGCCTTCTTGAAGTAAGGCAACACGTCCTTGTAAGCCCAGCCGGTGGCGCCCTGCTCGGCCCAACTGTCGTAGTCGGCGGGTACGCCACGGATGTAGATCATCGCATTGACCGAACTCCCGCCTCCCAGCACGCTGGCCTGGACCATGGTCGGCGTTTCAGTCCTGCGTTGATCTTCGGTGGGTTCCCAGGCATAGCGCTTGAGCAGCGGGCCTTGCGCCGTTTTGTAGTACGCGCCGGGAATATGGATGTAGGGGTTGCGATCGCGAGGCCCCTCTTCAAACAGAACCACGGACGCAGACGTATCTTCGCTGAGTCTCGATGCCACCGTGCAGCCCGTCGAGCCGCCTCCGATTACGATGAAATCCACCATGACGACTTAAGACCTTTTATGGGGTAACGAGGGAGTGATTAATCCGAGGGAACGACGCTTTATCGTCCAACGAGGCTGACTAAAAGCGCCTTCAGCTCTTTCGCGACCTCATAGCTGTTTTGTTGCTGCTGTTTCTTGCAAAACAACTCGCAGCTCCACCAGCCGTCGTAACCGGTGGCCTTCACCGCGTCCGTCCACTCGGCGAGGTTCAAGATCCCGCTTCCGGTCGGTATGTCCCGCAGGATTTCTTCATTGGGAATGCCCCCGGCAAACGGCAGTGAGTCACACACGTGCACGCCGTAGATCACGTCTTTGTTCATGCGCGCGATGTCTTCGGGCCTGACGCCGGAGGTAAAGCAATGCCAGTAATCGATCACCATTTTGACGTTGCTGCGTTCGGTGCGATCGATGAGCTGTAGTTGATGGGCCAGAGTGTTCAGTGGCGTCCAGGACAGTGCTTCGAGATAAAGCAGGACGTCGTATTGCTTGGCCAAATCCGCCAGCAGCGCAAGGTTGCGGGCGGTCAATGCAAATTGTTCAGCTTCATCGTGCCCCAGCAAACCGCTGTAATAAGCACTGGTGCCGTGCTTCTGCCAATCGATCACCGCTTGTACGTTGATCGGCCCGGTGAGCACTTGCACACCTTTGGCGCCGGCCAGATTGGCCAGTTGAAAAAGCCGTTCCGCCTCCTTCAGCAAATCGTCGCGTTCGGCGCCCAGGCGTTCGATGTCCCTCAGGTAGCCGATCCCGGTGACGTGGGTATTGCTCAGCAGCGCTTTGAGTTCCGACTCGGAATGACCGGCCTGCAAATAGGCTTCCAGTTTGCCGCTGTAGATCTCCAGCGCATCGAAACCGACGGTCTTTGCAATGTCGATATCCATCGCCAACGTCGAATGTTTGGCGACGGTGGAATGCAAGGCCAGGATGTTGTTTTGAGTGTGCATATCAGGCTCCTACCGTTGACATTCAGTGTAGAGCGATAGGGTTTCGGCCGTTATTTCGCACTCGAGGCAAATGCGGCGCAACCTGACGCAGTCACTGCGTCAGGTGTCGATGCTCCCACAAGGGTTACAGGACAGAATTCGCGAGGCGGTTGGCCAACGTGGAAACGGCCATTGCAGCCGAGTCCAGTCGCTCCTGCGACAACCGTCCCTGAGCGACAGCCGCGGTGATGGTGCGAACGATCTGCGGAATGTCAGGCATCGCCTTGGCGGAAATCAGCAACAGATCCGCCCCCGCGTTCAGCGCCGCCACCGCCACTTCACCGAGCGACAGGTTTCCGATGGTTGAGCGGTGGTCCAGGTCAATGGTCATGACCAAGCCCTTGAACCCCAGTTCCTGGCGCAGCAAACCGATCAGCTCGGGAGAAATCGATGCGGCTGCAGGCGGCTCGCAGGCCGCAAAGATTGCCGGCCCCATCATCACCGCTTCCGCCCCGGCCTCCACTCCGGCTTGAAATGCAGGCCAGTAGGCACGCAGTTGATCCAGCGACTCGTTGACCACTGCCACTTCAGTGGCCGGTTGCTTCAGCAGCACCGGATGCCCGGGAAAATGCTTCAACGTGCTGGCCATCCCGGCCCGTCGCACGCCGCGGACGTAAGCACCCACCATCGCAGCCGCACGCTCGACATCATCGCTAAGCGTGCGCCCCTGCAACCAGACGTTGGTGCCGCCCACCACATCGGCGGTCGGCGACAGCAGCAGATTCACCCCTGCATTGCGCACGGCTGTCGCGACCTCAAAGCACGCCTCTTCAAGCTCAACCATGTCCATCGCCCTGGCCCGTTCGGGCTCGGGCAGCGCCGGGGCTATGCCTTGCAAACGGTGCACGGCGGAGATGTCTGCATCGGCGGCGAGCAGCAACGGACCGCCCAGCTCCGTTGCCGTGCCGGTGAACCGTTGCCATTTTTCCAGGGTTTCCGCTTGCAGGCGGCTCGCGCTCATTTTGCCGCTGACGTACTCCTGCGCGGTCTCGCCGAAAAGCAGGCTGCGCCCGCCACTGCCGAGGAAACGGCGCACGCCATCATTCATGTCCAGATCGAGCAAAACCGGAAACAGGACGCTGTATGCCTTGCTTTCAAGAGTGCTCATGATCAGCTCCGACGGTCGTTATTCGCCGCTGCCAGTTCGCGAACCTTGGTGGCCGCGTCCAACAGAAGCTGACGGTCCAGAACGCCTTCGTGAACTGCCGCCACAATGGCCTCGGCGATGGCATCCAGGCCCGATTCGCTGGACACCAGCAACAGGTGCGCGCCCGCCGCCAGCGAAGCAACAGCGGTGTCGGTGATGGAATGGCCCCTGAGAATGGAAACCGCATCCAGGTCATCGGAAATGATCAAGCCGTCGAAGCCGAGGGTGTCACGCAAAACTCCGATCACCTTGGCCGAGGTCGAGGCTGAGTGATCAGGGTCAATGGCCGGGAAAACCGCAGGCCCCGGCATCACCGCTTGCACACCGGTGGCGATGACTTGCTTGAACACTTCCAGGTTGTCATTAAGCAATTCCAGCGGTCCGGGCACCGTGGCTTCAGCGATTGCCGGATCCTGCTCGGTGACGTAATGGCCGGGAAAGTGCTTGGCGGTGGCGATCACTCCGGCGCGCTGTACGCCGCGAATAAAGGCACAGGAAACCCGACTGACTTCGACCGGATCGGCGCCCAAGTGCCGGTTGTGCAACCACGGGTTGGCGCCCGTGACCACATCGACGATCGGCGCCAGGAACAAATTGACCCCCAGGGTTCGCGCCACGCTTGCCATTTCAAAGCAGCGTTGCTCAATGTCTTGAGCACTGAGGCTCTGGAGCTGTTCTCTCGAAGCAACGGCCGGCACCAGTTGATGCAGACGCTCGATGCCACCGAGTTCCTGATCCACGGCAATCAGCACGGGCGCCCCGGCCAATGCCGCCGCCTCTGCGGCGATGTTGATAAAGTCAGCCTGGGTCTCGGTGCTCTTGCGCGCCGGGCTCATGTCCCGGCCGACGTACTCGTCCCGGGTCTCACCGAGCAAAATGGAAACGCCGCCACGGTTCAAATAACGACGGACGTTGTCGTCCAGGCGCAAATCCCCGAACGCGGGCAGCAGGACCGAATACGCAGCTTGATGCAGTTCGCTTGACATCGCTTTTCCTCAACACCGTTTTTTTGAGCAGAACGCTCAACTTTATTGACGCATGACGGGGTGCCACGCATGATACCGCTCAACTTCGAGCACAAAATATGCAGCTTGTGCTCGTTTGCGCTCACTCTACACAGGGAATCGATTTAGTCAATGCTCACTCATGAAGCTTTCCCAGGCGAACGGCAGAACCTGATCGCGCAACGGCTGGCGACCCATGGCCGGGTCCTGGCGGGCGATCTGGCCCAGGAATTCAATGTTTCCGAGCATTCGATCCGGCGCGATCTGGCGGCACTGGCAGAAGCGGGTATCTGCAAGCGGGTCTATGGCGGGGCTATTTCCGTGGCACCGGTACGCGGTGGCGACCATGCACAGGCTGATCGCAAAAGCTCACTTGGGCTCGCGGCAGCGGCGCTGATCCAGTCCGGCCAACATATCTTTATCGATGGCGGCACCACCAACGCCTCGATTTCGAGCGCAATCGATCACAACCTCGCAATTTCCATCACCACCAATTCGCCAGCGATTGCACTGGAACTGGAAAAACTGCCATTGGCCGATGTGATCTTGCTGGGTGGGCGCCTGCACAAGGCGACCGGCAGCACCGTCGGGCTAACGGCGATTCAGCAGTTGTCGAACTTCAATTTCGACCTGTGCTTTTTGGGCGCCTGCGCGATTGATGCGGTAAAAGGCGTGACGGCGTTCGACATGGACGATGCGGAATTCAAGCGCACGGTGGTTTCCCGAAGCGGCCAGATCGTGGTCCCCGCGACCAATGAAAAACTGTCGAGCATCGCGCATTACCAGGTCGCGTCCTGTGAGGAACTGGGTGTATTGGTGGTGGAAAAAGACGCCCCGGCCGAACGCCTTGGCCCGATTCAGGCCAAGGTTTCAAACATCGTGGTCGCGTCCTGACCACGGGTTTACCGTTCAGGAAAAACCACCCAGGCACGCCGTCGACTGGATTCGACGCAAGCCTGGGACAGCAACACGCCACGCACGCCCTCATGAATATCCGGCAACGGCACGGACGTCGCCGTGCGCCAACCGTCCCCGGCATCGAGTGCCTCGGCGAAATCGGCATAGAGCACGGCCAACGCCTCCAGATAACCCTCGGTATTGCCCGCCGGCAGACTGGTGAAGGTCAGTGTCTGCGCCGCGTTGTCGCTCTGGCCGCGACGGTAAATGCGATCGGCGCCGTCGATGGGGGTGAACAACAGTGTTTCCGGCGACTCCTGGCACCACTCGAGTGACGCCTTGCTACCGACGATCTTGAAACGCAATCCATTGCGATGACCCGGTGCCGCGAAACTGGCCCACAGCAGGCCGTCCGCGCCACCCTCAAATTCCAGTTGGACCACACAGGTGTCGTCCAGGCCCCAGCCGGGTACGACGGTGCTCAACTTGGCGTTCAGGTTCGTGCAGCGTTGGCCGGAAAGGAATTCGAGCATGTTGAAAGCGTGGGTCCCGACATCGCCCAACGCGCCGGTCGGGCCGGCCTTCTGCGGGTCGCCACGCCACGCGAGACTCTTGCTCAAGCCGTCGACGCCCGGCGCCAGCCACTCCAGCAAATACTCGACATACATAAAGCGGATGTCACCCAATTCCCCGGCCTGGATACGACTGCGCGCATCCCGGACCATGGGATAGCCTTGGTAGGTGTAGGTCACCGCGAAAAACGTGTTGTTGTATTCAGCAAGGCGCGCGAGCTCGTGGGCTTCCTGCGGGTCATTGACCAATGGCTTGTCGCAAATGACCGGGATCCCGGCTTGGAGAAACAGTCGGCACGGTTCGAAATGCAAGTGATTGGGCGTGACGATGATGACCGCGTCGATGGGGTCTGGCCGACGGGATTCGGCGGCGGCCATGTCCGCAAATGACAGGTAAATCCTGTCTGGCTCAAGACTGAACGCCGCTCCGGCCTCACGGCACTTGTCCGCGTCCGAAGAGAAGGCGCCGGCGACAATATCAAAGCGATTGCACAAGCGCATGGCCGCACGATGATAACTGGCGAAATAAGCGCCCTGCCCTCCGCCCACCATGCCGACCTTGAAACGCCTTTGCCGTGGAATGTCGTCGGTTAACCTTGCCATTGTTCAAAGACTCCAATAGATAAGTACGCCCCACGAAGTATCAACCGTGCCTCTTTTTATCTCCATTTCGCACGCCTTCGATACATGACGCGTACTGAAGCACCCGGACCGCCAAACAGTATCTTTCAGACGAAACAACATCAGTTGTTACCTACGAAAAATCAATGTGTTACTGGCTGGGGTCGGGAGTAACCCGAAGGCTCTGGACTGCCCCGTCCGGCCAAGGTTTTCCAAGGATTATCAGCACCAATCAAAGCGAAAACAGGCTGCATTCGCCTGTTTATAAAAGATCCCTGTGAATTGAATAAACCGGCATAAAACCTGCTTGGCTTAATGGCAGGAAATTCAAGCACTTGTGGTTAAGCAAAGGGTTATTTCGATAACTGCGCTATAACTTTTATAACCGACTTCTTAATTAACCAGACCCCATCGAGATAACAATGCCCAGCCGAGGAGATCAGCCCCCCATGTCGTTGACTGCCGCCACCTCGCATCCCGAGCGACAACAGGTTCGCAGTGACTTGCAGGCCAATGTGCAAAAGAACTTGAGTACCCTGGTCGAGTCCTGCCGGTCAGTGGCCGACATGTGCCGCAAGGTCGACGTCAATCGCCAGCAGTTCAACAAGTACCTGGTGGGTCAGCACGTTCCTTCGCAGAAGATCCTGCAGAAGATCGGTCGCTATTTCATGATGGAAGCCGAGGATCTGTTCCGCCCACCGGCTGAATTCAAGAAGTTTTATGAAGGGTATGAAAACGAACTGCCGACGGACTTGCGTGCCTCGGCGCAATTCAATCACTTCCTGCCACTGGCCAAGCAGTCGGCCGATCTGCTCGAAGACTATCTGGGCGTCTATTACCGGTACCACAACTCATCGATCTACAAGGGCCGGATTCTGCGTTCGGTCACGTGCCTGTATCGCGCCGATTCGATGGTGCAGTACGTCACGGTAGAACGTTTCCCGTTACTCGATGGCAGCGGCAAGATTGGCTACTCATTTACCTATCACGGCTTTTGCCTGTTGCTGGGGGACCGTTTGTTCCTGGTGGACTTCGAAGGCAAGCAACGCAACGAGATGACGTTTTCGATCCTGACCCCGCAGCATCGCCGACCGATCCGCTTCCTGTATGGCCTGGTGACCGGCGTCGCGTCTTCGTCTTTCCGCCAGCCCTTCTCTACCCGAATGGCGCTGGGGCTCGTGGACAAAGGCAAGATCCGCAAGCATCACCTGCGCAATGCCACCGCTGTCCTGCCCAGCGACCAGTCGTTACCGTTGGAAGTGCGCGAATACATGACCGGCGACAACGCGACCATCGTGTGGGGCGGTCAGGATTGAGGCGGTTGCTCACCGCCCTTTTCATCGTCATTCATGGCTTTGCGAAAGCCCTTGATGGACTCACCGACATCCGTGCCCAGGTGCTTCAGTTTTTTGGTGCCGAAAACCAGCACCACCACTACCAGAATGACGATCCAGTGTTTCCAGTCCAGAATTCCCATCGCTTTATTCCTCTGCAAACCCGTTGATTAATTCAACCGCGAACCGCGCGCCGTGATCACCTCGACCAACGACGGCCCCTTGCTGTTCAGGGCCTTGATAAAGGTTGGATTGAGTTGTGAAGCGTGCTCGACCCGCCACGCCTCAAGACCGAAATTGCGGGCAATGCCGGCAAAGTCCGGCGAGTAAGGTTTGCCGTCCGGCAAGTTGAATTCGCCGGCCCGATGCTGCTCGACGATGGGTGTCTGCACATCGCTCAATGACACATATCCACTGTTGTTAAACACCAGGAACACCACCGGAATGCTGTGCATCACGCACACCGCCATCTCCTGCATCGACTGCAAGAAATCCCCGTCGCCCACGGCACACACCACCTGACGCGCCGGCATGGCGAGCTTCGCGCCGATGGCCGCGGGCACCGCCCACCCCGGCGTACCGACACGGCCGGTGCACAGGTGATTGCTTGGGAACATCTCCCGCGCGATGGCCTCGACACGCCCCGCGCCGATGACCAGCACCGCATCTCTTTCCAGCACTGAGTGCAACTCGGCCAAGGGCTTGTGCACGGTCAAAACCGGAAGATCGCTGACGCTGTCCTCGATCCTGTGCGCCACTGGCTGCTCACCCGGCGCGGCTGTTTTCAATCGCGGATCCGGCCGTTGCACTTCGCTGGTCGCCCGTAACGTGGCGGGCGCCAGGCTGACGTCAAGCGAGGCGTTCTGGACAGCGTGCGCAATCTCCAGGCTGACCGGGCCGACCCGCCCACTCAACATCGTATCGAACGACTGACGCAGGGCTTGCGGCAGCTGCTCAATCGACGAGACCTGCACATGTTCTTTGGTAATGCCAGGGACCAACCCCCCTGTGGGAGCGGGCTTGCTCGCGAAGACGCCGGCAGATCCAACATCTATGTCGCCTGACACTCTGCTTTCGCGAGCAAGCCCGCTCCCACATGTGGCCCGGCACCGATCACCGGTGGGAGTGTGCGGGTCAAAAAAAACACCGTCATCACTGATCACCAGCATCGCCGATGAGTCCGCCAACGCGGCCGCCATCGCGCCCAAGGCTTTCGATATACCCAGCGGGACGGGCAGCAACACCGCCATGGGACGACCGCAAGCGCGGAAATAGCCGTCAGCCAGATGCACCGAGCTTTGCTCCTGCATCACTTGAATGAACGGGATATCGGTGCCGGCCGTCAGCAAGGCTTCGACCACGGCCCACGAGCCGTCACCCGGCATGCCGGCCACATAGTCGACACCGTTCGCTTTCAGCGCTTTCGCCACAATCTGGCCGCCAGTGAGTTTCACAGGACACTCCAATCAAAACCTCAGGATCGCGATTGGAGTATTCGCCGGCAGCACCCGCCACTCAATTTCGCACCTGCGGCAAAAGAGACGCAGGTTGACGCAGCTCATCCATCCATCTCACCCGTTCAGGGAGAACTATGGTTATGGGGAGTCTGCTGCGCCGATTAGGTCACTTTGATGCGTCAGAGTGCGTCGCTTTTAAAGATGCTGCGAAATTGAGTGCTCTGCCTGCCAGGCCAATACTCGATCCATGAAAACAACAAGCCGAGCCTATCAAGCGCTGGGCGCGCCGCTTCAAGTCTTGACCTTGCAACCCGAGGAAAGCGGCGTAGCCCAGCCAAGGAAGAGTCAATCGGATCAGTGGAGATCGACAGCGCAATGCCCGTTCCATCAGGCATTTTCGCGCCGTCAATCTCCCCAGCTGCAAGGGACCAATGCTGGCCATAACACTGCCGATCTACAGACATTGCTAGTCGCTAATCGTTTGCTAACCACCACCCTAGGCAGGAACTCGAAATGAAAAAAGAAACAGAGACGGGTTATGGATTGACCGGCATTGACCTGGATTCGATTAGCTTGAAACGGCGCACGTTTTTGCTCGGGGCCGCCGCCTCTGCCGTGGGGTTATACGTGGGTTCTTTCGTGCCCAGTGCGTTTGCCGCGGCGGGTGGGCACCTGGAGATTCTTGGCTGGGAAGGTGAAACCGGTGACGCGGAACTGGCCGACTGGCGCAAGCAGCGTGGCATCACCGTACGCTCCAGCTACGCCAGCAACCAGGACGACATTACCGCGCGGCTGGCCGGCTCCGATCCGGTGCAGCTTGACCTGACCATGTACGCGCTGGGCTACGAGACCATCTACCAGGAAATGGGCCTGCTCAAGGCCATCGACACCTCGAAGATCCCCAATTACTCGCAAGAAAATACGGTCCCGCTGTTCTACAAGGGCAAACGCTGGTTCTGGGATGGCAAACAGTGGGGCGTGCCGCTGCTGTGGGGCATGAACACCATTGTCTACAACCCGAAAAACGTGAAAAAGCCTACCGAGTACAAGGACCTGCTGGATCCGAAACTGAAGGGCAAACTGACCTTCGTCGATGACGGCACCTCGAACTGGTCACTCATCGCGATCATTGCCGGCTACGGCGACAAGTTCCCCAACCTGACCCGTGCCGAATTCGACGACGCCTTCGAAAAACTCAAACCGTACCGCGATCAATGCCGGGTCTTTGCCGCCTCTTCGGGTGACGCAGTTTCCCTGCTGGTGTCGGGCGAAGTGGACGCGGTGTTCTCGGCGTCCGCCAACACCCCGAGCGAAACCGTCAAACGCGGCGTCACCACCGCGCTGTCCGTTCCCAAGGAAGGCGCGGCCCTCTGGTGCGATGCCTTGTTTATCCCGAAAACCGCGAAGGATGTCCCGCTGGCGCTGGAGTTCATCAACAAGACGCTCGAAGCCGACACCCAGGCCAAGATGGCCACCACCATGTTCTCCGGGGTGGTCAACCAGAAAGCCGTTCCACTGCTGCCGGCCGACCTGCGAAACACCTTCGACTACGCAAACCTGGACAGCTTTTTCGAGAAGTCAAAACTCTACGGCCAGCCACCCCTGAGCTCCGACAAGTATGTGACCTATGCTGAATGGATCGATCAGTGGGCGAACTTCAAAGGCTCGTTCTAGAGCGGCCGACCAGCCGCGCGATTTAGAGGCTGGTTTGAACGGACGGTTATTTGAGGGTGCGTGTTTGCGGACACGCACGCCTGCGCGCTCGCCAAAGCGCCCTCGTTATCGATAAAAACAAAGGCACAACAATCATGAACGTAGTCAACAACAGCGAGCCCATCCTTCTTGATGAACGGGAATCGCAGGCCGGTAAACACGTGAAAATCGACAAAAAAACCCTGAGCGGTTATTTGCTGGCGTCGCCTCCCCTGTTTTTCCTGGTTGTGTTCTTTCTCATCCCGTCGGTGCTGCTGCTGGTCGCCAGTTTCTGGACCGCCAAGACCTTCAGCATGGAACCGGCCGCCACCCTGGCCAACTATGCCAGGGCCCTTGGTGCCAGCGGGTTTTACGACTCGCTCTGGATCGCACTGCAAAACGGCTTCTGGACGGCCGTGCTGTCAACGGTGATCAGTGCCCCGGTCGCCTATTACATCGTGTATCGCACCCGCTCCAACGCCGTGCTGTACCTGGCGTTGATCTCGTGGTTTTCCAGCTATCTGGTGCGGGTCTACGCCTGGCGTTCGATCCTGGGCACCAACGGCGTGATCAACTCCACCTTGCTGCACCTGGGCCTGATCGATCAGCCGCTGGACTGGCTGGTGTTCAGCAAGTTTTCCGTGGTGCTGACCCTGGTCCACATCATGCTGCCCTTTACCCTTCTGCTGCTGGTGTCGGGCTTGCGCGATATCAAAAAGGACTACCTCGAAGCGGCCGCCGATCTGGGTGCCAGCGGTGCCACGATCCTGTGGCGGGTGATCATGCCGATGGCGCACAAGAGCATCGTCAGCTCGTTCATGTTCACCTTCGTCCTCGCCGCCAGTGACTACGTCACGCCGCAGTTGCTGGGCGGTCGAGATGCGATGACCACCGGCCTGGTGATCGCCAACCAGTTCCGCTCGGTGGGCAACTGGCCGCTGGGCGCGGCGATGGCCTACCTGCTGCTGATTGTTTTCATGCTGGTCTATGCGCTGCTGCTGGGTGTGTTGCGGGCGGCCAACCTGGCGCCCGGCAAGCGTTACCACGACTGAATGCCGCCCATAACAACAAGGTGACCGCCATGATCAGACTCTTTACTTACGTTTACATGTTGTTTCTCTACGCGCCCATCGCGATTATCACGCTGTTCAGCTTTCACTCGTCGGCCTCGTTATCGTTCCCTTTCGAGGGCTTCTCCACCCAGTGGTATGAGGCGCTGTTCAACAGTTCGGACTTCATGACGGCCCTGACCAACAGTGCGATCGTCGCGGCGGGCTCGACCGTGCTCACCACCCTGCTGGGCACGTTTTCGGCGCTGGCGCTGATGCGCATGAAAGGTCGGGTGAAATCGGTCTTCGCCTTCATGAACTTCGCCCCCATCGCCCTGCCCGGTCTGTTCCTCGGAATCGCGCTGGTGATTTTCTTCTCGCTGATCGGCCTGCCGCGTTCGCTGCTGACCGTGGTCATCGGCCATACGTTGTTCACCTTTCCGTTTTTCGTCGAGTCCGTGCGTTCACGCCTGGAGTACTTCGATCTGTCGTTCGAAGAAGCGGCCCGTGACCTGGGCGCCACACCGCTCAAGGCGTTCTGGCTGGTGACGCTGCCGATCATCGGGCCGACGATTGCCGGTGCCGCGATCCTCGCGGTGGCGCTGTCGATGGACGAATTCCTGATCACCGTGTTCGTCACCGGCAGCGACACCACGCTGCCCCTCATGATTCTTTCGATGATGCGCCGCGCCGTCAGCCCAACCATCAATGCCGCCTCGGTATTCATGCTGGTCGTGACCATCGCCATCATCGTTATCGCCGGCCTGGTCATGACCCTGCGCCGTCGTCGTCTCGAACTTGAACGTGCTGAAACTGCAGAGTAATCACCATGACCAACAGTATTGAACTGACCGGCATCTCCAAAAGCTACGGTGGCCTGACTGCCCTGGGCAAAGTCGACCTGACCGTCAAGCGCAACGAAATCCTGACCTTGCTCGGCCCCAGCGGCTGCGGCAAGACCACCCTGATGCGCATCATCGCGGGCTTCGAAGAACCCACCACCGGCAAGGTCGTGATCGATGGCAAGGACTCCACGTCCCTGCCGCCGGAACAGCGCCCGGTGAACATGGTGTTCCAGAAATACGCGCTGTTCCCGCACCTCGATGTGTTCGACAACGTGGCGTTCGGCTTGCGTTTGAAGAAGAAACCGAAGGATGAGATCAAGCGTGAAGTGACCAAGGCGCTGGAATTGGTGCAGCTGGAAGGCTTCAAGAATCGCTGGATCTCCGAGCTCAGCGGCGGGCAGGCGCAACGTGTCGCACTGGCCCGGGCGCTGGTGAATCGTCCCGCCGTGTTGCTGCTCGACGAACCGCTGGCGGCGCTGGACCTGAAGATTCGCCACCACATGCTCAACGAGATCAAACGGATCCACGAAGAAACTTCGACCACGTTTGTGTATGTCACCCATGACCAGGATGAGGCGATGATTCTGTCTGATCGCGTGGTGTTGCTGAACAAGGGCGGTATTGAGCAGATCGGTGGGCCGCAGGAGATGTATTGGTCGCCGCGCACACTGTTCGCCGCGAAATTTTTCGGCGACACCAATATCGTCAACGGCACGTATGGGCTGGGCGATACCAGCAATGGCTTTGTCGATCTTCCGTTCGGTCGCTACGCACACACGGCCAAGAACAGCCTCGGGGCCGGGCCGGTGAATGTGTCGATCCGTCCTGAAACCATCGGCCTGGAGCCAGCCCTTGGCGCAGCGCTGGCTGACGGCGCGTTTGCCGGGAAGGTGAAAGACACGTCGTTCATTGGCAACCGGGTTATTTACCGGGTGGCGGTTGCTGGCGGCACCATCGACCTCAAATGCCAGCAACTGCCGACCCCGGGTAGCCTCACACTACCGCCCGGAGCGGACGTGGCGCTGACCTGCAAGCCGGATAGTTTTGTGGTGATACCGGCATAGACAATTACCCCTGCCGAGACCGGCGCGGGTTTTATCAACCACTTCAACGCTGGATCATGACCTCTTTCAGAAGAGCATGATCCGGCGTTTTTTTTGACCTGAGCGGAACACCACAACTCCAGTGTGGGAGAGAGCCTGCTCGCGAAGGCGGAGTGTCAGGCGATATGATGTTGGATGTACCTATGTCTTCGCGAGCAGGCTCGCTCCCACAGGGAGGCTGTGTCGGGCCCAAGTTTAGTCGGCGACGCCAATCCAGTGTGGGAGCGGGCTTGCTCGCGAAGGCGGTGTGTCAGGCGACATGGATGTTGAGTGTGCCGGCCTCTTCGCGAGCAAGCTCGCTCCCACAAGGGGGCTGTGCCTGGCCCAAGTTTTGTCGGCGACGCCAATCCAAAGTGGGAGCGAGCCTGCTCGCGAAGGCGGTGTATCAGGCGTTATTGATGTTGGAAGTGCCGGCCTATTCGCGAGCAGGCTCGCTCCCACAGGGGGGCTGTGCCGGGCTCGGGTTTTGTGGGCGATGCCGGTCCAGTGTGGGAGCGAGCTTGCTCGCGATGGCGGTGTATCAGGCGATATTGATGTTGGAAGTGCCGGCCTATTCGCGAGCAAGCCCGCTCCCACAGGGGGATGTGTGTCGGGCTCGGATTTTGTGGGCGACGCCAATCCACTGTGGGAGTGAGTCTGCTCGCGAAAGCGGTGTGTCAGGTGACATGGAGTTGGATGTGCCAGCCTATTCGCGAGCAAGCCCGCTCCCACAGAGGGACTGTGCCGGGCTCGGGTTTTGTGGGCGATGCCGGTCCAGTGTGGGAGCGAGCTTGCTCGCGAAGGCGGTGTATCAGGCGACATGGATGTTGAGTGTGCCGGCCTCTTCGCGAGCAGGCTCGCTCCCACAGGGGGGCTGTGTAGGGCCCAAGTTTTGTCGGCAACGCCAATCCAGTGTGGGAGCGAGCTTGCTCGCGAAGGCGGTGTATCAGGCGACATGGATGTTGAGTGTGCCGGCCTCTTCGCGAGCAAGCTCGCTCCCACACGGGGGCTGTGCAGGGCCCAAGTTTTGTCGGCGACGCCAATCCAGTGTGGGAGTGAGCCTGCTCGCGAAGGCGGTGTGTCAGGCGACATGGATGTTGAGTGTGCCGGCCTCTTCGCGAGCAAGCTCGCTCCCACACGGGGGCTGTGCAGGGCTCGGGTTTTGTGGGCGATGCCGGTCCAGTGTGGGAGCGAGCTTGCTCGCGATGGCGGTGTGTCAGGCGATATTGATGTTGGATGTGCCAGCCTCTTCGCGAGCAGGCTCGCTCCCACAGGGGGACTGTGTCGGGCTCGGGTTTTGTGGGCGATGCCGGTCCAGTGTGGGAGTGAGCCTGCTCGCGAAAGCGGTGTGTCAGGCGACATGGATGCTGGATGTGCCGGTGTCTTCGCGAGCAGGCTCGCTCCCACAAGGGGATGTGTGTCGGGCTCGGATTTTGTGGGCGATGCCGGTCCAGTGTGGGAGTGAGCCTGCTCGCGAAGGCGGTGTGTCAGGCGACATGGATGCTGGATGTGCCGGCCTATTCGCGAGCAAGCTTTGCTCCTACGGGGTGGGGGTCAGGCTTTGAAGTTGTTCATCAGCACTTGTTGCTGGTTCGCCAGGTCGTTGAGGGATTGGCTGATGCGGGCGGATTGATCGGCCTGTTCTACCAATGCGCCGGTCACGTCCCTGATCGCCGAGACGTTGCGGTTCACTTCTTCGGTCACTGCGCTCTGTTCTTCGGCCGCGCTGGCGATTTGCAGGTTCATGTCGGTCATGATTTCGATGTTCTGGCTGACATTAACCAGCGCACCGGCCGCCTCCAGCGCCTTGGCAGCGCTGGCGTCTGCCTGGCGGTGCTGGCTCTGCATGGCATTCACCACATCGCGTGTACCGCTTTGCAGACTTTCGATCACGCCCTGGATCTCACTCACGGAATCCTGGGTGCGCTGGGCCAGATGACGAACCTCATCGGCCACCACCGCAAAGCCCCGCCCCGTCTCCCCGGCCCTCGCCGCTTCAATGGCAGCGTTCAACGCCAACAAATTGGTTTGCTGGGCGATGGTGCGAATGACATCGAGCACGCTGCCGATTTTCTCGCTGCTGTCGGCGAGTTGACGGACTCCGGTCATGGCGCCGCTCATGTGATCGGCCAGCGACTGAATGGAATGCGCCGCCGTCTCGATCGTACCTTTGCAGGACCGCGCAGCGACGTCGCCATTGCGCGCGGCGGTCGCGGCCATGGACGCATTGCGCGCGACGTCCTGAGAGGTGGCGCTCATCTCATGGGCGGCGGTGGCGACTTGCTCGACTTCGCGCAGTTGTTGCTGCATGCCGCTGCTAGTCCGGGTCGCGATGGAAGACGCCTGGTCCGCCGTGGATCGAGTCTCCAGAACGCTTTGGCTGACCTCGGCAATGATCGGCTGCAGCTTATCGAGGAAGCGATTGAACCACCCCACCAGCGCGCCCATTTCGTCGCGCCGCTCGGCGCTCAACCGGCGAGTCAGGTCACCCTCGCCATTGGCGATGTCTTCCAGCATGGCGGACACCCGACGAATAGGCCGTGTGACACTCACCGCCAGCAACCCCATCAACAATGTACCGGCCACGGTGACACCGATCCCGGTGGCCACTTGCAGCATGATCGACCGACGATTGGATTGCTCCATCACCTGCTGCATCGCCGCGACCGAGGCCATCAGCGTGGCGCGCGGCACTTCGATGACGGTCATCCATGGGCTGGCGTTCGGAATCGGGGAAAACGGCACGGCGAGCATGACGTTGGCGCTGCCAGCCTCATCGAGGGTCAGGGTTTTACCCGACTTCGCGCCTTCGAACATCTCAGCCGCCTGCTGCGGGTAGAGGTCCTTGATGGCGGTCCCCAATGCCGCCGGATCACCGCTTCGGCCCATGACGGCACCGGCGGCGCTGACAAAAGTCAGCTGCCCCTGGCCTTCGAACAGCGAGGTACTGGCTTTCTGCGCGATGTTTTGCAGACTGCTCAACGGCAGGTCGATGCTGACCACGCCAATGAATTTGCCGCCATCCATCAATGGGATCGCGATGCTTGAGGTCAGGGTCGGCACACCGTTGAGCTGGAAGGTATAGGGCTCGATCAAACAGGCCTTTCGGGTTTTCTTCGGGCAGTTCCACCAGGCTTTGCCAGGGTCACCGTCGTCCAACATTTCCTTTTCGTCGAGGACGAAGTTCTGCATCGACGAGACGTACACCGCAAACCGGCCCTTGGCATTGCCGGTGAATTCGGCGCCATTGATGGCGCTCCCGTCGGCACCGTCCAGTGCATTCGGTTCGAAGGAGATGCCAACGCCGAGGATCTCCGGAGTGGTCGCCACTTGCGCCCGAATCAAGCGGTACAGATCGCCACGCAACTGCGCCGCAGCCAAGCCATTTTGCTTGGCTTGGCGACGCATCATCACGACCTGTGTGGCCAGGGAACGGGTAAACATCAGGCTGCTGAGGAATCGCTGCTCAATTCCGTTGGCCTGCAAGAACCCCGTCGCCTCCAGGTATTGCATGGACGCCTGGGACAGCGCCTGGGTACTGGACTCGCTGACCACCGCCGAGGTGTCGCGCATCTGAAGAATCGAAAAACCCACCAGGCACAGCACCATGGCAAACAGGCAACTCCCGGCAGCCAGCGTAATTCTTGTTTTAATCGACAAGGTTCCCATCGCATCGCCTCACTAAAATCCAGCCTGGAACAACGAGTTCTTTCGAGCGCTTCAAAAAAAAGCTCCCCATACGGAGAGCCTGAAAACACTTGGAAAGACGGTGAGAGTGACCAGCAGCAGCGAGAAACGACCCTTTTTCTCGCTACCCGCTTGCCAAGTGCTGCAACCGGGCCATAGCCCTCAAGCGGTTTTCTTGTAGCGACGAATGCGGATATCCGCCTGCTCCTTGTGCCCGGCAAAGCCTTCCATGCCGCACAAGCGCGAGCAGTATTCGCCGACCAGCACCGACGCCTCGTCCGTCAGCACACGTTGGTAGGTGCAGGTCTTGATGAACTTGCCGACCCACAAGCCGCCGGTGTAACGCGCGGTGCCGGTGGTGGGCAGGGTGTGGTTGGTGCCAATCACCTTGTCGCCGTAGGAAACGTTGGTCCGTTCACCGAGGAACAGCGCACCGTAGTTGGTCATGTGTTCGAGGAAATACAAGGGCTCGCGGGTCATCACCTGCACGTGCTCGGAGGCAATCCGGTCGGCTTCCTGCACCAACTCGTCGACGGTGTCGCACAGGATGATTTCGCCATAATCGCGCCAAGCGATCGACGCGACTGGCGCGGTGGAGAGGATGGCCAACTGGCGTTCGATTTCCGCCGGCAGGGCTTCTGCCAGTGCCAGGCTGTTGGTCAAGAACACCGCAGGCGAGTTAACGCCATGCTCGGCCTGGCCCAGCAAGTCAGCGGCGATGATTTCAACATCGGAACTGTCATCGGCGATCACCAGGGTTTCGGTAGGGCCGGCGATCAAGTCGATACCGATTTTGCCGAACAGTTGGCGCTTGGCTTCCGCGACATAGGCGTTGCCCGGCCCGACGATCATGTCCACCGCTTTGAAGGTGTCGGTGCCCAGGGCAAACGCAGCAATTGCCTGCACGCCGCCGACGCAATAGATCTCATCGGCACCGGCCAGGTACATCGCGGTGACGATGGCCGGGTGCGGTTTGCCATCAAACGGCGGTGCTGCGGCGACCACGCGTTTCACGCCCGCGACCTTGGCGGTCAGCACACTCATGTGCGCCGAGGCCAGCAACGGGTATTTGCCGCCGGGGATGTAACAGGCCACGGAGTTCACCGCAATGTTGCGGTGCCCCAGGATCACCCCCGGCAGCGTTTCCACCTCGACATCGTGCATGGAGGCTTTTTGCACTTCGGCAAAGCGGCGGACTTGTGCCTGGGCGAATTTGATATCGCCGATTTCCTGCTCCGAAAGACTGGCCACACACGCCGCGATTTCTGCGTCGGTCAGGCGGAAGGACGTGGGCGCCCACTGATCGAATTGCCTGGAGTATTCACGCACAGCGGCGTCGCCGTTCCTGGCGATGTTGGCGATGATCTGCTCCACCGTATCGCGAACTTGGGAGGCGATCTCGGCTTGAGCTTCGACAGGCTTACTTTTTTTCAGATAACGAATCATCAATTTGCTCCAGGTGGTTCTTGAGGGCACGCCAGATGCACTCAGCATTGGCGACCATCTTTTCTTACCCCCCTGCCCCGGGCAATTTCGCAGCCTCCTTATTGATGACGCAATCTGACGCAGCACAGACGCAGTGTTGAAGCACTGACAACGGCAACTTCCGTTATTCGTATAACCTTTTCTTATTAAAACCTGACGACCTGGTCTTTCTAAGAATGAACGGACATCCAAGACCCGCGCCCTTAAAGGCTTAGAAGCCCGTGCATCAAGGGCCGCAAGCGACCAGGCATCAAAAGATTTACATAGGCATTGACTTAGCAATTCGGAGTGATAGCTTAAATAAGCGGTTATACGTATAACCTAATAATCACACCCAACTTGAAGAGGTGACCAACCGTGAGTCGAGTCTTGTATCTATTCGGTGGCTGGCCCGGCCATTACCCCTATGAAATTGCTGCATGGGCCCGGACCGTTTTTCAGGAGCTGGATTTCGAGGTCGAAGAGTCCACCGACATCTTCACACTGGACAGGGACTTGACCGGTTACGACCTGATCGTGATCGGCTGGAACAACGCCGTCACCACGGAAACCCTGACCGCCTCCCAGGAAAACCGCCTGCTCGAAGCCATCGAAAGCGGCACCGGGCTGGTGGGTTGGCACGGTGCGGGCGCGGCTTTTCGCGCCAGCCTCAAGTATCACTGGGTGCTGGGCGGATCGTTTCTTGAGCATCCGATGGGCGAAGGTTTTCCCCATCCGTACCAGGTCAACGTCATCGATCACAGCCATGAAGTCACCCAAGGCGTCGAGGATTTCGAGGTGCGGTCCGAGCAGTACTACATGCAGGTCGACCCGAACATCCACGTATTGGCCGAAACCACGTTCGACGGCAATCCGTTCCCATGGCTCAAGGGCCATCGCAGCCCGGTCGCCTGGGTTCGCCAGTGGGGTCAGGGCCGGGTGTTCTATCACTCGATCGGCCACGACACCAGCAACCTCGCCGACCCCAATATCCGCCGCCTGACCAAGCAGGGCCTGAACTGGGCGACTCGCGGACGCGCAAAAAGCATCGAGACCTCCACCCCGCTTTCATCAACCCAAGGAGTCCTGTCATGACTAAATTGACCGGCAGCCAGATCGTGGCTCAAACCCTGAAAAACTATGGCGTCGAATACGTCGCCGGCATCCCCGGGCACGGTATCTGGACCCTCACCGACGCCTTCCTTGAGGAAGACTCAAAACTCAAGTTCATCCAGGTCTTCCACGAACAGAGTGCGGTGCACCTCGCCGACGGTTACTACCGGGTTAGCGGCAAGCCGATGGCGGCGGTCACGTCCATCGGTGCCGGCGCCGCCAACACCGTGATCGGCATGGCCACCGCCTTCACCGACTCCACCAGCCTGATGCTGATCACCGGCGGGCCGCCCACCCACATGCGCGGCCACGGTTTGTTGCAGGAGCTGGAACGCTACACCGACAACGACTTCCCGAAAATCGCCGAAGCGGTGACCAAACGTCACTGGGTCGCGACCCGCGTTGAAGAGTTGCCGTTCATGATGCATCGGGCCTGGAGCGCGATGGTCACCGGCCGCCCGGGTCCAGTGCACCTGGAAATCCCGATGGACGTTCAGGCCGAAGCCGCTGAAGTCACCCTGCATGCCCTCGAAGAACGCACCCCGATCGGCAAGTGCTTCCCGGACCCGGCGGCCACCGCCCGTGCGGTTGAAGAGCTGAAGGCCTGCAAACGCCCGGTGCTGGTGATCGGCGGCGGTGTCATCACCGGCGAGGCCAGCGCTGAAGTGCTCGCCCTGGCCGAGGCCTGGAAGATTCCAGTGGTGACCACCTGGAACGGCAAAAGCGGCTTCCCGGAAGATCACCCGCTGTTCGCCGGCAGCGTCGGTCAGACCGGCACGCTGTGCGGTAACCAAGTGGCGTCCACCGCCGATGTGATCATCGCCGTGGGTTGTCGCTTCACCGACTGGTCGTCGTCCAGTTATGCCAAAGGCGTGACCTTTGCGATTCCGCCGTCGAAGCTGATCCACATCGACATCGATCCGCACGAAATCGGCAAGAACTACCCGGTCACCGTGGGCATCTGCGCCGATGCGAAATACGCTCTGGCTCACATCGTCGAAGGTTTGAAAGGCCAGACCGTGGACCGCGAGGAATACCTCAGCGACCTGCGCGGCTATCAGGATGAATGGGAAACCAAACTGGCGGGGCGTCGCGACTCCGATCGCTTCCCGTTTACCTCGCAACGTCCGCTGGGCGCCCTGCGCAAGATCTTCCCGCGGGACACCATTGTGGTGGTCGGTTCCGGCAACACTCAGGGCGCGGTCAAGCAGACGTTCCCGGTGTACACACCGCGTACGCACCTGACCTCGGGCGGTTTCTCGTCCATGGGCTGGGCGGTGCCTGCCGCTATCGGCGCCAAACTGGCGGCGCCGAATCAACCGGTGGTGTGCATCCTCGGCGATGGTGACTTCCTGATGACCTCCCAGGAAATTGCGATCTGCGTGACCAACAACATTCCTGTGGTGTTCATGATCCAGAACAACGCCGGGTACATGTCGATTCGCGGTGGCCAGCGCAAGCAGACCAGTCGCCACATCGGTACCGAGTTCAACCACCCGGATGGCACGCCGTACAGCCCGGACTTCAAAGCCGTCGGCGAAGCGTTCGGCCTGAAATCCTATCGCGTGGAGCGCCCGGAAGACCTGGAGCCTATCCTGCAGGAAGCCCTGGACCTGAACGCGCCGGTGCTGATCGAGATCCCGACTGACCGTGACGCCGCAGGTCCTTGGGTGCCGGGCTGGTGGGACTTCCCGATTCCGGCGTACATCACCGACGAACGCCAGGACGAGTACCAGGAACTGCGCAACTCCGAACAGCACCTATAAGAACTGGAGCAGCTCAAATGAGTGATGCCTTGATTTCGCATCATGCAGAGCTGAATCCACAACCGGGGGCGCGCCGCGAGCGGCGCGTCCTCGACGTGGTGACACCTGATGCAGATGGCAATATCAACTGTGATGTCGTGATTATCGGCTCGGGCATGGGCGGTTCGACCTTTGCCCATGCGTTGCGCGAGAGTGGGCTGGATATTGTGATCGTCGAACGGGGTGATTTCCTGCCCCGGGAAATACAAAACTGGAGTACCGAATCGGTGTTCGGCGACGGCCGTTATCGCAATGCCGAGCAATGGCTGGATGAATCCAATCAAGCGTTTTCCCCCGGCGTTTTTTACTATGTCGGTGGCAACACCAAATTCTATGGCGCCATGCTCCCTCGGTTTCGCGAAGAGGATTTTGGCGAGATTCAGCACGCCGAAGGCGTGTCCCCCGCATGGCCGATCAGCTACGCGGAACTGGAACCCTGGTACGCCGAAGCTGAAAAACTTTACCGGGTGCATGGCCAGGCGGGTATCGACCCCAGCGAACCCTGGCGCTCGGGGCCTTTTCCGCAGCCGGCGCTCAAACATGACCCGGCCCTGGCCCCGCTGGAGCACAGCATGCGCCGCTCCGGGCTCAAGCCCTTCGTGATGCCGGCGGCGGTGGATTATGGCGATGGCGGTGACTGCGTATTGTGTTCAACCTGTGATGGCTATCCTTGCCTGGTCGATGCCAAGGCTGACGCTGAAGTATCGGCGCTGCGACCGGCCCTGCGCAGTGGCACGGTCAGGCTGATGACCCGCACCACGATCAAACAACTGATCACCAGCACCGATGGCCGCAGCGTGACCGAGGCCCGTGGCCTGATCGATGGCCGCGACGTGACGCTTCGCGCCAAACGCTTCGTGCTGGCGTGCGGTGCAGTGAACAGTGCAGCGCTGTTGTTCAAGTCGGCGAACGAGCGGCACCCGGAAGGCCTGGGCAATAGCTCCGGGCAACTGGGGCGCAACTACATGGTTCACAACAGCACCTTCATGCTGGCGGTGGACCCGCGACGCAAGAACAAAGTGATCTTTCAGAAGACCCTGGCCCTTAACGACTGGTACAGCGCCAGTCCGCACAATGCGTTTCCGCTGGGGAATGTGCAGATGTTGGGGAAAATCCGCGAGCCGATGATCACATCGATGCGCCCGTGGCTGCCAAAGTTTGCCTCGCGCTACATCACCGACCACAGCGTTGATCTGTACCTGACGTCTGAAGATTTGCCGACACGGGAAAACCGGGTCACGTATGACCAGCAACGCGGCGCGATCAAGGTCCATTGGACGCCGAACAATCTCAAGGCCCATGAAGGTTTGGTGAGCAAGACCAGTAAAGTCATGCGCGAGGCGGGTTATCCGGTGATTCTGAAAGCGCGCATGGGGATCGCCACCAACTCGCATCAATGCGGCACCGCCGTGATGGGCACCGACCCTGCTTCAAGCGTGCTGGATGTGAACTGCAAGCTGCATGACCTGGACAACGTCTGGGTGGTCGACAGCTCTTTCTTCCCGTCATCGGCGGCGGTCAATCCGGCGCTGACCATCGCGGCGAATGCCCTGCGGGTGGCGGCGAATTTCACCAAATAACCTGTGGCGAGGGAGCAAGCTCCCTCGGCACAAGTAAGTCTCTCGCCACAGGTTTTGTGGTGTCAGATCTTGAGCGTCGAGGTACGCACAATTAATTTCGTGGCGAAGATCTTCTGCTCGGGTTCGAGACGGGTGCCGGCCGGTGCATTCAACTGTTCGGTCAGCATTCTCGCGGCGTAGACGCCCTTCTCCACCATCGGCTGGCCAATCGTGGTCAAACCGAGCTGAACCGCCTCGGGAATATCGTCAAAGCCAATCACGGAAAGGGTTTGCGGGACGTTGCGATTGAGCGCATGCGCCGTTTTCATGCAGGCGATCGCCATCACATCCGAGCAGGCCACCACCGCCGTGACGTCATTGGACGTCAACAGCGTGAAAGCCGCCGCTTGCCCCGACGTCGAATCCAGCCCGCCGGCTTCGATAATGCTCAGGTCCTCGAAGGCCAGGCCGGCTGCACTCGCCGCTTCCACGTATCCGGTCAGTCGTTCCCGGACAATGCGCTCGCTGGCGCTCTTGAAACGTTGCGGGTCAATCGGGCCGCGATAACCGTCGGGGTTGAGGCGGTCAATGATCACGCCGATCTTGCGATGCCCCAGGTCGAGCAAATGTTGCATCTGCGTGCGGGCGGCACCTCGGTCATCGATCCCGACAAAAAACGAGTCGTCCACCAACGGCGAATCGATCACCACAAACGGAATGTTCTGTTTCACCACCGCCAACACGGCCGGGTGATCATCCGGCAAGGTCGAAATAATCAAACCATCCACCAGCCCGCGCAGGGCCAGGCTGCCATGATTGGCGGCGGGTGAACGCCCGACCAGGCGATTGTTATTCAGCGGGAACAGCGTCAGCGCGACGTTTTCCAGTTCGCCCACCTCGCTGATGCCGCGCAACAAGGCAATCGTGCAGGGATCGGCAAATGCCAGGGACAGTTTGTCCATCATCATCAGCCCGATCGCGCCGATCTTGCCCGAGCGCAGGCTGCGCCCCAACACGTTCGGCCCCGGGTAGCCCAATGAGGCCGCCACCTCCAGGATATGTTCACGCTGGGCTTGCGACAGTTTGGAGGGGCGATTGTAAGCGTAGGACACCGCAGGCTGGGACACCCCCGCCGCCAGTGCTACATCTTTCATTGAAACGGATGCCATCGCTTGCTTCCCGATCTTTTTGAAACCTCGTTCGAGGTCCGTGAAAAAACATGCACTCAGTGTACCCGTTGACGGGAAACCTTCGGAACCAGTCGCGTGGCACTGACCATGACCGCGATCATTAACGAGGCCACGGCGAGCAGCGCCGCCGACAGACTTGTCGCGTGGGCAAACAGCCCGATGACCGCCGGCCCCATCAAGATGCCGAGGTAACCCAGGCTGGTCGCCGCGGCAATCGCCAACTCACCCGGCATCGTTCGCTGGGCGCCGGCCAAAGATAAGTAAACCGGGGCGATGTTCGCCAGACCGGCGCCAATCACCGCAAACCCCACCAGGTTCCACAGCCAGTCGGTCGCCAGCACGACCATCAGAAACCCCAGCATCACAATCAAGCCGCCACCGATGAGCACCGTGCGTGAACCCAGCTTCAGCAGAATCCGGTCACCGCTCAATCGTCCCAAGGCCATCATCACTGCGAACGCGGCGTAACCCAGACCGGCAATCGAATGCTGGACCCCGCGCACCTCGGAGAGAAACACCGCGCTCCAGTCGAGAATCGCGCCTTCCGCGAGAAACGCGAAGAGGCAGAGCACGCCCAGCAACAGGACCTTTCGGGTAGGCCGGACAAAAATCGGACTGCCTTCATCGCCGCTGCGCCCCAGCATGTGTCGCCCGGCGGTGAGGACAAACGCAACCAGCGCCATCAGCACCACACTGCTGGCCAGCAAGGGCGTCGCGCCGAGCCATAACAACGCGGTCATGCCCGCCGCGCTGACGATCGTTCCGAGGCTGAACAAACCATGAAAACCGGACATCAATGAGCGACCGGTCGCGCGCTCCACCATGACCCCCTGGACATTCATCGTCACATCCACTGAGCCGCAGCCGGCGCCGAACACCGTCAGGGCGAACATCAAGCCTGCGAATGAATGCGTGGTCGCCAGCATCGGCAATGTCAGCAGCACCAGCGCGATGCCGACGTGCATGGTAAAGCGGCAACCTTTCCTGGCATTCAGGATACCGGCGAGCGGCATCATCACCAGCGAACCCAGGCCGAGGCAGAGCAACAGTAGACCCAGCGCACCGTCGTCGACCCCGGCTCGACTGCGCGCATAGGGCACCAGCGGTGCCCAGGCGCCCATGCACAGGCCTGACAACAGAAACGTCAGCCGATAAGCCGCCATGTGAGGTGTAGCGCACGGCAGTACCAATTCTTGAGACGACACGGAAACCTCAGTGCTGGAAACATGAAGTTATACGTATAACTCAAAAATACTTATCAGGCTAGACGAGCATGGCAACGCCTCACAGCCTGACCAAATGAATGAGTGTTTGTTCGCCTACCTTTCTGGCCGCAAGTCTAAATGGGGTTGACAGCCCATCGGCTGAAAATGTTACTTTCGACGAGTTATACGTATAACTCAATTGCATAAACACCCCACAAAAACAAAAGGGACAATGCAGCGCAATGAACAACCTTCCGGCAACACCTATCCCCCTGCGCATTCGCAAGGCGCGCATCGCGACTTTCATCGGCTTCATGATGATCGGCGCCCTGATGTATATCTGGTCCACGGGCGTCAGCGTGTTCAGGGTGCAACTGGGTTTAACCGGCGAACTGGGTGACGGGAATTTCGGCCTGATCGCACTGGGGGTCGGCGTAGGCTCGGCAACCGGTGCGCTGTTTGTGGGGCGATTGCTGGACAGCTTCGGCGCGAAACCGGTGATCACGGTGTGTGCACTCGCGTATCCCCTGTCCATTATTCCGCTGGGTTTCGTCAGCGGATTCTGGTTCGCCTTGTGCTTCGGCGTCATCCTCGGGCTGCTGCGTGGCGCGCTGGATACCGCGCTGAATGCCCACGGCGTTCAAGTCGAACGCTTCTACCAGCGCTCGATCATGTCGGGGTTCCACGCGTGCTATTCGCTGGGTGGTTTTGTGCTGGGGATGGTCTGCAGTTGGCTGACCGGTTTCTATACCGACAGCGTGCAAGTGCCCTACACCGTGCTGGGTGTGCTGCTGTTTGTCGTGGGCTGTTTTTTCAGCCGATGGCTGCTCGGCAAGCATGATGTGCCCGACGCGTCATCCGGCGAATGGCACACCGGCGCCCGCTCGACCGATGAGGCCGGCAAAGGCCCATCGACCAAAACATTGCTGGTGATGATTGCCCTCGGGACTCTGTTACTCGGCAGCATGATGGGGGAAAACGCGATTGCCGACTGGGGTCAGGAGTACATTCGGCGCGAATTCTCGACAACGACCTCGACGGCCGGCATGGCGGTTTCCATCTTCGTCGGCGCCGCTTTTGTCGGGCGTCTTTTCGGTGATCGGCTGGCGGTCGCGTTCGGTAATTCACGGGTGGTTTTCGGCTGCGGGACGCTGTGTGTCCTCGGCATGACCATCACCATCCTTGGCGGCACGGCGCCGACCGGCATTGTCGGCTTCGCCTTGTTCGGCCTGGGCCTGTCCTGCATCGCCCCGCTGATGATTTCTGCCGCCGGACGTCGCGATCCAAAACACGCGGGGCGCAACATTGGCATCGTCAATTGCATCGGCTTCTCCGGGATGCTGGTGGGGCCGGCCGCCATCACCGTGATTGTCAGCAACTTCGGCCTGGGCAGGCTGATGTTTTTCCCGTTGATCATGCTGGGTCTGCTGGCGACGTTCGGCCCTTTGTTGATGCGAACACCCAAAACGGTCACCACCGAAAAACAAAACTACGCGAGCACCTCACCCCGTCGAGGTGGCTGACCACCTCGACCTGCGCTGCGCTAGATCATCGGCGAAGTACTCACCACACGCAGCGCCAGACCTTCAAACGCATCCAGGGTAATGGTGAACTCACCCTCAGCCGTGAGATCACCTTCGACCCGTTCATTGATGATGTCGACCACCGGTCCCGGCGCAATATTGGGCAGGTGCAGGGTTTCAGTGATCGGCGTCGAACCAAAGTTCAGCGCGGTGATTTGTGTGCCTTTGCCGGCCGGCAACTCGTGGACCATGATCAGCAGCCCTGGATGCTCAACGTCCGGAATCAGGATCTGGCGACTGGCGGCAATGTCGTAGGCGCGGCGCGCGGCGAGGATTTTGCGCAGTTGCGAGACGAACGAATCCGGGTCTTTCAGTTGGCTCGGCAGGCTGCCATACAGCGTCTTCGGTCGGGGCATTTGCCCGGCCGACAACGGTGCTTCCGGGTTGAGGTCCACCAGATCGTAGGCGCCGCGATGAATCCAGCGCGTGTCACCATCGCCCATCAAATGCTCGACCTGTTCCGCCGGCAACGGCAGCGCGCCCACCAGGTCCCAACCCGACAGCGCAAACACGCCCGGCTGCATGGCGTTGTACATCACCAACAGTAAATGGACCTGGCGAATCTGCTGGATATCGGCACTGGTAATCGCGTCGAGATCACGAATCCCCAAGGCGGCGGTGATGATGCTCGCGGTGGTGCAGGACACTCCGTTAGTGACGAATTTCAAATTGTAAGGCGCGTGCTCGCCGGCCAGGCGCTCGTACATTTGCTCGCGGATATGTTCACGCAAAATGTTGCCGGGAAAAGTCTGGCCCTGATAGAGGAAATTATCGTGGGCGTGCAGCGTCCAGAAGTGCACCAGCTCCAGGGTCAATTCGTCGTGGTTCTGCAAGGCATGGATCAGCGAGCCCGGATCGATGCCCTGGGTGTGCATCTGCCGCAGCATCAGGCGCAGGAATTCGGTATCGCCCATCAACAACGCGTGCTGGTAGGCCGGTCGGGTGATGAAGTCGTACGAAAGATCGGCCCCCCCATGGGACATGGCGGCGATATCGTCGACGGTCAGGTTGAGTTCCTGAAAACTGAAACCACCGGCCTTGCGGATCGCCCCGGCGAGCAACTGATTGCCGGTGATCGATAACGGATGGCTTTCAGACCAGGCGGTGCCGTCGAGCTTGCGCTCCACGCCGAGGAAACCGTTGGCGTCCAGGCGCAGGATTTTTGCGCCCATGACATCGATGGCATGCAAGGCATCACCGATGATCATCTGCTGCGCGGCGAACGTCGGGTCCAGCCAATTCAACGACGGCTGCCCTTCCTTGAAGTAATGCAGGTAGACCCAGCGCCGTGGCTTGCCATCGACCCCCACCACCACCGCCGTCGCACTCCAGTCCGTTTCCTTGACCCCAGGCTCGAAAAAGATCACGCGCTGCAATTGCCCGACGATGTAGTGCTTGTCCCGCAGCACATCGACCTGCGCCGGACTGAGGTTCTGGGCATCGCGACCTTCGGCGATGTCCGGCAGCAGCGGCCAGTCTTCCTCACGGATTTCGACCATGTGGTACAAGCCCGGATAATCCTCATACGCCATCTCGGCCAGGCGGAAATCCGCACCTTTACCGGTGTGCGAAGGGATCACGTCATCGATGATCACCGCGTTATGCGCAGCGGCCATGCGGGTCAGCGCCTGAAGCTGCGCCTCGGTCCCCAACTGCGGGTCAATCTCGAAACTGATACGGTCAAAATTGCCGTCAATCGTTGGCGTGCGCTCAGTCCCCGTCAAGCCGCCGGACATCTTCAGCGGCCCATTGTGGATGCCCTGAATGCCGATTCTCGACAGCGCATGCCACAAGGTTTCATCCCCAAGCGCCTCCAGCACCGTGCCATTTTCACGGGTGACAATGGAGGCCGGGTACGCGGTGAACCACACCGACGCCAGGGCCGAAGCATCCCGGGGCCGCGTGTGGGCATAAGGCTGCTGCCACAACCGGCCTTGCCCGGAATACAACTTGGCCCGCTGTTTTGCAGCATGCAGCATGGATTGCTCGACCAGCCAGGTCACTTGGTTCTTTTCAGCAGCCGTCATAAAACAAATACCTATCGTCGGGATAAACCGCAAATGGCCAGTGCCTACGTGCATCAGCAAAGGCGCGACTCGTCTTTATATGAGGGCCTGATGTGGCATTCGTTGCGTCTGTTGCTCATTACAGAGGCAGCGGTCGATCCTGCACAACCCGTTTCATGACCAGCGTCGAGGTTAGCCGCTGCACATTGGGCAATGTCGAAAGGCTCTCATCGTAGAGCCGCTGGAACGCCGGCAAATCCTGAGTGATGACGTGCAGCAGGTAGTCCGGCTCCCCGAATAACCGCTGGGCGTCGACGATTTGCGGGATGCCGACCAGCGCTATTGCCGCAATTTACCGACGCTGCCGCCCCCTGACTGTGCCGATACAGATGATCGCGCTGGGGCTTATTCACACCGTCAGTTGTGGCGTTATCTACTTGCTGGTCGGGTTTAGCTCACAGATCGTGCGGCAGGCTCGTCCTGCCGCGGCTCGTTTTGTCAGTCGCTTTTCTGGAACGGCGATGATCATCGTTGCGATCGTTTTGATCATTGAGCCGATGCTGGGCTGATAAGCCCTACGTTTTAACCGTCGCCCAAGGAGTCTTTATGAAGAGTATGAGAGCACGTGCTGCCGAAGGCCTCCAGGTCGGTGAGTACGACTGGGGTACTGCCCGGAACAGAAGAATGTGAATGCCTCAGACAGATGCTTTCTGAGGGGGATCCTACCAACGGGGCTGCCGGAATCGCCGGTTGATGGATCGAGGGTAAGCCGCAGACAAATAAAAAGGGCCGCGAGATTAATCTCGCGGCCCTTTTGAATTATAGGGTCGGGACGGAGTTATTCGAACACTCGCCCCTAAAACAGCCGCCGAAGCGGGTTTTTATCTATGTCCAGGTCAATTTGGCGAGGCGCCACTCAAGTTTTCAATCAATGACGGGATCACCACTGCGCGATATCCATCAGCATTTGGGTGCAATCCATCCGCAACATACTGATTAAACAGGTCGGGATTTGATTTCAAGACCGCTTCCCACTTTGGATAGTTGTCGATCAGACGAAGTCCCTTGGCTTTTGCGACATCGCGGTACATCTGGAAGTAATCCCTTAACTTCGGTCTCTCCACTCCAGAGCCTCCAGTCACTGGATTCGTCACCATTAAAATGATCTCCGTCGATGACTTGGCAGCCTTGATCCGGTCAATCATTAACTCGAGGTTTTTCCGCGCTTGTTCGACGGTGGTTTTGTGGGGAAGGAAAGCGTCGTTGATCGCGAATTCGATAAACACCGTGTCCGGGCTTTTGGAGATAACTCGACTGTCGAGATTTTCAACCCCCCACCCCGACCACATCGAACCTTTGCCACTATTGATAACCGTGGCACGTCCTGGGTAACGCTGATTCAGATCATCCCCAAGCTGCTGCACCCAGGCGCCAGAGGCCGTCAAGCTCGTACCATAAGCGACGACGGTCTGCGCCTTGCCAGCATCAAGGTTTGAATAGAGATCGCTTTGCTGACCAGCAAAGCTGGCCGCGCTTAACGAAAGTAACATTCCAGCAAAAAGAGCCTTGGCCCACAAACCATTCATTCAACTGTCCCGATCTTTTCACAGGTGGCAAGGATGAACCTGTGAGCTTGAGGCGTCCACAGGTGGCATTGGGCCTCACCCCGTAAGGTGACAGCGAAGATGTCTCGGTCATTGTCAGGAACGATAGGCTTGGCCAAAAACTACCAGCGGGGACCAGGAAATCGTCTGCTCCGAGGCGATTTCTGACCCGAATATCAGCGAAATCACCAGATAGTTTTGCGCGGGTTTGCGCAGACCTAAAACGAGAAAGGGATCAAGACCGTTAAGTACTTGATCCCTTACGAAATATGGTCGGGACGGAGTGATTCGAACACTCGACCCCTAGCACCCCATCCCCTTTTTCATACTTCTTGAAAGCTTCCAAAATTTTACTCTGGATTTTTCCAAGTGAGTATTTACTTGAGCTCCAGCGGAGTTCTGCACTACGAGAGTCCAGTAACGTCCATCAAGAGCCGACGTTTTTGTGGGGGGAAAAGTAGGGGGAGTCCATTTTATGGTCAAAATTGCCCGACTCGTACTCCTGCGGCTGTCGAGTGCTCAAAATCGTCCTTCCTCACCATAGACGCCCCATTTTGTCCTTGAAAAAACGCCGCTCCCCCAATCCAAAACAGAATCATTTGCTTGCCGCATTGCCGGCGCAAGTTCAGAGCCGTCTCCTGCGCCATCTTGAACTCGTCACATTGCCGCTAGGTAATGTGTTGTACGAGTCAGGTGACACCTTGCGCCACGTGTACTTCCCAACTGATGCCATCGTCTCATTGCTTTGCGTGATGGGGAGCGGGGCCACGGCAGAGATATCGGTAGTGGGTAACGAAGGCATGATCGGCGTCGCCGTGTTTATGGGCGGTGAAAGCACACCGAGTAGTGCGATTGTTCAAAGTGCTGGGCATGCATACCGGCTACCCCGGCGTCGGCTGAAGGATGAGTTCAATCGGCATGGCGACATGCTCCTGCTGATGTTGCGTTACACCCAGGCACTTATTACCCAAATGGCGCAGACCGCCGTTTGCAACCGCCATCACTCGATCGATCAGCAGTTGTGTCGTTGGCTTCTGTTATACCTCGACCGTTTACCGGGCAACGACTTGTCCGTGACCCAGGAAATTATTGCCAACATGCTTGGTGTGCGCCGCGAAAGTGTGAACGAGGCCGCCGGCAAACTACAAAGACAGGGGGTAATCGAGTACAGCCGCGGTCACGTCAAAGTCATAGACCGAGCGCAACTCGAGCAACTGAGCTGCGAGTGCTATGCCGTCGTGAAAAATGAAACTGAGCGGTTGCTGCCATACCTGCCAGCACACCAACACCCGTATTTTGGCGAATCAAGATCAGCTGCTGGGGTTCGTCAGCAAGGCCACCTACCGCACGTGGCGCTTGTATATGACGGCGTGCGCACTCGAATTCGAAGACGGTGATCTGGGGCCTACCAGATAATGTCGAGTAAACGTGCCGGCAGCTTTTCAGCCCTTCCCTTGACGCGTAATCATCTAATGGCGAAGGAAAAAAAAGGCTGCAGGAGCAGCCTCAAGGATGGGGGGGCAGAGATGACTAAGCATCACTCATGTTTTCTTATAGAGCGTAGCTTTGTCGGCCAGGCAACAAGATCAATCGACTACATGGAACCTGGGTAGCATCCATTTCCAACGAATGGCGGCAATACGGCTGACAAAAACGAACGCAATGGCGATTGCAGACGCCACTTCAAGAGAAATCTGCAAATCCAACAGCGTGATGTAGGCGACGGCACCCAAAATACTAATGGATGCATAAACCTCACGCTTAAACACCAACGGTATTTCGTTACACAACACATCACGCATCACACCCCCAGCGACTGCGGTAGCTACACCCATGATCACTGCGATGCTGGGAGGGAGGTTTTGCTGAAGAGCCATATCTGTTCCTCTGACCGTAAATACAGCCAATCCAAATGCATCGGCTACCAACAACACCCTCTCGTTGAAGGTTTTCAAGGTCCTCGCCCAAATCATGGTTCCTAGCGAAGCACTAACCCCTACCAAAAAGCCATTCTCATTGGAAACCCACTCGATCGGATAATGTGCCATCAGTACGTCACGCAAGGCACCGCCGCCTAAAGCGGTGACTAAACTGATGGTGATTACACCGAACCAGTCCAACGATTTTCGCCCTGCCATCAGGGTGCCTGTCACTGCGAAGGCTGCAACGCCTGACAACTCACAGTAATAAATCACCCAACCAGCGTGGTAAGCCTTCATCTACGGAACCAGCCTGTACTGCAAATGGGAGAATTTCTTGAAATGAAGCGCCCTCAAAGACACACATCAAGGTCTAATTACATTATCATAGTATGATAATAAAAGTACAATTGAGGCGTGCAATGAATACAGGGCAAAAAACACAGCCGCGTATCGTCACCAGGGTTATCCACTTGGAAAAACCACTGTCGAATCAAGGGTGCGGGTCGAAACGGTAGGTGACCTGGCAATGGCGTACAGCCCAGGGGTCGCGCAGCCCTGCTTGGCGATAGCCAAAAATCCGGACGACGTTTACCGCTTTACAGGTAATCAGCCGCAACGAGCGTGCGGCGACCGAGTGTGTGAGGCTGATGCTGAACGTGGGTGCGCACTCATCTCGTATGGACCCACGCAGTACTCGCCTGCAGCGGTGCTGGGGAGGGATTACATTATTCCCAAGCCGTTGGATGGGCGCCTGCATTCGAGGGTAGCTGGAGCAGTGGCTAGAGCGGCAATTGATTCGGGCGCGGCCATCTATCCCTTCTTTTACCCGTTCCTGGTAGACGTACCGTCGCCGTTTTCTGATCACGGTCAATCCAGTTAACTGTAACGAACCTAATCGGTGACAAATAAATCCCCGACCATTACAATTTGATTAACATCGACCGTTTTAAGGTACTGGCAATTCCATGGAAAATAAGACTGCACGACTAACTGTGCTCATTGATCCCATCAAGAAAAAAGCACTTGAAGAACTGTGCGCATCTCAGGATCTGACGCCCTCTCAGGTCGTTCGTCAGCTTATTCGGGACTATCTGGAGACGCATGGCGTGTCCTACGCCACCAAAAGCAAAACTGCGGCCAATGGTAAGTGATTCATCTGCGCATGAGCGGGCACGACGAATGCCTGCTCATCGCTCCTTGTACTCTCTTGCACCTCATCTCTAGCCCTGGGGCTTGTCGATCTCGGCGTAGCTGCCCAGTGCACCACTGAAGTCAGCATGATAATGCTGTGAGCCGAGTGCCTGAAGAACCCCTGCCTTATCGAGCTTGCCAAGGACTTTTTCGTTGGCTTCACACAACTTCACGACGATGCTGCGTTTACGCAACTGCTCAATAACTTCGAGCAGCGTTTGTAAGCCCGTGATATCCATGAACGGCACCCGTTTCAGACGAATAATCAACGTCCCGGGATCGGTGTGCGTCTGAGCCAAAACGCGCTCAAAGGTTTCTGCTGCGCCAAAGAAGAGAGGCCCCTCAATGGTGTAAACCAAAACACCGGGTGGAAGATGTACATGCCCATTCAAGCGCAACTCTGCCTCCAGCTCTTTTTCGACCATTAACTGCACCTCTACAGATGCAGCCATCCGACGCATAAACTGCAGCATGGCGAGAATGACCCCGATATTCACTGCAATCGCCAGATCGCTGAAAACGGTCAGGCTGAAAGTGATTAAAAGGATCGCAACATCCGCTTTTGGGGCTCGTTTGACCATGCGTGTGAAGTGCTTCAGTTCGCTCATGTTGTAAGCGACCACGAATAAGATCGCAGCCAACGCGCACAGCGGGATATCCGAAGCCAGAGGTGCCAGGAAGAAGATCAATAAAATCAACGTGACGGCGTGCGCAAAACCCGCAATGGGGCTGTTGCCACCGTTGCGGATGTTGGTCGCTGTTCGAGCGATCGCGCCTGTCGCAGCAAAACCACCAAACAGAGGAGTGACCAGGTTGGCAATGCCTTGTCCGATTAACTCCTGATTGGAGTCATGTTTGGTGCCGGCCATCCCGTCGGCGACAACAGCAGACAACAGCGACTCGATCGCCCCCAGCATCGCGATCGCGAACGCAGGACCAATCAATTCAATGATCTGCGGCAGCGTTATTTCAGGAGGGCCAATTTTGGGCAGTCCTTGAGGAATCCCCCCGAATGCACTCCCGATCGTTGCCACGCCATCGAACTTAAAACAGGAATGCAACGCCGTCACAACGACCATGGCAATCAGAGGACCAGGAACACGCCTTACGCCTGGTACTTTAGGCGCGAGTATCACCAACAGCAGGCTCAAAAGGGCTAATAGGGTCGTGGGCACATGGAGTCCGGGCAGAGCCTGGATGAGGTGCCAAAGCCGCTCATGAAAATGGTCGCCACTGATGTTCGGCAAGCCCAAAAAGTCTTTCCACTGCCCGACCCAAATGATCACACCGATGCCGGCGGTGAACCCAACGATCACGGGATCGGGAATGAACTTGATAAGTGCGCCAAGCTTGGTGATGCCAAGCAGTAACAATATTGCACCCGCCATCATTGTCGCGATCTGCAAGCCATCAACGCCGTACTTGGCTGTCACGCTGGCCAAAATGACGATGAACGCCCCAGTAGGGCCGGCAATCTGTAGTCGACTCCCGCCGAAAAGCGAAACCAATAAGCCACCAACAATTGCCGTGTAGATTCCTTGCTCCGGCTTGACGCCCGAGGCGATGGCAAACGCCATGGCCAAGGGTAACGCCACGACACCGACGATGACCCCCGAGACGATATTTCGAAGCCAGTGCTTGCGCCCTAACAAGCCCGCTTTCCAAGCTTCTCGTATGGCAATCATGGCTAGCCTCGCGCTGGTGGCATGTGCATACTATTCACACGTAGTGATAATAGTAAAGCAATTGGCCTAGCCTCGTACGACACCAGCGACCCTGTAGATACAGTGTCGAGAGCGCAGAAACATATGCCCGGAGACCCCGAATGAAACGCGAAGACGTCAAAACCAAACACGGTGAAGGCATGCACTTCGACACGCACGTGATAGCCAACCCGGCCAATACGCACGAGTGGATCATTCTTTTCAAAAAGGAAGCAGGGAGAAGCTATTTCCTGGTCAATGACAATGAGGAAATTGAGTCATTTGGACACCTCGATGAACTGATCCGCGAGCTTCGAGAGCTGGGTATAAAGTCCGCCGAAGTTCATTTCTGATTGTTCCACTTAGAGAGTTTGACCCTGTCAGTAAAAGTCGAGTATCTGTCCGGTCAAAGCGAAGCGCTCTGGTCTGTTTGGTTCGGTAGCCGCTGCATCCAATTTGGGACTGAGCAGGGAGCAAAGGACTATGCCGCCACACTCAAAGAAAGAATCGACGCGCCCCATGCCTTCCCGCGAACCCACCACGCCTCTCACAGTCAAGACCACTGATCAACGCAGACCCAGGTCATTTCCTTCCATTGGACAGGCTCGACGTTTGGCTAACAGGAACAGAACACCAAACACCTTGAAGATGGACCGCATCGAAAGACAGCTCAGCACAACACCTGAACTGTTGCCTGTTAGTTGATGGCCGGCTAAACCTCTCTCAGCGCCTTTGTCATGGCCTGCTCCCCTTTCGCCCCCCGCTATTTTGATCACCGCGTTCATTTGAGCCACGTCCATCACCTCAGCGTCTTGACGCTGGGGACATTCGAGCGCGTAAAAAAAATGGCCACACGAGGTGGCCTAAGACGGGTTCAAGCATAGGAGGATCTCTATTGACCAACAGATACAGGCCCACCCTGAAGTCTTAGGGCCAATAGAGTGGGTCCGCTGGCTGATAAACCCCTTCATCAGCAGCGCGCAACTGGCAATTTGATCCTGGACTGTGGGTCAGGACCTCGTTGCCTATCATTATAATAGTGTTAGCATGTGATTGTAATCAACATCTAATTAGGTGATCGCATGACTACCGACTTCAAGAAGGCTGCACTGGATTACCACGAATTCCCAACCCCAGGAAAAATCAGCATCGCGCTGACCAAGCCTGCCGACACAGCCGCCCAACTCGCACTGGCCTACAGCCCAGGCGTAGCGGAGCCTGTACGCGAAATTGCGAAGAATCCAGAGAATGCTTACCGCTTCACCGGTAAAGGCAATCTGGTGGCCGTGATCACCAACGGCACGGCCATTCTGGGCCTCGGCAATCTAGGCCCCTTGGCCAGCAAGCCGGTCATGGAAGGCAAAGCATTGCTGTTCAAGCGTTTCGCCGGAATCGATTCGATCGATATCGAAGTCAATGCCGAGAGCTCCCAGGCCTTTATTGAGACCGTCGTGCGCATTGCCGACACCTTTGGTGGCATCAACCTGGAAGACATCAAAGCGCCTGAGTGTTTTGAAATCGAAGAAGCACTGATCGAACAGTGCAGCATCCCAGTCTTCCATGACGACCAACACGGCACGGCCATCGTCACTGCCGCCGGCATGCTCAATGCACTTGAGATTCAGGGCAAAACCCTGGGGAATGCGAGAATTGTTTGCCTCGGCGCCGGTGCAGCTGCCACTGCTTGCATGCGCCTGCTGCTTAGTCTCGGCGCTCAAAAAAGCAACCTATACATGGTCGATCGTGTCGGTGTTATCCACTCTGCTCGGGAGGGCCTCAATCAATACAAGGCACAGTTCGTTAACGACGGTGGCCCTAGTACGCTGATGGAAGCCATGACCGGTGCAGACGTGTTTGTCGGCCTGTCTGGAGCCAATCTCCTCCCGGCAGAAGCATTGGCAGCGATGGCACCTAACCCGATCGTGTTTGCCTGCTCGAACCCGGACCCTGAAATCAGCTACGAGCTGGCCATGGCCACACGTGATGACCTGATCATGGCGACCGGTCGCTCTGATTACCCTAACCAGGTCAATAACGTTCTGGGCTTTCCGTTCATTTTCCGCGGGACGCTTGATGTTCGCGCAACCCGGATCAACGAAGCGATGAAAATTGCGGCGGTGGAAGCACTGCGCCAATTGGCCAAAGAGCCGACGCCTGTGGAAGTGCTGCAAGCGTTCAACGTCGATAAGCTTGAGTTTGGCCGCGATTACATCCTCCCCAAAGCGCTCGATGCTCGCCTGCTCGGAGCAATAGCCGGTGCAGTGGCCAAGGCCGCTATCGACACCGGCGTTGCGAAGCTGCATTACCCGGCGCACTACCCGCTCTAAGCTGACGTCAATCATGCTGATGTGTCGCAGCTGCTCAACCTATTGCACGGTTGGCAGCTGCCGCACTTGGGACTATCCAGTCGTTGCACCGTCTGCTGCTCCAGCAGGCGATCCTGTTCACCGACCAGTAGAAACAACAGCCAACGGCTTCAACACTCAACGAGCAGCCCCGTCTAAATTGCGAGGACCTGGTGATATCAGACATACATAATCGGTTGGCTTTTTTGCGCCTCATACCCTTGAGACAAGGGTGAATAAATGCCGATCAAATATGTCAGGAGTCTCACCGGGCGAAGGCGTACCACCGCCGCAAACCGACATCTTGGCTTTGCCTTGGCCTTCGTCGCGGGAGCAATCAACGCTGGCGGTTTCCTGGCAGTGCATCAGTACACCTCACACATGACGGGCATCGTCTCTTCGATGGCAGACAACAGTGTGCTGGGAGCCTACGACCTGGTACTTAGTGGCGCCGGCGCATTGTTGTCTTTTCTGGTTGGGGCTGCGTGCTCTGCGGTCATGGTCAATTACTCCCGACGCAGACGGATGCACAGTGAGTTTGCAGTGCCACTTTTGGTCGAGGCCTTTCTGCTTATCTGCTTTGGCTTTCTGGGCGCCCAACTATCCACCGTGGATGGTTTGTTCGTGTCAGTCACCGTGATGCTCCTGTGCTTCATCATGGGGCTACAAAATGCGGTGATCACCAAAATTTCAAAAGCCGAAATCCGAACGACACACATCACCGGCATCATCACGGACATCGGAATTGAGTTGGGAAAACTCTTTTACTGGAATGCCGCCAGCACATCGACACACCCAAAAGTTCTCGCCAATCGGACCCGGCTCAAAATACTGATACTGCTGGCGCTGAATTTTTTCTTCGGCGGCGTGATGGGGGCATTTGGGTTCAAGCACATTGGTTACATCTCAACGGTACCGCTCGCGATGGTTCTGGTGACGCTGGCAATCGTGCCTGCCTTTGATGACGCCAGGCTTTTGGTCCGCCGCGTCATGCGAAAGTGAGCCGATGACTTTTGCCGAGCGCGCCTACCGCATAACATTAACATTGTATGTTAATGTTATGCGCATATTCGGTGGAGTAGTGACAGCACGCTTGATCCGGTAGCTCGCCCCGTAACAGCAGCATCCTCGAGTAGTTCTGTGCGGCGCGAGATCTGACATCCGTCTCAGGACGCCCGTCATTTGATCCGCGATGACCTGCGCAGTCACGGCGCGGAGGATGAAACACAGCACACTGGCGCGGTGAAAGCCGTCCGACAGTCAATGCCTATCAGCAGACTCGTGACACTAGTCTCAATGACCCAATCAATACAGCAGGCTGACAAAGCTCTGTTAAGGAAGAGACCATGAGCAGAACAATCGCAATCATCAAGGGCGACGGCATCGGCCCCGAGATCATGCAAGCGACGCTACGCGTACTCGACGCCCTTGACTGCAATCTTCGCTACGACTTCGTTGAGGCCGGCCTGGAGGCGTTGCAGCAACATGGACAGCTGATGCCACCCGCCTCTATCGATACGATCGCCAAACATGGCATCGCACTTAAAGGCCCTTTGACGACACCGATTGGCCGTGGGTTCTCATCGATCAACGTTCACCTTCGCCGCCATTTCGACCTCTACGCCAATGTCCGACCAGCGATCAGTTTCCCGGGGACCCGTTCGCGCTTTGAAGATATCGACATCATCACAGTGCGCGAAAATACCGAGGGGGCTTACTTACCCGAAGGACAGAGTATTTCAGAAGACGGCGAAGTCGCTTTGGCGAGTATTCGCGTAACACGCACAGCCTCCGAACGCATCGTGCGATACGCGTTCGAGCTGGCTCGTAGCAAAGGCCGCAAGAAAGTTACCGCGGTGCACAAGGCCAACATCATAAAGTCTTGCTCCGGTTTGTTTCTTGAGGTTGCGCGTGAGGTCGCTGCGGATTATCCGGAAATCGAATTCCACGAAATGATCGTCGATAACGCCTGTATGCAGCTGGTAATGAATCCCCATCAATTCGATGTCATTGTCACCACCAACTTGTTTGGTGACATCCTTTCAGACTTGTGCGCAGGCCTGGTGGGTGGATTGGGCTTGGCGCCCGGGTCTAACATCGGCGCCGATGCGGCCATCTTCGAAGCGGTCCACGGCTCGGCACCGGACATCGCTGGCAAGAACATCGCGAACCCTTGTGCATTGTTGTTGGCTGCCGCGGACATGCTTGATTATCTGGGCATGGTGGACAAGGGGACACGCATTCGTACCGCTATCCGCGTTGTTTTGAAAACCGCCTGCGATCAGGTGACACCGGATATGGGGGGAACCGGAACGACTGAGTCCTTCGCTGACGCCTTGGTGGCCTACTTGCGTGACTAGATAAACGTAATCGCCAGCTCAGTCAGAGCTGGCGTTTTTATATCCTGCGCTACGCCTACCGCCCCTCTTTGATTGAAGAGAAATCAAAATGCCCAAGAGGGGTAGATCTTTACCCATCAGCACCGACCCCAGGCAAAAACGCCCAGGAATCACTGGCGCCCCTTCGCAACAGGAAGACAGGCCAACCGATTAAAAAATCTCCTGGTGTTCCTCTGATTGGGACTTATAACTCGTCGAGTCTTGCATCACCCTCAAGCAGGGGATCTTGTTATTTTTTGTTATGTTTCAATCTTTATAATAAAACAAGGGCAACACATTTAATTACTTACTGCAGTTTCTGTCGCCGGTTGCCGGCACTGCATTCGGGTATATATGTGGAGCTTCTATACGCTCTTTCAGCTTTGCCGCATAGTCCTTTGCACCCTGCTCATTGCGGAACTGAATTCGCCGGGCACCTACACACACGGACCATAGATCTTCACTCTGACTAGACAGATGTTCGACCCTGACAGACATGACGACACTCCAAGAAAAAAGAATTCAAAAATGAATTTCAGCCACCTTGATACCGATTTCACGCAGCTCATGAATCAAATCATCAAGGTGTCGGAAGGGTTCAATTTCTTCATTGTCATTGACCAGGAAAAAGCTTCTTCCTGCTTCCTTTTTAAAGAAGGCGATCCACTCCTGGGTGTTGGCCGGATTGGCAATTAAATGGGTGTCAAACTGAATGCCTTCAGCGTGTTTGATTTTTACGTCCTCACGTTTCATGCAGCTCTCCAAGCGCTCACATCTTTCTGTTCTCATGCGTGATTTTGCCTCCCGGCAGTTGAGCAAAAAACGTCGCTCTTGCCTGAGGCAAGGTCGAGCAGATTGCCTTTATATTATCACTGCATGATAATATTATGCATATATGAACCCTCGGAGGCTAGTCATGAACAGAACCACTGAACTCTATGAGGTACGCCGGCCTGAGCGCTCCCACCCAATGTTTTGTCTTTGAAAGCCCACAACCTTGCGGGTAAGCGTCAAGTGATAAAGCTCTGACGGCCAGATCGAGAACAAAACCGAACCCAAAAAGCTCTCACGATCAGCAATGAGCTATCAGCTCCACACCCTGGAGGTAATTGCCTGTACGGGTTCAAAGTGACTACTTCACCGTAATGATTGCACCTTGAAGTGCACATAGGACGTCATGTTCAAAGACATGAGACGAATCCCTCACCGCAACGGGTCGCCTTTGCTTTTGATTTACCGCGTACGGTTTCTGAATTTTAAGGACGAAAGTCATCATGCGAAAAACAGAAATTAATATGTGTGTCCCGCTCAATGTGCCGACACTAGAGCCCGGGCAGCGATTGTTGGTTTGCCTTGAGCAATGCGTCGTCGTCCAGCAGCGAGAAACAAAAATCTATCAGGTTGTTTTTGACTGCAAAGCACCTAAAACAACACGAATTCTTTGGACAGAGGACGAGTGGATTTTCATCGGCAGGCACAAGCAAAATGCTGAAAAAGATCCTTTGCTGGCTACATTTGTATCAACACTAAAAACTGAATAGAGGGTTTCCTGCATAATGCTAAAAATAACTAGTAGCGTAGGGTATTAACTGCTTCAAGACGCTTAACGCCGATTACTTGCAGGGGAGTACTTTAAATATTCTCGCCAATCAAGCCCACGGCCATTGATCACCAACAATGGAACTCCCATGGAGCGCTCATAATCTGCGCGAAGCGGGAAGAAGCTGCCCTCCGGCCGGCCGTCGAGGAGCGGCATCGGGTCAGTTTCTGTGCATAAAGAAAAGCTGCCCATATCTCACACGCCAGCTTTGGCGCCTGGCAGCTTCCCCCATGGATAACCGGAAACCTGCAGGGCTGATACGAGCATCATCATGTGGTTTGGGAATGACGATCGGTTTCGCTCTAATGGAGCTGACTGTCGATCCATTGCTCAGCCGCCGCCATCGCCTCGGCCAGCGCACTGGGGCCGAGAAAACCATCAGATGCGGGGGTGTAAAGCTGTATGGATATCGTGAAGTTTCTACCTAGAGCCAGTCGTTTTGTGGGGGTAAAAACGTCCAAAAATAAAAAAGGGTCGCGAGATAAAATCTCGCAACCCCTTGAATTATATGGTCGGGACGGAGTGATTCGAACACTCGACCCCTAGCACCCCATCTCCTTTTTCATACTTCTTGAAAGCTTCCAAAATTTTACTTTGGATTTTTCTAAGCTAGTATTTACTTGAGCTCCAGCGGTGTTCTGCTCTACGAGAGTCCAGTAACGTCCATCAAGAGCCGACGTTTTTGTGGGGGTAAAAGTAGGGGTAGCCCATTTTATGGTCAAAATCACCATCAAAGAACTCGAGTCGCTGACCGCCAACGATGCCGGCCGAATCCTCCGGGAAGATGGCAATCTGGCCGGTCGAATCTCAGTCCGTAAGGACGGTGTGTCGGTCAGCTTTTTCTATCGCTATCGCTGGGGAGAGCAGAACAAAGAATACGCCTGCGGAACCTGGCCGCGCAAATCCCTGACAGACATCCGCAAGGCCCGCAACCAGGCACGGGCACTCATTGATGAGCAAATCAATCCCAACGAGTACAAGAAAACCGCCAAGGCACAGGCATACGCCGCGGCTAACGTTGAGGCCGAACAAGTAAAAACGACGAAGGTGCAAACGCTGACCGTCCAAGATCTGGCCAAGGCGTGGCTGTTGGATGGCGTGGCGCGCAAAGACGGCAATGCTGAATTGCAACGACGCTTTAACAAGGACCTTTTTCCGCCACTCGGCAAGACCGCAGTGAGCAGCGTCTCCGAACACGATGTTCGGGCGCTGATTCGCGCCGTGGTCAACCGCGGCGCTCACCGGCAAGCCATCAGTTTCTTCGCTGACCTCACCCAGATGTTCAGCTGGGCTAGAAAGCGCCAACCTTGGCGGGCGTTACTGATTGAGGGTGATCCGACTGAACTGGTCGACATCTCCCCATTGATCCCTGCCGACTACGAAGCTGAAAGAAGCCGCATCCTTTCCCCGACTGAGCTGTTGGAACTGCACAACCGCTTCCAGCAAATGACCGTCGATTACGACGCCCTCCCCGCGGGCCAAAAATACGACGGTATTCGGCCGCTAAAGAAGGAAACGCAGCTCGCGCTGTGGATCAGCCTGGGCACCTTGTGCCGGATTGGCGAGTTGCTGCAGGCCGAATGGAAAAATGTCGATCTGGACCAGCAGACCTGGTTCCTCCCCAGTGAAAACGTCAAGGGCACCCGGGGCAAGAAGCAGGACCACCATGTCTTCCTCTCCCCCTTTGCCCTGCATTTCTTTCAGGAGCTCAAAACCCTGACGGGAGACTCCCAATGGTGCTTTCCGAACAAGCAGGATGATGGGCATGTGGACGTAAAGGTGGTGAGCAAGCAGGTGGGTGACCGCCAGGCCCGCTTCAAAAACCGCAAGGCCCTCTCCAGACGGTGCCATGACGACACCCTGGTCCTGGCCGACGGCCAAAACGGCGACTGGACGCCGCATGACCTGCGCCGCACTGGCGCGACCATGATGCAGGCTTTGGGTGTCAGCCTGGACGTCATCGATCGCTGCCAAAATCATGTGCTGGCCGGCTCGCGAGTGAGGCGCCATTACCTGCACCACGACTATGCCGAAGAGAAGAAGTGTGCCTGGAATCTGTTGGGCGATCGACTCAGTGCGGTGCTGTCCTCGACCTACGAGCACACGCCAAACACGTCGATGTTGTCCTTTCCAGCGTACGCGGCGACAGAGACGCAGACACCCTCATAGGCGGTTGCACCTAGCGCTCCCGGAATTTAAGATCCACGACAACCAATATTGTGACCTTACATTCGCGATGAGCAAAGGTGACCGACTGCATGTACACATTCGTGAGCTTCACCGTTGCGGAACTGTTCGAAAAAGTATGGCAAATGCCCATGGTCAAGTTAGCCCACGAAATTGGTGTTTCCGACGTCGCCGTCGCCAAAGCTTGTCGCAAAGCCGGCATCCCTCTCCCTGGCCGTGGCCACTGGGCCAAATCAGAAAAGCAGCGACAACGCCAACCCAAGCCTCCTCAGGTCGAAGGCAAGGTCCGATTCCAGATGCTCGACCGTGACACTCTGCCTGCCAAGACTGGCACTGATTTGAACTCACCTGTAGCCCAGCGAACGATTGACGCTCCCTCTCAATTAACCGAGCCTCACGCGCTAGTGAGTCAATGGCTAAAGAGCGCAAAAACGTCGAAGTTCAAGGACGGCTACCTCGATTACGCAGGCAAGCGTGTCTTGAATGTGATGATCTCCTCGACATTGATAGAACGCTGCGCGATCCTTTTTGATGCACTGATCAAAGAGGGTGAGGCTGAAGGTTATTCATGGAAGATCAACGCTGAAGGAAAAACCATTACCACCGTTAACGGCGAGACCATGGCCGTGCGACTCATAGAGCGATTAGACAAACGCGCGCTACCACCACCGCCTCCCCCAAAACGCCGCCCCGGTGCTCCTTGGGAGCCTAATTTCATGTCCCTGCGAAGCCCACAGTTTGAATGGACCTCAACGGGTGAACTGACGTTTCAGATCGAAGCGCGGATGGATTACGGAGAACGGAAAAACTGGAAGGACACCAAGACCGCACCGCTCGAGAAAAAACTTTCTAGCATCCTGGCGGGCTTGAGTTCCGCATCAGTTTCTATCAAGGTCCTCCGAGAGAAAGAGGAGGCAAGAGATCGTGAATGGGCTGAAGATGAAAGACGACGTCTTGAACGTGCCCGCACATCAGAAACTCAACGTCACCTCAGACGAAGCCTCGTTAAACATACAGAGCAATGGGAGCGCGCCGAGCGCTTAAGAGCCTTCATAAAAGCGGTGGAAGATCGGCTGAAAATTGCCCCGTTAGCAGATCCAGAGATGGTACAACCCTGGATCGATTGGGCTCGCAAGCAGGCTGATCTCCTGGATCCTCTGCAGGAGAGTCTGGCATTAATCACCACCTTGGACGTACAGCTAGAAAACTGGTTCAGTGGTTCACACTACGGACAAGTTGAGAAAGGTTGGTGGCCTGAGTAATTGGCGATTAGTAGCACAAGTGTCATCCCTATTTGATCTTGAACGGGCTTTCACAGCGCCGATGTAAACTCGGGTAACGCGCATTTGAATGGGCTCTGATCGTAACGTATAGACAATTGGTCACCTCAAATTTTCCTGCTGCTACGCTGTCCTCTCACGGAGGAAAACCAATGCCTAATTCAGACCTGCTCCCTTCCCCGCTTTTCAAGATTAATCAAAACCAACTCGCCCTTGAGGCTGCCATCATGGAGCTAACACTCTGGGTCGAGCAGCGCGGATCCGCAGAAGTCGCCGATAACGTTCGCGGTGCCTTAGAAGCAATCAGTAAGAACGAAGAGTTTATCAATATGACTCTCGCGGTAGTGATGGCGCCGGAGTGACTTCGTCTGCGAGTCACAAGGCGCGCTGCTCAATTCCTCCGCTGGTAAAAGTATCCATACAATCCCGTTGGTTGACTGCCTAAAATTACTGCTGCAACTCAACCGTTGACGGCATGCTCAGCATGCCTTCAGCTAATGATAACGGGCAAAAATTGGCTAAAAGCGGCCCGTCACCGCTGGTCAAATCCATTTTTCCCGGTGATCTTCCTAGATCACCCTTTTAACCGCCATACGCTTAAAAACTCTTACACTCTACCTATAGAGTCAGCGGTAATCCGCATAAGGAACACCAGCGTGAGCGTAGATTGGAAAGACGGGCGGCCTATATATGGGCGCGTAATCGTTATCGAGGACGAACCGGTTGTCAGGATGCTTTTGGAGGAATTGTTGGCGGAGCTTGGATATGCCTCTGCGGGTTTCGACAACGCCGTTCAGGCGCTGAGCTACCTAGTACATATTGAAGGCGATTGCTCCTTCATCATCGCGGATCAAGGTTTGCCTGGAGGCATGCGAGGCACCGATTTTATACGCATGGCGAACGAACGATGGCCTTCCATTCCTTCGATACTCGTCTCCGGCTATTCTCTGGACGAGCAGTTGATCCCGCTTTCAACGATTTTTCTAAAGAAGCCTTACACACTGGCTCAATTGGAAAGCACCATCGCGACCGCAACCCGCTATCGACCGAGGCAGTCGTAAACGGGCGACCGTCTATACTCAGCGTTTGGGGCGGCGTACAACATGATCAAAAAGGTAGTGCTTATCCTGCTTTTCACAATAAGCGTTTTGTGTCTTCTCATCGCCGTCGTGGGGGTAGCGCTCACATAGACACACCATTCCAGCACTCCATCACACTGGCATTGCTTGGTCCGAATAGAGCGCTTCTGACCCGTCGCCTTAGCGGCGATGCCTTGTGAACGTCAGTGTTGGCTCGTCGCGGGCCCCCGCGACCGGCAGCTATCGGCCAAGGCTGTGTAAAAACGTTTTAGAACACTTTTGGCGGTCGAGGCTGGAGCCAAAATCGCGTTCCTACGCAAATTTCTGGTCTGCTGATTACACAAGCACCAGCAGATTTTACGTAGCAACGCAGACTACAAAACGGCACATGCGTTTTTACACACTCTGGGCCACAAGCGGCCTGTGTAGAGCGACAGCAGCTTAGATCTTGTCGGAAGCAGCAGTACTATGGCTGGTCGACGAGTGAAGGTCTTATGATATGAACTAGCGACACTCTTGAAGTAACCTTTGGTCCATGGTTTCAGAGCGTACTGGTGCGTCTTGTTGTTCGATCGTAAGAGCTGGTGGAGAAAACCATGAGAGAAGCTCAAACGATTTGCCCGAGCCTATAAAGCGGCAGGCAGAGAGGATTCACCGCGAGATCGAACTCGCAGGTTCGATGATTCTCGTGGTTAAAAGTGGCGCTAAAGCCCAGGGACTTATACTCGGAATAACATGCTGTGACGGCCTGCCCATAGAGCGCTGTGAACTGTTAGCAGACCATTTTGACAGCATCGTGGAGCAAAGGTTGAGGTCGCTGACATTAGGGCTGTAACGTCAGCTGGATAGCAGAAACTGCGTAGAGAATCGGATGAAGTACGTCACCTCCCTTTTAACACTTGCGCTAATAGCAGGTTGCAAAAAGTCACCCGTTCCGGAAGAGATCACTACTGTTCCCCAAGAGCGGTTTTTGGGTTTTACAAAAACATCTGATACCCATCTCGTCATCTTGGCCGCGACCTCATTAGGAAATGATTGCGCGATCCGTATTTCAATAGACGAAAAACCGGCCGCTGACTTTTTCGGCGCAGAAGTAGCTCATTTTGGGCTCACATTCGGATCACACACCCTCTCGGCGCGAACCTCGGAGGGGAGCTCAAGGCAATGGACGCAGGAGATCAGGGTCAGTGTCAAAACTGGCGACGCCTTGATCATGCGTATCGACAAAGCGGGCCTAATACGGACCGAGCTTTAAAAGCTATAAACAACCTCCTACACTGCTGAGCATTCGCTCACACCGTACCGGCGCAGCTTCGTTTTCCTCCCGACCTTTGCACCGCTTCCCATTAGGATCATCGACATGCGCCTGTCCAATTTCATTCTCGAGAACCTTGAGCCGATTCTGCAGGCCTGGGAAGATTTCGCCAGAACCATTGAGACGCCGGGCGCGGACCTCGATAGTGAAGCGCTGCGAGATCATGCCGAAGAGATGTTGCGGGCAATAGCAAGCGACCTGCGAACAAAGCAGACGAAGCGAGAGCAAGCTGTCAAATCTCAAGGCCGAGTCCCTTCAGATGATGAAGAAACCGCAGCTGAAACTCATGCAATGACGCGGCTGATGGCAGGTTTCACGATTGATCAAATGGTGTCGGAATACCGAGCATTGAGAACGAGTGTGGTCAGTCAGTGGATGAGGCAAGTGAAGGATGGTACGCCAATTAATGTCGACGACATGACCCGATTCCACGAGGCCATCGATCAGGCTCTCGCCGAATCCATCGCCAGCTACTCGCGCGCAGTGGAGGCGTCACGCAACGTATTTTTAGGCATTCTCGGCCACGACCTGCGCACCCCGCTAGGAGCGATCTTGCTGGGTGCCGACGTGTTGAGGCGCTCAGAAGGAGCCGGAGCCCGGGCCACCAAGGTTGCCAATCAGATATATACGAGCGTGCTGCGAGCGAGCCAAATTGTTGCAGACCTACTTGATTTAACACGCTGCCAAATGGGCCCAGGCATTCCTGTCAAAAAGGCGGATATAGATCTCTTGCACGTTTGCGAACGTGTTGTCGAAGAAATCCGAGCGTTTCATCCAGAGGCCATAATCTTGTTCGACGCGAAGGCTCCAGTTCAAGGGCAATTCGACGGTGCCAGAATGGAACAAGTCTTCTCGAACATAATCAGCAATGCTGTACAGCATGGAGATAATCAATTCTCTATCAAGGTGAAGTTAGAGATCTCAGAAGACTGCGCTATTTTCACCGTCCATAACAGGGGTGAGCCCATACCAGAGGACGTTCTCCCGTTTATATTTAACCCTATGGGTCGTTTCTCTCTGCGATCTGCAATTGATCACGGGCCGACAGAGGGTCTTGGCTTGGGGCTGTTCATCGCGTCAGAGATCGTGGCATCACATAACGGTTCAATCGATGTCAGCTCTGACTCGAGTGGAGGCACCACTTTTCTAGTCAAGCTTCCAATTTCTGAGTCGCCCCTACATCCGTAGGCACATTCGAGAGGCAGCTTCGGGTCGATTGCGGTCGAAGCCCATTAAACCAACGCATTCAGGCCCATTGCCACCCCATATAGCGGATTCGCTCTTTTTAACAACCATTCCACTTAAGTATCGATCTCATAAAACAACTTTTTCATTGAGCTTGAGCGCATATTCCTCGAATTAAACGCCTACACTGGTAGCTCTGTGGCCTCCGGTGATGGAGCCTATAAAGGAACCGATCCTTGGACGCTAAATGGGGAAAGCTCTCACCGCTAACGGGCTGGGCTGTCGTTGTTGAAGGCAACCCAACCTTACGTAAGTTGATAGTGGAAACTCTGGCGGAGATCGACCTTCAGTCTCTGGTCTTTGAATCAGCTGATGCTGCTTTGATTTTTCTGCAACAGACGCACGGCGGTTGCCCGCTGGTAATCGTGGACCAAGGGGTGCTAGGTCGACTCCAAGGTACGGAATTCATCGAGCTGGTAAAAACTAAATGGCCCTTAACCGCGGCGATTCTCACCTCAGGTACGCGGGACGCCTCAATTGTGCTCTCCTCAACGACGTACCTGGAGAAGCCCTGGTCTCTGAATGATCTTGTAATGGCTGTAGCAAACTTACTTCAGCCTGGCCGCCCCCTCGAAAAAACGTCGTGACATTTGTGGACTCGGTGAGTCACCGATAACTTCGTTTTAAACGAGTCATCTGCAAAAACCATGGACGCTGGACGAACTTGTACTGGCAATCGCGCCTTCCTCCAGCCTGATATCCCCCCAGGAGACTTGACCTTTATCTATACAGTTCAACATTGTCGTATGCGTCGGTCAAATGCAAAGTCCGGATCCACATTGAGACCAGCCATCAGTACATGAGATTCAAGCTGGGCTCCAGCAATCCTATCGGCGGCCAATTTAAACCCTACTGGTAGTCCGCTTTCGGCCAAAAGGAATCGTTAGGGGAGGTAATAAAGCTGTCCCCTTTTCCCTTTGGAGTTTCCTTACGTGGGCGCGCGAAACTAACAGGCGTTGAAAATCTATTTGCGCTGGCAATATGATTAAAGACAGCCTCAAAATGCTCAATGACATGTCATAAACTTCGCCTAGCCGTTTTAGCTTTGCGTTACCTGCCTCGCCTAAGTTTTTCAACGGTTTGGCAATGGGCTTGCAGGACCCTGAGCAGCCTCTTCAGCAGGCGTTAGCGATCAATTCCGCTCGGATGGTGGCTAGAACTTGCCGTGGGCGATCATCGGCGCGAGCTCTTCATCGCTGTGCTGCTGGCAGAGGAATTCTCGTATCGCTTGTGCGGTGCGCCGGGCGCTCGTCACCACGAAAAAATGCCCCTCGCCTTTTAGGACGTGCAGTTCGGCACAGCGAATGCTGCGTTGCAGAAGATGCGCGTTGTACAGCCGCACCAGGGTGTCGCGTTCGCCGGTGAGGATCAGCGTGCGCTGGCGCAGACGGAACAGCCGTAGCAAGCTTGTCCAGCCGACCAAGGCGGCGAGCTGGTGATAATAGGTTCGCGGATTGACCGAGAGCATGCCGTTTAACACACCGAAGCGCAGCAGCGTCTGTATCGAATTGGGCGAGCTCTTCTGCTTGCTCAGCTTGGCGCTTTTGCTCCTGCCAAAAAAATCCCGGATGTCGGCGGGATTCACCAGCACCGCCGGGCCGGCCGAAGTCGCCGCTAGGATCAGTCGGCGCACCATGCTCGGGTAACGCAGGGCGAATTCTTGCGCTAATGCACCACCCCAACTCACGCCAAACACATCGACCTTGTCGATTCCCAACTGCTTGAGCATCTCGGCGATCAGGTTTGCATGGCTCGGCAGACGCATTGGCCAGCGGGGCATTTGCGAATTGCCAACTCCAGGCACGTCCAATGTAATGGTCGTGTAGTCCATCAGTTCATTTCGCAGGAGATCGAAGGTACGGATCAAACCACCCAGGCCATTGAGCAAGAGCAGCGGCGAGCCTTGACCGCAGATTGAAACGTTCACCTGCAAGTCTTTAATGGTCAGTTTGTGCGTTGTCATGGTTTCCCCTTCCCGCACGTAGCTGAGATGGCAATGGCGGATAAGGACTCCAATTCTCAGAGGAGCAGTTTCTGGGTGCTCAGAACAGCAAAGCGGCTGCTTCCCTCATGAAAATCTCGATGGTCTTCGGCCCTATCCCTTCGAATTCTGACAGGCGTTTTTCAAACTCTTGACGATCAGAGCTCGCTTCCACGATGTTGCCCACCTTGCCGCCGTAATCATTGTTGAGCTTGCCGGCCAATGCCAGCAATCGCGACGCGGTGGTCTCGTCGTAACGCACGTAATGAGCCTGACCAAGCATCACGACCAATTGACGGTGGGTGCAGTGCGCGAGTTTTTGCGGCGTATCTCGCTGATGCTGATCGACGATTACATGGTATGCCTTTGCCGCAATTGCACTCTGGATTCTTTTACCCATCAGAAAACTGGCAATTAGCCATTTGAATAGGGCAGCTTCGTGCGCATCTCGAAGGTCGATCTGCAGGTCTTGTGCGCTGATGATTTTGTTCACCGGTTCATTCCTTCAAGCAATGATGTAAATCATGAATTTAGACCCGGCACCACGGCTAACGCTCCAGAGCGGAGAGGTATTAATAAAGGAACCTCTATCGTTTCTCTGCGCCTAACGGTTGAACACTAGAATTCGGGAATTACGAAAATGCATGTGTCGGAGACAACCCAAGTCATGGAAGCGCTGTCGACCAACGAGGTGAACCTGAAGCTTCAGGAGGGCTGGTCATTGATATCCGTGGTTGTCACAACACATCCTAATGGTCAGCTTCATCCCTGTTACATTCTGGGAAAATCGAAAGCCATACCCAACCATCAGAACCCGGGTTGAATAAACGCGGCACATAGCGATTGAGCACTATAGAAAGGTATTGGGAGTAGAGTTTGGCTTATCTGGATTGGGTTCAATGGCCAGCGATGGTTGTGACCGTTCTCGCTGCATGGCTAATCGGATCGCAGCGACCAGGACGGCGAATGACCGGGTTTGTATGCTTCAGTTTGAGCAACATGTTGTGGGTGACTTGGGGAGTTTACGCGGGGGCGTATGCGCTAATCGTCCTGCAGATTTGCCTTTTCCTTATGAACCTACGCGGGTTCAAAAAGAATTTTAAAGTCCAGCAGAAGTAAACCCATCACCCGCGTCGATGGCTCGCAGCTTTTCTCAAATCCCTATGTCCCCTCACCAACGCCCTCCACAACTTGGGGATACCGTTTAGTCCTCTCGATTACCAAGCTTTCCCGTCATTCGCGACTTATGAAACCTTGTTTTAGGTATTCTTCGGCAAGCCTCAGTAACTCTACGTGTTGCACTTGAACAGTCTTTCGAATTTCAGACTTGTCCATCAATGATTGCCACGTCTCAAGCGCCTGCGCTTTCCGATCTTCATACATAACCAACGCTCCCGGCAATGTGCGGAGAGCCGTGGAGCGGCACGATGTTCATCTGATACAACGTGTGGCAATCTCAGGCCAGTATCAAATGAATAAATATAGACCACCCGCCTCCAAAGCAAAGTCGCAGGGAGTGGATCTGACTTATCGGGGATCGGCACATCAAAGTTATCACCTAAGGTGCTTCTCCCGGACAAGGAAGAATTTGAGTGCTAACCCCGTCGACGCCTTCGTCTTCGGCCTTTCTAGATTTGCGTCTCCACGCGTATCACGTGCAGAAATTAAAGGTATTAAGTACATCCTTTTTTTCGTTATCAAATTCAACTTTACGCACATCTGATTGTTGCGCATGCACCTGGGCTTGAAGTTGTTCCCGCGCTAGGTGCCAGTAGAATTGCGCAGCTCCTTCCGGACAAGCATCCTTTTCCCACAGTGCATACGCTCGTTCGCGGATGGCTGAATCGTCAATCATGACCTTCTCCTCGGTGATCAAGCTGTCGCTCCACAGCCCTCGATTTGAATTTGATGTACACGAGACTTCTGCTCTTTGTACTAGCCTTTGCTGTGCTCCGGAGAGGTTGGCCCCTCCTTGATTCCCCGTGGCCCTGCCACCCCCCAAACAATCAATCCCAAAACGGGAAAGATTATGATACCGATGGCCCAGGCTGCTTTTATGCCCACGGTTTTGTCACTACGAAAAACGCTGATCATTGCCCATAGATCCACAAGCAAAATGATCACAGCGACGGCGATAGCGAAGTAAGTGGTGGCTTCCGACATGATTCGACCCTCCAAGCGCTAGTAAAACTTAGGCCTCGGCGTCATGCCTGCGTTCAAACCAATTTGTTCTTGCAACGTGCAAAGCAATGCAACGCGTGGCCTCCATGACATCGACTTCTGACAATCGGGTGAGGCACATTGCATAGGAGCAGAACTCAGCCGCTAGTCGGATTGTTTTTTCTCCAACGTGCCGCCACACATTCATGGCTTGACCGAGACATAGATGTGCATGCGAAATCTGACCAACAGCAATGTGGAGCCCGTCATGGCGCCTATGCTTAATGCTGTGACGAATTGGGAGGCACCACAGATTTCTCCCGTTGGCCCGAAATTAACTCAGTGAGCAATGGGAGGAAATTTACGATGGATGAGCAAAAAATTCGAGAAGCGGCGTATCAGCTTTGGGAGAAAGAAGGCAAGCCGCAAGGGCAAGATCTGGAGCACTGGTTCACTGCTGAAAAATCAGCAAGCGAAGAGGATTCTGACAGTTCCATATCTGGCTCAACATCAGGGAGCGAAAATGCCCCGTCTCAAGCTGGCACTACTACCGAGACTGAAAACCCAGATACCGATGGTCGTTAAAGCTTGATTTGGATAAAGCAACCTTAGCGGATACCCATCGATAGCGCACACGCATCGAATGCGCGCTATCGCCGTGAATTTAGAAGGTGTCCGGGTGTGAAGAGACGCTCTGCAGCCGTCGCAGGTTTAACCACTGGCATTCAGCCTCAGCCTCTTCTCGACTCAAAAAGGTAGCTTGCGAGCGCGACTTTTTCTCATTGTCATAAATGTTAAATCCTATTGGCGCTGTTTTGCAGTATCCGGGCGCTCTCTTTCGAGAGGAGCCAGTTTCAGTGGGGACTACAGGGACAACGACGAATCTTGGGATCATCTTCACGTCCTCGCTGAGATACCTTCACCATAGGTCAGATCAGCAAAAGTCTTCATCTGTTTCCGCTAAGACACGTGAACTTGGGATTACTCTCTCAATTCTTTCGCGTAGACAGTCGCGTTTGGTCTATGGCGCCATGTCGTTAGGATGCTCGATACCCGTTGAGATTCTTCTTGAAGCCTCGGGCGTTCATTCCCAGCAGAACACATTCAAGGACTATCAACGCGTAAGCGTTTACGTGGAGTCCCCAGACAACCCACAAAGCATTACTCGCAATGAACCCCCAAAAGGCAATCATGCGCCGACGTGGTCGTTGCGAGCCAACGAACCAAGCTGAGACCACCGTTACTAACATGGCGGGCCATTGCACAAGGTCGATGTATTCCAAAGTCATCCCCACTAGCCCATCGATTCAAGGAGCAATACCGGCACTCACCTTAGGGTCAAGTACAGGCGTACCCACTGAAGCGCCCAGAGAAGTCAAATATTCGCCAAACCCGCCCCGACATTTGAAATCTAGGCGTGCGCTAGTGACCACTGGGTTCGTGGCTGTCCAAACAATGTGAGCGCCGATCCTCTCAAGGTCGGCTACCAAATGAACGTCTTCGTGTGCGGCAAGATGTTGAAAGCCGCCGGCGTTTCGATACGCTTTGGCACTCATTCCAAGATTGGCACCGTGAATATGGCGATGGTTCTCGACGAATTGGTACACCTCAAGATATCTGGAACGCACCAGGTCACCATGCTCAACCCAGCTATCCACTTCAACCGTTCCACATACCGCATCAGCATTGAACCCGATCTGGCGAGCGAGCCAATCGTGAGGAACGACTGTGTCAGCATCGGTGAACGCGAGCCACTGCGCTCCGGCATTGAGCAGTTCCTGCGCGCCAGTTGCTCTAGCTCTACCCACGTTCTGAAAACAAGCGTCGAGCTTTGCTACGCCCTGCGTGGAAACCAATTGTGCGGTGTTGTCTGAACAATCGTCCAGGACGACAAGTATCGTGACCAGCTGACCACGCAAACTCGGATGCCTAGCAGCCACCAAGACAGATGATAGGCAGTCGGTGATGTGGTTTTCTTCGTTATGGGCGGGTATCACAACACCGATCATTGGCCTTCTCTCATTCCAGCAAAGTGGGAGCTCTCCAGTTATCGACATTCGTTGTCAAAAGAAGGTTTAAAGAATCTATGGCGCAAGCGCTCTGATTCGCTGCTGAACAAGGAGTAGAGACCAGCCCTTCCGTGGTCACAGGCATCGATAAAAACATAGCTATGCATACCCATCTCATGTGAAGACGGTAAAGTTACCGTCGTCAAGGGTACTGAGCCACCTTGCGGCCACCCCGGTAGCCTGGTGTGATCACAACCCAAATTGGTATCCAATGCTGAAAGGCCCGCTCGAAAGTCTCTCATTCGACTCGAACATTGCTCGCGCTGAGCAACCAACTCCTCGCGCGTTAGCGAGAGCTGCACCGCATAGGCGTGCGACAACTCCCGCTCCTGAATACACTGAGCCGCAGTCTTGTGAGTAGTTGACTGCGGAGGTTTTTCGTCGACCAAAGAAGGCAAATCGCTGGAGGACATAGTGATTCCAGTAAGACGAATGTATGTATCTAACAAGACCAGAATCAATCGATCGATTCTCCTTTCCCATGACGGGCGGTAGCTCTCGGCGTAATACTTCGTAGATCCAAACCTGTGACTTGGGTCATCAAACGTAATGCTTGGTGGCGGCAAATCTCGGAATTAGGCATACACTAAGACCCTGACTTCAACGACGTCGGCACGTTTTGCCCGACTAAGGAATCGATGAGTGAACGTAAACTGGGAAGGCGTACTGCCAATCGAGGGAGACATAATCGTCGTTGAGGACGATCCTACCTTGCGCTCCCTGATGGTAGATATCGTTGCTGAGATTGGTGCACGGGCAATAGCATTTGAGACTGCGGACGACGCTTTAACCTATCTACTGCAATCACATGAAAAATGTCGCATGGTCATCGCAGACCATGGCGTACCGGGACAAATTCAAGGTATAGAATTCATCGAGATGGTTAGTAGCCGATGGCCCTTCATCGCAGCAATTCTGACGTCCGGATATCTTATCGATCCACAATTAGTACCGGTATCGACCGTTTACCTACACAAGCCCTGGGCTCTGGACGATTTGGTGATTGCGGTAGCATCGTTGCTGCAGCCCGAGTCACCCATCCACAAAACCTAAGCTACGTTCGACGAGCGTTATGAATTGCCTTTTTAGGCTGTTGAGCCTGATTACGCCCTTCAAAAAGAGTAAGCGTTCCGAGAAACACACCTTGCCAATTCCAGCATTCAGGCGGTCAGCGGCTAGGTAAGGCATGCACCCATGGCGTATTCCATGATTGCGCGCTGAACCTGAAGCAGGGCTGCCTTCTGCTCGTATCCAGCGAAACCGCTGTAGTCGACAGGATCAAATCCAACCTTCACCGATAAAAAAGGGCGGTGTTGGTAACACGATCGGGTTGCCTAGCTTTGCCAGATGTTCTTTTGTGAGCGACCACTCAGTGTCTGTGAAGTTGGCTGGCCACGAATCGGTAATCAAGATATCCACTTGCCGATTGGCAACGTCGGAAAAGGCAATATGAGGATTTAAATGATGAAGGTCTTGGCTACAGAAATGCATGATCGTTATTCCTAGCACTTCCGCGAGCTCGTGCCATGAGCGCAGCACATTTGTGGTTGGGCCCCACAGTCCTATCTTTGCCTTACGGATCTCACCAAATTTAGAGTGGACGTAGAAGGCATCGGAAAGAACCTCGCAGGGATGCCCCTGAGCCGACATGGCATTTATTACGGGCCTTCCACTCGCCGAAGCAAATTCCTTCAGCTTTTCGTGGTTCGACTCCCTGATGACATAAATAGAATAAAAATGATCAAGGTAGCCCGCTAGATCTTCTACACGCTCCTTCGACTTGAGAAGCTTCGGAAGCTCTATGAATTGCAAACCAGCTGTCCAAAAGCTTGTATGAACGTGGTACGGGTGCGAATACCATTCCCTTCGAATGACCAACCCACGGTGCCCTTGACGGATTTGGGAGGCTGCTTTGCCTGCTCCCATATCTCCAAGACATGCCGCGCAGTCAAATCTTTGAGGCTGATTATATTCAATTAATGCTCCTTCCCTAGATAGCGGCGGTTGCTGGTCTGGCTGCCGAACTCATAGTTTTCGCTTTCTAACAGCGAGCGTCCGCTGAGCGCGCTTTCCGAGGTTACACTGGCGCCCACTTATGCGGCAGCAACTCCGTAATTTCATTCGCCCGCTGTGTCGGCAAACGAGTCAGTACGTCCTTCAGATACGCATACGGATCATGCCCGTTCATGCGCGCAGACTGGATCAAGCTCATGATCGCCGCCGCCCGTTTGCCGCTGCGTAGCGATCCAGCAAACAACCAGTTCGAACGCCCAAGTGCCCACGGCCGGATCTGATTCTCGACCGGATTATTGTCGATTGGCACAGCTCTCCGTCATCAAGGTAGCGCGTCAGCGCTACCCAGCGTTTAAGGCTGTAATCCAAGGCTTTGGCCGTCGCTGATCCGTTGGGCACAAGATCGCGCTGGGTCAACATCCACTCGTGCAGTGCTTTCGCCAATGGTGCTGCTTTTTCTTGTCGTATTCGCCAGCGATCCTCGTCACTCATGTCTCGCGCTTGGCGTTCAACTTCGTACAAGCCGCCAATCGAGTGCAGCGCCTGTTCAGCCAGCTGGCTTTTATTTGCCACGTGCAGATCGAAAAACTTGCGACGGGCGTGAGCCATGCAGCCGATTTCGGTCATGCCTTTTTCGAAGCCAGCTTTGTAGCCAGCAAAGTCATCGCACACCAGCTTGCCGCTCCAGGAGCCGAGGAAGCTGCGCGCATGCTCGCCCGCTCGGCTTGGACTGAAGTCATAAACCACAGCCTTGAGCGTCGAAAACGGCGTGGAGCAATAAGCCCAGACATACGCTCGGTGAGTTTTCTTCTCGCCTGGCGCAAGCATTTGAACTGGAGTCTCATCGGCGTGGATCACGCCCTCGGCCAGCACCGTTTCGCGTAGCGCATCAACCAGAGGCTGAAGTTGCACGCCGGTTTGTCCAACCCACTGGGCCAGTGTCGAGCGGACGATCATCAGGCCGGCGCGGCCAAAGATTTTCTCCTGTCGATACAGTGGCAAGTGGTCGGCGAACTTAGCCACCATCACATGCGCCAACAGGCCTGCGGTTGGGATGCCCTTGTCGATGACCTGCGCCGGCACCGGTGCTTGAAGCAATGTTTCGCACTGTCGGCAGGCCCACTCTCCACGTATATGCTGCTCGACGGTGAACACGCCCGGCGTGTAATCGAGCTTCTCGCTGATGTCTTCGCCGACGCGTTGAAGCTGACAACCACAGACGCACTGGGTGTTGTCCGGCTCGTGATGGATAACGGTGCGTGGAAACTGCGGCGGCAACGACGCACGCTTGGGCTGCTGACGGGGGTCGGCCGGCGCAGCCGGCGGATTGACCGCTTTCAACTCAGCCTTGATGGCCGCGATATCTGTGTCTAACAGGTCGTCGAGCAACTGAGCCCTGATCAGGGCTCAGTTGCTCGCTGCGCTTGGCGAACTTGTGCCGTTGAGCACTGCGATTTCGTGGGTGAGTTGTTCGTTGACTGTTTCGATCCGATGGATCTTCTTGCCCATCGTGTCGACCTACGACAGCAACTGCGCAGCGAGTGCACGCAGTTGATCGGGGGCATTTGATCGAGATTGGGGGTAGAAGTCATGCCTTGGATTTTACCAAAGCAGATCGGCTGCGGCAGCAGGCTCAGGCGTTAATTACCGCGTTTTAAAGGACGGTGATTGCGCCGCCAGCTCCAACGCGTTGCCAAGGTAAACCGAGTACCAAAGCCTGAAGCTGATCGGAGTCCAACTCCACCTCGCAACCTTGCCGAATGCCTGGCCAGTGAAACTTGCCTTGGTTCAACCGGCGTGCCGCCAGCCAAACGCCGATCCCGTCGTGCACCAGAACCTTCATGCGAGTGGCCCGGCGATTGGCAAACAGATAAGCACAGTGCGGCTTCGCCGCACCGAACACCGTAATCACCCTGGCCAGCGCAGTTTCAGTTCCGGCGCGCATGTCCATGGACTCGGTGGCGAGCCAGATGGTGTCAATGCGGATCATTGGGCGAGTCCACGGATAAAACGGGCACAGCCTTCGGGGTCGGAGGTTGGCCATTTCACGGTGAGCGTTTGCTCGCCAAGCGGCAGCTCGATAGTCGCTGACGACTCCTCGGGCCGTTCTGGGTTGGCTCTTAACGGAACAACGCCGCTGGAGGCTGATCTCGGTAAAGCGGTAGCCACTTGCGGATCACGTTGGCATTGATGCCGTGGCTGATGGCGACGCTGGAAAGCGTTGCTCCCGGTTGCAGGCATTCCTGAACAACCTGGGCTTTGAAAGGTTTTGGGTAAGAGCTTCGTTGGCGCATGGAAATCCTGGCGTTAAGGGCTATCGCGTCCGCTTAAATATACGCGGACACCATCGCCCTTAATGCTGGAGTTCGGAAGGTGACTTGGCCGGACGCTTACCAAAAAGAAGCGTTAAGGCGCTTTCAATCTCGTCGGCAGCTCCATCTTTATGCTCAGCATCCGCCCACTGCCAGAAACGATCAGCCATTAAACCGCCCACTGCCTCCGCGCATAACACGTCACTGCTGATGCTTAGTTTCTTGGCTGAAGCAATAACAGCCAAGAGGGCTTGCTCAAGTTGGTAGCTTCTATCTACGGGCACTGGATTCCGGCTCATGAATTAGTGGAAAGCGCAGTCTACCGCGATATCAATTTGACATCAAAAGCAGCCGCCCGCCGATGAGCGGAAACGTAATCAGCACCCCTGTAAAGCTAAGCCCTCCCCTCTGCCGACGAAAAACTTATTTGGCGAGCGGACATCTCGGTGCGTAGCTCGCCTATCAAATTTGCAATTTCGCGGCTGGACGTAAGCCCCGTTACCGACACTCCGGTAACCAACAGTTCTACACTTCCTGAGGAAGGCTCTATCACCTTGATCATCAGTGACCCATCGGGATTGGTGGTGCAGGCGCAGGACAGTGGCAGGAAGCCGCATTCAATAATATGTCGAAGCTCAAGAGCGGAAATCATCACGTTCGTCCTAAGGGCAACATCCATTAATTGGTTGTCCATGAAGAGAGCTAGTAAAGAAGCTCTGGCAGCATTTTTCAACAATTCGTTTCCGCAGTATCGGCACCAAACCAATGCGCTCCATTCCTTCATTTCCTATGCGGCTACGCTATCCCTTTCCACGGAGAAAAATCGATGCCCGCTTCTGACCTGCTCCCCTCGCGGCTGTTCAAAATCAATCAAAACCAAATCGCCCTTGAGGCCGCCATCATGGAGTTGACGCTCTGGGTCGAGCAACGCGGTGCTGCTGAAGTCGCCGGTAATGTTCGCGCGGCCTTAGACACTATTGGCCGAAATGAAGAGTTTATTAATATGACCCTTGCGGTGCTGATGGCACCTGAATGACAAGGAAAAACCACGTATAGCTACCTGTTATAAGAGCTGTTATCGGACAGCAGCGACCGTTCATAACCGGTTGGATCTATTTTGCAAAGGTGGGCTGGCAGGCCCGTCCAAAATCACCCTTTACCGCGCGGTGCATGAAAAAGCGCTTACACTCAATCCCCTAGAGTCACCGGCAATCCGCATAAGGAACACCAGTGTGAGTGTGGATAGGAAAGACGGGCGGCCTATGCTGGGGCGCATAATTGTTATCGAGGACGAACCGGTTGTCCGGATGCTTTGGAGGAGTTCTTGCGGAGCTCGGATATACCTCGGCAGGTTTCAACAACGCCATTCAGGCACTGAGCTATCTCGTGCATATTGAAGGTGATTGCGTCCTCATCATCGCGGATCAAGGTCTCCCTGGAGGGATGAAAGGCACCGAATTTATACGCATGGCGAATGAAAGGTGGCCCTCCATCCCTTCGGTACTCGTCTCTGGTTACTCTGTAGAGGAGAAGTTAATCCCGCTATCGGCAACTTTTCTACACAAGCCATACACCCTAGATCAATTGGAAAGCACAATCGCTAACGCAACCAGCTATCGGGCGACGCCGTAACCGGGGCGACAGTCTATGCTCGGCGTTTTTGGGGACGGCGACTGCGACGTATTGCTCGTTCCAGTGGCCAGGCTGCCACTCTTCAAGCTGTGGGAAGGCTCGTCGTCTTAGTCGCGCTGCCTTGTGAACGACAGCTTTGGGTCGACTGAGGCCCTTCGCGATAGGCCACAATCGGCCAAATGGGGTCAGTCGGATTTGTCTACGAAAGCAGGGGCGATTCAGATAGCCTTGAACCAGTTTCGCAGTGATAAATCTGTCCATCGACGACTCACCACGTCGAGCATGTGTTATTAGAGTTTTTTATGCTTTCGAGTTGACTATGGACCGCGCTAGGGGCATCGCCCACCGCTTTCACTGCGGATTTGAGCTGGTTCGTAGTTACGCCGAATTTTTTTGCCCAATACTTAAGCTCGAAGGTGTCGTTAGCATTGATTCTGATCTCGTCAGAGCCATTTGTGAGATTTCGTTGCTGCATAGATTCATCCATGATTCGCTGGGTATGAGGAATAGGATAGCCGAATCGAGGCAGTTTCAATGTTTTTGGGAAGAATTCGCAAACTCGACTGAAATCTTATGTGGTTTTTTGTCTCTGTAGCGTGCATGAGACCCTTCTGATGGCCGTTAGTTATAGCAGGTTTAACGGCTGCTATTGGCCCAGAGTGTGTAAAAACGCTCATAACCTGATCGTCTTGAGCCATTGAC
>NZ_MOBR01000006.1:353286-586003 GCF_003732705.1 Pseudomonas frederiksbergensis | reverse complement strand
GCGAAGGCGTCGTGTCAAATAACGTTGATGTCGACTGACACGCCGCCTTCGCGGGCAAGCCTCGCTCCTACAAGGGGGCTGTGATCTTTTTTCTTACAACCCCCGTACATCCCGGTCTTCAATCGGCCGGCTCTGGCGCAGGCGTTTGCCGCCCAGCACCACCCAGTCGATCAGCCGGAACAGGCATTCAATGCCGAACGACAGCAACAACGCCCCGCTCATGCCCCAGATCATCGCTTCCGGGGTCAGCAGGATCTGGTAGCTGTAGCCGTTCCAGGTTTCCTTGCGAATGTCCGGATCCGCCGCCAGCGCCACTTGCAGGAAGCGGATGTACCACGGGCCTTGCATCGCCTGGAACTGTTTATCCAACGCCAATTGACGGGTGAGCAAATTGCTCAGGCTGTCGGCATCGCTGCGAAAGATCGGGTCTTCGCTCGCACGGTAATGCGCGACCAAGGCCTGCATATCACCCTTGAAAAATTGGTTGGCCGTGCCCTGGAAGCCACTCAAACCGGTCTGCGCCTCAATCAGATGCGCCTCAACCCGCTTGGCGTAATCGCTGATGAACCCCGGCACCTGGACACCGATCAACAGGCCCGCCGCAAACAACACCAGCCGTAGATAACTGAGCAACATGGGGGAAGTCCTTATTCGGTCTTGCCCTGGCTGACGCATTCGCCGCGTCGCCAAAGGCTCCATTGGCCCGGTTCGTAGCGGGTCCAGGTTTCGTTTTCGGTCAAGGGTTCGGTGGCAATCACCGTGACCACGTCGTTGGGCGTGGTTTCGGCCTGAAAGTCGACGATCACATCGACGTCTTTCAGGCGTGCCGGGCCGAATGGGGCGCGACGGGTGATCTGCGCCAGTTTGGTCGAGCAATAGCAGAACAGCCAGTCGCCGTCGCTGAGCAGGCAGTTGAACACGCCTTTGCTGCGGTACTCGGCGCAGGCGGCCACCAGGTCCGGCAGCAGTTCTTCGATTTCCACTGGTTCAGGAAACGCGGCGCGCACGCGGTTGAGTAAATCGCAGAACGCCGCTTCGCTGTCGGTATCGCCGACCGGGCGGTAGAAACTCTTGATCGGTTCGAAGTCCGCGAGCTGGCCGTTGTGGGCGAAACACCAGTTGCGCCCCCACAACTCGCGCACGAACGGGTGGGTGTTGGACAGGCAGACCTTACCGACGTTGGCCTGGCGGATATGCCCGATCACCACTTCGCTCTTGATCGGGTAGCGCTGCACCAGATTGGCCACTTCCGACTCGCTGCTCGCCGCCGGGTCCTGGAACAGGCGCAGTCCACGGCCCTCATAGAAGGCGATGCCCCAGCCGTCACGGTGCGGCCCGGTACGCCCGCCGCGCTGCATCAGCCCGGTGAAGCTGAACACGATATCGGTCGGGACATTGGCGCTCATGCCCAATAACTCACACATGCTCGGACTCTCGCTTCAATGCTGGGGCAAGGTTACAAACGCGGTTCGATGCGCGAACGCTGGGGGTTGTTCGGGATCGGCGGACGGCCATAGCGGTCATCGCCGGCCACGCCGAACGGTTGCTCGTCTTCGTAGTCGTCAGGCTTGATCGCGGCCTTGGCGGCGGCAGCCTGTTCCTTGCGGGCGTTGGACGCACGCTCGATAGGAAAGCGGATCAGCACGAAAATCAGATACAGGCCGAACGCGATCATGCCGTACATGAACAGATCGGAAATTGCCCGCCAGGCGTTGTTGCCCACCTTGAACGCCAGGTCCAGGGCGGTGATGGCGATGGCCGGGGCAACCTTTTCCTTCACCGGATCGATGATGGTCGGGCTGAACAGCAACACCGCCACCAGCAACCGCAGCGGCTCGCGCAGGTAGCGCCACATCCAGCGGGTCAGGCGCATCCACACCAACAGGCAGCCTAAAGCGGCAAAGGCGTAGAGGCCCCAAGCGATCAGATAGTCGTTCTCGGTCATGGTGTCCATGGCAAGGCAGGCAAAGAGGCGCTTATAGTAACGACTTTTCGCCCGTCCGGCTTGTCCCAATACCAGTCGGTCCAGACACAGAACCTGTGGGAGCGAGCTTGCTCGCGATGGCGGACTGCCAGACAACATTGATATTGAATGTACTGGCCTCATCGCGAGCAAGCTCGCTCCCACAGGATCCGCACAGGCCTCTAGATTTGCCGAATGTCTGCGAAACCCTTATTCCGTACATTGTCCGAGAGCCCTTCATGCCCTTATCCGCCAACGTCACCAGCGCCCCGATTGCCCGCAAGGCCGAAGGGGTTGACCCGTATGCCTGGCTCCAGGAGCGCGACACCGACGCGGTGCTCGACTACCTGAAGGCTGAAAACAGCTATCAAGAAGCACAAACCGCCGATCAGGCCGGGCTGCGCGAAACCCTGTTCGAGGAGATCAAGGGCCGGATTCTCGAAACCGACCTGTCCCTGCCCTCGCCGTGGGGCCCGTACCTGTATTACACCCGCACCACGGCGGGTGATGAATACGCTCGTCACTACCGCTGCCCGCGCCCGGCGGATGACAGCCTGCTCATCGACGAAAGCCAGGAACACCTGCTGCTGGACCCGAACGAACTGGCCAAGGGCGGTTTTTTCTCCCTCGGCGCGTTCAGCATCAGCCCGGACCACCAGCGCCTGGCCTACAGCCTCGATACCACGGGCGATGAGATTTACACGCTGTTCGTGAAGGAATTGTCCAACGGCCGTGTCAGCGAACTGGAATTCCAGGACTGCGACGGCAGCATGACCTGGGCCAACGACAGCGTGACGCTGTTTTTCGGCGAACTGGACGACACTCATCGCCCGCACAAGCTGATGCGCTATCGGCTGGACGGCACGGCGGCCGAAGAAGTGTTCCATGAGGCGGACGGGCGATTCTTCCTGCATTGCTACCGCTCAAGCTCCGAACAGCAATTGCTGCTGTCCCTGGGCAGCAAGACCACCAGCGAAGTCTGGGTGCTCGACGCCTTCCAGCCGCACCAGCCCTTTACCTGCCTGGCGCCACGGGTCGAGGATCACGAATACGACGTCGATCACGGCGCCCTCGACGGCCAATGGACCTGGTTCATTCGCAGCAACCGCGACGGCATCAACTTCGCCCTCTACACCGCCGCCGATACTGGCGTGGCGCCGACCGAGGCCGACTGGCAGAACCTGATCCCCCACAGCGACACGGTGATGATCGAAGGCCTGAGCCTGAACGTCGAAGCCGTGACCCTGAGCCTGCGCGAAGGTGGCTTGCCGATCATCGAGGTTCGCCCACAAGGTTTGGCGCCTTATCGCGTGCAATTGCCGGACGCGGCCTACAGCCTGCATGTGCAAAACAGTCTGGAATTCGTCAGCGACAAGATTCGCCTGCGTTACGAAGCGCTGAACCGTCCGGCGCAGGTTCGTCAGTTGGAACTGGCCACCGGCGAGCAGAAAGTCCTCAAGGAAACCCCGGTGCTCGGCCCGTTCGACGCCGATGCCTACGTCAGCCAACGCCTGTGGGCGACCGCGCCGGACGGCACGCAGGTGCCGATCAGCCTGGTGGTCAAACGCGAAGCCCTCGGCAAGCCGACGCCGCTGTATCTGTACGGCTACGGCGCCTACGGCGAAAGCCTCGACCCGTGGTTCTCCCACGCGCGCCTGAGCCTGCTGGATCGCGGCGTGGCGTTTGCCATCGCCCACGTGCGTGGCGGCGGTGAACTGGGGGAAGCCTGGTACCGCGCCGGCAAGCAGGAACACAAACACAACACGTTCAGCGACTTCATCGCCTGCGCCGAGCATTTGATCGCCAACGGCTTCACCACTGCGCCGCAATTGGCGATCAGCGGCGGCAGCGCCGGGGGTTTGCTGATCGGCGCGGTGCTGAATCAGCGTCCAGAGCTGTTCGCGGCGGCGATTGCCGAGGTGCCGTTCGTCGATGTGCTCAACACCATGCTCGACCCGGATTTGCCGCTGACCGTCACTGAATACGACGAATGGGGCAATCCTGAAGAGCCGGACGTCTATGATCGGATCAAGGCCTACGCCCCGTACGAAAACGTCACCGCCCAGGCGTATCCAGCCACGCTGGTGATCGCCGGCTACAACGACAGTCGCGTGCAGTACTGGGAAGCGGCCAAGTGGGTGGCGAAATTGCGCGCGACCAAAACCGACGACAATCCCCTGCTGCTCAAGACCGAACTGGGTGCCGGGCATGGCGGCATGAGCGGGCGTTACCAGGGATTACGTGACGTAGCCCTCGAATACGCATTTGTTTTCAAGGTTTTGGGCATTGCCTGAGGAACTTGGCCCGGTGTACGGGTCTTAAACCCCGTACGCCGACCTACCCTTGTAGGAGCGAGGCTTGCCCGCGAAGAGGCCGCAACATTCAACATCTATGTTGGCTGACACGACGCCTTCGCGGGCAAGCCTCGCTCCTACAGGGATACGAGCATCATTCAGCAAAAAACAAAAAAGACCGTGACGACATGTCAGAACCGACCTTACTGAACAACGAAATTCGCGACTGGCTGATGGACTGCGGCCTGTTCGATCAGCTGCTGCCGGCCGACTTCGCCGCCGCTTCCGGTTATTTCAGCATCAGCACCATCGCCCAGGGCGAAGCGATCTTTCACGAGGGCGATGCCGGCAGTTTCATGTGCATCATCCATACCGGCCAGGTGTCGGTGCAGAAGACCAACAGCGACGGGCAAACGGTGATCATGGCCACCCTGCGCAGCGGTCGGGCGTTCGGCGAGATGGCCGTGCTCGACGGCGAGCGGCGCTCGGCCAGTTGTGTCGCGGCGAGCAACTGCCAGCTACTCAACCTGGGCAAGGACTCGCTGGAAAAAATGCTCAACGACGCACCGAAAATCGCCGCCAAGATCATCCGCGCCCTCGCCGTCTCGCTGTCAAAACGCCTGCGCATGGCGGACGGGCAACTGCTCTCGCAACAGGTTTAACCCCCTGGCGACTTGATCTTCGTGCTGTTCGGTTCAAGGCCCGGCAACGGCTGGTCCTTGGTCGGAGGGCTGGGCATTTCAATCGGCACCAGTGGCGGGCCGCCGCTGCCAGGCCCGGTCCTGGGCACGCTGGTGGGGGTAATCTGCGGGTACGGCGTGGGGGTCGCGGTGCCGGGTGAACCGGACATCGGCGCCGGGCTGGTGGGCATGGTTTGCTGCTGCTGGGCCTGCACTGCAGTTATCGAGAGCGCGGCCAAGGCAATGACCGTTAGAATGGTGCGCTTCATCAATGGCTCCGTTGGCCTTGTTGTCTGCTTGCAGGCTACTCCCAACTGCGTCCGTTTGCCTTATGCCAATTTTGCCCAAGAGCCTGCCATGAAACGTTTCGTTCTGCTCGACACCGCCCCCATCCCTGAAAACGGCGGTGCCTTGTGCCTGTTCGAATACGGTGAGGATTTCGTCATCAAGATCCAGGGTGGCGACGGCGGGCAACTGATGAACACCCGCATGCACGGCTCCGAAGACGCCCTGGCCGAGATCCCGTGCCGCAAGGTCGCCGGCCGACCGAATTCGCGCGTGTTGATCGGTGGCCTGGGCATGGGTTTCACCCTCGCCTCCGCCCTCAAGCACCTGGGCAAGACCGCTGAAGTGGTGGTCGCCGAACTGGTGCCCGGCGTGGTCGAGTGGAATCGCGGGCCGCTGGGGGAAAAGGCCGGCAACCCGTTGCTCGACCCGCGCACGGTGATCCGCATGGAAGACGTGGCCAAGGTGTTGCAAGCCGAGCCCCAAGGTTTCGACGCGATCATGCTCGACGTCGACAATGGCCCCGAAGGCCTGACCCAACGGGCCAACAGCTGGCTCTACTCATCCGGCGGCCTGAGTGCCTGCGCCAAGGCCCTGCGGCCCAAAGGCGTGCTGGCGGTGTGGTCGGCCAGCGCCGACAAGCAGTTCTCCGACAAATTGAAGAAGGCCGGTTTCAAGGCCGAAGAAGTCCAGGTCTTCGCCCACGGCAACAAAGGCACGCGCCATACAATCTGGATTGCCGAGAAGCTCAAGGGCTGAGCTAAACTCTGAACATAACCGTCATTAGTCTTTTACAAAGGTGAACCCATGAGTTCGTCAACGCCAACCAATACCTCGAAGCTGGATCGCATCCTCGCCGACAACCAGCGCGACAAGGAAATGGGTTACCGCGACAAGGCCCTGAAGATGTACCCGCACGTGTGCGGCCGCTGCGCCCGTGAATTCTCCGGCAAGCGCCTCAGCGAACTGACCGTGCACCACCGCGACCACAACCACGACAACAACCCACAGGACGGCTCGAACTGGGAACTGTTGTGCCTGTATTGCCACGACAACGAACACTCGCGCTACACCGATCAGCAGTACTTCGACGAAGGCTCACTGAGCAGCCCGAAAATCGCCAAGGCGACGCACAACCCGTTTGCGGCGCTGGCTGGACTGATGAAGAAAGAAGACTGACCCCCAATCCCTGTGGGAGCGAGCCTGCTCGCGAATAGGCCATGTCAGTCAACATCACTGCTGACTGACCCACCGCATTCGCGAGCAGGCTCACTCCCACAGGGGTTTTGTGTTTCAAGCGGCAATAACTTGCCGCTCCCGGCAATCCTTGCCGCAGCGCAAACATGTCAAAACCGCTACAAACCTGCCCTCCCGCTGCCCTTCTCCCTGCTGGCACTGTTCTTGCGATGTATCAGCATCAATACACGCAAGGCAGCGAACGATGAACGTCTCCTCAACCTTCAACAGCCCGGCGATGCTGGCTTATGGCGCGGCGGCCCAGGCCAGGGCTAAACCCGGCGCCACCGAGCAGGCGGCCAAAGACGCCAAGACCGATGACGCGGTCAGTCTCTCGAAAAAATCCACCGACTACAGCGGTTCGATCGGCAACAACGCGCCGTACTTTCCGGTCCGTGCGGGCATGAACGCGGACGCCCTGGTGCTGGGCGTGACCCAGCCGGGCGCGGTGTCCAGTTCCAAGGACAAGACCTTCGCGGACGTGGCCGTGGATGCGCGCAAGCGCATGGACGACAAGTACGCGCAGATGAAGGCCGGGGAAAAGCCTTACAACGGCAGCGTGGAAGACAAGAATGCGTTGATGGGCGATCTGGATCGCCGCTCGCTGAATGCCGTGGCCACCAACGAAGGCGGCAAGTTTTCCAGCGATGAGCAGGAAGCGGCCAAAGCGCTGATGCAACAGCAGGCGCGGCTGGCGTCGGGTCACTACAGCGGCCCTGAAGAGCAAAAGAAAAACTGGAAAGACCCGTTCGCCAATGATCCGATCGGCCGGGCCAAAGCTGCGCTGAATTTCCTCGACAACATGAGCCCCGAGGAAAAGACCAAGCCCGAATGGTTGACCCAGCACCAGACCCTGCAGGACGCGTTGACCCAGTACGACAAGGGCGATGTCGCCGCCGGGGGCAAGAAGAAAGACGGGCACTTCAATAATCTGGCGGAAATCCTGTCGGGTGTAGACACCAGCGGCTCGGGTAGCAAGGACCCGGCGGGCAACAAGATCACCGATGCGCCTGCCTCCATGATGGCCAAGCTCAAAGCGATGTTGCCAGCAACCCAGTAATCCCCGGTCAGACGCATACACCCTGTGGGAGCGAGCTTGCTCGCGATGGCGGCATCACATTCAACATCAATGTTGACTGGCCAACCGCTATCGCGAGCAAGCTCGCTCCCACAGGGGATCGGGGCCACGCATGAGAAAGCGCTGGCCGCCTAGCGCATTTCCCTTGTATCGCAACATGAAACTTTCATCAGAAAGTCGATACCCGTTTATTGGCAAAATCGTGGCATCCGGAACTCTGCATAGGTAACCGACATGTCCCGAATCCTGACCATCGAAGACGATGCCGTGACCGCCAGGGAAATCGTCACTGAACTGCAAAGCCATGGCTTTGAAGTGGATTGGGTGAGCAATGGACGCGAAGGGCTGGTGAGCGCGGTCAGTGGCAATTACGACCTGATCACCCTCGACCGCATGCTTCCCGAGCTGGATGGCCTGGCGATTGTCACAACGCTGCGGGCCATCGGCGTGGCCACGCCGATACTGATGATCAGCGCCCTCTCCGACGTCGATGAACGGGTGCGCGGCTTGCGTGCCGGCGGCGATGATTACCTGGCCAAGCCGTTCGCCACCGACGAGATGGCGGCCAGGGTCGAAGTGTTGCTGCGACGCAAGAGCCCGGTCAAAACCTTCGAAACGACCTTGCGCATCGCCGACCTGGAACTCGACCTGATCAGCCACGAGGCCAATCGTGCCAACCAGCCGCTGAGCCTGCTGCCCACCGAGTACAAACTGCTGGAATTCATGATGCGCAATCCGGGGCAGATTCTGTCGCGGATGATGATTTTCGAAGAGGTCTGGGGATATCACTTCGACCCGGGTACCAACCTGATCGACGTGCACATCGGTCGGTTGCGCAAGAAGATCGACCCACCGGGTTTACCGCCGTTGATTCGCACGATGCGGGGGTCGGGGTATGTGATTGCCGAGCCGCTATAAACCGTTCAATCGCCATGCCCTTGTAGGAGCAAAGCTTGCTCGCGATAGCCGTTTCGACAACACCATCGCCCGTAGGAGCAAAGCTTGCTCGCGATAGCCGTTTCGACAACACCATCGCCCGTAGGAGCAAAGCTTGCTCGCGATAGCGGTTTCGAGGACGCCATCGCGAGCAAGCTTTGCTCCTACGGGTCGGTGTTCAACCGGGCATGCACTGAAAATCGCCAGTCTGCGCCAATTGCTTGCCGCGGGAATCCTCAAGCCGCGCACTCACCTCCTGCCCCAGACTCGATTCCACCAATCGATAATGCTCACCCGCCTTAAACTGCGTGAAATGCACCTTGCCCTCGCAATCCTCCTGGTTCGAATCACCGCTCGGAATCTCGAACAACGTCACCGCCAGATCATGGGCACCGGGCGTCACTTCAAAGAAGCGACCGTCATCAATGCGCTGACCGTCCACCCGCTCCGCCAGCATGTCATTGGGCGACTCTTCCTGAAGCCCGATCCAGGCCATGCCCGGATCGGGTTTTGGCATCGGGCCAGCGCAGGCGGACAGCAGACAAACCACGCTCAGGCCGGGAATCAACAGCAGTTGTTTAAATGTCATTGGAATGAATTCCTTCATACACCGCCGTCCCCTGTGGGAGCGAGCTTGCTCGCGATAGCGGCGGGTCAGTCAATAGAGATGTTGAATGTGGGGGCCTCATCGCGAGCAAGCTCGCTCCCACAGGTTTTGTGCAGGCTCAGGAGCACAGGAAGCCCCTGCTCTGCGCCACTTGGTTACCGTGGGAATCCGTCAGGCTGACACCCGCTTTCAGCCCCTCGCTCGACGCATTGATCTGGTAGTGCTCGCCGGCCTTGAACTCGCTGTAGTTCAGGCGCCCCGTGCAATTGAGGTCCAGCGAGTTGCCGTCCGCGCCGCTGACCAGTGTCATGTCCAGACGATGCGCGCCCGGCTTGACCTCGAAGTAGCGTCCGTCACTGACCTGTTGGCCATCGATCCGCTGCGCCAGCAAATCGGCGCTTCCCGGTTGTTCCAGACCTATAAAGGCTTCGCTCGGGTCAGCCTTGGGCATCGGTCCCGCACACGCCGACAACAGACACATCAGGCCCAGGCCCGGAAGCAGTAAAAGGGGTTTGAATGTCATGGGAAAACACCTCGAAAAATGGACGCCGAGGCCGCCGCCAGGCGTGGCGGTGGGCGCTCGACTTGAGGTTAAGAGTGGCGGGCTAGAGCGCTTTGGACAAATGAAGACCCATGAAAGGTTTTTCAGGAAAACGTTAAAAATTTCTTCATCCCCGTGAAGGCAAATCTTTAAGTTGCACACGCAAGACTGCCCGGCAATTGCATTTCAAGACCTCGGAGGTTTACGGCATGCTCGGGCTGGTAAAGACCGCACTGCTCAAGCCCTACACGTTTATCGTGCTGGCAATTTTCATCTGCATCATCGGGCCCATGGCGGCCCTGCGTACGCCCACCGATGTGTTTCCCGACATCGGCATTCCAGTAATCGCAGTGGTCTGGCAGTACAACGGCCTGGCGCCCCAGGACATGGCCGGGCGGGTGATCTACACCTATGAACGCTCCCTGAGCACCACGGTCAACGACATCGAGCACATCGAGTCGCAATCCCTGCCGGGCATGGGCATCGTCAAGATTTTCTTCCAGCCGGGCGTCGATATCCGCACCGCCAACGCCCAGGTCACGGCGGTGTCGCAGACTGTGCTCAAACAGATGCCACCGGGCATCACCCCGCCGCTGATCCTCAACTACAGCGCCTCAACCGTGCCGATTTTGCAGATGGCGTTTTCCAGCCCCACGCTGTCGGAAGCGAAGATCCGCGACCTGGTGCAGAACAACATCCGCCTGCCGCTGACGTCGGTACCAGGGCTGGCAATCCCCACGCCGATGGGCGGCAAGCAACGGCAGATCACCCTCGATCTCGACCCGCAAGCCCTGGCTGCCAAAGGCCTCTCGGCCCAGGACGTCGGCAATGCGTTGGCCGCGCAGAACCAGATCATCCCGGTGGGCACCGCCAAGCTCGGCCCCAACGAATACACAGTGCTGCTGAACAACAGCCCGAAAGCCATCGACGAACTCAATGACCTGCCGATCAAAACCGTCGACGGCGCGCTGATCACCATCGGCCAGGTCGCTCACGTGCGCGATGGCTCGCCGCCGCAGACCAACATCGTGCGAGTCGACGGTCGCCGCGCGGTGCTGATGCCGGCGCTGAAGAACGGCAATATTTCCACGCTGTCGATCATCGATGGCATCCGCCAAATGCTGCCGCGCATCAACGAAACCGTGCCGTCGTCACTGAAGACTTCGCTGCTGGGCGATGCGTCGGTGTTCGTCAAACAGTCGGTGGGCAGCGTGGCCAAGGAAGGCATCATCGCCGCGCTGCTGACCAGTGCAATGATCCTGCTGTTCCTCGGCAGTTGGCGTTCAACCCTGATCATCGCGGCGTCGATTCCCCTGGCGGTGTTGTCGGCCATCGCCCTGCTCGCCGCCAGCGGCCAGACCCTCAACGTCATGACCCTCGGCGGGCTGGCGTTGGCGGTGGGGATTCTGGTGGACGATGCCACGGTGACCATCGAGAACATCAACTGGCACCTGGAACAAGGCAAAGCGGTGAAGACCGCGATCCTCGACGGCGCGAAGCAGATTGTCGGCCCGGCCTTCGTCTCGCTGCTGTGCATTTGCATCGTGTTCGTGCCGATGTTTCTGTTGCAGGGCATCGCCGGTTATTTGTTTCGGCCAATGGCGCTGGCGGTGATTTTTGCCATGGCCAGTTCCTTTATTTTGTCGCGGACCTTGGTGCCGACGCTGGCGATGTTTTTGCTCAAACCGCATAGGCCAGAACAAGGTCCGGGGCATCACCCGGAAGATGAATTCATCAACCATCACGAAGGTGAGCAGCACCGCAAAACCCACCATCCATTGCTGCAACGGGTGCTGAATTTCCAGCAGGGTTTCGAGCGGCATTTCTCCAACCTGCGGGACACTTATTTCGGATTGCTGGAACTGGCGCTGGAATACCGCAAGCGTTTCCTGCTGGGGTTCCTCGCCTGTGTGCTGGCATCGTTTGCGCTGTTGCCGAGCCTGGGCGAGGACTTCTTCCCGGCCACCGATGCTGGCGCGTTATCGCTGCATGTGCGCTTGCCGCTGGGCACGCGGATCGAGGAAAGCGCGGCGGCGTTCGACCGTATCGAAGCGCGGATCCGCGAGATCATCCCCGCCGAGCAACTGGACACCATCGTCGACAACATCGGCATCCCGCTGAGCGGCATCGACATGGCCTACAGCAACAGCGGCACCATCGGCCCGCAGGACGGTGACATCCAGGTCAGCCTCAAAACCGACCACAGTCCCACCGCCGATTATGTGAAACGCCTGCGCGAAGCCTTGCCCGAAAGTTTTCCCGGCAGTCACTTTGCGTTCCTGCCAGCGGACATCAGCAGCCAGATCCTCAACTTCGGCGCCCCGGCACCGCTGGACGTGAAAATCTCCGGCCCCAACGACGAGGCTAACCGCGCCTACGCCGTGGAGCTGGAACGACGCCTGCAACATGTGGCCGCGGTCGCTGACTTGCGCATCCAGCAGTCCACCGGTTATCCGTCGTTGCAGGTCAACGTCGATCGTCTGCGGGCCAATGGCCTGGGCATCACTGAACGCGACGTGACCAACAGCATGGTCGCGTCCCTGGCCGGCAGCTCGCAGACCGCGCCGACCTTCTGGCTCAACCCGGCCAACGGCGTGTCTTACGGGGTGGTCGCCGCCACCCCGCAATATCGCCTCGACAGCCTGCCGTCGCTAGAAGCCTTGCCGGTGACCGGCAGTGACGGGCAATCGCAGATCCTCGGCGGTTTGGCGAGTATTTCCCGGGTGCAGAGCCCGGCGGTGGTCAGCCACTACAACATCATGCCGACCCTGGATTTGTACGCCAACGTGCAGGGCCGTGACCTCGGCGGCGTGGCCAAGGACATTCAGAAAGTCCTGGATGACACCGCCTCGATGCGGCCCAAAGGCGCGGTGATCAGCCTGCATGGGCAGATCGATGCGTTGCACGAAGCCTTCAGCGGTTTGAGCTTCGGCCTGCTCGGCGCGGTGGTGCTGATCTACCTGCTGATCGTGGTCAACTTCCAGTCGTGGGTCGATCCGTTCGTGATCATCACCGCCCTGCCCGCCGCCCTTGCCGGGATTGTGTGGATGCTGTTTCTCAGTGGCACCTCGCTGTCGGTGCCGGCGCTGACCGGGGCGATCCTGTGCATGGGCGTGGCCACGGCCAACTCGATTTTGGTGGTGAGCTTCTGTCGTGAACGCCTGGCCGAACACGGCGATGCACTCAAGGCTGCGCTCGAAGGTGGTTACACCCGGTTCCGCCCGGTGTGCATGACCGCCCTGGCGATGATCATCGGCATGTTGCCGCTGGCCCTGTCCGAAGAACAGAACGCGCCGTTGGGCCGCGCTGTGATCGGCGGGCTGATCCTCGCCACCACCGCCACTTTGCTGTTCGTCCCGGTGGTGTTCAGCCTGGTTCACGGACGTCAATCATCTCGCGCTGTTGTTGGAGAAAGCTCTCATGTCTGATCAAAAACCGTCGCGCAAACGCCTGATGTGGGTGGGGGTCGGTGGCCTGACCCTGGCCGCGTTGCTGGTGGCCAACGGTCTGGCCGCCCGCACCCGCCACGAGAAAGCCGTGGCGGCCTGGACCGAAACCGCCGCCATGCCATTGGTCAGCGTGTTCCAGCCGCAACAGAACGTGCACGGCGACAGCCTGCGCTTGCCGGCGCATCTGGAGGCGTGGAGCAAAGCGCCGATCCATGCCCGGGTCAGCGGTTACCTCAAGGACTGGAAAACCGACATCGGCGCCCATGTGAAGGCCGGGCAGATTCTGGCCGAGATCGACAGCCCGGACCTCGATCAACAAGTGGCGCAAACCCGTGCCCGGCTGATCCAGGAACAGGCCAATGCGCGTCTGGCCGAAACCACCGCAAGCCGTTGGCAAAACCTGCTGGCAACGCACTCGGTGTCGCGCCAGGAAGCCGATGAAAAACGCTCCAATGCGGCCGCCGCCAAGGCCAACGCTGATGCTGCGGCGGCCGATTACGCGCGGCTGTCGGCGCTGGAGGAATACAAAACCATCCGCGCGCCGTTCGCCGGGACCATCACCGCGCGCAACACCGACATCGGTCAGTTGATCAAGGCTGACAGTGACAGCGATCCGCAGTTGTTCGACATCGCCGACACCCATCAACTGCGCCTCTACGTGCCGGTGCCGCAGAATTACGCCAGCGTGATCCGCCCTGGCATGCAGGCCGAATTGATCGTGCCGGAGCATCCCGGCGAGCACTTCAGCGCGCGGTTGATCGGCGATTCCACGGCGGTTGACCGGCGCTCCGGCACCTTGCTCGCGCAGTTTGTCGCGGATAACCCGGACGGCGCGCTGTTGCCCGGCGACTACGCCGAGGCGACCTTGCAGATTCCGGCGGATACCCATGGTGTGAGCATTCCGGCCAGTTCGTTGATCTTCCGCGCTCAGGGCACGCAAGTGGCGGTGCTGGATCCGGATAATCACGTGCACTTGCGTGACATTCATATCGGTCTGGATCTGGGGGAGCGGCTGGTGATCGATCAGGGCTTGAAACCGGCGGATCGGGTGGTGGATAACCCGCCGGATGCGCTGCGTGAAGGCGATGTCGTGCAACTGGCCGACGCTGGAGGTGTGCATGCGCCCAAGGCTTGAGCTGCTGATCATGGCGCTGGCGTTGCAGGGGTGTTCGATGGCGCCGGCGTACAAGGCGCCGGTCATCGACTTGCCGGCGCAGTATCGCGAGCAGGCCAGTGATGGGCCGTGGCATTTGGCTGAACCGGACCGGCAGGTTTCGTCGCACTGGTGGCAGTTGTATGAAGATCCGCGCCTGAACGACCTGCAACAGCAATTGCTCAAGGCCAACCCGGACCTGGCGGCGGCCCTTGCACATTTTGATGCTGCGCAGGCGTATGCCGGGCAGTTGCATGCCGGGTTGTTCCCGCAGATCAGCGCCAGCGCCCAGCCGTTGCGCCAGCGTCAGTCGGACGGCAAACCGCTGCGCGGCAGCAATCAGCCGTCGGTGTACAACAGCGACACGGCCGGGTTCGCACTGAGTTTCGACCTTGATTTGTGGGGGCGGATTCGTAATCAAGTGGCGGCGGGTGATGCCCAGGTGGCGGCTTCGGCAGACGACTTGGCCGCCGCTCGGTTGAGCCTGCAACAGCAACTGGCCACGTTGTACATCCAGCTCAAGGGACTGGATGCGCAGAACGGAATTCTCACCCGCTCCCTCGACGATTACACCCAGGCGTTGCAACTGACCCGTGACCGCTACGAAGGCGCCATCGCCTCGGAACTCGACCTGACCCGCGCGCAAAGCCAACTGGCCGAGGCCCGGGCGCAAATGGACGATGTGCGAGCGCAACGGGATCTGGCCGAGCATGCGATTGGAGAATTGGTGGGTGAGCCGGCGAGTGTTTTCCAGCTCACTGCGAACGATCAGCGATTGAATGTGCCTTCTGTCCCCGACGCACTCCCAAGCACCCTGCTGCAACGCCGCCCGGACATCGCCGCCGCCGAACGCCGAGTGTTTGCCGCCAACGCCAATATCGGCGTCGCTCGCGCGGCTTGGTACCCGGACTTCAGCTTGACCGGCCTGCTCGGCGGGCAAACCGCTGGGAGTGGAAATCTATTGGCCGCCGGCAATCGCTATTGGGCGCTGGGGCCGTTGGTCAATTTGCCGATTTTCGATGGCGGTCGCCTCGATGCCAACGAACGTCAGGCCAAGGCCGAATTCGAAGAAGCCGCCGCGCATTACCGCAGCCAGGTGCTGCGCGCGGTGCGCGAGGTCGAGGACAACCTCGGGCAACTGCGCGATCTGCAACGGGAGGCGGAGGATGAGCAAGCGGCGGTCGATGCCGCGCAACGCACGCAGACATTGGCGATGAACAGCTATGAAGCGGGGGCGGTGAATTATCTGGACGTGGTGACCGCGCAGACCTCGGCGTTGCAGGCGCAGCGGCGGTTGCAGACGTTGCGGACACGGCAGTTGCAGGCGAGTGTCGGGTTGGTGGTGGCGTTGGGTGGGGGTTGGAACAGCGGCGCAGATTGATGTTGGCTGGACGGGCCCTATCGCGAGCAAGCTCGCTCCCACATGGTTTCTGCGCCGGGCGCCATATTTGTGCTCGCCCCAAATCTCCTGTGGGAGCGAGCCTGCTCGCGAAGAGGCTGTGTCAGTCGACATCCCTGTTGGATGACCCACCGCTTTCGCGAGCAGGCTCGCTCCCACATGGGTTGTGCGCCGGGCGCCATATTTGTGCTCGCCCCAAATCCCCTGTGGGAGCGGGCTTGCTCGCGAAGGGGCCGTGTCAGTCGACATCCCTGTTGGATGAACCACCGCTTTCGCGAGCAAGCTCGCTCCCACATGGGTTGTGCGCCGGGCGCCATATTTGTGCTCGCCCCAAATTTCCTGTGGGAGCGAGCCTGCTCGCGAAGGGGCTGTGTCAGTCGACATCCCTGTTGGATGAACCACCGCTTTCGCGAGCAGGCTCGCTCCCACATGGGTTGTGCGCCAGGCGCCATATTTGTGCTCGACCCAAATCCCCTGTGGGAGCGAGCTTGCTCGCGATGACGGCCGCACTGCCACCATCAATCTACAAACTGACCACCCTGCGGCAATCCCCGTATAATCGCCCTCTTTTTCCCGAAGGCACCCCGCTCGTGGCAGATAAACGGTACAGCTGCATTGGTTTGTATAACCCCAAGTCACCGGAGAACGTCGGTTCGGTGATGCGCGCCGCTGGCTGTTATGGCGTGGCGTCGGTGTTCTATACCGGTAAGCGCTATGATCGCGCCGCCGATTTCGTCACCGACACCAAGCGCGTGCACTACGACATCCCGCTGATCGGCATCGACGACTTGAAAAAGATCCTGCCCCTGGGCTGTGTGCCAGTCGCCGTGGAACTGGTGGAAGGCGCCCGTTCGCTGCCGGAGTACACCCACCCGGATCGCGCCCTCTACATCTTCGGCCCGGAAGACGGCTCGCTGGATAAAGAGATTCGCGACTGGTGCGAAGACGTGGTCTACATCCCGACCACCGGTTGCATGAACCTGGCGGCCACCGTCAACGTCGTGCTGTACGACCGCATGGCCAAGGGGTTGAACACCCGCTCGGGCTCGAAATTCCGCTGAATCACCGCACATTGGATGGAACAAGCGGCCGCCCCTGGCAGTCAGCTAACTATCATTCCTGAACGCATGGAGACAGATCATGAGCGAACTCAAACGTGTAGAACGCATCGAATCCACCCCGTTCCAGACTCGCCATGAACAGAACGTCGAGGGCTGGGAACGCATCGGTTCCCTGGCTGGCGGCGTGGTGATGGTCGGCAAGGGCCTGCGTCGTGGCGGTGTGTTTGGCTTGATTCAAGTGGCGATTGGCGGCGTGGCGCTGGCTCGTGGCATTACCGGGCACAGCTCGGTGAAAAGCCTGCTGGAGAAGAGTCGCCAGGACATGAACAACGTGCGGGCGAAGATTCAGCGGGCGGGTGAGGAGTTGAATCAGTTGAAGGCCAATGCCGAGGCGGCGACCAAAACGGCGACCTTGACCGGTAATGATTCGTTGAAATCACCGAAAGCCGGGGTTTAAAACTCCACCCCGATCGTTCCCACGCTCTGCGTGGGAACGCCTCCAGGGACGCTCCGCGTTCCAGGCTGGAAAGGGACGCGGAGCGTCCCGGGCTGCATTCCCACGCGGAGCGTGGGAACGATCAGTTCAGGAGTTCGGAATCGAGGACTTTGGAAGACTCGCCGATCACGCTTTCACTGAGCTGCACAAATTCCTTGGTGTCGACGCTCTCCAAATGCATCGCACCGCGCTGCACATCATCCAGCGACCGCTTGTTGCGGGTCTTGATTCGAATCTCCTGATCCAGCTCCTGTAGCAACAACACCGCTTTGGCAATCTGCGCCGGGTTGACCTGCGCCCCCCGCAACGTCGTCACCTTCTGGCTGTCCTTGGCCAACTTCTTCTGCAAACTCTCATAACGCTCATCACTCATGCCACCGGCACGGCGCACCAGTTCGATGGCGTAATACTCGGCCAGGCCTTCGCTGATCCAGTCGCTGTGCTGTTTGTCGTTGACCCGCCCGAATACCTGGACCAATTCCCGCACCAGCACGCTGGTGCCGCTTTCGCTGACCAGCGGCAAACGGCTGTTGAGGTAGATCGATTCCCGCGCTGCCAGGCCGCCACGCCACATCGGGTCATTGGCGCCGACGATCAGCAACTTGCTCGGGTGACGGGGGAACACCGCCTGGGCTTGCGGCCAGACAAAGGTCAGCAGCGTCAGCACGTCCATGCGGCGCATGCCCTGCCCCAGCGGCGAGGCGACGGTAACTTCGGTTTCGCCCAACCGGGTGCGGCGGCTGCCGAGGTGGCCGGCGAGCATCCAGCCGGTCGGCCGGTCGAACAGTCGAGAGACGTTGTTGATGCGGAATGTGTTCTTGCCGATCCGCGGCCAGGCGGTTTCGACGCTTTTCCAGCCGTTGGGCAATTCGAATTCAAGGCGTGACACCAGTTCGATGCCATCCTGCTGATCGAGCTTGGCGGCCGGCACCAGGTCGTCGCCGCGCATCAATGCCCAATTCGGCGTCATGCGTGTGTCGAAGCTGCCGTTCTTGCGCCCGTGGCTGATGCGCACGCGGTAGGTCAGGCTGGCCTTGTCGGCGGCCGGGTGCCAGACGCCCCGGGTGGTTTGACCCGGCGTGAGCTGCCATTGGCCGTCAGCCTTGAAATCGCTGTAGTGGCTGCCGTCGCCCAGGTCAAAATCCAGGCTGCGCACCGCCGAGCCTTTGGCCAGGGTCAGGCGCACTTCGGCCTGATCGCTTTGCGGCAACAGGCGCACGTGGTAATCCAGATCGACCTTCTTCGCCGCCCACACGCACGAACTCAGGGCCAATGCCCCGACGGCCAACGCCAGCCGCAATCCCACAGCCATAGACACTCCTTCGTAACACGTTAGCCCGACGGACCTTTAACCCGCGCGGAAAATCAGGTGATCTTCCCAATCGTCTTCCGGCACGCTGCCTTCGGCGAGCATGCGTCCGGACTGGGAAATACGTTCGTGGTGCACCGCATCGCGATCGCCGCACACCAGGTGGTGCCACAGTGGCAGGTCCTTGCCCTCGCTGACCAGCCGATAGCCGCAGGTCGGCGGCAGCCACTGGAACTCTTCGGCCTTGCCCGGGGTGAGCTGGATGCAGTCCGGCACAAACTCGCGGCGGTTCGGGTAGTCCGTGCACTGGCAGGTTGTCAGGTCCAGCAGTTTGCAGGCGATGCGCGTGTAGTAGACGCTGTTGTCTTCTTCGTCTTCGAGCTTTTGCAGGCAGCACAGGCCACAGCCGTCGCACAGCGATTCCCATTCCTGGGGATCGAGTTGATCGAGGGTTTTGCGTATCCAGAACGGTTCGACGTTGGCGGCCATGGTTCAAGCATCTGCATCAGGTGGTGAAAAGGCCGCCAGTCTAGTGCCCAAGGCCTTGCGGGCCAAGCGCTGGCGACTGTCGGTAGAACTTCACTTGTCAGTTTTTGCGCCGCCGAGTAGCTTTGCCAGTCGCAACGAGCCAAACCTGAAGGCCATTAACGCGCAACCGCGTTGCATTCCGGTGAACTGCCACGGCTCAAGAAAACCTCATCGCTCAGCTCAACTGTGGCCGCTGGTTTTTATTTCGACTCCCTGACCCAAACGTAGCAAGGAACCTCTACATGAGTGCCAATCCACGCGTTGCCGAATATGCCATTCACCCACAGTTCACCGATCGCTGGTCGCCACGGGCCTTCACCGGCGAAGCCATCCCGGAAGAAACCCTGCTGAGTTTCTTTGAAGCCGCGCGCTGGGCGCCTTCGGCCTACAACTCGCAGCCTTGGCGGTTTCTCTACGCGCGCCGCGATACGCCGAACTGGGAGCGTTTCCTGGGCCTGCTGAATGAATTCAACCGCGGCTGGGCGCAACACGCCTCGGCGCTGGTGATCGTGATCTCGAAAACCACCTTCGCGGTGCCCGGCGCCACCGAAGAAACCCCGGCGTTGTGGCACACCTTCGACACCGGTTCGGCCTGGGGCCACCTGGCGCTGCAAGCGAGCATCAGCGGCTGGCACACCCACGGCATGGCCGGTTTCGACCAGGAACTGACCCGTAAAGAGCTGAACATTCCCGAAGGCTACGCGCTGCACGCGGCGGTTGCCGTGGGCAAGCTGGGGGACAAAGCGACACTGGCCGAATACCTGCAAGCCCGGGAAGAACCAAGCCCGCGTCGGCCGTTGAGCGAACTCGCGGCTGAAGGCAGCTTCACCCTCTAACCCCCGACCCCGATCGTTCCCACGCTCTGCGTGGGAATGCATCCCGTGACGCTCTGCGTCACTTCCATAAGCGGAACGCGGAGCGTCCCTGGCGGCATTCCCACGCAGAGCGTGGGAACGATCATCGTGGGTTCAATACCCGCGATTGAAATCCACTTCCCCGCGCAGCGCTTCGCCCGCCTCGTATGCCCGCAGGTTTTCGACAAACAGGTTCACCATCATTGTTGGCGAGGTGGGGGCCGAGCTGTGGCCGGTCAGGAGTAGGCCCCAGGCGGTCCAGAATGGATGGCGTTGTGGCAACGGTTCCTGACGGCAAACGTCGATCACCGCGCCCGCCAGATGCCCTTCTTTCAAGGCTTCCACCAGGTCCGCATCGACCACCGCCACACCGCGCCCGACGTTGATGAACACGCCCGTCGGTTTGAATTGCTTGAACAGCGCCGCGTCGTACAGGTCATGGGTGTTAGGCGTGTTGGGCAGCAGATTGATCACGTAATCCACTTCGCCGACCAGTCGCGGCAGGTCGGTCAGTGCGGCCACTTCCACAAACGGTGCCTGCTCCCGGGCTTCGCTGGCGATGCCGTACAGCTCCACGCCAAACGGCACGAGGAACTTCGCCACGGTCTGGCCGATGTCGCCGGTGCCGACGATCAACACTTTGCGCCCCGCCAGACTCTGGCCCTGACGACTGTCCCACTTGCGCTCGACCTGGCTGACCAACCGCGCCAGCACCTCACGTTCGTGGCCAAGCATATAGGTCAACACGTATTCAGCCATGACCTGGCCGAAAATCCCCACCGCCCGGGTCAGGCGATAGTGACGTGGCAAGCCATCGGCCAGCAGCGGCGTGATGCCGGCCCAGGTCGATTGCAGCCATTGTGGCTGGTGCCCCTGACGCAGCAGGTTCGCCAGCAAATCCGGCTGGCCGAGCCAGATCGGGCAATCAGCGGCCTGGCGCGCCAGTTCGGCGGAATCACCGCTGGTCAGCACGTCCAGCTCGGGTGCTGCCTGACGCAGCAGTTGGGCGTACACAGGGTGGTCGTGTTCAGCAATCAGAACGCGCATGGTTCAAACCTTTCAAAACAGTGCAGACGACCGCGGATGGAGTATCACTCCATCGCCGCGGCCATCATAAAAATCATTCCAGTCTTTCACACAGGTTCTGAACAGAACCTGTCTGCCGATCACATCGGGTCGTTGCGGCGCAGCAATTCTTCGGGCAAGTGTTCGATGTACTCGTCCTCGGCTGGCGGCATCTGCAAGTGGTAACCCTGCTTCTCAAGGTTTTCCAGGACCACGGTGATGTCCTCGCGGGACAACTTGCGCTCAGGGGTCAGCACCAGGTCGAAGGCGTGATGGGGCTTGCCGAACGCCGCCATCAGCGATTCCGGGACGCGCTCCAGTGCATCGCTTTTGAGCACATAGAGGTACATCTCGTTTTTCTTCAGGCTGCGGTAAATGGAGCAAATACGTTTCAAGGCTGTTCTCCGGCGGTGGCCAGGCTGTCGAGCAGCGCCTGGCCCATCAATTCGCGGCGCCAGCCACGCAGCGAATCAGGCAATTGGTAAGGACCGTTGGGGTAGCCGCTCTTGAGCAGCGCTTCCAGGGTTTTCTTGCGCAGCATCAATTCTGGCGCGATGTTCAGGCGCTCGGCTTCGGCCTGGCCGATAGCCCGCAGTTGCTTGACCAACACGGCGGCGTCCACCGGCAATGGCTCCGGCACCGCAGGCGGCCATTGATCAGGCGACACACTGGCAGAACGCTTGATCAGATCCAGCAGAAATTCGCCGTCCTGACGTACGGTACGCGGGTGCATGTCTTCGATTTTCGCCAGCGCACCGAGGTTGTCCGGTTGCGTGCGTGCCAACGGCCACAAGGAATGCTCACGGACGATGCGGTTACGCGGCAGATCCCGCGCACGGGCTTCGTGCTCACGCCAGGCGCACAGTTCACGCAACACCGCGAGTTGGGCTCGGGACAGTTTCCAGGCGAGTTTGGCTTCGCGGTAGACCTCGTACGGATCAACCTCGCGGCGCAGGTTGGCCACCAGTTCGGCGCCGTCCTCCAGCACCCAGCTGTATTTGTCTTCAGACAGTTTCGGTTGCAGGCGTACGTAGACTTCCGCCAAGTGCAGGGCATCTTCGGCGGCGTAGCTGATCTGGGTGTCGGAGAGCGGACGTTGCAGCCAGTCGGAACGGGTCTCGCCCTTGGGCAGGTCGATGCCGAGCACTTCCTGGACCAGCCGCGAGTAACCCATGGAAAAACCGAGGTTCAGGTAAGCCGCAGCCAGTTGCGTGTCGAATAGCGGCGCCGGCAGGCTGCCAGTCAGGCGCAACAGGACTTCGAGGTCTTCGCTGCACGCGTGCACGACTTTGACCACGGCCGGGTTTTCCAGCAACGCGGCCAATGGCTGCCAGTTGTCGATGGTCAGCGGATCAATCAGGTAAGCGCGTACGCCATCGCCAATCTGCAGCAGGCCTGCGATCGGATAAAAGGTGTCGACCCGCATGAATTCGGTGTCGAGGGCAACGAATGGCAGCTGCTGCCACTCGGCGCAAAACTGACCGAGGCTATCGTTGTCGCGAATCCAGTGAATATCGATGGCCACACGGCTCTCCCTTGAAGAATGGCGCGCAGTATATATCGCCCTCGGCGATTTCCGCGCATCCACTGAACAAGAGCTTTAGCGAAAAGACCTGCCAGAAGGCAAGAAATGTCTGACAAAGGGAGGTTAACCAGTCTTACGCAGCACGTAGACCCGCATCCGCGCGCAACCGGGAAAGAAGTCCTGGTGACTGAGCAGGCTGAAACCCGCCTGTCTGAACTCGGCTTCCAACAACAGTTTGCCTGGCAGCGGCTGGGGCTCGGCGCCCTCGGCAGCGGATGGCTTGCGCCTGAAGCGGCTTTGCAGGCGAACCGCGACAATCACCGTGTCCCGACTGACCCGATGGAATTCCCCCAGCATGGCCAACCGGTGGTCGGGGCTCGCGATATGTTGAAACAGTTGCATGCAAATCATGCAATCCACCGCGTTCGCCGACAAATCGAGGGTGAACGCCGAGCTCTGAAACGTCTTGATCCGCTTGAGCAACTGCTGTGGGTGATGGGTGCGGGCGTGATCAAGCATGTCCTGGGACGGATCCGAGGCCAGGATCACCCGGTTGCCGTGCTCGGCCAGTACCGGCCAGAAACGCCCGGCGCCACAGGCCACGTCCAGCAGCAACCCCGGCTCGCCGGCGACCTTGAGGGCGTTGCGCACCAATTGCTCGGCGCGCCAGAACGCCAGGCGTCCGGCCAGGCCACGGGGTTGCGGCTGCAGGCAGACGCGGGCGTGTTCCTGATCGTAGCGCCGGGCGAACTCAAGCTCGATGGCGGATGGGGGCAACGCGGACATGTTCAGGGGCTCTTGTTGGAATATCTACCGGTCGCAGGTTAGCGACCGGCCCGTGAAAAATAAGTCGAAGCACTCACTTTTTTGCCAGCACGCCATCGATGATCGGGGCGCGGCAGCCGGCGAACATATCCAGGTCGGGGTTATAGACCTTGCTGTCGACCTCCAGCAAACCAATCATCGAATGGAACAGATTGTCCTGACTCAAGGGCCTTTCGCGGCTCATTTGCAGGCAATGGGTGTCCACCGCAAACGACTTTTGATAGCTGTCGGAGAACCACGCCAGCATGGCCACGTGTTTCTGTTGTTCCGGCGCCATCATGTAAGGCGTGCCATGGAGGAACAGGTTGTACTCGCCCAGGGATTCCCCGTGATCGGACAGGTAGAGCATCGCGGTATCAACTTTGTCCTGGTTGCTGCGCAACAGATCGATCAGGGTCGACAGCACATGGTCGGTATACACCAGGGTGTTGTCGTAGCCATTGACGATGCTTTCGCGACTGCAATTGTTCAGCGCATTACTTTCGCAAACCGGGGTGAAGTGTTCGTACTCTTTGGGGTAACGCTTGAAGTATTCGGGGCCGTGGCTGCCCATCTGGTGCAATACCAGCACAGTGTCTTTATCCAGTGTGTCGATAAAGTGCTGCAAACCTTGCAGGAGAATTTCATCGCGGCATTCGCTGCTGGAGCACAACACCGGGTCCTTCAGGTTGCTGACATCATCGATGGTGACCCGATCGCAGGTGCCTTTGCAGCCCGACTGGTTATCGCGCCAGATTACGTCCAGGCCGGCACGCTTGAGCACATCCAGCAGGCCTTCTTCGTTCTTGGCCTTGCTCGCGCTGTAATCCTTGCGGCCCATGTTGGAGAACATGCACGGCACCGACACCGCCGTTTCCGTGCCGCAGGAGTGCACGTCGGTGAAGGCGATCAGGCCAGCCTCTTTACTGAGTTTGGGCGTGGTGTCGCGACCATAACCGAGGACCCCGAAGTTCTCGGCCCGGGCACTTTCACCGACCACCAGCACCGTCAGGGATTTGCGCCCATGGTTCTGCCAGCTCGGGTCTTTGCGGGCGTCTTCACCGATCTTGACGAAGGGCTGTCGCGCGGACACCACTTGCTCACGCAGATAACCGACCGAGGCGCCGATGTAGTTGCTTGGCACCACCATCAAGTGCAATTCATGGTGATTGCGAAACAGCGACGACAAGCCCTGATAGTTCACCAGTGCCACACCACCGATCACGGCAACAGACGCGACACTGACCAAGGCTTTACTTAATAAATCACGATGCCAGGCGCGATAACTGATTGGTGTTTTCCACAACAACCACGATGGCAAAACGCCCAATAAAACAATATAAGCCAACAACTTTATCGACAGTAAGTCGCGCACTTCCGTGGCATTGGTTTCGGCAAAGTTACGGAACATGCCGGCGTCAATCAGTACGCCATATTGACTCATGAAGTAAGCCACGCCGGCACTGACCATGAAGATCAACGTCAGCAGCGGCTTGAGGATGGGGCGCAACGCCAGCAGGGTCAGGACAATATTGAAGGCACCGAGCACCATCACGCCGAACGCTACGCGCATGGCGATGCCCTGGGCGTTGGTGGCGGTGATTTCGAAAAGGTGCTGCCAGAGAACCAGATTGAACCCGGCCAATAAAAAGGCGCTGGCGATCAGTGTCACCCACTCGGGGCGCACGGCTTTGAATTTCAACATGCGGATGGATTGTTCCCGAAAAGAAGTGCCGCCGGCAGATGTGAAAATTTCATTTTCCGCGGCAGCACAAACTCTAGTCAGTCAACCATCAATTTTTCGTGAAAAAGAAGCCAACGAATAGTTGGCTCCCGATATAACTGCAAAACTTTTAAATTATTTGCGAAACCGTCAGGCCTGGTTCAGGTACCAGCGCCAATCCTGCTCACCAACCTCGCCCATGAACTGCCGATATTCAGCACGCTTCACCGCCAGGTACACCCCCAGGAACTCACCGCCAAACGCATCCCGCGCCCAACTCGAATCTTCCAGCGCCTGCAACGTGGTCAGCCAGTCGGTAGGCAGCAATTCGGTGGCCTGGGCGTAACCGTTGCCCTCCACCGGCGCACCGGGATCGAGTTGTTCACGGATGCCACGGTGAATGCCGGCCAGAATCGCTGCCGCTGCCAGATACGGATTGGCGTCGGCCCCACAGATGCGGTGTTCGATATGCCGGGAGAATGCCGGCCCACCGGGAACCCGCAAACTCACGGTGCGGTTGTCCACGCCCCAGGTCGCGGCCAGCGGCGCGTAGCTGTTGGTCTGGAAGCGGCGATAGGAGTTGGCGTTCGGGCAGAACAACAGCAGCGAATCGAGCAAGGTGCTGAGCATCCCGCCCACTGCGTGCCGGAGCAGCGGCGTCCCGTCGGGCGCTTCGCTGGCAAACAGGTTGTTGCCATCCTTGTCCGCCAGGCTGACGTGCATGTGCATCCCGGTGCCCGCCAGGTCATCGAAGGGTTTGGCCATGAAACACGCCGCCATCCCGTGCTTGTGCGCCACGCCTTTGACCAGTCGTTTGTAACGCACCGCTTCGTCCATCGCCTGCAATGCATCGCTGCGGTGTTCGAGAGTGATTTCCACTTGGCCCGGGGCGTATTCGGAAATCGCCGTGCGCGCCGGAATGCCCTGGAGTTTGCAGGCGCTGTAGAGGTCGGCGAGGAACGGTTCGATCTGCTCCAGTTCACGCAAGCCGTAGACCTGCGTGGCGCGCGGCCGTCCGCCATCGACGTCCCGGGCCGGTTGGGGCCGACCGTTGCTGTCGCGCTGTTGATCCAGCAAATAGAACTCCAGTTCTGACGCCATCACCGGGTAATAGCCGTCGGCCTGCAAGCCCTCGATGACCTTCGCCAGCAAGTGGCGCGGGTCGGCAATGGTCGCCGGCAGGCCTTCGGTGGGGTGCATGCTGACTTGCACCGCCGCGGTCGGAATCAAGCGCCACGGCATGCGCTGCAAACTGCCGCTGACCGGGTAGGCACGGCAATCGATATCGCCGACCTCCCACACCAGCCCGGAGTTTTCCACGTCGTCGCCGTTGATGGTCAGGCCGAGAATGGTGCTCGGCAGCGGCCGACCGCTTTGATACACCGCCAGCAGTTCATCGCGATGCAGCAACTTGCCCCGAGGCACGCCGTTGTTGTCGAGGATGAACAATTCGAACATCTCGATATCCGGGTTCTGTTCCAGAAAAGTCAGGGCTTCTTGCTGTGTGGCGAAGGAGGTCGTGGCACAACTCATGGGAATTCTCGTTTTTCCGTGTCAGGCAAACGCGCAGGCGTCGCCGGTTTGATCCCGACGCATGGCGTGGGACCTGTAGGAACAATCAACGGGAAACGCAGGAATCCGGCGGGCGCGCGTGACGACAATGCCACAGCGCCCAGAAGGCCAGTTCGGAAGGAAGTGCAGAGAGGTTTGGCGCAGTGGCAGGCAGGAATCGACGACCGAGGCTGGATGCCGGGTGATGGAGTGCGACTGGCCAACCGTCCATAGAAGAAACCGCAGAAAACAGGTGAGCAGCAGCGTCACATGGGTGGATGCTCCGTTAAATCGGCAATTGGAGAACTTTGGTTGTGGGTTGGCTAAACATTCCAGGCACCAGAAAAGTCTGTAGGAGCAAGGCTTGCCCGCGATGGCGGTGTGTCATTCAACAATGATGCAGGCTGACAAGACGCCATCGCGGGCAAGCCTTGCTCCTACAAAATGACGGCGGTTTATTTAATTTCTCGATACCCCCCCAGACTTTCTAATTTGCCGCTGCTCACCCCCTCGCGCCTAATCAAGACCTTGTTCTTGAAGGCTTGCTTATGGAAAACGTACGCGCAACGACCCGCCCTGCCCTCTGGTTAATCGCCAGCATCATTCTCGTCGCACTGAACCTGCGCCCGTCCATGGCCGCGGTCGGCCCTTTGCTATCAGCGATTCGCGGGGATATCCCGCTGAGTTTCAGTACCGCTTCGCTGCTGACCATGCTGCCCGTCATGGCCATGGGGCTGGCGATGTTCCTGGGCATGCGCGTCGCGCAACGCTTCGGCGAACACCGCACCATTGTCTTGTCTTTGGTGATCATCGGCGTGGCCACGGTGTCGCGGTTGTACCTGGACACCACCCTTGAGCTGATCCTCAGCGCGGTATTGGCCGGGGTGGGGATCGCCCTCATCCAGGCGGTGATGCCGGCGCTGATCAAGTCGCGTTTCAGCGATAACGTCTCGCTGTTCATGGGTTTGTATGTCACCTCGATCATGGGCGGCGCGGCCATCGCGGCTTCGTTCTCGCCGTTCGTGTTGGCGCAAACCGGCAGTTGGCGCATGGGCCTGGCAATCTGGGCACTGCTGGCATTGCTGGCCCTGGGTTTCTGGTTTGCCCAACGCTCGGCCATCCCGCAATTGCCCGCCGCGCCGAAGGGTCGCCAGGAATCCTTCGCCGGTAATTCCCGGGCCTGGTTGCTGGCGATTTTCTTCGGTTTGGGCACCGCCTCCTACACCTGCGTGCTGGCCTGGCTCGCGCCGTATTACGTGGAGAAAGGCTGGAGCGAGCAGAACGCCGGTTTGCTGCTCGGGTTTCTGACGGCCATGGAAGTGATTTCCGGTTTGGTCACCCCGGCGATTGCCAACCGCAGCCAGGACAAGCGTCTGGTGCTGGCGGTGCTGTTGATGCTGATCATGGCGGGCTTCTGCGGCCTGATCCTCAGCCCCGAACGCTTCAGCCTGTTGTGGCCATGCCTGCTGGGCCTGGGGATTGGCGGTCTGTTCCCGATGAGTCTGATCGTGTCCCTCGATCACCTGGATAATCCGCGCCGTGCGGGTGGCCTGACCGCTTTCGTACAAGGCATCGGCTACCTGATCGCCGGGCTCTCGCCGCTGATTGCCGGGATGATTCGCGACCAACTGGGTAGCTTCGAATGGGCCTGGTGGTCACTCACCGCGGTGATGGCGGTGATGATCGTGATGGTGCTGCGCTTCAATCCGAAACGTTACGCGCAGCATATTCAATAATCTTCGACGGTTCTTTCAAGGCCTGCCTCCTGGCTGTTCGGCCATTTCCTTGAAAGGACCGGTTCACGTATTTAACCACTCGCCCGTGCCCGCAGGCCGGCCTATCGATCATGGCGTCTTGCAGTCAAACGCTGGGGAGCACTCATGAAACAAGTCGGTTTTGCAGCAGCTCATTGGGGCATGTTGATCTGGGCGATGCTGATCGCCGCGTCTTTTTTTGCGGCGGCGGAGGTCAGCCAGGCGATTGATCCGATCCTGTTGACCGGGCTGCGCCTGTTGTTTTCAGCCTTGATGTTCCTGCCGCTGCTGTTGTTGAAGAACCACTCGCCAATCTCGGTCAAAGGCTTGCTCGCCCATGCGGTGCTTGGGCTATTGCTGGCGACGTATTTTGGTTCGCTGTTCGAAGCGCTGCGTTACACCACGGCGGTCAACACCGCGACGCTGTACACCCTGGTGCCGCTGATGACGCTGTTCTTCGAAGTGTTCCTGCTGCCGAGCCCGAGCCTGAAGACCCGTTTGTTGCCGATGCTGATTGCGGCGGTCGGCGCGGTGCTGCTGATCCTCAAAGGCTCGGCCCCGGGCGAATTGCCGGCGCTGTACCCGGTTGTGGTGTTCGGCGTCGGTTGCCTGGCGATGGCGCTGTATTCGCCCCTGAGCCAGCGCTTCAAGGCCAAGACCTTGAAGGGCCGTGACCCGGTGGCGATGACCTTCTGGAACATGTTGTTCGGTGCATTGTTTCTGCTGGTGTTCTGCCTGTTCAGCGGCGGCTGGCGCAGCGGCGCACAACTGGCGGTGAGCGATATGTTGTGGCTGGTGTACCTGGCACTGTTTGGCACCCTCGCGACTTTCTGGCTGCTGCATCGGGCTATCGGGGTGATATCGCCTTCGACGGTGATTTCCTATGTCTACCTCAATACGTTGTTCGTCACCCTGTTCCATTGGTTCTGGCTGCGGCAACAACCGGCGTTGATTGAAGTGTGCGGGGCGGTGTTAGTGGGGGTCGGGATGTTGGCGCTGGTGATCAGCAGCCGGAATGTGAAAGCGGTTACAGCCTGAAATCCGATTAGAGTGGGAGTGGGTTTGCTCACGAAGGCGCCGTATCAGCCAACATCATTGATGAATGACACACCGCTTTCGCGAGCAAGCTCGCTCCCACAGGGGATTGGTGTTGGATGCAAATATCGAGTTCACCCTGGACCAAATGTGGGAGCGAGCTTGCTCGCGATGGCGGTGTGTCAGTTGGCATCAATGCTGGATGACAGATTGCTTTCGCGAGCAAGCTCGCTCCCACAGGGGATCGGAGTTGGCTGCAAATATCGAGTTCAACCTGGACCAAATGTGGGAGCGGGCTTGCTCGCGAAGGCGGTATGTCAGTCGAAATCAATGTGACTGACACTCCGCTTTCGCGAGCAAGCTCGCTCCCACAGGGGATCGGAGTTGGATGCAAATATCGAGTTCAGCCAGGATCAAATGTGGGAGCGAGCTTGCTCGCGATGGCGGTGTGTCAGTTGGCATCAATGTGACTGACACGACGCTTTCGCGAGCAAGCTCGCTCCCACAGGGGATTGGTGTTGGATGCAAATATCGAGTTCAGCCAGGATCAAATGTGGGAGCGAGCTTGCTCGCGATGGCGGTGTGTCAGTTGGCATCAATGCTGGATGACAGATTGCTTTCGCGAGCAAGCCTGCTCCCACAGGGGATCGGGGTTGGATGCAAATATCGAGTTCAACCTGGATCAAATGTGGGAGCGGGCTTGCTCGCGAAGGGGCCGTGTCAGTCGAAATCAATGTGACTGACACTCCGCTTTCGCGAGCAGGCTCGCTCCCACAGGGGGATCGGGGTTGGATGCAAATATCGAGTTCAACCTGGACCAAATGTGGGAGCGGGCTTGCTCGCGAAGGCGGTGGGTCAGTCAATATTAAGGTGACTGACTCGACCGCTACGCGAGCAAGCCTGCTCCCACAGGGGGATCACTGGGTAATTGGGGTCACCGGGCTCCAGCGTGTCATTTCCCGCTCGAGGAAGTTGGCCACGGCCAGCAGTCGTTCTTCTTGCCAATGCGGGCCGATGATCTGGATGCCGATCGGCATGCCGCTGACCGGGTCGTGCCCGGCGCGGATGACCACCGCCGGGGAGCCGGACAGGCTGAACGGGAATACGAAGGCATAGCGATCACGGTCCAGCAGCGACTCGCCATGGGCAAACGCGACGTCCGGGAACACCGGGCAGATGAACAGATCGTGCTGATTGAAGAACTTCGCCAGTTGATAGCGAAACGTGTCGATCATGATCCAGTCGCGCTTCATTTCATCGACGCTCAGCTCAACCTCTTCACTCAAGCGGATCAACTCCGAAGTCGCTGGCGTGTAGGTCTGTTTGTTCATCGACGCAAACAGTTTCTTCCAGCTCCGCCCGGCATCCGCGCCCGTGATAAACACCCGCCACAGTACATCGCTGGCCTCGTCGAGCATCGGCGGCGCGGTCGAGGTTACTTGCTCGACCACACTGCTCAGGCACGCCTCGACCCGTTGCAGTACGTGCTTCACTGCCGGGCTGACTTCGGTCCGCGCCGACTCCCAGGACAGTGCAACACGCAGCTCGGCCAAGGGTTTGCTATCGCTGAACGGCACGTCGACGGTGTCCGGATCGTGGCCGTCGGCGCCGCTGATCAGTTGCCCGAGCAATGCCAGGTCATCGACATAACGCCCCATCACGCCAAACGCCGAGGTCAGGTGGAACAGCCCGGAACGGTCGTTGGGAAACTGCCCGGTCAACGGCACGCGGCCCTGGGTCAGCTTGAGGCCGCAAACGCCGTTGAAATGCGCCGGAATGCGCACACTGCCGCACGCATCCGAGGCCAACCCGGCCGGCGAACAACCCGCCGCAATCGCCGCCGCTTCACCGCCACTGCTGCCACCGGCGGAACGCTGCGGGTCATGGGGGTTGAGTGTGCGGCCATACAACAGGTTGTCGGTTTCGAAGGCCATGCACAGCTCGGGAACGTTGGTGATGCCGAGGATGATCGCGCCGGCCTTACGCAGCCGGGCCACCACGGTGGCGTCCTCTTGGCTGGCGTCACCGAGCAACTCCTCCAGCCCACGGGACATGCGGAAGCCGCGCACATGGCAGACGTCCTTGATGGTCATCGGGATGCCGTGCAACGGGCCGCGAATGTTGCCGATACGCGCCATCTCATCGGCTTCACGGGCCTGCCGACGCAATTCGTCGGCGGACTCCAGTTGAATCAGCGCATTGATCTGCGGGTTACGTTCGGCAATGCGTTGCAGGTAGAAGTCCAGCAGGCTGACGCTGGTCAGCACGCCACGTCGCAGCAGGCCGGCCATTTCGCGCAGGGTCAAGGTGTCCGGATTGAACATGCTCATCAGTGCTCCGCTTTGCTGCGTAGCAGCTTGTTGGGGATGTGGTACATGTTGCGCACCACCAAGGAAAACGCCTTGACCGCCAATTTCGGCCGACGGGCGATGGCGTCCAGGGCTTCTTCGGTCATGGTCAGCACATGCCGCAACGCCTCGGGGGTGATGTTCAGCGGCGGGTAAAAACGCAGTACCGGGTGCTCGGCTTTTTCATTCATCGAATGCCCCGCATGCACGCCACGCTTGCCCAGCTCCATGCTCATCAGCGCTTCGTACACCGAGCCGCGCAAACGCAAACCGGTCATCAGGCCGACGCCAGGCACGTCCTCGACAATCTGCGGATAACGCTGGGCCAGCCGTTGCAGGCCATGGCGGAGCAAGCCGCCATTGATCCGCGACGCCTCGACCAGGTTGTTGTTTTCGATGAAATCGATCGCGGCCAGCGCCGACGCGCAACCCACCGGATGACCGCCATTGGTGCGTTGGTCCGGCTCGATTTCGCGCAGCGGAAATTGCGTGCTCAGGCGCTGGCTGTACATCGCGCAGGCGAACGAGGTGTAGCCGCCGGTCAGGCCTTTGGAGAGGATCATGATGTCCGGCACGATGTCGTCGTACTGCACGGCAAACCATTTGCCGCAGCGACCGAAACCGGTCTGGATTTCGTCGGCGATCAGCAAGGTGTCGGTGGCATCGCACAGGGCGCGGATGTTGGCCATGTAACCCACCGGCGGCACCTGCAAATGCGCGCCGCCGAGAATCGGCTCGACATACACCGCGCACACCCCCTCGCCCACCGCTTTGTGCAACGCGGCGAAATCACCGTACGGCACGTAGGTCACTTCCGAAGCGGCGGTGCCGTAACTGCGATGGTGCTGTTGCTGGCCGAGGATGCTCATCGCCGCCAGCGTCTTGCCGTGGTAGGAATCGCTCATGACCACGATCCCGCGCCGGTGCTTCTGCACCTTGAGCACATAACGCATGCTCTGTTCGATGGCTTCGGCACCGGAGACCATGTACTGCACATCGCCCCACTCACCGGGCACCAACTCGCGCAGACGCTCGGTCAATTGATCTTGCACCGGGTGCACCCGACCTTCGGGAACCCACGCCATCTGATGCAACTGGTTCTGCACCGCCTCGCGCACCATCGGATTGCGATGGCCGACGATAAACACCCCATAGCTACAGGCGCAGTCGATAAAACGCTTGCCGGTATGGTCGGTGACATAGATCCCATCGGCTTCCTGCTCGACGCTGGTCTTGCCCATGCGGTAGAGCTTGGTCGCCGAAGCACTCCAATGCCGCTGGCAATCATCCAGCAGTTGTTCATGCGGCATGGTTAAGGACATGGCTGAAAGTCTCCTTGATGATAGTGGCGGCACGCTGGATGTGTTCGGCCCGCGCGGTGACCGGGCAACGCAGAATCAATTCGCGGCCACGGGGTGGGCTGATATAGACGCCACGCTGATAAAGCTCTTCGCACAAACGGCTCGGGTTGACGTCGCCGCGCAGCGGCAGGCTGACCCACGCACCGCAGGCAACCGCGCCGAACGAGACGAGCGCTTGCGCCAGGATCTGGCCGTTGTTGAAGCACTGTTTGACCGAGCCGTGGGCCTGCACGTAATCGAGTGCCGCCATGGCGGCGATGCACGCCATCGGGTTGCCGGCGGTGGTGCTGCCATGCTTGGCCGGGCTGCTGCGCCCATAAACTTGATAGGCCATCTGCTCGCTGCAGGTGTAGGTGCCGATGGGAATCGCGCTGCCGCCCAACGCGCCGCCCAGCACCACGATGTCCGGGGTGTTGTGGTAGCGCTGGAAACCGAACAGCGTGCCCAGGCTGCCGAGGCAACTTTGCACATCGACCGCGATGACCGGCGCCGAAACCTTGGCCGCCGCCGCGTATAACGGGTCGAGCAGTGTCTGATCGATCAGGCGCAGGCGCCCGTCTTCATCGATCACGGTGCTGGTGTGGCACACCGCGAAGCAGTCGTTCCAGTCCACTTTCGCCAGGTCACGGGTATCACTGACCGCCACCAGTTCAAAGCCGAGGAAACGCTGGATTTCCAGGTAGTCTTGCGCCGCGCCGAGGCAACGTCCGTAACTCAGCGAGCCATAATCGCCGCCCTGGATATAGACGATGGTGTTGCCCTTGGGCTTGAGGCCTTTGCACAGTTTCAAGGCACCTTCGAACGCCTCATCGCCGGAGCTGCAGATATAGGAGCTGACCAGCGGCGCCGGCAGCAGCTCGGCCAAACGCTTGCAGAACGCGATCAAAGGCTCGGACATCAACACGCGATTGGACAGGCCCATGCGATCAGCCTGCTGGCTGACCGCCGCGATCACCGACGGCACCTGAAAGCCAAAACCGCCGGCCAGGTCGATGATCTGGCGACCATCGCCATCGGTGTATGTCTCGTACTGACCCGAAATGATTTGTTTATTAGAGGTTTTCATAAAGAGGTCTCAGCGGTAGCTCAAGGCGTTGAAAATGCGACGACGCTCGTCAACGATGGCTTCACGGCCATGCATCACTCGACGGTTGTCGATCATCACCATGTCGTGGTCGCGCCAGCCCACCGGGTAGGTGTATTGCGCAGACACCGCGGCGATTTCCACCAGGAACTCAGGAGGAATTTGCAGCCCGGACACCGTGTCGATCACCGGCACTTCATAGTTGAAGGACGGGCCGAGGATGCTGTTGGCGAAGGCCGGGCGCTGGCTGAATTCGGAGACCAGAATCGCCGACGTGCCAAAGGCGTAGTGAATCGAGTCGTCGTCAGGGTTGAAGGTGATCACGGTCTGCGGATCACTGCCGACGATCTGCATCAAATCGTTGATGCTGACTGCCGCCGGGTCCGAGAGCGCTGGCGAGTAGTGGCAAACCAGCCGACGCCATTTGTCGCCGGCCACGGTGCGGCTGTAGCGAATCGGGTTTTGCTCGAAGAAGGTGCGGCAGTCCGGCGACAGTTTCGCCAGCACTTTTTCGCCATCGCACAGGGTGGTTTGCGAACCTTTGCGCGGCGCTTCCTGGCAGTAGAACCAGGTGATGTCCGGCCAGAACGGCGAATTGCCATTCTCGCAATGCAGGCCGATTTCCTGACGGCCCGCATCCACCAACTGCGCTGCGCCACCGACCATGACCCGTGCCGGATCGAGGCTCAGCCGCGAACTGTTTTGCCGCACATAGCTGCTGAAATCCTCGGGATTGTGGATGCAGTTGCGCAGCAGCACGACACCGTAATGCCCCAGCAATTCGTACAGCTCGGACTTGCCCAGGCGGGCGAAATGGTGTGGCTCGATGATCGAGATGTCAGGATTTTCACAGCGATAGGCAGGCGTGTTCATCAGCAGCATTCCCTTGCAAGTCGGCAAAAACAGTGGCGATATCGGCGCGTTTCGGGCGGCCGGTGACGGTGTAGAGCTGCTCGAGCAATGGATCGTCCTTGGTCAATAACCAGAGGCGACTCGGCCGCTCGATGTCGGAAAAGCGCCGGGTCGACCAGTTGGCCAAATCGTCGCGATCCGGAGCCGACTCGACACAGAGCAACGCCACCAGGCCATGGGTCTCATCAAAAAACACCGCGGCATCGCGCACGCCGGGATATTCGCGGTATTCCAGCTCAACTTGCTCGGGGCTGACGTTGCGGCCATTGGGCAGGCAAATCACATTTTTCTTGCGACCGCGGACGTAGAGATAGCCATCGGCATCCAGTTCACCCAAGTCGCCGGTGTCCATCCAGCCGTCGTCGGACATGGAACAGGCGCTCGGGTCCTTGCCCGAATAACCGCTGAACAACGAGCTGCTTTTGACCTCGATGGTCTGATCGGCGCCGATGCGCACCTGAACATGCGGCAACGGTTTGCCGACACTGCCCAGACGCTGGTGCTGCGCGGTATTCATGCTGACAACGGAAGCGTTTTCGGACAATCCGTAGCCCTGGAACACCGAAACGCCGTCTTCGGCGAGGGCGTTCAAGATATCGATACTGACCGCCGCGCCGCCGCAGGTGATATGCACCCCCGAATGCAGGTAACGGGACAGGCGCTCGCTTTGTTTATCGCCTTGAGCCAGTTGCTCGTAGAAGCGATTGAGCATCACCGGCGGCACCGTCAGGGCGGTCGGTTCGACTTGCAGGATCCACTCAATCAAGCGTTGCGGTGAGGTCCCCGGTTCGCCGAGCAGTGGCTCGCCTTCCGGCAGAAAATGCACGGTGCCACCGGCCAGCAGCGGCAAGTACGCGGCGGTCACTTGCTCCAGCAGCAGGCTCAACGGTACGAGCGACAGGTAACGGCGATGGGCATCGGCCGGCATTCCCTCGCGCAGGGACGTCAACACCGCGCCCACGGCCACCGTGCTCAGGCGCACACCCTTGGGCCTACTGGTCGTGCCGGAGGTGTGGATGATTTTGCAGATCCACTCGCTGACGCCATCCGGTTCACGCAACAACGGTTGTTCAATGGCGGGATCGCCGAGGCGCCTTAAGCGACTCTCGGGGAAATCGAGCCTCCAGCGCTCAGCCAGAGTGCGCTCGCCGGCGGCATCCACCAGAAAACCGTCACAGCGCTCGGCGAGGTGTTCGGCCTGAGCCTGGCTGAACGCCAGCGGCAAAGGCAACGCGGTAATCCCGGCAAACAGGCACGCCAGGTCGGCCACCAGCCAGTCACTGCTGTTGCGGGTCGCGATCCCCAGCACGACGTGGTCGCCATGGGCCGGGGTGTCGAAACGCCGTTGCAGTTCCGCCGCCAGGTTCAGCGCCCGGGACTCCAGCTCGCCGTAGGTCATGACCGCGGCGTGTTCCAGGCCGGTCGCTGCACAATCGACAGCACAGATTTTCTGGCGATTGACCTGCAGCGCCTGCCGCAGGTCCGCAATGAAGCGGCCGCTCATGATTGCGCCCTCTCCGGCAAATCCGTCGGCAATTGGGTGAACAACGTGCCAAGGGTCATGGCGGCAAATCGTGAGCGTTTCGGGTCCACGCGGATAAATCCGGTGACCGGCATTTTCGAGTAGTAGCTGCCCCAGTTCTTGCCGCCATCATTGGCTAACCGCTCTGGATCAGCCGTTAGCAGCGGTTCGAAATCGATCTGGCAACTTTCCATCATTTCCCGGACCCGGGGCGTGACGGTGCACAGAAGATAGTGGCCACCCATGCACCAGGCCAATAACGGGATCATGTTGACCATGATCATTCCGGCCGTCAGGTGATGGGAAATCAAACTACCGATTTCAACAATAGTTGACCGATCGATCGTCTTTTCAAAACGCTCGGACAGTATCGTTTCTATCGGTTGCGACAGGTATTGTTCGGAGAACAGTGTGCGGTGATCGGCAAACGTTATACCGGCACAAGAAAGAATACGTTCCTCATTGTCCAGAGTGACCGCAAAATACTGCGGACTGGGCTCTACCGTCGCCTTATAAGAACTGCGAAATTTTTCTTTCACAACTTCAGTGGCTTGCACCCATAACGGTGTCTGACTTTCAGTGACACGAACCAACACTTCGACCTCCCTGTCCCTATTCAGGACTCCTTTTAAAGTGAGCGAGAATATATTGAGGAAATCTCCGACAGACTATTTAAAAAACCAATTGCTTCCGCTAATATATAAATAAATAACCTTGTCACAAAAATAAAAGATAGTGACGCGCATGGATTTTCACCGAGACGGATTTTATGCTTAATAGTAATTTGCTCAGAAAACTCGATATGCAGGATTTGATGGTGTTCGTTGCCGTGTACGAGCAAAGCAGCGTCACCGAGGTCTCCGAAACCCTTTGCGTCAGCCAGTCCACCGTGAGTTACTGCTTGAAAAAGCTGCGCACGAGCTTCGACGACGAACTGTTCATCAATACCCGTAATGGCATGTGGCCTACTAACAAGGCCACCACCATGTATGGCCATGTGTTGAAAATCCTGAAAAGCATAAACATATGCCATTCCGGTTTACACGCATTCGACCCCACGCAAAAAGAAATCACGTTTAATATCTGTGCACCGGAGTATTTTGAGCTCCTGATACTTCCAAACTTATTGAAGCGTTTTATCGGTAGTAGCTTTCCGGTTATTGTTAATATCCAGAAATTTCACAGGGACATTCCGATCGAAGAACTTATCGACGGCCGCTTTGATTTGGTTATTTGTTTTGGCCCGAACTTTCATCGCAGTTCCAAAAACTTGAAATCACAAATACTCCTGGAAGATGACTTGGTCTGCGTCGTCGATAAAAACTTCGCCCCACCCGAGGGCGAGTTCAGCCTGGACAGCTTTGTCGCACGCCAGCACATCTTCCCGACCCCATGGACCTCAGATACCAACATGGTGGATGGCTGGCTCAGCAAATGGGCTTACAGCCGCCAGATCGTCGCGCGGGCAAATAGTTATGTAGCAGCACTCAACATGATTACCGGGACCGATTTCGTACTGACACTGCCTCGACGTATCCAGATGCTGATCAGTAACGAAGACAAGTTCAGTCATTGCAAACCGCCGACGGGTTTACCTAACTTTACCCTGGACATGTTGTGGAATGAAAAGCCGGGTCAGGACAGCGCGAATAACTGGTTTCGCGAACAAATTGTCAGCGTCTGTGCACAAGACGGCCTGCTGTAATAAGAACTATTAACATACAACTTCACAGCGAAAGACCCTCCGCCGCCAAATGTCGGGCATCACTTCGGCATTTGGCGAGGGGCTCAGCCCTGTCGGCGGCGTGGTGCCGAGCGCTTTCGAGCAGCAGGTCGTGTTACCTACACGATGTGTCCCACATCTGACAATGAAGTGTCCTACAGGGCTTTCTCCTGGCACCATCGTTCCGTTAGGATCGTTCGCACACGTTTGCGCACCGTCAGCGCAAGGAGCACAGCGAGACAGAACGGATGCTAAACAGTAACTTGCTTAGAAAGCTCGATATGCAGGACCTCATGGTGTTTACCGCCGTGTATGAGCAAAGCAGCGTCACCGGTGTGTCGGAGGCACTCTTCGTCAGTCAGTCCACCGTGAGTTACTGCCTGAAAAAACTGCGCACCAGTTTTGAAGACGAGTTGTTTATCAACACCCGCACCGGCATGCGCCCCACCTATAAAGCCAGCACCATGTATGCCCATGTGCTGAAGATTCTTGAAAGCATCAACCTCTGCCACGCCAGCGCCCAGGCGTTCGACCCGACGTCAGAGCCCGTCACCTTCAATATTTGTGCACCGGAGTACTTCGAGCACTTGATTCTGCCGCGCCTGTTGAAGCGCTTCGACTTCGCCGACCTGCCGGTGGCAGTCAACCTGCACAAATTCGAATCCGATATCCCGGCCGACGAATTGCGCGACGGCAGCCTCGACCTGCTGATCTGTTTTGGCCCGAACGTTCATCCAGGCCAGACCGACTTCAGATCACGGATGCTGCTCGAGGACGACCTGGTCTGCGTCTTCGACAAACGCGCCACACCCTTGGAACCGCGCTTGAGTTTGCAAGCCTTCACCGAACGCCAGCATGTGTTCTCGACACCGTGGTCAGCCGCCACTGACAGGGTCGATGGATGGCTGGCGCGGCAGGCGCAAAAGCGTCAGATCGTCAAACGGTCGAACAGCTACAGCGCGGCGCTGAAGATGATCACCGGCACTGATTTCATCCTGACCCTGCCCCGGCGCATCCAGCGTCTACTGGCCAACGAGGCGGTGTTCAATCATTGCGAAGCTCCAAACGGCCTGCCGGGTTTCACCCTCGACATGCAGTGGAGCCAAACCGCCGATCAGGACAGCGCCAACACCTGGCTGCGCGAGCAAGTGGTCAAGGCCTGCGCCGAGCAGCACGCAGCATGAAAACTTAGAAGCCGATGGCCGTCTTGGTGTAGGACTCGCGATCGATATCGAGGATTTCCACACACAACTGGACTTCAACATCCGTCGGCCATTCACACAAATCCTGCACCACGGCCAACAGGCTTTCGGACAGCTGCTTCTTGACCTGCGGCGGGCGACCACTGAGCAACGCCAACTTCACATGCACAAACGCCCGCTCACCCAATCCGGTGCCGACCTTGAAGGTTTCGACCTTCAGGGCACGGCTCTTGATATCGTGTTCCGCCGCAAACTGACCGGAACCCACCAGCGTATTGTTGAGCCGGATCAACGCCACATCGGCGTTCAACCCAGGCAGGTTGGCGGTGTATTCCATGTGCAGGTGAGGCATGACGGTACTCCGAAGGTTTGCAGAAAGGGCTTACATATATCACAGCGCCGCCCGGATCCCGGCGCACTTTAGTGTTCCGCTGCCGCCAGGGATTCACGCAACGCCACGGTTTCCCATACGGCCACCAACACCACCACAGCCGTGGTCAACGCGCCGAGTATCAACGCCGAAAACAGGTGACTCAGCGCCAATGGCAGCAGTACGAGCAGCAACCCCAGCCCGACCAAATGGGACAACGGCGGCAATCGCCGATCAGCCATGACCCACTTGAACAGCGCGTTCCCCAGCAGAAACAACCACGGCCCGGCGATGATCGCGAGGATGCCCGCATCGCTGGCATGCTCCGGGTGCATCAATACCAGTTCATCGGCCACAGCACTGACGATAACCCCGGCGACGATCAAGGCATGCAGATAGGTGTAGGCAATCCGCGCCTGCCGGCCCGGGTCGGTGGAATGGGCAATGCGATGGTGGGCACGCTCGGCGCCGCTGTCGAAATACACCCACCACATGGCGATGCTGCCGAGCACCGCCACCACAAACGCCGTCACGCCTGGCAGGCTCAAGTCCAATTCGGCAAACGTCGCGCCCGTCACCAGCAGCGACTCACCCAAGGCAATGATCACGAACAAACCACAGCGCTCGGCCATGTGATTGCCTTCGACGTTCCAGTCCTCAAGCGTCGAACGCCCCAGGCCCGGCACCCAGAAATACAGGGACGGCGAGATCAGTTCGATCAACAGCGCCAGCGCCCAACAGGCCAGGCGCTGATCGCCCTCCAGAAAGGCGCCAGCGATCCAGAACACCCCGGACAGCGCCAGCCAGGCGAGGATGCGCTGGAAATTGCGGGTCATGTTCAGCGGTTCGCCGCGCACCGCCCAGATCGCAAACAACGTGCGGCCAACCTGCATGAACACGAAGGCTCCAGCGAACATCAGCCCATGATCGGTGAAGGCCTTGGGTATCGATGAAGAGAGCAGCAGCCCGGCGATCATCAGGCCAAACAGCCCGAGGCGGATCGGCAGTTTTTCCGGGTCGAGCCAATTGGTGATCCATGAGGTGAAAATCCACACCCACCACACCGCGACCATCATCAGCGCGACCTGCACGGCACCGCCGATGGACAAGTGCGCCAGCAGGGAATGGGAGAGCTGAGTCACGGCGAACACAAACACCAGATCGAAAAACAGCTCGACCATGCCGACCTTGCCACTGTCGAGGCTACCGCGCCCTCGTAACAACGAACGGGATGGGCTCATGGTAGGGCTCCGCTGTCAGAGTGAACCGGCGCTGTGCATATCGGCCAGACCGCGCTCACTCATGAACGCTTCGAGACGAGAACGCAACCAGCGCTCGGCCGGGTCGGTGTCGACGTGGCTAAGCCAGACCATGGACAGGTCCAGGGTCGGCGTCTTGAACGGAAACGGCTCCTGGAACAAATGGCCGGATGCCGCCATGGCGCTGGCGGTGTAGTCCGGCAGGCTGGCGATCAGGTCCGTCCCCGCCAGCAGCGCCGGCAACGAACTGTATTGCGGCACGGAAAGCACCACATGGCGCTTGCGGCCAATTTCCGCCAGCCACTCATCGGCGTAACCACTGACGTTGGCGGTGTGGGAAACCAGTACGTGGGGGCGTGAACAATATTCATCGAGGGTCAACGGTGCGTCGGACGCATCAGCGCGCAAAACGCTGGGCAGGATGTGCCGCAGCAATTTGCGCTTGGCGTTGGCCGGCAGGCCACGGGTCTGGCTGATGCCGACGGTAATATCGCCGGACGCCAACAGGTCGGGAATGCGCCAGTAATCGACATGCTGGACCACAAACACCACCTTCGGCGCTTCCTGGCGCAAGGCTCGCAGTAACGGGGGCAACAGGCCGAACTCGACATCGTCCGACAGCCCGATACGAAAGGTCATGGTGCTGCTGGCCGGGTCGAAATCGTGGGTCAGACTCAAGGCCACCGACAGGGAGTCCAGCGCCGGCGACAGGTGCTGGATGATTTCTTCGGCCCGGGCCGTCGGTTCCATGCGATGACCAACGCGAATGAACAGCGGGTCGTTGAACATCGTGCGCAAGCGGTTGAGCGCGGCACTGATGGTCGGCTGACCAAGAAACAGTTTCTCAGCCACCCGCGTCACATTACGTTCGAGCATCAACGTCTCGAACACCACCATCAGGTTGATGTCGGCCTTACGTAGTTCATTACGATTCATCCACTGCACCCCGCCCCAAGACTTGGGCCAGTTTAGAAAGGCCGGGAGGTGGCGTCTATCGGCAAGATCGCCGCTGTACGCAGGATCACTGCACCGACAGCGACTTCATCCCCAGCCCCATGACTCGCGGATCGTCCCCGAGCCCCAATTGTTTCGGACTGATCGCATCGGGCAGCTGCACATGAATCCGCATCATCGTATCGCTGACGACAGCGGCGTGAATGGCCGCAGTGATCGGGATTTCGATGCGATTGCCTTGAACCGTTGTCAGACGCGTCGACAATGCTTGTACGCCGTTGATACTGAAGACCACTGTCTGACCGGCATGCATCGGCAAGACGAAGGCCAGCGCGTCGATCACGATGGACTGAGCCTTCGGCGGCACCCGAAGCAGAATGTCCGCCTCCGCACCTTCAGACCAGGTGCCCCAGGTTTCCGGTGCGCCCCACCCTTCGGTCAGGTGATGAGTCTTATGGTTGAACGCCTGTTGCTGCCCGACCTTGATCATCGGCACCCCATTCATCGAACGCCCTTCATCTTCGACCGCAAGGCATTGGGTGCACTGCTTCCAGCCCGGCGCCAGCACCACCAAACCATCGATGCGGGCGAGCAGGTCCGTATCGCTGTTGACGGTCTTGACCGCTTCGAGCATGGAGTTGTCATCAAGGATGTAAAGTGAGTCTGAGTCGTAGTGCCCGGTTTCCAGCATGCGCCGGGTCTTTTCCTCGGCCCGCTCCAGGGCCTTCGTGCCCATTCGGCCGAGGTAAACAGCGTCGGTGTTCATCCCATGGACCGCGGCGTAGTCAGCCAGCGGCTGCCAGGTTTCCGGCTGATTCTGCGGCGGCAACCAACGAATGTTCGCGTAGCGGGAAGCGGCACTGGCCCAGAACGGGTCACGCAACGGTGTCGACCACTCGGCGGCCGGCGCCATCATTCGGCTCAGCCGCAGCCCCCCCCAACCGTTGCGGGTATCCACGGCCTGGACACACAACGCCACCGTCAGCAGACACACCGCCGTCAGCGGCCGGTTGCCACGCACCACGAGGTAAATGATGGCAAACACAATGAGGTAGAACACTGGCCAGAACATCCGCCCGGACGCCCGGAAGATATTCGCCAACTGGATGATTTTCTCCGGCAACGGAATGCGAACGGTGAACAGGCCGAGACCGATTTCGTTCGTCAGCGCAAACAGCAGCAGGGCGATCAGCGCCAGCACCAGAATGGGCAGACTCCTCACCGCATTGCCAAAGCCGGTTTTACCTCGCAGCAGCACGACGGCAGCGAAGATCGCCAGCAACAGCACACCGGCCCCGAGGTAGTTGAAACCTTCGTAATCACCGGGGCCTTGAGGAAAGTTGGGCAAGACCATGGACCAGCCACTGGCATTAATCAGAGACAACACATTCATCCGATACAAACCAAAACCAGCCGCCATCGCGCCTTTACCGACACTGAAATAACCCGCCTGCCAGCAACACAGGCTCACCAGCAAGAACAGCAAAATCAGCTCGATCAGCGCCGTGCGCCGGGTCAACTGGCCTTTGAGGGTTCTGCCCGCCAGATCGGCAATCCAGATCAACGCCACCATTGCCAGCAAATAAGCGTGTACCAGCGCCGTCACCCCCAAAAGCGCGCCCCAGGCCAACCGGCGCTTCTGCACGCCGGGATGCAGCGCCAGATACAGCGCCGCCAGAATCAGAAAATGCCCGGACAGGGACAGATGCCCGCCCATGCGCAAAAACATCGGCGGCGAAAACAGAAACAAGCCTGTGCCCAGTAATCTCAGGGCGACATTGGGCGTCACCAGCCCCATTAATTTCCAGGCAAACCAGGCTTGCAGAACAAAACACGCCAACAGCCAGATCCCGAAGTACTGGAACGTCTCGGGCAACCAGGCGTTGAACGGTTTGAACAGCAGGGCCAGCAGCGGATTGGAGTCAGAAAATATGATCGCGTTGCCCAGTTCCAACCCGTAGTTCGGGTTGAGTCCAAGTGGAAAAGTCCACGGCGAGTGTCGGAAAAAAACCCAGCCCAGGTAATGAGTGGCCGTATCGCCGACTTCCAGCCAGGCAATGTTTTGCGGATCCAGGGCGCGCGGCCCGATCACGATGAAAAACGTCACCACGCCCATCAACAGGGGCAACAATGCAATCGCCCAATGCTTGCCAGAATCCTTCATCGATAGGTCCAAAAGTTGTGCAATACAAAGGTGAAGGCCGGAAGGGTCAACGCCACGGCACCAATCCCCAGCAAGTAGTTGAGCCCGGCGATTTGCGCCGCCCAGGCCACGAACATCGCCAGCAGGAAACCGGCACCGGAAACCATCATGAAGCGCAGCAACGTGCGGCCATGCAGTCGGGCGGAAAAACTCCAGGTCGTGTTGATCAGGTACGACACCACCGTGGCCACGGCGAATGCCACGCCGTTAGCCAGCGGAGGCAATGGCACCACGAAGTTGATGAACAACACGGCGACAACCGCGTGAAGGGCGGTGACAAACACCCCGGTCACGGCAAACCTCATGGCCCGTTTGATCACCGCCGATTTTTCGGCTGACGTCACGGCTTTTGCGCCAGCACGAACACCGTCAGACCGGCCAGGCGATTCGCGCCCATGAACGGCAACTCAATGCTGCACAAGGTCTTCAGGATCGAATTCACCACGGGATGATGCTGCTTGAGCTGCGAACGCGGCGGCGATGGTTGTGTGCCTTTGGGCAACAGGCGCAGCGTCGCCGCAATCGGGAACACCGCACCAAAATAGTAAGCGCCGTGCTTCACCGTCAAACCAGCATCCCGGGCGACTGTTTCAAATTGCGCCAGGGTGTAGCGGCGTTTGTGTTCCAGAAAATCATCGTGCCCACTCCAGAGAAACTGGAATGCCGGCACCGTCATCAGGAAACGGCTGCCGGACGGGACTTTATCGACATAAGCCTTGAGCAACCCGACGTCATCATCCACATGCTCCAGCACGTCCATCAGCAGCACCAGATCAGCGTCCACCGAATCGATGCCGCGCCGGTAATGCACCGGTTTTCCAGAGGTGGTGGCGTCGGAGTCCGCGTCGTAGCTGATGTCCACGCACCAGGCTTCGTTTGCGGCGGTGTGGGTCAGCAGGTGGTGGGTAAAAAACCCGGAACCGGCGCCGACGTCGAGAATCTTTTTGATCGGGGTGTCGCCCAGCAGACGCGTGGTGGCCGCCGCTTTTGACGAGTAGTACCAATGCTGGTCAATGCTTGAACCGAGGATGTCGGTTTCCTTGAGATCCATGGTTCAGTCCTTGGGGTTATAGACACGCCGCACCAGATAAACCGGTCGGCGTTTGGATTCGATGTAGGTACGGCCCAGGTATTCGCCGAGCACCCCGATGCCGATCAGTTGCAGGCCACCCAGAAAGGTCACGGCAACCATCAGCGAGGCGTAGCCCGGTACGTCGACCCCGGTTATCAACGTGCGCAACACAATGAAAATGGCAAACGAGAACGACACCAGGGATACGAACAGCCCCAGATAGGTCCAGACCTTGAGCGGGTCAGTACTGAAACTGGTGATCCCTTCCAGCGCGAAATTCCACAGCCGCCAGCCGTTGAACTTGGTCTCACCCGCCACCCGCTCCGGGCGCTCATAATCGACATGGGTGGTGCGAAACCCGACCCAGGCAAACAGGCCTTTCATGAAGCGCCGGGATTCAGGCAGCGACTCCAACGCCTCGACCACACAGCGATCCATCAGGCGGAAATCACCGACATCCTTGGGCAGCGGTTGGTCAGAGATTCTGTTGTGCAAGCGGTAGAACCAGTTGGCTGAGGTTTTCTTGGCCCAGGAGTCGGTCCTGCGACTCACACGATGGCCCAACACCACTTCATAGCCTTGGCGCCACAGGGCAATCATCTGAAGAATGACTTCCGGCGGATCCTGCAAATCGGCATCGATCGGCACCACCACCTGGCCGGTGGCGGTCTGCAAGCCCGCGGTCAACGCCGCTTCCTTACCGAAATTTCGGCTCAGGTCGACGATTCGCACACGCGGGTCGGACTTCTGGCGTTCCAGAAGTAAATCCAGCGTCGCATCAGTGCTGCCGTCATTGACGAACACCATCTCCAGCCCCACCAGCGCCTCCTCCTTGAAGGCGTCAGTAATCCGCGCGATGAACAAATCAATGGTCGCCGCTTCGTTGAATACCGGGATGACGAGCGAAAGCGCCACATGCCCGGCCGGTTGCGTTCCGTGCTGATGAGTCAATTGATTGCTCTTTTTTATAGTGATTTTTCAACAATCTTTGGTCGCCGAGGTGTTTCCCGGCGCCATGAGCTGCCCCGTATTAAGCAGGAGCAAGAGAGGTGATGCAAGGGCGAAACTGCGGCGGTTTTGGCCATTTTTCCAAGGCTCGATTAGCTGTAGGAAAAGCCTTCAAATCATTGGAAACAAATGCCCGATGGCCAAAAAAACCTGCTCCGCTAGGCTTGCTGACATGCGGCACACAGGTTGTCGCAATTAACGAATCGCATGGAGCGAGCTGAATGTATTTTGAGATTTACAGGCAATCGAAAGGCACCCCGAGCACCGGAAAAGGGCAGTGGCGCTGGCGGTTGCGGGCGGGGAACCATGAGACGGTTGCGAGCGGGGAGTCGTATGTGAATAAAACTGATTGTTTGCATGTGATCGAGTTGATCAAGGGGGTGCATGGGGAGACGCCGGTCAAGGAGATTTAACGGCGAGGCGAACTTCCATCCCCTTAAAAGGAAAGGCCTCGTGGCGTTTTAGCGACGAGGCTTTTTCAATGTTTTGCGCCCTCTTGCTCACACTGCGCCCAACGATCATCCACGCCCATTTCTACGCCATACCTCCCGCCCCCAACCTTGATCCAGACGCGCCCCATGCTGTATACCTAAAAAGACCTAACGCCACACCGAAGGAAATGCCACCGCCTTATGCATGGAATCACACGTATCGATCGCCTTGTCGGCCCACTTTCCGCAGCCCTGATTGCGCACTGTGGGCCTCACGTCAAACGCTGCGCTGGCGCAGCCACAGGGCTTGTTTCCCGTCTCGTTGCACTCCTCGCTTTACACCGCTTGCGACCTCGTTTGTCGGACTGGTGCGCCCATCGGCGCCATTGCTCAGTCCCTCCGCCTGCCTGCTTCTGATCATTAGCCACTGAACCGGCGCATCCATCTCCCGTTTTTTCGCGGGGCTCGTGTTCGTCTGGCTTTTCTATCGGAACCCATCACCTCCTGAGCGAGACACCGCCCGGTCGGCCAATGCGCCTCGAACCGCGCCCGTCAGCTCCAGGCCACGCCATTTTGCGGACGTAGTGCCCCTTTTAAGGCGGCTTTACGTCGAGCCACCACACGGTACAAGGAGTATCAATCGATGATTTATTTCCAGGGAAAAAGAATTCTCAGTGCCATCTTCGACATGGATGGCACCATGTTTGACACCGAACGCCTGCGCTTCAAAACCCTCAAGCAGGCATCCAGCGAGATTTTCGGCAAGCCGTTGAGCGAGGAAACCCTGATCGGCTCGCTCGGCCTGAGCGCCAAGAAAGCCGAAGCCCTGGCAAAGGCGCACAACGGTGAAGACTTCCCCTACGCCGAGATCCGCCAGCGCGCCGATGAGCTTGAGTTGGCGTATGTGCGCAATGAGGGCGTGCCGATCAAGGCAGGTTTGCTGGAGGTGCTGGAACGCTTGCGTAAGTACGGCCTGACCATGGCCGTCGCGACCTCAAGCCGTCGGGCGATTGCCGAGGAGTACCTGATCAATGCCAACGTGCTCAAGTATTTCGACATTACCGTGTGCGGCGACGAAGTTACCCAAGGCAAGCCCCATCCCGAAATCTTCCTGCGGGCAGCGAGCGCGCTCAACTGCGAGCCGGGCCACTGTTTCATGGTCGAAGACTCGGAAAACGGCCTGCTGTCGGCGATCCGTGCCGAGGGGCAGCCGATTCTGATCGAGGACATCAAGCCGCCCGCACCCGAGGTCAAGGCCGGCGCGCTCAAGGCTTACGCCAACATGCAGGAGTTTCTTGGGGATCTGACCGAGTGCATGCCCGACCTCGGTACGCCTGAGCTGACCGAAACCTTCCCCCAGGCGCTTAACCAGTTTCGCGTCGGCATCCACGGCTTCGGCGCCATGGGTGGCGGCTACCTGACGCAGATTTTCTCCCACTGGGACGGCTACACCCGGCCCTGTGAAATCATCGGCGCCACCCGTTCGCGCATGCTGCGTGAAACGGTCGACGCCTTCGGCCGATTCAGCGTGCGCTACAGCGCGACGTCCTTCGACCAGACCATCGAAAACCTGCGGATGATCGACATGGACGATGCCGAAGCGGTGATCGATATGTACGACGTCGCGGAAATCGTCGGCCTGAGCCTGCCCGAACCGGCCATCCGCAAACAGGCCGATGTGATCGCCAAGGGTTTGATCCGTCGCTTCGAACGCCGCAGACGCGAGCTGACCATCCTGATCGTGCTGAACAAGGTCGGCGGCGCCGCCTTCGTGCGCCGCCATGTCGAAACGCAGCTGTTGCTGCTGGTGTCGCCTGAGACTTGCCAGCAGATCCTCGACAAGACTCACTTTGCCGAAACAGTCGTCAGCCGCATCGTCTCGAAAATCTCCAACGAGGCCTTGCTCCGGCAGCTGCGGATCAAATCGAAGATCTTCCAGAACAGCCTGAGTGATGAACCGTCCGCTCACTCCGCATCGACCAGCGTTAAAGCGCCGGAATACGAACGGCTGATCGGCCGCTTCCGCCCCTTCGCCCAGTCCAGCAACGCCCTGAGCCAGATGCACCTGATCCTGTTCAACAGCGAACCGGACATGCCCCTCTACGTTGAGCGCGGTAGCAACCTGCTTGAGCGACTGCGCCAGGTGAAAACCGTGGAAGACATCACCCAGACCCAGGTCATCAAGAACCTGCTGTGGAACGGTCCCCACGCGATCATTGCCTGGTACGCCAGTCTGTTGGGCTATTCGTGGCTGGGCCAGGGCATGGGTGATCCGCGCGTCAGTGCCCTGGCCGAACGCTTGATCCGACAAGAAGTCGGCCCGGCCCTGGTCGCCGAGAACCCGCAAATGAGCGATGCCGTCACCGGTTTCGCCAAAACCTTCCTCGAACGCTGCAACACCTCCTTCAAAGACCCCTGCGCCCGAGTCGGCCGCGACCCTTTGCGCAAACTGCAACGCAACGAACGCATCCTGCGCAGCATCGACCTGGCCCGCAAACACGGCATCGATTCAACCGGCCTTGAATTCGGCACCGCGCTGGCCCTGCACTATGCCCTGCGCTCGACGGACGCCAAGGATCAGGAGAGTCAGTTGATGCGCACGCTTTATGAAGAGAACGGGAGTGTCGAGGCGATGCTGACGTACACCGGGAGTTATAACGGCAAACCATATCCGGGGTTGGATCCGGTCAGGGATGCGGAATTGGTTGAGGGGATTGGTGGGCATTTTGAACGGCTGGTGAAGCCGGATTCAGGGCATTGGGGCTGGCCAGCCCAGGCGTAGCTGGAAGAGGACTCGCGTTAGCAATCAATTTCGCATGCCCCGCCGCTCATTTAGCGACGGGGCATTTTTTATGTAACGAACCCGGCCCTTCCACAGGGGTCATAACAAGTGACGGCATCGCGACTGATCAAAGGCCTCAGGCCCTGTTTCATTCAAGAGCGAAGCTTGGGATTCACACATTTCAGGGTGCGCCGGATAACGTTCAGTGGGTTCGGTTCCTGTTTAATGCAGGCGCGGACTGCTGCTCCCATCCAATGCTCCCTTATCGGAGTACGGATATGACTCAGTCAATGCGGTTCTTCCTTTCAGTCTTTCTCGCCACAGCATCATTGGCATCGACAAGCCTCCTCAACACTGCAGGCGCGGCCACCGCCGAGGATCTGAATACCGACTCTCGGCAGGCATTACAAAGGCTCTACAAGGGCACACCCTTTGCCGAAACCATCGCGCACAACGCCAAAGCTATTCTGGTCTTCCCGAAAATCATCAAGGCAGGCCTTGTGTTCGGTGGTAGCTATGGCGAAGGCGAATTGTTAAAGGGCAAGCAAGTAGAGGGTTACTACAACTCCGTCACCGGCTCGTGGGGGCTGCAAGCAGGCGCCCAGTCTTATGGCTATGTGGTCTTTTTGATGACCGATAAAGCGGTGAAATACGTCCGCGAAACCAAGGGCTGGGAAATCGGCGTAGGGCCAACTGTTGTGGTAGTTGATGAAGGCGTTGCGAAAAACCTGTCCAGCTCGACGCTGAAAGACGATGCGTACGCCTACATCTTCGACCAACAGGGGTTAATGGCCGGGGTCAGCATTGAGGGGACGAAGATTTCGCTGATCAAGCGCTAAATTTGCCCTGAACAAAAACCCAGAAACGAAAAAGCCCCCGTAATCAGCAATGATTACGGGGGCTTCGTCTTGTTCAATAATGGCGGAGAGATAGGGATTCGAACCCTAGGTACCGGTGAAGGTACAACGGATTTCGAATCCGTCCCATTCGGCCACTCTGGCATCTCTCCAACGGCGCGCATCATAACAACACTTTCGCCGGAAGCGAACCCCCTAAGCGAAATTTTTCCGTGCTATCAGATGCTTGCGTCGATTAAAGCGGTACACCCAGACGATTGGCGACTTCTTCGTAGGCTTCAATGACGTCACCGAGACCTTGGCGGAAGCGGTCCTTGTCCATTTTCTTGCCGGTGGCCTTGTCCCACAGACGGCAGCCGTCCGGGCTGAATTCGTCGCCCAAGACGATGGAGCCGTCGGAGAACACGCCGAATTCAAGTTTGAAGTCGACCAGCAGCAGGCCGGCGTCGTCGAACAGTTTGCTCAGGACTTCATTGACCTTGAGCGACAGTTCTTTCATGCGAACCAGTTGCTCGGCGGTGCCCCAACCGAATGCCACGACGTGGGATTCGTTGATGAACGGGTCGCCCTTGGCGTCGTCCTTGAGGAACAGTTCGAAGGTGTAAGGGTTGAGCTTCAAGCCCTCTTCAACGCCCAGACGCTTGACCAGGCTGCCCGCGGCGTAGTTACGCACGACGCACTCGACCGGGATCATGTCGAGTTTTTTCACCAGGCATTCGTTGTCGCCCAGCAGTTTGTCGAATTGAGTCGGCACGCCGGCGGCTTCGAGTTTCTGCATGATGAAGGCGTTGAACTTGTTGTTCACCATGCCTTTGCGGTCGAGCTGCTCGATACGCTTGCCGTCGAACGCCGAGGTGTCGTTGCGAAACAGCAGGATCAAGCGGTCAGCGTCGTCGGTCTTGAAAACCGATTTGGCTTTGCCGCGGTAGAGTTCTTCACGTTTTTCCATGATGGGCTCCGCTTGCTAAGTAGGTGGGCTAGGCGATGTGTCGCCAGTCGAGCCCTGAATCTTGATCGGCCAGTTGCAGCCAGTCCGGGTCGCACCCGAGGGTGTCGACAAAACATTGCCGGGCCAGCTGCGGCAGGTTGTTCTTGCTGCTCAGATGGGCCAGGACCAGGTGTTGCAGGCCTTGCCAGCCCAACTCGGCCACCAGGAATGCCGCCTGATGGTTGTTCAAATGTCCCAGTTCACCGCCCACCCGCTGCTTCAGGAAGTACGGGTAGTGACCGCGAGCCAGCATGTCACGGCAATGGTTGGACTCGATCATCAATGCATCGAGGTCCCGATAGCCGTCCAGCACCTTGCTGCAATACGAGCCCAGGTCGGTCAACAGGCCGAAGCGCCGCTCACCGTCGTTGAACACGTACTGGGTCGGTTCCTGCGCATCGTGGGCCACGGCAATGACTTCGATGTTCAGGACGCCGATTTGCAATTGCTCGCCGCCGGCCAGGAAGCCCGCGGGTTCGATCGGTTTGCGCATCCCGCGCAGGGTGCCGCGACTGAGGTAGACAGGCAGATTGTAGCGCCGAGACAGCAAACCCACGCCATGCACGTGGTCGGCATGTTCGTGGGTCACGAGTATCGCGCTCAGTTGCGCCGGGTTTACCCCGAGGCGCAACAGGCGTTTTTCGGTTTCCCGCAGGGAGAAACCACAATCCACCAGCACGTACGTATCAGCGCTGGCTATCAGCGTGCCGTTCCCTTGGCTACCGCTGCCGAGAACGGCAAAACGCATGTGATCAGCCCAGGTTGTCCTGAATCACGCTCAACACTTTACGCGCCACATCAGCAGGCGCGACGGTGTTGATGTTTTTCTCGACGGTGACCTGGACGTTCTCGCCAACCTTGCTCAGGCGAACCTGATAACGCTCGGCACGGGCTTCAACTTCTTCCTTGGTCGGCGCACTGCCGAACAGGCTGCTGAAGAAGCCAGGCTTTTCGTCTTTCTTCTCGGCTTTTTCCGACAGGTTGATGTAGTACAGGCCCAGGCTGCGGTTGATGTCTTCAACGCGCCATTCGCCCTGTTCCAGCGCACGACCGACGCTCGACCAGGCACGATCCAGGTCCGGACCGACGTTCAGGATCGGGTTGCCGCTGCCGTCTTCGCTCAGGCTGACACGACTTGGCTTATCGGAGTCCTGGGAAGCCAGCATCGACACCGAACCACCCTTCTCGGCCGTGCGGCTCATGCTTGCGAGCAAATCGTCCACCAATGCCGCGTCCAGGCCAGTGTTGACCGAACGGTTGGTGAAATCGACGTCGGCGGTGCTGCCCGAAGGACGCTGGGCGCTGACCACGTAGATTTCACTGGTGTTGCGCTGCACGCCTGGCTCGATGCGGACCCGCACGCGGGTTTCGTTGTCGGCGCTGATGCCGGCAGCGCTCAGGCGCTTGGCCATGGCTGCGGACAGTTCATCGGAATGCTGCCACGTGGTGGTGAATTCGCCGGTTTGCGGACGTTGTTCATCCAGGCGGAAGCCGTTGTCCTGGAAGAACTGCACCGCCACTGGCCAGACTTCGGCCGGTGGGTGCTGGCCCATGACCCAGCTCGAGTCACCGCTTTTTTGCAGGGTGTAGTCGCTGGCGTCAGCAATCGCCGACAGCGGTTGCGGACGAGGCACGATGTATTCGCCCTTGGCGGTGTCATCGGCCACGTTACGCGGGATCGGCAACAGCGGATCCAGACGTTTGGCGGTGTTGACATTCGGTGGCAATTGCATCGGTGCAGTCTGTTGCGCTTCCAGGTAATCGCTACCACGGTCACGGAAGTAACCTTCCGGGCCCCAGATCCATCCGCAGCCACTGGTGCTGGAGATAATCAAGGCAAGTGCGGAAAGTCCGGCCATTCGCTTCATGCGTTGTACTTCCTCAATTAAACCAGGACGCCGGACTGGCGCATGGCCTGCCGCAGCGGTTCGTGACAGGCAGCGCTGAGCCAGGTGAGCGGCAGACGGATACCGTCCGGCATCAAGCCCATTTCATGCAGTGCCCATTTCACGGGGATAGGGTTGGATTCGATAAACAGGGTCTTGTTGAGCGGCATCAGTTTTTCGTGGATGGCACGAGCGGTCACGGCATCGCCTTTCAGCGCGGCGTTGCACAGGTCGGCCATATCACGCGGGGCGACGTTGGCGGTCACCGAGATGTTGCCTTTACCACCCAGCAGAATCAGCTCGACAGCCGTCGCGTCATCACCGGAGATCACCAGGAAGTCTTTGCTGACACCTTCGATGATCGCCTTGGCACGGCCCAGGTCGCCGGTGGCTTCCTTGATGCCGATGATGTTTTTCACGGTCGAGAGGCGGATCACGGTGTCGGCCAGCATGTCGCACGCGGTGCGGCCAGGCACGTTATAGAGGATCTGCGGGATATCGACGGCTTCGGCGATGGCCTTGAAGTGCTGGTACAAGCCTTCCTGAGTCGGTTTGTTGTAGTACGGCGTGACCAGCAGGCAGGCGTCGGCGCCGGCGCTCTTGGCATTGGTGGTCAGCTCGATGGCCTCGCGCGTCGAGTTCGCACCGGTGCCGGCGATGACCGGGATGCGCCCTGCAACCTGCTTGACCACGTAACGAATCACTTCGATGTGCTCGTTCACGTCTAGCGTGGCCGATTCACCTGTAGTACCGACCGCCACGATGGCGTGGGTGCCGTTTTGCAGGTGAAAGTCCACCAGTTTGCTCAGGCTGTCCCAATCGAGACGACCTTGTGCATCCATGGGTGTGACCAGTGCCACCATACTGCCCGCAATCATGCAACCGCTCCTGCCGGAAAAAGAGAGCCGTAATGGTACTGGCGCCAAGATGCTTGTACAAGCGAAGTACTGCGCTGCTGCCATTCCCCTTGGCGCTGCTTTTCGCTACCCTTCAGACTTTGATCGGTACTGATAAGCTCGTACGCCGGGTTCCAGCCTCCATTTTCGGCATCACAAGCCCCGATCCAGCGTTGCCACCCCTCGCTCCCGCCACTCTGGAGCACGTTGCAACCTTCGGCTCGGGTTTTCTGAATTCGTCTGCGCAGGGTCGCCCCCGGTAAAAAAAGCCCGTAGAAGTATCGACCGCTCATCGCTTTAGGAATGCTGCATGTCCACCCCCACAGTTCGCGAACAATTCCTTGTCATCAGTGCCCTCGGCGCCAACCCCATGGAGCTGACTAACGTCCTGTGCCGCGCCAGCCATGAAAACCGCTGCGCCGTTGTCACTTCTCGCCTGACCCGTCATGGCGAGTGCAGTGCCCTGATCCTCGAGATCTCCGGCAGCTGGGACGCCCTGGCCCGCCTGGAAGGCAGCCTGCCGATCCTCGCCAAGAAGCACGCCTTCACGGTCAACGTGGTGCGCAGCGCGGCCCTGGAGAACCGTCCACAGGCCCTGCCGTACGTCGCCTATGTCAGCTCGGCCTATCGCTCGGACATCATCAACGAGTTGTGCCAGTTCTTCATGGACCACAACGTCGAGCTGGAAAACCTGACCTGCGACACCTATCAGGCGCCACAGACCGGCGGCACCATGCTCAATGCCACGTTTACCGTGACATTGCCGGCCGGCGTGCAAATCAGTTGGCTGCGCGATCAGTTCCTGGATTTCGCCGACGCGCTGAACCTGGACGCCCTGATCGAACCGTGGCGCCCACAAAACCCAATGTAAGGAAGCTTTCATGGCCGTTGCTATCGACCAACCGGTTACCGACTTCGAAGCACCCGCCACCAGCGGGCAAACCGTCAGCCTTGCCAGCCTCAAAGGCAAGCAGGTGGTGATTTACTTCTATCCGAAGGACAGCACTCCCGGCTGCACGACCCAGGGCCAGGGCTTTCGCGACCAGCTGGAGGCTTTTAAAGCCGCCAACACCGAAGTCTTCGGCGTGTCCCGCGACAGCCTGAAATCCCACGAGAACTTCAAGGCCAAGCAAGCATTCACCTTCGAGCTGATCAGCGACAAGGAAGAAGCGCTCTGCCAACTGTTCGACGTGATCAAACTGAAAAAGCTCTACGGCAAGGAATACATGGGCGTTGATCGCAGCACTTTCCTGATCGACAAAAACGGTGTGTTGCGTCAGGAATGGCGCGGCGTGAAGGTGCCGGGGCATGTGGATGCGGTTTTGGCTGCGGCTCAGGCCCTCAATAAAGCCTGATATTGTGGGCGCCTGTTCCGGCGCCTTCGCGGGCAAGCCTCGCTCCTACAGTTATTTATTGCGCTGTCCTTGTAGGAGCGAGGCTTGCCCGCGAAGAGGCCCTCAAAGCTGACAATTAAAGCAGCGGCGCCACCACCGGCTCCTTGCGCGGCCATGCATCCAGCACAGCCTTGAACAGCGTCGCCAGGGGAATCGCAAAGAACACCCCCCAGAAGCCCCACAACCCGCCAAACAACAACACTGCGCAGATGATCGCCACGGGGTGCAGATTGACCGCCTCCGAGAACAGCAGCGGCACCAGCACGTTGCCATCCAGGGTCTGAATGATCCCGTAGACCGCCATCAGGTAGATGAACTGATCACTCCAGCCCCACTGGAACAAAGCGATCAGCATCACCGGCACGGTCACCACCACGGCGCCGACGTAAGGCACCACCACCGATACGCCCACCAGCAACGCCAGCAGCGCCGCGTAGTTGAGTCCCAGCACGACGAAACCGATGTACGTCACGCCACCGCAGATGAAAATCTCGATGACCTTGCCCCGAATGTAGTTGGCGATCTGCCGGTTCATTTCATGGGCGACGCGGGTGATCAGCGCCCGCTCCCGCGGCAGGTAGCCGCGAACCCAGTGCCCGATCATTTCCCGGTCTTTCAGGAAGAAGAACACCAGGATCGGCACCAACACCAGGTAGATCATGATGTTGACCAGCAGCGGCAGGCTCGACAACGAGAACGTCAGTGCCCACTGACCAAACTTGCCGATCTCGCCCCGGGCCACCTCGATGGCTTGCAGCACTTGCTCGTCGGACACCAGATGCGGGTAGCGCTCAGGCAGCAGCAACAGCAGCGACTGCCACTTGGCGAGCATCCCGGGCAACTCGTTGAACAACGTGATCAACTGATGCCAGAGCAACGGCACCACGACCACGATGAACACCAGCAACACCCCCATGAACAACGCAAAAACCAGCCCCACGGCCACGCCACCGGGCATGCGTAGACGCTCGAGGGTGACGACCAGTCCCTGCATCAGATACGCCAACACCATCCCGGCCAGCACGGGCGCGAGCATGCCGCCCAAGGTGAGCACCGCGGTAAACCCCAGGAACAGCAGCACCGCCAACACCACGGCTTCTTCATCGGAGAAGTAGCGCTGAATCCAGTCGCGTAACACTTTGAACATCAATAATCCTTAGTAACGAACGCAGCCGGTTTCAGGCTTTTTTCAACCAATAGCGGTAAACACCCGCCTCGTCTTCTTCACGCAGCAGCGTATGACCGGCCAATCGTGCAAAGGTGCGGAAGTCGCGCTGGGAGCCCGCGTCCGTGGCGATCACCTTGAGCACCGCGCCGCTGGTCATCCGATTGAGCTCCAACTTGGCCTTGAGCAATGGCAACGGACAATTCAGGCCACTGGCGTCCAGTTCAACGTCATGGGCTACAGCATCGGTCATTGCATCACTCCGGGTCAGGTGGTTGAGCGGCCTAGAATATCTGGTCCGAAGCCCACTGTCCGGCTACAGTAAGGTCTTTGTCGACTAAGGCTTTGTGCATGACTTTTTTGCGCCCTACCCTGCTGACGCTCGCTTGCCTGCTCGCCTCACCAGGCTTCGCCGACGACCTGCCGTCACTCGGTGATGCCAGTTCTGCCATCGTCTCGCCGCAACAGGAACACCAGTTGGGCCGCGCGTGGCTGGCGATGCTGCGCAGTCAGGTCCAGCAGCTCAATGATCCGCAGCTCAAGGACTACGTCGAATCCAGCGTTTACAAACTGGTCGAAACCAGTCAAGTGACTGACCGGCGCCTGGAGTTCATCCTGATCAACAGCCCGGAGCTGAACGCCTTTGCCGCGCCAGGCGGGATCGTCGGGGTCAATGGCGGCTTGTTCCTCAATGCCCAGACCGAGGGCGAATACGCGTCGGTACTGGCTCACGAATTGGCTCACTTGTCGCAACGCCACTTCGCTCGTGGTGTTGAAGCTTCGCAACGCATGCAAGTGCCGATGATGGCCGCCCTGCTGGCCGGGATCGTGATTGCCGCCGCCGGTGCCGGCGATGCCGGGATCGCCACCATTGCCGGCACCCAGGCCGCCGCGATTCAGGAACAACGGCGCTTCTCGCGTCAGAACGAGCAGGAGGCTGACCGGATCGGCATCATCAATCTGGAAAAGGCCGGTTACGACCCGCGCTCAATGCCAAATATGTTCGAACGCTTGATGCGCCAGTACCGCTTCGACGCAAAGCCACCGGAATTCCTGTTGACTCACCCGGTGACCGAATCGCGGATCGCCGACACCCGCAACCGTGCCGAACAATCCAAACAGGGCGGCATCGAAGACAGCATGCGTTATCAGCTGATTCGAGCACGGGTGCAGCTGATTTATGAAGAAACCCCTGGCCTGGGCGCCAAACGCTTTCGCGCGCAACTCGATGAAAACCCGAAAAGCGATGTCGCCCGTTATGGCCTGGCCATTGCCCAGATCAAAGGTGGCCAGCTGAATGAAGCCCGAGAGAATCTCAAGCAACTGTTGGCTACAGCGCCGAACGAGATCATCTACAACCTGGCCCAGGTTGATCTGGACATCACCAACAATCGCCTGCCGGACGCCCAGACCCGGGTCGACCGGCTGCTCACCCAGTTTCCGGGCAACTACCCGCTGAACCAGGTTCGTGTCGATTTGCTGCTCAAACAGAACCGCACCGCCGATGCGGAAAAAGCCCTGGAAAACCTGCTCAAGTCCCGTCCGGACGATCCGGACGTGTGGTACATGGTGGCGGAAACTCGCGGCCTGTCGGGCAACATCATCGGCTTGCATCAGGCGCGCGCCGAATATTTCGCATTGGTCGGCGACTACCGCCAGGCCATCCAGCAACTGGACTTCGCCAAGCGCAAGGCCGGCGGCAACTTCCCATTGTCGTCGCGGATCGATGCACGGCAACGCGAGCTGATGGAGCAGGAGCGGATGATCAAGGACATGATGGGCTGATTTTTTTACAAAATCCGGGCACAAAAAAACCGCCTCTTTCGAGGCGGTTTTTTATTCAGCCGACAACCGGTTTATTCAGCCAGTTTGAAGGTGATGAAGCTGGCGCGATTCTGACGCAGAACCCGCATCGACACCGAGCGGTTCTTCGGCAGCGCCTTGGCAATCTCGGTGAACTCCTTGGTGGAGCCGATCGCCTGATTGTTCAGGTGCGTAATCACATCGCCTGGCTGCAGGCCAATCAACGAAGCAGGACCGTCCTGAACCTCCTTGATCACCACACCACCCTTGAGGTCGTAGGTTTTCTTCTGTTCATCGGTCAGCTCGGTGACAGAAACACCTAAGCGGTTGCTGCTGCCTTCGACACCGGTTTTCGGCACGGCGTCCAGTTCCTTGCCTTCTTCCGGGATAGCGCCGACGGTCAGCTCGACATTCTTGCGCTTGCCCTCGCGGATCACCTCAAGATTGGCCTTGGAGCCTGCCTTGAGCGCGCCGACCAGATGCGGCAGATCAGCGGACATGACGATCGGTTGACCGTTCATGCTCAGGATCACGTCACCGACCTGCAGGCCACCCTTCGCCGCCGGGCCGTCATCCTGGATCTGAGCCACCAGCGCACCGGCCGGCTTCTCCAGACCGAACGATTCGGCCAGATCCTTGTTCACTTCCTGGATCACTACACCCAACCAGCCACGGCTGACTTTGCCGCCGCTTTTCAGCTGATTGGAGACGTCCATCGCTACATCGATAGGGATCGCGAACGACACGCCCATGAAGCCACCGGAACGGGTGTAGATCTGCGAGTTGATCCCGACCACTTCACCGTTCAGGTTGAACAGCGGGCCGCCGGAGTTACCCGGGTTGATCGGCACGTCGGTCTGAATGAACGGAACATAGTTTTCATTCGGCAGGCTACGACCGATGGCGCTGACGATACCTTGGGTCACGGTGTGGTCGAAACCGAACGGCGAACCGATGGCGACAACCCACTGGCCGGCCTTCAGGTCCTGGGATTTGCCGAGTTTCAGAACGGGCAGGTCCTTGCCTTCGATTTTCAACAGCGCCACGTCGGAACGTGGGTCAGTGCCGATCAGCTTGGCTTTCAACTCACTGCGGTCGGCCAGACGGACGAGAATTTCGTCGGCATCGGCAATGACGTGATTGTTGGTCAGGATGTAACCGTCAGGCGAGATGATGAAACCCGAGCCCAGGGACTGGGCTTCACGCTGACGATCGCCACGGGGCGAACGCGGCTGCGGCATGCCGCGCTCGAAGAACTCGCGAAGCGCTGGCGGCAAGCCTTCAAGATCAGGCATCTGGCCCGACACTTTGCGATCCGGCAGTTTTTGCGTGGTGCTGATGTTCACCACTGCGGGCGAGGCCTGTTCGACCAGTTGCGTAAAGTCAGGCAATTCGGCCGCTTGAGCAGGGACCGCCTGACCGAGCACTAGCACGGTGGCAAAAATGGAAAGATAAGACTTCAAGCGTGGTATCGACATACGGCTCCCGTTACGACGAGCATGGTTAAGCGATATGGAGCAAGGAACACCGGGAACGATACGCCGGTATTTTTGTTCCGGGAACAACAAACAAGGCCAGAGCCGAGAGGCTCTGACCTATAGAAAAATCCGGGGGTATTTGCAAATGAAAATGCTCACCAAACATTTCGACATCTCAATGGCGGGATAGGCATTGCTGACCTCTCGCACAATCAAATCGCCGATCCATGAGCATCACCATTCAGCTCACTGTTTGGCCGTAGCAGCACTATTGCGCATGGACAGCGCAATTCGTTCGGCGGTGCCAATCGGAATTTCACCGACCACGGTCACCATCATCTCGCCCTGGGGGGTGGTCAAGCGCCGGGAAACGGCGACGGTTGGACCCAGTTGAGTACGCGTATCGGTGACTGTTGCGCCGTTCAATGGCTCAAGGAACACCGAGAAACGGGCCAAGCCATCGTCGTACATCAGGCTGCTGACTTGAGTTTTGGTTTCAGGGTCTTTGCGCGAAGAACTGCTGCTGAGTTCGAAACCTGGCGGCAGCCAGTCCGAATGCCACTCATCTGCGGTCTTGAGGGCAGTGGCTTTATCCGCGTTGGGCGTGAGCGCCTTGCAATCCGGGCCGGCCTGCAAATCACTGTCCGACGGAACCTCGGCGGTGTCCAGTTGCGTGAACTGGAAGCGTTCCAGTAACTGACCCTTGTCATTCAACAGCAATGACTTGAGGGGCAAGCCAGTTTCCTTGTCCAGGTGTAACTCGAAACCGTAACGATGCTGATCGCGCGGCGTCAGTGAAACAATCACCGCCGCACGCCCAGCCACACGCGACTTGCCGATGACGGCAAGGTCGTACCAATTCTTGAGCTTTTGTGGATCGAGTGCACGAGCAGCAGAGTTGGGAGAGTCCCCCAGCCCTGCGATCAGGGTGCCGCTGACGCATTGAGTATGTCCATCAATGCGCACGACTTCCTGTGCCGAGCCGTCGAGCTGGAGTAAACGCTCGCGGACCTTGCCATCCTGGACGCGGTGCCAGATGTTATGGGTAGAAAAACTACCGTTACGCTCGTAAACAAAAGTACCGTTAAAGCTTTGCTGTTGCTCGGCCTGACCCAGACGTGTCAACCAGTCTTGGGCTTCATCGGCGTGGGCTGGAACAACAAACCAGCCACCGAGCAGAAGCGTAAGTAAAGGTATGGCGCGCATGATCCTCCTTAGCGGTTTTCCAGGCTTGCTGCACGAGCGTAAGGCAGAGCGCTTTCAGTGCCTTTCAGTGCAGCCTGTTGAGCATGTTGGCGCAAGTAGCTTGGCAGACGCTGATCGTGCCAGCCCGGCTGACCTTGCAATACGCCGTTGGCCATAGGGCCAGTGGCTTCCGAACTCTCACTATAGCCTGCCAATACAGCCGGACCCTTGACTTGTGGAACCGCCAGGGTGGACTGCGTGGATTGCTGAGCCAATTCGACACCAGCAATTTCGTCCTGGTTGTACAGACGAACACCTGCCAATACAGCAACGGTTACCGAAGCAGCGACAGCCAGACGACCCAGGCTGCGCCATGGACCGCGAGATGCCTTGGCCGGGACGGCTTCGTCTTCCAGCGCAGCAGAGACTGCCGCAGCGATGTCCAGACGTGGAAGCAGCAGATCCTTATGCATGACTGCCCGAGCGATCTGGTAACGAGCCCAGGTTTCGCGGGTTTCAACATCGTCAAAGGCATTCAGTACCCGACGCAATTCCAGCTCATCCGCTTCGTTATCCATCACTGCGGACAGCGATTCCTGCAGGGCTTCACGACTCATGGCGTTCCTCTCTTGGCTGTCGCCGCTGTCTCAGTTTTCCTGCAACAACGGCTGCAGGGCTTTATCGATGGCTTCCCGAGCCCGGAAAATCCGGGAGCGCACGGTACCCACCGGGCATTGCATGACGGCTGCAATGTCCTCGTAACTCAGACCATCGAATTCACGTAAAGTTAAGGCCGTACGTAAATCTTCTGGAAGTTGCTGGATGGTTCGATGGACGGTGCCTTCGATCTCATCCCGCAGCAATGCGCGTTCTGGCGACTCGAGATCCTTGAGGCCATGATCGCCGTCGTAGAACTCTGCGTCTTCGGAACTGACATCACTATCCGGCGGCCGACGGCCGCGTGAAACCAGATAGTTTTTCGCCGTGTTAATGGCGATGCGGTAAAGCCACGTGTAAAACGCGCTGTCTCCGCGGAAATTACCAAGTGCACGGTACGCCTTGATAAAGGCTTCCTGTGCGACATCCTGGGCTTCATGGGTGTCGTGCACGAAACGCACGATCAACCCGAGAATTTTGTGCTGATATTTCAGCACTAGCAGATCGAAAGCTCGCTTGTCGCCGCGTTGAACGCGCTCGACCAGCTGCTGATCCTCTTCCTGGGTTAGCATGAACACTCCTCGATAAGCTCGAAGGAGGCTTGCATAACTAAACGACCAGACTTGCAAACATAGACTCGGGCTTTTCGCAAAAGTTCTCCCCCTCCAAGCAAGTTTCCTGCGGGCTCTGATTTGGCACGCACGAAAAGCGCAGCTCGGGATAACCCGGCTGCGCGAATAATCTTGTCATCGGATTCGCCGGCAAGGACCAAACCGCAGGTCCCGCACTGAAGCCGACACTGTCCCTTGATTCAGGCAACCAGCTATTGATCTTGGGCCTTTGGCAAAAGTTCCAAATATTTATAGCCGGGTGCAACCGACATTGTGCAACCGTGGGGCGAAAAAGACTGTTAAATCGTTGATACAGTCGTCTTGTCGCCGAACCGGCGAAAAAAACATCCGACGAAGCGTCCAGTCTTTTCCGTCACAGTAGTTTCACAATGCCATGTAGGCCCGGCTATTGTGCCGCTCCCCCCCTCTATATACTAGTGGGCTGTGTGGCTGCCTGACTCGCCGATCCAGGTGTCTTGCGCCAACCCCGACCCGGGTCGCTTTGAGCGGAATCCTGAAATGAGCCAACAGTTTCAACATGATGTCCTGGTGATTGGCAGCGGCGCTGCCGGTTTGAGCCTTGCGCTGACCTTGCCCGGTCACCTGCGCATCGCCGTACTGAGCAAAGGCGACCTCGCCAATGGCTCGACGTTCTGGGCCCAGGGCGGTGTCGCCGCCGTGCTGGATGACACCGATACCGTTGAATCCCACGTCGATGACACCCTCAATGCCGGCGGTGGCCTGTGCCATGAAGACGCCGTGCGCTTTACCGTCGAGCACAGTAAAGAAGCCATCCAGTGGTTGATCGACCAAGGCGTCCCCTTCACGCGGGACGAGCAATCCGGCACCGAAGACGGTGGTTTCGAGTTCCACCTGACCCGAGAAGGCGGCCACAGCCATCGGCGCATCATCCATGCCGCCGATGCCACGGGCGCAGCGATTTTCAGAACCTTGCTCGATCAGGCGAAAAAACGCCCGAACATCGAACTGCTGGAACAACGGGTCGCCGTTGACCTGATCACCGAAAAACGCCTGGGCCTGGAAGGCGATCGCTGCCTCGGCGCCTATGTGCTCAATCGCGCCAGCGGGGAAGTCGACACCTACGGCGCACGCTTCGTGATCCTCGCATCCGGCGGCGCCGCCAAGGTCTACCTCTATACCAGCAACCCCGACGGCGCCTGCGGTGATGGCATCGCCATGGCCTGGCGCTCTGGCTGCCGAGTGGCGAACCTGGAATTCAACCAGTTTCACCCCACCTGCCTGTATCACCCTCAGGCCAAGAGTTTCCTGATCACCGAAGCCCTGCGCGGCGAAGGTGCACACCTGAAGCTGCCCAATGGCGAACGCTTCATGCAGCGTTTCGACCCGCGTGCCGAACTGGCGCCACGGGACATCGTCGCCCGGGCCATCGACCATGAAATGAAGCGTCTAGGGATCGATTGCGTCTACCTGGACATCAGCCACAAGCCGGAAGCGTTCATCAAGACCCACTTCCCGACTGTTTATGAGCGCTGCCTCGAATTTTCCATCGACATCACCAAGCAACCGATCCCGGTGGTGCCGGCGGCGCATTACACCTGCGGCGGCGTGATGGTCGATCAGCAGGGCCGCACCGATGTGCCGGGCCTGTACGCCATTGGCGAAACCAGCTTCACCGGCCTCCACGGCGCCAACCGCATGGCCAGCAACTCGCTGCTGGAATGCTTCGTCTACGCACGTTCGGCAGCGGCGGACATTCTCCAGCAGTTGCCGCAGATTTCGATCCCCATCGCCCTGCCCGTCTGGGATGCGAGCCAGGTGACCGACTCCGACGAAGACGTGATCATTGCGCACAACTGGGATGAACTGCGGCGATTCATGTGGGACTACGTGGGCATCGTGCGCACCAACAAGCGTTTGCAACGGGCGCAGCATCGGGTGCGCCTGTTGCTGGACGAAATCGATGAGTTCTACAGCAACTATAAAGTCAGCCGGGATTTGATCGAGTTGCGCAACCTGGCTCAGGTGGCGGAGCTGATGATCCGGTCAGCGATGGAACGCAAGGAAAGTCGCGGCCTGCATTACACCCTCGACTACCCGAACCTGCTGCCGGAGGCGCTGGACACTATTCTGGTGCCGCCCACCTACGCCGACTGAACTTCAACCGGACCCGCAGGCGTCGGTGCAGATCCGCCGCCTGCGCATCCCGGGGCACGCAGATCGTCCTGACTCGCCGCTCGCCCCTCAGTCTAAACCGCAGCACCACGACCGACGGTAGCGCCAAGCTGTCCGGTCGCAGTTGTGCCGGCTGCCAGCCGCTCGCCTGATTCCACACCTGCCAGCCATCGGCGTCGCGGCGAAAACCGCAAAACGCTTGGGGATGTGTCAGCAGAATCTGTCGCGGCAGCGTCCAAAATCCGTGAGCTGCGCACAGAAAAACGCCGAGCAGACTGGCCCAGACCGGTATAGAAAGAAGAAACAACGAACCCAGCGCGAATAGCTGGGCCAAACCATAAGCCGCCAGCAACTGCCGTGAGGCATGCCAGCGGCATTCGAACGCATTACTTGGGCTGGACACGATCCAGGATCATGCGAACCATGCGCTGAAGCTCCGGATCTTCCGATTCGGCACGTTCCATGAACCAGCCGAACATGTCCTGATCTTCGCATTCGAGCAGCTTGCGGTAGCAATCGCGGTCGACATCATTGAGGTGCGGATAGACCTCTTTCACGAACGGCACCAGCAACACGTCAAGCTCAAGCATGCCGCGGCGGCTGTGCCAGTAGAGGCGATTCAGTTCAACATCTTCGACCATGGAGCGCTCCTCAAATAGGCGGCAAGTATACAGCCCAAAGCTTGAGCGAACAGTCGGCTTTGGTCGGGCCTCCTGTCCTTTTGTGAACTACCCATTTCAAGGGCGCACCCTTATGATGTCCTCCAGACTCTTTACCCTGCGATGACCCATGGCCGATTCTGCTTTTTTCTGCACCCTGTCACACGAAGGCATTCTCGCGGTCCGCGGCGCGGATGCCGGCAAATTCCTGCAGGGCCAACTGACCTGCAACCTCAACTACCTGAGCGACACCCAGGCCAGTCTCGGTGCCCGCTGCACCCAGAAGGGCCGGATGCAGTCGAGTTTCCGCATTCTGCTGGAAGGCGACGGCGTGCTCCTGGCCATGGCCACCGAGCTGCTGGAGCCACAACTGGCAGACCTGAAAAAGTATGCTGTGTTCTCCAAATCCAAACTGACCGACGAAAGCGCCGCCTGGGTTCGCTTCGGCCTCGACCACGGCGATGCGGCACTGAGCAGCCTGGGTCTTGAGTTGCCGGCAGACACCGACAGCGTTGCGCGCAATGACGGCTTGATCGCCATTCGCGTCTCACCGGAACGCGCCGAACTCTGGGTTGCCGCCGATCAAGCGGACGCCATCAAGGGCAAGCTGTCCGCTCTGCTGGCCGAAGGCGAGCTGAATCAGTGGCTGCTGGGTCAGGTTCGCGCTGGGATCGGCCAGGTCATGCCGAGTACCCGCGAGCTGTTCATCCCGCAGATGCTCAACCTGCAAGCCGTCGGCGGCGTTAGTTTCAAGAAAGGCTGCTACACCGGCCAGGAAATCGTCGCGCGGATGCAATACCTGGGCAAACTCAAGCGTCGCTTGTATCGCCTGCAACTGGACGCCAGTGACTTGCCCGAGCCCGGCACCCAGCTGTTTGCGCCGAGTCACGGCAGTTCGATCGGCGAAGTCGTGATTGCCGCCCGCAGCGAGCAAAACATTGAACTCCTGGCCGTGCTGCAAGCCGAAGCAGCAGAGGCCGGTGACATCCACCTGGCGGCGCTCGAAGGCCCTGCCCTGCACTTGCTCGACCTGCCTTACGCCCTGGATCGCGATAAAGAAATCCAGCGCTGACAGCAGTATTTTTATGCAAGACCCTAGAGAACAGAAATGAGTGAGCTGGCGGATAAGGTCCAACAGGATTTGGTTGAGGCCATCGATAACGATGACCTGGTTCTGCCAACATTACCGGAAGTGGCCCTGCAGATTCGCAAGGCCGCTGAAGATCCGGAGATCAGCGTTAGCACCCTGAGTAAAGTGATCGGTCGCGATACCGCGTTGTCGGCGCGCCTGATCAAAGTGGTCAACAGCCCGTTGTTGCGTGCGACCCAGGAAGTCACCGACCTGCACACGGCCATCACCCGGTTAGGCGTGAACTACAGCAGTAACCTGGCGATTGGTCTGGTCATGGAGCAGATTTTCCACGCCCGCTCCGAAGTCGTGGAACAGAAAATGCGCGATGTCTGGCGCAAAAGCCTGGAAATCGCCGGGATCAGCTACGCGCTGTGCCGCAGCTACACCCAACTCAAACCCGATCAGGCGGCGCTCGGCGGCCTGGTGCATCAGATTGGCGTACTGCCGATCCTGACCTACGCCGAGGATCACTATGAGCTGCTCTCGGACCCGGTCAGCCTCAACCATGTGATCGACCGCATTCACCCGCTGCTGGGCGACAAATTGCTCAGCGTCTGGGAGTTTCCGGAAATGCTGGTGAAATTGCCGGGGCAGTACCTGGACTTCAAGCGTGATTCCAAACGTGTCGATTATGTCGACGTGGTGCAGGTCGCGAGCCTGTATTGCCACAAGGACACCGACCATCCGCTGGCTCGGATCGATGCGTTCAATGTGCCGGCGTTCAAGAAGCTGGGGATTGATCCGGAGAATGAGGCGATGTGCCGGGATCTGGAAGAGTCGCGGTCGATGTTTTATTAAAAGCTTCGCGGGCAAGCCTCGCTCCTACAGGTTTCGAACGATTCCTGTAGGAGCGAGGCTTGCCCGCGAAGAGGCCATCGAAAACGCCCTCACTCCCCGGCAATAAAACTCACCCGAACCTTCAACCCTGCCTTCTCGCCATCGTGAAGGCTGATCTGCGCCAAATGCGCACGACAAATCTCCCCCACAATCGCCAACCCCAACCCCGAACCCGCGACCTGCTGGTTGCGTCGATAAAAGCGCTCGAACACCCGATCACGCTCTTCCAGGGGAATGCCCGGCCCATCGTCCTCGACCTCCAGCACCGCTGGTGCCGTCACCCGCAGAATCACATTGCCACCCGGCGGCGTGTGGGCCAGGGCGTTGTCCACTAGATTGCTCAGCAATTCGTTCAACAGCGTCGGCTCGCCGCGCAGCCACACCGGTTCCTCCGCCTCCAGCGCCAGCGCCACGCCCCGTGCGTGGGCCAGCGGCGCCATCGCCATGCCCAACTCTCGGGCCAACTGGCTAAGGTCCAGCAATTGCGCGCCGCCCTCGGCAATCGCCCGCGCGCCGTTTTCGACCCGTGCCAGGGACAGCAACTGATTAGCCAAATGTGTCAGGCGATCAGTGCCCTGGGCGGCGGTTTCCAGGGTGCTACGCCAGGTTTGCGGTTCGCTGGCACGCAGCCCCAGTTCGAGTCGCGCCTTGAGCGCCGCCAGCGGCGTACGTAATTCATGCGCGGCGTCGGCAATGAATTGCGCCTGACGCTCGAACTGCCCGCGCAGACGCTCGGTAAAGTGATTGAGCGCCCGCACCAACGGCCACAATTCACGCTGCACTTCCACCAGCGGCAAAGGACGCAGGTCATCCGATTGCCGCTCCTCCACCGCCGTGCGCAAACGCTCCAGCGGGCGCAGCGCCGCACTGACCGCGAACCAGACCAACAACAATGCACCAATCGCCAACATCCCCAGGCGCAGCAACGTATCCGCCGCCAGGCTGCGCGCCATGCTGACCCGTGCCTCGTCGGTTTCAGCGACGCGGATTTCCGCCATGCCATTCATGTTCGGTTCGCTCACCGGTTTGAGCAAACTCACCACACGGACGTTCTGCCCGCGATAAACGGCGTTATAGAAACGTGCCAGCGCCGGATAGTCATCGGTGCGCGGCGTACCCGGCGGTGGCGGCGGAAGGTTTTCGTAACCGGAGATCAGGTTCTGGTGGATGTCGTTGACCAGATAAAAGATGCGCCCGGCACTGTCGTAGGCAAACGTGTCGAGAGCGACATAAGGGACATCGGCGCTGAGGGTGCCGTCACGCTGGGAAACCCCGGCGGCAATGGTCCGCGCCGAGGCCAGCAAGGTGCGATCGTAAGCGGTGTCCGCCGCTTCGCGACCATTCCAATAAGCGCTCAAACCACTGGCCAGCATCAACACCACCAGCAACAACGCCAGGTTCCACAGCAACCGCCAACGCAGGCTGCTGGGCTTATGCATCGCGGCTTTCCAGCAAATAGCCGAGGCCGCGGAAGGTCACGATCGCCACCGGTTGGCCGTCGAGTTTCTTGCGCAAGCGGTGGACGTAGATTTCGATGGCGTCGGGGCTGGCCTCTTCGTCCAGGCCAAACACCTGAGAAGCCAATTGCTCCTTGCTCATCACCCGACCGGGACGAGCGATCAACGCTTCAAGCACTGCCTGCTCGCGAGACGTCAGGGTCAGCAATTCTTCGCCGAGGGTGAAGCGCCGGGTGTCCAGGTCATAAGCCAGCACGCCGCAGGTCTGCTGACGTTCACCCCCCAGCACGCTGCGGCGCAACAGGGCTTTGACCCGAGCTTCGAGTTCAGTCAGTTCGAACGGTTTGGCCAGGTAATCGTCGGCGCCCAGATTCAGGCCGTGGACCCGATCCTTGACGTCGCTGCGAGCGGTCAGCATCAACACCGGCAGGTTCTTGCCCCGGGCCCGCAGCCGCGCCAGCACTTCGAAACCATCCATGCGCGGCAGGCCGACGTCGAGGATCGCCATGGCGTATTCCTCGCTGCTCAGGGCCAGGTCGGCCGCCACGCCGTCGTGCAAGACATCCACGGTCAACCCGGTGCTCTTAAGCGCCTGGGCAACACTTTCGGCGAGCTGCAGATGGTCTTCGACGAGCAGGACACGCATGGATACTTACCTCGTTCAGGGATGGTCGACGCCATTCTTTGGCGCGGAGTTTACAGCCGCATCCGCCGCTGTGAAGCCCGAAAACCGTGAAAGTCAGCTGAAAGGTTAGCGAAAGGTTAGCCGGTTAGAGTCCGGCCACGGACAGTTCCGGCTGCCCGTCGCTAGCGCACTAGCGAATACGAAAAACGCCACGAAGCGTTTTCGCCAATAAGAACAATAACGGAGTACTTCACGATGCTGTCCATGCAGCTTCAGGCTCGCCCGCCTGTTCGTTTTCCCCGCCTCAGCCACACCGCCCTTGCCAGTGCCGCCGCCTTCGCCGGCTTTTCGCCGTTGAGCCAGGCTGCCTTCTTCGAAGACAGTACGGCAACCCTCGAAACCCGCAACATGTATTTCAACCGCGACTTTCGCGACGGCACCAGCGCCCAGCAATCCAAGCGTGACGAATGGGCCCAGGGGTTTCTGCTCAATCTGCAATCGGGTTATACCGACGGCACCGTGGGGTTCGGTGTCGATGCGTTGGGCATGCTGGGGGTCAAGCTCGATTCGAGTCCCGATCGTACCGGCACCGGCCTGCTGCCGACCCACGATGACGGCCGCGCCGCCGACGAGTACTCCAAGCTGGGCTTGACCGGCAAAATAAAAATCTCCGCCACCGAACTGAAAATCGGCAGCCTGATTCCGGAACTGCCGATCCTCAAGCCCAACGACGGACGCACTTTGCCGCAGACTTTTGAAGGCGGCCTGCTCACCTCCAAAGAGATCAAGAACCTGACCTTCACCGGTGGCCGACTGGAGAAAGCCAAGGACCGCGACAGCACCGATTTCGAGGACATTGCCCTCAACAACAAGAACAGTCGCTTTGCCGGCACGGCCGCTGGCAAGCACTTCGATTTTGGCGGCGTGGATTACAAGTTCACCGACAAGATCACCGGCAGCTACCACTTCGCGCAACTCGATGAGGTCTATAACCAGCACTTCCTCGGCGTGATCGCCTCGCAGCCGTTCGGCCCGGGCACCTTCGGCACCGACCTGCGACTGGCCATCAGTGATGACCAGGGCGCGGCCCGTGGCGGCAAGATCGACAACAATTCCCTGAACGGTCTGGTGAGCTATGCCTTGAGCGGGCATAAATTCAGCGCCGGTTACCAGCACATGTCTGGCGACAGCGCGTTTCCGTATGTCGATGGCGCCGACCCGTACCTGGTCAACTTTGTGCAGATCAACGACTTTGCCGGCGCCGAAGAACACTCCTGGCAAGCGCGCTACGACTACGACTTCGCCAAACTCGGCATCCCCGGCCTGAGTTTCATGAGCCGTTACCTGAGCGGCGACAACATCAAGCTCAAGAACGGTGACGAAGGCAAGGAGTGGGAACGCAATACCGAGATCAAATATGTAGTACAAAGCGGCGCACTCAAGGACGTCGCCGTGCGCCTGCGTAATGCCACCTACCGCTCCAACTACTCCGCTCGCGATGCCGATGAAGTGCGTCTGCTGGTGAGCTATAGCGTTGCCCTTTGGTAATTCAGTACGTCCATAACAACAACTCCCAAGGAGACTTGAATGAACTTATCACTGCGTAAAGTTGCTCTCACCGCCAGCGCCCTGCTGTTCGCCGGCCAATTGATGGCTGAGCCCAAGCGCCCGGAATGCATCGCCCCGGCCTCCCCCGGCGGTGGTTTTGACCTGACCTGCAAACTGGCGCAAAGCGCGCTGCTGAATGAAAAACTGCTGACCAAACCGATGCGCGTGACCTACATGCCCGGCGGTGTCGGCGCGGTGGCGTACAACGCGGTGGTTGCCCAGCGTCCGGCCGATGCCGGAACGCTGGTGGCGTGGTCCAGCGGCTCGTTGCTGAACCTGGCCCAAGGCAAATTCGGGCGTTTCGATGAAACCAACGTGCGTTGGTTGGCTGCGGTCGGCACCAGCTACGGCGCTATCGCAGTGAAAAGCGATTCGCCCTACAAGACCCTCGACGATCTCGTTCAGGCGCTGAAGAAAGATCCGAGCAAAGTGGTGATCGGCTCCGGCGGCACCGTGGGCAGCCAGGACTGGATGCAAACCGCGCTGATCGCCAAGGCTGCCGGGATCAACCCGCGTGACCTGCGTTATGTCGCCCTCGAAGGTGGCGGTGAAATCGCCACTGCCCTGCTCGGCGGTCATATCCAGGTCGGAAGCACCGACATTTCCGACTCCATGCCGCACATCCAGAGCGGTGACATGCGCCTGTTGGCGGTGTTCTCCGAGAAGCGTCTGGACGAGCCGGAAATGAAGGACATCCCGACCGCCAAGGAGCAAGGCTACGACATCGTCTGGCCGGTGGTTCGCGGCTTCTACCTTGGGCCAAAAGTCAGCGACGAAGACTACGCCTGGTGGAAAGACGCCTTCGACAAACTGCTGGCGTCCGACGACTTCGCCAAGCTGCGTGATCAGCGTGAACTGTTCCCGTTCGCCATGACCGGCCCGGAGCTGGACACCTACGTGAAGAAGCAAGTCGCGGACTACAAAGTGCTGGCCAAAGAATTCGGCCTGATCCAGTGATCGCCTCTGTCTAGCGGCTGCGGCCTCGCTTGTGCGGGGTCGCGGCACAGGAGTTTTCCATGCTCGTACAACGCATTTTTGCTTCGGTGCTGCTGGCGGTCTGTATAGGCCTGGCGCTGATGGCGTGGCCGTATCAAGCGGCTTTTTCCTATGAACCTGTAGGACCCCGGGCCTTTCCGCTGTTGATGTTGGGCCTGATGGGCCTCGGTTTGTTGTACATGCTGTTTCGCCCGACGCCCATCGTGCACAGCGAAGACGATCCGAAACTCGACCGCGAAACCCTGAACAAGATCGGCATCTGCATCGTCCTGTTGCTGATCTTCGCCGGGCTGTTCGAACCCTTGGGCTTCATTCTCAGCAGCATCCTGATCGGCATCCCGATGGCGCGCCTGTACGGCGGGCGCTGGCTGCCCAGCATCGTCGTCACCACGCTGATGAGCGTTGGCCTCTACCTGCTGTTCGACAAGTTGATGGACGTGCCGCTGCCCCTCGGGCTGCTCGACGTTCTGGAGAACTGATATGGATACGTTTGGCTATTTGGGCCAGGGTTTCGGCGTCGCGCTGAGCCCGTACAACCTGGTGACCGCACTGTGCGGCACATTGATCGGCACCGTGGTTGGCCTGTTGCCGGGCCTGGGCCCGATCAACGGTGTGGCGCTGTTGATCCCGATTGCCTTCGCCCTGGGTCTGCCGCCGGAATCGGCGCTGATCCTGCTGGCGGCGGTGTACCTGGGTTGCGAATACGGCGGACGAATCAGTTCGATCCTGCTGAACATTCCGGGCGAAGCGTCCACCGTGATGACCACCCTCGACGGTTACCCGATGGCCCGCAAAGGCCTGGCCGGCGTGGCGTTGTCGCTGTCGGCGTGGAGTTCGTTCATCGGCGCGTTCATCGCCACTTGCGGCATGGTGCTGTTCGCCCCGCTGCTGGCGAAATGGGCGATCGCTTTCGGCCCGGCGGAATACTTCGTGTTGATGGTGTTCGCGATTGTCTGCCTCGGCGGCATGGCCGGTGATCGTCCGCTGAAGACTTTTATCGCGGCGCTGATCGGCCTGTTTCTGTCGAGCGTCGGCATCGATGCCAACAGCGGCGTGTACCGCTTCACCGGGGACAACATCCATTTGACCGACGGCATTCAGTTCGTCGTGTTGGTGCTGGGCCTGTTCTCCATCAGCGAAATTCTCCTGCTGCTGGAGAAAACCCATCGCGGTCAGGAAGCGGTGAAAGCCACCGGGCGCATGATGTTCAACTTCAAGGAAGCGTCGTCGGTGTTCGTGGTGAACATCCGTTGCGGCTTGCTGGGTTTCATCATGGGCGTGTTGCCGGGTGCGGGCGCGACGCTGGCCAGCGCTGTGGCCTACATGACCGAAAAACGCATCGCCGGCGCCAAAGGCACGTTCGGCCAGGGCGACATGCGCGGCCTTGCTGCCCCGGAAACGGCTATCGGTGCTTCGGCCTGTGGCGCCCTGGTGCCGATGCTGACCCTCGGCGTTCCCGGTTCGGGCACCACGGCGGTGATGATCGGCGCGCTGTCGCTGTACAACATCACCCCAGGCCCGCTGTTGTTCCAACAGCAACCGGACATCGTCTGGGGCCTGATCGCTTCGTTGTTCATTGCCAACATCATGTTGGTAATCCTCAACATCCCGATGATCCGCATCTTCACCCGCATCCTCGCCGTGCCGAACTGGGCACTGGTGCCGGTGATCGCGATCATTACCGGGATCGGCGTCTACGCCGTACACGCCACCACCTTCGATCTGTTTTTGATGGTCGGCATCGGGATCTTCGGCTACATCCTGCGCAAACTGGATTTCCCATTGTCGCCGGTGCTGCTGGGCTTCATCCTTGGCGGCTTGATGGAGCAGAACCTGCGGCGCGCCCTGTCGATTTCCAACGGTGCGCTGGAAATCCTCTGGTCGAGCCCGATCACCTTTGGCGTGTGGGTGCTCACGGCCATCATGCTGCTGGTACCGATCCTGCGAATCTGGCGCAAACGTTCGATTGCGAGGCGCGTCATTGCTGATGTCTGATCGTCCCTTCAAAACCTGGTGGGGAACACCGCTGGTCGGCCTGCTCGGCGGCTACCTCGCCAGCCAGGTCGGCTGGCCGCTGCCGTGGATGGTCGGCTCGTTGCTGGCGATCATCCTGGTGCGCTGCCTCACGCCTTGGCAATTGGCGGAAATCCCTGGCGGGCGCAAGTGCGGGCAGTGGATCGTCGGCATCGGCATCGGCCTGCACTTCACCCCGGTGGTGATGGAGCAGGTGTTGAGCCATTTCGGTTTGATTTTCTTCGGTGCGTTGGTCACCAGCCTGTCCAGTGTGGTCGGGGTCTGGTTGATGCGGCGCACCGGGGAGGATCGCGCGACAGCGTTCTTTTCCAGCATGCCGGGCGGTTCCGGGGAGATGGTCAACCTCGGCGCCCGTAATGGCGCGGTGCTCAGCCGGGTTGCGGCGGGGCAAAGCCTGCGGGTGCTGGTGGTGGTGCTGTGTGTGCCGGCGGCGTTCAAGTATTTGCTCGGGGATGGTACGCCGATTGGCCATTCCACAGTCGTCGATTGGCGTTGGTTGGCGATTCTATTTCCGGCGGGCGCACTGCTCGCCTGGATCTGGCAGCGTTTGCGCCAGCCCAACCCATGGCTGTTCGGGCCGTTGCTGGTGAGCGCGGCGGTGAGCATTGGTTGGGACTTGCACATCGGCTTGCCCAACGGCGGCAGTCAGATTGGCCAATGGCTGATTGGCAGCGGCTTGGGGTGTCATTTCAATCGGCAGTTCTTCCGCCGTGCACCGTCGTTTATGGGGCGGACGTTGATTGGAACGGTGCTGACCATGTTGATCGCCACGGCGGCGGCGCTGGGTTTAAGTGCGCTGACCCATCTGGATCTGCGTTCGCTGACATTGGGCATGATGCCTGGCGGGATTGCGGAGATGAGTCTGACGGCGGAGACACTGCAATTGTCCGTACCGCTGGTGACGGCGATGCAGGTGATGCGGTTGCTGTTTGTGTTGTTTCTGGCGGAGCCGTTGTTCAAGTATTGGAATCGGGTGCCCGATTCAGTCTGATAGACCGAGGTGCTGATCGTTCCCACGCTCTGCGTGGGAATGCAGCCCGGGACGCTCCGCGTCCCAAAGCGGACGCAGAGCGTCCATTGAGGCATTCCCACGCAGAGCGTGGGAACGAGCATTACGCCACCGGCGGCAACCGCCACTCAATCGGCGTTTCGCCATTCTGTTCCAGAAACTTGTTAGTCCGGCTGAAATGCCCGCACCCAAGAAATCCACGATAGGCAGACAACGGCGACGGATGCACCGAGGTCAACACCAAATGCTTGGTCGCATCGATCAGCTTCTGCTTACTCTGGGCATGCGCCCCCCACAGCATGAACACCAGGTGCGGTTGCTTTTCACTGACCACTTCAATGATCCGATCGGTGAAAAACTGCCAGCCCTTGTCCTTGTGCGCATTGGCGTTGGCGCGCTCGACGGTCATGGTGGTGTTGATCATCAGCACGCCCTGATCGGCCCAGCTCTGCAGGCAACCGTGGCTCGGGATGTCGATGTTCAGGTCGCGTTTCAACTCTTTATAGATGTTCACCAGCGACGGCGGCGCCGGCACGCCCGGCTGCACCGAGAAACACAAGCCATGGGCCTGGCCCGGGCCGTGATACGGATCCTGGCCAAGGATGACAACCTTGACCTTGTCCAGCGGCGTCGAGTTGAGCGCATTGAAAATCATCGGTCCTGGCGGGTAGATTTCCTTGCCCGCCGCACGCTCCTGTTGCAGGAATGAACGCAACTCTGCCATGTAGGGCTGGTCGAACTCAGCACGCAGTGCTTCCTTCCAGCTCGGTTCGAGTTTGATACGGTCGTCAGCAGTCATGGTCATACCCGGCAAAAACAATGGGGCGAACCCTAGGAAAGCTGGGCAGGCTTGTCAATTGATCTGACACAGAACCGGCACTTTCCTGCAATGCGATCATACTGAACGCTCAAATTCCCGATCGAGGTCACGATGAATTTGCACTTCGAAGAACTCACCGGCACCGACGGCGCCCGCATCGGCATCGCCAGCCTGGATGCCGAAAAGTCGTTGAACGCCCTCTCCTTGCCGATGATCAACGCCCTGCGCGATCAGATGGACGCCTGGGCCAAGGATCCGCAAATCGTTTGTGTTTTGCTCCGCGGTAATGGCGCCAAAGCCTTCTGTGCCGGTGGCGAAGTGCGCAGCCTGGTCGAAGCCTGCCGCAACCATCCGGGGGAAGTACCGCCCCTGGCCGCGCAGTTCTTTGCGGCGGAATATCGCCTGGACTTCAAACTGCATACCTACCCCAAACCGCTGATCTGCTGGGGTCATGGCTACGTGCTCGGCGGCGGTATGGGCCTGCTGCAAGGCGCGAGCATTCGAATCGTCACGCCAAGCAGCCGTCTGGCGATGCCGGAGATCAGCATCGGCTTGTACCCGGACGTCGGCGCCAGTTGGTTTCTGTCGCGACTGCCCGGCAAGCTTGGGTTGTTCCTCGGCCTGACCGGCGCGCACATGAACGCGCGGGATGCGATCGACCTGGATCTTGCCGACCGCTTCCTGCTCGAAGAACAACAGGAAGAACTGGTCGAAGGCCTGCTGCAATTGAACTGGCAGGAACAGACGCCGATGCAGCTCAACAGCCTGCTCAAGGCCTTGCAGCAGGAAGCCGTCGCGCAGATGCCCGAGGCGCAATGGCTGCCACGCCGCCAGCAAATCGACGAACTGCTGGATGTCAGCGATGTGCGCTGCGCCTGGAAAGCCATCAGCCATCTGCGCGACTCCACCGATCCGCAGCTCAGCCGCGCGGCGAAGACCATGACCGAAGGCTCACCCGTGACCGCTCATCTGGTCTGGGAGCAAATCGCCCGGGCCCGGCATCTGTCATTGGCTGAAGTCTTTCAGATGGAATACACCCTGAGCCTCAACTGCTGCCGTCACCCCGAATTCAGTGAAGGGGTGCGGGCGCGGTTGATCGACAAGGATCAGAAGCCGCATTGGCATTGGCCGGACATCAATAACGTGCCGGATGCGGTGGTGGAGGCGCATTTTCATAAGGTTTGGGAAGGTCGGCATCCATTGGCGGATTTGTCGGAGTACTGAAATCCGGGCACAAAAAAAGCGGCGCTTAATGCGCCGCTTTTTTATAGCTGCCTGTCGGAAAAGTTAGCGGCGACCGCCCCGGCCATCACGACCGTCGTGATCGCCACGTCCACCCCGGTGATCCCGTCCATCGTGACCCCGGCGATCATTGTCCCAGTTGCCCCGATTGCGGCCATCCCAACCGCCTCGGTCATGGCCTTGCCAGCCACGGTTGTAGGACTGGTAGTAGCGCGGTTGCGCCTGGTAATAACGCGGCGCTGGTTGGTAGTAACGCGGCGCCGGTTGGTAATAGCGCGGAGCCGAGTAATAGCTGCCACCGCCCGAGTAATAAGCCGGCGCGGGGGACGAGTAGACCTCAGAACTGTAGTAGCTGCCTCCATCTCCGTAGGAATAGGGAACGCATGCACCAAGGGAAAAACTCAACACGACCAGCAGAAGAATTCGGCGATACATGGCGGCCTCCTGGACCGCGAGTAGCCACACCAGCGACGCTGGCAGGCGACAGCCAATTGTTGGCGACTGTCGAAAGATCAGACATCGATTTCGGAATCTGGTGCGTTTCTGAAACACATTGAAACAAGTCCCCGATGAAAGGTTTTTCATCCTCGCCATAAAAAACGGCGCGTCCGTCAATGGAAGCGCCGTGCTGATCAATGGCGACCGTAACGGCCGCCACCGTGGTAATAAGCCGGTCCGTGACCGCCGTAATACCCGTGGCCGCCGTAGTAATAGTAGCGATAGCGTCCGTAATACCGGGGGTAGGAATAGCCGTAGTAATAAGGCGAGTAGTAATAACCGGGGTAGTAATACGGCGTTGAGTAAACATCAGCGGTGCCGGCGTAGTAATAGCAACCCGACAGACCCAAGCCCAACACCGCGCCCAGCAACAATCGACGAAGCAATTTTTGATAAACCATGGCGGCCTCCTGAAAGACCCGCGACAGCAGCCGGCACAGGCCGACTCACACCTGTTTTGACTGTAAAACCGGCACCCAGTGCGCGCAGGCTGAAACCTTCGGATAAGCGGCCCATTGCGGTGCGCTGATGCACCATCACAAGGCAATCACGCGACCTCCTCCCTCAGCCAATCGGCGTCATCCCCCCGTCCAGAGGCCTCGCAGCGACTTGGCACGGCTCTCGCTTTAGTAAAAGCGTGCAGGAGTCATCACAGGTTCGCGGCACCACAATTTGCAATGGCTGACTAGGGTTCCGGCTCGCTTAGGCGAGTGGCTGGTCCGAGAGTTGGCGACCTCCAGTTGAGGTTACACGGCGGGACAAAAGCCCGGGAGACAAGCCACCGTTCGCGGTGCCGCGTTGACTCCTGCCCGCCCTTGATCAACTGGAGAACCATCCCATGACCCGATTCCGTATACCCACCCTGCTCGCCGCCGCATTCGCCGCCCTCGTCAGCGTCTCGTCCCACGCCGCCCAGAAAGACCACTTCAGCGTCTGCTGGACCATCTACGCCGGTTGGATGCCGTGGGAATACGCCGGCAGCCAAGGCATCGTCGACAAATGGGCGAAGAAGTACGGGATCAAGATTGATGTGGTGCAGCTCAACGACTACGTCGAATCGATCAATCAGTACACCGCCGGTCAATTCGATGGCTGCACCATGACCAACATGGACGCACTGACCATTCCGGCCGCCGGTGGCGTCGACAGCACCGCGCTGATCGTCAGCGATTTCTCCAACGGCAACGACGGCATTGTGCTCAAGGGTGAAGGCAAGAAAGTCACCGACCTCAAGGGCATGGACGTCAATCTGGTCGAACTCTCGGTGTCCCACTACCTGTTGGCCCGGGCCCTGGATTCGGTGGACCTCACCGAGAAAGACCTGAAAGTGGTCAACACCTCCGACGCCGACATCTCGGCGGCTTTCAACACCGATCAGGTCAACGCCGTCACCACCTGGAACCCGATGCTCTCGGACATCAAGGCCAAGCCTGCGGTGACCGAGGTGTTCAATTCCAGCCAGATCCCCGGCGAAATCATGGACATGATGGTGGTCAACAGCGCCACCCTCAAAGACAACCCGGCGCTCGGTAAAGCGCTGACCGGCGCCTGGTTCGAAGTGGTGGAGTTGATGAACGCGAAAAACGCCGCGAGCAAAGCCGCTCTCGAACACATGGCCAAGGCCTCGGGCACCGATCTGGCGGGTTTCCAGTCGCAACTCGACACCACCAAATTGTTTGCCACGCCCAAAGAAGCCCTGGCGTTCTCCACCAGCAAGCAATTGCCGGAAACCATGCGCAAGGTCGCCGAGTTTTCCTTCCAGCACGGTTTGCTCGGTGAAGGCGCCAAAGACACCAGCGCCGTCGGCATGGCCTTCGCTAACGGCGTGACCAGCGGCGACAAAGGCAACCTCAAGCTGCGCTTCGATCCGAGCTACGTGCAGATGGCTGCTGACGCCAAGTTGTAAGACTGGAGGACCTGGCCATGCGCCTGATCAATCGCCACCCGGATCGCCCGAGTCGCTTGCTGTTGGTGATCCTGCCGTTCGCCCTGGTGCTGTTCGCCTATTTCATGGGCTCGGCCGAGCGGCTGACGGACAACCCCAACGACAAACTGCTGCCCAGCGCGGCGCAGATGACCGACGCGGTGAAACGCCTGGCCTTCGTCGCCGACAGCCGCACCGGCGAATACGTACTTTGGCAAGACAGCGCGTCCAGTCTGCGACGCCTGGCCATCGGCCTCGGCATCAGCGCCTTGGCCGGGTTGTGCCTGGGCATGGCGGCCGGGACTTTGCCGTTATTCGGCGCGCCGTTGTCGCCGTTATTGACGGTGCTGTCGATGGTGCCGCCCCTGGCGATCCTGCCGATTCTGTTCATCGTTTTCGGCTTGGGGGAGTTGTCGAAAGTGATGCTGATCGTGATCGGCATCACCCCGGCGCTGGCCCGTGATTTGGAACAACGCGCCCGAGAGATTCCCGTGGAGTTGCTGATCAAGGCCCAAACGTTGGGCGCTTCGACCTGGACGCTGATGCTGCGGGTGGTGCTGCCGCAATTGCTGCCACGGCTGTTGATTTCCCTGCGGCTGATGCTCGGCTCGGCGTGGTTGTTTCTGATCGCTGCCGAAGCCATCGCCTCCACTGACGGCCTCGGCTACCGGATTTTCCTGGTGCGGCGCTACCTGGCGATGGACGTGATCTTGCCTTACGTGGTGTGGATCACCCTGCTCGCCTGGCTGATGGATTGGGGTTTGAAGCGCCTGACTCAACGTGCGTTTCCTTGGTATGAAGGAGCGCGAGCATGAGCTTCATCACGGTGAAAAACGTCTGGCAGCAGTACGCCGATCAGGTGGTACTCGAAGGTCTGAATCTGAACGTCAACGAAGGTGAGTTCTGCACGTTGGTCGGCGCCTCGGGTTGCGGCAAATCGACCTTCCTGCGCCTGCTGCTGGGACAGGAAAAAGCCAGTCGCGGTGAGATCCTGTTGGACGGCCAAGCCCTGGCCGGCGAACCGGATTCAAGTCGTGGCGTAGTGTTCCAGCGCTACTCGGTGTTCCCGCATTTAACCGTGCTCGACAACGTTGCTCTCGGCCTCGAACTGCCCCGTTCGCCGCTGCTCGGCCGCTTGTTCGGCAGCGCGAAAAAAGACGCCCGGGAACAGGCTTCGGTGCTGTTGCACAAAGTCGGCCTCGGCCACTCGCGGGACAAGTACCCGGCGCAGCTCTCCGGCGGCATGCAACAACGGCTGGCCATCGCCCAGGCGTTGATCATGAAGCCGCGAGTGTTGCTGCTCGACGAACCGTTTGGCGCCCTTGATCCGGGCATCCGCAAAGACATGCACGTTCTGCTGCTGGAGCTGTGGCGCGAGACCCGACTGACGGTGTTCATGGTTACCCACGACTTGTCCGAAGGTTTCAGCCTCGGCACCCGTTTGCTGGTGTTCGACAAGGTCCGCGTCGACCCGCACGCCCCCGGCGCCTATGGCGCACGCATCACCTACGACATCCCTTTGAACAGCGACCGCCGCGCCACTCGCGCCGCCGTCGATGCCTTGCCGGCTGAGCTGGCAGGCACGCTTCGTATCGCTTAGAGGAATCTGAAAATGACTGATTCAACCCAACTGTTCCCGCCCTTCTCCGAAGAAATGCTCCCCGGCGGCGGCCATCGTTCCTTCGTATTGAAACGCGGCCAACTGCTGCGCCTGACCGACCTGCGCGGCGGCGCCAATGTGAGCCTGACGCTGCTCAACGCCAACGAAAAAACCGAACGCCTGAACCTGCCCGACAGCCTCAAATGCCAACACACCGCCAAGCTCACCGCCGGCCATTGTTTGTACTCGGACATGGGCCGCGTGTTGGCGGCGATCACCGCCGACACTTGCGGCTGGAGCGACAGCCTCGGCGGTGTGCTCTGCGCTGAAGAAGTCGCAGAGAAATACGGCGCCGGCCGCTATCAGGAACTGCGCAACGGCTTCTTTCGCAACGGCACCGACAACCTGTTGGTGGAACTGGGCAAGTGGGGTTTGGGCCTGTCGGATTTGCTGATGACCCTCAACCTGTTCAGCCGCGTGAACGTCGATGAGGCCGGCCACTTCCACTTTGTCGAGGGCAACTCCAAGGCGGGCGACTACATCGAGTTGTACGCGCCGATGGACACGCTGGTGGTGCTCACCGCGCTGCAACATCCGATGGATCCGTCGTCCGAATACGCACCGAAACCGCTGAAACTGAGCTGGATGAACGCCGACCCGAGCGTTGCCGAACACTGCCGTACTTCGCGCCCGGAAAACGAGCGCGGCTTTATCAACACCGACCGTTTGTTCGCCTGAGGATTGCTGCCATGTCACTCGCCATCGCTACTGCTCACCAGCAGCCAGAAACCGCGATCTACCGCGCCACCATCCCCGCCGGCGAACCCTGGCTGATGGAGGTCAAGGCCGGCCAGACCTTGCGCATCCTCGACCTGGAAGGCAATCAAGCCGTGGACACCTTGTTTTTCAGCGTCGCCAACCCGAAGGAACGCTACGACGTGCAACGCACCTTGCGCCGGCAGAACAGTGTGTACCTGAGCACCGGCAGCGTGCTCTATTCCAACCTTGGCCACGCGATGTTGACCATCGTCGCCGACACCTGCGGGCGTCACGACACCCTCGGCGGCGCCTGCGCGCAAGAGAGCAACACCGTGCGTTACGCGTTGGAAAAACGCTACATGCACAGCTGCCGCGACAACTACCTGCGAGCCTGTGTTCACGACGGACGACTGGGCAAGGGCGACATCGGGCCGAACATCAATTTCTTCATGAATGTGCCGGTTACCGCCGACGGTGGATTGACCTTTGAAGACGGGATTTCAGCGCCGGGGAAATACGTGGATTTGCGGGCGGAGATGGATGTGATTGTGTTGATTTCCAACTGCCCGCAATTGAATAACCCGTGCAACGCGTACAACCCGACACCAGCGGAGTTATTGGTATGGAACTGAAATTGACGCGGTTGCGGCGGTGGTTGTTTGCTCTGTGCCAGGCGCGCTCCGGGCAGTGCCTAAAACCCTCCAAACACCACTAAACCCACCCTGTGGGAGCGAGCCTGCTCGCGAAGGCATCAGCACATTCACCCTTGATGTCGACTGATACACCGCTTTCGCGAGCAGGCTCGCTCCCACAAGGGGTCTCCAGTGTTTGCAAGGCCATTGATTTTGCAGTCGGGGACGACCTCGGCGCCTATCGAAAAACTGCGGGACGGCCCGCATCCCAGGTCGAGGCTGATGCGTTATCGCCTCCGGGGGTTTTGCCATGTTCGAAAAAGTCCTGATTGCCAACCGTGGCGCCATTGCCTGCCGCATCCTGCGCACCTTGGGTGATTTGCAGGTCAAGGGCGTTGCCGTGTACTCCGAAGCCGATGCCGCAAGCCTGCACATTCTGCAGGCCGATGAAGCCCACAGCCTCGGTGAAGGTGCTGCCGCCGGCACCTATCTGGCGGTGGATAAAATCCTCGCCATCGCCCAGGTCACCGGCGCCACGGCGATCCATCCCGGTTACGGTTTTCTTTCGGAAAACGCTGCCTTCGCCGAAGCCTGTGAAGCGGTCAACATTGCCTTCATCGGCCCGACGCCAGAACAGCTGCGAGTGTTCGGCCTCAAGCACACCGCCCGCGCCTTGGCCAAACAGCACGGCGTGCCGATGCTCGAAGGCACCGAGCTGCTCGACAGCCTAGACGCGGCGCTGATTGCCGGCGAACAGGTCGGTTACCCGGTGATGCTCAAAAGCACCGCCGGCGGTGGCGGCATCGGCATGCGCGTGTGCCGCAGCGCTGCCGAACTAAGTGAATCCTTCGAAGCCGTCAAACGCCTGGGCCAGAACAATTTCAGCGACGCCGGGGTGTTCATCGAGAAGTACATCCAGCGCGCCCGGCATCTGGAAGTTCAGGTGTTTGGCGATGGCTTGGGCGAGGTGATCGCCCTCGGCGTGCGCGACTGTTCGGTGCAGCGGCGCAATCAGAAAGTCCTCGAAGAAACCCCGGCACCGAACCTGCCGGAGGGTATGGCGGATGAGTTGTGTGCGGCGGCAATCAAACTGGCGAAAGCGGTGAATTACCGCAGCGCCGGGACGGTGGAGTTTGTCTTCGACAGTGAAGATCAGCGCTTCTACTTTCTGGAAGTGAACACGCGATTGCAGGTAGAGCACGGCGTCACCGAACAGGTATGGGGCGTGGACCTGGTGCGCTGGATGGTGGAATTGGCGGCCGGTGATTTGCCGCCGCTGAGCGAGTTGAGCCGGGGTTTAAAAGCCGAGGGTCATGCGATTCAGGCGCGGCTTTACGCGGAAGATCCGGGCCGGGATTTCCAGCCGAGTCCGGGCCTGCTGACGGCGGTGAATTTCCCCGCTGCCGATGGCGAAAAATTGCGCATCGATACGTGGGTCGAGGCCGGTTGCGAGATCCCGCCGTACTTCGATCCGATGATTGCCAAAGTCATCAGTTGGGCGCCTAGCCGGGAGCAGGCGCTTAAAGATTTGCATCAGGCCCTGGGCGACAGCTTGCTCTACGGGGTGGAAACCAATCGCGATTATTTGCGGCAGATTTTGCTCGACGCACCGTTCGCCAGCGGCCAGCCATGGACGCGCTGCCTGGAACATCTGGTGTATCAGGCCAACACCTTTGAAGTGCTCAGTGCCGGCACGCAAACCAGTGTTCAGGATTATCCCGGTCGTCTCGGTTATTGGGCCGTGGGCGTGCCGCCGTCGGGACCGATGGACAGTCGGGCGCTGCGTTTGGGCAACCGATTGCTGGGAAATGACGAGGGTTTTGCGGCACTGGAAATCACCATGAGCGGACCGTTGCTGCGCTTCAATTGCGAGGCGGTGGTGGCGGTGACCGGGGCGGTGATTCCGCTGACGTTGAACGGTGAAGCGGTGCCGATGAATACCGCCCTGCTGATTCCCGCAGATTCTACGTTAAGTCTCGGCACCATCGCGGGTGCGGGCGCCCGTAGCTATCTGAGCCTGCGCGGTGGGCTGCAAGTGCCGGATTATCTGGGCAGCAAAAGCACTTTTACCCTCGGCCAGTTTGGTGGGCATGGCGGTCGGGCGTTGCGGGCCGGGGATGTGTTGCATGTGCCGGCGCTGAGCGACCGCAGCGTTGGTGGGCAACTGTCTGAAATCGCTGAGTTGCCGGCTGTGCGGCAGGTTCGGGTGATTTACGGCCCCCACGGTGCACCGGAATATTTCACCGAAAACTATATCGGGACTTTCTTTGCCACCCAGTGGGAAGTGCATTTCAACTCCAGTCGCACCGGTGTGCGGTTGATCGGGCCGAAGCCGGAATGGGTGCGGGCCGATGGCGGTGAGGCTGGATTGCATCCGTCGAATATTCATGACAATCCATATGCGATTGGTGCGGTGGATTTTACCGGGGACATGCCGGTGATCCTCGGGCCGGACGGGCCGAGCCTGGGCGGGTTTGTGTGCCCGGTGACGGTGATCGAGGCGGATCTTTGGCAGTTGGGGCAGCTTAAGGCCGGGGACAAAGTGCAGTTCCTCCCGGTCGATCTCAAAACCGCCCGAAATCTAGCCCTGAAATGGAATAACCCCTGTGGGAGCGAGCCTGCTCGCGAAGGGGCCAGATCAGACACCGCATCAACTTCTTCGCGAGCAGGCTCGCTCCCACAAGGGGTTGTGTCGCCTGTGGTGTTGGATATCGGTCAGTCAGATACGCGGTTGGTTGCCCGGCTGTCGGGGGACACTCACCTGCTGCTGGAGATCGGCGCCCCCGAACTCGACCTGGTCCTGCGCTTCCGCGCCCACGCGTTGATGCAAGCCCTGGAGTCCAAACACCTGCACGGCGTGATCGACCTGACCCCAGGCATCCGCTCCCTGCAAATCCACTACCAACCCGAGCAACTACCGCTGACCGATCTGCTCGGCATCATCGCCGGTGAATGGGACGCAGTGTGCGCCGCCAAGGACTTGCAAGTGCCGTCGCGCATCGTCCATCTGCCGCTGTCCTGGGATGACCCGGCCTGCCAATTGGCCATCGAAAAATACATGACCACCGTGCGCAAAGACGCGCCGTGGTGCCCGAGCAACCTGGAGTTCATCCGCCGCATCAACGACCTGCCGAACCTCGACGAAGTGCAGCGCACGGTGTTCGACGCCAGTTATCTGGTGATGGGCCTGGGCGATGTTTACCTCGGCGCACCGGTCGCCACCCCGCTCGATCCGCGCCATCGTCTGGTGACCACCAAGTACAACCCGGCGCGCACCTGGACCGCCGAGAACTCGGTGGGTATCGGCGGTGCCTACATGTGCGTGTACGGCATGGAAGGCCCCGGTGGTTATCAGTTTGTCGGGCGCACGTTGCAGATGTGGAATCGCTACCGCGAAGTGGCGGCGTTCGACGGCAAACCGTGGCTGCTAAGGTTCTTTGATCAGATTCGTTTCTACCCGGTAAGCGCCGATGAGCTGCTGCGCATTCGCCGGGATTTCCCTCTCGGGCGCTTCGAACTGAACATCGAGCACAGTCAGTTGAATCTGGCGGATTACCAGACGTTTTTGGCGAAAGAAGCCCAGAGCATTGCGGCGTTTCGCGATCAGCAAAAAGGCGCATTCAACGCCGAGCGCGAACGCTGGATCGCCAGCGGCCAGGCACATTTCGACAGTGAAGAACTGATCCCGGAAACCACCGAAGACGCGCCGCTGGCCGCCGGTCAACAGAGTGTCGACAGCCACATCGCCGGCAACCTCTGGCAGGTTCAGGTTGAAACCGGCGCACGGGTTGAGGCCGGGGATGTGCTGGTGATTCTGGAGTCGATGAAGATGGAAATCCCGCTGCTGGCGCCGATGGCCGGGGTGGTGCGGGAAATTCGCGTGCAACCGGGTTCGGCGGTGCGCGCCGGGCAGCGGGTCGTGGTGCTGGACCTCGACTGAACTCATTTTGAAAAGGATCAAGTCATGAATTTCAATCTGCAACTCGACGCCCTGCGCAGCGCTTATCGCGACGGTCACACCACGCCTCGGCAACTGCTGCTGAGCCTGCGGGACAAAGCCGCGGCGCTGAACCCCGACTATCACTTGTTCATTCATTTGCTCAGTGTCGAGGAACTGGAACCGTACCTCGCCGCGCTCGACGGCCGCGACCTCGATAGCTTGCCGCTGTACGGCGTGCCGTTTGCGATCAAGGACAACATTGACCTGGCGGGCATTCCCACCACGGCAGCGTGCCCGGCGTTTGCCTATGTACCGGAACGTTCGGCGACCATCGTCGAGCAATTGCTGGCGCTGGGGGCGATTCCGTTGGGCAAGACCAATCTTGACCAGTTCGCCACGGGATTGAACGGCAGTCGCTCGCCGTATGGTGCGTGCCCGAACAGCGTGTTATCGGAGTATCCGGCGGGCGGTTCCAGTGCCGGGTCTTCGTTGGCGGTGGCGCTGGGCGTGGCGAGTTTTTCCCTGGGGACGGACACGGCGGGTTCCGGTCGGGTGCCGGCGGCGTTGAATAACCTGGTGGGGTTGAAAGCCACCAAAGGATTGATTTCCACGGGTGGTGTGGTGCCGGCGTGTCGCACGCTTGATTGCGTTACGACCTTCACCGCCACGGCTCGCGAAGCCAGTCAATTGCTGGCGTTGACGGCGCATCTCGACCCACGGGACGCCTACAGCCGCCGCAATCCGTTGTGGAATGACGGCTCGGCATTCGGTGCGCCTCGCCCCTTCCGTTTCGGCGTGCCGCGGGCCCAGGACCTGGAATTTTTCGGCTGCCCTGAAGGCCCGTTGTTGTTTGGCGATGCCATCGACCAGCTCAAAGCCATGGGCGGTGATGCGGTGGAGCTGGATCTGTCACCGTTCCTCGAAGCCGCGCAGTTGCTGTATGAAGGCCCGTGGGTGGCCGAGCGCTATAGCGTGGCCGGCGAGTTGATGGAGCAAAATCCGCAAGCGGTACTGCCGGTGATCCGCGCTGTGCTGGCCAAGGCTCCAGCGGTGACTGGCGTGCAGACCTTCCGCGCGCAGTATCGATTGCAAGAATTGAAGGCGCTGTGCGATCAGGCGCTGGAAGGCCTCGATTGTGTGCTCACGCCGACCATCGGCCGTCCCGTGACGTTGGCGGAATTGGCGGTGGAACCGGTGCTGCGCAATTCGGAACTGGGCTACTACACCAACTTCATGAACCTGCTGGACTACGCCGCCGTCGCTGTGCCCAGCGGTTTCATGGGTAACGGTTTGCCGTGGGGCGTGACGCTGTTTGGCCGGGCGTTTACCGATCAGTATTTGTTGAGCGTGGCGGATGCGTTTCAACGGCAACACGCTTCGCCTGCGCCGACAACCGTTGCCCGCCATGACCGTGCACGGCTGGTGGTGTGTGGCGCGCACCTGGAGGGGCTGGCGTTGAACTGGCAACTGAAGCAGCGCGGGGCGCGGCTGGTGGAGACGACGTTCAGTTCGCCGGATTATCAGTTGTTTGCATTGGCCGGTGGTCCGCCGTTTCGTCCGGGAATGGTGCGGGTGAAGGACGGTGGCGTGGCGATTGCGGTGGAGGTTTGGGAATTGCCGAGCAGTGAATTGGGCTCGTTTTTGACCGGGATTCCGGCGCCGCTGGGGTTGGGCAAGGTGCAACTGGCGGATGGGCGTTGGGAGAGTGGGTTTATTTGTGAGGCTTACGGGCTTGAGGGCGCGGTGGATATCAGCCACTTCGGCGGGTGGCGGGCATACCTGAAAAGTCTCGGCTGACACCAGTCTGATCGTTCCCACGCTCCGCGTGGGAATGCCGCCCGGGACGCTCCGCGTCCCTTCGCAAGTGTGACGCAGAGCGTCACTGGATGCATTCCCACGCGGAGCGTGGGAACGATCACCCCGCGTAAATGCAGCGGTTATTTCCGCTCGGGGCCACTAGAATGCATGCCATCGGGTCACTGCCAACGGAACCACCATGCCACTTCGCTCGCCGCTGTATTCCCAACGTTCGTTGGTCCTCACGCTGATTGCGTTGCTGGGCGCCGGTTTCCTCGCCACCTCGTTTCTCAGTTACTACGCCTCGCGAGCGTCGATCCGTGACAACATCGTCAACACCGAGCTGCCGCTGACGTCCGACACGGTCTACTCGGAAATCCAGAAAGACCTCGTCAGACCGATCCTGATTTCCTCGATGATGTCCCGCGACACCTTCATGCGCGACTGGGTGGTCAACGGCGAGCACGACCCCGACCAGATGACCCGCTACCTCAACGAGGTCATGACCCACTACGGCGCCTACACCGCGTTTTTCATCTCCAACAGCAGCCTGACCTACTACCACGCCAAAGGCGTGCTCAAGCAGGTCAAGATCGACGAACCGCGGGACGCCTGGTACTTCCGCGTTCGCGACATGAAAGAACCCTACGAGATCAACGTCGACCCGGACCTGGCCAACAAGGACAACCTGACGTTCTTCATCAACTACAAGGTCTACGACTACAACAAACGCTTCATCGGCGCGGCCGGCGTCGGGCTGACGGTGGATGCGGTGATCAAGTTGATCGACAAGTATCAGCAGCGTTATCAACGCAGCGTGTACTTCGTCGACACTTTCGGCCGGCTGGTGCTAACCGGCGCCGAGGGCGGCCCCGAAGGTGCGCGGGCCGGCCGGAGCCTGGGCGAGCTCGACAGCATGAAAGGCCTGGTCAGCCAGTTGCCCAAACCCCACAGCGGCAGCTACGAATATTCCGTCCACGGCCAGGGACATTTCCTCAACGTGCGGTTTATTCCGGAGCTGAATTGGTACCTGTTCGTGGATAAACGCGAAGACGGCGCCCTCAGTGAAATCCGCCAGTCGCTGTACCTCAACCTGCTGATCTGCCTGCTCGTCACCTTGATTGTGCTGGCCCTGCTCAACCGGGTGATCAAACGCTATCAGAGTAAGATCCAGGCCCAGGCCACCCTCGACAGTCTGACCGAATTGCCCAACCGCCGTGGTTTCGACCTGTTGGCCGCGCAAGCCATGCACGAAGCCCGACGCGAACCGAAACCTCTGACCGCGTTGCTGCTCGATCTGGACCACTTCAAGGTGTTGAACGACACCTACGGCCACTTGGCCGGTGATCAGGTGCTGATCGGTTTCGCCCGGGACCTGGAAAGCTGCCTGCGCCATTCCGACATTGTCTGCCGTTGGGGCGGCGAGGAATTTATCGTGCTGCTCAAGGACACCGACGGTGAAACCGGTCAGAAAATCGCTGAGAAAATTCGCCAGCATGTGGAAAAACAGCGTTATGCCTACAACGGCAAGGAGCTGCGGCTGACAGTCAGCATCGGCCTGACCACCCTGCAACCGGATGAAACCTTGCATACCCTGCTGTCCCGGGCCGATCATGCGATGTATCGGGCCAAGCAAGCCGGCCGCAACCGCACCTGCGTGGAAATGCCTCACTCCGTTTATGAATAACCTTGATGACCAAGCCTGAAACCTGCCCGGCCTGCGGCGCCCCCAACGACTGCAGCCTGGCCGACCCACGAACCGCCGACCGCGCCTGCTGGTGCTTTGGCGTCAGCATCGACCCGGCGGTGCTTGAAGCGCTGCCGGCGGAACTGCGTGACCTCTCCTGCCTGTGCCCGCGATGCGCTCAGGTCGAGGCGCAGCTGCAAGCAGCCGCCCGGCCGATCACATAAGATGCGCGCCCCTTTGCCGTCCGATTTTTAACCCATGCGTGTAGACCGTTTCCTCAGCAACCTGCCGCGCTTCAACCGTAAGCAGGTTCGTCTGTTGCTGGTGGAAAAACGTGTGCGCATCGACGGAAAAGTCGTCAGCGATCCTCACAGTGAAGTGTTGGAATTCAGCCGCGTCGAAGTCGACGATGAAGTACTGCAAGTCGGCAAACCCGCGCGCTACTTCATGCTGAACAAGCCGTCCGGCTGCGTCAGCGCCACCCGCGATCCGCAACACCCGACCGTGCTCGACCTGATCCACGAGCCGGACAAGGACGACTTGCACATCGCCGGGCGCCTGGATTTCAACACCACCGGACTGATGATCATCACCAACGATGGCAGCTGGTCGCGTCGCCTGACCCAACCGCAGACCAAACTGCCCAAGGTGTATTACGTCGAGACCGAACAGGACATCGGCCCGGAGTATGCAGTGACCTTCAACGAAGGGCTGTACTTCGCTTTCGAAGACCTGACGACTCAACCCGCCGAGCTGGTGTTGCTCGGGGCGAAGGCGGCGCGGTTGAGCATCGTCGAAGGCCGTTACCACCAGGTGAAGCGCATGTTCGGCCATTTCGACAACAAGGTCCTGCGCCTGCACCGCGAAAGCATGGGCCCGCTGCGGCTCGATAACGCGCTAAAACCGGGCGAGTACCGCGCCTTGCGCACCGAAGAGATTCAATTGATCTAAGCAGGCGACCGCTCAGCAGAAGTTGTCGAACAATTTACGAATGACACTTGCGCGATGCCACCGCCCCTGCTTGAATCAGGACGTCGGCCAGATTGTGACCGATGAGTCACAACATACTTCTAAGAAACTTTTTGCCGGCAGAGAACCCTCAGGTTCCGCCTTCCCCCGGCAGATTGCCCGCCAATAATAAAACCCGTCGACCGGCCTTCAATGGATCGACATGGGCTCCAAATTCCAGGCGTATGCCTACCTGTCACAAAGCTCGTGCAATCTCATTTGCGCGCATACCCGCTTGCCCAGGAGTCTTATGACATGAGGCCAGAAATCGCTGTGCTGGATATACAGGGTCAGTATCGGGTTTACACGGAGTTCTATCGCGCAGACGCCGCAGAGAAGACCATTATTCTGGTCAACGGCTCGATGGCCACGACTGCGTCGTTTGCTCAGACCGTGAAAAACCTCCATCCGCAGTTCAATGTGGTGTGCTACGACCAGCCCTACGCGGGCAAGTCAAAAGCCCACAACCGGCATGAGAAATTGCTGACAAAGGAAGTCGAAGGACAGATCCTGCTGGAGCTGATCGACCACTTCGCCGCCGAACACGTGCTGTCGTTTTCCTGGGGCGGCGCCGCCACCCTGGTCGCCCTCGCCCAACGGCCACGGCGCATCGAAAAAGCCGTGATCAGCTCGTTCTCCCCGGAGATCAACGAGCACATGCGCGACTACCTTGAACGCGGCGTCGACTACCTCGGCAGCCGGGACGGTGACCGGGTGGGCACGCTGGTCAACAGCACCATCGGCAAACACCTGCCGTCGCTGTTCAAGCGCTTCAACTATCGCCACGTGAGCAACCTGGCCGAGCACGAATACGGGCAGATGCACTTCCACATCAGCGACCTGCTGCACAGCGATCGCCAGTGCTTCCTCAAGGCTGCCGAAAAAATCAACGTGCCGGTGTTGTTCATGAACGGAGAATGGGACGAATACACCGCCGCCGACGGCGCCCGGCTATTCGCCAACCACGTGCAACACGCCACTTTCAGCACCCTGCAAGCCACCGGTCACTTTCTCGACATGGAACACAAAGCCGCCTGCCGAGACAGCCAAAACGCACTGCTGGGCTTCCTGAAACCCGAGCAATACGCCAGCCGACCGCGTTACCACTACGTCCAGGACCACCATGCACTGGCAATCTGAAACAGAGTCATCGCGAGCAGCCCACTCCTGCACTGCTAACGCAATCCTGTAGGAGCGAGGCTTGCCCGCGAATGGCCATCACACGGTCCATGCCTTCGTGCCACTCACGCTAAACGCATCGCACACAAAGAAAAACTTCAAATCCGCGCGCACATCTGGTACAAAGTCAGCCGCTCTGAGCGGGTGTCGTATAATGGCATTACTCCAGCTTCCCAAGCTGATAACGAGGGTTCGATTCCCTTCACCCGCTCCAATCGAATTTTGGTCTCACGTTGAAGGTTTTTGGCGGGGGATGTAGAGATAGAAAAAAACCGGTCCAGGTGGCCGGTTTTTTTGTGTCTGGAGTTTAGGCAATACGAAAAATTAAATCGCCGGAGATTCATTCCTTGCGGCTTTGATTGCCTCAGCTTTCTGTACGACTTCTCGTTGAGAGGCGTTAGCCTTGCTGATGACGTCCATCAAAATGTCACGCCGGGTCTCAGGGGAGGTTTTAGAGAAAAACTCTGTCAAAGCACTGGTCTTCTCAAGCTTGGCTGTACACATCAATTTCATGCCTCTGTTAACAGCTCAACGAGCTGGGCTTGATCATAGTTCTGGGGGATCAGAGTGTAGGGTCACTCAGCAAACAGAGAAATGCTAGTTCCACCACCCTCTCGGGCAAACGCCTGACATTCAATAGCTAATCCTTTGTCCTCAACCGTTGCGATTTCGCCGCTATCCTCAATTGCCTGCTGACGGCATTGCTTCGAAAACTTAACAACGTCAGCCGCAGATCGCGACGAAACCAGAACGCCAACACGACCGAGCAACTCATAGAACTGCTGATCGGGATTTGGGCCGTCCCACAATACGTACACATTAGGCTTACCGAGCGCGCAATTTACGGACAGCGTGATATTCGGGCCATCTCGATATTCAGTATTTTGTTTATCTACTGCCTGTTTTATTTGCGTTAAGTGACGCTCCTCCTTGAGTGCAGCAAGGATCGTTTCACAGGACTCGGCAAGGACTGCCGTGGAAAACATCAGCAGGGCCACACCAAGGTAGATTTTTGTTCGAAATTCAATCTTCATAGCGTTACTCAATTGAATCCTGAATATGCACCATAGCTGGACCTAGATGGGTGAAGCGTTTGAGAGCTCTCGACGCCAGTGAATAAAATGCTCAGGTCTTTATAAAACGCTGTAATTTTTTACTCACGGTTCACATCCTCCTCCCCCTACTCAGCTCTCTCTTTATCAGTCGATTTTTCAAAAAAGCAACGTCCTACACTACTCTAGGAATTGTCCGTAGACTTGCGGATTGCTGTGTCTTTGTCACGAGGCCTATAGTCGATCCGCGCCCAAATGGCGTATCGAGTTTGGCGACTTGATGACAACGACCCAGAGAGCTTCGAGATTTTGCGGAGTTTTCTGACTGCACTTTGCTGCGCTTTTTTTGGTGGCTGTGCGTGGGAGATCTTCGGGTCTGCCGGTTTTACCGTTGTCCGGTTCGCCAACCCGCGTACAGCTACCACCCTATTGTTTGGCGACGATTGAGTGGTAGGTCTTTAACCTACAACCGGTAATCACTCATGAACGAATACATGGCTCTAACCAGCAACGCCGACGACCTACCTTCCCTGTTCGTCAACACCACTCAACCGCTGCACTCACTGCTCAGTACGGCCAGTTACAGAATCCGGGCCGTGACGCAGCTCCTGGAAAACCTCGCGATGCGCGGTGACATCACGTCTGATTCGGTGGTCCTCAGCGACTTTGCATTGCTCTGCTGCGTGCCCTTGCGCGACGGTTGCGATGTGCTGGACGTGATCGCTCGACGCATGGATGCGGAATAGTTCTGACGGTTAGATCGGGCGCCTTTTGGGGCGCCCTTTTCGTTGGCATTGACCGCCCACGAATGGCTAATCCCGATCAGCCAAAGGTCAAACCTGTGGGAGCGAGCTTGCTCGCGATAGCGGACTGCCTGGCAATACTTCTGTTGAATGTTAAACCGTCATCGCGAGCAAGCTCGCTCCCACAGGGATTTTGGTGTTCACGCCTTAACTGATCGGCGTTAACCGCCGCAGTGCTTACAAATCCCCAACGCACATACCATTTCCCTTCTCCGCTGCCCCCGCTAGCATCTCTTCCATCTACAACCACCCTCCCCCTGCGCGGCCATCAACGAATACGCGCCACAACTCTTCGAGGGAAACCAATCGGCCGCACCACCGGTGCCGCCCGTGACGAACTCAACAGAGCAATTTGAACATGACGCAAAACATTTACGACGATCCGGAATTTTTCCAGGGCTATAGCCAGATGGGCCGTTCCATCGGTGGACTGGATGCCGCGCCTGAATGGCCGGCGCTTCAATCCATGCTGCCGCCGATGAAAGGTCTGAAAGTGGTGGACCTGGGCTGCGGTTACGGCTGGTTCAGCCGCTGGGCCAGTGAGCAAGGTGCCGACAGCGTGCTCGGTCTCGATGTGTCGGAGAAGATGCTGGAGCAGGCGCGCAAGACGACCTCCGCTGCCAATATCCAATATGCCCGCGCTGATCTGGAGCAACTTGACCTGCCCGCAGGCAGTTTCGATTTGGCCTACAGCTCTCTGGCGCTGCACTACATCAAGGATCTGCCCGGCCTGTTTGCCAACATTTACGCAGCACTGAAACCCGGTTCGCGTTTTGTATTTTCCATCGAACACCCGATTTTCATGGCGCCGCGTAATCCGGGTTGGTTGATTGATGGCGAAGGTCACAAGCGTTGGCCACTGGACAGTTATCAGCTGGAAGGTGAGCGGGTGACGAATTGGCTGGCGGAGGGTGTGATCAAACAGCACCGGACGATGGGGACGTTGCTGAATACGCTGATTGCGGCGGGATTCACGATTCGGCACGTCAATGAATGGGGGCCGAGCGATGCGCAGGTTGCAGCGCAGCCAGCGCTGGCGGAGGAGCGTGAGCGGCCGATGATGATGTTGGTGGCGGTTGAGCGTTGAAATTATCTGCTTGATGCCAATTAGTTAAAGAACACCACAATCCATTGTGGGAGCGAGCTTGCTCGCGATGGCGGACTGCCAGACAACACATTGTTGAATGTTGGACCGCTATCGCGAGCAAGCTCGCTCCCACAGGTTCAGTGTTTCAGATGACTAGCTCATTGGCTTTTTTACCGCGTTGCGACGATGAACAACCGAGGAAACGGAAGCAACACCGTCCCATCCTCCAACGCCGGATAAGCCTGTTCAATCTCAGTCAAATACCGCTTCAGATACTCCGCCCGCTCGCCCTCATCCAGCGGATCGAGAAACGGCCGCAACCCGCTCCCCTTGAACCACTCCACCACGCCCGAAGCCCCACCCGCCAGCGGATGATGGTAAGTCGTGCGCCACACATCGACGCGCTTACAGTGCGGTCGCAGCATCGAATAGTAAGCGCTGGCGCTGGCCATTTCCGTCCGTTGCCCGGCGGCGTCCGCCAGTTTGCTGGCCCACGGGCCATTGGCGGCGACTTCGCGCATCAGACGATGGGACGGTTCGTTGAGGTTATCCGGCATTTGAATAGCGAGGCTGCCACCCTTGGTCAATCTGCCGGCCAGTGAGGGCAATAACGTCGCGTGATCGGGCAACCACTGCAACACCGCGTTGGCGAAGATCACGTCGAACGGGCCGCTATCGTTCCAGGTTCCGATGTCAACGGTGTCGAACTTCACTTGTGGCAGGCGCTTGCGGGCGGCTTCAATCATGTCGGGCGAACTGTCCACGCCGCGCACCCATGCATTGTCGAAGCGTTCCACCAGCAACTCTGTGGAATTGCCGGGGCCGCAGCCGATGTCGATGGCCGAGCGCGCGTCCACCGGCGGGATCGCTGCGAGCAGATCCCGGGCCGGACGGGTGCGTTCATCTTCAAAAGCGACGTATTGCTTGGCGGACCAACTCATTGCGTTCTCCTGTCGAAGGGGTGCCCTGGCATGGCCGGACAACCGGTTCGCTACGATACCCCGACCCACGCGCCAGCCCTATTCGACTTATGTAACACGGTGGATCTGAAGCGGGATTTTCTTATCGCCAAATGATCGCGAATCATAACCAAATCGACCGTTCGTCTTGGGAACAGCCAAGCAATTTTGACAGCCTACATATCGCATCTATAGTCCTAATCGCGGCCAGTCGGAAGGAACCCGACCTGTTAATTTGCACGCAAGGAGCAAGGCCAACTCGTGCCTCGTGCAAGCAGGGTTCCGCCCGTAGTGTTTCAGCAACGGCCGTAAGGCAAGCAAGCGTTGTCATGCCTGGAAAGTCCGGGCAATCACTATGAACAAGGAGCTTTACTATGTCTCGAGTCACGGATGTGCTGGTCTCTATCGACACCGAAACCATTCTGAAAAACTACCCGAACATCAGCAAAAACCCCGCGTCGCCAACGCTGATCGACGTCAACCATGTGTACATGGTGACCAACCGCGACAACGTGATCAATGGCCAGGCCGGTGGCGAACTCAACTTGAAGGCCCGGGTGGGCGACCTGGTTCGCTGGCGTGAAACCAGCCTGTCGCAGAGCTTCGAGACCGCGGTGATTTTCTACAAATTTATCGCCAACCAGGGCAACAACCTGATCTCCACCCCTACCCCGCGCGAGGCTGAAGCCTGCGTTGCCGTGCCCAACCCTGAAAACCCGTCGGTGCCGAGCTGCCAGAAGGTCACTAACCATTACTGGTCCTCGGAAACACTCAAGACCGGCAGCGTGACCTATCACTTCCATTTCCTGATTGTCGATCGCGACTGCAAAGTTGTCGGCTGCTGCTCATGGGATCCGTTCATCACCATCAGCAACTGACGAAGGCTGGCCCCTTGGTAACAAGGGGCCTTCCCCGTTCGTTGCCGTTTCGGCAGGAACAGGATGTCTTGCATGAACCGAAGCGGCTGTCGTCTCGTGCCAACATCATGAAAGGAATCCATGATGACTTCCGAACCGATCAAATCGCCTTCATCCAGTGTCGCGGCGGCCAACAATGTGCTGCTGATCGTCGATGCGGAATCGCTGCTCGAAAAGTATCCGACACCCAGCATGGAAGCCGAAAAACCGACGACTATCAGCGATGGGTTTATCTTTGTCGCCAGCGGATCGTCTTCCGAAAAAAATGCTAAAAATGACAGTAAATTGACATTAACCGCAAGCAACGGAAAAACCTTCCACATTCGCGGTAGAACCGTGAGCCTGATCGCCGAACACAGCGTGGTTTTCTACGACATGGCCGTGGGCGATACCAAAGTGCTTTCGCCGCCAAAACTGCAAGTCAGCAGCGACCTCACCGTGCCCGCCCCCAACCCGGAAAACCCGACCCAACCCGGCAGCCACCAGGCCGATGATCATTATTGGGAATGCACGCACCTGACCCCAGGCGTTGCAGCCTGCGAGTTGAGTTTCATGCTGGTTAATCAGAATTGTGAAGTGGTGGGGTATTTCAGGTGGGAGGTTGAGGTGAAGCTTTCGGCTTGAATAGATCCCACAAAAAAAACGCAAAACCCTGTGGGAGCGAGCTTGCTCGCGATAGCGGTCTTACATTCAACACGTGTGTTGTCTGCCAGTCAGCTATCGCGAGCAAGCTCGCTCCCACAATGGTTGCTGTGTCGATAGATCAATAGAATTTTCAGCAAGCCGTCGCTGTCTGAACTTCAGGCGCATCCCTATAAGGAACACGGCAATGAAATTCGCAAAAGTCTCGCAGAAACTCGCGCTGTGGGCCGGCAGTCCCACGACGTTTTTGATCGCGATCATTCTGATTGCTGTGTGGGGGTTAACCGGGCCGATTTTTCATTACAACGACACCTGGCAGCTGATCATCAATACCTCGACCACCATCATCACCTTCCTGATGGTGTTCCTGATCCAGAACACCCAGAACCGCGATACGGATATTTTGCATTTGAAGATCGATGAGTTGCTGCGGGTGACGAAAGAGGCGCAGAACGCGATGCTGGGGCTGGAGTCGCTGGATTTGAAGCAGTTGGAGGAGTTGCGCAAGCAGTACCGCAAGATCGGCGAAGGCGAGACGATTTCCATGGACGTCGCCCCCAGCGGCGACAAGCCGAAATCAAACCTGGATCAATGCTAAAAAACCTCTGCGGGTGACTGAGGTCACCCGCGCGCGATAACGGTTAGCGGCTGGCTTGCAAGGCCTTGGCCATCTGCAGATGGTTTTGCAGTTTGGGCAAGGTTTCCTCGGCAAACGCTTTGATTTCCGGAACGTCGGTGGTCTGCGCTTCCTGCTGGATCTGGTCGATAGCAGCCTGGGTGTTTTGCACCTGACTGGCCGCGTAGGCCTGGTCGAACGTCGGGCCATCCTTCACTTCGGGGATCATCGTTTTGGACTTATCGATCACTTCTTCCCGAGGCGCGACCGGCAAGTCGAGCTTCTTGGCGATTTTCGCCAGGTGCTGGTTGGCGGTGGTCAGGTCGTTGATGACCACGACGGTGTAGTCCTTGACCTCTTTGGATTCGGTTTTCTGGTGCGCCAGGCGACTGGCTTCGATGTCGGCCATGCCTTTGGCGGACGCCTCGTTGATGAAGTCGGCAGGCGACTGGGCAAAGGCGCTGCTGGCGCACAGGCCCAGTAACGTGGCAAAACTGGCATTGCGTAAACGGGTGGCCATCCGGCTCATGGTCGCGCCCTCCTCGAAATAAAATTCAAACGGGAGCTTTCGCTCCCGCCTCTCAATCAAAACCACCTTCATCCACTACTTGGATTTCTGCCCACCTTTGCGGCCCATATCGGGTTTCGCAGGGTCTTTGTCGACAGTCGTGGTGGTAGTTTTCCCACCTTTGCGACCCGCTTCAGACGCCTTCGTTCGATCGTTGGCGAAGTTTCCCGAGTTCGAGTTTCTTGAATTAGGCATGATTCTCATCCTCTTGGTGATGATTGCGGCGAGCAAACGCCCGCATAGGATCAGAATTCAGATCCGGCCAAAGGTTTAGAAAAAATCGGGGAAATTGCGACGAACGGTGGTGAAAACTCAGGCTTCAAGCGGTCGGTGACGAAGGCGTTTGACCGCGTACATCGCCTCGTCGGCATAGCGAAACAACTGCTTTTCTTCCGTGCCGTGCTCAGGGTAGAGCGCAGCACCGATGCTCGGTTCGATGTTCAGGCTGTGGCCATCCAGGCGTAATGGCTGCACCAGTACCTGACGGATTTTTCCGGCGACGCTGTCGGCATCTTCTGCGGCTTGAATGCTGTGCAGCAGCACCACGAACTCGTCGCCGCCAATGCGCGCCACCGTGTCGGTATCGCGCACGCACCCCTTGATGCGATTGGCCACTGCCTGCAGCAACATGTCGCCGACCGCATGGCCGTGGGTGTCGTTGACCTGTTTGAAACGGTCGAGATCGACATACAGCAACGCCATGCGTCCGCCCTCTGACCGCGCCAGCGCCAGCGATGCCTTGAGCCGGTCACGTAGCAATTCGCGGTTGGGCAGTTGGGTCAGTTGATCGTATTGGGCCATGTGTTGCAGCCGCGCGTGCAATTGCTTGCGCTCGATGGCGGTCGCGACTTGGGCGCAGACGTATTGCAGCAGTTCTTTGTCCTGCTCGGTGTAGCGCTCGCCGCCGGCCTCGCTTTTGACGATCAGCGCGCCGATGGTGCCGTTTTGCGAATTCAGCGGCACGCCGAGCCAACAGGGCGAGTCTTGCCCGGCCACCAGCACTTCGAAACCTTCAGGCAGTTCGTCCTGGTCCGGGGTCAGCAAGATCGGCTGACCGCTGCGAATGACCTCGGCGCACAAACGTCCGGTGACGGTGCCGGGCAGTTCTGGTTGATGCTCGCGGTCATCGACGTGATAGGGGAAATTCAGCTGCGCGCAGTGTTCGTCGTACAGCGCCACGGAAAAATTCAGCGCCGGCAGCCATTCGCCGATGATTGTGTGGATGCGCTTGAACAGTGCCAGCAAATCTTCCGCCGCATGGGCCGCTTCGGAGATCGCATACAGCGCCGCTTGTCGCGACTCGGCCTGTTTGCGTTCGGTGATGTCCCGGGCCACGGCGATGCGCAGTTGATCGACTTCCGACCAGCGCGCCGACCAGAGGATATGCACCACCCCGCCGTCCTTGCGCAGGTAGCGGTTTTCGAAGTTGAGCTTGGGCTCGCCACCCATGATTTCTCGCGCGGCATCGAGGGTGCGCTGGCGGTCGGCGGGGTGTACCAGGTCGATCATCGGCTGGCCGACCAACTCATCCGGGGTGTAGCCGAAAATACGCTCGCATGCTGCACTGACAAATACAAAGCGGCCTTGTTTGTCCACCGCACAGACGGCGTCCAGCAATAGGTCGATGTAGCTCGCCAAAGGCGCGGAATTTCTGGTGGCCATGGTGCAGGGCGCGTGTCCGGACAATGCAGCGATAAAAAACCGTCCCTGACCGGTGCCGCTGACGCGTCCTTGCGATCAGCCTCAAGCCTTGTTCGTCACCAACCCCGGCAAGGCATGGGCCAGGGCATTAATGGCAAAACCGATAAACATCACTCCGCACAACCGGGTGATCAACAATTCATGGCGCTGATACAAGGTGCGTACCCGCCGCGCACCGACGATGCCAATCAGAATAGCGTACGCCAGCAATCCGCCCACGAAGCTCAGGGCAATCAGCCAGGGCAGCATCGACCAATGGAGCAATTCGGCGCGGCTGGACAGCAGCGCAGTGAATGTCGCCACGGCCACCGGATAGGCTTTCGGGTTGGTCAAACCGAACAGAATGCCGTGCCAGAACGGCTGCCGCGCCGGTCCTTGCGGCGCATCGGCGCTACTGCGGCGAGCACGAATCGCCCGCAGGCCGAGCCAGAACAGATAGAGCCCGCTGAGCATGCCCAACACATCGAACGCCGTACTGCCGATTTCCCGAGCACCGACAATCGCGATCAACGCCGTGCTGCACCAGACCACATCCCCGAGCAAATGCCCGCACAGGAAACCCGCCCCAGCGCGCCGACCGCGAGCCGCGCCAATCCCGAACACCGCCAGCACGCCCGGGCCGGGTGTGATGCCGTAGATGAAGCCGGAGGCGAGCACGGCCATTAGCAGCGATGGGGTCATGGGGAAGTCCTGTTTGAGGCGATGGGTCGCAAGTCTATCTCAGGTCCTGGGGCTCAACGGACTGATCGTCGAAGAACTTCATGCCTGCATAGGGCTTTTGCCGACAGGCCTCCAGCCGCGAAGCCAGATCCCCGACATGGACTTCGAGTTTGTGGCCGTCCGGGTCGAGGAAGTAGAACGACGCGCCTTCGCTGCGGTTGTCGCGCCATTCCCTCACGCCGGCAGAGCGCAGGTGCTCGACGAACGGCGGGAAATCCACAGCGCTGAGGGTGAAGGCGTAATGGGTGTAGTCGGCGGCAGGCCCGGATTGGCGTAATGGATCCAGGGAAAGACACAACCACAGGCCCGGCAGCGAGAGATAGGCGCCGCTGTCCCAGGTCGCGTCGAGGCGCAGCTGCAACAGGCCTTGATAGAACGCCACGCTGCGGTTCAGGTCGGTAACCGCGAGGGTCAGGTGGTTGAGGCCGGTGAGCATGGGTGATTAACCTTTGAGTGCTTCAGGCACGACGTATGGTTTGATAGTTGAACGCACCAACTATTGAAGTCCCTTGAAGCCTTGTGGCAGTACGTAGCTTTTACCGTCGTATCGAAGCGTCGTGAGCACCGGTTTGGCCGTAGTGGACTTGGATTCACAAGCGTCCCCCTCACCTTTTCCGACATCACGGGTGGTGACCGTTTTGACGATCAAATCCGCGTATCCATGTGAGCTGGTCTTACCGATGTCGACGGTTCGGGTGTGGTGATAAAGCTCACCGGCGCAACTGCCATCCCATTCGCCACCGTACTCATCGATCAGGAGCTTATCCAGAACCGGCCGCAGTTTGTCGCCTTCTTTGACGAAGAGCGAGAGCATCTTTTCACTGACAGGATTAACCCGTGACGATCCACTAAAGGTGACGAGCACACCAAAGGCTCGCAGCTCTGGCGTGAGCTTGTAGCGCGCGGTATCGAGTTGCAGGTCTTTATATTCAATGGCATCCGACTCAAAAGCAGCTGACTTGCGATACGTCGCCAGCGGCTGCGAAGCACCCGCCGAGACAACGGCCAGGTCAAGATCATACTTCCCCTCGGGGCCAGAATCACTCGCCGAATACCCCGATTCAAACTGCGACAACGCCGTAATCGTCAGCCCCGGATAAGCCGGCCAGTCCTTGCACACCGAATACCCGAAATCCCCATAAAACGGCGGCTTCTCACACTGCGCAAATGCCTGGGTCGTCATCGCCAAACTGCACAGCGCTGCACAACCCATCCAGCCAGACTTCAATGTCATTCCCTGTTCCTTGTGAGTTTCAAGCCAGTCAAATTCTGCGGCGCACTATCCCCGGTACGCGGCGTCCGCTCAACAAATTGTTACGACAAGAGAAACGGACCGGACCGCTACTCGACGCGGCCACGCTGTATGTTCGTGCTACAAGCCGTGAAATCGAGACCTCCATGCCTAACCTTTCAGAGCATCTACCACTTAACACCACCTATATTTCAACGAACCATGCCTGGGAAGTAGAGGAGATACGGGCCGCGATCAAAGAAGCCGATGCAGGTGACTTCGCTACAACCGAGGAGTTGAACGCAATCGCCGAAAAATGGCGCCCAGTGCCTAATACCGATCATTCAGGCCTGACACCGAACCTGTGGCGAGGGAGCTTGCTCGCGCTGGGCTGCGAAGCGGCCCTCTCTTTACCTAAAAAGAAGGGGACTGCTGTGCAGTCCAGCGGGAGCAAGCTCCCTCGCCACAAGTGACTCATCGGCTTAACTGACTGGCATTACGCCCAGTGCCGGAAATTAATTAATGACTGGATTTATCCCCTGCTCAATCCGCCCATTCAACCAATTCAACGCCTGATCCCCGCCCCGCCGTTTATGCCAGACCAGCACAAAGGTAAACGATGGAATATGAAACGGCGGCGCCACGACGATCAATGATTGTTCATCAATACCCCGCAACCCACGCGAGGCCACCGTCAGGATCAAATCCGTCCCGGCGATAAATTCCGGCGCAACGCTCCAGTGCGGCAGGCTGATCGCCACGCGTCGGCGCTCCCTTAACGCCGTTAGCGCCCGTTCGATTTCCGGGGTGCCGCTGCCGCGCATTTCCAGCAGGACGTGGGGGCGGGCCAGGTAGGTCGGCAGGTCGAGGGTGCCGTCGGCGGGCAGGCTGTGGCGGTCGACGAGGCAGGCGTAGCGCTCGTCGAACAGGGGCGTGCTGCGCAATTCGTTTGGCAATTCGGGAAACACCCCCGCCGCGACGTCGATGTCGCCGTTGAGCACGCCGTCGAGCATGCCTTCGCGGCTGGCGTGGCTGATTTGCAGGTCGATGCCCGGCGCTTCCCGGCGCAAGGTGCGAATCAGCCCCGGCAGGACGATGGCCGCGCCGTAGTCGGACATGGCCAGACGAAAGGTGCGCTTGGCGGTGGCGGGATCGAAGGTGTTGGGCGCCAGCAGCGATTGCACCTGGGCCAGGGCTTCGGCCAGCGGCGCGATCAACTCCAGCGCCCTCGGTGTCGGCACGAGCGTGGCTCCCGCGCGGACCAGCAATGGATCACCGAGCAGATCGCGCAAGCGTCCCAACGCATGACTGACCGCCGGTTGACTCAGGTGCAGGCGCTCGGCGGCGCGGGTCACGTGTTGCTCACTGAGCAAAGCGTCGAGGATCACCAACAGGTTGAGGTCGATGCGCCGAAGATCATTCATCTGATGCATGTTCCAGATAGCAAAACGGAATTTAAATCTGCGCGACGAATACCCTACAGTCCAGCAAAACCTGTTGGAGTCATGATCATGAATACATTGCAGTGGAGCGGTCTGTTACTACTGGCGGTGATTGCCGGGGCGGTGGTGCCATTTCAGAGTGCGATCAACGCCAATTTGAGCCGAGGCCTCGGGCATCCGTTATGGGCGACCCTGGCTTCGTTATTGGTGAGTTTGCTGGTGCTGCTGCCGATCATCATTGCCCTGCGCCTGCCGTTGCCGTCGTTGGCGTTTTTCAGCAAGGCACCGCTGTGGATGTGGGCCGGTGGCGTTTTCGGTGTGTGCTTTGTGGCGCTGGCGGTGATGTTGCTGCCGAAACTCGGCGCGTCGGGGTTTGTGGTGCTGGCCCTGACCGGGCAAGTGATGGCCTCGATGGTGCTCGACCATTTTGGGTTGTTTGGGTTGGTGGAGCGGGAGGTGACCTTGCCCCGGTTGGCGGGTGCGTTGCTGGTAGTGGCTGGGGTGGTGTTGATTCAGATGAGTGCGGTGCCGGGCAAGAGCCTGGTGGCGCCAGGATGAAGATGCTGGGGGCCGAAGCAGAAACTTGTGGGAGCGAGCCTGCTCGCGAAAGCGGTCTGTCAGTCACATCAATGTTGACTGTCAGGCCCCCTTCGCGAGCAGGCTCGCTCCCACAGGTTATGCGCGCAGGTATCAGAACTTATCGAGGGTGCGCAACTTCTGCGGCAAGCCCCACAGCAACAGCGCAGCAGCAATCAACGCGGCGACGCCGATGACGTACAGCGCCGGAGTGGTGCTGCCGGTGAGGTCCTTGATCCGCCCCACCATCACCGGGCTGACGATGCCGCCAAACTGCCCGAGGGTGTTGATCACCGCGATCCCGCCCGCTGCACCGGCACCCGCGCCGGCCAGCAGTTTCGGCGGCAGGGTCCAGAAGCTCGGGATGCAGGCAATGATCCCGGCACCGAGCAAGCCCAGCGCGACAATCAGGAAGGTTGTGTGGTTGGCGAAGATCCCGGCGCAGAAGAATCCGACCGCGCCCAACGTCACCAGGCCGGCGACAAACTTGCGGCGTTCACCGGTGGAGTCGGACAAGCGCCCGATCACCACCATGCTGATCGCGCCGCAGATGTAAGGAATCGCCGTCAGCAAACCAATCATCACCGGGCTTTCCGTGCCGGCGCTGCGGATCAATTGTGGCGCCCAGAAATTCAAGCCGTAGGACGCGACCTGGATCAGGAAGTAGATCAGCCCCAAGGTCAGGAACCCCGGAATCTTCAGCGCCGCGAGCAGCGAGCCGCCGCCCTTGTGCGGTTCATGGTGAGCAATGCGGCTGGCCAGCAAGGTTTTCTCCGAAGCGGTCAGCCAATGGGCATCTTCAATACGATCTTTAAGCAGCTTCAACACCAGAAAACCGAGGCCGACGCAGGGTACGCCGCCAAGCAGGAACAGCCAGTGCCAGCCGCGCATGTCCATCACGCCGTCGAGGTGTTGCAGCACCAGACCGGAAAACGGTGCCCCCACCAGACCGGCAAACGCCGACGACAAAAACAGCATCGAGGTGATGCGCCCGCGATAGTGCTGCGGGAACCACAGCGTCAGGTAATACAGCACGCCCGGTGCGAAACCGGCCTCCATCGCGCCGATCACAAAGCGCAGCGCATAGAACTGCCATTCGCTGTTGACGAAGACCATGGCGGCGGTGGCGACGCCCCAGGACATCATGATCCGGGCGATCCAGCGCCGGGCGCCGACCTTGTACAGCATCATGTTGCTCGGCACTTCGAACAGCACGTAACCGACCACGAACAGCCCGGCGCCGAGGCCGTAGGCGGTATCGCTCAGGCTCAGGTCGGTTTGCAACTGGAACTTGGCGAAGCTGATGTTGATGCGGTCGAAAAACGCGAACAGGTAGCAGACCATGATCAGCGGCATCAGGCGCCAGGCTACTTTGCTGACCAGGGCTTTTTCGGCGTCGAGGCTTACGGACGGGCTCGCGCCCGCCTCCAGTACATTAAGGCTCATGTGTTTCCTCCAGGCGGACTTCCCGTGGGTGTCCGATTGTTTTTGTTGTCTGGTGTGCGTTCGTTAATACGCTTGTTCTGTAGGAGCAAGGCTTGCCCGCGATAGCGGTCGTTCAGTCGACATCGATGTTGGATGGGAGGCCGTCATCGCGAGCAAGCTTTGCTCCTACAGGCGGTGTGTGGTGGTCAGGAGGGCGATGGATGCAAATCGCAATTGCGCCCGGCCTTGGCCAGTTGTCCGGGCACTTCGTGGCCCAGCAGCGCCGGCAAGCCTCGGGACAGTTTCAGCAGCAGCGGCAGATCGATGCCGGTGTGAATGCCGATTTCATCGCACAGGTTGACCAGGTCTTCCGTGCAGATATTGCCCGAGGCTCCTGGGGCAAACGGGCAACCACCGAGCCCGCCGAGCGCCGCGTCGAAACGCCGGGCGCCGGCCTCATAGGCAGCGAGTACGTTGCACAAGCCGAGGCCGCGGGTGTTATGGAAATGCAGGGTCAGGTCCGCGGGCGAAACCCGCTGCAACACTCGCCGCACCAGCCGATCCACCTGTCGTGGATTGGCCATGCCGGTGGTGTCGGCCAGGGTGATGCCTTGAATCCCGAGTTCCTGATACGCCTCGACGATTTGCAGCACGCGATCCTCATCGATCTTGCCTTCGAACGGGCAACCGAACGTGGTGGCGATGCTGCCGTTGAGTCGCACCTGCGTGCCGCCAACGTATTGCACGATTTCGCCGAACGCGGCCAATGACGCTTCACAACGCATACGCATGTTGGCCAGGTTGTGGGTCTGGCTGGCGGACATCACCAGATTCAACTCGTCGGCCCCGGTCGCCAGCGCCCGTTGCGCGCCTTTGAGGTTGGGGATCAGTGCAACGTAAATCACGCTCGGTTGCCGGGTGATGCCCTTGAACACCAACTCGCCGTCGCGCAACGCCGGAATGGCTTTCGGAGAGACGAACGAACCCGCCTCGATGCGGCTGAACCCGGCCAACGACAGTTGATCGATCAGGGCAATCTTGTCGGTGGTTTCCACCCACGTTGGCTCAATCTGCAAACCGTCCCGAGGCGAGACTTCCTGCACGATCAGCGTCTGGGAAAAGTCAGTGATCATTGCACCACTCCTGCGGCTTTCAGCCGTTCGATGTCGGAACCGGTCAGGCCCAGCCCGGCGAGGATGCCGTCGGTGTGCTGACCCAATTGCGGCCCCGACCAGTTCACGCCACCGGGGGTTTCGGAGAGTTTGGGCACGATGCCCGGCATTTTCACCGTGGCGCCGCCGGGCAGGTCGGCGTTGAGCAGCATGTCCCGCGCCTGGTAGTGCGGATCGGCGACGATGTCGGCTACCGAATAGATGCGCCCGGCCGGGACTTCGGCGGCTTCGAGCGCGGCCAGCACGTCATCGATGGGCAGGCTGCTGGTCCAGTGGGTGATGGCGGCGTCGAGCACATTGCTTTTCAAGGCGCGGCCGTCGTTGTGGGCGAATTCCGGCGCGTCGGCCAGATCGCTGCGACCGATCACATTCATCAAGCGCTTGTAGATCGGATCGCTGTTACCGGCAATCACCACATAAGCGCCGTCGGCGGTCAGGTAGGTATTCGACGGCGCGATGCCCGGCAGCGCGCCGCCGCTGCGTTCGCGGATGTGGCCCTGCATGTCGTATTCCGGCACCAGGCTTTCCATGACGTTGAACACGCTTTCGGCCAGTGACACATCCACCACTTGCCCGCCGCCCTGCCCGGTCTTGACCCGCAGCAACGACATCAGCGCGCCGATCACTGCGTGCAACGACGCCAGGGAATCGCCGAGGCTGACCCCGACCCGGGCCGGTGGCGAACCGGGGGTGCCGGTGGTGTAGCGAATCCCGCCCATGGCCTCGCCGATGGCGCCGAAGCCCGGACGGTCGCGGTACGGGCCGGTCTGGCCGTAACCGGAAATTCGCACCAGTGTCAGGTTGGGGTTAAGGGCGTGCAACACGTCCCAGCCAAGGCCGAGTTTTTCCAGGGCGCCGGGGCGCAGGTTTTCGATCAGCACGTCAGCGCTGGTCGCCAGTTGCTTGACCAGTTCGATGCCTTCAGGGGATTTGAGATTGAGCGCCAGGGATTTCTTGTTGCGCGATTGCAGGTACCACCACAGCGAGGTGCCCTCGTGCAGCTTGCGCCATTTACGCAGGGGATCGCCCTGGCCCATGGCTTCGATCTTGATCACCTCGGCGCCGAATTCAGCAAGCATGCGCGCGGCAAACGGCGCGGCGATCAGCGTACCGATCTCGATCACCTTGATTGCACTCAGGGGGGCAGTCATCGCGGGGTACCTCTTGTTCTTGGAATATGTGGCCAAGGCTAGAGGAGCGAGGGGTGGGGAATCCAACCTTCAGTTGGCAAGGGGCGTTCGTGAAACGCGAATGCTCGGCCGAAATTACCGCGACCTCAGGTCAGCCTTCGCGAGCAGGCTCGCTCCCACAGGGGATCTCTTGCGTGCACAACATTCACGTCCACTGAAGATCCATTGTGGGAGCGAGCCTGCTCGCGAAGACGCCAGCCCATTCAACAAAAATTTATCAGACCGCCCCGCGCAACTGCTCAAACAACATCCGGCTTACCGGCGACAACCCCACTTCATCGCGCACCACCAGAATCAACGCCCGATCCGACCAGTCATCCGTCAACGGCACCGCGTGTAACCCCAGCGCCCGGCCAAACAGCTCATAGGCTTTTTGCGGCAAGATGCCGATGCCCATGTTGGCCTGGACCATCCGGCACATCGCATCGAACCCCGGCACATGAATCCGCAACCGCAGCACCTTCCCGGCCTTGCGCGCGGCTGCGTGGGTGCGCATGTTGATCGAGCTGGCCGCATGCAGGCCGACGTAGTCGCTGCCCAACGTATCGGCGAAGGCCAGGGTTTGGCGACTGGCCAACGGATGGTCCGGCGGCATCAACACCACCAGTTTGTCCTGGCGATACAGCACGCGGTGTAGCCCCTTGACGTCGCTGTCACTGGAGCAAATCCCGAGGTCCGCCACGCCATCCAGCACCCCTTGAATCACGCCGCTGCTGGGCCGTTCTTCAAGATCGGTTTTGACTTGCGGATGACGCTCGGAAAAGTCCCGCAGGTCTTCGGGCAAGAACTGAATGATCGCCGACAGGTTCGCCAGCATCCGCACATAGCCGCGAATGCCGTGGCTGTGCTCGCCCAGTTCCAGCCCCATTTTCTCGACGTTGAACAGCATTTGTCGGGCATGGTGCAGCAGGGTTTCCCCGGCCGGCGTCAGGGTCATGCCCTTGGCCTGACGCACGAACAGGCTGATGCCGAACGCTTCCTCCAGCTCCATCAAGCGCTTGCTCGCCGCCGACACCGCGATCGCTTCCCGCGTGGCCGCACGGGTCAGCGTGCCTTCTTCGTGGACGGCGACGAAGAGTTGGAGGGTGATTAGGTCGAGGCGGCGGATCAGGCTTTTTTGCAGCATGGGGGGCTCGATGCTCGGGTTCGGCTGAGTCGGCAGGATAGCCGGTTTTGGCCCACAGCCTCACACGACACCTTCCTACACATAAATCTCTTGTAACACTCAAGCATGCAGGAATCGGCCGATTCAACGCCGACACCGCGCTCCGTAAAATCTCGACACACAAGGACAGCCACAACCACACAAGGAGCAACACGTTTATATGGACCAGACAGCCCGCACAGCAAACACCTTCACCAATTATCGAAAACTGATCGCCCTGGCCGATCACGACTGGGAAACCGCCGAAGCCGGGAAAGTCGCCGACTTGAATGTCGTCATCCGCAGCGCCAACCGCATGGTCGATCAACACGGGCGAGCGTTTCATCACTTTTGCACCACGTCGTACCTGGGCCTTGACCACCATCCCGACCTGCTCAAAGGCGCCATGACCACGTTATGGGAAACCGGCACCCTGCGTATCGCCAACTCGAAAAACCGCTGCAAACTGGCGATCCTGGAACAGTACGAAAGTGAACTGTCCGAGTTGTTCGGCGCCCATTGCCTCAGCACTTTGTCGTGCAGCGCGGCGAGTGCCGGGATCCTGCCGCTGCTGGCCAGCGGAATATTTACCGAAAACCGCCCGCCGGTGATGGTGTTCGACCGATTGGCGCATTATTCGATGAATCACCTCAAAGCCGCGTGCGCGGATGAAACCCGGGTGGTGACCAGTCCCCACAACGACATGGATTTTCTGGAAACCCAGTGTCAGCAAAACAGCACGGTCGCCTATGTCGCCGACGGCGCCTACAGCATGGGCGGGGTGGCGGACCTGGACAGTCTGTTGTACCTGAAGGATCGCTATGGGCTGTTTCTCTACCTGGACGATTCCCATGCACTCTCTGCCGTCGGAACACTTGGTGCCGGCCTGGTGCGGCCCCGGTTGCAAGCCCTGGAGGATGATTGCCTGATCGTCGCGTCACTGGCCAAGTCGTTTGGTGCCAGCGGAGGCCTGGTGATGCTCGGCAATGAACGGCAAAGGAAGCTGATTCAGCGTTACGGCGGCCCGAGCAATTGGTCGCAAAGCCTCAACAGTGCAGCCATCGGCGCCGGCAGGGCCTCGATCAAGTTGCACCTGACCCCGGAATTCGTCGGATTGCAGGAAAAACTTCAGGTTAATATCCAGCTCTTTGACAGCCTGATCCAGACCGATCAGCACGGCAGCACCATGGCGATTCGCTTGATCCGTTGCGGTGAAGCGGCGCTGGCCAACAGCGTGGCGACCGAGTTAGCCACCCTCGGTTTCTTCACCTCGGCGGTGTTTTTCCCGGTGGTCGCCCAAGGTCAGGCGGCCATCAGGATTACTCTGCGAGCCGACATGGAGCCCGCGCTGATTCGGCACTTTTGCGAACTCGTCACCGAGCTTTTGCGCACTCACGACCGGGACGTCGGCCGCTGAACCCAAGGAAAGATTCGATGAAAAACCGCACCACCCTCCTCGTTACCTGCAGCACGGTTTTTCTCGCGCAATTGGGCATGAGCATTTACTTGCCGGCATTGCCGGAGATTGCCCGGCATTTGTCTGCTGATGCGTCGCAGGTGTCCTGGGGGTTGGCGGTGTACCTGATCGGCATGGCGCTGCCGATGTTGTTCTGGGGCAGCCTTGGCCAGCGCATCGGGCGTAAACCGGTGTTGCTGGCGGCGCTCGGCATTTATGGCGTGGGCAACCTGGCCTTGCCCTTGGGCCAAACCCTGGAGTCATTCCTGTTTTTTCGGTTGCTTCAGGGGATTGGCGCCAGCGGGATTTCGGTGATGGCCCGGGTGCTGATTCGCGACAGTTTCCGTGGTGAGTTGCTGGCCAAGGCGTTGTCGTGGATTTCGATTTCCTTCGTCGTGGCGCTGGGGATTGGCCAGTACCTGGGGTCGATTATTCAGGTCGCGTTTGGCTGGCCCTCGATCTTTTATATGTTGGGGGCCGTGAGCCTGGTGATGGCCGGGATTGTGGCGCGGGTCGCGTTCCCGGTGCTGACCGACGAGAGCAGTCCAGCCTCCAGTTGGTCGAGCTATGGGCGCATCCTGCGACATCGCGCCTTCCTGCTGCCGGCCCTCGCTGGCGGCCTCGGTTACGGCGTGATCATCGCGTTCAACACGGCGGCGCCGTTGATCCTGCAAGGGCCGTTCAACTGGTCGGCTGTGGAATACGGATTGTTGGGCTGGCCGATCAGCGCGGCGTATTTTCTCGGCGCATTGGCGGTTAATCGCTTTGTGGTGCGCACCGGCCAGCATCGGCTGATGGCGTTGGGCGTTGGGCTGGTGCTGGCCGGCAGCGCGGTGATGTGGCTGGGGAGTGTCGCGGCGACGTCGGTGGCGTTGCTGTTCTGGCTGCCCTACTGCTTTGCGGTGTTCGGCCAGTCGTTGAATTATCCGATCAGCCTGTCGCTGGCCAACGAAGGGTCGCCGGTCAGCGGGGCTTACGCGATGGCGCTGAGCGGCTTCATCCATCAACTGATGGCCGCGATGATTGGTGGCATTGCCAGTCTGATCGCCAGTCAGCAGGCCTGGCCGTTATCGTTGTTGTGCACCTTGCTGGCCTTGGGCGCGATGCTCTGCGTGAGGTTCGCGCCGGGCCGCAAAACGGTTTAGAACGCGCTGCGGAAAATCTCCTCGATCTGCCGCTGATCCGCCGCACGCGGGTTGGTCAGGCCGCAGGCGTCTTTCAGGGCATTGGTGGCGAGGATCGGGATGTCGTTGAGCTTGGCGCCGAGGTCGCGCAAGCCGCCGGGGATTTCCACGTCCCTGGCCAGGCTGCGGATCGCCGTGATGGCCGCTTGTGCGCCCTCTTCCTGGCTGAAACCGCGAATGTCGGCACCCATGGCGTGGGCCACGTCGGTGAGGCGATCGGCGCACACCAGCGCATTAAAACTTTGCACGTGGGGCAACAGCACCGCGTTACACACGCCGTGGGGCAAGTCGTAGAAACCGCCCAATTGGTGGGCCATGGCGTGGACGTAACCGAGGGACGCGTTGTTGAAGGCCATGCCGGCGAGGAACTGCGCATACGCCATGTTTTCCCGGGCGGCCATGTCGCTGCCATCGCGCACGGCCAGGCGCAGGTTGTTGCTGATCAAGGTCATGGCTTTCAGCGCGCAGGCATCGGTGATCGGGTTGGCGGCGGTGGAGACGTAGGCTTCGATGGCATGGGTCAGCGCGTCCATGCCGGTGGCGGCGGTCAGGCCCTTGGGCATCGCGACCATCAGTGCCGGGTCATTGACCGACAGCAGCGGCGTGACGTTGCGATCGACGATGGCCATTTTCACGTGGCGCGATTCGTCGGTGATGATGCAAAACCGGGTCATTTCGCTGGCAGTGCCGGCGGTGGTGTTGATCGCGATCAGTGGCAGTTGGGGCTTTTCGGATTGATCGACGCCTTCGTAGTCGCGGATATGTCCGCCGTTGGTCGCGCACAGAGCGATACCTTTGGCGCAGTCGTGGGGCGAACCGCCGCCCAGGGACACGACAAAATCACAGCGACTTTCCTTGAGCAGGCCCAGGCCACGTTCAACGTTGGCGATGCTCGGGTTCGGCTTGGCACCGTCGAAAATCACCGAGTCGATGTCCTGCATCGCCAGTTTCTCGGCAATCATCGCCGCCACGCCGGCCTTGGCCAGCCCGGCGTCGGTGACGATCAGCGCCTTGCGGAAACCGTACTTGCGAATGGCGTCCATGGCTTCGTCGAGGCAACCGGTGCCCATGATGTTCACGGCGGGAATGAAAAACGTGCTGCTCATGAGCGAATCTCCTGACGGGGGCGAATCGACAGCGTCGATTCAGCGGATGAGCACAGGATCGACCCATCAGTCACGGCGCATGTTGATCTGGCTCAACCCCCGGTCGTGATAAAGTCGCCGCCCATCAGACCTTTCGCTTTTGAGACGACCAACGCAATGACCGATTTCCAGGATGTTGATGCCCAACTTGAAGACTGGAACGCCTTGCGCACCACCGCTTCGTTCAGCGGCCTGCTACTGGGCAACGGCGCCAGCCGCGCGGTGTGGGACGACTTCGGCTACGACTCGCTGTTCGAAAATGCGCGCACCGTCGAAGAAAAACCCCTGAGCCAATCCGAGTTGAGCGTGTTCGATGCGCTGCAAACCCGCAGTTTCGAGCAGGCCCTGAGCGCGCTGAAAATCACCAGCCGCGTCAACAAGGCCCTGGCCGTCAGCTCCGCCGCGCCGCGCAATCGCTACTACGCGATCAAGGAAGCGCTGATCAACACCGTGCACGCGGTGCATATCCCGTGGCGGCTGGTGGTACCTGCGACCCTGGCGACGATCAATCAAGAGATGGGCCGCTATCAAACGGTGTTCACCACCAACTACGATTTGCTCGGCAACTGGGCGATCCAGCACCAGCCTGAGGCGCTTACCGACCTGTTCCACGGCACCGAGCCGAGCTTCGACTTGAGCGCCAGCGCTACCGACAAAACCCGTTTGCTGTACCTGCACGGTGGTCTGCACCTGGTGCGCAATCAGGACGGTACGGCGCGCAAATTGATGTCCACCGAAGGCACGTTGCTCGGCAGTTTTGCCATCAACAACACGATCAAAACCCTGGATGACGTGCCGCTGTTCGTCAACGAAGGGCCGGCCCAGGACAAGCTCAAGACCATTCGCAGTTCGGATTATTTGTCGTTTTGCTATGACCAGCTATTGGGACATGGCGAGGGGTTATGTATTTTCGGGCATGCGTTGGGTGAGCAGGACAGCCACATCATCCATGCGTTGCGCCAGGCGAAACCGAAGGTGGTGGCGGTGTCGATTTATCCGCGCAGCAAGGCGTTTATCCAGCATCAGAAGCGGCATTACGCGAAGGTGTTTGAGGGGACGGGGGTTGAGCTGAAGTTTTTTGATTCGAAGACCCATGCGTTGGGGAGCACGAAGCTTAGGGTTCCGGTTGAGGTCTGAAGAGAACACCGAACCTGTAAGGATCGTTCCCACGCTCTGCGTGGGAATGCAGCCCGGGACGCTCCGCGTCCCATTGGAACGCGGAGCGTCCCTAGAGGCATTTCCACGCAGAGCGTGGGAACGATCGGGGTCAGCTTTCTTCGCTGCTATGCACCACCACCAACAACTGCGCCTGAACCTCCCCCACTGACCGGATCCGATGCGGCTTCTGCGCGTTGAAGTGCAGCGCATCCCCGCGATTGAGCAGCACCCGCTCGTTCATGAAGTCCACTTCCACCTGTCCTTCGTGGACGAACAGAAACTCTTCCCCCAGATGCTCCTTGAAGGTCTTGTCGGTGAATTCCCTCGGCGGGTAGATGATGAACGGCAACAGGCTGCGTTCACTGACCTGATGGGCCAGCACCGCATAACCGGGGCTGTGATCATTGGCGGCCAGGGACTGGCGCTCGTCGCTGCGCACCAGGCTGTAGCTGTCGAGGCTGACGTTGTCTTCGGAGAACAACTCCTCGACCTTCACGTTCAGCGCCTTGGCCAGTTTCAAGGCAGCGGCAATCGACGGGGTGTTCAGCCCGCGCTCGACTTTCGACAGATAACTCTTGGTCATGCCGGATTTTTCGGCCAGGGCTTCCAGGGTCACGCCAAGTTTTTTTCTGAGTAATTTCAAACGGATAGACATGTGCAGCGATTAATCCATCAAGGAGCCGACGATTTGTCCTTGCTAATGACACAAAGTGTCATATAGCCTCTTTAGTGTCATTTGCACTCACCCACGACCTTGCAAGCAACGGGTAAACCGCAAACCCGACGTCCATTGAACCAGCCAAAGGACACCGATATGGCCAAGACCTTAGCACTACCCAAAGACCAACTGGTCAAGCAAGCGCTGATCCAGATGCAAAACACCCTGGCGGATAATACGTGGACCGACCGGCAAAAGCTGGCCCTGACCTGCCGCATCCTGTTCGAGAACGGCCACGACTCAGGCCTGGCCGGGCAAATCACCGCTCGCGGCCCGCAGCCAGGGACTTATTACACCCAACAATTGGGCCTGGGTTTCGATGAAATCACTGCCGGCAATCTACTGCTGGTCAACGAAGACCTGGAAGTGCTCGAAGGCCACGGCATGCCGAACCCGGCCAACCGTTTTCACAGTTGGGTGTACCGCGCCCGGCCGGATGTGAACTGCATCATTCATACGCATCCGACCCACGTGGCCGCGCTGTCGATGCTCGAAGTGCCGCTGCAGGTGTCGCACATGGACCTGTGCCCGCTCTATGAAGATTGTGCGTTTCTTGAAGCCTGGCCGGGGGTGCCGGTGGGCAATGAAGAAGGCGAAATCATCTCCGCCGCATTGGGCGACAAACGCGCGATCCTGCTTTCCCACCACGGTCAGTTGTCCACCGGCGCGAGCATCGAGGAAGCCTGTGTGATTGCGCAATTGATCGAGCGCGCGGCGAAGTTGCAGTTGCTGGCCATGAGCGCCGGGACGATCAAACCGATCCTGCCGGAGCTGGGCCGCGAAGCCCATGACTGGATTTCCAAACCGAAACGCCACGCCGCCGCGTTCAACTACTACGCTCGGCAGAACCTGCGCCAACACGCCGATTGCCTGAACTGACCCTACTCATTTTCAAAAGGAGCGACCCCATGTCGACCCCAAATATTCACGGCATCATCGGCTACACCATCACCCCGTTCAGCGCCAATGGCGTCGATCTTGAAGCCCTCGGACGCTCCATCGATCGCCTGATCGACAGCGGCGTCCACGCCATCGCGCCGCTGGGCAGTACAGGTGAAGGCGCTTATCTGAGCGACGCTGAGTGGGATCAGGTCAGCGAGTTCAGCATCAAGCACGTGGCGAAACGAGTGCCGACCATCGTCAGCGTCTCCGACCTGACCACCGCCAAAGCCGTGCGCCGCGCGCGTTTCGCTGAAGCCCATGGCGCCGATGTGGTGATGGTATTGCCGGCGTCCTACTGGAAACTCAGCGAAGCGGAAATCCTCGCCCACTACCGCGCCATCGGCGAAAGCATCGGCGTGCCGATCATGCTCTACAACAACCCGGCCACCAGCGGCACGGACATGTCGGTGGAGTTGATCCTGCGGATATTCAACGCCGTGGACAACGTCACGATGGTCAAGGAAAGCACCGGCGACATCCAGCGCATGCACAAGCTGCAACTGCTCGGTGAAGGGCAAGTGCCGTTCTATAACGGTTGCAATCCGTTGGCGCTGGAAGCGTTTGCGGCGGGAGCGAAAGGTTGGTGCACGGCGGCGCCGAACCTGATCCCGCAGCTCAATCTGGATTTGTATGAAGCGGTGTTGGCCAACGATTTGGGTAAGGCGCGGGAATTGTTCTATCGCCAGTTGCCGCTGCTGGACTTCATCCTCAAGGGTGGCTTGCCGGCAACCATCAAGGCCGGGTTGCGTGCGACCGGGCTGGAAGTGGGGGATCCAAGGTTGCCGGTGTTTCCGTTGAGCGAAGCGGGTTGCAACCAGTTGCAGGGACTGCTGAAAGCATTGCGCTGATCATCAGATACACACAAAACCCATGTGGGAGCGAGCCTGCTCGCGAAAGCAATCTGACATTCAGCATATTTATCGAATGTTAAGCAGCCTTCGCGAGCAGGCTCGCTCCCACAGGGGGATTTGTGTTGGGGTTCAAAGCACCGGCAACGTCTTGTCCTTGATCACGGTCGTCGGTCCGTTCGCCTTCACACTGGCAATCCCCTTCTCCCGCGCGGCATCGTTGGAGTACGCCTCACTGCTGCCAATGATTTCGTGATTACCGGCCTTGAGGTTGAAGTAAGGATGACCATCCTTGGTAGTCTTTTTTTCGTAGCGTTCATCCAGCGGGCTGTTTTTCTGCACCGAGGCGATGCCGCCATCGGCGGCGGCACGGGTGGTGTAGTGCTCGCTGTTCAGAATGGTTTCGGCATTGGCTGCTTTGAGCACAAAGCGAAACTGACCGGTGCTGGTTTTGCTCAATTCATACCATCCAGACATGGTGCTTCTCCTGTCGATTGATCCCGCCAACGTTGCCTGACAGTAAAGACCCTCCACACGGTTTATCCACTGTCAAAGAATAGACCTCACGTGCCGGCAGACAAATAGCAATAATTCTCGATATCATTCGCGACCTTTCTGCATACGCTTCGTCAAGAAGGATATCCATGCCTCGTCTCACGCCCGACCCGTTGTCGGCTGACTCCTTTCGCCGGTTCTACGGGGACATCCTGCATTACCTGCGCAAACGCACGGATAACCCCAGCGACGCAGCGGACATGACCCAGGACGTGTTCACCCAATGGCTCGACTATGGAGAGCGCGCCAAAGTCGAACAGCCGCGGGCATTTCTATTCCAGATGGCGCGCAATCTGCTACGCGATCACTGGCGTCGGCAGAAGGTGCGGCACATCGTGCAGCCCAATCACGACACCGCCCCGGAACCGCTCACCGACGATCAGCATGACCCGTTGGCGGGCGCCCAACGCCTGCAACGTCTGGAGCAACTTAAAGGTGTTCTCGCCGAACTCTCGCCGCGCCGTCGAGAAGCCCTTATGCTGCACCGCTTTGAAGGCCTGAGTCAGGCACAGATTGCCGAGCGCATGGGCATTTCCCTGAGCATGGTGGAAAAACACATCGCCTTCGCCCTGTTGCATTGCAAGCAACGCCTGGACCACGAGACCGGCATGGAGCAGCCAGAATGAATCGCGACATTGATCGGCCGGATGACGGCATCGACGCCCAGGCCGCGAGCTGGTTTGTGCGCAACCGCCAGGATCAGGGCAGCGCCGACCGCAAGGCATTCGAGCTGTGGATGAGCGTGCCCGAACAGGCCAAGGCCTACCGGGCGTTCGAAGAACTGTGGGCCGATCTGGCCGAACTCCAGCAACAGAACAAACCGGTGCTGCTCGTTGTGAAGCGCAAACCGAATGCCTGGCGTCCGGCCCTGGCGATTGCGGCGGCGCTGGTCTGTGCGGTGCTGGCGTTCAATCTCGGCACGCCCCACGGCGTCTATCAGCAACAGATCGCAGCCCAGGCCAAAGGCGCGCGCACCTTCAATTTGCCCGACGGCAGCACCTTGTCGGTCAACGCCAACACCCGGCTACGCATCGCTTTCGACGGTCAGCAACGGCAGATTTACCTCGATCAGGGCCAGTTCTATCTCGACGTGGCGCCGGATAAAGAGCGCCCACTGTGGGTGCATACCGGCGAAGCCACGGTACGGGTGGTCGGCACCGGTTTTGATGTGCGGCGCAATGACAAGCAAGTGGTGGTGACCGTCGCCCACGGCCAGGTCGCGTTTGCCCCCGACCGCAAGACGCAAACCCTGCTCGGCGCGCAGCAGCAAGCCGCGTTCGACCTGGCCAGCGGCACCCTGCAACAGCAGACATTGACTGACGCGCAAGTGGCGGACTGGCGCAGCGGTCACTTGTCGTTTCGCAATCGCGAACTGGCCAGCCTGATCGACGAATTGAACCTCTATCGCCCCCGTCCGGTGCTATTGGCCGATGGGAAACTGGGGCGTTTCAGGGTATCCGGCAACCTCGACGTGAATGATCCCGATGCATTGCTTAACGCGCTCCCGGCGCTGATTCCGGTGAAAACCGTCGCACTCGCCGACGGCCAAATACGGATCGAAGCGCGCTGAAAAAACCTCACATGAGAATATTTTGCATTCGCATGTGAGGTTTTTTTTGCCTGCCGCGTCTTCCTCCGGTCTGCGTTGTATGCAGGCCTTTTTGGCCTTTTTCGCCGCCCTGGGGGATTCAATGTTTCGCGCGTCTTCGCCTTATCCGCTCGTTTGCCTTCGCCCGACCCTGCTCGCCGCCTGCCTGTCGTTCAGCCTGCAAGCCCACGCCGAGTCCATCAACCTGCACCTGCCGGCGCAGTCGCTGGCCACGTCCCTGAGCCAGATTGCCCGGCAGGCGAACATCCAGTTGCTGTTCGACGAAGCGCAATTGCGCAACCTCAAGGCCCCGGCCATCGATGGCGATTACAGCGCCGAAGCGGCGATCCGCCAGTTGCTCGACAACAGTCAGTTTGGCCTGATCAAGGTCAACCAAACCTACGTGGTACGCCCCGAAGAACCGGTCACCAGCAGCAGCGACGGGATTCAGCTCGACGCCTTGAGCGTGATCGGCAGCGGCACCGAGGTCGATTCCAGCACCGTCGGCCGCTCGACCCTGACCCAGGCCGACATCGACCGCCATCAACCGAGCAACATCCCCAGCCTGCTGGCGACGTTGCCCGGCGTAAGCATGGGCGGCTCGATGAAACCCGGCGGCCAGACCATCAACATCTGGGGCCTGGGCGACGCCGAGGACGTGCCGCTGACCGTGGACGGCGCGACCAAAAGCGGTTTCGAGCGCTACCAGCAAGGCACGATTTTCATCGAGCCGGAGCTGATCAAACGCATTGAAGTGGAAAAAGGCCCGCACTCGATGCTCACCGGCAACGGCGGTTTCGGCGGCACCGTGCACATGGAAACCAAGGACGCCCCGGACTTGTTGCAAGAGGGCCGCAACAGCGGCGCCATGCTCAAATATGGTTACGCCAGCAACGACCATCAACAAACCTACAGCGGCGCGGTGTTCGGCCGTACCGACGACGGTCGCGCCGATGCGCTGGTGTACCTGACCAAGCGCGATGGCGACGACATGAAACTCGCCGGCACCCCGCCCGATCCGGACCACAGCTACCCGATCAATCCTCAGCGCCTGCCCAACAGCGCCCAGGATCTGGACGGCCAGTTGCTCAAGTTCAATCTGCACCTCAACGATGAGCACAGCGTCGGCTTGTCGTACTCGCGCTCCCAAAGCGAACGCTGGACGCCCTTCTCGTCTGCCAGTTACCCGACGCCGCCGAGCAAGGACAACATCAAGCAATACGGCTACGAAAATGCCTTGAAGCGCTTTTTGGCCAATCGCGAAACCATCGACACCACCTGGTCGACCAAGTATCAATACCAACCGCTGGACAATCGCTTGATCGACTTCAAGCTCAGCTACTCGGAATCCAACACCGATCAGACCGACGAGCGCGATGCCACGGCGTTTTTCCAGACCTCCACCGGCGGGCGCAAGATGGACACCGCCTACAAGGACCGGATCCTTGAGGCAAGCAACATCAGCCTGTTCGACACCGGCCCATTGGCCCACGCGGTGACCAGCGGTATACAAATCCGCAAACACAGCCGCGACACCGAGATGTGGATGCCGGGCAAGACCTACGACGTGCCTAAGTACAACTACGGCTATTTCCAGCCAAGCTTCATGCCCCAGGGCAAAGTCGACACCCACAGCGCCTACGTGCAAGACGCCATCACCCTGGGCGACTTCACCCTCACGCCGTCCGTGCGTTACGACCACGTGCGCAACCGTGGCGAGGCCAACGACGCGCCGTTTTACGCCAGCCCGGATCCGGCCATCGGCCACGATTACAGCGACCGCACCTACACCGGTTGGTCACCGCGTCTGTCGGCGTTCTGGCGGGTCACGCCGGATGTCGGCTTCTTCGTCGACTACAGCAAAACCTGGCGTGCGCCGGTGATCGACGAGCAGTACGAAGTCCAGGGCGTCGGCAGCCGCACCGCCACCAGCGTCGACCTCGACCCGGAACGCATCACCGGGTGGCGCGCCGGTAACATCAGCAACTTTGCCAACGTGTTCCAGGACCACGACAACGTACAGATCCGCACCACGCTGTTTCGCAACAAGATCGACGACGAGATCTTCAAGGCCACCGGTGTCGGTTGCGAAAACCAGGCAATCAAGGGCGGCAGCATCGCCTCGGACTGCAAGGGCTCGGGGCCGATGGGCAACTACCGCAACATCGGCGGGCTGACCATCAAGGGCTTTGAAGTGGAAAGTTTCTACGACTCCACTTACCTGTTCGGCTCGCTGTCCTATTCATGGATGAGCGGCAAACACGAAGGTGCCTACACCAACCCGTGGGGCCCGGATGTCTGGGTGCGCGACGTGCCGCCGCCGAAGTGGATTGCGGTGCTGGGGGTGAAGATTCCGAGTTGGGATGCGCAAGTCGGTTGGCAGGGGGAGTTTGTGCGTAAGACTGATCGCTTGCCGAGCGACCGCTATGGTTCGAGCAAAAACACGGTGGGGGATGTGTTTTACGATCAGTACGCCAACGATCGTTACAACGTGCAGGGGTTGTTTGCGAACTGGAAACCGCAGCAGGCTTATCTCAAAGGCACCGAGGTCAACCTCACTGTCGATAACCTGTTTAATGAAGATTACCGGCCGGCGTTGAGCGGGGATCGGGCGTATAGCCAGGGCAGGAATGCCAAGGTGAGTGTGACGCGGTTCTTCTGATCCAGGATTTGTGGTGTCTGGGCTGGCGCCTTCGCGGGCAAGCCTCGCTCCTACAGGTTTTGTGGTGTTTGAATATTTCGCGGACACCACAAAACCCTGTAGGAGCGAGGCTTGCCCGCGAAGAGGCCCGCAAGGTCAATGAGCTATTTAGCCGCTGTGCGAACCACCGACAACTCCGGCGCCATCACCCGCCGCTGACTCAGATACCGCATACAACTCACCCGCAAGAACGAAGCAAAATTCACCACTTCCCCGCGGTAATCCATCACCTCTTCATACAGCTTGGCGATCAACTGGTTGGTGGTCATGCCGTCAACTTCGGCGATTTCGCTGAGGATGTCCCAGAACTGGTTCTCCAGGCGCAGGGTGGTGACCACCCCGCAGATGCGCAGCGAGCGGGAGCGCGATTCGTAGAGGATCGGATCGGCTTTGACGTAGAGCTCGCACATGCAAAAGTCCCTCGTTACAGCGTGATTTTGGTGCCCAGCAAACCGAGGAAACCGGCGAGCCAGTTCGGGTGAGCCGGCCAGGCTGGAGCAGTGGCCAGATTGCCTTGAACGTGGCCTTCCGTCACCGGAATATCGATGAACGTACCGCCCGCCAAACGCACTTCCGGGGCGCAGGCCGGGTAGGCGCTGCATTCGCGTCCTTCGAGAATGCCGGCGGCGGCGAGCAATTGTGCGCCATGACACACGGCGGCGATCGGTTTGCCGGCCTTGTCGAAATCTCGCACCAACTCCAGGACTTTTTCATTCAGGCGCAGGTACTCCGGCGCACGACCGCCCGGCACCAGCAGCGCGTCGTAATCGGCGGCGTTCACCTTGGCGAAATCGAAGTTCAGGGCAAACAGATGACCGGGCTTTTCGCTGTAGGTCTGGTCGCCTTCGAAGTCATGGATCGCGGTGCGCACGGTCTGGCCGGCGGTTTTGTCCGGGCACACGGCGTGCACAGTGTGGCCCACCATCAGCAGCGACTGGAACGGCACCATCACTTCGTAGTCTTCGACGTAATCGCCGACCAGCATCAGGATTTTCTTGGCAGCCATGGGGAGGACTCCTCTGGGAATACGTGGGCGTGCAGGAGTATTCAAGGTAGTCCTAATCGGCGGGGGCGGGTAATAACCAGCTACTACCGCGTTATCGTTCTTCGCGGGCAAGCCTCGCTCCTACAGGGTTTTGCGTCGAACGCAAATCAATGATCAACCGAAAACCTGTAGGAGCGAGGCTTGCCCGCGAAGGCGTCCTCAAACTGTACGGATAATTCTGATCCTAGCTGTAACAGGGGCAAACCCAATGTTTATGGCTATATGAACACTCTTCCCGCCACCCTCGACTCTGGTTGCCCTCATGTCCTCGCGCGAAAACACCGGCATGGCCCTCGGCCTGCTTGGCGTCGTCATTTTCAGCCTCACCCTGCCCTTCACCCGCATCGTCGTGCAGGAAATCCACCCGTTGCTCAACGGCCTGGGCCGTGCATTGTTCGCCGCGGTGCCGGCGGCGTTGTTGCTGTTGTGGCGTCGGGAGAAGTGGCCGACCTGGAAACAGGTCAAAGGCCTGACGCTGGTGATCGCCGGGGTGATTCTCGGCTTCCCGGTGCTCTCGGCCTGGGCCATGCAGACGTTGCCGGCCTCCCACGGTGCACTGGTCAATGGCTTGCAACCGCTGTGCGTGGCGCTGTACGCCGCATGGTTGTCCCATGAACGCCCGTCGAAAGCCTTCTGGGCCTGCGCCGCGTTGGGCAGTGCGTTGGTGCTCGGTTATGCGCTGATCAGCGGTGCCGGCAGTATTCAGGCCGGTGATTTGCTGATGCTCGGGGCGATTGCCGTGGGCGGTTTGGGCTATGCCGAAGGCGGCCGATTGGCCAAGGAAATGGGCGGCTGGCAGGTGATCTGCTGGGCGCTGGTGCTGTCGACGCCGCTGCTGATTGGGCCGGTGACGTACCTGGCGCTGCAACATCAGGGCGAGATCTCGGCCAAGACCTGGTGGGCGTTTGGTTACGTCTCGCTGTTTTCGCAGTTCATCGGTTTCTTTGCCTGGTACGCCGGATTGGCGATGGGCGGAATCGCGCGGGTCAGCCAGATTCAGTTGTTACAGATCTTCTTCACGATTGCGTTTTCGGCGCTGTTCTTTGGCGAACACATTGAGCCGATTACCTGGCTGTTTGCGGCGGGGGTGATTGTGACGGTGATGTTGGGGCGCAAGACCGCCATCAAACCCGCCCAAGTGGCCACAGCATAGCTCTTGTAGGAGCCAGGCTTGCCGGCGAAGGCGTCTTCAAAATCGCCATCGCCTGTAGGAGCAAAGCTTGCTCGCGATGGCGTCCTCAAGATCGCTATCGCGAGCAAGCTTTGCTCCTACAGGGTTGAGGCATCAGAAGAGGCCGTCGGAACGCAGTAAGGTTTCCAGGCAATGCTCGGTGATCTGATAGAAATCTTTCAATTCCTGGATCTTCACCAACAACTGCGCCGGGTCCACCGGCTCGGCGCGTTTCACCGCCAGGATCATCTTGTTCTTGTTGGTGTGGTCCAGTGAGATGAACTCGAACACTTTGGTCTCGTAGCCACAAGCCTCAAGGAACAGCGCGCGCAGGCTGTCGGTGACCATTTCCGCCTGCTGGCCCAGGTGCAAACCGTATTGCAGCATCGGCTTGAGCAGCGCCGGGCTCTGGATTTGCAGGCGGATCTGTTTGTGGCAGCACGGCGAGCACATGATGATCGAGGCGCCGGAACGAATGCCGGTGTGGATCGCGTAGTCAGTGGCGATGTCGCAGGCATGCAGGGCGATCATCACGTCCAGTTCGCTCGGCGCCACGCTGCGCACGTCGCCACATTTGAACACCAGCCCCGGATGATCGAGCTTCGCCGCCGCCGCGTTGCACAGGTTGACCATCTCTTCGCGCAACTCGACGCCGGTGACTTCGCCTTCGGCGTTCAGGGTGTTGCGCAGGTAATCGTGAATCGCAAACGTCAGGTAACCCTTGCCCGACCCGAAATCCGCCACCCGCACCGGTTTGTCCAACGCCAGCGGCGAGGTGGTCAGGGCATGGCTGAAGACTTCGATGAATTTGTTGATCTGCTTCCACTTGCGCGACATCGCCGGGATCAGCTCGTGCTTACTGTTGGTCACACCCAGATCAGCGAGGAACGGCCGGCTCAGGTCGAGGAAGCGGTTTTTCTCGCGGTTATGCTCGGCGGACGGCACTTCGCGCAATTGCTGGGGTTTGCTCTTGAACAGCGAAGATTTGCCCTTTTTGCTGTATTCGAGCTGGGCTTCGTCGGTCAGGGACAGTAAATGCGCATTTTTAAACGCGTCCGGCAGCAACGCGGCAATCGTCGCCACGCCTTCGGCCAGCGGGAAGTTCTTGGTGATGTCGCGGGTCTTGTAGCGGTAGACGAAGGACAGGCAAGGCTGATCCTTGACCGTGAGTTGCTTGATGATCAGCCGCTGCAAATCTGCCTCGCTGCCGACGTACTTGGCCAGCACCAGTTTGATGAAGGCGTTGGCGTCGAGGCTGGTTTGCAACAGGTCGATGAACTGGGCGTGGTGATCCGGCGCGAGGCTGGCGGGAGTGGCGGTGACAGACATGGGCAAAACGGCCTCGGGCGGTGCGAATCGGGGAATGGCGGGTATTTTAGGGGGGATGTGAGTTTGGGACACGCTGTTATTTACCGAACGGTTTGAAAACCACCCCTCACCCCAGCCCTCTCCCCAGAGGGGAGAGGGGGAAAGGGAGCCGACCGGGGGCATTTCAAAACCTGAGTTCGACGCCGATTTTTCAAGTCGATGTATGTGAGTTCAACGCCAATTTTTCAGGTCGATGTAGCTCGAAAGAACAACTCGGTCGGCCCCCTCTCCCCTTTGGGGAGAGGGTTGGGGTGAGGGGTGGCTCTAAAGTCGAACGAAAAATCCAAACCCTACCCCAACACCACCAACCGATTCGGCAATTCATTCCTCACCTGCGTCACCGGCACATGCACCTTGAGCAACTCGCCGCAGGCCTCGATGCAGGTGACAAACCCCTGCAACGTCTGGCCCTGTTTCACCTGTTGGGTAAACGCCGCGACAATCGCGTCCCAGCTTTTGTTATCCAGCCGTTTGGAAATCCCTTCATCCACCAGGATTTCCACATAACGCTCGGCTTCGCAGACAAAAATCAGCATCCCGGTACTGCCCACGGTGTGGTGCAGGTTTTGCTCCAGAAACTGTCGGCGGGCCAGGTTCGACGCGCGCCAGTGCCGGACCGAGCGCGGGATCAGGTGGGTGGTGACTTTGGGAATGCGGAACACCAGGCACAGCACGATAAAACTGGCCCATTGCACCAGCAACAGGCTATGCATGGTCAGCACGCCGGTCAGGTAGTGCACGACACCCGGCACCACCAGTGCCAGCAAACTCGCCCACAGCAGCGGGATGTACGCGTAGTCGTCGGCGCGGGCCGCGAGCACGGTGACCAGTTCGGCGTCGGTTTCACGCTCGACCCGGGCAATCGCCTCGGCGACTTTGCGTTGTTCGTGTTCAGTCAGTAATGCCATGTCTATCAGTGCCTATTCCCATTTGTTTTTATTAGTAGTGTTATCACCAGCCGCCCGACGAACCGCCGCCCCCGAAACTGCCCCCGCCACCGCTGAAGCCCCCGCCTCCACCGCCGCCGCCAAACCCTCCCCCGCCGAAACCGCCGCTCGAACCACCGGAGCCGCCTCGGCCGGTCGGCAGGATACCGAGCATCTGGCAGATGAAAATAGTCAGGATGAACAGCATGACCAGAAAGATGAACACACCGGGATGGCGCGAAACGAAATCGCTGTCCTCATCACCTCGCGGCTCATAAACCGTCGATGGTTCATCCAGCGGACTGCCGCCCAACACCACCAACATCGCCGCGACACCGTCGCTGATGCCTTTGCTGAAATTGCCGGTCTTGAACGCCGGTGTGATCACCTGGTTGATGATCACCGAACTCTGGGCATCGGTCAGGCGATCTTCCAGGCCATAACCGACTTCGATCCGCAGCTTGCGCTCATCCCGAGCGACGATCAGCAGCGCTCCGTTGTTCTTGTCCTTCTGGCCGATGCCCCAGGCGCGACCGAGTTGATAACCGAAATCGGCGATGTCGGTGCCCTGCAAGTCCGGCAGCGTCACCACCACCAATTGCTCGCCGGTCGCCGTTTCGTGGGCCTGGAGTTGCTGCGTCAATTGCTCGCGCACCGCCGGCTCGATCATCTGCGCGTTGTCCACCACCCGCCCGGTCAGCGGCGGGAACTTCAACTCGGCCTGGGCCGTGACTGCAACCACCCAGAGCAACAGCACCAGGCCCATCTTCAACACGCGCATTGGGATCCCTCCGGGACAGCGGCAAGTTTTAAGCGGCAAGCGCCAAGTAGAAGCGGTACGCGTTGCCCTCGCTTGCAGCTTGCCGCTTACAACTTGGAGCTATTCGTCAGAATTTCACTTGCGGTGCTTTTTCGGCATCCGGGCTGGTCGCTTCAAAGGTTTCGCGGATCGGCAAATCGCTGTACATCACGCTGTGCCACAGGCGACCGGGGAAGGTGCGGATTTCGGTGTTGTATTTCTGCACCGCGAGGATGAAGTCGCGGCGGGCCACGGCGATGCGGTTCTCGGTGCCTTCAAGTTGCGACTGCAGGGCCAGGAAATTCTGGTTGGCCTTGAGGTCCGGGTAGCGTTCGGACACCACCATCAAACGACTCAGGGCACCGGTCAGTTGATCTTGGGCCGCTTGGAACTGTTTGAGTTTTTCCGGGTTGTCGAGGGTGTTGGCATCGACCTGGATCGACGTCGCCTTGGCCCGGGCTTCGACCACGGCGGTCAGGGTGTCTTCTTCGTGCTTGGCGTAGCCCTTGACCGTTTCTACCAGGTTGGGGATCAGATCCGCCCGGCGTTGGTACTGGTTCTGCACCTGGCCCCAGGCAGCCTTGGCCTGTTCGTCGAGGGTCGGAATGTTGTTGATGCCGCAGCCGGCCAGCAGGGTGGTCAGCAGCATCAGTGCCGCGACTTGCAGGCTCGATCGATAGTTGAGTCGTACATTCATGTCAGGTGATGCTCCCGTGCACATTCCGTTGAAAAACAACCCGCGGCCTTCAAACCAGGTGGATGAGGCATAATCTGCCGCCACCACTGGATTGCATCGGGCCAATGGGCTAAAAGATGCCCTGCGCGAAAAAGAGTTCAGAAGTGTGCTGCATTTTCCTGAACAACGCCCGAACAACAATAGTCGCTCCCTAAATTTTGGCTGACCGGCGCATATTCACTGCCGTTTAGGCCTTTGAGAAAACTATTCATGAAGAAGCTGTGTTTGCTGGGCCTGTTCGTCAGTCTGGCCAGTCATACCGTACTGGCCGCCACGACCCCCGCACCCCTGGAGAACAAGGACGCCTTCATCAGCAACCTGATGAAGCAAATGACCCTCGATGAAAAAATCGGCCAATTGCGCCTGATCAGCATCGGCCCGGAAATGCCTCGGGAGCTGATCCGCAAGGAAATTGCAGCCGGCAACATTGGTGGCACGTTCAACTCGATCACCCGCCCGGAAAACCGTCCGATGCAGGACGCGGCCATGCGCAGCCGGTTGAAGATCCCGATGTTCTTCGCCTATGACGTGATTCACGGCCACCGCACGATTTTCCCGATCCCGATTGCCCTGGCTTCGAGCTGGGACATGGACGCTATCGGGCGCTCCGGGCGCATCGCCGCCAAGGAAGCCGCTGCCGACAGCCTCGACATCACGTTCGCGCCGATGGTCGATATCTCTCGCGACCCACGCTGGGGCAGGACTTCCGAAGGTTTCGGTGAAGACACCTATCTGGTCTCGCGCATTGCCGGCGTGATGGTCAAGGCCTTCCAGGGTCAGGGCGCCAACGCGGCCGACAGCATCATGGCCAGCGTCAAGCACTTCGCCTTGTATGGCGCGGTCGAGGGCGGTCGCGACTACAACGTCGTCGACATGAGCCCGGTCAAGATGTACCAGGACTACCTGCCGCCGTACCGCGCCGCGATTGATGCCGGCGCTGGCGGGGTGATGGTTGCGCTGAACTCGATCAACGGCGTGCCGGCCACCGCCAACACCTGGCTGATGAACGACCTGTTGCGCAAGGAATGGGGCTTCAAAGGCCTGGCGGTCAGCGACCACGGGGCGATTTTCGAGCTGATCAAGCACGGTGTCGCGGCGGACGGTCGTGAAGCGGCGAAGCTGGCGATCAAGGCCGGCATCGACATGAGCATGAACGACACCCTCTACGGCAAAGAGCTGCCGGGATTGTTGAAGTCGGGCGACATCGAACAGAAAGACATCGACAACGCCGTGCGTGAAGTGCTGGCCGCCAAGTACGACATGGGCCTGTTCAAGGACCCGTACCTGCGTATCGGCAAGGCTGAAGATGACCCGGCCGACACCTATGCCGAAAACCGTTTGCACCGCCCGGAGGCCCGCGACGTTGCGCGCCGCAGCCTGGTGTTGCTGAAAAACCAGAATGAAACCCTGCCGCTGAAGAAAACCGCGAAAATCGCTCTGGTCGGTCCGTTGGCTAAAGCGCCAATCGACATGATGGGTAGCTGGGCCGCTGCCGGCAAACCGGCACAATCGGTGACCCTGTTCGACGGCATGAACGCCGCCGTGGCCGACAAAGCCACGCTGATCTACGCCCGTGGCGCCAACATCACCAGCGACAAGAAAGTCCTCGATTACCTCAACTTCCTGAACTTCGATGCGCCGGAAGTGGTGGACGATCCGCGTTCGGCCCAGGTGCTGATCGACGAAGCGGTGAAAGCCGCCAAGGATGCAGATGTGGTGGTGGCAGCGGTCGGCGAATCCCGTGGCATGTCCCACGAATCGTCGAGCCGTACTGACCTGAACATCCCGGCCAATCAGCGCGAGTTGATCAAGGCGTTGAAAGCGACTGGCAAACCGCTGGTGCTGGTGTTGATGAACGGCCGTCCGCTGTCGATTCTCGAAGAGAAAGATCAGGCTGACGCGATTCTGGAAACCTGGTTCAGCGGCACCGAAGGCGGCAACGCCATCGCTGACGTGCTGTTCGGCGACTACAACCCATCGGGCAAATTGCCGATCACCTTCCCGCGTTCGGTGGGGCAGATTCCGACCTACTACAACCACCTGAGCATTGGGCGGCCGTTCACGCCGGGTAAACCGGGCAACTACACCTCGCAGTATTTCGACGACACCACCGGACCGCTGTTCCCGTTCGGTTTCGGCCTGAGCTACACCACGTTCAGCGTGGACGACATGGCGCTGTCGTCGACCACCCTGAACAAAACCGGCAAGCTCGACGCCAGCGTCATGGTGAAAAACACCGGCCAGCGTGATGGCGAAACCGTGGTGCAGTTGTACATCCAGGACGTCACCGGCTCGATGATCCGCCCGGTCAAGGAACTGAAGAACTTCCAGAAAGTCATGCTCAAGGCCGGCGAACAGAAAGTCGTGCACTTCACCATTACCGAGGACGACCTGAAGTTCTACAACGCCCAACTCAAATACGCCGCAGAGCCAGGCAAGTTCAACGTACAGATCGGCCTGGACTCCCAGGACGTGACGCAGCAGAGCTTCGAATTGCTGTAACGCCGTTGATCGTTCCCACGCTCTGCGTGGGAATGCCTCTGGGGACGCTCCGCGTCCAGTGACGCGGAGCGTCACGGGCTGCATTCCCACGCCAGAGCGTGGGAACGATCAATCCCCCTTTGTAGGAGCGAGGCTTGCCCGCGAAGAGGCCATCACATTCAACATCGTCGTCGAATGTTAATCCGCCTTCGCGAGCAGGCTCGCTCCCACAGTTGTTTCGGGTTGCCATCAGATTTTGTGCCCAACACAAATCCCCTGTAGGAGCGAGGCTTGCCCGCGAAGAGGCCATCACATTCAACATCTCTGTTGACTGTTATGCCGCCATCGCGAGCAAGCTCGCTCCCACAGTTGTTTCGGGTTGCCATCAGATTTTGTGCCCGACGCAAATCCCCTGTAGGAGCGAGGCTTGCCCGCGAATGCGGTGTGTCATTCAAAATTGATGTCGACTGACACACCGTCTTCGCGGGCAAGCCTCGCTCCTACAGGGGTCGTCGGTGTTATCGATTAGCCCCGGCGATCCAGCAGGTTCACCACTAACCGATCCACCCATCCCCACACCCGCTGCTTGACCCGCCGCCACAATGGCCGGCGTTGCCACTCCTCCAGGCTGACTTCCTGGCTCAGGGCAAAGTCCTTTTCGAAACTCGCCACCACCGCCTCCGTCAATCCGCGGTCCAGCGCTTCCAGGTTGGCTTCCAGATTGAAGCGCAAATTCCAGTGGTCGAAGTTGCACGAGCCGATGCTCACCCAATCGTCCACCAGGACCATTTTCAGGTGCAGGAAACACGGCTGGTATTCGAAGATTTTCACCCCGGCCTTGAGCAGTCGCGGGTAGTAGCGATGGCCGGCGTAACGCACCGACGGGTGATCGGTGCGCGGACCGGTCAGCAGCAGACGCACGTCGATGCCACGTGCGGCGGCCTTGCGCAAGGAGCGGCGGACTTTCCAGGTCGGCAGGAAATACGGCGTGGCCAGCCAGATGCGTTGCTGCCCGCTGTTCAAGGCACGGAATAACGATTGCAGGATGTCCCGGTGCTGGCGGGCGTCGGCATAGGCCACCCGGCCCATGCCCTCACCCATGGACGGCACGCGGGGCAAACGTGGCAAGCCGAAGTGCGAGGCGGGTTTCCAGGCGCGGCGGTGGCGGTTGGCAATCCATTGGCGGTCGAACAGCAATTGCCAGTCAAGCACCAGAGGGCCGCTGATTTCGACCATCACTTCGTGCCATTCGCTGGTGTCTTCGCCCGGCGTCCAGAACTCATCCGTGACGCCTGTGCCGCCGACCACCGCCAGGCTCTGGTCCACTAACAACAGCTTGCGGTGATCGCGATAGAAATTGCCGACCCAACGCCGCCAGCTCAAGCGATTGTAGAAACGCAGCTCCACACCCGCCGCCATCAAGCGTTGGCGCAGGTTCAGCGTGAACGCCAGGCTGCCATAGTCATCGAACAGGCAGCGCACCCGCACACCGCGTTCGGCGGCTTGCACCAACGCCTGGACCATCGCCTCGGCGCAGGCCCCCGCCTCCACCAGATACAGCTCCAGTTCGACCTGTTCTTCAGCCCGGGCAATCGCCACCAACATGCGCGGGAAGAACTGCGGGCCATCGATCAGCAATTCAAAGCGATTGCCTTCACGCCACGGAAATACGGCGCCGGCCATGTCAGCGCGCCGTGAAAATCAGCACCGCACTCACCGGCACCGACAGACTGATGGCCGACAAACCGGCGACCTTGCGCAAACCTTCCAGCCCCGGGGCCAGGTCAAAATCTTCAGCGTTGATCACCAGCGGCTCCAGGGTCACCACCTGAAAGCGCCGGTCATCGAGACGGGTCGCCAGCAGTTCGGCGCTGTATTCGTGTTGTTTGCCGTGAAGGTTGACGGTCAGCGGCAAACGCAATTCCAGTTGGGCGCCGGGGGCCAGGTCGTTGATCGGGCGCAGGTCGATCTGCGCGGTGATCACGGCATCAGGGAAGGTCTGGATCTCGAACAGGTCCTTGCGCATCCGCTCGTCACGCAGCGGGATGCCGCTGTTCACCGAATCCATCTCGACTTCCACCTGCGCCAGCCCCTTGGGATCGACCTTGCCGTGCAGCACCAGAAAGCGCTGCACTTCGGAAATATTGGCGTTTTTGGTGCTGATGAACGACAGCCGCGACGACTCGCCATCGAGATACCAATCGGCGTGGGCCGACAGCGTGGCACCGGTCAGAAGCAGGAAGGCGAGGGTTTTGCAGAGGGAGCGGTTGAACATAAAGACCCGTGGGGCAGATAAACCTGAGCGAACCTTAACCGGGCGTGGCCCTGTTGCAAACCGAAACCGGTAGGAGCAAGGCTTGCCCGCGATAGCGATCTCAGGGATGCCATCGCGGGCAAGCCTTGCTCCTACAAAAAATACGATCGTCTCAGGGTTGCAGGCGACAGCCCTGGCGTTCGCCGATCCACTGCGCGCTGTTGCTGCGGCCCATGCCACTGACCGTCACATGTTTGGCAGCGTCATCATCGGTAAACCCGCTGAAGGGCAACCACTGCTTCACGTAGCCCCGGCAGTACCCGACGTCATTGTTCATCACATACCGGCACGAGCAATATTCCTTGGCGGTGTAGGCACTGATGATGTCCGGGAACGCCCAGAGCGCCACCCGCTCCTGCCAGATCCAGCCGAGCAGCAAAACCAGCAGTAATAAAAAGACGCTGGAGAACGGACGACGGCGAACAAAAAGGCTCATGGCTGCACCTTCCCGGCAAACGCCTTGAGCGCGAACTTGAGCAATTCGTTGTGCCGGTAGCTGCCGTCGCGATCATCGCCATACCGCACGATCACCAGGTTTTCGCTGGGGATCACGTACAGCGCCTGCCCCCAATGGCCCAGCGCCGCAAAGGTGTCGGCAGGCGCATCGGGCCAAGGTTGTGCCGCGCCGTCCACTGCGCGATTGAGCCACCACTGGCCACCCGGCACGGCCTCGTCCTGATGGGCGCGATAACCGGCGAAGGGCTCGCGGTTGAAGGCGACCCAGTCCTTGGGCAGCAATTGCCGATCACCCCAACGACCGTCTCGCGCCATCAACAGCCCAATCCGCGCCAGGTCCCGGGCGGTGAGGTAGGCATAGGATGAGGCGACAAACGCCCCGGTGGCGTCGGTTTCCCAGACGGCATGACGAATCCCCAGCGGCTCGAACAATGCAGTCCACGGATAGTCGGGATAACGGCTCGGGCCGACGATGTTTTTCAGCGCTGCCGAGAGCAGGTTGCTGTCGCCGCTGGAATAGCGAAACGCCTGGCCCGGCGCAGCGTATTCATCGTGCCCGGCGGTGAACGCTGCCATGTTCGAGTGGCCACGGGTGTAGAGCATGGCCACCACCGAGGATTTCAGCGGCGCGTATTCGTAGTCTTCCTGCCAGTCCAGGCCGGACGCCCAGTGCAGCAGGTCGGCCAGGGTGATCGCCGGGTGGTTTTCCAGCGCCGGGTAAAACTTCACCGCTGGGTCCTGCAAGGTGAACAGGCCTTCGCCATAGGCCACGCCGAGCACCGCCGCCATCAGGCTTTTGCTGATGGACCAGGTCAGGTGCGGCGTGTCAGCGGTGGTTGGGCCGGCGTAGCGTTCGTAGATCAGTTGACCGTCGCGGATCACCAGCAAGGCGTCAGTGCGGATGCCTGTTCGGGTGGTGTCATCGCGGGGTGGGAAGGCGTAGGTTTCCAGAGCTTCGAGGGCCGCGCCGGTGACTTTCGGGCCGGGCGACCATTGTTCAGCGGGCCAGTATTCGGCGTGGGCCGTTTGGCTGAGCAGGAGGATAAAAAGCAGGGACAAGCCTTTGAACATGGTGGGGGCTCGGGGGATGGACATGCTGAGGTTAGTTGAGGATGGTTACAGTTTTGGATTGGCGTCGGCCATGATGACGCCTTCGCGGGCAAGCCTCGCTCCTACAGGTTCCGCGCGATCCCTGTAGGAGCGAGGCTTGCCCGCGAAGAGGCCCGTCAGCCGGACAAAGATCCCGCCAACGCCTTGGCCAACCGCTTCCCCCGCGCCCCCGCCGCGAGGTCCATCACCGCTTGATCCCGCTGCCACATCGCCGCCCACAACGGCGGCCCTTCAGCCAAGGCCTGATTCACCTCTGCCTTGAGCCCCTCAAACTGCGCAAACAACCCACCCAACAACACATGCCCGGCCAGGTTGCCCGGCGCCTGGCGACTGGCTTCTGCACACCCGGCCAGCAGCGCCAGCAACCGCAATTGCAGGCCTTGCGGCCAGTCGCTGTCCTGAGCGACGCCATACAACCAAGCGGTCATGGCGCTCAACACATAGACGTCTTCCAGAGTACGGAACGGTTTGACATAAGCATCCCAGCCATCCCCGGCCAGCAATTCGCAGAAGGCATTGTCGAGAAATACCCGGCCATGGCTGATGTCCGGCATCAACGCGATGGCAGGGAGTTTTTCCAGGCGCACACCCGGCTCACCGGGATACACCACCGCGAGGCTCAGTCGCGGATTTTCCCCAAGCTCTTCGCTGCGGGCGGCGATCAGCAGCCAGTCGGCGGCATCGCCGGCGGTGACGAAATCCTTGCGCCCATTCAAGCGCAGGCCCTTGAGGCGGGTCTGCATGTCCGCCGGACGCAGGCTGCGTTGTTCGGTCGCGCACAAGGCGCCGAGGCTCTGCGGCGCGCTCGGCCACAGCACGCGTAACGCCGCTTGATAACCCACCAGAAACGCCAGCCCCGGCGTCGCCATCAAACGTGCGCCGGCCACCGCCAGTTCGAACGGCGTGACCGTGCCCAACTGATGCAACAAGGTCGCAAAACCTTCGGCCAGGTCCGCGTTGGCGGGCAGGCGTTCGCGGCGATTGAGCAGGGTTTGCCAGGGCATTAGAGGCTCCTTGTGGGCTGTCATATAAGCATCACCAAAGCTTCATGGCGATGACACCGGGGCTACATAGCCTGACTTTGCACAACACGGCTGCATAAAGAAAGTCGATCGGCTGCAACCCACGACGGGTGCCCGGCCCGTACGGAGATTCACAATGACTCAGATCGCCCGCATCAGCGACACCGGCAATGAACGCCGCCTGCAAGCCGAACGCCTGATCGGCAGCGAGGCTTTGCAGGAAGCCCAGGCCCTGCGCTTCAACGTGTTCAGCGGCGAATTCAACGCCAAGCTGAAAGGCGCGGAACGCGGCCTGGACATGGATGACTATGATGTTCACTGCGCCCACATCGGCGTACGTGACTTGAACAGCGGCCGTTTGGTAGCCACCACCCGTTTGCTCGACCACACCGCCGCGAGCAGCCTGGGCAAGTTCTACAGCGAAGAAGAATTCAGCTTGCACGGCCTGGTTTCTCTTAAAGGCCCGATCCTGGAAATCGGTCGCACCTGCGTCGACCCGGCCTACCGCAGCGGCGGCACCATCGCCGTGCTTTGGGGTGAACTGGCCGAAGTCCTCAATCAGGGCGGCTACAGCTATTTGATGGGTTGCGCGAGCATTCCGATGCAGGACGGCGGGATTCAGGCCCACGCCATCATGCAGCGCCTGCGCGAACGCTACTTGTGCACCGAACACCTGCGGGCCGAGCCGAAAAAACCGCTGCCTGTGTTAGATCTGCCGTCCAACGTGATTGCGGAAATGCCGCCACTGCTCAAGGCCTATATGCGCCTGGGCGCGAAGATCTGTGGCGAGCCGTGCTGGGACGAGGACTTCCAGGTCGCCGACGTGTTCATCCTGCTCAAACGCGACGAACTCTGCCCGCGTTACGCCAAACACTTCAAGGCGGCCATGTAATGAGCCGCCTTCGGGTGTACGCGCGAATTGCGCGAGTGCTGTTTGTGGTGGCGTTGGGCTTAACCATGGCCAGCGTGTTCGGTTTGTTCGAACGTGCCGGGATTGCCCATTCGATGGTCCGTCGCCAGCGCTGGTCGCGGTTTTTCATGGCGCGGTTGAGCAACGCCCTGCCCTTTCGCGTAACGGTTCATGGCGAGCTGCCAAAGACGCCGATGCTGTGGGTCAGCAACCACGTGTCCTGGACCGACATCCCGCTGCTGGGCATGATCACGCCGCTGTCGTTCCTGTCCAAGGCCGAAGTGCGCACCTGGCCGGTGGCCGGTTGGTTGGCGGCCAAGGCTGGCAGTTTGTTTATCCGTCGCGGCTCGGGCGACAGCCAGTTGATCCGCAAACAGATGACTCGCCATCTGGAGCAACAACACCCGTTGTTGATGTTCCCGGAAGGCACCACCACCGATGGCCGTTCGTTGCGTACGTTCCACGGTCGCCTGTTGTCAGCGGCGATTGATGCGCAAGTGCCGATGCAACCGGTGGCGATCCGGTATCTGCGCGATGGGGAAATCGATTCGCTGGCGCCGTTTATTGGCGATGATGATTTGCTCTCGCACCTGATGCGTTTGTTTGCCAATGATCGGGGCGAGGTGGAGATTCACGTACTCAAGCCGATTGCGTGCGAAGGTCGCGAGCGTGCAGCGCTGGCGTTCGAGGCGCAGCAGGCGGTGCAGAGGGCGTTGTTTGGTGAAGTGGCGAAACCGGCAGAACCACGACGTGCCGGCGAACTCATCGCCGCCTGATCCCGTTTTCTGTAGGAGCAAAGCTTGCTCGCGATGAACGATAACGCGGTCACCAGATCAACCGCGGTGACCCAATCGCGAGCAAGCTTTGCTCCTACAGGGATGTGAGTCAGCGGTTTTGGGCGAAATCCTGCAGCTGTGGATAGAACAGCCGGAAGTCATCACTCAACGGCTCATACAACACCCGCAACTCCTGCATCGCCCCGGCCAGTTCCTCAGGCTTGGTCAACCGCCGGGAAATCCCCCGCAGCACCTGCGCCAGCACCTCGAAATCCTCATAAGAGCCCAACCAGTCATTGGCCACCATGTGCGGCGCGATTTGCGCCAGGCGCTCCGGCAACTGCGGCTCGCTGGACAGCACCCGGTAAACGTCCGAGGTGAACTGCGCCAGCGGCTGATCCGAGTAGAGCGTCCAATCCCGGGCCAGACAGTGATCGAAAAACACATCGAGGACAATCCCGGCATAACGCCGACGGGTGATGGAAAACCGTGACAACGCGACGTCTACCAACGGATGGCGGTCGGTAAAGACGTCGATGCTGCGATGCAGCTGGATGGCCGCTTCGATCTCCGGGTCGAACTGCCCTTGCAGCCGTCCCTTGACGAAATCGCCATACAGACTGCCGAGCCATTGACCGGGGCGCTGGCCACCGAGGTGCAGATGTGCGAGATAATTCATGTCGCGCAGCTTAGCACTGCCCATCCGTATCGTTACACCCTACGTATCGTTATAACCCGATATACCGATTTACACGGTCGTCAGACCAAAATCATATTGGTATATCGTGATAGACCGATTTAAAGTTCGCCCCATCGCGATATAGCGTTTTACTCATCACGAGCCCAAACCATGACCATCGACCTCGACGAAATAATAAAAGCCCTGGCACACCCAGTACGCCGAGACATCCTCATCTGGCTGAAAGACCCCAAGGTCCAGTTCCCGGAACAGATCCACAACCACGAATACGGCATTTGCGCCGGGCAGATCGATCAACGCTGCGGCCTGTCGCAGTCGACGGTGTCCGCGCATTTGGCGACGTTGCAACGTGCGGGTCTGATCAGCAGCCAGAAAGCCGGTCAATGGCACTTCTTCAAACGCAACGAGGACGTGATCCAGGCGGCCCTCGACGCCATCGTCAAAGAGCTCAGCGCTCCGACAAGGAATTAACAATGCCCCTCTCGCTACTCATTCTGGCCCTGAGCGCCTTCGCCATCGGCACCACCGAGTTCGTCATCATGGGCCTGCTGCCCGATGTGGCAGCCGATCTTGGTGTGTCGATCCCGGGCGCCGGTTGGCTGGTGACCGGTTACGCCCTGGGCGTGGCCATCGGTGCGCCGTTCATGGCACTGGCCACCGCCCGACTCCCGCGCAAGGCCGCTCTGGTAGCGTTGATGGGAATTTTCATCATCGGCAACCTGCTGTGCGCCCTGGCCAGTGACTACAACGTGTTGATGTTCGCCCGTGTGGTCACCGCCCTGTGCCACGGTGCGTTCTTCGGCATCGGTTCAGTGGTGGCGGCAGGCCTGGTGCCGGCCAACAAACGTGCTTCGGCGGTGGCTTTGATGTTCACCGGCCTGACCCTGGCCAACGTCCTCGGCGTACCGCTGGGCACGGCGCTCGGCCAACAATACGGCTGGCGTTCGACCTTCTGGGCGGTGACCGTGATCGGCGTGATCGCACTGATCGGTCTGATCCGCTTCCTGCCGGCCAAGCGCGACGAAGAAAAACTCGACATGCGCGCCGAACTGCGCGCCCTCAAAGGTGCCGGGATCTGGCTGTCACTGAGCATGACTGCGTTGTTCGCTGCATCGGTCTTCACCTTGTTCACCTATGTAGCACCGCTGCTGGGCGAAGTCACCGGTGTCTCGCCACGGGGCGTGACCTGGACCCTGATGCTCATCGGCCTCGGCCTGACCGTCGGCAACATCATCGGCGGCAAGCTGGCTGACAAAGGCATGGCGGCGACGCTGATCGGTGTGTTCATCACCATGGCCGTGGTGTCCACCGTGCTGACCTGGACCAGCGTGGCCGTGATCCCGACCGAAATCACCCTGTTCCTCTGGGCCACCGCGTGCTTCGCCGCCGTCCCGGCCCTGCAAGTGAACGTGGTGACCTTCGGCAAAGCGGCACCCAACCTGGTGTCGACCCTGAATATCGGCGCGTTCAACGTCGGCAACGCACTCGGAGCCTGGGTTGGCGGCAGCGTCATCGCCCATGGTTTCGGCCTGACCAGCGTGCCCCTCGCGGCCGCCGCACTGGCGGTACTCGCCCTGCTGGTGACCCTGATTACTTTCCGTCAGAGCGGCGATCCCGAACTGGCCCCTGCCACTACTCATTGATCTTCAAAAGAGAGCTATTTCATGACGACTATTTTCGATCCGATCAAACTGGGCGACCTCGAGTTGGCCAACCGCATCATCATGGCGCCGCTGACCCGCTGCCGCGCCGACGAAGGCCGTGTGCCGAACGCGCTGATGGCCGAATACTACGTACAACGTGCCTCGGCCGGCCTGATCCTCAGCGAGGCCACCTCGGTCACGCCAATGGGCGTCGGCTACCCGGACACCCCGGGCATCTGGTCCAACGACCAAGTGCGTGGCTGGGCCAACGTGACCAAAGCGGTCCACGCTGCCGGCGGCAAGATTGTCCTGCAACTGTGGCACGTCGGCCGGGTTTCCCACCCGTCGTACCTGAACGGCGAAGCACCGGTCGCACCGAGCGCCATCCAGCCTAAGGGTCACGTCAGCCTGGTTCGTCCATTGGCCGACTACCCGACGCCGCGCGCGCTGGAAATCGCTGAAATTGCAGACGTCGTCGACGCTTACCGCGTTGGCGCGGAAAACGCCAAGGCTGCCGGTTTTGACGGCGTGGAAATCCACGGTGCCAACGGCTACCTGCTCGACCAGTTCCTGCAAAGCAGCACCAACCAGCGCACCGATAACTACGGCGGCTCCCTGGAAAACCGTGCGCGTCTGCTGCTGGAAGTGACGGACGCCGCCATTGAAGTCTGGGGCGCCGGCCGTGTCGGCGTGCACTTGGCACCACGGGCCGATTCCCATGACATGGGCGACGACAACCTGTCCGAGACCTTCACCTATGTGGCTCGTGAATTGGGCAAGCGTGGCATCGCGTTCATTTGCTCCCGCGAGAAAGAAGCCGGCGACAGCCTGGGTCCACAGTTGAAAGCAGCCTTTGGCGGCCCGTACATCGCCAACGAACGCTTCACCAAGGACAGCGCCAACCAGTGGCTGGCCACCGGCAAAGCTGATGCGGTCGCGTTTGGTGTGCCGTTCATTGCCAACCCGGATTTGCCGGCGCGCTTGAAAGCCGATGCACCGCTGAATGAAGCGCGTCCAGAACTGTTCTACGCCAAGGGTCCGGTCGGTTATATCGACTACCCGACGCTGTAAGGATGTCCGTTGGCGCAAACCCTGCGTCAGCCGTCATGAAAAAGCCCCGACTCGAAAGAGCCGGGGCTTTTTTTTACTGTTTGTCACAGGTATTCACAGTACGGACACAAAATCCCTACAAAATACGTAGCTCGCTACCTATCAACCTGCTACTAGTCCGTATATAAAAGCACTTCAAGACAAGAAGTCTGCTTGAGCCCGCGTGCCGAGTTGACACAACCGGGCCCAATTCCGCATTTTGTTTCATTTGCGCAGGCTGGGGCTCAGGCGCAGCATATCTAGCCCCGTATCGACCCAGCGCTCGGCTTCGATGTGCAGCTCAAAGCTGTCCGGGGCCAGCAGCCACTGGTACAGGATGCCGTCGATGTAAGCATGCAGGCTGATCGCCGCGCGAGCCGTGTCGAGATCGGCCGGCAACTGGCCGCGATTCACGGCATTGGTCAGGGCCAGGGCAATTCGCACATTACAGTCCAGACTCACCGCCCGGCGCTGCTGGCGCAGGTCACACATTTCATCGGTGAATTCGCACTTATGAAACAGAATCTCGTTGATGCGTCGGGTTTTCGGGTCCAGGGCAACTTGATGAAACAAATGAGTCAGCAACTTGCGCATGCAGCCCAGCGGATCGAGTTCGTGCTCGCTCTCGCTGGCCTTGGCCATTTCATCCAGTGGTTCATGCAGGGTATCGAGCATCGCCTGCACCAGGTCCGCCTTGTTGCTGAAATGCCAGTAGATAGCCCCGCGAGTGACGCCAGCCAGGGTGGCGATGTCCGACAGCGTCGTGCGCGCTACGCCCCGTTCATAAAAGGCTTTTTCTGCCGCTTCGAGTATCTGGCTACGGGTTTCTTGAGCTTCCTCTTTGGTACGACGGACCATGGCAGTACAACCTCAATCAGGATGCTTCAGCGATGTCTGAACAAGCGCTGAATAAAAGTGGGGCGAACGCTCTTGGGAATCGTCCCCGGCCTACAATTCAAACCTTTGAACGGCGTTTGTAACGGTGTGGGTACGCAGCCAAGGTATTTACAAACAACCATGAACGTAAGTATATTCCTTAGCAAGCTACTTATCCACTCAGCGCACATTTTTTACCCTTCCACATTTCTTGTGCGCATTTTGCGCGCCTGACCCGAGGATTTTCATGCAATTCAAGCCAGCTGTTACCGCTCTGGTCACTGCCGTCGCCCTCGCATCGCTGCTCAGCGGATGTAAAAAGGAAGAGGCACCTCCTGCCGCTCCCGCCCCTCAGGTCGGCGTCGTTACCCTGCAACCTCAAGCCTTTACCCTGACATCCGAACTTCCAGGCCGTACCAGTGCGTACCGCATCGCCGAAGTTCGCCCACAGGTCAACGGCATCATTCTCAAGCGTCTGTTCAAGGAAGGTGGCGACGTCAAGGCTGGCCAGCAGCTCTATCAGATCGATCCGTCGGTCTATGAGGCCACCCTGAAAAGCGCCGAAGCCAACCTGCAACAGACCAAGTCGATCTCCGATCGCTATAAGCAATTGGTCAACGAGCAAGCCGTCAGCCGTCAGGAATACGACACCGCCACGGCCAATCGCTTGCAGTCGGAAGCAACCCTGCAATCGGCCCAGATCAACGTGCGCTACACCAAGGTCTACGCACCGATCACCGGTCGTATCGGCCGTTCGTCGGTGACCGAAGGTGCACTGGTCACCAGCGGCCAGACCGACGCGATGGCGGTCATTCAGCAGTTGGACCCGATCTACGTCGACGTGACCCAGTCTTCGGTCGAGCTGCTTGAGCTGCGCCGCGAGCTGGAAAGCGGTCGCCTGCAAAAGGCTGGCGACAACTCGGCCGCGGTCAAGCTGACCCTGGAAGACGGCAGCCAGTACAAGCAGGACGGCAAACTGGAGTTCTCCGAAGTCTCGGTTGACCAGACCACCGGTTCCGTCACTTTGCGCGCCGTGTTTCCTAACCCTGATCACACCCTGCTGCCGGGCATGTTCGTTCACGCCCAGCTGCAATCCGGCGTGAACAGCGCAGCGATCCTGGCGCCGCAACAAGGCGTGACCCGCGACCTCAAAGGCACCCCGACCGCACTGGTCGTCGGTCCGGACAACAAAGTCGAGCTGCGTCAGCTCAAGGCCAGCCGCACCGTCGGTAGCCAATGGCTGATCGAAGATGGTCTCAAGGCGGGCGATCGCCTGATCACCGAAGGGCTGCAATTCGTCAAGCCTGGCGTTGAAGTCAAGGCCACGGAAGCAACCAACGTTAGCAAGAACCCGGCCCCCGCTCAGACAGCTGACAAGGCTTACAGCGGCAAAGGGGAGTAAACCATGTCGAAATTTTTTATCGACCGTCCGATTTTCGCCTGGGTAATTGCCCTGGTGATCATGCTGGTCGGGGCTCTATCGATCCTCAAACTGCCGATCAACCAGTACCCGAGCATTGCGCCTCCGGCCATTGCGATTCAGGTGACCTACCCAGGCGCGTCCGCACAAACCGTGCAGGACACCGTGGTGCAGGTCATCGAGCAACAGCTCAACGGTATCGATAACCTGCGTTATGTGTCGTCGGAAAGTAACTCCGACGGCAGCATGACCATTACCGCCACCTTCGAGCAGGGCACCAACTCCGACACCGCGCAGGTTCAGGTCCAGAACAAACTGAACCTGGCCACCCCACTGCTGCCGCAAGAAGTGCAGCAACAGGGGATCCGCGTGACCAAGGCAGTGAAAAACTTCCTGCTGGTGATCGGCGTGGTGTCCCAAGACGGCAGCATGTCCAAGGACGACTTGTCCAACTACATCGTGTCGAACATGCAGGACCCGATCTCCCGCACCGCCGGTGTCGGTGACTTCCAGGTCTTCGGTGCCCAGTACGCGATGCGGATCTGGATCGACCCGGCCAAGTTGAACAACTACAACCTGACCCCGGCCGATGTCAGTGCCGCGATCTCGGCACAGAACGTTCAGATCTCCTCCGGTCAACTGGGCGGTTTGCCTGCGTTGCCTGGCCAGCAATTGAACGCCACGATCATCGGCAAGACCCGCCTGCAAACTGCCGAGCAGTTCAAGGCGATCCTGCTGAAGGTCAACAAGGATGGTTCGCAAGTACGTATCGGTGATGTCGCCGATGTCGGCCTGGGGGGTGAAAACTCCAGCATCGCGGCGCAGTTCAACGGCAAGCCGGCTTCCGGTCTGGCGGTGAAACTGGCCAACGGCGCCAACGCCCTCGATACCGCCAAGGCCCTGCGTAAAACCATCGACGACCTGAAACCGTTCTTCCCGCAAGGGATGGAAGTGGTATTCCCGTACGACACCACGCCAGTGGTGACCGAGTCGATCAAGGGTGTGGTTGAAACCCTGGTCGAAGCGATCGTGCTGGTGTTCCTGGTGATGTTCCTGTTCCTGCAAAACTTCCGCGCTACCATCATCACCACGATGACCGTGCCCGTAGTATTGCTGGGTACATTCGGGATCCTCGCGGCGTTCGGCTTCAGCATCAACACCCTGACCATGTTCGGTATGGTGTTGGCCATCGGCTTGCTGGTGGACGATGCCATCGTCGTGGTGGAAAACGTCGAGCGGGTGATGAGCGAGGAAGGCCTGTCGCCCAAGGAGGCCACCAAGAAATCCATGGGGCAGATCCAGGGCGCACTGGTCGGTATTGCGCTGGTGCTGTCGGCGGTACTGCTGCCGATGGCGTTCTTCAGCGGCTCCACCGGTGTGATCTACAAACAGTTCTCGATCACCATCGTCTCGGCCATGGCCCTGTCGGTATTGGTTGCCCTGATCTTCACCCCGGCGCTGTGCGCCACCATGCTCAAGGCGATTCCGAAAGGCGAGCACGGCACACCGAAACGCGGCTTCTTCGGCTGGTTCAACCGCAACTTCGACCGTGGTCTCAGAAGCTACGAGCGCGGTGTCGGCAACATGCTCAAGCACAAGATCCCGTACCTGCTGGCGTACCTGCTGATCATCGTTGGCATGATCTGGCTGTTCACCCGCATTCCGACCGCGTTCCTGCCGGAAGAAGACCAGGGCGTACTGTTCGCCCAGGTGCAAACCCCGGCCGGTTCCAGTGCCGAACGCACGCAAGTGGTGATCGACGAGATGCGTTCCTACCTGCTGGAGAAAGAGTCCGGCGCGGTAGCCTCGGTGTTTACCGTGAACGGCTTCAACTTCGCCGGTCGTGGTCAGAGTTCCGGTCTGGCGTTCATCATGCTCAAGCCTTGGGCCGCACGTGACGCCAGCAACAGCGTGTTTGCCCTGGCAGGCCGCGCCCAGCAGCACTTCTTTACCTTCCGCGATGCGATGGTGTTTGCCTTCGCACCGCCGGCGGTACTGGAATTGGGTAACGCCACCGGTTTCGACGTGTTCCTGCAGGACCGCGCCGGTATCGGTCACGATAAGTTGATGGCTGCGCGTAACCAGTTCCTCGGCATGGCGGCACAGAGCAAGGTGCTGTATCAGGTGCGTCCGAACGGCCTGAACGACGAACCGCAGTACCAGCTGGAAATCGACGACGAGAAAGCCAGTGCCCTGGGCCTGACCCTCTCCGACATCAACAGCACGCTGTCGATCTCCTTCGGTAGTAGCTACGTGAACGACTTTATCGACCGTGGTCGGGTGAAGAAGGTTTACGTACAAGGCCAGCCTGGCTCGCGGATGAGCCCGGAAGACCTGAAGAAATGGTATGTGCGCAACAGCGCGGGCACCATGGTGCCGTTCTCCGCCTTCGCCAAGGGTGAGTGGGTGTACGGTTCGCCGAAACTGGCCCGTTACAACGGCGTGGAAGCGATGGAAATCCTCGGGGCTCCGGCGCCGGGCTACTCCACCGGTGAAGCGATGGCCGAAGTCGAAGCCATTGCCAAGAAACTGCCGGCGGGCGTGGGTATTTCCTGGACCGGTCTGTCGTATGAGGAACGCTTGTCCGGTTCCCAGGCGCCAGCGCTGTACGCCCTGTCGCTGCTGATGGTGTTCCTGTGTCTGGCGGCCTTGTATGAAAGCTGGTCGATTCCGATCGCGGTCATGTTGGTGGTGCCGCTGGGGATCATCGGTGCGCTGATGGCCACCAGCCTGCGGGGTCTGTCCAACGACGTGTACTTCCAGGTGGGCCTGTTGACGACCATCGGTCTGGCATCGAAAAACGCCATTCTGATCGTCGAGTTCGCCAAGGCACTGCACGAGCAAGGCAAGTCCCTGCGCGAGGCGGCCATCGAGGCCTGCCGCATGCGTCTGCGACCGATCATCATGACGTCCCTGGCCTTCGTGCTCGGTGTGGTGCCACTGGCGATCTCCACCGGCGCCGGTTCGGGTAGCCAGCATGCGATTGGCACCGGGGTAATTGGCGGTATGATCACCGCCACGATCCTGGCGATCTTCTGGGTCCCACTGTTCTTCGTCACCGTGTCGTCCATCGGCCAGCGCAATAAAGCTGACGAGGAAGACGCCAATGAAACTCCTAAAGAGGCTGGCCAATGAGCAAGTCGCTACTCTCCCTAGCTGTTGCCGCTTTCGTGCTCGGTGGCTGCTCGCTGATTCCTGACTATCAGCAGCCTGCGGCACCCGTGGCAGGCCAGTTCCCGCAAGGCCCGGCGTATTCGCCGGCCCAAGCGCCGACCCAGGCCGCCGCCGAACAAGGCTGGAAGCAGTTTTTCCATGACCCGGCGTTGCAACAGATGATCCAGGTTGCCCTGGAAAACAACCGCGACCTGCGTGTCGCGGCCCTGAACATCGACGCCTTCGCAGCTCAGTACCGCATCCAGCGTGCCGATCTGTACCCGGCCATCTCGGCCAATGGCACCGGCAGCCGTCAGCGGGTCCCGGCCCGGGCCTCGCAGACCGGCGAAGCGGGGATCACCAGTTCCTACTCGGCCACTGTCGGCATCAGCGCTTATGAACTCGACCTGTTCGGTCGGGTTCGCAGCCTGAGCGAAGAAGCCCTGCAGAAGTACTTCGCCACCGAAGAAGCACGGCGCAGCACCCAGATCAGCCTGGTGGCCAGTGTGGCCAATGCCTACCTGACCTGGCAGGCCGACAAGGAACTGCTGAAACTGACCCAGGACACCCTCGGTGCGTTCGAGGAGAGCTACAAGCTCACCTCGCGCAGCAACGAAGTCGGTGTCGCTTCGGCCCTGGACCTGGCGCAGTCGCGGACCTCGGTGGAAAACGCCCGGGCGCAACTGGCCAGGTACACCCGTCAGGTCGCCCAGGATGAAAACAGCCTGGTGCTGCTGCTCGGCACCGGCGTTCCGGCCAACCTGCAAGCGGCCAAGCCACTGTCTGACGATCTGCTGAGCGACGTACCGCCCGGCCTGCCGTCGGACTTGCTGCAACGTCGTCCGGACATCCTTCAGGCCGAATACAACCTGAAGGCCGCCAACGCCAACATCGGCGCGGCACGAGCGGCGTTCTTCCCGAGCATCAGCCTGACCGCCAATGCCGGGACCCTGAGCCCGGACCTGTCCGGTCTGTTCAAGGGCGGATCGGGGACCTGGCTGTTCTCGCCGCAGATCAACCTGCCGATCTTCAACGCCGGCAGCCTGCGCGCCAGCCTGGATTACTCGAAAATCCAGAAAGACATCGGCGTGGCGAACTACGAGAAGTCCATTCAAACGGCCTTCCAGGAAGTCGCCGACGGCCTGGCCGCCCGCCAGACCTACACCGAGCAGTTGCAAGCCCAACGTGATTTCGTCGCCGCCAACCAGGACTACTACCGTCTGGCCGAGCGTCGCTACCGCATTGGTGTCGACAGCAACCTGACCTTCCTCGACGCCCAACGTCAGTTATTCAGCGCCCAACAGACGCTGATCACCGACCGTCTGGCGCAGTTGAACAGCGCCGTCAACCTGTACAAAGCGCTGGGTGGTGGCTGGAACGAACAAACGGCGAAGAACGAGCCGTTGAAAGAAGAAGCGCCGAAGTTGAAGTTGTTCTGATAGCGCTTTGAAATACAAGAAGCCCACCGCATTGGTGGGCTTTTTGTTGGCTGCGGGAAAGGTGCTTTGACTGGACTGGCGCCTTCGCGAGCAGGCTCGCTCCCACAATTGATCGAGTTTCTGCAGGATGAACGCGGTCAACTGTGGGAGCGAGCCTGCTCGCGAAGAGGCCTGTACATTCACCACAAACCTTGGCCAATCTTACGTTCGATAATCGCCCAAAACCCGCTCCCGCCGATTGAATCCCCCCGCCCATCCCCCGCACCATTCGCCCCACAAAACCAATAACAACAGGTTCGACACCATGCCCCCACGCCCCGCCCTGTCCGGCTGATCTCGCCCGTTCCTCCCTGTGTTTCAACCTTGTGTCTGCACCTTCCCAGGTTGCGGCAGCGTCCCGTTTCACCCCTAACAATTAGAGAGACCCGAGCCATGAAGCCTTCCACCGTGCAGTACCTGTTTCCCAGCCTCATCGCCGCCGCGCTGGCCGGCAACGCCCTGCCCGCCGCCGCCGAGGAATCGGGTTTTGTCGAAGGGGCCAAGGTCAACCTCAACTTGCGCAACTTCTACATCAACCGCAACTTCACCAACCCGACCAAAGCCCAGGGCAAGGCTGAGGAATGGACGCAAAGCTTCATTCTCGACGCCAAGTCCGGTTTCACCCAGGGGACGGTCGGGTTCGGCATGGACGTGTTGGGGTTGTACTCGGTGAAACTCGACGGCGGCAAAGGCACCGGCGGTACGCAGCTGCTGCCGTTGGATCACGACGGGCGCCCGGCGGATAACTTTGGCCGCACCAACGTGGCGTTCAAGGCCAAGTTGTCCCAGACCGAAGTGAAGGTCGGCGAGTGGATGCCGGTGCTGCCGATCCTGCGTTCGGATGACGGCCGCTCCCTGCCGCAGACCTTCCGTGGAGGGCAGATCACCTCGAAGGAAATCGACGGCCTGACGCTCTACGGCGGCCAGTTCCGCGCCAACAGCCCACGGGACGACAGCAGCATGAGCGACATGTCGATGGTCGGCAAAGCGGCGTTCACCTCGGACCGTTTCAACTTTCAGGGCGGCGAATATGTGTTCAACGACAAACACACACAGATCGGCCTGTGGAACGCCGAACTCAAGGACATCTACAGCCAGCAATTTGTGAACCTGATCCACACGCAGCCTATCGGCGACTGGACCCTTGGCGCCAACCTCGGCTTCTTCTACGGCAAGGATGATGGCAGCGCCCGGGCCGGCGAGCTGGACAACAAGACCTGGTCGGGCATGTTCTCGGCCAAATACGGCGGTAATACCTTCTACGTCGGCCTGCAAAAGCTCACTGGCGACAGCGCCTGGATGCGCGTCAACGGCACCAGCGGCGGCACCCTGGCCAACGACAGTTACAACAACAGCTACGACAACGCCCAGGAACGCTCCTGGCAACTGCGCCACGACTACAACTTCGTCGCCCTCGGCATCCCCGGCCTGACCCTGATGAACCGCTACATCAGCGGCGACAACGTGCACACCGGCGCCATTACCAACGGCAAGGAATGGGGCCGCGAGAGCGAACTGGGCTACACCGTGCAAAGCGGCACGCTCAAGGACCTGAACTTCAAATGGCGCAACTCGACCATGCGCCGAGACTTCAGCAACAACGAGTTCGATGAGAACCGCTTGATCGTCAGCTATCCGATCAGTTTGTTGTAACGCACAGCCTAAATGTGGGAGCGAGCTTGCTCGCGATGGCGTCGTATCAGTCGATATCTATGTTGACTGACACACTGCTATCGCGAGCAAGCTCGCTCCCACAAGGGTTATCCATCGCTCCGATCACCGCGCCACCCGTCAGACCGGCTGGCACTTCGCCGCCCTTCTATTACAGTGAAAAAACCTGACATAACTCAGGCGTTTTTCAACTCTTCCCGCTTCCGTTATCTGTTGATGTTGGTCCTCAAGACTCGAGCCAGGCTGTCATCGGAAGACACCGCTGATCACCGGAGGACCACCTCATGATCACCCGCCTCAAACCTGGCGATACCGCTTGGGACGCCAAGGCGTACCAGCAGTTTTCCCGCCTCAGGCAACGACCGGTCAACGAACTGCTCGATCGCATCGAGCTCAAACACCCCAAACGCATTTATGACCTGGGCTGCGGCACCGGCATTGCCACGCAACTGCTGGCTAAGCGTTGGCCCCGCGCTCGATTGATGGGCGTGGACAGCTCGGAGCACATGCTCGCCGAGGCCCGCGCCCTGCCCATCAAGGCACTGTGGAAACACTGCGATTTGCTGGACTGGCAACCGGAGCAACCGGCAGACCTGCTGTTCGCCGCCGCCGTGCTGCACTTTATCGACGATCACGAACAGTTGCTGCCGCGCCTGCTGCGACAACTCAACCCCGGAGGCTGCCTCGCCGCGCACATGCCCGACTGGCGGGATGCAATGTGGTATCAATTGATGCTCGACACCCTGGACGATGCCGGGCCCGACGGAGCGCCACTGGGCACGCCGGACCTACGCCAGCGCATGGCGGCGAGACCGTTACTGTCACTGGAAGATTATTACCGGCTGCTCGCACCGATCACCCACACCCTGGATATCTGGGAAACCGAACAGCTGCAGGTGGTGGACGGCCACTCGCCGATCTATGACTGGGTCAAGGTCTCGGCACTGCGACCGGTCTTGCAGGAACTGAAGGATGACGAGCAAGCACGATTCATCTACCACTACCTGATGCGCGTGCATAAGCATTACCCGCCGGAGAACGACGGACGCACGTTGTTTCCGTTCAAGCGGATTTTCATCGTCGCCACAGTCTGAATCCAATACCAACCAAACCCTGTGGGAGCGGGCTTGCTCGCGAAAGCGGTGGGTCAGTCAATAAAGGTGTTGAATGATAAACCGCATTCGCGAGCAAGCCCGCTCCCACATTGAATGCATGCATTGGCACACATCCCTGTGATTGCCGCCAACGCTCACCCCCGCGACTCAACCCCCAACTCATCCCACACCGATTCCGCCAGGTGGAACGTGGCATTCGCCGCCGGGATCCCGCAGTAGATCGCGCTCTGCATGATCACTTCCTTGATCTCGCCACGGGTCACGCCGTTGTTGGCGGCGGCGCGTAAGTGCAGCTTGAGTTCTTCGTTGCGGTTCATGCCGATCAGCATGGCGATGGTGATCAGGCTGCGGGCGTGGCGTGGCAGGCCCGGGCGGGTCCAGATGTCACCCCAGGCGTGGCGGGTGATCATTTCCTGGAACTCCGAGTTGAACTCGGTCAGGGCGTTCAGGCTGCGATCAACATGGGCATCGCCGAGTACTGCGCGGCGGACCTCCAGACCCTCGTCGTAACGTTGTTTCTCGTCCACAAACATTCCCTCAATGATTCGCCAAAAACCCCAGCACCCGCTCGCTGAACGCGGCGCCGGCCTGGACGTTGGACAGGTGCGCGGCGTAGAACTCGGCGTACTCGGCGCCCGGCACGTGTTGCTGAATAAAGTGCCCGCCGGACGGTGGCGTGACCGCGTCTTCAGTGCCGGCGATCACCAGCAACGGCACCTTGATCGAGGACAACTGATCACGGAAATCGGCATCCCGTACGGCGGCGCAATTGGCCGCATAACCTTCAGGCGAAGTGGCGGCGAGCATGTCGGTGATTTTCTTCGCCGCCGCCGGATTGGCTTCTGCAAAGTCCGGGGTAAACCAGCGCGCAATCGACGCATCGCGCAAGGCAACCATCGCCGCCGAACCGTCCCGCAGCACGGTTTCGATTCGCGGGTTCCACACCGATGGATCGCCGATTTTCGCGGCGGTGTTGCACACGATCAGCTTATTCAACCGCTCGCCAGCGTTGATCCCCAGCCACTGGCCGATCAAGCCGCCCATGGACAGGCCACAGAAATGCGCGCGCTCGATGTGCAACGCATCCAGCAGCGCCAGCACGTCGTGACCCAACTGTTCGATGGTGTAAGGCCCCGGCGTGACCAGCGACTGGCCGTGCCCTCGGGTGTCGAAACGCAGCACCCGGAAATGCTCGGTGAACGCAGGAATCTGCGCGTCCCACATGTGCAGGTCGGTGCCCAATGAGTTGGACAACACCAGCACCGGCGCATCGTCCGGGCCTTCGAGCAGGTAATGCAGTTCGCCCTCGGCGAGTTGTACGAATGCCACAGCAATCTCCTTCAGGCAGTCAACGCAAAATGTTCAGCCACCGCGCGCTCGACCCAGGTATGGGCCTGGCCGAGGTAGTGGGCAGGGTCCAGCAGACGATCCAGTTCAGCCTCCGACAGTTGCGCCGTCACTTGCGGCTCATCGCCGAGGACTTCGCGCAGATGCCGTTGCTCCGCCACTGCACGCTTGCAGCAGTGTTCCAGCAGATGATGCGCGCTATCGCGACCGACCCGTTGCGCGAGGACAATGCTCACGGCTTCCGCCAGCACCAGGCCCTGAGTCAGATCAAGGTTACGGGCCATGCGAACTGCGTCCACTTCCAGGCCATCGGCCAGCAGCAACGCTTGTTGCAAGCTGCCGGATACCAGGCAACAAATCTCCGGCAGGGTTTCCCACTCGGCATGCCACAGCCCCAGACTGCGCTCGTGTTCTTGCGGCATCGCGCTAAACAGGGTCGAAAGCAACCCCGGCACTCGCGTCGCCGCGCCGATCAACACCGCAGCGCCCACCGGATTGCGCTTGTGCGGCATGGTCGAGGAACCGCCCTTGCCCGGCGCCGCCGGTTCGAACACTTCGGCGGCTTCGGTCTGCATCAGCAGGCTGATGTCGCGACCGAATTTGCCGAGACTGCCAGCGATCAGACCCAGCACCGCACCAAACTCCACCAGACGATCACGCTGGGTGTGCCAGGGTTGTTCCGGCAGCGCCAGTTGCAGCTCCTCGGCCAGGGCTGTGGCAATCGGCAACGCCTGATCGCCGAGGGCCGCGAGGGTCCCGGAGGCGCCGCCGAATTGCAGCACCAATAATCGCGGCTTGAGTTCGCGCAAACGCTGGCGACTGCGGGTCACCGCGCCCAGCCAACCGGCGATTTTCATGCCCAGGGTCACCGGCGTGGCGTGTTGCAACCAGGTGCGGCCGGCCAGCGGTGTGGCGACGTAGCGCCAGGCCTGGGTCGCCAGGGTTTCCCCCAATCGCGCCAAATCGTTTTCGATCAGTTCCATGGCCCGGCGCAGTTGCAGCACCAGACCGGAATCCATCACGTCCTGACTGGTCGCCCCCAGATGCACGTAGCGCTCGGCTTCGGCATCGTTCGCGGCAATCTGTTTGCCCAAGGCCTTGACCAGTGGAATCGCCGAATTGCCCGCCGTGGCAATCGCTTCGCCAAGCGCGGCGAAATCGTAATGCCCGGCCTGACAGGCCGCTTCGATGGCAGCGACGGCAGTCTGCGGAATCAACCCGACCCGCGCTTCGGCCCGGGCCAGCGCTGCTTCGAAGTCGAGCATGGCCTGGACCCGGCCCTGATCGCAGAACACTTCGCGCATATCGCGGGCAGTGAAATAGGCATCGAACAATTGATTGTTCGGTCGCTGGTTCATAAAAAGTCCTTGGAAGCGTGGGCCGAACAGGCCCACGCGTATGGATCAAAGGTCGTGGTGCAAATACTTCGCTTGTTTGGGCAGGCGCAGACTGAACAGGAACGCCACCGCCATCATCACCGTGACGTACCAGTAGAACGAGTTTTCCATGCCCACGGCCTTGAGGCTCAGGGCCACGTATTCCGCCGAACCACCGAAAATCGCATTCGCCACCGCGTACGCCAGGCCAACGCCTAATGCGCGCACCTCTGGCGGGAACATCTCGGCTTTTACCAAGCCACTGATCGAGGTGTAGAAACTGACAATCGCCAGCGCCACGGTGATCAGTGCAAAGGCCAGGAACGGACTGCTGACGCTTTTCAGGCTGAGCAAAATCGGCACGGTGAACAGTGTCCCCAACGCACCGAACCACAGCATCGAGTTACGTCGACCAATCTTGTCCGCGAGCATGCCGAACAACGGTTGCATGCACATATAAAGGAACAGCGCCCCGGTCATGATGTAGCTGGCGGTCTTGGCGTGCATGCCGGCGGTGTTCACCAGGTACTTCTGCATGTACGTGGTGAAGGTGTAGAAAATCAGCGAGCCGCCAGCGGTGTAGCCGAGCACGGTGATGAACGCAGCCTTGTGGTCGCGGAACAGCGCCATGATACTGCCGGCGTCCTTGTTTTCGCGCATTTCCTTGCTGCTGGTTTCCTTGAGCGAGCGACGCAGGAACAGCGAGATCACCGCCGCCACGGCCCCGACCACAAACGGGATCCGCCAGCCGTAGGCGCGCAAATCGTCTTCGGTGAGGAACTGTTGCAGGATCACCACCAGCGACACCGCCAGCAACTGCCCGCCGATCAGCGTCACGTATTGAAACGAGGCGAAGAAACCGCGCTGGCCCTTGAGGGCGACTTCGCTCATGTAGGTCGCGGTGGTGCCGTATTCGCCACCCACCGACAGCCCCTGAAGCAGACGCGCGAACAGCAACATGATCGGCGCCCAGACGCCGATGCTGGCATAGGTCGGCAGGCAGGCGATGAGCAACGAGCCGAAGCACATCATCAGCACCGAAATCATCATCGAATTCTTGCGCCCGTGCTTGTCGGCGACACGGCCGAAAATCCAGCCTCCAATGGGCCGCATCAAAAACCCGGCGGCGAACACACCGGCCGTGTTTACCAGCTGCACCGTGGGGTTGTCGGACGGGAAAAACGCCGGGGCGAAATAGATGGCGCAGAAGGCATACACATAAAAGTCGAACCACTCGACCAGGTTGCCGGACGAGGCGCCGACAATGGCGAAGATGCGCTTGCTGCGCTCTTCCCCGGTGTAGTGCTCTGTAGAAGCAGTAGTCGTTGTCATTGTTTTTCACTCAATGGGGACAGTGAGAGTCTAGACACACTTCGCAACAGTCCCGTTCCGCAGATGCAGTCTTCACACGGATCGTTCCCACGGTCCCCGTGGGAATGCATCCCGTGACGCTCTGCGTCACAGTGGACGCAGAGCGTCCATGGCGGCATTCCCACGCAGAGCGAGGGAACGATCAGGTTGGAGTCAGTAATCGAAGAACACCGTCTCCGCATCCGTCCCCTGCAAAATCACGTTCCACTGGTAAACACCCGACGCATCAGGCTTGGCCAGCAACGTACTGCGACGCTCCGCCGGCACACACTCCAACAACGGATCCGCCACATTCGCCGGCTCGCCATCAAAGTAAATCCGCGTCAGCAGGTGCTTCACCAGCCCCCGCGCGAACACCAGCACCACCAGATGCGGCGCCTGGGTCGAACCGTTCAAGCCTTCAACCATGCCCGGCTTGATCGTGGTGAAACGAAACCGCCCTTCCCCATCCACCGGCACCCGGCCAAAGCCTTCGAAATTCGGGTCCAGAGGTTTGTCTTGTTCGTCTTCGGGATGGTCGTACTTGCCGGCAGCATTGGCCTGCCAGACTTCCAGCATCGCATCGTTGACGAAATCGCCATGGCCATCGACGACTTGCCCGGTGATCGCCACCCGTTGGCCGAGGGTCTGTTCGACAGTCAGGTCTTCGCGGTTCAGCCAAGTCAGGCCGATGTGGTAATAGGGTCCGACGGTGTGGGACGTGGTCGCGTTCAGCGTCATCTTATTTCTCCATCGGCGTGGCTTCGCGGCCGCGCAAGACGATGTCCCAGCGATAACCGAGGGCATAGGAAGGAATGGTTTTTTCCAGGTCGAAACTGGCGATCAAACGCTCTTTGGCGTTGGTATCGGGCACGCAGTTGTAGATCGGGTCGTAGGCCAGCAACGGATCACCCGGGAAATACATCTGGGTCACCAGGCGCGTGAGGATGCTCGGCCCGAACAGTGAGAAATGGATATGCGCCGGACGCCAGGCGTTGTGGTGGTTGCCCCACGGATAGGCGCCGGGCTTGATGGTCTGGAACTGATACCAGCCGTCGGCGTCGGTTACGGTGCGACCAGTGCCGGTGAAGTTCGGGTCCAGCGGTGCGTCGTGCAGATCACGGGCATGGTTGTAGCGACCGGCGGCGTTGGCCTGCCAGATCTCCACCAGAATCCCCGGCACCGGCAAGCCGTCTTCATCCAGCACGCGGCCGTGAATGATGATGCGTTCGCCCAAGGGTTCCCCGGTATGTTGGGCGGTCAGGTCGTTATCCTGCTCATTGATGCGCTCGGTGCCGATGGTCGGACCGGTGATTTCCGACAGCGAATGGGGCAAAAACACCAACGGCTTGGACGGCGCGCGCCGGTTGGTGGATTGATAGGACGGGTGCAGGTATTCCGGCTGAGTGCCTTCCTTCGGACGACGGTAACCAGGCTTGTCAGTCATTTCGCTTTCCTCTGTTCTTATTAGTCGGCGGCTGTCAGACGCGTTCGATCGCCAGGGCCAGACCCTGGCCAACGCCGACGCACATGGTCGCCAGACCTTTCTTGCCGCCGGTTTTTTCCAGCTGATGCAGCGCGGTCAGCACCAGGCGTGCACCGCTCATGCCCAACGGATGGCCCAAGGCAATGGCGCCGCCGTTTGGGTTGACCTGAGCCGCATCGTCCGCAATGCCCAGTTCCCGCAACACTGCCAAACCCTGGCTGGCGAAGGCTTCATTGAGTTCGATCACGTCGAAATCACTGACCGCCAGACCGAGGCGCTCGGTGAGTTTGCGCACAGCCGGCACCGGGCCGATGCCCATTACACGCGGCGCGACACCGGCGCTGGCCATGCCGAGCACTTTGGCCCGAGCGGTCAAGCCGTGCTTCTTCACGGCTTCGGCGGACGCCAGAATCAGCGCCGCCGCGCCGTCGTTCACACCCGAGGCATTACCGGCAGTGACGGTTTTGTCTGGGCCGTTGACCGGTTTGAGCTTGGCCAGGATGTCCAGGGTGGTGTCGGCACGAGGATGTTCATCCTGGGTGACGATGGTTTCCCCTTTCTTGTGGGCAATCCGTACTTCAACGATTTCTTCAGCGAAAAATCCTGCAGCTTGCGCGGCGGCGGCCCGCTGTTGGCTGCGCAGTGCAAACGCATCCTGATCTTCGCGGGACACTTCGTAGTCGTCCGCCACGTTGTCGCCGGTCTGCGGCATCGCATCGACGCCGTACTGAGCCTTCATCAACGGGTTGATAAAACGCCAGCCGATGGTGGTGTCTTCCAGTTTCATGTTGCGCGAGAACGCCCCGTCGGCCTTGCCCATCACGAACGGTGCGCGGGACATCGACTCGACGCCGCCGGCAATCGCCAGCTCCATTTCGCCGCTGGCGATGGCACGGAACGCCGTGCCGATGGCGTCCATGCCCGAGGCGCAGAGGCGATTAAGGGTCACGCCGGGAATGCTTTGCGGCAGGCCCGCCAACAGCAGCGCCATGCGCGCGACGTTGCGGTTGTCTTCGCCGGCCTGGTTGGCGCAACCCAGGAACACCTCGTCCACTGAGTTCCAGTCCACCGATGGGTTGCGGTCCATCAGCGCCTTGATCGGCACAGCGGCGAGGTCATCGGCGCGAACCGCCGACAAGCCACCGCCAAAACGGCCGATGGGGGTACGAATCGCGTCGCAGATATAAACGTCACGCATCACGCTTCTCCGGGGGCTTGGCCGTGGGCGGCGGCGGTGCGGGCTTCCAGATCCCTTAATGCCGTCAGTTCGACGTCGGTTGGCTCTGCCGTGTTTTCAACATTCTCGGCGAAACGAATCGCCCAACCGGTGGCGGCGATCACTTGCTCACGGGTCACGCCCGGATGCAACGCGGTGACCACGAATTCATGGGTTTCGGCTTCCGGTTCCATGATGCACAGGTCGGTGATGATGCCGACCGGACCGGCGCCCGGCAGGCCCAGACGCTTGCGCGAATCGCCGCCCTCGCCATGGCCGACCGACGTAATAAAGTCGAGTTTGTCGACAAACGAACGCGCCGACTGTTTAAGAATGATCAACACGCTCTTGGCCGAGCCGGCAATTTCCGGCGCGCCACCGGCACCCGGCAGGCGGACTTTCGGCTGGTGATAATCGCCAACGACCGTGGTGTTGATATTGCCGAAGCGGTCAACCTGCGCCGCACCGAGAAAACCGACGTCGATGCGTCCGCCCTGCAACCAATAGCGAAAAATCTCACCGGTCGGCACGACCGTGTCAGCGGTTTCCGCCAGCTCACCGTCACCGATGGACAACGGCAGTACGCTTGGCTTGGCACCGATCGGACCCGATTCGTAGATAAGGACGACATCCGGCGAGGAAGTCAGCCGCGCCAGGTTGGCCGCTTTCGACGGCAAGCCGATGCCGACGAAGCACACCGAACCGTTCTTCAAACGGCGGGCGGCGGCGACGGTCATCATTTCATTGGTGGTGTAAGTCATTACTTGGCCTCCGAAGCAGCGGCCAGCTTGGCCTGGAACTCGCTGAAGTCAGCGCAGCCGTGGATGTACTCGTTGATCCACGCGGTGAAGGTTTCACGGTCCCGGGCAATCGGGTCCCAGGCCTGGTAGAAGCGGTTGTCACGCTCGTTGTAACCGTGAGCGTAGGACGGATGTGCGCCGCCAGGGACGTGGCAAACCGCGCTCAAGGCCCAGGTCGGCAGCACACAGGAATTCATCGGAGCATTGAGGTCGTCGACGATTTCCTCGACTGTGACGATGCAGCGCTTGGCCGCCAGCGCCGCTTCTTTCTGTACGCCGAGAATGCCCCACAGCAGCACGTTGCCCTTGCGGTCGGCTTTCTGCGCGTGAATCACGGTGATGTCCGGACGCACCGAAGGCACGGCGGCCAGCACTTCACCGGTGAATGGGCAGGTCACGGTTTTGATCAGCGGGTTGACCTTTGGCAGGTCGGAACCGGCGTAGGCCCGCAACACTGCGAACGGCAGGCCCGAGGCCCCAGCGACGTAGGCATTCGCCAGGTCAGCGTGGCTGTGCTCTTCGATTTCCAGTGGATGCGGCCACTGTTTCTCGACGGCGTCGCGCAGACGGTGCAGCGAACCCACGCCGGGGTTGCCACCCCAGGAAAAAATCAGCTTGCGAGCACAACCGGCACCGATCAACTGGTCATAGATCAGGTCAGGCGTCATCCGCACCAGCGTCAGATCTTTCTTGCCCTGGCGAATGATTTCGTGACCCGCCGCCGTCGGAATCAGGTGAGTGAAGCCTTCGAGCGCGACGGTATCGCCGTCGTTGACGAATTGCTTCACCGCGTCATGCAGCGAAAGGATTTCAGCCATGGGGCAGGCTCCCGTTTTGATGTGTACCGACAGTGGTAGAAAAAGGCGCGAGGTTCAGCGCCGAAGTCACTGAAGAGTAAGCCGCGCAAAATCGCCAAACAATCCGATAATCGACTGAGTGTTCGTTTATCGAACAGATTGTTGTCTGGCTATCGATCCCTCCGCAGATCGTTCCCACGCTCCGCGTGGGAATGCCGCCCGGGACGCTCCGCGTCTCAAAAGCGGACGCCGAGCGTCCATTGAGGCATTCCCACGCGGAGCGTGGGAACGATCGTCGTGGAGTGTGGGAACGATCACCTGACCTCAGGTCGCATCCGCATGACTGACCATGCCCTTGATCACCACCGCCGTGGTCGCCAATGCCGCCGGGATCACCAGCGCTGTCAGCACCTGCTCGAAATTCCAGCCCAACCCCAACAGAGTCGCGCCCATCCACGCCCCAAGAATCGCGCCGAAGCGGCCAATCCCCAGCATCCACGACACGCCGGTCGCCCGGCCCTGGGTCGGATAAAACCGCGCCGCCAGCGAAGGCATCGCCGATTGCGCGCCGTTGACACACATCCCGGCCACCAACACCAAGGTCGCCAGCAGCGTGATGTGCCCCAGGCTCTGCCCGACCGCGTAGGCAAACACCCCGGCCAGCAAGTAGAAAGTGCCGATAACCTTGTGCGGATTGAACCGGTCCATTGCCCAGCCTACGCCGACAGCACTCAGCACCCCGCCGAACTGGAACAGCGCACCGATAAATGCGGCCTGCTCCATGCTCGCGCCACTGTCACGCATCAGCGTCGGCAGCCAACTGGTCAGCAGGTAAACAATCACCAGCCCCATGAAGTAGGTCAGCCACAGCAGCAAAGTGCCGGTGCTGTAGGTGCCGGAGAAGATCACCGCGAACACATTGCGCGCCTTCACGGTTTTTTGTTCAGGGACGCTGAAGCTTGACGCCTGGGCCACTACCACCGGGTCAATCGGCGCCAGGGTTTTGCGTACTTTGTCGGTGCCGCGGTTACGCACGACAAGGTAACGCGCCGATTCCGGCAGCCAGAACAGCAAAACCACCGCAAGGATCAGCGGCAGAATCCCACCGATCAGTAACAGGCTGTGCCAGCCAAACGCCGGGATCAGCTTGGCGGAAATGAAGCCGCCACCGGCCATGCCGAGGTTGAAGCCGCAGAACATGCTGGTCACCAGCAGGGATTTCTTGCGCTCGGGGGTGTATTCCGACAGCAGCGTGGTGGCGTTGGGCATGCCGGCGCCCAATCCCAACCCGGTGAGGAAACGCAGCACCAGCAATTGATCGACGTTACTGCTGTAGGCCGAGGCCAGGCTGAAGATGCCGAACAGAAACACCGCGCCCACCAGTACGATTTTTCGCCCGAAGCGGTCAGCCAATGGCCCGGAACCGAGTGCGCCGAAGACCATGCCGATCAGCGCGGCACTCATCACCGGGCCGAGGCTGGCGCGATCGATACCCCAGTCCTGGGACAGGGCCGGCGCGATGAAGCCCATGGCCGCGGTGTCGAGGCCATCGAGGAAGACAATCAGGAAACACAGGATCACCACTCGCCATTGGTAGCGCGAGATGGGTTGGGCGTTGATGAAGGACTGCACGTCGAGGCAGTTACCAACAGCAGACTGAGGCTGGTTCATTATTTTTATTCCACGCAACGAACGCGTGGCCTCTTCTCATTATTATGGGGGGTGTCTTGCGGCGTGACCGAGGGTCAACAGCGCCGGATGACGCTGCCGCGACATTAATGATCCGAGGGAAACAGCGTCAATTCGATAAACGCGACTCTGTGCGTTTATCGAACAGCTTAGGCGAAGAGCTGCGCGCTCAGATCGCGGCTGGCACTCAACAAACCCGGCAAGAACCGTTGCTCCAGCTCGTTGCGGCTGACCCGCCCGGCATGGGTACTGACATTCAGCGCCGCCACCACCTGGCCGGACGCGTCATACACCGGAACCGCAATCGAGCGCAGGCCTTGTTCCAGTTCCTGATCGACGATGCACCAGCCTTGCTGTCGCACCTCTTGCAGGCATTCGAGCAAGGCCTCGGGGGTGTGCAGGGTGCGGCTGGTCTTGGCTTGAAACTCCGCGTGATCGAGGTATTCGCCCAGCGTCGTGTCGTCCAGGGCCGCGAGCAGAATCCGGCCCATGGACGTGCAATAGGCTGGCAGACGCCCACCGACCGACAAATCCACCGAAATCAGGCGCTGGGTGGTCGCCGAACGGGCGATGTACAGAATGTCATCGCCTTCCAGGGTCGCCATGTTGCACGCCTCGTGCAGTTGCTCGCTCATGCGGTCCAGATACGGCTGGGCAGAAACCGCCAGCGGCGTCGAAGACACGTAGGCATGGCCCAGGGTCAGGACTTTGGGCAGCAGCGAATAGGTGCGGCCGTCCGTGGTGGCGTAGCCAAGTTTGATCAGGGTGTGCAGGCAACGTCGCACGGCGGCGCGGGGAATTTCCGTGCGATGGCTGATCTGGGCAATGGTCAGGTGACGCTTGCGCTCCTGGAACGCTTGCACCACCGCCAGGCCACGGGCCAGGGAGGTCATGAAATCCGGGTCGCCGGTCATGGCCTGGATTCGCTTGGCCGGCGAGGCCACGATCGGCGGCGCCACTGAAGCGAAGGAGTTGCGCAGTTGATCGTTCATATCAGGTCCTTTTCCTACACGGATCAATGGCTATTACAAGCGGCTCCCGGTCGAGACACAAGCCGTAGACAGCAAGATTGGGCGATTATCGAACCGTCGACCGATAATCGCAATCGCCTTCCTGTCACAGGCATGCTGTTAGATATTCTTACTCTTGAGCCGTTGTAGACTTAAAGGGACTGAAGTAATGAACCGAACTTGTCCGACTTGTTGGCGTCAGAAACAGGTCGCTGAAAAGTCGTACCTAATTAGCGCTAAAAGTTACGCTTAACAAAATCATCACACACCAGGAACCACTTTTAACTCTGCGGAGATAGTGTTCTTCGAATCGACCGCTATAATGCACCTCAGTGGCCCGCCGGTTTCTTACTTGCCGATTACGCCACCCGGAGCGCGATGTCCCATCGCCGCCGCCCGCAGCAAGCGCCTGACGCTCATTTGATATGCACCGCCAACGCGCTGGCTGAAACAGGATACTGAAGCTACGTCAGCTGTATTTATCTGGTGCCGTGGCCGCCTGCAACATGGAAGTGTTGATCATTGGGTCGTTAAAAAGCCGATGCCCTTTCAGGTATTGTCCTTTCGACGAACGTGGTCAATAAACTCGATGCAGCGCGATTCACCAGAATTTATCTCAACTCAATCAGGTAGCACTGTGACGAAAGACGAACTGCGCGCGGAACTTGAGCGCCAGGAACAACGTTACAAGGAAGTTTACGGCGGGGAAGTCACCACCTACGCCGCTCAGCCCGAACCGGAACGCAAGCCCTGGCGTAAACGCGCCACCGTTCAGGATCAGGCATTCAGCCAGGAATTGCAGAAGATGGAAAAGGAACTCAAAGCCGAAGAGCCTTGACCGCCCCGGCGTGAATCCTTCAAGGGTCTGCGTCTGCATCCGCTAAAAGCGCGGTGTATCGACCATGCCTTACGCGCCCGCTACAAGCGGGCAGCGGCCACCTCACCCACTGGATGAGGTAAATGGCGCATGTCCGACCCTCTTCTCAGAAATTTCACACAAGCGTTTTCGCCTCTTGCGCCCACGGGGAAAACCCTTGTGGCTGCTCGCTTATCAAAGAAAATCAATGAGTTGCAAAACCCAGTAAAAACCTGGGGCTTAGGGCTTTGCTACAAACTAATTCGTTGAAGAATGTTACCAATGAGCAGCTAGTGCATCGATTTCTAGTCTTTTCTGGCATAATCGCGCCCCCTTACGACCGGGTCAGAAAACCTTCATGATCGATTTATTCAGCGGACTGGATGCTTGGGTGCTTGTGAGCCTCTTGCTCGCCCTGGCCTTTGTCCTCGCCTTCGAGTTCATCAACGGCTTTCATGACACTGCAAACGCGGTGGCCACTGTTATCTACACCAAAGCCATGCCGCCTCACCTGGCGGTGTTCTTTTCCGGTGTGTTCAACTTTCTTGGCGTTCTGCTGGGCGGTGTGGGGGTGGCGTATGCCATCGTCCATTTGCTGCCGGTCGAGCTGCTGATCAATGTGAACACCGGACACGGACTGGCCATGGTGTTCTCGTTGCTCGCCGCCGCCATCACCTGGAACCTGGGAACCTGGTACTTCGGTATCCCCGCCTCCAGTTCCCACACGCTGATCGGCTCGATCCTCGGTGTCGGCCTGGCCAACGCCCTGATCAACGATATTCCGTTGGCCGATGGCGTGAACTGGCAGAAAGCGATCGATATCGGTGCGTCCCTGGTGTTCTCGCCAATGGCCGGTTTCATCGTTGCCGCGCTGGTGTTGATCGGCCTTAAATGGTGGCGCCCACTGTCGAAGATGCACAAGACGCCGGACCAGCGCCGCAAGCTCGACGACAAGAAGCACCCGCCGTTCTGGAATCGCCTGGTCCTGGTGATCTCGGCCATGGCCGTGAGCTTCGTGCACGGTTCCAACGATGGCCAGAAAGGCATCGGCCTGATCATGCTGGTGTTGATCGGTATCGTGCCGGCGCAGTTCGTTCTCGACCTGAGCAGCACCACGTACCAGATCGAACGTACCCGCGATGCAACCTTGCACTTGAGCCAGTTCTACAAGCGCAACGCCGACACCCTGGGTGAATTCCTGGCCCTGGGCAAAAGCGTGGAAGGCGATCTGCCGGAGAAATTCCGTTGCAACCCGCAACAGACCGAACCGACCATCAGCGCCTTGCTCGACACCCTCAAGGGTGTAGCCGACTACCACTCGCTGCCGGCCGAAAGCCGCATCGAAGTGCGTCGCTACCTGCTCTGCCTGGATGACACGGCGAAGAAAGTCAGCAAATTGCCAACCCTGGCCGCCCGTGAAAAGGCTGACCTGGACAAACTGCGCAAAGACTTGACCACCACCACCGAATACGCGCCGTTCTGGGTGATTCTGGCGGTCGCCCTGGCCCTGGGCCTGGGCACAATGGTCGGTTGGAAGCGCGTAGTGCTGACCATCGGCGAGAAGATCGGCAAGCAAGGCATGACTTACGCACAAGGCATGTCGGCCCAGATCACCACGGCGTGCATGATCGGCCTGGCCAACATCTTCAGCCTGCCGGTGTCCACCACCCACGTCTTGTCTTCGGGCGTGGCCGGCACCATGGTCGCCAACAAAAGCGGCCTGCAAGGTGGCACGGTCAAAACCATCCTGCTGGCCTGGGTCCTGACCCTGCCAGCCACCGTGGCCCTGTCGGCCGGCCTGTTCTGGCTGGCGTCGAAGGCACTCGGTAGCTGATACATCGCTGCAAACGAAAAAGGCGCGCCTCGTGAGAGCCGCGCCTTTTTCATGTCTTCGGATAGGGATCGTTCCCACGCTCTGCGTGGGAATGAATCCCGTGACGCTCCGCGTCACAGGTGGACGCGGAGCGTCCATGGCGGCATTCCCACGCAGAGCGTGGGAACGATCATGTACTGCCAGTTTTTCGTGGGCAAAAAAAAGGGCAACCGAAGTTGCCCAAAATGCCTTGCGTGCTCATTGCTCTGGAAAGACCTACGGTTTGCGCTTATGCGAATCCTTCCAGATGAAATATCCAAACCCTGCAAAAAACAGAACCATGAGGCCGACTGTCAGCACTCCGGCGATCACCACGTTGTCGAAAAACATGACTGGCCTCCTGCACTTGCCCTGTTGCGATGGGGCTAAGTTAACCAATCAGGCAGGAGAGAAAATTGACCGGGATCAATGTCGCCCGAGACTGGGCGTAAAGGAGGGGAAATAACTGACCTGCATCAACCGATGCAGGGGGGGCTCAACGCTTTTTTGGTTTGTTTTTTGGCTTTTTCTTCGCTTTACCCAACGGCATGGCCTGTTCGAAGGCTTGGCGCACTTCGTTCAGGCGCTTGTCGTTGAGGTCATGAACCCGCTTGGCGCGTTCGGCGTTAAGGTCGATCAGTTTGTCGTCTTGGCTCATGGCGTTCAGTGCATCGCTTGGAAAAGGAAGTTCGGTCGGGATTGCACCAATAATGCGGTCTGGCGCCCGCGCTGACCAGTCACTGGCGCAACGCGGCCTTAACAAAATATGTGCCCCTGCGGATTTTTCCCCGCACAATCGGCCCATCGTGACAGCCCCAAAGGACCCCACCGTGGAATTGCATCAGGACCTGCCACCCTTGATGGCCCTGCGCGCCTTCGAGGCCGTGGCTCGGCATTTGAGTTTTATCAAGGCTGCCGACGAGCTGTCGGTAACTCAAAGTGCGATCAGCCATCAGGTGCAGAAACTTGAGCAATTCCTCAACCAGCGGCTGTTTATCCGTCGTACCCGGGCCATCGATCTGACGCCGGCCGGCGAAATCTACTACAGCAAGATTCAACCCGCGCTGGAATCCATTGCCTCGGCCACCCGCGAACTGCGCGGCCACGAGCAACAGGAAACCACCCTGCGCATCGGCCTGCTCGCCTCATTCGCCACCTTATGGCTGGCACCGCGACTGGCCGGTTTCAACGCACGGCACCCACACATTCATGTGGAGCTGATGCCTTCGGTGCAGCTGGCCGACGTCAATGGCGGCGAAGTCGACCTCGCCATCCGTTATGGCAAGGGCGGCTGGCCCAAGGTGCGGGCCCGACGGTTCATGGGGGAAACACTTACACCCGTGTGCAGCCCGGCGTTCAAGGCCCAAGGTATCCACAAAGGCCCGCTGTTGATGGCCAAGTCTGTTCAACCCTTTGAGTGGATCGACTGGAGCGCCCAAAACGGCATCGACCTCGCCCCCTACCCCAGCGTGATGCTCCACGACTACAACATCGTCGTCGAAGCCGCCGTGGCCGGCCAGGGCATCGCCATGGGACGCCAGCACTTGATCGAGCGCCGAATAAAGGAAGGCGCGCTGGTAGAAGCCTTCGACACCCCGCCGTTCACCAACGAAATTGGCTATTGGCTGGTTACCCCTGATCGCCCGCCGAGCCACGCCGCCGAATGCTTCGCCCACTGGCTGGATGAAATCGCCGACGTATGAATTATTTGAATACGTCGAATTAAATCTATCCGTTTGTCGCGCCCTCGCGAGGCCAACATGCTGAACCCTTCATTCAGGAGGATTCACCATGACCGACTCACTCGTCCAACGTGTCCAGCAACTCGGCCTGGCCCTGCCAACCCCGAGCCAGCCGGCCGCCAACTACGTCAATCATGTGGTCAGCCAGAACCAGTTGTTCATTTCCGGGCAGATCCCGTTGCTCGACGGCAAACCAGCGTTCATCGGACGTCTCGGTGAATCGATCAGCGACGAAGAAGGGGCCAACGCCGCCGAACTTGCCACCCTCGGCCTGTTGTCACAGCTCAGCAACGTATTGGGCGACGACCTGAGCAAACTGGTACGCATTATCCGCCTCGGTGTGTTCATCGCCAGCGCGGGTGATTTCAAGAACCAAAGCGCGGTGGCCAACGGCGCGTCCAACCTGCTGGTCAACGCCCTCGGCGACAAAGGTAAACACGTACGCACGGCGGTCGGTGTGTCCAGCCTGCCCGCCGGCGTGGCGGTTGAGGTCGACGCGATCTTCGAGCTCAAACCATGAATCGCGCCGAAGTGGTGCGTTTGCGGGCCGCCACACCGGGCTGTGCCAGCGTGATTCACTTCAACCACGCCGGTGCCTCGTTGCCCAGCCAGGCGACCCTCGACGCCGTCCTTGCGCAATTACAACGTGAAGCCCTCGGCGGCCCGATGGAGGCCGCCGATCAAACCATCCAGACCCGCGCCCGAACCGCAGCGGCCACCCTGCTCAATGCCGTGCCCGAGGCCATGGCCTTCGCCAGCAGCGGCTCGGCGGCCTGGGGCATGGCGTTCAATGCACTGGGGCCGTGGCAAAGCGGTGATCGGATTCTGATCGGCCGCCACGAATGGGGCGGCAATCTGGCCTGCATCGCCCGGGCCGTCGGCGCCGGGGCGCAACTGGAGGTGATTCCTTGCGACGAGTCAGGCGCGGTATCCGTGACGGCGCTTGAGCAAATGATCGATCCTAAGGTGAAACTGATTGCCCTGACCTGGCTTCCCGCCAATGGCGGTCTGATCAACCCCGCCGAGGCGATTGGCGCGCTGGCCCGCCAGCATGGCATCCCTTATTTCATCGACGCCGGCCAGGCTCTGGGGCAATTACCCTGTGATGTGGAGGCACTGAACTGCGATGTGCTAAAGGGCGCCGGACGCAAATTCCTGCGCGGACCGCGAGGGACTGCGCTGCTATATATACGGCCGGAATTTATGCAGCGGCTTCAGCCTACTCAACTGGATGTGCTGTCGGCACCGTGGGACGGCGAAAGCTTTGCCCTGCGCAGCGATGCCCGGCGCTTTGAAACCAGCGAAGTGTCCGTGGCGTTGCTGGCCGGGTTGGCGAATGCCCTTGAGGAATGCAATGGGGTGGGTCTGGCAAACATTCGCCAGCGGATCGATTCCCTCAGCCAGGGTTTGCGCGAACGCCTGACCAGGATCCCCGGCCTGACGCTGCACAACCTTGGCCCCGCGGACCAGCAATCAGGGCTGATCGCGTTTACGCTCAAGGGCTGGGACAGCGCCTGGTTGAAGCAGCGGCTGGCACGACGCGGGATCAATATCGGCGCCAACAGCGTGGCTTATACGCCGCTGGATATGCAGGCCAGAGGGCTGGAGAGCATTGCGCGGATTGCCGTGAGTTACTTGAACACTGAGGAGGAGATCGAGCTGTTATTGAGCAGTTTGCGCAAATTGGCTGACAACGGGGGCGTCTGAAAAGATCGCAGCCCTTCGGTAGCGCGCACAACAGGAAGCCTGTCAGATCTGGATATCGACCCAAAGTCCCTGGCGCGGCTCGTCTTCAATGAGCGGCGCGACCGGCACGGTGTTGTCGGCATTGAGCTCGTCACCGGGAATCGCCAGGTGTGCTTCCGGGTCCTGATCGGCTTCATGGCGCCGGCGATCCTGTTCCTGGCGGCGGCGTTGTTCCTCGCGCAGTTGCAGGGCAGCCTCTTCCGGGTCGCGCTTTTGCAGGTCGATCGTGCTTTCACTGGAGCTTTCCTGCACAGGCACCACCGGCGGAATGTCCGGGCGCTGGCGGATCGGGTCCTGCTGTGAGGTGATCGGCACGGCACTCAAGGGGAGCATCGGTTGCAGCATAATTTTTAGTCTCCTGTCATCAGGCTGTCGGCTGCTGCTGCGGCGACTTGAGCCATCGGTCGCAAAGTTGTGAACCAGAGCACGCACGCGCGACGATGTTTTATCCGACAACACAGAACCCAAGCGTTCCCGAACATCGAAAAATCGCGGCCTTCACCGGCGTCGGCGCGAGTTATCCTTTGGCCCTGAAGGCTCATTCCGTTAAGATAGCCCGCTTTTTCAAGGTGGGAGTCAGGCAGCATGGCGCAGCAGTATCAACCGGGGCAACGCTGGATTAGTGACAGCGAAGCCGAGCTGGGTTTGGGCACCGTTCTGGCACAGGACGGCCGCTTGTTGACCGTGCTCTATCCGGCCACTGGCGACACTCGTCAGTACGCGCTACGGAATGCGCCCCTCACACGTGTGCGGTTTTCCCCCGGTGACTCGATCACTCACTTCGAAGGCTGGAAACTGACCGTACAGGAAGTCGACGATGTCGATGGCCTGCTGGTCTACCACGGCCTCAACGCGCAGAACGAAGTGGTCACCCTGCCGGAAACCCAACTGTCGAACTTCATTCAGTTCCGTCTGGCCAGCGACCGTTTGTTCGCCGGGCAGATCGACCCGCTGGCCTGGTTCTCCCTGCGTTATCACACCCTGGAACACACCAGCCGTCAGTTGCAATCTTCCCTGTGGGGCCTGGGCGGCGTGCGTGCGCAGCCGATCGCGCACCAATTGCACATCGCCCGTGAAGTCGCTGACCGTATCGCGCCGCGGGTATTGCTGGCGGACGAAGTGGGCCTGGGTAAAACCATCGAAGCCGGTTTGGTGATCCATCGCCAACTGCTGTCGGGCCGCGCCAACCGCGTGCTGATCCTGGTTCCAGAGAACCTGCAGCATCAGTGGCTGGTGGAGATGCGCCGTCGCTTCAACCTGCAAGTCGCGCTGTTCGACGAAGAACGCTTCATCGAAAGCGATGCCGCCAACCCGTTCGAAGACACCCAGCTCGCCCTCGTGGCGCTGGAATGGCTGGTGGACGATGAGAAGGCCCAGGACGCGCTGTTCGCCGCCGGCTGGGACTTGATGGTGGTCGACGAAGCCCACCACCTGGTCTGGCACGAAGAAAAGGCCAGCGCCGAATACTCGCTGGTCGAGCAACTGGCCGAGGTCATTCCCGGCGTGCTGCTGCTGACCGCGACCCCGGAACAACTGGGCCAGGACAGCCACTTCGCGCGTCTGCGCCTGCTCGACCCGAACCGTTTCCATGACCTGCACGCCTTCCGCGCCGAGAGTGAAAACTATCGCCCGGTGGCCGAGGCCGTTCAGGAGTTGCTGGACAAGGGGCGCCTGTCGCCTGAAGCACACAAGACCATCCACGGTTTCCTCGGTAACGAAGGCGAAGCCCTGCTTACCGCCGTCAACGATGGCGACGTCGAAGCCAGCGCCCGCCTCGTGCGCGAGCTGCTCGACCGCCACGGCACTGGCCGCGTGCTGTTCCGCAACACCCGCGCCGCCGTGCAGGGTTTCCCGGAGCGCAAACTGCACCCGTACCCGCTGCAGTGCCCCGACGAATACCTCGAACTGCCCCTGGGCGATCACGCCGAGCTGTACCCGGAAGTCAGCTTCCAGGCCCAGCCGGACGCCAACGAAGAAGAACGCTGGTGGAAATTCGACCCGCGCGTCGAGTGGCTGATCGACACCCTGAAGATGCTCAAGCGCACCAAAGTGCTGGTGATCTGCGCCCACGCCGAAACCGCCATGGACCTGGAAGACGCCCTGCGCGTGCGTTCCGGCATCCCGGCCACGGTGTTCCACGAGGGCATGAACATCCTCGAACGTGACCGCGCTGCCGCTTACTTCGCCGACGAAGAATTTGGCGCGCAAGTGCTGATCTGCTCGGAAATCGGCAGTGAAGGTCGCAACTTCCAGTTCTCGCACCACTTGGTGCTGTTCGATCTGCCGTCGCACCCGGACCTGCTGGAGCAGCGTATCGGTCGTCTGGACCGGATCGGCCAGAAGCACATCATCGAGCTGCACGTGCCGTACCTGGAAACCAGCCCGCAAGAGCGTCTGTTCCAGTGGTACCACGAAGCGCTGAACGCCTTCCTCAACACCTGCCCGACCGGTAACGCCTTGCAACATCAGTTCGGCTCGCGCCTGCTGCCGCTGCTGGAAAACGCCGATGACGGCGAGTGGCAAGCGCTGATCGACGAGGCGCGCAGTGAGCGTGAACGTCTGGAAGCCGAGCTGCACACCGGTCGCGACCGTTTGCTGGAGCTCAACTCCGGCGGTTCGGGCGAAGGCGATCAGTTGGTCGAGGACATCCTTGAGCAAGACGATCAGTTCGCCCTGCCGATCTACATGGAAACCCTGTTCGACGCGTTCGGCATCGACAGCGAAGACCATTCGGAAAACGCCCTGATCCTCAAGCCGAGCGAAAAAATGCTCGACGCCAGCTTCCCGCTGGGCGACGACGAAGGCGTGACCATCACCTACGACCGCAACCAGGCGCTGTCTCGCGAAGACATGCAGTTCATCACCTGGGAACACCCGATGGTGCAGGGCGGCATGGACCTGGTGTTGTCCGGTTCGATGGGCAACACCGCCGTGGCGCTGATCAAGAACAAGGCGCTGAAACCCGGCACCGTGTTGCTGGAACTGCTCTACGTCAGCGAAGTGGTAGCCCCGCGTTCGCTGCAACTGGGCCGTTACCTGCCGCCGGCCGCCCTGCGCTGCTTGCTGGATGCCAATGGCAATGACTTGTCCGGCCGGGTGTCGTTCGAAACCCTGAACGATCAACTGGAAAGCGTGCCCCGCGCCAGCGCCAACAAGTTTATCCAGGCCCAGCGCGATCAACTGACGCCACGGATCAACGCCGGCGAAGAGAAAATCGCCCCGCGTCACGCCGAGCGCGTGGCTGAGGCGCAACGTCGCCTGGCTGCCGACACCGACGAAGAACTGGCACGCCTGACCGCGTTGCAAGCGGTCAACCCGACCGTGCGCGACAGCGAGCTGGTTGCCCTGCGCAATCAACGCGAGCAAGGTTTGGCGATGCTGGACAAGGCTGCGCTGCGACTGGAAGCGATTCGGGTGCTGGTGGCGGGTTAACCCCCCTGCTCCACCGTTAGAAAAAAGAAGGCCCGCAGTGATGCGGGCCTTTTTTTGTCTGCCGATCGTTCCCACGCTCCGCGTGGGAATGCCTCCCCGGACGCTCTGCGTCCGCTCTTGGGACGCGGAGCGTCCCTGGCTGCATTCCCACGCAGAGCGTGGGAACGATCAGTAGGAGCGAGGCTTGCCCGCGAAGGCGATTATGCAGTCACCGCAGGAATTTCGGGCTCAATCACCGCAACCAACCCTTCCTTCATCCGCTTGGCATCGCGCACAAAACACCGCGACGCCATAAACAGAAACACCATGGTGAAAAACAGCGCCACCGGGATCAGGTACATCGCGTCATGCAGCCCGACAGCCTTGAACGCCTCGGTCATCTGTTCGGCGCCCGCCGCCAGCATCGCCGTGTTGGCGAAGTGATCGGACAAACCACCGACCACCACCGGCCCCAAGCCACCGCCCAATAAATACAACCCGGCAAAAAACAGCGCCATCGCCGTGGCCCGCAGGCGCGGTTCGACCACGTCCTGGATCGCCGTGTAAACGCAGGTGTAGAAGTTGTAGGCGAACAGCCAACCCAGGCTGAACACCGCGACAAACACGCCAATCTCAATACGCCCGGCGTGCAGCGCCCAGGCTGTACACACGGTCGAGATAATCAAACTGAACGCAGCAAACAACAGTCGTCCATTGGCCACCCGCTGGTGGATCTTGTCGGCGACCCAGCCGCCCAACGTCAGGCCGAACAGCCCGGTCACCCCGACGATCACCCCCGTGGCCACCGCCGCTTCATGCAACGGCATCAGGAAGTAGCGCTGCAGCATTGGCACCAGGAAGGAGTTGCAGGCATAGGTCGCGAAGTTGAAGCACAACCCTGCCAGCACCAGCCAGAGGAAGGTCGGCACCGCCAGCACCCGACGGATCGGCCGGTCCACGCGCTCCTGGGAAACCTGTACGGTTTCCGCCGCGCCGCGTTTCGGTTCCTTGATGAAAAACATGAAGATCGCCAGGATCAACCCCGGCACTGCCGCGATGAAAAACGGTGCGCGCCAACTGTCGAAGGCCTTGACCATTGCGCCGATGGTGAAAAACGCCAGCAACAAGCCTAGTGGCAAACCCAGCATGAAAATGCCCATCGCACGCGCGCGGCGGTGGGCCGGGAACAGGTCGCCGATCAGCGAATTGGCGGCGGGTGCGTAACTGGCTTCACCGATACCGATGCCCATCCGCACAATCAGGAAACTCCAGAAACTGCCCACCAGCCCGTTGACGGCGGTCAGCCCGCTCCACACCGCCAGGCCCCAACCCATCAATTTGGCGCGGGAACCGGTATCGGCCATGCGCCCCAGCGGCAGGCCGGCAATCGCATAAACGATGGTGAATGCCGTACCGATGATCCCCAATTGAAAGTCGCTGAGGTGCCATTCCATGCGAATGGGCTCGATGATGATGGCGGGGATGGTGCGGTCGAAGAAGTTGAACAGGTTGGCCAGGAACAGCAGGAACAGAATGCGCCAGGCATTCGCCGCTTGGGTCGAGTTCTGCATGGGGTCCGTCTCTTTTATTGTTATGAAGGCGTCGCTGCCCCCGGAATCTGCAATCTAGTCAGGCGCGCGCGGCGTGTCTGTCATCATTCGCCAGCCTGATATCAAGCCATGCCAACCGCAATTTCCCATACACCGCATGCCCACTGTGGGAGCGGGCTTGCTCGCGAAGGCGTCGTGTCAGCGACATCATCATTGACTGACCCGCCGCTTTCGCGAGCAAGCCCGCTCCCACAGGGGAATGGTGGTGTTTGGGAAGGCTCGACCAGGCATTGAAAAATACCTGTGCGCCCCCCTTCCCAAGTCCAGGCCGAAGCCTAGAATAGCGGCCTGATCTACCCCACCGTTGCCCCCATCCCTCTTTGACTATCGCCCATGTCCGAAGCCAGTCCGTGTCTGAATTGCGGTGCCTGCTGTTCTCATTTTCGCGTGTCTTTTTTCTGGGGTGAATGCACCTCGGCAGGGGGAACGGTGCCCGACGATCTGGTCGCGCCGATCAGCCCCAGCCGGGTCGCCATGCTTGGCACCGACTGCAAGCCGACCCGCTGCACCGCCCTGGTGGGCGAAGTCGGCAGCACCGTGCAGTGCTCGATTTATGATCAGCGCTCCAGCACTTGCCGGGAGTTCGATGCCTCGTGGGCCAATGGTGAGGCGAACGTAGATTGCGATGCCGCGCGGGCGGCATTCGGGCTGCCCGCCCTGCAACCGGAGTTTGAAATACCCTATGAACAGAGCGCCTGACGCTTAGCGCCAATCGCTATCAAGCTCATACCGAAATCATTGGCGTCACCGTGCCATCACGACTTGCGCTCTGTACATGACCTCTATACTCCAAAGCATTCGCCAGGGTTCATGGCGCAGAGACGGGGCATGCTATGGAGTGGCTTGGTTTGCAGTTCCTTACCGAGCTGCCGGAAGGCGGGCAGGTCATACTCAACTGCACCCACAACCCTTTTTTGGTGCTGCTGGCCTATGTGGTGGCGAGTGCGGCCGGTTTTGCCACGCTGGACATGACCGAACGGGTCGGTCATGTGGAAAAGTCCGGAACCCAGCGACTGTGGCGCTGGGTCGGCGCCGGATGCCTGGCGGGCGGTATTTGGGCCATGCATTTCATCAGCATGCTGGCGTTCCAGGCACCGGTCGAAATTCACTACCAATTGCCCGTCACCCTGCTTTCGCTGGTATTTGCCCTGACGGCCTCTTATCTGGCGATGCACACGCTTAGCCACCCGGATCTCAATGTCTGGCAATACCTGCGGGCCGCCGTCTGGATCGGACTGGGCATCGCGACCATGCACTACGTGGGCATGACCGCCATGCATTCGATTGCAACGGCCTATTACGACCCCACCCTGTTCGCCCTCTCCATTGTTATCGCCATTGGCGCCAGCCTCGCTGCCCTGCTGATTTCCAGGCACCTGCGCGATGGCACCGGACTGTTTCATCAACTGCGCAAATTCACTGCCAGCCTGGTGCTTGGGGCCGGCATCGTCAGCATGCATTTCACCGGCATGGCGGCGCTCACCCTGGTGGTGCCGGTCGGCAGCCTGCCCTTCCTGCCCGGTGATAACAATCACCTGCAGTTGGGGCTGACGGTGGCGGTCATGACCCTGTTGATCATCGGCAGTTGCATCAGCGCGGCACTGGCCGACAAGAAACTGCAAAACAAGGAACACGACCTGCGTCGGGTCAACACGCTGCTCAGCCAACTGGACCAGGCGCGCATGTCGCTGCAACAGGTGGCGCACTATGACCCTCTGACCAACCTGATCAATCGCCGCGGCTTTAATCAGATCTTCGCCGAGAAACTGATCGAAAAAACCAACGAGGGCGGCATGCTGGCGGTGATGTTCCTCGACATCGACCATTTCAAACGCATCAACGACAGCCTGGGCCACGACGCCGGCGACGAATTGCTCAAAGTGCTGGCAGGCCATATCAAAGGTTCGGTGCGCAGCCACGACGATGTGGTGGCGCGCTTCGGTGGCGACGAGTTCTGCATCCTCATCGGCCTGCACGACCGCGAAGAAGCCCGGCACATGGCCCAGCGCATCATGTTCAAAATGAAAGAGCCCATCGAGCTGTCAGGCCGGCGCATGGTGATGACCACTAGCATCGGCATCAGCCTGTTCCCCGAGGACGGCAAGACCTGCGAAGAACTGCTGAAAAACGCCGACCTGGCGCTGTATCAGTCCAAGGGCAGCGGCCGCAATAGCCTGCATTTCTTCAACCCTAACCTGCGGACCCGGGCCACGCTGGAACTGCAACTGGAAGAAGAATTGCGCCATGCCCTGCGCGAAGACGTCGGGCTGAAGCTGTATTACCAACCGATCTATGAGCTGAAAACCGGCCAGGTCACCAAGCTCGAAGCGCTGATTCGCTGGCAACACCCGATCCATGGCTTGCTCACGCCCGACCGTTTCATCGCCATCGCCGAGGCCAACGGGCTGATCGCCGAACTAGACAACTGGGTCCTGTGCAAAGCCTGCGAAGACTTGGGCGAGTTGTCCCGACACGGCTGCGAAGCACTGAAAATCGCGGTCAACTGCTCGCCCCTGAACCTCGCCCGGGAAGAACTGGCCGACGAAATCGAAAAAGTCCTGCGCATCACCGGCGTCGCACCCGAGCGCCTCGAGCTGGAAGTTACGGAAAACGCGCTGATGGGCAACATCGCCAATACCCTGGTGCTGCTGCGGCAGATCCGTGCCCTCGGGGTATCGCTGTCGATCGACGACTTCGGCACCGGTTATTCATCCCTGGCTTACCTCAAGCGCCTGCCGCTGAATACGCTGAAGATCGATCGTTCGTTCATCCAGGACATCCCCAAAGCCACCCCGGACATGGAGATCGTCCAAGCGATCATCGTCATGGCCCACACCCTGCATTTGCAGGTGGTCACCGAGGGCGTCGAGACGCTGGAGCAATACGAATTTCTCGAACGCCACGGCTGCGATTTCGTTCAGGGCTACCTGCTCAGCCGCCCGGTGCCGCTGGAGGAACTACGTCCGGTGCTGAGCGAAATCAACCAGCGCAAACACGCACACACCGTCAGTCCATTGAGCCTGGCTCGCGGTATAACCGGACTAACGTTGACGGGTCCTTTTCCAAATAGCCCCGGCCCCCATGCAGGCGCATCAATTGTGCGGCCAATCCGCTGATCGGCGTGGCCGAGCCCTGCTCGCGAGAAAACTTCACCGCCGTGTCCAGGTCCTTGAGCAGCGTGCGCACGTGCCATTTCACCGGTTCGAAGCGGCTTTCAGCCATTTGCGGGGCAAGGATCTGCAACGGTTTGGAATCGGCGAACCCGCCGGCCAGCGCTTCGGCGATCAGGCTGGCATCGACGCCTGAACGTTCCGCCAACGCCACCACTTCGGCGATCACCAAGGCATTGCAGGCGACGATCATCTGATTGCAGGCCTTGGTCACCTGGCCGGCACCGACGGCGCCCATATGAGTCACCCGTTGCCCCAGACTCAGCAACACCGGCCGCACACGCTCAAGATCCGCCGCTTCGCCACCGACCATGATCGCGAGGCTACCCGCCTCGGCACCGACCACCCCACCCGACACCGGCGCATCCAGCCAAGCCATGCCGGATTGGCTGGCCAGTGCTGTGGCCATTTCCCGCGTGGCGGTGGGCTCCAGGCTGGAAAAGTCCACCAGCAGCTGACCACTTTTCCCACCCTCGGCAACGCCTGCCGGGCCAAACACCACCTCGCGCACCACTGCCGTGTCCGCCAGACACAGCATCACCACCTCTGCGTGCCGGCACAGTTCGGCGGGCGTCGCCACCTGCCGCGCTCCCGCTTTGACCAATGGCGCGCACCTGGCCGGATTGCGGTTCCATACCGTCAGCGGATAGCCCGCAGCCAGCAAGCGCTGGCACATCGGCAGGCCCATCAGGCCAATTCCGGCGAATCCGAGGGAAGGTAAAGCGGCCATCATTTTGCCTCCTTTTGATTAAAGATCGCCGAATACTGGCCGATCCATCATAAATCAGGAATGGACTCCCCTGAGCGGCGCACCGGCCAACGCCCTGTCGCTTGGGCAATTTGCACGCGCAAAAAGACGCGTAAACACATTCCGTGAAGTTCGATGACACCTTGTTGTCGAGCCAACCAGTCCAGGCACATGGCGCACAATGACTTCTAAAAATAATCCGGCCACTGCGGTATCCGATTTGACGTTGAGCCCAGCGGCCAACAGCCCTTCATCGTCGAAGCCATTGATCCCGTCGCGCCCGCTGGCGACCCAGCAGTACCTGTACTTCACCGAAACCAATACCGACCGCATCCTCGATAACCTCGATGGTCTGCGCGACATGGTGTTCCCGCGCCCACCGCACCTGGAAGGCGACGGCGAACAACACAGCGAGCAGGAATTCCCGTCGGTGTGCCTGATCGGCCTGGGCCGTTGCGGTTCGAACATTGCGCTGGACGTGGCCGAACTGGTGTACAACGCGCGCAAGTTCTACCTCAACGAATTCAATAACGAAGATCGCCTGTCACCGGACAAACGCTACGCCGAAAAAGGCTACAGCCCGGCGCAGTGGATTCGTAACAACCTGCGCCTGGGGCCGAACAAGGCGACCAAACCAGTGTTCCTGGTCGAGCCGCTGGTGATGCTCGGCGACTTGGATAAGGACATCGCCGGTCGCATCCGTTTCTCGCGCAAGGGTGAAAAAAGCGGCTTCCTGCGCGACTACAGCAAAATGAAAATCATGGACTTGTCGGAAGTCCACGCCGGTGGCGCCGGTAACGCGCCGATCCTCGGCCAGTACCTGGCCAAGATCATCCTGAACAAGGACACCCAGCGGTTCTCCAGCCCCGACTGGAAGATGATTCACTCGTACCTGATCGACAGCTGCGGGATCAAGGCCAACCAGTCGCGCCTGTATTTCTCGATTTTCAGCGCCGGCGGCGGTACCGGTTCGGGCATGGCCTCGGAATTCGGCCTGGCCCAGCAGCACTCGTACATGAACAAGACGTTCGACACCAAGCCGATGGACGAGCACGACAGTAAAAGCGGCCACGCCTTTGTCTTCGAGCCGATCTTCACCAGCGGCATTTGCGTGCTGCCAAACATTTCCGACCATCGCAGCGAAATGTCCGAGGCGCTGCACATCAACGCCGGGCGCCTGCTGTGCAAATACCTGTCGGAAGAATGGGACTTTTCGTACAACTTCGACAATGAAGACAGCAGCGAAGCCAGCGTCATGGGGCGGATCCGCCCCTGGAACGCGATGATGCTGATCTCCAACGACATCATGCGTTATGCCGAAGAGAGCGATGACGGCAACATCCAGAACATTGATGTCAATGCGATGGAAAAGCACGCCAACCAATACATCTCGCAGCAGATCTTCAACATTCTGACGGCGCAAGCGGTCACGACTGACTACGACCAGAACTATTTCCGACGTGCCGGCATCGACATCGGCGAAACCATTCGCCTGGACGCCAACGACCTGTTCATGAGCCTGGCCGGCCCGGTGGCGATTGCCTACGCCGAGTCCGTGGTGCCGGAAACCCCGGCGCCGAGCAGCGACAAATTCAAGGTGTTCGATAAAGAGCCACAGCGTCTGAACATCGACGACCTGTTCTTCCGCTCCATCGACCTGCCGCACTTCAACAAGGTCACCCAGGCCATCGAAGGCATCAGCCTGTTGCCGATCGAGTCCAAGCGCTATCGCGCCTCGCTTGAGCAGTACAAGAATTCCGGGTATGACGCGGCCGCGTTGCACGACCTGCACTTCTTCAAGAACTGCTCATCGGTGGTGTCGATCGTGTCGTTGCCCAAGGACTACAAGCTGTCCTACATGGACCTGAACCGCTTGAAGACCCACCTCAACAGCCTGTTCCCCAACACCACGCTCAAGCGTTACGCGCTGGTGATCGGCGCCTCGGCCAACCTGTCGCTGACCACCCTGATCGCCAAGAGCCCGTGCCTGTCGGACGACTTCCTGACCCTGATCGTGGCCTTCATCAAGCGCTGCTTCGCGAAGAACCCGTACCGCTTTGATGAAACCCTGGACAACTCGATCCTCGACTTCATCATCCATGAAGACTTCGACGAAGACCTGATCGACGACTTGCTCAACGAGTTCGAAAACCCGGCGAAGATCCTCGACACCAACTGGTACGCGATCAAACCGATGTACGAGAAGAAGTACCGCGAGCTGATCAGCGACAAGGACAAGTTCGTGTCGATCAACGACATTCGCCTGTCCCGTGATTGCGTGAAGAAAGCGATCAAATACCTGCGTGAGATTTATCGTCACCGGATTGGCAAGACCAAGGTTATTTCGCTCAATAACCACACCGGCAAGACTTTCTAAGCCAAGCGCAAGACCGAGTCGCCGCCATCGCGAGCAAGCTCGCTCCCACAAGGACCGCATTCCTCCAGACGGAACGCGGTCCCTGTGGGAGCGAGCTTGCTCGCGATGGCGGCCTCAACTTCACCGCTAATGCGTAGGAATGCCTCAATGGACGCTCCGCGTCCGCTTTTGGGACGCGGAGCGTCCCGGGCTGCATTCCCACGCGGAGCGTGGGAACGATCACATCCAGAAACAATTAAGCAGCCCGCAGGCTGCTCATAAAACTGTTCCCGTTACGTGCACGTCACCCTCTTCAAGACCCTTCTGTGGCCTTTCTCTACGGCAACATGCCATCACGCTACTCACCTACACACTTTTAGCCGATAAAGCGGCGCACTTATTTGGTGCAACCTGTCAGCTCGTCGCCCTTTCCTGGATCAGAATCCACGGCGAAACCACCACGGCCCACAGCTGCGGATCGCGCTCGAAAAGATCCAGCGCCCGCGTTTCAGAGAGCTTGGCGAGTGTGTCGGCGGCCAGCCAGGCAGCGACTTTCTCGCCTTCGTCCGTCGCCACGGCTTCGGCGGCGGCGATCAAATCCAGGCTCGGGTCGACCCACAATAGGGCACCCTTGGCGAAGAACGGTTCCAGTTCCTTCCAGGTAATAGATGCGGTCTCACCAAGCAGTTTGGCATAGAGGGTGCTAGGTTCTTGAGTCATGGGTCCTGTCCGGAAAAGAAATCGACGCGAATGATAACGTCGGTGGTCCGGCAGAAAAACCCGGATGCAATTGAGTCACCGAATGAAAAGCGCAGGAAAGCCAAGGAATGCTGATGAATCAAGCGATTAGCCAGCTAACAACCCGCCGCATTTCTGTATATTTCTTTCAAAATAGCGACACCCTCAGGTTTTGCCCCCCGGCGCTGCCTTCCCAGGCTAACAATCGGCGCTCTACACTGTACCGGTACAGTTGCCGGGGGCATTTTCCGGAGGATATCCAAGATATCTGACCCGGTTCTGCTGCTACGGCGCCAGGACTATAAAAACTACAACAGTAAGAGTGGAGCACTATGACTAAGGCTACTAAGCAGATTTCCAAACTGTTTGCCGCTATGGTTCTGGCCGGGGTTGCCAGCCATTCGTTCGCAGCTGACACCATCAAGATCGGTATCGCCGGCCCTAAAACCGGCCCGGTAGCCCAATACGGCGACATGCAGTTCAGTGGCGCCAAAATGGCCATCGAACAAATCAACGCCAAGGGCGGCGTCGACGGCAAGAAGCTCGAAGCTGTTGAATACGACGATGCCTGCGATCCGAAACAAGCCGTGGCTGTAGCGAACAAAGTCGTCAACGACGGCGTCAAGTTCGTGGTCGGTCACCTGTGCTCCAGCTCCACTCAACCCGCTTCGGACATCTACGAAGACGAAGGCGTGATCATGATCACCCCGGCTGCCACCAGCCCGGACATCACCGCCCGTGGTTACAAAATGATCTTCCGTACTATCGGTCTGGACAGCGCCCAGGGCCCTGCCGCCGGTAACTACATCGCCGATCACGTCAAACCGAAAATCGTTGCTGTGCTGCACGACAAACAGCAATACGGTGAAGGCATCGCCACCGCCGTGAAGAAAACCCTTGAAGGCAAAAACGTTAAAGTTGCCGTGTTCGAAGGCATCAACGCCGGCGACAAGGACTTCTCCTCGATCATCGCCAAGCTCAAGCAAGCCAACGTCGACTTCGTCTACTACGGCGGCTACCACCCGGAGCTGGGTCTGATCCTGCGTCAATCCCAGGAAAAAGGCCTGAAAGCCAAGTTCATGGGTCCGGAAGGCGTGGGTAACGACTCCATTTCGCAGATCGCCAAGGACGCTTCCGAAGGCCTGTTGGTGACCCTGCCGAAATCCTTCGACCAGGATCCGGCCAACGTCGCCCTGGCTGACGCGTTCAAAGCCAAGAAAGAAGACCCGAGCGGTCCGTTCGTGTTCCCGGCCTACTCGGCCGTTGAAGTCATCGCCGGTGGTATCACTGCCGCCAAGAGCGAAGACCCTGCCAAAGTGGCTGCTGCCATCCACGCCGGCACTTTCAAAACCCCGACTGGCGACCTGAGCTTCGACGCCAAGGGCGACTTGAAAGACTTCAAATTCGTGGTCTACGAGTGGCACTTCGGCAAACCTAAAACTGAAGTTTCGCCTCAGTAAGGCGTTGCCTGACTGACTGCCAATAAAGCCCACGGCGTGCCGTGGGCTTTGTTTTACGAACGTATTGGGCCGCGCTGGCGTGATCCGCCAGTCTCCCCACCTGAAAATCTCAAAACCGTCATCAGCGGTTCGCTGGCAAACCTCGAATTCGAAGTGGATGCAGATCCACGGGGCTCGAGCGGGAAAATGACTCCACCAGTGAAATGCGTATCAGGTTTTTAGGAGCGCTGTAATGCCTGACATCTATCACTTCTTCCAACAGCTGGTTAATGGTCTGACCATTGGCAGCACGTATGCCCTGATCGCCATCGGCTATACGATGGTTTACGGCATCATTGGAATGATCAACTTCGCCCACGGCGAGGTGTACATGATCGGTTCCTACGTGGCTTTCATCGCCATCGCGGGCCTGTCCATGATGGGACTCGACAGTGTTCCGCTGTTGATGACCGCCGCTTTCCTCGCCACCATCGTTGTCACCAGTGCCTACGGTTACAGCATCGAACGGATCGCCTACCGCCCCTTGCGCGGCAGCAACCGTCTGATCCCGCTGATTTCCGCCATCGGCATGTCGATCTTCCTGCAGAACACGGTTCTGCTGGCGCAAGACTCCAAGGACAAATCCATCCCCAACCTGATCCCCGGCAATTTCTCCATCGGGCCAGGTGGCGCACAAGAAGTGCTGATTTCCTACATGCAAATCGTGGTGTTCGTGGTGACCCTGGTCGCCATGCTCGGCCTGACGCTGTTCATCTCCCGCTCTCGCCTGGGTCGTGCCTGCCGCGCCTGTGCCGAAGACATCAAGATGGCCAACCTGCTGGGCATCAACACCAACAACATCATCGCCCTGACCTTCGTCATCGGTGCCGCACTGGCGGCCGTCGCGGCCGTGCTGCTGAGCATGCAATACGGCGTGATCAACCCGAACGCCGGTTTCCTCGTCGGCCTCAAGGCCTTCACCGCTGCGGTACTGGGCGGTATCGGCAGCATCCCCGGAGCCATGCTCGGCGGGATTGTGCTCGGGGTAGCGGAGGCCTTTGGTGCCGATATCTTCGGCGACCAGTACAAGGACGTCGTGGCGTTCGGCCTATTGGTTCTGGTGTTGTTGTTCCGGCCTACCGGCCTGTTGGGCCGTCCGGAGGTTGAAAAAGTATGACTAGGAATCTTAAACAGGCGTTGTTCAGTGCGCTGTTAGTTTGGGCTGTTGCGTATCCGGTACTCGGGTTGAAGCTGACCATCGTCGGCATCAACCTCGAAGTCCATGGCACCAGCACCTCAACGCTGATCACCATCGCCGTGTGTTCGGTGTTGATGTTCCTGCGGGTGCTGTTCGACCAGCAGATCAGCGCGGCGTGGAAATCCTCGCCAAACATGCCAGTGATGCCGGCCAAGGCCAGTAACTTCCTGACCCTGCCGACCACCCAGCGCTGGATCATCATTGCGCTGATCGTCGGTGCCCTGGTGTGGCCGTTCTTCGGCTCGCGCGGCGCGGTGGACATCGCGACGCTGGTGCTGATCTACGTGATGCTGGGCCTTGGCCTGAACATCGTGGTCGGCCTGGCTGGTCTGCTCGACCTCGGTTACGTCGGTTTCTACGCCGTCGGCGCCTACAGTTATGCGCTGCTGTCGCACTACTACGGTCTGAGCTTCTGGATCTGCCTGCCGATTGCCGGGCTGATGGCGGCCACCTTCGGCTTCCTGCTCGGCTTCCCGGTCCTGCGTTTGCGCGGTGACTACCTGGCGATCGTGACCTTGGGCTTCGGTGAAATCATCCGTCTGTTCCTGCGTAACCTGACCGATATCACCGGTGGCCCGAATGGCATCAGTAATATCGAGAAGCCCACGTTCTTCGGCCTGACCTTCGAGCGTAAAGCCGCTGAAGGGATGCAGACGTTCCACGAGTACTTCGGCCTGGAATACAACTCGATCAACAAGGTGATCTTCCTTTACCTGATCGCGTTGTTGCTGGCGCTGTTCGCGCTGTTCGTGATCAACCGCTTGCTGCGCATGCCGTTGGGCCGTGCCTGGGAAGCGCTGCGTGAAGACGAAATCGCCTGCCGTGCGTTGGGCCTGAACCCGACCATCATCAAACTCTCCGCGTTTACCCTCGGTGCCTGCTTCGCCGGTTTTGCCGGCAGCTTCTTCGCCGCGCGTCAGGGGCTGGTGACACCGGAGTCCTTCACCTTCATCGAATCGGCGACCATCCTCGCCATCGTGGTGCTGGGCGGCATGGGCTCGCAACTGGGTGTCGTGCTCGCCGCCACGGTGATGATCCTGTTGCCGGAAATGATGCGTGAGTTCAGTGAATACCGCATGTTGATGTTCGGCGCCTTGATGGTGCTGATGATGATCTGGCGTCCTCAAGGCCTGCTGCCCATGCAACGTCCTCACATGGAGCTGCGCAAATGAGCCGCGAGATCCTAAAAGTCGAAAATCTGAGCATGCGCTTCGGCGGCTTGCTGGCGGTCAACGGCGTGGCCCTGACCGTGCACGAGAAACAGGTCGTGGCATTGATCGGCCCGAACGGCGCCGGCAAGACCACCGTGTTCAACTGCCTGACCGGTTTCTACAAGCCGAGCGGCGGTAGCATCCTGCTCGACGGCCAGGCCATCGAAGGCCTGCCCGGCCATGAGATCGCCCGCAAAGGCGTGGTGCGTACCTTTCAGAACGTGCGGCTGTTCAAGGACATGACGGCGGTCGAGAACCTCTTGATCGCCCAGCACCGCCACCTGAACACCAACTTCCTGGCCGGTCTGTTCAAGACCCCGGCGTTCCGCAAGAGCGAGCGCGAGGCCATGGAATTCGCCGAGTACTGGCTGGACAAGGTCAACCTCACGGCTTTCGCCAACCGTCCGGCCGGCACCCTGGCCTACGGTCAGCAACGTCGCCTGGAAATCGCGCGCTGCATGATGACCCGCCCGCGGATCCTCATGCTCGACGAACCGGCCGCCGGCCTGAACCCGAAGGAAACCGAAGACCTCAAGGCGCTGATCAGCGTGCTGCGCAACGAGCATGATGTGACCGTGCTGCTGATCGAACACGACATGAAACTGGTCATGAGCATTTCCGACCACATTGTCGTGATCAACCAGGGCACGCCCCTGGCCACCGGCACGCCGGAACAGATCCGCGACAATCCTGAAGTGATCAAAGCCTACCTGGGGGAAGCGTAAATGCTGCAATTCGAAAACGTTTCCACCTTCTACGGCAAGATCCAGGCCCTGCACAGCGTCAACGTGGAAATCCGCCAGGGCGAAATCGTCACCCTGATCGGTGCCAACGGCGCGGGCAAATCCACTCTGCTGATGACGCTGTGCGGTTCGCCGCAAGCCCACAGCGGCAGCATCAAATACATGGGTGAAGAACTCGTGGGGCAGACCTCGGCGCAGATCATGCGCAAGAGCATTGCCGTGGTGCCGGAAGGTCGTCGGGTGTTCGCCCGTCTGACCGTGGAAGAAAACCTCGCCATGGGCGGCTTCTTCACCGACAAGGGCGATTATCAGGAACAGATGGACAAGGTTCTCGGACTTTTCCCACGCCTGAAAGAGCGCTTTGCCCAACGCGGCGGCACCATGTCCGGCGGCGAACAGCAAATGCTCGCCATCGGCCGTGCGCTGATGAGCAAGCCCAAGTTGTTGCTGCTCGACGAGCCGTCACTGGGCCTGGCACCGATCATCATCCAGCAGATCTTCGACATCATCGAACAACTGCGCAAGGACGGTGTGACGGTGTTCCTGGTGGAGCAAAACGCCAACCAGGCACTGAAAATCGCTGACCGCGCGTACGTTCTGGAGAACGGGCGAGTGGTGATGCAAGGGACTGGTGAAGCGCTGCTGACTGATCCGAAAGTGCGTGAGGCGTACTTGGGTGGTTGAGGTTTTGCGGTGAATAAAAAACGGCCTTCGGGCCGTTTTTTTTGCTCTGACTGACAGCGACTACAGACCCAATTGACTTTCTGCGTAGTCTATCGCGGCCTGAACGGTTGTAATTTTTTCAGCTTCTTCGTCAGGAATTTCTATTTCAAATTCCTCTTCCAGCGCCATGACAAGTTCAACCGTATCCAGGGAATCGGCGCCTAGATCTTCAACAAAGCTGTTGGAGTTCTTCAACTCTTCCGGCTTCACGCCCAAATTGTCACAAATTATTCTTTTTACACGCGCTTCTATGTCTGACATTTCTCTCGCTCCCTGATCATCAATTTTCAATTCTTGAACCAAGCGTCTCGTTCGGACCAAGGACCCCAGCGACCTGCAGCATGTTACTAACGGCATGCAGAACGCCCATATCTTGAAGCGTCGCTTTGCCTTTCAAAATTCGGCGAAGGCAGTAATACATCGTCAACTCGCCCAAGGCCGCGCTGCCATCGAGCATTCTGCGCTCGACAATGACTTTTGACTTTACGTGGATCATTGTTTCCAGATAGTCATTCAACTCGACTTTGTTCATGACATTGCTCCTGTTCAGTAACCTGCCTGACTTTCAATGTATTAGCCGATTGAGCAGTTTTCTACTGTCAGAAATAACAGGTGTCGATAACTAATCACGATGAACAACTTCTGTTTATTCCAAAAACTCTTATCACGTATATCCACAAATCCCCTGTGGGAGCGAGCCTGGTCGCGAAGGCGGTGGGTCAGTCAATATAGATGTTGCCTGACACGACGCCTTCGCGAGCAAGCCCGCTCCCACAGGGTTATGGGGTGTGTTGGAGTCTGTCCAACGCCTCACCACTGCGTTTGAACCAGCCAATCAGATAGTCGGCCAATACTTGGGTGCGTTTCGGCAACCCGCCCTGATACGGATGCACCAGGTACATCGGCATGCGACGGGTCTGATAATCCCGCAGGAGCCAGCGCAAACGGCCGTCAGCCAATTCCGCTTGCAGCAGGTACGACGGCAACCGCGCAATGCCGGCGCCGGCCAGGGCGGCTTTCTTCAGCAAGCTGTAGTGATTGCTCGCGAACGGTCCCGAGACGCGAACCCGCAGCAATTCGTGCTGCTGGTGATAGAGCCATTCTTCGCGGCCGCTGTAATGGCTGTTAAGTAAACAGCGGTGTTCGGCGAGTGATTGCGGGGTCAACGGTTCGCCGTATTGCTCGAGGTAGGCCGGGCTGGCACAGGTCATTTCGTGCCAGGCCAGTAGCGGTCGGGCCACCAGGCGCTCGTCGTTGCCCACCTCGGAGCGAACCGCCAAGTCAAAACCATCGCGGGACAAGTCTCGAAAGTTGTTGCTCAGGTCGAGTTCGATCTGCACTTCGGGGTATTTGCTGGAGAACTCCAGCAACAAACCATCGAAGAAGGTTTCCCCCAGTGACACGGGAACCGTCATGCGCACCGGCCCGGCCATGTCGTCCTTCAATCGCGCCAATGCCTGACGCGCTCGTTCCACTTGGACTACAAGCGCCTGGGCTTGCGGCAACAGCGCAGCGCCGGCTGCCGTGAGACTCAATCGGCGCGTAGTGCGTTGCAGCAGGACCACGGAAAACCGCGTCTCCAGAAGACTGATTCGCTTTGAGAGCTGGCCCTTGCTACAGCCCAATTGCTGGGCTGCCAAGGTAAAACTCCCGGCTTCGATCAACACCGCGAACGCCGCCAGGTCATCCATTTCGCTCATGGATTGTTTCCATTTGAAAACCAAAGGTTGCCCATTAGCGCGCTTATCAAGCAGAAAATCCACTCTAGACTTAAGCCTCGTTCAACCACTTCGAGGAACAGCACGATGAAGATTCTTTTGATAGGCGCAGGCGGCACCATCGGTTCGGCGGTCGACAAAGAGTTGTCGCAACGTCACGAAGTCATCCGCATTGGCCGCAACAGCGGTGATTTGCATGTGGATATCAGCGACAGCGCCTCGATTCGTGCGATGTTTGAAAAGACCGGCAAGTTCGATGCGCTGGTCTGCGCCGCCGGCAACGTGACCTTCGCCCCGCTGGACGAAATGACCGCCGACAGTTTCGCCCTGGGCCTGAAAGACAAGCTGATGGGCCAGGTTAACCTGCTGCTGATCGGCCGCGAATTCGCCAATGACGGTGCCTCGTTCACCTTCACCACCGGCGTGCTCAGCCACGACCCGATTCGCAGCGGCGCTTCGGCTGCATTGGTCAACGGTGCGCTGGACAGCTTCGTCCGTGCCGCCGCCATCGAACTGCCTCGTGGTCTGCGGGTGAACTCGATCAGCCCGACTGTATTGCTCGAAGCCATGGGCAGCTATGCGCCGTACTTCCGTGGCTATAAGCCGGTTCCTGCGGCGGATGTGGCATTGGCCTACGCCAAAAGTGTCGAAGGCTTGCAGACCGGTCAGACATTCCACGTCGGTTAAGACCACCCCAATCCGTAGGAGCAAGGCTTGCCCGCGATGGCGTCCTTGAGATCGCTATCGCGAGCAAGCTTTGCTCCTACACGCGGTGAGCTTAAGGACGCCATCGCGGGCAAGTCTTGCTCCTACAAGGATCGTCGAAAGGCGGGGTTGTGATGAACGGTCAGGCTGCGTAACGTGGCGGCACTTGTCTGGAGAACCAAAGATGCGTGTTGCCCGTTCCCTCGTCCTCGTTGCCCTGCTTCCGTTGTTCGCCGCGTGCCAGTTGTTCGACGGCCCGCGGCAGAGCGCCTCCCACGTGGGCCAGACCCGCATGCAGGGCCAGTTGATCGCGGCGGACGGCAAACTGATGTTTCAGCCGTGCAATGAACAGCGCAGTCTGGTGGTCAACGACACCGGCGGCACCAGCGTGCTGCAAGAGGCCGCGAGCCTGGCCGATGATCAGGGCAAATTGTTCGCCGACGTGCGTGGCAAGATCAATGGAAGCAGCCTTGACCTTGCGCAGTTGTACCGCGTCGAGCGCTCGGGCACGGCGTGCGACGATCCCAATTTCAAACTGTTGATCCTGCGGGCCGCCGGTCATGGGCCGGAGTGGAACGTCAAGGTCAGCGGTAAAGGCATGGTCATCGACCGTGTCGGTGAGCCGCCGCTGGCGGTGCCGTACGTTGAAGAGCAACTGGGCGATGGCCGTTTCAATCTCAGCAGCGAAGCCAACGGCAAGCACATTGAACTGTGGGTCGCGCCCAATCGTTGCGTCGACAGCAGCACCGGCAGCATCCAGCACATGAGCGCCGAGCTGCGAATCGACGGCCAGGTGCAGCGCGGCTGCGGGTATTTCGGCGGCGCGCGTAGCGACTGATCGTTTTTGCCTCACGGGGCCGGCGTTTGGGGCTTATAATCGCCGCCTTCAAACGCCTTGGCGCAGTTGTGCGCCCCGCGAACCGGATCCTGTCATGTTACGAATCACCGAACTCAAGTTGCCGATCGACCATCCCGAAGAAGACCTGCGCCCTGCCATCGTGCAGCGCCTGGGCATCGCCAGTGATGACCTGCTCGATTTCACCTTGTTCAAGCGCAGCTACGATGCGCGCAAAAAGTCCTCCGAACTGTGCTTCATCTACACCATCGACCTCACCGCCAAGGATGAGGCCGCGCTGCTGCACAAGTTCGCCGATGACCGTAACGTCAACGTGGCGCCGGATGTCAGCTACAAAGTGGTCGGCCAGGCGCCGGCCGATCTGGCGCAGCGCCCGATCGTCGTCGGTTTCGGGCCGTGCGGGATTTTCGCCGGGTTGCTGCTGGCGCAAATGGGCTTCAAGCCGATCATCCTCGAACGCGGCACCGAAGTACGCCAGCGCACCAAGGACACTTGGGGCCTGTGGCGTAAAAGCGTGCTCAACCCTGAGTCCAACGTGCAGTTTGGTGAAGGCGGCGCGGGGACGTTCTCCGACGGTAAGCTCTACAGCCAGATCAAGGACCCGAAATTCATCGGCCGCAAAGTCCTGCATGAGTTCGTGAAGGCCGGCGCGCCGGAAGAAATCCTCTACGTCAGCAAACCGCACATCGGTACGTTCCGTCTGACCGGCGTGGTGGAAAACATGCGTGAGCAGATTCGTGCGCTGGGCGGCGAAGTGCGCTTCCAGCAGCGGGTCACCGACGTGTTGATCGAGGACGGCCAACTGGTCGGCGTCGAGCTCAATGGCGGCGAGCAGATCCATTCCAAACACGTGATCCTGGCCCTCGGCCACAGCGCCCGGGACACCTTCCGCATGCTCCACAGCCGTGGTGTGTTCATGGAAGCCAAACCGTTCTCGGTGGGTTTCCGCATCGAACACCCGCAGTCGCTGATCGACCGCGCGCGCCTGGGCAAATACGCCGGCCACCCGAAACTCGGGGCGGCAGATTACAAACTGGTGCACCACGCCAAGAACGGCCGTTCGGTCTACAGCTTCTGCATGTGCCCGGGCGGCACCGTGGTGGCGGCGACCTCCGAGCCGGGCCGCGTGGTCACCAACGGCATGAGCCAATACTCGCGTAACGAGCGCAACGCCAACTCCGGGATCGTCGTCGGCATCACCCCGGAAGTCGATTACCCGGGCGGCCCGCTGGCCGGTATCGAGTTGCAGGAACGCCTGGAATCCCACGCCTTTGTGCTGGGCGGCAGCAACTACGAAGCCCCGGCGCAACTGGTTGGCGACTTTATTGCGGGCAAGCCGTCCACCGAGCTGGGTAGCGTCGAACCGTCCTACAAACCGGGGGTTGCCCTGGGTGATTTGGCCCTGGCCTTGCCGGCGTTTGCCATCGAAGCGATTCGCGAAGCCTTGCCGGCGTTCGAGAAGCAGATTCGTGGTTATTCGCTGCATGACGCGGTATTGACCGGGATTGAGACCCGCACCTCGTCGCCGTTGCGGATTACCCGTAACGAATCGATGCAGAGCATGAACGTCAAAGGCTTGTTCCCGGCCGGTGAAGGCGCGGGTTATGCGGGTGGGATCTTGTCGGCGGGGGTTGATGGGATTCGGATTGCCGAAGCGGTAGCTCGCGACATCCTTGGCCTCGAGGCCTGATCCCGGGAACAACACAAAACCCCGTAGGAGCGAGGCTTGCCCGCGAAGAATGCACCTCGGTCTATCTGAAAGACCGCGTTATCGTTCTTCGCGGGCAAGCCTCGCTCCTACAGGGACGGTGTTCACGATCGTTCCCACGCTCCGCGTGGGAATGCAGCCTGGGACGCTCCGCGTCCAAAAGGCGGACGCAGAGCGTCCGGTGAGGCATTCCCACGCAGAGCGTGGGAACGATCGTCACGTCAGATGTTGGCGCGCAGCACGGTGGCCGGCAGTGGCTCGCCGCGTTCGACGCTTGCTGCCACGGCATCGATCAGCCCACTCAATTCATATCCCTGGCCCTTGAGCCAATCCTGGTCGTAATAGGTGGTCGCATAGCGTTCGCCGCCGTCGCACAAAATCGCCACGATCGACCCCGACTCCCCCGCCGCGACCATTTGCTGGGCCGCGATCAAGGCGCCGATCAGGTTGGTCCCGCTCGACCCGCCCACACGCCGACCCAGGCGTTGCGCCAGGTAATGCATGGCCGCCAGGGACAAGGCATCCGGCACCTTGACCATCGCATCGATCACCTTGGGCAGGAACGACGCTTCCACCCGTGGCCGGCCAATGCCTTCAATCCGCGAACCGCAGTCCAGGCGCAAACTCGCATCGCCGGTCTGGTAATAGTCGAAAAACACCGAACGCTCGGCATCGGCGCACAGCACACGGGTGCAATGCTGGCGATAGCGCACGTAACGGCCCAGGGTCGCAGTGGTGCCGCCGGTGCCGGGGCTGGAAATCAGCCAGCTCGGTTCCGGGTGCTGTTCGAAGCGCATCTGCTGGAAGATCGATTCGGCGATGTTGTTGTTCGCCCGCCAGTCGGTGGCGCGTTCGGCATAGGTGAACTGGTCGATAAAGTGACCATCGTTTTCCCGCGCCAGTCGCTCGGACTCGGCGTAGATCTGGGTCGGATCGTCCACCAAGTGGCTCTTGCCGCCGTAGAAAGCAATCTGCGCGATTTTCTCTTTGGAAGTGGTCGCGGGCATCACCGCAATAAACGGCAAGCCCAGCAAACGGGCGAAGTAAGCCTCGGAAATCGCCGTCGAACCGCTGGACGCCTCGATCACCGGCGCGCCGGGCTTGAGCCAGCCATTACACAGCGCATAGAGGAACAGCGAACGGGCCAGTCGATGTTTCAGGCTGCCGGTGGGATGGCTGGATTCATCTTTGAAATACAACTCGATGCCCGGCAAACCCGGCAGCGGCAAGGGAATCAGGTGGGTGTCGGCGCTGCGCTGGAAGTCGGCTTCGATGATCCGGATGGCTTCGCGGGCCCACTGTCGGGTGTCGCTCATGATGATGATCTCGTTGTAGGGGCGGCCTTGTTGCAAGGCTCAGCCCCCAAGCTTAGGAAAAAACCTACATCACGCACAGATACAGCTGAGGTCCAATACGTCCGGCAACTGCTAGGCTCAGTGCTCATTGGGCCTTGCAGCCGTTAGCGTTGTAACGGCATATAACAAAAAAGAATATAACTTTTGTTTTAACAACTAACGGTACGGGTTAGGGTGTGCCACCTTTTGAATTCATCGATGGAGAGCGACCTTGCCTCTGCGTAGCACGTTCACGCGTTTCTTTCAGTTGGAAGCTGCCAGCGGTCTGTTACTGATCGCCGCCGCAGCCCTGGCTCTAATCATCAACAACTCATCGTTGTCGTGGCTCTATAACGGCTTGCTGGACACCCCCGTGGTGGCCCAGATCGGCGCGCTGAAAATCGCCAAGCCCCTGCTGCTGTGGATCAACGACGGCCTGATGGCGATGTTCTTCCTGCTGATCGGCCTGGAAGTGAAACGCGAAGTCCTCGACGGCCAGTTGTCGAAACCCTCGCAAATCGTCCTGCCCGGCGCAGCGGCGATTGGCGGCATGGTGGTGCCGGCGTTGATCTACTGGTTCCTCAATCGTGACGATCCGTCGGCGCTGGGTGGCTGGGCCATCCCGATGGCCACCGACATCGCCTTCGCCCTCGGCGTGCTGGCCTTGCTCGGCAAGCGCGTGCCGGTGTCGCTGAAGCTGTTTCTGATGACCCTGGCGATCATCGATGACCTCGGCGCCATCATCGTCATCGCGATTTTCTACTCCGGCACATTGTCGACGTTGTCGCTGGCCTTGGCCGGGGCCTGCATCGTCGCGTTGATCGCGATGAACCGGCTCGGCGTGGTCAAGCTTGGGCCGTACATGATCATCGGCCTGATCCTGTGGGTCTGCGTACTGAAGAGCGGTGTCCACGCGACCCTGGCCGGCGTGACTCTCGCGTTCTGCATTCCATTGCGCACGAAAAACGCCGAACCTTCGCCGCTGATGACCCTGGAGCATGCGCTGCACCCGTGGGTGGCCTACGGCATTCTGCCGCTGTTCGCCTTCGCCAACGCCGGCCTGTCCCTGAGCGGCGTGACCGTGGAAAGCTTCACCCACCACGTACCGATGGGCATCGCGGTCGGTTTGCTATTGGGCAAGACCCTCGGCGTGTTTGGCCTGACCTGGCTGGCCGTGAAAATCGGCATCGCCGCCCTGCCCCAAGGCGCCAATTGGGGCCAGGTGCTGGGCGTCGCGATCCTCTGCGGGATTGGTTTCACCATGAGCCTGTTCGTCGGCTCCCTGGCATTTGTGCCGGGTGCCAGCGACTACGCCGGGATGGACCGGATGGGGATCTTGACCGGTTCGATTCTGGCGGCGTTGATTGGGTATGCGGTGACGGCGGCGGCGAGTCGCAAAAGCGCCGCGCTGCAATCCTGAGTAACAGAGAACACTCCTAGAGATATCAGAGACTCGTCCTACAGCCACGATTAGCCACATTCGTTAACGTCGTTCAGCCCTTTCATGGGGCTGTCGACGGACGAATTTCAAGGACGATCAGTGGCTGGCAACAAGGACATTCCCCGGGTTAAAAACCCACCGTCGGGTGACGGGCATCGCGTCACCCATCGCTTCATGAGCGCCACTGAACTGGCTGAGCGGGACGCCCGACAGCAAGCCTACGACGACATGCTCGCGAGGCAGGCAGCCTTCGAACGCAATCTTCCCATCACCTCCTCCAAAGACGAAAACGTTCGCGCGGGGTGCGTCTTCGCCAAGTCCTGCAAGCTGCCGGACGCAATCATCGATTACTCCAATCCTTCGGGGATGGTGCCTACCGACAGCCTCAAGGACTACGGGGAAGTTGCCTGGCTTGGTGCTCGCGAGGTGGATGAAGCCGGGCTGTTGAATCTGCAGACCATCAGCGCCAATACCCTCCCGCTTGGCATCGGACGTATCGCTTTACGCGCTCCGGCCATTCCTGCAGTGCCAGCCATTGGCGCGGCAGGCGCCACCGTATTAGCCGGTTTGGTCGCGTTGTTCTGGACGCCGAGCCTGGGCGATAGCGCGCTCTATACCGAAGACCAACTGCGCGCACTTAAACAGGCTCGCACCCGTGTTCGCCTCAGAGTTGAACAACAAGCAGACGGCAGTCTCAAGGGTTACGGCTTCTACACCGGCAAAAACCGCGATTGGGAAATGGTGGATGTCGCGCAGTTCGAGCTGCGCGGCAGTCAGCAGGTAGCGGATCTCGGGGATGGCATCGAACTGATCTGGACCCCGGCGGTGGATGGCTCCGACATCCTTGGTATTCCTGCTTTGGAAGCCGCGCCGCAAGCCCCGCATATCTGGGTTTATCCACCGACGAAAGCGGCGGACAGCATCATCGTGAACCCGGTTTATCCGCCTGAGTACAAGGATTTCATTCTTGTGTTTCCGGTGGGGTCGGGGGTAAAGCCCGTTTACATTGTGGTTAACGTATCGGGAAGAAAACTTCCGAACCCTGATCACGACTATCACTCACCACCTGAAACAGAGGAGATCACAGGCTTTTCAGGGCTGAAGGAGGTTAAAAAGAAAACGCCCAAACAAGGTGGCGGAGGGCTCAGGTCCCGTTGGATGGATGCTAAAGGACGGACGATTTATGAGTGGGATTCCCTGCACGGCGAATTAGAGGCATACCTCGCTAGCGATGGCAGTCATTTAGGCTCATTCGATCACACGACGGGCGAGCAAATAGATCCACCCAAGAAGAAACGAAGCATTAAAAAGTACTTGTGAGGATTGTATGGGCTTGAAAGTCAGTTTGGATTGGTACGATAAAAAAACGGAAATCGCGAGCGGGAAAGAATACTCCGCAGATTTAGGAGACGACGGCTCAATAATTGACGCGTTGGGCTTGATGGATGCCGGCAATATTTATGACGGCGGGTTCGATGTAAAAGCTGACTGGATTCAAAAACTTCAGCCCTTGTTTATTCACAGAATCGAACCAGCCACCTTCGACTACCAAATATCGTTTCGGTATAGGAAGGCCTGGTGAACATCTTTATCGCACTTTCTGGATTCTTCTCTGAACCCAATACAGACGATTCACTACAGTATGAAAAGGATGTACCGCAAGCCTTAGAAGGAGCGGTGCTTAAGGCAATGGGTTGGTCGGCTTTGTGGGATATACCTGAAGGTGAGCACGAGTTATCCCACACTCAAGCTGTTGCGATTATGGAAATCGTAGGTAGTTCTTTCAGAAACGATTTGGTTTATTACTTGGGACTTTGCCAACGCCTAACGGCGTTGAAAAAATCCTAAACGGAAACCACCGACACAAAAAACCCCTACCAGTCACCTGATCGGGGTTTTCTTGTACTCGCTTGCGCTTAGTGCGAAACGCGACTAGTCCCGCCAACCGTAGAAATCCGCACCCGCTCGCCAACACGGAACACTTCATTCTCCTGAACCTGCTGCACATAGGCACGCATGCTGCCGTCGTCTTCACGCACGGTAATTTCAACGCCCTGAGTACGGGTCAGGCCTTCTTCAGTGGCCGAACCAATCAAACCACCCGCAACGGCACCGATCACCGCAGCAACGATACTGCCGCGACCGCCACCAATTGCGCTGCCGCCAACACCACCAACCACGGCACCGGCAACACCGCCGACAGGGGTTTTGGTGCCTTCGATTTTCACCGGGCGCAGGGATTCGATGGTGCCCATGCGAATCGTCTGCACGCGACGCGCTTCGTCACGGGAGTAGGAGTCACCGGTCAGGCTGGATTGGCAGCCGGTGAGCAACATCGCCATCGTGGAAAAGGAAGCAACCAGCAAAACAGACTTACGCATAGCATCAACTCCAAAGGACAGGTATTCATTAAACTCCGCAGCTTGACGCCTGTCACGGCATCGCCCGGATAAAATTGGTTTCATTCAGGCCCGGTACAGACACTTCTGAACTCACACCACAGTAGCGGCAAATACCAAAAACTGCGCCATTGACCCAAGGATTTTTCATGGATTACTTCATCATTGTCGTCACGACGGTGGCCGGTTTGTACTTCCATTGGTGGTTGTACGTACGGATCAAACGCTGGATGGACCGTGATTTGGCGTTAGCCTTGGCCGGGAAGGACGAGCACAAAAAAGCCTTCATGCTCCAGCAACTGGCGAACGCTCAGACGCAGAAGATCAAGCGTCGGGACCTGCCGCAGTGGCTTGAGGCCGCTGCGGCAGGCTATCCCCGTCGGTAGACTGCTTAGGGTGCCAGACGTTCAAGAATCCAGTCGGCGCCTTGTAAGCGGTAGTTGAGGCGATCGTGCAGGCGGCTCGGACGGCCTTGCCAGAACTCGATGCGCTCAGGGAGCAAACGGTAACCGCCCCAGTGTTCCGGGCAGTGTGGTTGGGTATCGCTGAAGCGCTGCTCGGTGATTTTGAGCAACTCTTCCAGCTCACCACGATCGGCAATCACCCGGCTCTGGGGCGAAGCCCAGGCACCGAGACGGCTGCCCAGGGGCCGGACCTGGAAGTAGGCGTCGGACTCTTCAGGCGAAACCTTCACCACGCGCCCTTCGATGCGCACTTGGCGCTCCAGGGTCGGCCAGAAAAACGTCATGGCGGCGAACGGGTTCACCGCCAGATGCTGGCCCTTGGCGCTGTCGTAGTTGGTGAAGAAGGTGAAGCCCTGAGTATCCAGGCCCTTGAGCAGCAGAATGCGGCAATGGGGCCGACCGTCCAGATCGACGGTGGCCAGGGTCATTGCATTGGCCTCGACCGGCACCTGTTCGGTTTTCACCGCATCGGCGAACCACTGATGGAACAGCGCGAACGGCTCGGCCGGGGCTTGCGCCTCGGTCAAACCGTCACGGGTGTAGTCGCGACGCATATCAGCCAGGGCCTGGGTCATGGCACATTCCTTCTGGTTAACGATCAGTTCTTCGCAGCATCCGTCGCTACGACTTTCTTCGAATCAGCAGCAGCTTTGGCCGGCGCAGGTTTTTTCGCCGGGGTCGCGGCTTTGGCTGGGGCTTTTTTGGCCGGCGTCTTGGCAGCTGCTTTCTTGGCTGGAGCCTTTTTCGCAGCGGGCACAGCGGCTTTCTTGGCGGCTGGCGCAGGTGTCACAGGCGCGACCACTGGCTTGGCGGTCTGGGCAGCGACCATGGTCACCGGCGCCGGGGCTGGCATGTTGTACTTGCTCAGCAACGCCACCATGGTGTTTTGCGGGGTCACCAGCAATTCCACGCGACGGTTCAAGGCACGGCCTTCATTGCTGTCATTGGCGGCACGCGGTGCTTCACCGCCCATGCCACGCAGCATCAGGCGATCACGCTGCAAACCGCTGAGGCGGAAGATCGCGGCCACGGCCTGGGCGCGTTCCTGGCTCAGTTTTACGTTGGCTGGAACGGCGCCCGAGGTATCGCTGTGACCCAGTACCAACACAGCAGTCTTCGGATCGAGTTCAAGAATTTTCGCGACACGGCTGAACGGGCCCAAGGTGACCGGCAGCAGCATGGCCGGGCGGTCCGGGTTGAACGAGCTGTCCACCGGCGCGGTGACTACCAGCACGTTTTCACGACGCTCGAGTTGCAGGTTGCTGTCCTTGATCGCTTCGCGCAGACGCGGTTCGTAATCGTCGAGCCAGGCCTGGGTCACTTTCGGATCCGGCATCGGCACGGCTTTGGCGGTGCTCTGGTCTTTGCCACCGAACGGCCACCACCACTTGCCACCCGCATCGGCGTCAGCCTTGGCGACATCAGCCGGTTTGGCTGCGGGCTTGGCTTCAGGTTTGACGTCTGCCTTGTCCGCAGGCTTGTCGGCGCTTTCATCGGAGCCAAACGGCCAGTACCAACGGCTGCTGCTTTCAGCCTTGACCACCGGCGCGGTGATCGCCGCTTTCAATGGATCAGGCGTCGGGGCTGGAGCTGGCTCTTTGGCGGCGACTTTGTCGGAAGAACCGAACTGCCACCAGTGGCTGCCGCCCTCGGCGTCATTTTGCGGAGTTTGCGCGCAACCGGTGATGGCGAAGCACAGTGCCAAAGCGAGAGTTTTATTGGATGACATTGGATATCCACAAAATGAAGTAATAAACACAGGCCCACATCGGGACCGCATAAACAGACGCTTTGAATCGAAAAAGGTTACGAGGTTCCTGTGCAGGAACGTTCAGCAAAGCTTTACAGACAAGTGGCAAGTACCCGTACGAGCTTCTGCGCGCGTGGATCCATCAAGACATACGGTCCCAACGTATTTGTCACAAAACCAAAGGCCACATCGTGCTCTGGGTCAGCAAAGCCGATGGAACCGCCAGCGCCCGGATGACCGAATGCCCGAGGGCCGAGGCCGTAGGTGGCGTTCGGAACGTCCGGTTGATCGAGCATGCAACCCAGGCCGAAGCGGGTCCGGGTCAATAGAGTCTTGTCGTCACCGAGGCTGTGTTCGCGGGTCAGTTCGTCGAGCATCTCGCTTTCCAGCAAGCTCCCGTCGAGCAGACCGGCGTAGAACCCGGCCAGGCTGCGGGCATTGCCATGGCCATTGGCGGCGGGTTGTTGCATGCGCCGCCATTCCGGTTTGTTGGTGCTGGTCATGATCGACGGTGGGTTGGTGAACGCCCGGGTGGTCATGGCCGTCGGCTCGCGCATGGTCACTTGCAGCAGACGCTGGGCCGCGGCATCGCCGACGTTGCCCTTGCCCCGGGCGATGTGCGCCACGCGGTGAAACTCTTCGTCTGCCAGGCCGACATGAAAATCCAGGCCCAACGGTTTGGCGACCCGCGCAACGATGGATTCCCCCGGACCACGACCGTCAGCACGGCGCAGCAACTCGCCCACCAGCCAGCCGTAAGTGATCGCGGCATAGCCATGGCCTTGGCCCGGCGTCCACCAGGGTTCTTCGGCGGCCAGCGCGTCGACCATGGTTTGCCAGTCATACAAGGCTTCGGGAGCCAACAACTCGCGCAGGGCCGGCAGGCCGGCCTGATGGCAGAGCAATTGGCGCAAGGTCACGGATGCTTTGCCAGCGGCGGCGAATTCGGGCCAGTAGTTGGCAACCGGGGCATCGAGTTGCAGCTTGCCTTCGGCCACCAGTTGCAGCGCGGTGACGGCGGTGAAGGTCTTGGTGCAGGAGAACAGGTTGGCGATGGTGTCGCTGTGCCAAGCCTCAAGGCCGTCCTTGTCAGCGGTACCGGCCCAAAGGTCGAGGACGGTTTCACCGCCGACCTGGATGCACAACGCAGCGCCACGTTCCTGGGGATCGTCGAACAGTGCGGCGAAGGCCTCGCGCACCGCTTCGAACTTAAGCTCGTAATGACCCTGAATCTGCAAACGCAACTCCCCCGGATAAACGCTCTACAAAGTGGTCCGCATTGTTCCAGCCCTAGAGGGTTTTGGGAACAGGGGCGGGCTGGGCGGTGTAGCCGCCCATAGATTTGTTTAGAAATCTTTAGTGAATTTGAGGCCGCCTTCGCGGGCAAGCCTCGCTCCTACAGGGATTACGCAGAACCTGTAGGAGCGAGGCTTGCCCGCGAAGAACGATAACGCGGTCTCAAATATTAATGACCATTGCCCGAATGCCCACCCGCATGCCCGGCGCCCTGCCCCGGGCCTTTGCCGGCGTCTGCTTTCCTGCCGCCCTCGCCTGCGTGGCTGGCCTTATCCGCCTCAGCCCTGGCTTTCTCGGCCTCTTTGCCCAGTTGATCGACGGTCGCCAGGTTACTTTTACGCACGCTGTCGACGAAGCCCTGGAACGGCACATCGGTAATGCCTACCAGACCGAAGTGGCCGTTCTCGCCATCCAGCAGACGACCGGTCACGGGCTGATCGAGGTACTGGAACCAGTGCACGCCGACAATCGACGGCTCACTCATCGCCTGTTTGAGGAAGTTGGCGTAGGCCGGGCCGCGGTCTTCTTCCTTGGCCAGTTGCGTCACGCCGCCCCAGAACGGGCCGCGATCCGCAGAGCCGAAGTTGAACTCGGTGATCAGCACCGGTTTGTCCAGGCTGCGCAGTTTGGCAAAGTCGTAACCGTCCTGCGGTTGCAGGGTGTACATGTTGAAACTCAACACATCGCAGTATTGCGCGCAGGACTCGACCGCTTCCGGGGTGCTGATGGCGAAACGGCCACCGAGCAGCAACTGGTTCGGCGCGTGCCACTTGAGCGAGTCGGAAATGGTCTTGAAGTAGGTGTCTGCAAAGACTTTCTGGAAGTATTTGAAGTCAGCTTCGATTTCCGGGTGTTCGGCGTCAGGCAGCGGCGCTTCGAAGCCCGGATCCTCCATCAATTCCCACGCCGGCAGGTCAATGCCCCAGGCTTTCGACAGGCCCGCCTGGTTACGGTACTTGTCGCGCAATTGCTTGAGGAACGCGCGTTTGGCCGGCACGTCGGTGGTCATTTTCAAGGTGCCGTAGGCCAGGGCATAACGGGACTTCGGATCATTGCCGGGACCGGCCCAGGCCAGTTCGTTGTCGGCGAAGTAACCGATCAGCCATGGATCGTCACGATGATCCCGTGCTGCGATGGCCACGGCACGCTCGGTGGCCATGGCGAAACGCGGGTCGAACGGGTCGGGCATGCCGCCCCACCAATCGGTGCCGGTGCTGATGCTGGCGTAGTCGCCAACGATCGACAGCGGCAAGGTGTACGGCACGCGATCCGCGTTCGCCAGCGCCGGGGCGCTCCAGTTGCCGACGGTGTTGAAGCCCCAGGCTTGCAGGCGATCGAGGGTGTGCGTGGTCCAGCGTTGTTCATCCACCACGGCTTTGCAGGGTTCGACTGCTTTGGCGACTGTCGCTTCGGTGGCTCCGGTCTTGGCAGCTTCGGCAATCCCGGATTCGGCCGTCGAAGGCGCCACAGGTTGCTCAGCGGCTTTTTCCGCCGTTTGCGCAACCGCATCAGCTTTGGCCGCTTCGGCCACACCGGCCTTGGTTTCGCTAGGCACCGCACAAGGCGGACCGTAGAGGCGTTGCAGGTTGGCGCCATAAAAGTCATACCAGCGCCCGGCGTTGTAGGCCCGGCCCTGATCGGCACCGTTGCCGCCCCGGTTGTCGCCGTCGCCAAAGTGGCTGGCCAGCGGCTCATCGGGTTTTGGCAGGTTTTCGAACATCCACTCGCGACCGGCGACGTAAGTTTGATCGACGTCCGGGGCAACGGTGTTTACACCCAGGGAATAGAACGGATGACCTTCCGGCGTCACCAGGTACCAGCGACCGTCACGCTTTTCGGTGCGGAAAAAACCGCTGGCCTTGAACGCCGGGCCTTTGTTCCAGCCACCAAATTTGTCGAGTGACGATTTCTCGCGCTCGGCCAGCCAGGTTTTCAGTTGTTGCTGTTCTTTCGCGGCGGCGGCTTTCAGTTGCTCGTCATTGCTGACTTTTTCTGGCCACTTGGCTCGGGTCGACTGACCGTAAGCGTCCACCAGAGCGCCATACACCGCTTTGTTCACATCCTCGCCATCCTGCACGCCGAAGCGCTCCAGCAGGATGCTCTGGGCCACGTTCGGCTGATCCATCGACACGCTCACCGACACCACTTGGCTGCGATCCAGTTCACCCGCGCTGCTGGCCAACAATACGCGCTGACCGTCGACGGTCATGGGCATCGGCGGACCCGCCTTCATGCCCTGGCTCAGCGGCGAACTGGCCACCAGCGGCACCAGCAGGGTTTGCGCCGGGCCGGCCGGCAGATCGACGCGGCTGACCAGGGTCTTGCCGTCATTGCTCTGGATGGTCACGTAGAGGGTCAAGGCCCAGTTCATCGCGCTCTGGACCCGCAAGCTCATGACACCGGACTGCGACCAGTCCCAGGCGCCGGTTTGCGGAGTCAGGCGCAACGTAGGTTTGGCCACCGGGTTGAAGGTCACCCGGCGCAGCACTTCGCCTTCGGCCGTTTGCTCGGCGTTGGATTGCGGCAGGCTGGCGTCCTGGGTCGCCACCGTGACTACATCGGCGGGGCGCACAAAGTTGAACAGCGTCTGCTGGCCCGCAGGGGCGGCCAGCAAGGGCGTTGCGAACAACAGGGCAAATACAGCAGGCAACGAACGACGAATCATGAGAACGAAATTCTCCCTAACGACCAACAATGGCCAGTGGAAAAGCGATGGCAGAGAGATAGACAACGCGGTGGGCAAAATTGCCCACGCGTGTATCAGGAAATTTCACGTCGGAAAGGAGGCAACGCATTGAGGATCGCTTTGCCATAACGCTGGGTGACCAGACGTCGATCAAGCAAAGTGATGGTGCCGCGATCTTCTTCAGTACGCAGCAAGCGACCGCAAGCCTGAACCAGTTTCAGCGAGGCGTCGGGCACGGAGATTTCCATGAACGGGTTGCCGCCCCGGGCTTCGATCCACTCGGCCAATGCGGCTTCCACCGGATCGTCGGGCACCGAGAACGGGATCTTGGCGATCACCACGTGTTCGCAATAAGCACCGGGCAAATCCACGCCTTCGGCGAAGCTCGCCAGGCCGAACAACACGCTCGAATCCCCGCCATCGACCCGCGCCTTGTGCTTGTTCAGGGTTTCCTGTTTCGACAGGTTGCCTTGAATGAACACTTGCTTGCGCCAGTCGCGATCGAGGCCGTCGAACACGTCCTGCATCTGTTTGCGCGAAGAGAACAGCACCAACGTGCCCCGCGAACCTTCCACCAGTGATGGCAGATCACGAATGATCGCAGCGGTGTGGGCCGGTGCGTCACGGGGATCGGCCTTCAGGTCCGGGACCCGCAGCACGCCAGCGTCGGCATGATGAAACGGGCTCGGGACCACGGCGGTGACGGCGGTTTTCGGCAGGCCGGCGCGCATGCGAAAGCGATCGAACGTACCGAGGGCAGTCAGCGTCGCCGAGGTCACCAAAGCGCCGTAAGCCACGTTCCACAAATTGCGCCGGAGCATTTCCGCCGCGAGGATCGGGCTGGCATTTACCTCGATATCGAACAGCGAACCGCTTTCCGCCAGGGTCAGCCAGCGCGCCATCGGCGGGTTGTCTTCCGGGTCTTCGGCGGTGAACGCGACCCACAATTCCCAGTTGCCCGAAGAACGGGACAACAGGCTGCCAAACAATGGATACCACTCTTCGGCCTGGTTGCTGGCGATGCCGATGTTGACCTCGCCGTCCATGCCTTCCTTGAGCAGTTCGGTGAGTCGGGTGAACAGGTCGGTCAGGCGGGCGAAGCCTTTCTTCAGCTCGACGCCCATCTCGCGCATGTGCTCGGGAATGACCCCGCCGACGAAACGGTGACGCGGCCGCTCGCGACCTTCGACGTCTTCGCCGGGTTTGAAATCGGCGACCTGCTCGCACGCGGTAAACATGAACTGCTGCTGGGTCTTGATCTCTCGCGCCAGCTCCGGCACTTGTTCGATCAACTTGCCCAGGTCCCCCGGCAACGGGTGCTGGGCCAGCAACTTGGTGAGGTTCTTGGCGGTGGTTTCCAGCCAGTCGGCGGTGGAACGCAGGCGCGTGTAGTGGGCGAAGTGACCGATCGCCTTGTCCGGCAAGTGGTGGCCTTCGTCGAACACGTAGATGGTGTCGCGCGGGTCCGGCAGCACGGCGCCGCCGCCCAGGGCCAGGTCGGCCAGGACCATGTCGTGGTTGGTGACGATCACGTCGACCTTGCCCATGCCTTCGCGGGCCTTGTAGAAGGCGCACTGCCCGAAGTTCGGGCAATGGCGGTTGGTGCATTGGCTGTGATCGGTGGTCAGGCGCGCCCAATCGGCGTCTTCCAGGGCGGTGGACCAACTGTCGCGGTCGCCGTCCCACTTATTGCCGGCCAGCTTCTCGATCATGCTGGTGAAGAGCTTTTGGCTGGCCTCATCCACCTCGATCTTGAAGCCTTCTTCTTCGAACAACTGCGCGGTGGCGGTTTGCGCCTGACCTTCCTGGAGCAACATGTCGAGCTTGGACAGGCACATGTAGCGCCCACGGCCCTTGGCCAGAGCGAACGTGAAATTCAGCCCGCTGTTGCGCATCAGGTCGGGCAAATCCTTGAAGACGATCTGCTCTTGCAAGGCGATCGTGGCCGTGGCAATCACCAGGCGTTTGCCCGCAGCCTTGGCCGTCGGGATCGCCGCCAGGCTGTAGGCCACGGTTTTGCCGGTACCGGTGCCGGCTTCCACCGCGACAATCGCGGGGTCGCCACTGCGCCGGCCTTCGTCGTCGGTGTCGATGGCACCGAGGACTTTGGCAATTTCGGCGATCATCAGGCGTTGGCCGTAACGCGGTTTGAGGCTCTTGGCTTCAAGAAAACGCGTATAGGCGCCCTGGATCGTGGTTTTGAGTTCGGTGCTGATCATGGATTGTCGGGCGCAAAAAACGCTGGATAAATTTTCAGTGGTTTCGGATGGCGGCTATCATACCGCGCTAATTAATCCCGCGCAGAACGGAGTACCTCAATGACCGCTTTTAGCCTCGTGTATACCCTGCATGTCCTGTCCGCCCTGGTATGGGTCGGCGGCATGTTTTTCGCCTGGATGGTCCTGCGCCCCGCGGCGATGAAGGCCCTGGAAGGCCCCGGCCGGTTGAAGCTGTGGGTAGAAGTGTTTCAAGGTTTTTTCCGCTGGGTCTGGGTGGCCGTGGTGCTTTTGCCGATCAGCGGTGTGGGCATGATTCATCTGCAATACGCCGGTTTTGAAGCCGCGCCGCGTTATGTGCAGGTGATGATGGGCTTGTACGTGGTGATGACCGCGCTGTTTATCCGGATTCAGGCGTTGTTGTTGCCGGAGTTGCGCACGGCGGTGGACGCGCAGGATTGGCCGGCGGGTGCGGCTGCGCTGGGGAAGATTCGCAAGTTGGTGGGGATTAATTTGATTGTCGGGTTGGTGTTGGTGGCGATTGCGGCGGCTCGGCCGTGATCGTTCCCACGCTCTGCGTGGGAATTCCTCAAGGGACGCTCCGCGTCCAGTGACGCGGAGCGTCACGGGCTGTATTCCCACGCGGAGCGTGGGAACAATCCGTCAGTTACGGCATTACAACCGCTGAACCGTCACAGCCCCCGCCGCACCGGCAGGTCCCGGCTGGCCATCAGCCCCCGGCTTGCCGCTCTTGCCGCCATCGGCCTTGTAAACCAGGCAGCCCTTGGACTTGCCGCCCGCTCCCGGTTTACCGCCAGGGCCGGCCAGACCACCGGCACCGCCCGCGACCTGCACCTTGATTTGCTCCACCGGGTAATCCCGGGGCACTTGCAGGCGCACCAGCGCACCGGCCGCCCCAGGCTGACCGTCGCTGCCATTACTGCCGTCAAAGCCACGACCGGCCTCGCCCCACGTGCAACCCGGATCCTCGCCGTTGGCGCCATCCAGACCGACAAAACCCGGTGCTCCCGCACCGCCGCGCGCATCGACCGTCAATGTCGGTGCGCTCAGGGTTTTGATCAGCAAATTCAGGTTACGCCCGGAGCGCGCAGCCTTGAGGTACGTCCCCGGCGCACCGCGAGCGGTGATCAGGCTGCCTTCGGACAACTCGGCGCGGCTGACTTTCAGTTCCAATGCCTGTTCGCCGGGCACGATGGCAATCCGCGCGTCGCGCCCCAGGTGCAATTCGCCCACCGTCACTTCCGTCACGTTCGAGGGGATCAGCAAGGTGCCGTGGTCGGCCACTTCCAGCCGTTCCAGTTGCAAGGTGCTGGCGGTGTTGGGCAGGCGCATCAGGGAATTGGTTTCGACACTCACGACCTGGGCACAGGCCAATGGGCTGATGAGTGCAGCAAGCAGGCAGAGTTTACGCATGGGAAGCCCCTGGTACGGCCGGGGCCGGAATGGTTTGCAGGTGGAAAACGCCAAAGAACAGGATCTTCAGACGATCACGCCATGGGTGGGCGCGACCTTTGAGGCTGCGAAAACACAGCAGCGCCTCCAGAAAATGGATGACCGCCAGCAGCGCCCCGGCCATGTTGACCAACAGGTGCAGCGGATTGATAAACGGGATCAGCAGATTGACCAGCACCACCAACCAGAACAGCAGGGTCAACAGCTTCCCCAGCCCCCAAAACACCTTCATACGCTCCCCCGTTGTGAATTATTCTTTGAGCGCACAGTAACGGCTTCCGCAAGGGATATGCCAGTGGGCGAGAGAAAATTCATCCAGAAGGCCGCCGGATTAACCAATTTCTTCGCCCGGCGGCTCTAGATCGAGGCTCTACGTCATGCGTCAGCGGTTGATGTGCAATTCCACACGTCGGTTTTTTGCCCGGCCCTCTTCAGTTTCGTTGTCGGCCACGGGTTGGCTTTCACCCTTGCCTTCGCTGGTGAGTTTGTTCGGCGCCAGGCCCTGGCTCAACAGATAGGCCGCCACGCTGCTCGCGCGACGTTCCGACAACGCCTGGTTATAAGCATCCGAACCTTTGCTGTCGGTATGGCCCACCACTTTGATGCTGACCACGTCAGCGTTCTGCAGTTTGCCCATCAATGCATCCAGTTGGCTGCGGGCGGCGGGGGTCAGGTCCGACTTGTCGAACGCGAACAGCACGTTGCCGGCATCGCTCAGGGTGATGACTTCGGAGACGGGGGCAGGTTCGACCGGTTTCACGCTGGCCGGGTATTGCGGCAACGGGCAACCGCGATGATCGACCGGGGTATTTTCCGGCGTGTCGGGGCAACGATCGCGGCGGTCGAAGACCCCGTCGCTGTCTTCGTCGCCATCCTGGGCGTAGCAAATCAAACCGCCGGTCAAGATACCGAGCGCGGCTCCACCGGCCGCCCAACCGCCACTTTCGATAGCGCCCAGGCCACCGCCGACCAGGCCGCCAATGACGCTGCAGATCGGCCAGGTACGTTGATTCAAGGGGGCAGTGCCATCGCTGTGAGTAGCGCAACCGGTCAACAGGCTGCCAAGCAGCAGAACCGGTAAGACGGTCCTTGTGAGAACGCTCATTTGTGAATGCTCCTGTGTTACCGGCCCATACCGGTTACACAGGAGTAAAGACCCGCATCCGCGACTGCACAAGCCGCGGAGCGGAAGGGGCTTTAACGATCGATTTTGATTTCCGTGCGACGGTTCAACGCACGGCCGTCCGCAGTTTTGTTATCGGCCACTGGCTGGCTTTCGCCGGCACCGGTTACCGAGACGAAGCTGCTGCGCGGTACGCCATCGTGGATCAGGTATTCCACCACCGAATGTGCACGTTTATCCGACAGTTTCTTGTTGTAGGCATCGCTGCCCACGCTGTCGGTGTGGCCGGTCACGGTCAGGCGCGCGGTGGACGATTCCTGTTTCAGGCGAGTAGCGACTTTGTCGAGCACCTCTTTATCGGATGGAGTAAGGGTGGCTTTGTCGAACTGGAAGTGAACATCGCGGATGACGATGGTTTCTTCCTTGACCACCACGGCCTCTTCAACCACTGGTGCAGGGGCTACTGGCGGAGGGCAACCGTTGGCATCGACCTGCACGCCTTTAGGCGTGTGCGGGCACTTGTCGCGGCTGTCCGGCACGCCATCGCCGTCTTCGTCGCCATCGCCGTGCACCCAGCAATAAGCCGCTGCCGTGCCGCCAACCAGCAGCGCGCCATACCCCGCCCACGCCGAACTCTCGGTTGCGCCGAGACCGGCGCCGACAACGCCCCCGACTGCCGCACAGGTCGGCCAATCGGTTTTCTGCAAACCTGCACAACCAGTCAACACACTGGTTAGCAGAACCAAGGGTAATGCTGTCCGAACTATGCTCATCTAGTTTTCTCCTGAGGGATCGGCTTAGAACCGATTCAGAGGAGTAAAGACCGGAGTTTTAATCTCCGCCAGCAATAGGCCATAGGCGTTTTCCCCAATGTTCACGGCAGATCGACACTTTTGGCACTCCGTGGCTCTAGGCCCGAACGTTGGGGCAGGCTAGTCTTGGCAGTTCTGATTGAGGATCTTCGATGATTGCAGGTATTTCTTCACGCACGCCGCAACAGGCATTGGCCGCGTTGCTTGACCGCTACGCCCCGGCGCGCCTGTTGCTGATTGGCGCCAGCCAGTTCCCGGCGCTGGAGGCGTTCAAGCTCGCGCACCCGGACACGTGCGTCGCCCATGCCGAGCCCGGACCGTTGCCGGCAGAGTTGGCGGCGCGGCGCTTTGACCTGGCGCTGGTGGTTGATTGCCTGGAGCACTTGCCCAAACGCGATGGCCTGAACCTGCTGGGCGGGATCCGCAACCTCAACGCCAGCCGCATCGCGGTCTTGGCGGACTTGCCGGCCAGCGGCTGGCAGGAAACCGACTTTTTCTCCCTGGCCTTGCAAGCCAGCGAACGTTTCCAGCGCGACGATCAGGTGCTCACACTGTTCACCTATGATCTTCTTGACTATAAACAGGTGCCCGACTGGCTCAATTCACGGTTCTGGGCCAATCCGGAAAACTTCGGGAAATACTGGTGGTAACGCAATGAGTACATCCATTTGCCCTTGCGGCAGCGGCACCCTGCTGGATGCCTGCTGCGGTCATTACCATGCCGGCCATCCGGCCCCTTGCGCCGAAGCCTTGATGCGTTCGCGCTACAGCGCCTATGTGCTGGGGTTGATCGACTATCTGGTGGCGACCACCCTGCCCGCCCAACAGGCCGGGCTGGACCGCCAGTCCATCAGCGACTGGAGCGCCCAAAGCACCTGGCTGGGCCTTGAAGTGGAAAACTCCGAGGTGTTTGGCGGTCAACCGGAGCACGCTTTCGTGACGTTCACGGCCCGCTGGCACGATGACGGCGGTGAACACAGTCACCGCGAGCGCTCCTCGTTTGTGCAGAACAACGGCCACTGGTACTTCATCGACCCGACCGTACAGCTCAAGGCCGGGCGCAATGACGCCTGCCCGTGCGCGAGCGGGCAGAAATTCAAGAAGTGTTGCGCGGGGTATTTCGGCGCTTGAGGTAACCGCGCTTTGGATTTTTTGCTTTTGCAGGAGCGAGGCTTGCCCGCGAAGGCGGTGTGTCAGCCAACATAGAAGTTGGATGTTACGGCCTCTTCGCGGGCAAGCCTCGCTCCTACAGAGGCTAGACTGGTTCTCAAGGGAGAACCACCACCATGACCAGTCAGCGCCGCGCCTTACATCTGCTCACCCTGCTCATCCTCCTGAGCCTCGGCGGCTGCGCGTCCTGGTTCAGTGACGACGAGCCGGATCCCCAGGTGCATCTGGTCAAGGTCGAAGTGGTGCGGGCCAAACTGCTGGAACAGAAATTCCTGCTGCACTTTCGCGTCGACAACCCCAACGACAGCGACTTGACCGTGCGCAGCCTCGAATACCGCATTCATTTGGGCGACATGCTGCTGACCGAAGGCGAGCACGAGCACTGGTTCACGGTGGGCCCCAAGCGCAGCGCCTATTTCAAAGTGCCGATCCGCACCAACCTGTGGCCCAAGGTGCGCGACCTGGTGAAAATGCTCAAAAGCCCCAAGCAACCCGTCCCCTATCGTCTGGAAGGTGAACTGGAAACCGGTTTATTCATCGCGCACTACGTGCACCTGGCGCGTAATGGCGTGATAATCCCCGCCGATTTAATTCCGGAGTAACCCCGATGACCCAGCAACCCCATGTCCATGGCCCTGACTGCAATCACGATCACGACGATCATGCCCACGATCACCATGATCACGACCATGGCCATGTCCACGGCCCGAACTGCGGCCACGCCCACCAGGAACCGGTGCGCAACGCCCTGAAAGACGTCGGCCGCAACGACCCTTGCCCATGCGGCAACGGCAAGAAATTCAAGAAGTGCCACGGCGCTTGATGCTTCGGGCGAACATTGGCTTCGCCGGTTGAATCGCCTTCGCCGGTTGAATCGCCTTCGCGAGCAGGCTCGCTCCCACATGGGTTTTGTGAACGACATAGCCTCCTGTAGGAGCGAGGCTTGCCCGCGAAGAACGATGACGCGGTTTGCCTGATTGACCGAGGCGCCCTTTTCGCGGGCACGCCTCGCTCCTACAGGAATTTAGCCAGCCGTAAGGATCTGCGCAGTGCTGACGACGGTGGCGTACTCGCCATGCAGATTGCCCAGCGACATGGCGTGAACCTCCTCGGCTGAATGGGGATGGCCAAAAAAGTCAGCCTTGTCGAAGGTAAAGCACGCATCCTCCACCACCCACGCGTTAAACCCGAGATTCCCGGCCGTGCGTGCCGTGGATTCCACCGAGTTGTTCGTTGCCACGCCAACGATGATCAACTGTTCAATCCCCGCTTCGCGCAACCCCGCCTCCAGCCCCGTCGCACAAAACGCATCCGGCACTCGCTTCTGGATCAGTCGCTCACCGACCGATGGCAGGAACCGTTCCTGAAACTCCACCCCCGATTGCTGCGGCCAGAACACCGATTCCGGCGAGTGGGACAGGTGTTGCACGTGGATCACCGGCCGTCCGGTCAGCCGCCAATGCGCCAGCAACGCGACGATTCGCTCTTCAGCCTGGGGATTGTTTCGACGTCCCAATTTGGGGTGCAGGATGCCTTTTTGCTGGTCGATGATGATCAGTGCCGCGTTGGTCTTGAGCTCCATGCTGACTTTTCTCGTGCCGGGTCATTGAATTTCACGCACTTCAGCATCACCTCTTCCTACAAGCAAGTTAGCGGTGCACACAGGACGACCTGATGCGAGCGGTTGCTGTCCGAACCTGACGACGTCTATTTTTTGGAGTACTCCATGATCGACCTGTATTACTGGACCACCCCCAACGGCCACAAAATCTCGATTTTCCTCGAAGAGGCCGGCCTCAAGTACGACGTGCACCCGATCAACATCAGCCAGAACGACCAGTTCAAGCCTGAATTCCTGAAAATCTCCCCGAACAACAAAATCCCCGCCATCGTCGATCACGAGCCAGCTGATGGCGGCGAGCCTCTGCCGTTGTTCGAGTCCGGAGCGATTCTGCTGTACCTGGCGGAGAAGACCGGCAAGTTCCTGCCCAAGGACCTGCGCGGGCGCCAGCAAGCGCTGCAATGGCTGTTCTGGCAGATGGGCGGCCTGGGGCCGATGGCCGGGCAGAATCACCACTTCAGTCAATTCGCTCCGGAAAAGATTCCTTACGCGATCAAACGCTACATCGACGAAACCGCCCGCCTGTATGGGGTTCTGGACAAACAACTGGCGAGCAATGAATTTGTCGCCGGCGACGAGTACAGCATTGCCGACATGGCGATCTACCCGTGGATCGTGTCCCACAAGTGGCAGAGCCAGAACCTCGAAGACTTCCCGAATGTGCTGCGCTGGTTCACCCACATCCAGAACCGTCCGGCGACGGTGAAGGCGTATGCGATTGCGGCGAAGGTCAACCCACCTAAGTCCTGAGACCGACGCGATGATCGTTCCCACGCTCTGCGTGGGAATGCAGCCCGGGACGCTCCGCGTCTCCTCCAAAGCCGAACGCGGAGCGTCCGTTGAGGCATTCCCACGCAGAGCGTGGGAACGATCACCGTGAAGAAATAACCGCGCCCCGCTTGCGCGGCCACCTCCTGCTCACTAACGTAGCGCCTTTATTGCGTTACTACCCCCGCAGGAGCTTTGCCATGGCCTCGCCAGCCCTCACACATTTTCTTCCCCGGTTCGGCGTTGCCGCAGCAGTGGCCGGTGTTTTGAGCCTGACCGGTTGTCAGACCTGGAACACTCAGGACACCCTCCCGCCGACCACCGGCGTGCAGCCGCTCAAGGGCCTGGCGCAGAACGTTTCGGTGCGACGCAATGCCATGGGCATGCCGTTGATCGAAAGCAACAGCTTCCACGACGCGCTGTTCACCCTGGGCTACGTCCACGCCAGCGACCGCCTCACGCAAATGGTGACCATGCGCCTGCTGGCCGAGGGCCGTCTGGCGGAGATGTCCGGCCCGGACCTGCTCGACGCCGACCGCTACATGCGCGCGGTCAACCTGAAGAAAAGCGCCGGTGAGCTGTACAAAGCCTCCTCGCCACGGCTCAAACGCTTCTTCGAAGTCTATGCCCGGGGCGTCAACGCCTACCTGTTCCGCTACCGCGACAAGCTGCCGGCGGACCTCGCGGCCAGCGGTTACAAGCCTGAATACTGGAAGCCGGAAGACTCGGCGCTGATTTTCTGCCTGCTGAATTTCAGTCAGTCGGCCAACCTGCCGGAAGAAATCTCCTCGCTGGTGCTGGCGCAAACCGTCACCACCGACAAACTGCCGTGGCTGACGCCATCCGCTCCCGACGAAAAACTGCCGTTGGGCGAAGCGGACAAGCTCCAGGGCATCAAGCTCAACGGCGCGATCCCCGGTCTGTCGCAAATCACCAAAGCCACCGGGCAACTGTCCGACCTGAGTTTGCTCGGCGCCACCTCGTCGAACAACTGGGCGATCGGCCCACAACGCAGCCGCAGCGGCAAAAGCCTGTTGGCCAGCGACAGCCACGGACCGATGGGCGTGCCGTCGTTGTTCAGCTACGTGCAGATCCGCGCGCCGAAATATCAGGCGGCGGGCGTGAGCATCGCCGGCCTGCCGATGGTGCTCGGCGGTTTCAACGGCAAAGTGGCGTGGAGCATGACCACGGTCATGGGCGATAACCAGGACCTGTTCCTGGAAAAAATCAAACGCCAGGGCAATGGCCTTACCTATGAAGTCAACGGCAAATGGCTGCCGGTGGTGGTGCGCAACGAAACCTACTTCGCCAAAGGCCAGCGCCCGTTGCGCGAAGCGGTGTACGAAACCCGCCACGGGCCACTGCTCAACAGCGCCCAGGGCCTGAGCATGGCCAACGGTTTCGGCCTGGCCTTGCAGACCCCGAGCTTCACCGATGACAAGACTCTGGACGCGTTTTTCGACCTGTCCCGGGCGCAAACCGTCGAGAAGGCCTCGGACGCCAGCCGTGAAATTCGCGCCATCGCCCTGAATCTGGTGTTTGCCGACGCCAGCAATATTGGCTGGCAAGTCACCGGTCGCTACCCGAACCGCCGCGAAGGCGAAGGCCTGTTGCCGTCGCCAGGCTGGGAAGGTCGCTACGATTGGGACGGTTACGCCGACCCGATGCTGCACCCGTACGACCAGGACCCGGCCCAGGGTTGGCTCGGCACGGCCAACCAGCGGGTCATCCCCCACGGCTACGGTATGCAGTTATCCAATTCCTGGTCGGCCCCGGAACGTGGCGAGCGCATGGCCGAACTGGCCGGCGCCGGCAAACACGACAGCCGCAGCCTGATCGCGATGCAGTACGACCAGACCACCACGTTCGCCGCCAAACTGAAGAAGATGTTTGAAGCGCCGGGCATGGCCCAGCCGCTGAAACAGGCAATCGACGCGCTGCCGGAAGCCGATCGTGGCAAGGCGCGCGAGGCGTTGACCCGTTTGATGGCGTTCGACGGCAAGCTCAGCCCGACGTCCAGCGATGCGGCGATCTATGAGCTGTTTTTGCAGGAAAGCGCCAAGCAGATCTTCCTCGACGAACTCGGCCCGGAAAGCAGCCCGGCGTGGAAAGCCTTTATCGCCAACGGCAAATTGTCCTACGCAGCCCAGGCCGATCACCTGCTCGGTCGCGAAGACAGCCCGTTCTGGGATGACGCGCGTACCCCGCAGAAAGAAGACAAACCGGCGATCCTAGCCCGTAGCCTGGCGGCGGCCATCAGTGCCGGCGACAGTCAGTTGGGCGGCGATCACAAGGCCTGGCAGTGGGGCAAACTGCATCGCTACGAGTGGAAGAATGCCAGTGGCCAGACCGTGCGCGGTCCGCTGGCCGCCGGCGGCGATCACACCACGCTGAACACCGCGGCGTTTGCCTGGGGCCAGGACTTCAACACCACGCTGGTGCCGTCCATGCGCTTTATCGTCGACTTCGGCCAGACCGAACCGTTGATGGGCCAGAACGGTACAGGCCAGTCCGGCAACCCGGCCAGCCCGAACTACCTCGACAGCATCGATCCGTGGCTCAAGGGCCAGTACATGAGCCTGCCGATGCAGCCGCAGAACTTCGACAAGGCGTATGGCAAGGCGCGGTTGACCCTGACACCCGGCAAGTAACCCGTGATTGATCGTTCCCACGCTCTGCGTGGGAATGCCTCTAGGGACGCTCCGCGTTCCAATGGGACGCGGAGCGTCCCGGGCTGCATTCCCACGCAGAGCGTGGGAACGATCATTTCATCTGCCCTGAAAACTCGATAGAACTTCTAGCCTCGCAAAAACCTCTTAGCTAACAAATCCCTCCATTTTGGTAACAACATGGATCTTGTTATCGCGCGCCCCGAAGGTTTGTACTGCCCCGCCGGGGATTTCTATATCGACCCGTGGCGCCCGGTGGAGCGCGCGGTGATTACCCATGCCCACGGTGATCATGCTCGAACCGGCAATCAACATTACCTGGCCGCGGCCCCCGGCGAAGGGATCCTGCGTACGCGCCTGGGCCAGGACATCAACCTGCAAACCCTGCCTTACGGCGATCGCTTGCTGCACCACGGCGTCACCCTGAGTTTTCACCCCGCCGGCCACGTCCTCGGTTCAGCCCAGGTGCGTTTGGAATACGGCGGCGAAGTCTGGGTCGCCTCGGGGGATTACAAGATCGAACCCGACGGCACCTGCGCACCGTTCGAACCCGTGCGCTGCCACACCTTTATCACCGAATCGACCTTCGGCCTGCCGATCTACCGCTGGCAGCCCCAGGCGCAGGTATTTGCCGAAATCAATCAGTGGTGGCAGGCCAACCTCGCGGCCGAAAAGACCAGCGTGCTGTTCTGCTACTCCTTCGGTAAGGCCCAGCGCATTCTCCACGGCATCGACGCCCGGATCGGCCCCATTCTGGTGCATGGCGCGGTGGAACCGCTCAACCGGGTTTATCGCGACAGTGGGATTTATCTGCCACCCACGATTTATGCCGGTGAGGTCAAAAAGAACGACCCGATCATGCGCCAGGCCCTGGTCCTCGCCCCGCCCTCGGCCGGTGGCAGCAGCTGGATGCGCCGGTTCGGCGACTACAGCGACGGTTTCGCCAGCGGCTGGATGCGGCTGCGCGGCACGCGGCGCCGGCGCGGGGTGGATCGGGGTTTCGTCCTTTCGGACCATGCCGACTGGCCCGGCCTGCTCTGGGCCATCGAACAGACCGGGGCCGAACGGGTGATGGTCACCCACGGTTCGGTCGCGGTGCTGGTGCGGCATCTGCGCGAACAAGGGCTGGATGCCCAGGGCTTCAGTACCGAGTACGGCGATGATGAAGAAGACCACGCCGCCGTCACCCCGGAACCCGCCGAGGTGCTGCCATGAAAGCCTTCGCCGAGTTGTACGCCGAACTCGACGCCACCACCTCGAGCAACGCCAAACTGGCGGCGATGCAGGCTTACTTCGCCCACGCCACGCCGGAAGATGCCGCGTGGGCGGTGTACTTTCTCTCGGGCGGCCGGCCTCGGCAGTTGGTACCGGTGCGCGCGCTGCGGGAACTGGCAGTGGAAATCTCCGGGCTCTCGACGTGGCTGTTCGAAGAGAGTTATCAAGCCGTCGGTGATTTGGCGGAAACCATCTCGTTGGTGCTACCCGAAACCGCCCACAGTTCCACCGATGGGCTGGCGGTGTGGATTGAAGACAAACTGCTGCCCCTACGCGGTGAAACCCCGGAGTTCCTGGGCCGAAGACTGCCTGCCCTGTGGGCGCAACTGGACCGCCCGAGCCTGATGCTGTGCATCAAATTGATCACCGGCAGTTTTCGCGTCGGTGTTTCCAAATTACTGGTTACACGGGCACTGGCCGCCATGGCCGGGCTCGACAGCAAACGGGTGGCCCAACGGCTGGTGGGTTACACCGACCTGTCCAACCGTCCGACGGCGGCCCACTACCTCAAACTTATCGCGCCGCCCTCCTCCGACGAACATGCCCAGCGTGGTGGCCAGCCATACCCGTTTTTCCTCGCCCACGCCCTGTCACAACCGGTGGACCAATTCGAGGCGCTGCTCGGCCCGCCCAGCCAATGGCAAGTGGAATGGAAGTGGGACGGCATCCGCGCCCAACTGGTCAAACGCGAGGGTCGGTTGTGGGTCTGGTCCCGGGGCGAGGAACTGGTCAGCGAGCGTTTTCCCGAACTGGATGCCCTGACCCACGCTTTACCGGATGGCACGGTGATCGACGGGGAAATCGTCGCCTGGAAAGTCACGCATCCAGCCACCGAGGACGCCTTCGACCCACAATCAACAACGCCCCCCGCGGTGCAACCCTTCGCCCTGCTGCAACAACGGATCGGTCGTAAAACCCTGGGTAAGAAAATTCTCGACGATGTGCCGGTGGTGTTACTCGCCTACGACCTGCTGGAATGGCAAGGCGAGGACTGGCGCAACCATCCTCAGGCCGAACGGCGCACCCAATTGGAGCAGGTCATCGCCAGTTGCAACAGCCCGGTGCTACTGGCATCGCCTGTGCTGACCGGGGAAGATTGGTTTGACCTCGCCCGGCAACGGGAAGCGTCTCGCCGACTCGGCGTCGAAGGCATGATGCTCAAGGCCCGGGATGCGCTGTACGGCGTGGGCCGGACCAAAGACATGGGCGTCTGGTGGAAGTGGAAAGTCGACCCGTTCAGCGTCGATGCAGTGTTGATCTACGCGCAGCGGGGTCATGGCCGCCGGGCGAGTCTCTTCAGCGACTACACGTTCGCCGTGTGGGACGGCCCACCCGACGCCAGTGAACGGACGCTGGTGCCCTTCGCCAAGGCTTATTCAGGGCTGACCGACGAAGAAATGCGCCAGGTCGACAGCATCGTGCGTAAAACCACCGTGGAGAAGTTCGGGCCGGTGAGCAGTGTGAAGCCGAGCCTGGTGTTTGAGCTGGGGTTTGAGGGGATCGCCCTGTCGCGACGGCACAAGAGCGGGATTGCGGTGCGGTTTCCCAGAATGTTGCGTTGGCGCCAGGATAAATCCGTGGAAGAAGCCGATAGCCTCGCAACCCTGCAAGACCTCCTGACCTAAACCCAATCCCCTGTGGGAGCGAGCCTGCTCGCGAATGCGGTGTATCAGAAACCTCTCTTTTAACTGACACTCCGACTTCGCGAGCAGGCTCGCTCCCACAGAGAGATTCGCGGCAGCCTGTTCTATATTGGTGCAAGAAATTTCCGTCGCCCATTTTCGTGCACAAATGCGTCACAACCTTTTCTTTATTCACCTTTTAAAACGCTTGTTCGGGACTCTGGTTCGGAAATTGCTACTTTCATTAGGTCTTACGCTTTCCAGTAACAATAATTCTGCGCCACAAGCGCTCATATTGGTTCTTAGGGATTGAATAATGAAAAAAGCATTGCTGACCCTTTCTGCACTGGCGTTGTGCATGGCTGCCGGCTCCGCGCTGGCCAAGGAGTACAAAGAACTGCGTTTTGGCGTTGACCCTTCCTACGCACCCTTCGAGTCCAAAGCGGCTGACGGTAGTCTGGTGGGCTTCGACATCGATCTGGGCAATGCGATTTGCGCCGAGCTGAAGGTCAAGTGCAAATGGGTCGAAAGCGATTTCGACGGCATGATTCCGGGCCTCAAGGCCAATAAATTCGACGGTGTGATCTCTTCGATGACCGTCACCGAAGCCCGCGAAAAAGTCATCGACTTCTCCAGCGAGCTGTTCTCCGGCCCAACCGCTTACGTGTCGAAGAAAGGTTCTGGCATTACCACTGACGTGGCTTCGCTCAAGGGCAAAACCGTCGGTTACGAACAAGGCACCATCCAGGAAGCCTACGCCAAAGCCGTTCTGGACAAGGCTGGCGTGAAAACCCAGGCCTATCAGAATCAGGATCAGGTGTATTCCGACCTGACTTCCGGTCGTCTTGACGCCGGTGTCCAGGACATGTTGCAAGCCGAACTGGGCTTTTTGAAGTCGCCACAAGGTGCCGATTACGAAGTCAGCAAGCCGATTGATGCGCCCCTGCTGCCAGCCAAAACAGCTGTCGGTATCTCGAAAGGTAACAAAGAGCTGAAGGCACTTCTGGATAAAGGTATCAAAGCGTTACACGACGATGGCACCTACGCCACCATTCAGAAGAAACACTTTGGCGATCTGAATCTGTACAGCGGCAAATAATGCCCGGCGCCCATCTCGCGATGGGCGCTTTTTTTACTCGATCAGGTTGCTGATTTATGTTCGAAAACCTATTACAAAACCTGGGGCTCTCTGCCTTCAGCCTCAAGGGCTTCGGTCCTTTGCTGTTGGAAGGCACCTGGATGACCATCAAATTATCGGCGTTGTCGCTGCTGGTGGCCGTTTTACTCGGCTTGCTGGGCGCCAGTGCCAAACTGTCGAAATCCAAATTGTTGCGCCTGCCGGCCCAGCTCTACACCACGCTGATTCGCGGCGTACCGGACCTGGTGCTGATGCTGCTGATCTTCTACAGCCTGCAAACCTGGTTGACGACGTTCACCGAATACATGGAATGGGAATACATCGAGATCAACCCGTTCAGCGCCGGGGTCATCACCCTGGGCTTCATTTACGGCGCGTACTTCACCGAAACTTTCCGCGGGGCGATCCTTGCCGTGCCGCGGGGTCAGGTCGAAGCCGCCACGGCCTATGGCCTCAAACGCGGCCAGCGCTTCTGGATCGTGGTGTTCCCGCAGATGATGCGTTTCGCCCTGCCGGGCATCGGCAACAACTGGATGGTGATGCTCAAGGCCACCGCCCTGGTGTCGATCATCGGCCTCGCCGATCTGGTCAAGGCTGCCCAGGACGCCGGTAAAAGCACCTATCAACTGTTTTACTTTCTGGTGCTCGCCGCGTTGATTTACCTGTTGATCACCAGCGTATCCAACTTCGTCCTGCGCAAGCTTGAACGCCGCTACGCCGCCGGCTCCCGGGAGGCCGTACGATGATCGAACTCTTGCAGGAATACTGGAAACCCTTCCTTTATAGCGACGGTTACCACATCACCGGCCTGGCCATGACCATGTGGCTGCTCAGCGCCTCGATCTTCATCGGTTTCCTGGTGTCGATCCCGTTGTCCATCGCCCGGGTCTCGCCGCACTTCTACATTCGCCTGCCGGTGCAGTTCTACACCTACCTGTTCCGTGGCACACCGCTCTATATCCAGTTGCTGATCTGCTACACCGGGATTTACAGCCTGGCGGCCATCCGTGCACAACCGGTACTGGATGCGTTCTTTCGCGATGCGATGAACTGCACCATCCTGGCCTTCGCCCTGAACACCTGTGCCTACACCACGGAGATTTTCGCCGGGGCGATCCGCAGCATGAACCACGGTGAAGTCGAAGCGGCCAAGGCCTATGGTCTGACAGGCTGGAAGCTGTATGCCTACGTGATCATGCCGTCGGCCCTGCGTCGCTCGTTGCCTTATTACAGCAACGAAGTGATTCTGATGCTGCACTCGACCACCGTGGCGTTCACCGCGACCATCCCGGACATCCTGAAAGTTGCGCGGGACGCCAACTCGGCGACCTTCCTGACCTTCCAGTCGTTCGGCATTGCCGCGCTGATCTACCTGACCGTGACCTTTGCCTTGGTCGGCCTGTTCCGCCTCGCCGAACGCCGATGGCTGGCCTTCCTCGGGCCGACTCACTAGGATTTTTCACACAATGCGCCACCAGAAACATGACTTGCTGGCCCCGCTGCCGGGGACCGCACGACAGATCCACAGCTTTCACTTCGGCCCCGCGTCGGGCAAAGGCAAGATCTACATCCAGTCGTCCCTGCACGCCGATGAAATGCCCGGCATGCTGGTGGCCTGGCACCTCAAGCAACGCCTGGCGGAACTGGAAGCCGCCGGCCGCCTGCGCAGCGAAATCGTGCTGGTGCCGGTGGCCAACCCGGTCGGCCTGGAACAGGTGCTGATGGATGTGCCATTGGGCCGCTACGAGCTGGAGAGCGGGCAGAATTTCAATCGCTGGTTTGTCGATTTGAGCGAAGAAGTCGGTAACGAGATCGAAGGCCAGCTCGGCGACGATCCGCGGCACAACCTCGAACTGATCCGCACCAGTCTGCGCAACGCCCTCGCCCGGCAGAGCGCCAGCACTCAACTGCAATCCCAGCGCCTGACCCTGCAACGGCTGGCCTGCGATGCCGACATGGTGCTGGACCTGCATTGCGATTTCGAAGCCGTTGCGCACCTTTACACCACGCCCGAGGCCTGGCCGCAGGTCGAGCCGCTGGCGCGCTACATCGGTGCCGAGGCGAGTCTGCTGGCCACCGATTCCGGCGGTCAGTCGTTCGATGAATGCTTCACGTTGCTGTGGTGGCAGGTGAAGGAGCGCTTCGGCGAACACTTCGATATTCCGCTGGGCAGTTTCTCGGTTACCGTCGAATTGCGTGGCCAAGGGGATGTGTATCACCCGTTGGCCAGCAATGACTGCCAGGCCTTGATCGATTACCTGATTCACTTCGGCGCCATCGCTGGCGAAGCGGCGCCCCTGCCCGAGCTGCCCTACCCGGCCACGCCGCTGGCCGGCGTCGAACCGGTAGCCACGCCGGTCGGCGGGTTGCTGGTGTTCACCGCGCGGCCTGGGCAATACCTGGAAGCCGGGCAGTTGATTGCCGAAGTCATCGACCCGATCAACGATCAGGTCACCCCAATCCATTGCACCGCCGCCGGGCTGATGTACGCCCGTTCGCTGCGACGCATGGCCACTGCCGGCATGGTGATCGCCCACGTCGCGGGCACCGAAGCCTATCGCAGCGGCTACCTACTTTCGCCTTGAGGATGCATGCCCCATGTACAAATTGACCATCGAAGGCCTGCATAAAAGCTACGGCGATCACCAGGTACTCAAAGGTGTTTCACTCAAGGCCAAGACCGGCGACGTCATCAGCCTGATCGGCGCCAGCGGCTCGGGGAAAAGTACCTTCCTGCGCTGCATCAACTTTCTCGAACAGCCCAACGATGGCGCCATGAGCCTGGATGGCCAGAACATCCGCATGATTCAGGACCGTCACGGCATGCACGTGGCCGATGCCGATGAACTGCAACGGATTCGTACGCGCCTGGCCATGGTGTTCCAGCACTTCAACCTGTGGAGCCACATGACCGTGCTGGAAAACATCACCATGGCGCCACGCCGGGTGCTGGGTTGCAGCAAGCAGGAAGCCGAAGACCGCGCCCGGCGCTACCTCGACAAGGTGGGGCTGGCGGCGCGTGTTGCCGATCAGTACCCGGCGTTTCTCTCCGGTGGTCAGCAACAACGTGTGGCGATTGCCCGCGCGCTGGCGATGGAGCCGGAAGTCATGCTGTTCGACGAACCGACCTCGGCCCTCGACCCGGAACTGGTGGGTGAGGTACTGCGCGTGATTCAGGGGCTGGCCGAAGAAGGCCGGACCATGATTATGGTGACTCACGAAATGAGCTTCGCCCGTAAGGTGTCGAGTCAGGTGTTGTTTCTGCACCAGGGGTTGGTGGAGGAAGAAGGCGCGCCGGAGGATGTGTTGGGCAGTCCGAAGAGCGAGCGGCTCAAGCAATTCCTCAGCGGCAACCTCAAGTAACCTGCCACCGTGCCCCTGTAGGAGCAAAGCTTGCTCGCGATGGCGCCCCTGAGATCGCCATCGCGGGCAAGCCTTGCTCCTACAAGCCTGCGTTACGTCATTAAACCTTTCGCCTCCCGCTGCGGTCACTGAAAGAGGACTTTCAGAGCGCACACCGCGGGCATGGGCACCTCCCCCGACTACGCAAAACACTGGTTCGCCGCCCGCGGCTGGAAGCCGTTCGCCTTCCAGAAACTGGTGTGGATGGCGGTTAAACGCGGCGAGTCCGGGTTGCTGCATGCCAGCACCGGTGCCGGTAAAACCTATGCGGTGTGGTTCGGTGCGCTCAATCGCTTCGCTTCTGCTGTCGCCCCCGTTGAAACACCTCGCAAACGCAAATTCATTGCGCCACCGCTGACAGTGCTGTGGATAACCCCGATGCGTGCGTTGGCCGCCGACACCGCCCGTGCGCTGGAAGCGCCGCTGGCTGATTTGCACATACCGTGGAGCGTCGGCCTGCGCACCGGCGACACCAGCAGCAGCGAACGCGCCCGTCAGAGCCGGCGCATGCCCACCACACTGATCACCACCCCGGAAAGCCTGACCCTGATGCTCGCCCGTGCCGATGCGCAAACCGCGCTATCAACCTTGCGCATGGTGGTGGTCGACGAATGGCACGAACTGCTCGGCAACAAACGCGGGGTGCAACTGCAATTGGCCCTTGCCCGTTTGCGCCGCTGGCATCCCGAGTTGATCGTCTGGGGCGTTTCCGCGACGCTCGGTAATCAGTCCCACGCCGAACAGGTCCTGATCCCACAGGGTAGCGGCGTCAGCGTTCAGGGCCAGAACGGAAAAGACCTACGCGTCGATACGCTGCTGCCGCCGGCTATCGAGCGTTTCCCCTGGGCCGGGCATATCGGGTTGAAGATGTTGCCGCAGGTGGTCGCCGAACTCGACTCCAGCCCCAGCACGCTGGTGTTCACCAACACCCGCGCTCAATCGGAGATCTGGTATCAGGCGTTGCTGGAAGCGCGTCCGGATTGGGCCGGGTTGATTGCCTTGCATCACAGTTCGCTGTCACGGGAAACACGTGACTGGGTCGAGCGGGCACTCAAGGACGGGCAACTCAAAGCGGTGGTCTGCACCTCCAGCCTCGACTTGGGCGTAGATTTCCTGCCGGTGGAACGGGTGCTGCAAATCGGCTCGGCCAAAGGCGTGGCGCGACTGATGCAGCGTGCGGGGCGCTCCGGGCATGCACCGGGGCGCGTATCTCGGGTGACGTTGGTGCCGACCCACAGCCTGGAACTGATCGAAGCCGCCGCCGCGCAGGACGCCGTGGCGCAGCGGCGGATCGAACCGCGGGAATCGCCCTACAAACCGCTGGATGTACTGGTGCAGCATCTGGTCAGCATGGCGTTGGGCGGTGGGTTTGTACCCGATGAGCTGTACGAAGAAGTACGCGGCGCCTGGGCTTATCGGGACCTTACGCCGGCGGATTGGGCCTGGGCGCTGGCTTTCGTACGCCACGGCGGATTTTCCCTGACAGCCTATCCGGATTATCGCCGGGTCGAACCCGATGAACACGGCGTGTGGCGTGTGCCAGATGCGCGGCTGGCACGGCGGCATCGCATGAGCATCGGCACCATCGTCAGCGATGCGAGCATTCAGCTGAAGTTCTGGAGCAAGGGTGGTGGCGGCAAGCAATTGGGCAGTGTCGAGGAAGGCTTTATCGCTCGCCTGAAACCCGGGGATGGGTTTCTGTTCGCCGGGCGTTTGCTGGAATTGGTGCGCGTGGAAAACATGACCGCGTACGTGCGGCGCAGCAACGTGAAAAAAGCCGCGGTGCCGCGCTGGAATGGCGGGCGGATGCCGCTGTCCAGCGAGTTGGCCCAGGCGGTGGTCGCGCGGTTCAGTGCGGCGGCAGCGGGTCAGTTTGTCGGCCCGGAGATGACGGCGCTGCGTCCGCTGTTAGAGGTGCAGGAACGCTGGTCAGGGCTGCCGACCGTTGATTCCCTGCTGGCGGAAGCACTCAAGTCCCGTGAAGGCTGGCACTTGTTCCTCTACCCGTTCGCCGGGCGCCAGGTGCATCTGGGCCTGGCGAGCCTGTTGGCCTGGCGGGTAAGTCAGCGGCAGGCCGTGACGTTTTCGATTGCGGTCAACGATTACGGCCTGGAATTGCTCAGTGCAACGCCCATTGACTGGTCCCTTCATTTGAATCCCGATTTATTCAGCGCCGAGCACTTGCTGCCCGACGTTCTCGCCAGCCTCAACGCCGGTGAACTGGCGCTTCGGCGTTTCCGGGAAATCGCGCGGATTGCCGGATTGGTGTTCGCCGGTTACCCCGGCGCGCCCAAAAGTACGCGACAGGTCCAGGCATCGAGCGGTTTGTTCTTCGAAGTATTCAAGCAATACGACGCCGACAACCTGTTGCTGGCACAGGCCGGGGAAGAAGTCCTACGGGAAGAATTGGATATTCGGCGACTGGAGCAGACCTTGGCCCGCATCAACCGTCTTAAATTCGATCTGCATCAGATCAAACGTCCTACGCCTTTGGGCTTTCCGCTGCTGGTGGAGCGGATGCGCGAAAGCATGAGTTCCGAGAAACTGGCGGATCGCATCAGACGAATGGTCGGCGATCTCGAGAAAACCGCCCAGACCGGGAAAGTTTGATGGGCACGCCTTATCCTGTGCGTCTGGCCGGTGAAGAACTCTGGTTGCTACCCGAGAAAGCGGTCTACTGGCCTGCCCAGCAAGCCTTGCTGATCGCCGATGTGCATTTCGGCAAGGCAGCGGCCTATCGCAACCTCGGCCAGCCTGTGCCACGGGGCACGACCGCGCAAAACATCGCGGTACTGGACGAATTGCTGGCCGCCCTGCCCTGTCGCCAGTTGATATTCCTCGGGGATTTTCTCCACGGACCTGGCTCGCACGCGGTGGACACCTTGAGGGCGCTGGCAGACTGGCGAGAACGCCATCGCGATCTGCCGATGACGCTGATTCGCGGCAATCATGACAAACGGGCCGGGGATCCGCCGGCCTCGCTGAACATCCGCGTGGTGCCCGAGCCTTTACTGCTGGGACCGTTTGCCCTGCAGCATGAACCGGATCCGCACCCGAGCCGTCATGTTCTGGCGGGGCATGTGCATCCGGTCTATCGGCTGAACGGCAGAGGTCGTCAAAGCTTGCGCCTGGCGTGTTTCAGGCTCGGGATGGAAATCAGTTTATTGCCCGCGTTCGGCGCGTTTACCGGCGGGTATCAAGTCGATATCGACGAGCGTTGTCGGATTTTCGTTATCGGCGACAACGAAATATGGCCCGTGAACTGACGCTCACCCGACCGACGCTCACCCTCTAGGAGCAAAGCTTGCTCGCGAAGACGGTATATCAGTCGACATCATTTTTGACTGATACACGGCCTTCGCGAGCAAGCTTTGCTCCTACAGGATGACGCATCGTGCGACAAACGCAGGACGCGCATCAAGCCACCGGAGCAGGAGGCGGCTCATCCGGCAGGGTGGGTTCACCGGGTTCGGTCGGCTGTTCGTTGGGGGTATCAGGATCAGGCTGGCCGGGGATGCCCCCTGCCATGTTGATTGGCGGATGTGCCAACAATGACCAGGCCAAAACGCCAATCTGATTGGGCTCAAGCCTTGCCAGTTCGGCACTTATTCGGGGATCGATCTTCATAGGGCACTCCTGAGCAATGGCCCCGTCCGCTGTACGCGAACCGGGCAGTACACCCAATAGAGTGTCTACCCGCTCAAGAATTCCCGGCAACTGTCAGATGGATGGATCAGGTGCGTGGCAGGGTGACGCCGCGCTGGCCCTGATACTTGCCGCCACGGTCCTTGTAGGAGACTTCGCACTCTTCGTCGGATTCGAAGAACAGCATCTGTGCGACGCCTTCGTTGGCGTAGATTTTCGCCGGCAAGGTGGTGGTGTTGGAGAATTCCAGGGTCACGTGACCTTCCCACTCAGGCTCGAGCGGCGTCACGTTGACGATAATGCCGCAGCGGGCGTAGGTGCTTTTACCCAGGCAGATGGTCAGCACGTTGCGCGGAATGCGGAAGAACTCCACGGTGCGGGCCAGGGCGAACGAGTTCGGCGGGATGATGCAGACGTCACTCGTGACATCGACGAAGCTCTTCTCATCAAAGTTCTTCGGGTCGACGATCGCCGAGTTGATGTTGGTGAACACCTTGAATTCACCGGCGCAGCGCACGTCGTAGCCGTAGCTCGACACGCCATAGGAAATCAGCCGCTCGGCACCTTCGCCGCGCATCTGGCGCTCGACGAACGGTTCGATCATGCCGTGCTCTTGCGCCATGCGGCGAATCCACTTGTCCGATTTGATGCTCATGGCGGGTGTCCTGAATAGCGAGGTGGAAAAATTCTGTCCGGCATCTTACAAGGCGCGCGCCTCGGGTTCAAAGTGCGAGGCGTAATTCTCGCCGATCCCCCCTGATTGCCGGGCCTTCCCGTCGAAACGATGCACCGTCAGTCACGAAAACAGAGAAACCTTCGCAGGAAGCATTGGCACGTTCCGGAAAAAGGGTTAAGGTGGCGCCACTGTGCTGCTTGTGTCACTGAGAATCTCTACACGATATGTTGAATTTCGATCCAACCATCTACAAGAATTTTTCCTGCTCTTTGCACTCAGTCTCGGCCAGGGTTCTTCCTGTGTCGCAGTTATCTTTGTTCAAGGAGTTACACCATGTCTAATCGCCAAACTGGTACCGTTAAGTGGTTCAACGATGAAAAAGGCTTCGGCTTCATCACTCCACAATCCGGTGACGACCTGTTCGTTCACTTCAAAGCTATCCAATCCGACGGCTTCAAAAGCCTGAAAGAAGGCCAACAGGTTTCTTTCATCGCTACCCGCGGTCAGAAAGGCATGCAAGCTGAAGAAGTTCAAGTTATCTAACTTGTACTTGCTTTAGTAAAAAGCCCCGCCCTTAAAAGCGGGGCTTTTTTGTGGGCGTATGTTTTTGCCCGCGCAAAAAAAAAGATCGCAGCCTTCGGCAACGCCTACAGGGTGAACGTCCATCCCGTGCAGGCGCTGCCGAAGGCTGCGATCTTTTGCTCTTGTGTCTTGATCGTCTAGCGTATTACCAAGCCACGCCAAACCCTGCGGTATAGCGCGTCTTGTTCAAATCAGCATCGTCGGTCCCGCTGATGATGTCCCGTTCGGCCTTGAGGTTAAGCGACGCCCAGTCGGTGACCTTGTAGCGCAAGCCCATTTCCGCATCGAGGGAGTAATCGGCCACGCCGGACAGCGGCTTGCCCACTTCGCCGTTGGTGAAGAACTCCACCTTCTTGCCAATCAGGTAGCGGTTGTAATCCCACTTCATGGCCACGGAATAGAAGTTGTCCTTGCCGCCATCGCGGTACTCGTAATCGGTGCGGTTGAGCAGCGAACCCAGCGAGAACGCACCCAGCTCGTTATCCCAGAACTGATACCCCGGACCGGTACCGACCACGCGCTGACGGGACAGCTCTTCGACCTTGTCGCGCTTGTAGTTCACGCGACCATCCCAGTACCAGTGTTCGGTGAGGAATCGGTCAAGGGAATACTCGGCACGCCAGTTGTCGGTGGTGACTACATCATTCTGGAATTCACGGTTGTACTCACCCTCTGCGGTATGCCGCCAGCGGCCATGACGGGCCGAAGTTTTGAAACCGACATCGTAGTCGTCGGTGTCCTTCTCGGCGCGCTGGTAATCCAGGGCCATGTCGACATTGCCTTTCCATACCAGATCTTCAACGATCGGCTTGGGCTTGAGAATCTGCTGGATACTCGCCAGCTCGACGGTTTTCGGCGCCTCGCCATTGGCCAGGGTTACCTTGCCATCTTCGGCCGCCTTCAATGATTTGGCTTTCTCACCGTTATAGGCATCCTGCTTGACCAGCAACTCCTGATCGCTTTCCAGGGTTTTGACCTGTTTCCAGTCAATCGGTATCGCACCGGCGTACTCGGTTTGGATCAACAGTTTGCCGCCGTCGAACACGGTGATCTTGCCACTCAATTTGTCACCGTTTTTCAACCATACGGTGTCGGCGAGCAAAGGCGTGGAAGCACTGAAGACAGCGAGGCACAACAAGGTTCTGGACAACATAAGCAGATCGAAGGCTCTGGTTTGCGAAAAAAAGTCGGCATTATCCCAAGGAATAAGGCGCTAGCAAGGACTGACCCGACTATTTCTATTGAGTTCATTTCTCAATTGCCACTTCTGGACTTAATCTGTGGGCGCAAAATCGAATTTCTTCAGGAACTGCGGACGTGACAGACCCGACCACCGAAACCGAAAGCCCGGCGCAAATCCGACGCACGGCGCTCTACTTGACCCTGGCCCAAGTGCCTGAGGGCAAAGTCGTGAGCTACGGACAATTGGCTGAGCTGGCAGGTCTGGGCCGCGCGGCGCGCTGGGTCGGGCGCACGCTGAGTCAGTTGCCCGGCGACACCAAACTGCCTTGGCACCGAGTGCTGGGTGCCGGCGGTCGGATCAGTCTGCCGGTTGGCAGTCCTTCAGGGGATGAACAACGGGCGCGTTTGCGCATGGAGGGCATCAGTATCCTGAACAATCGTGTTGATATTCAGCGTCATGGCTGGCGCCCGGTAGAGCACAGCGGTTAGAGTGCGCGCTTTGTTTCCGTAATCTTGAGGCAGACTTCAGCCCATGCCCCGTAAAACCTGGCGCGCCGCGCTCGCCGCCTATGCCAGCCCATCAACGCTCGTGCTGTTGCTGCTTGGTTTCGCCGCCGGCATGCCCTACATGCTGGTGTTTTCGACGCTGTCGGTCTGGTTGCGTGAGGCCGGTGTGGCCCGCGAAACCATTGGCTATGCAAGCCTGATCGGTTTGGCCTACGCCTTTAAATGGGTGTGGTCACCGCTGCTCGATCAATGGCGCCTGCCACTGCTCGGCAAACTCGGCCGCCGCCGCTCCTGGCTGGTGCTGGCCCAATCGCTGGTGATCCTCGGTCTGATCGGCATGGGTTTCTGCGACCCGCAAAAGCACCTGTCCTGGTTGATCGCCATTGCCGTGGTCGTCGCGTTTGCGTCGGCGACCCAAGACATCGCCGTAGACGCCTATCGCCTGGAAATCGCTGAAGACAGTCGCCAGGCTGCGCTGGCTGCCAGCTACATGTCCGGTTATCGAATCGCAGCACTGCTGGCCACTGCCGGCGCGCTGTTCTTCGCGGAAGGCTTTGGCTCCACCGGCTTCAACTACCAGCACTCGGCCTGGACCGGCACCTATGTGCTGTTTGGCGCCTTGATGATCCCGGCACTGCTGACCACCCTGTTCATGCGCGAGCCGCCGGTGCCACTGCGCACTCAGTTGCAGGCCGGACGCTACAGTTTTGTGCATCAACTGGCGTCGGTGTTTGTATTGATCGTACTGCTGGTGTCCGTACCGGCCATGTTCACCCAGCTCTACAACACTGATTTCGCCAGCGTGCTGTTCAACGGCGTGAGCCTGCTCGATCTGTTGCTCGAAGACCGCGCGTTCCTGCGGGCGATCCTCTACACCACGCTGACCGTCCTGTGCCTGTCCTCCATTGGCCGCCGTGGCCTGGCGCCGGTGCTGACACCGGTCAACGACTTCATTCTGCGCTATCGCTGGCAAGCCTTTCTGCTGCTCGGACTGATCGCCACCTACCGGATGTCCGACACGGTCATGGGTGTGATGGCCAACGTGTTCTATATCGACCAGGGCTTCACCAAGGATCAGATTGCCAGCGTCAGCAAGATCTTCGGCCTGATCATGACCCTGGTCGGTGCCGGCATGGGCGGTCTGTTGATTGTGCGCTTCGGCATCCTGCCGATCCTGTTCATAGGCGGTGTAGCCTCCGCCGGCACTAACCTGCTGTTCGTGATGCTCGCCGACATGGGCGCCAATCTGAACATGCTGATCGTCACCATCTCGCTGGACAACTTCAGTTCGGGCATGGCGACCTCAGCGTTCGTCGCCTACTTGTCGAGCCTGACCAACCTCAAGTTCTCCGCCACCCAATACGCCCTGCTCAGTTCGATCATGCTCTTGCTGCCACGCTTGATTGGCGGTTATTCCGGGGTCATGGTGGAGAAGTTCGGCTATCACAGCTTCTTCCTGATCACCGCCCTGCTCGGCGTTCCGACGCTGCTGCTGATCGCTCTGCATTGGTTCCAGGAGAGCCGCCGGGCCGGCCCGACGCCCAAGCCTGAACCCGTGCAGACGCCGGCCGTGGAAGAGCTGTAGGAAACCTCCCGATTGGCGGGAGGTTTCCCGCCATCAAGCCTCACCGCGGGCCGCACTTCTGTACGTCAGCGGATCTCGCCCGTACAATGCTCCGTCATTTCTCGTCATCAGCAACCGACAACGGCCAACCATGCGCACCAGTCAATTTTTGCTCGCCACACAGAAAGAAACGCCTTCCGACGCGGTCGTCATCAGCCACCAGCTGATGCTGCGCGCCGGCATGATCCGCAAACTCGCCTCGGGCCTGTACACCTGGCTGCCCATGGGCTTGCGGGTAATGCGCAAGGTCGAAGCCGTCGTTCGCGAAGAAATGAACGCCGCCGGCTCGCTTGAAGTGTTGATGCCGAGCACTCAGCCGGCTGAGCTGTGGCAGGAATCCGGTCGCTGGGAAGAGTACGGCCCTGAACTGCTGCGCTTCAAGGATCGTCACGGTCGCGACTTCTGCGCCGGCCCGACCCATGAAGAAGTGATCACCGACCTGATGCGCAACGAGTTGAGCAGCTATAAACAGCTGCCAATCAACGTGTATCAGATTCAGACCAAATTCCGTGACGAAATCCGTCCACGCTTCGGTTTGATGCGCGGTCGCGAATTTATCATGAAGGACGCTTACTCCTTCCACGCGGACCAGCCTTCGCTGCAGATCACCTACGATCGCATGCACCAGGCCTACTGCAACGTGTTCACCCGTCTGGGCCTGAAGTTCCGCCCGGTGGAAGCCGATAACGGCTCCATCGGCGGTGCCGGTTCCCACGAGTTCCACGTACTGGCCGAGTCCGGCGAAGACGATATCGCCTTCAGCAACGGTTCCGACTACGCCGCGAACATCGAGAAAGCCGAAGCCGTACCGCGCGAAACTTCACGCGCCGCGCCGGCCGAAGAGCTGCGTCTGGTCGACACCCCGAACGCCAAGACCATTGCGCAACTGGTTGAAGGCTTTGGCCTGCCGATCGAAAAAACCATCAAGACCCTCGTGGTTCACGCTGAAGAAGCAGGCAAGCTGATTGCCCTGATCATCCGTGGCGACCATGAGCTGAACGAAATCAAGGCCGCTCAACAGCCAGGCGTTGCCAGCCCGCTGGTCATGGCGTCCGAATCCGAACTGCGCGACGCGATTGGCGCCGGCGCCGGCTCCCTCGGCCCGTTGAACCTGCCGCTGCCGATTATCATCGACCGTTCGGTCGAGCTGATGAGCGACTTCGGCATTGGCGCGAACATCGACGACAAGCACTACTTCGGCGTGAACTGGGAACGCGACCTGCCGGTTCCGACCGTGGCCGATCTGCGCAATGTCGTGGCCGGCGACCCAAGCCCGGATGGCAAGGGCACCCTGGAAATCAAGCGCGGCATCGAAGTCGGGCACATCTTCCAGCTGGGCAACAAGTACAGCAAAGCGATGAAGTGCGAAGTGCTGGGCGAGAACGGCAAGCCGGTCACCCTGGAAATGGGTTGCTACGGTATTGGCGTCTCCCGCGTGGTGGCTGCGGCCATCGAGCAGAACAATGATGCCAACGGGATCATCTGGAGCGACACATTGGCGCCGTTCCAGATTGCCCTGGTACCACTGCGCTACGACAACGAACAGGTTCGCGAAGCGACCGACAAGCTGTACGCAGAACTGACTGCGGCCGGTTTCGAAGTGCTGCTGGACGACCGCGACAAGAAAACCAGCCCGGGCATCAAGTTCGCGGACATGGAGCTGATCGGCATTCCTCACCGGATCGTGGTCAGCGACCGCGGCCTCGCCGATGGCAATCTGGAATACAAGAGCCGCACCGAGGCCGAGGCGCAAGCCCTACCGGTCGCTGACGTGCTGTCCTTCCTCCAGGCCCGTATCCGCCGCTGACACCAGATAGAGAAGTCATGTTCAAGCGAAACACCTTAGGCCTCGGTGGTGCCGCCCTGTGCGGCGCCCTGCTGGTCAGCGGCTGTGCCAATCACATGTCACAACGCAGCGAGCACGAGGAACGGGTCGAGCGAAAATTGCTCGATCACAGCCTGCAGATCGATGTCGGTGAGCCCAAGGTGCTTGAGCTGCCGCAACGACGGGTGAAAATCCACGAGCAAAAGACCTTCGAAGTCACCGAATTCGAAGTCACGCGTCACTACGACCGCTATACGCCATACCAACCCTGGCGGGAGGTCTACGAGATCCCGCTGGGCATGGTGGCCATCGTGGCCGGCGTGGGCGCGAACGTGGTCAACGTGTTTGCCCTCGGCAACCTGCCGGACAGCGTGACCAAGGATTGGCTGAGCTACGGGTTCGCCGGGATCAACCCGTTCATGAACGTGCAGTCCCATGGTCGCGCCCAGCAAAACCTGGCCGGCATCGACGAAGTCCAGCGTGACAAGCGCACGGAATACTCGAGCCTGCCCTGGAGCGAGCGCCCGGTACAGGTCAAGGCCGGCAAGGAAACCTTCGACCTGAATACCGACAAAAACGGCGTGTTACGCCTGAACCTGTTGGACAGTCCGTTCGCTGAACATGACATCAACCATCTGAGCCGGCTGCTAATTACGGTCGCCGACGCCCAGGACGACGTGCACACCGACTCGTCTTTGGCGGTTAGCAGCGGCTTGCGGGGCAAGCTGCTCGAAGCTCACGGGTTAATTTACGATGACCTCGAAGACGACGAAGTGAGCCAGTGGGTACACCGGGTCAAACGCCTGTCGGAATTGGGTCTGGAAGAAGAAGCCAGTGAGCTGGAGCAGAGCCTGATCGAACTGACTCGCAACGATCCTGAACTGCAGACCGAATTCCTCAAGTCGCTGACCAAGGATGCCGGGCGATTGGTTGCAGATCCGAACCCGAATTAAAGGCAAAAGCTTCGCGGGCAAGCCTCGCTCCTACAGGTAATCGGTTGAACGCAATATCGCGCACGACATTTATCTGTAGGAGCGAGGCTTGCCCGCGAAGAGGCCCGGACCTTCAACACCGAACTACCGCTCAAACAACTCCATCTGTTCAAACCCTCCCCGCAAATCCTCCAGCCGCACCCCGATCCCCAACAACCGCACCGGTTTGCCGCCGCGATTGAATGCCTGGGTCAACAACAACTGGTAACTCCCCAGATCCCGCCCTGCCCCGGCCTGCTCCAGTGTGGTTTGGGTAAAGTCATGGAATTTCACTTTGACGAACGGCTTGCCCGGCCGATAGCTGCTGTCGATGCGCGCCATGCGCCCGGCCAGGGTTTCCAGCAATTCGGGCAGCTTATCCAGACAGCTCACCAGATCCGGCAGATCCACGTCGTAGGTATTTTCGACACTGATGGACTGTCGACGGTTGTCGTTGTGTACCAGGCGCTCATCGATCCCACGGGCCAGGCTCCAGAGTCGCTCGCCAAAACTGCCGAATTCACGCACCAGCGCCAACTTGTTCCATTCACGTAAATGCGCGCAATCAATGATGCCGAGCCGGGCGAGCTTATCGGCAGTCACCTTGCCCACGCCGTGCAGCTTGCTCACGGGCAGACCACTGACAAAGTCTTCCACCTGATCCGGCGTGATCACGAACAAGCCGTTGGGCTTCTTCCAGTCACTGGCGATCTTGGCCAGGAACTTGTTCGGCGCCACGCCCGCCGAGACGGTGATGTGCAACTGATTGGAAACCCGACGCCGAATATCCTGGGCGATTCGCGTGGCGCTGCCGCCGAAATGCGCACTGTCCGACACGTCCAGGTAAGCCTCATCGAGGGAAAGCGGCTCGATCAAGTCAGTGTAATCGCTGAAGATCGTATGAATTTCCTTCGACGCTTCTCTATAGGCGTCCATCCGCGGCTTGACGATGGTCAGGTCCGGACACAGCTTCAAGGCATGCCCGGAGGACATCGCCGAACGCACGCCATAGGCCCGGGCTTCGTAATTGCAGGTGGCGATCACCCCGCGCCGGTCCGCCGAGCCACCCACCGCCAGTGGCTTGCCGGCCAGACGCGGGTCATCACGCATCTCGATGGCGGCGTAGAAGCAGTCACAGTCGACGTGGATGATTTTGCGTTGAGTCATATAAAAGCGGTGTTCATGGTAAAGAAATGACGTAATGACGAGCCGGATCGGCAGTATCTCACTGACACCTGTATATAGCACCAGTACTCTGAATCTTCTTTATCTGCTGTAGGAAAAGGCCCGATGAATTTATTTTCTCAATCGAATAACACCTGTCGATAGAGCTGAAAGCCTTGCCATGCCTGCGTTGCAGCGCTGCCGCCCTCTCCTTTTTGCACCTAAGCGATTGAACAGGAACAGGTTTTCTTCACATTGAAGGTTGACACCCCTGCGTTCCTCTGTAGAATGCCGACACACAGACGCGGGATGGAGCAGTCTGGTAGCTCGTCGGGCTCATAACCCGAA
>NZ_MOBR01000006.1:206280-353170 GCF_003732705.1 Pseudomonas frederiksbergensis | reverse complement strand
CTCATAACCCGAAGGTCGTCGGTTCAAATCCGGCTCCCGCAACCAAACATCAAAAAAGGCTGCTCGAAAGAGTGGCCTTTTTTGTATCTGTTGAAAAAGTCCTTTCGCAACAATGATCTGTCACTGTGTAGTGAACCGTTCGGGATCACCAAGACTCTGAGTTCAGACTATGCTCTGTGCTAGGCAGGCCCTCTACGACCGATGACGTGCCATCGCCGTAAACCGGTGAGAGGCGTTAATATTTGTGATTATTTTTTTCTACAGGGATTGGTAACTTGGCTCGATACCTCCATCCTGTCGCGCACAATCCAAGAGGTGATTGATGCGCGCCAACTCGTCTGATCCACAAGACACCGTCACAGCGACACAACCTATCAAGGCCGAGCGTTTGCGCCTGCTCGATCTGATCAGCAAGTACCGTCAACCCATAGGTCTTGCGGTCACACTGTTGTTGTTCGCTATCGCGCTGATTGCCTGTCGCCATCTATTAAGCGAACTCGATCTGTATGCGCTCCACGACTCGATCCTGGAAGTGCCGAAACCGGCATTGATCGGCGCATTGGGCGCGACGATCGTCGGCTTCATCATTTTGTTGGGCTACGAATGGTCTGCCAGTCGCTATGCGGGCGTCACGCTGGCGCCACGCACACTGGCCCTGGGTGGTTTCACCGCATTCGCCATCGGTAACGCCATCGGCCTGTCGATGCTGTCGGGCGGTTCGGTTCGCTACCGTTTATATGCGCGTCATGGCTTGGGGGCCTCCGACGTTGCCCACATGACATTGTTCGCCAGCCTCTCCCTCGGTTGCGCCCTGCCCCCGCTGGCAGCACTCGCGACCTTGAGCAACTTGCCTGCCGCCTCCGCCGCCCTGGGCCTCTCCGAGATCTTGCTGGGGGTGATTGCCGGCGCGGTGCTGTTGCTCACGACCGTGCTGGCCATCGGCATCTATCGCCGTCGCCTGCCAGACCAGCCTTACCCCGACAATCTGATGGTCAAGGCCGGACGCCGCACCTTGCGCCTGCCGGGCCGCCGCCTGACTTTCCTGCAACTGGTGATCACCGCCCTGGACGTGGCCGCTGCCGCGACTGTGCTTTACCTGCTGCTGCCGGAAGCGCCACCCTTTGGCGCTTTCCTGCTGATCTACCTTCTGGCCCTGGCCGCAGGTGTGCTCAGCCATGTGCCCGGCGGTGTCGGGGTGTTCGAAGCCATTCTGCTGGCCGCGTTCGCTGACACCCTCGGTGCCGCGCCACTGGCCGCCGCCCTGCTGCTGTATCGCCTGATTTATGTGGTGCTGCCGTTGCTGGTGGCCTGCGTATTCCTGCTGATCAACGAAGGCCAGCGCCTGTTCCAGTCTCGACAATCGCTGCGAGCGGCTTCGGGTTTGGCGGCGCCGATTCTGGCGCTGCTGGTGTTCCTGTCTGGCGTGGTGCTGCTGTTCTCTGGCGCCACCCCGGAAATCGACACGCGCCTGGAACACATCGGCTTTCTGATTCCTCATCGCCTGGTAGACGCCTCCCACTTCGGCGCCAGCCTGATCGGCGTGCTGTGCCTGTTGCTGGCCCAGGGCTTGCGCCGCCGACTGTCGGCTGCGTGGATGTTGACCACCATTCTGCTGCTGGTCGGCGCCCTGCTCTCGTTGCTCAAGGGTTTCGACTGGGAAGAAGCCTGCCTGATGACCCTGATGGCAAGCCTGCTCGGGGTGTTCCGGCGCTCGTTCTATCGCGCCAGTCGCCTGACCGAACTGCCGTTCTCGCCGTTGTATCTGGTGTCCAGCCTGTGCGTACTGGGTGCCTCGATCTGGCTGCTGCTGTTTGCCTATCAAGACGTTCCGTACAGCCATCAGCTCTGGTGGCAGTTCACCCTCGACGCGGATGCGCCACGTGGCTTGCGTTCGCTGTTGGGTGCCGCCGTGCTGTTGGTGGTGGTGTCGCTGACCTGGCTGCTGCGTACCGCGCGCCCGATCATTCATCTGCCGACGCCGGACGAACTGGATCGCGCGGTAAAGATACTCATGGCGTCGTCGCAACCCGACGGCGGCCTCGCACTGACCGGTGACAAGGCGTTGCTGTTTCACCCCAACGACGAGGCGTTCCTGATGTACGCCCGCCGTGGTCGCAGCCTGGTGGCGTTGTACGACCCGATCGGCCCGACCCAGCAACGGGCGGAAATGATCTGGCAGTTCCGCGACCTCTGCGACATCCACCACGCGCGCCCGGTCTTCTATCAAGTGCGCGCCGAGAACCTGCCGTACTACATGGACATCGGCCTGACCGCGATCAAGCTTGGCGAAGAAGCCCGGGTCGATCTGCATCGCTTTGATCTCGAAGCCAAGGGCAAAGAGATGAAAGACCTGCGCTACACCTGGAACCGTGGCACCCGTGACGGTCTATCGCTGGAGATCCACGAGCCGGGCCACGCGCCGATGGATGAGCTCAAGGTGATTTCCGATGCCTGGCTGACCGGCAAGAACGTGCGCGAGAAAGGCTTCTCCCTCGGCCGTTTCAGCGATGACTACCTCAAGCATTTCCGCGTCGCGGTGATTCGTTTTGAGGGACGCCCGGTGGCGTTCGCCAACTTGCTCGAGACCTATGGCCATGACCTGGCCAGCCTCGACCTGATGCGCGCGCACCCGGACGCCCCGAAGCTGACCATGGAGTTCATGATGGTCGGCCTGATTCAACATTATAAAAATCATGGATACGCCAAGTTTAGCCTGGGCATGGTGCCGCTGTCGGGTCTACAACCCCGTCGCGGCGCGCCGCTGACCCAGCGCCTGGGCTCGATGGTCTTCCGCCGTGGTGAGCAGCTCTACAACTTCCAAGGCTTGCGCCGCTTCAAAGACAAATTCCAGCCTGACTGGGAACCCCGTTATATGGCCGTGCCCGCCGGACTCGATCCGCTGGTTGCCCTGGCCGATACTGCTGCCCTGATTGCGGGCGGCTTGACTGGATTGGTGAAACGCTGATGATTCAACGCTCCTTGCGGTACGTACTGGCCACACTGGTCGTGTTGGCCCTGATTGTCGGTGGCGGCTACTGGTACATGAAACGCCCGGCACCCGAACCGACTCTCGAACTGCTGACCCCGGCCGATGGCGCCGCCATGACCCGGGTGATTCCCGGCACCACGCCAAAAGCTCAGGTGCTGGTGGCGGTCACTGCTGAACAGAAACTCAGCGATCAACAACTGAAATCCCTGAGCCGCAGCGCTTCGGCGCAAATCGTCCAGGTGATCCTGCCGAAAGACTGCCTGCTGCAAAGCCGCGCGTTGCAATCGGGTCTGCGCGAGCTGAAAGGCCCGGCGACCCTGGTCAGCGGCATCGGCCCTGGCGCGGTGCTGGCCTGGCGCTGGTTGTCCGAACAGAAGAACGACAAGGCCCAGGCCGTTTCCGTGGACCTGGCCCTGGAAAAGGGTGGCTGCACGCATCTGCTGCCAAAAAGCGCCGCCCACGGCCACTGGCTAGTGGCCTGGAACGACAACCCGGACGACGCCAGCGCAGGTTTCGTGCGCGATCAACCCAATGCCGAAACCAGCATCAGTGACTACGACATCAACCTACCGCAAGTCCTGAACAACGAACTGCGCAAGATCCTGGTCGGCGGTGACAAGGCTGCCGGTGGCTTGCAGATTCCTGTCGTCGAAGTCCCGGCCGGCCAGGCCAAGGACACCGTCACCCTGTTCCTGTCCGGTGACGGCGGCTGGCGTGACCTGGACCGCGACGTGGCGGGCGAAATGGCCAAGATCGGCTACCCGGTGGTCGGCATCGACACCCTGCGCTACTACTGGCAACACAAGAGCCCGGAGCAAAGCGCCCTGGACCTCGCCGAGCTGATGCAGCACTACCGTCAGAAATGGGGCACCAAGCGCTTCATCCTGACCGGCTACTCGTTTGGCGCCGACGTCCTGCCAGCGATCTACAACCGCCTGGCAGAGTCGGAACAACAACGGGTCGACGCAATCATCCTGCTGGCCTTCGCCCGCACCGGCAGCTTCGAAATCGAAGTCGAAGGCTGGCTCGGCAACGCCGGCAAAGAAGCCGCCACCGGCCCGGAGATGGCCAAGTTGCCTGCCGACAAAGTGGTGTGCATCTACGGCGAAGAAGAAGTCGACGAGAGCGGCTGCACCGACAAGACCGCTGTCGGCGAGGCTGTGAAGCTGCCTGGCGGCCATCACTTCGACGAAAACTACCCGGCACTGGCACAGCGCTTGGTGGACATCATCGTCAAGCGTCAGGCCAAGGAAGAGGCGACGGCGCAAGAGTGATCTGAGCCCCCGCCCAACAAAAAGCCCCCGTAGCCGTTTGGTTGCGGGGGCTTTTTTACATGTGCAGACTTGACTCTTCATCAAGCTAGAAACTCCACATGTCCACATTCCATAAAACGTGGACACTTGTTCGATTGGAAATATCGAACCGTCAAGGCCTTTCAATAGGTGCTGACCTCGCGACCAGCCCGGGCAATGGCCGAATCTGAAGAAGAACTGCCTGAAAGCATGTAACGCCGCCGGTTGGAGCGAGCCTGCTCGCGATAGCGGACTGAGATCCTCTATTGGTTTCGCCTGACAGACCGTTATCGCGAGCAGGCTCACTCCTACAAATATGGTTAGCAGATTCAAGTGATCGGACACAAAAAAGCCCTCGCAACCTTCACGGCAACGAGGGCTTCCTGCTTATAGACGACGCTCTGCGGCGTCATAGACTTCTTCGTCACGTCGGGCCCCGACTGCGACAATCAACACCTGAATAGCTTTGCCATCGACTCTATAGACAATTCGTGTATCGCCTGCCCGGATCCGTCTACAGCCTGCAAGACTGGCCCTTAGAGGCTTGCCACTCTTGTCCGGCTCACCATTAATAATCCGCACTTCGATAACATCAAGAATGCGATTCGCCGCCACAGCCCCCAGTAGATCCAGATCCTTCTGAACCTCTGGATGATAGATAACGCCCCAAACCATCCACAGCTCCTTTAGTCTTTCTTCGCGTACCGAGCCCGCATATCGTCATGGCTGACTGCCTTGGACTGATCAAAACCGCTCAGTCGTTCTCGGGCTGCAGCTTCTATTCGCAGGTCATCAAGCTCGTCGAGCATTTCCTGGTACGCATCGACGTTGATAATGACCGCTGCCGGTTGGTTATCCTTGAAGATGACCAGCCTCTCGGTGGCTCGGCTGGAGATTTCTTTTAGCCGAGCACTGAATCCCCTAACCATTGCAGTCACCGATATCGCTTGGTCAGCACGCTCTAACAATGCCGTCATACTCACCTCTCTACACAATCATGCAAATTCGAACACACAGTTCTACGCAGAGTATTGCGTCGAATTCGACGTACAGCAAGCTCCAAAAAACGCGAATTTACTAACCTGCGTTTTCAAGCTCACTGGATACGTTTAGTTTTGTTTACTTAAGGTGCCGCAATATCAGATGACGCCGACAGACCTTGTAGGCAAACTCCGAATCGTGGTTTTTGGGCACTTTGATGCCTTGTTGCGCTTTTCTCCGACGGGATACTCTCCGGCCGTCGCTGACCAATCAGCGATCGGGTGTGGTAACCCGGCTAGGCAAAGCGCAACAGCGCCCCCATCACGACTCATGCGTTTTCACGTCTGCAATCCCGTGTTATGGCAGCTGTACGTGGGAGACCTTCGGGTCTGCCGGTTTCTTTGCTCTTCCGGTTTACCACCCTGCGTACAGCTGCCACCCATTCGTGTGGTAACGAATGCGGCAACTCCTCGTTTTAAGGAGCGAAACAATGAGCAAAACAAATCCACCCACACCCTCAGACCTGAAAACCATCGGCTTCACCCCCTTCATCTACTGCTCGAACCAGGCGTTATTCAACGTCCGCGCCGGCGTCCCTATCGTTGATGCCTTGTCACAAGCCTCCGACCTGCTATTCCTCGCCAAATCCTTCGCCGAGGATGCCGCTTACGCCAAAGACACCGACCGCCACGCCTGGGCCGCGCATTACCTGACGGCAATGGGCAAGGCTGTGATTGATGATGTGGTGAAGGTGCTGACCCCGCGACCTGCGCGGACGAAGACTGAATCTGAGGAAGAGATGCCTGAGAGCAAGTAACACCGCAGAACCCTTGTGGGAGCGAGCCTGCTCGCGAAAGCGGTGTGTCAGCAAGCATTGATGTTGGCTGACACGACGCCTTCGCGAGCAGGCTCGCTCCCACAGGAGATCTTCATTGCTCCGGCATAATGTGGCCAGACACAAAAAAGCCCCCGCCACCTCAACGGCAACGGGGGCTTTTAGATCTCGCGGGCTTACATCTCCACCTGCGTCCCCAACTCAATCACCCGGTTCAGCGGCAGATTGAAGAACCTCAGGTTGCCGTTGGCGTTCTGCAACATGAAGGCAAACAACCCTTCGCGCCAGCGGGCCATACCCTCGAGTTTGGAGGCGATGACGGTTTCGCGGCTGAGGAAGTAGGTGGTGCGCATCGGGCTGAAGTCCAGGTCGTCGAGGTGACACAGTTTCAGCGCTTGCGGCACGTCCGGTTCGTCGACGAAGCCGAAATGCAGGATCACCCGGAAGAACCCTTCGCCGTAGGAATCCACCTCGAAACGCCGGGACGCCGGGACACGCGGGATGTCTTCGTAGACCACCGTCAGCAACACCACTTGCTCGTGCAGCACCTGGTTATGCAGCAGGTTGTGCAACAGCGCGTGGGGCACAGCGTCCGGGCGGGCGGTGAGGAACACGGCGGTGCCCTGGACGCGATGCGGTGGTTGCACGGCGATGCTGCTGATGAAGATCGGCAGCGGCAATCCGCCCTCGTCGAGACGCTCGACCAGCAGTTGCTTGCCGCGTTTCCAAGTGGTCATCAGCACGAACAGGACGATACCGGCGATCACCGGGAATGCGCCGCCCTGGACGATTTTCGGCACGTTGGCGGCGAAGTACAGGCCGTCTACCAGCAGGAAACCGATCGACAACGGCACGGCGAAAATCGGTGGCCATTTCCACAGCAGCAACATCACCGCCGACACCAGCACAGTGGTCATCAGCATGGTGCCGGTCACCGCGACGCCGTAGGCCGAGGCCAGGGCGCCGGAAGATTCGAAGCCGATCACCAGCAGGATCACACCGACCATCAGCGACCAGTTCACCGCGCCAATGTAGATCTGGCCCTGCTCTGCACTGGAGGTGTGGCGGATGTGCATGCGCGGAATGTAACCGAGCTGGATCGCCTGACGAGTCAGGGAGAACGCACCGGAAATCACCGCTTGGGAAGCAATCACCGTGGCCATGGTCGACAGGCCGACCAACGGGATCAACGCCCAGCTCGGCGCCAACAGATAGAACGGATTGCGCGCAGCTTCCGGATCACCGAGCAGCAATGCGCCCTGGCCGAAGTAGTTCAGCACCAACGCCGGTAGCACGAGGATGAACCACGCACGGGCAATCGGCTTGCGGCCAAAGTGGCCCATGTCGGCGTACAGCGCTTCGGCACCGGTCAGTGCGAGCACCACGGCGCCAAGAATGGTCACGCCCATGCCCGGGTGCGCGACGAAGAATCGCACGCCCCACACCGGGTTCATCGCTTGCAACACTTCCGGGTGTTGCAGGATGCCGTAGACGCCGAGGGCACCCAGCACCACGAACCAGGTCACCATGATCGGACCGAACAAAATGCCGATGCGCGCAGTGCCGTGGCTCTGGATCAGGAACAGCGCCACCAGCACGACCAACGACAGCGGCACCACCCAATGATCGATGCCATCAAATGCCAGCCCCAGGCCTTCAATCGCCGAGAGCACGGAAATCGCCGGGGTGATCATGCTGTCGCCATAGAACAGCGCTGCGCCGATCAGCCCGCAGACCACCAGCAAGGAACGCAGCTTCGGATGCCCCGCCGCCGCCCGCCGGGCCAACGCGGTCAAAGCCATGATCCCGCCTTCGCCCTGGTTGTCGGCACGCAACACAAACATCATGTACTTGAATGAAACGACCCAGATCAGCGACCAGAAGATCAATGCCAGGATGCCCAACACGCCGTCATGGTTGACCGGGACGCCATAGGCACCGGAGAACACTTCTTTGAGAGTGTACAGCGGGCTCGTGCCGATATCGCCGTAAACCACCCCGACTGCCGCGACCAGCATGCCGATCGGTTTTGCCGCCGAATGCTCGGCGCCCGCCGCCTGACTACTTGCCTGCCCCATCCAAAACTCCTACTACTCAGACCCGGACTTCTTATAAGAAGCACTATGCTTTGCCGTGCAGCATGCGCTGTTTTACTTCAGGTTACAGACGATTTGTTGACTGTAAAAATTCGGTAAAGCGTACCGGCGCGAAGCATAGCGCAGCACTCGTCGTATTTCCCTGCATAAAGCTGGTCAAGTGCGCCTCTCATCGCTAGAATTGCGCACTTTTTGATCAGAGGCACACCAAGTGCCCGTCTGTCGCCTTGCCCACTTCGGCTGGAGGCGTCAACAAATACCGAGGTTAGACATGTCCACCACTCCCGCCACGGCCAATCCAAAGGTTGGCTTCGTATCCCTGGGCTGCCCCAAAGCCCTGGTCGACTCTGAGCGCATCCTTACCCAGCTGCGCATGGAAGGCTATGACGTCGTGTCCACTTACGAGGACGCCGATGTCGTGGTGGTCAACACCTGCGGTTTCATCGACTCGGCCAAGGCTGAGTCGCTGGAAGTGATCGGCGAAGCCATCAAGGAAAACGGCAAGGTCATCGTGACCGGCTGCATGGGCGTCGAAGAAGGCAACATCCGCAAGGTGCACCCGAGCGTGTTGGCCGTGACCGGTCCGCAGCAGTACGAGCAAGTGGTCAACGCCGTGCACGACGCCGTGCCGCCGCGCCAGGATCACAACCCGCTGATCGACCTGGTGCCGCCGCAAGGCATCAAGCTGACCCCGCGCCACTATGCGTACCTGAAGATTTCCGAAGGCTGCAACCACAGCTGCAGCTTCTGCATCATCCCGTCGATGCGCGGCAAACTGGTCAGCCGTCCGGTCGGCGACGTGCTCGACGAAGCTCAGCGCCTGGTCAAGGCCGGCGTCAAAGAGCTGTTGGTGATCTCCCAGGACACCAGCGCCTACGGCGTCGACGTGAAATACCGCACCGGTTTCTGGAACGGCGCGCCGGTGAAAACCCGCATGACCGAACTCTGCGAAGCCTTGAGCTCCCTCGGTGTCTGGGTCCGTCTGCACTACGTTTACCCGTACCCGCACGTCGACGAGCTGATCCCGCTGATGGCCGCCGGCAAGATCCTGCCGTACCTGGACATCCCGTTCCAGCACGCCAGCCCGAAAGTCCTGAAAGCCATGAAACGCCCGGCCTTCGAAGACAAGACCCTGGCGCGGATCAAGAACTGGCGCGAAATCTGCCCGGACCTGATCATCCGTTCGACCTTCATCGTCGGCTTCCCTGGCGAAACCGAAGAAGACTTCCAGTACCTGCTGAACTGGCTGACCGAAGCACAGCTCGACCGCGTCGGCTGCTTCCAGTACTCGCCAGTCGAAGGTGCCCCGGCCAACCTGCTGGACGCGGCCATCGTGCCGGACGACGTCAAGCAAGACCGTTGGGACCGCTTCATGGCGCACCAACAGGCCATCAGCTCGGCGCGCCTGCAACTGCGCGTCGGCCGTGAAATCGAAGTGCTGGTGGACGAAGTCGACGAGCAAGGCGCGGTTGGCCGCTGCTTCTTCGATGCCCCGGAAATCGACGGCAACGTGTTCATCGACAACGGCAGCAACTTGAAACCAGGCGACAAAGTCTGGTGCAAAGTGACCGACGCCGACGAGTACGACCTGTGGGCTGAACAGATCTAAACGCAAAAAATACAAAAAGCCCTGCTCTCTTGACGAGATGCGGGGCTTTTTTACGTCTATCGTTTTGTGGAGAAAGGATTCGCATCATTCACCCCATGAGAGGCAGGCGGGCATGCGCCACCATTCGGTCATCCACACACCGAAACACAGTGATTACGAAGAACTAACCCGGGTCTGGGAGGCCTCGGTGCGCGCCACCCATGACTTTCTGCCGGACAGCTACATCGAACTGTTGAAGAACCTGGTGCTGACCCGCTACCTCGACGCGGTGATGCTGATCTGCACCAAGGATTCGCGTCAGCGTATTACCGGGTTCGCCGGCGTCGCGGCGGGCAAGGTCGAGATGCTCTTTATCGACCCGGCCCATCGCGGCCAGGGCCTGGGCAAGCAACTGCTGCGCTATGCCCTGGAACGCCTGAACGCCGATGAGCTGGACGTCAACGAACAGAACCCGCAGGCGCTGGGGTTTTACTTCAAACAAGGCTTCGAGGTGATTGGCCGCTCGGAAGTCGACGGCATGGGCCAGCCTTATCCGTTGTTGCACATGCGCTTGCGCCAGGGGCAACAACTGGCCCGCAATGGTTAACACAAGACAATGTGGGAGCGAGCCTGCTCGCGAAAGCGGCCTGTCTGCCAACATCAATGTTGACTGATAGATCGCCTTCGCGAGCAGGCTCGCTCCCACAATAAAGCCAAACGGTGAAATGGACCCGCGATTAACCCGCGCCCAGCAGGTACAATGCCCACCCCTTTTTTGTTACGGCCCTGTCATGACTGACCCGATTCGTCTCTCCAAACGCCTCATCGAACTCGTCGGCTGTTCCCGTCGGGAGGCTGAGCTGTTCATCGAGGGCGGCTGGGTCACCGTGGACGGCGAAGTCATCGACGAGCCGCAGTTCAAGGTCGAGAACCAGAAAGTCGAGCTCGACCCAGAGGCCAAAGCCACTGCGCCGGAGCCGGTGACCATTCTGTTCAACGTCCCCGTGGGCATGGATGCGGAAACGGCCATGGCCACTATCAGCGCCGAAACCCTGAGCGAAGAGCACCGCTTCAGCAAACGTCCGCTCAAGGGCCACTTCCTGCGCCTGACCGCCAGCACCGACCTGCAGGCCAACGCCAGCGGTCTTCTGGTGTTCACCCAGGACTGGAAGATCCTGCGCAAGCTCACCGCCGATTCGGCGAAAATCGAGCAGGAGTATGTGGTCGAGGTTGAAGGCGACATGGTGGCTCACGGCCTCAATCGCCTGAACCATGGCCTGACTTACAAGGGTAAGGAACTGCCGGCGGTGAAGGCCAGCTGGCAGAACGAAAACCGTCTGCGCTTTGCGATGAAGAACCCACAACCGGGCGTGATTGCCCTGTTCTGCCAGGCCGTGGGCCTGAAGGTCGTCGCCATCCGTCGCATCCGCATCGGCGGCGTGTCCATCGGCAAAGTGCCGCTGGGGCAATGGCGCTACCTGTCCGGCAAAGAGAAGTTCTAAGACTTTTCACGCCGCCCTACATTTCGGCGCCGCTGCTTATGCGGCGCCCACTGCTGAATATCAGGATTGCACACCATGATTCATAACGACGTACTGCGCAGCGTGCGCTACATGCTCGACATCAGCGACAAGAAAGTCATCGAGATCATCAAGATCGGCGGCATGGACGTGTCCATGGAAGACCTGCTGACCTACCTCGACAAGAAAGAGGAAGACGAGGAAGGCTTCGTGCGCTGCCCGGACGAAGTCATGGCGCACTTCCTCGATGGCCTGGTGATCTTCAAGCGCGGCAAAGACGAAAGCCGTCCACCGCAGCCGATCGAAACCCCGGTGACCAACAACATCATCCTGAAGAAACTGCGTGTGGCCTTCGAGCTGAAAGAAGACGACATGCACGCGATCCTCAAGGCTTCCGAGTTCCCGGTGTCCAAGCCTGAGCTGAGCGCGCTGTTCCGCAAGTTCGGCCACACCAACTACCGCACCTGTGGTGACCAGTTGCTGCGCAACTTCCTCAAAGGCCTGACCCTGCGCGTTCGTCCGCAGTAACGGCGGCCAACCCTGTAGGAGCAAAGCTTGCTCGCGATGGCGTTTTCGAGATCGCCATCGCGAGCAAGCTTTGCTCCTACAAATAGATCTCCATTCCGCGCAAAAATAGTGGCTCCGCTTCCGGCGGCTGACGACTAGGGTGTACTAACCCTCAGCTCTCAGGATTCGCCATGCACCCGTATTTTTCCCTGCAAGGCCGCACCGCTCTGGTGACCGGCGGCACCCGTGGTATCGGCAAAATGATCGCCAAGGCGTATGTCGAGGCCGGCGCGACCGTGTACGTCTGCGCCCGGGATGCAGAGGCTTGTCTGCAAACTGCCGAGGAGTTGAGTGCGCTCGGCATCTGCCACGGCATGGCGGCCAATCTCGCCACCGAGGAAGGTGTGCTGCAACTGGCGACGCGCCTGGGCGAGCAGATCGAACACCTGGACATTCTGGTGAACAACGCCGGCACCACTTGGGGCGCACCGCTGGAAAGCTACCCGATCAAGGGCTGGGAAAAGGTCATGCAGCTCAACGTGACCTCGGTGTTCAACTGTATCCAGCAGTTTCTGCCGCTATTACGCAAAGCAGGCACTGAAGCCAACCCGGCGCGAATCATCAACATCGGTTCGGTGGCGGGGATTTCCTCCTTTGGTGAACAGGCTTATGCCTACGGGCCGAGTAAAGCCGCCCTACATCAACTGTCGCGGATTCTGGCGCGGGAACTGGTGAGCCAGCACATCAACGTCAACGTGATCGCACCGGGGCGGTTTCCGAGCAAGATGACGGCGCACATCGGCAATGATGAGCAGGCGCTGGCGGAAGATACGGCGTTGATTCCGATGAAGCGTTGGGGCCGGGAGGAAGAAATGGCGGCGTTGGCGATCAGTCTGGCGAGTACGGCGGGGGCTTATATGACCGGGAATATCATTCCGTTGGATGGTGGTTTTAGCCTCTGATCGCCTCACCATGATCGTTCCCACGCTCCGCGTGGGAATGCAGCCCGGGACGCTCCGCGTCCCAAAAGCGGACGCAGAGCGTCCATTGAGGCATTCCCACGCAAAGCGTGGGAACGATCTTTGGGTGGGTTATCATGCCCACCTCACCTCACCCCGCCTCGACCCAGACCATGACCTACAGCGTTTCCCCCATTGGCTTCGTGCGCTCCTGCTTCAAGGAGAAATTCGCCATCCCGCGCCAACCGCAGCTGGCCCCGGCCGCTCGCGGCGTGCTGGAACTGGTGGCGCCGTTCGATCAGGGCGATGCGGTGCAGGGACTGGAGCAGGTCAGCCACGTCTGGTTGCTGTTCCTGTTCCATCAGGCCCTGGAAGAAAAGCCACGACTGAAGGTCCGCCCTCCTCGCCTGGGGGGTAACAAGTCCATGGGCGTTTTCGCCACCCGTGCGACCCATCGGCCCAATGGCATCGGCCAATCCGTGGTGAAACTGGACAGGGTCGAAGCCAATCGGTTGTTTATCTCCGGTATCGACCTGCTGGACGGCACGCCGGTTCTCGACATCAAACCCTACGTGCCTTACGCCGACATCATCGACAGCGCCTCCAACAGCATCGCCAGCGCCGCGCCGCAGTTGATTCCGGTGCGGTGGGCGGAGACAGCGCTGCAACAAGCTCACGAGCACGCCAAGCGCCTTGGCGAGCCGTTGGTTGCGCTGATTGATCAATGCCTGGCACAAGACCCACGCCCGGCGTACCAGATTCCTACACCTGAACGGGAATATGGCGCGCAGTTCTGGGATCTGGATGTGCGCTGGCATTACCCTGAGGCCGGGGTGATACGCGTCCTGGAAGTCATTCCCGCAAAAGTCTGAACACCAGAAACGAAAAAGCCCGTATGACTTCTTCAGGTCATGCGGGCTTTTGCTTTATGTGGGAGCGAGCTTGCTCGCGATAGCGGTTTGTCAGTCACATCAATGCTGCATGTGCTGAAGCCATCGCGAGCAAGCTCGCTCCCACAAGGGGTCGCGGAGTGCTTACTTCTCGACGAACGCACGCTCGATCAGGTAGTCACCCGGCTCGCGCATCCGCGGCGAAACTTTCAGGCCGAAGCTGTTCAACACTTCGCTGGTTTCGTCGAGCATGCTCGGGCTGCCACACAGCATGGCGCGGTCGTCCTGCGGGTTGATCGGTGGCAACCCTATGTCGCTGAACAGCTTGCCGCTGCGCATCAGGTCGGTCAGGCGGCCTTCGTTCTCGAACGGCTCGCGGGTCACGGTCGGGTAGTAGATCAACTTGTCACGCAGGGCCTCGCCGAAGAATTCGTTCTGCGGCAGGTGCTCGGTGATGAATTCGCGGTAAGCGACTTCGTTGACGTAGCGTACGCCGTGGCACAGGATCACTTTTTCGAAACGCTCGTAGGTTTCCGGGTCCTGGATGACGCTCATGAACGGCGCCAGACCGGTACCGGTGCTGAGCAGGTACAAATGTTTGCCAGGCTTCAAGTCATCCAGCACCAGCGTGCCGGTAGGCTTCTTGCTGATGATGATCTCGTCGCCTTCCTTCAGATGCTGCAACTGGGAAGTCAGCGGGCCATCAGGCACCTTGATGCTGAAGAACTCGAGATGCTCTTCCCAGTTCGGGCTGGCAATCGAGTAAGCGCGCATAAGCGGGCGGCCGTTGGGTTGTTGCAGGCCGATCATCACGAACTGACCGTTCTCGAAGCGCAGGCCCGGATCGCGGGTGCACTTGAAGCTGAACAGAGTGTCGTTCCAGTGGTGAACACTGAGGACACGCTCGTGGTTCATGTTGCTCATGTACGTGGGACTCCTGGAGATTGGTCTGCGCGCGCTCTGCAAAAAATGAACGGCTGTGCGCAATTGCATCGCATTCTAATGGCAGCCACAATATCTGTTAACTGGATTATTAAGATAAGGGTTATCGGTTATATAGATATGCGATTTACTCTACGTCAACTTCAAGTCTTCGTCGCCGTCGCTCAGCAGGAAAGCGTATCCCGTGCTGCGGGTCTGCTCAACCTCTCGCAATCGGCGGCCAGCACCTCGATTACCGAGCTGGAGCGCCAGTCCAGCTGCCAGCTGTTCGACCGCGCCGGCAAACGACTGAGCCTCAACGCCCTCGGCAAACAGCTATTGCCCCAGGCGGTGGCGCTGCTCGACCAGTCCAAGGAAATCGAAGACCTGCTCAATGGCAAGTCGGGTTTCGGCTCCCTGGCGGTCGGCGCGACCCTGACTATCGGCAATTACCTGGCGACGCTGCTGATCGGCAGCTTCATGCAGCGTCACCCGGAAAGCCAAGTAAAGCTGCATGTGCAGAACACCGCCAACATCGTGCAACAAGTCGCCCACTATGAAATTGACCTGGGTCTAATCGAAGGCGATTGCAGCCACCCGGACATCGAAGTGCAGAGCTGGGTCGAGGATGAACTGGTGGTGTTTTGTGCGCCCCAGCATCCGTTGGCCAAACGCGGTATCGCGACCATGGAAGAGCTGAGCCATGAGGCCTGGATCCTGCGCGAACAGGGCTCAGGCACACGACTGACCTTTGACCAGGCCATGCGTCACCATCGCAGCGCGCTGAATATTCGCCTGGAGCTGGAACACACCGAAGCGATCAAACGTGCGGTGGAGTCAGGCTTGGGGATTGGCTGCATTTCACGGTTGGCGCTGCGCGATGCGTTCCGCCGCGGCAGCCTGGTGGCGGTGGAGACGCCGGATCTGGACCTGGCGCGGCAGTTCTATTTCATTTGGCACAAACAGAAATTTCAGACGCCAGCGATGCGCGAATTCCTCGATCTGTGCCGCGCCTTCACCGCCGGGGTCCAGCGCAGCGACGAGATCGTCCTGCCTACCATCGCTTAAAGCAGAATCACCGCCCAGACCAGCGCGATCATGGTCAATGCCACGAACTGCGCGGCACTGCCCATGTCCTTGGCGTTCTTGGACAGCGGGTGCAATTCAAGGGAAATGCGGTCGATCGCCGCTTCTACCGCCGAATTGAGCAACTCGACAATCAAGGCCAACAGACAGACGGCGATCAGCAGCGCTTGCTCGACCCGGCTGACGTTCAGGAAGAACGAAATCGGAATCAGGATAACGTTGAGCAACACCAGTTGCCGAAAAGCCGCTTCACCGGTAAAGGCTGCGCGCAGGCCGTCCAGCGAGTAGCCAGAGGCGTTGAGGATGCGTTTTAGGCCGGTCTGGCCTTTAAAAGGTGACATAGGGTAGGCAACTGAACCAAAAAGGAGTGGGAAAGCTAGAGTAAAGAAAGTCAAAAAAGCGTGAATCTGTTGTGCTTTAGTGGCTCGAAATTGACTCAAGTTGTTGCAAGAGCAGTGCCGCCTGGGTTCGGGTCCGCACATTCAGCTTGCGGAAGATCGCCGTCACGTGAGCCTTGATCGTCGCTTCGGACACGCTCAGCTCGTAGGCAATCTGCTTGTTCAGCAACCCCTCGCACACCATAGTCAGCACCCGGAACTGCTGGGGCGTCAAGCTTGCAAGCCCCTCGCTGGCAGCCTTGGCTTCGGCGGAAACGCTGACCGCTTCGAACGCCTGGGGCGGCCAGAAGACGTCGCCATCAAGCACCGCACGTACGGCTTTTTGAATGACACTCAAGTCACTCGACTTGGGTATGAAACCGCTGGCGCCGAATTCCCGGGACTTGACCATGATCGAGGCTTCTTCCTGGGCCGAGACCATCACCACCGGAATCTGCGGGTACTGACCGCGTAACAGCACCAGCCCGGAAAAACCGTAAGCCCCCGGCATGTTCAGGTCCAGCAGCACCAGATCCCAGTCGGATTTTTCGTCCAGGCGGGTTTCCAGTTCGGCAATGCTCGCCACTTCCACCAGACGGACATCCGGGCCCAGGCCCAGGGTCACCGCTTGGTGTAAGGCACTACGAAAAAGAGGATGGTCATCGGCTATCAGGATTTCGTATGTGGCCATTTTTCAAATGATCCTGTTTTTTATGGGGCGCCCGATGCATTCAAGCGTCGCCAATACAACTCGAGGTACAGCCACGGAGCTGTACCAACAGGGCACGTTCAACGCCAATCACGTGGTAATCCACGTAAAAAGTCGGCGTATCAAACTTTGGCCGCGCCCTAATCGGCGCCAAGCATGCCCAGCGAAGCCGGGGTGGTCAAGTAACGTGGCCGCCACAGTTCTTTGCAGTATGGGCGACAATCAGCCGATGACCGGAACCGTGTTCTGCACAAAAGGCATCAGCTCGGCGTGGGCCGGGGTTTCGACGTTCATATCCAGCTGACGCTTGGCATCCAGGTAATGCTGGCTGAATACATCGAAGTACGCGTCAAGTGCCGATGCCGCGTCAGTATCACCCGCCAGATCCAGGCACAGCGCAGCCACTTCGGCGGTGCACAAGTGCTCGCTGCGGGTCGAGCGGCGCAAGCGATACCGGGAGAGTTTCTCCGGGAGCAGGCTGAGGATGGGCAACTGGTCAAAGTAAGGGCTTTTGCGAAAAATCTTCCGGGCTTCGGTCCAGGTGGCGTCCAGCAGAATAAATAGCGGGCGCCTGGTGCTCTCGACATTGACCGTGTTGGTCACGCGCTCGGGCTCGACGTACTCGCCCGGAAACACCAGATACGGCTGCCATCGCGGATCGGCCAGCAGATCCAGCAGTTGCTGATCGACTTCGGTGCGCGACCAAATGAACGCATGGTTATCGCGGACCACATCCGCAATCAGCCAGCCCGTATTGCTGGGTTTGAACACTTCCTTGTTGGTCATGATCAGGCACACGCCGGAGCGGGTTTCGACCTGCGGACGCCAGGCACACAGGCAATGGCTCTCGATCACCCGGCAGGCACGGCAACGCGGTGCCCGCCAGCCACGGGCCTGAATCGGCTTGATGCCTTCCTCTTCGCGCTCATCGCGCAAGCGGGCCACGGCGTTTATCGCAAAGTGAGCAGGGATGGTGTTCATCGCAGGCAACGCCGACAGGTAGGGAAAATCGACACAAAAAACACTCGGCAAGGCAGAAAGTGCCGGCAGTTTATCAGAGCGGCCGGCGCAAGCCTGTACCGTCCGGGCCCGCTCCCCTATAATTCGCCGCCACTGAACGCACAGTCACGTGACGGGTCGAACCAACCAGTCACTGAACCAGGAGAGTTTCATGCTGCGCCTTATCGTTCCCACCGCTGCCGTTCTATTGGTGTCGTCCTTCAGCGCTCAGGCCGTTTCCTTGAGTGAGCAGACGCTCAACAGAGAGCTGCGAAACGTCGCCGCACAGAGCAGCGTCGGCACCCCCCGGGCGATCAACGAGGACATTCTCGATCAGGGCTACACCGTCGAAGGCAATACGCTGATCAACCACTTGAGCGTGCAAAGCAGCCACGCCGAAAAAATGCGTGCCGATCCCAAAGCCGTGTATTTCCAGTTGGGCGCCTCTGTCTGCAACAACCCGTCGTTCCGCAAACTGATGGCCAAGGGCGCAGTGATGCGTTACGACTTCACTGAGGTGAAGACCAACCGCTCGGTCGGCTCCGCCAGCTATCAGGAATCGGATTGCCCGAAAGCGACACCGGCCAAGAAGAAGTAATCATCGGGAATTGGCGCGTCGCTGTTCATCCTCGGCGCGCAGTTCTGCCAGCAACGCCTGCAAATATCGCGAACGGCGCTCGCCGCCGCCCAGACGCCGGCAGCACTCCTCTTCAAGACTCAAATGATTGGTCTCTGCTGACGACTTCAATAATCGATACAGCTGCGCATCGATCTCCAGAATCAATCTGGCCATGATTTACCGCCTCCCTGCTCACTCATTTCCCTGAACCGCTGTCACTTCGCGTACTGCCTTTGACGCAAAGTTGTCGTACCGCGCCTGTAACTTAGTAAATCAGAGCCACAGCCACCGAGCTTGCGTTCTGACGAGCGGTGAAACCACCTTGCAAATCGTCAATAAGCGGTTGCCAGGAAAGACTTTGCGGCGCAATGATCAAGGCAGCGTAATTGATCCAGAGGAACTAGATTTAGCGTATTCACATTGACTGTCAGGCCGAAAAGGAGCGGCCCGTTATGCGTTTGTTGTTGCGAAGGTTTTTTTCACTCGCTGGAAAAAACACAGCCTGCATGCAAGGAGAAGTTGAATGCCTTACCAACCGAATGACCTCCTCAGCCGTCATTTTGAAGAAAGCGGCCACGACCTCACCAGCAAGGTCGAAGAGCAACTCAACCTGGTTTCACCCAACAGCCCCAATATCCCGATTTACCGCGACATGATCCTGACCGTGCTGCGCATGGCCCAGGAAGATCACAACCGCTGGAACGCCAAGATTACCCTGCAGGCCCTGCGCGAACTGGAGCACGCATTCCGTGTGCTGGAACAGTTCAAGGGTCGGCGCAAAGTCACTGTGTTCGGCTCGGCCCGCACACCGATCGAGCATCCGCTGTATGGCATGGCCCGGGAACTCGGCGCCGCACTGGCGCGCTCGGACCTGATGGTCATCACCGGTGCCGGCGGCGGCATCATGGCTGCCGCTCACGAAGGCGCCGGCCTGGAACACAGCCTGGGGTTCAACATCACCCTGCCCTTCGAGCAGCATGCCAATCCTACCGTCCAGGGCACCACCAACCTTCTGTCCTTCCACTTCTTCTTTACTCGAAAGCTGTTCTTCGTCAAGGAAGCCGACGCGCTGGTCCTGTGCCCGGGCGGTTTCGGTACGCTGGACGAAGCGCTGGAAGTGCTGACCCTGATCCAGACCGGTAAAAGTCCACTGGTGCCGGTGGTGCTGCTGGATACGCCGGGGGGCACCTTCTGGCAAGGCGCGCTGGACTTCATCCACCATCAACTGGAGGAAAACCGTTACATCCTGCCGACCGACATGAAGTTGGTGAGCCTGGTCTACAGTGCCGAAGAAGCGGTGCAGCAGATCAACCAGTTCTACAGCAACTTCCACTCCAGCCGCTGGCTCAAGCATCAGTTTGTGATTCGCATGAATCACCAGCTCAGCGACGGCGCGCTCGAACACATGCAGACGGCCTTCGCCGACCTGTGCCTGAGCGACCATTTCCATCAGCATGTCTATAGCGGCGAGGAGCACGATGAGCCGCAGTTCAGCCATCTGGCGCGACTGGCCTTCACCTTTAATGCCCGTGATCATGGGCGCCTGCGGGAATTGGTGGACTTCATCAACCTGCCGGAAAACTGGGCACAGCCCAAACCCCAGGCGCAACAGCGCACGCGGGAACCGTCCAAGGTGACGTAAACAACAGGCAAAAAAAAACGGCCCGCTATCGAAATAGCGGGCCGTTTTTATTTAATCGTCCATCCCTCGACCGCTGAACAAGCGGTTGATCATCTCCATGGAAAACCCCCGATACGCCAGGAAACGCCCTTGTTTGGATCGCTCCCGCATGTCTATCGGTAAATGCCCGGCAAACTTGCGTCGCCAGGTGTCTTCCAGTTGTTCCTGCCAATTGATACCGCTCTCGCGCAATGCCAGTTCAATGTCAGGACGTTGCAGGCCGCGCTGGCCCAGCTCTTCGCGAATGCGCAAAGGGCCGTAACCGGAACGGGCACGGTAGGAAACAAAGCTTTCGAGGTAACGGGATTCGGACAGCAAACCCTCTTCCGTCAACCGGTCGAGTGCTGTGTCGATCATTTCAGGGAGGGCGCCGCGCTGACGCAGTTTACGCGTCAGCTCGACCCGACCGTGCTCGCGTCGTGCGAGCAGGTCCATTGCGGTTCGCCGCACCGCGACGAGTGTATCGAGTACGGCGGTCATCGGATCAATCAGATATCAGCGTCAGCCAGGTCATCAGCAGTCTCTTTGACTGGCGATGCTTTGACGTCCGGCGCCGGGGTCAGCAGTTTGTCACGCAACTGCTTCTCGAGCTTCGCGGCGATTTCCGGATTGTCTGCCAGGAACTTGGCCGAGTTGGCCTTGCCCTGACCGATCTTGGTGCCTTCATAAGCGTACCAGGCACCGGACTTCTCGACGAAACCGTGCAGAACACCCAGGTCGATCATCTCACCGTTGAGGTAGATGCCTTTGCCGTAAAGAATCTGGAACTCAGCCTGACGGAACGGCGAAGCGACCTTGTTCTTCACAACCTTGACGCGGGTTTCGCTACCGACAACCTCGTCACCTTCCTTCACCGCACCTGTACGACGGATATCCAGACGAACCGAAGCGTAGAACTTCAGCGCGTTACCACCGGTGGTGGTTTCCGGGCTGCCGAACATCACGCCGATTTTCATACGGATCTGGTTGATGAAGATAACCAGGCAGTTGGCGTTCTTGATGTTACCGGTGATCTTACGCAGCGCCTGGGACATCAGGCGGGCTTGCAGGCCCACGTGCATGTCACCCATTTCGCCTTCGATCTCGGCCTTTGGCACCAGGGCAGCTACGGAGTCGACGATGATCACGTCAACCGCGTTGGAGCGCACCAGCATGTCGGTGATTTCCAGGGCCTGCTCGCCGGTGTCCGGCTGGGAAACCAGCAGGTCGTCGACGTTGACGCCCAGTTTGCCGGCGTACTCAGGGTCGAGGGCGTGTTCGGCGTCGACGAATGCGCAGGTCGCGCCGGCTTTTTGAGCCTGGGCGATCACCGACAGTGTCAGCGTGGTTTTACCGGAAGATTCAGGACCGTAGATTTCAACGATACGGCCTTTTGGCAGGCCGCCAATGCCGAGCGCGATGTCCAGACCCAGAGAGCCAGTGGAGATAGCCGGGATCGCCTGACGGTCCTGATCGCCCATACGCATTACGGCACCCTTGCCGAATTGACGTTCGATCTGACCCAGGGCCGCAGCCAAGGCTTTCTTCTTGTTGTCGTCCATTAAAGTCCTCACGTAATCAATAAGGCCTGACGGCCAACACCTGTATAAGTAGCCAGTATTATTCCACAGCGATTCAGGATCGCCTACCCCTGATTTGAGATTTCTCCAGCGGCATGGCGCAGCAGCCCCTCTAGCGCGGCCTTCACCGTTTGTCGGCGGACCTCATCGCGGTTGCCGGGGAAGTGCTGGACCTCGCTGAACACCGCTTCGCCGACGCCCCAGGCCAGCCAGACCGTGCCCACCGGCTTGCTCGCAGAACCGCCATCCGGCCCTGCGACACCGCTGACCGCCACGGCAAACTGCGCATGGCTTTTATCCTGCGCGCCACGAACCATGGCCTCCACCACCTCGCGACTGACCGCCCCCACCGTCTCGAACAACCCCTCGGGCACATTCAGTTGCAAGGTTTTCTGGCGGTTGGAATACGTCACATAGCCGGCCTCAAACCACGCCGAACTCCCGGGAATACGGGTGATCGCCTCGGCGATCCCGCCACCGGTGCAAGACTCGGCGGTCGTCACGTGGGCATTGAGAACCTGCATGCGTCTGCCAAGTTCAGCGGCCAGCTGGGTGATTTCTTTCACGGTCCTCTCCTGATCGGGCTGAATGGAACCACCGTACACGAGCACATCACGCTTGCAAGACACAGGTTCGATCAAAATGTTAGCGAGCCAGGGCCTTGATATAAGCCTGACAGGCCTGCAAGGCAATCAGTCCGCGGTCGCCGGCGTCGGTGATGGCGATAATTCGTTGAGCATGCGCCGGGTCAAGTCGGGCTCTTGGGGCGCCATGATCCACGCCGCCGGTGCCGGAGGCGGCTGGCATTGCACAGGTGGCGGCAACGTCATTGGCATCGAGGAGGACTGACAGGCGCACATCAGCAGTGGCAAGACGATCGCGCAAGCGACCTTGATCACGTTGGGCATCGTTAAGCGCTCGATAATGGATTTGTTCACTGGCCGACAACCGTTGTTCCAGGGCCAGACGCTTGTCCTGCTCGGCTTGTTGTTGCGTCGCGGCAGCCTGGGTCAGCTGATTCAGCGTCTCGGCCTGCAACCGGGCCTGTTCCGCCAGTTGCCGGGCATAACGCCAGTCCTGAACGTGCCAGGCCAGTACCGCCGAAAAACCGGCCAATACAACGATGCCCATCAGCCGCCAGGAAATCAGACCGAAGGCTGACATAGCACCGCCCTCGCCCGCGCCCAGATTTGCAGCCGATCCTCGAGCCCGTTCAGACCACCGTTGATCCGCCGGGTGATGCTGTTGAACTGGTCACGATCGGCCAGTTCATTCAGGCCGTTCTGCTCCCAGAACCAGGCGGCGGACTCTGCGGCCCACTGCGGTTGTTCCAGCAATTCAGGCAATGAAAGCAAACGCTCATCGCCAAACAGGCCGAGGCTGCACTCTCGGTAATTACTCCGACCGGTAATCTGGATCAGCCCACGACCGCGGTATTTCTGACCATCACCGTCGGCTTCTGGTGTGTTGCCCAGACGCAAGGCCAGGGTGCCGGTGTCGTATTTACTCAAGTATTGGTTGTTGCCGAGTTCACGTACGTACTGCAATTGCCCGGATTCATGGCCGACTTGCGCGAGGAACGCGGCGATGCGTTTCGGGGTGTTGATGTTGCGGTGGGTCATGGCGGAGTTGAGGGCGGAAATGAAAACGCCCGCTTGGGAGCGGGCGTTGGGCATTATGTTTTGGAGTTGCTGCGTAGTGACATTCATACGATCGCCGCTGAATTTATTAAACAATCCGCTTTAGAAAAGCGAAGACCCCTTGACCGGATACCTTGTTCTCCGGCGGCGAGTCTAATGGCAAGGTTTCACCCCCCAACGCCACCCAGTCAAGGTATTCGAGCCAGTCTCGATTGGCAGGGTCCGAAGGAACAAAGGCCAGATCAGAAAGGCGATAAACGCCATTAATGGTCGATTGATAACTCATATTTTTTGCTTCCTATAATTCTGCGTCCGCGGTCCATTCCAGTTGCAAGGTATGCCCGGGCACACTGCCAACAGCGGTCACTGTGGCAAAGGCGATATTGCGATTGGTCAGGCCCTGGACGGTCGTTCCCGTACAGGCTTTGGCCATTGACTGGTTCCAGACCTGATTGCTGTTGTCCCCAGGAGAAAACATCGCAATAGTTGCCTGCGCTCTTTTCTGCACCAGAAAAGGAATAGTCATCCCATACTGCCCGCTGTTAGCGGCTGAAATCTGAGTGAACGTTGCCTGACAAGTAGTGGTGCCATTACCCGCCTGAAGCAAAATCCCGGCATTGAATGACTTTTCGAAGTAGCGCTGACAATCGATCAGTTGCTGTGGAATAGACAGATATTCGAACGGTGTGGAAACCGGGCCTTCTTCAAGTTGAATTTGAGCAAGGTCCACGGTCTGCAAAACGTTTAACGGCAAATCGAAGGCCAGCCGCAGGTAATCATTGTTCACGTTCCCCAACATCTTTCCGGCCAATGATGGAACCTGGAAGGTAGCCGTGTACCTGGCCCACGACGTGGTCAGTTGGAAGTTACCCACGGTATTGTCGACCGACGCCGACCCGCTCGGCCCAAAGTATTGCGTAATGGAAACCTTGAGTGGACGCGCTGCATCCGACTTGGCCCAAAACGTAACAGTGGCAACTTTACCGGCCAAGGTTCTGACCGACTCAATAGCCTGGGATATTTTGTGAACCGTTGCACCCGTACCAGCGGTCACTTGCTGCCATCGAAGAAAGTGCCGCGGCTCATTAGGCACTTCGGTCTGGCCTAAAACAAAGTTTTGCTGGGTGATGTTCACACCCGCATTGCCGTTCCAGTCACAACGAAACCGATCAGCGATAAAGCCTCCGATGTTAGGCCCGATGTTTGAGGATCCGCGTTGCCAGATATCAAAGCCACCGTTGATCAGCACATTTTTCCGATAAACCTGCGCGGGGAAATTTTGCAGCGGATCCGGTTTCGATAGCTGCCTGATCGCCGTTGCAAGTTGGTCATTACGATCTTCCTTTGGCGTCAGTCCGGCTTCGGTGATGGCGTTGCGAATTTCTTCGGTGACGCCATTGCCCCAACTTGCCGGAATCAAGGAGCCTGGCGTACCCGCCATCGGATCTTCATCCACAAAGCGCCCGTTGACCAGGCCGGCACTGGGAACACTGTTTGGATAGTCCATCTCTTACTGTCCTCTATCATTTATCGATATCCACATTCCTGCGCTCTGTCACGTTCAAGAACGTCAGAGTCCCTATGGCATCAGCAGCGAAAACGAAAGCGTCGTATCAGAGAAACCCGAGCAACCCTTTCGGTGTGCCGGGTCGATGTTCGGTAAAGGGGAAGAATGAGTTTTGCGGCCAATCCCGAAGCGCCCGCCGATAGGCTTGCAATTCGGCATATTGATCGGTGGTCAATGTCGTACCGCCGCCATCCTCCAGTTCATCGCGATCACGAGCGACCATGCTGTCCGTCACTAACAGTTGTGCGTCACGCCAGATGCGCTCGATATTCTCGGCTTCTTCCGGCGCCAGGGGCGGTGTATCGACAAGAACGGGATAGCCGTTATCGGCACGTACGGAAATCATCTTTGCAGTGACGGCCAATTCTTGAAGCAGGGATATCCAGTACGCCCGAGGGATTTCAATGACATCCGCTGGAATATCCGAACTATTGATCCCTGGCACATAAACGCCACAGGTACTTGCACTAAACAAAACATTGAACTCGTTCATTCAATAACCCTTGGCAAAGTAATAAACGCCCCATCCGCCGGCTGATCCGCCGTTCATGTCTCGGACTCTCAAGCGGCAGCCCGTTTTTGTGGCGCTGCCCGCGTACAAGATGACCGCGGCCCCTTCACCCCCCACATGGTTGGCAACAATGGAAGAAAAGGCTGTTGGAAACGCAGTGAGAAACGTCACATAAATCTCACCATTGGCATCCGTCGTACCGTAACCCCATTGATCAATATTGCCGCTGGGGTACTTCTGGTAACCGGGAGTACCCACCACACCGGAGAACGACGCGGCATATTTCAGGCTGGCTGTGCCATAAACCGCCCAGATACCTGACTCCCGGACAAAGTGCGCACTTTCACCCGAGTTCATCACCATTGAACTGAGAAAGGCCCCTTGGGGGCTGACCTGTGAACCGGTTTTACTGGCAATGGTAACGGCGGCGCTGTTGCGGCAATGCAGGCTGATCGTTGCCCCGTTCGGAACCGTCGTCGCGTCCGGCAGGGTCACCGTATAAGCGACGTTGCCGCCCAGTCCGATAGCCGTTCCCACATCCGCGACGGTCAACTGTGTCACTGCGGATATTCCACGAGAACTTGCATAGTTACCCAGCGCTCGCTGGACGAATTCGGAAGTTGCCGCTGACCGTCCCGCATCAAATTGCGGCGCCGTCAAAAACAGCGCCGGACTGCGCAATGCCGCGAGCAATTGAGTCTGAGACGCCTCATCGGGCGTAAAACCCGCCGCCTGAACGACACTCAGAATTTCCTGCGTGACACCATTACCCCAAGTTGCGGGAATCAACGAACCGGGTGTTCCGGAAAGCGGGTTTTCATCTGCAAACTTGCCATTGACCAGTCCGGCGCTGGGAACACTTTTTGGAAAATCCATGTTTCTTCATTCCTTGGTTAAGACGGTCAAGCTGCAACTGTTCCAGGGACAGGAGGCCAAACGACTTCAGTGGGAAAATCCGTTTGCCGCTCGATACGGTTGAGTTCAACGCTGTAGAGCTTCCACTCCATCAATGCCAGTTGCTCATCATGCGAGGCGTCACCGATATCTTCGGCGTATTGAAGCGGGGCTATACGCACAACGGCATCACGCAGCAGGGTGTCTCGTTTCGTCAGGGCCTGGTGTTCAAGATCGGCCAAGTGAGCCTTTTCATCTAACGCCCACGCTTCATTGACCCAACGATAGTAAGTACCCGGCCAAACCTGAGTCGTATAGCCCTGCGGCAGATCACCCAGTTCTACCCAGGTCTCTCTAAAGCCGGTGTCCGTGCGATAAACTTCGCCCCGGTAATCGGCTTTAAGTTGCAGCGCGTCCTCTACAAATGCCCAAGTATGAGCAACAGGTGCTTTGGACAATTCGATCCCCAGCGTTATGGCATTACTGGGCAACTGCACGCCGATACCCGGAACAACCGGAAACTCTACAGGGCCGAATAAGGCGCCACTTTCATCGATCAAATAATTAAACATATGCACCTCAAATCAGTTTGATTCGGCCCGGATAGGCAATGTTTCGGGGACGGGTTTCAGCGGAAAAGGTGCCGATATTCCCTACACCGCCCTCTGTACCTGCATCGAACGCTGGATTGGGATAAGTGGTAGCAACAGTCGTATTGGTAGGGACGGCGTTAACGTCATGTGCAACATCCCACAGCCCGTCAGGAATACTTGAGGCGGGTCTGATTGAACTGCCCGTGCCGGTGGGCAAGAAATGGTTATGCTTCTGAAGCGTGTGCACCTGGCTGCTGCCTGATGTGCGCGCCACGTCCACACCTCGGGACTCGTCCAGCACGCGAAGGAATTCCCCGCGCGCCTCCGGAATTCGGAAGTTCAGCGCACCATCTGCGGAAGTCCAGCCACCCTCCATACCTCCCCTCGCCGCCTCGGTGGTCAACGCCCCCGATTGTTGTGCGTGGTCCCAAAGCCAGGGCCAGTCACTGCGCGACAGGACATTGCCGTTGAGGGCGCCATAGCCGCCGGGGCTCATTTGCAGCGTCGTCTCGAAAAACGGTCGACCCAGCGGCGTGTTGTCAAACCGCCCTACCGGCCACCAACTGCCAGCGCCGTCGCTGCGCAGTTGCCACCAGTCGCCGCCGCCCATCAGCACCAGGAATGGATAACCCGATGCAGAAAGATGGGTATGAAATCTGATTCGATCGGAGCCGGCAGCCCGGATAACCAGACGGTTACCACTGTTGTCCACGCGTCGAACAATGACGTCGCGAACACCCAGGGCAACGTCGGCCGGTGGAAGCGTGATGGTGGTGGCTGCGGGGCTGCCATCAATCAACACCAGACCCAGTTCTTCCGGTGCCAGCACTTTCGATGCCGCCAGCCGGGTGACCACCGAACGCATCGGGCTAGTCATACCGATGATCGTCTGGATCGCCTTGAACAACTGGCCGTTGTCCGCTTCCGACGGAGCCATTCCGGCGCCGGCCACCACACTCAAAATCTCTTGCGTAACCGCATTGCCCCAGACTGCCGGAATCAACGATCCGGGCGAACCGGTCACCGGGTTTTCGTCGACAAATCTGCCGTTCACCAGTCCGACGCTGGGGATGCTTTTTGGATAATCCATGGCTTGTGCTCCCTGTAATAAAGCCATGCGGCGCAATCGACACAACAGCGCAGCAGGTCATGTTTGAATAAAAACAAAAACGCCCACGGTGAGTGGGCGTTGGGTACAGCGCAGACTTCAAATGAGCTAGCCCGCCACGTTACGGATAGCGGCAATCGCGTCGTCGCTGACTTGATTGGCAAGGTCGGTTTTACCCTTGGCGATGTGAACTTTGATGTGTTCTTTCGCCTTCAAGCGAAGGGTTCGAAGCGTCAGCAGGCTTTCATTGAATTGCGTGGCTTTAGCGACAATCTGGTCCGCCGCTTGTCGTGCGGTCCGACCTTTGACGACCCAGGCGGACACCGACAGCGGTACCTCTTTTTTCGGATAACCTTGGTCGATGAAGGCCTGGGCGTCGGCGGCGGCTTGTGCGTATTCCATGGCCTTGAGCGGATCACCGGCCAGTGCATTGCGCGCATTGTCCGCCGCTGTATCGACTCTGGCGCAAAGACGTTCGGCTTCCTGCTGTACCAGCAACGCGACTTGCGAGGCGTCCTCTACCCACTTGTCGCCATCCCATGCATGAGCTGCAGACGGTTGTGGTGGGCGAAGTCCGTCTTCAAAGTGATGAAGCTCTTGAATGACGTTCATCGAATAAGCTCCCAGGAAAAACTGACATTGACGGCAGCACTGAAGTTGACCGCGATACCTGAAACATAGTCAGACGCGGGATGGTTCTTGATCCCCATACTGAACAGCAATTCGTCACTGACAGCACTGGTCGAACCCAGCATGTGTTCCGCCTGGTAGGACTGCCACAACGAACGCAATTGCGAATGTTCAAAACTGGCGGTCAGGCTGGTTACCGTCACATCGTTGACAAAGTTGTTGGTGAAAATCGCGCACGGATACGGCGATGTCCAACCGGCGTCATGGTTGGAGCTGGTCGTCAGCGCCGGTGAAAGGAAGCAGTAGTTGCCCCCCACCCACCCCCCCGGCGCAAAACCTACGCCCGTGATTTCCGTCGGCGAGGGTGTCGGGTTGCCGACGATCAGGCGCGCCGACCGTGCATGAGGATCGAGAGGCAGATAAATGACACCTGAACCATTCACCGTTTGTGTCCAGGTGAGTCGCGATCGGTTGTAAATCGGAAATACCGTGGGAACCGATCCGGGTGCGCTGGTAATGATCCAGGCGATACACATGTCCAGCGGCGTCGATTGGAAACCGCCGCCCGCTGCCGCATCCGGCGTGCCTTTCAAACTAGCGGGCGCGATGTCATACAGACTGCCGCGCTGGATGTAGAACTTCAGAACACCGCCCACAACCTGCGCCCTCACGAAATACCAGGCACTGGGCACCATCTCCACACTGCTCCAGGCCTGGGTGGTAAAGGTGCGCGACCGCCCCAACTGCCCCGCCACCACTTCCTGGCCAATGCTGACAAACACCCCCGCCGGGATCGAAACCTTGCCGCCACTGGTGGCCGCTGCAATCGGCGTCACCGACAGACGCCCGTCCGCGGTTGCCACAGTTGGCATCGGCAACGAGCCTATCGGCAACGCCGAATCCAGGTTCCAACCCTTGGCCGAAACGCTCTGAATGGCCTGCAACAACTGGTCGACTTTCGTCTCATCCGGGGTCAGGTCCCCGGCCTTGATCACGTTCACAATCTCCTGCGTCACCCCATTGCCCCAGCTCGCCGGAATCAAAGATCCCGGCGTGCCGGTCAACGGGTTTTCATCGACAAACTTGCCATCCACCAAGCCGGCGCTGGGCACTTTCGTTGGAAAATCCATTTCTCTACTCCCTAGTCATAATTGATGTGCACCTTGGTGTGCGCCGGTGCGCTGCGATGGATCAGACATTCCAGGGCCGAGCCCGGGTTCATGCCAAAGCGCTCGCCCCAGTAGCTCGCGCCAAACCGCCGGCCCAGCAGCAAGCGACCGCCGGTGTTCAGCGTCCACATGAACTGCGCCTGCCACGTCCCGAAGTGCGCCGCGCCAAATCGTGAGCGGCCCATTCGCGGGGCTTCGAGTTCGGTGATGGTGGCGTTCGGGTAACCCTGGGTGCGGGCAATTTCCACGTAGTAACTGATGGCCTGACTGCCGACCGCGAGTAGTCGACGGCGCACCGCGAGGCGACGGTCGTCGAACAGCGGCGTGGCGCCCAGGCATGGGTCGGGCAGGTTCATCACCCGTTCCCAATCGGGCACCAGTTCGCTGACGCCAGCCGGGTCCATCTCGTTGAGCAGGTCGGCGGCGCGGGCGTCAAGTCGGGACAGTTCCTGGGCGATGCCGTCCAGGACTTCTTCGAGTTCCGGAACCCGTTCGGGATCCCAGGCCGGGCCGCTGGGCAACAGACTGCGCAGTTGCGCGTGGTATTGCGCGGCCGTTCTTAGCCCCCCCATACGCAGCCTCCGAAGGTCAGCAATTGATTAACGGCTGCGTCGACGTTGGCGGCGGGCGCGGTCAGTGTGTGGTCGCTTTCACCGGTGGCGCTGCTGATCGCTTCGCGGATGTGGCTGATCAACAAGGTGTCGCCCAGTCCGGCTTCGCGGTTATGCAAATCACGCAACTGCGCTTCGACAGCGGCGCGCACGGCGGTGGTGTCGGGGGTCAGGGACAGTTTGTAGGTGACCGGCACTTGAACGGGCGGCAGCACATGCAACTCGGCGGTGACCGGGCGCAACGGTTCGATATAGGCCTGGACTTCAGCCAGCTGCGCGGGGTTCGGAACCGGTTGCGGATCGTCGTCGCGCATGATGTACAGATTGACGATACCCAGGTTCGCGTAAGTGCTGCGACACCAGGCCCGGGTCACGCCGGGGCATTCCAGCGCCCAGGTTTCATAGTCTTGCGCCGAGCCGCCGTGGGGGATGATGCGGTAGGAACTGATCACCCGGGAGCGCAGGGATTCCAGGCTTTCCCGGGCGACGCCGCCGATCAGGCCCGGCGCTAGCACCGTAAAGCTGTTACCGACAATGCCCTGAATCGGCTGCACCGGGATCAGCGTCATACCGGCATCGGCATTGCCCAGGCTGCCGGCGTCAAGCGCGGTGATGGTGGTGGTGTTAAGGCCGTTGCTGGTGGTGCGCGCAGCGGTCACTTTGTAGGTGCGACCGTCGCTCGATTGCAGCAGGGTGTCGACATCCAGCACAGCGCCGGCGCTGGCGGTAAAACTGACGCTGCCGCTGGCGGCTTGCGCGGCTTTGCGCGGCTGGTTCAGGCGCAGTGCGGCGATCCGTTCCAGGGTCGATTCGTCGGCCTTGTCCGGTAGGATCTGCTCGGCGATCCAGTCGAGGTAGCCATACAAACCATAAGCGGCGCCACCGAGAGTACGGGCCAGCACTTGCGCATCGGACTGGCGCAGCGAGTCGCTGGCCAGGTCGCTTTGGGTGCGCTTGATCAGCACCGGCAGCGAAGGGGTTTCAAACGGCATAGATCACCTGCCAACTGTTATCAGGGTTAATGTCCAGGCGCTCGCCATCGGCCAGGGTCAGGACCGTACGCAGGTTCAGGCGCTGGGCGTCGAGGCGTTCGCTGATGATGTCGATGGCGCTGCAATGGCCGTCGTCGATCAGCCATTGCAGGGCTTCGCGGGCATAGAATTCAGCGTCCATTTGGGTTTGCCGGGTCAACTTGACCCGGCGCAGCAACCACAGCCGCGAGCCGATGCGGTCGTCGGCAACAGTGGGAAACGTGTCTCCCCACCAGCCGAAACGCTCCTCGTCATCGAGGGCGTCGTCATCGGCGGCGCGGCGCCAGGTGAACAGGCTGATCAGCACCGAGCGGATCAGGGCGGCGTGGAGGTTTTGGCTGATAAACATCACTGGCCTCCCGCCGGCACGCCGGTCTGGCCATTGCCCGCCTGCACGCCGACGTGCACGTGCTTGATCTGGCTGATGCCACCCGCGACCTGGTCGCCCTGGGAGACGATCTTGCCGGTCTGGGTCAGGGTCGGGGTGTCGATGTTCACGGCGGTGCTGGCGCGGATATTCAGGGTCGCGGTCTGGATGTCGATGATCCGTCCGCGCTTGAAGTGAATCTTGTCGCCTTCGTCGGTGTAGATCGCCACTTCGCCCTGGGCCAAAGCCTTGAGCCGATAGCGGCGGTCAGCGACCACCAGGACGATGGCGTGGGAGCGATCACCACCCAGAAACGTGGCGATGCCCTCGGCGCCGGCCAGCGGATTGCTGGTAAAACCGTAGGGTTCGAAGTGTTCCATGTCATCGTTCACTTCGCCGGCGGTCAGGCGCATTTGCAGCGATTGCAGCTTGGTGGCCGAGTTGGCGAGCACGACAGTGCCGCGCGCCAGGAGGCGTGTCAGTAGGCTCATTGGGGTTCCTTTAAATCAGGACCGACGCCGACCCATGTGGGAGCGAGCCTGCTCGCGAAAGCGGCCTGTCAGTCGACATCGTTGGTGAATGTGAGGCCGTCTTCGCGAGCAAGCCCGCTCCCACAATTGATCGGGGTTGCCGCGGCATTGGTGTACACAGGAGATTCCCTGTGGGAGCGAGCTTGCTCGCGAATGCGTTGGGTCAGTCGACTTCGATGTTGAATGTGAGGCCGTCATCGCGAGCAAGCTCGCTCCCACAATTGATCGGGGTTGCCGCGGCATTGGTGTACACAGGAGATTCCCTGTGGGAGCGAGCCTGCTCGCGAAAGCGGTGGGCCAGTCGACTTCGATGTTGAATGTCAGTCCGCATTCGCGAGCAGGCTCGCTCCCACATTTGGACGGCGTCGTTCACGTTACTTGCGTGCGCAGGAGATCCACTGTGGGAGCGGGCTTGCTCGCGAAAGCGGTGGGTCAGGCGATGTTTGTTTCAACTGACACGACCCCTTCGCGAGCAAGCCCGCTCCCACAGGTTTTGGGTTCAGGTCTTCTTCGGCGGTGTCGGGTTGGCGTCGAAGGTATGCGGCGGCGCGACTTGCAATGTGGTGACGGAGCCCTGCGCCGAGAGTGAGTAGGTGACTTGGGAGATCAGCATGTCGCCATCCACTTCCAGCACCGGGTCCTTGACCCTGACCAGCGTGTTGTGACGCCACAAATCGCCATTGGCCTGGCGCCAGCCTTGCACTTGGTACGTGGTGGTCAAGGCCTTGCCGACGCGGGTGGCGGCTTCCCAGTTGGCGCGTTGCAGCGCCAGTTCCGGCGTGATCTGCATGCCTTCATTGATCACCGTGACCCGCTTGCGCTTGTAGCCCAGGTCGGTGGACACCGCCTCGACCTCGCTGACCGCCGCCCCGCTCTTCTGGTCATTGCCCTTCTGCTGGCCGATCACCCGATATTCAGAGAACACCTGGCTGTAATCCATCGGCGCGTTGGCCGAAAGAATGTTCTTGCCCAGTTCCAGCACATCGCTTGCTCGGCCTCCGCTGCCCGGACGCGCCAGGACCACCCGGCCCTGGGCGTCGTCGGTGGAAAACACCCGGAACAGCGTCAGCAACCGGTCGATGGACTGGAAGACCGTTTCCCCCGGCACGATGGTGTGACTGCCGAGCCGGGCAGTTTCCGGAATTTCACTGGCCACGTAGACGCTATAGGACGACGCCAGCGCCTCGACAATGCTCAGCAACGATTGCTGATGCCATTGGTTGGGACGATTGGTCGCCGCGCAGTCCACCAGGTCCTGGGTTTTCGAACTGCCCTCGATGCTCAGGCTGATTTGCCGCCCGTCATAACTGATCGGCGCCTTGAACACATACCCGGTGAGCACCAGATCGTTGCCGATGCGCACCTCGCACGGCGCCCCTGGCTGAATCCGTCGCACCGTGGTCTGCCCCGGCCATTGCCAGGTCACGTCAAGTTTGAAGGTGCGGAATTGACGCTCCAGATCCGCTGTGATTTGCACGCTTTTCCAGCCGCCATACTCCAGACCGTCAACGGTCAGGGTGACTTTGTTGTCCAGTTCGCTCATGACTTACTCCCCGGAGATTTTCAGATCGTTCGGTGGGAGGAAACCCGGATGGACAATGCCGTTGCGCTGAATCACTTCCTGCACCCGCGTCGCATCGCCCAGCTGCTTATAGGCGACCACCAGCGCTGGAAAACTGTCCTGAAACGACTTGCTGACCAGCCTGACACCCGACGACGCAACGGCCGTCAGATGCGCATTGAGCTTATGGCGCAGGTCCGTCATCGCCTGGTAGTGCGCCGGATCAGCCTTGTTCGACGCTTGCTGGATCGCCTCATCGAGGGCCGCGCGCAATGCCAGCACATCATCGGCCACCGGCACTGCCTGGCGCTGGACCGGTTGCACGGCCTGTTGCGCCAGGGATGGCGTGGAACTCAACTTGACCACTTTTGACGCCACCGGCATCGAGGCGACCCATTGGGCCGCCTGCACCAGCAACGTGTCTTGCACCAGATTGGCCAGGGCCTGGGCGGCAGCCGTGGTGTCCTTGCCGGTGGTGATCTTCGGCGCATCAGCCTTGCGGATCGCTTCGACCTGCTGGGAAACGTTGGCAATCACGCCACGATAACCGTCACGGGCAAAGTCCTTGAGTTCCTTGATGTCGCCGATCAATCCCTTGAATTCGGCCGCCACTTCCTTGGGCAATTCCTTGACGGCTTTGACCAGTTGACTGATCTGCCGGTACTGATCGATCAGTGGTTGCAGCTGACTCTGAATCACCCCGTAAATGTCCTTGATGCTGTTGCGCAGGTCGGCAATGCCGATCCGCGCCGCTTTGATCAAGGTCATCGCGTCTTCAAAACGCGCGACCGCCGACCCCAACAGGCTGTCAGCCGAGACCAGTAGCAGCTTCTGCGTGCTGACCGTGGCCGTCGGGAACGGCAGTGGTTCGTCGGGGTAAAACTTCAGCGCAAACGTCACCAACCCGCCGTCCTGGCGGGTGTGGGTCATGTCGCATTCACCGACCTTGACCTGCAAGCGTCCCAGCCACGGATGCACCAGTTCGCCGCTACCCTGCTCCAACGCCTGGAGCAGCTTGTCGCGCTGCTCCAGGCAATCCGGGCCGACGATGAATGCCGTCAGATCGTGGATCTTCGCCTGTTGGCCAAGGTTCTCGAAAAACGGCAGGTCCCGCTGGGGATACTCGTGCAACTGGCCCTTTTTGCCGACCGGGGTTTTTGCCTGTTCGACCCAGAAACCGACACCTCGAAAGGACGCCGGCAATAAACGGTCACGCCAGCTCATTGGAACCTCCAAGCGAAAGTGAGCGATAGCCGATGCGCGAATTGAGCGCCAGCCCCGGTTGATTGGTTTGCGGTTGATCGGTGCGCAGACCGGCCGGTGCGTTGTCGAAACGCACGGTCAGGCCGCCTTCGAGTTGCGTGCGGTTGTTGGCGGCGGTTTGCTGGATCAGCGCGCTGGAGTTTTGCGTCAGGGAACCGGTCGGCAACGACGGTTTTTGCGCCAGGTTGCCGGGCACCAACGCTGCATCCGACGTCGGCTCGGTGCCGGCGCCAAAAAACGCCGGTGCCAGTTCGCCTTTGCCTTCGGCATTGGTTTTCTTCTGGGCCTCGGTCAAGCCTTCGATCTTGCCAGTGATGAGGGTGATAAAGCCGCCGAAGCTGCCACCGAACATGTCTTTGATCGGCGCCATGAGCGCTTGAATCTTGTCCACCCAATCACTGATACCCTTGGTCAACGGCGCCCACTGCAGATTGAACGCATCCAGGGGTGAGCCCACGAACGGGATGCCGAAGATGGTCGCCAGGAGCCGCATGGCCACGTCGATGCTCTCCACCATCCCACCGAAGAAATCAGGCACCTTGCCCCAGAGTTCGGTAATCCGGTCCATCGGCACGTAGTCGTTGAACACGCTGCGAAGCATGTCTTTCACCGGCACGGCCAGCGCCACCAACAAATCCCAGATGGCCGCAAACAGCCCGGTGACCGGCCCCCAGTTGTTCAGGATCATGCCTTGGGGCGTCCAGTCGAAACACGCCTTGAGGAAGCCGAAAAACTCGGTTGCGTTGTCTTTCATCCGCCCGAAAATCGTTGCCACTATCGAGCTGATTGGCCCCCAGTTACTGAGGATCAGCCCTTGAGGCGTCCAGGAAAACAGGGTTTTTAACAGTTCGAACGCAGGCCCCGCCACAGCCTGGATACCTCGCCACAACGACGCGAAGAATGCGGTGACGGGGCCCCAGTTACTGATCAACTGTCCGAGGGGCGTGAAGCTGAACATGGTCTTGAAGAACTCGACCATCGGCATCACCACTGGCGCAATCTTTTGCCAGAGCCCGGCAAAGAACGTCGAGATCGGTTTCCAGTTGGCGACGATCAACCCGGCGGCCACCGCGATGCCCATGGCGATCAGTATGATCGGGTTGGTCTTCATCACCGTGCTCATCAGATCGAACACCTGGGTCGCCCCGCTCACGGCGGTTTGAATTGCCGAGAACGCGACGGCACCGGCCGCCAGTCCTTCAACCAGTTTCGGGTTTTCGCTCAGCAGTGTTCCCACGCTGCTCAGCACCGGCTCCAACCCCACCACCAGGGACGCAACTGCCGGCATTAACGCGGCATCGATAGCGGCGGATACCGTGCCCATCGACTGGCTGAAGACGTTCATGGTTTGCGTGGCGCTGGCGGGTGCGCTCGGCAGGTCCACAGCCTTGGTCGCTTCACCGACCTCGGCCAATTTTCCCTTGAACGCATCGGACGCCTTGATCCCGTCCACGAACGGCGTGATCACGCTACCGCCCTTGAACAAGCCGCTGATATCCAGCTTGCCAAGGCCGGCCTGTTCCAGATTTTTCTTGAAGCTGTCGACCTTTGAAACAAGGCCGGCCAGCTTGGGGGACAGTTCATCGATACCGGTCAACAACACCGATTTTTTTACCGTTTCTGTGTCTGCCATCACTGCACCTGCTGCATCGCATTGATCCGTTGCGCGTGCTCCAGGGATTCCCGGAGCACATCCAGTGGCCTGGCCATCATCTGTTCGGGGTCAACCTTCCAGAACCAGGCCAGGTCATAGGCGACTGCGATCAGGTCGGTGATGGCTCCGACGCCGCACTCATGAAAAAACTCGCGACGGCCCAGCTCAGCGCGTTGAGGTCAGCCAGGTCCAACTGGTTGACCGACGACGGTGGAATGCCGGCGCAGACCGCGATGTATTTGGCCGCGACGTCCATGTCCAGGCTGACTTCTTCGCTCTTGTCGATCTTGTACGGCAGCGCCTTGATCGCCCGCACTTCCTGCACCGTCGGACGGCGCAGGTTGAGTTCGGTCAGGGGCTCGCCGTGGGCTTCGATCGCAACTTGAAGCTTCACGGCGCCGCTCATTGCCAGGTCCCTTTCACGCCGTTGAACACCAGCGAGATCGAGGCGTCGTCGCCCTTGGACGCCGGTTCATCGACGAGGTAGGCGCCGGCCAGCACGTAGACTTTGCCGTTGCTGAATTCGCAGGTGACGGTCATGTCGACGCCTGCTACCAGCTGCTTGAGCGGGAAGTCCGGGGTGTGCAGCGCCGTCACTTTGAACGACGGTGCGATGTCGGTTTCCTTGTAGAAACCCGGCACGACGGTTTCACGTTTGGTGGACATCAGTGGTGCTTCGCAGCCGCCATTGATGGTCAGTTGAGCGCCGTCCACTTTGACGTAGCAGGTGCCCGCAATCAGTTGACCCATGGTGTTTCTCCCTTCAAATAAAAAGCCCACGCGAGGTGGGCTGAAATCACGCAATCAAACGCAGCGATCAAGCCGCGTCGTCGTACTGCAGGCGGAATTGGTTGAGCAGTGCAAACACGCGCAGGCCATTGATGTAATCCGGCGGGAACAGCACGTTGACCCGGCTCGGGTCCTGCACGTCGCGCTCGACAATCAGGTGCTCGGCGAACAGCTCGGCGTTTTCCACGTGGCCTTCCAGTTCGAGCTTGGCGTACTGCGCAATCAGCTCACCGCGAATGGTGCTCGGGGTGACGATTGGCTGGCCGGCGCCGAAACGGGTGCCGTCGGAGGCCAGTTTGTGGCGCCCGTATTTGCTGGTGATCACGCTTTGCAGACGGCGCACGATGAACGCCGACTGGTGCATGGTTTCGCTGTCCAGGTAGGAGTTGTCAGCCTGGCCGTACGCGTTCTTCTGGTAGGTGGTGATCGAACGTTGAATGCGCACGTAGCCGCCTTCGTAGTACGCGGTGGCGATGCCGTAGTTGAGCAGCGACTGACGCTCGGTCAGGGTGAAGCGCTCACTGGCCGGCGCCGGGTCGAGACCTGGCAGGCTGCCACTTTGGGTCGGGCGGCTGGCGTCGGCGGAGATGAACACCGACGTGCGCGCGGCCAGTGCAGCGGCCTGGACCCAGAACGGTTGTGGAACGCCCGGTTCCAGCGCCTGAATGGTCATGTGCTGATCGTTGCGCGCCTGGCCCGCAGCGACCAAGGTGCCGATGGTGCCGCGCTTGGCACTGTAGACGTGACCGAACAATTGCTTGGCCCAGGACCAACGACCGGTGCTGTCATCCATGACGGCTTGCCAGGTGTTGAGGGTGCTCAGGTCCGAGAACGGCATGCAGATGAACTCGAACGGTTCATCGCCCAGTGCCGCGACGGCAGCCACTTGATCCGGTACACCGACGCCGCCGGTCATGGCAGTAACAGCAGAGGTCAGGCCCGCCGGGGTTTCTTCGCCGTTGCTCTTGCCCAGGCGATTGAATTGCAGGCTGATGTCGTTACCGCTGTCGCCGGTCCATTTGGCACTCAGGGTCACGACGCCTTCGGCCGCCGCAGCGGACACCGGCAAGTCGGCCGACGCATTGATTTTCAGCGCCAGTGCAGTGGCCGCTTGGGCCGCTGTGAAACCGCTGACGATGGACGCTTGAACGCGAACGCCGCCGACGTACAGGTTGAGCACACCGCTTTGGGTCGCGGTGCCGGTCAGGGTCACCACACCTTTGGCGATGCTGCCCGTGGTGTTGTGCAGCGGCAGGCACCAGATCTCGCCGATCGGGTCAGTCTTGCGCCAGGTTTCATACATCGAGGCCAACATCGAACCTTGGCCGCCAATGCTTTTGGCCAGCGCAACGCTGGACACCAGCACCAGTTTGCCGACGTCGGTCGGGGCGATGTTGTCGTTGACCTGGGCGACGATCAAGCGGCGCATGGCCGACGACGCGCTATTGGCGGCCGAATTGTCCATCTCGGCGTAGAACAGCGGAACACGAATGTCCGCGGGGATGTTGCTGAATCCGATCGCCATTATTTGGCTCCCTGTGGTTTGGCCGCTTTCACGGCTTTGGTAGTGATATCGCCATCGGCCAGACGTCGACGCCACCAGGCGTTGTCCGGCACTTCACGGCCCTCGAGGGGCAACAGATCGCCCGCTCCCGGGTCCGGCACGACACGGCCTGGGGCCGGCAGCACGGTGATGCGTTTGCTCATGGGGTTACATCTCCAGAGAAAGTCATTTCCAGGCGCCCGTCGGGGCCTGGGCGTTTCAGATTGGGGTCCGCCGGATCGATGGCATCGACCCGCACAGTGACCCCGGCAAAGGACGACAAACCGTCCAGTTCACGCTCGTGCCAACTCTCTGCCGGTTGGTTTGGCAGGTTGCGGCCGAGCTGGAATTCGGCAAAAAAGCGCAGGCGATACAACGCGCGACTGGCGTTGATGGAAAGCAATTCACCGCCGTCGTATTCGATGGCGTCGTAATCAGCCCCAGGCTTGAAACCCACCAGAGCGCGCCACAGCTCGGCGCGCAGGTCATGCAAAAGATCCAGCGCTTTTGTCGCGTCCGTGGTGTCGAGCACCAGGGTCACTTCGAAGCTGTCGCGGATGGGTTGCAGCGCCAGGTTCTGCGCGAGGCTTTTGCTGGCGACATCGGCGAGAGGCACGATGTAGGCGCATGGCGTGGTAAGTGGGGTGTTGGCTTGCAGCGTGGCGAGGTCGATACCCGCCGCGATGCGATTGGCAAGGGTTGGGCATTGGGCACGCAGTTGCGTGAGGATCGGAGTGATCTTCATGAGGGCGCTCCATCTGTATGAAAGGTGCGGTCGAAACCTGTGGGAGCGAGCCTGCTCGCGAAAGCGGTGGGTCAGGCAGCATTGTTGGTGAATGTGCTGGCGTCTTCGCGAGCAGGCTCGCTCCCACAGGGGAATTTCGGTTGTGCGTAAGTGCTGTGTCGAACACTGAGCCAACTGTGGGAGCGAGCCTGCTCGCGAAAGCGGTGGGTCAGGCAGCATTGTTGGTGAATGTGCTGGCGTCTTCGCGAGCAGGCTCGCTCCCACAGGGGAATTTCGGTTGTGCGCGAGTGCTGTGCAGAACACTGAGCCAACTGTGGGAGCGAGCTTGCTCGCGAAGGCGGTGGGTCAGGCGGCATTGATGGTGAATGTGCTGGCGTCTTCGCGAGCAGGCTCGCTCCCACAGGGGAATTTCGGTTGTGCGTAAGTGCTGTGTCGAACACTGAGCCAACTGTGGGAGCGGGCTTGCTCGCGAAAGCGGTGGGTCAGGCGACATCGATGGTGAATGTGCTGCCGTCTTCGCGAGCAGGCTCGCTCCCACAGGGTTCTGTGAATGGGTGTGGGGTTTGATCAGAGGATGGCTTCAGCGCCGGGATCGATGCACGTCGCGTCGATCATGCAGCGATAGCTGCTGGTGCGGTCGCCGCTGGCGGTGACTTTGTCGATCGACCAGCGCCCACGCATAAAGTCCGGCCATGTGTCGTCCAGCAGGACCAGCCCTTCAGCCGAGAAGTCTGGATTGCCCGGGCAGCTGATTTTCACCTTGAGTTTTTCACGGCCCATTTTGCGCACTTCACCTTCGCCAATCGCTTGCGCTTCCTCTGCGTTCTGACAATTCAGGCGCAGGGTCTTGAACGGCGCGAGCCCGGTTTCAACCATCTGCAGCAAACCGGCTGCAGCGTCCCACCAACTGATCTGGCAGCCCTGGGTTTTGGCCTTGGCGGAATCATCAAGGGTCGCGGTGATGAACGCATGGTCGCCGGGGCGATTGTTGTGCGTAACCGACAGTCTTACGTCCGCCAATACCTTGCCCGACAACGATTTGAGCTGGCCCGGCCGCGCTAGCACATACAGCTCATTAAAGGGTTTGGCGATGGCGCCATACTTGGTCGCCAAGCGTGAAATGAAGCCCATGTCGGTTTCATTCGACTGGTCGATATGCGCGATCTTTATCAGTGACACTGACGGATCCACCCTCGGCGAAAAACCGTATTTGGCCGTCAGTTGGCGAAACAGTGCCCCGAGGGTCGTCGGACCATGACTGGCCGAACGGCGCTGTTGAAATCCGCTCTCGTCCGCCGCACTGAACGGTGCGGCGGTCGCTACCAGCGACACGCGAAACGGAAACAGTGTCGGCGTACGCCGGGCCACCACAAACTGGCCTTTATCCACCAGCCCGGATTCCAGATAACCCACGCACAAACCGATTTTGCCACCCAGGCTCGGCAGCCCTTCAAGACCTTCCAGATCGAGCACCAACGTCAGTTGATCGGACTCAATACCGGCGGTATCGATATGCTCCCAACTGATCAGACGCTGATTGATCAGGGTCGCGTTGGCCCCGTAGATTTTTATCGCTGGCGTAAACCCGATTGCCATGCAGCCTCCTTAATCCCAAGCCGTTGCCGGCGTTTTCGCTGCGGGCCTGGTTTCAAGTTCCGGCAGCACCACCCAGACGCCTGCTGGCAGTACAGGGCCTTGCTCGGCCAGTGTCGGATTGAGGCGCCACAGCGCTTCTTCAGCCCCGTCGTCACAGCGCTCGGTTTCGCGATAGAGCAACAGATTCACCGAGTCACCGGCGATGGTTCGTACCTTACGCATTGACGTATTCCCCCAAGGTAATCGACCAAGTGATCAACATCGCCGTGCCGTCATCAATCACGCAGCTTTGGGTTTCCAACACATCATCGATGCGCCACAAACCCCAGTTGCGCCCAATGCCATCGACCAACGGCAGCGGTATCCGCAGCGCCTGCAAGGCACGCAATTCGTCGAGCCGATCCATGGCCACCGCGTACATTGCCTTGCCAGTGATCGTCAGGGTTTGCAGGCCTTGACCGGTCTGGCTGGATTTGGGCTTGCTGGTCAAAATATCCACCTTCACCCAGCCACCGTCCGACTTGCGCACCAGACCGTCGTAGGCAAAGTTGCTCGACAAGCCAAAAATGAACGTACCGAGTGCCATTTGCTGCCTCATCAAGCCACCCCATCGGTCAGGGCCGTGTCACGTCGCACGGCGAGTTGATTGGTCGTTGTCATCATTGCGAACTGGTTGGAAAGGTGTTGCACGACCAGGTTGGCCAATTCGGTGGTATTGGGTGAATCGAGGCCGTTGATGTAGATGTTGGCGTTCACCGTGTTTTGCTGATTGTTGGTTTGGGCGTTGGTCAGGTCTTTAGCGGCCTGATCCGGAGGAAGGAGCCTGTCGGCAGGCGCACTGAGTTTTTCGCCCAACCGGGCCCCCATTTCCTGACCGATCCAACTGCCTGCCAATCCGCCAACGGCCGCACCGGCCAGCCCGCCAAAGGCGGCGCCGAACGGACCGAGAAAGGCACCCGCCGTGCCACCCATGACCGCCCCCGCTTCAACACCCGCCCAGGCGCCGCCAGCGGTGCCCAAACCAGCGCCGACCATCCGGGCATCGCCGTTCATCACGCCTTCGACCACCATGGGGGCAACACTTAACGCGGTCGCCAAAGGAATCAAGCGCTTCACGGGGCTCAAGGAACCGCTCAGCCCTCGCATAGGACCGAGCTCTACATCTGCCATGGCGGCGTTCGCGAGCTTGAGATCCGGTTTGGGCGTGCCACCGGTTTTTCTGAAGTCTTCGGAGATCAATTCTCCCAAACGGCCGGGAAGCCGAGGTGCCACCTTACCCAGCACCCCCTTGGCTGCCTGGCTGCTCACCTCATCCGCAATGGATTTGAACAGCGTACTCACCAACGGCTTGATAGCTGCCATGACAATGACAACAGCCGCCGTGGTTTTCGGATGGGTTTCGGCCAATTCGCTCAGTCTGTCAGTCACCGAACCGGCAGCACCCAGCGCGCTGTCAGCCATGGGTAGCAGCGCATTCCCGGAGGCCAGCGACAGACGATCGTTGCGCGCATTCAAGACATTCCACTGACCCTGTTGGGTCCTGGACTGTACAAGCGCGTCTTGCTTCACCGAGCCCTTGTCACCTAACTGCGACGTGGCGTACTGGCGGTTGTCGGACACCTGCCAGAAGGCTTGGCTGACGTCAGGCAGATTGCGCGACATGCGCACCGCCGCTTCGTCCCCGTTGGCAAACAATGTGGTGGCCAGCCTTGAGCGATTTTCGGCAGGCTGTGCGTTTAACGCTGCAAGCACCGACATGACCGCGCCCGGCGCCTTGTCCTGCTGGCGTAAAAGACCAGCCACCTCCACGGGATCAAGCTTCAACTGTTGCCAGGCCACTCGCTCGCTTGCAGAAACCTGATCACCCTTGGCCATGGCGGTCGTGATGCTATTGAGCGCAGCGCCGGCGTCGGACTTTTGCGTGCCCGTGTTCAGCAATGCCGCCGTCAGCGCAGCAGCTTGGGCAGGCATCAACCCTGCTGTGGTAGCGGCGACACCGTCACGCTGCAAAACCGCACCGATATCAGCCGCTTTTGCACCACCGGGTATCTTGCCCAAATGGTTGGTTGCGTCCGCCAGATCAAAAGCCTGAGGGCCGCTGAGCTTCATCGACGTGCGCCAGGCGGCCATCATCTCGGCGACATCCAGAGCCGGCATTTTGAACGCCGACGCGGCGACGCCAGCGTCACTGGCGAAGCGCAGCAGTTCAAACTGTCGGTCCGACGCGTTGGGCAGATCACTGGCGATCCCCGCCGTGGCCGCCAGGCTTTCAATCTTCACCAGATCAACCGCTTTAGTCCCCCCGGCCGCCACCAGCGGAGCGCTGGCGATGTGCTGGGTTGACTGCACCATTTCCGCGCTTTGGCGCGGCGTCAATTGGGCTGCCTGCTTCAGATCGGCCATGGCCGAATCCATCTCTATCGCGGGTTTGAGCAGGTCCGGCGGTTCTATACGGTTACCGGGCTTGCCCGCACTCTTTTCGTTGGCCGGCTCACTCTTGGCGCCAGCTCCCATCGTTTGGGACAACAAACGTTGCGACGAAATTTTCAAATTCAGCGACTCAATCGCCGTCGTCAACAGACCGAGCTTGAGCCCGACATTTTCCAGCGCCAAGCCGAGGCCAGACAGAAGATCCCTGGCGGACGAGCCCATGCCTTGTGCTGACAATACGCCCGTGCCGGCCGAGGCCATGCTGGTACTACCGAACGCCAGCCCACTGTCGTCAAGGGCTGCGTATTTGAGCGAATATCTATCGTCCGCCATCCCGCTCTACTCCTGTTTCACGCCAAGGCGAGTGATCGCGATGTCGTAGCGGCGCAATGCCTTGCCGGCGTCCCATTCCAGAATTTCCGCTTCACTTACCGGGTAAATGAGCGGCACCACATCGAGGATTACTTCGATGTCGCGCTCCGAAAGAAGTCCGCCGGTTTGTTTAAAAAATCGTCGATGCGTACCTGAAGCTGTGTCCAGTCGGGCACGGTCAGCAGGTCCAGATCGGGGATCATCAACCCGGTGCAATGGGCGGTGATGAACTCAGCGCGTTCCTTGGCAGTTTTCAGTTTCTTCATCGCCTTGGTGGCGCGCAGCACCGGCATTTCCAGGGTCAGCGCAGTCATGCTGCGGCCCCCGGGGTTGAGCGGTTGCAGCAGTTGTACTTGGTCGGGTTCTGCCGATGGATCTCCCTGCCCTTCCTGTTCCAGAAAGTAAGAAGCCGGGCGGGTCGACATTTCGTGCACGTACTGGGCGATGCTCACGTAGTCCGGGCGTTTGAGTTGGTCGAGTTCCTTGACCGACAGCCCGGTGGCCAATTTCGCCAGTTCGAAAAACTGATCGTCCTCATCATCACCGGCATGGGCCAAGGCCTCTTTCTGCGCGGCGTAGAACAAGGGTTTGAGCTGAATCTGCTCGATCTGCGCCTGAGTGTCGGCGGTGATCGGCGACAGCAAGACGTGAACAGGAGGCGTCCAGGACATGAAATGAATTCCTTGGTGGATCATGGGGAGGTGTTGCGTAAATGCCGATTGGAGAATGCAGATCAAAGGGATTGCAAAGCCCTTTGTGGGAGCGAGCTTGCTCGCGATGGCGGTGGGTCAGGCAACACAAGTGTTGAATCTGCCGGCCCCATCGCGAGCAAGCTCGCTCCCACAGGGATCGGGTTTACGGCAGCAACACGGCGCGGCGGGCGTCACCGAGGATGTCGACGCCATTGAGCATGAACTTCTGGGTGCGCACATCGATGTCGATCACCGGGATGCCGTTTTCGAGACGGTTGTAGGTGCGGCAGGACAGGATGAGCGTGGTGGTGGGTTTGTCGCCCATCTTCAACTTGGCCTCTTCAAGGGATTTCAGCTTGCCGCCCACGGTGTGGTAGGTGAACCAGGTGTTGCCGTCCTGATCCTGGCCGGCTTCACGCACGTTCAGCAGAATGTCGTCGCCCAGCGCCACACCGAGCGCCAGCATGATTTCCGGGCCGGCGCCTTGCAGGGTCAGCGTGGCATTGAGCACCTTGCCGCTCTTGGCCATCTCCTCGCCGATAAAGCGCCCGCCGCGCATCTCTTCCATGTCGAATTCGATCTTCGGCGCGGTGAAATCTTCAACAGTCGCCGACAACGGCAGGCCTTGCAGGGTGGCCGCGATGGCCTGTCTTACACGGTTGGTAAACATTAGAGAACATCCTCCAGGAACTGCTCGATGATTTCATCGCGGGCGTTGAGTTGGTAAACCATGTGTTCGTTCGGCGCGTAGCGGCCGTAGTCGATGACGATGAACCAGGTGCCGTTCTTGTATTTCTCGACGCTGTTCAATTCCGGGTGCAGGTACACGCTGCCACCCGGGATGGTTTCGTCGGCGACCAGGGTTTGCAGCCAGTCGTTAATGCGCTTGACCTCCTGATCCATAAACGACTTGGTCAGGTTTTTGGCCATGGCTTTCTGGCCGGCTTTCACCAGTTTGCGGCTGATGGCATCTTCGAGGCCGACGTAGCTAATGAACTTGCCGGTGACGGAGCGGTTACCCAGCAGCGAGAAGCCGCCGAGGACGGTGCGAGCGTAATAGCTGATGCCGTAACGGTTGAGCAGATCGCCTTCGGTGGAGGTGTCGAGGATGTTGTATTCCACCACCCGCGACACGTCTTCGGCGTAGGTCACCTGGTTGCCCGGGCTTTCCCATTGCTTGACCTTGGCCAGTGCGGCGATAGCCAGGCTGGAAGGTGCGAGGAACACGTTTTTCTTCGCCGCTTTGGAGTAAACGGCCGGCATGTTATGCACGACCAGGCAACGGTCGAAACCGAGGTCCGCGCCGCCCAATTCCTGGCTGTAAGTCACTTGATCAGCGACCGCGGCATCCTTGCCGTCGAGCACTACGCGGGCCTTGATGCGTTTACCGAACGAAGCGAATTCGCTCGCCACCGCTTTGGTACCGGTGAAGCCTGGCGCACCAATGATGGTCAGGTCTTCCGGCACACCGCCCAGCGCGGTCAGGCCGAGTTTGCGACCGGTCACCGGCTCAATGCCGCCGATCACGTTGTTGATGGTGTCCGCCGGGGCGGTGCCCTCTTCGACGATGACCACGTAGATCGGCACCTTCACCACTTTGAGGATCTGGTACACCGCGTGGTACAGCGTGCCCGACTCGGCGCCGGTCGGATCGAGCAGTGCCTGAGTGGTGAAGCTGTTGATGCGGAACGGGGAGTTACGCGGAATCAGCGGATCGGCTTTCGGCGCGGTGCCGACCAGGCCAATGACGTTGTCACCCAGGCCACCCATGGCCTCGGGGGATTCAGTGGCATTGACGGTAATGCCGTTGTGCTCGAAGTTCAAAACCTCAGCCATGGTTATTCAGCCTTCTTGGCAGCGGCCTGTTGGGCCTGGGTGGATGTTTTCAGTTCCAGGCGACCGGCGCTGAGCAATGCATTGGCTTCGACGTCGAGCAGGTTGAGTTCCTGGCCAGCGGTCGACCAGTGACCACGCCCGACAGGGAACGGGACAAGGACGGTGTAGGTTTGGCGTTCTGCCATTTGGGTTTCTCCAGAGACTAAAAAGCCCCATTCGATTGGGGCTTTCGGGTGGTGTTGGGATGTAGCGGATAAGAAAACGCCCCGGCGGTGCGGGGCGTTTATTGGAGCTGGCCAGACAGCCAGGCGGGTGCAACGGGGCGGTGATCCACCAAAGGAAACTCGGCCTCTTGCGGCCAGTCGCGCAGCTTGCGCCGGTAGACTTGCAGCTCGGCATATTGCTCGGCGGTGAGCGTGGTTGCACCGCCATCCTCCAGTTCGTCGCGCTGACGCGCCACGATGCCATCGGTTTTCGCCAACTGCCCGTCACGCCAGGCACGCTCGAAGTCAGCCAATTGCTCAGGAGGCATCGGCGGACGCTCAATCAGTGAGGGTGGGACCGTATCAAAATTGATTTTGATCAGCTGCGATTGACCGTTCAACAGCTCGGCGTGCAGCTCGGGTGATATTTCGAAAGCATCCGCTGGAAGCTCGCCGCCCAAATCAGAATCGTGAAAAAAACCGGTTGTCTTACTGCTGTAAATCATCTGATTCCCCCTTACATCCCGAACGCAATTACGCGAACTGCCGATTGGCTCGCGGTGTAGTTTGACTGCACAACGACCTGACCCAATCCGTTGGCCATACCCGCTACAAAAGGAGAGCCGGTGGAGCCGTAAATAGTGCTGTCTGTCATCGAAACGACGCAGCCGAAATTTGCATTCAGAAACGCAGTCGGCAAGTTGAAAGGTGTGCTTAGCGCAGCTTTTGGAAATAGCGCCGTCATCCACTGAATGATCAAACCGGAGGGGAGTTTCTGGTAGCCGTTCGGTGACATCAGTGCACCAAACGGTAAAGTCTTGGCAACAACGCCCGTACCCAGTAACAACCAGTTGCCATTGCCAATGAAAGTGATGTCTACGTAGGTGTCCGGGGGAATGCTGCGGCTCACAGATGTGCTCAATACAGTCAGGCTTTCCTGCATTTTGTCCACGCCTTGAGTGGACAGGATCAGGTTGACCATCGACCAGTTCTGCAAACGAATAGTGCCGCCTACGGGAATACCATTCGCCACCGAGTCAGGAAGGCTGTAGGAAACCGGACCTTCACCGTAACAATGAACCATGCTGCCAACATGCGCCGCGATACCGATTAATGGGGCAGTGAACATATAAAACCCACTCAGCTCAAACCCTTTGGCTTTCACCCAATCGGTAGTTGCAAGCTTCTTGGTGTTATCAAACCGGGGAGGCGTCGTCCAGTTAGACCCAGACATGACACCGGCATATTTCAGCAACGCCGACCCACCGATTAACCGCCACAAGTTACCAACGCGAATAAACTCGGCAGTGTCACCCTGAGCAATCGAGATATCACCCGGAGCGTTAACCGCATCAATCAGTTCTCCCGCCCCTGCCGTGATCCTGACAGTCCCCATCGAAGAAAGAATGGAAACAGTGGCACCACCTGGAATAACGCCACTTCCGACCGGCAAGGTAGCGACCGCCGCGCCAGCAGTAGAAAAGGCAGCCCATTTACCAATGTCCGCGAGGGTCAACGCCGCAGACGCCAAGTAATTGGTGTAATCCCCGTACTCAACTCCCGCACGTTTCAGAAACGCCGAATTGACCAGCAGTTGCGATTTATCGAACTGCGCTGGCGTATTCGCCGTCGGGCTGATCAGCGCCGGCGCATTGAGCGGCGCAAAACCTTGCGTCACGTTCTGGAACGTCAACGCCGTGGTTCCCAGGACAATCGCTACATCAGTGATCAACTGCCAGCGGGTATCGGCCAGCGTTGCCCCCTGCTCCACGGAGACGATCAGTCCCGACGTCACGTCTGCACTGACATCCGCGTCTTTCGCCCGCACCCAGGCCGCGACTGCGGCAACATAGATGCCGTTATCTTTCGCGGCCGTCTGGTTTTTAACCAGAACCCGATCACCCGCAACAACGGCTACGCCATCAATTGTTTGAGGCCCGGCCAACGTGATGCTGGCGGTTGTCGCCACGCGCACCGATTGCTTGCTGTCGAGTTTGGCGAGTTCGTCAGCGACATAGGAAGTCACCCACGCACGGGTCGCTTTCACCACGGTGTCGTCAATCAGCAACGTCACCAAGGACGCATTGCTGGTTTCGAAAATCGAGCGAATGTAAAACTCTTTCCCCGACCCCGACGTGGCCAGAACCGGTTTGAACGACTCCGGGTATTTGACGATGGCGTACAAAATCCCGGTATCGGTCCAGATCCCGGCCTCGCGCACATACCAGCCGCCCACGTCCGGCGGGATGGTCACTTCAGCGAGCAACCAGCTCGGGTTTTTCTCATCCTGGAACAGTGCATTGAGCGGGCCGCGCCAGACTTCGCGCTTGAGCGCCGTGTCGGTTGCCGCCGGGTTGTAAACCGCGCCACCGCCGTCGCCGACGGAAATCTGTGACAACTTGATCGGCAGGCCCGCCGCTTTGCAGGCAGTTTCGTAGGCGATCCCCGCGTTGGTAAGCAGGGTGTAATAGTCGGCCATTTAGGACCCCTGTGGATAAATAGTGGAGGTTTCGACGGCGTAGAGCCCGGCGGCCATGAAGACCTGGCCCGAGGCTTCGAGCCCTTCGATGACAATCGGATAAACCGTGGTCAGCTCGCCGCATAGGGTGGCGGCGCCGATGACGTGATTGCCGAAGGCACTCAGGCCGACGGAGACCTTTAAGGTGTCGCGCTCACTTTTGGCGTCCGCCAGGCGTCGATCAAGGCGCGCATCGATTTCTTCGCTGTAAGGCTGTTCGGTAAAAGCCCTGACGGAAAAGCTGTAAGGCGCGCCCGGAGGCGTTTGCTCGTACCAGGCACGCACATCGGGTTGGAGCCGCAAACCTTTGGCGGCGTTTTCCAGCGCCTTTCGAGTGCCGGCCTGCCGTGCGGTGGGCCAAGCGAGTTCGACCGTCAAGCGCTTCTCAGCTTCAGGCGCTTCGGAACTCCACTCGCTGACACCGCGATCCGCGCCGAGGTACGGCAGGAACGCCAACGGTGTTTCGGCGGGGTTCATCAACTCCGGAAACGGCGGCGTAATGCGCTCAAGCAATTTGCCGAAACCAATATCAAGCGCCCGCTCCAGTGGCGAACTGTTGGCCGGCAACAGACTCGGACGAGGAGTGTCGTCACTCATAACGTGTCCACCTCAACCTCGACACCCGTGCAATACGGGGCCTGGAACGCCGTCGTAACAATTGGCGCCAGCGGTTCAAGGATTTGCAGTTGCACCGCGCCGGCGCTGTGCAGCGTGTAGTCGATCCAGCTCGGGTCCACCCGCCCTTCCAGGCGATGACAAGAATCGGCATAGGCCTGCAATTGCTGTTGCGCGGCGACCTTGGTCAGCCCCGAATCGGGACCGGCGTTGATCTTCGCCACCACCCGGATTTTGTAGTTTTTGATTTGCGCGCCCTGCACGGTGACCAGGTCGGTTTCGGGGCGTACATCAGGCCGGGCGAAATGTTGGCGAACACCGTCGAGCAATGCGGCGGACGGTGTGCCATCGCCCTCTCGGGCCAGCACCGTGACCATCACTTCTCCAGGCGCGGTACGGCGCCCGTTGCCATCCTTGACCTGCGCGGCAAAGCCGTCCGGGTCGAAGGTGTAAGTGACCGTCACTACACCCGCCGCCGCAGTTTCTACCTTCACCGCTGGGCGTTCACCCAAGGTGAACACCTCCCGGCGATACTGCATTCGCGAACCCGCTGCCGGGGCATGGGGCGCCAGGTAATAACGCAACCGGGCGTCATCGTCGCTTTCAAAAACCGGAGGGATCGGCGGGAACGCCGCCGGGTCGCCCGGGTCCAGCAATTGACGTTCAAGGCCCATGTCCGCCAGGCGTGCATCGAGGTTACTGCCGGTGGCCCACCACGCCAGCATCTGCTTGATGCGGGCGTTGTATTTGCGTTCGTGGGTTTGCAGCCGTACACAAAAAGCCTCGAGGGCAAGGGTCAGCAGTTCACTTTCATTTTCCAGACTGACTTTCAGCTTCGCCGCACTCTCGGGAGAGCGAGCGCCGACGTATTCAACGACGAACGTCTTAAACTCTGCGAGCAGGTCCTCAAACGCTTCGACGGTGACGATGGCCGGCTCGGCCAACTGGTTCTGGCCGGGGATCAACATACTCATGTCACCACCTCGAAGGTCTGTTGACGGTTTTTCCAGGTGCCGGCGAAGCGCAGCAACAACCCCGCGCCCTGCCGGCTGGCCACAATGACTTGCGGCTCAAAATCGTCGATACCGTTCTGCTTGTTGTAAAACGCTTGCGCGGCATGGCTCTGGGCCAGGATCAACACGTCGTCGCCGAGGTTCTGGCCCAGCAACTCCGGGAGTGCGCTGCCATACAGAGGGCGCTTCTGACGGGTGCCCAACGGCGTGGTCAGCGCCCGGGTGGCGCGCTGCACAAACTGCAGCCAGTCGTCGACGGTGGCGCCGGTGTTTCTATCGATTCCGATCATGGGAAACCCTTTATTTGGGGCTGATGACACGCCCCTGGTGATCCACCACCGGGCCGCTCAGGTGCACGCCGGCAGCGTCGATCAGCAAACCGACCGCGCCTAGTTGCAAGGTGATTGCCTGGGGCGTCATCGCCAGTCGCGCCGGGCCGATGCTCAATTCGAGCGATTCACGAGAACCGGTGAATGCCGCCGGGCCGTTGTTCCAGTGCAGGACATGGCTGACATCGTCGTAACCGCTTTCCGTGCCGTCCTGATAGAGACGACGGGTCAGCGACGCCAGTGTCGAGGCCGGGGGAAACCGGTCGCCGTTAAGGCCGAACAGCGCGACCGACTGCCCACCGCCCTCGCCGCCACCGTGATTCAGCAACAGGCATTGCTCGCCGACGGAGGGGATCCGCGACTCGCTCTGAGCCCCGGCACTCGGGTTGAAAAAGCGGATGGCCGGGCTCAGCAATTCACCGTGGCGGACCTTGCAGGTATTGCTGGCCGCATCGACTTCCTGACACACGCCGATCCGACAAAAATTGTCGGCGCGTCGATACAGGTCTTCAAGCTCAGTCTCCATCTGCGCCAAGCGCTCGATGATCGGGCCCAGTTGCATGCGTAACAGCGCGTCAAACATGGGCTAGTCCTCGAGTGCAATGTATTGATCCGGGTCGTCGATGTTCGACACTTCCCAGGTGCGGGCGTATTTCGGGATGCCCGTAGGGTCTTCCAGCAGCAATGGCCCGAGGTACAGCGTCTGGGTGAATGAAACGGTCCAGGCGTTGTATTCCCGTGTACCGCTGAGGGATGTGGTCGGAAGGCCATCGATGTTCTGCGGCAGGTCGCATTGATCGGCCGGCAGTTTCCAGCGATTGTCGGTGACGAGGTTTTTCAACTCGCTAACCAGGTCGCACACTTCAGGCCCAGGCGTCGGCAACACAACTTGCAACGAAACCGTCAGGACATGGGCGATGCGTCCGTTATTGGCGCGGTTGCCCGGCGCATCGTGATCGATTGCAATCAGCACCCAGGTCGAATCGATGGTGTTGTCGAAGTCTTGATGGCTGCCGACCTTCACGCCGGGAATGGCGATGCGCAATGCGTCGGCAATGGCGCTCACAAGCTGCGAAGGTTTTTCGATGACAACGGACATTAATGGCCTCCTGTTCACCTGCAACGCAAAGATCAGCGCCGCTGTTTTATTGTTGATCCGGACGTGGCGGCACTTCACACACACCAATCCGCTTCGCCGCCCAGCGCTCATACAACCCAATGGCCACATCCGCCCCCGCCATCGCCGTGAGGCAGCCAAACGCACACGCGGTCCAGATCGACACGCCAGCGGCGTACAGCAACATGATCGCGGAGACTCCGCAGATCACGCAGGCCCCGGAGCGCAATGCCAGGCGCCGCAACAGCGCCCAGCCTCGGGCGCCTTCCTTGTCGGCGCGCCACATTTCGCCGGACACCCCGCCCACCAGGGCGAGGACGATGACAAGCCAGATCGGCATGTCCAGCAACGCTTGTTGCTCGTTTGTCATGTCACGCCTCCTGGGGGTGATTGATGAATGATCGGGCTGTGTCCTTTGGACCCAGCCCGGGTGATGTCAGGCGATACCGCTTTAAAGACGTTCAACGATCACGTTGTCGATAAAGGCGAAGTTGTTGTAGGGGTTCTGTTCGTTGAAAAAAGCCAACGTGGTTTGCGACGTGGTGGCGGTGAAGTCGTAAGTGATGGTGCTCCATTCGACCGCGACGCCTTTGGCGACCGGGGTGTTAAAGGAGACGGTTTGCCCGGCCACTTTCACCTGGATGACACCGTCGCCGGAGCGACTGGCGTAGCGCGAGTTGCCCGCGCTAAAGGTCAGTCGATACTTGGCGCCGGTCGTGGTGGCGAAGTTCTGCTGAATGCCGCCGCCGTTGCCATAGACGTAGTTGGCCAGGTCGACAATCACTACACCATCGGCCGCTACCGAGCCCCCGAACATGGCTGGCATGTTGAAATACTCGGCACCGGACAAGAACGTTGTCCAGCCTGTGATGAAGTTGGTTTTCGCCGGGGTATCCAGAATGCAGCTACCGCTGCAGCCGGGTTGTTCGAAGCTGCCGTTGACCAAAAGGTTGGCGGCAGCCGCATTGCCACCGCTACCAAGTAGCGCAAAGGACAGCAACAGCGGGGTAACGTATTTTTTGAAACTGTTCATGGTTCACCTATTGAGTTAACTGAGTGGTTTGCGCAGCGGGTGCCGCGCTCAAGTCGCTCCCAGGCGATCGCTCGAGGCTCGTGGCCTTCACATGATTCAGCGTCCCGCATCGGGGACATTTGATCTGGAGCTCGGTGTGCTCACCCACTCGGGCGAGCAATCTTTTGCAATGTCCACATCTGCAATTTTTCAACATCTGCAATGCCTTTTGATTTCTGCCGGTTCCTTCCATTTGTTCGGGCTGTGCCCAGACGAGGCTTGAAGTGCCTGACGGTAGGTAGGCATTCCAAAAAGCCCGGTTTTGGCCGGGCTTTTCAGTAATGCGGTCCTTCGCCTTCCTTTGATCCTGTTAGCAAAAAAGGAAGCTGACTTTTCGGCGCTACTGGCGCGGTACGAGTCCATTCAAATTGTTTTTCCGACCGCGGTCCCTGCCCGCCGGATAACTGCTTCTGGTGCTTTACGCTGCACACCCGGGTCAGTTGCCAACCCTCTGAACCGTTGAGGCCGGTTCATCGCTGCCTTTGTGGTGGAACTAAAGAGCTTCGTTTCGAGCCGCTTTGTTGAGCGGCTTGAGACAAAGAATATGCATGGATGCATATACAGTCAATGCGCAAATGCATTTATTTATGCATTTGTTTTGCGCTGACGCATGAAAGCACCGCAGACAAAGGCGTTGGTGGTTTTGCGCAGGCGAAAAAAAACCCGCCGGGTGGCGGGTTTTATCGGATAGCGGTGAGGTTAGCGGGCGTACATGCCCCACCAGAAGACGTGACCGAGGATGACGATCTGCTCTTCCTGGATTTCCTGGAAGGTGTAGTCCTCATCCGGGTGCTCATCGCGATTGAAGCTGCGCAGGCGGATACCGGTGGGCAGGCGATAAAGCTGTTTCACCCGCAGCTGACCGTTATGGTTGATCGCGTACAGGTCGCCGTCGACGATGTCGCCAATCCCGCATTTACCGGCATTGACCCCGACGGTGGCGCCGTCGCGCAGGACCGGCAACATGCTGTTGCCGCGCACTGTCACGCATTTGGCCTGGTCGAACTGCACGCCGTTGTGACGCAGACTGCGCTTGCCGAAGCGCAAGCTGGAGCGCTCGCTTTCTTCGATGACGAATCTTCCTGATCCAGCAGCCAATTCAACCTCGCGAAGAAAGGGGACCGACACCTCGTCGTCATCGACAGGGGTATCGTCGTCCCACAAGCTTATGTCCTTGAGTTCGGAATGTATGGGCTCGCGCCCGGCACCGGCGGCCGGCGCAACATCGGCGCGCCCGCGCAACTGATCGGTGCTCACGGCGAAGTACTCGGCAATCTTCGAGATGTGCTTATCCGAAGGATCGACGATCTTCCCGCTGAGGATGCGCGAGAGTGTGGATTGAGGCACGCCGGTGCGACGGTGAAGCTCCGTGGGGGAGATCCCGTGCTGATCGAGCAGCGCTCTTAAGACTGAAGAAACATTGCGTTTTTGCATAACGCGAATAGTGCTTGATCTTTTTGCGGAAAACAAATGCAGATATGCATAAATCATAAATAAATAGCAGAAATGTTCCGCGGGGCTCCATGCCACCTATCGCAATACCCACACTGGATACTCTTGCATCACAGAGCTCTGCCGACGGAAATAGATCTTTGTGGCATGATTTGCCTTCCGCTGCTGACGTAGAATCCCAATGAAGATTACATTCAAATCGTGGGAAAAGTACCTGGACCGGGCATATCCCACACAGTCCAGGCCGTCACAGCCTACGGCGACACTCTCAATATTCAAACGGGACCTGTCGAATGGAGCGGCCCCAACTGCCCTCGGCTAAATCGACAGTATCAAGCTTGATGGCGCTTACTTGCTGGAGTTCGACTTTCTGGAAAGTGAGCTCTGAGCTGGTTGAAACAGTTCATCGCTGAAAACCCTGCCCACTCTACTCAAGCGCTAGCCGATGCCCATGCAGCGTTGATGGTCGCCGGAGAAGAGCATAAAAAACGGGCAAAGCCCTTAAATAGCATCAGTCGGAATAAAACACGTGAACACATCGAATCTACTGACCTTGTTTGTAATGACGGAAAAAGGGCTGACGTTCGTCGAGCAAGCAGTCTCTCAATTCAAAAACATCATTGCCGAAGTGGTCATAGGCCAGGACGGTTCGGTGCTCAATGACTACTCCCGAGAAATCGCATCCGTGTGCGATTCCGCGGGGGTCAAGTTCAGCCTTCGGAAAGACTTCTCGACAATCACCACTGAATACGCAATGGCAATTTCCTGGCGCTGGTTGATCAATCACCCACCAGAAAAGCTGATCGTTTTCCATGACTCTCTGCTGCCTAAGTATCGAGGGTTCGCGCCCCTGGTCAATGCACTGATCAATGGTGAGAGCAAGGTCGGCGTGTCTGCGATATTCGGCGCCAGCGAGTACGACCGAGGCGATATCATCCACCAAACCTCCGTGCCGATCAGCTATCCGATAACGATTGCAGAAGCAATCACAGCGGTTGGAAGTTGCTACCTGGTCTCGGGCATGGCTGTGCTGAAAACACTGGCCAGCGGTGAGCCGCTAAGAGCCGAAGTTCAAGACCATTGTCAGGCGACGTATAGCTTGTGGCGGGACGATGCAGATTATCAAATTGACTGGAGTCAATCGGCGAGCCGGATTCGACGAATGATCGATGCGGTCGGAGCCCCATACAAGGGCGCATTCTGCCTCGTTGACGGTGTCCCGGCGCGTATCCTTGCAGCCGTAGATCAAGACGATGTACAGATCGAGAACCGAACTGCCGGCAAGGTGATTTTTGTTGAGGACGGCTTGCCTGTGGTTGTGTGTGGTACCGGCCTGCTTAAGGTGACGGATTGCGTGAGCGACGAAGGAGGGAGTTCCCTGCTGCCACTTTCAAAGTTCCGCGCTCGGTTTAGCTAATCGGCAACAGCGACGCACCATCGGACATGACAGGTGCGTCGCTGGCTTTGACGGCGACAATTTAATAAGACCGATTTTCATCATTGGCAGTAGAACAAAGAGATTTGTTTCGAGCCGCTTGATTGCGCTGATTCGCGCAGACAATGCATAAAAGACGAAAGTGTGCCGCAAGGTTCAGATGCCTGCGTCTGGCAGACAGCTCATGTTAACCTTGCGCCCATCGCGGAAAAGCCGGGCCGATGCCCCTCCTTTGCCCTACACCTTTCAACGAGTTTTCCTGATTTCCGATGAATAAAGCTATCTCCGATCTGTCCTCGCACACGCCGATGATGCAGCAGTACTGGCGCCTGAAAAACCAGCACCCCGACCAGCTGATGTTCTACCGCATGGGCGACTTCTACGAGATCTTCTATGAAGATGCAAAGAAGGCCGCCAAGTTGCTGGACATCACCCTGACCGCCCGTGGGCAGTCGGCGGGCCAGGCGATTCCGATGTGTGGGATTCCTTACCACGCAGCGGAAGGTTACCTGGCGAAACTGGTCAAGCTCGGCGAGTCGGTGGTGATCTGTGAGCAGGTTGGCGACCCGGCGACCAGCAAAGGGCCGGTGGATCGTCAGGTGGTGCGGATCATCACGCCGGGGACGGTCAGTGACGAAGCGTTGCTCGATGAGCGTCGGGACAACCTGATTGCAGCGGTGCTGGGTGACGAGCGTCTGTTCGGTCTGGCGGTGCTGGACATCACCAGCGGCAACTTCACCGTGCTGGAAATCAAAGGCTGGGAAAACCTGCTGGCAGAACTGGAGCGGGTCAATCCGGTAGAGCTGATGATCCCGGACGATTGGCCGAAAGACCTGCCGGCGGAAAAACGCCGTGGGGTTCGTCGTCGGGCGCCGTGGGATTTTGAGCGCGATACGGCGCTGAAGAGTCTCTGCCAACAATTCTCGACCCAAGACCTTAAAGGCTTCGGTTGCGAGAACCTGACCCTGGCCATCGGCGCCGCCGGTTGCCTGCTCAGCTACGCCAAGGAAACCCAGCGCACCGCCCTGCCGCACTTGCGCAGCCTGCGCCATGAGCGCCTGGACGACACTGTGGTGCTGGATGGCGCGAGCCGTCGCAACCTGGAACTGGACACCAACCTGGCCGGCGGTCGCGAGAACACCTTGCAATCGGTGGTCGATCGCTGCCAGACCGCCATGGGCAGCCGCTTGTTGACCCGTTGGTTGAACCGTCCGCTGCGGGACTTGACCGTGCTGCTGGCGCGTCAGTCCTCCATTACCTGCCTGCTTGATGGCTACCGTTTTGAAAAGCTGCAACCCCAGCTTAAGGAAATCGGCGACATCGAGCGGATCCTGGCGCGGATCGGTTTACGTAACGCTCGCCCGCGTGACCTGGCCCGTCTGCGCGACGCCCTCGGTGCACTGCCCGAGTTGCAAGTGGCTATGACCGAGCTCGAAGCCCCGCACATCATCCAACTGGCCGCGACCACCAGCACCTACCCGGAACTCGCGGCGTTGCTGGAAAAAGCCATTATTGACAACCCGCCGGCGGTCATCCGTGACGGTGGCGTGTTGAAAACCGGTTACGACGCCGAGCTGGACGACTTGCAATCCCTCAGCGAAAACGCCGGGCAGTTCCTGATCGACCTCGAAGCCCGGGAGAAGGCGCGCACCGGTCTCTCGCACCTGAAAGTCGGCTACAACCGCATTCACGGTTACTTCATTGAGTTGCCGAGCAAACAAGCAGAATCGGCGCCGGCGGACTACATCCGTCGCCAAACGCTCAAGGGCGCCGAGCGTTTTATCACGCCGGAACTGAAAGCGTTCGAAGACAAGGCGCTGTCGGCCAAGAGCCGCGCCCTGGCTCGCGAGAAGATGCTTTACGAAGCGCTGCTCGAAGACCTGATCTCACAACTGCCGCCTCTGCAAGACACCGCCGCCGCACTGGCTGAGCTGGACGTGCTGAGCAACCTCGCCGAACGGGCGCTGAACCTCGACCTGAACTGCCCGCGCTTCGTCAGCGAGCCGTGCATGCGCATCAGCCAGGGTCGTCACCCGGTGGTCGAGCAAGTGCTGAGCACGCCGTTCGTGGCCAACGACCTGAGCCTCGACGACAACACGCGCATGCTGGTGATCACCGGCCCGAACATGGGCGGTAAATCCACCTACATGCGTCAGACGGCGCTGATCGTGTTGTTGGCGCACATCGGCAGTTTCGTGCCGGCGGCTAGTTGCGAATTGTCCCTGGTGGATCGCATCTTTACCCGGATCGGTTCCAGCGATGACTTGGCCGGTGGCCGTTCGACCTTCATGGTCGAGATGAGCGAGACCGCGAACATCCTGCACAATGCCACTGAGCGCAGCCTGGTGCTGATGGACGAAGTCGGTCGCGGCACCAGCACCTTCGACGGGCTGTCCCTGGCCTGGGCGGCGGCCGAGCGTCTGGCGCACCTGCGCGCCTATACGCTGTTCGCCACCCACTACTTCGAATTGACAGTGTTGCCGGAAGCCCAGCCGCTGGTGGCCAACGTCCACCTCAATGCGACCGAGCACAACGAACGCATCGTGTTCCTGCACCACGTACTGCCTGGCCCTGCCAGCCAGAGCTACGGCCTGGCGGTTGCGCAGCTGGCCGGTGTGCCGAGCGAAGTGATCGTGCGCGCCCGCGAGCACCTGGGTCGACTGGAAGCCACTGCCCTGCCCCACGAAGTGCCCAAGACCGCCAAGGGCAAACCGGCGGCGCCGCAGCAGAGCGACATGTTCGCCAGCCTGCCGCATCCAGTGCTGGATGAACTGGCCAAACTGGATCTGGACGACATGAGTCCGCGTCGTGCGCTCGAAATGCTCTATACACTAAAGACACGGATCTAACGCACTTGCCTGCAAGCTGTTAGAATCTCGCGCGGTTTGGGATGCTGCAGGCGTTTAGCCGGCCTGCAGACTATCGCTCTCGAACCTGGCGACCCCAACGTGAAGGGGCTCCGCTGCCGCCGCCTGAGGAGAAAATTAGAAATGACCTTCGTCGTCACCGACAACTGCATCAAGTGCAAGTACACCGACTGCGTAGAAGTCTGTCCGGTGGACTGCTTTTACGAAGGCCCTAACTTCCTGGTGATTCACCCGGATGAGTGCATCGACTGCGCACTGTGCGAACCAGAATGCCCGGCCGTGGCCATCTTCTCCGAAGATGAAGTCCCGGAAGACATGCAGGAATTCATTCAGCTGAACGTTGATCTGGCCGAAATCTGGCCGAACATCACCGAGAAGAAAGAATCGATGCCAGGTGCTGAAGAGTGGGATCGCGTGCTCAACAAATCTGTAGGCAGCAAGCTGAAAGACCTCGAACGCTGATTTGCCCCGCGTTCTCGAAAAGGCCCCTTGTGGGCCTTTTTGCTTTTCAGCAGGCAAAAAAAAGGGGCGGTTTGACCCGCCCACATTTTTTCCCTATTCCCTGTATTCCTTTTCATCGTCCTGATGAACCGCGTCCTGCGATGTCCTTTCCCCTCTTCCTTGAAGGGCGTGTCTATCCGTCGACACAACCCAGATACTAGAGAATTCCCCGGCATGAGCAACCGGCCTTCGCCGCCGAAATTGTCTGTCATACGCACTTAACAAAACTAAATATCTATATAAATCAGCTAGATATAACAGTAACGACGCAAAAGTAGACATCTGCCAATCTGTAAAAATAACGAACACTTACGAAAGAGTAAGCAAAATCTTACAACACGAGACTACGAACCTGAGATTTCTCCCAGGCAACAAAAAGCCCCGAACCAGTCGGGGCTTTTTGTTGCCATCTGATGAATGCTTTATTGAAACAGCGACTCACTCGACAGGCCGTTCTTCTCGAGAATTTCTCGAAGGCGCTTAAGCCCTTCCACCTGGATTTGCCTGACCCGCTCCCGGGTAAGACCGATTTCCAAGCCGACATCTTCAAGCGTGCTGCTCTCGTGACCGCGCAGGCCGAAGCGGCGTATCACCACCTCGCGTTGCTTGTCGGTCAGCTCCGAGAGCCACTGATCAATGCTCTGGGACAGGTCATCGTCCTGCAGCAGTTCGCATGGATCGGTTGGACGATCGTCAGTAAGGGTGTCCAGCAGGGTTTTATCCGAATCCGGACCCAGCGAGACGTCGACCGAAGAAACCCGCTCGTTCAGGCCCAGCATGCGCTTGACCTCGCCTACCGGTTTTTCCAGCAGGTTGGCGATTTCTTCGGGTGAAGGTTCATGATCGAGCTTTTGCGTCAGCTCCCGTGCGGCCCTCAGGTACACGTTAAGCTCTTTGACCACATGGATCGGCAACCGGATGGTCCGGGTCTGATTCATGATCGCGCGCTCGATGGTCTGACGAATCCACCAGGTTGCGTAGGTCGAAAAGCGGAAGCCGCGCTCAGGGTCGAACTTTTCCACTGCCCGGATCAACCCGAGGTTGCCCTCTTCGATCAGGTCCAGCAGCGACAACCCACGATTGACATAACGCCGGGCGATTTTCACCACCAGCCGCAGGTTACTTTCAATCATGCGTTTGCGTCCGGCCGGATCGCCACTTTGCGACAAGCGCGCAAAATGAACTTCTTCTTCCGGGGAGAGCAGCGGGGAAAAGCCGATTTCATTGAGATACAGCTGCGTGGCATCGAGTGCCCGCGTGTAGTCAATGTACTTGTGTTGCTTTAACGAAGCGGAGTGTTTGGATTTGGCACGAACGGAAGGTGGTGCAGCCCCTTCATCATTCGACATCGAATCCGTAGCGATGCCGGTCTCCATAAGGAGAACCTCATCGTCGATGTCAAACTCCGGCACTTCTTTACTGAGAGCCATTGTTATAGTCCTTTGGTGAGTTCGACCTCAAGCTCAAGCGGCGCCTTTATCCTTGGCAACGCTGGAGCCTGTTCCCTCTACGTGACGGAACAGGCTGACAACAAATCAACGACGTGGCAGGAATTGCAGCGGATCTACAGGCTTACCTTGTCGGCGAATCTCAAAATGCAGTTTCACCCGGTCTGTACCCGTTGACCCCATTTCGGCAATTGTCTGTCCGACTTTGACCTGCTGCCCCTCCCGAACCAAAAGCCTGCGGTTATGTCCGTAGGCACTGACGTAGGTATCGCTGTGTTTGATGATGACTAATTCGCCGTAGCCCCTTAAGCCACTCCCGGCGTATACCACCGTCCCATCAGACGCAGCTAAAACAGGCTGTCCCAAATCTCCGGCGATATCAATTCCTTTATTCAAACTACCGTTTGAAGAGAATTTTCCAATTAATATGCCATTAGAAGGCCATCCCCAGCCGGTCGGGGCCGGGCCTGCCGGAGGCAGTGGAGCGAGGGCCGGCTTGCTGGCGACGGACGGTGCTACCACCGTAGTACTGGTGGTTGCGCCATTCGGCTGGCGTCGGATTACCGTGGTTTTCAGCGACGACGAAGGCGTTGAATCCGCGGTGCTGGCGACCGCTGTCGGCGTTGAACCGGTACGACCATCGAAGCGAATTGTCTGACCCGGATGGATCGTATACGGCGTAGGAATATTGTTCCGGGCGGCGAGGGCTTTGTAGTCCCAACCGTATCGAAAAGCGATCGAGAACAGGGTGTCTTTAGGTCGAACGACATATTGACCCGTGGTCACTGCCGGGCGCTGGGCGACGGCATTGTTGCGGTCCACCACGCCCACGGTGCTCGACTTGGTGCTCGAGCAACCGACCAGCAACGTGCTCAAGACAAGGCCAGTCACCAGGCGCTGAAAGCTTGTTGTAACCCTACGCTGCGCAATGACTGTGAGACTCACCCGCCGCTCCCTTTGTGGTGGCTGAAAATGTGGATTGCCGTGTTTCGGCACGAAATGTCGCAAGTATAACGGGCCGTACCGGCTTTACCTTTAATGAAGCGAAATCGCTCCGCGCACACGTTTGCTGCCTGCCGATAAATCCCGTTTAACGAATCGACGCCGCTGTAAGACATGGGCAATCGAAGAGAATTCAGCGCGGCAAAACAAATGCTCAGGCCAGTGGCCCGTTGAGCAATGGCACGAAGCGCACCGCCCCCAAAACGCGCCGGGAAAAGCCCTGTTCTTCACGGATAATCAGCATCAATTGCTGGACTTCTCCAGAGCCGACCGGAATCACCAGACGCCCGCCCGGCGCCAACTGATCAAGCAGTGCCTGCGGCACGTCGGTAGCGACGGCAGTCACGATGATGCCGTTATAGGGTGCCAGTGCCGGCCAGCCTTCCCAGCCATCGCCCCAGCGGAACACCACGTTGCGCAGGTTCAGCTCGACCAGGCGTTCCTTGGCCCGGTCTTGCAACACCTTGATGCGCTCCACGGAAAACACCCGCTCCACCAGTTGCGACAGCACGGCCGTCTGATAGCCCGAGCCGGTGCCGATTTCCATGACCTTGTCCAGCGGACCGGCCTCCAGCAGCAACTCGCTCATGCGGGCCACCATATAAGGCTGGGAGATGGTCTGGTTATTGCCGATCGGCAACGCGGTGTCTTCGTAGGCCCGGTGAGCCAACGCCTCGTCGACAAACAGGTGACGCGGTGTACGGCGGATCACTTCCAGCACCTTGGCGTTGGAAATCCCCTCTTCATACAGCCGCTGGATGAGCCGCTCACGGGTTCGCTGAGAGGTCATGCCGATGCCGCGACGCAGCATATCGTCTTGTTCACGAGACATTAACGCAGCCCCTCCAGCCAGCCATCGAGACTTCTGAAGGCATCATTGAAGGTGCGATCCAGTTGTAGTGGAGTGATCGAAACAAAGCCCTGCATCACCGCATGGAAATCGGTGCCCGGGCCGCCGTCTTCGGCGTCCCCTGCGGCCGCAATCCAGTAACCGGACTTGCCTCGCGGATCGACGACTTTCATCGGCGCGGCGGCGCGGGCGCGATGCCCGAGGCGGGTCAACTGAATACCGCGGATGTGGTCCAGCGGCAAATTGGGAATATTCACGTTCAGCACCGTGCGCGGTGGCAACTGGAGGTCAGCATGGGCTTCGACCAGTTTGCGCGCAAAGTAGGCGGCTGTGGGAAGGTTCTCTGTTTGCCGTGAGACCAACGAAAAGGCAAACGAAGGACGCTCCAGGAAGCGACCTTCAAGGGCCGCTGCGACAGTGCCGGAATATAAAACGTCGTCCCCCAGGTTGGCGCCCAGGTTGATACCGGAAACCACCATGTCCGGCTGGCGCTCCAGCAAGCCGTTAAGGCCCAGGTGCACGCAATCGGTGGGTGTGCCATTGAGGCTGATAAAGCCGTTGGCCAAGGTTTGCGGGTGCAACGGACGGTCGAGCGTCAGCGAACTGCTGGCGCCACTTTTGTCCTGGTCCGGGGCGATAACCACGCACTCGGTGTAATCCGCCAGCGCAGCATAAAGCGCGGCGAGACCGGGTGCGGTTACCCCATCGTCGTTAGAAATCAGAATACGCATGGGCTGTCCGTCTGCCCCACCGGCACCAGATCGACGAGTTCGCGCACCAATACGGTGGCGAAGCATCCGGCCGGCAGGACGAATTCCAGTTGCAGAATGTCAGGCTCGGGATAATGCCACGTCAACCCACCAATGGGCAGTCGCAGGATGCGACGTTCGTGGCTCATACCGGCGTTAATCAACCAATCGCGCAAGTCTGCTTCGCGGCTGGCGATTTCCTGCTCCAGTTCATGGACAGCGCCCGTGGCCGGCGAGTCACCTTCGCCCCACTGCGGACCGGTCGGATGCAGGTCGAGAATCGCCAGGCGCGGATCGCTGCACTCAGCCTCACCGGCCGGAAAGAAGCTGCGGCTGTCGGTGAAAGCCAACAGATCGCCGACCTGGGCGCGCTGCCAGCTGCCATCGGCGACACGCGCCGCCAACACCTGATTGAATAGAAAACTGCGGGCGGTGGAGAGCAGGCGCGAACGCACATTGCGCTGCTCCGGTAACGCCTTGCGGGCCGCCCAGGCGCGGGCATCGACCACGTTGCCGCCGTCAAACCCGAAACGCTGGGCGCCGAAATAGTTGGGAATCCCTTGCTGGGTGATCAGTTGCAGACGCTCTTCGATTGCCGCCTTGTCGCCAGCAAACTGAGTCAGGCGCAAGGTGAAGCCGTTGGCCGAGTGAGCACCGCGTTGCAGCTTGCGTTTATGCCGACCGGTCTTGAGGATTTTCAGCGTGTCGTTTTCCGCTGCCGACAGATCAGGATCAGCCTTGCCCGGCAATTGCACGCTGAACCACTGGCGGGTCAGCGCCTGACGGTCCTTGAGTCCCGCGTAACTGACGGTCCGCAATGGCACGCCGGCTGCCTTCGCGATCCGGCGTGCGGCTTCTTCGGTGTTCAGACCGCGCTTTTCCACCCAGATCCACAGGTGCTCGCCATCACCACTGAGGGGAATATTGAGCACTTCATCGACCTGAAAATCTTCCGCCGTGGCTTTCAATACCGCCGTGCCCAGGGCTTCGCCATAGGCACGCGGGCCGAGCAATTGCAGTTCGTTCATGCGCGCAGCAACAAGGCAACGGAATGCACGGCAATGCCTTCTTCGCGACCGACAAAGCCAAGCTTTTCGGTGGTGGTAGCTTTCACGTTCACTTGATCCAACTCAACTTGAAGATCCGCGGCAATCAGCGCGCGCATCGATTCGATATGCGGGGCCATTTTCGGCGCCTGGGCAACGATGGTGTTATCGACGTTGCCGACTTTCCAGCCTTTGGCGTGGATCAGTGCGACGACGTGACGCAACAGCACACGGCTGTCGGCGCCCTTGAACGTTGGATCGGTGTCCGGGAAGTGCTTGCCGATATCACCCAGCGCAGCCGCGCCGAGCAAGGCATCACTCAAGGCGTGCAGCAGGACGTCACCGTCGGAGTGAGCGAGCAGCCCGAAGCCGTGTGCAATACGCACGCCGCCCAGAGTAATGAAATCGCCTTCAGCGAAACGGTGCACATCATAGCCGTGGCCAATACGCATAAAAAAACGCCCCGATTTTTGTCAGGGCGTGATTCTACCTGCATTAGAGGCCTAGAGCGCGCCCGTGATGCTGCAAGTGGTCGTCGATAAAACTGGCGATGAAGAAATAGCTGTGGTCGTAGCCCGGTTGCAGGCGCAACGTCAGCGGATGACCCGCCAGTTTCGCCGCTTGTTGCAAGGCCTCGGGCTTGAGCTGGGTGGCGAGGAAGTCATCGCGATCTCCTTGATCGACCAGCAACGGTAGTTGCTCATCGGCCTCGGCAATCAAGGCGCAGGCATCCCATTCACGCCACTTTGAACGGTCTTCACCCAAGTAGCGGGAGAAGGCCTTCTGACCCCACGGGCAATCCATCGGATTATTGATCGGTGAAAATGCCGACACCGACTGATAACGCCCCGGATTGCGCAGCGCACAGACCAGCGCGCCGTGGCCACCCATGGAGTGGCCGCTGATACCGCGCTTGTCCGATGCCGGGAAATGCGCCTCGACCAAGGCAGGCAATTCCTGCACGACATAGTCATGCATCCGGTAGTGCCGGGACCACGGTTCCTGGGTGGCGTTCAGGTAGAACCCGGCGCCGAGACCGAAGTCCCAGGCGCCATCCGGATCACCCGGTACATCGGCACCACGCGGGCTGGTGTCCGGCGCGACGATGATCAGCCCCAGTTCGGCGGCCATGCGCAGGGCGCCGGCCTTTTGCATGAAGTTTTCATCGGTGCAGGTCAGGCCGGACAGCCAGTACAGCACCGGCAACTTGCCGCCCTGTTCCGCTTGCGGCGGCAGGTACACGGCAAACGTCATGTCACAGCCGAGCACGTCGGAGCGGTGCCGGTAGCGTTTGTGCCAGCCGCCGAAGCTTTTCTGGCAGGAGATATTTTCCAAAGTCATGGGAATGCTCCCAGCTTCAAGCCCCAAGCTTTAAGCTGCTAGAGGAGGCAGAGACCCACGCTCTTGCAGCTTGAAGCTTCCAGCTTGGCGCTGCTCTTAAAAATGAATGACGGAACGGATGCTCTTGCCTTCATGCATCAGGTCGAACGCCTTGTTGATATCTTCCAGGCCCATGGTGTGGGTGATGAAGGTATCCAGCGGGATTTCACCGGCTTCGGCCATTTCCACATAGCTTGGCAACTCGGTACGACCGCGCACGCCACCGAATGCCGAACCGCGCCAGACGCGACCGGTGACCAGTTGGAACGGACGGGTGGAAATTTCCTGGCCGGCACCGGCCACGCCGATGATTACCGACTCGCCCCAACCTTTGTGGCAGCACTCAAGGGCCGCACGCATCAATTGCACGTTGCCGATGCACTCGAAGGAAAAGTCGACGCCGCCATCGGTCATGTCAACGATGACTTCCTGGATCGGACGATCGAAGTCTTTCGGGTTCACGCAGTCGGTTGCACCCAGTTGCTTGGCGATCTCGAACTTGGCCGGGTTGATGTCGATGGCAATGATCCGCGCCGCCTTGGCTTTCACCGCGCCAATCACCGCCGACAGACCGATACCGCCCAGGCCGAAGATGGCGACGGTATCACCCGGTTTTACCTTGGCAGTATTGAGCACCGCGCCGATGCCGGTGGTGACGCCGCAGCCCAGCAGGCAGACTTTTTCCAGCGGTGCTTCTTTTGCAATCTTGGCGACGGAGATTTCCGGCAACACGGTGTACTCGGAAAAAGTCGAGGTGCCCATGTAGTGGAAAATCGGCTGGCCCTTGTAGGAAAAGCGCGACGTGCCATCTGGCATCAGGCCTTTACCCTGGGTGGCGCGAATCGCTTGGCAGAGGTTGGTTTTGCCCGACAGGCAGAATTTGCACTGGCGGCATTCCGGGGTATAGAGGGGAATCACGTGGTCGCCGACGGCGACCGAAGTCACGCCTTCGCCGATGGCTTCAACCACGGCGCCGCCTTCGTGGCCGAGGATTGACGGGAAGATGCCTTCCGGATCTGCACCGGACAAGGTGTAGGCGTCGGTGTGGCAAACACCGGAAGCCACGACACGCAGCAGGACTTCACCGGCCTTCGGCATGGCGACATCGACTTCAACGATCTCGAGGGGTTTCTTGGCCTCGAAGGCAACGGCGGCGCGCGACTTGATCATGCTGACTCTCCAGTGAATAAAAACGAGACAAGGAGTGTAATACACAGCCGTACGATGAATAATCGGGGCAAATGCAAAATATTATTGCAGTACAGGGATAATCCTAAATGTCGGAAAACCGCTGGGAAGGGATCGACGAGTTTGTCGCCGTCGCCGAATGCAGCCAATTCACTGCGGCGGCTGAACGCCTTGGGGTTTCCTCCTCCCATGTCAGTCGACAAATCGTACGCCTGGAAGAGCGTCTTCAGACGCGCCTGCTGTATCGCAGCACTCGACGAGTCACTCTGACCGAGGCTGGGCAAACGTTTCTGCAACATTGCCAGCGTTTGCAGGATGGTCGCGAAGAAGCGTTGCGCGCGGTCGGCGACTTGACCAGCGAACCCAAGGGCATGCTGCGCATGACCTGCGCCGTGGCGTACGGCGAGCGCTTTATCGTGCCACTGGTGACCCGATTCATGGGGCTCTACCCGCAATTGCGCATCGATATTGAACTGAGCAATCGCCAACTCGATCTGGTGCACGAAGGTCTGGACCTGGCGATCCGCCTGGGTCGCCTGCAAGACTCACGACTGGTGGCGACACGCTTGGCACCGCGGCGCATGTACCTGTGCGCATCCCCGTCCTACCTGGAACGGTACGGTCGGCCACACAGCGTGTCGGAATTGAGCCGGCATAACTGCCTTATCGGCAGTTCGGACCTCTGGCAACTGGAACAGAACGGGCGAGAATTTTCCCAGCGGGTGCAAGGAAACTGGCGCTGCAACAGTGGGCAAGCGGTATTGGATGCGACGCTGCAAGGAGTGGGGTTGTGTCAGTTGCCGGACTATTACGTGCTGGAGCATTTGCACAGCGGCGCGTTGATTTCGCTACTGGAAGCGCATCAACCGCCGAATACGGCGGTTTGGGCGCTTTACCCACAGCAACGGCATCTGTCGCCGAAGGTGCGCAAGTTGGTGGATTATTTGAAGGAAGGGTTGGCGGAGCGGCCGGAGTATCGAAGTTAACTTATTTGTTGCCTGCACCGCCGCTATCGCGAGCAAGCTCGCTCCCACAATAGATCTATGGTGATCAGCGAAAAGTGAGCCCTACGCAGAACAAGGTGGGAGCGAGCTTGCTCGCGATGGCGGTCGAACAATCAACGAGCAATTCAGCGGCGGTTAGCCCAACGCTGACGCAACCACTCCAGATCTTCAGGGCGGGTGACCTTAAGGTTATCGGACCGACCTTCGATCAAGCGTGGCGCCAAACCTGACCATTCCATCGCCGACGCTTCATCAGTGATCACTGCATCGGCCACCAGACTGTCAGCCAACGCTCTATGCAACGCACCCAGACGAAACATCTGCGGCGTATAGGCTTGCCAGATCACGCTGCGATCCACGGTTTCAACCACACGACCGTGCTTATCAACCCGCTTCAAGGTATCGCGCGCCGGCACCGCCAACAGTCCGCCGACCGGGTCATCCGCCAGTTCACCCAACAACTTATCGAGATCGTCCCGGGCCAGATTCGGCCGTGCGGCGTCGTGCACCAACACCCAATCCTCATCATCAGCACCCAACGCATGCAAATGCAGCAACGCATTGAGCACCGAGCCGGAACGCTCCGCGCCTCCCTCGACTCGCTGAATGCGAGGGTCGGAGGCGCAAGCCAGGTTCGGCCAATAAGGATCATCGACAGCAAGACTGACCACCAACCCCTTCAGGGCCGGATGATCAAGGAAACAGCCGAGGCTGTGTTCGAGAATAGTGCGCCCGCCCAGTTGCAAGTATTGCTTGGGACGGTCTGCGGCCATACGGGCACCGACGCCCGCGGCAGGAATCACGGCCCAGAAGGCCGGTAACGACTGGATCATTGAGCCAACTGGTAAAGGGTTTCACCGTCCTTGACCATGCCCAGCTCGTGACGAGCCCGTTCTTCAACGGTCTCCATGCCTTTTTTCAACTCGCTGACTTCGGCGTCCATCACCCGATTGCGTTCCAGCAAGCCTTCATTCTCAGCGTGTTGATCCGCGATCTGCTGAGTCAGCTCGGCCACTTGCGCCAGACTGCCATTTCCCACCCACAGGCGGTACTGCAGGCCAGCCAGCAGCAGGAGCAAGACGAGGAACAACCAATTGGGACTGCGCATCGAATATCAGGTATCCAGTGAAAAAAGACAGCCATGCCAAAACTATGAAGCTTCTGATAGCACGAAGCCTGGAAGACCCAGGCTCGTGCTCTTAAGGCATCAGATTAGTGGCAAAAACGTCGCTGTAGCGATTTTTCCGACACAATCCGGTGTCTTTTTTTACCACGTACCGCTTAGCCGCGGAACTCGCTGCGACCGTTGTACTTGGCTTTGCCATTCAACTGCTCTTCGATACGCAGCAGTTGGTTGTACTTGGAAACGCGATCGGAACGGCACAGGGAGCCGGTCTTGATCTGGCCAGCCGAGGTGCCCACAGCCAGGTCGGCAATGGTCGAATCTTCGGTTTCGCCGGAGCGGTGCGAGATCACGGCGGTGTAACCAGCGGCCTTGGCCATCTGGATGGCTTCCAGGGTTTCGGTCAGGGTGCCGATCTGGTTGAACTTGATCAGGATCGAGTTGGCGATCTTTTTATCGATGCCTTCTTTCAGGATCTTGGTGTTGGTCACGAACAGGTCGTCGCCTACCAGTTGGATTTTCTCGCCGATTTTGTCGGTGAGTACTTTCCAGCCAGCCCAGTCGGACTCGTCCAGGCCATCTTCGATGGAGATGATCGGATAGCGCTCGGTCAGGCCTTTGAGGTAGTCAGCAAAACCTTCGGAGGTGAATACGTGGCCTTCGCCGGCCAGGTTGTATTTACCGTCTTCGTAGAATTCGCTGGCCGCGCAGTCCAGGGCCAGGGTCACGTCGGTGCCCAGCTTGTAACCGGCGTTGGCCACGGCTTCGGAGATCACTTTCAACGCGTCTTCGTTGGAGGCCAGGTTGGGTGCGAAACCACCTTCGTCGCCGACGGCAGTGCTCAGGCCACGGGCCTTCAGCACAGCTTTGAGGTGGTGGAAAATCTCGGTGCCCATGCGCAGGCCTTCCGAGAAAGACTTGGCGCCAACCGGCTGAACCATGAATTCCTGAATGTCGACGTTGTTATCGGCGTGCTCGCCACCGTTGATGATGTTCATCATCGGAACCGGCATCGAGTAAACACCCGGCGTGCCGTTCAGGTTGGCGATGTGAGCGTACAGCGGCAGGTCCTGGTCCTGTGCTGCTGCCTTGGCCGCAGCCAGGGAAACGGCGAGGATCGCGTTGGCGCCCAGGGATCCTTTGTTTTCAGTACCGTCGAGCTTGATCATCGCGTGATCGAGGGCTTTCTGGTCGCTTGGGTCTTTACCCAACAGCAGGTCGCGAATCGGACCGTTGATGTTGCCTACGGCTTTGAGTACGCCCTTGCCCAGGTAACGGCTCTTGTCGCCATCACGCAGCTCGAGTGCTTCACGCGAGCCAGTGGAAGCACCGGACGGCGCGCAAGCGCTACCGATGATGCCGTTATCGAGAAGCACGTCCGCTTCGACGGTGGGATTGCCACGGGAGTCGAGAACTTCACGACCTTTGATGTCGACGATTTTTGCCATTGTTGTAAACACTCCAAAGTTGACGAAACGCTCGTACTGATCGATTTATAACTTGTGGGTCGCATTGTTACATAAGACTGTTGGCTAGCGGCGCTCTCTCGGGCGCCTTCGCGAGCAAGCTCAGCTCCTACACGGAGAAATGAGGTTTACGCGGTTTCTACCGTCGGAAAACTCTTAACCAGTTCGTCCAAAGCTTTGAGCTGGGCCAGGAATGGCTCCAGTTTGTCCAGACGCAAGGCGCAAGGGCCGTCGCATTTGGCGTTGTCCGGGTCCGGGTGGGCTTCGAGGAACAAACCCGCCAGGGACTGGCTGATACCAGCCTTGGCCAGATCGGTCACCTGGGCGCGACGACCGCCAGCGGAATCGGAGCGACCGCCAGGCATTTGTAGCGAATGGGTCACGTCGAAGAACACCGGGTATTCGAACTGCTTCATGATGCCGAAGCCAAGCATGTCGACGACCAGGTTGTTGTAGCCGAAGCTCGACCCGCGTTCGCAAAGGATCAACTGATCGTTACCCGCTTCCACGCACTTGCTCAGGATGTGTTTCATCTCGTGCGGTGCAAGGAACTGGGCTTTCTTGATGTTGATCACTGCGCCGGTCTTGGCCATCGCGACCACGAGGTCGGTCTGGCGCGACAGGAAGGCTGGCAACTGGATGATGTCGCAGACTTCAGCGACGACCGCGGCCTGTTCAGGCTCGTGGACGTCGGTGATGATCGGCACGCCGAAGGCTTGTTTGATGTCCTGGAAAATCCGCATGCCCTCTTCCAGGCCAGGGCCACGGTAAGAGGTCACGGAGGAACGGTTAGCCTTGTCGAAGCTGGCCTTGAACACGTAAGGGATACCGAGTTTCTCGGTCACTTTTACGTACTCTTCGCAGACCTGCATCGCCATGTCGCGGCTTTCCAGCACGTTCATGCCACCGAAAAGCACCATTGGCTTGTCGTTGGCAATCTCGATATCGCCTACACGGATGATCTTCTGCGCCATCGGATTTATGCCTTCTTCTGGTGTTGAGTCAGCGCTGCTTTGACGAAACCGGTGAACAACGGGTGACCGTCGCGCGGGGTCGAGGTGAACTCAGGGTGGAATTGGCAAGCGACGAACCAAGGATGATCCGGGGCTTCAACCACTTCAACCAGCGCGCCATCACCGGAACGACCGGAGATTTTCAGGCCGGCTTCCATGATCTGCGGCAGCAGGTTGTTGTTCACTTCGTAGCGATGACGGTGACGCTCGACGATCACGTCTTTTGCGTAGCAATCGTGAACCAGCGAACCCGGCTCCAGCAGGCAATCCTGTGCGCCAAGGCGCATGGTGCCGCCCAGGTCGGACGCTTCGGTACGGGTTTCGACGGCGCCGGTGGCATCTTCCCACTCGGTGATCAGACCCACTACCGGATGACCGCTGGTGCGATCGAACTCGGTGGAGTTGGCGTCTTTCCATCCCAGCACGTTACGAGCGAACTCGATCACGGCCACTTGCATCCCCAGGCAGATGCCCAGGTACGGAACCTTGTTTTCGCGAGCGAATTGAACGGCAGTGATCTTGCCTTCCACGCCACGCAGACCGAAGCCGCCCGGTACGAGGATCGCGTCGACACCTTCCAGCAGTGCAGTGCCCTGGTTTTCGATGTCTTCGGAATCGATGTAGCGCAGGTTGACCTTGGTGCGGTTGCTGATGCCGGCGTGACTCATCGCTTCGATCAGCGACTTGTAGGCGTCCAGCAGTTCCATGTACTTGCCGACCATGGCGATGGTGACTTCGTGCTCAGGGTTGAGCTTGGCGTCGACCACGGCTTCCCACTCGGACAGATCAGCGCCGCCACATTGCAGGCCGAAACGCTCGACGACAAAATCATCCAGGCCCTGGGAGTGCAGGATGCCCGGGATCTTGTAGATGGTGTCGGCGTCTTCCAGTGCAATCACCGCGCGTTCTTCAACGTTGGTGAACTGGGCGATCTTGCGACGGGACGAGATGTCGATCGGGTGGTCGGAGCGGCAGACCAGCACGTCAGGTTGCAGGCCGATGGAACGCAGTTCCTTGACCGAGTGCTGGGTTGGCTTGGTTTTGGTTTCGCCGGCAGTGGCGATGTACGGCACCAACGTCAGGTGCATCAGCATCGCGCGCTTGGCGCCGACTTCGAAACGCAATTGACGGATCGCTTCGAGGAACGGTTGCGACTCGATGTCACCCACGGTCCCACCGATCTCGACCATGGCCACGTCGGCATCGCCGGCGCCCTTGATGATCCGGCGCTTGATTTCGTCGGTGATGTGCGGGATCACCTGGATGGTGGCGCCCAGGTAATCACCACGGCGCTCTTTGCGCAGCACGTGTTCGTAGACACGGCCGGTGGTGAAGTTGTTGTTCTGGGTCATGGTCGTGCGGATGAACCGCTCGTAGTGACCCAGGTCCAGGTCGGTCTCGGCGCCGTCGTGGGTGACGAACACTTCACCGTGCTGGAACGGGCTCATGGTGCCCGGGTCAACGTTGATGTACGGGTCCAGCTTCAGCATGGTGACCTTAAGTCCCCGCGCCTCCAGGATGGCCGCCAATGAAGCCGAGGCAATGCCTTTCCCCAATGAAGAAACAACACCGCCCGTGACGAATATGTAGCGCGTCATGAAAAACCCTAGAAGTCTGCGTTAAAGCGGTCCGAGCCGCCGGGGAAAGCGAAGGAAGGCCGAAGCCCCCGATCACCTGCATTAATCACAGTGCATCTTTCAAAAAAACCGCCGCGTTGGGACAGACCGGGAGATGAAACACCGGTGCGTTGCTCGCTACACATTTTTTGGAATCGCCCAGCAAAGACTGCTTGGTAATCGGCAACTCCTGCAATTCAGGCGAATCCACAGAAGTTGTATCAAGAAGGGAGCGTAGTCTACCGGAAAGCCCCTTTCAGCTCAAACCTTGATCTTCGGTCGGCGGCTGCCAATGTAAATTCCAGCCGTCCCGTACGCTGCCGTTTAACCCCTGCAACCCCGCCACAGCCAGCAATTGCTCACCGCAATAGAGCAGCGGCAATCTGCCACGGGCAAACAACGGTACGCCTCTTTCATTAAGCAAACGCTTCAAGTCGCGGTGACCACGTTCAGGCAAACTCATGATTTCACCGCCTTCACGATAGCGGATATGCAGCGGGCCATCGGGGACTTGGCCGGTCATTGAGAGCTGGCCATTATCGAGCAACGCCAGTGGCAACGTAGGATCAGCCCAGCGTCCGGCCACCGGTGGCGTGCGCAACCATGGACCGGACAGCCACCAGATACGCCCGCTCGCCCTGTGCAGCTCACCCTCCGCCAGCCGCCAGATCGGACGGGCATCGCCAGTGGCATCGCGAAGATCTTCCCAACCCGACCAATGGTCGCTATCGGGCAGGCGAGTCCGTGTTTTCAACCAATAACTCAGGACATTGCGTTGACGCGCGGCGGATAGCTTTTCCAGGACGGCCAAGTTCAGGGACGGCAAGCCCAGCCAATCGAAATCGCTGCGACTGCCCGCCTCTACCAGATCAATCTGCGCCAACTCATCGAGCAACTCTTGGGCTTCGCGCAGATGCGCCGCGCTGCGGGCCATGGTTGCCTGCGCCTGCGGCCAGCGTTCGGTCAACACCGGGAACACCTGATGGCGCAGGTAATTGCGCGAAAACTGCCGATCCTCATTCGAGGGGTCTTCGATCCAGCTCAATTGATGCAACGCGGCATACGCCTCAAGTTCCGCCCGAGTGACCTCCAGCAGCGGCCGAAGCAAATGCCCCTGCCCCAAGACACGTTCGCCAGGCATCCCCGACAGACCTCTCACCCCTGCCCCGCGCAACAGCCGAAACAACAGGGTTTCGGCCTGATCGTCGCGGTGCTGTGCAGTCAGCAGCACGTCATTGGCGTGAGTCGCCGCGATGAAGGCGCCATAACGCGCATCCCGGGCGGCACGCTCAAGGCTGGCGCCGGGTTGAACCTGAACACGGACGACCTCCAGCGGCACACCGAGGGCGTCACAGACTGACCGGCAATGTTCCGGCCACGCATCAGCCGCAGCCTGGAGGCCGTGATGCACATGGATAGCGCTGAGCGCCGGCAGGGATTCTGTTTTGGCGAGGTGTGCGAGGAGGTGCAGCAGGACGGTGGAGTCGAGACCACCGGAGAAGGCGATGCGCCAGGTGCTAGCGGTACGCCAAGGGGCAAGGTTCAGAACAAGCCTGGCAGTTAGATCAATCTTCGGAGGATTCATAGACGTCTATCGCTTCACGTAAACCCAATGTGGGAGCGAGCCTGCTCGCGAAGGCTGCGTAACATCCAACACATTTGTTGAATGTTATACCGCTTTCGCGAGCAGGCTCGCTCCCACAATGGTTTTGCGTCGTTTGCCGAAGCAGCGATCGATCAGAGACCGTAGCTCATCAGACGCTCGTAACGACGCTTGAGCAGCGCTTCGTTGTCGAACTTCTTCAGCATCGCCAGTTGCGAGCTCAGCTCGGCGCGGATCGAGGCAGCGGCAGTAGCCGGGTCACGGTGGGCGCCGCCCAACGGCTCGCCAATCACTTTGTCGACGATGCCCAGACCTTTCAGGCGCTCGGCGGTGATGCCCATGGCTTCAGCGGCATCCGGGGCTTTCTCGGCGGTTTTCCACAGGATCGAAGCGCAACCTTCCGGCGAAATCACCGCGTAGGTCGAGTACTGCAACATGTTCAACTGATCGCAAACACCGATGGCCAACGCACCGCCGGAACCACCTTCACCAATCACGGTGGCGATGATCGGGGTCTTCAGGCGTGCCATGACGCGCAGGTTCCAGGCAATCGCTTCGCTCTGGTTACGCTCTTCAGCGTCGATGCCAGGGTAAGCACCCGGGGTGTCGATGAAGGTCAGGATCGGCATTTTGAAACGTTCGGCCATTTCCATCAGACGGCAGGCCTTGCGGTAACCTTCCGGACGCGGCATGCCGAAGTTGCGGCGAACCTTCTCGCGTACTTCGCGGCCTTTCTGGTGACCGATGATCATTACCGGCTGGTCATCCAGACGGGCGATACCACCCACGATGGCGGCGTCGTCGGAGAAGTGACGGTCACCGTGCAGTTCGTCGAACTCGGTGAAGATGTGTTCGATGTAGTCCAGGGTGTATGGACGTTTCGGGTGACGCGCCAGACGCGCGATCTGCCAGCTGGTCAGCTTGCCGAAAATGTCTTCGGTCAGCGTGCTGCTTTTGTCCTGCAGGCGGGAGATCTCATCGCCGATATTCAGCGAATTGTCATTACCGACCAAGCGCAACTCTTCGATCTTGGCTTGCAGGTCGGCGATCGGCTGTTCGAAATCTAGAAAATTCGGGTTCATAGGCGTCCGTCTTGGGTCGACATCCAAGAGAGCTTGGGCCGGCCGGTTGTCTATTCGCGCCCTACCTTAAGGGAGAGGCGCGTTCAGGTCGAGATTAAAAATTCAGGTCGAGATCAGGCCCTTTCAATAGAGCCTGACCGTCAACGGTATTGGAGGAAGACGTTGTCTCGCCCGAACTGGTCACGCAGGGCTTGAATCAAGGCATCCGCCGGGTCGATCCGCCAGGTCTCGCCGAACTGCAGCAAGGCCTTCGCATCAGGACTGGTGTACTCCATGGTGATCGGGCACGCGCCGCGGTGACGCTTGAACAGCTCACCGAGCCAGCGTAGCTGATCGCCTTTTAGATCCTGGGTATGCAGCTTCAGGCGCAGGCTTTCAGCCAGGTTGGTGCGCGCATCTTCCATGCTCATCACGCGCTTGACCCGCAGGCGCAAGCCACCGGAGAAGTCATCGTTGCTGACTTCACCTTCGACCACCACCATCGCGTCAGTCTGCAACAGCGACTGTGCGGAATGGAACGCCTCGGCAAACAGCGACGCTTCGATCCGGCCCGAGCGGTCGTCAAGGGTGATGAACCCCATCTTGTCGCCCTTTTTATTCTTCATCACCCGCAACGCGATGATCATGCCGGCGACGGTTTGGGTATCCCGCGCCGGCTTCAGGTCGATGATGCGCTGGCGGGCGAAGCGACGGATCTCGCCTTCGTACTCGTCGATCGGGTGACCGGTCAGGTACAGGCCCAGAGTGTCTTTCTCCCCTTTCAGGCGTTCCTTGAGGGTCAGTTCCTTGGCCTTGCGGTTATTGGCGTAGACATCGGCGTCTTCTTCGACGAACAGACCGCCAAACAGGTCAACGTGTCCGCTGTCTTTGGTACGCAGGGTTTGTTCGGCAGCCTTGATCGCCCCTTCCATGGCATTGAGCAAGACCGCGCGGTTACGGTCGATGTTGGCCTGGTAGGCTTTCTGCTCGTCATGGAAGTAAGGCCCCAAACGATCCAGCGCACCGCTGCGGATCAAACCGTCGAGGGTGCGCTTGTTGATGCGTTTGAGATCGACCCGCGCGCAGAAGTCGAACAGATCCTTGAACGGACCGGCCTGACGCGCCTCGGTGATCGCTTCCACCGGACCTTCGCCCACACCTTTGATCGCGCCCAGGCCGTAGATAATCCGGCCTTCCTCATTCACCGTGAACTTGAATTCCGAAGTATTCACATCCGGCGCGTCGAGACGCAGCTTCATGGTGCGAATTTCTTCGATCAAGGTCACGACCTTGTCGGTGTTGTGCATATCCGCCGACAGTACCGCGGCCATGAACGGCGCCGGGTAGTGGGTTTTCAGCCATGCCGTCTGGTAGGACACCAGACCGTAAGCGGCGGAGTGAGACTTGTTGAAGCCGTAACCGGCGAATTTTTCTACCAGGTCGAAAATGTTACCGGCCAGGTCGGCGTCGATATTGTTGGTGGCGCAACCCTCAATGAAACCGCCGCGTTGCTTGGCCATTTCTTCGGGTTTTTTCTTACCCATGGCTCGTCGCAGCATGTCCGCACCACCGAGGGTGTAACCGGCCATGACCTGGGCAATCTGCATCACCTGTTCCTGATACAGGATGATGCCGTAAGTCGGCGCCAATACGGGCTTGAGGCCTTCGTACTGGTAGTCCGAGTGCGGGTACGCCAGTTCGGCGCGACCGTGCTTACGGTTGATAAAGTCGTCAACCATGCCGGACTGCAGCGGGCCCGGACGGAACAGGGCCACCAGTGCGATCAAATCTTCCAGGCAGTCGGGCTTGAGCTTTTTAATCAGCTCTTTCATGCCCCGGGACTCAAGCTGGAATACCGCAGTGGTTTCAGCTTTTTGCAGCAGGGTGTAAGTCGGTTTGTCGTCCAGCGGGATAAACGCGATGTCCAGCGGCGGCTGATCAACCTTGGCGCGATCACGGTTGATGGTTTTCAGCGCCCAGTCGATAACCGTCAGGGTCCGCAGACCGAGGAAGTCGAACTTCACCAGACCGGCGGCCTCAACGTCGTCCTTGTCGAACTGGGTGACCAGACCATCACCGGCCTCATCGCAATAGATCGGCGAGAAGTCAGTCAGTTTGGTCGGGGCGATAACCACACCACCGGCGTGCTTACCGACGTTACGCACAACGCCTTCAAGCTTGCGGGCCATTTCCCAGATTTCCGCGGCCTCTTCATCGACCTTGATGAAGTCACGCAGGATTTCTTCCTGTTCGTAGGCTTTTTCCAGGGTCATGCCGACTTCGAACGGAATCATCTTGGACAGACGATCCGCCAAACCGTAGGACTTGCCCTGCACCCGCGCCACGTCGCGGACCACCGCTTTCGCGGCCATGGAACCGAAGGTGATGATCTGGCTGACCGCGTTGCGACCGTATTTTTCGGCTACGTATTCAATAACCCGGTCACGCCCGTCCATGCAGAAGTCGACGTCGAAGTCGGGCATCGATACCCGTTCCGGGTTAAGGAAACGTTCGAACAGCAGGTCATATTCCAGCGGATCGAGGTCGGTGATCTTCTGCACATAGGCCACCAGCGACCCGGCACCCGACCCCCGGCCCGGACCTACCGGCACGCCATTACTCTTGGCCCACTGGATAAAGTCCATCACGATCAGGAAGTAACCGGGGAAGCCCATCTGGATAATGATATCCAGCTCGAAATTCAACCGATCGACGTAGACCTGGCGCTTGGCTTCGTAGTCTTCGGTGGTGTCTTTGGGCAGCAGAACGCTCAAGCGCTCTTCCAGGCCATCGAAGGACACCTTGCGGAAATACTCGTCGATGGTCATGCCATCAGGGATCGGGAAGTTGGGCAGGAAGTGTTTGCCCAGCTTCACTTCGATGTTGCAGCGCTTGGCAATCTCGACGGTGTTTTCCAGCGCCTCGGGAATGTCGCTGAACAGCTCGGCCATTTCATCGGCACTTTTGAGGTATTGCTGATCGCTGTAGTTTTTCGAACGCCGCGGATCGTCGAGGGCGCGGCCCTCACCGATACAAACGCGGGTTTCGTGGGCTTCGAAGTCTTCCTGCTTGATGAAGCGCACGTCGTTGGTCGCCACCAGCGGTGCGCCGATTTTCTCGGCCAGGGCCACGGCGCCGTGCAATTGCTCTTCGTCGTTGGGGCGATTGGTGCGCTGGATTTCCAGATAGAAGCGATCCGGGAACACCGCCATCCACTCGCGGGCCAGGGTTTCGGCTTCGGCGGGGTTGCCGCCGAGCATGGCCAGGCCGATCTCGCCCTCTTTCGCCGCCGACAGCATGATCAAGCCTTCGCTGGCTTCGGCCACCCACTCGCGCTCGATGATGATTGAGCCATTGCGCTGGCCGTCGATGAAGCCACGGGAGATCAGTTCGGTGAGGTTGCGATAACCCACGGCGTTCATCGCCAGCAGGCTGATCCGGCTCAGTGGGTTGTCCGGGTCTTTGTTCGACAGCCACAGGTCGGCGCCGCAAATTGGCTTGATGCCTGCGCCCATGGAAGCTTTATAGAATTTGACCAGGGAACACATGTTGTTCTGGTCAGTGACCGCCACGGCAGGCATGTTCATGCCGACCAGGGTCTTGACCAGCGGTTTGATCCGCACCAGACCGTCGACCAGGGAATATTCAGTGTGCAGGCGTAGGTGAACGAATGAAGCCGGCATAGTGATCCTGCGTTATGTCATGAAAACAACAAGGCCCGGATTGTACCGGGCCTTGGGAAAAACATCAGCCTTGCGACTAACTCTCGATCAGGTTTTCCCGCGCCTCGTACGCCAGACGGACCGGAGCGAACGAGCGGCGGTGGATCGGGGTCGGCCCCAAACGGGCCAGGGCTTCCAGATGAACGGGCGTCGGGTAGCCTTTGTGGCCACCAATGCCGTAACCCGGATAAATCAATTCGAAAGCGGCCATTTCACGGTCGCGACTGACCTTGGCCAGAATCGAAGCTGCGGCAATTGCCGGCACCTTGCCGTCGCCCTGCACCACTGCTTCAGCACGCATGGACAGTTTCGGGCAGCGGTTGCCGTCGATCATCGCCAGTTTCGGTTGAATATGCAGACCCTCGATGGCGCGCTGCATGGCCAGCATGGTGGCATGCAGAATATTCAGCTCGTCGATTTCTTCGACTTCGGCCCGGGCGATGCACCAGCTCAGGGCCTTCTCGCAGATTTCGTCGTAGAGCTTTTCGCGGCGGGCTTCGGTGAGCTTCTTCGAGTCGTTCAGACCCAGGATCGGCCGACTCGGATCGAGAATCACCGCAGCGGTAACCACGGCGCCGCAGAGCGGGCCGCGACCGACTTCGTCGACGCCGGCAACCAAATCTTCCACTTCAGCGACCAAGGTGAAATCCAGCCCCATTTGCATGCTTGTCTTACTCATTGTACTTGGCCAATCAGTTTCAGCACGGCATCCGCCGCCTGGTTGGAGGCATCCAGACGCAAGGTCCGGTGAATTTCATCAAAGCCGCGGGTTTGTTCTTCGCCGCCATCGATGAGCGGCGACAAGGTCTGGGCCAAGGCTTCGACCGTCGCATCGTCCTGCAGCAACTCGGGCACCAGCAGGCGCTGGGCCAGCAAGTTCGGCAACGAGACGTAGGGACTTTTCACCATGCGCTTGAGGATCCAGAACGTCAGCGGCGCCAGTCGATAAGCGACCACCATCGGCCGCTTGTACAACAACGCTTCAAGCGTAGCGGTTCCGGAGGCGATCAACACGGCGTCGCAAGCCGCCAGGGCCAGATGGGATTTGCCGTCGAGCAAGGTCAGCGGCAGGTCACGGCCAGCCAGCAGCTCTTCGAGCTGGGCCCGGCGCTCGGGGCTGGCGCAAGGCATGACGAATCGCACGCCAGGACGCAGTGCCCGCAGTCGCTGAGCGGTATCGAGGAACAACGCACCCAGTCGCCCCACTTCGCCGCCACGGCTGCCCGGCATCAGCGCCACCAACGGACCATCGGGCAAGCCCAACTCGGCCCGCGCCGCAGCGCGATCGGCTTGCAACGGAATGGCATCGGCCAGGGAATGCCCGACAAACCGGACCGGCACGCCTTTCTCTTCGTAGAATTTGGCTTCGAACGGGAACAGCGTCAGCATCAGATCGCAGCCTTCGCGAATCTTCAGCACCCGCTTCTGCCGCCAGGCCCAGACCGACGGGCTGACGTAATGCACGGTCTTGATCCCGGCCTGGCGCAGCTTGAGTTCGATATTGAGGTTGAAATCCGGTGCATCGATACCGATGAATGCGTCCGGCTTCTCGGCGATCAGGTCGGCGATCAGCTTCTTGCGCCGGGCCATCAGCTCGCGCAATCGACCCAGCACTTCCACCAGGCCCATGACCGAGAGTCGTTCCATCGGGAAGTATGAGGTCAGGCCTTCGGCCTGCATCAACGGGCCGCCGACGCCAATGAACTCCACCGCAGGATGCTGTGCCTTGAGCGCGCGCATCAGACCCGCACCCAGAATGTCACCGGAAGCCTCACCCGCTACCAGCGCAATACGCAGATTAGCCATGATTAACGAGTGATGCCGCGGGTCGAAGACTGGATGGAGTCACGGAACACCGCGACTTCCGGAAACTGTGCCGAGGGCTCGGCCAGCTCGGCGAGCGCCTGCTCGACCGTCAGGCCCTGGCGGTAAACCACCTTGTAGGCACGACGTAGAGCGTGGATCGCATCTTCGCTGAAACCGCGACGACGCATGCCTTCGAAGTTCATGCTGCGGGCTTCGGCGGGGTTGCCGAATACCGTGACGTAGGCGGGAACGTCCTTGCCGATGGCGGTGCCCATGCCGGAAAAGCTGTGGGCGCCGATATGGCAATACTGGTGAACCAGGGTGAAGCCGGACAGGATCGCCCAGTCTTCAACGTGCACATGGCCCGCCAACGCAGTGTTGTTGACCAGGATGCAGTGGTTGCCAATAACGCTGTCGTGGCCGATGTGGGCATAGGCCATGATCAGGTTGTGATCACCCAGGGTAGTCTCCGAACGGTCCTGCACGGTACCTCGGTGAATCGTCACGCCTTCGCGGATAACGTTATGGTCACCGATGACCAGGCGGGTTTCTTCGCCTTTGTATTTCAGATCGGGCGTGTCCTCACCTACCGAGGAAAACTGGTAGATGCGGTTATGCTTACCGATTCGGGTCGGGCCCTTGAGAATCACATGCGGCCCGATCACTGTCCCCTCGCCGATTTCCACACCTGCGCCGACGATCGACCAAGGGCCGACCTCTACGCCCTCGGCCAGTACAGCCGTCGGATCGATGATTGCGCGAGGGTCAATCAAACTCATAGTTTGCGTTCCGCGCAGATGATTTCAGCGGAGCAGACTGGCTTGCCGTCGACCGAAGCCTGGCATTCGAACTTCCAGATCTGGCGCTTGCAACTGATGAACTTGGCTTCAAGGATCAGTTGATCGCCCGGCAGCACCGGCTGACGGAAACGCAGCTTGTCGGAACCGACGAAGTAGTAAAGGGTGCCGTCGGCCGGCTTCACGTCCAGCATCTTGAAACCAAGGATCCCGGCAGCCTGGGCCATTGCTTCGATGATCAACACGCCCGGCATGATTGGATGCGCAGGAAAGTGACCATTGAAGAATGGCTCGTTGATGCTGACATTCTTGTAGGCGCGAATGCGCTTGCCTTCCACATCCAGATCCACAACCCGGTCCACCAGCAGGAACGGGTAACGGTGAGGCAGGTATTCGCGAATCTCGTTGATGTCCATCATTTCGGGGGGAAGCCTATGTAAAGATTGGGAGCGCGCGACTGAAGCGCACCCCTCTAGCAAATCAAGGAGGCAGTCTAGCGGCTGTGCACACTTGATATGGAAATGGTATCAGCCATCTGATGAAGCATTACCGTCAGGGGTCACTTCCCCTACACGCTTTTCCAGCTGTCGCAGACGCCGCGCGATGTCATCGAGCTGACGAATGCGTGCCGCGCTTTTGCGCCACTCGGCAGCCGGTTGCATGGCTGTACCGGAAGAATAGGAGCCCGGCTCGGTAATCGAGTGGGTCACCATGGTCATCCCGGTCAGGAAAACGTTGTCGCAAATCTCGATATGCCCCACCAGCCCTACACCGCCTGCGAGCATGCAATGCTTGCCGATCTTGGTGCTGCCGGAGATCCCCACGCACGCTGCCATGGCGGTGTGATCACCGACCTGGACGTTGTGGGCGATCTGAATCTGATTGTCGAGCTTCACACCATTGCCAAGAATGGTATCGGCCAGCGCACCGCGGTCGATGGCGGTATTCACGCCAATCTCCACATCGTCACCGACCAGGACACCACCAATCTGGGCGATTTTCTGCCAGACACCTTTCTCGTTGGCAAAACCGAAACCTTCACCACCGAGTACAGCACCTGACTGAATCACTACGCGCTTACCAATCCGCACGTCGTGGTACAGCGTAACTCGCGGAGCCAGCCAGCCGCCCTCGCCAATCTCGCAGCGCGCACCGATGAAGCAATGCGCCCCAACGGTCACGCCCGCAGCAATACGCGCTGCGCTTTCGATCACCACGAAGGCACCAATGCTCGCCGCCGGGTCGACCACCGCATCCGCCGCAATGACCGCTGTCGGATGAATACCGGCAGCTGCCTTGGGCTTGGGATCGAACAGATGGGAAACACGGGCGTAAGCCAGGTAAGGATCCGGCACAACCAGCGCATTACCGGCAAAACCTTCAGCGTCAGCAGCCTTCAGCAGTAAGGCTGCTGCTTTGCTGTCCGGCAGGTATTTACGGTATTGAGTGTTTGCCAGAAAGCTCAACTGAGCTGGGCCAGCCTCTTGCAAAGTGGCTAGCCCAGTAATTTCTTTCTCCGGGTCGCCACGTAAGATGGCGCCGAGGAACTCGGCCAATTGGCCGAGCTTTATAGTCGCTGTCATGGATTACTTCAGCTGATTCATGCGCTCGATAACCTGGCGAGTGATGTCGTACTGAGGCTTGACATCAATCACTGCGCCACGCTCGAAGACCAGGTCAAAAGCACCTTTCTTGATGACTTCTTCCACAGCGCTATCCAGTTTCGGCTTGAGCTGCTTCAGCATTTCACGGTCAGCAACGGCTTTGGCTTCGTTCAATTCCTTGGACTGGAACTGGAAGTCACGGGCCTTTTGCTTGAATTCAAGCTCCAGACGCTCGCGCTCGCCTTGTTGCATCTTGTCGCCACCGGCAACCAGACGGTCCTGGATACCCTTGGCACTGCTTTCCAGTGTTTTCAGCTTGGTCAGTTGCGGACCGAACTTCTTCTCGGCATCCACGGCGTACTTCTTGGCCGCGTCCGATTCCAGCAGAGCCATCTGATAGTTCAGAACGGCGATTTTCATGTCGGCAAAAGCCGGGCCTGCTACCAGTACGGTCGCCAGGAGAACCAATTGAGTCAACTTACGCACGATGCACTCCTACAAAATCCATTGTCGTTATCTTGGGTCAGACGCTTAGAACGTCTGGCCGAGGGAGAATTGGAACACTTGGGTTTCAGCGTTATCCGGTTTCTTGACCGGCATGGCCAACGCGAAGCTCAGAGGGCCCAGTGCGGTAACCCAGGTCACGCCGACACCGACGGAACTGGCCATGTTGCTCAGGCTGATGTCGTTACACTTCGTATTGGACGTCGAACCGTTTGCGTTGGTGGAATCTTTGCACTGCGAGTCAAAAACGTTACCCACGTCCCAGAATACCGAAGTCCGCAGGGACCGCTGGTCCTTGACGAACGGCAGAGGGAACAGAAGTTCTACGCCGCCCTGGATGAGAACGTTACCGCCGAATGGCAGTGGATCCTGATCCGGGTCTTCAGCCGTGCCCGGATTAGTACCCTTACTTGGGGTACTGCGAGGACCCAACGTGCTGTCCTTGAAGCCACGAACCGAGTTGAAACCACCAGCATAGTAGTTTTCATAGAACGGCAAGCCATCGGTCGAACCATAACCATCGCCATAGCCCAATTCGGTGTGCAGGCGCATGGTGTAGTTTTCGCTCAGAGGCTGGAACAACTGGCCACGGTAGTCGAGCTTGAAGAACGACAGGTCGCTGCCTGGGGTAGTGCTTTCCAGGGTCAGGCTTTGGGAATGACCACGGGTAGCCAGCACGCCTTTGTTCAAGGTGGACTCGGACCAACCGGCCGACGCCTTGAAGTTCAGGTAGCTGTTACCTTCCTTGTTAACGAAGTCAAAAATCTCGTCAACGGTGTACAGACCCGTCTTGATCTTGTCTTGTTGCGCAGTCAGGCCGAAGGTCAGGCGCGAAGTCTCGCTGATCGGGTAACCGACGCTGACGCCAGCGCCGAGGCTGTCTACCGCATAGCTTGCAACGTCGACGTTGAGGTCTTTGTAGTCAGTGGTGCGATAGAAGGCGTTGTAACCCAGGCTCACACCGTCAGCAGTCCAGTACGGGTCGACATAACCGAAGTTATAGCGGCTCTGGTATTCGCTTTTGGTCAGGCCGATGCTGACTTTATTACCGGTACCCAGGAAGTTGTTCTGGGTGATCGAACCACCGAGGATCAGACCGGCACTCTGGGCGAAACCGACACTGGCGGTAATCGAACCGGAAGCCTGCTCTTCAACGCTGTAGTTCACGTCAACCTGGTCGTCTACACCTGGCACGGCCGGGGTTTCGACGTTGACTTCCTTGAAGAAGCCCAGACGGTCAAGACGAGTCTTGGATTGGTCGATCAGGTAAGTCGAAGCCCAACCACCTTCCATCTGACGCATTTCACGACGCAGCACTTCGTCTTCGGACTTGGTGTTGCCGCGGAAGTTGATACGGTTCACGTAGGCACGTTTGCCCGGATCGACTGCGAAAGTGATGTCTACGGTGTGATCTTCATCGTGTGGCTGAGGTACGCCGTTGACGTTGGCGAAAGTGTAGCCCTCGTTACCGAGACGACGAGTGATCAGTTCGGAGGTGGTGGTCATCAGCTTGCGCGAGAACACCTGGCCTTTCTGAACCAGCAGCAGGGACTTGACCTGGTCTTCAGGCACTTTCAGGTCGCCGCTGAGTTTCACGTCACGAACGGTGTACTTCTCGCCTTCGTTGACGTTGACCGTGATGTAGACGTGTTTCTTGTCTGGGGTGATAGACACCTGGGTCGAAGCGATATCCATGTTGATATAGCCGCGGTCCAGGTAGTAGGAGCGCAGACGCTCCAGGTCACCGGAGAGTTTCTCACGAGCGTACTTGTCGTCGTTCTTGAAGAACGACAGCCAGTTGGTGGTCTTGAGTTCGAACAGGTCGATCAGGTCGTCATCAGGGAAGACCGTGTTACCCACCACGTTGATGTGCTGGATAGCGGCAACGGTGCCTTCATTGATGTTGACCTTCAACGCCACGCGGTTACGCGGCTGCGCCACCACTTCGGTGTCGACGGTCGCCGAGTAGCGACCCTGAGCGACGTACTGGCGCTGCAGTTCGTTACGCACACCTTCGAGGGTGGCGCGCTGGAAGATCTCGCCTTCGGAGAGGCCGGATTGCTTGAGACCCTTCATCAGGTCTTCAGTTGAGATGGCCTTGTTACCCTCGATCTCGATACTCGCGACCGACGGACGCTCGACTACCGTGATAACGAGGACATTGCCTTCGCGACCCAGCTGGATATCTTGAAAGAACCCGGTTTTGAACAACGCACGAGTGGATTCCACCAGGCGACGATCATCCGCCTGTTCACCGACGTTCAACGGCAAGGCACCAAAGACACTACCCGCGGAGACCCGCTGGAGGCCATTGACGCGAATATCAGAGATAGTGAAGGACTCGGCGTGAACTTCGGCGATCATCAATACGGTGAGAACCGCAGTTAGCAGCAGACGTTTCATGAAGTCCTTTCTTATTCCAACTGGCAATAAACAAACTGCCGCAAAATGCGGCAGATTCGCAATTCAGCGAAGCGTTACAGACGACCCAGATCATTGACCAGAGCAAGCAACATCACCCCGACCACCAAACTGATGCCGATCTGTATCCCCCAACCCTGCACCCGATCTGACAAGGGGCGACCACGCACCCACTCGATCAGATAAAACAACAAATGTCCCCCATCCAGTACTGGAATGGGCAACAAATTCAGAACACCCAAGCTAATACTCAGATAAGCAAGGAAATTCAGGAAATCAGCAACACCCGACTGGGCAGAAGCGCCCGCCACTTTAGCAATGGTTATCGGTCCACTCAAGTTTTTTACCGAGAGCTCGCCGAACAACATTTTCTTGAGCGAATCGAGGGTCAGTACACTCATGGTCCAGGTGCGTCGGGCACCCTCCCCGATCGCGGCCACAGGACCGTAGCTGACCTCGCGAATCATCTCTGGTGGCCAATCGACTGCTTTTACCCCGGCACCCAGGTAACCGGTCGGCGCTTTGCTTGCACCACGAGCCGCAAGTGTCACAGGGACGTCGATTTGAGCACCATCGCGCTCGACGCGCAGCATGATTTTGGTATCCGGATGCATACGGACCGTATCGACGACTTGCTGCCAGTCATCAAGCGACTTGCCATCAAGGGCCAACAGCCGATCACCGGTCTTCAGGCCCGCAGCTTGCGCCGGCCCTTTCGAATCGAGTTCCGCCAGGATCGGCGGCAACGCTGGACGCCACGGGCGGATACCCAGTGAGCGAATCGGGTCCGGTTCATCAGCGCCCTTGAGCCAGTGATCCAGCGCCAGCTCACGAGGCGAATCCGCGGTGGAGCCCTGTTCACGCACCAGCAGTTGCAACGTACCGCTTTCGCCCAGGCGACGGACCAGTTGCAAGTTCACGGCTGCCCACCCGGAGGTTGGCTCGCCATCGATGGCAACGATTTCCTGATTCGCGCTCAAACCGGCCTTGGCCGCGATACTGCCCGACTCGACAGCACCGATAACCGGACGCACCTGTTCGCTGCCGAGCATGGCCAGCACCCAGAAAAAAACCATCGCCAGCAGAAAATTGGCGATCGGGCCCGCGGCAACAATGGCAATGCGCTGGCGGACGGACTTGCGATTGAAGGATTGATCGAGCTGATCGGCCGGCACTTCGCCTTCGCGCTCGTCGAGCATCTTCACGTAGCCGCCCAGGGGAATAGCGGCCAGCACGAACTCAGTGCCTTGCTTGTCGTGCCAGCGCAACAACGGCATGCCAAAGCCCACGGAGAAACGCAGCACTTTGACCCCACAGCGACGCGCGACCCAAAAGTGGCCGAATTCGTGGAAAGTGACCAGCACGCCCAAGGCTACCAGGGTGCCGACAATCATATAGAGCGCGCTCATCTACTTTCTCCGCAATCCTATCCAGTGCTGCATGGGGCCAACGTACTGCAACACTTATTGCCCGTGACGACTCAACCACTGCTCGGCCAGCACACGCGCCTTGGCGTCTGCGGTGAACACCGCCTCGAGATCATTCACCGCAACTACAGGCTCAAGATTCAAGACTTCCTCGATGATACTCGCGATTTCCGGGTAACGAACCCGTCCGTCGAGAAAGGCCGCAACAGCCACTTCATTCGCCGCATTGAGCATGGCCGGCGCACTATTGCCGGCCTCGGCCGCTTGTCGCGCGAGACGCAGGCATGGAAAACGCTCTTCATCGGGGGCCTGGAAATCCAGGCGTGCGATGGCAAACAGATCCAGCGGGGCGACACCCGAGTCGATTCGCTCCGGCCAGGCCAGGGCGTTGGCAATCGGCGTGCGCATGTCCGGATTACCCAACTGCGCCAACACCGACCCGTCGATATAGTCCACCAGCGAGTGGATAACACTCTGCGGGTGAATCACCACTTCGACCTGGGATGGCTTGGCATCGAACAGCCAGCAAGCTTCGATCAGCTCGAGGCCTTTATTCATCATGCTGGCCGAATCGACCGAAATCTTGCGCCCCATGGACCAGTTCGGGTGAGCACAGGCCTGATCGGGGGTAACATGCGCCAATTCCGCTATCGGCGTCTGCCGGAAAGGGCCACCAGAGGCTGTCAGTAAAATCCGACGCACGCCGACTGCACCCAGACCACGGGCGAAATCGTTGGGCATGCACTGGAAAATCGCGTTGTGTTCGCTGTCGATCGGCAGCAACACGGAACCGCTTTTGCGCACGGCTTGCATGAACAACGCGCCGGACATCACCAGCGCTTCTTTGTTGGCCAGCAGGATCTTCTTGCCGGCCTCGACAGCCGCCAGGGTCGGACGCAAGCCCGCCGCACCGACGATGGCCGCCATGACCGCATCGACCTCAGGGTCGGCAGCAACCTGACACAGCCCCTGCTCGCCCACCAGAACACGCGTCGACAGGCCGGCGGCGCGCAGATCGTCCTGCAATGTACGGGCCGCCGCAGCTTCAGGCACCACCGCAAACCGCGGCGTATGCCGCACACACAAAGCCAACAACTCACTCAACCGAGTGAAACCGCTCAATGCGAAAACCTGATAGCGCTCGGGATGACGAGCAATGACATCCAGGGTGCTCAGGCCAATCGAGCCTGTCGCCCCCAGAACGGTAATTTGCTGTGGGCGGCTCACGGCGCAGCCATCCACAACAGCACCGCGAAGATCGGAATCGCTGCCGTCAGGCTGTCGATCCGATCCAGCACGCCGCCGTGACCCGGCAGCAGATTGCTGCTGTCCTTGATCCCGGATTGACGCTTGAACATGCTTTCGGTGAGGTCGCCCACCACCGAAATGAACACGATCAACGCCGCACCCACCAAACCTTTAAGCAGTTCCGCCACGGTCCAGTCGCGGACCAGACCGACCACCAGCGTGATGACCAGGCTCAGTGCGAGGCCACCATAGACGCCCTCCCAGCTCTTGCCGGGACTGACCTGCGGCGCCAGCTTGCGCTTGCCGAACGCCCGGCCGGAAAAGTACGCACCAATGTCAGCGCCCCAGACCAGCACCATGACTGCCATGATCAGCCAGTTACCCAAAGGCTCTTGCTTGATCTGGATCAGACCTTGCCAGGCCGGCAGCAGGATCAGCAGGCCGATCACCAGTTTGCAGGCGGCACTCGCCCAGTGTTCGCTGGAGCGCGGATAGGTCAGCACCAGATACGTCGCCACCGCCCACCAGAGCACAGCGGCGCCCAGTACCCAAGGCGCGAGCCCGGGAAGGACGTGCATGACAAACAGCATCAGCGCGACCACAGCCGCGTAGGCCACACGAATAGGCTGCTCGGTGAAGCCCGCCAGGCGAGCCCACTCCCATGCACCCAGGGTTACAACCAGCCCGATGAACAGCGCAAAACCGGAGCCTTCGAGCAGGAAAAACCCGCACAAGGCGATCGGCAGCAGGATCAGTGCGGTGATGATTCGTTGTTTAAGCATTAAACCCGGGCTCCAGACTCGATCTGCTCGCTCGTTTTACCGAAGCGGCGCTGACGAGAAGCGAAATCGGCCAGCGCGGTGCGCATGGCGTCGTGTTTGAAGTCCGGCCAGAACAGGTCGGAGAAGTACAACTCGGTGTAAGCCAGCTGCCATAGCAGGAAATTGCTGATGCGGTGCTCACCGCCGGTACGAATGCACAAATCCGGCAACGGCAAATCGCCGGTCACCAGACAGGTTTGCAACAGTTCCGGGGTAATGTCTTCCGGGCGCAGGTGCCCGGCCTGGACTTCCCGCGCCAGACGCTGTGCAGCTTGCGCGATATCCCACTGACCGCCGTAATTGGCGGCAATCTGCAGGATAAAGCGATTGGTGCCGGCGGTAATCGCCTCGGCTTCACGCATGGCAGCTTGAAGCTCGGGGTGAAAACGCGAACGGTCACCAATGATGCGCAGACTGATGTTGTTGTCGTTGAGACGCTTGGCCTCGCGACGCAACGCCTTGAAGAACAGGTCCATCAAGGCGCTGACCTCATCGGCCGGACGCTGCCAGTTTTCACTGGAGAAGGCGAACAGGGTCAGCACCTCGACCTTGGCCTCGGCGCACACCTCGATTACCGCACGAACCGCATCCACACCCGCTTTATGCCCGGCGACACCCGGCATAAAGCGTTTTTTCGCCCAGCGATTGTTACCATCCATGATGATCGCGACATGGCGCGGCACCGCGGACGGCGCAGTCTGCTTGGTCTTTTCCATGAAAACGCGACCCTTATACGGCCATCAGGTCCGCTTCTTTTTGCTTGGTCGCTGCGTCGATATCGGCCTCAGCCTTGTCGGTCAGCTTCTGGATATCAGCAGCGGCACGACGTTCTTCGTCTTCGCTGATTTCCTTGTCCTTGACCAGTTTCTTCAAGTCGCCAAGTGCATCACGACGAATATTGCGCACGGCAACACGAGCATCTTCAGCTGCGCTACGCGCCTGCTTGGTGAAGCCCTTGCGGGTTTCTTCAGTCAGGGCAGGCATGGAGATCAGCAACAACTCGCCCAGGTTGGTCGGGTTGAGATTCAAACCGGCGCTTTGGATCGCTTTGTCGACTGCCGCGAGCATATTGCGCTCAAACGCCACGACCTGAAGGGTCCGGGAGTCTTTTACCGTGATGTTGGCCACTTGGGTGATGGAAGTGTCTGTGCCGTAGTACGGCACCATCACGCTGCCCAGAATGCTTGGGTGAGCCTTGCCGGTACGAATCTGACCAAATGCATGGTTCAGAGAATCCAGGGATTTCTGCATGCGCTCTTGAGCGTCTTTCTTGATTTCGTTGATCATTGTTGGCCTTCCTCGATCAGGGTCCCTTCAGCGCCGCCATGCACGATGTTCAGCAGGGCGCCGGGCTTGTTCATGTTAAATACGCGCAACGGCATCTTGTGGTCGCGGCACAGGCAAATGGCGGTCAGATCCATCACGCCCAGCTTGCGATCCAGTACTTCATCGTAAGTCAGATGATCGAACTTCTCGGCATGCGGGTCTTTGAATGGGTCAGCGGTATAGACGCCATCGACCTTGGTCGCCTTGAGCACGACATCGGCATCGATTTCGATTGCACGCAGGCAGGCTGCCGAATCCGTAGTGAAGAACGGATTGCCCGTACCGGCCGCGAAAATCACGACTTCCTTGGCGTTCAGGTGGCGCATGGCCTTGCGGCGGTCGTAATGATCGGTCACGCCAACCATGGAAATGGCCGACATCACGATGGCCGAGATATTGGCACGTTCCAGCGCATCGCGCATGGCCAGGGCGTTCATCACAGTGGCCAGCATGCCCATGTGGTCACCGGTGACCCGATCCATGCCGGCCGCGCTCAGCGCTGCACCACGGAACAGGTTGCCGCCGCCGATCACCAGACCGACCTGCACACCGATGCCGACCAATTGGCCCACTTCCAGTGCCATGCGATCCAGAACTTTCGGGTCGATCCCGAACTCTTCCGAGCCCATCAGGGCCTCGCCGCTAAGCTTGAGTAGAATGCGTTTATAGCGAGCCTGATAACCACTGCCCTGCTGAGCCATTGCGAATCTCTCCTGCGGCGTATTTTAAAAAATTCTTTGCGAGCTGTTTACAGCTGGCGTTCACTCTAGCTTGGCGCTGCTTCAGCGCCATCGGAACATGGCTTTGTAAGCCAGTTCCAACGGGAAACCAATAAAAATTGGTGCCCCATCTGAAAAGAGGCTGCGCGCGTAAGCGGGCAGCCTCTTCAGGGCGACAGTTATAAAAACCGTCTTATTGCTTGGCAGCAGCCAGCTGGGCAGCAACTTCTTCAGCGAAGTTGTCGACCGGCTTCTCGATGCCGTCGCCTACTTTGAAGTAGGTGAAGGAAACGATTTCAGCACCGGCTTTCTTGGCCAGTTCGCCAACCTTGATTTCAGGGTTCTTGACGAACGCCTGCTCAACCAGGGATGCCTCAGCCAGGAACTTGCTGATACGGCCTTTGACCATGTTTTCAACGATGTTTTCTGGCTTGCCAGCGATCTTGTCAGCGTTGAGGGTCAGGAACACGCCCTTCTCACGCTCAACTGCTTCAGCGGAAACTTCCGATGGCAGCAGGAATTCAGGGTTGGTCGCCGCTACGTGCATGGCGATGTCCTTGGCCAGCTCAACAGTGCCGCCTTTCAGGACAACTGCAACACCGATCTTGTTGCCGTGCAGGTAACCACCAACAACGTCACCTTCAACGCGTGCCAGACGACGGATGTTGACGTTTTCGCCAACCTTGCCGACCAGTACCAGGCGAGCAGCTTCTTGAGCTTCGATCAGCGGAGCAACATCAGTCAGTTTGTCGGCGAACGCTTTTTCAACGCTTGCAGCAACAAATGCCTTGAAGTCGTCCTGCAGAGCCAGGAAGTCGGTCTGCGAGTTCACTTCCAGCAGAACGGCGGACTTGCCGTCTTCTTTCAGAGCGATCGCGCCTTCAGCAGCTACGTTGCCTGCTTTCTTGGCAGCCTTGATAGCGCCGGAAGCACGCATGTCATCAATGGCTTTTTCGATGTCGCCGCCGGCCTTGGTCAAGGCCTTTTTGCAATCCATCATGCCTTCGCCAGTACGCTCACGCAGTTCTTTAACCAACGCTGCAGTAATCTCTGCCATTTCAAAAATCCTCTTGGATAGGTTATCAACCATTCCACCCGATCAAACGGGCGTTCAATTCTTCCCGAACCTTCTTGTAGCCGCTGCACGTTACAAGGCTGTAGCTGCGCTGCCGACAAATGGTTTTCGAGGTGGCAAAAAGGGGGCCAAGCCCCCTTTTTGCTTACTGAGTCAACGCCAAGGCGTCAATTACTCAGCTGCTGCTACCGGAGCTTCTTCAACGAACTGCTCGGTGCCGCCAGCAACGTGGTTGCGACCGCGGATTACAGCGTCAGCCATCGAACCCATGTACAGCTGGATAGCGCGGATTGCGTCATCGTTGCCTGGGATGATGTAGTCAACGCCTTCCGGGCTGCTGTTGGTATCGACTACGCCGATAACCGGGATGCCCAGCTTGTTGGCTTCGGTGATCGCGATGCGCTCGTGATCAACGTCGATAACGAACAGTGCGTCTGGCAGGCCGCCCATGTCCTTGATACCACCCAGGGAACGATCGAGCTTCTCAAGATCGCGAGTGCGCATCAGCGCTTCTTTCTTGGTCAGCTTGGCGAAAGTACCGTCTTCGGCTTGCACTTCAAGGTCACGCAGACGCTTGATGGAAGCACGGATGGTTTTGAAGTTGGTCAGCATGCCGCCCAACCAGCGGTGATCGACGTACGGCGAACCGCAACGTGCTGCTTCTTCAGCAACGATCTTGCCAGCGGAACGCTTGGTGCCGACGAACAGAATCTTGTTTTTGCCCTGGGCCAGGCGCTCTACGAAAGTCAGAGCTTCGTTGAACATTGGCAGGGTTTTTTCAAGGTTGATGATGTGGATCTTGTTACGCGCGCCGAAAATGTATTTACCCATTTTCGGGTTCCAGTAACGGGTTTGGTGACCGAAGTGCACACCGGCCTTCAGCATATCGCGCATGTTGACTTGGGACATGATAGTTCCTTAATAAGTCGGGTTTGGCCTCCACGTATCCCAATGACCAACCAGCAGCATCAGCTGAAGGCACCCAGGTCATCGTGTCGACACGTGTGTGGATTTAAGCCTTTCGGGGTATCCCCGGAAAGCGGCGCATTTTATATCACAGGGCTGCAAAAAACGGAACCCGGATTCTCAATTCCCGGCGCGCGCCTTTATCTGCGCCCTTGGAATCCCCCAAGAATGCGCCTATCTATAGAGAGAAGCGATGCACAGAGGCTCAGATTTGCACTGATCGTCTGTTAGAATCGCGTTTTTCAGGGCCGCGAAGCTTGATCGCGCAATGCCCATCCCGAATTAGTAAGCGCCGTTGAGCGCAGAGAGAGCCTGTATGACCGTCACCCTCAAAACCCCCGAGGACATCGCAAAAATGCGGATCGCCGGCAAACTGGCCGCCGATGTGCTGGAAATGATTGCCGAACATGTCAAACCGGGCATCACCACCGAAGAACTGGACCGCATCTGCCACGACTACATCGTCAATGAGCAGCAAGCCATCCCTGCCCCGCTTAACTACAAGGGCTTCCCGAAGTCGATCTGCACCTCGATCAACCACGTGGTCTGCCACGGCATCCCGAACGAGAAGCCGCTGAAGAATGGCGACACCGTGAACATCGACGTGACCGTGATCAAGGACGGTTACCACGGCGACACCAGTCGCATGTTCCACGTCGGCACCGTGCCGGTCTGGGCCGAGCGCCTGTCCCAGGTCACCCAGGAATGCATGTACAAGGCCATCGAGATCGTCAAACCCGGCTGCCGCCTGGGTGACATCGGTGAAGTGATCCAGAAACACGCCGAAAAAAACGGCTTCTCGGTGGTTCGCGAGTTCTGTGGCCACGGCATTGGCAAGGTGTTCCACGAAGAGCCGCAAATCCTGCATTACGGCCGCGCTGGCACTGGCATGGAACTCAAGGCTGGCATGACCTTCACCATCGAGCCGATGATCAACCAGGGCAAGGCCGACACCAAGGTATTGGGCGACGGCTGGACCGCGATCACCAAGGACCGCAAATTGTCCGCCCAGTGGGAACACACCCTGCTGGTGACCGACACCGGCTACGAGATCTTCACCCTGCGCGCCGATGACACCATCCCCCGCGTTTCGGCCTGATCGACCCGCACTGTTCACAGCCTTATAGAAAGGAAAGCCAATCGATGCCGCAGGTGGATCCCGAACTCTTCGACCGTGGCCAGTTCCAGGCTGAACTGGCCCTGAAGGCTAGCCCGATCGCAGCCTTCAAGAAGGCGATTCGCCAGGCCCGCGAGGTGCTCGACGGGCGCTTTCGCAGCGGCCGCGACATTCGCCGGTTGATCGAGGATCGCGCATGGTTCGTCGATAACATCCTGCAAAAGGCCTGGGAGCAGTTCAACTGGAGCGAAGATGCCGACATCGCGCTGGTGGCGGTCGGCGGCTACGGTCGCGGCGAGTTGCACCCGTATTCCGACATCGATCTGCTGATCCTGCTGGACAGCGCCGACCACGAAGTTTTCCGTGATTCCATCGAGCGTTTTCTGACGCTGCTGTGGGACATTGGCCTGGAAGTCGGTCAGAGCGTGCGCTCGGTGGACGAATGCGCCGTTGAGGCCCGCGCCGACCTGACGGTGGTCACCAACCTGATGGAAAGCCGCACCATCTGCGGCCCCGAGCGCTTGCGCCAGCGCATGCTCGACGTCACCAGCACCGCGCACATGTGGCCGAGCAAGGACTTCTTCCTGGCCAAACGCGCCGAGCAAAAGGCCCGTCACCACAAGTACAACGACACCGAATACAACCTGGAACCCAACGTCAAAGGCTCCCCTGGCGGCCTGCGGGATATCCAGACAATTTTGTGGGTGGCCCGTCGCGAATACGGCACCCTGAACCTGCGGGCCCTGGCCGGCGAAGGCTTTCTGGTCGAGAGCGAAAACGCCCTGCTGGCCTCGTCCCAGGAATTCCTGTGGAAGGTCCGTTACGCCCTGCACATGTTGGCCGGGCGTTCCGAGGACCGTTTGCTGTTCGATCACCAGCGCTCCATCGCCGGGTTGCTGGGTTTCGAAGGCGATGACGCCAAGCAAACCATCGAAAACTTCATGCAGCAGTATTACCGGGTGGTCATGAGCATCGCCCAGCTCAGCGACCTGATCATCCAGCACTTCGAGGAAGTCATCCTCGCGCCGGAAGATGAAGCGCCGCCGCAGCCGATCAACTCGCGGTTCCAGCTGCACGATGGCTACATCGAGGCGCGCAACGACAACGTGTTCCGCCGTACGCCGTTCGCCATGCTCGAAATCTTCGTGCTGATGGCACAACAGCCGGAAATCAAAGGCGTTCGGGCCGATACCATTCGTCTGCTGCGGGAAAACCGTCACCTGATCGACGATGAGTTTCGCAACGATATTCGCAACACCAGCCTGTTTATCGAGCTGTTCAAGTGCAAGATCGGCATCCACCGCAACCTGCGGCGGATGAACCGTTACGGCATTCTCGGGCGCTACCTGCCGGAGTTTGGCTTCATTGTCGGGCAGATGCAGCACGACCTGTTCCACATCTATACGGTCGACGCCCACACCCTGAATCTGATCAAGCATCTGCGTAAGTTGCAGTACACCCAAGTGTCAGAAAAATTCCCGCTGGCCAGCAAGCTCATGGGCAAACTGCCCAAGCCCGAGCTGATCTACCTGGCCGGCCTGTACCACGACATCGGCAAGGGTCGGCACGGCGATCATTCGGACATCGGAGCGGTGGACGCCGAAGCGTTTTGCCAGCGTCATCAGTTGCCAACGTGGGACAGCCGCCTGATCGTCTGGCTGGTGCAGAACCACTTGGTGATGTCGACCACCGCCCAGCGCAAGGACTTGTCCGATCCGCAGGTGATCCACGATTTCGCACAGATCGTCGGCGATGAAACCCATCTCGACTATCTGTACGTGCTGACCGTCGCCGACATCAACGCCACCAACCCGACGCTGTGGAATTCCTGGCGCGCCAGCCTTTTGCGCCAGCTCTATACCGAAACCAAGCGTGCCTTGCGCCGCGGCCTGGAAAACCCGGTGGATCGCGAAGAGCAGATCCGCCAGACCCAGAGCGCCGCCCTGGACATCCTGGTGCGCGGCGGCACCGACCCGGACGACGTCGAGCAGCTTTGGGCGCAATTGGGCGATGACTATTTCCTGCGCCATACCGCCGGCGACGTGGCCTGGCACAGCGACGCGATCCTGCAGCAACCTGCCGATGGCGGGCCGCTGGTGCTGATCAAGGAAACCACCCAGCGCGAATTCGAGGGCGGCACGCAAATCTTCATCTATGCGCCGGATCAGCACGACTTCTTCGCCGTGACCGTGGCCGCGATGGACCAGCTCAACCTGAACATTCACGACGCCCGGGTCATCACCTCCAGCAGCCAGTTCACCCTCGACACCTACATCGTGCTCGACACCGATGGCGACTCGATCGGCGACAACCCGACGCGGGTCAAGCAGATACGCGACGGCCTGACCGAAGCCCTGCGCAACCCGGATGACTACCCGACGATCATTCAGCGCCGGGTGCCGCGCCAGCTCAAGCACTTCGCGTTTGCGCCACAGGTGACGATCCACAACGACGCCCAGCGCCCGGTGACCGTACTGGAACTCAGCGCGCCGGATCGCCCGGGCCTGTTGGCGCGGATCGGCACGATTTTCCTGGAGTTCGACCTGTCGCTGCAGAACGCCAAGATTGCGACCCTGGGCGAGCGGGTCGAAGACGTATTCTTCATTACCGACGCCCACAACCAGCCGCTGTCCGACCCGTTGCTGTGCAGCCGTTTGCAGGATGCGATCGTCGAGCAGCTCAGCGTCAGCCACGAACCCGGAATTGCATTGTCGCGACTGAGTATCTGAACTAACAAACTTTCCCTGTGGGAGCGAGCCTGCTCGCGAAGAGGCCGTCAGCTTCAACATCAACATTGACTGACACACCGCTTTCGCGAGCAGGCTCGCTCCCACATTCAAAGAGACCCCGCACCGATGAACAACGCTCTGAACCAGTTGCAGCCCTACCCGTTCGAGAAGCTCCGCGCCCTGCTCGGCAGCGTCACGCCAAACCCGGACAAGCGCCCGATCGCGCTGTCCATCGGTGAGCCGAAGCACCGTTCGCCAAGTTTTGTCGCCGAAGCCCTGGCCAACAATCTGGATCAGATGGCCGTGTACCCGACCACCCTCGGCATCCCGGCCCTGCGTGAAGCCATCGCGGCTTGGTGCGAACGTCGTTTCAACGTGCCAAGCAGCTGGCTCGACCCTGCGCGCAATGTGCTGCCGGTCAACGGCACCCGTGAAGCGCTGTTTGCCTTCACCCAAACCGTGGTGAACCGTGGCGAAGATGCCCTGGTGGTCAGCCCGAATCCGTTCTATCAGATCTATGAAGGCGCGGCGTTCCTAGCCGGTGCCAAGCCACATTACCTGCCGTGCCTGGACGAAAACGGCTTCAACCCGGATTTCGATGCCGTATCCCCAGACATCTGGAAACGCTGCCAGATCCTGTTCCTGTGCTCGCCGGGCAACCCGACCGGCGCGTTGATCCCGGTTGAAACCCTGAAGAAACTGATCGCCCTGGCCGACGAACACGACTTCGTGATCGCCGCCGACGAGTGCTACAGCGAACTGTACTTCGACGAACAAACCCCGCCACCCGGCCTGCTCAGTGCCTGCGTGGAACTGGGCCGCCAGGACTTCAAGCGTTGCGTGGTGTTCCACAGCCTGTCCAAGCGCTCGAACCTGCCGGGCCTGCGTTCAGGCTTTGTCGCCGGTGACGCCGACATTCTCAAAGGCTTCCTGCTCTACCGCACCTACCACGGCTGCGCGATGCCGGTTCAGACGCAACTGGCCAGCGTTGCCGCGTGGAATGATGAAGTGCACGTGCGCGCCAACCGTGCGCTGTATCGCGAGAAGTACGACGCGGTACTGGAAATTCTCAGCCCGGTGATGGACGTGCAACGCCCGGATGGCGGTTTCTACTTGTGGCCGAATGTTGAAGGCGATGACGAGGCGTTCTGTCGGGATCTGTTCGTCAAAGAGCACGTGACGGTGGTGCCGGGTTCTTATTTGTCCCGCGATGTCGAGGGTTTCAATCCTGGCGCCGGAAGAATCCGGATGGCGTTGGTTGCTCCGTTGGCAGAATGTGTTGAAGCAGCAGAACGAATTCGCGCGTTTATTACCAATAAATAATCAAATAACAACCCGCGCGGTGCAATGCCGCGCGGGTTTGTAAACATCAAGCAACAGCCTCAACCAAATTAAACTTAACAAGCGCCTTCATCTCGCTTAGCCTTTCATTGCTCGTTAAATACCGACCATTTTTTTGCGCACATGGACGTCAGCAATGAATACTTGCAAAGTTATAAAACCGGACAATCCCATAGCCTCTTACGAATCAGCGATAGCGGAAAATCCGCTTAACGGGAATACTGTATCGCATAGCGGAAGACACAAACGCTCGGTCGGTCAATGGAACAAATTCTGGGGGAATGGCAGGACGCTCAATATTACTTTTATCAACGAAGTTCCCGAGGACATCAAAAAAACAATCGAAAAAATCATCAGGCAATGGGAACCCTCCACCAACCTGACCTTTACCTTCAACGACGCAGCGAAGGGTGATATCCGCATTAAAACCGATGCGCAAACCAACGAATCCTATGTCGGTACCGATGCAACACTTGCTCCTGAACTCGAGCCTACCCTCCGCCTGGCCGTTGACTGCGAAGACCCCGACTTTGAATTGACCGTCCTCCATGAATTCGGCCATGCGCTGGGACTGCAACACGAACACCAGCACCCCAAGGCGAATATCCCCTGGGACAAACCCAAAGTTTATGAATTTTACAAAGACAACTTCCAATGGACTGAGGAAGAAGTCGACGGCAATTTGTTTTCGTCGTTGAGCACTGATCTTCTTCTTGGTCCTTATGACAAAGACTCCATCATGCACTACGTTGTCGACAATGAGCTGACACTCGGCGATTGGGAGGTTCGTCGCAACACGCGAATAAGCAAACTCGACAGACGAAATATGCGCAAGGCGTATCCAAAGCCAGGCAACTCGCCACTTTGAAAAACAAGCAACCTGCGAAACCGAGACGACTGTCGTTACCACGCGGCATTGACGCCCCAACAAACATGGAAGTTTAAATATGCTTAAAGAAGTACCCTGCCTGATTATAAAAGCCGATGACATCAATGCGTCCTATGAAGCTGCCGTCGCCGAAAACCCTGCCAACCGCGTTGCTTCTGCATCGCGACGGGGTAAACGTGCGGTCGCCAGGCACACCCGCTTCTGGGCACCGGGCCGAACTTTGCGCATAGCCTTCCTGGACGGCGATCAAACCTTCAAGGACGCGACCATTGCTGCCGCCAACCATTGGTTGCCGCACATCAACCTGAAGTTTGATTTTGTCGAAGGGCATGAAGGCGATATCCGTATCAGTTGCACACCCGGTACTTACTGGTCGCTGGTCGGCACCGATGCGTTGTTGCAGGAAGAGGAGCCGACCATGGGTCTGTCTCCGGACTTGCGCGCGCCAGCCTTTTTCGCCGCCAATGTCATGCACGAGTTTGGCCACGTACTGGGCGCCCAGCACGAACACCTGCATCCCGAGACAACTATTCCGTGGGACCGAGGCGCGTTCTACGCGGCCCATGGCGTAGATGAACACAGTGACGAGGATCATTACGTACGCACCGTGCTTGACGGACATTATCTCCAGCGCCTGGACGCCAGCGACGTCCGTTATTCCGCCTATGATCCGAAGTCGATCATGCACTACGCGATCCGTCAGGAATGGACCCATGGCGACTTCAAGATTGACCTCAATCTGGTGCTCAGTGAAAAGGACAAGGCGTTCATGGCCGAGGCCTATCCCTACCCTGCAGAAAACGAATAACCCTCCATTAAATGAGCGTTAGTTGACCTGCCCCAAGATCCGCTTCGCTTGAATCAAGCCCTCTACTACTTCGCGCCGATCCATCCGGATAATCAGCGAATCAGACAACTTTAAATTAATGAGACCCTTATGAAAAAAACAAAACCCTGTTCGATAATCCCTCCAAAAGATCGACTGGCATCCTACCGTGCAGCCATTACAGAAAACCCGAATAACGCCTCAAACAACGATTTATCCATATTGGGCATGGGCGACTACAAAAAATTATGGAAGCCAGGTCGCGAACTGAAAATCAAGTTTCTTGAAGATGTTTCGTCAAGTTTCCTACTCGCCTTTTCCAAGGCCATCACCCATTGGATAAAACATGTAAATCTAAAGTTCGTCATAGTGCCCAATGGCGACGCGGATATCCGAATCACAACCGACAGCGACGACAACAAATCATTGATCGGCACCGATGCGCTGACTTTTGATCAAGACGAAGCGACGATGTACCTTGAAACCACCCCAAGCGATGAAAACTTTGAGTCGACCGTACTCCATGAAATGGGTCACGCACTTGGCTACCTGCACGAGCACCTGCATCGCGACGCAACCATTCCCTGGAACCGGGAGAAAGTTTACGCCCATTATTCCGAGCACTACGAATGGGACGAACAGCAGGTAGATGAACAAGTGTTGACGCCCTATTCGGGTGCGATCGTTGACACCGAATACGATAAGAACTCCATCATGCACTACGCGATTGATAAAGAGCTGACCGACGGTGTCTGGGAAGTCGGCATAAATACCGTATTGAGTAAGCTGGATATAGAAATGGCAAAATCCACTTATCCGGTAGATCCGGATGATCTGCCCTGGAAAGATCTTTAAGCGAGTGCTTGAAAATCGGGGGCCGCTATCTGCCCCCCCCCGATTCGAATAATTCAAACCCCGTTCACTCCACATCTCCCGCAGCACGTCATCACTGATCCGGTGCTGACGGCTCGGGCAGTTAAACTCCAAGCGCTGCGCCCGCAGCGCTTTCAAGCGTATTGCGCGACAGCCAATCAGCAGCGTCTCCCCAGTCATCGAAAGCATTGAAGTGCCATATTAGCCGCCTAGACTGATAGCCGGCCGCCGCACCACTATCGCATCGCCCTGAAACGCCACAAATCCAGTGTGGGGGCGGGTTTGCTCGCGAAGACGGTGTGTCAGGCAACGCTGATGGCGACTGACACTTCGTCTTCGCGAGCAAGCCCGCTCCCACAGGTTTTGCGTTTTAACCGGAAGGCCATGGCATAATCCGTCACCATTTTTTTCCAGCACCTGTAAAGGGGGCAATTCCTTGACCGTTTCAAGTAAAACGTTGCACCTTTTCGGCATCAAAGCCTGCGACACCATGAAAAAGGCGCGCACCTGGCTCGATGAACACGCTGTCAGCTATGACTTTCATGATTACAAAACGGCCGGAATCGACCGTGAACACCTGAGCCAATGGTGCGACGAGCACGGCTGGCAAGTGGTGTTGAACCGTGCAGGCACGACCTTTCGCAAACTCGACGACGAACGCAAAGCCGATCTCGACCAAGCGAAAGCCATCGAACTGATGCTCGCACAACCCTCGATGATCAAGCGCCCGGTGCTTGATCTCGGTGACCGAACCCTGATTGGCTTCAAGCCAGATATCTACGCGGCCGCACTCAAGTAAGGCAGCCCGTTCCTTTTTGTTAGAGGTCTCAACATGTCCAATTCCCTGTTCAGCCTGGCCTTCGGTGTCGGCACTCAAAACCGTCAAGGCGCCTGGCTGGAAGTGTTTTACGCACAGCCACTGCTTAACCCGTCGGCCGAGCTGGTCGCGGCCATCGCGCCAGTCCTGGGCTACACCGAAGGCAACCAGGCCATCGCTTTCACCACCGCCCAGGCCTCGCAACTGGCTGAAGCGCTGAAAAACGTCGATACCGGCCAAGCCGCGCTGTTGACCCGTCTGGCCGAAAGCCACAAGCCGCTGGTCGCCACCATTCTGGCTGAAGACGTGCAACTGACTTCCACGCCTGAGGCTTACCTCAAGCTGCACCTGCTGTCCCATCGTCTGGTCAAGCCTCACGGCCTGAACCTGGCCGGTGTGTTCCCGCTGCTGCCGAACGTCGCCTGGACCAGCCAGGGCGCCATCGACCTCGCCGAACTGGCTGAACATCAACTGGAAGCCCGTCTGCGCGGCGAGCTGCTGGAAGTGTTCTCGGTGGACAAGTTCCCGAAAATGACCGACTACGTGGTACCGGCCGGCGTGCGTATCGCTGACGCCGCACGTATCCGCCTGGGCGCTTACGTGGGCGAAGGCACCACCGTGATGCACGAAGGTTTCGTCAACTTCAACGCCGGCACCGAAGGCCCGGGCATGATCGAAGGTCGTGTGTCCGCTGGCGTGTTCGTCGGCAAGGGTTCGGACCTGGGCGGCGGTTGCTCGACCATGGGCACCCTGTCGGGCGGCGGCAACATCGTGATCAAAGTCGGCGAAGGCTGCCTGATCGGCGCCAACGCCGGTATCGGTATCCCGTTGGGCGACCGCAACACTGTTGAGTCCGGCCTGTACGTGACCGCTGGCACTAAAGTGGCGCTGCTGGACGAGCACAACAAACTGGTCAAAGTCGTGAAGGCCCGTGAGCTGGCCGGTCAACCTGACCTGCTGTTCCGCCGCAATTCGGAGACCGGTGCCGTGGAATGCAAAACCCACAAATCGGCCATCGAACTGAACGAAGCGCTGCACGCTCACAACTAAGCAGAGCGTCAAAAAGATCACCTGTGCCCTGCCCTTGTAGGAGCGAGGCTTGCCCGCGAAGGGGCCCTTGAGGCCGCCAAAAGCTTCGCGGGCAAGCCTCGCTCCTACAAGGGCAACATCAAGGTCAAGGTCTGGCGTTCCCCCGCCCATGTTTAACAGGGCCCGATAGCATGATGATTCCTTCTCCCTGGCGTGCCGATTTTCCGGCCATCGCCGCATTGCAACGGCAAGACCAGACCTATCTGGACAGCGCCGCCACCACGCAAAAACCTCAAGCCCTGCTGGATGCCCTGACGCATTACTACGCCAATGGCGCAGCCAACGTGCATCGGGCGCAGCACTTGCCGGGCGCACATGCGACCCAGGCATTCGAGGACAGCCGCAGCAAAGTCGCGCAATGGCTTAATGCCGGCGATTGCGGGCAGATCATCTTTACCCACGGCGCGACTTCCGCGCTGAACCTCCTGGCCTATGGCCTGGAACATCAATTCAATCCGGGCGATGAAATTGTCATCAGCGCCCTGGAGCATCACGCCAACCTGTTGCCCTGGCAGCAACTGGCCCTGCGCCGCGACCTGAAACTGGTGATCCTGCCGCTGGATACCGACGGTGTCATCAACCTTGCCGCCGCCGCGCAGCTGATAGGCCCGCGGACCCGGTTGCTGGCGGTCAGTCAGTTGTCCAACGTACTGGGCGTCTGGCAACCGTTGCCCCAGTTGCTGGCGCTGGCCAAGGCGCACAACGCGCTGACCGTGGTCGATGGCGCCCAAGGCGTGGTCCACGGCCGGCATGACGTGCAGGCGTTGGCTTGCGACTTCTATGTGTTTTCCAGTCACAAACTCTACGGCCCCGATGGCCTCGGTGTGCTGTTCGGGCGCAATGCAGCCCTTGAACAGTTGCGTCCGTGGCAATTCGGCGGCGAAATGGTGCTGGACGCCAACTACCACGACGCCCGTTTCCGCCCGGCACCGCTGGGTTTCGAGGCCGGAACGCCACCGATTGCCAGTGTGATTGGCCTGGGGGCGACCCTGGATTACCTCGCTGGATTGGATCAGGACGCCGTATCCGCCCATGAAGCGGCGCTGCATGACTATCTGTTGAAGGGTCTCGAAGCGCGCAACGGCATTCGGTTACTGGGCAAACCGCAATTGGCATTGGCCAGCTTCGTCGTCGAAGGTGTGCATAACTCCGATCTGGCGCATTTGCTGACGGAACAGGGGATCGCCGTGCGCGCCGGTCACCACTGCGCCATGCCGTTGCTGAAAAGCTTCGAGCTGGCCGGGGCGATTCGGGTGTCGCTGGCGTTGTACAACGATTCCGAGGATCTGGAGCGGTTCTTTGAAGCGCTGGATCAGGCGCTGGAGTTGCTGCGATGAGTATGCCGGCCGATGCCGTTACGGCGCTGGAAGCCTTTCAGCAGGCCGGAAGCTGGGAACAGCGGGCGCGACTGCTGATGCAATGGGGCGAACGCCTGCCGGCGTTGAGCGATGTGGATAAAGTCGAGGCTAACCGGGTGCATGGCTGTGAAAGCCAGGTATGGCTGGTAGGTAGGTTGCAGGATGGCCACTGGCAGTTCAGCGCCAGCAGCGATGCGCGGTTGATTCGCGGGTTGGTGGCGTTGCTGTTGGCGCGGGTCAATGGGTTGTCGGCGGTTGAGTTGCAGCAGGTGGATTTGCCGGGTTGGTTCAATCAGCTTGGATTGAGCCGGCAGTTGTCACCGTCGCGCAGTAATGGCTTGAATGCCGTGTTACAGCGAATGAATGAGTTGGCTCAGTAACTGATCGTTCCCACGCTCTGCGTGGGAATGCCTCAACGGACGCTCCGCGTTCGGCTCTGTATGGGACGCGGAGCGTCCCGGGCTGCATTCCCACGCAGAGCGTGGGAACGATCGATCAGGGGGCTACTTCAAGCTTCGGGTTTGATGCGATCCGCCGGCCGCCGCACACCCGCCACAATCTTATCCACAGCCTTGGTCGCCGCGACCATGCCGAACGTCGCCGTCACCATCATCACCGCGCCAAATCCGCCAGCGCAGTCGAGTTTCACGCCATCACCGACAAAACTCTTCTGCAAGCAAATGCTGCCATCCGGCTTCGGGTAGCGCAGTTGCTCGGTCGAGAACACACACGGCACGCTGTAATGGCGAGTCACAGTGCGGGAGAAGTTGTAGTCGCGGCGCAGCGTGGAACGCACTTTCGAGGCCAGCGGATCGTTGAAGGTCCGGTTCAGGTCGCAGACCTGGATCAGCGTCGGGTCAATTTGCCCGCCCGCGCCGCCCGTGGTGATGATCTGAATCTTGCGGCGCTTGCACCAGGCGATCAGCGCAGCCTTGGCGTTCACGCTGTCGATGCAGTCGATCACGCAATCGATGTTCGGCGTGATGTATTCGGCCATGGTCTCGCGGGTCACGAAATCCGCCACCGCGTGCACCGTGCAATCCGGGTTGATCCCGCGCAGGCGCTCGGCCATCACCTCGACCTTGGGTTTGCCGACGGTGCTGTCCAGCGCATGCAACTGACGGTTGGCATTGCTGACGCAGACGTCGTCCAAGTCGAACAGCGAAATCTCGCCCACACCACACCGGGCAATGGCTTCCGCCGCCCAGGAACCGACGCCGCCGACGCCGACGATCGCCACATGGGCCGCGCGCAAGCGCTCCAGGCCTTCAATGCCATACAACCGAGCGATGCCGGCAAACCGCGGATCTTCTGTACTCATGACCATTACCCCAAAAACCGGCGCGCATTATAGGGCTACGCAGCCACAAGTTCTAAGCTACAAGCGACAAGTGTAAGAACTTATGTGAAACCGGATTGCCCAACGTCAGGCTTTTCCCTGCCTGCTGTACGGTAAGTGAAAGCACGGTGTAGGATGCGCGCCCCTTGGCCAACCGCCGACCCGTTCCTTCGTTCCACAGCCTTTGGAACCTGAAATAGCTATGTCATCGCGTAAATTTGGACTCAACCTGGTTGTGGTGCTCGCCATCGCTGCCTTGTTTACCGGCTTCTGGGCGTTGATCAACCGCCCGGTCACCGCCCCCAACTGGCCTGAACAGATCTCCGGTTTTTCGTACTCGCCGTTTCAACAAGGCCAGTACCCACAGAAAGACCAGTACCCGACCGACGATGAAATGCGTCGCGACCTGGAGATCATGAGCAAGCTGACGGACAACATCCGTACCTACTCGGTCGACGGCACGCTGGAGGACATTCCCAAACTGGCGGAAGAGTTCGGCCTGCGGGTGACCCTGGGGATCTGGATCAGCCCGGACCAGGAACGCAATGAGCGCGAGATCCTGCGCGCCATCGAACTGGCCAATACCTCACGCAGCGTGGTTCGCGTGGTTGTAGGTAACGAGGCGATCTTCCGTAAGGAAATTACCGCCAAGGACCTCAGCGTCATCCTCGACCGCGTCCGCGCTGCCGTGAAAGTGCCGGTGACCACGTCCGAGCAGTGGCACGTCTGGGAAGAACACCCGGAGCTGGCCAAGCACGTCGACCTGATCGCCGCGCACGTTCTGCCTTATTGGGAATTCATCCCGGTGGACAAGGCAGGTCAGTTCGTCCTCGACCGTGCCCGGGACCTGAAAAAGATGTTCCCGAAAAAACCACTGCTGCTCTCGGAGGTTGGCTGGCCGAGCAACGGCCGTATGCGTGGCGGCACCGATTCGAGCCCGGCGGATCAGGCGATCTACCTGCGCACCTTGGTCAACAAGCTTAACCGCCAAGGCTTCAACTACTTCGTGATCGAAGCGTTTGACCAGCCGTGGAAGGCCACTGACGAAGGTTCGGTGGGCGCGTATTGGGGCGTGTTCAACGCCGCGCGTCAGCAGAAATTCAACTTCGAAGGCCCGGTTGTTGCGATCCCGCAATGGCGCGTGCTGGCGATCGGCTCGGCAGTACTGGCCCTGCTCTCCCTGACCTTGCTGATGATCGACGGCTCGGCCCTGCGCCAGCGTGGCCGCACCTTCCTGACCTTTATCGCGTTCCTGTGCGGTTCGGTTCTGGTGTGGATCGGCTACGACTACAGCCAGCAATACAGCACCTGGTTCAGCCTGACGGTGGGCTTCTTGCTCGCCCTCGGCGCGCTCGGGGTGTTTATCGTATTGCTGACCGAAGCCCACGAACTGGCCGAAGCGGTCTGGACCCACAAGCGCCGGCGAGAATTCCTGCCGGTCGTGGGGGATTCGGACTACCGACCGAAAGTGTCGATTCACGTACCGTGCTACAACGAACCGCCGGAGATGGTCAAACAGACCCTCAACGCCTTGGCCAACCTCGACTATCCGGACTTCGAAGTCCTGATCATCGACAACAACACCAAGGACCCGGCGGTCTGGGAGCCGGTGCGCGATTACTGCGAAACCCTCGGCCCGCGCTTCAAGTTCTTCCACGTCGCCCCGCTCGCCGGCTTCAAGGGTGGCGCACTGAACTACCTGATCCCGCACACCGCCAAGGATGCCGAAGTGATTGCGGTGATCGACTCGGACTACTGCGTCGATCCGAACTGGCTCAAGCACATGGTGCCGCACTTCGCCGATCCGAAAATCGCTGTGGTGCAGTCGCCACAGGATTATCGCGACCAGAACGAAAGCACCTTCAAGAAGCTCTGCTACGCGGAATACAAAGGCTTCTTCCACATCGGCATGGTCACCCGTAACGACCGTGACGCGATCATCCAGCACGGCACCATGACCATGACCCGCCGTTCGGTGCTCGAGGAACTGGGTTGGGCCGACTGGTGCATCTGTGAAGACGCCGAACTGGGTCTGCGGGTATTCGAAAAAGGCCTGTCGGCGGCGTATTACCACACCAGCTACGGCAAAGGCCTGATGCCGGATACCTTTATCGACTTCAAGAAACAGCGTTTCCGTTGGGCCTATGGCGCGATTCAGATCATCAAGCGTCACACCGCCAGTTTGCTGCGCGGCAAGGACACCGAGCTGACCCGTGGCCAGCGTTACCACTTCCTCGCGGGCTGGTTGCCGTGGGTCGCGGATGGCATGAACATCTTCTTCACCGTCGGCGCCCTGTTGTGGTCGGCGGCGATGATCATCGTTCCGCAGCGGGTCGATCCGCCGTTGCTGATTTTTGCGATCCCGCCGTTGGCGCTGTTCGTGTTCAAGGTGGCCAAGATCATCTTCCTGTATCGCCGTGCGGTCGGGGTCAATCTGAAGGATGCATTCTGCGCCGCACTGGCCGGTCTGGCGTTGTCGCACACCATCGCCAAAGCGGTGCTGTACGGCTTCTTCACCAGCAGCATTCCGTTCTTCCGTACGCCGAAAAACGCCGATAACCACGGCTTCTGGGTGGCGATTTCGGAGGCACGGGAAGAGGTGTTCATCATGCTGCTGCTGTGGGGCGCGGCGCTGGGGATCTTCCTGGTGCAGGGCCTGCCGAGCAACGACATCCGCTTCTGGGTGATCATGTTGTTGGTGCAGTCGCTGCCGTATCTGGCGGCGCTGATCATGGCGTTCCTGTCTTCGCTGCCGAAACCGGCTGCCGAGCCTGAGCCGCTACCAGCCGTCTAAATCCACGCAGATGCACTAAACGGCGGCCAATGGCCGCCGTTTTGCTTTAAGATAACCGCCATTTTGCGCGCCCAGCACCAAATCCTGTAGGAGCAAAGCTTGCTCGCGATTGATGCGATTCGGTGTAACAGAAAGACCTCATCATCGTTCATCGCGAGCAAGCTTTGCTCCTACACAATTAGCTTCCGGAGTTTTCCATGACGGCCCACGCCGACCTTTCGCCGACCCTTCAACTCGCCATCGACCTGATCCGCCGTCCGTCCGTGACGCCGGTCGACGCCGATTGCCAGAAGCAGATGATGCAGCGCCTGGGCGATGCCGGTTTCCAACTGGAGCCGATGCGCATCGAAGATGTGGATAACTTCTGGGCTACCCACGGTAAACACGACGGTCCGGTGCTGTGCTTCGCCGGCCACACCGACGTGGTTCCGACTGGCCCGGTGACGGCGTGGCAGATTGACCCGTTCAACGCAGTGATCGATGAACACGGCATGTTGTGCGGTCGTGGCGCAGCGGACATGAAAGGCAGTCTGGCCTCGATGACCGTGGCCGCCGAGCGTTTTGTCGCCGACTACCCGGATCACAAGGGCAAGGTCGCTTTCCTGATCACCAGCGATGAAGAAGGCCCGGCGCATCACGGCACCAAGGCTGTGATCGAACGTCTTGCTGCGCGCAAGGAACGTCTGGACTGGTGCATCGTCGGTGAGCCGTCGAGTACGACGCTGGTCGGTGACGTGGTCAAGAACGGCCGTCGCGGCTCCCTCGGCGCCAAGCTGACCGTACGCGGTATCCAAGGCCACGTGGCCTACCCGCATCTGGCGAAGAACCCGATCCACCTCGCCGCCCCGGCCCTGGCCGAACTGGCCGCCGAGCATTGGGACCACGGCAACGACTTCTTCCCGCCGACCAGTTTTCAGATTTCCAACGTCAACTCCGGCACTGGCGCGACCAACGTGATTCCCGGTGATCTGGTAGCGGTGTTCAACTTCCGCTTCTCCACCGAATCCACCGTCGAAGGCCTGCAAAAACGCGTGGCCGACATCCTCGACAAGCATGGCCTGGACTGGCACGTGGATTGGGCGCTGTCGGGCCTGCCGTTCCTCACCGAACCGGGCGCCCTGCTGGATGCCGTGGCGTCGAGCATCAAGGACATCACCGGTCGCGAAACCAAGGCTTCCACCAGCGGCGGCACGTCCGACGGGCGCTTTATCGCGACCATGGGCACCCAGGTTGTTGAGCTGGGGCCGGTCAACGCGACGATTCACCAGGTCAACGAGCGTGTGCTGGCCGCCGACCTCGATGTGCTGACCGAAATCTACTACCAGACCCTGATCAAGTTGCTCGCCTGATGCTTGCTTGCCCGATCTGCAGCGAACCGCTGAATGCGGTGGACAACGGCGTGGCCTGCCCCGCCGGGCATCGTTTCGACCGCGCGCGCCAGGGTTACCTGAACCTGCTGCCGGTGCAGCACAAGAACAGCCGCGACCCTGGGGATAACCTGGCGATGGTCGAGGCCCGGCGTGATTTCTTGAACGCAGGCCATTACGCACCAGTGGCCAAGCGCCTGGCAGAGCTGGCGGCGCAATACGCGCCCCAGCGCTGGCTCGACATCGGTTGTGGCGAGGGTTACTACACCGCGCAAATCGCCGAAGCCTTGCCGAATGCTGACGGCTACGCCCTCGACATCTCCAAGGAAGCGGTCAAACGCGCCTGCAAACGCAACCCCGATCTGACCTGGTTGATCGCCAGCATGGCGCGGGTGCCGTTGGCGTCCGGCAGTTGCCAGTTTCTCGCCAGCGTGTTCAGTCCATTGGATTGGGAAGAAGCCAAGCGCTTGCTCAGCCCTGGCGGTGGCTTGATGAAAGTCGGGCCGACCAGCGGCCACCTGATGGAATTGCGCGAAAGCCTGTACGACGAAGTGCGTGAATACACCGACGACAAGCATCTGGCCCTGGTGCCGGAAGGCATGGCGCTGGCGCACAGCGAAACCCTGGAGTTCAAACTGTTACTGGAAAGTGGTCAGGATCGTGCCAACCTGTTGGCCATGACGCCCCACGGCTGGCGCGCCAGTGCCGAGCGCCGGGCGGCGGTCATCGAGCAGGTCGAGCCGTTCGAGGTCACTGTATCGATGCGTTACGATTACTTCGTACTTCAATAATTTTTGGTCTTGAGCAACAGCTTGAGGCCGGCTAAATCCGCGAATGGATTTTTCAAGACCGCAGTGAGGACATCCATGCGCCAACCCGATATCGAGATTTACCTGAAAGACGCCGACGTCGACTACAAAGCCGTCGCAGAGTGGCTTAGCGAAGCACTGGGCTCGTGCAGTGAGTGGGTCAAGAAGGGCCAGACCTACAAGTGCAAGGCCGGCAACGTGCCCGTGACCTGGCTGCCGAAAGCCGTGGGCAAATGGAACAGCCTGTACCTGGAAAGCGACCAGACCCCATGGGATGACGACATCGCCTGCGCCCGCGCAGCGTTTGCCGCACTGAACGTGGAAGTACGTTGCGCACCGGGGACTTGGGTCGAGGAAGAAGGTGAAGAGACAGCCGATCGCTGGATGCGCATCAGCGCCGACGGCGAAGAAGAAATCACCTGGAAAACCGCGTAACCACAGCCCTTATTGATCGTTCCCACGCTCCGCGTGGGAACGCCTCAACGGACGCTCCGCGTTCGGCCGTTGAAGGGACGCGGAGCGTCCCGGGATGCATTCCCACGCAGAGCGTGGGAACGATCGGTCAGGTCATGCGTAATCCGGGAATCGGGTTTACAGCCCCACCACATCCTCAGCCTGCAGCCCCTTCTCCCCCGTCACCACGGCATATTCAACCTGCTGGCCTTCAGCCAACGAACGGTGGCCCTCGCCACGAATCGCGCGGTAGTGCACGAACACGTCCACTCCGTCCTCGCGTTGAATAAAGCCATAGCCCTTGGCGTCGTTGAACCACTTCACACTGCCGGTTTCGCGCGTAGCCATGTATCAGTCCCTCTTCTTTTTATTTTGAGCGGTCGAGTATATGACAGCCGCGAAAACTCTCAACTCAAGATTACTTGACCGCTTTTTTGCCGATTTTCGGCGAATACGGCACACTATCGACCGCCCGAGCATTTGCTCGGTTTTATTCACTCACGCAGAAGCCGTATGACCCGTTCCCCGTTCCGCCGTCTTGTGTTTGGCACCCTGCGCCGACTGTTGTACCTCTGGGTTCGCTCGGAGACGATCAACCAGTCGTCCCTTACCCTCAACCTCGACCGCAGCCGTCCGGTGTTCTACGTCCTGCAAAACCCTTCGCTGACCGACCTGGCCGTGGTCGACACCGAGTGCACCAAGGCCGGCCTGCCGCGCCCGGTGCTGCCGGTCTCTGTCGGTGCGTTGATTGAACCTGCCGCGTTTTTTTACCTGACCCCCGAGCCCGATTGGCTCGGCCGCCAGGACAAGCGCGGCGCGCCGCCGACCCTGACCCGCCTGGTCAGCGCCCTGAGCCAGAACGCCGCCGAAGATGCGCAGATCATCCCGGTCAGCGTGTTCTGGGGCCAATCGCCGGACAGCGAGTCGAGCCCGTGGAAGCTGTTGTTCGCCGACAGTTGGGCGGTCACCGGGCGTCTGCGTCGCTTGCTCAGCATCATCGTGCTGGGGCGCAAAACCCGGGTGCAGTTCTCGGCACCGATTCATTTGCGCGAACTGATCGACCACAACAAGGGCCACGAGCGCACCGTGCGCATGGCCCAGCGGATCCTGCGGGTGCACTTCCGCAACCTCAAAGCCGCGGTGATCGGCCCGGACATTTCCCACCGCCGCAACCTGGTCAAAGGCTTGCTCAATCAGCCGCTGGTCAAACAAGCGATCCTCGACGAAGCCGAGCGCGAGAACATCTCCCCGGATAAAGCCAAGGCCCAGGCCCTGCGCTATGGCAACGAGATTGCCTCGGACTACACCTACACCGCGATCCGTTTCCTGGAAGTGGTGCTGAGCTGGTTCTGGAACAAGATCTACGACGGGATCAAGGTCAACCACATCGAAGGTGTGCAGAAAGTCGCCCAGGGTCACGAAGTGATCTACGTGCCGTGCCATCGCAGTCACATCGATTACCTGCTGCTTTCGTATCTGCTGTTCCGCAACGGCCTGACCCCGCCGCACATTGCCGCCGGGATCAACCTCAATATGCCGGTGATCGGCAGCCTGCTGCGCCGAGGTGGCGCGTTTTTCATGCGCCGTACCTTCAAGGGCAACCCGCTCTACACCTCGGTGTTCAACGAATACCTGCACACCCTGTTCACCAAAGGTTTCCCGGTCGAATATTTCGTCGAGGGCGGCCGTTCGCGCACCGGGCGCATGCTGCAACCGAAAACCGGGATGCTGGCGATCACCTTGCGCAGTTTCCTGCGTTCGTCGCGCATGCCGATTGTATTCATCCCGGTGTACATCGGTTACGAGCGCGTCCTGGAAGGCCGGACCTACCTCGGCGAACTGCGTGGCGCGAGCAAGAAGAAAGAATCAATCTTCGACATCTTCAAAGTCATCGGCGCCCTCAAGCAGCGTTTCGGCCAAGTGGCGGTGAACTTCGGCGAACCGATCAAACTGGCGGAATTCCTCGACAGCGAACAGCCGGACTGGCGCCAACAGGAACTCGGTCCGCAATTCAAACCGGCCTGGCTCAACGAAACCACTAACCGCCTCGGTGAGAAAGTCGCACAGCATCTGAACGAAGCAGCAGCGATCAACCCGGTGAACCTCGTGGCCCTGGCGCTGCTGTCCACCAGTCGTCTGGCCCTGGATGATCGTGCGATGGCGCGGGTGCTCGATTTGTATCTGGCGCTGCTGCGCAAGGTCCCTTACTCGCCGCACACCACGTTGCCGGAAGGTGACGGTCGGGCGCTGATCGAGCATGTGAAGGACATGGACCTGCTGTCCGAACAGAGCGATGCCTTGGGCAAGATTCTGTACCTGGACGAGCAGAACGCGGTCCTGATGACCTACTACCGCAACAACGTGTTGCACATCTTCGCCCTGCCGGCGTTGCTCGCGAGCTTCTTCCAGAGCGCCTCGCGCATGAGCCGCGAACAGATCCTGCGCTACACCCGCGCGCTGTACCCGTACCTGCAATCGGAGCTGTTCATTCGCTGGTCCATGGAAGAGTTGGACGGCGTGGTCGATCAATGGCTGGAAGCTTTTGTCGAACAAGGCCTGCTGCGTTTCGAGAACGATGTGTACCTGCGCCCGGCGCCGAGTTCGCGACATTTCGTACTGCTGACCTTGCTGTCAAAAAGCATCGCCCAGACTCTGCAACGTTTCTACATGACTGTTTCCCTGCTGTTGAACAGCGGCCAGAACAGCATCAGCGCCGAAGAACTGGAAGACCTCTGCACCGTCATGGCCCAGCGCCTGTCGATCCTCCATGGCCTGAACGCCCCGGAGTTCTTCGACAAGAGCCTGTTCCGCCACTTCATCCAGACCCTGCTCGATCTGGAGGTGCTCAAGCGTGATGAGGCAGGCAAGTTGAGTTATCACGAGTTGCTGGGTGAGTTGGCGGAAGGCGCGGCGAAACGTGTATTGCCGGCGGAGATTCGCTTGTCGATCCGTCAAGTGGCATTGCATCGCAGTGAAGATGCGGCGGACGCCAGCCCGTTGTAACTTCCCGACAACTAACAAGGAAACACGGACGTTTCCTTATTAGTTAATTAACGGATAAATTGAGTTTTTTCATTATCACGATAAGGACATCGCGATGGATAACAACTCGACTATCACCCTGACATTCAAGCTCCCGCCTTTTTATTCCGTGCCGACGGAGGGCGAGCGTGAGACCCGCATCAACATTCAAATCATTAATACCTCCCGCCCCATCACCGTCATGAACTGGATTCATCCCGACATCGCGGACGGACAGTGGAATTTTTCATTCCCGCACAACTATGAAGATGTGAGCGTCAAATATCAGGTCAATGTACAACTAAGCCATAATCGCACCCCCTTGTTGCTGGACCTGGATTACTTCGTCACGGTCGCCAAGGCACCCCACTACCAGACACTTCACTTGAGTCCGATCGGGCAACTTTATGTCGAGGCGCAACAGCCGAAACCCGTCGAGCGCGATCAAGCAATTACTATCCGCGCCCATGAACATAATGAGCCGGGCGCTGAACTTGTTCGTCTACAGTGCGATGAAGAAACAGCCACGTCGTTTTATCTAAATTACGATCCGGCGCAGGTGATTCCCGGCAAACGTTACACATTGAAAGGCATGGAAAACAGGTTTGGCCGGGATATCTCTGTCTACCCTGATCTCGCGGTATTAGTGCCTTTCGGATTTAAAGAAGCTTCGTCCCGTTGATCAGCATTTGTCGGCAAGCCGTTTTTTTGAGTTTCGACGTGCACCGCAAAATCCGCTAAATTCCCCGGGCGCCAGGTTCCTGCTGGCGCCAACGTTTTAGAGGCCCTCGATGAAAAAACTGATGCTTGTTTGCCTGACCACTCTGCTCGGTGCCTGCCAAACCTTGCACCCTGGCGCCAAAACCAGCCTCGATGGCGAAGTGTTCTACCTGCAACGCATCGCCCTGCCGCCGAGCGCCACCTTGAGCGTCAGCCTGCAGGACGTGTCCCTGGCCGATGCGCCCGCCGTTGTACTGAATGAGCAGAAAGGCCCGGTCAAAGGCCAGGTCCCGCTGCCGTTTCACCTGAGCTACGACCCGGCGCAGATCAAACCCGGTCATCGTTATTCGGTCAGCGCACGCATTGAGGTGAACGGTGAACTGATGTTCATCACCACCGAAAACCATGCAGTGCAACTCGATCGCAATGATCCGCAGCCACTGAAAATCCGCGTCGACGCCGTTCGCTAATTTCCCTTATTCGTACAAGGAAGCCGCCATGCTCCGCCCTACCCTTCGCTTCGCCGGCCTGTGCGCAGGCTTGATGATTTCCGCCAGCGCCCTGGCGTTGTCCCTCAATGACCTGTCGCAAAACGATGCCACTGGCGGCCTCAAGGACGCACTGACCCAAGGCGCGCAACTGGCCGTCAAACAACTCGGCACACCGGGCGGTTTCAGCAATAACCCGGACGTGAAGATCGAACTGCCGGGCAAACTGGGCAAAGTCGCCAGCAAAATGAAAGCCTTCGGCATGGGCGCCCAGGTTGATCAACTGGAAACCAGCATGAACAAAGCGGCAGAAACCGCCGTGACCCAGGCCCAGCCGATCCTTGTGGATGCGGTGAAAAAAATGAGCGTGGCCGATGCCAAGGGCATCCTCAGCGGCGGCAAAGACTCCGCCACCCAGTACCTGGACAAATCCAGCCGCGAACAGATCCGCGCCAAGTTCCTGCCGATCGTCAAGCAAGCCACCGACCAGGTTGGCCTGGCCAAGCAATACAACTCGTTCGCCGGCCAAGCCGCGACACTGGGCGTACTGGACGCGAAAAGCGCCAACATCGAAAGCTACGTGACCGAACAGACCCTCAACGGCTTGTTCGAGATGATCGGCAAACAGGAAGAAACCATCCGCCAGAACCCGGCGGCAGCGGCGACCAGTTTGGCCAAGAAAGTCTTCGGTACGCTCTAAACCCCAGCGCAAAACCCTGTGGGAGCGGGCTTGCTCGCGAAGGCGGCGTGTCAGTCGACATCAACTTTGACTGACACACCACTTTCGCGAGCAAGCCCGCTCCCACAAGGGTTCACTGGCGTACGCAAATGTCATATTCACTGGAGATCTACTGTGGGAGCGAACCTGCTCGCGAAAGCGGTCGCCCAGTCGAGCGTGTACTGACTGACACAACGCCTTCGCGAGCAGGCTCGCTCCCACCATAAGCCAGGCTTTTGCGGTAGACCTCAGTAAAGCCAGTCACCGCCCGCAAAACGACCGAGCACTGGAAATCGATGAAGTACGTCACGTCCAGGTCATCCGCTTCGGTGTACAGATACGAGCGTCCGTACTTCACCGGTGCGTTGCGCAGCAGCGTGCTGATGGCAATGTAGCGAAAAGCCGAAAAGTCATTCTTGAACATCAACCAGTAAAACAGCGCCCGGGCGACACGACCGTTGCCGTCGCGAAACGGATGCTCGTAGCCCAGGGCAAAATGTAGCGCAACGGCTTTGATCAATGGATGAACATAGTTCGGGTGAAAGGGATCGTTGTGGGTTTGGTTGATCCACTTCGACAACGCTTGCAAGCGTGACGCCAGTCCCGCAGCGGGCGGCGGTGTGTGTACGGTATTACCCTCACCGTCCTGCACCACGACGTCGTCGTTAGCCCTGAATATCCCCGGCGCATATTGCGAGTCATCGATACCTTCGACCCCCACCCGATGGATCGCTGCAATCAGCTCGACGCTCAAGGGTTCATAACGCTTTTCCCAAGCGAAATTCATCATTTTGTAGTTGCCGATGACCATTCGTTCATCCGGCGTACGCGGCTGGCGTTTACGCTTGAGCATGTCCTTGGCCACCCGAGTGGTGGTCGCCGCGCCTTCCAGCTGACTGCTGCTGATGGCTTCGTCTTCGATCAGGTCATTGAGCAAGTAGCTGAAATGTGCGCGTTCGCCCAGCTGGCGGGTCATGTATTCCAACGCTGCGGTGCTGGCTTGCCGATCGACCGCCGAAATCGCTTTTTGCGCGACGGGTGTCAATACGAAGTTGCCCCACTGGACGGGCTCGCCCAGTGGCAGAAGTCTGGCGTACTGGGCAGTACGGGCCTTCTTGACCAGCGCCCAACAGAGATGGCTATCCAGCCCCGGCGCCCAGCGATAACGCAATTCATCGAATGGCAGGTAGCGCCCCTGATCGTCCAGAGGCTTTAGCAGTGCAAGGTAATCCTTGAGGCGTTCCTTGTGGGGTGATTGCGCCAACAAGTCAAACACCGGGTCTGACCTGCCCTTGAGCGCGGGGGGCTTTTTCATTATGACTGTCTCAAAAACTCATCAAAACCGAGTCAGGAGTACAGCATTTGGCCGTCTGCGACTCAATATCAAAGCATTCTGAAAAAGGTGTAGGAACAAGGAAACCCAATGTGGGAGCGGGCTTGCTCGCGAAGGCGGCGTGTCAGTCGACATCAACGTTGACTGACGCACCGTTTTCGCGAGCAAGCCCGCTCCCACAATTTTGAACAGTGTTCGGCGGTAAAGAGCAGGCGGCCCGGGGGCCGCCGGGATTACGCGGGGTCTTTCTTGATCCTGAACCACGCTGCATACAGCGCCGGCAGGAACAACAACGTCAACGCCGTCGCGACAATCAACCCGCCCATGATTGCCACCGCCATCGGCCCGAAGAACACGCTGCGTGACAGCGGGATCATCGCCAGTACCGCGGCGAGTGCCGTCAGCACGATGGGCCGGAATCGCCGCACCGTGGCTTCGATGATCGCTTGCCACGGTTTGAGCCCGGCGGCGATGTCTTGTTCGATCTGGTCCACCAGGATCACTGAGTTGCGCATGATCATCCCGGACAAGGCGATGGTCCCGAGCATGGCGACGAAGCCGAACGGCTGGCGGAACACCATCAGGAACAAGGTCACGCCGATCAGCCCCAGTGGCGCTGTCAGAAACACCATCACCGTGCGTGAGAAACTGCGCAGTTGCAGCATCAGCAACGTCAACACAACCACAATGAACAGTGGCACACCGGCCTTCACCGAGTTCTGCCCGCGAGCCGAGTCTTCCACGGTGCCGCCGACTTCCAGCAAGTAGCCATCCGGCAGTTCGGCGCGGATCGGGTCGAGGGTCGGCATGATCTGCTGCACCAGGGTCGCCGGTTGCTCCTTGCCATAGATGTCCGCGCGAATCGTCACGTTGGGCAGGCGGTTGCGGTGCCAGATGATGCCTTCTTCGAAGCCATATTCCAGGGTCGCAATCTGCGACAGCGCGACGCTTTTGCCGTTGTCGGTGGGCACAGCCAGGCTCGGCAACAGCGACAGTTCGGTGCGCTCATGCACGGTGCCGCGCAGCAGGATTTCGATCAACTCGTTGTCTTCGCGGTACTGGCTGACGCTGGAACCGGTCAGGGAGCTTTGCAAAAACTTCGACAGGTTGGCGGTGCTGACGCCGAGGGCCCGGGCGCGGTCCTGATCAACGTTCAGGTACACGACTTTGCTCGGTTCTTCCCAGTCCAGATGGACGTTGACCACGTGGGGATTCTCGCGAACTTTTTCCGCCACTTTACGGGCCAGGGCACGGACTTCTTCGATGTGCTCGCCGGTGACGCGGAACTGCACCGGATAGCCAACCGGCGGGCCGTTTTCCAAACGCGTAACCCGCGAGCGCAGCGCCGGGAACTGTTCGTTGAGGGTTTCGATCAGCCAGGTGCGCAGGGTTTCGCGCTCCTCGATGGTCTTGGCCAGGACCACAAACTGAGCGAAGCTCGCCGCAGGAAGTTGCTGATCCAGCGGTAGGTAAAATCGCGGCGAACCGGTGCCGACGTAGGCCACGTAGTTGTCGATGCCGGCGTGATCCTTCAGCAGACCTTCAAGGCGTTTAACCTCGTCGGTGGTGTTGCTCAGGGACGCGCCTTCGGCCAGTTTCAGATCGACCATCAGTTCCAGCCGACCCGAGGCCGGGAAAAACTGCTGCGGCACGAAGCGGAACAGCACGATGGAGGCGATGAACAGGATGACCGTCAGTGTGATCACGGTCTTGCGCCAGCGCACGCACCACTCCACCAAGCGTCGTACGCGCTGATAGAACGGCGTGCCATAAGGGTCGGGCTGACCGCCCGTGGTGCCGTGTTTGGCTGCGTGAATCTTCGCCAGGTCCGGCAGGAGTTTTTCCCCCAGGTACGGCACAAACACCACGGCAGCAATCCACGACGCCAACAGCGCGATGGTGACTACCTGGAAGATTGAGCGGGTGTATTCACCGGTGCCCGATTGCGCGGTGGCGATGGGCAGGAACCCGGCCGCCGTGATCAACGTGCCAGTGAGCATCGGGAACGCGGTGCTGGTCCAGGCATAGCTGGCGGCCTTGATGCGGTCGAAGCCCTGCTCCATTTTGATCGCCATCATTTCCACGGCGATGATCGCGTCGTCCACCAGCAAACCCAAGGCCAGCACCAAAGCACCGAGGGAAATCTTGTGCAGGCCGATGCCGAGGTAATACATGCAGGCGAACGTCATCGCCAGCACCAGCGGAATGGCCAGCGCCACGACCATGCCGGTGCGCACGCCGAGGGAGAAGAAACTCACCAGCAACACGATCGCCAGGGCTTCGACCAGCACCTGGACGAACTCGCCAACACCGGTTTTCACCGCGGCAGGCTGGTCCGAAACCTTGCGCAGTTGCATACCGGCGGGGAGGTTTTTCTGGATGCGGTCGAACTCGACTTCCAGGGCCTTGCCGAGGACCAGAATGTCGCCACCGTCCTTCATCGCCACGGCCAGACCGATAGCGTCCTCGGCCATGAAACGCATACGCGGCGCCGGTGGATCGTTGAAACCGCGACGCACGTCGGCGACATCGGCGATGCGGAACGTACGATCACCGACCCGGATCGGAAAGCTTTTTATCTGTTCGACTGTCTGAAAATTCCCGGTGACCCGTAGCTGTAATCGCTCGCTGCTGGTTTCGAAGAAGCCAGCGGTGGACACCGAATTCTGCTCTTCAAGCGCCTGCTGCACTGCGGCGAGCGGCAAGCCGAGGGTGGCGAGTTTGACGTTGGACAGTTCGATCCAGATCTTCTCGTCCTGCAGGCCGAGCAGATCGACCTTGCCTACATCCTTGACCCGTTGCAGCTGAATCTGGATGCGGTCGGCGTAATCCTTGAGCACCGCGTAGTCAAAACCGTCGCCGGTCAGGGCGTAGATGTTGCCGAACGTGGTGCCGAATTCATCGTTGAAAAACGGCCCTTGAATGCCCGGCGGCAGGGTCTGGCGGATGTCGCTGATCTTTTTGCGGACCTGATACCACAGCTCCGGGATCTGCGCCGAGTGCATCGAATCCCGGGCCATGAACGTCACCTGGGATTCACCCGGACGGGAGAACGAGACGATGCGCTCGTACTCGCCGGTTTCCATCAGCTTCTTTTCAATGCGCTCGGTGACCTGTCGCGAGACTTCCTGGGCTGTGGCCCCCGGCCAATTGGTACGAATCACCATGGCCTTGAAGGTGAACGGCGGGTCTTCGCTTTGGCCAAGCTTGGTGTAGGAAAGTGCGCCGACGATCGCCAGCAAAAGCATCAGGAACAGTACGATCTGGCGGTTACGCAGCGCCCATTCGGAAAGATTGAAACCCATCGGGGATTACTCCTTGTCCGCCAGATTGACCACGCGGTTGGAGCGATCCACCGGGCGTACTTGCTGCCCGTCATGAAGCACATGAACCCCGGCGGCCACCACCCAGTCGCTGGCGTTCAGGCCCTCAAACACCGGAACGGTTTTCTCACCGAAGGCACCGACCCGGACCGGGACTTTTTTCAAGGTGTTATTGGCGCCGACCACCCACACGTACGTGGCGCCGTTTTCGGCGGTGACTGCCGACAAAGGCACTGACAGCGGCACGACTTGCGCGGTCTGGATAAACACCCGGGCGCTCTGGCCGAGTTCGGCCGGAACTTTGCCGGACGTGAAGGCAATACGCGCCGCGAAGGTCCGGGATTTTGGATCGGCCGCGGGCGACAGCTCTCGGATGCGCCCGGTAAAACGTTGATCAGGCTGAGTCCACAGCTCCACCGAGACCGGCTGATCGACCTTGAATCGACCAAAACTTTGCTCCGGCAGGCTGATCAACACTTCACGCTCGCCATCGGTGGCGAGGGTAAACACGGTTTGCCCGGCAGCAACCACTTGGCCGACTTCCACCGCACGTTTGGCCACCACCCCATCCTGGGGCGCACGCAGCACGGCGTAGCTCGCCTGATTGGTCGAGACGTTGAATTCGGCTTTGATTTGTTTGAGGCGCGCTTCACCGGATCGGTAAAGGTTTTCGGAATTGTCGTACGCAGACTTGCTCACCATCTGACGGTCCATCAGCGTCTTGTAGCGATCCCGTTCGGCGCGCACCAGGTTCAGATTGGCTTCGGCGGCGGTGACTTGAGCGCGAGTGGCTTCAAGTTGCAGGCGGACGTCCTGGGGATCGAGTTCGGCCAAGGGTTGATCAGCCTTGACCCGCTGACCTTCCTCGACCAGTCGTCGGCTGACTTTACCGCCAATGCGGAACGCCAGATCCGGCTCATAACGGGCGCGAACTTCACCGGGATAGCTTTCCATCGCCTGGGCCGAAGGCTGTGGCTGCACCACCATGGCCGGTCGCACGCTGACTTGCGGCGCCTCTTCGTGACCGCACGCCGACAATAAAAAAGCCAGACTGACTGGCAACGCGAGGGGCAAGGCATAGCGGAACATGGTGAAGGACCTTTCGCTAATGGTGCTTGGAATAATTATACTGGCGGGTATGTTATTAATAGCAAACTCACCAGTCCAGTATTAAAAGCGAAGAATGTCGAACAATCTTTCAGCATCCAATGGTCCGGGCCGCCCCAAGGATCTGGCCAAGCGCCAGGCCATCCTCGAGGCGGCGAAAATTCTGTTTCTGAGTAATGGTTACGCCAACACCAGCATGGATGCCGTGGCGGCCGAGGCCGGGGTGTCGAAACTGACGGTCTACAGCCATTTCAACGACAAGGAGACGTTGTTCTCCGCCGCCGTGGTGGCCAAGTGCGAAGAGCAATTGCCGCCACTGTTCTTCGAATTGCCGGACGGCATTGCGGTGGAAACGGTGCTGTTGAACATCGCCCGAGGCTTTCACCAGTTGGTCAATAGCGATGAGTCAGTGAACCTGCATCGCTTGATGATCAGCCTGGGTAGCCAGGACCCGAAGCTGTCGCTGATCTTCTTCGAGGCCGGGCCGGAGCGCATGTTGAATGGCATGGAGCGGTTGCTGAGCAGGATCGATCAGACCGGCGAATTGAGCATTGATAAACCGCGCAACGCCGCCGGGCATTTCTTTTGCCTGCTCAAAGGGGCGGGGAATTTTCGGTTGCTGTATGGCTGCGGCGAGCCGTTGACCGGGGAAGCGGCCGAGGAGCATGTGCTGGAGGTGGTAGGGTTGTTTATGCGGGCTTATCGGCCTGAGACGGCCTGATGATCGTTCCCACGCTCTGCGTGGGAATGCCTCAATGGACGCTCCGCGTTCGGCTTTGAATGGGACGCGGAGCGTCCCGGGCTGCATTCCCACGCAGAGCGTGGGAACGATCAGGTTCAGTGCTGAATCAGGGCTTAAGCGCCTTCTTCGGATAAATGTCATACCGACTGGATTTCCCATCCAACGCATGACTGGGCTTGGGCCCCGCAATGCACGGCGCCTTGCGCGGGCGCTTGACCACGACCCGATGGCTGGCCAGGGCCAACGCGGCTTCAAGCAAGGCCGGCGCATCCGGGTCATCCCCCACCAACGGGCGGAACAGGCGCATTTCCTTCTTCACCAGCGCGGTTTTCTCACGGTGCGGGAACATCGGATCAAGGTAGATCACCTGCGGCGGCTCCCCTTCCCAATTGCGCATCACATCAATCGAATTGCCCTTGAGCAAGCGCATCCGCGCCACGATTGGCGCCACGTCGAAATCTTCCGCGCCACGGGCCAAGCCGTCCTCCAGCAACGCGCCGATCAGCGGCTGACGCTCGATCAGGCTCATCTCGCAACCCAAACTGGCCAGCACGAACGCATCCTTGCCCAGCCCCGCCGTGGCATCCAGCACCCGTGGGCGCACGCCTTGGGCGATGCCGACTGCCTTGGCGATCATCTGCCCGGTGCCGCCGCCGAATAACCGACGATGGGCCGCGCCGCCCTCGACGAAATCCACCCGCACCGGCCCCGGCGCGTCAGGCCCCAGCTGTTGCAGCTGCAAACCCTGTTCGCCCACCTGCAAGGCAAACTCGCCGTCATCCACCTGCAAGGGCAAGCCCAGGCGCTCGGCCCATTGCTCGGCCTGTGGCTGAAACGCCGGGGCCGAAGCCTCGACATGGATGCGGCAGGCCGCGGGTTGTTCAATCATGGGAAAAGGTGCTCAAAAATTAATGATCGGCCAAAAACGTCCGATAACAAAACTATCGAGCATTTTGCCAGAGCTGAGCGTCGACCGAGAAAAATGTCAGACATTCAAACCACATCCGTTGGCTACATATCGCGTCATGGCGATTATGGCCTGCGAAACTCCCAAGCACTGAGCGGCGTCAGTCACCTGTGGCAAGATTTTTTCGCCCAGGCCCTGGCCGAACAGTCGAGCGATGTGGTGCCGGCGTGCGGGACCTTTCCACCGGTGGATCTGGAAAGCCCGGTTGAGCCGACCGTTGGCAGCGAGCTCTACGCGCACATTATTTCCCAGCGCGAATGCGATGTGACAGAAACCCAGGTCAAGCCACCTGAGCCGCTGTTCCTGCCGATTGCCGAGTTCGAAATGGACCTGGCCGACAAACCTTTCCCGCCGTTCCCGCCAGAAGAAATCGTCGCCCAGCAACAACAGCAGAACTTCGAAAGCGGCTGGGTCCGCCCAATCGTGCTCACCGCTGGCCAGCCTGTGCCAGCAGCGGGCCCGGCGCCGCAGCCGCGTCCACTGCACCTGCCCATCGCCGAGTTCGAACTGCATTTGCTGGACAAACCGTTCCCACCGTTCTCGCCCGAAGAACTGGTTGAACAGCAGAAACAACTCGATTTCGATAACGGCTGGGCACGCCCAATCGTTCTGCAAAACCTGCGCATCGCCGCCTGATCCCTCGGCATCCTTCAGCGACACACCCACCACGGCCCCACATCCACATGAAAGTGATTGCGATGGGCGGCGTTGTAGTCCGGGCTCAACACCACACTGAACATGTCGCAGGCGCCGTCGCGGACCTGGCGTAGAAACCGCGCGTCCTCATTATCTTTTGGCCAATCCTTGAGCACGCGGATGGTTCGGCCATCGGCCAGGCGAAAACCGGCGATATCCAGGGCGTTGGCGCTGGCGTGCTGACTGCGGGCGCCGTTCTCGCGGTTGTACAGGTTGCGGCAAGCGAAACTGCCGAGGTGATCGACCCGCGTCACAACCTGGCCGTAAACCGCCTGAGAGGCTGGTTGCAGGGCGTGGCGTTCAAACAGGGCGAACGCCACCGCCAACGGGCAACTGGCGAGGAAACTGCTGCTCAGGGCCACCTCACCGCCCTGGACACGCAGGGTATTGGTCAACGGGCACGCCGCGTCCGGGCTATCAGCCTGGCGGGTGACCCGCAAACCGGAACTGCTCAGGGCTTGATCGCACAGCTGTGGATCATCGCGCAAGCGCATCAGTTTGTAGCGGGTCAGAAAATTCGGCGCAACTTTCACATCCAGTGGCGCCCAAGGATTCCACTGCGCCGGCACGTCGATCCAGCCGCGCCAGACGCTCAAACCCACCGCCCCAATCACCAACGCCACGAGCAACAATCCCTTGGCAACCCGCATCGTCAGCCTTTGAAGAACTGATTGGCCTTCGCATAGGGCATGGAGCGCGAGGTGAAGCTGAAGGTGCCGGACGTCTTGATCTCTTCAGCCGCGCGGAAGAACTCGCCATATGCCGCCAAGGCCAGCGCCGAACCGACGCTGATGCGCTTGACGCCCATCTCGCTCAATTGCTCGACCGTCAACTTGAGCCCGCCGGACATCAACACATTGACCGGTTTCGGCGCCACGGCGCGAACCACTACCAACACGTCTTCAGCACTGCGCAGGCCCGGCGCGTAAAGCACGTCGGCCCCTGCTTCGGCGAATGCCTGCAAGCGGCGGATGGTGTCATCCAGATCAGGATTGCCGTGCAGAAAATTCTCGGCGCGGGCCGTCAGCATAAAAGGGAAAGGCAGGCTACGAGCCGCTTTCACGGCCGCTTCGACACGCGCCACGGCATGTTCGAAGCAGTAGATTGGCGCGTCTTCACGGCCAGTGGCATCTTCGATTGAGCCACCGACCGCACCGGCCTCGGCCGCACGCAGAATGCTTTGTGCGCATTCGGCCGGATCGTCGGCGAAGCCGTTTTCCAGATCGACGGCGACGGGCAGATCAGTCGCCGCGACAATCGCCCGAACATTGGCCAGAGTGTCGTCCAGCGACAATCCGCCATCAGGGCGCGCATTGGAAAAAGCGTAACCGGCACTGGTGGTCGCCAGCGCCTCGAAACCCAGGCTGGCGAGCATCTTCGCCGAGCCGGCGTCCCACGGGTTGGGAATGACAAAAGCCCCCGCGCGTTCATGCAGTGCTTTGAACGCCTGGGCTCGAAGGGTTTGCGCATCCATTGGCAGGCTCCTGAGAAGAGGAAGGAAACCGCCTCAGAGCAAGCCAAGTTGCTCGGCGGCGGGCTCTCTGTATAGCTCAGGCAGCGGCGGCAAGCCAGGCAAACGCAGCATCAGTTTTGCGTGAAAACGTTGCGCCAGTTTCGCCGCCAGCAGGTTGTCGGCGGTGTGCAGGAAGATATAGGGCGTGCGCCCCTCTTCAATCCACTGGGCGATTTTCTCGACCCAGGGCACCAGGAACGGATCGTTGGCCTCCAGTTGCGGATGACCGATGAATCGCACCTGAGGGAATTGGGTGAACGCTGCGGGTCGGGGTGGGACCTTGGGCTTTTTCGATTGGGCGTGGAGCACCGAAGGATCGGTCGAGATGCAACTGAACAGCGCTCGGGGATCGAGGCAAATGCGTTCGACACCGCGATCCAGTAACAGGCGATTGAGCATGCGCTCGGCATCGCCCTTGGCAAAGAATTCGTCATGCCGCACCTCGACCGCCAAGGGTCGGTCCACGGCATCGATAAAACCGGCCAGCTCCGACAGTCGTTGTGGTGTGAAGCTTTTGGAAAGCTGCAGCCACACAGGGGAAACCCGCTCACCCAATGGGCTGAGCAATTGCAGGAAGGTGTCGACAGCGGTCAGTTGTTCGCGAAGGTCGCCACTGTGGCTGATGTCGCCAGGGAACTTGGCAGTGAAGCGAAAGTGTTCGGGCATGGTCTCGGCCCAGCGCTGCACAGTGGTGGCAGCCGGGCTCGCGTAGAAGGTCGTATTACCTTCAACGGCGTTGAAAACCTGGGAATAGAGATTGAGGAACTCGGCGGGTTTGGCGTCTTGCGGGTAGAGATAATCGCGCCAGGCGTTTTCACTCCAGGACGGGCAACCGAGGTAGTAAGGCAGCAACATCAGATGTACAGGTCGAGACCCAGCACATCAGCGTCCCAATCGACAAAACCGGCGGTGCTCAGGTAGCTGGCTAACGCCATCGCTACGCTTTTACTCATGGCACGGTGGTAAATCATGTCTTGCTGACGGGCGGGGAGATTGCTCAAGCGTTGCGCGGAGGCTTTGGCGGCGCGGGCGGCCAGTTGCTCTTCAGTCGGGATTTCCAGCTCACCGTCGATGTCATCGACGGACTCATCCAGCGCGATATTGCCTTTGCGAGGCTTTCGCTTGATGGGGTACGACTGAGAGGAAAGGCCGTCTATACGCATAAGTGCATGCTCGGTATCAGTGATGGCAGTTTAGTGGCGCATGGACCACTTCGCAAACTGTCGAGTGATAACTAGAACACATAAAAGGAAAAAGGTTTAAGGCTGGGGGTTAGAAACTGACGATTGGCGGTGTCTGTTGGATCGCTTTCGCGGGCAAGCCTCGCTCCTACGGATCACATCGACCTGTAGGAGCGAGGCTTGCCCGCGAAGAAACCAACTCGGTCTGGAAGCATCAACGCGCTTTGGGCGTCGCCACCTTATCCCGCAAATAAACCGGCTGCGCCTCATCCGCCACAATCGCTTCACCGCGTTCCCAGGCAAATCGCGCCAGGGTCAGCAGGTCTTCAGCGTGAGGCAACATCGTCGCATCCTGCCCGGTCAGGCTGACGCCGATACGCTCGGCATACCCCCAACCGGTGCCCGCGCCGAACCACTCGCCGCTTGCATCCGCCGGCAACGCCGCCACTTCCGGCGCCAACACGGCTTCATTGCCCACAAGCCGCATCTCCCCCGCCGTTTCGCGGTAGCAGCCCCAATACACTTCATCCATCCGCGCATCAATGGCCGCCGCGACCTGGCTCACGCCGTGTTCGCGATAAGCACGCTGGGCCAGCACAGCCAGGTTCGACACCGGCAACACCGGGCGCTCCAGGGCAAAGGCCAAACCTTGCACCACACCGATGGCGATCCGCACGCCCGTGAAGGCGCCCGGCCCACGGCCAAACGCAATGGCATCCACCGCTTGCAGGGTGGTGCCGGCGTCGGCCAGCAGTTGCTGGATCATCGGCAACAGTTTTTGCGCATGCAGGCGCGGGATCACCTCGTAATGGCTCGCCACCTTGCCGTCATGCAGCAAGGCAACAGAGCAAGCTTCAGTCGCGGTGTCCAGGGCCAGCAAGGTGCTCATCGATGTTTCCGTAAGAGAGGTCAGAAAAAGTGCGTCAGTATAAACAACTACGGCCCGCAAGCGGGCCGTAGAAGATGAAGCGATTCAGACTTTTCAGCTCAGCGCTTCAAGCACCGTGCCGGTGATCGCTTCAACCGAGCCCACACCTTCGATGTGGCTGTACTTCGGCTTGCCTTGAGCTGCGGACAGCTCCTGGTAAAACTTCACCAGTGGCTCGGTCTGCGCATGGTAGACCGACAGGCGATGACGCACGGTTTCTTCAGTATCGTCTTTGCGTTGCACCAGCTCTTCACCGGTGATGTCGTCTTTACCGGCAATTTTCGGCGGGTTGTAGACGATGTGGTACACGCGGCCGGAAGCCTCGTGCACACGACGACCGGCGATACGCTGGACGATGTCTTCGTCTTTAACGTCGATTTCGACCACGTGGTCCAGCTCAACGCCCGCTTTCACCAGGGCTTCAGCCTGGGGAATGGTGCGCGGGAAGCCGTCGAACAGAAAACCGTTGGCGCAATCCGCCTGGCTGATGCGTTCCTTGACCAGATTGATGATCAGGTCATCGGAGACCAGACCACCGCTGTCCATGATGCTCTTGGCAACCAGGCCCAGCTCGGTGCCGGCCTTGACCGCTGCACGCAGCATGTCGCCAGTGGAGATTTGCGGAATGCCGAATTTCTCGGTGATGAACTTAGCCTGAGTACCTTTACCGGCCCCGGGAGCTCCCAGCAGAATGACGCGCATCGATGTGCTCCTCAATTTTTTATATAGATAACGTCAGATTCGCCTCGTGGGGCCAATCTCAAAAATAGGGTCGTGGCCGCCCAAACGGCCAAAGGCTGATCAAGATACACAGCAGGCCCTGACCACACAAGCCGCCGAAAGTCGGAGAAACCCGCGCCTGTCGTGACCTTTAGGTGGGGTACCCCAAGTCGCAACCCCGTCATTAACTGTCGCCTGCCAGACCTTTTCCAGCCCTTCGCCCACAGGCACGGGGCCGGAGTGCCAAGTGCCCGGCCCCAAGAGGAAAACCTTAGCCGGTATTTCGCAAACCGGCGGCAATCCCCGCCACAGACACCAGCAGCGCTTGTTCTACCGGGCTGCCCTGCGCCACTTCCTGTTGCCGCGAACGGGCCAGCAACTCGGCCTGCAATAGATGCAGCGGGTCGAGGTAGGTGTTGCGCAGGCGAATGAATTCCAGGGTGTCTGGGCTATGTGCCAGTAGCTGCGACTGGCCAGTCAGGCCAAGGACCACCGCGCAGGCCTGCGACAATAGGTCGCGTAAATGCGCACCCAAAGGAAGCAAATCGGGCTCGACCAGCCGCTCATCGTAGGATCGGGCGATGTCTGCGTCGGCCTTGGCCAGTACCATTTCCAGCATGTCGATGCGGGTGCGGAAGAACGGCCATTGCTCGCGCATCTGCCCCAGCAGCTCACCCTCGCCACGTTCCAGCGCCTTGCTCAGGGCCGCTTCCCAACCGAGCCAGGCCGGCAGCATCAGGCGCGTTTGAGTCCAGCCGAAGATCCACGGGATCGCCCGCAGGCTTTCAATTCCGCCGGCGCGGCGCTTGGCCGGGCGGCTGCCCAACGGTAAACGACCGAGTTCCTGTTCCGGGGTCGACTGGCGAAAGTACTCAACGAACTGCGGATTTTCCCGCACCACGGCGCGGTAAGCCTTGACGCCATCGGCGGCCAATTCATCCATCAAGTGGCGCCAGGCCGGCTCCGGCGGCGGTGGCGGCAGCAAGGTCGCTTCGAGCACGGCGGCCAGGTACAGATTGAGATTCTGCTCGGCGATGTCCGGCAGGCCGAATTTGAATCGAATCATTTCCCCTTGCTCGGTAGTGCGGAAACGCCCCGCCACCGACCCCGGCGGCTGCGACAGAATCGCCGCATGCGCCGGACCGCCGCCACGGCCCACGGTGCCACCGCGACCGTGAAACAACAGTAATTCCACTTGTTGCTCACGGCAGATATCGACCAAACGTTCCTGGGCTCGATACTGCGCCCAGGCCGCCGCCGTGGTGCCGGCATCCTTGGCCGAATCGGAATAACCGATCATCACTTCCTGCGGCCCTTGCAGGCGCGCGCGATAGCCCGGCAGCAGCAACAGCTTTTCGATCACCGGGCCGGCGTTATCAAGGTCGGCGAGGGTTTCGAACAACGGCACCACACGCATCGGCCGCAATACCCCGGCCTCTTTGAGCAACAATTGCACGGCCAGCACATCGGAAGCGGCGCCGGCCATGGAGATCACATAAGAGCCGAGGGACGCCCCCGGTGCAGCGGCGATTTCCCGGCAGGTCGCCAACACTTCGGCGGTGTCGGCGGACGGTTTGAAGTACGCCGGCAGCAATGGCCGGCGGTTGTTCTGTTCGCGCATCAGGAAGGCGATGCGTTCTTCCTCGCTCCAGTCCTCGTAGCGACCGAGGCCCAGGTAATCAGTGATTTCGGTCATGGCCGCGGTGTGGCGTGACGAATCCTGACGCACGTCGAGGCGCACCAGGAACAAGCCGAAGGTCACGGCCCGGCGCAGGCAATCCAGCAGCGGACCGTCAGCGATCACGCCCATGCCGCACTCATGCAACGAGTTGAAACACAGCTCCAGCGGATCGAGCAGGTCGCGGTTGTTTTGCAGCACATCGGCGGGCGCCGGCGTGGTCTTCGTCAACGAGGCATGCGCCCAATTTCGGGTCGCCCGCAGGCGTTCGCGCAGTTGCTTGAGCACCGCACGATATGGCTCGGCGCTGTCGCCGGCCTTGGCTTTCAGGGCTTCGCTGGCCTGCTGCATCGACAACTCGGCAGCCAGGTGATCGACATCGCGCAAGTACAAATCAGCCGCCATCCAGCGCGCCAGCAACAGCACTTCGCGGGTGACAGACGCCGTGACATTCGGGTTGCCATCGCGGTCGCCGCCCATCCACGAAGCGAAGCGAATCGGCGCGGCTTCCAATGGCAATCGCAAGCCGGTGGCGGCGTGCAGCGCCTGGTCGGCCTTGCGCAGATAGTTCGGGATCGCCTGCCATAGCGAATGCTCGATCACCGCAAAGCCCCATTTGGCTTCATCGACAGGGGTCGGGCGCGTGCGGCGGATTTCTTCGGTGTGCCAGGCTTCGGCGATCAGACGCTGCAATTTCGCCTGGATCTGCTCGCGCTCGGCGCTGGTCAGGTCACGGTGATCCTGAGCCGCCAGTTGCGCGGCGATGGCGTCGTATTTCTGGATCAGGGTGCGGCGCGCCACTTCGGTCGGGTGCGCGGTCAGCACCAGTTCGATTTCCAGCCGACCGATTTGCCGGGCCAGGGATTCGGCGCTGTGGCCTTCGGCGCGCAGGCGGGCCAGCAATTCCGGCAGCACGCGCGCTTCGAACGGTGCCGGTTGCGACTCTTCGCGACGGTGAATCAGCTGATATTGCTCGGCGATATTGGCCAGGTTGAGAAACTGGTTGAACGCCCGCGCCACCGGCAGCAACTCGTCTTCGCTCAACTGGTTGAGGCTGGCGCTGAGTTCGGCGTCCATCGAACCGCGACGGTCGGCCTTGGCGCCCTTGCGAATCTGCTCGATCTTGTCGAGAAACCCGTCCCCGTACTGTTCACGAATGGTGTTGCCCAACAACTCACCCAACAGGTGAACGTCCTCGCGCAAGCGTGCATCAATATCGGTCATCAGCAGTTCTCCAGCAAAAAATCCGGGCGGCTTTAACACCATGCTTTGAAGTCCAAGAGTGCCGCCGTAAAGCGCTTCTTACAAGCAAACGACGAAGGGACTTTAAACCTTAGGCGATAAAGCTAGTCTCAACAGTAAGCCGTACAACGGCTTACCGGCAGCCACAGCCGGACACTCACCTTGCCTGCCACGAGCAGGTGCGCCATGAGGTCTTTATGAAAATCCGTGAGCTAGCCCAGCACTGGGAAGAAAACGCCAAGGGTCGCCTGACCGACACTGGCTACGCGATTCACCTGGACGTGGAAGCCGCCGCACGGCTGGCAGCGATCACCGAGATGTACCCGAAACGGCATCCCGAAGAACTGCTGGGCGAACTGATCGGCGCGGCGCTGGAAGAGCTCGAAGCGAGCTTCCCGTATGTGAAAGGCCAGACCGTGGTCGCCACTGATGAAGAAGGCGATCCGCTGTATGAAGACGTCGGTTCGACCCCGCGTTTTCTCGCACTATCGCGTCGTCATTTGCATGATTTGTCGGCCAGCGACGACAAGCCGAAACATTGATCCAGCAGCAATAAAACTGTGGGAGCGAGCCTGCTCGCGAAGGCGTCAGTCCAGTCAAAACCATGTTGACTGACACACCGCTTTCGCGAGCAGGCTCGCTCCCACAGGGGTCGTGAGTCCCTTCAAAAACAGCGTGATTTCCAGCCCTCAAAAGCTCGTGAATACCACCCCGCACCGCGAAAGTTCCCGTCCTAGAGCCTTGTCCGCTCGGTCAAAGTTTTTTTCGGCAATAGGCCATCTTCTCTGAACTTTTGAAAAACCCCTCGGGTCGTACCCAGTAACCACGCCTGGTACGGCCGTTTCAAATCACGCTGTGAAAGTTCGGTTACGGCTCCGCACACCAGGATGGATTTAGATGTTTTTCAGGAGATATCCAATGGAGTTGAAGACCATGAAGACCAGCACTGCCAAATCCTCGTTCACCCACCTGCGCGGTCTGAAACTGGCTGCCTTGGCGATCGGCAGCACCTTCGTACTGGCCGGTTGCGCTGGCAACCCGCCGACCGAGCAATACGCCGTGACCCAATCCGCCGTGAACAGCGCCGTCAGCGCCGGTGGTACTGAATTCGCTGCCGTGGAAATGAAGTCCGCCCAGGACAAACTGAAACAAGCCGAAATCGCCATGCACGACAAGAAGTATGACGAGGCCCGCACCCTGGCCGAACAAGCCGAGTGGGACGCGCGCGTCGCTGAACGCAAGGCCCAGGCGATGAAAGCCGAACAGGCTGTGAAGGATTCCCAGAAAGGTGTTCAGGAACTGCGTCAGGAAAGCCAGCGCACTGTGCAGTAAGCGCGCATCCGGACCACACGCCTGAAGCTCTTATCGATAGAAAGGACGAACCATTATGCGTAAACAATTGATGATCCCCGCTCTCCTGGCCGCAAGCGTTGCCCTGGCTGCCTGCTCCACCCCGCCGAACGCGAACCTGGAACAGGCCCGCGTGAACTACTCCGGCCTGCAAGCCAACCCGCAAGCCAGCAAAGTCGCGGCCCTTGAGACCAAAGACGCCAGTGATTACCTGGACAAGGCTGACAAGGCTTATCAGGACAAACAGGACCAGGCCAAGGTTGACCAACTGGCTTACCTGACCAACCAGCGCGTGGAAGTGGCCAAGCAGACCATCGCCCTGCGCACCGCTGAAAACAATCTGAAAAACGCTGCCGCCCAACGTGCCCAGGCGCGTCTGGACGCTCGCGATCAGCAGATCAAGCAACTGCAAGACAGCCTGAACGCCAAGCAGACCGATCGCGGCACTCTGGTGACTTTCGGTGATGTGCTGTTCGCTACCGACCGTGCTGATCTGAAATCCAGCGGTTTGGTGAACATCAACAAACTGGCGCAATTCCTTCAGGAAAACCCTGATCGCAAGGTGATTGTCGAAGGCTATACCGACAGCACCGGTAGCGCGGGCCACAACCAGACGCTGTCCGAGCGTCGTGCCGGTTCCGTGCGCACCGCCCTGGTGAAGATGGGCGTTGATCCAGCGCGCATCGTCGCCCAGGGTTATGGCAAGGAATACCCGGTTGCGGAAAACACCAGCGTTTCGGGCCGTGCGATGAACCGTCGGGTGGAAGTGACCATTTCCAACGACAACCAGCCAGTGGTGCCACGTTCGGCGGTTAGCTCGAATTAAGCGTCACGCTGAAACACAAAAGCCCCGCCTGAGTGATCAGGCGGGGCTTTTTTGCACTTCTGTAGGAGCGAGGCTTGCCCGCGAAGGCGTTGTGTCAGTCAACCCATTTGTTGAATGTTAAACCGCCTTCGCGGGCAAGCCTCGCTCCTACGGGATCATCATTGTTCGAGTTTCTGCGGGGTTTCCTGACCCATGCAGCGCACGGCTTTTTTCTGGCCGTTGATCAACACGCCGGTCAGGCCTTTTTGCTCGGTGTCGAACAGCACCAGCACGCCATCGATGCACTGGGCGACTTGCGGCGCCGGGTCCAGGGCAACTTTGTAATCTTCACCCGGCACGGTCTTGAGCATGGTGAATTCGTTGAGCAGCAACGCATCCTCAGGCTTGGCGAAGTGCAGGTAGCCGTAGTACCACAACACCCCGACGGTGCCGAGGATGGTGCAGATACCGGTGATGATCAGCGGGATGGCGTTACGTTCTTCACTCATTGCGGACTCTCTGGTGGTTCATCTTTTGAATTCACGGGCACCGGGTAATTCGGGATTTCGCCCAAGCGGCGCAGACCATTGAAATGCTTCGGGTCTTCGAGGTAGCGCAGCATCACCTGACGCCAGACCGGGTCGGCGAAGGTCTGCACGTGACCGCCACGGGTCAGTTGCAGCACTCGCGGCGGCGGCGCAGCTTGATACAGACGGATGCCGTTGGAAAGGGGCACGAGGTTGTCGTCGATGCTGTGGTAGATCAGTTTCGGCACGCCTTTGAGCTGCGCCATGGAGTTGATCGCGCTGTCGCCGTCCGGCACCAGCCACGACAGCGGCACTTGGAACGGCCAGGTCAGCCACGAAGTGGTCAGGGCGAATCGACCGACATCGCGGTAGCTGGCGGGGGCGCCGTCGAGGACCAGTGCTTTGATTTGAGGCTGGCGTTCCGGGTGCTGGACCAGGTAATGCACGGCCATCGAACCACCGAGGCTCTGGCCGAGAATGACCAGCGGCTTGCCCTTGACCTCCGGCGCCTGGTCGAGCCATTTGAACGCGGCGTCGATGTCCTGGTAGATCGCTGGCAGGCTCGGTTTACCTTCGGACAGGCCATAACCGCGGTAGTCCACCAGCAACACTTGGTAACCCTCTTTCGGCAACCACCAGCTCCCACCGAGGTGATAAGACAAGTTGCCGCCATTGCCATGCAAGTGCAGCACAGTGCCTTTGACCTCGACGCCTTTGGCCGCTGGCAGCCACCAACCGTGCAGTTTGAGGCCGTCGGCGGTGGTCAGGGTGACGTCGCGAAATTCGAGCTTGGCCTTGTCCGGGGTAAACGGTTGGCCGGGTTCGGGGTAGAACAATAGCGAGCTGCAACCGCTCAAGGTCAGAAGAAGGCAGACGATGCCGAGGATTCTCATCCGTTGAAACCTCGCAGGGATGGGTGAAATTGATCGTTCCCACGCTCCGCGTGGGAATGCCGCCATGGACGCTCCGCGTCCTCTGTGACGCAGAGCGTCACGGAATGCATTCCCACGCAGAGCGTGGGAACGATCAGTGTGGTTCTCACAAGATATTGGAGTAGTCGGCTTCGATCCGGTCCAGGCTCAGGTGATTGAGGAAGTTGGAGAAGCACATCCACGCCGACAGTGCGTTCAAGTCGCGGAACTGGTCCGGCAAATACTTGGGCGGCACCACCAGGCCTTCGTCCACCAATTGGCGCAAGGTCCGCATATCCTCAAGCGTGGTTTTGCCGCAAAACAGCAGCGGGATCTGCTCCAGCTTGCCTTTACGCACGGCCAACTGAATGTAGTTGTAAACCATGATAAAGCCCTTGAGGTAGGACAAGTCTTTGGTAAATGGCAGACCATTCGGCACCGAGCCGCGGAAAACCCGACTGGCGTTGCCGTAGCTTTCGGCCATTTCGAAGCCTTGCTCGCGGAAGAACTCGAACACCTGCAGGAAGTCAGCGCCCTCCTCCACCATGTGAATCGCGCGGGTACGGTTGGTGAGTTTGCGCAAGCGGCTCGGGTAAGAGGCGAAGGTGATGATTTCCATCAGGATCGCCAGGCCTTCCTGGGTCACCGTCGACGACGGCGGGCCTTTGGACAGGAAGGTGCAGATCGGCTGGTTCAAGCCATTGAGGGTCGTGCCCACATGCACCAGGCCTTCGTGGACTTCCAATGCGCGCACATCACGATCGTTGAACATCGCGTCGGCGCGGATCTTGATGTAATCGGCACCGGCCGCCGCATCGGCGACGATTCCGTCGGACTCGAACACTCGAATGGTTTCCTCGGCTTCACCAAACACCTTGTTCAAGCGGGTTTGCAGCAAGTGCACGGCGTCCTTGGCGGTGAGGATTTTCGGTTCATCCTTCAGATCGCCACGGCCATCGATGTTGTTCAGGTAGTCGGACATCATCAGGCCGAGGTCGGCCAGGGTCGGGTCGCCGGCGTGGAACGCATCGGAGGCAGCGCCGTACAGTTCCTGGGAAATCAACCCGAAATCCTCGGTGCCGCGCGCTTCGAGCATGCGCACCACCATCCGGTATTCCTTGCACATGCGGCGCATGATCTGGCCGACCGGGTTGAACTGGCCGAGCTGACGGGTGATGTCGCGCTCGATGTTCTGGAATTCCAGTTTCACTTTGCTGGAATCGAAGGACAGCGGCCGGTTCAGGTAATAGTCGCGGTCCACGGCCGGCATTTCCTTGCCCTTGGCCTTGAGGAAACCCTTGCGAATGTTGTCATCCCACTTGACCGCATCGAGGACGCGAATCGGCGTCTGCGCCAGCACTATGCGATCGGACAAAATGCGTATCGTCTGCTGGTAATCGTCCACCCGAAACTCCTGTAGAAAAACCGTTAGGTGCTGGCTTTATTTGACTGTGGCTTTGGCTTTGGCCAGGCGCTGGTAGCGCACGGCTTCGACGAACACATCGGAATTGGCCGGGTCGTCGAGGTAAGCGAATACTTGGTCCATGCGCGTGTTGATCAACACACCGTCGCCGTCGTCAGTCTGGAAGCCTTCGCCACTGAGGGCTTTTTGCCCCAGGGCCTGGTTGATCTGTTCGAGGTCGAGGTTGTAGACCACCAGTTCGTGCTTTTCGTTGACTTCGAACCCGGCGATTGTGAAGTGGCCGCCGAACCTGGCCGGCACTGGCGCCGACAGGTACCAGCGACTGCCGTGGCGCGACACGGTGAAGGGATAGGCCTCGCGCTCACGGGGCTTGGCCTTGAAGTAGCTGACGGCCTGGTAGCGGTTGTCACCAATGCGCGTCAGCTCCAGGTTCATCGGCTCGCCCCAGGCGTTGGTGCTGGTCCATTTGCCGAGCAACCCTTTGGGCACGGGTTCGCTCGAAGGCAGCGGGTCCTTGAAGGTCACCAGACAGCCACTGAGCAGCAGGAACGACAAGGCGATCACAACGACGCGCCAGGCTTTCATTCAACACTCCCTATCGATACAGCACGATGATCGTTCCCACGCTCCCGCGTGGGAATGCATCCTGTGACGCTCTGCGTCACACCGGGCAAGGGACGCGGAGCGTCCCGGGCGGCATTCCCACGCGGAGCGTGGGAACGATCAAGAGTCAGACCGACGCCAATACCAGATGCATGTAGCGCGTAAGGATCCCGAGCATTTCGGCTTCGGTCGCAGGCTCGGCGTCGTTGAGCAGGCCCTGATATTCCATCCGTCCGATAATGGCCGTCAACACTTTGGCATCCTGTTGTGGCTCGCGCGAACCCAATACTTCGAAAAGCAGGCAGGTGCCCTGCAACAGAATCTGCTGATGGGAGCGCACCAACACGGCCAGGCGCGGGTTGAGCAACGCCTCCTGACGGAACGCCTGTTCGGCCATCAAGTGCTCGCGACGATTGATCAGTTGCCGGTGGACATAGTCCGCCATCAGCCGCGCAATATCGTCCGCCAACTGCGAGCGCGACTCCGGAGTGCCGTCGCCGCTGACCACCATTTCGCGCAGCAGCCCTTCGTTACTCGCCCACAGCTTGCCCATGTAGGCCGCGCTGCGTTCCACGTATTGGGCGAAGGTATCGGTGAGCAGGTCATCGATATCCTTGAAATAGTACGTAGTGGCCGACAACGGCACACCGGCCTCCGCCGCTACGGCACGGTGACGCACCGCCCGCACGCCATCGCGCACGACAATGCGCATGGCCGCATCGAGAATGTCCTGTCGACGCTGTTCGCTGCCCTGTCGGCTAGCCTTGCGGCCCTGGTACTGAACACTTTCAGCGACCGCAGTGGCGACACCCACTGCACCTTCTTGAGCCAATGCACGATTCACGACAGGTATTCCCTCTTACGTCAAAAGTAACCAATTGATACGTTTGTACCAGACAGGCAATAAAAAGCCGCCTGTTTTAGGCGGCTTTTTAACTGAAACGTTTACGCTTGCGGCCGCATGTGCGGGAACAGGATCACGTCTCGAATCGACGGTGAGTTGGTCAGCAACATCACCAGACGGTCGATGCCGATCCCTTCACCGGCCGTTGGCGGCATGCCGTACTCCAGCGCGCGAACGAAATCGGCGTCGTAGTGCATGGCTTCGTCGTCGCCCGCGTCCTTGTCGGCCACCTGGGCCATGAAGCGCTCGGCCTGGTCTTCCGCGTCGTTCAACTCGGAGTAGGCGTTGGCGATTTCGCGACCACCGATGAACAGTTCAAAACGGTCGGTGACGTTCGGGTTGTCATCGTTGCGACGGGCCAGCGGCGACACTTCGAACGGGTACTGGGTAATGAAGTGCGGCTGTTCCAGCTTGTGCTCGACCAGCTCTTCGAAAATCATCACCTGCAACTTGCCCAGGCCTTCGAAGCCCAGCACCTTGGCGCCGGCCTTCTTGGCGATGGCACGGGCCTTGTCGATGTCGGTCAGGTCGTCAGCGGTCAGCTCAGGGTTGTACTTGAGGATCGAGTCGAACACCGACAGACGCACGAACGGTTCGCCGAAGTGGAACACTTTGTCGCCGTAAGGCACGTCGGTGCTGCCCAGCACCAGCTGCGCCAGTTCGCGGAACAGTTCTTCGGTCAGGTCCATGTTGTCTTCGTAGTCGGCGTACGCCTGGTAGAACTCCAACATGGTGAATTCTGGGTTGTGACGGGTCGAAACGCCTTCGTTACGGAAGTTGCGGTTGATTTCGAAGACTTTCTCGAAACCACCGACCACCAGACGCTTCAGATACAGCTCCGGCGCAATCCGCAGGTACATGCCCATGTCCAGGGCGTTGTGGTGCGTTTCGAACGGCTTGGCCGCTGCGCCACCGGGGATGGTTTGCAGCATCGGCGTTTCGACTTCCAGGAAGTCACGCTTCATCAGGAAGGCGCGGGTGTGGGCAATCACTTGCGAACGCACACGGAAGGTATTACGCACTTCTTCGTTGACGATCAGGTCAACGTAACGCTGGCGGTAGCGCTGTTCGGTGTCGGTCAGGCCATGGTGCTTGTCCGGCAGCGGACGCAGCGACTTGGTCAGCAGGCGTACTTCGGTCATTTCGACGTACAGGTCGCCTTTGCCGGAACGCGCCAGGGTGCCAACGGCTGCGATGATGTCGCCCATGTCCCAGGTTTTCACCGAGGCCAGGGTGTCTTCGGACAGGGTTTTACGGTTGACGTAAACCTGAATGCGACCGGTCATGTCCTGGATCACCATGAACGAGCCACGGTTGAGCATGATGCGACCGGCAACCTTGACCGGGATTGCAGCCTCTGCCAGCTCTTCCTTGGTCTTGTCCGCGTATTTCTTCTGCAGTTCATCGCAGTAGTTTTCGCGGCGGAAGTCGTTCGGGAAGGCATTGCCCTTGGCGCGCTCGGCAGCCAGCTTTTCCTTGCGCAGGGCGATCAGGGAGTTTTCTTCCTGTTGCAGGGCTTGCGGGTCGAGTTCTAGGTCGCTCATGTCTTTAAAAATTCCATCACAGGTTCGTTGCCCCCGGCATTCGCCGGGGTTCGCGGGCGAGCCTCGCGCCTGCAGGATGATCCTGCAGGGCGTGCCTTAAAGCCCTTGTTTCAAGCTGGCTACCAGGTATTCGTCGATATCGCCGTCGAGCACCTTGTCGCAGTCACTGCGTTCGATGTTAGTGCGCAAATCCTTGATTCGCGACGCGTCGAGCACGTAAGAGCGAATCTGGTGACCCCAACCGATATCGGACTTGGTGTCTTCCAGGGCCTGGGAGGCGGCGTTGCGTTTCTGCACTTCCTGCTCGTACAAGCGCGCCCGCAACATTTTCATCGCGGTGTCTTTGTTGGCGTGCTGGGAGCGTTCGTTCTGGCAGCTGACCACGGTGTTGGACGGTACGTGGGTGATCCGTACAGCCGAGTCGGTGGTGTTTACGTGTTGGCCACCGGCACCGGAGGAGCGGTAGGTGTCGATGCGCAGGTCCGACGGGTTGATGTCGATTTCGATGTTGTCATCAATTTCCGGCGACACGAACACAGCCGAGAACGAGGTGTGGCGACGGTTACCGGAGTCGTACGGGCTCTTGCGCACCAGACGGTGCACGCCGATCTCGGTACGCAACCAGCCAAAGGCGTATTCGCCCTTGATGTGGACCGTGGCGCCCTTGATCCCGGCGACTTCACCGGCGGACAGCTCCATGATGGTCGCGTCGAAACCGCGTTTGTCAGCCCAGCGCAGGTACATGCGCAGCAGGATGTTGGCCCAGTCCTGGGCCTCGGTGCCGCCGGAGCCGGCCTGGATGTCCAGGTAGGCGTTGTTGGCATCCATCTCACCGCTGAACATGCGACGGAATTCGAGTTTTTCCAGGGATTCGCGAAGACGCTCGACTTCGGTCGCGACGTCATCGACGGCGGCCTGGTCTTCTTCTTCGGCGGACATCAGCAGCAGTTCTTTGGCATCGGCCAGGCCGGTGTGCATTTCGTCGAGGGTTTCGACGATCTGCGCCAGCAGCGAACGCTCGCGACCGAGTTCCTGAGCGTACGACGGGTTGTTCCAGACAGCCGGATCTTCAAGCTCGCGATTGACTTCAGTCAGACGCTCATGCTTTTGATCGTAGTCAAAGATACCCCCGAATAGTTTCGGAGCGCTCGGACAGGTCCTTGATACTGTTAAGGATCGGGTTGATTTCCATGGCGGGCAGCACTCGTTGGCGAACTTTTGAAAGCCGGCGAGTATAACGTAATCAAGCTGTCACGGCAGCCCGCCTGGCGGCTTTAGGGGTGAATGATTTGGGCGTGAACCCCGTCCGTCAGCTGCCGATACTGACTGACGGCCCACTGCGCCGCTTCCAGCGCGCCTTCCATGTACCCGGCATGCTCCCTCGCCACCTCGCTGCCGGCCAGTGTCAGGTAAGGCGACCAGTCGCCCTGAACCCGGTCCAATCCCGCAACACCTGCACCGTGGGCCCCGGAGACTTGATCGGCGCCAGTCGCCGTCATTTCGTCTGCCGCCCAGTCCTTGAAGAATTCGGCGTATGGCGTGGCCGCTTGGGTACCGAATAGACGAATCAACTGATCGAGACACTGCTGCATCAACGCGACCTCGCCGAGATTGCGCCGCGAAACCGCCGCGATGCCGATAAACCCGAACAGCGCTGCCCTGCCCACCTCACCGGACGCATCGTGGATCTCCACCAGCGGACCGACCATGCTCTGCGCCATGCCCGACAGGCCGTCATCCCGCCAGAACGCTTCGTCGTAGACGGCGACGTATTTGGCGTGTGGCGCCATCCAGGTCGGCGTATTGGTCCAGCGCTGCTGATCCAGCGGGTTCAGGGGCGGTTCGAAGCAGACTGTTTGCGCGATGATCCTTGGCGGCATGGCGAGAATCACATGGGCGCAGTGCAATGCCGTCGTTTGCCCATGAGTGCTTTCACTCAGCAGGCGAATACCGCCGTCCACTTGCTGCACCGAGACAACCCGTTGACCGAGACGCAACTGACTGGCGGACAGCGGTGTCGCCAGCGCTTCGATCAACGCGCCGGTGCCTCCGACAATCCGCATCGACTCATTGCCCGACTCATACCCGGCCAGGCGCTGTGGCGGCTCCAGCCTGAAGCGCTCGACCAACATGTCGCCTTCGACCGGTTGCGCAAAGGTGCGTAAACCCAGTTGTTCCACGAGGCTCGTCATGCGCGGATGAAAATCCGGCCAGAACCAAGACGGACCGAGATCGAACGAGTCCGCCGATAGAATGCGTCCGCCCACCCGCTCACGCGCTTCAACGACGATGAAGTCCACACCCGCCTCGGCCAACAGTCGCGCGGCGTACAAACCGCTCAGGCCTGCGCCGACGATCACTACTTGAGTCTGCCCCATCAAAACCGCTCCAGTTGCGGACGCAGATCCAGTTCGTGGGTCCAGGTTGAGCGTGGCTGGTGAGCCAGTATCCAGAAGCTTTCCGCCAGGGCGGCCGGGTCCAGTTCTGCGCCATCGGCAACGCCGATTATTCCGTCGAGCACCACGTGCGCCACATGAATCCCCTGCGATTGAAACTCCCGCGCCAATGACTGGGCCAACCCGCGCAAGGCAAACTTGGCCGACGCGAACGCCGCAAACCGGGCGCCGCCACGCAGGCTGGCGGTGGCACCGGCGAACAACAATGCGCCGTGCCCGGCAGGCAACATCCGAGCGATGGCTTGCTGACTGACGAGCATTGCCGACAGCACCATCGAACGCCAAACGCCTTCAAAGGCGTCAGCGGACAATTCCAGAAACGGCGAGATCAGCAGGTCGCCAACGACATGAATCACCACCGCCGGATGACCATGTTGGCGTTCGATCTGCTCGAAGGTCGCCTGCACTTCGGCTTCTTTCGTCAGGTCGCACGTCATGGCGAAGTAGCCGGGCAGCGCCCATTCGCGAGCCGAGCGCGACAGGCCAACAACCCGATAGCCGCCCGCGACAAACCGTGCCGCCAGCGCTGCCCCCAGGCCTTCGCCGACACCGGCCAACACCATGAGCGGCTTGTTTTCAGGGTTATTCATGAATCACGCTCCTCAGATGGCCCGACTTGAGATAGAACACCGCCCCGCTCGCACCCGCGCAAAACCGCGCATGACTGCCGGCCGGCTGACACCGTAGTGCCGAGCCAGCTCACTTTTGGAGTAGGCGCCGGTCAACCAGTCGCCGATGAGTTTGACTCTCTGATTCATTGGGGACTCTCGATTCCAGGACATGGTCAGGTACCTCCTGACCGTATTTCACACCTGTAAAGGATGTCTCCGGTTTAAAACGTAAAGGATGTCCCCGGTTTCTACCGTCCAACCTGCATCCCCTGTGGGAGCGGGCTTGCTCGCGAATGGGGTGTGTCATTCAACATCAATGCTGACTGACAGGGCCTCTTCGCGAGCAAGCCCGCTCCCACAGGGGATTGGGTTTACAGATTGCTGAGGGCGGCGTGGGCGTCGAGCACGCGGGCGGAATAGATCACCGCCGCCCCCGCATTCAGCGCGATCGCCACCCCCAGCGCTTCGGCGATTTCCTCACGGCTGGCGCCATGCTTGACTGCCGCTTGGGTATGCACCGCGATGCAACCGTCGCAGCGGGTGGTCACGCCGACCGCCAACGCAATCAACTCGCGGGTCTTTGCGTCCAGGTGCCCGGTCTTCGCGCCGGCACCGTCCATGACCTGCAAGCCGCGAATGGTGTCCGGACTCAGTTTGGCGAAGTCGCCGACCCGGGCTAGTAGCTGATCTCGGTAACCGTTCCAATCCATCATATTGATCGCTCCCCTTTTTCAGTTACGACCGGCAGTGACGCCGCCGTCAACCGGCAGCACGGTGCCGGTGATCCACGACGCCTGGTTCGACGCCAGGAACAGAATCGCTTGCGCCACATCCGCCGGCTGACCGTTGCGCCCCAATGGGTGGAAGGCGTTGAACGTCGGCAGGGTTTCCTTGACCTGTTCTGCCGTCATGAACGTGCCGTACACCGGGGTTTCCACCACGGCTGGGGCGACGGTGTTGATGCGGATGTTGAGCGAGGCCAGTTCGAGGGCGAGGTTGCGGGTCAAGGCGTGCACGCCGGCATTCGCTGCGGAATAGGCCGCCGACGGTGTCGCCCCGATGGCTTGAATCGCCCACAGGGAACCGGTTTGCACGATGGCGCCGCCACCGCGCAGTTGCATCGCCCGGGCGGCGGCCTGGGCCATGAAGAATTTGCCCTTGAGGATGATGTCGAGAAAACCGTCGTACTCGCGCTCATCGACTTCAAGGAACGGTTTGGGGCTGAACACCCCGGCGTTGTTGACCAGGATATCGACGCCGCCAAAGGCGCGGGTCGCCTCGTCCACCAGTGCCTGGGCGGTGGCAGGGTCGGCGATGTCGCCAGCGACGAAACGCACGTGGGTACCGCTCGGGTCAATGGCTTCGGCAGCTTGGGCCAGTTTTGCCTGATCACGACCACCGATCACCACCGAGGCGCCGGCAGCGACCAATTGCTCGGCCACTTCTTTGCCGATACCTGAACCGCCGCCAGTGATGATGGCTACCTTCGAAGAAAAGTCGTACATGGGATGCGCTCTTTGGGAAGTGAAGAAGAGCACTGATTTTCAGCCTCGCGACATTCCCCGACAAACCAGATAATCTTTGAGCCCGACAAAGAAAAGCTTTAGTGGATAACCATGAAATATCCCACTTACCTCAATGCACTCAGGGCATTTGAAGCTGCAGCGAGACATCAGAGCTTTTCCGAAGCGGCAATAGAACTGAATGTAACAGCCGCCGCCGTGGGCCAGCAGGTACGGGTATTGGAAGCTTGGCTGGGTGTACCGTTGTTCCACCGCGCCAGCAGCGGCACCACTCGCCTGGTGCCGACCGACGCCGCCCGCGCCGCGCTGCCGGACATCCGCGCCGGGTTCGATCGCTTGAGCATGGGTCTATCGCGACTCAAAGATGCGTCCGACAGTGGCGTGCTGACCGTCACCGTGAGCCCGGCGTTCGCCGCCAAATGGCTGCTGCCTCGGATCGAGCGTTTCCAGCAGGCGCGTCCCGACACCGACTTGCGGCTCGACACCAACCAGCGGTCCGTGGACTTCCTGGCAGATGGCATTGATGTCGGCGTGCGCTATGGCGCCGGGGTCTGGTCCGGTTTGACCGCCGTGCGGTTGATGGATGAGGAGATCTACCCCGTGTGCTCGCCGTCACTGCGCGATCAATTGCCAGCGCTGACGGAACCCGGGGATTTGGCCCGCTATACCCTGCTCCACGACCTGACCCTGGAACAAAACAGCGGATTTCCGACCTGGCGAACCTGGCTCGATGCCGCCGGTTTTCCCGATATTGAAACCGGGCACGGCTTACGTATCAACAATTCGGCGGCGGTACTGCAAGCGGCGATCGACAGTCGGGGCGTGGCGCTGGGGCGTAGCGAGATGGTGCGCGACGATCTGGCGGCGGGGCGTCTGGTGCGGCCGTTCGGCGACCTGACGTGTCCGATTGATCTGGCGTACTACGTGGTTTATCGGCCGGAATGTGCGGCGAAGCCGAGGATTGCGGCGTTTCGGGATTGGTTGGTAGCAGAGGCCGGGATGATGCGGTGAATTTAAAAGCCACCCCTCACCCCAGCCCTCTCCCCATAGGGGAGAGGGGAAAGGGAGCCGATCTATATTGCTTTCAAGGCCTGAGTTCAACTCAGTAATTCAGGTCGATGTAGCACCAAGGACACCTCGGTCAGTCCCCTCGCCCCCTTGGGGAGAGGGGAAAGGGAGCCGATCTATATTGCTTTCAGGGCCTGAGT
>NZ_MOBR01000006.1:0-205974 GCF_003732705.1 Pseudomonas frederiksbergensis | reverse complement strand
AAAGGGAGCCGATCTATATTGCTTTCAAGGCCTGAGTTCAACTCGGTAATTCAAGTCGATGTAGCTCCAAGGACACCTCGGTCAGTCCCCTCGCCCCCTTGGGGAGAGGGTTAGGGAGAGGGGTGGTTCCAACCTCCACCACAAAACCTGAGCCAATCCTTACTCAATCCCCACCTGATTGCGCCCGTTATTCTTCGCCAGATACAGCCCCTTATCCGCCGCCGAGATCAATTGCCGGCAATCGCTGCCCGCCTGCGGGGTGATGGTGGACAGGCCAATACTGATCGTCAAATTCGAACCTTCAGCCGGAAATACATGGGGAATTTTCAACGCTGCCACGGTCTGACGCAGTTTCTCCGCCACCAACCGAGCGCCGCCCGGCGAGGTGTTGGGCAGCACCAGGGCAAACTCTTCGCCGCCGTAACGCGCCGGCAGGTCCGAAGGCCGGGCGCTGGCATCACGAATCGCCGTGGCGACCTTGCGCAGGGCTTCATCGCCTTCCAGGTGGCCGAAACTGTCGTTGTATGACTTGAAGTAGTCCACGTCGATCATCAGCAATGACAGTTGAGTCTGGTCCCGCAGTGAACGTCGCCACTCCAGTTCCAGGTATTCGTCGAAGTGCCGGCGGTTCGACAGGCCGGTCAGGCCGTCGGAGTTCATCAGGCGTTGCAAGACGAGGTTGGTGTCGAGCAACTGCTGCTGGCTGACCCGCAATGCACGATAAGCCGCGTCACGCTGCAACAAGGTCATGTAAGAGCGCGAGTGATAGCGGATGCGCGCCACCAGTTCGATGTTATCCGGCAGTTTCACCAGGTAATCGTTGGCCCCGGCCGCGAACGCCGCGCTTTTGATCAGCGGATCTTCCTTGGTCGACAGGACGATGATCGGGATGTCCTTGGTGGCCGGGTGGTTGCGGTACTCGCGCACCAGGCTCAAACCGTCGAGACCGGGCATCACCAGGTCTTGCAGGATCACCGTTGGCTTGATCCGAATCGCCTGGGCAATGGCCTGGTGCGGGTCGGCGCAGAAGTGGAAGTCGATGTTCTCTTGATTCGCCAGACCGCGCCGAACCGCCTCGCCGATCATCGCCTGATCGTCCACCAACAACACCATGGCGGCGTTTTCGTCGGTCTTGAAGTCGTCGAGCTGTAAGTCATTCATGTGCCGTCACCTGAGTACTACTTGGGCCAGGATTGCTGTGAAAAGCCTTCATTTAGGGAATATCTCCAGCAATCGTGGCGCTATCTTGTCCAGTGGGCGAATTTCCACGGCAGCGTCGATGGCCGCAGCCGCTTTCGGCATGCCGTACACCGCACTGCTGTTCTGGTCCTGAGCGATGGTCAGGTAACCCTGTTGGCGCATGAGTTTAAGCCCCTGCGCCCCGTCGCGCCCCATGCCCGTCAGCAAAACGCCGACGGCGTCGCCGTTCCAGTAACTGGCCACACTCTCGAAAAACACATCGATGGAGGGCCGGTAAATCTCGTTGACCGGTTCGGCGGTGTACGCCAGCGTCCCGTTCTTCAACAAGCGAATATGATGATTGGTGCCTGCCAGCAACACCGTGCCAGCCTGGGGCGGTTCGCCTTCCTGGGCCAGCCGCACGTTAAGGCCGCTGGCGCTACTGAGCCATTCGGCCATGCCGGCGGCGAACACCTGATCCACGTGCTGCACCAGCACGATGGCCGCGGAAAAATCCCGTGGCAGGCCCTTGAGCAAGACTTCCAGCGCTGCTGGCCCGCCTGCTGACGAGCCGATGGCCACCAGTTTTTGCCGGGAACCCGAGCTGCGCAGCGGACTCGGCGCCGAGCGCACGCGATTGCCCTTGTCGCCGATCAGCCAGCCGATGTTCAGGATTTTGCGCAGTAACGGCGCCGCTGCCTCCTGAGCGTTGCCGGCACCAATCGCCGGCGTATCGACCACATCCAGCGCACCGTGGCCCATGGCTTCGAACACCCGGTGCACGTTCTGCTGGCGGTCGACGGTAACGATCACGATGGCGCACGGCGTTTCGGCCATGATCCGCCGGGTCGCCTCCACGCCATCCATCACCGGCATGATCAAGTCCATCAGGATCAGATCCGGGGTGTGCTCGGCGCAACGTTGCACCGCCTCGGCGCCATTGCTGGCGACCCAGATCACCTGATGCGCCGGTTCGAATGCCACGGCGCGGCGCAGGGCCTCTACCGCCATGGGCATGTCGTTGACGATTGCGATTTTCATGCCCGCGCTCCCCCGATGAGCTCAACCACTGCATCGAGCAGGGCGTCGTCATGAAAACTGGCTTTGGCTAGATAATAGTCGGCTCCGGCGTCCAGTCCACGACGACGGTCTTCTTCTCGATCTTTATAGGACACCACCATAACCGGAAGCGATTGCAGGCGATTGTCCCGGCGCAATAAAGACACCAGTTCGATGCCGTCCATGCGCGGCATATCGATGTCGGTGATCAGCAGATCGAAATCCTCCGAACGCAGGGCGTTCCAGCCATCCATACCGTCCACGGCCACCGCGACGTCGTAGCCGCGATTGAGCAGCAATTTGCGCTGCAACTCGCGCACGGTCAGGGAATCGTCCACCACCAGTATCCGCTTGCGCGCCGCTTCCGGGGCTTGATTGCTGTGGCGGGCAATGCGCTCCAGACGCCCGGTGTTGAGCAGTTTGTCCACTGAACGCAGCATGTCTTCGACGTCGACGATCAACACCACCGAACCGTCGTCGAGCAGTGCCCCGGCGGAAATGTCCTGAATCTTGCCCAGGCGCTCATCCAGCGGCAATACGACCAAGGTCCGCTCGCCAATAAAGCGTTCAACGGCCACGCCGTAGATCGCATCGCGCTCGCGAATCACCACGACCTTGAGGGTTTGCTGGCTGTTCTGGCTCGCCGGGCGCTGCAACAATTGACTGGCTGCCACCAACCCGACATGCCGGCCTTCGTACCAGAAGTGTTGGCGACCCTCGAGCTGAACGATGTCTAGCGGCTCCAGGTCGCACATACGCTCGATGTGCGCCAACGGAAAGGCGTAAGCCTCGTCGCCGACTTCCACCACCAGACTGCGCACCACCGACAAGGTCAGCGGCACTTCCAAATGGAAGCGACTGCCCTCGCCCGCCGTCTGCTCCAGCACCACCGCGCCGCGCAACTGGCGGACCATGTGCTGAACCGCGTCGAGGCCGACGCCGCGCCCGGAGACCTCGGTGACCTTGTCCCGCAGGCTGAAACCCGGCAGGAACAGAAAGGTCAGCAACTCTTCTTCGCTCAACTGCGCGGCGGTTTCTGCTGGAGACAATTGCCGTTCGATGATGCTGCGGCGGACCTTTTCCAGATCGACGCCATTGCCGTCGTCGCTCAGTTCCAGCACCAGCAGACCGGCCTGGTGGGACGCGCGCAAACGGATCAGACCTTCCGGTGGTTTGCCGGCCAATAGCCGTTGTTCCGGGGTTTCGATGCCATGGTCCACGGCGTTGCGCAGCAGATGCGTCAACGGTGCTTCGAGTTTTTCGAGCACGTCGCGATCGACCTGGGTCTTCTCGCCCTCGATCTCCAGGCGCACCTGTTTGCCCAGGTCACGACCGAGGTCGCGAACCATGCGCACCTGCCCGGTCAGCACGTCGGCAAACGGACGCATGCGACAGGCCAGTGCCGTGTCGTACAACACCTGCGCACGCTGACCGGCGTGCCAGGCGAATTCATCCAGTTCGGCGTTCTTTTCCACCAGCAATTGCTGGGACTCGGCCAACAACCGGCGGGCATCGTCCAGCGCTTCCTGGGCTTCCAGGCTCAACGCCAGATCCTTGAGATGGACGTTAAGGTTTTCCAGCGCGCGCAGGCCATTGCTTTGCGTGCGCTTGAGCCGTTGCATGGTGGCCAGGTGCGGTTTGAGCCGCAGGGTTTCCACCAGGGATTTGCTCGACAGGTCGAGCAGGCTGTTCAGCCGTTCGGCGGTGACCCGCAGCACCCGCTCACCGTTTTCGGTGGTGCGTTTGGTCTTGCGCGGCGGCTCGGCGGGGGCAATCGGCAGCGATTCGATGACCGGAATCGGCACTTCGACCACGGGTGACTGTAATTGCTGTTCGTCCATGAACGGCGCAATCGGCGTGCTGATCGGCGGCGCAAGCGCCATCGGATCGAGCAAATGCCCCATCAGCGCGACGAAGGCGTCGATTTCCACTGCTGAAGGTGCGTTGTTCGGTGTGGCGATGCGCATCAGCAAATCGGTGCCTTGCAGCAAGGCGTCGATGTGCTCCGGGCGCAGATACAGCCGCCCTTCCTGGGCACTGACCAGGCAATCCTCCATCACATGGGCCACGCTGACCCCGGCATCCACGCCAACAATCCGCGCCGCGCCCTTGAGCGAGTGGGCCGCGCGCATGCACGATTCCAAGTGATCGGCCTGGGTCGGATCACGCTCAAGGGCCAGCAAACCGGCGCTCAGCACCTGGGTCTGGGCCTCGGCTTCCAGGCTGAACAGTTCCAGCAAAGAGGCGTCGCGCATTTGCTCGGGGGTCATGTGAGGCTCCGGGTCACGGCGGACAGCAACTGTTCTTCATCCAGCCAACGCAGGCTGCGACCTTTGAATTGCAACACGCCACGGGTGTACTTGGCGCTGGCCTGGGCGCCGGACTGCGACGCCGCCTCGAGGATGCGCTCGTCGATGGCGTGAATGCCGTCGACTTCGTCCACCGGCACCACCACCGGCCCGCCCCGGGCGGCGATGATCAGCATGCGCGGCATGACTCGCGCACTCGCAGACACGTTGTTCGTGGCGTCGAGCCCCAGCAACTCCACCAGCGACAGACACGCCACCAACGCGCCACGCACATTCGCCACGCCGAGCAAGGCCCGGGAGCGCTGGTGCGGCAAGGAGTGAATGGTTTGCAGCGGCGCCACTTCCACCAGACTGCGAGTGGCCAGGCCCAGCCATTCTTCGCCGAGGCGAAACATCAGCAGCGAGCGGGTTTTCACCTCGGTTTCGACCACCGTCGCCACTTGTTCGCGATCTTCCTGCTGCAAGGCATAGCGATCGAGCAAACGGGTGGCGGCCGCCGAATACACCGCGCAATTGCGGCAATGAATGTGTTCGCTCAGCAGCGGGCAGGACTTGTCGCCATGGATACCAATGCGGTTCCAGCAGTCGTCGATGGCCTGGGCATCTTCATGGGTGACGCTCAAGGTGTCGGAGACGGTCATCGTTTACGCTCACTGTCGGCGGCGCGTTCGCTGCGGGCGGCGCGGTCCTGCAATCGTTTGGCGCCCGCCGTGTCACCCTGGGATTGCAGCAAAGCCGCCAGGTGCATCAACGCGTCGGGGTGTTGCGGTTCGAGGTACAACGCCTTGCGATAAAAACCCTGGGCTTCCAACACGCGACCGGCGACATCGCTGAGCAGCCCCAGCCAATAAAACACCTGGGCCACCGGTTCGTGACTGCGCAGGTAACTTTCGCACGCGGCGCGGGCTTCGGCACTTTTGCCTTCGTTGGCCAGTGCGGCAATGTTCGCCAGCAGCGAGGCGGCGTCGGGGCTGGCGGTTTTCACCGTATTCGGTAAGGGCACCACGGCTGCGAATGGGCGACTGCGTACCGGCGGCGGGGTCACGCTGCGCACCGGTTGACGCACCGGCAGCGGGGTCGGCACGAATGTCGGCAGAGGCTCGGGTTCCGGCGCACTTTGGCGGCTGAAGGCAAACGACTGCGGGATGCCGATCGAACGCATGCCGAAACGCCCGAGCAAACTGCCTTCGGCCGGGCCGATAAACAGCACACCGTCGACGTGGGTCAGGCGCTTGAGCACTTCGAACACTTGTTGCTGGGTCGGCTGGTCGAAATAGATCAGCAGGTTGCGGCAGAACACAAAGTCATAGGGCGGCTCGTTGGCCAGCAGGGCCGGATCCAGCAGATTGCCGACCTGTAAGCGCACCTGTTCCAGCACGCGCTCACTGAGTCGAAAACCCTCCTCTTCGGCACTGAAATGCCGCTCGCGAAAGGCGATGTCCTGCCCGCGAAACGAGTTCTTGCCGTACAACGCGCGTTTGGCTTTTTCCACTGACAGCGGGCTGACGTCCATGCCTTCGACTTTGAACTGATGGGGTTTGAGCCCCGCGTCCAACAGTGCCATGGCGATGGAGTACGGCTCTTCGCCGGTGGAACACGGCAGGCTGAGAATCCGCAGGGCGCGCATGTTGTTGATATCAGCCAGACGCCTGACCGCCAGTTTCGCCAGCGTCGCGAAGGATTCCGGGTATCGGAAAAACCAGGTTTCCGGGACGATCACCGCTTCGATCAGCGCCTGCTGCTCCTCCCGCGAGCCTTGCAAGGTGTGCCAATACTCATCGGCGGTCAGCGCCAGGGAAGCCGTGGTGCGCTGGCGTACCGCACGCTCGATCATTGCCGGGCCCACAGACTCGACGTCGAGGCCGATGCGATCCTTGAGGAAATCGAAAAACCGCTGGTCGCTGCTCATGACGATTCCTTAAGCAGATCCAGGGGCTGCGCCGGGAACAACAGCGCACGCACCTGCTCATCGAGCAGGTCCGCGACGCGCACCCATTGCAGTAAACCCTGGGCATCCTTGCGCACCGGACCGAGGTACGGCGCCTGGCGATTGTCCAGGCCATAGGGCTGAAAATCCGCCGGGTTGCAGCGCACGGTGTCGGTGGCCTGTTCCAGAATCAGCCCGAGCAACTGCGCCGGCGTGGCCTCGTCCGGGCGATAGTGCACCAGCACCAGACGCGTGCTGGTGCGGGCCTGGGCCGGTTGGCCGAAGGTCAGCGCACTGAGGTCGATCACCGGCACTACCGCGCCGCGATAGGCGAACACCCCGGCCACCCAATCCGGCGCCCGGGCAATCGGCTTCAACGGCAGGCGCGGCAGCACCTCAGCCACTTCGATGGCTTGCAATGCGTAACGCTCGTTACCGACACGAAACACCAGAAACAGCGCAAGCCTGGCCGGTGTCACGGCGCTGCGTTTAGCCGTGAGTTCGCTCATCAGACTTTGAATCGCGAGACGCCGCCGCGCAGCCCGACGGCCACCTGGCTCAGTTCGTCGATGGCGAAACTGGCCTGACGCAACGACTCGACGGTCTGGCTGCTGGCATCGCCCAACTGCACCAGCGCGTGGTTGATCTGTTCAGCGCCGGTGGCCTGGGCCTGCATGCCTTCGTTGACCATCAACACCCGCGGCGCCAGCGCCTGGACCTGATGGATGATCTGCGACAACTGCTCGCCAACCTGCTGCACCTCGGACATGCCGCGACGCACTTCTTCGGAGAATTTGTCCATGCCCATGACCCCGGCCGATACCGCCGACTGGATCTCACGGACCATTTGCTCGATGTCGTAAGTGGCCACGGCGGTCTGGTCCGCCAGACGCCGCACTTCAGTGGCGACGACGGCGAAGCCACGACCGTATTCACCGGCCTTCTCGGCTTCGATGGCGGCGTTCAGCGATAACAGGTTGGTCTGGTCGGCGACCTTGACGATGGTCACCACCACCTGATTGATGTTGCCGGCCTTCTCGTTGAGGATCGCCAGTTTGGCGTTGACCAGATCCGCCGCGCCCATCACCGAATGCATGGTGTCTTCCATGCGCGCCAAACCTTGCTGCCCGGAGCCGGCCAGCACTGAAGCCTGATCGGCGGCGGTGGAGACTTCGGTCATGGTGCGCACCAAGTCACGGGAGGTGGCCGCGATTTCACGGGACGTCGCGCCGATTTCGGTGGTGGTGGCGGCGGTTTCGGTAGCGGTGGCTTGTTGTTGCTTGGAGGTGGCGGCGATTTCCGTCACCGACGTGGTGACCTGCACCGAAGAGCGCTGGGCCTGGGACACCAGGGCGGTCAGCTCGGTCATCATGTCGTTGAAGCCGGTTTCCACGGCGTTGAATTCGTCTTTTCGCTCGAGATTCAAACGACTGCTGAGGTCGCCGGTGCGCATGATTTCGAGGATCTGCACGATGCGATTCATCGGCGCCATGATCGCCCGCATCAGCAACAGGCCACAGAGGCCGGCGGCCAATACCGCGATCAGCAGGGAAACGCCCATGATGACCTTCGCGGTGACCACGGCATCATCGATATTCGCCATGTCCTGATCGGCGACGGCTTTGTTTTCGCGCAGGATGTCATTGAGCTTCACGCGCCCGGCGGTCCACGCCGGGGTCAGTTGTTCGTTGAACAACTTGATGGCCTCGGTTTCCTGATTGCGCTTATGCAAGTCGAGCACAGCCGCGAGGATCGTGCCGTATTGCTCATGGAGTTTTTCGAAGGCGGCGAATTCGACCTTGTCTTCTTGCGTGGTGACTGTGCTGCGATAGCTGTTCATCGCATCTTGCACGCGAGCTTCGAAGCTCTTGAAGTCTGCGGCGTCTTCGGCACTGATGCCCTGCCCTTCCTTCAAGCCCAGCATTTCCTGAGTCTGGAGAAAACTATCGACCCAGGCGCCCCGAATGGTCGAACTGTAATAAACCCCGGGCAATGCGTCGTCACGCACGCTTTCTTCACTGGCTTCAATCTTCAGCAGCCGGGAATACGAGACGACCACCATCAACAACATGATGGCAATAATGACCGCAAAGCTCGCCAAGATGCGTTGGCGCAACGTCCAGTTCTTCACAGTATGTCCTCGGGGCCATTTTCAAATGCTGCGGAGTATAGCTGAGGGCGCTGTTTCATTTATAAGACGGATGCGCGTCGCCCTCCGCCCCGTGGGTAAATAGCCGGGACGGGCTCTGGAATGGGACTTTCCGCTAGATGGGGGGGAAGGTTGCCAGTGGTGATTTGGCAGAAAGGGGCCGTGGATTGGCCATTGGATAATGGGGGGGCAGCTGAAAATGCTTTCGCGAGCAGGCTCGCTCCCACAGTTTTGATCGTGGTGAATACGAATCTTGTGTTCGCTGGAAATCCAGTGTGGGAGCGAGCCTGCTCGCGAATGCGGTCGGTCAGGTGACTATGGATTGCCTGACACGACGCTTTCGCGGGCAAGCCTCGCTCCTACAGGTTTGTGGTGGGTGCGAACAATGACCCGTAGGAGCGAGGCTTGCCCGCGAAGGCGCCCTGAAGACCTACATCGAAGCCTGCCGTACCTGCTTCTCCAGTTCAGCCTTCAACCCTGGCTCAAGCTTCAGTTGCCGCGCCAGTTCATCGAGGTAGGACTTCTCCATGAAGTTTTCCTCATCCACCAGCATCACGCTGGCGATGTACATTTCCGCAGCCATTTCCGGGGTGCTGGCGGCGCGGGCAACGTCGGTGGGGTCCAGGGGTTTGTTGAGTTCGGCGTGCAGCCAGTGCTGCAACTCCTGGTCGTTATCGAGTTTGGTGAATTCACCTTCGATCAATGCGCGTTCGCGCTCATCGACATGACCATCAGCCTTGGCCGCTGCCACCAGGGCCTTGAGGATCGCCTGACTGTGCTGTTCAACCTGCGCCGGCGGGACTCGGTCGACGGTTTGCGGTTCATTCTTCGGTGCTGCGCCCTGCTGGGCCTGCCAGTTGCCGTAGGCTTTGTAGGCGATCACGCCCAGCGCCGCGAGGCCACCGTAGGTCAGGACCTTGCCGCCGACACTGCGACCCTTCTTGCTGCCCAGCAAAAGTCCCATCGCCCCTGCCGCCAGGGCCCCGCCGCCCGCGCCCGACAGCAAACCGCCGAGGCCACCCGAGCCGCCACCGCTGCCGCCGAGCAAGCCGCCCAGTCCGCCACCGGAGGCCTTGTTCTGATGACCGCCAGACTTGTTCTGCAACATGCCTTGACCGGACTTGAGTAGCTGATCGAGCAATCCACGGGTGTTCATTTGCTGCCTCCACGAATTCGGGGTAACCGGATCATTAAGGCCCTCAGCCTAGATCGAAAGTGCCCGGAACCTGCCTGCGAGAGTGCTTCGAGATGTTGCTTGTTGGTCGAAGCCTCAACCCTGGCCATCGATTAAAAAGATATACACTCGATCAAATCTATAAAAACCGCCCACCGGGTACTTTCCCCATGATGACCTTGCGTCAGATACGTCATTTCATCGCCGTGGCCGAGACCGGCTCGATCTCCGCCGCTGCGCAAACCGCGTTTATTTCCCAATCCACCCTGACCCTGGCGATCCAGCAACTGGAGCAGGAAATCGGCATCAGCCTGTTCAACCGACACGCCAAAGGCATGACCCTTACGCACCAAGGGCATCAATTCCTACGCCAGGCACACTTGATTCTGGCGACGGTGGACAACGCCAAACGCAGCCTGCAACAGAGCACCGACCAGGTCGCCGGGCAGTTGATCATCGGCGTAACCAGCCTCGTCGCCGGTTACTATCTGGCGGATCTGCTCACCCGGTTCCAGCGCGCTTACCCCAATGTCGAGATCCGCGTGATGGAGGACGAGCGCCCCTACATCGAGCATTTGCTGGTCAGCGGCGAGATTGATGTCGGTGTGCTGATCCTTTCCAACCTCGAAGATCGCCACGCCTTGCAGACCGAAGTCCTGACCCACTCGCCCCACCGTTTGTGGCTGCCGGCTCAGCATCCGCTGCTGGAACACGACAGCATCAACCTTGCCGACGTGACCCGGGAGCCGTTGATTCAACTGAACGTCGATGAAATGGACCGCAATGCCCAGCGCATGTGGGCGGCGGCCTCGCTGCAACCGCGCATCACGTTGAGAACCGCGTCGACGGAAGCCGTGCGAAGCCTGGTGGCCGCCGGTTTGGGTGTGTCGATTCAGCCCGACATGACCTACCGCCCGTGGTCCCTGGAGGGCGACATCATCGAGGCGCGCCCCATCGCCGACCTCAGTCAGACCCTCGACGTCGGCCTGGCCTGGCGCCGTGGCACCGCGCGGCCGGCGCTGGTTGATCCATTCCTGACCGTCGCCCGCGAGCAGCCTCACGGCGGGCGCAAGCCATCTATTTAATCGAACGCCACCTTCAGTATTTAGAATTTGTCGACCGCAGGCCCGCGCACTAGTCTTGTTACATCTTTATAAGACGGCCGGGCCCCAGTCACTGGGAGCACCATGGCCACACAAGAAAAGAGAACCCGAAAAATGGCTGGCGCGCAGACACCGTTGTTCACCGCGTTGTTGATCGATGGCGAATTGGTCCAGGGCCAGGGCTTTGTCGAGCCGATCCTCAACCCCGCCACCGGTGAAGTGCTGACCCACATCGCCGAAGCCAGCACCGAACAAGTGGAAGCCGCGATCCTCGCCGCCCACCACGCCTTCGCCAGTTGGTCACGGACGACGCCACAGCAACGCTCGAACTTGTTGCTGGACATTGCCAACGCCATCGAAAAAAACGCCGACCTCCTCGCCCGTCTCGAATCCCTGAATTGTGGCAAGCCGTTGCACCTGGCCCGTCAGGACGATTTAAGCGCCACGGTGGATGTGTTCCGTTTCTTCGCCGGTGCCGTGCGCTGCCAGACCGGCCAGCTCAGCGGCGAATACATGCCGGGTTACACGAGCATGGTGCGGCGCGATCCAATTGGCGTCGTCGCGTCGATTGCCCCGTGGAACTACCCGATCATGATGGCCGCCTGGAAAATCGCCCCGGCCCTGGCCGCCGGCAATACCCTGGTGTTCAAGCCATCCGAACACACGCCGCTGTCGATCCTCGCGTTGGCCCCGGCGCTGGCCGAGATTCTGCCGCGGGGGGTGATCAACATCCTCTGCGGAGGCGGCGAAGGCGTTGGCAGTCACTTGGTCAGCCACCCGAAAGTGCGGATGGTGTCGCTGACCGGCGATATCGTCACCGGGCAAAAAATCCTCCAGGCCGCAGCAAAAACCCTGAAACGCACGCACCTCGAACTCGGCGGCAAAGCCCCGGTGATCGTGTGTAACGACGCGGACATTCAAGCGGTGGTCGAAGGCGTGCGCACCTACGGCTATTACAACGCCGGTCAGGACTGCACGGCGGCGTGCCGGATTTATGCGCAGGCCGGGATTCATGATCGCTTGGTTGCCGAGTTGGGCGCGGCGGTCAGCAGCCTGCGTTTCGCCGGCAAACGCGATGCCGACAACGAAATCGGCCCGCTGATCAGCACCCGTCAGCGTGACCGCGTGGCCAGTTTTGTCGAACGCGCCCTCGGCCAGCCGCACATCGAACGGGTCACCGGCGCGGCGGTGCATTCCGGCGCCGGCTTCTATTACCAGCCAACCTTGCTCGCCGGTTGCAAGCAGAGCGATGAAATCGTGCAGCGCGAGGTGTTCGGACCGGTGGTCACCGTCACCCGCTTCGACGAACTCGCCCAAGCCGTGGATTGGGCCAACGACTCGGAATACGGCCTCGCCTCGTCGATCTGGACCCAGAACCTCGACAAAGCCATGCAAGTCGCGGCGCGCTTGCAGTACGGCTGCACCTGGATCAACAGCCATTTCATGCTGGTCAGCGAAATGCCCCATGGCGGCCTGAAGCGTTCGGGCTACGGCAAAGACTTATCCAGCGATTCGCTTCAGGACTACAGCGTGGTGCGGCACATTATGGCCCGGCATAGCCGGGAGCTTTAAGCGGCAGGCTACAAGCCACAAGCCAAACGCGGAGCGCTTTTTCTTGGCGCTTGAAGCTTGAAACTTGCAGCTACTCTTAACAAAAACCTAAAAAACAAAGAGGTGTGTCCCATGTTCGTGCACAAGACCGCACTGCTCAGTGCAATCACCACTGCATTGCTCGCCAGTGCCAGTATCCAGGCCGCCGAACCGCTGAAAGCCGTCGGTGCCGGCGAAGGTCAGCTGGATATCGTGGCTTGGCCCGGCTACATCGAACGTGGCGAGAGCGACAAAGCCTACGACTGGGTGACCGGTTTCGAGAAGGAAACCGGCTGCAAGGTCAATGTGAAAACCGCCGCCACCTCCGATGAAATGGTCAGCCTGATGGCCAAGGGCGGGTACGACTTGGTCACTGCGTCGGGCGATGCCTCGTTGCGCTTGATCGTCGGCAAGCGGGTGCAGCCGATCAACACCGCGCTGATTCCGAACTGGAAAGGCCTTGACCCACGCCTGAAAGACGCGCCGTGGTATGTGGTCAACAAGCAGACGTTCGGCACCCCGTACCAGTGGGGCCCGAACGTGCTGATGTACAACACCAATGTGTTCAAGACCGCGCCGACCAGTTGGGGCGTGGTGTTCGACGCGCAAAACCTGCCGGACGGCAAGGCCAACAAAGGTCGCGTGCAGGCGTATGACGGCCCGATCTACATCGCCGACGCGGCGCTGTACCTGAAAACCACCAAGCCTGAACTGGGGATCAAAGACCCGTATCAACTCACCGAAGCGCAGTACAAAGCCGTGCTCGATCTGTTGCGCGCCCAGCAGCCATTGATCCACCGCTACTGGCACGACACCACCGTGCAGATGAGTGACTTCAAGAACGAAGGCGTGGTCGCGTCCAGCGCCTGGCCGTATCAGGTCAACGGCCTGATCAACGAGAAGCAGCCAATCGCTTCGACCATCCCCAAAGAAGGCGCCACCGGGTGGGCCGATACCACGATGTTGCACGCCGAGGCCAAGCACCCGAACTGCGCCTACAAGTGGATGGACTGGTCGCTGCAACCGAAAGTCCAGGGTGACGTAGCGGCGTGGTTCGGCTCGTTGCCAGCGGTGCCGGCGGCGTGCACCGGCAGTGAATTGCTCGGCGCCGAGGGATGCAAGACCAACGGTTTCGACCAATTCGAAAAAATCGCTTTCTGGAAAACCCCGCAGGCTGAAGGCGGCAAGTTCGTGCCGTACAGCCGCTGGACCCAGGATTACATCGCGATTATGGGCGGTCGTTAAAGCATCCACTGATCGTTCCCACGCTCTGCGTGGGAATGCATCACCGGACGCTCCGCGTCCATTCGCACAGAGGTGACGCAGAGCGTCACGGGCTGCATTCCCACGCAGAGCGTGGGAACGATCAGATCGTATTCGATTCAGATTTTCCAGAAGTCCAGGCAGGGCCGCTGCGACGGCCTTCGCCTTTTCGGAGCACCGCACCATGACGCTTGCAGTCCAGTTCACCAACGTTTCCCGGCAATTCGGCGAAGTGAAGGCCGTTGACCGGGTTTCCATCGATATCCAGGACGGCGAGTTCTTTTCCATGCTCGGCCCTTCCGGCTCGGGCAAAACCACGTGCCTGCGCCTGATCGCCGGGTTCGAACAACCGAGCGCAGGCTCGATCCGTATTCACGGCGAGGAAGCCGCCGGGCTGCCGCCGTATCAGCGTGACGTGAACACCGTGTTCCAGGATTACGCGCTGTTCCCGCACATGAACGTTCGCGACAACGTCGCCTACGGTTTGAAGGTCAAGGGCGTCGGCAAAACCGAACGCCTGAAACGCGCCGAAGAAGCTCTCGACATGGTTGCCCTCGGCGGCTACGGCGAACGCAAACCGGTGCAACTGTCCGGCGGCCAGCGCCAGCGTGTGGCCCTGGCCCGCGCCTTGGTCAATCGCCCACGCGTGTTGTTGCTCGATGAACCGCTGGGCGCCCTCGATTTGAAGCTGCGCGAACAAATGCAGGGCGAATTGAAGAAACTGCAACGCCAACTCGGCATCACCTTTATCTTCGTCACCCACGACCAGACCGAAGCGCTGTCGATGTCCGATCGCGTGGCGGTGTTCAACAAGGGTCGCATCGAACAGGTCGACACCCCGCGCAATTTGTACATGAAACCGGCAACCACCTTTGTCGCGGAATTCGTCGGCACATCGAACGTGATTCGCGGCGATCTGGCCAAGCAATTAAGCGGCAATCCACAACCGTTTTCGATTCGTCCGGAACACGTGCGTTTCGCCGAAGGTCCGCTGACCAGCCATGAAATTGAAGTCAGCGGCTTGCTCCACGACATCCAGTACCAGGGCAGCGCCACCCGCTATGAAGTGAAGCTGGAAAACGGCCAGACCCTGAACATCAGCCAGGCCAACGTGCAGTGGCTGGACACCAGCGCCCAGCACCAGACCGGGCAACGCATCAGTGCCCGCTGGGCTCGCGAAGCCATGATTCCGTTGCACGACAATGTTGTGGGCGGGGTGTGAAATGAACACCTTGGCGATGTCTCAAACCCCGACCAGCGGTTCGCCGTTGCGGCGGTTTTCCAACCTGCTGTATCGACGGCCGAACTTTTACCTGGCGCTGCTGCTGGTGCCGCCGCTGCTGTGGTTCGGCGCGATTTATCTCGGCTCGCTGCTGGTGCTGTTGTGGCAAGGCTTCTACACCTTCGACGACTTCACCATGGCGGTCACCCCCGACCTGACCCTGGCGAACTTCGCCGCACTGTTCCAGCCATCGAACTTCGACATCATCCTGCGCACCCTGAGCATGGCGATTGTGGTGTCGATCGCCAGCGCCATCGTCGCGTTCCCGATCGCCTACTACATGGCGCGCTACACCACCGGCAAGACCAAAGCGTTTTTCTACATCGCGGTGATGCTGCCGATGTGGGCCAGTTACATCGTCAAGGCGTATGCCTGGACTTTGCTGCTGGCCAAGGGCGGCGTGGCGCAGTGGTTCGTTCAGCACCTGGGGCTGGAGCCGGTTTTGCAATTCATCCTCGGCATTCCCGGCGTGGGTGGCAGCACCTTGTCGACCTCGCATTTGGGCCGGTTCATGGTGTTCGTCTACATCTGGCTGCCGTTCATGATCCTGCCGATTCAGGCTTCACTGGAACGCCTGCCGCCCTCCTTACTGCAAGCCTCCGCCGACCTTGGAGCCAAGCCGCGCCAGACCTTTATGCAAGTGATTTTGCCGCTGTCGATTCCGGGCATTGCCGCCGGTTCGATCTTTACGTTTTCGCTGACCTTGGGTGACTTCATCGTGCCGCAACTGGTGGGGCCGCCGGGGTACTTCGTGGGCAGCATGGTGTATGCCCAACAAGGCGCGATTGGCAACATGCCGATGGCGGCTGCGTTCACGTTGGTGCCGATTGTGTTGATCGCCGTTTACCTGACTATCGTTAAACGACTGGGGGCCTTCGATGCACTCTGAGCGCGCTTCACTGGGCTTGCGCATCGCAGCCTGGGGCGGGTTGGTGTTCCTGCACTTCCCGATCCTGATCATCTTTTTGTACGCCTTCAACACCGAAGAAGCGGCGTTCAGCTTTCCGCCCAAGGGCTTTACCTTGAAGTGGTTCAGCGTCGCTTTTTCGCGGCCGGATGTGCTGGAAGCGATCAAGCTGTCGGCGGAAATCGCCGCCATCGCCACGTTGATCGCGATGATCCTCGGCACCCTCGCGTCGGCGGCGTTGTACCGCCGCGAATTCTTCGGCAAGCAAGGCATCTCGCTGATGCTGATCCTGCCGATTGCACTGCCGGGGATCATCACCGGGATCGCGTTGCTGGCGACCTTCAAGACGTTGGGGATCGAGCCGGGGATGTTCACCATCATCGTCGGCCACGCGACCTTCTGCGTGGTGATCGTCTACAACAACGTCATCGCCCGGTTGCGCCGCACCTCCCACAGTTTGATCGAAGCCTCGATGGACCTCGGCGCCGACGGCTGGCAGACCTTCCGCTACATCGTCCTGCCGAACCTCGGCTCGGCGTTGCTGGCCGGCGGCATGCTCGCGTTTGCGCTGTCGTTCGACGAAATCATCGTCACCACCTTCACCGCCGGCCACGAACGCACGCTGCCGCTGTGGCTGCTCAACCAACTTAGCCGCCCACGGGACGTGCCGGTAACCAACGTCGTCGCGATGCTGGTGATGATGGTGACCATGCTGCCGATCCTGGGGGCGTATTACCTGACACGGGGTGGTGAAAGCGTGGCGGGCAGCGGCGGGAAATAACTGACAACGATTACCCGTGTAGGAGCAAGGCTCGCCCGCGATGCTTTTGGCGAATCCGAAGACGCCATCGCGGGCAAGCCATGCTCCTACAGGGAACGGTTCCGACAGAAAAATAATAGTTTCGATGAGGACAGAACCATGCAAACCAAACTTTTGATCAACGGCCAACTGATTGACGGCGAAGGCCCCGCCCAACCGGTGTTCAACCCGGCGCTCGGCCGGGTGCTGGTGGAAATCAACGAAGCCAGCGAAGCCCAGGTCGATGCCGCCGTACGCGCCGCCGACAACGCCTTCGAAGCCTGGTCGCAAACCCCGCCGAAAGAACGTTCATTGCTGCTACTCAAACTCGCCGACGCCATCGAAGCCCACGGCGAAGAGCTGGCCAAACTGGAATCGGACAACTGCGGCAAACCCTACAGCGCAGCACTGAACGACGAGATCCCGGCGATTGCCGACGTGTTCCGTTTCTTCGCCGGCGCCAGCCGTTGCATGAGCGGTTCAGCCGGTGGTGAATACCTGGCGGGCCACACCTCGATGATCCGCCGCGACCCGGTGGGCGTGATCGCCTCCATTGCGCCGTGGAACTACCCGTTGATGATGGTCGCCTGGAAAATCGCCCCGGCCCTGGCCGCCGGTAATACCGTGGTGCTCAAACCGTCGGAACAAACCCCGCTGACCGCGTTACGTCTGGTGGAACTGGCGTCGGACATTTTCCCGGCGGGCGTACTCAATCTGGTGTTCGGTCGTGGTCCTACGGTCGGCAGTCCATTGGTGACCCATCCAAAGGTGCGCATGGTCTCGCTGACCGGTTCCATCGCCACCGGCGCCAACATCATTTCCAGCACCGCCGACAGCGTTAAACGCATGCACATGGAACTGGGCGGCAAAGCCCCGGTGATCATCTTCGACGACGCCGACATCGACGCCGCCGTGGAAGGCATTCGCACCTTCGGTTTTTACAACGCGGGTCAGGACTGCACCGCCGCCTGCCGCATCTATGCGCAAAAAGGTATCTACGACAAATTTGTCGAGAAGCTCGGCGCGGCGGTCAGCAGCATCAAGTACGGTTTGCAGGATGACCCGGCGACCGAGTTGGGCCCGCTGATTACCGCGCAACATCGCGACCGTGTCGCCGGGTTTGTCGAGCGTGCCGTGGCGCAATCACACATCCGTTTGGTCACCGGTGGCAAAGCTGTGGAAGGCAATGGCTTCTTCTTCGAACCGACTGTGTTGGCCGATGCGCAACAGGACGATGAAATCGTTCGTCGCGAAGTGTTCGGGCCGGTGGTGTCGGTGACCAAATTCAACGATGAAGCGCAAGTGCTGGGCTGGGCCAATGATTCGGACTACGGCCTGGCGTCGTCGGTGTGGACCTCGGACGTCGGTCGCGCCCATCGCCTGGCCGCACGTTTGCAGTACGGCTGCACGTGGGTGAATACCCACTTTATGCTCGTCAGTGAGATGCCTCATGGCGGTCAGAAATTGTCCGGTTACGGGAAGGACATGTCCATGTATGGGCTGGAGGACTACACCGTCGTGCGGCATGTGATGTTCAAGCATTAAAAGCTTCGCGAGCAGGCCTCGCTCCTACAGGGTTGATGTCGTTCACATGATGGGCGAACGACACAAAACCTGTAGGAGCAAGGCTTGCCCGCGAAGGCATCACCGCAATATCAAGGAAGAAACCGGCACCCAGCACCACCAGGCTTCACCCCAAACAAACCAAAACAATAACCACCGACCCGGGCAGCGCCTTAACGGCCCCGCCACGGTTTCGGACATCCGAAATCTGCCGATTTTCCGGAGCTGACAGACCATGAGTGCACTACCCGAACTCTCCCCCGCCGCAGCCGACAGCGATGCCGAGCAACTGCGCAAGCTGGGCTACACCTCGAACTTCAATCGCAGCATGAGCCTGTGGGAAAACTTCGCCCTGGGCTTCACTTACCTCTCACCGGTCGTCGGGGTTTATACCCTGTTCGGCCTGTGCCTCGCCGCCGGCGGGCCACCGATGTTCTGGGCCTATTTGCTGGTCGGTTGCGGCCAGTTGCTGGTGTGCCTGATCTTCGGTGAAGTGGTGTCGCAATTCCCGATTTCCGGCGGCGTCTACCCATGGGCTCGGCGTTTGGTGGGCAAAAAATGGGCGTGGATGGTCGGCTGGATCTACTCCATCGCCCTGTGCGTGACCATCGCTGCCGTTGCCGTCGGCGCCGGCCCGTACCTGGCCGCGATGATGGGTTTTGAACCGAGCAACAACACCAACATCGTCATCGCATTGTTCCTGACGCTGTTCGCCACCCTGGTCAACCTCAGCGGCACCAAAGTGCTGGCGCGGATCGCCATGTTCGGCTTTCTCTGTGAGTTGATCGGTGCCGTGGTGGTCGGCGTTTACCTGTTGGTCTTCGAGCGCCATCAACCCATCAGCGTGTTGTTCAACACCTTCGACATCCGCATCGACGGCTCCTACCTGCCGGCCTTCCTCACCGCCTCACTGGCCGGGATGTTCCTCTACTACGGCTTCGAAGCCTGCGGCGACGTCGCCGAAGAAACCCCGAACCCGAGCAAGCAAATCCCGATTGCGATGCGCATGACCATCTACATCGGCGGCATCTCGGCCATGTTCGCCTGCCTGGCCCTGATCCTCGCCGTACCGGACATGCAAGCCGTGATCAACGGCACCGACAAAGACCCGGTCACCACCATCCTCAACAACGCCTTCGGCCCGGTGGGCTCGAAAGTCGTGATGGGCGTGGTGATGATTTCCTTCATCTCCTGCGTCATCAGCCTACAAGCGGCGGCGAGTCGTCTGCTGTATTCCTACGCCCGGGATGAAATGGTCATCGGCAGCAAACTGTTGAAGAAGATTTCTCCTACGACTCAAGTGCCGGTGGCGGCGCTGTTTGTGTCGGGTGTCATGCCGGCGCTGATCATCGTGCTCGGATTCTTCCTTCAAGATGCGGTGGCGACCATCGTCAGCTTCGCCGCCATCGGGATTTACCTGGCGTTCCAGATGATCGTATTGGCCGCGCTGTATGCACGGATGAAAGGCTGGAAACCGAGCGGCAAATTCACCCTCGGCGCGTGGGGGTTGCCGGTCAACATCGGGGCGCTGGTTTATGGCGTCGGTGCGATCATCAACATGGCCTGGCCGCGTACGCCGGATGCGGCTTGGTATATCAACTATGCGATGGTGTTGAGCACGGCGATTGTGATTGGGTTGGGGTTGATCTACATGTGGATTGCCAAGCCGTACGACCACGGGACTGCGCCTGCGGGGGATGCTTGGAAGGTTAGTCGGTAAATGAGGTTGCTCAGCCCGCAGGGATGCGGGCTGGGTTTGTGGCATTTGAACGAACAGCCGTATCTGACATAGCACGCCTGATCAATGGCAACCCGCGATAACGGCCTTCAAAGTAGCGTTTCTCGACGTATTCCCCTTCCCGCCCTTCAAAATCATGAACAGAGAAAAGGCTGGTTGCGCCATTGGCATCTCGCTCAGTAATCCAGAATTGATCGCTCCGAAGTGCTTTGGCGTTCATTAGATGGGTGTCGTGAGTGGTAAAAATCAGTTGAGTATCCAACCCTCCATCCAAGTGCTTTTCAATTAAGTCATCGACTATTGAGGGGTGAAGACTGCTGTCCAACTCATCGACAGCAAGTATTCCGCTCCCATCAGCGTGATTGATCATGAACCAGGGCAACCAGAAACCAATCAGGTTTTTCGTACCGCCAGACTCCTCAGAAAAATCAAATTCGGCTTTGCCTAAAAGACTTGTATGGGACAGGGTTACTTTGTCTTTTTGCGCAGCAGCGAAGAACTCTTTCAGGGTGAGTTTTTTGGTGCTTTGAACAGATTCCGCGTCTTCGGTATTGAGCTGAATTGCGGACACCGGAATATCCACGTCCCTTAGAAAGTCTCTTAAATCCTGTGTGCAGTCTGATGCCATCCGAAGAAATCTGATGGACGTTGCTGACAGCCCCATCATGTTGTTCTGCTCAATAACCAGTAGGCCGGTTTGGAACCAGCTAAATGGGTCCCGCAGTTGGGTCAACTCTTCACTGCTGTTCGCGATGGCTTGTGAAATAAAGAGTGTTTTGGGGTTCGTCAGGCGCCGCCAAGTGTTGTGAACGTCTTCCCCTCCCTCAAGGCTTGCCCCAAAAACATATCGCTCGCCCTCTGCCACAAAACAACGCTTATAAAGCAACGTTTCCTTACCCTTGGGATACGAAACAAGGTGCTCCTCGGTAATTCGCTGCGCCGTCATGCACAGAACAAACCGATATCGGAGTCCGCGTTGAATGAAGTTGTATTCAAAGAAGCTTGGTTCGTTTTGAAGTTTGGGATCAAAACGAAAGGGCGAGACGGGTAGCGGTTCATCATTTGAGGTCGGCAGCGCTGCAATCAGTTGGCCCATGATTCCCATCGCCCGAACAAGCGAGGATTTACCCGATGCGTTCGGGCCATAGATCGCAGCCACTTTCAATAGATCTGGCAGTTTCTCTCCATTTACCGGTGGTGCGAACAGGTTGCGCTTTTTGCTCAAGCGCGGCGTCGCAGCCATGGACAGGGTTTGCTTGTCCCGGAAGGAGCGATAGTTGGAAACAGAAAATTCGATCAGCATGCAGCGAACCCGCAGTTCATTCCTGAAGACATAAAAAATAAAGGAGAAAACGGGCGTTTGGCGCAGTTGCACTGCAGCTCATGCAAAAACAGGAAATTCCTACAGACAGAGCCTTCCGATAAAAGCTCCAATTCCTACAACACGTGGCGCCAGAGTAGACTTGGCGCCGCGAGCGCCTGGACGATAGGCTTTACCTCGTCGCTGCCAAATCAGCGACCCGGGGTCGAAGCCGGAAAAAGTCAAAACGGTGCTTGCGTGCCCTCCATAGAACTACGGCTGTTTCGTGCCTATAGTTCTGCTTTATGGTGGGCCGTGTGGCGCGGGCCTTCCGGCTTTGCCGTTTTGACAGGAAGTATCCCGACTTCGAACGCCACTCGGTCCGCCACCCAACCTGTCGAAGGGTTGGTGGCGACTTTCCTGATCAAAACGGAAGTTACCTTCATGCCTAAGCACGCTCAAAATTCGCCTTACTTCATCCCCACAGTCTTCACCCGCCACAACCGCTTCCTCCACACCCTCATGCAAGACAACCAAGCCTGGTTCTGCGTCCACGACCTCGGTCGCTTGATGGGCCGCCCCATGGACGAACGCCTCACCCTGAAACTCGATCCCGATCAGCGTCGAAACGTCCGGCTGCTGAAAAGCGGCAACACCGTCGAATCCCTCATGGTCAGCGAGTCAGGGATGTACGCCCTTCTGATCCACCATTTCATCCCGGAAAACCGCAACCTGCGCCAATGGTTGAGCAACGAAGTCATCCCGATGCTGCGTGAGTCGAGCGCGGCATCTGTGGATAACATTCCGAGCCTGAGTTCGTTGCAGTGGGCCGGCATCTCAGTGCCGCTGTTGCACTGGCAGCATCAGGCCTGGATCAAGTGGCGGGATATGCCTGATCTCATGCAGGTACAGAAGCCATTCAAGATCATGGGCACTTGCAGTTAAGGGTAGGGTGAACAAATGAAAAAGGGGCAGACTTCACCGTCCGCCCCTTTGGTTAGTCGATCTCTCAAATTTCCGTGCCTCCTTGCCAAATATCAATCCTCCCCTCGTAACAGCAGCATCAATTCGTCGGTCCGCCATTTGATATCCGCTTTACCTCGAGCGTCTTCAAACTGATCGGGAACGGCCGCATCGTGACATTCGTCTTTTGGTTCCGGGATCGGAATTTCGTCCTCATTGCTCATAATTATTTCCTACTCTTTTCCTGCTGAAAGGTTGGCTTTTTTGCCTGACGCCACTTAGCTCAGACGAGCCAAGATTTGTAGCAGCTGGCGAAGCCTGCGTTCGGCTGCGCAGCAGTCGTAAACCTGAGTGCGTGGTATATCAGGTACACCGCGCCACCTGAATTCACGACTGCTTCGCAGCCGAACGCAGGCTTCGCCAGCTGCTACAGATTGCGTAACGGCCGCAACACAGCGTCACGGCCAAATCCCCTCCTCAAAACCGCGAAACACTCCTCATCGCATCCACCAGATACCTCATCGCAATCCGATCACTCTCGGACAATTCCCGATACCGCTCCACCAATTTCATTTCCTCCGAATTGAGCCGACGCCTGCGCCGACCTGAGGACAGGCACGGGAAGATTCCTAACAGTTCGGTGATGCCTTGTACTTTCGACATGGACGATGTCCTTCTAATACGTCAAAGAAAACTTCAGAAAACCGCATCGCCCTACCACTTTTTTCAGCCGTCGCTTGGTGCGTGCTGAACCCGCCGGCCTGAAGGGCCGAAACCGGCTATGCCCATAGGATAGGAATTAAATCGGCGCTGAAAAGCGGTTTTTAGAGTAATTAGTCGAAAAAGGCACAAATGCCTTATAAAACAGAAAGTACTGTGGGAAACGTTACCGGACATGTCTTGTTTCATTGCCGCAACGTGGTCGTGCTATCAATCATTTTTTCTCCGGGACCGAACGGTTTAAGCTATTTGGCATCTGTTTAGAGTCCGTTGCGTTTGGCCGAAGGCATGTCCGAACCTCCATTTTTGATCCAGCAGTGCCAGGTACGGCGCGGGATTGTTCACGACAGGTTGTACTTATGCACCGCAGGAATTTGCTCAAAGCGTCCATGGCTATCGCTGCCTATACCGGTTTATCGGCCACCGGCCTGCTGGCCGCACGCGCTTGGGCCGGGAATGGCGCGGCGGATGGCGACGCGCAGGCGTTCGACTTCGAAGCGCTGAAGATCCAGGCCAAGCAGCTCGCCGGCAATCGTTATCAAGACACCAAGCAGGTGCTGCCGCCGACGCTGGCGACCATGGCGCCGCAACAATTCAATGCGATCCAGTACGACGGCAAGCATTCGCTGTGGAATGAGTTGAACGGTCAGCTGGACGTGCAGTTTTTCCACGTCGGTATGGGGTTCAAGCAGCCTGTGCGCATGTTCAGCGTCGATCCCAAGACGCGTCAGGCGCGGGAAGTGCATTTCCGCCCGTCACTGTTCAACTATGAAAAAACCACGGTCGACACCAAGCAGCTCACCGGCGACCTCGGGTTTTCCGGGTTCAAGTTGTTCAAGGCCCCGGAACTGGACAAGCACGATGTGTTGTCTTTCCTCGGCGCCAGCTATTTCCGCGCGGTGGATGCATCTGGCCAATATGGCCTGTCGGCCCGAGGGCTGGCGATCGACACTTACGCCAAGAAGCGTGAGGAATTCCCGGACTTCACCAAGTTCTGGTTCGAGACGCCGGATAAGGACAGCACTCGCTTCGTGGTCTACGCCCTGCTCGATTCGCCGAGCGCCACCGGTGCCTACCGTTTCGACATCGATTGCCAGGCCAGTCAGGTGGTCATGGGCATCGACGCACACATCAATGCGCGCACCGCCATCGAACAACTGGGCATCTCGCCGATGACCAGCATGTTCAGTTGCGGCACCCACGAACGTCGCATGTGCGACACCATCCACCCGCAAATCCACGACTCCGATCGGCTGGCCATGTGGCGCGGTAACGGCGAGTGGATCTGCCGTCCACTGAACAACCCGGCGACCTTGCAGTTCAACGCCTTCGCCGACACCAACCCGAAAGGTTTCGGCCTGGTGCAGACCGATCACGAGTTCGCCAGTTATCAAGATACTGTCGACTGGTACAGCAAGCGCCCGAGCCTGTGGGTAGAACCGACAACCGAGTGGGGCGAAGGCTCTATCGACCTGCTGGAAATTCCTACAACCGGCGAAACCCTGGATAACATCGTCGCGTTCTGGACGCCGAAAAAACCGGTGGCCGCCGGCGACTCGCTGAACTACGGCTACAAGCTGTACTGGAGCGCACTGCCGCCAGTCAGTACACCGCTCGCGCGGGTCAACGCGACCCGTTCGGGGATGGGCGGCTTTATCGAAGGCTGGGCGCCGGGCGAGCATTACCCGGAAGTCTGGGCTCGTCGCTTTGCGGTGGACTTCACCGGTGGCGGTCTGGACCGTTTGCCGGAAGGTGCGGCGATCGAGCCTGTGGTCACGTGCTCGAATGGCGAGGTGAAGGACTTCAACGTGCTGGTGCTCGATGACATCAAAGGGTATCGGATTACGTTTGACTGGGTCCCGACCAATGACAGCGTCGCGCCGGTGGAGCTGCGGTTGTTTATCCGCACCAATGACCGGACGTTGAGTGAAACCTGGCTGTACCAGTATTTCCCGCCGGCGCCGGAGAAGCGTAAGTACACCTGATATTAGGGGGTTGTTTGGGCGGGCCTCTTCGCGGGCAAGCCTCGCTCCTACGGGTTTTGTGTCGTTCGCGTAATTGAGGCGCGACGCAACCCTGTAGGAGCGAGGCTTGCCCGCGAAGACGGCCTGACAGACAACAAAAAACCCCGGCACAGAAACGCAAAAGCCCCGACCAACCCGGCCGGGGCTTTTTGTTTTTACAGCATCACTCAATCCCGTAAATCCGACTCATGAATCGGCTGGTCCCGATGGGTCGCCCGCTGATACTGCGCCGGCCACACCGCTTTGCGTCCACCCAAATCATCATCGGCATGCAACGGCCAGTACGGATCGCGCAACAACTCACGGGCCAGGAAGATGATGTCCGCCTGACAGGTCCGCAGAATGTGCTCAGCCTGCGCTGGCTCGGTAATCATGCCCACGGTGCCGGTGGCGATGCCTGACTCCTTACGCACGCGCTCAGCGAAGCGGGTTTGATAACCCGGTCCTGTAGGAATTTCCGCATTGGCCGCCGTGCCGCCCGACGAGACGTCGATCAAATCCACGCCCAGGTCTTTGAGGCGTCGTGCCAGCTCCACGGTTTCATCCGGGTTCCAGCCATCTTCCACCCAGTCCGTCGCCGATACCCGCACGAACAGCGGCAACTCTTCAGGCCAGACCGCGCGCACCGCTTCGGTGACTTGCAGCACCAGCCGGATGCGATTCTCGAACGAGCCACCATATTGATCGCGCCGCTGATTGCTCAGGGGCGACAGAAACTGGTGCAGCAGATAACCGTGAGCCGCGTGAATCTCGACCACTTTGAAACCGGCGGTCAGCGCGCGTTTGGCTGATTCAACAAAGGCCTGGATGACTTCTGCAATCTGCCCTTCATCGAGTTGTTTAGGCGGTGTGTGTTGTGGGTCGAAGGCAATCGGCGAAGGCCCGACCGGGGTCCAGCCGCCGTCGTCGGGTTTAAGGCTACCGTGCTTGCCGATCCACGGCCGATGGGTGCTGGCCTTGCGCCCGGCGTGGGCCAGTTGAATACCGGCTACGGCACCTTGGGCGGCGATAAACCGGGTGATGCGTTGCAACGGTTCAATCTGTTCGTCGTTCCACAGGCCGAGGTCCTCGGCGGTGATGCGACCATCGGCAGTCACCGCCGTGGCTTCGGTAAAAATCAGACCGGCCCCGCCGACCGCGCGACTGCCGAGGTGCACCAGGTGCCAGTCGTTGGCCAGGCCATCGACGCTCGAGTACTGGCACATTGGCGATACGGCAATGCGGTTGAGCAGGGTCAATTGGCGAAGGGTATAGGGTTCAAGCAGCAGACTCATGGGGCACCTCTCGAATCAGTGGGCAGGCTCCAGGGTTCTGTTTGAAAAGTCGACGAGTGACAGGAAAAAGGTGCAACACCCGCCCCCGCGGGTAAAAAATTCGACAAGACGTCACAAGGCCAATCAAGCAGTGCTTAGAGCCTAGTCGACAACGGGGGATGAGGGAGGGTTCCTGAGGATTCGGTGCCAGAAAGATCGCTTTCGCGGGCAAGCCTCGCTCCTACAGGTTTGGCGGCGTCCGAATGATTGGCGCACGCCACAAATCCTGTAGGAGCGAGGCTTGCCCGCAAAGGGATCAACGCGGTTCGATATGGGCAATCATCAGTTGCACCGTCTCATTCCCGCGAAACTCGTTGAGGTCGAGTTTGTAGGCCAATTCCACCCATTTAATGGTCGGGTTAGGCCAAATGTCGCGGTCGATACCAAAAGCGATGCCATCCAGCTTCACCGAACCGCACTCACTTTTCAGCACCACTTTAAGGTGCCGCTCGCCGACCACCCGCTGCTCGACCAACTGGAACACCCCGTGAAACAGCGGCTCCGGGAAGTGTTGTCCCCAAGGACCGGCGTGGCGCAGGGCGCGGGCCAGTTCCAGGTGAAACTCCTCGACCGCCAGGGTGCCGTCCGACAACAGTCGCCCGGTCAGGTCTTCTTCGCGCAATTGCCTACGCACTTCAGCGTCAAAAGCTTCGGCGAACAGCGGAAAATTCGCTTCCGGCAAGGTCAAACCCGCCGCCATCGCGTGGCCGCCGTACTTGCTGATCAGGTTCGGATGCTGCGCCGCCACCACGCTCAAGGCGTCGCGAATATGGAAGCCTTGAACCGAACGCCCCGAGCCCTTGAGCAAGCCATCGCCGGCATCGGCAAAGGCAATCGTCGGGCGGAAATAGCGCTCTTTCATCCGCGAGGCGAGGATGCCGATCACGCCCTGGTGCCACTCGGGGTCGAACAGGCACAAGCCGAACGGCATCGATTCCACCGGCAGATCCTTGAGCTGAGCCAGCGCCTCACGCTGCATGCCCTGCTCGATGGATTTGCGGTCCTGATTCATGCCGTCGAGCTGGCCCGCCATTTCCCGGGCGAGGCCGGCGTCTTCGGTGAGCAGGCATTCAATGCCCAGGCTCATGTCATCCAGGCGTCCCGCCGCGTTCAGGCGCGGGCCGACGATAAAACCCAGGTCGGTGGAGGTGATGCGCGCCGGTTCCCGCTTGGCGACCTCAAGGATGGCCTTGATGCCGGGCCGCGCGCGACCGGCGCGAATCCGCTCCAGCCCCTGGTGCACCAGAATCCGGTTGTTGGCATCCAGCGGCACCACGTCGGCGACACTGCCCAGCGCCACCAGATCCAGCAGTTCGCCGATGTTCGGCTGCGGCTGGCTTTCATACCAACCGAGGCTGCGCAGACGCGCGCGCAGGGCCATCAGCACATAGAAAATCACCCCGACGCCGGCCAGCGCCTTGCTCGGAAACTCGCAACCAGGCTGGTTCGGATTGACGATCGCATCGGCCAGCGGCAGTTCATCGCCAGGCAAGTGGTGGTCGGTGACCAACACCTGGAGCCCGGCCTTTTTCGCCGCGGCCACGCCTTCGACGCTGGAGATGCCGTTGTCCACGGTGATCAGCAGTTGCGGGGTGCGGGTCAGCGCCACTTCGACGATTTCCGGGGTCAGGCCGTAGCCGTACTCGAAACGGTTCGGCACCAGATAATCGACATGGGCCGCGCCCAGCAGGCGCAAGCCGAGCACGCCGACGGTGCTGGCGGTCGCGCCATCAGCATCGAAATCGCCGACGATCAGAATTCGCTGACGCTGCTCCAGCGCCGTTACCAGCAGATCCACCGCCGCATCGATGCCTTTGAGCTGCTGGAACGGAATCAGCCGCGCCAGGCTCTTGTCCAGTTCAGCCTCGTTTTGCACGCCTCGCGCCGCGTACAGACGGGTCAACAGCGGCGGCAGATCACCAAGGAATGGCAGGGTGTCGGGCAACAGGCGAGGTTCGATGCGCATGGGGTGACAGGTGCTTCTCTTGAATACGTAGGATAAAACCGGATGACGCGTAGTAACGGCGAATAATCAGCCGCGTTCGCCGCTCAGCCACTGCAATTGGACTTCGTGCTGACCACGGTCATCGGTGACGAAAATCGTCCCTTCGCTGATCATCACGTCCCACTTGATAACGCGGGGCATGTCTTTGGCCAGGGTTTCCAGGATGTCCTGGGGAACGGCGGCGATGTGCACGTTTTTCAGGTTCTTGATCGCCGGGATCACTTTGGTTTCCCAGACCCGCAGGCTGCCGTAGGCCAGCAGGCTGGTGCGCTCGGTGCGGCGCGAGCACCAGGTCAGGCGATCGGCGTCCGGCTGGCCGACTTCGATCCAGTGCAGGACACGGTCATCCAGACTCTTTTCCCACAGGGCCGGTTCATCCACGTCTGACAGACCGCGACCAAACGACAGCTGCTCGTTGTACCAGAAGGCGTAGGCCAGCAGCCGCACGGTCATGCGCTCTTCGGTTTCCGAAGGGTGACGGGCGATGGTCTGCTTCACGCTCTCGTAGACACTGCGGTCGAGGTCGGTAAGGTTCAGTTCAAACTTGTAGGTCGTGGACGGCTGGGCCATGAACGGGCTTCTTGATACGAGGAAAGGCGGCAAGTCTAACCGATGCGGTAGGCAATCTGAGAATTGACGACCATCAACTTTGGGCGACTGACACGCGGCTATGTTAAAACGCACTACTCACACGACTTTGTCCTACAGGATCGCGCATGTCATTCACCGGAAAACCGCTCTCAGGTCTGAAAGTCATCGAATTGGGTACGTTGATTGCCGGGCCGTTTGCCTCGCGCATTTGCGGCGAGTTCGGCGCTGAAGTGATCAAGGTCGAATCCCCGGATGGCGGAGATCCGTTGCGCAAATGGCGCAAGTTGTATGAAGGCACCTCCCTGTGGTGGTTCGTCCAGGCACGTAACAAAAAGTCCCTGACCCTGAACCTCAAGCACCCGGATGGCCTGGAGATCCTGAAAAAACTGCTCAGCGAAGCCGACATCCTGATCGAGAATTTTCGCCCCGGCGTGTTGGAAAAGCTCGGCCTGGGGTGGGAAGTTTTACATGCGCTCAATCCGAAACTGGTGATGGTGCGCCTGTCGGGCTTCGGCCAGACCGGGCCGATGAAAGACCAACCGGGGTTTGGTGCGGTCGGTGAATCCATGGGCGGCCTGCGCTACATCACGGGTTTCGAGGACCGGCCACCGGTGCGCACCGGGATCTCCATCGGCGATTCGATTGCTGCGCTGTGGGGCGTGATCGGCGCGTTGATGGCCCTGCGTCATCGCGAGGTGAACGGCGGTCTGGGCCAGGTGGTGGACGTGGCGCTGTATGAAGCGATCTTCGCCATGATGGAAAGCATGGTCCCTGAGTTCGATGTGTTCGGCTTCATTCGCGAACGCACCGGCAACATCATGCCCGGCATCACACCCTCCTCCATCCACACCAGTGCCGACGGCAAGCACGTGCAGATCGGTGCCAATGGCGATGCGATCTTCAAGCGTTTCATGCTGATCATCGGTCGCGAAGATTTGGCCAACGATCCGGTGTTGGCCAGCAACGATGGCCGCGACAGCCGTCGTGACGAGATTTATGGGGTGATCGATCGCTGGGTCAATTCGCTGCCACTCGACCGTGTGATCGAGCAGTTGAACCAGGCCGACGTCCCGGCCAGCCGGATCTTCAGCGCTGAAGACATGCTCAGCGATCCGCAGTACCTGGCCCGGGAAATGTTCCTGCACGCCAAGCTGCCGGACGGCAAGGACTTCAAGATGCCGGGGATCGTGCCGAAACTCTCTGAGACACCCGGCACTTCCGAATGGGTCGGACCGCAGTTGGGTGAGCACAATGCGCAGGTACTTCACGATCTTGGCTACGACAAGGGACAGATCGCCAAGCTGCGTGAAGACGGGGCCATCTAAGCTGAAGCGCCTGCTTTCGGTCTTAATCCATCGCGCCAGCGGCCGGTTTGCGCTGGTGCTGTTGTTGCTCGGATTGAGCTCACACGCCTGGGCACTTCCAAAAGAGACGCTGATCTGGCTGCTGCGCGATTTACCGCCACTGACGATCTTCGAAGGCCCGCAAAAAGGCCAGGGGGTCGTCGATCAACTGATGCCACTGTTGATCGCCGGTATGCCGCAATACGATCACACGCGGATGCGGGTCAATCGGGCCCGTGGCATGCAGATGCTGCGCGAAGAGTCTTTCACCTGCGATCCCTCACTGATCTGGAGCAAGGAACGGGAACAGTGGATCGCGTTCTCCATTCCGGTGTTCCGGGCCGTGAGCAATGGCCTTGCTGTGCGCCAGGAAGATCAACCGGAGTTGGAACCATTTCTGGTGGACGGTGAAGTCGACCTGACGGCACTGCTGGCCAATGGCAGCCAGAAACTCGGTGCCGTGGCCGAGCGCAGTTATGGTCAATTCCTCGACGCTCAACTGAAGCAGGCGCCGGCCAGTAGCCTGACATTCCATTATGGAAACGACGCACTGGGCAGTCTGTTGCAGATGCAGCGCCTGGGCCGTTTGCTGGGGGTGTTGGGGTACTGGCCGGAGATCCGCTACCTGGCTGAACAGGAACATATCGCTGACAACGAGTTGGTGTTTTACCCGGTCAAGGGCACGGGCAAGTACATTTCCACCTACATCGGCTGCTCGAATACTCCCCAAGGTCGGCAGGCCATCAGCGAGATCAATCAGCTATTGCGCACCCTGCCCCACGAGCGACTGGCCCATGCCTATGCCGACTGGCTCGACCCGGAACGGCGCAGCGACTATCTGGAAGAGGCCAAGCGTTTTTTCGAACCTCAGGATGGGCAATGACAAATTTTGGGCAAAAAGAAACCCCGAGAAGTGGGGAGACGACTCGGGGTTAAACGTGGCCTACATAAAGACCAGTGGCAGCAAGCTACAAGCACCGGAGCACAATGCTTGATCCTGCTGTTACAAGGTCTGACGACCTTCACGCAGGAAGGTTCCCACAAAAAGGCAATTCAATTTCGATTGGCCAGGACCTTGTCCTGAGCCGCATTGCGCAACGCCGCGATCACACAGGGCTCCAGGCGACCTTCGGCGATCAGCACATCGCGGTGCAATCCGTCGACGACATCCGTCAGTTGCCGCTTATCGGTCAACTGCGCCTGATTGAACTCACGTTCCACCACGATGGCGCCGGCCGCATTTTTCAAGGTCACCAGGCATTCGCCATGGGCACCCGACGGGGTCAACGTAACCTGATACGGGCTCAGAGCCTCACCGAGCAATAGGCTGATACTTTCCATCTCGCGATCACCACTCAATAGTCCGAAAACAAAGTGCCTGGAAGGGCGTGTCTACAGTTAATGACCCCTGGCCCAAGAAGAAAGTTCTGAATACCGCATGGCAGCGGTATCTGCGTCTGCGGGGTAATTGAGCATGCGCCGCAAAGATGACAAGGAAAAAACAGCCGGATTCAGGCCTTGGCTTGAAGCATCGACTCCAGCAGATAGACATCCAGCAACCGACGCATCAACACCGCGGAAACGGGTGTGTGCAGGTGCCCCAGGAGTTTGACGTCGCTGTCGGCCAGCAAGGCCTTCACGTCCGGCATGACACTCGGCACCACGTTGCCAAGCAGAATCAGCGCACGGGCCTCGCGTTGTTCTGCCAGATGCCGCACCAGCGCCAGCCCGTCACCGCCCTTGAGCTGCGGATCGCAGAACGCGATATCGACCTTGCCCCTGCGCCCAAGGGAACACAGCGCCGCGGACATCGACGGCGCTGTGAGCACGTCATAGACACCAATGGCGTTGAGCATCTGGTGCAACGCCATCATCTGGAAAGGATTGTGTTCAAGGATCAGGATTTTGAGCGTGCGCATAAGCGACCTCTGGAACGACACGCGCGGACTCTCACCGCAGTTGCCGATCACTCTAGGGGAGCATCCTTCAGCATCCCATCGGAAAAGTAGCCAGATCCCATAGGAAAATTCCGAAACTTACCGGGAACACTCACACCCCCCTTCACTCCTTCGCAGACCGATATCCGTCCATCCACCCAGCAACCCGCGCACCTGCCCGTCAGCCCCGTAAAAAGGCACTGTCCACTGGTAGATCTCCCGCACACCGTTGTTGAATTTCAACTGGCGCTTGGTGAATCGGGGTTTGCGGCTGTCAAGCTGGACGATGAACTCGGCATGCAACTGCTCGGCAGTCTCCCTGGGCACGACATCGACTTCGATCAGTTGCCGCCCTTGAACCTGGTCCAGTCGGGTCGACAATGCCTCCTCATAACTTTTGTTGCACATGACCAAACGCCCCTCCACATCACGCATAAACATGGGATCGGGCATGGCATCCATCAGCGCATGCTGAAAGGCGAGTTGCTCGCTGAGGTCGTTCTCGACATCCAGATGCTGCTTGATCAGCGTCGAGAGCCGTCGGTTCCAGAGCAAGGACAGCAGGCCGAACAAGCTGACGATAAACACGCCCCAGCAGCCCCATTGGGTCAACCGTTGCCAGAACGACAGCGCCGGCCTGGGGGCGATGCCATCCAGCCACTTCAGGCGAATAGCCCGCAACTCCGCCGGTGGAAAGGCTTCAAGTGCCTTGTTAAGGATGCTCAATAAATGCGGCTGCCCTTTGCGTACGGCCAGATGATCGGCTTCCCACGAGCCCTCCACCGTATGGCCAATCTTCAACTGCCCAACCGGATAGAGCTGCGCCCCTGTTTCGTTCTCGATAGTGGCGTCGACCTCGCCACTTTCGACCAACGCCCGGGCTTCAGCATAAGTCTTGACCGAGCGCAGCTCGATGGCCGGGTGGTCACGCCGAATGGTTGCCTCCATGGCGTGCCTGGCCGGCAACACCAGTTTCTTTTCCGACAGTTGTTCCAGGGATTGAAGAAGCGGCGCCCCGGCACGCCCAACTAACACCCAGGCAGAACCACCAAAGGCATGGCTGAAGTCCAGGAACAGCTTGCGCTCATCATTCAGCGCCAGCGTCGTGGTCATGTCCGCTGCACCACTCTCCAGACGCCGGAGTAAATGCTCGGTGGAAAAGGTTTCTTCATGGACGAAATGCAGCCCCGTCATCACGCTGATGCGGTCGAGCACATCGATGTTCAAGCCACTCCATTGCCCGTACTCGTCCTTGAACTGGTACAGCGGGTATTGCTTCGATGCAACGATGACTTGCGGATGGGCGCGAATCCATTGCCGCTCTTCGGCGTTCAGCTCAATGCCGTCGACGGTCGTCGGTGTCGCGACCTCGTACTCCATCAATTGTGCTGCACGCGCGCAATGTCCAAGGCTCATGGCGCCCAGCAAAAAAATCCAGCACACGGCTGGTCTCAACCCTCTTAAAAACAGCATTGCCACTTCCTTCGTGATCAACTCGCCCGTCCTTCAGGGGCGAAAACGCGACAAGTGTGGCACGCAGAAACAAGAAAGCCCGTCAGGAGACGGGCTTCAAAATGTGACAGTTTTTCGGGCTTAGAGAGGCTTGCCGCGGTTGCCATGCTGACTGACAAAGGCCTGCACGGCTTTCAGGTCATTCGGTAACACGGTGCAGCGCTCTTCTCTCTCAAACAAATCAGAAAGATGTGCAGGTAGTTCGAGAGCTTTTCCTACACCAGCTTTTTCCACAGCGTCGGGGAATTTGACCGGATGGGCTGTGCCGAGGATCACCATCGGGATATCCAGGCTGCGACGGCATTCCCGCGCGGCCTTGACGCCGATGGCGGTGTGCGGGTCCAGCACCTCACCGGTCTGTTCGAAGACTTCGGCGATGGTTTCGCAGGTTTGTGCGTCATCCACGGCCAGGGAATCGAACAGCTTGCGGGCTTCGGTCCAACGTTCTTGTTCGACGCTGAAACCGCCACCCTGCTTGAAGTTGTCCATCAGGCCGGCAATCGCTGCGCCGTTGCGACCGTGCAGGTCGAACAGCAGGCGTTCGAAGTTCGACGAGACCATGATGTCCATGGACGGCGACAACGTGGCGTGCAGGGTTTCCTTGACATACTGATTGCCGCTCATGAAGCGGTGCAGGATGTCGTTACGGTTGGTGGCGACGATCAACTGGTTGATCGGCAGGCCCATGTTGCGCGCCAGGTAACCGGCGAAGATGTCACCGAAGTTGCCGGTCGGCACCGAGAACGACACCGAACGCGCCGGGCCACCCAGTTGCAGCGCCGCGTGGAAGTAGTAAACGATCTGGGCCATGATCCGCGCCCAGTTGATCGAGTTCACTGCCACCAGGCGTGTACCTTTGAGGAAGCTCTGGTCGGCGAAGCTGTTCTTGACCATTTCCTGGCAGTCATCGAAGTTGCCTTCGATGGCGATGTTGTGGATGTTCTCGCCGAAGATGGTGGTCATCTGGCGACGCTGCACTTCAGACACACGGTTGTGTGGGTGCAGGATGAAGATGTCGACGTTTTCGCAATGCTTGCAGCCTTCGATGGCGGCCGAACCGGTATCACCGGAGGTGGCGCCGACGATCACCACGCGCTCACCGCGTTTTTCCAGCGTGTAGTCAAGCAGGCGACCGAGCAGTTGCAGGGCGAAATCCTTGAACGCCAGGGTCGGGCCGTGGAACAGCTCCAATACCCATTCGTTGCCATTGAGCTGACGCAACGGCGCCACGGCGTTGTGGGAAAACACGCCGTAGGTTTCTTCAAGAATCTTTTTGAAATCGGCATCCGGAATGCTGCCGGCCACGAACGGGCGCATCACCCGGAAGGCCAGTTCGTGATACGGCAGGCCGGCCCAGGAAGCGATTTCTTCCTGGGTGAAACGTGGCAGGCATTCCGGCACGTACAGGCCGCCGTCCGTGGCCAGACCGGCCAGCAGGACGTCTTCGAAATTCAGGGCCGGTGCCTGGCCGCGGGTACTGATATAACGCATAGGGGCAAACCTTTGGTTTGAGCTACAAGTTGCAAGCTACAAGCGGCAAGACAAAAGCAGATTGGCTTTTACTTACAGCTTGAAGCTTGCCACTTGCCGCTGCTTCAATTCAATTCAGATGTTCGACACGGATCCGCACAACCGGACCGACGACGCCCGCCAAGGCTTCCAGGGCGGTGATCGCGTCGTTCATGTGCTGCTCCAGCACACGGTGGGTCAGCAGGATCATCGGCACCAGGCCGTCGTGTTCTTCGACTTCCTTCTGCATGATCGATTCGATGTTGATGCCGCGCTCCGACAGAATGCTCGCCACTTGGGCCAGCACGCCTGGATGGTCCTTGGCCTGGATCCGCAGGTAGTACGCGCTTTCGCAGGCTTCGATCGGCAGGATCGGGTGGGCCGACAGCGAATCCGGCTGGAAGGCCAGGTGCGGTACGCGGTTTTCCGGGTCCGAGGTCATGGCGCGAACCACGTCCACCAGGTCGGCGATCACCGACGAAGCGGTCGGCTCCATGCCGGCGCCAGCGCCGTAGAACAGGGTCGAACCGGCAGCATCACCGTTGACCATCACCGCGTTCATCACGCCGTTGACGTTGGCGATCAGGCGATCGGCCGGGATCAGCGTCGGGTGCACGCGCAACTCGATACCTGCCGCGGTGCTACGCGCCACGCCCAGGTGCTTGATGCGATAGCCCAGGGCTTCGGCGTAGTTCACGTCAGCGGTGGTCAGCTTGGTGATGCCTTCGGTGTAGGCCTTGTCGAATTGCAGCGGGATGCCGAACGCGATGGACGCCAGGATCGTCAGCTTGTGAGCGGCGTCGATGCCTTCAACGTCGAAGGTCGGATCGGCTTCGGCGTAACCCAGGGCTTGCGCTTCGGCGAGTACGTCTTCGAAGGTGCGGCCCTTCTCACGCATTTCGGTGAGGATGAAGTTACCGGTGCCGTTGATGATGCCGGCAACCCAGTTGATACGGTTGGCGGACAAGCCTTCACGGATCGCCTTGATCACCGGTATGCCGCCAGCCACGGCCGCTTCGAACGCAACGATCACGCCCTTCTCGCGAGCCTTGGCGAAAATTTCATTACCGTGAACGGCAATCAATGCCTTGTTCGCGGTGACCACATGCTTGCCATTCTCGATGGCCTTGAGTACCAGCTCGCGGGCAACGGTGTAGCCGCCCATCAGCTCTATGACGATGTCGATCTCAGGGTTCGTGGCCACTTCGAACACATCGTTGGTAATCGCAATACCGGTCGTCTGGAACTGAGGCTTTGGCGTGCGCATGGCAATTTGTGCCACTTCGATTCCACGCCCGGCACGACGAGCAATTTCCTCGGCGTTGCGCTGAAGTACGTTGAAGGTACCGCCACCGACGGTCCCTAACCCACAGATGCCTACTTTGACCGGTTTCACTGTGAACTCCCCATAAAACGGCCGACGCAAGGTCGGCCGTGAAAACAGCCGCAAGCTAGCGGCTCTCTATTAATGGTCAGGCGGGTGACCGCCGGACCATGATCGTCAAAGGCTGACCGTGACGATGCGAATTATTTCGCGCCCAATGCCAGTTTGGCGACTTGTGGCGCAGGCTGGTAGCCCGGAATTACCTGACCGTCAGCCAAAACGATGGCCGGCGTACCATTGACACCGATCGATTGACCGAGGGCGAATTGCTTGGAAACCGGGTTATCGCACTTGGCGGCCTTGATTTCCTTGCCATCGACCATCTTGTCCATCGCGGCTTTCTTGTCTTTCGAGCACCAGACGGCTTGCAGCTGTTCGTCACCCGGCGAGCCCAGGCCCTGGCGCGGGAACGCCACATAACGCACTTCGATGCCGCGCTTATTCAGCTCAGGCACTTCGGCGTGCAGCTTGTGGCAGTACGGGCAGGTGGTGTCGGTGAACACGGTGATGTGCGACTTGGTTTCGCCGATGGCCGGGTAGACCACGGTTTCTGCGACCGGAATCTCGTTGACCAGTTTGGAAACGCCCAGGCGCTCGGTCTTCTCGGTCAGGTTGACCGGTTTGCCGTCCTTGAGCTGGAACATGTAGCCCTGCATCACGTACTGGCCGTCGGCGCTGGCGTAGAGCACGCGGCTGCCTTTGAGTTTGACTTCGTACAGACCGGCCAGCGGGCTCGCGCTGATGCTGTCGATCGGGGTTTCGAGCTGGAGGCTTTCCAGGCTTTTACGAATAGCTTTGTCAGCCGCATCATCGGCGACGGCAAAGGTGCTGACCAACGCAATGGCTGCGGCGGCGAAAATCTGGGTCAGACGCATGAGAACTCCTGAAGGCGGACAAATGGGACGATCAGAACGCCCGTGCCGAAACACCGGGTCATAATCGCCCATCGTGCAAACCGGCAAAGCCTACCACATAAGGCTGGTGGGGCCGAATGCGGGTGATGCACGACATCGAGGATGTCCCCCTTTTCTGTGGGAGCGGGGTTGCTCGCGAAGGCGTTGGGTCAGTCGATATCATCTGTAACTGACACACCGTATTCGCGAGCAAGCCCGCTCCCATAAGGGGGACACGGTCAGCCGCGCGGATGGTGTTTGGCGTGCAGGTCTTGCAAGCGGGCACGGGCGACGTGGGTGTAGATCTGGGTGGTCGACAGGTCGCTATGGCCGAGCAGCATTTGCACTACCCGCAGGTCGGCGCCGTGGTTGAGCAGGTGCGTGGCGAAGGCGTGACGCAGGGTGTGCGGCGATAGCGACTTGCCGATCCCGGCGACCTTGGCCTGATGCTTGATGCGGTGCCAGAAGGTCTGGCGGGTCATTTGCTCGCCGCGCTGGCTCGGGAACATGACGTCACTGGGCCGCCCGCCGAGCAGCTCGCCACGGCCGTCACGCAGGTAGCGCTCGACCCAGACAATCGCCTCCTCGCCCATCGGCACCAGCCGCTCCTTGCTGCCCTTGCCCATCACGCGCAACACACCTTGACGCAAGTTGACCTGCTCCAGGGTCAGGCTGATCAACTCGGTCACCCGCAGGCCGCAGGCGTACAGCACTTCCAGCATGGCGCGGTCACGCTGGCCGATGGCTTCGCTCAAGTCCGGTGCATTCAGCAACGCCTCAACGTCGGCTTCCGACAAGGATTTGGGCAACGGCCTACCCAGTTGTGGCATGTCGACACGCAAGGTCGGATCGACGGCGATCAGTTTTTCCCGCAACAGATAGCGATAAAAGCCACGTACGCCGGAGAGAAATCGTGCGGTGGAGCGGGGTTTGTAGTTTTGTTCGAGGCGCCAGGCCAAGTGGTCGAGGATCAATTCACGACCAGCGTTGATCAGCTCCAGGTTTTTTTCCTGCAACCAGCCGTTGAACAGGGCCAGATCGCTGCGATAGGCATCGCGAGTGTTATCGGACAGGCCTTTTTCCAGCCACAGCGCGTCGAGGAATTGGTCTATCAGGGGGTGGTCGATGGCGGGCATAGAGACTCAGGTCACGGGAAACTGAGGGCAAGTCTTTCATAGCCGGACAGGCCTTCACAGTGCCAGATGCAATTGCGGTGACGGCATGATCACCTGTAGGAGCGAGGCTTGCCCGCGAAGGCGTCATATCAGCCAACATCAATGTTGAATGTAAGTCCGTCTTCGCGGGCAAGCCTCGCTCCTACGGGTAAGGGTTGTATCGGGTAAATCGCAGGCAACAAAAAAGCAGCCCGAAGGCTGCTTTTTTCTGCATCGGAAGCTGGACTTAAGCCAGTTTTTCCTTGATGCGAGCTGCTTTACCGGACAGGTCACGCAGGTAGTACAGCTTGGCTTTACGTACGTCACCGCGACGTTTAACGGCCATGCTGTCGATTTGCGGGCTGTAGGTCTGGAAAGTACGCTCTACGCCAACACCGTTGGAGATTTTGCGAACGGTGAATGCACTGTTTACGCCGCGGTTACGCTTGGCGATAACAACACCTTCGAACGCTTGCAGACGCGAACGGTCGCCTTCCTTCACTTTCACCTGAACGACAACAGTGTCGCCCGGGGCAAAGGTAGGGATCTCTTTGGTCATCTGCTCTGCTTCGAGTGCAAGAATGATTTTGTTAGTCATGCTGTGCTCCTAAGGTAAATCGTCGGATTTACCATCGATACGTTGTTAACTATCGTCCCGCTCGCGGATGTATTCCTCGAGCAGCTTCTTCTCTTCTCCAGAAAGCGAGCGGCTTTCCAGAAGATCGGCGCGTCGTTCAAAGGTCCTACCAAGGGACTGCTGTAAACGCCAACGCCGGATATGCGCGTGATTGCCACTAAGCAACACGTCGGGAACACGCTGATCCGCATACACCTCCGGTCGGGTGTAGTGCGGGCAATCCAGCAGACCATCCGTAAAGGAATCTTCCTCGGCGGAGTCTGCATGCCCTAAAGCTCCAGGCAGCAGTCGTGTAACCGCATCGATCAGGACCATCGCCGGCAGCTCGCCGCCAGACAGTACATAGTCGCCAATCGACCACTCTTCATCGACGTGAGCATCAATAAAACGCTCGTCAATGCCTTCATAGCGGCCGGCAATCAGGATCAATGCATCCAGATTCGCCAACTCGCGGACCGCCGACTGAGTCAGCTGACGGCCTTGGGGGGACAGGTAAATTACCTTCGCCGCCTCCCCGGCTGCTGCCTTGGCCTGAACCAGAGCATCTTCCAGGGGCTTGATCTTCATCACCATGCCCGGGCCACCGCCAAATGGGCGATCGTCCACAGTGTGATGTCGATCCGTCGTGTAGTCTCGCGGATTCCAACAGGTAAGCTGCAACAGCCCCTGTTTCACCGCACGACTGGTGATGCCGTACTCGCTGATGGCGGAGAACATCTCGGGAAACAAACTGATCACTTCTACGCGCAAGTTAGCCACGCTTAGAAGTCCGCATCCCATTCCACCTTCATCTCGCCTGCGGCAAGGTCGACGGCCAACACGCATTGCTCCGTATAGGGCAACAGGCGTTCGCGATCATCCAGGCTGCCAGCGCAAGGCTTGACCACCATTACATCATTGGCGCCGGTTTCCAGAAGATGATCGATTTTCCCGAGCAGTTGCCCGAGTTGATCAATAACCTTCAGACCTTCCAGCTGGTACCAGTAGTACTCGCCGTCGGTCAATTCAGGGAACAGGTTGCGCGGCACGCAGATCTCATAACCGGCCAGAAGACGAGCTTCTTCACGATCATCAAGACCCTTGAGCTTTGCGACCAGGAACTTGTCGTTCCCGCGTCCGCTGACCAGCTCGACCTGTTTCACATTGCCTTCGCGCTTGAGCGTCCAGGTTTTGTATTGCAACAGGTTTTCAGTCGGATCAGTAAAGGAGTAAACCTTCACTTCGCCGCGAACGCCGTGAACAGAATAAATCTTGCCGATAACGATCAAATCATCAGCAATGGCAGGCGTCGCGTTCATATTGCTCAGGCCGCAGCCTTAGATGCATCCTTCAACAACTGAGCAACACGCTCAGAAGGTTGTGCACCAACGCTCAGCCAGTAGGCTACGCGCTCTTGGTTCACGGACAGACGAACTTCTTGACCACGAGCAACAGGGTTGAAGAAACCAACCTGTTCCTTGTGCGAACCGTCGCGCGGGTTGCGGCTGTCGGTTACGGTCAAGTGGTAAAACGGGCGCTTTTTGGAGCCGCCAAGGGCAAGACGGATTGTTAGCATGTGAACATCGTTCCTGTAGTCGGTGCTGCAAATCTAAAGGCACAGCGGGCATAGGTGCCCGAAAGGCCGCATATTCTAAGGAATATCCGGACTTTTGCAAATGTCTTTTTCCGGCAGCCTTTCGGTCGCCATCAAGATTTGCTATAGAGCCGTCGTTGAAAACGGCCAGTCAGCTCCCGCCAAGTGCGGGTTTGCTGGAGATCCCACATCGCTGTGGGTCTGCGCCGACATCGCTGCCGGCGCGGATTCTTTACATTTTCGGCATGCCGCCGCCAGGCAACATACCGCCCATGCCGCGCATCATTTTGGCCATTCCGCCTTTTGCGGAGAATTTCTTCATCATCTTCTGCATCTGCTTGTGTTGCTTGATCAAGCGACCGATGTCCTGCACCTGGGTGCCGGAACCCATGGCGATCCGACGTTTGCGCGAACCGCTGATCAGCTCAGGGTCGCGGCGCTCGGCCGGGGTCATGGAATTGATGATGGCTTCCATCTGCTTGAATTGCTTCTCTGCCGCGCCCTGGGCATTGCCCATTTGCGCCAGGTTCACACCGCCGATGTTCGGCAGTTTGTCCATGAGGCCGCCGAGGCCGCCCATGTTCTTCATCTGTTGCAGCTGATCGCGGAAGTCTTCGAGGTCGAAGCCCTTGCCCTTCTTCAGCTTCTTGGCCAGTTTGTCGGCCTTGTCCTTGTCGAGGGTCTGTTCGGCCTGCTCGATCAGGCTGAGCACGTCGCCCATGCCGAGGATGCGCGAAGCAATACGCTCAGGGTGGAACGGTTCGAGCGCTTCGCTCTTCTCGCCCATACCGATGAACTTGATTGGCTTGCCGGTGATGGCGCGCACCGACAGGGCGGCACCGCCACGGGCGTCGCCGTCGACCTTGGTCAGGATCACACCGGTCAGCGGCAGCGCATCACCGAAGGCCTTGGCCGTGTTGGCGGCGTCCTGGCCGGTCATGGCGTCAACCACGAACAGGGTTTCGACCGGGTTGATCGCGGCATGCAACGCCTTGATCTCGCCCATCATCTCTTCGTCGATGTGCAGACGACCGGCGGTATCGACGATGACCACGTCGATGAATTTCAGCCGGGCTTCTTTAATAGCCGCTTGCGCGATGTCGACCGGTTTCTGGCTCAGATCGGACGGGAAGAAGGTAACGCCCACTTCACTCGCCAGCATTTCCAGTTGCTTGATTGCCGCCGGACGGTAAACGTCGGCGGACACAACCATGACCGTCTTCTTCTTGCGCTCTTTAAGGAAGCGCGCAAGTTTACCGGCGGTGGTGGTTTTACCGGCGCCCTGCAAACCGGCCATCAGCACGACGGCAGGTGGAACGGCGCTCAGGTTCAGGTCTTCGTTGGCCGCGCCCATCAGGCTTTCGAGTTCGGCCTGGACGATCTTCACGAAGGCCTGGCCCGGCGTCAGGCTGCGCGACACCTCGGTGCCGACGGCGCGTTCCTTGACCGAATTGACGAAGTCCTTGACCACCGGCAGGGCGACGTCGGCTTCGAGCAACGCCATGCGCACTTCACGCAGGGTGTCTTTGATGTTGTCCTCGGTCAGCTTGGCCTTGCCGGTGACATGGCGCAGCGTCTGCGAGAGACGGTCGGTTAAGTTTTCAAACATTGCGCGATCCTTTCAGGCCCTGTGTAGACCGGGATAATGGCGGCCCAGACCGGAATAAACATGTGCTCGGCGAGCCTGCGGCGTGGGCAGGTCGCGGATTATAGCGAAGACTGCGTCTGGCGGACACCTCGCTGTCAGGTTCTATGGTCTTTCGTGCCATGTGGGTTCTATGCCAAACTCAGCGCCTTTCGGGCTTGCCTAACAGGATTTATGCTCCCCTTGTCACCCAGTTTGCTAACCACCCTCGCCGCCGCCTGCTTATATGCCGCTGCGACTCTCTATCAAGGCACTCGCCTGGCCTCCGGTGCCAAGGCGAACAAGCGCCTGCTGGTCACGCTCGGCGTACTGGCCGTGCTGGCTCACAGTGCCAGCCTGTTTACCCATCTGCTGACGCCGATTGGCCTGGGCCTGGACTTCTTCAGCGCTGCCAGCCTGATTGCCGCTGCGGTCATCGCCCTGACCCTCCTGGCCTGCTCGCGGATCCCGGTAGAGAATTTGCTGGTCTTGCTGTTCCCGCTAGGGCTGGCAACGGTCCTGCTGGCACAGTTCGCTCCCGCCGGTACGGTGCAGATCATCGACGAAGAGCCAGGCATCCTCGCTCACATTCTTTTGTCGATCCTGGCCTACGGCATGTTCACCATCGCGGTGTTCCAGGCGTTGCTGCTGTTGGTGCAAGATCACCAGCTCAAGCACAAGCACCCGTCCGGGCTGATCAAGAACTTCCCGCCGCTGCAAACCATGGAAAGCCTGCTGTTCGGTTTCCTTTGGGCCGGTTGGACCCTGCTGTCGCTGTCGTTGATCTCCGGGTGGCTGTTCGTCGACAACCTGTTTGCCCAGCATCTGGTGCACAAGACGTTGCTGGCCTGCCTGGCCTGGATCGTGTTCAGCGTGTTGCTGTGGGGCCGTAATCGCCTTGGCTGGCGCGGACACAAGGCGATCCGCTGGACCCTCGCCGGTTTCTGCCTGCTGATGCTGGCCTATTTCGGCAGCAAGCTGGTCCGTGAATACATTCTGCACATCTGACGGGCGGCAATAATGGACGACTTGCCCATAGGGCCGATGCTCGCAGTGATCGCCCTGCTGATTTTGTGGTCGGGGCTGTTTACCGCCATCGAAGTCGCGCAGCAGCACCTGCTGGCCCAACGTACCGCCTCACGGGCGAGCGACAAGCCCCTGGCGAAGCTGAGCTTTCCGCTGAACAGCCTGATCCTCTGTAACACCCTGTGCCGCGCGCTGGTGATGGTCATCAGCACCTTGCTGGCGATTTTCACCTGGGCGGAAAACGGTCCATGGGCAGCGTGTGTCGGCGCCGGCGTGATCCTGCTGGTGTTTGCCGACTACCTGCCGCGCACCCTCGCCGTGCGCTATCCGGACGCCATCCTCAACCTGGGCAATACTCTGCTCGGCGCGCCGCTGAAAATCATCTACCCCGCCGCGTGGCTGCTCAACGGCGTCAGTCAATTGCTGATGCGTCCGTTCGGCCGCAAAGCCAAAGTGGTGCAGCAAAGCGAAGACGAAGCGCCGGCGGATCGCCACGATGAACACGAACACGCGCCCTCCCGCCCGCACGCGCTGTCGGGCATTCATGCGCTGGACAACATCACGGTCAACGACATCCTGGTGCCGCGCAGTGACGTCGACGGGATCAACCTCGATGATTCTCTCGAAGAAATCACGCAGCAGCTGCGCAACAACCGGCGCACGCGCCTGCCGGTGTTCCACAGCGACATCAACCAGGTCGAAGCGGTGCTCAATACCCGGCAGATCCGCCATCTATTGCCGGACTCCAACCTGACCGTCGAAGCGTTGCTGGCGGCCTGCCACGAACCGTATTTCGTGCCGGAAAGCACGCCGCTGCAGCTGCAATTGCTGAACTTCCACAAGCAACAGCGACGTTTGGGCATGGTGGTGGACGAGTACGGCGAAGTGCTCGGCATCGTCACCCTGGAAGATATCCTCGAAGAAATCGTCGGCGAGTTCGAGAGCGAACACAGCCTGGACAACCCGCACATCCACCCACAGGCCGACGGCCGATTGGTGATCGATGGCGCGGCATCGATTCGCGACCTGAACAAGAGCCTGGGCTGGCACTTGCCCAGCGATGGCCCGAAAACCCTCAACGGCTTGGTGACCGAAGCGCTGGAAACCATTCCGGAAAGCGCGGTTTGCCTGAAGATCGGGCGTTATCGACTGGAGATTCTCGAAACCGAGGATAACCGGGTAACGCGGGTGATGGTCTGGCATACCAGTTCGGTGCCGGCCCTCGCCAAAATCTGACACGGCCCCTTGTGGAAAGGAGCTTTTGTGGCGAGGGGGTTTACCCCCGTTGCGCTGCGAAGCAGTGCCAAAACCTGCAACCGTGTTTAATCTGATGCACCGCGTCCGTCGACTTTACGACTGCTTCGCAGCCGAACGGGGGTAAACCCCCTCGCCACAAAAGCCACCACCACCCCTTGCCCCCTTGTTTGATCGTTAGCCGCCTTCCTATAATCGAGCCGCTTACCCAAGCCCCGCCCTACCCCAGTGCTACCCGCACGCTGCGTTAAACCCACATCCCTGGGTGTTCGACCATAATAATTCGCTCCACTGGAGCATGACTGTCAGGGATCACCGCATGACGACCAGCACCGCTTACAGCGACACCACGCCTGCCCAACCGACAAACTCCGCCACGCGAGTGGCCACCGCGAGTTTTATCGGCACCGCCATCGAGTTCTACGATTTCTACGTCTATGCCACTGCGGCTGCACTGGTGATCGGGCCAGTGTTCTTCCCGCAGACCTCCGGCACCGCCCAGATGCTCTCGGCGTTTCTCACCTTCGGCATCGCTTTCCTTGCGCGCCCACTGGGTTCGGCGCTGTTTGGCCACTTCGGTGACCGTATCGGGCGCAAATCGACCCTGGTCGCGTCCCTGCTGCTGATGGGCGTGTGCACCACGCTGATTGGCGTGCTGCCAGGTTACGACAGCATCGGGGCCTGGGCGCCGATCCTGCTGTGCGTGCTGCGTTTCGGCCAAGGCTTGGGATTGGGCGGCGAATGGGGCGGGGCGGCGTTGCTGGCGACGGAGAATGCGCCGAAGGGCAAACGCGCCTGGTTCGGCATGTTCCCGCAACTCGGCCCTTCGATTGGCTTCCTGGCCGCCAACGGGTTGTTCCTGACCCTGGCCATGACCCTGAACGACGACCAGTTCCGCTCGTGGGGCTGGCGCATTCCGTTCTTGCTGAGCGCGGTGCTGGTGATGGTTGGCCTGTACGTGCGCCTCAAACTCCACGAAACCCCGGTGTTCGCCAATGCCATGGCGCGCCAGGAGCGGGTGAAGATTCCACTGGTCGAGTTGTTCAGCCAGTACTGGGCGCCGATGTTGCTGGGTGCCGGATCGATGGTGGTCTGCTACGCGCTGTTCTACATCTCGACCGTATTTTCCCTGAGCTACGGGGTGTCGACCCTCGGCTACACCCGCGAAACCTTCCTCGCCCTGCTGTGTTTTGCGGTGCTGTTCATGGCTGCGGCCACGCCTTTGTCGGCTTGGGCCAGTGACCGTTACGGGCGCAAACCGGTGCTGATCATCGGTGGCGTGCTGGCAATTTTGTCCGGCTTCTTGATGGAACCGCTGCTGACCCATGGCACGACCTGGGGTGTGGCGCTGTTCTTGTGCATCGAACTGTTTCTGATGGGCGTGACGTTTGCACCGATGGGCGCATTGCTGCCGGAGCTGTTTCCGACCCATGTGCGGTATACCGGAGCGTCGGCAGCCTACAACCTGGGCGGCATTGTCGGGGCCTCGGCGGCGCCGTTCTTTGCGCAGAAACTGGTGGCGATGGGGGGTTTGAGTTATGTCGGCGGGTATGTGTCGGGGGCGGCGGTGCTGAGTTTGATTGCGGTGCTGTGCCTGAAAGAGACACGGCATAACGATTTGAATCGGGTGGCCTGACAAGGATCGTTCCCATGCTCCGCGTGGGAATGCAGCCAGGGACGCTCCGCGTCCCAAAAGCGGACGCGGAGCGTCCGTTGAGGCATTCCCACGCAGAGCGTGGGAACGATCTTTGTAGCCTTACAACTCGACTACAACAGCCTGAGAAGCGCGGGTCGCTTTAGCCCGAGCCGCTTCAATCGACTCATCCCGCGCCAACGCCACGCCCATCCGGCGCTGGCCGTTCACTTCAGGCTTGCCGAACAGACGCAACGCCGTGTCCGGTTCGCTCAACGCAGCACCCAGGTTGGCGAAAGCGGTCTGGGTCGACTGCCCTTCCACCAGGATCACCGCCGACGCCGATGGCCCGAACTGACGGATCAACGGAATCGGCAGGCCCAGGATCGCCCGTGCGTGCAGCGCGAACTGCGACAGGTCCTGGGAAATCAGGGTCACCAGGCCAGTGTCATGCGGGCGCGGCGAGACTTCGCTGAACCACACTTGATCACCCTTGATGAACAACTCGACACCAAACAGACCACGGCCACCCAGGGCTTCGGTCACGGCTTTGGCGACGCGCTCGGATTCAGCCAGGGCAATCGGGCTCATGGCTTGTGGCTGCCAGGATTCCTGATAATCGCCCTTCTCCTGACGGTGACCGACCGGCGCGCAGAACGTGGTGCCGCCAATGTGGCGCACGGTCAGCAGGGTGATTTCGTAGTCGAAGTCAATGAAGCCTTCGATGATCACCCGACCTTTACCGGCACGTCCGCCTTCCTGGGCGTAATCCCACGCGGTTTTCACGTCAGCTTCGCTACGCAGCAGACTCTGGCCTTTGCCCGAAGAACTCATGACCGGTTTGACCACGCATGGGAAGCCCAGGTCTTCAACGGCTTTGCTGTAGTCCTCGAAGGTGTCGGCAAAGTGATACGGCGAGGTCGGCAGGTCCAGCTCTTCAGCGGCCAGGCGCCGGATGCCTTCACGGTTCATGGTCAGCTGCGTGGCGCGGGCGGTCGGGATCACGGTGAAGCCTTCGGCTTCCAGTTCCACCAGGGTCGCGGTGGCGATGGCTTCGATTTCCGGCACGATGAAGTGCGGTTTCTCGGCTTCGATCACGGCACGCAGGGCCGCGCCGTCGAGCATGTTGATCACATGGCTGCGATGGGCGACTTGCATGGCCGGCGCGTTGGCGTAGCGATCCACGGCGATCACTTCAACGCCCAGGCGTTGCAGCTCGATCACCACTTCCTTGCCCAACTCGCCGCAGCCACACAGCATTACGCGGGTCGCGGTTGGCGACAATGGAGTTCCGATACGGGTCATCTGAAGGTCCTCAAAGAAGCGGATCATCGAGGGTCGCGGCGCCGGGCGCGCTTCCCATGGGGAGAAAGCGCGGCATTTTACATGAACTGCGGGGTTTGGCTTCAGCCGGCGACGGCCTGTTTGCGCAGGCGCCAGGCCATGATCAGCCACACGACCGTCACACCGGCGAACTTCGAACCCATTGCGGTGAGGATCACGGCCGGGGTAAAGGCGTCGATCATGCCGAAGAAGATGAAGGTGTCGAGGGGGATGCTCAGGGCCGAACTTATCCACAGGCGATCGTGTAACGGACGCTTGGTAATGCTGAACACCAGCCAGTCGATGCACTCGGACACCGCGAACGCCGTGGCGCTGGCCAGGGCGATGGACGGATCGGACGTCACGTAGGACAGCACCAGCGCCGCCAGCATCGCCGCGATGGCACCGTGGCCGAAGCGGGTTTGCACCATGTCGCGCAACACAAACACCAGCCCGCCCCAGGCTGACCAGATGATGTCCAGGTGCGGGGCGGTGGAAAAGGCGTAGTTGATCAGCACGACGCTGCTGATGTAGGTGATCAGGAAGAGCATGGTGTTTGAAAATACCTGTCAATTTGGCGCACAGGGTACTTCAGGGAGTGAGGTTGGGCCAAGAGATGTGGCGGCAGTGAAGGCCTCTTCGCGGGCAAGCCTCGCTCCTACGGTTTTGTGTCGTTCACATCACCGCGTAACGCTCCAATCCTGTAGGAGCGAGGCTTGCCCGCGAAAGCTGCACCTCAATTCCCCGGTTTTGCCCCGATCATCCAAAGCAGCCCACTGGATTTGGCCCGCTCATGACACAACCCCAACACCTTGCGCCGCTCTTCGTTGTCCATCCGGCTCCAACGGGTAATCTCTTCCACCGTGCGCTGGCACCCGGTGCAGATATCGTCGTCATCCAGCGCGCAGATGTTCACACATGGCGAAAGCACAGGTCGTTCGGTGGCGTTCATTCTTCCTGCTCGACCAGGTCGCGGGCATAGCGTTGTGAGTTATGCACATAGTGGGCGGCGCTGGCTTCGAGCATCTTTTTCTGCGGCTCGGTGAGCTCGCGCACGACCTTGCCCGGCGAGCCCATGACCAATGAACCGTCGGGAATCTCCTTGTTTTCACCAATCAGCGAATTGGCGCCGATGATGCAGTTCTTGCCGATTTTTGCGCCATTGAGGATCACCGCGTTGATGCCGATCAGGCTGTAGTCGCCGACGGTGCAGCCGTGGAGCATGGCGTTGTGGCCGATGGTCACGCCGGTGCCGATGGTCAGCGGGTAGCCCATATCGGTGTGCATCACAGTGCCGTCCTGGACGTTGCTGTTCTTGCCGATCAGGATCAGTTCATTGTCGCCACGCAGCACGGCGTTGAACCAGACGTTGGCACCCTCTTCCAGTTTGACCTTGCCCACCAGCACGGCATTGGGCGCAACCCAGCTCTGTGGATGGGTTTCGACGCGGGCGTCGCCCAGACGGTATTTCATCTTATTGTCCTCAAGGCTCAGGCAGCCGCGGGTTCACATTCAAGTATTGATAAAGCTTTTCGGGGGACGGTGCAGGCTGATGTCGGCGTCATACAGCAGATTGATCAGCTCGACGATCATGATCGCCGTCAAACCCCAGATCTTGTACTCGCCATAACGATAGCTCGGCACGTACCAACTGCGGCCCTGGTAATCGATGCGGTGGGTATGTTCCCGCGGATCTTCTCGAAAGAACTCCAGGGGCACACTGAACACCGCGGCAATCTCGGCATCGTTGGCCAGGTATTCGACGTAATCGGGAATGACGCCGACATAAGGCGTGACCTTGATGCCGTGCAGGGAGATCAACGGGCTGAGCGGACCGATCACTTCCACCAGCCCGGGCGGTAGGCCGATTTCTTCTTCGGCTTCGCGCAGGGCGGTGAAAATCAGGTCAGGGTCTTCGGGGTCGCGTCGACCGCCGGGGAAAGCGACTTCGCCGCCATGGGTCGAGAGCCCGCTGGCGCGCAGGGTCAGAACCAGTTCCGGTTCATCACTGCGGGTGATCGGCACCAATACGGCAGCCTCGGGGAAACGCTTGTCGGTTTCAAGGGTGCGTGGCGTGTGGTTGCTTACCCGATGCAGTAGCTCGTCCAGCATGAGTGTTCTCGATCTGTGCCTGTAGGGTCTGTTGACGTTTGCTGACGACCGCGTTGCGCGCCAACGCGCGCGAGGCTGCGTTGCGGGATTTGCCAAGGGAACAGACATTAGCTGCATCCCGCGCCTTGCCTCGCACGCGTTGGCACTGCAACGCGGTTCGCCAGCAAACGTCAACAGACCCTATGCATCATGCACCAAACCTAACGACCGCCCAACCCCATATCCGACCCATGTCGCGAAACGACAACTTGCCGACTGACACCGCCGCACGCCAAGATAGGCGCAGCCTCCAGGAACCCAAGCATGAAATTTTGCAGTCAGTGCGGTAAGCCGGTCACCCAGCGCATTCCCGAAGGCGATTCGCGCCTGCGTTTTGTCTGCGACAGCTGTCAGACCATTCACTACCAGAACCCCAATATCGTCGCCGGTTGCGTGGCCACCTGGGGTTCAAAAGTGTTGCTGTGCCGCCGCGCCATCGAGCCGCGCCTCGGTTACTGGACCCTGCCCGCCGGGTTCATGGAAAACGGCGAGACCATCGAACAGGCCGCCGTGCGCGAGACCGCCGAAGAAGCCTGCGCCCGGGTGCGCAACCTGAGCATCTATACGTTGATCGACGTGCCGCACATCAGCCAAGTGCACGTATTCTTCCGCGCCGAACTGGTGGACCTGGACTTTTCTGCCGGCCCCGAGAGCCTGGAAGTGCAGCTTTTCGAAGAAGCCGATATCCCTTGGTCCGAGCTGGCTTTCCGCACGGTGGGCCGTACCTTAGAATGCTTCTTCGCTGACCGGCAGACGGAGGTCTACCCGGTGCGATCCGAGTCGATTCCGCCGCTCACCCAAGCCGCCATCACTTAAGCTTCAGTGAACAAAACCATCTATAACTTATAAATAGTTGCGACACCTCTAGGGATATCGTTTCAATGCGCTGGTTGCTTGCTTTGTTTTGCCTGTCGTTCGTTGTCGTGTCCCAGGCCTCCACCGTGGTCACTCTGGACGGCAAACCCATCGAAAAAGTGCTGGTGCTTAAATCCGCCCATCAACTGCAATTGATCGCCGATGGCAAACCGCTGCGCACCTACCGCATTTCCCTGGGCAAAAACCCCCGGGGCACCAAGCTGATGGAAGGCGACAAGCGCACCCCGGAAGGGTTTTACTGGGTCGATTGGCGCAAGGTCAGTGACCGCTTCAACCTGGCGATGCACATCTCTTATCCGAACATTACCGACTCCGCCCGTTCCCGGCGCGAAGGCGTGGATCCTGGCGGCATGATCATGATCCACGGCACTCCCGACACCTATGACTACCCGGAAGACCTGTTCCACACCCTGGATTGGACCGACGGCTGTATCGCCATGCGCAACATGGACATGCGCGAGGTCTGGGGGTTGGTGCCGGATGGCACGATGATCGAGATTCGGCCGTAATTGATCGTTCCCACGCTCCGCGTGGGAATGCAGCCCGGGACGCTCCGCGTCCCATTCGAGAGCTGGAACGCAGAGCGTCCCTTGAGGCATTCCCACGCAGAGCGTGGGAACGATCATCGTGTTCCAGTCGCTACCTCCGGTCGCCCTTCAAAAATAAATTAAAAAGATCGCAGCCTCCGGCAGCGCCCGCAGCGGAGATACCACTCCCACCTGTAGGCGCTGCCGCAGGCTGCGATCTTTGCTTTAAAAATCCCCACCGCTAATACCACTTCAAACCATCCCCCTCCAAACAAGCCCTTAAGCCCCGGTTTTCCTGCGTCTGAAGGAAAGTGGCCTCATTGACATGGTATTTAAGTGGTATTAGTTTCCGTCCTACACCGGGCGACAACAATCCAATATCCGCATCGGAAAAGACCTACATGAATGACATCCAGGCCCTACGTCCTGACGACACCCAGCCGACGCCCCTGTACCTGCAACTGGCGCGCAATCTGGAAGCAGCGATCCACGCCGGCCAATGGAAAGCCGAGCAGGCCATGCCCTCGGAGCGCAGCCTCAGCGAATTGCTGGGCATCTCCCGCGTGACCGCGCGCAAGGCGCTGGAAGTGCTGTTCGAACAAGGCCTGATCCGTCGCAACCAAGGTTCCGGCACCTTCATCACACCGCGCCTGGAACAACCGCTGTCGCGCCTCTCCGGTTTCAGCGAAATGCTTCGTCTGAAAGGCTTCGTCCCCGGCTCGCAATGGCTGGAGCGGGAAATCACCCCGCCGACCCACGAAGAACTGATCCGCCTCGGCCTCTCGCCCAACGACAAGGTCGCGCGGCTCAAACGCCTGCGCAAAGCCGACGACACGGTGATGGCGATCGAGATGAGCACCCTGCCCGCCTCGATCATTCCCAAGCCGCAAGCGGTGGGCGACTCCCTCTACGAATACCTCGACGGCATCGGCAAACCGATCGTCCGCGCCTTGCAACACATCCAGGCGATCAACGCCTCGGACGAATTCGCCGCGCTGGTCGGCATCGCCCCCGGCACCGCCATGCTGCTGATGACCCGGGTCGGCTACCTGGAAGACAACACGCCCATCGAAGTCACCGACACCTATTGCCGCAACGACTACTACGACTTTGTTGCAGAGCTTCGTCGCTAATCAGAGAACCGATCATGTCCGAAGACAACATCCTCACCGCCCACGGCTGGGTTCGCGGCCGGCTGATTCACCAACACGGCAAAGTCGTGTCCATCGAAGGCGTGCCCTGCGATCCGGCGGACAACGATCTGCCCTACCTGCTGCCGGGTTTCATCGATCTGCACGTTCACGGCGGCGGCGGCAAAGACATCATGGAAGGCGCCACAGCCTTCGAAACCATCACCAAAACCCACGTGCGTTTTGGCACCACCTCGCTGCTGGCCACCACCATGACCGCGCCGAGCGAAGAAATTTCCAGCGTGCTCAAAGCCGTCGGCGAGTATTGCGAGCAGCGCCCGCAAGGCAGCGCCCGGGTGCTCGGCGTGCACCTTGAAGGCCCGTACATCAACCCCGGCAAACTCGGCGCTCAACCGAATTTCGCCCACACCGCGCTGATGGCCGAAGTCGAAGCGTACCTGGCCCTGGCGCCGATCCGCGTGATCACCATCGCCCCGGAAATCGCCGGCCATGACGCCTTGATCCGCGCCCTCAGCGCTCGCGGCGTGCGCATGCAAATCGGCCACACCCTGGGCAGTTACGAGGAAGGCGTGGCCGCGCTGGAGGCCGGCGCCAGCAGTTTCACCCACCTCTACAACGCCATGAGCCCGCTGCATCACCGCGAGCCCGGCATCGTCGGCGCGGCCCTGGCCCACGCCAAATACGCGGAATTGATTCCGGATTTGCTGCACGTACACCCCGGCGCCATGCGCGTGGCCCTGCGCTCGATCCCGTGCCTGTATTGCGTCACCGATTCGACCGCCGCCGCCGGCATGCCCGACGGTGAATACAAGCTCGGCAGCCACACCGTGACCAAATGCCTGGGCGGTGTGCGCCTGGCCGACGGCACGCTGGCGGGCAGCACCCTGACCATGGATCAAGCGTTGCGCAACCTGGTGAAGATCGGTTTGCCGATCGCCGAGGCCTCGCAGCGTCTGTCGCAATTCCCCGCCGACTACCTCGGCATCACCGAACGCGGACGCCTGCACCCCGGCGCCTGGGCTGACTGCGTGCGGCTGGATCGCTCACTCACACTGACCGCCGTCATGGTCGAAGGAGAAGACATTGACTTCAAAAATGCTTGAAGAGGCGCTGTCCTCGTTCGAGGCCGTAGCCGCCCAATTGCAGCAACTCGACCCGCAGATGATCGAGATCGCCGGACGCCTGCGTCGTCAGCCACCGCAAGTGGCGATGACCGTGGCCCGTGGCAGCTCCGATCACGCGGCGAGTTACTTTGCCTACCTGACCATGCAGCAACTGGGCATCCCGGTGGCGTCGTTGCCGATGTCGGTGGTGACCATGCAGCAAGCGCCGTTGAAGGTCAGCGGCCAAGTCGCGTTCGCCTTCTCGCAATCGGGACAGAGCCCGGACCTGGTGAACAGCCTGCGTCTGTTGCGCAAGCGTGGCGCCCTGAGCATTTCCATGGTCAACGCCTCGGACTCGCCACTGGAAGCGGCGTGTGAATTCAGCCTCCCGCTGTTGGCCGGCACCGAAAGCAGCGTCGCCGCGACCAAGAGTTTTATCGCCACCCTCAGCGCCAGCGCCCGGTTGATCGCGCACTGGAAAGACGACGTGGAATTGCTCGAAGCCGGCAATGCCCTGCCGGAAGGTTTGCGCGAAGCGGCACAACAGGACTGGAGCCTGGCCATCGATGCCTTGCGCGATTGTCAGCGCTTGATGGTGATCGGTCGTGGCGCCGGTTTTGCCATCGCCCAGGAAGCCGCACTGAAATTCAAGGAAACCTCGGCGATCCAGGCCGAAGCCTTCAGCAGCGCCGAAGTGCGCCACGGCCCGATGGCATTGATCGGCGAGCAATACCCGCTGCTGGTATTCGCCCCGCGCGGTGCCGAGCAGGCCGGGTTGCTGAGTCTGGCTGCGGACATGCGCCAACGCGGCGCCCGTGTATTGCTGGCCGCGCCCGATGACATCACTGAACGCGACCTGACCCTGACCCGCGCCGAACACCCGGCCCTCGATCCGATCCTGGCGATCCAGAGTTTCTACGTCATGGCCGCCGGTTTGGCCGTCGCCCGAGGCATGGACCCGGACCAACCAAGGCATTTGAGCAAAGTGACGCGCACCCATTGAGTCGATCAACCCTGTAGGAGCAAAGCTTGCTCGCGATGACGGCATTCCAATCGCCGTTGATGCATCGGATGTAACGACGCCATCGCGAGCAAGCTTTGCTCCTACAAGGGGGAATGATCCGAACCGAATTGTTTACTGATGAGTACCGAGCCATGCACAACAATAATAAAGAGCTGACCCTCAGCGCCCCGCTCAGCGGCCCGGTGCTCACGCTCGCCAAAGTCCCGGACCCGGTGTTCGCCAGCGGCGCCATGGGTGACGGGATTGCTATCGATCCATTGAACGACACCCTCCACGCCCCTTGCGCCGGGGTGGTGGTACACGTTGCCCGTACCGGCCACGCCGTGACCTTGCGCGCCGACAACGGTGCCGAATTGCTGCTGCATTTGGGCCTGGACACGGTCGAGTTGCAGGGCGAAGGCTTTTCGATGCTGGTCAAGGAAGGCGCGCGGGTCAGCAATGGCCAACCGCTGTTGCGCTATGACCTGGACAAGGTCGCGCAGCAGTGCAAAAGCCTGGTCAGCCTGATGATCCTGACCAACAGCCAGGATTTTCAGGCGAGGCCGATCACGTTGAAATCGGTGAAGGTCGGCGATCCGTTGCTGCATATCGTTCGGCGATTGAGCAATGGTGCGCAGGCTGAAGTCGAGGTGTCTGGCATCGAAGTTCACGGCCATGTGCGCATCGCCCATCGCGGTGGATTGCACGCACGGCCGGCAGCGTTGATTCGGCAAACCGCGCAAGGTTTCAAGAGCAAGTCGCAGCTGCATTTCGCTGGTAAGTCGGCGTCCTGCGACAGCTTGATCGGGATCATGAGCCTGGCCGTCGGCGAGCAGCAAGAAGTCCAGGTCAGCAGCCAGGGGCCGGATGCCGAAGCAGCGTTACAAGCTTTGTTGAGCGCGTTATCCACAGCCCTGGCGCAAGACAGTCACACCGCTGCGCCAGCGCCGATTGCCCAGCGCAATCGCCCTGCCGAAGCGGGTGTGTTGCACGGTGTTTGCGCGGCGCCCGGTCTGGTCGCCGGGCCGCTGTTTCGCTTGAATGCGATCAGCCTGCCGGTGGACGCCGGCAGCCACGATCCCGAGCAACAACTGCAAGCCCTCGACACGGCGCTGAGCGTCGTACGCAGCGAAATCGACCACACTCTGACCCAAGCCCGCAAGCACAAAAACACCGACGAAGAAGCGATCTTCGCCGCGCACCTCGCGCTGCTGGAGGACCCGGCACTGCTGGACGCGGCGGCGCACGCCATCGACAACGGCAGCGCCGCGACTCACGCCTGGAGCCAATCCATCGACGTGCAATGCGACGTCCTCCAGCAACTTGGCAGCGTATTGCTGGCCGAGCGCGCCAATGATCTGCGCGACCTCAAGCAACGGGTGCTGCGCGCCCTGCTCGGGGACACCTGGCACTACGACATTCCGCCCGGGGCCATCGTCGCCGCCCATGAACTGACCCCGTCCGACTTGCTGCAACTGAGCCAGCACGGTGTCGCCGGGTTGTGCATGGCGGCGGGCGGCGCCACCTCTCACGTCGCTATTCTCGCTCGCGGCAAAGGCCTGCCGTGCCTGGTGGCGTTGGGTTCGACGCTGTTGGATCAGGAGCAAGGCCAAGCGGTGGTGCTGGATGCCGACGGCGGTCGCCTCGAATTGACGCCAACCGCCGAACGCCTGGCCGAAGTGCGTCAGGCGCAACTCGATCATCAGCAACGTCGCGCCCAACAACAGGCGCAGGCGCACACCCCGGCATTGACCCTCGATCGATTGCACATTGAAGTCGCGGCTAATGTGGCGTCCAGCGCTGAAGCTGCGGATGCCTTGGCCAATGGCGCCGATGGCGTCGGTCTGCTGCGCACCGAGTTTCTTTTCGTGGATCGCAACACCGCGCCGGACGAACAGGAACAACGCCTCGCCTATCAATCCGTACTCGACGCCATGGGCGACAAGTCGGTGATCATCCGCACCATCGACGTCGGCGGCGACAAGCAACTCGACTACCTGCCGCTGCCGAGTGAGGCCAATCCGGTGCTCGGTTTACGCGGCATTCGTCTGGCCCAAGTGCGGCCGGAATTGCTCGACCAGCAACTGCGCGCGCTGCTGCACGTCAGTCCGTTGTCGCGCTGCCGGATCCTGTTGCCGATGGTCACCGAAGTCGATGAGTTGCTGCACATCCGCCAACGCCTCGATGCCTTGTGCACTGAGCTGGAGCTGACCCAACGCCCGGAGCTGGGGGTGATGATCGAAGTCCCGGCCGCCGCGCTATTGGCCGAGCAACTGGCCGAACACGCGGACTTCCTGTCTATCGGCACCAACGATTTGTCCCAGTACACCCTGGCCATGGACCGCGACCATGCCGGCCTCGCCTCCCGGGTCGATGCGCTGCACCCGGCGCTACTGCGATTGATCGCGCAGACCTGCGCCGGCGCGGCGGTGCATAACCGCTGGGTCGGGGTGTGCGGCGCGCTCGCCTCCGATCCGCTGGCCACGCCCGTGTTGATCGGTCTGGGGGTCAGCGAGTTGTCGGTGAGCCCGGTGCAGATCGGTGAAATCAAGGACCGCGTCCGGCATCTGGACGCCAGCGAATGCCGACGCATCAGCCAGGACCTGCTCAAGTTGAGCAGCGCCAGCGCGGTGCGTCACGCCTGCCACCAACATTGGCCTCTGAGCTGAACAACTAAAACAAGAATCCAGGGAGATACGCCATGTACCAATACTTTATCGAAGGCCTGCAGCGCCTCGGCCGCGCGCTGATGCTGCCGATCGCGATCCTGCCCATCGCCGGCCTGTTGCTGCGCCTGGGCGACACCGATCTGCTGAACATCGCGATCATCCACGACGCCGGCCAGGTGATCTTCGCCAACCTGGCGATGATCTTCGCCATCGGCATCGCGGTCGGCTTCGCCAAGGACAATAACGGCACGGCGGGTCTGGCCGGGGTCATTGGCTATCTGGTGATGATCTCCACGCTCAAGGTGCTGGATGCGAGCATCAACATGGGCATGCTCGCCGGGATCGTCAGTGGCTTGATGGCCGGCGCGCTGTACAACCGCTTCAAGGACATCAAGCTGCCGGAGTACCTCGCCTTCTTCGGTGGCCGGCGCTTCGTGCCCATCGTTACCGGTTTTGCCGCCGTCGGCCTGGGCCTGGTGTTCGGCCTGATCTGGCCGCCGATCCAGCAAGGCATCAATAGTTTCGGCGCATTGATGATGGAAAGCGGCAGCTTCGGCGCGTTCGTTTTCGGCGTGTTCAACCGCTTGCTGATCGTCACCGGCCTGCACCACATCCTCAACAACATGGCGTGGTTCGTGTTCGGTAACTTCACCGACCCGACCACAGGCGCCATCGTCACCGGCGACCTGTCGCGCTACTTCGCTGGCGATCCGAAGGGCGGCCAGTTCATGACCGGCATGTTCCCGATGATGATCTTCGGCCTGCCCGCCGCGTGCCTGGCGATGTACCGCAACGCCCTGCCGGAACGGCGCAAAGTCATGGGCGGGATCTTCCTGTCGATGGCGCTGACGTCGTTTTTGACCGGTGTGACCGAGCCGATTGAGTTTGCGTTCATGTTCCTCGCGCCGATGCTGTATCTGGTGCACGCCGTGCTGACCGGCCTGTCGATGGCCATCACCAATTTGCTGAACATTCACCTCGGGTTTACTTTCTCCGGCGGCTTCATCGACATGGTGCTGGGCTGGGGTAAATCCACCAACGGTTGGTTGGTGGTGCCGGTAGGGCTGGCGTATGCCGTGATCTACTACGTGGTGTTTGATTTCTGTATTCGTCGCTTCAACCTGAAGACGCCGGGCCGTGAGGACGTGGCTTCAGCCGAGAGGGTCGTGTTCACGGACAACGAGCGCGCCGGTGCCTATATCAAAGCGTTGGGTGGTGCTGCGAACTTGATCACTGTCGGCGCTTGCACCACGCGCTTGCGCCTGGACATGGTGGATCGCAACAAGGCCAACGATGCCGAGTTGAAAGCGCTGGGGGCGATGGCCGTAGTGCGTCCGGGCAAGGGCGGGAGTTTGCAGGTGGTGGTCGGGCCGATGGCGGACAGCATTGCCGATGAGATTCGACTGGCGATGCCGGCGTTGGGTCGCGCAGTGATCAGCACCCCTGCCGCTGTTGCCGAGGAAGCAAAACCTGTCGCCGTGCCGGAAGCGCAGCAATGGCTGAATGCCTTGGGCGGTGGCGACAACGTGCTGCAAATGGATTGCATCGCCATGACCCGGATTCGCCTGCACCTGGCGGATGGCAAGGCGTTGTCGGAGTGTCAGTTGAAGGAATTGGGGTGTCAGGGTGTCAGCCAGTTGGAGGGTGGGGTTTGGCATCTGCTGATTGGCGACAAAGCGCCGAGTTTGAGTGGGGCACTGGAGGCGTTGGTTAATCGCAGCGAGGTGAGTGCCAAGGTTTAGATCTTTGGCGCCTGACCCTCCGTCTTCGCGGGCAAGCCTCGCTCCTACAGATTGATTGCATTCCCCTGTAGGAGCGAGGCTTGCTCGCGAAGAGGCCCTGACCGACACCGAAACCTCAAGGCCGATAAGCTCAAACAGACGAAGCACGCTGCTCAGCTTCGTAAAGCCGAGTTTGAAAAGGCATCAGCGTCTGAGCCTTCAGCCCCTCACTCAGCCCCTCGTACTTGGGAACAATCAACTCTCTTGATGTTCCACCACGAAAAATACTCGGGATGTAGAAACTCCCGTGTCACTGATTGCCTTAATTCTATGCTCTGACTTGCCAAGCTCTTTCAAACCAAATTCCCATACGCCGTCGGCGTGGGTATTAACGATGGGGTGGACGACCGTATCGTCAATCGAAGTCGAATAATCCAAAATTTGCAGCCATTGATTGTGCGATGCCGTACCACTCAAGCTCACTGATGTATCCGAGGTAACGCCACCGTCGGGCACTTCAACACCCTTGCTATCTTTTACTGAAGTGATGGCTGGGATTACATTTTCGGTGGTGGACATAAAGCCGCTTCTCAATGACAGTGGATGAAGGCTTATCAAACCGAAAATTCGGGTAAGCGGCTACTGTCAGAAATAACAGGTAGCCCTGTAAATCAGATAAACGGTTCTGGTCCTGATCATTTAGAAAAAGCGTGCGCTGAGCTGCTCCGACGCGATTCGCACCTTTTCGCGAGCAGGCTCGCTCCCACAATGGTCCGGTGTACGCAGTTCCAATGTGGGAGCGAGCCTGCTCACGAAGAGGCCGGGTCTATTCACGCGGGTCGATCTGATCCAACACTCGGTTCGCGGTGATTTCCGCCAGCATCACGCTGTTGGAGATGCCCAGCAGGGCGTTGCGTGAGCTGCCGTCCAGCAGGTCCACCAGGTTGTGAACCATCACGTCGACCGAGGCCAATGTCTGGACCAGATAAACCATCAGGGTTTCGCGGGTGGCCTCGGGGTTCACGGCAAACAGGGTACTGGGTGTGCGCGGTGTGGCTTTGATGTCGGCGAATGAGGGGATGTCGCGTGGTTTTGATTCGGGTTGTTGCGGGGATGTCGGATCGGTTTCTGGCGGATCGGGCGTCACTTCAGTCATACGCTATTTTCTCTGATTGAGTGCCAATCCTCCTGCTGCTAAACGAGAGGGAGGCAGCTGTACGCAGGTTAGCAGACCGGGGAATCTAGCAAAGCCGGCGCGCCCGAAGGCGCCCTGCGCACAGCCACCATCAAATGCAGGGATTGCCTGACTGATGGAGCTCGTGCAACTCACTAGAGACCCTGGGCTGCTAAACCCGATCACTGATAGGCAGTGACGGGAATCAAATTACCGACCAGCCCCAAGGCGCACAAGCCGGCGGATTCTGGCGTAGCCGTAGGCAACGGCGCAAGAATTTGTAGGTCTCGGGAAGTAACTTCGAACACGCTTTAAACACCCCATGTTTAACCGCCTGACACGCACATCCCTAGCAGCAAATGGCGGTAACTATGTACCGCCATCGCCCACGCCCCCCACTCCAAGCTGAAGGTAATTCCCACCCGCCTGGAGATTGTGCCGATGAGCACCCCCACCGCCGCACCGTCCTTTGAAGAGATCAAAGGCTATCTCAATCAGATCGGTCATCATCTGCTCAAGACCGAAACCCCATTGCTGCCCGACCAGAAACCGTCGGCCGAGCAGGTCTACCTGAATCGCCTGAACGGGCTTCTGAAGAATTACCGCGAGCAGTTTATGCGTCGCAGCCGCCCCCACTATCAAGCGCTGGCAGGCAGCGATCTGCAGAGCACGGCGGGTCAAGCGCTACTCGCCACCGTCAAGGCCTCCCTCAACACGCACTTGGCTGACATCGACCTGCGCGAGCTGATCGATGGCAAGCCCGCCAAGTCATTCATGACCTTTGAGGCCGGGTTCACCGCCATCGAACACGAAGCCCGGTTGAACGTGCAAGATCGCCTGTTGCATCCCCAGGCCGGCAGGATGCTGGCGAGCCTGACGCTGGCGCCGCCTCTGCGTCCGGGTTTGTACGCCTTGCAGTTCAGTTATCAGGACCACACTGTCGAACTGGCCGGCGCCTTTGTCGCCACGGAAAAAAACAGCCCCGTGGTGAACGACTTGTCCGACGCGCAGAACGTCGGCCATGTCTTGCTGTTCACGCCCTCGCGAGGGATTGAGTCCTTCGATTCCCTGGCCGAGCTGGACGGTCACCTGCAGCAACACATGCTGCACTCCGTCGCCCGGGACGAATTCCTGCAGATGTTGCCCGTACGCTTTCACGCCTTGAGTGCGGCGGGGATCTGGCCGTTGCAACTGTCACCCATCGACAGCGCGCCTTTGTTTGAACACCTGTACGACGCAAAGATTGCCAAACGCGCTCAGGACATCGAGCGGGCGTTGAGTTTCGTTGACAACCCGGAGCAAGACCCTGCCCGGTTAACAAGCGCCCTCGACCGCGCCATCGGTTCGGCCCTGCCGGACCTCACGCTGCGCCTGGAATTGCGGGCGCAAACCCTGCTCGAACGGAGCTTGCGACTGAGCGCACCCGACTGGTATCGCAGCGCCAGCGCAACCCGGCGAGCCGAATTGGCCGTTCACCTCGGGCACTACAACCAGGCGCGCCAGGGCCTATTGGATCTGCTGGGCCCGGCAACCAATCCTCAGTCCCTGGCTCGTCACCAATGGCTTGAACGGCTCGGCGATGATCTGGAGATTCATGATCTGGAGCCGCAACACCTGTGGGTCAGCACCCGTCGTCACGTCCCCGGTTTCGGCGTTTATGAACATCAGCACAACCTGATCGACCTGGCCCTGCGTGGCCTGCACACCGGCGACGAACTCCCAGGCTCGGACTTCCTCGGAAAAACCACCCTGCGCTACCGCGACGCGCCCTTGCCCGAGTCGTACAAGGACCTGACCCCGGCGTGGCTCGCGCAGCAACTGACGACCCTGCAACCCCGGGTCGACTTCGCCAATGTGCAAACTCAGTTGCATGCCCGGCCAGAACTGCAGCAAGCCATCGAGCACATGCTCGATCAGCGGATCAATGCCCTGGCCTTCACCGCCGTGATGCAAGGTCATTTACAGGAGAATGACTTCCAGCTGATCCAGCGCCTGCGCGCCGGCAGCGATCCGCAACTGAGCGCCGCCACCCTCGGCGCGGGCACGCTGTCACTGCACGGCGCGCAACTTCAGGACTTGTGGGTGCTACGTCAGGTTGACGCCGACGGGGCGATCAAGCGTCTGCTGCTGTGCACGCCGGAGGCGCCGCGGGACCAGCAATTCCAGGCCTTCGACACGGAGCTCGCCTGTCAGCAGCATCTGCTCGGCTGGGCCCGGGACGTCGCGGTTGCCGGCATGGGCGACTACTTGATCAGCCGCGCCCCCCTGCGGTTTCGCCACAGCATGCAACAGGTCTTGTCCGGCCTCAGCGACAAGCCGGGCGCGCATCAGCAAAACGAGGTCACGTTCGCGGTGGCCGCCAGCCAGGGTGATTGCCTGAAGTCGATGGCCGCCCATGTGTTGGCCACGCGGGTCGACGACTACGACTTCAGCACGCCGCTCTGGTACCGCTCGGCCAGCGTCGAAACCCGGCGCAAACTCGCGACACTGGCCGAGGACGCCGAAGGTGCCTTGCGTACCTTCGACGATCATCCGTTGTCGCAAAAGCGCTTTCCGAGCTTCGAGGCTTACCTGCATGAGCAGGCCAGGAAAAGCTTGAACGCGCTGCTCCAGCGCACCGCCAATGATGTCGATCCAGATACCGTGTGGGCCTTGTCGCCACCTGCGATTGTCGGCAACTGGACACCTGCGCCGCTGACGTATACCCAGCTGTACCGCGATGGCTACGCCGACGGCGTGGGTTTTCTCGATGAAAAATTCTCGCGCTCGGCACGATTCAAAGGCCCGCCGGGTGTCGACCTGAGTCTGCTGACCGCCGAAAAAGTCGCGCGTTCGATCACCGGCGTGTGGATCGGCCAGCGCTACATCGACAAGGTCAGGGCTGAACTGCAAAGCCCTGAAAGTCCTGGCTATGACTTGAGACGCAACGTCACCCTGGTCATCACCCAGCAGCAGATGCAAAGTGCCGCGCTTGAGTGCCAGCAACAAGGGCACCTCAGCAGCGCCGACCTGCAATGGCTCGAACGCAGTATCGCCAGCCTCGGCGAGACCTCGCCGCAAACCCGCCACCGCTACGCGGTCCATCGTTTGATGATCGACGGCGAATGGGTCATCGACACCTGGCTGTTCAGCCATGGCGACAACCCGGTCCTGCTCTATACCCCGCAGGCTCCCGACGGCATCAGCTTCCGCCAAGCCAGGCGGTTCAACTACCTGCTGAAAAAACAGCCCGGCATGCTCGCCTACCTCACCCGACGGGTCGGCGTGCAATCCCAGACCCGGGTTCGCGCATTTCTGGAGGACGCCAAACAACAACTGCCCGAACAACTGGACAGCACCAGCGTCAGCCCTGCGCGCTACGATTCGACCCGTTCGGTGGCCCCGGTGCCCGACCTGCGCAACGCGCTGTACAACATGAAACTGCAACGCAAGATCGACGACGTTGCCGCCACCACCGTCAACCGCGCCCAGATGATCGGCGGCATACTCTGGACCTGCATCGAATGGGTGACCGCGATTGCCACCGCGCCCTTCCCGATCCTGAGCCTGAGCGCCGGCCTGCTGCTGGCCTTCAAGGACGCCATGCTCGCGTTGCATGCGTACAACCAGGGCGATACGTCGGCGGCGCTTGATCATTTCGCCGGTTACCTGCTCAACAGTGCCGGCGCGTTATTCACCGACTTGCGTCCCGCCCTGCACTCACTCAAACCCGTGGGTCGATCGCTGCGCTTGAGTAGCGCCGGTGCCGAGCAAAGCCGCGCGATGCAACTGATCCACCAACTGGAACCTGCCGCGCTGCCGCCCACGCAGATACGCCCGGTAATGTTCGAAGGGCGGGCCCTTTGGACGACAAACACCCCGGATGCCATCGGCCGCTACTTGCTGTATCGCCTGGACCCGCACGGTCAATTGGCCTCGACCGGACGCCTGGTCACCCCGGATGCCGACGGTATTCTGGTGCGCAGCGGTGTGTCCGGCGGTGGTCCGAAATATCAACCGGTACAGGAAACCCCCGGGCCGCACAAAGACTACGGGATACCAGCGAAACACCGGGATCAGCTTGAAAGCGTCATGGACCCGCAGTTCAGGACCGGCATCGTCGATATGGGCAGATCGATGTTCCCCTCAGCGCAACCGGTACTGGACAGCGCCGTCAAACAGTTGAGCAATGCGCGCATCGCCTACCTGCAACAGGTCGAGCGCCTGACCACGGACGCCCGGGCGTTTTTCAGGGATTACGTCCCCCTGCCCGCCGTCACCCAGGTTCCACCTGTCCCGACCGACCTGTCCATGGCGCAGTGGCTCGCCAGCGATACCTTTAGCGGCAACAAGAGCCTGATCATCGGTGCCGTACCGGGCTCCATTGCCAGCAAACAGCTGTTGATCGCTCATTTGGATGGGCTGATCGAGAAGGGATTCAAGCGTCTGTACGTGGAATATCTGCCGGGTGACGTCTTCCCGATAAAACTGGAAAAACTCAACTCGGGCAAATCCTGGCAGCACATCGAGAATCACCTCAAAGCCATGGACAAAGCCCTCGGTTACGCGCCGGACGCGGAGTATTCCTACCTCGCCCTGGTGCGCAAGGCCAGGGATAAGGGCCTGCAAATACGCGCCCTGGACGCCTCGACCTGTTATCAACTGGAGGATGTCCTGCTCATGGGCGAGTCCTCGCCGGCCACGCCAAAGGATAACGGCGTGAGGAATTTCTATTCCCACAAAGTCATTGCCGCCGATGCCGCCGACGCCCCGGATGAGCGCTGGATCGCCCTGGTTGAACAGTCGCGCCTGCGCACATTCAAACAGACACCTGGCCTGGCGGACCTGCAAGACGCCGTGGCGCTGCGAGTCGAAGACGTCGGGCTGGATCAACCCGCCGGCCTCTGGGTCGACACCCCAGGCGCGATACCCGGGGATGCACTGGCCAAAGGCGACTACCGCATGACACTGCCCACTGCGTACAAGGCGCCCGAGCCAAGCACCCCGCCAGCAGCCATCGCACCCGAACCAAGCGTTCAGCATTTCAGCGATTTCGATATCGACCCGTCCTTGCGGGAGGACATTGCTCGCCTGTCGAGCCGGCCCCATGGCCTGGACAGCCGTTACGCACCTTTGAGTCAGAGCGGTCAAGGTCCGTTCGAGGCCTTTCTCGAGCGACGCTCCAACCTGAACACCACCGCCGAGCGCTTTTTTGCTGACTATGTGCCGCCCGCCAGACCGGCACTGCCCGAGATCACGGCGAGTACAACGGCGGAATCGTTTCTGAGACAGGTGGCCGACAGCCCTCTGACGGGGCTGGTGATCGGCGAGGCCCATGCCCATGAGTCGAGCAAGGCGCTGCTCAGAAAGCAGATGAAAAACCTCAAGAAGATGGGGTTCAAAACCCTTTACGTTGAACACCTGTTGACTGACCTGCACCAGGCCCACCTGGATGCATTCCACCTGACCCAACGAATGCCCAACCGGCTCAAGGCCTACCTCAGAAACCAGGACGCGGGCCACATGGGCCCCTTCTACAGCGGCCCCGATACTTACTCGCAAGTGATCCAGGCTGCCGGCAAGTACGGCATCCGCGTCAGGGCCCTCGACTGCACCGCCAGCTATCACATCAAAGGCATGGATAACGGGGATTTGGCCCGCAACCAGATGTTCAGCTACTTCGCCGCCCAGGTCATCCGCGCCGATCAGGCGACACAGGGCCAGCACAAATGGATCGCCTTCGTCGGCAGCGCCCACACCAACAATAACCTTGGGGTGCCGGGGCTGGCGGAAATGCTCGGCGCGGCCAGCCTGCATGTCAGGGATACCGCGCTGGCACGGGCCAGGAGCATCCACCGTGGCTTCTGGGAAACCGACCTCAAGTCACTGACGACGAGGGCCTTGCGCAGCGACTACACACTGGAAGTGGGTATTGCCGGCATGCCAAGACCGGCGGCCATCGTCCCTGTCGACAGGTCAAGATTGATCCACGCCGGGCACTACCTGATCGAACGCCCATCCACGGCAGAGATCAATTTGCTTCACAAATCCAAAAACGGGGACATCGTTTCAACCCCGATCGAGATCGACGATAACGGGCTGTTTTTTATTAATCGCTGGGTCAAGCAAGCGCGACGGTTCAAATACCTGCTCGCCCTGCTCGACATGCTCGAACAGGAGGTGAGCCTGGTCCCCGCGCCGTGAAGATCCCTGGCGCCTGATGGTTCGCCTTCGCGAGCAAGCCCGCTCCCACATCGGCGCTATGTACACCGAACCAGTGTGGGAGCGGGCTCGCTCGCGAAGAGGCCCTGACAAACACTACAAAATCAAAAGCCCGCTGACCTGCACAGTTTCATACCTGCGGGCAATAAAAAACCCGCTGATCTGCATCAGCGGGTTTCTCATTTCAGCGAGCCGGCAGGATCAGAAATCCTCCAACCGCCACACTTCATAAGCCGGCGTCTCATACGGATGGCTGAGTTTCAACGCAGCCACCGCGGCCACGATCAACTCATCCGCCACCACCAGCTCAACCTTCCATTCCTCAACCTGTTCGACCTGCCCCGCTTGGCCAATAAACGGCTGACTGCCATCCAGTGGACGAAACTGGCCCAGACCGAGCACCTGCCATGCGCAGTGATCATAAGCGCCGATCCGCCCGCCACCGGCGGCGAATACGGCACTCTTGACCTGTTCCACATGACTGGCCGGAACGAAAAAGCAGAGCTTGTACACAGGCCTTAGTTCACCCAGACGCGCGCGTTACGGAACATACGCATCCAAGGTGCGTCTTCGTTCCAGTCTTCCGAACGCCACGAGTTCTGCACGGCGCGGAATACGCGTTCCGGGTGCGGCATCATGATCGTTACGCGACCGTCGCGGCTGGTCAAACCGGTGATCCCGCGCGGCGAGCCGTTCGGGTTGGCCGGGTAGTTTTCGGTGACTTTGCCGTGGTTGTCGACGAAACGCATTGCTACGCAACCGGACAGATCGGCTTCCAGCAGGGCTTCTTCGCTTTCGAACTCGGCATGACCTTCACCGTGTGCGATGGCGATTGGCATGCGCGAACCGGCCATGCCTTGCAGGAAGATCGAGTTCGATTCCTGGACCTGAACCATCGCCACGCGGGCTTCGAACTGCTCGGAACGGTTGCGCACGAAGTGCGGCCAGAACTCGCTGCCCGGAATCAGTTCGTGCAGGTTGGACATCATCTGGCAACCGTTGCACACGCCGAGGGTGAAGCTGTCGTTACGTTCGAAGAAACCCTGGAACGCATCGCGAGCGCGGCTGTTGAACAGCGCAGACTTGGCCCAGCCTTCGCCGGCACCCAATACGTCGCCGTAGGAGAAACCGCCGCAAGCGACCATGCCCTTGAAGTCGTTCAGATCAACACGGCCGGCGAGGATGTCGCTCATGTGCACGTCGATCGCGTTGAAACCGGCGCGATCGAAGGCGGCGGCCATTTCCACCTGACCGTTGACGCCCTGCTCACGCAGTACGGCAACTTGTGGGCGGATGTTTTTCTTGATGTAAGGCGCGGCGACGTCCTGGTTGACGTCGTAGCTCAGCTTGACGCTCAGGCCCGGGTTGTCTTCTTCCAGCAACACGTCGAACTCTTGCTCGGCGCAGTCGGCGTTGTCACGCAGACGCTGGATCTGGTAGCTGGTTTCCGCCCAGGTGCGCTGCAGCAGACGACGCTGGCCTTCGAACACGGTTTCGCCGTTGAAGGTGATGTTGATCTGGCCGTTGTTCATCGGCTGACCGATCACCGACACGCAATCGCCCAGGCCAGCAGCGCTGAACTGCGCGAGGATGTCCGGGGTGGCGTCCTGGCGAACCTGAATCACGGCGCCCAGTTCTTCGTTGAACAGGATCGCGGCGATGTCGGCGGAGGTTTCCGCCAGGCCATCGAGGTTCAGGCTCAAACCGCAGTGACCGGCGAAGGCCATTTCCACGACGCTGGTCAGCAAACCACCGTCGGAACGGTCGTGGTACGCCAGCAGGTGACCGTCGGCGTTGAGGCCCTGGATCACGGCGAAGAAGGCTTTGAGGTCTTCGGCATCATCGACGTCCGGCGCTTGCGAGCCGAGCTTGCCGTGCACCTGGGCCAGGATCGAGGCGCCCATGCGGTTCTGGCCACGACCCAGGTCGATCAGGATCAGGTCGGTGGTGCCCTTGTCCATGCGCAGTTCCGGGGTCAGGGTCTGACGGATGTCAGCCACTGGCGCGAAACCGGTCACGATCAGGGACATCGGCGAGGTGACAGTCTTGTCGACGCCTTCGTCGTTCCAGCGCGTGGCCATGGACATGGAGTCCTTGCCCACCGGAATGGTAATGCCCAGGTCCGGGCACAGTTCCATGCCGACCGCTTTAACGGTGTCGTACAGACGCGCGTCTTCGCCCGGGTGACCGGCCGCCGACATCCAGTTCGCCGACAACTTGATGTCGGAGATCTTGTTGATGCGCGACGCGGCGATATTGGTCAGGGTTTCGCCGATGGCCATGCGGCCCGACGCCGGAGCGTCCAGCAGCGCCAGCGGAGTACGCTCGCCCATGGCCATGGCTTCACCGGTGTAAACGTCGAAACTGGTGGCGGTCACGGCAACGTCAGCCACCGGAACCTGCCACGGGCCGACCATTTGGTCACGGGCCACGAGGCCGGTGATGGTGCGGTCGCCGATGGTGATCAGGAAGCTTTTGCTCGCCACGGCCGGGTGATGCAGAACGCGTTCAACGCAGTCTGCAATCTCCAGAGTCGACGGATCGAAGTCGTCGCCCAGTTCGTTTTCACGAACGGCCGAACGGTGCATGCGCGGGGCTTTGCCCAGCAGCACTTCGAGTGGCATGTCCACCGGGCTGTTGCCGAAGTGGCTGTCGGTGACCGTCAGTTGCGGTTCGGCAGTGGCTTCGCCGACCACGGCAAACGGGCAACGCTCACGTTCGCAGATCGCCTGGAAGCGTTCGAAGTCCGCAGGGCCGACCGCCAGAACGTAGCGTTCCTGGGATTCGTTACTCCAGATTTCGTGCGGGGCCATGCCCGGCTCGTCGTTTGGAATGTTGCGCAGTTCGAAGCGGCCACCACGGTTGCCGTCGTTGACCAGTTCCGGGAAGGCGTTGGACAAACCGCCCGCACCCACATCGTGGATGAAGCTGATCGGGTTTTTGTCGCCCAACTGCCAGCAACGATCGATGACTTCCTGGCAGCGACGTTCCATCTCAGGGTTTTCGCGCTGTACGGATGCGAAGTCCAGGTCCGCCGAGCTGGTGCCGGTGGCCATGGAGGAAGCGGCGCCGCCACCCAGACCGATCAACATCGCCGGGCCCCCGAGGACGATCAGCTTGGAGCCGACGGTGATTTCGGCTTTCTGTACGTGTTCGGCACGGATGTTACCCATGCCGCCAGCCAGCATGATCGGCTTGTGGTAACCGCGAACTTCGTCGCCACGCGGGGTGGTGATCGACTGTTCGAAGGTACGGAAGTAACCGGTCAGGGCTGGACGGCCGAATTCGTTGTTGAACGCGGCGCCACCCAGTGGGCCTTCGATCATGATGTCCAGCGCGGTCACGATGCGCTCAGGCTTGCCATACGGCACTTCCCACGGCTGTTCGAAGCCCGGGATTTGCAGGTTGGAGACGGTGAAACCGGTCAGGCCAGCCTTGGGCTTGGCGCCGCGACCGGTCGCGCCTTCGTCGCGAATCTCGCCGCCGCTACCGGTGGATGCGCCCGGGAACGGGGCAATCGCGGTCGGGTGGTTGTGCGTCTCGACTTTCATCAGGATGTGCACCGGTTCCTGCACCGCACCGTACTGGCGGGTTTCAGGGTCCGGGAAGAAACGGCCGGCGACGTTGCCGACGATCACCGAAGCGTTGTCCTTATAAGCCGACAGAACGCCTTCGCTGTGCATCACGTAGGTGTTCTTGATCATGCCGAACAGGCTTTTTTCCTGGCTCTGGCCGTCGATGTCCCAACTGGCGTTGAAGATCTTGTGACGGCAGTGCTCGGAGTTCGCCTGGGCGAACATCATCAGTTCGATGTCGTGGGGGTTGCGCTTCAAGCCGATGAAGGCGTTGACCAGATAGTCGATCTCGTCTTCGGCCAGGGCCAGGCCCAGCTCGGTGTTGGCTTTTTCCAGCGCGGCACGGCCGCCGCCCAACACATCGATCGCGGTCAGGGGCTTGGGTTCGGCGTGGCTGAACAGACCGGCAGCCTGTTCGAGGTTGCCCAGCACGATTTGCGTCATGCGGTCGTGCAGCACGTCAGCAATCAATTGCGCTTCGGCGTCGCTGAACTGGCCAGCCACATAGAACGCAATGCCGCGCTCCAGGCGCTGGATCTTGCTCAGACCGCAGTTGCGAGCGATGTCGCTGGCTTTACTGGACCATGGCGAGATGGTGCCGAAACGCGGCAACACCAGGAACAGACGGCCGGTCGGTTCTTGCACCGGGACACTTGGGCCGTACTTCAGAAGGCGCGCAAGCACCTGCTGTTCGTCGCCGGTCAGGACGCCGGTGACTTCGGCGAAGTGAGCGAATTCAGCATACAAGCCGCTGACAGCCGAAACTTTCTGGCTCAGTTGCTCAAGGAGTTTGCTGTGGCGAAAGGCAGAAAGGGCAGGAGCGCCGCGCAGGATCAACATCTTCGGGACAGCCTCGGGAAGGGGTGTGCTTTGAGGCCGTGCATTCTAGCCTAAACCGCCCGCGACATCACCCGAAACGGTACGGGCGGCATAACCCGGGCGTCGGGCCGGGTAACAGGGCCTCAAGCCGGTGCTTATCGGGGGTTATTTTTTCTGTCACAAAATGCTGTTCGGGCCCATTCCTGCGGGCTCCGGGCAGGTTTTCGATTCTCTAGCAGACTAGCCCTTCTCTGTCGAGATATGGCGCTTGCGGTCCTTTGCGTATACTGCGCAGATGTTTTCCCCAACGGCTTTGCGTCCGCGGTACGCCAAATGGCTGATCGCAACCGGACTCTTCCTGATGCTCAGTGGCTGTGTTGATAAACCCAACACGCTGGAGCGCGTAAAGGAGGATGGCGTGCTGCGGGTGATCACCCGGAACAGCCCCGCCACCTACTTTCAGGATCGTAACGGTGAAACCGGCTTCGAATACGAGCTGGTGAAGCGCTTTGCCGAAGATCTGGGGGTCAAGCTCAAAATCGAGACGGCTGACAACCTCGACGACCTGTTCAATCAGGTGGGCAAGCCTAACGGCCCGGTGCTGGCTGCTGCCGGCCTGGTCAGCAGCGAGCAACGCAAAAAGCAGGTGCGATTTTCCCACTCTTATCTGGAAGTCACCCCACAGATCATCTATCGCAACGGCCAGTCACGGCCCACCGATGCCGGTGATCTGGTCGGCAAGAAGATCATGGTGCTCAAGGGCAGCACCCACGCCGAGCAATTGGCAGAACTGAAAAAGAAATATCCCGGCATAGAATACGAAGAGTCCGACGCGGTTGAAGTCGTCGACCTGTTGCGGATGGTGGATGAAGGCCAGATCGACCTGACCCTGGTCGATTCCAATGAAGTGGCGATGAACCAGGTCTACTTCCCCAACATCCAGGTCGCTTTCGACCTTGGCGACGCCAGCAACCAGAGCTGGGCGGTGGCCGCCGGCGAAGACAACAGCCTGCTCAACGAGATCAACGCCTACCTCGACAAGGTGCAAAAGAACGGCACCCTGCAACGCTTGAAAGACCGTTATTACGGCCACGTCGACGTACTCGGCTACATGGGCGCCACCACCTTCGCCCAGCACTTGCAACAACGCCTGCCCAAATACGAACAGCACTTCAAGAACTACGCCAAGAAAGAGAAAGTCGACTGGCGCCTGCTGGCCGCGATCGGCTATCAGGAATCGCTGTGGCAACCGGCGGTCACCTCCAAGACTGGCGTGCGCGGCCTGATGATGCTGACCCAAAACACGGCGCAAGCCATGGGCGTGTCCAATCGCCTCGACCCCAAGCAGAGCATCATGGGCGGTGCCAAGTACCTGGCCTACATGAAGGATCAACTGGACGAGTCAATCCAGGAACCGGATCGCACCTGGTTTGCCCTGGCGGCCTACAACGTCGGCAGCGGTCACCTGGATGACGCGCGCAAACTGGCGGCCAAGGAAGGATTGAACCCGGACAAGTGGCTGGATGTGAAGAAGATCCTGCCTCGACTTTCAGAGAAAAAGTGGTTCAGCAAAACCCGTTACGGCTACGCCCGGGGCGGCGAGCCGGTGCACTTCGTGGCGAACATCCGTCGCTACTACGACATCCTGACCTGGGTGACGCAGCCGCAGCTTGAAGGCGATCAAGTGGCCGAAGGCAACCTGCACGTGCCGGGGATCGACAAGACCAAGCCGAGCCAGGAAACGCCGCCGCTCTAGATCTTTGATCGTTCCCACGCTCCGCGTGGGAATGCATCTCCTGACGCTCTGCGTCAGTTGGTGAAGCGGAACGCGGAGCGTCCCCGGCGGCATTCCCACGCGGAGCGTGGGAACGATCATCGCGGACCAACACAATCCCGTAGGCGCGAGGCTTGCCTGCGAAGGTAGCGCCGCCTATCTCAACCCTTGAGTGCCGCCGCCAGGATCAATGCTTTCATCTCCGAAACCGCCGACTTGAAGCCGACAAACAACGCATGGGCCACCAGCGCATGGCCGATGTTCAGTTCGTTGATGCCCTTGATCGCCGCCACGGCTTCGACGTTGTGATAATGCAGGCCATGGCCGGCATTGACGATCAAGCCCTGGGTCAAACCAAACGCCACGCCATCCGCCACACGCTTCAGCTCTTCAGCCACGTCGGTTGGCGTCTCGGCGTCGGCGTAACGACCGGTGTGCAGTTCGATAGCGGGAGCGCCCACACGCTTGGACGCCGCGATCTGCCGCTCATCGGCGTCGATGAACAGCGACACTTCACAACCGATTTTCGACAGGCGATCCACCGCTGCCTTGATCCGCGCTTCCTGCCCGGCCACGTCCAGTCCGCCCTCGGTGGTCAGCTCCTGACGGGTTTCCGGCACCAGACAAATGTGCGCCGGACGGATGCGCTCGGCGAACGCCATCATTTCTTCGGTGACGCCCATTTCGAAGTTCATACGGGTTTGCAGCACGTCCTTGAGCAGCAACACGTCGCGCTCCTGGATGTGCCGACGGTCTTCGCGCAGGTGCACGGTGATGCCGTCAGCGCCCGCCTCTTCCGCGTCCAGTGCTGCCTTGACCGGATCCGGGTAACGAGTGCCCCGGGCCTGACGCAGGGTGGCAACGTGGTCGATGTTCACGCCAAGAAGAATGCGATTGCTGGTGGTCACGGAAGCGCTCCTGAGAGAGGTAAGTTCGGTGCACAGCATACGGGGTGATCAGGGCTTGCGAAACAGTTCGCGACTGACCAGCGGACGACCGCCCAAGTGAACGGCCAACGCCTGGCGCATCAAACGCTTGGCGGCCGATAGTGCGCCGGGGGCTGACCAGTCAGCTTCGGCCATGGCCAGTAGTTCGGTGCCGTTGAACAGGCCCGGTTGCAGCAGGTAAACCCGCTCCAGCCCGGCATCCACTTGCAGACGATAGAGCCCGTCCGGCGCGATGGGATCGCCATGGATGTCGGTATTCAGCGCGAAGCCATAGCCGAGATCATCCAACAGACGCCATTCGAAGGAGCGCAGCAACGGCTCCAGCGGACGGCCTTCAGCCAAGGCGAGCAGCGTCGCGGCGTAGTGATCGAAGACACCGGGATGCGGATCTTCGGCCGGCAGCAGGCGAATCAGCAGTTCATTGAGGTAGAGGCCACTGAACAGTGCCTCGCCGATGAGCCAGGTAGAAGTGCCCGCACTTTCCATGCGCCCGACATTCTTCAGCTCCCCTCGCCCGCGAAACTCGACTTCCAGCGGCACAAACGGCCGCGCCAGTGTCCCGGCCTTGCCCCGCGCACTGCGCAACACCGCCCGCAGCCGACCTTGCGGCGTGAGGAAATCCACCAACGCACTGGTTTCGCGGTAGGCGCGACTGTGGAGCACGTAGGCGAGTTGGCCGATGGGTTGGGTTTGAGACATGGAAGTCAGGATACTCAAGAGAGGAACGCGATCTTATAAACCACCTGAAACTAATGTGGGAGCGAGCTTGCTCGCGATGGCGATCTGTCAGTCAACTTTGATGTTGAGTTTCAGGACCTCATCGCGAGCAAGCTCGCTCCCACATGGGTTCTTCGGTGTTTCTGGATCCGGTGTTACAGGTCGCCATAACCCAGCGAACGCAGCGCGCGTTCGTCATCGGACCAGCCGCCTTTCACTTTCACCCAGAGGTTGAGCATGATCTTGGAGTCGAACAGCAGCTCCATGTCCTTGCGCGCCTCGGTGCCGATACGTTTGATGCGCTCGCCCTTGTCGCCAATGATGATCTTCTTCTGGCCGTCACGTTCAACGAGGATCAACGCATGGATGTGCAGGGTTTTGCCCTGCTGCTTGAACTCTTCGATTTCGACGGTGATCTGGTACGGCAGCTCGGCGCCCATCTGGCGCATGATTTTTTCACGCACCAGTTCAGCGGCGAGGAAACGGCTGCTGCGGTCGGTGATCTGGTCTTCCGGGAAGAAGTGCTCGTTTTCCGGCAGGTAACCGGCGATCACGCGCTCCAGCGCTTCGAGGTTGTGTCCGTGCTGGGCCGAGATCGGCATGATCTGCGCGTTCGGCAGCTGTTCCTGCAACCAGCTCAGGTGTGGCATCAGCTCGGCTTTGTCTTCGATGCGATCGGTCTTGTTCAGCGCCACGATCAAAGGGCCGGTCACGTATTGGACGCGCTCGAGGACCATCTGGTCTTCGTCGGTCCACTTGGTGCGGTCAACCACGAAGATCACCACGTCGACATCTTTCAACGCCGCCGAAGCGGTTTTGTTCATGTAGCGGTTCAGTGCCTTTTCGCCACCCTTGTGCATGCCCGGGGTGTCGACGTAAACGGCCTGGATGGCGCCTTCGGTCTTGATGCCCAGCATGTTGTGACGGGTGGTTTGCGGCTTGCGCGAGGTGATCGCCAGCTTCTGGCCCAGTATGTGGTTCAGCAGCGTGGACTTGCCCACGTTGGGACGGCCGACGATGGCAACATAGCCACAGCGTGTTGCGGTTGTATCAGTCATTGCCATTCTCCACACCCAGGGCAATCAGTGCTGCGGCGGCCGCTACCTGTTCGGCAATACGACGACTCACACCCTGACCTCGGCTTTTTTCATTCAGTAAGGTGATTTCGCATTCGACGAAGAAGACTCGGCAATGCGGCTCACCCTGGATATCCACCACTTCGTAACGTGGCAGCTCACAGCCCCGCGATTGCAGGAATTCCTGCAGGCGGGTTTTCGGATCTTTGTTGGTGTCGACCAGGGTCAGGCCCTCGAACTCACCGGCCAGCCAGGCCAACACGCGCTCGCGCGCCATGTCCATACCGGCGTCCAGGTAGATCGCACCGATCAGCGCTTCCAAGGCATCGGCCAGAATCGACTCGCGACGGAAACCGCCACTCTTCAATTCCCCGGACCCCAGGCGCAGGTAATCGCCCAGATCGAAACCACGGGCCAGTACGGCCAGGGTCTCACCTTTCACCAGACGTGCGCGCAAACGCGACAACTGGCCTTCGCGGGCCAGCGGGAAGCGATCGAACAGCGCCTCGCCAGCGACGAAGTTAAGGATGGCATCACCGAGGAATTCCAGGCGTTCGTTGTTACGCCCGGCAAAACTGCGGTGAGTCAGGGCCAGGACCATCAGTTCCTGGTCCTTGAAGGTGTAGCCGAGCTGACGCTCTAGACGACTTAAGGAGACGCTCACGGTTTACCCACGCTGAGTTCGTGGTTGGATTCCACCGCCATCGCCGTGATGCGGCGCAGGCTTGGGACAATTAACGCTGTGTTCAAAAATTACGTCCTGAATATCATTGTTTTCATGCGTCCAGCGCCGAATGTGTCGACTCCAGAAATGCATTCGGCGCTGTGTTCAACAGCGCCGTGTGTGATTACTTGATCAGGCCAACCCGCGAGAAATTCGGCAGGTGACTGAGTTTGGGTTCCGGCCAGCTCATCCAGACTGCGAAAGCCTTGCCGACGATATTCTTGTCGGGAACCATGCCCAGCAGATCCTTGGGAATAGTCGGATCATCCCAGTAGCGACTGTCGTTGGAGTTGTCGCGGTTGTCGCCCATCATGAAGTAGTGCCCGGCAGGCACGGTCCAGGTATGGTCCGGCGTTGCGCGGTAGCGGCTCATTTCCTTGCGGATCTGGTGCTCCGCCGCACCGAGTTTTTCTTCGTACAGTTCGGCGCTGCCCAACGTGCCCGGCTCGGAGCCGACCAGTTGCTCGGCGATCGACTCACCGTTGACGAACAGGCGCTTGTCGGCGGTGTAACGAATCTGGTCACCCGGCAGGCCCACTACACGCTTGATGTAGTTGACGTTCGGATCGCTCGGATAGCGGAACACCATCACATCGCCACGCTGTGGATCACCGACTTCGATGACTTTCTTGTCGATCACCGGCAGGCGGATCCCGTAAGAAAACTTGTTCACCAGAATGAAGTCGCCAACGTCCAGGGTCGGTTTCATCGAGCCGGAAGGAATCTGGAACGGTTCCACCAGGAACGAACGCAGCACCAGCACGATGAACAACACCGGGAAGAACGACTTGCCGTATTCGACCAGCAGCGGCTCTTTGTTCAGTTTCTCGACCACCACGCCATCAGGCTGGCTGACGCGGCCCTGATAGGAGGTAATGGCGGCACGCCGACGCGGCGCCAGGAAAACCAGATCGAGCAACGCCAACAGGCCGCAGACGAACACGGCGATGACCAGCAACAGCGGGAAATTTAGTGACATAGGACCTAACTATCCAACCTGAGCACTGCAAGGAAGGCTTCTTGTGGAATTTCCACGTTACCGACTTGCTTCATGCGTTTTTTACCGGCCTTTTGCTTTTCCAGCAGTTTCTTCTTACGGCTAACGTCACCGCCGTAGCATTTGGCCAATACGTTCTTTCTGAGTGCCTTGACGGAGGTTCGAGCGATGATCTGCCCGCCAATGGCGGCCTGGATCGCGACGTCGAACATCTGGCGCGGAATCAGTTCTTTCATCTTCTCGGTCAACTGGCGACCTTTGTAGTGCGCGTTATCTTTGTGCACGATCAGCGCCAGGGCGTCGACCTTGTCACCGTTGATCAGCACATCCAGTTTCACCAGATTAGCTGATTGATAACGATCGAAATGGTAATCCAGCGAAGCATAGCCGCGACTGGTGGATTTCAGACGGTCGAAGAAGTCCAGGACCACTTCGTTCATCGGCAAATCGTAGGTCACCTGGACCTGGGAACCGAGGAACAGCATGTCGTGTTGTACGCCACGCTTTTCGATACACAGGGTAATGACGTTGCCCAGGTGCTCTTGCGGCACAAGAATATTGGCCCGCACGATCGGTTCACGCATGTCTTCGATCGAGGACAGGTCTGGAAGCTTCGACGGGTTATCGACGTAAATCGTTTCACCGGTTTTCAGCAACAGTTCGAAAATGACCGTCGGCGCCGTGGTGATCAGGTCCAGGTCGTACTCGCGCTCGAGACGCTCCTGGATGATTTCCATGTGCAGCATGCCGAGGAACCCGCAACGGAAGCCGAAGCCCAGGGCGTCGGAGCTTTCCGGGGTGTACTGCAGGGACGAGTCGTTGAGCGTGAGCTTTTGCAGGGCTTCACGGAAATCTTCGAAGTCGTCGGAGCTGACCGGGAACAGACCGGCGTAAACCTGCGGCTGAATGCGTTTGAAGCCGGGCAGCACGTCAACGTCGGGGGTGGAGCTCAAGGTCAGGGTGTCACCGACCGGTGCACCGTGAATGTCCTTGATACCGGCGATGATGAAGCCCACTTCGCCGGCCTTCAGGTCAACGGTGGCGGTGTGTTTCGGGTTGAAGACGCCGACGCTGTCCACCAGATGGATCTTGCCGGTGGACTTGACCAGAATCTTGTCGCCCTTGCGCACGCGACCGTGGCGCACACGTACCAGGGAAACAACGCCCAGGTAGTTGTCGAACCAGGAGTCGATGATCAACGCTTGCAGCGGATCTTCGTAGTTGCCGGTCGGCGCAGGAATGGTGTGAACCAGGCGTTCGAGGACTTCATCGACGCCCAGGCCGGTCTTGGCACTGCACTCGACCGCATCGGTGGCATCGATACCGATGATTTTTTCGATTTCGTCTTTGACGCGGTCCGGATCAGCCTGTGGCAGGTCGATCTTGTTCAGCACCGGCATCACTTCCAGGCCTTGCTCGATCGCCGTGTAGCAGTTGGCAACCGACTGCGCCTCGACACCCTGACCGGCATCGACCACCAGCAACGCACCTTCACAGGCCGCCAGCGACCGACTGACTTCATAGGTGAAGTCAACGTGGCCGGGGGTGTCAATGAAGTTCAGCTGGTACTTGATGCCATCGCGAGCCGTGTAATAAAGGGTGACGCTGTGGGCCTTGATGGTGATCCCGCGTTCACGTTCCAGGTCCATGGAGTCCAGCACCTGGGCTTCCATTTCGCGCTCGGCAAGGCCGCCGCACATCTGGATGAAGCGATCGGCCAGCGTCGACTTGCCATGGTCAATGTGGGCGATGATGGAGAAATTGCGGATATGACTCAAATCACTCACGGATCAACACTCAAAAAGGCTGCAGGCATAGCCCGCCGAAAAATAGCCGGGAATTGTACCTGATCCGCGGCGCAAGCGTCACGTTCGCAGGTCAGACGGCGAATACAAAAACGCCCCGGTCTTGCGACAAGGGCGTATTCAGCGAACGGCAAGGTCAGGAAAAACCCGGAATCAACCGGCCCGACGCAACAACCAGACCCCGGCCAGGGCGCAGACTCCGGCCGGTACCAGCACCGCAAACAGCGGCGAGAAACCGAACACCAGGCTGGAAGGCCCGAGCAGGTCCTGGACGATACGGAAGGTGAAGCCCACCAGCACACCGGTAAACACCCGCTGACCGAGGGTCACCGAACGCAGCGGACCGAAGATGAAGGAAATTGCCATCAGCACCAGCGCGGCGGTCACTAATGGCTGCAACACCTTGACCCAAAACGCCAGCCAATAGCGACCGTTGGCCAGGCCCTGATCAGCCAGGTAATGGATGTAGCCCCACAGGCCGGTGATCGACAACGACTCGGGCGCCATTACCACCGTGCTCAGCAACTGCGGACTTAACGCAACTTCCCAGCGCTCGACCGGTGAGTTGACCACTTCAGTATTCTTTTCATGGAACAGCGTGGTCGTCACATCCGTGAGCTGCCAGTGATCCTTGTCGAACTCCGCACGCTTGGCGAAGCTCGCCGACAGCATATGGCGCTCTTTGTCGAAGTGATAACGGGTCACGCCATACAACAGGCCATTAGGCTGTACGGAGTTGACGTGGATGAACTCGTCACCCTGGCGATGCCATAGACCGTGCTTGGCGCTTTGCGCATCGCCGCTGCCCTGGGCCAACGAACGGTTGGCCTGGGCGGTGACTTCGGTGGCGGGCGCCACGTACTCGCCGATCAATACCCCGACGATCATCAGGACCAGCATCGGCTTCATGACCGCCCAGACGATCCGCCCGATCGACACGCCAGCGGCGCGCATGATGGTCAGTTCGCTGTTGCTGGCCAGACTGCCGAGGCCGATCAGGCAACCGATCAGCGCCGCCATCGGCAACATGTCGTACAGACGCCGTGGCGCGGTGAGCAGCACGTAGCTCAGGACATCCATCAAGGTGTAGGTGTCGCTGGCGTCACTCATTTCATCGATGAAGGCGAACAGCGTCGCCAGACCGAGAATGATCCCCAGCACCGCCAGGATCGCCACGAAAACACTGCTACCAATGTAGCGATCGAGCTTAACCACGAGCCACCTCCAGCGCGTCGCGGCGACTCGCCAGTTTCAAGCGCATCGGCTCCCAGTAGAGCAAGGCAAGGCCGATGGCCAGGAAGAGCCCGTGCACCCACCACAAGCCCAGCGCAGCCGGGATCTTGCCCTTTTCGAGGGCGCCGCGGGCGGCAATCAGGATGGTCAGGTAAGCCATATAAAGAAGAATCGCCGGCAGCAGCTTGAGGAAACGGCCCTGGCGCGGGTTGACGCGCGACAGCGGCACCGCCATCAGGGTCACAATGAAGACCAGCAACGGCAGGGACAGGCGCCATTGCAGTTCGGTGCGCGAGCGGATGTCATCACTGCCCACCAGGGTGCTGGTGGGCATGGCATCACGGTCGGTCACTTCGTCACTGACATCAGGCTTGGGCAGCAAAACGCCGTACTCGTCGTACTTGATCTTCCGATAGTCGGCCTGCCCCGGATTACCGTCGTAGCGGTAGCCATTGTCGAGGATCAGGTAGCGGTTGCCGTCAGGGCGGATTTCCTGACGGCCCTTTTCGGCCACCAGCACGGAAATCCCGCGGTCCTTCTGATCGGAGGAAATATTCTTTTGCGAAATGAACACGCCACCCAGGTTGATGCGGTCGTCCGTCAGGGTTTCGGTGTAGGTCACCCGCGTACCGTCACGCAACGCCTGGAAGCGACCCGGCTCCAGGGTATCGAACTCGGTCAGCGCGTCCTGCTTGTTCAGCAGCAACTGAAACTGATTGGCCCCTTGCGGCGCCAGGCTCAGGCTCAGCCATGCCACGACCAGCGCCACCAGGGTGGCCGGAAACAGGGTGATACGAAACAGTCGCTGCTGGCTCATGCCGGTGGCCGACAGCACGGTCATTTCGCTTTCCAGGTACAACCGGCCATACGACAACAGGATCCCGAGGAACAGCCCCAATGGCAGGATCAGTTGCAGGAAGCCCGGCAAACGAAAGCCCATGATCAGGAACAATGAACCCGGGTCCAGTTGGCCCGAAGCCGCCTGCGCGAGGTATTTGATGAAGCGACCGCTCATGATGATGACCAGCAGCACGGCGCTGACGGCGCTCAAGGTCAACAGGACTTCGCGGGATAGGTAACGGAAGACGATCAAACCAGACACTCCAGGGTTGTCAGGCTAAGGCGGCCAAACAAACAAACGTATCGACCGGCCCGCAAGGCAGGGCCGCCGAAAAAGATGGCGCATTATCCTGTGATTGGGTGCGCCTGTCACTGCGCAAGCTCAAGCACGTGCCCAAAGCACCGAAGATCGTACAACCTAGGGTTGTCAGGCGCCGGTAGCGAGGTTCAAACTGCGGCCTTTGTCGCGGGCCGTGACCTGCGTCTTTCTATCTGTCTTTTCATCTATAGCAGCAGACGTTTGCGCACACCGTGGAACGCTGCGTGTTGACCTAATTCAGGGACCCGGACATGGAACTGGTTGTAAAAAGCGTTAACCCAGAAACGTTGAAAACCGCCACTCTGGTAGTCGCCGTCGGCGAAGGCCGCAAACTCGGCGCCGTCGCCAAACAGCTCGACGAACTGAGCGGTGGCGCCATCAGCGCCGTACTCAAGCGCGGCGACCTGGCCGGCAAAGTCGGCCAGAGCCTGTTGCTGCACAGCCTGCCGAACCTCAAAGCCGACCGCGTGTTGCTGGTGGGCGTGGGCAAGGACGAAGAGCTGGGCGACCGCCCCTTCCGTAAAATCATCGCCGGCGTCCTCAATACGCTTAAAGGCCTGGGCGGCAGCGATGCTGTGCTGGCGCTGGACGAAATCGTGGTCAAAGGCCGCGACAGCTACGGCAAGACCCGTCTGCTGGCCGAAACTCTGGTGGACGGCGAATACACCTTCGACCAGTTCAAGAGCCAGAAAGCCGAGCCTCGCGCCCTGAAAAAAGTCACCCTGGTGACCATTAAGGCTGCACAAGCAGAAGTCGAGCGCGCCGTGGCCCACGCCACCGCGATCGCCAACGGCATGGCTTTCACCCGTAACCTGGGCAATCTGCCGCCGAACATCTGCCACCCGACGTTCCTCGGCGAACAAGCCAAAGACCTCGGTAAAGAATTCAAAAGCCTGAAAGTCGAAGTCCTCGATGAGAAGAAAATCAAGGACCTCGGAATGGGCTCGTTCTACGCCGTCGGCCAGGGCAGCGCCCAGCCACCGCGCCTTATCGTCATGCAATACAACGGCGGCAAGAAATCCGAGAAGCCGTACGCCCTGGTCGGCAAAGGCATCACCTTCGACACCGGCGGCATCAGCCTCAAGCCTGGCCTGGGCATGGACGAGATGAAGTACGACATGGGCGGCGCCGCCAGCGTGTTCGGCACCCTGCGTGCCGTGCTCGAACTGAAACTGCCGATCAACCTGGTGTGCATCCTGGCCTGCGCCGAGAACATGCCGAGCGGCAATGCTTCGCGCCCTGGCGACATCGTCACCACCATGAGCGGCCAGACCGTAGAAATCCTCAACACTGACGCCGAAGGCCGTCTGGTGTTGTGCGACGCCCTGACCTACTCCGAACGCTTCAAGCCACAGGCCGTGATCGATATCGCGACCCTGACCGGTGCGTGCGTGGTTGCGCTGGGTGCTCACACCTCTGGCCTGCTGGGCAACAACGACGAACTGATCGGCCAACTGCTGAGCGCCGGCCGTTCGGCTGACGATCGCGCCTGGCAACTGCCGCTGTTCGATGAGTACCAGGAGCAACTGGACAGCCCGTTTGCCGACATCGCCAACATCGGCGGCCCGAAAGCCGGCACCATCACCGCTGCCTGCTTCCTGTCGCGCTTCACCAAGAACCTGAACTGGGCGCACCTGGACATCGCCGGCACCGCATGGACCAGCGGCGGCAAAGACAAGGGCGCCACTGGCCGTCCGGTTCCATTGCTGACCCAATACCTGCTGGACCGCGCCAAAGCCTGAAACCGATGACCCTGAGTGGCGTTGTTTTCGGACAACGCCGCTCATGGCTCAGGAACCGCAATGACCAAAGTCGACTTCTATATCCTGCCCAGCGCCGATCCGTCGGCGCGGCTGGATTTTGCCTGCAAGCTCACCGAAAAAGCCTGGCGTATGGGCCATCGCATCTACCTGCATTGCAGCGATGCGGCTCAGCGTGACGACCTCGATGCGCGTCTGTGGGCGTTCAAAGGTGAAGCCTTCGTGCCTCATGGGCCCGCCGAAAGCGAACCGGACAGTTTGATTGTCCTCGGCCTTGGTGATGACTGCGGTGCGCATCAGGATCTGCTGGTCAATCTCGACCTGAAGGTCCCGGCCTTCGCCAGCAAGTTCGCCCGAGTGGCGGAAGTGGTGGTGGAAGATCCGACGATTCGTGCGGCGGCGCGGGAGAGTTTCCGTTTCTACCGCGAACAAGGCTATCCTCTGCAAGATCACCGTTTACAGCGACTCTGAGCATTCCGATGGACACTCCAAAACCGCCACAAAAGTCCGCGCACCTGCTGGATGACCTCGAGTCGATCCGCCAACTGCTCGGCGATGACAACCTGCAACCGCCGTTGTTGACCGACACGGTCAATGAAGACGAACAGGAACAGATTCCGATGTTGTTCGACAACGCTGGCGACACATCGCCCGCCGTCGAGCCTGCACCCGCTGCCCAACCGGCCGCAGCCGCCAAAGGCCCCGATGCCCTGCTGCACCTGGACAGCGAACTGCGCGCCGCCGCGCAATTGATCATGCAAGACGTGATCGACGACTTCGCGCCGCATATCGAAACCGAGATCAAGCGTCGGCTGGATGCGCGGATGGAGCGGCTGCTGAGCCAGTACGAGTAATAAGCCCGCCGCAGCCTTCCCTGTAGGAGCGAGGCTTGCCCGCGAAAGCGGTGTGTCAGGCATGTCCATGCTGGCAGACACGACGCCTTCGCGGGCAAGCCTCGCTCCTACAGGGATCGCGCCATTTACCGATGCAAGCTATCCGCCCCTGCTCGCCCTCGGCCCCATGCCCCGCTATACTCGTCGGCTTTTCCTGAATTGATGCCAATAGGGTCCCGCCGCGCATGGATAAGACCTACCAGCCGCACGCCATTGAAACTTCCTGGTACAACACCTGGGAGTCCGAGAATTACTTCGCCCCGCAAGGCGCGGGCGAGTCCTACACGATCATGATCCCGCCGCCGAACGTCACCGGCAGCCTGCACATGGGTCACGGCTTCAACAACGCGATCATGGACGCCCTGATCCGTTTCCGCCGCATGCAGGGTCGCAACACCCTGTGGCAGCCAGGCACCGACCACGCCGGTATCGCCACGCAAATGCTGGTGGAACGCCAACTCGAAGCCCAGGGCCAGAATCGTCACGACCTGGGTCGCGAGAAATTCCTCGAGAAAATCTGGGAATGGAAGGATCAGTCCGGCGGCAACATCAGCCGTCAGATCCGCCGCCTCGGCTCGTCCGTAGACTGGAGCCGCGAGCGCTTCACCATGGACGACGGCCTGTCGGAGTCCGTTAAAGAAGCCTTCGTGCGCCTGCATGAAGACGGCCTGATCTACCGCGGCAAGCGTCTCGTCAACTGGGACACCAAGTTGCACACGGCGATTTCCGACCTGGAAGTGGAAAACCACGACGAGAAAGGTTTCCTGTGGAACCTGAAGTACCCACTGGCCGATGGCGCCAAGACCGCTGAAGGCAATGATTACCTGATCGTCGCGACCACTCGCCCGGAAACCATGCTCGGCGACGCCGCCGTGGCGGTTAACCCGAACGATGAACGCTACAAAGCCCTGATCGGCAAATTTGTCGAGCTGCCGCTGGTCGGCCGCCGTATCCCGATCATCGCCGACGATTACTGCGATCCTGAATTCGGCACCGGCTGCGTGAAAATCACCCCGGCCCACGATTTCAACGACTACGAAGTCGGCAAGCGCCACAACCTGCCGCTGCTGAACATCTTCGACAAGAACGCTGCGGTCCTGCCGGCCTGCCAGGTGTTCAACCTCGACGGCACGCTGAACGAAAGCATCGACGGCAAGATCCCGGCCGAATACGCCGGTCTCGACCGTTTCGAAGCGCGCAAGCAAATCGTTGCTGCGTTCGACGCCGCCGGCCTGCTGGTCAGCGTTGACGATCACGGCCTGAAAGTCCCGAAAGGCGACCGCTCCGGCACCATCATCGAGCCGTGGCTGACCGACCAGTGGTACGTGTCGACCAAGCCGCTGGCCGAGCCTGCGATTGCTGCCGTTGAAGACGGCCGTATCCAGTTCGTGCCGAAACAGTACGAAAACATGTACTTCTCGTGGATGCGCGACATCCAGGATTGGTGCATCAGCCGTCAGCTGTGGTGGGGCCACCGGATTCCGGCCTGGTACGACGAGTCGGGCAAAGTCTACGTCGGTCGCGACGAAGCCGAAGTGCGTGCCAAGCACAACCTCGGCCCGGACGTTGCACTGCAACAGGACAACGATGTTCTGGATACCTGGTTCAGTTCGGGCTTGTGGACCTTCTCCACCCTGGGCTGGCCTGAGCAGACCGAATTCCTGAAGAAATTCCACTCCACCGACGTACTGGTGACGGGCTTCGACATCATTTTCTTCTGGGTTGCCCGGATGATCATGATGACCATGCACTTGGTGAAAAACGAAGACGGTACGCCGCAGGTTCCGTTCAAGACCGTGTACGTGCATGGCCTGGTGCGTGATGGCCAGGGCCAGAAGATGTCCAAGTCCAAGGGCAACGTCCTGGACCCGCTGGACATCATCGACGGTATCGAGCTGGAAGACCTGGTGCACAAACGCATCAACGGCCTGATGCAGCCGAAACTGGCGAAGAAGATCGAGAAGCAGACCCGCGACGAGTTCGCCGACGGCATCGCCAGCTACGGCACCGACGCCCTGCGCTTCACCTTCTGCTCGCTGGCGTCCACCGGTCGCGACATCAAGTTCGACATGGGCCGCGTCGAAGGCTATCGCAACTTCTGCAACAAGATCTGGAACGCCGCGCGTTATGTTCTGGACAAGGGTGAAGACTGCGGCCAGAACGGCGAAGCCTACGAGCTGTCCCTGGCGGATCGCTGGATCATCTCGCAGTTGCAACGCACCGAAGCCGAAGTGACCCGTCAACTCGACCAGTTCCGCTTCGACCTCGCGGCGCAAGCCTTGTACGAGTTCATCTGGAACCAGTATTGCGACTGGTACCTGGAACTCTCCAAGCCTGTGCTGTGGGACGAAAACGCCCCGGTTGAGCGCCAGCGCGGCACCCGTCGCACGCTGGTGCGGGTAATGGAAGTCGCGTTGCGCCTGGCGCACCCGTTCATGCCGTTCATCACCGAAGAAATCTGGCAGCGCATCGCGCCGCTGGCCGGTATCGAAGGCAAGACGATCATGCTGCAACCTTGGCCAGTGGCCAACGACGCACGCATCGATCAGGGCGCCGAAGATGACATCGAGTGGTTGAAGACGCTGATGCTCGGCACGCGCAACATTCGCGCCGAGATGAACATCGGTCCGGGCAAGCCGCTGAACCTGTTCTTGAAAAACGTCAGCGCCGAAGACCAGCGTCGTCTTACCGAGAACGAAGCCTTGCTGAAGAAGCTGGCCCGCCTCGAATCGATCACTGTGTTGGCTGCCGGCGAAGAAGCACCGCTGTCCGCTACCGCACTGGTGGGCGAGATGGAAGTGCTGGTGCCGATGGCTGGCCTGATCGACAAGGACGCCGAACTGGCGCGCCTGGACAAAGAAATCCTGCGTTTGCAGGGCGAAGTCCAGCGCGTCGGCGGCAAACTGTCCAACGCCGGTTTCGTTGACAAGGCCCCGGCCGAAGTCATCGACAAGGAACGCGCCAAACTGGCCGAGGCTGAACAAGCCCTGAGCAAACTGGCGGAGCAGCATGCGCGGATTGCCAGCCTGTAACGGCACATCACGATGAAAGAGGGAGGCCCGAAATGGCCTCCCTTTTTTGTGCCCGCCACTTTTTGCTATCTGTAGGAGCGAGGCTTGCCCGCGAAAGCGATCTGCCTGTCGCCATTGATGTCGGATGTGACGGCCTCTTCGCGGGCAAGCCTCGCTCCTACAGGAACGGTAACGCGGTGTGCCTGTTAAACCGTGTCGCGGCCTTCGCGGGCAAGCCTCGCTCCTACAGGAACGGTAACGCGGTGTGCCTGTTAAACCGTGTCGCGGCCTTCGCGGGCAAGCCTCGCTCCTACAGGATCCCCGCGCGACCATCGTCTGTGGGACAATGCCCCCCACTTTCAGCCATACCCGAATCGATCACACCCATGAACGCCCCCCGCACACCCCGCCCTGCGCGCAAGAAGCCTGACTCCGCCACCCCGGCCAAGGCCGTGGAACCCCGTCCGAAGGCCAGCCTGCACCCGCGCAACCGCCACCAGGGTCGTTACGACTTCCCGGAGCTGATCAAGAGCACGCCGGAACTGGCGAAGTTCGTGATCCTCAACCCGTACGGCAAGGAAAGCATCGACTTCGCCAGCCCCGACGCGGTGCGGGTGTTCAACCGGGCGCTGCTCAAGTCGTTCTACGGCGTGGCCCACTGGGACATCCCGGCTGATTACCTGTGCCCACCGGTTCCGGGGCGTGCCGACTACGTGCACTTCCTGGCGGACCTGTTGGCCAGCGTCAACGACGGCGAAATCCCGCGCGGCGCACCGGTCAAGGTGCTCGATATCGGCATGGGCGCCAACTGCGTCTATCCGTTGATCGGTTACAGCGACTACCGCTGGCACTTCCTCGGTTCGGAAATCGATCCGACCGCCGTGGCCGCCGCCAAAGCCATCGTGCAGTCCAACGGGCTGAACAAGGCTATCCAGCTGCGCCAGCAAACCAATCCCAAGCACATCCTGCTGGGCTTGCTGGAGCCGGGTGAACGTTTTGACCTGACCATGTGCAACCCGCCGTTCCACGCGTCGATGGACGAAGCCACGAAGGGAAGCGAGCGCAAATGGCGCGCCTTGGGCCGTGCCGACCCGAAACGCAAACTGCCGGTGCTGAACTTCGGCGGTCAATCGGCGGAATTGTGGTGTGAAGGTGGCGAAGCACGTTTTGTGACGCAACTGATCGCCGAGAGTGCGAGCTTCCAGCACAAAGTGCTGTGGTTCAGCACCCTGGTGTCGAAAGCCTCGAACCTGCCGGCGATCCAGACCGCGCTGAAAAAGGCTGGCGTGCTGGAAAGCCAGGTGGTGGAGATGTCCCAGGGCCAGAAGCAGAGCCGCTTCGTGGCGTGGACCTTCCAGACCAAATCCGAGCAGCAAGCGTGGCGTGAGCGCTGGGTTCGTAAGGGCTAACGCAGTTCAACTGTGGGAGCGAGCTTGCTCGCGATGGCGGCATGTCAGTCAACACTTATGCTGAATGTTATGGCCTCATCGCGAGCAAGCTCGCTCCCACATTGGTAAAGCGGTGCTGGCGGTAAATCACAGACACAAAAAAGCCGTGCCCGGATCGCTCCGGAGCACGGCTTTTTGTTACTGCGTCTTACTTGTTAACAGCGTCGGTCAGGCCTTTGGCCACAACCAGCTTGATAACTTTCTTGGCAGCGATGTCGATGGCAGCGCCAGTCGAAGGGTTACGGCCAGTACGAGCAGGACGCTCGGTCACTTTCAGTTTGCCGATACCTGGCAGAGTGATTTCGCCGCCGTTTTCCAGCTGATCGGCAACGATTTGGCCCAGTTGGTCCAGAGCGTTACGCGCGGTGGTTTTTGGCGCGTCGATAGCTTCAGCGATGTCGGCGATCAGTTGGTCTTTAGTAAGAGCCATGTAGTGTTCCTTCCCTATCAAATTCATATGGATTGCAGAGTGCAGTGTCAGCCATCGAGCCCGATCTTCTGGATCTGGCACCCTCGGCCATAACCGCGACGAGTCGGGGTTATAGATACCGAAATCAGGGTTTGGTTCGACCTGACAAATGCTGAATGCACGCTTAACGCAGTGACTTCGCGTAAGACGGGGCAAAACTAGCACAGAGACGGGGAAATATCCGCCTCTTGCTACCCATTTGGTCAGCTTTATTGCTCTAAACCGGTAAAAAACTGCATAAGGACCGTTTCGCAGCGGCGAATTACCCTTCGAGCCGCGCCAAAACCAGTGGTTGCGGTACACTTGGCACTTTTTGGGGGAGCACGCCCTCCTCTCTTCAATCAGCCGAGAAGCCCATGCCGATCCGTCATTGCATCGTCCACCTGATCGACAAAAAACCCGACGGCACGCCCGCAGTTCTTCACGCTCGCGACTCTGAACTGGCCGAGTCCACCGCCATCGAGAACATGCTCGCCGACCTCAACGAGAGCTACAACGCCAAACAAGGCAAGGCCTGGGGGTTCTTCCACGCCGAGTCCGGGGCGCATCCGTTCAGCGGCTGGCTGAAGGAATACCTCGAGGGCGGCAAGGATTTCACGGCGTTCAGCCGCGTGGCGGTGGAACACCTGCAAAAGCTGATGGAAGAGTCGAACCTGTCGGTAGGCGGCCACGTGCTGTTTGCGCACTATCAGCAAGGCATGACCGATTACCTGGCCATCGCCCTGCTGCACCACAGCGAAGGCGTTGCCGTAACCGAAGCGCTGGACGTGACCGCGTCCCGTCACCTGGATCTGGGCCAGTTGCACCTGGCGGCGCGGATCAACATCTCCGAGTGGCAGAACAACAAGCAGTCCAAGCAGTACATTTCATTCATCAAAGGCAAGAACGGGAAAAAGGTTTCGGAGTATTTCCGCGACTTCATCGGTTGCCAGGAAGGCGTCGACGGACCTGGCGAAACCCGCACCCTGCTCAAGGCCTTCAGTGATTTCGTTGAAAGCGAAGACTTGCCGGAAGAGTCCGCCCGCGAGAAAACCAAGACCCTGGTCGATTACGCCAGCAGCCAGGCCAAACTCGGCGAGCCGATGGGCCTGGAAGAACTCTCGGAGTTGATCGACGAAGAACGCCCGAAGGCTTTCTACGATCACATTCGCAACAAGGATTACGGTTTGTCCCCGGAGATTCCGGCGGATAAACGCACCCTGAACCAGTTCCGCCGCTTCACCGGGCGCGCTGAAGGGCTGTCCATCAGCTTCGAAGCACACCTGCTGGGCTCGAAGATCGAATACGACGAAGAAGCCGGCACGCTGATCATCAAGGGCTTGCCGACCCAGCTCACTGACCAGCTGAAGCGGCGCAACTGATGCTTAACGGCATCCTGAAGAAATTCCTGCTGATCCTGCTGGTGGTCGTGGTTTACCAGAACTGGGGCAAGATCGAGCGGGTGTTCAACCCTTCGCAGGTGGTGTCCGAGCAGACTCAGGCCAAGGCCAACGTCGTGCTCTACGCCACAGACTGGTGCGGCTACTGCAAGCTCACCCGGCGCTTTCTCGATCAGAAAGGCATTCCGTACAAGGAATTCGATATCGAGAAGGATGCCGAGGCGCGCAAGGCCTATGAGGCGTTGGGCGGGCGCGGGATACCGTTGATTGATGTGAACGGGACGTTGATTCGCGGGTATGACCCGGATGAGATCCTTGCCGCCCTGAAATAACCGATTGCCTCACACAAAACCCGTGTAGGAGCGAGGCTTGCCCGCGAAGGCGTCATCACTGACGCTAAAAAGCTTCGCGGGCAAGCCTCGCTCCTACAGGGTTCAGAGATCAGTGTTTTTCGATGTGAAACCCGAACCGCGGAAAGTGCACATGCACCACCCCGGCCCGTTCATCTTCACGACGCACAATCAATTCCTCGCGCCCCGCAAACACCAGCTCGCCGGCCACTGGATCACAGCCATAGTCGGTGGCCGCAATCACTACCTGCTGGCCCGCCTCAAAGCCGTTAGGCTCGCCGAACGCTTCATCCGGCAACGCAGCGGGCGTTGCATTGCGCGCGACCTCCAGCGCCTCCTCAGCCGTCATCTCGCTGAACGCGCCATGACCGAAGCCCATCACCCGACCAAACCACGCCAGAACCGCCGGATAGGCGTCAACCAACGGCGCAGTGACCGGCGTCGCTTTGAGAAACCATAAGCAATGAGCCAGGGCAAAGTCAGCAATCGACGGTTCGCCAAACAGGAAGTCGCCCTGCTCACGCTGAAGCTGTAGTTCAAGACGCCCCATGATCGTCGGCCACTGGTGCCGCGCCTGTTCCGCCGACAACTTCGTCGCGCTGCCACCACTGAACAACCCGGCACGATCAGCCATAAACGCCTTGATGGCTTCCGGCGGCAATTTGCCGAAACGCACCGCCACCGATTCCGGCTGGAATACCAGGCTGACCGCGTGCTGGAACACCACCGAATCCACCCACGCAGCAAACGTCGCGCAAATCATTTCCTGACCTTCCGGGAAAAACGCCGGCAAGGCTTTTTCCTGCTCCAGACGCCGGGCGATCAACGCGGTGTCGCAGTAGATATCCGCGCCAATCTGCAACACCGGCGTCTTGCGGTAGCCGCCCGTCAACGCCGTCAACTCGGGTTTTGGCATCACCGGCGAGATCTTCACCGAGCGCCACGACAGCCCTTTGAACCCCAGCAGCAGGCGGGCCTTTTCGGCGAAGGGGGACGTCGGGTAGTTGTGAAGAATCAGTTCTGACATGCTCGGCTCCAACCCACGGATAAGGAGCTGGCAGCTTAGCGCGCAATCGGTGAGCGGCCTACGGATCCGCCTGATGGGAACTTATCAGTCAGATTGATAAGTCAGCACCAGACACTCCTTGGCGCTTTTCTTGAGTTTTTTGATCAACCGTTCCTGGCGCAGCGCTTCACTTTTGTCGCGGCAGATTTCGGTGTAGACCAGCGCCATAGCGGGGCTGGAAAGGAAAAAACGGGCGCCTTTGCCGCTTTGGTGCTTGGCAAAGCGGCGTACCGGATCGTCGCTGATGCCGCAATACAGCGAACCATTGGCCGCGCGAACGAGGTAGACGAACCAGGGTTTGCTGGCAGGCACCGGTTCGACGGCAATGACGGAGGATTCGCTGAGGGTGTTCACGTGACGATCAAGGCTTGAAAGGAAACAAGCCGCGATCTTATCAGCGACTGGCCCGGAATGCCTTCAACCCCTTCAAGGCCTGGGCGCGAACGGCGTTGCGCACCAGTGGCGTCCAGCCCAGCAACAAGCCTTTAGTGCCCAGGGCCTGACGCGACCAGCGCCACAGATCGAAGCTGTCGTGGTGCTCGCAGATCTTGCCATCGCGAAACACGAAACGCGCCTGGATATCGTTGACCACGATATTGCCAGTCTGACTGAACAGGTACGTCGCCACCCAATGGGCGCCGCCGGTGCGGTCGTCGCTGCGCACGTTGTCGAAGGTCAGGGAGAAGTCTTTCGCGCGGGTTGTGAGCATACGCCACATGTCGCCGGCCTCCTGGCCGCGCAACTCGCCGAACGCAGGATCACTGAACACCACGTCGTCGGTGTAGCAGGCCGCCATGGCTTCGGCATCCAGTCGCTGGAAGGCCTCGTAGAAGCGGGTGATCAGGGCGTTATGGGCGTCACTCATGGGCAGGCTCCGTGCAGTCGAAAAGATTGCCTGCACGATAGTCTGCAAATGTGCGCAAGACCACCGGCATTCGTGGGCCGAATGCCAGCAGTACGGGGATTCACACTTTTTCGCTGTTCACCTGAACGTACAGCGAGCGCCCGGCACCGAGGCCGGCGATGATCGCGCCGAGGCCAATGATGCCGAAGATCCAGCCCAACGCGTTCCAGCCGCCGGTCCAGTCATGGACGATGCCGACCGCGAACGGCCCCATGGACGCCAGGGTGTAGCCGAAACCCTGGGCCATGCTCGACAGGTTGGCCGCCACATGGGAATCCCGCGAGCGCAACACGATCAGGGTCAGCGCCAGGCTGAACGTACCGCCCTGCCCTAACCCCAGGAGGATCGCCCAGCCCCACAGGCCTTCAATCGGCGCATACAGGCAACCGAACAAACCGCCGAGGGTCAGCAGCATGACGATGACGATGGCCAGGCGCTGGTCCTTGCCGCGAGTCGCCAGCCAAGGGGCGGCCAGGGAACTGGCCAACTGGACAATCACCGAACCCGACAGCACCAGTCCGGCCTGCGTCGGTGTCAGCCCACGGCCGATCAGGATCGACGGCAACCAGCCGAACACGATGTAGGCCAGGGACGATTGCAGCCCCATGTAAAGCGTCACTTGCCAGGCCAATGGATCACGCAGCAGGCCGCGAACGCGATAGGCGACGTTATGTGAACCGTGTTTCTGCCCCACTTGCGGCAGCCAGAAAATCGCCGCGACCAAGGCCGGAACCACCCAGAAGCCCAGGCCCAACGCCCAACTCTTGTCGAAATGCTCGCTCAACGGCACGGTCGCCCCCGCCGCCATCGCCGCGCCCAGGCACAGGGCCATGGTGTAGACGCCGGTCATGGTGCCGGCCTGTTTCGGGAAGTCGCGCTTGACGATCCCCGGCAGCAACACGCCAATCACGCCGATGCTGGCCCCGGCCAACACACTGCCGGCGAACAGGCCGATTTCACCGAAGGAACTGCGCAAGATGATTCCGCCGGCCAGCATCAGCAAAATCCCCAGCACCACCCGTTCGGCGCCGAAACGTCGGGCCAGGAGCGGCGCCAGCGGCGCGAACAAGCCCAGGCACAGCACCGGCAACGTGGTCAGCAAACCGGCCTCGGCCGCAGACAGACCGAGGGTCTTCGACACTTCGCTGAGCATCGGCGCCATGCTCGACAACGCCGGGCGCAGGTTCAGCGCCACCAGGATCAGCCCCAGCAGCAACAGCCACGGCCGCCGCAGAATCGGGTGGCTTTGCTGGACCTGTTCGTCATCGGCCTCGGCATCGATCAGCAGCTCTTCGAGCTCCGCCGTGCGCTTGGGTTGCGGGATGTTGCTGTGATTGGCAGACATGGATTTCTCGGTTTCAAGGTTCATTGATCAACTGCCTCGACAGGGCTTTGGCCCGTTCCGGGTCGCGTTGCTCGACGGCATCCAGCAGTTCGATATGCAGGTCGAACACCTCTTGGCGTCGGGGGGTAATGTTCAGGGATTTGCGCAGTTGCGCGCCGACGATGCTCGAGAAGTAGCGATACAACTCGCTGAGGGTCGGGTTGTGCGCGGCGTCCACCAAGCGGCGGTGAAACACCAGGTCGCAGGCGATGTAGCTGTCGAGATCGCCGTGGTAATGACTGCCGCTGACGCCCAAGGCTTCGCGCAGGGCAATGAGGTCTTCGTCAGTGCGACGCAACGCGGCCAGGCCGATGGCCTCGACTTCCAGAATATGCCGGGTTTCCCGGGCCTGTTCTGGGGTGCATTGCGACAGCGCTTTCATGGTGTCCAGCGGATCGATCACCGCCCGCAGATAACTACCGTCGCCCTGACGAATTTCGATTAACCCGGAAAACGCCAACACGCGCATGGCTTCGCGCACGGTATTGCGGCTGATGCCCAGCTCAGCGGACAGCTCAGGCTCGGTGGGCAAACGCTGGCCGACGGCCCAGACGCCTTGAGTGATGCGCAGGCGCAACTGATCCAGGGCCTGATCGACCAGGGATCGTTTAACAAGTGGAGAAATGTCTGACATAGGATTCGCCCTTTCATCCAATCATAGGATGAATTTTCCGACATGTTAGTCAGCTCCGTGTAGGACGGCAACCGCCTACGGTCAGTGAGAGGGAAATGGAGCGGGATTTTCGATTAGTCAAAATTACCCTTTAAGGGTAATTTCAGGGATAGGCTTTGGTTTCTTATGGAGAAGAACACACCCCATTACGACCTGGCGGTGATCAAGTCGGACGTGCTGCGGCTCAGGGTATCTGCATTTACGAACGCGGCAAAAACAAGCGGCAGGAGGCTGGGCTTGAGTTTTATAGAGATGCAGGAGGTCATCCTCAAGCTGCAGCGCAATATGTTGTACAAGTCGATGACCACCTATGCCAACCACCGCGTCTGGCAAGACGTCTACCACATCAATTCACATGACCTGGAGATTTACATCAAGGTGACTTACCGCCCCGGCGGTGGCCCTCCGGTAATCTCCTTCAAGGAGAAAAACCTATGAAAACCCAGCAGTGTTTCAGCTGTGGCGCCCCTGAAGGAATGACACATTTCCAAGGTCGCGGCGAAACCTTGAGTGTCAAAGGCATGGAGCGCCGGATTGATGATTTATCCGGTTGGGAATGCCAGATGTGCGGCGAAGTCGAATTTGACCCTAGCTGCGCGGAGCGTCATTCAAACGCAGGTGACGAACTGGTCATTGCTGGCAGGCAAATGATCGGCGCGGAGATGAAGCGCATCCGCCGCAAGCTGCACCTCTCACAAAAAGACGCGGTGCTGCTGTTGTCCGGTGGCGGGCACAACGCGTTTTCGCGGTATGAGCGTGGCGAGGTACTTCCGCCAAAAGCGTTGGTACTGTTGATGCGCTTGCTTGACCGGTACCCCTATCTGCTCGCTGATGCGCATGTCTTGAGTGAGGGCGCGGATCTACGGGGCTTCAGAGAAATCGTGCATAAAGAGCATGAAACGATCACCGTCTCCTGATCCCGAACGCCAGACAAAACAAACCCGGAACAGGTCCGGGTTTATTTCACTGCCTGGCATCGATCAATGCAAAATCTGGCTCAAGAACAACTTCGTCCGATCATTCTGCGGATTATCGAAGAAGTCATTCGGTGCCGCCTGTTCAACGATCTCGCCCTTGTCCATGAAGATCACGCGGTTGGCCACAGTGCGGGCGAAGCCCATTTCGTGGGTTACGCAGAGCATGGTCATGCCGTCTTCGGCCAGGCCGATCATGGTGTCCAACACCTCTTTCACCATCTCGGGGTCGAGTGCCGACGTCGGTTCATCGAACAGCATGATTTTCGGTTTCATGCACAGGGCGCGGGCAATCGCCACACGCTGTTGCTGACCGCCGGACAGTTGCCCCGGGAATTTATGCGCCTGCTCTGGAATGCGTACGCGCTCCAGGTAATGCATGGCGATTTCTTCGGCCTTGCGTTTCGGCATCTTGCGCACCCACATCGGCGCCAGGGTGCAGTTCTGCAGGATGGTCAGGTGCGGGAACAGGTTGAAGTGCTGGAACACCATGCCGACTTCCCGGCGGATCGCTTCGATCTGCTTGAGGTCGTTGGTCAGTTCCACGCCATCGACCACGATGCGGCCCTGCTGGTGTTCTTCCAGGCGGTTAAGGCAACGGATGGTGGTGGATTTGCCGGAACCCGACGGGCCGCACAGGACGATACGCTCGCCCTGCTTGACGTTCAGGTTGATGTCTTTCAACACGTGGAACTGGCCGTACCACTTGTTCACGCCCTGCATCTGAATAATGCCTTCAGGGCTCACAGGCTGTTTGATCGCTTCGCTCATCAGAAAACTCCTAACGCTTGTGGCCAGTGTCCAGCTTACGTTCCAAATGCATGGAGTAGCGGGACATACCAAAACAGAAAATCCAGAACACCAGGGCCGCGAACACATAGCCTTCAGTGGCCATGCCCAACCATTTCGGGTCGGCGGCGGCTTGCTTGACGCTGTTGAGCAGGTCGAACAGGCCGATGATGATCACCAGGCTTGTGTCCTTGAACAGCGCAATGAAGGTGTTGACGATGCCAGGGATTACCAGCTTCAAGGCTTGCGGCAGAATCACCAGGCCCATGCTGCGCCAGTAACCGAGGCCCATCGCCGCAGCCGCTTCGTACTGACCTTTGGGGATCGCTTGCAGACCGCCGCGCACCACTTCCGCCACGTAGGCTGACTGGAACAGGATCACGCCGATCAGGGCCCGCAGCAGTTTGTCGAAGTTCATGCCTTCGGGCAGGAACAACGGCAGCATCACCGAGGACATGAACAGCACCGTGATCAACGGCACGCCGCGCCAGAATTCGATGAAAGTCACGCAGACCACGCGAATCGCCGGCATGTTCGAACGACGGCCCAACGCCAGGATGATCCCCAGCGGCAACGCACCGGCGATACCGACGGTGGCGATCACCAAGGTCAGCATCAGGCCGCCCCATTGGCTGGTCGCGACGTTGGTCATGCCGAAGATCCCGCCATGCAACAGGAAGTAGGCAATGATCGGGTACGCCACCAGGAAGCTCAGCCCGTACACCGCTTTACGGTGAAAACGCGAGATGAACAACGGTGCCACGCCGATGACCGCCAACCACACGGTCAGGTCCACACGCCAGCGCAGTTCCGGCGGGTAGTAGCCGTACATGAACTGGCCGAAACGCTGCTGGATGAACACCCAGCAGGCGCCCTCCTTGGTGCAGTCGGCGCGAGTGGTGCCGACCCAGTTGGCGTCCAGGATCGCCCAATGCAGCAGCGGCGGAACCACCAGGTAGATCAGGTAAAACGCGAACAGGGTCAGCAGGGTGTTGATCCAGCTGGAGAACATGTTGGCGCGCATCCACGCCACCACACCGATACTGCTGCTCGGTGGTGGCATGTCAGGCTTGAAAGTATGAGTACTCATGCGCTTTTCCTTACCGCTCGATCAGCGCAATGCGCTTGTTGTACCAGTTCATCAGCAGGGAAATGCTGATACTGATCGCCAGGTACACGCTCATGGTGATCGCAATCACTTCGATCGCCTGCCCGGTCTGGTTCAGCACCGTACCGGCAAACAACGACACCATTTCCGGATAACCGATACCGGCCGCCAGCGAGGAGTTCTTCGCCAGGTTCAGGTATTGGCTGGTCAGTGGCGGGATGATCACGCGCAGGGCTTGCGGGATGATCACCTTGCGCAGGGTCGGACCGTTACGCAGCCCGAGGGAGCGCGCCGCTTCGGTCTGGCCGTGGCTGACCGACTTGATGCCCGAACGCACGATCTCGGCGATGAACGCCGCGGTGTACACGGTCAGGGCCAGGGTCAGCGCCAGCAGTTCCGGGATCAATACCCAGCCGCCGACGAAGTTGAAGCCTTGCAGCTTCGGCATTTCCCAGTGCAGCGGAGCACCGAAGACCAGCGCGCACAGCGCCGGGATCACCAGGAACAGCGCCAGGCCGACCCAGAACTTGTGGAACGGTACGCCGGTCGCTTCGAAACGCTTGTTGGCCCAGCGAGCCATCAGCACGATGGCGACGATGGCCACCACGACGCTGACCACGAACGCCCAGAACCCGTCCGCCATTTGCGCGGCGGGCATGTTCAGGCCACGGCTGCTGACAAAGAAGGTGTCGCCGAAGTTATGGCTGGCGCGCGGCCCCGGCATGGTCAGGAACACCGCGAAGTACCAGAACAGGATTTGCAGCAGCGGCGGAATGTTACGGAAGACTTCCACGTAAACCGTCGCCAGCTTGCTGATGATCCAGTTCGGCGACAGACGCGCCACGCCGACGATGAAGCCGAGGATGGTCGCCAGGACCACGCCGATGACAGTCACCAGCAAGGTGTTGAGCAGACCGATGACAAACACCCGGGCATACGTGTCCGATTCGGTGTAGTCGATCAAGTGTTGAGCGATGCCGAACCCGGCACTGCGATCCAGAAAACTGAAGCCGGAGGTAATGCCCCGGTGTTGCAGGTTGGTTTGCGTATTGTCGAACAGATACCAGCCCATCGCGACGACCGCGACAATCGTGATGATCTGAAATAGCCACGCACGCACTTTCGGATCGCTGAGGCTGAGCCTCTGCTTTGGTGCGCCGATTGATTTTTGCATGAAGTGCCCCGGAAATAATGGAACAGAACATCACCCGGTGGTTGGCCCACCGGGTGACAGAACCATCAGCGCACTGGTGGTGCGTATTGAATGCCGCCGTTGGTCCACAGGGCGTTCAAGCCACGGTCGATTTCCAGCGGAGTGCCCTTGCCGAGGTTTTTCTCGAAGATTTCGCCGTAGTTACCGACTTGGGAAACGATCTTGACGACCCAGTCCTTCGGCAGCTTCAGGTCTTTACCGTATTCGCCGTCAGCACCCAACATACGGGCAACGTCCGGGTTCTTGGTGGACTTGGCTTCAGCCAGAACGTTTTTCGAAGAGATACCGGCTTCTTCAGTGTTCAGCAGCGCGTAGCCAACCCAGCGAACGATCGCCAGCCACTCGTCATCGCCGTTACGCACGACTGGACCCAGTGGTTCTTTGGAGATGGTTTCCGGCAGTACCACGTAGTCTTTTGGCGAAGCCAGTTTGCTGCGCTGTGCGTACAGCTGCGACTTGTCGGAAGTCAGCACGTCGCAACGACCGGACTCCAGCGACTTGGCGCTTTCATCGGAGGTGTCGAAAGTGATCGGGGTGTATTTCAGGTTGTTGGCGCGGAAGTAGTCGGAAACGTTCAGCTCGGTGGTAGTACCGGCCTGAATGCAGATGGTTGCACCGTCCAGTTCCTTGGCACTTTTCACGCCCAGCTTGCTGTTGGCCAGGAAGCCTACGCCGTCGTAATAAGTAATGAAGCCAGGAAATTTCAGGCCCATGCCCGCGTCACGGGAACTGGTCATGGTGGTGTTACGCGAAAGAATGTCGATTTCGCCGGACTGCAGCGCGGTGAAACGCTCCTTGGCGTTCAACTGGCTGAACTTGACCTTGGTGGCGTCGCCGAATACGGCGGCTGCCACAGCGCGGCAGACGTCAGCGTCGATCCCGAGGATCTTGCCGGTGGAGTCCGGAACCGAGAAACCCGGCAGACCGTCACTCACGCCGCACTGAATGAAACCTTTTTTCTGCACTGCATCCAGGGTTGCACCCGCCTGAGCGAACCCACTGACACCGAGCACTGCGGCTGCAGTCACGATAGCCAGGGTGGATTTCAACATTTTCATTCAAACCTCCAGTTTTGCTCTTGTTGTGTCGGAGCGAGAGTCCAGTCGCACCCTTTTGAGGCGTTGTTGACCCGTGTTGGCTTTTTTTGGGGTCAACCGACGTAAGACCTTAGCTATGAGTCTAGTAGGAGAAAATCCACATCATGGACAACTCACTTCTCACCAATCGGCCGAACGGGCTGTAGCCCTTTCACGTTCGCTAAGCCCGTAACGGCCGCTGGCGAACATCCATCACCGGATTCTTTGCTATCCCGTCGTCAGCAGTACACTGATAGTGTTACCGCCAGGCGCGAGATTGGTTGCACAGCTTTCCCCATAGCAAAGCCCGTACCACACCGCTCGCTCAAGCGATTCAGCGACAGGTCAATAGCAAAACTTGTAGCCTTGCGACATCTTCTTAACTGATCAACCTGACGCGCACTCGGATCACGCACTCAATGAGAGCGCACGCACACATTTGGAGCAGACAATGACCCAGCCCTTGATTCTTCAGCCCGTCAAGCCCGTAGACGCCTGCGTCATCTGGCTGCACGGCCTGGGCGCCGATCGCTTCGACTTTCTCCCGGTGGCCGAAGCGCTACAGGAAAGCTTGCTGACCACTCGCTTCGTTCTGCCCCAGGCACCGACCCGTGCCGTCACCATTAATGGTGGCTACGAGATGCCGAGCTGGTACGACATATTGGCCATGAACCCGGCACGCGCCATCAGCCGCGAGCAGCTGGACGAGTCGGCCAAAATGGTTATCGAGCTGATCGAAGAGCAGAAGGCCAGCGGAATAGACGCCTCGCGCATCTTCCTGGCCGGTTTCTCCCAGGGCGGCGCCGTGGTGCTGCACAGTGCTTTCCTGAACTGGCAGGGACCGCTGGGTGGCGTACTTGCCCTGTCGACTTATGCCCCGACGTTCAGCGATGAACTGGAGCTTTCCGCCAGCCAGCAACGCATTCCTGTGTTGTGCCTGCACGGCCAATACGATGACGTTGTGCAAAACGCCATGGGCCGTAGCGCTTTTGAGCATTTAAAGCAGCGTGGTGTCACCGTGACATGGCAGGAATACCCAATGGGCCACGAAGTGTTACCCGAAGAAATTCGCGATATTGGCACCTGGCTCGCCGAGCGCCTGCGTTAACTCTTTATATGAAAAGAACGTCCTTTAGCCTCCTTTGATCATCCCGCTACGCCGCGCCCGATTCTTGCATTACACTGGCCGGCGTACATTCCTTAACCAATTGATGAGATGACCGTGCTCAAAGCACTCAAAAAAATGTTCGGTAAAAGCGAGACTGAGCAGCTCGCGCCAGTCGCCAGCGCTCCGTCTCACACCCCCAGCCACCGCACCGACGGTCGTCAGCCTGGCCGGACCGCAGCCGCAGCGGCACCGAAACAAGAGCCCGTGACCACACCGGCCGCCCTACCTGTCGAGGCAATCGCTGCCGAACAACCGCTCAGCGAAACCCCGAAACCTGCAAAACCGCGTCGCGAACCGAAGCCAAAGGCCCCGGTTATTCCCTGGAAACTCGAAGACTTCGCCGTCGAGCCCCTGGAAGGCAAAACCCGCTTCCACGATTTCAAGCTTGCCCCTGAACTGATGCACGCCATTCAGGACCTGGGCTTTCCGTATTGCACGCCGATCCAGGCGCAAGTCCTCGGTTTCACCCTGGCCGGCAAAGATGCCATCGGTCGCGCCCAGACCGGCACCGGTAAAACCGCCGCGTTCCTGATTTCGATCATCACCCAGTTGCTGGAAACCCCGCCGCCCAAAGAACGCTACATGGGTGAACCGCGGGCGCTGATCATCGCGCCGACCCGCGAACTGGTGGTGCAGATCGCCAAGGACGCCGCCGACCTGACCAAGTACACCGGCCTCAACGTCATGACGTTTGTCGGCGGCATGGACTTCGACAAGCAGCTCAAGCACCTCGAAGCCCGTCACTGCGACATCCTCGTCGCCACCCCGGGCCGTCTGCTGGACTTCAACCAGCGCGGCGACGTGCATCTGGACATGGTCGAAGTCATGGTCCTGGACGAAGCCGACCGCATGCTCGATATGGGTTTCATCCCACAAGTACGTCAGATCATTCGCCAGACGCCGCCGAAGAACGAGCGTCAGACGCTGCTGTTCTCCGCGACCTTCACCGAAGACGTGATGAACCTGGCTAAGCAGTGGACCACCGACCCGTCGATCGTCGAGATCGAGTCGCAGAACGTGGCCAGCGAAAACGTTGAGCAACACATCTACGCCGTGGCCGGTGCCGACAAATACAAACTGCTCTACAACCTGGTCAACGACAACGGTTGGGAGCGGGTGATGGTGTTCGCCAACCGCAAGGATGAAGTGCGACGCATCGAAGAACGCCTGGTGCGCGATGGCGTCAACGCCGCGCAGCTGTCTGGCGACGTGCCGCAGCACAAGCGCATCAAAACCCTGGAAGGTTTTCGCGAAGGCAAGATTCGCGTGCTGGTGGCCACCGATGTTGCCGGTCGCGGCATTCACATCGACGGCATCAGCCACGTGATCAACTTCACCCTGCCGGAAGTGCCGGACGACTACGTGCATCGCATCGGTCGGACTGGCCGTGCGGGTGCCGATGGCGTATCCATCAGCTTCGCCGGTGAAGATGACTCCTACCAGTTGCCGTCCATCGAGGCGTTGCTGGGTAAAAAAATCAGCTGTGAAACGCCACCGACGCATCTGTTGCGGGCGGTTGAGCGCAAGCGCCCGTAACGAAGGCGCGTTAAAAAGAGGCGCAGCCGGCAACGGACTGCGCTTTTTTTTCGTCTGGTTTTTTCAACGGGAGCTTGCTCGACAAAACTAAAAGTCCATAATGGACAAATTAGTTTACTTCCAGCGCCCGGAGCCGACCATGTCCAGTACGCCCTATGTGATCAATCAACTTCAGGCCCGCGAGCTATTGGCACAGGTCGATGTGCCGCAGATCCTGCGCAAGCTGTTCCGTGACCTGGCCGCCGGGCAAGCCGTGCAACCGGCGCAGCAACTGGTGGAATTTCCCCAGGGTGCCGGCGACTTCATCAATTACCTGGGTGTACTGGCCGAAGATGGCGTTTACGGGGTCAAGACGTCGCCTTACATCGTGCGCGAGCAAGGTCCGCTGGTCACGGCGTGGACGTTGTTGATGTCGATGCAAACCGGCCAGCCACTGTTGCTCTGCGATGCCGGCGAGTTGACCACCGCCCGCACCGCCGCGACCACCGCCGTGGCAGTCGATGCCCTCGCCCCGCTGAACGCCACGCGCCTGGCGATTATCGGCAGCGGCAAGGTCGCCCAAGCGCACGTGCACTACGTCAAGGCCTTGCGGGACTGGCAGAGCATCAGCCTGTACTCGCCGGGCTTGAGCGAACTGAATGCCGACGCCCGGGCACAGCTGCAAAGCCTCGACCCACGGCTGACCCTCGTCGACAGTCGCGAAGCAGCGATTCAGGACGCTGACGTGATCATGCTCTGCACCTCGTCCGCCGGCCCGGTGATTGATCCGGCCACCCTGAGCCGACCTGCGCTGATCACCTCGATCAGCACCAACGCGCCACGGGCCCACGAAGTACCGCCCCAGCGCCTCAACGACATGCAGGTGTTCTGCGACTATCGTCAGACCACCCCGGGCTCGGCAGGCGAAATGCTGATCGCTGGCGAACAACATGGCTGGGACAAGAGCGCGATTGTCGGTGACCTGCCCGACCTGCTGAGCGGCAAGGTGCCGCGTCCTGGCTACGACCGCCACGTATTCTTCCGCTCCATTGGCCTGGGCCTGGAAGACATTGCGCTGGCGAATGCCCTCTACCACCTCCAGCACTAACCCCACGAACCTGTAGGAGCAAGGCTTGCCCGCGATGCAGACGCCCCTGTCTGTCTGAAAAACCGCGGTGATGTCATCGCGGGCAAGCCTTGCTCCTACAAGGGAACATTATTTACGCCCCCACAGGAGACGTTCATGAGCCAGGCAGACTTCATCATCATCGGCGGCGGGATTGCCGGCGCTTCCACCGGTTACTGGCTGTCGCAACACGGGCGCGTCATCGTGCTGGAACGCGAAACCCATCCGGCCTATCACTCCACCGGACGTTCGGCGGCGCTGTACACCGCCGCTTATGGCACGCCACAGGTTCGGGCATTGACCCAGGCCAGCCGTGACTTCTTCGACGCCCCGCCCACCGGTTTCTGCGATCACCCGCTGCTGACCCCGCGCGGCGAGATGACCGTGGATTTCACCGGTGACCCGGACGAACTGAACAACCAATACCTGAGCGCCAAGGCCACGGTGCCGCAGATGCAACTGCTCAGCGCCGAAGAAGCCTGCGCACGCCTGCCGATCCTGCGTCGGGAAAAAGTCCATGGAGCGATCTACGATCCAACCGCTTGCGACATCGACACCGACGCCTTGCATCAAGGTTACCTGCGCGGCATCAAGCGCAATAAAGGCGAAGTCCATACCGACAACGAAGTGCTGGGCCTGGCCCGCGACGCCGACGGTTTGTGGCACGTACAAACCAACGGCCAGACCTTCAGCGCGCCGATCATCATCAACGCCGCTGGCGCCTGGGCTGACAAGATCGGCGAACTGGCCGGTGCCGCGCCCGTGGGCCTGCAACCCAAACGCCGGGCGGCGTTCATCTTCGCCGGCCCTGAAGGCGTGGACATCCACCACTGGCCGATGCTGGTAGCCCTCGACGAGTGCTTCTATATGAAGCCCGACGCCGGCATGTTCCTTGGCTCCCCCGCCAACGCCGACCCGGTGGAACCCCACGACGTGCAAGCCGAAGAACTGGACATCGCCATGGGCATTTACCAGATCGAAGAAGCCACCACCCTGACCATCCGCCGCCCGACCCGCACTTGGGCCGGTTTGCGCAGTTTCGTGCCCGACGGTGATTTGCTGGCCGGTTTCGATACGAAGGTGCCGGGGCTGTTCTGGGTCGCGGCGCAAGGTGGCTACGGCATCCAGACGTCACCAGCCATGGGTCAGGCCAGCGCTGCGCTGGTGCGCGGTGAAGCCTTGCCTGAACAACTGAGCCGTTTCGGCCTGGACGCCGCGATGCTCTCCCCGGCGCGCCTGGGTTGAGCGGCGACTTGGGTGACGTGTCGCCAGGATTGCGGCAAACTTCCAGCGCCCTGTTTGATGGGGCGCTGACGTTGCCTGGAGCTCCTTGTATGAATGCACCTGAAAAAGACCCGGCCCTGGATAATTTCCGAGCGATCGCCGACGCCATCGCCACGCTGTTCTTTCCTCACGCCGAGGTGGTGCTGCACGATCTGCGCACGCAGAAAGTCGATTACATCGCCAATAACCTGTCGAAGCGGGAAATCGGGGATGACTCGGCGCTGGAGGACATGCTCAGCGAAGAGGTCAGCGAACGAAACATCGGGCCGTACGAAAAGCTCAACTGGGATGGTCAGAAGATTCGCAGCCTCAGCAGCGTACTGCGCGACAGAGACGGCCATCCGCTGGCGGTGCTGTGCATCAACCTGAATATTTCGCTGTTCGAAAATGCCAAGGCTGCGCTGGATCTGTTCCTGTCGCCGACCAAGTTGATCCCGCAACCGGACTCACTGTTCCGCGATGACTGGCAGGAACGGATCAACACCTTCCTGCACGCCTGGCTGCGGGAACGTCAGTTGAGCCTGAATGTGCTGACCCGCGACCACAAACGCGAACTGGTGTTGGCGCTGCACGCCGAAGGCGCGTTCAAAGGCAAAAGCGCCTCCAACTACGTGGCGAATGTGCTGAACATGGGGCGGGCGACGGTGTACAAGCATTTGAAGGAATTGAAGGGTTAGGCCCTGAGCGATGTGTTGTTTGATCGGGCCTCTTCGCGGGCAAGCCTCGCTCCTACAGGTTTTGTGTTGTTCGCCCATCGCGTGAACAACATTGAAACTGTAGGAGCGAGGCTTGCCCGCGAAGGCGATCTGTCAGTCGCCGTAAATATCAGATTTGAAATACTTGTCGGAAATCTTCTGATATTCGCCATTCGCGCGAATGCCATCGATGGCCGTGTTCAGTTCGCTGACCAATTCGGCATTACCCTTGCGCACCGCAATCCCGGCGCCCTCACCCACGTATTTCGGATCCTTGAGCTCCGGCCCGACAAACGCGTAGCCTTTGCCACGGGGCATCGACAGGAAGTCGTTCAGCGGAATGGTGTCGGCAAAAATCGCATCGAGACGACCCGCGGCCAGGTCCATGTAGATCTCTTCGTTGTTGCCGTAGCGTTTGACGTTAATGCCCTTCGGTTCAAACACCTCGGTGGCGTAACGGTCAGTGGTGGTGGCGCGCTGCACGCCAATGGTCTTGCCCTTGAGGCTGGCGTACTGGTCATCCACCACCGCGCCCTCCTTCATCACCAGGCGCGATGAAGTGAAGTAGTACTTGTGGGTGAAGTCCACCGACTTTTTGCGGTCTTCGTTGATGGTCATGGACGACAGCGCCATGTCGATTTTCTTCACTTTCAGGGAAGGAATCAGACCGTCGAATTCACCTTCGACCCAGATGCACTTGACCTTCATCTGCGCGCACAGGGCATTGCCGATGTCGTAGTCGAAACCGACGATCTCGCCCTTGTCGGTCTTGGAGGCGAACGGCGGATACGCCGCTTCGATGCCGATGCGCAGGGTTTTCTCGGCGGCGAACACGCTGCTGCACGCCAACAGACTCAGGGCCAGACCGGTGATGAGGGGGTATTTCTTCATGTTCGTTTTCTCGCGGTTGTTGTTGGTTTGGCAAGACAGAAGAAAAAGCTGAAACGGGGGGGAACGCCTTTTTTGTACTTATAATTCCATACTGGACTTTTATGTATAAATCGTCAATCGCGCGCGAGAAGATCGTCCGGGCCTCTGGTCGGGTGATGAATCAGGGGGGTTTTTGGGGTTGCGGATGGCCTCTTCGCGGGCAAGCCTCGCTCCTACAGGGTTAGTGTCGTCCACAAAATTTGTGATCGACAACAACCTGTAGGAGCGAGGCTTGCCCGCGAAGGCGTACTTGAGGGCGCTACAAAATCACCGCTTCCAACGATCCACCGCCACATGATCACTGTCCCGCCCTTCTACCCAACGCGGCCCATCACTGGTGTTTTCTTTCTTCCAGAACGGCGCGCGGGTTTTGAGGTAGTCCATGACAAAGGCACAGGCATCGAACGCAGCCTGGCGGTGGGCGCTGGCGGCGCCGACGAAGACGATCGGCTCACCCGGTTCCAGGGCGCCGATGCGGTGCAGCACTTCGAGCTTGAGCAGTGGCCAGCGCTGTTCGGCCTCGGTGGCAATCTTGCCCAGGGCCTTTTCGGTCATGCCCGGATAGTGCTCGAGAAACATCCCCGCCACGTCGAGCCCGTCATTGAAGTCGCGCACATAACCGACAAAACTCACCACCGCCCCAACGCCGACATTGGCAGCATGCATGGCGTTGACTTCAGCGCCCGGATCAAACGCCGTGGACTGCACGCGAATCGCCATGATCAGCCCCCGGTCACGGTCGGAAAGAACGCCACTTCATCGCCGTCGCTCACCGGTTCGTCGAGCTGGCAAAGGTCTTCGTTGCGGGCGCACATCAGGTTTTGTTCGCTTAGCACTTCGGCGTCATCACGTTGGGCCAGCAGCGCCCGCACGTCATCCACCGTGGCGAAATCGCCTTCTACCTTGATCGAGTCCACGCCCAGCGCTTCGCGGTAACGGGCGAAAAACTTCACCGTAACGTTCATGACGGATCCGCCTGGAAATGCCCGCTCTTGCCGCCGAGTTTCTCCAGCAGCCGCACGCTTTCGATGGTCATGCCCCGGTCCACAGCCTTGCACATGTCATAGATGGTCAGTGCCGCGACGCTGGCGGCGGTCAGTGCTTCCATCTCGACGCCGGTCTGCCCGGACAACTTGCAACGCGCGACGATGCGCACGGTGTCGTCGCCTTCGGCACTGAGTTCGACCTTGACGCCAGTGAGCATCAGCGGATGGCACAGGGGAATCAGATCGCTGGTTTTCTTCGCTGCCTGAATGCCGGCAATGCGCGCCACGGCGAACACATCACCTTTTGGGTGACCACCGCTGACGATCATTTGCAGGGTTTCGGGCTGCATACGCACCAGCGCTTGGGCGGTCGCTTCACGGAACGTCACGGCTTTTTCGGTGACGTCGACCATGTTGGCGCGACCTTGGGAATCGAGATGAGTCAGCACAGGGTTACTCCTGATCAGGAGCGTCGATTGTAAACCTGCGGGTCAAATTTTCGCACGTTTGATTATCCAATCACCCCAATCCCTGTAGGAGCGAGGCTTGCCCGCGAAGGCGGTATGTCAGTCGCGTTGATGTTGGATGTGCCGACGTCTTCGCGGGCAAGCCTCGCTCCTACAAGGGTTTTGAGTGGGGCACAAAAAACCGGGCGGCTTTTGGGGCCGCCCGGTTCGGGTGATGCGGTTACAGATGCGTTTCGGCGTATTCGGCCAGGATGGAACGAGGCACCCCTTGCAGGGTGATGTGCACACCATTAGGGAAGTCTTTGAAGCGTTCGGTCAGGTACGTCAGCCCGGAGCTGGTCGCGGACAGGTAAGGGGTGTCGATTTGCGCCAGGTTGCCCAGGCACACCACTTTGGAACCGGCGCCGGCACGGGTGATGATGGTTTTCATCTGGTGCGGCGTGAGGTTCTGGCATTCATCGATCAAAATCAGGCTCTGCTGGAAGCTGCGACCCCGAATGTAGTTGAGGGATTTGAACTGCAACGGCACTTTGCTGAGGATGTAGTCGACGCTGCCATGGGTGTTTTCGTCATCCATGTGCAAGGCTTCGAGGTTGTCGGTGATGGCGCCCAGCCAAGGCTCCATTTTTTCCGCTTCGGTGCCGGGCAGGAAGCCGATCTCCTGGTCCAGGCCCTGCACACTACGAGTGGCGATGATACGGCGATAGCGTTTGCTGACCATGGTCTGCTCGATCGCAGCGGCCAGGGCCAGGATGGTTTTACCGGAACCGGCCGCACCAGACAGGTTGACCAGATGAATGTCCGGGTCGAGCAAGGCGTAGAGCGCCAGGCTTTGATAGATGTCACGCGGTTTCAGGCCCCAGGCTTCCTGGTGCAACAGGGGCTCTTGATGCAGGTCGAGAATCAGCAGGCGGTCTTCTTCGATCTCCTTGATCCAGCCGACAAAGCCCTGCTCGTCGATGATGAATTCATTGATATGCACCGCCGGCAGGTTGTCGATCAGCTTCACCTGATGCCAGGTGCGGCCGTGGTCCTGACGGGTTTCGACCTTGCTCACGAGGTCCCAGAAGGAGCCGGTCATGTTGTGGTAACCGTTAGGCAGCAGCGAAACGTCGTCGACCAGTTGGTCGGTGCTGTAGTCCTCGGCCGCAATCCCGCACGCCCGGGCCTTGAGGCGCATGTTGATGTCTTTGGTGACCAGCACCACGGGCAGTTTGGGTTCGCGCGCGTGCAGGTCGATCAACTGGTTGATGATGATGTTGTCGTTCAGGTGCTCGGGCAGAATGATGTTCGGCTCCGCGCGTTTGCTCATCAGAATTGACAGCAAACCCTTGGGCCCACTCTTGCCGCGCTGGATCGGCACACCGAGTTCGACATCCTCGGGGCTGGCATCGCCCAGGGTCTTGTCGATCAGGCGGATCGCCTGACGGCATTCGGCCGCAACGCTGTGATGCCCGCTCTTGAGCTTGTCCAGCTCCTCAAGCACGGTCATCGGGATCGCAACGTGGTGTTCTTCGAAGTTAAGCAGGGCGTTTGGATCGTGAATCAATACGTTGGTATCGAGTACATAAAGGATTGGCTGGTTGGAAGAAGAACTACGTCCGTGATCATCCATACTCGGTCACCTTTGTGGGAGCCATTCGACGCAATACCTCGACGGTGCTGCGCCTCGAAGTGACTGCCGAATTCACCTGCAAGGGATCAAGTGAACTGCACACAAACTGGGGTCTTGGGAGACGCCACCTGTGTTGCAGGTTTCGGCGGTCTGTCTTCGTAATACTCCAAAACCCATGACAGAAAAAAGCACTTTGACGTTTTTTTGAAGTTTATTTTTCAGAGTGACGAATAGCCCTTGGCGTGCAGGCATTGTGCCGTTAAAGTCGGAAGTCCGCCTGCATCGAAATTCCGCTAAAAATCACCCTCCCCTGCCCTCTGCCCCAATGAATACGGGGTTTTTCAGATTTCAGCGAAACGCCTCCTGACAGTCTTCCCAACCGATCCCGCTTTGCGCCGTTTGCGTGATCAGCCAGGGCATCGACGTTTTCAGCGCATCCTGCTTCACATTGAAATTGATCACGCCGTGGCGCCATAAAAGCATCAGGGTCAGCACTCGCTGGGCGCTCTGGCTGCCCTTGAGCTTGCCGGCGCCGTCCTGGGGATCGATGTCCCACAGCGCCACCTGCAAACCCTGCGACTCAAAGAATCCTTGCGCATCAGAACGACGCTGGCCATCCGGCGGGCGAAACAGCGGCACATAGTTCTCCGGCAGTTTGTTCTTCACCAGTTCGGCGCTGCGCTTCACCGAGTCCTGCCAGTCTTGCCAGTGGCTGTGGGAACGGAACTCCCAACCCTGCACGCCAATGCATTGTTGTGAATACGTCGCTTGCAGGCTCGCCACCGAACGTTCGGCCAGACGCGCCTGGATGTCCTTGCCAAGCACGAAGAAGGTGCCATTGATGTTCGACTTGCGCAGGTATTCGGTGACCCACGCGGTGTTGTCCGGAATGGCATTGGCGGCGCTGTCGAAGGTCAGCAGAAACAGCCGGTCATGCATCTCGTCGCCATTGCGCTCGTAGTCGCCGAAACGATCGACTTCACTGCTGGTTTGCGGAAACAGCGCCGCCTTGCGCAATTGTTCGTCCAGGTACTGGGCGTGGAACAAGCGGCTCGGTTCGGACCACTTGATATAAAAGCTGTCATCACTGACCACGAACTTGGCCGCTTGCTCGCGCAGGGTCGGCAGGTCTTCGACCAGGAAACAGAACGATGCGTCCTGATCGCAGCTCTGCTGGGCGAAGTTGTAGTTGGTCAGCAGGCGCCGCCACATGCGCTGGCGCAGGTTATTGACCGAATCCAGGTTAATTGTCCGAAGGCCCAGGCGCTGGGCCAGACTCGGTTCATCTAGGGATTCGCTGGCCAGCAGGACGCGGGCGAACATGAGGATTTCGGCCCGGGACGCGACATCGAACAGGGTCGGGCTGGTGAGCTGTTCCGGCCAGGTGCTGCGATCAAGCGTCGCCACATCACCGGGCGCCGCCAGGGCGCCGAAGCTCAAGAGCCAGGCCGAGAATAAAAGAACGATACGCAAAGGGATGTCTCCATAACAAAACCCGCGCGGCACTATAGCTGATCCCACCGACATGATCGTTCCCACGCTCTGCGTGGTAACGCCTCCCCGGACGCTCCGCGTCCGCTTTGGCGGTGACGCGGAGCGTCACTGGCTGCATTCCCACGCGGAGCGTGGGAACGATCATCCCGCACGACGCCAAACTCCTGCAGGAGCGAGGCTTGCTCGCGAAAGCGGTGTGTCAGGCGACTTTGATGTTGGATGTGCCGCCGTCTTCGCGAGCAAGCCCGCTCCCACAGGGTTTTGTGCATGGCCACCGATCACCTATGGACTTGATAGCTGGAGTCATCAAGCGCAACCCCCTAGAATCGCCCCACGATTAAAGGAGACGACTTCATGCTGATGGTGATTTCCCCCGCCAAGACCCTCGATTACGAAACACCGCCGGCCACCCAGCGCTTCACCCAGCCGCAATACCTGGACCATTCCCAGGAGCTGATCATGCAGCTGCGCGACCTCACGCCGGCGCAGATCAGCGAGTTGATGCACGTCTCCGACAAGATCGGCGGGCTCAACGCCGCGCGTTTCGGCAGCTGGACGCCTGCGTTCACCCCGCAAAACGCCAAGCAGGCGCTGCTGGCCTTCAAGGGCGACGTGTACACCGGCCTGAATGCTCAAACCTTCAGCGAGGCCGATTTCGATTACGCCCAGCAGCATTTGCGCATGCTCTCCGGGCTCTACGGCCTGCTGCGCCCGCTGGACCTGATGCAGCCTTATCGGCTGGAGATGGGCACCAAACTGGCGAATGCCCGTGGCAAGGACCTGTACGCCTTCTGGGGCACAAGGATCAGCGAATGGCTGAACGAAGCTCTGGCTGATCAAGGTGACGATGTGCTGCTGAACCTGGCGTCCAACGAGTACTTCTCGGCGGTCAAACGCAATGCCTTGAACGCGCGCATCATTAATACCGAGTTCAAGGACCTGAAGAACGGTCAGTACAAGATCATCAGCTTCTACGCGAAAAAGGCTCGCGGGATGATGAGCCGTTTCGTTATCGAAGAACGTATCAACGACCCGGCAGCCCTCAAGCAGTTCGACATCCAGGGTTACCGCTACAGTGCCGAACAATCCAAACCGGACAACCTGGTATTTCTGCGCGATCACGCCCCCGAGTAATGCACTCATTCGGCGCACGACCACTGGTCGTGCGCACTGTTTAATCGTCCAACAATTCCCCGCCATTTCGCCATTCTATTGGCGCCAAAAATACATCACTGCAATTTCTAACTTTTGTTTCACTCGACAATCGTGATTTTTTTCAGTAGTGGCACTGACATTTTTTAACAGTGGTGGCACTTACCCATCTAATTCGACAATTACCCTATATATAAAGGGCCAAACCGTAAGTGCTATCAATTTGAAAGCAGTGCCATCTTTTTCAATATTTCAAGAAATTTCAGAATTCGCGATGGGCGGACAGGAACTATGTCCAAATGCGTCGTTCATACCACCGGTAACGATTCTTCCTGAGCGTGTAGGAGATAACTTACGCAGAGACGAGGACCATGTAGCGAAGTTGTCATACTAACTTGTGCTTGATGACCTCTTATTTGGGCAGCACCAATAGGACAGGAGATACGCACCATTACTATCCCCTATACGGCCAAGGCAGCGCCCCTATAAACGTGCTCATCCGAGCACCCAACCGCTTGATTTACGGGCCTTCAGCCTGACATTGAGCGCGCATGACCTTTGCACAATTGCCCCCTGAACAGGGGACAGGATGCATAACAGGGCACATCACAATAATAAGGCCTAGTTGCGCACATCTTGAGTGCACTTATTTAGTCACTCGGAACTTAGTTTGCCTGCACGCTGCACTGTGGCGCCTGTAAGCATGCACTTGCGAGTGCACTATGACCGCTGAACACCATTAACTCCGGCCATTTAATGGCTTGATAATTACAGAGGTAAATGCGATGCGCATCAGCATATTTGGTTTGGGTTACGTCGGTGCAGTATGTGCCGGTTGCCTGTCTGCACGTGGCCATGACGTCATTGGCGTCGATGTTGCCAAAGACAAGATCGATATGATCAACGCCGGCAAATCGCCGATCGTTGAACCGGGCCTGGGCGAACTTCTGCAGAAGGGCATCGAGACGGGCAAATTGCGCGGCACGACCAACTTCGCCGAAGCGATTCGTGACACCGACCTGTCGATGATCTGCGTCGGTACGCCGAGCAAGAAGAACGGCGACCTGGAACTGAACTACATCGAAGCCGTGTGCCGCGAAATCGGGTTTGTCCTGCGTGACAAAACCACCCGCCACACCATCGTGGTTCGCAGCACCGTTCTGCCGGGCACGGTCGCAAACGTTGTCATCCCGATTCTCGAAGATTGCTCGGGCAAGAAAGCCGGCGTCGACTTCGGCGTGGCGGTCAACCCAGAGTTCCTGCGTGAAAGCACCGCGATCGCCGACTACGACCTGCCACCGATGACTGTCATCGGCGAATTCGACACCGCGAGCGGCGACGTTCTGCAAGCCCTGTACGAAGAACTCGACGCACCGATCATCCGCAAGGACATCGCTGTCGCCGAGATGATCAAGTACACCTGCAACGTGTGGCACGCCACCAAGGTGACCTTCGCCAACGAGATCGGCAACATCGCCAAGGCTGTCGGCGTCGATGGTCGCGAAGTGATGGAAGTGGTCTGCCAGGACAAAACCTTGAACCTGTCGCAGTACTACATGCGTCCAGGCTTCGCGTTCGGCGGCTCTTGCCTGCCGAAAGATGTGCGCGCCCTGACCTTCCGTGCCGGTTCCCTGGACGTCGATGCGCCGCTGCTCAATTCGCTGATGCGCAGCAACGTGTCGCAAGTGCAGAACGCCTTCGACATCGTGTCCAGCCACGACAAACGCAAAGTCGCCCTGCTCGGCTTGAGCTTCAAGGCCGGCACCGATGACCTGCGCGAAAGCCCGCTGGTGGATCTGGCAGAAATGCTGATCGGCAAGGGCTACGACCTGAGCATCTACGACAGCAACGTCGAGTACGCCCGTGTCCACGGTGCGAACAAGGATTACATCGAGTCGAAGATCCCGCACGTTTCGTCCCTGCTCAACTCCGACTTCGACGACGTGATCAACAACTCCGACGTGATCATCCTCGGCAACCGTGACGAGAAATTCCGCGCCCTGGCGGAACAGGCTCCACACGGCAAGCAAGTGATCGACCTGGTCGGCTTCATGTCCAAAGCCACTAGCGTAAGTGGCCGCACCGAAGGGATCTGCTGGTAAAGCAGCAATAAGCGACAAGCTTCAAGCGGCAAGTTAAGCGCTCTTCACTTGCAGCTTGAGGCTTGAAGCTTTCAACTGACTTTAGGATTCCGATTATGCACAGGCTAAAGCACGGCCTATTACAGGCCGCCGGTTGGCTGTTTTACCTAAGTTTATTGATGGGCATCGCCATGGCGTTGCCTTCATCCACGTTCGACTCCGACTCGAAGGATTTCATCTTCCTGATCGGTTTCATCGGGATCTGGCGTTACTCGATGGGTGCCACGCACTTTCTGCGCGGCATGCTGTTCCTGTACGTGGTCTACCCGCACCTGCGGCGCAAAGTGCGCAAGCTGGGTAAATCGGCAGACCCATCCCATGTGTTCCTGATGGTCACCAGTTTTCGCATTGACGCCCTGACCACCGCCCAGGTCTACGCCTCGGTGATTCGCGAAGCGATCGACTGCGGCCTGCCGACCACCATGGTCTGCTCCATCGTGGAAATGTCCGATGAGAAGCTGGTCAAGAGTCTGTGGTCGCGGATGAATCCGCCGGATCGGGTCAAGCTCGACTTCGTGCGCATTCCCGGCACCGGCAAGCGCGATGGCCTGGCCTACGGTTTCCGCGCCATCTCCCGTCACCTGCCGGATGACCGCGCAGTGGTAGCCGTGATCGATGGCGACACCGTGCTCGCCCCCGGCGTCGTGCTCAAGACCGTGCCGTGGTTCCAGCTGTTCGGCAATGTCGGCGGCCTGACCACCAACGAGTTCTGCGAAGTGCGTGGCGGCTACATCATGGCCGAATGGCACAAACTGCGGTTCGCCCAACGCCACATCAACATGTGCTCGATGGCCTTGTCCAAACGCGTGCTGACGATGACCGGCCGGATGTCGGTGTTCCGCGCAACCGTCGTGACCGACCCGGACTTCATCGCCGACGTGGAAAGTGACTCGCTGCAACACTGGCGCCTGGGCCGCTTCAAGTTCCTGACCGGTGACGACAAGTCGAGCTGGTTCAGCCTGATGCGCCTGGGCTACGACACCTTCTACGTCCCCGACGCGGCGATCCACACCGTGGAACACCCGCCGGAAAAAAGCTTTATCAAGGCCAGCCGCAAACTGATGTTCCGCTGGTACGGCAACAACCTGCGCCAGAACTCCCGTGCCCTGGGCCTGGGGATGAAACGCCTCGGTCTGTTTACCTCGGTGGTGCTGTTCGACCAGCGCGTATCGATGTGGACTTCGTTGCTGGGCCTGACGGTGGCGATCATCGCCAGCTTCAAGTACGGCGCCGCGTTCATCCTCGCGTACCTGCTGTGGATCGGCATCACCCGCCTGATCCTGACCTTGCTGCTGTCGTGCTCCGGTCACCGGGTCGGCCCGGCCTACCCGATGATTCTCTATTACAACCAGATCGTCGGCGCGCTGGTGAAGATCTACGTGTTCTTCCGCCTCGACCAACAATCCTGGACTCGCCAGGACACCAAATTGACCCGTGATCTCGCCAGCTTTCAACGTTGGTTCAACACCTGGTCGTCTCGGACCATGACCTTCTCCGCCGGCAGCGTTTTCGTCGCCGTGCTGCTGATGATGGTCTGACCGCCCCCTTATTGAATTAACCAGGACATTGCCCCTATGAATACCGCCGTCAACGCCAACGTAGTGCACGAATCCGAAGCCCAGCGCCAACACGCCCGAGTGAAAATCCCGGCCAAGCTGCGGTTCTTCGGCCCTGACCGGACCCCGGTCGATGCCCGGGTCATCGACCTTTCCGCCGGCGGCCTGGCGTTCAACGCCGGTCAGTTGCCGCTGAAAATCGGCGAGGTGTACAAGGCTCGCCTGCAATTCGTCATCGATAACCTCGGCCTGACCATGGACGTGGAATTGCAGGTCCGCTCCTTCGATCGCCCGACCGGGCGTGTCGGCTGCCAGTTCCAGAACCTGGAATCCCAAGACATCTCGACCCTGCGTCACTTGATCACCTCTCACCTGGCCGGCGACATCGTCAGCATGGGTGAAGTGCTGGCGACCCTGCAGCGCGACAACTTCACCAAGGCGCGCAAGGTCAAGGACGGCGGCCACGGCATGACCCCGTTCGGTCGTCTGCGTGCAGTGACGTTCAGCTTCGCGATTTTCCTCGTTGGCCTCGCGGCGTTCGGTTTCATCTTCAAGTCGGTGTACGGCATGTACTTCGTCAGCCACGCCCAGGCCGGCATCGTCAGCGTACCGGGCATGAACATCACCATGCCCCGCGACGGCACCGTGCAGAGCCTGGTGAAAAGTGACGGCGTTGCTGCCAAAGGCGCACCGCTGGCGACCTTCAGCACCAGCATGCTCGATGTCCTCAAGGGCCATCTGGACGAAGACCAGTTGCAACCGGCCAAGGTTGAAGAACTGTTCGGCAAGCAAATGACCGGCACCCTGACTTCGCCGTGCGATTGCACCGTGGCTCAGCAACTGGTCGGCAACGGTCAGTACGCCAGCAAGGGCGACGTGATCTTTACCCTGGTGCCGCGCAACAGCGAAGCCAACATCGACGCGCGCTTCACCTATCGCCAGTTCGCCGACGTGCGTCCAGGTGCTCCAGTGACATTCGAAATCGCCGGCGAAGACAAGACCCGCACCGGCAAGATCGTCAGCAGCACCAGCCTGAAAAGCGCCGACCTGTCTTCCGACATCCGCGTACAGATCAAGCCTGACGAGCCGCTGGACACCACCTTCGCCGGTCGCCCGGTGGAAGTGAACAGCGATCGTGGCCCGAACCTGAACTGGCTGATCGACAAAGCCATGGCCGCCGGTATTTAAGTCGAGGACATGCCTGTGACCATTAAAAAAATCCTCAATACACCGCACACCCTGTGGGAGCGAGCCTGCTCGCGAAAGGAACAATGTGGTCTGCCTGATGCACCGCAGCGCGTCATTCGCGAGCAGGCTCGCTCCCACATTGGATCACTGTGCGCAGTTGCATTGGCGGTCAGCCTCGCCGGTTGCGCCGGCCTGCCCGACCAACGCCTGGCCAACGAAGCCCTCAAGCGCGGCGACACCGCGCTGGCGCAGCAGAATTACAAGCAACTGGCCGACCTGGGTTACAGCGAGGCGCAAGTCGGCCTGGCCGATATCCAGGTCGACAGCCGCGACCCGGCGCAGATGAAACTGGCCGAAGCGACTTACCGCGCCGCAGCCGACGTCTCGCCGCGAGCCCAGGCTCGCCTCGGTCGCCTGCTGGTGGCCAAGCCCGGTTCCACCGAAGCCGAACAGCACGAAGCCGAAGGCCTGTTGAAAAAAGCCGGGGCCAATGGCGAAGGCAACACGCTGATTCCGCTGGCGATGCTGTACCTGCAATACCCGCACAGTTTCCCGAGCGTCAACGCCCAGCAGCAGATCAGCCAATGGCGCGCCGAAGGCAAACCGGAAGCGGGCCTGGCCCAAGTGCTGCTGTATCGCACCCAGGGCACGTACGACCAGCACCTGGACGAAGTCGAAAGCATCTGCAAAGCGGCGCTGAACACCACCGATATCTGCTACGTCGAACTGGCCACGGTCTACCAGAAACAAGCCAAGCCAGAGCAAACCGCCGAGCTGATCAAGCAGATGCAAGCCGCTCACGCTCGCGGCACCGTTTCCGCGCAGCGCGTGGACAGCGTCGCTCGCGTCCTGGGTGATGCCACCCTGGGCAAGACCGACGAGAAAACCGCGCAGTCGCTGCTCGAAGGCATCGCCCCTGGCTACCCCGCTTCCTGGGTCAGCCTGGCGCAATTGTTGTACGACTTCCCGGAACTCGGTGACGTCGACACGATGATGAAGTACCTGGACAACGGTCGCGCTGCCGATCAACCCCGCGCCGAACTGTTGCTGGGCAAGCTCTACTACGAAGGCAAATGGGTGCCGGCCGACGCCAAGGTCGCCGAAGAACACTTCCAGAAAGCCGTTGGCCGGGAAGTGGCCGCCGATTACTACCTCGGCCAGATTTACCGTCGTGGTTACCTGGGCAAGGTCTATTCGCAGAAAGCCCTGGATCACCTGCTGACCGCTGCGCGCAACGGTCAGAACAGCGCCGACTTCGCCATCGCCCAACTGTTTTCCCAAGGCAAGGGCACCAAGCCCAACCCTGTTAACGCTTACGTCTTCAGCCAGTTGGCCAAGGCTCAAGACACCCCGCAAGCCAATGAGCTTGCGACAACACTCGAAGCCCAACTGCCGCCTGCCCAGCTCGCCGAGGCCCAACGCCTGTTGAAACAAGAACAGGCCGTTCGTGGTTCCTCGAGCCAGAACAAGCTGGATTTGCAAGCCCTGCAAGAAGAAGACGGCGAGGAAAAACTATGAAGCTCAATCCATTCGTTAAGGCCGGTATTGGCCTGACATTCGCCCTGATGTGGTCGTGTCCGACCCTCGCCGCGATGACCGAAGCCAAGAACTACGGTCTTGAAGTGAAAGTCACCGGCCAGTCCGAAGACGACGCCGACCTCGGCACCGCCAAGGGCGGCGACGTCAATGGCCTGGGCCTCGACCTGCGTCCTTGGGTCTACGGTGAAAGCGGCGCGTGGAGCGCCTATGCGATGGGTCAAGCGGTGACGTCTACCGACATCATCGAAACCGACACCCTGCAACAAGCCGACGACACCAACCAGGCCACCGACAACGGTGATCGCAAGTCCAAGAAAAACTACCTGGCCATGCGCGAGTTCTGGGTCGGATACAGCGGCCTCACGCCTTACCCGGGCGAGATGCTCAAGCTCGGTCGCCAACGCCTGCGCAATGACGACGGCCAATGGCGCGACACCAACATCGAAGCCCTGAACTGGACCTTCGACACCACCCTGTTGCGCGCCAACGCCGGTGTGGCCGAACGCTTCAGCGAGTACCGCACCGACTTGAAAGAGCTGGCGCCAAAAGACAAGGATCGCCTGCACGCTTACGCCGATGCGGCGTATCAGTGGACCCCGGGCAACTGGGTCGGCATTCGCGGTCATCACACCCACGATGACGGCAAGCTCAACTACCCGGAACCGGGTGTGGCCGGCGATTCGTTGGACAAGAAACAGAACGGCGACATCACCTGGCTCGGCCTCACCGCTGACAGCGACGCCTACAACTGGCGCAACACCAACACCGTCAACTACTGGGGCAGCATCACCGGTATGAGCGGCGACACCGACACGGTGAACGCGCTGAATGCCGACGGCACTCGTCCGACCGAAGCCAAGACCGGTGAAGACCTCAACGGCTGGGCCACCGATGTCGGCGTGCGTCTGCGCCTCGATCCGCAATGGCAAGTCGGTGCAGCCTATGCCCGCGCCAGCGCCGATTACGAACAGAACGGCCTGGAAAGTAACCGCTCGAACTACACCGGTACTCGCTCGCGGGTTCACCGTTTCGGCGAAGCCTTCCGTGGCGAAATGAACAACATGCAAACCGCGACCCTGTTCGGTTCGTGGATGCTCAACGACGAATACGACGCCAGTCTCGTGTACCACAAGTTCTGGCGCGTGGACGGCAGCAAGCCGGTGGGCAGCAACGGTATCAACGCCGTCGAGAACAACACCGACGACGTCACCGGCGCCGTGCTCTCCAGCACCTCCCTGCCGCTGCAGGATGGCAACAAAGACCTCGGTCAGGAAATGGACCTGGTGGTCACCAAGTACTTCAAGCAAGGGCTGCTGCCTGCTGCTTTGAGTCAGTCGATCGACGAGCCTTCGGCCCTGGTGCGTTTCCGTGGCGGTGTGTTCAAGCCCGGCGATGCCTACGGCAAAGAAGTCGATTCGTACATGCACCGCGCGTTTATCGACGTGATCTGGCGCTTCTGATGCGAGCCGCGAAAGGAGTGCCCGACATGACCTATCCGAAGAGAGGTTCGATCACGCTGCTGGCCGGCGCGATGCTGCTGGCCAGCTCGGTCGCCTTCGCCAATGCGGAGCCGGTTGCGCCTGCACAAAAAGGCCAACCGAGCACCCTGGCCAAAGGACTGCAGCAAGCCAAGACCTATACCGTCAGCAGCGCACCGACCGAGCCGCTGAACCTGGCCAAGCCGAAGCTGCCGGACACTTCCGGCTACACCGCCGAAGCCATCGCCGCGAAAGTCGTGCGAACCAAACCGGGCAAGGCCAGCGTGCGCCGGATGATGCAGGAAGACGCCTTGAAGGACTTCATCGGCGGCGACAACAAGATGGCCGAGTGGGTGGTGCGTCAGCACGGCATCCCGCAGGCGATCTTCGTCGACGACGGCTACATGAACCTCAAGGACCTGGCCAAGAAAGAACCGAAGTACATCAGCGAGCCTTCGCCGGGTGTGTACCTGGCGAAGTTGCCAATCGTGGTTGGCCGCAAGGGCATCCTCGAAATCGACAAGCAGACCCAGGAATTGCGCCTGTCCCAAGAGGCCGGTTCGTTCCTGGTCAACGACGGCCAGCTGTTTGTGCGCGACACCAAAATCACCGGGTGGAGCGAGAAGAACAATGGTCCGGCGCTGTTCAAGACGCCGAAGGAATTCCGTCCGTTCCTGCTGTCCTGGGGCGGCACCGAGACCTACATCGCCAACAGCAAGATCGCCAGTTTCGGTTACGCCAACAGTAAGTCCTACGGCGTGAGTATTTCCCAGTACACGCCGAACATGGCCAAGGTGCTCAAGCGCCCTGAACCGACCGGCTGGATCGTCGGCTCCGAGTTCTCGGACATGTGGTACGGCTTCTACTGCTACGAAACCCGCGACTTCGTCGTCAAGGGCAACACCTACAAGGACAACATCGTCTACGGCATTGACCCGCATGACCGTTCCCACGGTCTGATCATCGCGGACAACACCGTGCACGGGACCAAGAAGAAGCACGGGATCATCATTTCCCGTGAGGTCAACGACAGTTTCATCTTCAACAACCGCAGCTACGACAACCACCTCTCGGGGCTGGTCATCGACCGTAACAGCGTGAACAACCTGGTCGCCTACAACGAGATCTACAAGAACCACACGGACGGCATCACCCTCTACGAGAGTGGCGACAACCTGCTGTGGGGCAACAAGGTGATGGGCAACAAGCGCCACGGCATCCGGATTCGTAACAGCGTGAACATTCGCCTCTACGAAAACCTCGCCATGGCCAACGGCCTGACCGGCGTCTACGGCCACATCAAGGACCTGAGCGACACCGACCGGGATATCAAGCTCGACCCGTTCGACGCCCAGGTGTCGCTGATCGTGGTCGGCGGCGAACTGGCCGGCAATGGCAGCGGACCGCTGGCCATCGACTCGCCGCTGAGCGTCGAGTTGTACCGCGTGTCCATGCTCGCGCCGACCAAATCCAGTGGCATCAGCTTCAACGGGATTCTTGGCGAGCGCCAGGATGAAATTCTCGACCTGCTGGTGCGCCAGCAGAAAGCCGTGCTGATCGACCCTGTCGAACGCCAGACCGAAATGCGGGACTGAGGATAATTTTATGCACCCACACTTGATCAAATTACTCAGCCTGTCGGCCCTGACCGCCGGGATTCTTGCGGCCAGCGCCGGCGCCCGTGCCGACGATGCCAATGCCGTCAAAGCACCAAGTTTCACCGCCGACCCGTGCTGCAACCTGTGCCCGGAAGCCCACGACGCGAAGAACTACACCACCCGTTACCAGCAGAACTTCACCACGCTGGTACAGGCCCAGGGCGACTGGCTGTTCCGTACGCAAGAAGACTTGCGCACCGAGTTCGACACCTCCCCTGCCGGCTACAAACGCATGAAAGAACTGCACGATGCGTTCAAGAGCAAAGGCGTGGAACTGGTGGTCGTCTACCAGCCAACCCGTGGCCTGGTGAACCGCAACAAGCTCAACCCGGAAGACAAGGCCAAGTACGATTTCGACAAGGCCCTGCGCAATTACAAAACCATGCTCGGGCGCTTCGCAGCCATGGGCTACACCGTGCCAGACCTGTCGCCGCTGACCAACGAAACGCTGCCCGACACCCTGCCGGCCCACGATTTCTACTTCCGCGGTGACCAACACTGGACGCCGTACGGCGCCCAGCGCACAGCGAAAATCGTCGGTGAGCAAATCAAGCAAATGCCGGCCTTCGCCGACGTGCCGAAACGCGAATTCGAGAGCCATAAGTCGGGTCGCATGGGCAAGACCGGAACATTACACAACATGGCCGGTCAACTCTGTGGCACTAGCTACGCGATCCAGTACATGGATCAGTTCACCACGGAGCCGAAAGGCGAAGCGGACGATGGCGATCTGTTCAGTGACTCCGGCAATCCGGAGATCACCCTGGTCGGCACCAGCCACAGTGGCAAGAACTACAACTTCGCCGGTTTCCTCGAAGAGGCGATCGGTGCCGACATCCTCAACGTGGCATTCCCTGGCGGTGGCCTGGAAGGTTCGATGCTGCAGTACCTGGGCAGCGACGAGTTCCAGAAGAAGCCGCCGAAAATCCTCATCTGGGAATTCTCGCCGCTCTATCGCCTCGACCAGGAAACCATCTACCGCCAGATGATGGCGCTGCTGGACAACGGTTGCGAAGGCAAGGAAACCCAAATGACCGGTAGCACCACATTGAAACCGGGCAAAAACGAATTAATGGTCAACAGCAAGAACCTGAACCTGCAGAACAGCAGTCACCAGGTCGACATCCAGTTCGCCGATGCGTCGGTGAAAGTCCTGCACGCCACCCTCTGGTACATGAACGGTCGCCACGAGGACATCAAAATCGAAAAACCGGAAACCTCCGACACCGACGGGCGTTTCGCCTTTGAGTTGCGCACCGACGAAGACTGGGCCTCGCAGAATCTGCTGGCCGTCGAAGTCGAAGGCCCTGAAGCGGGTGCCGCGCCACAAAAAGTCGACGCGAAAATCTGCAAACGCAACGTATTCCCAGGCGCTGGGCAACATACCGCTCAGGCCGGGCAATGAGGTTCATATGCAAACCCGAACATTGAAGAATTTACTCGCGCCCTCCCTGCTGACCCTGGCGATGTTCGCCGGCGCCACCCAGGCCGCCGCGCCATTGCGTCCGCCCCAGGGCTACTTCGCGCCGATTGAAAAAGTCAAAACCGGCGACAGCAGCGAAGGCTGTGACGCGATGCCGACGCCCTACACCGGCCCGCTGCAATTTCGCAGCAAGTATGAAGGCAGCGACAAGGCCCGTTCGACCCTGAACGTGCAGTCGGAAAAAGCCTTCCGCGACACCACCGCCGACATCACCACACTGGAACGCGGCACCAGCAAGCGCGTGATGCAGTTCATGCGTGACGGTCGCCCGGAACAACTCGAATGCACGCTCAACTGGCTGACCGCCTGGGCCAAGGCTGATGCGTTGATGTCCAAGGACTTCAACCACACCGGCAAATCGATGCGCAAATGGGCGTTGGGCAGCATGGCCTCGTCGTACATTCGCCTGAAGTTCTCCGACTCGCATCCGTTGGCCAATCACCAGCAAGAGTCGCAGTTGATCGAAGCCTGGTTCAGCAAAATGGCCGACCAGGTGGTCAGCGATTGGGACAACCTGCCGCTCGACAAAACCAACAACCACTCGTACTGGTCCGCCTGGTCGGTGATGGCAACGTCCATCGCCACCAACCGCCGCGACCTGTTCGACTGGTCGGTGAAGGAATACAAAGTCGGCGCCAATCAGATTGATGCCGAGGGCTTCCTGCCGAACGAACTCAAGCGCCAGCAACGCGCCCTCTCCTACCACAACTACGCCCTGCCGCCGCTGTCGATGATCGCCAGTTTCGCCTTGGTCAATGGTGTGGATTTGCGTCAGGAAAACAACGGTGCGCTGAAACGCCTGGGTGATCGAGTGTTGTCCGGTGTGAAAGATCCGGAAGAGTTCGAGAAGAAGAACGGCAAGGAACAGGACATGAAAGACCTCAAGGTCGATTCGAAATTCGCCTGGCTCGAACCGTTCTGCTCGCTCTACACCTGCTCGCCGGATGTGCTGGCGCAGAAGCACAAGATGCAACCGTTCAAAACGTTCCGCCTCGGTGGTGACCTGACCAAGGTCTACGACCCGGCCAATGAAAAAGGCAACAAAGGCAGTTGAGTCATTGATCGTTCCCACGCTCCGCGTGGGAATGCATCCCGTGACGCTCCGCGTCACATGCCGAAGCGGACGCAGAGCGTCCAGTGAGGCATTCCCACGCAGAGCGTGGGAACGATCGTAGCTCTCCAGATTTTCGTGGGGGGTTTGGGGGGGCCGTTGGCCCTTGACTGTTGGTTAAACATGGAGAGATCGGGATGGTATTTTCGTCCAATGTGTTCCTGTTTTTGTTCTTGCCGATCTTTCTCGGCATGTACTACTTGAGCGGGATTCGCTATCGCAACCTGCTGCTGCTGATCGCCAGCTATGTGTTCTATGCCTGGTGGCGCGTGGACTTCCTTGCGCTGTTCGCCGCTGTCACGCTGTGGAACTACTGGATCGGCCTCAAAGTCGGTGCAGCAGGCGTTCGGACCAAACCGGCCCAGCGCTGGTTGCTTCTGGGCGTTGCTGTCGACCTGTGCATTCTCGGCTACTTCAAGTACGCCAACTTCGGCGTCGACAGCATCAACGCGATGATGACCTCGGTCGGTCTGTCGCCGTTCATCCTGACCCACGTGCTGTTGCCGATCGGGATCTCGTTCTACATCTTCGAGTCCATCAGCTACATCATCGACGTCTACCGTGGTGACACCCCGGCGACCCGTAACCTGATCGACTTCGCGGCGTTCGTCGCGATCTTCCCGCACTTGATCGCTGGCCCCGTGTTGCGCTTTCGCGACCTCGCGGACCAGTTCAATAACCGCACCCACACCCTCGACAAGTTTTCCGAAGGTGCCACGCGGTTCATGCAGGGTTTCATCAAGAAAGTGTTCATCGCCGACACCCTCGCGGTGGTGGCCGACCATTGCTTCGCCCTGCAAGCCCCGACCACGGGTGACGCCTGGCTCGGCGCCCTGGCCTACACCGCGCAACTGTATTTCGACTTCTCCGGCTACAGCGACATGGCCATCGGCCTGGGCTTGATGATGGGTTTCCGTTTCATGGAAAACTTCAAGCAGCCGTACATCAGCCAGTCGATCACCGAGTTCTGGCGTCGCTGGCACATCAGCCTGTCCACCTGGTTGCGTGACTACCTGTACATCACGCTGGGCGGTAACCGCAAAGGCACGTTGATGACTTATCGCAACCTGTTCCTGACCATGCTGCTCGGTGGTTTGTGGCACGGCGCGAACATCACCTACATCGTCTGGGGTGCCTGGCACGGCATGTGGCTGGCGATCGAGAAGGCCCTGGGCCTGAACACTTCGCCACGCAGCATCAACCCGGTCCGCTGGGCCCTGACGTTCCTGCTCGTGGTGATGGGCTGGGTGATCTTCCGCTCGGAAAACCTGCACGTTGCCGGTCGCATGTACGGCGCGATGTTCAGCTTCGGCGAATGGTCGTTGTCGGAACTCAACCAGGCCAGCCTCACCGGTCTGCAAGTGGCGACCCTGGTCGTGGCTTATATGACCCTGGCGTTCTTCGGCATTCGGGATTTCTACACCAACCTGCCGCCAGAAAAGACCAAGCCAGTGGTGAACGTCGAAGCCGATGGCCCGGCCACCGCGACCCCTGGAATGATCAAAGCCGTACCGGGCGACAACCCGGCCAGCATCCACGAACCGGGCTACACCGTTGGCGTTGAAGCCACCGTGCAACCGGCCTACTGGACCGCTGACTGGTCGCGTTATGTGATGCGCACGCTGGTGCTGGTGTTGTTCATCGCCTCGATTTTCAAACTCTCGGCGCAAAGCTTCTCGCCGTTCCTTTACTTCCAGTTCTGAGGGATCTGACCATGACCCGCTCATTACGCATCCTCTACATCGCCCTGTTCCTGGTGACCCTGTTGGTCCTGGGCCTGTGGTCCACGCGCAGCTTCTTCGGTTTCAGCACCAGTGCCGAAACCACGGTGCTCAACGGCCGCTGGACCAAAGCCGTGGAGACGCACTACGACGCCGAGTTCCCGATCAAACGCCTGGGCACCAACCTCTGGGCTGCGCTGGATTTCAAACTGTTCAACGAAGGTCGTCCGGGCGTAGTGCTCGGTCGCGATCAATGGTTGTACAGCGATGAAGAATTCAACCCGATCGTCAACGAAGAGCTGAACCTGCAAGGCAACTACGCGCTGGTCGAAGGCGTGCGCCAAGAGTTGAAAGCCAAAGGCGTGAAACTGGTGATGGCGATTGTGCCGGCCAAGGTTCGCCTGTACCCGGAACACCTGGGTGAAGTGAAACCGGCGAGCATCCACGCCAACCTCTACCAGGACTTCCACGCTCGTGTGGCAGCCGACAAGATCCTCGCCCCCGACCTGCTCGGCCCGTTCAATCAGGCCAAGTTAAAGGGTGAGCAAGTGTTCCTGCGTACCGACACGCACTGGACTCCAGAGGGCGCGCAAGTCGCCGCCGAAACCCTGGCCAAGACCATTGCCGCGAAAACCCCGCTCAGCGGCGAACCACAAAAGTTCGTCACGACACCGGCGGAAAAAGTCACCCACAAAGGCGATCTGCGACTGTTCCTGCCGCTGGATCCGCTGTTCGAAAACCTGATGCCGGCCACCGAGCCGCTGCAGAAGCGCAACACCGTGGCGGCTGACGATCAGCCTGCCGCTGACGATGCCCTGTTCGCCAACAGCGAAGTACCGGTGGCCCTGATCGGCACCAGCTACAGCGCCAACCCGAACTGGAACTTCGTCGGTGCGCTGAAGCAAGCGCTCAAGAGCGACGTGGTCAATTACGCCGAAGACGGCCACGGCCCGATCCTGCCGATGCTCAGCTACCTGAAAAGCGATGCTTTCAAGAACAGCCCGCCACAGGTGCTGATCTGGGAGTTTCCTGAACGTTATCTGCCTGTGAACAACGAAATCGGTGACGCCGACCCGCAGTGGGTTGCAGAGCTCAAAGAAGCTGGCGTGCGCCAACAAAACGTAGCCGCAAACACTAAATCCGAGACGCCCGACCGGGCGCAAAACTGAAAGAGAGGTACACCATGACTTTCACTACTACTCCTCGCCGTCTCGCCAAGACCTTCGCACTCGTTGCAGGCATGAGCGTGTTGTCAATGTCCGCCTTCGCTGGCGACGCCGCACTCTACGGCCCGACCGCACCGAAAGGCTCGTCCTTCGTACGGGTCTACAACGCCGGTAATGCTGAAGTCAGCGCCACCGTCGGCACCACCGCTGTGAACGATGTTGCGCCACTGGCCAGCAGCGACTTCAGCTTCATGCCGGGCGGCGACTACAGCGCCAAGGTCGGCAGCCAGAGCCTGCCGGTGAAACTCGCCGGTGATCACTATTACACCCTGGTGAACAACGCCAGCGGCGCGCCGCAACTGATCGAAGAGCCGCCGTTCAAGAACAAGCAGAAGTCCCTGGTTCGCGTGCAAAACCTGAGCGACAAGGCCCTGACCCTGAAAACCGCCGACGGCAAGACCGAAGTGGTTCCGTCGGTAGCGGCCAAGGGCCGTGGCGAACGTGAAATCAACCCGGTGAAAGTCAGCCTGGCCCTGTACGACGGCGCCACCAAAGTCGGCGACGTGAAACCGGTTGCCCTGGAACGCGGTGAAGCCGCCGTGCTGTACGTCACCGGCAGCGGCAGCAGCCTGTCGCCAGTGTGGGTAAAACGCCCGGTTTCGACGCGCTAACTATTTTTCTGGATTGCCGCGCTCCTTTGTAGGAGCAAGGCTTGCCCGCGATGAGGCCCTCAAGACCGCCATCGCGGGCAAGCCATGCTCCTACAGGGGATCGGCTGGCAATCGAGATACGGAATAAGAACAAGAGTGAAACGACAGAACGCAGTAGCTCTAACCAATCGATTTTAAGGAGTAACAACATGATTCCGGTAATCTTGTCAGGTGGTAGCGGCTCACGTCTTTGGCCGCTTTCGCGTAAACAGTTCCCTAAACAGTTCCTGGCCTTGACCGGCGAACACACCCTGTTCCAGCAAACCCTGGAACGCCTGGTGTTCGAAGGCATGGACTCCCCGATCGTGGTCTGCAACAAGGACCACCGCTTCATCGTCAACGAGCAGCTGAGCACCCGTAAACTGGAAGTGCAGCGCATCCTGATGGAACCGTTCGGTCGCAACACCGCACCGGCCGTGGCGTTGACCGCGATGATGCTGGTCAATGAAGGTCGCGACGAGTTGATGCTAGTGCTGCCGGCCGACCACGTACTGGAAGATCAGAAAGCCCTGCAACGCGCGTTGGCCCTGGCCACCGTCGCGGCGGAAAACGGCGAAATGGTGCTGTTCGGCGTACCGGCCACCAAACCGGAAACCGGTTACGGCTACATCAAGTCCACCAATGACTCGCTGCTGCCCGAAGGCGTCAGCCGTGTCTCGCACTTCGTCGAAAAACCTGACGTCAAGCGCGCCACCGAATACGTGGAGTCCGGCGGTTACTTCTGGAACAGCGGCATGTTCCTGTTCCGCGCCAGCCGCTTCCTCGAAGAACTGAAAAAGCACGACCCGGACATCTACGACACCTGCCTGCTGACCCTTGAGCGCAGCGAGCAGGATAACGACACCATCACCTTCGACGAAGCCACCTTCGCTTGCTGCCCGGACAACTCCATCGACTACGCGGTGATGGAAAAAACCCAGCGCGCCTGCGTCGTACCGCTGACCGCTGGCTGGAGCGATGTCGGTTGCTGGGCATCGTTGTGGGAAGTGAATGAAAAAGACGCCAACGGCAACGTGTCCAAAGGCGACGTGGTCATCCAGGACAGCAAGAACTGCATGATCCACGGCAACGGCAAACTGGTGTCGGTGATCGGCCTGGAAAACATCGTGGTCGTCGAAACCAAAGACGCCATGATGATCGCCCACAAGGACTCGGTCCAAGGCGTGAAACAAATGGTCAACACCCTCAACGAGCAGGGCCGCAGCGAAACCCAGAACCACTGCGAAGTCTATCGTCCGTGGGGCTCCTACGATTCGGTGGACATGGGCGGGCGTTTCCAGGTCAAGCACATCTCGGTCAAGCCGGGCGCGTGCCTGTCGCTGCAAATGCACCACCACCGCGCCGAACACTGGATCGTGGTCAGCGGCACTGCTGAAGTGACCTGCGACGAGAACGTGTTCCTGCTTTGCGAAAACCAGTCGACCTACATCCCGATCGCCTCGGTGCACCGTCTGCGTAACCCGGGCAAGATTCCACTCGAGATCATCGAAGTGCAATCGGGCAGCTATTTGGGCGAAGACGATATCGAGCGGTTCGAAGATATCTACGGTCGCTCCACCCCGATCGAACGCGGCGTGTCGGTGAAAACCATCGCGCAGTAAGCGTTTAGCGAAATAAAAAGCCCTCGTCGAGCCCACTGCGTTTTCCCTATCCGCAGTGGGTTGGTCGGGGGCTTTTTTTTGATCGTTCCTACGCTCTGCGTGGGAATGCCTCAAGGGACGCTCCGCGTTCCAATGGGACGCGGAGCGTCCCGGGCTGCATTCCTTTGCTGCGCGTGGGAACGATCACGCCCATCGCCAACCTCCCCTACGCTTAGGTAGGATGACCTTCTCTTCTCCCGAGGTTGTGCGACATGTTCATCGGCGTCCTGCTGGTCATCACCTGGCTGATCCTGTTGTTGCGCTATCCGGCCAAAGCCTTGCCTGTCTCCGTGGCCGCTGCCGTGGGCCTGGGCCTGGTCGCCACGTGGGTGATCTGGCTGGACAACCGCGAGGTCAAGCAACTGGCGCGCCTTGAGTTGCGTATCACTTATGCGCCGCAGCAATGCCCGGCGGATCGCCCGCTGCAACTGACCATGAACAACGGCAACGACGTGCCGCTCACCGAACTGCGCTGGCGCATCGCCGCTTACGCACCGGGCGACACGGTCAACCTGGCCGACAATCAATACGCCGCCCCGCGTTATCGCGGCCCCGGCGAATTGCAGGCCGGCGCCAACTGGGAAGACTGCTTGCCGCTACCACCGTTGCGCCCCGGTTATCGCCCGCAAACCCTGGAGTTTCGCGCCGAGCGTTTGCAGGGTAGTTTCTCCGACTGATCCCCTCTTTTAATTGCACAAGGACCGCGCCATGCCCGTTGCGTTGATTACCGGTTGTTCCAGCGGCATCGGCCGCGCCCTGGCGGATGTGTTCAAAACCGCCGGCTACGAGGTCTGGGCCAGCGCCCGCAAGGCTGAAGACGTGGCCGTTTTGGCGGCGGCGGGTTTCACGGCAGTGCAACTGGACGTCAATGATGGCGCCGCCCTCGCACAGCTGGGTGAGCGGATCAACCAGCAACATGGCGGCCTCGATGTGCTGATCAACAACGCCGGTTATGGCGCCATGGGGCCGCTGCTCGATGGCGGCGTGCCGGCGATGCAACGCCAGTTCGAAACCAATGTGTTTGCGCTGGTCGGCGTCACCCAGGCGTTGTTCCCGGTGTTGCGCCGGGCCAAGGGTTTGGTGGTGAACATCGGCAGCGTGTCCGGGGTGTTGGTCACGCCGTTCGCCGGCGCCTACTGCGCCTCGAAAGCCGCCGTGCATGCCCTGAGCGATGCCCTGCGCATGGAACTGGCGCCGTTCGGCATCCGCGTGATGGAAGTCCAGCCCGGCGCCATCGACACCCGTTTTGCCAAGAATGCCGGCCATGAAGCCGAACAACTGATCACCGAGCAATCGCCGTGGTTTGCGTTGCGTGAAGGCATTCGCGCACGGGCCAAGGCGTCCCAGGACAAACCAACCCCGGCCCGTGAGTTTGCCGCAGTGTTGCTGAAGGCAGTGCAGCAGGAAAAACCGCCACGGCTGATCCGCATCGGCAATGGCAGCCGGGCTCTGCCACTGCTGGCGACGCTGCTGCCCAAGGGGTTGCTGGAGTCGACCTTGATGAAGCGGTTTGGTTTGAATCGCCAACTCTGAGCGTGGCAAACCGGTCTAATCGCGCCAGATCGTCACAATCATCATCAGACTGAGCAGCGCGCGCTGCTCGATCACATCGCCGGTGCCGCATCCATACAGGTTTGTATGCCTGGGTGCTTTCAGTAGAATGCGCGCACTTGAGACATTCGACGCGTTTACGCCGACTCAAGCAGCATGGAATCGCTGGCATTAAAACCGAAGCACGGATTGCTTTGCCTTCCCGCTCTTCCCCTGCCCGCGCCATGCGATCTCTATTCAATCGCCGATCAGGGAATGTCCATTGAAATGTAAAAACCTGCTGCCGCTGGCATTGGCCACCGCGCTTGTCGGCTGCGGCGCGCCATCGCCAGACGAGACGCTGAACGCCACCCTGCCCAAGCTCAGCCTCAAGGAGCTGTTACCGCAAGCCGTTGCCAACGAGTATTGCAACCTCGGCATGGACAGCGATCTGCTCTACGGCATCGGTTACCAGTTGTACAACGACGAAAAGCCCGAGCAAGCCCGCAGCTGCCTGATCATGGCCGCGCCCACCCATGAGCGGGCCTTGTGTTATCTGGCCAGCATCGCGGAAAAGGACACGAGCAAGGACAGCTCCCAACGCGACCGGGAAGCCTTCGGCTATATGGCGTATTCCGCGGTCAGAAATGACTCGTGCGCCGAGTTCGGCATGTTCCAGAGCTTTGCCTATGGCATGTACGGACAGACGCCGGACCTCGACCTCGGTATACGTTGGCTGGAACGCTCGGCACGCCATGGCGATCCGGATTCCCAGCAAACCCTGATTCGTATGCATACCAACAAAGCCAATCTGTCCCTGGCTTACAGTTGGGCCAGAGTCCTCGACGACACGGCACAGGTCGACTCGCTGAAACAACGAATGAACCCGCAGCAACTCAGCGAAGGCGAAAAAGGTTACGAGCAACTGAGCAAGAACGTGACCAGCAAGGACGAGGTGGGCAAGGAAGCGCGAGAGGAAAACATCGCGGTGTACTCGGCGAACATCCATTTGCAATTCCCCGACACCTTCAAGGGACTCTCGCCGACAGATCGCCATGCCTTTATGGAGAACGCACTGGCCACGGTGAGTGCTCGTCCCGAGTTCAGCACCCGTGATCAGTTTTACGCGTATGTGATCATTTCACGACAGGCTCAGCTGCACAGTCCCAATGCCAATGTCCTGCAGAATCCGCAGGTCATGGCGCTGCTCAGTGACAAAGAACTGGACGTAACGGATGCCGTGAAGAAGGCCGAAGCCATCCTAAGCCAGGCGCCACTGTAAGACGCCTTACCAACGAAGAGGCCCGGGGTGTCGTTCGCATGATTGGCGTACGACGCTGACCTGTAGGAGCAAGGCTTGCCCGCGATGGCGTCAGCACAGTCACTAGAAACCCCAACACCACCCCTTCATGAAATCAATAAACGCCCGCACCTTCAGCGGCAGATGCCGGGTGTCCGGGTACAACGCATACACCCCCTGCTGGGCAAACCGGTGATCAGCCAGCAGATGCACCAGCCGTCCCGCCTCCAAATCCTCCTGAACCAGCCACTGCGGCAAAATCGCCACGCCTTGCCCGGACAATGCAAAGGCCCGCAGCGTTGCCGAGTTGTCGGCGACAATCGCGGTTTTCCCCGGGTTTGGCTGGTACAGATGCTCCGTCCCGGCCGGGTCGGTCACCGTTAGTTCAGGCACCCGCCCATGCCCCAATGTCGGCAACGATTCCAGTGCTGCCAACGTGGGGACAGCCCCGTGCTGCTCAATCAGCACCGGCGCCGCCACCGCAAAAATCTCGAATGTCGACAACTGCACCGCACGCAGATTGGAATCAAGCATGCGTCCCAGCCGAATCGCCACGTCAAAACGCTCGGAAATCAGATCGGCGTGGGTCGAGGATGTGGACAGGTGAATGTTCAGTTGCGGATGTTGCTCACGAAACACTCCCAGCGCGGGCACCACCTGAGCCAAGGCAAACTCCACCGTGGTGGTGATCCGTAATGTGCCCTTGAGCTGCGAGTGCTCCGAACGGGCCTCCTCGATCGCCAGTCGCGCTTCGTCCAAGGTGCGCAAACAACGCCGATAAAAACGCTCGCCCGCATCGGTCAGGGCCAATTGTCGGGTGCTGCGGGTCAGCAAAGTGACGCCCAATTCGGCCTCCAACCGCTTGAGGTTGAAACTCACCACCGCGCGGGTCTGCCCCAACGTATCGGCTGCGGCGGTCAATGACCCGGCCTCGACCACGGCTTTGAAGGTGTCAAAACGGTCCAGACTCACCATGTGGGCACCGCTCCTTGTCAAAATAATTTTGACAAACTAGCAGCCAAACCAGCGTTTTCCTAACGCCGCAAGCGCCCTACCCTGCACGTCTCATGACAGGGAAAGTGGCCATGGCCTATCGATCGAAAGTCGCACTGGTGTATTTGTTGGGGTTCGCCCTCGACCTGCTGAACATGTTCGTCGCCACCATCGCCTACCCCGACATCGCCCGGGAACTGCACGCCTCGGTGACCGAACTGGCGTGGATCAGCAACGCCTACATGCTCGGGCTGACGCTGATCATTCCGATGAGCGTGTGGCTGGCGGCGCGGATCGGTGAGCGGCGGCTGATCCTCGGTTCGTTGCTGCTGTTCGGGGTCGCTTCGGCGTTGGTGGCGCAGGCAGGATCGATTGAAAGCCTGATCGGCTGGCGACTGCTGCAAGGTATCGGTGGCGGGCTGTTGCTCCCGGTCGGCCAGGCCCTGGCCTATCGACAGTTTCCACCGGCCCGGCGTGCGCATTTCACCGGCGTGGTGTTGCTGGTGGCGCTGATGGTCCCGGCCTTGTCGCCGATGGCCGGCGGGTTGATCGTTCAGGCGTTGTCCTGGCGCTGGATTTTCTACTTGAACGTGCCGGTGGCGCTGCTCACCTTCGCGCTCGGCCTGCTCTGGTTGAAACCCGATCCAGCCGCGACCGCACGCCCGTCACTGGATGCCCTTGGCTTGCTGCTGGCCATCTCGGCCCTGAGTCTGTTGTTGATCGCCTTGAGCCTGTTGAGCCAACCGGACACGCGCGCATTCGGCGGGCTCGGACTGATCCTCAGCGCCGCGATGGCGACGTTGTATTGGCGCGACGGCTGGCGAAAACCCGGTGCAATCCTCGACCTGCAACTGATCAAAAATCCATCGCTGCGCCTGGCGATGCTGATCTACCTCTGCGTGCCCGGCATTTTCACCGGCACCCACCTGATCGCCGTGTTGTACCTGCACGACCTCGGTTTCGGCGCGGCGCAAATCGGCGCGCTGATGTTGCCGTGGGCGGCCGGCTCGGGGGTGGCGATCCTGCTGGGCAAACGCAGTTTCAACCGCATCGGCCCCAAGCCGTTGCTGATCGCCGGCATGATCTTGCAATGCCTGGGCATCCTGTTGCTGATGCGCGTCGAACAACCCGCCGGCCCGCTGCTGATCATTGCCTACGCCGTGATGGGCCTGGGTGGCAGCCTGTGCAGCGTCACTGCGCAGACCTTGGCGTTTATCGGCATAGCGCCGGAAAAAATGGGCCACTCCAGCGCACTGTGGAACATCAACCGCCAGCTCGGGTTCTGCCTTGGCGCGGCGCTGTTGAGCTCGTTGCTCGGCGCGTTGGGCGCTGAAGGTTTCCACTATTGCTTCCTCGCCGCCGCCCTGCTGACACTGGTGCCCATGACCGCTGTCCTGCGCTTCGACTCGACGAAAATCCTCGCCCTGCTAACCTCAAATCCCCTTCAGGAAAAATCCGTATGACTGACTACACCGACTATTTTGACGAAGTGATCCAGGCCCATGTGGCGATTGAACAGTGGTTCGCCGTGGAGGAAGACGACGCGGCGCTGGACCGGTTGCTTGCGCGTTTTTCGCCACAGTTTTCCATGGTCTCGCCGCTGGGCCGGGTGCTGGACCTGGAGGCGTTGAGTGGCTTGTTTCGGATGGCCGGCGGGAAGAAGACCGGGTTCAGGATTGAGCTTAGCGAGCTGCGCGCAATTGCATTGCACGAACGTGGCGCGACGGTGAGTTATCGCGAGCAGCAGACCGATGCGACGGGGTTGCACTCGGATCGAAGGTCGACGGTGGTGTTTGAAAAAGGACCATCGGGGCGGATAGTTTGGCGGCATTTGCAGGAGACGTTTTGTAGCGCGTGAGCCCCGATCGCTCCCACGCTCCGCGTGGTAGCGCGATGCCCGGGACGCTCTGCGTCCCAATCTGTGACGCGGAGCGTCACTGGATGCATTCCCACGCAAAGCGTGGGAACGATCTTCATTGATTCACTACTACCGTACACGTAATCCCCGCCGCCAACAGCACACCCTCTGGCACTTCATCGATGTGAATCCGCACCGGCACCCGCTGGGCCAACCGCACCCAGTTGAACGTCGGGTTCACATCGGCGATCAGCTCGCGGCTCTCGGGGTTGTCGCGGTCGTAAATGCCGCGAGAAATACTCTCCACATGCCCCTTTAGCACTTCGCCGCTCATGAGCTGCATATCGGCTTTATCACCCACCCGCACATGGGGCAGTTTGGTTTCTTCGAAGAAGCCATACACCCAGAACGAGTTCATATCGACCACGGCCATTTTTGCTTCGCCGATGCGCGCATAGTCGCCGCGATGGACGTTGAGGTTGGTGACGTAACCGTCCACCGCCGCCCGCACTTCGGTGCGTTTGAGGTTCAGTTCCGCTGCTTCCAGTTGCGCCTGGGCGTGTTGGTAATCGGCCAGGGCCGAGTCGGCGATGTTGCTGGCGTCGTCGCGGTTTTCCTTGGAGATCACCAGGGCGTCCATGTCGGCGCGGCGATGGGCGTTGACCTTGCGCATCTCCCACGTGGCCTTGCGCGAGGCCAACAGCGACTGCGCCTGTTTGACTGCGATGCGGTAGTGCTCGGGGTCGATCTGCATCAGCAAATCGCCCTTCTTCACCAGTTGGTTGTCGCGCACCGGCACGTCCACCACTTCGCCGGTGACGTCGGCGGCGACGTTGATGATGTCGGCGCGCACCCGGCCGTCGCGGGTCCATGGCGTATCCATGTAATGCACCCACAGAGTCCGGCCGATCCATATCGCGAGGGCCAGCACCAGCAGGGTGGCGAGCAAGCTGAACAGCTTTTTCATCGGAACGTTCTCAACGGTAGACAGTCAGCGCCAGAGCGCCGAACAGACAGGTAAACAGACTCAGGCGCAGCAGCGCCGGGTGCCAGAAAAAGCGGTACAAGTCGAACCCGGACAGGAACCGGTCGAGCGCCCAGGCCAGTGCCGCGGCGATGAAAAACATCAGCGTCATGGTTGGCATGTACACGCCGTGGAAGGCGATTTCACGCGGCATGTTCAACTCCTTTGGCATAAGCAGTGAGCGGTGATTGCGGGTCCAGCAGTGACGTGCGGATAAAGTGCAGGTAGCTCTTTACCCGACGCAGCGCCGAGGTGTCGAAGTGCGGGGCGAACGGTTCGTCGGTGGCTTGCACCCGGCTGATCGCGTGATCGACCGCGATCAACCCGCGCTCCAGATTGCTCTGGCTCGGCTGCAGAAACAGCCGCACCAGCGAGCGTCCCATCACCCTGATCGCCTGGCGCCACGGCTGGGATTCGGCATAGGCCGGATGCACCGGCAGAATCGCCTGTTCCTTGCGCAACTCGATGATCGCGTGGCCGACTTCCAGCACCACGAACATCCAGCGCAGCAAGTCCCGTTGCACCTGCGGCTGACCCACCGCCAAGCCATAGGCCTGGTGCAGCAAATCCCGGGTGCGGCTTTCGAAACTTGAGCCCAAACCCTTGAGCTTGCCGCTGATTGCGTACACCACTTGCTCGCGCAAATCCTGTTCCAGCCGACGCCACAACCAGCGGCTGTTCGGCGGCAGGATGATCGCGCCAGCGGCGGCGCACACCAGCATGCCGAGGACCATGGCGATGTAGTCGTTGATAAAGGTGTAGGGGTTGTAAACCGTGAGGTTGTCCGGCACCGAACCGGTGCTGAAGAAGATCAGCAACCCGAGGCCGACCCCGGCGTATTGCGGGCGCGAGGTCAGGAACGAACCGAACACGATCACCGGCGCGAGCATTACGCACAACAGCGGAAAACCATCGATCCAGGGGAAGATGAAAAACATCTCGACGAAGCCGATCAGCGCCCCGAGCAACGTGCCGCAAGCCATCTGAAACGCCATGCGTTTCGGGTTCGGCGTCGCCGCAGAAAGGCCTACGGTCGCGGCGGCAATCAACGTCATCGTCGCCCCGCTCGGCCATGCTGTAGCGACCCAGTAACTGCCGAGCACCACCAGAATGAACGCGGCACGAATCCCCGATGCCGCCGACGCCATCCAGTTGGTTTGCGGGGTGAAAGGTTCGTCCCACTGCTCGCGAGCGTGACTGTGATCGGCCAGGGACGCGTGGGTCTGGGCATAACTGTGCAAGTCGTCGACGAAGCGGTAGAGCAATTCGTAGGCCGTGTGGAAATCCAGTTGCTCGGCGTCGCTCGGCTCACTCTCCTGGAAGATCGCCCGCAGGCTGCGTACCCGCGCCGGCAAGCCTTCCTTGTAAGCGGTCAACGCCGTGACCAGACGCGCGGCATCGGCGTTGGTCAACGCCCGGCCGCTGAAGCCGTCGAGCAATTCGGCCAGGTCCTGCAAACCGGGTTTGATCGCCGCCACCACGTGATCCGCCTCGCTGCTGCGCAAGCGTTCGAGCAGTTGGTGCAAGGCGTTGAAGCGGGTAGTGATGCTCATGAATTCACTGTTCAAGCGACTGAGCCGACCGTTGCGCCGACGCATGTGCGGGTCTTCGAACACCGTCACGCTGCGCAAACCTTCCAGGCCCACGGCTTCGGCGATAAAGCGCACGTTGCTCGCTTCAAAGGCCTCCCGTTGGCTGCGACCGCGCAAGCCGTCGGTGACGAACAACGCGAACACGCCGAAGCGCTGATACAAGGCGTTGCGCATCGCCGCGCTGGCGGTTTGCGGCAGGATCGCGGCGCTGATCAGGGTCGAGCAAATAATCCCCAACGAGATTTCCAGCACCCGCCAGACCGCCGCCATAAAAGCGCCGTCCGGATGCGCCAATGCTGGCAAACCAACCATCGCTGCGGTGTAGCCAGCGAGCACAAAACCGTAGGCGCGAAAGTTGCGATAACGCGCGGCACCGGCGGTGCACAGGCCGACCCAGATCGCCAGCGAGCCGAGGAAAAGTTCGGTGTTCTGCGCAAATAAAGCGATCAACAACACCATCACCGCCGACCCGGCGAGGGTGCCGAGGAAACGATAAAAACTCTTGGCCAGCACATGGCCGCTTTGCGGCTGCATCACGATGAACACGGTGATCATCGCCGTGCGCGGTTGCGGCAGTTCCAGGCGCATGGCCAGCCACAGGGTCAGGAACGCGGCGAGCAGCACCTTGAAAATGTAGACCCAGGTCACGCCGTCGCTGCGTGCCCAGTCGTAGAAGCCCCGGCGCCATTCGAGGGAGTACAGCCAGCGCAGAGGTGTGGGCAAGGGAGTCATCAGATCCTGCTCAATGAAATTCGGTCGAGGCTCGAAACCTGCCTGTAGGAGCATGGCTTGCCCGCGATGGCGATCTCATGGGCGCCATCGCGAGCAAGCTTTGCTCCTACAGGGGTTGTGTTCACTTAAGAAGTGCCGGGGTTTTGGGTGCGTTGGTCTGGCTGTCTTTCGGCACATCGCTGCCGGCACCGAGCCCGCCGCCAAGGGCTGTCACCAATTCCGCGTGAGCACCGAGTCGCGCCGCCTGCACCTGCTGCTGCACCTGCTGCTGCTTGAACAACAATGTCTGCGCGTTGAGCACATTGAGGTAATCCGTGAGCCCACGCTGATAAGCGATCATCGCGATGTCGTAAGTCTTCTGCGCCGTGGCCACCGACTCGGCGGCGAACACCTGTTGCTTGTCCATCGACTCGCGGCGGATCAACTGGTCAGAGATGTTCTTCAGCGCATTGACCAGCGTCTGGTTGTACTTGGCCACGGCGATGTCATACCCGGCCGACGCTTCGCCCAATTCCGAGCGCAAGCGGCCACCGTCGAAAATCGGCAACGAGATCGCCGGGCCGACGCTGTAGTTGAGTTTCTTGCCGGTCAAAAACTCCAATGCGCCGCCGCCCGTGGCCATGTAGCCGAGGCTGCCGACCAGATCGACGTTGGGGTAGAAACCGGCGTGAGCCACATCGATGCCCCGGGCCTGGGCCGCCACTTGCCAGCGACTGGCGACCACGTCCGGGCGCTGGCCGAGCAATTGCGCGGGCAACGACGATGGCAATTTCAGCGCAGTGCCCAACGACAGCGTCGGCCGTTGCAATTGCGCGCCCTCCCCCGGACCTTTGCCCGCCAGCGCCGCGAGTTGGTTGCGGCTCAGGGCGATTTCTTCGTCCAGGGCCTCGATCTGCCGGTGGGTTTCCGGCAGCGGCGTTTCGGCCTGGCTGACTTCGAAATGGGTGCCGATCCCGCCGTTCAGACGTTTTTGCGCCAGGTCGAGGATTTGCTGTTGCTGCTGCAACGTCGCGGCGACGATGTCCCGTTGTGCGTAATGCAGCGAGAGCTCGATGTAGGCGCGCACGATGTTGTTCTGCAATTCGAGCTGGGCCAGGCGCGCTTCGGCAGCGGTCATGTGCGCCATGTCCACGGCGCGCTCGGTGGCGTTGCTTTCGCGGCCCCAGAGGTCGAGGGCGTAGCTGAAGCCCAACGCGGCGTTGTTGTCCCAGGTGGTCGTATTGGCCAACTCACCGGGACCGTAAAACTGGTCGGTCGCCCAGTTGTGGCGCTTGAGGGTCGATTCACCATTGATCTGCAATGACTCGGCGGCCTCGGCGATGCCGGCCATGGACTTGGCCTGGCGCACCCGGGCAGTGGCCATGGCCATGGTCGGGCTGCCCTGCACGGCGAGGTCGATCCAGCGGTTCAGTTGCGGGTCGCCATAGGCCTGCCACCATTGCGCGGTGGGCCAGTGAGCGTCCTGCGCAGCGTTCTGGATGGCTTCGTCGGTGGCCAGTGAATCAGCCTCCAGCGCCTTGCCCTGCGGGGCAATACCTCCGGTTCCGATGCAGCCGCTGATTGCCAGGGTTAAAGCCAAAACACTGAGCGTCTTGAGCGCTCTGTTGATGCGACGCGGCACTGCTGCAAATTCCTGAAAAGTGGAGAGAGGCACGAGATTTTGTGGGCGCCGCAATCCCTGTGGGAGCGAGCTTGCTCGCGATTGCGGTCTGTCATTCAACATTGATGTCGACTGGCACTCAGTCATCGCGAGCAAGCTCGCTCCCACAGGGTTTGTGTCGTACGCCAGTTCCTGCGGTGGCGCAATTCTAGGGGGCGGCCTGAACCGCGATAAGCTGGGATTCCTGTGAATCTTTGTTACCGTTACTGCGATAATCCCTTGGTCGGGGTCACCGCCCCGGTAACTTCGTGTCACAATTTGCCATCGAACCCGAGAGCACCCCATGGACACTTTGCAAAACATGCGCGCCTTCAGTTACGTGGCCGAGGCCGGCAGTTTCACCGCCGCCGCCGTGCAACTGGACACCACCACGGCCAACGTCTCGCGCGCGGTTTCCAACCTGGAAGCCCACCTGCAAACCCGCCTGCTCAACCGCACCACCCGCCGCATCGCCCTGACCGAGGCCGGCAAGCGCTATCTGTTGCGTTGCGAGCAGATCCTGGCCTACGTCGAAGAAGCCGAAGCCGAGGCCAGCGACGCCCACGCCCGTCCCGCCGGGCAACTGAAAGTGCACACCATGACCGGCATCGGCCAGCACTTCGTGATCGATGCGATCGCCCGCTACCGCAAGACCCACCCGGACGTGACCTTCGACCTGACCATGGCCAACCGCGTACCGGATTTGCTCGACGAGGGCTACGACGTGTCCATCGTGCTCGCCAGCGAACTGGCGGACTCGGGCTTCGTCTCCCAGCGCCTGGGCATCACCTACAGCATCGTTTGCGCCTCCCCGGCGTATGTAAAAGCCAACGGCTGTGCACAAAAACCCAGTGACTTGCTCAACCACGCCTGCCTGCGCCTCGTGAGCCCGGTGATCCCGCTGGAGAAATGGACGTTCGACGGCCCGGAAGGCCAGGAAATGGTCACTATCAACAGCTCACCGTTTCTGGTGAACTCCGCCGATGCGATGAAAACCGCGATCACCAGCGGCATGGGCGTTGGCGTGTTGCCGGTGTACGCGGCCATCGAAGGGCTGCGCAACGGTACGCTGGTGCGGATGATGCCGAACTACCGCTCGCAGGAATTGAATCTGTACGCGATCTACCCGTCGCGGCAGTACCTGGATGCGAAGATCAAGACGTGGGTCGAATATTTGCGCGGGTCGTTGCCGGAGATATTGGCGGCGCATCAGGCGGAATTGACGGCGTATGAATTGAGCGGAAGTCTGGCCGGGGCGCGGCTGGCAAATTGAGCTACAGACGGTCCTACAAATGATCGTTCCCACGTTCAGCTAAGGAGTGCCTTAACGGACGTTCCGCGTTCGGCTCCGGAAGGGACGCGGAGCGTCCCGGGCTGCATTCCCACGCAGAGCGTGGGAACGATCGTCAAGGAATGCCTTAACGGACGCTCCGCGTTCGGCTCCGGAAGGGACGCGGAGCGTCCCGGGCTGCATTCCCACGCAGAGCGTGGGAACGATCGTCACGCGCAGCTAAGGAATGCCTCAACGGACGCTCCGCGTTCGGCTCCGGAAGGGACGCGGAGCGTCCTGGGCTGCATTCCCACGCAGAGTGTGGGAACGATCGTAATCATAAGATCGCGGTCTTCGGCAGACTCCTACAGACAGTCTTACAAATTGCGGATTTTCTCGGACGTTTCCGACGTGTTTTGACGGTTGTTGTGTGGGAAGCGAAGTGGATAGGCTTTGGGGGTCGCTGACGCATCAGCGATCGGGTCTGGAAAACCCGAATCGATACCTCACCACAGCACATGGCATACTGCGGCGCTTTTTTATGCTCGCGATGTTATGGCGGCTGTGCGCGGGAGACCTTCGGGTCTGCCGGGTTTTGGCGAGGTTGACCGGTTTTTCCAGTCCGCGCACGGCTGCCACCCTTCGTCTGGAAAACGAAAGTGGCAGCTCCATTAACCTCGCTATGGAGTATCGCCCTCATGTTCAAGCCAACACCAAACCCGCCCCACACCCCCAGCCACCTGTTCCAGGTCGCCCCCGACGCCAGCAGCGAAGCCCTTTTGGCCTACGCCTGCGAATCCCTCGCCTCGGCCAGCGTCATGACCAGCGACCTCGCCGGATTCCTCGACGGCACTCACCGCAACACCCTGCTCGGCATCCAGCAAATCATCATGCTGGGCGAACTGTCGGTGAACCGGGCGCTGGATAACATCGAACTGCCTGAATCTTCACCACAAAGCTAACCCCTGTAGGAGTGAGCCTGCTCGCGAAGGCAATTTCACATTCACCATCAAAGTCGACTGAACCGCCGCCATCGCGAGCAAGCTCGCTCCCACAGGGGATAACTGTCGGTCGCATCTGCTGTGTTCGCACAAGCACCATTGTGGGAGCGAGCTTGCTCGCGATGAGGGCCTGACTATCAACATTGATGTCGGCTGACACTCCGCTTTCGCGAGCAAGCCCGCTCCCACAGTTTTGATCCGGTGTAGAACGCATTTTTGTGGGGTCGTCAACTGTCAACTCTGACAGTTTACGACGCTCATCTTCATGGTTATGTTCTGCGCAATTCAAACGCCAAGGAGGTCACTGTGCACGCTACATACTTGAATGAAGAAACCAGCACGGCACTGGGCACAGTGATCGCCATTATTCAAGAACATGGTTTCTTCAAAGGCAGCGTCACGGCATTCACCACGAACAATCTGCTGGTCGGCGTTAATGCCTCACACTTTGACGCCCACACCAGCACCATGAATTTTTTCTATTTGAACTTCCCGATCAATATTCAAAACAAACGATATAAGTTTGTTGACGGCGGCCCGGTCAACCCGCCTGTTTTGCGCCAACTGAAGAGTGGCGCAGAAGTCATCCACACGCCGAAAAGTGATACCGGGCACATCACATTCGATTTCAATCAGGCAAAAGGTACGCTGGGCGCAACGTTCAACTTCACCTTCATCGACAGCATCACCAGCAAAGAACTCATGTTTACCGGTGAGATAAAGGCTGAAGGCCTGGAGTTTCTGCAGCGCTAACAAACCCTGTGGGAGCGAGCAAGCTCGCTCCCACAGTTGAATCGCGTACGCCTGGGACCTCGCGCAAAGCGCAAAAAGAATGTTAGCGTGCTTGGCATTCACCACTGCCCGCCGAGCCGCTTCCCATGAAAAAAACCGTCCTCGCTTTCAGCCGTGTCACTCCCGAAATGATTGAGCGCTTGAAGCAAGACTTCGACGTGATCGTGCCGAACCCGAAAAACGGCGACATCAACGCCCAGTTCAATGAAGCCCTGCCCCATGCCCACGGCTTGATCGGCGTCGGTCGCAAACTCGGCCGCACGCAACTGGAAAACGCCGCCAAACTGGAGGTGGTGTCCAGCGTTTCGGTGGGCTACGACAACTATGACGTCGCCTATTTCAACGAACGCGGGATCATGCTCACCAACACCCCGGATGTGCTCACCGAAAGCACCGCCGACCTGGCCTTTGCCTTGCTGATGAGCAGTGCCCGTCGCGTCGCCGAACTGGACGCCTGGACCAAGGCCGGGCAGTGGCAAGCGACCGTCGGCGCGCCGCTGTTTGGTTGCGATGTGCACGGCAAGACCCTGGGCATCGTCGGTATGGGCAATATCGGCGCGGCCATTGCCCGTCGTGGTCGGCTGGGTTTCAACATGCCGGTTATCTACAGCGGCAACAGCCGCAAGACCGAGCTGGAACAGGAACTCGGCGCGCAGTTCCGCAGCCTTGACCAGTTGCTGGCCGAAGCCGATTTCGTCTGCCTGGTGGTGCCGCTCAGCGAGAAGACCAAACACCTGATCAGCCACCGCGAACTGGCGCTGATGAAGCCGAGCGCGATTCTGGTGAACATCGCCCGCGGTCCGGTGGTGGACGAACCGGCGCTGATCGAAGCGCTGCAAAACAATCGGATCCGCGGCGCGGGTCTGGACGTCTACGAGAAAGAACCGCTGGCCGAGTCGCCCCTTTTCCAACTGAAAAACGCGGTGACACTCCCGCATATCGGCTCCGCCACTGATGAAACCCGCGAAGCCATGGCCAACCGCGCCCTGGCCAACTTGCGCAGCGCGTTGCTCGGCGAGCGCCCCCAGGACTTGGTTAACCCGCAAGTCTGGAAAGGCTGAATAAAAACGGGCAAGTGCATTAAACACTTGCCCGTTATTTATTAACTTCGATACACACCTTGCAATTCAGTCCAGTGCCAAAAGACTTGGCCGCACTATAGACTCCGCCTCCTTCACTCGATTATCGAGTTTGGCTACGGAGAGCCCCCATTGAATAACCTGACCACAGACCGACTCATCAGATACAGCAAAATTCTACTCATGGCGTACTTGAGTTTTTTCGCACTACTGGTGATGTACAGCAACTTCATCGATTACAGCTCCAACTATGAATACGTTGGCCATATCCTCAGCATGGACACCACCCGCGAGAACCTCAACATCAACTACCGGGCGATTACTTCGCCGATGCTGCATCACCGTATCTACTGGGTCATCATTACGCTGGAAGCTATCTATACCGCTTGTTACCTGACCGGAACCTATCAACTTTTCAAGCACCGACATTCCTCTATCGACGAATTTCACGAATCTAAAAAGTTATCCATTATCGGCATATTGATCGCAATCTTCGTCTATTACGTTTGCATACAAGCGATCGGTGTTGAATGGTTCAACATGGACGAATCGCAAGTATGGAATGCCAAGGACTGGGCCCGACATATTGTCGACTTCATCGTGCCGTTATTGATTTTCCTGACACTGAAGATTGAGCGCTGAGGGCCTTTGGCTTACGAAACACCAGCACGTTACCGAGCATCACCAGCACCAGCCCCATCAGTGCCGGCGCGGTCCATTGGTAACCTTCGGCAAACGCCGAGACGTTCAGCGCCACCACCGGGAACAATACCGTGCAATACGCCGCACGCTCCGGGCCCATGCGCCCGACCAGGGTCAGGTAGGCGGTGAAACCGATCACCGAACCGGGGATGACCAGGTACAGCAGCGAGCCGATGTAGCGGGTGCTCCATTCGATGTCGAACGGGATGCCTTTGACCAGGCACCACACCGACAACATCGCCGCGCCATAAGCCATGCCCCAGGCGTTGGTGGTCAACGGCTTGAGCCCGGCCTTCTGTTGCAGACTCGACAGCATGTTGCCAGCCGAGAAGCACAGCGTTCCGAGCAGCGCCAGGCCCAGACCGAGTAGTGTTTCCGGGCTGGCGGTGTGCCCGGCCAGCTCCGGCCAGAACAGCAAGCCAAGCCCCGACAGGCCAAGCGCGCCGCCCATCAGCACATTACGGGCGACTTTCTGACCGAAGAACACCCGCGCATTGAGCGCGTTCCACAGCGTGGCGGTGGAAAACACCACCGCCACCAGACCGCTGGGGATCCATTGGCTGGCGGTCAGGAAGCACATGAAGTTGACGCAGAACAGGCACAAGCCCTGGGCCAGACAGATCAGGTGCCCGCGACGGTTCATCACTTGCAGGCGTCGGCTGAGCAGCAGCAACACGAACAGCACCAGCGCGGCGAGGCCGAAGCGATAGACGATCGACACCGGAATGGCCACCACACCCAACTGCCATTTCAGGGCGATCCAGGTGGTGCCCCAGATCAGCACGGTCAACAGGTACAAAGACAGGTTCATGGCAAAGGCTCCTCAATAGGTGCCCAGTGTCCTGCGCCGGTGACGGATGCACTTGCATAAACTTGCGCTTTTGTCGGCCGACGGGCTGGCAGGCCAAGGTCTACGGAGTAGGATGCAAGGCGTTGGAGAGAACGATCATGCCCGCACTGGAAACGTTGCAAGTCTTTCAAGCCCTCAACCGCTCGCCTAATGCTCGTCTGGAGCACAGCGCCGAGCTCGGTGACGGCATGGCTGCAGCCTTGTGGAGCAATCATCACGACGCCCAGGACTACGAAGCGCCGACTCACCACACCCTCTCCTGCTACATCGCCGGCGGCACCGGGACGTTTCGCCGTGACCAGCCCGGCAACAAGGGTGGCCCGGACAAACTGTGCATTCTGCCCGCCGAGCATCAGTCCGGCTGGGTGATCAACGGCGACATTCGCCTGGCCCATCTGTATTTCAGCCCCGAACAATTCGCCCTCGGCTGCGTCACGTTGCTGGACCGCGAACCCCGGGAACTGCAGTTGCGCGAAGCCACCTTCCTCGACGACCCGCAACAGGCCCAACGCTTTCGGCAGATGCTCACGCTCAATTGGGAAGAGCCGGGCGAGCGCGTGCTGACCAGCAGCCTGGCTCACGAAATGCTCAGCCATGCGCTGTTCAATCAGGTTGGCATGCGCCAGGGCTTGCGGCTCAAGGGTGGACTGGCCGCGCATCAACGGCGGCAGTTGGTGGAGTTCATCGACAGTCAATTGGCCGAAGCCATCAGCCTGGGGCAATTGGCCGGGTTGTGTGCGTTGTCGGAATACCACTTTGCGCGAATGTTTCGCGAGAGTTTCGGCTTGCCGCCCCATCAGTACGTGTTGGCGCGACGCATGAGCCGGGCGCGGGAATTATTGCGCTCGACTTCGCAGCCGTTGGGGGAGATTGCGCTGGCGTGCGGGTTTGCCAGTGCGAGCCATTTCACCAATCGGTTTCGGCAGGTGTTGGGAGGAACACCCGGCGAATATCGGTTGGCGTTTTTGCGTTAGCTATCTCACCCCAGCCCTCTCCCCAGAGGGGAGAGGGAGCCGACCGAGTTGTATTCACGAGTTACATCGACCTGAAATATCGAGTCGATCTCAGGTTTTGAAAGCGACAGAGATTTGCTCCCTTTCCCCCTCTCCCCTCTGGGGAGAGGGCTGGGGTGAGGGGTGGCTTTTGATCCAGCCCTAGAACTCCAATGTGCTGGACAACGAAATCTGCCGCGAATCCCCCATCGAGACAAAGAACCGGCTCGCCGCCGAGGTGTAGTAGGTGCGGTCGAACAGGTTCTTCACGTTGAGCTGAAACTTGACCTTCTGCCCTTCGACTTTGGTGTCGTAGGTAGCGAACGCGTCAGCCACGGTGTAGCCCGGCAGGTCGAAGTCATTCGGGGCATCCCCCGCGCGCTCGCCGACATAGCGTGCACCCGCGCCGACCCGCAGTTGATCGCCACCGACGATGGTGCCGAAGTCGTAGACCGCCGACAGCGAGCCGGTGTTCTTGGCCACGTTTTGCAGTTTCTTGCCCTTGTAGTCCGGGTCTTCGGTGACTTCGGCATCGGTGTAGGCATAGCTGCCGATCATGCTCCAACGGTCAGTGAGCTGGCCGGTCAGATCGATTTCCAGACCACGGGAACGCACCTCACCGGCGGCGCTGTAGATCGTGGTCGGGCCTTCGGCGTTGGCGATCAGCACGTTGCGTTTCTTGATATTGAACAGCGCGATATCACCGGTGATGCGCCCCGGCATATCGAGCCGGGCGCCGATTTCCCAGGACTTGGCTTCTTCCGGCGCGATGCTGCCGTCGAGCACCACGGTGCTGCCGCTTAACGGTGCAATGGTCGAGTTGGGTTTGAACGATTCGGTGTAGCTGCCGTAGAACGACAGTTCATCGGTGTAGCGATACACCAGGCCGGCGCGCGGCACGAATTTCTGGCCGTTGTTGTCGGTGTTGGCCCGGAACGGCACGCCTTTGCCGGCGTACTGGTCGTACTCCTGGAAGCGTCCGCCAGCCACCAGAATCCACTGGTCGGTGAGGTGGATCGAGTCCTGGGCGAAGATCGAATCGCTGCGCAGTTGATCGGTCTGGGCACTGTCCGGCGCGCTGACGGTGGTGCCGGCGACTTCGCGGCCATACACCGGGTTGACGTAGCTGAAGGTGGTCAGGCTTTTCTGGCGGATCAGGTCTTCGCGGTAGATCTTGCGGTACTCGTCATCGACGCCGAACACCAGGTCGTGCTGCATGCCCAGCACATTCACTTTGCCTTCGAGGCTGGCGGTGGTGAAACGGTCGGTGCTGATCGCGTTTTGCGTGCCGTCCATGCTGCGGGTCAGGGTGCCTTTCTTGGTGTCGATGGCAGTCACGCGCACCTGACTGGCGTCGTAGGTTTCGCGGTTCCAGCTGTAGCCGAAGTGGGCCTTCCAGTTGTCGTTGAGGTCGTGATCGGCCTCGAAGTGATACAGGTCCGAGCGCCCTTCCATGTTGTTGAACGGCTCGTCGAGGCGCTCGTTGCGCGAGATGTCCAACGGGTGGTTGGTGCGCGGGTCGATGATCGTGCCACGGTCGAACGGGGTGAGGAATTCCCGGTGTTCGTAGGAGAACAACAGCTTGGTGCTTTCGCCGAACCAGGCCAGGGACGGCGCCACCAGGGTTTCGCGGTGGGTGCCGAAGTTGCGCCAGTAATCTTCGTCTTCGTGATCGAGGACCATGCGATAGGCCAACCCCGAATCACCCAATGCGCCGGTGCTGTCGAGGCCACCGCCGCTGCCGTTTTTGCCGTCGCCGTAGGTCGAGCCGCGCAGGGTCAGGGCGTTGTATTGGGTCAGTTCCGGTTTCTTGCTGACCATGTTGACCACGCCGCCCGGGTCCTGGATGCCGTAAAGCAAGGAGGCCGGACCCTTGAGCACTTCGACGCGATCGACGGTGGCGTTCATGCCACGGCCCTGCACGATCGGCATGCCATCGCGCATGATCGAGCCGTTGCGGTTGTCGCCGAAACCGCGGGTCATCACCGAATCCTGAGTGCTGGCCAGGGTGTTGCCTTGGGTGATGCCGCTGACGTTGGCCAGGGCGTCATCGAGATTGCGCGGTGCCTGGTCGCGAATGACCTGGGCCGGAATCACGTTGATGGTCTGTGGAGTTTCCTGAAGCAACGCCGAGCTGCGCATCACGTTGCTGGTCGGCGGCGGCTGGTAGCTCTGGGTCGCGTCCAGCACCGAGGTGATGGTGGTCGCGCCCAGGTTCAGGGTGCCTTCGGTGGGCACCGGTTCCAGCGCCAGGGTGTGGGCGTCGGTGCGGCGGAAGGTGAAGCCCGAGCCGCTGAGCAAACGCTGGATCGCCTGTTCCGCGCTCATCTGGCCATTGAGTGCCGGGGCGTTGAGACCGTAGGGCGCTTCGTCGGTGTAGACCACGCTGATGCCGGTGATGCGGCTGAAGTCGCTCAGGGCCTGGGGCAGCGGTTTGGCGGCCAGGGCAAAGCTGAATAGCGTGCGCTGTTGCGTACTGGCGGTTTCAGCGGCGATGGCCACGCTCAACGGCAGCAGCGCCAATGCCGAAAAACTCAGCGCCGAGGCGCCGAACCATTGTTTGACCGAACCCGATTTTGCCCTGGACTTCATTGCTCATGACCTGTGTAGAACCGCTACGGGATGCGAATGACTCGCAGTTTCAGTCACTACACGGATGGGGGTTGGGTTTACCTCACTAAAATTTTGAAATTATTTTTATTTGCCGTTATGCGGTGTTTGGTCTGGCGCCTTCGCGGGCAAGCCTCGCTCCTACAGGGGATGGGTATTTATTCCGAAAATGCGAACGACCCCTTTGTAGGAGCGAGGCTTGCCCGCGAAGGGGCCAGTCGCCTCAGCGCAAAATAATCAAATGCCCCATAACGCTGTGCTGCTCAAACCCCAACACCCCCTGCAATGAACTCAACACCGCCTGCGGGTCCTTGCTCGGAAAACTCCCGCTGACCCGCCGCGCCGCCAGTTCATCGTTGAGCAGCACAATCCGCCCCGGGTAATAGCGGCGCAAATCCTCCACCACTTGCGCCAGGCTCGCCTTGTAGTAATTCAGCCAACCCTGGCGCCAGGCCAGTTGCGCCTCGCTGTCCACGGCGTGCAGTTTTTCCGCCGTGCCTTCGCCGTACGCCACTTGCTGGCCAGCGGTGAGGATTTGCTGCTCGGCATTGCGATCCGCCGTCACGCCGACTCGCCCGGACAGCACCGTCACTTGCGCGCCATGGGGTTGCAGGCGCACTTCGAATTGCGTGCCCAGCACTCGCGCCTGACCCTTTTCGGCGTCCACCACAAACGGCTCGCCCGTGTGAGTCACGCTGAAAAAACCGGCGCCGCGACGCAATTGCACATGCCGCTCGCCATGAATGAAATCCACCGCAATCGCGCTATCCGCATCGAGGGTGACCTGGGATTGATCGGCCAACGTGACCGTGCGAATTTCCCCCGGCGCCGACACATAATCCGCGCCCAGATCATCCGCCCAACGCAACGGCTGCCACCCTGCGCCGAGGCCGATCATCAGCAACAGGCACGCGGCCAGCGCCAACGCGCCGGACCAGCGCCGCACGCTGGGGCGCCGCGAGCGGTTCATGGCGTTGAGATAACCTTGCAGGGCAAACGCTTCCTCATCGGCCAGTGTGCGCGCCGGCACTTCGCTCAACTCCCACACCACTTGCGCCTGGGCGTAGGCCTCGGCATGCGCAGGATCTGCCTGCAACCAGTGACTGAAAGTCAATTGATCGCCACTGCTCGGCTGATCGTGCAACAGGCTCAGCCAGGCGAAAGCGGCCTGTTCCTGGGCGGGCGTCGGGGTGACGCGTTCGGCGTGGTTCACGGTGCTTTCCTTGGCGTACGCACTTCGGGTTCCCGCAAGCTGGCCTTGCAGGCGTCGAGGGCGCGCATCATATGTTTTTCCACAGCGCTTTGGGACAGACCCATGGCCTTGGCGATCTCCGCGTACTTGCGGCCATGAATGCGATTGAGCAGGAAAATCTGCCGCGTGCGCTCGGGCAAGGCGCGCAACGCCGCTTCGACATGGCGTAAATCGTTGCCTGCTTCCAGCGCCGCTTGCGGCTCGCTGCCGTGGCTGTCCGGCGCGTCGGGCATCCAGCCTTCGTTGACCCGCACCCGCGTGCCTTCACTGCGCAAATGGTCGATGGCGATGTTGCCGGCGCAGCGCAGCAGATAGGTGCTGAGTTCTTCGACCTGCACCAGCGGCCGGCGCCAGAAGCGCAGGAACAGATCCTGCACCAGGTCCGCCGCCGTCGCCCGGCAACCGACGCGCCGACTCACCAGCGCTTCCATCTGCGAACGCTGGGACAAGAACACCTGGAGAAAATGCGCGCGGGCGCCACGATGCTCATCATCGTGGGATTCCGGAGGGCTGGCGAGCATCAGGTCAGCACTGCGCAAACGGGGCTGGCAACCAGGCCTAACGCTGCCAACCACAAGGCCAGACGCGGGCGGTACGGCAGCAGCAAAACCAGCATTAATGCGCTGAGCATCAACACCGCGAACCACTCCACCAATCCGAGGCCCCAACCGGTCGCGGACACCGCCGTCCATAATGACAAGCCCAGCAACAACCAGCCGCCGAGTCGCATATTCAATCGACGCCGGGTCGAGGGCTTGCGTCCCAGCAGGTCGGCGTGATGCCGATCCATCGACAAGCAGAGTGCGGTGAATCCGCCGTAGCACAGCAACAGGGCCAGCAGCATTCAGGTCGCCTCGCGCTCAAGGGAGATGGGGCGGCGGGTGACCACTGCAGCTTTCTCGACGCGTCGCATTTTCCACGCGGCCCACGCCAGGAACAGGCCACTGCCCAGGCACGTCAGGTCGAAACCGGCCATGGCCCAGTCGCCTTGGCGCAGGGTCACGCCCAAGTTGTACGGCGTAGTCAGCCCATTGAGCAACGGCACCGCGCAGAACAGCAACGCGGCCAACGCCAGTTGCTCGACCCACGCCGCGCGGCCACTGCGGGCCATCGCATGCAACACGCTCAAACCCCAGGCGATGAAAAAGCTGTTCACCTCCCAATCCGCTCGTTCCGCCAACGCCACCGGCAACAAGCGATTGGCCCAGAAGAACGCCGCCACGGCGAGCACCAACCCCGACATGCTGGCGATGTTCAGCACTTCCACCAAGCGCAACTCGAACGGCATGACGCCGCTTTTCGCATGTTTGAGCTGGCGCTTGCCGAGCCAGATCACCAGCCCGGTACCGATCATCGCCGTGCCGGCCAACCCACAGATGAAGTACAGCCAACGCAGCACCGGGCCGGCGAAATGGCCCATGTGCAAACCATAGAAAGCGCCGGCAATCGCCATTGGAATCGGCTGCTCCGGGGTCTTGCCCAGTAGCTGGCCGGTGACACCGTTGAACGTCAGTGCGCGGCCGAAATCGTAGACCACGCCGTCGGCGCCATCGCGCTCCAACACCACCGAAGCATTGGCATCGCCGGGATTGTTCACCGCCAGGCTGCCGACTCGCCCGCCCGACCATTGCTCGCTGGCCTGCTCCAACAGCGCAGCCAACGGCGCTAGCTGGCCCGGTTGGCCGGCGGCTGGCGGCGTGCTGGACGCCGGGAACACTTCATCAAAAAACGCCCCGGTCTGACCGTTGTACGCAGCCAGAATGCTCGCCGGCATCACCATCGACATGAAAATCACCAGACTGCTGTAGGTGATCATCAGGTGAAACGGCAACACCAGCACGCCCACTGCGTTATGCCCGTCGAGCCAGGAACGCTGGCCCTTGCGCGGGCGGAAGGTGAAGAAGTCCTTGAAGATTTTCTTGTGGGTGATGATCCCGGTGATCAGCGCGACAAACATCAGCATGGCGGCGATGGTCGATAGCCAGCGGCCCCACGGGTAGGGCATTTGCAGCTGGAAGTGGAAACGGTAGAAGAAATCGCCGCCCAGAGTGGCGCGGCCCTGCACTTCGGCACCGGTCAGCGGGTCGAGGGTCTTTTTGCTGAATTGGCCGCGTTTGCCAGGTTCGGCCGGGGCTTGCTGCCAGCGAACGTTCAGGCCGGGCTCGCGGGCCGTCGGCAAGTCGATGAGCCAGCGCGAGGCATTGGCCGCGTGCTGTTGCAGATAGTGTTGCGCCACGGTCAGGCTGGCTTCGGCAGACACCGAACGCGCGGGGATTTCCGGCTGCATCCAGTGACTGGTTTCGGCCTTGAAATACGCGAGGGTGCCGGTCAGGAAAATCGCGAACAGCAACCAGCCGAAGATCAAGCCGACCCAGGTATGCAGCCAGGCCATCGTCTGACGAAAGCCCTCTTTCATGAGTGCCCCGCCCAGAACGCCAACCCCGAAATCGCTCCCAGCACCAGGCTCGGCACGATCATTCCGAACCACGCCTGCCAGGCGCTGCGACAGGCAAAACACCAAAGCACCGCCACCAGATACGCCAGAAAGGAAGTCATCATCCCGGTGATCACCGCTTCGGCGCGGGCCATGGGCAGCAGCAGGCTCAGGCTGACACTGGCCAGCGCAGACACGACATAGCCGCCCAGCACGGCAGCCAACACCCGCGAGGTAATCGCCAGTCTGTAGGAAACGGGGAGCGTGCTGATTTTGCCTTTCATGTTTCGACCTTGAAACCGGGTGAGGCCCCGAAAACGTTGCAGGACCAACAAGCGCGCAATATTAATGATAAATATTCTCATACGCAAAAGAGATCCGATTGCCGGATGCGCAATCACGTACATACAATGCGAACAATTCTTGTTCTCTAACGTAGCCGTCTGTGTCGGAGTGGTTCTGTTGCTGCCAGCCAATCCCGTCGAAGTCCTTTATCACGAACATCACAACTGGCTCACCGGTTGGTTGCGGCGCAAGCTCGGCTGCCCGGACAGCGCCGCCGACCTGGCCCAGGACACGTTTATGCGGGTGCTGACGGCCCGGGAAACACCGCAGATCATCGAACCACGGGCGTTCCTGACCACCATCGCCAAACGCGTGTTGTTTAACCATTACCGCCGCCAGGACCTGGAGCGCGCCTACCTCGACGCTCTGGCGCAGATGCCGGAATGCGTCGCGCCGTCTGAGGAAGAGCGGGCGATCATCCTGCAAACCCTGATGGAACTCGACCAGTTGCTCGACGGCTTGCCGCGCCTGGTCAAGCGCGCGTTTTTGCTGGCGCAGGTCGATGGCCTGACTTATCCACAGATCGCCGCCGAGTTGGGGATTTCCATCGCCACGGTCAAACGGCACCTGAACAAAGCGGCGATGCGCTGCTACTTCGCCCTATGAATCCGCCGCCAGACTTTTCCTCCCGTGTCGCCGAGCAGGCCGTGCACTGGTTGCTGGAAATGCAGCAAGGTCCATTGGACTCGCGCCAGCAACACGCCTGGCAGCAATGGCACGATGGGCACAGTGAACATCAACGGGCGTGGGCGCACATCCAACGGGTTAATCAGCGTTTGCGCGGGTTGTCCTCGCCCCTGGCTCACGCGGCATTGAATGCACCGAAGTCCGGCAGCCGTCGCCAGGCATTGAAGCTGTTGCTGATTCTGGGTGCCGGTACTGCGGTGACCTGGGGCATGCGCGAGCACAATCCGCTGACGCCATTGCTGGCGGACTATCGCAGCCCGGTGGGGCAGCGGCGCAACGTGGTGCTGGGCAATGGCAGCCAGTTGCAACTCAATACCGCGACGTCGGTGGATGTGCGACCTGACGGGCTGATTCGTTTGCTGGAGGGCGAAATTCTGCTGACCGCCGCCCGGGCGTTTGAGGTGCGAACGGCCCAGGGCCTGTTGAAAACCCAAGGCGCGCGAATCAACGTTCGGCAATTTGCGGATCGCACCCAAGTTGCGGTGTTCGAAGGTCGCGTCGAATTGACACCCGATGGCGGCGCGCCCTTGCTGCTGCAAAGTGCCCGACAGCTGAGTTTTGGAGCGCGCGATATCAGCACTCCCCTGCCCCTGGACGCCAACAGCGGTGCCTGGGCTGACGGCATGCTGGTGGCGGCGCATATGCGGCTGGGGGATTTCCTGGATGAGCTGGGTCGTTATCGTCGCGGGCAGCTTAATTGCGATGCGAAAGTGGCGGATTTGTTGATCTCCGGGACGTATCCGCTGGATGACAGCGAGCGGATCCTCGATCTGTTGGAAATCAGCTTGCCGGTGAAGGTGAGGCGGTTTACGCGGTATTGGGTGACCGTGGAGGCCCGTGCGTAATGATCGTTCCCACGCGCAGCAAAGGAATGCAGCCCGGGACGCTCCGCGTCCCACCCGAAGCCGAACGCGGAGCGTCCGTTGAGGCATTCCCACGCAGAGCGTGGGAACGATCTTTCGTACTACTTGAGCCGTTTTTCAGATCTGGCGTGACAGAGAAGGAAAGCCCCACTTGATTCCACCTTCTCAGGATCGTCGTCCATGCAACCCACCCGCCTTACTCCGCTGCGCCAACTCCTGCTGGGCGTCAGTTTGAGCTTTGCCGCTGTCTCCATCACCCACGCCGCCGACGCCAAGCCGTACCACATCGCCCCAACCTCCCTGGAAAACGCCCTCAACCAGTTCGGCCGTGAAGCCGGGGTGCTGATCTCCTTTGGCTCGCAAGTGACCAGCGGCGTAAAAAGCCGTGGCCTGGAAGGCAACTACACGACAGAACAGGGTTTGAACGCGCTGCTCGAAGGCACCGGCCTGCAAGCCCGGGCCGAGGGCAACAATGCGTTCAGCCTGCAACCGGCGGGCGATGCCGCGCTGGAGCTGGGCACCTCGACGGTGGTCGGCGACTGGCTGGGGGATGCGGCGCAAATCAACGTGTTCGAACACCCCGGCGCGCGGGATGTGATCCGTCGCGAAGAGTTCGAACGCCAGGGCGCGACCCAGGCCAAGGACGTGCTCAACCGCATCCCCGGCGTCAACGCACCGGACAACAACGGCACCGGCAGCCATGACATGGCGCTGAACTTCGGCATTCGCGGCCTCAATCCGCGTTTGGCCTCACGCTCCACGGTGCTGATGGACGGCATCCCGGTGCCGTTCGCGCCTTACGGTCAACCACAGTTGTCATTCGCGCCGGTCAGCATGGGCAACATGGATGCCGTGGACGTGGTGCGCGGCGGCGGTGCGGTACGCTACGGACCGCAGAACGTCGGCGGCGTGGTCAACTTTGTGACCCGAGCGATTCCCGATGCGCCCACGGTCAAGGGCGGCTTCCAGACCGAAACCAGTCCGTCTTCCAGCCATGACGGCTTCAAGACCACCGGCAACCTGCTGGCCGGCGGCACCGCCGATAACGGTTTGGGCGGCGCGCTGCTGTATTCCGGCACCCGTGGTGGCGACTGGCGTGAACACAGCGATACCGAAATCGACGACCTGATCCTCAAGGGCAAATACCAGCTCGACGAGGCCAACAGCTTCAACGCCATGGCCCAGTATTACGAGGGCAAGGCCGACATGCCCGGTGGCCTCAACGTCGCTGATTACGATGCCGACCCGTACCAGTCCACGCGCCCAAAAGACCAGTTTTGGGGCCGCCGCACGATGTTCAATTTCGGTTATCGCTATCAGGAGGATCGCCGCGAATTCACCGCCAATACGTTCTTCACCAAAACCCTGCGCAGCGGTTATCTGGACCAGGGCACCTTCCTGTCGCTGTCGCCTCGCGAATATTGGGTGCGCGGTCTGGAAACCCGCTTCGCCCAAGGTTTTGATGTCGGCCCGACCAGCCATGAAGTCGGCGTCGGCTATCGCTATATCAACGAGGCCGGCCACGAACTGCGCTATCGCACGCCGATTGCCAGCAATGAATTGCCGACCACCAACAGCCGCAATGACCGCGACACCCGGGGCGGCACCGAAGCCAACGCGTTGTTCGTCGATGACCGGATCGACATCGGCAAGTGGACCCTCACGCCAGGCATCCGCTACGAGATGATCGAGTCGCAACAAACCAACAACCTGACGAACGCGAAGTACAAGGGCGACTACAACACCGCGCTGCCGGCGTTGAACGTGCTCTATCACCTGACCGACAGCTGGAACCTCTACGCCAACACCGAAGGCTCGTTCGGCAGCGTGCAGTACAGCCAGATGCCGAACCGGGTGACCAGCGGTGAAGTGAAACCGGAGAAGGCCCGGACCTGGGAACTCGGCACCCGTTACGACAACGGTGCGCTCAGGGCGGAAATCGGCGCATTCCTGATCAACTTCGACAATCAATACGAAAGTAACCAGACCAACGATTCGGTGATCGCCCGAGGTGAGACGCGCCATCAAGGCATCGAATCGAGCATCAACTATTCCCTCGATGACTTGAGTCCTGCATTGGCCGGTTTCGACGTGTACGCCACCTACGCTTACGTTGACGCGACTATCCGCGAAGACGGGCCGAACAAAGGCAATCGTGTGCCGTTCTCCTCGAAACACAAAGGCACGCTGGGTGTCGGTTACACCGAAGGCGCGTGGAAACTGAATCTGGACAGCAGCTACCAAAGCGATCAGTTCGCCGACAACGCCTACACCTCAAAGGAAAGTGCCGACGGCAGCACCGGCAGAATTGCGGGCTATATGTTGTTCAGCAGCCGCGCGGCATATGACTTCGGGCCGAAGTTGTCGGATTTGAATGTGGCGGTGGGGGTGAAGAACATCTTCAACCACCAGTACTTCACCCGCTCGTTTGATGACAACAACAAGGGTAAGTACGTGGGGGAACCGCGGACGGTTTATGTGCAGACGTCAGTGGCGTTCTGACCCTGACACGATCGTTCCCACGCTCTGCGTGGGAATGCCTCAACGGACGCTCCGCGTTCGGCTTTTGATGGGACGCGGAGCGTCCCGGGCTGCATTCCCACGCAGAGCGTGGGAACGATCAAACGCAGAGCGTGGGAACGATCAACAAAAACGGGCCTGCATAAGCAGACCCGTTTGTCAGTGGTGGAAAGGTAAAAACCGAATCAGCTATCAGCCGTTTTGCGCAGCCTGTTCGTTCTCGAGGAATTCGTCTTCCAGCAGCGCATCGGCTGCAACTCTCTCGAATGGCACGACCGCGGCACGTGGCTTGCCCCGCAGTTTGCCGAACAGATGTTCAAGCGCGTGTTCAAGTTTCTCGGCCGCCCCGTCGATCGCTTGTTCAAGGGTATCGGCTTTATGGGTCACAGAAATGGGTTGATGGCCTTTAGGCCGCGCTTCCAGCTGGCAGCGCATGTCATGCGGTCCGGGCTTGTCGCCGTTTTCGTCCCGCAAGTGAACCTCGACGCGGGTCAGGTCCTCTTCATAACGTTCGAGCGTGCTCTCAATGGTAGTACGTACCCACTCCTCCAGTCGGATGCTGCTTTGAATATGGTTATCACTGTTGACTTGGATTTGCATAGTTCATCCCTTATTTCAGCTAGCTCGCGAGAGGCCGGTCGGCTAGCCCTTGGGCGTCATCACCGTGACCTCTTACTTACACAATCGGTCTGTGCGCAGAACATTTCAACCCCTAAAAAAAGATAAATATGGATTCGCAAAAAAAGCCGGACAACGGCCAAAAGCGCTGTTAAGGTCGGGAGTTGGGTCGCAACGCTTCTTTGTCACAAATGCTCACATCTGCTGCTCCGCCAGTGGGTGCAAACTCCGGAAAATCCCCGCCTCTTCCACCAGCCAGTCATGCACCGCCCGCACGCCCGGATGGCTCAGCGCCCCCGGCGCGTAAAGCAGCACGTAGCGTTTGTGATTCGGCACTGCCAGCCCAAACGGCACAATCAACGTCCCCCGCTCCAGCTCATCGTTCAGCAGCGTTCGCCGCGCAATCGCCACGCCCATGCCGGCTATCGCCGCTTCAATGGTCAGGTGATTGCGATTGAAGGTGTGCCCGCGCCGTACGTCGGCGCCTTCGAAGCCGATGGCATTGAGGTAGAACTCCCATTCCGCGTACTCGTAACTGCCGCGCCAGGCGGTGATGTCGTGTAGCAAGGGGAAATGCACCAGGTCCGCCGGGCCGTGCAGCGGCGGGCGACCGCGCAACAGGCTCGGGGCGCAGACCGGGAAGATTTGTTCGTCGAGCAAGGCTGTGGATAACAATCCGGGGTAACTGCCGTCATTCAGGTCGATGGCCAGGTCGAAGTCGCCCTCGTGCAACGGCACGCTGCTGTCCTCGGCCACCAGTCGCAGTTGAATGTCCGGGAAACGTTGCTGCAAACGCGGCAAGCGCGGGGTCAGCCATTTGCTCAGGAACGATGGAATCGAGCGCAGGCGCAACGTCCCGCTGATCATCCCGGCGTCCAGTCGTCGCAATTCAGCGTCGATGCTGCCGTAAGCCTCGTTCACGGTGATGGCCAGTCGCTGGCCTTCGGCGCTCAATTCGACGCCCCGCGCGCGACGGTGAAACAGACGAAAGCCCAAGCGCTCTTCCAGCTGTCGGATTTGCTGACTGACCGCACCCGGCGTGATGTGCAGTTCTTCGGCGCAACGGGTGAACGACAAGTGCCGCGCGGCACAGGAAAACACGTGCAGCCAGACGTAGGTCTGGGCGTGCAATTGACGACTCATCGTTTAGTCCTGCTAAAGGCTGTCTTAGGAAGTTTCGTTGGTCACGTCGGACCGAGGCGGGCAGTATCGCCGAAATTGCGCTTGTCCTACAGAAATGGCAGCGATTCCTCTTCCATTGCTTGTATAGGCTTTAGCATGGCTATCAGTGTTTTCGATCTCTTCAAAGTCGGCATCGGTCCGTCCAGTTCCCACACCGTCGGCCCGATGCGCGCCGCCGCAACCTTCGCCCAGGCCCTGATTGATCAGCATTTACTGGCCGACGTACGGCGGGTAGAAATCCGTCTCTACGGCTCCCTTTCCGCGACCGGCGTCGGTCACGCCACCGACCGCGCCTGCGTCATGGGCCTGATGGGTGAGTGGCCGGACAGCATTGATCCGACGTCTATCGATTCACGCATTCAGCACCTGCGGGAAACCGGCGAACTGTCCCTCGCGGGCCAATCGACCATTGCCTTCAACTGGCAGCGAGATCTCCTACTGCTGGAAGAAAGCCTGCCCTACCACCCCAATGCGATGTCCCTGACAGCCTTCGGCGAAACCGGCGAGTTGTGGGAACAAACCTACTACTCGGTGGGCGGCGGTTTCATCATCGAAGCAGCCGAAGCCGAGTCCGGCATCGCGCCGACCAGCGACGTGGTGCTGCCGTACGATTTTTCCAGCGCCGCCGAATTGCTCAGGCTGTGCAACCAGCATGGCCTGCGGGTTTCCGAGTTGATGATGGCCAACGAACTGGCCTGGCGCAGTGAGGCTGAAATCCGTCAGGGCTTGCTGCACATCTGGTCGGTGATGCGCGAGTGCGTCGAGCAGGGCCTGTTGCACGAAGGCATCCTGCCTGGCGGTCTGAATGTTCCGCGTCGCGCCGCGAAATTGCACCGCAGCCTGTTGGAAATCGGCAAACCGAATGTCATCACTTCCACGCTGTCCGCGATGGAATGGGTCAACCTGTTCGCCCTCGCCGTCAACGAAGAAAACGCCGCCGGCGGACGCATGGTCACCGCACCTACCAACGGCGCGGCGGGGATCATTCCGGCGGTGCTGCACTACTACATGAAATTCAACCCGGACGCATCGGACGACGACGTGGTCGCGTTCTTCCTCGGCGCGGCGGCCGTGGGCATTCTGTGCAAGAAAAACGCCTCGATCTCCGGCGCCGAAGTCGGTTGCCAGGGCGAAGTCGGATCCGCCTGCGCCATGGCCGCCGCCGGTCTGGCGGATGTGCTGGGCGCCACGCCGGAGCAACTGGAAAACGCCGCCGAAATCGGCCTGGAACACAACCTCGGCCTGACCTGCGATCCGGTCGGTGGCCTGGTGCAAGTGCCGTGCATCGAGCGCAACGCGATCGCGGCGGTGAAGGCGATCAACGCCACACAAATGGCCCTGCGCGGCGACGGCAAACACTTCATTTCCCTGGATCGGGTGATCCGCACCATGCGCGATACCGGCGCCGATATGCAGGACAAATACAAAGAGACTTCACGGGGTGGGTTGGCGGTGAGTTGGGTGGAGTGTTGACGGCGTAGACAACTCGGGCACGGTGTTACCACCTGTCGGAACTGGTACTTTTAACAGGTAGTCGCTTCACCGCTCTAGTTGTAGAAATGAGTTTCCATCCATGTTGATGAGGAACTGCATCATGTCAAAAGCAAAAGATGAATCCGATGAGTCGGTCACTCATGGCCCCCCTCCCCCCGATCCGGAAACCACTCCAAGAATTACTGGGCCCGGCGACTATACTGTCAGCAGTGTTCGCCCAGTCATTACTGGCACTTGCGGACGTGGGCGCAATGTCAGGGTGGTTTCCATAGGCCTCCAGGACGCCTTGAGTCCTGAGCAACATTCCAACGATGGCAATTTCCGGCTGACGTTTCAACAAGATTTGCGTCCTGGAGTCAACACCTTTGAAGTTCTTCAATGGCAGATGTACCCACCCAGTCATAGGCGATCCAATGATTGGCATCTGTATCATTTGCCCGCACCGGTTATCATCTCCCCCGTCGCAGGTGCGACGGTGGGTAGAACACCTACGATCACCGGTAATGGAGGCTATCCACGCGCAATAATCCATGTGGTGAAGCACGGCAATCCCAACGTCATTTACGGCCAAGGCACCGTGAACAACGATGGAAGTTGGAGTGTCCCCATTACAGTCGCTTTGCCAGTGGGGGCTTTCAGCTTTACTGCCCGCCAACAACTGGATGGCAAGAACGGCATTTTATGGGCAGCCTTTGTGCCAATAACGGTTACCGGCTAGGGGCGATGAATATCAACTGTTCACTTGCTGACCGCTTCCGTTGCACCCGCAGTACTTTTGCCCCGAATCGGGCAAATCAGAAAAGGCGAACCTGACCGTTCGCCTTTTTCATGCCCGTTTTATTGTCCGACAGTTTTCCCGGCATGGCCCTTGCTACAACCCAAACGCGACACGGATGAAAGCACATGAACATGGAATGCCGATGGTCTGGTATTGCGAACCAACCCGATCATGGCCGGTCAACAACTGCACGTTCAATCAGGCGGTGACGCATTATGGACAACCCTTTTCAGCTCATTACCGATGCCTTTGCACCGGATTATCAGATCAACCTGAGCATTCAGGGGCTCGACGGCAGCATCATGCTGACCCTGTCCAACAGCGGCCACATAGTGGCCAAACGCATGATCAGCGCCGAACAACGCAATGACCCCAAACGCCTCAAGCGCCTGGTGCAAAGCATTCAGTTCGGCATCGCCATCGAACAGGGCCACAGCGCCGTGGCCATCCTCGAAGCCATGACCGACGGCGACAATCGCAACCTGCCACCGCCTCAAGTCAAAGGTCACTCACGACCAGCCATGCGCCTTTAAAGCTCGCCCTTCTCCACTTCAGGATGCTCACCGGAACCCGCGCCGATCTTGCGCTGCGGGTTCTCGATCTTCACCGAAGGAAATTGCGACGAGGCGTAACGCACCACCAGAATCGAAAACGCCAGCAGCAGAATCCCGCCGCACAGGTAAATGATGCCGATGTCCGGCGGGTTGTGGTGCGAGACGTTGGAGATCAGCAGGCGCGTCAGCGCAGTGATAGCCACGTAGATCAGGAAGCGCACGGGCATGTGGTTGGTCTTGAAGTAAATCCCGACCATCGCTCCCAATTCCAGGTAGATGAACAGCAGCAGGATGTCATCGATCTTGATGTGCCCCGCCTCGATCATCTGCAGGAATTCCATCACCGCCGCCCACGCGGTCACCGCACCGATGGCGAACAGCGCCAGGTAGTGGAAGGTCTCGACGAACAGATTGCCCAGGGACTCGGCCAGTTGATGCACGTTCTGCCGCAAGTTCTCGGCCCAATTGATTTTCACGATGATTCTTCCTTAGCTCGGTTCGAGCGGATGATGCGGGTTGGACGTGACGGTTGTTCTGCATGCAGAAAAAAGGCCAGAGGCTGTGGATTGAGATGATGGCCGCGTGACATGGGACACTTCGGCGGTGATCGGACCGGCGCCTTCGCGGGCAAGCCTCGCTCCTACAGGTCAGTGTGATCTGTAGGAGCGAGGCTTGCCCGCGAAGGGGGCGACACGGTTTAGCTGACAAACGCCAATTTCGGTCTACATTGAAAAGCCACTACCCAAAGCGCAGGGATTCGCTTATCCTTTTCGCTGTATATAGATACAGTAGTCGCGAAGACAACTTAATGTGAAGGCATGTGAGGTGGTGAATGGCCGTCGAAGTGGTATACCGCAGCAGCCGAGATCTGGAGCGCTTGTTCATGGATAAAGCCGAAGCTGACCGTCATGACAAAATGCTCGAACTGGCCGAATTGCTGGCTGAAGTGTTGCAAAAAGCCGTGCCGTCCCTGAGCGAACAGCAAGTGGAAGAAGCCGGGATCTACATGGCGAAGAACCGCGATGTGTTCGCCAAGGCGTTCAAGAGTCAGCCGGATGCACTGTCCGAATTGCTGAGCGCGCCTGCTGAAGTGGCAGAACCTGTAGAGGCGGTTGAAGCTGCCGAGCCGGTCAAGCCTGCGAAAGCGGTTAAAGCCGTCAAGTAAGCAATGTCCGAATTGAATAGGCCCTGAGTCATTGGCTCAGGGCCTTTTTCATGCCCGAAAATCAAAAGATCATCGATACAAAACCTTCTCCGCCAACTCATCCGCCACTCTCGCCGGCGAACGTTTTTCCGCCTGAGCGTGAGCAAAGACCTCCGTCAACCGTGAACTGATTTTCGACAGATGCGCCGTGATCGTCGCCAACTCCTCGCCACGATGCTTGAGCGACACATAGATCAACCCACCGGAATTGATCACATAGTCCGGCGCATACAGAATCCCGCGCCGCTCCAATTGATCAGCAACATCCAGATGCGTCAGTTGATTGTTCGCCGAACCCGCCACCGCCGAGCAGCGCAGTTGCGTCACGCTGTGACTGTTGAGCACACCGCCCAGGCCACACGGCGCAAGGATGTCGCACGGTGTGCTGAGCAACGCATCGTTGGCAATCGGATGCGCACCGAGTTGCTCCATGGCCAGTTGCACCTTGCCGTGATCGATGTCGCTGACCAGCAGTTCGGCACCGGCGGCGTGCAACTGTTCGGCTAACGCATAACCCACGTTGCCCAAGCCCTGAATGGCCACGCGCAAGCCTTCGAGGTTATCGCTGCCGAGCCGCGCCATGGCGGTGGCACGAATGCCGGTGAACACGCCCATCGCCGCATGGGGCGCAGGGTCCCCCGCTGAGGTGGTGCTGGTGACGTGTTGGGTTTGTTGGGCGATGCAATCCATGTCTGCCACCGAGGTGCCGCTGTCGATGGCGGTGATGTAGCGGCCGTCGAGCTGATTGATGCAACGGCCAAACGCTTCGAACAGCGCCCCACGGTTTTCCACATGCACCGGGCGCACGATCACCGCAACGCCGCCGCCCTGGGCCAGGCCGGCCAGGGCTGCCTTGTAGCTCATGCCTTGGGCGAGGCGCATGGCGTCCTCGACGGCGGATTCGTCGCTGGGGTAGGCAAGGTAACGACAACCGCCCAGGGCAGGCCCCAGGCGGCTGTTATGAATGGCAATCACCGCCTTCAACCCGGTGACCGGGTCTACGCTAAGGTGTAGCGATTCAAGGCGAGTGCTTTGCATGAGAGCGAACATCGTATGGCTCCCTAATCACTTCTTGTAGTCGCCAGTATAGGCTTGCGACCGAAAATTGCTGAAGCGCACCGGAATAAGCAGCGCGCCTTTGAGGGCTTTCGGACATAACCTGCAACCTCATGTGTACGACACTGGACGAAAGCCTGTGGCGGGGCTAAAACGAGGCATTCCCCGGAGATTTTGATGACCCCGCGCCAACGTTTCTTCGACTGCCTGCAACGTTCACCGCCCGCCCTGTTCGAGGCGGCGCTGTGGATTGCGGCCGAACATGACGCCCAGATGAGCCCCGAAGCGGTGCTGGCAGACTTCAGCGAACTGCAACAACGGGTCAGCGCCGGCCTGCCAATGCTGCCGGTGAGTGAACTCGCCCAGCCATTGTTGCGGCGCATGAATGACCTGGGGTTCGCCCAGGACGATTTCACTCCGCTGCGCCCGCAAGTGGCACTGATTCACAAAGTGCTGGAGCGCCGTCGCGGTCAACCGCTGGCCTTGGGGCTGATTGCGCTGGAACTGGCCAGAAGGCTGGAGATCCCGATGGTCGGGGTCAACTTTCCCGGGCATTTCCTGCTGCGGGTGCAGGGCGCCGATCACCTGCTCGACCCGTGCGGCGGGCGCCGGTTATACCCCAACGATTGCCGCGACTTACTGCAACGCCAATACGGTCCGAACATCAAACTCAGCGCCGAACACTTGCTGACGGCCGACCCGCTGCACATGCTCCAGCGCCTGTCACGCAACCTGCGCCAGTTGCACCTCACCAACGATGACTACATCGGCGCCCTGGTGGATGCCGAGCGCGTGCTGGAACTGGGCAACGGCAGCGCCTCCGATTACCTGGCCCGGGCCAGCCTGTATCAGCGTCTCGACTGCCCGAACGCCGAGCGCTTCGACCTGGAACATGCGCTATTGCTCAGCGATGACCCGATCCAGCGGATTCGCCTGACGGAGCGCCTGGGGCACCTGCCACCAAATTCCGTCGTCCACTGATCCTTGTAGGAGCAAGGCTTGCCCGCGATTCGGGCGCCTCGGTCCTTCAGGTACACCGCGTTATCGTTCATCGCGAGCAAGCTTTGCTCCTACAGGACGTGGTGTGGCTTCTACGGGCGAACGCACCTGAATGATGAACAACGCCGCAATCACCGCCGGTATCGCGCAGAAGAAGAAAATCTGCTGCACCGGAATGTGCATCGCCAGCAGCATGCTGCCAAACAGCGGCCCGAGGATCGACCCGAAACGCCCCACGCCCAGCGCCCAACCGGTGCCGGTGGCGCGCACGTGCGCCGGGTAGAAGTTACTGGCGAAGGCGTTGAGGGTCAGTTGCCCGCCGATGATGCAGAACCCGGCGGCAAACACGCTGGCCACCAGATAACGCGGGTTGTCGTGATTGAGGCCCAGCAGAATCGTGCACAGCGCCGCCGCAGCCAGCACGCACGACAGCAGTCGCACTTTGCGTTTGAGGCGGTCGGCAAACCAGGCCATGCAGATCGCACCAAGGGTGCCAGCGAACAGGAACATCGACGTCACCAGGTTGGCTTCATTGAGTTTCAAGCCACTTTCCAGTAACAGCGTCGGCAACCAGCTGATCATGAAATACAGCAGAATCAGGCTGACGAAAAACGTGGCCCAGATCAGCAGCGTCGGCCGTGCATAACCGTTGCGAAACAATTCCAGCACCGTCAGTTTGCTGCCCTGCTCCTGCTCGTTTTGCGCGATGGACGCTGCGGGCGGTTGCCAGTCCGGCAGCATCCGTGCGGTGACTTTGCGCAGGCGTGCATAAGGGGGAGCATCGCGCAGCAGACGCGGCAGGGACTCCGGCAGGAACCAGGCCAGAAACGGGAACAACAGCAACGGGGTGACACCACCGGCGAGGAACACCGCTTGCCAGCCGAAGCTGTCGATAAAACCCGCCGCGACAAACCCGCCCGCCGCGCCGCCGAACGAGAACCCGCAAGCGGCCAGCGTCACCATCAAGGTGCGCAGGCGTGGCGGCGAATATTCCGACATCAATGCCATCGCACTCGGCATCGCCCCGCCCATGCCGATCCCGCAAATGAACCGCGCGGCCATCAGGGTATTCAGGGAGTTGGCGAACACCATCAACACGGTGAGGGTGGCGTAGATCAGTACGCAGCACAGCAGAATCCGGCGCACGCCGAATCGATCCGCCAACGGTGTAACGGCCAGAGAGCCGAGGGTCAGGCCCAACAGGTTGGCGCTGAACACCGGGCCGAACGCGGCTTTTTCCAGACCCCAATCCTGGGCCAGGGCTGGTACGACATAACCCAGGACTTGCGCGTCGTAGCCGTCGGTCACCAGCAGCAATGCCAGCAACAACAGGAGCAACCACTGATAACGGGACACAGGACGGGCGTCGAGTGCCGCCCGGAAGCTGGCAATCTGGTTGTGCATCGCGAGGTACCTGTTTTGTTTTTATGTTTGTACGCAGATCGTTCCCACGCTCCGCGTGGGAATGTCGCCATGGACGCTCCGCGTCCTCTGTGACGCGGAGCGTCACGGGATGCATTCCCACGCGGAGCGTGGGAACGATCAGCTTACTGCGGGGTGTCGGGCTGGTTTGCCGGGTGCGCCTTGATGAACGCCGGATGTGTCGCGGCCAACGCCGCCACCCGACGAATCCGTGGATACGCCTCCAACGAAATGTTGAAGCGCTCCGCTGCATACAACTGCGGAATCAGGTAAACATCCGCCAGCCCCGGCTGCTCACCCAAGCAGAAACCGGCATCCCCGATCAACTGCTCCACCGTCGTCAGCCCTTGGCTGATCCAGTGCCCGATCCACTCCACCACCTGCGGTTCATCGTGTCCCAACTGGCGCAACTTGTTCAGCACGCTGACGTTGTGCAGCGGATGCACATCGCAACCAATCACCGCTGCCACGCCGCGCTCACGGGCGCGGGCAGCGAGGTTTTTGGACAGCAGCGGCACCTGTGGATAACGTTCCTCCAGGTACTCGATGATGGCGGGCGACTGGATCAGCAGCTCACCGTCATCGGTGCGCAAGGCCGGCACCCGACCTTGCGGGTTGATCGCCAGGTACGGCGGCTGCCGGTGCTCGCCACCGGGCGGTGCGATCAGGTTGATCGGCAAGGCCTGGTAATCCAGGCCTTTGAGCGCCAACGCAATGCGCACGCGGTACGACGAGGTCGAACGGTAGTAGGTATAGAGTTCCATGACCCGCTCCTGTTAACGCGCCGGCACGACTTTGCCACGGCATTCGCCGAACCCGATGGAGGCGAAACCGTCGCGGCTGCAACGGGCGCGCAGGATGATTTCGTCGCCGTCCTCCAGGAACTTGCGCACTTCGCCCGAGGCCAGTTCGATTGGCTTTTTGCCGCCCTCGGTGATTTCCAGCAGGCTGCCGAACTGACCGTTTTCCGGGCCGGACAAAGTGCCCGAGCCGAACAGATCACCGGCCTGCAATTGGCAGCCGTTGACGCTGTGGTGCGCGACCATTTGCGCCACGGTCCAGTACATGTGTTGGGTGTTGCTGAGGGTCAGGCGATGGGCCGGCAGGTTTTGCTCGCGCATGGTTTCGGTGAGCAACAGCACTTCGAGCTCGATGTCGAAGGCGCCGCCCTCCTGATCGCGTTTGTCGGTGAGGTACGGCAGTGGCAGCGGATCACCTTCCGGGCGTGCCGGTTGTGCGCGGCGGAACGGTTCCAGCGCTTCAGCGGTGACGACCCACGGCGAGATGCTGGTGATGAAGCTTTTCGACAGGAACGGCCCCAACGGCTGGTATTCCCAAGCCTGGATATCCCGCGCCGACCAATCGTTGAGCAGACAGAAACCGGCGATGTGATTCGCGGCATCACCGATGGCGATGGAGTCGCCCATCTCGTTACCCTGGCCGATCCAGATACCCAGTTCCAATTCGTAATCCAGGCGTGCGCATGGACCGAACGTTGGCTCGGTCTGACCGGCCGGCAGGGTCTGGCCCTTCGGACGACGCACATCAGTGCCGGACGGGCGAATGGTCGAAGCGCGGCCGTGGTAGCCGATCGGCACATACTTGTAGTTCGGCAGTAACGGGTTATCCGGGCGGAACAGTTTGCCGACGTTTTGCGCATGCTCGATGCCAACGTAGAAGTCGGTGTAGTCGTTGATTTTCGCCGGCAGGTGCATCACGCAATTCGCCGCCAGTGGCAGCAGTTTTGCGCTTTGGGCTTCGAGCTTGCCGTGCAGGGTGCTGCCCTCGGTGAACAGTTCCAGCAGACGTTCGCGCAGGGCAACCCGGGCTTCGCGGCCCAGTTCGAAGAAGGCATTGAGCTGACCGCCACGGGTCGCTTCGACCGCTGTGCGCGCTGCGCCATCAAACAGCCCGACGTCCAGCGCCGCTTCCAGATCGAAAATATGCTCGCCGATGGCCACGCCGCTGCGCGGTGCCGAACCCTTCACGCTGAACACGCCCAATGGCAGGTTTTGCAGCGGGAAATCCGCATGGCCGTTGGCAGAGGCAACCCAGCTACGAGGGATGGAAGTCTGAGTCATGGGTTATCTCCGGGTCGGGTCGAAAGTGACGGGCAGCGTGGCCCAGCAGGCGTCGTAGTTGGATTGCAGTTGCGGGCATTCGAGGGCGAACTGGCTCGGGCGCAGCACTTGGCTGGTCTCGAACATGAAGGCCATGGTGTTGTCGATTTTCGCCGGGGCCAGTTCGGCGTTGATCGCTTTGGTGCAGCTTTCGCCGTCGGGACCGTGGGCGCTCATGCAGCTGTGCAAAGACGCGCCGCCGGGCACAAAGCCTTCAGCCTTGGCGTCGTATTCGCCCTTGATCAGGCCCATGAATTCGTTCATCAGGTTGCGGTGGAACCATGGCGGACGGAATGTTTTCTCGGCCACCATCCAGCGCGGCGGGAAGATCACGAAGTCCAGATTCGCCAGACCGTGGACGCTGGTCGGCGAAGTCAGGACAGTGAAAATCGATGGATCCGGGTGATCGAAACTCACGGTGCCGATGGTGTTGAAACGGCGCAGGTCATATTTGTACGGCACGTTGTTACCGTGCCAGGCCACCACGTTCAGCGGCGAATGATTGAGCTCGCAACCCCACAACTGGCCGAGGAATTTCTGCACCAGGGTGGTCGGTTGCTTGAGGTCTTCGTAATGCGCCACCGGGCTCAGGAAGTCCCGAGGATTGGCCAGGCCGTTGCTGCCGATTGGACCCAGGTCCGGCAGACGCAGCGGCGCGCCGTGGTTTTCGGCGACATAGCCGCGGGCTTGCGGGTCGAGCAATTCGACGCGGAATTTCAGACCGCGAGGCAACACGGCGATTTCCAGGGGTTCCAGTTCCAGCACACCGAGTTCAGTGGCGATGCGCAAGCGGCCCTGTTCCGGCACCAGCAACAGCTCGCCGTCGGCGTTGAAGAACACGCGCTCCATGGAACGGTTGGCGCGGTAGCTGTAGATGCTGATCCCGGCCGGTTTTTCCGCGCCGGAGTTGGCGGCCATGCTCACCAGCCCGTCGATGAAATCGGTGGGTTCGCTCGGGATGTCCAGCGGGTTCCAGCGCAGGCGATTAGGGGTCACTTCACCCAAAGGGCCGCCGGCCAGTTGCCGCTCCAGTTTGACGAAGGCCGGGTGATTGGCCGACGGCTGAATGCGGTACATCCAGGTGCGCCGCGCTTCGCTGCGGGCCATGGTGAATGCGGTGCCGGAGAACAGTTCGGTGTAGAGGCCGTACGGGACTTTTTGCGGGGAGTTCTGGCCGACGGGCAATGCGCCGGGCAACGCTTCACTGCTGAATTCGTTGCCGAAGCCTGACTGATAAGCCAGCGCTGGCGCCGTTGAATCGAGGTTCATGGAGCCTCCTGAACAGGGAGTAGGCAATGGCCTGTCGCTCTGTTGCAGAGGTCTTGGCACGCCCGGGTTATTTTTATCGTAATTGAATTACGCTTAACGTAATTTGATTGGTATTGACCGTCAAGCTATAAAGACGCCCATTCGTCCCGGGATCACACCGCCTCCATGGAAAAGCCGCGCAACAACGATAAACAGAAAGTCCGCTCGGCCGAGGTCGGCACCGACATCCTCAAGGCCTTGGCCGAACTGTCGCCCTCGACCTCGCTGTCGCGCCTGGCCGAACACGTGCAGATGCCGGCAAGCAAGGTTCATCGTTATTTGCAGGCGCTGATCGCCAGCGGTTTTGCCGAGCAGAATACCGCCACCAACCACTATGGCCTGGGCCGTGAAGCCCTGCGCGTGGGCCTCGCCGCCCTCAACAGTATGGACGTGCTGAAAGTCGCCGCCCTGCCCTTGGCCGAGTTGCGCGATGACTTGAATGAAACCTGCTTTTTGGCGGTGTGGGGCAATCAGGGTGCGACCGTGGTGCACATCGAACCGGCAGTGCGGGCGGTGACGGTGGTGACGCAATTGGGCTCGGTATTGCCGTTGCTCAGTTCTTCGACGGGACTGGTGTTCAGTGCCTTTCTGCCGGATCGGGAAACCGTGGAGTTGCGCGAACTGGAGATCCGCGCCAGTGAAGCCCATGCCCTGGCCGATGATCAGGTCTACGGGACCTTGCGTGAACAGATCCGCGAACGCGGCTTGCACCATGTGCACGGTTTGCTGATGCCGGGCGTGGATGCCTTGTCCGCACCGGTATTCAATGCGGTGGGTAATGTCGCTGCGGTGCTGACCATTGTCGGCCCGACCTCATTGTTCCACGCCGATGAAGACGGCCCGGCGGCGCAGCGTTTGCTGGCGGCGACCCGGGCCGTGAGTTGGCGGATGGGGTATCACCCGGCACCGGACACCTGATTCGACAGGCAAAAAGAGGCACTGATCAGTGCCTCTTTTTTATGGCCTCAAGACTGGATGAACCCGCGATCAGCTGATACGCGAGGTCGCCATCCCGTTGGTGTTCGCACCGGTTTGGCTGGCCACGTAAGTCAGGTAACTGGCGCCGACAGTGACGCCGGTCGCCGTCGAAATGATCTCTGCGTAATCGTTTACTTTAGAGATGAAATCCACCCCGGCCCCGACGCCCCCCACGCCCGACACCTTGCCCAGATACAACGAGATCAGGCCTACCCAAGCTGCTGCAAAATGCCCGTTGGCCGCTTCTTCATCGCCATTGTTGTAGGCGCCAATCCCCCGCACTATCGCGCGGGTGGTTTTCAGCAAACCGGTCACCAGCCCTACGGGCGGAAGAAACAGCGAAGCAACATCGGCAACAAACTCGACCACGATCATCGTGTCGCGCCAGAAGGCTTCGGAAAAACTGGTGGTCTGATGGTCCACGTCGGCGATAAAATGCTCCACCATCGGCACGTACTCATAGTGGAGGGCCGCCACCGCCCTCTTCGCATCGGACAGTTCAAGCGTGTCTTTGCCACGAAAAATGTCCTCCAGATAACTCTTCACCGGCGCCCGATCCTGTAACCGGACACACTCCAGGATGACGTTTGAAATCATCGAGTCGCGAATATCCATGGCGAAATCTTCGACACTTCGGAATATCTTGCCTTCGGCAGAGCCGGGCAGGTAGATGATCGTTTCCGAGCGTCCGCCAACGGTCCGCACAAACCGGTAGGCACCCTCTACTTGCTTGCCTTTCAAGAACAATCTGTAGACCCATCCGCTGGATGGATCGGTATGGGTTTCAACATCCAGTTGATCCAGGATTGCGTTCAACCAGTTGTAACGGTCCTGAGAGAGTTCGCCCTTGATTTTTTGAACCAGCGCCTCTTTTTGCATCTTGTTCTGTTTGAGCTTGCCATAGAGCTCAGCCCGAATAGACCGGTCCTGGGGTTTGCTTGCCAGGAATTCACGTTTCAGGGCATCAATATATTGGTCACCCGGCAACATACCGATCAGTGCATTGATGACCGCCGTATCCAACCGCCCCAGGGATTGGCCATCCCGTGATGTCAATACTGCGCTGCGCAAACGATCCTTGACCTCTGCAACAAGGCGCGCCGCCGGGCTTGCCCAGGAAAAAGCCTGAACAAACGGACTGGTATCGGAGCGCCATACTTCCCAGTTGATAAAGAGCTGGGTCAGGGTCATCGGCTCGTGGCCGTGAAGTTTGATGTTCACTTGATCCGGGTCCAGCTCCGGATGCGCACCTGAACGCTGCAGATAGCGATTGAGTTCACGCTTGGCCAGGTCGTGGGCAAACGTTTGAAAAGGCGTGATGTTGCCCTTCTCTTTCATCAAGGCAAAAATCGCCTTGTGCTCGGTGTGCAGTCGCGCAAATGCCTGACGATCGGCCAACGGCGCTTTCTGGAACCAGTCAGGCGTTGATACCTGATGCGCCTGATCAGCCCATTCCACGGCTTGTTGGACGGACATTCGCGAAGGTTTGCCCGGCTCGACCATCCAGTCGACAAACCTGATATTGCCGGTCTTGCGGGCCATCTCCAGTGCCCCGGATGCTTTCAGTTCCCGCTCTATCCTGGCCTGGTCCGTCGGGCTGGATTGACGAACGAGATAGTCGAGCCCCTCCGGGATCGCGCACCAGTCCGCCACGTATTGCACCAGTTCGGTATGGCTGGCGAACTCGAACCAATCCTGCCCATTGGGTGCACCCGGTGCGTACAGGACGTGGGGAAGCTGTGTGCCATGATCGGGTTGACCGTAAACAAGCAAATCCTTGAACGGCAAATGCCCATCACGGAACACCAGCCCCCAGACGGTGAGCGCCCGATCGCCGAGGTTGCATCGTTGGACCACATCCAGCCCCGCGGGGCTCAGGTGTTTCTGCAAACTCGCGCCAAACACCGACAATGCCGTCAGCCGACCGGCCTTTTCAATCAGTGCATCGGTGACCTGCCGTTGGCGAAAAGCAGCGCGTCGATAGTCGAGATACTTGACGCGCAGGTCCAGGGTTTCGATGACCGACTCAAGGAGACCTTGCGACAACAGCGCCGCCCGAGGTCCTTCGACTTTGAACAGGAAACGGGCCTCTTTGTTGTGTAAACCCGAGATCGACAGTTCTGTCAGGCTCATTTTTTCTTCATGTTCAATCTTCTTCGCGCCGAGCCGGAAGACATGCCGAAGCGTGACGACGATCTGGTCGGGATCGATCTGCGCCCCCGTGCGTTGGAAAAGCTGTTTTTCGACATGGCTATGGGCATAAGCCCTCAGTGAGATGGCATCGCCAGCCCGTTCATGCACATCGACTTCGGCCTGAAGATGGGCTTTTTCCAGTGCGACATAACGTTGCTGATCTGCAGGCCGTGCATCTTTCAACCAGTGTGGCCAGGCATGTCGAGTAGCGAGGTCCAGGTACCGGGCAGCACGTGCGCGCCCCTGGCTAATCCATTGACCCGGCCGTTGCGAGTTGTGGAGCGCGTCCATTGTAGTGATGAAGTCGTGCTCGCCCTCCTGGGTTTGCTTCCAGTAATGAGCAATATCCAGCGCCTGCTTTTCCAACCGCGTCGTGGTGCAGAACTTGAAAAGATCTTCCGCGATGTTGAAAAAACGGATCTTGTCGGTGTCGGTTACTGTGCCAGCCACTTCGACAGGCAGTTCATCAAGTAACAACTTTCGACTGCTTCCACTCTTTAACACAGCCGTAATATATTGATGAAGACTCGACGCATTCACGAACTTCTTCAGTCCCTCCGCCGGCAAATAAAGCGCACAGGTGAAACCGTCATTGACCGGAAAAAGTTCAGGTTTATTAGCGCCCTCAATCTGTATCACAAACGCCGATGCCAGCACTCGAGTGGTGCCATCACGCCCGGTCAATGCAATATTGAAGATCGCTTGCGGCCAGACACTCGACGCCAGATAGGCTTTGTTGATCCATACTTGTTCCGTGGCCGTCAATATTCCAGTGTTGGCACACACGTCCAGTTCGGCCCAGAACGCCTTGCCATGAAGTTGCTCGAGGCGGTCTTTCGGCGCCAGCAAATCCCGCCCCTGAGCATCCTGGCCCACCGCAGTCGCCCAATAGTCTTTCAGATGGAAGTCATAGCCTGGCACCAGATTAATCAGAACGTTCTCAATCAGTTTCTCTACCTGGTAGATGCTGAGGTCCTTGATCTGCGCGGACTGGGACGTTGAACCCGGCTGGTTGAATACGCCATAAACTCCAATCGTATATTGGGGCTTCAGCCTGCGTTCAAGGCACTCGCCAATAACCTCAAACAGCGAGCCTACCGGTTGATAGTTGTCCTTTGGATCTGCAGCCACTTTATTGATATAAATGTCATTCACATCAAGTTCAAGACCCCGTTCATTCAGAGCGTCTTGGACCAGCGTGCGAAACATCACATTGACAGTGGGAATTAAATCGCACTCAGCCGCCAGCGCCGAGTGGATTTCATTCAATACAATCAGTTTTTCATGGACGACAGGAAACGCAGTGCTTTCATTATTCATGGCAACATTCCTTTGTGGATGCGAAATGACCCTCAGTCATTTCTTCGAATGCACGCACCTTATAAAGACCCTGAATAAAATAAAAGCCGAATCCTATTTCAAACTATCTGTAATAAACAATTAACCGACAATACCCAGACTCTTTGCTCTCGCGACTGCCTGCGTCCTGCGGGCCACACCTAACTTCCCGTGAATTCTTCGCGCATGGGTCTTGACCGTGTGCAGCGATATATACAACTGCTCGGCAATTTGTTGATTGGAATTTCCTTGGGCGATCAACTCCAATACTTCCAGCTCGCGCGAGCTTAATGGGCTTACATCACTCATTTGATGCGACAGTGGCAATTTTGAAGGTCCGTCAGATACTTGCCGAACCCGTTCGGGTTGACGCAGAGTCACTTCCGTCAGTGCCTGTTGCAGGTGCCAGCGAGCAATCAATTCCCGAGCCTTTTGCCAACCTTCGCGCGCTGTTGTTTCGTCACCGGCAAGCCAGGCCAGTTCTACCTGTACCAGTTGCAACTCGGTTTCCAGGTTTGCCATGCCGTGATCGCGGGCGTGACACAGCAGTTCATCAATCTGCACGTGAGGTTTACGCCCCAAGTGGACTTGCGCCAACACCAGCAAATACTCAATCCGCGCAATCAACTCCAGTGTCGCAGGCGGCGCCTGTCGCGCATTCGGCCCCCGGTAATGGCGCAATACCCGGCTCAGCGCTTCATGGGCCAATTCCGGCCGCCCCTGTTGCAACCAGAATTGACTGCTGACCTGCAACAACACTCCGCGATACACCGTGTCGGGAATCTGCCGTTGCTGCATCAGGCGTTCAGCGTCGCGCAGGCGGATAAAGGCTTGGTCGTAGTCACCCTGATTGGCCGCCAGTTGCGCCTGGCCGAGGAAGCCGTACAACACGCGCTTGTCCTGGCTGCGCAAGCATTCGTACAGGCCCGAATCAAAGAACCCGGCGGCCCGTTCATCCTGGCCCTGACTCAAGGCCAGGCGTCCCCGGCGCAGGGCGATCCGACCCAATAGCGGCGTCGCCGGATCGGGCTGTTGACTGAGCAGTTCGTGAATGTTGGCCAACAGGCTTTCCGCGCGTCCGGCGGCGCCGCGCTGTTCCAGTAACTGCGCGTGATCGAGTTCAAGCAAGCCTTCAAACAGCAGGGAATTTTGCGCCCGCGCCAGGCACAACGCTTCGCGATTGAGGGCCTGGGCGGTTTCAAGTTCAGCGTTGAGCAGGGCTTGTTGGGTCAACCCGGACAGGCACAACAGACGCGCGGGCCAGGCTTCGGCAGCGAGCGCGTCCAGGGCCTGGAGAAAATGCTCCCGCGCAGGCGTCATCCGCCCTTGAAGATGCAACAACCAACCCATCTGGGCCTGCCAGCGCGCCAACAACTGACGCTGCTGCGTCGCGGTCGGTTGCGGCGCAAATCGCTCCAATTGGGCGATGCAGCTCGCCGCCTGATCGAAGCGGCCAGCGAACAGCAACGCCGCCGTGACCAACCCGACCAAGTGCGGCGAACCGAGCATCAGTTCATCGCCCTGCTGCTCATGCAGGCGCAGCAGCCACACCACGTTTTGCCCGAGGAACACGTGTTCGAGACTGAAATGCTGCAACAGGCTGATCGCCACTTCGAATTCTTCGGCCAATAACGCCTGTTCGAACGCCGCTTGCCAATCCTCTTCGGCGCAAAACCACTGACAGGCGCGACGGTGCCAGGAACGACCGGCCGGCCACGGCTCATCGCGCATCAACTGGCGCAGCGGCGCGAACACCTGCAACCAGTCCGGCGATGCTTGCCAGTCTTCGATAAAACACCCGCGCAGTTGCAACTCGTGCATCCAGCACGCGCCCTCCCCGGCACCGAACAGGTGTTCGCACAGGCTGGCATTGAACCGGGGCAGATGAGCCAACACTTGCCAGGCTTCAGCCAGTTCGGCGGGCAGGCTGGCGAACAGTTCGTGTTGCAAATAATCGAGTAAGGTCGCCGTGCGGCCGGGATGATTCGGGTCCTTGGCCCATTGGCAGCCATCGAGCAAAGCAATACGTACGGCAGCGCACCAACCATCGCTGCGCTGGAAAATCCGCCGCGCGGTTTTCGCCACCAACGGTGCCTCGAAGTGGCGCAGCAGTTGCTCGATTTCGGCCGCCGTCAGTGCCAGTGTCCGACCTTCGAATTCATGCAGTTCATCATCCAGCAACAGGCGCGGCCAGTTGCAATGGGGTCGCCGCCGACCGCTCAGCCACCAGGTGATCAGTGGGTTGCTGACTGCCAATAGCTGATCGAGCAGCCCGTCCAGTTCCGGCGCGGGGACACGGCAGTAGTCATCGACAAACAACCAAGTGGGCGTCTGCACCCGCGCCAGGTGCGCCAGTAGAGCAGGTTCATCCACCGCCGGCAGCTGCAGTGCTTGCGCCAGTCGCAGACACAATTCGGCCCGGCTCAGCGCGACGCCGGACAATGCGAGCCACACCACTCGATACTGCGCCGGCGCCTGCAACAAACACTCGGCCAACAGCGCACTCTTGCCGCTGCCCGCCGGCGCGCACAACAGCTTTACCCGCGCCGGTGACGCTAGCAGCGGTTCGCTCAACCGAGTTCTGGGCAGGTGATGGGACGACAGGCGAGGAAGAAATCCAGGACGGTCCAGACACGGGGTCATGGCGGTCATTGCGGCGTGCCTTTTTATAGTTGTGCCGCCACCCTAGCCCTGTGCAACACGCTTGTTGAGAAGTATTCAGAACGCTGATTGCTGCCCATAAAAAAGCGCGACCCGCCGGTCACGCACAGGACATTGCAGAAGCGAGCTTGCCCGCGATAACGGTTTTACAGTCAACATAGGTGTTGACTGCCATTTCGCCATGACGAGCAAGCTTGACCGTGGTTCACATAGAACCGGCGGTACGTGCGTTAAAGGTAGTTACGCAGCCTGGCCCCACACATCGGCCGCAATTGAATGCTGTTACAGCAAGATCGTTTTGCTGCTGGTGCCATCAGGATCATCAAGAACCTCTTGAATCGCCTCCAGTGCCCGCTGATGTAATTGGGGTTGCCCGCTGGCCTTGGCGTAAAACTTATCGACGGTGTACACATCCCCCAGCAATCCGATGAGGTCTTTCTGCAGTTTGGTGACCTGTGTCAGCTTGTGCCCTCCATAACCAAGCATCGCCAACTCAATCAGCGCATCGGTGAAATGCCCCAGGGCCTTGGCCCGGTCTCCCAGAGAATAGGCTTCGCCACCTTGCACCAGTTCCTTGGTGAGCAAAGCTGCGCCCAGTGCAATGCCGACTGGCGGATAGACGACACTGATGATGCCGACGGCCGTCACGACTGTATCGAACACGATGCCGGTGATGATCTCTTCGAGGCTCTGTGTAGCCTCGTCAACATCGGACATGACCTTGCGCAGCACCTCGTCGTAACACGTGTTTAAGTCCGTGATGCGGGAGTTACGTTCCAGCTGTGGCGCTTCGTTATAGTTCGCCAACTGTTCAAGATCCGTCATATAAGTGCCGATGAGTCGCTGATAGACCGCAGGCATCCGATCGTAGAAATAATCACCCAGGCCACGATTTTTCACCGCGCTCACGAAATCGTTGAATGGGCGCAACTCACAGCCGTCCGGCGCATTCGGGGTGTACAGGTACTCTTCGGCTTTTCCGGCAATGTACAGCCGGAAGACGAATGCACCGACCACTCTATGGTCCTTGAGACGAAGTTGGAACATCGCACTATGACGTACCGAGTCCGGCGCCTCCCCCAAGGGCGCCTCCGGTTGAGGCTGATACAAATCGAACGCGTCGACCACTTTCATCAGCTCTGAAAAATGCGTATTCGACACCCGGCCGGCAAACAGTGCCTGATAGATTGCCACCCGCATCTGCCGCTGCATGATTCCAAGGTGAAGATAACGTTTGAATCGCCCATCAGGGTGCGTGCGATTCATATAGATCGAGCGCAACATGCCGATGTACTTTGCGCCCGGACGCAACGTATTCGACCAACTGGCGATGTGGCGAATATCCAGTTTGCTGATGGGCGGATGACTCGCCTTCAGTACAAAGCGCGGGTACAAATCCCGTAGGGGAGCGGTCGCGTAAAAGTGTACTTCCCCGACAATCAATTCGGTTAGCGTCATCCTTTGACCGGGACTGATTTGCACTTCAATACGGTCCGGGTCGACCGCAACTTGTTCGCCACCAGCGAGAAGGGTTTCCTCCACCCGTTGCTTGATAAGTTGATGGCAGAAGCGCTCGTAACTGATGAAACCGCCCTGGCGCACTTCAATGGTTCTCAGTGCCCGCAGTTCACAGTTGATCCGGGTGAAAACCTGGCGTTGTTGATCGCAAGCCTGTCGATAACCGTAGGGCGTATGGCTTTCCTCTTGCGCCACCAGCCAGTTGCGATGGTTGGAAGCAAGGGTGGTCAGCGCCTCTACGCCAATAGACGGGGTAGGAGCAAGCGAGATCCCCTCCCAGAGGTTCGGCAGTTTTGAAATCTGTTTCAGATAACCACCGATGACCTCGCGATCCTGTGCGTGGGAGCGCCAGCTCAAATAGTCGCGACCGGCAGATGCCTCTATCCAACTGCCGATATCCAGGCTCACGCGCCGCAAGGACGGTAACTCGTACCAGTCTTTCCCACCGGGGGAGTTCGGGGCATAGAGCAACCAATCATCCTGGCTGGGGCTGCGGCTGTTGATGACAGCCAGCCCCATCAGTGGACGTCTGTCCTGGTGCAATTGCAATGGCGCAATGATCAGACTCTCATCGCCCCCTACGACACCGCGGACCCGCTGAAGATTGGCGTCGCTGAGATCCCCCTGCAACTTTGCCGAAAAGGCACTGAACAACAGTTGATCACGGGTGATGTTTTTCATGGCAACGAGCACGTTTGGGCGCTGGTACACCTCCCTGAACGCGCTGCCGTAATCCGCACGTACGTCACGACTCATGAGCGCTTCCAGCCAGCGTGGGTTTATGACCCTCGCACCGAAGAGCTGCAAAGAAATTTGTGGACGTCGCCCTGCGTCATGCAAACCGTGCAGCAACAAGTCAGTCAAGGAACGCTTATCCTCCTGACTGAATGTGCAACCATCCAGCGTAAATAGGTAGCGACTGGAAGTCATGACCGTATCGGGATCCGTTGGCCTCGAATACTCTTTAAATATGGCCTGGGAGGCCAGATCGCGAGCGTAAGCCTGAACGCTGGTGAAACTTCCCAGTTGGTTGTTCAGGTGGATCTGGCTGGCAATCAGGTTCTGCTCAAGCTCGCTGTAATGCAGCTTGTCGGCAACACTGGCAGACTCCAGCCATTGAGGGTGTTTTTCGATGTTGGCGGGAATAAGTTCATTCATAACGTTCATTCTGTTGCCCTCTGATTAAATTGAAACCCACCGACTTAATGCCAGCGAAAATCAATCTATTCCGAGACAACCGAACATCAAATGTGCAATTCAATACTAAAGATTCACAATTTAAACTTCATGTAACCCCGAATCTTTTTGCAGCATATAAAATTCAACTTCCAATTATCAGTAGCCCCCCCTAACCCATGGGTCAACAACTTAGCTTTCGTCACGGCGTGGGGTACACCGCTCTATCCGTAACTTCTTGTGTGTGATTTTTAACAGTAAGAGATGAAATAAACAGCGCATCGGCAATTGATTTGGAATGATCCTCGTAGACCTTCCTGCAAAATCTCGACAGCCTTTTGATCCTGCCGCCCCTTCATGACTAAACAAACAAACAAGCGAGCTTGCTCGCGAAAGCGGTGGGTCAGTCGCCGTTAATGTCGACTGACAAGCCGCCTTCGCGAGCAAGCCCGTTCCCACAGGGAGGGTGGTGATTTCTTAGCGAACGCCCTCGGCGCGCAACGCTGATGGTGTGTAGTCCGCAGCCTTGGCTTCGAAGCCGAATTCGAAGCTGTGCTTCTCTTCGTTCTTCATCCCCAGGGCGATGTAGCGGCCGGCGATGATGTCGTAGAGCGCTTCGAGGGTGTAGGCCTGGGCCTGGTGATCGTAATAGTACTGGGCGTGACCTTCGGCCACCCGCCACAATTGGCCGCGACCGTCGTAGTGATCCACCAGCGCCACTTGCCAACTGTCCTCGTCGATGTACATGTGGCGCTTGGCGTAGATGTGCCGCTCGCTCGGCTTGACCGTGCCGACCACTTCCCAGACCCGGTGCAGTTCATAGCGGGTCAGGTCCTGGTTGATATGCCCGGCCTTGATGATGTCGTCGTACTTGAGGCTTGGCGAGTCGAGTTTGTAGCTGTTGTACGGAATGTACATTTCCTTCTTGCCGATCAGTTTCCAGTCGTAGCGATCCGGTGCACCGGAGAACATGTCGAAGTTGTCGGAGGTGCGCAGGCCGTCGGCGGCGGTGCCCGGCCCGTCATACGCCACTTGCGGCGCACGCCGTACGCGGCGCTGACCGGCGTTGTAGATCCACGCCAGGCGCGGCTCCTTGACCTGATCGAGCGTCTCGTGGACCAGCAACACGTTACCGGCCAGACGCGCCGGCGCGGTCACCGATTGCTTGAAGAAGGTCAGCACGTTGGCGGCTTTTTCCGGGTCCAGATCTTTCATCAGTTGCGGCACGGCGATCTCTTCTTCGAAGCGGATCGGCGTGTAGCTGCCGTTGGTCTGCGGGGTCACTTGGGTGATGATGCGCTTGAGGTTGCCGCCGTGATAACGGGTGATGTGGTTCCACAATACCTCCACGCCGTTCTTCGGAATCGGGAACGCGTAGTAGCGGTTGCCGGTGAAGTTGGAGAGTCCGTTACCGTCGTTGATGCTGGTCACGTTCAACGCGCTGCGCTTGGCTGACTCGTAGATTTCCGGCGGCACGGCGACAGTGCGGTGGGTCGGGTAGACCGGAATCTTGTAGGTTTCCGGGTAGCGTTTGAACATCGCCACCTGGCCTTCCGAAAGTTTGTCCTTGTACTTGTCGACGGTCGCCGGGGTGATCACGAACAGCGGTTTTTCATTGGCGAACGGGTCAGCCAGGAAGCCTTTGCTGTCCACCGCGCCAGCGTTTTTCGGGATGCCGCCGGTCCAGGCCGGGATCGAGCCGTCGGCGTTGCCAGCCTTCTCCGCGCCCAGTGGCGTGAGGGTTGTACCGAGCTTTTCGGCTTCTTGCGGCGACACCGCCGCCATCACGTTGGCAGCCAACAGGCTCAGGGCCAGGGCGCCGCATTGCAGAATCATTTTGCGCATCTAAATCATCCTTCTCAGCCAGATCAGAAGTTCACGCCGAAGCTCAGCGCCAGGAAGTCGCGGTCAGTCAGGGTGTTGTAGTCCCCGCCGAAAAAGTCGGTGTAACTCAGGCTCGCGGTGTAGGTGTTGCGGTAGTCGGCATCGACGCCGACGCTGATCGCCTTGGCGCCTTCGTTGAACAGCCCGTTGGGGCCGTAGCCGCTGACGTCATGGGACCAGGACAAGTTGGGCTTGAGGTTGATACCGCCGATCACGTTGGCGTAATCAAGGATCGCCCGGGCGCGGTAGCCCCAGGAAGTCGAGGAGACGAAGCCGTCGGTGTCGCCGCCGAAACCGTACTGGCCATAGACCGAGTCCCGGCCATAACGCAGCTTGGTTTTCGACTCCAGGCCACCGACCCGCACCACCGCCGCTTCACCGACCAGAGTCAAGCGCTGTGCGCCCAGCACCTGATCGAAGAAATGCGTCAGGGTGCTCTGGATCTGGGTCACTTCCTTGCGGCGATAACCTTTGTTGTCAGAGCCCGGCCCGGAGGCAATCGGCGAGGCCGCGCCACCGGCGATCGGGTTGATCATGGCCAGGGTCAGGTCATTGGTGTTGACCTGCACCGGGGCGTTGGGGCGGTAGCTGATCTCGCCGGTCCACGCGGTGCCGGTGGGCAACGTGGTGGAGAAACTGGCGCCGTACAGGCGAATGTCTTCCGGGTATTCGAGGTAGTACTGACCGCGACCGAGCATCACGCTTTGGGCCAGGCCAGCACCGCTGCCGGGGGCCAGTTGGTTGGCGATGCCGACCATGCCGGGCAGGCTGGCCAGGGTCGACGCGCCGGCAGTGACAGTGCCGACCGTCGGCGTGCGGCTGTGGTAGTTCATGAAGTACAGACCGTACTCGGTGTCGTCACCGAGCCAGCGCAACGCCGTGCCCCACTGCCCCGAATCCCGGGCATCGCGGTCGCCGCCACGGGGCACTACCACGCCTTCGCGGGTGACCTGGATCGGCTGGCCAAAGGCTGCTGCCAGTGGCGCCAACGGTGCAATCGCCGGGCTGCCGACGGTGTAGTTGTTGTTGCAACCGTCCGCCGCCACATCGACCCCGAAGTAGGTGCCGCAGTTGTCGAGAACAGTCTGGTCCCACTCCAGCTGATAGAAGCCTTCAACGGTCAGTTGATCGGTCAGGCCCTGGGAACCGAACAGCATGTTCACCGGGATCAAGCCTTCCTTGATCTCCGCGCCTGGACGACGAAACGCGGACACGTCGATCGGGTTGATGCTGTTGATCGAGTTGCCGATGAAGGTACTTTCGCCCCAACTGACCACCTGCTTGCCGGCACGCACGGTGCCCGGCAAATCGGCGATGGAATAGTTGTGATAGATGAAGGCGTCGAGGATCTGCGCGCCGGAGGATTTCGCGCCCTCCTTGCGCCCGCTGTCGCTGATCTGTTTGAACTCGCGGTCCTCGTCCTTCAGTTCGAAGTCGTACCAGTACTTGCCGCGCACAAACACACCGGTGTCGCCGTATTTCAGCTCGAGGTCGTGGATACCCTTGACGATCTTGGAGAAGGTTTCGCCCTTCTTGAAGTTCAGCCGCCCGTCGTCACCGGTCGAAGATTGGCCCGTACCGCCGTTGACTGTGCCCACCAACGACTTGTCTGCATCGCGCATGCCCCAGCTCGCGCCGACGGACAACGAAGAATCGAACGTGCCCTCGATTTCCCCGATATTGAATGCAACGGCCTGGGCCTGTGCGCAGCAACCCAAAGCCACCGCAGCGGCAAGCGCCTGCGGCGTGAAGATGGCGCGCATTGTTGTTTTTGTCATGCGTCTTCCCCGGTGAGTGACAGAAGGCCCCACCCTACTGCCGCGCGCCAGGAGCGATAAGCGCACCAAGGAGGTATTCGCGTTGTACCTCTAAAGGATGAATGCCCGCACGGGACGGGGTTTTGCGCGGGGTATGGATGGGCTGGATGGCGGGTTATCAGGGGAATGGATGGGCGCATTGGCGAGGTGCAGCAGGACTGTTACACGCCCCGTAACAGTGCATGTCACGAATCGCTATTTTTCCTTTGGGTTCAAACCCTTATTCTTGCCGGGCTTTCACGGGAAACCGCCGCAAAGCACGACGCGATGGCCTGTGTTGAACCCCAGGTCTTTCGCGCAAGATTTCAGATGAGTTGAAACGTATTTCGAGTCATCGCCCCGTGTTCACTGACGTTGATTTATTGCTCCTTGATCTACGTCTTACTTCGGCCGCTGCGTTTGCAGCGGCCTTTTTTATGGGCGATGGTTTTTCAGCGGGGAGGTGGTGAAGAGATTGGCAGGGCTCAGGCAAGCCCTGCCGGGTGACGCGTGATCAGAGGGCATACTTCTGCAAATTCCCCATCATTTCCTTCAACGCTTCAATATTGTCCTTCGGATGCGCAGCCCCTTCGAAATCACAAATCTGCTGCCAATGCGCCGCCACATCCTCAGGCGAGAACCCCACCCGCGGATCAAACCCGGCACCAAGGCTGCGCTCCCAACGGACCTTGCCCATCCAGCCGCCGCCCACTTCAAACAGCCCTGAAGTTTCCTGGCAATTCTCACTGGCCAGGTACACCACCAATGGGCTGACCAGTTCCGGTTTCAGTTGTTCGAACACTTGCGGCGGGATCAGGCCTTCGGTCATGCGCGTGCCGCCGGTGGGCGCGATGGCGTTGACCAGGATGTTGTTCTTGCGGCCTTCGATGGCCAGGGTGCGGGTCAGGCCGTAGAGGCCGAGTTTGGCCATGCCGTAGTTGGACTGGCCGAAGTTGCCGTAGATGCCCGAGGTCGAGGCGGTGAAGATCACGCGGCCGTAGTTTTGTTCACGCAGATGCGGCCACGCGGCGCGGGTAACTTTGTAGGCGCCTTCGACGTGGACGCGATAAACCAAGTCCCAGTCGGCGTCGTCCATTTTGTGGAAAGTCTTGTCCCGCAGGATGCCCGCGTTGTTGACCACGACATCGACGCGGCCAAAGACGTCGAGGGCGTTTTGCACGAGTTTGTCGCCGTCGGTGACGGAGTCGTGGTTGGCCTCGGCGGTGCCACCGGCCTCGCGAATTTCGGCGACCACACGGTCTGCTGCCGAGGCGTTGGCGCCTTCGCCCTGAGCTGTGCCGCCGAGATCATTGACCAGCACTTTGGCGCCCTGTTTGGCAAACAGCAGCGCATGGGCCCGGCCGAGACCGCCGCCGGCGCCGGTGATGATCACGACTTTATCTTCGAAGCGCACAGACTCATTCATGGGGGACTCCAGCAGGCCAAGGGACGATGACCTCGAGTGTCAGGCACGGGGCGGCGGGTCACAATCAAGACGAGGGGGCTGAATGGTGTGCGATAAGGCTGGGGGATGATGAGGTGAATGCTGTGGAATCTGTAGGAGCAAAGCTTGCTCGCGAAAGCGTCGTGTCAGCCAACATCATCGTTGGATGTGCCGCCGTCTTCGCGAGCAAGCTTCGCTCCTACAGGGATTGGGGTCACGAACACGCTCGCTTGAGCGGCGCCGAAACCAGCCGATCACGAAACTCCAGGTAATGCTTGAGCACCTGCGCTGGCGCTTCAGTCTGCGGGTAGTGACCAATGCCGGGCAGCAACACCGTGTCGGGATTAGGAATCAGCTCCCGATAACGCTCGACCATGTGCGCCCCGGAAATCGGATCGACCTCGCCATCGATCACCCGCAACGGCACTTCAGTGCTCTGCATGGTGCTGACCCAACGATCACGCTGCACACGTCGCTCCGGAATATAGCCGATCAATTTATGCATGACCCGGGGCCCGTGGTTGCTATCGATCAGGCTCCAGAAATCGTCCATCTCACTTTCGGTAGGCCGGGTTTGCGGACCAAAAATCTGCCGGAAGCTTTTCACCAGCGCGTCACGGGTAAAGGCGCGGCCAATCATCCAGCCCAAGGGGCTGAGCAGGAGTTTTTGCGTCAGCAGCGGCCGATGGGTTTCAGGGAACAAGCCACCATTGAGGAACACGCAACTGGCGATATTCACTTGCGCCTCATGATGCCGGGCCAGCAATTCCTGGGCCACGCTGTCGCCGTAATCGTGGGCCAGCAGATGCACCGGCTGCTCGATGTTCAGATGCGCCAGCAACGCCTGCTGCAAGTCGGCTTGCTCCAACAGGCTGTACTCGTGGTTCACCGGTTTGGCCGAATCGCCGAAGCCGAGCATGTCGCAGGCAATCACCCGATAGCGCTGCGTAAGCGGCTGCCACAGGTAATGCCAGTCCCAACTGGCGGTTGGAAAACCGTGGATCAGCAGGAGCGGCTCACCCTGCCCAGCCGTCCAGTAGCGGATGGCCTGGCCACGGAATACGAAGGTCTGGCCGCGTTTGCGCCAGACACACAGCGGGATTTCGGCAAGTGCCATTAGAGTTTATAACCCGGGTCTTGTTTATCGAGTTTGCGCAGCAGCGCTGGCCAGGCCAGTGCGCCACCCATCCCTTGAGCACTTTTGGTGACGCCGGCGATCATCGCCTTGGCGCCCGCCAGAATCTGCGGCTCGATGGCGATCAGCTCGGCGCCACCGTTTTGTGCAAGCACCTGGATATCGCAGGCACGCTGGAAGGTGAACATCATCAAAAAGGTGTCGGCGATGGTGCCGCCACAGGTCAGCAGACCGTGGTTGTGCAGCATCAGAAAATTGTTTTCGCCGAGGTCGGCTTGCAGACGCGCCTTCTCTTCGTGGTTCAGCGCAACGCCTTCGTAGGCGTGATACGCCAGGCTCGACAGCACAAACAGAGATTGCTGGCTGATCGGCAAAATGCCCTGCTTCTGCGCCGACACTGCCACGCCCGCAGCAGTGTGGGTATGCAGCACGCAGACCACGTCGTGACGCACTTCATGCACGGCGCTGTGGATGGTGTAACCCGCCGGGTTGATCTCGTAGGGACTGTCCATCAGCTTGTTGCCCGCCTGATCGACCTTGACCAGGCTCGACGCCGTGATCTCGTGAAACATCAGCCCGAACGGGTTGATCAGAAAGTCTTCGGTGCCCGGCACCTTGGCCGAGATGTGGGTAAAGATCAGATCATCCCAGCCATGGGACGCAACCAGACGATAACAGGCAGCCAGATCGACGCGGGTCTGCCACTCGGCGGCACTGACTTGATCTTTGACACTGTGGGGCGTTTGGACGGGGGCAACACTCACGGCAAGGACCTCGCTTTCTTATTGTTTTACACACGTGTCAGCAGTCTAGTCAGCCCTCGGAGTTCGTGTAGTTGCATTCGCAGCCAGCTTGATGGCCGAGCGAGTCAGGGACGCCATGACCTTGGATCCATGTCAAAGGACCGACGCCAACAAGGGTGCAGCGAACAGATTCAGCAACCCCGTCAGAACCATGACCAATCCCGCCACCGAGCCCTCTTCACCGCCCACTTCATGGGCCCGACTGACCCCGGCGCCGTGGGCACCGACACCGAACAAGGCACCTCTTGCGAGCGCGCTGCGCAGTGGCAACCACTTGAGCAGGATGCCGCCGAGCATTGCCCCGAACACCCCGGTGAACATCACAAACACCGCCGTCAATTCCGGTACGCCGCCGAGGTCGTGGGCCAGGGGCATGGCGAAGGGTGTGGTGATCGATCGGGGCACCAGTGACATCGTCACCGAGCTGTCCAGCGCCAACGCCTTGGCCAGCCCGAACGAACTGCCGATGGACGCCGCGCTGCCCGCGAGCATCCCGAGCAACAACGCCGACCAGTGCCGCGCCAACATCTGTCGTTGCTGCCAGATCGGCACCGCGAACGCCACGGTGACCGGCCCCAGCACCAGCATCAGCCAATGGGTGTTGCTCGAATATTCGGCATAGGCCGTGTGCAGCGGCACGGCGAGGGCCAGCAGCAACACCGGGACCAGAATCAGCGGCGACAACAGATAACGACCCGTGCGCCGATAGATCCAGCGACTGAACAAATAGGCCAGCAACGTGAAGGCCAGCCAGAACATCGGCATCAGCTCAAGCTTCATGGGGCCTCCTCAACCGAACGACCAGCTCCACGGTAAACGCCGTCACCAACATCACCATCAAGGTGCTGACGCCGATCACCAGCAAAATCCGCCAGCCGTCGTCGCGCAGCAAGCCGCCGTAATCGAGCAGGCTCATCAACGCAGGAATAAAGAACAACAGCATCTCGGCCATCAACAACCCGGCCCCCATCTGCAACGCGGCGGGTTTCACCCACCCGAACGCAAACGCCAACAGCAACAACGCCATGCCAATCACGCCACCCGGAATCGGCCAGGCAAACCAGGCGGCCAATTGGCAGCCGAGCAGGTAGATCGCCAGCAGCACGGCCAGTTCGGCGATCAGTCGGGAAAGGTATTTGACGGTGATTGATTTCATGGTTGCGGTCCTCACAGGCACTCATTTTAAGGAGCGAGCTACTATCCCAGAAGCGAATTGTTAGACTCACCGGCATTCCAAATTGGAATCAGGCTATGGAATTCAAACAGCTACGCAGCTTTATCGAAGTCATGCACCAGGGTGGTTTTACTCAGGCAGCCAAGACCTTGCACATCAGCCAATCGGCGGTGAGCAAGCAGGTCGCACAACTGGAGCAAAGCCTGGGCACGCCGCTGCTTGAACGCCTGGGCTCACAGTTGCGCCTGACCGCCGCCGGTAGCGTGGTGCTGCAACGGGCCGAGGGCATGCTGCGCCTGCGCAACGAATTGCTCAGTGAACTGGACGATTTGAGCCAATTGGCTCGCGGAGAACTGCGTCTGGGGTTGCCGCTGCTGGGCAGTGACGCGTTGTTCGCCGGACTGTTCGCCGAGTACCGGCGACGCTACCCGAACATCAGCATTCATCTGCTTGAAGGCGGCAGCCGGAACATCGAGCAGGCGGTGTTGAGCGGCGAACTGGAACTGGGCGGCAGTTTGCTACCGAAGGATCCGCAATTCGCGTTTCAGCCGTTCTGCGATGAACCGCTGGACGCGCTGCTGCCCGCCGATCATCCGTTGGCAGCGAAGAGCGTGATTGGTCTGGAGGAATTGGCGGACACGCCGTTTCTGCTGTATCAGCGCAGCTTCGTGCTCAATGACCGGCTGCTTCAAGCTTGCCAACAATTGGGGTTTACGCCCAAGGAAGGCGGGCGCAGCGGCCAGGCGGATTTTCTCGCGGCGCTGGTGGCCGCCGGGCAAGGCGTAGTGCTGCTGCCCAGTGTGGTTGCGCGCGGGTTGGTGCGGCCAGGCGTGGTGCGCCTGACCTTAAATGCGCCGGCGTATCTGCGCTGGGACATTGCCTTTATCTGGCGCCAGGGCGCGTACCTGTCAAAAGCCGCCCAGGCCTGGCTCGCGCTGCTGCGTGAGCGTCCGGTCAGCCCCGCAGAGCGCTGACCAGCTCCGCCAGCCAAGGCTCGGCGTCGGTTTCCGGGGTGACGCTTTCACTGGCATCCAGGCGCAGCATCGGCAGCACTTCGCGCAGGCCCAATTCGCTGAACAATTCGCGCATCTGCTCACCGCCGCCGCAAAACGTATCACCGTAGCTCGCGTCGCCCAGGCCGATGACGGCCCCCGGCAAACCGCGCCAGGCGGCAGGCAACTGATCGCGAATCATCGAGTACAGCGGTTGCAGGTTGTCCGGCAGTTCGCCCATGCCCGTGGTCGAGGTCACGGCCAGGAAGGCTTCGGGGCCGAATGCCTGAACGTCGGCCAGGCTGGCACGGGGGTTGTGCCAGGTCTCGAAACCGGCTTCTTGCAAAATATTCGCGGCGTGCCGGGCGACTTCTTCAGCCGTGCCGTACACCGAGCCGGAAAGGATGGCGACTTTCATCAATCTGTTCCTGAAGCTGTAAAAGACCGGCGATATTAACAGCACCGGCAAAAAACCTGCGAATGGCTCTAAATTAGCCTTGATGGCCAGTAGACAGCCCATTTTGTTCTTCTAGAATGCAGCGCTCAATCAACTTGGAAAGGATTCTCTGATGATCAACGCTCAATTGCTGCAAATGGTGATCAACGCTTCGAACGACGGCATCGTGATTGCCGAGAAGGAAGGCGAGCAAGACAACATCCTGATTTACGTCAACCCGGCCTTCGAACGCCTGACCGGTTATAGCAGCGAAGAAATCCTTTACCAGGACTGCCGCTTCCTGCAATCCGGCGATCGGGATCAAGAGGCTCTGGTGTTGATTCGCAACGCATTGGACAGCGGCGGTTCATGCCGGGAAATCCTGCGCAACTACCGCAAGGACGGCACGCCATTCTGGAACGAGCTGTCCCTTTCGACGGTTAAAAACGAAAGCGACGGACAAACCTACTTTGTGGGTGTACAAAAAGATGTGACGGTGCAGGTCAAGGCGCAGCAGCGGGTTGCGCAACTGGAAGCGCAAGTCGCTGAATTGCAGGCCGAGCTGGCGGCACTTAAAACGACGAACGGCGAAAACAAAACTGCGAATTAATTGTCATTAACTACAATCACCGATGACTTTGTAACTTTTATTTACGAGCAAGCCATGCAACGCGACGCACTCCTGACCCAGGATGAGCTGGATTTTATCCAGACCATGCAGCACAACCCGCAGCTCAATGTGCGGGATGCAACGTCGAGCCTGCTCGTCAACGGTGGATCGCAGATCCGGGACCTGCTCACGCGCCTCGCCGCCCATGAGCAGGTCACCATCCAGGCCAACTTCGAAAATCAGCAAATGACCTTCCCGCTGCACTTGGTCGAGGACGAGTTCCACGCGCTGCATTTGCGCCTGGGCGTGCCGAGTATTTTTGAGGACGGGCCGATGGTCCGACCATGGCGCCTGACACTAGAGGAGCCGGTCGCACTGGAGAATGCCAAAGGCCAGCCCGGCACGATGTGGGTCCATGAAGTGTCGTTCAAAGGGGTTTTGCTGGAAGTTCGCAACAAGACCAAACCGCCGAAGCATTTCGCGTTGTGGTTCAGCCCGTCAGGCTATGAACGGATCGCGTTGCGCGGTACGTTCGAACGGGAAACCGAGCAGGGCTTCTTCGCTTACCAGTTGAGCCAAAGTGACAAGGACGAAACCGAACGTCTGCGTCAATTCATCCTTCAGCAACATCGCCTGACCCATCCTGCCTTGCACGTCTGAACCTCAAGTATCCAGGTTACCCGCCAGGAATTGCTTCAGACGCTGTCGCATCAACAAACCCTCGTTCCCCAGACAGCCGATCGAAGACCCGGCCAGGCTTTCCTGCGCCAGGTCGGATGCATCCCCGGCCAGCATCAGCTGACAATCCAGACTCATGGCCAGGCGATTCAAACGTCGAGGCAACTCGGGTGCGGGGACGTGATTGGAAAACAGCACCAACGCCTTGGGCTGAACCCTTTCGCAGACCAGGGTCAGCTCATCGAACGGCTGGCCGATCGTCAGCACACGCACACCCGAATCCGCCCCGCTCAAAAACAGCGCGGCCACCAGCAGTTCCAATTCACGGCATTGACCTGCCAGTGCGCTGATAACGACCCGGCGCGGTGAGGTGTCACGAATCAGCAACAGGCGCTGCGCCACGCGGGATCGCAGGAAAGCATCGAAAAACAACCACTCGCTGGTTTGACCGAACGCCTCCTGACGCTGCAACAGTTGCGTCCAGAGTGGCATCAGGATGTCCTGAAACACCACCGGCATCGAATAACTGGAAAAAATTTGCCCGTAGACCCGCTCCAGCTGAACATCGTCAAACGCGCTGACCGCCGCCTGGACCTGCTGCTGCCATTGGGCGTAATCAGCCAACACCAATTCATCGGGGATGATGTGCGAGAGCACTTTGAGCGGTTCGGTCTTGGCCAGAATCTTGCCAACCTTGCTGACCGCTACGCCGCGATCAATCCAGCCAAGGATGCTGCGCACTGTCTCGATATCGGCCATCGAATACAGCCTATGCCCGCTTTCGGTGCGTGTGGGCTGGATCAGGCCATAACGTCGCTCCCAGGCTCGCAACGTCACCGGGTTGATGCCGGTGAGGCGCGCCACTTCTCGAATCGGGAACAGTTCTTCCCGTTCAAGGGAGACGCTTGGGAGCAATCGAGGGACAACGTCAGTCAGGACAGGCATTTGGGCGTGATCGTCCAAGGTCAAATTGGATCCTATTCTAGCGCTTAACCCCCGTAATCATTCAACCCATTGATGGATGCGACACAGGATATTGATGGGCGATGAATGCCTCTGGTGTAATTTTCATAATCAGGAATAATCCTTGCTTGTCCCAGGACGCAGCCCATCACCCCGGCGCTGCGTCTGGCGAAACTCCTACCCGGAGCGACGCAATAGCCTTACGGAGATACACAATGTCTACCTCACCCGTCACGCTGATGGTGGCGCGCCGCGTTGCCGATGGACGTTATCAGGACCTGATCGCCTGGTTGCGTGAAGGCGAACAACTGGCCACCGACTTTCCCGGCTATCTCGGCTCTGGCGTGCTCGCTCCGCCGCCCGATGATGACGAATTCCAGATTATCTTTCGCTTCGCCGACGAGCAGACCCTGCACGCCTGGGAGCATTCCGCCTCGCGCACTGCCTGGCTGGGCCGCGGCAGCGACTTGTTCGCCCATCCGACGGAACATCGGGTCAGCGGCATCGAAGGCTGGTTCGGCGCAGCGGGTAATCGCCCGCCGCGCTGGAAACAGGCCGTGGCGATCTGGCTGGCGTTCTTCCCGGTTTCCCTGCTGTTCAACTTTGTCCTGGGGCCGTTGCTCGGTGAAATGAGCCTGTTGCCTCGGGTGCTCGTCAGCACGCTGTGCCTGACGCCATTGATGGTCTATTTCTTTATTCCGCTGTCGACTCGTTTGTTGGCCAACTGGCTGCACAGCACGCCGACTCGGGCAATTCCCGTCGCCCCCACCACCCAGAACCAATGATTTCCCTGTAGGAGCAAGGCTTGCCCGCGATGAACGATGACTCGGTCTGAAAGAAAGACCGAGTCGTCTCAATCGCGAGCAAGCTTTGCTCCTACAGGTGTCGTAGGTGAACGCTCGCCGTCGCTGGTATAGTTTTGCTCTAACCGCGACGCGAGCCGTTCATGACCTCTTCCGCAGCCCCAATCCTCATCACCGGTGCCGGCCAGCGTGTCGGCCTGCACTGCGCCCGGCGTTTGCTTGAAGACGGCCACCGCGTGATCTTCAGCTACCGCACCGATCGCCCCGGCGTACAAACGTTGCGCGATCTGGGCGCAACGGCGGTGTTCGCGGACTTCTCCAGCGAAGCCGGCATCCTCGCGTTCATCTCCGAACTCAAGACCCACACCGACAGCCTGCGGGCGATCGTGCATAACGCGTCCGAATGGCTGGCCGAAACCCCGGACACCGATGCCCAGGCTTTTACCCGGATGTTCAGCGTACACATGCTCGCGCCCTACCTGATCAACCTGCACTGCGCGGACTTGCTCGAACGCTCGAACCCCGCCGACATCGTGCACATCAGCGACGATGTGACCCGCAAGGGCAGTAGCAAACACATCGGCTACTGCGCCAGTAAAGCCGGGCTCGACAACCTGACTCTGTCCTTCGCCGCTAAATATGCGCCAGCGATCAAGGTCAACGGCATTGCGCCAGCCCTGCTATTGTTCAATCCCGACGACGACGCGGCGTACCGTGCAAAAGCCCTGGCCAAGTCCGCGCTGGGCATCGAGCCCGGCGGCGAAGTGATCTACCAGAGCCTTCGCTATCTGCTCGACAACCCTTATGTCACCGGCACGACCCTGACCGTCAACGGCGGACGGCACGTCAAATAGCCGCCCCCGCGAGGATCTACCATGACGTTATCCCTGCCTCAGAACGCCTTATCCCAGAGCTATCGTGAAATCCTCATCGGCCTCGGTGAAAACCCCGACCGCGAAGGACTGCAAGACACCCCGATGCGCGCCGCCAAAGCCATGCAGTACCTGTGTCATGGCTATGAGCAAAGTGTCGAGGAAATCGTCAACGGCGCATTGTTTTCATCAGATACCGACGAGATGATCATCGTCGCCGACATCGAACTCTATTCGCTGTGCGAGCACCACATGCTGCCCTTCATCGGCAAGGCGCATGTGGCTTATATTCCGACGGGCAAGGTGCTGGGCCTGTCGAAGATTGCGCGATTGGTGGACATGTTCGCCCGGCGCCTGCAAATTCAGGAAAACCTCACCCGGCAGATCGCCGACGCGGTGCAGCACGTGACGGACGCCGCCGGTGTCGCCGTGGTGATCGAGGCCAAGCACATGTGCATGATGATGCGCGGCGTCGAGAAACAGAATTCGACCATGAACACCTCGGTGATGCTCGGCGCCTTCCGCGAGTCGAGCAATACCCGCCAGGAGTTCCTGCAATTGATTGGACGGAGCAAGTAGCAATGCCACAACTTCAACCAGGAATGGCGCGCATCCGGGTCAAGGACCTGTGCCTGCGCACCTTCATCGGCATCAACGAAGATGAAATCCTCAACAAGCAGGATGTGTTGATCAACCTGACCATCCTTTACGCGGCGCAGGAAGCGGTGCGCGACAACGACATCGATCACGCGCTGAACTACCGCACCATCACCAAGGCAATCATCGCCCACGTGGAAGGCAACCGCTTTGCCCTGCTCGAACGCCTGACCCAGGAAATTCTCGATCTGGTCATGGTCAACGAGTCGGTGCTGTATGCCGAAGTGGAAGTCGACAAACCCCACGCTTTGCGATTTGCCGAGTCGGTATCAATCACGCTCGCGGCGAGCCGTTAAGCTTCAAGCTTCAAGCTTCAAGCGGTAAGCTAACGGCCACCGAAATCCATCTTGCAGCTTGAAGCTTGCCGCTCAAAGCTGCCTCTGCGAGCCCCCCATGACCGATCAACAACGCCTGGAACTTGAAGCCGCCGCCTTTCGCCGGCTGGTCGCCCATCTGGACAGCCGCAAGGACGTGCAGAACATCGACCTGATGAACCTCTCGGGTTTCTGCCGCAACTGCCTGTCCAAGTGGTACAAGGCTGCCGCCGATGAACGCCAGATCGAGGTCAGCCTCGACGACGCCCGCGAAGTGGTTTACGGCATGCCTTATGCCGAATGGAAAGCCCAATACCAGCAAGAAGCCAACGCCGAACAACAAGCGGCGTTTGCCAAAGGAAAACCCCATGAGTGATTTGAACACCCTGCGCGCCAGCCTCAACAGCGGCGAACACCTTTTCGCTGACACCCTGGCCTTTATTGCTGCCGGCTACGATTACCAGCCGCAAGCCTTCAACAATGGTGGCGTGGAAAACGCCGCCGGGCAGAACGAAGGTTCGTGCAAGACCCTGGGTCTGGCGCTGCTGGAAGGCTTGAGCGATGACGAAGCGCTGTTGGCGTTTGGCGAGCATTACCGTTCGGTGGTGGCGACGCCTGAAGGCAGCGACCATGGCAATATCCGGGCTTTGATTGCTCATGGTCTGGCTGGCGTGAAGTTCACCCAACAACCACTGACCCGCCGCTAAACGCTTTTCCTGTAGGAGCAAAGCTTGCTCGCGATGGCGATCTTCATGACGCCATCGCGGGCAAGCCATGCTCCTACAACGGCTCCGGCACACATCCCGACTTTTAAGATTGACCCGGCGACTTTATTTCGTTTGCCCGGTCCCCCTGCTCACGGCTTAGATAAAAAGAAGCATCCCTTCTTCAGAGTCGGTCATCCATGAGCAGCGAAAGCATCAGCCAGTCGATCAACGTCGTGCATCCCGTCACCCTCAGCCACGGCAAAAACGCCGAGGTCTGGGACACCGATGGCAAACGCTACATCGACTTTGTCGGCGGCATCGGCGTGCTGAACCTTGGCCACTGCCACCCGCACATCGTCGAGGCCATTCGCGAACAAGCCACCCGACTGACCCACTACGCGTTCAACGCGGCCCCGCATGTGCCCTACATCGAACTGATGGATCGTCTGACGGCGTTTATTCCGGTGGGCTACCCGGTCAGCGGGATGCTCACCAACAGCGGCGCGGAGGCAGCGGAAAACGCGCTGAAGATCGTCCGCGGTGCCACCGGCCGCACCGCCGTGATCGCTTTCGACGGCGCCTTCCACGGCCGCACCCTCGCCACCCTCAACCTCAACGGCAAAGTCGCCCCCTACAAACAGAAAGTCGGCGTGCTGCCAGGCCCCGTGTATCACCTGCCCTTCCCGAGCAAGGACAACGGCGTGACCTGCGCCGACGCGTTGAAGGCGATGGATCGGTTGTTCAGCGTCGAGATCGACGTCGAAGACGTGGCGTGTTTTATCGTCGAACCGGTGCAGGGCGAAGCCGGGTTCCTGGCGATGGACGTCGAGTTTGCCCAAGCGTTACGGCGCTTCTGTGATCAGAAAAACATCCTGCTGATCGCCGATGAAATCCAGTCTGGGTTCGGTCGTACCGGTGAACGTTTTGCCTTCTCGCGACTGGGCATCGAGCCAGACCTGATCCTGCTCGCCAAGAGTATCGCCGGCGGCGTGCCGTTGGGCGCAGTGGTCGGGCGCAAGTCATTGCTCGACACTTTGCCCAAGGGCGGACTCGGCGGTACTTATTCAGGCAACCCGATCGCCTGCGCCGCGGCACTGGCGACCCTGGACGAGATGACCGATGCGAACCTGCACGCTTGGGGCTCGCAACAGGAAGAAGCCATCGTCAGTCGCTACGAAGCCTGGCGCGCCAATAATGTCTCCCCGTTTCTGGGCCGCCTAACCGGTGTCGGGGCGATGCGCGGTATCGAGTTGGTTAACGCCGACGGCTCACCGGCCTCTGCGCAACTGACCCAGTTGCTGGCCCTGGCTCGGGACGCGGGTTTGCTGTTGATGCCCAGCGGCAAATCGCGAAACATCATTCGGCTGCTGGCACCGCTGACCACCGAAGCGGCGGTGCTGGAGGAAGGGCTGGACATCCTTGAATTCTGCCTGGCGAAGCTTTCCTGAAAACGCAAACTGCGATCCGGGACTGACATAGCGAATTATGTTCGCTTGTGATCCCGGATTTTGCGTCGCAATACTGCCAAATACCCGACCTGTAGGAGCCAGGCTTGCCGGCGAAGGCGTCCCGCAAATCGCCTTCGCCGACAAGCCTGGCTCCTACAAATAACTTCTTTTATCGAGCGAGACTGTAACCACCTACAAGCCGAGGCATTCATGTATCACGACAATATAATTTATAAAAAAAAGTCCAATGATCCTCAATTCCTGCTTGGCGTCGCTGTGGTGTTGTTCCTCGGCGCGTACCTGATGAACCTGGGCAACAGCGCCCTCAGCCACTTTCTGCATCCACTGCTGGGCGACGCTCCCGACAGCCTGACCGCGCGCAATATCGCCATCGGTTTGCTGATCGCCGTGCTCGGCACGCTGAACTTCCATGTCCTCGGGCGCCTGAAGTTCAAGGTGCAAACCACCGTGGTGTGGATCGAACTGCTGATCCTGTTCCTCGCCTTCTTCGACACCTTCAACCTCTCCTACAGCTTCATCCTCGACAAGATCGGTTTCCTGATCATCCAGGGCGCGGCGACCACGCTGTATATCTCCGCCGTCGCCATCGTGATTGCCTTTGTGCTGGCGCTGATCGGTGCGGTGGCCAAACTGTCGAACAACGGTCTGGCGAATGCCATCGCCTCGTTCTACACCTCGTTCTTTCGCGGTGTGCCGCTGCTGATCCAGATCTACCTGATTTACCTCGGTCTGCCGCAACTCGGTTACGTGGTCGACGCGGTGCCGGCCGGCATCCTCGCCCTGTCGCTGTGCTACGGCGCCTACATGACCGAGATTTTCCGCGCGGGCATCCAGAGCATCCCGGTGGGTCAGTGGGAAGCCTCGCGGGCGCTGGGCATCAGCCCGTTCAAAACCCTGAGCCGAGTGATCATGCCGCAAGCCTTGCGGGTGATCATCCCGCCCACCGGCAACCAGTTCATCGCCATGCTCAAGGACAGTTCGCTGGTGTCGGTTATCGGCGTCTGGGAGCTCATGTACCTGGCCAAGACCCAGGGCCGTGCGGACTTCCGTCACCTGGAAATGCTCATCACCGCCGCAATGATTTACTGGGCGCTGTCGTTCATCCTCGAACGGGTGCAGGCGCGAATCGAAAAACGGGTCAACCGATCCACTGCCAGAGGTTGATCCATGATGACTACCGCCGAGCGACTCGACCTGGCCCCTGCCCCGCAGACCAGCCCTTCGATGATTTCGATCACCGGCCTGAACAAGTGGTACGGCAATTTTCACGCCTTGCGTGACGTCGACCTGAACGTGGCCGCCGGGGAAATCCTCGTGGTGTGCGGACCGTCGGGCTCGGGCAAGTCGACGATGATCCGCTGCATCAATCACCTGGAAAACTTCCAGAAAGGCCACATCCAGGTCAACGGCATCACCCTCACCAGCGAGGCAGAAAGTGTCAGCGCGGTGCGCCGGGAAATCGGCATGGTGTTCCAGAGCTTCAATTTGTTCCCGCATTTGAGCGTGATGGACAACCTGACCCTGGCCCCGCAATTGGTACAAGGCGTGTCGTCCACCGAAGCGAAAAAACGCGCGCAGGTTTACCTGGAGCGAGTTCGGATTGCCGAGCACGCGCACAAGTATCCGTCGCAACTGTCCGGCGGCCAGCAGCAGCGCGTGGCGATTGCCCGGGCGCTGTGCATGAACCCCAAAGTGATGCTGTTCGATGAGCCGACTTCGGCGCTGGACCCGGAAATGGTCCACGAAGTGCTCGACGTCATGGGCGAGTTGGCCACCGACGGCATGACCATGATTTGCGTGACCCACGAAATGGGTTTTGCCAGCAAAGTCGCCGACCGCGTGCTGTTCATGGACCAGGGCCAGGTCATCGAACAAGCCACCCCGGCCGAGTTTTTCAACAACCCCCAGACCGAACGCGCGCAGAAATTCCTCTCGCAAATCATCGGTCACTGAGAACGGCTTTACCCCGCATAACAAAAACGAAAAGTGGAGATAAACATGCTCAGTAAAAAACATGCGCTGACCCTCGCTGCCACCCTGTCGCTGTTGTTCGTCGGCGCCGCCAATGCCGGCGCGGTCCTGGACAAGATCGAGAGCAGCAAGACTCTGACCGTCGCGACCTCGGCGACCTGGCCACCCCAGGGATTCATCAACGACAAGAACGAAATCGACGGCTTCGATATCGACGTCTCCAAGGAGATCGCCAAGCGCCTCGGGGTCGCGGTCAAGTTCATCACGCCGGACTGGGACGTGATCACCGCCGGCAAATGGAACGGGCGCTGGGACGTGTCTGTGGGCTCGATGACCGCCACCAAGAGTCGCGCGCGCATCCTTGATTTCCCTGGGACCTACTACTACGTGCCCTACGTGTTTGCCGTGCACGGCACCTCTAAAGTCACCGACCACAAAGCGCTGAACGGCAAAACCATCGGCGTCGAAGGCGGCACCACGTCCGAGGACTATTTCAGCCAGGCGCTGGCCATTGAAACCACCGACGTGCCGCCCGTGGTGTATGACGTCAAAACCGAAAAAATGAAAACCTACTCCGGCTCCGTCGGGCCGCTGGACGATCTGCGCCTGGGCGACGGCACGCGGCTGGATGCCATCCTCACGCAACGCAGCACCCTGGACGCGGCCGTCAAGAAAGGCTACCCGCTGCGCGCCGTGGATAATGTCGTGGCGTTCTACGAACCACTGGCCATCGCCACCGACAAGGGTGACCCGGAGCTGACCGCCAAACTCAGTGAAATCGTGGGCGCGATGCACAAGGACGGCACGCTGACCAAGCTCTCGGACAAGTGGTACGGCGTCGACTACTCGACCATCAAGTAACCGCGCAAACCCTGTGGGAGCGAGCTTGCTCGCGAAAGCGGCTTAACATTCACCATACAGGTGACTGTCAGACCGCCGTCGCGAGCAAGCCCGCTCTCACACTTGATCGGCTAAACCTCAAGGATTGATCATGTCCTTCCCCAACACCTGGTACTCCCAAACCTCGCTGCTTCGCGCGGCGCGGCCAGCATTGCACGGCGACGAAACCTGCGACGTGTGCATCATCGGCGCCGGTATCGCCGGCCTCACGGCCGCCCTGGAACTGACCCGGCGCGGCAAGCGCGTGATCATCCTTGAAGCCCATCAAGTCGCTTGGGGCGCGTCCGGTCGCAACGGCGGCGTGGTCTCGCCGGGTTGGGCGGAAGGCTCTGGCGCGATCCGCAAAAAACTCGGCCTGGAACAGGCCAGGGCGTTGTTCCAGATGTCGGCCGAGGGGGTGGAGATCGTTCGCGACAACATCCGGGAACTGGGCCTGACCGGGTGCGCGCCATCCGCCGGCACCATTCGCGTCAAGCGCTACGACGACGGCGCCGAAGTGAAAGACCACATCGAGACCATGCGCCGGGACTTTGGCTATGAACTCAATTTTCTCGACACTGCCCAGGTGCGCGAACGGGCGCACACCCTGCGTTATTTCCAGGGTGTCGAAGATCCCAATGCCCTGCATTTCCACCCATTGAATTATTGCCTGGGCCTGGCCCGCACCCTCGAAGCGACGGAAGGGCGGATTTTCGAACACTCGAAAATGCTCGCCTGGCAGCATCAGGGCACCGACAAACTCGTCCGCACCGCTCACGGCACTGTGTGCTGCCAGGACCTGGTGTTCTGCGCCGGCGGTTACGGCGGCCCGGAATTGCAGAAACTTAGCCGCGCCTACCTGCCCATCGCCACCTACGTGGTGCTGACCGAACACCTGGGCGACGGGATCAAGAACGTCCTCGACTCCGGTGCCGCGTTCTCCGATGACCGCCGCGCGTCGGACTATTACCGCGTGGTCGAAGGCGACCGCCTGCTCTGGGGCGGACGCATTACCACCCGCAACGAACAGGACGAAAAAGCCCTGGCGGCGATGCTCAAGGCCGATATGGTTTCGGTGTATCCGCAATTGGCTGCGGTCAAGATCGACCTCGCCTGGTCCGGCCTGATGGGCTACTCCACCAACAAAATGCCCAACCTGGGGCTGCTGGAACCGGGTGTCTGGGCCTGCACTTCGTTTGGCGGGCATGGCTTGAACACCGGTTCCATCGGCGGCCGGGTGATTGCTGAAGCGGTGTGCGGGGAAACTGCGCGTTATCAGCTGTTCAAGCCGTATCTGCTGGACTGGAACGGCGGCCCGTTCGGGCGAATCGCCGCCAACGCCATCTATCAATCGTTGAAGGTCATGGATTTTGTTCAGGAGCGATTGCGCGGCTGATCAACACCCCCTGTAGGAGCGAGGCTTGCCCGCGAAGGCGTCGTATTTGCCGACATTGATGTCGAATGTTAAATCGCTTTCGCGGGCAAGCCTCGCTCCTACAGGGGTGTGGGGAGTGCAAATCTTGTGGGCACAAAAAAACCGGCCGAGGCCGGTTTTTTCATTGCTGCGAAATCAGAACTTGGCGTTCTGCAGATCGTCGAGGTAACGCTCGGCATCCAGTGCCGCCATGCAACCAGCGCCGGCCGAGGTGATCGCCTGGCGGTAAACGTGGTCAGCCACGTCACCGGCAGCGAAGATACCTTCCAGGTTGGTGGCAGTGGCGTTGCCTTCACGGCCGCCGTGCACCACCAGATAGCCGTCTTTCAACGTCAGCTGGCCTTCGAACAACGAAGTGTTCGGGGTGTGGCCGATGGCGATGAACACGCCGTCGACTGTCAGCTCGTCGAAGCTGCCGTCGTTGTTCTTCAGGCGAGCACCGGTCACGCCCATGTTGTCGCCCAGGACTTCGTCCAGGTTCGAGTTCAACTTGAGGATGATCTTGCCTTCAGCAACACGGGCGTTCAGTTTGTCGATCAGGATCTTCTCGGCGCGGAAGGTTTCGCGACGGTGGATCAGGGTCACGGTGCTGGCGATGTTGGCCAGGTACAGCGCTTCTTCCACAGCGGTGTTGCCGCCGCCGACCACTGCCACTGGCTTGTTGCGGTAGAAGAAACCGTCGCAAGTTGCGCAGGCTGAAACGCCTTTGCCCATGAACGCTTCTTCCGACGGCAGCCCCAGGTAACGGGCGCTGGCGCCGGTGGCGATGATCAGGGCGTCGCAGGTGTAGGTCGCGCTGTCGCCGGTCAGGGTGTAAGGCTTGGCAGCGAAGTCCACGGCATTGATGTGATCGAAGACGATCTCGGTTTCAAAGCGTTCGGCGTGCTCTTTCATCCGGTCCATCAGCGCCGGGCCGGTCAGGCCGTGGACGTCGCCCGGCCAGTTGTCGACTTCGGTGGTGGTGGTCAGTTGACCGCCGGCCTGCATGCCAGTGATCAGCAGTGGCTTGAGGTTGGCACGGGCGGCGTATACCGCGGCGCTGTAACCGGCAGGGCCGGAACCAAGAATAATCACTCGCGAATGACGGACTTCAGACATGACCTGCTCCTGTTAACCGGCCCGAATAACCTGGCGCGGAACGCCGGGTTTGCCGGCGGGAATAAAAAAGGACTGTTGAAAGCACTTGGGGAAGGCTTGAGCTCGACAGTCCTGTAAAAAGAATGGGTGCAGCGTATCGAGGGGGCGAAGATTAAGGAAATACGGTTTAACAATCCAGCTCATAGGCGGTCTCTATCCCGAAGCGGTGATTTTATAGACGCCTTTGTTACAGTGAATGTCGATACCGATGCCGCGCTTTCACCCGTCAGGCAAAGTCGGTAAGGTCGGCGCGTTTACCCTTTGCTCGGAGCACGCTATGCCCGCCCCTGTTCTGTCCGGCCCGCAATACCTGCGCGAAGGCCTCAAATTGGTCCTGAGCCCGGGCCTGCGTTTGTTCGTGTTGTTGCCACTGGTGATCAACCTGGTGCTGTTCGTCGGATTGATCTACCTCGCGGGACATCAATTCAGCATGTGGGTCGATACGCTGATGCCGTCTCTGCCGGACTGGCTGAGTTTCCTCAGCTACATCCTCTGGCCGATTTTCGTTGTGCTGGTGGTGCTGATGGTGTTTTTCACCTTCACCATGCTCGCCAACGTCATCGCCGCACCGTTCAACGGCTTCCTCGCAGAGAAAGTCGAAGTGGTCGTGCGCGGTACAGACGACTTCCCGGCCTTCAGTTGGGGCGAGCTGATCGAAATGATCCCCCGCACCCTGGCCCGGGAAATGCGCAAACTCGGCTACTTCCTGCCCCGGGCCATCGGGCTGTTCATCCTCTCATTCATCCCGGTGGTGAATATCATCGCCGCGCCGCTGTGGCTGCTATTCGGGGTGTGGATGATGGCGATCCAGTACATCGACTACCCGGCGGACAACCACAAACTAGGCTGGAACGAAATGCTCGCCTGGCTGCGACAGAAGCGCTGGCAGAGCATGAGTTTTGGCGGGATCGTGTATCTGGTGTTGCTGATTCCGGTGGTCAACATCCTGATGATGCCGGCCGCCGTGGCCGGGGCAACGTTGTTCTGGGTGCGTGAGCGTGGTGCCGAGAACCTGGTGCCCCAGCGATCGGCGTCATAAATCCATCATCATAAAGACACAATGACGACATGGCCTCAGCCGACACTGAGGTCATGACGACAGCTCTGCATATCACTCTGATCACCGAAACCTTCCCTCCGGAAATCAACGGCGTGGCCAATACGCTTGGCCGCTTGTGCGATGGTTTGCGCGCGCGCGGGCATCAGGTCGAGTTGGTCCGGCCGCGCCAGGGTTGTGATCGACAGTTGGGCAGTGACGATGCATTGCTGCTGTGTCGCGGCTGGCCGCTGCCGGGCTATCCGGGGTTGCAATGGGGCCAGTCGTCGATGCACAAGTTGCTGCGACGCTGGAAACGCCATCGCCCCGACGTGCTGTACATCGCCACCGAAGGACCGCTGGGTTTGTCGGCATTGCGTGCTGCGCGGCGCCTGGGGATTTCGGTGGTCAGCGGCTTTCACACCAACTTCCAGCAGTACTCGAGCCAGTACGGGCTCGGCTTGCTGACACGAATTCTGACCCACTACCTGCGCTGGTTTCACAACCGCTCGACCCTGACCCTGGTGCCCAGCGTCAGTCAGCGCCTGGAACTGGAGCGTCGCCAGTTCGAACGCCTGGCGCTGCTGTCTCGAGGCGTCGACAGCCAACTGTTTCACCCGGCCAAACGCCTTAACGCGTTGCGTGAGCAATGGGGACTGGCGGACGATGAAATTGCCGTCATCCACGTTGGACGCCTGGCGCCGGAGAAGAACCTGGGGCTGCTCAAGCGCAGTTTCGACGCGCTGAAGGCGACTTATCCACAGCGCAACATGAAATTGATCGTGGTCGGCGATGGACCGCTGCGGATGGCGTTGCAGAAGGAGTTGCCCGAAGCGATTTTCTGCGGTTCACAACGTGGTGAGGCCTTGGCCAGCCACTATGCGTCGGGGGATGTTTTTCTGTTTCCGAGCATGACCGAAACCTTTGGCAATGTGGTGCTGGAGGCGCTGGCCTCAGGGCTTGGGGTGGTGGCGTACGATCTGGCGGCGGCGGGTCAGCACATTCGCCACGGCTATAACGGTGTTTTGGCAATGCCGGGGGATGAAGCGGCGTTCTGCGATGCGGCGCGCTGGCTGCTGGAGGAACGAGAAACCTTGCGTTGCGTGCGGCTGAATGCGCGCCAGCATGCGAGTCGCCAGGGGTGGGCGGCGATTATCGAGCAGTTTGAGGGGCAGTTGCGCGGGGCTTGCTCTCAAGAGCCAACACTGACGGATGCAGCGTTGTTGCCTTAAAAGCTTCGCGGGCAAGCCTCGCTCCTACAGGGTTGAGTCGTGTCGATATGTTGTGATCGACATCAATCCTGTAGGAGCGAGGCTTGCCCGCGAAGGGGCCCTTCCAGTCGCTACTTAAACCAGCGTCATCAACGCCTCACGGCTGAACGGCAGGATGTCTTCTTCACGACCATCGCGCACTTTCTGCGCCCAGTCCGGGTCTACCAGCAGCGCACGCCCTACCGCTACCAAATCAAACTCATCGTTGTTCAAACGCTCCAGCAATTTTTCCAGGCTGGCCGGCTGGGCAATCTTGTCGGTGTTGACCATGAACTGCAGGAACTCGCCATCCAGGCCGACGCTGCCCACGGTGATGGTCGGTTTGCCGGTGAGCTTGCGGGTCCAGCCCGCCAGGTTCAGTTCGGAACCGTCGAACTCCGGCTCCCAGAAACGGCGCGTCGAGCAGTGGAAAATATCCACGCCCGCGTCGGACAACGGCTTGAGGAACTCGCCCAGGGCTTCCGGGGTTTGCACCAGACGCGCGGTGTAGTCCTGCTGTTTCCACTGGGAGAAACGGAAGATGATCGGGAAACCTTCGCCTACCGCTGCGCGCACGGCTTGAATCAATTCAATGGCGAAACGCGAACGGTTGGCCAGGCTGCCGCCGTATTCGTCGGTACGCTGGTTGGTGCCTTCCCAGAAGAACTGGTCGACCAGATAGCCGTGGGCGCCGTGGATTTCCACGCCGTCCATGCCGATGCTTTGCGCATCCTTGGCCGACTGGGCGAACGCGGCGATCACGTCCTGAATATCCTGTTGGGTCATGCCGTGAACCACGACCTGACCGTCCTTCAATTTTTCCGACGGGCCGTAACCTGGAACGGTGGCATCCGGCTCGGTGCCGATGCGACGGACGCTGCCCACGTGCCACAGCTGGGGAACGATCTTGCCGCCCTCGGCGTGCACGGCATCAACGACTTTCTTCCAGCCAGCCAGCGCCGCTTCACCGTAGAAGTGCGGCACGTTCGGGTAGCCGTTGGAGGCCTTGTGGCCGACGGTGGTGCCTTCGGTGATGATCAAGCCTACGCCGGCAGCGGCGCGGCGACGGTAGTACTCGATGACTTTGGAATTGGGAACGCCGCCCGGGGAAAAGGAGCGGGTCATCGGCGCCATGACGACGCGGGTCGGCAGTTCGAGGGTGCCGAGGTGGAACGGTTTGAACAGGGCTTTAACGGGCATGGGACGCTCCACGGGGAAATGACTTTATGACGGCGATAATATGGAGAGTCGCGAGGGTTGAACAGCACTATTGATTGCGGTGATTAAGGTCTAAAAGATAAGAAATATTGTAGGAGCGAGGCTTGCCCGCGAAGGCGTCGTGTCAGTCGATATCAATGTTGATTGATATGACGCCTTCGCGGG
>NZ_MOBR01000039.1 GCF_003732705.1 Pseudomonas frederiksbergensis | reverse complement strand
TTCGCGGGCAAGCCTGTTGGGGTCCAGTTTTTTTGGACCACTCCGTAGGAGCTTTAGGCCGCCTGCTGCTCAAAGAGCGCAGGCGGCAGGTTATTCGATGCGGTGTGGCAGCGGCGATGGTTGTAGTGCGACACAAAGTCGATCACATCCTTTTCCGCCTCAAGGTGATTCTGATAGCCATTTTCTGGCATCCAGTCGTGCTTCAACGTTCTGAAATAACGCTCTACCACCGCGTTGTCCCAGCAGTTTCCGCGACGACTCACGCTGTGGACGATTCGGCATTGCGCCAGACACGCTGAAAATCGCTCTGCAGTGTACTGACAGCCCTGGTCTGAATGAAACAACAGCTCAGGCATTGGGTGGCGCAGTGCTACTGCCAATTTCAGTGCTTTGATCGACAGGTCCGTGTCGGCGGTTCTTGAACAAGCCCACCCCACAATCCGGCGTGAAAACAAATCCATCACTACGGCCAGATATAACCAGCTATCCCTCACTTTGATGTAAGTGATATCGCCGGCCCAGAGCGTGTCTGGCTGGACCGGATTAAAGCGACGATCAAGTATGTTCGGCGCCGTGATACTTGGTTTGGTGGCGCGACGATAGTGAGCGTAACGCGGCCGGCGCCTGGTTAAATCAAGGGTCTTTATCAAGGAGCGCATGCGGTGACGTCCGATAAAAATGCCTTCCGCTTTCAACTCCTTGGATAAGCCGCGGGCCCCTAAAGCTTCGCGATGCTCTGTATGCAACGCACGAATCTTCATCTCCAAGCCACTCTCTAAAACACGAGGCGGCTTGGGTTTACGTTTCGCGTAATAGCTACTGCGGGCCAAGCCTAAGACCAGACACATGCGTCTAATCGACACTGCCCCTCTAACGCCGTCAATCATTTGGTTCGGCTGAACAGAACCTTCAGATGAGAGGGCAATTGCTTTTTTAATACTTGGTTCTCGGCTTCGACCAGCGCCAATTTTGCCTGTAGCGACTCGATCAGTTCCTGGTCCTGTGGCCGAGAGGGTTGTGAAATCCCCGCGTGCTCCCGACGCCAGAGCAGAACCCATCGACGTAGAGCTGTAGGTCCAACTCCCGTTAGCTTGCAGGCTTCAGGTATGGAGCAATTCATCTCCACAACCAAGCGAATGGCTTCCGCTTTTGCCCCGGTATCAACGACCCGATATCCCATGATGCTTCCTTAGGTAGATGCTCCTACATCATGGTCCAAAAACATTGAGCCACAACAGCCTCGCTCCTACAGGG
>NZ_MOBR01000038.1 GCF_003732705.1 Pseudomonas frederiksbergensis | reverse complement strand
TCCGGTGCGCGTAGTCGACGTCTTTGTCGACGAACTCGACCTGGTCAATCTGGGTTTTGAAGGTGCCATTCCAGCCGACACTGGCCGACCTGCTTACCATCCCTCGGTCTTGTTGAAGATCTACATCTACGGTTATCTCAACCGCATCCAGTCGAGCCGACGCCTGGAGCGAGAAGCCCAACGCAACGTCGAACTGATGTGGTTGACCGGACGTTTGATGCCGGATTTCAAGACCATCGCCAACTTCCGAAAGGACAACAGCAAGGCCATTCGAGGCGTCTGTCGCCAGTTCGTTGTGCTGTGTCAGCAGTTGGGATTATTCGGAGAAAATCTGGTCGCGATCGATGGCAGTAAGTTCAAAGCCGTCAACAACCGCGACCGCAATTTCACCAGCGCCAAACTGAAACGGCGCATGGAAGAAATTGAATCGAGTATCAATCGTTACCTGGCAGCACTCGATGCTGCTGATCGGCAAGAACCAACAACTTCCGAGCCCAGTGCCGTGCGGCTGGAAGAGAAAATCGCCAAGCTCAAATCTCAAATGAAGGAGCTTCAGGCGATCGAAATCCAGCTCAATGAATCACCGGATAAACAGGTCTCACTGACCGATCCAGACAGCCGATCCATGATGACGCGCGGCACGGGAATTGTTGGCTATAACGTGCAGACAGCGGTCGACACGCAGCACCATTTGATCGTTGCGCATGAGGTGACCAACGTTGGTTCCGACCGCGATCAACTCAGCTCGATGGCTAAGCAAGTCCGCGAGGCGATGGCGTCAGAAACGTTGTCGGTAGTGGCGGACCGAGGTTACTTCAAAAGCGAACAAATCCTCGCTTGTCACGATGCCGGTATCACCGCCTATGTGCCCAAACCGATGACCTCTGGAGCCAAGGCTGACGGGCGTTTCAATAACGATGCCTTCATCTATGACGCGGCAAAAAACGAATACATTTGCCCGGCTGGCGAGGCGCTGGTCTGGCACTACTCCTACGTTGAAAAAGGCCTGAATTTGCATCGTTACTGGAGTTCGAAATGCCAGAGCTGCGCGTTGAAGTCGCAATGCACCCCGAGCACGGAACGACGAGTTCGACGCTGGGAGCATGAAGTTGTATTGGAGGAAATGCAGCTTAGGCTGAGCAAAGCACCGGAGATGATGCGCGTCCGAAAACGGACTGTTGAGCATCCCTTCGGGACGCTCAAACAATGGATGGGTGCAACGCACTTCCTGACACGAAAGCTGGCTGGGGTGAGCGCGGAGATGAGCTTGAATGTGCTCGCCTACAACTTGAAACGGGTCATGAAAATCATTGGTGCTAACGGTTTAATGAAGGCGCTGTCGGCATAAAAAAGGCTGGTTTTGGCCCATTCCAGAGGCTGTAAAAACAACGTTACGTGTTCCAGGTCGCGACCGGTGCGACTCGAAGCATTGACCGTGCGATCGCTCAGCCAACGAACGTCAATGGCTCAAGACGATCAGGTTATGAGCGTTTTTACACACTCTGGGCCAA
>NZ_MOBR01000037.1 GCF_003732705.1 Pseudomonas frederiksbergensis | reverse complement strand
CAAATGCCCCCATGGCCGAATCGTTATAAAAATGTGTTTTCACACAGCCTGGGCCGAAAGCTGACGTCATGAGCGTCCGCTAACTGATGACCGAAAGCGGCCGTTCACGACGGACCACTACCGGTCAGGAGCAGACACTCTGATCAAAACCCCGTGAAACCCGAAAACCAAGGTAAAACAGCGCGACTGTTATGCCCTTCATACTTCGCTTGTCCTCGAAGATCATTGAGGCATAGAAATAAACTGATTATGGCTGGAATAGACAGAACGTTTAGCATCCAGAAAACGACATTGCTGGATTCAAGCGTCACCAGCGCGACGATGTTAATGACTACCATGTTGATTATTAGAATATTGTATTTGAGGTGCTGACGCCTGAAGGATGCAAAGCTTTCCCAGTCATAAATCAGCCATTCATGATTAAAGACTCCGCATTCGGGGCACTTATGGGTGGGCGACAGCCTGATGGGGATATGGCCACAGTTGGGGCACCGAGCCTTCATAGCGTTTTCCATTGTTAGATGATGTCCCTGATTACGTTTTCTCGGCGATGTCATGGCGAAAGGCGCCAAGCGTATCGAGGAGCGCTCGACCCTGGTGGCGGGATTAGCAGGGCCCCTCTTTTATCACCTTCTTGCCCGGTAGCTACTTTTTAGCTTAGTACCATTGGAGCTGAAAGGCTGCATACCGCCGGTTTCTACCAATGCTGACCGGCAGCTTTGGGTTGATTGCCGTCCTTCGCCACTTGCAGCAATCGGCCAATAGCTGTCGTTCAGGACAGTACAAACGGCTAACGTTTCACTCTGGCGAAGAAGAGTGAATGGGATATCTTGTCGAGCTGTCGATCCGTACAACACACCAAGGATGCCAATGCTCTGTTCACTCATATCAAATGGTCAGCCACAAACGCCTGACCGATTAGAACTGACGGCCCCCTGGTGGAGTTTTACGAAAACAGTCTTAGCTACGACAGCCCTATCGTTAGTGCGTGACGGGCTGATCAGACTGGATGA
>NZ_MOBR01000036.1 GCF_003732705.1 Pseudomonas frederiksbergensis | reverse complement strand
TCATCCAGTCTGATCAGCCCGTCACGCACTAACGATAGGGCTGTCGTAGCTAACACTGTTTTCGTAAAACTCCACCAGGGGGCCGTCAGTTCTAATCGGTCAGGCGTTTGTGGCTGACCATTTGATATGAGTGAACAGAGCATTGGCATCCTTGGTGTGTTGTACGGATCGACAGCTCGACAAGATATCCCATTCACTCTTCTTCGCCAGAGTGAAACGTTAGCCGTTTGTACTGTCCTGAACGACAGCTATTGGCCGATCTCTGCCTGTCACGAAGGACAGAAACCCACCCATTGCCGCCAGTGGCGACACTAAAGGCAACACGGCGTAAGGATGCTAGGGCGTAAAGCCCTAGCAGATAGCAGATGTCACTTTTTCTTTTTCGCTGGCTTTTCGGCCTTCTCTGATTTCTTAGCCTTTTCTGGCTTGCTATCAGCTTTTTTTGCCATTTTTTTGGGTTCGGCATCTTTCTTCTTGTCTTTCTTTTCGGCAGGTTTCGAAAGAGCCGACGCCGCAGCTGATTTCTTCGCGGTTGATGATTTTTTGTCTTTCAAATCCTTGCTGGCTTTTGAAGACTCACCTTTGCTTTTTTTCTCGTCTTTAGCCACGTTCACCACCTCTCGGAGTATGCCGGTATTGGCAATTTGCCTGTGGAATGTCCACCTGCTGATCATTAGGCGAGCACATCCAATGGCGGTTCAAATTTTTTGATGTGTCGAGAGGAGGGGGGGCGGGTGATGCGCTGTCATTGATCGCATCAATAGCAACCATTAACTCAATGAAGTTCTCATATCAGAACCGCGGCGTAAGATCGGCTCCATACAAACCCACTACACCTCGGAGCACACCATCATGAAACGCCAAACCATCCTCGGCATCGCGTTCTCGATCTTCGCACTGAATGCGTTTGCCGCGACTTCTGCTCAACCTGTGGTCGCTGAAGGCGGCTCGGATCATCTGATGCAGAATCGTGTGGCTGAAGGTGGCGCTGATCGCCTTCTGGAAAAACGCGCTGTTGCGGATACGTCGGATCGTCTTTTCAGCGACGCTGTTGCAGCCAACGAAACCGACCCACTGTTCAGCGATGCCGTTGCAGCCACTGAAACCGACCCGTTGTTCAGCGATGCCGTTGCAGCTGATGGCTCGGATCATCTGAAAGGCAACCAGGTTGCCGAGAGTGGTGCAGACCGACTGCTCGAACGCCGTGCAGTCTGAATGCATGGTTTTACCGCAGTACTCGACAAAAGCCCGGCCTCATCAGCCGGGCTTTTTTTCTAGCTCGCGCACTCTGCGCAGCCGCTTCCAACCCTCGACTTAAATCAGCGCCAATGCCTGCGCCAGATCCGCCCGCAGGTCTTCCACATCCTCGACCCCCACCGACAACCGTACCAACCCATCGCCAATCCCCAACTGCGCACGGGTCTCAGCCGGAATGCTCGCATGGGTCATGATCGCCGGATGCTCGATCAAACTCTCCACGCCACCCAGGCTCTCAGCCAAGGCAAAGATTTTCACGTTCTCAAGGAAGCGTGTGGCGCCCGCCAGGTCGGTGTTCAGATCAATCGAAATCATCCCGCCAAAACCACGCATCTGCCGGCGTGCCAGTTCATGCTGCGGGTGCGATGGCAGGCCCGGATAGTAGATGCGTGACACTTGCGGCTGACGTTCCAGCCATTGCGCCAGCTCCAGTGCGTTGCTGCAGTGGCGTTCCATGCGCAGGGCCAGGGTTTTCACGCCGCGCAGGGTGAGGAACGCGTCGAACGGGCCGGAGATGGCGCCCACGGAGTTTTGCAGGAAGCCCAGGCGTTCGGCCAGTTCCGGGTTTTGTCCGACGATGGCGATGCCGCCGATAACGTCGGAGTGGCCGTTCAGGTATTTGGTGGTCGAGTGCACCACGATGTCGAAGCCCAGTTCCAGCGGGCGCTGGATCCAAGGGCTGGCGAAAGTGTTGTCGGCGACGCAAATGATGCCGCGGTCACGGCAGGTGCGGGCGATGGCGCTGAGGTCGGTGAGGCTGAGCAGGGGATTGCTTGGGGTTTCGACCCAGACCATCCGCGTGTCGTCCTGCAACGAGGCTTCGAAGTTCGCCAGGTTGGTCAGGTCGACGTAGCTGAAGCGATGCCCGGCGCTGCGTTGGCGCACTTTATCGAACAGGCGGAAGGTGCCGCCGTACAGGTCGTTACCGGAGACGATGTGCGAGCCGGCGTCGAGCAATTCAAGCACGGTGGAGATCGCCGCCAGCCCGGAGGCGAAGGCGAAAGCCTGGGTGCCGCCCTCAAGGTCGGCGACGCAACGTTCCAGGGCGAAACGCGTCGGGTTGTGCGAGCGCCCGTAATCGAGGCCCTTGTGCACGCCGGGGCTCGACTGCAAATAGGTGGAGTTGGCGTAGATCGGCGGCATCAGCGCTCCGGTGGACGGGTCTGGCACCTGCCCGGCGTGGATCACCCGGGTGGCGAAGGCGCGCGGCGCACCGGTTTCATCGTGCTGACTCATGTAAGGGATCTCCGTAAGTGATTGAGCAGGTCAACGCGGGTAATCAGGCCATGGAAGCCTGAGGCGTCGGCGATAATCGCCACCAGCCCGCGGTCGAGTTCGGCTTGCAGTTCAGCCAGACTGGCGCCGGGCGACAGGGTTTGCACTTTGTCGGTCATTGCGCTGGCCACGGTCAAGCGAAAGTGCGAAGCATCTTCCTGCATGCCGAGCAGAATATCGGACTCGTCGATCACGCCGACCAGTTGCTTTCCGTCCACCAGCACCGGCAGTTGCGAGACATCCGCCAGGCGCATGCGCTGGAACGCGGTGAGCAGGGTGTCGTCCGGGCCGACGCTGATCACCCGGCCATCCTCGAAGCGCCGGGAGATCAGGTCGCGCAGATCGCCGTAGCGTTTGTATTGCAACAGGCCCTGGTCATTCATCCATTGGTCGTTGTAGACCTTCGACAGGTAACGGGTGCCGGTGTCGCAGACGAAGGTGACCACGCGTTTCGGCTCAGTCTGCTCACGGCAATAACGCAGCGCCGCCGCCAGCAAAGTGCCGGTCGAGGAGCCGCCGAGAATGCCTTCGGCGCGCAGCAGTTGACGGGCATGATCGAAGCTTTCTTCATCGCTGATCGAATAGGCGTGGCGCACGCTGGAGAGGTCGGTGATCGAGGGAATGAAGTCCTCGCCAATGCCTTCCACGGCCCAGGAACCGGGTTTGCCGAGGATGCCGCTGCGGCTGTATTCGGCCATCACTGAACCGACCGGATCGGCCAGCACCATTTCCAGATTCGGCTGCACGCGCTTGAAGAACCGGGTCAGCCCGGTCAGCGTGCCGGCTGAACCGACACCGACGACGATGGCATCCAGATCATGCTGGGTTTGCGCCCAGATTTCCGGCGCGGTGCTGCATTCGTGGGCCAGCGGGTTGGCCGGGTTGTTGAATTGATCGGCGAAGAACGCGTCGGGAATTTCCTTGGCCAATCGCGCCGCCACATCCTGGTAATACTCGGGATGGCCCTTGCCGACGTCGGAACGGGTGATGTGCACTTCGGCGCCCATGGCCTTCAAGTGCAGGACCTTCTCCGTGGACATTTTGTCCGGCACCACCAGCACCACGCGATAGCCCTTGGCCCGGCCGACCAGCGCCAGGCCCAGGCCGGTGTTGCCGGCGGTGGCTTCGACGATGGTGCCGCCGGGTTTAAGCCGACCGTCGCGCTCGGCTGCGTCAATCATCGCCAGGCCGATACGGTCTTTGATCGAACCGCCGGGGTTCTGCGATTCGAGTTTGAGAAACAGCGTGCACGGGCCGGTGTCGAAGCGGCTGACGCGTACCAACGGCGTGTTGCCAATCAGCTCGAGAACGGCGGGGCGGGAGTTGTGCGGCATGTCGTCACCTCCTGTGGGGGTCAGCCACTGGCGACGGGATTTGCCGTCCACCAGTTGCAGGTAAATCACGCTTGGACCATAGGCCGGGTTGGCCCCATCCGCAACCGGGTGTCGCCATTCGGTAATGGCGCGACGCTGTTCGCTCTAACGAAAAACGCCGCTGATCCTTTCACGGGACAGCGGCGTCAGAATCATCATCCTGTGGGAGCGAGCCTGCTCGCGAATGCGGTGTGTCAGTCGACATCTCTATCGACTGGTAGATCGCATTCGCGAGCAGGCTCGCTCCCACAGTTGATTGGCGGTGTGACAGATTAGTTGGCGGTGGCTTCCGGGAGTTTGGCGATGACTTTGATTTCAAACTGAAAGCCATACAGCCACGTCACACCCACAGCGGTCACCGTCGGATGCGGCGCAATGCCCCAGAATTCCGGCACGACTTTCCAGATTTTTTCAAACCGTTCTTCCGGATTGACGATAAACACCGTCACATCAATCACGTCGTCAAACGTGCAGCCGGCCTCATTCAGGATCGCGTTCAGGTTGTTGAACGCCGTTCGTACCTGGTCCTCAAGATCCGGTTCCGGTGAGCCGTCTTCCTTGCTGCCAACCTGTCCCGAAACAAACAAAAAGCCATTGGATTTGATCGCCGGCGAATAACGATTGCGCTCGTAAAGTGCCTGGCGTCCAGGCGGGAAAACCACATCACGCTGAGTCATAAAGTGCCTCCATCGGCAGGTCGACACCGACCCGCAATTAACGATGAAGTGACTGTAAGGACTTGCGTCTGCCCGATAAACGAGCAACCGTAGCTTTCACTGTTTGTAAAACCCAAACAATCCGGGGCGAAAATGGACCGTTTTGACGCGATGCAAGCTTTTGCGCGAGTGGTGGAGGCGGGCAGCTTCACCAAGGCGGCCGAGACGCTGCACATGAGCAAGACCACTGTGACGCAACTGGTGCAGCAACTGGAGGCGCGGTTGCGGGTCAAGTTGCTCAATCGGACCACGCGCAAGGTCAATGTCACTGCCGACGGCGCGGTGTTTTATGAGCGCGCGGTGCGGCTATTAGCGGATCTGGACGATGCCGAGACGGGGTTGTCCGGCGCTTCGGTGCAGCCTCGGGGCCGGTTGCGGGTGGATGTGCCCAGCCCGTTGGCGAGCATGATTCTGGTGCCGGCGTTACCGGCGTTTCACGCACGCTATCCCGACATCCAGATCGACATGGGCGTCAGCGATCGCATGGTCGATATCATCGGTGAGAACGTCGATTGCGTGGTGCGCGGCGGCGAACTCACCGATCAGTCGCTGATGGCGCGACGGGTCGGCGATCTGCAACTCGGGGTGTTTGCGGCGCCGAGCTATCTGGCGCGCGTCGGCACGCCATCGCATCCACGGGAGCTGGAGGATTCGGCGCATCGTATCGTCGGTTTCCTGTGGGCGCGCACCGGCAGAGCCTTGCCTTACGCTATGCGCAGCGCCAATGAAAGCGTGGAGATCAAGGGGCGCTACGTGCTGGCGGTCGACGATGGCAATGCCTACCTCGCGGCGGGCCTGGCCGGTCTCGGCGTACTGTGGATGCCCGACTACATGTCCAAGGCCCACGAAGCGCGTGGCGATTTGGTGCGTTTGTTCGAGGGCTGGCGTCTCGATCCGATGCCGATCTTCGTGGCGTTTCCGCCGAACCGGCATATCAGCCGCAAGTTGCGGGTGTTCATCGATTGGGTCGCCGAACTGATGACCCACCATGCGCCGATCACGGCCCGACAAGAGGCATAAAAACGTCAGAAGCATTGTTTGGAATTTCCGAAATTGATTTTCGATTTATGACCGATTATCAAAATAAACCTTAAGCACTAACGTGGCGCCATGCCCTTCGGCGCTTCACTTATTGTTTGAGGTCAACACGATGGAACCCACAAACACCGACTCTGCGATCCCTCCGAACCCGCAACGCCGGACCTTCCTGGCCCAAGCGGGTGCAGGGGCCGCCGTACTGGCAGCGGGGGCGTTGCTGAGTCCGGCAAACGCGTCCGCCGCGCAAACTACAGGCGCGGCGCCAAAATCGAGCAAACCCAAGGGCGGTTTCTGGCCGGGGGATGGCCGGTTGGTGGTCTCGATTTCCATGCAGTTCGAAGCCGGCGGCCAGCCGCTCAAAGACACCGACAGCCCGTTTCCCCGGGTGAACTTCCCCGACAGTGTCCCCTCGGATCCCGCCACCAATACCTGGTTTGCCTACGGTTATCGCGAAGGCATTCCAAGGCTGCTCGACCTGTGGGATCGCCACGGCGTCAAAGTTACCAGCCACATGATCGGCGATGCCGTGAAACGCAATCCGGTACTGGCCAGGGAAATCGTCACCCGTGGCCATGAAGCCTCGGGGCACGGCCCGCACTGGAGCTCGCAATTTGCCATGAGCCGCGATGAGGAACGGACCTTCCTGCAACAGGCCGCGAGCATGCTGACGGAGGTCACCGGCCAGCCCGTCAAGGGCTACAACTGCAACTGGCTGCGGCGCGGGCCCAATACCTTGTCGCTGTTGCAGGAGCTTGGCTACGTCTATCACATCGATGATGTCAGCCGCGACGAACCCTTTATCGAGCAGGTCAACGGCAAGGATTTTGTCGTGGTGCCGTACACCTTGCGCAACAACGACATCGTGCTGATCGAGGGCCGGAACTACTCGCCGGGACAATTTCTGGAACAGATAAAACTGGAGTTCGATCAGCTCTACGAAGAGGCCGGCACCCGGCGGCGCATGATGTCGATCAGTGCCCACGACCGCATCAGCGGCACGCCGCAGATGGTCAGGGTCTGGGACGAATTTCTGCGTTACGCCAAACGGCATCCCGGCGTCGCGTTCATGCGCAAGGATGCGATCGCCGAATACACCCTCAACAGCCCGCTCAGCATTCGAGAAACCGAGACGATTTGAATCGCTGCCTCGCCTGCGCAACATCATAAAAGGAACCCTGACGATGCCACGTTCAATTGCATCTGCGTCTCTCATTGCCGGCGTTTTGTTCGCCCTGACCCTGTCCGGTACGGCCACCGCCACCGACCTGGTCAAACCTGGTGTGTTGATCACGGACAAGAGCCTGACCCCCGCGCAACTCGACATCATGGAAACCGCCGCCCGCCGTTACGACACGTTCTGGAACACCGGTGAAGAAGCGTTTGCCCGGGACGCGCTGGCGAGCAACTTTATCGACAAGACCCCACCCGAAGGCCGTAAACAGGGGCCAGAGGGACCGTTGCTGGCGTCCCGGGCGTTTCGTGGCGCGGTGCCGGATCTGCGTTGCGAAGTCGAGCAAATGATCATTGCGGGCGACCGGGTCGTGGCGCACTTGCATTTTCGCGGGCACTTCACCGGAACCTTTGGCGAAACCAAAGGCGCGGGGCAAACCGTGGACTTCATCGCCACCGATATCTATCAGATTGAAAACGGCAAGATTGCCGCTAACTGGCACATCGAAGACAACCTGACATTGATGAAGCAGTTGGGCATGTAGCGCTAACGTTCGCCATCACCCCTGTAGGAGCGAGGCTTGCCCGCGAAAGCGGTGTATCAGTCAACATCGATGTGTCTGATACACCGCATTCGCGGGCAAGCCTGTTGGGGTCCAGTTTTTTTGGACCACTCCGTAGGAGCT
>NZ_MOBR01000035.1 GCF_003732705.1 Pseudomonas frederiksbergensis | reverse complement strand
CCCCAAGTAGCCCTTCGAGCGATGCAAAGGTGAACTGGTAAAGTTGAATCTGCCCACTGATGGTAATAGGTCGAGTGAATTTTTTTGGAGCTAGATGATGGGTTTCTCCACAACGTTGTGGGAATGGTACGGCCAAGATGATTACAAGCGTGTTCTTGCGGTGTGCGAGGCAATACCGGCTCTTGAGTTCCTCGCGCTGACCTCGGATATGCAGCAGAAAACCATCCCGGATTGCCCTGCATGTGAAACCTGGTCACAGATGATCTTTCCGTTGGACGAGGTTCTTTCAGTCTGTGGCAGCGCGTTACCAGCGCAGATCAATTCACGGCTGCGAGATATTTGGGAGCGATGCAATAGCCTTTCTGAGGCTGCACTCCAGTGTCATGATCGGCTGATATTTGATCATGACGAGTGGCGACCGATAAGGACCGCCTCCGCAGAGCTGCTGGATCTAATGGAACTTTTGGACATCAATCCATTCCTGGATGATTTGCTACTGGATTGCAGAAACCTTACTCGGGGAATAAAGCGTTGAGCATTTCTGCAATCAAATGATGGTGTTGGGCGAAAACGGACGTTCGCGAGCAGCAGCTATCGGCCATCAGGCGATAGATGTTCTTGGTCAATAGCCGTGATTAAGCAACCAGCGTAATCTTTCGGTCTTTCCGCACAATTGAGACTAGCAACAGATGACGGAACAACTTTGCGTTGTATTCATTCCGGCGCTTTCAGTGGCTTTGCAAAGCGCAGAAACGAACAAAGGCTCTCCGCTTACAGAGTCCGAGGCACTCAAGATCCGTGATCAAGCGACGTGTGTTGCCGTTCCATTCGAGGTCGCCCTGGATATGGAGAACGAACGTGGTTTCCGAGACTTGGTTTCCGAGGACTGCTGGAATGAATGGCAGCGATTACGGCTCTCAATGAAGAAGTCCCCCCTCTGAATTTCACCCAATACTCAGTCATAAGATGCACTTTTTTCCTGTTCCTAGCTGCCAAAATGAGAGGCAGCTTTTGGCTACTGTCTATGGTGAAGGGCCGCTTGGCCATAGCGGATATTCCCGCCGACGCCTGAAAGACTTAACCGTCTTCAGCTACCCCGTATAGCTTGCACAAGCTTTCCAACAACGAAAGCTTCGACTGCGCCTTCACTGGCGCCCGCCTCAAAAGCAGCGCAACACGCCGATGTGTCGCCGTCGCAGATACGGTAGGCAGCAATGACACTGCCTGGTCCGCAGCCTGTGTGCCCGCATAGGGAATGTCCGCCTTCAATTGAGCCCTGCATGACGCCAAGGCCATAGCACGGAGTAATCCATGGGCGCCCCGGAATCGGGCCGCCCAATGCTCGTGCTGTCTGCATTTCCTGGAGCAAGCTTGTGGAGAGCAGGTCTCCACGGAGGAGTCGATCCAGAAATAGCGCTGCTTGCGAAATTGGGCCGATCAACAGGCCGTGATAAACCCATGCGGGGTCATAATTTGAGGTGCTTCCATGGTGGGTCGTTTGTAAGTCAGCTCGCGTTTCAGCAAAGCGAACATTCGACAAGCCCAGAGGGGAAAGTACCCTTTTAGTCACCGCATTATCGAGTGTCAGATCAGTTAGCCGTTCAATAAGCCTGCCGATAAGCAGGTAGCCAACATTCGAGTAACGCCAACCGGTTCCGGGACTGTATCGAAGGCGAGCACCGTCAAGGCGTTGCATCATTTCATCTGCCGACCACGCTGGCTCACTGTTCGTAACAGCGGTGTGATACTGCGCAAGCTCGCCGTAATCGGCTAGACCTGCCTCATGCCGCAGTAGCTGACGTAACGTGAAAGGCTGATCAAGAATTGGCTCATCCAGTCTGATCAGCCCGTCACGCACTAACGATAGGGCTGTCGTAGCTAA
>NZ_MOBR01000005.1:76378-198044 GCF_003732705.1 Pseudomonas frederiksbergensis | reverse complement strand
ATGCCCCCATGGCCGAATCGTTATAAAAATGTGTTTTCACACAGCCTGGGTCGAAAGCGGACTGTCAGCGGTGAAATTGACGCGCACTCTGAGCAACCGTTTGCGCATGATCCAGCTCTGCGCCGCGCTAACCCCGCAAAACCGCCTCCCCCGTCCGAGGATTTGTAAGGGTCACATTCTCAAGCGCTCGAATCCGCCAGTTCTCGCCCCGCCTCGTCAGCACGGCAAGAATCAGCGTATCCACAACGTGTGGCCCGGCCGGATGCGCGGCGCCGGCTGTCAGGCGACTCCAGAAATGGATAACGGCCACTCCATCTGCAACGGGGTCAACGTCGATCAGCTCATTCAGCAGCGTTGAGTCGCGGTAGATCGTTTCGTGGATGGGTGTGTGGAGTGCCACGATCTGTTCGATGCCTCGGACATAGTGTCCGAAGCGGTTCACGAACGTCGCGTCTGGATCGAACAGGTCTCCGAGCGCAGCCATGTCGTGGTTGTTCCAGGCTGCCTGGAAAGCACCGGGCACATCTTCAGGATTTTTCATTTTGGTCATGTGGGGCCACCCGGTAAGTGGACTGCACCAACCCCGACGGAAAGCAGCGGCTGGTGACCAGTTTCAATTCGATGTCTTGCGCGAGGGCGCCGAACAGGGGTCTTCCTGAGCCGATCAGCACGGGGACGGTGGTTATCACCATGTCCGTGACTAGTCCGTCGCGCAGGAAGGATTGCACCAATTGCCCGCCATCGACATAGACCCGGCGCACGCCTTGTTTTGCCAGTTCGTCCATCAGGTTTGCGGGTGTGAGGTTGGAGAAACGCACTTTGCCTTCCAGCGCTTCGGACACTGGCGAATTGGCCAGTTGTTGGGACAGCACCACGACGGGTCGGTCGTAGAACCAGGTGTCGAAGGTCAGCACTTTCTCGTAGCTACCCCGGCCCATGACGATCACGTCTTTGTCGGCGATGAAGGCTGGGTAGCCGTGATCTTCGGTCGGGTCGTCGCGCTGCAATAGCCAATCGATGTCGCCATCGGGCCGGGCGATGAAGCCGTCGAGGCTGGTGGCGATGAAGACGTGTGCGGTGGTCATCAGGGTCTCCTTTTTTACACGACGTATTTATTCAAGATCATAAGCCGAATAACACCGAACCCTGTGGGAGCGAGCTTGCTCGCGAAGGCGGAGTGTCAGGCAATGAAGATGTCGACTGACACACTGCCTTCGCGAGCAGGCTCGCTCCCACATTTGTTTGGTGTTGTTCGCGAGATTTGAGTGTGGCAGAGGCCTTCTGTGGGAGCGAGCTTGCTCGCGAAGACGTCAGATCCTGCATCACTTAAACATGTTTAACGACGGCTGTTTAAAGACACTCGGTGTTACGTCATAAGCGGCTACAACGCCTTGCGCCGCTGCCTACGCGTACGCCAGAATCCGCTGGCTTGTGCGTCTAGGGCTTGGGTTTTATCGTGTATCCGTCGCTGAAAAACAGCGATGGGTTTGGTAGACCCTCAGCATCGACGCGTAGCGTCACCTTTGGTGGTCCTCCTTTTGGGACTGCGGCTTCATGGTGGCCATGCGTAGGGCTCCTTCGGGGGCGCCGGTTCCGATGCCCGGTCTACCAACCTCCGTATGGCCGCCACCCTCCGTTTGGTAGCGAGATGGTGATGGCTCCAATTAAGCAGCATCGGAGTTCTGTCTATGTTCAAAGTTACACCCAATCCCCCGAATACCGGTCCAGTACCCTACGACGCCTCTCTAGATCTTGACCCCACGAAAATGAAAGAGGCGGCCGACCGCGCGCTCGACTTCTACCTGAAACCCGGGGCGACGAAAACGCAGATACCGCCCCACAAGCGCAGCACCATCTTCACCATCGACGCAGCGGTGGATGACGAAACGTTGCTGGTCCAGGCTTACGATTCATTGTCGTCGGCCAGTGTCATGGTCAGCGATTTCGCCGAGCTGATGGAAGGCCCGCAACGCAAGAGGATGTTGCTGTTGCAGCAGGTCATCATGATGGGTGAGATAGCGGTCAATCGCGTACTGGATAACCACAAGCCTGGGTAGCAGCCGGGCACTGTAGGAGCGAAGCTTGCTCGCGAAGGCGTCGGCACAGTCAATAACCCTGTCGCCTGACACACCGCTTTCGCGAGCAAGCCCGCTCCCACATTTGATTGGAGTTGTTTACAAAATTTTCAGCATGAACGGTAAATAAATCCGTCCCCTTTTCGCTTCTACACTGCCGGCACGATCTTGGCGCTGGTGCTCGCATTGGTAATAGTTACCTGCATCGTGGGGTTATTGGTTTGGGTGTTTATAAACTGGTTGGTAACGGCGAGATTCGTTGCCGTATTGTTCACACTGCCAGAGACCGGGGCGCCCGACGGCCAGGTCCATACAGGGTTGATGCTGCCGCCAGCGGCGGGCGTCAGCAAGATCTGACCTCCAAGAAGCGTAAAGGCATCGGTCACACCGTTAATGTAGCTTTGCTGTTGGGTTGCGCAGATCGTCGTGCCGGGCGTCGGCGCTATCTCCCAGCCATAGTTGACAGTAATGTCAGCACCGCTTGCATTGAAAATTTCTACAGTAAGGGATCGTACCAACGTGCTCATCCTTGGCCTTCCATTTGATTATCAGCAAATGACCTATGCGACCTCAGAGTAGTAGCAAAGAGCTATTCAACAACGTTTTTTTTCGGATAACGGCACAGATCTATTAAATAAATCCGTCCCCTATTTCGGCTATCATTCGCGGGTTTTCAAGCCCGGTAGAACGAGATGAATCGTCAAAAAAAGTTACAGCAGCTATTCAAGGCTAAAGCCAAGAAGGCCAATGCCAAACTGGCACCGCAAAAAAAGGATAAGTACATCAGCAAGGCCGACCGGTTGAAGCTGGCGGCTGAAGACGATCAGGACACCGTCAGTTCCTCTGAAAGCTGATCCATGAGCGACGATTCCTACACGCGCTACATACGCTTTCAGATGCCCGATCCTGGCATCGCCCCACGGGAACAGGCGCCGATGCTTGCCCAGGAACAGGCCTGGGCGTGGGAGCGTGCGTCCGGGCATCGTTTCAGCTGGATCGTGGTGTTACTTGCGCCGTTGTGCTTTGGCCCGGTTCTGCCGGGTATTTTGTTTTTAGTCGGCCTGTTGTTCTATCGGTCGTTGTTCGCTGCCGATCTGGATATCGACCGGATCGTCGGGGCCTCTTTCGGCTGGCTGGTGTTCGCAACGCTGCTGTTCATGACGACCTGGGCACTGCGCAATTATTTGCGCGACACCCGCGATCCGACCAAACGCTATTGGCAATCCATGCCCGATCAAGGGCGGGTCAAGCTTGAGCGTCATACCCTGGAATCCGGCATTAACCTGTGGTCCTCGGATTACGATCCGGACTGCAACACGCTCATGCAGTGGAAAAACGACAAGCTCGAAAGTGTGCAAGACAGCGGTGTGTCGCAATGGGTCGTGGCCAAAACCACTGCGGGCCATTGGTTGGTACTGAAGGAACAATATCCGGGCAACTTCACCTACGCACGGGAGGGGAAAATGCCTACGCCGGACAAGCAACTGCGACCCGGCCAGGAACTGGCGATCGCCTTTGCCCCCGGTACTCATCTGTCTCTAGGACAGCGTTTCAGCGGCGCGCCGATGCCCTTGGTGGACACGCAGTATTGGCTGTCTGCCGATGAGCTCAAACGCTTGGTCGAAGTCGCCCATCACTGGACCTTTTTCCCGCCGGACCGCTATGCCGTGGTCAATCCGCAGGACACCGAGTGGGTGCAGCGGCTGGTGGACAAGGCGCAAGGCTAACCCTGTAGGAGCGAGGCTTGCCCGCGAAAGCGGCGTGTCAGTCGACATCATCGTTATTGACATACCGCCTTCGCGGGCAAGCCTCGCGCCTACATCGTCACAAACCTGTCACCCCCAGCCTGCTATCGTCCCCGCGCGCTCTCGCCCTGCCCCATTGCCCGACTCAAGGTATCCCTCAAGGTGTTCTCAACCTCGACCCGCCAGCAAATCATCCTCCGGTCCAACGACATGCGCTGCGACGACTTTGGCGCGTTGTTCTCGAAGATGTTCGGCAACCGCTATGCCGACACGCCGCCCCCGCCGGGGCACATCATCATCGGTGGCGTGTACGGTCGGCATGAGGGCGTGAGTTTTCGGCGCATGCATTACCGGGGCGATTTCAGCGTGGCGTTTCCCGATCCGGTGGATGAAATCACCTTCGTCATTCCCACTGCTGGCAAGATTGTTTTCAACCACGGGGCCGAATCGGTCGGCGTCGCCCATGTGGGTTTGGCCATCGACAAGGCTGATATTCGCTCGATGCGCTTCATCGACAACCATGCGCAGCACGGGATTTCGATCAAGCGTGGGCTGCTCACCGAGCGGTTGTCGACGTTGCTGGGCAAGCCGATTTTGCAGAAGGTGATTTTCGAGCCTGAGGTGGACCTGAATGCTCCGGCCTTCCAGGGCATCAAGGCCTTGATCGACTTGGCCACGGGGACCGAATTCGACTTGCTGATCAACGCCGGCACGCTGATGCCGTCGCGCCTGCGGGAAATGCTGGTGGATGCGGTGCTGGAAGCCTGGCCGCACAACTTCACCCAGGCCCTGCGCCGCCCTGCCCCACAGATTGCGCCACGGCATGTGAAGTTGGCGATCGAGTACATTCAGGAACATCCCGACAATCTGGTCAGCGGCACGGACCTGGCGCGGCTGAGCAACGTCAGCCAACGTGCATTGCAGGATGGGTTTCGGCGGTTTGTGGGGACGTCGATTGTGGCGTATCAGCGGCAGGTGCGGCTGGAGCGGGCTTATGCTGCGCTTGTAGACGACACCTCTACATCCGTGACCGATGTGGCCCTGCGATATGGCTTCAGCAATGTCGGCAGGTTTTGCCAGTATTTTCAGAATGCCTACGGCATCAGCCCGGCGGATGTGAAAAACCGCCGGCGCTAACACCGCTCCCACAGGGGGATGTGGTGTACTCAAATTCTCGGTTCACCACAATACAAAAACTGTGGGAGCGAGCCTGCTCGCGAAAGCGGTGTGTCAGGCATGTAGTTTTTGACTGTGTCATCGCCTTCGCGAGCAGGCTCGCTCCCACAGGGGCCGGTGTCGGGCGCAATACCTGCGAATAACACCAAACCAATGTGGGAGTGAGCTTGCTCACGAAGGCGGACTGTCAGTCGACATCAATGCTGCATGTGCCGGCCTCTTCGCGGGCAAGCCACGCTCCCACAGGGGGATTTGCGAAAATCCAATGTGGGAGTGAGCTTGCTCGCTCCCACAGGGGATTGGGGTTTTGCTCTGGGTCACTACATCCGTCAGAACAGGTAGCTGGCCTTGAGGCTGCCACTGAAGCCATGGCTGTCACCGCCACCGCTGGCACCGACTTCCGCCCCTAGGCTCAGTGCGCCAAGATTGGCCATGAGGTTGACCCCGCCACTGAACTGATCGCGATTATCGAACGCCGCACGCTGTTCAATATCAAGTCCCAACAAGTGGCCTTCGCTGTCGACGGTGTGATCGCCCAGCACACGCTCGTAGCCCACTTCGACACCCGGCACCAGGTTCCACGCGCCCATACCAATCGGTGCAAACGATGCCTTGAGGTTGGCCACGGCACTGCGGCGGGTGGCCTGGATGCCGTCGACATCCAGGGCCAGTTCGCTGCCCTTCTCCTTGAAGCCCGACAAGTCCAAATGGCTGACGCGCACGCCGAGGCTTGGTTCGAGAATCATGCTGCTCAGCGGCAAGCGATAGCCCAGCGCCAGGGTTGCGCCGGTGAGGTTGCCATGGCTGTCGCCCTTGGCCGAACCGAGTCCGCCACCGAGGTCGCGTTTGCTGTCGTAATCGAGCCATCCGGCATTGACGTCCGCATCTACAAACAAGCCGCGCTCCAGACCGTCCAGCGCGTAACGAGCGCCGACGGAGAAGAACGTCAGGTCAGTATCCACCTCACCACCCACCCCGCCGACATTTCCGCGACTGTAGCCAAAACCGCCATGGGCGCTGAGTTGCTCGGAGAAGCGCTGGGTCAGGCCCACCATCAAGCCTTGGCTGTGCTCATTACTGCTGGCGGCGTGGGACGAGCCATCACTCCCCAGATAGCCCGCCAACGCGGTGCTCCACAAACGGTATTGGCCGACCTTGAGGTCAGTGCCGCTGATGAACGGCGCGGCGGCCTGATCAATCATCGCCCCTTGGCGCAGCAGATAACTCGCGGCGTCCGCATGCACCTGGCCCCCGACCGTGGATTCGACCCCGCCGAGCGTGCCGGCATCAATCGCCGATTGCAGGTAATAGTTGTAGGCGCTGTAGGTGCCGGACAGATTGCTGTTCTGCAACTGTTGCAACAACTGCGCCCCAGCGGCGGCGTTACCGATCAGCCCCGCCTGGCCCGGCAGGCTGTTGTATTCGACCATTTTGCCGCGCAGTACGTAGAGGGTTTCCTGGGACAACCCCAGCCCTTGCTTGAGGTAATTGTCCATGCTGCCGTACTGTGCGGTGACCTGATCCAGCCCCGCTTGCAGGTAACTGGCCTCGACCCCGAGTAACGGCGCGTAGATCGCCGCCATACTCGCCGGCATGGCCGCCAATGTCGCTTTCATGCGCGCGGCGGTGTAGTCGTTGGTCGCCAGGTAGTTGCCCATGATCGTGGCGCTATCGACCCCGGCAATGCTCAACAACACGGCGGCGGTCCAACCCGTTCGGTCCTTGCCGGCGGTGCAATGGAACAGCGCGGCGCCATCGACACTGGCCAGCTCATTGAACAGCCGAGTGAATTGGCCGCGCATCCCCGCATCGCTGACGAACGCCCGGTTGGTCTGCTGCATCATGGCGATGGCATCGGCGGCGCTGGTGAACGAGACCGTGGTGATGTTCGAGCCGGACGTGGTGCTGCCGATGATGTCGATGTTCTCGTAGGTCGCCCCCGTGAGCAGCGTGTCGGGGGTGCCGGCAATCTCGGTCGGTGTGCGCAGGTCGTAAACAGCCTTGATGCCCAGGCCGTTCAACGTGGCCAGATCCGCCGCAGACGGCGTCAGCGCATTGGAGCGATAGAACACACCGGCGCGCATCGTGCCGTCATTGGCGGTGGAATACGCAGTGGTAGTGCCGGCGAGATCACGGAAATTATCGATGCTGCGAAGCTGCGGGGTATCGAGGGTAGTGGTTTCGGCGGCCTGGGCAGCGGCGATGGACAGGCTCAAAACGGACAGTGAACACAGAAGACGTTGAAACACGGTGCAGCCTCATTCAAATCGCGTTGGGCTGCCCACTATCTGCACTGAAATGAAACCGAATATGACAAATTGCCAACGGATGAAAATGCCTGCGCGATTGGTCCAGCGGGTGCGTTTTCTGTCTGTGGCGCGGAGGGTTATCAGAGCCGAAAGTGCTGCTGCATGGCCTGGGCAAGTAGATTCACCGCCTCATCGTCCTGTGAAGACAGCGAGCGCATAAACACGATTTCATGCTCTGGAATGACGGGCAAACCGTCGAGGATCTGCATGTTTGCCGTCACAAAGGCACGGTCGATCAGACTGATCGCCAATCCCGCCTCAACACACGCCTTGATCGCCTGGTTGGAGGGACTTTCCAGCACCACCCGCGAGCGGCGACCACTTTGCTTGAGCGACTCGATCATGGCTTGCCGATACGGGCATTGCGTTGCGTGCACGGCCAGTGGCAGCGGGTCCATTGAGGCCACCGTCGTGTGGATCGGCCCGACCCAGACAGGCAGGGTCGAGACGAGCACGTGCGCACTCGGTTGCCCCTTGGGCTGGGCAAGCACCGCAGCCTGAAGCTTTCCACGCTGTACCAGGTCACGTAGCGCATCACTTGGAGCGGTCTTGAGTTCCAGAACCACGTTGGGCCAAGCGGCCGCGAAAATCGGCAGAATGTCGCGGATGACATGCACGGCATATTCATCGGGAACACCCAGGGTAATGCGTCCCGCCAAATGCGTGCCATGCAGATCGGCCAGCACCCGGTCATGGGTGCTCAGTAACTCAGTGGTGGACACCAGCAGACGCTTGCCCAGTGCGGTCAGGGAAACGGACTGATTATCGCGGTTCAACAAACGGCCACCCGCCACCGCCTCAAGTCGCTGGATGTGCACGCTCACCGCCGCCGGGCTTTTATGCAGTTGCTCGGCCGCCGCACTGAATTTACCGATCCGCGCCACGGCGTGAAACGTACGGACCAATTCGATATCGAGTATTGCTGTCATGATTCAATCTTCGTGAAGGACTGCTGCACTTTATTTTGATTTATTAGACTACGCCGGTTTCGTAGCCTGTGGTGATGAACCAGCACACTCCGATGACCGCTCATCCGCAAGCCACGCCAGACTGGCGTCAGGCTATTCCCCTGCCTTTACTCGAGGCGGCGTTGATTCTGACCTGGAGTTCCGGGTTTGTCGGCGCGCGCTTCTCGATTGATTACGCGCCCGTCTTATTGGTGGTGTTTTGGCGCTGCGTGGTGGTCACGCTGATCCTGTTGCCCTTCGTCGCCAAACAATTGCGCCGCACCTCTTGGCCCGCGCTGCTGAAAAACGCCGGCATCGGCCTGCTCGCCATGGCGGGTTACTTGGCCGGCGTCACCCAAGGCATCGCCCTCGGCGTGCCGGCGGGCCTGGCCGCGTTGTTCGCCGACTTGCTGCCGATGGGCATGGCGTTGCTGGCCGCAGTGGTACTTGGCCAACGACTCGCCTGGCAAGTCTGGGCAGGACTGGTCATCGGCCTGGTCGGCGTGGTGCTGGTGACCCACGGTGCGCTGGCGTGGGGTGACGCGCCGTTATGGGCTTATGGTCTTCCGTTGCTCGGCATGTTGTCCCTCGCCATCGCGACCCTGTGGCAGAAACGTTTGCCCGCGTCGGAGTCGCTGGGTCTGCTGCCCAACCTGTGGCTGCAATGTTGTGTGTCGAGCATCGCCTTTGCCATTGCCGAGGGAACGCAGGGCAGCCTGGCGCCGATCCCCAGTACAGGGTTTGTCATGAGTGTGCTGTGGACGGTAGGGCTGTCGACCATGGGCGGATATGGGCTTTATTGGCTGTGCCTGCGTCGCGCGACGGCGACCCGGGTTGCCAGTGTTTTATACCTGAGCCCACCGGTGACGATGCTTTGGGCTTGGGCGATGTTTGGGGAAGCGCTTTCCTGGCAAATGGTGTCGGGCGTGGCCGTATCCGGGATTGGCATCTGGATGGTGCTGCGAGCGGAGGCTCGATCACGTTGAAAATATTCCGCACCCTCTGAGTTACTGCCAGAATCACTCATCCGTCGTCCAGGTAAGGGCAATGATGAACATTCGTGTGCTACTTGTTTTGACACTCTTGGTAGTGTGCATACCCGTACACGCATCAACGTGGCAAATTTGCGCGTTGGAGCTACGGATCACTGAGGTAGTGAAACGTCCCTCTACACAGCTACAGGCCCAAGTCTTGAAAGTCAGCCCGGCATCGACCACGGCAGAATGCCCGGAGGTCGGGACGACGCTCACGTTCGCCCCGGAAACGACCGACTATCAAACCACGCTTCCACGCCGTCAATGGCCCATCAAAGGGCAGTCGGTGCGCATGGATTACCGCTATCTGGATGGCATCTGCAAAGGCGATGGCAATGATTATCCGTGCCGCATCAAACACTACCCATTGGGTGGCCGCTAAATGAGTTCCTCTTCCGAACAAAACGCTGACGAAAAAAGCCTGCCTCGATTACTGCTCGATCTGCTTTGGCAAATCGCCGTGCTGTTGATCCCGATTTTCCTCGTGACGGTCATACCGTTGCTGTGGGCGCTCGGTGTGGTGCTGGGGTGTGCAGCCTTGATGTGGCTGACAGCGCGGGCCGGTTGGCCACGAACTGGCCGAGGGGTTGCGCGGTTAATGACCTCTGCCGCCATCGGCCTGGGTTTTAATCTGGGCCGTGCGTTGCCGGCGTACTGGGACATCGCGGGGGCCGCGGCGGTGATGTTTTTCGGGCTGGCGAGCGTCAGTCATCTGGAACGGCGTTTTGGCTTGGCCGAAAAGACGCCGGCCAAGTCGTCGCCGCTAGCGCCCGGTCAGTCTTCCGGCGCCAGTGCCTGGGGCGGGGACGAACCCCGACAAACACCCGAAGGCGAGCCCATCAGGGTGTTCAACTACAGTGAAATCGCCATGGGCGGGCCCGTCCTGTGCGATTACCTGTTCCCCGATGGCGTGCTGCTCCAAAGCCTTGGGGCGTCGGCGCGTTTCTCCAATGACGGGCGCTATTTCGCCGCACCGCTGCCCTCGCGCCAGGCCTGGGGGTTGGTGATTCTGGATCGACAGCTGCGCCAGCTCTACCAGTGTGCGTGTGATGAATTCTGGGAACTGGATGCCTTTAACGACGGCACCCTGAGCGGGCGTTACAGCCCTCTGGTCGACAATGGCGCGAGGGCGATCAGCCTGGAGCAACTGCTGGCGACGGCGCAAAGGGTCGATCTGGTGCCCGTTGCTGATCTCTGGCTTGAGCCGGGTGACTGGCAAAAAAACCTTGAGAACGAAACGCTCCGACATACGTCCCCGGATGGGCAGCAACGTCTGGACGCCCGTCTGGCGCTACCGCTCAGCTTGCGTGAATTGCCGCAGCCCTGGGACCCGCTGCGGAACCCGGAATACCGCGTGAACATTAACGGTGAGCCCACTTCGCTGCTGATCAGGGCCGATACCGTCATCCTCTGGAATCCCGACAGTCGTTCCTTCGCCTGCCGCGCGCGGATGGGTGAAGATCAAGCCGTCGACTACTGGCTCTGGCACGCAGACCGAGGCTGGCAAACACTGCCTTGCCCGTGGATCTCCACCGACAATGAACCTTCCCTGGGCTGGAGCGAACCGCTGGCGCTGGATGATCACTGCCTGCGGCTATCGTCTTACTTCGACTACCCGCAACCTGATCGCGGTCGCTATGGTTACGGCTTGTACAGCATCCACAGCGACTGTGATTCCCAGGTCGGTCATGCGCCAAACGGCCGGATACAGGTGGCGGAGCGGCAACTGACGCGCGTGCAGTTGGCCGTGCCGCTGGCGGGCGAAGGACAGCGCGGCGCGACGGTGGTCGAGTCGGCACCCTTGACGGGTAAGACGCGCGCTCAATTCATCTGGCAGCAAGACAACAGCGTGGGGCTCGGGGGGTATTCCTGCAGGATTGGCGACTGGACGTTACCGGGCGTATGGCTGCTCGATCATCGGGTTTCAGACAGCGGACGCTACATCGCCTTGATCCCGTTCGCCGAGCCGCCCGCCGTGGCAGGGCATGTGGTGGTGGCCGACGCGCAGGCGCGGCAATTGCTGAACAGTCCGCCTCTGTTGCCCGCGCGATTGCTGGACTTTCGTGGACCGCGACTGAGCGTGGCCGTGATTCGCGGGCGGCTGGATCAGGACCTGCAAAGCAGCCCATTGCAGCGCTTCAATCAAGCGCCACCCGAGGCGAACGATGCCGCTGAATTCTGCCAGCCTCGTCCGGATTCGCGACTTTACTATGAGTGGTGCGAGCTGAATGTCAGCCCACAAGGCCTGACCACCCTCCCCGATTGGCGCTTGGTCAAACACCCACAGTCTGCAATAGCCGATGGCAATTTTGTCCAGCCAGCACCGACGGATAAAGATGCCGCGTGGCTGTTCGGGTGTGAAACCGAATACGCCGACAGTTGGCTACGGGTCCAGAGCCCACGTCTGGGCGGGCATTTGCTGACCGCGTCGGGTTGCGCCATCAGCGATCTCGCACCTTCGATGATCTGGTCCGGGGACGCACGTTATCTCGCCCTGACTCGACTCCATACCGACATCGACGATGACCACGGCGGTCACTTGGCCTGGCAGGTTTTGCTGCTGGATGTCCAAGCGCGAACCTTGAGGCAGTCACCGCAGTGGCTGCACAATCGACCGCAGTTTGAAAGTTTCAAGCACGACGCCTTGACGGTGCGTGTGTTTCTGCGCGACTGGGAAGCCGAGGATGAAACAGACCGGGGCTCAACCACCGTGCTGAAGTTGAGCGACCTGTTGGCACTTCCCGCCGAGTCCCTCTGCCCGAGCGCGGGGCTTTGGCTGACGAAGGATCAATTGGGGAATGCCGAAGCATGGCAAGCCTTGGACACCTCGGCGTTGAGTCATTGGCGCTAGTCACGCCGGGTAAAAAAAGGGACAGATTGATCTGTCCCTTTCTTGTTTAAGAGCGCCCTACCGAACCTGAGACCGGAAGATTCCCCAGCAACTTGAGCCCGGTGCTCTTCACGAACGCGTCATAGTCCATCGGTCTCTCGATACGGGTTTCAGCGTTGGGCAGGACATAGGCCCAGGCACGCTGGGAGGATGCGTCGTAGACGAGTTTGAACAGGCGGGTCGGCACCCAGACCTTGTTGTCGCCGATGGTGCCGTGGCCTGAGTCAAAGATCGGGCCGGTGAAGACAAACACATTGCCATCGGCGCGTTTGGCAAACTTCCTGACATCCGCCTCGACCTTGCTCCAGATCTTGCGGTTGTTGGTCGGGTCTTGCGGCACCATGTTCGACAGTGCAAAGGACTGGGCCATGGCATTGGGGCTCGGCGCATCGGCGGCCGGGGATTGATGGCCACGGTCCACGGCCGGATGCTGGCTGCGGTAATCACTCAACTCGGCCCGCCCGCTCTTGGGGATGCGTGGATCCGGGTAGAACTGATTGGTGCGCTCTTCGCCTTTGGCATCCTGCAACTGGGCCGAGTTAAGGCGTTCGACCACCACCAGCGGCGTCTTGCTGGTCTGCGAGTACAGCACCGCAAAATTGTCGGAACACAACGCCAGCGGTTTCATGGTCGCTGGCACCGTGGCCGTGTTGATCGGTTTCGCTGCCGGAAACAGATCGGCGCAACCGTCGAACGAGGCCTGTTTCTGCTTGTTTGAATAGAGGTCCAGGGCCGAGTTCTGGCTGATCGAGCCCGAGTGAGAGGTTTGTGTCTGATGCTGCGTGGGCGGCTTGAGGAGGTCCAGCAGACTACGGGCTTGCGCGCCGGTCGAGAGCAAAACAAGGGCCGACAGCCCAACTGCAATTTTGCGTAGGTGCATGCTTTAAATTCTTCGATTTGGAGGGAGGAGTAAACGTACGGCGAGTCCCGATTGACGGAACCAGGCAGAGGCTGATTATTGTGCGGCGAGCATGCTTTCACTGTCCTTGATCAAAATACCGATGCGGATCCGGTCGGCTCCGGGCAGTATGACCGCTGACGGTCGTGCGGGGATTATTGACCATGACTTGCCGTTTTAGTGCTGGGCAGTGCGTACGTTTCCCCCTCGACATTCTTATACGACGATGCAGTCTGGCACTCTCAGGAAAAACATGGACATTCGACTCACGGAAGAAAAAGACTGGGCGCTGTTGAAGCAAGTCCGTCTCGCCGCGCTGTTGGACACGCCGACAGCGTTCGGTGTGAGCTACCAGACCGCCGCCCATTACACGGACGAACAGTGGAAAGATCGCGCCTCGTCAGTCAGCGGAACGCAATTCTGGTTGGCTTTCGAAGACGATAAGCCGGTAGGCATGATCGGTGCCGCGATCAGCCAGGCGAATCGCTACAACTTGATCGGAATGTGGGTTGAACCCGCCGCCCGTGGTTCCGGCGTGGCCATTCAATTGGTGGAAGCGGTGAAATCCCGCGCGATGGGCAAAGGATATGATCGGGTTTTCCTGGACGTCTCTCCCGACAACGCCAGGGCTGCGAACTTCTATCTGAAGCAGGGTTTTACATTCATGGATGAATGGGAACCTCTGGAAAGTCATCCGCATATCAGGGTTCAGACAATGTTCTGGGTTGTGCGCAACTGACTGCGCCCCGAAGCGCTCGGTCACACGTTTTCATTACCCGACCGGGTAAACGAATACCGATCGATATCGGTCCTCAGCTGCCAACCCTGACTGCGCCAATAATCAGCCGCCAGTGCATTAGTCTTGAACACATCGAGATGACATTTAAGGATGCCGAGCGCCTCGAGACGCGCAAGACAACGGTCTACCAACGCATTGGCGATGCCTTGCCGCCGATGCTGCGGCAGGACCACCAAATGCTGCAAATACCCTCGCCGGCCGTCGTGTCCGCACATCACGCAACCGCCGATAACGCCCTGCACCTGCGCAACGAAGCTCATCCCGGGATTACGTTCCAGATACTTCGAGGTCGATTCACGGGAGTCGGCATCACGCAGGGACACGCCTGGCGTACGCTTCATGAGATCGATCACGGCATCGTAATCGTCCAGGGTCATGACACGAAGAGTGAACATTGATTGAGCCTTGCTTGGGCAACGGGCGGGTTCGGCAGACTAGCAGAAGCCGCTAGAGGTTAACGACTACCTGCTGTGAAGCGTGCAGACAGGCCCTCTGCGAAAAATAACCGCGAACGACTACAATCGCGGTTTCTTCGCGCAAAAAGACAGGCCCGCCAGGACATGCCGCTCGACCCGTCCACGATGTTGACACTCTCGGTCGCCCTTGCAGCGGCTGCCGCGCTGTACCTGGCGATCGAATGGCGCAGCATTCGCGAGCCTTCGCTGCTGTTCTGGAGCGCGGGATTTGCCACGATCACCGTGGGTTCCACCCTCGCCCTGCTGCGCAGCAGCGGCTTTCTGTTCATCGGTATCTGGTTCGCCAACGGTCTGCTGGTGATCGCGCACTTTCTGTTCTTGCTGGGTGTCGCGCGCTTCACACAAACACGTCTTTCCCGTGGCTGGGCGCTGATGTTCATCGCGTGGCTGGCCATGCTGCTGGTGCCGGACGGGCCCACGTGGTCGAAAGTCATGTTGCTGGTCAACTCGTTGCTGGTTGCCCTGTCGACGCTCAGGGCCAGCTTCCTTCTGCGTCCCCATGGCAAGTCGTTGAGCGTCGGCGCGGTGCAGCTGCGTTATGTGCTGCTGGCCCACGGGGTTTTCTATGTGGCCAAGGCACTGACGGCGGTGATTCCCGGCACGCTCATCGATCTGGCCGCGTTGCGTGGCGCGATCATTCAGATTTCCCTGGTCGAAGGTGTGATGGCGATCATGCTGATCGCGCTGTCGATGACCGGCACCGAGCGCTATCGACGGGAGAAACAGATTGCCCACCTCGCCGCTCGCGACCCGTTGACCGCCCTGTACAACCGTCGCGCCCTCGAAATGCGGGCACCGCGTCTGCTGGAGGACGTCTCATTGACTCGCCCCGGCGCCTTGCTGCTGATCGATATCGACAACTTCAAACTGGTCAACGACCTGTACGGCCATACCGCCGGCGACCGGTTGCTGGTCGCGTTGAGCGAGATGATTCGTTCGGTGCTGCCCGACGATGCGCTGGTGGCCCGACTTGGCGGTGACGAGTTCGTCGTCCTGTTGAGTAACGCCTCGAACGAGCGGGTCATCAGCCTTGGCAACGCGTTGCGCGAACAGTTTCAGCAAACCGCCTCACAGACCTTCGCCACGCCCGAACCGGTGACGCTGAGCATCGGCGCCGACCTCTTCGACCAGCCGCCCGCCAGTCTGGCGGCATTGATCGAGCAAGGCGACGCTGCGCTTTACGCCTCCAAACGCGGCGGACGCAACAGCATCCGGCTGGTTGATCGGACGCTTTAATTCTCGAGCGGATTCGGCGTTAAAATCCGCCGAACTCAGGCTCACCTTGTTCAGGATGATCGTCATGTCCCTTATCGAAACGCCCCTGCAAGACCTCGCCGCCCCCGAAGGCGTGTGTTACGGCTGCGGCGGCCGCAATCCCCATGGGTTGCACGTCAAAAGTGTCTGGCACGAGGACGGCGTGCAGGTGATCGCCGAGCACATCCCCGATGCCAAATACTGCGGTTGGCCGGATCTGGTCTACGGCGGCCTGATCGCGATGCTGGTCGATTGCCACTCCAACTGGACGGCGATGGCCTATCACTACCGGGCGGAACAGCGTGAGGCCGGAAGCCTGCCGCGCATCGATTGCGTCACCGGCAACCTCGGGATCAAGTTCATCAAACCGACACCCATGGGGGTAACGCTGACCTTGCGGGCGAGAGTCGAGGGCGAGGTCGGACGCAAGACCCGGGTGGTCTGCGAGGTTTACGCGGGCGAGGTGCTCACCGCGATTGGCGACTCGACGTTCGTGCGGGTGGACACCGGGCAACTCGCGGACGCGGCCCACGGTCGATAAGCCATTTCGCCGATGCCCCGACTCGCCGCTTGGTGTTAAATAGCGCCAGTTCGCAACACCGTACAACGAGAACCATCATGAACAGCCATTTTGAGAGAACAGCATGATCGAGGTCACCGAGGTTTCCATTGCCGAGCTGCGCGCTGCGCTCGAATCGGGCCAGACCACGGCGGTTGAGCTGGTCCGGGCCTATCTCGCCCGCATCGAGGCCTATGACGGCCCCGACACGCCCACAGCCCTGAACGCGGTGGTGGTGCGCAACCCCGAAGCGCTGAACGAAGCGCAGGCGTCCGATGCCCGTCGCGCCAAAGGCCAAACGCTCGGCCCGCTCGATGGCATCCCCTACACGGCCAAGGACAGCTACTTGGTGAAGGGACTGACCGCTGCGTCCGGCAGCCCCGCGTTTGCCAACCTGATCGCCTATCGCGATGCCTTCACCATCGAACGCCTGCGCGGCGCCGGGGCGATTTGCCTGGGCAAGACCAACATGCCGCCGATGGCCAATGGCGGGATGCAGCGCGGTGTCTACGGCCGGGCCGAGAGCCCGTACAACGCCGACTACCTCACCGCCCCTTTCGCTTCCGGCTCGTCGAATGGCGCCGGTACCGCAACCGCCGCCAGTTTCGCGGCGTTCGGTCTGGCGGAAGAAACCTGGTCCAGCGGTCGGGGCCCGGCGTCGAACAATGGCCTGTGCGCCTACACCCCTTCGCGTGGGGTGATCTCGGTGCGCGGCAACTGGCCGCTGACGCCGACCATGGACGTGGTGGTGCCGTTTGCCCGGACCATGGCTGACCTGCTTGAAGTGCTGGATGTGGTGGTCGCGGAAGATACCGACACACGCGGCGATCTGTGGCGCCTGCAACCCTGGGTGCCGATTCCGAGTGTGGCTTCGGTGCGCCCTGCTTCCTATGCCGAGCTTGCCGTGAAGCCCGATGCGCTCGCGGGCAAACGCCTTGGCATTCCTCGGATGTACATCAACGCCGATCCAGAAGCCGGCACGTCGCAAGCGCCGGGGATCGGTGGCCCGACCGGGCAGCGCATCAACACCCGCGCCTCGGTGATCGATCTGTGGAAACAGGCGCGTCAGGCACTCGAAGCGGCCGGCGCCGAAGTGATCGAAGTCGACTTCCCGCTGGTGTCCAATTGCGAAGGCGATCGCCCCGGCGCGCCGACGGTGTTCAATCGCGGCATCGTGTCCAAGGAGTTCCTGCACCATGAGTTGTGGGACCTGACCGCTTGGGCGTTTGATGATTTCCTGCGGGCGAACGGCGATCCGAAATTGAATCGTCTGGTCGATGTCGATGGCCCGCTGATCTTCCCCCATGACCCAGGGACGCTGCCCAATCGCGAGGGCGACCTTGCTGCCGGGATGGATGAATATGTGCGGATGGCCGAGCGCGGGATTACGCCGTGGGACCAGATCTCCACATTGCCGGACGGACTTCGGGGGCTTGAGCAGACCCGCCGACTCGACCTTGAACACTGGATGGATCGCCTCGGGCTGGATGCGGTGCTGTTCCCGACCGTTGCCGATGTGGGGCCGGCAGATGCAGATGTGAATCCTGCGTCGGCGGACATCGCGTGGAGCAATGGTATTTGGGTGGCGAATGGCAACCTGGCGATCCGGCATTTGGGTGTGCCGACAGTGACGGTGCCGATGGGTGTGATGGCGGATATTGGCATGCCGGTTGGACTGACGTTTGCCGGGCGGGCGTATGACGATTCGACGTTGCTGCGGTTGGCTTCGGCGTTTGAAGCGACGGGGACAAAGCGGATGATTCCGCCGCGTACCCCCGCGCTGCCCGCCAACTAAACACCGGCCCAATGTGGGAGCGAGCCTGCTCGCGAAGGGGACATGCCAGCCAACATTTATGTTGAATGACACACCGCTTTCGCGAGCAGGCTCGCTCCCACAGGTTCAGTGTTCAACTTAAACCGCTTTCACCTCCCCACCATCCATCCGCAACGCCGACCCCGTCATCCACCGCGCCCCCGGCGAGACCAGAAACGCCATCAACTCGGCAATTTCCTCCGGCTCACCAAACCGCCCAATCCCTGCCTCCTGCGGAAACTTCAGCATGGCCTCCTCCACCGACATCCCATGGGCCGGCGCCCATTTCTCCAGGTATGAACGCCGCCGCCCGGTCATCACCGGCCCCGGCAGCACGCTGTTCACCTGCACCGCATCTTGCGTGCCACGATCCGCAAACGCCTTCGCCAGCGCGACAATCGCCGCATTAATCGTGGCCACCGCCGCGTAAGGTGCCTTGGGCGTCACCGCCGAGTTGCCGGACATCAACACCACCGCGCCCTTCGCCGCTTTCAGCGCCGGCCATGCCGCCAGCGTCATGCGGCGCGCGCCATGCAATTTCAGTTCGGTGCCGTCATGCCATTGCTGATCAGTCATGTCGAACAAATCGATCTGCGGCACCGCCCCGGCAATGTTGAGCAAGGCATCAATCCGACCAAACGCTGCCAACGTCCGCTCCACCACTTGTGCGGGGATTGCGGGGTCGGCGACATCGCCTTCAACGATCAGGCATTGAGCGCCGGCCTCACGCACAGCCTGTGCCGTGACATCGAGGTTCGGTCGATTTCGGGCGACCAACACCACCGCAGCAAAATCCCGCGCCAGACGAATCGCCGTCGAACGTCCGATGCCCTGGCTGGCACCGGTCACAATCGCCACTGAGTTAATCATCGTGTTCTCCCGGGCCTGATTCATGCGTGCACCACAACCATTTTTCCGCCGGCCTCGTTGGCTTCCATCACGCGATGGGCCTCGTGGATTTCCTCGAACTTGAAGATCCTAGATGGCGTGACATCCAACCGCCCCGCCGCCACGTCTTCGGCGATGGCCTGCAACGGCACGTCCGACAGCGGGAAACCAGGCGTCCCGAAGACAAAACTGCCGAAGAACGTGAGGTAGACGCCGCTGGCCATTTGCAGCAAGGGATTGAACTCGGCGATGGGCGCCAGACCGCCCAACCAGCCCGCCAGGCAGACCTTGCCGCCCCGACGCACCATCGACAGCGAATCCAGCACCGTGCTGTTGCCGACCAGATCCAGCACGGCGTCGAACTGTTCGTCGATTCGCGTGGACAGTTCCGGGCCTTCCCGTTCAACACCGGCAACGCCCAACGCTTCGAGCATGGCAAAGCGGTCCGGGCTTCTGGATGTCGCGACCACGTGCGCGCCGGCATTCACCGCCAGCTTCACCGCTGCCTGACCAAACGAAGACGTGGCCCCGCGAATCAGCAGGCGCTGCCCTTTAGCCAGTTCAAGATTGCGAAACAAACAGGTCCACGCCGTCGCATAGGTTTCCGGAATCGCCGCCAATTCAGCCCAAGGCAAATCCGCCTCGATCAGCGCCACGTTCGACACCGGCGCCCGGGTGTACTGCGCGTAGCTGCCATTGATGGTCCGGCCCAAACCGCCCATCAGCGCCGCAACCTTGGCCCCCACCGCAAACTCGCCACCGGGGCACGACTTCACCAGTCCCACGCATTCAATGCCCGACACCGGCGCCGCCTCGGCCCACTCGCCGCGACGCATGTGCATCTCCGCGTGATTGATGCCGAAGGCCTTGATCTCAATCACCACATGGCCAGGCATCGCTTCCGGTTCAGGAATGTCTTTGTAAACCAGACTGTCGAGGCCGCCGAATTTCTCAAGAACGATCGCTTTCATGACGTCTATCCCAGGGTTGATTGTTGTTGGGGGTCGCTTCAGCGGCGCATCTACATAACCGCACTGAAGATGATTTAGAGGTTATTCAGCGATCAGTAACTTGTCAAACACATTTTGAGTGGTTACGCTGACCGACATCAATCAAGGCTTTGGTGGACACCCTCATGAGCAGCACACCCCGCGGTCCGGCCATATTCGTCGCCGACGCCCCCGCCCTGGATTTTCTCAACTCGATCGCGACACCCGTCGATGAACCTGTCGACTGGATCGAAGACGGCGCAGGTTGGCTGGCCTGGTTGAAACAATCAGGCTGGGTCGAAGACGCGGTGTTGGAACGCCTTCAAGCCCAAGCGATGCCCGGCGAACTGGAAAACGTCGCAGCCCAGGCGCGCTCGTTGCGGGAATGGTTTCGCGGCTTCGTCCTGAAATACAAAGGCAAACCGCTGGACGCCTCGGTGCTGACGGAACTCGAAGCCCTGAATCGCCTGCTCGAAAGAGACGAGAAATACACGCAAATCACCCTGCAAACCGGCGCAACACCGAGCCTCGCCGCGCAACTGCAACGCCGCTGGCGCAGCCCGGATTCCCTGCTACTGCCCCTGGGCGAAGTGCTCGCGCAGTTCGTCAGCACCGAAGATTTCTCCAACGTGAAATGCTGCGAAGGCCACGCCTGCACCCTGATGTTCGTCGACCACACCCGAGGCCGAAAACGCCGCTGGTGCAGCATGGCCGTGTGCGGCAACCGCGCCAAAGCCGCGGCCCACCGTGAACGCCAGAAAAACCTGGGCGTATAAACTCAACACTCCCGTAGATCCCCCTGTAGGAGCAAAGCTTGCTCGCGATAGCGGTACCTCAGTCGACATAAACGTTGCCTGACACGCCCTCATCGCTAGCAAGCTTTGCTCCTACATTATTTTGTGTCGGACTAAAAACTTTAGTAACCCCTAAAAATAACTTTGACAGGTTACCAATCACATGCAAGAGTCATCCTCGAAACCGCCTAAACCCCATCCAACCGGTTACGAGGTCCACCACCATGAACACCCCAACCATCACCTACAACTTCACCCACACCGACGGCATCAACGTCTTCTACCGCGAAGCCGGCGACCCTACCCTGCCAACCCTGCTCCTGCTCCACGGCTTCCCCAGCTCCTCCCACCAATTCCGCCAACTCATCCCGCTGCTCTCCCAACACTTCCACCTCATCGCCCCCGACCTGCCCGGTTTCGGCTTCACCGAAGTCCCCGCCGAGCGCGACTACGTCTACACCTTCGATGCCCTCGCCCAAACCCTCGAACACTTCGTCGACACCCTGGGCCTGAAGCGCTACGCCATGTTCGTCTTCGACTACGGCGCCCCCACCGGCCTGCGCCTGGCGGTCAAACACCCGGAACGCATGACCGCCCTCATCTCACAAAACGGCAACGCTTACCTCGAAGGCCTCGGCGACGCCTGGGCCCCGATCAAAACCTACTGGGCCGAACCAAACGCCATCAACCGCCAAGCCATCGCCGACGCCGTCCTCAACCTGGAAGGCACCCGCTGGCAGTACGAACACGGCGTCAGCCACCCCGAACTCATCGCCCCCGAGTCCTACACCCTCGACGCGTTATTGATGGAGCGTCCCGGCAACAAAGACATCCAACTCGACCTGTTCCTCGACTACGCCAACAACCTCAAACGCTACCCCGACTTCCAACGCTTCTTCCGCGAAACGAAGCTTCCGACTCTGGCCATCTGGGGCAAACACGACCCCTTCTTCATCCCGCCAGGCGCCGAAGCGTTCAAGCGAGACAACCCGAATGCGGTAGTGGAATTGCTGGATACCGGGCACTTCGCGATGGAAACCCACGTGGAATACATCGCTCAGCGAATTATTGAAGTCATTCGCAGCGCGGTGTAATGGCGACGCCAGGCGGATGCGAGGTTGCATCCGCCTGACAAAAAGAAATGAACCCTGACCACCACCGTCCACCTAAAGAAATGACTTTCAGGAGGTGGCTAATGCAAATCGAATACGTCTGGATCGCACTCGCGGCAGTACTGGTGGTGATTGAATTGTGGGCGATCAACAAAGTGATCAAAAGCGGCAGCAAGGTCGACAACAAAGGCGTATGGATCGTCGTCATCGTCTTCGTCCCCCTCATCGGCCTCATCGCCTGGGCACTGGCCGGCCCGAAACACAGCACCCATAGCGCGCAATAACCGTGACAGCGGGGGCCCCGCTTTTTGTGGCGAGGGGGCTTGCCCCCGTTGGGCTGCGAAGCAGCCCCGAAACAAACCCAGAAAATCGGGGCTCAACGTCTGAAAACCACGTAGGAAAACACCCTTTGTGGCGAGGGAGCTTGCTCCCGCTGGGCTGCGAAGCAGCCCCAATCCCTTGCCCCCGATTTCCTAAGACCTTTCCGAACGCCCGGCCCGCAAGGGTTTCGTGGCCAATCGCAGCAAATCCCCTTCACCACAATGGCCTAAAAGCCGTCCTACACCCCGGTTGCGAGCCCCAAAGTGGCCACCTATATTCGACCCGTCGCCACAGCAATTGGCGATAGGGTTTCGCAGCCCTGTAGAAGTGGATACACACCGTCAAATGACAACTGTGGCAAAATTCGCCACCGTTACGTTTTATGGCGGCTGTGTGTGGGAGACCTTCGGGTCTGCCGGCTTCGTCTCTTCTCCGGTCTGCGAACCCGCACATAGCTGCCACCTATTTGTTTCGCAGCAGAAAGGTGGCACTTCATGATTATTCTTTGAAGAGTTCACCCTTATGACTACGAACAATCCTCCACACCGCTTCACCCCCATGTCCCAATTCGCCACCGACTACCCCGTCCTCCTCATCGACAACGACGCCCCCATCCGCGAACTCCACAAATGCGTCAGCGAACGCCTCAACGCCGTCCTCAAATACCTCAACCTAATGGCCTGCACCAGCCTGCCGGACTACGCCGAAAACGACATCAACACCGTCACCAACATCGCCTTGATCCTGATCCGGGATGTGCATGATGTTTTTCGGGTGATTGAACAGCGGGGGTTTGATACCCCTACCGTGTAATAAATAAACATAAAAAGCCGCATTAATGCGGCTTTTTTACAACTAAAACCAAAATTAAACTACTGAAAAATTCAATCTTCCCCCGTCAGTTTCAAAGTAGTAAAACCGAATCGCTCACAGTCGGCTTTCGCACGCAACCATTGAAGTTTCCATATAGCGACACTGCTTCCACCACGATGTGCTATTTCCCATGGCTTAGGAGAATCCAGAAAATGCAAAATAACTTTTTCGGTAGCCGTGTTCGATACAGAACCCGGAAAAAAGAATGAATTATATTTTTCAGGCAATGGGTGAAAATGCCCCTTGACTGCTTTATTAATTGCGCACTGATCATGAAAAATCAGATCAACTTCTGGATCTAACACATATTCTATAGCTTTTTCAATTATCGTTAGCGTTGCCGGATGTTTTAGATCAAACAACATAACACCCGAATTAAAATACTTCTTGTTCACTATATTGTGAATTTGCACTGCTTGACCAACTTTGTCCACCGGACGTTCGATTGTCGCGGAAATCGGGTAGCCCAGTTGATGCATAGAAAACATAGGCACCACATCATTGAGCACGACAATATCAGAGTCCAGATAAAGTATTTTATTGTATTCTCGGAACGACAGCTCCTGAACTGCAAACAACCGACCATACGCTATTGTAGTTAGTTGTCTATTGCAGAGGTGCCTATACTGCTCTCGACTTTTCTGGATAGCGGGCATATTTTCATGAATCAATACAAACTCTGGACATTCAGAAAATACCGAGAGACGATCAGAAATATCTTTCCAGAATTGCATTTCACTCTCAGGAAGAAACAATGCAATATCAGGCTTTTCCGAATCAGGATGCATTTCTCTGATCACGCCCAAAATAGCCACAAGTGCCGGAACTCTATATGACTTATCCACGCAAAATAAAATTACATTTTTCTTATCAGCAATAGCTTTAGGACAGGAAGATTTGTTATCAAAGACAACTGTTTTTGCAAGAACAAGATTTTCATTTTTCGGCTGATTCTCTTCACGAATGCAAGGAAGCAAAGAAATGGCCTCTCTACATGCAATCAAATCAGGATACCGAAACCATCCATCAATACTTTCAATAATGCCAATTACGCTTTTGGCACTAACCACACCATCAACGAGACGTAACAAAGTTTGAAACTGCGAATAATAAGAAAAATCAGACCGCAGCCAGTATTGCAATAAATCTCTAGCTTTGACCAGTTCATTATTAAGAATATAGAACTGAGCCATTTTTTCCAGAAGAGACGACGGCAAAAAAGAAGATTTTGTAAATGACTCTATAAAGCCACGTGCCTCAACCACCCTCTTATTTTCGCAAAGAAAATCGATCCTCATCTCGGCAAGCGCAAGCTGCATTAAGTAATCTTGTTCTGAAATCGTAGAAAACAAATTTTCTGCCTTTTCTTTGTCCCCGACATAAAGGCAGAGTTTTAGTTCCAGCATCTTAACACTTAACTTATAAGTCACAGCACGCGACAAATAATCCACCAGCAACGTGGCATGCTCAATGTCACTCTTATCAATCAAAGCGGAAGCCACATCAACAATGGATTCAATGCAGTCTATCGGGAGTTCGAAGAGAGGATGAGCAATTATCCTGGCAATAAAAGTATCCGCACCGTATAAAAGGCTCATCGACAGAAGAGATTTGAGTGTTCGACCATTTACATACCCAAATGACTTATCCAAAATTGAAACTATCACTTCGACGGATGCATCATTCAAAGCCGCTTTAATCACATAAGTCTCGAATTCCGACAAGCTCGCCAATCTACCCCTATCATAAATTCGATAATTTCTTTCTGTTATATCTAAAAACCGTTGAAGATCCAAAGCAGCCCCTTGACTATTAAAGACCTGCATTACCGCCTCCTAAATTTGCATAAAGTCACTGATCTCCTTGCTATTCAAATCATCCAAATCACAAAGTTGAATCCGCCTGCACTAAAAACAACATTTTAAAATTCATTCGCTCAGCTAATATCTCAACCCTCCTGAGCCAATTTAAATGACAAACCGAAATCTAGCACCTGTAAAAAATGACAGGTCGCAATATCATTTCGCGATAAAAAGAACTGTAAACCTGCATTCTCAATGAATTAACAAAAAAACTTGTTTTCCTTACCCATCACCTAATCGAGCCCACCCTCTTCGTCATCGGCATACACGCGGACTGAAATCCTAACGGCAAATGATAAACAGCGCGCTCGTCACCGCTATCATCACCTGTTTAACTGCGCGTAGTGAACGCCGTAAAATAAACCCACGTGTCTACACCAATTATTAAACATTATGGCGTAATAAGCTTCCAAGCTTTAGACATATACTTATTTGAAGACCTTCTAACTTTTCGTCTTAACACACAGTCGCCTATTATCTTTTCCATTTCTTCCATTTCAGCTTCGAGGCCAGGAGTAAGCAGAAACTTATTTTTTATATATCCTAGCTGGGTCTCTAACTCTGACGAATCTACTGGCATCATCGCAGAGAACAATTTGAACGTCACAGCCGGAGTTAAAGAGACGCTGTTAACACCCTTTGCAACTCTCATAGAATATCGTTCAATATGCCGTCCAAATCCTCTATTAGAATCAGCAGTCACGGGTGCAAGAAGCACCCAAGCATCAGGAATATTTTTCAGAGAGCTTTTATTTAGCACATGATCAGCATCAAGTATACAATCTAGCGTTTGCAAAAACTCTTCATTCTTTTTTGCAAGCTGTTCGTCTAACGACCACTCACCATGCAACTCAGCAAGGCTCTTCAGAGTTGACCCTAGTTTGGAGCGTTCATTTTTAGACAAATAAGGACGAATATCTCTATTTTTCAACGCTTCGGCTGCACCAGCGTATATTGTGGCAGCATCTTCATGATGCCGTGTCAGCTTTGCGTAAGATCTATCTTTATCAACCCAGTGCATCAAAGCTTTACGATATCCCCCCCAACTGGCCTTTACCCATACGAAATTTGTCCCATCGTAAAGCGGTTCTGCCCCATCAACGCCAACTGTTAGTACGGCGTTAACATTTTGACCAGACGTTAAATTTCTAATTTCTAGGCCTTTACATTTAGCCCAAACTTCTAACCGATCATAACTTGAGAACATCACAGGAAACTCAGTGAAAGACTTGCTTTCCGAAATGATCGAAGACACCCATTGTTGAAAGTACATATAGAGAGCCGAGTGATGACTCCATTGGGCATTGTTACGCGTTTTGGCGACATGACGAAAATATTCAACTAGTGCCTGCCTAACCTTAGGACTATTCAAAAAACCTCCTGAACAAACGTTATTATATAAAAATAAGACAATCAGAAATTCTTCTTCATGGCGCGTATGGTACACGGTAAAGATGTGACATCCGCCATCACAAAAATAATCTCACCATTTACTGAAAATATAATTCAGCACTCGAAGAGCGCAAAAATCACATTCCACTATTACAATTCTCCTGCCTGTCATCAGCAATGCACTTACTAATTTCAAAGCCTGCAACCACATATAGACAATCCACCGCCTCGTATAGACAAGTAAAGGACGGTAAAGGTGACGGACAGTAAAGGTGACAGATCTATTATTAAAATAGACCTGCCACCTTTTTTCCATTGCACAAACTATTCTGTGGCAGTACTACTACCCGGCGCAGGCCCGTCCGTGAAGGTATAGTTGATCACAGTTTCATTCCGCATCAACACATCCAACGTCTTCTGCGTACCAGTAGTGGTCACTTTCATAGTGACAATGTAACTTTGAGCATGAGCTGACCCATTAGCATAGGTATAAACCCACTTCTCATCGGTTTCATTTACCGGAGTTTTGGCAAAGGGCTCGCCAAAAAGAGTCTTGAGGTCGCTCGCAGTCGTTTTTCCTTTGACGATGCTAGGTACGTTCGCTGAGGGGAAGTCTCTACCGCTGGTGTAGTGCGAAGTCGCGCAACCGTTAAGCGTGAAAGCCAAAAAAAGGGCCAGCGCTGCTTTTTTCATGTCTCGTCCCTGATGAATTGATTTCGAACAGGATAAGCCGATTTATACCCAAAATGCCATCACTGGAAACCGATCCTTCATGACCATGTGTAGAGACCTGCGCACGATTGATCAACGAATACCCCTTTAGGTCAGACGCGACAGCGGATCGCGTCACCCTTCCTTTCAGAAAAAGCCCGATCCGTAGCAAGAAATGTCCATCCCCCCCCAGCCCACTTCATCTATCGAAGCGAAAGCCCCTTCACCATCGGCAAACAAGCCAACTGAAGCCCGGAGGGTGAATGGTAGATGGCCAGTTCGTCACCTACATAACCACACCGCCGATAAAAATCAGCCGCGTTCAACGTTGCGTCCAGATTGACCTCTTCCAATCCCAGATCCCGCGCCAGATCTTCCAGGTAATTGAGAATTTCTAAGCCAATGCCCTGCCTCATAAACCCCGGCAGCACAAATATCGCACCAATCTCGCTGTTCTCCAGATCCAGCATCCCCGTAGCCACCGGTTCGCCGTCAACACACCCCAGATAAAAGTGCTTTTCCATCAAAACGTCATACCCATCCTCGGCAGCCCCTGCCGTCCAGGCGAGCATTTGTTCCGTGGTATAGGCGCCGATGCATTGGTGCCGTATCGCTTGAAGGCGTATGTCGAACGCGGTTTGCGCATCGCGTGGTGTGGCGCGTCTTATTTCGAGCATTTCATTCTCCTTTAGCCATCCGTGGACGAAGAACTAAAAAGCCCCGTCCATTTCTGGCGGGGCTTTGGGTAACTGCGTCAAAACTTATGAACGCGTGACCTCATGGCCCGCCGGAAGCGGTCATGGAGGAGCACATCATGTTCATTTGGCGTGTGTAGGTCATGGGTCGATAGTGTTTGGGATGATCCGGGTTGTCAATTTTGGGGGCAATAATGCGTTGCCTTCCCTGCCGTTTATCCCTGGATCAGCGTTTCAGAGCCTCACACTCATTACGCAGATCAGCGCTGTCGATAACGCCGCAACTACCAGTGCCAGTCTTGGCCTGGCACAGTGCTCGCTGGTCATGGTTGTCAATAGTGCCGCAAGAGCTATTTCCCAGCTCCGCATTGCAGGCAGCACGCAAATCATGATTGTCGATGGTCCCGCAGCCACCACCGTTCGTCTTGGCATTGCAATAGGCGCGCTGATCGTGGTTGTCAATCGTACCGCACGAACTATTACTGGTCTCCGCGTTACATGTCGCACGCAAATCATGATTGTCGATAGTCCCGCAGCCACCGCCATTCGTCTTGGCGTTGCAATAGGCGCGCTGGTCATGGTCGGCAATGTTGCCGCAACCGGCAAAAGCGTAACCACTCAGCATCAATAACATCGCGAGAACAAGTTTCATCACACACTTCCATGTTTTGCCAGGAAACAGCCTGACGCTGATAGACCCAAATTTATTAAGTGACAGCATCAGCCCAACAACATGCTTTTCTTCAGCAAATCGTAAAGCCCATCAGGCACCAACGGTGATTCGTCAGTAAAGCTTGCGCATGAATGCCACTTCGCTGTGAACGCAGCCCCATCACTCTCTTGAGCGTTCAAGTACGGCAGTTCGTAAACAGCGCGATCCCCAAACTTCGCATCGTAAACCTGGACGATTTCGTGCCCTGGCTTACCGGCATACGTAAAGAGGCTCTCAAGCGTACCGATCAATCGGACATCCGTGATCGGTAAACCGAGTTCTTCCTGCACCTCTCGCACAATGGCGTCGACACTGGTTTCGCCGAAGTCGATGCCTCCACCAATTGGCCGGAAGAACGTCTGTTTTGTGATGGGATCGCTGAATTCGTTGACCAGTATCTTTCCATCGTTATGGAAGACACAGAGTGCAAGTGCGCGGATGCGCTGGGTGGTCATGCAGTTAAGTCCATTTACTTTGAAGAATGCCTGTAGCAACAGACGAAGGTTGCTACAGGTCAGTGTCCTTTTTTAGCTATCAGAAGTTAGCCGGGGTGTTGGCGCTAATGATTTCCGCCTCATCCTGGCCAATATTCCGAAACCGATGCGGCAGCGTCGTCGGGAAGTAATACCCATCCCCGGCGTTCAGCACACTAATCTGCCCATCAACGGTGAGTTCAACCGTCCCCCGCGTCACCAGCCCACACTCCTCGCCTTCCGAGTGCACGATCGGCTCTTCCCCCGAACTCGCCCCAGGCGCGTACTGCTCGCGCAGCAAGCGCATCTGCCGGCTCGGCACCGAAGCGCCAATCAACAACAACCGCAACCCATGCCGCCCCAAATCCGGCTGTTCATTGGCGCGGAACACGTATTGATGCTCACGCGGCGGTTGATCGAAGGTGAAGAAGTCCGCCAAAGACATCGGTATGCCTTCGAGCAGTTTTTTGAGGGAGCTGACGGAGGGGCTGACGCGATTTTGTTCGATCAGGGAGATGGTGGCATTGGTGACGCCGCTACGGCGGGCCAGCTCGCGCTGGGACAGTTTGTAGCTTTCGCGTACTAATTTGAGTCGTGAGCCCGTGTCCATGACAGCCTTATGTGTGTGCACTACTTAAGGGGGTTATGGGGGTGGATGGCGGGCGACTTTTGGCCGCGAGGAACACCGCTTCCCTGTCCCAGAAACGTGAAAGGCGGGTATTAAATCACGTTTGTTCGTGTTGCTCAGCAGGTTCGATGGGTGGTGGGGTAAAAAGGCTGGTGGGGGTGGGTTTGCTTGGGATTGAGGGGGTTCAGTTGGGGGTGTTGGTGACTGGTTTGGCCTCTTCGCGAGCAAGCTTTGCTCCTACAGTTTTGATCGCGGCCAGACACAAATTTTGTGCATGGCATAAATCTCCTGTGGGAGCGGGCTTGCTCGCGAAGGCGGTGGGTCAGCCATTTCAATAGTGACTGATAGGCCGTCTTCGCGAGCAAGCTTCGCTCCTACAGGGGATTGCGTGATGGTTAGATGCCGAACCGGTCGCGCAACGCGTAGTACGCGGCGCCCATGGCTGTTAGCGGGGCCTGGAAGGTGCGGCCGCCGAGCATCGGCATGTGCGGCAGGGAGGCGAAGGCGTCGAAGCGTTCGGCGTCGCCGCGGATCATTTCGCTGATGAGTTTGCCGGCCAGGTGGGAGCAGGTGACGCCGTGGCCGCTGTAGCCTTGCATGTAGTAGGCGTTTTTCTCGATGCGGCCGAATTGCGGCATGCGTGACATGGTCAGCAGGAAGTTGCCGGTCCAGCGGTAGTCGATTTTCACGTCCTTCAGTTGCGGGAAGGTTTTGAGGATCTTCGGTTTGATCAGTTGTTCGATGTCGTCCGGTTCCCGGGCGCCGTAGACCACGCCGCCGCCGTACAGCAAGCGGTTGTCGGCGGTGAGGCGGTAGTAGTCGAGCAGGTAGTTGCAGTCTTCGACGCAGTAGTTGTTTTTGATCAGGCTGCGCGCAACTTGCTCGGACAACGGTTCAGTGACGACGATTTGCGAGCCGCAGGGCATGCTTTTGCTGGTCACGCGATTGTCGAGGCCTTGCGGCAGGTAGGCGTTGCCAGCGATCAGCAGGTACTTGGCGCGGACCACGCCTTTGGCGGTGCGCACGGTGATCGGTTCGCCGTAGGTGATTTCCACCGCCGCCGATTGTTCGTAGATTTTGCCGCCCAGGCCGATGATGGCCGAGGCTTCGCCGAGGGCCAGGTTCAGCGGGTGGATGTGGCCGCCCTGCATGTCCAGCAAGCCGCCGACGTAGTTGTCGCTACCGACTTCGCGCTTGATGTCGGCGGCGTCGAGCATTTTCAGGTTTTTGTTGCCGTAGCGTTCCCAACTGCTTTTCTGCTCGGCCAGGCCTTTGAGTTGCTTTTTGTTCAGCGCGGCGAAGATGCCACCGGGCTTGTAGTCGCACTGGATGTCGTAGTGCTGGATGCGCTGACGGATGATGTCGGCGCCTTCGAAGATCATGCTGCCGAGGATTTCAGCGGTTCTGTCGCCGTAGCGTTCTTCGATGACATCGACGTCGCGGCTGTAGGAGTTGACCAGTTGGCCGCCGTTGCGACCGCTGGCGCCGAAGCCGACTTTGGCCGCTTCGAGCACGGTCACGCTGTAGCCGGCTTCGGCGAGGAACAGTGCCGAGGACAGACCGGTGTAGCCGGCGCCGATTACGCAGACGTCGCATTCCACCAGTTCTTCAAGCACCGGGAATTCGCCGGTGAAGTTGCGGGTGGCGGCGTAGTAGCTGTTGACATGTGTTGTTGGTTTCATACGTTTCTCCGATGGCCGCAGGCTGGCCTGCGACCGCCGCTGTAAAGGTGTTAGAGCTTGATCCAGGTCGCTTTGAGTTCGGTGTATTTGTCGAACGCATGCAGCGATTTGTCCCGACCGTTACCCGACTGCTTGAACCCGCCGAACGGCGCGGTCATGTCGCCGCCGTCGTACTGGTTGACCCAGACACTGCCGGCGCGCAAACCACGGGCGAAGGTGTGGGCCTTGCTCAGGTTGCTGGTCCAGACGCCGGCGGCCAGGCCGAAGATGCTGTCGTTGGCAATCGCCAGCGCTTCATCGAAGGTGTCGAAGGTGATCAGCGACAGCACCGGGCCGAAAATCTCTTCCCGGGCGATGGTCATGGCGTTGGTCACACCGTCGAAAATCGCCGGTTCCACGTACAGGCCACCGGTGCTTTCGAGGGTGCGGCTGCCGCCGGCGATCAGCTGCGCGCCCTGGTCTTTGCCGACCTGGATGTAGCGCAGCACGTTTTCCAATTGCCGTTGATCGACGACTGCGCCGACGGTGGTTTCAGGATCAAGGGCGTGCCCCGGTTTCCAGGCTTGCAGCGCTTCCACCAGCAGTGGAATGAACTGCTCGCGAATTGAGCGCTCCACCAGCAACCGCGAGCCGGCGGTGCAGACTTCGCCCTGGTTGAAGGCAATCGCCCCCGCCGCCGCTTGTGCTGCCGCGCGCAAATCCGGCGCGTCGGCGAACACCACGTTCGGGCTCTTCCCCCCTGCTTCGAGCCAAACGCGTTTCATGTTGCTTTGCCCGGCGTAGATCAGCAATTGCTTGGCAATCGCGGTGGAGCCGGTGAAGGCCAGCACATCGACGTCCATGTGCAACGCCAGCGCCTTGCCGACGGTGTGACCGTAGCCTGGCAGGACGTTGAACACGCCTTTCGGGATCCCCGCGTCCAACGCTAATTGCGCGATGCGGATCGCGGTCAGTGGCGACTTTTCCGAAGGTTTGAGGATGAACGAGTTACCCGCCGCGAGGGCCGGGGCGAACTTCCAGCTGGCCATGATCAACGGGAAGTTCCACGGCACGATGGCGGCGACCACACCGGTGGGTTCACGGGTGATGAGGCCTAGTTGATCGTGGGGCGTGGCGGCAACTTCGTCGTAGATCTTGTCGATGGCTTCGGCGCTCCAGCGGATCGCGTTGGCGGTCGCCGGGATGTCGATGTTCATCGAATCGCTGATCGGTTTGCCCATGTCGAGGGTTTCGAGCAGGGCCAGTTCTTCCTGGTTCGCCAGGATGAGATCGGCGAAGCGGATCAGAATGCGTTTGCGCTCGGCCGGGGCTTGCTTGGCCCAGATACCGGACTCAAATGCTTGGCGTGCAACGGCGACCGCCGCATTGGCATCGGCCTCGTCGGTACTGGCGACGTTGGCCAGGAAACGGCCGTCGACCGGGCTGATGCATTCGAAGGAATCACCGCTCAATGCTGCGCGGTATTGCCCGTCGATAAAGGCCCGGCCTTCGATGGATAAGGACTGGAAGCGTTGTTCCCAGTCGCTGCGAGTGTTTGTCATTGTTGTGACTCGACGCAGAGGAATAAGTGATTGTTGTGGCGGCGTATCAGGGGATTGCAGGGGTGATTGGGCGGCCGTCTTCGCGGGCAAGCCTCGCTCCTACAAGGGGTCTGTGTCGGGCACAAATAATGTGCACACCGCAAACCATGTAGGAGCGAGGCTTGCCCGCGAAGAGGCCCTCACATCCACCACCAAATCCATCAGACCGTATGCAGATACCAGTTGTACTCAAGGTCCGAGATGGAGTTTTCGAACTCCGCCAACTCGCTTTCCTTGCACGCCACGAACACGTCGATGTAGAGCGGGTCGATGTATTTGGCCATGACTTCGCTGTCGTCCAGCTCACGCAATGCATCGCGCAGGTTGTTCGGCAGGCTCTGTTCGTTCTGCTCGTAGCTGTTGCCTTCCACCGGTGAGCCCGGTTCGATTTTGTTGGTCAAGCCGTGGTGAATACCGGCCAGGACCGACGCCATCAACAGGTACGGGTTGGCATCGGCGCCGGCCACGCGGTGTTCGATGCGCACCGAGTCCGCGGAACCGGTCGGCACACGCACCGCGACGGTACGGTTGTCGATGCCCCAGCTCGGCGAGTTCGGTACGTAGAACTGCGCGCCGAAGCGGCGGTACGAGTTGACGTTCGGGCACAAGAAAGCCATCTGCGCCGGCAGGGTCTCGAGCACACCGCCGATCGCGTGACGCAGGGCGGCGTTCTGCTCGGGATCCTCGCTGGCAAAGATGTTGTTGCCTTCTTTGTCGAGAATCGAAATGTGCACGTGCAGACCATTGCCCGCCTGGCCCGGATACGGCTTGGCCATAAACGTGGTGTCCATCTCGTGGTCGTAGGCGATGTTCTTCACCAGACGCTTGAGCAACACCGCGTAGTCGCAGGCCTTGATCGGGTCGTTGACGTGATGCAGGTTGACTTCGAACTGCGCCGGGGCGCTTTCCTTGACGATGGCGTCAGCCGGAATGCCCTGCTCTTTCGCGCCTTCGAGGATGTCTTGCAGGCAATCGACATATTCGTCGAGGTCGTCGATCAAATACACCTGGGTCGACACCGGACGCTTGCCCGATACCGGCGAACGCGGTGACTGCGGACGACCGTTCACGTTGTCCTGGTCGATCAGATAGAACTCGAGTTCGAACGCGGCACAGATCGTCAGCCCCATGTCGTCGAACTTGCGCACCACATTGGCCAGCACTTCCCGTGGGTCAGCGAAGAACGGCTGGCCTTCGAGTTCGTGCATGGTCATCAGCAATTGCGCGGTTGGGCGTTTCTGCCACGGCTCAATGCTCAGGGTGCCCGGGATCGGGTAGCAGATTCGGTCGGAGTCGCCGATGTCCAGACCCAGGCCGGTGCTTTCCACCGTAGAGCCGTTGATGTCCAGGGCAAAGAGTGACGCCGGGAGGTTGATGCCTTTTTCGTAAACCTTATGAAGACTGGTGCGTTCGATGCGCTTGCCGCGCACCACACCGTTCATATCCGCAATCAGAAGGTCTACGTACAAAACCTCAGGATATTTCTTAAGGAATGCGTTTGCTTCGTTGAGTTGAACGGTACGCAGAGGGACCGACATGATGCACCTATTAGCTGTTAATTATTATGTTCACTACGGTGTTGCGAGCCCAGTCAACCCGAACGGCAAAGTGAAGTCAATAGCGAACACTTGGCCTTTCAACCTTTATTTTCGGGCCTTTTATGGGGACGAGAGTGCCAGATACGTCCCGCGCACCGCGTGAAGCCTGAAGATCGGACGACCGGCGTTTAGAATTTTTTACATGAGAGTTGTTAATTAAAATCAACAAGGCTAAGCTCCGGAAAAGCTCGTTCAAGTGTGAAACTTCGAGGTGATAAAAATGGCATTCAAGCCATTGATCGGCGTTACAGCGTGCGTCAAACAGATTGGCCTGCACCCCTACCACGTCAGCGGCGACAAGTACTTGCGTGCTGTCAGCGTCGCGGCTCTGGGGTTGCCCGTGGTCATTCCTTCCCTGGGCGAATTGACCGAAATCGAGGACCTGCTCGCGCAGCTCGACGGTCTGTTGCTGACCGGCTCGCCCTCCAATGTGGAACCCTTCCACTATCAAGGCCCCGCCAGTGCCCCCGGCACGGATCACGATCCGGCGCGGGACGCCACGACCCTTCCTTTATTGCGTGCAGCGATTGCCGCCGGTGTTCCGGTGTTGGGCATCTGTCGCGGTTTTCAGGAAATGAACGTGGCGTTCGGTGGCAGCCTGCATCAGAAGGTCCACGAATTGCCCGGCATGCTTGATCACCGCGAGGCGGATCATCCGGAGTTGGCGGTGCAATACGCCCCGGCCCATGCGGTGACGGTGCAACCGGGTGGAGTGTTCGAAGCGTTAGAGCTGCCGGCCGAGTTCATGGTCAATTCGATTCACAGCCAGGGCGTTGATCGACTGGCGCCGGGCCTGCGTGCAGTAGCGATTGCGCCGGACGGATTGATCGAGGCGATCTCCGTGGAGCACAGCCCGACGTTTGCCGTCGGTGTGCAATGGCACCCGGAATGGCAGGTGCTTTCCAACCCTCAGTATTTAAGTATTTTCCAGGCGTTTGGCGACGCGTGCCGACAACGGGCGGCGCTACGTAAAAAACGCTGACGACTTAAACCCTCACCCAACGAATTAACTGCCCTCGTGAACGGGCGGATGCGCCGACGCGCGCTGCCTCTTCACGCGTAAAAAACGAAACAAGACAACAACAAGCACCACCAGGCAGCCAGGACGGCGGCGCCGAATAAGCCCGAGCGGTATGGATTACCCCTGTAGGAGCAAAGCTTGCTCGCGATGGCGGTCGAACATTCAACATTGATGTCGATTGCCAGGCCCTCATCGCGAGCAAGCTTTGCTCCTACAAGGGACATCCGTACCGGCAGGGCTTGCAATCAACTATTAAGTCAGGCCGCGTTGGCCCGACGACTGAAACCTGTTGGGAGTTTCACATGGCAAATGCCTCCAGCACTTACAGGAAGGCTCTTGAAGGTCACCAGGCACCGAAAAAGGTTCTGGTGAAAATCGATCGCGTGACCAAGAAGTTCGACGAAACCACCGCCGTGGACGATGTGTCCCTGGAGATCCATCAAGGTGAAATCTTCGCCCTGCTGGGTGGTTCCGGCTCGGGCAAATCGACCCTGCTGCGCATGCTCGCCGGTTTCGAGCGCCCGACCGAAGGACGGATTTTGCTCGACGGTGTCGACATCACCGACATGCCGCCCTACGAGCGGCCGATCAACATGATGTTCCAGTCCTACGCGCTGTTCCCGCACATGACGGTGGCGCAGAACATCGCCTTCGGCCTCAAGCAGGATCGTTTGTCCGCCAGCGAAATCGACGCCCGTGTGGAAGAAATGCTGCGCCTGGTGCACATGACCCAATATGCCAAGCGCAAACCCCATCAGTTGTCCGGCGGCCAGCGTCAACGCGTCGCCCTCGCCCGCTCCCTGGCCAAACGTCCGAAGCTGTTGTTGCTCGACGAACCCATGGGCGCGCTGGATAAAAAGCTGCGTTCGCAGATGCAACTGGAACTGGTGCAGATCATCGAGCGGGTCGGTGTGACCTGCGTGATGGTGACCCACGACCAGGAAGAAGCCATGACCATGGCGGAACGCATCGCGATCATGCACCTCGGCTGGATCGCTCAGATCGGCAGCCCGGTGGACATTTACGAAGCGCCGGTCAGCCGCATGGTCTGCGAATTCATCGGCAACGTGAACGCCTTCGACGGCACCGTTGTGGAAGACCTTGAAGGTCACGCGATCATTCACAGCCCGGACCTGGAACAGAAGATTTACGTCGGTCACGGCGTCAGCACCTCGGTGCAGGACAAGTCGATCACCTACGCCATCCGCCCGGAAAAAATGCTCGTCAGCACCCTCAAGCCGGAGCAGCGCTACAACTGGTCCCAAGGCAAAGTGCATGACATCGCCTACCTCGGCGGCCACTCGGTGTTCTACGTCGAATTGCCCGGCGGCAAAGTCGTGCAATCGTTCATGGCCAACGCCGAACGCCGGGGCGCACGTCCGACCTGGGACGACAAGGTCTACGTGTGGTGGGAAGACGACAGCGGCGTGGTACTGCGCTCATGAAAACCTTCAATCAGCAATTCCTGAGACTGGTCCCCAGCGGGCGCAAACTGGTGATCGGCATTCCGTTCATCTGGCTATTCCTGTTCTTCATGCTGCCGTTCTTTCTGGTGATGAAGATCAGCTTTTCGGAAGCGGCGCTGGCGATTCCGCCGTACTCGGAGATCTACACCTTCGCCGAGCAGAAATTTCAGCTGTTGCTCAACCTCGGCAACTACTCGCTGCTGACCCAGGATGAGTTGTACATCTCGGCGTACCTCGGCTCGCTGAAAGTGGCGTTGCTCAGCACGTTGATGTGCCTGGTGATTGGCTTCCCGATGGCCTACGCGATCACCAAGGCGAAAAAGGAAACGCAAAACGTCCTGATGCTGCTGATCATGATGCCGACCTGGACCGCGATCCTGATCCGCGTGTATGCGTGGATGGGCATCCTCAGCAACAACGGTTTGCTCAACGCGTTTCTGATGTGGACCGGGCTGACCTCGGCGCCAATCGAGATCCTCAACACCAACACGGCGGTGTACATCGGCGTGGTTTACGCCTACCTGCCGTTCATGGTGTTGCCGCTGTACGCCAACCTGGTCAAGCACGATGAAAGCCTGTTGGAAGCGGCGTCGGATCTGGGTTCGAGCAACTTCAACAACTTCTGGAAAATCACCGTGCCCCTGGCCAAAAACGGGATCATCGCCGGTTGCATGCTGGTGTTCATTCCGGTGGTCGGTGAGTTCGTGATTCCGGAACTGCTGGGCGGCCCGGAGACGCTGATGATCGGTCGTGTGCTGTGGCAAGAGTTCTTCAATAACCGCGACTGGCCGGTGGCGTCCGCCCTGGCGGTGGTGATGCTGTTGATCCTGATTGTGCCGATTCTGCTGTTCAACCGCAGCCAGGCCAAAGAGATGGAGGCACGGGGATGAAACGCTTCGGATTTTCAAAGTTCATGCTGATTTTCGGCCTGTCGTTTATCTACCTGCCGATGCTGATTCTGGTGATCTACTCGTTCAACGCCTCGAAACTGGTGACGGTGTGGGGCGGCTGGTCGGTGAAGTGGTACGCCGGTTTGCTCGACAACACGCAACTGATGGGCTCGGTGGTGCGCTCTTTGGAGATTGCTTGCTACACCGCAATTGCCGCAGTGGCGCTGGGCACCTTGGCGGCGTTTGTGCTGACTCGGGTGACTCGCTTCAAGGGCCGCACGTTGTTCGGTGGTTTGGTGACGGCGCCGTTGGTGATGCCGGAAGTGATCACCGGTCTGTCGCTGTTGCTGCTGTTTGTGGCGATGGCGCAGTTGATCGGCTGGCCGCAGGAACGTGGGTTGGTGACGATCTGGATTGCGCACACGACATTCTGTGCGGCGTATGTGGCGGTGGTGGTGTCGGCGCGCTTGCGTGAGCTGGATCTGTCGATTGAAGAGGCAGCGATGGACTTGGGAGCGCGGCCGTTGAAGGTGTTCTTCCTGATCACCATTCCGATGATCGCGCCGTCGTTGGCGGCGGGCGGGATGATGTCGTTTGCCTTGTCGCTGGATGACTTGGTGTTGGCGAGTTTCGTCTCGGGTCCGGGGTCGACGACCTTGCCGATGGAAGTGTTCTCGGCGGTGCGTCTGGGTGTGAAGCCTGAGATCAACGCTGTGGCCAGTTTGATTCTTTTGGCGGTTTCGATTGTGACGTTCATGGTCTGGTACTTCAGCCGCCGCGCCGAAGCCACCCGAAAACGGGCGATCCAGGAAGCGATGGATCAGACCGCAAGCGAATCCTGGCAGCCACAGAACAACCAACGAGTCGAAGCAACGGCTCTCAGCTAAGTGAACACATGCCCTGTCAGGTGAACACTTTCCCTGTGGCGAGGGGGCTTGCCCTCGTTCGGCTGCGAAGCAGTCGTAAAACCAGTGAACGCGGTGTACCTGATACACCTCGGTTGCAGGTTTTGGGGCCGCTTCGCGACCCAACGGGGGCAAGCCCCCTCGCCACAAAAGCTCACTCGCCACACGTTTTGTGTTTTGAATAAAAAGAAATGGAGTTGTACCGATGAAAATGTTTGGCAGGACTCTGCTGACACTGTCCTTAGTGGGCGCGATCACTACCGGCGCCCAGGCCAACGACAAGGTGCTGCGCGTCTATAACTGGTCGGATTACATCGCCCCGGACACGGTCAAGAAGTTCGAAGACGAGACCGGGGTCCGCGTGACCTACGATGTGTTCGACAGCAATGAAACCCTTGAGGCACGCCTGCTCGCGGGTAAATCCGGTTACGACATCGTGGTGCCGTCCAACAGTTTCCTGGCCAAGCAGGTCAAGGCTGGCGTTTATCAGACCCTGGACAAATCGAAGCTGCCGAACTGGAAAAACCTCAACCCGGTGCTGCTGAAAAACGCTTCGGCCAGCGACCCGGATAACGGTCATGCCTTCCCGTACATGTGGGGCTCGATTGGCATCGGTTTCAACCCGGCCAAGGTCAAGGAAGTGCTCGGGGCCAACGCGCCGACCAACTCCTGGGACCTGCTGTTCAAACCGGAAAACGCGGAAAAACTGAAAGCCTGCGGCATCAGTTTCCTTGATTCGCCCACCGAGATGCTGCCGGCCGCCCTGCACTATCTGGGTTATCCGGTGAATTCCCAGGACAAGGCGCAAATCGCTGAAGCCGAAGCGCTGTTCATGAAGATCCGGCCATCGGTGGCATATTTCCATTCCTCGAAGTACATCTCTGACCTGGCCAACGGCAATATCTGCGTGGCGGTCGGTTACTCCGGTGACGTGTTGCAAGCCAAGGCCCGCGCCAAGGAAGCCGGCGACACGGTGAAGATCGACTACAGCATTCCGAAGGAAGGCGCCGGCAGTTTCTACGACATGGTCGCCATCCCACGTGACGCGGCGAACGTCGAGAATGCCTACCTGTTCATGAACTTTCTGATGCGCCCGGACATCATCGCCGAGATCACCAACAACATCGGCTACAGCAATGCCAACGCGGCAGCCACGCCATTGGTGGATGAAGCGATTCGCGACGATCCGGGGTCGTACCCGTCCCAGGCAGTGATGGCGACGTTGTATGCGATTCCGGATATGCCGATTGGCGTCCAGCGCGTGATGACCCGGGGCTGGACCCGCGTAAAACTCGGTAAATAACCCACACACCGATCGTTCCCACGCTCTGCGTGGGAATGCCTCCACGGACGCTCCGCGTTCGGCTCTGGATGGGACGCGGAGCGTCCCGGGCTGCATTCCCACGCGGAGCGTGGGAACGATCATTCAACGATCATTCAGCGATCGATGGTTCTCCCCTCTTCCGTTCACGCAGCGCCTTACCACCGCTGCACTTCCTGCGAACGGCCTCACCTGGCTCCTCGGTTAAGGTGAACTTCAGGCGCCTTCGGGCGCCTTTTTTTGTACTAGGGCATTAGCGGCCATTCGGCCAACGCCCGATAGCGGCCCTTGTGGGATTCGAACAGCGTGAAGTGCTCGGCCCGCAGGATAAATTCGGGCGCTGTGGCGGACTCCGGCACCGGCAATCGATAGTCCCGCATCAACGTCAAATGCGGGCGAAATTCCTTCGGCGAATCCTCAAACCCGAACGGCAACATCGCCTGTTCCAACGCGTAAACCAGCCGCAGCAACTCCGGCGGCGCCTGTTCCGACGCCAACACCAAAACCCCATGCTTGCGCCAGACATCCACGCGATCCAGCACCACCCGCAACGCCACACCCGGCACCCGAACCTTCGCCGCCGCCGTGCAGATATCGGCAATCTGCGCCACACCCACTGCGCCCAGAAACTTCAGCGTCAGGTGAAAATTCTCCGCAGGCACCGGCCGTCCGCTGCGCAGTTGTAAAGCCCCGCGCCACTGGGCAATCGCCCGCCGCTGCTGCGCCGCGCAGTTCAAGGCAAAAAACAGACGCTTGAACGGCTCATGGGATTCGTCGCTCACGCCTGGCACCTCCTGACATGCACGTTATAGTTGAACCAACCGAATCAACCGGAGGGCGCCATGCGAGAGATCATCAGCAAAGAGCCATGGTGGGCGATGCCGCCGCAACCCGGTCAGGACGAGGCCGAGCTGGAATGGGGCTGGCTGGTTCACTATAGCGAAGGTGAGCCGCGTTTCGAGTTCGTCCGGGAACGGCCGACGGACAGTGAGATCCGTAACCGCAAGAGTTGCAGGATCACCCCTTCCGCCGAGTGATCCTGCGACGATTTTTTACGCCTGCAGCACAATGTTGAAACCACCAAACACCATGCGTTGGCCATCGAACGGCATCGGGTTGACGTCCTGCTGCATGCGCGGATCGACCATGACTTTCTGCATCCCGGCATCGCGGGTGGCCTTGTCGGGCCAGACGATCCAGGAAAAGATCACGGTTTCATCCTCCTTGAGTTTCACCGCCATCGGAAACGAGGTGACCTTGCCGTCGGGCACATCATCGCCCCAGCATTCGGTGATGCTGAGGGCGCCCGCCTCTTTGAAGATTTTGGCGGCGATCTCGGCGTGCTTGATGAATTTTTCGCGGTTGGCGGTGGGGACTGCGGCGACTAAGCCATCGATGTAAGACATGGTCATTCTCCTGCTGGGCTGGGGGCCAATGCCAAAGGCGAACACAAAACCTGTGGCTAGGGGTCGATCTGCTGGGTAGTCGATTGCGGTGGACTCAGATCGACAGACCCGCTGCCCGAACTGACCGACGGTACTTCAGCGCTTCCCGCCAGGTTGCCCTCGATTTGCGCGGCCATGTACAGCGTCCCGGCCATCACGCCGGTGGTCGGGTTCTGCAGCAGTTTCGTCCAGGCCTTGTCGAAGGTGTTGCCCAGGCTGTTGCGGATCAGCGCTTCGCTGTCCGGCCGATCACTGGCCTGGATGAGCGCGCGGATCCCCGCCACGCCAACCGTGATCAAGCCCCCGGCCAATTTACCCGCGGCGGCGGCCACGGCACTGGCGGCGCCGCGAGTGGGCATCTCGGCCTCCATCCGTTGACTGGCACGCTTGGCCACCGGCGCCATGGCGGTCTCTGTCGAATCCACCCCTTTGTCGCCACCCGCCTTATGGATCTTGTCGATCAACGCCGCGTAGGCCGGCAATGTGTTCAGCGGCTCGGAATGCACCACCTGATACAGCGAAGCGTCCCGGGCGGGCGGCGGCCCCAGGGCTATTGCGGGGATTTTCTGGATACGCCCGTTGAGCTGCGCCATCGGCACGCCATGACGCTGGGAAATTTTCTGCAGTTCTTCCTGGAGGATGTCCACGTAGAACGCCGTGGCCAGACCGAGAATCGCCTCGGGATCGATCTCCACCGCGACCGGTGCCAGCACGCGTTTCTGGTATTGCTCCAGCAGATAAGCCGCCAGGCGCTTGGCCGAGGCATCCTGCTCACCCGCGGCACTGACGGTGTACCAACTGACCTTCATCGACAGCCATTCCTGGGTCCAGTAACTGCTGAACCAGGGAATGAAGTTCTCTTCGGTCAGTTGATAGACCCGCGTGCGCCAGTAATCCATGGCCCCACGGGCATAGATTCTGGTCTGCTCGGTGGCCGATTGCGACGCGGCGACAATCTCCCGGTCCACCTGCTGCCAGGTGCTCGGCGCCACCACCACGACCGGCGGCGGCGCCGGGGCACGGGAAGACGTGGCGCATCCCGCCAACACCACCATCACGGCGACGATCAACGAACGCAGGTTCAAGATCGCGGTGTCCTGGAGTCGCTCCCGAGCGAAATGCCCGGTGCTCATAAAGCTATTGAGTTGAGTATAGGTTGAGGGTTTTGGCCGTTCGTCTGGAGTTTTTGTGGTGACTTGGAGGTCGCCTTCGCGAGCAGGCTCGCTCCCACATTTGAAATGCATTCTCCTGTGGGAGCGAGCCTGCTCGCGAAGAGGCCCGAAAGAATGATGAAAAAACCTTCACCATCATTCCCGTCGATATTCACCATCGTAACGAATGCCTTCCGCAAAAAAACCGTCCGGCGCAGGATCAGCCCATACCCACTGCAAACCCCGTATCGGAGGGGCACATCATGTTGATCCATCTCCTGACCTGCCTGGCCCTGACCGCCGTCACGCTGACCCTGTTTTCGCGTTTCTTCCTGGACATCGGCCAAACCGAGGAGCATCCGTCATGATCCGCATCGTCACCCTGGCCGTGAGTTTCCCGGTGTTCGGCACCAACTACTATTCGCAACACGTGGTCTCGCGTAAAGAGATCGCGCTGGTGTTCGACAAGAACTTCGAAGCGCTGCTGATGCCTGCCGCCGCCAATCACTTCAGCAACGAAGTGGTCGGCATCAATGACCAGTTCCGCTTTTTGAACGATGTGCTGGTTGAGCATCTGCTCGACGCTGAAATGGCCCAGCAGTCGTCACGCCCATTCACCTTCTGACAGGCGTCACTTGCCCAGGTTTTGATTCATCAGACCGGGTTGTTGATTGGCGCTCTGCCACTGACGCAAGTTGTCGCAGCCCTTCACGTTGATTTCAGCCAGGTTACTGCGGGCATCACAGGTCATTGACCACTTCTGTCGCAGGGACGGGTACTTGATAAAGTCCGCGCGGGTGGGTGGTTCACAGCCGGACAGCGTCGCAGCGCAGATCAGCATGGCGGCCAGTTTCCAGGCGGCCGGGTAGTTCACGATTGATTTCATGATGGTTGGTTTCCTATTGAGGAAGCCCAATGCTATGAGCTGATGGTCCTACTGAAAGAGCCACTTACATGGCATTTCATAGGGCCATTTTTTTTGGGTTGAAGACGCCATCGCGAGCAGGCTCGCTCCCACATTTGAAATGCATTCCCCTGTGGGAGCGAGCCTGCTCGCGAAGAGGCCCGCAAAACCACCCTCCCTCACCAAGCCATGCCCCCAACAGGACAGCGGCCAAATGCCACCTATACTCCACGCAACCAACCCGCAAAGGATCTGCGCCTCCAACAATAAAAAGCAGAGGTGGAACATGGTCTGGCAGCAAATCTACGACCCGTTCGGCAACCCGGTGATCTCGACCGTCATGGCAGCAGTGCCGGTGGTGGTGATGCTGGCCTCCCTGGCGTTTTTTCATATCAAGGCGCACATGGCGGCCCTGCTGGCGCTTGCCTCCGCCTTGCTGATCGCCATCTTCGCCTTCGGCATGCCCGCAAACATGGCCGGTACGGCGGCGTTGTTCGGTGCGGCCAACGGATTGCTACCGATTGGCTGGATCGTGCTCAACATCATCTTCCTGCACCGACTGACCACCGAGAACGGTTCGTTCAAAGTGCTGCAGGATTCCCTGGCGCGCATCACCGATGACCGGCGCCTGCAACTGCTGCTGATCGCCTTCTGCTTCGGCGCGTTCTTCGAAGGCGCGGCCGGATTCGGTACGCCGGTGGCGGTGACCGGGGCGATTCTGATCGGTCTCGGCTTCTCGCCCCTGGCCGCATCGGGCCTGGCGCTGATTGCCAACACCGCGCCGGTGGCCTTCGGCGCCCTCGGCACGCCGATCATCACCCTGGCCAAAGTCACCGGACTGGATGAAATGGAGCTGTCGATGATGGTCGGTCGGCAACTGCCGTTTTTCTCGGTGCTGGTGCCGTTCTGGTTGATCTGGGCCTTCGCCGGCTGGCGCAAGATGCTGGAAATCTGGCCGCCGATTCTGGTGGCCGGGGTCAGTTTCGCCGTGCCGCAATTCATCGTGTCGAACTACCACGGGCCGATGCTGGTGGACGTGATCGCCGCGCTGATTTCCATGGCCTGCCTGACCGGTTTTCTCAAGGTCTGGAAACCCGCCACCGTGCACACGTCAGCCGCCCTGTCAGGACGTGTCGACAACTCGAAAATCGACCCCGAGCACGAACAAAAACCCGAGGCCAGCGCGACGTTTGCCAGCGATGCCAAACCGGCGGTGATGCGCGCGTGGATGCCGTGGATCATCCTCACGGTTTTCGTGTTCGCCTGGGGCACCCAAGGCTTCAAGAACCTGTTCGATACCCGCGCCGTCATCGACCCGCAGACCCATTCCGCCACCCTCGACCCGCAGGGCAAACCGTTGCGCGAGGCCAATCCAATCTTCTCCCCGGCCCTGACCTTCACCACCCTGCACCAGCAAGTCGAGAAAGTACCGCCAGTCGTACCGACGCCGAAAACCGAGGACGCGATCTACAAATTCACCTGGTTCACCGCCACCGGCAGCGGCATTTTGTTCGCGGCGATCCTCGGTGGGTTGCTGATGGGTTATTCGATTCCGCAACTGGCGCGGCAATACCTGCGAACCCTGTGGGTGGTGCGTTTTTCGCTGATCACCATTGCGGCGATGCTTGCCCTGGGCTACCTGACGCGCTACTCGGGACTGGACGCGACCATGGGCCTGGCGTTCGCCGCCACCGGGATTTTCTACCCGATGTTCGGCACCCTGCTCGGCTGGCTCGGCGTTGCCCTGACCGGCTCGGACACCGCTTCCAACGTGCTGTTCGGCGGCTTGCAGCGGGTAACCTCGGAACAGCTGGGCATCAGCCCGGTATTGATGGCCGCCGCCAACAGCTCCGGCGGGGTCATGGGCAAAATGGTCGACGCCCAGTCAATCGTGGTCGCCTCCACCGCCACCCGCTGGTACGGCCATGAAGGGGAAATTCTGCGCTATGTGTTTTTCCACTCCATCGTCCTGGCGATACTGGTCGGCGGGTTGGTGACATTGCAGGCGTATGTGGCGCCGTTCAGCCATATGGTGGTGGGCGGGCATTGAACGAACTGTGGCGAGGGGGCTAGCCCCCTCGCCACAGTGAATACGGCAAATAAGCACCTTAGTTCCAGGCGACCGGGAACCTTTCCCCCTCGCCGCTTATCCCTTGATAATCGGCTAAGCTTAAAAGACTGAGCCAGTGCGCCTGGGCGCGCCAATTCGTCGACTCAGTCCCCCAAAGAAAACGTCCACCCGTTTACGAATAGAATGCTAAATTTCTCCGCCACTAAAAAGTTGCGTTGATTTGATGCAGGTCACCGATCGCGACGGCGGCACATAAGATCGCCCTGCCCAAGATTCCCGAGGCAGGCGCAAGCCTGATTATTTTGCAGCGGCGTCAGGACGACGCCTTCCAAGGCAAACGCATGACAACTCCATCCGACCCAAAATCCAATGTTGTTACGCCACAACAACATCCGTTTCACTCCCTCGATTTTGGTGTCGTCGGCATTGGCGCGTCCGCCGGTGGCCTGCAAGCAATCAAACTGTTCTTCGAGAACATGCCTCACGAAAACGGCATGGCGTTTGTGATCATTCTTCACCTGTCGCCGGATCACGAAAGCATTGCCGACAAGATCATCCAGGAATCGACGCAAATGCCGGTCCTGCAGGTCACCGAAACGGTGCCCATCGAAAGGAATCATGTGTATGTGATTTCTCCGGCGCACCGACTGACCATGAATGACGGTTACCTTGAGGTCAGTGCGTCCGACCCGCGGGTGGGTCGAACCTCTGCGATTGATCTGTTTTTCCGAAACCTGGCCGATGTGCATCGTGAACGGGCCTTTTGCCTGGTGTTGTCCGGCACCGGGTCGGATGGCGCCGTCGGTTTGTCGCGGATCAAGGAACAGGGCGGCGTCACCCTGGCCCAGGCGCCGGAAGACGCCGAGTTCGACGGCATGCCCCGGGCAGCCATCGAAACGCAAATGGTCGACCTGGTGTTGCCAGTGGTGGAAATGCCGCAAAAGCTGCTGGAGTTGTGGCGCAATGCGCAGGCGATCACCCTGCCCACGGCCAACGATCCAGACCTGCAAAGCTTCGCCTCGGTCTCCGAGCGTGATGCCGCGACCGCCGAACAATTGCTGCACAGCATCCTGATTCAGTTGCGCGCCGGCACCGGCCATGACTTCAAGCACTACAAGCGTGCCACGGTATTGCGACGCATCGAACGGCGCATGCAGGTCACGGCGCAGCCCGATCTGACGGCCTATTACCACTACCTGCAAAGCAGCCCCGAAGAAACCAAGGCGTTGCTGGCCGATATGCTGATCGGCGTGACCAACTTCTTCCGCGACCGCGAGGCCTTCGAAGCTCTGGAACGGGACGTGGTGCCGCAACTGGTGACCGCCGCCGTCTCGGCCCACCCGGAAAAAGAAGAAATCCGCATCTGGTCGGCGGGCTGTTCCACCGGCGAGGAAGTCTACAGCCTGGCGATGCTGGTCAACGATCAGATGCAACTGGACGCCAGCGAGGCGTCGTTGCAATTGTTCGCCACCGATATCGACGAGCGCGCCATCAGCGTCGGTCGCAGCGGGTTGTACCCGCAAGCGATCATCACCGATGTGCCGCCCACGCGGCTGCGGCATTACTTCACCAAGGAAGACCAGCATTACCGGATTCGCAAAGAGCTTCGCGAAAAGGTGTTGTTTGCCAAGCACAGCCTGTTGTCCGATCCACCGTTCTCGCACATGGACCTGATTGTTTGCCGCAATCTGCTGATCTATCTGGATCGCGAAGTGCAACGGGAAATCCTGCAAATGTTCCACTTTGCGCTGCGTCCTGGCGGCTTCCTGTTCCTGGGCACTTCCGAGAGCGCAGACGCTTGCCATGACCTGTTTGCCCCGATCGACAAGCGCAACCGGATCTTCCGGGCCAAGACCGGCGCCGGCAACAGCCGCCGTCCCCCTACGATGCCGCGCGGAGGCTATGTGCGATCCGATATTTCCCGCACGCCCCCGCAAAGCAGTACGCCGCGCAAACTGTCGTTTGCCGACATCCATCAGCGCGCCCTGGAGCATTCTGCGCCGCCGAGCATGATCGTCGACGCCAATGCCGACATCCTGCACATGAGCGAAAGCTCGGGACGTTACCTGCGCCATGTCGGTGGCGAGCTGTCACGCAACTTGCTGACGCTGATTATTCCGGACCTGCGCCTGGAAGTGCGCACGACGCTGTTCCAGGCGCAACAAAGCAGCCAGGTGGTGAAGTCCCGTGCGGTGGTCATCAAGCGTGAGGAACGCAGCTTTAAAGTGGGTCTTTTGGCCCAGCCTTATCGCGACGAAGAATCGGACAGCGAGTTCGTCCTGGTGATTTTCGAGGAAGTCGAAGTCGACGCTTCCGACATCACGACCGGTGCCGCGCTGCACTCTGAAAACCAGGTGTTATCCAACCTAGAGCGAGAACTGCAACGCACCAAGTTGCAGTTGCAGGACACCATCGAACAATCGGAAGTCTCCAGCGAAGAGCTCAAGGCTTCCAACGAAGAAATGCAGGCGATCAACGAAGAACTGCGCTCGGCCACCGAAGAGCTGGAAACCAGCAAGGAGGAGCTGCAGTCGATCAACGAAGAGTTGCTGACCGTTAACTTCGAGCTGAAAACCAAGGTCGAAGAAACCGACAAGATCAACGACTACCTGACCAACCTGATCGCTTCCACCGACATCGCCACGGTGTTTGTCGACAGCAACCTGCGCATCAAGTGGTTCACGCCACGCGCCACGGATATCTTCAGCATGTTGCCGGTGGACACCGGGCGCTCGTTGCTCGACATCACCCATCGCCTGGATTACGAAGGCCTGGCCGCCGATGCCGCGTCGGTGTTCGAGTCCTTGAACATGATCGAGTGTGAAGTCAGCAGCACCGACAACCGTTGGTACATCGCCCGCATCCTGCCCTACCGCTCCAGCGAAAATCACATCGACGGCACGGTGCTGACCTTCATCGACATCACCAAGCGCCGCGCCGCTGAAGAAGAGCTGCGCCTGGGTGAAGAACGCATGCGCCTGGTGGCTGAAAGTACCCGCGACTACGCGATCATTACCCTGGATGAACTGGGCATCATCACCACCTGGAACAAAGGCGCGGAACTGATCTTCGGCTACAGCAAAACCGAGGCCGAAGGCGCTTACTACGATTTCCTGTTCTCCGAAGAGGATCGCGCCGCCGGCGTACCTGAAACCGAGTTGTCGACGGTGCGTACGCTCGGCCGCAACGAAGACGAACGCTGGCACCTGCACAAGGACGGCAGCCGCTTCTACTGCAGCGGCGAAGTCACGCTGCTGCGGGGTGACAACCTTCAGGGCTACGTGAAAATTGCCCGGGACCTGACGGGGCACAAACGCCTGCACGAGGAACAAAACCAGCAACTGGCGGAAACCCAGAGCAGCAGTCATTTGAAAGACGAGTTCTTTGCGGTGATGTCCCATGAGCTCAAGCATCCGCTGAACCTGATTCAACTGAACGCTGAACTGCTGCGGCGCCTGCCCGTGATCAAAGCCGTGACCCCGGCGGAAAAAGCCGTCACTACCATTTGCGACGCGGTCAGCAGCCAGGCTCGCATCATTGATGATTTGCTCGATGTCGCCCGGGTGCGCACCGGCAAGCTGCGGCTCAAGCGCAGTGCCGTGGACTTGAATCGGCTGCTGCAAGACATCCATCAGGTCGTGATCAATGACAACCCGGGCGTCGACATGTCGGTGCAAATGCCGGACGCATTGGTGATCAATGCTGACTCGACCCGGGTGGAACAAATCGTCTGGAACCTGGTGAACAATGCCCTGAAGTTCACCCCTTTGGGCGGCAAGATTCAGTTGATCGCCACCCGCGATGCCGGCATGGCGCGGCTCGATGTGCAGGACAGCGGCGTCGGTCTGAGTGCCGAGAGTTTGCATGAAGTGTTCGACCTGTTCGGTCAGGCGGCCAATCAGCACTCGACCCATCAACGTGATGGGTTGGGTATCGGCCTGTCGCTGGTACGGCAATTGGCCGAAGCCCATGGCGGCAGTGTCAACGCTCAATCCGCGGGGCCGGGCCTGGGCTGCACCTTTACCGTCCGGCTGCCTTTGAGCCAATCCCGTGACAAAGTGGCGCCATCGACCCAGGCTGGCGAACAGTCCGGGCGTCTTGCCGGGCTTACGGTGTTGTTGGTGGATGATTCGCGGGATGTCCTGGACACCCTGAAAACGCTACTGGAAATGGAAGACGCCCACGTCATCGACTTCACGGAGCCGCACCAAGCGCTGGAAGCCGCCCGGACCGGTCGATATGACGTGGTGGTGTCCGACGTGGGAATGCCGGGCATGAGCGGCCATGACCTGATGCGCGCCTTGCGTGAACTGCCGCATATCAAGCAAGTCCCGGCGATTGCCCTGACCGGTTACGGCGCTGAAAGCGACATCGAAAAATCCCGCAAATCCGGCTTCGACCGGCACCTGGGCAAACCGGTGTCGTATGACGCGCTGATCGAGACCATTGAAGAACTGAGACAAATGCGGACGGATTGACCTCCCCCCCCACAGATCCCCTGTGGGAGCGAGCCTGCTCGCGAAGGCGGCGGCATAGCCAACATCAATGCAAGCTGACCCGCCGCTTTCGCGAGCAGGCTCGCTCCCACAATGGTTCAGCGTCGTACTCACCCTTTTCATCCACCACAGCACTCCCCTGTGGGAGCGAGCCTGCTCGCGAAGGCGGCATAACCAACATCAATGCAAGCTGACCCACCGCTTTCGCGAGCAGGCTCACTCCCACAAAGGTTCAGCGTCGTACACACCCTTTTCATCCACCACAGCACTCCCCTGTGGGAGCGAGCCTGCTCGCGAAGGCGGCGGCATAGCCAACATCAATGCAAGCTGACCCGCCGCCATCGCGAGCAAGCTCGCTCCCACAATGGTTCAGCGTCGTACTCACCCTTTTCATCCACCACAGCACTCCCCTGTGGGAGCGGGCTTGCTCGCGAAGACGGTGGCATAGCCAACATCAATGCAAGCTGACCCGCCGCTTTCGCGAGCAAGCTCGCTCCCACAATGGTTCAGCGTCATACACACCCTTTTCATCCACCACAGCACTCCCCTGTGGGAGCGAGCCTGCTCGCGAAGGCGGCGGCATAGCCAACATCAATGCAAGCTGACCCACCGCTTTCGCGAGCAAGCCCGCTCCCACAAGGGTTCAGCGTCGTACTCACCATTTCCATCCACCACAGCTCCCACAGGGGATTTGTGTGCAGTCAGGCCTGTTTTTTACAGATGTAGCCACGCCAACGTGCCCAGCACCACGCTGGCTCCGGCTGCGGTGTAGGCGACTTTTTTCAGCCATTCCTTGCGGGTCAGCAAGGTGATTGCCGCCAGGGAAATGGCAATCTGAATGGCTGTCATCGCTTGGGCCCAACGGTGATGCTGATGCAGGGCCTGTTCTGATTTTTCATCCCACACCCGAACCTCTTCCTCCAGCGCTTCGGCTTTTTTGCGCACCACCTCTTTCTCTTTTTTGTAGCGCTCGGCTTCGGCGGCGTAGTGCGCAGCGTCGATGCCCGGGATATGGGTCGCCAGCTCGGACAGGTTCTGCCGACTGGATTTGGCCTGGTAGTAATTCCACTGGTTGGAGGCTTCGGTTTTCTCGATGGCGGCGTTGTTCTTGTCCATCGCCGCTTCGCTTTCCGTGGAACCCGCCTGATAGCTGAGCAAGGCGCCGATGGTTGCCATAATGGCGGTCATCACCGCGATCTTGCTGGCGAAATTATCGCCGTTGCCATGGGCGTGATGCGTGACGTGTTCGACATGGTGTTCGTGGGGGCTGGGGACTTCGAACGCTTCAGACATGGCTTTGACTTCAGGGGTTGGACGAGTGCCGAAGTGTAAGGCCAGCCCTCCTCCAAGGTACTGCTCACCGCAGAGCCGTTCAGCCGGGGTTCAGGCTGGACTCACTCGGCGTTGTTCCAGCAGATGAACCATCAACCAGGCATACAACGTCACCGCGATAAACAGCCCCATGCGCACGGCAAACGCGGTGTACACGTCCTTGCCGGCGGCGCTGTCCTGCACCGACTGACCCAGCAGGATAATCAGCGTGATCATCGTGTTGAGCCAGAATCCCGGGCTGAACCGGGTCGGGCTCAGGGCGTAGAGTTTGCGCGCCAGCACCAAACCGAACAGCAGCATCCACAGGAAGAACATCCACAGGTGCACAAACAGGCTCAGGGCGCACCAGAACAGGATCGCCAGCACACCGCCCAGTAGCGTCGAGCCGAGCAACTCGCGACCGGCATTACGCGCCGTCGTCGTGGAACTCTGCTGCCCCAGGCTGACCGCTTTGAGGATGATCGGCAGATAACTGGCCGGATCGATCAGCGCCAGCAGGAACGCTGGCACTACGATCAGCGTGGCCCGCAGCGCCACTCGGTCAACCTCTTCGGCTGGAAATGTCGGGACGGTAGGAGACGCCGGCGCGTCGGCCGGTTCGGGAAACAGCCCATGACTCACCATCACCACCAACACGGCGAGCAGCAACCCCTTGACCAGCGCACCGATGACCAACAGCGCCAACTCGAAACTGGCGGTGCCGGCCGCCGAAATCATGGTCAGGCCGATCACCAGAAAGGTCACGATCAGGTTGTTGCCGCCGCGCAGGCCAAAGCGAAACACCAGGAACAAGCCGACGCCAATCAGCAGCAACCCACTGACCGGGTAATGCCCCAGCAACGGAATCAGCAGCAGGCCGACGCCGGTGGTGAGCATCGCCACCAGCGCCAGCACCACCCCGGCCTTGAACGGCAGTGGCCGATTGAGCGTGGCCAAAAACAGCAGCGCCAGCACCGGTGCCAGAAAAGGAATCGGCAATGCCAAACCGAAACTGGCGGCCAGGCACAGCGCCGTCCCGGTGGCCAGGCGCAGCGATCGCTGATCCCGGGCCGTGCGCTTAGTAGGCATACGACAACCAGCTCATCAGGCTCAAAAACACCCGGCCGAGCGGGTTCAACGGATTGCCTGAGGCCGGGAACGCCATGACTTCGGCCTGCCCGCCCGCGCGAATGGCGCGACTGTCGCGCAGGGTGTTCAACGCGTCTTCATCAAACTCGATCACCACCGGAAAACGCTGGGCCGGGCGCAACCAGTCGCGGCTGTTCTGCACGCTCGGCAAGGTGCCGGGCGCTGCGGGCTGACCGACGCTGACGCCATAACCAACACTGCGCACCCGGCCTCCGAATACTTCGCCGGGCAACGCATCGAGCACAATGGCCACTGGCGTATCGGGTTTGACCAGGCCCAGGTTGTTCTCGGTCATGTCGGCACTGATCCAGATGTCGTGGATGGCGATCAGGGTCATCACCGGGCTGCCGCCAGCGGTGAACTGACCGACATCGGTGCGCAGGTCGGTGATCAGCCCCGCCGAACGCGCGCCGATGCGGGTGTTGGCCAAATCCAGTTCGGCTTTTGACAGGGCCGTCGCGGCGCTACGCAGCAATGCATTCTCCGACTCGCTACCGCCCTCCTGCTCCTTCGCCCGTTGCACTTCAGCATCGGCCGCCGCGACCTGGCTGGAGGCCTGTTCGAGATTGGCCCGCGACACTTCCAGCAGGCGCACTGACACCGTGCCTTTATCGGCGCGGTACAAACCTTCCAGGCGCTGATTGTCCTGCCGCGCTCTCAGTTCGTTGGCCTGAGCGGAACGCAACGAGGCTTGCGCCGAGGCGATGCCGGCGGTGCTGGCGCCGATCTGGCGGCGGGTCGATTCGAGGTCGGCGCGGGCCCGGTCCACGGCGATCTGATACGGCTGCGGATCGACCTCGAACAGAATGTCGCCGGCCCGGACGTCCTGGTTATTGCGCACGTTCACCCGGATCACCCGGCCCGCCACTTCCGACGCCACCGGAATCACGAACGCCCCGACCCGCGCCTGTTGCGTGTAAGGCGTGAAGCGGTCGGCCAGCAAGTACCAGACGAGGCTGAGCACGATCAACAGCAACACCCACTTGATGCCTTTTTTCGCCGGGTCGGCGGCCGGTGCGGGCACCTTGGGTGCAGGCGCTTCGACAGAGGGCTGCGCGGCTTCACTCATGGTTGTTCACCTTGTCGGGCAGGGGAAAGGCTGGCTGCGTCGCGGCGGGCTCGTCGAGCAAGTCGCCCCAGTCCGTGCGTTTTTCCATTTGTTTTTGTGTGGCGCGATCGACGATGGGCTGGGCCGCGTACCAGCCACCGCCCAGCGCCTTGTACAATGCAATCAGATTGCTCACCGCGTTGCTGCGACTGATCAGGTAGTTGTCCTGCTGTTCGAGCAACGCGCGCTGGGCATCCAGCACCCGCTGAAAGTCTGAAAAGCCTTCGGTGTATTGCGCCCGCGCCAGCACCAGCGAGCGCTTGGCCGCCACCTCGGCCTGGCGCAGGATGCGTTCGCGCTCCAGGGATTTGCTCAGACCGCCGGCGGCATCATCGGCTTCCCGTGCAGCCTGGCGCACGGTGTCGCGATAGGATTCGATCAACTGCTGCAAACGCGCATCCTGCACCCGTACGTTGTTGCTGATCTGGCCGTGGTCGAACAGGTTCCAGCGCAGACTCGGGCCGCCGACAAAATCCAGGTTGTTCGGCGTGCCGCCCACGGAGCTGGCGGTCCAGACGATGCTGCCGAGCAAGGTCAGCGACGGATAGAAATCGCTGACGGCGACGCCGATCAAGGCAGATTGGGCGGCGACATTCAGTTCGGCGGCGCGCACATCGGGGCGCCGCAGCAGCAGGTTGGCCGGCACATCCTGCAGCACTGCGCGGTCAAGCAGCGGGATCAACTCCTCATTGTCCGTCACCTGAGGCAATTCCCCCGGCGCTTGCCCGGTCAGCACCGCCAACGCATTGCGGGTCCGATGCAACTGGTCTTCAAGATTGGGAATGCTGGCCAGTGTGCCCAGGTATTGGGTCTTGGCTTGTTGCAAGTCGAGCTCGGCGGTCTGGCCGCTGTTGAACAGCTTGCGGGTGATTTCAAGGCTGCGTTTTTGCTGCCGGGTGTTGTCCCTGGCCACACGCAATCGCGCTTCGGTGGTGCGCAGTGAAAAATAGGTGTCCGCCACTTGGGCGCGCAGCAGCACCAGCACGTCTTCATAGTTGGCCTGGGCGGCGAAGTAACTGGCATCCGAGGACTCGATGGCCCGACTGAAACGACCCCAGAAATCCAGCTCCCACCCCACGTCGAAGCCTTCACTGAATTGCCAGAAACTGCTGTTCTTCGGGTTGCTGCCGCTGTACTGACGGCGCTCCGCGTAGAGCAGGTCAACATTGGCCTGTTGCAATTGCGGATAGCGCCCGGCCTGGGCAATGCCCAATTGCGCCCGGGCTTCCATCACCCGCAGGCCGGCGATTTTCAGGCTGGAGTTGTGGGCATCCGCGTCGGTGATCAATTGGTCGAGCACCGGGTCATTGAAGACTTGCCACCACTGGCGCAAGTCCGGGCTTTCGCCTCGTTCGCTGGCGTGTTCCAGTGCCGGCGTGCTCCAGTGCTTGACCCACTCCTCGCCCGGCGGCTGGAAGTCCGGCCCCACCCGCGCGCAGCCGCTGAAGCCGAGCACCAGCAGCAAGAGCGGCCCCGACCGGATCAGCATGGCGGCACATGAATGCATGAGGGGGGTTCCCGGCCAAGGAAGATGACTGGAGCATAGCCGCCTCTTTGAAAGACGAGCGGTACAAAAACGCGGACTTGCTCACAGTCGCGAGTCAGCTGCTACGCTTTTCAAGTGCTCGCAAAACAGCGGCAATCCATCAAAGGTGCGACCCTCATGACCACCCAACCCCACTCGGCCGGCTGGCGCTTCAAACTGGGCATCGTCATTCTGTGTTTAATGCTGGGCTCGTGGCTGATGGTGCCGCTCGCCGCCGCTGTCGGGGTGCCGGGCTCGAAAGTCGCGGCGCTCACGGGCGTGCTGTTTATCAGTAACAAAGTCCTGCTGATCCTGGTCATCGCCGTCATGGGCAAGGCCGGATTCCAACAGTTGAAGCGCAGCGTGTTCGGCTACGTGACATCACTGGCGCCCAGCGCAGATGCGGAAGTGGGCCCGGTTCGTCATCGCATCGGCCTCGTCATGTTCTGCCTGCCACTGATCTCGGCGTTTCTTGAACCCTACGTGGACAGCATCTGGCCGGGGCTGCGGCCGAACCTCTGGCAGCTCCAGTTGCTGGGGGACTTGATGCTGATCGGCAGCTTTTTCGTGTTGGGCGGCAATTTCTGGGACAAGGTGCGCGCGTTGTTCATCCGCACCGCCAAGGTCGCGAATGCCTAGCGGCGCTTTACAAATGAATCGACAGGAAACAGGCCAATGCCCCGTCTGACCGCGAAAGACTTCGCCCCCCAATTGCTGGAACTCTACGACTACTACGTGCATGGCCAGATCAATCGGCGCGAGTTTCTCGACCGTGCGGCGCTGTTCACCCTGGGCGGTTTGACCGCGTCTGCCCTGCTCGCCGCCCTGAGCCCGAATTACGCGCTGGCCGAGCAAGTGGAATTCACCGACCCGGACATCCTCGCCGAATACATCACCTTCCCCTCACCCAAGGGCCACGGCCAAGTGCGTGGCTACCTGGTGCGTCCAGCGAAAGCCACCGGCAAGGTACCGGCGGTGGTGGTCGTGCATGAAAATCGTGGGCTCAACCCGTATATCGAAGACGTCGCCCGGCGCTTGGCCAAGGCTGGCTTCATCGCCCTCGCCCCCGATGGCTTGACGTCGGTGGGCGGCTATCCCGGTAACGACGACAAGGGCCGGGAACTGCAATTGACCGTCGACCCGGAAAAACTCATGAATGACTTTTTCGCCGCCATCGAATGGCTGATGAATCATGCCGCGGGCACCGGAAAAGTCGGCATCACCGGTTTCTGTTATGGCGGTGGCGTGGTCAATGCGGCGGCCGTGGCCTATCCGGAATTGGGGGCAGCAGTATCTTTTTATGGCCGCCAGCCCGAGGCCAAGGATGTGCCGCGCATCAAGGCGCCGTTGATGCTGCACTACGGCGAACTGGACACCCGCATCAATGAAGGTTGGCCGGCCTTCGAGCAGGCGTTGAAAGCAGCGGGCAAAACCTATGAAGCCTACATCTACCCCGGCGTGAACCACGGCTTTCATAACGACTCCACGCCTCGCTACGATGAAGCCGCTGCCAAACTGGCCTGGAGCCGCACGCTGGATTGGTTCAAGCGCTACCTGGCGCTGAATGAAGGTCAGGCGGTCTGAGCGTTACCGGCCTTCCTGGCGATCTCGATGCCCCATTCCATCGCCGCTTCCATGTCCAGCAAATGCGGCGATGGATCTTTGTTCTCAAGAATCCCCGTGCCGTCCGGCCGGTAAACCCCGATGAACATGTCCAGCGAGCCGTCCCTGAGGATCTTGGCCCTCACCTCGATTTTGCAGCCGTTGGACAGCGTTTCTGTGTGCGTTATATGGCGCTCGGTCATTGTCTACTCCCGGTTTTGGACTTAAACCCCATATCAAAAGACACGGCAGCTTAATGCCAAACGTTATATTAAAAACACATGACTAATGGCGATAAACAGTGCCGTTATTTATGAGAAAAAAGCTGCACGAGACTTTATTCATCGCGATTCTTAATATCAGTTAAGCATTATCCAAACACATCGCGATTAACAAACCGATATTAAAAATTTAACAGGCATTATGCCTCCATTGGCCATTGCTTATTCAAAGAGTCCTGCTTAACTGCAAAAACTGCTGATTGGAGCAGTGTCACAAATACCACGGAAGGAGTCGTCATGAGCAGTTCTTCGTCTCATCCCATCCCCCCGTACGGGGCGGCCATCCATGACGCGATCACGGAAGGCAACCTGCAACAGATGAAAGCGTTAATGAAACAACGCGACGCATCCAAAGTTGAAACCAAAGCGCTACAGACCGCCTACGAAAGACTGGCCAAGGAAGTTTCGCGCCAGGAAAAACACTAGCTCTGTTTTCTCCCCTTATTGCAATGGAGGCAATAACCATGTCTGGTTCTAATCAACAGCCTGTCGGCTTGTTCCCGCTCGCCTACCGAATTGGTACTTCGGCACCGGGCGCACAAAGCCTGGCACTTAATCTGCTGGTCTTTACCCCTGATGAAACGGTCAACGGGACTGCCGCCATTACCCAGGCGACTAATCCGCCGCTGGACCTGCATTCCGATGTCTGGGGCGAATACACCTACCTGACGGTCATGTCGCCGGGGGTCAGCAAAATCCTGATCACCGCCCAAGGCAATCAGGGCGGTCCAGGCTCCAATTCCATCGTGAATTTCAAGGTACAACTGGTGGTGGGGACCGACTGGAAGGACGGTATCGCCAACTACTCGTACTACGATGGCCAGCGCTGGGTCGAAGTGAACAATGCGCCCGCCCGTCTCGTAGAAGTGTCATCCAGTGCCTTCCCGCCGCTGGAACCCGGCCCGGTGATTCCACCGCAGTCGCCCTATCCGCCCATCATGCCGCTGTACGCCGCGCCGATTCAGAGCGCCATCGCCAGCGGTGACCTGGCGCAGATGAAAAACCTGGCGAGCCTGGCCAAGCAACAACTGGATCAGCAACCACAACTGCAAAGTGCACTGGAAGCCGCCAAGGGCGAAATCAGTCGGCTGGAGCGCCGCTGACCCGGCCACTGATGTGCCTGGATTGTCCTGAACACACTTAAGGGAGTTGCACCATGTCAATCGGACTTTTTCACACACGCCTCAACGTCAGCAACCATCTGCTCGGCGCCCCCGTCCTGACCCTCGACTTGCTGGTGGACACGGTCAAAAAGAAAGTCAGCGGTGTTGCCAGCATTTATCAAAGCACCTGGCCGCCTCTGAATTTCCGCGCCCGAGTATGGGGTGAGTACTCCGAAGCCAAACTGGTTCCGACCGCCGAAAGCCACATCATCCTCAGCCTGGATGGCAACCCGAGCGGCCCTACCAGCCAGATTGCCGAGACCTTTCATTTGAAAGGCATCCTGGGCGCCGAATGGGACAGTGGCTTTGCCAGCTACAGGTATCAGGAACAGGGCATCTGGCATCCGGTCAAACACGCCGCCGTCAGCCAGGCACCGGTGATTGTGATCCCGGAGCAACCGCACCACGCCCAACCGCTGTACGCCGTCGCGGTCCAGCAGGCGCAAGCCAGCGGTGATCTGGCGCAGCTGAAATCGGTGGTGAGCAAAGGCGAACAGCAACTGGCTCACAGCGGCGCCCTGCGCAGTGCGCTGGAGCAGTTGAACGCTGAAATTGCGCGTCTGGAAGCACGCTAGACCGCCAGTGAAGTGATGGAGTGATCCGTGGCGAGGGCATTTGCACCCTCGCCACAACTACGATGGATTCGTGCCGCGCACATGTCTGCGCGCAAGGATTTCCCATGTCAGACAATCGCCCTGCCCGCTACCTCAGTGAAACCGACCTCAAGCGCTACGTGCCAGTGCATGTGGTCTGGGAAATCACCCTGGCCTGCGACCTCAAATGCCTGCATTGCGGCTCCCGCGCCGGCCACCGCCGCCCCGATGAATTGAACACCCGGGAATGCCTCGACGTCATCGATTCCCTGGCGACGCTCGGCACCCGCGAGATCACCCTGATCGGCGGCGAAGCCTACCTGCGCAAGGACTGGACCCGACTGATCCAGGCCATCCACGACCACGGCATGTATTGCGCGATCCAGACCGGTGGCCGCAACCTCACTCCTGCAAAAATGCAGGCCGCGGTGGACGCCGGACTCAATGGTGTCGGTGTCTCGCTGGACGGATTGGCGCCGCTGCATGACGCTGTGCGCAACGTACCCGGCTCCTTCGACAAAGCCGTGGACACCCTGCGCCGCGCCAAACAGTCCGGCCTGGCGGTGAGCGTCAACACCCAGATCGGCGCCGCCACCCTGCCCGACTTGCCCGAGCTGATGGACCTGATCATCGACCTCGGCGCCACTCACTGGCAGATCCAGTTGACCGTCGCCATGGGCAACGCCGTCGACCATCCGGAGCTGTTGCTGCAACCCTATCAACTGCTGGAAGTGATGCCATTGCTCGCACGCCTGTACCGCGAAGGCGTCGATCGCGGCCTGCTGATGAACGTGGGCAACAACATCGGTTACTACGGACCTTATGAACACATGTGGCGCGGCTTCGGCGACGAACGTGTGCACTGGAGCGGCTGCGCGGCCGGGCAAACCGTGCTGGCGCTTGAAGCCGATGGCACGGTGAAAGGTTGCCCATCGTTGGCCACCGTCGGTTTCTCCGGCGGCAACGTGCGCAACATGAGCCTGCACGACATCTGGCACTACAGCGAAGGCATGCACTTCGGCCGCCTGCGCTCAGTCGACGACCTGTGGGGCTACTGCCGCGGTTGCTACTACAACGACGTCTGCCGCGGCGGCTGCACCTGGACCTCACACTCACTGCTCGGCAAACCCGGCAACAATCCCTACTGCCATTACCGCGCGCTGGATCTGCAAAAACGCGGGCTGCGCGAGCGCATAGTCAAACTTGAAGATGCGGCGCAGAAGTCATTCGCGGTGGGACGTTTTGACTTGATCACCGAACGGATCGAGACGGGCGAAACGGTCAGCAGCGTTAGCGATAGCGGTCAGGTGATCAAATTGGCGTGGGCGAATCAGGGGCAGAAATCGCCGGATGAAGGACGCGTGCCGACGCAACTGGCGCTGTGTCGTGGATGTTTGCAGTACATCCATCAACACGAAGCGACTTGCCCACATTGCGCGGCGGATGTGGCGGCTGCCGAGGCCCTGCACCAGGTGGATCGCGCACGGCAGCAAGGGATCATGAATACGCTGACCGGGTTGTTGGGGTTGCCGCGAAGTACGTTGATGTAACCGCTCAAAAATGTGGGAGCGAGCCTGCTCGCGAAGAGGCCGGCACATCCAAAAGGGATGTCGGCTGACACTCCGCTTTCGCGAGCAAGCCCGCTCCCACAGGGGATCTGCGGTGGGCACGCATCTACCGATCAACACTGAATAATGTGGGAGCGGGCTTGCTCGCGAAGAGGCCGGCACATCCAAAAGGGATGTCGGCTGACACTCCGCTTTCGCGAGCAGGCTCGCTCCCACAGGGGATCTGCGGTGGGCACGCATCTACCGATCAACACTGAATAATGTGGGAGCGAGCCTGCTCGCGAAGAGGCCGGCACATCCAAAAGGGATGACGGCTGACACTCCGCTTTCGCGAGCAGGCTCGCTCCCACAGGGGATCTGCGGTGGGCACACATCTACCGATCAACACTGAATAATGTGGGAGCGGGCTTGCTCGCGAAGAGGCCGGCACATCCAAAAGGATGTCGGCTGACACTCCGCTTTCGCGAGCAGGCTCGCTCCCACAGGGTTCTGTGGTGATCCGCTTTCCGGACTAGACTCGACATTGATCAGTGACCACCGCCGCCAACCCCGAGCAGTCAATGCCACCCAAAAAAATCAGCCGAATGCCACGAATCCTGGTGTACATCCTCATAGTGATTGCAGCCCTGTACCTGCTGCTGTGCCTGGCGCTGTTCGTATTTCAACGCGCCCTCATTTACTTCCCGCAACCCAGCGCCATCGCCGCACCTGACACGGTGCTCACGCTGCCGGTGGCCGACGCGAACTTGCAGGTTTCCATCAGACCCCGCGCTGGCCCCAAGGCGTTGATCTACTTTGGCGGCAATGCCGAGGACGTGTCGCGAAACCTGCCTTCGTTTTCCGAAGCGTTCCCGGATCAGGCGATTTACCTGCTGCACTACCGTGGCTACGGTGGCAGTTCCGGGTCGCCGTCGGAGGAGGCCATTGCGCGGGATGCCCTGGACTTGTTTGATCGGGTTTACGCCGAGCATCCAGAAGTGGCGGTGGTCGGTCGCAGCCTCGGCACGGGTGTCGCCATTCGCCTCGCCAGCCAACGCCCGGCGGCGCGGCTGATCCTGATCACGCCCTACAACAGCCTGCTGGAACTCGGCGTGCGCCAATACCCGATTTTCCCGGTGAAATGGCTGTTGAAGGACACCTTTGATTCCGCAAAATACGCCGCGCACATCAGCGTGCCGACGCTCTTGATCGCCGCTGGAAACGATGAAGTGATCCCGCGCTCAAGCACGGAACGGCTGTATCGGCATTTCAATCAGGGCGTGGCGTCGATGAAGGTTATTGCGGGTGTCGGGCACAACTCAATCTCCGAAAGCCCCGAATACCTCAAGTTGATAGGCGCCGGTCTATGAATGCCGCCGCGCCAGACGATGCTGCCAGTTACCGCCGTTGACTCGTTGGCATTGTTCCTCGGAATCGAACTGCACATGGGCGGCTACCGGGCTGACGAGCACCTCGGCTTCCGTTAACGCGACGGTCGTCAGTTCAACCATGCGTTCGCCCTGCCCGTCAGCCAGCGCCCGGGTTTTCTCGGCCTCGGTGTCGAAGACCCAGATCACCCGCAGGCTGGAGGGGAACCTGGCGTAATCGACTTCGTGAGTCAGCCAGCTGAAACCGATGATTTCGGCTTTGGCGGTTTCACAGGCGTCGGTCAGGGTTGCGACCAGGCGGCGTTCGATGTGGGCTTGTTCGCGCTTGGTTAGCGCCATGGGTGGGTCCTTGTGACTGGCTGGGGGCAACAATCATACGTTACCGTCCTGAGTTTTTCGTTGTCGTTGCGGGCCTAATCGCGAGCAAGCTCGCTCCCACAGGAGACCGAGTATGTCTGAACATACCGGTCAATTGTGGGAGCGAGCTTGCTCGCGATGAGGCCCTTACAATCCCCGCAGAAAAATTATCTACCCACGCTCATTTCGGCCGCCGCACCGCCCGCACCTTGCCACTGCCACCACCACCGCAAAAGAACTGATCCGCACCATCGAATTCCAGCCCCGAAACCCCCACACCCGCTGGCATCTTCACGCTTTCCAGCACTTCACCGGTGGCCGGATCAACCCGCCGCAATTCACTCTCATCGCCTTCCCAGGTCCCATGCCACAACGCGCCCTCGACCCAGGTCACGCCAGTGACAAAACGGTTGGACTCAATGGTGCGCAGGATCGCGCCAGTCTCGGGGTCAATTTGATGGATCTTGCGGTCGCGGTACTCGCCGACCCACAGCGTGCCTTCGGCCCAGGTCAGACCTGAGTCGCTGTTGCCGGGTGCGGGAATGGTGTGGAGCACGCGGCCAGTCTTGGGGTCGATCTTCTGGATGCGGTCGGCGGCGATCTGGAACAAGTGCTCGCCATCGAACGCGGTTCCGGCATCGGCGATGACGTCGATGGAGCGCAGGGTCTGGCCGCTGGCCGGGTCAAGGGCGTTGAGTTTTTCGCCGCTGGCGAACCAGACGCGCTGGCCGTCCCAGGTCACGCCATGCACCGCATCGACGCCGGCAAAGGGTCCATATTCACGGAGTATTTCAGCTGTTGAGTGTTTCATGATCGCTTCCTCAGTCAGGGGTTGGTGAGGTGATCCTAATCACTGGGCAATGGCGCCGTGAGTAACAAAGTCGTCGCGAAACCCGGCACCGGCGGGGTCATCCAGCGCCGCGCCCGCCCACGGCCGAATGCCTGCACCTTATCGTCTGCCGCCAGCCTGTCGAGTGCCCGTTGCACCGTGCGCTGACTGATGCCGAGGGCCAACGCCAGGGCCGAACTCGACCACGATTCGCCATCGGCGAGGAAGGCAAACAGCGCGGCGAATGGCTCTTCGACCGGTTGCGCCAACAACACGACGTCGCGTTCACCCCGCGCCACCAACGCATAGCCGCGCGAGGTAGCGGTCACGCTGGCCAGGGGTTCCAGCGCCGCACGCAGGCGCCCGACTTCGACGCGCAATCGGGCGCGATGGGACTCATCGGTGAGCTTCAGGCGAAAGGCTCGGGCGATCAGTGTTTCTCTCGACACATCGCCCGGCCAGGCCTCGGCCAGTGCCCGGACGATGGCGAACAACACCGGGCGCGAGGCCAGTGAGACCGACATGCCGGCGCCGCGCACGCTGTAGCGGCAGGCGTCCACCACCAGTGACGTTGAAGCGAGCAACGCTTCGACCTCCCCCAGCAACAGCGGCCGTTCCTGGCCATGGGCAATCAGCCGGGCGACGGGCGTGTCGAGGATTTGGACGGCGTGTTCGACCTCGGCGGTCAGTGCCGGGATCGCCGCGTCACGAGCAGCCGTTTCTGCTCGGGTCAAGGCCGCCCGTGCGGTGTTCGATTGCAGGCGCCGCATGGCGATCCCGGCCAGCACCAGTTCATGCACCGCGCGTAAGGCTGGCGGTAGCGGCGCGGGGTCGAGTCCGGCGAGTGTGTGCTGCGCGTCATCCAGGCGTCCGATCAGCAGCAGGCGGCGAATGTCCAGATACCGCGCATGGGCAGCGTTAATGAAATCACCATGGGCTTCGAGCGTCAGTCGTGCCGTGTCGAGGGCTTTCACCGGCCAACCAAGGTCCCGTGACGCCAACGCGATTTCGGCCTCGGCCACCACGCACCGCGCTCGCGCCAGCGCCTCCTTCGGCCCGAACGCCCGCGCCGCTCGCTGCACCAGCGCCCTGGCCCGCACCAGATCACCGAGCTGTGCCATGGCGATGCCCCGCAGGGCCAGCGCTGCCGCATCGTCGCGCAGGGCAATCCGGTTCAGCGCGCCGAGGGGATCACCCGCCGCCAGTGCTCGCGCCGCTGCGGTGATCAGCGAATCCATCTGAATCGCGCCACGGTTGTCACTCCTGCTGTTTGATGCGTCGTGATGAGTCTATCTCACGATGACTGACCTCGAACTGGATGCGGGATTTGCAGTGTCTGGACGGACGTCTTCGCGAGCAAGCTTTGCTCCTACAGGGGATTCGTGCGGGACATAATCATGTGAACGACACGCAACCTGTAGGAGCAAAGCTTGCTCGCGAAGAGGCCCTCAAACACAGCACACAGCACACAGCTCACCGCCCATCCGCCCACCCCGGCTGGCGCTCAAACCCGTCAAACAATTCAAAAATGGTCGCCTTGACCTTCTGCACTGCATTGCTTTGCACCGCCGTGTCATGCCAGCACAGCGACAAATCCCGGGTGAACAGGCGATGGTCGATCCGGGCCAGTTTCAGCTTGTGCTGCTCAAGCTCAACATGCGCCGCCGCCCAAGGCAGGATGGTGACGCCCAATTGAGCCTTGACCGCCGCGAACAAAAGGTCCGTGGAGTTGGCCTCAAACTCCACCTCGCAGTGCAGGCCGGCCTCCTGAAAGGCTGATTCGACCCGACTGCGAATGGTGTTCGGTGCACAGGGCAGCACCAGCGGCATCTTCGCCAAGGCTTCAATCGACACCGGGCCCGGCGGCACAGAAAACGCCGGCCACGCCACCAGGTACAGCGTTTCGGTGAGCAGTCGTTGCGAGATCACGCCCCGGGTTTCGACCACATCGACATTCACCGCAAGCGCCACCCGCCCCACGGTGATCAGGCCGCCCAATTCAGCGCTCGGCGCATCGATCAGTTCCAGTTTGATCCCCGGATAACGGCTGCGGATCGTACGCGCCAGCGGAATCGCCAACATTCGCGCGGTACTCGATGGCATGCCGACCGAGACTTTGCCCTGTGGAAACTCGGCGTCCTGGCGCAGCAGTTCCCGGGTGCCGTCCGCCTGGCGCAGCAGTTCGATGGCATGCCGATACAGCGTGCGCCCCGCCGCCGTCGGCACCACACCGTGCACGCTGCGTTCGAGCAGTTGCATGTCCATGTCCTGCTCCAGATTGCGCATCTGTTGGCTGATCGCAGGCTGGGCAATGTGCAGCGCTTCACTGGCGCGGGTGATGTTGCCGCACTCGATGACCTTGATGAAATACCGCAGTTGACGCAGGTCCATGGGCATCTCCAAAGCCATCGTATTTTCCGTTGGGATCAGAGGAATATCATATTTTAAGTTTATGAGATACGACGCCTAGACTCGTCTCACAACAAACGAAGCGCTCACGGCCGCCACCGCCGCACAGCGCTTCCATAGGCCTGAAAAAGGCCACTGGGAGAGCGCAATGTCTAGAGCAATGACTGCATCGGCCACACCCGCGAAACCGATCAAAACGCCCCTGACCCGCGAGCAGATTCGCGGTTTCTGGACGGTCTATCTGGGCTGGGTGCTGGATGGCGTGGATTCCGTCATTTTCGCCCTGGTGCTGATTCCGGCCATGACCGAGTTGCTGCCCAACTCGGGCATTACGGCGACGCCCGCCAACATCGCCATGTACGGTTCGCTGCTGTTCGGATTGTTCCTGATCGGTTGGGGACTCTCATTTATCTGGGGCCCGCTGGCCGACCGTTTTGGCCGGGTGAAGATGCTGGCCGCGAGCATCCTTGTGTATTCGTTGTTTACCGGTGCGGCGGCGTTCTCCGAGAACATTTGGCAACTGGCAGCGTTCCGGCTGATCGCCGGGATCGGCGTCGGCGGCGAGTGGGCACTGGCCGGCACCTACGTCGCCGAGTGCTGGCCGGAAGACCGACGCAAAATGGGCGCGGGCTACCTGCAAACCGGCTACTACCTGGGTTTCTTTATCGCCGCGTTGCTCAACTACACGGTCGGCGCCACCTATGGCTGGCGGGTGATGTTCCTCTGCGGGTTGTTCCCGGCATTCGTCGCGATTTATACCGCGCTGAAAGTCAAAGAACCGCACAAGGCTGTGATCAACGTCAAAGGTCCCAAAACACATAGCTCGTGGCTGGAGATCTTCGCTCCGGCATTTCGCCGCCGCACACTCACCAGTTCAGCCTTGGTCGGTGTCGCCATCGTCGGGTTGTGGGCCGGTTCGGTGTATGAAGCGACCGCCGTAGTGACGCTCGCCACCCGCGCCGGCATCGACCACGTCGGCGCGGTGCACCTGGCCTCGATTGGCGCGGCGATCCTGTCCTTGAGCACCATCCTCGGCTGCCTCATCGCGCCATGGCTGGCGGAACGCGTCGGGCGGCGCAAGGCGCTGGGCATTTACTTCGCCGGCATGGCCGCGTCGATCGTGGTCGCATTCGGCTGGGTGTTTTACATGGACGACGGCCTGCATCTGTTCATAGTGTCGCTGGTGTTCCTCGGTTTCTTTGGCGGCAACTTCGCGATTTTCTCACTGTGGCTGCCCGAGCAATACCCGACCCGTATCCGCGCCACGGCGTTCGCCTTCAACGCCTCGGTCGGGCGCTTTATCGGCGCCGGAGTCAACTTCCTGCTGGCGGCGGCCATCCACTGGCACGGCTCGCTGGGCGCGCCTGTCGCCTGGACCGCCGCCGCGTTTGTCGTCGGCATTCTGATCCTGCCGTTCGCCGTGGAAACCCGCGACCAGACCTTGCCGCAATAGCGCACCTGAACACTGATTTGGAGAACCCCATGCAAGCGTTAAAAGGCGTGAAGATTGTCGACCTGAGCCGCGCACTGTCGGGGCCGTTCTGCACCATGGTGCTGGCGGACCTTGGCGCCGACGTGATCAAGATCGAGCCCGGCCCGACCGGCGACATGAGCCGCACCTGGGGCCCGTTCGACCGTGGTGTGAGCACCTATTACCTCTCGTGCAACCGCAACAAACGCGGGATGTGCATCGACTTCCGCCACCCCGAAGGACTGGCGACGATCCAGCGGTTGATCGACGACGCCGACGTGGTGATCGAGAATTTCAAACCCGGCACCCTGGACAGCATGGGCCTCGGTTACGAGGTGCTCATTGCGCGTAATCCTCGGCTGATTCTCGGCAGCATCAACGCGTTCGGCGCCGACGGCCCGATGAGCAGTTGGCCGGGTTTCGACCAGATCGCCCAGGGTTATTCGGGACTGATGAGCCTGACCGGTTTTGTCGATGGCGACCCGACCCGTACCGGCACCGCTATCGGCGATTTGACCTCGGGGATGTGGCTGGTGACGGCAGTGTTGGCCGCGTTGCTGGAGCGTTCGAAGACCGGACGAGGCCAGCATGTCAGTACGTCGTTATTGGCCAGTCTGGTGGGGTTGTTGAGCGTGCATGGCCAACGTTATCTCAGCCTCGGCGATGTGCCCCGGCGCACCGGCAATGCGCATTCGGTGATCGCGCCTTATGGGGTGTTCCAGACGTTGGACGGCCCGCTCAATCTGGCGCCGATCACCTCGGCCATGTGGGGACGTTTGTGCGTATTGCTCGACTTGCCGGCGCTGCCGGACGATCCGCGTTTCGCCACCAATGAGGCCCGGGTCGAGCGTCGCGAAGAGCTGAAGGCGATCCTCGAAAGCCGTCTGAAAACCCGCAGCAAACATGCGTGGACCGAACTGTTTATCGACGCCGGCCTGCCTGCCGGCCCGATCAACACCCTCGACGAAGTGTTCGACGACCCGCAGGTTTTGCACAGCCAACTGACCGAAACCCTCACCCACCCGACCCTCGGGGCACTGCGCCAAGTGGTCACGCCGGTGTTCAGTGCGACCGACAGCGCCGCCAGCCGACCGCCGCCGCTCCTGGGCGAACACACCCTTGAAGTGCTGCGCGAAGCGGGTTTCGATACTGCATCGATCAACGCCCTGCTCGCCGCCAACGTGGTGTTCCAGGACACCGATGATTCATCCGAACACGCCACAGGAACCGCCCAATGAACGCCACCGTGACCGTCCACCCTGTCGAAGAGCGCATCGCCCGACTGGTTTTCAGCAACCCCACTCATCGCAACGCCCTCAGCGCACAACTGCTGAAGGCCCTCGACGAAAGCCTTGTCGCCCTCGCCGCTCAACGGGTGCCGGTGGTGATACTCGGCGCCGAAGTGGGCCAACCGGTGTGGAGCGCCGGCCACGACATTCGTGAACTGCAACATGACCGCGACCCGATTGCCTATGGCAAGCCCCTCGAACAAGTGCTGCGGCGCATTCGCGCTTACCCCGGCGTGGTCATCGCGCTGATCTCCGGCTCGGTGTGGGGCGGCGCGGTAGACCTGGCGATGAGTTGCGACCTGGTGGTCGCCGATCACAGCGTCAGTTTCGCCATGACCCCGGCGAACATTGGTCTGCCGTACACCACCAGCGGCTTGCTGCGGTTCTTCAACAACCTGCCGATTCATGTGCTCAAGGAAATGTTCTTCACCGCGCAGAAACTCGATGCGCAGCGGGCGGAACGGTTTGGGGTGATCAACCGGCTGGTGGACACCGACCTGCTGGAAGCGACCGCCCTGGACATGGCCCAGGGCATCGCCGCCAAGGCACCGTTGGCGGTGGTCGCGGTGAAGGAGCAATTGCGGATTCTGGAAGACCTGCAACCGATGCCGGTGCAGGCAATGGAGCAGATTGCCGAGTTGCGGCGACAGGCGTGTGAGAGCGTTGATTTTGGGGAAGGGTTGGCGGCGTTTGTTGAGCGTCGGGGGGCGGTGTTTAGCGGTCAGTAGTCAGAGCTGAAAATATATGGTGTCCGGGCTGCCGTCTTCGCGAGCAAGCCCGCTCCCACAGGGACTTCTTGTGGTTCACAAAATAATGCTTCAACACCAATCCCTGTGGGAGCGGGCTTGCTCGCGAAGGGGCCCTGGCATGCACCACAAATCCCAGGGATTGCGGCATTCTGTCCCACGCTGCCTATACTCACGCCCATAGATTCATCACCCACCGTCGCGGATGACTGGATCGCCGGGCAGCCTGACCGTTGCAACAGCCAGGGCTCCCGAACTGCCGTGACAATGGATCAAGGACGAGTGCATGGACGTTTCAGCCTATACAGCCCCCGCCCCCACCCGACAAAGCTCTGTGACCCGGCGACTGGCTTTTGCGATGGGCATTCTGTTTGTCGTCGGCGTCTTTATGGTGGTCGGCGCACTGTTCAGCATCGCCACCGGTCTCGATACCGATGACATCAACGACACGCGGTTCTACACCGCACGCGCGCTGGAAAACCGCATCACCGCGTCAAAAAACTACATCACCAGTTATGCCTTCTGGACGTCCGCCTACGACCATTTGAACGGTGAAGTGGACACCGACTGGGCGTACACCCAGCAAAACATGGGCAAGACCCTGTTTACCAGCGATGGCTACGAAGGCGTGTTCGTACTCGATCGAGGACACACCAAATACGCAGTGATCCGTGGTCAGTTAGTCCAAGAGGAATTTTCAAGTTACCTGACGGCCTCTGCAGCCGCGTTGATCGAACAAGTTCAGAGCCAGGCGGAACTGACCAAACCAGTGAGCATGTACACCATGTTCGAGGGTAGGCCCGCCCTGTTGACCGCCGAAGCGGTCATGCCGAATGACGAACGCCCGATTGAAGACCCGAAAAGCACGTCAGTGCTGGTGTTCGTCGATCAACTGACCGCGCCCAAACTGCTCACCCTGGGCACCAGTTATGGCCTGGACAACTTGAACCTTGCCCTCGACGGCACACTCACCAAAGACCAGCAGCAAGTGCCGCTGGAAACGACCGGCTACAGCCTGATCGCCGAACTCGATCAGCCCGGCAAGCATTTGTTATGGTCATTGTTGCCGCCACTGGGCGGGACCTTGGTAGTACTGATGTTGCTGACCGCCTACTTCTTTCGTTATGCGCTGCGCTCGTCCCGGTACGTCGACAGCAGTTATGCGGTGTTGCAAGCCTCCAACCAGGCACTGGAAACCGCCAATCACGCGCTGGAAGCCAGCGAAGAGCGCTTTCGCGCGGTGGCGGAGGCCGCGTCCGACTGGATCTGGGAAATTGATCAGCGCCAGTACATCACCTACCTGTCCGGACGTTTCAGCGCCGTCACCGGTTTTACCGATCAGCAATGGTTGGGACAAAACATCGAACAATTGTTGTATTGCGACACCACCCCGCTGGCTCTTTGGCTGAACAAACTGACCGAGGAAACCAGTGACAGCGACCTGCGCTGTACCTACCGCGATCAAAGCGGACAGCAGCGCTACTGCCGGGTGTCTGCCCGACCGATTTTCGATAATGAGACGGTCATTGGCTATCGGGGCACGGCCAGCGACATCACCGATGAAGTCGCCGCCCATGCGCAAATCCAGCATCTGTCGATGCACGATGCGCTGACCGGATTGCCCAACCGCAACAAGCTCGCGCGTTATCTGGAAGACGCCTTGTTGCTCAAGGAACACTCGGCGCCCCTGACGTTGTTGATGCTCGATCTGGATAACTTCAAGCCGATCAACGATTCGCTCGGCCATCCCGCTGGCGATGCGGTGTTGCAGGAAGTCGGCGCGCGTTTGCGCGAGTGCACCCGCGACCATGACATCGTGGCCAGGCTGGGCGGTGATGAATTTGTCGTGGTGCTGCACAACGTGGACAGCCGCAGCGAGATCGACAAGTTCTGCACCCGACTGATCGAAAGCCTGCACCGGCCCATCCACTATGAAACCCATGCCCTGCATATTGGCGCCAGCCTGGGCATCGCCCTCAGCCGCCGCCAGGGCTACCAGCCCAGCGAATTGATCCGCTGCGCCGACATCGCCCTGTACAAGGCCAAGTCCGACGGTAAAAACACCTGGTGCTATTTCGAAGCGCACATGAGCGACCAGATTCAACACCGTCGCCAACTGGAAGACGACCTGCGGCTGGCGGTGCAACGCAATGAATTTGTGCTGCATTACCAGCCACGCTACAAAGTGGACGGCAAGCAAATTGTCTCGGTTGAAGCACTGGTTCGCTGGCAGCATCCAACCCAAGGCCTGCTCGGGCCGGACCTGTTCATCCCGTTGGCCGAGCAAACCGATCTGATCGTGCCGCTGGGCCGCTGGGTCCTGCGTGAAGCCTGTGAAACCGCCCTGACCTGGCCGGACGACATCCTGCTGTCGGTCAACCTGTCCCCGGCCCAATTCGCCCGCAGCGACGTAGTGGAGGATGTGCGCGAGGTGCTGGTGGAAACCCGCTTCCCGGCCAGCCGCCTCGAACTGGAAATCACCGAAAACGTCATGCTCAATGACATCGACGGCGCCCTCACCACCATGAACGCCCTCAAGGAACTGGGGGTACGCTTGAACATGGACGACTTCGGCACCGGCTACTCCTCACTGGGCTACCTGCGCGCCTACCCGTTCGACGGCATCAAAATCGATAAACGCTTCATCGCCTCGATGGGCAGCGGCGGCAACGACCGCGCCGTGGTCCAGGCCATCATCGGCCTGGGCAAAGCCATGGGCCTGACCGTCACCGCCGAAGGCGTCGAGACCGAAGAACAACTGAACATCCTCGGCGCCGATCAATGTCACGAGGTGCAAGGTTTTTACATGAGCCGGCCAATCGACAAACAGGCGTTCAGCACACTGCTCAGCAAGTCCCGAGCCTGAACAATTCGCCCTCCCCTGCAGGAGCGAGGCTTGCCCGCGAAGAGGCCCTGAGAAATCACCACACACCGCCAAACAGACACAACGCGGTGCCTGGACACCCGCCGTCAAGTGGGAGAAAGTGCACGTTTTGAAACATTGGGTAACAACTAGAATCAAGGACGACTCATGAAAACTTTGCTGTGCTTGCTGATCGCCACCGGCGTCGGCGCGGCGTTGCAATACGCCGGCGTGCCCCATGGCCTGCTGCTCGGTTCGATACTCGCGAGCGCGCTGGTGGTCAGCAACCTGCGCTTTGCCCCCACCCTGCCCTTGAGCCTCGGTTATGTACAAATCGTGCTGGGGATCGCCACCGGCCTGATGTTCAAGTCGTGGGACAGCCACACAGCCGCGGCCATGTTGCCGAGCCTGGGCTTTCTGTTTCTGTGCCTGGCCGCCCAAATCACCGTGGCCGGATTCTGGTTGTTCAAGGTGTCAGGCTGGAACCTCAAGGACTCGTTGCTGGCCGTCTATCCCGGCGCACTCGCCGCAGTGTTCGACTTGCTGGAGTCCGAGCGGGCGTCCAGCAAAGTAATCGTCGTGCACCTGGTGCGATTGTTGTCGATCACCGTGCTGGTCAGTTTCCTGATTCCCGGATCCACCGGTGTGGCACTTGCCGACAGCGGGCCGATGCTCGTGAGCACCTTTCTGATACTGCTGTCGCTGATCGTCCTGTGCATTGGCATTGGCCGCGTCTTGCTGCGCATCGGCGTCCCGGCACCCTTCATGCTCACGGCCATCGTCGCCACCGGCGTCTTCGTCAAGATGGACTACCTCCACGACTTCAACATGCCGCAATGGAGCGTCGATTTCGCCACGGTGCTGCTCGGCGTGCTGATTGGCTCGAAATTCAACGACATCTCCCTGAAAGAACTGATTCGCCACGGTAAGTCCGGGGTAATGTCCGTCGCCCTGATGCTGCTCATCGCCGCCGCATTTGCCACCGTCGCCGCGCGAATCCTGGGCAGCGACCCGTTGTCGTTGTGGCTGGCCTACATGCCCGGCGCCATCGAAACCATCGCCATCGTCGCGTTCAGCGGCGGGCTGAATGTGGTGTTCATCCTGACCCATCACCTGGCGCGGATGGTGGCGCTGCATTTTGCGCCGGCACTGATTGTCCAGGCGCGGCGCTGGGGCGAGAGCGGGTCGTAAAAATCTCGAACTCCGGGCATATCGCCGTATCCAATGTTTTAGGCCAACAGAGGTACTCGATATGAACAACGAATCGAAAACAACACCGAACGCGCCGCCGACCGATACGTCGGGCAAACCGGTGAACGTGGTGGAGCGGGATCTTGAGGATCGAGATGACGACACCCGAGGCGTGGATGAAGTGATTACGCCCTCTTCAACCCGGGTTAAAGAGCAGGATGCGGAGGAGTTACAGAGGAAGGTTGATGAGATAGAGCGCAAGGTTGCGGATGGCAACTAACCTTTTAGGAGCTGCCGAAGGCTGCGATCTATTGATCTTCGAGATGCAAAAAAGCCCCGTTTCTCTAAACAGGATGGGGCTTTTTACGACATTCGGATCTCAAAGCTCACACACGCCGCCATCGTCATCGAAGAAATATATGTTTTCATGCTTGAACCCCCAGGCTCCGCTCTTCTGACGCACATGAGGCTCAAAGGTAAAACACTGCACTTCCCCGAGAGATCTGTGGTTCCCGGACTCGACATACAACCTGTCATCACGACGGACACAGATGCTATGCCCAACATTTCCACTGAAGTCGAGATTCTCAAACCCCGCCGAGATGATCGAATCATTGGCAAATTCATAAAGCTCATGAAATGTCGTCTCAGGCCGGGCAAAGCGGCACATCATCTCGTGTAACCGGTGCTCGACCTCATGCCCTCTACCGAACTCATCCCCAATTGGCACAGCTCGGCACACGCCCTCTTCCACATAAAACGAACGCGCGCAGTCACCCCAAACGTTGCCTGATTTCGGGCTCAAATCGACCGTTATCAAATTGTGGCTTCCAACCGCTTCGTTGCTCGGCCTGTAGTCTCGCCCTGACACAGAGAGCAAGCTGCGGGACCCAAGCAGTACAAAGGCTGGACAGGCGTAGTACCAGGTTTCGGGATAGCCTGATTGGGCGAGCGCGTGCGCGGCGAACCAGGCAATGGATGCTTCTGTGGACGTGGGTGTTATGTGTTCGACAAGTAACTGCAGGACCGCTTTTGCCGCGGTTTGGACGGGTAAGCTCAAGGGAATTGGCATGTAAGACGCAGCTCCGGGGAGAGTGACAAGGTGAAGCGTCGAACGCCTACCTGTGGCAAGGGACAGTGCTGACCTTAGCTTACCCACAAAAATGCCCGCTCACCGTCACCGGTTCAGCGGGCTTTTTGTGTCTTCACACCGGAGAAATCGTGGCAAGGACTCCAATCAAAATCGTCAGCACCAGAAACCCACCCAGGAAAATCGCCATTCTAGCCATAAGGCCTCCTACTACTTGAGTTTGCGGCGCAACAGGCGCAGTGAAGTGTGCTCACTTCAGGCGGCCGGGCCGGTGAGGCATTGTGGGACTGGGGCTGATCTGGTTACAGATGCAGGTGGCACGGGAAAATACGGATCAGATCACCGCACTCCTTGTGGGAGCGGGCTTGCTCGCGAAGGCGGTGGGTCAGCCGCGATAAATGTCGGCTGACACTACGCTTTCGCGGGCGAGCCTCGCTCCTACGGGTCGGTGTATATCCCGGGCAAAAAAAGTCCGCTGACCGTTACCGGTTCAGCGGGCATTTTTGCTGCTTTACATCACTTCAGATCAAACCGATCAAGATTCATGACTTTGACCCACGCCGCCACAAAGTCCTTAACGAACCGCTCCTTCGCGTCACTGCTGGCATACACCTCCGCCAACGCGCGCAACTGCGCGTGTGAACCGAAGACCAGGTCAACCCGCGTCGCCGTCCACTTCACTGCGCCGGTTTTGCGGTCCCGTCCTTCAAACGCTTCCTGCGTGTCCGACGTCGGCTTCCACTCCACGCCCATGTCCAGCAGGTTGGTGAAGAAGTCGTTGGTCAGCGCTTCCGGCCGCTGGGTGAAGACGCCGTGTCTGGTTTGGCCGACGTTGGTGTTAAGCACACGCAAGCCGCCGATCAACGCGGTCATTTCCGGCGCGGTGAGGGTCAGTTGCTGCGCCTTGTCGATCAACAGGTGCTCGGCCGGTACGCGGTAGCGGGTTTTGAGGTAGTTGCGGAAACCGTCGGCGATCGGTTCGAGGAAGCCGAAAGACTCGACGTCCGTCTGCTCTTGCGAGGCGTCTGTCCGCCCCGGCGTGAACGGTACTGTCACGTTGTGTCCGGCATTTTTCGCCGCTTGCTCGACGCCCACGCTGCCGGCCAGCACGATCAGGTCGGCCAGGGAAATTTTCTTGCCGCCGCTGCTGAACTCGCGCTGGATACCCTCAAGTTTCGCCAACACGTTGGCCAGTTGCTCAGGTTGGTTGGCTTGCCAGGACTTCTGCGGCTCCAGGCGCAGGCGTCCGCCGTTGGCGCCGCCGCGTTTGTCGGAGCCACGGAAAGTGGAGGCTGCCGCCCAAGCCGTCGAGACCAGTTGCGAAACGCTCAGGCCCGAAGCCACCAGTTTGCCCTTGAGTGCGGCGATATCGGCGTCATTGACCAGTGGATGATCGACGTCAGGAATCGGGTCTTGCCACAGCAGTTCTTCGGCGGGCATTTCCGGGCCGAGGTAGCGCGAAAGTGGCCCCATGTCACGGTGGATCAGTTTGAACCAGGCGCGGGCGAACGCGTCGGCGAGCTGGTCGGGATTGGCCAGGAAGCGCCGGGAGATCGGCTCGTAGATCGGGTCGAAGCGCAGGGCCAGGTCCGAGGTCAACATGGTGGGGTTACGCCGTTTCGACGGATCGAACGCATCCGGAATGATGCCAGCGCCAGCGCCGTTTTTCGGGGTCCACTGGTGCGCACCGGCTGGGCTTTTGGTCAACTCCCACTCGAAGCCGAACAGGTTTTCCAGGTAGTTGTTGCTCCACTTGGTCGGCGTGGTGGTCCAGGTCACTTCCAGGCCGCTGGTGATGGTGTCGGGGCCTTTGCCGGTGCCGAAACTGTTCTTCCAGCCCAAGCCTTGTTGTTCGAGGCCCGCCGCTTCAGGTTCTGCGCCCACATTGTCGGCAGGCCCGGCGCCGTGGGTTTTACCGAAGGCATGACCGCCGGCGATCAACGCCACGGTTTCTTCATCGTTCATGGCCATGCGGCCGAAGGTTTCGCGGATGTCGATGGCGGATCTGACCGGGTCGGGCTCGCCTTCCGGGCCTTCAGGGTTGACGTAGATCAGGCCCATTTGCACGGCGGCCAACGGGTTTTCAAGGTTGCGGCCGTGGTCGGTCCGGCTCTCTTCGTTTTTCCCCGGTTCAGCGACGAGCGGACCGTCACCGGGCTCTTCCACGGGTTTTTGCGATTTGTCGTAGCGGGTGTCGCCGCCGAGCCACTTGTTCTCGGAACCCCAGTACACGTCTTCGTCCGGCTCCCAAACGTCAGCGCGACCACCGGAATATCCAAAGGTCTTGAAGCCCATGGACTCCAACGCCACGTTGCCGGTGAGAACAATCAGGTCGGCCCAGGAAATGTTCTGGCCATACTTCTGCTTGATCGGCCACAGCAGCCGCCGCGCCTTATCGAGACTGACGTTATCCGGCCAACTGTTGAGCGGCGCAAACCGCTGCTGACCGGAACCCGCCCCGCCGCGACCGTCACCGGTGCGATACGTACCGGCCGCGTGCCAGGCCATGCGGATAAAGAACGGCCCGTAGTGACCAAAGTCCGCCGGCCACCAGTCTTGTGAATCGGTCATCAGCGCATTCAGGTCCGCTTTGACCGCCGCAAAATCCAGCTTCTTGAACGCTTCGGCATAGTCAAAGCCCTCGTCCAGGGGATCGGACAGGGACGAGTGCTGGTGCAGGATCTTCAGGTTCAGTTGATTCGGCCACCAGTCGCGGTTCGTCGTGCCACCGCCAGCGGCGTGATTGAACGGGCATTTCGATTCAGTTGCCATGTATGAGCTACCTTTGGTCGTATTCATCCAGCTACCCGGCCCGGGCGGGCCTGCAATAGCAATGAGCGAAATCAATGACATAGGCTGCTGGGCCAGGCAGTTCGATCAACTGCCCATTGTGGCCACACGGGGAATTCCAGAAATTGGCGATCGATTCGCCAGCACGCGGGCCCACGGCAAGCCTGTGACTCTTTCTTATCTCGATATCAGGTATTGAGCGGCCAGCATGCGCCAGCGCAACGGTAAGACTAGACCGTCTGGGGAGGACTGCTAATAGGCGCAGTGTTACGCGATGATAGGGAGAATCTTTTGCCTGCCGGGAGGGCGCGCAATCCGTCACGCCATGGGTTTTCCATAGCATGACGGTGACTCGGTCATGGCTTGATCAAAAGCCCCTGACCCGTCGGCAGGCTGGCGATCGCAATATTCCTTTTTGCGGCCCATTCGTCCATCCCGTCTTTTTGCGGCTGATAGCCAAAGTAGGCGTAGTCATCCAGCAACACCATCGCCCCCGGCACCAGGCGATCCCATAAAAACTCAAGGGCAGCCACTTCCGGCAACATGCAATTCATATCGATGTGCAAGTAAGCAATCTGAGTCGAATCGATCTGAGTCAGCGTATCCGGAATGGAACCCTGAATGATTTTCACATTCGACCATTCCGAGAAGTTAGCCCTTACCGCGTCAATGTTTGACGTGTAAGTGCCGTCGTCCACCCACTTCTGACTTTTATCAGACACACCACCCGCTTTCTCTTCGGCAGACAAAAACCGATCGTCAATACCGGAGTACGTGTCCAGCAGGTAGAACGTTTTACCGGTGTAGTCCCAGTCCAGATCGGCCATGATAGCTGAACTTAAAAACCCGTAGTTGACCCCGCACTCGACAAAATCACCGGGGCGGTTCGCGGCGGTGCGTGCCGCCCACAGCCCCAAGTGAACGCGCCAGTACAATTGATAGTCAGTGCCGCAGGCCTGTACGCCACGGTCATAGGCCGCGATGTAACGGGGGTCACTTATGAAGTCGTGATTGTGTATGGTTTTCAACCCATCAAAATTAAACTGCCCCCTGACTTTAGGCACTAACGGATCAGGACTTGGCTTATAAGGCCGCCCTTCTCCGATGCCCCAGGTCAGGTAGTGAACTTCAGGATTGATCCCGGCCAATCTGACGTCCGGGTGTAAAAACAGGTATTGCTCAGCAGAAAAATCAATTGGCAAACTCATTCCATATCCTTGTTAGCCATTAAACAGCTCCATCAGCCTGCGCAAAACACTGCAACTTTGGCAGACCAGCGCGTGGCGATAGTACAGTAGCCACGTGCCACTCTCCATACAAAAAAACCGCCAGACTGCGGTGCTTGAAGATCTGGTTAAACATCAAAAGCGATGGATGCGAACTGTCCGGGCGCCAACCAAAGACATCATGCCATTGCGCTAGAGCAAGCCGAGGAACGCATCCAAATCATGGGGTGCCGCTACAGTGTTGATAGCGGCAGCGTTAGGGAGTGACAGGGAGAATCTTTTGTCTGAGGCGTTCCTGTTTGAGACGCGTCGCAGGTCATTTCGCCAAAAAGAAATAACCTTCAAAAATACGAACGAAAAAAAGTCTAATGATCCTGTCATTTATGACAGTAGACGCTACTTAACTCATGGAGCAACGCTACACCTTCAAAAAAGGAGGTGTGTGACATGAGTTTGATCAAATTGACGACCCTGGTTTTGGCAGCACTTTATGGCTCCACCGTATCTGCCGCGATGACTGCCGAAGAATACCAGGCAGAATTACAAAGAACGGAAAAGGCAAGCGCCGCCCTGCCCCAGAACCAGCGCCCAAGCGTGAGTAACGTAGAGAATAAGGACTGTCGAGATGCCTGGAACCTCAGTTCTGCCTCTCAATCCTGCACCACACGTCAAGTGATATCCCAAGACCCGGCCGGAACCTGCAACCTTTATCTCAGTTGCAAGCGGCTGAACTCCCAAACCAGAGCCCTGCCTGATTGGAAAACGTCTGTTAACGCGGCTAGCTGGCAGTACGATGAAGCACAAAGAACGGAGCCGTTTTTTCCTGCGCCCTACCCGTATGTAAAGCTATTAGTCAATTGCGATGGCGTTTTACAGTATGGAAGTTGCCAATAAACTGATTTTCCCGGTGGAAAGGACATTAAAAAACCCGCTGACCGTCACCGGTTCAGCGGGGTTTTATGACGTCGAGCAAACTTGATCCCGAATCTCTATCTCAGGCCGCGTTGGCCTCTTTCTTCAAACTGCTCATATCAATCACAAACCGATATTTCACATCGCCCTTCAGCATCCGGCCATACGCTTCGTTGATGTCCTGAATGTTGATCACCTCGATGTCCGAAACAATCCCGTGCTTGGCGCAGAAATCCAGCATCTCCTGGGTTTCCTGAATCCCGCCAATCAACGAACCCGCCAGACTGCGACGCTTGAAGATCAGGTTAAACACCGAAGGCGATGGATGCGGACTGTCCGGAGCGCCGACCAGCGTCATGGTGCCATCGCGCTTGAGCAGATTGAGGAAGGCGTCCAGATCATGCGGTGCCGCGACGGTGTTAAGGATGAAATCCAGGGTGTTGGCAAACTTGGCCATCTCATCCGGATTCTTCGACACCACCACTTCATCCGCGCCCAGACGCAAACCGTCTTCACGCTTGTTCGGCGAGGTAGTAAACAACACCACATGCGCGCCCATCGCGTGGGCAATCTTCACCCCCATATGCCCCAGCCCACCGAGACCGACTACACCGACTTTCTTGCCAGGGCCGACTTTCCAATGGTGCAACGGCGAATAAGTCGTGATGCCCGCGCACAACAGCGGCGCGACCGCGGCCAGATTGGCGTCGCCATGGGAAATGCGCAGAACGAACTTCTCTTTCACCACAATATTGTCCGAGTAACCGCCGAACGTGTTCTCGCCACCAAACACCGGACCGTTGTAAGTACCGGTGAAGCCGCTCTCACAATATTGCTCTTCACCTTCCGCGCACGACGCACAGTGTTGGCAACTGTCGACCATGCAACCAACGCCGGCCAGATCGCCCACTTTGAACTTGCTGACATTCGCGCCAACGGCCGTTACCCGACCGACAATTTCATGGCCCGGCACTGACGGATACAAGGTGTTGTGCCACTCGTTTTTTACGGTGTGCAAGTCGGAATGGCACACGCCGCAATAGAGGATATCGATCTGCACATCATCCGCGCCCGGGGCGCGACGTTCGAAGGTGAAAGGCTTGAGCGAGTCTTTGGGGTCTTTCGCGGCGTAGCTGTAAGTCTTGGTCATTGCGATCGCCTTTTTGAGTCGGATGTTGAATATAAGAGGAGTAGCGTAGTTGCTGAATCGTTCAAGTGGATGACAGTGAGAGCCGGTTTGATGGCCGGCTCTCAAGAAGCGATGGCGACTGGGTTATGTCGCGTAGCGGATAGGGTAAAGCTTGGGGAGGTGTGGGCGATGGCTGCATTCTGCTGAATGATTGCCTAATCCCGCCGGAATGGGTCAGCGCTAAAAGCTGCCCCCTCAATATGGTAGACGGTCGGTTCTTCCGAAAAATATTCCTCTAAGCCCGTCATGAACATCCGATGGTCTTCACTCTCTTCGAAGCCCGGTGTGTGGTCCTCGAGTGATTGCCATCGCACTATCAAGTTGAATAGCTGAGGGGTTTCAATCCCTTGCGCCAGTAAGTGGCCGCCGTAACCTTTTGCGCGGCTGAGCAAAGGGGCGACCTCGGCAAATGCACGTCTGAACTGTTCAATGCGTTCTTTGTGAATGGGGAGCAGAGCGATCTCATAAATCATGGCGTTCTTCCAAAAGGGTTTAATCGGTTAAAAGTACGGACTTACGAGACGAGCGATGGCTCGACTGCAATCGCGATTTTTCCTCGCACAGCATTGTTGGGACTTTCCAGCCGGGCATGGGCGAGCGCCATGTCGGCAAGCGAATACACGGCGCCAACGTGTGGCCGCAACTGACCGCGCGCGACCAATGCACTTAACTCATCCAGCTTGCCGCGGTTCTGTCTGGTGAAAACGAAGTGATAGCTCGCGTTCTTGCCCCAGGCCTGAACGAGGTTTTGTGGCTGTGCGATGTCCACGATCGAGACCACGCGGCCAAGTTGTGCGAGCACGTCGGGGCTGCGGGACAATGTGTTGCCGCCAATGGTGTCGAACACAACATCGACGCCATGGCCACCCGTTTCCCGCAGGATGGCGTCGACGTAATCTTCCTTTTCGTAATCGATGATCACATCGGCACCCAAACTTCGTGCGAACTCGGCGTTTGCTTCGCGCACGGTTGTGAACACCCTGGCGCCGATGGCTTTTGCCAACTGGATCGCCACATGACCGACGCCTCCCGCGCCGCCGTGTATCAGAATGCTTTCCCCCACTCTGAGCGCCGCTCGCACCACCAGTGCTTCCCACGCTGTCCCGCCGACCAGGCTCAGACTTGCCGCCTCAAGATGGCTTAGCGAGGGAGGCTTCTTCCCGATAATGCTTTCGGCAGCCACGTGGTACTCGGCATAACTTCCTGGCCCGTCAAATATTTGCGGGGTGTACCAGACTTCGTCTCCTGGGGCGAAGGCCGTCACACCCGGCCCGACTTCTTCGACAACGCCCGATACGTCGTGGCCGGTAATGGCCGGCAGTTGCACCAGGTCGGGATAATCGCCGCGTCGAACCTGGTAATCCAATGGATTGATCGAGGTTGCATGTACCCGGACCAGGACTTGTCCCGCACCCGGCACGGGCTTGGGCACGTCGCTGAGTTCGAATGATTCCGGGCCGCCAAATGATTGAAGCATCATCGCTTTCATTGAAAATCCTCGTATCGACAATAAGGGATATCGAGATATCTCGATATACTGGGGTAAAAAAATTACAGGTCTTTGCCTATGATCTCGGCAAGTGCACTGATGGTTGCTTCATTGCGTTTGTAGTAGGTCCACTGCCCGATGCGCCTGACTTCAACCAGGCCCACGCGTTGCAGCGTTGCCAGATAACCAGACACCGTGGACTGCGACAGTCCGATACCTTCTTGAATACTGCTGACGCAGACGCCTACCGTGAGAACGTCACCCTCATCCTGCGGAGGGAAGTTCTTTGCGGGGTCCTTCAAGCCTTTCAAGATTTCAAGGCGTGTAGGATTTGAGAGGGCTTTGAATATTTCGAGTAATTCCATGCCGCGAGGATATCGAGATTTACCGATATGTCAATGCGAGAATCAACCCGGACCAAATTCTTGAGCTGCTGCGTCGCCCGGCGGGAGCAAGCTCCCTCGCCACAGGGTATCTGCCAACTCCGGTATTGCGTGATTCGCCAACGCCAAATCCCACCCACAAAAAAGCCCACTGACCGTCCCCGGTTCAGTGGGCTTTTCCCAATCAGGCTTCTACTTACAAAGCCATATCGCTAGCAGCATTAGCCTTCGGAGCCTTCCCTGCATCAGCAGGAGCCGGAGCAGCAGCCGGAGCCGCCAACTGCGGAATCACCGGCGGCGGAGTCAGTTGCAACACCTTCGCCGTGTAAGCCCATTCCTCAGCCACTTTAGCCGGATCGTTGTTCAACTGAGTGCCATAGCTCGGCACGATCTGATGCAGCTTTTCCTGCCAGGCCGGCGATGCAACCTGATCCTTGAAGACCTTTTGCAGCACGGTCAGCATGATCGGCGCAGCCGTCGATGCACCTGGCGATGCACCCAGCAGACCTGCAATGGTGCCGTCAGACGAAGCCACAATCTCGGTACCCAACTTCAGCACGCCACCCGCCGCTTCATCACGCTTGATGATTTGCACGCGTTGGCCGGCTTGCCACAGGCGCCAGTCTTCGGCTTTGGCGTTCGGGAAGTATTCTTTCAGGGCGTTCATGCGGTCTTCGTCGGACAGCATGAGTTGGCCAGCAAGGTACTCAACCAGTGGGTATTCCTTGATGCCGACTTTGGTCATCGGCCAGATGTTGTGGGTGGTGGTGCTGGTCAGCAGGTCCAGGTACGAGCCTTCTTTCAGGAACTTGGTGCTGAAGGTCGCGAATGGGCCAAACAGGATGACGCGTTTGCCGTCCAGGACACGGGTGTCGAGGTGCGGAACGGACATTGGCGGTGCGCCGACGGAGGCTTTGCCGTAGGCCTTGGCCAAGTGTTGTTCGGCGATGGTCGGGTTTTCGGTCACGAGGAACGAGCCGCCAACCGGGAAGCCTGCGTATTCCTTGGCTTCAGGAATGCCGGACTTCTGCAGCAGGTGCAGTGCACCGCCGCCCGCGCCGATGAAGACGAACTTGGCGTCGGTTTCGGTTTCCGTGCCGTCTTTCAGGTTTTTGTAGCTGACGCGCCAGGTGCCGTCTGCGTTCTTGGTGATGTCCTGTACTTCGCTGGACAGTTTCAAGTCGAACTTTGGCGTGGCTTGCAGGTGCGCAACGAACTGGCGGGTGATTTCGCCGAAGTTGACGTCGGTGCCGATCGGGGTCCAGGTAGCCGCGATTTTCTGGTTCGGGTCACGCCCTTCCATCATCAGCGGAACCCATTTCTTGATCACAGCCGGGTCTTCGGAGTACTGCATGCCGGCGAACAGCGGGCTCGCTTGCAGGGCTTCATAGCGTTTTTTCAGGAACTTGATGTTGTCATCGCCCCACACGAAGCTCATGTGCGGTGTGGAGTTGATGAACGAACGCGGGTTCTTCAGGACGCCTTGCTGAACCTGCCACGACCAGAACTGGCGGGAGATCTGGAAAGCTTCGTTGATTTCAACGGCTTTCGGAATCGACACTTTGCCGTTTTCGTCTTCCGGGGTGTAGTTCAGCTCGGCGAGTGCCGAGTGACCGGTACCGGCGTTGTTCCAGCCGTTGGAGCTTTCCAGGGCGACGCCGTCGAGGCGCTCGACCATTTCCATCGACCAGTCCGGTTGCAGCTCATTGAGCCATACACCCAGGGTCGCGCTCATGATGCCGCCGCCAATGAGCAGCACATCGACTTTCTTTGCCTCTTCCGCGTGAACGGACGTGATCCCCATCGACAAAGCCAGCCCCAGCAGGGCCGTGTTCAGTTTCTTAAGCATCTGTAGCACCTATGATAAAACGCCATCCGCCCTTCCATCCCAATCGCGAAGGCCCCTGGTTCACGGCATGCAGGCAGCATGTCGCGGGTTCCCGCACATCAGGATTGGAGGGTGGGCACACAAGGCCGACGTGTCTCCATCGACCTCAGTTTATATGTCCCTCTGAACTGACTTCTTATCATTATTGGCTTCAGCTACTTGAGCGACATCGATCCTGTTTGCACGTCTCGGGGACGTGCGAACTGAATAGGTCAAAGCAAGTTGGGGCGAAGAATATCACGACACGGCAAACCCGCGCGTCTGTTCGCGACTTGGTGGTCTGGGTCTGTGTCTGGACGCATCGGCGGCAATTTGAAAAACATGCCCGAGGATCGGCGTCTGTACGCCCTGCCCGGTGGCTAAATAGCATCGGGTTCAAGGATCGTCAGCCAAGGCCAACGCGCTTGATAACTGCGAGCCTTCTGTGCAAACAAATCAGGCTGATGATTGATTGGATTGATCCGCAGCAGGCCCTGTTCGGTATCCGCCAACCCGTAAGGCGCATAAACCTCACCAGTGGCAACATCCATAGCGATGCACGTTCCAGCAATCAAATAGCGATCAACGCCGTCCTTTGCTGAATGAAGTTGAGGATAAGACTTGCCGAACCGCTGGGCGTACCACAAGTGAACCCGGGCCTGATTTTTGATTTCGATGTTCAGGTCCAGGCCGTGAAAGAGTCGCTGAACGCTTTGGATGACTTCATTTTCGGCCTCCCAGGACACGTCCTCATCAAAATAAAAGACGTCGTAGTCCTTCACGCCCCAGGCTGGCGGCAAGTCTGATTGTAGATTCCACACGGCCTGGAACAGGCAGCCCGCAGTCAACAGGCACTGGTTCAAGCCAAGTGAAGGCAAGCGTCGGGCAATCTCGGCATTGGCCGGGTTAGTCATCGCGATATCGATCAGCGTCTGGGTAGTCAGTGTCATGTTTTTTCCTTGAAAGGCTGCCTTCCTTGGGGCTGACGATACCCAAAAACGAGGTGACACGCCTCCGGTAAACCGGTACTGGACTGACGCCTTCGCGAGCAAGCCCGCTCCCACAATTGGAACGCGTTCTAAATGTGGGAGCGGCGGTGCGACGATTCGACTTGCTCGCGAAGAGGCCCGCTCAATAACCATCAAACCAGGGCCCTGAAAGCGCCCGCACGCTCAGCGCATTCCCCAACGCAAACCCGCTCGCCGTGTTATCGAAGATGCACCAGGTCTCGGCCCCCGCCTGCGCTGACAATTGAATCTTCGCCGCCAACACCTGCAATCGATTCATGTCGTAGTCGCTGTAATAAATCCGCGGGGAACCATGCAGCCGCCAGTAACGCACCCCGGACCATCCACCCGGCGTGGTGCCGCCAGTGATTGGCGATGGATCGGCCGCAACCCGGCCGATCCGGTGTTCAATCAGTAACCCGCTGGCTGCGCGCCAGGTTTCATGGCGGGGTTCAAGCACTACGGAGCCGAAATATCGTTGCCGCAATATCCGAAAAAACTCTGCGGTCACAACGGCGTCATAGGCCAGCGATGGCGGCAGTTGAATCAACAAACAGCCCAACTTGTCACCCAATTGCAGGCATTGGGAAAAGAACTCATCGAGCAGCGCTTCGCAGTTCTGCAAGCGCTGAACATGGGTGATGAGTTTGGGCATCTTGATCGAAAATCGAAACGCGGGCGGCACCGATTGCGCCCAGCGAAGATAGGTCTGTGGCTGATGCGGGCGGTAGAACGAGCTGTTGATTTCAACGGCCGTCAGTTGCGTGGCATAGCGCTGCAAGTGGGTGCCGGGCTCAGGAAACATCGCCCCATATTCCCGGGGCACGCTCCAGCCGGCGGTGCCCACATAAACCGATCCAGGCACCGAACTAAGTCCCGCCTCCCAGCCCCGCAAATGAACGGGCAAAAGCGCCCCCCGCCTCGCGCACCAGCACGCGCCATTCCGCGCTGTTGATCAGCCCGGCGCGCTCCATCTCGTCGGCAGCCTTCAGCAGTTCGTCGTAGTGCTCCTCACTGTCCATGGAAATTTCCGGTTGTCGCAGCAGTTTGTACCAAGCGGCCAAGGCTTCCTGCTTCGGATCATCATTCATGGTCGTGCTCCCTTGGGTCGTTTTCCCTTGGAAGTATTGAGTTGAACGGCCGTTCCTCGCGCCCGACAGATGGCGCGGGTCGCCAGAAACGCTCTCTGTCTGCTCGCTAAAATATCTACTAAGTTGTACGACGACTGACGAATATCGTCGGTCTCGACTCCCTACAACAACAAGGAAACACCCATGCAAAAAGCCAAATTAGTGATCGGTTTTCTGTGCCTGTTCAGCGGCTATGTCGCCGCCGCCCCGGCTGCCGCTGAGAAAGACGTGGCACAAGCCGTCGACCACCTGACCCAAGCCATGCTGCACAAGGACATTCCCGAACTGCAAAAGCTGACGGCGGCCAAGCTGAGCTACGGGCATTCCAGCGGCAAGGTGCAGGACAAGAAAGAATTTATTGCCGATATCGAAACCGGCAAAAGCGCGTTCAAGACCCTGGAGATGCAGAAGCAGACCATCACCCTGCTGGGCGATACGGCGCTGGTGCGTAACCACTTCTCGGCGCAGGCGTTGAATGGCACGGAAGTGGTGCCGACTGAAATCGAGAACTTTCAGATTTGGCAGAAACAGGGTGGGAAGTGGTTGTTGATTGGGCGGCAGGCGTTTCATATCTGATGATGTTGATGGGCTCTGCCCGGTGTGCGGTGGAGCCATTTTCTTATCTGACCTGACGCCATCGCGAGCTTGCTCGCGAAGAGGCCCGCCCAGACACCGCAAATCCCTCAGTGACCCAAATGCCCGGCAACCCACCGCTCAAGCGTCACCACTTCAATACCCTCCTGAGCATTGAACGTCCCCGCCTTATCCCAAGCCACTCCCCTGCCCTCGGCAAACACCAACCGATACTTGCTCAACTGATCATCCGGCCGCTTCGCCAGTTCAGCCCTGAGCATCGGCACACTCCACGGCACCCGCGATATCTCGCGACCCAGCGCAGATTCCACCACGTCAGCCAGTTGCCCATAGGTGATCGTGTCACCGGCCACGTACACAATCCGGTTCACAAACCGTGGCTGCTTAAACACGATCATGGCAGTGAGCAGGCCGATGTCCTCGGGCGTGGTAATCGTCAATTGCGTATCCCAGTCCCCCAGCGTATGGACCGTATTGTTGGCCAGATCGACCACGCCGAAGGACGGTTCGAACAGAAAACTGGTGAACATGCCGGTGGAGACAATCACCCATTCAATTCGCTGCTGCGCGCGCAGCAGATTGCGCACATGCAACTGTTCGTCAAAGGAATCCTGCGCACTGCCAAAGCCAATCACGTCGTAATCCACACCGAATTGCCATGGGAAATAACGCTCAACGCCAGACTCAATCGCCGCTTGCGTCAGTTTGGTCTGAGTGCCCGGCCCTGCGGCAAACCCGACGCAACTGATCACCGTGTCAAAGGCTGCAAACAGCGCCGCCAGTTCACTGACCGTGTCCTTCGCGATATCGCCAGCCAGGGTTTTGATACCCCGTGTTTGCAGCTCGGACAGTTGCGCGAGGCGGCTCGGGTCTTGTGTCTCAATGGCCGACGCGCGCAGCAACACGCTGACCTTCGCGCCTTCGGCCTGGGCGGACAATGCCCGCATCACGGCCATGCCCAGTTCGCCGGCGCCCAGCACCAGAATGTTTCGCGAGCCGGTGTTTTGGTGGTTGCTCATCGTGTGACTCCTGATCGCCAGATGACTGAAATTCAGCAATCATGCTGGCACCCTTCGACGCCGCGCATAAGTAGGCACACGGGTGATACCGGAGAACCGAGTGGACATTTCAGACATCCTCAAACAGTCCCAAGGGGCCTGCGAAGCGCTGAGTGCGGACGACGACGGCCTCAAGCGCGACGTACTCACGCACGCCGGCAATCGCTGGTCGCTGGGCATTGTTTATGCCCTGGGAGTGGCCGGCCCGCTGCGTCATGCCGAGATCGGCCGGCGCATGGAAGGCGTGACTCAACGCATGTTGACCCGCACGCTGCGCACGTTGGAGCGAGATGGATTGGTGTTGCGCCATGACTACCAGGAAGTGCCGCCACGGGTGGAGTACGAACTCTCCGCGCTGGGTATCGGGTTGTTGGAGAACATGATTCCGTTGTGGAATTGGGTGATGGAAAACGCTGGGGGATTTCGGGCGGCACGGGCGGCATATGAAAAAGGTATTTAAGGTGTCTGGGCTGACGCTTTCGCGAGCAGGCTCGCTCCCACAGGGGTTTTGTGATCGCCGCAAATCCAATGTGGGAGCGAGCCTGCTCGCGAAGAGGCCCCTACAGACAACCCAATTCAGGGCTGGGTATGCGCCACATCCAACTGACTGAACGTCACCTGCCCTCCCTCGTTTTTATAGCCGGCGTTGTCCAGCGCATACACCCCGGCCTTGAAGTACAGAAGCTTGTTCTTCCAACTTGAGCTGATTTGTTTTCCCCAGCTATAGCCCTGGGAACTGACGTTCAAATAACCGGCAGAACTGAACCGAACCTCGTAAGAAAATGGCTTGCCCAGCGCAATGTCTTTGGCAATCACGACGGTGATGTCTTCACTGCCCGGTTTCAGTCGATAGTTGGCAATCACGTTGCCCTTCTTGGTGGCCGCATCGTACTGATACTCCACTTTCAGCAGCGGGCCTTTGTCTTGATAGATATGGATTTGCCCAATCACGATCCTACCCGTTGAAGGCACTTGATTGACCTTCAACACGGCTTTGAGTCGGTGATCGGCTTCGGGATACGTCCAGTTGCGCAGCGTCCCGTCGCTCAAGGTTTCACGCAGTTCGCTGCGGGGAAACTCTGATTCCGCAGTGCTGGACCCGGTGACGGGAGCCCAGAAAAAAAGGTTATCGCCGGAGCGAAAATAGGGGTCGGAATAGCCATCCACCAGTCGCGGCGTATCGATGACTTTGGCAGGCGTCCCTACGGGGATCGTCAAGTTCCAGGTTGCCAGATCAATCATCTCAACTCTCCTTGGGGGCGACAGGACCATACAGCACTTATGTCTGCGGCCCCTCAAGGAAAGTCTTACAGCCTGAAGCGGTCCACCGACTGCGACAGCTGCCCCGCCAGCGTCGACAACTCATCCGTGGTCGACGCCGTGCGCCCAATCACCTTGCTGTTGTCTTCAGACATGCCGGCAATCATCTCCACCTGATGGGCGATTTCGTTACTGGCCAGGCTCTGTTCGCCGATGGTGCGGCTGATGTCGTTGACCAGTTGCGTGGTGTTCAATGTGGCTTCGAGAATCTCGCGAATGGCGCGCTCGACGTCGGCCGTCACGGCCATGCCTTTGTCGACCTGGGCCACGCCGGCTTCCATACTGGTAACCGCTTCGCGGGTGCTTTGCTGGATGCGCGCGACCATCGCAGCGATTTCCTGGGTGGAGGCGCTGGTGCGGCCCGCCAGACTGCGGACTTCGTCGGCCACCACGGCAAAACCGCGGCCCTGCTCACCGGCGCGGGCCGCTTCGATCGCCGCGTTGAGCGCCAGCAGGTTGGTCTGATCGGCGATGCCCTTGATCACCTGAATGATGCTGAAAATCCCCTCGGACTCTTTGTCCAGCGTGCGAATCACCTGGGCCGACTGCTGCGCCGAGCGGGCGATGCCGTCCATGTCGCTGACCACCTGATGAATCACCCGGCCACCATCCTTGGCCAGTTCTTCGGCCTGGTTGGCCATGTTCAGCGCACGATCGGCGTGGCGGGTGATTTCCTCGATGCTGGCGGTCATTTCGCTGGCAGCGGCCGCCATGGTGCTGGCGGCGACGCTTTGCTGCTGGCTGCTGCCGGCGACTTCGTGGCAACCGTTGCTCAATTGCTGGCTCATGCCGCTGACACCGTGGGCGTTGCTGCGCACCACTTCGATCATGCCGCGCAGGTCGCGCTGCATGGTCGCCAAGGTACGGATCAACGTGCTTGCCTCGTCGTTGCCGGCAGGTTCGATGATCGGTTCGCTGAGGTTGCCATGGGCGATGCTGTCAGCGATGCGACTGGCCGAGCGCAACGGACCGAGGATGCTCAGGATCACCCAGCGGCCCTGGGCCAGCAGCAGCAACAGGCTGGCGACGAGGACGCTGCCGAGGGCGATGTTGGCGTGGCTGATGGCTTGCTGAGTGGCTTGGCTGGCCTGCTGAGTGTTGGTTTCAATCAGCTCGCTCAGCGCCGACATCTCGCCTTCCAGCTGCATGAACACCCCGTTGAACGTACCGATTTGCTGCTGCGCGGCCTCCGGGTTTTCCAGTGCGACCGCGACGATGCGCTCGGCAGCGCTGATGTAAGTGTCGAGGCTCGGCTTGACCTTGTTCAGGCCCGCCATGATGGTGTCGTTGACCGGCAGCTTGAGGTTTTCACCCAATACTTCACGAAATCGCGCCGCATGCTCCTCGATGGAACTGTGCACCTCGGCCTTGCTGCTGGTGCTTTTGCCCAGCCCCACCAGCATCGCCGACAACACATCGGCGCGCAGGGCGTCATGCATCATGTCGGCTTCGAGGTGATTACGCAGCGCCGCCATGCTGACCTCGCTGTCGTTCACGGCCTGAGCCATCTGGATGTTTCCCAGGTAACTGACCAGGCTCATGATCAAAGCCGTGAGCAGGCCAGTACCCATCAAGAGAAGTAAACGCAGTTTTATGGACACTTGTTGTTCCCCTGGTGGACGCTGCGAAAGGCGGCTCTGAAAGGGTTATCGACCCCATGCTGTGGTTATTTAAGCCTATTTCCACACGCCCGTTGGTTTAAGACCAACGGCGCGCCTGCCCTGACGGATGCACCCGACCTTTGTAGTAACTGTCGTTATGCGAACAGCACGGAACTCCTGAGCCTCGCCGCACCTCCTAAGTAATGTGTTACTTCCTTTTCGCTTTACGCTGTTGGAGGACGACGCCATGCGCCGCATGCTACTCATTACTTCTCTGATATTGTGCCTGCCCATCGGGTCAGCCCTGGCCGTGAGCGGCAAGGATGTCGCGACCTCGGCAGGGGTTTCCGCTTCGCTGTATTCCACCTTCAAAGACCACAAAATGGTGATTCCGGCCAGGGATGACGTCTCTGCATTTGTCGCCAGTGACGGCGCGATTCGCGGGGTCTACATGGAGGCGGTGTTGCAGCAGATCCGCCAGGACAACCCTGGTCTCAACGCCACCGATGCCGACCTGGCCAACGCGATCCTCGTCCAGTACGAAGGACCGGTGGCTCACTAGGCACCCAGGTTCACCCGCGTGAATAACAGGGGCAGGCTTGCATGGATGCCTGCCCTTGGGCCACGCGCAAACGCTATGGGCAAAACCGTTCATGGGCCTCTATGATTGAGCCCATGACGACCTCCGCCCCGATCCGCTCCCCCTGCCCACCCGGCGCCTGCATCTGCGGGCGTGACCCGTTGCTGGAAACACCCGGCGCGGATGTGCGCATCCTGTTCCTGACCCGCCAGGAAGAAAAACGCCTGCTGGATCGCCTGGAAAACCTGCAAAGCCTCGCCGATCTGGAACGTCTGAAAGTGCGGATGTTTGATCAATTGGGCATTCGCGTGGAACTGGTGCCGAGCTTCAACGAAGTCCGGACCATGCGCGGTATCGGCATTCAGATCGAGGAACTGCCCGGCCTGTGCCGCAAGACCCGCGCCGCCATTCCGGCCGCGATTCGCCGCAGTCTGGAAAAGCGCCCGGAGATTGCCTACGAGCTGCTTAACGCCAATGACTTGTTGCGCGATGCCTGAGTGTTTCACCCTTGTATCACTTGCTTGGATATTCGCTCCAAACCCAACGAAACAAGATCAGCGGTCGTACGCCGGGGGTGCGCCGCTGCTATGCCTGATCGTGGGAGCAATGGTTTGAAGCCAGTCAGGAAGGCGCTGCAAACACAGGTGTGAACCCGGCCCCGGCGCCAGCCAGGTGCGCAATCCGAAAACAGGTGCCGATCCGTAACAGGAGGTGGCAGATGTTATTCATCGTCAGCTGGACCATCAGTGCGCAAAGCCGAAACGCCGCGATCGAACGTTTCCTCAAGACCGGAGGCGCCCCGCCCGCCGGCGTCAAAATGCTCGGACGCTGGCACGCGATCGGCGCCTCCAGCGGGTTTGGCATTGCCGACGCCAGTGACCCGGTCGCTATCCAGAAATGGGTGCTGGAGTGGAACGACCTGATGACCATGGAAGTCCACGCGGCACTGACCGACGAACAAATGGCGCCGCTGCTGGCGGCGGTCGGCCAGCACTAGTCATCAGGGCGGCGAACGCTGCTCGCCGCCCTGATGTATTACCCTTCTCGCGCCTATGCTCCGGCATTTTTGAACTACCGTTATCAAAAAATAACGACTACCCCCACGGAGCATCCACCACCATGAACCTGTCCCGAAACGTGTTAATCGGCGCCACGCTGGCCAGCCTGTTATTGGGCGGTTGCACCTCCAAAGTCACCGATAAGGAGCAGTACTCGGGCTTCCTGCCCAACTACAACAACCTCCAGGAAGTGACCACCCCCAGTGGCGAGAAAGCCATGCGCTGGGTCAGTCCGTCATGGAATCCCAACGCCTACGACACCGTGGCCTTCATGAAGCTGGAACTGTATCCGGTGCCCAAACCCAACGATCGGGTCGACCAGCGCACACTGGAAGAATTGCAGACCTACATGACCAACAGCGCCAAAGGGGTGCTCGGCCAGAAATACCGCGTGGTGCCCAGCGCCAAAAAAGCCCCGGCGGGCTCGAAAACATTGGTCGTGCGGGCGGCGATTACCGGGGTGACCGCCTCCAACGAAGGCATGCAATGGTATGAAGTGGTGCCGGTTGCCGCAGTGGTCGGCGGAGTCAGCGCGGCTTCCGGGCATCGCAGCCAGGACACTACGCTGTTCCTTGAAGCGGAGTTGGTAGATGCCAGCAACAACCAGATCATGGCCAAAGTGGTGCGCAAGGTGTTTGGTGAACAGCTGAAAAACTCGAGCGAGAAAATCACCACCAATGACTTCAAAGCGGCGATCAGTAAGTTGACGGCGGATTTGCAGGCGTTTATTCGGTAGGAAACAGACAGATAGACCGCGTCATCGTTCTTCGCGAGCAGGCTCGCTCCCACAAGGGATCTTCGTCGTACACAACATCTGTGTGCACTGAAGATCCACTGTGGGAGCGAGCTTGCTCGCGAAGGCGGCGTGTCAGTTAACAGCGATTTGACTGTGTCGGCCTAATCGCGAGCAAGCTCGCTCCCACAGGAAATCGTTGTCGAACACAAAATCCGCATCCACTGAAGATCCACTGTGGGAGTGGGCTTGCTCGCGATGGCGGCGTGTCAGCCACCATCAATATTGACTGTACCGGCCTAATCGCGAGCAAGCTCGCTCCCACAGGAAATCGTTGTCGAACACAAACTCCTTATCCACTGAAGATCCACTGTGGGAGCGAGCTTGCTCGCGATGGCGGTCTGAGAGTCAACGCATCACTTTAGGCATGGATAACTAAGCCCCACCCTTCGCCTGCTGCTCCAGATGCACCTGCAACTCTGGCTCGATCTTCAGCGCCGCTGCCAGTTCATCCAGATAATTGCGCTCCGCGTCTTGTTGATCGTCCACCACCATCACACTGGCCAGGTACATTTCCGCGGCGATGGCCGGATCGGTGGCCGATTGCGCCACATCGGCGGCGTCCAGCGGCCGGGCGACTTCCTCGTCGAGCCATTGCTGCAGCTGCGGGTCGTCGGTGTGGCGGCCGATTTCGGTGCTGATCATGTGTTTTTCGTTGTCATCGATCCGCCCGTCAGCCTTGGCGGCGGCGATCAAGGCGCGCAGCACCGCGTGGCTGTGGTCTTCGACTTCCGGGCCGGACAGCAAATCCACGGTGCGTGGCGCCTGTTGCGGTGCCGAGGCCTGGTTGCGTTGCCAGGCTTGATAGGCCTGGAATGCCATCATCCCGAGGGACGCCAGCGCCGCATAGTTGGTGCCGCCGGAAGAACGGGTCTGGGTCGAACCGCCCAACGCCGAGCCGCCGCCCAGCAAACCACCGAGCAAGCCGCCCAACCCGCCACCGCCCGCGCTTGACCCGGCGCCACCGCCCAACAGACCGCCGAGCAATCCGCCGAGACCACCCAAGCCTCCCTGGGATGGCGAAGCGCCGCCACCCTGTTGCGACATCGAGCCCTGGCCGGCCCGCAGAAGTTGTTCGAGCAAATCGCTGGTGTTCATGACGACGTCCTCATAATCGGCGCTGTTCAAATAAGCTTGATGCAGTCACGCAACAATAGCCCCCGCCGCCAATTGCGCCAGCACCGTTGGGCTGACCTGAAATCCGCGTTATCACACTACTGACAGAATCTGACACTGCGCCCTTCTATGCTGCCCCGATCAACCACGGAGCAACCCCATGATCACGCCTCGCTACATGCTGCTTTTCGTCGAAAACCCTGCGGTCAGCGCGCGGTTCTACGAGTTTCTGCTGGACCTCAAACCCGTGGAAGAATCCCCGACCTTTGCGCTGTTTGTGCTGGAGGGCGGCTACAAACTGGGACTCTGGTCGCGGCACACCGCCGAACCGGCCGTGGGGATGACCGGCGGTGGCATGGAACTGGCGTTTCCAGTGGAGTCCGCCGAACAGGTCGACGCACTGTTCGGCAAATGGTCGAGCCTGGGCTTGAGCATCCTGCAAACACCCACCGAGCTGGATTTCGGCCGCACGTTCGTCGCACTTGACCCCGATGACCATCGGCTGCGAGTGTTCTTCCCCCGCTAACCCGCCGCCCAGAGGATCACTCCACCCATGGATCACCATCAGATCGTCGTCAGTGACGTGATTGAACCCGAAGTCGAGCAGTTGCTCAGCGCCGGGCTCAGCGCCTTCAATGATCAGGCCAGCGGGATCAGCGACTGGCAAGCGCTGGCGGTGACCCTTCGCGATCCCGCCACCGATCAGGTGCTGGGAGGAATAACCGGGCGTACGTCGCTGGGTCTGCTGTTTCTCGATCTGTTCTACTTGCCCGAGTCGCTGCGCGGTTCCGGGCTGGGCTCTCGATTGCTTAAAGCCTATGAAGAGGAAGGCCGCCGCCGGGGCTGTCAGTCTGCCGTGCTCTACACCTTGAGTTTTCAGGCACCGGCGTTCTATGAGAAGCATGGCTGGCAGCGATTTGGCGAGGTGCCGTGCAAACCCGAGGGCACCAGCCGGGTATTTCTGAGCAAAGCGTTATAAGCCTGCCTCCATTCCAATGTGGGAGCGGGCTTGCTCGCGAAAGCGGTGTATCAGTCAACATCAATATTGCCTGGACGAACGCCTTCGCGAGCAAGCCCGCCCCCACAGGGATTTTGGGGTGCCTGAAGACTCGGACCCAAGTCACCAGCCATGCAAATTTCTCCGACGTATTTTTTTGCGGGACAGCTAAGATTCATAGATGGTGAACCTTAACCCCGCTTTTCCGGTCGATACCTGCAACCCGACCCGGTTTGCCGACGCCCCCATTAGAAGGGTGCTGACTGGCTTGCTTCACTTTTTGGAGAACGCCCCCGTGATATCGACCCTACACATCGCCAGGCTCAAAGCATGGGGCGCCCATGGTTTTACCGCCACCGGCGTGGTCACCGCCTTCCTGGCCACCCTCGCGCTGCTGGAAAACCAGGCCACCCATTGCCTGCTGTGGCTGGGCGTGGCCCTGATCGTCGATGGACTGGACGGTGCACTGGCGCGCAAGGTCAATGTGCAATCGGTGCTGCCGAGTTTCGACGGTTCGGTCCTGGACCTGGTCATCGACTACCTGACCTACGTGTTCATCCCGGCGCTGTTCATCTATCGCTATATCCCGTTGCCGGACTACACGCTGCTGCTGACCGTGTCGCTGATCCTGGTTTCGTCGCTGTTCTGCTTCTGCAACGTCAACATGAAAAGCAAGGACAACTACTTCCAGGGTTTCCCCGCCGCCTGGAACGTGGTCGCGTTGTGCCTCTATATCATCGGCCCGTCGCCGTGGATCACGCTGCTCACCGTCATCGGCCTGGCCCTGCTGACCGTGACCCGAATGAAATTCCTCCACCCATTCCGCGTGCGCAAGTTCATGCCGATCAACATTGCCGTGACCGCCATCTGGCTGCTGTGCAGCTTGTCGCTGGTGGTCAACCACCCGGTGATCAATCCGCTGGTGATGGGGCTTTGGCTGCTGATGTCGGCGTACTTTCTGGGGATCTGCATCTGGCGCACGGCGATGGAGTGGTTTGACGGCTCGCGACACAAGTAACCGGGCATGGCCATCCACATCGTTCGGCTGGGCTCACCCCGTGGGCCCGACGAAGGCCTGCGCCTAGGCACGGTACGCCGCCCGCCTCGGGGCGTGCCGAAAGCCGAGTTCGCCAGCCGTGACTTTTATGACGTCTGGCAACCGCTGCTGTCTCCCAGCCCGGAACTGGTCGCCGAAGCCAAAGCGGCTGAAGACGCCAAGGCCTGGGACCTCTTCAAGCGAAAGTTCAAGGCTGAGATGAACCAGCCTGCACCCAGTCACTTGCTGGATCTGCTGGCGGCGCTGTCCCATCAAACGTCGCTGGCGGTGGGGTGTTATTGCGAGGAAGAGGCACATTGTCACCGCTCGGTATTGCGCGAACTGCTGCTGGCGCGGGGCGCCCAGATCATCTAAATCCCCTCCGATCACCGCAAACCCCTGTGGGAGCGAGCTCGCTCGCGATAGCGGTCAGTCAGTCGATATAAACGGTGACTGACACACCGCTATCGCGAGCAAGCTCGCTCCCACATTGATTGCGCCAGTCCGGGAGATCAGCCACAAGGAATGTAGCCACGTGAACACCGAAATCCGACTCGCAATCCCGCACGATGCAGCCGCCATCAGCCAGGTCATCATCCAGTCCCTGCACCAATCCAATGCCCAAGACTACCCGCCCGACGTTATTGCGCAGGTTGAGAAAAGCTTTTCCACCGAATCCATCCTTGCCTTGATGGACCAACGCCAAATGTATGTGGCAACCGTGGATCATCAGATCGTCGCAACCGCCAGCCTCGACCGCGACGTCGTACGCAGTGTGTTCGTCGCCCCCGATCATCAAGGGTTCGGCCTCGGCCGGACGTTGATGACAACCCTTCAATCCATCGCCCACGACGCCAACATCAAAGTCTTGCGCGTGCCCTCCTCCGTTACCGCCGAAGGCTTTTACTTGAAGCTGGGTTTTCGAAAAACCCGCGATGAGTTTCATGGCGCTGAACGCACGATCATCATGGATCTTCGATTAAGCCCCGATTGAATGTGGGAGCGGGCCTGCTCGCGAAGGCGGTGGTTCAGTCACCATCAATATCGACTGGCAGACCGTATTCGCGAGCAAGCCCGCTCCCACAGTTGTTCAGCGGATACCGTTCAATCTGTCGGGTAGACAGAATACCTCCCATGACGATAGCGTCGGACCCTCACAGTGAAAGGATTCGCCATGTTCCCGATTGTTGACTACACCCACGAACACCATCGCAACGCTGTCATCGAACTCTGGGAAACCGCATTCGGCTACGAAACCGCGCACAACACCCCAAGCCTGGTGATCGACAAAAAACTGGCCGAAACCGATGGGTTGTTTTTTGTGGCGCTGGACGGAGAGGTGGTTGTGGGCACGGTGATGGCGGGATACGACGGCCATCGCGGCTGGCTGTATTCGGTGGCGGTGCATCCGGCGCAACGCCGGCAGGGCTTGGGCGCCGGGCTGGTGCGCCATGCCGAGCAGGCATTGACGGTTCGCGGGTGCATGAAAATCAATCTGCAGATTGTCAGCACTAATGAGCAAGTGAAGAGCTTTTACGAGTCGCTGGGTTATGGGGTAGAGGCGCGTATCAGCATGGGCAAGAAAGTTGAAGTCAATATCCCTGGCGCCTGACAGTCCGTCATCGCGAGCAGGCTCACTCCCACACTGGATTGGTGTCTTGCAGATAATCTGCGACTGACCCCGGAAAACTGTGGGAGCGAGCCTGCTCGCGAAAGCGGTGGTTCAGTCACCATCAATATCGACTGGCAGACCGTATTCGCGAGCAAGCCCGCTCCCACACTGGATTGGTGTCTTGCAGATAATCTGCGGCTGACCCCGGAAAACTGTGGGAGCGAGCCTGCTCGCGAAAGCGGTGGTTCAGTCACCATCAATATCGACTGGCAGACCGTATTCGCGAGCAGGCTCGCTCCCACACTGGATTGGTGTCTTGCAGATAACCTGCGGCTGACCCCGGAAAAACTGTGGGAGCGAGCCTGCTCGCGAAAGCGGTGGTTCAGTCACCATCAATATCGACTGGCAGACCGTATTCGCGAGCAGGCTCACTCCCACACTGGATAGGCATTACCCAGTCTTAACGTCTTGTGATCACCACTTCCAGGTATTCACTCGGCACCACCAGCGATGCCTCGCCGGCCCTGTTCATCTTGTTCAACAATGCGGTGAAGTCCCTTTCCAGCGCCATCGCGCCGTCAACCGGTAGCACCGCGAAGGCTTTGTGAACCGGTCCGTACCAACTGCGGAACGTGTCGATGAAGTGCGCGGCCGAGCGGTAGCGGAAGTTGAAGGTGCGGCGTGTCACTTGGGTCTGGAAGTCATGGTCATCGAAGTGCGTGTGCAACCAGGCTTCATTGCCCCAGTTCGACGGCGGTAGTGCGCCGGGGGGTGGCGGCAGGTGTTGGCCGAGGGTCTTGAACATCTGGCCGACAAAGCCTTCCGGCGTCCAGTTGGCCAGGCCGATGCGGCCACCGGGGCGAACCACCCGTGCCAGTTCAGCAGCAGCCTTGGCCTGGTCCGGCGCGAACATCACGCCGAAGGTCGAGAGCACGGCGTCGTAACTGGCATCGTCAAAGGGCAACGCCTCGGCGTCGGCCACCTGGAAAATCACCTCCAGCCGTTCGGCCCGGGCGCGGTCTTCACCGCGTTCAAGCAGCGCCGCCACATAATCGGTGGAAGTGACTTGGCAGCCACGACGGGCAGCGGCGAGCGTGACGTTACCGTTGCCGGCGGCGACGTCCAGCACCAACTCGTCGCAGCGCAGGTCGCAGGCTTCGGCCAGTTGCTCGCCGACGATCTGCAACGTGGTGCCGATCACGGCGTAATCGCCACTGGCCCACGCGGCCATCTGACGGTTTTTCAGGGCAGTAAGATCAATGGGTGTACTCATAAAGTGTGGCTCCCTCGCGGGTTTGAACACGAATCAGGCTCTGACGGACGACTCTTCCGCCGTGGTGGGATCAATGATGGCTCTGACCTGGGACACGCTGTTCGCCGGGAAGCCGCCCTGCCTGGCATGTTCACGGATGAGTTCTTCGTTCGGCGCGATGTACACGCAGTAGATCTTGTCGCCGGTGACGTAACTCTGCAGCCATTGCACCTCAGGACCCAACTCGCGCAAGACCCGGCAGGACTTTTGCGAAATGGCTTTTAGATCCCGATCCGACAGTGCTCCGGCACCCGGGATTTCCCGCTCTATGACGAACTTCGGCATGGCAACCTCTCTTCTTGTTATCGCTACAGGGCCGGCAGTGACCCTGTAGATCAACTATCGCGCCAGCGCGGGCCTGCGTCCTGTCCGATCGTCGGCCAACACTGTCCGATCGTCCGGAGGTTTCACGCCGCGCGCAGACGCGCTCACACTCAAAAGCACCCGTTGCTACGAGAATTCACCATGGACGCCCTCTCGCAAACCCTGCGTGTTGTCCACCTGGTTGGCGCGATTTTCATCAACGCCCGATTCACCGCGCCCTGGTGCTACCAATCCCCCAGCGCCGACTCCGCCGCCCCGTTTCTGGAACCCGGCGCGGAACGTGTGGTGATCTTTCATTTGGTCACCGAAGGCGAGTGCTACGTCGAACTCGGCAACGATCCGCCCTTGCTGCTGAACGCCGGTGACGTGGTGGTTTTCCCCCAGGGTGATGCCCATCGCATGAGTTCTGAACCCGGACTTAAACCCGCTTCCGGTGCGCGACTGGATGCGGTGCTGGCGCGGCGTCCACGGCAATTGAGTTATGGCGGAGGCGGTGCCGTGACGCGGCTGGTGTGCGGTTATCTGGCGTGTGATACGCGGCTGGCGGGCATGCTGCTGACCGGGTTGCCGGCGGTGATCCGGGTCAATGTGCGCGGTTCAAATGCCGGCATCTGGCTGGAATCTTCAGTGTGTTACGCCCTGGCCGAGGCACGTTCGCCAAGGCCGGGCGGCGAAGGTGTGTTGGCGAAACTGGCGGAGGTGCTGTTCATCGAAGTGCTGCGTCTGTACATGAACGAACACGGCGAAGGTCGCACCGGTTGGCTGGCGGGTGTCGGCGACCGGATTGTCGGCGCCGCGCTGAATGCCCTGCACACCCAGCCCAGTCATTGCTGGACCCTGGAAGAACTGGCGCGCACCGCCAGCACCTCAAGGTCGGTGTTGGCCGAGCGTTTCCAACAACTGGTGGGCAGTTCGCCGATGCAGTACTTGACGCAATGGCGGATGTTGCTGGCGGCCAACCTGTTACGCCGCAGCAACACTTCATTGGCGCGGATTGCCGAGGAAGTCGGTTATCAAACCGACACGGCGTTCAGTCGCGCATTTCGCCGCGAGTTCGGCGCACCGCCAGCGGCGTGGCGGCGAGGTCAGAATGAAAAAATAATGGCCCACGGGCCGGAACCCGTGAGCCATTGATTCAGAAAGGTTACGCCGCCGGGGTTTTGGCCTCTTGCAGCAACTGCTGGATCATCTGCTCCTGCGTGTCGTAGCGACCCTCGCCAAAGTGGGTGTAACGCACCTGCCCCTTGGCATCGATCAGGTAGTGCGCGGGCCAGTACTGGTTGTCGAAGTTACGCCAGATCGCGTAGTTGTTGTCGATGGCCACCGGGTAGGTAATGCCGAGTTTTTTCACCTGATCCTTGACGTTGTCGATGATGCGTTCGAAGCCGTATTCAGGGGTGTGTACGCCGATCACCACCAGGCCATCCTTCTCGTATTTCTTCGCCCAGTCTTTCACGTACGGCAAGGTGTGCTGGCAGTTGATGCAGTCGAAAGTCCAGAAGTCGATCAGCACCACTTTGCCTTTCAGGGATTCGTTGGTCAGGGCCGGCGAGTTCAGCCATTCCACGGCGCCGTTGAGGGATGGCATGGCGCCTTTGGCGTTGTCCATGGACGTGTCGGCCTTGACCTTGCTGACGAAGTAATCGACCACTTTCGGCACGGTTTCCAACACACCTTTCTCGATACTGCTGACGCCTTCCGACGACGTGCCGGCCAGCAGTGTTTTGTCGGCGCCGGTGGAAATCACCGCCGCGGCAAGCAGCACGGCCACGCCAGTGCCACGACGCACCCAACCGGTGACCGGAATTGATGCTTTCAAGCGATTGACCAACCCGCGACCAGCGAAGATCAAGGTGCCCAGGGACAGCGCACTGCCCAAGCCATAGGCCACCAGCAGCAGGCTGGTTTGGGCGTTGGCGCCTTGCAGCATGGCGCCAGTCAGGATCACGCCGAGGATCGGCCCGGCACACGGCGCCCACAGCAACCCCGTGGCGACGCCGATCATCACCGAGCTCAGCGGGCCGGACATTTTGCGGGTGTCGGGGTCGAGGCGATTGCCCAGCAACACGAATGGACGTGCCAACCAGCCGCCAATGCGCGCGGAAATCAACGACAGGGCAAACAGCACCATGACGATCAGCGCCACGTGGCGACCGGTGTTGTTGGCCTGGACCACCCATTCGCTGCTGACCACGGCCAGGCTGGAGATCAAGGCAAACGTCAGGACCATGCCGCCGAGGGTGAGCAGGATCGAAGAGCGGGTGCGCTCGACGCCGGCGAACAGGAACGGCACGACCGGGAGGATGCAAGGGCTGAGGACAGTCAAAATACCGCCCAGGAATGCGATGAGGAACATGGGGGATTACCTTAATTAAGTGGTTTAGCTCGAAATCCACCCCTCACCCTAACCCTCTCCCCAGAGGGTAGAGGGGACTGACCGAGGTGTTTTATCGAGCTACATCGACCTGGAATTCCAAGTTGAACTCAGGTTCGCGATCCGCGACTTCGAGTCGAATTCAGATTTTGAGCAGCATGAAGATCGGCTCCCTTTCCCCCTCCCCCCCCTGGGGAGAGGGCTGGGGTGAGGGGTCGCTCTTGATGACCCCTCAAACCATCGGGTTATCCAGCAACTGCCCTTGTGGCGTCCGGCTCCCGCCGTTCTCGGCCACCATCTGCCCCTGCGGTGTGCGGCTGTAGCCGTCTTCGGCCAGGAAAGCATTGGTGTCCTTCTGCGCGACGGGGGTCAGTTGAAAGCACGTGGTGCTGCCACAACTGTTCTGTTCAACCGCCGCATTGGCATGGGCAGCCGTGCCGGCAACGGAGAAGGCAATGGCGGTCAAGTAGCGAGTGACGTGGTTCATGGTGTTCTTCCTGTTTCAAATGGGGATTGGGAGAAGGATTCAATTGCCTTCGTGGCAGTCATCGGAAAACTTGCTGTAGTTCAGGGCCTGGGTTTTGCCCTGGGAGTCCAGGTAAGTCAGCCGGGCATTCACAATCCCGCAGGAAGGGCCGGTGTCTTGTGTCAGCGACACGACTTTCTGGATGTCCAGATGTGTGCCGTAGGTGTAGGTTTGCGGGGTGACATCGGCTTCGGCACGGGCCGACAAGGTGCAGATGTTCAGGGCGGCAAACAGGCAAGCGGCGTAGACGGCTTTGGTGTTCATGGTGGTTCCCTCAAGACTTCAATGATTAATGGGTCCGAGGCGGGTTGGTTTGCCTCGATGGGACCCATTAGAAGCCTGCGAGGTATCCCGTCTGTGTCGGAAAAAGGCCTGAGTAAATCGTTACGTATCAAAGCCGCCGCCCGATACACAGCGATACAAAACCCCCGAAAATTCATGTTTTTGCGTCGGCGTGTATCCGTCGACACAGCAGATACACTGGAATACAAAGGGCGGCAGGCGTACGGGCGAATGCTCGATAGACTGCGCGACATCCCCCATTGATAGAGGCTTGGCCCCATGGAACACGTCGATCACATTCTCATCGTGGACGATGACCGCGAGATTCGAGAGCTGGTAGGCAACTACCTGAAGAAGAATGGCCTGCGCACCACCGTGGTGGCGGACGGGCGGCAGATGCGGTCGTTCCTGGAATCGACACCGGTGGACCTGATCGTGCTCGACATCATGATGCCCGGCGACGATGGGCTGATGCTCTGCCGCGAGTTGCGCGCCGGCAAACACAAAGCCACGCCGGTGCTGATGCTCACCGCACGCAACGATGAAACCGACCGCATCATCGGCCTGGAGATGGGCGCCGACGATTACCTGGTCAAGCCGTTCGCCGCCCGTGAATTGCTGGCACGGATCAACGCCGTACTGCGTCGTACACGGATGCTGCCGCCGAACCTGGTGGTCACCGAAAGCGGTCGTCTGCTGGCCTTCGGCCGTTGGCGCCTGGACACTTCGGCTCGGCACCTGCTCGACAGCGACGGCACCATGGTCGCCCTCAGTGGTGCGGAATATCGGTTGCTGCGGGTGTTCCTCGATCATCCGCAACGGGTGCTCAATCGCGACCAGCTGCTGAACCTGACCCAGGGCCGCGATGCTGATCTGTTCGACCGTTCCATCGATTTGCTGGTGAGCCGCTTGCGCCAGCGTTTGCTCGACGATGCCCGCGAGCCGGCCTACATCAAGACCGTGCGCAGCGAGGGTTACGTGTTTTCCCTGCCGGTGGAAGTGATGGGGGCGTCGTCATGACGCTCTCGATGCGTTGGCCGCGCACTCTGGCGTCACGGCTGTCGCTGATCTTTTTGATCGGCCTGATCCTCGCCCAGGCGCTGTCCTTTGGTGCGCAGTACTACGAGCGTTACGAAAGTTCGAAAAACACCATGCTCGGCAATCTGGAAACCGACGTCTCGACGTCCATCGCCATTCTCGACCGCTTGCCGGCCAATGAACGGGCGGGCTGGCTGCAACAACTGGAACGGCGCAATTACCGCTATCTGCTGGACGAAGGCTCACCGGGCACGGCCATGAGCGATACGCCGATTGCCGTCACCTCGATCAAAGACGCCATCGGCAAGGATTACCCGATGACCGTGACCGACATCCCCGGGCCGCAAAAACACTTTCAGGTGCACCTGAAACTGGCGGACGGCAGCCCGGTGACCATCGATGTGCGGCCAGCGATGGTGCCGTTGTCGCCGTGGCTGCCCATCGTGCTGCTGGGCCAACTGGCGCTGATGCTCGCCTGCACCTGGCTGGCCGTGCGCATCGCCATCCGCCCCCTCACCCGCCTCGCCGTGGCGGTGGAAACCCTCGACCCCAACACTCACGCGGTGCACCTGGACGAAAAAGGCCCGACCGAAGTTGCCCATGCCGCCATGGCGTTCAATGCGATGCAGGCGCGGATCGCGGCGTATCTCAAGGAACGCATGCAACTGCTGGCGGCGATTTCCCACGACCTGCAAACCCCGATCACCCGCATGAAACTGCGGGCCGAATTCATGGACGATTCCAGCGAGAAAGACAAACTGTGGAATGACCTGGGCGAGATGGAACACCTGGTGCGCGAAGGCGTGGCGTATGCCCGCAGCATCCATGGCGCGACCGAAGAGAGCCGGCGCACAGACCTGGATTCATTTCTCGACAGCCTGGTGTTCGACTATCAGGACATGGGCAAAGAGGTGCAACTGAGTGGCAAGACCGCTGCGGTGATCGACACCCGGCCCCACGCGTTGCGTCGGGTGCTGGTCAACCTGACGGACAACGCCCTGAAATTCGCCGGCGCTGCGCAGTTGCAGGTGGAAGCCAAGGCTGATGGCAGTTTGTCGGTGAAAGTCATGGACCGCGGACCGGGGATTGCCGAGGAGGAACTGGCGCAGGTAATGGAGCCGTTCTACCGCGTGGAAAATTCACGCAACCGCAGCACCGGCGGCACCGGGTTGGGGTTGGCGATTGCACAGCAACTGGCCCTGGCGATTGGCGGGTCGCTAACCTTGAGCAACCGCGAAGGCGGCGGCTTGTGCGCCGAACTCAAATTGCCGGCAAACAAATAAACCCCACCACAAAACCCTGTGGGAGCGGGCTTGCTCGCGAAGAGGCCGGCACATCCAAAATTGACATTGGCTGACACGCCGCCTTCGCGAGCAAGCTCGCTCCCACGAGAGATCTGCGGCGGGCACAACACTCCTGATCAACACTGAACCCTGTGGGAGCGGGCTTGCTCGCGAAGGGGCCGGCACATTCAGCATTAATGGTGGCTGACACTCAGCTATCGCGAGCAAGCTCGCTCCCACAAGGGATCTGCGGCGGGCACAACACTCCTGATCAACACTGAACCCTGTGGGAGCGAGCCTGCTCGCGAAGGGGCCGGCACATTCAGCATTAATGGTGGCTGACACTCAGCTATCGCGAGCAAGCTCGCTCCCACAAGGGATCTGCGGCGGGCACAACACTCCTGATCAACACTGAATCCCTGTGGGAGCGGGCTTGCTCGCGAAGGGGCCAGCACATTCAGCATTAATGGTGGCTGACACTCAGCTATCGCGAGCAAGCTCGCTCCCACAAGGGATCTGTGGTGGGCACAGGATTAGCGATCCACACTGAACCCCTGTGGGAGCGAGCTTGCTCGCGAAGAGGCCGGCACATCCAAAATTGATGTTGGCTGACACCCCGCCTTCGCGAGCAAGCTCGCTCCCACATGGGGATCTGCGGCGGGTCGATTATGGCAATCACCCCCGCCCCAAAATTTGCCCTTCCCTCCCATGAACCAGATTTGAAACCCGCAGTCTTAGACCTGCCCTGTCATACGCTCGTCCCCCCACTCGACAAGCGTGTCTTGAGCCCAATGATCGCCAGTACCGTCGTCATCTCCTCAGAGCCGTTCGCCTCATGCGCCAATTCGTCGTGTCTTTTCGCGTTGTTTCGCTCTGCCTTGTTCCGCTATTTCCCCTGTTCGCCACGCCCGCCCATGCCAGTGAGGAGCGGCAGCTGGTGTCGGAGATTAACGATTACCGCGCCCACCCGCGTGGTTGTTCGATACGCCCGGTCCAAGGCTTGAGGCCTCTGGCGCTGAAGTCGAACCTGGCGTTGCCGATCGGTTATGGCGGTCCTTTGCGCGAGGGGTTGAAGCAGAACGGTTATCAAGCGGTGACCGTGCGGACCATCCGTCTGGTCGGTGCGCAGGATGCCGAGGACGCCTTTGACAGGTTGCAGGACAACTACTGCGGCGCGTTGCTCGATGCGCAGTACGCCGACATCGGCATTAGTCGCGCCCGCAGCGAATGGCAAATCGTGCTGGCGCGACCCGTGCTGGACAGTCAGGTCAGCGACGGCCGAGCGGCCGGCAAGACCTTGCTGGCCGAGGTCAACGCCGCACGGGCACGGCCACGGATGTGTGGGCGCCAGCGCTTCGCCGCCGCTCGGCCACTGAGTTGGAATGCTGCGCTGGGCGCCGCCGCGCAAGGCCACAGCAAGGACATGGCCTACGGCAATTACTTCGCGCACCAGGACCCCGACGGTGAAATGCCGGCGGACCGTGCCAGGGCCGCTGGTTTCCGTGGCCGGCAGATCGGCGAAAACATCGCCGCCGGCCAGGGTTCACCGAGCAAGGCGATGGCCGGTTGGCTCGCAAGCCCCGGGCACTGCGCCAACCTGATGAACCCGATGTTCACTCAAGTCGGCGCAGCCTTTGCCACGGATGCACGCAGCGATGAGGGTGTGTACTGGACGATGCTGTTCGGGGCAAAGTGAGCAAAAAGCCGTCTACAGAACAGCCACGGATTTAGGTAGAGTGAGGCCCTTGCGCAACGCCTGCATACGGGGAATCAGCATGATCAGTCTTTCAGTTCTTGCCTTGGCCGGTCGCAACGGATGACTCAGCCCGCCGCACCACTCCCGACCGCCGCCCCCGGCAAACTCACCCCCCGTGAACTGCGCGGGCTGGTGGCGATTCTGGTATCGATCGCCCTGGCGGTACTCGATACCGCCATCGCCAACACGGCGCTGCCCACCATCGCTGCGGACCTCAACGCCTCCCCCGCCGCCTCGGTGTGGATCATCAATGCCTATCAACTGGCGGCCGTGGCCACGTTACTGCCGTTCGCCGCTCTGGGCGGAATCATTGGGCACCGCAAAGTATTCCTCAGCGGCATCATCCTGTTCGTGGTGGCTTCGGGGTTGTGCGCGCTCGCGTGGTCACTGCCGACCCTGACCGTGGCCCGCGTGCTCCAGGGTGTCGGAGCCAGCGCCATCATGAGCGTCAATGCCGCGCTGATCGGTTTGATCTTTCCCCCGGAACGCATGGGCCGTGGCCTGGGTTTGAACGCGCTGGTGGTCGGCACCTGCTTCGCCGCCGGCCCGACCATTGCCTCGCTGGTGCTGTCGGTGGCCAATTGGCCCTGGCTGTTTGCGATCAACCTGCCCCTGGGGCTGTTTGCCCTGACCTTCGCCTGGAGCTCCCTGCCAACCAGTCCGCCCAAAGCCGTGGTGTTTGATCGGCTGACCGCCGTGCTCAATGTCATCACCTTTGGTGCGTTGATTTTCGCGCTGAGCCAGGCCGCGCAGTTGGGCTCGATGAGCAGCGTGGTGATCGCCCTGGCGGTGTTCCTGATCGCAGGGGCCTTGATGCTGCGCCGCGAAGTCGGGCATCCGGCGCCAATGTTCCCCCTGGATTTGCTCAAGCGGCCGATGTTTGCCCTCTCGACGCTGACCGCGTTCTGTTCCTTCGCCACCCAAGGGTTGGCGTTCGTCTCGTTGCCCTTCTTCTTCGAAACGACCCTGGGCCGCGACCCGATCCAGACCGGTTTTCTGATGACCCCATGGTCCATCGTCGTAGCCCTCATCGCGCCGATGGCCGGGCGCCTGTCCGACACCTATCCGCCTGGCCTGCTGGGCGGTATCGGCCTGGCCATTCTGAGTGCGGGGATGGTGTCCCTGGCAATCATGCCGGCGGATCTCAGCGCTACCGGGATCGTGATTCGCATGATCATCTGTGGCATCGGCTTCGGCTTTTTCCAGGCGCCGAACCAGAAAGCCCTGATGACCAGCGCCCCGAGGGAACGCAGCAGCGGTGCCAGTGGGACCATCGCCATGGCTCGGCTGATTGGCCAGGCGACCGGTGCTGCGTTGGTGGCGTTGAGCTTCGGAATGTCGGGCACCCATGGCCCGGTGTTGGCGCTGAGCATTGGTGCGGGGTTTGCGGCGGTGGGGAGTGTGGCGAGTGCGTTGCGGTTGGTGGCGCGTAACGCATAACACCGAACCTGTGGCGAGGTGGCTTGCCCCCGTTGGACTGCGCAGCAGTCCCCTTAAAAGCGAGGGCCGCTTCGCGACCCAACGGGGGCAAGCCCCCTCGCCACAGCAAGCTCCCTCGCCACAAAAGCCCTTTTGCCGCAGGTTCTTCAGCGCTTGATTAGCGAGCCGCCCACGCATTAAAGCGTTCTTCCAGCTCCTCGCCATGGTCCACCCAGAACTCCGCATCTACCGCCCGGGCCTTGGCCATGTTGGCTTCGGCCGTCGGCAATTGCTGTTGCACTTGCTGCGGCAACAGCGCTAACGCCTGGCGATGAACCGGCCCATAAGGGATGTTTTCCGAGAACACTTTCTGGGTCTGCGGCTGGCTGGCGAATGCGATGAAACGCTCGGCCAGGGCCTTGTTCGGCGTGCCTTTGACCACAGCCCAATATTCCGGGTCGTAGAGGCTTTGCGGCCAGACGATGCTCAGGTTCATGCCCTCTTTCTGCGCTGAAGCGATGCGGCCGTTGTAGGCGGCGCTCATCACCACGTCACCGGCAATCAACCACTGCGCCGGTTGGGCGCCCGCCTCCCACCACTGGATGTTCGACTTGATCTTGTCGAGCTTGGCAAACGCCCGGCTCACACCTTCGGGGGTGTTCAGCACTTTGTAGAGTTGATCCGGCGCGACGCCATCGGCCAGCAGTGCGATTTCCAGTGTGTACTTGGCGCCTTTGCGCAGTCCGCGCTTGCCCGGGAAGTCGTTGACGTTCCAGAAATCCGCCCAGGACGAAGGGGTCTTGGTCAGCTTGTTCTGGTCGAACGCCATGACCATCGACCAGACGTAAGTGGCCACGCCGCACTCGGTAAACGTCCCCGGCACAAACTGGCTCTGGTCGCCAAAACTGGCCGGGTCGAGTTTCTCGAACAGACCGGCATCACAGCCGCGCAGCAGCTCCGGACTCTCGACCTCGACCACGTCCCAACTGGTGTGGCCGACATCGACCATCGCTTTGATTTTCGACAGTTCGCCGTTGTATTCACCCGCGACGATGCGTCCGGCACCACTGGCGTTGAAAGGTTGGAAGTAGGCTTTGTCCTGGGCCTGCTTGGTGACGCCGCCAAACGAGATGACGGTCAAATCCTGCGGCGCGGCGAACACGCCGGTGCACAACAGGGCCAGGGAAAAAGGAATGCACGTACGTAAGGTTAAAGACATGGAACGCTCCCGCAGCTGTTTTTTAAAATTAGGGTAAAGCCGGGCAGTGCTGGCCAGAGACCAATAACAGTTCCATCGTGCTGGCCTCATGGGACCTACATCGTTATGCGAAACGGCTTTCATCCGAGAGAGCCGAACCACGCTGGGTGTGGCTCGATAGTGCGACATCCGTCTGCCGAGGAAAATTATTAAAAATATGCTTGGGAGCGATAAAAAAGCTCGTTAGCGGGTGATCCGACTGACGGTATTCACAGCCTCCTCATCCCACTGAAACCCTCACGCAAGACGCCTGTAAACAACTTGCCACGGACCCATCCGGGCTTTTTTTACGCCTCGCTTTGATATGTTTATTTTCACCATATTGATTTATGAAATATTACGTGCCATTTATAGCCACACAAAAATCGCTCTCAAGGAGTCAACAATATGAACAAGACAGCACTTCTAGGCGCCCTGACCCTGTGCGCCGCCAGCTTCCTGGCTCACGCCGACGAAGACAGCCTGCGCATCGGGATCGAAGCCGCTTACCCACCCTTCTCCTACAAAACCCCGGAAGGCAATGTCAGTGGTTTCGACTACGACATCGGCAATGCGCTGTGCGAAGAGATGAAGATCAAATGTGAGTGGGTGATCCAGGAATTCGACGGCATGATCCCGTCGCTCAAAGTGCGCAAGATCGACGCTGTGTTGTCGTCGATGTCGATCACCGAAGACCGCTTGAAGTCGGTCGACTTCAGCAAAAAGTACTACCACACGCCGGGCAAGTTCGCGATGAAGGCCGGCAACGTGATCAACGACCCGTTGGTGGACCTCAAGGGCAAGAAAGTCGGGGTGCAACGCTCTTCGACCTACGACCGTTTCGCCACCGAGCAACTTGAAAAAGCCGGGGTCAACGTCGTGCGCTACGGCTCGCAAAACGAAGCCTTCCTCGACCTGGCCTCGGGTCGCCTGGACGCCACCCTCGCCGACATCGTCAACACCGATGAGAGCTTCATCAAAACCCCGGCCGGCAACGGTTTCGCCCTCGTCGGCCCGGACATCAACGACCCGAAATACTTCGGTCGCGGCGCCGGGATCGCGGTGCGCAAGGGTGACAGTGTGAACACCGTCCGCCTCAACACCGCGATTGACGCGATCCGCGCCAACGGCAAGTACCAGCAAGTGATGGCCAAGTACTTCGCGTTCGATATCTACGGCGAATAAACCCACCTTGGCTCCCGCCCGAAAGGGCGGTGCATCTCGCCCGTTGATAGAGGAACTTCATCATGCTTCACGGCTACGGATCGAGCATTCTCGATGGCGCCTGGCTGACCATTAACCTGGCCCTGACCTCCATGGCCATGGCGATTGCCCTCGGCCTGATCGGCGCGGCGTTTCGCCTGTCGCCGCTCAAATGGCTGGCCATGCTCGGCGAAAGCTACACCACCCTGATTCGCGGCATCCCGGACCTGGTGCTGATCCTGTTGATCTTCTACGGCGGCCAGGACCTGGTGAACCGCATCGCCCTCGCGCTGGGTTACACCCACTACATCGACATCAATCCATTCATTGCCGGCGTCTGCACCATGGGCTTCATTTTTGGCGCCTACCTCTCGGAAACCTTTCGCGGCGCGTTCATGGCGATCCCCAAGGGTCAGGCTGAAGCCGGGGCGGCGTATGGCTTGAGTGGTGGGCAAGTGTTCTGGCGAATCCTGGTGCCGCAGATGATTCGTTTCGCCATTCCCGGGTTCACCAACAACTGGCTGGTGCTGACCAAATCCACCGCGCTGATTTCGGTGATCGGGTTGCAGGACATGATGTTCAAAGCCAAGAACGCAGCGGATGCGACCCACGAGCCCTTCACGTTTTTCCTCGCCGTGGCGGCGCTGTACCTGATGCTCACCAGCGTGTCATTGCTGGTGCTGCGCTATCTGGAAAAACACTACTCGGTCGGCATCAAAGCCGCCGAATTGTGATCGGGAGCGAACCTCGATGCTCGACTACAACCTGATCTGGGAAAACCTGCCGCTGTATTTCAGTGGCGCCTTGTTGACCCTCAAAGTGCTGCTGATTTCCCTGGCGTGCGGCCTGGTGCTGGCGATCCCGCTGGCCTTGATGCGCGTGTCGCGCTCGCCGCTGCTCAACGCCCCGGCGTGGCTCTACACCTACGTGATTCGCGGCACGCCGATGCTGGTGCAATTGTTCCTGATCTATTACGGCCTGGCGCAGTTCGCCGCCGTGCGGGAAAGCGCGCTCTGGCCGTACCTGTCCAGCGCAACCTTTTGCGCGTGCCTGGCCTTCGCGATTAACACCAGTGCCTACAGCGCCGAACTGCTGGCCGGCAGTTTGAAGTCCACCGCCCACGGCGAGATCGAAGCCGCCAAAGCCATGGGCATGTCGCGCTTCACGTTGTATCGGCGAATTCTGCTGCCGTCGGCCCTGCGCCGGGCGCTGCCGCAGTACAGCAACGAAGTGCTGATGATGCTGCAAACCACCAGCCTCGCGTCGATTGTCACGCTGGTGGACATCACCGGCGCCGCGCGGACGGTCAGTTCGCGGTTCTACCTGCCGTTCGAGGCGTTCATCACCGCCGGCCTGATCTACCTGGCCCTGACCTTCATTCTGGTGCGTCTGTTCAAACTGGCCGAGCGCCGTTGGCTGGCGTACCTGGCACCGCGCAAGCATTAAGGAGCGTTTATGCAACACATTGAATATTTGTTGCCGTGGAGTGCTTCGGGCACGGAGCGGCGCCTGTCGCTGTTTCGCTTTGGCAGCGGGCCGCGCAAGGTTTACATCCAGGCGTCCTTGCATGCCGATGAACTGCCGGGGATGCGCGTGGCGGTGGAACTCAAGCGGCGTCTGCGGGTGCTGGAAGAACAAGGTCGGCTGAACGGGGTGATCGAGTTGGTGCCGATCGCCAACCCCATCGGCATTGCGCAGATGTTCCAGGCCACCCATCAGGGTCGTTTCGAATTCAACAGCGGCAAGAATTTCAACCGCGACTTTCCGGAGCTGACCGAAGCCGTGGCCGCGCTGGTGAACGGTCAACTGGGCGACGATGCCAACGTCAACACCGCACTGATCCGCCGCGCCATGGCCGCTGTCCTCGCCGACATGCCACCCGCGACCTCGGAACTCGATGGCCTGCGTCGTCTGTTGCTGCAGCATGCGTGCGACGCGGATGTGGTGCTGGACCTGCACTGCGATTTCGAGTCGATCATGCTGCTTTACGCCATGCCACAAAACTGGCCGCGTTTGCGTTCATTGGCCGCCCGACTCGGTGCCGGCGCCGCGCTGCTGGCCGAAGATGCCGGCGGCAGTGCCTTCGACGAAGCCTGCGCGTTTCCGTGGTTGCGCTTGGCCGAACTGTTTCCCGAAGCGGCGATTCCATTGGCGTGCGTGGCAACCACCATCGAACTGCGCGGCATGGCCGACACCGAGCGTGAGCAATGCATCGACAGCGCCGAAGCCATTCTCGGCTACCTCGCCGAACAAGGCCTGATCAGCGGTGACTGGCCCGAAGCGCCTTTCTTCTACTGTGAAGCAACGCCCTTCGCCGGTGCGCAATACGCCTATGCGCCGCACCCCGGCGTGGTGAGTTTCCTGCAACCGTTGGGCGCGCAGGTGCGGGTCGGTGATCCGCTGTTTGAAGTGCTGGATCCGCTGACCGATCGCCACAGCATCGTGCGCGCCAGCACCGACGGCATCCTCTATGCCCGGGAACGCCTGCGCTTTGCCCAGCCCGGTTTGTGGCTGGCCAAAGTCGCCGGCACCCGCCTTATTCGCCAGGGTCGCTTGCTCAGCGACTGACGCCAGAAGAGTGAACAGCATGTACAAACTTGAAATCCAGAACCTGCACAAAAGCTACGGCAGCCATGAAGTGCTCAAGGGTGTGTCCCTGGAAGCGAAGGCTGGCGATGTGATCAGCATCATCGGCTCCAGCGGCTCCGGAAAAAGCACGTTCCTGCGTTGCATCAACCTGCTGGAGCAGCCCAACGCCGGCAACATCGTGCTCAACGGCGAACCGCTGAAACTGGTGACCAACAAACTTGGCGGCCTCAAGGCAGCTGAACCCAAACAGCTGCAACGCATGCGTTCGCGGCTGTCGATGGTGTTCCAGCACTTCAACCTCTGGTCGCACATGAGCGCCCTGGAAAATGTCATGGAAGCCCCGGTGCACGTGCTGGGCATGAGCAAAAAAGACGCGCGGGAAAAGGCCGAGCACTACCTGAATAAAGTCGGCGTCGCCCATCGAAAGGATGCGTGGCCGGCGCACATGTCCGGCGGCGAACAACAGCGCGTGGCGATTGCCCGGGCGCTGGCGATGGAGCCGGAAGTGATGCTGTTCGACGAACCCACCTCGGCCCTCGACCCGGAACTGGTCGGCGAAGTACTCAAAGTCATGCAGGACCTGGCCCTGGAAGGCCGGACCATGGTGGTCGTCACCCACGAAATGGGCTTTGCCCGGGAGGTGTCGAATCAATTGGTGTTCCTGCATAAAGGCCAGGTCGAAGAACGTGGCAACCCGCGTGAAGTGCTGGTCAATCCGCAATCCGAACGCCTGCAGCAGTTCTTGTCCGGGAGTTTGAAATAGTCCGGCAGACCCGCTGCGCACCGACGGTTGGCTTCGGATACACTCCAGCCAACCTTATGCCCTCAGGAACTGTTGAGCCGCACATGCCGACCCCATCGAAAAACACCACGGTCTACGCCGCGCCGGTCATGCGCAAACTGGCGGAAGTCGTTGCCGAGTTGCCGCCGTCGCTGCGCAAGGTCGCGGACTTTATCCTGCGTCACCCGTTGCGCGCGGCGACCCTGACCATCGAAGAGATGGCTCACGAAACTTCGACCTCACCCGCAGCGGTCAATCGCCTGGCCAAGGCCCTGGACCTGGGCGGCTACACCGGGATGAAGGCCGAACTGGTGGCGACGTTGCAGCAGATGGTTTCGCCGGTGGACAAACTGCGCAACGAATTGGCCCATCGGCCGGGCGGCGCGTTTGGCCTGCATGAGCAAATCCAGAGCGCCAGCAGCAACCTCGCCACGGCAGCGACCAACAACCATGCCGACACCTTTGAAGCCTTCGTCACCCGCCTGACGACTGCGCGCAAGATCTACATCCTTGGCTTCGGCAACAGCGTCTACTTCGCCGGCCTCGCCGCTTCGACCCTGATGCCCTTCTGCGCCGACGCCACCGCCATCAGCATGGAAGGCGGCAACGAAAACGCCGCGTACCGCCTCGCCGCAATCACCGATCAGGACGTGTTGCTGGCAATCTCCCTGCCGCGCTATTCCCTCGACACCCTGCAACTGGCGCGCTTCGCCAGCGAGCGTGGAGCGACGGTGCTGGCGATCACCGACTCCCCCGCCTCACCGCTGACCGGCATCGCCGAGCACACCTTGTTCGCCCCCGCCGATCACCCGGTCCTGACCAGTTCCAACATCGCCGTGCTTGCGTTGATCGAAGGCCTGGTCGCGGGGGTCATGGCGCGCAACAAGGAAGCAGTGAAACTGGCCACCGAGCTGACTGAAAGCGTGATGGCTTACCTGCACATTCCCACCAGCACCAAAGCGCCGAAAAAATAATGATCACCACTGCACGATTGAGCTTGAGGCCACCGACAGCCGAAGACCTGGCGCGTCTGTTTGCGATCTATGGCGACCCGGCGACTAATCAATTCAACCCGGCCGGGCCGCTGTCCGATCTTCAACAGGCCGAAACCTTGCTGCAAGGCTGGCTGCGCCACTGGGACGAAAACGGTTACGGACAATGGGCGATTGCAACCCGTGAAGCGCCGGAGCATGTCATCGGTTTCGGCGGCATTGCGTTGTACAACTACCTTGCCGTCGAGCGCCTCAACCTCGGCTATCGATTTGCTGCCGCCGCGTGGGGCAAGGGTTACGCCACGGAATTGGGCACCACGGCGCTGGCGTTCGCTTTCAATGAGCTGAAGGCCGAGCAGGTGTTTGCGCTGGTCCGGCCAAGCCATCAGGCCTCAATCGGAGTGCTGGAGAAAATCGGCATGCAACGGTTTGATGTGCTCGATGACGTGCCGGGACAGCCGCAAAGCCTGGTGTATAAGGCCGATCAGCTTTAGAGGATGTAGCCACCCGACACGTCGATGCTCTGCCCGTTGATCCAGCCACTGTCCTCGGACAGCAACGTGGCGATGACCCGTGCGACGTCGCCTGGTTCACCGACCCGACCGAGGGCAGTTTGCGAAGCGAGCAGTGCTTCGAATTCGTCATTCAAGCCGCCGCCCAGTTCCGTGCGGATCGCGCCCGGCGAAACCGCATTGGCGCGGATGCGCCGCTCACCGAATTCCTTGGCCATGTAGCGAGTCAGCACGTCCAGTCCGCCCTTGAACGCAGCGTATGGCGCGACGCCCGCGGTGGCCACGCGGGTGGTCGCGCTGGTCAGGTTGACGATGCTCGAACCTTCCGCCATCAGCGGCAACAGCCCCTGGGTCAGGAAGAACGGGCCTTTGAGGTGCACGCCCATCAGGCTGTCGAATTGTGCTTCGGTGACCGTCTCGATCGGGTTGAACAAGCCGTGACCTGCGTTGTTGACCAGGCCGTTCAGGGTGGTCTTCTGCCAGGTCGATTGCAGCGTTTGTCGAACTGCATCAACAAAAACGCCGAATGCCCCGACATTGCCCACGTCCAGTTCAAGCGCAACAGCCTTGCCGCCTTCAGCGTTGATAGCCGCCACCACCGACTCGGCGGCCTGCGCATTGCTGTTGTAGGTCAGGATCACGCCCATGCCACGTTGGGCACATAACTGGGCAGTGGCGGCGCCTATGCCGCGGCTGCCGCCGGTGATCAGGGTAATGTTCATGTGCTGCTCCGCTGTGAATGAGGTAAGCCACTACGGTAGCGATTGACCTCCCGGCGAGCGCAGCCGATTCTGCTCGAAAACTGCCTGTTTCTGCTTTCTGCTTGCGCCGTGGGGAGCCATGGGATCAGATGTCTCCCCATGAACACTCAACTGAATGAACTCAGGACCTTGGCTGCCAGGGCTGAAAATCGGCGTACCGAAACCGGTATTCCACGGGTGGCGATGGTTCAGGGGGCGATCCCGGAACATCTGCTGGCCGCTGTTTATGACCCGATGATCAACCTGATCCTGACGGGCAGTAAGTCGATGACCGTCGGCGACCGCACGCTGCGCTACGACCCGGCGACATATTTCGTCATGTCCATCGAGTTGCCGGCGGTGGGCCAGGTGCATCCGGCCGCGACCGGCGAGCCTTACCTGGCCGTCAGCCTGACGCTCGACCCTAGCGTTGTGGCAAACCTGCTGGCGGACCTGCCCCCGGCGACCGGGCGTCACGAACAGGAAACCGGATTCTCGGTCGCCGCCGTTACCCCCGAGCTGATGGACGCCTGGGTGCGCATGCTGCGATTGATGGATCGGCCGGCAGACATTGCGGCGCTGGGCCCGGTCTATGAGCGGGAGATTCTCTATCGGGTGTTGCAAGGTCCCCACGGCGCGATGCTGCGGGAAATCGCCGCACCCGATAGCGCGATGGCCCGCGTGAGCCAAGCCATCCAGTGGATCCGCCGCGACTTTGCCGAACCGCTACGAGTGGACGCCCTGGCGCAGAAAGCGGCGATGAGCGTGTCCTCCTTCCACCGCCACTTCAAGGCCGTGACCAACTTCAGCCCCTTGCAGTATCAAAAACACGTTCGGCTGCTTCAGGCCCGCACGTTGCTGGTGGCCAGTGCCAAAAGCGTCACCAGCGCGGCGTTCGATGTCGGCTATGAAAGCGCGACCCAGTTCAGTCGCGACTATGCTCGCGTATTCGGCTTGCCGCCGGCGCGGGATGCGGCGAGGATTCTGGCCGATACACGAGGGGCGACCCGATGAACATGGACAGTCACTGGAGGCATCCCATGCAGGCGCTGAACAAAATCCTGATGACCCTGTGCCTTGTGCTGCCGTGCATTGCCAATGCCGAGCCACGGCCCGAGCACATGGTGTATCTGCGTTCGATCGCTCCGGGCATCGAGCAGGACATCCGCTACGCCACGGCCCACAACTTCACCGGCCATCCGCTCGACGGTTACGAGGCGCCCGAATGCCTGTTGTCAGAGGAGGCGGCCAAGGCCCTGGCCCGGGTGCAAACCGCTTTGCAGGCGCAAGGCTACGGGTTGAAGGTCTTCGATTGCTATCGGCCTGCCCGCGCGGTTGCCGATATGGGCAACTTCGCCAAGGTGCCCGGCGATCCCACCAAAGCCGAGTTCTATCCACGGGTGGACAAGCAAGACTTCTGGCGTTTGGGTTACGTGGCGCGGATCTCGGGGCATTCCAAGGGCAGCACGGTGGACCTGACCCTGACCAGTCCAAAAGCGCCGCCCGCTGCAATCTGGTCGCCCGCTATCCCCCAAGTCGATTGCACCGCCCCTTATGGCCAGCGCTGGCAGGATGGCGCGCTGGACATGGGCACCGGTTTCGACTGCTTCGACGAGCCGGCCCATGCCGACAGCACGGCCATCAACGCGAGCGCAAAAACCAATCGCCAGCGACTCACCAGCGCCATGGAAAAAGAGGGGTTTGTCGGTTACTCGAAAGAGTGGTGGCACTTCACCTACACCGGCAATCCGGCGTTGAATCAGGTCATGGATTTCCCCATTACCCCGCTGGCGCTCAGTACCAGCCAGCAACTGATTATCGTCACCACCAAAAACTGGAGCGCCATCCAGGGCACCGCCCAACGCTATGAGCGTCACGGCAACACCTTTCAAAAAACCGGCGAACCGTTTGCGGTGGTGGTCGGTAAAAACGGGCTGGCCTGGGGCAAGGGGCTGACCGTCGTCGAACCACGCCAGGGGCCCGTCAAACGTGAAGGTGATGGCAAGGCCCCGGCCGGGATTTTCAAACTCGGCACAGCCTTTGGCTACGACAAAACCACCGACACCCAACTGCCCTACCTGCCGCTGACCCCAACCCTCGAATGCGTGGATGACAGCCAGTCCAAACGCTACAACGAACTGGTCGACGGCGCGACAGTGGCCAAGGACTGGAACAGCTCCGAAACCATGCGGCGTGACGATGACATGTACCGAAATGGCATTTTCATCGAGCACAACACGCCGGCGGTGGCCGGTGCAGGGTCGTGCATTTTCTTCCATATCTGGCGCGGGCCGACGTCGCCGACGTTGGGGTGTACGGCCATGGACCCGGCGGATATCAAGCGGCTGTTGGGTTGGCTGGATCCAGGGCAGATGCCGTTGCTGGTGCAATTGCCGGAAGCTGAGTATGTGCAGTTGCGTGAGCGTTGGGGGCTTCCAGAGCGCTGATCACGCGCTCACCGGCATCGACCTCAATCATGCCGCTCCCCTGCCCGCTTGAGCATCTGCTTGCAGCGCTCCGACAAGTGAAACACCCGTAGATGCTTGCCAGCCTTGTCGTAGCGCTCACGCAACGTCTTCAACGCGGCGATGGCCGAGTAGTCGACGAAGCTCAGGTGACGGCAATCAAGCGTCACTTGCGCCGGGTCGTTGGCAGGATCGAACTGGTTGAGAAACGGCGCGGTTGAGGCGAAGAACAGCGTGCCATGCAGGCGATAGAGTTTGCTGCCGTCGGTTTCCAGGTAGGTGTCGGCGTACAGCTCGCGGGCCTGCTGCCAGGCGAAGTTGAGCGCGGCGATGATGATCCCGCAGAGCACGGCGGTGGCCAGGTCGGTGAACACAGTGATGGCGGTCACGGCGATGATTACCAGCACATCGTTGAGCGGCACTTTGTTGATCACCCGCAGCGAGGCCCAGGCGAAGGTCTGTTGCGACACCACGAACATCACGCCGACCAATGCCGCCAGCGGAATGCGCTCGATCAGCGGCGACAGAAACAGCACGAACAGCAGAATCATCACCCCGGCGACCACACCGGAAAGTCGGCCGCGACCACCGGAACTGAGGTTGATCACGGTCTGGCCGATCATCGCGCAGCCACCCATGCCGCCGAACGCGCCCGACACCATATTCGCCGCACCCAGCGCCACACACTCGCGATCCGGGTAGCCACGGCTCTCGGTGATTTCGTCGGTGAGGTTCAGGGTCAGCAGGGTTTCCAGCAGGCCGACCAGCGCCATCAAAATCGCGTAGGGCGCGATGATGCGCAGGGTGTCCAGGTTCCACGGAATGTCAGGCAACGCCAACGTCGGCAAGCCGCCGGCAATGTGCGCCATGTCGCCCAGAGTGCGGGTCGGCAAGCCGAGCAGAAACACCGCCAACCCGACGCCAAGGATCGCCACCAAAGCGGGCGGCACCGCACGAGTCAGGCGCGGCAGCAGATAAACGATCGCCATGGTCAGCGCCACCAACCCGCTCATCACGTAAAGCGGCGTGCCACTGAGCCAGGTGTCGCCGCTTTTGAAATGCTCCAACTGCGCCAGCGCAATGATGATCGCCAGGCCATTCACGAAACCGAGCATCACCGGATGCGGCACCATGCGCACCAGTTTGCCCAGCCGCAACAGCCCGAACGCCATCATGATCAACCCGCCCAACAGCACCGTCGCCAGCAAATACTGCACGCCGTGTTGCACCACCAACGCCACAATCACCACCGCCATCGACCCGGCAGCACCGGACACCATCCCCGGCCGCCCGCCGAACAGCGCGGTCAATGTGCAGATGATAAACGCGCCGTAGAGGCCCATCAGTGGATTGAGGTGAGCGACCAGGGCGAAGGCGATGCATTCGGGCAGCAACGCGAAGGATGTAGTGAGCCCGGCCAGGGCATCGGCGCGAAGGCGTTGTGGTTTCATGGCTTACCTGAACATGCGGGCCGGTGGAATTGGCCGCGGGGAGTTGCGGGGAATGAGGGGTGGGGATGTTACGGAATTGGGGGCGGTTGGGCCAGTGGTTGGTGGGGCGAAGCAAGACTGTCGGACTTTGTATGTCACCGTGACTGAAAGTTTATTGATTCCGCCCCGTGAAAGTCATGGGTACTCCTGTCTGGCATGCAAAACACTCAGGATCTCGATTCGATCCGTCACTCGATAGATCACCAGATAGTTGGGATGCGCAACGATTTCCCGAGTACCGGGTACTCGACCAAGTCGATAAAGATAGGGATGTTCGGGAAGGGCTGAGGTAGCAACTTCAATGGCTTGGTACAGCTCGCTTGCTGCCACAAAGTGGCGGTCACCAATAAAATCCAGGATTTTCCAAAGTTCAGCCCGCGCTTCGGGTCGCCACTCAACCAGCATCGTGCTTGTTGCGCTTTGATTCGATAAGGGCCCGCATATCCGCCATCACCTGATCATGCGGGACATTCGGACGCGGATCATTCAATGAAGCTTGCACTTTGGCTCGCAGCCATCGGTCGTAGCTAGCAGCCTGCTCTTCGGTGGTGAACTCTGAAACGATGGGGGACAGTTCAGCGCTCATAATGACCTCCGGGATTGATACCGACGAGTCTAATCGGTCTGTGTCTCGCTGTCGTTGCTGGCCAGATGAAGTACATCCACACCCGCGCCGCGAAAGCCAGCTAAAACCAAGAGTATCGGCATCTTCCGAACTCTCAATGGTAGATCCGATTAAAGGCCAGCATATTGCTCCTACAGCATCTGACTCAGGAAGACTTATGGGTTCTTTGAACATGATCAACCTCTGCTAACTGATGGAGGTTGCTACGGTAAACCTCGAACTTCCGACGGCCAACCTTCAAATGCTGTCGGACTTTTCGTCGAGTTTATTGAAAGTAAACACGCCATGTAGGACGCGTGTTTAAAGACACCCCGTGTTACGCCACCAAAGGCTACAACGCCTTGCGTCGTTGCCTACAGGTACGCCAGAATCCGCCGGCTTGTGCGTCTTGGCCCCGGACTTTATCGTTTCCCCGTCGCTGAAAAACAGTGATCGGGTTTGGTAGCCCGGATGTAAGGACTGCACAGCATCACCATTCGCGGCGTTTTTCGTCTCGGCATTATGGTGGTCATGCACAGGGCATCTTCGGGTGCGCCGGTTTCCTTATGTCCCGGTCTACCAACCTGCGTATGGCCACCACCCATTCGTTTGGTAGCGAGGTTGGTTGGCTCTTTATTTACGACATAAGGAGTTCTATCTATGTTCAAGGTAACGCCTAACCCCCCGCACACGGGTCCAGTACCCTACGACGCCTCTTTTGATCTTGACCCCAAGAAAATGAAAGCGGCGACAGACCGCGCACTCGATTTCTACCTCAACCCCGGGGCGACCAAAACGCAGATACCGCCCCGCACATCCGGCACCTTCCTCACCATCGACGCAGCGGTGGATGACGAAACGTTGCTGGTTGAGGCCTACGAGTCGCTGTCATCGTGCCGCAAAATGGTCAACGACCTCGCCGAACTGGAGGACAACCCGCGACGCCATACGATGCTGGTGTTGCATCGGTCGCTCCTGATCGGTGAGCTGGCGCTCAATCGCGTGCTGGATAACCACAAGCCTGGGTAGCAGCCAGGCACATCCCCTGTAGGAGCAAAGCTTGCTCGCGAAGGCGTCAGGTCTGACACACCGCGTCATCGTTCTTCGCGGGCAA
>NZ_MOBR01000005.1:561-76209 GCF_003732705.1 Pseudomonas frederiksbergensis | reverse complement strand
TTCGCGGGCAAGCCTCGCTCCTACATTTGTTTAGTGTTGTTCACAAGATTTGCGGCATCGGCTGACCCTGTGGGAGCGAGCCTGCTCGCGAAGGCGTCAGGTCTGACACACCGCGTCATCGTTCTTCGCGGGCAAGCCTCGCTCCTACATTTGTTTAGTGTTGTTCACAAGATTTGCAGCATCGCCTGTCCCTGTGGGAGCGAGCCTGCTCGCGAAGGCGTCAGGTCTGACACACCGCGTCATCGTTCTTCGCGGGCAAGTCGGATCGCCGCACCGCTCGCTCCTACACACTAATCAGCCCTGCTTCAAATCGAGGCAGTAGGTGAAATACCCCGTATCCCGCACATACCCCAGCGATTCATATAAGCGCTGCGCGCCAACGTTGTCCGTCGCGGTTTCCAGCACCAATCCCTTCGCCCCTGTCGACAGCGCAAACGCGCGGGCGGTGTTCATCAGCAACGTCCCTACCCCACGACCGCGAGCAGCAGGCGTGGTGAAGAGGTCGCTGAGCAGCCAGGTGCGATGAGCGTCAATGGAGGAAAACGTCGGGTAGAGCTGGACGAAACCCAGTGCCTCTCCTTCATCGTCTACAGCGAGGAAAATCGCGGATTCATCCTGGGCGATGCGCTCGGCGATGAAGGCTCGGGACTGCGGCAGGTTGGAGGGTTGCTCGTAGAAGCCTCGGTAGGCGTCGAAGAGATGGGCGACTTGCTCGAGGTGGCTGGCGTCGGCGCGTTGGGCGTGGATGGCCATGGTGATCGTCTCCGTACGGGTTGAACAAAAACCCTGTGGGAGCGAGCTTGCTCGCGATAGCGGACTGACAGTCAACACACGCGTTGAATGTACAACCGTCATCGCGAGCAAGCTCGCTCCCACAAGGATTGCGTCGCAAGGAGTGTAGCGTCCTTCACGCCTTCGATTGCTGCTCCGAAGACATCCCCACCGCCGACGACCGCGCCAAGCCGTAATAAAGCACCCCCGGCACCACCAACCCGACAATCCAGGAAATATCCACCCCACCGAGTTGCGCAACCATCGGCCCGGAGTAGAAGTGCGTGTCCACAAACGGCAACTGGATCAACACACCCACGACATACACGCTGATCCCGCGCACGTTCCAGCGTCCATAACGCCCCGCTGGGTCGGACAGCGCTGCAATGTCATAACGCTCCTTGTTGATGAAGTAGTAATCCACCAGGTTGATCGCGCTCCACGGCGTGAAGAACGTCAGCAGAAACAGGATGAAGTACTTGAACGAGTTCAGGAACGAGTACTGCCCCAACAGCGCCAGCGTGGTGGAGGCCGCGACGATCAACAACACAAACACCATGCGCTGGCGGGCAGTGATTTCGAGGCGGCTGCGAAAGCCGCTGATAATCGTCGCCACGCACATGAAGCTGCCATAGGCGTTGAGCGTCGACACTGTGACCTTGCCGAACACCACGCTGAGGTAAAGCAGCGAGGCCATCACGCCGGTGCTGCCCAATCCGACGATGGTCGCCACCTCATGACCGCGAAAATTCGCGCCGGCCAACGCGGCTGCAAACACCCCGAGCACCATTGAAGCCTGGGCGCCCAGCACCGTGCCCAGGCCAACAGCCGCGAAGGTTTTCCAGGAAGACGTTTTGCTCGGCAGGTAACGCGAGTAGTCCGCCACATAAGGCCCAAACGCGATTTGCCAGGACGCCGACAGCGACACCGCCAGCAGGAAAGTGCTCCAGCCGAAGTGGCGGTTTTCCAGGAGCAGGCCGATGTCGTTGACCGTCATCAGCCGGGTAAACAAATAGGCGAAGGCGATGATGCCCAACACGCTCGCCACCCTGCCCACCCAGTGAATCACGCGATAGCCGAAGATCGTCAGGAACGTGATGCACGCGGCGAAAATCAGGATGCCGGCGCTGTCGCTGACGTGGATCAACTGCGCAATCGCCTGCCCCGACAACACCGCGCCGGTGGCGCTAAAACCCAGGTACATCAGGCACACCAGCACAATCGGGATCGCCGCCCCGTAGACGCCGAACTGCACGCGACTGGAAATCATCTGCGGCAGCCCGAGCTTCGGCCCTTGCGCGGCATGCAGGGCGACGACGGCGCCGCCGAGCAACTGGCCGATCAGCAAGCCAATCAGCGACCAGAACACATCCCCGCCCAGCACCACCGCCAGCGCGCCGGTGACGATGGCAGTGATTTGCAGGTTGGCGCCGAGCCACAACGTGAACTGGCTGTAGAGGCTGCCATGACGCTCGGCCTCGGGGATGTAATCGATCGAACGGGTCTCGATCAAGGGACTTCGTTGTTGAGTCATTGCGGTGTGCTCTTCTGAGTAACACCAACAAACGGCGCCTTGGCCCACACAACCTTGCCGCCAACCATGGTCAACAGCACGTTATTGCGCGCCAGTTCGTCCTCGGGCACCTGCATGAAGTTCTTGTCCAGCACGATCAAATCCGCAAACTTGCCGACCTCGACCGAACCGACCACCGCGTCCAGCTTCAATTGCTCGGCGGCGTTCAGGGTGATGGTGCGCAGCACTTCCTCACGGGACAGCGCCGGATCAGCGTTCAGCCTGCCCGCGTATTTGGGGCCATAGCTGTGCGGGTTCTGCGGATCGCCCGAGCGGGTGACACCGACTTTCAACGCGAGAAACTCGTCGAGCGGATCCACCGGCCAGTCGCTGCCATAGGCCACACGACCGCCCGCACGGGCGATGCTGCCCGATGGTTCCATGCGGGCAAACCGCGCGGCGCCGAGGTGATCGCTGGTGCCATCGACGGTGGACGGCGCTTGCTGCGCCCACTGGAACGACATGTTGGCCGTCACGTCGAGCGCCTTGACGCGCGGATAGTCCGCCGGGTCCACTTCTTCGTTGTGGGTAATGGTCGGGCGAAAGGCATTGCCCGGCAGTTGATGGCGAACGTATTCGATGCCGTTCAACGAATCGCGTACCGCGCGGTCGCCGGTGGCGTGAAGGTGCGGATCGAGGCCGGCCTCGACCGCCTTCAGCAGCAGCGGATTGAGTACGTGTGGCGGGAAGTACAGTTCGCCGAGATTCTTGCCCGGCTTCCACTTCGGCGCCTTGTCGGTGCCGGCATTGTGCAGGTACGGCGTCAGCATCGCCCCGGTATCCGCCGGCGCGTTGATGATGCCGTCCATGAACAATTTGACGTGGCGCATGCTCACGCCCGGCGCGACTTTGGTTTCGCCCTGATCGTAGGTGTTGGCCAAAACCTTGGCATCAGCGATGGTTTTCGCCGGGTCTGCGGCAGCGGCGGCCGGGTCGAGTTTGATCGCCAGCAAGGCGCGGGCGGTCAGTTCGCCCGACTGCTGCAAGGTCGTGAACGCTTTACCCATTTCGGGCCCCGACATGGCGTCGAAGAAGCTGGTGATGCCCTGCTGACGCATGGCGTCGAGCGCGGCGCGGGTCTGGGTCAGTTTCTCGGCTTCGGTAGCGGGCGGGACCACGGCGGCCATGGTATCGGCCGCGCCGTCCTCGCAGATGCCGTTCGGGTTGCCGGCGCTGTCGCGCACGTATTTGCCATCACTCGGGTTAGGGGTTTGCTTGGTGATGCCGGCCACTTGCAGACCACGGGAGTTGGTCAGCACCGTGTGGAAGTCGGTGGAACGGACCTGAATCGGGCGTTTGGTCTTGAGCGCATCCAGGGTCGATTTGTCCGGATCGCCGTCGAGCCCGTCCATGCCCATGCGATCCCAACTGCCGACTTCAAGCCACACATCGGGGCCCTTGTCCTTGTCGGCATCGAGACAGGCTTGAATGGTTTCCTGGAACACCTTGCGGGTCATGGTCTGGTATTTCAGATCGCACAAGGTCATGGCGCGGCCGCCGTCACCGGGGTGCATGTGCGCATCGATGAAGCCCGGCATCAACATGCGCCCGGCCAGGTCGATCAATTGGGTCTGCTTGCCAATGTAAGAGGAAACCCCCTCATCGCTGCCGACATACACGATCTTGCCACCGGTCACGGCAATCGCCTGTTGCACCGAATTCTTGCCATCGACGGTGTAGACATAGCCGTTGCGCATCACCATGTCGGCGCCGCTCGAACCTTGGGTCTGACACCCCACCAGCCCCACACCGGCAAACGCCGTCGTCGCGGCAACCGCGATAAATAGCCTGGAAAATTTCACTGCCTCACCTCTGTTTTTATAGTTTTGAAGTGCCCGAACAGACTGTCGCGCCAGCCCGTGGCAGGCAGGGCCTACCCTATAGCGCGCAGTCGAAATCCGGACCTCCACAAATGAGGAGGGGTCAGGTAATTAGTGGGATATACGGCGGGTATCGTGGGACGGCGAACGCAGGACCGAACCCAGTTCCACCTTGCTCTTCACGCCGAGCTGCAAGTAGCAATTGCGCAGATAAGTGCGCACGGTGGCCGGGCTCAGTCCCAGGGTTTTGGCGATCTCTTTATAAGAATGGCCGGCGGCGAACAGCAACGCGGCCGTGCGCTCCCGTGGCGCCAGCACCGCCCCGCGCGACTGCGCTTCGACGGACAGAATCACATGCTCGGCGTTCGGGCTCAGCGTCAGCGTGCAACGACCGAAACGGATCACGCACGGCGCTTTGGCCAGTTGCGCGATCACTTCAAAGGGCAGTGTCGAACCGCTCCACCCCGGCAACTCACGCTGAATGGCGGCGCACAGCCTGGCGCCGACATACAGCAGACTGCCGTCGAGCCGGGCGATGCCGAAATCAGTGGCGCCGCTTCCGGTGTCGAAGCGAATCATGTCCTGCACCTGGAATCGCCAGAGTTGCAGCAGGTGATCGCAAAACGCAGAAAACAACTCGGCCTCACTGTCGCTGAACCCCGGCGCATCGGCGCCACGGTACACGCAGACGAAAAACAGCAAGCCGCTTTCGGGCAATTCGAAGGTGATGCACATCGGGTGATAGAGGTGATGACGTCGCGCGAAGTCGTTTACCTCTTCACTCGGGTCGGTGTAACCGCTTTCACGCACCACCGCGCCGAGTTGGCTGAGGGTGTCGTTGGAAAACTTGTCGATTTGCGCACAGGTGTGCCATTCGGCCGCGAACGATTCCGGCAGATTGATGCGCCCGTGCATCCAGCTTTGGGGCGGCGCATCGGCATCCGACGCCGACATCTCGCCCCACCAGGAGGACGCGAACGGCACCAGTTCGCTGAAGGCGTGCAGGCCGTCCTCGATGAATTGCGAGTCACCGCGATCCCGGGCCAGGCGACCGAGGTGCAGCACGCAGCGGTTGAATGCGTTGAGCGTGGCCATCGAGGTCATGGCGCCGATTTGCTCCCCCTCCTCCATCGTTCTTATCCTGTTGGCTACATGGCGTATTGATTCGACCATGCCATAGGCGCAGTAATCGCGTCCAGCTCAGGACTATTAAAGGAAAGGCAATCCCCGTACACCGTCTAATCTTATGTAGAGCACGCGCACCAACGTGCCTCAGCCTCTTGTTACAGGGGAATCGGGATGAGCGGACAAACAGCACGCCAATGCTCGTCATGGATCCTGCTCACCCTGCTCGCTATCAACCTGGCGCTGACTGCCGGGTGTGCAGGAAAAACGGCCAAGGCTCGCTACTTGGCCTCAAGCATAGGCTCCAGCTGCTATGCGAAAGCGCTGCCCACTGCCGGCGAGGGCGGCCTGGCTTGGGGCGATACCTTGAGCATGGCGCGCAAAAAATCCCTGGATAACTGCATGCGCTATGCCGGCCGGTCCGGTGGCACGCCGGATACCTGCCAGGTGGTGTTGGCGGAGTGTAAACATTGATAACGCGAGGCCGCTGCAGAGTGCATCTGTCGGCGTTTGACGAGTGATTTTCAGGCCAGGGCCGAAGCCTCATTCAGTTCAGGACACCGATTGCGGGCCGCTCTTCTGATTTCGGCAACCGCCTGCGCAATACGAGGATTCGCGTCTGGCTCATTCGCTATATAGTTTTGTATATTACGAAACCGATTTTTCAAGACGCCCCCATGCCCTCCTCCTTTGTTCCTTCCCCATGACCAGCATTCGCCAACGCAATCAGCACCTGATCCTGGCCGCCGCCAGCGAAGAGTTTGCCGCCAGGGGTTTCGACGCTACCCAGACCCGGGACATCGCCGCGCGCGCGGGGGTGCCGAAGGCGAATCTGTATTACTACTTCCAGACCAAGGAAAACCTCTACGCCAAGGTGTTGCTCGGGTTTGTCGAGCCATTGCTGGAGGCCTCGGCGGTGTTGCGCGAGAGCGATGATCCGGTGGTGGGGCTACAGGCCTACATCGCCGCGCGGATCCGCATCGCACGGGAGCATCCGCACATTGCCAAGGTGTTCAGTGGCGAGTTGCTGCTGGGGGGACGGCAGTTACCTGAAGAGTGTCGGGATTTGTTGTATGCCGAGGCGCAACGCAATGTCGACTGCCTGCGCAGCTGGATTGAGCGCGGGTTGCTGGCGCCGGTGGATCCGGAGCATTTGATGTTGTTTATCTGGTCGGCGACGCGCACCTACACCAACCTGGGCTGGCAGATGGCGCATATCACTGGCCAAGATACGCCGCAGGATGCGGATTATCAGAATGCGGCGGCGACGATTACCCGGTTGGTGTTGGGGGGTGTGGTGCCGGAGCGGGTTGGGGCGATTGGTGGGTTGATGTTTGCGACTTGATTTTGGGGGGCGGCGCATCGTTGTGTGTAGGAGCGAGGCTTGCCCGCGAAGGCGGTGTGTCAATAACGATGATGTCGACTGACACGCCGCCTTCGCGAGCAAGCTTCGCTCCTACAGGGGCTGGGGGCTATCCAGGCTTGTGGTTGTCCAGTACGCCCCCCACTAAGGCATCTGATCCAGCGGCAAAGACCCGGCGGCCGCTCGTTTGTCATACCAACGCTGGAGTGTTTCGGGCAGGCGCCCTTTCCAGCCTGGTACGTTGGTGTAGTAACGCGCGCGAAGATTGCCCTTCGAATCGCTCACGATCAACACCAGCCAGAAGCGCGAGTCGGTGGCGCGCATGAAAATTGAAGCATTGATACTGCCGAGCCCGCGTATCCACATTTCATCGACTTCGGCGCCCGGCACATCGCTGGATACATCGCCCTTGGTCCGCGAACTGCTGCTCTCGACCAACCGCCGGTAGTCGTCCTTGAGCAACTTGCGTAGCACGTCGTCTTCCTGCCGAGTGCGGACTAACCCTACGCTGAGTAAATCGTTTTCCACCGCCAAAGACTGTTCCGATGCCACGTAGCGTCCGGAATAAAACACGCCCATACCTGCCCCGCAATCAGCGTCACTGCCTTGCTGAGTGACATCGAGTACGCCGTTCATGGCGGTGAAGGTCAGCGCACAAGCGCCCTCGGCGTATCGCGCGGCCGTACCCTTGATCGTGGCGATGCCGTCCAGGTCGCCCATGTTGGCGCCGCTGACGGCCGAGACTTCGAACGTCATGTGTGTCGAGTCCGTGCGTTTGGTTTTCAACTCAGCTCCCGTAGAGACACCCCACGGAATCATCTGCCAAGTGGCGTCCCACGAGAACGGCGTGGCCATGTGGCCAAGTTCGGTGATACGCATCTGGTACTGCTGGCGCAAGCAACTGAGGTTATCCGTGCACTGATTACGCTGTTTCAGCCACTGGCGCTGATCGGTCTTCAGTGCTTTGGGATCGGCGACTTTCGGCAGCGTCACGCTCCACAGTTCGCCCAATTGCTTATCCAGGTTCGAGGTGTACGCATCGGCGCAAATGGCTTTTTCGCTGGGGCTCGCCGCACTGGTGCAGTCGAAGCTGCTGGCGCAGATGGCGGTGGAGAATGCGAGAGGCGCCAGTAGTGCGGCGCACGTGGCGATGAAACGTGAGGGCATGAGGAAGATTCCGTTCTTCAGGCGGGCGCTGGTATGCGTTGGGCCTGTGGATCAAGCTTTTTGTGATTGGCGGGGATTGGGGGGCTGCTTTGCAGCCCAGCGGGAGCAAGCTTCCTCGCCACAGGGAAGCCTACTCGCCGCAGAGGTTTCAGAGACGTATTTCAGCGCTCGGCAGGACGTCGATGCGCGCCACGGGGCCCGTCAAGTGGGCCAGGTCGGCGTTGTGCTCGGCGATGATGTCCTGGGCCGCGACGTTGCCGTTGTCGACGGTGGAATGCGCGTCGGCGGCGAGGACCACGTCATAGCCCAGGTTCAGGGCCTGGCGCACAGTGGCGTTGACGCAGTAGTCGGTTTGCAGGCCGCAGATGATCAGGCGATCGGTGCCCTGGTCTTGCAGCAATGCTTGCAGGTGGGTCTGGTAAAACGAGTCTCGAGTGGTTTTGCGCACGCGCAGGTCTTGCGGTGAAGTCTCCAGGCTGGCGGCCAACTGCCAACCCTTGGAGCCGTGTTGCAGCAGGTCACCCTTTTCTTCGTGCTGGATAAGGACCACCGGGAGGTTGGCTTCCCGGGCCTTGGCACTCAGGCTGTTGATGTTCTCGATGACGCGTTTGATGTCGAAGCATTCGTACTCGCCGGTGCACAGGGCGTGTTGGACGTCGATGATCAGCAATGCAGTGGTCATGGCAGGGAGCCTTAAAGTAATCCATCAGATTAAGGGGGGACGCAACCGGGTCCCTGAGGGCCGAGCGAGGATCGCGCGCAGTCGATAATGCCGTAAAACGCGCTCGTATAGAACAGCGCCGTTTCAGAGCGTGAGCAGCTTCCCCACCGCCGCTAATTTGAATTAAAAAAGCATTAAACCACATTCGCCATGACATTAATTTGTTGCGCTATTGTAACGAGCAATATCATTTCAATAAGCACGGCAATAACTGTAGGAAATATCGCCACTTTGCTTTAGGGTGAATCATCGATATCGAGAAGTTTCGCCAGGACTGCGACCTGTTTAATAACAGGGCTGCGGCTTTGCCGCTGGCTATCAATGGATTTCAGCCAGTGACTGTGAGTAATCAACTGACCGTTCTTTTTTGAATGGGATGGACACTTACAATCCTGATTCCTGCTGCTGTTATATCCATTGAGCACACTTGATATGAATGACAACAAAGTCCTGGTCTTGCGCACTTGTGCCAATGACATGTCGGACCACGCCGGCCAAGTCTGGCCTGAAGCCGGGCCCTTGGTGTGCAAGCACTGGTTGCCCACCAAAAAGCTCGAGAACGGCCTGGTCGGACTGTTGTGGGGCGAGGGTTCTTCTACGCAGCTAAGTCTGCGAGCCGATGCCAGATGGATTGTGTGCGAAGTTGACGCGGCGCACATCATCAAACTTGAAGAAGATGGCATGATCAAGTTTCCGCAAGCGGAAGTTGTTCACACCGGCACTCAGGAAAGTTCGACAAACTACATCTTACAAAACATCGATAATTATCAAACTGCCAACACCACCTCAATCGAAGCAAACTTGGAAACACCTAACAAACCATTAAACCGCGAATTCGAAAGTCGACGAGCACAGGGATACAGTCCTTCCGGCATCGGCGCGAAAGTCGACGCCTCGCAAAAGTTCGAAACGGCTGTTTACGGCAGCACACTGACCGGCGGTCATCAAAGTTATCTGCTGGCGGGTTACGGCAGCACTGAAACAGCGGGCGGCCAGAGTTCGTTGATTGCCGGTTACGGCAGCACCCTGACTGCCGCCGACAGCAGTTCACTGACGGCGGGTTACGGCAGCACGGAAATGGCCGGCAACGACAGTGCGCTGATCGCCGGATATGGCAGCACCCAGATTGCCGGCCAGAAAAGCACCCTGACGGCCGATTACGGCAGCACGCAAACCGCTCAGGACGGCAGCACCCTCACCGCCGGTTATGGCAGCACGGAAACCGCGGGCAGCGACAGCTCACTCACCGCCGGCTACGGCAGTACGCAAACCGCCAAGGAGGGCAGCGCGCTCACTGCTGGCTATGGCAGCACTGGAACCGCCGGATCGGAAAGCTCTTTGATCGCCGGTTATGGCAGCACCCAAACAGCGGGCCAGGACAGCACGCTGACGGCAGGCTACGGCACCACCCAAACCGCTCAGGACAGCAGCGCCCTCACCGCCGGTTACGGCAGCACGGGCACCGCCGGGCCGGAAAGTTCCTTGATTGCCGGATACGGCAGCACCCAGACCGCCGGCCACGAAAGCACGCTGACCGCTGGATACGGCAGTACTCAGACGGCTCAGGACAGCAGTTCACTTACCGCAGGCTACGGCAGCACCGCTACCGCCGGGCCGGAAAGCTCGTTGATCGCCGGTTACGGCAGCACGCAAACCGCCGGCCACGAAAGCACGCTGACGGCGGGTTATGGCACCACGCAGACCGCTCAGGAAAGCAGTTCACTCACCGCCGGCTATGGCAGCACCGCCACCGCCGGGCACGACAGTTCGTTGATCGCCGGCTACGGCAGCACGCAAACCGCCGGTTACGAAAGCACGTTGACCGCCGGCTACGGCAGCACCCAGACCGCCCAGGAAAGCAGTTCTCTCACGGCAGGCTATGGCAGCACCGGAACCGCCGGGCACGGCAGCTCGTTGATCGCCGGATACGGCACGACCCAGACCGCCGGCTACGAAAGCAGCCTGACCGCGGGCTATGGCAGCACCCTCACCGCTCAGGAAAGCAGTTCCCTCACCGCCGGTTACGGCAGTACCGAAACCGCCGGCGGCGACAGTTCGTTGGTCGCCGGATATGGCAGCACACAAACCGCCGGTTACGACAGCACGTTGACGGCTGGCTATGGCAGCACCCTCACCGCTCAGGGCGGCAGCTCCCTCACGGCGGGTTATGGCACCACGGAAACCGCCGGGCATGAAAGCTCGCTGATCGCCGGTTACGGCAGTACCCAGACGGCGGGCTATGAAAGCCACCTCACCGCCGGTTACGGCAGTACGCAAACCGCCAGGGAAAACAGTGTCCTGACCGCAGGTTATGGCAGCACCGCGACGGCGGGCGGTGACAGTTCATTGATCGCCGGCTATGGCAGCACACAAACCGCCGGTCACGACAGCACGCTGACGGCGGGCTACGGCAGCACCCTTACTGCCCGGGAACACAGTTCGCTCACCGCCGGCTATGGCAGTACTGAGACGGCCGGTTACAAAAGTACGTTGACCGCAGGTTACGGCAGCACCCTCACCGCTCGGGAAAGCAGCGTGCTCACCGCCGGTTACGGCAGTACCGAAACCGCCGGCTTCGAAAGCTCGTTGATCGCCGGTTACGGCAGCACGCAAACCGCCGGCTACGAAAGCACCCTGACGGCAGGCTACGGCAGCACCCTCACGGCACAGGACAACAGTTCACTCACCGCCGGTTATGGCAGCACCGAAACCGCCGGCTTCGAAAGCTCGTTGATCGCCGGTTATGGCAGCACGCAAACCGCCGGATACGACAGCACGTTGACGGCGGGTTACGGCAGCACCCTCACCGCGCAGCACAACAGCACCCTCACCGCCGGTTATGGCAGCACCGAAACTGCGGGCCAGGACAGTTCGTTGATTGCCGGTTACGGCAGCAGCCTGACCAGCGGCATCCGTAGCTTCCTCACCGCCGGATACGGCAGCACGCTGATCAGCGGATTGCGCAGTGTATTGACCGCCGGTTACGGCAGCTCGCAAACCGCCGGTTTCGAAAGCACGTTGACCGCCGGCTACGGCAGCAACCAGATCGCCAGTCATCAAAGCTCCCTGATCGCCGGCCCCGACAGCACGCAGATCGCCGGTCACAAAAGTATGTTGATCGCTGGCAAGGAAAGCTCACAAACCGCCGGTTCTCGCAGCACGCTGATCGCCGGCGCCGGCAGCATTCAGACCGCAGGCGATCGCGGAAAATTGATCGCCGGCAAGGACAGTACCCAGATCGCCGGCGACCGCAGCAAGTTGCTGGCGGGCAGTAACAGCCATCTCACGGCGGGTGATCGCAGCAAGCTGACGGCAGGTGATGACTGTACGTTGATGGGTGGCGATAAAAGCGTTTTGACGGCGGGCAAGAACTGCATTCTGGTGGGCGGCGCCCGCAGCAAGTTGATTGGCAGCCTGGGTTCGACGCTGACTGGCGGCGAGAATGCGACGCTGATTTTTCGCTGCTGGAACGGCAAGCGCTACAAGAATGTCGTGGCGCACACCGGCAAGGATGGCGTCGAGGCGCATGTTCCGTATCAGGTGGATGAGGCGGATAACATCGTCAGCAAACCCGACGAATAACCCTGCACCGTAACAGCGCGAGGCGGCTACCAGAGGCCACCCTCAGGGTTTGAGGGCGGCCATGGAGTTTATGACTCAGTAGCCCAGCGACAACCCGGTATTACGGCGCGGATCATTCGCCCCGTAGTAACGGTTCTTGCCCACCGGTTTGCCACCCAGCGACGGCGCGCCGACCAGGATCGCCGCCACATGGTTGGCGTCCTGTGGCCCGGCAAACTTATGCCCCCAACTTTCGAGTAGCTTCACCGTGTCCGGACTGGTGGTGAAGGTCTCCAGGTTGGTTTCTTCCGGCAGCCACTGCTGGTGGAAACGCGGCGCATCCACCGCTTCCTGAATGTTCATGCCGTAGTCGATCACGTTGAGGATGGTCAGCAAGGTCGCGGTAATGATGCGGCTGCCCCCGGGTGTGCCGACGACCATCACCACTTTGCCGTCCTTGGTGACGATGGTCGGGCTCATGGACGACAGCGGCGCCTTGCCCGGCGCGATGGCGTTGGCCTCCCCCTGCACCAGGCCGTACATGTTCGGCACGCCGATTTTCGAGGTGAAGTCATCCATTTCATCGTTGAGGATGACCCCGGTCTTACTGGCCATGACGCCAGCGCCAAACCAGTCGTTGAGGGTGTAGGTCATCGACACCGCATTGCCCCATTTATCGACGATGGAGAAGTGCGTGGTGTTGCTGCCCTCATGCGGTGCTACGCCGGGTTTGATCTCCCGGGACACACCGGCCTTTTGCGGTTGAATCGCGGTGCGCAGTGTGGTCGCGTAGTTTTTGTCCAACAGGTGAGCGATCGGGTTCTTCACGAAATCCGGGTCGCCGAGGTAGCTGTTGCGGTCCACATACGCGTGGCGCATCGCTTCGATCTGATAGTGCATGCCCTGGGCGGAGTGATAGCCCAGATCTTTCATCGGGTAGCCGTCGAGAATGTTCATGATCTCGCAGATCACTACCCCGCCGGAGCTTGGCGGTGGCGCCGAAACTACGTGATAGCCACGGTAATCGCACTCCACCGGCGCCAGTTCGCGGGTCTTGTACTTGTCGAGGTCAGCCTGGGTGATGATGCCTTTGTTGGCCTGGCTGGAGGTGACGATGGCGTCGGCCACCCAACCTTTATAGAAACCGTCGGCGCCCTTCTCGGAAATTTCCCGCAGGGTTTTGCCCAGGTCCTTTTGCACCAGTTTCTGCCCGACCTGCATCGGCTCACCGTTGCTCAGGAAGATCGAGCCGGAGTCACGCATGTCCTTCTTGAACACGTCGGTGGCGGTTTCCAGCAGATCGACATCGCCCTGCTCCAGCACGAAGCCTTCTTCGGCGAACTTGATGGCCGGGGCGATCACTTCCTTGCGCGGCTTGGTCCCGTATTTGCTCAGGGCCAGCTCCATGCCGGACACGGTGCCCGGCACGCCGACGGCCAAGTGGCCACGAGTGCTCAGGTCCGGGACGACGTTGCCGTCCTTGTCCAGGTACATGTTCGCCGTAGCGGCCAGCGGGGCTTTTTCGCGGAAATCGAGGAACGTCTTGCGCCCGTCCGCCAGCTGAATGGTCATGAAACCGCCGCCGCCCAGGTTGCCTGCTGCGGGATAGACCACTGCCAGCGCATAGGCCACCGCCACCGCCGCGTCCACGGCATTGCCGCCGTTCTTCAGTTCATCCACGCCTACATGAGTGGCCAGGCGCTGGGCCGTGACCACCATGCCGTTTTCGGCCGCAACCGGGGCCACTGAGGCTGCATAAGCACTGAGGCAACTGAGCGCCAATGAGGTCGCCATCAACGTTTTGGCAAAAGGTTCGAACTTCATGATTCGGTCTCTTTTTTGTTTTTAGGCTCTGCAATAACAGAGGGAACGCTTCAAGAGCAGTAGCCAGTATGGCTGGGATTACGTATTGCGCCTCCCCGATGAAGCAGTATGCTTGCGCTCTATTCAGCCGTTTTCGGAGTTCGCCGGCATGAGTTACACCTTCACCACCATGGCCTCACCGGTCGGCGAGTTGAAGCTGGTCGCGAACGGTTCAAGACTGGCAGCCATCCTCTGGGAAAACGACAAACCGAATCGGGTACGCCTGGGGCCGATGACTGAAGCGCCGGAGAATCCAGTCCTGCTGCGCACCGTTTAACAGTTGCAGGAATACTTTGCCGGTACCCGAAACCGTTTCGATCTGGAGCTGGATTTTGCGGGCACCGACTTTCAGAAAAAGGTCTGGCAGGCGCTGCTGACCATTCCGTTTGGCGAAACCCGCAGTTATAGCGAGATTGCCCGGCAGATCGGCAATCCCAGCGCGGTGCGGGCGGTGGGCGCGGCGAATGGCAAAAACCCGATCTCGATCGTGGCGCCGTGCCATCGGGTGATCGGGGCGTCAGGGAAATTGACCGGGTTTGCCGGGGGGCTTGAAGCCAAGGAGCGACTGCTGACGCTGGAGGGTTGCGAATGGTCGGGGGCCAGCCGGACGGGTGAGTTGTTCTGATCTGACTCACCCCTCGCCACAAAAGCCCAGCTCTCTCAGGTAATGGCGAAGAGGTTTTTCATCGCCGCGTATTGCAGCAGCATGATGGTCTTCGCATCGCAGATCTCCCCGCGATAAAACGCCTCAAGCGCCTCATCAAACGTCCACTCCAGCACTTCCAGCTCTTCGGTCTCTTCCTCCAGCCCGCCGCCTGCGCTGACTTTCGACGCAGCGTCATATTCGGCGATGAAGAAGTGCAGTTTTTCGGTGACCGAGCCGGGGCTCATGTAGGACTCGAAGACCTTTTGCACGTGGTGCACGCGATAGCCGGTTTCTTCTTCAGCTTCAGCACGGATGCGCTCTTCGGGATCGGCCCCCTCAAGTAATCCGGCCGCCACTTCGATCAGCAAACCATCGTGACCGTTGACGAATACCGGCAACCGAAACTGACGCGTCAGCACCACGGTTCTCTTCTCGCGGTTGAACAGCAGAATTGCCGCGCCATTGCCACGGTCGTAGACCTCGCGGGTCTGGCGCTGCCAGTCGCCGTTGTTACGCTGATAGTCGAAGGTGATTTTCTTCAGCAGGTACCAGTCGTGGGACAACACCTGGGAGTCGATGATGCTGACCCGGTCGGCTGTATTTGCCATCAAAACGCATCCTTTTTAAGTCAAAAGAGCCCCATGGTAGGCGAAAACCAAAAAGCCCGGCATCTCTGCCGGGCTTCTTTTTACTGCGGGTTGGCGACTTCAGGCGCCGCAAACGCTTCCTCATTGGAAGACAGCCGCTTGCCGTTGATCAACGGCCCGTAGCGACGACTGAATTCCCAGTTGTACGGCACGTGGTCCTTATTGATGCCGTTGTCCCAGTTCACCGACCAGGTCATCAGGCCTTTGATCGAAAGCCCTTTGGCGTCCAGACGCTTGAAGGCATTCACCACCGCCGCCGGGTTGATCACGTAACCGGTGGCCGCCGCGTCGACGTTGGCCGGCAGGCCGATCACGAACTTGTCTGCCGGGATTCTGGTGAACCCGCGAGTGCCGCTCACCAGGCTTTCGGTGAGATAAAACAGGAAATCCTCTTTCATCGCGTCGTTGTTCTGGGCGATCCACGCGCCATTACCGTTATTGGCTTCCTGCACCCAGATCCCGTCACCGCCCTGGTTGTAATACTGTGGGGCGATGAAGTCGTAATAGCCTTCCAGAGCCTGGAGGTAGCCGACGTATTTGCCGGCAGTGGTCAGGTACGGAAACTCCGGCGCCATGCTAATGATGAAGTGTTTGCCTTCACCGGCGTAATGGTCCTTGACCAGTTTCAGCGCGGCGGGCAGGACGGTCTTGTTGTCGGCGAAATCAATCGCGCTCTGTTCAAGATCAATGTCCAGGCCATCGAAGCCGTAGGTTTCCACCAGGCGGATGATTTCGTTGGCCAGTGGTTGTTCGTTGCCTTTGTGCAGCTCGATGTGCGCATCGGCGCCACCGAGGGAAATCAGCACCGCCCTGCCCTGGCTGTTCAGCACGCCGACCTGGCGACGGAACTCGACGTCGGACAGGTTGTAAGGCTTGAAGGTCGGAATGCCGTTGCCCTTCATGAAGGCCACGGCCACCACGTTGTAATCCTTGGGCACATCCTGCAGCGCGATATTGGCGAATTGGCCGCGCTGGTAACCGTCGCTCGGCCCGGCGGGCCAGTTGTGCCAGAAACCCATGAGGATCTTTTTGCCGGCGATGCTCGGCATCAACGACGCAGCGTCGCTGACGGTCGATTTCAATAACGTAAAGTCGAATTTTGACATGTTCTATTCCTTCAGAACGTGTGGAGGGTTAACGCTTCGGGTTTACTTGAAGTCCACGTCGAACGCTTGATAGAAGGCGTTGCCGGTGTTGGCGACGATCCACATCAGCACGATGACGTGATGGCCTTTTTTATTGGCCGGCAATTTCACTTCGTGATTGACCTTGGCCACCATCTCAGCCGAGTGGCTGTAATACGGGACCTGCGTGTAGAAGTCCTCGGCGAAAGGCTTGGCTTCCAGTTGCGCACGAGTGATGCGCTGGTTCGAGTCCCAGCCGTCCTTGGTAATCAGCCAGCGATAACCACGAGTAACGTGAGGCGCGGTGTATTTCCAGGTGACTTTGAAGGTCTGGCCCGGATCGACGTTCAGCAGCGGCCAGGCAAACGGGCGGCCCAGCTTCTTGCTCAGTTCTTCGTTGGTGAAATTGACGCAATCACGCTGATCCACTTTGCCGCCACTGAGAATGTAACCGTCGGCAGGCGGGATAACGCTATCGCTGTCGGTTTGATACGGCGCCGGGAACGGACCGGCGGACAGTGACGGGAAATTCTTGCCACCTTCCATTTCGTTGACTTGCCAGTCCCCCAGCAGCCCCTGCTCGATGGCAATCGCACCACGGCTGGGAGGGGATGTGACACGACCGTGTCGCAGTTCGGGTTGAGTCTGTGGTTTGTTCATTTTTTTCACTCCATTGATTTAAGAACTCTCCTTCCTGAGGAGAGGCCTTCAACCTAACGGAGCTGCTTTTTTTGTCCACCGACCGGATTTTCGCTTGTGGCGATGCTGCCTTGGCCAATTCCCTGCAAATACTGGATGTATAGCCAGTACTTTGAATCAAGTCCTACGCCCTGTGTAGGCGAAGGCCTACAGTGCAAGGCAGCAATCGGAACCATTCTCACCTCAGGAAAGTTGTTCCTTGTATTCCTTTTCGTATTGGCCGGCGAGGGACTCTTTCTGCTTTTCGTCGAGCAACTTGCCGGCCATCTGGAAGAACTTCTGCTCTTCTTCCTTCAAGTGGTGATGGACTTTCTCGGCGAGTTTTTTCGCCGTCACCAGCCACGTCGGATCCGACATCTCGGTCTCGTCCAGGGTCTCCATCATTTCGTCCATCTCATGGTGTTCGGAAATGGCATGGCGACTCAGGTCGACACCGTTGTCGAACTCCATCAAAGGGATGTAGAAATGCCGTTCTTCCGCGGTTTCGTGGGCCTGGAGTTCAGCTTTGAGCTGCTTATAGGCCTCGACCCGTTCCGGGGTGTCGCCGCTGGTCTTGACCAGTGCTTCGGCATAGCTGCGCTGACGGTCGTGGCTTTCGCGCAAGGCTTCGAAAATGTTCATTGGCTATCCTCATGGCCGCGTTCTGAATTGACGCTCTAGAGGCTAGACACCTGCGCGCAAGCGGCGGTTCCACTGGCGTTCAGGGATGGAACAATGGCGGCGAGCCAGATAATCTGCGGGGTCATTGCCAAAAGGACATCGCCATGACATTGCGTATCGAACGCTCGCTGGACCCCACCAATGAAGAACGCGAGGCCATCCTTGCACCGCTGCGAATCTATAACGCGGCGCAAGCGGGGCTTGCCAAGCCGGAGCCGGTTGCCTTGCTGGTGCGCGACGACCACGGCGAGATTCTCGGCGGGTTGTATGGCCGGGTGTTTTATCAGTGGCTGTTTATCGAATTGCTGTCGGTGCCGGAACAGGCCCGAGGACAGGGGCTGGGCACGAACCTGATGGAAATGGCCGAAGAACTGGCTCGGGAGAAGGAATGTGTGGGGATCTGGCTCGATACCTTTGGCTTTCAAGCGCCGGAGTTTTACAAGAAGTTGGGGTACAGCGAGTTCGGTCACATCGCTGACTATCCGCCTGGGCATACGCGCCACTTCTTCCAGAAGCGCCTTATTCATACCTTTTAAAAACACAAAACCCTGTGGGAGCGAGCTTGCTCGCGATGGCGGTCTGACATTCACTATTGATGTCGACTGAAATACCGCTATCGCGAGCAAGCTCGCTCCCACAGGGGGAATGCACAAGCCGTTATAAACAGGTCGCCAACGCCGCCAACCGGCGTTTGGTCACAAAATCGTCGTGCTGTGAGTAGAAATTCAACTGCGTCCCGGAAGCATCGCTGCTCAAGTCCACAAACACTTCCGCCGACCGGGTGTAGACCGTCGAACCACCCTTCTTGCCCGGTTGCAGATAAGCCCCGGCATCCACCCCGAACACCGCTTCGTCCTGCCAGGCGAATTGCACGCACTGGGCGACGACTTTTTCCGGTTTGTCCGAGTTCATGACCTTGGTCGGGGATTTGCTGCGGGAGTCGTCCATCACCGAGCCCGCGCAGCCCGCCAGCAGGGTGGCGGCCAGCGCCACCATCAGAATTCGCATCGTGTTCGCTCTTCAAGAAAAAGCGGACTGTATCACCGTGGCGCGGCGTATCGTTCTGCTTTACTTCATTTATACCGCGACACCGCGTGACGATTCGCGCACCCTGTCGCGCAATTAACAGTGCATCACCTCTTTTTCTGGAAAGCCACATGACACCCAACGCCGAATTCTACAAACCTACCGCCGAATACGCGGACAAGCTGATCAGCCAGATCGGTCAGACACCTTCCTGGATCGCCAAGCGAATCGGCGTCACCGACAAGCGGATTCGTTACATCCTCGACGGCGAAAGAACCGTCAAGGGCGAAACCACGCCGATCCAGATGACCTACCCCGAGCAGTTCGCCCTCGAATGCCTGGCCGCAGCGGCCAAGGCCAAGAAGCAATCTTCGTAACCTGACCTGCAAGGAGCGACCATGGCAGTCACCGAACAGCGACACGAGCAGGCACTGAACAGGTTTCTCGATGAGCGCCCGGAACTGCGTCACGAGCTCGATAACCTCAACCCCCTGCTCGCCCAGGCCAAAGGGGAAACCCCGGCCCAGTACCGCGACGAGCGCTTGCACGAAGCCTTCGAAGCCGAGGCCGAGCGCCTGGATTTGTTTGCCTGGGAACTGACCCTGCAACTGACCGCGCCCACCGCCGAGGACTACCAGGTCCAGCGCATGGAAGTGCACAAGGAAGTCGCTGAAATGGCCGGCATGGACTGGCTGGAGTATTGCGAGTTATATGGATTGAGCAAGTGACCACCACGGTCGCTGCCTGAGGACGATTTACGCCGATGCTGCCATCCGCCTCGACTCACCGGGCCAGCCCTGGCCACCTGCATATCCAGAAATGGCGCGGGCGCATCGGCATGATGCTGGTCGCCACACTGTCGGTGCTCGCCGGCATGACCGATGCCATTGGCTTCATGGCCAGCGGCGATTTCGTGTCCTTCATGAGCGGCAACACTACCCGGCTCGCCGTCGCGATCAGTGATGGCGACCTGGGCCTGACCCTGCGTCTGTTGATTCTTGTGGCGACGTTCATCGTCGGCAACGCGCTGGGCATTGTCGTCAGCCGACTCGGCGGACGCCGGGCGTTGCCGTTGCTGCTGTGCATCGCCACCCTGCTCTGCGGTGCAGCCGCGTGGCCCTATGACGAACAACTGCCGGCGCTGCTGGCGGCGATCATCGCCATGGGCATGCTCAATGCCGCCGTGGAAGATGTGAATGGTTTGCCCGTTGGCCTGACCTACGTCACCGGCGCCCTGTCGCGCTTCGGCCGTGGCCTGGGGCGCTGGATGCTTGGCGAACGGCGCAATGGCTGGCGGGTGCAGTTGATTCCGTGGAGCGGCATGTTCGCCGGCGCGGTACTGGGCGCGGTGCTGGAACATCACCTGGGGCTCAAGGCGCTGTTTGTCAGCGGCTTGCTGGCCGGTGTGGTGGGATTGCTGTCGCTGAAAATCCCGCGGCGCTGGCAGTTGGGCTACATGCCGCGTTGACACAGTGATCGTTCCCACGCTCTGCGTGGTAATGCATCAAGGGACGCTCCGCGTTCCAATGGGACGCAGAGCGTCCCGGGCTGCATTCCCACGCGGGAGCGTGGGAACGATCACTCGGGAGCGTAATCGCCCTTCGCCGCTTCTGCGATAAAGCATTATCATGGCCGCAGTTTTGCTGATCGAGTCCGTCATGAAGTTCGCCATCGCGCTGTTTTCCGCCGCCCATGCGCCCTCCTCGCGCCGTGCCTTGCTGTTCGCCCAGGCTGCGCTGGCCGGCGGGCATGAGATTGTCCGGCTGTTTTTCTATCAGGACGGCGTCTATAACGCGTCCCGCAGCGTGGTTACGCCACAGGACGAGCAGGACTTGCCCAAGCAATGGCGCACCTTTGTCGCCGAGCATCAACTGGACGGCGTCGTATGCATCGCCGCTGCTCTGCGTCGCGGTGTGCTGAACGAGGAAGAAGCCAAGCGCTATCAACGTGAAGCGGTCGCCGTCGGCGCACCGTGGGAATTGTCCGGTCTGGGTCAGTTACACGACGCGGTGCAAGATGCCGACCGCCTGATCTGTTTCGGAGGCGCGTGAGATGGCTAAATCCTTGCTGATTATCAGTCGCCAGGCGCCATGGTCCGGGCCGAACGCGCGAGAAGCGCTGGACATCGTGCTGGCCGGCGGTGCGTTCGATCTGCCGATCGGCCTGCTGTTTCTTGATGACGGCGTGTTTCAACTCGCCGCAAAACAAGACGCCAAGGCCCTGCAACAAAAAGACCTGAGCGCCAACTTGCAAGCGTTGCCGATGTTTGGTGTCGATGACCTGTTCGTTTGCGCCGACAGCGCCGCCCAACGTGGTCTGGACCCGAACACTCTGGCACTGGAAGAAGCTCAGGTACTGGCCGCCGCCGAAATCACCGCCCTTATCGACCGTTATGACCAGGTGATCACCCTCTGATGTCGACTCTGCATGTGTTGTCTCATTCCCCGTTCGGCGACGATCGTCTGTCCAGTTGCCTGCGCGTGATCGGCGCCGACGATGCGCTGTTGCTGTCCGGCGACGCGGCGTATGCCTTGCAACCGGGCACGGCGCCGTTCAACACGCTGAACGCTCGCAGCCTGAAACTGTTCGTGCTGGCCGAAGATGTCCAGGCCCGAGCGTTGGTGGTGCCTGACTGGGCCGAGGCCATCGATTACCCGGCCTTCGTCGAACTGTCGATCCACTACGACAAGGTCAACAGTTGGCTATGAATTCCCTGACGGTCGGCGCCCACGCCATCGAGCTGGACAAGGACGGTTTCCTGGTCGAACTGAGCGACTGGTCCACCGACGTGGCCAGTGCTTTGGCCGCTGTCGAAGACATCGAGCTAAGCCCCGAGCACTGGGAAATCCTCGAACTGCTGCGCAGTTTCTACGCTGAATTCCAGTTGTCCCCGGCGACGCGCCCGCTGATCAAGTACACCGCGTTGAAGCTCGGTCCGGAAAAAGGCAACAGCCTGCACCTGAACCGACTGTTCAAAGGCACCCCTGCCAAACTCGCCGCAAAACTGGCGGGCCTGCCCAAACCGACGAATTGCTTATGACCGACTTCCCTGCACTGACCCTCGAAACCCCCGCCGAGCACCCGTTCGCCCAGTTCGTGCGGATCCTCGGCAAAGGCAAGCGTGGCGCCCGTGACCTGACTCGTATCGAAGCCAGGGAGGCCATGGGCTTCGTGCTGGACGACAAAGTCGAGGACACTCAGCTCGGCGCGTTTTTGATGCTGCTGCGGCACAAGGAAGAAAGCGCCGAGGAGATGGCAGGGTTCACCGAGGCCTTGCGGGAACGGCTGAAAGCGCCGGCTCTGAAGGTCGATCTGGATTGGCCGACGTATGCTGGCAAGAAGCGTCATCTGCCGTGGTATCTGTTGGCAGCCAAGTGTCTGGCACAGAACGGCGTGCGCATTTTCATGCACGGCGGTGGCGCGCATACGGCGGGTCGACTGTACAGCGAGCAACTGCTGGAAGCGTTGAAAATCCCGCTGTGCCGCAATTGGCAACAGGTGGGCGAAGCGCTGGATAACGGCGGTCTGGCGTTTATGCCGCTGGTGGATTGGGCGCCGCAACTTCAGCGCATGATCGACCTGCGCAACACCCTGGGCCTGCGTTCACCGATCCATTCCCTGGCGCGGATTCTCAATCCGCTGGGCGCGCGCTGTGGCCTGCAAAGTATTTTCCATCCGGGCTACCAAGCTGTGCACCGCGATGCCAGCGGCTTGCTCGGCGACACCGCGATTGTGGTGAAGGGCGATGGTGGCGAAATCGAGATCAACCCGGACGCCGACAGTCACTTGTACGGCACCACTGGCGGCGAAAGCTGGGACGAGGAATGGCCGCAACTGTCGGCGCAACGCCACGTCAAACCGGCGTCGCTGGATCCTGAGCATTTGAAAGCCGTGTGGCGCGGTGATGTGGTCGACAGCTACCCGCAAATGGCGCTGATTTCCACCATGGCCCTGGCCCTGCGCGGCCTCGGCCAGACCCGCGAACAAGCCTTCGAAACCGCCCAGCACTATTGGGATGCTCGGGACAGATCGATTTAACCGATCATAGCTGCCCAACCTTTGCGCTATTTAATCGAACCTATGCGCATAGACTCCTCTCCAACGCTTATCGGTTGAGGAGTCTTGAAATGGGTTTGTTAGTTGAAGGCCGCTGGCACGACCAGTGGTACGAAAGCAGCAAGGACGGCGCGTTCCAGCGCGAACAAGCGCAGCGCCGCAATTGGGTGACCGCTGGCGGCCAGCCGGGCCCGAGCGGTGTCGGTGGTTTTGCGGCCGAGGCCGGGCGCTATCACCTCTACGTGTCCCTCGCCTGCCCCTGGGCGCACCGCACGCTGATCCTGCGCAAACTCAAAGGTCTTGAATCCCTGATCGACGTGTCGGTGGTCAGTTGGTTGATGCTGGAAAATGGCTGGACCTTTGACCAGAGCCTCGGCTCCACCGGCGACAAACTCGACCATTTCAACTTCATGCACCAGCGCTATACCGCTGACACCGCCGACTACACCGGCCGTGTCACCGTGCCGGTGCTGTGGGACAAACAGCAGCAGCGTATCGTCAGCAATGAATCGGCGGAGATTATCCGCATGTTTAATAGCGCGTTCGATGACCTGACCGGAAATGACCTGGATTTCTACCCGGCGCCGCTGCGTAGCGAAATCGATGCCCTGAACGAACAGATTTATCCGGCGGTGAACAACGGTGTGTACCGCGCCGGGTTTGCCACGTCGCAGAAGGCCTATGAAGAGGCTTTCGATGATGTGTTTGCCGAGTTGGATCGTCTGGAATGGCTGTTAGGCGAGAACCGTTACCTGGTTGGCGAATACCTGACGGAAGCGGACATTCGATTGTTCACCACGCTGATTCGCTTCGATGCGGTGTACTACGGGCACTTCAAGTGCAACCTGCGGCGGATTGCCGATTATCCGAACCTGTCGAACTGGCTGCGGGAGTTGTATCAGTGGCCGGGGGTTGCCGAAACGGTGGATTTTGAACATATCAAAAATCATTACTACGGCAGCCACAAGACCATCAACCCGACGGGGATTGTGCCGAAAGGACCGGCGCAGGACTTTACCGCAGCGCATGATCGGGCGCGGTTGGGTGGGAAAGGGGTTTGGCGCCAGGCCTGACAGCAGATCGTTCCCACGCTCTGCGTGGGAATGCAGCCCGGGACGCTCCGCGTCCCATCAAAAGCCGAACGCGGAGCGTCCGTGGAGGCATTCCCACGCAGAGCGTGGGAACGATCGGTTACCGGGTTCAGACCTGCGCCTGAGCCCCTTCAAACCATGCCAGTTTCTCGCGCAGTTGCACCACTTCCCCAACGATCACCAGCGTCGGCGCATGCACTTCATGCTCCGCTACGAGTTGTGGAAGATCGGCCAACGTCCCGGTAAACACCCGCTGATTGACCGTGGTGCCCTGCTGAATCAGCGCCGCCGGCGTGTCCGCACCGCGACCATGCTTGATCAACTGCTCGCAAATGATCGGCAAGCCCACCAGCCCCATGTAAAACACCAGGGTTTGCGCGGGTGCAACCAAATCGGCCCACGGCAGATCGGTGGAACCGTCCTTCAGGTGCCCGGTGACGAAGCGTACTGACTGCGCGTAATCACGGTGCGTCAGCGGAATCCCGGCATACGCCGCGCAACCACTGGCCGCCGTAATGCCCGGCACGACCTGGAACGGAATGCCATGGGCCGCCAGCTCTTCGATCTCTTCACCGCCACGGCCGAAGATGAACGGATCGCCGCCCTTCAACCGCACGACCCGCTTGCCAGCCTTGGCCAAATCGACCAATTGTTTGTTGATCTGATCCTGCGGCACAGCGTGATCGGCGCGGCGCTTGCCGACGTAAATCCGCTCGGCATCGCGACGGCACAAATCCAGGATCGCCGGGGCGACCAAGCGGTCGTACAGCACCACATCGGCTTGCTGCATCAGGCGCAACGCGCGGAATGTCAGCAAGTCCGGATCACCCGGGCCAGCGCCGACCAAATACACTTCGCCCGTAGCTTTCGGGGCCTCACCGGCGATTTTCGCCAGCATCAAACGCTCGGCTTCAGCGCCCTGCCCGGCCAGTTGCCGGTCGGCAATCGGGCCCTGGAACACATCTTCCCAGAACGCCCGACGCTGCTGCACATCCGGAAACAGGCCTTTGACCTGACTGCGAAAACGCGCCGCCAGACCGGCCAGTTGACCGTACGTGGAAGGAATCCAGGTTTCGATTTTGGCCCGGATCAACCGCGCCAGCACCGGCGCATCGCCGCCGCTGGAGATGGCAACGATCAGCGGCGAACGGTCGACAATCGCCGGGAAGATCACGCTGCACAGGGCCGGCGCATCCACCACGTTGACCGGCATGCAACGCCGATGGGCATCGGCGGAGACTTGCGCGTTCAGCGGTTCGTCGTCGGTGGCAGCAATGATCAGCCCGCAACCGTCCAGATCCGCTTCGACGTAGCCACGCAACAGGCATTCGCCACCGCTGCCGGTCACCAGTTCACGCAATTGCGGTTCTATTTCAGGTGCGACCACCCGCAGCTGCGCACCGGCTTCGGCCAGCAGGCGGGACTTGCGTAAGGCAATCTCCCCGCCGCCGACGACCAACACACGACTGCCGCGCAGGTTATGAAACAGCGGCAGATAGTCCATTTAGCCGATGACCTCAAGGCCACCCATGTACGGTTTCAGTACGGCTGGCACACGGATCGAACCGTCGGCCTGCTGGTAGTTTTCCAGCACCGCCACCAAAGTACGACCGACCGCCAGGCCGGAACCGTTCAAGGTGTGCACGAGTTCAGGCTTGCCGGTTTCCGGGTTACGGAAACGCGCCTGCATACGACGGGCCTGGAAATCACCGCAGTTGGAGCACGACGAGATTTCGCGGTACTTGTCCTGGCTCGGGATCCACACTTCCAGGTCGTAAGTCTTCACGGCGCTGAAGCCCATGTCGCCGGTGCACAGCGCGATGGTGCGGTAAGGCAGTTCCAGCAATTGCAGGACTTTCTCGGCGTTGGCAGTCAGGCCTTCCAGTGCGTCCATCGAGGTCGATGGCTCAACGATCTGCACCATCTCAACTTTGTCGAACTGGTGCTGACGGATCATGCCGCGCGTGTCGCGACCCGATGCGCCGGCTTCGCTGCGGAAGCACGGAGTGTGGGCAACGAACTTGATCGGCAGCAGTTTCGAATCGAGGATTTCGCCGGAAACGATGTTGGTCAACGACACTTCGGCAGTTGGGATCAGGTACAGATCGGCTTCGCCTTCGCGGCTGATCTTGAACAGGTCTTCTTCGAACTTCGGCAACTGGCCAGTGCCTTGCAGGGCCGGCGCCTGGACCAGATACGGCGTGTAGGCCTCTTCATAGCCGTGTTCGCTGGTGTGCAGGTTGATCATGAACTGCGCCAGAGCGCGGTGCAGACGGGCGATCGGGCCACGCAGCAGAGCGAAACGGGCGCCAGACAGCTTGGCGGCGGTTTCGAAGTCCAGCCAGCCAAATTTCTCGCCCAGGGCCACGTGGTCCTGAATCGGGAAATCGAAGGCGGTTGGAGTGCCCCAGCGGCGCACTTCAACGTTGCCGTCTTCATCGGCGCCGACCGGCACGGATTCGTGGGGCAGGTTCGGGATACCGAGCAGGATCGAGTCCAGGTCAGTCTGGATCTGGTCCAGTTCTACCTTGCCGGCGCTCAATTCGTTCGCCATGCGCTCGACGTCCGCCATCAACGGCGCGATGTCTTCGCCGCGCTGCTTGGCCTGGCCGATGGATTTGGAGCGCACATTACGTTCAGCCTGCAGTGCTTCGGTGCGGGTCTGGACGGTCTTGCGCTGTTCTTCCAGCGCTTCGATGCGCGCAACATCCAACGTGTAGCCACGGGATGCCAGGCGGTCCGCTACGTCCTGAAGGTTGCTACGTAACAGTTTGGAATCGAGCATGTCGGTCTCTCGTTTATCAAAGTTTGGTCAAGGATAGGCCAGCCCACGTGGCGAGCAGCCCGCCGAATACGCTAATGGCCAAATAACCGAAGGCCATCGGTGCCTGCCCGGTTTCCAGCAGGCGCAACGTATCCAGTGAAAAGGATGAAAAGGTCGTTAGACCGCCTACAAAACCGACGATCAGGCCGGCGCGAATTTCGATCGGTATTTCCGGGCGCATCAGAAACCACCCGTAGAGCAAACCGATAATCAGGCAGCCCACCAGATTGACGGCCAACGTCGCCAGATAAAAATGCCGGGGCCAATTGGCGCTGACCCAAGTGCTGGCGGCGAAACGCAGTAATGTACCAGCGATACCGGCGACGGACACCGCAAGAATCGTTCGAATCACTATTTTCTCCGCTGCCGGGGGCTCAGACGATCAAGTTGGGCGAGGTGGTTGAGCTTCTCGCCGATCTTCAATTCCAGGCCTCGCGGCACCGGTTGATAGAACGGTTGTGGCTCGAGTTCTTCCGGGAAGTAGTCTTCACCAGCGGCATAAGCGTCCGGCTCATCATGGGCATAACGATATTCATCGCCATAACCCAATTGCTTCATCAACTTGGTCGGCGCATTGCGCAGGTGCAGCGGCACTTCCAGCGAACCGTGTTCGGTGGCGCTGCGCATCGCGGCTTTGAAGCCCATGTACACCGCGTTGCTTTTCGGCGCGCAAGCCAGATAAGTGATGGCCTGGGCCACCGCCAATTCGCCTTCGGGGCTGCCGAGGCGCTCCTGCACTTCCCACGCCGCCAGGCACAGGCTCAGGGCGCGAGGGTCAGCGTTGCCGATGTCTTCGCTGGCCATGCGCACCACGCGCCGGGCCAGGTACAACGGATCGCAACCGCCGTCGATCATGCGCGCGAACCAGTACAGCGCGCCGTCCGGGTTGGAGCCGCGCACGGACTTATGCAGTGCGGAAATCTGGTCGTAGAACGCTTCGCCACCCTTGTCGAAACGCCGACGGGTATCGCCGAGCAGACTTTGCAGCAGCTCGATGCCGATCTCGCTGTTGTCTTCGGCCAGGTCCGAGGCGTTTTCCAACAGGTTGAGCAGACGCCGGCCATCGCCATCGGCGGCGGACAGTAGCATCTGGAAGCCTTCATCGCTGAGGGTCAGTTGCCGCTTGCCCAAGCCCCGCTCTTCGGTGAGGGCGCGGTGCACCAGTTTGCGCAGGGCCGCTTCGTCGAGGCTTTTGAGCACGTAAACGCGCGCCCGTGAGAGCAAGGCGTTGTTGAGTTCAAAGGATGGGTTTTCGGTGGTCGCGCCGATGAAAATCAGCGTGCCGTCTTCAACGTAAGGCAGGAATGCATCCTGCTGGGACTTGTTGAAGCGGTGCACTTCATCGACGAACAGAATGGTCCGGCGACCGTATTGCCCGGCTTGTTGCTTGGCGATTTCTACCGCCTGACGGATTTCCTTCACCCCGGCCAGTACCGCCGAAACGGTTTCGAAGTGCGCATCCGAGACCTCCGCCAGCAACCGCGCGAGGGTGGTTTTCCCCACGCCCGGCGGGCCCCAGAAGATCATCGAGTGCAGGGCACCCTGCTCCAGCGCTTCACGCAAAGGCTTGCCGCGAGCGAGAAGGTGTTCCTGACCGACGTACTCATCCAGATTGGCGGCACGCAGACGGGCGGCCAAGGGCTGAGCAATCGGGGCACTGCGAAACAGGTCCATCACGTGCGTTTAAAACCTCACTGATTCTCTAGCCCCTGTAGGAGCGAAGCTTGCTCGCGAAAGCGGTGGGTCAGTCGCCTTTAATGTCGCCTGAAACACCGCTTTCGCGAGCAAGCTTCGCTCCTACAGAGATCTACGGTTATTCCTGGATCACGTCCGCACCCTTCGGGATGTCGAACTTGAACTTGGACGCCGGGATCGGCTCGTTGGCCTTCACGCCGGTGAACAGCAGGTTGGTGCGCTGACCGACGCTGTCGATCATTTGCATGTCATTCAGCAAGCCATTGCGGAAGGACAGACGCAGGCTGTCGAACAGGGTGTCCTTGGTTTTCGGCTTCAGGGTGAAGTCAATCACGCCGCCGGCTTCCTTGGCGCTGATGTCGAAGCTCTGGCTGATCTTGGACACATCACCGGACAGCAGCAAGGCCGGGGTCTGGGTCAGACGCTCGTCAAGCTTCTTGATGGTGGCCTGTTCCAGGTCCGGGTCCCACAGGGTGACTTTCTTGCCGTCTGAGACCATGGTTTGTTCAGCCGGCGCATTGGTGTGCCAGTAGAACAGGCCCGGACGCTGCAACGACATCTCACCGGTGGTTTCCTGCAACTGGGTACCGCTGCCATCGAGGGTCAGTTGGGAGAAATTCGCGGTCAGGGTCTTGGATGTTTCCAGCAGTTGGGTCAGGCGCGTCACGTCCTTGCCATCGGCGTGGGCCGAAAGCGTGGTCAAAGCCAGAACCGGCAGCAACAGCATGCGGATAAGACGCATGGGAGTCCTCTTGATATTCGTGGGGTTCAGGCAGCGCGTCACTGCGCCACCCTTTTTGATTCAATTCAGTCGCGCACCGGGCCAGGGGCCAGGACTTCGCGCGAACCGTTGGTGTTCATGGACGTCACGACCCCGGCCATTTCCATGGCTTCGATCATGCGTGCGGCGCGGTTGTAGCCGATCTTCAGCTTGCGCTGCACCGCCGAGATGGATGCCCGACGGCTTTCCAGCACGAACTGCACGGCTTCGTCATAGAGCGCGTCGGACTCGCTGTCTTCATCGCCGCCGCTGCCGCCTTCAAAGCCGCTACCCGGCTCTTCGACGCCCGCCAGGATCTCGTCGTTGTATTCCGGCGCGCCGCGCAGTTTCCAGGCCTCAACCACCCGGTGAACTTCGTCATCGGACACGAACGCACCGTGAACCCGGATCGGCAGGCTGGTGCCCGGTGGCATGTAGAGCATGTCACCGTGGCCCAGCAGTTGTTCGGCGCCGCCCTGGTCGATGATGGTCCGGGAATCGATCTTGCTCGATACCTGGAACGCCATGCGCGTCGGGATGTTGGCCTTGATCAGACCGGTGATCACGTCAACCGACGGACGCTGGGTCGCGAGGATCAAGTGGATACCGGCGGCACGGGCCTTCTGGGCGATACGGGCGATCAGTTCTTCAACCTTCTTGCCGACGATCATCATCATGTCGGCGAATTCGTCGACGACTACGACGATGGTCGGCAACTTGTGCAGCAACGGCGCTTCGTCGTGAATGCTTTCGCGCTTGTACAGCGGATCGGATAGTGGCGTACCGGCCTCCTCCGCATCCTTGACCTTCTGGTTGAAGCCGGACAGGTTACGCACGCCCATCTTCGCCATCAGTTTGTAGCGACGCTCCATCTCCGCCACGCTCCAGCGCAGGGCGTTGGCCGCGTCCTTCATGTCGGTGACCACTGGGCAGAGCAAGTGCGGAATGCCTTCGTAGATCGACAGCTCCAGCATTTTCGGGTCGATCATGATCAGCTTGGCGTCTTCCGGGCCGGACTTGAACAGGATCGACAGGATCATTGCGTTCACACCCACCGACTTACCGGAACCGGTGGTGCCGGCCACCAGCAAGTGCGGCATTTTCGCCAGGTCGGTGATGACCGGCTTGCCGCCGATGTCGTGGCCCAGGGCCAGGGTGACCGGCGATTTGAAGTTGTCGTACTCGGGGGATGACAGCACTTCGGAGAAGCGCACGATCTGTCGGTCTTCGTTGGGAATCTCGATACCGACCGTGGTCTTGCCCGGAATCACTTCCACCACCCGCACGCTGGTCACGGCGAGCGAACGCGCCAAATCCTTGGCCAGGTTGGAGATGCGGCTGACCTTGACCCCGGCGGCTGGCTGAATTTCGTAACGGGTAATGACCGGGCCGGGGTGAATCGAATCCACGGTGACTTCGACGCCGAATTCCTTGAGCTTGATTTCCAGCAAGTGGCCAACCGCCGCCAGGGATTCGGGCGAGTAATTGAGTTGTTTCTTTTCCGCAGGGTCGAGAATCGAGATCGGCGGCAAGGTGCCTTCCACAGCGCTGTCGACGAACAACGGCGCCTGTTTCTCTTTTTCCACGCGCTTGCTCGGTGCTGCCGGTTTGGACGGCGCGGGTGCAATCACTGGCGGCACCTGCTTCTCGCGGTCCGACATGTGCTTGCTCAGGGCCTGCTCGCGCTCAATCAGGCGTTCCTTGACCTTGGCCTGCTCGCGTTTGTCGGTCACGGTCGGGGCCACCACGTCGTGGACGCGGTCGTCGACTTCACGCAACTGGGCGACCAACTGTTTGCGTTCGACCCGGGCCGCCCACCAGCGATTGGCCGCGCCCTGGAACAGTTCGAACAGGTCGAGGGTGATCTTGCCGGTGAGGTCCATCACCTTGAACCACGACAGGTCGGTGAACACCGTCAGGCCAAACAGGAACAGCGCAATGAACAACAATGTGCTGCCCTGGATGTTCAGGGCATTCCTGGCCAGGTCGCCCAGGCTTTCGCCCAACGCGCCGCCTGCGCCGGCCGGCAGACCGGTCGCTGCATGGAAATGGATGTGCGCCAGCGCCGCGCCCGACAGCACCAGGAACACCAGGCCGATCAGGCGCCAGGAGAACAACCAGCCGCTCCACTGCCACGGCTCATGGCGTTGACGGAAGATCTGGTAGATTTTGACCGCCAGTAACAGCGGGAAGATGTAGGCGAAGTAACCCAGCACCATGAACAGGATATCGGCGCTGTAGGAGCCAACCGGACCGCCGAAGTTCTGCACATCGTCGATCTTGCTGTTATGGCTCCAGCCCGGATCGTCCTTGCCGTAGGTCAACAGGGCCATCATCAGGAACAGGCACAAGGCGCCGATGGCGATCAACGCACCTTCCTTGAGTCGGTAGTGCAGATGCTGGCGCCAAAGCGGTACGACGGCTGGTTTAGGTGCTGCGGTGGATTTCTTCAAAACGCTACTTTTCCTGCGCCTGTGGCGCGTCCATCTGTTGAATGACTATAAAAAACTGCCCAATCCAGGCAGGTAAAAAAGTTAACCGATGCAACTGGGACTACTTTTAACACTGCACCCCGGTGTTTCAAAACAGGGCAGGCACTGCTTTTTTATTACAAGCGCTGTTACAAGCAGGCATTGTACGGGTTTGTTCGCCCGATGCCATGCTTGCCGCCCTTGGGTGTAGCATAGCCAAAAGCACATGACACACGGTTCAATTTGAGCACGCATTCTCTTTTGTGACAAAGGCTTATGAGGTGTTTTTATGAGCGAAGCTAAGCATTCACGCCTGATCATTCTGGGTTCCGGCCCTGCCGGTTACAGCGCCGCCGTTTATGCCGCCCGCGCCAACCTCAAACCCGTCGTCATTACCGGCATACAGGCAGGTGGCCAGCTCACCACCACCGTCGAAGTCGACAACTGGCCCGGCGACGTCGAAGGCCTCACTGGCCCGGCGCTGATGGAACGCATGCAAAAACACGCCGAGCGCTTTGACACAGAGATCGTTTACGACCACATCCACACCGCCAAGTTGCAGCAGCGCCCTTTCGAACTCATTGGCGACAGCGGCACCTACACCTGCGACGCCCTGATTATCGCCACCGGCGCCTCGGCGCAATACCTGGGGTTGCCCTCGGAAGAGGCCTTCGCCGGCAAAGGGGTTTCGGCTTGTGCGACGTGTGACGGCTTCTTCTACCGCAATCAGGTGGTCGCGGTGGTCGGTGGCGGCAACACAGCCGTTGAAGAAGCACTGTACCTGTCGAACATTGCCAAGGAAGTCCATTTGGTACACCGACGGGACAAGTTGCGTTCGGAGAAGATTCTTCAGGACAAACTGTTCGAGAAAGCCGCCAACGGCAATATTCGCCTGCACTGGAACCAGAACCTCGATGAGGTGCTGGGCGATGCCAGCGGCGTGACTGGTGCCCGCCTGCGCGACAGCCATACCGGTGAAACCCGTGAGCTGCCACTGGCCGGCGTGTTCATCGCCATCGGCCACAAGCCCAATACCGACCTGTTTCAGGGCCAGTTAGCGATGCGTGACGGGTACCTGTTGATCAAGGGCGGCAATGAGGGTGATGCCACTGCCACCGAGATCCCGGGCGTGTTCGCCGCCGGTGACGTGGCCGATCACGTTTACCGTCAGGCCGTAACTTCTGCCGGAGCCGGCTGCATGGCCGCACTGGACGCCGAGAAATACCTCGACGATATTCCTGTGGTTTGACGTTCTACTTTACGGTGGGCCCCGTTGCCCGCCACCGCCCTCCCCTACTGCAAGCCCGGATGCCATGCTGACTTGGTTACAACGCAACACCCTGACTTTTCCACCCCTGGAAAAAGCCATGCGCGATCCCAACGGCCTGTTGGCGGCGGGCGGTGACCTGTCCGCCGATCGACTGGTCCAGGCCTATCGCCACGGCTGTTTTCCCTGGTTTTCCGAAGGCCAGCCGATTCTCTGGTGGTCGCCGGACCCGCGCACGGTTTTGTTTCCCGACGAACTGCACGTGTCCCGCAGTCTGAGCAAACTGCTGCGCCAACAACGCTATCAAGTGACCCTCGATCAGGATTTTGCCGCAGTCATCCAAGCCTGCGCCGCGCCACGGGATTACGCCGACGGCACCTGGATCACCCAAGCGATGCAGGACGCCTACCTGGAACTGCACCGGCGCGGCTTCGCCCATTCGGTAGAAGTCTGGGACCAGGGCGAACTGGTCGGCGGCCTGTATGGCCTGGCCATGGGTCAGCTGTTTTTCGGCGAATCGATGTTCAGCCGCGCCGACAACGCCTCCAAATATGGCTTTGCCACACTGGTGCGCCATCTGAAAGACTCAGGCTTTGTGCTGATCGACTGCCAGATGCCCACCGACCATTTGCACAGTCTCGGTGCCCGAGCGATACCGCGCAACGAGTTTGCCGGCTACCTGGCGCGGCACCTGGATCAGCCCAGCGGCGCCAACTGGGTTTGCTGAGCGACTTTTGCGCGGGTGGCTTACACTTAACTTAAAAGCTTATTCCCGAGGGTTGATCATGACCGAGTTGGCGCGTTTGAAGTTCTATGCCACTCAGCCCCACTCTTGCAGTTATCTGCCCGAGGAGCAGGCCACGACCCTGTTTCTCGATCCTAGCCAGCCCATGGATGTGCATGTCTACGCAGATCTGTCGGAAATGGGTTTCCGTCGCAGCGGCGATCATCTCTACCGGCCTCATTGCCAGAATTGCAACGCCTGCGTACCGGCGCGCATTCCAGTGGCTCAGTTTTCGCCCAACCGTCAGCAGAAGCGCATTTTCAAGCGCAACGCCGACTTGCAGGTTCGCCCTGCCCGGCCTGGTTTCAGCGAAGAGTATTTCGATCTTTATCAGCGCTACATCGAACAGCGTCACGCCGACGGCGACATGTACCCGCCGAGCCGCGATCAGTTTTCGACCTTCCTGGTGCGTGACCTGCCGTTCTCCCGGTTCTACGAGTTTCGTCTCGACGGACGGCTGGTGGCAGTGGCAGTGACCGATTTGCTGCCCAACGGCCTGTCAGCGGTCTACACCTTCTATGAGCCCGCCGAGGACCATCGCAGCCTCGGGCGGTACGCAATTCTCTGGCAAATCGCCGAAGCCCAGCGGCTGGGACTGGAAGCGGTCTACCTCGGCTACTGGATCAAGAACTGCAAAAAGATGAACTACAAGACCCAGTATCGCCCCATCGAACTGCTGATTAATCAGCGCTGGGTCATCCTGAACTAAGGCAATCCGTAAACCCCTTGGCGTAAACCCCATTTTTCGGGCACAATGCACGCCGCTTTTGCCTGGCGCAGTTGCACCGGGCCATTCATTGGATACCGAGGGCTTTACTGCATGTCGAAAGAAGACAGCTTCGAAATGGAAGGCACTGTCGTCGACACCCTGCCCAACACCATGTTTCGTGTGGAGTTGGAAAATGGGCACGTCGTAACCGCGCATATTTCCGGCAAGATGCGCAAGAACTACATTCGTATTCTTACCGGCGACAAAGTGCGCGTCGAGCTGACGCCCTATGACTTGAGCAAAGGGCGCATTACTTACCGCGCTCGTTAATCAAGTCAATACAAAACGCCCGGTTATGCCGGGCGTTTTTGTGTGCGGATCGTTCCCACGCTCCGCGTGGGAATGCCTCTACGGACGCTCCGCGTTCGACTCTTGAGGGGACGCGGAGCGTCCCGGGCTGCGTTCCCACGCGGAGCGTGGGAACGATCAATCTTCGCTGTTCTCCAGACAGCAAAAAGGCGCCTTTCGGCGCCTTTTGCTTTGTTGCGGTTAACGTCAGGCCATTTCTGCCGTGGTCTCGAACTCGAAGGTCAGCTCGCCGTCCTTGAGGTCGATGTGAACCACACCACCATGGTCGGCCAGTTCGCCAAAGAGGATCTCTTCGGCCAGGGGACGCTTGATCTTGTCCTGGATCAAACGCGCCATTGGTCGAGCACCCATTGCCGAGTCGTAGCCACCTGCCGCCAGCCAACTGCGCGCTGCGTCGGTAACTTCCAGCTGCACGCGCTTGTCTTCCAACTGCGCCTGAAGCTCGGTAAGGAACTTGTCCACCACGCTTTTGATGACCTCATGACTGAGGCGACCAAACTGGATAATGGTGTCCAGACGGTTGCGGAACTCTGGCGTGAAGCTCTTCTTGATCACTTCCATCGCATCGGACGAGTGGTCCTGATGGGTGAAACCGATCGAAGCGCGGGCTGCGGTTTCGGCGCCGGCGTTGGTCGTCATGATGACGATCACGTTACGGAAATCCGCCTTGCGCCCGTTGTTGTCGGTGAGCGTACCGTGGTCCATGACCTGCAACAGCAGGTTGAAGACTTCCGGATGCGCCTTCTCGATTTCATCGAGCAGCAATACGCAGTGCGGTTGCTTGGTGATGGCTTCGGTCAGCAGACCGCCCTGGTCGAACCCGACGTAACCTGGAGGCGCACCGATCAGACGCGATACGGTGTGGCGCTCCATGTACTCGGACATGTCGAAGCGAACCAGTTCGATGCCCAATGCCTTGGCCAACTGACGTGCCGCTTCGGTTTTACCGACACCGGTAGGCCCGGCAAACAGGAACGAACCAACAGGCTTGTCAGGCGACTTGAGGCCGGCGCGGGACAGTTTGATCGCGGTCGACAACGAGTCGATCGCAGCATCCTGACCAAATACCGTCAGCTTGAGGTCACGCTCAAGGTTACGCAGCAACTCTCTGTCAGAGCTGTTGACGTGTTTAGGCGGAATTCGCGCGATTTTCGCCACGATGTCCTCGACCTGAGGCACCTCGATGCGTTTCACGCGTTTTTCGATCGGCTGCAGGCGCTGGTAAGCACCCGCTTCGTCGATGACGTCGATGGCCTTGTCCGGCATGTGCCGGTCGTTGATGTAGCGCGAGGCCAGCTCAGCCGCCGCACGAAGGGCTTCATCGCTGTATTCGATGCCGTGGTGCGTCTCGAAACGCCCTTTGAGGCCGCGCAGGATGCTGATGGTGTCTTCGACCGAGGGCTCGGACACATCTACCTTCTGGAAGCGTCGTGCCAGGGCACGGTCCTTCTCGAAGATCCCGCGGAATTCCTGGAACGTGGTCGAACCGATGCAGCGGATATCGCCGGACGACAGCAACGGTTTGAGCAGGTTCGAAGCATCCATGACGCCACCGGACGCGGCACCCGCACCAATGATGGTGTGGATCTCGTCGATGAACAGGATCGCCTGCGGACGTTTTTTCAGTTCATTGAGCAACGCCTTGAAGCGCTTCTCGAAATCGCCACGGTACTTGGTCCCGGCCAACAAGGCGCCGAGGTCAAGGGAGTACACCACGCTATTGGCCAGCAGGTCCGGTACCTGGTTGTCGACAATACGCTTGGCCAGGCCTTCGGCAATCGCGGTTTTACCCACGCCTGCCTCGCCCACCAGCAGCGGATTGTTTTTGCGACGACGCGCCAGGATCTGCGCGACACGCTCGACTTCCATCTCACGGCCTACCAGCGGATCGATTCGACCCTGGCGCGCGAGTTCGTTGAGGTTGCTGGCATAAGCATCCAGAGGATTGCCTGAAGAAGAAGACTCACCGCCCTCGTCGTCCTGCATATCTTGCTCACCTTCAGAGTGATCGCCGTGCCCCGGTACTTTGGAAATGCCATGGGCGATGTAGTTGACGACATCAATGCGTGCAACGCTCTGCTGTTTCAGCAGGAACACTGCCTGGCTTTCTTGCTCACTGAAGATGGCGACCAGCACGTTGGCGCCAGTCACTTCGCGTTTGCCCGAGCTCTGTACGTGAAAGACAGCACGCTGCAGAACACGCTGGAAGCCCAGGGTGGGTTGGGTCTCGCGATCCTCGTCATGCACGGGGATCAACGGCGTGGTGGAGTCGATGAACTCCTGCAGGTCATGCTTGAGTTTGTCGAGGTTTGCGCCGCATGCACGCAAAACGGTGGCGGCAGCCTCATTATCCAATAGGGCCAACAGGAGATGTTCGACGGTCATGAATTCATGACGTTTCGAACGAGCCTCCTTGAAGGCTAAATTGAGGGTGACTTCGAGCTCGCGGTTTAACATAGCTTCACCTCATACCCAAGTGGTCGGCGATTAACCGTCCTTCTCGATTTCACAGAGTAGCGGATGCTGGCTTTCCCTGGCGTACTGGTTGACCTGCATGGCCTTAGTCTCGGCGATGTCGCGGGTAAACACTCCACATACTGCCCGTCCTTCTGTGTGGACGGCCAGCATGACCTTGGTCGCCAGCTCGCGATTCAGGTTAAAAAACACCTCGAGCACTTCGACGACGAAATCCATCGGTGTGTAGTCATCATTGAACAAAACCACCTTGTACATCGGCGGCGCCTGTAAAGCAGGCTTAGCCTCCTGAACAGCAATGCCTGCGGAATCGTCGTCGTGTTCCTCCGGGTGATCTTTCTGGAGAGTCGGGCGATCCTGATTGAATGTTAGTCGAATCTGGCTGATTGCATGCATGGAAAGAAAGGTTCGTCAGTTGTGCAAATACAGTGGTGGGGGCGGCTATCAACGATTTCAACTCCGACTACCCAGTCACCTTGACTATCGGGAAAACGGTGTTACAACCAATAGAGCCCACAGTGGGTAAAAAAGGTCCGCGGAGTCAATCTTATTTATGAGATTCGACTGCGGATGAACTGGATGATACTCCAGTGATGGAGTCTGTTGCAGAGGGATATGAGCATGGCAGTCGGCAAGGTCAAGTGGTTCAACAATGCCAAGGGGTTCGGTTTCATAAATACCGATGCCCGGGAAGGTAAAGACGAGGACGGTCATACCATCGATTTCTTCGCCCATTATTCGGCCATTGAGATGGACGGGTACAGGACCCTCAAAGCCGGGCAGCCCGTCAATTTCGAGATCGTCCAGGGGCCTAAAGGCCTGCACGCTGTGAAGATTACGGCTGCGCCTGTTGCGCCTGAACCCGCCAACCCCGCCACTCATCATGACCATCACGAAAAGGTATCGCACTGACACAACCGCTCATCCAGTCATGAAAAAACCGCCCGTAGGCGGTTTTTTTATGCCGGCTCGCTTCTTACATATGCGAGATCAGCGCATCACCAAACGCGGAAGAAGACAGCAACTTCGCGCCTTCCATCAGGCGGTGAAAGTCATAGGTCACGGTCTTGGCGGAGATCGCGCCGTTGGTGCCCTTGATGATCAGGTCGGCCGCTTCGGTCCAGCCCATGTGACGCAGCATCATTTCGGCGGACAGGATCAGCGAGCCCGGGTTGACCTGGTCCTTGCCGGCGTATTTCGGCGCGGTACCGTGGGTCGCTTCGAACATGGCAATGGTGTCGGACAGGTTGGCACCCGGCGCGATACCGATACCGCCCACTTCGGCCGCCAGGGCGTCGGAGAGGTAGTCGCCGTTCAGGTTCAGGGTCGCAATGACATCGTACTCGGCCGGGCGCAGCAGGATCTGCTGGAGCATGGCGTCGGCGATGGCATCCTTGACGATGACGTTCTTGCCGGTTTTAGGGTTCTTGAACTGCATCCACGGACCGCCGTCGAGCAGGGTCGCGCCAAACTCTTCAGCCGCCACTTCGTAGGCCCATTCCTTGAAGGCACCTTCGGTGAACTTCATGATGTTGCCTTTGTGCACGATGGTCAGCGAATCGCGGTCGTTATCGACCACATACTGCAGGGCCTTGCGCGCCAGACGCTTGGTGCCTTGCAGCGAAACCGGCTTGATGCCGATACCGCAGTTCTCGTCGAAACGGATCTTGGTGACGCCCATTTCATCTTTGAGGAACTTGATGACCTTGGTCGCTTCCGGCGAACCGGCCTTCCACTCGATGCCGGCGTAGATGTCTTCCGAGTTCTCACGGAAGATCGTCATGTCGACGTCGCCTGGCTTCTTGACCGGGCTCGGCACGCCTTCGAACCAGCGTACCGGACGCAGGCAGACGTAAAGGTCGAGTTGCTGACGCAGGGCCACGTTCAGCGAACGGATGCCGCCGCCGACCGGGGTGGTCAGAGGGCCCTTGATGGAAACCACGTAATCCTTGACTGCGTCCAGGGTTTCCTGAGGTAGCCAGGTGTCCTGATCGTAAACCTGAGTCGCTTTTTCCCCGGCGTAGACTTCCATCCAGGAAATTTTGCGCTCGCCGCCGTAAGCCTTCTTAACAGCAGCATCGACAACCTTGATCATGACCGGGCTGATATCAACGCCAATACCATCACCTTCGATGAAGGGGATGATCGGGTTGTTAGGAACATTGAGAGAATGGTCCGCGTTGACGGTGATTTTGTCGCCGACTGCTGGAACCTGAATCTTCTTGTATCCCATGCTGAACTCCATTGTTTGGATTGAACATCTGGCTTCGTTCGAGCGTACCCCAGTTAAATCGGCGCGCAAACCCTATGTTCCACCCATCTGCCGCAAAGCTGTGCAGTTCGCGATCTACAAGCCTGAAACCAAAGGGAAAAGCGCCAAACTCAAGCACGGTGCAAGACTCTACGCCGCCCACTCCCCTGCGACCTTTAGACCAATGGACGAGAATCGTTGCATATGAACCATCGGCAGATTGCCAGCTACCTATGTATAATGCCGCCGCTGACCGAAGGGTCACAAAGGCCAAGCTCTCTATTACGAGACTTTCAGCCAGATTGAAGCCGGGTTGTTACCGCAACCCAACCGCTTGACGCTCGACTGATGCACCCAACATCACCGCGAAGAAACTCGACATTCGGCTCATGGATGACTTTGAACGAACGCGCTTACCCGGCGCCCCTCGAGTTTTCTGCGCACGCTCTAGCAAAGAAGAGAGTTAATCCGAATATGCCCACCCGCTCGAAGATCATCTATACCTTCACCGACGAAGCCCCAGCCCTCGCCACCTATTCACTGTTGCCTATCGTAGAGGCCTTCACCGCCTCCGCTGATATCGCCGTGGAAACCCGCGATATCTCTCTTGCAGGGCGCATCCTGGCCAGCTTCCCCGAGCAATTGGGTGACAAAGCCGTAGCCGACCACCTCGCCGAACTGGGCGACCTGGCCGTTACGCCTGAAGCCAACATCATCAAGCTGCCAAACATCAGCGCCTCGGTTCCTCAGTTGCAAGCAGCCATCAAAGAGCTGCAAGCCCAGGGCTTCGCACTGCCGGACTACCCGGAAACCGTGACCACCGAGGCCGACAAAGTAGCCAAGTCGCGTTACGACAAGATCAAGGGCAGCGCCGTAAACCCGGTTCTGCGCGAAGGCAACTCCGATCGTCGTGCCCCGCTGTCGGTCAAGAACTACGCACGCAAACACCCGCACAAAATGGGCGCCTGGGCTGCGGACTCCAAGTCCCACGTCGCGCACATGAGCACCGGCGATTTCTACGGCAGCGAAAAAGCGGCCCTGATCGACGCCGCTGACGCCGTTAAAATCGAACTGATCGCTCAAGACGGCACCGCCACCGTCCTGAAAGAAAAAACCACCGTGCAAGCCGGTGAGATCCTCGATTGCGCCGTACTGAGCAAAAACGCCCTGCGCAGCTTCATCGCTGCCGAGATCGAAGACGCCAAGCAAAAAGGCGTGCTGCTGTCGGTTCACCTCAAAGCCACCATGATGAAGGTCTCCGACCCGATCATGTTCGGCCAGATCGTTGCCGAGTTCTATAAAGACGCACTGGCCAAGCACGCTGACGTGCTGGCGCAGATCGGCTTCAACCTGAACAACGGCATCGGCGACCTGTACGCTCGCATCAAGGCCCTGCCTAGCGATCAGCAAGCGCAGATCGAAGCGGACATCCAGGCGGTCTACGCCGTTCGTCCGTCGTTGGCCATGGTCAACTCCGACAAAGGCATCACCAACCTGCACGTGCCGAGCGACGTGATCGTCGACGCCTCGATGCCAGCGATGATCCGTGACTCCGGCAAGATGTGGGGCACTGACGGCCAACTGCACGACACCAAGGCTGTGATCCCGGATCGCTGCTACGCCACCATCTACCAGGCGGTCATCGAAGATTGCAAGGTGAACGGCGCTTTCGATCCAACCACCATGGGCAGCGTGCCAAACGTTGGCCTGATGGCGAAGAAAGCCGAAGAGTATGGCTCCCACGACAAGACTTTCCAGATCAAGGCAAACGGCGTGGTTCGGGTTTCCGACGGCGCTGGCCGCACCTTGCTGGAACAGTCGGTTGAAGCCGGCGACATCTTCCGCATGTGCCAGACCAAAGACGCGCCGATCCAGGATTGGGTCAAACTGGCCGTCAACCGTGCTCGCGCAAGCAGCACCCCGGCTATTTTCTGGCTGGACCCGATGCGCGCCCACGATGGCGTGGTGATCGAGAAAGTTCAGGCTTACCTGAAGGATCACGATACCTCCGGCCTGGACATCCGCATCATGTCGCCAGTCGACGCGATGAAGTTCACCCTGGAGCGCACCCGCGAAGGCAAGGACACCATCTCGGTGACCGGCAACGTACTGCGCGACTACCTGACTGACCTGTTCCCGATCATGGAACTGGGCACCAGCGCCAAGATGCTGTCGATCGTCCCGCTGATGAATGGCGGCGGTCTGTTCGAAACCGGCGCTGGCGGTTCGGCACCGAAGCACGTTCAACAGCTGCTGGAAGAAAACTTCCTGCGCTGGGATTCCCTGGGCGAGTTCCTGGCCCTGGCTGCCTCCCTTGAGCATCTGGGTGTTACTTACAACAACCCTAAAGCCCTGGTTTTGGCCAAGACCCTGGACCAGGCCACTGGCCAGTTCCTGGACAACAACAAGTCGCCATCGCGCAAAGTCGGCAACATCGACAACCGCGGCAGCCACTTCTACCTGGCGCTGTACTGGGCTCAAGCCCTGGCCGCCCAGTCCGAAGACACTGCACTGCAAGCGCAGTTTGGCCAGTTGGCAAAAACCCTGACCGAGAACGAAGCAACCATCGTTGCCGAGCTCAACGCCGTTCAGGGCAAGCCAGTGGACATCGGCGGTTACTACCACGCCAATGCCGAGCTGATCAGCAAGGCCATGCGCCCAAGCAACACCTTCAACGCCGCGATCGCTGCGCTGGTTTAAGGTTGTAAGGATGCAAAGAAGCCCCGGCCCAGTGCCGGGGTTTCTGTTTCCCCCCACAAACCTGTAGGAGCAAAGCTTGCTCGCGATCCAGGCGCCGCGGTCTTGCAGATACACCGCAGTGATACCATCGCGAGCAAGCTTTGCTCCTACAGTGTTCCGAGGCATATTCATGACCTGGCTACCCCACATCACCGTCGCCACCATCGTCGAGGACGGCGGTCGCTTCCTGATGGTCGAAGAACTCAAGGGCGGACGAGCGGTACTCAACCAGCCCGCCGGCCACCTCGACCCGGACGAAACCCTGATCGAAGCCGCCGTGCGCGAAACCCTTGAAGAAACCGGCTGGGACGTCGAGCCGACCGGCGTGGTGGGGATTTACCTCTACACCGCCCCGAGCAACGGCGTGACCTATCAGCGAGTGTGCTTCATCGCCAAAGCGCTGAAACACCACCCCGACTATCAACTGGACGACGGCATCGTCGGCGCCAAGTGGCTAACCCGTGACGAACTGCTGGCACAGCGCGCAAACTGGCGCAGTGAGCTGATCATCCGTTGTATCGATGATTATCTGGACGGTAAACACTTCGGTCTCGAACTGATCCGCCCTTCTCTTTAGCCTTGCGGGCTTCGGCCTGTTAGAATCGCGTCCTTTTTCAAGACACTCATTGAATCCCTATGCGTGATCCAGCCCCTTCTGACATACAAAAGAAGCGCGTCATTGTCGGCATGTCCGGCGGCGTGGACTCTTCCGTTTCCGCTCTCCTGCTGATCGAGCAGGGTTATGAGGTGGAAGGCCTGTTCATGAAGAACTGGGAAGAAGACGATGGAACGGAATACTGCACCGCCATGGACGACCTGGCGGATGCGCAGGCTGTGTGCGACAAAATCGGCATCAAGCTGCACACCGCCAACTTCGCCGCCGAGTACTGGGACAACGTGTTCGAGCACTTCCTGGCTGAATACAAGGCCGGTCGCACGCCGAATCCGGACATCCTGTGCAACCGCGAGATCAAGTTCAAGGCGTTCCTCGACTACGCCATGATGCTCGGTGCCGACCTGATCGCCACCGGTCACTACGTGCGTCGCCGCGACATCGATGGCCGCACCGAACTGCTCAAGGGCCTGGACCCGAACAAGGACCAGAGTTACTTCCTGCACGCCGTGGGCGGTGAACAGATCGCCAAGACTCTGTTCCCGGTCGGCGAGCTGGAAAAGCCTGAAGTGCGCGCGATTGCCGAGAAGCACGAACTGGCAACCGCGAAGAAAAAGGACTCCACCGGGATCTGCTTTATCGGCGAACGCCGCTTCAGCGACTTCCTCAAGCAATACCTGCCGGCCCAGCCAGGCGAGATCAAGACCACCGAAGGTGAAGTCATCGGCCGCCACCACGGCTTGATGTACCACACCATCGGTCAGCGCCAGGGCCTGGGCATTGGCGGCTTGAAAGACGCCAGTGACGAGCCGTGGTACGTGCTGATCAAGGACCTGGTCAACAACGAGCTGATCGTCGGCCAGGGCAATGACCATCCGTACCTGTTCTCCCGCGCCCTGCTCGCTTCGGACATCTATTGGGTCAACCCGATTGATCTGAGCGAACCACGCCGATTGACCGCCAAAGTCCGCTATCGCCAAAGCGACCAGCCGTGCACGCTGGAAAAAACCGCCAACGGCTACCGTGCGACCTTCGATGACCCGCAACGCGCGGTCACCCCAGGCCAATCCGTGGTGTTTTATGACGGTGAAATCTGCCTCGGCGGCGGCGTGATCGAAATTGCCGAGCCGTGGACCAGCAAAGGCACTGCTCAAGGCGAGGCACAATGAGCCCGACTCAGGAGCAACTGACGGCACTGGGCGGCGTGTTTCTCGCCGCAGTGCTGGTGGACAAGATCGCCAAGAGCGGCCAGACCAGCGAAGCCGGCCTGACCTGCATGCTCGGCAGTCTGCTGATCCGCGACCCCAAGGACACCCTGGAAGTCTACGGCGGCGACGACATCAATCTGCGCGAAGGCTATCGCGCGTTGATCGGCGCCCTGGAACGCGACCCAAGCACTTTGCAGCGCGAACCGTTGCGTTATGCCCTGGCGATGCTGGGTCTGGAGCGTCAACTGGCCAAGCGCGACGACATGCTCGGCGTGATCGGCAAGCGTCTGCCGCAGATTCAATCCCAGGTCGAGCATTTCGGGCCAGCCCACGAGAACGTGATCGCCGCGTGCGGCGCGTTGTACCAGGACACCCTGAGCACCCTGCGCCAACGGATCCAGGTCCACGGCGACATGCGCAACCTGCAGCAACCAAGCAACGCCTCGAAGATCCGCGCCCTGTTGCTGGCCGGGATTCGTTCGGCGCGCCTGTGGCGGCAGCTGGGCGGTCACCGCTGGCAGTTGGTGATCAGCCGTCGCAAGTTGCTGAAAGAGCTTTACCCGCTGATGCGCAGCAGCTGAACCGCGCCCGCAACACCGCTTTAGATCTGTAACGCGTAATACGCCGGTCAGTTGGCAACGGACCGGCGGATTTTTTCATGTATGATACGCGCCCCATTTCGTTGCCCGACTGTCCGAGAACACCCCATGCAGCTTTCTTCGCTCACTGCGGTTTCCCCTGTTGACGGCCGCTACGCCGGCAAAACCCAGGCCCTGCGCCCAATTTTCAGCGAATACGGTCTGATCCGTGCTCGCGTTCTGGTTGAAGTGCGCTGGCTCCAGCGCCTGGCCGCTCACCCAGGCATCAGCGAAGTGCCGGCGTTCTCCGCCGAAGCCAACGCGGTGCTGAACACCTTGGCGGACAACTTCGCTCTGGAGCACGCCGAGCGTGTCAAAGAGATCGAGCGCACCACCAACCACGACGTAAAAGCCATTGAATACCTGCTCAAAGAGCAAGCGGCCAAGCTGCCGGAACTGGCCAAAGTCAGCGAGTTCATCCACTTTGCCTGCACCAGCGAGGACATCAACAACCTGTCCCACGCCCTGATGCTGCGCGAAGGCCGTGATGACGTGATGCTGCCACTGATGCGCCAGACTGCCGAAGCCATCCGCGAACTGGCGATCCGTTTCGCTGACGTGCCGATGCTGTCGCGCACCCACGGCCAACCGGCTTCGCCGACCACTCTGGGTAAAGAACTGGCAAACGTGGTTTACCGTCTGGAGCGTCAAATCGCTCAAGTCGCTGCCGTGCCCCTGCTGGGCAAGATCAACGGCGCTGTCGGCAACTACAACGCACACATCTCCGCCTACCCGGAAATCGACTGGGAAGAAAACGCCCGCGCCTTCATCGAAGACGAGCTGGGCCTGGGTTTCAACCCGTACACCACGCAGATCGAACCCCACGACTACATCGCCGAGCTGTTCGACGCGATCGCGCGTTTCAACACGATCCTGATCGACTTCGACCGTGATATCTGGGGCTACATCTCCCTGGGTTATTTCAAACAGCGCACCATCGCTGGCGAAATCGGTTCGTCGACCATGCCGCACAAGGTCAACCCGATCGACTTCGAAAACTCCGAAGGCAACCTGGGCATCGCCAACGCATTGTTCCAGCACCTGGCGAGCAAGTTGCCGATCTCCCGCTGGCAGCGCGACCTGACCGACTCCACCGTGCTGCGTAACCTCGGTGTCGGCTTCGCCCACAGCGTGATCGCGTACGAAGCCAGCCTCAAAGGCATCAGCAAACTGGAGCTCAACGCTCAGAAAATCGCTGCCGACCTCGACGCTTGCTGGGAAGTATTGGCTGAGCCGATCCAGACCGTGATGCGCCGCTATAACATCGAAAACCCGTACGAGAAGCTGAAAGAGTTGACGCGCGGCAAGGGCATCAGCCCTGAAGCGTTGCAAACTTTCATCGACGGTCTGGACATGCCAGCCGCCGCCAAGGCCGAGCTGAAATTGCTGACCCCGGCGAACTACATTGGCAACGCTGTAGAGCAAGCCAAACGCATCTGATCGACCGCTTGACCCTTTTGAGACGCCCGGCAGCGCCGGGCGTTTTTATTCCCGTCTGAAAAGTGCATTTTTTCAATAGGTTACACATGAATCCTGATATTCCTCTTCAACTTCTGGGTGGCATCACGGCGCGCGAATTCCTGCGTGACTACTGGCAGAAAAAACCGCTGCTGATCCGCCAGGCGATCCCTGATTTCGAAAGCCCGATCGATCCCGACGAACTGGCCGGACTGGCGCTGGAAGAAGAAGTTGAATCGCGCCTGGTGATCGAACATGGCGAGCGTCCTTGGGAAATGCGTCGCGGCCCGTTCGCCGAAGATGAATTCAGCAAATTGCCAGAAACCGAGTGGACCCTGCTGGTGCAAGCGGTTGATCAATTCGTGCCGGAAGTCAGTGAACTGCTGGAGAACTTCCGCTTCCTGCCGAGCTGGCGCGTCGACGACGTGATGATCAGCTTCGCCGCCCCGGGTGGCAGCGTCGGCCCGCACTTCGATAACTACGATGTGTTCCTGCTGCAAGGTCACGGCAAGCGCAACTGGAAGATCGGCCAGATGTGCGACTCCGAGAGCAAGCTGCTGCCACACGCAGACCTGCGTATCCTCGCCGACTTCGAAGCCACCGATGAGTGGGTTCTGGAACCGGGCGACATGCTCTACCTGCCGCCGCGCCTGGCCCATTGCGGCGTCGCAGGGGATGACTGCATGACTTACTCGGTCGGCTTCCGCGCCCCGAGCGCTTCTGAAGTGCTGACTCACTTCACTGACTTCCTCAGCCAGTTCCTGACGGACGAAGAGCGCTACACCGATGCCGACGCCCTGCCGGCCGTCGATCCGCACCAGATTCAGCACGACGCTCTTGATCGCCTGAAAGCCTTGCTGGCCGAGCACATGAGCGACGAGCGCCTGCTGCTGACCTGGTTCGGCCAGTACATGACCGAGCCGCGCTACCCGGAACTGGTGGTCGGTCCGGAGGAAATCGAAGAAGAAGACTTCCTCGCCAGCCTGGAACAAGGCGCTGTGCTGATCCGCAACCCGAGCGCGCGCATGGCCTGGTCCGAAGTCGATGACGACCTGCTGCTGTTCGCCAGCGGTCAGAGCCGTTACCTGCCAGGCAAACTGCGCGAGCTGCTGAAATTGATCTGCGCTGCCGATGCCTTGCACACCGACAACCTCGGTGACTGGCTGAACGACGAAGACGGCCGCGGTCTGCTGTGCGAGCTGGTCAAGCAAGGCAGCCTGGGGTTTGCTGATGAATAAAATCCACGTTCGTGTCGCAGACTGGCAGAAGGATATCGCCGAGATACGGCGCATTCGTGAGACGGTGTTCATCGCCGAGCAATCCGTTCCGCCTGAACTGGAATGGGATGCTGATGACGCAACAGCGGTGCATTTTCTGGCCTTCGAAGGCGACTTTCCAATTGGCACCGCCCGCCTGCTGCCCGATGGTCACATCGGCCGGGTGTCAGTGCTCAAGGACTGGCGCGGTTTGAAAGTCGGCGATGCGCTGATGCAAGCGGTGATCGGTGAAGCCGAGAAACGCGGATTGAAGCAGCAGATGCTGAGTGCGCAGGTGCAGGCCACGGCGTTCTATGAACGTCTGGGTTTCAGCTTGGTCAGTGAGGAGTTCCTGGAAGCAGGGATTCCGCATGTGGACATGGTGCGGCATTCGGCTTGATACCCCGCACTGATCATTCCCACGCTCTGCGTGGGAATGCCTCTCGGGACGCTCCGCGCCCCATCGCGGCAGGTGACGCAGAGCGTCACTGGCTGCATTCCCACGCGGAGCGTGGGAACGATCACGCCCCGCCATCCTCGGATGCCGGGGCGTTTTGCTGTCTACGATTCAACTTGCCCCACCCCGGGCCGACAAACTGGCAATATCAAGCCTTTCGAAAGCGGAGATAACGGACATGTCCCTACGCACCTTGCTCACCACGCTGCTGCTGACCTGCAGTTTTTCGGTCACCGCCGCCACCGAGATCGTGCCCCTGAACTACCGCACCAGCGCTGACATGCTGCCGGTGGCGCAGAATTTTATCGGCAAGGATGGCCAGGTCAGCGCCTACGGCAATCAACTGATCGTCAACGCCGAACCCGGCAAGATCGACGAACTTAAGTCATTCCTCGCTCAACTCGACACTGCGCCCAAGCGCCTGCTGATCACTGTCGACACCAACGAAAACAACTTCCAGGGTGATCAGGGCTACTCGGTTAACGGCGCCAAACCCAGCCAGACCCGCATCATCAATCGCAGCACCGACAGCCGTGACGGCGGCATACAGCAGGTGCAGGCCAGCGAAGGTGCGCCGGCGCTGATCCAGGTCGGCCAAAGCGTGCCGCTGACCAGTACGCAGACCGACACCTACGGTCGCCTGCAAAGTCAGACCGAGTATCGCAACGTCACTCAGGGTTTCTACGTCACTGCCAGCGTCACCGGCGACATCGTTCACCTGGCGATCAGTACCAATCGTGACCGCATGAGCCAGGAACGTCCAGATGTAGTGAATGTGCAAAGTACCGACACAACTGTCACGGGGCGCCTGGGCGAGTGGATCACCCTGGCCGGCGTGAATCGCCAGACTCAGGCCGACAAACAGGGCCAAACCCGCAGCTACTCTACTCAGGGCCGGGATGACATGACCTTGCGGGTGAAAGTCGACACCCTGGACTAAAGCACCAAAAACTGACTGATGAGTCGTATTAGACTAAAGATGTAGTGCTTGAAAAAAAGCACTACAAAACGTTTGACGAGCCAAAAAAGCAAAGGCATGATGGCCTCGCTCCCGCTAATCAGGGGCCCTGGCAAGGGCCTTCGAGTCGCCGCCTGCATCTACCCCGCAAGCCGATTCGTGTCTGTACCGCCCACAAGGTGTGTTTGACGAGGTTGCCGACTGGAACGAAGTTGTCCCGAGGGACGGAAGCGTAATTAGGTAACCCGGCACCACACTGAAGTTCGTATAGAGGCCCACGACGCCCGAATGCGCCCGCCAGTCCGCCCTTACCTGCTCACTTCCCCTCGAGCCCATCGTTCATCCCGTCGCCATCCCCGCCAAATCCGACTTGACCGCCTAAGCTTCTGGTCAGCGAGCAGCCTTTTACGCTTCCTTGATAGGCGTAACCGGCAGGAGCAGGAATTTTCCACCCAAGACCTATGCGACGAGGTTTATCTCCATGGCACTGACACGCGAACAGCAAATTGCAGCCCTCGAAAAAGATTGGGCTGAAAACCCACGCTGGAAAGGCGTGACACGCGCTTACTCCGCTGCTGACGTCGTCCGCCTGCGCGGCTCGGTTCAACCCGAGCACACCTTTGCAAAATTGGGCGCCGAGAAGCTGTGGAACCTGGTCACCCAAGGTGCCCACCCGTCCTTCCGTCCTGAGAAAGATTTCGTCAACTGCATGGGCGCCCTGACCGGCGGCCAAGCTGTACAACAAGTCAAAGCCGGTATCCAGGCGATCTACCTGTCGGGCTGGCAGGTTGCTGCGGACAACAACTCCGCCGAATCGATGTACCCGGATCAGTCGCTGTACCCGGTGGACTCGGTTCCAACCGTAGTCAAGCGCATCAACAACTCGTTCCGTCGTGCTGACCAGATCCAGTGGAAAGCCGGCAAAGGTCCGGGCGACGAAGGCTACATCGACTACTTCGCGCCAATCGTGGCTGACGCTGAAGCCGGTTTCGGCGGCGTACTGAACGCTTACGAGCTGATGAAAAGCATGATCGAAGCAGGCGCCGCCGGCGTTCACTTCGAAGACCAACTGGCTTCCGTGAAAAAATGCGGCCACATGGGCGGCAAGGTACTGGTTCCGACCCAGGAAGCCGTACAAAAGCTGACCGCTGCTCGCCTGGCGGCTGACGTTGCCGGTACACCGACCATCATCCTGGCCCGTACCGACGCTAACGCCGCTGACCTGCTGACTTCCGATTGCGACCCGTACGACCAGCCATTTGTGACTGGCGAACGCACCCAGGAAGGCTTCTACAAAGTACGCGCCGGCCTCGACCAGGCCATCGCTCGCGGCCTGGCCTACGCGCCGTACGCCGACCTGATCTGGTGCGAAACCGCCAAGCCGGATCTGGACGAGGCTCGTCGCTTCGCCGAAGCGATCAAAAAGGAATACCCGGACCAACTGCTGTCGTACAACTGCTCGCCTTCCTTCAACTGGAAGAAAAACCTGGACGACGCGACCATCGCCAAGTTCCAGCGCGAACTGTCCGCCATGGGCTACAAGCACCAGTTCATCACCCTGGCCGGCATTCACAACATGTGGCACAGCATGTTCAACCTGGCGCACGACTACGCCCGCAACGACATGACTGCCTACGTGAAGCTGCAAGAGCAAGAGTTCGCTGACGCTGCCAAGGGTTACACCTTCGTGGCTCACCAGCAGGAAGTGGGCACTGGCTACTTCGACGACATGACCACCGTGATTCAAGGAGGCTCGTCGTCGGTGACCGCGCTGACCGGTTCGACTGAAGAAGAACAGTTCCACTGATACCTGAGCAAACGGCCGTTGCGGACCCGATAGAAAGCTAACCGCAACGTCGCACAACTAACGCCCCGACTGGTTCGGGGCGTTTTTTTTGCCCGCGTTTTACCGGACCACCACAAATCCCCTGTGGGAGCGGGCTTGCTCGCGAATACGGTTGAACATTCAACATTGATGTCGACTGACCCACCGCTTTCGCGAGCAAGCCCGCTCCCACAGGTGACGGTGGCGCCACGAGACAAAACATTGATCCAGAGCGGTCCCGCGATCAGAAAAATGCGCTAAAACGAGCGCCGCTGCTACTTGCAGTAACGGCTATATAAGACAACTTCCCACCCACTCACCCGCTAAATAGTTTAAAAACCGAGCCAAACAATATTGATTATCATTTAGACGCAACTATGTTCGTTACATTCCCTACAAAACATAATTGATGAAAAGCCTGCTAATGCCCGCACCGCATGGGCTACAGGGCTTTGGAGGTGGGCTATGTCCTTATTCCTATAAATAATTTCGCTATAGGAATTTTACTTGCACGGTGTTGTGCCATAAAATCACCGCGATTGATTGCTGCGACATATCGTCACTGCTTTGTTTCTTTTCAAGCTCAGAGACCTTTGCTCTCTGTTAAGGATTACCAGCATGCCCGAAGCGACAGGACTCATGGCCCACAACTGGGGCTTTGCCATTTTCCTTCTGGGCGTTGTCGGCCTTTGCGCCTTCATGCTTGGCGTTTCCAGCCTCCTCGGGTCAAAAGCCTGGGGCCGCAGCAAAAACGAACCGTTCGAGTCCGGCATGCTACCTACAGGTGGCGCCCGCTTGCGGCTCTCAGCCAAATTCTATCTGGTCGCGATGCTCTTCGTGATCTTCGATATCGAAGCCCTCTTTCTCTTTGCCTGGTCTGTGTCCGTCCGCGAAAGCGGCTGGACCGGATTCGTCGAAGCTCTCGTTTTCATAGCAATTCTGTTGGCAGGTCTTGTCTACTTGTTCCGAGTGGGCGCCCTTGACTGGGCTCCGGAAGCTCGTCGCAAGCGGCAGGCGAAGCTGAAACAATGAGGCTTTGGCAATGCAATACAATCTCACCAGGATCGACCCCGATGCTCCTAACGAGCAGTATCCGATTGGCGAGCGGGAAACCGTTTCCGATCCGTTAGAAGATCAAGTTCACAAAAACATCTTCATGGGCAAGCTCGAAGACGTGCTTAACGGCACGATCAACTGGGGGCGCAAGAACTCCCTGTGGCCGTATAACTTCGGTCTTTCGTGCTGCTACGTGGAAATGACCACCGCCTTCACGGCGCCCCACGACATCGCGCGCTTTGGCGCCGAGGTTATCCGGGCATCGCCGCGTCAGGCGGATTTTATGGTTATCGCCGGTACCTGCTTCATCAAGATGGCGCCGATCATTCAGCGTCTCTACGAGCAAATGCTCGAACCTAAATGGGTTATCTCCATGGGTTCGTGCGCCAACTCCGGTGGCATGTACGACATCTACTCCGTCGTTCAAGGGGTGGATAAGTTCCTACCCGTGGACGTCTACGTGCCTGGCTGCCCGCCCCGTCCTGAAGCTTTTCTGCAAGGCTTGATGCTCTTGCAGGAGTCGATTGGACAGGAGCGTCGTCCGCTTTCCTGGGTCGTCGGTGATCAAGGCGTGTACCGCGCCGAGATGCCTTCGCAAAAGGAACAGCGCCGCGAACAGCGAATCGCAGTCACCAACCTGCGCAGCCCCGACGAAGTCTGATCCAGCTCTGCTTCTTTTATAGAACGAGACACTGGCTTCATTCTTTACGTTGACCGAAAGCGATAAATAACCATGACTACAGGCAGTGCTCTGTACATCCCGCCTTATAAGGCAGACGACCAGGATGTGGTCGTCGAACTGAACAACCGTTTTGGCCCCGAGGCGTTCACCGCCCAGCCTACCCGCACCGGCATGCCGGTGCTTTGGGTTGCCCGCGCCAAACTCGTCGAAGTCCTGACCTTCCTGCGCAATCTGCCCAAGCCGTACGTCATGCTCTATGACCTGCACGGCGTGGACGAGCGTCTGCGCACCAAGCGTCAAGGGCTGCCAAGCGGCGCCGACTTCACTGTGTTCTATCACTTGATGTCGATCGAACGTAATAGTGACGTAATGATCAAGGTCGCCTTGTCCGAGAGCGACCTCAGCCTGCCGACCGTCACCAGCATCTGGCCGAACGCCAACTGGTACGAGCGTGAAGTCTGGGACATGTACGGCATCGACTTCAAAGGTCACCCGCACCTGACCCGCATCATGATGCCGCCGACCTGGGAAGGTCACCCGCTGCGCAAGGACTTCCCTGCCCGCGCCACCGAATTCGACCCGTTCACCCTGAACCTGGCCAAGCAACAGCTTGAGGAAGAAGCCGCGCGCTTCAAGCCTGAAGACTGGGGCATGAAGCGTTCCGGGGCGAACGAGGACTACATGTTCCTCAACCTGGGTCCTAACCACCCTTCCGCGCACGGTGCGTTCCGCATCATCCTGCAGCTGGACGGTGAAGAGATCGTCGACTGCGTGCCGGACGTCGGCTACCACCACCGTGGTGCCGAGAAGATGGCCGAGCGTCAGTCCTGGCACAGTTTCATCCCGTACACCGATCGTATCGACTACCTCGGCGGCGTGATGAACAACCTGCCGTACGTGCTCTCGGTCGAGAAGCTGGCCGGCATCAAGGTGCCCGAGAAGGTCGACGTCATCCGCATCATGATGGCCGAGTTCTTCCGGATCACCAGCCACCTGCTGTTCCTGGGGACTTACATCCAGGACGTCGGCGCCATGACTCCGGTGTTCTTCACCTTCACCGACCGCCAGAAAGCGTACACGGTGATCGAAGCCATCACCGGTTTCCGTCTGCACCCGGCCTGGTACCGCATCGGTGGCGTCGCCCACGACCTGCCGCGCGGCTGGGAAAAACTGGTGAAAGACTTCGTCGAGTGGATGCCGAAGCGTCTGGACGAGTACCAGAAAGCCGCGCTCGACAACAGCATCCTCAAAGGCCGGACCATCGGCGTCGCTGCCTACAACACCAAAGAAGCCCTGGAATGGGGCGTCACCGGTGCTGGCCTGCGTTCGACCGGTTGCGACTTCGACCTGCGTAAGGCACGTCCATACTCGGGCTACGAGAACTTCGAGTTCGAAGTCCCGCTGGCGGCCAATGGCGATGCCTACGACCGTTGCATCGTGCGCGTCGAAGAAATGCGCCAGAGCCTGAAGATCATCGAGCAGTGCATGCGCAACATGCCGGAAGGCCCGTACAAGGCGGATCACCCGCTGACCACGCCGCCACCGAAAGAACGCACGCTGCAGCACATCGAGACCTTGATCACGCACTTCTTGCAAGTTTCGTGGGGCCCGGTCATGCCGGCCAACGAATCCTTCCAGATGATTGAAGCGACCAAGGGCATCAACAGTTATTACCTGACGAGCGATGGCGGCACCATGAGCTACCGCACCCGGATTCGTACCCCAAGCTTCCCGCACTTGCAGCAGATCCCTTCGGTGATCAAAGGCAGCATGGTCGCGGACTTGATCGCGTACCTGGGTAGTATCGATTTCGTTATGGCCGACGTGGACCGCTAAGCATGAACAGCACGCTTATCCAGACAGACCGTTTCACCTTGAGTGAAACCGAGCGCTCGGCCATCGAGCACGAGCTGCATCACTACGAAGACCCGCGCGCGGCGTCGATCGAAGCCCTGAAGATCGTCCAGAAGGAACGTGGCTGGGTGCCTGACGGCGCGCTCTACGCCATCGGCGAGATCCTCGGCATTCCGGCCAGCGACGTTGAAGGGGTGGCGACGTTCTATAGCCAGATCTTCCGTCAGCCAGTCGGCCGTCACATCATTCGCGTCTGCGACAGCATGGTCTGCTTCATCGGCGGCCACGAGTCCGTGGTCAGCGAAATCCAGAGCAAGCTCGGCATCGGCCTGGGTCAAACCACCGCCGACGGTCGTTTCACCCTGCTGCCGGTCTGCTGCCTCGGCAACTGCGACAAGGCGCCGGCGTTGATGATCGACGACGACACATTCGGTGACGTGCAGCCTGCTGGCGTCGCCCAATTGCTCGAGGGCTACGTATGACCCTGACTTCCTTCGGTCCTGCCAACCGCATCAAGCGTTCGGCCGAGACTCACCCGCTGACCTGGCGTCTGCGCGATGACGGCGAGGCCGTGTGGCTCGACGAGTACCAGGCCAAGAACGGTTACGCCGCTGCGCGCAAAGCCTTCGCCGACATGGCCCAGGACGACATCGTCCAGACCGTGAAAGATGCCGGCCTTAAAGGTCGCGGCGGTGCAGGCTTCCCCACGGGCGTGAAGTGGGGCCTGATGCCCAAAGACGAATCCATCAACATCCGCTACCTGCTGTGCAACGCGGACGAGATGGAGCCGAACACCTGGAAAGACCGCATGCTGATGGAGCAACTGCCCCATCTGCTGATCGAAGGCATGCTGATCAGTGCTCGCGCGCTGAAAACCTACCGTGGCTACATCTTCCTGCGCGGCGAATACACCACCGCCGCCAAGCACCTGAACCGTGCCGTGGAAGAAGCCAAGGCAGCAGGCCTTTTGGGCAAGAACATCCTGGGCAGCGGCTTCGATTTCGAGCTGTTCGTCCACACCGGCGCCGGGCGTTACATCTGCGGTGAAGAAACTGCACTGATCAACTCCCTGGAAGGCCGCCGCGCCAACCCGCGCTCCAAGCCGCCCTTCCCTGCCGCCGTTGGCGTGTGGGGCAAGCCGACCTGCGTGAACAACGTTGAAACCCTGTGCAACGTCCCGGCAATCATTGCCGACGGCGTGGACTGGTACAAATCGTTGGCCCGCCCAGGCAGTGAAGACATGGGCACCAAGCTCATGGGCTTCTCCGGCAAGGTTAAGAATCCGGGCCTGTGGGAACTGCCATTCGGCGTCACCGGTCGCGAGCTGTTCGAAGACTACGCCGGCGGCATGCGCGACGGCTTCAAGCTCAAGGCCTGGCAACCAGGCGGCGCCGGTACCGGTTTCCTGTTGCCGGAACACCTGGACGCACAAATGTACGCCGGCGGCATCGCCAAAGTGGGCACCCGGATGGGTACCGGCCTGGCCATGGCGGTGGACGACAGCGTCAACATGGTGTCCCTGCTGCGCAACATGGAAGAGTTCTTCTCCCGCGAATCCTGTGGTTTCTGCACCCCTTGCCGTGACGGTTTGCCGTGGAGCGTCAAGCTGCTGCGCGCGATCGAGAACGGTGAAGGGCAAGCCGGCGATATCGAGACCCTGTTGGGTCTGGTCGGTTTCCTTGGCCCGGGCAAGACCTTCTGTGCTCACGCACCGGGCGCCGTGGAGCCATTGGGCAGCGCAATCAAATACTTCCGCTCGGAGTTCGAAGCCGGCATCGCGCCTGTCAGCGCCGCCGTCCCGCCTCTGGCGAGGCCGATCGTAGTCGGCGCGTAAACGCTTAAAAAGGCGAAGGGTCCGTGCCCTTCGCCTTCTCGTTCGATGACGCCTTTCAAGGGCTGTTTGGATTCGGACGAATAACAAGATTCCATTAGCCACGCCCGCTGACACCGGGCCAACGAAGAACTTTGAACCATGGCCACTATCCACGTAGACGGCAAAGAGCTCGAAGTCGATGGGGCAGACAACCTGTTACAGGCATGTCTGTCGCTAGGCCTCGATATCCCTTATTTCTGCTGGCACCCCGCCCTTGGCAGCGTTGGCGCTTGCCGCCAGTGCGCGGTCAAGCAGTACACCGACGCCAACGACACCCGTGGTCGGATCGTCATGTCCTGCATGACCCCCGCCACCGACGGCAGCTGGATCTCCATCGAAGACGAAGAGGCGAAAGTATTCCGCGCCAGCGTCGTCGAATGGCTGATGACCAACCACCCTCACGACTGCCCGGTCTGTGAAGAAGGCGGTCACTGCCACCTGCAAGACATGACGGTAATGACCGGCCACAACGAGCGCCGTTACCGCTTCACCAAGCGTACCCACCAGAACCAGGATCTCGGCCCGTTCATCGGTCACGAGATGAACCGCTGCATCGCTTGCTACCGCTGCGTACGCTTCTATAAGGATTACGCCGGCGGCACCGACCTCGGTGTGTTCGGTGCCCACGACAACGTGTACTTCGGTCGCGTTGAAGACGGCACCCTCGAAAGCGAGTTCTCCGGCAACCTCACCGAGGTCTGCCCGACCGGTGTGTTCACCGACAAGACTCACTCCGAGCGCTACAACCGCAAGTGGGACATGCAGTTCTCGCCGAGCATCTGCCATGGCTGCTCCAGCGGTTGCAACATCTCCCCGGGCGAGCGCTACGGTGAACTGCGTCGGATCGAAAACCGCTTCAACGGTTCGGTCAACCAGTACTTCCTGTGCGACCGTGGCCGTTTCGGCTACGGCTACGTCAACCGCGAAGACCGCCCGCGTCAGCCATTGCTGGCCAACGGCGCCAAGCTGACCCTCGACGAAGCGCTGGACAAAGCGGCTGACCTGCTGCGCGGTCGCAACATCGTCGGTATCGGTTCGCCCCGTGCCAGCCTTGAAAGCAACTTCGCGTTGCGCGAACTGGTCGGCGCCGAGCACTTCTACTCCGGTATCGAAGCCGCCGAGCTGGAGCGCATCCGTCTGGTCATGCAGGTTCTGAAAGACAGCCCGCTGCCGATCCCGAACATGCGCGACATCGAAGACCACGACGCGATCTTCGTCCTCGGCGAAGATTTGACCCAGACCGCTGCACGCATGGCCCTGTCCCTGCGCCAATCGGTCAAGGGCAAGGCTGAAGACATGGCCGACGCGATGCGCGTCCAGCCGTGGCTCGACGCTGCAGTGAAGAACATCGGTCAGAAAGAACTGAACCCGCTGTTCATCGCCAGCCTGGCTGAAACCAAGCTCGACGACATCGCTGAAGAATGCGTACACGCCGCTCCAGACGACCTGGCCCGCATCGGTTTCGCCGTGGCTCACGCCCTCGACGCCAGCGCTCCAGCGGTTGAAGGCCTCGATACTGAAGCCCTCGACCTGGCCAAGCGCATTGCCGACGCCCTGCTCGCTGCCAAGCGTCCGCTGATCATTGCCGGTACTTCCCTGGGCTCCAAAGCCTTGATCGAAGCCGCTGCCAACATTGCCAAAGCCTTGAAGCTGCGCGAGAAGAACGGTTCCATCAGCCTGATCGTGCCAGAGGCCAACAGCCTCGGCCTGGCCATGCTCGGTGGCAACTCGGTCGATGACGCACTGCAAGCGGTGATCGACGGCAAGGCCGACGCCATCGTCGTGCTGGAAAACGATCTGTACACCCGTACCGACAAAGCCAAGGTCGATGCTGCCCTGAACGCCGCGAAAGTGGTGATCGTGGCTGACCATCAGAAGACCGCCACCAGCGATCGCGCGCACCTGGTTCTGCCAGCCGCCAGCTTCGCGGAAGGCGACGGTACATTGGTTAGCCAGGAAGGTCGCGCCCAGCGTTTCTTCCAGGTGTTCGATCCGAAATACATGGACGCGAGCATCCTGGTTCACGAAGGCTGGCGCTGGCTGCATGCTCTGCGCGCAACCCTGCTGAACCAGCCGATCGACTGGACCCAACTGGACCACGTCACCGCTGCCGTCGCTTCGAGCACGCCGCAACTGGCGCGTATCGTTGACGCCGCCCCGTCCGCCGCGTTCCGCATCAAGGGCATGAAACTGGCCCGCGAACCGCTGCGTTACTCCGGTCGTACCGCCATGCGCGCTGACATCAGCGTCCATGAACCGCGTACCCCGCAGGACAACGACACCGCGTTCAACTTCTCGATGGAAGGTTACTCGGGCTCGGTTGAACCGCGTCAGCAAGTGCCATTCGCCTGGTCCCCGGGCTGGAACTCGCCGCAAGCCTGGAACAAGTTCCAGGACGAAGTCGGTGGTCACATCCGCGCTGGCGACCCGGGCACCCGCCTGATCGAAAGCACTGGTGATTCACTGAACTGGTTCGCCAGTGTTCCGCGCGCATTCAACCCGGCGCCAGGTACCTGGCAAGTCGTGCCGTTCTTCCACCTGCTCGGCAGCGAAGAGAACTCTTCCAAAGCCGCACCGGTTCAGGAACGCATCCCGGCCGCCTATGTCGCCCTGGCCAAATCCGAAGCCGATCGTCTGGGTGTCAACGATGGCGCCCTGCTCAGCGTGAATGTCGATGGCCAGACCCTGCGTCTGCCGCTGCGTATTAATGAAGAGCTGGGCGCTGGCCTGGTGGCATTGCCTGCAGGTATTGCCGGCATTCCAGCGGCGATCTTTGGCAAAACCGTTGACGGTCTGCAGGAGGCAGCTCAATGACCTGGTTCACGCCTGAAGTGATTGACGTGATCATCGCGGTCCTCAAGGCCATCGTGATTCTGCTCGCCGTGGTGGTGTGCGGCGCGCTGCTGAGCTGGGTCGAGCGTCGTTTGCTCGCCCTCTGGCAGGACCGTTATGGTCCAAACCGCGTCGGCCCGTTCGGCGCGTTCCAGATCGCGGCCGACATGATCAAGATGTTCTTCAAGGAAGACTGGACGCCGCCGTTCGCCGACAAGATGATCTTCACCCTGGCACCGGTAGTCGCCATGAGCGCCCTGCTGATTGCCTTCGCGATCATCCCGATCACCCCGAACTGGGGCGTGGCGGACCTGAACATCGGCATCCTGTTCTTCTTCGCCATGGCCGGTCTGTCGGTCTACGCGGTGTTGTTCGCCGGTTGGTCGAGTAACAACAAGTTCGCCCTGCTGGGCAGCTTGCGGGCCTCGGCGCAAACCGTGTCGTACGAAGTGTTCATGGGCCTGTCGTTGATGGGCATCGTGATCCAGGTCGGCTCGTTCAACATGCGCGACATCGTTGATTATCAAGCGCAGAACCTGTGGTTCATCATTCCGCAGATCTTCGGTTTCCTGACCTTCTTCATCGCTGGCGTCGCCGTGACTCACCGTCACCCGTTCGACCAGCCGGAAGCGGAACAGGAACTGGCCGACGGTTACCACATTGAATACGCCGGCATGAAATGGGGCATGTTCTTCGTCGGTGAGTACATCGGCATCGTGTTGATTTCGGCGCTGCTGGTGACCCTGTTCTTCGGTGGCTGGCACGGTCCGTTCGGCATCCTGCCGCAGATCCCGTTCATCTGGTTCGCGCTGAAAACCGCGTTCTTCATCATGATCTTCATCCTGCTGCGCGCCTCGATTCCGCGCCCACGGTATGACCAAGTGATGGATTTCAGCTGGAAGTTCTGCCTGCCGCTGACCCTCGTCAACATGCTGGTGACCGCTGCGATCGTGTTGCTCAACACGCCCGCCGTCGCGGCTCAGTGAGGATAGAGAATCATGAAGTACATATTTGACATCGTGCATGGCTTCTTCACCCAGCTTCGCAGCCTGGTGATGATCTTCGGCCATGCCTTCCGCAAGCGCGACACGCTGCAGTACCCGGAAGAAGCCGTGTACCTGCCGCCGCGCTACCGTGGGCGTATCGTCCTGACCCGCGACCCTGATGGCGAAGAGCGTTGTGTCGCCTGCAACCTGTGCGCCGTGGCGTGTCCGGTCGGTTGCATCTCGCTGCAGAAAGCCGAAACCGAAGACGGTCGCTGGTACCCGGACTTCTTCCGCATCAACTTCTCGCGCTGCATCTTTTGCGGCCTCTGCGAGGAAGCCTGCCCGACCACCGCGATCCAGCTGACACCGGATTTCGAGATGGCCGAGTTCAAACGTCAGGACCTGGTTTACGAGAAAGAAGATCTGCTGATCTCCGGCCCCGGCAAAAACCCTGATTACAACTTCTATCGTGTTGCAGGTATGGCGATTGCCGGGAAGCCGAAAGGCGCCGCGCAGAATGAAGCCGAACCGATCAACGTGAAGAGCTTGCTGCCTTAAGGAAGAAAGATGGAATTCGCTTTCTATTTCGCATCGGGTATCGCGGTTGTGGCCACGCTTCGCGTGATCACCAACACCAACCCTGTGCACGCCCTGCTCTACCTGATCATTTCGCTGATTGCCGTGGCGATGACGTTTTTCGCCCTCGGCGCACCGTTTGCCGGTGTGCTGGAAGTGATCGCCTACGCTGGCGCCATCATGGTGCTGTTCGTGTTCGTGGTGATGATGCTCAACCTTGGCCCGGCCTCGGTTCAGCAAGAGCGCGTCTGGCTCAAGCCCGGCATCTGGCTCGGCCCTGTCGTGCTCGGCGCCCTGCTGCTGGCTGAACTGCTGTACGTGCTGTTCAGCCATTCCAGCGGTCAGGCCATCGGCCACACCACCGTCGATGCGAAGGCCGTGGGCATCAGCCTGTTCGGTCCGTACCTGCTGGTGGTCGAACTCGCCTCGATGTTGCTGCTCGCCGCAGCCGTCACGGCGTTCCACTTGGGCCGCAACGAAGCCAAGGAGCAATGACGATGCCTGCTATCCCTTTGGAGCATGGTCTGGCGGTCGCCGGCATCCTGTTCTGCCTCGGTCTGGTCGGCCTGATGGTCCGCCGCAACATTCTCTTCGTGCTGATGAGCCTGGAGGTCATGATGAATGCCTCCGCGTTGGCGTTCATCGTTGCCGGTAGCCGCTGGGGTCAGCCGGATGGACAGATCATGTTCATCCTGGTGATCAGCCTGGCAGCCGCCGAGGCCAGTATTGGCCTGGCGATTCTGTTGCAGCTGTATCGCCGCTTCCACACTCTCGATATCGACGCTGCCAGCGAGATGCGCGGATGAATCTTCTCTATCTGACTTTCGTATTCCCTCTCATAGGTTTCCTGCTGCTGTCGTTCTCACGCGGCCGCTTCTCGGAAAACCTGTCGGCGCTGATTGGCGTCGGTTCCATCGGCCTGTCTGCCATCGTCGCGGCTTACGTGATCTGGCAATTCAACGTCGCCCCGCCAGAAGGCGGCCACTACACCCAGGTGTTGTGGCAGTGGATGGCGGTTGAAGGCTTCACGCCGAACTTCGCCCTGTACCTGGATGGCCTGTCGGTCACCATGCTCGGTGTGGTGGTCGGCGTCGGCTTCCTGATCCACCTGTTCGCGTCCTGGTACATGCGCGGTGAAGACGGTTACTCGCGCTTCTTCGCCTACACCAACCTGTTTATCGCCAGCATGCTGTTCCTGATCCTGGGCGATAACCTGTTGTTCCTGTACTTCGGCTGGGAAGGCGTGGGCCTGTGCTCGTACCTGTTGATCGGTTTCTACTACAGCAACCGCAACAACGGTAACGCGGCACTCAAAGCTTTCATCGTGACCCGCATCGGCGACGTGTTCATGGCCATCGGCCTGTTCATCCTGTTCCAACAGTTGGGCACGCTGAACGTCCAGGAACTGCTGGTGAAGGCGCCTGAACACTTCAAGGTCGGCGACTTCTGGATCGTTCTGGCGACCCTGATGCTGCTGGGCGGCGCTGTCGGTAAATCCGCGCAACTGCCGCTGCAAACCTGGCTGGCGGATGCGATGGCCGGTCCTACCCCGGTTTCGGCACTGATCCACGCCGCGACCATGGTAACGGCTGGTGTCTACCTGATCGCTCGTACTCACGGCTTGTTTGCCCTGGCGCCGGATATCCTGCACCTGGTCGGCGTCGTTGGCGGTGTGACTCTGGTTCTGGCGGGTTTCGCGGCACTGGTACAAACCGACATCAAACGTATCCTCGCCTACTCGACCATGAGCCAGATCGGCTACATGTTCCTGGCCCTGGGTGTGGGTGCATGGGATGGCGCGATCTTCCACCTGATGACCCACGCCTTCTTCAAGGCGCTGCTGTTCCTTGCCTCCGGTGCGGTGATCGTTGCCTGCCACCACGAGCAGAACATCTTCAAGATGGGCGGCCTGTGGAAGAAACTGCCGCTGGCTTACACCAGCTTCATCGTCGGCGGCGCGGCCCTGTCTGCCCTGCCACTGGTGACCGCAGGCTTCTACTCCAAGGACGAAATCCTCTGGGAAGCGTTCGCCAGCGGCAACCACGGTCTGCTCTACGCAGGTCTGGTCGGCGCGTTCATGACTTCGCTGTACACCTTCCGCCTGATCTTCATCGCGTTCCACGGTGAAGCGAAGACCGAAGCCCACGCCGGTCACGGCATCGCTCACTGGCTGCCACTGTCGGTGCTGATCGTACTGTCGACCTTCGTCGGCGCCATGATCGTGCCACCGCTGCACGGCGTGCTGCCGGAAAGCGTCGGGCATGCCGGCGGCGAAGCCAAGCACAGTCTGGAAATCGCTTCGGGCGCCATCGCCCTGGCCGGTATCCTGCTGGCCGCGCTGCTGTTCCTCGGCAAGCGTCGTTTCGTCACTGCAATCGCCAACAGCGGCATTGGCCGCTTCCTTTCGGCCTGGTGGTTCGCTGCCTGGGGCTTCGACTGGATCTACGACAAACTGTTCGTCAAGCCATACCTTGCGATCAGCCACGCACTGCGCAGAGACCCGCTCGATCAGACCATCGGTTTGATCCCGCGTATGGCCAAAGGCGGCCACACCGCCCTGAGCCGTACCGAAACCGGTCAACTGCGTTGGTACGCGGCCTCGATGGCAGCCGGCTCCGTGCTGGTCATCGGCGCCATCGTGCTGGTAGCGGTCTGAATATGAACCTTGCGAACTTGCGAAAGGAATTGAGCCCGTCATGATTCTGCCTTGGCTAATCCTGATCCCCTTCATCGGCGGCCTGCTGTGCTGGATGGGTGAGCGCTTCGGCGCTACCCTCCCCCGCTGGATTGCGCTGTTGACCATGACCCTGGAACTCGCGCTCGGCCTCTGGCTGTGGGCCCACGGTAACTATTCATTTGCACCGGCGCCTGGCGCCGATCCGGTCTGGGCGCTTGAGTTCAAGCACATCTGGATCCAGCGCTTCGGCATCAGCGTGCACCTGGCCCTCGACGGCCTGTCGCTGCTGATGATCCTGCTGACCGGTCTGCTGGGTATCCTCTCGGTACTCTGCTCGTGGAAAGAGATCCAGCGTCACGTTGGCTTCTTCCACTTGAACCTGATGTGGATCCTGGGCGGTGTTGTCGGCGTGTTCCTCGCGCTCGACCTGTTCATGTTCTTCTTCTTCTGGGAAATGATGCTGGTGCCGATGTACTTCCTCATCGCGCTCTGGGGTCACAGTTCTTCGGACGGCAAGAAAACCCGGATCTACGCGGCGACCAAGTTCTTCATCTTCACCCAGGCTTCCGGCCTGATCATGTTGGTGGCGATCCTGGGTCTGGTGCTGGTCAACTTCAACAGCACCGGCGTGATCACGTTCAACTACGCCGACCTGCTGAAAACCAAGATGTCGCTCACCACCGAGTACATCCTGATGCTCGGCTTCTTCATCGCCTTCGCGGTGAAACTGCCGGTCGTACCGTTCCACTCCTGGCTGCCTGATGCTCACGCCCAGGCGCCAACCGCAGGTTCGGTCGATCTGGCCGGTATCTTGTTGAAGACGGCGGCTTACGGTCTGCTGCGTTTCGCCCTGCCGCTGTTCCCGAATGCCTCGGCCGAGTTCGCGCCGATCGCCATGACCCTCGGTCTGGTCGGGATCTTCTACGGCGCGTTCCTGGCCTTCGCACAAACCGACATCAAGCGTCTGATCGCCTATTCCTCCGTTTCCCACATGGGCTTCGTGTTGATCGGCATCTACTCCGGCAGCCAACTGGCGCTGCAGGGCGCGGTGATGCAGATGCTGGCGCACGGTGTTTCGGCGGCGGCACTGTTTATCCTCAGTGGTCAGTTGTACGAGCGCACCCATACCCGCGACATGCGTGAAATGGGTGGCCTGTGGTCGAAGATCGCTTACCTGCCGGCCATCAGCCTGTTCTTCGCCGCTGCTTCCCTGGGCTTGCCGGGTACGGGTAACTTCGTCGGTGAGTTCCTGATCCTGATCGGCACCTTCGCCGCTGCGCCGTGGATCACCGCGATCGCGACGTCGGGCCTGGTGTTCGGTTCGGTCTACTCGTTGATCATGATCCACCGTGCCTACTTCGGCCCGTCCAAGTCGGACGCGGTGCTGCATGGCATGGATGGTCGCGAACTGATCATGGTGGTCGGTCTGGCGGTACTGCTGATTTACATCGGCGTGTACCCGCAACCGTTCCTCGACACTTCTGCCGCGACGATGCATGGCGTGCAGCAGTGGCTCGGTACCGCCTTCACTCAACTCGCTTCGGCCCGGTAAGAGCGCTATGGAATTCACGACTCAACACTTTATCGCGCTCGCGCCGTTGTTGATCACCACCGCCACGATCATCGTGGTGATGCTGGCCATCGCCTGGCGCCGCAACCACTCGCAGACCTTCCTGATTTCCGTGGCGGGTTTGAACCTGGCATTGCTGTCGATCCTGCCAGCCTTGAAGGTCGCGCCCCTGGCCGTGACCCCACTGCTGCAGATCGATAACTTCGCTTGCTTGTATATGGCGCTGATCCTGGTCGCCACCCTCGCCTGTGTGACCCTCGCCCACGCCTACCTCGGCGATGGCGGCACGGGTTACCCGGGCAACCGCGAAGAACTGTACCTGCTGATCCTGATGGCCGCTGCCGGTGGCCTGGTTCTGGTCAGCGCGCAACACCTGGCCGGGTTGTTCATCGGTCTGGAACTGTTGTCGGTGCCGGTCTACGGTCTGGTGGCGTACGCCTTCTTCAACAAGCGTTCACTGGAAGCCGGTATCAAGTACATGGTGCTGTCGGCCGCCGGTTCCGCGTTCCTGTTGTTCGGTATGGCTCTGCTGTATGCCGACTCCGGTAGCCTGAGTTTCGTCGGTATCGGTCAAGCATTGGCCGCGACTGGCCTGCCAAGCTCCCTGGCGCAAATGGGCCTGGGCATGATGCTGATCGGCCTGGCGTTCAAGCTGTCGCTGGTACCGTTCCACCTCTGGACCCCGGACGTTTACGAAGGGGCTCCGGCGCCGGTCGCAGCGTTCCTGGCGACTGCTTCGAAAGTCGCCGTGTTCGCCGTGATGGTGCGTCTGTTCCAGATCTCCCCTGCTGCAAGCAGTGGTGTGCTGAGCGACGTACTGACCATCATCGCCATCGCGTCGATCCTGTTCGGTAACCTGCTGGCCCTGACCCAGAGCAACCTCAAGCGTCTGCTGGGTTACTCGTCCATCGCCCACTTCGGCTACCTGCTGATCGCCCTGGTGGCGAGCAAGGGTCTGGCCGTGGAAGCCATCGGCGTGTACCTGGTCACTTACGTGATCACCAGCCTCGGCGCGTTCGGCGTGATCACCCTGATGTCCTCGCCGTACAAAGGCCGTGACGCTGACGCCCTGTACGAATACCGCGGCCTGTTCTGGCGCCGTCCGTACCTGACCGCCGTACTGACCGTGATGATGCTGTCCCTGGCCGGCATCCCGCTGACCGCGGGCTTCATCGGCAAGTTCTACATCATCGCCACCGGTGTCGAATCGCACCAATGGTGGCTGGTCGGCTCCCTGGTACTGGGCAGCGCCATCGGCGTCTTCTACTACCTGCGCGTGATGGTCACCCTGTACCTGATCGAACCGAACCTGCGTCGCCACGATGCACAACTGCACTGGGAACAAAAGGCAGGCGGCGTGATGCTGCTGGCCATCGCTGCACTGGCGTTCTTCCTTGGGCTGTATCCGCAGCCGTTGCTGGTGCTGGTACAGCAAGCGGGTCTGGCGGGTTGATCGTTTAGCGATACTCGGTAGAAAACAGAAACGGCACCTTCGGGTGCCGTTTTTGCGTTTGTGGGATCGTGATTTTCAAACATCGATGTATGTACCACTTCCCAAGCCAGTCCCACAGCCAAGTATCCCGTCTCTTTTATCGAATGCTCTCACCGCACTGGTCGACTCTTCCTACAGGTGTTTTTACAACTGGGGTCTACCGTTGAAATCGGGAACGAAAAGGATGGCTTCGATGCCTTGACCGATTCGATTATCGAGACAACACTATACGTAGGTAGCGTACAGAACATGGATGCTCTATTTGTCGAGTTACGTATGTTTCAGAAACATCGAGACGATTACCTGGATGACGATCTGTTTCGCAGCTTTCAATTGGAGTTGCTGAAGAACCCCGAAGCGGGCGACCTGATTGAGGGCACCGGGGGGCTGCGCAAAATTCGCTTCTGCGACCAACGACGAGGCAAAGGCAAGCGCAGCGGATTACGGGTGATTTATTACTGGTGGTCAGGCTTCGATCAATTCTGGCTGTTCACCGTGTATGGCAAAGACGAGCAAGACGACCTGTCACCCACTCAGAAAAAGCTTTTCAGACAAACGCTGGATAGAGAAATCAAAACGAGATCCCACTATGAAACGTGACATTTTTGCTGAACTGATGGATGGCCTCGAAGCCTTGGCCGATGAGCGCCAAGGCAAGATCACGCTGCGAACCCATAAGGTTCAGTTGCCAGAACTGATGCCCATCACTGCCGAGGAAGTGGTCGCTATCCGCCAACAGCTCAACCTCTCCCGGTCAGTGTTCGCGGCCTATCTGCGCACCAATACCCGAACCCTGGAAAACTGGGAACAGGGACGGGCAACACCCAATGCCCAGGCTACGACCCTTATCCGCCTGGTAGAACGCTTTCCGCAGACGATCGAACATCTCGCCGCCCTGACCTGAAGCCAGAGGGCTTATATCCGATGATTTTCAAGGCAGCCTAATGTGAGGCCTCTGATTTTCGACCTTACGCGCCACGAATTTCAGCGTTGCTGTCAGATGTTAGTTCTGTTGATAAGACTTGGTGACTCAGACGGCCTCTTCGCGAGCAAGCCCGCTCCCACAGTGGTTCGGGGTTGCTCACAAATAATGTGTTTGCCACGGATCCCTGTGGGAGCGGGCTTGCTCGCGAAGGCGGTCCATCAGCCACCAACGAAAACGGCACCTTCCGGTGCCGTTCGCGCTTCACATTACAGCTAGTTACTTACGCGCATCCGCCCACGATTTCAGCAGTTCGTTGTAGCTCACGGTTTCGCCTTTAGGCTTCTCGTTCGCCAATTTAGGCTTCGGTGCCCCCGGCTGATCAAACCAGTACTGCGCATCCCGTTCCGGGTTCATTTTCGGTCCGCAAACCGGTTGCACCTTGGAGCGTTCAAGCCGCGTCATGATGGCGTCCTGGTCCTTGGCCAGACCATCGAGGGCTTGTTGCGGGGTTTTCTCGCCGCTGGCCGCTTCGGCGATGTGGCTCCACCACAGTTGCGCCAAGCGCGGATAGTCCGGCACGTTGGTCCCGGTCGGGGTCCATTGCACGCGGGCCGGGCTGCGGTAGAACTCGACCAGGCCTCCGAGTTTCGGCGCGAGGTCGGTCATGGCTTGCGAGTTGATGTCCGACTCGCGGATTGGCGTCAGGCCGACGATGGTCTTCTTCAGGGATACGGTTTTCGACGTCACAAACTGTGCGTAGAGCCAGGCTGCGAGTTTCTGTTTCTCAGGCGTGGACTTGAGGAAGGTCCAGGAACCCACGTCCTGATAGCCCAGCTTCATGCCCTCCTCCCAATACGGTCCGCGTGGGGACGGCGCCATGCGCCATTTCGGCGTGCCGTCGGTGTTCATCACTGGCAGACCAGCCTTGGTCATGTCAGCGGTAAACGCGGTGTACCAGAAGATCTGCTGGGCGATGTTGCCTTGGGATGGCACCGGCCCGGATTCGGAGAAGGTCATGCCCGCCGCTTCCGGCGGTGCATAGGCCTTGAGCCAGTCGACGTATTTCTGCGTCGCGAAGACCGCCGCCGGGCCGTTGGTGTCGCCGCCACGGGTCACACTGGAACCCACCGGGTGGCAATCTTCAACGCGGATGCCCCACTCGTCCACCGGCAAGCCGTTCGGCAAGCCCTTGTCGCCGCCACCGGCCATGGAGAACCAGGCATCGGTGAAGCGCCAGCCCAGGGACGGGTCTTTTTTACCGTAGTCCATGTGCCCGTAGATACGCTTGCCGTCGATTTCCTTGACGTCTTCGCTGAAGAACTTGGCGATGTCTTCATAGGCCGACCAGTTCACCGGCACACCCAATTCGTAACCGTACTTTTCCTTGAACTTGGCTTTCAGTTCCGGGCGTTCAAACCAATCGGCGCGGAACCAGTAGAGGTTGGCGAACTGCTGGTCGGGCAGTTGATAGATCTTGCCGTCCGGCGCGGTGGTGAAGGAAATACCGATGAAGTCTTTGATGTCCAGGGTCGGCGAGGTGAAGTCCTTGCCTTCGTTGGCCATCAGGTCAGTGATCGCCTCGGTCTTGCCGTAGCGGAAGTGCGTACCGATCAGGTCCGAGTCGTTGACCCAGCCGTCATAGATGCTCTTGTCCGACTGCATCACGGTCTGCAGTTTCTCCACCACGTCGCCTTCTTGCAGCAAATCGTGGGTGACCTTGATCCCGGTGATCTCGGTAAAGGCCTTGGCCAACACCTTGGACTCATATTCGTGAGTGGTCAGGGTTTCCGAGACGACCTTGATGTTCATCCCGCGAAACGGCTCGGCGGCCTTGATGAACCACTTCAATTCCGCGAGCTGCTGATCGGCCGTCAGGGTGGACGGTTTGAATTCGCTGCCGATCCATTTTTTCGCAGCGTCTTCGTAGGCATCGGCCCAGGCAGACGCGCTCAAACCGCTGAGTGCCAGCATGGCTGCCAATGAAATGCTATGTCGCAGCTTATTGTTTTTGTCGAACATAGAGACCTCCTGTTTAAGTTTCGGAGCAACATTGCCGAGCGATTCGACTAGCCCCAACGCATCACAGCCAACAGCCACACCAGGGACAACGCGGACGCGACCCAGATGCTCCAGTCGGTGACGCCGATTACCAGCAAATGCAGGTAGGCGCTGCCGAGAAGACCGATAAACAAACGATCGCCACGGGTGGTGGCAATCGGCAACAAACCACGGCGAAGAATGCTCGGCGAACGCAATTCCCAGGTCGTCATGCCCACCAGGATCAGGCCGATGGCGATGAAGAACGCCGCTGTGGGGGTGGTCCAACTCATCCATTCCATCATCAGCTCCTCAGACCCGGCCCAGGGCAAAGCCCTTGGCCACGTGGTTGCGAACAAACCAGATCACCAGCATGCCCGGCAGGATGGTCAACACCCCCGCCGCCGCCAGTACGCCCCAGTCGATGCCGGACGCCGAGACCGTGCGGGTCATCACCGCCGCAATGGGTTTGGCGTTGACCGAGGTCAGCGTGCGCGCCAGCAGCAATTCGACCCAGGAAAACATGAAGCAGAAGAACGCCGTGACGCCGATGCCCGAGCCAATCAGCGGCACGAAGATCTTCACGAAGAACTTCGGAAAACTGTAGCCATCGATGTAGGCCGTTTCGTCGATTTCCTTGGGAACCCCGGACATGAACCCTTCCAGAATCCACACCGCCAACGGCACGTTAAACAGGCAGTGCGCCAACGCCACGGCGATGTGGGTGTCGAACAGGCCAATCGAGGAATACAACTGGAAGAACGGCAACAGAAACACCGCCGGCGGCGCCATGCGGTTGGTCAGCAGCCAGAAGAACAGGTGCTTGTCGCCGAGGAAGCGATAACGCGAGAACGCATACGCCGCCGGCAGCGCCACGCTCAGGGAAATCACCGTATTCAGGCTCACGTAGTACAGCGAGTTCAAGTAACCGGTGTACCAACTCGGGTCGGTGAAGATCACCTTGTAGTTAGCCAGGGTGAAATCCTGAGGAAACAGCGTCAGGCCGCCAAGGATTTCGGTGTTGCTCTTGAAGGACATGTTCAGCAGCCAGTAGATCGGCACCAGCAGGAACAGGATGTAGATCAGCAATGGAATCAGCTTTCTCTTGCTCATGATGGGCCTCAGCGGTTGGCGTCAGAGTGAGTCATGGCGGTGTAGAACAGCCAGGACACCAACAGGATGATCAGGAAGTACACCAGTGAGAAAGCCGCCGCCGGGCCGAGGTCGAATTGCCCTACGGCCATTTGGGTCAAGGTCTGACTCAAGAAGGTCGTGGCATTCCCCGGCCCGCCCCCCGTCAGCACAAACGGCTCGGTGTAGATCATGAAACTGTCCATGAAGCGCAACATCACCGCGATCAGCAGCACGCTCTTGAGCTTGGGCAACTGGATATGGCGGAACACCGCCCAGGACGACGCCCGATCAATCCGCGCCGCCTGGTAGTACACGTCCGGAATCGCCCGCAACCCGGAGAAACACAACAGCGCCACCAACGAGGTCCAGTGCCAGACGTCCATCACCAGCACGGTGACCCAGGCGTCCATGGTGTTGGCCGCATAGTTATAGTTCAGCCCCATGGCCTTGAGGCTGGCGCCGAGCAAGCCAATGTCCGCGCGGCCGAAGATCTGCCAAATAGTGCCGACCACGTTCCATGGGATCAGCAACGGAATCGCCAGGATAATCAGCACCAGCGACGACCAGCGGCCCTTGGTCGGCATGGTCAGGGCAATGGCGATGCCCAGAGGGATCTCGATCAGCAACACACAACCGGAATAGATGAACTGGCGCAGCAGCGAGTCGTGCAACCGTGGGTCGAGCAGCACCTGTTTGTACCAGTCGGCGCCGACGAAGTAGCGGCTGGACTGGTCGAAGATGTCCTGCACCGAGTAGTTGACCACGGTCATCATCGGGATCACCGCACTGAATGCCACCAGCAGGAACACTGGCAGAACCAACCACCAGGCTTTGTTGTTCTGCACCTTGTTCATGGCTGCACCTCCAGTAGGTAATCGTCGGCATAGACCATCAACCACTGCGCCGGAAAACTGATGTACGCCGTGCCTTCGGGCACCGGTTTGTCCTCCGTCAGACGCACTTTCAACGGTGCGCCATCGAGGTTCAGGGTCATGATCTTGTAGGTGCCGAGGTCTTCGATGTGTACGACCTGTGCCTGCATCGCGTCATCAAACGGCTCGTCCCACACATGCACGAACTCCGGGCGGATGCCGACCTTCAGGGTTTTCCACGGCTTGTCGGCGATTTGTTGCTGCATCGCGTCAGACAAAGGCAAGTGCGTCGAAGCGAAACCGACCCCACCCGGCTGCGGCTGCACCTCGATCAGGTTCATCCCCGGGCTGCCGATGAAATAGCCGACAAAGGTGTGGCTCGGCCGTTCGAACAATTCCCGTGGCGTGCCGAACTGCACGATCTGCCCGCCATACATCACCGCGATCTTGTCGGCGAAGGTCGAGGCTTCAAGCTGATCGTGGGTGACGTAGACCATGGTGATGTTGAATTGCTCGTGGATCTGCTTGAGCTTGCGCCGCAGTTTCCACTTCAGGTGCGGGTCGATCACCGTTAGCGGTTCGTCAAACAGAATCGCTGACACGTCATCACGCACCAGCCCACGGCCCATGGAGACTTTCTGTTTTTCATCGGCGGTGAGGTTGCGCGCCTTTTTGCTGAGCAGCGCCTGGAGGTCAAGCACCTCGGCAATTTCCTGCACCTTGCTGTGAATTTTCGCCTCGTTCATGCCCTGGTTTCGCAGGGGGAACGCCAGGTTGTCGAACACCGTCATGGTGTCGTAGACCACCGGAAACTGGAAAACCTGGGCGATGTTGCGTTTTTCCGGGGTCAGGTCGTTCACCACTTTGCTGTCGAACAGCACTTGGCCCTGGGACGGGCTGAGCAGCCCGGAAATGATGTTGAGCAAGGTCGACTTGCCGCAGCCCGACGGCCCGAGCAAGGCATACGCACCGCCCTGCTCCCAGATGTGGTCCATCTCGCGAATCGCGTAATCCTCAGGACCTGTCGGCGTGCGGGTGTAGCTGTGGGCGAGGTTGTGCAAACGGATTTCGGCCATCAGGCAACCCTCGCAATACGGCGACCGGGCGCCTGGACCAGGCGCCCCTGCATATCGAACACAAACAGTTTATGGGTCGGGATATAGATGCGAATCGGCGCATCAACGTCGTATTCGTGGACGCCCGGCAAGTGCAGCACCAACAGGAAATGCTCGTTGCGCACGTGCAGGAAGGTTTCCGAACCGCTGATCTCGGCCACCTCGACGGTCACCGCCAGTTCCAGATCATCGTCGTTGCTCGGCACCAGGGAGATGTGGCTGGGCCGCACGCCGAAGCGGAACTCGCCCTCGCCTACCGGGCGCAGATCGACGTTCAACGGGAAGTGCACGAAGTTGGCAAAACTCACTTCGTTGCCCGCTATGCGTCCGGGCATCAGGTTGATCGGCGGTTCGGAGAACAACTCCGCTGCCAACACGGTCTGCGGCTGGTGATAGACCTCGGAGGACTTGCCGCTCTGGATCACCCGACCTTCGTGAAGAATGGTGGTGGTGCCGCCCAGGGCCAGGGCTTCGTTGGGCTCGGTGGTGGCGTAGATGGCGATGGTGTGCCGCGCCTTGAACAGCTCGCGCATTTCCTGACGCAGTTCTTCGCGCAGCTTGTAGTCGAGGTTGACCAGCGGTTCGTCGAACAGGATCAGCTCCGCATCCTTGACCAGCGCCCGGGCCATGGCCGTGCGCTGTTGCTGGCCACCGGAGAGTTCGAGGGGATGGCGCTGGAGGAATTTTTCGATGCGCAGCATCTTCGCGGTTTCCAGCACTTTGCTCTGGATCAGTTCGTTGGACACACCGCCCTGGCGCAATGGCGAGGCGATGTTCTCGAACACCGTCATGGTCGGGTAGTTGATGAACTGCTGATACACCATCGACACATTGCGCAGACGCACCGGGCGCTGGGTGACGTCGACGCCGTTCATCAGGATGCGCCCGCTGTCGGGCTTGTCCAGACCGGCCATCAGGCGCATGAGGCTGGTTTTGCCGGACAGCGTGCGCCCGAGCAAAACGTTGAAGGATCCGGGTTCGAAAACAAGGCACGCATCGTCGATCCAGGTCTGGCCCTCAACGGTACGGCTGACGTGCTCCAGGGTTAATGACATGGCTCGGCCTTTTTTATTATTTGGAGTCAAGCGACCGAAGCGATAGAGCGACATTCGTGCCAGAAGTCACAAGCCTTTGATCTGGTTTGAAAATCCGGCGAAAGAGCGGAAAACCGCGTTCGTTGCTGAACAGAAATGAACAGTTGCGGCTGAACAATTGAACAGTTCAACGGTTGACAATGAACAATAGTGAACAACACTCTACGCATGCAATTTGCCCCTGTAGGAGCAAGACTTGCCCGCGATGGCGTCATCGAAAACGCTATCGCGGGCAAGCCTTGCTCCTACAGGTGATGTGGCGCATCAAATGCTTTGTAACACCCATAAAAACAATAAAGCTTTGCTCAGAGATCGACTGCCATGGCCGAACCCGCCTCAAAGCTCTCCCATGACGCCATCATTCAGGACTCCTGGTCCCGCTGCCGCGCGTTCGGTCTCAATCACCACAGCGTGCCGACCTTCGACCAGCTACCGGCCGACGGCATCGCGCACTTGCTGGAGAGCCAGCATTCACTGGTGCAGACCACCCATCAGGAAGTCCTGCCGTATTACGAAAACATCCTCAGCAACTCCAACTGCCTGATCATGCTCGCCGACAATCAGGGCCAGGTGCTGACCTCGTGGGGCACCCAGCGCTTTATCGAGCCGAGCCTGACCCGAGGTTTCAGCGCCGGCGCGAGCTGGATGGAGCGCTGCAGTGGCACCAATGCCATTGGCACTGCCTTGGCTTGCGAGCAAGCGGTGCACATCGAGCACGACGAGCATTTCCTCAAGGCCAACCGTTTCATGACCGGTTCCGCCGCGCCGATTTTCGATGCCGAGCGCAAGGTGATCGCGGTGCTGGATGTGTCCAGCGACAGTTACTTGCCGCCGTCCCACACCCTGGGCATGGTCAAGATGATGAGCCAGACCGTGGAAAACCGGCTGATCCTCAACCTGTTCCACGGCCAGCATTTTCAACTGACGTTCAACACCGGGCTGAACAACCTCGACAGCCAATGGGCCGGATTGCTGATTTTCGACGAGACCGGGCAAGTGCTGTCCGCCAACCGCCGGGCTGACAACCTGCTGGGCATCAGCTTGTCGCGGGTCAGTGTCGAGAGCTTGTTTAAAGTCTCGCTGCTGGAGTTGCTGAACCAACCCGACGGTTTACCGTTTGCCCTGCAAGCCTCCGGGCGCAACCGCTTCCAGTGCTTGTTGAAACGGCCGAAACAGGCGCCGATTCAGGCAAGGGTGTTTGCCGAGCCGACCGTCACGACGCCCACCGCGATCAGCCTCAACACCCTGCACTTCGGCGACAGTCGCGTAGAAAAAGCCGTGCGTCAGGCCGAGCGCTTATTGGAGAAAGACATTCCGCTGTTGATCCACGGCGAAACCGGGGTCGGCAAGGAAGTCTTCGTCAAAGCGCTGCACCAGGCCAGCTCCCGGAGCAAACAACCGTTTATCGCCGTCAACTGTGCGGCGATCCCCGCCGAACTGGTGGAATCCGAGCTGTTTGGCTACGAGAAAGGCGCGTTCACCGGCGCCAACCAGAAAGGCAGCATCGGGCTGATCCGCAAGGCCGACAAAGGCACCCTCTTCCTCGATGAAATCGGTGATATGCCGCTGCCGACCCAGGCTCGGCTACTCAGGGTTTTGCAGGAACGCTGCGTGCAACCGGTGGGCAGCAGCGAGTTGTTCCCGGTGGACATCCGCATTATTTCAGCGACCAACCGCTCGTTGCGCGAACAGGTGCAATTGGGGCGATTTCGTGAAGATTTGTACTACCGGATTGGCGGATTGACCCTGGAATTGCCGCCGCTACGGGAGCGCAGCGACAAGCAGGCGCTGTTCAAACGCTTGTGGGAGCAGCACCGGGAGCCGTCGCAATGGGCCGGGTTGAGCCGTGAGGTGATGGAGTTGTTCAGCCGTCATCCGTGGCCGGGGAATCTGCGCCAGGTCAGCAGCGTGATGCAGGTGGCGCTGGCCATGGCCGAAGAGCAGCCGGTACGGCCGGAGCATTTGCCGGATGATTTTTTTGTCGATCTGGAGATGGAACCGGTGGAGACCGCGGAGCCGTTGGCGGTGGATTTGAATGACGCCGAGGATTTGAATCGGTTGTTGCAGGCGGCCGGGGGCAATATCTCCCATTTGGCTCGGCGGTTGGGGGTCAGTCGCAATACGTTGTACAAACGGCTACGCCAAGCCGAGTGATCGTTCCCACGCTCCGCGTGGGAATGCAGCCCGGGACGCTCCGCGTCCC
>NZ_MOBR01000005.1:0-465 GCF_003732705.1 Pseudomonas frederiksbergensis | reverse complement strand
TCCGCGTCCCTTCCAAAGCCGAACGCAGAGCGTCCGTTGAGGCATTCCCACGCAGAGCGTGGGAACGATCAACGACACAATTGTAGGAGCGAGGCTTGCCCGCGAAGGCGTCAGCCCTGTCACCACCGCACTTGGAACCCGCACGTAAACAAAAACCCGCACAAGGCGGGTTTTTGCTTTTGATCGTTCCCACGCTCCGCGTGGGAATGCAGCCCGGGACGCTCCGCGTCCCTTCCAAAGCCGAACGCAGAGCGTCCGTTGAGGCATTCCCACGCAGAGCGTGGGAACGATCAACGACACAATTGTAGGAGCGAGGCTTGCCCGCGAAGGCGTCAGCCCTGTCACCACCGCACTTGGAACCCGCACGTAAACAAAAACCCGCACAAGGCGGGTTTTGCTTTTGATCGTTCCTACGCTCCGCGTGGGAATGCAGCCCGGGACGCTCCGCGTCCCTTCCAAAGCCGA
>NZ_MOBR01000034.1 GCF_003732705.1 Pseudomonas frederiksbergensis | reverse complement strand
CCCAGGCTGTGTGAAAACACATTTTTATAACGATTCGGCCATGGGGGCATTTGTCCAGGTTTTGAGGCACCATATGGTCTCTAGGAATCCAGCAGCTCGACGCAGCTCGCAAACCAAATCAGGAAGAATGAATGCCTTCCCGTCGCCGCCTCAGTAGTGTCTGTCAAAGTATTGCGCATCACGCTGCCAGCGGTCTGTCGTACGTACACCCACATCTGTTGCAAGCGCTCAAAGTAACCGGGGAGCCTATCGCGACGGTGGATCTACTGAGTGCGACCCCATACCCGAAGGAGCTTCGCAGTCATCCCCACCTTCCCACCGCCCTCTCTTCATTACGTGATCGTTTTGAACAAATTTTGAAATCTGAAGGATTTTTAATAACCGACCTCAACGAGGCCAAACTATTTTTCAAACCTGATGGCCAATACCACGACGAGTATTGTTGCGAATGTCACGCAAGGTTGTCCCATTCAAGCGGCCGTAAATACTTTGCGGCAGTCAATTGCATGGGTAAATCCATTGTTCCCCAGCTCGCCAATTTATGTCCAATCCCCACCGGCAATGTCCTCAATCCAGATGAAAAGCGAGCTTAGCTTTAAGGCCAAAAGCCGAAATACAGCGAGGATGATCTAAGCTTCTGATCGTCTAGATCGTATCGGGGGGCGATCATGAAGCGATTCATTGAAGGCGAGGCCCGGACGCAAGTGACTCTGCTGCCGGAGTGCCTGGACGATTACGTAACCGAAGAAAATCCAGTCCGAGTGGTCGACGTTTTCGTCGATGAACTCGACTTGGGGGCACTTGGGTTTGAAGGTGTTGATCCTGCTGCAACGGGTCGTCCGGCCTATCATCCAGCGGTCTTGCTAAAGATCTATATCTACGGCTATCTCAATCGGATTCAGTCCAGCCGCCGGCTTGAGCGTGAGGCCGAGCGCAACGTCGAGTTAATGTGGCTAACGGGGCGCTTGGCTCCGGACTTCAAAACCATTGCCGACTTTCGCAAAGACAACGGCAAAGCCATTCGCAGCGTATGCCGCCAGTTCGTAGTTCTTTGTCGCAACCTCAATCTCTTCTCCCAATCGATCATCGCCATCGACGGCAGCAAATTCAAAGCCGTCAATAATCGCGACCGCAACTTCACTCAGGGCAAGGTGAAGGCACGCATGCAGCAGATCGAGCAGAGCATTGATCGATATCTGGCGGCGATGGATTCGGCGGATCGGGCAACGCCCGAAGTGGCCGAGGCCAAAGCAGAGCGGCTTAAAGAAAAGATAGAAACACTGAAAAAGCAGATGCAGAAACTCAAGGACATCGAGACGCAGCTCCACGAAAGTCCAGACCAGCAGATCTCCCTCACAGACCCAGATGCACGCTCAATGGCTACGAGCGGCCGAGGCACCGGAACGGTTGGCTACAACGTACAAACTGCTGTCGACGACAAACACCATCTGATCGTTGCCCATGAGGTGACCAACGTTGGTAATGATCGTGGGCAACTGAGCAATATGGCGAACCAAGCGCGTGAAGAAATCGAGGCTGAGTCGCTAACGGTGGTGGCCGACCGAGGCTATTACAAAGGTCTGGAAATCCTTGCTTGCGAGCAAGCCGGCATCACTACCTTCGTACCGAAACCCCTCACATCGGGCAGCAAAGCCGAAGGCCGATTTGGTAAGCAGGACTTCATCTACCTTGCTGCATCGGACGAGTATCGATGCCCTGCGGGACAGTTACTGACCCGGCGGCATTCTTCGGTGGAAGACGGCATGCTACTGCACTGTTATTGGTTCTCGGGCTGCCAGTCCTGCGCAATGCACAAGCAATGTACGACGGGTAAGGAGCGCCGGGTAAAGCGCTGGGAACATGAAGCCGTAATCGATGCGATGCAGGTACGGCTGGAAAATGATCCAACGATGATGAGGCGCCGCCGACAGACCGTTGAACATCCTTTTGGAACGCTCAAATATTGGATGGGAGCCACCCACTTCCTGACCAAAACACTTCCGCGGGTAAGTACCGAAATGAGTCTTCATGTACTCGCCTACAACCTCAAACGAATGATGAGCATCTTCGGCATTGTAGGACTGCTTGAGGCGATCAGGGCGTAAATCCAGCCACTTGGCTCGCCAGTTAGTAGCCGTTTGGGCCGCTGACGCGGCCCAAACGGCATTACGGACGTCTATGTAGCTGACTAAGGTAATTCGCGCTTCCGCCCGCTGATTTCACAGGCAATCCTCGCGCCTCTCAGTTTTCGAGGTATTTAGCGCGTTTTCACACAGCCTGGACC
>NZ_MOBR01000033.1 GCF_003732705.1 Pseudomonas frederiksbergensis | reverse complement strand
GCGAAAGCGGTGGGTCAGTCAACATTAATACCGACTGACCCACCGCTTTCGCGGGCAAGCCTCGCTCCTACATTGGACCTGCCTTAATTCCCGAGTGGTGCGCGGGCACTGCGATACGCCCCCGGCCCAACCCCATACACCTGCTTGAACTGCCGGCTCAGATGACTCTGATCGGCAAAGCCCAATTGCGTCGCCACGTCCAACGGCAAACAGCCACCCTGTAACAAGGCCCGGGCCCGGGCGATGCGCTGCTGCATCAGCCAGGTGTGCGGTGGCATGCCGGTGGCGCGGCGGAACACCCTGGCGAAGTGGAACGGCGACAGGTTCACCGCCGCTGCCAGTTCTTCCAGCGACGGTGGCGCCGCCAATTGCGATTGCAGCAAGTCCTTGGCCAGGGTCACCGCCCGGTGTTCCTTACCGGGTTTGCCGGCAATCGGCACCGCCGCATGGCGTTGCAGCAGCGACAGCATCATTTCTCGCCAGACCGTCTGCTGTTGCAATGCCGTGGACGGGCTCTCCAGCAAACGATGCAACTGACAGAAACCCTTCACCAGATCCGGATCGCGATACAACGTGGCACCAAATGCGGGCAATTCGTTGGTGGGCAATTCCAGTTCGGCCAGCAGCGACAGGATCTGACCGCTGTCGGGATAAAACGCCCGGTACAACCAGCCGTCCTCCGTGCCTTTATGGCCGGTGTGCAGCTCATCGGGGTTGATCAACACCAGCGTGCCGCTGCCCGCCAGGTGCTCGGCGCCGCGATAGCGGTAGCGCTGGGCGCCGGCCATGATCATGCCGATCACGTAGCCGTCATGCACATGGGGCGCAAAGCGGTGTTCGATGTAGCGCGCCGACAGCAGCTCGACCCCGGCCAGCGGGGCCGTTTGCCAGAAGCGGATCGACTCGCCCTGATCGGTGTCCATGGCCTTACTCGCGACCCGCAGCGGTGAGCCATTGGGGAATGCGCCGTTCCAGGTAGTAACCCGGTTGCCGAAACGATCCGTCGACAAAACCGACATGCCCGCCCTTGGCCTGCAATTCAAATTGCGTGCAGGCGGACAACTCGCTGGCATCGGGCAGGCTGTGAGGGAACACGAACGGATCGTCTGCGGCCTGGATGATCAACGTCGGCGTGCGAATTTCCCCGAGGAAATAACGACTCGAAGCGCGACGATAGTAATCCTCGGCATCGACAAAACCGTTCAGCGGCGCGGTAACTCGGCCATCGAAATCCCAGAAGGTGCGCATGTTCTCCAGTGAACCCAGCGCCGCCAGTGCCGCCAGGCCATCTTCGCGCCCGTCATGCTGGAACTGCCGTTGTTTGTTCTTGATGTAGGCCACCATTTCGCGCATGAAATGCGCCTGGTAGACCTTGGAAAACCCTTTGCCGATCCGGTCGGCGCACTGATCGAGACGAAACGGCACCGACACCGCCACCGCACCCAGCACACCACTGGCGCTGCCGGTTTCACCCAAGTGCTTGAGCAGCACGTTGCCGCCCAGGGAATAACCCACGGCATACAGCGGCGCGAGGGGGCGATTGGCTTTCAGGTGTTTGATCGCTTCGGCCAGGTCTTCGCTGGCGCCGGAGTGATAGCTGCGGGCCAACAGATTTGGCTCGCCCGAGCAGCCCCGCCAGTTCAGCGCGACGCTGGCCCAGCCTTGATCGCCGAGGACTTTTTGCAGGCCTGCGACATAGGGCGAGTTCGACGAGCCGGTCAGCCCGTGCAACACCAGCACCAACGGTGCATCGGCGGTATGCGGGCCGTGCCAGTCGAGGTCGAGGAAGTCGCCATCGTCGAGCCAAAGCCGTTCGCGCGTGCGATCAATATGCGTGGTTTTACGCCATAGCGGGCCCCACAAGGTTTGCAAGTGCGGGTTGCCGAGGCCGAGGGCCGGGGTGAAGCGTTCGCTGGGCTGGAGCACTGTGGTTCTCTGCAAGGTAAAACAGTCGGCGCCAGGGCCGCAAAGCGTGACCCTGGCGCCGATGTCCAAAGAAACTAACTTGCCACAATCCCCGGCTCGGCGCGACACATGCTCTGTGGCGCTTGAATGGCAGGTGTAGGCAACGGCAATTGCTGCACGGTCGGCCCGGCCGTTACCACCGACCATCGGTCCGCATCGAAGTGCCGGTTCAGGGCTGCCTTGATCTGCGCGACGGTCAAGTCCCGGGCCTGGAGGATTGGAAAGTCCAGGTCGAGGGGCAAGTCTTGCTCGTTGATGTCGACCAATCGGGCATGGATATGCTCGTTGCTGGCGCTGGTCAGCGCGTTGACGCTGCGCAAGTAGCCTTTGGCTTCGTCAAGTTCCTGTTGTGTCGGCCCTTCCTTGAGGAAGTCACGGTAAAGCGACTGCACCAGCGCCACCGCGCCTTCGCTGTACTGGGGACGGGTCTTGAACTCGATCACGGCAAGACCTGCCGCTTGCAGGGGCGGCATCTTGAGTTGCGCGGTGTAGGTAAGCCCGCGTTTCCCCCGCAGCTCGGTCATCAGCCGAGAACTGAGCCGCTGCCCGCCGAAGATCGCATGCGCCACCGACAATGCAACATAGTCCGGGTGTTGCCGGGTCACGCCCAATTGGCCCAGCAAGACATGGGTCTGGTTCGACGCCCGCTCAATGTGTCGGACGCTGGCCTCGGTGGTTGGCTGCGGGGCGGGTGTCGCGGGCATCGCATCAGCGTTCGCGGGTAAGGCGTTGATGATCTGCAAACTGATGGCCTGGGCCTGTTCCAGGGACAAGTCACCGACCAGTGTGATCAACAGATCACCCGAACTATAGGCCTTGCGATGGAAGTCCTGAACTTGCGCACGGGTCAATTCACTGACGCTTTCTGCCGTGCCAAAGACGCGTTGTGCGTAAGGGTGGCCGGGCAGCAGCATCTCTTTGAGGACCTGATTGATTTGCAGGTCGGGGTTTTGCTGCTGGTTTTTGAGCTGCTTGATCAACTGGTTTTTGATTCGCCCGAGGACGGTGTCGCTGATCTGCGGTTGGCCGAGCATTTGCACAAACAGTTGCAGCGCCGGGTCGAGCTTTTCACCGGTCGCGAGGCTGCGCAGTGACAGTGAAGCCCGGTCGTGGTTGATGTTCATGTCGAACTTGGCACCCAGGCTATCGAAGATTTCCAGGATGCTCGCCAGGTTTTTGCCAGGTACGCCTTCATTGATCGAGCTAAAGGTGGCGGCGGCGAGTCCCGGATGTGCGCCATCCTGCGCACTGCCAGCGGCGAAGCTGACGTGCAGATCGATAATCGGCAGTTCCGTGGTGCGGACAAACAGGACTTTGCCCCCCGCAGGCGATTTCCAGGCATGGATGTTCAGAGCGCGGGAGGCAATGGGTTGCTGGTCAAGCTCTGCCAGGGATTGCAGGCGTGGAGCCGAGGTTGAAGGCTGAGTCTCGGCCAGCGCCAGTGGTGAATGCAGGCTGTTGAGCAACACGCAACCCAGGGTCAAAACGGAAAACTTATTCATGGCTTTTCTCCACGAGGACATGGGCGGTGCTCAAGCGTTGACGCGTCAGGTAGGTCACGGCGGCTTGCTGGATATCTTCGGGCGTCACCTGTTTCAACTCATTGACCTCTTCGTCCATTTCACGCCACGACACACCGATGCTTTCGAAGGAGCCCAAGCGGTCGGCCTGATCTTCGATGGCGTCGCGGGCATAGAGCCGCTTGGCAATCAGTTGGGTCCGTGCGCGTTCCAGCTCATCTGCATCGGGCGGGGTTGCCTTGAATTCATCGAGCAGTGTCCAGATCCGCGCCTGGGCTTCATCCAGGCTGATGTTGCGCTGCGTGTTGAGTTCGGCATCAACGGTAAACAGGCTGTCGCCGCGAAACAGCGCGTTGTATTCGGACGAGGTCGCGCTAAACAGCCGTTCACCGAACTGCAGGCGCTTGCGCAAACGCGCACTGTTGGAGCCAGCCAGCAGCGCGTCGAGCAGGGTCAGGGAATGCACGGTCCGGCGGTTTTCGGCGGTGCCCAGGCTGGGCACGTTGAATGCCATCAACAGGCGTGGGGCGGGGATTGCTTGATGCAGAGTGATCTTGCGTTCTCCCGGTTCGGCCAGTTCCAGAGAGGTCCGGGTCTGGACAAAGGATTTGGCCGGCAGCACACCGAAGTAACGTTCGGCCAGGGCTTTTACGTTTTCCAGGGTCACGTCACCCACGATCACCAGCGTGGCGTTGCCCGGCGCGTAATGGGCCTGATACCAATCGCGTAAATCTTCGGTGTTCAGGCGTTGCAAGTCGTGCATCCAGCCGATGATCGGCGCGCCGTAGCTGCTGGCCGGATAGGCGAGGCTGTTGAGGCGATGCTGGGCGGTGGCATTGAGGTCATCGTCGACGCGCAAACGGCGCTCCTCCTGAATCACCGCCAGTTCGGGAATAAAGTCTTCGGCACGCAATTGGGCGCTCGACATGATGTCCGCCATCACTTCGAAGGAAACGCCCAACTGGTGGGGCAGCAAGGTCTGGTAGTAGGTGGTGACTTCTTTGTCGGTAAAGGCATTTTGTGAAGCGCCCAAGGTGTCGAAGATACCGGAGGCTTCGCCGGCGCAGAGCTTGCTGCTGCCCTTGTAGAGCATGTGTTCCAAAGCGTGGGACAGGCCGGACTTTCCCGGTGATTCGTGGCTGGAGCCCACTTTGAGCCAGAGTTGTGAGGTCACAACGGGCGCGCGATGGTCCTCGCGCACCACGACCTTGAGGCCATTGGTTAAGGTGAATTCTTGCGTGAGCGGCGAAGCTGCCGCGACCACCAGCGGCGACAGCAATCCGGCCAGCAGTGCTGCCGTGCGATAAGCGATGTTCATCCGTGTACATCCTTGCAATTGACGAAAGTCCTTCAAAAATCGTGGCTGATGTCATTAAGAGAGTGGCGGTACATATGTATCGCATGCACGATCTGGCGTATGCCAAGCGGGCAGTGACACTGCCCGGCCTGGGGTGGGCGTTTAAGAATCAGGACAGCAGATGCAGGACACTGACGCGGTTACGGACCAGGTAAGTCATGGCTGCCTCATGAACCTCTTCGGGAGTAAGGCTTTGCATCAACTGACGATCGTCTTCGGAGATTGTCGCGGCGCGATCCAGAATGGCGTTGGCCCCGGCCTGGGTTGCCCAAGTAGTGCCGTACGGAGTTTGAGATTCCATCAGCGTGCTATTCACCGAGTCCTCAATCATTGAAGACGGCAACAGATGAGTTTTCAGACTCTCTATCAGCGCCCAAATGTTGTCTTCCAGCGTATTGAGCGAATGGCCTGATTGTTTTTCCACGGCGACCTTGATGATCAGCGCCGCACCCGCGCGCGAATTCATAAGGGAGGCATGCACAGGGTATGAAGTCAGCTGGCGTATCTGGTTTTGGTGTTCAGTGAGCCAGGTCAATTCCTGCGGGATGTCGCGGTTCAGGCTATTGATCAGAGTGACAATGGCCGATAGTGCGCTAGACAGTTTGAGCGTGTCGTCGGTCAAGATCGGCAAGTTGAAGTTCATTTGGACAGTTGGGAAGTCAGTCGGACCGTGCTTGATCAGGCGACGCTCTCCCGGTGCACTGGCTACACCAATGACCGGCCGGCGCGGCAGTGCACGTGCCGGAATATCACCCAGGTAGTTGTTCACCAACGCTTTCACGTTTTCAATGGACATATCTGCATCAATGCACAACACAGCATTGTTGGGTGCAATCCAGCGCTGATGAAAGTCCTGAATATCTTCCTCGGTAATTGTCATCGCTGCGCAAGGATTGTGCAGGTGATCCGCGCTGTAATTGCTTCCGGGGAACGTGATGTCCCATATATATCGGTAGTGCTGATGGTAGTTATTGATTGGACGCTCCGCCCGTGGCGGTTGCTTGACATAAACTTCCTGAATCATTTCATGGGGGAACAGTGGCGCAGTTGTCAGCTCATGAGCGTAGTACTGCAACGCGCGTTCAAATTTATCTGGATGGCCTGACAAGGTGCATTGCAAGCGGTCATGGAGTAAGTCAGTCACGTGAACCCAGTTGTCCGGATGCTCATCATTCCACGGGTTACCCTTGTTGTCGTAAAGCGCCATTGCTACAACACTGGCCAGTTCACGCTTTTCCGGGTAAGAGGAACCGACCTTATAGTGCATGACCGCCGTCATTGAACGGGAGGTCGGGTGGTGACGAAAAATAACCTTTAAACCATTATTCAGCGTAAACGTATGAACGGTTTTATCTTGCTCGATCATTGAAACATTCCATTGTTTGAAGGGGTAGAAACCCGGCTGGGCATTCCATGCAACAAGCGTCCCGTCATTAAACGAGACGTTGTTGCAGGACAAATAGGTAATGAATCGGTCGCCTTACTTTTCCATCGGGAAAACGTGACCGACGGTGGCCCGCTCACGGGTGAGAAACGCCTGGGCAGTCGATTGGATATCGGTCGGGGTCACGCTCTCCAGTTGCGCCAGCTCAAGATCGAGCAACTGCCACGGGCAGCCAATTGCGATTAATTGGCCAATGAGCTCCGACTGACGCAAATTACTTTTGTTACGGTTTTGTGCTTTGGCGCTAGCGGCCTTGACGGCAGGCTCGATTTCCTCCGCCGTGAGCAGTGTACTTTTCACTTCTTCCAGCCATGCCCAGAAACCGGCTTCAGCAACATGAGCGTCGCCTTCGAAATAAAAGGCAAACGTGATTCGAGAGTCGCCTCGACAGTTTCGAGGATAGGTCGAGAACATGCACGAGGGATTCAGGTCGGGTGTGACGAGGCGTTCAGGTGCTGCACTCGTCAACAGCGAGGTCATGACCTGCAGGGCCCGGGCGGACTGCACGTCGGTTACGGTCGCGAGACCGGGTACGTTGAACACAACTTGCATGAGGGGGTGTTGAGTATCCAGCTGCTCTGTTAGTTGACGGTAACCCGGTACTGGCAGTGTTGGGGAAACATCAATTTGTGGTGCATCGGACTTGGCAATTGGGCCGAAATGCTCTTCGGCAAGTTGCCGGATTTCATCCAGAGTAATATCGCCGGATACAACCAGCACCGCATTGCTTGGCACATACCAGGTAGCGTGCCATTGCCGGATTTTTTCCAGTGTCAGTTGCTCGAGGCTGTGGGTAAGCCCTTCGGATGTCATGTAGTACCGGGTTCCGGTTTCGATGAGCGCCTCAAGTTTCGGGCTGAAGGAAACACAGGAGACGAAGGTGGATTCTTTCTTGCTATTTAATAGTTCAACCTCGTGCAAACGCTGGAATACTTCGTCTTGCGCTGCATGCATCATCATGGCGGACTGGAGCTTGAACGCCGTCTCCAGATGGTCGCGGGGCAGGATAATCCGATGAGTCAGGGAGTCCTGACTCCAATGGGACAGCAAATCTCCGCCCAACTCCTTTACAAGTTCATAGTCTTCCATCTTGACCAGCGATTGCGTAACAATGGAACTCAGGCCCCACTCTTCCGGGGTCTCATAATAGACGCCAGCACCGTAGGTAATTGCGGAGCAAAACTCTGCCTTGTGATGATTCTCACGCACGACAACTTTCAAGCCATTGTCGAGTGTAAATTCATTGGTTGTAGGGGTATTAGTTGTAGCATTCATTCGCCAAAAATCCTTTGCGTCCATGCGAGTTAGTTCGCGGGAGCAAGAGTGGCTTAATTATTGGTGACGGGGCTACAGTTAAAATATTGCTGTATGCAACAAATGCCCGGACAAGTGTTAGTTGTCCGGGCAAGTTTGAAAAGTTATTAGATGCTGCGCTGCCATAACGCGTAATAAACCCGCCCGGACTTCTGCTCCCGGTGCAGGCGCCAGTTGCCCGGCAAGCCCAGTACCGACGGTGCGTTTTCGCTTTCGGTATAAACCCAGGCGTCATCGGCCAGCCACTGACGCTCTTCGAGCATGGCGCAAACGCCGGGCAACAGGTTCTGGTTGAACGGCGGGTCGAGGAACACCACGTCATACGCGGTTGCAGTTTGGGTTTCCAGATAGCGCAAGGCATCGGCGGTTTGCACCTGGCCGGTGGTGCAGCGCAGGGTGCCCAAATGTTCCTTGATGCTGGACACCGCGATGTTGCTGGCATCCAGCGCCTGGCCCATGGCCGCGCCACGGGACAAGGCTTCGAGGAACAACGCACCGCTGCCGGCGAACGGATCCAGCACCTTGGCCCCGGCGATGTACGGCGCGAGCCAGTTGAACAGGGTTTCACGCACCCGGTCCGGGGTCGGGCGCAGGCCCGGTGCGTCAGGGAAGCTCAGCTTACGGCTGCCCCATTCACCGCCGATGATGCGCAATTGGTTCACGCCGTTATGCACGTTGTGAACAGGTTTTTTCGGGCGAGTGGCCATTAATGCTCCGGAACCCCGAGCGGCTGCTCGGTGGGTTTATCAGATGGGGCCGGTAACGGCTTTTGCGGCACGGTCGGGCCTGCGGTGACGATGACCATTTTGTCCGTGCTCAGGTGTTTGTTCAGTACGTTTTTAACCTGTTCGACGGTCAGGCTCTGGGACTGCTGCATGAAGTCTTCCAGATAACTCAGCGGCAGGTTGTAGAAGCCCATGGCGCCGAGCTGGCCGACGATATCGGCGTTGCTGGCGGTGGACAGCGGGAAGCTGCCGGCCAGTTCACGCTTGGCGTCGTCGAGTTCTTTCTGGGTCGGGCCGGTTTTAAGGTAGTCGGCGAGTACGTCCTGCACCAGTTTCAGGGTGCCTTCGCTCATTTCGGCGCGGGTCTGCAGGTTGATCATGAACGGACCACGGGCCTGCATCGGGGTGAAGCCCGAGTAGACGCCATAAGTCAGGCCACGCTTCTCGCGCACTTCACTCATCAACCGGGTGCCGAAACCACCGCCGCCAAGGATCTGATTGCCCATGGACAGTGCCGCGTAATCCGGGTCATCACGGTCGATGCCCAGTTGCGCGAGCATCAGGTTGGTCTGTTTGGACGGGAACTCGATGTGGCCGATGCTGGCTTTGGGTTCGATCGGTTGCGGGATCTTCGCCAGGGCCGGGCCTTTTGGCAGCGCACTGGAGACTTGCGCGGCAATCGCCTCGGCTTCGGCGCGGGACAGATCGCCCACCAGTGCAATTACCACGTTGCCGGCGGCGTAGGCTTTTTCGTGAAAAGCGCGCAACTGGGCGAGGGTGATCGCCGGAACGGTTTTCGCCGTGCCATCGCTGGAGTTGGCGTAAGGGTGATCGCCGTAAAGACGCTTCATCAACTCGATGCCGGCCAGTTTGCCGGGGTTTTGTTTCTGGTATTCGAAACCGGCGAGCATCTGGTTCTTGATGCGTGCGAACGAATCGGCGGGGAAGGTCGGCTTGCCGATAACCTCAGAGAACAGCTGCAAGGCCGGCTCACGTTTGTCCACGGCGCTCAAACTGCGCAGGGACGCAACCGCCATGTCTTTGTAAGCACCGTTGCCGAAGTCCGCGCCCAGGCCTTCGAAGCCCTGGGCGATAGCGCCGACATCTTTACCGGCCACGCCTTCGTTGAGCATGGCGTTGGTCAGCAGCGCCAGGCCCGGTGCGTTGCCGTCCTGGCTGCTGCCAGCGGCGAAGATCAGGCGCATGTCGAACATCGGCAGCTCATGGGCTTCGACAAACATCACCTTGGCGCCTTCGGCGGTGTTCCAGGTCTGCACGTCCATGTTGCGATGGCTTGGGGCCTTGCCGTCGAGCTCAGCCAGGGATTGCAGTTTCTGGCTGGACTTGGCTTTGTCGAGGGCTTCGCTGGCCTTGGAGTCATCGGGCCGCAACAGGTAGACCGTTGCCGACCCGATCAATGCCACAAGGATCAGTCCGATTAGCGCCAGGCGCGGTTTTTTACGCTCACTCATGAGTCGTCTCCAGTGGAAGTACATGGGCGACGCTGAGACGTTCGCGGGTGAAATACAGCTTGGCGGCTTTCTGGATGTCGTCGGGGGTGACGCTTTCCAGATCGGCCAGCTCGGTGTCCATCAATTTCCACGACAGACCGACGGTTTCCAATTGGCCAATGGCGGTGGCCTGGCTGGTAATCGAATCACGCTCGTAGACCAGGCCGGCAATGACCTGAGCCCGCACGCGCTCCAGCTCTTCAGCCGATGGCGCAGTGGTTTTCAGTTGTTCGAGCAGTTTCCACAGACCGGCTTCGGCCTGGGCGATGGTTTTCTTCTTTTGCGTGTTCGGGCTGGCGGACAGGGTGAACAGGCTGTCGCCACGGGTGTAGGCGTCGTAACTCGACGAGCCGCCGGACACCAGTTCTTCGCCGCGCTCCAGTTGCGTCGGAATCCGACCGCTGTAGCCGCCGTCGAGCAGGGCCGAGATCAGGCGCAAGGCATTCACCGAACGCTTGTCTTCGGCGGTGGCGATGCTCGGTACGTTGAAGGCCAGCATCAGGCTCGGCAGTTGAGTCTGTACGTGCAAGGTGATCTGCCGTTCGCCGGGCTCGGCCAGTTCCAGCGGGATTTTCGCCGGTGGCACGTCGCGCTTGGCAATCGGGCCGAAGTAGCGCTGGGCCAGAGCCTTGACTTCATCCGGGGTCACGTCGCCGACCACCACGAGGGTGGCGTTGTTCGGCACGTACCAGGATTTGTACCAATGACGCAGTTCTTCGACCTTCATGCGGTCCAGGTCAGCCATCCAGCCGATGGTCGGCGTGTGATAGCCGCTGGCCGGGTAGGCCATGGCCTTGAAGCGTTCGTAGGCCTTGGACATCGGTTTGTCGTCGGTGCGCAGACGACGCTCTTCCTTAATAACCTCGATCTCGCGGCTGAACTCGTCGGCCGGCAGTTTCAGGTTGGCCATGCGGTCGGCTTCGAGTTCGAAGGCCACGCCCAGGCGATCCCGGGCCAGTACTTGGTAGTACGCGGTGAAGTCATCGCTGGTGAAGGCGTTCTCTTCGGCGCCGAGGTCGCGCAGGATCAGCGACGCTTCGCCGGGGCCGACTTTCTCGCTGCCCTTGAACATCATGTGTTCCAAGGCGTGGGACAGACCGGTCTGACCCGGAGTCTCGTAGCTGGAGCCGACCTTGTACCAGACCTGGGAAACCACCACTGGCGCACGATGGTCTTCGCGCACAACGACCTTCAAGCCGTTGTCGAGGGTGAATTCGTGGGTGGGTTGTGGATCGGCAGCCAGGGCCGAGAGGGGCAGACAAACTGTGCTGAGCAGCAGGCCTGCGGCGCGGCGGGCTAGAGCATTCATACGTTTTTTAAACCTGTTGAGCTGCCCGCTTGTTCTTAGCGTCAGCGGGCGAGAGGGTGCTAGGATAACGGTCCGTTTTACTGGCGGCCACGCCTGTGAGCCTTTTATCGGTCCGCAGGTTGTATGGGTTCTCGGAAGAAGCTTTGAGTTTGTCAGCTAGACTCTGCGTTTTCGCCGACGATGCCGGTCCAGTCCTTCGTATTAGTCGACCTTTGAGGTGCCGTTGGCACTTCGACAAATTGTTGCGCGTGAACAAGCTGGGTGAATCGCAGTCTGTTCTGCATCGAATATTTATTTGCCGAGGCGCCCTTTGGCGCGTCGCTACCGTGAGATAGCCGTCCTCCATGTTTGGTTCCAACGACGACAAGAAGACCCCAGCTGCGGCTGGCGAAAAGAAAAGCCTGTTCGGATGGCTGCGCAAAAAGCCGCAGGAAACCGTCGTCGAACAGCCACAGCCCACTCCTGAGCCCATTCCTGCGCCGGTAATAGAAGAAGAGCCGGCGCCGATTGTCCTGCCGAATGCCGAGCCGGTGTTGCAGCCGGTGGTTGAGGCAGAACCCGAAGTCGTGGCCGAGTTGCCGCTGACGCCCGTCGCTGAGCCGTGGCTGACCTTGCCGGTGGCGGAAGAGCCGGTGGCACTGGTCGAAGACGAACAGGCGCCACACGTTACGCCGCCGATTCCGGCACCGATTGCGTTTACCCCTGAGCCGATTCATGTGCCCGTGATCGAGCCGGTTGTCGCGCCCGTTTTCGTCGCTGAGCCTGAGCCGGTTGTTGTTCCAGAGCCAGAAGTGCCGGCCTTCGTAGCGCCCGTTGCACCGATTGTTCAAGCGCCAGCGCCAGCGCCTGCACCGGTTGTCGCTGCCGTTGTCGAAGCCCCTGTCGCCATCGTCGAAACCCCGTCCGAGCCGCCGCGCACTGAAGAAACCAAAGCCGGTTTCTTCGCCCGCCTCAAGCAAGGCCTGTCCAAGACCAGCGCCAGCATCGGCGAAGGCATGGCCAGTCTGTTCCTGGGCCGCAAGACCATCGATGACGAACTGCTAGAAGACATCGAAACCCGCCTGCTGACCGCCGACGTTGGCGTCGAAGCGACTTCGGTGATCATTCAGCGCCTGACCCAGAAAGTCGCGCGCAAAGAACTCGCCGATGCCGACGCACTGTACAAATCCCTGCAAGCGGAACTGGCGGCGATGCTCAAACCCGTCGAGCAGCCGCTGAAAATCACCTCGCAAAACAAGCCGTTCGTGATTCTGGTCGTCGGCGTCAACGGCGCCGGCAAGACCACCACCATCGGCAAACTGGCGAAGAAGCTGCAACTGGAAGGCAAGAAAGTCATGCTCGCCGCCGGTGACACCTTCCGCGCCGCCGCCGTGGAGCAATTGCAGGTCTGGGGTGAGCGCAACAAGATCCCGGTGATCGCCCAACACACCGGCGCCGACTCGGCTTCGGTCATCTTCGATGCTGTGCAGGCCGCCAAGGCCCGTGGCATCGATGTGCTGATCGCTGACACCGCCGGTCGTCTGCACACTAAAGACAACCTGATGGAAGAATTGAAGAAGGTTCGCCGGGTGATCGGCAAACTTGACGCCGACGCACCGCACGAAGTGCTGCTGGTGCTCGACGCCGGTACCGGTCAGAACGCCATCAACCAGGCCAAGCAGTTCAACCAGACCGTGCAACTGACCGGTCTGGCGCTGACCAAGCTCGACGGCACCGCGAAGGGCGGGGTGATTTTCGCCCTGGCCAAGCAGTTCGGCTTGCCCATTCGCTACATCGGCGTCGGTGAAGGCATCGATGATTTGCGTACCTTTGAAGCAGAACCCTTTGTCCAGGCATTGTTTGCCGAGCGGGAGCGTTCATGATTCGTTTCGAACAGGTCGGTAAACGCTACCCGAACGGTCACGTCGGCTTGCATGAGCTGAGCTTTCGAGTCCGTCGGGGCGAATTCTTGTTTGTCACCGGCCACTCCGGCGCCGGTAAAAGTACCTTGTTACGGCTGTTGCTGGCCATGGAACGCCCGAGCACCGGCAAACTGCTGCTGGCCGGGCAAGACCTGAGCACCATCAGCAACGCGCAGATTCCATATCTGCGGCGGCAGATCGGCGTGGTGTTCCAGAATCACCAGTTGCTGTTTGATCGCACGGTGTTCAACAACGTCGCGCTGCCGTTGCAGATCCTTGGCCTGTCCAAGGCTGAAATCGTCAAGCGGGTGGATTCGGCCCTGGAGCGCGTGGCGCTCTCGGACAAGACCGATCTGTACCCCGGTGACCTGTCCACCGGTCAGCAACAGCGCGTCGGAATTGCTCGCGCTATCGTCCACCGCCCGGCCTTGCTGCTGGCGGACGAACCGACCGGTAACCTCGATCCGCGCCTGGCGGCGGAGATCATGGGTGTGTTCGAAGACATCAATCGTCTGGGCACCAGCGTCCTCATCGCGAGTCACGACCTGGCCCTGATCGCTCGTATGCGCCACCGCATGCTGACCTTGCAACGCGGCCGCTTGATCGGCGACGGGGAGGCTGGCGTATGAGTGCGACACGCAGCCCCAAGGTTTCCGAGCGCGTGGCCCCGAAGGCTGCCGATCCGCAACCGCAAAAGAAAAAGCGTGACGATGACGACGGCCCGGACTTCGCCACCCTGTTACGTGCCTGGATCGAAAGTCATCGCGCCAGCCTGCTCGACAGTTTGCGGCGCTTGGGCAAACAGCCGATCGGCAGTTTTTTCACCTGTCTGGTGATGGCAGTCGCACTGAGTTTGCCGATGGGGCTGTCACTTTTGCTGAATAACGTCGAGCGACTGGGTGGTTCCTGGCAGCGTGCGGCGCAGATTTCCCTTTATCTGCAACTTGACGCCAGCCCGGAGCAGGGTGAGTCGTTGCGTGAACAGATCAAAGGCATGCCCGGCGTCGCTGACGCTGAATATGTCGGTCGTGATCAAGCGTTGGAAGAGTTCCAGCAGCAGTCCGGTCTGGGAGAAGCACTCAAGGAACTGCCGGAAAACCCGTTGCCGGGCGTCGTGCTGGTGACGCCGAACGAAGTCGACAAGGCGACGCTTGAAGCATTAAGACAAAAACTTTCCGAGCTGCCGAAGGTACAGCAGGCGCAACTTGATCTAGTCTGGGTCGAGCGTCTGGCCGCCATCCTCAAGCTGGGCGACCGGTTTGTCTTCGGTTTGACTGTGCTTTTGGTGTCTGCATTACTTTTGGTGATAGGCAATACCATTCGTCTTCATATTGAAAACCGCCGCACAGAGATAGAAGTGATTAAACTCGTCGGCGGCACGGACAGCTATGTGCGCAGGCCCTTTCTGTATATGGGTGCGCTCTATGGCTTCGGTGCGGGGATTCTTTCCTGGGGCGTATTGGCGTTCGGCCTGAACTGGCTGAACGACGCAGTGGTTGGTTTGGCCGGCTTGTACGGCAGTAATTTTGCGCTGGCCGGAGTGCCAGCTGCCGATGGTCTGTCGCTCTTGCTTGGCGCGGTGCTGTTGGGTTATATCGGTGCATGGATTGCAGTCGCACGTCATCTCAGGGAGTTGGCGCCGAAGTAGTATTTTTTTGCGCGTATTGACCTTTCGGTTTTTATGGGAACTTGTCCTACGGTTTCCGGTCAATTTTCGCAGTGCTGAACTGCACGAGTTATGTAAGTCGGAGGTTTTTTCGTATGACCACTTCTTTGCAACCTGCTTATGCTCTGGTCCCAGGCGCAAACCTGGAAGCCTATGTGCACACGGTGAACAGCATTCCATTGCTGACGCCGGAGCAGGAGCGTGAACTGGCCGAGAGTCTCTATTATGAGCAGGATTTGGGGGCGGCTCGGCAGATGGTGCTCGCCCACCTGCGTTTTGTCGTACACATTGCCCGTAGCTATTCCGGCTACGGTCTGGCTCAGGCTGACCTGATCCAGGAAGGCAACGTCGGCCTGATGAAGGCTGTGAAGCGCTTCAACCCGGAAATGGGTGTGCGTCTGGTTTCGTTCGCTGTGCACTGGATCAAGGCAGAAATTCACGAGTTCATCCTGCGCAACTGGCGCATTGTGAAAGTCGCGACCACCAAGGCCCAGCGCAAGCTGTTCTTCAACCTGCGCAGCCAGAAGAAACGTCTGGCGTGGCTGAACAACGAGGAAGTCCACCGTGTGGCGGAAAGCCTCGGCGTAGAGCCGCGGGAAGTGCGAGAGATGGAAAGTCGCCTGACCGGCCATGACATGGCCTTCGACCCGGCCGCGGAAGCGGACGATGACAGCGCGTTCCAATCGCCGGCCAACTATCTGGAAGACCACCGGTACGACCCGGCCCGTCAACTGGAAGATGCCGACTGGAGCGACAACTCCAACCACAACCTGCACGAAGCGCTGGAAGTGCTGGACGACCGCAGCCGTGACATCCTCTACCAGCGTTGGCTGGCAGAAGAAAAAGCCACGCTGCACGACCTGGCGCAGAAGTACAACGTGTCGGCCGAGCGTATTCGTCAGCTCGAGAAGAGTGCGATGAACAAGCTCAAGTTGTCGATCGCCGCCTAACCGGCGCACCGGCAATAAAAAACGCCCCGATCAGTGATGATCGGGGCGTTTTTGTTTCTGTGCTCAACACATAACCTTTGTGGGAGCGGGCTTGCTCGCGAAGGCGGTGTGTCATTCAACACAAAGGGTGACTGACACACC
>NZ_MOBR01000032.1 GCF_003732705.1 Pseudomonas frederiksbergensis | reverse complement strand
CCCGCGAAGGCGGTCGGTCAGTCGACATCATCGCTGACTGACCTGACGCCTTCGCGGGCAAGCCTCGCTCCTGCACATGATCGTTCCCACGCTCTGCGTGGGAATGCGTCCCGTGACGCTCTGCGTCACAGTGGACGTGGAGCGTCCATGGCGGTATTCCCACGCGGAGCGTGGGAACGATCAGCATCAAGCGGGGCTGCTTACTCTTCTTCTTTGACCGGCGCCGGCGGCGGACGCAGGCCAATCTCTGCGCTCAGCTTCAATTCCTTGCCGTTGCGCATCACCTGGATCGTCACCTTGTCGGTCGGTTTGATCCGCGCCACTTGGTTCATCGAGCGGCGGCCATCGCCGGCGGGTTCGCCATCGATGCTGAGGATCACGTCGCCGAGTTGCAGGCCGGCCTTCTGCGCCGGGCCGTCGCGGAAAATCCCCGCCACTACGATCCCTGGACGCCCAGACAAACCAAACGATTCCGCCAGTTCCTGAGTCAGCGGCTGCACTTCAATCCCGAGCCAGCCACGGATCACCTGGCCGTGTTCGATGATCGACTTCATCACTTCCATCGCCAGTTTCACCGGGATCGCGAAGCCGATGCCTTGGGAACCGCCGGATTTGGAGAAGATCGCGGTGTTGATGCCGGTCAGGTTGCCGTTGGCATCCACCAGTGCACCGCCGGAGTTGCCGGGGTTGATTGCGGCGTCGGTCTGGATGAAGTCTTCGTAGTTGTTCAGGCCCAACTGGTTACGCCCGGTGGCGCTGATGATGCCCATGGTCACGGTCTGGCCGACGCCGAACGGGTTACCGATGGCCAGCGCGACGTCACCGATGCGGATGTTGTCGGAACGGCCGATGGTGATCGCCGGCAAGGTTTTCAGGTCGATCTTCAATACTGCCAGGTCGGTTTCCGGATCGCTGCCGATCACTCGAGCCAACGTCTCGCGGCCATCCTTGAGCGCCACGACAATCTGGTCGGCGCCGGTGGTCACGTGGTTGTTGGTCAGGATGTAGCCTTCCGGGCTCATGATCACGCCGGAACCCAGGCTCGACTCCATGCGCTTCTGCTTCGGCGAGTTGTCGCCGAAGAAGCGGCGGAATTGCGGGTCTTCGAACAACGGATGATTCGGTTTGTTGATGACTTTGGTGGTGTACAGGTTGACCACCGCCGGTGCGGCGATGACCACGGCATCGGCATAGGACACCGGCCCTTGCTGCACGCTGGTGGTTTGCGGGGCTTGCTGAAGGTTGACGTCTAGGCTCGGAAGCCCGACCCACTGCGGGTAACGCTGGATTATCAACAGAGCGATAAGCACGCCGGCCAACAGCGGCCAGCCGGAAAAACGCAGCGCCTTAAGCATTAAGCAAGTCCTGGAAAGGTTGCAGGTGGTATGAGACCGCCCATAATGTCGCGCATTATACGAGGCGAGCGCGCCTCTGAACGGGATATTTAGGAGTCTTTTATGGCCGTCGCCCTGAGCACCCTGGTCGAAGAAGCCGACCGTTACCTTAACAGTTCAAAGATCGCCGACTACTGCCCAAATGGCTTGCAGGTCGAAGGTCGTCCGCAAGTGATGCGCATCGTCAGCGGCGTGACCGCCAGCCAGGCGCTGCTGGACGCGGCGGTCGAGGCCAAGGCCGATCTGGTGCTGGTGCATCACGGCTATTTCTGGAAAGGCGAGAACCCGTGCATTACCGGCATGAAGCAGCGCCGGTTGAAAACCCTGCTCAAGCACGACATCAGCCTGCTGTCCTATCACTTGCCGCTGGATTTGCACCCGGATGTCGGCAACAACGTGCAACTGGCGCGTCAGTTGGATATCACTGTCGAAGGCCCGCTGGACCCCGATAACCTGAAAATCGTCGGCCTGGTCGGCTCCCTGAGTGAGCCGATGACCCCACGCGATTTTGCCCGTCGGGTGCAGGAAGTCATGGGCCGCGAGCCGTTGCTGATTGAAGGCAGCGAGATGATTCGTCGGGTCGGCTGGTGCACCGGTGGCGGCCAGGGCTATATCGATCAAGCCGTACTGGCCGGGGTCGATCTGTACCTCAGCGGCGAAGCGTCGGAGCAGACGTTCCACAGCGCCCGGGAAAACGACATCAGCTTCATCGCTGCCGGGCATCACGCCACTGAGCGTTATGGCGTTCAGGCCTTGGGCGATTACCTGGCGCGACGGTTTGCCGTGGAACACATCTTCATCGATTGCCCCAACCCCATCTGATGACCGACCTCACCCTGTAGGAGCAAGGCTTGCCCGCGATGGCGTCCTTGAGATCGCTATCGCGGGCAAGCCTTGCTCCTACAAGGGCTGTAGCCAAACGAGCAGGTATATTCATATACCCTTTCGATCTAGTTGGCGTCCTGATTAGAAGGGGGCGCTGTGCTAGGATTCCCCGCTCGAACACGGCCCGCTGGCCGTCCATAAGATCGTTTTCGTGAGTAGCCATGGTCGACAAACTGACGCATCTGAAACAGCTGGAGGCCGAAAGCATCCACATCATCCGCGAGGTCGCCGCCGAGTTCGATAACCCGGTGATGCTGTACTCCGTCGGTAAAGACTCCGCCGTGATGCTGCACCTTGCGCGCAAGGCATTCTTCCCGGGCAAGTTGCCGTTCCCGGTGATGCACGTCGACACCCGGTGGAAGTTCCAGGAAATGTACGCGTTCCGCGATCGTATGGTCGAAGAACTGGGCCTGGACCTGATCGTCCACGTCAACCCCGATGGCGTCGCGCAGGGTATCAACCCGCTGACCCACGGCAGTGCCAAGCACACCGACATCATGAAAACCGAAGGCCTGAAACAGGCCCTCGACAAGTACGGTTTCGATGCCGCTTTCGGTGGTGCCCGCCGCGACGAAGAGAAGTCCCGTGCCAAAGAGCGCGTGTATTCCTTCCGCGACACCAAGCACCGCTGGGACCCGAAAAACCAGCGTCCAGAGCTGTGGAATGTCTACAACGGCAACGTCAACAAGGGCGAATCCATTCGTGTGTTCCCGTTGTCGAACTGGACCGAACTGGACATTTGGCAGTACATCTACCTCGAAGGCATCCCGATTGTGCCGCTGTATTTCGCCGCCGAGCGCGACGTCATCGAGATGAATGGCACCTGGATCATGATCGACGACGAACGCCTGCTCAATCACCTGAGCGACGAAGACAAGGCGCGCATCGTCAAGAAAAAGGTGCGCTTCCGCACACTCGGCGACTACCCGTTGACCGGTGCGGTCGAGTCCGAGGCCACCAGCCTGACCGACATCATTCAGGAAATGCTCCTGACGCGAACTTCCGAACGCCAGGGCCGGGTCATCGATCACGATGGCGCAGGTTCAATGGAAGAAAAGAAACGTCAGGGGTATTTCTAAGCTTTGAGTTACAAGCGGCAAGCTGCAAGTTAAAGGCGGTATGCGTAACGTTGTGGTTTGGTGCTTGTGGCCGGTTGCTGCGAGCCGTGATTGAGTTACTCGTTATGGATTTCGAGAGACTGGTTGTTTGGCAGCGTAGCAAGTGTTTGGCGGTGGGCATTTACAGAGAGTTCGCGCGTTGCAGGGATTTTGGTTTCAAGGACCAAATCACCCGCTCCGCGCTTTCGCTGCCTTCCAATATTGCTGAAGGCATGGAACGGCGCAGTGCCAAGGAAAAAGTACGTTTTCTTTGGATCGCCAAGGCTTCCTGTGGGGAGTTACGCACCCAACTCCTCATTGCCCGTGAAATTGCTTATATCGCCGATCCACTGGCTGAAAATTGGATTACAGAAACCCGCGAGCTTTCAAGAATGCTATGCGGCTTGATCAACAAAATTTCTGACTAGCTGTACGCCGACAAGCTTGCCGCTTGAAGCTTACAGCTCGGAGCTTAACCCCAATGAGCCATCAATCCGATTTGATCAGCGAGGACATCCTCGCCTACCTGGGCCAGCACGAACGCAAGGAAATGCTGCGCTTCCTGACCTGTGGCAACGTCGACGACGGCAAGAGCACCCTGATCGGGCGCCTGCTGCACGACTCCAAGATGATTTACGAAGATCATCTGGAAGCCATTACCCGCGACTCGAAAAAAGTCGGCACCACCGGTGAAGACATCGACCTGGCGTTGCTGGTCGACGGCCTGCAGGCCGAGCGGGAGCAGGGCATCACCATTGATGTCGCTTACCGTTATTTCTCCACCGCCAAACGCAAATTCATCATCGCCGATACCCCTGGCCATGAGCAGTACACCCGCAACATGGCCACCGGTGCGTCCACCTGTGACCTGGCGATCATCCTGGTCGACGCCCGCTACGGCGTGCAGACCCAGACCCGTCGCCACAGCTTCATTGCCTCGTTGCTCGGCATCAAGCACATCGTGGTCGCCATCAACAAGATGGACCTCAATGGCTTCGACGAAAGCGTGTTCGAGTCGATCAAGGCCGATTACCTGAAGTTCGCCGAAGGCATCGCGTTCAAGCCGACCACCATGGCGTTCGTGCCGATGTCGGCCCTGAAGGGCGACAACGTGGTGAACAAGTCCGAGCGCTCGCCGTGGTACACCGGCCAGTCGCTGATGGAAATTCTCGAGACCGTCGAGATCGCCAACGACCGCAACTACACCGACCTGCGTTTCCCGGTGCAGTACGTCAATCGTCCGAACCTGAACTTCCGTGGTTTCGCCGGCACTCTGGCCAGTGGCATCGTGCACAAGGGCGATGAAGTCGTGGTACTGCCGTCGGGCAAGAGCAGCCGCGTGAAATCCATCGTCACTTTTGAAGGTGAGCTGGAACACGCAGGCCCGGGGCAGGCCGTTACGCTGACCATGGAAGACGAGATCGATATCTCTCGCGGCGACCTGCTGGTACACGCCGATAACCTGCCGCAAGTGACTGACGCCTTCGACGCCATGCTGGTGTGGATGGCCGAAGAACCGATGCTGCCGGGCAAGAAATACGACATCAAGCGCGCCACGAGTTACGTGCCGGGTTCGATCACCAGCATCGTCAACCGCGTTGACGTGAACACCCTGGAAGAAGGGCCGGCCAGTTCGTTGAACCTCAACGAAATCGGTCGGGTCAAGGTCAGTCTCGATGCCGCCATCGCACTCGATGGCTACGCGAGCAACCGCACCACCGGTTCGTTCATCGTCATCGATCGCTTGACCAACGGCACCGTCGCCGCCGGCATGATCATCGCTCAGCCATCGGCTCATGGTGGCAGCACGCACCACGGCAAACTGGCCCACGTTGCCACGGAAGAACGCGCCCAGCGCTTCGGCCAGCAACCGGCCACCGTGTTGTTCAGCGGCTTGTCCGGCGCGGGCAAAAGCACCCTGGCTTATGCGGTTGAACGCAAGTTGTTCGACCTGGGCCGTGCGGTGTTCGTGCTGGATGGCCAGAACCTGCGTCACGACCTGAACAAAGGTCTGCCGCAGGATCGTTCCGGGCGTACCGAGAACTGGCGTCGTGCGGCGCATGTGGCGCGTCAGTTCAACGAGGCGGGCCTGCTGACTTTGGCGGCATTCGTGGCGCCGAGTGCCGAAGGTCGTGAGCAGGCCAAGGACCTGATCGGCAAGGAGCGTCTGCTGACGGTCTACGTCCAGGCCTCGCCGGCGGTGTGTGCCGAACGTGATCCGCAAGGCTTGTACGCTGCCGGTGGCGACAACATTCCGGGCGACTCCTTCCCGTACGACGTGCCGCTGGATGCCGACCTCGTGGTCGATACCCAGTCGTTGTCGCTGGAAGAAAGTGTCAAGCAAGTGCTGGATCTGCTGCGTAGCCGCGGCGCGATCTAAGATGGAAGCAGCGACAAGCTTTTAGCTTCAAGCTGCAAGAAAAAACCCGCCGATGAGTGATCATCCGGCGGGTTTTTTGTGTCTGGGAGGACGCCTTCGCGGGCAAGCCTCGCTCCTACGGATTGCGGGTAGCGCCACTAACCTGTAGGAGCGAGGCTTGCCCGCGAAGAGGCCAGTACAGCCGCCTCAAGACTTGGCGGGATACTCACGGTGCATCTGCACCAACTGTGCATCCTTGTCTTCCCACAGCTGATTGATCCAGCCCTGAAACTGCAAACGATACTCGCCGTCCTGATCGTAATTCTTGCCAATGAACTGCGGCGGAATCTTCAGTTCCTGAAAATGCACCACTACATCTTTCACATTCCCACAGAGCAGATCCCAATAACCGGGGCGCCCACCTGGATAGTGAATGGTCACGTTGACGATGGATTCAAGCTGCTCACCCATGGCATCGAGCACAAACGCAATGCCGCCAGCCTTGGGCTTGAGCAGGTACTTGAACGGTGATTTCTGCTGCGCATGCTTACCCTCGGTAAACCGCGTGCCTTCGACGAAGTTGAAAATCCCCACCGGGTTGTTGCGGAATTTGTCGCAGGTCTTGCGGGTGGTTTCCAGGTCTTTGCCTTTCTTCTCCGGGTGTTTTTCCAGGTAGGCCTTGGAGTAGCGTTTCATAAACGGAAACCCGAGCGCCCACCACGCCAGGCCAATCACCGGGACCCAGATCAGCTCTTGCTTGAGAAAGAATTTCAGCGGCTGGATGCGTCGGTTGAGCACGTATTGCAGCACCATGATGTCGACCCAGCTCTGGTGGTTGCTGGTGATCAGGTACGAGTGCTGATAGTCCAGCCCTTCAAGACCGCTGAGGTGCCAGCGGGTGCGGCAGACCAGGTTCATCCAGGCTTTGTTGTTGCTGATCCAGGCTTCGTGGATGTGGCTCATCAGCCAGAGCGTGAAGCGCTGGGTGAGGGCGAAGGGCAGCACTTTGAACAGCGCCACGAGGAACAGAATCGAGCAAAGCAGAATGGTGTTCAGGGCCAGCAACAACGATGCAATCACACCGCGCACGGCGGCAGGCAGGAAATCCAGCATTTAAAGATCCATAGGTCGGTTGGCAGCTTGAATCGCGGTCAACGCGATGGTGTAGACAATGTCATCGACTTGCGCGCCGCGCGGCAGGTCGTTCACCGGTTTGCGCAGGCCTTGCAGCATTGGCCCGAGGCTGACGCAATCGGCGCTGCGCTGTACGGCTTTGTGGGTGGTGTTGCCGGTGTTCAGGTCCGGGAACACAAACACCGTGGCGCGACCGGCGACCAGGCTGTTCGGCGCCAGTTGCTTCGCGACGGTTTCGTTGGCGGCGGCGTCGTACTGCAACGGGCCGTCGATCAGCAGCGAGTTCTGTTGCTCGTGGGCGAGCAACGTCGCTTCGCGGACCTTCTCGACTTCTTCGCCACTGGCCGACTCACCGCTGGAGTAGCTGATCATCGCTACGCGCGGCGTGATGCCGAACGCAGCGGCAGAGTCGGCGCTTTGCAACGCAATCTCGGCCAGTTCACTGGCGCTTGGGTGCGGGTTCATCACGCAGTCGCCGTAGACCAGCACTTCCTCCGGGAACAGCATGAAAAACACCGACGACACCAGGGTGCAGCCCGGCGCAGTCTTGATCAGTTGCAGGGCCGGGCGGATGGTGTTGGCGGTGGAGTGAATGACCCCGGACACCAGGCCATCGACTTCATCCAGCGCCAGCATCATGGTGCCGATCACCACGGTGTCTTCCAGTTGCTGTTCGGCCATCGGCGCGTTGAGGCTTTTGCTCTTGCGCAGGGCCACCATCGGTTCGATGTAATTACCGCGAATCAGGTCCGGGTCGAGAATCTCCAGCCCCGGCGGTAACTCGATACCTTGGGCGCGGGCCACCGCTTCGACGTCTGCCGGTTTGGCCAGCAACACGCATCGGGCGATGCCCCGGGCCTGGCAGATTGCGGCGGCTTGCACGGTCAGCGGCTCGCTGCCTTCGGGCAACACGATGCGCTTGTTGGCGGCTTGGGCGCGCTGGATCAATTGATAGCGGAACACCGCTGGCGACAGGCGCATTTCCCGTGGCGTACCGCAACGCTGGTGCAGCCATTTGGCATCGAGGTGGCTGGCGACGAAATCGGTGATGATCTCCGCACGCTCGCGGTCGTCGATCGGGATTTCCTTGTTCAAACCGTTCAACTGGTTGGCCGTGTCGTAGGAGCCGGTGCTCACCGACAATACTGGCAGGCCGGCCTGCAAGGCGCCACGGCACAGGTCCATGATCCGTGGATCGGGCAGGGTGTCGCTGGTCAGCAACAGGCCGGCCAGTGGTACACCATTCATGGCGGCGAGGCTGACCGCGAGAATGATGTCGTCGCGATCGCCGGGGGTCACCACCAGCACGCCGGGCTTGAGCAGCTCCACGGTGTTGCGCATGGTGCGCGCGCAAATGATGATTTTGGTCATGCGCCGGGTTTCGTAGTCACCGGCATTGAGAATCTGCGCGCCCATCAGGTCGGCCACGTCGCGGGTGCGCGGGGCGTTCAGTTCCGGCTGGAACGGGATGCAACCGAGCAAACGGAAGTCGCCACTGCGCAGTAACGGCGAGTGCTCCTTCAGGCGCGAGGCGAAGGCTTCCATGCTTTCATCGGTCTTGACCTTATTGAGGATCACCCCGAGGACTTTCGGGTCTTTCGGGCCGCCGAACAATTGCGCCTGCAATTCCACCCGGCCGGAGAGTTCGGTCAACACTTCGTTTTCCGGCGCCGAGACCAGGATCACTTCGGCATCGAGGCTCTTGGCCAAGTGCAGATTGACCCGCGCGGCGTAACTGGCGCTGCGGGTCGGGACCATGCCTTCGACGATTAGCACGTCTTTGCCGACAGCGGCCTGCTGATACAGCGTGATGATTTCTTCGAGCAACTCATCCAACTGACCGTCGCCGAGCATGCGCTCGACATGGGCCAGGCCCAGGGGTTGCGGCGGTTTGAGACCGTGGGTGCGCGCCACCAGTTCAGTGGAACGCTCAGGGCCGGTGTCGCCCGGATGGGGCTGGGCAATCGGTTTGAAAAAGCCGACTTTGAGGCCGGCTCGCTCAAGGGTGCGCACCAGCCCGAGGCTGATGGAGGTCAGACCCACACCAAAATCGGTGGGCGCGATAAAAAAAGTTTGCATGCGGATTCTCTGGAGGTGCATGGCAGTGGTGATCATCTATAACTGACGATCTACCGAAATTCAGTCGCCAAGGTTATCGCTAACCGAGCCTTGTGCGCACCAACCGCAAGCAAAGGGCTGGCCTATTTTTTCAATACGTTGCGCCGGGTCCATGACCCAGGCCCGGGATTGCCAGGGCGGCTGATGGCGCAGGTGTTGGGTGTGGCCGCAGGATAGCTCGGCCACCCAATGGCCATCCTCGTCCTGGTGGAAACCAGTGATCGTCGAGCCTGGCGCCGCCATCCGTCTGTCCGGGTTGTGTTCGCTTTCGGGCGATTGCTTCGCTAAACTCGTTCTTTCTATATTCTTCTGCAAAAGGTCTCGCCCCATGCTGATCGCCGCCAATAAGGCTGTCTCCATCGACTATACCCTGACCAACGACGCTGGTGAGGTCATCGACAGCTCCGCCGGCGGCGCGCCGCTGGTCTACCTGCAAGGCGCAGGTAACATTATCCCGGGCCTGGAAAAAGCCCTGGAAGGCAAAACCGTCGGTGACGAACTGACCGTTGCCGTAGAACCTGAAGACGCCTACGGCGAATACGCTGCCGAACTGGTCAGCACCTTGAGCCGCAGCATGTTCGAAGGCGTTGACGAACTGGAAGTGGGCATGCAGTTCCACGCTTCCGCGCCGGACGGCCAGATGCAAATTGTCACCATCCGTGACCTGGACGGCGACGATGTCACCGTCGACGGCAACCACCCGTTGGCCGGCCAGCGCCTGAATTTCCAGGTCAAGATCATCGACATTCGTGACGCCAGCCAGGAAGAAATCGCTCATGGTCACGTCCATGGCGAAGGTGGCCATCACCACTGATTTCTGCGCTAAGCTCAGAGAACTGGAGAGGCGCCCGAGGGCGCCTTTTTAGTCCGCGGCTGTCCCAGGCGGCGCCGCCAAGTGGCTGTTTCGAGAAGAACACGGGAATTTGGAGTTCGTCATGAGTGCTTTCCACGACCTTAATTTGAAAGCCCTGGATGGTCAGGATCTACCTCTGGCGCCCTTCAAGGGGCACGTCGTGCTGGTGGTCAACGTTGCCTCCAAATGTGGTTTGACCCCACAGTACGCGGCGCTTGAAAACCTCTATCAGCAATTCAAGGATAAAGGTTTCAGCGTGCTGGGCTTGCCGTGCAACCAGTTTGCCGGCCAGGAACCGGGCTCCGAGCAAGAGATCCAGGAATTCTGCAGCCTCAACTATGGCGTGACCTTTCCGTTGTCCAGCAAGCTGGAAGTCAACGGTCATGATCGTCATCAGCTGTACCGTTTGCTGGCGGGCGAGGGCGCGGAGTTTCCGGGTGACATCACCTGGAACTTCGAGAAATTCCTGCTCGGTAAAGACGGGCGTGTATTGGCGCGGTTCTCGCCGCGCACGGCGCCGGATGATCCGACGATTGTGCATGCGATTGAAAAAGCGCTGAGCTGACCCCCCCTCCTTTGTAGGAGCGAGGCTTGCCCGCGAAGGCGTCATATCAATCAACATTGATATCGACTGACACGACGCCTTCGCGG
>NZ_MOBR01000031.1 GCF_003732705.1 Pseudomonas frederiksbergensis | reverse complement strand
CCAGATTGACCAGGTCGAGTTCGTCGACAAAGACGTCGACTACGCGCACCGGAATGGTATCGCTGACGTAGTCGTCGAGGCTCTCGGGAAGTAAGGTGCCTTGGCCTCGATGTTCACCTTGGATAAAGCGCTTCATGGGCGATCCTTGCGATGAAATCCTCAGAAATCATAGCAAGGGTTCGCGGAGGCGTCTTTACACACTCTGGGCCGATTGCTGCCCATCGTGAAGGTCTGCAATCGACCCATAGCCGCCAGTCAATGGTGTCTACAAAATCGGGAGGCATTCAAATCAGAAGGCAGTCTTGCGCTGAGTAATTTATGACTGGCGTATCCTCAAAATGGAATCTGTTATGGCTTGAGCATTGGTGTCTAGCGTTTCCATGGCCGACATCGCATTAGCGGCGACACTGCCTGCCCCATTTTCTGAGAGCCACTTGGTTATTTCTTCTATAGCTGCACTTAAGGCATGCTGGCTGTGGAGGAGCAATGTCAGAGCGTCCGCCGTGGCGATCTTGCAGTCTGAGTTATCTGGCATGGTGTTCGTCCTTGAGGAATAATGCCGGAAGCCTAGCTTATCTCTCTTTGGCTGATACTGGTCGACCGCTGCCCGCCATGATTGGCACATGGACAGATGCTGACGCTCGCCGGTATCTGCTCTGCTGGCCTTTGTCACTTCAGTGTCAGACCCAACGACGCTTTACTACAGAGTCCGGCCATCCTGATAGAATCGATCAGGTTATAGATAACACCCTTCTGAGAAATGGTATGAATACGGAATTGATGGAAGATGAGATGCGCCGGGCGCTATTCGGTAATTCTGAGCCCTCTCCGCCGGCAATTAACTCAGACGTGCAGGACACAGTCCCGGATGTTGTGATTGTGCAACCGGTGAAGGCAGCGAAGAAAAAGGCAGTCTCAAAAGGCTTCACTCCTAGGTTGAGAGTTACGCTCCGTGTGGGAAACGAATTTGAAGGCGAGATGCACGAGATGGTGCATGAGGCCGATACGCTGAGCTCCCTAGATGCAGAACAAGAAGCTACAAAGACGGCCAGAAAAAAATTCAGGTTTGTGGAAGTAGTCTCGGTCAAATCGATGTAAGTGGGTACTCTCACTTTTCGTCCGCGGGCATTAAGCCGCATTCAGTTACCGCGGGTCACGCAACAGATTCGTGTCGATTGAAGCCCCAAATATTAGGGGCGTTAGTCGTATCCCGGACTGGATTTAACACCATCACTCCATCCCACTCTCAATGTTTAACTGGTCGCCAACCCCAAGCCACATATCTGAAGTTGGCGACAGGAAAAAATTGGCCAAAAGCAGTCGCTTGTATGTGTCTAGAAAATCCTAGGCGATTCAAGTAAACGAGAAATACTGACTCGCACACGCCTATACTTAGCCCATAGCCGAAAAGTCATTACGGATGACGTTACAGAATCTTCGATCATAGACAGAACTTATAATAGGACGGGGTGCGATATTTAGATGAATGACAAACCTGCTGAACCGCCGAAACTACGACCAAAAAAACTTTCTCTAGATAATTTAATACCTGAAAAAAGTAGAGGTTAATACCTCATTGGGCCCAATGTACGTTCGACACGCTAATGTTGCGGATTTGAAGCATTTCTAAAGTAGTGATCCGATGGAATTAGGCAGGATTGCGGTACAAAATTAACCAGTCGAGCGCAGGACAAACGAGACTACTCCGATCTACCGGATAAAGTCGTCGACGCATTAATCGAGACGGATTTTTTAACAATTACCCCCGTAATAGCGAGAAAAAACGATTGGGGGCATTTGCTGGACGGCGCCGGATTGATTGAGCTTGGAGACGCCGTTAAGGTTGGAAAAGATCGAGAGGTTCAACGCCATGAAAAACGGCTCGATGAGATGCGTAAATCTATCGATAGCAGTTATGGCTTTCTTGGTAAAGGGGCTTTAGAAAAGCTTCAGGAACAGATGTTCGGGCTGGCAAATATGCGCAGAATCTATTTCTGCTTCTGACGCCCTAAGAGCTGCGATGGTTGCGGCGGAAGTTCACACTTCTTCTAGTACTTGGCAAGCGTCAGAGGCGTTGCTGTCGCCACTAAAAGACGACTCTATTAGTGGGCGCAGGACTTCTCAGACTCCTCCTATTTTCTGGCCCCAGAAGAAACAGTGCTTGGACGAGCAACTTTAGAAAGTGCTGAGAGTTCGCGTGAAACAAGTTTGCGAATTTATGCGCTTGCCGAGGTTGTTGGTGGTCTGAACCAAACAATTGTAGAGGATATTTTGCCGGCATGGATACAGAAAGCTGAGAGTGATCAGAAGCATGCTGAACTAGCATTCAAACAGGCAGGTAATAGCCTGGAATGGACAAAAAGGGCAGTCATCGCATCAGCAGTGATCTCTTTACTCGCGACATGGTGGCAGATTTCTGTTTCGCAAGACATCGATCATGAAAATTCTTTATCGCAAAAAACGACAGAGAACTTACTCCGAGAGTAGTTGATCGCGCAGCAAAAACAATACGAACAGCAAACGTTAGAAACGGTTCAAATGAAGCAGTTCATCGAGAGGCAATCAATCGAAGCGGAAAAGCTTCGAAAAACTCTTGAGTTAAAGCGGCCTGTTCCTAGCCATAAATGATATAGATCCTGGGTAGATTGTGAGCAACAGAGTTCATTCCAACATCCTTCGTAGTGGCCGAAAGCAATTCAGCAAGGATGTACTCCAGTATTGATCGGGAATTATCCGTGGCTGAATGCGCGATTGTTACTACCCGATCCTTGGCGATAACCGTAGATGCAATTGAGCCAAACCGGCCCGCCGATTGTCAGATCCGACAGCTGAGGCTCGATCCGACAATAAGGCTCTGGCTGATTTTGGCCAAATGGAACCAGTCGGACGCCTCTAATAAACCAGGGGCGATTCACTTCCTTTACCTAAAGATATTCATAGCGGTTAGAAAATCTCCCCACCGAGAAAAAATGCTCTACAGCTATTTCATAGAACACGGAGATCAGTCATTTGAAGCTTCGCTTTTGTTTCGTCATATATCAACTCAAGGGAAAGAGTCAGGTCGCTCATTCCTTCTTCCTCTGTCCACAGTGGTACATCCAGAGCTAAGCCAGAGCCATCGTTGTACTCATAAGTATCTATCTTCTCTACGAAAGACGCTGGAGGTAATACCAATGTATTACCGTACTCGGAGAGTCTCGCTTCAATATCATGTTTGTTGAGTCTGCCATACCAGTTTTTGGCAGAGATTTTATCAAAATCGCCATTAACGAGTGCGTAAATAAGATCAATTATTTCTAGTTCGAGATTCTTATCAATTTTCATTTTCGTCTGTTCCCTGGTATGCGAGTCGAAGTCTCCGGCTTAACATCAATAGCCTTGAAGTGCTCGTCAGCATTTCTGATCAAGGCCTTTGCATCATCTTTCTTAATTCCGGCTTTACGCAATGCTCTGAAAGCAATTCTGCGTTCGGCTTTATAACTCCCTCCGCCAGCTCGGCGTTGAGCTTGTGTTGCTTCGTAATGAGGAGTGCCTTTCTGCGTAGAGGGGCCTGGTAGTTGTACTGCTGGCGCTGCTTTTCGATCATACCCAGGTAAGTCGCGTACCGCAGCATCTTGGATGATGTGGTGCGCATCTTTTGCTTTCGCATCAGTCAGTTCTTTGTAGCTGCCGCTTACTACAGGAAGGCCGGGTTCACCCTCATTTACTTTCGTATTTGTTGCGGGATCTTCTATCGCATTTGGGGGCTTACACGCATCTCCACCCGGACAAATATCCAGGCCCAACGGATCCACCCACCCCGTAGGGTTAGGCACGTACTGATAGTTGTTCAACCCACCAGCGAGCTTAATCGGGTCCGGTGTCAAATACCGTCCGGTGTCCGGGTTGTAGTAGCGATGCCGGTTGTAATGTAAGCCCGTTTCCGCATCAAAGTATTGACCCTGGAAGCGTAGCGGGTTGTCGATTTCGGCAACGTCGAGTGCCGCAAGGTTGCCGTAGGCGCGGTATTTCGCCGACCACATGATCTCGCCGCTGTAGTCGGTGAGTTCTTGCGGGGTGCCCAGGTGGTCGAGTTGGTAGTAGAACGGCGTTGCTTTCAGCGGGCCTTCGCCGTCGAGCATTGCCAGCGGGCGGAAGCTGCCCGGTTCGTATATGTAGGTGCGATAGCGGTTGTCGGCGCTTTCGGCGATCAGGCGTTCACCTTGCCACAGGAATTCCGTGGTGCTGCCGTCGACGGTTTTTTCGATACGGCGGCCGAAGGCGTCGTACTTGTAGCTTGCGATGCTGCCGCCGGGCAGGCTGACGCCGATCAAGCGGTGTTGGCAGTCGTAGCGGTATTCGGTGACGAGTTTCTGTCCGGTGCCACGGCGTTCGCGGCACAGGTTGCCGTAGGCATCGTAATCGTAGTGGCGGTCGCCCTGCATCAGCAGACGATTGCCTTTGACGTTGGCCAGGTTCGCGGTTGCCTGATCGCCTTGTCCCAGCAAGTTGCCGGCGGGGTCGTGGGCGAAGCTTTCCGGGGTGCTGCCACGGACGTTGATCAGGCGGTCGAGCGGGTCGTAGTGGTAGCTGCGGTTGCCTTTACGGGTGTCGTCGATGCCGGCGAGGTTGCCATTGGCATCGTAGGCGTAGCGACGCTGGAACAGGTTGCGATCCTGCTGGCTAACGCTGTGGGCTTGCAGGCGACCTTGTTCGTCGTACTGGTATTGGCTGAGCAGCAGACCTTGTTGGCGCTGTTGTTCGCGGCCGGCGTTAAATTGGTGGGTGGTCAGGCGCGAGCCGTTAAGGTCGATGCTGCTCAACTGCCCGCCGCGCTGGTGGCGATAATCAAGCTTGCTGCCGTCCGGGAGACGGCAGTGTTTCAACTGGCCGACGGTGTCGTACTCGTAACGCGTAGTGCCCCAACCTTGGTGCTCGGTGATCAGACGGTCTTGCAGGTCGTATTCGTACGCCAGTGGCCAGTTACCGTCGTCGACATTCACGAGACGGCCAAGCGCGTCGTAGCTGTAGTGAATCTCTTCACCATCAGCCAGGGTTTTCACCAACAAACGGCCAGCGGCGTCGCGCTGGTATTCAGTGGCCAACTCGCTGCCGTCATCGCCGAATTCGGTTTTCTTCAGCAACTGGCCGTTGAGGTCGTATTCATAAGCGGTGCGACGACCGTCGAACCCGGTTTCCTGCTGGATCAGGCCGTTGGCGTAATAATCGAGGTGGTAATGCTCGCCACGTTCGTTTTCGATCTCGGTGAGCAACAATCTCGAGTTGTCGTAGCGATAGCGCAGTTGGCTGCCATCCGGATTGATACGACGGCTGACCAAGTGCAGGTTGTCGGCATATTCGTAGCGGGTGACTCGGCCCAACTCATCGCGCTCGGCGGTGACGCGGCCGTATGGGTTGTAAGTGAACGCGCGCGTAGCACCACCGGGCAGGGTGATTTGCGCGAGCCGGTTAGCAGCATCCCATTGGTATTGGGTGATTGCGCCGTTTTCGTCCTGACGGGTGATCTGCCGGCCCAACGCGTCGTAGCGGTACTTGCGCTGGCCACCATCGGGCAACTGTTCTTCGAGGAGTTGACCGAGATTGTTCCAGCCCAGTTGATGACGACTGCCATCCGGATGACGGATTTCTAGAAGTCGGCCCTGGCGGTCATAGTTGTAGTGGGTTGAATTACCATCCGGGTCGACTTGTTCGGTGATGTCGCCTTGGTCGTTGCGCCAATATATCCACTTCGCTGGGCCACGATTCACCACCCGGACGTAGCCGTGGTAATACTCGTAGGAGGTCGGGGCGTCTTCCGGTGGTATGACCGCAACCAGACGGCCTGCTTCGTTGTATTGGTATTCGGTGACGGCGCCAAGTGGATCTTTCTCGGCGATCAGGCGGCCCTTGTCGTCGTAGGCCTTGAGGTGCTCTGCACCGTCCGGATCAACCTTGGCGACCAGTCGAGCCTTATCGTCGTGGGTGTAGACCTCTTCGCTGCCGTCAGCATTGGTAACCGTGACGCTGCCTTTGTCATCCCAGACGTAATGCGCGTCCATCTGCGAGAAGCTTGCCCAGTGATGGATGCAGCGCGCCGATTTACCTTCTTTTTCCCATTTCCAGTAGAAACTGGCGCCGCCAGCGAGTTGCCGCTCAAGAATGACGTTCTGGTCGTTGTAGGCATAACGCTCGGCTTCGCCGGCGGCGTTTTTGGCTTCGATCAGGCGGTGCTGGGTGTCGTAACTGTAGGTGACTAGGGTCTGGATGGTGATCCAGGCGTCTTCCAGATTGTCAGCCGGGATGAACTGCTGATAGTCGATGGCGACGATGTGCTTGCGGTCGTAACGTACGAGCAGGGCACGACCGGCGCCGTTATCGACACGTTTGATGCGCCCGTGAATGTCACGGGTGATGTGAAGTCGATTGCCGTAGTTGTCGCTGAGGGCGATCAGCGTGGCGCCCTTGCTGTCGTAGCGGAAGTGGTAGAACTGAGTGCGTTCTCCGGCCTGGGTAAGGATCAGTTCAGAGAGGTCATCACCAAGGAAAATCGCTGCTTCCGACAGGCTGTTGGTGATCGCCGGACGCTGCACACTCGGTAACGGGAACGTGGTGATACGGTTTTCGTGGTCGGTCCAGATCACCTCTTCATCTTTTATGTCTACCCGCTGGGCAAGTGCATGGCTCCAGCCGTAACCGAGGCCGCAATCAATTTCCGCAGCGCTGGTACGGTAAAGTCGAGTCCACTCGAAAGGTAGCAGTCCGCCGAGTTCACAATCGGTCAGCGTCAGCAGCTCTTCGCCGGTGACCATCGATACTGGACAGCCGTTAGTGCAGGTTTTCTTGGCGCAGGTTGAGCTTTTTTCGTCGGGCGTTTTTGACTGGGCCGGAGCATCGCTGACCTTTTCCTTCGGCTCCAGGACGAATTGTTTTTCTGCTTTTTTTCGAGCAAAGGCGGAGGCGTTTTTTTCCAGCTGTGTTGGGGTGTCGCTGGTGATCGGCAAAGGACCTTTTGCTCTTGCAGCGGTGGCTTGCTCGATTTTCAATGCGGCCTTTTTGGCGGCATCCATCGGTACGCCTTGCGCACTGGCCAACAGTGGTTTCACGGTTTCGCCGTGAGCCTTCAAGGCGTGACCCTTACTCGCGGCCAAGAGTTTTTCCGCGAGCCCCTCAAGCATTTTTACCGCGGTGCCAGAGTTGACCTTGGCCAAAGTTTTTGTGCCAACACGAATCGCCAGTCCCAGGCCGCCAGATAAACAGATACCCAGCACCACGTTGATCAGAAAGGAAGTGCCGATGGCCGTTATCACTTCCACGCAGACTTGCGGCGGCAGCATGCCAACCCACGCAATAATGGCTGAGAGGTAAACGAACATCAGCGGTTCGTCGCTGAGAATCAGCAGTCCGGTCGCAATGGCTTCTTTCGATGCTGAGTAGAGTTTGTCGATTTCTTCCTGTTCCAGGTATTGAAGAAGTTTTTTTACATTTTTGAAGGGGTCGGCTAATAGCTCAAACAGGCTTTTAATGTCATCCCACAGACCTAAAAGCGCTTTCTCAAGACTATCGAGCGCAGACTGCACCAATATCATCGAGCGACCCGCCCGGTCTGTCGCCGAGTAGCTCGCCCACTGCGGCTGGAACTTACTCGACCACTCGCTTTTCAACCAGCCGTCAAGATTGCCGATGACACCCTGGTATGAGTCGTACAACGCCTTGACGTTGCTTTCAGAAACGTTGGGAAAAAAGGTGATGCGGTACATCTGACCCGGCTTGCAGCCCTTGATAACTTCAATGCCGCTTGGGCCGATATTCGCAGGAATCACCGGGCCGACAACGTCGTATCCGCCGAACATCGCTTTTTTGACGGGTTCGAGCTTGACCGGTGTATTGCCGATGGGCACGTACCGCGCGCTTTCAAACATATGGATCAGGGTGAAATCGCCCATCAACGGGCAGGTGGCAAAGGTTTCAACCGGCCCTGTCTTGGTCTTGCGCTCAGTAACGCTGACTTCGTTGCCGACCTTGAACTTCTGATCGACATCCATTGCCCAGCCAGTCCAGAAACCGTCGGCCCAGGTCTTGTATTCGGTTAGGCAATTATTGAAGTCCTTGAGAATCAGGCTCACGTCCGGGGTTTTGGCGTCCAGCACGCGCAGGACCAAATTACCAATGGGATCAATCATGACGTGACTTCCTTTGTCAGCTCAGCAGCCAGACGCTCTGCCATATCTTCTGTGTTGGATTGTTGGCGTACGAAGCGCTCAACCTTGTGGCGCAGATTTCTTTCGGGGAAGGCGAAGAACAGTTCCGGGCAGTCCTCTCCTAACCACTGCATCAAGTTTTCGACGACGGTGGTGTGGTCTTTCTCGGCCAGCGTGTCAACTAATGCCTGCGGCACTTCCCACCACGGCCACTTCTTTGCCGATGGAACTCCCCTCGGTCCCACGTCCAGTTTCTGGCCGTTAATCAAGTAGCGGTCGAACACCGGTAAAACTTCACCAGCCCCGGCACCGAGCCCTTCAAGGATCGGAAAGATATGTCGTCCATCCCAGAACCGAAAAAACACCTCGGTGCCGTCAGGCATGAACACCTGAGTCAAACTGCGAAGGTGTTCGAACACCACGTCCGGAGCGCTGGTGGACACCGCCAGCCAACCCCAGTCCTGGGCGTCGGTTTCGGCAATCCACTGAAGAAAACCGGCGTTGGGTTTCAATTCGGCAAGGTAGGGCATGACGGGCTGCCAATCGGCGTAGGGCGTACCGCTCCAGATAGGCTTCAGTTCTGGAGCCATGTCTTGCTGGTAGAACGCTTTGAGCGCTTCGGCATCACTGGCGGCGCTGACAATCAAGTAGAGACGTTCGCCTGTCTGCAAAGGACGTTCAGCCAGCCACGCCTGCGGGGTCAAAAGATCAGATCGCACAAGCACCTGCCTTGCATTTCTCACACTCTTCACAAAACGGCGCATTGCGCTTCAACGTATTGATCTGCGCCGGGGTCAAAACCTGGCCAGCGGTGTCGGCATCGGCCTGTTTCAGCACGCCGGGCATCAGCGGTGCTGCGCCAGTGCCGTTGCCGGGGCTGCCGCCGGAGTTCATGTTGATCACCGGCCCGCTCAGCGTCACGCCGCTGCCGTCGATCTTGATGAAGCTGCCGCCGCCCTTGAGGGTCAGTTCGCTGCCGGCTTCGAGCACGACTTTCATGCCGCTGCTCAGGTGGATTTCCTGGCCGGCTTCGATGAATTGGCCGGTGCCGACTTTGATGTGCTGGTTGACGCCGACGGTGAGGTGGTCGTTGGCGCGGGTTTCGACTTTGCGGTCGGCGTAGACGGTGTGGTGTTCTTCGGCCTTGAATTCGCTGTAGCTGTTTTGCTCGACGGTGTCGTGGCGTTCGTTGCCGACGCGGATTTTCTGGTCGTGTTCGACGTTTTCGTCCCAGTCGCGCTGGGCGTGCAGGAAGATTTGTTCCTGGCCCTTTTTGTCTTCGATGCGCAGTTCGTTATAGCCGCCGCCACCCTTGGAGCTCAGGGTCTTGAAGGTGCTGCGGGTTTTGTTCGCCGGCAGGTCGTACGGGACGACGTTTTCCTTGTGGTACAGGCAGCCGCTGATCAGCGGTTGGTCGGGGTCGCCCTCAAGAAACGTGACCAGTACTTCCATGCCGATGCGCGGGATGGCGATGCCGCCGTAGTGGGCGCCGGCCCAGGCGGAGGAGACGCGCAGCCAGCAACTGGTCTTGTCGTCGGCCTGGCCTTCACGGTCCCAGTGGAATTGCACTTTGACGCGGCCGTACTGGTCGCAGTGGATTTCTTCACCTTTGGGACCGGTGACCACGGCGCTCTGGCTGCCGAGGATTCGCGGTTTGGGGTGGTTCAGCGGCGGGCGGTTCGGCACGTCCCAGGGCGTGGCCTGGAAGCGGTTGCGATAGCCTTGATGGAAGTCATCCTTCAACGCGGTGGTGTTGCTGGTCACCGATTCTTCCAACACTTGCGGCTGTTTGCCTTCGTGGAGGATTTCGGTGAGCAGCCACAGGTCGTTCCATTTGGCTTTCGGGTGTTGGGTCAGGGCCAGGAAGTGGCCGCTGACCAGGATCGGCTGGTCGCTGCGGCCTTCGGCCAACTGGAAGTCGCTGCGATGACGTTCGAGGGCGCGTTTGGCCAGATGCTTGCCGCGTTCGCGGTCGATGAAACGACCGGGGTAGTCGTAGTCTTCGAGGTCGGGCAGGGCGTCGCCACGGTTTTCGCTTTCGAGGGTGATGCGCGGTTTTTCGAAGTCGTAGTCGCGGCGGGTGGTGCGGCTGGTGCGGGTTTCCAGGCGCAGGTCGAAGCGTTTGATCACCGGGTCGGTGGCGACCATGCCGGAGTCTTGCTGATAGGCCACTGGCGCCAGTTTCGGGAACACCGTCTGGTCATCGCCGAACACCAGTTTGTGGGCCGTGGCGCTGTGCTGGAAGTGGTAGTGAATACCTTCTTCCTCGCACAGGCGCTGGATGAACTGCAGGTCCGATTCATCGTATTGAACGCAGTAGATACGCTCGGGATAAATCGCTCCTACTTTGAATTCGTAGGAATTGCTTTGGATGCCGTGTTCTTCGAGGACCATGCCGACAATTTTCGGCACGCTGAGGTTCTGGAAGATGCGTTGGTTGATGCGGTGCGCCAGGTAGGACAGTTGCGGGCGCAGGGTCACCGCGTAGCGGGTCAGGCGTTTGCCGGAATCACCCTGGGCGGCGCGATAGATCTGGCCATGAATGCCGCTGCCGTCAGGCGAGAGCTGCAAAAAGGCCGGTTTGTGCAGCAAGGTTTCGAGGTCCAGGGACGGCTGTTCACTGACCAGATCCACCTCAAACACAAAAGGCTGGCTGATGGCTTCCCGACCTTGCAGGGCAAGCACCTGGAGATCGTTATCCAGACCTTCGATAGTCAGGGCAAAGTGAGTCTGATTGGCCGGCGCGAACATCCCTTGTTCCTCGTGCAGTGCTGCGGCGTACGCGGCACCCGGGCAGGGCGCTGGCGGACGCTAGAATTCTTGAAGTGCGCAAACAACATCGACCAGCAGAGCTGGCCGATGCGTGAAGCGTTCAGCCGCGATTAAGCGACTGGCTGACGCCAGTCATCGGAACCCGAAGTACCGGATACTTCGTGGGTCCAGGTGATTTTGCGGTAGGTGAACTGTACTTCTTCCAGGTGCGTGAAGTGGGAGTTCGACGGATCCTGGCAGTTGTGCATTTTGTTGTTGATGGCGACGATGATCGCGTCTTCCAGTTTGGTGGTGTAGTAGTGCTCTTGGGTACCCTGAGCAGAAGTACGGAACCACTGGATAACGATTTCGCTCATGCGCTCGCCGGAAGTCAGGGCCGCTTGCAGCAGTGGCGAAGACTTGTCGTAGACCTTGGTGATCACGACTGGCTTGTGGACGCGCTGACCGGTCGGTTGGCCGGATTGCGGGTCACGCGGGATGATTACGTCGTGGTTGAAAGCCTGAACCATGACCTGGTCTTCGTGACCTTCCTGGTAGGTGTTGCCAACCGAGTCGGCAGTGAACGCGCCGGCAGTGATCAGACCTTGTTTTTCGCCAGTGACGGACATGTACGCTGGTGTAGCCATGGATGTGCTCCTTGCTAAATAAATGAGGGTGCCCGGGAGGCGAAATCGCCCGGTGGGTGCCTAATACTTATCAAGGTCCGTACCAGAAAAATTGAGGACCAATCAAACCGGGGGGATGGCCGAGCTTTTTCAATGGCTTGGGTGCGTTTGGAGGGAAAACACCCCATAAAGTGCGCAACTTCTTGCGCAGTACTGCGCAACTTCTTGCGCACTTGGCTGGAGGCCACGGCGGGCTTGGCGCTTAGCGAGATTGGAGGGCGTTTTCGCAAAATAAGTGCGCAACTTCTTGCGCATAATGGCGTTGCGATACCAAGTGTGTCTCTCGAAAAAGTGCCTGTAGTTGTAAGCAACTGGTCGCTGATATTCGTTTCTTGCTGGAAATTAACCACGCTCTAAAAAGAAGGGCTGATCGTCCGCTTTCGGCCAAAAGCAGACTGTCCTCCAGCGGCGGAAGTCCAAAAGCCTGTCGACCACCTTGGCGTAGATTTCTGCATTTCATAAGCCCAAAGGCTAGCTAGCCTGATCATCCTTTTTCATGGATATAGTAGAGGAGCAGCCGCGTCGCGAACCGGCAAGGCACTTCTGCTTCAGCACGTAAGCTTGAGCAAGACAGGCCGATTTGCTGAGGCAAAGCACAACATACATGCACTTCCAGTCGATCTAGCACTACATGTTGTATTTTTCCGTTTCGATGCTACCTTCTACTAGGCAGGCAACTCACTAGTAGAGGTGTTCCATGGCAGGCAAAAATCAGCACGTCGTGAAACGTGATGAAGGCTGGGCGATTCGGGGTGAGGGCAATACTAAAGACACCTCCCACCATCGGACTCAAAAGGAAGCTGCTGACGCGGCTCGTCAGATAGCTCAAAACCAAAAAAGCGAGGTGCTCATCCACGGCCGGGACAACCTGATCCGTGAACGTGACTCCTATGGCAACGACCCCCATCCTCCCAAGGGCTGATTACGACCTCACAGCGCCTCCGGAAGGAGGCGCATTCTGGGCTTCAATAAGGTATTCGGTATGAAGATCGTAACGGTGGTTCACGTGCACCTGAATCGAATCGGCTCTACCCGTGGCGGGTTTGGAAGTCATAAGCGACTGACCACCTATGCAGAAGCATCGGATGCAGAAATCGAAACCCTTCGAGATCTAGTGATTTCGATTGCCGAACAAAATGGTGAGGCACCTGGGTCTCTGAACGACCTTCGCCATGAACGGCAAAGCGGCCACCCTCCCCAGGTTAAGGTCTTCAACATTCATGCGCCCAGCACTTCATTCAGCGAGCCCTATGCATATTGCGAAGCCTTTCCAGCACTCAAGGCTGACAACCGGATTTTCAAGCTAGAAGAACTGCCAAGCTGAGACACGAAGGGTTCGGAGGGGGCATTGTTGCTTATCCCCCTTCCGCCTGCTGGCCACGCTCAATTCTTTAGGAAAGCTTGCGCCCGATTCGGAATAAAGCGTCTTCCAGCCACTGGTTGAAAACGCCCTGTGATGCTGGAATCAGCAGTTTTCTTACCTCAATATTTTTCTCACTGCGGTGCGGCATGGACATCGACGATGCAGGGGTGGTTGGCGGCTCTGCGTAGACTTGGTGAGAAATTCCGTAGATCCCCAGCTGGAACCAGCCTCCCTTACCTCGGCTAATCAAACTAAAAGCTTCTTCCGCAAAGCGTTTTAGCCGACTGGGCGAGATGTAATAGGAGGCAAAATATTCGCCGCCCTTTCCTGGGGCTGCCAGAGGAATAGAGAGCCAGCTCATCCCATTATCGTGATGCCGCCAAGAGGCCTCCTCCGCATCTAGGCCGGTGATGTCTCCCTCGTTAAATGACTTGTAACCACCCTTGATAGAAACCAAGCCCGCCTGAGAAAGCTTGAGGAAGAATTCATCATGCTGGGTGTGCATGGAACGCAACGTACCCGAGAGAATGGGCTGCGGCAGAAACACGAGCTCTAGGCGATCTTCACGAGGCCGGCTATTCCAATTTCGGCTGTAGCTACGATTCTGCAGGTGCTGAACGAACTCCTGTTCGGAAATAGCGCTGCGACTGGCTGCAAGTTGGCTTAGCCCCTGAATGATTTTGTCTGAGAGATCGCGATCACCTGTGAAGGTGGAACGGAAAAGGCCGTCGACGTAATCGGAAACCTCCCAGTGAAAGCGCTTTTGATCATCCTCGACCGGAACCTCTTCCAGAAAAGCCAAGATGGGTTTATTGGCAGCTTTGGCGCGATGGAACTCCTGCTGAGTGACGGACTCACCTGTGTGGGTTTTGAAGCCGAAGTCCGCGCCAAGAATCAGCACCACTACGTCGGCCTGATCAACCTCAGTCATGCATGCGACTTCAGAGGAATAGGGTCTTGCACCAAAATCCTCACACATCACTGGGGTGTGCCCCAACAGCGAAATTGCTTTTTTGGCGGCCGCACGATAGTGCTCAAAATTACGTACTACAGAGCTGATAAACACGTTCATAGCAGTCCCCATCACTAATAGGCCACATCCGTTTCGCCTCATCATACCGGCCGCTTTACTCGAAGTGACAGCTGCCGAAAAAGTCTAGCCGCTGAATAGCCCCCCGATTTCGTAGATACTGACTGCTTTAGGCCGTTTTCTGCCTCTCACGACCAGCTGAAAAGGACCCAAAGCAGACGCTCAAGAAAAAGAGTCATCCAAGACAAATGATACAAATTCTGTTGCTTAAATCTTGGAGATGGGATCACCAGGTTGAAGCAGCGACGCTACTGCCGTCACCAGCTCATCCATTGACCACGGCTTGTGCAGGTAGGTGGTTGAGGACGGTATTGTTGAGTGGGCCAGTTCGTAGCCAGATGTGAGAACGGCCGCGGTCGAAGGCCATTTCGATTTAACCATCTCAATGAATTCTGCGCCGCTGAGCTGGCCAGGTAGGCCATGATCAACGACTAACAATGGACAGCCGTTGGGCGTTCCCAGTAAGTAGGTCAACGCATCATCGGCAGAGTCGAAATCTACGGAGCGGATGCCGATCTCGGCCAGTATGGTCACCATCAATATTCTCAGCATGGGGTCGTCTTCAACCACGAGTGTCCAACCACTCAGTGGCAAGAGTTTTTCCCATGTTTCCTTCACGCTCGGTCCTTTTTCATATACCACCATAAGCAGTGATGGCGTTTGTCCAAGTGTAAGTACTTTTTGTCCAAAGCGATCCCTGAAAAAGCGACTGACAGGACGAATCGGAAGAGGCAAGTCGAGGCAGATGAGGGATCCCCTCCCTGGGAACTCAGCACCTGATGGAGGGACAGTCCCCCGCTATTGGGGAATTGTCCCCCTCAGACAATAGAAGTCTAGCGCTGCGAAGTGGCCGTTTTAAAACCATGCCATGAGGCCTGGAGCTGGCGTTGACTACTGGCTTGGTTATTGCGAGGAGGCTAGAACACTACATTCGTTGAATCATTAAAGCCGGAGATTAGCGCCTTGTGGAAGAATTCTCTGCTTCTCGGCATCACTTGGAGAGTTGTGATCCTTGCATTCGGTTTGGTTGTGAGCATTATCATTGTCCAGTGGCAACTAACATGAACAATCGACTCAAAACAACCGTGGAGTCCTCCGCGTCGTAAAGCAAGTACGGCAATAATAACCGTGCGGAAGGCCTTTTTCGGCCGATTTCTGACCATCGCGAGGGGAAAATACGACACAGAGCGGTCTGCCAGTGGTTACGGCTTTAGTGCAATAGACGTTACGGTTTGCACATGACACGGTACGGAGAAGGATTGATAAGTACATTTATATTTAAGTCGTTTGCAGCCTAAACGATTTATCACTTTCTGATGCACCGCATCAACGCTATGCAGTCATTATAAGAATAGGTAAAGTTAATTTCGTTTTCGACTAAGCTTAAGTTTTGGCGCACACGGCCCAAATAGAATGGAATCACCACGTCTACAGGAGGTAGCGTATGAGCAATTTGCCGCCAGCGAGTCCTGAACATCCTGAAGCCTTTGGACCACCGATCGCCGTACCCGCGGTAATGCGCTGGCTCAAGACAATACCCAGCAGGTGGGCGCGCCATGGTCTGGTCGCTGTACTGCTGGCAATCAGCGTCTTTGCGGTGTGGTCTACCATTACCACTGGACGCTTAGGGCAGGAAGCCATTGCTTCTAGTTTACTGTCAGACGACTACACCTCGGCGGCATTTGCAGTCACTGAAGCAGAATCTCTGGAGCGTAAATATCGACTGGAGCCCGGCCCGGAGGTGCGTCGCCGTTACGACGAGGTCGTGACGGAGCTAATGTCTGCGCTCGATCGTGTTCATCAATCCGGATCACTCCAGGACCGGACCCTTGTCGAGTATGTTCGCACGTCACAGCAGCCCTATCTAGAAAGTATCAATCGGATGTTCGACGCAGTCGATCGTGGCGAGACCGCAGAGGTGCTCCGGATCGACAATGACGAAGTTGACCCGCGGTTCGAAATTATTGAGCAAACAGTTTCGCAGGCATCAGCCAATCATCACAGAGTATCGATTCAGTCGCTGAAGAAACTGCGCGCACGGGAGTCCTTCAACGCCAATACGACCCCCATTGTTTTTATTGCCGGGCTCCTCCTCGTAGGCCTGTTCGCCAATGTACTACGGCGCACTCGTATCGAACTCGACAGTCAACGCAAGGACGCCTTACACGCTTCGCTGCACGACAAGCTCACCGGACTGCCCAACCGAACCCTCCTAGCTGACCGTTTCGAGCAGGCTATGCGCCTGGGACGCCGCCAGGATTCAACCACGGGCCTGTTGCTGATCGATCTTGACCGATTCAAGGAAGTCAACGACACCCTGGGGCACCACTACGGGGACTGTCTGCTCGACCAGGTCGGAAAGAGGCTGATCAATGAAGCACGGGAGATCGACACGGTCGCCCGATTGGGCGGTGATGAGTTTGCGATTTTGCTTCCCTCCGTCGAAGGCCTGGATGGGGCGTTGAAAGCGGCGCAACGGCTGCACACCGCGATTACCGCGGCGTTCGAAATCGACGGGGTCGAACTAGATGTCGAGGCCAGCTTCGGGGTCGTGGTGTCGGGTCTGCACGGTGACGATCCTTCGACGCTCATGCAGCGTGCCGACATCGCCATGTATGCGGCCAAGAAGCAGGGCAAGGGCATACTCGCCTACGACCCGGAAGCGGATCGGCGCTCTCCGGAACGCCTGGCAATGCTTGGCGAACTGCGGCGAGGACTGGAACGCGGTGAATTGTTCCTGGAATACCAGCCCAAGGTTAGCCTGAGCACAGGAGAAGTCACTGGCGTCGAGGCGTTGGTGCGCTGGCAGCACCCGGTGCGCGGTCTCGTGCGTCCGGATGAGTTCATTCCGTTTGCCGAACTCACCGGGATCATCGGCTCCCTGACTCAATACGTGCTGAACCTCGCTCTGTCTCAGGTGCGAGCATGGGTCGACGTCGGGATACGCATACCGGTTGCCGTGAACATTTCTGCACGTAACCTGCTGGACGATAAGCTGGTGTTTCAGATCGTCGATCTGCTCGAGCACCACCAACTGACCCCGAACATGCTAATGCTCGAAGTGACCGAGTCCGCCATCATGCTCGATTCCTATGCTGCTCGTACCATCCTGAGGCAGTTACATTCAATGGGCATCCACATCGCCATCGATGATTTCGGCGTCGGCTATACAAGTCTGGCCCAGTTGAAGGATCTGCCCATCAGCGAACTCAAGATCGACAAATCCTTTGTACTGGCCATGCAAAGCGATCAGGCCAACGAGCTAATCGTACGAAGCGTCGTCGATCTAGGTCATAATCTTGGAATGGCGGTCATCGCCGAAGGCGTAGAAACAGCCGAGTTGCTCAATGCGCTCGGCGGTTACCACTGCGACATGGCCCAGGGTTTTCATGTGTGCCGACCGATAAGCGCCGAAGCGTTCAAGCTGTGGTATGAAGAGCGAGAGCGCAAGTAGCTTGATCACGCCTCACCATTAGCATTCTCGCAGATTGGCCTGTCACGTCCGATGCATCCGACGACTCTTAAACCGTAAACACAGGTCACTGTTCGTTATTGGCCAGAGTTTGCTTATGGCGAAGGGCTGCAGTTGCTCCCCCCGCCGCACCGTCAGATGTGATTAGCGCTTGGAATTCATAGCCCCATAGCGCGGGCTTTTTTAAAGAAAACTGATGGGTTATCGGTTAAATCTCTCCACCAGTGAGTACTGAGTTTTAGCAGTCTGGGTCAGTTCCTTGCTCAGCTCTGCCGAATGCCTGGCCTGTTCAGACGTCTGATCCGCCAGGTTGGCAATGGTCGTGATATTGCGGCTGATTTCCTCGGCCACAGCGGTTTGCTCTTCCGTCGCAGCGGCAATCTGGGTGGTCATGTCCGTGATGTTCGCCACCGCTTCACTGATCCCTACCAATGCTTTATCTGCCTCAAGCACCCACGCAACGCCTTCTTCGGCCTGGCGATGACCACTTTCCATGATTTTCACCGCATTGTTGGACGAGACCTGCAGCTTGGAAATAAGCCCATGGATTTGCGTCGTGGACTCCGTCGTGCGCTGCGCCAACTGGCGCACTTCATCCGCGACCACCGCAAAACCTCGACCCATATCTCCCGCCCGCGCGGCTTCGATGGCGGCGTTCAGCGCCAGCAGGTTGGTCTGGTCGGCAATGCCCTTGATTACATCGACCACCGTGCCGATTTCATTGCTGTCCTTGGCCAGTTGCGCCACTGTCAGCCCGGTTTCACCGACCACTACCGAGAGGCGCTGAATGGCTTCGCGGGTGTCCCGGGCCACGTCGCGTCCACGTCCGGTCAACACATTTGCTTCCTGAGTAGCGTCGGCGGTGCGCTGGACGTGGCTGGCGACTTCCTGTGTGGTGGCTGCCATCTGATTGACCGCTGCCGACACCTGCTCGGTCTCGACCCGTTGGCGGTCTAACCCGCGGGAACTGTCGGTGGCGAGGCTGTCGGATCGGCCGGCCAGGCCAGTCAGTTGTTCAGCCGTATCCTGCAGCCGGGTGAGGCACGTCTTGAGCCGGGAGGCCTGGCTGATAAACGCCGTTTCAAGGCGTGCATGAGGACCACGTTCGTCGCTGTACATTTTGGCCAGCAACGCGTCGCAGGTTGAAGCTTCAGCCACTTCCAGCAGGTGCAGCGCGCCGCGGTTTTGCCGACTCGACACCCACAGCCCAAGCGGCACCGATACCCCGACCGCCAAGAGGATTGCCTGCGACATGCCGAGGAACACGCCGCCCAATGCACCTACCATGCCCATGGTCAACACTGGCAGCCAGGCGAGCAGGGCGGGTTGCCATTGATCACTGACCGGGACGGCCGACTTGCCCAGGCTGATGCGTTTATAAAGGGCCTCGGCGCGACGGATTTGCTCGGCCGTCGGCTTTACCCTGACCGATTCATAGCCGACAACCTCACGCCCCTCGAAAATCGGCGTGACGTAGGCGTTGACCCAGTAGTGGTCGCCGGTTTTCGAGCGATTCTTGACGATGCCCATCCACGGCTTGCCAAGCTTGAGCGCGCCCCACATATGGGCAAAGACGGCGGAGGGCACGTCAGGGTGACGAACGATGTTCTGAGGCGCGCCGATCAGGTCGGACTTATTGAAACCGCTGATCTCGACGAAGGCGTCATTGCAGTACGTAATGACGCCCCGCGCATCCGTTGTCGAGATGAGTTTTTGTTGAGGCCCAAGGGCAACCTCGCGCTGCGTAACCGGTTGGTTGTTTCTCATCTGTATTGCTCCTATGCCTCTAAGGTAGAGGCATCGGCTGCAACATGAGAAAGGTGAATGAGTTATTCCAAACGGGCAGGTTATACGTCTGAAAGAAGGTGTGGATCCATAAAGGCTGCTTCCGGCCCAGAGTGTGTAAAAACGCCTCCGCGAACCCTTGCTATGATTTCTGAGGATTTCATCGCAAGGATCGCCCATGAAGCGCTTTATCCAAGGTGAACATCGAGGCAAAGGCACCTTACTTCCCGAGAGCCTCGACGACTACGTCAGCGATACCAATCCGGTGCGCGTAGTCGACGTCTTTGTCGACGAACTCGACCTGGTCAATCTGG
>NZ_MOBR01000030.1 GCF_003732705.1 Pseudomonas frederiksbergensis | reverse complement strand
AGGCGGTGTGTCATTCAACACAAAGGGTGACTGACACACCGCCTTCGCGAGCAAGCCCGCTCCCACAGGGGATTTTCGGTGTTATTGGGCCCAAGGCGCGCGCCGCGAATCATTAAGCCCCACCAAATAGCTATCACCTCCAAGCTGACTCATCTGCTGCCGAATCCACCCGGCCCGTCGTGCGACATAGTTGGTCGGATGACTCGCGCTCCAAACCCGTGGATTAGGCAGCACCGCCGCCAGCAAACTCGCCTGTTGCCGGGACAACGACCGGGCGCCGATACCAAAGTGATGCCGAGCCGCCGCTTCAGCGCCAAACACCCCGTCATCCCACTCGACGCTGTTCAGATAAACTTCAAGAATCCGCTGCTTGGGCCATAACACTTCGATCAACCCGGTAAACCACGCTTCCAGCCCTTTGCGCAGCCAGCTACGGCCGGACCACAGGAAGAGGTTTTTCGAAACCTGCTGGCTCAACGTGCTGGCGCCGCGAATCGTACCGCCGCGTTCGTTATGGGCAAATGCCGCTTGAATCGCACCGAAGTCAAAACCCCAGTGCTCAGAGAACTTCTGGTCTTCGCCCGCAATCACCGCGACTTTCAGGTCATCGGAAATCGAATCCCAAGGTTGCCAGGTGCGCTGCAAGTCGATGGGCTCGCCATCGAACCAGGATTCGACCTTGCGCTCGACCATCAGCGCTGTCCCCGGTGGCGGCACCACACGAAAGATCAGAACCAGCAACACGCTGCCGCCCGCGAACCAGAGCAGGGCCTTCGTGAATCGTCGCAAAATTAAACGCAGCATAGAGATGGCTTGGCCGAACCCGTTGAGCGGGCCATTATACAGACCCTGTTGATCGAGTCTGACTGGAGTTCTTCATGCTGCGTGGCTTTCTGATGCTGGCCGCTTTCTTTGGCTTCACCGGCGTGGCCCTCGGTGCGTTCGCCGCCCATGGCTTGAAAAACCGTCTGACCCCCGAGTACCTGGCGATTTTCCACACTGGCGTCACCTACCAACTGGTGCATACCCTGGCACTGTTGGGCGTGGCGCTGCTGGCCACGCAGATTCCGGGGCGCTTGATCACCTGGGCGGGCGCATCCTTTGCCATTGGCATCCTGCTGTTTTCCGGCAGTTTGTACCTGCTGACCATCACCGGCATCAGCAAGCTCGGCATCATCACGCCGTTCGGAGGCCTGGCGTTCCTGGTCGGCTGGTTCTGCCTGGGGCTCGCCGCGTGGCGATTGGCTTGACCTTGTAGGAGCGAGCGATGCGGCGACCCGACTTGCCCGCGAAGGCGTCGTGTCAGTCACCATCTCATCAACTGACACGACGCCTTCGCGGGCAAGCCTCGCTCCTACGGGATTGTGTTTCAAGACGAATGGCTTGGGTCAGCCTGACCGATCGGGCTAGAATGCCTGCCCCTAAAAATGATGGCGGCTTCTTGCATGCGCATTCAGTTGAACGGCGAATCCCTTGAACTGCCCGACGGTGAAACCGTTGCGGCCCTGCTGACCCGTCTGGATCTGACCGGACGCCGGGTGGCGGTCGAACTCAATCTGGATATCGTCCCGCGCAGCCAGCATGCCGACACCACGCTGAACGACGGCGACAATGTCGAAGTCGTGCACGCCATCGGCGGCGGCTAGTCGCCCGGCCCGCAAGGGCACAGAATTCTGCAAGAACCTCACCCCTACAGAGGATTTCCCATGAGCATCGTTCGTAGCGACAAGCCCTTCGTCCTGGCCGGTCGTACTTACCAGTCGCGTTTGCTGGTAGGCACCGGCAAGTACCGCGACATGGAAGAAACCCGCCTGGCCATCGAAGCCTCGGGTGCCGAAATTGTCACCTTCGCCGTGCGTCGCACCAACCTCGGCCAGAACCCGGGCGAGCCGAACCTGCTCGAAGTCCTGTCGCCGGATCGCTACACCTTCCTGCCGAACACCGCCGGTTGCTTCGACGCGACCGAGGCCGTGCGCACCTGCCGCCTGGCCCGTGAGCTGCTCGGCGGCCACAACCTGGTGAAGCTGGAAGTGCTGGCGGACCAGAAAACCCTGTTTCCCAACGTGATCGAAACCCTCAAGGCTGCCGAAGTGCTGGTCAAGGAAGGCTTCGACGTGATGGTCTACACCAGTGATGACCCGATCATCGCCCGTCAACTGGCGGAAATCGGCGTGATCGCGGTCATGCCGCTGGCCGGTCTGATCGGCACGGGCCTGGGGATCTGCAACCCGTACAACCTGCAGATCATCCTCGAAGAAGCCAAGATTCCGGTGTTGGTAGATGCCGGTGTCGGCACCGCTTCCGACGCCACCATCGCCATGGAGCTGGGTTGCGAAGCGGTGCTGATGAACTCGGCCATCGCTCACGCCCAGCAGCCGATCATGATGGCTGAAGCCATGAAACACGCCATCGTTGCAGGTCGCCTGGCCTACCTCGCCGGCCGCATGCCGAAAAAACTCTATGCCAGCGCCTCCTCGCCGCTGGATGGTCTGATCAAGTAAGAGCCATTGATGACTGAATCGAACGACACGCCTATCCAGACGGAAGAAGGCGAAGAACGCCAACACCGCCGCATCAAGAGTTTCGTGATGCGCGCCGGCCGCATGACCGAAGGCCAGCAAAAGGGCCTGGAGCAGGGCACGCCGCTGTTCGTCCTGCCCCTGTCCGATGCGCCGGTGGACTTCGACCAGGTGTTCGGCCGCTCGGCCCCGCGTTCGCTGGAAATCGGCTTCGGTATGGGCCATTCGCTGCTGGAAATGGCCGCGGCTTCGCCAGAGCAGGATTTCATCGGTGTGGAAGTTCACCGTCCGGGTGTCGGCGCGCTGCTCAATGGCGTGCTGACCCAGGGCTTGACCAACCTGCGGGTCTACGATTGCGATGCGATCGAAGTGCTGAACAATTGCGTGGCCGACAACAGCCTCGATCGCCTGATGCTGTTTTTCCCGGACCCGTGGCACAAAAGCCGTCACCACAAGCGCCGTATCGTTCAGGCATCGTTTGCTGAACTGGTGCGCAGCAAGTTGAAAGTCGGCGGCATCCTGCACATGGCCACCGACTGGGAACCCTACGCCGAGTACATGCTGGAAGTGATGAACGTCGCGCCGGGCTACCGCAACCTCGCCGAAGACGGCAAATGCGTCCCGCGCCCGACCGAGCGCCCGATCACCAAGTTCGAACGCCGCGGCGAACGACTTGGGCATGGCGTCTGGGACCTGAAGTTCGAAAAACAGTCCTAAGCCTAGCCCGACTGATCGTTCCCACGCTCCGCGTGGGAATGCATCCCGTGACGCTCCGCGTCACATTTAGAGGCGGACGCAGAGCGTCCATGGCGGCATTCCCACGCAGAGCGTGGGAACGATCAAACGTCAGGATTCAGCGGCGATCCGCGACTACGCCGATCAGCACCAACACCACCAACAGCACCGGCGCAAGGCTGTAGTTGTTGAACTGGCTCAGGCCTTTGATGATCCAGGGCGTGGCGTAGATCAGCGCCACGCCGCTGCCGACCATGCACAGCAGGGACATCAGCGGGACGCGCAGGGCGCCGGCGATGCCGCCCAGGCGTTGTTCGACCCAACCTTTGATGTCGGCGCCGAACAGCACCAGCAGGCAGCCCACCAGGGCCAGGGAGATTTCCGACAGGTTGCTACGGCTCCAGCGGGACACGGTGGCGAGCAGGTCTAGGATCAGATCCATTGGTTTTCCCTTAAGGCTGAAATCAGCTCAGAAATGTCTGCAGCAAGTCATTGAGAAACAGTTGTCCGCGCTCGGTGGCCGCCAGACGTGACGGTTCGACCTGCAACAAGCCGCTTTGTTCTGCCTCGCGGCGACCTTCGGCGAGGCTTTCCAGCGGCAGGCCGGTGCGTTCCGGGTACAGGCGCGATTCCACGCCTTCGGTCAGGCGCAGAGCGTTCATCAGGAAATCGAACGGCAACTCGTCATTGGTCAAGGCTTTCTCGCCGGCCTTGAAGCTTTTGGCCGGGTTGAGGTAATCCTTCGGCAGCCGCGTTTTCCAAGTGCGGACGATGCGTCCGTCCGGGTGGCTGAGCTTGCCGTGGGCGCCGGCGCCGATGCCGATGAAGTCGCCGAAACTCCAGTAATTGAGGTTATGCCGCGCCGGGCGACCGGGCAGGGCATAGGCCGAAACTTCGTACTGCGCGTAACCATTTTCGGCGAGCAGCGCCTGCCCGGCTTCCTGAATGTCCCACAACGTGTCGTCTTCCGGCAGCGTCGGCGGCTGATTCCAGAATACGGTGTTCGGCTCCAGAGTCAGTTGATACCAGGACAAGTGGGTCGGCTTCAGGGCGATGGCCTGGCGCAAGTCGCTCAACGCATCATCCAGGGACTGATCGGGCAAACCGTGCATCAGGTCCAGGTTGAAGTTGTCGAATCCGGCCTGGCGGGCCATGCCGGCGGCTCGGACGGCTTCGTCACCGTTGTGAATCCGCCCCAGGGCCTTGAGTTTTTCTTCCTGAAAGCTCTGGATGCCGATCGACAGGCGATTGATGCCTAGCGCGCGGTAAGCAACGAACTTCTCCTGCTCAAACGTCCCGGGATTGGCTTCCAGGGTGATTTCGATGTCGCTGGCAAACGGAATGCGCTGCTCAACGCCTTTGAGCAAACGGCCCAGGGCCGCGGCGCTGAACAGGCTCGGCGTACCGCCACCAAAGAAGATCGAACTCAGCTCACGGCCATAGACCGCATGCAAATCCTGATCGAGGTCGGCCAGTAGCGCATCGACGTACTCTTCTTCCGGCAACACAGGGCTGGCGGTGTGGGAGTTGAAGTCGCAATAAGGGCATTTGCGCACACACCACGGGATGTGGATGTACAGCGCCAGGGGCGGCAGCGTGGGGAGCGCGGCCCGAGGCGATTGGGCGGCGCCGCCGAAGATCAGCGGCGACGCGGATGAGTCGTGTGTCATATCAAGCCTAGACGCTGGCGCAGCAGATCCATTGCACGGGCGCGGTGGCTGATCAGGTTCTTTTCGCTTGGACTCAGCTCGGCGCTGGAGCAATCCCGTGACGGCACCCAGAACAGCGGGTCATAGCCAAAACCGTGCTCGCCGCTGGCAGCGTGCAGGATTCGGCCGTGCCACAGGCCTTCGCACAGAATCGGCAACGGGTCATCGGCGTGCCGCACCAGCGCCAGCACGCAGACGAACTGCGCGCCACGCTCGGCTTCCGGCACGTCTTTCATGGCGTCGAGCAGTTTGGCGTTGTTCGCCGCATCGCCCTGGCCATCAGCGTAACGCGCGGAATAAATCCCCGGCGCACCGCCAAGGAAATCCACCGCCAGCCCCGAATCGTCGGCCAGCGCCGGCAGACCGGAGATGCGCGCGGCGTTGCGGGCCTTGAGGATGGCGTTCTCGACGAACGACAAGCCGGTTTCCTCAGGCTCGATGCTGCTGAACTCGCCGATCGAGCGCAGTTGCACCGAGGCGCCGAGCATGGCCTGGAGTTCCTTGAGTTTGCCGGCGTTATGGCTGGCCAGTACGAGTTGCGTGAAGTTCATCATTCGCCGGGGAAAAGCTCTTGGTTGAAGTTGATGGTGTTGATTTTATCGCCGTTCTTCACGTTGATCTCGAAGGTACGGGTTTCCTGCTGATCAACCGGGTATTGCGCGATGTAGTAGACAGCGCCCTGTTCGGTGACCTGTTTGAATTTCAACGCGACGCTTTGGCTGGTCAGGTCTTTGACCGTGCCGTTCACTTCAGCGGTCAGGGGCTTGCCATCCTTGAGCACGGAGACATTGATCACACCCTGGTTCTTGCTTCGGGTCAGACCGGCCGCTTTGGCGATGTCCGGTGTCAGGTAGGTGGAATTGAAGGTGTTGTAGTGCACCGTCACATCACCAAACGTTTCCTTGCGCTCGCCCTTGATGACGTCGGCGGCCATGGCGGTGACGCTCAGGCAGGCAGTAAGTACAAACAGCGCTAGACGACCCATGATCGTTCTCCTTGAAATGGCGTGGTTCAGACCGCGACCTTGTGGTCTTGCAGCCCGGGGCTGCTGACGCGGTAGATACCGATCTCACCTAATAGATTAGGCCATAGCTTACTGGCCCACCCGTGTCGGTGCTGTTGATCCACGGCAAGCCGATCAATGACCTTCGCTTCACGTTCGCGACACAGTTCTTCAAAGTCGCCGAAAGTACAGAAGTGGATGTTCGGCGTGTTGTACCAGGTGTAGGGCAGGAATTCGGAAACCGGCATCCGGCCCTTGCTCGCCAGGTACCAGCGGCAGCGCCAGTGCCCGAAATTCGGGAACGTGATGATGCACTGGCGGCCGACCCGCAGCATTTCGTCGAGGATCCTGTCCGGGTAATGCACGGCTTGCAGGGCCTGGGTCATGACCACGATATCGAAGCTGTTGCTGGCAAAGTTGCCCAGGCCCTTGTCCAGGTCCTGCTCGATCACGTTGATGCCCTTGGCCACGCACTCGGCGATGTTGTCCGGGTCGTTTTCCAGGCCATAGCCGGTGACTTGCTTGTTGTCCCGCAGCCAGGTCAGCAGTTCACCGTCGCCGCAACCGAGGTCGAGCACGCGGCTACCGGCGGGAATCCATTCCTGGATGATTTCCAGATCAGCTCTCATGGCTTACTCACAACGAAATACGGTTCATGTAATTGCTGAACGCCTGCAGGTAGCGCGGGATCGGAATCAGGAAGGCATCGTGGCCTTGCGGAGCGTCGATCTCGAGGTAGCACACGTCTTTTTTGGCCGCCATCAGCGCGTCCACCAGTTCCCGGGAGCGGGCAGGGGAGAAGCGCCAGTCGGTGGTGAAGGACATCACGCAGAACTTGGACGTGGCGCCGGCGAAGGTTTTCGCCAGGTCATCGTCGAAGTTCGCCGCCGGGTCGAAGTAATCCAGGGCCTTGGTCATCAGCAGGTAGGTGTTGGCGTCAAAACGCCCGGAGAACTCTTCACCCTGATAACGCAGGTAACTTTCGACCTGGAACTCGACGCTGTGGAAGTCGTAGTTGAGCTTTTCGCTCTTGAGGCCACGGCCAAATTTTTCGCCCATGGAATCATCGGACAGGTAGGTGATGTGCCCGACCATCCGCGCCAGCATCAAGCCACGCTTGGGGATCACGCCCGCTTCCTGGAACGAGCCGCCGTGGAACTCGGGGTCGGTGAGGATCGCCTGGCGCGCCACTTCGTTGAACGCGATGTTCTGTGCCGACAGCTTGGGTGCCGAGGCGATGGCCAGGCAGTGCCGCACGCGGTCGGGGTAGGTGATGGTCCATTGCAAGGCTTGCATGCCGCCGAGGCTGCCACCGATCACCGCCGCCCATTGGCGGATGCCGAGCAGGTCGGCCAGATGCGCCTGGCTGTGCACCCAGTCTTCCACGGTCAGCACCGGGAAGTCGGCGCCGAATGGCTTGCCGGTTTCCGGGTTGATGCTGCTCGGGCCGGTAGAACCGTTGCAGCCGCCGAGGTTGTTGAGGCTGACCACGAAGAATTTGTCGGTGTCGATCGGCTTGCCGGGGCCGATGCAGCTGTCCCACCAACCGGGTTTGCGGTCGTCGGGGCTGTGGAAGCCGGCAGCGTGATGGTGCCCGGACAAGGCGTGGCAGATCAGCACGGCGTTGCTCGCCGTGGCGTTCAGCGTGCCGTAGGTTTCGTAGATCAGGTCATAAGCTGGGAGCGAACGGCCACAGGCCAGGGCCAGGGGTTCACTGAAGTGCGCCACTTGCGGCGTCACCAGACCAACAGAATCGGCGGGAAAGGCAGTTGGCATCGACCCTGCTCTCGTTGAAATGAGGCGTAAGTCTAAAGACCGCTGTGGCTAGCGGCAAGCAATGGGCGGGGTGTTTGGGAAATAGGTGATCGGCTTTGGATCGACCCCTCACCCTAACCCTCTCCCCAAGGGGGCGAGGGGACTGACCGAGTTGTTTTTTCGAATTACATCGACCTGAAGTATCGAGCCGAACTCTAGTTCCGAAGATTCCTCGATCAGCTCCCTTTCCCCCTCTCCCCAAGGGGGCGAGGGGACTGACCGAGTTGTTTTTTCGAATTACATCGACCTGAAATATCGAGCCGAACTCAAGTTCCGAAAAGTCCCCGATCAACTCCCTTTCCCCCTCTCCCCTATGGGGAGAGGGCTGGGGTGAGGGGTGGCTCTTAGAAGCGCCACTTGTTTAAAGCGAGCAGCTTTCCCGGTCAGATCAGACCGAGCAACCCATTCGGCATCAGCGCGAAGTACGCCAGGCGCGGGATCAGCCAGCTCTGCAGCAGCTGAATCACGATAAACGCGAAGATCGGCGAGATATCGAGGCCGCCCAGGTTCGGAATGATCCGACGGAACGGGGCGAGTACCGGTTCAGTGATCTGAGCGACCAGTTCGGCACCCGGATTGTGGCTGCCCGGAGCGACCCAGGACAGGATCACGCTGATGATCATCGCGTAGAAAATGACGTTCAAGAACAGCGAGAACAGAGCGATCAGCGCCCAAGGCACCAGGAACAGCCAGTCGACCATGAAGCCTTTGAGCAGCAGGATCACCGCGATCAGCAGCATTTGAATGAGCAGCGCCAATACCAGCGACGACATGTCCAGCCCGAACATGCTCGGGATGACCCGGCGCAAAGGCTTGAGCAGCGGTTGAGTGGCTTTCACGATGAACTGGCAGAGCGGATTGTAGAAGTTCGCCCTGACCAGCTGCAGGATGAAGCGCAGCAGCACGATCAGCAGGTACAGGCTGCCCAGGGTTTTGATGATGAAAATGGCAGCGTCATTGAGTCCAAGCATCATTGATTCCTTTGTAAGAGCTGATTAGCGACCCAGTTGTTCGGCCATCTCGGCCGAGCGGTGTGCCGCGGCGCCGAGTGCTTTTTCTACCAGGGCTTCGAAGCCCCCGGCCTGGAACGACTTGATGGCGGCTTCCGTGGTGCCCGCAGGCGAGGTTACGCGGCGACGCAGTTCTGCGGCGTCCACGTCACTGGCGACCGCCATGTGCGCGGCGCCGAGAGCGGTTTGCAGGGTCAGTTGAGCGGCGATGTCCGCCGGCAAGCCGAGTTTCACGCCAGCGGCGGTCATGGCTTCGATCAGCAGGAAGAAGTACGCCGGGCCGCTGCCAGAAACGGCGGTCACCGCGTCCAGTTGTTGCTCTTGGTCCAGCCACAACGCGATGCCGACGGCGGACAACAGCTCTTGGGCCTGTTGGCGTTGCTCGGCGGTCACTTCGGCCGTGGCGAACAAACCGCTCACGCCCTGACGCAGCAGCGCCGGGGTGTTAGGCATGCAGCGCACGATCGGCTGGGCGCCGAGCCAGTTGTTCATGCTGGCGCACGTGATGCCAGCGGCGATGGACACCACCAGTTGATGGGGTTTGAGGCTTGGGCGAATGGCTTCGCACACGGCTTTCATCGCCTGGGGTTTGACCGCCAGCACGATGACGTCGGCGTCCCGGATGGCGTCAGCGTTGTCGGCGAATACGTCGATGCCGTGCTCGGCATTCACGCGAGCGCGGGTTTCAGCGCCGGGATCGCTGGCGCGGATGTGGGCCGCGTCCAGACCTTTGGCGCGCAGGCCACCGATCAGGCTGGCGGCCATGTTGCCGGCACCGATAAAGGCAATACGAGTCTTGCTCATGTCAGGTCCTTATAAAGAGAGGCGTCAGTCATTGATCAGGACTGACCATAATCGCGGGCGCCAAACAGGGCCGTACCGATACGGACCCATGTGGCGCCCTGGGCGATGGCCGACTCGAGGTCGTGGCTCATGCCCATGGAAAGTGTGTCGAGGGGCAGATCGAGGCTGGCTTGCAGGCTTTGCACGGCAGCAAAAGCGGCGTCCTGGGCGGCGCGGTCGTCCGTCGGCTCGGGGATCGCCATCAGCCCGCGCAACGTAAGGCGCGGCAATTCGCTGATGGCCTTGGCCAGGGCCGGCAGGTCGGCCGGGGTGCAGCCGGATTTGCTGTCCTCGCCGCTGACGTTGACCTGGATGCAAATGTTCAGCGGGGGCAGATCGGCAGGACGTTGTTCGGACAGGCGTTGTGCGATTTTCAAACGATCCACGGAATGCACCCAAGCGAAGTGCTCGGCGATAGCGCGAGTCTTGTTCGATTGAATGGGGCCGATGAAGTGCCAGATCAAGGGCAGGTCGGCCAATTCGAGCTGTTTAGCCAAGGCCTCCTGCAGATAGTTCTCACCAAAGTCTCGCAACCCCGCAGCGTGGGCTTCACGCAGGGCCTCGGCGGGCTTGGTCTTGCTCACGGCCAGCAGATGGACGCTGTGCTCGTCGCGATGAGCAGCTTGGGTCGCTGCCTGGATACGCGAACTAACCTGGAGAATGTTGTCTGCTATCGTGGACATCAAGAGGCGCCGCCGGTCTGAAGGTTCGCGGCATTCTACTGGAATTGAGGAGCGCTATGGATATCACTGAGCTGCTGGCATTCAGCGCCAAACAGGGCGCGTCCGACTTGCACCTGTCTGCCGGCCTGCCACCGATGATTCGCGTCGATGGCGATGTGCGGCGCATCAACCTGCCGGCCCTGGACCACAAACAGGTGCAGGAATTGATCTACGACATCATGAACGACACCCAGCGGGTGGATTTCGAAAAACACCTGGAAACCGATTTTTCCTTTGAAGTGCCGGGTGTGGCGCGCTTTCGGGTCAACGCGTTCAACCAGAATCGCGGTGCCGGCGCGGTGTTCCGGACCATTCCGTCGAAGGTCCTGAGCATGGACGATCTGGGCATGGGAGATGTGTTTCGCAAGATTACTGAAGCGCCTCGCGGACTGGTGCTGGTGACCGGCCCGACAGGTTCCGGCAAGTCCACCACCCTGGCGGCAATGATCGACTACCTGAATAACCATCGCCATCACCACATCCTTACCATCGAAGACCCGATCGAGTTTGTCCACGAATCACGCAAATGCCTGATCAATCAGCGTGAAGTTCACCGTGATACCCGCAGTTTCGCCACCGCCCTGCGCTCGGCGCTGCGGGAAGACCCGGATGTGATTCTGGTCGGCGAGATGCGCGATCTGGAGACCATTCGTCTGGCGTTGACTGCGGCAGAGACTGGTCACTTGGTGTTCGGTACGCTGCACACCACGTCGGCGGCGAAGACCATCGATCGGGTGGTGGACGTGTTTCCGGGGGATGAGAAGTCGATGGTGCGCTCGATGCTGTCCGAGTCGTTGCTGGCGGTGGTGTCGCAGTCGCTGGTCAAGAAGATTGGCGGCGGGCGAATCGCGGCGCATGAAATCATGCTCGGCACCTCGGCGATCCGTAACCTGATCCGCGAAGACAAGGTGGCGCAGATGTACTCGTCGATTCAGACCGGGGGCAACCTGGGGATGCAGACGCTGGATATGTGCTTGAAGGACTTGGTGACCAAAGGCTTGATCAGCCGCGAGCACGCGCGGGAGAAGGCGCGGTCGCCGGATAACTTCTAGGAGGAAGTGATCGTTCCCACGCTCTGCGTGGGAATGCAGCCCGGGACGCTCCGCGTCCCAAACGGCCGAACGCGGAGCGTCCGTTGAGGCATTCCCACGCGGAGCGTGGGAACGATCAATGCCGGATCAACGCTGAACGACGCGCATCTGGTTCGGTTCTTTCGGCAGAACCCGCTTGGCCACCACGTAGTGGCTTTCCCAGTACGGCTTCTTCAGCGTATCGATGGACACCGCTTTGCCACGGCGTGGTGCGTGGATGAAGCGGTCGTTGCCCAGGTAGATGGCAACGTGGTTGACTCGACGGCTCTTGATATTGAAGAAAATCAAATCGCCCGGCTTCAGATCCGCGCGTTCGACTTTCTGGCCATGACCGCTGGCCATGGCGTTCGAGGTGCGTGGAAGGTCGAACGTAGCGTCGTTAAACGCGTATTTCACCAAACCGCTGCAATCGAACCCTTTACTTGGGCTGCTGCCGCCCCAACGGTATGGAGTACCGAGGACGTTCACCGCACGGCTCAACACGTTGCTGCTTTGCTTGGTCGCCATCGGTGGCACCAGCTTGCTGTTGACCGTGGCCAGGGCAGTGGAGTGTTTTGCGGTTTGCTTGTTTTTGCTCGAAGGAGCAGAAACATGGGATTTCGGGGTGTAACCATTAACGTTAGGAAGACGTTGCTCACGATTGGTGGCGTGGGCGGCCAGTGGCATCAAAAGGCAAATGGTTAGCCATGTCTTGAAAAATGGACGCATTAGGCAAGGCTCATATGGGTTAGCGCGCAACTTTATAACAGCTTTTTTGACCCTTCCGAGGCCGTTGGTCGATTGGACCTGGGAGTCAACGGAACCAAATAAGCGGCAAATTGACGCGATTGTCTGACAGGAGTCAGGTGGTACAAGGCTTTGACGGAAGTGACGGTAGCGTTTGCCATACGTCGGACGCCTGTAAAAAAGTCACAAAGAATTCAACAATATTTATCTATCGTGTGATTCGAGGACATTCATGAACACCTATCAACACCCCTCAACCTATCAAGACACCCACAGCAAACTGATCGGTTACCTGCTGTGGATTTTCGGGTTTACCGGGGCTCATCGCTATTACGGCAAGCCGGTGACCGGGACGATCTGGTTCTTCACCTTCGGTTTGCTGGGTATCGGTTGGCTGATCGACCTTTTCCTGATCCCGTCCATGGACCGTGAAGCCGACCTGCGCTTCACCGCCGGGCCGATCGAATACAGCGTGGCGTGGATTCTGCTGACGTTTCTCGGGGTGTTCGGCGTGCACCGGATGTATCAAGGGAAGTGGATCAGCGGCTTGCTGTACCTGGTGACGGGCGGGGTGTTCTTTCTGGGGGTGCTGTTTGACTTCTGGACGCTCAATACTCAGGTTTCGGTGGTGAATACCATCAGTAACCGGGCGGCTGGTCGTTAATACTCCAAGAGTAGGGGCAGTTCCAAACTACTGAGGCGTTTTTCAGTCAGTCATCGCGAGCAAGCTCGCTCCCACATGTAATGCGTTTCCCTGTGGGAGCGGGCTTGCTCGCGATGGCGGCGACGCGGTCTTAAGCCTGGTGGCTAATCCGCCCATCCACCAAGGTGTAACGCACCACCCCTGGCAGGCTGTGGCCAATGAACGGACAGTTCTCGCCCTTGGATAGCCAGGTTTCCCCGGCCACGGTCGAGGCCGCAGGGTCGAACAGTACGATATCCGCAGCGCCACCCACCGCCAACTTGCCCGCCGGTAGGCGCAAGGCCTCGGCAGGGCCGGCACTCAAGCGTGAGAGCAGGGTCGGCAGATCGAGCAGACCGTCTTCTACCAGCGTCATTGCCAGCGGCAGCAACAGTTCAACACTGCTGATCCCCGGCTCGGTGGCCCCGAACGGCGCCAGTTTGGCGTCCCGTTCGTGGGGCTGGTGATGGCTGGAGATGGCCGAAACCACGCCGGACTTCACCGCCGCGCGCAGGCCATCGCGGTCGGCGCGGGTGCGTAGCGGCGGCTGGACGTGATAGAGGCTGCTGAAGTCGATCAACGCTTCGTCGGTCAGAATCAGCTGATACAACGCCACATCGGCGGTCACCGGCAGTCCACGAGCCTGAGCCTGAGCGATCAGGGCTACGCCGCGAGCGCTGGTGAGTTGGCTGAAGTGCGCACGCACGCCGCTTTGCTCGACCAACAGCAGGTCCCGGGCCAGGGCCACGGTTTCGGCGGTTTCCGGAATCCCCGGCAAACCGAGGAAACTCGCGGTCGGGCCTTCATGAGCCAGGCCACCTTCGGCCAGATCATGATCCTGAGAGTTGAAAATCACCGTCAGGTCGAAAGTCGCCGCATATTCCAGCGCCCGGCACAGGGTGCGGGCGTTGCGGAAGCTCTCCAGACCGTTGCCGAAGGCGACACAACCGGCATCGCGCAGTGCAACGAGTTCTGCAAGCTGCTCGCCGTCCAGGCCTTTGCTCAGGGCGCCAATCGGGAACACTTTGGTGTTGCCGGCTTCGCGGGCGCGGTCGAGGATCAGTTCGGCCACGGCAGAGGTGTCCAGCACTGGTTTGGTTTTCGGTGGGCAGCACAGGCTGGTCACGCCACCAGCCGCCGCAGCGCGGGTTTCGCTGGCGATCGAGCCTTTGCGGCTATAGCCCGGTTCACGCAGGGCGACGTTCAGGTCAACCAGCCCAGGCGCGGCCACCAAGCCTTTGGCATCAATGGTTTCTAAAGCCGTGAAGCCGGCCGGTGCCGCGCCAAGAGCGACAATCTTGCAGGCTTCAATATGAATATCGGTAACTTGATCCAGACCCGAGGTTGGATCGATGACGCGGGCGCCGAGAATGCTGAGCTTCACTGGGCGTTCTCCTGCTCGAATTGGCGCTGGGCAGTCTGCCCGCTCATGGCCATGGACAGCACAGCCATACGAATCGCAATACCGTAGGTGACCTGGTTGAGGATCACCGAATGCGGACCGTCGGCCACCGCCGACTCAATCTCCACCCCACGGTTGATCGGCCCCGGGTGCATGACGATGCAATCCGGTTTCGCCCCGGCCAGGCGCGCGGTGGTCAGGCCGAACAGGCGGTAGAACTCGCCTTCGCTCGGTAGCAAACCGCCGGTCATGCGTTCCCGTTGCAGGCGCAGCATGATCACCACGTCCACATCTTTCAGGCCTTCGGCCATGTCGGTGTAGACCTTCACGCCGTATTGCTCGATGCCGATCGGCAGCAGGGTTTTCGGCGCGATCACGCGGATGTCCGGGCAACCAAGGGTTTTCAGCGCGAGCATGTTCGAGCGCGCGACCCGCGAGTGCAGGATGTCGCCGACGATGGCCACCGAGAGGTTTTCGAAACCGCCCTTGTGCCGACGGATCGTCAGCATGTCGAGCATGCCCTGGGTCGGGTGCGCGTGACGGCCGTCGCCACCGTTGATGATCGCCACTTGCGGGCACACGTGTTCGGCGATGAAGTGCGCTGCACCGGAGTCACCGTGACGCACGACGAACATGTCGGCAGCCATGGCTTCCAGGTTGCGCAGGGTGTCGAGCAGGGTTTCGCCCTTGCTTGCCGACGATGTCGACACGTTCAGCGTGATCACGTCTGCCGACAGGCGTTGGGCCGCCAGTTCGAAGGTGGTGCGGGTGCGAGTCGAGTTCTCGAAGAACACGTTGCACACGGTCTTGCCGCGCAGCAACGGGACCTTCTTCACCGCCCGGGCGCCGACTTCGAGGAACGAGTCGGCGGTGTCGAGGATTTCCGTCAGCAGCTCTCGGCGCAAACCGTCGAGCGAGAGGAAGTGGCGCAGCTGGCCCTGATCATTGAGCTGCAGCGGGCGCTTGGTTTCTAGAGGCGTCATCGCGAGGGGGACTCTCAATAGGGCGAATTAAAGGGCGAGGTCTTGCAGTTCAAGCACCAGCGGTGACGGTCCGGACAGCTTCACCCGTTCGTGGGCGGCCAGGGCCAGGGTCGCGCCGACCACGTTCGGGCGGATCGGCAGTTCGCCGGCGTCCAGGTCCAACAGGCACACCAGGGTCACGCTGGCCGGGCGGCCGTAGTCGAACAGTTCGTTCATGGCGGCGCGGATGGTGCGGCCGCTCATCAGTACGTCGTCGATCAGCACCAGGTCCTGGCCTTCGATCTCGAACGGCAGGGCCGAAGGGCGCACTTGCGGGTGCAGGCCGTTCTGGCTGAAGTCGTCGCGATAGAAGGAAACGTCCAGGGTGCCGAGGGGCGAGTCGCTGCCCAATTCATCGAGCAAGGCCTGGGCGACCCAGACGCCGCCGGTACGAATGCCGATGTAACGCGGTTCGCTGATGCCACGGTGTTCCAGGTGTGCCTTGAGACGGATCGCCATCTGGCTGATCAGGTCGGCGGGATTGGGCAGGCTCATGGTTGCTCCTTCTTGGGCCCGAGCCGGTGCGTATGGGGTTTGGCTCGGGTTGTCGCTATAGAGAGTCGCTTGTTGCAGCTCTTCAGGATTCGAACAGTGCGGTGTTTTCGTCGAGCCAGCCTTGCAGCAGCAGGGCGGCGGCGATGGCATCGACCGGGTTGTCGCGGTAGCTGCCCTTTTGCCCGCCACGATCACGCCGCTCGCCCTTGGCTTCGAAAGTGGTCAGGCGTTCGTCGTGGGTATAGAAGGGCAGGTTGTAGCGGCCGTTGAGGCGACGGGCGAACTTCTCGGCCCGCAGGCACATGTCGCTGGGCGTGCCGTCCATATTCAACGGCAGGCCCACCACCACGGCGTCCGGCTTCCATTCCTTGATCAGGGCTTCGACCTGATTCCAGTCGGGAATACCGTTTTGCGCCTTCAAGGTGCACAGCTCGCGGGCCTGGCCGGTAATCACCTGGCCGACCGCTACGCCGATCTGTTTGGTGCCGTAGTCAAAACCCAGGATCAGTCGCAGGGCCATCAGGCGTGGCCTGCCTGGCTGGTCAGCAGGCTGAGGTTGACCCCCAGGTGCCGGGCCGCCGCTTCGAGGCGTGATTCGCTGCTGGTGTTGAACAGGATGTCGGCGTTGTACGGGCAGGTCAGCCAGGCGTTGTCGGCCAGTTCGGCCTCCAGTTGCCCGGCTTCCCAGCCTGCGTAACCGAGGGTGATCACACTTTTCGCCGGACCGACGCCGTCCGCGATGGCGAACAGCACATCCTGGGAAGTGGACAAGGACAACTCGCCTTCCAGATCAACGGTCGCCTGGAAGGTTTTCCCCGACGGATGCAGGACAAAACCGCGATCCGTCTGCACCGGCCCGCCGATAAAGATCGGCACATGCTGGCAGAGCACGGGTGGCTCGATGTCAGGGCGCAGTTGCTCGAGGATATCGGCCAGGTTCAGGTCTTGCGGACGGTTGACCACCAGCCCCATGGCGCCATTGGCCGTGTGCTCGACGATGTAGGTCAAGGTATGCGCAAAGTTCGGGTCGGCCATGTGAGGCATGGCGATCAGGAAGTGATGCTTGAGGTAGCTGGGGCTGACGTTCTTCATGAGCGCTAGTGTGGCGTTGGAGGGGCGAACTGACAAGCTGGGGATGTGTAGGAAATGCCTGCGCGGGTGTGTTTTTGATCTGGGTTTGCTTGAGGGCGCCCTCGCGGGCAAGCCTCGCTCCTACAGGTACGGTGTTTACTTTGTAGGAGCGAGGCTTGCCCCCGAAGGCGTCGACCCGATCACCACAAATCCATCGCTCAGTTACTGGAGAGCTTGTCGCCGCGGGCAAATTTCCAGGTGCGGATGATTTCCAGTCGGTCGATATCCGACAAATCCCCGGTAAACGGTGAAAACGGTGCCGCCAGCCGCACAATCCGCTGGGCAGCCTGGTCCAGCAGCGGTTGCCCGGACGACTCCAACACCAGCACTTCATACAACGAACCGTCGCGATTGATCGAGACCATCAGGCGCAAGTTGCCGTAGATCTGCTTGCGCCGCGCTTCGTCGGGGTAGTTGAGGTTGCCGATGCGCTCGACCTTCTTGCGCCACTCGTCTTTGTACCAGGCGCCCTTGTCTTTCATGGTCGACGCCGCGCTCAAGCGGTGGATGCGCGGGCGCTTGGCGTACAGCTGTTGTTCGTTGGCCAGTTCCGCTTCCAGGCTGGCGATGTCGCTGGACAGTTGCGAGCTGTCGAACGTCGGCGCGGCCACGGCAGGCTTGGGTTGGGTCTTGGGTTCTTCGTTTTTGGCCGGGGCTTTTTTCGGCTTCGGTGCGATGGTGGTCACCGCAGCCTTGGGCGCGGCTTCCGGCACTTCAGGCTTGGCCGCTGGCGGAGGGGTGACTTTCTGCACCTTGTTGTCCTGGAACGGCGCGACCTCGGTGGTCTTGGGAATCGCCTTTTTATCCAGGGTGCCGCTGCCTTCCTGATTCTCTTGCGCAAGAAAATCGGCTTTCTTCGGCTTGGTTTCGCTTTTGAAAGTGGCAAGGGTGATTTCCAGGGTTTTGCTGATCTGCTTGGGTTCGACCATCGTAAAGCCGACGCCCAACAGCAAGGCCAGGTGAATCAACGCCGCGAGAAACAGGGTAAAACCGAGGCGATCGGCCGGGCGCACGCCACGATGGGCGAGTTCAGCGGGCAGATCGGACGGCAGAGTCATGGCAGAAAAACCAACATCGCGTTTTTTTGGGCTCGGTATGATAACGCAATGTTGGTTTTTAGCTTCAAGCTACGAGCTTCAAGCGACAAGCTGTAGGCGTGCGCTTCATGCTTGCGACTTGTGGCTTGCAGCTTGCAGCTTCTTCTCGATCGCCTCCATCAACATCCCACCGATATCGGTGCCGAACGCGTTATCAATCTCGCGAATGCAGGTCGGGCTGGTGACGTTGATTTCGGTCAGGCTCTCGCCGATCACGTCCAGGCCGACGAACAACAGGCCTTTTTCACGCAGGGTCGGGCCGACTTGCGCGGCGATCCAGCGATCCTTGTCGCTCAGCGGACGGGCTTCGCCACGGCCACCGGCGGCGAGGTTGCCACGGGTTTCGCCAGCGGCCGGAATCCGCGCCAGGCAGTAATCCACCGGTTCGCCATCAATCATCAGGATGCGTTTGTCGCCGTCCTTGATCGCCGGCAGGTAAGCCTGGCCCATGATCTGCTGGGTGCCCAGCGCGGTCAGGGTTTCGAGGATCACCGACAGGTTCGGATCGCCCGCACGGTGACGGAAAATCGAGGTGCCACCCATGCCGTCCAGCGGCTTGAGGATCACATCGCCGTGCTTGGCGGCGAATTCACGCAACACGTCGGCGCGGCGACTGACCACGGTCGGCGGTGTGCATTGCGGGAACAGCGTGGCGAACAGCTTTTCATTACAGTCGCGCAGGCTCTGCGGCTTGTTGACCACCAGCACGCCGGCGCGCTCGGCTTGCTCCAGCAGGTAGGTGGAGTAAACGAATTCCATGTCGAACGGCGGATCCTTGCGCATCAGGATCACGTCCAGATCGCTCAGCAACGCGTCGGTCTCGGCTTCCAGTTCGAACCACTTCTCCGGGTTGGCGAACACCTTCAGCGGCCGCATCCGCGCCCGTGCTTCACCTTCGCCCTGGTACAAATCCTTCTGTTCCATATAGAACAGTTCCCAGCCGCGCTTCTGTGCGGCCAGCAGCATGGCCAGCGAGCTATCCTTTTTATAGGAGATGCTGGCGATAGGGTCCATGACAATCCCGACGCGAACGCTCATGGGTTTTTCCTCGAAATGGGGTGGTCCGAAAGGACACGAAAAAGTGGCGTCAGAGTGGCGCTGAGTGTGTTCCCGGTCAAGGAAAAACCACCGCGCCCGTCGGCCGATAGATTGGTCATTGAGACTGTGCTAAAAAGGTCGCCATGTCGCGCTGGCCCTTCAGCATCAAGGGTTTCGAGCCGTCAAACGGACAAATTGATTCGCAAAGGCGACGGTAGAGCATTTATGGAACAGCATTCCAGCGCCTTGAAGGTCATGGTGATCGACGATTCGAAGACGATTCGCCGCACCGCCGAAACGCTGTTGAAAAACGTAGGCTGTGAAGTCATCACGGCCATCGATGGTTTCGATGCGCTGGCCAAGATTGCCGACAATCATCCGGGCATTATCTTTGTCGACATCATGATGCCGCGTCTGGATGGTTATCAGACCTGCGCTTTAATCAAGAACAACAGTGCGTTCAAGTCCACGCCAGTGATTATGCTGTCGTCCAAGGACGGGCTGTTCGACAAGGCCAAGGGGCGCATCGTCGGCTCCGACCAGTTTTTGACCAAGCCTTTCAGCAAGGAAGAACTGCTGAACGCGATTCAGGCCCATGTACCGGGCTTCGCCGCCGTTTTGCCGCAGTAGGACACGCACAGTGACGCTCGGCCAGCGGGCCCGGTGTCGACAAGAATGGGGAAGACCATGGCACGTATTCTGATCGTCGATGATTCGCCGACTGAAATGTACAAACTGACCGGCATGCTGGAAAAGCACGGTCATGAAGTGTTGAAAGCCGAAAACGGCGCGGACGGCGTGGCCCTGGCCCGCCAGGAAAAACCCGACGCCGTGCTGATGGACATCGTCATGCCCGGCCTCAACGGTTTCCAGGCCACCCGCCAGTTGACCAAAGACCCGGACACCGGGCACATCCCGGTGATCATCATCACCACCAAGGATCAGGAAACCGACAAGGTCTGGGGCACGCGCCAGGGCGCCAAGGATTACCTGACCAAACCGGTCGACGAAGAAACCCTGATCAAAACCCTGAACAACGTGCTGGCCGGTTGATCCCCCGGCCATGACCGAGTCGCTGACGGCTTTCGAACTGCTGCTGCAGATCGACCAGCGGTGTCGCGTGCTGGCGGCGGACTTACCGTCCCAACCAACTCGCCAGGACAGCTGGAGCGGCATCGGTTTTCGCCTGGGCGAGCACTGGTACGTCGCGCCGATGGGCGAAGTCAGCGAAGTCCTGCATGAACCGCGCCTCACTCAACTGCCCGGCGTGAAATCCTGGGTCAAGGGTGTGGCCAACTTGCGTGGACGGTTGCTGCCGATCATGGATGTTTGTGCCTTCTTTTCGGATAAAGAGCTTGGGAATGAATTGTCGGCGGTGCGCAAACAACGGCGGGTGCTGGTGGTGGAATACAAAGACGTGTTTGCCGGGTTGATGGTCGATGAAGTCTACGGCCTGCAACACTTTGCCCAGGACAGCCTGGAAGCGGTGCCGCCGAACGAACTGAACGGCGCGATTGGCGCGTTCGTCCAGGGTCGGTTCCAGCGTGAACAGAGCTGGCAAGTGTTCAGCCCGTTTGCGCTGGCGCAGTCCCAGGATTTTATGCATGTCGCGGTGTAGGCACCGCAATCCCGTAGGAGCGAGGCTTGCCCGCGAAGGCGTCGTGTCAGTCGACATTAATGTTGAATGAATAACCGCTTTCGCGGGCAAGCCTCGCTCCTACAGGGGATGGGTTGAATTGGGCAGTACAGGCGAGGACCGATGACAAAAGCAAAAACAGGCACCCCCGAAGGGTCCCGCAGCCGTTCGCAGATCATCGTGCTGTTTATCGCGCTGATCATCTTCATCATGCTGCTGTTCGCCAACTTCGCTTACCTCAACACCCAGGCCACCTACGACAAACAGTACATCGGCCACGCCGGTGAGCTGCGCGTGTTGTCCCAGCGTATCGCCAAGAACGCCACCGAAGCCGCCGCCGGCAAGGCTGCCGCGTTCAAGTTGCTCAGCGATGCGCGCAACGACTTTGCCCAGCGCTGGGGTTACCTGAAAAAGGGCGACCCGAGCACCGGCCTGCCGCCCGCACCGTCCACCGTGCGCCCGGAAATGCGCGCAGTGCAGCTGGACTGGGAACGCCTGCTGAAAAACACCGACGCCATTCTCTCCAGCGAACAAACCGTGCTGTCCCTGCATCAGGTTGCCGCGACCCTGGCCGAAACCGTGCCGCAGTTGCAGGTCGAGTACGAAAAAGTCGTCGAGATCCTCCTTCAACGTGGCGCCCCGGCGGCTCAGGTCGCCATGGCTCAGCGCCAGTCACTGTTGGCCGAGCGCATCTTGGGCGCGGTGAACACCGTGCTGTCCGGCGACGAAAACTCCCAACAAGCCGCCGATGCGTTCGGCCGTGATGCGGCACGTTTCGGTCAGGTATTAACCGGCATGCTCCAGGGCAACCCGGCGCTGAAAGTCAGTCAGGTCGAAGACAAGGATGCCCGCTCGCGCTTGACGGAAATTTCCGAGTTGTTCGAATTCGTCTCGGGCTCGGTGGATGAAATCCTCGAAACCTCGCCGGAACTGTTCAAGGTCCGCGAATCGGCGACCAGCATCTTCACCTTGTCGCAAACCCTGCTCGACGAAGCCTCGCACCTGGCCACCGGTTTCGAAAACCTCGCTGGCGGGCGCAATACCGACACCATCGGCGGCTACGTGCTGGGCCTGTTGGCGCTGATGTCGATCATCCTCATCGGTCTGGTGATGGTTCGCGAAACCAACCGCCAGCTCCAGGAAACCGCCGAGAAGAACGAGCGCAACCAGAACGCGATCATGCGTCTGCTCGATGAAATCGAAGACCTGGCCGACGGCGACCTGACCGTGACCGCTTCGGTGACTGAAGACTTCACCGGCACCATCGCCGACTCGATCAACTATTCCGTGGACCAATTGCGCGATCTGGTGGCAACCATCAACCTCACCGCCGGCCAGGTCGCCGCCGCCGTGCAGGAAACCCAGGCCACCGCCATGCACCTGGCCCAGGCCTCGGAGCATCAGGCTCAGCAGATTTCCGAAGCCTCGACGGCGATCAACGACATGGCCCAGTCCATCGATCAGGTCTCGGCCAACGCCGCCGAATCCTCCGCGGTGGCCGAGCGCTCGGTGGAAATCGCCAACAAGGGCAACGAGGTGGTGCACAACACCATCCACGGCATGGACAACATCCGTGAACAGATCCAGGACACCGCCAAGCGGATCAAGCGTCTGGGTGAGTCTTCCCAGGAAATCGGCGACATCGTCGGCCTGATCGACGACATTGCCGACCAAACCAACATTCTCGCGCTCAACGCGGCTATTCAAGCCTCCATGGCCGGTGACGCCGGGCGCGGGTTTGCCGTGGTCGCCGACGAAGTGCAACGGCTGGCCGAGCGTTCGTCCGCCGCGACCCGACAAATTGAAACCCTGGTGCGGGCGATCCAGACTGATACCAATGAAGCGGTGATCTCCATGGAGCAGACCACCACCGAAGTGGTGCGCGGCGCGCGTCTGGCGCAGGATGCCGGTGTGGCCCTGGAAGAAATCGAAGGCGTGTCGAAGACGTTGGCGGCGCTGATCCAGAGTATTTCCAACGCCGCGCAGCAACAGACGTCGTCCGCCGGGCAGATTTCCCTGACCATGAACGTGATCCAGCAGATCACCACGCAGACCTCCTCCGGCTCCACGGCGACCGCCGAAAGCATCGGCAACCTGGCGAAAATGGCCAGCCAGTTGCGGCGCTCGGTGTCGGGTTTCACCCTGCCGACCGAGCCGAAGCAGGCCACGGACAACGCTTGAACCGCCTGCGGGCGTGAGCATTGCAGTAAGAATTGAGAGCGGAGTGGTTATGGGTGATCGGCACGACTATGTGGCCCTCGAGTGGGTCAAAGGCGAGATTGCCGAAACGCTGAAGCAGGCTCATCAAGCGTTGGAGCAACTGCTGGATGACCCGCAGGCGACCTACGCGCTGGGCGAGTGCCTGACCTGTATCCATCAGGTCCACGGCAGTTTGCAGATGGTCGAGTTCTACGGCGCGGCCCTGCTCGCCGAAGAGATGGAGCAACTGACCGCCGCCCTGCAACAAAACCGCGTCAGTCATCGCGATGAAGCCATTCATCTGTTAAGACAGGCCTTGGGGCAGTTGCCGATCTACCTCGACCGGGTGCAAGGTGCACGTCGCGATCTGCCGCTGGTGGTGCTGCCGCTGATCAACGATCTGCGCAGTGCCCGTGGCGAAAGCCTGCTGTCGGAAACCAGCCTGTTCAGCCCGCAACTGCCGGACTTGCCGCCGCTGGATCCAGACGATCTGGCGCTGCTGGAACCACCCGAATTACCCAACGTGCTGCGCAAATTGCGGCAGATGTTGCAAATGGCATTGGTCGGTTTGCTTCGCGAGCAGGATGGCGAAACCAACCTGGATTACCTGACCAAAGTTTTCGCCAAGCTTGAAACCTTGTGCGGTGACGCGCCGCTGAGCCCGTTGTGGCAGGTCGCTTCGGCGCTGGTCGAAGGCCTGCGCAAAGGTGCGATTGCCAACAGCCCGGCGCTGCGCAGCCTGTTCAAGGACGCCGACAAAGAACTCAAACGCTTGCTGGAACAGGGCATGCCCGGCGTCAATCAGGCGCCGCCGCCCGAGCTGCTTAAAAGCTTGTTGTTCTACATTGCCAAAGCCGAACATCCCACCGGGCAGATGCTGACCATGAAAGATCGCTACGGACTGGACGATGCGCTGCCCGACAGCGCGATGGTCGACGAAGAACGCGCACGCCTCGCCGGCCCGGACCGCGATGCCATGCGCTCGGTGCTCGCTGCATTGTGCGAAGAACTGGTGCGGGTCAAGGAACGCCTGGACCTGTTCGTGCGCAGCGACCGCCAGCACACCTCGGACCTGGAAAGCCTGCTCGCGCCCCTGCGGCAAATCGCCGACACCCTGGCGGTGCTCGGTTTCGGCCAGCCGCGCAAGGTGATCATCGATCAACTGGCGGTGGTGCTGAGCCTTGCGCAAGGCCAGCGCGAACCCAATGACGCGATCCTGATGGACGTGGCCGGGGCCTTGCTCTACGTCGAAGCGACGCTGGCCGGGATGGTCGGCACCGTGGAACCGGAAAGCCAGGAAGAAAGCCGCCTGCCCACCACCGACTTGACCCAGATTCACCAGATCGTGATTCGCGAAGCGCGGATCTGCCTGCAACAAGCCAAGGACATGATCGTCGACTACATCGACGCCGACTGGGACCGTCAGCAACTTCAACCCTTGCCGGCGCTGCTGACCCAGGTGCGCGGCGCCCTGGCGATGATTCCGCTGAACCGTGCCGCGAGCCTGATCGAAGCCTGCAACGGCTTCATCCGCGAACACTTGCTGGTGGACACCGATCATCCTGGCTGGCAACAACTCGACAGCCTGGCCGACGTCATCACCAGCATCGAGTACTACCTCGAACGCCTCAACGACGATCCGCAAGAACTGGGCGAACACCTGCTCGACGTCGCGGAAAACAGCCTGGCCGCCCTCGGGTTTTTCCCCGCCGAAAAACTCGTTCCGGTACTTGAAGATGTGCTGAGCCCCAACGAAGCCCAGGTCATGCAAGACCTGCAGGAACTGGACGATCCCGACACCGTGCAATCCCTGGCCGCCGTGCTGGCGAGCCCGGTTTCCGCCGTCAACCCGCCGGCCCTGAACACCCCGGGCAGCCTGTTGCCGCCGCCGGTGGGCGAAGAACCGGTGGACGATGAGCTGCGGGAAGTGTTCCTCGAAGAAACCGATGAAGTGCTGGAATCGCTGCGCGAATACCTGCCGCGCTGGTCGGCGAATGTTGGCGATACCGCAGCCCTGAGCGAACTGCGCCGCGCCTTCCACACTTTGAAAGGCAGTGGCCGGATGGTCCGCGCATTGGTGCTCGGCGAACTGGCCTGGGCCGTGGAAAACCTGCTCAACCGGGTGCTGGAACACAGCGTCGAACCTGGGCCGGCGGTGCAACAACTGCTGATCGATGCACTGAATCTGCTGCCAGAACTCATCAACGAATTCGCCGCCAATGCCCAGCGCCAGCGCGACGATGTGGACCGCTTGGCCGCCCGGGCTCACGCCTTGGCCAAGGGCGATGAATCGCTGTCCGATGAGGACACCCAAGACGTCGCTGCCCTCGATCCGTTGTTGCTGGAGATCTTCCGCAACGAAGCCGAAACTCACCTCGCCAGCCTCAATCGTTTCCTCGATAAGGCTGCCGAGCATGTGCCGCTGCAAGCCAGCGACGAATTGCAGCGGGCCTTGCACACCCTCAAGGGCAGCGCTTCGATGGCCGGCGTGGTGCCGATTGCCGAACTCGCCGCGCCGCTGGATCAACTGGCCCGTGAGTACAAGGCACACCTGATTGCCCTCGACCTGGATGAAGTCGAATTGCTGCTGGAGGCCGAAGGGCTGTTTCGCCTCGGCTTGCGCCAGCTCAAGACCGATCCGCTGGCAGAAATTCCCGATGCCCGTTCGTTGATCGAACGCACCCATGCGCTGCTGGACGAACGCCTGGAAGCCATCCTCAGCGCGCCGAACCGGGCCTTGCGGGTCAAGCGCGACCCGCAACTGATCAACAACTTTTTGGCCCAGGGCATGGATATCCTGCTGGACGCCGAAAGCCTGTTGCAGCGTTGGCAGCAGCATCCCGGCGAGCGTCAGGAACTCAGCGCGTTGCTGGACGAACTGACCACCCTCGGCGAGGGCGCGCACCTGGCGGATCTGCACCCGGTGGATGAACTGTGCGAAGCCTTGCTCGACCTCTACGGTGCAGTGGAAGAGAGCAGCCTGGCGGTCAGCGACGGGTTTTTCCATGAAGCGCAAAGTGCCCATGAAGCGCTGATCAACATGCTCGACGAACTGGCCGCCGGCCAGGAAGTCAGCCCGCAGCCGGAGCGGGTCCGGGCCTTGCGCGGTTTGCTCGATGCGAGCCTCGACCCATCAGCCATGGGCCTGATTCGCAGCGACGGCAGCCGGGCATTGAGCATTCGCGAACTGGGCAGTGCCACTGCCGAGCTGTCGCACACTGCGACGCAGATTGAACACGACGACGAGATCGTTGCGATCTTCCTCGAAGAAGCCGTGGATATCCTCGAAAGCGCCGGCCAGGCCTTGCAGCGCTGGTTGAGCGATCCGGACAACGCCGCGCCGCTGTCGTCGTTGCAGCGGGATTTGCACACCCTCAAGGGCGGTGCGCGGATGGCCGAGGTCGAGGCGGTCGGCAACCTCGCCCATGAACTGGAAAACCTTTACGAAGGTTTGGTGGATCGTCGTTATAGCCACAGCGAGGCGCTGGCGCGGTTGCTACAGACCAGCCATGACCGCTTGGCCGTGCTGCTTGAGCAGTTGCAGAGCCAGAAGCCGTTGGGCGATCCCGACGAACTGATTGAAGCCATTCGCACGTTTCGCCAGGGCAATGCCGGCACGCCGGAACCGGTCGAAACGGCCCACGAACATGATTCGCCCGGCCATGACCCGGAGCTGCTGGAAATCTTCCTTGAGGAAGGTTTCGACATCATCGAAAACTCCGGCGCGGCGCTGGTGCGCTGGCAGGCCGAGCCGTCAAATCGCCAGGAAGTGGAAACCCTGCTGCGCGACCTGCACACCCTCAAGGGCGGTGCGCGGATGGTGGAAGTCGCCCCGATTGGTGACCTCGCCCATGAGCTGGAATTCCTCTACGAAGGCTTGTCCGCCGGGGTGCTGCAACCCACCGCGCCGCTGTTCACGCTATTGCAAAGCAGCCACGACCGCTTGGCGCAGATGCTTGACGCCACCCGCGCCGGGCAACCTTGCCCGCCAGCGGATCGGCTGATCGATGCGATCAAGAACTTTAGCCATCCAGTGGTGCCCGAAGCGCCGGTCGTTGCGCCCGTTACGGTTAAGGTTGAAACACCGGCACCAGATGCCGGCGCCGACATGGTCAAGGTTTCGGCAGAACTGCTGGACGATCTGGTCAACCTCGCCGGGGAAACCTCGATTTTCCGTGGCCGCATCGAGCAACAGGTCAACGATGCCCGCGTGGCCCTGAGCGAGATGGAAACCACCATCGAGCGCATGCGCGATCAGTTGCGCCGCCTCGATACCGAAACCCAAGGGCGGATCCTCAGCCGTCAGCAAGTCGAAGCCGAACGCCTGGGCTACGAAGAATTCGATCCACTGGAAATGGACCGCCACTCGCAATTGCAGCAACTGTCTCGCGCGCTGTTTGAATCAGCCTCCGACTTGCTCGACCTCAAGGAAACCCTCGACCGCACCAATCAGGACGCGGAAAACCTGCTGCAACAGCAGGGCCGCATCAACACCGAATTGCAGGAAGGCCTGATGCGCACGCGCATGGTGCCGTTCGAACGGATGCTGCCGCGCTTGAAACGCATCGTGCGTCAGGTCTCCAGCGAGTTGGGCAAGGACGTGGAATTTGTCGTCGGCAACGCCGAAGGCGAAATGGATCGCAACGTGCTGGAGCGCATGGCCGCGCCGTTGGAACACATGCTGCGTAACGCCGTGGATCATGGCTTGGAATCCGCCGAAGTGCGGATCGCCGCGGGCAAACCGGCTCAGGGTCGCATCACCCTTGATCTGTCGCGAGAGGGTGGCGACATCATTTTCGACATCCGCGACGACGGCGCGGGCGTGCCGCTGGACGCGGTGCGGCGCAAGGCGATCAAGCGCGGAATGCTCGCACCGGACAGCGACATCAGCGACCGCGACGTCCTGCAATTCATCCTGCAACCGGGGTTCTCCACGGCCGAAAAAATCACCCAGATTTCCGGGCGTGGCGTGGGCATGGACGTGGTGCATGAAGAAGTGCGGCAACTCGGCGGCAGCATGGTGATCGACTCGACGGCGGGGCAGGGCGTGCATTTTCGCATTCGCCTGCCGTTTACCGTGTCGGTCAACCGGGCGCTGATGGTGCAGTGCTTCGACGATCAATACGCGATCCCGCTGAACACCATCGACGGCATCGTCCGCGTACTGCCCAACGAACTCGAAGGGCATTACCGGCTCGATCCGCCGACCTACAAATACGCCGGGCAACACTATGAACTGTGCTACCTCGGCGAACTGCTGAAAACCAGCACCCGCCCGAAACTGCTGGGCCAGAGCCTGCCGTTGCCGGTGCTGCTGGTGCAATGCAATGAACGACACATCGCCGTGCAAGTGGATTCCATGGCCGGCACCCGCGAGATTGTGGTCAAAAGCCTCGGCCCGCAATTTGCGGCGGTGCAGGGTTTGTCTGGGGCGACGATTCTGGGGGATGGCCGGGTGGTGCTGATTCTCGATTTGCTGGCGCCGATCCGCGCCATGCAAACCCGCGTGCCGCAACGGCCGGTGACCCAGGATGTCGAGGCCGAGCCGCATAAACCGTTGCTGGTATTGGTAGTGGACGACTCGGTGACCGTGCGCAAAGTCACCAGCCGGTTGCTCGAACGCCACGGCATGAACGTGCTGACCGCCAAGGACGGCGTCGATGCCATGCTGCTGCTCGAAGACCACCTGCCCGACGTGATGCTGCTCGACATCGAAATGCCGCGCATGGACGGCTTCGAAGTCGCGACCCAAGTGCGCGCCGACGAACGTTTGCAGCACCTGCCGATCATCATGATCACCTCCCGCACCGGCCAAAAACACCGCGACCGCGCCATGGCCATTGGCGTCAACGACTACCTCGGCAAGCCGTACCAGGAATCGGTGCTGCTCGAAAGCATCGCGTTGTGGAGCAAAACCCATGCTTGAGCATCGCACCAGCAACCTTACGGGCCTGTTGCTGCCCTTGGCGGATCGTAATTTGATCCTGCCCAACGTCGCGGTTGCGGAGTTGATCGACTATCAACCGGCGGCGTTCGATCTGGATACACCACCGTGGTATCTGGGATTGGTGACCTGGCGGGATCGGCAAATTCCGTTGCTCAGTTTCGAGTCGGCGTGTGGCAACAAAGTGGTGATTGGCGAGCGCGTACGGATCGTCATCCTCAATGCGCTGGGCGGGCGACCGGAGTTGAAGTTTATTGCGCTGCTGGTGCAGGGGATTCCGCGTTCCTACAAGTTGGATAGCCAGTTGAGCTATGTGGATGTGCCGTTGTGTTCGCTTGAGCAAGCGGCGGTGCAGGTGGGGGAGCAAGTGGCGAAGGTGCCGGATTTGTTGGCGCTGGAAGAACTGCTGATCACTGCCGGCCTAGCCCACTGATCGTTCCCACGCGCAGCAAAGGAATGCCTCAAGGGACGCTCCGCGTTCCAGCTCTCAAAAGGGACGCAGAGCGTCCCGGGCTGCATTCCTTTGCTGCGCGTGGGAACGATCAGGCGTAATGGCTAAACCTTGGCTTGTTCGCGCAACTGCATCTGCAATGCCTCGTAATGATCCAGCGTGCGCTCTACCAACAACTGCACGCCATCGGTCAGACGACTAATCGCCAGGACCACCGAACGGCGCGTGCCTTCCACATCGTCCGCCAAATCCGCCGCAATCGCGCTGATCGACAGCAAATCTTCGGAAGCACTGGCCAGCATAGCCTCGGGATCGTCGACACCCGGGGCGACGGCGAAAAGGTGGTATTTACGACGCTTGGATCGTTTTTCATCAGCTGGAGGGAAGTAATGGGCGAAGGCGCGGTCGGCGGCTTCTTTCATTTTTTCTGCATCGAGGGATGGTTTGGAATCGGTGCCGGATTCCGGGGGGTTGGGGGTAGCTTTGAACATAGTGAAATCTCCAGTAATGAGTTTCAGCTGCTCCCTCGGTTCCAGCCGAAGGGGTGGCAGCTGTACGCGGGCTGGAACCCGAGGTGGAGAAAACCCGGTAGACCCGAAGGTCTCCCGCGCACAGCCGCCATAACTGAATGCACACATTAAAGGTGCGCAAGCATACGTCATGAGGGGCGCTTTCGCGCCTTCTACACCTCGGGATTCCAGACCCGGTCGCTGAATTGGCAGCGACCCCCAAACGATAAAGACCAACACAAAACCCCACCAGTCAGCGGCTTCCCGCATTGCTGTAGGCAGCGACGTCAGACCGCGTAGCCGCCAACCCTTCCTACGCCGCAACTTTTAAACACAAATCCCCATAGTGATCGTTCCCACGCTCCGCGTGGGAATGCCTCAAGGGACGCTCCGCGTTCCAGCTCTCGAATGGGACGCAGAGCGTCCCGGGCTGCATTCCCACGCAGAGCGTGGGAACGATCAATCGGTGGGCCAAGGTTGAAGATTCCCAAAAAGGGACCTATCGTTCCCTTTTTGGGACTCTTCGGTTGCCACTGTGAAAAACCTTTCTCTCAGCGAAGCCTTGTTCACCACCACCCAGCAAAAAGTGCTGGGCTTGTTGTTCGGCAAACCCGACCAGAGCTTTTACGCCAACGAAATCGCCCGCTGGGCTCAAGTGGGTAAAGGCAGCCTTATGCGCGAACTCGATCGGTTGCAGCAGGCTGGCGTGCTGACCCTGACCCGCCAAGGTAACCAGACCCACTACCAAGCTAATCCCGACTGCCCGATCTATGCCGAACTGTTGGGCATCGCCCGCAAAACCTTCGGCATCGCCGAGCCCCTGCGCCAGGTGCTGCAACCCTTTACCGAACAGATCACCTGGGCCTTCGTGTACGGCTCCATCGCCAAGGATTCGGCAAACGCATCCAGTGACATTGATCTCATGCTGATCGGCGAAGGCCTGCACTACAGTGAAGTGATGGAGCGGCTCATGCCTCTGGAAGAGCAACTGGGCCGCGTCCTCAACCCGACGCTCTACACCCCCGACGACTGGGCCGCAAAACTGGCGGCTGAAAACAGTTTTGTCGTGCGTGTGGCGCAGCAGGAAAAGATCAATCTGATGGGGCAAAACCCTTCCTTCAGTTCATCGCGGACATGATCGTTCCCACGCTCCGCGTGGGAATGCAGCCCGGGACGCTCTGCGTCCCATTCGAGAGCTGGAACGCGGAGCGTCCCTTGAGGCATTCCTTTGCTGCGCGTGGGAACGATCGAGGGCTGTGTGGTTCGTTACGGTGAGCGTAACGATCCGACACTCTGCTTGATTGATGCCCACTCCCAATCCCTCCTAAGGTGACCCCACGACAGCGAACCCGTGGAGTGGTCATGACAACAATAATATCCCCCGACTCGCGATGGACGCGGCGGCGCAGCGAGAAGCAGCGGCGTCTGGAGTTGGTCAAAGGTTTTGCCGACGGCGTGGTGTTGCCCACCGACAAAATCGTCGCGGCGCTGGAGGCGTTGATTCTGCCCGGCGACCGGGTGGTGCTGGAGGGCAATAACCAGAAGCAGGCGGATTTCCTGTCGCGCTCCCTGGCCAAGGCTGACCCCGCGAAGCTGCACGATTTGCACATGATCATGCCCAGCGTCGGCCGCTCTGAGCACCTCGATCTGTTCGAACGCGGCATCGCCCGCAAGCTCGATTTCTCCTTTGCCGGCACCCAGAGCCTGCGCATCAGCCAGTTGCTGGAAGATGGCCTGCTGGAAATCGGCGCGATCCACACCTACATCGAACTCTATGCGCGACTGGTGGTGGACCTGATTCCCAACGTCGTGCTCTCCGCCGGTTTCATGGCCGACCGCGCCGGCAACATCTACACCGGCCCGAGCACCGAAGACACGCCCGCATTGATCGAACCGGCGGCGTTCAGCGATGGCATCGTCATCGTCCAGGTCAATCAACTGGTGGACGACGTCACCGATCTGCCCCGCGTCGATATCCCCGCATCCTGGGTCGATTTCGTGGTGGTGGCCGACAAGCCGTTCTACATCGAACCGCTGTTCACCCGCGACCCACGGCACATCAAGCCTGTGCATGTGTTGATGGCGATGATGGCGATTCGTGGAATCTACGAAAAACACAACGTCCAGTCCCTGAACCACGGCATCGGTTTCAACACCGCGGCCATCGAATTGATCCTGCCGACCTACGGCGAATCCCTCGGCCTCAAAGGCAAGATCTGCCGCAACTGGACCCTTAATCCGCACCCGACCCTGATCCCGGCCATCGAAAGCGGCTGGGTCGAAAGCGTGCATTGCTTCGGCACCGAACTGGGGATGGAAAACTACATCGCCGCCCGGCCGGACGTGTTCTTCACTGGCCGCGACGGCTCGCTGCGCTCCAACCGCATGTTCTGCCAATTGGCCGGGCAGTACGCGGTGGACCTGTTTATCGGCGCGACCCTACAAGTCGATGGCGACGGCCATTCCTCCACCGTGACTCGCGGACGTCTCGCCGGTTTCGGTGGCGCGCCGAACATGGGTCACGACCCCCGCGGTCGCCGCCACGGCACCCCGGCCTGGCTCGACATGCGTCACGACGATGCGCCGGAAGCCTTGCTCGAACGCGGTAAAAAACTCGTGGTGCAGATGGTCGAGACGTTCCAGGAGGGCGGCAAACCGACCTTCGTCGAAACCCTCGACGCGGTGGAAGTGGCGCGTAAAAGCGGCATGCCGTTGGCGCCGATCATGATCTACGGCGACGACGTCACCCACCTGCTGACCGAAGAAGGCATCGCCTATTTGTACAAGGCGCGCTCGCTGGAAGAACGCCAAGCGATGATCGCGGCGGTCGCTGGCGTCACCGTGATCGGCATGCGCCACAACCCGAAAGACACCGCGCGTATGCGCCGCGAAGGCTTGATCGCCTTGCCCGAAGACCTCGGCATCCGCCGCACCGACGCCACCCGCGAATTGCTCGCGGCCAAAAGCGTGGCCGATCTGGTGGAGTGGTCCGGTGGCCTCTACAACCCGCCCGCCAAGTTCAGGAGCTGGTAAATGCACGCACTTAACCTGCAACCCAAAACACTGACCCTGGCCGATCGGCTGGCGGATTTGGCGGTGGACGCGCTGATCGACGAAGCGGACCTGTCGCCTAAACCGGCGCTGGTGGACCGTCGCGGCAATGGCGCGCACACCGATTTGCACCTGGGCTTGATGCACGCTTCGGCGTTGTCGTTGTGGCCGGCGTTCAAGGAAATGGCGGAAGCGGCCATCCAGTTCGGCGACGTCGGTTTGCCGCTGCGCGAAGCCCTCGGGCGCATTGGCCGGGACGGGGAGCAAGCGATGCTCGCCACCACCAGCGGCGTGAATACTCATCGCGGCGCGATTTGGGCGCTGGGCCTGTTGGTCGCTGCCGCCGCCCTTGAAAACACTAACGCGAGCGCCGTCACTTTGTGCGCTGCCCGTTTGGCGTTGCTCGACGACCGTTACGCTCCTCGCCCGCTCAGCCACGGCGCCCAAGTCGCGCAACGCTACGGCGCACGCGGTGCTCGTGAAGAAGCACAACTCGGCTTTCCTTCCGTCCTGCAACGCGCACTGCCTCAACTCAAACGCAGCCGTGCCTTGGGCCATGGCGAACAAAACGCTCGCCTCGACGCCTTGTTGGCGATCATGACCCGACTGGCCGACACCTGCGTGCTCTACCGCGCTGGCGAACAAGGCCTGCAAACCATGCAACTCGGTGCCCAAGCCGTACTCGACGCGGGCGGCAGTGCCAGCCTCGGCGGTCGCCGCCGCTTGCATGAACTGGATGAACAACTCATCGCGTTGAACGCCTCGCCCGGCGGCGCTGCCGACTTGCTCGCCGCCTGCCTGTTCATCGACCGCATCGAATCCGGAGCTTTCTGATGGAAACCTTATCCTTTGAATTCCCCGCCGGGCAGCCGCCCCGGGGCCGGACGCTGGTGGGCTGTGTTGGCTCGGGCGATCTGGAAGTGCTGATCGAACCGGGTGTGGCTGGCAAGTTGACCATCCAGGTACAGACCTCGGTCAACGGCGCGGAACAGCGCTGGCAGCATCTGTTTGCGCGGATGTTTGATGGGCAAACGCCGCCAGCGATGGCGATTGATATTCATGATTTCGGGGCGACGCCGGGCGTGGTGCGCTTGCGTCTGGAACAAGGCTTTGAGGAGATTGGCCATGACTGATCTCCTCCAGCCATCCCTACAAAGACGCAGCTTCGTCGAACTCGGCGCGCGGCAACGAGCGAAAGCCTTGCTCGACGCCGGCACCTTCCGCGAATTGCTCGACCCGTTTCAACGAATCATGTCGCCGTGGCTGTCGCGTCAGGGCGTGGTGCCGCAAGCGGATGACGGCGTGGTGATCGCCAAGGGCAGCATCGGTGGTTTGCCGGTAGTGATCGCCGCGATTGAAGGTTCGTTTCAGGGCGGCAGCCTCGGCGAAGTCGGCGGCGCGAAGATGGCCGGTGCGCTGGAACTGGCGGCTGAAGACAACCGCAAAGGCATTCCGACTCGCGCCGTGCTGCTGCTGGAAACCGGTGGCGTGCGCTTGCAGGAAGCCAACCTCGGGCTCGCGGCGATTGCCGATATCCATGCGGCGATTGTCGATCTGCGTCAGTACCAGCCAGTGGTTGGCGTCGTGGCTGGCAGTGTCGGTTGCTTTGGCGGCATGTCGATTGCCGCCGGGTTGTGCAGTTATTTGCTGGTGACTCAGGAAGCACGGCTTGGCCTCAACGGCCCGCAAGTGATCGAGCAGGAAGCGGGGCTTGAGGAATACGATTCGCGGGATCGTCCTTTCATCTGGAGCCTGACCGGGGGCGAGCAGCGGTTTGCCAGTGGTTTGGTGGATCGTTACGTCGCCGATGACGTGGCGCAGATTCAGCAGCAGGTCAGTGAATTGCTCAAGCAAGGTTTGCCGGCGCAACAGCGTAGCCAACAGGCCGGGTTGTTTTTAGAGCGCTTGGCGCGGCTGGATGCTGAGCCGCAAATCGAGCCGTCGGTGGTTCGCGATCTGTATCAAGGAGAGCGCTCATGAGAGGTTTGAACTGGTTCAACGCCTTGAGTACCGGTGCGAAACCGGTCGAAGGTTTGCCTGCTTCGTTGAAGGTGGCGGACGGTGTATTGGGTGATCAACCTGTGCGATTTATCGCGGTGGTGACTGATCCCGACAACCGCTTTGCCCGTGCCCGTAATGGCGAGGTTGGATTGCTGGAAGGTTGGGGTTTGGCCAAAGCCGTCGATGAAGTCATTGCGGCCGACAGCGACAAATCGCAGAAGCGTGCCTTGATCGCCATCGTCGATGTACCGAGCCAGGCCTATGGTCGCCGTGAAGAAGCACTCGGTATTCATCAGGCATTGGCCGGTGCGGCGGACAGTTATGCTCGCGCTCGACTGGCCGGCCACGCGGTAATCGGTCTGCTGGTGGGCAAGGCCATGTCCGGGGCGTTTCTCGCTCACGGCTATCAAGCCAATCGGCTGATCGCCCTGCGTGATCCGGGCGTAATGGTTCACGCCATGGGCAAGGCCTCGGCGGCGCGAGTAACCCTGCGCAGTGTTGAAGAACTGGAAGCACTGGCCGCCAGCGTGCCGCCGATGGCGTATGACATCGAAAGCTATGCCAGCCTCGGTTTGCTCTGGGAAACCTTGTCGGTGGAACAGATTGAACAGCCGACGGCGCAGGATCTTACCCGCGTGACTGAATGCCTGAGCCTGGCAATCAGTGATGTCGCCGCCAAGGGGCGCGATCTGAGCAGCCGCTTGGGCGCCAGTAACCGCGCCGCGTCGAGCAAGGTTCGCGAACTGTTGAGCGCGCAGTGGTGAACACGTTTCTGGCCCACGACCTGCTCTGGGGCATGACCCCGGAGCAGATGCCTGCCGACGCGCCGTTGTGGGCGATTGAGTCCATTGGCGCTGGCCAACCGGTGGTCGTGCGGCGTGAATTGTGCGCGGCGGGTCAGATTGCCGTGGGCGTGCGCGGGCCGTTGCGTGAGCAGCGGTTTGCGACGGTGATGTCAGTCGAGGCGATTCAGCGTCGGGTCAAACCGGAAGACCTTTGTCATGCCTCGATTGATCGGGATCTACCCGCATTACGTGCCCTGACTCAACTGCGGGCGATGCTGGATGCTTGCGGTTTCGTCTGGGGCATCAGCGGCAGCGCCGGTTTTGAATTGGCCAGCGGTGTCCGGGCATTGCATGAGCGCAGCGATCTCGACTTGATCCTGCGCACACCGCAACCCTTGAGTCGCGTACAGGCTCAGGAACTGGTGAAGATTTTTGATACGGCTGCGTGCCAAGTGGACATGCAGTTGCAGACGCCTTCCGGTGCCATCGCCCTGCGCGAATGGGCCGGCCCTGCGCGGCGAGTCCTGCTGAAAAACGCTACTGAAGCTTGTCTGGTGCTGGATCCGTGGAACCCTCAGGAGCAAGCAGCGTGAGCAGCCTGTTGGTGTTCCCGGGCCAGGGCGCGCAGCAGCCGGGCATGCTCCATCGTTTGCCTCGGGAAACGGTAGTTGAGGCGAGTGACGTCCTCGGTGAAGACGCGTTGTTGCTGGATTCGGCAGAAGCATTGAAGTCGACGAGGGCGGTGCAGCTGTGCCTGCTGATCGCCGGGGTCGCGGCTTCACGGCAATTGCAGGAGCCAGCGGATTACGTGGCGGGATTGTCGATCGGTGCCTATCCGGCAGCGGTGGTCGCCGGCGCTTTGGGGTTCAGCGATGCGCTGCATCTGGTCAGCCTGCGGGGTGAGCTGATGCAACAGGCTTATCCACAGGGCTACGGCATGACCGCGATCATCGGTCTCGATTTATCCACAGTCGAACAGTTGCTCGCGCAGGTTCACAGCGTCGAAACGCCGGTGTACCTGGCCAATATCAACGCCGATAACCAGGTGGTGATTGCCGGCAGCGACGACGCGATGAAAGCCGTGGCGCAGTTGGCGAAAGGTCACGGCGCAGGTCTGGCCAAACGCCTGGCCGTCAGCGTGCCGTCGCACTGTCCTTTATTGGATGCTCCAGCCAAAACCCTGGCAGAAGCCTTCGCCACAGTGACCCTGAAAACCCCAACGATGGGCTACCTGAGCGGCAGTCGCGCCCGGCCCATCGTCAACCTTGAAGCCCTGCGCGATGACCTCGCTTTCAACATGTGCCGCGTCGTCGATTGGCGCGGCACGGTGCAAAGCGCTTACGAGCGCGGCGTGCGTCTGCAAATCGAACTGCCGCCCGGTGCGGTGTTAACCGGGCTGGCGCGCCGGGTGTTCGAGCAGGGCACCGTGATTGCCTTCGACGGTGCGCGGCTGGACACCTTGCAAGCGCTGTTGCGTGAGGAGGGAAGCCGCCAACCCTAGAACACCGACTCAGGCTTGCGAAGCACAAAAACAACAACTTCGACGATGCACTTTGAGGACTACAACAATGATTATTTACGGTGTGGCGCTGTTGGCGATCTGTACGCTGGCAGGGGTGATCATGGGCGATGCCCTGGGCATGTTGTTGGGCGTGAAGTCCAACGTCGGCGGGGTCGGGATCGCGATGATCCTGTTGATCTGCGCGCGGCTCTACATGCAAAAGCGCGGCGGTATGACCAAGGATTGCGAGATGGGCGTCGGCTTCTGGGGCGCGATGTACATTCCGGTGGTGGTGGCGATGGCAGCGCAACAAAACGTTGTGACTGCCTTGCACGGCGGCCCGGTCGCGGTGCTGGCGGCCATCGGTTCGGTGGTGATTTGCGGCTGCACCATTGCCCTGATCAGCCGGACCCACAAAGGCGAGCCACTGCCCGATGAACCGGCGCAAGTGACGCCGGTCGGCACGCCAGTAGGAGGCCGCTGATATGTGGGAACTCATTGATAAAGGCCTGACCGCGAATGGTCTGGTCACCGCGTTCGCGTTTGTCGGCATCATCATGTGGGTGTCGGTGGTGTTGTCCAAACGCCTGACTTACGGGCGGATTCATGGCTCGGCGATTGCCATCGTCATCGGCCTGGTACTGGCCTGGGTCGGCGGCACCATGACCGGCGGGCAAAAAGGCCTGGCGGACTTGTCGCTGTTCTCCGGTATCGGTTTGATGGGTGGCGCCATGCTGCGGGACTTTGCCATCGTCGCCACCGCGTTCGAAGTGCAAGCCACCGAAGCGAAAAAGGCCGGGTTGGTCGGCGCGATTGCGCTGCTGCTGGGTACGGTGCTGCCGTTTATTGTCGGCGCGAGCATTGCCTGGGCGTTCGGCTATCGCGATGCGATCAGCATGACCACCATTGGCGCGGGCGCGGTGACGTACATCGTCGGGCCGGTGACCGGGGCGGCGATTGGTGCCAGTTCGGATGTGGTGGCGTTGTCGATTGCCACCGGGTTGATCAAGGCGATTCTGGTGATGGTGGGTACACCGATGGCGGCGAAATGGATGGGCCTGGATAACCCGCGTTCGGCGATGGTGTTTGGTGGGTTGGCTGGTACGGTCAGCGGCGTGACGGCGGGGCTGGCGGCGACGGATCGGCGGTTGGTGCCTTATGGCGCGTTGACCGCGACGTTTCATACCGGGCTGGGCTGTCTGCTTGGGCCTTCGTTGTTGTACTTCATTGTTCGCGGGATTGTGGGTTAAGTCGGGATTTAATGATCGTTCCCACGCTCCGCGTGGGAATGCCTCCTGTGACGCTCTGCGTCACGCTTGAGTAGGGACGCGGAGCGTCCCGGGCTGCATTCCCACGCGGAGCGTGGGAACGATCAGGTGGAGGTATTGCGATTGGCATACATCCGACACTCGGCCAGCAACGCCAGCAGATTCGGATCACGCTCCTTGGCCTTCAAGAACACCACGCCAATGTGCTGCTGCAACCGGTACTTTTCCTGCAACGGAATCAGTTTCACCCGGTTCTCATACACCGCCGCAATCCTGCCCGGCAGCAACGCATAACCCACCCCCGAGCTGACCATGCTCAGCAGGGTGAAGATGTCGTTGACCTGCATCGCCACTTTCGGCTCGAACCCCGCCTGCTTGAACACCCGGATCCCGTCCTGGTGCGTGGCGAAGCCCTGGGTCAGGGTGATGAAGGTTTCGTCGCGCACTTCCGCGAGGTCGACTTCCGCCCGTTGGGCAAACTTCGAATCCGCCGGGGTGGCGAGGAAGATGTCATCGGAGAACAGCTGAATGTGCTCGCAATCCGGGTCGTTGACGCTGTCGTCCAGCGACACGAGGATCGCGTCGACTTCCATATTCTTGAGTTTGTAGAGCAGGTCAATGTTCGAGCCGAGGATCAGGTCGATGTTGAGTTCGCTGCGGCGGATTTTCAGGCCCATGATCAACTGCGGCACGGTCTTCACCGTCAGCGAATACAGTGAGCCGAGCTTGAAGCGTTCCGCCGAGAACCCGGCAGCTTCGCGGGTCAGGCGCACGCTTTCGACCACGTCCTGAATCAACTTCTGCGCCCGTTCTTCCAACACGTAAGCGCTTTCCAGCGGCGTCAGGTTGCGTCCTTCATGCTTGAACAACGGACAACGCAGGGCACTTTCCAGGGAATGAATGGCACGGTGCACGCTGACATTGCTGGTCTGCAACTCCGCGGCGGCACGGGCCAGGTTGCCGGTGCGCATGAAGGCCAGGAACACCTCGAGTTTTTTCAGGGTCAACTCTTCGTCGATCAGCATCGCGCGGACTCTTTTTGGAATGACCTGATTGTGCACGGCAGGGAGATATGTGTCCTGAAACATTGCGCTTTTAGTCTCAAGGCCTGAGCCTTGCGCCATGTTGTAACGAATTTTGAGGGAAGCGATTCATGTATCACGGGGAACGATTGAACGCCTGGACGCATTTGGTCGGGGCGGTGGCGGCGACGGTTGGGGTGGTGTGGATGCTGGTGATCGCCAGCATGGACGGCAGCCCGTGGAAGATTGTCAGCGTGGCGATTTACGGTTTCACCTTGATGGTGCTCTACAGCGCCTCGACCGTGTACCACAGCGTGCGCGGGCGCAAGAAAGAGATCATGCAGAAGGTTGATCACTTTTCGATCTATCTGCTGATCGCCGGCAGCTACACGCCGTTCTGCCTGGTGACCCTGCGCGGGCCATGGGGCTGGACGTTGTTCGGGATTGTCTGGGGGCTGGCGCTGATCGGCATTCTGCAAGAGATCAAGCCGCGTTCGGAAGCGCGGATTCTGTCGATCGTGATCTACGCGGTGATGGGCTGGATTGTGCTGGTGGCGGTCAAACCGCTGCTTGCGGCACTGGGCGCGACTGGCTTCGCCTGGCTGGCGTCGGGCGGGGTGTTGTACACCGTGGGGATTATCTTTTTTGCCCTCGACCATCGGTTGCGGCATGCCCATGGGATCTGGCATTTGTTCGTGATTGCGGGGAGTTTGCTGCATTTTGTGGCGATTTTGTTTTACGTCCTCTAAACGATAATGCGTCCTGTAGGAGCGAGGCTTGCCCGCGAAGGCGGCGTGTCAGTCAGCATAAATGTTGAATGTACCGACGCTTTCGCGGGCAAGCCTCGCTCCTACAGGTGATGGGGCCCGAGAAGTCCCCCCACAATTGCTGAGCCACCGCAAGCGTGGATCAGTCAGCGATGATGTCGACTGACCTGACGCTTTCGCGAGCAGGCTCGCTCCCACAGCAACACACTACAGAATCAAACGATCCAGCTGCGCCTGTGCCCGGCGGCTGAAAACCTGTAACAAATCGCTCAAGGTGTGAGGCGGCGGTTCGTCGGCGCGGGTCACGGCGTACAGGGTGATCGGCAGCGCCGGCGCCAGGGGACGAATCGCGGTGGCGGCAGGCGAGGCGCCGAGCGCGGTGAACGGGTCGATGACCGCCAGCCCGGCCCCGGATTCCACCATCGCCCGGGCCAGCGAATAAGTTTGCACGGCGATGCGCACCCGGGGCGGCGGATCGACGGCTTCAAGGTAGCTGTCGAGCCGGGCCGCCAGCGGGTCAGCGCTGGACAGGCCGATCAGCGGCGCGCCAGCCAACTCGATCAATGGCAACGGTTGCCCGTGGCTGGCGACGGGCCAATAGCCCAGCGGCGCCAGCGCCACCAGCATGCCACTGGCCAGGGCTTGCGCCTTCAGCCCCGGATGATCCGGCGGCTGCAACGTCAGGGCGACATCCACTTCGCGCATCAACAGGTTTTGCATCAGCTCACGGCTGTGGGCGCTGGATAGTTCGCAGACGATGTCCGGGTAACGTTGCGTCCACTCGTTGATTGCCGGTGGCAGCAGCGACAGCGCCAACGCCGGGATCGCGCCGATCCGCACGCTGTGGCCCGGCTCGCGGCGCAGGCTCTGGGCCAGGCGTCGCACGCCTTGCAGGCTTTCGGTGACCTTATCGACCTCGCGCTCCAGCTCCAGCGCTTCGGGCGTGGCCTGCAATTTACCGCGCACCCGCAGGAACAACGCAAAGCCCAATTGCTGTTCGGCGTGTTGCAGCACCTTGCTCACCGCCGGTTGCGAGACGTGCAGCAACTGGGCGGCGCCACTGACCGAGCCGGTCTGGCGAATGGCTTGGAAAATCTCGATGTGGCGCAGGCGCATGGCGAGTCCATAACCTTTGTTTATGGGGCAGCCATCTTTATGCATTGTTCAACGGCTGTCACCTGGTCCTAACCTGAGGCCTGTTTCAACAACGGTTAAGGACTGACATGGCTCAGCGGGTTTGCATCATCGGCGGCGGCGTGATCGGGCTGACAACGGCTTACGCACTGGTGCGCGACGGCATCGACGTGACGCTGGTCGAGGCCCGGGAATCGCTGGCCAGCGAAACCAGTTTCGCCAACGGCGGCCAGTTGTCCTACCGCTACGTCGCGCCGCTGGCCGATGCCGGCGTACCATTGCAGGCGATTGGCTGGATGCTGCGCGGTGACTCGCCCTTGAAGCTGCGCCCACGCCTTGATCCGGCGCAATGGCGCTGGATGGCGTCCTTTCTGGCGGCCTGCCGGCGTTCGGTGAACCAGCGCAACAGCGCGCATTTGCTGCGCCTGGCGCTGCTCAGTCAGACCACGTTGCAAGGCTGGCGGGACGAGGATCGCCTCGACGGTTTCGACTGGCGGCGCAACGGCAAACTGGTGACGTTTCGTGAAACCGCGAGTTTCGAGCATGCGCGCCACGGTCTGGCCGATCCGCAACAGCAACAGGTGTTGTCCCGGGCCGAATGCGCCCAACTGGAGCCGGCACTCGCCGAGGCGCCGTTGGTGGGCGCGATTTACACCCCCGATGAAGAAGTCGCCGACTGCCACGGGTTCTGCCAGCAACTGGTGGCCCGGCTCAAGGCGTCGGGGCGTTGCGAGTTTTTGCTCGGGCAAACGGTCACCGGCATTCGTCATTCGGACGGCGCGGTGCAGGCCATTGAAATGGGCGCGCAGGTGTTGCCGGTCGAACAACTGGTGATTGCCGCCGGGCATCGCAGCCCGGCGCTGGCGTTGCCCGGTATGAACCTGCCGCTGTACCCGCTCAAGGGTTACAGCCTGACCGTGCCGATTCGCGCCGAACATCGTGCGCCGGACCTGAGCATTACCGATTACAACCGCAAGATCGTTTACGCCCGCATCGGTGCTCAACTGCGGGTGGCGGCGATGGTCGACATTGTCGGCTTCGACCCGGCGCTCGATCCCAAGCGCCTGGCATTGATCAAACGCCAGGCCCAGGACACCTTGCCCAATGCCGGCGACTACGACGCCGCCATTGAATGGGCCGGCATGCGCCCGGCCACCCCCAGCGGCGTGCCGCTGATTGGCGCCACGGCGTACCGCAACCTTTGGCTCAACCTCGGCCATGGCGCGCTGGGTTTCACCTTGGCCTGCGGCAGCGCACGGTTGCTTAGCGATTTGCTGACCCAGCGCGCACCTTCGATTGAAATGCACGGCCTCGCGCCTCGCGTCGCCTGACTTGATCTAGATAAGGAAGAACCAGATGAGCATCAACCGAATCAACAGCAACAGCCGACTCTCTGCGGCCCTGACCTTTGGCGAACTGGTGTTTCTCTCGGGTCAGGTGCCGGGCGAGAGCCGTGATGTCAGCGGCCAGACCGTCGAGGTGCTGGCGAAAATCGATGGGCTGCTGGCCGAGGCCGGCAGCGACAAGGATCACCTGCTCAGCGCGACCATTTACTTGAGCGACATCGGCCGTGATTTCGCCGCCATGAACGAGGTCTGGTCACACTGGCTGTCGCCGGGCAAAGCGCCGACCCGAACCACATTGCAGGCGCAACTGGCTCGTCCAGAGGTTCTGGTGGAAATCACCGTGATCGCCGCCCGCCGCTAATCACCCCCACCCACAACGGAGAATAACAATGCAAAAAATCACGTTGATCGGCTGCACCCTCGGCCTGTTGCTCGGCAGTCAGGTCCAGGCCACTGAAGTGCCGCTGACTGGCACATTGAACAAGGTCGCCAATGCCAAGAGCATCACCTTGGGCTATCGCGATGCGTCGGTGCCGTTCTCCTACGTGGGTGATCACTCGGGGCAGCCGATGGGCTACTCGGTGGATCTGGCGGGCAAGATTGTCGAGCGCATCAAGCAAAAACTCGATCAGCCGGACTTGCAGGTGAAGTACAACCTGGTGACCTCGCAAACCCGTATTCCGCTGGTGCAGAACGGCACGGTCGATCTTGAGTGTGGCTCCACCGGGGTGACGGCCGAGCGCATGCAGCAAGTGGCGTTTTCCTACGGGTTTATTTATGTGAAGGGGCAGTTGCTCACGGCCAAGGACAGCGGCATCAAAAGCTTCGCCGACCTGCGCGGCAAGAATGTCGTGACCACCGCCGGCACCACCAACGAACGGTTTTTGAAGAGCTACAACGTTGATCACAAGATCGACATGTTCGTGATCAGCGCCAAGGACCACGGCGAAGCATTCCAGATGTTGCAGTCGGGCAGGGCGGCGGCGTTTTACATGGACGATGCGCTGCTCTACGGCGAACGGGCCAAGGCTCGCGATCCGCATAACTGGGTCGTAGTGGGTGAGGAGCAATCGCGGGAAATCTACAGCTGCATGGTGCGCAAGGGCGACCCGCAATTTCTCGAGTTGGTGAACTCGACACTCGCCGACCTGTACAGCTCAGGGGAAATCAATGGCATCTACAACCGTTGGTTCCAGCAGCCGATCCCGCCCAAGGGCCTGAACCTGGAATTTCCGATGACCAGCGAGTTGAAAGCGATCATCGCCAAACCGGTGAGTGAGCCGGTGCAATAACCGACTCCTGATCCTGATCGTTCCCACGCTCCGCGTGGGAATGCAGCCCGGGACGCTCCGCGTCCCATCCAGAGCCGAACGCAGAGCGTCCGAAGAGGCATTCCCACGCAGAGCGTGGGAACGATCAAAGGCTGCGATCTTTTTAGAAGTCCCCCCAAAGTTGCTGAGCCACCGCCAACGCCACCACCGGCGCGGTCTCGGTCCGCAACACCCGAGGCCCAAGCCGGGCGGCATGAAAACCAGCCCCCTTGGCCTGATCCACTTCCGCATCCGACAACCCACCTTCAGGGCCGATCAGAAACGCCAGGGTCCCAGGCTTGGCATGACTCACCAACGGCTCCGCCACCGGATGCAGCACCAGTTTCAACTCCGCCTCGGTCTGCTTCAGCCAATCCGCCAACAACAGCGGCGGATGAATCACCGGCACCGTCGAGCGCCCGCACTGCTCGCACGCGCTGATCGCCACCTGGCGCCAGTGCAGCAGGCGTTTGTCGGCGCGTTCGTCCTTGAGGCGGACTTCACAGCGGTCGGTGAAGATTGGGGTGATCTCGGTCACGCCCAGTTCGGTGGCTTTCTGAATCGCCCAATCCATCCGCTCGCCACGGGACAGGCCTTGGCCGAGATGGATCTGCAACGGCGACTCGACTTGCCCGGCGAAGCTTTCATCGATCTGCACCGTGACACGCTTCTTGCCGACGTCGGCCAGCGTGCCGCGAAACTCAAAGCCCGAGCCGTCGAACAATTGCACCGCATCACCCTCGGCCATGCGCAGCACGCGGCTGATGTAATGGGCCTGGGCCTCGGGCAACTCGTGCTCGCCGGTGCTCAGGGGGGTGTCGATAAAGAAGCGGGACAGTCTCATCTTGGGTCTCTGTAGTTTGATCGTTCCCACGCTCTGCGTGGGAATGCCGCCACGGACGCTCCGCGTCCGCTCTGGATGTGACGCAGAGCGTCACGGGATGCATTCCCACGCAGAGCGTGGGAACGAGCGAATGTACTAGCCCGGATCGCGGAAACCGGGGTGAAATTCTTTCGGCACCGACACGCTGACGCTATTGCGGGTCGCGATGTCGATCCCTTCGCTGGCCACTTCCGCCAGGAAATCAATTTGCTCCGGGGTAATCACATACGGCGGCAAGAAGTACACCACGCTGCCCAACGGACGAAGTAAAGCACCGCGCTCCAGCGCATGCTTGAACACTTTCAAGCCACGGCGCTCTTGCCACGGGTAGGCTTCCTTGGTCGCTTTGTCCTTGACCATCTCGATGGCCAGGACCATGCCGGTCTGGCGCACTTCCGCCACGTTCGGGTGATCGACCAGGTGCGCAGTGGAGGTAGCCATGCGCTGGGCCAGGGCCTTGTTGTTCTCGATGACGTTGTCTTCTTCGAAGATATCCAAAGTCGCCAAGGCCGCCGCGCACGCCAGCGGGTTGCCGGTGTAGCTGTGGGAATGCAGGAAGGCGCGCAGGGTCGGGTAGTCGTCGTAGAAGGCGCTGTAGACGTCGTCGGTGGTCAGCACCGCCGCCAACGGCAGGTAGCCGCCGGTCAGGGCCTTGGACAGGCACAGGAAGTCCGGGCGGATGCCGGCCTGTTCGCAGGCGAACATCGTCCCGGTGCGGCCGAAGCCGACGGCGATTTCGTCGTGGATCAGGTGCACGCCGTAGCGGTCGCAGGCCTCGCGCAGCAATTTGAGGTACACCGGGTGGTACATGCGCATGCCGCCAGCGCCCTGGATCAACGGCTCCAGAATCACCGCAGCCACGGTGTTGTGGTTCTCGGCCAGGGTCTGTTCCATGGCGACGAACATGTTGCGCGAATGTTCTTCCCAGCTCATGCCTTCCGGGCGCAGGTAGCAATCCGGGCTCGGCACCTTGATGGTGTCCATCAGCAGGGCTTTGTAGGTTTCGGTGAACAGCGGCACGTCGCCCACGGCCATCGCCGCCATGGTTTCGCCGTGGTAGCCGTTAGTCAGGGTGACGAAGCGCTTCTTGTTCGGCTGGCCGCGGTTGAGCCAATAGTGAAAGCTCATTTTCAGCGCGACTTCGATGCAGGACGAACCGTTATCGGCGTAGAAGCACCGGGTCAGGCCTTCCGGGGTCATCTTCACCAGGCGTTCGGACAGCTCGATCACCGGCTGGTGGCTGAAACCGGCGAGGATCACGTGTTCCAGTTGATCGACCTGATCCTTGATGCGCTGGTTGATTCGCGGGTTGGCGTGGCCGAACACGTTGACCCACCAGGAGCTGACGGCGTCGAGGTAGCGTTTGCCTTCGAAGTCTTCCAGCCAGATGCCTTCACCGCGCTTGATTGGAATCAGCGGCAGCTGTTCGTGGTCTTTCATCTGGGTGCAGGGGTGCCATAACACGGCCAGGTCCCGTTGCATCCACTGATTATTCAGGCCCATTTACAGTCTCCTCGAGGCGGTCCGCGGCAGGCGCGGGCAAACAATCGCGCAAGCCTATGCAATGCATCGCGCCGGGACAACCCATTGTGTCGATTGAGCTACTTTGTATGGGGTGATAGACGTCGCTGGCGGCGTTTTGATGGCTGACGTATTCTTCGCGGTTCTTTGAGTCGTCTGGCTCGCAAAACCGCTTTTTCTCGTGTATTTCCGGAGTTCGCTGAATGTCTGCTGGTTGGCTGCGCGCCTGTGCGCTGGTGATGTTGGGGCTGTTCAGCGTTTCGGCGCTGGCCAAGGATAAAACGGCGATCGTGATCGGCGGCGGGCTTTCGGGCCTCACTGCGGCCTACGAGCTGCAAAACAAAGGCTGGCAGGTGACGCTGCTGGAAGCCAAGCCAAGCCTGGGCGGCCGCTCCGGCATGGCCACCAGCGAGTGGATCGGCAACGACAAGGCTCAGCCGGTACTGAACCAGTACGTGTCGACCTTCAAGTTGAGCACCACGCCAGCGCCTGAGTTCGTGCGTACCCCGGGCTACCTGATCGACGGCGTGTATTTCACCGCCGCTGACCTGGCCACCAAGGACCCGGTGACGGCCGACGCACTCAAGCGCTACGAAAAAACCGTCGATGACCTGGCACGCTCGATCGAAGATCCGCAGAACCCGGCCGCGAACAGCACGCTGTATGCCCTGGATCAGATCAACGTCTCCAACTGGCTCGACCGTCTGACGCTGCCGGCTACGGCTCGCCAACTGGTCAACCAGGAAATACGTACCCATTACGACGAGCCTTCGCGCCTGTCGCTGCTGTACTTCGCTCAGCAGAACCGCGTTTACCGTGGTGTTTCCGACCGTGACCTGCGCGCCTCGCGCCTGCTCGGCGGCAGCCCGGTGTTGGCCCAGGCCTTCGTCAAACAGCTGAAAACCATCAAGACCAGCTCCCCGGTGTCGGCTATCACCCAGGACAAGGACAGCGTGACCGTCAAGGTCGGCAGCGTGGGCTACCAGGCTGACTACGTCGTAGTCGCGGTGCCATTGCGCGCGCTGAGCAAAATCATCATGACCCCGTCGCTGGATGCCCAGCACATGGGCGCGATCAAGGGCACCAACTACGGCTGGCGCGACCAGATCATGCTGAAGTTCAAGACGCCGGTGTGGGAAAGCAAGGCGCGGATGTCCGGCGAGATCTACAGCAACGCCGGCCTCGGCATGTTGTGGGTAGAACCAGCGCTGAAGGGCGGCGCCAACGTGGTGATCAACCTGTCCGGCGACAACGCCCGCGTGATGCAGGCCTTCGGCGACAAACAGATGGTCGATCAGGTGCTGATTCGTCTGCACGCGTTTTATCCACAGGCTCGCGGTTCGTTCACCGGTTATGAAATCCGCCGCTACAGCACCGACCCGTCGATGGGTGGCGCTTACCTGGCCTTCGGCCCGGGCCAGATCAGCAAGTACTGGCGCTTGTGGGAGCGTCCGCTGCAACGTGTAGCGTTTGCCGGTGAACACACCGACACCTTGTACCCGGGCACCCTGGAAGGCGCATTGCGCACCGGTCAGCGTGCGGCCAGTCAGGTTGAAGACCTGGCGGCGGGCAAGTCGTTTGAGCCTGTGAAAGTTGTTCCAGCGGCGACCGCTGCAGCGGCCGGCGCAGTGGCGGCGAAGAAAGGTAACTTCTTCACCAACCTGTTTGGCGGTTCGGATGACGACAAGAAACCGGAACCGGTCAAGGCTCCGGAGCCAGTGACTCCGCCAGCACCGACACCGGCTCCAGTGCCAACCCCGGCCCCTGCGCCAGTGGAAGCACCGAAGCCAGCGGCACCGGTCAAGGCTGAGCCTGCGAAGAAAGCGGCCAAGCCTGTGGCGAAGAAGCCTGCGGCGAAAACCGATGCCAAGAAAACTCCGGCAAAACCTGCCGCGAAGAAAGCTGAACCGGCGAAGAAACCAGCAGCCAAACCTGCTGCAACGACCCCGGCAGCGACCGATACCAAAGCGCAGTAAGGCGTCGAGTTGAAAAAAAGCGCGGCAGGGATGCCGCGCTTTTTTTATTCCCGTGTCTCGTCCTGAATAAGGTTTACACCTTCTGACTTCTCATCAGGAAGGTG
>NZ_MOBR01000029.1 GCF_003732705.1 Pseudomonas frederiksbergensis | reverse complement strand
CACCTTCCTGATGAGAAGTCAGAAGGTGTAAACCTTATTCAGGACGAGACACGATCAACAAAAAGGCCCCAAGGTTCGCACCTTGGGGCCTTTTGCATTCCGGCGAACGCTTACGCCGCTTCTTTCGCTTCCGGCTGGCTCAACGAGCGATTCAACGCGCTGAACAGTGCCTTGAAGCTCGCCGTGGTGATGTTTTCATCGATACCCACGCCGTGCACCGCACGCTGACCTTCAACGCGCAGTTCAATGTAGGCCGCAGCCTTGGCATTGGTGCCCGCGCCGATGGCGTGTTCGTTGTAGTCCATGATTTCCACCGGGATTGGCAGACCGGCCACCAGGGCTTCCAGGGCGCCGTTGCCCTTGCCGCGCCAGTGCAGGTTGGTTTCGCCCTGGCCCTTGCCCGAGACTTCCACTTCCACCGAGCTGTTGCCGTTTTCTTCCTGCAAGCGATGGCTGACCAGCGCGTACGGGGTGTTGGCCTGCAAGTACTCGCTGTGCAGCAGCGCGTGGATTTGCTGAGCCGTCATTTCCAGGCCGAGGCGATCGGTTTCACGCTGCACAACCTGGCTGAATTCGATCTGCATGCGACGCGGCAAGCTGATGCCGTATTCCTGTTCCAGCAGGTAAGCGATACCGCCCTTGCCCGACTGGCTGTTAACGCGAATCACCGCCTCGTAGCTACGGCCGATGTCGGCCGGGTCGATCGGCAAGTACGGTACTTCCCACAGGGTGTCCGGTTTCTGCTGGGCGAAGCCCTTGCGGATGGCGTCCTGGTGCGAGCCGGAGAACGCGGTGTGCACCAGGTCGCCGACGTACGGGTGACGCGGGTGCACTTGGATCTGGTTGCACTCTTCGACGACTTTGCGCACGCCGTCGATGTCGGAAAAGTCCAGCTCAGGATGAATGCCCTGGGTGTAGAGGTTCAGCGCCACGGTCACCAGATCGACGTTACCGGTGCGCTCGCCGTTGCCGAACAGGCAGCCTTCGACACGGTCGGCGCCGGCCATCAGGCCCAGCTCGGTAGCGGCTACGCCGGTGCCACGGTCGTTGTGGGTGTGCAAGCTGATGATCACGCTGTCACGACGGTTGATGTGACGGCCGAACCATTCGATCTGGTCGGCGTAGATGTTCGGGGTTGCGCATTCGACGGTGGCTGGCAGGTTGAGGATCACCTTGTGCTCAGGCGTCGGGTTCCAGACTTCGATGACTGCGTCGCACACTTCTTTCGCGAACTCGAGTTCGGTGGCGCTGAAGGTTTCCGGCGAGTATTCGAAAGTCCACTGGGTGTCCGGCTGCTGGGCAGCGTATTTGACGAACAGTTTGGCGGCGTTCACGGCGATGGCCTTGATCCCGTCCTTGTCCTGGTTGAAGACAATGCGGCGGAAAGAAGGGGAGGTCGCGTTGTACAGGTGAACGATGGCTTTCTTCGCCCCGCGCAGGGATTCGAAGGTGCGCTCGATCAAGTCTTCACGGCCCTGGGTCAGCACCTGGATGGTGGTGTCGTCCGGGATGTGGCCGCCTTCGATCAGGGTACGCACGAAGTCGAAGTCGGTTTGCGAAGCCGCCGGGAACGACGCTTCGATTTCTTTCACGCCAACCTGCACCAGGGTTTTCCAGAAACGCAGCTTTTTCACCGCGTCCATCGGCTCGATCAGCGACTGGTTGCCGTCGCGAAGGTCCGAGCTGCACCAGATCGGCGCGGCGGTGATGGTCTTCGACGGCCAAGTGCGATCCGGGATGTCGATAGTCGGGAACGCGCGGTATTTCGAAGACGGGTCTTTGAGCATGCTCATCGGGAAATCCTTATTGTGTGGGCCGAAAAGAGGCGGCCTGCCGGTGGATCAAAAGTTGTGGGAAAACGTGTCAGGCGAGGCACCGCAATTCAGCCCGGCAGTCGTGCACTGACGAGGCACAGGCTGAGGTGCTGGCGAAGCTGAATGAGGGTGTGAGAGGTTTTCATGGCTTTAACCCTAACCGCCGGGGTTGAGGTTGGCAAGCAGTCGAAAAAAATTGAGAGGAATACTCGAAAAGGCGGGATTGGCGAGATTTTATTCTGAGTATTACGTTAATTGATTGCAGAGATTGCGAAGTCCTTCCGTCGTGCGCAATTCCTGTAGGAGCAAGGCTTGCCCGCGATGAACGATAACGCGGTGTTTCTGTGACACCTCATGACGGCTATCGCGAGCAAGCTTTGCTCCTACGAGGCGGGTGCTGATCAGGGTTGAAACGCCCCAATAAAAATCGCCGGATCCACCCGCGCATCATTCAGGCTGACATTCCAGTGCATATGCGGCCCGGTGGCCCGACCCGTCGAGCCAACCTTCCCGACGACACCGCCACGGGCCAACTGCTGCCCAACCTTCACATCAATCTTCGACATGTGGCAGAACATGCTGATAAAGCCCTGCCCATGGTCGACAAACACCGTATTGCCATTAAAGAAATAGTTACCAATCAAAATCACCTTGCCCGCCGCCGGGGTCTTGATCGGCGTGCCTGCCGGTACTGCGAAGTCCAGGCCTGCATGGGGATTGCGCTCTTCACCATTAAAGAAACGGCGCACACCAAACTTGCTCGACAGCGGCCCGTTGACCGGTTTGTCCAGCAACAGGTTGCTCGGGGTGACGGGGCTGAAGCTGCGATACGCCTGGATCTGCTCGGCCAGTTCGCCCTCGATGCGCTTCAGATTCTCCGGGTTCGGATTGACCTGCTGGGTGTTCTTCAGCGTGATGTGCTGTTCCGGGTATTTTTTGTTACCGACGGTGAAGCTCAGGTTACGGCCGCCGCTGCTTACTTGTTGGGTACCCGGTTTGACCGTCAGCGGCACGCCGACGATGGCCAGCCAATTGCTCTGTTCCTTGACCACCAGCACCGGTTTGCCCTGATACGTCGCTTTCGGCGCCTGGGCAGACGTGCCCAAGTCCACGACAGCCACGCCGCCCGGCACCGGTTTGTTCAACAGGCGGCTGATGTAACTGTCGGCGTGGGCGTTGAAGGTCAGGCACAGCAACAGCAGTGGAGCCAGGAAACGGGGCATGGATCAATCCAGTAAAGAAAGGGTGACAGGCGTCAGGTGATTGTCTTCGACGCGCACTTGCAGTTCGCCTTCGCCGAGTCGGGCGTTCAGGCGCTGGCCGGGGTGGGTCTGGGCGGCATTGCGGATTGCGTTGCCGCGCTCGTCCAGCAGAATGCTGTAGCCACGGCCCAGTGTCGCCAACGGGCTGACCACGTGCAGCGTCTGCATCTGGCTTTGCAGTTGCAGGCGCCGGGCCTTCAGACCTTCGCGCATCGAGCGGGGCAGGCGTTCGGCGAGGCTGTCGAGGCGCTGGCGCAACATCGCCAATTGCCGACCCGGATGTTGCCCGGCGAGGCGGGTTTCCAGGCGGATCAAGCGTTCACGACGGGTATTGAGGCTGCGCTCGAAGGCGCGGCGCAGGCGCATGTCCAGATCGTCCAGGCGTTGCGCTTGCTGGCGCAGGCGTTCGCCGGGATGCCGCAGGCGCCGGGACATGCCTTCCAGGCGCAGGCGATCGCGCATCAAACGGTCACGGATGCGCATCACCAAACGGCGATGCAAGCTTTCGACCCGGCGCACCAGGTCGCTGGAGTCCGGGGCCAGCAGTTCGGCGGCGGCGGAAGGCGTCGGGGCGCGGACGTCGGCCACGAAGTCACTGATCGACACGTCGGTTTCATGGCCGACGGCGCTGACAATCGGCGTCACGCAGGCATCCACGGCGCGGGCCACGGCTTCTTCGTTGAAACACCAGAGGTCTTCCAGCGAACCGCCGCCACGGGCCAGGATCAGCGCGTCGAAGCCTCGTGCATCGGCCAGTTTCAGTGCCCGGACAATCTGCGCGGTGGCTTCGCGGCCCTGCACGGCGGTGGGGATTAGCGTCAATTGCACCTGCGGCGCCCGACGACGGAACACGCTGATGATGTCGCGAATCACCGCACCGGTTGGCGAGCTGATGATGCCGATGCGTTGCGGATGGGCCGGCAACGGCACTTTGCGCTCGGCACTGAACAGCCCTTCGGCGCTGAGCTTTTCTTTCAGTGCATCGAAGGCCAGGCGCAGGGCACCGTCGCCGGCCGGTTCCACGGTGTCGAGGATCAGCTGATAGTCGCCACGACCCTCGAACAGCGAAACCTTGCCCCGCACCTTGACCGCCAGGCCATCCTTCAGCGCCTGGCGCACCTTGGCCGCGTTCTGCCGGAACAGCGCGCAACGCACCTGGGCGCCGCTGTCCTTGAGGGTGAAATACACATGGCCGGACGCCGGGCGGGCGAGGTTGGAGATTTCGCCTTCGACCCAGATATTGCTGAACACGTCTTCCAGCAACACCCGCGCGCGGCCGTTGAGCTGGCTGACAGTCAGGACTTCACGGTCCAGGCCGAGTCTTGCAAAGGGATCTTTAATCATGGGGCGCATGATAAAGGCATTCGCCGGACAATCTCCATGCGAACACACAATTCCCTTGTGGGAGCGAGCTTGCTCGCGATGGCGGTGTGTCAGTCGACATCATTATCGAATGTCAGGCCGCTATCGCGAGCAAGCTCGCTCCCACAGGATGTGGTGCAGGTGTTGATGAAGTGTTGGACTAATGCTGTGGGATTTTGCCGGCAGGCGAGGGCGACGGTGCTGTGGCCATCCGGGTCGGCCAACGGCAGGAAATGAATATCCGGCGGGGCGATGTCGCGCATCGACTCCGGCAGCAGGGCAATGCCGAACCCGGCCTGGATCAATTGCAGTTGCGTGGTTTTACGCGACACCACGCGGGCGGCCTTGGGAAAGAAGCCCTGGCGCATGCACAACTCTGCAGACAAATAGCTCAAACCACCACGCTGCGGATGAGGAATGGAGATAAACGCCTCATCCTTCAACTGTGCCAGATCGATGCCTTGCCCTAAGTTATCCACAGCCAATCGGTGATTCGGCGGAACCGCCAGCAGCAAGCGTTCGCTATATAAAGGAATAATCTGCACCCCTTCACGTTGGCGCAGCACCGGCAAGCGCAGCAGCCCGACATCCAGGCGACCTTCGGCCAACTCTTCCAGTTGCGCTTCGGAGGAGAGTTTGACGATGTCCATGGACACGCCAGGGTGATGATCCAGATAAGTGCTGATGCCGCTTAGCAGCCGACCACTCATCGGCACCGTGCTGGAATGGCTAAGGCGCAAAATGCCGAGCTGGCCGTTGCCGACTTGAGTCGCCATTTCGCTGGCCTTGGTCAGCTCATTTAATAGGTTTTTGGCCCGGGGCAAGAAGGCTTCGCCGGCGGCGGTCAACCGAGGCTGGCGCGCGGTGCGTTCGAACAGCGGCGTTTGCAGGCGGGTTTCCATGTCCTTGATTTGCCGGCTCAGGGCCGACTGCGCAATAAACAGTCGTTCAGCCGCAGCGCTGAAACTGCCGCACTCGGCGATTTCCACGAAGTAACGTAACTGGCGGGTTGAAAGCACAAGGCATGCCTTTTCGAGATGGGTTAGCGACTTGGAAGATATTAGTCGCAACCCTTGGCGCTGACTAAAGTCATCACAGGTATTCAAGGAAAGCCCTGCAAATGAATGTGCTTGAGTTGTTGAGCCAATGGCCGTTCGGCGCGACGGATTGGCTGGTGATCGGGGTGGGCATTGCCCTGGCTTACATCGTGTTTGGCATCGCCGGGTTTGGCACTGCGCTGGTGGCGGGGCCGATCCTGATTCTGTTTATGCCGCTGTCGAAAATCGTGCCGTTGCTGGTGTTGCTGGATTTCGTCGCGGCGTTTGGCAACCTGCTGCCGTCGCGGCGGGATGTGGCCAGGCCCGAACTGCTGCGTTTGCTGCCCTGCATGGCGGTGGGCTGCACATTGGGGGTGATCTTCCTGCTGAACCTCAAATCCGATCTGTTGCTGCTGTTGATGGGGCTGTTTATCAGCGCCTACGCGGTTTATAGCCTGTGGGTCAAAACCCGGCCGACGCAATTGTCCGCCGGTTGGGCGGTGCCGATGGGCACGGTGGGCGGGATGTTCGGGGCGTTGTTTGGCAGCGGTGGATTTTTGTATGCGATCTATTTGAACAGTCGCCTGCCCAAGGAGGCAGCCCGGGCGACCCAGAGTGCGCTGATCAGTTGCAGCACCGTGGTGCGCTTGAGCTTGTTTGCCGTCGCGGGGGTGTATGCCGAGCTACCCTTGTTGGTATTGGCCGTGTGTTTGTTGCCGGCCATGGCGTTGGGGTTGTGGATCGGTCGGCGTTTGACCATGAAGCTGTCCCGGGAAGCGTTCGTGCGGCTGGTGACCTGGTTGGTGCTGGCCAGCGGGATTGCCTTGATCGGACGGTATTTGAGTACTTGACCTCCGTGTGTCAGGGATTAAGCTGCCGGCCGTCATGACGCCTTCGCGGGCAAGCCTCGCTCCTACAGCTCATGCGCCGACCCTTGTAGGAGCGAGGCTTGCCCGCGAAGGCGCCATCCGCCACGCCGCAGAACTCCCCATTTGACGCAGTAGGCTTGCACCATGAATTCCCAAAGCATCATCGTCCCGAAAATCTCCACACTGCCGGTACACGAACCCCGGGCCCGGGCGGTCGTGCGTTGGCTGGTGCGCAAGAACATCATCAAGGAAGAGCTGACCACTTGCGGGCGCACCGGTAACCGCATGGCCCATGCCATTGGCGATGGTGCTCGTGCTGTGGTCCTGCACCCGCAGGCACTGCCGTTCGGCGAACCGGTCAATGGCCTGGAAATCATCACCAAACGCTGCATCTATACGCCAGCCAAGGGTTTTCTGGGCGAAGCGGGATGCGCCGAGTGCCGCAAGGAAGTCGGTGAAGCGCTGTTCGAAAGCCTGGAAGAGTGGATGCCGGGGCGCACCGACAACTTCACCTGCCCCGAGTGCGGACATGAAGATGACATCAACGGGTTTCTGTTTTTGCAGGAGTGCGGCTTTTCCAACCTCGGCTTCATCTTCAACAACTGGGGCGAGGCCGGGTTCAAGCAGAGCTTTATCGACGAATTCGCCGATTGGCTCGACCAACCCGTGAGCCTGGTGAAAGTCGAGCTGTAACCGAAACCGAAACCGAAACCGAAACCGAAACCGAAACCGTACCCGTAGGAGCGAGGCTTGCCCGCGAAGCTTTTAGCGCCAGTGAAGACGCCTTCGCGGGCAAGCCTCGCTCCTACAGGTTTTTGGCGTGAAATACCCGCCGATCGACCGTGTCGATAATAGACAGAGTTTTACATTGAACCCGAGGGGGTGTCTGACTATAATGGCGCGCTTCCATTTTCCCGCTCGGGAGCCCCCGCGATGCTGCGTATCAGCCAAGAAGCTCTGACATTCGACGACATTCTCCTCGTGCCCGGTTATTCCGAGGTGCTTCCTAACGAAGTCAGTCTCAAGACCCGCCTAACCCGTGGCATCGAGCTGAATATTCCTCTGGTTTCTGCCGCCATGGACACCGTCACTGAAGCCCGTCTGGCAATCGCCATGGCTCAGGAAGGTGGCATCGGCATCATCCACAAGAACATGACCATCGAGCAGCAAGCTGCCGAAGTGCGCAAGGTCAAGCGTTACGAAGCCGGCGTGGTCAAGGACCCGATCACCATCGAGGCTGACGCCACGGTTCGTGAACTGTTCGAACTGACCCGCATGCACAACATCTCCGGCGTTCCGGTCCTGCACGATGGCGACCTGGTCGGCATCGTCACTTCCCGCGACGTACGTTTCGAAAACCGTCTGGACGCCACCGTCCGTGAAGTGATGACGCCTAAAGAGCGTCTGGTCACGGTCAAGGAAGGCGCCGACAAGAACGACGTTCGCGAGTTGTTGCACAAAAACCGCATCGAACGCGTGCTGATCGTCGACGACAAATTTGCCCTCAAAGGCATGATGACCGTCAACGACATCGAAAAAGCCAAGGCGTACCCACTGGCCAGCAAGGACGATCAAGGTCGTCTGCGCGTTGGTGCTGCGGTCGGTACCGGTAAAGACACCGGCGAACGTGTCGCTGCTCTGGTTAACGCTGGCGTTGACGTGGTGGTGGTCGACACTGCTCACGGTCACTCCAAAGGCGTGATCGACCGCGTTCGCTGGGTCAAACAGAATTTCCCTGACGTGCAAGTCATCGGCGGCAACATCGCCACCGGCGCTGCCGCCAAGGCCCTGGTCGAAGCGGGCGCTGATGCGGTCAAGGTCGGTATCGGCCCTGGCTCGATCTGCACCACCCGTATCGTCGCCGGTGTCGGCGTCCCGCAAATCAGTGCCATCGCCAACGTCGCCGCTGCCCTTGAAGGCTCGGGCGTTCCGTTGATCGCCGACGGCGGCATCCGTTTCTCCGGTGACCTGTCCAAGGCCATCGTAGCCGGTGCTTCCTGCGTGATGATGGGCTCGATGTTCGCCGGTACTGAAGAAGCGCCGGGCGAGATCGAACTGTTCCAGGGTCGTTCGTACAAGGCTTACCGCGGCATGGGTTCGCTGGGCGCCATGTCCCAGGCTCAAGGCTCCTCCGACCGTTACTTCCAGGACTCCTCGGCAGGCGCCGAGAAACTCGTTCCGGAAGGCATCGAAGGGCGTGTTCCGTACAAGGGCACCCTGAGCGCCATCATCCATCAACTGATGGGCGGCCTGCGTTCCTCGATGGGCTACACCGGCAGTGCCGACATCGAAGAAATGCGCACCAAGCCTGAGTTCGTGCGGATCACCGGCGCTGGCATGGCCGAGTCCCACGTGCACGACGTACAAATCACCAAAGAAGCGCCAAACTATCGGGTCGGCTGAAGCCGACAGCTATAAGCCACAAGCTAAGAGCTGCAAGCGGTACTGCGTTTACGCAGCTACCGCGCAGCTTCCGACTACTTGCAGCTTGCAGCTTGAAGCTAGCAACTGCTTTTTGAGTTTTTTCCCATGTCCCTCGACATTCACGCCCACCGCATCCTGATCCTCGATTTCGGTTCCCAGTACACCCAGCTGATTGCCCGCCGTGTGCGTGAAATCGGCGTGTACTGCGAACTGCATCCGTTCGACATGGACGACGAAGCGATTCGCGAATTCGCTCCAAAAGGCGTCATTCTCGCCGGCGGCCCCGAGTCCGTGCACGTCGCCGACAGTCCGCGTTGCCCACAAGCCGTATTTGACCTGGGCGTCCCGGTCTTCGGTATCTGCTACGGCATGCAAACCATGGCTGAACAGCTGGGTGGCAAGGTCGAAGGTTCCGAGCTGCGTGAGTTCGGTTATGCCCGCGTAGACGTGGTCGGCAAAAGCCGCCTGCTCGACGGCATCGAAGACCACATCGACGCCGATGGCCTGTTCGGCCTCGACGTGTGGATGAGCCACGGTGACAAAGTCACCAAGATGCCGCAGGACTTCCACATCCTGGCCAGCACCCCGAGCTGCCCGATTGCCGGCATGTTCGACGACGCTCGCGGCTACTACGGCGTGCAGTTCCACCCGGAAGTGACCCACACCAAGCAGGGCGGTCGCATCCTGTCGCGCTTCATCCTCGACATCTGCGGCTGCGAAGCCCTGTGGACGCCGTCGAAGATCGCTGAAGACGCCATCGCCAACATCCGCGCCCAGGTCGGCACCGACAACGTCCTGCTCGGCCTGTCCGGCGGTGTGGACTCCTCGGTGGTTGCCGCGCTGTTGCACAAAGCCATTGGTGATCAACTGACCTGCGTCTTCGTCGACAACGGCCTGCTGCGTCTGCACGAAGGTGAGCAAGTGATGGCCATGTTCGCCGAGAACATGGGCGTCAAGGTGATCCGCGCCAACGCTGAAGACCAGTTCCTCAACAATCTGGCTGGCGAAAGCGACCCAGAGAAGAAACGCAAGATCATCGGTCGTACCTTCATCGACGTCTTCGATGCCCAGTCCAACAAACTGGACAACATCAAATACCTCGCCCAAGGCACTATCTACCCGGACGTGATCGAGTCGGCTGGCGCCAAAAGCGGCAAGGCCCACGTGATCAAGTCGCACCACAACGTGGGTGGCTTGCCGGAAGAGATGAACCTGAAACTGGTCGAGCCGCTGCGCGAACTGTTCAAGGACGAAGTCCGTCGTCTGGGCCTGGAACTCGGCCTGCCGTACGACATGGTTTACCGTCACCCATTCCCGGGCCCGGGCCTGGGCGTGCGGATCCTCGGTGAAGTGAAGAAGGAATACGCCGACCTGCTGCGTCGCGCCGATCACATCTTCATCGAAGAACTGCGCAAGGCCGACTGGTACCACAAAGTCAGCCAGGCATTCGTGGTGTTCCAACCGGTGAAATCGGTTGGCGTGGTCGGCGATGGCCGTCGTTACGCCTGGGTCGTGGCCCTGCGTGCCGTGGAAACCATCGACTTCATGACCGCGCGTTGGGCTCACCTGCCTTACGAACTGCTGGAAACCGTTTCCGGCCGCATCATCAATGAAATCGAAGGCATCTCCCGCGTTACTTATGACGTGTCGAGCAAGCCGCCTGCGACGATTGAGTGGGAGTGATCCCGCACTAGATTCATCGTTGCATAAAGCCCCTGAACCGGTCCCGGTCAGGGGCTTTTTTATGTTTGACGGTTTTGTAACGTCTGTTTCTGCTGCTTACCCGGCGAGCGGAATGGCCTGCAGAATTTTTGCTGTGACAGGTGGTACAGTATTCGCTCGCTGTCGGGAGGATTGAACATGAAGCTTGAAGAGCGCATGCGGGTGGCCATTCAGCGCACGGCAGGCAATGTGATCCTGCGCGCGGATGTTGCGGCGTTGGGCGGTCGCTCTCAGGTTTCCGTCGCTCTCGCAGAGTTGCAAAAAAAGGGCGTCGTTGTGCGGCTTGGCATAGGTGTTTATGCCAAAACGGTCAAAGACCCTGGCACTGGACTCATTACGCCAGTGGAGGAGCTTGAAACACTTGCGGTGGAAGCTTTGCGGCGGTTGGGCATAAGTGCTTCAGTGCTACAAACATCTTCACGGCAAAGCGGTTTGATCGTTCCGAAGGAAGTGAGAATAGGGCTGCTGGGCAATCGCCGGATTCGCCGAAAATTGTCATTGGGCGCAAGGTCCGTGGTCTACGTCAACGAGCGGGCACCTTCCCAAAAATCGGAAAACACCGTAAAGCGTCACCCCAAAACCGGTGACCTGATCATCCCTACCATTGGCCTCGGGCGTTATGTTCGGGATCTGGCCAGGCTCAGCGAAGTTTCCTACGTCAAAACCTATGCGGATGAGTGGGCGGAGGATGTCTCAAGATTAGCCGGGGATGAAATTCATACCGACTCAATTGAGCAGTTGGTCATCGCCTTGAAAAAACAGAAAAAAGTTACCGGCAGGGAAGCGGTTCATCTGTTAACCAACTACTTGAGAGAAAGACAGCGTGTTTGACCCGTTCAAGGATTTTGAAGCGAAGGGATATCTCAGGAATGTTGTGGGTGAAAAAGACCTCAACATCGTCAAACATCTTGAGCACGACTTATTTACCGCGAACCTGCCTGACGCTATGGCTTATCTGGCCAAGAAGAAAACCATTACCTATGGTGATTTTCTGCACGTTCACAAGCTTCTGTTCGGAGATCTTTACCCTTGGGCGGGCAAGGACAGACAGAGTACGTCTCCCGGGTTGGCTATTTCCAAAGCCGATACTTACTTCTGCCCTCCATTTGAAGCAAAAAGGGCAGTAGAGGAGGGCCTTCGTCTCGGCCATGACAAAGTTATGCTCAGAAAGTCTCCCGGCGTAGTGATGGGTTTTTTTGCCTATGGTCATCCGTTCCTGGATGGCAATGGCAGAACGATGCTAGTGGTTCACTCGGTGTTATGTGATCGGGCAGGGTTTTCAATCAACTGGAGCAAGACGCAAAAGTCAGCTTATTTGTCGTCGCTCAGTGGCGAGATCGAGTCTCCCGACAAGGGAATCCTGGATGATTACCTGAAAGACTTTATTGAACCGCCCCTGGATGCGGGTGAATGGGAAGCTGCCATCCAGTCAGTCAGAGGGCTTAATGGACTCGTTTCAGTGGACACGATAGAAGGGACCTTCGATGACCCTGCCATTTCACAGAAGTATCAAGATTTCGATCAGCGCAGGGGCTACAAAATCGATTGATTTTTAGCTGCCAACAGCTGGCAGCTAACGCTTCCCCTTCAGGCCGGAGCGCAACTCAGCGCCGTGCCACATCCGAAAAATAAAACTTGTCCAACGTATGCCGCGACTCGGTGTACTCGAACTGCCGGCCATCCTGCAAAAACGTCTGGTTACTCACCACAATCACATGGCTTTGGCCGTCCAGGTCCAGCAGCAACTGATCGTCCTTGCCCCGGGGCACCGCTTCGATGGTGCGCTGGGCGTAGGCGATTTGCAGTTGCAGGGTTTGTTCGATGAAGGCGTAGATCGATTGTTCGGCGATGTCCCGGGACAGGCCGGGGATCACGTCGCTGACGAAATGGTTGATGTCGAGGATCACCCGTTTGCCATCGATCCGCCGCACCCGTTTGATCCGCGTGATCAGGCTGCCTTCGTCGGCCTTGATGTGCTCCAGCAGCGCGCCCTCAAGCGGTATCTGCTCGAACTCGACCACTTCAGTGCTGACGTCGTTACCCAGGCGTGGATAGGTTTCCTGGAAGCTGACGATGCCACCCAATTGAAATTCGATAGGGTTGGTCGACAGCACGAAGGTGCCTTTGCCATGGACTTTCTGCGCGAAACCGCGCTCCTGCAACTGCTCGATAGCCTTGCGCACGGTGCCGCGACTGGCGTGGTAGCTGTCCATCAGTTCGGTTTCGGATGGCAACCGCGCGCCACGTTCCAGACGTTCGGTGGTGATGCTGGCAAGCAGATCGGTGTAGATCTGGTTGTATTTACTCATGGGGATGGCTCTATGCCGCGCTGTACTCAAGGCTTGGAACCTTAAGGGCAGGGTAGGGCTTTGTCCATGCGGCAATAGGTTTCTTTGACTTGGCGGGTAGGAAATGTCGCCGCCGGTCGGGTTCGAGATAAACAAATTCAAACTCGTCTGTACGAGTTGTTGCTTTAACTCGTACAGACGAGTACTTTTCGTTTCGGCGTGCTGCCAATAACAAAAAACTACAGCGGAAGATCAAGCATGAGCCACGACTATCCGAATATCGCCAGCGAGCTGCTTGTCAGCCTCGGTGGCAGCGACAACCTTGAGCAGGCCGCGCACTGCGTCACGCGTTTGCGCCTGGCCCTCAAGGACCCGAGCCTGGTCAACAGTGCCACGCTGAACCAGATCGATCTGGTCAAGGGTTCGTTCTTCACCGGTGGCCTGTTCCAGGTGGTGATCGGCCCCGGGGAAGTGGAAAAGGTCTACGCCGAATTGCGCCGGCAAACTGGTCTTGCGGCTTCGACCATCGCCGACGTTAAACAAAAGAGCGCCGACAAGATCAACGCCATGCAGCGCCTCGTGCGGGTGTTTTCCGATGTGTTCATGCCGATCCTGCCAGCGCTGGTGGTGGCCGGCCTGTTGATGGGCGTCAACAACCTGATCGGCGCCAAGGGCATGTTCATCGAGGGCAAGACCCTGCTCGATGCGTATCCGGGCCTTGACGGCATCTGGAGCCTGATCAACCTGATGGCCAACACTTCGTTTGTGTTCCTGCCAGCCCTGGTGGGCTGGTCGGCGGCCAAGCGTTTTGGTGGCAGCGAGATTCTCGGCATCGTGCTTGGCCTGATGCTGGTGCACCCGGACCTGCTCAATGCCTGGAACTACGGCAAAGCGGTGGCCGGGCTCGACGGCCAAAGCCTGCCGTACTTCGATATCTTCGGCTGGTTCAAGATCGAGAAGGTCGGTTATCAGGGCCAGATCCTGCCGATCCTGCTGGCGGCCTACGTGATGAGCGTCATCGAAAAGTGGCTGCGGGCGCGGGTGCCGAATGCCGTGCAATTGCTGGTGGTGCCGATCACCACCCTCGTTGTCACCGGCGTGCTGGCGCTGGCAGTGATTGGTCCGGTCACCCGGCATTTGGGGATCCTGATCACCGAAGGCGTGGTCACGCTGTTTGACCTGGCGCCGATGGTCGGCGGGGCGATTTTCGGCATGCTCTACGCGCCACTGGTGATCACCGGCATGCACCACATGTTCCTCGCCGTGGACTTGCAGCTGATTTCCACGCAGGGCGGCACCTTTATCTGGCCGATGATCGTCATGTCCAACCTCGCCCAAGGCAGCGCGGCACTGGCGGTGTTCTACATGACCCGCAACGTGCGGGACAAAAGCATGGCCTCGACCTCGGCGATTTCCGCGTACTTCGGCATCACCGAACCGGCGATGTTCGGCGTCAACCTGCGCTACAAATTTCCGTTCTATTCAGCGCTGATCGGCTCGGCACTGGGCTGCATCTTCCTGTCGCTGAACAAGGTCCAGGCGTCGGCGATTGGCGTCGGTGGCTTGCCCGGTTTTATCTCGGTCATTCCGCAGTTCATCCCGATGTTTGTGATCGGGATGATCATCGCCATGGTCGTGCCGTTTGTTTTGACCTGTGGGTTGAGCATGAAGATTGTCCGGCCGGGGTTCCGGGTTGCCTGACAGATTGCATTCGCGGGCAAGCCTCGCTCCTACAGGGTTACGCATTTCAATGTAGGAGCGAGCGGGCGGCGTTCCGACTTGCCCGCGAAGAGGCCCTCAAGGCCAATACACAACCAATTGAAGGAACTCAGCCATGCAAGACTGGCAACGTTCGGTGATCTACCAGATCTACCCGAAAAGTTTTCACAGCCACGCCGGCAACCCCACTGGGGATTTGCTCGGCGTCGTGGCCAAGCTCGATTACCTGCACTGGCTGGGCGTCGATTGCCTGTGGATCACGCCGTTCCTGCGTTCGCCTCAGCGCGACAACGGTTACGACATCAGCGATTACTACGCCATCGACCCGAGCTACGGGACCATGGCCGACTGCGAATTGCTGATCGCCGAGGCCGGCAAGCGCGGGATCAAGCTGATGCTCGATATCGTGGTCAACCACACCTCCATCGAGCACACGTGGTTCCAGCAGGCCCGCAGCAGCCTCGACAATCCTTATCGTGATTTCTACATCTGGCGCGATCAGCCAAACAACTGGGAATCCAAGTTCGGCGGTTCGGCCTGGGAGTACGAAGCCCAGACCGGCCAATACTTCCTGCACCTGTTCGACCACACCCAGGCTGACCTGAATTGGGACAACCCGCAGGTGCGCGCCGAAGTCTTCAAAATGATGCGGTTCTGGCGCGACAAAGGCGTGGGCGGTTTCCGTCTGGATGTGATCAACCTGATCTCCAAACCCGCGGATTTCCCCGAGGACAACAGCGACGGTCGGCGTTTCTACACCGACGGCCCGAACGTCCACGAATATTTGCAGCAGATGCACCGCGAAGTGTTTGAAGGGCATGACCTGATCAATGTCGGCGAGATGTCCTCCACCAGCCTCGAACACTGCATTCGCTACTCGCAGCCGGAATCGAAAGAACTGTCGATGACCTTCAACTTTCATCACTTGAAAGTTGATTACCCGAACCTGCAAAAGTGGATTCGTGCCGACTTCGACTTCCTTCAACTCAAGCGCATTCTCTCCGACTGGCAAACCGGCATGCAGGCCGGCGGTGGCTGGAATGCGTTGTTCTGGTGTAACCACGATCAGCCACGAGTGGTCTCGCGTTTTGGTCACGACGGCGAGCATCGAGTGGTGTCGGCGAAGATGCTCGGCACCGCGCTGCATTTCCTCCAGGGCACGCCGTTTGTGTATCAGGGTGAGGAATTGGGCATGACCAATCCGGGCTTCGATCACATCGATCAGTACCGGGATGTCGAGACCCTGAACATCCATCGCCTCAAGCGTGACGCGGGTGTCAGTGATGCCGACAACATGGCGGCGATCATGCAGAAATCCCGGGATAACAGCCGCACACCGATGCACTGGAATGCCGAGCCGAATGCCGGTTTCAGCGTGGCCGAACCGTGGATCAGCGTGCCGGCCAACGCCGCGCAGATCAACGTCGCCAGCCAACTCGACGACCCGGAATCGGTGCTGCATCACTATCGTCGGTTGATTGCTTTGCGTCGCGACGAAGCCTTGATGTCCGACGGCGTGTACCGCCAGTTACTGCCTGAACATACGCAAATCTGGGCCTTCACAAGGGAAGGTCAAGGCGAGCGTCTTCTGGTGTTGAACAACTTCTATGGCACACCGTGTGAAGTTGAGTTGCCGGATGAAGTGATCAGGGCAGCGATGTCGCAACGGCTGGTGATCAGCAACTACCCGGACTGTCCGCCGCGTAATCGGCAGGTGTTTCTACGGCCCTTTGAGTCGTTCGTACTGCACCTGACTAACCACTAAAAACACCCGTTTTACAAAACACGCAGAACGCTGCGCGGGGGAGTTTTGCGCGCTGTTTTTTGCTGCAGCACACAATAAAAATAATGGGGTAGCTCTTGAAAACAACAATAAATCGCAGCCTTGTCGCCGCGGGCGTGTGCCTGGCATTACCACTGTCGGCCGAGGCGCTGGAGTTTGCCGGTTACTTGCGCAGCGGCGTCGGGACTTCGGTCAACAGCAGCAAACAGCAGTGTTTCCAACTGCCGGGGGCGCAGACCAAATACCGTTTGGGCAACGAATGTGAGCAGTACGCAGAACTGGAGTTGCGCCAGGATTTGTACACCCTTGATGACGGCTCGGTGCTGAGCGTCGACGGCATGGCTTCGCTGTATAACCAATACGACAAGGACCTGACCTTCAACGGTGACAACGGCTCGGTACGGATGCCGCAGATGTACGCGCAGTGGTCGAACATGCCGAGTCTGAACGGCGGTTCGCTGTGGGCCGGTCGGCGTTACTACAAGCGGAACGATATCCATATTTCCGACTTCTACTACTGGAACCAGAGCGCCACCGGCGGCGGTATTGAAGACGTGCTGATCGGCGATCTGAAATACAGCTACGCCTATTCGCGCAAGGACAACCTGTACCAGAAGGACTACATCAATCGGCATGACTTCAACGTCGCCGGGTTCGACACCAACCCCGGCGGTGAACTGGAACTGGGCCTGAGCTACATCGACAAACCCGACAGCCGCGACGCGCACCGTGGCTGGGCCGTTACCGCCCAGCATGTGCAGAAAGGCTTTCTCGGCGGCAAGAACAAACTGGCCTTCCAGTACGGCGAAGGCCCCGGCACCGGGTTGGGTTATACCGGTAACGTGAAACTCGATGACAGCAACAAAAGCTATCGTGTGGTGGAGTTCTTCGACTGGCAGGTAACGCCGCGCTTTGGCGGGCAGATCGAGGCGGTCTATCAAAAAGACATACGCCCGGATGGCGCTGACCAGAACTGGATTTCCCTCGGCGTGCGCCCGGCCTATGCGATCACCGAACAGTTCAAACTGGTGACCGAACTGGGGCACGATCAAGTCGATGCACCGGGCGGGACGCGCAAGTTGAGCAAATTCACCTTCGCTCCGACTTGGTCGCCCAAGGGCCCGGAATTCTGGGCGCGCCCCGAGGTGCGTCTGTATTACACCTATGCGAGCTGGAACGAGGCGGCCAAACGGGCGGCCAATGAACTGGCGGCGGGCTCGGCGTTGTCCGACACCGGCGCCTTCGGCACGGCGCGCCACGGTGCGAATGTCGGACTGCAGGTCGAGTACTGGTGGAAATGAAACGCATAACTGCCGCTGCCCTCGACGCGTGTTGTCGCGCAGAAAACACCTGTAGGAGCGCGGCTTGCCGGCGATAGCGTCATTGAGATCGCCATCGCCGGCAAGCCGTGCTCCTACGGTTACCATTCGCTTCCAGCGTCTTTCAAAAGAACAAAACAGCAGGTGACGTCATGGCCACACCCCAACATTTGCAACTGCTCGCGCCGCTGTCCGGCGTGCTGATGCCGCTGGACCAGGTGCCCGATCCGGTGTTCTCCAGCCGAGTGATCGGTGACGGTTTGTGCATCGACCCGACTTCGGCAACCTTGTGCGCACCATTGGCCGGGGTGATCAGCAATGTGCAGGCCAGTGGTCATGCGGTCAGCATCACTGACGACAACGGCGTGCAGGTGTTGATGCACATCGGCCTCGACACCGTAAACCTGGCAGGCAAGGGGTTTACCCGGTTGGTGGAAGAAGGCCAGCGCGTCGAAGCAGGGCAGGCGCTGATCGAATTCGATGCCGATTACATCGCGTTGCATGCGCGCAGTTTGTTGACCTTGATGCTGGTGGTCAGTGGCGAACCCTTCACCTGGCTGGCGCCCGAAACGGGTTTGGTAGACAGCGGCCAGCCGTTGCTGGGCTTGAGCAGCGCCGGGCCAGCGGCTGATGACGTGTTGGCGCAAGAGGGTGAGGCGCTGTTCTCCAAACCGGTGACGCTGGCCAACCCGAACGGCTTGCACGCACGTCCGGCGGCGGTGTTTGCCCAAGCGGCGAAAGGTTTTTCAGCGAGCATTTACCTGCATAAACAGCAGGACAGCGCCAACGCCAAATCCCTGGTGGCGATCATGGCGTTGCAGACCGCCCACGGTGACATCGTGCAAGTCAGCGCGGCGGGGCCGGATGCCGAGGTGGCGATCAAGACGTTGGCCGAGTTGCTGGTCGCAGGTTGTGGCGAAACGGTGACGGTGGTGGCTGCTGTGGCACCGGTCGAGGCTTCGACGCTAAAGGTGCTACGCGGGGTTTGCGCCTCGGCGGGGTCGGCGTTTGGTCAGGTGGTGCAGATTGCCGAGCAGACGCTGGAAGTGAGCGAATTGGGCAAGGGCGCGCAGGCTGAGCGTGAGGTGTTGTCGCGAGCCTTGGCCGAGGCGCTGAACGACTTGCAGCAACTGCGTGACAACGCCACCAGCGATGCCCAGGCCGAGATCTTCAAGGCGCATCAGGAACTGCTCGAAGACCCGAGCCTGCTGGATCAGGCTCAGTCGCTGATCGGCGAAGGCAAAAGCGCCGCGTTCGCCTGGCGGGCGGCCACCGAGGCCACCGCCGTGCTGTTCAAAAGTCTCGGCAGCCCGTTGCTGGCCGAGCGAGCGACGGATCTGGAGGATGTCGGCCAGCGCGTACTCAAGCAGATCCTTGGCGTGCAGGACCGCGCGTTGGAAATGCCGGAAGGCGCGATCCTGATTGCCGAGCAACTGACCCCCTCCCAGACCGCCGGGCTCGATACCCGCAAAGTGCTGGGCTTCGCCACGGTCGGCGGCGGTGCGACCAGCCACGTCGCCATCCTGGCCCGGGCCGCTGGCCTGCCAGCGATCTGCGGCTTGCCGGTTCAAGTGCTGGCGCTGGCCGATGGCACGCAAGTGCTTCTCGACGCCGACAAGGGCGAGTTGCATCTGGACCCGGATCTGGCGGTCATTGAACAGCTGCAAGCCAATCGTCAGCAACAGCAGAAACGTCATCAACATGAATTGGCCCACGCGTCGCTCGCCGCGTGTACCCGTGACGGTCATCACATCGAGGTCACGGCCAACGTCGCCTCGCTGGCCGAAACCGAGCAAGCCATGACGTTGGGCGGTGAGGGCGTTGGTCTATTGCGTTCGGAGTTCCTCTATCTGGACCGCAACCACGCGCCGAGCCACGACGAACAGGCGTCCACCTACAGCGCCATCGCCCGCGCCTTGGGACCGACGCGCAATCTGGTGGTGCGCACCCTGGATGTTGGCGGCGACAAACCGCTGGCCTACGTGCCGATGGACAGCGAAACCAACCCATTCCTGGGCATGCGCGGGATTCGCCTGTGCCTGGAGCGTCCGCAACTGCTGCGGGATCAGTTCAAGGCGATCCTCGGCAGTGCCGGGTTGGCGCGTTTGCACATCATGCTGCCGATGGTCACGCAGCTTTCGGAACTGCGCCTGGCGCGGCAACTGCTGGAAGAAGAGGCGCTGGCGCTCGGTCTTACGCAACTGCCGAAACTGGGGATCATGATCGAGGTGCCGGCAGCGGCATTGATGGCGGACCTGTTTGCGCCCGAGGTGGATTTCTTCTCCATCGGCACCAACGACCTCACTCAATACACCCTGGCCATGGACCGCGATCACCCGCGCCTGGCCAGTCAGGCTGACAGCTTTCACCCGTCGGTACTGCGTTTGATCGCCGGCACCGTCAAAGCAGCGCATGCCCACGGTAAATGGGTCGGCGTGTGTGGGGCGCTGGCCTCGGAAACACTGGCGACTCCGCTGCTGCTGGGGTTGGGGGTGGATGAGCTGTCGGTGAGCGTGCCGCTGATTCCAGCGGTCAAAGCGGCGGTGCGTGAAGTGGACCTGGCGGACTGCCAGGCCATCGCCCAGCAAGTACTGGGGCTGGAAAGCGCCGAGCAAGTGCGCGAAGCGTTGCGGCTGTATCACGAGGCGACGGTCGATACTTCACTGGTTCTGGAGAACTGAGCATGTTCGAGAAAATGCAGCGGGCGTTCTGGAAAGCGTTGACCCCGGATCTGGTGGCCGATGAGTCCAAGCAGGTGGTTAAACCGGTTGCAGGTTTGGCCGGGGATATCGTGGCCGCGTTGGGCGGGGTGGATAACCTCAAGTCGCAGCAGCCTGTGGCGCTGACCCGAGTGCGGGTGGAGTTACGGGATGTGGGGCGGGTGGATCGGCAGGCGTTGAATATGGCCGGTGTGCCGGGCGTCATGCTGCTGGATGGCGGAGTGGCACACTTGATCACCGGCCTCCCACAATGATCGTTCCCACGCTCCGCGTGGGAATGCAGCCCGGGACGCTCCGCGTCCCATTCAAAGCCGAACGCGGAGCGTCCGTTGAGGCATTCCCACG
>NZ_MOBR01000028.1 GCF_003732705.1 Pseudomonas frederiksbergensis | reverse complement strand
GAGGCTTGCCCGCGAAAGCGGTGTGTCAGGCACGTTGATGTCACTGACACACCGCTTTCGCGGGCAAGCCTCGCTCCTACAGGTATTGCGGGGTTACTCGGCGTTGCAGAGCGCCAGGCAGTTATCCAGCATGCGGTTGGAGAAGCCCCATTCGTTGTCGTACCAGGCCAGCACCTTGAGCAGCTTGCCGCTGGACTTGGTGTGGTTGGCGTCGAAGATCGACGACAGCGGGTTGTGGTTGAAGTCGCTGGAGACCAGCGGCAGGGTGTTGTAGCCGAGAATCTTCGAGTGTTGAGCGGCTTCTTTAAGCAGCGCGTTCACTTCATCGGCCGACGCTTCGCGCTTGAGCTGCACGGTCAGGTCCACCAGCGATACGTTGATCACTGGCACGCGCACGGCCATGCCGGTCAGTTTGCCCGCCAGTTCCGGCAGTACCAGACCGACCGCTTCAGCGGCGCCGGTCTTGCTCGGGATCATGTTCTGGGTGGCGGAACGGGCGCGGTATGGGTCGGTGTGATAGACGTCGGTCAGGTTCTGGTCGTTGGTGTAGGCGTGGATCGTGGTCATCAGACCGCTTTCGATGCCCAGCTCACGGTGCAGCACTTGGGCCACCGGGGCCAGGCAGTTAGTGGTGCAGGAGGCGTTGGAAATAATCTGGTGCGACTGGCGCAGAATGTCGTGATTGACCCCATAAACCACGGTGGCGTCGGCGCCTTTGGCCGGGGCCGAGATAATCACTTTGCGCGCGCCGGCCGTAATGTGCGCGGCGGCTTTGGCACGGTCGGTAAACAAACCGGTGCATTCGAAGACGACATCAACTTTCTCGGCAGCCCATGGCAGTTCGGCCGGGTTGCGGATGGCGCTGACCGAAATACGGTCGCCGTTGACGGTCAGGCTTTCATTATCGTGCTGAACATCGGCGTCGAATGTGCCGTGAACGGTGTCGTACTTCAGCAGATGAGCGTTGATCGAGCTGTCGCCCAGGTCATTGATGGCAACGATCTGCAAATCCTGGCGGTAGCCTTGGGTATACAGTGCGCGCAGGACATTACGGCCGATACGGCCAAAACCATTGATTGCGATTCGAAGAGTCATTTAACAGGGCCGCCGTCGTTTTGTTGTTGGAATTACAAGATTATTCGCATAAAAATAGAAAACAAGCCTTTTTAATGGCAATATTTTGTTCAATCTACAACGAGTGACCTGAATCAACTGGTCCGATCGATCAAGAAAGCCGCCCGTCACCCCATCGACAACGGCCCTTGATCAGCATAGACAATCAGGTCGCCACATCCGTTAGCCTGGAGTTCTACACATGCATCCCCGCGTCCTTGAGGTCACCGAACGGCTTATCGCCCGTAGCCGAGCTACGCGTGAGGCTTACCTTGCGCTGATTCGCGGCGCCGCCACCGACGGTCCGATGCGCGGCAAGCTGCAATGCGCCAACTTCGCCCACGGCGTGGCCGGTTGCGGCACCGACGACAAGAACAGCCTGCGGATGATGAACTCCGCGAACATCGCAATTGTTTCTTCATATAACGACATGCTCTCGGCGCATCAGCCGTACGAAGTCTTCCCTGAACAGATCAAAAAAGCCCTGCGCGAAATCGGCTCGGTCGGCCAGTTCGCCGGCGGCACCCCGGCGATGTGCGACGGCGTGACCCAGGGCGAGCCGGGCATGGAACTGAGCCTGCCGAGCCGTGAAGTGATCGCGCTGTCCACCGCCGTGGCGTTGTCCCACAACATGTTCGACGGCGCGCTGATGCTCGGCATCTGCGACAAAATCGTGCCGGGCCTGATGATGGGCGCCCTGCGTTTCGGTCATCTGCCAACGATTTTCGTGCCGGGCGGGCCGATGGTTTCGGGCATCTCCAACAAGCAGAAAGCCGATGTGCGCCAGCGCTACGCCGAAGGCAAGGCCAGCCGCGAAGAGTTGCTGGAATCGGAAATGAATTCCTACCACAGCCCTGGCACCTGCACCTTCTACGGCACCGCCAACACCAACCAATTGCTGATGGAAGTCATGGGCCTGCACTTGCCGGGCGCTTCTTTCGTCAACCCGAACACTCCGTTGCGCGAGGCCCTGACCCGCGAGGCCGCGCATCAGGTCACCCGCCTGACCAAGCAGAACGGCGACTTCATGCCGATCGGCGAAATCGTCGACGAGCGCTCGCTGGTCAACTCCATCGTGGCCCTGCACGCCACCGGCGGCTCGACCAACCACACCTTGCACATGCCGGCCATCGCCATGGCGGCGGGCATTCAACTGACCTGGCAAGACATGGCCGACCTCTCCGAGGTGGTGCCGACCCTGAGCCACGTCTACCCGAACGGCAAAGCCGACATCAACCACTTCCAGGCGGCGGGCGGCATGTCGTTCCTGATCCGCGAACTGCTGGAAGCCGGGCTGCTCCACGAAAACGTCAACACCGTGCTCGGCCACGGCCTGAGCCGTTACACCGTGGAGCCGTTTCTCGATAACGGCGAACTGGTCTGGCGCGAAGGCCCGATCGAAAGCCTCGACGAAACCATCCTGCGGCCAGTGGCTCGTGCGTTCTCGCAAGAGGGCGGTTTGCGGGTGATGGAAGGCAACCTCGGTCGCGGGGTGATGAAAGTCTCCGCCGTGGCGTTGGAAAACCAGATTGTCGAAGCGCCAGCCATGGTGTTCCAGGATCAGCAGGATTTGGCCGACGCGTTCAAGGCCGGTTTGCTGGAGAAGGATTTTGTCGCGGTGATGCGCTTCCAGGGCCCGCGCTCCAACGGCATGCCGGAATTGCACAAGATGACGCCGTTCCTCGGTGTGCTGCAGGATCGCGGCTTCAAAGTGGCACTGGTCACTGATGGGCGGATGTCTGGCGCCTCGGGGAAAATCCCGGCGGCGATTCACGTCAGCCCCGAGGCTTACGTCGGTGGCGCTCTTGCGCGAGTGCAGGAGGGCGATATCATCCGCGTCGATGGCGTCAAAGGCACCCTGGAGCTTAAGGTGGACGCCGAAGAATTCGCAGCGCGCACCCCGGCCAAGGGTTTGTTGGGTAACAACATCGGCAGCGGGCGCGAACTGTTTGGTTTCATGCGCATGGCCTTCAGCTCCGCAGAGCAGGGCGCCAGCGCCTTCACTTCTGCCCTGGAGACGCTTAATTGAAACTGGCTTTGGTCGGTGACATCGGTGGGACCAACGCACGTTTCGCGTTGTGGAAAAACCAGCAACTGGAGTCGATCCAGGTGCTGGCGACGGCAGATCACGCCAGCCCTGAGGAGGCCATTGGCGTCTACCTCAGCGGCTTGGGGTTGAAACCGGGCGACATCGGTTCGGTGTGCCTGTCGGTCGCCGGCCCGGTGAGTGGCGATGAATTCAGGTTCACCAACAATCACTGGCGACTCAGTCGCAAGGGGTTCTGCCAGACCTTGCAGGTGGACCAACTGCTGCTGGTCAATGATTTCTCGGCGATGGCGTTGGGCATGACCCGTTTGCAGCCAGACGAATTCCGCGTGGTCTGCGAAGGCACGCCGGAACCGTTGCGGCCAGCGGTGGTGATTGGCCCCGGCACGGGTTTGGGTGTTGGCACTTTGCTCGATCTCGGCGAGGGCCGGTATGCGGCGCTGCCGGGCGAGGGCGGTCACGTCGATTTGCCGTTGAGCAGCCCGCGGGAAACCCAATTGTGGCAACACATCTTCAACGAGATCGGGCATGTCAGCGCCGAAACGGCGTTGAGTGGTGGTGGCTTGCCCCGGGTTTACCGGGCGATTTGTGCGGTGGACGGCCACGAGCCGGTGCTCGACACGCCGGAAGCGATTACCGCTGCCGGTTTGGCTGGCGACCCGATTGCCCTGGAAGTGCTGGAGCAGTTCAGTTGCTGGCTCGGCCGCGTGGCCGGCAACAACGTGCTGACCACCGGCGGGCGCGGCGGCGTGTACATCGTCGGCGGCGTGGTGCCTCGGTTTGCTGATTTCTTTATCGAAAGCGGTTTCGCCCGGTGCTTCGCCGACAAGGGCTGCATGAGCGATTACTTCAAAGGCATCCCGGTGTGGCTGGTGACGGCACCGTATTCCGGGTTGGTCGGCGCAGGTGTGGCGCTCGACCAGGCTTGAGACCGTGTCGCGCCCTTCGCGGGCAAGCCTCGCTCCTACAGGATTAGTGTTGATCGAAAGAACACCGACAACCTGTAGGAGCGAGGCTTGCCCGCGAAGGGGCCCGCACAGACACCAACGATAATGATCGTTCCCACGCTCTGCGTGGGAATGCAGCCCGTGACGCTCCGCGTCACTGGACGCGGAGCGTCCCTTGAGGCATTCCCACGCAGAGCGTGGGAACGATCGAACGATCAGGCATAATCCGCCCAATTCAAACAACAAGGATGCCGCCCCTGTGAGCTCAGTCAACAAGTCGATTTTGTTGGTCGATGACGATCAAGAGATACGCGAGTTGCTGGACACCTACCTGACCCGCGCAGGTTTTCAGGTGCGCACCACGCCGGACGGCGCAGGCTTTCGCCAGGCGATGAACGAGGCGCCGAGCGATCTGGTGATCCTCGATGTGATGCTGCCGGACGAAGACGGTTTCAGCCTCTGCCGCTGGATTCGCCAACACCCGCGCCAGGCCCAGGTGCCGATCATCATGCTCACGGCCAGTTCCGACGAGGCCGACCGGGTGATTGGCCTGGAACTCGGTGCAGACGATTACCTCGGCAAACCCTTCAGCCCTCGGGAATTGCAGGCGCGGATCAAAGCGTTGTTACGCCGTGCCCAATTTGGTCAGGAACGCTCCGGCAGTGAAGTGCTGGCCTTCGATGACTGGCGCCTGGACATGGTCAGCCATCGGCTGTTCCACATTGATGGCGAAGAAGTGATTCTCTCCGGCGCCGACTTCGCGTTGCTGAAACTGTTCCTCGATCACCCCCAGGAAATCCTCGACCGCGACACCATCGGCAACGCCACCCGTGGCCGTGATTTGATGCCGCTGGATCGGATTGTCGACATGGCCGTCAGCCGTTTGCGCCAGCGTCTGCGCGACACCGAAAAGCCCCCGCGACTTATCCGTACCGTGCGTGGCAGCGGCTACCAACTGGCCGCCAATGTGGTTGCCAGCAATGGCCACTGAGTGGTTGCGTCGATTCGCCGCCAAAGTGCCGGTGCCGCGTTCGTTGCTCGGGCGGATGTTGCTGTTGACGTTGTTGGTGGTGCTGTTCGCCCAGGCGCTGTCGAGCGTGATCTGGGTTTCGCAACTGCGCGCCACCCAGCTCGAAGGCCTGGTCACCAGCGCTCGCAGCCTGGCGCATTCGATGACAGCCAGCGTCAGTTATTTCCGCTCGTTGCCGGTGGCGTTCCGGCCGTTGGTGCTCGACCAGTTGCGCAGCATGGGCGGCACCCGGTTCGTGGTGACCCTCAATGACAAACCGCTGGGCATGGAAGTGCTGCCGATCACCCCGCGTAAAGCGGCGGTGCTCAAAGCGGTGGACGAAGTACTGCGCGAGTCCCTGGGTCACGACACCGATATCTCGGTGACCTTTGTCAGCCCCGAAGACCTGCGGATCTTCAACAGCGGGTTGAAACTCGATGAATTGCCGCGCTCCTGGGCGCATTACGCGTTGACCCTGGAACCGGTAAACCCGCCGGTGCTGGTCACGCAAATCCAGATGGCCCCGGGGGAATGGCTGTACATCGCCTCGCTGTTGCCCGAGCCTTACACCAGTCTTGAAGAGCAGGGCCTGCCGGCGCAGCAGGTGTGGTTTATCGTGCTCACCAGCGGTTTCTTGCTGTTGTTCATCGGCCTGCTGGTGCACTGGCAGAGTCGTCCGCTCAAGCGCCTGGCGCGGGCGGCGCGGGACATGTCCCTCGGTGCTGAAGTCGAGCCGGTGCCCGAGGGCGGCGGCAGTGAAGTGGTCGAAGTCGGACGCGCCTTCAACGCGATGCGCGAACGGATCAGCCGTTACCTGACCGAACGCAGCCAGCTATTCAGCGCCATTTCCCACGACCTGCGCACGCCGATCACCCGGTTGCGCTTGCGGGTCGAATTGCTCGAAGACGAAACGCTGCAAGCCAAGTTCGGCCGCGATCTGGATGAGCTGGAGTTGTTGGTCAAAGGCGCGCTGCAATGCGTAAAAGACACTGACATCCACGAAAACATCGAACCGGTGGATCTTAATCATGTGCTCGATTGCCTGGTGGAGCCGTACCTGGCGCCCAACGGCAATGGTCGCGTGACCCAACAGGGCCGGGCATTTGCCGCGTATCCGGGCAAACCCCTGGCGCTCAAGCGCTGCATCGGCAACCTGATCGACAACGCCTTGAAGTACGGGCAGAACGCCCATCTGCATATCGATGACGACCAGAGCGCGTTCATCCTGCATGTCGACGATGAAGGGCCCGGCGTGCCGGAGCAGCGGATGGAGCAAGTGTTCGAACCGCACTTCCGCCTGGCCGGGCAGCAGCAGGGTTATGGGTTGGGATTGGGGATTGCGCGCAATATTGCGCATAGCCATGGTGGGGAAGTGAGTTTGCAGAATTTGCGTGAGGGTGGGTTGCGGGTGACATTGCAGCTTCCTCGGTCGCTTGATTGAGTTTCGCTCTTTAGATCCACCCCTCACCCCAACCCTCTCCCCAAAGGAGAGAGGGGGAAAGGGAGCCGATCGGGGATTTTTCAAAACCTGAGTTCGACTCGGTATTTCAGGTCGATGTAGCTCCAAGAACAACTCGGTCGGCCCCCTCTACCCCTTGGGGAGAGGGCTGGGGTGAGGGGTGACTCTTAAACTCAACACAACTCCAAAGTCCCAACACATTTGTCACAACCCTGTGACAAACCCCGCCCCCTTCGTTACCTGCCTCGCCCCAACCGTTGTTTAGACTGCCCCTCAGTCATAACAACAAAAAAGGTACCCCATGGACACCTTCCAACCTGCCTTCAGCAGTTGGCTGAACGCGCCTGCCCACCAGCAATGGCTCGCCGCCGAAGGCCTGCGCCTGCTGGCGTTCGCCAAGGCTTCGAAGCTCCCCGATGGCTTCGGCAATCTCGATGAAAAGGGCCAGCTCCCGGCCAACGCCCACGCTGAAACCATGAACACCGCGCGCATGACCCATAGCTTCGCCATGGCCCATATCCAGGGCCTGCCAGGGTTTGCCGAACTGGTGGATCACGGCGTCCAGGCCCTCAACGGTCCGTTGAAGGATGCTAAACACGGCGGATGGTTTGCCACTGCCCATCACTGCGACGACAACACCGGCAAAGCCGCGTACCTGCACGCCTTCGTCGCCCTCGCCGCGAGTTCGGCAGTGGCCGCGCAACGGCCCGGTGCGCAAGCCTTGCTCGATGAGGCAATTCAGATCATCGACACGCATTTCTGGAGCGAGGAGGAGGGCGCCATGCGCGAATCCTTCAATCGCGACTGGAGCGAGGAAGAAGCCTACCGCGGCGCCAACAGCAACATGCACGCGACCGAAGCCTTCCTCGCGCTGGCGGATGTCACCGACGACCACCGCTGGCTGGTCCGCGCGCAACGGATCGTCGAGCGTGTTATCCACGGTCACGCCGCCGCCAACGATTACCTGGTGGTCGAGCATTTTGATCGCGACTGGCAGCCGTTGCGCGAGTACAACCACGACAACCCGGCCGACGGTTTCCGCCCTTACGGCACCACGCCGGGCCACGGTTTCGAATGGGCGCGGCTGTTGCTGCACCTCGAAGCCGCACGGGTCCGGGCCGGGATGCTCACGCCGGGTTGGCTGGCGACCGACGCGCAAAAACTCTTCGATCACAATTGCCGTCACGGCTGGAATGTCGATGGCGCACCGGGGATTGTCTACACCCTGGACTGGGACAATCGCGCCGTGGTTCGCCATCGCCTGCACTGGACCCATTGCGAAGCCAGCGCTGCCGCCAGTGCCCTGCTCAAACGCACCGGCGATGAACAATACGAAACCTGGTACCGACTGTTCTGGGAATTTTGTGACAGTCATTTCATCGACCGCTGCGATGGCAGTTGGCACCATGAACTCGATCCGCAAAACCGTCCGAGCGCCGATATCTGGGCAGGTAAACCCGATCTGTATCACGCCTGGCAGGCGGTTTTGATTCCGCGCCTGCCGCTGGCACCGAGTATGGCCACGGCTTTGGGGCAGTTGTCCCAGAGCGCTCCTGTGTAACCATGTGGTGACATTCAAGCGTCCCTTCGTTACCTGCGAGGGGATAACTCCTGTTTAAAATCCTATGCAGCGCAAGCACCAGACTTGCATGCATAACAACAAGAAAGGTAATTCTAGATGAATGCGATTTCTCGCCTCGCTACTGTCATTTCTCTTGCCTCATTGCTTCCTATCTCTGCATTCCCTCTCAGTGCGCTTGCCGCCGATGCCAAAGGTTCGGTAGAAGTCGTTCACTGGTGGACATCCGGTGGCGAAAAAGCTGCCGTTGATGTGCTCAAGGCCCAAGTTGAAAAAGACGGTTTCACCTGGAAGGACGGCGCTGTCGCCGGTGGTGGCGGTGCGACCGCCATGACCGTGCTCAAGAGCCGCGCCGTTGCCGGTAACCCGCCAGGGGTTGCGCAAATCAAAGGTCCGGACATCCAGGAATGGGCGTCCACCGGTCTACTCGACACCGACGTCTTGAAAGAGACTGCCAAATCCGAGAAGTGGGACAGCCTGCTCGACAAGAAAGTCTCCGATACCGTGAAGTACGACGGTGATTACGTGGCCGTACCGGTGAACATTCACCGTGTGAACTGGCTGTGGATCAACCCGGAAGTCTTCAAGAAAGCCGGGATCGAAAAAGCCCCGACCACCCTCGAAGAATTCTACGCCGCTGGCGACAAACTCAAGAAAGCGGGCTTTATTGCCCTTGCCCACGGCGGCCAGCCTTGGCAGGACAGCACCGTGTTCGAAGCGGTGGTTCTTTCGGTCATGGGGGCTGACGGCTACAAGAAAGCCCTGGTCGACCTGGACAACGCTGCGCTGACCGGTCCTGAAATGGTCAAGTCGCTGACCGAGCTGAAGAAAGTCGCGACCTACATGGACGTCGACGGTAAAGGCCAGGACTGGAACCTGGAAGCGGCCAAGGTCATCAACGGCAAGGCCGGCATGCAGATCATGGGTGACTGGGCCAAGAGCGAATGGACCGCGGCCAAGAAAGTCGCCGGCAAGGACTACGAGTGCGTAGCCTTCCCGGGCACCGACAAGGCCTTCACCTACAACATCGACTCCCTGGCGGTGTTCAAGCAGAAAGACAAAGGCACTTCCGCTGCCCAGCAGGACATTGCCAAGGTCGTTCTGGGTGAGAACTTCCAGAAAGTCTTCAGCATCAACAAAGGCTCGATCCCGGTTCGAAACGACATGCTCCACGAAATGGACAAGCTCGGCTTCGACTCCTGCGCCCAGACCGCGGCCAAGGACTTCCTGGCAGACGCCAAGTCCGGCGGCCTGCAGCCGAGCATGGCGCACAACATGGCGACCACGCTGGCGGTACAAGGCGCGTTCTTCGATGTCGTGACCAACTTCATCAACGATCCGAAAGCCGATCCGGCCGATGCTGCCAAAAAACTCGGCGCGGCGGTCAAGTCTGCCAAGTAGGTATCAGCGGCAAGCTGCGAGCTACAAGCTGCAAGTGATGTCTGCTTGTCTTGCAGCTTGCAGCTCATAACTGCCTTCAACTTTTCTTCCCGTACTGGATCTTCCCATGAGTTCTGTTGCTGTGTTCAGCAAGGCCTCGCCGTTCGATGCACTGCAGCGCTGGCTCCCAAAACTGGTGCTGGCGCCCAGCATGTTCATCGTCCTGGTGGGCTTCTATGGCTATATCCTGTGGACGTTCGTCCTGTCGTTCACCACATCGACCTTCCTGCCGACCTACAAATGGGCCGGCCTGGCGCAATACCAGCGGCTGTTCGACAACGACCGTTGGTGGGTAGCGAGCAAAAACCTGGCGGTGTTCGGCGGCATGTTCATCGGCATCACCCTGGTGATCGGTGTGCTGCTGGCGGTGTTTCTCGACCAGCGTATTCGCCGCGAAGGTTTCATTCGCACCATTTACCTGTACCCGATGGCGCTCTCGATGATCGTTACCGGTACCGCGTGGAAATGGCTGCTCAACCCGGGCATGGGCCTGGACAAATTGTTGCGTGACTGGGGTTGGGAAGGCTTCCGCCTGGACTGGCTGATCGACCCGGATCGCGTGGTGTACTGCCTGGTGATCGCTGCAGTCTGGCAAGCCTCGGGTTTTATCATGGCGATGTTCCTCGCCGGTTTGCGTGGGGTTGATCAATCGATCATCCGTGCCGCCCAGATCGACGGCGCGAGCATGCCGCGCATCTACCTCAAAGTGGTGTTGCCGAGCCTGCGTCCGGTGTTCTTCAGCGCCGTGATGATCCTCGCTCACATCGCGATCAAGAGCTTCGACCTTGTCGCGGCCATGACCGCCGGTGGCCCGGGTTACTCCTCCGATCTGCCTGCGATGTTCATGTATTCCTTCACCTTCAGCCGCGGCCAGATGGGCATGGGCTCGGCCAGTGCGATTCTGATGCTCGGTGCGATTCTCGCAATCATCGTGCCTTACCTGTACTCCGAGCTGAGGACCAAGCGCCATGACTAGTTTCGCTGCCAAACCGGCCATCAGCCTGAGTCGCATCGCGATTTACGGCGTGCTGATCCTGGCCGTATTCCTTTACCTGATCCCGCTGGTGGTCATGCTGTTGACCAGCTTCAAGACCCCGGAAGACATCAACTCCGGCAACCTGCTGAGCTGGCCGACCGTGGTCAGCGGCATTGGTTGGGTCAAGGCCTGGGGCACGGTTGACGGGTACTTCTGGAACTCGATCAAGATCACCGTTCCGGCGGTTTTGATTTCCACTGCCATCGGTGCGTTGAACGGTTACGTGCTGTCGATGTGGCGCTTCCGTGGTTCGCAGTTGTTCTTCGGTTTGCTGCTGTTCGGTTGCTTCCTGCCGTTCCAGACCGTGCTGCTGCCGGCCTCGTTCACCCTCGGCAAAATGGGCCTGGCGAGCACCACCACCGGCCTGGTGTTCGTGCACGTGGTCTACGGCCTGGCGTTCACCACGCTGTTCTTTCGTAACTACTACGTCAGCGTGCCGGATGCGCTGGTGAAGGCGGCGCGGCTCGATGGCGCGGGTTTCTTCACCATCTTCCGCTTGATCATCCTGCCGATGTCCACCCCGATCATCATGGTCTGCCTGATCTGGCAGTTCACCCAGATCTGGAACGACTTCCTGTTCGGCGTGGTGTTCTCCAGCGGTGATTCGCAACCCATCACAGTGGCGTTGAACAACTTGGTCAACACCAGTACCGGGGCCAAGGAATACAACGTTGATATGGCGGCGGCGATGATCGCCGGGCTGCCGACCCTGCTGGTCTATGTGGTCGCAGGCAAGTATTTCGTGCGCGGGCTGACGGCCGGCGCAGTCAAGGGGTAATCATGGCTACGCTCGAACTTCGCAATGTAAACAAGACTTATGGCCCCGGCCTGCCGGACACCCTCAAGAACATTGATCTGTCGATCAAGGCCGGTGAGTTCCTGATCCTGGTCGGACCTTCGGGTTGCGGCAAGTCCACCCTCATGAACTGCATCGCCGGCCTGGAAACCATCTCCGGCGGCGCGATCATGATCGGTGATCAGGACGTCAGCGGCATGAGCCCGAAAGATCGCGACATCGCCATGGTGTTCCAGTCCTACGCGCTGTACCCGACCATGAGCGTGCGCGAGAACATCGCCTTCGGCTTGAAGATCCGCAAAATGCCCCCCGCCGACATCGAAGCGGAAGTGGCGCGAGTGGCCAAGTTGCTGCAGATCGAACACCTGCTCAATCGCAAACCCGGCCAGCTCTCCGGTGGTCAGCAACAGCGTGTGGCCATGGGTCGTGCGCTGGCGCGGCGGCCGAAGATTTATCTGTTCGACGAACCGCTGTCCAACCTCGACGCCAAGCTGCGGGTCGAGATGCGCACCGAAATGAAACTGATGCACCAGCGCCTGAAAACCACCACGGTCTACGTGACCCACGACCAGATCGAAGCGATGACCCTGGGCGACAAAGTGGCGGTGATGAAGGACGGGATCATTCAGCAATTCGGTACGCCGAAAGACATCTACAACAACCCGGCCAACCTGTTCGTGGCGAGCTTCATCGGTTCGCCGCCGATGAACTTCATCCCGCTGCGCTTGCAGCGCAAGGACGGTCGTCTGGTGGCGCTGCTCGACAGCGGCCAGGCCCGCTGCGAATTGCCAATGGGCATGCAGGACGCAGGGCTCGAAGATCGCGAAGTGATCCTCGGCCTGCGTCCGGAGCAGATCGTGCTGGCGAACGGCGAGCCGAATGGTTTGCCGACCATCCGCGCCGAAGTCCAGGTCACCGAGCCGACCGGGCCCGACACCCTGGTATTCGTCAACCTGAATGAAACCAAAGTCTGCTGCCGCCTGGCGCCGGACGTTGCGCCGGGCGTGGGCGAAACCCTGACCCTGCAATTCGATCCGTCGAAAGTGCTGTTGTTCGATGCCAAGACCGGGGAGCGTTTGGGGGTTGCCGGTGTGCCGAAAGCCGAAGCGCATGGCGCCAACGTCGCCCAGTTCAAGGGTCGATAAGAAATCAATGTGGGAGCGAGCCTGCTCGCGAAAGCGGTCTGACATTCAACATTGATGTCGACTGATACGCCGCCTTCGCGAGCAGGCTCGCTCCCACAGGGAAAAATGTGCGGCGAATGGGGACATTCATCGCAATCGATGTAAACCGCGTTAGATAAAAACAGTTAATAACAATAAAACGAGGATGTAGGGATGAAGAAGAAGAACAACGTTCAGCTTATCTGCCAATTGTCAGCTGTTGCGGCGGCGATGACCCTGGTCGGTAGCGTTCATGCGGCTGACGCGTTCAGCGCTGATTCCCAGTGGATGACCGGGGATTGGGGCGGTGAGCGGACCAAGCTGATCGAGCAGGGTATCGACATCAAGATGGACTACGTCGGTGAAGTGGGCGGTAACCTTCACGGCGGCTACAACAACGACAAGACTGCACGTTACGCCGACCAGTTCGGCCTGGGCGTGGCACTGGACCTGCAAAAGCTGTGGGGCTGGGATAACACCCAGGCCAAGATCCAGTTCACCAACCGTAACGGTGAAAACATCTCCAATGACCGTGTTGGCGACCCGCGTGCCGGCACTTTGAGTTCTTCGCAAGAAGTCTACGGTCGTGGTCACATGGTTCGTTTGACTCAGTTGTGGATCAAACACCAGTTCCTCGACGGCAAACTGGACGTCAAGGCCGGTTACTTCGGCGAAGGCGAAGACTTCAACACCTTCCCTTGCGAGTTCCAGAACCTGGCGTTCTGCGGTTCCCAAGTGGGTAACTGGGCCACCAACATCTGGTACAACTGGCCAATCAGCCAGGCCGCGATTCGCGTGAAGTACAACATCTCGCCTGAGTTCTACGCGCAGATTGGTGCGTACAACCAGAACCCGTCGCAACTGGAGCACGGTAACGGCTTCAAGCTCAGCGGCAGTGGTACGGCGGGTACCGTCATTCCGGTTGAACTGGTCTGGCTGCCTAACCCGAACAACCTGCCGGGCGAATACCGTGTCGGTTACTACAAAAGCACGGCCAAGGCTGATGACGTCCGCGAAGACGTCAACGGTGATGACGCTGCCACCAGCGGTAACGCTTTCCGCAGCCACAGCAGCAAACATGGCTACTGGTTCGTTGCGCAGCAACAACTCACCACCCACAACGGTGACGCTTCCCGTGGTCTGAACGTCGCGGCTAACGCCACTTTCCACGACAAGGACACCAACGTCGTCGACAACTATCAGTCGCTGATGTTTGTGTACAAAGGCCCGTTTGATGCACGTCCGAAAGATGACGTCGGCATCGGCGCCGCCCGTATCCATGTCAACGATGACGTGAAGAAAAACGCCGAACTGCTCAACGCTTCCAATGGCGTCAGCGACTACCAGGATCCGCTGTTCGCACCACTGCGCAGCACCGAGTACAACTACGAAATCAACTACGGCTTCCACGTTACCAACTGGCTGACCGTGCGTCCTAACCTGCAATACATCACTCACCCGGGCGGTGTGGATGAAGTCGACAACGCGCTGGTGGCCGGTCTGAAAATTCAGTCGGTGTTCTAACGTTGTTGCGATAAGCTCCTCTCTATGTGCGCATATTTGCGGATGGCCAAGGCTATCCGCTTTTTTTTGTGTGGCGAGGGGGCTTGCCCCCGTCGGGTCGCGAAGCGGCCCCATAACTTGCAATCGTGGTGTATCAGTTACACCGCATACCATAGTTTCACGACTGCTTCGCAGCCGAACGGGGGCAAGCCCCCTCGCCACAGTGGTTAACTGGGCGCAAAAGTATGAGTGCACTGATGATTTTCAGGACCGCGGCACATGCATGAGCATCCGCTACAACGCTTCTTCAAATCCTTGCGCGAACGTCCGGTGTTTGCGTGGGAGCGCTATCAGATGCGCGACGTGCTGGTGATCGATCATCCGCTGTGCCAGGCGGTGTTCAGTCGCCAGGGCGCGCAGTTGTTGCACTTTCAGCCAACAGGGCAGAAGCCCTGGTTGTGGTGCGCGGCGAAGTGGCCGCACGTGGGCGCCATTCGTGGCGGCGTGCCGGTGTGCTGGCCGTGGTTTGGCCGTCATCCGAGCGAAAATGCCTGGCCATCCCATGGCTGGGCGCGACTGCTGGACTGGAAGTTGCTGGACAGCAGCACTGACGACGACGGCGTACGTTTGCACTGGCAACTTCAGCTGTGCGACTGGACCGTTGACCTGCACGCCCATCTGGGTGAACGCATGGACCTGCGCCTGAGCACCGAGCATCAAGACACCTTGCCCTGCCAATTGAGCCAAGCGTTGCACGCCTACTGGCGTATTGGTGATGTGAGTGAGATAGCGCTGTCTGGGCTCGACGGGGCGCACGGTTATGATCAGTTGAGTCGGCAGGTGTGTCAGCAGGAAGGCGAGTTGCGGGTCGATGGCGGCTGTCAGCGGGTGTTCCAGCACGACGGCGAATTGCAGCTCAAGGATCACGCCTGGCAGCGGGAATTGTGCATCGACACCGGTGACGATGCCGACACGGTGGTTTGGCATCCGGGTTCAAGGCCTTTGCTGGGAGTGAGCTGGAACGAGGTGTTGGAGTTTGTCTGCGTGGAAGCGGCGAGCGGTGGCACCGACAGCCTGAGCCTGGCGCCGGGGGAGAAGGCGCATTTGAGTTTGCAGGCAAGGGTTGGGGTTTAGCTCAGGTCCTGCGGTGTTGCGGCTGACGCCTTCGCGGGCAAGCCTCGCTCCTACAGGGGGTGATGGTGGGCGCGATATTGGCGACGAACCAAAAACCTGTAGGAGCGAGGCTTGCCCGCGAAGAGGCCGGAACAGCCGATGAAGCTATTGATCGTTCCCACGCTCCGCGTGGGAATGCCTCAAGAGACGCTCCGCGTCCAGTGACGCGGAGCGTCACGGGCTGCATTCCCACGCAGAGCGTGGGAACGATCGCTACGGGTTAATTAAACTCGTCACCCACCGGATACCGGCTCGCATTCAAGCTCTCTTTGATCTTGCGCAAATGCGGCTGGAAATCCACCCCGCGGCGCAAGGTCATGCCCGTCGCCAATACGTCCAGCACGGTCAGTTGAATAATCCGTGAGGTCATCGGCATATAGATGTCGGTGTCTTCCGGCAACGGAATGTTCAGGCTCAAAGTACTGGCCTTGGCCAATGGCGAACCTTCCGCGGTCAAGCCCAGCACCGAAGCGCCGTTCTCCCGGGCGATGCGCGCCACTTCCACCAGTTCGCGGGTGCGGCCGGTGTAGGAAATGATCACAAACAACTCGCCGGTGTGGGCCACCGACGCAATCATGCGCTGCATCAGCACATCGGCATGGGCGGTGACGGCGAGGTTGAAACGGAAGAACTTGTGCTGCGCATCCAGCGCCACCGGGGCCGAAGCGCCGAGGCCGAAGAAGTGGATCTGCCGGGCCTGGATCAACAGGTCGACGGCGCGGCTGATCAGGTTCGGGTCCAACGCCTGGCAGGCGCTGTCCAGGGACGCGATGGCACTGCCGAAGATCTTCTGGGTGTAGGCTTCAGGATTGTCATCAGCCTCGACCGCACGGCTGACGTACGCCGCGCCACTGGCCAGGCTCTGGGCCAATTGCAGTTTGAGTTCTGGGTAGCCGCTGACGCCGAATGAACGGCAAAAACGGTTGACCGTCGGCTCGCTGACCTTGGAGGCCTGGGCGAGGGCGGCGATGCTGAACCGGGTGGCCTGCTGTGGATTGAGCAGGATCACTTCGGCGACTTTGCGTTCGGCCTTGTTCAGGTCTTCAAGGCGATTCTGGATTTGTTCCAGTAAATTTCGCACGCGGTCCATAGATGTTCCTTGAGTCAGCAGCGCAAAGATGCGCTCTGCTATGCAAAAAGGGCCTTTGATGCGGCCCGTAACGGTGGCCTATCCTACTGATGGCTCCGACCGACCACCACTCGGAATCTGTATTTTGCGAAAATGTTGTGGTTATTACTACATTTTCCCTTGAGTGATGCCTTGAAAAAAGGTATTTGTAGCTTAACTTGATAAAAGAACAAACATCATGCCTTCGATTACGGTTGAACCGTGCACCTTTGCCTTGTTCGGCGCCCTCGGCGACCTGGCCTTGCGCAAGCTGTTTCCTGCCCTCTATCAACTGGACGGCGCCGGCCTGTTGCACGAGGACTCGCGCATCATCGCGCTGGCCCGTGAACCCGGCAGCGAGCAGCAACACCTGGCGTTCATCGCCTCGGAGCTGCGCCGCTACGTCGATGCCAAAGAGCTGGACGAAGCTGTGGTCGAACGCTTCCTCGCTCGGTTGAGCTACCTGCACGTCGACTTCCTCAAGTCTGAAGACTACGTCGCCCTGGCCGAACAGGCCGGCAGCGCCCAGCGCGTGATTGCCTATTTCGCCACACCGGCCGCCGTTTACGGCGCGATCTGCGAGAACCTGTCGAAGGTTGGCCTGGCCGAAAACACCCGCGTGGTGCTGGAAAAACCCATCGGTTCGGACCTGGAATCCTCACGCAAGGTCAACGACGCCGTGGCGCAGTTCTTCCCGGAGAACCGCACCTACCGCATCGACCACTACCTGGGCAAAGAAACCGTCCAGAACCTGATCGCCCTGCGTTTCGCCAACAGCCTGTTCGAAACCCAGTGGAACCAGAATTACATTTCCCACGTGGAAATCACCGTGGCCGAGAAGGTCGGGATCGAAGGCCGCTGGGGTTACTTCGACAAGGCCGGCCAGCTGCGGGACATGATTCAGAATCACCTGCTGCAACTGCTCTGCCTGATCGCCATGGACCCGCCGGCCGATCTCTCCGCCGACAGCATCCGTGACGAGAAAGTCAAAGTGCTCAAGGCCCTGGCGCCGATCAGCCCGGAAGGCCTGACTACTCAAGTGGTGCGCGGCCAGTACATCGCCGGCTACAGCGAAGGCAAACCGGTGCCGGGTTACCTGGAAGAACCGAATTCCAATACCCAGAGCGACACCGAAACCTTCGTCGCCCTGCGTGCCGATATCCGCAACTGGCGTTGGGCCGGCGTGCCGTTCTACTTGCGAACCGGCAAGCGCATGCCGCAGAAGCTGTCGCAGATCGTCATTCACTTCAAGGAACCTTCGCACTACATCTTCGCGCCGGAGCAGCGCCTGCAAATCAGCAACAAGCTGATTATCCGCCTGCAACCTGACGAAGGCATCTCCCTGCGTGTGATGACCAAAGAACAAGGCCTGGACAAGGGCATGCAGCTGCGCAGCGGTCCGTTGCAGCTGAATTTTTCCGACACTTATCGCAGCGCACGGATTCCCGATGCCTACGAGCGGTTGTTGCTGGAAGTAATGCGCGGCAATCAGAACCTGTTTGTCCGTAAAGATGAAATCGAAGCCGCGTGGAAGTGGTGTGACCAGTTGATCGCCGGGTGGAAAAAATCCGGTGATGCGCCCAAGCCGTACGCGGCCGGGTCCTGGGGACCAATGAGCTCCATTGCACTGATCACGCGGGACGGGAGGTCGTGGTATGGCGATATCTAAATTGAAACTGCCTCAGGGCGTGAATGCCCATGAGTTCAAGAGCCCGGTGCTATTGGCCGAAGGCTTGGCGCTGAATGTGGCCAAGCAACTGAGCGAGGCCATTGATGCGCGCGGCACGGCAACCCTGGTGGTTTCCGGTGGTCGCAGCCCGGTGGCGTTCTTCCAGCACTTGGCCAAGCAGACGCTGGACTGGTCCAAGGTTGTCGTAACGCTGGCCGACGAGCGCTGGGTACCGGTGGAACACGCCGACAGCAATGCCGGCCTGCTCAAGCGTTACCTGCTGCAAGGCCCGGCGGCCAAGGCGCAGTTTTTGAGCCTTTATAGCGCCACCGCCAATCTTGAGCTGGCGGCCGAGCAGGCGGATCGCTTGCTCGCGGAATTGCCGCCGATCGACGTGCTGATTTTGGGCATGGGCGACGACGGTCACACCGCCTCGCTGTTCCCCAACAGCCCGAACCTGGCCGACGCCTTGAAAGTCGACGGCACGCGCCGTTGCTATCCAATGCTGGCGCCGACCGTGCCGCACCAGCGCCTGACCATGAGTCGTGCGCTGCTGGCGTCGGCCAAGACCACCGTTCTATCGATTTCCGGTCAGTCCAAATTGACCACTTTGAGTGCCGCATTGGCCGGTGACGATGTCGCCGCCATGCCGATTCGCGCGTTTCTGCAACCTACGTTAGAGATTTACTGGTGCCCATGAGCCAAGGATCAGCCGCTATGACCAACACATCCCCGACCGTTTCCATGGCGGACAAAGTTGCCCTGATCGACAGCCTCTGCGCCAAGGCGCGGATTTTGCCGGTGATCACCATCGCTCGCGAACAGGACGTCCTGCCACTGGCCGACGCCCTGGCCGCCGGTGGCCTGACAGCCCTGGAAGTGACCCTGCGTTCGCAGTTCGGCCTTAAAGCCATCCAGATCCTGCGCGAGCAGCGTCCGGAACTGGTGACCGGTGCCGGCACTGTGCTGGATCGCACCATGCTGGCGGCCGCCGAAAGGGCCGGTTCGCAGTTCATCGTCACCCCGGGCATTACCCGTGACCTGCTCGAAGCCAGTGTCGACAGCCCGATCCCGCTGTTGCCCGGCATCAGCAACGCCTCCGGCATCATGGAAGGCTATGGTCTGGGCTACCGCCGCTTCAAGCTGTTCCCGGCGGAAGTCAGCGGCGGCGTCGCGGCCATCAAGGCCTTGGGCGGTCCCTTCGGCGAAGTAAAATTCTGCCCGACTGGCGGCGTGAGCCCGGCCAATATCAAGAGCTACATGGCGTTGAAAAACGTGATGTGCGTGGGCGGTAGCTGGATGCTTGATCCGGAGTGGATCAAGAACGGCGACTGGGCCCGCATTCAGGAATGCACCGCCGAGGCCTTGGCGCTGCTGGACTGATGCTGCTGGATTTGATTGTTACCTGACACTTCGTTGTGTGTTCTACGGCTTTACGGTGCGCTTGGTCGGTGCACCGTTTTTTTTTGTCTGCAAACAATGCCCCTGTAGGAGCAAAGCTTGCTCGCGATGGCATCACCGCGGTGCAACGGTTAACCGCGTTATCGTTCATCGCGAGCAAGCTTTGCTCCTACAGCGAAGGCGTCATCACATTCAACACACCTGTTGAATTCAAGACCGTCTTCGCGAGCAGCTTCGCTCCTACAAAAAACATTTGCCGATACATAGTTACTGCATCCCGCCCGGCATCTCTCTCTATCCTTGAAGCATCTTATGGAAGAGAGAACCTTATGGATTACACCTCTGCTACTCCCCGCGAACCCGTCTGCCTGCTCTCCCCGGAGCAGATCGCCGGCCCCTATTTCCGCAACCCGAAACTCATCCGAAGAAACATCAGCGAAGGCCAGGATGGCATTCCCCTGGTGTTGCGGCTGGTGATCGTCGATGCCATGACCGGCGAGCCGGTAAGCGGCGCACTGGTAGATATCTGGCATTGCAATGCCCGGGGCGCGTATTCGGGCTGGAGCCGGGTCAATCCGGATGTTGAAGTCGATGTCAGTCATATTGGCGCGATTGCACGCACCGATGACGACACCTACTTGCGCGGCGGGCAATTCAGCGACAACAAGGGCGTCGTGCGGTTTACCACGATCTATCCGGGGTTTTATGCCGGGCGTGCGCTGCATATCCACGTGGCCGTTCGAATCGCCGGCGGCAACAACTATCTGGAAGAGCGGCATGTCGCCTGGGTCGGTCAGCTGTATTTCCCCGAAGTCGCTTCCAGGTCGGTGCTGAACGCCAGGGAATACAAGGGCCGCAGCGTGCCGCCACTGAGCAATGTTCAAGACCATTACTACGAAACCATGGGCGGTGAAGCCTCGACCCTGACGGTTCACAGCATCGGTCGCGACACCACGGATGACGGTTTTTTCGGGTACATGACCATTGGCATCGACACCTTTGCGGTGTCGACCCAGATCAAGCCCGAGGACTTCGACAAGTACACGGTGTGAGCGCCGGTTTCAGCGCAATTCGGTGAGTGCCTGGGCCAGCAGGTCCATGTCTGCTGCGGTGGTGGTCAGCCCCGGCGTGATGCGGATGCACGGTCCGAAAGCCGCACCGCTGCGGGCCACGGTGAACAGGTTGTAGTCGTTGAGCAGGCGCTCGACCATCACTTGCTGATCGGCATGGCGGGTAAAGCGCATCGAGGTGATGCCGCAACACAGTCGAGGATCGTCCGGGGTCATGACTTCGATGCCCGGCAAGTCACGCACGGCGTTGACCCAGCGGTTACGCAGATAACCGAGCCGTGCGCCCTTGGTGGCGGAACCGCCCATGGCCTGATGTTCCTCGAACACCAGTGGCAGGGTCATCAGCGCCGGAATGTTCGGTGTGCTATAGGACGTGCGTGAGCGGATGTCGTTGATCGGAAAATGCATCTCGCCCATGTCCGGGTCGATGTCGGCCAGGCGTTGGGGGGCGATGTAAATGAACCCCAGGGTCAGCGGGGCGCCGATCCATTTGTGCAGGTTGTAACCGGCGAAGGCAATGCCCAGCGTGTCCAGATTGAAATCGATCTGGCCCAGGGCATGGGCGCCGTCGAGGATCACATCGACACCGTGCTCCTTGGCGAGCGAGGCAATCGCCTGCACCGGCATCACCAGGCCGGAGCGGTGGGTGACGTGGGTCAGGGCCATTAGCTTGAGGCGTGGATAACGCACAAAGGCTTCGCGGTAGGTGGCCAGCAAACTGTCGAAAGTGGCGGGGTGCTGGTGATCGATTTCGATCACTTCCACACCGCGATGGCGCGCCAGCCAGCGCATGGCGCCCTTGACCGTGTCGTACTCCAGATCGCAGAACAGTACCTGATCGCCAGGCTGCAAACGGTTGTAGTTGCGGATCAGGGATTGCAGGCCATCCGAGGCGTTGCGGGTGAGGGCGACGGATTGCGCACGCACGCCCATCAGCTCGGCGAGTTGCGCGCGAATGTCCAGGCTTTCGATCTGCTCGAAGCGTTGGCGCACATGGACCGAGTTGCTGCGATTGATCAGCTCGATATTGCGCTGATATTCCTCGACCACCGTGCGCGACATGCGCCCGAAATAACCGTTTTCCAGATTGATGGGGCCGGGTTCGACTGCGTAACGGTCGGCAAAGGTCTGCCAGAAGGCTTCATCACGGGCACGGCGGGTGTTCTCGGGCATGGGCTACTCAGTCAATTCAGTGGCGGGGCGCTGGTTTGCCATGTTTGGCGCGCAGCGGTTCGAGCAGTTCGGATAAACCGTTGTGGTCGATTTCCTGCATCAACGCAAGCAAACCGCCCAGTTCGCCATGGGGGAAACCTTCCCGGGCGAACCAGTTCAGGTACTGGCCGGGCAGGTCGGCGATGATGCGGCCCTTGTATTTGCCGAAGGGCATTTCGCGGGTAATCAGCAGTTCGAGTTTTTCAGGATTCATCAATCAGTCGTCTTGATTCAAACAGCTTCGAAAATACAGGCATTCTGCATGCAGGCCAAATGACAGATCATGCAAATAACGCGGATACAGATTTCAGGGGTAAAGTTAACTATTTGAAAAATAAGGAATAAATATTCAATTCGAAGCTGGCATGCAGGCTGCAATAGCTATTGCATCTTTCATCAACCCGCGAGGAATTGAAAATGACCGACGTGAATAAAGAAGCCATCTCTGTACTCAACGACCTGATTGAAACCAGCAAAGACGGTCAGGAAGGGTTCAAGACTTGCGCTGAAGACATCAAGCATCCAGAACTGAAATCCCTGTTCGTGACCCGTTCTGCCGATTGCGCCACCGCTGCTGCTGAACTGCAAGCGGAAGTTCGCAGGCTGGGCGGCGATCCGGAAACCTCGACCAGCGTCAGCGGTGATCTGCACCGTCGCTGGGTGGACGTGAAGGCGATGTTCACCGGCAAGGACGAAGAAGCCGTGCTGAACGAAGCTGAACGCGGTGAAGACCACGCGTTGAAGGCGTACAAGGAAGCGCTGGAAAAAATCAACAAACACAACCTGGTGGGCATTCGTGATTTGGTTGAACGTCAGTACCACGGCGTACAACGCAATCACGATCAGGTAAAAGCCCTGCGTAACCAGGCGCGTGCTCGCTCTTAAGCGTTCGTCGCTGTAATAAAAAACGCCAGTTTGACTGGCGTTTTTTTATGCCTGATCGTTCCCACGCTCTGCGTGGGAATGCCGCCCCGGACGCTCTGCGTCCAGCTGTGGTGTGACGCGGAGCGTCACGGGATGCATTCCCACGCGGAGCGTGGGAACGATCAACAGATCAGCCAATACTGATCGCCGGCAACGTCGGCAAGGTCACGGTCTGTTGCTTGCGCGGTGCCAGAATCTCTGCCTCGCCATCGACTACCAGCTCATCACGCTGGTTGAACACGCGAGTGGCAATGCGCACGCGAAACTTCGGCAGCTTCTCGAGAATTTCCAGACGCACGGTCAGGGTGTCGCCAATTTTCACCGGTTTCTGGAAGCTCATTTGCTGGCCGATATAAATCGTGCCCGGCCCAGGCAATTCGCAGGCGACAGCAGCGCTGATCAAGGCGCCGCTGAACATGCCGTGGGCGATGCGTTCCTTGAACATGGTGCCGGCAGCGAATTCAGCGTCCAGGTGCACCGGGTTATGGTCCCCGGACATCGCGGCGAACAACTGAATGTCGCGTTCTTCGACGGTCTTGCTGTAACTGGCGGTCTGGCCGACTTCAAGGGCTTCGTAAGGGGTATTGGTAACCTGGGTCATGTGTCTCAATTCCTGTGACGAATAAAAAAATCCACAAAAAAAACTATTCGGTTCTGGCCGGGCGGCGGTGGCTGAGCGCCTGGGCGATCCAGTTCAGTACGTCGGCGGTCACTTCATCGCGGTTGCTCTCGTTGAACAGTTCGTGGCGCGCCTGCGGGTAAATATTCAATTGCAGATTCTGGCTGCCGGCCGCGCGCAACGCGTGGGCCAGATCTTTCAGACGCTTGCCTTCGCTCACCGGATCACATTCGCCGCCCATTATCAGCAAGGGCAGGCCCGGATCGACTTGGGCGAGATTGGACGCTTTGCTGATTTGCTGCAAGCCACCGAGCAAGTCGATCCACAGTTGATTGGTGCAGCGAAAGCCGCAAAGCGGGTCATTGGCGTACAGATCGACTTCTGAAGGGTCGCGGCTGAGCCAGTCGAATTTAGTGCGCACGGGCTTGAAGGGCTTGTTGAACGAGCCGAATGACAGGAACTCAATCAGCGCGCTGCGCCCCTTTGGCCCTTGACGCAGCCGTTCGAGACGGGCGATTTGCCGTGCCGCACGATAAAGCGCCACGGGCTGGAAATTCGAGCCACTGAGAATCGCTCCGTGCAGGCTGGCGCTGTGGTGCAGCAGGTAGGCCTGGGCAATGTAGCTGCCCATGCTGTGACCGAGCAGCACGATCGGTACGCCAGGGTGTTGCTGGCCAATGTGCTGATTGAGGCTGGCCAGGTCGCCGACGACTTTGCACCAGCCATCGTCATCGGCGAAATACCCGAGCGTGCCGTTTTCGGCAGTTTTGCCATGTCCACGCAGGTCTGGTGCATACACGCCGTAGCCTTGCTCGCAGAGTTTTTCGGCAAGCCTTGCGTAGCGACCGCTGTGCTCGGCCATGCCATGGGCCAGCAGGATCACGGCTTTTAACGGCGGGGCGGGCAGCCACTGGTTGACGAAGAGGCGGCTGTGGTCACTCGCGGTCAGCCAGAAAGTGTCGTGGATCATGGCGATTCCTTTGCACGATGTGGTTGCATTGTATAGCGCATCCTTTGCTTGCCGTCTGATCAGGCCACGCCACGTTAGGAAGATTCACACGATCTATGACGCTGTTTGCCATATTTGCCTGATTGGCCATAACTGCTAGTGTCCGTGAAGCTCCGCTTTTCGTTGTTTGCTTTTCAGAAGTGACAGAAGTGGCCCGGGATAGATTCAGGTAAAGAGGACAAGAACAATGCAACCTGATTTCTGGAATGACAAACGCCCGGCCGGCGTGCCCCTGGACATTGATCTTGGGGCCTACAAGTCGGTGATCGAGGTGTTCGAGCGTTCCTGCAAGAAATTCGCGGATCGCCCGGCGTTCAGCAACATGGGCGTGACCCTGACTTACGCCGAACTGGAACGCCACAGCGCCGCGTTCGCCGGTTACCTGCAAGCCCACACCGACCTGGTGCCGGGGGATCGCATCGCGGTGCAGATGCCCAACGTCCTGCATTACCCGATTGCCGTGTTCGGTGCGTTGCGCGCCGGGCTGATCGTGGTCAACACCAACCCGCTGTACACCCCGCGGGAGATGCGTCATCAGTTCAAGGATTCCGGCGCCCGGGCGCTGGTGTACCTGAACATGTTCGGGGCCAAGGTCCAGGAAGTGCTCGCCGACACCGACATCCAGTATTTGATCGAAGCGAAGATGGGCGACCTGATGCCCGCCGCCAAGGGCTGGCTGGTCAACACGATGGTGAGCAAGGTCAAGAAAATGGTCCCGGACTATGCCTTGCCTCAAGCAATTTCTTTCAAGAGCGCTTTGCGCCTGGGCCGGGGCCTGGGCATCAAGCCGCTGAAGGTCGGCCTCGACGACATCGCGGTGCTGCAATACACCGGCGGCACCACCGGCCTGGCCAAGGGCGCGATGCTGACCCACGGCAACCTGGTGGCGAACATGCAGCAGGCCCGGGCCTGTCTGGGCCAGTTCGGCAACGACGGTCAGCCGCTGCTGCGCGAAGGCCAGGAAGTGATGGTCGCGCCGCTGCCGATTTACCATATCTATGCGTTCACGGCGAACTGCATGTGCATGATGGTGACCGGCAATCACAACGTGTTGATCACCAATCCGCGGGACATCAAAGGCTTTATCAAGGAGCTGAAGAACTGGCGGTTCTCGGCGTTGCTGGGGCTCAACACGCTGTTCGTGGCGCTGATGGATCACCCGGACTTCAAGACCCTGGATTTCTCCAGCCTCAAGCTCACCAACTCCGGCGGCACTGCGCTGGTCAAGGCCACCGCCGAACGCTGGGAGCAGCTCACCGGTTGCCGCATCACTGAAGGCTACGGCCTGACCGAAACCTCGCCGGTGGCCTGCACCAACCCGTATGGCGACAAATCGCGGATCGGCACGGTCGGCCTGCCGGTGCCGGGCACCACGCTGAAAATCATCAATGACGAAGGCGTCGAGCAGCCGCTGGGCGAGCGGGGCGAGTTGTGCATCAAGGGCCCGCAGATCATGAAGGGCTACTGGCAGAAACCCGAAGCCACCGCCGAAGTGCTGGATGCCGAGGGCTGGTTCAAGTCCGGCGACATTGCGGTGATCGACCCGGACGGATTCGTGCGTATCGTCGATCGCAAGAAAGACATGATCATCGTCTCGGGTTTCAACGTGTACCCGAACGAAATCGAAGACGTGGTGATGGCCCACCCGAAAGTCGCCAACTGCGCGGTGATCGGTGTGCCGGATGAGCGTTCGGGGGAGGCGGTGAAGTTGTTTGTGGTGGCCCGGGAATCCGGGGTCAGCCTTGAAGAGTTGAAGGCGTACTGCAAGGAAAACTTCACCGCCTACAAAGTGCCCAAGCACATTGTGTTGCGCGAGTCGTTGCCGATGACGCCGGTGGGCAAGATTCTGCGGCGGGAGTTGCGGGATATCGCGTAGGCGTTGAATGGCCGCGCTTCGCGCGTTCGCGGGCAAGCCTCGCTCCTACAGGTTCACCGTCATTCACATTGACGCGATACCCGTAGGAGCGAGGCTTGCCCGCGAAGCTTTTAAGGGCTGAAAAGCCCGATTTATAGGGCTTTCAAGGTTGTATAGAATTTTTGCTCTAAAATGACTGCCGGCTATTCTTGAGTCATGAAAGTGACTGTAGAGGCCGCTTTTGGCTCTAGTCGGCCCTTGGCAAAGCTGCTACTCTCGGCGCGCTTTTGTGACTTCTCGGCCTATATAAAAGCCAGACTCACCAATAAAAAACATACACCAATAATAATCGCATCAAATGCGGTGATGAATTCGCGTTGCTGAGGAGTGGGCTTCCATGATCGAAGACTTTTGGAAGGATAAGTACCCTGCCGGGATTGCTGCCGACATCAATCCAGACGAGTATCCGAATATTCAGGCAGTGTTGAAGCAGTCCTGCCAACGCTTCGCCAACAAACCGGCATTCAGCAACCTGGGCAAGACAATCACCTACGGTGAACTGTACGAATTGTCCGGTGCCTTTGCCGCTTACCTGCAGCAGCATACCGACTTGCAGCCCGGTGATCGAATCGCCGTGCAGTTGCCTAACGTGTTGCAGTACCCGGTAGCCGTCTTCGGTGCGATCCGCGCCGGGCTGATCGTGGTTAACACCAACCCGCTGTACACCGCGCGGGAGATGGAACACCAATTCAACGACTCCGGTGCCAAAGCCTTGGTGTGCCTGGCCAACATGGCTCACCTGGCCCAGACCGTCGTGCCGAAAACCGGCGTCAAGCACGTCATCGTCACCGAAGTGGCCGACCTGCTGCCGCCGCTCAAGCGCCTGCTGATCAACAGCGTCATCAAGTACGTGAAGAAGATGGTCCCGGCGTATCACTTGCCCAAGGCCATCAAGTTCAACGACGTGCTGAGCAAGGGCCATGGCCAGCCAGTGGCGGAAGCCAACCCGGACAGCGGCGATGTCGCGGTGCTTCAATACACTGGCGGGACCACCGGCGTGGCCAAGGGCGCGATGCTGACCCACCGCAACCTGGTCGCCAACATGTTGCAGTGCAAGGCGCTGATGGGTTCCAACCTCAATGAAGGTTGCGAGATCCTGATCACGCCGCTGCCGCTGTACCACATCTATGCCTTCACCTTTCATTGCATGGCGATGATGCTGATCGGCAACCACAACATCCTGATCAGCAACCCGCGCGACCTGACGGCGATGGTCAAGGAACTGTCGAAGTGGAAGTTCAGCGGTTTCGTTGGCCTGAACACGCTGTTCGTGGCGCTGTGCAACAACGAAGCGTTCCGCAAGCTGGACTTCTCGGCGCTGAAAGTCACCCTGTCCGGCGGCATGGCCCTGCAACTGGCGGCGGCCGAGCGCTGGAAAGCGGTTACCGGTTGCGCCATCTGCGAAGGTTACGGCATGACCGAAACCAGCCCGGTGGCCACGGTCAATCCGATCCAGCACATCCAGATCGGTACCATCGGCATTCCGGTGCCGTCGACCCTGTGCAAAGTCATCGACGATGCCGGCGTGGAACAGCCGCTGGGCGAAATCGGTGAGCTGTGTGTGAAAGGTCCGCAAGTCATGAAGGGCTACTGGCAGCGCCAGGATGCCACCGATGAAATGCTCGACAGCGAAGGCTGGTTGAAGACCGGTGATATCGCGGTGATCCAGCCGGATGGCTACATGCGCATTGTCGATCGCAAGAAAGACATGATTCTGGTCTCCGGTTTCAACGTGTACCCGAATGAACTGGAAGACGTGCTCGCGACCCTGCCGGGCGTGCTGCAATGCGCGGCCATCGGCGTGCCGGACGAGAAGTCGGGCGAGGCGATCAAGATTTTCATCGTCGCCAAACCGGGCGTGACCCTGACCAAGGAACAGGTGATGGAGCACATGCGCGCCAACGTCACCGGTTATAAGGTCCCGCGTTCCGTGGAATTCCGCGATGCGCTGCCGACCACCAACGTCGGCAAGATCCTGCGCCGCGAACTGCGCGATGAAGAGCTGAAGAAGCTGGGCGTGAAGAAAGTAGGCGCCTAAACAAAAGCCCCGCAGATGCGGGGCTTTTTTTGCCTTGATCGTTCCCACGCTCCGCGTGGGAATGCATCCCGGGACGCTCCGCGTCCCAGCTGCGGACGCAGAGCGTCCATTGAGGCATTCCCACGCAGAGCGTGGGAACGATCGACTTAGAGGCGAAACGGCGCGAAGTTGACGTTGGTGCCCGCCGGGCGCATGTCCTGCAGGAAAGAGTCCTTGTCGGCGCTCAGTTCCAGGCTCAGGGCCGCTTTGCGCTTGCCTTCGTTGCGCACCACCAGACCTTCGAGCTTTTCACGCAGGAACACCGTCGGCACTTTCAGGTGCAGCAGTTCGTCGGTGTCCGGCGTGTGCATCAGCAGGTGTACCCACTCGTACTGACCAACGGCCAGGCGTGCCACCGGGATGTCGAACCACCAAATGTTGCGGTTGCGGTTCAGTTCGGTGAAATGGCAGTTGTTGACGCCAAGCACAGCACCGCCGAGTTCCTGGTTTCTGCGGGCAATGGCCTGCTTTTTATCGAGTTTCATAACATTCCTACGGGATTGGATCTTCAGCGCCAAGGCCTGAATACGTTGCGCATTCTCGGGGGTTGCACGGCAAACATAAAGCCCAACCTTTGCGCCGCGATGAAATGTCGCTGCAAAAATAAATGAAACTCCCTGCAAAAGCCTCCGGTCAATCTTTGTGTAACGACTTTCCCCGTTGAATTGTTCACAGGAGAAACACCATGAGCAGCACTGGCGATAAAGTTAAAGGCATGGCAAACGAAGCGGTCGGCAACGTCAAGCAAGGCGTCGGCAAGGCCACTGACAACACTAAGCTGCAAGTAGAAGGCAAAGTGCAGGAAAAGAAAGGCGAAGCCCAGCAAGCGGTAGGTAAAGCCAAGGACGCGGTCAAGAAGGCGGTCGATAAGTCCTGACGTGCCGCCCCTTCAAGGCACACTGAAACGGCCATCCGCGGATGGCCGTTTTTGTGTCAGCGGCACCGGTTAAACAACGAAATTGTTTCAAAGTCGCCAAGTAGGCTACTTTGATGTAGAAAACGGCCCCTGAGTCGCCACGACTTCAACCCTTTTGCGGCGAAAGGAGACGCTAATGATTTTCCCGGACATGAAAGGTCTGCCCATCCACCGCGTGATGCTGCGCACGGTCACCGAGTTCATCGATGATGAGATGTCGACCTATGCCTCGGCATTGGCTTACCAAATGCTGTTCTCACTGTTCCCCTTTATTCTGTTTCTGATCGCCCTGATCGGTTTCCTGCACCTGCCGGACTTCTTCTCCTGGCTGCGCTTGCAATCGGAACTGGTGCTACCGCCCCAGGCCCTGGAACAAGTAAACCCGGTGATCGATCAGTTGCAGCAGTCCAAGGGTGGTTTGCTCTCGATCGGTATCGTCATCGCCTTGTACACCGCGTCTGCGGGCGTGCGGCTGATGATGAGCGCGATGAACGCCGCGTATGACGTAGTGGAAGGTCGGCCGGTGTGGAAGCGTTTCCCACTGTCGGTTTTCTACACCATCGGCATTGCCGGCATGCTGCTCGTCGCCGCTGCATTGATGGTGCTCGGGCCACAGGTGATGGGCTGGATTGCGGCGCAGGTCGGGCTCGAAGACTTTATCGTGACGGTGTGGACCATCGCCCGCTGGCCGGTGATCGTGATCCTGATGATGGTGGCGGTGGCGTTGATCTATTACGTCATGCCCGACGTTCGGCAGGAGTTTCGCTTCATCACCCCCGGCTCGGTGCTGGCGGTGGTGGTGTGGATCATCGCCTCGTTGGGTTTCGCGTTTTACGTCAAGACCTTCGCCAACTACAACGCCATGTATGGCAGTATCGGCGCGATCATCGTGCTGTTGCTGTACTTCTACATTTCCGCGGCGGTGCTGTTGCTCGGCGCGGAGATGAACGCGGTGATCGAACACATGTCGACCGAAGGCAAGGACCCTGGCGAAAAGGTCCCCGGCGAGCACGACCACGAAACCAAACACCACGTATCGGGACTGGGACGGGACCACTCGCTCAAGCCGAACACTGACGAAGCCTGAACATGATCCGTGAAATCCTGAAAATGGGCGACGAGCGCCTGCTGCGCATCGCGCCGCCAGTCCCTGCTGAAATGTTCGACAGCCCCGAGTTATGGCAACTGATCGACGACATGTTCCAGACCATGGAAAGCGTCGGCGGCGTCGGCCTGGCCGCGCCGCAGATTGGCGTGGACCTGCAACTGGTGATCTTCGGTTTCGAGCACAGCGAGCGGTATCCCGACGCGGAAGCCGTGCCGCAAACGATCCTGATCAACCCGCTGATCACGCCGTTGAGCCCGACCCTGGAAGAGGGCTTCGAAGGTTGCCTGTCGGTGCCGGGTTTGCGCGGCGCGGTGGATCGCTACCAGCACATTCGTTATGAAGGTTTTGATCCCAAGGGGCAGCCGATCACGCGGATCGCCTCGGGGTTTCATGCGCGGGTGGTGCAGCATGAATGCGATCACCTGATCGGCCGGTTGTACCCGTCGCGGATTACCGATTTCAGCAAGTTCGGGTTTACCGAAGTGATGTTCCCGGACATGGATCCTGCTGCAGACGACTAATCCGAACCCACCTCATTACCCCTGTGGGAGCGAGCTTGCTCGCGATAGCAATCTGACAGTCAACATCGATGGTGACTGTCACACCGCTATCGCGAGCAAGCTCGCTCCCACAGTTGATATTTGGTGTCTGCTAAATCTTCACTTTGCGGGTTTAACAAACCGCAACGTCATCCGGTCCGACTCGCCAATCGCCACGTACTTCGCCTTGTCCTTCTCCCCCAACGTCAGCGCCGGCGGCAAGGTCCAGACACCTTCGGGGTAGTCCTTGGTGTCTTTCGGATTGGCATTGATTTCGCTTTTCTCCTCAAGCTTGAACCCAGCATCCGTCGCCAGTTTCACCACGTAGGCAGTGGGCAGGTAACCGCTGTGCTTGATCTCGTCCAGCGACGCTCCGTCCTTGGCCCGATGATCCACCACGCCGAGCACGCCGCCCGGTTTCAGCACCTTGAAGAACGACTCGAACATCAACGGCGCCGTGTCCGCCAGCACCCAGTTGTGCACGTTGCGAAAGGTCAGCACGGTGTCGGCGGAACCGGGTTTGCCCAGCACGGGGGCCTTGGGATCAAACTCGACCACTTGGGCCTTGGCATATTGCGCCGGGGCGGCGGCGAATTTGGCCTTGAGGGTTTCTTCGTTCTTGCGCGCGTAATCACTGACGGTCGGCGCCTGCACGGCGGCAATGTAATTACCGTGATCCTTGAGCAACGGCGCGAGCAGTTCGCTGTACCAACCGCTGCCGGGGGTAATTTCGATGACGGTCTGGTTCGGTCGCAAGCCGAAGAATTGCAGGCTCTGTTGTGGATGCCGGTAGACGTCGCGCACCACGTTCTGCGGCGCGCGCCAGGAGCCCTTGAGCACCTCGGCGTATTGCTCGGCGGAGACGGGCTTGGTGTCGGCGGCCTGCGCCAGAACAGGGGCGAACAGAGCGGTCAGGGTCAAAGCGAGTAGGGCAGGTTTCATGGAGCGTCCTTGGCGAAGTCGAAGTCGACCCCGAGGCTAGCACGCAGCCATCGACGGCCGATCACACATTATTGTCGGTCAACCTCACCAACGGTTCTAAGCCCATGGCAATCATCGGTTTGCTGCGGGCGTAACGGCTCAAGCGCTCCACCATTGCGTAGGGCATTGGCGGGTCGAATGTGAAGCCGCGGCGTTCGTAAAATCCGCGCAAGTCCGGATGGCAATACAACCACACCGGGCTGTCGAGGCCTTTGACCGCTTCGGCGATCAGCGCTGCGGCGATGCCTTGTTCACGACACGCCGGATCCACAAACAACCCCGTCAACCAATGCCCGCCCGCGACCGGTCGCAAACACAGTGCCGCGACAATTTCCCCACGCCGGGCCACCCATAGTTGCGCCTCGCGCACGGCTTTCATCGGCGATTGGTGGGCGCGGTAAAACTTGTTCATCAACGGCCATAACGGCTCGTCGAGCAAAGTGTACTGGGTGTCTGGCATGGGCTTGAGCTGTCGTTTGGCTAGGCGGGCGATTATAAAAGAACGCGAGCGCTGCGATAGGTGTATACCTGACTTCACATCCCGTATGAGTGGAGTACGTATCATGGCCAAAGGCATGGATTCAAAAAAAGCAGCAAAGAAAAAACCGGCCAAAACCGCCGATGAAAAACGCGCGGACAAAAAGGCCAAGAAGGTGGATGTGTTCGGTCACTGAAACCTGAGGTGCCCCGTGGTCAAGGGGCTTTTGTGGCGAGGGGGCTTGCCCCCGTTGGAGTGCGAAGCGCTCCCAATGCTGTTGTCGCGGTTGATCGTTCCCACGCTCTGCGTGGGAATGCCTCTAGGGACGCTCCGCGTCCAGCGACGCGGAGCGTCACGGGCTGCATTCCCACGCGGAGCGTGGGAACGATCGTTAAACCAAAAAATAATCTGCAAGATTTCCCCACGCTATTGCACAGAGAGGGACACGTCCCGTTCTGAGCAAAGCCATGTCCCATTACTTCGACGCCGCCCATCGAGAAGAAATCGAAACCCTGCGCCAACGCCTGACCGCTCGCACCGAGTGGCCGACCTGGTTGTTGCTGATCGGTGTGTACGTCGGCTGGTTCAGCATTGTCCTGGCCAGTGAACGGTTGGGCCGTGGGTGGAGCACGGTGTTGCTGATCCCGTTGGTGGTGCTCTGGCTGTCGGTGCAGCACGAACTGCTTCACGGCCATCCCACCCGCTGGCTGGCGCTGAACAAACTCCTCGGTTATGCACCGTTTGCGGTGTGGTTTCCGTACACCCTCTATCGCAACAGCCACTTGCTGCATCACCACGACGAAGACCTGACCGTTCCCGGTCGCGATCCGGAAAGCCGTTACCTCACCGCCCAGCACTGGCAGCGCAGCTCTGTGTTCAAACAGGCGCTGCACCGGCTGAACAAAACCGTGCTGGGGCGGGTCATGGTGGGCGCGCCCATGGCGTTGCAGGCCCTGGCCCGCAAAGAACTGCGACGCCTGCGCGCGGGTGATCGCCAAGCCTGGCTGATGTGGCTGACCCACGGCACGTTCACCCTGTTGATGCTGGCATTCATCGCCCGCTACAGCGCGTTGCCGGTGTGGCATTACCTGCTGCTGATCAGCGTGCCGGCGCTGTCGATTGCGATGATTCGCTCCTACTATGAACACCGCCCCAACGCCCAACCCGAGCAACGCACCGTACTCAATGAAGCGTCGTGGCCGTGGAGCTGGCTGTTCCTGAACAACAACCTGCACCTGGTGCATCACGACTTGCCGGGTTTGCCGTGGTATGACTTGCCCAAGGCTTATAGTGCACGGCGTGAGCAGTGGCTGGCGCGCAGTGGCGGGTTTTTGGTGCAGGGTTACGGGCAGTTGTGGCGCCGGCATGGGATCAGGGCGATCGACAGCCCGCAGCACCCATTTCACTGATAAACAGTGATCCCCTTGTGGGAGCGGGCTTGCTCGCGAAGGCGGCATGTCAGGCACCATTGATGTCGACTGACACACCGCCTTCGCGAGCAA
>NZ_MOBR01000004.1 GCF_003732705.1 Pseudomonas frederiksbergensis | reverse complement strand
AAGATTAAATTCCGAAACCCCTATCTGCGTATGCAGGTAGGGGTTTTGTTTTACCCGAAGAAAAACCCGACCAATAGGGTTTCTATGCAGCGGCTCGAGGCATGGCTATTATTCGGGCCTCATTGTGAGGCGAGACTTGCATGCTGACGTTGTTAAAGCTTCTTAAGGATGGCCGATTCCATTCCGGTCAGGCCCTGGGCATCGCTCTGGGTGTTAGTCGTAGTGCCGTATGGAAGCAACTCCAGCATCTAGAGGCTGAGTTGGGTTTATCAATCCATAAGGTGCGCGGGCGTGGGTATCAATTGGCCGCCCCATTGACGCTGCTCGATCCTGTTGAAATAGGCACCAAATCGTCCGCTTGCGGTTGGCCTATTCAGGTCTTCGATTCTATTGACTCTACTAATGCGGAAGCTCTGCGTGCCATTGAGAGTGGGCAGGCTGCACCTTTTTTGGTGCTCGCGGAACGGCAGACCGCAGGTCGCGGAAGGCGAGGTCGTAAGTGGGTAAGTCCATTCGCGGAAAATCTATATTACAGTCTGGTGCTGCGCATTGAAGGTGGAATGCGACAGCTGGAAGGCTTGAGCCTGGTTGTTGGGCTCGCCGTAATGCATGCTTTGCGAAAACAAGGTGTTCCTGGTGTGGGGTTGAAATGGCCTAACGATCTTCTTGTTGGGCAAAAAAAAATCGCCGGCATACTGCTCGAACTGGTGGGTGATCCTGCAGATGTGTGTCATGTAGTGTTGGGTGTGGGAATCAATGTAAACATGCAGTTGGCTGATGAGGTTGATCAGCAGTGGACATCAATGCGGCTTGAGTCCGGCCGGGTTTTTGATCGGAATCAGCTGGTGGCGGAGCTAGGACTGGTACTCCAGGCTTACTTGAATCGTCATCAGGTCGATGGCTTTGCCGCTATTCATGCTGAGTGGGAGCAAAACCATCTATGGCAGGGGCGGGCAGTGTCGTTGATTGCCGGTGTTAACCAGATAGATGGCGTTGTAATGGGTATCGATAGTCAGGGTGCCTTGCGCTTGAAGGTGGGTGGTGTGGAAAAAATCTTTAGTGGTGGTGAGCTCAGTTTGAGGTTGCGTGATGATTCTTGAGCTCGACTGCGGAAACAGCTTTATCAAGTGGCGTGTACTCGGTGCGGACGTCCGGCTGGTGGTCGCAGAAGGTGTAGTCGATTCGGATCTTGCGCTGCTGGAGAGTTTGAATCGGCTCAGTGATTTAGTGCTGAAGCACTGTCGTCTGGTAAGTGTCAGAACTGGCGAAGAAACCAGCGCTCTTATCTCCCTTCTGAATGATGCATTTGGGGTGTCTGTGGTATGCGCGGCACCTGCGCGTGAAGTGTCCGGAGTGCGTAATGGTTACGAAGATTATGAAAAACTCGGCCTCGATCGCTGGCTTGCGATGCTCGGAGGGTTTTGTCTGGCTTCGGGGGCTTGCCTTGTATTGGATTTCGGTACGGCGGTCACTGCTGACTTCATAGCGGGCGACGGAGAGCATCTGGGAGGATTCATCTGTCCAGGCATGCCGTTGATGCGCAACCAGTTGCGTACCCACACTCGGCGAATCCGTTATGGCGATCTTGCGGCTGAACGTGCTCTGGAAAGTCTTGTTCCTGGTCGGACAACTGTCGAGGCGGTTGAGAGGGGATGTTCCTTGATGCTTCGAGGTTTTGTTCTTACTCAGCTCCAGTTGGCGCGTAGCTACTGGGGGGAGAATTTCACTGTATTCCACACTGGTGGGGATGCGGACCTGGTTTGTGGGGTTGTGCCTGAAGCCAGGGTTGTTCCTGACCTGGTTTTTGTAGGTTTGGCTATGGCGTGTCCTTTGCCTTGAGGTTCATATGCGTTGGTTGTTTTTGCTGTTGCTCGTCCTCAATGTTTTTTATTACGTTTGGCATCAACAAGAGGCGCCCCTTCGTGCGAAGGATGTGACGCCTCTGAGCTTGTATCGTGGCTCTCAGCAGGACATACGTTTGTTGAGCGAGGCGGCTGATGTTGCTCGCGACAAGGGAAAAACTCTCCAAGCGGACGCTGATTGTCTCTACGTGGGTGGATTTGCTCGGCAGGAAACTGCGCAGGCGATCGAGCGCCGATTGAGTGGCATGGATGTCAGGGTTCAGGCATTGCCCAAGGATGCCCCGGAGCCTGGAGGATTCTGGCTTCGCGTGGCGCCCGAAAGCCGGCGTTTGCTGGACGACTCGAAGCTGCAAAACCTTTCTAAAGAATTCAATGAGTTAAAACATAAAATAATGCTGTGCGAGGGGGTTGCACCTGCGGAATAGTTTGCATAGAATGGCGCCCGCTTCGCAGTGAACACCTTTATCGGTAAACAACGCGAAGCGGTGTCAACGCAGCTAACCTCAGGTTTTTTATGAGAAAATGCTTGACAGAAGGCTGGCATGATATAGAATGCCGGCTCGCTTAGGAGGGGTTCCCGAGCGGCCAAAGGGATCAGACTGTAAATCTGACGTCTACGACTTCGAAGGTTCGAATCCTTCCCCCTCCACCATTTTTAGCGAGAGCTGCAAGCTCCGCGGGTATAGTTTAGTGGTAGAACCTCAGCCTTCCAAGCTGATGATGCGGGTTCGATTCCCGCTACCCGCTCCAAGTTTGCAGATCCTGCAAAGTGTTGCGCTCTTGTAGCTCAGTTGGTAGAGCACACCCTTGGTAAGGGTGAGGTCAGCGGTTCAAATCCGCTCAAGAGCTCCATATAACAAGGCAGATATGAAAATATCTGCCTTTGTTTTAATGGCTGATGTTACTTGCTCAATTCTTCTGCTGGGGGTTATTTCGATGGCTAAGGAAAAGTTCGAACGTAATAAGCCGCACGTCAACGTGGGCACCATTGGTCACGTTGACCATGGCAAAACTACTTTGACCGCAGCCCTGACCCGTGTCTGCTCCGAAGTTTTCGGTTCGGCAAAGGTTGACTTCGACAAGATCGATAGCGCCCCAGAAGAAAAAGCTCGTGGTATCACCATCAACACCGCTCATGTTGAGTACGATTCGGCTGTGCGTCACTACGCACACGTTGACTGTCCAGGTCACGCTGACTACGTAAAAAACATGATTACCGGTGCGGCTCAGATGGATGGTGCAATCCTGGTTTGCTCGGCCGCTGATGGCCCGATGCCGCAAACCCGTGAGCACATCTTGCTCTCTCGCCAGGTTGGCGTTCCCTACATCGTTGTCTTCCTGAACAAGGCTGACATGGTTGACGATGCGGAGCTGCTTGAATTGGTAGAGATGGAAGTGCGCGATCTGCTGAGCACTTACGATTTCCCGGGTGATGACACTCCAATCATCATTGGTTCGGCGCTGATGGCGTTGAATGGTCAAGACGACAACGAGATGGGCACGACTGCCGTCAAGAAGTTGGTTGAGACTCTGGATAGCTATATTCCGCAGCCTGAGCGTGCTATCGATAAGCCGTTCCTGATGCCGATCGAGGACGTATTCTCGATTTCCGGTCGCGGTACTGTTGTGACTGGTCGTGTTGAGCGTGGCATTGTCCGCATTCAGGAAGAAGTTGAGATTGTTGGTCTGCGTGACACTGTCAAAACTACTTGCACTGGTGTTGAGATGTTCCGCAAGCTGCTCGACGAAGGTCGTGCTGGCGAGAACTGTGGTGTGCTGCTGCGTGGCACCAAGCGTGATGATGTTGAGCGAGGCCAGGTTCTGGTCAAGCCGGGCACCGTCAAGCCGCACACCAAGTTCACTGCAGAGGTTTACGTTCTGAGCAAGGAGGAGGGTGGTCGTCACACGCCGTTCTTCAAGGGTTACCGTCCACAGTTTTACTTCCGTACTACGGATGTGACCGGTAACTGCGAATTGCCAGAAGGCGTTGAAATGGTGATGCCGGGTGATAACGTTCAGATGACCGTTACCCTGATCAAAACCATCGCGATGGAAGATGGCCTTCGTTTCGCTATCCGTGAGGGCGGTCGTACCGTCGGCGCTGGTGTCGTAGCTAAAGTCATCGAGTAAGTTGTTGTAATGTCTTTTTCGGGCCGGCATAATGGTCGGCCTGATTTTGTTTTAGGTCAGTAGCTCAATTGGCAGAGCGACGGTCTCCAAAACCGTAGGTTGGGGGTTCGATTCCCTCCTGACCTGCCAGATTCACTTGGTGTGTCTGGCTTTCTTTTCACAGGATCTTCATAGATGACTCCTAAAGCTGAAGCTCAAGGCTCTCGCTTCGATCTGCTCAAGTGGCTAGTAGTAGTCGCTTTGGTGGTTGTTGGCGTTGTTGGCAATCAGTATTACTCTGCTTCGCCGATCCTGTACCGTGTGCTAGCTTTGCTCGCCATTGCTGCTGTAGCTGCCTTTGTAGGCCTGCAGACAGTCAAGGGCAAGTCTTTCTTTGTACTGGTTAAGGAAGCTCGCACCGAGATTCGTAAAGTCGTATGGCCAACTCGCCAAGAAACCACGCAGACCACGTTGATTGTTGTGGCTGTTGTCCTGGTTATGGCGTTGCTGTTGTGGGGGCTTGATTCCCTCCTCGGCTGGCTTGTTTCCTTGATTGTCGGCTAAGGGTGTCCCGTGGCTAAGCGTTGGTACGTTGTGCATGCTTACTCCGGTTACGAGAAGCATGTCATGCGCTCGTTGGTAGAGCGCGTAAAGCTGGCTGGCATGGAAGATGGCTTTGGCGAAATTCTGGTTCCCACTGAAGAAGTGGTTGAAATGCGTAATGGCCAGAAACGCAAAAGCGAGCGCAAGTTCTTCCCAGGTTATGTGCTGGTTCAGATGGACATGAATGAGGGTACTTGGCACTTGGTCAAGGATACTCCTCGGGTGATGGGTTTCATCGGCGGTACTGCTGATAAGCCTGCGCCAATCACAGATAAAGAGGCAGAAGCGATTCTGCGTCGCGTTGCTGATGGTAGCGACAAGCCGAAACCGAAGACTCTCTTCGAGCCAGGCGAATCGGTACGCGTCAACGATGGGCCGTTTGCTGATTTTACCGGCACGGTTGAAGAAGTTAACTACGAAAAGAGCCGGATCCAAGTGGCGGTGCTCATTTTCGGTCGCTCTACTCCGGTAGAGCTAGAGTTCAGCCAGGTCGAAAAGGTCTAGCTGGGCAAGCATCCCAACCCCGCAGCCCTAGGCTGTGGGGTTTTGTCGTCACTGGGATAAACGCGCAAGTAACCGGGGAGCCTTTCGAGGCGTTCGAACCCGTAATTGGAGTGCCTCATGGCCAAGAAGATTACCGCTTACATCAAGCTGCAAGTGAAGGCCGCTCAGGCTAACCCAAGCCCACCTGTTGGTCCTGCTCTGGGTCAGCACGGCGTGAACATCATGGAATTCTGCAAGGCTTTCAACGCCCGTACTCAGGGTCTTGAAGCAGGTCTGCCGACTCCAGTGATCATCACTGTCTACAGCGACCGTAGCTTCACTTTCGAAACCAAATCCACACCTGCTTCGGTTCTGCTGAAGAAAGCTGCTGGCCTGACTAGCGGTTCGGCTCGTCCGAACACCGTTAAGGTTGGCACCGTTACCCGTGCTCAGCTGGAAGAAATCGCGAAAACCAAAAACGCGGATCTGACTGCAGCTGATATGGACGCGGCCGTGCGTACTATCGCCGGTTCTGCTCGTAGCATGGGCCTTAACGTGGAGGGTGTGTAATGGCTAAGTTGACCAAGCGTCAAAAGGCTATCGCCGGCAAAATCGAAGCAGGCAAGTCCTACAACTTTGTAGACGCTGCCGCTCTGCTGGCTGAGCTGTCGACTGTCAAGTTCAGCGAGTCGTTTGACGTTGCTGTAAACCTGGGTGTTGACCCGCGTAAATCCGACCAGGTCGTTCGTAGCGCTACTGTGCTGCCGCACGGCACTGGTAAGACTGTTCGCGTTGCTGTGTTCACCCAGGGTCCAGCTGCTGAGGCCGCTCTGGCTGCCGGCGCTGACCGTGTAGGTATGGACGATCTGGCTGCCGAAATGAAAGGCGGCGACCTGAACTATGACGTAGTTATCGCATCCCCGGATGCAATGCGCGTTGTTGGTCAGTTGGGTCAGATCCTCGGTCCACGCGGCCTGATGCCTAACCCTAAAGTCGGCACCGTAACTCCAGACGTAGCTACCGCGGTTAAAAACGCCAAGGCTGGTCAGGTTCGTTATCGCACCGACAAGAACGGCATCATCCACACTTCCGTTGGCAAAGTCGGTTTCGACGCCGTCAAGCTGAAGGAAAACGTTGAAGCCCTGATCGCTGATCTGAAGCGTATCAAGCCAGCTTCCTCGAAAGGCATTTACGTCAAGCGCGTTACCCTGAGCACCACCATGGGCCCAGGTCTGGTCATCGACCAAGGCTCGCTCGACGCGTAAGACACAGGTTGGCGCAAGCGATTGCGCCAATTGAAAGATTGGGGTCCCTGCCTGGCGGGGGCTATCCAAGACCGTAGGCGACGCAAGTCTTAAACCTCAAGCCTACGCAGATGGTGCTCCCGGTTCCTTACCGAATCAGACACCAAAACGACATCCGGCTCCGGTTGGATGAAACGGTAACAAGCAGGAGTTAAACCCGTGGCAATTAAACTCGAAGACAAGAAGGCCATCGTCGCTGAAGTCAACGAGGCTGCCAATGTTGCCCTGTCTGCTGTTGTGGCTGATGCCCGCGGCGTGACAGTAAGCGCTATGACCGGACTCCGTAAAGAGGCTCGTGAAGCTGGCGTTTACGTACGTGTTGTACGTAACACCCTGCTCAAGCGCGCCGTTGCTGGCACTCAATATGACGTGCTCAACGACGTGTTCACTGGCCCGACCTTGATTGCATTCTCCAAAGAACATCCGGGCGCTGCTGCTCGTATCTTCAAAGAGTTCGCAAAAGGTCAGGATAAGTTCGAGATCAAGGCAGCTGCGTTCGAGGGCAAGTTCCTCGCAGCTAATCAGATCGACGTACTGGCAAGTCTGCCGACCCGTGACGAAGCAATTTCTCAGCTGATGAGCGTGATTCAAGGCGCAACCAGCAAATTGGCTCGTACTCTGGCGGCCCTTCGCGACCAGAAAGAAGCTGCCGCAGCCTAAGGCTGAGCGACTCCTTTCAGCGTTTATTGTTTATTTCGATGGCCGCGTAGGCTGTCACCCCAATACAGGAATTTATAGTCATGTCTCTGACTAACGACCAAATCATCGAAGCAATCGGCGAAAAATCCGTTCTGGAAATCGTTGAGCTGATCAAGGCCATGGAAGAGAAGTTCGGCGTTTCCGCTGCCGCTGCTTCCGCTGGTCCAGCTGCTGTCGCTGCTGTTGTTGAAGAACAAACTGAATTCAACGTCATGCTGCTGGAAGCTGGCGAGAAGAAAGTTAACGTGATCAAGGCAGTACGTGAACTGACCGGTCTGGGCTTGAAAGAAGCCAAGGCTGTAGTTGACGGCGCTCCTGGCATGGTTCTGGAAGCTGTATCGAAAGACGCAGCTGACAAAGCCAAAGCCACTCTGGAAGAAGCAGGCGCTAAAGTCGAGCTGAAGTAAGCATCGACTTTGCGTCTCCAGCCCGAGCGTTAAGCGAAAGGCTGATGGCTGGTGGCTCTTGCCACCGGCCTTTTTCCGTTATTGGCAGCCGACTGGGTCGGTGCTGATAACGAGCTGTAACCACCCGATGCGGTGGCGCAAACCATGGGGTTTGCACGATTTTCTGGCTGCTCCCGTCGGGAGGGGCCAAACAAGCAGGTGACCAAGCTGGGGAACGCTGATGGCTTACTCATATACTGAGAAAAAACGTATCCGCAAGGACTTTAGCAAGTTGCCGGACGTCATGGATGTGCCGTACCTCCTGGCCATCCAGCTGGATTCGTATCGTGAATTCTTGCAAGCGGGAGCGACTAAAGATCAGTTCCGCGACGTGGGCCTGCATGCGGCCTTCAAATCCGTTTTCCCGATCATCAGCTACTCCGGCAATGCTGCGCTGGAGTACGTCGGTTATCGCCTGGGCGAACCGGCATTTGATGTCAAAGAATGCGTATTGCGCGGTGTAACTTATGCCGTACCTTTGCGGGTAAAAGTGCGCCTGATCATTTTCGACAAAGAGTCGTCGAACAAAGCGATCAAGGACATCAAAGAGCAAGAAGTCTACATGGGTGAAATCCCCCTGATGACTGAGAACGGTACCTTCGTAATCAACGGTACCGAGCGTGTAATCGTTTCCCAGCTGCACCGTTCCCCGGGCGTGTTCTTCGACCACGACCGTGGCAAGACGCACAGCTCCGGTAAACTGCTGTACTCCGCGCGCATCATTCCTTACCGCGGTTCGTGGTTGGACTTCGAGTTCGATCCGAAAGACTGCGTGTTCGTGCGTATCGACCGTCGTCGCAAGCTGCCTGCATCGGTATTGCTGCGCGCGCTCGGCTATACCACTGAAGAAGTGCTGGACGCGTTCTACACCACCAACGTCTTCCACGTGCAAGGTGAAAACCTCAGCCTGGAACTGGTGCCTCATCGCCTGCGCGGTGAAATTGCTGTCCTGGATATCTTGGATGACAAAGGCAAGGTTATTGTCGAGCAAGGTCGTCGCATTACTGCTCGCCACATCAACCAGCTGGAAAAGGCAGGGATCAAAGAGCTGCAAGTGCCTCTGGACTACGTCCTGGGTCGCACCACAGCCAAGGTCATCGTGCATCCGGCAACCGGCGAAATCCTGGCAGAGTGCAACACCGAGCTGAACACCGAGATCCTGGCAAAAATTGCCAAGTCCCAGGTTGTTCGCATCGAAACTCTGTACACCAACGATATCGACTGCGGTCCGTTCGTCTCCGACACGCTGAAGATCGACTCCACCAGCAACCAATTGGAAGCGCTGGTCGAGATCTATCGCATGATGCGTCCAGGCGAGCCGCCAACCAAAGACGCTGCCGAGACTCTGTTCAACAACCTGTTCTTCAGCCCTGAGCGCTATGACCTGTCTGCGGTCGGCCGGATGAAGTTCAACCGTCGTATCGGTCGTACCGAGATCGAAGGTTCGGGCGTGTTGTGCAAAGAAGACATCGTCGCGGTTCTGAAGACTCTGGTCGACATCCGTAACGGTAAAGGCATCGTCGATGACATCGACCACCTGGGTAACCGTCGTGTTCGCTGCGTAGGCGAAATGGCCGAGAACCAGTTCCGCGTTGGCCTGGTACGTGTTGAGCGTGCGGTCAAAGAGCGTCTGTCGATGGCTGAAAGCGAAGGCCTGATGCCGCAAGACCTGATCAACGCCAAGCCAGTGGCTGCGGCGGTGAAAGAGTTCTTCGGTTCCAGCCAGCTCTCCCAGTTCATGGACCAGAACAACCCGCTGTCCGAAATCACCCACAAGCGTCGTGTGTCTGCACTCGGCCCTGGCGGTTTGACTCGTGAGCGTGCTGGCTTTGAAGTTCGTGACGTACACCCGACTCACTACGGTCGTGTATGCCCGATTGAAACGCCGGAAGGTCCGAACATCGGCCTGATCAACTCCCTGGCGGCCTATGCGCGCACCAACCAGTACGGCTTCCTCGAAAGCCCGTACCGTGTGGTGAAAGACGCTCTGGTCACCGACGAGATCGTGTTCCTGTCCGCCATCGAAGAAGCTGATCACGTGATCGCTCAGGCTTCGGCCACGATGAACGACAAGAAAATGCTGATCGACGAGCTGGTAGCTGTTCGTCACTTGAACGAGTTCACCGTCAAGGCGCCGGAAGACGTCACCTTGATGGACGTTTCGCCGAAGCAGGTAGTTTCGGTTGCCGCGTCGCTGATCCCGTTCCTCGAGCACGATGACGCCAACCGTGCGTTGATGGGTTCGAACATGCAGCGTCAAGCTGTACCAACCCTGCGCGCTGACAAGCCGCTGGTCGGTACCGGCATGGAGCGTAACGTAGCTCGTGACTCCGGCGTTTGCGTCGTGGCTCGTCGTGGTGGCGTGATCGACTCCGTTGATGCCAGCCGTATCGTGGTTCGTGTTGCTGATGATGAAGTTGAAACCGGTGAAGCTGGTGTCGACATCTACAACCTGACCAAATACACCCGCTCCAACCAGAACACCTGCATCAACCAGCGTCCGCTGGTGCGTAAAGGTGATCGGGTTCAGCGTAGCGACATCATGGCCGACGGTCCGTCCACTGATATGGGTGAGCTGGCGCTGGGTCAGAACATGCGCATCGCGTTCATGGCCTGGAACGGTTACAACTTCGAAGACTCCATCTGCCTGTCGGAACGAGTTGTTCAAGAAGATCGCTTCACCACGATCCACATTCAGGAACTGACCTGTGTGGCACGTGACACCAAGCTTGGGCCAGAGGAAATCACTGCAGACATCCCGAACGTGGGTGAAGCTGCACTGAACAAGCTGGACGAAGCCGGTATCGTTTACGTAGGTGCTGAAGTTGGCGCAGGCGACATCCTGGTTGGTAAGGTCACTCCGAAAGGCGAGACCCAGCTGACTCCGGAAGAGAAGCTGTTGCGTGCCATCTTCGGTGAAAAAGCCAGCGACGTTAAAGACACCTCCCTGCGCGTGCCTACCGGCACCAAGGGTACCGTCATCGACGTACAAGTCTTCACCCGCGACGGCGTTGAGCGTGATGCTCGTGCACTGTCGATCGAGAAGACTCAACTCGACGAGATCCGCAAGGACCTGAACGAAGAGTTCCGTATCGTTGAAGGCGCAACTTTCGAACGTCTGCGTTCCGCTCTGGTCGGCCACAAAGCCGAAGGCGGCGCCGGGCTGAAGAAAGGTCAGGACATCACCGACGAAGTACTCGACGGTCTTGAGCATGGTCAGTGGTTCAAACTGCGCATGACTGAAGATGCTCTGAACGAGCAGCTCGAGAAGGCTCAGGCCTACATCGTCGATCGTCGCCGTCTGCTGGACGACAAGTTCGAAGACAAGAAGCGCAAACTGCAGCAGGGCGATGACCTGGCTCCAGGCGTGCTGAAAATCGTCAAGGTTTACCTGGCAATCCGTCGCCGCATCCAGCCGGGCGACAAGATGGCCGGTCGTCACGGTAACAAAGGTGTGGTCTCCGTGATCATGCCGGTTGAAGACATGCCGCACGATGCCAATGGCACCCCGGTCGACGTCGTCCTCAACCCGTTGGGCGTACCTTCGCGTATGAACGTTGGTCAGATCCTTGAAACCCACCTCGGCCTCGCGGCTAAAGGTCTGGGCGAGAAGATCAACCGGATGATCGAAGAACAGCGCAAAGTCGCTGAACTTCGTAAATTCCTCGACGAGATCTACAACCAGATCGGCGGTCGTAACGAAGATCTGGATAGCTTCTCCGACCAGGAAATCCTGGATCTGGCGAAGAACTTGCGTGGCGGCGTTCCAATGGCCACTCCAGTGTTCGACGGCGCCAAGGAAAGCGAAATCAAGGCCATGCTGAAACTGGCAGACCTGCCAGAAAGCGGCCAGATGCAGCTGACCGACGGCCGTACCGGCAACAAGTTCGAGCGCCCGGTTACTGTTGGCTACATGTACATGCTGAAGCTGAACCACTTGGTAGACGACAAGATGCACGCTCGTTCTACCGGTTCGTACAGCCTGGTTACCCAGCAGCCGCTGGGTGGTAAGGCACAGTTCGGTGGTCAGCGTTTCGGGGAGATGGAGGTCTGGGCACTGGAAGCATACGGTGCCGCTTACACTCTGCAAGAAATGCTCACAGTGAAGTCGGACGATGTGAACGGCCGTACCAAGATGTACAAAAACATCGTGGATGGCGATCACCGTATGGAGCCGGGCATGCCCGAGTCTTTCAACGTGTTGATCAAGGAAATTCGTTCCCTCGGCATCGATATCGATCTGGAAACCGAATAACACGTGACGCGAATCGAGAGCGGGGCAGGATTGCCCGCTCTCTGCTCCGCCAGGAGGAAAGGCCTTGAAAGACCTACTGAATTTGCTGAAAAACCAGGGTCAAGTCGAAGAGTTCGACGCCATCCGTATTGGATTGGCATCGCCTGAGATGATCCGTTCGTGGTCGTTCGGTGAAGTTAAAAAGCCGGAAACCATCAACTACCGTACGTTCAAACCTGAGCGTGACGGCCTGTTCTGCGCCAAGATCTTTGGCCCGGTAAAGGATTACGAGTGCCTGTGCGGTAAGTACAAGCGCTTGAAGCACCGTGGTGTGATCTGCGAGAAGTGCGGCGTTGAAGTCGCGCTGGCTAAAGTTCGTCGTGAGCGCATGGCGCACATCGAACTGGCTTCGCCGGTTGCCCACATCTGGTTCCTGAAATCGCTGCCGTCGCGTATCGGTTTGCTGATGGACATGACCCTGCGTGATATCGAACGCGTTCTCTACTTCGAGAGCTACGTCGTTATCGACCCGGGCATGACTACCCTTGAAAAAGGTCAGCTGCTGAACGACGAGCAGTACTTCGAAGCGCTGGAAGAGTTCGGCGACGATTTCGATGCCCGCATGGGTGCCGAAGCTGTCCGTGAACTGCTGCACGCTATCGACCTGGAACACGAGATTGGCCGCCTGCGTGAAGAAATTCCGCAAACCAACTCCGAAACCAAAATCAAGAAGCTGTCCAAGCGTCTGAAGTTGATGGAAGCCTTCCAGGGTTCCGGCAACCTTCCAGAATGGATGGTGCTGACCGTTCTGCCGGTTCTGCCGCCAGATCTGCGTCCACTGGTCCCGCTGGATGGCGGTCGCTTCGCGACTTCCGACCTCAACGATCTGTATCGTCGAGTGATCAACCGTAACAACCGCTTGAAGCGTCTGCTCGATCTGTCCGCTCCGGACATCATCGTGCGCAACGAAAAGCGTATGTTGCAGGAAGCCGTCGATGCACTGCTCGACAACGGTCGTCGTGGTCGCGCTATCACCGGTTCCAACAAGCGTCCTCTGAAATCCTTGGCTGACATGATCAAGGGTAAACAAGGTCGTTTCCGTCAGAACTTGCTCGGTAAGCGTGTTGACTACTCCGGTCGTTCGGTAATTACCGTAGGCCCGACTCTGCGTCTGCACCAGTGCGGTCTGCCGAAGAAAATGGCTCTCGAGCTGTTCAAGCCGTTCATTTTCGGCAAGCTGGAAATGCGTGGTCTCGCTACCACCATTAAAGCTGCCAAGAAAATGGTTGAGCGCGAGCTGCCAGAGGTTTGGGACGTTCTCGCTGAAGTGATTCGTGAACACCCGGTTCTCCTCAACCGTGCACCGACCCTTCACCGTCTGGGTATCCAGGCGTTTGAACCGGTACTGATCGAAGGTAAGGCTATCCAGCTGCACCCTCTGGTCTGTGCTGCGTACAACGCCGACTTCGACGGCGACCAAATGGCCGTGCACGTACCGCTGACACTGGAAGCCCAGTTGGAAGCGCGTGCGTTGATGATGTCGACCAACAACATTCTGTCGCCAGCCAACGGTGAGCCAATCATCGTTCCGTCGCAGGACGTTGTATTGGGTCTGTACTACATGACTCGTGAAGCGATCAACGCCAAAGGCGAAGGTCGTGTGTTCGCGGATCTGCAAGAAGTTGACCGTGTGTTCCGTGCCGGCGAAGCCGCACTGCACGCTAAAGTCAAAGTGCGGATCCACGAAACCGTCAACGATCGTGATGGTGGCAGCGTCAAGAACACCCGTATCGTCGACACCACTGTCGGCCGTGCGCTGTTGTTCCAGGTTGTTCCACCTGGCCTGTCGTACGACGTCGTCAACCAGCCGATGAAGAAAAAAGCGATCTCCAAGCTGATCAACCAGTGCTACCGCGTGGTTGGTTTGAAAGAGACCGTGATCTTCGCTGACCAGTTGATGTACACCGGTTTTGCCTATTCGACCATTTCCGGCGTTTCCATCGGTGTTAACGACTTCGTTATCCCGGATGAAAAAGCCCGCATCATCAATGCTGCTACTGATGAAGTGAAAGAGATCGAAAGTCAGTACGCCTCCGGCTTGGTAACCCAGGGGGAGAAGTACAACAAAGTGATCGACCTTTGGTCCAAGGCGAACGACGAAGTTTCCAAGGCGATGATGGCCAACCTCTCGAAAGAGAAAGTCATCGACCGTCATGGCGTCGAAGTCGACCAAGAGTCCTTCAACTCGATGTACATGATGGCCGACTCGGGCGCACGGGGTTCTGCTGCGCAGATCCGTCAGCTCGCCGGTATGCGTGGCCTGATGGCCAAGCCGGACGGTTCCATCATCGAAACGCCGATTACTGCGAACTTCCGTGAAGGTTTGAGCGTACTTCAGTACTTCATCTCCACTCACGGTGCTCGTAAAGGTTTGGCGGATACCGCGTTGAAAACTGCGAACTCCGGTTACCTGACTCGTCGTCTGGTAGACGTGGCGCAGGATCTGGTTGTGACCGAGATCGATTGCGGCACCGAGCATGGCCTGGTAATGACTCCGCACATTGAAGGCGGTGACGTTGTTGAGCCATTGGGCGAGCGCGTATTGGGTCGAGTTATCGCCCGTGACGTGTTCAAGCCAGGTACCGAAGAAATCATCGTGCCTGCCGGTACGCTGGTAGACGAGAAGTGGGTCGAGTTCATCGAGCTGAACAGCATCGACGAAGTGATCGTGCGTTCGCCGATCAGCTGCGAAACCCGCTACGGCATTTGCGCCAAGTGCTACGGCCGTGACTTGGCTCGTGGTCACCAGGTGAACATCGGTGAAGCGGTCGGCGTTATCGCTGCCCAGTCCATCGGTGAGCCGGGTACCCAGCTGACCATGCGTACGTTCCACATCGGTGGTGCGGCAAGCCGGACTTCCGCAGCCGACAGCGTTCAGGTGAAGAATGGCGGTACCGTCCGTCTGCATAACCTGAAGCACGTTGAGCGAGTGGATGGTTGCCTGGTTGCTGTGTCCCGTTCCGGTGAGCTGGCAATCGCTGATGACTTCGGTCGTGAGCGCGAGCGTTACAAGCTGCCGTACGGTGCTGTGATTTCGGTTAAAGAAGGTGACAAGGTCGACGCTGGCGCAATCGTGGCCAAGTGGGATCCGCACACTCACCCAATCGTTACCGAAATGAAAGGTACCGTGACCTACGTGGGCATGGAAGAAGGCATCACGATCAAGCGTCAGACTGACGAATTGACCGGTATGACCAACATTGAAGTACTCGACGCCAAAGACCGTCCAGCTGCCGGTAAGGACATCCGTCCTGCCGTTAAGATGGTCGGTGTCGATGGCAAGGATCTGCTGCTGCCAGGTACCGACGTACCGGCTCAGTACTTCCTGCCGGCTAACGCCCTGGTCGGTGTAGCGGATGGTGTGCAGGTTGCGATCGGTGATGTTATCGCTCGTATCCCGCAAGAAACTTCGAAAACCCGCGACATCACCGGTGGTCTGCCGCGTGTTGCCGACTTGTTCGAAGCCCGTCGTCCGAAAGAAGCCTCGATTCTGGCTGAAGTCAGCGGCACCATCGCGTTCGGTAAAGAGACCAAAGGCAAGCGCCGTCTGGTTATCACTCCGAACGACGGTACCGATCCGTACGAAGAGCTGATTCCGAAGTGGCGTCACCTGAACGTCTTCGAAGGCGAACAGGTAAACCGCGGCGAAGTTATCTCCGACGGCCCGAGCGATCCACACGACATCCTGCGTCTGCTGGGTGTGAGTGCGCTGGCCAAGTACATCGTGAACGAGATCCAGGACGTTTATCGTCTGCAAGGCGTGAAGATCAACGATAAGCACATCGAGACCATCCTGCGTCAGATGCTGCGTAAAGTTGAAATCGCTGAATCCGGCGACTCGACTTTCATCAAGGGCGACCAGATGGAGTTGACTCACGTTCTGGTAGAGAACGAGCGTCTGGCTGGCGACGAGAAATTCGTTTCCAAGTTCACTCGCGTGCTGTTGGGTATCACCAAGGCGTCGTTGTCCACCGAATCGTTCATCTCGGCGGCTTCCTTCCAGGAAACCACTCGCGTACTGACCGAAGCGGCGGTAACCGGCAAGCGCGATTACCTGCGCGGCCTGAAAGAAAACGTAGTCGTGGGTCGTCTGATCCCGGCGGGTACCGGTCTGGCTTATCACAGCGAGCGTAAGCGCCGCCGTGATGCTGACAAGCCGTTGCGCGTAAGCGCCAGTGAAGTGGAAGCTGCACTGACCGAAGCACTGAACTCGAGCGGTAACTGAGTTCTGCAGTAAATAAGCGTGAGGCCCCGGTCTTTCCGTTCATCGAATCGAGACAATTTGTCGAGGTTGGATGAGCGGGGAGGTTGGGGCCTTGCCTTGACTGGGGACAAGATCCTCTTTAGACTCTTGTACCCCTAAATTTGGCGGGAATTCGTTCCTGCCATTTTGCTTTTCTTGCAAGACAATAGCGTCGCAAGACAACAGTGGAGCTAGTAGATGGCAACTATCAACCAGCTGGTACGTCAGCCGCGTAAGCGTATCGTCGAGAAATCCGACGTACCTGCGCTGCAGAACTGCCCGCAACGTCGTGGCGTATGCACCCGTGTGTATACCACCACGCCGAAAAAACCTAACTCGGCACTGCGTAAAGTATGCCGTGTGCGCCTGACCAACGGTTTCGAGGTTTCCTCGTACATCGGCGGTGAAGGCCACAACCTGCAAGAGCACAGCGTGGTACTGATCCGCGGCGGTCGTGTAAAAGACTTGCCAGGTGTTCGTTATCACACCGTACGCGGTTCTTTGGATACTTCCGGCGTTAAAGGTCGTAACCAGGGTCGTTCGAAGTACGGTACCAAGAAGCCTAAGTAGTAGCGGCTTTTTGTAAAAACTGATTTTCTATTTTTCTGAGTCGATAAGAGTAAGGTCGGAGGCGTCCCGAAAGGGCACCGATTCCGAGCGAACCTGAAGACCGTTTGAGGGCTTATCCATGCCAAGAAGACGCGTAGCAGCCAAGCGCGAAGTGCTTGACGATCCAAAATACGGAAGCCAAATCCTGGCCAAGTTCATGAACCACGTTATGGAAAGCGGCAAGAAAGCCGTTGCCGAACGTATCGTTTATGGCGCGCTGGAAAAGGTTAAAGAACGCAAGAACAGCGATCCCCTGGAAATCTTCGAGAAAGCTCTCGACGCCATCGCTCCGCTGGTCGAAGTGAAGTCGCGCCGTGTAGGCGGTGCTACTTACCAGGTTCCGGTCGAAGTTCGCCCGTCCCGTCGTAACGCCCTGGCAATGCGCTGGTTGGTAGACTTCGCCCGCAAGCGCGGCGAGAAGTCTATGGCTCTGCGTTTGGCTGGCGAACTGTTGGATGCCGCTGAAGGTAAAGGTGCTGCAGTTAAGAAGCGTGAAGACGTGCACCGTATGGCTGAAGCCAACAAGGCTTTCTCGCACTACCGCTTCTAATTTTAGCGTCACTAATTTTGCGAGGGCTTTATGGCTCGTACTACACCGATTAATCGCTACCGTAACATCGGTATCGTTGCTCACGTGGATGCTGGTAAAACCACCACCACCGAGCGCGTCCTTTTTTACACTGGCAAAAGTCACAAGATGGGCGAGGTGCATGACGGCGCCGCGACCACAGACTGGATGGTGCAGGAGCAGGAGCGTGGTATTACCATTACTTCTGCTGCTATTACCGCCTTCTGGCAGGGTTCCGAGAAGCAGCACAAGGACCAGTACCGTTTCAACGTCATCGACACCCCGGGCCACGTTGACTTCACTATTGAAGTTGAACGTTCCCTGCGTGTTCTCGACGGCGCGGTCGTTGTGTTCTGCGGTACCTCGGGTGTTGAGCCTCAGTCGGAAACCGTATGGCGTCAAGCCAACAAGTACGGCGTTCCACGTCTTGTTTACGTAAACAAGATGGACCGTGCTGGTGCGAACTTCCTGCGCGTGATCGGTCAGATCAAACAGCGTCTGGGTCACACTCCGGTGCCAATCCAGTTGGCTATCGGTTCCGAAGACAACTTCCAGGGTCAGATCGATCTGTTGGCCATGGAAGCTGTTTACTGGAACGACGCTGACAAAGGCATGGTTCCAGTTCGTAAGCCTATCCCTGCTGAACTGCAGGAACTGGCTGACGAGTGGCGCGGTAACATGGTTGAGGCTGCTGCCGAAGCCAGCGAAGAGCTGATGAACAAGTACCTCGAAGGTGAAGAACTCACCAACGCGGAAATCAAGGCCGCTCTGCGTCAGCGTACTATCGCTGGTGAGATCGTTCTGGCTGTTTGCGGTTCTTCCTTCAAGAACAAGGGCGTTCCCCTGGTTCTCGACGCCGTTATCGACTACCTGCCTGCTCCTACCGACATTCCTGCCATCAAGGGTACTGACCCGGATGACGAGACTAAGGAAATGGAGCGTCACGCAGACGACAGCGAGCCGTTCTCGGCTCTGGCGTTCAAGATCGCTACCGACCCATTCGTGGGTACCTTGACCTTCGTTCGAGTTTACTCGGGCGTGTTGGCCTCCGGCGACGGCGTGATCAACTCGGTTAAAGGCAAGAAAGAGCGTGTGGGTCGTATGGTGCAAATGCACGCAAACGCCCGTGAAGAAATCAAGGAAGTACGCGCTGGTGACATCGCGGCCTTGATCGGCATGAAGGACGTCACCACTGGCGAAACTTTGTGCAACGCTGACAAGCCAATCATCCTGGTTCGCATGGACTTCCCGGAGCCGGTTATTTCGGTTGCCGTAGAGCCTAAGACCAAGGACGACCAGGAAAAAATGGGTATCGCTCTGGGCAAACTTGCTCAGGAAGACCCGTCTTTCCGCGTCAAGACTGATGAAGAGACTGGTCAAACGATCATCTCCGGCATGGGCGAGTTGCACCTGGACATCCTGGTTGACCGGATGCGCCGTGAGTTCAACGTCGAAGCCAACATCGGTAAGCCTCAAGTTTCGTACCGTGAGCGCATCACGAAGAGCTGCGAAATTGAAGGCAAGTTCGTTCGCCAGTCCGGCGGTCGTGGCCAGTTCGGTCATTGCTGGATTCGTTTTGCTCCTGCTGACGAAGGTCAGGAAGGTCTGCAATTCCTGAACGAAGTAGTGGGTGGTGTGGTTCCTAAGGAATACATCCCGGCTATCCAGAAAGGTATCGAAGAGCAGATGAAGAACGGCGTAGTTGCCGGCTATCCGCTGATCGGCCTGAAGGCTACCGTGTTTGATGGTTCCTACCACGACGTCGACTCCAACGAGATGGCGTTTAAGGTGGCTGCTTCCATGGCGACCAAGCAACTGGCCCAGAAGGGCGGTGGTGAGTTGCTTGAGCCGATCATGGCTGTAGAGGTTGTTACGCCTGAAGACTATATGGGTGACGTGATGGGCGACCTTAACCGTCGTCGCGGCATGATCCTGGGTATGGAAGACACGGTTTCCGGCAAAGTGATTCGCGCCGAGGTTCCGTTGGGTGAGATGTTCGGTTACGCAACTGACGTCCGTTCCATGTCCCAAGGTCGCGCAAGCTACTCTATGGAATTCAAAAAATACAATACGGCTCCGTCGCACATCGTCGAAACCGTTACCAAAAAACAAGGCTGATTCAGCCCCTTTAGGCTAGGAGTTAATTGTCGTGGCTAAAGAAAAATTTGACCGTACCCTCCCGCACGTCAACGTTGGCACCATCGGTCACGTCGACCACGGTAAAACCACGCTGACCGCTGCTCTGACTCGCGTCTGCTCCGAAGTTTTCGGTTCGGCTGTTGTTGCTTTCGATAAAATCGACAGCGCTCCAGAAGAAAAGGCTCGTGGTATCACCATCAACACCGCACACGTTGAATACAACTCGCTGATCCGTCACTACGCTCACGTTGACTGCCCAGGTCACGCTGACTACGTGAAGAACATGATCACCGGTGCTGCTCAAATGGACGGCGCTATTCTGGTTTGCTCGGCCGCTGATGGTCCGATGCCACAAACCCGTGAGCACATCCTGCTGTCCCGTCAGGTTGGCGTTCCGTACATCGTTGTCTTCCTGAACAAGGCTGACATGGTTGACGACGCTGAGCTGCTGGAACTGGTTGAGATGGAAGTGCGCGATCTGCTGAGCACTTACGACTTCCCAGGTGACGACACTCCGATCATCATCGGTTCGGCTCTGATGGCTCTGAACGGCCAAGACGACAACGAAATGGGCACCACTGCCGTTCGTAAACTGGTTGAGACTCTGGACAGCTACATTCCAGATCCAGTTCGTGTTATCGACAAGCCGTTCCTGATGCCAATCGAAGACGTATTCTCGATCTCCGGTCGCGGTACTGTTGTAACTGGCCGTATCGAGCGCGGTATCGTCAAGGTTCAAGATCCACTGGAAATCGTTGGTCTGCGTGACACTACCGTCACCACCTGCACCGGTGTTGAAATGTTCCGTAAGCTGCTCGACGAAGGTCGTGCTGGCGAGAACTGCGGCGTGCTGCTGCGCGGCACCAAGCGTGACGACGTTGAGCGTGGCCAGGTTCTGGTCAAGCCAGGTTCGGTTAAGCCGCACACTACCTTCGAAGCTGAAGTGTACGTGTTGAGCAAAGAAGAAGGCGGTCGCCACACTCCGTTCTTCAAAGGCTACCGTCCACAGTTCTACTTCCGGACCACTGACGTGACCGGTAACTGCGAACTGCCGGAAGGCGTTGAAATGGTAATGCCAGGCGACAACATCAAAATGGTTGTCACCCTGATCAAAACCATCGCAATGGAAGACGGTCTGCGTTTCGCTATTCGTGAAGGCGGTCGTACCGTCGGCGCTGGCGTCGTAGCCAAAATCATCGCTTAAGTAAGTGATGACTTGAAAAAGCCCCCGCCTAGCGGGGGCTTTTTTATTGGGTTGACACTGTAGTAGCCCGTCTATAGAATTGCGCCTCCTTTTAACGGGCGTATTGCGCTCGCTGGGAATAGCAGCCGGAGTCTGAAATCCAATGCAAAATCAGCAAATCCGTATCAGGTTGAAGGCTTTTGACCATCGCCTGATCGACCAATCCACCCAGGAAATCGTGGAAACCGCGAAACGTACTGGTGCTCAAGTGCGTGGTCCAATTCCACTGCCTACCCGTAAAGAGCGGTTCACCGTTCTGGTCTCCCCGCACGTCAACAAAGACGCGCGTGACCAGTACGAGATCCGTACTCATAAGCGCGTTCTGGACATCGTCCAGCCAACGGATAAAACCGTTGATGCACTTATGAAGCTTGATCTTGCGGCCGGTGTGGAAGTGCAGATCAGCCTCGGCTAAGACTCGGTCTTAGTCGTGTAACGCTCTGAAATGGGCGGCCATAGCGGGTGAAAGCCCCGTACACTCATGAGGTTTACAACATGACTATTGGTGTAGTCGGTCGTAAATGCGGTATGACCCGTATTTTCACCGAAGAAGGTGTCTCCATTCCGGTCACGGTCATTGAGATCGAGCCGAATCGCGTCACCCAGTTCAAAACTGAAGAGACCGATGGCTATCGTGCAGTGCAAGTCACTGTAGGCGAGCGTCGTGCTTCGCGTGTTACAGCTGCTCAAGCTGGCCACTTCGCTAAAGCGAACGTTGCCGCTGGTCGTACCGTAATGGAATTCCGCCTTGAAGAAGGCGAGTACCAGGCCGGCGATCTGATCAACGCTGAAATCTTCGCCGCTGGTCAACTGGTTGATGTAACCGGTCAGTCCAAGGGTAAAGGCTTCCAGGGTACGATCAAGCGTTGGAACTTCCGCGGGCAAGATAATACCCACGGTAACTCCGTGTCCCACCGCGTTCCAGGCTCTATCGGCCAGTGCCAGACTCCTGGTCGTGTATTCAAGGGCAAAAAAATGTCCGGTCATATGGGCGCTGAGCGCGTGACCGTGCAGTCCCTGGAAGTAGTGCGCGTGGACGCTGAACGCAATCTGTTGTTGGTCAAGGGTGCTGTTCCTGGCGCTACTGGCGGCAACTTGGTTGTACGTCCAGCAGCCAAGGCTCGCGGTTAAGGGGAAGCTGACATGCAATTAAATGTAAATGACGCTCAAGCGATCGAAGTTTCCGAACTGACATTTGGCGGCGAATTCAACGAGACGCTGGTTCACCAAGCAGTCGTGGCCTACATGGCCGGCGGCCGCCAAGGTAGCAAGCAGCAAAAGACCCGTTCCGACGTTCGTGGTGGCGGTAAGCGCCCTTGGCGTCAGAAAGGTACTGGCCGTGCTCGTGCCGGTACTATCCGTAGCCCAATCTGGCGTGGCGGCGGTACCACTTTCGCAGCTCGTCCTCAGGATCACACCCAGAAGCTGAACAAGAAGATGTATCGCGCAGCAATGCGTTCCATCCTTGCTGAGCTGGTGCGTACTGATCGTCTGGTTGTGGTTCAGGACTTCGCTGTTGATGCACCGAAGACCAAAGATCTGCTGAACAAACTGACTGGCATGGGCCTGACTGACGTCTTGATCGTGTCTGAAGTAGTTGATCAGAACCTGTACCTGGCTGCTCGTAACCTGCCACACGTTGATGTACGTGACGTTCAAGGTTCCGATCCAGTTAGTCTGATCGCATACGACAAGGTGTTGATCACCGTGTCGGCCGTGAAGAAATTCGAGGAGCTGCTGGGATGAACCAGGAACGCGTATTTAAAGTTCTGCTTGGCCCGCACGTTTCCGAAAAGGCTACGGTTCTGGCTGACAAGAAAGGCCAGTTCGTTTTCAAGGTTGCAACTGACGCAACCAAGCTGGAAATCAAGAAGGCCGTCGAAAGCCTGTTCAGCGTGAAAGTAGAGCGTGTTACTACCCTGAATGTTCTGGGTAAGAGCAAGCGCACTGCTCGCGGTCTGGGCAAGCGTAATGACTGGAAGAAGGCAGTTATCTCCCTTCAGCCAGGCCAAGATCTCGATTTCAGCAGCAGTGCTGAGTAAGGAAGGGGTGCATCATGGCAATCGTTAAATGCAAACCGACTTCCCCTGGCCGCCGTTTTGTGGTCAAGGTGGTCAACCAGGAGCTGCATAAAGGCGCTCCTCACGCACCGCTGCTCGAGAAAAAATCGAAGACTGGTGGTCGTAACAACAATGGTCGCATTACCACTCGTCACATCGGTGGTGGCCATAAGCAGCATTATCGTCTGGTCGATTTCCGTCGCAACGACAAAGATGGCATCTCTGCCACTGTCGAGCGTATTGAATACGATCCAAACCGTACTGCTCACATCGCTCTGCTGCTGTACGCAGATGGCGAGCGTCGCTACATCATCGCCCCTAAAGGCGTGAGTGCTGGTGACCAGCTGATCGCAGGTGCTTTGGCGCCGATCAAGCCGGGCAACGCTCTGCAACTGCGTAACATTCCAGTTGGTAGCACCGTACACGGCATCGAATTGAAGCCAGGTAAAGGCGCGCAAATCGCTCGTTCCGCTGGTGCTTCGGCTCAGCTGATCGCTCGTGAAGGTGTCTACGTGACCCTGCGTCTGCGTTCTGGCGAGATGCGTAAAGTGCTGGCTGAATGCCGCGCGACCCTGGGCGAAGTCTCGAACTCCGAGCACAGCCTGCGTTCGCTGGGTAAAGCTGGTGCCAAACGCTGGCGTGGCGTTCGCCCAACCGTTCGTGGTGTTGCCATGAACCCGGTTGACCACCCACATGGTGGTGGTGAAGGTCGTACCTCTGGTGGTCGTCATCCGGTATCGCCATGGGGCTTCCCGACTAAGGGCGCGAAGACTCGTGGTAATAAGCGTACCGACAAAATGATCGTCCGTCGTCGCAAGTAAATAGAGGGATACGACAGTGCCACGTTCTCTGAAAAAAGGTCCTTTTATTGATCTTCACCTACTGAAGAAGATCGAAGTGGCGGCGGAAAAGAACGATCGCAAACCAGTTAAGACCTGGTCGCGTCGTTCGATGATCCTGCCACAAATGGTCGGTTTGACCATTGCTGTGCATAACGGTCGTCAACATGTTCCAGTTCTCGTGAACGAAGACATGGTCGGCCACAAACTAGGCGAGTTTGCCGGTACCCGCACATATCGTGGGCACGTGGCAGACAAGAAAGCCAAGCGTTAAGGGGTAAGGAACGATGGAAGTAGCCGCTAAGTTGTCGGGCGCTCGAATCTCCGCCCAGAAAGCCCGCTTGGTCGCCGACCAGATCCGCGGGAAGAAGGTGGGCGAAGCGCTCAACCTGTTGGCTTTCAGCAGTAAGAAAGCCGCCGAGATCATGAAGAAAGTGCTGGAGTCGGCCGTAGCCAACGCCGAGCATAACGAAGGCGCAGACGTTGATGACCTTAAAGTCAGCACCGTTTTCGTCAACGAAGGGCGTTCGCTGAAGCGAATCATGCCACGTGCCAAAGGCCGTGCTGATCGCATCGTCAAGCGGTCTTGCCATATCACTGTCAAGGTTGCTGACAAGTAACGGAGTCGAAGAGATGGGTCAGAAAGTACATCCCATTGGCATTCGCCTGGGAATCGTCAAGGAGCACACCTCCGTCTGGTACGCAGACGGTCGGACTTATGCGGACTATTTGTTCGCTGATCTGAAGGTGCGCGAGTATCTCCAAGACAAACTAAAAAGCGCGTCCGTAAGCCGTATCGATATCCATCGTCCGGCTCAAACTGCACGTATCACCATCCACACTGCTCGTCCAGGTATCGTTATCGGGAAGAAAGGTGAAGATGTTGAGAAACTGCGTCAGGACCTGACCAAACAAATGGGTGTGCCTGTGCACATCAATATCGAAGAAATCCGCAAGCCGGAACTCGACGGTATGTTGGTTGCGCAGAGCGTAGCTCAGCAGCTGGAGCGTCGCGTAATGTTCCGTCGCGCTATGAAGCGCGCTGTACAGAACGCCATGCGCATTGGTGCCAAAGGCATCAAAATCCAAGTGAGCGGTCGTCTCGGCGGTGCTGAAATCGCACGTACTGAATGGTATCGCGAAGGTCGTGTGCCACTGCACACCCTGCGTGCCGACATCGACTATGCCAACTACGAAGCTCACACCACTTACGGTGTGATCGGTGTAAAGGTTTGGATCTTCAAAGGCGAAGTAATTGGTGGTCGCCAAGAAGAACTGAAACCACAAGCACCAGCGCCTCGTAAAAAAGCTGCTAAGTAAGGGGTACGCCAAATGTTGCAACCAAAGCGTACGAAGTTCCGCAAGCAGATGACAGGCCACAACCGTGGTCTGGCTCAGCGCGGTAGCAAAGTCAGCTTCGGCGAGTTCGCGCTGAAGTCTGTAGCTCGTGGTCGTCTCACCGCTCGTCAGATCGAGTCAGCGCGTCGTGCTCTGACCCGTCACGTTAAACGTGGTGGCAAGATCTGGATCCGTGTATTCCCGGACAAGCCTATTTCCAAAAAGCCCCTCGAAGTTCGGATGGGTAAAGGTAAGGGTAGTGTGGAGTACTGGGTTGCCCAGATTCAGCCAGGCAAAGTCCTGTATGAAATCGAGGGCGTTTCTGAAGAGCTGGCGCGTGAGGCTTTTGCCCTGGCTGCTGCAAAGCTGCCGCTCGCCACCGCTTTTGTTAAACGGACGGTGATGTGATGAAAGCGAATGAACTTCGTGAAAAAGACGCGCCGCAGCTTAACGAGCAACTGCTCGGCCTGCTGCGCGACCAGTTCAATCTGCGTATGCAGAAAGCAACTGGCCAGTTGGGGCAGTCTCACCTGCTCCGGCAAGTTAAGCGTGACATCGCTCGCGTGAAGACTGTGCTCAAACAGCAGGCAGGTAAGTAATCATGGCTGAAGCCGAAAAAACCGTCCGTACGCTGACTGGCCGTGTTGTCAGCGACAAAATGGACAAGACCATCACCGTTCTGATCGAGCGTCGCGTAAAGCACCCGATCTACGGTAAATACGTTAAGCGTTCGACTAAGCTGCACGCGCACGACGAAACCAATCAGTGCCACATCGGCGACAAAGTCACTATTCGTGAAACTCGTCCTTTGGCCAAGACTAAGTCTTGGGCGCTGGTTGATGTTCTCGAACGCGCTGTGGAAGTCTAAGGACTAGGGGTCGGAGAAATTATATGATTCAGACTCAATCCATGCTCGATGTGGCCGATAACTCTGGCGCTCGCCGTGTTATGTGCATCAAGGTGCTGGGTGGCTCCCATCGTCGTTACGCTGGTATCGGTGACATCATCAAAGTTACCGTGAAGGAAGCAATTCCTCGCGGTAAAGTGAAAAAAGGCCAAGTGATGACTGCTGTTGTAGTCCGCACTCGTCACGGCGTACGTCGTGCTGATGGCTCCATTATCCGCTTTGATGGCAACGCTGCTGTTCTTCTGAACAACAAGCAAGAGCCGATCGGCACCCGTATCTTTGGGCCAGTGACCCGTGAACTTCGTACTGAGAAGTTCATGAAGATCGTCTCGCTCGCCCCAGAAGTGCTGTAAGGAGATCCGACATGCAAAAGATTCGTCGTGACGACGAGATCATCGTGATCGCCGGCAAAGACAAAGGTAAGCGCGGTAAGGTGCTTAAGGTTCTCGCTAATAACCGTCTGGTTATTGGTGGTTTGAACCTGGTTAAGCGTCATACCAAGCCTAACCCGATGTCGGGCGTACAAGGCGGTATCGTCGAAAAAGAAGCTCCACTGGACGCTTCTAACGTCGCCATTTTCAACGGCGAAACCAACAAGGCTGATCGCGTTGGTTTCAAAGTAGAAGACGGCAAGAAAATTCGTGTCTTCAAGTCGACCCAAAAAGCGGTTGATGCTTGAACACTGCTAGGTAGAAGACCATGGCACGACTAAAAGAGATTTACTGGAAGGAAATCGCACCGAAGCTTAAGGAAGAACTTAAGCTTTCGAACGTGATGGAAGTTCCACGCGTTACAAAAATCACCCTGAACATGGGTCTGGGCGAAGCGGTCGGTGACAAGAAAGTCATCGAGCATGCTGTTGCCGACCTGGAAAAGATCACCGGTCAGAAAGTCGTTGTGACTTACGCTCGGAAATCCATCGCTGGCTTTAAAGTCCGTGAAGGTTGGCCGATCGGCGTCAAAGTGACTCTGCGCCGTGAGCGTATGTACGAATTCCTGGATCGTCTGCTGTCGATCTCCCTGCCTCGGGTTCGCGACTTCCGCGGCCTGAATGCCAAGTCCTTCGATGGTCGTGGTAACTACAGCATGGGCGTTAAAGAGCAGATCATCTTCCCGGAAATCGACTACGACAAGATCGATGCTCTCCGCGGTCTGGACATTACCCTGACCACCACTGCCAAGAACGATGATGAAGGTCGCGCCCTGTTGCGTGCTTTCAAATTCCCGTTCCGCAACTGATTGGAGTAGGAAAATGGCCAAGATGAGCATGAAAAACCGCGAGCTGAAACGTCAGCTCACGGTTGCCAAGTACGCCAAAAAGCGTGCAGCACTGAAAGCTATCATCGTTGATCTGAACGCAAGTCCAGAAGCGCGTTGGGAAGCTACAGTAGCTCTGCAGAAGCAGCCACGTGACGCAAGCGCCTCGCGCATGCGTAACCGCTGCCGCCTGACCGGTCGTCCACACGGCGTTTACCGCAAGTTCGGCCTCGGCCGTAACAAACTGCGTGAAGCTGCAATGCGTGGTGACGTACCTGGTCTGGTTAAAGCCAGCTGGTAAGCACTATCAAAGTCTCGGCGTCCAGGTTCGTAAGATCCTGACCGCCGGTGACCTTGAACTTGAATCAAGCCCCTATTGGGGCTTGATTCATTTGTGGGGTGTGTCTAGAATACCCGGCTCGCCTGAGCCCGTGCTTTTTTCGCATGGATGAGCTCGGTGACAAGTAGTAGCCGCAAGGCTAATTTTTTTGTATTAGGAGCGTCTAGCCCATGAGTATGCAGGACCCGTTAGCGGACATGCTAACTCGAATCCGTAATGCCCAGATGGCTGAAAAGTCCGTCGTAAGCATGCCATCTTCTACTTTGAAGGTAGCTGTTGCCAAAGTCCTGAAGGACGAAGGTTACATTGCGGGTTATCAGATCAGCAGCGAAATCAAACCACTGCTGTCCATCGAGCTGAAGTACTTCGAAGGCCGTCCGGTCATCGAGGAAGTGAAGCGCGTTAGCCGTCCAGGCCTGCGTCAGTACAAGTCCGTCGATGATCTGCCAAAAGTTCGTGGCGGTCTCGGTGTGTCTATCGTCTCCACCAACAAAGGTGTGATGACGGATCGTGCTGCGCGCGCTGCCGGTGTCGGCGGCGAAGTTCTTTGCACTGTGTTCTAAGGGGGGATAAGCATGTCACGCGTCGCTAAGAACCCCGTTAAGCTGCCAGCCGGTGTCGAAGTAAAATTCGCAGGCCAACAGCTTTCGGTGAAGGGTGCCAAGGGCACTCTCGAACTGAACATCCATTCGTCCGTTGAGATCGTTGAAGAAGCTGGTGAGCTGCGTTTCGCTGCTCGCAATGGCGATCAACAAACTCGCGCAATGGCTGGTACCACTCGTGCGTTGGTAAACAACATGGTCCAAGGCGTAAGCCAAGGCTTCGAGCGCAAGCTCCAGCTGGTCGGTGTTGGTTACAAAGCGCAAGCAAAAGGCACAGTGCTGAACCTGGCTCTTGGCTTCTCGCACCCAGTGGATTATGAACTGCCGGAAGGCATCACCGCTGAGACTCCTAGCCAGACCGACATCCTGATCCGGGGTATCGATAAGCAGCTGGTAGGTCAAGTGGCCGCCGAGATCCGCGACTTCCGTCCACCAGAGCCGTACAAAGGCAAAGGTGTGCGCTACGCGGACGAAGTCGTCCGTCGTAAAGAAGCCAAGAAGAAGTAGGGCATAGCAAATGACCGACAAAAAAGTTACTCGACTGCGTCGCGCTCGCAAAGCACGCCTGAAAATGCACGAACTCGAAGTCGTGCGTCTCTGCGTGTTCCGCTCGTCGCAGCACATCTACGCCCAGGTCATTTCGGCCGACGGCAACAAAGTCCTGGCATCTGCCTCGACTTTGGATAAAGAACTGCGTGATGGCGCCACTGGCAACATCGACGCGGCCACTAAGGTTGGCCAGCTGGTCGCTACGCGTGCTAAAGCCGCTGGCGTCTCGCAGGTGGCTTTCGACCGCTCTGGCTTCAAGTATCACGGCCGCGTCAAGGCGCTGGCTGATGCTGCTCGTGAAGCTGGGCTGGAGTTCTAAGTTATGTCAAATAACGACCAAAAGCGCGACGAAGGCTACATTGAGAAGCTGGTTCAAGTTAACCGCGTAGCCAAAACCGTTAAAGGCGGCCGTATCTTCACTTTCACCGCGTTGACCGTGGTTGGTGATGGTAAAGGGCGTGTTGGCTTCGGCCGTGGCAAGTCACGTGAAGTGCCTGCTGCGATCCAGAAGGCAATGGAAGCTGCTCGCCGCAACATGATCCAAGTTGATCTGAACGGCACCACGCTGCAGTACGCAATGAAGTCCGGTCACGGCGCTTCGAAGGTGTACATGCAGCCTGCTTCTGAAGGTACCGGTATCATCGCTGGCGGCGCTATGCGTGCTGTCCTCGAAGTTGCTGGCGTTCAGAACGTTCTGGCCAAGTGCTACGGCTCGACTAACCCGGTAAACGTGGTTCACGCCACTTTCAAAGGTTTGAAAGCTATGCAGTCTCCTGAATCCATTGCCGCCAAGCGTGGCAAAAGCGTCAAGGAGATCTTCTGATCATGGCTACCGTTAAAGTTACGCTGATCAAAAGCATGACCGGCCGCATCCCTAACCACAAACTGTGCGTTAAGGGTCTGGGTCTGCGTCGCATCGGTCACACTGTAGAAGTACTTGATACTCCCGAGAATCGCGGGATGATCAACAAGGCTTACTACATGCTGCGTGTCGAGGGTTAATCGATGAAACTCAATGATCTGAGTCCAGCGCCGGGTTCCCGTCGCGAAAAGCATCGTCCGGGCCGTGGTATCGGTAGTGGTTTGGGCAAGACCGGTGGCCGTGGCCACAAAGGTCAGTCCTCCCGCTCCGGTGGCACCATTGCTCCAGGCTTTGAAGGCGGTCAACAGCCGCTGCATCGTCGCCTGCCGAAATTCGGTTTCGTTTCCCTGAAAGCCATGGACCGCGCAGAAGTGCGTTTGTCCGAGCTGGCCAAAGTGGAAGGCGACATCGTCACCGTGCAGTCCCTGAAAGATGCCAACGTGATTAACGTCAACGTACAGCGTGTGAAAATCATGCTGTCCGGCGAAGTTACTCGCGCTGTCACCATCGGAAAGGGAATCGGCGCCACCAAAGGTGCGCGTGCGGCTATCGAAGCAGCTGGCGGCAAGTTCGAGGAATAAATGGCTAAGCAAGGTGCTCTCTCTGCGCTCGGCAAAGGCGGTATGTCTGAACTCTGGGCTCGTCTGCGTTTTCTGTTCCTGGCGATTATCGTCTACCGAATAGGCGCACACATCCCGGTTCCAGGTATCAACCCGGACCGACTCGCGGACCTGTTTCGACAGAATGAGGGGACCATTCTTAGCTTGTTCAACATGTTTTCCGGCGGCGCGCTGGAGCGGATGAGCATCTTTGCACTGGGGATCATGCCGTACATTTCGGCATCGATCATCATGCAACTGATGACCGCCGTCAGCCCGCAGCTGGAACAGTTGAAGAAGGAAGGTGAAGCTGGCCGTCGCAAGATCAGCCAGTACACCCGCTACGGCACTGTCATCCTCGCTCTCGTTCAGGCTATTGGCATGTCCATTGGTCTGGCAGGGCAGGGTGTTGCGTTCACTGGTGACTTTGGCTTCCATTTCGTCGCGGTATCCACTTTTGTGGCTGGTGCGATGTTCATGATGTGGCTGGGTGAGCAGATTACTGAGCGTGGTGTTGGCAACGGTATCTCGATGTTGATTTTTTCGGGTATCGTCGCCGGTCTTCCGAGAGCGATCGGGCAGTCTTTCGAGTCTGCGCGTCAGGGTGATATCAACATTTTCGCCCTGGTTGCCATCGGTTTGCTGGCAGTAGCGATTATCGGTTTCGTGGTGTTCATTGAGCGTGGTCAGCGTCGTATTGCTGTTCACTACGCCAAGCGTCAGCAGGGCCGCAAGGTCTTTGCTGCGCAGACTAGCCACTTGCCGTTGAAGGTGAACATGGCCGGTGTTATTCCGGCCATTTTCGCGAGCAGCATTTTGCTGTTCCCGGCTTCGTTGGGTGCCTGGTTCGGTCAGTCTGAAGGTATGGGCTGGTTGCAGGACATCTCGCAGTCGATCGCTCCTGGTCAGCCGTTGAATATTCTGCTGTTTAGTGCAGGGATTATTTTCTTCTGCTTCTTCTATACGGCGTTGATGTTCAATCCGAAAGACGTAGCGGAAAACCTGAAGAAGTCCGGTGCCTTTATTCCGGGCATCCGTCCAGGCGAGCAGTCTGCGCGCTACATTGATGGCGTTCTGACTCGTTTGACCATGTTCGGTGCTCTTTACATGACGGCCGTGTGCCTGCTGCCCCAGTTTCTGGTGGTTGCGGCAAACGTACCGTTCTACCTTGGCGGGACCTCGTTGCTGATCGTCGTCGTGGTTGTGATGGACTTCATGTCCCAAGTACAATCGCACCTCGTTTCGCACCAGTACGAATCCCTGATGAAGAAAGCCAACCTGAAGGGTTACGGCAGCGGCATGTTGCGCTGAGTACCCATAAGGTTCGAGGAGTTGGTGATGAAAGTTCGTGCATCGGTGAAAAAGCTGTGCCGTAACTGCAAGATTATTCGCCGCGAAGGTGTTGTTCGAGTAATTTGCAGCGCGGAACCGCGTCACAAACAGCGCCAAGGCTGAGTGTGATTGTGCTTCAAGCCCGGCAGCTAGTGCGCTGCCGGGTTGATTATTTGTTATTACAGCGATATTATCTCGCGCCCTATTTCTTGGCTTCCGGGGCGTAGGTAGCTGTCAATTGGAGTCCCACTGAATGGCCCGTATTGCAGGCGTTAACATTCCAGATAACAAGCATACTGTTATCTCGCTGACCTACATCTATGGTGTTGGTCGCACTACTGCACAGAAGATTTGTGCAGTGACTGGGGTAAACCCAGCCGCAAAGATCAAAGATCTGAGCGACGAGCAGATTGAACAGCTGCGTGGCGAAGTGGCGAAGTTCACCACTGAAGGTGACCTGCGTCGCGAAATCAACATGAAAATCAAGCGTTTGATGGACCTCGGTTGCTATCGCGGTCTGCGTCATCGTCGTGGTCTTCCAGTGCGCGGTCAGCGTACCAAGACTAACGCGCGTACCCGTAAAGGTCCGCGTAAGCCGATCCGCAAGTAATCGCCCCAGCGAATCGACAGGAAATTAATCATGGCTAAACCTGCTGCTCGTCCTCGTAAAAAAGTTAAAAAGACAGTGGTTGATGGCATCGCCCACATCCACGCGTCGTTTAACAACACAATCGTGACCATCACCGACCGTCAAGGCAACGCTCTTTCCTGGGCTACCTCCGGTGGTTCGGGTTTCCGCGGTTCCCGCAAGTCCACGCCGTTTGCTGCTCAAGTAGCTGCTGAACGTGCTGGTCAAGCTGCGCTGGAATACGGTCTGAAAAACCTCGACGTTAACGTCAAAGGTCCAGGCCCAGGTCGTGAATCCGCAGTCCGCGCTTTGAACGGCTGTGGCTACAAGATCGCCAGCATCACCGACGTGACGCCAATCCCGCACAACGGGTGCCGTCCGCCGAAGAAGCGCCGCGTGTAATCCAGGAGATTGTAAAGAATGGCTCGTTACATTGGTCCAAAATGCAAACTCGCTCGTCGTGAAGGCACCGATCTCTTTCTGAAGAGCGGCGTGCGCGCGATCGAATCGAAGTGCAACATTGAAGCAGCACCTGGTATCCACGGCCAACGCCGCGGTCGCCAGTCCGATTACGGCACCCAACTGCGTGAAAAGCAGAAGGTCCGTCGTATCTACGGCGTTCTCGAGCGTCAATTCAGCGGCTACTACAAAGAAGCTGCTGGCAAGAAAGGTGCAACTGGCGAAAACCTGTTGCAACTGCTCGAATGCCGTCTGGACAACGTTGTATACCGTATGGGTTTTGGCTCTACTCGTGCCGAATCCCGTCAGCTGGTATCGCACAAATCCGTCAGCGTTAACGGTCAGACCGTAAACGTACCGTCTTACCAGGTTCGTGCTGGTGACGTGGTCGCGATTCGCGAGAAAGCAAAGAACCAACTTCGCATTGTCCAAGCTCTCGATCTGTGTGCCCAACGTGGCCGCGTAGAATGGGTAGAAGTAGACACTGAGAAGAAGTCGGGCGTTTTCAAGAACGTTCCCGCTCGCAGTGATCTGTCCGCCGACATCAACGAAAGCCTGATTGTCGAGCTCTACTCCAAGTAAGGGCTAGAAAATAGGTGCATCCATGCAGATTTCGGTAAATGAGTTCCTGACACCCCGCCATATTGATGTGCAGGTTGTCAGTCCAACCCGCGCCAAGATCACTCTCGAGCCTCTCGAGCGTGGTTTTGGCCACACCCTGGGCAACGCGCTGCGACGCATCCTGTTGTCCTCAATGCCCGGCTGTGCAGTAGTCGAGGCCGAGATTGACGGTGTGCTCCACGAGTACAGCGCCATCGAAGGTGTACAGGAAGACGTAATTGAAATCCTGTTGAACCTTAAAGGTCTGGCTATCAAGCTGCACGGCCGTGACGAAGTTACGCTGACCTTGTCGAAGAAGGGTTCGGGGGTGGTTACCGCTGCCGATATTCAGCTGGATCATGATGTCGAGATCGTTAACCCCGATCACGTAATCGCTAACCTGGCGTCTAACGGCGCCCTGAACATGAAGCTCACCGTAGCTCGTGGTCGTGGTTATGAACCGGCAGACTCGCGTCAGAGCGATGAAGACGAAAGCCGCAGCATTGGTCGCTTGCAGCTTGACTCTTCGTTCAGCCCGGTTCGCCGTATCGCATACGTGGTGGAAAACGCCCGTGTCGAGCAGCGTACTAACCTGGACAAGCTGGTTATTGATCTGGAAACCAACGGTACCCTGGATCCTGAAGAGGCTATCCGCCGCGCTGCAACCATCCTGCAACAGCAGTTGGCTGCGTTCGTCGACCTCAAAGGTGACAGTGAGCCAGTGGTTGTCGAGCAGGAAGACGAGATCGATCCGATCCTGCTTCGCCCGGTTGACGATCTGGAACTGACTGTACGTTCGGCTAACTGCCTTAAGGCGGAAAACATCTACTACATCGGTGACCTGATTCAGCGTACCGAAGTAGAGCTGTTGAAGACTCCGAACCTTGGCAAGAAATCCTTGACTGAAATCAAGGACGTTCTGGCCTCCCGCGGTCTGTCCCTCGGCATGCGCCTCGACAACTGGCCGCCTGCAAGTCTTAAGAAGGACGACAAGGCGACTGCCTGATCGTCGTAATCACCGAACGTTGTGTTTGGTAAGGAATGAACCATGCGTCATCGTAAAAGTGGTCGTCACCTGAGCCGCACTAGCTCGCACCGCAAGGCCATGTTTCAAAACATGGCAGTGTCGCTGTTCGAGCACGAGCTGATCAAAACTACACTGCCGAAAGCTAAAGAACTGCGTCGCGTTGCTGAGCCGCTGATCACTTTGGCCAAGACAGACAGCCTGGCTAACCGCCGTCTGGCTTTCGACCGTACTCGTTCGAAAGCTATCGTTGGTAAGCTCTTCAACGACCTGGGCAAGCGTTACGCTACCCGTGAGGGTGGCTACCTGCGCATCCTCAAGTGCGGCTTCCGCACTGGCGACAACGCGCCTATGGCGTACGTCGAGTTGGTTGATCGTCCAGTTGGCGGTGAAGCAGTATCCGCTGAGTAAGACGTCAGTCTGAAACGAAGAACCGGGCCTAGTGCCCGGTTTTTTGTGCCTGTAAGAAATGCGCTGTTTATACAAGCTTCCCTGCGGTTTCTGCCGTCATGATGCGAACGGGTTTCGTTGGTAGTATTTTTCTATTGATCGCCACAAATTAATGAATTTGTAGCCTTCCTGATCAATGGTCAATACTCCGTCCCACGCCGATTAGCCGGCAGTTCCAAAACTGACAGAGGAAGAAGATCGCATGAGCCAAAACAAAACGCTTACGACCGCCAGTGGCGCTCCTGTCGCCGACAACCAGAATTCCCGTTCCGCCGGTCCTCGCGGCCCGTTGCTGCTCGACGATTTTCATCTGCTCGAGAAGCTTGCCCACTTCAACCGTGAAAACATCCCTGAGCGTCGCGTTCACGCCAAAGGCTCGGGTGCTTACGGCACGTTCACCGTTACCCGTGACATCACTGAGTACACCAGCGCCAAACTGTTCGAATCCGTCGGCAAGCAAACCCCGACGTTCCTGCGGTTCTCCACCGTAGGCGGTGAGCGCGGTTCGGCTGATACCGAGCGCGATCCACGCGGCTTCGCTCTCAAGTTTTATACCGAAGAAGGCAACTGGGACATCGTTGGTAACAACACGCCTGTGTTCTTCATCCGCGATCCGCTGAAATTCCCTGACTTTATCCACACGCAAAAGCGCCTGCCGCAAAGCAACCTGAAAAGCGCACAAATGATGTGGGACTTCTGGTCGCACTCTCCAGAGGCGCTGCACCAGGTCACCATCCTGTTCTCGGACCGCGGCATCCCTGACGGCTACCGTCACATGCACGGCTTCGGCAGCCACACCTACAGCCTGATCAGCGCTACAGGCGAGCGCCACTGGGTGAAATGGCACTACAAAACCCAGCAAGGGATCAAGAACCTTGCGCCGGCAGACGCCGCACGCCTGGCCGGTACCGATCCGGATTACGCCCAGCGCGATCTGTTCGGTGCGATCGAGCGCGGTGATTTCCCGAAATGGCGCGTGTGCATCCAGATCATGACCGAGGCCCAGGCCGCGGAGCACTACGAAAACCCGTTCGACGTGACCAAGACCTGGTCGCAGAAAGAGTTCCCGCTGATCGAAGTCGGTGAGCTGGAGCTCAATCGCAATCCGCAGAACTACTTCGCCGAAGTAGAGCAAGCGGCATTCGGTCCGAGCAACATGGTTCCGGGTGTTGGTCTGTCGCCGGATCGCATGCTGCAAGGTCGTGTGTTCGCCTACGCCGATGCCCACCGCTACCGTATCGGCACCAACCACCAGCAACTGCCGGTGAATGCTCCGCGCAATCAGGTCAATACCTACCAGCGCGACGGTTCCATGGCTTTCGGCAGCAACGGTGGTGCGGCACCTAACTACGAGCCGAACAGCTACGTGGAGTCGCCGAAACAAGCGCCGCGTTACGCCGAGCCTGCATTGGCCTTGAGTGGTGCGGCAGATCGTTACGATCACCGCGAAGACACCGATTACTACAGCCACGCCGGTGCGCTGTTCCGCTTGATGAGGGATGAGCAGAAAACCCTGCTGGTCAACAACATCGCCGGTGCGATGGCCGGGGTTTCCGGTGATGTGGTTGATCGTCAGTTGCAGCATTTCTACAAAGCTGACCCGGCGTACGGAGAAGCAATCGCAAAGGCGTTGGGTGTACAGCTTAACTAAGTCTAAACGATAAGCAGAACCGCCCTCATTTGGGCGGTTTTTGCGTTATTTAAACCACTTTTCTCAGAATATCTTCGCTTTTATCGCGCAAGCGGCGTGACCAAACAGTCGGCTTGGTTCAAACTACAGACTTTCAAGCAGGGAGATGTAGGGCGATGCAAGGCCACCCAGACGTAATCGATTACCTCAACACGTTGCTGACCGGCGAACTGGCGGCGCGTGATCAATATTTCATCCATTCGCGGATGTACGAGGACTGGGGTTTCACCGAGCTCTACGAACGTATCAACCACGAGATGGAAGAGGAAGCAGGGCACGCCGATGCTCTGATGCGCCGCATCCTTATGCTCGAAGGCACGCCGCGCATGCGTCCAGACGACTTGGATGTGGGCACCACAGTGCCTGACATGCTCGCTGCAGACCTGCGATTGGAATACAAGGTCCGTGCCGCACTCTGCAAAGGCATTGAGCTCTGCGAGCAGCACAAGGACTACGTCAGCCGTGAGATCCTGCGTATTCAACTGGCCGACACTGAAGAAGATCACACCTACTGGCTGGAAAAGCAGCTTGGTCTGATCAAGTTGATCGGTCTGGAGAATTACCTGCAATCGCAGTTCTGATTCTGCTTTGTAAGCGCACGGCATGCCGGCGATAGCGTTTTAGAAGTCGCCATCGCAAGCAAGCTTTGCTCCTACAGGCGCAAGACATAAAAAAGCCCCTGTCACCGATAAAGTGACAGGGGCTTTTTCATGGGCCCGATTCAGGCCTTGTCGCGAGCCAGCAGCGGCTTGAGGTAGAAACCAGTGTGGGACTGCTTCATCTCCGACACTTCTTCCGGCGTACCAACAGCAATGATCTGCCCGCCTTTGGAACCGCCTTCCGGTCCAAGATCCACCAACCAGTCGGCAGTCTTGATCACGTCCAGGTTGTGCTCGATCACCACCACTGTGTTGCCGTGGTCACGCAGGCGATGCAGCACGTCGAGCAATTGCTGGATATCCGCGAAGTGCAGGCCGGTAGTCGGCTCATCGAGGATATACAGGGTCTTGCCGGTATCGCGCTTGGACAGCTCGCGGGACAGTTTCACTCGCTGGGCTTCGCCGCCGGACAGCGTCGTCGCCGATTGACCCAGCTTGATGTACGACAAGCCGACATCCATCAACGTTTGGAGCTTGCGCGCCAGCGCCGGCACCGCGTCGAAGAACACCCGCGCTTCCTCGATCGTCATCTCGAGGGTTTCGTGGATGTTCTTGCCCTTGTACTTGATCTCAAGGGTTTCGCGGTTGTAGCGCTTGCTCTTGCAGACGTCGCACGGGACATAGATGTCCGGCAGGAAGTGCATTTCCACCTTGATCAGGCCATCGCCCTGACAGGCTTCGCAGCGCCCGCCCTTCACGTTGAAGGAGAAGCGCCCCGGGCCGTAGCCACGGGAGCGGGACTCAGGCACGCCAGCGAACAATTCACGAATCGGCGTGAACAGCCCGGTGTAAGTCGCCGGGTTGGAGCGAGGCGTCCGACCGATCGGGCTCTGGTCGATGTCCACAACCTTGTCCAGATGCTCCAGGCCCTTGATGCTGTCGTGAGCGGCCGCTTCAAGGGTCGTGGCGCCGTTGAGTGCCGTGGCGCTCAACGGGAACAGGGTGTTGTTGATCAGCGTCGATTTGCCTGAACCGGACACGCCAGTCACACAGGTCAGCAGACCCAGCGGAATTTCCAGATCGACATTGCGCAAGTTGTTGCCACGGGCGCCCTTGAGCGACAAGGTCATCTTCTTGTTGCGCGGTGTACGTTTGGCCGGCACGGCAATCTTCACCCGGCCTGACAGGTACTTGCCGGTCAACGAATCCGGGTGAGCCATGACTTCGGCTGGGGTGCCTTCAGCAACAATGTGGCCGCCATGCACGCCGGCCCCCGGGCCGATGTCCACCACATAGTCCGCCAGACGAATCGCATCTTCGTCGTGCTCGACCACAATCACCGTGTTGCCGATGTCCCGCAGGTGCTTGAGGGTGCCGAGCAAACGATCGTTGTCCCGCTGGTGCAAGCCAATCGACGGTTCATCGAGGATGTACAGAACCCCCACCAAACCGGCGCCGATCTGACTGGCCAAGCGAATTCGCTGAGCCTCACCGCCAGACAAGGTGTCGGCACTGCGATCCAGCGACAGATAATCGAGACCCACGTTAACCAGGAACTGCAGGCGCTCGCGGATTTCCTTGAGAATCTTGTCGGCAATTTCGCCACGGCGGCCGGTAAGTTTCAGCACGCCGAAATATTCGCAAGCATCGCCAATCGGCAGATTGGTCACCGCCGGCAAGGTCTTCTCGCCAACCCACACGTGCCGCGCCTCTCGGCGCAGACGCGTGCCACGGCAATCCGGGCAAGGCTGGGTGCTGAGGAACTTGGCCAGTTCTTCACGGACCGAGGCGGACTCGGTTTCGCGGTAGCGGCGTTCCAGGTTCGGCACGATGCCTTCGAACGGATGCGAACGCTTGACGATGTCGCCACGGTCGTTCAGGTATTTGAAGTCAACGTTCTGCGAACCGCTGCCGTGCAGGATGAATTTCTGCTGATCGGCCGGCAGGTCGTTAAACGGCACTTCGAGGCTGAACTTGTAATGGGACGCCAGCGAACCCAGCATCTGGAAGTAATAGACGTTACGCCTGTCCCAGCCGCGAATCGCGCCTTCGGCCAGGGTCAGTTCGCCATTCACCAGGCGTTTGATGTCGAAGAACTGCTTAACGCCCAGGCCATCGCACGTCGGGCAGGCGCCCGCCGGGTTGTTGAAGGAAAACAGCTTGGGTTCCAGCTCGCTGATCGCGTGACCGCAAATCGGGCAGGCGAAGCGGGCGGAGAAGATGATCTCTTCGCCGGGCTCGTCGTCCATCGGTGCTACCAGCGCAATGCCGTCCGCCAGTTTCAGCGCAGTCTCGAAGGATTCGGCCAGACGCTGTTGAAGATCGGCGCGGACCTTGAAGCGGTCGACCACGACATCAATCGAATGCTTCTTCTGTTTATCCAGTTTCGGCAACTCGTCCAGCTCGCAGAGCCGGCCGTTGACCCGGGCGCGTACAAAACCCTGGGCGCGCAGTTCTTCGAAAACCGACAGATGCTCGCCTTTGCGCTCGCGAATCACCGGGGCCAGCAGCATCAATTTGCTGCCTTCCGGTTGCGCGAGAACCAGGTCGACCATCTGGCTGACGGTCTGGGCTTCCAGCGGAATGTCGTGATCCGGGCAGCGCGGAATACCGACGCGGGCGTACAGCAGGCGCAGGTAGTCGTAGATTTCGGTGATGGTGCCGACGGTCGAACGCGGGTTGTGCGAGGTCGACTTCTGTTCGATGGAGATCGCCGGCGACAGGCCTTCGATGGTGTCGACGTCAGGCTTTTCCATCATCGACAGGAACTGCCGGGCGTAGGCCGACAGCGATTCGACGTAGCGGCGCTGGCCTTCGGCGTACAGCGTGTCGAACGCCAGGGACGACTTGCCGGATCCGGACAGGCCGGTGATGACGATCAGTTTGTCCCGTGGCAGGGTCAGGTCGATGTTCTTCAGGTTGTGGGTTCGGGCCCCACGAATCAGGATCTTGTCCAAAGTGGCCTCGCTCGGCGGGCGTCGAAAACGTAGGAGTATACGGCCAAATACTGGATGGATGCACACTATCAAATGCAGGGCGCGCAGGCTTACATGAAGACTGCGTCATCTATGCGCGTCATAGCGTCGCGATATACCCCGTCAATCGATGGGACTGGTAGAATCGCCGCCGGTTCACATGAGGTTTTTCCATGCACGATCCCCACAGCGAACGCATGAGTGGCAGTGAGACCCGCGCAGCCAGCGGTCTGGCCCTGGTGTTCGCCTTCCGTATGCTTGGCATGTTCATGGTGTTGCCGGTACTGGCGACCTATGGCATGGATCTGGCGGGAGCGACCCCGGCCCTCATCGGGCTGGCGATTGGCGCTTACGGCCTGACCCAGGCGCTGTTCCAGATTCCGTTCGGCTTCATTTCCGATCGCATCGGCCGGCGCCCGGTGATTTATCTGGGGCTGATCGTTTTCGCCCTGGGCAGCGTGCTGGCAGCCAATGCCGATTCGATATGGGGCGTCATTGCCGGTCGCGTCCTGCAAGGCGCCGGGGCGATTTCCGCGGCGGTCATGGCCTTGCTTTCAGATCTGACCCGCGAGCAGCACCGGACCAAAGCCATGGCCATGATCGGCATGACGATCGGTCTGTCGTTTGCTATCGCCATGGTGGTCGGGCCGTTGCTGACCCGCGCGTTCGGGCTGTCCGGGCTGTTCCTCGCCACCGGCGGCATGGCGTTGTTCGGTATCGTGATCGTGATGTTCATGGTGCCGCGCGCCACGGGTCCGTTGCAGCATCGCGAGTCCGGTATGGCGCGCCAGGCGCTGATCCCGACCCTCAAGCACCCGGACCTGCTACGCCTGGACCTGGGCATTTTTGTGTTACATGCAATGTTGATGTCGAGCTTCGTTGCACTGCCCCTGGCCCTGGTGGAAAAAGCCGGGCTGCCCAAAGAGCAGCACTGGTGGGTCTACCTGACTGCGTTGCTGATCTCCTTCTTCGCCATGATCCCGTTCATCATTTACGGCGAGAAGAAACGCAAAATGAAACGAGTTTTATTGGGCGCCGTCGCGACGCTGATGCTCACTGAGCTATTCTTCTGGCAGTTCGGCGACAGCTTGCGGGCTCTGGTGATCGGGACGGTGGTGTTCTTTACCGCGTTCAACTTGCTGGAAGCTTCCTTGCCTTCGCTGATCAGTAAGGTTTCACCGGCGGGCGGCAAAGGCACGGCGATGGGGGTTTATTCCACCAGCCAGTTCCTTGGTTCGGCGCTGGGCGGGATCCTCGGCGGCTGGATGTTCCAGCATGGCGGTTTGTCGGTTGTCTTCCTCGGATGCGCCGGCCTGGCTGCCCTCTGGCTGGCCTTTGCTGTTACCATGCGCGAACCACCTTATGTCACGAGCCTGCGCTTGCCGTTGTCGCCCGAGGCGATCCGCGAAGCGGGTCTGGTTGAGCGCCTGAAGGCCGTCGTAGGGGTAACAGATGCAGTGGTCGTCGCAGACGAAGCGGCGATTTACATCAAATTGGACACAGAACTATTGGATCGCACGACCCTTGAGCGCCTGGTGAACAACCCGGCCGAGGCAGCGTGCGTAGCCTAGGAGAACGTTATGGCCCGTGGGGTTAACAAAGTCATATTGGTCGGCACTTGCGGCCAGGATCCCGAAGTTCGCTACTTGCCTAACGGTAACGCCGTGACCAACCTGAGTCTGGCGACCAGCGAACAGTGGACCGACAAGCAAACCGGTCAGAAGGTCGAGAAGACCGAATGGCACCGTGTGTCGATGTTCGGCAAGGTTGCCGAAATCGCCGGCGAATACCTGCGTAAAGGTTCGCAGGTCTACATCGAAGGCAAGCTGCAAACCCGCGAGTGGGAAAAAGACGGTATCAAGCGTTACACCACTGAAATCGTGGTCGACATGCAAGGCACCATGCAATTGCTGGGCGGCCGTCCACAGCAGGGCGACCAACAAGGCGGGGGCAATAACTACCAGCAGTCCGCTCCAGCCCCACGCCAGCAGCAGGCTCCGCGCCCGCAGCAGTCGTCGGCACCGCAGCAGTCGCGCCAGGCTCCGCCTCCACAGCAGGCAGCGCCACAGCCGGCTCCGGATTTCGACAGCTTTGATGACGATATCCCGTTCTGATCCGCAGCTTTTTCAGAACCGTAAACAAAAAAGCGAAGCCATCTGGCTTCGCTTTTTTGTGGGCGCTGTTTAACGGGCTGAAGCGGTCACATTGGCCCGTGCCGTGTGCAGCTTCTTGTAGCTGTCGATCAACCGCAGGTGCCGGTCGAGCCCCTCCAGTTTCATGCTGGTCGGCGTCAAGCCGTGGAAGCGCACGCTGCCGTCCACCGAGCCGATCGCTGCTTCCGTGCGCTCGTTGCCAAACATCCGTCGGAAATTGGCCTCGTAGTCTTCCAGTTCCAGGTCTTCGTCCAGTTTCATCTCCAGCACCACATTGACCGCCTGGTAGAACAAACCACGTTCCACCGTGTTGTCGTTGTACTGCAGGAACATTTCCACCGCTTCTTTCGCCTCTTCATATTGCTGCAGGGCGAGATAGATCAGCAGCTTCAACTCCAGGATCGTCAGCTGACCCCACGCCGTGTTGTCGTCAAATTCGATGCCGATCAACGAGGTGATGTCGGTGTAGTCGTCCAGCTCGCTTTCCACCAGGCGCTCAACCAGCGCTTGCAGTTCGTCTTCGTCCAGGCGATGCAGGTTGAGGATGTCGGCGCGGAAGAACAGTGCCTTGTTGGTGTTGTCCCAGATCAGATCGTCGGCGGGATAGATTTCCGAGTAGTCCGGCACCAGGATGCGGCACGCCGTTGCGCCGATGTGCTCGTAGACCGCCATGTACGATTCTTTGCCCATGCCTTTGAGAATGCCGAACAAGGTCGCGGCTTCCTCGGCGTTCGAGTTTTCACCCTGGCCGGAGAAGTCCCACTCCACGAATTCGTAATCCGACTTGGCGCTGAAGAAGCGCCACGACACCACGCCGCTGGAGTCGATAAAGTGCTCGACGAAGTTGTTCGGCTCGGTCACCGCATGACCTTCAAAGGTCGGCTGCGGCAGGTCGTTGAGGCCTTCGAAGCTGCGGCCCTGCAACAATTCGGTGAGGCTGCGTTCCAGCGCCACTTCCAGACTCGGGTGTGCGCCGAACGAGGCGAACACACCGCCAGTGCGCGGGTTCATCAACGTGACGCACATCACCGGGAACTCACCGCCCAGGGACGCATCCTTCACCAATACGGGGAAGCCTTGTTCTTCCAGCGCCTGGATCCCGGCCAGGATCCCTGGGTATTTCGCCAGCACCTCGGCCGGCACATCTGGCAGGGCGAATTCGCCTTCGATGATTTCGCGTTTGACCGCGCGCTCGAAGATCTCCGACAGGCACTGCACCTGAGCTTCGGCCAGCGTATTACCGGCACTCATGCCGTTGCTCAGGAACAGGTTTTCGATCAGGTTGGACGGGAAATACACCACCTCGCCGTCGGACTGGCGCACATACGGCAGCGAGCAGATGCCGCGCTCTTCGTTGCCCGAGTTGGTGTCGATCAGATGGGAACCACGCAGCTCGCCGTCGCGGTTGTAAATCTTCAGGCAGTACTCGTCGAGAATTTCAGTTGGCAGCGCGTTTTTGCGGCCAGGCTTGAACCAGCGTTCGTCCGGGTAATGCACAAACGGCGCGTTGGCGATGTCTTCGCCCCAGAACTGGTCGTTGTAGAAGAAGTTGCAGTTCAGGCGCTCGATAAACTCGCCCAGTGCCGATGCCAACGCGCCTTCTTTGGTCGCGCCCTTGCCGTTGGTGAAACACATCGGCGAGTGCGCATCGCGGATGTGCAGCGACCACACGTTGGGTACGATATTGCGCCACGAAGCGATTTCAATCTTCATGCCCAAGTCAGCCAGAATGGCTGACATGTTGGCGATGGTCTGCTCCAGCGGCAGGTCCTTGCCGGCGATAAAGGTGCTCGCCTCTGAACTGGACGCCGGCATCAACAACGCCTGGGCGTCGGCGTCGAGGTTATCGACTTCCCCGATCACAAACTCAGGCCCGGCTTGCACCACTTTTTTCACGGTGCAGCGGTCGATGGAGCGCAGGATGCCCTGGCGGTCCTTGTCGGAGATATCCGCCGGCAACTCGACCTGAATCTTGAAAATCTGGTTGTAGCGGTTTTCCGGATCAACAATGTTGTTCTGCGACAGGCGGATGTTTTCGGTGGGAATACTGCGAGTGTCGCAGTACAACTTCACGAAATAAGCCGCACACAACGCCGACGAAGCCAGGAAATAATCGAACGGACCCGGTGCCGAACCATCGCCCTTGTAGCGGATAGGTTGATCGGCCACCACCGTGAAGTCGTCGAACTTGGCTTCAAGTCGAAGGTTGTCGAGAAAGTTGACCTTGATTTCCATGGGGGATTACCAGCATAACGGCAGACGAATTGGCCGCCATTATCCGGCTTTTCAGACGTATGTCTTGTCGTTGTCGGGTCCAGAACCTGTTTCACCCGAAAGCCCGATGCACGGCACCGGGCGTTTTTATAAGTGAAGTACCGATCAATCGAGGATCAGGTGCGGCAAAAACCGGCTTGAATCCTTGGTGATCAAGCTGTTGTCTTCCCGTACGCCGATGCCGGCGGCTTGGTCGCCAATCACCCACGAGCCCACCAGCGTGAAGCTGTCGCCAAACCGGGGCAACGGGGCAAACTCTTGAAGGATAAACGGCGCATCCGTGTAGGGCCCGTCCTCTTTCACGATCAGACCATCGGCGGTTTGCAGCTCGATGTTGGCGCCTTCCCGGGAGAAGTAGGGTTTGCGTACCCAACCTTTTGGCACGGCTTTATTCGGGTCGGTATCCACGTGCGCCGCGAGCAGGTTCGGGTGACCTTTGTTGAACTCCCACAGCAACGGCAGGATGCCCTTGTTGGAGATGATCGATTTCCAGGCGGGTTCGAAAAACTGCGTATCGCTCTGAGCGATCGCGGCACCAAACGGTTCGTGGAAGATGAATTCCCAGGCGTGCAGCTTGAACAGGTGCGGGATCCAGCGATCTTCCAGATCGACGAAACGTCCGTCACTGGTCAGGCCAATGTCTTCGAGATCGATGTGGCGGGATTCGATACCGACCTTTTCTGCGATCAGGCGCAAGTAATCGGTGGTGCCTTTGTCTTCGACCGAGTCTTTCATCGAGGCGAAGTAGAACGGCTTCGTCAGCTGCAACTGAGCAAAAGCCTGATGCAGCTTGGTGTCGATGCTGTTGAACTGGTCGGCGTGCTTGGGCAGCAGACCGCGTTCGATGCATTGTTCCAGCCAGCCCCACTGAAACGCCGCCGCTTCATACAGACTGGTCGGCGTGTCGTAGTTGAGTTCCAGCAACTTGGCCGGCCCCGTGCCGTTGTAGGAGAAATCCATGCGCCCGTACAAATGCGGGTGGCCTTCGAGCCATGAAGTGCGAACCAGGTCGAAGAACGGCGCGGGAATGCTCAAGCGCTCCAGCAATTCCTCGCTCTGCACCACGCGGGCCACCAGGTCCATGCACATGTCATGCAGCTCGGTGGTCGGGTCTTCCAGATCGTTCTCGATCTGCTTGAGCGTGAACTGGTAATACGCGCTCTCGTCCCAATAGGGTTCGTCGTCGATGGTGTGGAACATAAAGCCGAGGCTTTCGGCAGTCTGTTTCCAGTCATGACGCTCGGCGCAGAGGATTTTCTTCATGGCCCTGCTCCTTAACTGCTCGAGCCGCCAGAACTCTTGCTCGATCCGCCCCAGCCACTGCGTGCACTGGCCTGGCTGCCGAAGCCGCCGCGAGAGGTGGCCGAGGCAACCGTCGCCGCCTTGCTGCGGGTGATGGTGTCGCTGTAGTTGCTGCTGCCGTAGCGCGCCTGATTGGACCGGTTAAAGGTCGAGCCGGTCGAGACCCGCTGGGCGAGCGTTGAGTTCGAGTAACCGCCGCGATCATCACGGTAGCGATACACCGGCTCGGAGTAGTAGCTGTTGCGGTTGCTGCTCAGCATGTTGCCGATCAGCAAACCGGTCAGCAGGCTGCTGCCGGAGAAGCCCGAACCGGCCGCGCTCGCTTCCGAGGCTGGCAATTGAGCCTTCGCGGCGTCCACTTGGGATTGCGTCACTTCGCCTTCGGCGTTCAGTTCGAAACCGCCGAGCTTGGGGATGAACTTGCCGGCGGAATCCTGCTGGCACCAGTCGGGGACAAAGTCAGCGTCGCAGTCGGCCTGGTTGTCGTACACCGGCGCAATGCGGCGATGTTCGGCCATGGCCTTCATGTAGGCGTCGGAGCAGACGTCTACCGGCAGCTTCTCATCGGCACACTGCTGAACGGACTGGAAGTTGTATTTCTTCTGCACCGGGTAGGTTTTTTCCGTCGGCCCGCAGCCTGAGATCGCCATGGCGACCGACGCGGCCAGCGAGAGCTGAACGTACTTGCTTCGTTTCATCACAATCTCCGTGTCGCGCTCAGTTCTGGGAAGGGGTCATGCACGCGGCGTTGAGCATGCCGACGCTGATGGCCACGGCTGCCACATAGATGCCGGCAGCGATTTCACCATTGCGGATGCGCTCGGACGTGCCCTTGAGCACCAGGCTGGTCATCAGGAATGCCAGCAACTGGACGAAGGCTGCAATCACGGCCCAGACCACGAAGTCGAGGATGTTGATCGAATAGGCAATCACATTACTCGCGGGAATGGCGAAACCGATGATCGCGCCACCCAGGGCAATCGCCGCCGCGACGTTGCCGGAGCGAATCAGTTCGAACTCCTTGTGCGGCGTAATGCGGGTGTAGATGAACTGGAACAGCGCGAACAACACGGCGGCGCCGAGGATGTACGAAACAAACCCGAGGACGGCGGCCTTGTTCAAGGAAATGGAGAGCGCTTCAAGCATGGGAATCTTCCTTTTTAAAGAGAGTTCAAGTCGGTGGTGTACAGCGAAATACCCAGCGAGGTGCTCAGGCTGATGGTGCCTTGCGCGTCTTCCTCCACGGAAAACAGCAGCAACTCGCGGCGATCGGTCAGGCCGGTGTCGCGGGCATACAGCATCGAACGGTGCTCGATGGTGTAGGAGTCGTCCGGATTGCTCACGTGTTCGCTGAGGGGAACCAGTTCCGTTTGACCCTCCTCGGTGCCCCATTCACGGGTGTATTCGACGCCGTTGTGGGTGTAGGTCGGCATGCCGATCAGGCTTTGCGGACCTGCCAGCCGACGCAATTCCGCTTCGCTGGTGATGGTCACATAACTGAGGTAATTGAACAGGATCACCGACTCGACCTGCCCATCGATCTCGCCGGTGGTGTGCACTTGCAGCCAGTAGTCTTCATCGTTCATGTAATAGCGCGACAGCCAGGTCGACTGGCCGAGATCGACATGGCCGACGCTCCAGATCTGCTGGGAGCCGGGGATGGTCACGGTGGTTTTTTCGTCGAGCAGCAATTTCAGGGTGCTGTCGAACATCACGCCCTTGCCTTGGGCCAGACCCAGCGGGCCGACAACCGGCGCGGTGTGATTGTCTGTCCACTTCGAGTTCGGGTTTGAGTTGGAACTCGGGGCCGGGGCCTCAAGCCCCATCAACTGTTTAAACCATCCCATTGGAGATTTCCTTGAGGCGAGTGGAGGCGATGTAGAAGAGTTCACCGCCCTCAATGCGCGTGGCGTTGGGCGGATTGATCGAAGGTTGTTGCGCACCCTTGGCGCGGTAGCCGATGAGGGTGGCGTTGTGGCGTTCTTTCATCTGCGTATACAGCTCACCGAATGTTGCCATATAGGCTTCGGGCAGTTTCATCAGATATTGCGTGGCGCCCTGGCCCACACACAGTAACTCGTTGATGACGACAGAGGAGCCCGGATCCTGGGAGGCGCGCACCAGCATTTCGATGGCCATGCTTGAGGTGCATTCCAGGCTGGGCGCGTAAGAGCTGGCGAGGGCGGCGATTTCGCTTTCATTGAAGTGCGCGACCACGTGTCCGACCGGATTCAGTTGATTGACCGCCAGCACGGTGGCCAGGGTCAGGTCGTCGGAATGGGTGCGCACCAGCACGCGTTCGGCCCCGGGGACGCCGGCGCGCAGCAGCAATGCGCTGGAGGACAGGCTTTCGCCTTTGATGAAGGCCGCTTTGCCCGGCATGGGGTTTTCTTCAAGGTCGCAGTCGCAAATGACGATCAGGTTATCGTTGGAGGTTTCATCCTCCAGCAGCAACTCGATGACCCGCTCGCTGGACGCGCCTTCCCAGCCGATGAGCACCGTATGGCCGGACTTGCCGGTGAAATCGCCTTTGCCCTTCATGCCTTTTCTCCATACATCGATGACGCTGCTGGTAGTTTTGCCGATGGCTGCGGTCAGCAGCGCAATGCCCCCGAGCATGACCCAGGTAGCCACAAACACGCGCCCGGCCGAGGTTTGCGGCGCGAGATCGCCGTAGCCGACAGTCAGCGTGGTGGTGAGATAGAAGTAGGTAAACGTGGCGGGGGCGGTGAGGTGTTGTTCGCCCAGAAGCACCAGGCCGAGATAAGCCGTGCTCAGGTGGATGCCCAAGGCAATCGCCAATCCTGCCCAGCCGAAACGGTGGAAGAAGGTCGAGGCGTACACGCGTAATAAAAGAAAAATCGACATGACGTCCCTGACTCCGTGGGAATACTCGTTCCAGGTAATGCGCGCGGCCCGAATCTGCATTACCGGGCGGCATTAAACCTGTTGCCGGGCGCCGAGAGAAGTACCTTGGCTGCAATAAATCCGGCGAAGGCTCCGGCGAGATGCCCTTCGAAGGAAACCCCGTGGCGAGGCAGAAAGCCAAAGACCAGACCGCCATACAACAAGGCGACCACAACGGCGGTGATCAAATTGCCCCAACTGTGCTGGAACCAGGCGCGGGACAGGATATACGCCCACAGCCCGAACACCCAGCTGCTGGCGCCGATGTGCACGCCGGAAAACCCGAACAGCCACACCAGCAAACCGCCCAGCCCGATGATGATTGCGCTGACGGCGATAAAGCGGTTGAGCCCGTCGATGATGACCAGGATGCCGAGGATCAAAAACGGAATCAGGTTGGCGCTCAGGTGCGAAAAAGACGCGTGGAGGAAAGGCGAAGTGAGGATGCCGGGCAGTCCGTAGAGGGTTCGCGGGACCAGGCCAAATGCGAGAAGGCTGTAGCCGGTGACGGCGTTGAGCACTTGCAGCGCGACCATGAAAATCGCCAGGCCGGCGATTATCTTGAAACCCTTCAGGGCATCCATCCTTGACCTCGACTCCAACAAAAGAGAAAGCAATCACTTCAGCGCAATCCATGTGGGAGCGAGCCTGCTCGCGAAGGCAGTGTGTCAGGCAACAACGATGTCGACTGACTCTCCCTATTCGCGAGCAGGCTCGCTCCCACAGGTTATTGCATCATGCAAGAAATGCCTGGGTTAGTTACTCAGCCGATTTCTGCTTCAGGCGCTCCAGGATCGCATTGGCGCTGCCGGTGTCAGGGGTAATCCCTGCTTCGCGCAGTTTGCGTTCCAGATCAGTGCCGGTCGATGCGTCGGCCAGTTGGTCCTGGGCTTCCAGTTCAGCGGCGCGTTGCTGCTGTTTGGCTTGCAGGCGATTCAACGTACCGACGGCGGTTTCCAGCTTGCCGTTGGCGCCGCCACTGGCGATCGAAGCGCTGACCTGGGCTTTCTGTACGCTTTCGCGAGCCTTGGCCATGTCCACTTGCTGGCGCAGGCTTTTGATGCGGTTTTCGGCCTTGGTGATGTCTTTGCGCATGTTGTCCGCGTAACCGCCGAATTCGGTGGCCTGCTTCTGCTCGACATCGAGTTCGTTGGTCAGGGTCGAAATGGCTTCGGCCACTTCCATCGCCAAGTCTTCGCGGTTGGCCTGGATCGCGGCCATGGCCTTGGATTCCAGGTCCTTGATCTTGGCGTTGTACTCGGCCACGCGATCTGCCGACAGTTTGTGCTTGGCCATGATGGTGACCAGCTCACGCTTGGCGTTAGCCAGGGCGCTGTCAGCATCGCGAATTTCCTGGTCGAGGATACGCAGGGCCTGTTGGTCAACGATGGACTCGCCGACTTCACTGGCGCCGCCGCGCAGCGCCGTGAACAATTTGCTCCAAATGGACTGAGTCATTGGGTAATCCCTATTCCTGAAAAATTAATGGAAGAAACGTTCAAAGGCTTCGCTGGCGCGCTGCACATTGTCGACGAGGGTTTTGACCTCGGTCACGACGTTGGTCAGGCTCGAGTCGGAGCTCAATGCGCCGAACATGTTGTAGACGATCTGCCCGTTCGGCATCGACTCGATACCAATCGAGGACAGCGGGAACAGTTCGCGGCTGCGCAGCACGGCATCGTTGAAGGCTGGCACGTCCTTGATCGATTCGACGTCCACCAGCACGGTGTCGACAATGATCTGTTCGCCCACCACCGCGATGTAGATCGGCAAGCCGCCGAAGTCATTCATTTCCAGCTTGATGCTCGACTCGGAGCCCTGAACGAGGGACAGAGTGATGTCGTTGGAAACCACTTCATCCAAGGCCTGGAAGGCGCTGAAGAGGCGGTCGATGTTCCAGTTAGTACCTGCGCTCATGTAATTCTCCGACATGAATGAGCCAGCCAGGATCGGTTGGCGTAGCTGTTTCTCCATCTGCTTGAGCAGGCTTCGGTTTTCGGGAAGCACCCAAGTCTCGTGTTTCACATAACCGGCGGCACCCAGGCCCGCGCGCATCTGCTTCATATAAAAGCTCGATGGTTTTTTCGCGGACGGTTTCGAGCGCTCTCCCTTGCGGCTCGCTGTATCGGTAACAGGCTCGGCAGGCGGACCTGTTGGAGAGCTACTTTTCATACTGGTGACTCCGTTGTGAAAATCTCACGCGTGAGAAACACTACAGTGATTTTTGGATGCCCTCAATAGCTCACGCGTGAGATTTTTTGCAACACAAACACGAAGGCCCGCAGCGCAAAAACGCTACGGGCCTCTAATTGCCTTCTGTTGGAGCTGCCGAAGGCTGCGATCTTTTGATGTTGATCCGTTTCAGGTAACGCCGTTAGCGCCCAGCTCCAAGGAATTCACCAGCCGACACCACGCTGGCATAAGCAAACGCCAGCGACGCCATAAACGCCGCATGCACCTGGACCGCCGGCACCGTGACGCCATTGAACTCCAGGTCGCGGGTGGCGCAGGCGTCGTGGATCACCGTCACGCTGTAGCCCAGGTCGGCGGCGGCGCGGGTGATGCCATCGACGCACATGTGGCTCATGCTGCCGACGACCACCAGGTTTTCGATGCCTTGCTCATCGAGGATGGCTTCCAGTTCGGTTTCGCGGAACGAGTTGACGAAGTGCTTGAGCACCACCGGTTCGTCAGCGCGGTTGAGGACTTTGGGGTGCAGCTTCGCGCCGTCGGAGCCCGGGGTGAAGAACGGCGCGGCGTCGGAGGTAAATTCGTGGCGGATATGCACCACCGGATCACCGGCCTCGCGGAAGGCTGTGATCAGACGTACCGCGTTGTCCGCCGCAGCGTCGGCGCCGACCAACGGCCACTTGCCTTGGGGGAAGTAGTCGTTCTGGATATCAACTACGATGAGCGCTTGCTTGGCCATGGGTGTTTCCTCGAAGTGTGAGTGGGTGTGGAATGAAGTATTGGCGCTGGCCGACCATTCGAGGATTGGCCGCACCGACAATAGAAGGGGGAAAACTGACAATGGGCGTAGAAAGGGCAGTCGCCGAACTGGGCGTGTTGATCTATCCCGGCGCGCAGATGGCGGCGGTGCATGGGTTGACGGACTTGTTCGGGGTGGCCAACCGAATCGCCGCCGAGCATCAGACGGCGCAGTTGCCGTTGTTGCGGGTCAGTCATTGGCAGGGCGAGGGCGATCAGGTGCCCGAGCGGGTGTATGACAGTCATCCCGGCGCGGACGGCGGGTTGGTGGCGGTGATGATTCCGCCATCGATTGGCGGGTTCTCCGAAAGCCAGGCACCCCAGGGATTGATTCGCTGGATTCGCCAGCAACATGCCCAAGGCGCGACCCTGGGCGGCGTTTGCGTGGGGTCGATCCTGATGGCCGAGAGCGGCTTGCTCGACGGTCGCAGCGCCACCACCCACTGGACCTCCGCCAAAACCTTTGCCGAACGTTACCCGACGATCAAGCTCCTGGCCGATACACCCATCGTCGATGACGGTGACCTGATTACCACCGCCGGACTGATGGCCTGGTCCGAGCTGGGCTTGCGCATGGTCGACCGTTTGCTCGGGCCGAGCATCGCCAGCGGCACCGCACGGTTTCTGGTGGTGGAGCACAGCGACAGTGCGAGCCAGTGCGGCAGCAATTTCGCACCGATTCTCAGCCATGGTGATGCGTCGATTCTCAAGGTCCAACATTGGCTGCAAAGCACCGGGGCCACCGATGTTTCGCTGACGGCGATGGCCGAGCGAGCCGGGCTGGAAGAGCGCACCTTCCTGCGCCGTTTCCGCGCGGCCACCGGGTTGAAACCCACCGAGTACTGCCAGCATCTGCGAGTCGGCAAGGCCCGGGAAATGCTGGAGTTCACCAACGGCACCATCGACCACATCGCCTGGACCGTGGGTTACCAGGACCCGAGCGCGTTTCGCGCCACATTCAAGAAAATCACCGGGCTGGTGCCGAGTGATTATCGGGCGAGGTTTGGGGTGACACCGCCCGTAAGCGTGGCTCGCTAACCCGCCTCACCACTATTCCCATGTGGGAGCGAGCCTGCTCGCGAATGCGGTCTGTTAGTCGACACTAATGTTGGCTGATATATCGCATTCGCGAGCAAGCCCGCTCCCACAGGGGGAACGGTGTAAGTCTTCGGATCGTGCAAAATGCTCTAGGCTTGAAGTAAGTCGTGCAGATTAAAACGGGCCTAAAGCCATCACCGTTTACCCAAACGATTGATCCGAAAGCCGTTTCTTTTCGGCGAGCCTTGGCTTGATCTCTGCACCCATCCAGCCACACCCATCAGCGCAGATTGAAGGGGGATGCATGACCCCAACAAATCGCAAAAAACTGGTCGTCGCCCATTCCGTGCGGCCCGAAGCCCCGCTGCACGAAGTCGAAACCAACCGCGCGCTGGCCCGGTGGCTGGCGCAGATCCTCGGGCTCAAATACGGCGGCAGCTACGATCCTGAACTGCACAGTGGCCGTGACCTGTACCTGTTGCCGACCCAGACGCTGGTCGGTGCCGCCGCCGCGCTTCAGTTCGGCGTCAAGGGGCCGGAAGACCTGTGGGGCGGTTATGTCGACTACGACTTCATCTGCACCAAAGCCATCAGCCACGGTTTACTCAATCGAAATGCCCATGCGCCGGAAGGCTGGTCGCCGCTGTTTTCCGAACGGGTGCGCAACGTCGTGCTCGATGGCCTCAGTGTGTTTGCCCTGGAGGATGCGCGGCCAGCGGCGGAACACTTGCTCTACAGCGGCCCGATCCGCCTCAAACCGATTCACGCCTGCGCCGGGCGCGGTCAGGAAGTGATCAAGAGCCTCGACCAGTTCGATGCCATCCTTGCTCGGCCCGACGCCGAACAGCTATTTACTGAAGGTGTGGTGCTGGAACAGGACCTCGACCAAGTCATTACCCACAGTGTCGGTCAGGCGTTTATCGGCGACAAAGTGCTGAGCTATTGCGGGGATCAATACTTGACCGAAGACGCTCAAGGCGAGCAGGTTTATGGAGGTTCGAACCTGTTGGTGGTCCAGGGTTACTACGAGGATTTGCTGGAACTGGAACTGCCCGACGATGTGCGTCTGGCGATTGAGCAAGCCCAGGTGTTCGACAACGCGGCGGACGAGGCTTACCCCGGTTTCTACGCCTCGCGCCGCAATTACGACATCGCCCAGGGCCTGGACAGTAACGGTAAGCAACGCAGTGGCGTGCTCGAACAATCCTGGCGCATGGGCGGTGCCAGCAGCGCTGAAGTCGCCGCGCTGCAGAGCTTCGTCAACGACCCCGGGATGCGCGCCATTCGGGTGTCTTCGGTGGAAACCTACATCGCCCAGCCGCTGCCGGCGGACGCCATTGAGGTGTACCGTGGCCCCGCGCAAGACAGTGACTTTCTTCTCAAGTACGTAACGGTCAAATCCTATGACGGCTAGAAGCGAAACCATTGAAATCGACATCGACGGCGAACAGATGACCGGGCATTTTCTCAGCCCCAAATCGAAAGTCCCGGGCGTGTTGTTTGTGCACGGCTGGGGTGGCAGTCAGGAACGGGACCTGGAACGGGCCAAAGGCATCGCCGGTTTGGGCTGTGTCTGTTTGACCTTCGACCTGCGCGGGCACACGGGCGGCACCGGCATTGCCTTGTCCCAGGTGACCCGCGAAGACAACCTGCGCGACCTGTTGGCGGCCTACGATCGCTTACTCGCGCATCCGGCCCTCGACACGTCGGCGATTGCAGTGGTCGGCACCAGTTACGGCGGTTACCTGGCGGCGATTCTCACGTCCTTGCGCCCGGTGCGCTGGCTGGCGTTGCGGGTGCCGGCGCTGTATCGCGACGAGCAATGGCACACGCCCAAGCGCGATCTGGACAAGGTGGATTTGCTCGATTACCGCAGCACGCTGGTGCATTCCGAGAACAATCGGGCGCTGCATGCCTGCGCGGCGTTTACCGGGGATGTGTTGTTGGTGGAATCCGAGACTGACGACCACATCCCCCACGCGACCATCATGAGTTACCGCGCGGCGTGCCAGCAGACGCACTCCCTGACCCACCGCATCATCGACGGCGCCGACCACGCCTTGACCGACCCGGTTGCTCAGCAGGCCTACACCTCGATCCTGGTGGACTGGATCACGGAAATGGTGGTGGGTGAGCGGTTGAGCATTATTCAGTCCAGTTGAATTTGCGGTGTTCTTGAGACCCTTCGCGGGCAAGCCTCGCTCCTACAGGTCTTGCGCAAAACCTGTAGGAGCGAGGCTTGCCCGCGAAGGCGTCCTGCGCCTCACCACAACGCTCAAGAAGGTTTCTTGGCAATCCGCAACGACTTGGCCTTGGCCTCCACCACCAGATACATCACCAACGCAATCAACAGCGGCAAGATGAAATAAATCGCCCGATACGCCAACAACCCCGCCACCAGACTGCCCCGCGACACCTCATGTTGCAGCAACGCCACGAATACCGCCTCCAACACCCCAAGCCCCGCCGGGATGTGGGTGATGACCCCGGCAATCGCGCTGATCAGCAACACCCCCAGCACCAATGGATAATCGAGCTTGCTCGGCAGCAGGGTGAAAATCACCGCCGCCATCAACGACCAGTTCAACGCCCCGAGCGCCAATTGCAGCACCGCCATGCGCAGCGATGGCAAGTCGATTTCCACCCCGCGTATCGCCCATTCCCGGCGTTTGGAAAACCGGCACGCCACCAGATACCCGGCGCTCACCACCAGCAGCAACACCCCGACGCCTTGTAGCGCATCGCTGCTCAGCTTCCAGCCCGGCGGCATCCTGACCAATCCGCTGCTGAAGATGGCGCCAGCGATCACCATGTACCCAAACCAGTTCGTCGCCAGGCTCAGCCCGAGGATTTTCGCGATGTTGCTTTTGCTCACGCCGAGCCGCGAATACAGCCGATAGCGCATGGCGATGCCGCCGACCCAGGCGCTCAGGTTGAGGTTGAAGGCGTAGCTGATGATCCCCACCGGCAAGATCTGTTTCCAGGTCAGGTCCTGGCGGATGTAGGTGCGGCCGATCAGATCGAAGCAGGCGTAGACCAGGAAGCTGAGCAGCGTTATCGCCGATGCAATGATCAGCGTGCGCACCTTGAAATCGGCCAGGGTGTCGAACACTTCGTTCCATTCGATGCGCTGGGCCAGCATCGTGAACAACACAATCAGCGCCAGGAAAAACAGGATCGTCAGCGGTTTTTTCCAGCGGCTCCAACGGGACTTTGCAGGGCTTGCGGCGTGGGTGGCCGGTTGTGCGTCAGAGTGGCTCATGATGATCGCTCCCGGCCGGATGGATGAAGGCTTTCAGACGCGGCTTGTGCGCCGGCAGCCAACCCGCCCACGCAGGAAAGTGCCGCAGGAAGTGGAACACCAGAAACCCGACGGTCATATGCCAGACCCGCCCGCGCGGGGCTTTATCCGGCGACATCGCCTTGCAATGGTTGGCGCTCAGGTCTTCAAGACGCTCGAACAGTTCGCGGTTGAAGGCGCGATCGCGGATCAGCACGTTGGCTTCCAGGTTCATCGACAGGCTCAACGGGTCGAGGTTGCTCGAACCGACGGTGCACCAGTCTTCGTCCACCAGGGCGACTTTGCCGTGCAGCGGCCGCTCGCAATATTCGTGAATCTGTACGCCGGACTTGAGCAGGTAGTCGTAGGTCATGCGCGCGGCCAGTTTGGCCACCAGCATGTCTGGCTGACCTTGCAGGATCAGGCGCACCTCCACGCCACGGCGCGCGGCGTTGCGGATCTCCCGCAGCAGGCGATAACCGGGAAAGAAGTAGGCGTTGGCGATCACCACGCGGCGCTGGGCGCTGCGCAGCACCTGGCGATAAACCTCTTCGATGTCCGTGCGGTGGTCGCCGTTGTCGCGGTACACCAGCCGAACCTGGCCGTCATGATCACTGAAGGCCAACTCCGAACGCCGCTGCCGGCGCCGTTGCCACCAATACTTGGCCCGGGCCGGACGACCACTTTGCAGCAGCGCGAAGTGATGAATGTCCGCCACCGCCGGGCCTTGCACTTCCACGGAGTAATCCTGCTTGGCTTCGGGGCCGAAGTCGGCCAGATGGTCGGCGGAAAAGTTGATCCCGCCGAGAAACGCAATCGTGCCATCGACCACCACAATCTTGCGGTGCAGGCGGCGGAACCAGTTGGTGCGAAAGCCCAGGTGCTTGGGCGCCGGGTCGAATATCTGAATGTGCACGCCGGCCTCATTCAATGCCGCGAGATAGCCGGTGCTTAGCTCGCCGCAACCAAAACCGTCGAAGCTGACGGTGACACGCACGCCCCTGCGGGCCGCTTCGATGAGCACTTGCTGCAGCTCATTGCCGACCTTGTCTTCGAACACAATGAAGGTTTCCAGGAGGATTTCCGTCCTGGCCTGGCGCATGGCCTCAAACACCCTGGGGAAATAGGCTTCGCCGTTTTCCAGCAGCACGACCCGGTTGTTGCCTTGCCAGGCATATTCGACGTCCACCGCTGCGGGCTCGCCCATCGGCGGCGCGGAGATCTGTTCCACGGTGGTTTTTTCCATCGAGGGAGGGTTCATAGCTCGATCTCCACCGAAAGCGGTGCATGGTCAGAAAGGTGTGACCAGGGCCGGGCCGCCAACACTTGCGGACGGCTGGCCTTGAGGTTGCGTATGTAGATGCGATCCAGGCGCAGCGCCGGCCAGCGCGCCGGAAAGCTGCGGGCCGGTTTGCCATGGTGTTCGGCAAAGACTTCGCGCAAACCCGAGGGTTTAAGCAGCGCATCGGCGCGCTGGCGCCAGTCGTTGAAGTCACCGGCGACGATCACCGGCGCGTCGTCTGGCAGCTCTGCGAGGCGGCGGGCCAGCAGTTTCAGTTGTGCTGTGCGGTGAGCTTCATGCAGCCCGAGGTGGACGCAAATCGCGTGCACTTCCTGACCGTCACCGGGCAGGCGCAGCACGCAATGCAGGATGCCGCGGTTCTCGTGGCCGCTGATGGACACGTCGAGGTTGTCGTGACGAATGATCTGGAATTTCGACAGCAACGCATTGCCGTGATCGCCCGCCGGGTACACCGCGTTGCGGCCGTAGGCGAACTGCGGCCACAGGCTGTCGGCGAGGAATTCGTATTGCGGCATGGTCGGCCAGTTGCTGTAGCGCTGGGGATGCTGCTCGTGGGTGCCGTGGACTTCCTGCAAAAACACCACGTCGGCGGAGACACTGCGCACCGCTTCGCGCAGTTCGGGCAGGATGAAGCGCCGATTGAGCGCGGTGAAACCCTTATGGGTGTTGACCGTCAGCACGGTAAAGCGGCGCACCGCGGTGATGATGGTTTGCTGCTCATCGGTGCTGCCGAGCGGTTCGGAAATGCTCATGACAGCACTCCTTCGGCGGCGGGTTCGCCGGGGCGGGTGGCGAGGTCTTTGTCGAGATCAAAGCGTTCAAGCAGGCTGCGGGCGTCGAAGGGCGCGCGGACTTTGATGTCGTTGTCGAAATAGCAGAACACTTCCCGGGATTTGCGCACTTTGGGTTTTTGGCGTGGCGCGATCAGATGCGGGTCAGTCGGTTGTTGGCCGTGGTTCCAGGCCTCGATCCGGTCGCCCCAGCGTTTCAGCGCCTGGGGTGTGTAGCCGCTGGCGTACAACTCTTCGGCACCGTGCAGGCGCAAGTAGACGAAATCGCTGGTGAGGTCTTCGCGGTACGGCCATTTACCGGCGGTGTCGGCGATCACCAGAGCGGTGTTGTAGCGTCGTAGCAGGCGGGTGAAGACCGGATCGACGAAACTTTCATGGCGAATTTCCACGGCGTGGCGCAGGGTTTTTTTACCGTGGGCCTTCAGGCTGGCGTGGCCGTGCAAGTGCGAATCATGCTGGCGGGCGAGGGCGGCGGCTTGCTCGGTGTTGTGGGGCAATTGTTCGAGGAAGTGTTCGAACAGCTCGGCGTCGAATTTGAAGCTCGGCGGGAATTGCCAGAGGATCGGGCCGAGTTTTTCCTTGAGCTCCAGCACCCCGGAGGCAAAGAAATTAGCCAAGGGAATGTGGATGTCCCGCAGGCGCCGGATGTGGGTGATGAAACGCGGGGCCTTGACGCTGAAGACGAAGCCCTGTGGGGTTTCGTCGTACCACTGAAGATAGCGTGCAGGCCGTTGCAGGGCGTAGAACGATCCATTGATTTCGATGCTGTTGACCGCTCGTGAGGCGAATTGCAATTCGCGCTTCTGGGTCAGCCCCTTCGGGTAGAACCCCCCGCGCCATGGTGTGTAGCGCCAGCCGGAAATACCGATATGAATCGCCGCCATGTGTCCTCCCGTCGTTTGCCCGCCATTTTTGGATGACTGTCGGGCAAACGAGAAAGTTTCGACGGGGCTACGGACGGTACATACGCAACGCATCACACCTGTAGGAGCAAAGCTTGCTCGCGATAGCGGTCCACCGGTCACATCTATGCTGTATGTGCCGCCGTCTTCGCGGGCAAGCCTCGCTCCTACAAAAGCAATCAGTGACCGGCGACGACGCGTGTTGAGCTTTCGGCGTAGACAGGACCCAGTCGATCAAGCCGCCCACTCCACATGGTCAACGCCAGGGCCACCAACACCACCAACCCACCGATCCAAGTGGTATGAATCAACCCCATATTCGCCACGATCAAACCACCGCCCCACGCACCCCCGGCAATCCCCAGGTTAAACGCCGCGATGTTCAGGCCCGAGGCCACGTCCACCGCATTCGGGGTGTGATGCTCGGCTTGACGCACCACATACACCTGCAGGCCCGGCACGTTGCCGAAGGCCACCGCACCCCACACCAGCACAGTGGCCAGGGCCAGCCATGGATTACCGGCGGTGAAGGTCAACACAAACAGCACGGCGGCGAGCAGGGCGAAGATGATTTTCAACGCGCTGATCGGCCCGCGTTTGTCCGCCAGTTTGCCGCCCCAGATGTTACCCACCGCTACCGAGATGCCGTAGACCAGCAGCACCAGGCTGACAGTGCTGGCGCTGAAGCCGGAGATGTCCTGAAGAATCGGTGCCAGGAACGTGAAAGCGATGAACGAGCCGCCGTAACCGACCGCCGTCATGGCATACACCAGCAGCAGGCGCGGTTGTTTGAGCACTTGCAGTTGTTCCAGCAAGGACGCGGGTTTGCTGTGGGTAATGTTTTTCGGCACATAAATCAGGCTGCCGATAAACGCGATCACACCCAGCGCCGATACGGCGAGGAAGGTTTCACGCCAGCCGAAATGCTGACCGATAAACGTCCCCAACGGCACGCCGGTGACCAGCGCCACGGTGAGGCCGGTGAACATGATCGCAATCGCGCTGGCGGCTTTTTCCTTCGGCACCAGGCTGGTGGCGATGGTCGAGCCAATCGAGAAAAACACCCCGTGGGCCAGGCCGGTGACGATCCGCGCAATGATCAGCGATTCATAACTCGGCGCTTTCCAGGCCAGCAAGTTGCCGAGGGTAAACAGCACCATCAGCGACAGCAGCAACAATTTGCGCGGGACTTTGCCGGTGAGGGCGGTCAGCACCGGCGCGCCGATGGCCACGCCCAGGGCGTAGAGGCTGACCAGCAGGCCGGCGGACGGCAGGCTGACCCCGAGGTCGGCGCCGATGGTGGGTAACAGGCCTACGATGACGAACTCGGTCGTCCCGATGGCAAAGGCGCTGAGGGTCAGCGCGAGCAAGGCAATGGGCATGACTGCAACTCCGGTGGGTTATTTGATGGAGCGCAGTGTCGAGGATTGGGTTGTACGGAAAAATACAGGGATGGGCATTTGATATTTGATCTGTGCGCAAAGATCGTTCCCACGCTCTGCGTGGGAATGCAGCCCGGGACGCTCCGCGTCCCAAAGCGGACGCAGAGCGTCCGGGGAGGCGTTACCACGCAGAGCGTGGGAACGATCGGGTTGTGGAGTTATCTCGCGGCCAAAACCGAACTTGCCGGCCATTTGCCGATCAGTTCCTTACAGACCCTTCGCAAGGAGCTCCGCGTTTTGTTCAAGTTCAAGACCGCGATACTACTGGGGGCGTTGCTGATTCTGGGCAGCAGCGAGCTTGAAGCCGCCACGCTGCCGGGTGTTCCCGCTACAGCCGAGGCGCCGGCCAAGCCTGAACCCATCGTCCAGGGCGGGTTGTTGGGGGCCATCAGTTCCAGCATCGACGACGTGCAGGACAAACTCGACCTCAACGATAACCTGGTGGACGCCTGGCGCGTGCGGGCGGATCGGGCGGCCGATGAAGTCGACAAACTGGTCAACCAGCCCTCGGCGCGTTCCGGCTGGAGCGTGACCGGCGATTTCCTGATGCTGTCCGGCGTCTGGCTCGGCACTTTTGCCTTGCTCACCGTGCTCGGCGGCATTGCCGCCAAACGCCTGAGCCAAAACCGTTGGTTGCGTACCCGCCAACGCAGCCAGGACCTGCTCGGATATTTGCTGCCCTACACGCTGCCCGCCGTGATCTGCCTGCCGTTGACCCTCTACGTCAGTCACTTCCTGCAAGCCTCGGCGGGGCGGGCGTTGGCACTGTGTTTTGCCTACGCCACCAGCAGCGGCATTTTCTCGACCTCGATGCTGCTTTGCGTGGTCGTCATGTTCAACACCGGCCACAAGCGCCCGGCGGTGCAGATCATTCGCGACTACTGCCCCAAACCGCTGTTCCTGATCGGCTTTCTGGCGGCGCTCAGCGATGCGTTGACCAGTCCACAGATCGCCCGGCAATTGGGCGGCAATATCACCAGCAGCGTCGCAGTATTCACCGGGCTGTTTGCCTCGATCATCTTCGGTTATCTGGTCATCCGCCTGAGACGCCCGGTGGCGCATCTGATCCGCAATCGCCCCTTGGCCCAGCGCCTCAAACAACCGTCGCTGCAAGAATCCCTGCGCATTTTTTCCGGGCTCTGGTACTGGCCGATTTTGCTGATGGTGATGGTCTCGGCGATCAACCTGATCGGTGTCGGCGAGGACAATCAAAAAGCCCTGCGCTGCGCGCTGTTCACCACGATCCTGTTGATCGCCACGGTGTTCCTGAGCACGATTTTCCAGCACCTGTTCAAGTCCCGGAAAATCGAAAAATTCCAGCGCAGCAGTGCCTATAAGGATCGCTTTCTCAGCTTGCTGCATGCCTTGTTGCGGATCGTCATGGCGGTGGCGTTCATCGAAATCCTTGGTCGCATCTGGGGCGTTTCGCTGTTCGAGTTCGCCGAGCAAAACTCGGTGGGGCGAGCGATCGGTAATGCGCTGAGCAGCATTGGCCTGATCTTCCTGGTGACCTGGCTGTTGTGGGTGGTGCTCGATACGGCGATTCAGGAAGCGCTGAAGCCGCCGGTCAGCAAACGCTCGGCACGGCAACCGAGTACGCGGGTAAAAACCATCCTGCCGCTGCTGCGCAACGCGATCAAAATCATCCTGGTGGTGATCTGCGCGATCACCACCATGGCTAACCTCGGGATCAACGTCGCGCCGTTGCTGGCCGGTGCCGGGGTGGTCGGTTTGGCTATCGGTTTCGGTTCGCAGCAACTGGTGCAGGACGTGATCACCGGGCTGTTCATCATCATCGAAGACACCCTGTCGATCGGCGACTGGGTGGTGCTCGACTCCGGCCACGCCGGTACTGTCGAAGGGCTGACCATTCGCACCTTGCGCCTGCGCGACGGCAAGGGGTTTGTGCATTCGGTGCCATTCGGGCAGATCAAGGCTGTGACCAACCAATCACGGCAATTTGCCTATGCGTTCTTCTCGGTGCAGTTCACCTATGACACTGATGTGGACAAGGCCATCGAGCTGATCCGTGAGGCCGGGGATTCGATCCGCGACGATGCGTTCCTCAAGTACAACCTGCAAGGGCCGCTGGACGTCTTCGGCGTCGACAAAATGGACCTCAACGGTGTGGTGCTGACGGCGCAGTTCCGCACGGTGTCGGGCGGGCAATATGCGGTGAGCCGGGCATTCAACCAGCGCTTGAAAAAGCTTGTGGATAACAGCCCGTGGGTGCACTTCGCACAGACTTATCCACAGCAGGTTTTGATGCCGCATCGGGTGGTGGATGGAGTGGAAGAGGAGGGCCCAACGCCGGAGAATTCGCCGGTGTTGTTGCCGGATCAGCCGCGTACCCAATAACCCCCCACTGATCGTTGATCGTTCCCACGCTCTGCGTGGGAATGCAGCCCGGGACGCTCCGCGTCCCAAAGCGGACGCAGAGCGTCCGGGGAGGCGTTACCACGCGGAGCGTGGGAACGATCGCGGTCATCTGTAGGAGCGAGGCTTGCCCGCGAAGAGGTCGTCACAGCCAATAAAGATGTTGACTGACAGATTGCCTTCGCGGGCAAGCCTCGCTCCTACAGGTAATGGTGTCGGGTGAGTTTGTTGTGTAGTTCGGTAGACCCCAATTGATCCAGCTCCAACCAAAAAACCTGCTTGCCGGCAATCTCCGCCGCCACAGGAACCCCATCCCGATACACCAACCGATTACTCGCCAACGCCGGCACTTTCACCCCTGGCAACAACGTGCCCGCCAGGTTCAGCGGATCAACCCCACACACCGCCACCAGACTCCCGTCATGGGGCCGGCGCCGCACTTCTCGCAGTAAGGGAATTGCCTCCGGCAACGCAAATTGTTCACCCGCCAGACCACTGACAAACCGCCCGCCACGGATCTCGCCCCGCGCCTCCAGCCGATGAAAGGTGCGGAGCAATTCGCGCCAGCTCGGCAGCCAGTCCGCCTCGCGTTCCAGCAAGCGCCAGAACACCACGCCGTAGCGGCGCAGCAGGGTCATGGCGATGTGTTCCAGGGTGTCGCTGGGCGTTGGCGGCGGACGTTTGTTATCCACAACCGGCGCCGGCGGCCCGCGTCGCAATAAGGCCCAGCGCCCGGCATCGTCCATGCCACCGACAAATGCGCCGCGCCCGCGACGACTGCTGCGTTGCTGGCGTTTGCTCGCAGGCGTGATCAGCGCTCGCAGCCCCGCAAAGCTGTCGGCATTCACCAGCCCGGCGCCCACCAGCTCCTGCAAGGCGATTTCCAGTTCTGCGCGCAACAGATGCGCTTCGTGAATCAACTCATCGAAAAACAACGCGCCGTGCTGGCTCAGCGCTTCGAACACTTTTTGCGTCTTCGGCGACAGTTCGTTGACTGGTGTCTGCTCGGTCAAGCCGCTCCACAACCCGACCTGACTGCGCGGCAGCAACACAATTGGCGTACTGCGCAACGCCGTGCTGGCGCTTTTGTTGTGCGCGGTCAGGCGCGTCCACACCAGTTTGCCGCTGCGGCACAGGTCATCCAGCCAACTCGGCGAATAGTCCTTGAGCCGCGCCGGCAGGATGTCGCTGTCCCACGCCGATGCGGCGGCGGGGTAGCCCTCGAACTGACTGACAATCGATGGCAACACCGCGCTGCCCTGACCTTGGGTTGCAGGGGACAGATGCTGCCAGTCGAACAGAAACCGCATGAAATCCTGCAGCGCCACCGGTTCGATTTCCCGGCGCAGACGCTTGACCGTGTAGCGATGAATCCGCGCCAGCAGATGCCGTTCGCACCATTCGTCTTGATCAATGCCCGGCGTAAACAGGCCACGCAGCACGTAGCCTTCGCGCTCCAGTTGCGCCAGGGCTTGAGTGACCTGAGCCGCCGGTAATCCCAGCGGTTCGGCAATCGCCTGCAACGGCAGCGGACCAAACCCGCTGAGCCGCGCACGAATCATTTCCAGCACCGCGTCATCGGTTTCCCAGGGCTCATTGAAACCGGGCAACGCTTCCAGTGGCGGCAGCAAAATCGCCTGTGGATAAATCGCCTGCAAGCACGTCAGTCGCTCCAGCGCCAACCACAGGGATTGCCCGTGATCGATCTGCAAACGGCTGGCGCGCCCACTGTCGGCCAGGGCGTTCAGCCATTCGAGCCAATGCGGATTGGCTTGAGCTTCGGCGTCGGCAATGCACGAAAGACTCATCAACGCTTCATGCATTTCATCCACACCGGTGGGCGCCGGCCAGGCTTCGTCGCGCACCGCTTGAATCGCTTCGGCATCCAGCGCGCCGAGGTCGTCGGTGGATTGCGGATCGCTCCAGCGCCGATTGAGCACCGCTTGGGTGCGGCGTTCTTCCAGCGGCGCGTCGTCGAGAAAGGTGTAGGGCCGGGCGCTGAGGATTTCCGCTGCCAGCGGCGACGGCGCCGGCAGGTCGCGGCTGATCAGGCGGACGTCGCCGCTTTCCATGCGGCGCAACAGCGCGAGCCAACCTTCCGCGTCCATGGCTTCATGTAAGCAGTCGTCGAGGGTCTGCTCCACCAGCGGATGCTCGGGAACCTCCCGTTCACCGGCGAGGTTTTCCACGCAGGCAATCTGATCGGGAAACACGCTGGCGATCAGGTCTTCACTTTTCATGCGCTGGATCTGCGGCGCGACTTTGCGCCCGCCGGTGTAGCGCGGCAACGCCAGGGCGACCCCGGCATTCCAGCGCCAGCGTACGCCGAACAGCGGCGCCTCCAGTACGGCTTGAATCAGCAGGTGCTCGGCGCTGTTGCTGTGCAGGTAGCGCCAGACGTCATCCAGTTCGAAACTGTGGCTGGTGGACAGCGACAGCACGATCGCGTCTTCGCTGGCGGCGGCCTGCAATTCGAAGTTGAAGGTGCGGCAGAAGCGCTTGCGCAGGGCCAGGCCCCAGGCGCGATTGATGCGGCTGCCGAACGGCGTGTGAATGATCAGTTGCGTGCCGCCGGACTCGTCGAAAAACCGCTCCATCAGCAACGTGTCTTGAGATGGCAATGCACCGAGTGTCAGGCGCGCGCGGGCCAGGTAATCCACCAGTTGATCGGCGCTGGCGAGGTTGAGGCCGAGGGTGTCGGTGAGCCAGTCAATCGCCGGTTGCAGGTTGCCGGGTGTGGCGCCAAGCAGGTCATCGAGTTGCGCTTGCAGACGCGCCACGGCGAACGACAGTTCCGCGCTACGCCCCGGTGCTTCGCCGAGCCAGAATGGAATGGTCGGCGGCTGGCCCTGGGCATCCTCGACCCGGACCTTGCCGGTGTCGACCCGCAGGATGCGGTACGAGGTGTTGCCGAGTTGAAAGATATCCCCAGCAATGCTTTCCACCGCAAAGTCTTCGTTGACGCTGCCGATGTTCAGCCCTTGGGGTTCCAGCACCACGCTGTAGTCGGCGTTGTCCGGGATGGTGCCGCCGCTGGTGACTGCCGTCAGTTTGGCGCCTCGGCGCCCGCGCAAAGTGCGACTGACGGCGTCACGGTGCAGATAAGCGCTACGCATGCCCTGGCGACCGTTGTAGCCCTCGGCGAGCATTTTCAGCAGCGCCTGGTAGTGTTTTTCATCGAGGTTGGCGTAGGGCGAGGCGCGGCGGAACAGTTCCAGCAGCGCGTCTTCCTGCCACTCCTGGCAACTGACCTCGGCGATGATTTGCTGGGCCAGCACGTCCAGCGGTGCGACCGGGATCAGCAAAGTGTCGAGTTCGCCCCGGCGCACGCAGTCGAGCAACGCGGCGCATTCGATCAAATCGTCGCGGGTGGTAGCGAACAACCGGCCCTTGGGCGTGCCGCCGACCTGATGCCCGGACCGGCCAACCCGTTGCAGAAACCCGGCAATCGAGCGCGGCGAGGCAATCTGGCACACCAGATCAACGTCACCGATATCGATACCCAATTCCAGCGAGGCCGTGGCGATCAACACTTGCAGGTCGCCGCGCTTGAGCCGCTGTTCGGCGTCGAGGCGAAATTCCTTGGCCAGACTGCCGTGGTGTGCGGCCACGGCTTCTTTACCGAGGCGCTCGCTCAGGTGTCGGCTCAGGCGTTCAGCCAGACGCCGGGTGTTGACGAAAATCAGCGTGGTGCGGTGTTCGCGGGCGAGGGCGGCGAGGCGGTCGTAGACCAGTTCCCAGACGTCGTTGGCCATCACTGCCGAGAGCGGCACCGGCGGCACTTCGATGCCCAGGTCCCGTGGGCGGGCGTGGCCGATGTCGATGATGTCGCATTCACGGTCTCGGCCAACCAGAAAGCGCGACACCGCTTCGATGGGTTTTTGCGTGGCGGACAGGCCGATACGCATCAACGGCTCGGCACACAACGCCTGCAAGCGCTCCAGACTCAACGCCAGGTGACTGCCGCGTTTGCTGGCGGCGATGGCGTGGATTTCGTCGACGATCACCGTGCGGGTGGTGCCGAGCATTTTTCGCCCGGAGTCGGAACCGAGCAGCACGTAAAGGGATTCCGGGGTGGTCACCAGAATGTGCGGCGCGTTCTTGCGCATCGCCGAGCGGTCTTTTTGCGGCGTGTCGCCGGTGCGCACGGCGGTGTTGATCTGCAATTCGGGCAGCCCCATCACGCGCAATTGCTCGGTGATGCCGGCCAGCGGGTTTTGCAGGTTGATCTGGATGTCGTTGGATAACGCCTTGAGCGGCGAGACATAGACCACCAGGGTTTCGTCGGGCAGGTGACCGCCGTTTTCCAGGCCCTGATGAAACAGGTCATCCAGCACGGCGAGGAATGCGGTGAGGGTTTTGCCGGAACCGGTGGGCGCGGCGATCAGCGTCGAGCGGCGCTGACGAATCAACGGCCACGCCCGGGCCTGGGCGGCGGTGACCGTCGGGAAGGTATGGCTGAACCAGGCACTGACGGCGGGATGGAAGCCGGCCAGGGCGCTGTCGGCGGGGATGGGCAGGTTCATGCAGTAATTTATGCGGGCGGGGTGGGGAAGATGCAAGTACCGCTGGGGATCTGTGTCGATGCTGATGGCCTCCTCGCGGGCAAGCCTCGCTCCTACAAAAGCGCCACCGCCCCCTGTAGGAGCGAGGCTTGCCCGCGAAGAGGCCAGAACAGGCAGCGCAAAACCCGGCGATCTACACTTTACGGATGACGGTTGCGCACTAAACCCGCAAAATGCAACGATTCCGGCATCTATCGACGATATTGCCTGCGGGCGGTGTCGATTAAGCCATTGTTCCAATCAGACTGGGCCTGCTGACTCTATGCGAATGCGCCTTATGTTACTGGGCGGCGGAAATGCCCTTGGGCAGGCGCTGATTCGCCTCGGTGCGGAGGAAGACATCGGTTTCCTCGCCCCCCGCCCACCACAAGACGGCTGGGATGCCGCGAGCCTGACGCAACTGCTCGACGACACCCGCCCGGACGCGCTGATCAACCTCGCCTATTATTTCGACTGGTTCCAGGCGGAGACAGTCAGCGAACAGCGTCTGGCCGGGCAGGAACGGGCGGTCGAGCGTCTGGCTGAACTGTGCCAGCATCACAACATCGTTTTGCTGCAACCCTCGAGCTATCGCGTGTTCGACGGCTCCCGGGCCACGGCCTACAGCGAAAAAGACGAGCCGGTGCCCTTGGGCCTGCGCGGTCAGGCCTTATGGCGGATCGAACAAAGCGTACGCGCTACCTGCCCGCAACACGTGTTGTTGCGCTTCGGCTGGCTGCTCGACGACAGCCCCGACGGCACCCTCGGGCGTTTCCTCGCCCGGGCCGAGACCCCGGAAGAATTGCTGATGGCTGACGACCGCCGGGGCAATCCGACGCCCGTGGACGACGCGGCCCGGGTGATCATCTCGGTGCTCAAGCAACTCGATTGTGCAGCGCCGCTTTGGGGCACCTATCATTACGCCGGACATGAGGCGACCACGCCGCTGGCATTGGGGCAGGCGATCATCACCGAAGCGCGCAACCTGCATGAACTGGCCATCGACGCGCCGACCGCCCAGGCTCACGCCGCACGGCCCGACGCTGCCGAAGAGCCGCAACACGCGGTGCTGGCTTGCAAGAAAATTCTGCACACCTTCGGGATCAAGCCCCGCGCCTGGCGCGCGGCGCTCCCGGGCTTACTGGATAGGTTCTATCGCCATGGCTGACGGCCCAGTTTTCATCACCGGCGGTGCCGGTTTCATCGGTTCACACCTCACCGATGCCTTGCTCGCCAAGGGTCATTCGGTGCGGATTCTCGATGACCTGTCCACCGGCAAACGCAGCAACCTGCCACTGGACAATCCCAAGGTCGAGCTGATTGTCGGCGACGTCGCCGATGCGGCATTGGTCGCTCGCTCGATGATCGGTTGCAGCGCCGTCGCGCACCTGGCCGCCGTGGCCTCGGTGCAGGCGTCGGTAGACGATCCGGTGAAGACTCACCAGAGCAACTTCATCGGCACCTTGAATGTCTGCGAGGCGATGCGTCAGGCCGGGGTCAAGCGAGTGTTGTTCGCCTCCAGTGCCGCGGTGTATGGCAACAACGGCGAAGGCGAGTCGATTGACGAAGAAACCGCCAAGGCGCCGCTGACGCCTTATGCCTCGGACAAACTGGCCGGCGAGTACTACTTCGATTTCTATCGTCGCCAGCACGGTCTGGAGCCGGTGGTGTTCCGCTTCTTCAACATCTTCGGCCCGCGCCAGGACCCGTCCTCGCCGTACTCCGGGGTCATCAGCATCTTCAGCGAACGGGCGCAGAAAGGGTTGCCGATCACCGTGTTTGGCGATGGCGAACAGACCCGGGATTTTGTCTACGTTGAAGACCTGGTGGATTTGCTGGTGCAGGCGATTGAGAAACCGCAGATCGACGTGGGGGCGGTGAATGTCGGTTGGAATCAGGCCACAACTCTTAAGCAGATGCTCGAAGCGTTGGAACAAGTGGTCGGTGAATTGCCGCCCATCACCTACGGCCCGGCACGGTCCGGTGATATCCGCCACTCGCGGGCGAACAACCGGCGGTTGCTGGAGCGGTTTACTTATCCAGAACAGACGCCGATGAACGTCGGTCTGGCGCGCTTGCTGGGTCGCTGATCGTTCCCACGCGCAGCAAAGGAATGCCTCAACGGACGCTCTGCGTTCGGCATTGGATGGGACGCGGAGCGTCCCGGGCTGCATTCCCACGCGGAGCGTGGGAACGATCAAGGCGCCTGGTTAGGCGCCTTTTTTTGTGCGTGGGATTTAGAATTTGTAACCAAGCCCGACCATGTAGATGAACGGATCCACGTCCACATTGACCTTGGCCCGGGTCCCCGGCGCCACGGCGTCGTTTTCCACGGTCGCGCGGGTGTCGATGTCGATGTAGCGCATCTGGGCGTTGATCATGATGTTGTCGGTGATCATGTAGTCGGCGCCAACCTGGAACGCCATGCCCCAGGAGTTTTTCGCCTTGAAGTTGCTGAAGCCATTGGACTGGGCTTCGCTGCCGACGTGTTCGTCGTAGATCCAGGTGTAGTTGATACCGGCGCCGACATACGGCTGGAACGCAGACTTGGCGTCGAGCGGGTAGTAGACGACGCTGAGGGTCGGTGGCAGGTGTTTCAGGGTGCCGAGTTTGCCGTTGGCCGCGCCCAGGGCGGTACCTTTGATCTTCACGTCATGTTCGAATGGCGAAGCAGCGAGCAGCTCGATGCCCCAGTGGCTGTCGATCATGTAGGCGAAGTTCAGACCCAGTTGCGTGTCGCTGCTCATGGTGGCCTTGCCACCCAGATTGGCACCGGCTAACGGACCCTGGTCAACCTTGACGCTGGAACTGTCGGCTTTCGGGTTGACGGTGATCGCACCGGCGCGAACGATGATGTCGCCAGCCTCGTGGGCGTGGGCGAGCGGGGCTGCAAGCGCGAGGGCAAATAGCGAGGCGCTGAGCAAGGACTTGTTCATGGGGGCTCCAAAGGACGTTAAAAATGTTCGATGTCCAATGGTAAAGAGCCATCTGATACGGTCTTTTGATTCAGCTCAATGAAACAGTGATGGGATGGTTTTTTGTGGAACCTTTGCGGGCCCCTTCGCGGGCAAGCCTCGCTCCTACAGGGTTTGTGTTTGCCGCAATACCGCGAACGCGACAAACCCTGTAGGAGCGGCTTGTCCGCGAAGGCGTCCTCACAAACAACACAGAACCCCCGGATTCACTCCGGCAATTCATACACATAAATCTTGTCCGCTTCCATCTGATACCCGGCATCCGCCAATTCGCTGGTGGACGCTTTGACCTGCAACGAACCCTCGATCCAGTACGGCTGATACAACTCATCCAGCTTCACGCCGACTTCGCTTTTCACATGCACGATCTGGTTCGACGGCGGTGGCGGCACGTGGATGCAGGCGCCGAAATACGGCACCAGCAGAAACTCCGTGGTGCGACCTTCTTCGCTCACTTCCAGTGGCACGATGTAACCCGGCAAGCGAATGTTCTTGCCATCGAGACTCTTCACCACCGGCGCATTCGGCAGGTCCTGCTTGGCGGCCGGGGCCGACTCCAGCGTGCTGCTCATTTGCGACAGGTCGTGCAGCGGCGTCATGTTCGGCACTTCCGCCGGGGCATCCGGCGGGATCATTTCCGACCAGGTCAAATCCGCAGGTTCAGCCGCCCACAGCGGCAGGGCGACCAGCATCAACAGCGCGAGCAGAGCGCGGGGCATCTTTAACGTCCTCATAAACGGATCGACAGGCCATCGGCCAATGATTGGCGATATGCACGCCAGGCCGGCACGCTGCCCATCAGCAGCGCGGCGATCAGGATGCCACCGAGCAGCGTCCATTCATATTCGCTCGGCCAGGCCAGCGGCAGGTACAAACCGTAATTGGCCTGCACATAACCTTGCGCAGCGGCGATGCACACATACAGCAGCGCCACGCCGGCAATCACCCCGGACAGCGCCAGGGCGAAGGCTTCCAGCACCAGCAGCGTCGCGATGTGCCACGGCCGCGCACCCACCGAACGCAGGATCGCCATCTCGCGCCGCCGTTCATTGAGGCTGGTGAGAATCGCGGTGAGCATGCCGATCAACCCGGTCAACACCACAAACAGCGAGACCACGAACAGGGCTTTTTCCGCCGTGCTCATCAAACTCCACAACTCCTGCAACGCCACGCCGGGCAGGATCGCCAGCATCGGTTCGCCACGGAATTCGTTGATCTCACGCTGGACCGCGAAGGTCGAAATCTTGCTGTTGAGGCCGAGCATGAACGCGGTGATCGCTTGCGGCGTCAGGTCCATATTGCGTGCTTGATCGGCACTGATCCGGCCCTGGCCTTGAGCGGGCACGCCGTTGTGCCAGTCGATGTGGATCGCCTCCATGCCGCCGAGGCTGATGTGCAACGTGCGGTCCACCGGAGTGCCGGTGCGCTTGAGGATGCCGACCACGGTGAACGGTTTGTCGTCGTGCTTGACCAGGCTGATCACCGCCACGCCGTGGGCCAGCACCAGTTTGTCGCCGAGTTTGTAGTGCAGTGCATCCGCCACTTCGGCACCGAGCACCACTTCGAACGGGTCGGTGGCGAAGGCGCGGCCGTCGGCGATTTCCAGGTGTTGTTGATGACCGTACTGGTAATGCTCGAAGTACGCCTCGGTGGTGCCCATCACCCGATAACCGCGATGGGAATCGCCGAGGGACATCGGGATCGCCCACTTCACTTTCGGGTTGTTGGCGAAGTGTTCAAAGCTGTCCCAACGGATGTTGTTGGTGGCGTTGCCGATGCGGAACACCGAGTACAGCAACAGGTTCACCGAACCGGAACGGGCGCCGACGATCAGGTCGGTGCCGCTGATGGTGCTGGCGAAACTGGCCTTGGCCTCGGTGCGCACCCGCTCCACGGCCAGCAACAGGCAGACCGACAGGGCAATGGCGAACGCGGTGAGGATCGCGGTGAAGCGGCGGTTAGCCAGGCTGGCCAGGGCTAGACGAAACAAATACATCTCAGACCTCGAACGGGGTGGCGGCGCGATTGAGCTCGGCCAGCGACAGGTTGCGGTCGAACAGCGGCGCGAGGCTCTGGTCATGGCTGACAAACAACAGGCTCGACCCGGCTTCGCGGCATTCGGCGAACAGCAGGCGAATGAAGTTTTCCCGGGCGTCGTAATCCAGGGCCGAGGTCGGTTCGTCGGCGATCACCAGTTCCGGCTGGCCGATCAGCGCCCGTGCGGCGGCGACCCGTTGTTGCTGGCCGATGGACAGCGAATCGGCGCGGCGGCTGAGGATGCTTTCATCCTTCAGACCCAAATGCGCGAGCAAAGTAGCGGCAGCTTGATCGACGCTGCCGTGACGCTGCTTCGCCCGTTCGGCGCGTAATTTGGAGAAGTGACAAGGCAACTCGACGTTCTCGCGCACTGAGAGAAACGGCAGTAGGTTGAACTGTTGAAAGATGTAACCGGTGTGATCGACGCGAAAACGGTCGCGAGCGCCGGCGCCGAGTTCGGTCAGTTCCTGGCCGAGCAAACGGATACTGCCTCGATCGGGCTTCTGCACACCGCCGAGCAGGCCAAGCAGGGTGGTTTTGCCACTGCCGCTGGGGCCCTTGAGGAACAGGGTTTCGCCCGGTTCCAGGCGAAACGCCGGGATATCCAGCAGCGGCGGGTGACCGGGCCAGCTGAAGCCCAGGTCGGACAGTTCGATGAGTGCTTGGGTCATGTGAAACCGGTCAGGGAGGTGGTGAGCCCTTGTAGGAGCGAGGCTTGCCCGCGAAGGCGATCTATCAGTCGACATCTCTGTTGAATGTGACGGCCTCTTCGCGGGCAAGCCTCGCTCCTACAGGATCGGGGTGGGTCAGAATTTCAGGGCGGCCGCCTTGGACGTCACTTCAACCCCTTGCTGGCCGCTCGGGCTGATCAGTTGTACCTGAATCTTCTGGGTCGCCGGGAAGGTGTTGAAGATCGTCGTCAGGTCCAATGTTTTCAACGCACCGGGTGCCGAACAGCTGAATTGGTAGTGGGCGTGGATTTCGCTGTGGTCGTGGTGATGCTCGTGACCGTCCTTGTCCGCTTCGTCGTGGTCATCGTCGGCGTCCGGCTTGTCACCGAACAGCGGACTTTCCAGTTCCTGGGTCGCGACTTTGCAACCGGCGGCTTTCGGCAGGTTGAACAGCGCCAACGGGTTTTCCAGCTTCGCCTTGGCGGCGGCGACTTTGGCTTTATCCGCGTCGGTGGTGGCGACGTGTTCGAACCCCACCAGGTTCATCGCCGGGCTTTCCAGCTCCAGCTCCAGGGTCTGGCCGTCCAGCGCTGCGTTCAAGCGACCGACGCCATGTTCGTGGGCGCCGAGGCTGCCGTGTTCAGGTTCATTGGCCGCATAGGCGACGGCCAGCGGCAACAGGGCAAACGGCAGAGCGAGCAGCAGACGACGCATGGCGGGTCTCCGGAAAGTAAAGTGAAAGGTTTGTTATGTAATCTTATAACGAAAGTGCGGAGAGTTTGACCGCCCGCTTGGCGTTGCACAAGACCCATGGGAGCATGCAGGTCAGAAATGTGCAGGAGCAGACTCATGTTGCGAATACGCGGAAGCATCGGCGACTGGCCGGTGGATTTGACCCTGGAGATGGACGACGGCGACTGGGCACGGCTCGGCGCGCAGTTGCAGGTCAGCAAAACCGAGGACGTCAGCGCCCCGGCGGCCAAACCGCTGAATCAGGATGACGCGCTGTGGCAGATCGCCAAAGACCTGCTGCGCAAGGCCGGGCAATTGAGTGGGCCGGATTTGCTGGAGCAGTTGGAAGGGCTGACGGGAAGCGCGGCGTCGGGCAAGCGGTTGTTGGTGCGCCTGCGCCATAGCGCGGATGTGAAAGTGGTGAGCGGCGGGGATACGCCGCTCTATTGCTGGCAAGAGCCAGAGTAGGACCCGTAGGAGCAAAGCTTGCTCGCGATGGCGATCTTACGGACGCCATCGCGGGCAAGCCTTGCTCCTACAGCGATGGCGATCTTACGGACGCCATCGCGGGCAAGCCTTGCTCCTACAGCGACGGCGATCTTACGGACGCCATCGCGGGCAAGCCTTGCTCCTACAGCGATGGCGATCTTACGGACGCCATCGCGGGCAAGCCTTGCTCCTACAGCGATGGCGATCTTACGGACGCCTTCGCGGGCAAGCCTCGCTCCTACAGCGATGGCGATCTCACGGACGCTTTCGCGGGCAAGCCTCGCTCCTACAGAATCAATAAAGCGCGGCGAACAGCTTGCGACGGTACGTGGTCACCAGCGGGTGATCGTTGCCCAGCAATTCGAACACTTGCAGCAAGGTCTTGTGCGGCAGGCCTTCGCTGTAGCTGCGGTTGCGGATGAACAGCTTCAGAAGCGAATCCAGCGCCGGTTCGTATTGCTGGCGGGCCAATTGCTGGATCGCCAGTTGATAAACCGCTTCATCGTCCTGCGGATCTTTCGCCAGGCGCGCCTTCAAATCGGCGGCATCCGGCAAATCCTTGGCCTGACCCAAAAACTGGATCTGCGCCTTGGCCCCAGCCAGTGCAGCCTTGTGCTCATCGGTCTTGACCGCGTCGAGCACGGTTTGCGCTTCGCCCAGTTCACCGCGCTCGGTGAGGCAGCGGGCGTACAGGATCAGCGCTTTGGCGTTGGTGTTGTCTTCGCCCAGCAGTACTTTGAGGATGGCTTCGGCGTCGGCAAAACGGCCTTCATCGAACAACGCCTGAGCCTGTTCGAACGGATCGGCAGCGGCCGGCGGCGGCATTTGCACATGCGGTTCAAGCATGGCGCGTACGGCAGATTCCGGTTGCGCACCGGCAAAACCGTCCACCGGCTGACCGTCCTTGAACAGCACCACGGTCGGCAGGCTGCGAATGCCGAAGCGCGAGACGATGTCCGGCTCGATGTCGCAGTTGACCTTGGCCAGCAACAACTCGCCCTGATAGCTCTCGGCGATGGTTTGCAGCATCGGCATCAATGCCTTGCACGGCGCACACCATTCGGCCCAGAAATCCACCAGCACCGGTTTGTGAAAAGAGTTCTCGATCACCGACTGGTCGAAATCGGCAGTCGTGGCGTCGAAGATGTACGGCATTTCCTGACTCATGGGGGATCTCTTGGAAGCGTGAATGAGGCAACTATACGGCTTGGCGGGGTGTGGCCGGAAGTCTGGGCGGTCTGAGAGATAGCTTTCGCGGGCAAGCCTCGCTCCTACGGGTTCGCGCCGATTTCGAAATCAACACAACCCGGGAGCGCGCCGATTTCGAGAGCGACGCTGAACCTGCACTGATCGTTCCCACGCTCTGGTCGTGGGAATGCCTCTACGGACGGTCCGCGTTCGGCTTTGAATGGGACGCGGAGCGTCCCGGGCTGCATTCCCACGCAGAACGTGGGAACGATCATGGGCGAGAGGCGTGATAAAGGCTCACATGCCGAAACTCTTCCGGCTCGGCCAGATCCGGCAAGGTCATCGCCTCCAGCATTTCAATGCGCCGGTACAACGGATGACGAAAATCCCTGACCCGCGAATCTGCGACCAAGGCTTCCCGGCCACGACTCAAAAACTCATCAAGCAGCGGCAGATTCGCCCGGTCATACAGCACGTCGGCGACCAGAATCAGATCAAACCGATCCGCCTCGGCAAAGAAATCCGTCGAATAATTGAGTTCTACGTCATTGAGTTCAGCATTCGCCCGACACGCCGCAATCGCCAGCGGGTCCAGGTCACAGGCCACCACTTCCAGTGCGCCGGCCTTCACCGCGGCAATCCCGGCCACCCCGGAACCCGCGCCGAAATCCAGCACGCGCTTGCCTTTGACCCACTCGGGAAACTCAGCGAGATACCGCGCCACCGCCAAGCCACTGGCCCAGCAAAAACTCCAATAGGGCGGCTCATGCAGAATCCGTTGGATTTCGTCCTGGCTGAAGGCGCGGTCCATGTTGTCGCCGTCGATCAGCCAGAGCTTCAGGTCGGTGTTCGGCAAATCACAGGCAACGAGCTGCGCATCACCGAGCAATTCACCTAACGCCTGTTGCAGGTCGAGCGGTGCAATCATGGGGCTTTGACGAATTGCAGCTGACCCAGGGCCTGGGTCGTCGGCTGAGTGATGGTTTGCGATGGCAAGTGCAAAATCAGCTGACCGGACTGACTGGCGCGGCCACGCAGTTCAACCCGGGCGCCGACCGGAAAGGATTCTGGATTGAAACGCAGATGAAACGGCAGGATTTGATTGGTGCCGATCAGGCTGGAACTGGCCAGCAATTGTTGCGGGCGGGATTTGTCATCGATCACCAGCAGCGCCAGTTCCACTTCGGCACCGGCCGGCACGCCTTGCAATGTGCCGCTCAACTCACGCTGATAGGCCGGCAGCGGGCCGAGGTCGGCCGATTCCTTGGCTTTCTTCTGCGCCGCTTGTGGCGCGGGGCCTGGGGTCGGCGGCTGGGGCTTGGGCGCATCGCTGCCGCAGGCCACCAACAGGCTTAAAACACTGAGCAGGACGAGCGGTCGTAACGACATTTTTGGCTCCAGCAACATGAAATCCATAAAGGTGTCCTGTTTCACGAATACTGTTCATTTTTGACGGCGTCTGTTGCCGTCATGCTGCGTTGCCGCTCCTCGCCATAGCGGGCTATGACTCGTCGCGGCGCCTTGCCTGACAACAACAGCCACGCGTCAAAAAGGAACATTATTCGCCAAACAGGACACTAGCTCGTCTGTATACCGCAAACCCTATGGCTTGTCTTGCCACGGGGATGCGCTACCATGGCCCTCCCTTTTTTTGTTGCCTGCCACCATGCACTGTCCCTTCTGCGGTGCCAACGACACCAAGGTCATCGACTCGCGTCTGGTCGCCGAGGGCGAACAGGTGCGCCGCCGGCGTGAATGCCTGGCCTGCGGCGAGCGTTTCACGACGTTCGAGACCGCCGAACTGGTGTTGCCGCGCCTGATCAAAACCGACGGCAGCCGTCAGCCGTTCGACGAAGAAAAACTCCGTGCCGGCATGCAGCGGGCGCTGGAGAAGCGCCCGGTGAGTGTCGAGCGCCTCGAATCGTCGCTGGTGCACATCAAACACAAACTGCGCGCCACCGGTGAGCGAGAGGTCAAATCCCTCGTGGTCGGTGAACTGGTGATGGCCGAGCTGCAAAAGCTCGACGAAGTCGCCTACATTCGTTTCGCCTCCGTGTATCGGCGCTTCCAGGACTTGAACGAGTTCCGCGAAGAGATCGATCGCCTGGCCCGTGAGCCGGTGAAAGAATGACCACCTCCGCAGAACTTGCCGTCCTCGACGCCCATTACATGGCCCGCGCCCTGGAACTGGCGCGCAAAGGTCACTACACGACCCACCCCAACCCGCGTGTTGGCTGTGTGATCGTCAAGGACGGGCAGATCGTCGGCGAAGGCTGGCACGTGCGCACCGGCGAACCCCACGCCGAAGTCCACGCCCTGCGCGACGCGGGCGACCAGGCCCGGGGCGCCACCGCTTACGTGACCCTCGAACCCTGCAGCCATCACGGCCGCACGCCGCCCTGCGCCGATGCGCTGGTGAATGCCGGCCTCGCCCGTGTGGTGGCGGCGATGCAGGACCCGAACCCGTCGGTGGCCGGTCGCGGCATGCAGCGTCTGGCCCAGGCCGGCATCGCCATCGAAAGCGGCGTGCTGGAAGGTGAAGCGCGCAAGCTCAACGAAGGCTTCTTGAAGCGCATGGAGTACGGCTTGCCGTTTGTGCGGGTCAAGTTGGCCATGAGCCTCGACGGTCGCACGGCGATGGAAAGCGGCGAAAGCCAATGGATCACCGGCCCTGCTGCGCGTTCGGCAGTGCAACGCCTGCGTGCCCAGGCCAGTGTGGTGCTGACCGGCGCTGACACGGTGCTGGCGGACAATGCGCGTTTGACCGTGCGCGCCGCTGAACTGGGCCTGGACGCTGAACAAACTGCATTGGCCATGAGCCGTCCGCCGCTGCGCGTGCTGATCGACGGCCGTTTGCGAGTGCCGCTGGATGCGCCGTTCTTCAAGGCTGGCCCGGTGTTGGTCGCCACCTGCATGGCGATTGAAGAGCAGTACGCCAACGGCCCGGAATGCCTGATCGTGGCTGGCGACGATGGTCTGGTGGACCTACGCAAGTTACTGGTCGAACTGGCCAACCGTGGGGTCAACGAAGTGTTGGTCGAAGCCGGGCCGCGCCTGGCGGGGGCTTTCGCCCAGCAAGGTCTGGTGGATGAATTCCAGATCTTCATCGCCGGCAAGTTCCTCGGCTCCTTGGCCCGCCCGTTGCTGGACTGGCCGCTGGCGCAAATGAAAGACGCGCCCGAGCTCAAAATCACCGAAATCCGCGCGGTTGGCGATGACTGGCGAGTCATCGCCATTCCTGTGCCGGCAGCGAGCGTATAATTCCCGGCCTGCGCCACGCGACGGCTTTGTTCTCGAGGAGGACTCCATGTTTACCGGCATCATCGAATCCATCGGCAGTATTCGTGCATTGACCCCAAAAGGCGGAGATGTGCGGGTTTACGTAGAAACCGGCAAGCTCGACCTGAGCGACGTCAAACTGGGCGACAGCATCGCGGTCAACGGCGTGTGCCTGACCGCGGTTGAACTGCCCGGCAATGGCTTTGCGGCGGATGTCAGTCGCGAAACCCTCGACTGCACCGCCATGAATGACTTGAAAAGCGGCAGCCCGGTCAACCTGGAAAAAGCCCTGACCCCGACCACGCGATTGGGCGGTCACCTGGTCAGCGGCCATGTCGATGGCGTGGGCGAAGTGGTTGCCCGCACCGAGAATGCACGCGCCGTGGAATTCTGTATCCGCGCGCCAAAAGACCTCGCCAAGTACATCGCCCATAAAGGCTCGATCACCGTCGATGGCACCAGCCTGACCGTGAACGCAGTGGATGGCGCCGAGTTCTTGCTGACGATCATTCCCCACACCCTGAGCGAAACCATCATGGCGTCTTATCAGCCAGGTCGCCGGGTGAATCTGGAAGTGGACTTGCTGGCACGTTATCTGGAGCGCCTGTTGCTGGGCGATAAGGCCGCAGAGCCGACATCCGGGAACATCACTGAAAGCTTTCTGGCCGCCAACGGCTACCTCAAATCCTGACTCAAGGGGGTGCCTTGTGGCGCTCAATAGCATCGAAGAACTGGTTGAAGACATCCGCCAAGGCAAGATGGTCATCCTCATGGATGACGAAGACCGCGAGAACGAAGGCGACCTGATCATGGCCGCCGAGTGCTGCCAGCCTGAACACATCAACTTCATGGCCAAGCACGCCCGTGGTCTGATCTGCATGCCGATGAGCCGCGAGCGCTGCGAATTGCTGAAGCTGCCGCTGATGGCGCCGCGCAACGGTTCGGGTTTCGGTACCAAGTTCACTGTATCGATCGAAGCCACCACCGGCGTGACCACCGGCATCTCCGCCGCCGACCGCGCCCGCACTGTGCAGGCCGCCGCCGCCAAGGATGCCAAGGCTGAAGACATCGTCAGCCCGGGCCACATCTTCCCGCTGATGGCCCAACCGGGCGGCACCCTCGCTCGCGCCGGTCACACCGAAGCCGCCTGCGACCTGGCGCGCATGGCCGGTTTCGAGCCGAGCGGCGTGATCTGCGAAGTGATGAACGACGACGGCACCATGTCCCGCCGCGCCGAATTGGAAACCTTCGCTGCCGAACACAACATCAAGATCGGCACCATCGCCGACCTGATTCACTACCGGATGATCCACGAACGTACCGTTCAGCGGATTGCCGAGCAGCCGCTGGACAGCGAACTGGGCCAATTCAACCTGGTGACCTATCGTGATTCCGTGGAAGGCGACGTGCACATGGCGCTGACCCTGGGCACCGTGTGCGCTGAAGAGCCGACCCTGGTTCGCGTGCACAACATGGACCCATTGCGCGATCTGCTGATGGTCAAGCAACCGGGCCGCTGGAGCCTGCGCGCCGCCATGGCCGCGGTTGCCGAGGCCGGCAGCGGCGTGGTTCTGTTGCTCGGTCACCCGCTCGATGGCGACGTATTGCTGGCACACATCCGCGAAACCGCGGAACACGTCCCGGCGAAAAAACCGACCACCTACAGCATCGTCGGTGCCGGTTCGCAGATCCTCCGGGACCTGGGCGTGCGCAAAATGCGCCTGATGAGTGCGCCAATGAAATTTAATGCGATATCCGGTTTCGATCTGGAAGTTGTAGAATACGTGCCCTCCGAATAATGACCGGTTGTTTCCGGGCCTTGATTCGCGGTTAACACATCACTGAGGGACGCGTAGAAAACGCGTCCCGGCTCTTTAAGAGATCTAACGAATGACCCTGAAGACCATCGAAGGTACCTTCATCGCCCCTAAAGGCCGCTACGCTTTGGTAGTAGGCCGTTTCAACAGCTTCGTCGTTGAAAGCCTGGTTAGCGGTGCAGTTGATGCCCTGGTTCGCCATGGCGTGAGCGAAAGCGACATCACCATCATCCGTGCCCCTGGCGCCTTCGAAATCCCGCTGGTTGCGCAGAAAGTCGCCCAGAAAGGCGAATACGCGGCAATCATCGCTCTGGGCGCGGTCATTCGTGGCGGTACTCCGCACTTCGAATACGTGGCTGGCGAATGCACCAAGGGCCTGGCCCAGGTGTCCATGGAGTTCGGCGTGCCGGTCGCTTTCGGCGTCCTGACCGTTGATTCCATCGAGCAAGCCATCGAACGTTCCGGCACCAAGGCCGGCAACAAAGGTGCTGAAGCTGCCCTGTCCGCTCTGGAAATGGTCAGCCTGCTGGCACAGTTGGAGGCCAAGTGATTAGCGACGACAGCGATCAGTTCAACCCGCGCGATCCAAAGCCTGCGGATGCCGGCAAGCCATCGAAAAGCGTCAAGCGTCGCGAAGCCCGTCAGCTCGCGACTCAAGCGCTATACCAATGGCACATGGCCAAGCAGTCGCTGAACGAGATCGAAGCGCAGTTCCGGGTCGATAACGATTTCAGCGATGTCGATGCCGCCTACTTCCACGACATCCTGCACGGCGTTCCGGCCCACAAGCCTGAGATCGACGCTGCACTGTCGCCGTGCCTGGACATCACCATCGAAGAGCTCGACCCGGTTGAACTGGCGGTTCTGCGCCTGTCCACCTGGGAGCTGCTCAAGCGCGTCGACGTGCCGTACCGCGTTGTGATCAACGAAGGTATCGAGCTGGCGAAAGTCTTCGGTTCCACCGACGGCCACAAGTTCGTCAACGGTGTACTCGACAAGCTGGCCCCGCGTCTGCGTGAAGCTGAAGTGAAGGCGTTCAAGCGCTAATCGGCGCTTGTAATCGCTATGGGTGAGTTTGAGCTGATCCGCAATTTCTTCGCCGCCGCGCCTTGTGCGCAGGGCGGCGAGGGCGTTGCCCTTGGGATCGGCGATGACTGCGCCTTGCTGGCTGTGCCCCTTGGGGAGCAGCTGGCGATTTCCACCGACACCCTCGTTGCCGGTGTGCATTTCGCAGATCCCTGCGACCCGTTTTTGCTCGGTCAGCGCTCGCTGGCTGTAGCGGTCAGCGACCTGGCCGCCATGGGCGCCACTCCCGTTGCCTTTACCCTTGCCCTGACCTTGCCGACGGTGACCGCCGATTGGCTGGATGCCTACGCCCGTGGTTTGAATGTGATGGCCCAAAGCTGTGGGGTGGCGCTGGTCGGCGGCGACACCACCCGTGGGCCGCTGAGTTTGACCATGACCGTGTTTGGCCGTGTGCCGGCCGGTCAGGCGTTGACTCGCAGCGGTGCGCAGCCGGGTGACTGGCTGTGCGTCGGCGGTGAGCTGGGCAATGCGGCTGGTGCCTTGCCGCTGGTGCTAGGCCAACGGACCGCGGACGAGGCCATCGCCGATCCGCTGCTGCGCCATTACTGGTCGCCGCAACCGCAGCTGGCCCTCGGTCAGGCATTGCGCGGCAAAGCCAGTGCGGCACTCGATATCTCTGATGGGCTACTTGCTGATTGCGGGCACATAGCGCTCGCGTCGAAGGTCGGCATTCAGGTTGAGCGGAGTAAGCTGCCGGTATCGCAAGCGCTGGTGACCTTCCTCGGTCAGACAGGCGCCGAAGACGCCGCCCTGAGCGGTGGCGATGACTACGTGCTGGCGTTCACCTTGCCGCCCGTCGAATTGCCCAAACTGCTGGCGGACGGCTGGCCGATCCATGTAGTCGGCCGGGTCGTGAGCGGGCAGGGCGTTGTACTGCTGGACGCCGATGGACACGACATCACCCCGCAAACCCGGGGCTATCAACATTTTCGGGAGACACCGTGACAGATCATCCCAAACAGGTCCCGGCGGAATTCGTACCGCCTTCAGTCTGGCGCAATCCGTGGCATTTCCTGGCGTTCGGCTTCGGCTCGGGCACCTTGCCAAAGGCTCCCGGCACCTGGGGTTCATTAGTTGCGCTACCCTTTATCCCGTTGTGGCAGATGTTGCCGGACTGGGGTTACTGGCTGATGCTCGGCATCACCATGCTGTTCGGCTTCTGGCTGTGCGGCAAAGTGGCCGACGATTTGCGGGTACACGACCACGAAGGCATCGTCTGGGACGAGATGGTCGGGATGTGGATCACCCTGTGGCTGGTACCGGAAGGTTGGTATTGGTTGCTGGCGGGATTCCTGATGTTCCGCTTCTTCGACATCCTCAAGCCGTGGCCGATTCGCTGGATCGACCGCCATGTGCATGGCGGCGTCGGGATCATGCTCGACGACGTGTTGGCCGGGGTCTTTGCGTGGCTGGGAATGCAGGGCCTGGTGTGGTTTTTCGCCTGAGTGGTGAAGCAGGGGACTAGGGATGGCTCGACGCTGGTTGATGGTGGTTTTTGCACTGTTTTGCTCCCTCGCCCAGGCGGGGGATGCCGCGCCGACGCCGTCCGTGATTCATCTGGCCAGCGAAGACTGGGAAGACTACACCGCCGCTGACGGTCATGGCCTGGGCTGGGACGTGTTGCGCGCCATCTTCGAGCCCGCCGGGGTCAAACTGGATATCCGCACCGAACCCTACACCCGCGCCGTTGGCCTGGCCCAGCGCGGCGAAGTGGACGCCTGCGTCGGCGCCTATCGCAATGAAACCAGTGACGTGCTCTATCCGCACTGGAACTTCGACACCGATCACATCTATGCCCTGGGCTTGGCGAGCAACCCGCCACCAACCCCGGACACCCTCGGCAACTATCGACTGGCCTGGGTGCGCGGCTACAAGTATCAGGATTACCTGCCCAACGTGCAGCGTTATAACGAAGTGGTGCGGCGCACCGGAATCCTGTCGATGCTGACCCACAACCGCGCCGACTATTACATCGATGCCCTGACCGAAATCAATTACTTGGTCGCTCGAGCCAAGGATCCGTCGCAATTTCGCCGAACCCATATCGCCGAGTTGCCGCTGTTCCTGTGCTTTGCCGATAACCCCAAGGGGCGTGCGTTGATGGCGTTGTTCGACCAGCGCATGGAGTCTCTGGTGAAAAGCGGCCAGTTGAAGCCGATCTTTGCCAAGTGGAAGCAGCCGTATCCGTTTAGTACAGACTGAACACGAATCCATTGGCAGATAAAAATCCCCTGTGGGAGCGAGCCTGCTCGCGAATGCGGTGGCTCAGTCACACAGATGTTGAATGTGCCGACGCTTTCGCGAGCAGGCTCGCTCCCACAGGAGAATGCCGTTGTTGACGCAGTGATCAAACTTTTTGATCGTTATGCCCCATAATTCAGCCTAAGCGTCTGAAGAAAGCTGCTGTTACAATGCGGCCTCTGCGAAACTCCAGTACTTATTGATCAGGAGCACACCGGTGCCTGTCGTTTTTGTCGCCGCTTCGAAGCTGCCAACGCCTTTTGCGCAATTCACCATGCACGGCTTTCTCGATGAAGAGAACGGGCGTGAGCATGTGGTGCTCAGCCTGGGCGACTTCGCCGATGGCGCCCCGGTTCTCGGCCGTTTGCACTCCGAATGCCTGACTGGCGACGCCTTGTTCAGCCAGCGCTGCGACTGTGGTTCGCAACTTGAAGCGGCATTGCAAGCCATCGCCCGTGAAGGCCGTGGCGTGTTGCTTTACCTGCGTCAGGAAGGCCGTGGCATAGGCCTGCTGAACAAAATCCGCGCCTACGAGTTGCAGGATGGCGGTGCCGATACCGTTGAAGCCAACGAGCGTCTGGGCTTTGCTGCCGACCAGCGTGACTACGCCATGTGCCTGCCGATGCTGCAGCACCTGGGCGTGAAATCCCTGCGACTGATGACCAACAACCCACGCAAGGTCAAAGCCTTGACCGACATGGGCATCGTGGTCGCCGAGCGCGTGCCGCTGCACACCGGCCACAACCCGCACAACAAACTCTACCTGGCGACCAAGGCCAGCAAGCTCGACCACATGATGGGCAACGAGCATCAGGGCGAGGCAGACCGGGCGTGACTCGCGGTCAGGTGCGGCGCCGACTGGCCTTCAACTGGTGGCAGTACCTGGCGCTGGCGTTAGTGCCGCTGTTCGTGATCAACGGCGTGTTTGGCCGGGGCGAGGCGATCTTGCCAGTGCTGGCGATGCCGCTGTTCATCGCCGGTGTGGCCTCGATGTTTGTCAGCCTGAAGTTTTTCAACGGCTACAAACACGCGCTGATTGCCACCCAGAAAGCCCTCGATACCCCTGACGAACCCGCCGCCTGGATTGCCCTGGCCGCCAAGCGCCGCACGGCGTTTCTTGTTGCTGGTCTACCGGCGTGGATCGGTGCGCTGGCCGTGTTCGTCGGCCTCGAAGCCGTGCCGCTGATGCTGCTGGCGCTATCGACTGCGGTGCTGTTCTACCTCTACCGTATCCCGCGTCAACTCGGCTGATGCTTCGCATCTGGCTGGCGGTTTTGCTGTTGGCCGTCAGCGGCTCGGCGGTTGCGGTCGAGCGGGTGGTCAGCCTCGCGCCGTCCCTTACTGAAATCGTTGTTGAACTGGGCTCCGCCGATTTATTGGTCGGAGTGCTGGATGCCGGTGAGCGTCCGGCCGAACTGAGGAATCTTCCGTCCGTTGGCCGCTATGGCCAGTTGGACATGGAACGATTGCTTAGTCTCAAACCCAATCTGTTGTTGCTCTGGCCCGGCAGCGTCGGCTCGGCCCAGCGTGAACAGCTAAAACGCCTGAATATTCCCACCTACGTCGCTGAACCCCACAACCTCGAACAGCTCACTGCGCAGATAGAAGCCATCGCCACGCAACTCGGCCGGCCGGAGCGGGGCGTCACGTTGGCGGCTGACCTGCGGCAGAAACTGGGCAGCCTGCGCCAGCGCTATCACCGGGATCAGCCGTTACAGGTGTTCTATCAAGTCTGGGATCGACCGCTGTATACCGTGGGCGGTGGGCAGATCATCAGCGATGCGTTGGAAGTGTGTGGCGCGCGCAATGTGTTTGCCGACCTCACCTTGCCCGCACCCCAAGTCAGTGTCGAGGCAGTTTTACAGCGCAATCCCGAGGTGATTCTCGCCGGTGATCAGGCGCAGCTGGATGCCTGGAAGGCCTGGCCGCAAGTGACGGCAGTGGCTCGCGGGCAATTGTTGTTGGTGACGGATAAGGGCTTGGAACGGCCGAGTGGGCAGATGATCGAGGCGACGGCCAAACTGTGCCGAGTGATTGCGCCGGACCGCTGAGACCGAGGTGCGGCCTTCGCGGGCAAGCCTCGCTCCTACAGGGATCGGTGGCGCCCCTGTAGGAGCGAGGCTTGCCCGCGAAGAGGCCGGCCCAGGCGCCGTTAATCTGGGATCAGAACTCCGGGGTCCAGGTCACCCCAAACATCCACGCCCGTCCTTCCTCGCGATACCCATACTGACCACCGTCATAACTGTACAACGCCCGGCTATAGCCCTTGTCCAGCAGGTTATCGACCTTCAACTCCAGCTTCACTTCCCGATTCAACGCCCAACTGCTGCGCAGCCCAAGCAAGGCATAACCACCCAGCGGCTGTAGATTCTTCTCATCGTCATAGCTGCTGCTGACCGCTTGCCAACTGGCACCCAGCCCCAGCCGATCAAACTGTCGATCCAGATCCAGACTCAATGTGCGCCGCGCACGCCGGGCCAGGGTGTGACCGTTGTCGCGGTCCCGTGGATCGATGATCGCCACGCCGAGGTTGCTCTGCCAGCCGAACAGTTCCTGTTTCAGCGCGGCTTCGAAACCGTTGATGCGCGCTGAGGCGACGTTTTGCGGAAGGTTGTTACTGCCGACGATGATCGCGTCTTGCAGGTCCGTGCGGTACAGCGACGCTTCAAGTCGGCTGGTATCGGTTAGCTGGCTGCGCCATTGCAGCTCATAGCTTTTCGAAGTTTCAGGCTTGAGGTCCGGGTTGCTGTAATTCGGGTAATACAAGTCGTTGAAAGTCGGCGCGCGGAAGCCTTCGCTGTAGGTCAGCAATACGTCGTTGTCCGGGTTCAGCGGCAGGGTGAAGGTGCCGCTCCAGCTATTTTGGCCGCCGAACTGTTGGTTCTGGTCGCGGCGCAGGCCCAGTTCCGTGGAGAAACTGTCTGTCTGATAGCGATGCTGGATAAACGCGGCGCGGTTCCAGCGGCTGTCCTCGTCGAACGGCGTGCTGCTGTTGATCCGGTCTTCGTACCAGTCGCCGCCGAGGATCAGGCTGTTGCGATCATCAAGGGTCAGGTCGTTTTGCCAATTCACCGAATCGCGGTAGGTGTTGAACAGCGTGCGCTCGTCGCTGAGCTTGTCGAGGGTCTTCTCGCGGTTTTCGCTGTGGCCGAATTCAAGGCGGGTTTTCCAGGCATCGTTGATGCGCGCGTCGATGTAACTGCTGACGCTGCTGACGTCAAAATCGCTGTATGGCTGCTGCTGGAAGGATTCGAAGGTGTTCATGTCGAAGCGGCCGAACGGGTTGTCGAACTCGCTTTTGCCACGGTTATCCAACACGTTCGCACCGATTTCGATGTCATCGGTGAGGGCATGGCTCAGGCTCAAACTCACCGATTTATTGCGGTACTCATCGTGATCGCCATCGCTGGGATACGACTCGTGGGTGCGATTGATACCGGCCGTTTCATCAAGACTGGCGCCCAGGTTGAAGCGGGTTTTCTCATCACCACCGGACAGCCCAAGGCTACGTTCCCACGTCTGGTTGCTGCCAAACCCCACATGCAGCCGTGGTTGCAGGCCTTGTTCGCTGCCACGTCGAGTAAAAATCTGGATCACCCCGCCAATCGCATCGCTGCCATAAATCACCGACCGGGAGCCACGCAGCACTTCCACGCGCTCGACCTGTTCGATGTTCAGGTGCTGCAGGTTGCTGTCGCCGGACGTGGTGCTGCCGATACGCTGGCCGTCCACCAGCACCAGGCTCTGGGCCGATTTGGTGCCGCGAATGTAAATCCCCGGCAAACTGCCGCGCCCGCCGGTTTGCCCGACTTGCACGCCCGGCACACGGCGCAGAAGGTCGGTGACGCTGCTCGGTTGCAGGCGGTCGATGTCGTCGCGGGTGAACACGGTGTTGGCGGCGCTGCTGTCGTTGCGCGCTTCGACCTGGCGGTTGGCGCTGATCAACACGTCGGGGAGTTTGAGGGCTTGATCGCGTTCGAAAGTGTCGGCCAGGAGGTGGCCGGCTGGCAGCAAGGTCAGCGTCAGGGCGAGGTGGGAGAGATTCATGATGTATTCGTAAAAATCGAAAAAAAGCGCGGTCCCTGTAGGAGCGAGGCTTGCCCGCGAAAGCGTCTTAACAGGCAACAATGATGTTGAATGTTATGGCCTCTTCGCGGGCAAGCCTCGCTCCTACAGGGATAGGGAATTACTTGGCAAGCAGTTGCAGGCGCTCACGCACCGACGCTTCAATCCCGGCCTCGTCCAGCCCACACTCCGCCAGCATCTGCGCGGGCTTGGCGTGTTCGACATAGCTGTCCGGCAAGCCCAGGTGCAGCATCGACTTGAGGATGTTTTCCCGCGCCAGGAACTCGCTGACCGCGCCACCGGCGCCGCCCATGATCGCGTTCTCTTCGATGGTCACCAGCAATTCATGGCCGGCGGCAATTTCACGAACCAGTGCTTCGTCCAAAGGTTTGACGAAGCGCATATCAACCACGGTCGCATCCAGCGTCTCGGCGACTTTCAGCGCCTCGGCCAGTTGCACGCCGAACACCAGCAGGGCGACTTTGCTGCCCTGGCGGCGAACCACGCCCTTGCCGATTTCGATCGGTTGCAGGTCTTTCTCGATGGTTGCGTTCGGGCCATTGCCGCGCGGATAACGCACCGCCGCCGGGCCGTTGTACAGGTGGCCGGTGGTGAGCATTTTGCGCAGTTCGTTTTCGTCGCTCGGGGTCATCACAAGCATGCCGGGGATGCAGCGCAGGAACGACAGGTCGAAGCTGCCCGCGTGGGTCGGGCCGTCTTCGCCCACTAAACCTGCGCGGTCGATGGCGAACAGCACGTCGAGGTTTTGCACCGCGACGTCGTGGATCAGTTGGTCGTAACCGCGTTGCAGGAAGGTCGAATAGATCGCCACCACCGGTTTCGCGCCTTCGCAGGCCATGCCGGCGGCGAACGTGACGGCGTGCTGCTCGGCAATCGCCACGTCGAAGTAGCGCAGCGGGAAACGCTCGCTGAAGGCCACCAGATCGGAGCCTTCCTTCATCGCCGGGGTGATCCCGACCAGACGCGGATCGATCGCGGCCATGTCGCACAGCCATTCACCGAACACGCCGGAGTACTTCGGCCCGCCGGATTTCTTCGGCGCAGCGGCCGGCGCATCCACCGGTTCGAGTTTGGTGATGGCGTGGTAACCGATCGGGTCGACTTCCGCCGGGGCGAAGCCTTTGCCTTTCTTGGTGACCACGTGGAGGAATTGCGGGCCTTTGAGATCGCGCATGTTGCGCAGGGTGGCGATCAGGGTCGGCAGGTCGTGGCCGTCGATTGGGCCGATGTAGTTCCAGCCCAACTCTTCGAACAGCGTGCCCGGGACCAGCATACCCTTGGCGTATTCTTCGGTACGCCGGGCGATTTCCCAGGCGCCGGGCAGGCGCGACAGGACCTTTTTGCTGCCTTCGCGCATGCTCGCGTAAGTGCGGCTGGAGAGGATTTTCGCCAGGTAATTCGACAGCCCGCCAACGTTGCGCGAGATCGACATGTCGTTGTCGTTCAGGATCACCAACATGTTGGCGTTCACTTCCGGCGCGTGGTTCAGTGCCTCGAAGGCCATGCCGGCAGTCAGTGCGCCGTCGCCGATCACCGCAATTGCCTTGCGATCACTGTTCTGCAGGCGGGCGGCAATGGCCATGCCCAGCGCTGCGCTGATCGAGGTGCTGGAGTGGCCGACGCCAAAGGTGTCGTACTCGCTCTCGGAACGACGCGGGAAGGCTGCAACGCCGTCCTTCTGGCGCAAAGTGCCCATGCGCTCGCGTCGGCCGGTGAGGATTTTGTGCGGATAGGCCTGATGACCCACGTCCCACACCAACCGGTCGTCCGGGGTGTCGAACACGTAATGCAACGCGATGGTCAGCTCGATGACGCCCAGGCCGGCACCGAAATGCCCGCCGGTCTGACCGACCGTGTAGAGCAATTCCAGGCGCAATTCATCGGCCAGGGTTTCCAGCTCGGCTTCGCCTAACCGGCGCAGGCCGTCCGGCGTGTTGGCACGGTCGAGCAGGGGCGTGGTCGGGCGCTTGCGGGGAATCTCATGAAACGTCGTGGGCATCAGGCGAATCGTTATAGGTATAGAAGAGGCGGCAGTTTACCTGATGCATCGGCCCCTGCCCACGCGTTGCTCTTTTTTGGCGGATACGCTGTCAGCTGCGCCGTTCGACGATATAGCGGGCCAGATCGCGTAAAGGCTCGGCTGCCGCGTCAAACGGTCGCAGCGCATGCAGGGCCTGATCGCGCAATTCCAGGGCGTAGACCTTGGCCGCGTCGAGACCGAGCAGGGCCGGATAGGTCGGCTTGTCGCGAGCGATATCGGCGCCTTGGCGTTTGCCGAGGGTCTCGGTGTCACTTTCGACGTCGAGAATGTCGTCCTGGACCTGGAACGCCAGGCCGATGGCCTGTGCATAGGTCTGCAACGACTTCAGTTCGTCCTTCTCGGCCCGACCGCTGGCCAGGGCGCCAAGCTTGACGCTGACCTCGATCAACGCGCCGGTCTTGTGCCGATGCATGTATTCGAGGGCTTTCTGATCCAGCTTCAAGCCGACCGAGCCAAGGTCGATGGCTTGACCGCCGACCATGCCTGCCGGGCCTGCCGCCAACGCCAAAGCGCTGACCATTTGCAGACGAATCTCGGCATCCGACGTGCTCAGACGCGGATCGAGCAGGGCGCTGAAGGCCAGGCTCTGCAAGCCGTCACCGGCGAGGATCGCGCAGGCTTCATCGAATTTCTTGTGGGTTGTGGGCTGGCCGCGACGCAGATCGTCGTCGTCCATGGCCGGCAAATCGTCGTGCACCAGGGAATAGGCGTGGATTAGCTCCACCGCACACGCCGCACCGTTGGCCTGCTCAGCCTTGCCGCCCAACGCTTCGCACGCAGCGTAAGCCAGCAGCGGACGCACGCGCTTGCCGCCATTCATCACGCTGTAGCGCATGGCGTCATAAAGGCGAGCGAGCTCGGGGCTTGGCGGGGTGAACAGGGTGTCCAGTGCAGCGTTAACGCGGGCCTGGCTGGTCGCCGAATACGCTGCAATCATTCTGGCTGATCCGCGTCGAAGGGTTCCTCGGCCAGCTCGCCATCACGCTCGAGCAGCACTTGAACCTTTTGTTCAGCCTGGGCCAGCGCCGCCTGGCAATCGCGGGTCAGACCGATGCCTTGCTCGAAAGCCGTCAGCGAATCTTCCAGCGACAACTCGCCGTTCTCCAGTCGCTCCACCAGCGTTTGCAGGTCAGCGAGGGATTGTTCGAAATCCAGTGCAGCTTTTTTGCGGGCCATGGCGGCTATTTCCGGTTGACGTTAAACCGGCGCGACACTAGCAGACATGGGGGGTATGGGCAAATGAGCGGGGGTTTTGACGCAGCCTTTGTAGCCGCTGGCGAAGCCTGCGTTCGTTTTGTAGGAGCAAGGCTTGCCCGCGATAGCGACCTCAAGACCGCCATCGCGGGCAAGCCTTGCTCCTACAGGTCGAACGCAGGCTGCTACGGATCGTGTTGTGGCATCAATCAACGCCAGGATGGTTAATTGCGTAGCGCGTACTGCGCCCGCCCCCGGGAAGGCGTTTAAGGCAGCCCTTTTCCAGCAGTTCAGCCAGATGACGAGTGGCCGTCGCCTTGGACACCTTCGCCACAGCCTGATATTGCGCCGCGCTAATGCCCTCCTCGAACCCGCGTTCCCCGCCATCCAGCAAGCGATTCAGTACCTTGTTCTGTTCCGCGGTCAAACCTGACTCCCGATGCGCCTGCCAGAATCGCGCCTTGCCCAGTACGGATTCAATCCGGGTCATGGCTTGCTGCAGGCTGCGCAACAAGGTTTTCAGGAACCATTCCAGCCACTCGGTGATATCCGTCGTCGCCTTCTGGCTGGCTTCCAGCACTCGATAATAACCAGCGCGATCCTCAAGAATGCTCGCCGACATTGCATAGAAACGGATAGCCTGCGCTTCGCCTTGGGCCAGCGCCAAATCGGTGATGGTGCGCGTCAATCGCCCATTGCCGTCATCGAAAGGGTGCAAGGTGACAAACCAGAAGTGTGCAATGCCAGCCCGCAGCAATGGATCGAGCCCTTCCTGAGCTTGGCTGGCTTCAAACCAGACAAGGAACGTCTCCAGTTGTTGCTCAAGGCCAAGGCGAGGCGGGGCTTCGAAGTGAACGGTCGGCCTGTCGAGACGCCCTGAAACCACCTGCATCGGCTCATCACCGCGCAATGCGCCGACATGAATCGACCGCGCGGCGAGGTCCGATTCCTGATCCGGAAACAGCCACTCATGCCATTCCAGCAATCGCTCCAGCGTCAGAGGCTGCGCAAAATGCTGGGTGGCGTCGAGCAGCAACTGCGCCAGCCCTTCACTGCGTTGACTGACGTGATCGCCATCGAGTTGTTCCAGCCCCAAGCGTCGGGCCAGTGAGGAACGCACCGAGCCCACATTGAGGGTTTCGCCTTCAATAGCCGAAGAGGTCACGATGTTCTGCAACAGTGCATCCAGTTCGCTCTGGGCGCTGAGCGGAATGCCCACGGAACTGGCCATGCCCATCAACTGACCTTGGGCTTGGACACACTCGCGCAATAACGGCGCCAAGCGTTCGGCCTGCCAGTTGAAACTCGGCCAGTCGGGCTGTTGCCAGATCCAGTGAAGCGTCATGAATTCCGTTGCTCCGGGGTCAATGAGCCGAATAATAATCCTATTCGGCTCATTTCGTGAGCCGAATAACCGCGCTATTCGGCTCACACCTAACAATCATCGTGATTTTCGCCACAATTTAAGGTGTATCTGATTGTTAAAAAACTGCCGAATGGCTAACCTTCGCGCCTTCTACGACCCAATAGTCACGGGTCTTTCTGACGAAACACAGTTTTTGCATCTGTAACGCGCCGAGGATCGGGCGCAGGGTTTCGTTGTGCATGGCAGGAGGCGTCACATGCGTTGTTTTCTTTCACTGCTGACGATGCTGGTCTGGGCTACCGCAGCCTGGGCCGAGCCGACGGCCGAGTTGTCGGAGCCCGTGGGCGGCTGGCGCTATAACGGCTTGCTCGATCGCAGTGAAAACCCTCAAGTCGCTTATCCCACACCGCCTATCGACCGGGGCGTGCAGCGCAATCGCACGATGATCGAAGGCCAGCTCAAGGCTATCGGCACCCAGCGTGGGCCGCATACCTTGGCAGTCAACGGCAATCCGCTGAATCTGTACACCGACGACGAAGGGCGTTTTGCCCGGCCGTATGCGTTTGGCGCCGGCTCCAACAGCGTCGAAGTGCGCAGTGCCGAAGGCAAATCCCTCAAGCGTGTTCAATTCTATGAAGCCAACAACCTGCGCACCCCGGCGCGGATTCGCGTGGTGTTGGGTTGGGACGATCCGAAAGCCGAACTCGACCTGCACATCATTACCCCCGACGGCCAGCACGCGTTCTTCGCCCACACGGCGTTGACCAACGGCGGTGGCCTGGACCCGGACGGCGTCGATGGCCCCGGCCCGGAAATGTTCACCATGACCGCGCCGATGCACGGCACCTATCTGGTTTACGTGAACTATTGGGGCAACTTCGGCAGCGAAGGCTATAACTTCGATGAGACCAGCAACCAGAACGAGGTCATCACCTCGCAAATCAACCTGGTGCTCAACGAAAACACCGTCGACGAAAAACGCGAGACCTTCATCGTGCCCCTGCGGGCCATCGGTGACCTGTTGCTGGTCAAGACTTTCAACTATTAAACATCCCGCTCCACGGATGAACTGCTGAGCTTTGGGAACATGAGCGTGAACATGAGCGATAACACGATTTCACCAGCGGTTTCCCCGGCCGCCGAAACGCCTGCCGCCAAAACGCCGCGTCGCTGGCCAGCCGTGCTGATCGGGCTGTGCCTGGTGGCCGGTGTCGCGGGCGGGTTGGGCTGGTTCATGCACAAACCCAAGGTGCCGCTGGCGCAATTGGCCAGTGACAAACTGGGCATGAGCCGCCCGGACGGTCTGCTGGAAACCAATTCCTTGAGCCAATTGCCCAAGGACTTGCTGGCCGTGCCGTTCCTCAAGGAAACCCTGACCGAAGATTTCGTCTTCTATTACGAAGCTCACGCTGATCGTCTCGGCCTGATCGGCAGCTTGCGCCGGATCATTTACGAACATGACCTGAAGCTGCAGGACAGCCTGATCGAGCAGCTCTTCGATCAACCGGCGGACGTGGCGTTGTGGCGTGGGGCGGATGGTCGCCTCAAAGACTTCTTGTTGGTGATGGATCGCGGTGGCCTGGCCAAACTGCTGGAGCCGCTGGCCAAGGTCGCATTGGACGACACGCAACTGACTCAGGTCGGCACCGTGAAAGTCGGCGCCGACGACGTGGCGCTCTATCAACTGACCTACAACGCCACCAAAGCGCTGCTGTTCGCCTCCCACGGCGACAAACTGGTGGTGCTGTCCAACCCGACCAAGCTCTACGATGCGGAGACGAGTGCGGCTGAAGAGTCGGGCAGCGTTTCCACCAAGTCCATCGCCGCGCTGCTCAACGGCGACAAACTGTTCCCTGAAGCCTTCGGCCTGCAACCCCGGGCGCCTGAGGTGAAGCAACGCCTGTCGGTCAACGCCAGCGTGTTGGCCATGGGGTACCAGCGCTTTATTCCGAACTTCTCCGGCCTGCGTTTCGACATGGACGACAAGGGCTGGCACAGCTTCCTCGCCATGGACGAACTGGACAACCAACCGGACTTCGATTTCAAACCGATCTGGCAAGCCATGCCGATGGGCGCCAGTGCTTGCGTCGCCTTGCCGCTGGCGGCTGAGCAACAAAAACCGCTGCTGGTCAAACTCGGCGCCGAAGAAAAAGTCGCCCAGGCCCTGACCGACCACATGGCCGGCGCGGCGGGCCTTTGCTGGTACGCCGATTCGCGGCTGTACACGCCGCTGCTGGTGGCCAGCCTGAACGACAGTGACAGCGCCAAACTCGACGGTGATCTGGGTAACCTGTTCGGTTCGATGGTCGGTGCTTACGAAGGCAACGTCGAAGAGCACGCGTTCCCGGTCGTCGAGAAGAAGGAGGGCGAAAACCATCAGTGGCAGCGTCAGGTCAGCTCCAACTTCGGCCCGTACGCGGCCAAGGATGCCGAGAACCCGGACGCAATTACCGGCAAGGCGTTCATGAAAGTCAGCCTGGCCCGTCACGGTTCGACGCTGCTGTTTTCCCTCGACGATAAACTCGTGGACAAGGCCCTCGGCACCCTCGACAAACGCTTCCCACCGATGGCCGACGTGGTGCCGAAAGACCTGCTGATGCCGGTCTACTTCGGCCCGGATTCCATGGCGCAACTGATGCAACAGGAAACCCTCGACAGCCTGCCCCAGGACATGGAGCCGGTGTTCTACAACGCCGCGCAAACCTACCTGATCCCGAAACTGCGCAAGCTCGGCGGTTACGGCAAGTACGCGTTGACCCTGCCAAAAGGCAGCGAGCCCGACGGCCACTGGCAGTGGCTGCCGCTGGAGTGGAAAGCCCTGTGACAGCCCTTATCCGAGGCCTCGGCCTGCTGGCGATATTGCTGGGCAGTCGGGCGTTTGCCACTGAAGCCGCGCCGCTGGATGCGCAGCAATCCCAGGTGTTTCGCGCCTGGTTCGTGCGCATCGCCCAGGAACAACTGACCCAAGGCCCGAGCCCGCGCTGGTTTCAGCAGGACTGCGCGGGCCTGGTGCGTTTCGCCGCCAACGAAGCGCTGAAAGTCCATGACGACAAATGGCTGCGCAGCAATGGCCTGTCCAATCGCTACCTGCCGCCGGAACTGCAATTGAGCGAGGCCCAGCGCGGTCTCGCCCAGCAATGGCAGCAGGGCGGTGGCAAGGTCGGACCGTACGTCAACGCGATCAAGTTGATTCAGTTCAACAGCCATCTGGTCAGCCGCGACGTGTCCCAGGCACGGCCCGGCGATTTGATGTTTTTCGATCAGGGCGACGACCAGCACCTGATGATCTGGATGGGCCGCTACATCGCCTATCACACCGGCACCACCACCCCCACTGACAACGGCATGCGATCCGCGAGCCTGCAGCAACTCATGACATGGAAGGACACCCGATGGATACCCGACGCAGCCAACCCCAACTTCATCGGCGTCTATCGACTGAACTTTCTCTCCCAATGATCGGTGCCCGCATGCTGCGTTTACTGCCTCTGCTGTTGGTTTTAGTGCTGCCGTTTTCGGCGGTCAACGCCGAAGACACCGTCGAGCCAAGCGGCTACACGCCGGTGGCCGGTGAAAGCTTTTTCCTGCTGGCCGACAGCAGTTTCGCCGCCGATGAGCAGGCGATGGTGCGTCTCGAAGCACCGGGTCGTGACTATCGCCGGTTCCGCATGGAGCCTTATGGTGGCGCCGACATTCGCGTGTATCGCATCGACAAACCGCTGGATTTCCTCAAGCGTCAGAAGAACCTGCACCGCGTGGTCAGTGACGGCCAGTTCAAGGGCGAAGGCCTGTCGAACACCCTCGCGTACCTGTGGGACAACTGGTACCGCAAATCCCGTCGTGTGATGCAGCGGGCGTTTTCCTACGAGTCCCGGAAACAAGTCACCGAAGAAGTGCCGGAGCTGAAGATGGGCACCGCGATTGCGGCGCCAACGCCCTACGACGCTCAGCCCCAATTCGCACTGATTCCAGGCCTGCCGGTTGTCAGCCAATTCCGTTATCCGCTGTGGGAAGCCAAACCGATCCAGCCGCCCGCCGGCGTGAACCTGGCCGGTTCTTCCAGTGAATTCGTCAGCGTTGCGCCGGGCAATGTGTACATTCCGTTGGGTCACCTGAAACCGGGTCTGTACCTGGTGGAAGCGCTGATCGGCAAGTACCGTGCGACCACCATGGTCTTCGTCTCCAATACCGTGGCCGTGAGCAAGATTGCCGGTGATGAACTGCTGGTGTGGGCCGCGCGCAAACACGAAGGCAGTTCGGTGCCGAAAGTGAATGTACTGTGGACCGATGGCCTGGGTGTGATGAGCAGCGGCGCGACCGATGCCGATGGCTTGCTGCGCCTGAAACACGTCAGCCCCGAGCGTTCGTTCGTGATTGGCGAGGATGAAGAGGGCGGGGTGTTTGTCTCCGAGAACTTCTATTACGACAGCGAAATCTACGACACCAAACTCTATGCCTTCACCGACCGGCCGCTGTACCGGCCGGGGGATTGGGTGTCGCTGAAAATCGTCGGTCGCGAGTTCAAGAACGCACGGGATTCGGTGGCGCCGACCGCTGCCGACGTCAACGTGACCGTGCTCGATGCCACGGGCACCGCGCTGCAATCGTTGGCGCTGAAACTGGATTCCAAGTCCGGCACCCAGGGCCGTTTCCAGTTGCCGGACAACGCGGTGGCGGGCGGTTATGAACTGCGCTTCAGCTACAAGGATCAGGCCTACAGCAGCGCCTTCCGCGTCGCCGAATACATCAAGCCGCACTTCGAAATCTCGCTGAACCTGGCCAAGCAGGACTACCGCACCGGCGAACCGGTGAAGGGCAGCCTTGTGCTGTTGTACCCGGACGGCAAACCGGTGGCCGACGCCAAATTGACCCTGAGCCTGCGCGCCCAGCAACTGTCGATGGTCGATAACGAGCTGCAATACCTCGGGCAATTCCCGGTGGAGCTGACCAGCACCGAACTGACCACCGACGCCAAGGGCAACGCGACCCTCGACCTGCCGGCCGCCGACAAACCGAGCCGCTACATGCTCACCGTGTTCGCCAGCGATGGTGCGGCGTATCGGGTCAAGACCACCAAGGAAATCCTCATTGACCGTGGTGCCGCCAGTTTCAGCCTGCGCGCCCCTCAACGCTTCAGTGCCGTGGGCGACAAAGTTGCGTTCAGCTATTTGAATGAAGGCGGTAGTGAGCAGAGCAAAGCGGTCACCCCGAGCAGCTACAGTTGGGTGCGTCTGGAAGACCAGACCACCGGCGACGGCAAGCTCACCGCGAAAGACAAAGGCTTCAGCGTGGCGTTCGCGCGGCCGGGCACCTACAACCTGACGTTGAAGGATGACCATGGCCGCGTGGTCGGCGCGACCGGGCATTCGGTCACCGGCGAGGGCGTCAAAGCCGTGCCGGGCACCGTGGAAATCGTTCTCGACAAACCCGAGTACAAGGCCGGCGACGAAGCCATGGCCCTGATCACCTTCCCGGAACCGGTCAGCGATGCGCTGCTGTCCCTGGAGCGGGACAAGGTCGAGGCCACGGCGTTGCTGTCCAAGGGCAGCGACTGGCTGAAGATGGAAAAACTCAGCGACACCCAATACCGCGCACGCATTGCGGTGAAGGATAACTTCGCGCCGAACCTGACCTTCTCCGTGCTCTACACCAAGGGCGGTCAGTACAGCTTCCAGAACGCCGGCATCAAAGTAGTGGCGCCGCAAATCGACGTGGCGATTGCTACGGATAAAGAGTCGTACCAGCCGGGCGACACCGTGTCGGTGGATCTGACCACACAGTTCGCCGGCAAGCCGATTCCAGCGCACCTGACGGTCAGCGTCGTGGATGAAATGATCTACGCGCTGCAACCGGAAGTCGCGCCGACCATCGACCAGTTCTTCTACCACCCGCGCCGCAACAACGTACGCACCAGCGCCAGCCTGTCGTTCATCAGCTACGACGTGGCGTTGCCGGGCAGCCCTGGCGCGCCGGGCAAAGCCAACCGCAGCGAACGTGGCGTGAAAGTGCTGGAGCGGCCGCGTCGTGAAGATGTCGATACCGCCGCTTGGCAGCCGGAATTGATCACCGACGCCAACGGCAAAACCCGCTTCACCTTCAAGATGCCGGACTCGCTGACCCGCTGGCGCATCACCGCGCGGGCCATCGCCGATGACGGCCAGGTCGGGCAGAAGAAGCAATTCGTGCGCTCGGAAAAACCGCTGTACCTGAAGTGGAGCGGCCCGACCAAGTTCCGCAATGGCGACAAACCGGCCCTCGGCGTGTTTGCTTTCAGCCAGGCTGAAAAACCGGTCAAGGCAGAGCTGGTGATCCATTACGGCGGCGCCGATCAGCGCCTGCCAGTGACCCTGAACAGCGGCATCAACTACATCGCCCTGCCAGCATTTGCCTTGGCGAGTGGCGACTGGACCGCGGAGCTAGTACAGGACGGCAAGACCGCCGATGCCCTGGCCGTGCGCTTGACCGCGACCGGTGAAGGCTGGCAGGTGACGCAAAGCCAAGTGGTGGACGCGGTCAGTGGCGATACAGCGCTGACCTTGCCGGCGGACGCGACGGACATTCGCCTGCGTCTGGATGACAGCCCGCAAGCGTTGTTCCGCTCGGCCCTCGATGATTTGCTGAGCTATCCGTACGGCGGCGTCGAGCAGACCGCCAGTCGTTTGCTGCCGCTGAGCATCGCTTATCCATCGCTGTCGTCGAGCCCACAGATCCGCGATCGCCTGCGCCTGATTATGCAAAACAGCCGTTTGCGCCTGGTGCAAATGGCCGGACCATCGGCGAGCTTCACCTGGTGGGGCATGGACGGCGAGCCGGACGCGTTCCTCACCGCTTACGCTTATTACGCCGACTGGTACGCCAGCAAAGCGCTGGAACTGAGCTTGCCGCCGGAGCATTGGCAGCGGGTGTTGGAGGTCTATTCCAAGCAGGCGAAAAACACGCCGCTGTTGCAACGGGCGCTGATCCTGTCGTTCGCCAAGCAGATGCAATTGCCGGTGAACACCTTGCTCAGCGGTTTGATGGACGACCTGGCGAAGGCTGGCGACGGCAACGCAGCGAACCTGATGGACGATGGCGAAGACAGCCTGGTCATGAGCGATCCGGATTCGGCGCTGGGCCTGGCGGCGGCGCGTGCACTGACGGCTTCGTTGGCCAAGCAGTCCAAGGTCACGTTGCCGGATGCGTTCAATCGTCAATTGCCGGATGCGCAACAGCGTCTGGCCGTGAGTTCGCAGCCGTTTGCCGAAGCCTTGAACCTGTCGCTGCAAGCCTTCGATCAGGCTCACGCGCAACAGTTGTTGCAACGTCTGCTGCCACAGCAATCGACCCTCGAACGCGCTCTGGCCCTGAGCTGGTTGCAACACAGCATCGAACAGGCGTCGCCGACCATCGCCCTGGCACCGGGTGAAGGCTGGAAGAAAAACTACGGTAATTCCGGCGAGATGTACTGGACGTGGCAGGGTGCTACGCCGGTACCGGCAGCCTTGTCGTTGACCGGCACTCAGGAACGTCCGCTGCGTGCCGCGCTGAGCTACCAGACCAAGCAACCGGCCATCGACCCGATGGCGGTGACCATCACCCGTCGCCTGTCGCGTCTGGTGCCGGGTGACGAAGCCTTCGAATTCAAACTCGAAGCGGTCGGCACCAAACCGTTGTCCAGCGACAGTTTGTATCTGGACGAAGTGATCATCACCAGCAAAGCCGCGAAACCGCTGCGCTACGGCATGATCGAAGTGCCGCTGCCACCGGGCGCCGATGTCGAGCGCACCACTTGGGGTATCAAGTTGATGGGCAAGGCTGGCACCGAACCGACGGCGCTGGAAAAGGCGCGCTTCGAACCGGGTCAACTGGCTTACGCGATTCCGGTGGATGCCTTGAGCGGCGAATTGCGCGTACGGCATCTGGTGCGCTTCTCGCAGAAAGGCCAGTTCAACCTGCCGCCGGTGCGCTTCACTCAGGTCTATGCGCCACAGCACCAGGCCCAGGAACAGAAACCGGCGCTCGGCCAGGTCACGGTCAACTGACATGACCCGGCCTCTGGTCTGGTTGCTGCTGTGTTTGCTCCCTGCGCTGGCTACCGCGCAGGACGAACCGCTGCGGCTGGGCTTCAAGGGCGAATTGTTGTCGCTGAGCCGGACTCAGGTGATGTCCCGCGAGCCGCTATCCGCTGACGTGCAAACGCCGCTGGGTAGCCTGTGGAAGTTGTTTGTCTACGGCTGGCTGGTGGATACCGGTGCGCGGGAATCTGCGTATGAGTGTCGCGGGCAGTCGAAAGAAGAAGTTTATTGCTGCTCGGCTGGCGGCAAGATTGGGCGTGATCAGGCGTTGGTGAAGTCGTGCGGGTTGTACTTTGAGCCCGCGCGGCTGGGCATTGACGATGGTGACTGGCGTAAGTATTGGCAGGCACGACAGGCGCCGGAATGGTTGCTGAACTTGCCGTCGTTGCAGCCTGCGACGCGGGTCTCGGTGGTTGAGTTGCTTCGCATGTTAGCCGTAATGCCCGCGCAGGATCAGGCCCGGCGAGTGTTGCTGGATGTGATGTTGAGCGCTGCGGACGGCAATGTCGTGGGCGAACTCGGTGGCCGGTTGCGGGTGAAAACCTGGAGCTGGTTGGGGGATCAGGATCCTTCTTCGCGTCAGGGCGGGTTCGCTGGTTGGACGGTGGATGGCACGCCGATCTGGGCCGGTGGGCGGGGGACCAGTCAGATGGTTTTACGTAATTACGGTGCGGCGTTGGCGTCGGTGGTGCCGGTTGAATGGCCGGTGGATGCGGGGCGTTGCGTCGAGGTGGGGCTGTTTTCTCGTTACCCGATTGGGCGCGTTCTGGCGGGGGATCGGGTTGTTGGCTCGGGTCCGTTGCAGGGCGACTATCGCGTCGAGTTCGCCAATGGCAATCAGCTGGATATCCACAGCGACGGCGAGTTGTTTTTGCTGAAGGACAAGGTTGTTGCTCGCCTGGATCGTGAAGAATACGTCGCTCGCGTCCTGCAACGGGAAGCCAAATCCGAACCTGCAGAAGCCGCGAAAGCACTGGCCATCGCCATCAGAACCTACCTGCTGCAAAACGCCACCCGCAACGGTGACTGCCTGAGCATCGACGACAGCAGCAGTCGCCAGCGCGTCGCCCCTCGCCCGGCCACCGCTGAATCGCGCAACATCGCCGCATGGACCACCGATTTGGTCCTGGCCGGCAGCACCGTCACCTACCATTCCGACCAACCCGGCCCGGACAAACTGTCCTGGCAACAAGCCGTCGAACAAGCCAACGCCGGCCAGCGCTACGACGCCATCCTGCTGCACGCCTACCCGCGCGCCAGCCTCAGCCGCTGGGACAACCCCGTCGCCTCCTGCGAAGCGTTGCCCGCCGCACAAGACTGGCTACAAACCCAACGTCGCGGCTGGCGAGCGCGATTGGAAAGCGAAGTCGGCTACAACGAAGTCAACACCTTCGCCGTCTGCCGCCTGGCCTTCGGCCGCCCCTACGTCGACCGCGAACGCCAGCGCATCTACGTGCGCGGCGTGCTGTCGCTACAAGACCGCCTCGACCTGACCCACGAATACCTGCACCTGGCCTTCGAAGCACACCCCAACGGCCAGGATGAAACCTACATCGAAGGGCTCGCCCGCCACCTCTTGCTGGAATAGGCCATGAAACTCCGTTATCCACAGGTCTTCCTGTTCCTCTGTACCTTTTGCGCACTGCCGACGACCTTCGCCGCCGCCGTTGACCTTGATACCCCCGTGGGTGGTTGGCGCACAGGCGCGGTTGAAGGCGAAGGCGAAAACTACCGCCAGACCGTCAACTACCCGGCCTCCTCGGTGAACACACCGGCCGGCCAGGCCAACACCGCGCGCATCAGCGGCCAGATCAAAGCCACGCCCAAATCGAATGAGCCGGGTCGCTTGATCGTCAACGGCATCAGCATGCCGCTGAAAATCGATGACGCCGGACGCTTTGATCGGCCGTACTCGTTTCCCAACGGCAGCAACAGCGTTGAAGTGCGCAGCCCGGATGGACAGCAACGGCATCGCACGCAGTTTCTTCACACCAGTGGTGGGGCTACGCCGGCCAAGTTGCGGGTATTGCTGTCGTGGGATAGCGACAACACGGATCTGGATTTGCACCTCGTCACCCCCGACGGTGCACATATCTGGTACGGCGACCGGATTGCACCGAATGGTGCGGCGCTCGATGTGGACGTGACCACAGGGTATGGGCCGGAAATCTTCTCCATGCCGGCGCCGATCAAGGGGCAGTATTTGGTTTATGTGAACTACTTCGGTGGTGGGTATCGGAGTGATGAGGACGGGCAGGAAGATGCGGCTCAGGCGCTGACGACGGCGCAGGTGACGGTGATAACGGAGGAAGGGACGCCGAATGAGAAGATGGAGACGTTCCTGGTGCCGATGCGGGCGGTGGGGGAGTTGACGTTGGTTAAGGGGTTTAGTTATCCGTGAGGGGGATTGTGCAAGCAGCTCTTGCACAATTGAATTGTGCAGCAGCTTGCTGCCCAATTGCTTGAATGATGGCAGACCGGTTTGGTCAGCAGGTTACTGACCAATCTCCGGACGTTCAGGCGTTTTCTGAGACTGAGTCTGAAGAGTCGAGATCATCCAGGTTGACCTTTACTCGCTGAGGCGCTGAGAGCCTCTCAGTAACCACCCTCACAAGCACTACCTCTGCTTCGATGGACGACTTTTTTACTGGTGAACGCTGACTTGGGTCTTCTTCGGCCGGGGATTTGGTGGGGGCGATGATGAACTACCTCCGATAATGACTTTTCTTCAGACATTAAAAAGCCGGCTTGTGGCCGGCTTCTCGGGGACTGGCTTGGTTCATTTTTGGTAAACCGCGCCAGCCTTCAAAACGTACACCCGGATCTTGCGTCCGGCTGTGGGACTCGGCGAGAAAATCATCTGCTTCGTCGGTGCGATCAGCGCCGCGGGGCGGGGTGATGCGCAAATGTGGGGCGCAGCATACTGATTATTTTGGGGAATTCCCAGCTTGATGTACGGGTTAGAGCTTTCGTGTGCCAGGGTGTGGGTAGCCTGTCCGGGTTTTCGGGGTGACTGTTCCACCGCTTTCGCGAGCAAGCCCGCTCCCACAAGGATTACTTAGTACCTGTGGGAGGGGGCTTGCTCGCGAAGGGCGCGGCACGGTTTACAGGAACGGCACCGACGGCCGCCGTTTATTCAGGGTCGACCACCAGAACACCCAGCCCAATATCCTGATGTTCTGATCTTCAATCTGCTCGGCCCGGAAGATTTCATCCGGGTATTCGGCCTTGTTATGGCTACGCAGCCGCAACGCATTCCCCGGCATGCGGTGCAGATACTTGATCCGCAACATCCCGTCATGCTCGATGGCGTAAATTTCCCCATCAATAATCTGCGTCAGCCCGCGATCAATCGCGAGGGTGGAGCCGTCTTCAATTTTCTCGCCCATGCTGTTGCCGATCATGTGGGTGCAGATAGCGTCTCTGGGATTAACCTCAAGGGCGTCGAGGTGGCTGCGGGGCAGGCGGATGGATTGGTTGGGGTCCTCGACGACGTGGGTTTTGTAGGAGCCGGGGGCTTTGGCGGTTTCCTTGTAAAAGGGCAGTTCGACGTCGACAGGTTCGATGACGGTGTAAATGCCGCGGATGGCCTGGGCGTTGAAGGTGTTGCCGGATTCGTCGACCACGCGCAGTGGGGCGAGGTCTTGTGGGCCTTCGCCGGTTTTCAGCCAGTGACTGTTGACGGACAGTATTCTCGCCACCTCTTCCATGCGGTAGGCGGGCACACCTCGGGTGTACCAGTTGTGGATGTTTTGGGCTTCGGTGTCCCAGAAAGCGGCGAATCCCGTTGTCGTGATCTTCGCCTCTTCCAGGAGTGCTTTGAATCGTGGACCGCTCGTGTTCTTTTTCATAAACGCGAGTTTACTGGCGAGGAATGGGGGTTTGAATAAACCACCTGTTCAAATTACGCGGGAATTTTAAGACCGGATGTAAGACGTCTTACGCCGGTTTTAAACAAGAAAAAACCAGAAGCAAAAATCATTAAACGCTACGTTTAAAGCCATTATCTACGCCCACAAAAAACCCCGGATCAACCGGGGTTCTTCTTGAAGCTTAAAGCTTGCAGCTAAACGCTGGCTTTAGCCCTTGTAAGCAGCAACCGACTTCATGATCTCGGTGCGAGCGGCTTCTGAATCGCCCCAACCTTCGATCTTCACCCATTTGCCTTTTTCGAGGTCTTTGTAGTTCGCGAAGAAGTGCTCGATCTGCTGGATCAGCAGTTGTGGCAGGTCGCTGCATTCCTTCACGTCGACGTACAGCTGGGACAGCTTGTCGTGTGGGACTGCGATGACTTTGGCATCGCCGCCGCCGTCGTCGGTCATGTGCAAGATGCCGATCGGGCGAGCGCGGATCACGGAGCCTGGGGCAACCGGGTAAGGGGTCACGACCAGCACGTCGAGGGGATCACCGTCGTCAGCCAGGGTGTTAGGGATGAAACCGTAGTTGGCCGGGTAGAACATCGGGGTGGCCATGAAACGGTCAACGAACAGGCAATCGCTGTCTTTGTCGATTTCGTACTTGATCGGCGCGTGGTTGGCCGGGATCTCGATCGCGACGTAGATGTCGTTCGGCAGGTCTTTGCCAGCCGGAATCTTGCTGTAGCTCATTGGGCGGTGCCCCCGTTAGTTGACCAAAAACACTTGGCCGGATTGACCAAAAAGTGGCGGCGATTATAGGCATATTCCGCCGCCGATGCCATGCGCCTTGGGTCGTGTAGACCTTAGTCGTGTCCCTGATAGACAGGGCTTGAGGCTTGAAGTTGCCGCAGCCGTGCCAGCGGGTCTTGCCGGTAAAACAGTTGCAACTGCTCGTAGACCTGTGGATACGCCTCGTGCAGCAAATCCGGGGCGCTGAAGAAGTATTCGCTGGTGACCGCGAAGAATTCGGCCGGGTTCTCGGCGGCGTAGGGGTCGATGGCGGTGTCGGCGTCCGGGTTGCGGTCCAGATGGCGGTTGAGGTCATCGTAGGCTTCTTGCATGACCTTGGCCCAGTCGCTGACGCGCATGTGCGGATGCAGCGGTGGCAAGCCGTTGGCGTCGCCGTTGAGCATGTCGAGTTTGTGCGCCAGTTCGTGGATCACCAGGTTGTAGCCTTCCCAGCCGCCGCTGGCCATGACGCCGGGCCAGGCGAGGATGATCGGGCCTTGTTGCCAGGCTTCGCCGCTGTGTTCGCCGTCCCATTCGTGTTCGACGCCGCTGGCATCACGATGGCGCTGGGGGCTGAGGAAGTCGTCGGGGTAGAGGACGATTTCGTGGAAGCCCTGATACCAGTTCAAGTCACCGAGGTTCAGTAGCGGCAATTGCGCCTGGGCAGCGAGCAGCAGGCGTTGCTCCTGATGGAGTTCGACGCCGGGTAGCGCGGTCAGGTGTTTGTCTTCCAGGAACAACACGCTGGCTTCACGCAGCCACTGGTCTTCAGCGGCGCTGAGGCCGTCCAGGAAGCTCAAGTGATGGCGCACCCGCTGCCACATGTCGTCGGCAATCGGGTGCCTGGCCAGGATGCGCCGGCGACGCCAGGCGCTCAGTGACCACATGGGCTCAGCGGGTTTCGGCTTTGGAACTCGAACCGCCGAAGCGGCTGCGCACGAAACCGATGATCATCGGCACCAGCGACAGCAGGATGATGCCCACCACCAGCAACGACAGGTTTTTCTTGATGAACGGTACGTTGCCGAAGAAGTAACCGAGGGTCACCAGGCCGCCGACCCACAGGATCGTGCCGAGCACACTAAAGAAGAAGAAACGCGGATAAGGCATTTTGCCGAGGCCGGCGACGAACGGTGCAAAGGTGCGGATGATCGGCAGGAAGCGCGCCAAGGTCACGGTTTTGCCGCCGTGCTTGTCGTAGAAGTCGTGGGTTTGTTGCAGATAATCGCGGCGGAAGATTTTCGAGTTCGGGTTGCTGAAGAGTTTCTCGCCCGCCGTTCGTCCGATCACGTAGTTGGTGCTGTCACCGAGGATCGCCGCCAGCATCAACAGGCCGCCCAGCAACACCGGGTCCATACCGCCGCCGGCCGCAACAGCACCGGCGATGAAAAGCAGGGAGTCGCCCGGCAGGAAGGGCATCACCACCAGACCGGTCTCGCAGAAAATCACCAGAAACAGGATGGCGTAGATCCATGGCCCGTAGTTATTCACCAGCAAGTCGAGATACACATCGAGATGCAGGATAAGGTCGATCGGGTTGAAATCCATGGGGGGCACCTGTGGTGATGGTCCGACTCAGCAGACCTGTGCATATGACTTCATGTAAGCCTACAAATGAATGTAGTTTTTCTTACAAGCCGGGAAGCTCGGGATTATACGGTGGGAATAGTGAAAAGCGCGTCGAGATTGTAGCGGGGGATGTCACGGTGAGACCGGTGGCTCACGCCGATCTTTGTTGGTTTGAGCTTTTGTGGCGAGGGGGCTTGCCCCCGTTGGGGCGCGAAGCGGCCCCCTGCATTTCAGGCAGTTACACCGCGTTGTCTGGTTTTACGACTGCTTCGCAGCCGAACGGGGGCAAGCCCCCTCGCCACAAAAGCTCCCTCGCCACAAAAGCCCGCCCGCCGTAGCGCCGTTATAATTCGTCGCTAATCGGCAACACGTAGTTCTTGAATTCGGTGTCTTCCTTGAACCCGATCGACTCGTAAGTCTTCTGCGCCACTTCATTATTGCTGCTGGTGGACACACGCATGCGCACGGCGTTGGTTTCCTTGGCCATTTTCTTCGCGGTGCGAATCAGGTTGTCGGCGACCAGTTGGCGGCGGGCGTCTTCGGCGACGTAGATGTCGTTGAGGATCCACACGCGTTTAAGCGATAGCGACGAAAAGCTCGGGTAGAGCTGACAAAAACCCATCAACTTGTTGTTGTCGTCATCGGACAGGGCCAGGTAGATCACCGATTCCTTGCGGCGCAGGCGTTTTTCGAGGAACGCCCGGGACGAGTCCGGATACGGCAGGGAGCCATAAAACTCGCGATATTTGACGAATAACGGGGTCAGCAGGTCCAGGTGTTCGAGGGTCGCTTGAATAATCCGCATGGTAGGTCTCGCTTCAAGTGGCTGTCATACGTGCGTGACGGCGATGGGAAACCCCTGGCGGCCGTGCGTCGATCGTGCCTGAAACCGAATCAGAAACGCAATGCGGAAACGGTTCAGGCATCCGGCGGACTGAGTAGGAAATTACCTTTCATGTCCGCTCCAGTTTCCGACTCCAGTGTCTGAACCTGGGCTTCGTCCTTCAAATTGACTCCCGACAACTGCCGCCGACACGCTTCGCGCATCAGGTACAACAAGCGGTGGGCCGCCATGCCATAGCTGAGGCCTTCGAGCCGAACGTTGGAGATGCAGTTGCGATAAGCATCTGTGAGGCCAATCTTTGGATTGTAGGTGAAATATAAACCCAGGCTATCAGGTGAACTGAGACCCGGGCGTTCACCTATCAAAATGACCACCATTTTCGCGCCCAGCAACTCGCCGATCTCGTCGGCCACGGCCACCCGGCCCTGTTCCACCAGAATCACCGGTGACACGGACCAGCCATCCTCTGAGGCCTGTTCTTCCATGCGCGTGAGAAACGGCAACGTATGGCGATGAACGGCCAACGCCGACAGACCATCGGCGACCACGATCACCAAATCCACGCCGCCCGGATGGGCCGAGGCGTAATCACGCAGGATTTGCGCCGACTCGTCGCTCAACTTGCGTCCCAGATCGGGACGTTGCAAATAGCTGTTCCGGTCTGTGGCGGCGCTGTGCAGCAGCAAACTCTCGCGCCCGCGCTCGGCCAATTGTGCGCTGAGTCCCGCGTGATCGAATGGCAAGTGCACCGCGTCCCGGGCCTGGGCGTGGGCGTACTGAAAATCCAGTTGTGCGCTGGTGGGCATGCTGGTGCCTGTGCGGCCGAGGGCAATGCGCGCCGGGGTCAGGCGCCGCAGTTCCAGCCACGGGTTCTGCGGATCAACGGGTGGTTTATCCATATCAACACTCATCCCAATTGCGCCAGGGCCTGGCGAAAGGCCGGCGGCAGGTTGTTACCGAAGTGAACCTTGCCGTCCGCCTGGGTGAAAATCCCCATCTTCGCCAGCCACTGCTCGAACTCCGGCGCCGGTTTCAAGCCCAGGGTTTGCCGGGCGTAGAGGGCGTCGTGGAACGAAGTGGTCTGGTAGTTGAGCATGATGTCGTCGGAGCCGGGAATGCCCATGATGAAGTTGATCCCGGCCACGCCCAGCAGGGTCAGCAAGGTGTCCATGTCGTCCTGGTCGGCTTCGGCGTGGTTGGTATAGCAGATGTCGCAACCCATCGGCACGCCCAATAACTTGCCGCAGAAGTGATCTTCGAGGCCGGCGCGGATGATCTGTTTGCCGTTGTAGAGGTATTCCGGGCCGATAAATCCTACGACGGTGTTCACCAAAAACGGTTTGAAATGTCGCGCCACGGCGTAGGCCCGGGTCTCGCAGGTCTGCTGATCAATGCCGTGGTGGGCGTTGGCTGACAAAGCGCTACCCTGGCCGGTTTCGAAATACATCAGGTTTTGCCCGAGGGTGCCGCGATTCAGGCTCAACCCAGCGTCGTAGCCTTCCTGCAATACGTTCAGGTTAATGCCGAAACTGGCGTTGGCTGCTTCAGTACCGGCAATCGACTGGAACACCAGGTCCAGTGGCACGCCACGGTTGACCGCCTCGATGGAGGTGGTGACGTGGGTCAGCACGCAGGCCTGGGTCGGGATGTCGTAGCGCTGGATGATCGCGTCGAGCATTTCCAGCATGGCGCAGATCGAGGCGATGCTGTCGGTGGCCGGGTTGATGCCGATCATCGCGTCGCCGTTGCCGTACAGCAGACCGTCGAGAATACTCGCGGCGATGCCGGCGGGTTCGTCGGTCGGGTGATTCGGTTGCAGGCGTGTGGATAAGCGCCCGCGCAGGCCCATGGTGCCGCGAAACTCGGTGACCACGCGGATTTTCTGCGCCACCAGCACCAAGTCCTGCACGCGCATGATTTTCGACACGGCGGCGGCCATTTCCGGGGTCAGGCCGGGGGCGAGGTCGCGCAGGCTCTGTTCGTCGGCGGCGTCGCTGAGCAGCCAGTCGCGAAACCCGCCGACGGTGAGGTGGCTGACCACGGCGAAGGCTTGTTTGTCGTGAGTGTCGATGATTAGTCGGGTGACTTCATCGGCCTCGTAGGGAATCAGTACTTCCTGTAGGAAATGGCTCAGCGGAATGTCGGCCAGCGCCATTTGCGCGGCCACGCGCTCGCCATCGTTGAGGGCGGCAACACCGGCCAGGAAGTCCCCGGAACGCGCCGGGCTGGCCTTGGCCATGACTTCCTTGAGGCTGTCGAAACGGTAGGTCTGGGCGCCGACGGAATGGGCAAATGCGGCCATGGGACGGAGTCCTCCTGATTAAAAGTGTGGCCCGTAGGAGCGAGGCTTGCCCGCGATGAAAACGCCGCGGTTTTACAGATGCACTGCGGTGATGCCATCGCGGGCAAGCCTTGCTCCTACAGGGCAGGGGTGCTCTCAAATAGGGCGCTGAGCCCGGCACCGGTGCAACTCAGATACCTTCGAGCATAGCGTCTGCCGGCGCGTCGGCGCGCTGCTTGGCGGTCAACTGGAAGTACAGATAACCCGTCGCCATGAAACCAAGGAACACCAAGCCAATCACCGTGTTGAACCACGCCATCGCCACCAAACACACCACCGCCAGGAACAGCGCAATCCCCGGCACGATCGGGTAGCCCGGCGCGCGGAAGGTGCGTTCCAGGTTCGGCTCGGTTTTACGCAGTTTGAACAGGCTGAGCATGCTGATGATGTACATCACGATGGCGCCGAACACCGACATGGTGATCATCGCCGCTGTCAGGGTCATGCCTTGCAGGTTGACCAGACCGTCGCTGTAGATCGCCGCGATGCCGATCACGCCGCCGGCCAGGATCGCCCGGTGCGGGGTCTGGAAACGCGAGAGTTTGGCCAGGCCTTTAGGCAGATAACCGGCGCGGGCCAGGGCGAAGAACTGCCGCGAGTAACCCAGGATGATCCCGTGGAAACTCGCTACCAGACCGAACAGACCGATCCAGACCAACATATGCATCCAGCTCGAATTGTTGCCGACTACCGCTTTCATCGCCTGAGGCAGCGGGTCGTTGATGTTCGACAGTTGGCGCCAGTCGCCGACGCCGCCGGCCATCACCATCACGCCGATAGCGAGGAACACCAGGGTCAGAATGCCGCTGACGTAAGCCTTGGGAATCGTGCGTTTCGGGTCCTTGGCTTCCTCGGCCGCCATGGCCGCGCCTTCAATGGCCAGGAAGAACCAGATCGCAAAGGGGATCGCCGCAAAGATGCCCGGGATCGAAGCCATGGTGAATTCGTTGGAACCTGACCAGCCGTTGAGCACGAAGTTACTGAAGCTGAAGCCCGGCGCGACCACGCCCATGAACACCAGCAATTCAGCGACTGCAAGCACGGTGACCACCAGTTCAAACGTCGCGGCAATGCTGACACCGAGAATGTTCAGGCCCATGAACACGAAGTAGGCGCCGACCGCTGCGATCTTCGGGTCCAGTTCCGGATACTGCACGTTGAGATAGGCGCCGATGGCCATGGCAATCGCCGGTGGCGCAAAGACGAATTCGATCAGGGTGGCGATGCCGGCGATCAGTCCGCCTTTCTCGCCAAACGCCCGTCGGCTGTAGGCAAACGGCCCGCCCGCGTGGGGAATCGCGGTGGTCAGTTCGGTGAAACTGAAGATGAAGCAGGTGTACATCGTCGCCACCATCAATGCGGTGACGAGGAAACCCAATGTGCCTGCGGTGCCCCAGCCGTAGCTCCAGCCGAAGTACTCGCCGGAAATCACCAGGCCGACGGCAATGCCCCATAAGTGCAGGGTGCCGAGTGTGGGTTTGAGCTGTGTAGTAGAAGTCATAAGTCCTCTCTATTTTTTATTGTTTGATCGGTTGGACTTTCAGGTGTGGCGGTTACAGCGGGCACGCAAAGCCCGTGCCAGAGGGGCAGGGCGCTGTTTTTCGGTGTGATTGAGGACGCCTTCGTTGGCAAGCCATGCTCCCGTAGGAGCAAGGCTTGCCCGCGATGGCCGTTACGCGGTCCCGCGACGGGTTTAGAAGAAGCCCAACGGATTGATGTCGTAGCTCACCAGCAGGTTTTTGGTCTGCTGATAGTGGTCGAGCATCATCTTGTGGGTTTCACGCCCGACGCCGGACTTTTTGTAACCACCGAACGCGGCATGCGCCGGGTACAGGTGGTAGCAGTTGGTCCACACACGACCGGCCTTGATGGCGCGGCCCATGCGATAGGCGCGGTTAATGTCGCGGGTCCAGAGACCGGCGCCCAGGCCGAACTCGGTGTCGTTGGCGATGGCCAGGGCTTCGGCTTCGTCCTTGAACGTGGTGATGCTCACCACCGGGCCAAAGATTTCTTCCTGGAACACGCGCATTTTGTTGGTGCCCTTGAGCAGGGTCGGCTGGATGTAATACCCGGTCGCCAGGTTGCCCTCAAGTTTTTCTACTTTGCCGCCGGTCAGCAGCTCGGCGCCTTCGCCCTTGGCAATTTCCAAGTACGAAAGGATTTTGTCGAATTGCTGCTCGGATGCCTGGGCGCCGACCATGGTGTCGGTGTCCAGCGGGTCGCCACGTTTGATCGACAGGACTTTCTTCATCACCACTTTCATGAAGTCGTCGTAGATCGATTCCTGCACCAGTGCGCGGGACGGGCAGGTGCAGACTTCGCCCTGGTTGAAGAATGCGAGCACCAGGCCTTCAGCGGCTTTTTCGATGAAGGTTTCTTCGGCTTGCATGATGTCGGCGAAGAAGATGTTCGGCGACTTGCCACCCAGCTCCACGGTGGACGGAATAATGTTTTCGGCGGCGGCGTGCATGATGTGCGAGCCAACCGGGGTCGAACCTGTAAACGCGATCTTGGCGATGCGTTTGCTGGTGGCCAGGGCTTCGCCGGCTTCTTTGCCGAACCCTTGCACCACGTTCAGTACGCCGGGTGGCAGCAGGTCGCCGATCAGTTCCATCAGTACGGTGATGCCCAGCGGAGTTTGCTCGGCGGGCTTGAGCACCACGCAGTTACCGGCGGCCAGGGCCGGGGCGAGTTTCCACGCGGCCATCAGGATCGGGAAGTTCCACGGGATGATCTGCCCGACCACGCCCAGCGGTTCATGGATGTGATAAGCCACGGTGTTGCCGTCGATCTCGGCGGCGCTGCCTTCCTGGGCGCGGATGCAACCGGCGAAGTAGCGGAAGTGATCCGCCGCCAGCGGGATGTCGGCGTTGAGGGTTTCGCGAACGGCTTTGCCGTTGTCCCAGGATTCGGTGATGGCCAGCAGTTCCAGGTTCTGCTCGATGCGGTCGGCGATTTTCAGCAGCACCAGCGAACGCGCCTGGGCGGACGTGGCGCCCCAGGCATCTGCAGCCGCGTGGGCGGCGTCCAGGGCTTTGTCGATGTCTTCGGCCGTGGAGCGCGGGAATTCGGCAATCGGTTGGCCATTCACTGGCGAGGTATTGGTGAAGTACTGACCTTTGACAGGCGCGACGAACTCGCCGCCGATGTAGTTACCGTATTTGCTCTTGAACGAAACGATAGCGCCTTCAGTACCGGGGTGAGCGTAACGCATGGTGATTTCTCCTTGGCTTTTGTGCTTATAAGGGAGAGCGCATGTGCGCCTGCTATAAGCGTAGAGCAAAGGTTGGGCCACTGCCTTGCAGGGCAGGTAAATCAAGGCCTTGCGCGGATTTTGTCGGACCAGCGGGCGGCGTCTGTGACGGTTTCGGTACAGCCTGGGTGACAGTTTGTACCGCTTGTGGCACAGGCTGTGACCGGGTGGTCTTGCCAGCATTGCAATGAAGGCTAGGCTGGAGGATGCTCGGAACCCATATGACTCAGTTATAGCGATCTACGCACCTTTGATGGCTGCTGCATAACCTGTAGGAGCTGAGCTTGCTCGCGATGACGCCTGTACAGCCAACATCAACGTTGAATGTCCGGACGCCATCGCGAGCAAGTTCAGCTCCTACAGGGGCGTGTAAGCGGTTCGGGGAGAATAATAAGAAATGCACGACAACCATTTGAGTCGCCATGCCCAGCAAGTCCTGACTGTCACCCAGGGCAAATCGCACTTGCACGGTCCCGGCAGCGATCCGTCGATTGCCCGCTCCTGGCTGCGCTGTCTTGAGGACTATCACCTCGACCCGGCCCTGACCATGGCGCCGACGGTGCTGGAGCATGGTCGCGTGCTGGAAAGTCGCGAACGCTTGCAACAAGTGCTGCAGATCGCCGGCAACGAAATGACCAGCCTGCACCAGCAACTCTCCGGTGCCGGCCACGCGGTGCTGCTGACCGATGCCCGAGGGGTGATCCTCAATTGCGTCACCGCCCCTGCCGAACGCAAGATTTTCGAGCGCGCCGGGCTTTGGCTTGGTGCTGACTGGAGCGAAGCCTGCGAAGGCACCAACGGCATCGGCACCTGTCTGGTGGAACGCCAGGCGCTGACGATTCACCAGGACGAACACTTTCGCGGCCGCCACACCGGCCTGACCTGCTCGGCGAGCCCCGTATTCGACCCCCACGGCGAACTGCTGGCAGTGCTCGACGTGTCCTCGGCCCGCCATGAAGTCTCGCGCCAGAGCCAGTTCCACACCATGGCCCTGGTCAACCTCTCGGCGAAAATGATCGAGAGCTGCTATTTCCTGCGTTACTTCGACAATCAATGGCTGCTGCGTTTTCACTTGCAGGCCGAATCCGTCGGGCTGTTCAGCGAAGGGCTGCTGGCGTTCGATGGGGAAGGGCGGATCAGCGCGGTCAACCAGAGCGCACTGAACCTGTTGGGGCACATTCGCGGCGGGTTGCTGGGCAAACCGGTGGAAGCGTTTTTCGATTGCTCGCTGGATGAGTTGCTCGGCCGAGCGAGCGTGAATGCCAGCGCTAGTTGGCCGCTGCGCACCCGTGACGGTCGCAGTCTGTTTGCGCTGCTGCGGGGCCAGCCGCGCAGTATTCCGGTGCCGGTGGCACCCAGCCCGGTGATTGTCGAGCGTCCGCGCCTGTCCGGCATTTGCCTGGGCGATGCGGCGTTGCAGGAGGATTTCCGCAAGTCCCTGCGGGTGTTCGAACGGGACGTGCCGCTGCTGATCAATGGCGAAACCGGCTCCGGCAAGGAAGCCTTCGCCAAAGCCGTGCACCAGGCCAGTCAACGGGCCAATAAATCTTTCGTCGCCCTCAACTGCGCGGCCATCCCTGAAAGCCTGATCGAAAGCGAACTGTTCGGCTATCGCGGCGGCAGTTTCACCGGCGCGCGCAAGGAAGGCATGCGCGGCAAGTTGCAGCAGGCGGATGGAGGCACGTTGTTCCTCGATGAAATCGGCGACATGCCGCTGGCGTTGCAGACCCGACTATTAAGGGTGCTGGAAGATCGCCAGGTGGTGCCGATTGGTGGGGAGCCGGAATCGGTGAACGTCAGAATTATCAGCGCCACTCACCGGAATTTGCTGGATCGGGTGCAGGACGGCAGCTTCCGTGAGGATTTGTACTACCGGCTCAATGGCCTGGAAGTGGCGTTGCCGGCCCTGCGCGACCGCAGCGATAAATCGCAGTTGCTGGATTTCTTGCTGGCCGAAGAGGCGGGTGGGGAAACGGTGCTGATTGATCAACCGGCGCGGGAAGCCCTGCTCGGCTTCGCCTGGCCGGGGAACGTGCGACAGTTGCGCAATGTGCTGCGTACGCTGGCGGCGTTGTGTGATGGCGGACGGATCGGGCTGGAGGATTTGCCGGCGATGATTCGTCAGGCCCGGCCGGTGATTGCGTTGGTGGTGGACGAGCCGTCCGAGCATCCGCTGGAGGATGCCGAGCGGTTGGCGTTGCTTAATGCCCTGGAGCAACAGCGGTGGCATATGACGCACACGGCAGAACAACTCGGTGTCAGTCGTAATACCCTCTATCGAAAACTGCGTAAACACGGCATCGCCCGCTCTGCCTGACTGATCGTTCCCACGCTCTGCGTGGGAATGCCTCAACGGACGCTCCGCGTTCGGCTCTGGAAGGGTCGCGGAGCGTCCCGGGCTGCATTCCCACGCAGAGCGTGGGAACGATCATGTGCACGCACCTGAAACAAAGGTGCGAATTTTCCCACCCTACGCTAACCTGCGGCCATGTTTTACGAGGTCGACTATGCACATTCATATTCTTGGTATCTGCGGCACTTTCATGGGTTCGATGGCGGTTCTGGCCAAAGAGCTGGGCCATCACGTGACCGGCTCCGATGCCAACGTCTATCCGCCGATGAGCACTCAGCTTGAGGCTCAGGGCATTCAGTTGACCCAGGGCTACGACCCGGCGCAGCTCGATCCGGCCCCGGACCTGGTGGTGATCGGCAATGCCATGTCCCGCGGTAACCCGGCGGTCGAGTACGTCCTGAACAAAGGCCTGCCTTACGTTTCCGGCCCGCAATGGCTGGCCGAACACGTACTGCGGGGCCGCTGGGTACTGGCCGTCGCCGGGACCCACGGCAAGACCACCACCAGCAGCATGCTCGCCTGGGTGCTGGAACACGCGGGCATGAGCCCGGGTTTCCTGATCGGCGGTGTGCCGCAGAATTTCTCGGTGTCCGCTCGCTTGGGCGGCACACCGTTTTTCGTGATCGAAGCCGATGAATACGACAGCGCGTTCTTCGACAAACGCTCCAAGTTCGTTCACTACGGCCCGCGCACGGCGATCCTGAACAATCTTGAGTTCGATCACGCCGACATCTTCCCCGATCTTCCTGCGATCGAGCGGCAGTTCCACCATTTGGTGCGGACCATCCCGAGCGAAGGCCTGGTGATCCATCCGACCACTGAGCCCGCGCTGCAACGGGTGATCGAAATGGGTTGCTGGACCCCGGTGCAAACCACGGGTGTCGGCGGCCAGTGGCAAGTCAAACTGCTGAGCGAAGATGGATCGAAGTTTGAAGTGATGTTCGAAGGCGTCGCCCAAGGTGTGGTCGAGTGGGACATGACCGGCCAGCACAACGTCGCCAACGCCTTGGCCACATTGGCCGCCGCACGCCATGTCGGCGTCGTGCCTTCGATGGGCATCGCCGCGTTGAGCGCATTCAAAAGCGTGAAGCGGCGGATGGAAGTGGTGGCGCAGGTCAACGGCATCACCATCTACGACGACTTCGCCCACCACCCGACCGCCATCGCCACCACTCTCGACGGCTTGCGCAAGAAGATCGGCGATGCGCCGTTGATTGCGATCATCGAGCCACGCTCCAACTCCATGAAACTCGGCGCGCACCGTGACGGCTTGCCGGAAAGCGTCGTGGATGCCGACCAAGTGATCTGGTACGCGCCGGCCAACCTCGGCTGGGACCTGGCCGGCACGGCGGCGCTGTGCACCGTGCCGTCGATCGTCAGCGATTCCCTGGAAGGCATCATCGAACGCGTGAAGAGCCAGGCCCAACCCGGTACTCACGTGGTGATCATGAGCAACGGCGGCTTCGGCGGCCTGCACGGCAAACTCGCTGAGGCGCTGCAATGAACACTTTTGCTCAGAGCGGCGGCCCGGAACGCATCACGCTGGCCATGACCGGTGCGTCCGGCGCCCAGTACGGTTTGCGCCTGCTGGATTGCCTGATCCGCGAAGACCGCGAGGTGCATTTCCTGATCTCCAAGGCTGCGCAACTGGTGATGGCCACCGAGACGGACGTCACGCTGCCGCCCAAGCCCCAGACCATGCAGGCCTTCCTCACCGAATACACTGGCGCCGCTGCCGGACAGATCAAGGTGTATGGCAAGGAAGACTGGATGTCGCCGGTGGCCTCGGGCTCTGGTGCGCCAGCGGCGATGGTGGTGGTGCCATGTTCGACCGGGACCTTGTCGGCCATCGCCACTGGTGCCTGCAACAACCTGATCGAACGCGCCGCCGATGTCACTTTGAAGGAGCGCCGCCAATTGATTCTGGTGCCGCGCGAGGCGCCGTATTCGAGCATTCATCTGGAGCACATGCTCAAGTTGTCGAACATGGGCGTGACGATTCTGCCGGCCTCGCCGGGTTTCTATCACCAGCCGCAGACCATCGATGACCTGATCGACTTCGTCGTCGCGCGGATCCTGAACCTGCTGAACATTCCTCAGGACATGCTGCCGCGTTGGGGCGAGCACCATTTGAGCAGCGATGAATAAACTGCTGATAGTCCTGCTGGCGTTACAACTGGCCGGTTGCGCCACAGCGCGCACCCTCGATGCCGCCAAACCGGGGGCGCCGGTAGTGTATTCGGGGACGCGGCTGGATTTGTATGCGATGAATGGCGGGTGCTGTGCCAAGGATCGGTTTGGTGCAGAGGCGCCGAGCTATCCTGGGGTGGACCTGCCGGGGAGTGCGTTGCTGGATACGCTATTGTTGCCGTTGTCGTTACTGACGGTGATTGGCGTGAGCTTTCAGGCGACTGGCGGGCTCTGATGATCGTTCCCACGCTCTGCGTGGGAATGCAGCCCGGGACGCTCCGCGTCCCAAAGCGGATGCAGAGCGTCCATTGAGGCATTCCCACGCAGAGCGTGGGAACGATCTATGTGGGGTTACTTGCCGAGCTTACGCAACTCATCCGACTCAACCACCCGCACGCCATCCTGCTCTTCCAGCGCCAGTCGCCACATGGCGCGGGCCAGTTGGCAGGCTTCGATGCCGCGGTATTTGCCCGGGATCAAGCGCGAAAACGGACCGGCGAATTGCTCGGCCATGCGTGGTTCAAGGCGTTCGCCCAGCAGCAGCGAGGGGCGGCAAATGGTCAGTTGCGGCCAGTCCTGCGCGCGCAATGCGTGCTCCATCTCGCCTTTCACCTTGTTGTAGAAAATCGAGGATCTGCGATCAGCCCCCAAGGCACTGATTACAATCAGGTGCCGCGCGCCCATTTCCCGAGCACGTTTGGAAAATGCCACCACCATGTCCAGGTCCACCGCGCGAAACGCCTGCTCGGAACCGGCCTGTTTAATCGTGGTGCCGAGGCAGCAGTAGGCGATGTCGACGCGACCGTTCAATTGCGGCAGAAACACCGCCGGGTCGCCGACGGGGTTTTCCAGGTGGGGGTGCTCGGCCAGTGGCCGGCGTGAAGGTGCCAATACCCGCGTAATCGTTGGCTCATTGAGCAAGCGATCAAGCAAATGTTCGCCGGTTAATCCGGTAGCTCCGGCAAGCAATACATGCTGAGGCGTCAAGTACATAGTGTTTCCCCCTTGATACTATTCAGCTTAGTTGAGCTTGGCGTCCTTGCTGCTGATAGCAGCACTTTGTAATGCTTTTCGCGCTTGTTGCTTGCGCAGCAGTTGCCAGTGGGAGAGGACGGTTTTCGGCGCCCAGATCTGCGGTTCAGAGGCTTCGAAGTTATCCGCCAACTCACGCTCGGCCACGGTGGCCTTGGCCAGTTTGAAGGCTTGCTCCAGATCGTCGGTCTGGTTCAGCGCCTGGGCGAACAGTGCGTCGCCGAAGTAGGTGAAGTTGGCTTCCTCCGAACATCCGAAGGACACCCGGTCGGCCCGGGACGCGGTCATGATCAGGGTGCGTTCGTCTTTCAATGCCGGGATGAAACCACCGGAATAGCAAGAAGAGATGACAATAATCTTGTCGCGATTCTTCAGTGGGGCGAGGACCGCCGCCAGTTCGTCGGCCGGCAGGTCGGCCAGTTCCATGCGCGGCTGGTCGAGCACCAATTCATGTTCGCTGGTGCCGTGGCTGGTCAGGTAGATAAACAGCAAGTCTTCGGGACCACTGCGTTCGGCCAGGGTCTGGACGGCGCGGCGCAGGTTCTCCCGGGTGGCCATCGGCCGGTCGGCGAGGTGCTCGCGATGGTTGACCAGGCGGATCTGGCCGTAAGCGCCGAAGCGGCTGGCGAGCATGTTGGCCACGTAGTCGGATTCGCGCAGGAATACGCTTTGCTTGCCGTCGCCGCCGAGGGTCAGGGTGTACAACTCGACCGCCGAGGTCGAGGCGGGGACGTTGGCCAGCGCTTCGTCGAGCAAGCGGCCCTGGGCCAGTAAGCCGAGTTCCAGCGTGTCGGGCAGCAACTTGCCGTCGGCATCGCGCACGCGCTGGCCATTGATCCAGGTGCCGCTGAGCACGGTGCCATCGGTCAGCACCAGGGTGCCGCGACCCGAATAGCTGTCACTGTCGAAGCCGCCAACGTAGAAACTGCCATCGGCCAGGTTCAAGCGACCCGGGCCGGTGAAGCGCCAGTCGCTGAACTGGCCGACGTAATGGCTGCCGTCGGCGCCGATCAATTCACCCTTGCCGCTGAGCACGCCTTCCTTGAACTGACCGATCCAGACATCGCCATCGGCGTTCTCGTAGCGACCCTTGCCGTTGAGCTGGTTGTCCTTGAAGCTGCCGACATAGATGTCACCGTCGGCGCTGTTGAATGTGCCGTTGCCTTCCAGCTGACCATCGACGAAATGCCCGCTGAACTGATTGCCGCTGGCATCGCCGCGCTGGCCCTCGCCGTTGGGCTTGCCGTGGGCGAACTGGCCTTGATAGGTGCTGCCGTCATCGAGTTCGAGACGACCGAGCCCTGAATATTGATCAGCCTTGAACTCACCGCGGTAAGTCATGCCGTTTTCTTTGAGAGTGCCTTCACCGTCGCGCCGGCCAAGCTTGAAGCCGCCGGTGTAGCTGCTGCCATTGGTGGTCAGGGTGCCCTGGCCGTCGAACAGCCCCTGCTGGAACACCCCGCGATAGACCTCGCCGTTGCTGCCATGCCATTCACCCTGGCCATGCCATTGGCCCTTGTCGAACTGCCCGGCATACCAACTGCCGTTCGGGTAGTCGATGCGGCCCTGGCCCTGCAACAACCCGTTGACCAGATCCCCACGATAGCGTCCGCCGTCCGGCAGACGGGCGTCAGGGGACAACAGTGATTCACCATCGCCGCAAGCGGTGAGCATCAGGGTCAAAGCGAGGAGTGCAAGTGAGCGCATAGCGGGATCCGGGCAATTAGGCGACCGAGTATGCCGCAGCTATGCGTCGCATATATAGAGAAGGTCGCGAAACAGCGTGTGCTGCTTCGCATTCGGGATGGTTTACACGAAACAGAGGGACAGCGGTTCAGCGATGTACGCCGGTTTGTCCGAGCCTTCTATCTCAAGGGTCGCGGTGGCCTTGAGCAACCATTGGCCGGGTTTTTTCTCGGTGACTTCGGTCAGGTCGACCTTGAGCCGCACTTTCGAGTTGACCTTGACCGGCTGAATGAAACGCACGCTGTCGAGGCCGTAATTGACCACCATCTTCAAGCCTTCCGGCAGGATCAGGATGTCTTCCATCAGTTTCGGGATCAGCGACAGCGACAGAAAACCGTGGGCAATGGTGCTGCCAAATGGCGTTTGCGCGGCTTTGACCGGGTCGACGTGAATGAACTGATAATCCCCGGTGGCTTCGGCGAACAGGTTGATGCGCTCCTGATCGATGGTGAGCCATTCGGAACGTCCAAGTTCCTTGCCGACATAATCTTTGAGCTCTGCAACGGGAACATAGGGCATTGAGACTCTCCTTGGGTTTCATCGGATTTATAGTTTTTCGGGTGGGGGGATTTGACCTCCCTGCGAACCACTTTAGATCAACATGGCAAATTGCTCCGGTCAACTGACCATGCTTTTGGCGAATGCCGGTGTATAGCGTCGGCATGCTTATAATGCCCGGCCCCTTCTTGGTGGGGAAAAGCATGGGGAAAAGCGTGGGAGATGCTGGATGTTGTTACGTGGCCTGACCTGGCTGGTGCTGTTCCAATTGCTGGGCACAGCCATCAATCACCTGTTTTTACCGGTGCTGCCGGGGCCGATTGTCGGCCTGCTGCTGTTGCTGGTGTTTCTGATTTGTCGTGGCGAGGTCGGTGAGCCACTGAACCTGGCCGCCGGCAGTTTGCTGCGTTATCTGCCGTTGCTCCTGGTGCCGCCGGCGGTGGGCGTGATGGTTTACGCCAAGGATATTGCCGCGGACTTCTGGGCCATCACCGGCGCACTGGTCTTGTCGCTGCTGCTGTCCATGGCCTTTGCCGGGGTGCTGATGCAGCGTCTGGTCAAGCGCCACGCGCATCGCGGTGACGGCCAATGATCCTCGATTGGCAGGGCGCCCTGAATTCAGTGATTCACCATCCGCTGTTCGGCATCGGCATTACGCTGGGTGCCTATCAACTGGTGCTCGCGGCGTTCGAGAAAACCCGCTGGATCTTCCTGCAACCGGTGCTGGTTTCGATGCTGCTGGTGATCGGCGTGCTGGTGGTCTGTGGCCTGACGTACGCCGAGTACCGCAAGAGCACCGAGATTCTCAGTATCCTGCTGGGACCCGCGACGGTTGCCTTGGCGGTGCCGCTGTACTTGAATCTGCGACGGATTCGGCAGTTGTTCTGGCCGATATTTACTACGCTGGTGATAGGCGGCGTGGTCGCCACGGGCATGGGCGTGCTGCTGGGCTGGTGGTTCGGTGCCGAACACATGATCCTGATGACCATGGCGCCCAAATCCGTGACGTCGCCGATTGCCATGTTGGTGGCCGAGCAGATCGGAGGCGTCGCGGCGCTGGCGGCGGTGTTCGTGTTGATTACCGGTGTGATCGGTGCGATTTTTGGCCCGAGCCTGTTGACCCGGCTCGGCGTCCACAGCCCTGAGGCCCGGGGCATGGCGCTGGGAATGACCGCCCATGCGGTCGGCACGTCGGTGGCGTTGCAGGAAAGTGAAGAATGCGGCGCCTTTGCGGCGCTGGCGATGAGTCTGATGGGCGTGGCCACGGCGGTATTCCTGCCGTTGGCGGTGTCGATGGTGGTGTAAGGAAATGTCTATGAGCTTGCCGCTTTTTCCGCTGAATACGGTGCTGTTCCCCGGTTGCATCCTCGACTTGCAGATTTTCGAGGCGCGCTACCTGGACATGATCAGCCGCTGCATGAAACAAGGCAGCGGCTTCGGCGTGGTGTGCATCCTTGATGGCGAAGAAGTCGGCATCGCCCCGGCGGGTTATGCGCTGGTGGGGTGTGAAGCCTTGATCACCGATTTCAAGCAGCAGGACAACGGTTTGTTGGGGATTCGGGTGCAGGGTGGGCGACGTTTCCACGTGTTGCGCTCCGAAGTGCAGCGCGATCACCTGACCATCGCCGAGGTCGAGTGGCTGGAAGACGAACCGGAACAGCCGCTGCAGGATGAAGACGCCGACCTCGTCGCGTTGCTCAAGGCCCTGGCCGAGCACCCGATGGTTGAGGCGCTGAATATGGGCACCGAAGCGACCGGGCAGCAATCATTGGCCAATCAATTGGCGTACCTGCTGCCATTTGCCGAGGTGGACAAGATCGACCTGCTGCAACTCGATGATCCGCAGCAACGGCTGGATGCGATTCAGGCGTTGCTGGATGAGTTGCAGGGCGAATTGTTTGCGTGATCGCTAAAAGATCGCAGCCGGCGGCATCTCCTACATAGGATCGGCGTACGACCCGTAGGAACTGCCGAAGGCTGCGATCTTTTGATCTTCAATACGCGTAGCGCAACATCATATGCGGCAGATGCCGCAGCGCGAAAAACGCAAACAACGCCAATAGCGATGGCAGCACCAGCCACCAGACCTTGGGTGGCATGGGGTTGAGCGGCGTCTGGCGTTGACTCAGCCACAGGCTCGCCGCGCAGACACCGGCCGCCAGCATCGCGCCGGCCAGCACGTCTGTCGGCCAATGCGCCCCCAAATACACTCGCGACAACGCAATCGCCAGCGCCGGCAAGCAGCCCAGCAGCAGCCAGGTCAGGCGCATGCGCGGCGGTTGCCCGCGCCCGGCCAGGACGGCAATGGCCAGGAATAGCGCGAAGGAACCGGAGGCGTGACCGCTGGGCATGCTGTAACTGGTCAGTGGGTCGCTCAACACTTCCGGGCGCATTCGGGCGAAAAAGTGTTTGGTCACGGTGTTGCCCAGCGCGGTGAACAGCAGCGCGCCGCCCGCGAAAATTGCCTGGCGCCATTGCCGGGTGAGCAACAGCAAACCCGTCAGCAGGGCGCTGAACACCAGCATGTTGCGAAATTCACCGATCAACGTGAAGGTGACCGCCACTTCATCGAGCATCGGGCTGCGGTGTTCTTGCACCAGAGTCATCAAGCCCTGGTCGAGGGCGGTCAGGTGGGGGTAGCCGATAAACAGCCCGATCAGAATCACCAGGCCCAGGCCGGCGATATAAGCAGTCGCGTGGCGATGACGACGCAAGCTGCTGGTGACACTCAAACCGATCATCACCGCGATGCTGCCGGCGACAATGCCTGCCTCGGGCCAGAAACCTTCTGGCAACGGCAGGCGAATCGCCGCCCCCGTGGCCCAACCCGGCAGCAAGTAAGCGACGCTCCAGCCTGCAGCGGCCAACAGGCTGACGGCGGCGAAGCGCGGGAAGGGCATGTCGAACATCCCGGCGACCATCGGCAGCATCGGCCGCAATGGGCCGATGAAGCGTCCGACCAGAAGGCTGGCGATCCCATAGCGCTGGAAGTAGGACTCGGCCCCGGCGATCCATTCCGGGTGATGGCGCAAGCCAGGCAGGCGCCGGATGTTCTGGTGGAAATGTCGCCCAAGGAAGTAGGAAACCACGTCACCCAGCAAGCCACCGAGAAACCCCAGCAACAGCGTTTCACCCAGCGACAACGCGCCACTGCCCGCCAGCACCGCCACGGCAAACAGCAAAACGGTGCCCGGCACGATCAACCCGGCAATCGCCAGGCATTCCACACAGGCCACGATAAACACAGCGGCGGCCAGCCACTGTGGATTGACCGTCAACCAGCCGGTGATGCTATCGAGCCATGGGCCCATACCTACAACTCCATCCAATAAAGAACAAACACAACCTTCAACACACCACAGCCCCGTGTGGGAGCGAGCTTGCTCGCGATGGCGTCACATCAGTCAACATAGATGTTGAATGCCAGTCCGCCATCGCGAGCAAGCTCGCTCCCACAGGGATTAGCTGTGATTCAGGGCAACAAAAAATAATCGCGACCTTCGACCTGCCCCCGGCGCAGCGGGTTCCGCGTGCAATACGGCGCGTACGCCGCATCCACGAAGCGGTACATCAGGTGTTCGTCACGGCCATGGGGAATCCCCAAACGGGTGGTTTGAATGATGTGGGCGGGCGCCGGGCCGATGTCTTGCACCAGCAGCACTTCATGATCAAAACGCTTGGCGTCCCAGACTGGCACCTTCAAGCCCAGCGACTTGCACAGCAACGTCTGGCCGGCGCAGAGCTTTTGCGATGGGCGAGGGCGGCCTTGAGCGTCGGGGTTATTCACCAGCATCTGCGCCAGGCTCGCCGGCCCGCTCAATTCATCGACCCACGGATAAGCGGATTTGATCAGCACCGCGTTGCCTGGCCCTTGGGCGCTGAAGTTCAAGGAATCACCGCCCCGGGCGTAATACATATAGATGTGGCCGCCATCCAGAAACAAAGCCTTACGTTTTTCTGTGTAGCCGAGGGACGCATGGCTGCCTTTTTCTTCGCAGTAATAGGCTTCGGTCTCGATGATCCGGGCGCTGAGCCACAGATTGCCGACCCGGTGACGGATGACTTTGCCCAGTAACTCCCGGGCCAGAATTTGTGCGTCTCTGTCGAAAAAAGCGTCCGGCAGCGCCGTGGGCACGGTCGCAAGAGGGGCGCGAACAGTCAGGTTGGACATGATGAACGGCGTTTATCAGGGCTGATTGAGCGGTGATGATAACAATTTGCAGCTTAATCACGGCTGAACGTCGGCAAATTGCCCTCCATTTCGACCATCCGCCCGTCACCGCTGTTAGTCCTAGGACGCGACAGCTATAATCTGCCGCTTTCATCTTTGCCAAGACCCCATCAGACATGACTGAGTCCGTCCTCGACTACATGACCCGCCTGGGTCGCGCTGCCCGCGAAGCGTCGCGCATTATCGGCCGTGCCAGCACTGCGCAGAAAAACCGCGCCTTGCAGGCTGCCGCCAATGCGCTGGACGCCGCCCGCGGCGAGTTGACGGCCGCCAATGAGCTGGATCTGGCCGCGGGTCGGGCCAATGGGCTTGAGCCGGCCTTGCTGGAACGCCTGGCACTGACCCCGGCGCGCATCGACGGCATGATCGTCGGCCTGCGCCAGGTCGCGGCCCTGCCGGATCCGGTGGGCGCGATCCGTGACATGAGCTTTCGCCCATCCGGCATTCAGGTCGGCAAGATGCGCGTGCCGTTGGGTGTGATCGGGATCATCTACGAATCCCGGCCGAACGTGACCATCGACGCCGCCAGCCTGTGCCTGAAGTCCGGCAACGCGACCATCCTGCGCGGCGGCTCCGAAGCCATTCATTCCAACCGAGCCATTGCCGCCTGCATCCAGCGCGGCCTGGCCGAGGCCGAGCTGCCGGCCGCCGTGGTGCAAGTGGTAGAAACCACCGACCGTGCCGCCGTCGGCGCACTGATCACCATGCCTGAGTACGTTGACGTGATCGTGCCGCGCGGTGGCAAAGGCCTGATCGAGCGGGTCAGCCGTGACGCCCGTGTGCCAGTGATCAAGCACCTGGACGGCATCTGCCACGTCTACGTCAGTGCCCACGCCGATCTGCCGAAAGCCCAGCGCATTGCGTTCAACGCCAAGACTTACCGTTATGGCATCTGCGGCGCGATGGAAACGCTGCTGGTGGATCAAAGCGTTGCCAAAGATTTCCTGCCACCGATGGCTACCCAGTTCCGCGAAAAAGGCGTCGAGCTGCGCGGTTGCGAGCGGACCCGGGCGATCATCGACGCTGTTGCCGCGACTGAAGAAGACTGGTCCACCGAATACCTGGCGCCGATTCTGTCGATCCGCGTCGTCGATGGTCTGGACCAGGCTATCGAGCACATCAACAAGTACGGCTCCCATCACACCGATTCGATCGTCAGCGAAAACCTCGCTGACACCCGGCGTTTCGTGGCCGAAGTCGACTCGTCGTCAGTGATGATCAACACCCCGACCTGCTTCGCCGATGGCTTTGAATACGGATTGGGTGCCGAGATTGGCATTTCTACTGATAAGCTGCACGCCCGCGGCCCGGTGGGCCTTGAAGGTCTGACCTGCGAGAAGTACATCGTGGTCGGTGATGGCCAGTTGCGCGGACAGGAGTCGGTCTGACTTGGGCGACCTCGACCCGTCAGCCCCGGTCACTGCCGGCAAGGCTGAGCCTCGACGCATTGGCGTGCTGGGCGGAACGTTCGACCCGGTGCACATCGGCCATTTGCGCGGTGCACTGGAAGTCGCCGAATCACTGGGCCTCGATGAGCTGCGCCTGACACCCAGTGCCAGGCCGCCCCATCGGAACACGCCGCAAGTGTCGGCGCAGGACCGTCTGGCGATGGTCGAGTGCGCGGTGGCCGGTGTGGCGCCGTTGGTGGTGGACGCCCGCGAATTGCAGCGGGACAAACCGTCCTACACTATCGATACCCTGGAATTGATGCGTGCCGAAATGGCCGCGGATACCCAGGTTTTTCTACTTTTGGGCTGGGACGCATTTTGCGGCCTGCCCACTTGGCACCGCTGGGAAGAGTTGCTCCAGCATTGCCACATCCTGGTGCTGCAACGCCCGGATGCCGACAGCGAACCGCCGGATGCCTTGCGCAATCTGTTGGCGGCACGCTCGGTGAGCGACCCGCTGGCCCTCAAAGGGCCGAGCGGACAGATTGCATTCGTCTGGCAGACACCGCTCGCGGTATCCGCCACCCAGATCCGTCAACTGCTGGCCAGCGGTAAGTCGGTACGTTTCCTGGTGCCCGACGCGGTCCTGGCCTACATCGATGCGCACGGTCTGTACCGTGCGTCGAACTGAAAAAAAGGGCACGTTTCAAGGCACGATATGACGTGTATTGAAACGCCCGAACATACGAGCAAAACGAGTTTTATATGACGAACAAAGACGTAACTAAAGTAAAGCGCAAAGGCACGTTCAAGAGCGCCCCGCTGCCTGAGACGGTTCTCACCACCGAGCCGCTGAAGGGTGATGAGCTGGTCAAAATTGCCGTAGCTGCTCTGGAAGACGTGAAGGGCCAGGACATCCAGGTCATCGACGTTCGTGAAAAGCAGAGCATCACTGACTACATGATCATCGCTACCGGTACTTCGAACCGCCAGATCGGCGCGATGCTGGACAAGGTCCGCGAAGCCGTCAAAGCCCTGGGCGTCAAGCCATTGGGTGAAGAAGGCAAGGGCGACAGCGACTGGGTTCTGCTGGATATGGACGACGTGATCGTGCACATGATGACCGCTTCGGCGCGTCAGTTTTACGACCTCGAGCGTCTGTGGTCTGGTGCCGAGCAGAGCCGTGCGCTGAACGCGGCTCACCACAGCCCGGAAAACACCCACGAGCATTTCATCAAGCTCAACAAAGACCAGCAGTAAGGGACCGCTGTGCGACTGCGACTGATCGCCGTCGGTTCACGCATGCCCAAGTGGGTGGAAGAAGGCTGGCATGAATATGCCAAGCGTCTTCCGTCCGAGCTGGCGCTGGAACTGGTGGAAATACCGCTCAACACCCGTGGCAAGAACGCCGACGTGGCGCGCTTCATCCGTCAGGAAGGCGAAGCCATGCTGGCCAAGGTCGGGCCGAACGAGCGGGTTGTCACCCTCGAAGTCCACGGCAAGCCCTGGAGCACCGAGCAACTGGCGGTCGAACTCGATCGCTGGCGGCTGGACTCGCGCACGGTGAATTTCATGGTCGGCGGCCCCGAAGGGCTGGCGCCGGAAGTCTGTGCCCGGGCTGATCAGCGTTGGTCGTTGTCGCCGTTGACGTTGCCGCACCCGCTGGTGCGGATTCTGATCGGCGAACAGTTGTATCGTGCCTGGACAGTCCTGTCCGGCCACCCTTACCACAAGTAGTTCTGCCCTCATGTCCCAGCCGATCCGCATCAAGGACCACGAAAAAGACGCCCGTCTGGTGCGTGGCCGCGTCGTGTTCGGGGCAATTGCGGTGGTGGCGCTGATTTGCGTGCTGATCGCGCGGCTGTATTACCTTCAGGTGATTCAGTACGAGTACCACTCGACCCTGTCGGAAAACAACCGCGTCCACGTACAGCCGATTCCGCCGACTCGCGGGCTGATCTTCGACCGTAATGGCGTGGTGGTGGCCGACAACCGGCCCAGCTTCAGCCTGAGCATGACCCGCGAGCGCTCCGGCGACTGGCAGCAAGTGCTCGACGTGATCGTCCAGGTGCTGGAACTGACCCCCGAGGACCGGGGAATCTTCGAGAAACGCATGAAGCAGGGGCGCCGACCATTCGAGCCGGTACCGATCCTGTTCGAGCTGACCGAAGAACAAATCGCCCGGATCGCGGTGAATCAGTTCCGGCTGCCGGGTGTGGAAGTGGTCGCGCAGTTGGTGCGGCATTACCCGCAGGGCGCGCACTTCGCGCACTCCGTGGGCTACATGGGCCGGATCAACGAGAAAGAGCTCAAGACTCTGGACCCGGTCGGTTACAGCGGTACTCATCAAATTGGCAAGACCGGCATCGAGCGCTTCTACGAGCCCGAGCTGCACGGTCAGGTGGGTTACGAAGAAGTCGAGACCAACGCTCGGGGCCGCGTATTGCGCGTGCTCAAGCGTACCGATCCGATTCCCGGCAAGGACATTGTCCTGAGCCTGGACATCAAATTGCAGGAAGCCGCCGAAGCGGCACTCGGCGGTCGCCGTGGTGCGGTGGTGGCGCTGGACCCGAACACCGGCGAAGTCCTGGCGATGGTCAGTGCGCCGAGCTTCGACCCGAACCTGTTCGTTACCGGCATTAGCTTCAAGGCCTATGCCGAGCTGCGGGATTCCATCGACCGGCCGCTGTTCAACCGTGTGCTGCGCGGTCTGTACCCGCCGGGATCGACCATCAAGCCTGCGGTGGCGATTGCCGGCCTGGACTCGGGCGTAGTGACGGCCTCGACCCGGGTCTTCGACCCCGGCTACTACATGCTGCCCAACTACGATCACAAATACCGCAACTGGAACCGTACCGGCGACGGCTACGTGGACCTGGACACGGCGATCATGCGTTCCAACGACACCTACTTCTATGACCTGGCCCACAAGCTGGGCATCGATCGCTTGTCCTCGTATCTGGGCAAATTCGGCATTGGCCAGAAGGTCTCGCTGGACATGTTCGAAGAATCGCCGGGGCTGATGCCGTCCCGGGAGTGGAAGCGCGCAACCCGACGTCAGGCCTGGTTCCCGGGTGAAACCCTGATTCTGGGGATCGGCCAGGGCTACATGCAATCCACGCCGCTGCAACTGGCGCAAGCCACGGCACTGGTGGCCAACAAAGGCGTATGGAACCGTCCGCACCTGGCCAAGACCGTCGAGGGCGAGCGACCGAAAGATGAAAATCCGATGCCGGACATCGTTCTGCGCGATCCGTCCGACTGGACCAAGGTCAACCACGGCATGCAGCAAGTAATGCACGGCGCTCGCGGTACGGCGCGCAAAGCCGCCATCGGTTCGCAATACCGGATTGCCGGTAAAAGTGGTACGGCCCAGGTGGTCGCGATCAAGCAGGGCGAGAAATACGACCGCTCCAAGGTGCAGGAGCGCCACCGCGACCACGCCTTGTTTGTCGGCTTCGCGCCGGCGGATAACCCGAAAATCGTCGTGTCGGTGATGGTCGAGAACGGCGAGTCCGGTTCCGGTGTTGCCGCCCCTGTTGTGCGACAAGTCATGGATGCCTGGCTCCTGGACCAGGATGGACGACTCAAACCTGAGTACGCCGGCCCTATCAGTGCGGAGGCTACGGCCCGTGAAGAGTAATTTCGATCGCATCCTCTCCAGTGAGGACGTGATGCGTCGCCGTGCGACGCTGCTGCAACGCATGCACATCGACGGCCCGTTGTTGATCCTGCTGCTGACCCTCGCCGCCGGCAGCCTGTTTGTGCTGTATTCGGCCAGTGGCAAGAGCTGGGACCTGCTGGCCAAGCAAGCCACTTCGTTCGGCATCGGCCTGGTGTCGATGATCGTTATCGCCCAGTTCGAGCCGCGTTTCATGGCCCGTTGGGTGCCGATCGGTTATGTGCTCGGCGTGTTGTTGCTGGTGGTGGTGGACGTCATGGGCCACAACGCCATGGGCGCCACGCGCTGGATCAACATTCCCGGGGTGATCCGCTTCCAGCCCTCGGAATTCATGAAGATCCTGATGCCGGCGACCATCGCCTGGTACCTGTCCAAGCGCACCTTGCCACCGCAGCTCAAGCATGTGGGCGTCAGTCTGTTCCTGATCGGCTTGCCGTTTATCCTGATCGTGCGCCAGCCTGACCTCGGCACTTCGCTGCTGATCCTCGCCGGCGGCGCGTTCGTGCTGTTCATGGGTGGCCTGCGCTGGCGCTGGATCCTCAGCGTAATCGCCGCGGCAGTGCCGGTGGCGGTGGCGATGTGGTTCTTCATCATGCACGACTACCAGAAGCAGCGAATCCTGACCTTCCTCGACCCGGAAAGCGATCCGTTGGGCACTGGCTGGAACATCATCCAGTCCAAGGCGGCCATCGGTTCCGGTGGTGTGTTCGGTAAAGGCTGGCTGCTGGGCACCCAGTCGCACCTGGACTTCCTGCCGGAAAGCCACACCGACTTCATTATTGCGGTGCTGGGCGAGGAATTCGGCCTGGTGGGCATTTGTGCACTGCTGCTGATTTACCTGTTGTTGATCGGTCGCGGGCTGGTGATTACTGCACAGGCCCAGACATTGTTCGGCAAATTGCTCGCGGGCAGCCTGACCATGACGTTTTTTGTTTACGTTTTCGTCAACATCGGTATGGTCAGTGGCCTGTTGCCGGTTGTGGGGGTGCCGTTGCCGTTCATTAGCTACGGAGGAACTTCGCTGGTGACGCTGCTGTCAGCGTTTGGGGTTTTGATGTCGATCCATACCCATCGTAAGTGGATCGCACAGGTTTGAATAAGGTGAAGATTTCAATGCAAGCAATGCATGGCTGGGCGACTCGATACGCGCCGTGGGTCGGCCTGGTAGGCATCCTTGGTACCGCAGAAACGCGGGCCGGCGATTACGAAGGCTCACCCCAGGTGGCTGAATTCGTCGGTGAAATGACCCGCGACTACGGCTTTGCCGGTGAACAGCTGATGGGCGTGTTCCGCGAAGCCGAGCGCAAACAGACGATTCTGGACGCCATTTCCAAACCTGCCGAGCGGGTTAAACAGTGGAACGAATATCGCCCGATGTTCATCACCGATGCGCGTATTGCCCGTGGTGTGGACTTCTGGCGTCAGCACGAGGCGGTACTGGCCCGTGCCGAGCAGGAATACGGCGTGCCGGCCCAGGTGATTGTCTCGATCATCGGCGTTGAAACCTTTTTCGGCCGCAATACCGGCAATTACCGGGTGATCGACGCGTTGTCGACCCTGGGTTTCGACTATCCTCCCCGTGCCGAATTCTTCCGCAAGGAGTTGCGTGAATTCCTGCTGCTGGCCCGGGAAGAGCAGGTCGATCCGCTCACCCTCAAGGGTTCCTACGCCGGTGCGATGGGCTTGCCGCAATTCATGCCGAGCAGTTTTCGCGCCTATGCGGTGGACTTCGACGGTGACGGCCACATTAATATCTGGACCAACCCGGACGATGCCATCGGCAGCGTTGCCAGCTATTTCAAGCGTCACGGCTGGGTCGCCGGCGAACCTGTGGTCAGCCGTGCCGATGTGCGGGGCGATCAGGTGGACGACGGTTTGACCACCGGCATCGAGCCGACGAAAACCGTCGGGGAGTTGCGGGCGTTGGGCTGGTCGAGTCATGATGCGCTGCGCGATGATATGCCGGTCACCGCTTTCCGCCTGGAAGGTGACAATGGCCCCGAATACTGGATGGGCCTGAAGAATTTTTACGCGATCACGCGTTATAACCGCAGCGTGATGTACGCCATGGCCGTACATCAACTGTCTGAACAGCTGGTCCAAGCACGGGGCGTCAAGTAATGCGGGCATTGCCTATGAATAAACCCCTGAAGCTGATGGCATTCGCCGCGTTGGCGGTGCTGGTCGCCAGTTGTTCGACCAGCCGCGCGCCGGTGCAGAAGACCAACACCGCCGTGCGCGCTACGCCGGGGCTGGACATCAACCGCGCCCACAAAGATGGCGCGCCGTGGTGGGACGTGGATGTTTCGCGCATCCCGGATGCCACACCGACCCTGCACAGTGGCCCTTATAAAGCCAACCCCTACACCGTGTTGGGCAAGACCTACTTCCCGCTGCAAGACTCCAAGACCTACGTCGCCTCGGGCACGGCGTCGTGGTATGGCACCAAGTTCCACGGCCAGAACACCGCCAACGGCGAGGTGTATGACCTGTACGGCATGAGTGCCGCACACAAGACCCTACCGCTGCCAAGTTACGTTCGGGTGACCAACCTGGACAACAACAAGAGCGTGGTCCTGCGCGTCAACGACCGTGGGCCGTTCTATTCGGACCGCATCATCGACTTGTCCTACGCCGCCGCGAAAAAGCTCGGCTATGCCGAAATTGGCACGGCGCGGGTCAAGGTCGAAGGCATCGACCCGCAACAGTGGTGGGCAGCGAAAGGCCGTCCGGCGCCTTTGATGCTCAACGAGCCGCAAGTAGCGCAAAATGCCGCGCCGACTATTACCGCTTCGGCGGGGACGGTCGAGCAGTGGACACCACCGCCGCAGCAGCACGCCACGGACACTGTGCCTGTGCAGGTTGCCGCAAAAAAAAACGCTTCTGTACCAGCCTCTGGCCAGTATCTGCAGGTGGGCGCGTTCGCCAACCCGGACGCTGCAGAACTCCTGAGATCGAAGTTGAGCGGGATGGTGAGCGCTCCGGTGTTCATCAGTTCGATCGTGCGCAACCAGCAGACATTGCATCGGGTACGCCTGGGGCCAATGGGTTCGCCGGGTGAAATCCAGCAAGTGCAGAACAGTGTGCGAATGGCCAATCTCGGTTCGCCGAGCCTGGTCACCGCCGAGTAACACGTAGGACTTGATTGACGGTTCGCTTGCGGTTTGGGGGGCGGACCGGGTTGTTGGCTCGTTAAGAACAAAAGCCCGGCAAGGGTTACTGAGTGAGCAACTGAACACGCGACAACCCTTTAGACGGTTGTCTGATTAGTTTTGCCTTTGGGCAGTTTCCATTAGCGATTTCGAGAGACGGATGAACATCACCACCTTTGCCAAACGCCTGTGCCTGTTAGTCCCGCTGTTCATCACGCCTGCCGCTTTTGCGGTAGAAATGATGCCGTCGCCACCGCAACTGGCCGCCAAATCCTACGTGCTCATGGACGCCAGCAGCGGCAACGTGCTGGTGGAGAACAACGGTGACCAGCGCCTGCCACCCGCCAGTCTGACCAAACTGATGACCGCGTACATTGCGACGCTGGAAATCCGTCGTGGCCAGATCGGTGAAAACGACCCGGTGACCGTCAGCGAAAACGCCTGGCGTACCGGCGGTTCGCGGATGTTCATCAAGGTTGGCTCGCAGGTGACGGTCAGCGACCTGCTGCACGGCATCATCATTCAGTCGGGTAACGACGCCAGTGTTGCGCTCTCCGAGCACATCGCCGGCAGCGAAGACGCGTTCGCTGACATGATGAACAAGACGGCCGGCGACCTGGGCATGACCAACAGCCACTTCATGAACCCGACCGGTCTGCCGAACCCGGAGCACTACTCGTCGGCTCACGACATGTCGCTGCTGGCTCGCGCAATCATCCACGAAGACCCGGCTCACTACGCGATCTACTCGCAGAAAGAGTTCTTCTGGAACGGCATCAAGCAGCCTAACCGCAACCTGCTGCTGTGGCGCGACAAGACTGTTGACGGCCTGAAAACCGGTCACACCGACGAAGCCGGCTACTGCATGGTGTCTTCGGCCGTCCGTGATGGCATGCGCCTGATCGCCGTGGTGTTCGGCACCAACAGCGAAGTGGCTCGTGCCTCCGAAACCCAAAAACTGCTGACCTACGGTTTCCGCTTCTTCGAAACCCAGACCTTCTATCAGAAAGGCGCCGAGCTGGCTCAGGCCCCTGTCTGGAAAGGCACTACCAATCAAGTCAAGGCTGGCCTGGCTGAAGACCTGACCATGACCTTGCCAAAAGGCCAGCTGAAAAAGCTCGCCGCCAGCATGACCATGAACCCGCAACTGGTTGCGCCAATCGCCAAGGGCGACGTAATCGGTAAAGTCGAAGTGAAACTGGACGACAAGGTAGTGCACAGCGCCGACCTGATCGCTCTGGACGCGGTCGAGGAGGGTGGTATCTTCCGCCGCATGTGGGATAGCATCCGTCTATTCTTCTACGGCTTGTTCAACTGAATTAGTGTGGACCTGCATGGCTCCGTTCCAACCCGGAACGGGGCCATGTCCGTTGCCACGGCTTACGAGGCCGTTACGCCATGACAGATACCGAAGTAAAGGCGCCAAAGATCGAATTCCCCAACGTTGATTACCCGGTTAAGGTGATCAGCGATACCGGTGTGGGCAACAGAGACAAGATCATCGAGATCGTCAAGAAACACGCGACGATCAACCATGACCGTGTGGACGAGCGCCAGAGCACCAACGGCAAGTACACCACGATCCAGCTGCACATCATCGCCACCGGTCAAGACCAGCTGTACGACATCAACAGCGAACTGCGGGCTACCGGTTTCGTGCACATGGTGCTGTGATGCCGGGCACGCTGGGCTTTCGCGAGCTCGGCCAGATGGCTTACGAGCCGGTCTGGCATGCCATGCAGCGCTTCACCAACGAACGCGGCACTGACGCCGCGGACGAGATCTGGCTGGTAGAACACCCACCGGTGTTCACCCAGGGTCAGGCCGGCAAGGCCGAGCACCTGCTGCTTCCCGGAGATATTCCGGTGGTGCAGGTCGATCGCGGCGGCCAGGTGACTTACCATGGTCCCGGCCAGTTGGTGGCCTACCTGTTGCTGGATGTGCGCAAACTGGGTTTCGGCGTGCGTGACCTGGTCACCCGCATGGAACACTGCCTGATCGAGTTACTGGCCAGCTATGGCGTCACCGCCGCAGCCAAGCCAGACGCGCCAGGTGTCTACGTCGATGGGGCGAAAATCGCTTCACTGGGCCTGCGGATCCGCCACGGCTGTTCCTTTCACGGCCTGGCCCTGAACGTGGACATGAACCTGGAACCGTTTCGACGGATTAATCCCTGCGGCTACGCCGGGCTGGCGATGACCCAGCTGAGCGATCACGCAGGATCGATTGAATATGCCGAGGTAAGTGCCCGGCTGCGCGCGCAGCTCGTCAAACACCTCGACTATGCTGAGCAGACGACCCTTACGGGCGGAATCGACTGATATGACTACTGATGCAGTGCAAACCATGATCCCGACGCTGGATGTTACCGAGCGCCCGGCCCCACGTGCCAAGGTTGAAGCCGGCGTCAAGCTGCGCGGCGCCGAGAAGGTTGCACGCATCCCGGTAAAGATCATTCCGACCACCGAACTGCCGAAGAAACCCGACTGGATCCGCGTGCGTATCCCGGTGTCCCCGGAAGTCGACCGCATCAAGGCCCTGCTGCGCAAACACAAGCTGCACAGCGTCTGCGAAGAAGCGTCCTGCCCGAACCTGGGCGAATGCTTCTCCGGCGGCACCGCGACGTTCATGATCATGGGCGACATCTGTACCCGTCGCTGCCCGTTCTGCGACGTCGGCCACGGTCGTCCGAAGCCTCTGGACACCAACGAGCCGCAAAGCCTGGCCATCGCCATCGCCGACCTGAAACTCAAGTACGTGGTGATCACTTCGGTTGACCGCGACGACCTGCGTGACGGCGGTGCCCAGCACTTTGCCGACTGCATCCGCGAGATCCGCAAGCTGTCCCCGAACGTGCAGCTCGAAACCCTGGTTCCGGACTACCGTGGTCGTATGGACGTAGCGTTGGAAATCACCGCTGCCGAGCCGCCGGATGTGTTCAACCACAACCTGGAAACCGTGCCGCGCCTGTACAAGGCCGCGCGTCCGGGTTCGGATTACCAGTGGTCGCTGACCCTGCTGCAACGCTTCAAGCAGATGATGCCGCACATTCCGACCAAATCCGGCCTGATGCTGGGCCTGGGCGAAACCGACGAAGAAGTCATCGAAGTCATGAAGCGCATGCGCGAACACGACATCGACATGCTGACCCTGGGTCAATACCTGCAACCGTCCCGCAGCCACTTGCCGGTGCAGCGTTTCGTGCACCCGGACGTGTTCGCCTGGTTTGCCGAGGAAGGTTACAAGATGGGCTTCAAGAACGTCGCTTCCGGCCCGCTGGTACGTTCCTCGTACCACGCTGACGAGCAGGCGAAGCTGGTTAAGGCCGAGCTGATCGCGTCCTTGTGATTCACGGCTGAAAGATAAAAACGCCCGCACGGTTCTGGCCATGCGGGCGTTTTTTTGCCTGGCCTACATCCACGGCGGTCTTTTCCCGCAACGCGCGGCGCGATTGACCCCCTTCTGTTTATGCCCGTTCCTGACTACTGTGTGCTGAAGATTTCATGCAGGGAGATTCATGGATGACCGTTCGACCGACCCACACCCTTTTTCCTTACGCACCTGTACCGGCCTTGCCGTCGGAAGGCGTGATCGGCGTGATTGCGCCTGCCGGCCCCGCATCGCTGGACACCGACAAGGCTGTGCAGTGGATGCGCGCCCGGGGCTATTCGCTGCGGGTGTTTCCCGGCGTCTACGAAAACGATGGCTACCTGGCCGGTAGCGATGAGGTGCGGCTCAATGACCTGCACGGGGCATTCGCCGACACAGACGTTGCCGCGATCATTTGCCTGCGCGGTGGCTATGGTACGCCGCGACTGCTGGATCGCATCGACTTCGATTTGTTGCGTGCCAACGCCAAGCCCTTTATTGGCTACAGCGACATCACCGCACTGCATCTGGCCATCGCTCGCTATGCAGGCTTCGTGACGTTTCATGGTCCGCTGCTCAACGCCGATCTGCTGGGTGGCAAGCAGAAGCCCACGGAATCATCGTTCTTCAACATGCTGCGTGGGCAGGTGAAGGCGGGCAGCGCGTTGACGCACCCGGTGGCCTACCCGTTGAGCACCATCGAGCCTGGCATCGCTCACGGGCGTTTGCTGGGGGGCAATCTGTCGATGATTGCCTCGACCATGGGCACACCTTACGAAATCGATGCTGAAGGGGTGATCCTGTTCATCGAGGACATCAACGAGCCGTTGTATCGCATTGACCGGCTGCTGACCCATCTGCGCCTGGCGGGTACGCTGGGCAAGTTGCGTGGGGTTCTGGTGGGGGATGTGGCGGGAGTGGACGCGGCCGCGCTGGCGCGGTTGCTCAAGCAAACCTTCGAACCGTTGCGGATTCCGGTACTGGCCGGGTGGCGCAGCGGGCATTGTGATCCGAACCTGACGTTGCCCATGGGCGCGCTGGTCAAGCTGGATGCGGGAAACAAGGTGTTGGTGTTGGAGCAGGATGTGGTGGTCAAGCGTTAGAACGTTGTCGCCAGTTAGTCAGTCTTCGCGGGCAAGCCTCGCTCCTACAGAGCGCAACACTGTAGGAGCAAAGCTTGCTCGCGATGCTTTTAACGGCTACGCAAACCTTCCAACAATTTGTGCGTCGGATACCCATCCGCCGGCCAGCCAAACGACTGCTGTGCGCTACGGATCGCCTTGCGGGTATTGGCGCCGATGATGCCGTCGGCGGTGCCCGCATCGTAGTTCTGCGTGCTCAACAGGTTCTGCAGCTCGATCCGCTCGCTACGGCTCAGCGGCAAGTCATCCTTGGGCCACGAACCATTGATCAGGCCCGCACCGGTGAAGCGCTCGGACAACAGGCTGACTGCCAACGCATAGGACGACGAGTTGTTGTACTTGAGGATCGCGCGGAAGTTGTCGAGGACCAGGAACGCCGGGCCACGATAACCGGCCGGCAGCAGCAGTGCGGCGGACAAGTGTTCGGCGCCTGCCGGGACTTGCGCGCCATTGGGCAGGGTCACACCCAGTTGCAGCCATTCGGCGACGCTCTTGCGAATCGTGCCGTCGGCCAGAACGTAATTGAAATTGCCAGGCAGTTGCGCCTCGAAACCCCACGGCTGGCCTTTCTGCCAGCCGGAGCTTTGCAGGTAATGCGCGGTCGAGGCCAGGGCATCGGCGGGACTGCCCCAGATATCGCGGCGACCGTCGCCATCGAAGTCCACGGCGTGGGTGTTATAGGTGGTCGGAATGAATTGGGTCTGACCCATGGCGCCGGCCCAGGAGCCGAGCATTTTCTCCGGCGTGATATCACCCTGTTGCAGAATCTGCAGGGCGGCGATCAGTTGCGCATGGGCAAAGCCCGGGCGCCGGCCTTCGTAGGCCAGGGTCGCCAGAGAATTGATCACCGACTTGGTGCCCTGGAACTGGCCGAAATTACTCTCCATGCCCCACACCGCGACCAGCGCCTGGCGATCGACGCCGTAGCGCTGCTCAATGCTTTGCAGGATGTCGGCGTACTGGCTGACCAGCGCCTGACCCTTGCGCACCCGCAGCGGCGACAGCGCACCGTCGAGGTATTCCCACACCGGGCGGGAAAACTCTGGCTGGCTGCGGTCGGCGCGGATCACGCTGTCATCGAAGCTGACATTCGCGAAGGCGCGGTCGAACAGATCGGCACGAATCCCGGCGGCCAGGGCGTCCTTGCGGAAACCGGCCTGCCATTCGGCAAAGGTCTGGGTCGGCTGGATATCGAGGTTGTCACCGCTCGGCACCACGGGCGGGATCACCGCAGGGGCGGTCGCGACGGGGGCAGTCTGAAGCGGTTGGGCGTCGGCGGCGGTCGGTTTTTCCGCGCAGGCGACAAGCAATATGAGGCTGGAGGCAGCAATCAGTTGGCGAAAGTGCCAACGACGGGAAAGACAAAGGGGCATGCACAGGTCCAGGGAATACGAATCAGGTGCAGACCTTAACATGGAGAAGGGGGGCTGCGCTTTAAGCGGCCAGAAAGTAAGAAGCCTCCCAGCTATTAGACTGGAAGGCTTCGCGGCGGTAGCTGCCTTTGCCCTTGCCGGCTCGTTCCTGACGGCTGCGGAACAGTGGCTGGGCGATGATGGATTTGGCCTTGTTGGGGCCACTTTTAGATGGCTTTTTGCTCATGATCGGATCTCACAGATAGGTGGGTTTTGCGGGGAAAATAATCTGCCGAAGTTTGGGGTCTGTCCAGCCCTACGTTGTGTAGGACCTTTCGGGCGCTTTCGCGGGCAAGCCTCGCTCCTACAGGTCTGCGTAGGATTTGTAGGAGCGAGGCTTGCCCGCGAATAGCCGTTATGCGGTCGCAGGTCTTACTCAGCAGGCAACGTCAGGCGCTGCCCAGCCATCAACAACGACAACCGACTCAAACTCATCCACGGCGAACCCGCGGCCTGGCCTTTGATCTGCGCATCAATGCGCTGCGCTTCCAGCAACAACTGCGCCCAGCGTTGCGCCGAGTAGCGTTGCAGGGCTTTGCTCATCAGCGGTTTGCGCTTGTCCCAGACCGGCGGTCGGGCCGAGCTGAAGGCTTTGTCCAGCGGCACACCCTGGCTGTATTGCAGTGCAAGGCTGGCCAGCAGGCGCAATTCACGGGCCAAGGCCCAGAGAATCACCGGTGGTTCGACGCCTTCGCCGCGCAGTCCTTCGAGCATGCGCAGGGCATGGGCGGCTTCGCCGTTGAGAATCGCATCGGTCAGGCCGAACACGTCGAAACGCGCACTGTCGGCAACGGCCGCTTGCACGGTTTCGACGGTAATCTGGCCACCTTCGGCCATCAGCTTGAGCTTTTCGATTTCCTGGGCGGCGGCCAACAGGTTGCCCTCAACCCGTGCGGCGATCAGCTCGACGGCGTCCTGACTGGCAGACAGCCCGGCCTGGGACAACCGCTGGCGAATCCAGCTCGGCAGCTGATTGGCATCCACCGGCCAGATCTGCACGAACTGAGTTTGCGCACCTTCGACCAGCGCCTTACCCCATTTGGTCTTCTGCGCCGCGCCATCGAGCTTGGGCAGGCTGATCAGCAAGATTGTGTCTTCGGCCGGGCGCGCGCAGTACTCGATGAACGCGGCGGCACCTTTGTCACCGGGCTTGCCGGAGGGCAAACGCAGTTCCAGAAGACGCTTTTCGGCGAACAACGACATGCTGGCGCCGGCCTGCAGCAGCGTTCCCCAGTCGAAACTGGCGTCGGCGGCGAAGACCTGGCGTTCGTCAAAACCCTGTTGGCGAGCAGCAGCGCGAATCGCGTCGGCGGCTTCCTGACACAACAGTGGGTCATCGCCACTGATGATGTAGACCGGCGCGAGGGCACCTTGCAGGTGTTTGGCGAGTTGGGCGGGGGCGAGTTTCATAAGAGAGGGCAAACGGGGCGCCTGAGCGCCCCGTAAGTCTTACTGCTACGGGATTTCGACAGGCGACTGGCGCGGCGTTTCCGCTTCAGCCTTCTGCGCCGCTTTCAGTGCGTCGGCTTCAGCCTTGGCACGGGCGTTCGCGGTCTGTTGCAACTGATCCAGCTGAGTCGGCGTGATCTGCTGCAGGCGCAGAATCATGCGTTGAACCAGTTCACGACGGGTTTCTACGCGGGCAGTGGCCGCTTCCTGGTCGGAACCCACCAGGTTGTTGCCGTCGTGGATAAAGATCTTCTCCACTTCGAGCTTATCGCTCATCAGCGCCAGGTCGTGCTCACCACGGATGTCGTAGTTCAGCACGGTAGTCACCTGATACTCACCCGTACGACCGGCACCGGCGTAGCTGAGGATGCGCTGGCTTTCCTGCTCATCGGTCAGGATCAGCTTGTACGGTGCGCCGGTGTAAACCTTGACGCCGCTGCTCGACAGCACCTGACGCAATTGCGTCACGGTTTCGCCGTAGGCATTGCGGGCGCTCACGTCGAGTTCCTTGATTGCCAGTTCAGTGGTGCCGGTGCCGCGCAGCTGGAAACCGCAGGCGCTCAACAGGACTGCGAGGCCCATCACCAGCAGATTGCGTTTGATCATCTTGTTGCTCCCCTTGAAACCATGTGGGCCGACCGTGCGGCCCGAAAGGTTTAACTCGGCGCCAGGCTCACCTGGCGCCTGATCCAATTAGCTGGCGACGATATTGACCAGTTTCCCGGGCACTACGATCACTTTACGAATAGTCAGGCCGTCGACGAAGCGCAGCACGTTTTCATTGGCTCGTGCCGCCGCTTCGACTTCTTCGCGGGTGGCGCTGGCCGGCATTTCAATATGGCCGCGCAGCTTGCCGTTGACCTGAATAACCAGTTGCAGGCTGTCCTGCACCAACGCGTTCTCGTCCAGTACAGGCCAGGCTGCATCGATCACCGGGTCAGCGTGACCCAGTTGATTCCACAGTTCGTGGCTGATGTGCGGCGTAATCGGCGCCAGCAGCAGGACCACGGTTTCGAGGCCTTCGTGAATCAGCGCGCGATCCTGTGCGGTGCCTTGCGGGGCTTTTTCCAGCACGTTCATCAGCGTCATCACCTGGGCGATGGCGGTGTTGAATTTGTGGTTCTGGCCGACGTCATGGCTGGCCTGCTTGATGGCTTGGTGGATCGAACGGCGAATGACTTTCTGCTCGTCGTTCAGGCTGGCGATGTCCAGTTTGCCCGGCAGGCCTTGTGTCACGTGGGCTTGAGCCAGACGCCAGACGCGCTTGAGGAAGCGGTGCGAACCTTCGACGCCGGAGTCCGACCATTCCGCGCTCATGTCGGGTGGCGAAGCAAACATCATGAACAGACGGCAGGTGTCTGCGCCGAACTGGTCAATCATCGACTGTGGATCGACGCCGTTGTTCTTCGACTTGGCCATCTTCTCGGTGCCGCCGATTTCTACCGGCAGGCCGTCTGCGATCAGCTTGGCGCTGATGACCTTGGCTTTGCTGTCGCGCACGAGTTCCACGTCCGCCGGGTTGAACCAGGTGTAAGCACCATTGGCTTCGCGACGATAGTAAGTCTCGGCGATCACCATGCCTTGGGTCAGCAGGTTCTTGAACGGCTCGTTGGAACTCACCAGGCCTTCGTCACGCATCAGTTTGTGGAAGAAGCGCGCATACAGCAGGTGAAGAATCGCGTGTTCGATGCCGCCGATGTACTGATCCACCGGCAACCAGTGGTCGGCCGCCGATTTTTGCACCAGGCCGCCTTCATAGTGCGGCGAGGCGTAGCGAGCGTAGTACCACGAGGACTCGACGAAGGTGTCCATGGTGTCGGTTTCACGCTTGGCAGGCTGACCGCATTTCGGGCAGCTGCACTCGTAGAACTCGGGCATGCGCGCCAGTGGCGAACCGGCGCCGTCCGGCACAACGTCTTCCGGCAGTACGACCGGCAGTTGATCTTCCGGGACCGGCACATCACCGCAAGTCTCGCAGTGGATGATCGGGATCGGGCAGCCCCAGTAGCGCTGACGGCTGATGCCCCAGTCGCGCAGGCGGAACTGGGTGCGCGAGGCGCCGAGTTCTTTCTTGATCAGCGTGACTTCCATGGCGTCGAAGGCGCCTTCGAAGTCGAGGCCGTCGAACTCGCCGGAATTGATCAGCGTGCCGTGCTCGCCGTAGGCGTCTTGCCATGGCGCCGGGTTGGTGTCGCCAGAGCTGGTGCGCACGACCGATTTGATCGGCAGGTTGTACTTGGTGGCGAACTCGAAATCACGTTCGTCGTGGGCCGGAACCGCCATTACCGCGCCATCGCCGTAATGCATGAGTACGTAGTTAGCGACCCACACCGGGAGTTTCTCACCGGTCAGCGGGTGCTCGACGAACAGCGAGGTCGGCAGGCCTTTTTTCTCTTGAGTGGCGACGTCGGCTTCAGCAACGCTGCCGCCCTTGCATTCAGCGATGAACGCTTGCAGCTCTGGGCTGTTCTTCGCGGCCAGGGTCGCCAGAGGGTGTTCGGCGGCGACCGCTACGTAGGTCGCGCCCATCAGGGTGTCTGGACGGGTGGTGAAGACTTTCAGTACGCCGCTTTCGCCGATGGAATCGACGTTGTACGGGAACTGCACTTCCATGCCCCGGGACTTGCCGATCCAGTTGCGCTGCATGGTCTTGACCTGTTCAGGCCAGCCCGGCAGATCGTCGAGGCTCGACAGCAGCTCATCCGCGTAAGCGGTGATCTTGAAGTAGTACATCGGGATTTCGCGCTTTTCGATCAGCGCGCCGGAACGCCAGCCGCGACCGTCGATCACCTGTTCGTTGGCCAGGACGGTCAGGTCGACCGGGTCCCAGTTCACGGTGCCGCTCTTTTTGTAGATCACACCTTTTTCGAACAGGCGAGTGAACAGCCATTGTTCCCAGCGGTAGTAATCCGGCTTGCAGGTAGTGACTTCGCGGGACCAGTCCACCGCCAGGCCCAGGCTGCGCAGCTGGTTTTTCATGTAGGCGATGTTTTCGTAGGTCCACTTGGCGGGCGCTACGTTGTTCTTCATCGCGGCGTTTTCCGCCGGCATGCCGAAGGCGTCCCAACCCATGGGTTGCAGGACGTTCTTGCCTTGCATGCGCTGGTAGCGGGAGATCACGTCGCCGATGGTGTAGTTGCGCACGTGCCCCATGTGTAGCTTGCCGCTGGGGTAAGGGAACATCGACAGGCAGTAGAAAGTCTCCTTGCCTGGCTGTTCACTGACTTCAAAGGACTTTTGCTCGTCCCAGAACGACTGGGCGGCGGCTTCGATTTCACGGGGCTGATATTGTTCGTGCATGGCTACTTTTGAACTGAATAGGGGTGGCCTAATCCTCTTCAATGCAACGCCGGACGGTGATCACGCCAAATTGGCGTTTCGGTGTCCAGGCGAGCTGGAAGTGGAGTTACAGGAAGCGCCGTAGCATACATGACCGCGCTCTATCGAGGGAAACCCTGATTACAGGCGCAAGGTCGCTCAAAACCTGCCGCGAGGGCCGTTGGTCGCTGGGTTCAGCCGGTTTGTTCATGGAAGCTAAGCTCCTAATTGGGGAGTGAGTCTTATCTTCAATGAGGTGAGGGATGGTTGAGTCACAGCGCAAAGTTACAAAACCGGAGCTGTATGAACGACTGATCGATCGTCTGGGGATGGCCCTGGACGCGGCGAAAACCGCCGGTCGGTTGCGTGATGAACGTCCCCTGGAGCTGGAGTTGCGTGGCCTGAGCCCCGCAGAGTTTGCATTGGTCAAGGCGTATCTGGATCGCAGTGAACGTGAAACACACGGATGCTTGTCAGAAGCAGTGAAGCAACTCGACGCACCACGTTCGGCCAAGATCATCTGGCTCAAGGACAAGGCACCCTGCAGGGACGCGGTAAAGGTCCGGTCTCTGCAATTCAAGTAAGGGCACTTGAAGCCATTAGACATGGTTTTTTGAAGCATAGTCCTTCCGCATTAGTTGTCGCATTGCGTCAACCCACTTAGGCTTCGGGCATCTCTGGAGATGCTCGATGCCTTTTCGTTATTTCGTGAAACAACTTCTGTTGCCGCCCGGCATTCTTCTGCTGTTGCTCGCGCTTGCCTGGTGGTTGCGCCGCTCAAGGCCGCGACTGGCCGGATTGTGCTTTGCGCTGGGGCTTGGCGGGTTCTGGTTAATGAGCCTGCCGGTGGTGGTGCAATGGAGCGCCAAGGCGCTGGAACGGGAGCCGCCGCTGGCGCTTGATGCATGGGCGACCCTGAGTCAGCGCGCCGATGCGATCGTGGTGCTGGGGTCTGGGCGCGAGCGGGGTGACTCAGCCTGGGGCGCCGACCAGCCGACCGGCATTGGCCTGGAACGTCAGCGATATGCCGCTCGATTGGCCAAGGCGTCCGGGTTGCCGATCCTGACCAGTGGCGGCCTGCACTACGACACACCGCCCACGGAAGCCAAATTGATGGCGGATTCGCTGCTCGATGACTTCGGCGTGACCGTGCGCTGGCAGGAAGGGCGCAGCCGCACGACTTGGGAGAATGCGCAGTTCAGTGCCCAAGTGTTGCTGCCGGAAGGTATTAAACGCGTAGTGGTGGTGACGCAGGCCTGGCATATGCCGCGGGCGGTATGGAGTTTCAGGCAGGCAGGATTTGAGGTGGTGCCCGCGCCCGTGGGGTTTCTGGGTGTCGACAATGCCCGGCCGCTGGGCGGCTGGATGCCTGAGTTCAAGTCGATCTGGCAGAGCGGGCAGTTGGTGAATGAGGCGGTGGGGCAGATTGGGTATTCAATGTTCTATCGCTGACGATGATCGTTCCCACGCTCCGCGTGGGAATGCATCCCGTGACGCTCCGCGTCACATCGCAAGCGGAACGCGGAGCGTCCCTGGCGACATTCCCACGCAGAGCGTGGGAACGATCATTCAGACTGTCTTGGCCATCCGGCTGGCGATCAGCGCCCAGCCAAACAACAACACACACACAATAATCAACGGCCACGAACGCCATCGCAGATACGGCGTCAGGTTGTGCATCGGCACCACTTCGCCATACAGAATCCCGCGTTCGAACTGCGGAATCTGCGCCGTGATCTGCCCGAACGGGTTGATCAAACCGGTCACGCCGTTATTGGTGGCGCGGATCATCCAGCGACCGGCCTCCAGTGCGCGCATCTGCGCCATCTGCAAATGTTGCAGCGGGCCGATGGATTTGCCAAACCAGGTGTCGTTGCTGATGGTCAGCAGCAAATCGCTGCGAGCGGCCAGGCTGGCGGCGAATTCCGGGTAGACCACTTCATAGCAAATGAACGGTGCAATCTGATAACCCTTGGCTTGCAGCATGGCCTGATCGGCCGGCCCGCGGGCAAAGTCCGACATCGGCAGATCGAAGAACGCAATCAGCCCGCGCAACACATCCTGCAACGGAACGTATTCACCGAATGGCACCAACTTCTGCTTGAGGTACGTGCCATCACCTTCACCGACCACGGTGATGCCGTTGAAGAAGCGTCGTTCGTGACGGACTTCCTGGCGAATCGGTACGCCGGTAATCAGCGCAGTCTTACGTTCTGCGGCGAAGTTTCCCATCATGCTCAGGTAGCCCTCGGCGGACTCCTTGAGCACCGGTACCGCCGTTTCCGGCCAGATCAGCAAGTCGACCCGCTTGGAGCTGAAGCTCATGTCGCGGTACAGCGCCAACTGCGCGTTGAGCTGCGCCGGGTCCCATTTCATGCTTTGTTCGATATTGCCTTGGATCGCCGCGACACTCAGGGCTGGGCCGGCCGGACTGGTCCAAGCGTGGTCCTTGAGTGCAATGCCCGCGATCCACGGTCCGGCCAGCAGCACAACGCCAGCGGCAATAAACCCTTTGCGACCCGTGCGGATCAGCCGAGGAGCGTTCCAGATCAGCGCTGCCGTCAGAGCCAGCGCGAAGGAAATCAGCCACATCCCGCCAACTGGCGCGAGCCCGGCCAAGGGGCCGTTGAGTTGGCTATAACCGGAGTAGAGCCACGGGAAACCGGTGAGGAACCAGCCGCGAAACGCTTCCTGGCCGACCCACAACGCGGCAAATGCCAAGGCATCGGCCAGCGGCGCTTCGTTTCGGCGCAACCAACGCGCCCAGATCCAGGCGGGCAGGGCAAAGAACCAGGCAATCGCCGCCGTGAAGATCAGCATCAGGAAACCGGCCAGCAGCACCGAAGCGCCGCCGAAGTTGTGAATGCTGTAGTAGATCCAACTGGTGCCGGCGCCAAACAGGCCGAAACCGAAACACCAGCCACGACCCAGAGCCTGACGTGGGCTCAGTTCACGTAAACCGGCATAGAAGAAGCCGACCGCCAGCAATGCCAGCGGCCAGATATCGTACGGCGCCAACGCCAGGGTAGTGATTGCGCCGGCCACCACGGCCAGCAGATTACCGGGCCAGCCGGGGCGGGTTACGCGGAGCATGTCAATCCTTAGCGGGCAATTGGAGTCAGGCGCAACAAGTGAATCCGACGGCTGTCAGCATTCAAGATGCGGAAACGATACGGCCCGATTTCAGTGATTTCGTTGCGTTTTGGCAAGTGCCCGAACGCGCTCATCACCAGGCCGCCCACCGTGTCGAACTCGTCGTCGGAGAATGTGCTGTCGAAAAACTCGTTGAAGTTTTCGATCGGTGTCAGCGCCTTGATCAGGAAGTCACCGCTGGGCAGTGGCTTGATGTAGCTGTCTTCTTCGACGTCATGCTCGTCTTCGATGTCGCCGACGATTTGTTCCAGCACGTCTTCGATGGTGACCAGACCGGCCACACCGCCGTATTCGTCGATGACGATGGCCATGTGGTTGTGGTTGGCGCGGAACTCGCGCAGCAGCACATTCAGGCGCTTGGACTCCGGCACGAAGGTGGCCGGGCGCAGCAGGTCCTTGATGTTGAAGCTGTCGCCGTTCTCCTTGAGGATCAACGGCAGCAAGTCCTTGGCCAGCAACACGCCCATCACGTCATCGTGGCTTTCGCCGATCACCGGGTAGCGGGAGTGGGCCGAGTCGACCACGGCGGGCAGGAACTCGCGGGGTGTCTGAGTCGCCTTGATGCTGACCATTTGCGAGCGCGGGACCATGATGTCCCGTACTTGCAGGTCTGCAACCTGGATGGCGCCTTCGACGATGGCCAGCGCTTCGCTGTCCAACAGTTTGTTCTGGTGTGCGTCGCGCAGCAGCTCCAGCAGCTCCTGGCGGTTCTTCGGCTCGTGGGCAAAAGCCTGGGTGAGCTTACCCAGCCATGACTTCTGCCCGTTGCTCGATCGATCTTCGCTCATAGCGATTACTCTGAATCCTTTGTTGTAACGATAGGGGATGTTTCGGTTTCGTCGTCCGCGTAAGGGTCGGGATAGCCCAACTCGGCAAGCAACGTTCGTTCCAGTGCTTCCATTTCCTCGGCTTCCTCGTCATCTATATGGTCGTAACCAAGCAGATGCAAGCAACCGTGAATGACCAGATGCGCCCAGTGGGCCTTTAGTTCCTTGCCTTGTTCCGCGGCTTCGCGCTCGACCACTGCCACGCAGATCACCAGATCGCCCAGCAGTGGAATGTCGAGAAACTCATCGGGGACATCGGCCGGGAACGACAAAACGTTGGTGGCGTAGTCTTTCTGCCGCCAAGTGAAGTTGAGTTCGCGAGCTTCTTCTTCATCGACCAAACGGATGGTCATCTCGGAATCGGCAGTGCGCTGGCGCAGGGCCAGTTCGCACCAGTGGCGAAACTCGGCTTCGCTTGGCGCAGGTGCTTCGGTGGCCAGTTGCAGATCAAGCTCAAGCATCGTGGCGTTTATCCTTGGGCGCTTCATCGGCGACGCGATTTTCGAAACGCTCGTAGGCTTCGACAATGCGTTGCACCAGCGGATGGCGCACGACGTCCTTGGGCTTGAAGTGGGTGAAGCTGATGCCCGGCACGTCCTTGAGCACTTCGATCACATGGTGCAGCCCGGACTTGGTGCCTTTCGGCAGGTCAACCTGGGTGATGTCACCGGTGATGACGGCGGTGGAGCCGAAGCCGATCCGGGTCAGGAACATCTTCATCTGCTCGACGGTGGTGTTCTGGCTTTCGTCGAGGATGATGAAGCTATTGTTCAACGTGCGACCGCGCATGTAGGCCAGCGGCGCAACCTCGATGACCTGGCGCTCAATGAGCTTGGCCACGTGTTCGAAGCCGAGCATTTCATAGAGCGCGTCATAGAGAGGGCGCAAGTACGGGTCGATCTTCTGCGACAGGTCGCCGGGCAGGAAACCGAGCTTTTCACCGGCCTCAACCGCTGGGCGCACCAACAGGATGCGGCGAATCTGCTCGCGTTCCAGCGCGTCTACCGCGCAGGCAACGGCCAGATAGGTCTTGCCGGTACCGGCGGGGCCGATGCCGAAATTGATGTCGTTACCGAGGATTTCCTTCACGTAGCGCAGTTGATTCAAGCCGCGAGGGCGAATCGTGCCTTTTTTGGTGCGCAGGGTGACGGAGGGTTCGCCGGGGGAGACGTTGTCCAGCTCTTCGACGGCAGATTCCTGCAGGAACAGGTGAACCGTATCCGGCGACAAATCGGTACCTTTGGTTTCCCGGTACAGACGGCGGATCAGGTTTTCTGCGGAAGTGGTGTGCTTGGGTTCGCCGATCAGCTCGAACTGGTTTCCGCGATTGCGGATCTCGATGGTCAGGCGCTGTTCGATCAAGCGCAGATGCTCGTCGAATTGCCCGCACAGATTGGCGAAGCGGCGAGCCTCAAAGGGCTCGAGGATGAAACGATGTGGTTCGATGGGTGCGTTCAAGGTCGTATTTAGCCGCCCTGGGGCAATTAAGATGAAATCAAGGATAACGCCAGAGGGCTGGGTGCGAAAGCTCTTAAATAACCAACGTCTGACACCGCCCTTGTAGGAGCGAGGCTTGCCCGCGAAGGCTGACTGACATTCACCAGATGAGTTGTCTGTCATGACGCCTTCGCGAGCAAGCTTTGCTCCTACAGGTAATCGGGTGTTATTGGATCAGCGAGCCCCGCAACGAGTGCGGTTGTGCGGCATCAATGTGCACATCGGCGAACTGGCCGATCAGGGTTGGATTGTCGCAGCGGAAGTTGACGATACGATTATTCTCGGTCCGGCCTTGTAGCTCGCCGGGGTCTTTTTTCGAATAATCGGTAACCAAAATGCGCTGGGTCGAACCGACCATTTGTCGGCTGATCTCGAAACCCTGCTGGTTCAGGCGATGTTGCAGCGCGTTCAGACGTTCTTTTTTCAACGCTTCCGGCGTCTCGTCAGCCAGGTCGGCGGCCGGAGTGCCCGGGCGTTGGCTATAAACGAACGAGTAGGAGAAGTCGAAGCCGACGTCTTCGATCAGCTTCATGGTCTGTTCGAAGTCTTTCTCGGTCTCGCCCGGGAAGCCGACGATAAAGTCCGAGCTGATGCAGATCCCCGGCACGGCGGCGCGCAGCTTGCGCAGTTTGGATTTGTACTCCAGCGCGGTGTGGTTGCGCTTCATCGCCGACAGAATCCGGTCCGAACCCGACTGCACCGGCAAGTGCAGGTGTTTCACCAGCTCCGGTACATCGGCGTGGGCCTGGATCAGGCTGTCGGAGAACTCCAGCGGATGCGAGGTGGTGTAGCGAATCCGGTCGATGCCATCGACAGCCGCGACCACGCGGATCAGTTCGGCGAGATCCGCCAGGCGCCCATCGTGAGTGGTGCCGCGATAACCGTTGACGTTCTGCCCCAGCAGGGTCACTTCACGCACGCCGTTTTCGGCGAGGTGGATGATCTCGGCGATCACGTCGTCGAACGGACGGCTGACTTCTTCACCGCGGGTGTAGGGCACCACGCAGAAGGTGCAGTACTTGCTGCAGCCTTCCATCACCGGCACATAGGCGCTCGGCCCGTCGATGCGCGGCTCGGGCAAGTGGTCGAATTTTTCGATTTCCGGGAACGAGACGTCCACTTGCGGCAGCTTGGTAGCGCGGGCGGCGTCGATCATTTCCGGCAGGCGGTGCAAGGTCTGCGGGCCGAACACCACATCCACGTACGGCGCGCGATCGCGGATGGCCGCGCCTTCCTGGCTGGCCACGCAACCGCCGACGGCGATCACCATGTCCGGGTTGGCGAGTTTCAGTTCACGCCAGCGGCCGAGCTGGGAATACACCCGGTCCTGGGCGCGTTCGCGGATCGAGCAGGTGTTGAGCAGGATCACGTCGGCATCTTCAGCGCGAGCGGTGACTTCCAGGGCCTGGTGTTCACCCAGCAAGTCGACCATGCGCGAGCTGTCGTACTCGTTCATCTGGCAACCGTGGGTTTCGATGTAAAGCTTCTTGGCCATGGACAGAGTCATCACGTGATTCAAAGAACCGCGCATTATAGGGAACATGTCCCAAGGTTCCTACCGTTGTGCGTCCGGCGGCTATGCTATAGTTCGCGCCCTCATTTTTATCCCCAATGTGTTGCCCGCCCACCATGACCAAACGTGAAGCCCCAATCTACAAGGTGATTTTCCTCAACCAGGGCCAGGTGTACGAAATGTACGCCAAGCAGATCTATCAAAGTGATCTGTGGGGCTTCCTGGAAGTGGAAGAGTTCGTCTTTGGCGAGCGCACGCAAGTGGTCGTCGATCCGAGCGAAGAGAAACTCAAGGCTCAGTTCGAGGGCGTGGTGCGCAGTTTTGTGCCGATGCATTCGATTGTGCGCATCGACGAAGTCGAACGCCTGGGCACACCGAAAATCAGCGAAGCCCGTGGCGCGGTCGGCAATGTGATGCCGTTTCCGATGCCGATGCCTGATAAGTAAGACCACGTCGCTCCCTTCGCGGGCAAGCCTCGCTCCTACAGATACGTGTCGTTTTCACGGCGTACATCAAACCTGTAGGAGCGAGGCTTGCCCGCGAAAGCGTCAGAAGAGGCGAAGGAGATTTAAGGCAGTGGCGAGAAAGGCGTACGCCCATCCGCGCTCTGCAATTCCATCAGATATTTACGGAAGATTTGCCCCAGCACCTGGGTAGCGACTTCCAGATCTTCGCGGGGCATTTTTTCGGCGACTTCGTCGGCAGTGTCCAACGCATCTTCTGCGCCGTTGACCGCGGCCATTTTCAGCACAATGTACGCCTGAACGTTATTGGCCGGCACGCCTTCGCCGTGGAAGAACATGGTGCCGAGTTTGAATTGCGCCTGGGCATGGCCTTGCAGCGAGGCTTTTTCGAAGAATTTCAAGGCTTTATCGAGATCGCGCGGCGTGTTTTTGCCGTCGTAGTAGAACTCACCCAACTCGTATTGCGCTTGCGCATCCCCTTCATCCGACGCTTTCTGGCAGGCGGCAAGCGCTTGCGTCAGGTCTTGCGGCTGAGTATTGAGGGTGCAGCGACCCATCGCTGGGATCAACAACGAGTTGCCGCCTGCTTGTGCGTGCGCGAGCAGGGGCTGAAGGAGCAACAGGCAGCCCAATGCAAGGGTGCGGCCGGTGCGGTTCATGGGAATCGACTTACCTCTGAAGGGCGCGCGGACCCATCGAGGGATCCAATAAGCGCGCATTATGAAATAAGCAGGGCCAACCTTACAAAGTCTTTACTCGTTTTTCTGCTGCGCGGGGAATATATCGCCCACTTTGGGGGGGATTATTGGCACAAGGGTAGGAAAAGACGCAGGAATGTAGGTAAAAGCTGACGCTGGCAATCGCCAACGTCAGCGGCACAGCATTATTTCAGCGCGGCGAAAGCGCGTTCAGCGGCATCCAAAGTCAGTTTCAACTCGGTTTCGCCGTGAGCGATCGAGGTGAAACCGGCTTCGAAAGCGCTCGGCGCCAGGTACACGCCACCTTCCAGCATTAGGTGGAAGAAGCGCTTGAACAGGTTGGCGTCGCTGGACATCACGTCATCAAAGGTCACGATGTCGTCGGCACCGCTGAAGTACAGGCCGAACATCCCGCCCGCCTGAGTGGTCACGAATGGAATACCTGCGGCGTCGGCGCGCTGTTGCAGGCCGTCGAGCAGGCGAGCGGTGTAATCGCTCAACTCGGCATGGAAGCCCGGACGGCTGATCAGGCGCAGAGTGGTCAGGCCGGCGGCCATGGCCAGCGGGTTACCCGACAAGGTGCCTGCCTGATACACCGGACCCAACGGCGCGATGTGCGACATGATTTCGCGTTTGCCGCCGAAGCAGCCGACTGGCATACCGCCACCGATGATCTTGCCGAAGGTGCTCAAGTCCGGCGTCACGCCGAAGTGCGCCTGGGCGCCACCGAGTGCCACGCGGAAACCGGTCATCACTTCGTCAAAGATCAGCACCACGCCATGCTTGTCGCACAGGGTCCGCAGGCCTTCGAGGAAACCCGGCGCCGGCGGTACGCAGTTCATGTTGCCGGCCACTGGCTCGACGATGATGCAGGCCACGGTCTGGCCGACTTCGGCGAGCATGGTTTCTACGGCGTCGATGTCGTTGAACGGCAGGGTCAGGGTGTGTTTGGCGAAGTCGGCAGGGACACCCGCCGAACTCGGTACGCCCTGAGTCAGCAGGCCGGAACCGGCCTTGACCAGCAGGCTGTCGGAGTGACCGTGGTAGCAGCCTTCGAACTTGATGATGGCGTCGCGGCCGGTGAAACCTCGGGCCAGGCGAATCGCACTCATGGTCGCTTCGGTGCCGGAGCTGACCATGCGCACCATTTCCATCGACGGCACGATCGAGCAGACGAGGTCGGCCATTTCGGTTTCCATCGCGGTCGGAGCGCCGTAGGACAAGCCGTGTTCCAGCTGTTTACGCACGGCGTCGAGCACGTCCGGGTGGCTGTGGCCGAGGATCATCGGGCCCCAGGAGCCGACGTAATCGACATAGCGCTTGTCGTCTTCGTCGGTGACGTAGGCACCTTCCGCGTGTTTGAAGAACAACGGCGTGCCGCCCACGCTCTTGAACGCGCGAACCGGCGAGTTCACGCCACCGGGAATGTGTTTTTGGGCATCGGCAAACAGGGTTTCGGAACGAGACATGATCGGGCTCTCAAATCGGATTTTAAGCTACTTAATAGAAAGCAGTTCGTTGAAGGCGCGGGCGCGGCGGGTGACTTCAGCCGTGCTCTCGGCGCCAAACAGGCCATGCACCACCGCCAGCAGATCGACGCCGTGGGCCACCAGTGGCGCGGCGTTGTCCAGGGTGATGCCGCCAATCGCGCAGATCGGCAAGTGCAATTTGCTGCGGGCCTGGTCGAGCAGATCGAGGCTGCAGGTCGGGGCGCCGGGTTTGGTATTGGAATTGAAGAAGCGGCCGAAGGCGACGTAACTCGCGCCTTCCTTGGCGGCTTGTTCGGCGAGTTCGAGTTGCGCGTGGCACGTCGAACCGATAATTGCCTGGCGACCAAGCAGCGCGCGGGCCGGGGTCAGCGGGCCGTCGGTCTGGCCCAAGTGCACGCCGACGTTCAGGCGCGCAGCCAGTTCGGCGTCGTCGTTGATAATCAGCTGAGTCTTGTAGCGCTCACACAAATCCCGCAAGGCTTCGGCCTCGCGCAAACGTCGGGCCTCGTCGCTGCTCTTGTCGCGGTATTGCAGCAGGGTGACGCCGCCTTCCAGCGCCGCCTCCACGTACGAAAGAAATTTACCGGCCAGCAACTGGCTATCGGTAATGGCGTACAGGCCACGTAGTTTCATCGGACAAGCCTCGGCGCGTTACGCATCAAAAGTCAGGAACAGAAATCCAGCGGCAGGCGGCGCGGCACGAACTGGCCTTTGCCCAGTTGCTCGGCATCCCGCAGGGTACGCCACGTGTAGTTAAGCGCGGTCTGCACGGCGCTGGCGAGGTTTTCGCCCTGGGCCAGACGACCGGCCAACGCGCTGGCCAGGGTGCAACCGGAACCGTGATAGCTACCGGGCAAACGCTGGCAGGTAAAGGTTTCGCGGCGACCATCACGGCTGTACAGGCGATTGTGGATTTCGTGTTCGTCGCCATGGCCGCCGGTGATCAGCAGGTGTTTGACGAAGGGCAGGAGTTTTTCAGCGCACTCGTCCGCGGTGCCTTCGGGCAGTTCGGCGAGGATGCGGGCTTCAGGAAGGTTCGGGGTGGCAATGATCGACAGCGGCAGCAGGCGTTCGCGCATGGCGTAGCCGACTTCGTCCTTGCCCAGGCGTCCGCCGCCACCGGCACGCAGCACCGGGTCGCAGACCACTGGCAAGTGCGGGTGCGCCGAGAGCAGTTCGACCACGGTGTCGACCATCTCCAGGGAACCGAGCATGCCCAGTTTGACGGCCGCGACTTCGGAGTCGTTGAGCACCGCGTTGGCCTGGGCCAACACCCACTCACGGTCGAGGACGCGGAAATCCGTGACGTTGACCGTGTCTTGCACGGTCAGGGCAGTGACGGCCGGGGCCGCATGACAACCCTGGGCGAGCAGGGCTTCGATATCTGCCTGCAAGCCGGCGCCACCACTTGGGTCGTGGCCGGAGAGACAGAGGACAACGGGGCGAGAGCTGTAGATATTCATGGTGCGCGAGCTTACCACCAAAGCTGTTTTTTCGGGTGCAGTGACATCAGGAATTGCCGATACCGTGTGGCGAGGGGGCTTGCCCCCGTTCGGCTGCGAAGCAGTCGCAAACCTGCAGACGCGGTGTTCCAGGCAGAAGGCAAATGGGGGCGCTTCGCACCCCAACGGGGGCAAGCCCCCTCGCCACAAAGGTTCAGTGGCTCGGGATCATTGTCACATTCTGACCAGGCAAACAGCTCTATCTCAATGCGTGGCGCTGGAACGCCCGTTCTAGAGCCTCTACAGGAAAAATTTCAATGGTGCTCAATGGCCATCAACGGCTATGCTAGAGTGGATCCAAACCAATAACAGGTAATACCGGTTTTACGTCTACTCAAAGGGAATGGGGGGCTTCCTGACAGAACCGGACAGGCCACGCTGGGGCTTAAATGCGCTATTTGCTGATGTTGCTGTTGTGCTTGCCCCTCCTGGCGAGCGCCGTTGAATTTGACGAATCCACCCAAAGCCTTCCCCTGGGTCGAACCCTGCAGGTGTACGAAGACGCGGGCGGTCAGGCGAGCATCGCCGATGTCCGTGCGCAAGCCGCCGCCGGCAACTTCAAGACCCACGATAAAGCCACCCTCAACGCCGGCTATTCGCGTTCGGTGTTCTGGCTGAAAATCGACCTGCACTACCGCCCGACCAATGCGCAGGCGCAACGGACCTGGTTGCTGGAACTGGCTTATCCGCCCCTCGATCACCTTGATCTGTACCTGCCCGATGCCGGCGGCGACTATCAACTGATCCGCCGCACGGGCGATGCGCTGCCGTTCGCCAGTCGCGAGATCCGCCAGAACAACTACCTGTTCAACCTGAACTTCAAACCCGACCAGGCGCAAACCGTGTACCTGCGCCTGCAAAGCGAAGGCTCGATTCAGGCGCCGGTGACCTTGTGGTCGAGCACCGCTTACCTGGAAGAACAGCCGGTGCGTCTTTATGTACTGGGGCTGATCTATGGCGTGTTGCTGGGGATGGTGGTCTACAACCTGTTCATCTACCTCAGCGTGCGCGACACCAGTTACCTCTATTACATCTTCTATATCGCCTCGTTCGGTTTGTATCAGCTGTCGGTGAATGGCGCGGCGGTGGAGTATTTCTGGCCGAACAACCCTTGGTGGGCCAACGCGGCGACACCGTTCTTCATCGGTTGCGCCGGGCTGTTCGGCAGCCAGTTTGCCCGCAGCTTCCTGCAAACCGCGCAACACAGTCGCTGGCTTGATCGCCTGTTGCTGGGGTTGATCGCGTTTGGTGCGGTGGTGATCGGCTTGTCGCTGATGACCAGTTATGCCCTGGCCCTGCGCCTGGCAACGGCCCTGGCGCTGATCTTTACCGTGGTGATTTTTGCCGCCGGGATCTTCGCCTGGGCACGCGGCCTGAGGGTGGCGCGTTATTTCATCATCGCTTGGTCGGCGTTTTTGCTCGGTGGCGTCGTCAATACGCTGATGGTGCTGGGTTATGTGCCGAACGTGTTCCTGACCATGTACGCCAGCCAGATCGGTTCGGCGATTGAAGTGGCGCTGCTGTCCCTGGCCCTGGCCGATCGCATCAACGCCATGCGCGAGCAACAAGCGCAAACCTTGTTCGACGCCGGGCAGAAGCTGGAAGTGCTCAACCAGCAACTGGCCCGCAGTAACAAGCTCAAGGACGAATTCCTCGCGACGCTGACCCATGAGCTGCGCACGCCGATGAACGGGGTAATCGGTTCGTTGGAGTTGATGCAGACCGTCGAGATGGACCCGGAGCTGGAGCAATACCAGCAAACCGCCGCCGGCTCGGCCCGGGACATGATGCGCATGGTCAACGGCATTCTCACCCTGACCGAGTTGCAGGCCGGCAAGCTCAAGGCTTACCCGGACACCTTCAGCCTGCGCGGCGTGGTCGAGGCATTGCGCGTGCAGTTCGAAGGCAATGCGTCGAGCAAGTCGCTGGACCTCAAGGTCGAAGTGACACCGGGGCTGCCCGATCGCCTGCTCGGCGACAGCAGCAAACTGGCGCAATGCCTGGAATGCCTGCTGGACAACGCGATCAAGTTCACTCGGGTCGGCGGTGTTGCGCTGCGGGTGACCGGTCAGACGATGGAGAAGGGACGGCTGGCGCTGTCCTTTGCGGTGATCGACACCGGCATCGGCTTTACCGACCTGGGGGAGGCGACGATGTATCAGCGTTTCTTCCAGCTCGACGGCTCGATGACCCGCGAATACGGTGGCCTGGGGGTTGGTCTGGCGATTTGTCGGCAACTGGTGGAATTGCTCGGTGGACGCCTGACCCATCGCTCCGAACCGGGGCGCGGCAGTCGTTTTCAACTGGATGTCGAGGTTGAATTGCCGGTGGTGGAACCGGCGCCTGCGCCCTCGATGACCCGGGATGCCTCGCGTCTGCGCCGGCCTCAAGACTGCACCGTGTTGTTGGTGGATGACAACAGCATCAATCAACTGGTGATGCGCGGGATGTTGCTCAAGCTCGGGTTCCGGGTGCGATCCGCCGACAGCGGCGCGGCCGCACTCGATCATTTGCAGCGCGAGACTTTCGATGCGGTGGTGCTCGATTGTCAGCTGCCGGCTCAGGACGGCGCGTCCCTCTGCTGCCAGATCCGAGGCTTGCCAGGGTGCGCCGAGTTGCCCGTGTTCATGGTTGCCCTGAGCGTTGATCGAGAGCACTGCCCGACCGGCGCGCTGATCGATTACCTGAGCAAACCGGTGAAATTCGAGGATTTGCAGGCGGCGCTCTATCGTCGCGTGCTCTGTCCGAAACAAGGTGAAAGCGCCGACATTTAGGCAGGTATGACACTTTGTTCAGCCAAGGGCCGGTGCTTAACTGATGCCCTGGCTGACCAAAGGAGCCCCGTCATGAACCTGCATCAGTTCGCCGAAACCCACGAAGTCACCAACCAGCCACCGTCCCTGGACGGCACCAACCTCTATCGCATCGACCTGCCATTGCAGGAGTGGTCGCGACGCTTTGGCGCCGGTTGGGCCGAGTCGCGGATCGACGCGTACGGCGCACTGGCCGGCGGGCCGCTGATGGAAGCCGGGTTCCTGGCCAATCAGAACAAACCGGTGTTTGTCAGTCACGACCGTTATGGTCATCGCATCGACCTGGTGGAATTTCACCCGGCCTATCACGAGCTGATGCGCACGGCGGTCGAACACGGGTTGACCTCATTGCCTTGGGCACATCCGCAATCCGGCGCCCACGTTGCGCGAGCCTCCATGAGTTACCTGCACAGTCAGGCCGAGGCCGGCAGCGGTTGCCCGCTGACCATGACCTTCGCCAGCGTCCCGGCGATGCGCCTGCAACCGGATCTGGCCGAACAGTGGCTGCCGAAAATCCTCGCCACCGAATACGATCCGCGCAACGTCGGCATGGCCCACAAGGCCGGTGTCACCATCGGCATGGCGATGACCGAGAAACAGGGCGGCACCGACGTCCGGGCCAACACCACCAAGGCCTATCCGGTGGGCGCCAGCGGTCCGGGCCAGGCCTATGAGCTGGTGGGGCACAAGTGGTTTTGTTCGGCGCCGATGTGCGATGCGTTCCTGACCCTGGCCCAGACGGACAAGGGTTTGACCTGTTTCCTGCTGCCGCGCCATCGCCCGGACGACACGCGCAATCAGTTCTACATCCAGCGTCTGAAAAACAAACTCGGCAATTGCTCCAACGCCTCCAGCGAAGTGGAGTTCCGTGGTGCGCTGGCGTGGATGATCGGCGAAGAAGGCCGGGGCGTGCCGACCATCATCGAAATGGTCGCCATGACCCGCTTCGATTGCATGGTCGGTTCCAGCGCGCTGATGCGCCAGGCCCTGACCCAGGCCAGCCATCACTGCGCCCACCGCACGGTGGGCGGCAAGTTGCTCAGCGAACAACCGTTGATGCAGAACGTTCTGGCCGACCTGGCCCTGGAAAGCGAAGCGGCCCTGGCGCTGAGCCTGCGCATGGGCAAGGCGCTGGATCATCTCGATGACAGCCATGAAGCCAAATTCGCCCGGTTGGTCACGGCGGTGGGCAAATACTGGATCTGCAAACGCGCGCCGGGAATGATCAACGAAGCTGCCGAATGCATGGGCGGTGCCGGTTATGTCGAAGAAAGCATCCTGCCGCGTCTGTACCGGGAGGCGCCGGTGAATTCGACGTGGGAAGGTTCCGGCAACGTGCAATGCCTCGATGTGCTGCGGGCCTTGTCGAAAGAACCGGGTGTGCTGGATGTGCTGTTCAGCGAATTGGGCGATGGGCACGGCGACAAACGCTTGGCCGCGCACATCACTCAATTGCAGGCGGCGTTCAAGGACACCAGCGACATTCAGTATCGTGCGCGGCAGCTGACCGAGGATATTGCGCTGGGGCTTCAGGCCAAGTTGCTGCTGGAGGCGGGGAATGCGGCGGTGAGTGATGCCTTTATTGCCAGTCGCCTCGGCTCCGCCGGTCGGGTGTATGGCGCGTTGCCGCGTGGGCTGGATGTCGAGGCGATAGTCGCCCGCTCGACCCCGATTGTATAAACGACCCAGATCCCCTGTGGGAGCGAGCCTGCTCGCGAATGCGGTAGGTCAGCCACATTAAGGTCGACTGACACACCCTCTTCGCGAGCAGGCTCGCTCCCACATTTGAGTCCCGGGTGATCACGATATTTGTGTATCAGCACACCACTGTTCCCGTCAGACGACGATGCAGGCAAGATGAAGGTCTGCAAGTCAGAACACAGGAAGCTGATCGTGACCGAAGCGTTTATTGTTGTTCAAACCGCCGAACAAGCCGTAGACCGGCTCGCCGTCCTGCATGAGCAGGCTACTTCTGCGCTGAATCAAGCGCTCAAGCGTTACCTCAAGGATCGAGTCGAACCGACCGCCGAACAGCGGGCGATGTTTCGTTATCCCGAATTGCGCTTGACCTACCTCTGCCAGGGCGAAGTCCCGCAGACCACCCGCGCCTACGCCAAGGTTCAGTTGCCAGGGACCTACAGCGTCACCGTCACCCATCCGGCGGCGTTTCGTAAATACCTGCTGGAACAACTGGTGCCATTGATGCACGACTTCACCGTCACGGTAGAAGTGGGCGTCAGCAAACAAAACATTCCGTATCCGTACGTGGTCGAGCAGGGCGATGAATTGGCCGGTTCCGGCGTCACCGCCGCCACGCTGGCGCGGGTGTTTCCGAGTACCGATCTGTCCGCCGCCACCGACGGCATCGCCGATGGCTTGTACGACTGGGAAAACACCGATCCGCTGCCGTTGGCGCTGTTCGATGCGGCGCGGGTGGATTTCTCCCTTCGCCGTTTGGTGCATTACACCGGCAGCGACTGGCGCCATGTGCAGCCGTGGATTCTGCTGACCAACTACCACCGCTATGTTGACCAGTTCATCGTCCATGGCCTGGAGCAGTTGCGCAGCGACCCGCGTTTTGTGCGCATGGTGCTTCCGGGCAACGTGATCATCGAAAAGAGCATGGACCACGGCGAAGCCTCGGCGATTGCCGCCGGCGTGGTCTGGCACCGTTACCAGATGCCGGCCTATCACCTGATCGCCAGCGATGGCCACGGCGTGACGTTGGTGAACATCGGCGTCGGCCCGTCCAACGCGAAGAACATCACCGACCACTTGGCGGTGCTGCGTCCGCATTGCTGGCTGATGATCGGCCACTGCGGCGGCCTGCGTCAGTCCCAGACCATTGGCGACTACGTGCTGGCTCACGCGTATATGCGCCGCGACGGGATTCTCGACCGGGTGGTGCCGCCGAACATTCCGATCCCGGCCCTGGCCGAAGTGCAGATGGCGTTGCAGCAAGCAGCAGCCAACATCACCGGCGAGAAGGGCGACGAGCTGAAAAAACGCCTGCGCACCGGCACCGTGCTGACCTACGACGACCGGAACTGGGAATTGCGCTGGGCCCAGGAACGCCCGCTGATCAACCTGTCTCGCGCCGTCGCCGTAGACATGGAAAGCGGCACCATCGCCGCCCAGGGTTATCGCCTGCGGGTGCCGTATGGCACGTTGCTTTGTGTTTCGGACAAACCGCTGCACAGCGAAATCAAGCTGCCGGGTTCGGCCAATGCCTTCTATGAACGCGCGGTCAGCCAGCACTTGAAGATCGGCATCGAGGCGGTGGATTTGTTGCGCACCGAACTCAACTCGTTGCACTCGCGCAAACTGCGCAGCTTCGACGAGCCGCCGTTCCGCTGATTCGCGATGGTCATTTGACGGTCAGGGCACTAGCATTGTCAGCCCTGACCGTTAGATGTTCCTTTCCTCATGTCGCGTCCTCCACGTCCCGTTTCCCGCCGCCCTGGCGCGAATCCTCCGCAATCCGCCCCGCGCCGTGTCGCCAAAGCGCCGCCGGCTGAGCCGAAATTGATTCTGTTCAATAAACCGTTCGATGTACTGACGCAATTCAGTGACGGTGAGGGGCGGGCGACGCTCAAGGATTACATCGAGATTCCCGGTATCTACCCGGCCGGACGACTGGACCGTGACAGCGAAGGCTTGTTGCTGCTGACCAACGACGGCCAGCTTCAGGCACGAATCGCCGACCCGAAACACAAACTGGCCAAGACCTATTGGGTGCAAGTCGAAGGTGAGCCTAGCGCCGAGCAATTGCAGCGCTTACGTGATGGCGTCGAGTTGAACGATGGCATGACCTTGCCCGCCGAGGCGCGGCAACTTGAAGAGCCGCAACTGTGGCCGCGCAACCCGCCGGTGCGCTTTCGCAAAAGCGTGCCCACGAGTTGGCTGGAACTGGTGATTCGCGAAGGTCGCAATCGGCAGGTGCGGCGCATGACAGCGGCAGTTGGCTTGCCGACGTTGCGTCTGGTGCGGGTCAGGATCGGCGACTGGACGATCGAAGGGCTCGATCAGGGCCAGTGGAAGGAAGTGCCGGCGCGGTTATGACTGGTTTTCGATGTAAGCGATGACCACGCTTTTGATGATGAACGCGAAGATCCCCAGGCCCAGCACGAAGAACAGAATCATGGTGCCGAACTTGCCGGCCTTGGATTTCTTCGCCAAATCCCAGACGATGAAACCCATGAAAATGATCAGGATGCTGACCAGGCCAGTCATCATCCACTCTTCGAATACTGCAGGATCCATCGAACATCTCCAGCGCGGGCGGGGCTAAAAGGGCCGGGCGAGTATACGCCTATGGGCAATGGCTGGGCATTGACCTGCGTCGGTGTGTCGCGGTCATTGGTCGCCCGGACACTGATCGTTCCCACGCTCTGCGTGGGAATGCAGCCAGTGACGCTCTGCGTCACGATTCAAGAGCGGAACGCGGAGCGTCCCGGGAGGCATTCCCACGCGGAGCGTGGGAACGATCAGCAACTCGATCAACTGCGCAGATGAGTCAGCGGCAATTCAGTGCTGTTCAATACCTGATTCAACACAAAACTCGAGCGCACGCTGGTCACCCCTTCAATCCGGGTCAAATGCCCCAGCAGCAGCTTTTGATAGTGATCCATGTCCGGCACCACCACCTTCAGCTGATAATCCGCATCCATCCCCGTCACCAGGCTGCATTCCAGCACCTGCGGCAAGGTCCGGATCGCCGCTTCGAAATTCTCGAAACGCTCGGGCGTGTGGCGGTCCATGCCGATCAACACGTAAGCCGTGAGGCTCAGGCCGAGCATCTTACGGTCCAGCAAGGCCACCTGGCGTGAGATGTAGCCGTCGTCTTCCAGCTGTTTGACGCGGCGCGAGCAAGGCGAAGGTGACAGGCCGATGCGTTCGGCCAGCTCCTGGTTGGAGATGCGCGCGTCGCGCTGCAATTCCGCCAAAATGCTCAGGTCGTAACGGTCGAGTTTGCTCATCAATCAGTCCTTTGTCGTAACTATTGCGGTGGATTATCTATCCAGGGTTAAAAATTGCGCAAGTGATGTTTATTTGAGCAATCTTCGCAATCCTCTGCTGGCGCCCCAGGCCTATTCTTATTACCAGAATCACTGCTCGGACAAACAGTCCACAGCGACTCGCCCAACCAGGCCAGTCGCGGCCGCCACCCCCACCGGGGATGTGCCGGCCCCCGAGCTACACACTGTCCAGAAGACGGCGTGAGGTGAGCCGACGTCATAAGCGTCGAGCACGGACGAAGTTCTCAAAGGGAGGCCGACGGGTCTCCCTTTTTTATTGCTCAATAAATAAGTTGCGTGACTGATAACCTGTTGCAGAACCGGCCTGTGCTTTTCCAGTCTTACGTACAGGCCCTAACCCGCAGTGAGGAAAAGCATGAAGTCGCGCATCTGGCGTTTGGCCGGTGTTGGTTTGCTGTGTGTAAGTGTCACTGCGCAATCGCTGGCCGATGAGCCGCAGAACCGTGGTCCCGAAGGCGTACCGCACGGGCGGGATCATGAGCGAAATGATCAGGGCCATGGTGGCAACAACCAGCCACGCCCGCAGAACAACCCACAACAGAATAATCAGCCGCGGCCGCAGAACAACCCGCAGCAGAATCAACCGCGCCCGCAGAACAACGAAGTGATTCGTGGCGACAACAGTCGTCAGTTCGAGCACAACGGCCAGAATCAAAACGGCCAGTGGCAGAACCGCCAGCCCCGCGATGCCAACACGCAGGTTCGACCTGCACCGCCTCCGCCGCAATTACCTGCCAACAGTTTGCCAATCCAGGGCCGGCCCGACACCGTGCGCCAGACCCAGGAACCCCGGCAGGGTTACTATCGTGACGAGCCGCGGCGCAACGACAACAACCAGCACTGGCAGGCCGGCAACCAGGGTTCACATCCCAATGACCATCGCTGGGAAGGTCGCCCGAACGGGCATGGCAACGGTTGGGGCCCCGGCCCGCAGTATCGTCCCGGCCAGATGGTCGATCGCTTCCCGGATCGCAACTTCCGCGTGCCGTATCGCGGGCAGGACTACTTCTATTCCGGCGGCTACTGGTATCGTCCGCAAGGTCCGCGCTACGTAGTGGTTCAGCCTCCGCGTGGGATTCGCGTGCACTACATGCCCGATTACGCCCGTGAAGTGTGGATCGGCGGGGCGCTGCTATTTCTCGCCGCCGGCTCTTACTACGCCTACGAAGAAAGTACTCAGGATTACGTCGTGGTCGAACCGCCGACGGGCGCCCCACAACCGCAACCGACCAGTAATGGCATTGATGTGACGGCATATCCGGCCAACGGCCAGTCGCCGGAGCAGGTCGCCCAGGACGGTTACGAGTGCTCGCAATACGCGGTGCAGCAAAGTGGCTTCAATCCGCAAACCGCGACCTACCAACCGGATCCGTCGGTGGTGCAAGCCTACCGCCAGGCCCAGGGCAACTGCCTGAGCAGTCGCGGTTATCGGGTGGAATAGAGGCAGCTGCAAGTTCCAAGCTTTGAGCCGCAAGCTTGGAGCTTAAAGCTTGCCGCTTGCCGCTGCTCTTATCGGATCTGCGTGCACCAGCACTTCGGCTCGCGGGTAAGCGGCGTGAATCGCATCGGCGGCTTGATCGCTGATGCCGTGGGCGACTGACAGCGTCAGCTCCCCCGGTAATTCCAGGTGCAGCTGCACAAACCAATGGTTACCGGAAATCCGCGTGCGCAAATCATGCGCGCCCAACACGCCCGGAACACCGCAGGCCAGTTCCAGCATGTGCTGGCTGACATCCGGCGGCAGTTCTTCATCCATCAGCACCGCAAAACTTTCCCGGGCGATCTGCACCGCGCTCCAGAGGATGTACACCGCAATCCCCAGACCGAACCAGGCATCCAGCGAATGCCAGCCGAACCCGGCCAGCACCAACGCCACCAGGATGCTGCCGTTGAGCATCAGGTCGGAACGGTAATGCAGGGAGTCGGCGCGCACGGCATTGGAGCCGGTGGCCTTGATCACCCGATGCTGCAACATCAGCAACGCCACGGTCAGTGCGAGGGAAAAGATGATCACCCCGATGCTAATCCACGGCGCGCCCACCGGTTCCGGATGCTTGAGTCGCTCAATCGCCTGCAACGAAATCAGCACCGCACTGCCACCGATAAACAGCGCCTGGGCCATGCCCGACAGCGATTCGGCCTTGCCGTGACCATAACGATGATCGTCATCGGCCGGGCGCAAGGCGTAATGCACCGCCAGCAGGTTGAGCAATGACGTGATGCCGTCGAGGGCCGAGTCGGTCAACCCGGCGAGCATGCTCACCGAACCGCTCAGCCACCAGGCAATTGCTTTGGCGATGATCAACGTGCAGGCCACCGCCACGGAGGCGCGGGTCGCCAACCGCAGCAGGCGAGCGTGTTCGAGGCTGGTGGTCATAGGTGCGGCTTTTCCTTTTTAGTGCACGGATTACGCGGCAGGTTGCAGACCGAACATGGCCAGTTGCTGGCTGCTGCCCTTGTGCTGGATCAGGCGTGGGTCGTCGAGCGGGAAGCTGCGGCCCAATTCGGTTTCCAGAATAGTCTGCAACTTGCGGTTATCGACCTGGCCATCCGGGCCGATCGCTTGCTTGAGTTTTTCCGGCGCGACCTGGGCAGTCTTGCCCGGCTCGAAATAAATTGCGCCGGTTGCGAAGTCGACGGCAAACGCGATCAGGCCGGGGACGATGTAGAACAGCAGGCCCACGGCATCGAGCACCGCGATCGCCGGGTCGACCTTGCCGTCGATCTGGCCGCGACGGTCAGGGTAGAAAATCGAACCGCAGGCGGTCACCTGGGTCAGCAGGGTGGCGACCAGAACACCGCCAATCAGGCGAAAGGGGATACGCATATGAAATCTCCTGGGTCATCTAGAAACGAAGCGTTGTCGATATGAATTAGGACCGCGACAAACACTGGGCAGTTCGCCGTTATACTCGCGCCGGCAGGGCGTGCCCACAGTAAATTGCGGCCGCGTCTCACCCCCACTGGAATAGCTGAGGATTGATGTTGTTTTTTCCAGATCGACAACGTGTAACGGCTAATGAATTTTTTGGGGGTTCGGCCCTCCGGGCTGAAACTGTGGACGTGCCATGCTGCGTTGCAGGACTTGGCAAGGAAACGACCCTTACCTGCGTCCCGCGCCTTGCCTGGCACGCCCACAGTTTCAACGCGACTCGCAATTTACTGTGGGCACGCCCTGGGGAGCCAGCATGATTTCTTTGCCGATCGATGAAGTTTTACCGGCCATGCGTGAAGCCTTGGCGACACGTCACGAAGCCGTGCTCGAAGCACCGCCCGGCGCCGGTAAAACCACCCGCGTGCCGTTGGCCTTGCTCCACGAGCCGTGGCTGGCCGGGCAGACGATTCTGATGCTCGAACCCCGTCGGCTGGCGGCGCGGGCGGCGGCGGAGCGTCTGGCCAGTGAGTTGGGCGAAAAGGTCGGCGAAACCGTTGGCTATCGCATTCGCCTCGACAGCAAAGTCGGCCCCAACACCCGCATCGAAGTGGTCACCGAAGGCATTCTCACCCGGCGTTTGCAGGATGATCCGGCGCTGGACGGCGTGGGGCTGCTGATCTTCGATGAATTCCATGAGCGCAGCCTCGACGCGGATCTGGCGTTGGCCCTGAGCCTCAACGGTCGGGAGCTGTTTCGCGAAGACCAGCCACTGAAAATCCTCTTGATGTCGGCCACCCTCGAAGGCGAACGCCTGGCCGGGTTGCTCGATGACGCGCCGATCCTGCGCAGCGAGGGCCGCATGTACCCCGTGGCGATGCGCTGGGGCCGGCCGTTCCAGCCCGGTGAATTTATCGAACCGCGCGTGGTGCAAACCATTCTCGAAGCTTTGAATGATGAAACCGGCAGCGTCCTGGTGTTCCTGCCGGGGCAGGCTGAAATCCGTCGCGTACATCAACAATTGGCCGATGCGTTGGGTGCGAGCACGCAGGTTCTGCTTTGCCCGTTGCACGGTGAACTGGATCTGGCCGCACAACGCGCCGCGATTGATCCGGCACCGGCAGGCTTTCGCAAAGTGGTGCTGGCCACCAATATCGCTGAGACCAGCCTGACCATCGACGGTGTGCGGGTGGTGATCGATGCCGGGTTGGCGCGGGTGCCGCGTTTCGACCCAGGCAGCGGCATGACCCGTCTCGACACCCAGCGCATCTCTCGGGCCAGCGCCACTCAGCGTGCCGGCCGGGCCGGACGCCTGGAGCCGGGGGTGTGTTATCGGTTGTGGTCGCAGGATCAGCATGAACAACTGGCGGCCTACGCCAGTGCGGAAATTCTTTCGGCGGACCTCGCCGGGTTGGCCTTGCAACTGGGGCGTTGGGGCGTGACACCGGGTCAGTTGGTCTGGCTCGACGTGCCGCCTGCCGCGGCTTATGCACAGGCTCAGGATTTGCTGGAGCGCCTCGGCGCACTGGACGGCGAAGCGTTGACCCGTCACGGCCAGGCCATGGCCGAACTGCCGGCGCATCCGCGTATCGGCCATTTGCTGTTGCGCGGGCAGGCGCTGGGGCTGGCGGACATGGCGTGCGACGTCGCGGCGCTGTTGGGCGAGCGCGATATCTTGCGTGGCGCCGGGGCGGACCTGCACAGTCGCCTGGTGCTGTTGTCCGGCGAAGAGCGCGCCGCGCGTGGTGCCCAGGGCGGTGTGCAACGGGCCCGGCAATTGGCGCGTCAGTATCGCGGCTACTTGCGCGGTACAGCCTCGGAACCGGTCAGCGATCCCGATCATCCGCGCTGGCTCGGCGCGTTGCTGGCGTTGGCCTATCCGGATCGGGTCGCGCAACAGCGCCGGGCTGGTGGCGCGGAATATCGTCTGGCCAATGGTCGGGCGGCGTTGTTTGCCGAGGCTGACAGTTTGATGAAACAACCCTGGCTGGTGATCGCCGATCTCGGCAGTCGCCAGGGCCAGCGTGAAGAACGGATTTATCTGGCGGCGGATTTTGATCCGGCGCTGTTCGATTCGGTATTGGCCGAGCAGGTGCGCAACGTCGATCAACTGGATTGGGATGAACGTGAAGGCGTGCTGCGGGCCGAGCGCCAGCGCAAGGTCGGTGAATTGATCCTCAGCCGTGAACCCCTGACCGGTCTCGACGAAACCGCCCGCAGCCAGGCGCTGGTCAATCTGGTGCGGCGCAAAGGTCTGGAGCTGTTGCCGTGGACACCGGAGTTGCGCCAGTGGCAGGCGCGGGTGGCGTTGTTGCGGCAGCTTGACCTTGCGGCCAAGGGTGAAAGTGAATGGCCGGATGTCAGCGACGCTGCGCTACTCAAAAACCTGGAACATTGGCTGATGCCGTACCTGGGCAAAGTCTCACGACTCAGTCACTTCGCCAACCTGGACCTGTCGAGCATCGTGCATAACCTGCTGCCGTGGCCATTGCCGCAACGGCTCGATGAGCTGGCACCGCATCATCTGAGCGTGCCGTCCGGGTCATCGATTCGCCTGGACTACAGCGAGCAGCCGCCGATTCTGGCGGTGCGTTTGCAGGAACTGTTTGGCCTGGCTGAAACCCCGCGAATCGCTGGTGGTCGGCAAGTGGTCAAGTTGCACCTGTTGTCCCCGGCGCGGCGGCCGGTGCAGGTGACCCAGGATCTGGCGAACTTCTGGCGCAGCACCTATGCCGAGGTGAAGAAGGATTTGAAAGGGCGGTATCCGAAGCATTATTGGCCGGATGATCCGCTGGTGGCCGAGGCGACTGCGCGGATCAAACCGCGTAAGTAATGATGATTTTTTAAGGGTGAGGTTTTTTGTGGCGAGGGGGCTTGCCCGCGTTGGACTGCGCAGCAGTCCCCTGTTTCCTGGGGATAAGCGGGGGCCGCTTCGCAGCCCAACGGGGGCAAGCCCCCTCGCCACAATTGTTCTACGGTGCCGCCGGCAACAAAAACCGCGCAATCACCGGCAAATGATCGGAGATCCGCAACGTATCGTCCTGCCGCACCGTCGCCTCCACCCGTTTGATCCGTGGGCTGTAAAACAGGTAATCCACCGTCCGGTCCGGGCCGTTCAGGCCGGGGTCGTTCGGATAGTGGGTCAGCCACTGCGCCCGATCGACACCGCTGGCTTCGTTGTTGGTGGGGATCATCGGGTATTTGTCCCACAGCACATGCAGCGCGCTGTCGGCGGAGTAGGGCGTGCGTTGCTCGGCGGGCAGGCGTCGGTACTGGCCCAGAGGCAAGAGATTGAAGTCGCCGCCGATCAACCACGGTGTGCCGCGACTTTCGTATTTGTCGAGGACCTTGGCCACTGCCGTCACCTGCGCCTGCAGGGTGTCGTCGGGTTGGAGGACGCGGTCCAGATGGGTATTGAGCACCGCGATCTGCCCACCATCGCTCAACGGCAGATACGTCACCAGCAAGGCATTTTTCGGTTTGAACTGACGGCTGATGAAGTTGGCGGGCGCCACCGGCAATTGCAGGCGTTCGGCATGTTCGACCTGGTAACGGCTGAGGGTTGCCAGTTGTCGGCCGACGCTGCCGAAGATATGCGGCTCGGGGACGAAGTTGGCCTTCCAGTCGAAGGTATGGGCGCTGCAGGGATACAGGTCGGCAACCCGTTCCTGCAAGAGTTTGAACTGATCCTGATAATCGCTGGCCTTGGCGCCGTTATCGAGCTCTTGCAGCAGCACGATGTCCGGTTGTTCATCGCGAATCACCCGCGCCACTTCGTCGAGGCTGAAGGCCATGTCTTCGAGGGTGGGGCTTTCGTCGTCGCCCTGGGCCAGGTCGTTCCAGAACACGTAGCGTTTACCCGCCAGGTACTGGACGTTCCAGGTCATCACCTTCAAGGCTTGACCGGGCGCCAGGGTCGGCGCCTTGGGGTTGCAACTGACGGGCAACACTTCCCTGGCTTCGGGCCGCCAGGTGGCGCTGTAGATCAACAGGCCCGCCAGGCCGAGGATAATCAGCAGGCCCAGCAGGGTGTAGCGCAGTAGACGGGTCATTGGCTCGGCTTATAGCGTTACAAAGATGACCCCGAGCATACCCGAGAGCGGCGTCCGCGCCCAAGGGTAGAGCGGTCAGACGGGTTTATCGGTTTTGTCAGGCGCTTCGCCGATCAACATGAACAGGCGGAACAGCACCACGCTGGTGAACAGTTGCAAGAAGCTGTGGGCGCTGTCGATCAGCAGGCCGAGTACCGGGTTTTGGGGCTCCGGGTACATCTCCAGACTGGCACCCTTGAGCAGCCACAACGGCGCCATCACCGCCAGAATACACACCAGAATGCGCAGGAAATGCCCGCGAGTCAGGCGCAGGCTTTCTTTCATCGCCGCCAGCGGGGCCATGCCGCGCAGTACCAACAGGTATTCGGCGAAGGCCAGGGTCACCATCAGCCAGATGCCCGGCAGGAAATACAGCGACAGGCCAAGCAGGATCAGCAGCGTGTTGAGGGCCGTGAGCAGGGCGAAGCGCGGCCACAGGGTGGCGGACATGGCCAGCAGGTCGCGGATGCGCGGCGATTCGCCACGGCTGCGGGCATCGAGAAACAGAATCAACGCGGCGGTGTACAGCGGATACACCAGCAAACCGACGATCACGCTGTAACCGGGGAAACCATCCGGGCCGGCGGTGTTGTCCACCAGCTGTTGCAAGAACGCTTCAAAAATCACCAGCGGCAGGCACAGTTGCACGATCTGGCCCAGATTGCGCTTGAAAAAATACAAGGAGTCACGCAGCACTTCGAACGGATTCATCAGTCGGTATCGCAGGTTAAAAGCAGTCCCACACTTTAACCGATGAAGCGCCGGGGGGCGCAAACGTAAACGTTCGGTAAAGGTCATTGAAACATCCTGTATCAGCCCCATTACTGGTAGGCACCTTATCCAGCGTGGATGAGGGCGACGATATTCCCGGCAATCTACGAGGTCGCCATGAACAGCGAAGAACAAACCCTGATCGATGGACTGTTTTCCCGGCTGCAACAGGCCGAAACGGATTCAGCCCCGCGTGACGCCCAGGCCGAGGCGCGGATCAAGGAACACCTGACTCGCCAGCCCGCCGCAAGCTATTTCATGACCCAGGCGATTCTGGTGCAAGAGGCTGCGATCAAAAGCCTCGACGAGCAGAACAAGCAACAGGCCCAGCAAATCCAGCAATTGCAGGCTGAACTGCAACAGGCCAAGGCGTCGGCCCCGGCCCCGAGCGGTGGCGGATTCCTGTCGAGCATCTTCGGCGGCGGTTCCCGCGATCCGCAGCCCACTCAAAGTCCTCCACCCGCGACCGGTGGCTGGCGTGAACCGGCGCGGCCGTCGTTCAATTCGCAGCCGCCACAGCAAAACTTCGGTGCGCCGCAACAGCCGCAACAGAACTACGGCGCCCCGCAGCAAAACTATGCGCCGCAACAGCAGGCGCCGGTCGGTAGCGGTTTCCTCGGTGGCGCACTGAAAACTGCGGCCGGCGTGGCCGGTGGCGTGATGCTGGCGCAAGGCATCAGCAGCTTGTTCCACAGCAATCAGCAGCCCCAGGAAGTGGTCGAAGTCATCAAGGAAGAGCCCGCCCAGGTCAACGACCACAGCGGCAATGACTGGAACAACGACCAGAACGTGGCCGGTAACGATTCCAACGACCAGGGCAATTTCACCGACGCCGACTACAGCGATGACAGCTCGTCATTCTTCGGCGGCGATGACGACGACTCCTTCGTCTGACCCTCCACTCGTCCGGGGCGCATAAGCGCCCCGGTCCGATTATTCGCGGAACAATCCTTCGGGCTGGCATACTGGGCAACTTTTCGGGCCTCGTGCCGGATTCAAGCCTGCGCCTGTGCGCCATGAGGGAAATGCGATGAAGAAAATCGCAGTGTTCGCCGACGTCCAAAACCTCTATTACACCGTGCGCCAGGCCTATGGTTGCCACTTCAACTATGCTGCGCTGTGGGCTGACATCAGCAAACAGGGCGAGATCGTCGAGGCCTATGCCTACGCCATCGATCGCGGTGACAGCAAACAGCAGCAGTTCCAGCAGATCCTGCGCAACCTGGGCTTCATCGTGAAGCTCAAGCCTTACATCCAGCGCAGCGACGGCTCGGCCAAGGGCGACTGGGACGTGGGCATCACCCTCGACATCATGGACGCCGCCGATCACGTCGACGAAGTGGTGCTGGCCTCCGGCGACGGTGATTTCGACATGCTGCTGGAACGCATCATCAGCAAGCACGGCGTGCAAGCGGTGGCTTACGGCGTGCCGGGTTTGACCGCCAACTCGCTGATCCGCGCGGCCAGCCGCTACGTGCCGATCGAAGGCGCCTTGCTGCTCAAGAATTGATTTATACGGAGTTCAAACAGGTTTGGAACGCATAGCAGTCATCGACTTTGAAACCACCGGGATCTCCCCGAGCAGCAGCTGCCGGGCCACGGAAATTGCTGTGGTGATCCTTGAACAGGGGCGCATCGTCGAGCGTTACCAAAGCCTGATGAACGCTGGCGTGCGCGTGCCGGCCTTCATCGAACAACTCACCGGCATCAGCAACGCCATGCTGCGCACCGCACCGTCGGCCGAGCAGGTGATGAACGAGGTGAACGAGTTTGTCGGGATTACGCCGCTGCTGGCGCACAACGCGGCGTTCGACCAGAAGTTCTGGGATTTTGAACTGGGGCGGATCAAGCGCACGCGGTTGCAGAACTTTGCCTGCTCCTTGCTGCTGGCTCGCCGGTTGATGCCGGCGGCGCCGAATCACAAGCTCGGGACGCTTACCACGTTTGCCAGTTTGCCGAATACCGGCAAGGCTCACCGGGCGATGGCGGATGCGGAAATGGCGGCGAACCTGACGACGCATTTGGCTGAGCAACTGCGTCAGCAGCACGGGTTGCGGGAGTTGTCCCATGATCTGCTGGTCAGCTTGCAGAAAGTGCCGGCGGCGAAGATCAATGAACACCTGAAGCGCCATCGCGGGTTCTGACTGACACCCTACCTATGATCGTTCCCACGCTCCGCGTGGGAATGCCTCACCGGACGCTCTGCGTCCGCTCTGGGGACGCGGAGCGTCCCTGGCTGCATTCCCACGCGGAGCGTGGGAACGATCTACGTCAGATTTGTGTTTAACGCCGCCACAGATTTGATGATCGGTCCTACCGAATTTTAGGGAATGTCTGTCTTGCCCCTCATCTGGGGCATCGATAACCTTTTGAGCGTCGCTGCCAATGCAGTGATCGGGCCTGCAAGCCTGCCTATAGTTTGGTAGATACCTACAGTCGCACCTATAATCGCGTCGCTTTACTTGGCGACCATCGATTCATGGTGGCTGTGTGCGGGGTGACCTTCGGGTCTACCGGGGTTCCCTACCGACTCGGTCTTGCAGACCCGTACACAGCTGCCACCCATCACCTGCAAGTGATGCTGGCATCTCCAACTTCTCGGTAGGAAATTTGCCATGGTCAAAATCACCCCTAATCCCCCAGTTCCTTTCATCCCCCAAACCTTCATCCGCCATCACATCCAATTGCGAGCACTCTTGCTGCACGCAGAAGCCTGGTTTTGCGCCCGGGATATCGGCCGATTAATGGGCGTGGATATCAACGGCCGACACGCACTCAAGCTCGACGCCGATCAACGCCGGATGATGTGTTTGTCTGGCAGCGACGCCCCCCAGGAAACGTTGATGCTGAGCGAGTCCGGCGTGTACGCGATGCTGGTCTATCACTACTGCCCGGAGAACCGGAATCTGCGCCGTTGGTTGACCCATCACGTAGTGCCGATGCTGCGCGACGGTGGCGGGGTAGCCTCGAATCAGGCCCCGAGTTTGCGCTTGATGGAATGGGCGGGTGGAACCTTGAGCCTGTTGCATTGGCGGACCGAACCCTGGGTTCGCCTGAAGGATATGCCGTGTTTGCTGGGCGCCGGATATAGCGGCGCACGCGGATTCTGACCACACCGCAAATCCCCTGTGGGAGCGGGCTTGCTCGCGAAAGCCTCGGCACATCCAACATCTATGTGACTGACAAACCGCCTTCGCGAGCAAGCCCGCTCCCACATTGGATCTCCTGTGACGCGGATTCTGACAACACCACTAAATCCGGTAGGAGCCGAGCTTGCTCGCGATGGCTGCGTGTCAGTCATCATTGAAGTCGACTGACACACCGCTATCGCGAGCAAGCTCGGCTCCTACAGGAATCTGTGCTTTGAAAAGTGTACCGGTGCGATAAACAGGTTTTGTAACTTATTTTTACGGCTTGGCCTTTCTAGAATATCCAGTCTCCTTGTCTTGCCTACGAGCTGCCCAATGCCTGGCTTACGTCGCTTCCCCTTGCCGTTAATCGCCGCTTTTTTCGCGTTGTACGTGATTTGGGGCTCGACCTATCTGGTCATTCGCATCGGCGTGCAGTATTGGCCGCCGTTGATGCTCGGCGGGATTCGCTTTGTGATTGCCGGGACGTTGATGTACGCGTTCCTGCGCTGGCGCGGGGCGCCGGCACCCACTTGGGCGCAGTGGAAAGCGGCGGGGATCATCGGGATTTTGCTGCTCAGTTTCGGTAACGGCGCGGTAAGCGTGGCCGAACACACCGGGGTGGCGTCGGGCGTTGCCGCGTTGGCGGTGGCGACGGTGCCGTTGTTTACCTTGCTGTGCGGCTATTTCTGGGGCGCGCGTAATACCCGTCTTGAATGGGCCGGGATTGTGCTCGGGCTGATCGGCATCGCGATGCTCAACCTCGGTTCCAATCTGCAATCGAGTCCGTTGGGCGCGGCGCTGTTGGTGTTCGCCGCCGCGTCCTGGGCTTTCGGTTCGGTGTGGAGCAAACACTTGCCGTTGCCCCAAGGCGCGATGGCCAGTGCCGTGGAAATGCTGGTGGGTGGCGTGGTGTTGCTGATCGGCAGTGCGGTCAGTGGCGAACATCTGGACAGCTTGCCGCCGATTGAAGGCTGGGCCGCATTGGCTTACCTGATCGGCTTCGGTTCGATCATCGCCTTCAACGCCTACATGTACCTGTTGAAAAACGTGCGTCCGGCGGCGGCCACCAGTTATGCCTACGTCAACCCGGCGGTGGCGGTGTTGCTGGGGATTGTGTTTGTCGGCGAGAGCATCGGGATCGAGGAAGCGATTGCCATGGCGGTGATCATCAGCGCTGTGGTGTTGATCGGTTTGCCGCAGTGGCGACGGGCTCCGGTGCGACCTGCGGCGGTGGCGCCGACAGAATCCCGTGTGAATTAGGGTAAACTGCGCGCCATCGCCTATCCGCTCTGATTTTTCCTACGGTAATCCCATGACTTTCGCCTCCCTTGGCCTGATCGAACCCTTGCTGCGCTCTCTTGAGACGCTCGGCTACCAGACACCTACGCCGGTCCAGGCGCAAGCCATTCCGGCGGTGCTGGCCGGTCGCGACCTGATGGCTGCGGCCCAGACCGGCACCGGCAAGACCGCCGGTTTCGCGTTACCGCTGCTGCAGTTGCTGGCCATGGAAGGGCCGAAAGTCGCGTCCAATTCTGTTCGCGCGCTGATCCTGGTGCCGACCCGCGAACTGGCTGAACAGGTTCACGAAGCCGTGCGCCAGTACGCCGAGAACCTGCCGTTGAGCACCTACGCGGTGTACGGCGGCGTCAGCATCAACCCGCAGATGATGAAGCTGCGCAAAGGGGTTGATGTGCTGGTGGCGACGCCGGGGCGTTTGCTCGATCTGTATCGCCAGAAGGCGCTCAAGTTCAATCAACTGCAAACCCTGATCCTCGACGAAGCTGATCGCATGCTCGACCTGGGTTTCTCCGAGGAACTGGGGAACATCTACCGCGTGTTGCCGAAACAGCGTCAGACGCTGTTGTTCTCCGCGACCTTCTCCGACGCGATCCGCTTGCTCGCCGGGCAAATGCTCAACGATCCGCTGAGCATCGAAGTCAGCCCGCGCAACGTGGCCGCCAACACCGTCAAGCAGTGGGTTGTGGTGGTGGACAAGAAGCGCAAGCCGGAGCTGTTCATTCATTTGCTGCGCAAGGGCAAGTGGAAACAGGTGCTGGTGTTCGCCAAGACCCGCAACGGTGTGGACGCGCTGGTGGAAAAACTCCAAGGGCTGGGCATCAACGCCGACGGCATCCATGGCGACAAACCCCAGGCAACCCGTCAGCGGGCGCTGGATCGGTTCAAGGCCAGTGAGATTCAGATTCTGGTGGCCACCGACGTCGCGGCCCGTGGTCTGGATATCGAAGACTTGCCGCTGGTGGTCAACTTTGACCTGCCGATCGTGGCCGAAGACTACATCCACCGCATCGGTCGTACCGGGCGTGCGGGTGCTACCGGCGAGGCGATTTCGTTGGTGTGCGCCGATGAAGTGAATCAGCTGTCGGCCATCGAGATGTTGACCCGTCAGACACTGACTCGCCAGACCGAGCAGGACTTCGAACCTGAGCATCGGGTACCGGATACGGATTCCAGCGGTCAGGTGGTAAAGAAGCCGAAAAAACCAAAGAAGCCAAAGACCTCCGGTGGCGGCAAGCGCAATTTGGGTAAGTGGGTAGAGAGCGGGGATGCTTCGGCGGTGGAGCCTTCGATCAAGCCTGTGCGCAAAGTGCCGGTGTTTAACACTGGGCCGCGTAAGAAGAAGCCTTGATCCAGTGATCGTTCCCACGCTCTGCGTGGGAATGCCTCAATGGACGCTCTGCGTCCGCTGTTGGGACGCGGAGCGTCCCGGGCTGCATTCCCACGCGGAGCGTGGGAACGATCAGTGTCGGTGTTTCAGCCAGTCTGCTATTCCGAACCCCGCCGCCCGCCCACTGGCAAAACACCCGGTCAGCAAATAGCCGCCAGTCGGCGCTTCCCAGTCCAGCATTTCCCCCGCACAAAACACCCCAGGCAGTTGCTTGAGCATCAAGCGTTCATCCATCGACTCGAACTTCACCCCGCCCGCACTGCTGATCGCTTCGTCCAATGGCCGGGTTTTCATCAGCGTCAGTGGCAATGCCTTGATCGCTTTGGCCAGCAAGGCCGGATCGGCAAAGCAGTCGGCGCCGGTCAGTTCGCGTAGCAACGCCGCTTTCACCCCATCGATTCCGAGTTGGCTATGCAGGTGCTTGGACATGGAGCGCGAGCCTCGGGGTTTGCGCAACGCAGCCTCGACTTTATCCACAGGCCGGCCCGGCAACAGGTCGATATGAATGGTCGCCGAGCCCTGCAGGTTGATGGCTTCACGGATCGGCGCGGACAACGCGTAGATCAAACTGCCTTCAATCCCCGTGGCGGTTATCACACATTCCCCGAGGCGCGGAATGTCATCATTCAACCCGATGGCGATATTTTTCAGCGGTGCGCCAGCGAATTTGCTGACCATCAATTCGCTCCAGGCCTGCACTTCGAAGCCGCAATTGCTCGGTTGCAGCGGCGCCAGTCCTACGCCGCGTTGTTCCAGCGGCAGCATCCAGGCGCCGTCCGAGCCCAGGCGCGACCAACTGCCGCCACCGAGGGCGAGCAGGGTGGCGTCGGGTTTGACGGTGATTTCGCCGGTGGGGCCAGCGATTCGCAAATCACCGTGCTCATTCCAACCGAGCCAGCGATGGCGGGTGTGGATAACTACACCCGCATCGCGCAGGCGTTTGAGCCAGGCGCGGAGTAGGGGAGCGGCTTTCATGTCTGTAGGAAACACCCGGCCGGAGCTGCCGACAAAGGTTTCGATGCCCAAGTCATGAATCCACTGGCACAGCGCTTCGGCGCCAAAGGAGCGCAGCAGCGGTGCGATGTGTGGCGCCCGTTCGGCGTAGCGCGAGAGGAACGCCGGGTAGGCTTCGGAGTGGGTGATGTTCATGCCGCCGACACCGGCCAGCAGGAATTTTCGGCCTACGGAGGGCATGCCGTCGTACAGATCGACTTTGATTCCGGCCTGGCTCAATACCTCTGCAGCCATCAGGCCGGCGGGGCCGCCGCCGATGATGGCGACGTGGGCGGGGAGGGAAGTCGAGGGCTGGGTCATGGAATGCGCTGCGGTATGGCTGGATAAGCGGCGCATTCTATCAGCACCATTCCCTGTGGGAGCGAGCCTGCTCGCGAAAGCGGTCTGTCATTCAAAATTGATGTTGGATGGGATGGCCTCATCGCGAGCAAGCTCGCTCCCACATTAGATCCGGGGCGTTCAAAAGGTGATCAAAAAACAACCAGTGCTCTACAAGCTATATACAACATAGCCTGCAGGCGCTTTCACTCAGGTTATCCACAGGCAGTTCCACAGGCATTGTGGGTAAAGATTCACAGCTCAATGACAACCTGATGACTGCCACACTCGTTGTGCGCTGTGATGGAGGATGCCGTGGCGGCGGGCCAGGGCATGGCGGTCCTTGCTGTAGCCGCCGCCGATCACCCCGACCACCGGGATGTCGCGGCCCAGGCAGTGGCGCATCACGCTTTCATCCCGGGCGGCGACGCCTTCGTCGGTCAGTTTCAGGTAACCCAGCGCGTCGTCCTTGTGCACATCGACCCCGGCGTCATACAGCACCAGGTCCGGTTGGTAGAGCGGCAGCAAGTAGTTGAGCGCGTCGTCTACCACCTTCAAATAATCGGCATCGCCCATGCCTTTGGGCAATGGAATGTCCCAATCACTTTCGGCTTTGCGTGCAGGAAAATTCTTCTCACAGTGCAGGGAAACGGTGATCGCGTCCGGGGTGTTGTGCAGGATCCGTGCAGTCCCGTCGCCCTGGTGCACGTCGCAATCGAAGATCAGCACGCGATTTACCCGACCGCTTTCCAGCAGGTAATGGCTGATCACCGCCAGGTCGTTGAAGATGCAGAATCCGGCCGGGTAGTCGTAGTGAGCATGGTGGGTGCCGCCCGCCAGGTGACAGGCCAGTCCATGTTCCAGCGCCTGCTCAGCCGCCAGCAACGAACCGCCGACCGCCCGCACCGTGCGCCGCGCCAGGGCTTCGTTCCACGGCAGGCCGAGGCGCCGCTGGTCTTCGCGGGACAACTCGCCACTCATGTAGCGTTCGATATACGCAGGGTCATGTGCGAGGGCGAGAATCTCTGCCGGACACAGTTCCGGGCGCAGCAGGTCAGCGTCCCGGACCAGGCCGCTGTCCACCAGGTGATCGCGCAGCAGGCGGAACTTGTCCATGGGGAAGCGGTGCTCCGCCGGGAACTCGGGGCTGTAGTCTTCGTGGTAGATCAAGGGCAGGGGCATGGCTGATTTGTGTAGGAATGCAGGTAGGAGGAGTGAAGGATCCTACCAGCGATGTAGACTCGAAGTATGGAATTGGAGGGGCACGATGGAGCCGATACTGGAACTCGAAAGCGCACGCTTGCTGTTGCGGCAATGGAGTGACGAGGATTTGCCGGAGTTTGCGGCGATGTGTGCCGATCCACAGGTGATGCGTTATTTCCCCGAGCCCTTGAGTCGATTGGAAAGTGCTTCGTTGATCGGACGGATTCGCGGGCATTTTGCCGAGCACGGTTTCGGTCTCTGGGCACTGGAGCGCAAGGACACTGGCGCCTTTATCGGGTTTACCGGGTTGGGCGTGGTCAGTTTCGACGCGCCTTTCACCCCGGCTACGGAAATCGGCTGGCGCCTGGCCCGCGAACACTGGGGCCTGGGTTACGCCAGTGAGGCCGCGTGGACCGCTCTGCGCTGCGGCTTTGACCGGTTGGCGCTGAGCGAGGTGGTGGCCTTCACTACGCAAGCCAATCTGCCGTCGGAGAAAGTCATGCAGGCCATCGGCATGCAGCATGATTCAGCCGATGACTTTGACCACCCGAAGCTCGCGCCTGACCATCCGCTGCGGCACCATGTCCTGTACCGCATCACCCGTGAACAATGGCTGCAAACCTTGCATGGATAAGCCCGCGCGGACGTTTACAATGGTCGCCATGTTGGCCTGGGCCATTAACTGAATCGACCGCCGCAGCCAAGACTGCGCGGCATTGCTTTGTGTGAGGAGAGCCTGAATGAGCCAAGTATTGGAAGATCTGGTAGACCTGCTGACCCTGGAACCGATTGAAGAAAACCTGTTCCGCGGCCGCAGCCAGGACCTGGGTTTCCGTCAGTTGTTCGGCGGCCAGGTGCTCGGCCAGTCCCTGTCGGCGGCCAGTCAGACCGTCGAAGAGACGCGGCATGTGCACTCGATGCACGGCTATTTCCTGCGTCCGGGCGATGCCAAGTTGCCGGTGGTGTATCAGGTTGATCGGGTGCGCGATGGCGGCAGTTTCAGTACTCGTCGAGTGACGGCGATCCAGAAGGGCCATCCGATCTTCACCTGCAGCGCGTCCTTCCAGTACGACGAAGAAGGCTTCCAGCACCAGACCGAAATGCCGCAAGTGGTCGGCCCGGAAAACCTGCCGTCGGAACTGGAACTGGCGCAGCAACGCGCGCATTTGATCCCGGAACACATGCGCGAAAAATTGCTCTGCCCGAAGCCGATCGAATTCCGCCCGGTGACCGAGACAGATCCCTACAACCCGCAAGCGACTGACCCGATCAAGTACGTGTGGTTTCGCGCCGACGGTGCCTTGGCCGACTCGCCGGCGCTGCACAAATACCTGTTGGCCTACGCTTCGGACTTCGGGCTGTTGACCACGTCGCTGCTGCCCCACGGCAAATCGGTGTGGCAGAAAGACATGCAGGTCGCCAGCCTCGACCACGCGTTGTGGTTCCACTCGGACCTGCGCGCCGATGACTGGTTGCTCTACGCCATGGACAGTCCGTGGGCCGGCAACTCTCGTGGTTTCTCCCGCGGCAGCGTGTTCAATCGCGCCGGGCAATTGGTGGCCTCGGTCACTCAAGAAGGCCTGATTCGTCATCGCAAGGATTGGGCATGAGCCTGGCCGAAGTGCGGCACTGGGTGTTCGACATGGACGGCACCCTGACGGTGGCCGTGCATGATTTCGCGGCGATCCGCGTGGCATTGGCGATCCCCGCCGAAGACGACATCCTGACCCACCTCGCCGCGTTGCCAGCCGCCGAAGCCGCCGCCAAACATGCGTGGTTGCTGGAGCATGAGCGGGACCTGGCACTGGGTTCGAAACCGGCACCCGGTGCGGTGGAATTAGTGCGTGAACTGGCCGGGCGCGGTTATCGCCTCGGCATCCTCACCCGCAATGCGCGGGAACTGGCGCACGTGACCCTTGAGGCGATCGGCCTGGCTGACTGCTTCGCGGTGGAGGATGTGTTGGGCCGTGACGAAGCGCCGCCCAAGCCGCATCCCGGTGGTTTGCTGAAATTGGCCGAAGCCTGGAATGTGCCGGCGAGCGAGCTGGTGATGGTCGGTGATTACCGCTTTGACCTGGATTGTGGGCGAGCGGCGGGGGCGCGGACGGTGCTGGTGAATCTGCCGGAGAATCCGTGGCCGGAGTTGGCGGATTGGCATGCGGCGGATTGTGTTGAGTTGCGGCAGATGTTGTTGGCTTGAGGGCCTCATCGCGGGCAAGCCATGCTCCTACAATGATGTGTCGTTCTCACGACCTGTAGGAGCAAGGCTTGCCCGCGATGGCGTCAGCCCGACCAATACAAATCTCACTGACTGAACAACACCTTCTGCCCCTCCGGCGATGTAAACATCCCATCCCCGTTATGCCCGACCCCAGGCACTTCGACCAGGCGCTGATTCACGCCCTGTGGATTACGCCGCAGCAGATAATCAAAAAAGTTATGCCCGCGCACCAAACGATAAGCCCCTTGGGCCTCCGCTTCGCAACCCTTGTCCAGCGCCGGATGTTGCGGGTCGGTGTCCTGCTGGCCCAGCAGATAGGTAACATCACGCTTGATGTAAACGCCTTCAATCTGCGAGGACGTTTGCCCACCGGCATAGATGGGCATGTCGGTCATACCGTACTTCCAGCGATTGAAACCGGTGCACCGCGCATGATCGAACGCCACTGGCCGCTGTTCATTGAAGTAGGCATAGGACGACGGGTTGGCCACCACATAACGGATTTTCACCCCGGCCGCCGTGAGTGCTGGTTGATCGTGCGCCAGCAGTGCGTAGCGCTGAACCACCTGGCCGCCCCCGGAGTGACCGGCGATGACGATTTGCTTCACGTCCGGAAACTGTCGACGGTCGGCGATGCGCTCGATGATCTGGTCGAGGGCCGCGAAAGAACTCACCGCAAACGGCGCGGTGGATAAACCCCCGGCCATCCAGTCATTGCCCTTCCAGCGCAACACCGTGTCAGCCAGAGGATGGCGCACGGCGTCGGTTTCATTGAGAAACTGCGGGGCGATCACCAGTGTGTTCGCGCTTTGCCCGGCCGCTTCAGCCGCTTTCTCGGCACTGCGCCGGTAGGTTTCGGCATTGCGCAATCGACCGTGGATGATGATCAGCACCCGTTCGATTTTCGCTGGCGCCGGGCCCATGCCCACCGCCATCTCACCTTCTTTCAACAATAGGCGCCCGGGGCTGATCTCTTTGACCCCGTGCTCGTCAGCCTGGGCAGTTGCGCAGGCGATCAACAACACCAATAACCATCTATGCATTTACAGATTTTTCGCCGCAAAGGTATCGCACTGGCCGACCTGGCCCTGGGCGAAACCGGTTTTGAACCAGCGCACCCTTTGCGCTGACGTTCCATGGGTAAAGGAATCCGGTACTACCCGGCCCTGACCTTGTTGCTGCAAACGGTCGTCGCCAATGGCATTGGCGGCGTTCAGGGCTTCCTCGATGTCACCGGGTTCCAGCCAGTTCAGACGCTTCTGCGCATTGTTGGCCCAGACCCCGGCGAGGCAATCGGCCTGGAGTTCCTGACGCACCAGTAAACCACCATCGCCTTCCATCTGCCGACCTTGCTGGCGAGCGGTCTGAATTTTCGCTGAAACACCGAGCAATGTCTGAACGTGGTGTCCGACTTCGTGAGCGATCACGTAGGCCTGAGCGAAGTCGCCGGCAGCGGAAAAGCGTTGCGACATTTCCTGGAAGAACGCCATGTCCAAATAAACCTTCTGGTCGGCCGGGCAGTAGAACGGCCCGGTCGCTGAAGTGGCCAGGCCGCATGCCGAGTTCACTCGGTTGCTGAACAGCACCAGCGTCGGGTTTTTATATTGCTTGCCGGCCTGTTGGAAAATCTGACCCCAGGTGTCCTCGGTATCACCGAGGATCGAGCGCACGAATTCGGCCTGTTCATCATTGGCCGGTGGCGCCTTGCGGGTTTGGGTCGTGGCCGGTGCCGATTGCTCGGTCATTTGTCCGGTCAGTTGCCCGAGGATTTGCATCGGGTCCTGGCCGGTGATCCAGCCGATCCCGACAATCAACAGGATCGCCGTCAGGCTCAGGCCCTTGCCGCCACCAAAGCGCATCCCGCCGCCACCACCGCCGCCATCATCATCCCGGGCATCGACCACGTTGTCGCTGCGTCGGCCTTTTTTCCATAGCATGTGGGAATCCTCTTTGTTTACCGGGTGAAGATGCGTGGTGATGAGTGTTGTTGCTGGGTAGACGCCGCGCCAGTCCGGTCGTCCATATTTCAACGTAAACCAGAAAACTTCAGCGTTGTATTGAACGTGAATCCCCCGGCAAATTCCGTCAGGCGCCGGGTATTTGTCCCAGAGGCGGAAGCAGGGCGTTGTTCGCACACTTTTTTCGCTACCCTGTGTAAGAATCTGGAACCAGGTTCTAAATTGTTGGAATTAAAATTCCAAAGGATTGCCATGACCCTCAGCACCCCCCTCTCCGGTGTAAACAAACCCTTCAAAGGGATTCTGCTGATCGTCGCCGCGACCTTCCTGTTCTCCAGCCATGACGCGATATCGAAATACCTCTCCGGGTTCTACCCGATCATCATGGTGGTTTGGGCTCGTTATCTGGTTCACACCCTGTTGATGGCCGGGATTTTTCTGCCGCAATCCGGGTTACGCGTCCTACGCACCAAGCGACCTTTACTCCAATTGGCGCGGGCGTTGTGTCTGCTGGGGACCAGTCTGTTTTTCACCACCGGTCTGTTGTACATCCCCTTGGCCGAAGCCACGGCCGTCAACTTTCTCGCGCCGGTGCTGGTCACCGCGTTGTCGGTGCCGTTGCTGAAAGAGCACGTCACCCGTGGCCAATGGATCGCGGTGATTTGCGGCTTTATCGGCGTGCTGATCATCGTCCACCCCGGCGGCGAACTGTTCACCCCGGCGGTGTTGCTGCCGTTCTGCTCGGCGATGTTTTTCTGCTTCTATCAGCTGCTCACCCGCAAGCTCAGCCAGATCGACAGCCCGACCACCAGCAACTTCTTCGCCGGTTTGTGCAACACCCTGGTGATGAGCGCGCTGGTGCCGTTCTTCTGGCAGGTGCCGACGCTGGGCCATGGCTTGTTGATGTTGGCGCTGGGGAGTTGCGGGATGACCGCGCATTTGTTTCTGACCCAGGCGTTCCGCTACGCCGCCCCCGCACTGCTGGCGCCGTTTGGGTATTGCCAGATTGTGTTTGCCGGGCTGCTGGGCTGGTTGCTGTTTTCCCATACGCCGACGATGACCACGGTGGTCGGGATCGCGGTGATTTGTTGCAGCGGGTTGGCGGCGGCGTGGCAGCAGAGCCGCCGGTAGAAGCGGTGAAGAACCCTGTGGGAGCGAGCTTGCTCGCGATGGCGGTATATCAGTCAGCATAGATATCGACTGGTAGATCGCTATCGCGAGCAAGCTCGCTCCCACAGGGATAGCGGTGTTCTTTAGTCAGTAATGGACGGGATTTTGCGCGGTGCCATGAAGTACATCCAGATCAGCGCGATGAAGTACATCGCCGGAATCATGGTGAACAGCACGGTGTAGTTGTTGTTGGTGGCCGTCAGAATGTGCCCGACCAGTTGCGTCATGAACATCCCGCCAATCGCCGCGCACATCCCGCCGAAACCAAACACCGTGCTCATCATGTGTTTAGGCGTGTAGTCCATCACCAGGCTCCAGATGTTCGCGGTCCAGGCCTGGTGGGCACCGATGGCCAGGGAAATCGCCGCCACCGCGACCCACAGATTGCTGGAGCCCGCCGCCATGATCACGCCGATGATGCAGCAGGCGAACAGCAACATGGACATCAGCCGCGCCTTGATCGGGTTGATCCCGCGGCCGATCAGGAACGAGGACAGAATCCCGCCGCCGACGCTGCCGAAGTCCGCCGTCAGGTAAATGATGATCAGCGGGATGCCCATCTGGGTCACGTTGATGCCCAGGTTGTATTGCTGATTGAGGAACGGTGGCAACCAGTAAAGGTAGAACCAGAACACCGGCGCGGTCATCGAATAAGCCAGGGCAAACGCCCAGGTGCCGCGCATGCGCAGGATGGTTGAAAAAGACACGCGGGATTGTTCCGGCTCGACTTCCTTCTGGATGTAGTCCAGTTCTGATTGTTTGACGCTCGGGTGATCTTCCGGGTTGAAGTACTTCAAACCCCAGAACAGCAACCAGATCCCGCCCAGTGCCGACATGCACAGGAAGGCTGCCTGCCAGCCCCATGCGTGGAGGATCAGTGGCAACAGCATCGGCGTGAACATCGCGCCAACGTTGGTCCCGGCGTTGAAGATACCGGTGGCCACGGCGCGTTCGCCGGCCGGGAACCACAAGCGGGTGGTTTTCACACACGCCGGGTAGTTCGCGGCTTCGGTCAAACCGAGAATAAACCGACAGACCATAAAGCCTGCGGCTGACGTCGCCAGGCCGTGGGCGCCGGTGGCCAGGCTCCAGAGTAGTACCGCGCAGAAGAACACACGCTTGACGCCAACCCGGTCGATCAACCGGCCTTGCAGCACGAAGCCGATGGCGTAGCCGACCTGAAACCAGAAGTTGATGTTGGCGTAATCCATCGCCGTCCAGCTCATTTCCTTGGCCAGGATCGGCTGCATGACGCCGAGGGCGGCGCGGTCGATGTAGTTCAGGGTGGTGGCAAAAAACACCAGGGCCAGCATGCCCCAACGGGTTGTGCCGACCGCCAGGGCGCCGCGGATCTTGTCGCCGATGCCGCCGGTGGCAGGAGTCATGGAGGAACGCTCCATGGGAGAGCTTCGAGAAGGAATCATGTAGGCCACCGATTATTTTTATGTGGTGTTCTGGGTCTTGGGTAACCGAGCCGCGAGGTTTATGCCCGGACTCAATGTGCAGCCGATGTTGGGCAGTGGACGAAAAATCGTCAATTCGCCAAGGGCCATAGTGTTCGATAATCGCACATAAAACTAACTGGCTAGTACACTTCGAGAGCTGTGCGGCCAATAATTCCCCCCAACAAAAACGCCGTCCTTGTAGGCGCAAGGCTTGCCCGCGATGGCGTCCTCAAGATCGCTATCGCGAGCAAGCCTTGCTCCTACAGGGACCGCGTGTGAAGCCTCTAACAAGATGATCTCCACCACCGGGAGTCGACCCATGTTGCGTTCCATTGCCACTGTTTCCTTGAGCGGTACCCTGCCGGAAAAACTCGAAGCCATTGCCGCCGCCGGGTTCGACGGGGTGGAGATTTTCGAGAATGACCTGCTCTATTACGACGGCAGTCCCCGGGAAATCAGACAGATGTGCGCCGATCTCGGAATCGCCATCACGCTGTTTCAACCCTTTCGCGATTTCGAGGGCTGTCGCCGTGATCGCTTGCCGCGCAACCTGGAACGGGCGGAACGTAAATTCGATTTGATGCAGGAACTCGGCACCGACCTGGTGCTGGTGTGCAGCAACGCTTCGGCCGACTCGATTGGCGATGAACAGACCCTGATCGATGATTTGCGGCTGCTGGCGGAGCGGGCCGGCGCTCGCGGTTTGCGCATCGGCTACGAAGCCTTGGCCTGGGGCCGGCATGTGAACACTTATCAACAGGTGTGGAACATCGTTCGTCAGGCCGATCACCCAAGCCTCGGTGTGTTGCTGGACAGCTTTCACACGCTGTCGCTCAAAGGTGACCCGAGCGCTATCGCCGAGATTCCTGGCGACAAAATCTTCTTCGTGCAAATGGCCGACGCGCCGATCCTGGCCATGGACGTGCTGGAGTGGAGTCGGCATTTCCGCTGCTTCCCGGGCCAGGGCGAATTCGACCTGGCGGGGTTCCTCGCACCGATCATCAAGAGCGGCTACACCGGGCCGTTGTCGCTGGAAATCTTCAACGACGGCTTTCGCGCCGCGCCGCCACGGGCCAATGCTGCCGACGGCTTGCGCTCGCTGCTGTACCTGGAGGAGAAGACCCGTCAGCGTCTGGCCCAAAACGCCAAGCTTGCGGCCAATGTCGACATCCTGTTCGAAACCCCCAAGGCCAGCGAGTACAACGGCATCGAGTTTCTTGAGTTTGCGGTGGATGAAAGCCTCGGCGCCAAGCTCTCGCACTGGCTGGAGCGCCTGGGTTTCGTCAAGGCCGGGCAACATCGTTCCAAGAGTGTCAGCCTGCTGCGCCAGGGCGATATCAACCTGATCCTCAACTCCGAACCTTACTCGTTCGCCCATAGCTTTTTCGAGGCCCACGGCCCGTCGCTGTGCGCCACCGCCGTGCGGGTCAACGACAGCGCCAGTGCCCTGGCGCGCGCCGTGGCTTACAAAGGCCAGCCTTATCGCGGGCTGGTCGGCCCCAACGAACTGGAACTGGCGGCGGTGCGCGCGCCGGACGGCAGCCTGATTTATCTGGTGGACCAGGACGCTGGTGTCTACGGCACCGATTTCAATCTGCTACCGACGACAGCCAGCGGCGGCCTCAAGCGCATTGATCACATGGCCATGGCGCTGCCAGCGGACAGCCTCGACAGTTGGGTGCTGTTCTATAAAAGCCTGTTGGATTTCGAGGCGGATGATGAGGTGGTGTTGCCCGATCCCTACGGTCTGGTGAAGAGCCGGGCGCTGCGCAGTCGAGACAGTTCGATCCGCTTGCCGCTGAACATTTCCGAGAACCGCAACACCGCGATCTCACACGCGCTGTCGAGTTATCGCGGCTCCGGGGTGCATCACATCGCCTTCGACTGCGACGACATCTTTGCCGAAGTCAGCCGCGCGAAAGAGGCGGGCGTGCCGCTGCTGGATATCCCGCTCAACTACTACGATGACCTCGCCGCGCGGTTTGATTTCGATGACGAGTTCCTCAGCGAACTGGCGTATTTCAATGTGCTCTACGACCGCGATGCCCAGGGTGGTGAACTGTTCCACGTTTATACCGAACCGTTCGAAGGGCGGTTTTTCTTTGAAATCATCCAGCGTAAGAACGCTTACGCCGGCTACGGGGCGGCCAATGTCGCGGTGCGCCTGGCGGCCATGGCCAAATCCCGAAGTGGTGGCGTACGTCAGGCAAAGTTGTAGGAAAATCGTAAACACGGGATGAAACCGCGGCCGCGCGCCTTCCTTCACTGTGCAGCGCGGCCCATAATCGCCAGCCTGTGCAGTGATGGCCGTGAGCCCGCAATGACAATAACTTCAGAACTCCCCGTAGCCTCCGTCGAACCGCTTGTGGAGCCTCGCAAGAGTCGCAAGAACAACCCGGAAAAGACCCGCGAGAACATCCTGCAAGAGGCGATTGTCGAGTTCGTCCAGCAAGGGCTTTCCGGTGCCCGCGTCGATGCAATCGCCGAGCGCATCCACACCTCCAAACGCATGATCTATTACTACTTCGGCAGTAAGGAGCAGCTGTACGTCGAGGTGCTGGAGAAACTCTACGGGGATATTCGCAGCACTGAAAACCGTCTGCACTTGGCCGAGCTGGCGCCGGTGGAGGCGATTCGGCGGCTGGTGGAATTCACGTTTGATCACCATGACCGCAATGTCGATTTCGTGCGCATCGTCAGTATCGAAAACATTCACAACGCCGAGTATGTGAAGCGCTCCGATGCGATCAAGGCAATGAACAATACGATCCTCGATTCACTCGGCGAAATCCTGCGTCGCGGCGTCGAAGAGGGTGTGTTCCGGGCAGGCCTGGAGCCGCTGGATGTGCACTTGTTGATCAGTTCGTTCTGCTTCTATCGCGTGTCGAACCGCCATACGCTGGGGGAGATTTTCCAGGTGGATCTGCCGGATGAAAGCGTCAAGCAGCGTCATCGGCAGATGATTTGCGAGTCGGTTTTGCGGTATTTGCAGGCCTGACGCCTTCGCGGGCAAGCCTCGCTCCTACACGTTCGATGTGTGCCGCACGATTTGGGCACGACAAAAATCCTGTAGGAGCGAGGCTTGCCCGCGAAGCTTTTCAACCATTCAAACTCTGAAAATGCGCCAACATCCGCGACGCATCCGGCACCACCCCACTGAATAATTCAAACGCCTTCACCGCCTGAAACACCGCCATGGTGCCGCCATCCAGCGTGCGGCAACCCAAGGCCCGGGCGTTGCGCAACAGTTCGGTTTCCAGCGGGAAATAAACAATCTCCGCCACCCATAATTCACTCCTCAGCAACTCAAGCGGCACCGGCATGCCCGGCAATTTTTTCATGCCCATGGGCGTGGTGTTCACCAGACCGTCCGCCACCGCCAGGGCGCTCTCCAGAACATGCCCGGCCACGGCCCGACCCGCGCCGAAATGCTGATTGAGGTTGTTGGCCAACGCCAGCGCCCGGCTGCCGTCCACGTCGAAAATACTCAACTGCCGTACGCCTTCGCTGAGCAACGCGTGGGCCACCGCCGCGCCTGCGCCACCGGCGCCCATTTGGACGACGCGCTCACGGGCAACGTCCTGCAAGCCCCGACGAAATCCTTCGGCAAAACCCAGGCAATCGGTGTTGTGGCCGATGCGTTTCCCATCCTTCAGCACAACGGTGTTCACCGCGCCGATGCCCCGGGCTTCCGGGGACAGTTGGTCGAGCAACGGGATGATCGCCTGCTTGCACGGGAAGGTGATGTTCAGCCCGGTGAAGTTCATGCGCTCGGCGGCCATCAGCAGGTCGGGCAGGGCATTGATGTCGAGTTGCAACGGGTCGAGGTCGATCAAGCGATAGAGATATCGCAGGCCTTGGGCATCGCCCTCATGCTCGTGCAGCGCCGGCGTGCGCGAGGCCTGGATGCCGGCACCGATCAGCCCGGCCAGTACGACGTCGTTCTTGAACATGGCGCTCACCCCTGCAAACGATGACTGAAATGCTCCAGCGCCAGACGATAGCCGTGGCTGCCGAAACCGGCCATCACTGCGGTGGCGATGGCCGAGACGAAGGAGTGGTGGCGGAACGGTTCACGGGCGTGGACGTTGGACAGGTGAACTTCGATCACCGGCAACTCGCTGGCCACCAGCGCATCGCGGATCGCCACGGAGGTGTGAGTCCAGGCCGCCGGGTTAATCACGATCCCGGCACAACGGCCGCGAGCGGCGTGAATCCAGTCGAGCAATTCGCCTTCATGGTTGGTCTGGCGAAACTCAACCGTGAGGCCGAATTCCTCGGCGGCGCGCCCGCACAACGCGGAAATATCGGCCAGGGTTTCGTGGCCGTAGGTCGCCGGCTCACGGGTGCCGAGCAGGTTCAGGTTCGGGCCGTTGAGCACCAGAACGATAGGGGGCATCGTGTTTCTCCACTTATTGTTTTTTGACATTGGCTGATGGTCTCAACCTGTGGAGATAAATTGTACCAGGCAGTTACTTTGGTCAATTGAAGAGAGGGTTTGGCGGTGTTTTGTGTTCGGTGATCGGACGGTTACGACTTTCAGCGCGGCAAATGCTCAACCAGAAAATCAATAAACGCCCGCAACCGCAACGGCACATGCCGACTCTGCGGATAGAGCAGGGTGAAGGGTCGCGAACGTCCGCCATACGGCTTGAGCACCTCCACCAACGAACCATCGGCCAATTCGTTTTCGACGATAAAACGATAGGTCTGAAACAACCCCGCGCCATGTTTTGCCAGGGTCACGCCACCCAGCACATCATCGGAGCAACTGAGGCTACCTTCGGCCAGAATCTCCCGCTCCACGCCGTTCTCATTAAACAACCAGGCAATCCGCCGCCCGCTGCTGGGCAGTTCGTACTGGATGCATTCGTGGTGTTGCAGGTCATCCAGGGTTTGCGGCACGCCGGCACGTTTCAAATAATCGGGGCTGGCGATCATCACCAGCGCCGCATCTTCCAATGGCCGCGCGATCAAACCGGAATCCGGAATCGCCCGCACGCGAATCGCCATGTCATAGCCTTCGCCAACGAAATCGATGTTGCGATTGCTGATGTGCGTCTCGACCTTCACCGCCGGAAACCGCATACGAAACGCCGGCAGCAACGGCAGGATCCGGTGGTGGGCATAGGTCGTAGGAATACTGATACGCAAGGTGCCGGACGGTTCCTGTTGCTGGCCCATGACCTCCCTTTGCGCTTCAACCAATTGCGCCAGCGCCTGACGGCATTCCTCGTAATAACGACGACCACTGTCGGTCAACTTGACGCTGCGGGTGGTGCGAGCGAACAACCGCACGGCAAGGCGTTCCTCCATGCGCGACACCGAACGGCTGACCGCCGCCGGTGTGACCCCGGCCACCAGCGCGGCGGCGGTAAAGCTGCCCGCCTCGGCGGCGAGGCAAAACAGCTCGATGCTGCCGAGCTGAAGATCGTCGAAGTGTCGCTGCATGATTGGTTACACCGGGGATCAAATGGAAGATCGAACACTGTATTTATCAAATGCCCGCGCATTAATACAGCCTGTTACCAGGAAAGGATTGCTTACCATTTTCCCGCATCGTGGGCAGGGCAGGCTTGGTCTCGAAGGCTAGGCTCAGTTCAGGTGGCTGATTTGGGGAGTCAGTGCCAGTTATCGGAATTTCAAGGAATGTTGAGCCTTACGGCTTATTAAACCTAACGGATGGGTTGGTATGAGATTGTTCAGCTACAAAGGGTTTCCGATGTTGATCAACTTGCGTGACGAACACTGCCCGCCGCATGCCCATGTGGACGGTGGGACATGGAGTGCGCGTTTCAAGTTCAGCTTTTGGCACAACAGTGTCGAGCTTTGGGATGTTGTTCAGCAGTCACGCCGGCCACCTAGCGCCGTGCTGGAGGGCTTGCGTCACGGGCTCAGACAACCTGCACACCTGCGCCGTGCACGCAGTATCTGGTGGAACAAGTTGCAAACGGCATGCCTCGACAATCAGCTTTGGGATTCGCAGGACAACGAAGTCGTGGTGATGAAAAGGATCACAAGCACAACCTACGTAATTGGCTCAGCGTGTTACGAGCCCGATAAGAACAAGACCCTACTGGCCCTGATGGGCGCGCCGGAGGGTGTGGAGATCGAACTATGAAAACGATTAGGGCAAAGATGCTGTTAGACCGGCCAGTCACTGAAGCAGTACTGGATGAGGCCATTGAGCGGGGGAAAATTCGCCATAGAAGTGCCCTGCAGGCGACAGCGGTGACGTTTCAGGAGGGATGCCTTACGGTCCGCTTCGAAGATGGCACTGGCGTGTTACTGCCCGTGAAGCACTACCCGGAATTTGATGGTTTTGAAGCCAAGGATTATGCCGATCTGAAAGTAGGCCTCTCCGGCACTGCTCTGTGCAATGAAGAAAAGGACCTGCACGTCTCCATCGCCGGGATGATTTCCGTCAGCAAGCCCCTGATGAATATGGCCGCTTCGGTCATCTCCTCGCGCAATGGTCGGCAAAGCAGCGCCGCGAAGGCTGAAGCTGCCCGGGCTAACGGTAAAAAGGGCGGTCGCCCGCGCAAGGTCGAAGTCATCCAGTAAACAGCGCCCACAAAAAAGCCGTCATCAAGACGGCTGATTTGTAACTGGCATCTGCGATCAACGCCGGGTCAACAGCACCCCGGATTCCATGTGATGGGTCCACGGAAACTGGTCAAACATCGCGCATTGAGTAATGCGATGGGTGTCGTGCAACTGGGCGATGTTGGCCGCCAGGGTTTCCGGGTTGCAGGAGATGTACAGGATGTTGTCGAAGCGTCGGGTCAGTTCACAGGTGTCCGGGTCCATGCCGGCGCGCGGCGGGTCGACGAACACGCTGCCGAACTCGTAGCTCTTGAGGTCGATGCCGTGCAGGCGACGGAACGGCCGCACTTCGTTCAAGGCTTCGGTCAGCTCTTCGGCGGACAGACGCACCAGGGTGACGTTATCCACAGCGTTTTCGCTGAGGTTGCTCAACGCCGCGTTGACCGAGCTCTTGCTGATTTCGGTGGCCAGTGCTTTGCGCGCGCGGGTGGCCAGGGGCAGGGTGAAGTTGCCGTTGCCGCAATACAGCTCCAGCAAATCGTCCGTGCGATCACCCATGGCGTCGTAAGCCCAGTTGAGCATCTTCTGGTTCACGGTGCCGTTGGGTTGGGTGAACGCGCCTTCGGGTTGGCGGTAGCTGAAGGTGCGGCCGCCGACTTCCATCTGCTCGACGACATAATCCTGGCCAATGACGTCGCGCTTGCCCTTGGAGCGACCGATGATGCTGACGTTCAGCTCGGCCGCCAGTTTCGACGCCGCGGTGTGCCAGTGCTCGTCCAGCGGGCGGTGATAGCACAGGGTGATCATCGCATCGCCGGCCAATGTGGTCAGAAACTCCACCTGGAACAACTTGTGGCTCAGTGCCGCGCTCGCTTGCCACGCCGCTTTGAGCTTGGGCATCAGCTCATTGATGCGCAGGCTGGCGATCGGGAACTCTTCGATCAGGATCGGCGTGCGTTTGTCATCCTGGGCAAACATCGCGTAGTGACGGTCGCCGCCTTCGCGCCACAGGCGAAACTCCGCGCGCAGGCGAAAGTTTTGCAGTGGTGAGTCGAACACTTCAGGTTCTGGCGCACCGAACGGGGCCAGCAGGTCACGCAAGCGCGTGACCTTTTCTTCGAGCTGTACGGCGTAGGCCTGGGAATCAAAAGTCATGCGTTGAACCAACCCAACTTGATCACAAACAGAATCGACAGAATCACCAGCGCCGGATTCAACTCACGGGCGCGGCCGGACAGCAACTTGATCACGGTCCAGGAAATGAAACCGAAGGCGATGCCGTTGGCGATGGAATACGTGAATGGCATGGCCAGGGCGGTGACCACGACCGGTGCGGCCACGGTGATGTCGTCCCAGTCTATTTCGGCCAGGCCGGATGTCATCAGCACGGCGACGAACAGCAGCGCCGGTGCGGTGGCGAACGCTGGAACGCTGGCGGCCAATGGCGAGAAGAACAGCGCCAGCAAAAACAGAATCGCCACGACGACGGCGGTCAGGCCGGTGCGGCCACCCGCACTGACACCAGCAGCGGATTCGATGTAGCTGGTGGTGGTCGAGGTGCCCAGCAGCGAACCGGCCATGGCCGCGGTGCTGTCGGCGATCAGGGCCCGGCCCATTTTCGGCATATGGCCGTCCTTGCCCATCAGGCCGGCGCGCTTGGCGACGCCGATCAGGGTGCCGGAGTTGTCGAACAGGTCAACGAACAGGAAGGCGAAAATCACGCTGACCAGACCGATGTCCAGGGCGCCCTTGATGTCCAGTTGCAGGAAGGTCGGGGCCAGCGATGGCGGCATCGACATCACGCCGCCGAACGCGGTGAAGCCCAGCGCGATCGAGACAATGGTCACCACCAGAATGCCGATCAGTACCGCGCCGCGAACCTTCAGGGCTTCGAGGGCGACGATCAAGGCAAAACCGAGGGTCGCGAGGATCGGTGCCGGTTGTTTCAGGTCACCGAGGCCGACCATGGTCGCCGGATTGCTGACCACGATGCCGGCGTTGTGCAGGGCGATCAGTGCCAGGAACAGGCCGATACCGGCGGCAATCGCCGAACGCAGGGGCAGCGGGATGCTGTTGATGATCCATTCACGGATGCGGAAGATCGACAACAGGAAGAAGCACACGGCCGAAATGAACACTGCACCCAGCGCCACTTGCCAGGTATGGCCCATGTGCAGGACCACGGTGTAAGTGAAGAACGCGTTCAGGCCCATGCCCGGCGCGAGGGCGATCGGGTAGTTGGCGATCAGGCCCATCACCGTCGAGCCGAAGGCCGCGGCCAGGCACGTGGCGACAAACACCGCGCCCTTGTCCATGCCGGTCTCGCCGAGAATGCTCGGGTTGACGAACAGAATGTAGGCCATGGCCAGGAAGGTCGTGACGCCCGCAAGAATCTCGGTGCGCACGTTGGTGTTGTGTGCCTTGAGTTGAAACAGCCTTTCCAGCATGTCTGCTCCCCGTGGCGCGCAGTGCGCCGTGAATGTATCGACCTCAACAGCAAAGCACAGACTGCCCAAGGCACCCGGGAATTTTCTGTGGGTCGGAAAAAGCCGCGCATCATACCAGCAGCGTGGGGTAATGGCTGCGATCGTCGGCGATGTTTTGCCGTTCGTTGAACTGAGCCATACTGCGCGCCTGTTTTGGGGAGGGGTCATGGTGAGCATCAAGGGCAATATCGTGCGGTCTGCGGGTCTGTTTTGCGCGTTGCTGGCCAGTGTGCCGGCGGTGATGGCGGCATCGGCACCGCCGTTGAGCAACGTCCAGGTGCTCAAGGTGCAGTCGGCAGCGTGTGGCATTGAAAACATCTCGGCCGGGCAAACACAGACGACCTGCAATCACGGCGGGGCGAACATCAAGGTGTACGTGCTGGAGATGGGGTATGGCCGCAAGCCGACCGTCCAGCTCGACGGTTTCAATCTCAACGGGGCGCAAACCAATGTCTGCGCCTACGACAACGGCAACCCGACACAATGCACCAGCACCCAGACGAGGGTTGTCGGCAAGTTGTACATCTTTGATCTGGGCGACAGGCAGGAAGGGACATTCACCTTCAGTAACCGGTCGATCAACGGCGGGGGCGACGCGGTTTCGACGCAGCTTTACATCAAGTAACGGCCTGCGCGAACAAGGGACACTAAAGGTGACTACGCTTTAAGGATCATCCCGTGGACCGTGCCCATGACCTTTAGAGCCCTGATTACCCTCGCCGAGGGCATCGATGACCTGCAATGCGTGACCCTGGTCGACGTGCTGCGCCGCGCGCAAGTCGAAGTGGTGGTGGCCAGCATTGAGGGCCGGCGCATGCTGACCTGTGCTCGCGGCACCCGTTTGACCGCCGACGCGATGCTGGTGGACCTGCTGGCCCAGCCGTTCGACCTGATTGCCCTGCCGGGCGGTGCCATCGGCGCGCAACACCTGGCGGCGCATCAACCCTTGGAGCAATTGATCAAGGACCAGGCCGCCGCCGGACGCCTGTTCGCCGGCATTGCCGAAGCCCCGGCCCTGGCGCTGCAAGCCTTTGGTGTGTTGCGTCAACGGCGCATGACTTGCCTGCCTTCCGCCAGCCATCAATTGTCAGGCTGCACCTTCGTCGATCAACCGGTGGTGGTCGATGGCAACTGCATCACCGCCCAAGGTTCGGGTGCTGCGCTGCCCTTTGCGCTGGCGCTGGTGGAACAACTCTGCGGTAAAGCCACGCGCGCGGCGGTGGCGGGGGAGTTGTTGGCTTAGAACCGATCAGGCGTGGACGGCAATGGGCTCGATGGCCGGTTGCTCACGATGTTCGGCCTGCCAGAGGTCATAGTCGGTTTGAACCCCCAGCCACATCCGGGCCTTACCGATGCCCGCTCGTTCAAGACGAACCGCCAGGTCTGGGCTGATCGGTGCGTGGCCATGCAGCACCCTGGAAAGGTGTGGCCGCGCAAATCCGAGATGGCGGGCCAGTTCTGTGACGCTGATGCCAATTTCGGGCAACACATCCATCAAGAGCGTTTCACCAGGGTGTGGCGGGTTGTGCATGGGCATGGTCCTGCCTCCTGTCAGTGATAGTCAATCATCGGGAAAGTGTAAGGCGATACATTACACTCGATGCGGTATCTATGTATCGCACTTGGTCGGCACATTTGTGCTTTGAGTGGTATTGCGCCACAGATCAATTCCTTTGAACGCCCATCCCACCCCCGAAGTCGTACCCCTTATGACGGCGGTTTGCCAAAACGCCGCGAATGTACGACCAACCGTGAGGTGTTTATGAGCGCGACCACTCCCGACGCTGCGCCGGCGTTATTCACCCGTCATCCGTTACGCCTGACCCTTAATGGCGAGGATCGTCTGCTTGAGGTCTTGCCGTGGACCACGTTGCTGGACCTGCTGCGCGAGCAACTGGACCTGGTCGGTACCAAAAAAGGCTGCGATCACGGTCAGTGTGGCGCGTGCACGGTATTGCTCAACGGTAAGCGGGTAAATGCCTGTCTGACGTTGGCGGTGATGTGCGACGGTGCCAAGTTGACCACCATCGAAGGCCTGGCCGACGGTGAAGCGCTGCACCCGATGCAGCAAGCCTTCATCAAGCACGATGCCTTTCAATGCGGCTATTGCACGCCGGGGCAGATTTGCTCGGCGGTGGGGTTGGCGAATGAGGGACGCGCTCAGAACATCGAGCAGATCAAGGAACTGATGAGCGGCAACCTCTGCCGTTGCGGCGCCTACAGCAATATTCGCGATGCCATTGAAGAAGCCTTGCCCCTTTCTCAGCAAGGAGGTGGTCAATGAATCCTTTCCACTACAGCAAACCAGCTTCGGTGCAGGACGCCGTCCATCTCGCCGGTCCCGCATCGCGCTTCATTGCCGGCGGTACGAATCTTCTGGATTTGATGAAGGAAAACCTTACGCGGCCCGAGCATCTGATCGACATCACCGGACTGCCGTTGCGTGAGGTCAAAGAGACGGCGAAGGGCGGGCTGATGATCGGTGCGCTGGTGAGTAACGCCGACCTGGCCTGGCACCCGTTGATCGAGCAGCGTTATCCACTGTTGTCCCAAGCCATTCTGGCCGGCGCATCACCGCAATTGCGCAACATGGCAAGTACCGGCGGCAATCTGCTGCAACGCACGCGCTGCTATTACTTCTATGACGCCAATGTGCCGTGCAACAAGCGCGAACCCGGCAGCGGTTGCCCGGCGCGGGACGGACTGAACCGGATTCATGCGATCTTCGGCGCCAGTGCGCAATGCGTCGCCACGCATCCCTCCGATATGTGCGTGGCACTGGCTGCTCTGGAAGCGGTGGTTCATGTGCAAGGTCGCAATGGCGCCAGGATCATCGAGTTTGCCGACTTTCACCGTCTGCCGGGCGATGCCCCGGAGCGCGACAACCAATTGGCCGACGATGAGCTGATCACCGCCATTGAATTGCCCGCCACCGGTTTTGCCGAACACAGCCATTACCTGAAGATTCGCGACCGGGCGTCCTATGCGTTTGCGCTGGTTTCGGTGGCCGCCGCACTGGATTTTACCGGGCCGGTGATTTGCGACGCACGTCTCGCCCTCGGCGGCGTGGCCCACAAGCCGTGGCGTGACGAAGCTGTGGAGAACTGGTTGGTGGGCAAAGCGGCCAGCCGCGAAACATTTACCACTGCCGCCGACGCCTTGTTGCAAAACGCGCAGCCCCTCGAACACAACGCTTTCAAAGTCACCCTGGCACGCCGGGCGATCATCCGCGCTCTGAGTGATGCCGCGCAGGGAGGGCAAGCCTGATGAATACGTTCACCCAACCGATGGGCCAACCGCTGGACCGTGTCGACGGTCATCTCAAAGTCACCGGCCAGGCGCGCTATGCCGGAGAGTTTCCCGAGGACGGCCTGCTTCACGGCAGTGTTGTCTCCAGTCGCGTGGCCTGCGCTCGAGTGATCAGCATTGACGTGTCCAAAGCCCTCGCACTACCCGGCGTGGTCGCCGTGATCGATCACACCAACCGCCCGAAAATCGCCAGTTATGACAAAGACTATGAAGACGCCGACTCGGCGGACGGCTCGCCGTTTCGCCCGTTGTACAACGACCGCGTGTTGTACAGCGGCCAGCCGCTGGCACTTGTCGTCGCCGATAACCTTGAACTGGCGCGCTATGCCGGTTCGTTGATAGAGATTGAGTACGACGTCGAGGAACATCAGACCAATCTGTTAAGCCTGCAAGGCGAAGCCCACCCGGCACCCGCCGAACCGCCCAAACCCCGTGGGAATTTTCAGGCCGAGTTCGCTGGCGCGGCCATCAGCCTGGATCTGAACTACAGCACCCCGATTGAACACCACAACCCGATGGAGCCCCATGCCAGTACGGTGCTGTACCAGGCCGATGGCAGTCTGCACATCCACGACAAGACCCAAGGCCCGCAGAATTGTCAGTCCTACGTGCAGAAGGTCTTTGGCCTTGAGAAAGAGCAGGTCAGGATTTTCGCTGCGTATGTCGGTGGAGCCTTCGGTTCCGGTTTGCGCCCGCAGTATCAGCTGCCGCTGGCGGTGATGGCCGCGCTGCATCTCAGGCGTTCAGTGCGCGTGACACTGACGCGCCAGCAGATGTTCACTTTCGGCTATCGGCCACGCACCTTGCAGCGTCTGCAATTGGGCGCGGCGGCCAATGGGCGCTTGCTCGCGGTGGCGCACACCGCCATCGGTCAGACCTCGCGATTCGAGGATTTCACCGAGCATGTGGTGGAGTGGAGCGGCATGCTCTATCACTGTGACAACGTGCAACTGACCTACAAATTGGTGCCCCTCGACGTATTCACGCCGCTGGATATGCGCGCACCAGGGGCGGCGCTGGGGTTGATTGGTCTGGAGTGTGCGATGGATGAACTGGCCTGTGCGTTGGCCATCGATCCGTTGCAACTGCGCCTGATCAACTATTCCGATCGCAACCAGAACGAAGACAAACCCTATTCCAGCAAGCAATTGCGCGAATGCTACGCCCAAGGTGCGAAGCGATTTGGTTGGGAAAAGCGCAATCCTGAACCGCGCAGCATGCGCCAGGATCGGCAGTTGGTCGGATGGGGCATGGCTGGTGGTGTCTGGGAGGCCATGCAAATGAAGGCCAGCGCCAAGGCATCCCTCGATCACAACGGCAAACTCACGGTAAGCAGCGCGACCACCGACATCGGCACGGGCACCTACACCGTGATGACGCAAATCGCCGCGCAGGCGTCAGGCGTTTCGCTGAAGGATGTCACTTTTGTCCTGGGTGACTCTTCATTACCCACCGCACCGTTGCAGGGCGGATCGTTCACGGTTTCGTCGGTCGGCACGGCGGTGCAGCAGGCCTGCGAAGCCCTGAAGGAAAAACTGCTCGCCGTGGCGCGGCAAACGTCCCCGGCCTTCAGTGGCGTGACCTCGGAGCAGGCGGTTTTTGAAGACGGGCAGCTGTCATTCGGTGCGGCGCGTATCCCGTTGGCTGATCTGGCCCGGGACAGCGGCGAAGACGTGATTGAGGCTCAAGTCGACGCCGAGCCGGACAAAAAACGCGAAGCCTATGCCACCGCAACCCATTCTGCGGTGTTCGTCGAGGTGTTGGTCGATGAGGATTTGGGCACGGTGAAGGTCAATCGAGTGGTCAGCGCGATCGCTGCCGGTCGAGTGGTCAATCCGAAAATGGCTCGCAGCCAGATTCTCGGCGGCGTGGTGTGGGGCATCGGCATGGCGTTGCACGAAGAGACGCAAACCGACCATGCGCTGGGCCGTCACATGAACCACAGCCTGGCCGAGTACCACATCCCGGTAAACGCCGATATCGGCGACATTGACGTGCTGTTTGTCGAAGAACACGACGACATCGTCAATGCCCTCGGTTCCAAAGGCGTGGGTGAAATCGGCATTGTCGGGGTGGCGGCGGCGGTGGCCAATGCGATTTATCACGCCACCGGCAAACGGGTGCGGGACTTTCCCATCACCCTCGATAAGTTGCTTTAGACCTTGGCTTCTTCCTTGGCCACGTGCATGCGGTCGCGGTTGGCCAGGGTCGGGAACAGTTTGATCCAGGTGCCGGTGACCACCAGGGTGCCGATGCCGCCCATGACCACCGCCGGCACGGTGCCGAACCAGTGGGCGGTGAGGCCGGATTCGAACTCGCCCAACTGGTTCGAGGCGCCGATGAACAGTCCGTTCACGGCGCTGACCCTGCCGCGCATTTCGTCCGGGGTTTCCAGTTGCACGAAGGAGGCGCGGATCACCATGCTGATCATGTCCGCCGCGCCCAGCACCACCAGCACCGCCAAGGAGAACCAGAACGAAGTGGACAGGCCGAAGGCGATGGTGGCCACGCCGAACACGCCGACGGCGGTGAACATCACCCGTCCGACCTTGCGCTCCACGGCAAATCGCGCCAGGTACAACGACATCAACAACGCGCCCACTGCAGGCGCCGAACGCAGCAGGCCCAGGCCCCAAGGGCCGGTGAGCAGAATGTCCTTGGCGAACACCGGCAGCAGCGCCGTCGCGCCGCCCAGCAGCACGGCGAACAGATCCAGGGAAATCGCCCCGAGGATGTCCGGACGGCTGCGGATGAAACGGATACCGGCCAGCAGCGAATCCATGGTCGCCTTGCCCTTGTTCAGCGGCGTTTGCCGCGCGGGCAGGTTGAGCATCAAGCAGCAAGCGATGATGTACAGAATGACCGTCGGGCCGTAGACCCAGACGCTGCCGAAGGCGTAGAGCAAACCGCCGAGGGCCGGGGCGACGATGGTCGCCGATTGCTGCGCCGATTGTGCAGCGGCTACGGCCCGGGGAAACAATGCGCTAGGCACGATGCTTGGCAGCAGGGCCTGGGTGGTCGGCATTTCGAACGAGCGCGCGGCACCGAGCAGGAACGCGAGGATGAAGATCATTTCCCGGGTGACATGGTCGGTGGCGCTGCCGATGGCCAGGGACAAGGCGATCAAGGCTTGCAGGGACTGACAGATCGCCGCGACCTTGCGCCGGTCGTAACGATCCGCGACATGCCCGGTGTGCAGCATGAACAGCACCCGCGGGGCGAATTCGACCAAACCCACCAGACCCAGATCCAGCACATTGCCGGTCAATTGGTAGAGATTCCAGCCGATGGCCACGGTGAGCATCTGAAAACCGCTGGCGGTGAACACCCGAGCCAGCCAGAACGCAATGAAAGGGCGGTGATGACGTAACAGCAGGGGCGCTTGGCTGGGCATCTGAAGGCAGGTCTTGAGCGAGGGGAGGGTTGAGACTATCACCAAGCTGTAACAAGAAGTTGCGCTGACAAAAAATTTAGGTAGCTAGACACCGATCTCCAAAACCCCGACATCCCCCTGTGGGAGCGGGCTTGCTCGCGAAAGCGGTGGGTCAGGCAAATTGATATCGACTGACACACCGCTTTCGCGAGCAAGCCCGCTCCCACAGGGGATGTGTTGCGGCTGATTGCAAAACCTATGAGGCAACCTGTCACGCGGCAAAAGACCACACCGTCCATCGTTAAAAATGGGACTACTCTTTCAACGTTGCTTGATCCAGATCAATACCCCACAAGGAATTGATCTGGCGGCCAGACGGCCAGACTCCCTACGTTGTGATGTTTGTAAAAAAAGAACGAATTGGAATTCGCCACACTCCATATCCGTGGGGGCAGAGTGGGTGCAGGGTCATAAGCCCTACAGCCGGTATTACCTGACAGAGGAAGACTTATGTTCGGTTTGGAGGCACTTGATCTCGCCCGGATGCAGTTCGCGTTCACCATCTCGTTCCACATCCTGTTCCCGGCCATCACCATTGGCCTGGCGAGTTACCTGGCGGTACTCGAAGGCCTGTGGCTCAAAACCCACAACGATACCTACCGCGATCTGTACCACTTCTGGTCGAAGATCTTTGCCGTGAACTTCGGCATGGGCGTGGTCTCCGGCCTCGTCATGGCCTATCAGTTCGGCACCAACTGGAGTCGCTTCTCGGACTTCGCCGGTTCCGTCACCGGGCCGCTGCTGACCTATGAAGTGCTCACCGCATTCTTCCTTGAAGCCGGTTTCCTCGGCGTCATGCTGTTCGGCTGGAACAAGGTCGGACGCAAGCTGCACTTCTTCGCCACGGTCATGGTGGCCATCGGCACGCTGATCTCGACCTTCTGGATTCTCGCCTCCAACAGCTGGATGCAGACCCCGCAGGGTTACGAAATCGTCAATGGCCAGGTCATTCCGGTGGACTGGCTGGCGGTGATCTTCAACCCGTCGTTCCCGTACCGTCTGCTGCACATGTCGACAGCCGCGTTCGTCGCGACCGCGTTTTTCGTCGGTTCCTCGGCGGCGTGGCACTTGCTGCGCGGCAAAGACAACCCGGCGATTCGCACCATGCTCTCGATGGCCATGTGGATGGCGTTGATCGTTGCGCCCATTCAAGCCGTTATCGGCGACTTCCACGGCCTCAATACACTCGAGCATCAGCCAGCGAAAATCGCGGCGATCGAAGGCCACTGGGAAAACGTCGGGGATGAACCGACCCCGCTGATCCTGTTCGGCTGGCCGGACATGAAAGCCGAGAAGACCAAATTCGCGGTCGAGATTCCGTACCTCGGCAGCCTGATCCTCACGCACTCCCTGGATAAACAGGTGCCGGCGCTCAAGGAATTCCCGCCGGAAGACCGGCCGAATTCGACCATCGTGTTCTGGTCGTTCCGGATCATGGTCGGCCTGGGCTTCCTGATGATCTTCACCGGTTTGTGGAGCCTGTGGCTGCGCAAGAGCGACAAGCTGTATACCTCGCGGCCGTTCCTGTACCTGGCGCTGTGGATGGGGCCGTCCGGCCTGATCGCGATCCTCGCCGGTTGGTTCACCACTGAAATCGGGCGTCAGCCGTGGGTGGTCTATGGGTTGATGCGCACGGCGGATGCGTCCTCCAACCATAGCTTCATGCAGATGAGCATTACGCTGGTGTTGTTCGTGGTGGTGTATTTCGCGCTGTTCGGCACCGGTCTGGGCTACATGATGCGCCTGGTGCGCAAAGGGCCGAAGATCGACGAAGGCAAGGAAACCAACCACGGTGGTCCTGGCCAGAAACGTACGCCGGCTCGTCCGCTGTCCGCAGCCGACGACGATCACGCCGATGCCGACCACACCGTGACCAAGGAGATTTGAATCATGGGTATTGATCTTCCGCTGATCTGGGCCGTGATCATCATCTTCGGCATCATGATGTACGTGGTCATGGACGGTTTCGACCTGGGCATCGGGATTCTCTTCCCGTTCATCCCCGGCAAGACCGACCGCGACGTGATGATGAACACCGTCGCACCGGTGTGGGACGGTAACGAAACCTGGCTGGTACTCGGTGGCGCGGCGTTGTTTGGCGCTTTCCCGCTGGCTTACTCGGTGGTGTTGTCGGCGTTGTACCTGCCGCTGATATTCATGCTGATCGGCCTGATCTTCCGCGGCGTGGCGTTCGAGTTCCGCTTCAAGGCCAAGGACGACAAGCGTCATCTGTGGGACAAGGCCTTCATCGGTGGTTCGGTGGCTGCAACTTTCTTCCAGGGTGTGGCGCTGGGGGCGTTTATCGATGGGTTGCCGGTGGTTAACCGTCAATTTGCCGGTGGTTCACTGGACTGGCTGACGCCGTTCACCCTGTTCTGCGGCTTGGCGCTGGTGGTGGCTTATGCGCTGCTCGGCTGCACCTGGCTGATCATGAAGACTGAAGGCAAGTTGCAGGAACAGATGCACGATCTGGCGCGGCCATTGGCGTTCGTGGTGTTGGCAGTGATCGGTATCGTCAGCATCTGGACCCCGCTGGCCCATGCCGAAATCGCGGCGCGCTGGTTCACTCTGCCGAACCTGTTCTGGTTCCTGCCGGTGCCAATCCTGGTGTTGGTGACCATGTACGGTCTGATCCGCGCGGTGGCCCGCAACGCGCATTACACGCCGTTCCTGCTGACCCTGGTGTTGATCTTCCTTGGCTACAGTGGCTTGGGCATCAGCCTTTGGCCGAACATCGTGCCGCCGTCGATCTCGATCTGGGACGCCGCCGCACCACCGCAAAGCCAGGGCTTCATGCTGGTGGGTACGCTGTTCATCATCCCGTTCATCCTGGGCTACACCTTCTGGAGCTACTACGTGTTCCGCGGCAAGGTCACCCATGAAGACGGTTACCACTAGGAACCCCTGTAGGAGCGAAGCTTGCTCGCGAAGGCGTCCTCACAGACGCCATCCCCTTCAAGAGAGGATCGAAAACATGTCCACCAAACCCACCCTGCACGACATTGAACAGGCCGAAAAAAAACCGCTGTGGCAGCGGCTCGGATGGCTGGCGATGATCTGGACCGGCAGCGTCGTGGCCCTGTTTATCGTGGCCAGCCTGATGCGCATGTTCATGAATGCCGCGGGTCTGACCACCCACTGAAACACTCGAGATTCCCATCCCGATGCCTTGTGGCACGGCCTCAACCCTCCTGACGGAGGGTTTTTTTTGTCCGGGTTATTTGCGGGCTTTGAGAATGACGAATTTCGGCGTGGCCGCCACTTGCTCGACGCCGCGGAACAACCGCGCCAGCTTGCTGTGATAACCCAAGTGACGGTTGCCGACGATGTACAACGCGCCGCCGACTACCAGCGCTTCCCGGGCCTGCTGGAACATCCGCCAGGCGAGAAAATCGCCGACCACCTGTTGCTGGTGAAACGGCGGATTGCACAGCACCACGTCCAGTGACTGCGGTTCCTGACCGGCCAGGCCGTCGCCGGCCCGTACGATGACCTCGCGCTCACTCAACGCAGCGCGCCAGTTTTCGCGGGCCGATTGCACGGCCATGAACGACTCGTCCACCAGCGTGTATTGGGCATCAGGGTTTTGCAGGGCACTGGCGATGGCCAACACGCCGTTACCGCAACCGAGGTCGGCTACCCTTGCCATGCCCAGGTTTTTTGGCAAATGCGGTAGAAACGCGCGCGTACCGATATCCAGCCCTTCGCGGCAAAACACGTTGGCGTGGTTGAGCAGTTCGATCGCGGGTTCGTCGAGTTGGTAGCGGGACGGGTAAGGGGAGACGGCCGGCGCTTTGGGTTCAAAGGTTGCAATCAGCAACCGCGCCTTCTTCACCGCCAACGAGGCTTGTACCGGTCCGATGTAGCGCTCCAGCAAATCTCCGGCGGCGCGCGGCAGATGCTTGACCATTGCCGCCGCAATCACCTGGGCGCCCGGCGCCAGCTGGTCTTGCAGGCGAATCAGCTGTTCTTCCAGCAACGCGAGGGTTTTTGGCACCCGGATCAACACCCGGTCAAACGGCCCGACGAAGGCTTCATTGGCTGGCACGCTTGGCACCGCGTCGAACGCCAGGCCATTGCGGATCAGATTCTTTTCCAGTCCCTGGAACGCCAGGAACGAGTCGCCGCTGCTGGTGACCCGGACCTTGCCCGCCAGGCTGGCGGCCAGTGCGCCAAAACTGTCGTTGAGTACCAATACCCGCGCATCGGCTGTCGGTTGCTGCTGCGCCAGATGATTGAGCAGGTATTCGTCGGCAGCATCGAACGCTTGTAGCGGTTCGTTCTGCTGTTCGGGCTGGCGGATCAGGTCGAGTTGGGCGAACGATGTTTCGAGCAAAGGCATGGGGCGGGGCTCTGGATAATCAACGAGTGTCCCGCGGCCCAGGGGCGATGTGGCGGGCGGAACCGACCGAGTGGACTTCGGCGTAAAGTTTTACGTCAACACTCAGGAAGGATCGCAAATGGTACGTTTTTTTCTGTTCGATTACCCGCAGGTTTTCTTTGAACTCACCCGTTTCAGAAGGCGCCAGCCCTGACCGCCTGGATCACGGCAGCGGTCTTGTTACACACCCCCAGTTTCTCGATGGCCCGGTGCACATGGAAATTCACCGTCCGCTCGCTGAGGCTGAGGATCCTGGCGATCTCGTATGCGGTCTTGCCGTCGGCCGACAGTTTCAATACCTCGACTTCTCGTGGTGATAGATGCGGTGCGCTGGGTTTTGCTGCTCTTTTGGGCAGATGCTGGGTGGCCAAAGCGTGTAGATGACGGCTGATAAAAACCGTAAAACCAAGATTTTCATACAGTTCAAAAGGTGTAATCGGGCAGTGGCTTCTGGCCAGACTCAGAATGCTGTACAAGCCGTTTTCCTCATCATGGACCGATTGCGACCAGCCATGCTGCAGGCCTTGCTGTTTCAAGGCTTGCCACACCCGGGGCGTCTTGGAAAAGACGTCTTCAGTCCACAGGATCGGTAGCATGGATTGATTGCAGTGGGCCACTATTGGGTCGATGGCGCTAAATTCATCTTGTTCATATTGACTGTTCCAGTCTTTGGGGTAGTTGTTTCGATTAAGGGTGTGGTCGTGGGCACCAAGGGTTTTGGAAGTTATTGAAAATGCACAGAATTTAAAGCCGATATTTTTTATGAAGTTCAGTGAAAGCTGGTATGCGACATCGATTTCGTTTGTGTAAGACAGTTGGTTTAACTGTGACTCCTTCCACATTTCCATTTGATTTCTCCATCCGCGTGTTCCTCTGGGGTGCCACTTGGATCCAGGATCCGGCACGTCACGATTGTAGGACTCTTCCTACTAAGGCGCTCGGATTTTTTTGATCTTGATAAAGCCGCTAAGTGTCTAACTGGTTCTTATGTAACACAGGCGTAACGGATGAGACATTAGAACCGCGATATCAATATCATGTGCGCGGTGCTGGCATATTAATGTCGTTAGTTGGGTTTTAGTTAATAAGAATAAGAGGCATTGGCTAAAGCCACTACAAACCACCGGTGTTTAAGTCGTCAGCTTTGCGGGACACTGGCTTCACCTGTTCAATGGAGTGCCCCATGACCGCCAGTGCAGAAAAATTCACGCGCCAGACCCTGCTCGACGTTCAGCCACTGACCCCGAGCCTGTTCACCTTGCGCACCACCAGGGACTCGGGTTTTCGTTTTCGCGCCGGGCAATTCGCTCGTCTGGGTGTGACCAAAACGGATGGCAGCACGGTGTGGCGCGCCTATTCCATGGTCTCTTCGCCCTATGACGAGTTTCTCGAGTTCTTCTCCATTGTCGTGCCGGGAGGCGAGTTCACCGGTGAGCTGAGTCGCCTGGAAGTGGGGGATACGCTGATGGTGGAACGGCAGGCCACGGGCTATCTGACCCTGGATCGGTTCGTCGATGGTCGTGATCTCTGGCTGTTATCCACAGGCACCGGGGTGGCGCCGTTCCTGTCGATCCTGCAGGATTTCGAGGTATGGGAAAAATTCGAACGCATCATCCTGGTCTACAGCGCGCGCGAAGGCCGGGAACTGGCTTATCAGGAGCTGATCGCAGGGCTGGCGCAGCGTGACTACCTGGCAGAGCATGCGCACAAACTGCAATTTATCCCGACGGTCACCCGCGAGCAGGTTCCAGGTGTCCTGAGTGGACGGATCACCACCCTGATTGAGAATGGCGAGCTGGAGCGGGCCGCCGGGGTGGCGCTGACGCCGGAGCACTCGCGAGTGATGATCTGTGGCAACCCGCAAATGATCGATGACACGCGCAAATTGCTCAAGCTGCGCGATATGAATCTCAGCCTTAGCCGGCGACCCGGCCAGGTGGCGGTCGAAAACTATTGGTAAAAAAACGGCGCCCCGAAGGCGCCGTTTTTCATTGCTATACAGTCTTCAAGGCCGGTCGTTCTGGGCCTTGAGCAGATCGCGGATCTCGCTCAACAGCTCTTCTTCCTTGGTCGGCACTGGCGGCAGGGTCGGTGCGACGGCCTCTTCGCGCTTCAGGCGATTGATGGCCTTGACGCCCATGAAGATCGCGAACGCGACGATCACGAAGTCGATCATGCTCTGGATGAACTTGCCATACGCCAACACGACCGCCGGGATGTTGCCATCGGCGGCCTTGAGCGTGATAGCCAGGTCACTGAAATCCACCCCACCGATCAACAGGCCGATTGGCGGCATGACCACGTCGCCGACAAACGACGAAACGATCTTGCCGAACGCGGCGCCGATGATGATACCGACGGCCATGTCGACCACATTGCCTTTGACCGCGAAGGCCTTGAACTCGTTAAGCACGCCCATAGGTTATTCCTTGTTACAGATGAGGTTGGTGAACGCAGTGTAAATCAGCAAAACGCATCTCGCTCGACACAACTGCTTACATGGTTTGCCTGCTATCGACCGGCCCGACGCCGGAAAGTTTACAAAAGGCCATCATTCGCGCGCGGTTACCCCCTCTAGACCGGCCCTTCCAGCATCTTTTGCCTATCGCCCCGGTGTGGCATTTCTATTTAGGTTTTGGGCTGGCGGTCACTAGCCTCTGTTGAGCGCACCTGGATGCGCTTTATAAAATCAGAGGAAACTCCTATGACAACTTCCCTTGGCCTTGGGGCTTATTCCCATCGTCGCGCCCTGGGCGTTTTGAGCGCCGGCCTGCTGTCCTTTTCCGTGAGTGCCGCCACCCTGACCCGGGATAACGGTGCTGCCGTCGGCGACAACCAGAACTCGCAAACCGCCGGCGCCACGGGCCCGGTGCTGCTGCAAGACGTGCAACTGATCCAGAAACTTCAGCGTTTCGACCGCGAACGGATTCCTGAACGCGTGGTGCATGCCCGTGGGACTGGCGCCCATGGCACCTTCACCGTGACCGACGATCTCAGCGACCTGACCAAAGCCACAGTGTTCGCCGGCGGCCAGAGCACGCCGGTGTTTGTGCGCTTTTCAGCGGTGGTGCATGGCAACCACTCCCCGGAAACCCTGCGCGACCCCCGGGGCTTTGCCACCAAGTTCTACACCGCGGACGGCAACTGGGACCTGGTGGGAAACAATTTCCCGACCTTTTTCATCCGTGACGCCATCAAGTTCCCGGACATGGTCCACGCTTTCAAACCTGATCCGCGCACCAACCTCGACGACGATTCCCGTCGTTTCGATTTCTTTTCCCATGTGCCGGAAGCCACGCGTACTTTGACCGAGTTGTATTCCAACTCCGGTACGCCTGCCAGTTATCGGGAAATGGACGGTAATGGCGTTCACGCCTATAAGTTGGTGAATGCCAAAGGTGAAGTTCGCTATGTAAAGTTCCATTGGAAAAGTTTGCAGGGCATTAATAATCTCGATCCACAGGCTGTTACCCAAGTTCAAGGTAAAGACTACAGTCATATGACTAATGACTTGGTTACTCATATAAACAAGGGCGACTTCCCGAAGTGGGACTTGTACATTCAGGTTGTAAATCCGCAAGATTTGTCCAAATTTGATTTCGATCCTTTGGATGCAACCAAGATTTGGCCCGGTATACCTGAGCGAAAAGTTGGACAAATGGTCTTGAATCGTAATCCGGCCAATGTGTTCCAGGAAACCGAACAAGTTGCCATGGCGCCTGCCAATCTTGTTCCCGGCATTGAGCCTTCGGAAGACCGTTTATTACAGGGCCGAGTGTTCTCGTATGCCGATACGCAAATGTATCGCCTGGGCGCCAATGCCCTGCAACTGCCGATCAATGCGCCAAAGGTTGCCGTGAACAACGGTAATCAGGACGGCGCAATGAACAGCGGCGCCAGTAGCACCGGCGTGAATTACCAGCCAAGCCGTTTGCTGTCGCGTGAAGAACCGCAAACCGCGCGCTACAGCCAGTCGGCCCTGTCGGGCAGCACCCAGCAGGCGAAGATCCAGCGTGAGCAGAACTTCAAGCAGGCCGGCGATCTGTATCGCTCGTTCAGCCAGAAAGAACGCCAGGACCTGATCGACAGCTTCGGCGGCTCGCTCGCCACCACGGACGACGAGAGCAAGCACATCATGCTGTCGTTCCTCTATAAGGCCGACCCGGAATATGGCACCGGCGTGACCAAGGTCGCCAAGGGTGACCTGGCGCGGGTCAAGGCACTGGCGGCCAAACTGGTCGACTGATCCCGTTTGCCTGAAACACGGGGCCTCATCCGGGGCCCCGTCAAACCTGGGGAGCCTGTCATGCGTTTGTTCTTTTGTATGTTGCTGAGCGGTTTGTCGTTCAGCGTGTTTGCCGGGCCGACGGCGGATGTCTCGCAAGACCCCGCCGCGCTGAAAGCCCAATTGCAGGACTACTACTTCGATGCTGCCCGGCGTGGCGATGTGCCGATGCTCGAGACTTTTATCGAGGCTGGTTACTCCCTCGATACCCGTGATGGCAAGGGTTACACCGCACTGATTCTGGCCGCCTATCACGGCCAGACTGCCGCCGTGGACCGTTTGCTCGCCGCTGGCGCCGATGCTTGCGCTCAGGATCAGCGTGGCAACACGGCGCTGATGGGCGCCATTTTCAAAGGCGAAGTGCAGATTGCCCGGACCCTGTTAGCGGCCAATTGCAGCCCCGATCAGCGCAACGGTGCCGGGCAGACGGCGGCGATGTATGCCGGGTTGTTCAACCGTGTCGAGTTGCTGGATGCGCTCAAGGCCAAGGGCGCCGACCTGAATGCCGAAGATCCGCAGGGCAACAGCGCCGCGCGTCTGGCCAGCGGTGAAATCCGAAACGCTGCGCCGCGCTGATCCCGTCCGGCTGCGCTATCATCGCGGTTTTTGCCGGGAGTTCAGATGGCCAAGGCCAAGCGCATGTACGGCTGCACCGAGTGCGGCTCAACCTTCCCCAAGTGGGCCGGCCAGTGCGGCGAGTGCGGGGCCTGGAACACGTTGACCGAAACCATGGTCGAGAGCGGCGGGGCGGCGGCCCCCAGCGGTCGTACCGGATGGACCGGCCAGCAGGCACAAATCCGGACCCTGGCCGAAGTCAGTGTCGAAGAGATTCCACGCTTTTCCACGGCCTCCAGCGAACTCGATCGCGTGCTGGGTGGTGGTCTGGTGGACGGCTCGGTGGTGTTGATCGGTGGTGATCCCGGCATCGGCAAGTCGACCATTTTGTTGCAAACCTTGTGCAACCTCGCCAAGAGCATGCCGGCGCTGTACGTCACCGGTGAAGAATCCCAGCAACAGGTGGCCATGCGCGCCCGTCGCCTCGGTTTGCCCCAGGACAAGCTGCGGGTGATGACCGAAACCTGCATCGAAACCATCATCGCCACGGCCCGGCAGGAAAAGCCCAAGGTCATGGTGATCGACTCGATCCAGACGATTTTCACCGAGCAACTGCAATCGGCTCCCGGCGGCGTCTCCCAGGTCCGCGAAAGCGCGGCGTTGCTGGTGCGCTACGCCAAGCAGAGCGGCACGGCGATTTTCCTGGTGGGCCACGTGACCAAGGAAGGTGCGTTGGCCGGCCCGCGTGTTCTGGAACACATGGTCGATACCGTGCTGTATTTCGAAGGCGAATCCGATGGGCGTTTGCGTCTGCTGCGGGCGGTGAAAAACCGTTTCGGTGCGGTGAACGAACTCGGCGTGTTCGGCATGACTGACAAGGGCTTGAAAGAAGTCTCCAATCCTTCGGCGATTTTTCTTACGCGTGCTCAGGAAGAAGTCCCGGGCAGTGTGGTCATGGCGACGTGGGAAGGCACGCGGCCGATGCTGGTCGAGGTGCAGGCGCTGGTGGATGACAGTCACCTGGCCAACCCGCGCCGGGTCACGTTGGGCCTGGACCAGAACCGCTTGGCCATGTTGCTGGCGGTGTTGCACCGTCACGGTGGCATTCCGACCCACGATCAGGACGTGTTCCTCAACGTGGTCGGCGGGGTGAAAGTGCTGGAAACCGCTTCGGACCTGGCGCTGATGGCGGCGGTGATGTCGAGCCTGCGCAACAAGCCGCTGCCCCATGATTTGCTGGTGTTTGGCGAAGTCGGGTTGTCCGGTGAAGTGCGCCCGGTGCCGAGTGGTCAGGAACGCCTTAAAGAAGCAGCCAAGCACGGCTTCAAGCGCGCCATCGTGCCCAAGGGCAACGCGCCGAAAGAAGCACCGCCGGGGTTGCAGATTATTGCCGTGACCCGCCTGGAACAGGCGCTCGACGCACTCTTCGAATAACCCTCCAATCCCTTGTGGGAGCGAGCCTGCTCGCGAAAGCGGTCTGTCAGTCGACTTAAATGTTGAATGCACGACCGCATTCGCGAGCAGGCTCGCTCCCACAGTGGAATTGCGGGTGGCTTCAGACTTCGATCAAGGCACCCAGTTCGCGCTCCAGCTCCTCGGGATCGCCCAGGTTGAACTCAATCAACCGCCGCAAACGCTCGATGGACTCCAGGCTGATGTGTTTGCAGACGAAGCCGAGCTGACCATGATCGTCGTGGGTCAACGTCACATCCATCTTGATCTCGACATCTGTATTCAGATGAATATCGAGCAGGAAATGCCAATCCGGATTGCCCAGCCACGGCTCGGGCTTTTCGATCAACGCCCCCTTGAGCGAGAGGTCGATCAGCTTCACCGGCCAGGTAAGTTCCCCCTGGCTCAGGTCGGTTTTGGCATCGAACGCGATACGTTTGAAGCGGCGGCGATCGGCAGGGTGCTCGCTCATGGCGCAATCCTCGTGAAGGTTGGCTGACTATAGACCTGCATCGCCAGACGCTGCCAGCACAGTGATGGCGCTCGACCAATGTCGGACTATGGTCTTTGGCGCCAGTAGAGCTAAACTCGGGGTGGCTGTCTTTCTTGTCCACCCTGGCTGGAATAAAAAAATGAAAAATAATAATAGCCTGCTACGCCATCTACCCTGGCTGCTGCTGGCAATCGTAGGAGCGTGCGCCCTGGGCGTAGTGGCATTGCGCCGAGGCGAGGCGATCAACGCCTTGTGGATTGTGGTCGCTGCCGTGGCCATTTATCTGGTTGCTTATCGTTACTACAGTCTGTTTATCGCAAACAATGTGATGCAGCTCGACCCGCGCCGGGCCACCCCCGCCGTGCTCAACAATGATGGCCTGGACTACGTCCCGACCAACAAACACATCCTGTTCGGTCACCACTTCGCGGCCATCGCTGGCGCGGGGCCGTTGGTCGGTCCGGTGCTGGCGGCGCAGATGGGTTACCTGCCCGGTACGCTGTGGCTGATTGCTGGCGTAGTGCTGGCCGGTGCGGTGCAGGACTTCATGGTCCTGTTCATGTCCACGCGCCGCAACGGTCGCTCCCTCGGCGACATGGTTCGTGAGGAAATGGGCCGCATCCCCGGCACCATCGCACTGTTTGGCTGCTTCCTGATCATGATCATCATCCTCGCGGTGCTGGCGCTGATCGTGGTGAAAGCCCTGGCCGAGAGCCCATGGGGTATTTTCACGGTGATGGCGACTATCCCGATCGCGATGTTCATGGGCATCTATATGCGCTACATCCGCCCGGGCCGCATCGGTGAAATCTCCGTGGTCGGCGTGTTGTTGCTGTTGGGTTCGATCTGGCTGGGCGGGCAGATTGCCGCCGACCCGTACTGGGCCAAGGCGTTCAGCTTCACCGGCGTGCAGATCACCTGGATGCTGGTCGGTTATGGTTTCGTAGCCGCCTCGTTACCGGTCTGGCTGATCCTGGCACCGCGTGACTACCTCTCTACCTTCCTGAAAATCGGCACCATCATTGCCTTGGCGATCGGCATTTTGGTGACCATGCCCGAGCTGAAAATGCCGGCCCTGACCCAGTTCATCGACGGCACCGGTCCGGTGTGGAAGGGCGGGTTGTTCCCGTTCCTGTTCATCACCATTGCGTGCGGTGCGGTCTCGGGTTTCCATGCGCTGATCTCTTCCGGCACTACGCCGAAGCTGCTGGATAACGAAGTCAATTCCCGCTACATCGGCTACGGCGCGATGTTGATGGAATCCTTCGTCGCCATCATGGCCATGGTTGCCGCCTCGGTGATCGAGCCAGGCGTGTACTTCGCCATGAACAGCCCGGCCGCGGTGGTCGGCGGTGACGTGATGGCCGTGGCGCAAACCGTCAGCAGTTGGGGTTTCGCAATTACCCCGGAAGCGCTGCAAGCGGTGGCTCATGATATTGGCGAAACCACCATCCTCGCCCGCGCCGGCGGTGCACCGACCCTGGCGGTCGGTATCGCGCAGATCCTGCACAGCGTGCTGCCGGGTGAAAACACCATGGCGTTCTGGTACCACTTCGCGATCCTGTTTGAAGCGCTGTTCATCCTGACCGCCGTCGATGCCGGCACCCGGGCCGGACGTTTCATGCTCCAGGATTTGCTCGGCTCGTTCGTGCCGTCGCTCAAGCGCACCGAGTCCTGGACCGCCAACCTGATCGCCACTGCCGGTTGTGTGGCGATGTGGGGTTGGTTGCTGTACCAAGGCGTGATCGACCCGTTGGGCGGGATCAACACTTTGTGGCCGCTGTTCGGTATCTCCAACCAGATGCTCGCCGGTATCGCGCTGATGCTTGCCACGGTTGTGCTGATCAAAATGAAACGCCAACGCTACATCTGGGTGACCCTGATGCCTGCCGCGTGGCTGCTGATCTGCACCACCACCGCCGGTTTCATCAAGCTGTTCGACGCTAACCCGGCGATCGGCTTCCTGTCGCTTGCGAAAAAATACAGCGATGCCCTGGCCAACGGCCAGATCCTCGCCCCGGCCAAGGACATTACGCAGATGCAGCACGTGATCTTCAACGCCTACACCAACGCAACGCTGACCGCGCTGTTCCTGTTCGTGGTGTTCAGCATCCTGTTCTATGCGCTCAAGGTCGGTATCTCAGCCTGGGGTACAAAAGAGCGCACGGATAAAGAAGCACCGTTCCAGGCTGTGCCGGACGCGTAACTGAGGATTGCAAACATGTTCAATGACCTGAGTCGCCTCGGTAAATACCTCGGTCAGGCTGCGCGCCTGATGGTCGGCATGCCCGACTACGACAATTACGTCGAGCATATGCAGACCAAACACCCGGACAAACCGATGATGAGCTACGAGATGTTCTTCCGGGAACGTCAGGAAGCGCGTTACGGTGGCAAGGGTGGGCCGAAGTGTTGTTAACCTGATCTCAGGTTGATGCAATCCCCCTGTGGGAGCGGGCTTGCTCGCGAAAGCGGTGTGTCATTCAACATTTATGCTGACTGACACACTGCCTTCGCGAGCAAGCCCGCTCCCACATTTGTTTTTGTGTTGTTTTCTAAAATGTTTGAAACAGGAGGTTTGAGTTGTCCTCTCCCATCCCGGTAACGATCCTCAGCGGTTTCCTCGGCGCGGGTAAAACCACGCTGCTGCGCCATCTGCTCAAAGCCGAGCACGGCCTGAAAATCGCCGTCATCGAAAACGAATTCAGCGACGCCGGTATCGACACCCAACTGTTGGGCGACGAGCCGGTGCAAGTGATGACGCTGTCCAACGGCTGCGTCTGCTGCACCATTCACACCGACCTGACCAAAGCCCTGTACCTGCTGCTCGAACGCCTGGACAGCGGTGAAATCGCCTTCGATCGTCTGGTGATCGAATGCACTGGCCTGGCCGACCCGGCCCCCGTGGCGCAAACCTTTTTTATCGATGAAGAACTGCGCGAGCGCTACATTCTCGACGGCATCATCACCCTGGTGGACGCGGCCCACGCCGACACCCACCTGACCCAGACCATCGCCCAGGCGCAGATTGGTTTTGCTGATCGGCTGCTGGTGAGCAAGCGGGATCTGGTGGACGAGCCAACCTTCACCGCGTTGAGTGAACGCCTGACCCGCATCAACCGTCGCGCGCCGATTCGCGTAGTCGAACACGGCAAAATCGACCTGGCTGAATTGCTCGATGTACGCGGTTTCAACCTCAACGCCGACCTCGGCGGTGGCATGAGTTTGCGGCCAGTGAGCAAGGCGCCGTCCATCGACCGTATTTCCAGCCTGGTGCTGCGTACTGATCAGCCGCTGGATCTCGACAAGCTCAGCGAGTTCATGAACGAACTGCTGGAAGACCACGGCAAGCAACTGCTGCGCTACAAAGGTGTGTTGAGCATCGTTGGCGAGCCGCGACGCATGGTGTTTCAGGGGGTGCTGAAGTTGTATGGCTTCGACTGGGATACCGAATGGGCCGAGGGCGAGGCGCGAGAGAGTGTGATTGTGTTTATTGCCGATGATTTGCCGGAAGAGAAAATTCGCGAGGGGTTTGCGCGGGTGGCGGCGGATTGAAGCCTTTCGTGTGTCAGTGATGACGCCTTCGCGGGCAAGCCTCGCTCCTACAAGGACGGCGATATACCTGTAGGAGCGAGGCTTGCCCGCGAAGACGATCTAACCGGCAACACGATTTCGACTGATCGATGATTCGGAGTTCAGCAAAATCCCCTCCAAATAATCCAGGTGCTGGCCCAGCAAGTCCTCAGCCTTCACTGCATTACCGCGTTCCACCGCTTCCAGAATCGCCTGATGCTGATGCCAAACGCAATAACCCTCCAAATGCACCCCAAACTGCGCAATCGCCAATGAGGTCAGCGGCACCAGACTGCCCAGAAAATGCGCCAACGGTGCATTCCCGGCCATTTCCGCCAAGCGCAAATGAAATTCTCCAGATAAGCGAATGGCCGACCCGCCGGCCGTGCAGTGGCGTTCGCTTTCGATCAAGGCCCGCAGCGGTTTCAAATCCTGTGAGCGCGATTGGCAGGCCAGGCGTACCAAGGTGATTTCCGTCAGCCGCCGCGCATGCAACATCTGCCGGGTTTGCTCGCAGTCAAGGGCGGCAACCCGGGGCCGATGGTTCGCACGCAGCACGATGACTTGTTGATGAGACAACTGCATCAGCACACCGCGAATGTCACTGCGCCGGGCGCTGAACATTTGCGCCAGGCTTTCTTCGGTAAAGCGACTGGTCACATCGATGCGCTGTTCGAGAATCGCGTCGAAAACCCGCGAATAGAGATCATCCGCCCGCCGAGGAAAGGGCAGGGCGCCGAGTGTTGGCGGTGAGGCGAAGCTGTTCATGGCTTGTCTCCAGTTCAAGCGGATTCAACTGCCGAGGTTGTCGTCCGGAATGTTCAGTTCGATGCCCATGCGCTGGCCTTCACGCAGGATGTGCCGACGCATTTCGGCGCTGGCCTGGGCGCTGTTCTTGCTGCGGATGGCGCGCACCACGGCTTCGTTTTCTTCCAGGCGTTCGGCCAGATGCTCCGGCGAATTGCGCAGCACCTCGGCGCTTTGCTTGAGGGCGTTGCTGGTTTGTTGCACCACGCTCTGGAAGATCGGGTTCGAGGTCAGGGTGAACAGCTCTTCGTGGAACGCAATGTAAGCGTTGACCCCGGCTTCGCTGTCGTTGGCCTCCAGGGCTTCGCGCATGTCCATCAGGGTCAGGCGCAGTTGCCCGACTTCCTTGCTGCTGATCGATTGCGCCACCAGCCCGACGATGAACGGCTCCAGGGTGTAGCGCAGTTGCAGCACGTCTTCCAGGCTCGCGCCGGCCACTGCGCTGTCGTGGCGTTGGCTGTCGCTGAGGTTGGCCTCCAGTACTACCACGCCTTTGCCCGGCATCGAGCGCACCAGGCCGAGGGTTTCCAGCACGATCACGGCTTCGCGCAGGCTCGGGCGGCTGATGCCCAGTTGTTCGGCCAGTTCACGCTGGCCCGGCAGCATTTCGCCGGAGCGCCACTGACCACGGGCCAGCGCGGCCCGGAGTTTTTCTACGACTGAATTGACGACCGTTGAAGTGGTAATCACGGTTTGCTCCATGGATAAGGCTGGGAGCCTGCCTCGTGGCAGGCTCGCGCCGATTCAAAATTCCTGTTGATGGGCCGGGGCCACCGGTTTTCTCGGCTGGAAGGTATACCCCACCTGGCCGGAAAGCACCTTGTTCGCCCGTTGCACATCGATGTCTTTTTCCCATCGGGCAATGGCCACCGTGGCGACGCAGTTACCGATCAGGTTGGTCAGCGCCCGGCCGATGCCCATGAACCAGTCCACCGCCAGCACCAGCACCAGGCCGACCACCGGAATCGCCGGAATCGCCGTGAGGGTTGCCGCCAGAATCACCAGCGCCGAACCGGGGATACCGTGGGCACCTTTGGAGGTGATCAGCGACACCAGCAGAATCGTCAGCAAGTCGGTCATGGCCAGCGGCGTGCCGGTGGCGTTGGCGATGAAAACGATGGCCAGGGTCAGGTAAATCGAGAAGCCGTCGAGGTTGAACGAGTAACCGGTCGGAATCACCAGCCCGACCGTGGAACTGCCGATGCCCAGATGCTCGAGTTTGCGCATGATCTGTGGCAGCACGGCGTCGGACGAGGCGGTGCCCATCACGATCAGCAACTCTTCACGCAGGTACTTGAGCAGCGGCCACATGCGCAGGCCGGACAGGCGCATCACCAGGCCGAGAATCAGCGACACGAACGCGGCGCAGGTCAGGTAAAACAGGCCAACCAAGCTGCCCAGGTGTTGCAGGGAATCCAGGCCATATTTACTGGTGGTGAAGGCGATGGCGCCGAATACGCCGATCGGCGCCAGGCGCACGATCATGCCCATGATGCGAAAGATCACGTGGCTGAGTTCGTTGATCAGCCGGGAAATACCCGAGGCCGCTTCGCCCACCAGATTCAGCGCGCTGCCAAACAGCACCGAGAACAGTAGGACCTGGAGGATATTGTTGTCGGCAAAGGCGCCAATCACAGACGTTGGAATCAGATCCATCAGAAACTGCGTGGTGGTGTGCATTTGCTGGCCGCGCTGGGCCAGATCGCCCATGTCGGCTTTGGCCAGTTGGTCCAGATGAATGTTCGCGCCGCTGCCGATCCCGGTGCTGAAGGCGAACACCAGGCCGATCACCAGGGCGATGGTGGTCAGCACTTCAAAGTAGATGACCGATTTGAGGCCGATGCGCCCGACCTTCTTCAGATCGCCCGCGCCACTGATGCCGCTGACTACCACGCAGAACACGATCAGGCCGATGAGCATCTTGATCAGTTTGATGAAGCCGTCGCCCAGGGGTTTGAGCTGTGCGGAGTATTCGGGAAGGGTCAGCCCGCAGACGATGCCGAGCACCAGTCCGAGAACCACTTGAAGGAAGATTGAACGCGAGCACCATCTGAGCATGGGAGGAATCCTGGTCGGTGTCCTGGCTGCCGTACGCTAAAGCGCATCAGATTCAGGACTTAATTATTGTGGTCTTACCGGTATGTCCAGTGCAGGCGCAGTCTAGGCGCTGTTTTAAACTGATCGCAAGTGAAAATTCATCTATTGGCATGACCGGTCTTACCAGTTAAGCCCAAGAGCCCGGCCTTGAGCCTTTTCGCCATTCGGAAAAAATGCAGGCGAAAAAAAACCGGCCATCACTGACCGGTTTTTTTATCGCTGCGGTTTAGCGGTGCAATTAAGCGCCGTACACCGGCAGTTTCTTGCAGATGGTCTTGACCTTCTCACGAACGGCGTCGATCACCGCTTCGTTGTTCAGGTCAGCCAGGATGTCGCAGATCCAGCCAGCCAGCTCTTTGCACTCTGCTTCTTTGAAGCCACGAGTGGTCACGGCCGGAGTACCGAAACGCAGACCGGAGGTCACGAACGGGGAGCGTGGGTCGTTTGGCACGGAGTTCTTGTTCACGGTGATGAACGCTTTGCCCAGAGCGGCGTCGGCGTCTTTACCGGAGATTTCCTGCTTGATCAGCGACAGCAGGAACAGGTGGTTTTCAGTACCGCCCGAAACCACGTCGAAACCGCGCTCGATGAACACGCCGGCCATGGCCTTGGCGTTCTTCACCACTTGTTGCTGGTAAGTCTTGAACTCAGGCTGCAGCGCTTCTTTGAAGCAGATCGCTTTAGCGGCGATCACGTGCTCCAGCGGGCCACCCTGGGCGCCCGGGAATACGGCGGAGTTCAGCTTCTTCTCGATGTCGGCGTTGGCGCGAGCCAGGATCAAACCGCCACGTGGACCGCGCAGGGTCTTGTGGGTGGTGGTGGTCACGACGTCAGCGAATGGAACCGGGTTCGGGTAGACGCCAGCGGCGACCAGACCGGCCACGTGGGCCATGTCAACGAACAGGTAGGCGCCAACCTTGTCAGCGATTTCACGGAAACGCGGGAAGTCGAGGATCTGCGAGTAGGCAGAGAAACCGGCCACGATCATTTTTGGCTTGTGCTCAACGGCCAGACGCTCAACTTCGTCGTAGTCGATCAGGCCATTGGCATCGATACCGTACTGAACGGCGTTGTACAGCTTGCCGGAGGAGGAAACGCTGGCGCCGTGGGTCAGGTGACCGCCGTGGGCCAGGCTCATGCCCAGGATGGTGTCACCAGCTTGCAGCAGGGCCAGGTAAACGGCGCTGTTGGCTTGGGAACCGGCGTGCGGCTGAACGTTGGCGTAATCGGCGCCGAACAGTTCTTTTGCACGGTCGATGGCCAGTTGCTCGACCACGTCGACGAACTCGCAACCACCGTAGTAGCGCTTGCCCGGGTAGCCTTCGGCGTACTTGTTGGTCAGTACCGAGCCTTGAGCTTCCATCACCGCAGGGCTGGTGTAGTTTTCCGAAGCGATCAGCTCAATGTGTTCTTCCTGGCGCTGAGCTTCTTGCTCCATGGCGGCAAAGAGATCGGCGTCGTACTTGGCAATAGTCAAATCACGGCTGAACATGGCGGTCCTCAAGGATCGGGGCAGAAAAGGGGGGCATTCTAACCCAATGGGTTTTAGATGGCATATGAAAGGACATCATGTCGCAGACAAGTGGGCTTCATGACGGGATCAGCGGTGATCATGCTGGCCGATAACCAGTGATCGTTCCCACGCTCTGCGTGGGAATGCCTCACTGGACGCTCTGCGTCCGCTTCGGCATGTGACGCGGAGCGTCACGGGCTGCATTCCCACGCAGAGCGTGGGAACGATCAAGAAAAAGCCGATTTGCTCTTACTTGTAGCTTGCCACTTGAAGCTTGCAGCTCTGTTCATGTTCGATTGATTGGAGCCAACAGCTCCGATCAATCGAACATGAACAGCGCATCATTGCTGAACTGCGCCTCAAACCGGCTCGCCGGCATCGGCCGCCCGAACAGATACCCCTGAACCTCATCGCAACCATGCTCACGCAGGAAGTCGAGTTGCTCGTGGGTTTCCACGCCCTCGGCGATCACCGCCAGGTTCAGGCTGTGGGCCATGGCGATAATCGCCCGGGCAATCTGCGCATCCTGCTCGCCCGACGGCAGGCCATCAACGAAGGTGCGGTCGATTTTCAGCACATCGATCGGGAATTGCTTGAGGTAGTTGAGCGATGAATAACCGGTGCCGAAGTCATCGACTGCGATGCTCAGGCCCAGGTTTTTCAACCCGGCGAGAATCTGCATCGCCTCGCTGACTTCGCGCATCAGGATACTTTCGGTCAGCTCCAACTCCAGACACGCCGGTGGCAGGCCGGTGTCCTTGAGGATGTTGGCGATGCGCGTGCCGAGCTGACCATCGGAGAACTGCCGCGCCGAGATGTTCACCGACACCTTCGGCACCCGCACCTTGGCCTGATGCCAGGTCTTGAGCTGACGGCAGGCCTCGCTGATCACCCAGTCGCCGACATCCACCACCAACCCGAGTTCTTCGAGCACCGGGATGAAATCCCCCGGCGGCACCAGCCCGCGACGCGGATGGCGCCAACGCAGCAGGGCTTCAGCGCCGGTCAGGCGTTTGCCGTCGCCGCTGAATTGCGGCTGGTAATACAGCACGAATTCGTCCTGCTCCAGGGCATGGCGCAAGTCGCTTTCCAGCTCCAGACGCTCCAGGGCGCTGGCGTTCATGTCAGCCTGATAGAACTGGAAGTTGTTCTTGCCGCGTTCCTTGGCGTGATACATCGCGGTGTCGGCGTTCTTCATCAACTGGCTGAGTTCGTTGCCGTCCTGCGGGCTCAGGGCGATGCCGATACTGGCCGTGACAAAGAACTCGCGACCTTCCAGCACAAACGGTTTCACCAGGCTGGCGAGAATCTGTTCCGCCACATGAATCGCCCGATTCAGCGCCACTTCTCGGTTGATCCGCGGTTGCAGCAACAACGTGAACTCATCGCCGCCCATGCGCGCCACGGTGTCGTCATCGTCGACGCAACCGAGCAGGCGCGTGGCCATTTCCTTGAGCATGCGGTCGCCGGCGGCGTGGCCCAGGGAGTCGTTGATCGGTTTGAAACGGTCCAGGTCGAGGAACATCAGCACCACCCACGACTTCTGCCGTTCCGCCGATTGCAGCGCGGTGTGCAGGCGATCCTGGAACAGCGTGCGGTTGGGCAGGTGGGTCAGGGCGTCGTAGTAAGCGAGACGGTGAATCCGCTGTTCACTGGCCTTGCGCTCGCTGATGTCGCTGAAGAAGCACACGTAACTGGCCAGATCGCCTTCGTCGTCGAGCACCGCCGTGATGCCGACCCACGCCGGGTAATGCTCGCCGTTTCGGCGCTTGAGCCAGACTTCGCCTTCCCAGGTGCTGTGCTGGTGCAATTGCTTGAGCACATAACGCAGATGCGCTTCCTGCTGCTCATCGACGGTGAGCATGTTCGGCAACTGATCGAGGACCTGCGACACCGCATACCCGCTGACGCGACTGAACGCCTCGTTGGCCTGGACGATGTAGCCGGCCGGGTCGGTGATCAGGATCGCCGAAGTCGAATGCTCGAATACCGTGGCCGCCATGCGCAGGTCTTTCTCGGCGCGGCGCTGCTGGCTGATGTCGCGACCGACCCCGAGCACGCCTTCGAAGGCACCGTGTTCGTCCCAGACCAGCACCAGTCGCAACTCGATCGGGATCTTGCGGCCGTCGGCCCGCAGGCAGTCGAACAGGAACAACTGGGTTTGCACCTGACTGCGCAATAACGCCAGTTGATCGGGTTTATCCAGGGCTTTGCTGACCCGGTCCATCAACGCGTAGATGCCGGTCAGTTGTTGCGGGTTGGCGATGGTCGATTGCCAGCCGTTCTGGAAAATCCAGTCCACGTCATAACCGAGTACCGCTTGCACCGACGGGCTGACGTAATTGAGCGACAGTTTGTTATCGGTGGAGAAAATCACGTCGCTGATGCTTTCGGCGAGCATGCGGTAGCGCTGCTCACTGTCACGCAGGGATTCGCTGGCCTCGATCTGCTCGGTGATGTCTTTGGCCACACCGATGATGCGCGTCACCTGGTCATGCTTGTCCCGCGCCAGGGCCTGTTCGCGAATGTCAAAACGCCGCCATTTGCCGTCGCGGTGACGGAAGCGCAGCTGGCATTGCAGCAATTGCGAGAAACCGGCCTGACGCTGGTTCTGGCGCGAACGGTGGTAGTAGTCGGCATCTTCGGGATGCAGCAGGATTTCCCAGAAATACTCGCCCATCTGGTGCAGTTCGGTGCGGTTGTAGCCCAGGGTCTGCCCCAAATGGTGGTTGCTGAAAATCATCCGCTGGCTGATCACGTCCTGCACATACAGGTGATCCGGCACGGTGCGCACCACGTCAGACCAGAAGCCTTCGCGCTCCAGCAGCGACAGCTCGACGAGCTTGCGGCTGGTGATGTCGTTGATGCTCAGGATCACCGCTTTGTAGTCGTGTTGCTCTTCCGGCAGGCGCAGCACCAGCCACAAGTGCTGGTCGCGGCCGTGGGTGTCCTGGAGTTTGATTTCCAGTTCGAGTTGTTTCTGCTGGTTGAGCATGGCTTCCAGCATCGGGTTGCCGATGGAGGTGCCGTCCAGCGGACTGCCATCGATCAGCAGTTTCCAGGCCTGCTCGCAGGAGTTGACGTTGAGCAGTTGCAGGGCGACCTGGTTGACCTCGGTGATGCGCAATTCTTGCAGCAGTTGCTGGCGTTGCTCAGGGACGTCGAGCCAGGCCTTCAGTTGTTCGCTGCTGGTGAGCTGTGTCTTATCGAAAAAACTTTGCAGCCCAGACAGGTCGAGCACGCAAAGCGCAACCCCGGTGCCTTCGAAAATGTCCTGATAGCGGCGGCGCCCTTCATGCAGCTGTCGCTGACGTCGACGCATGCTCAACAGGGCGATAAACGGCAGCAGGGAGAAGGCCAGGCCCAGCAGGCATTTGCCGATAAACGCCGGCAGCAGTTGTTCGAGTACCTGTTGACGGTCGAACAGCCCGCGCAGTTGCCAGTCGCTGCTGCTGAGCGGCACGGTCAGTACGCTGTTGGCCAGGTCATCGTCGCTCAGCGTGCCCTGACGGGTGGCGGGCAGGGCTTCATCGCGGCTGACGATTTGATGATTGATGCGGTTTTCCACCAGCCACAGCGGACGGATGCCGGCTTCGCCCTGTTTGGTCAGTGAGGAGAAAAACGTCGGGGTCAGGCGCAAGGCCCAATAACCGCGACTGCTGCCGCTGGCCTGATGCAGCAGCAGGTGCACCACGGAGCCATCGTCGGCGTTGCTGAAATAGTGGGCCTGGGCTCGGCTGCGGCGCACCAGATCGCTGAGGTAGTCGGCGTCCTGGCTGTCGGCGGCACTGTCGCTGAGGATTTTGCCGGAGGGGCTCAATAATGCCAGGCTGCGCAGGTCGGGCAGCGACTGCTGCAATTTGCGCAGCAGCGCCTGCTGTTCGTCGGCGGATTGCGGTTGCTCGACGATCGGTAGCAGGTTAAGGGCGATCTGCGCGTTGAGCGCCATGTTCAGACTGACTTGCGAGGCCAGGTCGGCGGTGTAGTCGATGGTGTACTGGCGCTGGTTTTTCTGGGTTTCGCTCAGTTGATCCAGCAGCTGCCAAAACAGCAGCGCGAGCAGCAACAGCACGAGTGTCGCCAGTGCGCCCTTCAGGGTTCCGCGCAGGGGGGAGCCGAGCGCGGCAGCCGGTGCACGGGTAGAAAGAGGCGGCGTGACATTAGACAAACTGAAATCCTGCGGTTTGGCTGGACTGGCGCGACGTGCACTATAAGCCGGACGCCCGGAGGGCGGCTAGCATGCCTTGAGTTGTGGCGAAGTGCCAGCCCCTCCCGGCTGGACTGCCATCGGTCATTCAGGTAGCTTTGCCGGTTACGTGGGGGCGTTCCAGCTCCTAGAATCAGACTTTTTCAGCGTGCACCTATTGATAGTTATCAATCGGAAGACGCGCACAGTCTGGCCCGGGCTTCGCCTGCGCTCCAATCATTCATCTGTCACTGACCCAAGGTTCTCCATGGCTCAATACGTCTTCACCATGCATCGGCTGGGCAAAGTTGTTCCGCCGAAGCGGGAAATCCTGAAAAACATTTCGCTGTCGTTCTTCCCCGGCGCCAAGATCGGCGTACTCGGCCTCAACGGTTCGGGTAAGTCCACGCTGCTGAAAATCATGGCCGGCGTCGACACCGAGTTCGAGGGCGAAGCCCGTCCGATGCCGGAGCTGAACATCGGCTACCTGCCGCAGGAACCGATCCTGGATCCGACCAAGACCGTGCGTGAAGTGGTCGAGGAAGCGGTCAGCGTGATCAAGAACGCCCAGGCGCGCCTGGACGAGGTCTATGCGGCTTACGCTGATGAAGACGCCGACTTCGACAAACTGGCCGCTGAACAAGCCAAGCTCGAAGCCATCCTGCAAGCCAGCGACGGTCACAACCTGGATCGCCAACTGGAAGTCGCCGCCGATGCGCTGCGTCTGCCGGCGTGGGACGCCAAGGTCGAATTCCTGTCCGGTGGTGAAAAGCGTCGTGTGGCCCTGTGCCGCCTGCTGCTGTCCGCCCCTGACATGCTGCTGCTCGACGAACCGACCAACCACTTGGACGCCGATTCCGTCGCGTGGCTGGAGCACTTCCTGCACGACTTCCCGGGCACTGTGGTAGCGATCACGCACGACCGTTACTTCCTGGACAACGTCGCTGGCTGGATCCTCGAACTCGACCGCGGCGCGGGTATCCCGTACGAGGGCAACTATTCGGGTTGGCTTGAAGCCAAGTCCGATCGTCTGGCTGCCGAATCCAAGCAGCAGTCGGCCCACGAAAAAGCCATGAAGGAAGAACTGGAGTGGGTGCGCAAAGGCGCCAAGGCCCGCCAGTCCAAATCCAAGGCTCGTCTGCAACGCTTCGAAGAAATGCAATCGCAGGAATTCCAGAAGCGCAGCGAAACCAACGAGATCTACATCCCGGCCGGTCCACGCCTGGGCGACAAGGTCATCGAGTTCAAGAACGTTTCCAAGGGCTACGGCGATCGCGTGTTGATCGACAACCTGTCGTTCTCCATGCCGAAAGGCGCCATCGTTGGCGTGATCGGCGGTAACGGTGCGGGTAAATCCACGCTGTTCCGCATGTTGATGGGCAAGGAACAACCGGATTCGGGCAGCATCGAAGTCGGCGAAACCGTGCAACTGGCCTGCGTCGACCAGAGCCGCGATGACCTGGACGGCAGCAAGACTGTGTTCCAGCAAATCTCCGACGGTTCCGATCAGATCCGCATCGGCAACTACGAGATCCCGTCGCGTACCTACGTCGGTCGCTTCAACTTCAAGGGCGGCGATCAGCAGAAGTTCGTCAAGGACCTGTCCGGTGGTGAGCGTGGTCGCTTGCACCTGGCCCTGACCCTGAAGGAGGGTGGCAACGTCCTCCTGCTCGACGAACCGTCCAACGACCTCGACGTTGAAACCCTGCGTTCCCTGGAAGAAGCCCTGCTGGACTTCCCGGGCGCCGCGATTGTGATCTCTCACGATCGGTGGTTCCTTGACCGCGTCGCGACGCACATCCTGGCGTACGAAGACGACTCGCAAGCGATCTTCTTCGAAGGCAATTACTCCGAGTACGAAGCCGATCGCAAGAAGCGCCTTGGCGAAGCGGCGGCCCAGCCGCACCGTGTACGGCATAAGAAACTGGCCTGATATCGGGTTGGTTGCATAAAAAACGGAGCCTTCAGGGGCTCCGTTTTTTTATGGGTGTGATTCAGGTAAATCGCGGCGCGGCCTTCGCGAGCAGGCTCGCTCCCACAGGGGATTTGCATTGGCTCAAAATCTTAAGTTCACTGAAAATCAATTGTGGGAGCGAGCCTGCTCGCGAAGGCGGCCGAATGGTTACTGAATATCGATGCCCAACACCTCAATCACCAAATCCCCCGCCGGCCGCTTCCACAGCACCTCATCCCCAACCTGCGCCCCGAGCAACGCCCGGCCTAACGGCGACCCCCAGTTAATCAACCCGCTAGCGGCATCCGCCTGATCCTCACCCACCAGTTGCACCCGCTGCTCATTGCCCTGCTCATCGGCAAAGGTCACCCAAGCGCCAATCTGCACTTTGTCGGTGGAAGAAGCGGGGACCACTAACTGCGCACTTTGCAGCCGCTGATTGAAATACCGCCAGTCACGCTCAAGGTCGGCCTGGCGCTGTTTGTCGGCCAGTTCACCTTTCGCACTTTGCTCATTGAGCAGGTTTTGCACCTCGGCGAGTTTCACCTGAAGCTGGGCGAGCCCGGCGGGGGTGACGTAGTTGGGCTGCGTGCTGACCTGCCGTTCCACTGGCTGGTCGGCTTGCGCGGCGGCGTTATCTTCATTGACGAAGGCACGGCTCATGGTTTTCTCCCGTTATAGGGTTTGGGCCATGCTTGCAGGGTTTAAGTTTCGATGAATGTCTGCCAGCGACTTATGGCGAGCGAAACGCCCGGGCGGCGTCCTGATCTTTCTGCTGCTGCCAGGCTCTTTCGCGGTCGTCCCAATGGTGGCTGCGGTAGTCCTCGCGATCGTGGTTTTCCAGCATTGCCTGGCACTGGCGAAAGCCATCGCTCCAACCCTCGGCGTACTGCTTGTCCTTGAGATAGCGCGGCACGTTTTTGCGGAATTCACCGGTCATCGCCCCGGCCGCCTGACGACCACTGACGCAACCGTCATCGAATCCATCGGCGAAGGCCGGCGGGTAACCCTTGGCAATCAGATCTTCGTGGGTCGACTGGCAACCCGCGCACAACAGCAGCAATCCCAATACACCCACGCAACGCCACATCTCAGACTCCTGGCCGGTTGACGGCCTATACAGGGAAGTCTAGAAGTCGATTCGTCAGCGGGATGTGAAAGAAAGATCAAAAGATCCGTAGGAGCAAAGCTTGCTCGCGATGGCATCACCGCGGTTATTCAGGAAGACCGAGGTGATGCCTTCGCGAGCAAGCTTTGCTCCTACAGGGGCGGGTGTTGGTCAGTAGTGATACCACTTCACTTCAAGCATCACTTCGTTCTCGGGGGAGGCGAGGTGGCTGAATTCGCGCTGGGCGCTCAGGCGCAGGCCCAGGTTGCGCGACAATTCCCACTGCTGGTTCAGGCTCACGCTGCGTCGCACTTCGCCATTGGTGAAGAAATCACCCTTGGTTTCCAGGCTGAAATTGCCCAGCGGGTTTTTCCACAGCACACCGCTGTTGAAACCCGCCGCCGGAGCGACGAACCCGGCGAAGTCGTTGTTATGTTCGATGCGCACCGTGCCCAGGGCAAAGCCGAGCATGTCCTCGCCCAGTTGCCAGGTCCCGCCGGCACCACCGTTGACGTGGCTGACCAGGGTTTCATCGTCATGTTTGCCCGGCACCCGTTCCAACCCCCCGGTAACCTGCCATGACAACGGCTGCAACAGCTCATTGCGCGGGGTCAGGGAGCGAATGGTCGCCAAATCCAGTTGCTGCAATTGCCAGTGATTGCCTTCGTACTGGCGCAGTTTCATCTGCAGGATTTCGATCTGCGCGCCCAGCGGGAAGCTCTCGGCGTTGTCATTGAGGTCGTGATAGGCCATGCGCAAGCCGTACTCGCCAAACGCCTTATCGCCCCGGGTGCCGAGACCGGCCTGCCAGGTGCGGGATTCGTGGCCGTCTTCAGGCAAACCTGGGCGGGGGATGTCCAGTTCTGGCGGCGGGTTCTGGTTGATCGCCCGCAACAGCTCGAAACTGCGCTGGGCCCGCGCCGGGTCGCGCTCCTGGCCGTTGGCGCGGTAGCGTTCCAAGCGGTAAGCGGCGTCGACGATCAGTGCTTGCCGGTCGCGCGGCTGGGCTTTGAATTCAGGTGCCTGCAATTGCTTCTGATCGGCGCTGACTTTCAGTACCCATTGCTGTTCTTCAGGATTCAACGGCTGGGCGCGGCTCAGCAATTCACGCTCACGGGAGGGGCGATACTGGATCGATTCCACTAACCCGGCCTCTTTCACGGCTTTGACGGTATCGGTGGGGATCGCCGTGAGCGGGAATTGTTCGGTCAGGCGCAGGCTTGGCCGAGCCACTTGCAGCAGTTCGAGCAGGCGATAGGAGCAATTTTCGTCGAAGAAGAAATAGTCGAACTGGATCTGCTTGAGCTCCCAGACGTGCTCGACCATGCGCTCGGTTTCTTGCTGGGTCAGGTTTAACCGGTATTCCCATAGGTCACGGTTTTCCAGGCTGCGGTATTCCGAGAGTTTTTCCTGATAAGGCACCAGCGCAAACAAACCCGGATAGCCGCCCATCAAACCTTTCCAGGCATACAGAATGCTGTTGTCCGAGCCTTCGATGTAGGCGCCGAAGTTGATCGCATAACTGAGCAGGGCGGTTTGGTCGCTCTGCACATTGGCCTGGTCGATGCGCAGCAGGGTGTGGCCGAACATCGATGAGGGACTGTTGAGGTACGCCGCCGGGAAAATCATCACCGCGCTGTGGGGCGCGACATCCTTGAACCATTGGGTGAATTCGGCGCAGTCCAGCTTCGGCAGGTCGGTCAGGTTGAGTTGTGCCTTGAGCCAGCGAGTGCGCGCCGGATAGACGCATTGCGCATGTTTTTCGCCGGCGCTGGCCGGGGCGTACAGCGCCTGTACCGTCGCGGCCAGTTCGCGGTCCGGGTGTTCATTGCCATCAGGGGCGAGGAAGAATTTCTTGTCGCTGACATAGCTGCGCCAGCCGCCGAGCTTGGCGGTTTCGTAATGGCCCAGGGAAATCCAGAAAGGGTCGTTGGCCAGTTGCTGCAAACGTTGATTGTCGATGTGTGGCGCGGCGGACAGCGGGGCGCAGACACAGAGCGCCAGCCAGGCAAGGCGTTTGAGCATAGTGGGCAACTTAAGTCGAAAGAAACAAAGACCCAAAGAGGGGCAGGTCCAAAAAACAAAAGCCGCTCCCCGAAAGGAGCGGTTGGGTCGAGCTTAAGCTTGAGTGGCGTACTTGGCCAGACGAGGATCGCTCTTCAGGACGGCCAGGGTGTTGGTATGCACGTCGTCAGCGGTCACATCAGCCTTGCTGAAGATCTGCTGAAAGTGCTCGTGAGTCACGGCGGCGAAGTGCGCACGGTCTTCCGGCGCCACGCCCAGTACCACGGCATAGGTAGTCAGCGCTTCGCCGTTACCTTTGGCCATGTCTTCGGACAACTCGTTCATCATGCCATTCATGGCAATCCAGGATTTACCGCCATAAGTCAGCGCTGCATTGGTCGAGCAACCGTTGGTGCCGGAAGTCATACCAAATGTTGCGTTGCCGGAGGTGCCGTTGGTGGTGGATGCCAGGAAGTGAGCCGGGGTGCCACGCTGCCCTTCGAACAGCATGTTGCCCCAACCACAATCCGGGCCGCCTGGCGCTTGAGCCATAGCATTGAGGGATACAACGGTGAAGAGAGTACCGAGAAGAATCCGTTTCATAGCTTTGTTCTCTTTGTGTGCATACCAATGGACAAGGGGTTCTGGTGCCATCTCGACACCAGTGGGCCGGTTATTAGTTCCAGCCGCGCAGTTTGGAGTTTAGGCACGTTCCAAGGGTTCCGTGTTTTTTTGCAAAACATTCGCTGTAAAACATTGATTTGGCCCCGCCCCGCGTGGGGATGGCGGTTTGTCTATGCTTTGGCTTGAGGCGCGCCTTGCCAGTCGGGTATGGGCAGCGCCAGAATGCCGCTATCTGCCCCGCCTGATGTAAGGAAGCCCGATGCCTGATCCTGTTGCTGCCAGCTTGCGTCTAGCGCCCGAAGCGCTGACCCGTCCGTTTTCCGCTGAACAGTTCAGCTTCTCTACCACCAATGATCTGGAGCCCTTCCGCGGTGTGCTTGGCCAGGAACGTGCTGTTGAAGCCCTGCAATTCGGTGTGGCCATGCCACGCCCCGGTTACAACGTATTTGTCATGGGTGAGCCCGGCACTGGCCGGTTCTCGTTCGTCAAACGCTACCTGAAAGCCGAAGGCAAGCGCCTGCAGACCCCGGCGGACTGGGTCTACGTCAATAATTTCGATGAGCCACGCGAACCCCGCGCCCTGGAATTGCCATCGGGCACCGCCGGTGCGTTCATCGGTGACATCAACGGCTTGATCGACAATCTGCTGGCAACGTTTCCAGCGGTGTTCGAGCACCCGTCCTACCAACAAAAGAAAAGTGCGATCGACCGCGCCTTCAACCAGCGCTACGACAAGGCACTGGACATCATCGAGCGCCTGGCGCTGGAGAAGGAAGTCGCGCTGTACCGTGACGCCAGCAACATCGCGTTCACCCCGATGAGCGAAGGCAAGGCGCTGGACGAAGCGGAATTCGCCCAGTTGCCGGAAGCTGATCGCGAGCGTTTTCACGAGGACATCTCGGGTCTGGAAGAGCGCCTGAACGAAGAACTCGCCAGCCTGCCGCAATGGAAGCGCGAGTCGAGCAATCAACTGCGCCAGCTCAACGAAGAAACCATCACCCTGGCCTTGCAGCCGTTGCTGTCACCGTTGTCGGAGAAATACGCCGAGAACGCCGCGGTGTGCGGTTATTTGCAAGCGATGCAGGTGTACCTGCTGAAAACCGTGGTCGAGCAATTGGTCGATGACAGCAAGGTCGACGCCGTTGCGCGCAAGATGCTCGAAGAACAATACGCGCCAAGCCTGGTGGTCGGTCATTCGGCCAGCGGCGGTGCACCGGTGGTATTTGAGCCGCACCCGACTTACGAAAACCTGTTTGGTCGTATCGAATACAGCACCGATCAGGGCGCGCTCTACACGACGTATCGGCAACTGCGCCCGGGTGCGTTGCACCGTGCCAACGGCGGCTTCCTGATTCTTGAAGCGGAAAAAATGCTCAGCGAGCCGTTCGTGTGGGATGCGCTCAAGCGCGCCCTGCAATCGCGCAAACTGAAAATGGAATCGCCCCTCGGTGAGCTCGGCCGACTGGCCACCGTGACCCTGACCCCGCAACACATTCCGTTGCAGGTCAAAGTCATCATCATCGGCGCCCGGCAGCTCTACTACACGCTGCAAGACCTCGATCCGGACTTCCAGGAGATGTTCCGCGTCCTGGTGGATTTCGACGAAGACATCCCGATGGTCGATGAGAGCCTGGAGCAGTTCGCCCAGTTGCTCAAAACCCGCACCTCGGAAGAAGGCATGGCACCGCTGACTGCCGACGCGGTAGCGCGTCTGGCAACCTACAGCGCGCGTCTGGCGGAACATCAGGGGCGTTTGTCGGCGCGGATCGGCGACCTGTTCCAGCTGGTCAGCGAGGCGGATTTCATTCGTCACCTGGCCGGCGACGAGATGACCGACGCCGGGCACATCGAGCGTGCGCTGAAAGCCAAAGCGACTCGCACCGGGCGCGTCTCGGCGCGGATTCTCGATGACATGCTGGCGGGGATCATCCTGATCGACACCGATGGCGCGGCGGTCGGCAAGTGCAACGGGCTGACGGTGCTGGAAGTCGGCGACTCGGCGTTCGGTGTGCCGGCGCGGATTTCCGCCACGGTGTATCCGGGCGGCAGCGGGATTGTCGACATCGAGCGCGAGGTCAACCTTGGCCAGCCGATTCACTCCAAAGGCGTGATGATCCTGACCGGGTATCTGGGCAGTCGTTATGCGCAGGAATTCCCGTTGGCGATCTCGGCGAGCATCGCGTTGGAGCAATCCTACGGTTACGTTGATGGCGACAGTGCGTCGCTGGGCGAGGCGTGCACGCTGATCTCGGCTTTGTCGAAAACGCCGCTCAAGCAGTGTTTTGCGATTACCGGTTCGATCAACCAGTTCGGTGAAGTGCAGGCGGTGGGCGGGGTCAACGAGAAGATCGAAGGCTTCTTCCGGCTCTGTGAAGCCCGTGGGCTGACCGGTGAGCAGGGGGCGATCATTCCCCAGGCCAACGTCGCGACGCTGATGCTCGATGAGAAGGTGCTGTCGGCGGTGCGGGCGGGGCAGTTCCATGTTTACGCCGTGCGCCAGGCTGACGAGGCCCTGAGCCTGTTGGTGGGCGAGCCGGCGGGTGCACCGGACGAGAACGGCGAATTCCCTGAAGGCAGCGTCAATGCACGGGTGGTGGAGCGCCTGCGGGTGATCGCGGAAATGATCAGCGAAGAAGATCTCAAGGAAGCCGAGAAGGAAATCGCACTGGAGGCGTTGGTCGAAGCCAAACCGGCTTAACCTGAAGCCACACAACCCCTGTAGGAGCGAGGCTTGCCCGCGAAGGCAATCTATCAGCCGACATTGATGTTGGCTGATACACCGCCTTCGCGGGCAAGCCTCGCTCCTACAGGGTTTTGTGCGTTTTTTGATCGTTCCCACGCTCCGCGTGGGAATGCCTCCTGTGACGCTCCGCGTCACGCTTTTAAGGGACGAGGAGCGTCCTGGGGCTGCATTCCCACGCAGAGCGTGGGAACGATCAGTGCCATCACTCTGACGTCAATATTCACACAATGACCGCTCGGCGCCTTCTGGTCTCGCTTTGCTTGCGGGGCGAACTTTTCTTCTATTCTCAGCTCAAGGATAAGGACAGTAATCACTGGATCGAAACAGCCTTCCCATGGGGGCTGAATACCGGATCTACCGAGGGTCGCCGCCATGTCGCGCAACCTCTGCCTCACCCGTCAATGCTTGGGTCTTGTGACCCGTATCGAGTGCGCCATCCGCCCTTTGGCGGGAGATACGGGCATGTGGACCTTGCTCTTCGCCGCCGGAATGGCCGGTGAACAACCTTCCGCCATCAAGGCGCAAGGCCCGTTCCATGGCCCGTTCGTGGCTGAATCCATTCTCGATACCATCGTTGAAAGCCTGACCCTGCATGGCTATGAGCTGGCCGATGATCCGCAAATCTGGAGCCTGCACCTGCAAGCCCAACTGCGGGAAATCAATGGTGGTCGTTGTCGAAGCCTGGGTGGCTTCGAGTTTCGTCCTGATCACTGATCAGCATTGGGCATCTCGGTTTTATCGAGTTTGACCTCAAAACCATATTGCACGGTGGAGAGGTCGGTTCGCTGGTAGGTTTCCAGTCGGGTCGGCTGGCCGTAGAAGTAATGCACGCCAAATAGCGCGGGACCTTCTGCGCTCGCGTCATGGGTGACCGAAAGAATCTCCTTCAGATAGTTGCCGCTGTCGTCCGTGGCGAAAAAGCGCCAGTCCTGGGCGGGAAACAGCTTCAGATCCACCACCAGCGCATTGCCTTTGAGTTCCAGGCCCTTGGGCAGTTGGTGTGCGTCGAGGGTTTTCTGCTCGACCGTGGCCAGGAACAGCGGCATCGAGCCCACCGCGAAGGCCGGGGTTTCCGGGAACAGGTTCAAATCGTACGTGATGACTCCGCGCAACGGATCGACCTGATAAGCCTCGGGCGGCAGTTCGATCGGTTCATCGCGCTTGCCGCTGTCATCCGCAGTAAAGAACGTGACCGGGCTGTCGCCGGGGCTGAAAGAGGTGCCGAGCAGTTCATCATTGAAGCTGTGCGGGTGATCGAACTCGATGCGCGCGGCGCTCGGGTCGTCCACCGCTTGGGTGATGCTGACGCTTTTTTTCAGTTGTTCCTCGGTCAGCGTCGCGCCTTTAAGCCAGATCGGGGCCTGATCGTCGTAGACCACCACCGGCAGATTCAGCGGCTGGATGGTTTTCTCGGTGGTGTCGTGATCAAAGCGGCGTACCGGCAAGTTCAAGTCCTTGCGGGTCACGGTGGCGGTGGAGAAATCCAGCACGCTGACTTCAAGCGTTTCAATCGGGCCGTTGAAATACACCTTGGTGTAATGCCGGGTCTGTTGCTTTTCAAATGCTCGCTGGTCTTCATCCAGTTGCTTTTCGAATGTCTCGCTCCAGGCTTTCTGCAGTTGCATTTGCGCCAGTTGTTTTTGGTAGAAGGCGATTTGCGCGGCGGTTTCGTTGATCGAGCCTGAGCGGGAGAGAAATTGCCCGGTGCTGTCCTTGGCTTGCACGATCAGCGGGTTGAGCGGCGTTTCGCTGACTTCGGGTGCCAGCGGCAAGTTGTTGGTGAATTCGACTTCGGCATAGTTGTTCGCGAGGTTCAGCAGGGTGACGCTGAGGTTGTCGTTGGTACGCGTCTGGCCGACGTCCTTTTTCGTCAGGTTGAAGCTATAGAGCCGGCGCGGCGCGATGACCTCGACCTTGCCTTGCAAACTCACCGGTTGCGGCTGGTTTTTGTTTTCCACGTCCAGGCCGTCGATGAACGGGTAGGTCACCGTCAGGTCGTCGGGGTTGGTCAGGTTCGAGCTGGAAGGGCTCAACTGGATGCCGGGATCGGTTTCCGACCATTCCGGCTGGAAGGGGATGACGCGTTTGTTGCTCAGGGTCACCGATTGCCATTCCAGGCCATGGGGGAAGAGGAACGCTGCCGGGATGCTGAAGTTGAAGGGGAACACCGGTTGCAGATCCGTCAGGTAATCGGAGCTGGAGTCTTTGTGCAGCACGAACAGGCCATTGATGTAGGTGTCCACCAACGCCTGGGGCGTGGGGTAGTGCTTGAGCACGGCCAGGGCATCTTCGCTGTACTCGGTTTGCAGCGGTTTGCTGTCGAGCTTGAGTTGCGCCCGTTCCAGCAACAGCAGCGAACCGCCGAGCTCGGCGACGGCATCCTTGAGTTTCGGGTCGGTAATGGCATCCAGGGACTTCTCGAACTGCGCGGTTTTTTCTTCGAGGCTGACCGTGCGCTTCTCATCGCTGGGTGAACAACCGCCGAGCAGTAGCGCGAGGCACAGTCCGGCACTCGTTAAAGGCAATCGCACATCCATTTCCTGTCTTCCTGTCCGGTGTCGCTAACCTGTCAATGGTTTGGACACTAGCAGAAAAACTTTGTCACATACGCGCAGGTTGCGGATTTCCGGGCGGTTTCTGGGTGTTACAAGCGGCTGGTATACTCGCCGCCATTTACCAGCCCTTGTGTGAGATTCAATGGAACGCTTTATCGAAAATGCAATGTACGCCTCCCGCTGGCTGCTGGCGCCGATCTACTTTGGCTTGTCCCTGGGCTTGCTGGCACTGGCGCTGAAATTTTTCCAGGAAGTCTTCCATGTCATCCCCAACGTCTTCTCGATGGCGGAATCGGACCTGATTCTGGTGTTGCTGTCGCTGATCGACATGGCGCTGGTGGGCGGCCTGCTGGTGATGGTGATGATCTCCGGTTACGAGAACTTCGTGTCGCAACTGGACATCGATGAGAGCAAAGAGAAGCTCAACTGGCTGGGTACCATGGATTCGTCTTCGCTGAAGATGAAAGTGGCGGCCTCGATCGTGGCGATTTCTTCGATCCACCTGCTGCGGATTTTCATGGACGCCAAGAACGTCGATCCCGAGCATTTGAAGTGGTATGTGATCATTCACATGACCTTCGTGATCTCGGCGTTTGCGATGGGGTACCTGGATAAGCTGACCAAGCACTGATTTGCACGATCCCTGTAGGAGCGAGGCTTGCCCGCGAAGGCGGTGTGTCAGTCGAAACATATATCGCCTGACACGACGCTTTCGCGGGCAAGCCTCGCTCCTACAGGGTTGATGTGAAACAGACGGGCGGTGTGGTTTGTGGGTTGTGCTTTAAGGCGTCGAGGCATATGCCTGTAAGGGTCTTGGTTCGCCACTACTCTGAGGTGCGCTCATGAACCTGCAAGAACTGAATGCTTACGCCATCGCCGGGAAGATCGATGAGCTGAATCTGATTTCGCTGGAAGGCGGGATCTATCTGCTGGAAGCGCGGATGCACGGTGCGGCGTATCCGTTGAGCGATACCCGCGGTCAGATGTTTCATCTGCGCTCAGTCGAACATGCCCGGGAAGTGCTGCATGCGTTTCCCAAGCTGCAATTCAACCTGGTGCACACCTCGGTGCATGACGAAATGTGCGGGCTCGGCGCCAGTGTCGAAGAAAGCCTGAAGGTGCCGATTGCCTTCCGGTCAACCTGGCAGAGCTGACCCCCTGATCAACGCCACGGCATCTGTGCTAGTCTGCTCGCCCTTTTGGTTCCGGGCGCTCCGGGATGCGCTGTGCTCGCACGGCAAGTTCCAGGGCTGTCCGCACAGCGGAGCAGTGTCATGTCCGAAGTAAATCTGTCCACCGACGAAACCCGCGTCAGCTACGGTATCGGCCGTCAGTTGGGCGACCAACTGCGCGACAATCCACCACCAGGCGTTAACCTGGACGCCATCCTGGCTGGCCTGACCGACGCGTTCGCCGGCAAGCCAAGCCGTGTGGGTCAGGAAGAAATGTCCGCCAGCTTCAAAGTGATCCGCGAGATCATGCAAGCCGAAGCGGCTGCCAAAGCTGAAGCCGCTGCTGGCGAAGGCCTGGCCTTCCTGGCTGAAAACGCCAAGCGTGACGGCATCACCACCCTGGCTTCCGGCCTGCAATTCGAAGTACTGACTCAAGGTGAAGGCGCCAAGCCGACCCGTGAAGATCAAGTGCGCACCCACTACCACGGCACCCTGATCGACGGCACTGTGTTCGACAGCTCCTACGAGCGCGGCGAGCCTGCTGAATTCCCGGTTGGCGGCGTGATCGCTGGCTGGACCGAAGCCCTGCAACTGATGAATGCCGGCAGCAAATGGCGCCTGTACGTGCCGAGCGAACTGGCTTACGGCGCCCAAGGCGTTGGCAGCATTGCGCCGCACAGCGTACTGGTGTTCGACGTCGAGCTGCTCGACGTTCTGTAAAACCTGGCCCTGTAAACCTGTAGGAGCAAGGCTTGCCCGCGATGGCGGTGTGTCAGTCACTTTGATGTCACTGATACATCGCCATCGCGAGCAAGCTTTGCTCCTACAAGGTTTTGCGGCGTGTTTCATAGTTCGATCTTATGATGCAGTTCATGCGACGGGCGCAACGCCCGGGCATAGCAGAATAGAAACAGATTGCGCACCAGTTCCTTGAGCACCACCGGCTCGCTGGAACTCAAGCCGTTGACGTCCAGATCCCCCTGATCCTGCAATTCGTTCAAGGCTTCTTCTTCAAGCACCGCACAGACTTCCCCGGTTTCCCGATGCAGGATCCTGAGGTAAGGGTGTGGGCGGTCCAGCCAGGCATCGATCAAATAAGTCATGGGTCTCATCTCCATTGATGGGTTTCAATGAGAATAATTCTTATTCATCAAATAGCAAGGGCCTATTGGCACTTTGTGTTTTTTTCAGGGTGAAGGTTGCGTGAAGTCAAAACGGCTGGCGTTTGGCTACTGCGAGGAATTGCTGGGTGAAGCGGGGGGAGGGTAAGCACCATCCCACGCCGGGCGCGGGATGGATGACAGCAGGTTCAGACTTTTCTGACGAACTCGGATTTGAGCTTCATCGGGCCGATGCCGTCGATCTTGCAGTCGATGTCGTGATCGCCGTCGCACAGGCGGATGTTCTTGACCTTGGTACCGACCTTGACCACCAGGGAAGTGCCCTTGACCTTCAGGTCCTTGATCACGGTGATGGTGTCGCCGTCCTGCAGGACGTTGCCTACCGAATCCTTTTTCACGGTGTCATCGGACGCCGCTTCAGCTTCGCCGCTGGCGGACCATTCGTGGGCGCACTCCGGGCAGATCAGCTGTGCGCCGTCTTCGTAGGTGTATTCGGAATTGCATTTCGGGCAGGGTGGCAACGTGCTCACTAAGGCTCCTTGGATTGAGGATCGCTAAAAGTCGCACATTGTATAGGGTTTATCCGGGGAGGGGACAGCGCATGATTTTGTAGGAGCGAGGCTTGCCCGCGAAGGCGGTGTGTCAGTCGAAATAAATGTCGCCTGACACGACGCCTTCGCGGGCAAGCCTCGCTCCTACAGGTAGCGTTTTAGTGCGTGCGGGCTACTGCAAACTCACTCAACTCAACCAGCGCATCGCGATACTCGCTGGCCGGCAAAACGTCGAGGCATTTGATCGCGCGGGCCACGTAATCACGGGCCAATTGCGCGGTGTAGTCCAGCGAACCGGAAGCTTCCACGGCGCCGCGGATGCTTTCCAGGTCTTCGATGCCACCTTTCTGGATCGCCTGGCGTACCAGAGCGGCCTGTTCCGGGGTGCCTTCGCGCATGGTGTAGATCAGCGGCAGGGTCGGTTTGCCTTCGGCCAGATCGTCGCCGACGTTCTTGCCCAGGGTTTGCGCGTCGCCTTTGTAGTCCAGCAGGTCGTCGACCAGTTGGAAGGCCACGCCCAGATGATCGCCAAACGTGCGCAAGGCTTCAGACTGTTCCGCTGTGGCTTCGCACAGGGCGGCGGCGCTGTGGGTCGAGGCTTCGAAGAGCATCGCGGTCTTGCCGCGGATGACTTCCATGTAGGTTTCCTCGGTGGTGCTGGCGTCACGGATCTTCGACAGCTGCAGCACTTCACCTTCGGCGATGATTCGCGTGGCCTGAGAAAGGATCTTCATCACTGGCATGGAGCCGAGTTCGACCATCATTTCGAAAGAGCGCGAATACAGGAAATCGCCCACCAGCACGCTTGGCGCATTGCCCCACATGGCATTGGCAGTCGAGCGGCCACGGCGCATGCCGGACATGTCGACCACGTCGTCATGCAGCAGGGTGGCGGTGTGCAGGAACTCGATCGTGGCGGCCAGCAGGCGCAGGTCATCGCCTTCGCGACCCAGTGCCTTGCCGCACAGCAGCACCAATAGAGGACGCAGGCGTTTACCGCCGGCCGAGGTAATGTAGTCGCCGATTTTCGATACCAGCGGCACTCGGGAAGTCAGCTGCTTCTTGATGATGCCGTCGACGGCGTTAAAATCGTCCGCCACCGCGCGGTAGAAAGCTTGGGGTTGCATCAGCGACAGTTGCTCCAGAAGGGTTGCGCGGCATGCTAGGACCCACGTCCGCAGGTGTCAAGGTACGATGGACGGCCTCTTGCATCGCCAAGTCAGCTTGCGTACAATCGCGCACCCTGAACTTCCTGGGCAGCACCTGCCTTACGCAATTGCAATCAGGCCTTCCAGCCTTATGCAGCCATGCCAGCCAATACCTCTTCTTATAAAGAGCTGGGTGAGCAGGATTATCGGAGAAATACCATGTCGTACGCAGTAATTGTTACTGGTGGCAAGCAATACAAGGTCGCCCCAGGTGAATACCTGAAGATCGAAAAACTGGAAATCGCTACTGGCGAATCCGTTACTTTTGATCGCGTTCTGTTGGTCGCCAATGGCGATGACGTGAACATCGGCGCTCCAGTTGTTGCAGGCGCTACCGTTGTGGCTGAAGTGATCTCCCAAGGTCGTCACGATAAAGTCCGCATCATCAAGTTCCGTCGTCGTAAGCACCACATGAAGCGTATGGGCCACCGCCAGTGGTACACCGAGATCAAAATCACCGGTATTCAGGCTTAATTTCAGCCTAATTCCTCACTAGGAGAATTGACTCATGGCACACAAAAAAGCTGGTGGTAGTACCCGTAACGGTCGCGACTCAGAAGCCAAACGCCTTGGCGTGAAGATGTATGGCGGCCAGGTTATCATTCCGGGCAACATCATCGTGCGTCAGCGCGGCACCCAATTCCACGCCGGTTACGGTGTTGGCATGGGTAAAGATCACACTCTGTTCGCTAAAATCGACGGCGTGATCAAGTTCGAAGTAAAAGGCGCTTTCAATCGCCGTTACGTAAGCATTGTTCCGAAGACTGCAGTCGTCGCGGCATAATTACGTAGTTGCTGGAAAAGCCCTGTCTCGCGACGGGGCTTTTTCGTTTGTGGGGTGAGTCTCTTGCAAAGCTGTTTGTGATGGGCTCCGGCGCTGTATTTGCGGTCGTTGATTGAGGTCGCTGCGCTCATTTTTGCAAGAGTCTTATGTCTTAGTGTTTTTCGGCTCGTCCGTATGACGAGAGGCGTTTTGTTATGAAGTTTGTTGATGAAGTATCGATTCGAGTAAAGGCCGGTGACGGCGGCAACGGTTGCATGAGCTTCCGTCGCGAAAAGTTTATTGAAAACGGTGGCCCGAACGGCGGTGATGGTGGTGATGGCGGCTCGGTCTACATGGTCGCCGACGAAAACCTCAACACTCTGGTGGACTACCGTTACACCCGGCACTTCGATGCCGAGCGTGGCTCCAACGGCGGCAGCACCGACTGCACCGGCAAGAAAGGTGAAGAGCTGGTGCTGCGCGTTCCAGTCGGTACGACTGTTATCGACTCTGCGACCCAGGAAATCATCGGCGACCTGACCAAGGCTGGCCAGCGTTTGCTGGTGGCGCATGGCGGCTGGCACGGTCTGGGCAACACCCGTTTCAAATCCAGTACCAACCGGGCTCCACGCCAGACCACTCCGGGCAAGCCGGGTGAGGCGCGCGATCTCAAGCTGGAAATGAAAGTATTGGCTGACGTCGGCCTGCTCGGTTTGCCGAACGCCGGTAAAAGTACCCTGATCCGCGCAGTATCGGCCGCCAAGCCGAAAGTCGCTGACTACCCGTTCACCACGCTGGTGCCGAACCTGGGTGTGGTCAGCGTCGATCGCTGGAAAAGCTTCGTGGTTGCGGACATTCCTGGTCTGATCGAAGGTGCTTCCGACGGCGCGGGCCTGGGGATTCGCTTCCTCAAGCACTTGTCGCGTACCCGTCTGCTGCTGCACCTCGTGGACATGGCACCGCTGGATGACACCAGTGCCCCGGATGCTGCGGAAGTGATCGTCAGCGAGCTGACCAAATTCAGCCCGTCCCTGGCTGAGCGTGATCGTTGGTTGGTGCTGAACAAGTGCGACCAGATCCTTGAAGAAGAGCACGATGAGCGCGTCAAGGAAATCGTTGATCGCCTGGAATGGACCGGTCCGGTCTACGTGATCTCTGCGATCTCCAAGCTGGGCACCGAGCGCCTTTGCCACGACATCATGCGTTATCTGGAAGATCGTGCTGATCGTCTGGCTGCCGACCCGGCCTACAAGGAAGAACTGGCCGAACTCGATCAGCGCATCGAAGACGAAGCCCGTGCTCAGTTGCAGGCCCTGGATGACCAGCGTGCCTTGCGCCGTAGCGGCGTGAAGTCGGTCCACGACATCGGTGACGATGATTGGGACGAAGAAGATGTGGATGACGAAGACGGTCCGGAAATCATTTACGTGCGTGACTGATTCGTTGCGATAAACTTAAGCGCCGCTCACAAGAGCGGCGTTTTAGTATCTGGAAATCGATAGTTGGTCACGAATAACCACGAATAACGTTACGGGCAGTGCCAGGTCGCGCTGCCCTCAAACTAAGGTTGAAGATGATGCGGAGCAAGGTGACAGGTGCGCAGCGTTGGGTCGTGAAGATCGGCAGCGCTTTGCTGACGGCGGACGGCAAGGGCCTGGATCGCGCGGCAATGGGTGTCTGGGTTGAACAGATGGTGGCCTTGCATGAGGCGGGCGTCGAGCTGGTGCTGGTGTCCTCTGGGGCGGTGGCGGCCGGCATGAGCCGTTTGGGCTGGACCGTGCGACCCAGTGCCATGCACGAATTGCAGGCGGCTGCCGCCATCGGTCAGATGGGGCTGGTGCAGGCCTGGGAGTCGAGCTTTGCCGAGCATGGTCGGCATACCGCGCAGATTCTCCTGACCCACGACGACCTGTCTGACCGCAAGCGCTACCTGAACGCCCGCAGCACCTTGCGCGCGCTGGTCGAGCTCAAGGTCATTCCGGTGATCAACGAAAACGACACCGTGGTCACCGATGAAATCCGTTTCGGCGACAACGATACCCTGGCAGCGCTGGTGGCCAATCTGGTCGAAGCTGATTTGCTGGTGATCCTGACCGATCGCGATGGCATGTTCGATGCCGATCCGCGCAACAACCCTGACGCCAACCTGATTTACGAAGCTCGCGCCGATGATCCGGCGCTGGATGCGGTGGCGGGCGGCACCGGTGGCGCGCTGGGTCGTGGCGGGATGCAGACCAAGTTGCGTGCGGCGCGACTGGCCGCGCGTTCGGGTGCGCACACCATCATCGTCGGTGGGCGCATTGAGCGCGTGCTGGATCGCCTCAAGGCTGGCGAACGCATCGGTACGTTGCTATCGCCTGAGCGTGGCCTGCTGGCTGCACGCAAGCAATGGCTGGCGGGGCACCTGCAAACCCGCGGCACCCTAGTGCTGGATGCGGGGGCGGTGACGGCATTGTCCAAGGGCAATAAAAGTTTGCTGCCGGTGGGTGTCAAACTGGTCCAGGGCAGTTTCCGTCGTGGCGAAATGGTGGTTTGCGTGGCACCGGACGGTCGAGAAATCGCCCGCGGCCTGGCTAACTACAGCGCGCTTGAGGCGCAAAAAATCATTGGTCAGTCGTCTGAGGCGATTGTCGGTCTGTTGGGTTACATGGCGGAGCCGGAACTGGTTCACCGCGATAACCTGATCCTGGTCTGAAGGAAAACTGGAATGCGCGTAGCAAAGGGATTATTGGGCTTGTTGCTGGCGATGCCGCTGCTGGCCTCGGCCGAGGAAATTGGCCAGGTGTCGACGGTGTTCAAATTCGTCGGGCCGAATGACCGCATTGTGGTGGAGGCGTTCGACGATCCCAAAGTTGAGGGTGTGACCTGCTACCTGTCGCGCGCCAAGACTGGTGGCGTGAAGGGTGGTTTGGGCCTGGCTGAAGACCGCGCCGAGGCGTCCATTGCCTGTCGTCAGGTCGGGCCGATCAGCTTCAAGGGTGAATTGAAGGATGGTGATGAGGTATTCAAGGAACGCACATCGCTGGTGTTCAAGACCATGCAGGTGGTGCGGTTCCTCGACAAGAAGCGCAATACGCTGGTTTATCTGGTCTACAGCGATCGCTTGATCGAGGGTAGTCCGCAGAATGCGGTGACGGCGATTCCGATTTTGCCGTGGACTCATCAGTGATTTGAAGATCGCTTTCGCGGGCAAGCCTCGCTCCTACAGGGTTGTGTCGTATATCCCGTAGGAGCGAGGCTTGCCCGCGAAAGCGTCGGGTCAGGCACTACCGTGCTCACTGAAATAAAGCCAAATCGCAGGCAATAAAAAACCGACCCTGAGGTCGGTTTTTCAACAAGCTTATCGCTTAAGCGGCAACAGCAAGGTTCAGAGCCTTGACGTGACCGTTCAGGCGGCTCTTATGACGAGCAGCCTTGTTCTTGTGGATGATGCCTTTATCGGCCATACGGTCGATAACTGGCACGGCCAGAACGTAAGCAGCTTGAGCTTTTTCAGCGTCTTTTGCGTCGATGGCCTTAACTACATTCTTGATGTAGGTACGAACCATGGAACGCAGGCTGGCGTTGTGGCTGCGACGCTTCTCAGCCTGTTTTGCACGTTTTTTGGCGGAAGGTGTGTTGGCCACCGTCGAGCTCCTCGAAAGACTTTTTAGGAAATAGCAAACAAAATAGGCCGCGAATCATGCCGATGAGTTGATGTCTTGTCAAGGGCGGTTGAGACGTTCCGCTAAGTGGTAGGTATAAAGAGGCGGGATATTTATTTCCGGCGCTTGACCTGTAAACTCGCGAGCTTTGGCTCTGTGCTGCTGCGGCGCGGAGTATCGCATAAGTAGGCGCTTTGTTCGCCTGCTGTTTATCGACAGGCACAAACTCTTTTAATGAATCTGCTCAAATCGTTGGCCGCCGTCAGCTCTATCACGATGCTTTCCCGCATTTTGGGGTTCGTTCGTGACACGCTTATCGCACGTACATTTGGCGCAGGGATGGCGACCGACGCCTTCTTTATCGCCTTCAAACTGCCCAATCTGCTGCGGCGGATCTTTGCCGAAGGGGCTTTTTCCCAAGCCTTTGTGCCGATTCTTGCCGAATATAAAAGCCAGAAGGGCGAGGAGGCGACGCAAACCTTCATTGCCTACGTCTCGGGCCTGCTCACATTGGTGCTGGCGCTGGTCACAACGCTGGGGATGATTGCCGCGCCCTGGGTGATCTGGGCCACGGCGCCGGGTTTCACCGATACCCCGGAGAAATTCGAGCTGACGTCCAGTCTGTTGCGGGTGACGTTCCCTTATATATTGCTGATCTCCCTGTCTTCATTGGCCGGGGCGATCCTCAACACCTATAACCGCTTCTCGGTGCCGGCGTTCGTGCCGACGCTGCTCAACGTCAGCATGATCATCTTTTCATTGTTCCTGACGCCGTATTTCAATCCGCCGGTCATGGCCCTGGGCTGGGCCGTGCTGGTCGGTGGCCTGGCGCAATTGCTGTATCAGCTGCCGCATCTGAAAAAGATCGGCATGCTGGTGTTGCCACGGCTGAACCTGCGGGACACCGGCGTCTGGCGCGTGATGAAGCAGATGCTGCCAGCGATTCTCGGGGTTTCGGTGAGTCAGATTTCCCTGATCATCAATACGATTTTCGCTTCATTCCTGGTGGCCGGCTCTGTGTCCTGGATGTATTACGCCGACCGTTTGATGGAATTGCCATCCGGTGTGCTGGGCGTGGCGCTGGGCACGATTTTGCTGCCAACCCTGGCCAAGACCTACGCCAGCAAGGATCGCCAGGAATATTCGCGAATCCTCGATTGGGGCCTGCGCCTGTGCTTCGTGCTGGTGTTGCCGTGCTCCCTGGCGCTGGGGATTCTGGCCGAGCCGCTGACGGTTTCGCTGTTTCAGTACGGCCAGTTCAGCGCGTTTGATGCCTCGATGACTCAACGGGCGCTGATCGCTTATTCGGTCGGTTTGCTCGGGATTATCGTGATCAAAGTGCTGGCGCCGGGCTTTTATGCGCAACAAAACATCCGCACGCCGGTGAAAATCGCGATTTTCACCCTGATTGTTACTCAGCTGTTCAACCTGGTGCTTATCGGTCCGCTGGCCCACGCCGGCCTGGCGCTGGCCATCAGCATTGGAGCCTGCATTAACGCCAGTTTGCTGTTCTACCAACTGCGCAAACAGCAGATGTACCAGCCGCAACCGGGCTGGGCGAAGTTTGGGCTCAAACTGGTGATTGCCGTGTTGGTGATGTCGGCGGTGTTGTTGGCGGGGATGCATTTCATGCCGGCCTGGGATCAGGGGCATATGCTTGAGCGATTCCTGCGTCTGGGCGCCTTGGTGGTGGCCGGTGTCGTCGCTTATTTCGGCATGTTGCTGTTGATGGGCTTCCGTTTGCGCGACTTCAATCGCAAGGCGTTGAGCTGAGGCGTTTGCCTGGATAAACACGGGCGGGTCGGCAGTTTTGTCGGCTCGATCACTTTGGGTTACGGTGTTGCCTGTCGTCGGCCGCCGGGTGTGGTTATAATCGACCACTTTATGAGCAAGAAGCGCGTTATGCAGCTGGTTCGAGGCCTCCACAATCTGCGCCCCCAGCATCGGGGCTGTGTCGCCACTATTGGCAACTTTGACGGTGTTCACCGTGGTCACCAGGCAATCCTGGTCAGGCTGCGTGAGCGTGCGCTCGAGTTGGGCGTGCCCAGCTGCGTGGTGATTTTCGAGCCACAGCCGCGGGAATTCTTTGCCCCCGACACCGCGCCGGCGCGTCTGGCCCGGCTGCGGGACAAACTGCAACTGCTGGCCGAAGAGGGCGTCGACCGGGTCTTGTGCCTGGCGTTCAACCAGCGACTGAGCAAACTCAGCGCCGCCGAATTCGTCGATACGATTCTGGTGGACGGCCTGGGCGTGCAGCATCTGGAGGTCGGTGACGACTTCCGTTTCGGTTGCGACCGGGTCGGGGATTTCGATTTCCTGCAACAGGCCGGCGTCCTGCAAGGCTTTACCGTCGAAGCGGCGCAAACCGTCGAACTGGATGGTATTCGCGTCAGCAGCACCCAAGTGCGTAATGCATTGGCCGCTGCCGACTTTGCCTTGGCCGAACGCTTGCTCGGGCGGCCGTTCCAGATTACCGGGCGGGTGCTGCATGGCCAGAAGCTGGCGCGCCAGCTCGGAACGCCGACCGCCAACATCCAGCTCAAGCGTCGTCGGGTGCCGTTGTCCGGGGTTTTCCTGGTCAACGTCGACATCGACGGCAAGACCTGGCCCGGCGTCGCTAATATCGGCGTGCGCCCCACGGTCCAAGGGGATGGCAAAGCCCACCTCGAAGTCCATCTTTTAGATTTTGCCGGCGATCTGTATGACCGGCGTTTGACGGTGGTTTTCCACCACAAGCTGCGTGAAGAGCAGCGTTTCGCCTCTCTGGAGGCGCTTAAGACGGCGATCAATGCGGATGTCGCCGCCGCCCGTGCCCTGTCGCACCTAGCGCCAATCGCTAATGAAGAGCCTTAAATGACCGACTATAAAGCCACGCTAAACCTTCCGGACACCGCCTTCCCAATGAAGGCCGGCCTGCCACAGCGCGAACCGCAGATTCTGCAGCGCTGGGACAGTATTGGCCTGTACGGTAAGTTGCGCGAAATTGGCAAGGATCGTCCGAAGTTCGTTCTGCACGACGGCCCTCCGTACGCCAACGGCACGATTCACATCGGTCACGCACTGAACAAGATTCTCAAGGACATGATCATCCGCTCGAAGACCCTGTCGGGCTTCGACGCGCCTTATGTTCCGGGCTGGGACTGCCATGGCCTGCCGATCGAGCACAAAGTCGAAGTGACCCACGGCAAGAACCTGGGCGCGGACAAAACCCGCGAACTGTGCCGTGCCTACGCCACCGAGCAGATCGAAGGCCAGAAATCCGAATTCATCCGTCTGGGCGTGTTGGGCGACTTCGCCAACCCGTACAAGACCATGGACTTCAAAAACGAGGCCGGTGAAATCCGCGCCTTGGCCGAAATCGTCAAGGGCGGTTTCGTGTTCAAGGGCCTCAAGCCTGTGAACTGGTGCTTTGACTGCGGTTCGGCCCTGGCTGAAGCGGAAGTCGAGTACGAGAACAAAAAATCCTCGACCATCGACGTCGCCTTCCCGATTGCCGATGAAGCCAAACTGGCTGCCGCTTTCGGTCTGGCATCGCTGGCCAAACCTGCTTCGATCGTGATCTGGACCACCACCCCGTGGACCATCCCGGCCAACCAGGCGCTGAACGTTCACCCGGAATTCAACTACGCCCTGGTCGATGTCGGCGACAAACTGCTGGTATTGGCTGAAGAGCTGGTCGAGTCGTGCCTGGCCCGTTACAACCTGGAAGGTTCGGTCATCGCGACCACCACCGGTAAAGAGCTGGAGCTGATCAATTTCCGTCACCCGTTCTATGATCGCCTGTCGCCGGTTTACCTGGCCGAGTACGTGGAACTGGGCGCTGGCACTGGCGTGGTTCACTCCGCCCCGGCCTACGGCGTGGACGACTTCGTGACCTGCAAAGCTTATGGCATGGTCAACGATGACATCCTCAACCCGGTCCAGAGCAATGGCGTTTACGTGCCATCGCTGGAATTCTTTGGCGGCCAGTTCATCTGGAAAGCCAACCCGGCCATCGTCGACAAACTGACCGAAGTCGGTGCGCTGCTGCACACCGCCATCATCGAACACAGCTACATGCACTGCTGGCGTCACAAGACCCCGCTGATCTACCGCGCTACCGCGCAGTGGTTCATCGGCATGGACAAAGAGCCGACGTCGGGCGAAACCCTGCGCAAGCGCGCGATCAAAGCCATCGAAGAAACCAAGTTCGTCCCGGCCTGGGGCCAGGCGCGTCTGCATTCGATGATCGCCAACCGTCCGGACTGGTGCATCTCTCGCCAGCGCAACTGGGGCGTGCCAATCCCGTTCTTCCTAAACAAGGAAAGCGGCGAGCTGCACCCACGTACCACCGAACTGATGGAAATCGTTGCCAAGCGCGTCGAAGTCGAAGGCATCGAAGCCTGGTTCAAGATGGACGCCGCCGAACTGCTCGGTGACGAAGCGCCGCTGTACGACAAGATCAGCGACACCCTGGACGTCTGGTTCGATTCGGGCACCACGCACTGGCACGTCCTGCGCGGTTCGCACCCGATGGGTCACGAGACCGGCCCACGCGCCGACCTGTACCTGGAAGGCTCGGACCAACACCGTGGCTGGTTCCACTCGTCGCTGCTGACCGGTTGCGCCATCGACAATCACGCGCCGTACCGCGAGCTGCTGACCCACGGCTTCACCGTGGATGAGTCCGGTCGCAAGATGTCCAAATCGTTGGGCAACGTGATCGCGCCGCAAAAGGTCAACGACACCTTGGGCGCCGACATCATGCGCCTGTGGGTGGCTTCCACCGATTACTCGGGTGAAATGGCGGTTTCCGAGCAGATCCTGCAACGCAGTGCGGACGCCTACCGGCGCATCCGTAACACCGCGCGTTTCCTGCTCTCCAACCTGACCGGTTTCAACCCGGCCACCGACATCCTGCCGGCCGAAGAGATGCTCGCGCTGGACCGTTGGGCCGTGGATCGCACCCTGCTGCTGCAACGCGAGCTGCAAGAGCACTACGGTGAATACCGCTTCTGGAACGTCTACTCCAAGATCCACAACTTCTGCGTGCAGGAGCTGGGCGGTTTCTATCTCGACATCATCAAGGACCGCCAGTACACCACTGGCGCCAACAGCAAGGCCCGTCGTTCGGCGCAAACCGCGCTGTACCACATCAGCGAAGCGCTGGTGCGCTGGATCGCGCCGATCCTGGCGTTCACCGCCGACGAATTGTGGGAATACCTGCCGGGCGAGCGTAACGAATCGGTGATGCTCAACACCTGGTACGAAGGCCTGACCGAACTGCCGGAAAACGTCGAACTGGGCCGCGCCTACTGGGAGCGGATCATGGCGGTGAAGGTCGCGGTCAACAAGGAAATGGAAATCCAGCGCGCGGCCAAGGCTGTCGGTGGCAACCTGCAAGCCGAAGTGACGCTGTTTGCCGAAGAGGCGCTGAGCGCCGACCTGGCCAAACTGAGCAACGAGCTGCGCTTTGTATTAATCACTTCTACCGCCAGCGTTGCACCATTCGTGCAGGCTCCGGCCGACGCAGTCGTTACCGAAGTCAGCGGCCTGAAGCTGAAGATCGTCAAGTCGGCCTTCGCCAAGTGCGCCCGTTGCTGGCACTGCCGTGAAGACGTCGGCGTGAACCCGGAGCATCCGGAAATCTGCGGTCGTTGCGTCGACAACATCAGCGGCGCGGGCGAGGTTCGTCACTATGCCTAACGCGGCTGGCCGTTTTGGACGGCTGAGCTGGCTTTGGTTGAGCCTGCTGGTCCTGGTCATTGACCAGGCCAGCAAGTTCTACTTCGAAGGCAAGCTCGAGATGTACCAGCAAATCGTGGTGATCCCCGATTTGTTCAGCTGGACCCTGGCCTACAACACCGGTGCGGCGTTCAGCTTCCTGGCCGACAGCTCTGGCTGGCAGCGCTGGTTGTTTGCCCTGATCGCGGTGGTGGTCAGTGCGGTGCTGGTGGTCTGGCTTAAACGCCTGGGCCGCAACGAAACCTGGCTGGCCATCGCATTGGCGCTGGTGCTGGGTGGTGCGCTGGGCAATCTGTATGACCGCATAGCCCTGGGCCATGTGATCGATTTCATTCTGGTGCATTGGCAGAACCGCTGGTATTTCCCGGCGTTCAACTTTGCCGACAGTGCGATTTCCGTCGGTGCTGTAATGCTTGCGCTGGATATGTTCAAAAGTAAGAAAACCGGAGAAACCGTTCATGACTGAACAGGTATTGGCTGAGCAACGCATCCGCCAGAACACGGAAGTCACCTTGCACTTTGCATTGCGCCTGGAGAACGGCGACACGGTCGACAGCACCTTCGACAAAGCCCCGGCGACCTTCAAGGTCGGCGACGGCAACCTGTTGCCAGGTTTCGAAGCGGCGCTGTTCGGCTTCAAGGCGGGCGACAAACGTACGCTGACCATTGCGCCGGAAAACGCTTTTGGCCAGCCCAACCCGCAAAACGTGCAGATCATCCCGCGTTCGCAGTTCAAGGACATGGACCTGTCGCCGGGTTTGCTGGTGATCTTCAACGATGCGGCCAATACTGAATTGCCCGGTATCGTGAAAGAATTCGATGACGACCAGGTCACCATCGACTTCAATCACCCGCTGGCTGGCAAGACATTGACCTTTGACGTCGAGATCATCAGCGTCGTAGGGCTTTAACTCGTAGGAGCATAGCTTGCTCGCGATGGCGTCATCACATTCAACATCAATGTTGACTGACACACCGCCATCGCGAGCAAGCTTTGCTCCTACAAGGTTGTAATGATCTAACTTCTTGCGCGCAAGACACGAGGCACAGCATGCAAATCAAACTCGCCAACCCCCGTGGCTTCTGCGCCGGCGTGGACCGGGCGATCGAAATCGTCAACCGCGCCCTGGAAGTCTTCGGGCCGCCGATCTATGTGCGCCACGAAGTGGTCCACAACAAATTCGTCGTCGAAGACCTGCGTTCCCGCGGGGCGATCTTCGTTGAGGAACTGGATCAGGTGCCGGACGACGTCATCGTGATCTTCAGTGCCCACGGCGTTTCCCAGGCCGTGCGCACCGAAGCGGCTGGCCGAGGCCTGAAGGTGTTCGACGCCACCTGCCCGCTGGTGACCAAAGTGCACATCGAAGTCGCGCGCTACAGCCGTGACGGTCGTGAATGCATCCTGATCGGCCACGCCGGTCACCCGGAAGTCGAAGGCACCATGGGCCAGTACGATGGCACCAATGGCGGCGCGATTTACCTGGTTGAGGACGAAAAAGACGTCGCCACGCTGCAAGTGCACAACCCCGACAAACTGGCGTTCGTGACCCAGACCACCCTGTCCATGGACGACACCAGCCGCGTTATTGACGCCCTGCGTGCGCGCTTCCCGGCCATCGGTGGTCCGCGCAAGGACGACATCTGCTACGCCACGCAAAACCGCCAGGACGCGGTCAAGCAACTGGCCGACGAATGCGACGTGGTGCTGGTGGTCGGCAGCCCGAACAGCTCCAACTCCAATCGCCTGCGGGAACTGGCCGAACGCATGGCTACCCCGGCCTACCTGATCGACGGTGCCGAAGACCTGCAAAAGAGCTGGTTCGATGGCGTCGAGCGTATCGGCATCACCGCTGGCGCCTCCGCACCTGAAGTACTGGTGCGTGGTGTGATCCAGCAGTTGCAGGCCTGGGGCGCTACCGGTGCCGATGAACTGTCCGGTCGCGAGGAGAACATCACGTTCTCCATGCCTAAAGAATTGCGCGTGCGCTCTTTGCTTTAAATCTTTTCTCCTGCGCACACAGCGCCTGTTCGACCTTCTGGTTTTGCAGGCGCACACGGCCGGACCGGGCCAGTACCACTTGTAGATGGCTGACCGGTTCGCGAGCCGCGCAGAGGTGCAATGTTCCCGCTTGAAAGGCTCCCCCCGGCGTCAACGGTTGGCCTAGATGGCTGAAGCGTACATACCGCTGAACATGCCAATTGCCGACAATCGGTACTCGAGCACCACTCGCGCGCTCGACCAGCAGCGGATTAGTGCTGTCCTCCGGTCCTTTGCCACTGATATCCAGAATAATCCGCCAACCCTGGCTCCAGTCCCCGTCAATGCCGTGAATGACCACGTTCTGGTTATGCGTAAGCGCTGCGGTCCGGGCATTACGTATGCCACTGATCAGCGACTGCGCTGCCACCTCCCGATGGTTCGATTCAGTCAGCGCGACGAACGCCGGACTGACCAACAGCAGAACAATCCCGGTAATTGCCAGTCCCACAAGCAGTTCGATCAGGCTGAAGCCTCGCTGATGCATGTTTTTCCCTCCGTGGAACGGTGCGGTTCGCGCAATCCATGCGCGAGTAATGGCAAAACAACCGTACATCTGCCGGTCGAATGTTCTAGCGTGTAGAAGCAGGTATAGCCGACGGCAACGGAGGGCACCGATGGATCATCGTACAAAAGGTTTCACGCTGGTCGAGGTGCTGATCACGCTCGCGGTTTTTCTGGTTTTGATCACGATGGCGGTGCCGATGTTTACCCGTTCGGTGCAAGGCACCCGGGCCGATACCGAGATTGGCGACCTGCAACGCGCGCTTAATTTCGCCCGGCTGGAGGCCATCGACCGGGGCATTACCACGCGACTGCGGCCGACCGCCGGCGGCAGCGTCTGGACCGGGGAGTTGACGGTCTACGACGGTACTGGCAATCCAGCCAATGTATTGCGGGTTGTTCCAGCGCTGAGCACCGGTGCGACTCTAGCGCTAACCTCAGGAGTGACCGCCATCGATTTCAACAATCTGGGTGGTTTGTCGTCCCCGTCCACGGCGGTGGTGATCACGTATAGCCTGGGGGCGCAAAGCAGGACGCTGAATGTGTGTTTGAACGGACGGATTCTATTGGGTGGAAATTGCGGATGAGGGAACGGAGCAGGCGAGCACAGGAGGGCATGACGCTGATCGAGGTATTGGTCGCGTTGTTGATTCTGACCGTGGGGCTGTTGGGGGCGGCGGCGATTCAGCTCAATGCGCTCAAGTACACCGACAGCGCGCGGATGACCAGCCAGGCGAGTTTTATCGCCTACGACATGATGGATCGCATCCGCGCCAACTCCGGTGCCGATTACACCGTCACGCCTCCAACGTCACCTAACCTGAGCGTCGCCCGGGACCAGGACCTCTACGATTTCACCACCAATATCATCAACTTCGGCGGTGCCACCGCCACCGGTAGCGTGGCGCTGAATCAGCGGGTCTACACCATCACCATCAACTGGGATGATTCTCGAGCCGCCAAGGCTGCCAATTCACGCCGCAGCTTTGTCCTGACCAGTCGTGCCGCCGTCGATCCGGTGGCGACACCATGAAGCACTCCAACCGAGGTTTCGGCCTGATCGAATTGCTGATCGCCCTGGCATTGAGCCTGATCGTTGTGCTGGGTGTGGCGCAGGTGTTCATCTCGGCCAAGAACACCTACGTCAGCCAGAACACCGCCGCCGGGATGCAGGAAGATGCGCGGTTCGTGTTGAGCAAGATGATTCAGGAAATTCGTATGGTGGGCATGTTTGGTTGTTTGGGGACGGTGACGGATGCCAGTTCTACCAGCGACTTCAATGCCAGTCAGATCGCGCCGATCAGTTGGGATAACGCCAATCTCAAACTCACCCTGGTGACGGCGGACGTAGGCAGCAACGGCGGTACGCCCACCTGGACCGTGCTTTCCGACTGTCGAAACAGCGCGACGGCCTATACGGACTTACGGACCCCGGCCTCCGGGCAAATGGCTTTTCCGATTCGTCGGTTGATTTACAGCTTCAGCAACAACCAGCTGTTGATGGGATCCGGACATGGCACGCCAACTCAGGCGGTGCTGGTCAATAACGTCAGCGCATTCGGGGTGTTGTTCGGCGTGGCCACGAGCACCAGTGATGTGGTGGCGTCCAGTTACACCGCCAATCCAGCCAATCCCGCGTTGATACGCAGTGTGCGCCTGACCCTGACGCTATTCGATCCAAACAATCGCGTGCGCAACCAAACCTTCACCGTCGTTGCCGCTTTGCGCAACCGGCTTCAGTAGGTGAGTGCCGGATGAGAACCCAGACAAACAAACCAAAAAACCAACAGGGAATGGCCTTGTTGATCAGCCTGGTGTTTCTATTGCTGCTGACCCTGATTGGCATTTCATCCATGCAGAACGCGACCCTCCAGGAAAAAATGGCTGGCAGCGTGACACTGCGTAATCAATCCTTCCAATTGGCCGAGGCGACTTTGCGCATGGGTGAAAGTGCCGTGCAACTGCCGGCCTACACGCTGGCGGTGTGCGGCACCACGGCTCAATGCGCGCCGCCAGTGGAATCGGCAACGGTGTCCGGCGCGGGGCTCAATTCCTCGTCGGGGGTCAACTGGGTCGCTGCCGGTGGCGGGTTTTACGGGGTGCAGAACATCGGCACCACGCTGACTGCCGTGAATGTGCCAAGCAACACTTCGGCAACGCTGTACCGGATCACGGCAGTCGGCATCGTCGGCAACAACGTTCGTAGTGTGGTGGAGAGCATCTATGCCAAGTATTGATGCTCGCGGTGGCTGGCGCCGACGATGGGCGCAGATGCTTTTCGGCGCGTTGCTGAGCCTGTACCTGATGGCGCCGGCCTATGCCTTCGCGCCATCGGACTCACCGTTGCTGAGCGCCGCCGCAGTGCCGCCGAATGTGATGCTGCTGATCGACGACTCGGGCAGCATGAACACCATCATCTACGCGGCGGGATTCGATCCGACGGTCAATCGCACGCCGGCCCGGCAGTGCAACGCCTTTATCGGCCTGTGCCTGAGTTCTTCGGACATCGTCGGCAGTTCGATCTTCCTCTCCAGCCTGCCGACGTCCGGTTGCTCCGGTGGCGCCTACGCGTTCTACAACAACAGCCTGACCCCGCAATGCATCAAGCTCCCGGATCCTGTCGGCAATGAAAATACCCGCTACACCGACGACTACCTCTCGTACCTGGTGGGATTGGCAAACGGCAGTAACCGGGATTTTACAAACGGCTCGATTCCCAACGATTACCGCATCAACGTGGCGCGCAACGTCTCTACCTCATTGGTCGCCAGCAACCGCGGCTTGCGGATCGGTCTGGCGACGTTCAATCCGCCTACCAGCAACAACTCCGCCAATGGCGGCTATATCGCGCGTTCCGTCAGCGACCTGGCGGTCGTCACGGGCAGCGTGACCCAAGCCCAGGCGGACACCAACTACAACGCCCTGATCAGCGCAATTAACGGGCTTGGCGCGGTGGCCAACACGCCGCTGGCCGAAACCTACTACGAAATCACCCGGTACTTTCGCGGCATGGCGCCGTACTACAACTCGACGCCGACGACCTACACCAGCCCGATCCAATACCGCTGCCAGAAGAACTACGGCGTGGCGATCACCGACGGCTTGCCGACCTACGACCGAACGTTTCCGACCAACGATCCGCTGGGCGGCTCGCATTTGCCCAACTGGGACGGCATCAATAACGACGGTAATAATCTCGGTGGCGATGACGAGGGTGACACCCTCTACCTGGACGACATCGCCAAGTTCGCCTTCGACATCGACATGCGTTCGACCGGTACGGATCTGGCGGGCAAAAACTGGAGCGCCGCGGATTTCCCCAAGCAGTACATGAACACTTACACCGTGGGCTTTACCTCGGCCAACCAGATGTTGTCGGATGCCGCCGCCTACGGCCAGGGCCTGTATTACCAGGCGAACGACGCCGCCGGCCTGAACACGGCGCTGTCTTCGGCATTGAGCAACATTACCTCCAAGGCTGGCTCGGGCGGTGGCGGTGTCACCAGCAGCAGTACGTTGAGCAGCGGGTCGAGTTACTTCCAGACCACTTACGACCCCAAGGACTGGCGCGGGACAATCAAGGCCTTCGGTTTCACGAGCAGCGGCGCGGTCAACACTGCGGCGGTGTTATGGACTACCGACACGGCCATCGTGCCCGGCGCCACCGCGCCGATCTATCAGTCCTGGAACACCCTGACCAACGCTGCGATAACCCTGGCCTACAGCAACTTTTCTCCGGCCCAGCAAACATCCCTCGGCCTGAGTCTGCCCACCGGGATTGTCGGCAATGATCTGGTGGAGTGGAGCAAGGGCACCAACAAGGCCGGGCTAAAAGTGCGTACGGTGTTGCTGGGCGACATCATCAACTCGCCCCTCGCGTCGGCCTCTCCGGCGGACCAGACTGCGTCGGACCTGGTGGGCGATTCCACCTACACCACCTATCTGGCGACCAAAGCCGCCAACATGAGCGCCAGCCTGGTGGTCAACGCCAACGACGGCTTCCTTAATGTCATCAACGCTGCCAACGGTGCCCGGCGTTATGCCTACATGCCGTCCAGCGTGTTGCCGTCGTTGCGCTACATTGCCGATCCCACCTACATCAACGGCGTGAGCCACAAGTTTTTGGTGGACGGTCAGGTCGGTGTGTTCGATGCCCAACTCGGTACTGCGTGGAAAACCCTGGCGCTGGGCGGGGTAGGGGCGGGCGGCAGAACTTTTTACGCGGTGCAATTGTTCGACGCATCGGCGGGTAATGTTTTCAAGGCGTTGTGGGAATTCAGCGCACCGGCCACGGCAAACACGGCGAACGTTTTCAATGATCTGGGTTATGCCTACGCTCGCCCCGAAGTGGCACGCTTGGCCGATGGGCGCTGGGCGGCGTTCATTTCCAATGGCTACGGAAGCAATTCGGGTGTGGCGGCGTTGTATGTGGTGGATATTCGTGACGGCTCGTTGATCAAGAAAATTGTCGTCGACAGTACGGAAACCACCAATGGTCTGTCCTCGGTAAAGCTTAAGGTCAACTCGCAGAACGTAGTGCAGGCCGCTTATGGTGGCGACTTGAAGGGACGTCTGTGGAAGTTTGACCTGAGCGGTGCCACGACCGACACCTGGGGTGTAGCGTTTTCAGGCAAACCGTTGTTCACGACCCCGGGTGGCGCCACGCAACCGATTACCGCGCAACCACTGCTGGCGGACAATTCCCTGGGCGGCAAGCAAGTGTTTTTCGGCACCGGGAAATTCAATGAGACGGCGGATAAGACCAACAAGGACCTTCAGGCGTTTTACTCAGTGTGGGATGCCGATGGTGGGGCCGGCCAGATTACCGTGGCGAGTTTGCAGGCCCAGTCGGTGACGGGGGTGACCACCGGCAGTGCCGGCGGGCAGTTCATCACCACGAGCCAGAATGACACGACCTACCCGACCGAGAAGGGCTGGTACCTGCCGCTGGTGTACAACAACGTGCTGACCGGTGAGCGGGTGATCAATCAGGCAAACCTGCTGGCCGGACGGGTCTTGTTTACCACTGCCAGCGTCGACACCACCGACCCGTGCGCCAGTTTCGGCACCGGCAAACTGGTCGAACTGGATGCGTTCAACGGTAAGATGCTCAACTATGCGCTGCTCGACACCACTGGCGACGGGGTGGTCGATAGCGCGGATTCGATCTCCAGCGGGGTGATTTTCACCGGGGGGATTCCGACGCTGAATGCAATCGTCAACAATGGGGCTCGTCTGATCGTGAACGACTCCAGTGGCAATGTCAGTTCCCTGGTGGGAAAAACCGGCGGTGGCGGCAGCCGTCGCATCATGTGGCGACAAATACAGTAAGTGAGAGTTGAGGCAATGCGCAGATCCAACCGAGGTTTTACCCTGATCGAAATCATGATCGTGATTGCGATCATCGGGATCATCATCACCATTGGCTATCCGAGCCTCACCGAATATGTGAAAAAAGGCCGGCGCACCGAAGTCGCCGGGCTGCTTACCGAGCAGGCGCAGATTCTTGAGCGGTTCTATTCCAAGAACAATGCGTATACCGCCGCCATCCCAGCCGTCTTGAGTACGGGTACCGATTTCTACACCCTCACCCCGACCATCACCGATCAGACCTTCCTGCTGACGGCAGTGCGCAAGCCCGGTTCCTCCATGGCGACTGACAAGTGCGGGGATTTCACCATTACCAACACCGGCGTCAGAAACATGGTTAACGCCACGGCCACCACCAAGGATTGCTGGGGCCGCTGAGTTTCTTTTTCGGGCGCCTTTTGCGCCCTCTGTCTATTGAACGGTTGGATCAGAACATGAGCAGGCAACAGCAAGTGGTGATTGTCGGCGGCGGGGTGATTGGCCTGCTGACCGCGTTCAATCTCGCGTCCGAAGTGCAGAGCGTTGTGTTGCTGGATCGCTCGAACGTTGGCCAGGAGTCCTCCTGGGCCGGCGGAGGCATTGTTTCGCCGCTTTACCCGTGGCGTTACAGCCCGGCGGTCACGGCGCTGGCTCACTGGTCCCAGGATTTTTATCCACAGCTGGGCGCGCGGCTGTTTGCTGCCACCGGTGTCGACCCTGAAGTGCATACCACTGGGCTGTACTGGCTGGATCTGGATGACGAGGCCGAAGCGCTTGCCTGGGCCAAACGGGAAAACCGTCCGTTGCGGGCTGTGGATATCTCGGCGGCCCATGACGCGGTGCCCGTGCTGGGTGGTGGTTTTTCCCGGGCGATCTACATGGCCGATGTGGCCAATGTGCGGAATCCGCGGCTGGTCAAGTCCCTGAAAGCGGCGCTGTTGGCCCTGCCGAACGTGACGATCCATGAGCAGTGTGAAGTCAGCGGGTTTATCCGTGAAGGCGACACGGTGGTCGGAGTGCAGACGTCTACGGGCGCTATTCACGGCGATCAGGTGGTCCTGACGGCGGGCGCCTGGAGCGGTGATCTGCTCAAGAGTCTCGGGTTGGAGCTGCCAGTCGAACCGGTCAAAGGGCAGATGATTCTCTACAAGTGCGCGGCGGACTTTTTGCCGAGCATGGTGCTGGCCAAGGGGCGCTATGCGATCCCGCGGCGTGACGGGCATATCCTGATCGGCAGTACGCTGGAGCACGAAGGATTCGACAAGACCCCGACCGAGTCGGCGCTGGAAAGCCTGAAAGCCTCGGCCGTGGAGTTGATTCCGGCGTTGGCCGATGCCGAGGTGGTGGGGCACTGGGCCGGTTTGCGGCCGGGTTCGCCGGAAGGCATCCCGTATATCGGCCGGGTGCCGGGTTTCGCCGGTCTCTGGCTCAACTGCGGGCATTACCGCAATGGGCTGGTGCTGGCGCCGGCGTCGTGTCAGTTGTTTGCGGATGTGATGCTGGGCAGGGCGCCGATTATTGATCCGGCGCCGTATGCGCCAGAGGGGCGGATTTAACCGCAGAGTTTTCCGCGCCTGTCAGATTGTCTTCGCGAGCAGGCTCGCTCCCACAGGGTTCAGCGATGAACACATAATCTGAGAACACCTCAGATCAACTGTGGGAGCGAGCCTGCTCGCGAAGGGGCCTTCAATCCAGGCCTAACTTCTTGAGCCTGTAGCGCATCGATCGAAACGACAAATTCAACCGCTGTGCCGCTGCCGTGCGGTTCCAGCGGGTTTCCTCCAAAGCCTGGAGGATGAGTTTGCGCTCGACGTTTTCCAGATAATCTTCCAGATTGTCGATCCGCGTCAGGTCCGGCACGCCCGTTTCAGCGGCGCAGTTGCCTTCGGCCAGGCGCAAGTCGCCAGCTTCGATTTGTTTGTTCTCGCACAAGGTGTGAGCACGCTCGAGCATGTTCTCCAGTTCCCGCACATTGCCCGGGAAGCGGTAGCCTTTCAGCGCTTCAAGGGCTTGCGGGTGCAGTTTGGTGGCGGGGTGGCCAGTGCCGGCCGCCAGTCGCTTGAGCACATGACTGGCCAGTGTCTCGATATCGTCCCGGCGTTCGCGCAAGGGCGGGACACGCAGCTCGATCACGTTGAGCCGGTAGTACAAATCCTGGCGAAAACGTTCGGCGCTGACTTCCGCGTCGAGGTCTTTGTGGGTGGCGCAGAGGATGCGCACATCGACCACGATTTCCTGCTGGCCGCCGACGCTACGCACGGCTTTTTCCTGAATCGCCCGCAGCAGTTTGACCTGCATCGCCAGCGGCAAATCCGCTACTTCGTCGAGGAATAACGTGCCGCCATGGGCTGCCTGGAACAATCCGGGTTTGTCTTCGATGGCACCGCTGAAACTGCCCTTGCGATGGCCGAAGAATTCGCTTTCCATCAATTCCGACGGTATCGCCCCGCAGTTGACCGGTACGAAAGGCCGGTTGGCGCGTGGGCCTTGTTCGTGGATCAGGCGGGCGACCAACTCCTTGCCGCTGCCGGATTCGCCACTGATGTACACCGGGGCCTGGCTGCGGGCCAGTTTGTCTATTTGCTTGCGCAGGCTGCGCATCGGCAGTGAATCGCCCAGCAACCGGCGATCGATGGCGGTACCGGCGCCACCCGGAGCAGGCAGGCGCAAGGCGCTGGTGACCAGCTCCCGCAAGCGGGCGAGGTCCACCGGTTTGGTCAGGAAATCGAAGGCGCCGGCCTTGAGGGCGTTGATGGCGGTTTCCAGGCTGCCATAGGCCGTGATCATGGCCACCGGCACTTGGGGATAACGTTGCTGGATGTGTTGCACCAGTTCCAGACCCGTGCCATCGGGCAGGCGCATGTCGGTCAGGCACAGATCGAATGTTTCCCGGCCCAGCAGGGCCTGGGCTTCGCCGAGGTTGCGGGCACTGAAAGTGTCGAGTTTCATCCGTCCCAGGGTGATTTCCAGGAGTTCGCGGATATCCGGTTCGTCGTCGACGATCAGGACTTTTTGCCGTGGGCTCATGTTCAACTTTGTTTCCGTCCGTGTGCAAAGGTGATGCGAAAGCAGCCGCCGCCTTGGCGTGGTTTGAAGTCTAGGCGGGCCTGGTTGCTTTCGCACAGCTCACGGGACAGATAAAGCCCCAGGCCAGTGCCTTGGCTACTGGTGGTGAAGAAGGGTTCGAACAAATGGGCCTGCTGGTCCGGCGCCACACCGGGGCCGTTGTCCAGCACTTCGAGGACCGGCAGCTGGCTGTCAGCGTCGACAAACAGCTCCAGCCAGACCTCGGCGGTTTCATGGGTCAAGCCGCTGTGACGCCAGGCATTGCGCAATAAGTTGTCGAGAACCTGCGTCAACTGATTCGGGTCCATCAGCGTTTTGAAGTAGCCCATGCCGATGCGCAGGTGAATCTGCTGGCGTTCGGTCGCGGCCTCACGGGTTTCGGCGACGAACTGCTCGAGCCACGGCTTCAGATCGAGTCGTTGCGGGGTGGTTTGCTGGCGGCGGGACAGTTGCAGGACGTTTTCGATAACCCGATTCATTCTCTGAGAGTGGTCTTGGATAATCTGGGTCAGACGCCGATCCGCGCCGTTCAGTTCCTCGGATTCCTGCAGCAACTGCGCGGCATGACTAACGGCGCCCAGCGGATTGCGGATCTCGTGGGCGATACCGGCGGTCAAGCGACCCAGGGCAGCGAGTTTCAGTTGCTGCGCCTGCTGGGCGATCTGGGCGAGGTCTTCAAGAAAGATCAGGGTCTGATGGTGCGGGCTTTGGTCCAGGGCAATGAAGCTCGGTTGCAGCTCCAGGCCGGAACGGGCGATTTTCAGGCTTTGCGGTCGCAAGGTCGGGTTGTTGAGCCACAGTTGCAGGCGTTCAACCAAGGTCGGTGAGTAATCATCGATCAACTCGCCGTCGAGACGTTCCTGACCCAGCAGGGACAGGGCGCTGTGGTTGGCCAGTTGCACCCGCCGCTGGTCGTCGAGTACCAGAATGCCGGTGCGCATGCGTTGCAGGATCAGTGCGTTGAGCGCCTCCAGGCCGATGACTTCACTGGCCCGCTGCTCGGCCAGGTGTTCGCTGACTTCCAGGCGCCGGATCAACCCCTGCACCAGCAACGCCGCAGCAAAACACAGGGCGCCAAGGGTGCCGGCTTGCAGGTAGTCGCTGGGGCTGGTGGGGCGGGAGAAGCTCTGCAGGAAACTCAAACCGACGATGCCCAGGGCTGCGACCGCGGCAATCAACAGGCCGATCCGCCCGCGCAACAGGGTGTTGCCGATGGCCACCGACACGATCAATAAATTGCCAATGGCGCTGGCCACACCGCCAGCGGCGTAGAACAGACCGCATAGCAGCAAGACGTCGACCAGCGTCAGGCTGAACAATTGCGCCGGACGCCGGGTGTTCTCCAGGAACACCACCAACAAGATGTTCAGCACCAGGTACAACCAACTGCCGCTGCGCAGCAGGTCGTTATTGGCGAACGTCAGCAGCTGGTTGTCCATGTTGCTGGAGATCAACAGCACCAAGGTGATGCCGACGCTTAAACGGTAAAGATGATAGAGGCGCAGCAGTCGCTGGGCCTGTTTGCTGCCGGGGCTGGAAGCCTCAGCGATCACTGGAGCCCGGGCCTTGCTCAAGGTGAGCCTGGCTGCAATACCACTGTTGTTGAAGGCTCAGCGCACGATCACGGGGCAGGTGCACGCCGCAGTGGGCACAGCGAACCATTGGCGCCGCTTCCAGTTCGGCATTGGGCCGGGAGACGGAAGCCGAACCCTTGAACTTGCGCCAAAACCATACCGCTGCGGCAATCAGGGCGATCCAGAACAGTAAACGAACCATGGTGGGCTGCTTTTCGAATGATGATCAGGCAGTTTAGCCAAGGACATGTCAGGCGCACAGCGTAATAAATCGCGACAATAAAAAAGGGAGACTCGAGAGTCTCCCTTTTTGCACAGCCTGTGGTGTCAGTCGAACACACCGAAGGTCATGTAGCTGAACCACGAACGGTCGCTGTTGTTGCCTTCCGCTTCGTGTTGCTCTTCTTCGATCACGTCGCCGTTGCTGTCTCTAGGCTTGAGATCGTTCGGAATCGCGTCTTTGGCGTCCTGGAATTGCTTCTGCACGTCCTGGTTGGCGCGGGTTTCACCCGGCGGCAGCGGCGGACGGGATTCGATCAGGCCCAAGGTGGCCTTGCTCAGCCACGAACGGTTGTCCGCTTCGTCGACCGATGGCTTGAACTGACCGTCCACCAGGCTTGGGTGGTTCGGGTAGTTGAGCTTCAGGGTTTCGAGGCTGGTGTTGGCCAGTTCGTCCAGGTGCAGGCGCTGGTAGGCCTCGACCATCACCGCCAGACCGTCACCGACCGATGGGGTTTCCTGGAAGTTTTCCACCACATAACGACCACGGTTCGCGGCGGCGACATAGGCCTGACGGGTCAGGTAGTAGTCGGCAACGTGAATCTCGTAGGAGGCCAGTAGGTTGCGCAGGTAAATCATGCGCTGCTTGGCATCCGGCGAGTAGCGGCTGTTCGGGTAGCGGCTGGTGAGCTGGGCGAACTCGTTGTACGAGTCGCGGGCAGCGCCCGGGTCACGCTTGGTCATGTCCAGCGGCAGGAAGCGCGCCAGCAGGCCGACGTCCTGGTCAAAGGAAGTCAGACCCTTGAGGTAATACGCGTAATCCACGTTCGGATGCTGTGGGTGCAAACGAATGAAACGCTCGGCGGCAGACTTCGCAGCCTCAGGCTCGGCGTTCTTGTAGTTGGCGTAGATGAGCTCGAGTTGAGCCTGATCAGCATAGCGCCCGAACGGATAACGCGACTCCAGCGCCTTCAGCTTGGCTGTGGCGGCGGTGTAGCTATTGTTGTCCAGATCGTGCTGAGCCTGCTGGTACAGCTCGACTTCGCTCAGGTTTTCGTCTACGACTTCCTTCGATGAGCAAGCAGCGGTCAATGCGAGGATGGCGATCAGCAGCAGGTGTTTCACTTGCATGGCGGCTTGCGTCCCTATGACGGCCGCTGTCTTGGGCGGGGCCGTCCTGTTATGATGAGCGCCCCGTTGAATAGCCTCGGGGCAAAAGACGCCGTATTTAACCACAAGCGCGCAGCCGAAACCAAAGGCTGTGCCGACGCCTAGTCTGAGCATGTCCGATAAAATTGAACTTCGCGCAGAGGTGCCGTCCGAATTGGGCGGCCAACGCCTCGATCAAGTCGCCGCACAATTATTCGCTGAGCACTCGCGCTCGCGCCTTTCCGCCTGGATCAAAGACGGCCGCCTGACTGTGGATGGGGCGGTTATCCGCCCGCGAGACATTGTTCATGGTGGTGCCATTCTTGAACTCACTGCCGAGCAGGAAGCTCAGGGCGAATGGATCGCTCAGGACATTGAGCTGGACATCGTCTACGAAGATGACGACATCCTGGTCATCAACAAGCCAGCGGGCCTGGTGGTGCATCCGGCTGCCGGTCACGCTGACGGCACCTTGCTCAACGCCTTGCTGCACCATGTGCCGGACATTATCAATGTGCCCCGCGCCGGTATCGTGCATCGCCTGGACAAGGACACCACCGGTCTGATGGTGGTGGCCAAGACCATTCAAGCGCAGACGCAGCTGGTTACACAGTTGCAGAGCCGCAGCGTCAGCCGGATCTACGAGTGCATCGTGATCGGCGTGGTAACGGCCGGTGGCAAGATCAACGCGCCGATCGGTCGTCACGGCCAGCAACGCCAGCGCATGGCGGTGATGGAAGGCGGCAAGCAAGCCGTCAGCCACTACCGCGTGCTCGAACGTTTCCGCTCCCACACGCATGTGCGGGTGAAGCTGGAAACCGGTCGTACGCACCAGATTCGTGTGCACATGGCCCACATCAACTACCCGTTGGTCGGAGATCCTGCCTACGGCGGTCGTTTCCGCATCCCGCCGGCAGCCAGTGTGACCATGGTCGAATCGTTGAAGGCTTTCCCGCGTCAGGCCCTGCATGCGCGGTTCCTGGAGCTGGATCATCCGACCACCGGTAAACGCATGAGCTGGGAATCACCACTTCCGGACGATTTCGTCTGGTTGCTGACCCTGCTCAAGCAAGACCGTGAGGCGTTCATCGGATGAGTGACTGGCTGATTCCCGACTGGCCTGCGCCTGCCGGGGTGAAAGCCTGCGTTACCACCCGTGCGGGCGGCGTCAGTCTGGCGCCGTTCGACAGCCTCAATCTCGGCGATCACGTCGACGACAGTCCCGAAGCTGTGGCCGAAAATCGCCGTCGCCTCACCGATCATTTCTCTATTCAACCGGCCTGGCTGCAACAGGTTCACGGCATTGTCGTGGCCCACGCAGACCCCAGTCAGGTAGCCACTGCCGACGCCAGTTGGACGCAAACACCCGGTATCGCCTGCGCGGCGATGACGGCCGACTGCCTGCCCGCGTTGTTTTGCGACCGTGCCGGCACTCGCGTGGCCGCCGCCCATGCCGGTTGGCGAGGGTTGGCCGCGGGGGTACTCGAAGCGACGCTCGACAGCCTGGCGGTGCCACCGCAAGAAGTGCTGGTCTGGCTCGGTCCGGCCATTGGCCCGCAAGCCTTCGAAGTCGGCCCGGAAGTTCGGGAAGTCTTTATCCAGCAACTGCCTGAAGCGGCAAAAGCCTTTGTCCCGAGTCAGAATGCCGGCAAGTTCATGGCCGACATTTATGAGCTGGCGCGTTTGCGTCTGGCTGCGCGCGGTGTCACCGCTGTTTATGGTGGCGGTTTCTGTACCGTGACCGATCCGCGCTTCTTTTCTTACCGCCGCAGTCCGCGCACGGGTCGGTTTGCCTCCCTTGTCTGGCTCGAACGCTAGACTTGCCTGATCTACATCAACTGTTTGCCGCTTGAAACTCCCAGAATCGACCGCATCTAGTGAGGTATCTGGCAGGTTTCTTCACTCAGGATGGTTTTTTAGGTCCGGCCTGCTCAAAAGGAAGGTGACCCATGCGTATAGACCGTTTAACCAGCAAATTGCAGTTAGCTCTATCCGACGCCCAATCTCTGGCTGTCGGCCTCGATCATCCGGGCATTGAACCGGCGCACTTGATGCAAGCCATGCTTGAACAACAGGGTGGTTCGATCAAACCCCTGTTGATGCAAGTAGGCTTTGACGTCAACAGCCTGCGCAAAGAGCTGACCAAAGAGCTCGATCAACTGCCGAAAATCCAGAACCCGACCGGCGACGTGAACATGTCGCAGGATTTGGCGCGTCTGCTCAACCAGGCCGATCGTCTGGCCCAGCAGAAGGGCGATCAGTTTATCTCCAGCGAATTGGTGTTGCTCGCCGCCATGGACGACAACAGCAAGCTCGGCAAGCTGCTGCTCGGCCAGGGTGTGAGCAAGAAAGCCCTGGAAAACGCGATCAACAACCTGCGTGGTGGCGAAGCGGTCAACGACGCCAACCACGAGGAGTCGCGTCAGGCGTTGGATAAGTACACCGTCGACCTGACCAAGCGTGCCGAAGAAGGCAAGCTGGATCCGGTGATCGGCCGTGACGACGAAATTCGCCGCACCATTCAGGTCCTGCAACGCCGCACCAAGAACAACCCGGTGCTGATCGGTGAGCCTGGCGTGGGTAAAACCGCCATCGCCGAAGGCCTGGCCCAGCGCATCATCAACGGCGAAGTGCCGGATGGCCTCAAGGGCAAGCGCCTGTTGTCCCTGGACATGGGCTCGCTGATTGCCGGTGCCAAGTACCGTGGCGAGTTTGAAGAACGCCTCAAATCCCTGCTTAACGAGCTGTCGAAGCAAGAAGGGCAGATCATTCTGTTCATCGACGAGCTGCACACCATGGTCGGCGCCGGTAAAGGCGAAGGCTCGATGGATGCGGGCAACATGCTCAAGCCGGCCCTGGCCCGTGGCGAGCTGCACTGCGTCGGCGCAACCACGCTCAACGAGTACCGCCAATATATAGAGAAGGACGCAGCGCTCGAGCGACGTTTCCAGAAAGTACTGGTGGAAGAGCCGAGCGAAGAAGACACCATCGCCATCCTGCGTGGCCTCAAAGAGCGTTATGAGGTTCACCACAAGGTCGCGATCACCGATGGCGCGATCATCGCCGCGGCCAAGCTCAGTCATCGCTACATCACCGATCGTCAGTTGCCGGACAAGGCCATCGACCTGATCGACGAAGCCGCCAGCCGCATCCGCATGGAGATTGATTCCAAGCCGGAAGTGCTGGACCGCTTGGAGCGTCGTCTGATTCAACTGAAAGTGGAATCCCAGGCGCTCAAAAAAGAAAGCGACGACGCGGCGAAGAAACGCCTGGAAAAACTCCAGGAAGAAATTGTCCGCCACGAGCGTGAGTACTCGGACCTCGAAGAAATCTGGAACGCGGAGAAAGCCGAAGTCCAGGGCTCGGCGCAGATCCAGCAGAAAATCGAACAGTCCCGTCAGGAACTGGAAGCCGCACGTCGCAAAGGCGACCTGAACCGCATGGCCGAGCTGCAATACGGGATCATCCCGGATCTGGAGCGCAGCCTGCAAATGGTCGACCAGCACGGCAAGAGCGAAAATCAGTTGCTGCGCAGCAAGGTGACTGAAGAAGAGATCGCGGAAGTCGTGTCGAAGTGGACCGGCATTCCCGTGTCGAAAATGCTCGAAGGCGAGCGCGACAAGCTGATGAAGATGGAAAGCCTGTTGCACCAACGTGTGATCGGCCAGAACGAGGCTGTGATTGCGGTTTCCAACGCGGTGCGACGTTCCCGTGCCGGGTTGTCCGACCCGAATCGCCCGAGCGGCTCGTTCATGTTCCTCGGCCCGACCGGCGTCGGTAAAACAGAGCTGTGCAAGGCGCTGGCCGAATTCCTCTTTGATACGGAAGAGGCGATGATCCGCATCGATATGTCCGAGTTCATGGAAAAACATTCCGTGGCCCGGTTGATCGGCGCGCCACCAGGCTACGTGGGCTATGAAGAGGGCGGTTACCTGACTGAGGCAGTGCGTCGCAAGCCTTACTCGGTGATCCTCCTGGACGAGGTCGAGAAGGCCCATCCGGACGTGTTCAACATCTTGCTGCAAGTGCTGGAAGATGGCCGATTGACCGACAGTCATGGCCGTACGGTGGATTTCAAGAACACCGTGATCGTCATGACCTCTAACCTCGGCTCGGTACAGATCCAGGAACTGGTCGGTGATCGTGAGGCGCAACGCGCGGCGGTGATGGATGCGATTTCTACGCACTTCCGGCCGGAGTTCATCAACCGGGTTGACGAAGTGGTGATTTTCGAGCCGTTGGCCCGGGATCAGATTGCCGGCATCACCGAGATCCAGTTGGGTCGTCTGCGCAGTCGCCTGACCGAGCGCGAACTGAAACTGGAGCTCAGCCCTGAGGCGATGGATAAGTTGATCGCTGTCGGTTACGACCCGGTCTACGGCGCACGGCCGCTCAAACGAGCGATTCAGCGCTGGATCGAAAACCCGCTGGCGCAACTGATTCTGTCCGGTCGTTTCATGCCGGGCGAGACCGCTGTTGGCAAAGTGGAAAACGACGAAATCGTTTTTGACTGAGTCGTAATGCCAGTGAAATAAACAAGGCCTCGCATTGCGAGGCCTTTTTTTCGCCAGGCTGTTGAACTGAAAGGAAAAGGCTTGTAAAGTGCGCCCCGCAGTAAGTCACCCGGAAGGGTTTCTGCTCCCCAAGCAGAAATCTGAAATAAGTTGCAAATCATTAACTTGAATGCAATTTAGGGGGTTGACAGAGGTGCTTAAGATTGTAGAATAGCGCGCCTCAGACACACGAACGCAGCGATGCGAACGGGTCGAAGAGATGCAGCAAGCTTCACCGTTGTAAATTGAAATATGTAGTTCCGTGATAGCTCAGTCGGTAGAGCAAATGACTGTTAATCATTGGGTCCCAGGTTCGAGTCCTGGTCACGGAGCCAATTTCAAACCGGGGTATAGCGCAGTCCGGTAGCGCGCCTGCTTTGGGAGCAGGATGTCAGGAGTTCGAATCCCCTTACCCCGACCATTTTTGGGTCGTTAGCTCAGTTGGTAGAGCAGTTGGCTTTTAACCAATTGGTCGTAGGTTCGAATCCCACACGACCCACCATTTTTGAAACCAGTTAACACTGGGATCAGATCTTAAGATCAGAGGCCAAAAGCGCTGATCGAAGAAGAAGGCGACTTGTATAGGTCGCCTTTTTTTTACCGGGGTATAGCGCAGTCCGGTAGCGCGCCTGCTTTGGGAGCAGGATGTCAGGAGTTCGAATCCCCTTACCCCGACCATATTAAAAATCCTCGTATCGAAAGATACGGGGATTTTTTTTGTCTTCGAAAAAGTGCAGTTCGGCTTCAAGTCATCATACAACTTGCCGATAACGAGCCAACGGAGCGCGCACAGCGCGTCCATCTCCAGCCATAAAAAGAAAAGGCGCTCGTTATGTTTCTTCGTCAGCTGAATATTGCTCCCCGTGCTGCACTGGGTTTTGCCCTGATCGCAGTGCTGGTGGCGTTGCTCGGGGTGTTCGCACTGGGGCAGATGTCGAGCATTCGTGACAGTGAGGTGGCGGTTGAAAGCCAATGGTTGCCGAGCATCCGTGGCGGCGATGAGATTCGCGAGATCATGCTGCGCATCCGCACCATCTCCCTGCGCATGGCTCTGGACCAGGACCCGAAGAACATCGCCCAGTACCGCAGCCAGATGGACACCCGGGACAAGGAGCTGAGCGACAAGATTGCTGCCTATGACAAATTGGTCAACACCGCAGAAGGCAAGCAGTTGTATGACCAGTTCAAGGGTACGTTCGCCGCTTACCGCTCGGGTATCGCCCAATCGTTCACCCTGGCGGAACAAGGCCGTCGCGATGAGCTGACCAAACTGCTGCTGGTGGACATGAAAACCGTGGTCGATGGTTCCGGCAAACAACTGACTGACCTGGCGGATCTGTTCACCAAGCAAGTCGCCGCCGAAAGCCAGAAGTCCGCCGCGCATTACGAAACCTCGCGCACCATCGTCAGCCTGTTTATCGCCCTGGCGGCACTGGCCACCGTCGGCCTGGCGATGTTGCTGACCCGCAGCATCGTGCGTCCACTGAATGAAGCGGTGAATGCAGCAGAAAACGTGGCCCGGGGCGATCTCACCAACCCCATCGAAACCCACGGCAGTGATGAAGTCAGCCGTTTGCTCAAGGCGCTGGCGACCATGCAGCAGAACTTGCGCGAAACCCTGCAAGGCATCAGCGGCTCGGCCACCCAACTGGCCACGGCGGCCGATGAATTGAATGCTGTGACCCTCGACAGCACCCAGGGTCTGCAACAGCAGAACAATGAGATCGAACAGGCCGCGACGGCAGTCAACGAGATGACCACCGCTGTGGAAGAAGTCGCACGTAATGCGGTGTCGACGTCCGACGCCACGCGCCAGTCCAGTGAATCTGCGCACTTGGGCCAAGAGCGAGTCAGCGAAACCGCCAGTGCCATCAGCGCCCTCGCCAACGATGTGCAGCACACCGGGGAGTTGGTGCAGTCCCTGGCCAATCAATCCCAGGACATCGGCAAGGTGCTGGACGTGATTCGCGCCATTGCTGAGCAAACCAATCTGTTGGCACTCAACGCGGCGATTGAAGCGGCGCGGGCGGGGGAGAGCGGTCGCGGGTTTGCGGTGGTAGCCGATGAAGTACGGGCGCTGGCCCATCGCACCCAGCAATCGACCCAGGAAATCGAACAAATGGTCCAGGGCATGCGCAGCGGTTCGACCCTGGCGCTGGACTCCATGCAGGCCAGCGCCTCCCGTGCCGCCAGCACACTGATCCTGGCCGAGCGCGCCGGCGAGGCGTTGCAGACCATCACCGCATCGGTGCATGAGATTCACGAGCGAAACCTGGTGATCGCCAGCGCCGCCGAAGAACAGGCGCAAGTGGCCCGGGAAGTCGATCGCAACCTGGTGAACATCCGCGACCTGTCAGTGCGTTCCGCCGCGGGTGCCGATCAGACCAGCGCCTCCAGCCACGAACTGTCCAAACTGGCCAATGCCCTGCAAGGCATGGTGCAGCGCTTCCGGGTGTAAATCAGTCAGGCACAAAAAAGCCGCGCTTCCTCTCGGGAATGCGCGGCTTGTTTGTGCTGAGGCTTAGGCGCCGTCTTGGTCTTTCAGGTGTTCGAACAGACCTTTTGGCATTTTCTTGCCGTTGGCTTCGAAGTTGGCTTTCACGTTGTTGTAAGCCTCTTGCTCGTCGATGAAACCGTCATGGTTGGTGTCGATCTTGTCGAAGTTGGACTTCGGCGCGACAGCCTGGAACTCGGCGCGGGAGACTTTGCCGTCGCCATCGGTGTCGGTCTTGGCCATCGACGCATCGCCGCATTTGCCTTCGCCACACTTGCCTTCGGGGGTTTTCACCACTTGCTCGGCCGAGGCCAGCAGGTAACCCTGAGTCAGTGGTTGGGCGGCGAATACGGAACCGGTCAACATCATGCCGCCAGCCAAAACAGCGCCGAGCAGACCGATAGTGTTTTTAGTGGTACGGGACATTTGAAATCTCCTGGGTTGCACGACACAACCGCTCGATAAAGGATGCCGCGTAGTGCGGCGTTGACCGAAGCAGGCGGTGCCTTGCTCGGGTGTGGCCATTTAACGGGGCGGGTGTATCGCTTCTGTGTCGTGCAAGGGGGGAGTTTGTAAGCGAAGGGGCGAAATCGCGGGGCGGGATACAGTGAGACACATAAGTGTTTATGGATGAGACCGAGGGGCTCCATTCGCGGGCAAGCCTCGCTCCTACAGATATCACCAACCTGTAGGAGCGAGGCTTGCCCGCGAAGAGGCCCTGACAGCCGCCGAAAATCTTAATGCAGCTTCAGACGCGGTTCAGTCCCACGCCCAATCTTGCTCCCCAGCATCAACATCGCCGTGCGAAACGCGCCGTACAACGCCATCTGGTGCATCCGGTACAGCGACACATAAAACATCCGCGCCAGCCAACCTTCCAGCATCACGCTGCCGGTGAGGTTGCCCATCAAGTTACCCACAGCCGAAAAACGCGACAGCGAGATCAGTGAGCCGTAGTCGGTGTACTTGTATTCCGGCAACGCCTTGCCTTCGATCCGCAGCTTCAAGGATTTGGCCAGCAACGATGCTTGTTGATGCGCAGCCTGGGCGCGCGGCGGTACGTTGCGGTCGGTGCCCGGTTGCGGGCAGGCGGCGCAGTCACCGAAGGCGAAGATATTTTCGTCGCGGGTGGTTTGCAGGGTCGGCAGCACTTGCAGCTGATTGATGCGGTTGGTTTCCAGGCCATCGATGTCCTTGAGGAAACCCGGTGCACGAATCCCGGCGGCCCAGACTTTCAGGCTGGCATTGATCACTTTGCCATCGGCGGTAATCAGGCTTTCGGCTGTGACTTCACTGACCGCTGCATTGGTCATCACGTTGACCCCGAGTTTCTCCAGGGTTTTATGCACAGGCCCGCCGATGCGTTCCGGCAGGGCTGGCAGCACCCGTGGCCCGGCTTCGATCAGGGTGATGTGCATGTTTTCCGGTTTGATCCGGTCCAGGCCATAGGCCGCCAGTTCATGGGCAGCGTTGTGCAGTTCCGCTGCCAATTCGACACCGGTGGCGCCAGCACCGACGATGGCCACGCTGATTTGCTCAACCACATCGGTTTGCCCGGCATGGGCGCGCAGGTAGTGGTTGAGCAGTTGCTGGTGGAAACGCTCGGCTTGTTTGCGGGTGTCGAGGAACAGGCAATGCTGCGCCGCGCCCTGGGTGCCGAAATCGTTGGTGGTGCTGCCGACCGCGATCACCAGCGAGTCGTAACCCACTTCGCGCGCGGGGACCAATTCAATGCCGGCTTCGTCGTAGGTCGCCGCCAACTGGATTTTTTTCGCTGCACGGTCGAGCCCGCTCATGCGCCCCAGCTGGAACTCGAAGTGGTTCCATTTCGCCTGGGCAACATAGTTGAGTTCGTCTTCGGAGGAGTTCAGCGACCCGGCCGCCACTTCGTGCAACAGCGGTTTCCAGATGTGGGTCAGGTTCGCGTCGACCAACATCACACTGGCCGTGCCACGTTTGCCCAGAGTCTTACCCAGACGGGTAGCCAACTCCAGACCGCCGGCGCCGCCGCCAACGATGACAATACGATGAGTCATAGGGATATCTCGCAAGGCTAAAAGAAATCGGTGCGATTACCCGAGCGAGCGCAAGGCAGCTCATAGCGTCAGGTAACCGATAAGGCGGCTGAGCAAGCCCAAACCAATGGTCACTGCCAGCACCAGCACCAGGAGCATCCACGGCCGGAAAGGCCGGCGCTCGACTCGGTGTTGGGACAAGTGCAGGTACTCTTCGACATGCTTCTGGTCGTCGGGGTTCAGGCGGCTGGTCATATTGGGCCTCGTCAGGGGTAGACGTTGCTGAATGTGTAGAAGCTACAGGCTGATTTAACGAACGTTGAACGGAGCATAGCCGCTGTCGGGGATCGGCTCGACGCTCACCGTATCGTCCAGTCGAATGATTCCACTTTGTAACACTCGGGCGGTGATTCCGCCATGTCCGCGCACGGCCTGAAAAGTCCCGGGGCCGAGGTTGTTTTGCAGGCGTGCGCAAGGTTGGCACCAGCCCGTGGTTTCGAAAACCGCCTGGCCGATCTTGAAGCGCCGGCCCTTGAGGCTGAACAGGTTGATGCCGCTGATCACCAGGTTGCGGCGCAATTCACCCGGTAACACCGGCTTATCGTCCGGGCGGCCCATCAGCGAACTGATCACCGCCAGATGCTCCCACTGAATCAGCGTCACCTGCCGCATATTGCGTACGCCGGGGCGGGCCTTGTCGCCAGTCAAACCGGCTTCGAGTCGCGCTTCCACGACGTCCAGTTCAATCATCGGCACATGGGACGCGGGGCGCACGCCAATCCAGCGTACACGGCCAATTTGCGGGACTTCGGCCATCAATTCCTGCAACGGACTCACAGGCTGATCCCGACGTCGAAGACGATGCTGCGACCGAGGTTGCTGCGCAGGAAATCCGGCGCGTCCGGGTGGGCGAACAGCACCCGGGCGAAGGTCGGCCCGACCAGTGATAACGAGCGCCAACCCTGGCGCAAGTATTCGGTGGGTGGCGGGAAATGGCTGTTGAGGTCTAACACTTCGCGCTTGAGACTGGCGAAGGCGATGATGTCCAGTTCTCCCAAATCCATGCCGCGTTCTTTGTAGTTGTGGGCTTTTTTGCGCAGGGTCGGCGCCAGTCGCAGCAGGAATTCATTGGCCGGAATGCGTCGGGGCTTGGCCTCGCGACGCACCAGCGAACTGAGGGAAAACGCGCTGCGCCGTCGTTGCAATTCGTCGCGCCATTCGTCGTTGAGACGCCGGCCCTCGTCGAGGACGAAGAACACCTCGAAACTGGCATCGCGAAACAGCACGTCCGGCGGCTCCCCGGCGGGGGCGAACTCGTCGGCGCGATAGGGAATGTTCAGGCCTTGCAGCAGGCGCTGGCAGACCCAACGCTCACGCTCCCATTTGCGGGCATTGGACAGGAACGCGTTGGCTTGCTCGGCCGCGATGGTCAGCAGGCGTAAATAATCTGAGTCATCCATAGGCCCAAGCTTAGCGTTCAAATGCGACAAGCAGAAAGCTTTGCATCCACTGGAGCGACTTTTGCGCCGGTGTATGCTGGCAAGGAGCCGTAATCCAACAAGGAGTGTGTCGTGGTGTTCAAGGGGATGGCGTCATGATCGGCGCCGAGTTGCTGTCACCGCAGAGTCTGGCGGTCGGTTGGCTGATTTACGTACCCGCGCTGATCTGGGCGATCTGCCGTGCACCCTGGGTCGAGTTGTTCACCGACAGTCGCCGCCAGCATTTGCTGTTCGGCACGGTGTTCGCGCTGTTTATGTTGTGGCTGGTGCGACGGGATTTCGATACGGGCGTGTCGTATCACTTCATTGGCATGACCGCCGTCACGTTACTGCTGGACTGGCCGTTGGCAATTATCGGTGGGCTGGTGGCGCAGCTGGGGTTGGTGCTGCTCGGGCGCCAGGATCTGGCCGCTGTCGGGGTGAACGGCGCGTTGATTATCCTGCTGCCGGTATTGGTCACCGAATGCTGCGCGATCCTCGTCGAGCGTGCTCAACCGCGTAATCCCTTTGTGTATATCTTCGTTTCCGGGTTCTTTGCGGCGGCGCTGTCGGCATTGCTGTGCCTGCTGCTGGCGCTGACGTTGCTGTGGTTCGATGAACGTTTCGCGATGCCGTACTGGCTGGAAGATTTTGTCGGCTATTTGTGGCTGCTGATTTTCCCCGAGGCGTTTATCAACGGCATGATCATCAGTGCGCTGGTGGTGTTCAGTCCCGAATGGCTGGAGACGTTCAACCGCACCCGTTACCTTTCGGCGCCCTGGAAAGACGACGATCCCAAGTCTTGATCCACATCAAATCGGTTAGGTGCTCGCGAACTCATGCTCGGCAAAACCTTCAGGAGCATCGAAATGAGTGTCTACGAGTGGGCAAGGCAGGAGTTGCGTCGAAGTCTGGATGTGGCGCAGGAAGTGGGGTTTGATCCGGGGTTGAGCCTGCGCGCCTTGCTCAGTGCGGTGGTGCAGCAGAGCAAGGCGGTGCGCAGTGTCGAGGATCTGGCGGATGAGTTGCAGTTTCTCGCCGAGAACCTCGATGACGGTCAGGACTACGGCTTTATGCGGCCCTGATCGTTGGGATCAGTGACGCGGTTCGAAGTCTTCGCTGAACAGGTCGTCCTCGGCGTCCGGGCTGACCGGGATCTTGTGTTCTTCCGACGCCCAGGCACCCAGGTCGATCAGTTTGCAACGATCCGAACAGAAAGGCCGGAAGGTGCTGGTGGCGCTCCATTCCACAGGGGCGCCGCAGGTTGGGCAATTGACGGTTGGGGTCTGGCTCATGACTGGCCTCCACGCAAAGTTAAGTAAAAGTGATGCAAGCGCTCGACCTCGCTGTGCAGCCAGGCGAGGTCGCGGTCGTTGACCACCACATCGTCGGCATGGTCCACGCGATTTTGGCGACTGGACTGGGCCTTGAGGATCGCCTGGACCTGTTGTTCGCTGGTCTGGTCACGCTGCAGGGTGCGTTCGATCTGCAGGTGTTCCGGGGCGTCGATCACCAGTACCCGTTGGGTCATGGCGTACTGCCCGGACTCGATCAGCAGCGGCGATACCAGAATCGCGTAAGGCGATTGTGCCTTGGCCAGATGCTCGACGATTTCCTTGGCGATCAGCGGATGCAGCAAGGCTTCGAGCCAGCGGCGTTCCTCCGGGACTTCGAAGATCAGTTTGCGCAACGCGGCGCGATCCAGTTGCCCGTCGGCTTGCAGCACGCCGGGGCCGAAATGCTCGGCGATCCTGGCCAGCGCCGGGCGTCCCGGTTCCACCACCCAGCGCGCCGCGTGATCGGCATCCACCACGTGCACGCCGAGGTCAATGAAGTGCTGGGCTGCGGCACTTTTGCCGCTGCCGATGCCGCCGGTCAGGCCGAGAATCCAGGGTTTTTCCACAGGGGTATTCATTTCAAACCGACAAACTGCCAATAGAAGCCGGTTATTTGACCACCCCAGAGCAATGCAATCCAGCCGGCAATTGCCAGATAGGGGCCGAAGGGGATCGGCGTCGAGGTTTTAGCGTTGCGCAAGCGCAGCAAAATCACCCCGAGAATCGCCCCTACCAGCGACGACAACAGGATCGTCAGCGGCAGGACTTGCCAACCGCCCCAGGCCCCCAGCATCGCCAGTAGCTTGAAATCGCCATGACCGATGCCGTCCTTGCCGGTGATCAGCTTGAACAGCCAGAACACCGACCACAGCGCCATGTAGCCGGCCACTGCGCCCCACAAGGCATCATGCAACGGCACGAGCAGCTCGAAGCTGTTGACGATCAATCCCAGCCACAACAGCGGCAGCACCAATACGTCCGGCAGCAGTTGATGTTCGGCGTCGATCAGGCTCATCGCCAACAGGCCCCAGGTCAGCACCAGCATCAGGCAGGCAGGCCAGCCGAAACCGAAATGCCAGGCAATGAATGCCGAGAGCAGACCGCAGGCCAGTTCGGTCAGTGGGTAGCGCTTGCTGATCGGTGCTGCGCAGTTCGAGCAGCGACCACGCAGAAACAGGTAACTGAGCACGGGAATGTTTTCCCAGGCGCGGATCTTGTGGGCGCAGTGTGGGCAATGGGAGTGCGGCAACATCAGGTTGTAGGTTGGCAGCGGCGTTTCGGTCGGCAGGCCCAGCATATCGTGGGCCTGCATTCGCCATTCCCGTTCGAGCATCTTCGGCAGGCGCCAGATCACCACGTTGAGAAAGCTGCCGATCACCAGGCCGAGCACCAGCGCCGTGATCACGAAGGCCAGTGGATAAAGGGTCAGGTATTCATTCAAGGGCATGTCAGATCGCTGAGCCGAGTTGGAAGATGGGCAGGTACATGGCAACCACCAGGCCGCCGACAACAACGCCCAGCACCACCATGATGAATGGCTCCATCAGGCTGGTGAGGTTGTCGACCATGTTGTCCACCTCGTCCTCATAAAAACTGGCGACTTTGTCGAGCATGTCGTCGAGGGCGCCGGACTCCTCGCCAATCGCGGCCATCTGGATCGCCATGTTCGGGAACACACCGGAGGTGCGCATGGCGAAATTCAGCTGCATGCCGGTCGACACGTCCTGCCGGATGCGCAGCACCGCACGCTTGAACACGATGTTGCCGGTGGCGCCGGCGACCGATTCCAGGGCATCCACCAGCGGTACCCCGGCGGCGAACGTGGTCGACAGCGTGCGGGCATAACGGGCCACGGCGGACTTGTACATCAGCGCGCCCACCAGCGGCAGTTTCAACAGCCAGGTGTCCATCCGATCGCGAAAACCCTGCGACTTTTTCAGGGCTCGACGAAAACCGAAGACCGCTGCAATCAGTGCGCCGAGCATCATCCACCACCACTCCTGCATGAACTCCGACAGCGCGATGACCATCAGGGTGAAGGACGGCAGTTCGGCACCAAACCCGGAGAACACGGACTTGAACTGCGGCACAACCTTGACCAGCAGAATCCCGGTCACGATGATCGCGACGAACACCACGGCCATCGGGTACGTCATGGCTTTCTTGATCTTGGCCTTGAGCTGTTCGCTTTTTTCCTTATAAGTGGCCACCCGATCCAGTAGCGTATCCAGGGCGCCGGCCTGTTCACCGGCGTCTACCAGGTTGCAGTACAACTCGTCGAAATATTGCGGTTTCTTGCGCAGGGACGCGGCGAAACTATTGCCCGCGGCGACTTCCTGTTTCACCTCGTCCACCAGTTTGCGCATGGCCGGGTTCTCGAAGCCTTCGCCGATGATGTCGAACGACTGCAGCAGTGGCACGCCGGCCTTCATCATGGTCGCCATCTGCCGGGTGAACAGGGAGATGTCCTGGGCCTTGATACGTTTGCCCATGTTGAAAATCGACACGGATTTCTTGCGTACCTTGCCCGGATTGATCCCTTGCTTGCGCAGTTGTGCCTTGATCAGCGCCGGGTTCTGACCGCTCAACTCGCCGGTCATTCTGGTGCCTTTCTTGTCCGTGCCTTCCCAGGCGTACACGCTGATTTTTGCTGCCTTGACCGCCATGTTCAGTCCTTGGTGACCCGGTTGATTTCTTCAAGGCTGGTAATGCCTTGCATGGCCTTGATCAAACCTGAAGTACGCAGATCGTTGAAGCCGTCCTTGCGCATCTGGATCTCGATTTCCAGGGAGTTGCCTTCGGCCATGATCAGCCGTTGCAGGTCTGGCGTGTTTTTCACCACTTCATAAACCCCGATTCGCCCTTTGTAACCGTTGTTGCAGAGATCGCAACCGACGGGCTCATAGATCGTAAATGAGCCGATGCGTTCCTCGGGGAAGCCTTCCTTGAGCAGCGCCTCCCGGGGAATCTCGATCGGCGTCTTGCAATGGCTGCACAGTTTGCGCGCCAGGCGCTGGGCGATGATCAGGCTGACCGAGGTGGCGATGTTGAAACCCGGGATGCCCATGTTGTGCAGGCGGGTCAGGGTTTCCGCGGCACTGTTGGTGTGCAGGGTCGACAGCACCAGGTGACCGGTCTGGGCGGCCTTGATCGCGATTTCCGCGGTTTCGAGGTCGCGGATCTCGCCGACCATGATCACGTCCGGGTCCTGACGCAGGAACGAGCGCAACGCCTGGGCAAAATCCAGGCCCTGCTTGGGATTGACGTTGACCTGGTTGATGCCTTCCATGTTGATCTCCACCGGGTCTTCGGCGGTGGAAATATTGATGTCCACGGTGTTGAGGATATTCAGCCCGGTGTAGAGCGACACGGTTTTACCCGAGCCGGTGGGGCCGGTGACCAGAATCATCCCTTGTGGCTGCTTGAGCGCGGCCATGAACAGGGCTTTCTGGTCGGGCTCATAGCCGAGGGCATCAATGCCCATCTGCGCGCTGGACGGGTCGAGGATCCGGATCACCACTTTTTCGCCCCACAGGGTCGGCAGGGTGTTGACCCGGAAGTCGATGGACTTGGTTTTGGACAGACGCATCTTGATCCGCCCGTCTTGCGGCCGACGCCGTTCGGAGATGTCGAGACTGGCCATGACTTTGAGCCTGGCGGCGATCCGGTTGGCCAGCTGGATCGGCGGCTTGGCGACTTCACGCAGAATGCCGTCGGTACGCATCCGTACCCGGTAGGTTTTTTCGTAGGGCTCGAAGTGCAAGTCGGACGAGCCGCTTTTGATCGCGTCGAGCAACATCTTGTGAACGAAGCGCACCACGGGCGCGTCATCGGCGTCCTGCCCGGCGATGGAATCGTGGTTTTTGTCGTCGGGCGACTCGATGTCCAGGCCATCAAGGTCAACGTCGGCCATTTCTTCCAGACCGGTGGCATGGCTGTCGAAGAATTTCTCGATGGCGTCGCTGAGTTTGTCGTCCTCCACCAGGATCGCTTCGGTGCTCAGGCCGGTGCTGAACTGGATGTCGTTAATCGCTTGATGATTGGTCGGGTCGGAAATCCCCACGAACAGTTTATTGCCGCGTCGCCAGAGGGGCAGGGCGTGGTGCTGGCGTATCAGCTTCTCGCTGACCAGGCCCTTGGGCTGGGTTTCCTTGTCCAGACAATTGAGGTCCAGCAGGGCCATGCCGAAATGTTCCGAGGCAATCTCCGCCACTTGCCGGCTTCTCACCAGTTTGTTCTGTACCAGGTAGCTGACCAGGGAGATGTGATTGCGTTGGGCTTGCTGATACGCCTGTTGCGCGCTTTTGTCAGTGAGCAGTTCGGCCAGCACCAATTGCTTGGCCAGACCGCTAAGGGCGATGTCATTCATGGGGATACCGGACGCAGACAGTTCATGACTTATAGCCTAGTCAACGGCAGGAGCCAAACCAGTGGGGTTGAGGTGACAAAAAGTGTCAGATAGTGCGGTTGCAGGGGGTAGGAAAGGGCGCTTTTGACATTGGGCGCCCCGCAGACAGGGCTGCGAAGGCCTGGCACGGAGTATGCTGAGGCTTCATCAGATCATGAGATTTCGACTCATGCATGGAGCTTGTCTATGAATACTCAGAAGGGTTTTACGCTTATCGAACTGCTGATCGTGGTGGCGATCATCGGGATTCTGGCGACGTTTGCGTTGCCTGCTTATAGCAAATACCAGGCGAAGGCTAAGGTTACCGCCGGGATCGCGGAAGCTTCGGCGCTCAAAGTGGCTTACGAAGACGTTATGAATACAGGTACGGCGGACCCGACAACGGCCCTCGTTGCGCCAGGGGGAACTACAACGCCTAACTGCACACTGGCAGTAACGGGGACTACCGCCAGCGGCGCCGGGACCATTACCTGCACCCTGCTAAATGCCCCTTCGCTTGTACAGGGCAAAGTCATTACGCTGACTCGCGTTCAAGCTGGCACTTGGGCTTGTACGACCAACGCTTTGAAAGAGTTCTCGGGTACCGGTTGCCCTGGCGTTTGATTGATAGGTTTTCAACGAATACCCGCCCGAGAGGGCGGGTATTTTTTTGCCTGTTACCGACGTGACGCTGTACGGCGAAACTCCCGACAATTCATGGCCTTAGGCCTACGTCAAAACCCGCAACTTGCATGTCGATAACGTCAAGGTCATGCATTTTGCATGATTCCGAAGTTTTCACAACTTATTAAGTTATTGTTTTATAAGGGGTTTTTTGTTGTCTCAAAGTTGGCACAGCGTTCGCAATATACCCAGTAACCCTGCTGAGAAGACATGCAGCAGACTTTATAGAAAAACAGGAGTTACTCGTATGAAGAAGTTCGCTATCGCTACTGCTACCGCGCTGACCCTGACCATGGCCGGTGCAGCATTTGCACAGACCACTGCCACCACCCAAGCCCCGATGACTCTGGCGGCTGGTGAAATGACCAAGGCTAAAGAAACCACTTCCGATACCTGGATCACTACCAAAGTGAAAAGCGACCTGGTGACCGAAAAAGGCATCCCAGGCACTGACATCAAAGTAGAAACCAACAAAGGTGTTGTATCGCTGTCGTCGACTGTAGCGATCACTGAAGCTCAGAAGACCACCGCTGTTGCGATCACCAAGAAAATCAAAGGCGTCAAAGCGGTCTCCGCTGACGGCCTGAAAGCCGAGTAAGGCAAGACTTCTCCGCTTGAACCGGGAGAAGGCGTGGCAGACGAGCCGTGCAATACGTCTGCCGCCTCTGGAGAGTTCATGCGAAGGCCACAAGGATGTGGCCATTACAGGCCTCCGACATTCGTGTCGGGGGCCTGTTCTATTGTGGGCGCCACAAAAGCACATGTGGGAGCGAGCTTGCTCGCGATGAGGTCATAACATTCAACATCTTCATTGAGTGTTAGACCGCTATCGCGAGCAAGCTCGCTCCCACATTGGACGGTAGTCAGTTACCGCGCTTGCTGGTGATCTGCTTCAACCGGTTCCCTTCAAACCGCAGGTACTGGTACATCCCGTTGTTGGGCCCGTAGGTCCATTCTTCGACCTGGAATTCTTCCCGCCGGTTGGCGCTGCGCTTGTAGCCCAGCGAATCCCGGGCCACGGGTTGTCCGCACTTCTGCAGCACTTCGCTGGACCTGTCGCCTACGCTGATCAACTGACTGCCGCAGCGCAGGGTATCGGCTGCCGAGACCTGGCCGGCCGCGAATGCCAGGGCCAGGCTGAACAGCCAGCGCGCGCCCATCATTCGGCATCCAGGTGCAACGGTGTAATCACCCGACCGTCACTTTCCGCTTCGCCAAGATTGGCGTCGACAAAGTACACGCGGTCGTCGGCCATCTGCGCCTTGTCCACCAGGAAGTCCTTGATGCTACTGGCCCGTTCCTGGCCCAGTTGACGCAACAGCACGTCGCTGGAACTCCAGAACTTGATCACGTCCGCACGCATTTTGGCGGTGCGTTCTTCCTTGCCCAGATCCTTCCATTCGGCGGGCGGCTGAGTCTTGAGACGGGTGCGGTAAATGCCTTCCAGCAGCGGGCCTTTCTCTCCATCAGGCACTTGCAGCAAGGACGCCTGGGCCGGGACTTTGTCGCCACGGCGCTGGAGCATTTTGTAGTAGTTGTACTGGTATTCGCGCTCCAGACGTTGCTCGGCGATCAACGGGCCATCGCTGCTTTGCGCGGCGGTGCCTTCGATTTCCAGGCGCAGGGACGGACGTTCCTTGAGCGCGCTGGAGAGTTTGATCAGCGACGCTTCAGCGTCCTTGGTCAGGTCACTCGAACCCGCTGCAAATGACACGGTGCCCAGATCTTCCGAACCGCCGCCGCTGATCAACCCGCCAATCATTTTGAATGGTGCGGCGGCCGCTTTGACGATCAGGTTGCGCAGGGTCTGCCAGACAATCGGCATGACGCTGAACTGCGGATTGTTCAGGTCGCCCGTCACCGGCAATTCGATGGAAATCTTGCCATCGACGTCTTTAAGCAGGGCGATTGCCAGTTTCAGCGGCAGGCTCGTGGCGTCCGGGCTGTCGACTTTTTCGCCCAGTTGCAGTTGTTCGACCACCACTTTGTTTTCGGCTTTGAGCTGGCCTTTGGTGATCAGGTAATGCAAGTCGAGATTGAGCCGGCCCTTGCGGATACGGTAGCCGGCAAACTTGCCGGAGTAGGGCGTCAGCGTCGTCAGTTCCACTCGTTTGAAACTGGTAGCGATGTCGAGGCTGGCCATCGGGTCGAACGGGTTGACCGCGCCCTTGATGGTCACCGGCGCATAGCGATCGACCTTGCCCTTGATGTCGACACTGGCCGGTTTCGCCTGACGGCTGTCGATGGTGCCGATCGCACCATTGAGCTCTTGAACGGCGGTGGCAAAGTTCGGCGTCAGGCTGAAGTCGGCGAAGTTGGCCGAACCGTCATTGATGGCAATGCCGCCCACGTGGATGGCCAGCGGTTTGTCCTTGCCGGCCGCCGGTTTGGCTGCGGCGGTCTTGGCGCCGGTGTCGGGCGGTTGCGGGACCAGCAGGTCATCGATGTTGGTGCTGCGGTCATCGTTGATCATGAAGCGCGCATAAGGCTGGAACAGGTTGACCTTGTCGATCGACAGGCTGTCGCCGTGCTGATAGTTCAGGCCTTCGAGCACCAATTGCTGCCACTTGAGAAAGTCGCGGGTCTTCAGGGTGTCGAGGGTGTGCAGTTGATCGACCTGAGCGCGACCGGTCACCGTGAAGGCCAGCGGTTCGGTGCTTTTCAGGTCCACCGCCAGATCACTGCCGAGCATGCCGCTGCGCAGTTCCAGGCGAATAAACGGGGTGATGTAGGACTGGGCGACGCGCAGGTCGATGTCCTTGGTCTGCACTTTCAACTTGGCACTGACCGGCGCCAGATTGACCTGGCCATCGGCGGTGATTTTGCCCTGCTTGCCGATACCCGTGTCGAGCTTGAGGTTGAAGGGCGAGCCATTGAGGCTGTCGAAATTCTGCAGGTCCAGGTTCAGCGGGCCCACTTCCAGCGCCACGGCCGGTTGCGCCTTGCGGTCGGCCAGGTGCACCTGGTAATTGCGCAGTTGCACGTCTTTGAGCAGCACTTGCCAGGGTTTGCTGGGTGGCGCGGGTTCAGGTTTTGGTGAGTCGGCTGCTGCTGGGGTTGTGACCGGTTCGGCTTTGGCTTTGACGGCTGCTTTGGACGGTTGGCTGGCAAACAGTTTCTGCCAGTCGAGTTGCCCGTCTGCTTCCAGCGCGGCCCAGGTTTCGAGTTTATTGCTGCGAATCTTGCCGACTACCACTTGCTGCTTGGCCAGATCGACGGTGGTGTCACTGACGTCCAGGCGTTCGAGTTTTACCAGCGGCCGACCGTCCGGTGCATTGAGGGCGAATGGCGCGACGCTGACCGCGACGTTGCTCAGCAGCAGTTCGGTTTCCTTGGCCAGGTTGAGTTTGTAGTCAGTACTCAGGTTCAATACGCCGTTTTCCAGGGCCAACGGCAGCGCGTCACGGACGTACGGCCACCAGACTTTCATCTGGCCGTCGGTGACTTTCAATTTACCTTCGGAGGCGATCGGGATCAGGCTGAAATTGCCGGTCCAGTCGATCTGCCCGCCTGCCGGACCGGCCGCGACCAGGGTCATGTCGGCGTTGTCATCGGGCAGGGTGCTGAGGTTCTTCAGCTCGAAATCGAGTTTGTCGTAGAGGAATTCGATGGGCTCGCTGGGCCGCGCATCCTGGAAGTGCACATAGCCGCCGGCCAGTTTGATTCGCTCGACTCGCAGCGGGAACGGTTTGGCATTCGGGTCGGCCGGAGTCGGTTCGCTGGTGGGGATTTTGAACAGGCCGAGCAGGTTGAGTTTGCCGTCCTTGCCAAAGAGGATTTCAGTCTTGGGCTTGTCCAGTTCGATATCGGACAAATGCAGCGCCTTGGTCCAGAGACTGTCGATCTGCAGGTTGGCGTAAAGCCGTTCGAAGCCGACCTGTTCCTTGCCTGGCTCACCAATGATCAGGCCCCACAGGGTGACCTCAAGGCTGAAGGGGTTGAGTTCGATCCGCTGGATGTGCGCGGGTGTCGTGGCGTAGTTGGCCAACTGCTGGTTGGCGATCCGCAAGGCGATGCCCGGCAAAATCAGAAACCCCAGCAGGCTGTAGAGAGCCAGAGCAGTCAACAGGGCGCCGATAGCGCGAATCAATCCTTTGGGCATGTGCGGCTTCATTTGTCTGATCGGAGTGCCTTGGAGTATGGCACGCGTTTTCGGTTCCGAAGTACTTGCCCTGTTCAGGATTGTTCAGAAATAAGCGTAGGAAATTTCCCAGAGACTTAAAGCTGCAGGATCAGGGTTTTCAGCGGTGGCTGTTGATCCAGCGACGGAAAATCAGCGCCCGGGGTCATCACCGACCACTCGCGCACCGGCCGCCCGGCCTTCTCCGCACAGCGCAACACTTGCTCGCGCCAGTCGTCCATGCTGACTTTCGCCAGGTTGTTGCAGCAGATCAGCACGCCATTGTCGGCGGTGGTCAGCAAGGCGGGTTTGAGCAGGCTCTGATAGTCGCGCAGCAGGTCGACGGTGCCGAATGCGCTCTTGGCCCAGGCGGGTGGATCGAGCAGCACCAGATCGTACTGACGCGGTTCCAGGCGCTGGTAGCTCGGCAGTTTTTGCCCGCGGCGCTGACTGATCGGCAAGCCGGCCAATTGGCGAATCGCCGGGAAGTAGTCGGACTGAATGAATTCCATGGCCGGCACCTGCGGGTTGAGCAGGCCGTTTTCGCGACCAACCGCCAGGTTACCTTCGGCGAAATCGAGGTTGCAGACTTCGCTCGCACCACCGGCCGCCGCACTCAGGCCGACGCCGCAGGTGTAGGCGAACAGGTTCAGCACACTTTTGTTCTGGCTGTGATCCTTGACCCAGCCACGGGTGTTGCGCAGGTCAAGGAACAGCAGCGGGTCTTGCCCGGCGTGACGGCCGCGAACCCGGTAGTTGAGGCCCCATTCGTGGCCGATCAGGTCTTGCAGCGCGGCTTCGTCGGCACGGTAGACGGTGTCTTCGCGGTCGATGCGCGAATTGCCCTGGGAGCGGTCGTTGTAGACCAGCAGGGTGTCGAGGCCCAAGTATTGATTGATGATGTCGTGCAGTTGCAGCAGCGCGTCGCGCTCCAGCGCCTGGTGAAAACTCTGCACCAGCAGTTGCGGGCCATAACGGTCGATGGTCAGGCCGCCGGCGCCTTCCTGGCTGCCATGGAACAGACGATAGCAATCGGTGCCCTGCTGATGCAGTTCGGCAAGCAGGTCCTGGCGATGATCGAGGGCGGCGCGCAGCGCCTGATTCAAGGAAGACATGCTGGGCGCCTTGCAGGAGGAGGGAAATTGGCGCGGGAGTTTAGCAGTTACTGAGCTGCAAGCCGCAAGCTTGAAGCTTGCAGCTCTATTCCAATAACCCCATCCGTCGCTGCGCCCGCTGCACCGAGCCATTCCTCATCGCCCAGCGCAGCATCGGCGCACTGCGTCGGACGCTGGCGCGGATCAGTTGGCGTTGCAACGGGGTCTGGCTGACGCCGAGCAGGTCACTGGCCCAGTCCGGCAGCAGGTCGATCCCGGCCTGCATCATTAAGCCGCCAAACGGTTTGGCCAGACGGCTGGGGGCGGGCGCCTTCAGCAGCAGGCGCAACACCTCGCGACTGCGTTCGTCGCACAGCAGTTGTGGACGGATTCGCTCAAGGTACTCGGCCATTTCCTTGCGGCTATGGGGCACGTCGCGGGCGCCCAGACGCTCCGCGATCACCGCGATTTCTGCGTAGTAACGGTCCTGATCCGCCAGGGACAGGTGCGGATTGCGATAACGCAGATGCGCGGCGAGGAAGTTGCTGACCTCGGCCACGTGCACCCAGGTCAGCAAATCGGGATCGCTGGCGGCGTATGGCCGACCATCCGGCGCGGTGCCGACCACTTGCAGGTGAATGGTGCGCACTTTCTCGATCAGCCAGTCGGCGTCCTTGCGCGAACCGAACGTGGTGCCGGAAATGAACTGACTGGTGCGGCGCAAACGGCCGAGCATGTCTTCGCGAAAATTCGAATGATCCCAGACCCCGGCCAGGGCCAGTGGATGCAGGGCTTGCAGCATCAGCGCGCTGATCCCGCCGATCAGCATGCTGCTGAAATCGCCATGGACTTGCCAACTCACCGACTCGGGACCGAACAGGCCGGGATCGCCCTTGGGGTTCTCCAGGTCGAGGTTGCCCAGGGACAGACCGGTCAGGCTCATGAGCTGGGTTTCGATGCGGGTACGGATGAATTCCATGGCGGCTCAGTAGCGAAAAAGAAGGCGCGGCCATTAGCGGCCGCGCAAGCTTTTGACACAAGTGTTTATTGGTTCAGGCGCTTATCGACCAAGTCCTGGACCACGCTCGGATCGGCCAGGGTCGAGGTATCCCCAAGGCTGTCCAGTTCGTTGCAGGCAATCTTGCGCAGAATCCGCCGCATGATCTTGCCCGAGCGGGTTTTCGGCAAGGCCGGCGCCCATTGAATCAGGTCCGGCTTGGCGAAGCTGCCGATTTCCTTGCTGACGTGGGCCAGCAGTTCTTTCTTCAGTTCATCATTGGGTTCGGAGCCGTTCATGGGCGTGACGAAGGCGTAAATGCCCTGGCCCTTGACGTCGTGGGGGTAACCGACCACCGCAGCCTCGGCGATGCTGTCGTGCAGGACCAGGGCGCTTTCCACTTCGGCGGTGCCGATGCGGTGTCCGGAGACGTTGATCACATCGTCGATGCGCCCGGTGATCCAGTAGTCGCCGTCCTCGTCGCGTCGTGCGCCGTCGCCGGTGAAGTAGTAGCCGGGGTAGGGCTTGAAGTAGGTTTCGACCATGCGTTGCGGATCGCCATAGACGCTGCGGATCTGCGCCGGCCAGCTTGATTTAATGGCGAGCACGCCGCTGCCGGCGCCTTTGATTTCCTTGCCTGTTTCATCGAGCAACACCGGTTGCACGCCGAACATCGGCTGGGTGGCGCAGCCCGGTTTGATGCGCTGGGCGCTGACCAAAGGGCTGAGCATGATGCCGCCGGTTTCGGTCTGCCACCAGGTATCGACAATCGGGCACCGCTGCTCGCCCACGACGTTGAAGTACCAATCCCACGCTTCCGGGTTGATCGGCTCACCGACGCTGCCGAGTAATCTGAGGCTCGCGCGAGAGGTTTCCTTCAATGGCTCGGCGCCTTCACGCATCAGCGAGCGCAGGGCGGTCGGCGCGGTGTAGAAAATGTTGACGTGGTGTTTGTCGATGACCTGCCAGAAGCGCGAACTGGTGGGGTAACTCGGCACGCCTTCGAAGATCAGCGTGGTCGCACCGTTGGCCAGCGGGCCGTAGACGATGTAGCTGTGGCCGGTGACCCAGCCGACGTCGGCGGTGCACCAGAACACTTCGTCGTCGCAATAATCGAGCACGTATTTGAAGGTCATCGCCGCTTGCAGCAAGTAGCCGCCGGTGGTGTGCAACACGCCTTTGGGTTTGCCGGTGCTGCCGGAGGTGTAGAGGATAAACAGCGGGTCTTCGGCGTCCATTGGCTCCGGTGGGCATTCGTCGCTGACATCGCGCAGGGCCTGGTGATACCAGATGTCCCGGCCTTCGACCCAGTTCACTTCACCCTGAGTGCGCTCGACCACAATCACCGTGCTGACCTTCGGGCAGTTCTCCAACGCCTTGTCGACTTTCTCCTTGAGTGGCACGAACTTGCCTCCGCGCACGCCTTCATCGGCGGTGATCACGGTGTGGCAGTCGGCGTCGAGGATGCGGTCGCGCACAGAGTCCGGGGAGAAACCGCCAAACACCACCGAATGCACCGCGCCAATCCGCGTGCAGGCCAGCATGGCGTAGGCCGCTTCAGGAATCATCGGCATGTAGATGCACACCCGATCGCCTTTCTTCACGCCACGACTTTTCAAGACGTTGGCCAGGCGACAGACGTTGTGATGGAGTTTTTTGTAGGTGATCTGGGCGGATTCGGCGGGGTCATCGCCTTCCCAGATGATTGCGATCTGATCGCCGCGTTTTTCCAGGTGACGGTCGATGCAGTTGTAACTGACGTTCAGCTTGCCACCGGCAAACCAGCTGGCTTCGCCGGTTTTCAGGTTATAGCGCTGGACGGTTTGCCACGGTGTGCTCCAGTCGAGGAACCGCGTGGCCTGTTCGGCCCAGAAGGTGCTGGGGTGTTCGATGGATTGTCGGTAGAGGCGCTGGTAGTCGTCCTGACTCAAATTGGCTGCCCGGCGCACGGCATCGGCTTTGGGGAACGTGCTGATATCGAACATGACGGTTCCTTATTCTTGTTTTGGTAAACAAGTAATAAAGATGCGCCGAGTGACAAAAGGGTTCAAGTCAGACACAAACCAATGTGGGAGCGAGCCTGCTCGCGAAAGCGGTGGTTCAGTCAACATCAATGTTGAATGACAAACCGCATTCGCGAGCAGGCTCGCTCCCACAGGGTGTAGCAGGTGGCGTCAGATCAACCGCGGTGACGCGCTCTGTAGGAGCAAAGCTTGCTCGCGAAAGCGGTGGTTCAGTCAACATCAATGTTGAATGACAAACCGCATTCGCGAGCAGGCTCGCTCCCACAGGGTGTAGCAGGTGGCGTTAGATCAGCCGCGGTGACGACCGCGGAAGTAGTTGATCAGGCCTTGGGTCGAAGCATCGTCAGCCGGGGTTTCTTCGCTGCCGACCAGCCGGTTGTAGACGCCTTTGCCCAACTCTTTGCCCAGCTCCACGCCCCACTGGTCGAAGGCGTTGATGCCCCAGACCACGCTTTGCACGAAGACTTTGTGTTCGTACATCGCCACCAGTGCGCCAAGACGACGCGGGCTGATGCGTTCGACCACCAGGGTGTTGCTCGGACGGTTGCCCGGGATCACCTTGTGCGGTGCGATTTTCTGTACTTCTTCTTCGCTCAAGCCTTTGTCGCGCAGCTCGGTTTCAGCTTCGGCGAGGGTCTTGCCGAGCATCAGTGCCTGGCTTTGGGACAGGCAGTTGGCGTACAGCCACTGATGGTGGTCGGACACCGGGTTGAAGCTGACGATCGGCACGATGAAGTCGGCCGGGATCAGTTGGGTGCCCTGGTGCAGCAGCTGGTGGTAAGCATGCTGACCGTTGCAGCCAACGCCGCCCCAGATCACCGGGCCGGTATCCGTGGACACCGGCGTGCCGTCCTGGCGCACACTCTTGCCGTTGGATTCCATATCCAGCTGTTGCAAGTGCTTGGTGATGTTGCGCAGGTAGTGGTCGTACGGCAGGATCGCGTGGCTTTGCGCGCCCCAGAAATTGCCGTACCAGACACCGAGCAACGCCAGCAGCACCGGCATGTTCTGTTCGAATGGCGCGCTCTGGAAATGCTGGTCCATGGTGTAGGCACCGGACAGCAGTTCCTTGAAGTTCGACATGCCGATGGCCAGGGCAATCGGCAGACCGATGGCCGACCACAGCGAGTAACGCCCGCCGACCCAGTCCCACATCGGGAAGATGTTCTCTTCACGGATACCGAAGGCTACCGCTGCGGCGTTGTTGCTCGATACCGCGATGAAGTGGCGATACAGCTCGGCTTCCGAACCACCCTGAGCCAGGTACCAGGCGCGCGCGGCCTGGGCGTTCTTCAGGGTTTCGAGGGTGTTGAAGGATTTCGACGAGACAATGAACAGCGTGGTCTCGGCGCGCAGCTTCATGGTCAGTTCGTGGAATTCACTGCCGTCGATGTTCGCCAGGTAATGGCAACGCACGCCTTTCTGGGCGTAGGACAGCAGCGCTTCGGACACCAGCTCAGGGCCGAGGAACGAACCACCGATGCCGATGTTCACCACGTCGGTGATCGGCTTCTCGGTGTAACCGCGCCACAGACCATCGTGGATACGGCCCACGAGATCGGTGATCTGGTTCAGCACTTTGTGCACTTCCGGCATCACGTTGACGCCGTTGACCGACAACTTGTCGCCTACCGGGCGGCGCAATGCGGTGTGCAGTGCCGGACGACCTTCGGAAGAGTTGACGATTTCGCCGTCGAACAGCGCTTGGATCGCGCCTTTGAGGTCGACTTCGTTGGCCAGCCCCACCAGCAGGTTGCGGGTCTCGGCGTTGATCAGGTTCTTCGAATAATCGAGAAACAGACCGCAGCTGCTGAGGGTGAATTGAGTAAAGCGCTGCGGGTCGGCATTGAACGCTTCGCGCATGCTGAAATCCTGCATGGCTTGGCGGTGGTCTTTCAACGCTTGCCAGGCGGGCAGAGCGGTAACGTCATGAGGAGTGCGGTAGTACGCCATCGCTGCGGTTTTCCTTTTACTTGGACTGCCTTTAAGACACTGAAGATCCCGGAATGTCCCGACCACTGGGTGGGCCAGTCCGGTCAATCTGCGTAGACACGATTAAAAATAGCGCAGGGCGGTAACAGTAAACCTCGCGTGTGGATCTGTCTCGGCTTTGTATGACTCGTTTTCTGTACTTTTTTAACATTAAAACCGCAAACGCCCCGACAAACGGAAGGGCGCGCTGTCAGGCGACCTGAACCGGAATGGCATTGCTGGTGTGGCTCAGCTCATTGCCCGGCGCCATATAGAGCATGCGCGGTTTGAAGTTCAGCAGCTCGGCTTCGCTGTAGTGGGCGTAGGCGCAAATGATCACCCGGTCACCGACCTTGGCCTTGTGCGCCGCGGCGCCGTTGACGGAGATGATGCCCGAACCGTCTTCGCCCCGAATGGCGTAGGTGGTGAAGCGCTCGCCATTGTCGATGTTGTAGATCTGGATCTGTTCGTACTCACGGATGCCGGACAAATCCAGCCATTCGCCGTCGATGGCGCAAGAACCTTCGTAATCGAGTACTGCGTGGGTGACTTCGGCGCGGTGCAGCTTGGCCTTGAGCATGATGGCGTGCATGAGTGTTTCCCCAGGTCGGAATCGAACGGCGGGCAGTTTGCCCGAAGGCTGGAGGGGCAGCAATACAACGCTAAGCCGCGCAGGAACGTGTAGGAGCGAGGCTTGCCCGCGAAGAGGCCATCACGTTCGACATCTTCATCGACGGATATGACGCCTTCGCGAGCAAGCTTCGCTCCTACAGGTGTTCTGCGGTATCAGGACGCGTCGAGGTTCAGGTGCAGGTTGTCGATCAACCGCGTTGTCCCGAGGAACGCCGCCACCAGAATCACCAGATCCCGATCTTGCGCGGTCGCCGGACGCAAGGTCACGGCATGGCGGATTTCCAGGTAATCGGCGCGCAAACCCGCCGCTTCGAGCTGTTTAATCTGCCCGTCGATCAGCGCCGGATAATCGCGATCACCCTGTTTAATCGCATCGGCAATCGACGACAACGTGCGATAGACCACTGGCGCGGTTGCCCGCTGTTCTTCGCTGAGAAAGCCGTTGCGCGACGACAGTGCCAGGCCATCGGCGGCCCGTACGGTCGGCTCGCCGATGATCTGGATCGGCATGTTCAGGTCATGCACCAGCGCGCGAATCACCGCCAGTTGCTGGAAGTCTTTCTGGCCGAAAATCGCCAGGTCCGGCTGGACCATGTTGAACAGCTTGCTGACGACCGTCGCCACACCTTCGAAATGCCCCGGACGGCTGGCGCCGCACAAGCCTTCGGACAGTTGCGGAACGCTGACGCGGGTCTGGCCGGCCATGCCGTCGGGGTACATTTCTTCGACGGTCGGGGCGAACAGCAGGTGGCAGCCGCCCTGGAGGAGTTTTTCCTGATCCGCTGCCAATGTGCGCGGGTACTTGTCGAGGTCTTCGCCCGCGCCGAATTGCAGCGGGTTGACGAAGATGCTCGCGACCACGAAATCTGCGCGTTGGGAGGCTTTGGCAATCAGCGCGATATGACCGCTGTGCAGGTTGCCCATGGTCGGGACGAAGGCAATACGCTTGCCTTCGCCACGGGCACGGGCGACGGCAGCCCGCAGTTCGCGGACGGTTTTGACGGTGTTCATGCAGAGAATCCGTGTTCGATACCTGGGAAAGTCGCCGCTTTGACTTCAGTGACGTAGGCGCCGAGGGCCGCTTGAATGCTGACTTGCCCGGCCATGAAGTTCTTCACGAACTTCGGCACGCGGCCCGTGATCGACAGGCCGAGCATGTCGTGCAGCACCAATACCTGGCCGTCGGTGCCGCTGCCGGCGCCAATGCCAATCACCGGAATACCCACGGCTTGGGTGATTTCTTCAGCCAATTCGCTCGGTACGCATTCGAGCAGCAACATGGCAGCACCGGCCTGTTCCAGGGCGATGGCGTCGGCACGCATCTGTCGCGCCTGGTTCTCGCCGCGACCCTGGACTTTGTAACCGCCCAGGATATTGACCGATTGTGGGGTCAGGCCCATGTGCGCGCACACCGGTACGCCACGTTCCGCCAGCAGGCGGATCGAGTCCGCCAGCCACAAGGCGCCTTCAACCTTGACCATGTGCGCACCGGCCTGCATCAGCAGGGCGCTGTTGGTCATCGCTTGTTCGGTGGTGGCGTAGGCCATGAAGGGCAGGTCGGCGAGGATCAGGGCGTCGGCATTGCCGCGTTTAACAGCGGCCACGTGGTAGGCCATCTCAGCGGTGGTAACGGGCAGGGTGCTGTCGTGACCTTGCAAAACCATGCCGAGGGAGTCGCCCACCAGCAGCACTTCGACACCGGCCTCGTTGCAGGCGTGGGCGAAGGTCGCGTCATAGCAGGTCAGCATGGTGATTTTTTCACCTTTCTGCTTGAGGCTCTGGAGCGTGGTCAGGGTGATGGCTGGCATGTAAAAAATCCTCGTTCAGGCGCTATGGAAACTACTGCGAGTAACGCGCGTGATTCTTCATTTACTCAGGCGCACGGTCTTTTGTCGTGCTTATAAGGCCTGGATTGCGCCCTTTAGCGCCGCGTTGGCGGCAGCGGGACGCCTATAGTCGTGAGGAGGACTCGGGAAGTCAATTGCGTGTGTTACCGCGTTGTTACGGTGGGGGTGTTACCGGGGTAACTGATGCGATTCAGCAGGCGTGGGCTCAATGAAAATCTAATGTTCTACCCAAAACCAGTGTGGGAGCGGGCTTGCTCGCGAATGCGGTGTGTCATCCAGCAAAGATGTTGACTGGCACACCGCATTCGCGAGCAAGCCCGCTCCCACAGGGGATATTTGTCAGTTTGGAGGGAGGCGTTCGAGGCCGATGAACGGGCATGCCGCGAGCAATTCGCTGAGGATTCGGCCATCGGCCAAACGCAGATCCGCCGGCGCCAGTTCGGCCAGTGGATACAGGACGAAAGCGCGTTCTTGCATATGGTAGTGAGGGACTTTGAGGCGAGGTTCGTCGATCAAGCGATCACCAAACAGCACGATGTCGAGATCGAGCGTGCGCGGCCCCCAGCGTTCAAGGCGCTCGCGGCCCTGGCCGTTTTCGATGGCTTGCAGCGCATCGAGCAGGTCCAGCGGCGCGAGGCGGCTGTCGAGGGCGGCGACGGCGTTGGTGTAGCGCGGTTGGCCAGGCAGCAACGAGTCGCTTTGGTAAAACGCCGACACCCCGACCAGTTCGGTCCGGGGTAACCGCGCCAGCGCCTCGACGGCGCTGCGCAACTGTTCGGCGGGGTCAGCCAGATTGCTGCCCATGCCGATGTAGATGCGTTCCATGACTTACTCGTCCGTGGTGCTCGGGGCGCCGGCCGTGCGTTTGCGCTTGGCGCCACCGCTGCGTCGACGCTTGCGCGGTGCACCGGCGCCGTCATCCTTGCCGCTCAGGTCACGGATCATGTCCCGACGTTCGCTGTCGTTGGCGTCCTGATAATCCGTCCACCATTCGCCCAGGCCATCGGTCTGCTCGCCGGCGCTTTCGCGCAACAGCAGGAAGTCGTAACCGGCGCGGAACCGCGGGTTGTCCAGCAACAGGTCGGCGCGCTTGCCGCTGCGGCGGGGCAGACGCTCCTGCATGTCCCAGATCTCGCGGATCGGCATGGTGAAGCGTTTCGGAATCGCAATGCGCTGGCACTGCTCGGCAATCAGTTCGTGAGCCGCTTCCTGCATCGCCGGAATCGGCGGCATGCCACGTTCTTGCAGGCGCAGTACACGGCCCGGCAGGGCAGGCCACAACAGGGCGGCAAACAGGAACGCCGGGGTCACCGGTTTGTTCTGCTTGATCCGCAGATCGGTGTTGATCAGCGCTTCACTGATCAGCGTGTGGGTGTACGTCGGGTTGTATTCCAGCGCCTCGGCACTGGCCGGGAACAGTGGATCGAACAACTGCAGGTCGACCAGCATCTCGAAGGTGTCCGCGGCGTGGCCGGAGAGGAACAGCTTGAGCACTTCTTCGAACAGGCGAGCCGACGGAATCTCGCGCAGCATCGGCGCCAGGTCGCGGATCGGCGCAGCGCTGTGTTTTTCGATACCGAAATTCAGCTTGGCGGCGAAACGCACGGCCCGCAGCATCCGTACCGGGTCTTCCTGGTAGCGTTGCTTCGGATCGCCGATCAGGCGGATCAGGTGATTGCGGATGTCGTGTACGCCGTTGGCGTAGTCGAGGATGCGCTCGCTGACCGGATCGTAATACAGGGCGTTGATGGTGAAGTCGCGGCGTTGCGCGTCTTCTTCCAGGGTGCCGTAGACGTTATCGCGCAGGATGCGCCCGCTCTCGTTGCGGGAAGACTGGTTGCTGTCTTCCTCTTCATCGTTTTGCGGGTGGTTGGCGCGGAAGGTCGCGACTTCAATGATTTCGCGACCGAAGTGGATGTGCACCAGTTTGAAACGACGGCCGATGATCCGCGCGTTGCGGAATTCGGCCCGTACCTGTTCAGGGGTGGCACTGGTGGCGACGTCGAAATCTTTCGGCGTGATGCCGAGCAACATGTCACGCACGCAACCGCCGACCAGGTAAGCCTGGTAACCGGCGTTCTGCAGGCGTTCAACGATATTCACCGCGTAACGGCTGAATTGCGCCTTCTGCAGCGAATGTTGGCCGCTGTTAAGCACTTCAGGCGTGCTGCGGATGTGTTGCGTATGACGCTTGGGCGAACGGAATGACTGGAACAACTTCTTCAGCATGGGATGCACTGTTTGAAGGAATGTTCGGCCATAACGAAGAATGACCGCATGATGGGCCGGGATTCTAGCATTTAGTCGGGGGATGGTGTAGGACACAGCAAAGATGAGCTGTAAGCCGCAAGCTTTAAGCTGCAAGCGAAGGATGCGCGGGGTGTTTTTTATCAAATCGCAGAAACTACAAGGGGAGCCGAAGCTCCCCAAGAAGTAGTTGCATGCTCTATTTTTATTATTGGTTTCGGGCTTTTTGTTTTTATTAAGTGCCCTCGTCATGAAGATTTTCCTTCATGACCCTCCCAATCGGGAGCCAAGAGCAAACGGATTGCTTTGGTCGCTGTGTTGCAGTGATCTTGCGATCCAACCAGTTCAGGCTCTGTCTTAGGACAGTTTTTGTTGTTCTCGGCCTGGTCGTGGGGCAAGCCCCAAATACAACGCCTCTCCAAAAGAATCAGTTAGCTGCGCCTCTCGCCGTCTTGTTTTTATTGTGCGTGAGTCGATTCGTCTTATTTTTATTGTCTTGTGCATTGCTTGTTATTGTTCTTGTACTAAACATATAGCAGGGTGCGTGCCAACTTTTGTGAAGCCCAGCAAAACAAGGGGTTAAGCCGCTTGCCGAGGTTTTTCGAGGCCCAAAAAAACCGGGGCTTCGTTACCGTAAGCCCCGGCTTCTGTTACGTGAAAAGACTGGGGTAACAGTTTTTTCACAAAGTCACTTGTTACCCGCACACCGGACAGGTGACGTTCAGCTTTCGCTGGCCACCCCGGTTTTGCGCCGTGGAATGCCCAGGCGTTGACGACGTTCCCACAAGCATTTGCGGCTGACCCCGAGTTTGCGGGCCAGTTCGGTTTCGGTCATGTGGTCCTGATGCTCAAGGACGAAGTGCTGGAAGTAGTCTTCCAGCGACAGGTCTTCAGTCGGCTCATGGCTATTGTTACCGGCGGCATTGCCCTGTTGGGGGGGCAGGCCGATGAAATCGTCATCGTCCAGATCGCTCAGCTCGATGTCGATGCCCAGCAACTCGGCGGAAATTTCCGGGCTCTCGCACAGGATTACCGCGCGTTCGACCGCATTTTCCAGCTCACGAACGTTGCCCGGCCAGGTGTAGTGACGAATCGCCTGCTCGGCATCCGGGGCAAACTTCAGATCGGTGCGGTTGACCCGCGCGCTCTGCCGCTTCAGGAAGGCCTCTGCGATTTCGTTGACGTCGGCACCGCGCTCGCGCAGGGCGGGCAGTTTCAAGGCAATCACGTGCAGGCGGTAATAAAGGTCTTCACGGAACTGGCCGATCTTCGCCAGGCTCTTGAGGTCCCGGTGGGTCGCGGCGATCAGGCGTACATCGACTTTCTGCGACTGCACCGAGCCGACCCGGCGAATCTCACCTTCCTGCAACACGCGCAGCAAGCGGGCCTGGGCTTCGAGTGGCAGTTCGCCGATTTCATCGAGGAACAGGGTGCCGCCGTCCGCCGCTTCCACCAGCCCGGCACGTCCGGCGCTGGCGCCAGTGAACGCGCCTTTTTCGTGGCCGAACAGTTCGGACTCGATCAGGCTTTCCGGAATGGCCGCACAGTTCACCGAAATCATCGGTGCCTTGGCGCGTTTGGAGAGGTTGTGCAGGGCGCGGGCCACCAGTTCTTTACCGGTACCGGACTCGCCCTGGATCAGGACGTTGGAATCGGTGGGCGCGACTTTGCGGATCTTGCTGTACAGATCCTGCATCGGCGGACAGGAGCCGATGATGCCGATCTCGCCGTTGCTGTTATCGACGCCCGGCTTCGCTGCGCCATTGGCGGCTTTGCCGACCACCGGTTCACCGGCGGTGGGGGCCGATTGGCGATCGCGCAGGATCCGTGCGACGGCCTGAAGCATCTCATCGTGATCGAAAGGCTTGGCGATGTAATCCACCGCGCCCATCTTCATGGAATCGACGGCCGAACGCAGGCTGGCGTAACTGGTCATGATCAGCACCGGAGTGCCCTGGCCAAGCTTGATCAATTCAGTACCCGGTGCGCCAGGCAGGCGCAGGTCACTGACGATCAGGTCAAACGTGGGAATGCTGAAACGCTCTTGTGCTTCCTGCACGGATCCGGCTTCGCTGACCTGGTACTGATTACGTTCCAGCAGGCGGCGCAAGGCGGAGCGGATAATTGTTTCGTCTTCGACGATCAAAATGTGCGGCATTGATTCGATACTCTCGACGGTCTCAGTTCACAGCGGACGTCGCTTCGACATGACGCGGTAAGGTCACCCGGATACGGGTGCCGCGTTGGCTTTGTACATCAGCCGGGCTGTCGATGGTGATTTGTCCATAATGCTCTTCAACGATGGAATAGACCAGTGCAAGGCCCAGACCGGTGCCTTCGCCAGGATCCTTGGTGGTGAAGAAGGGTTCGAACAATCTATCCATGATGTTCTTCGGAATTCCGCTGCCTTCGTCTTCCACGATCAGATCGACCGTGTGTTCGCCGGCTTCGCTTTTGACCCGCACCGCACTGTGGGGCGGTGAGGCGTCGCGGGCGTTGGAGAGCAGGTTGATCAATACCTGGGCGAGCCGCTGGGGATCGCCTTCGACCCAGTGATCGGGGTCGCACAGGTTGTAGAACTGTACTTCGAAATTGCGCCGGTTCAGGGCTAGCAAACCGATGGCATCCTGGGCGACTTCGGCCAGACAGACGGGCTCATCGCTGTGCTGATGGCTGCCGGCGTGGGCGAAGCTCATCAACGACTGGACGATGCGCGACACGCGTTTGGTCTGCTCCAGAATCTGCCCGCTGATTTCCGTCAGCTCGGCGTCTTCCTCGCGCTCTTCGCGCAGGTTCTGCGCCAGGCAGGCGATGCCGGTGATCGGGTTGCCGATTTCATGGGCCACCCCCGCCGCCAGTCGGCCGATGCTCGCCAATCGCTCGGAGTGCACCAGTTTGTCTTCGAGCATTTGGGTTTCGGTCAGGTCTTCCACCAGCAGCACCAGGCCACTGTTGCCCGGCGCCAGCGGTTCATCGATTGCGGCTTTGTGCAGATTCAGCCAGCGGGTCTGGCCATCGAGGGCCAAGTGCTGTTTGTGCAAATGCTCGTCGGGCAGGTTGATAAAACCTTGCAACAATTCTTTCCACGGATCGCCAATGGTGCTCAGGCGCGAGCCGACCACACGCTGCGCGGCAATCCCGGTCAGCTCTTCCATGGCTTTGTTCCACATCAGGATCTCTTGATCCTTGGCCAGGGAGCAGACACCCATCGGCAGTTCCTGCAACGTCTGGCGGTGGTAGCGGCGCAGGGCATCGAGTTCAGCGGCCAGGCCGGTGAGGCGCGAGTGGTAATCCTCGAGACGGCTTTCGATGAAGTGGATGTCTTCGGTCACATAGTTTTCGCCGCCGGCCTTATAAGGCAGGAAGGTTTCGACCATGTCCTGGGCGACGCTCGGGCCCATCAGGCCGGAAAGGTTGGCCTCAATGCGGTCACGCAAACGACGCAAGGCGTAAGGCCGGCGCTCGTCGAAGGGCAGATAGAGATCGCGCAGGGCTTGCTCGACTTCTTTTTGCGCAGCCTTGGCGCCCAATGGTTTGGCCAGTTGCGTGGCGAATTCCTGGGGCGAGGCAGCGTGCAGTTCCCGGCGTTGCGGGCGACGAACGTTGTCCACGGCGCAAGCTTCGGCAGCGCTGGCTTCTTCGGGGCTGGCGTTGGTGAACAGCGAGATCAGGGTGAACATCAGCACGTTGGCGGCCAGCGAGGCTATCGCCGCCATGTGCCAACTGGTGTCGTCGAGCACGTAGATCATGTTCAGCAGCGGAATGTAGAAACCCTGCAGATTGCCCACCAGCGGCATCAGCATGGTCACCATCCACACCAGGATCCCTGCGAGCAAACCGGCGATGAAACCGCGACGGTTAGCGGTCGGCCAATACAGGACCGACAGCACGCCGGGCAAGAATTGCAACGTGGCGACGAAAGCGACGATGCCGAGGTTGGCCAGGTCTTGCTCGGCGCCCAGCAACAAGTAGAAACCGTAACCGGCCATGATGATCGCGACGATCAGCGCCCGGCGGGTCCACTTCAGCCAGCGGTAGATGTTGCCTTCGGCCGGTGGCTGATACAGCGGCAGCACCAGATGGTTAAGCGCCATCCCGGACAACGCCAGGGTGGTGACGATGATCAAACCGCTGGCCGCCGACAAGCCGCCGACGTAGGCCAGTAGCGCCAATGCCTTGTTGTTGGCGGCAATGCCGATGCCGAGGGTGAAATATTCCGGGTTCGTTGTGGCGCCCAGTTTCAGCCCGGCCCAGAGAATCAGCGGCACCGCCAGGCTCATCAACAGCAGGAACAGCGGCAAGCCCCAGCTCGCACTGACCAGCGAGCGCGGGTTGAGGTTTTCGGTAAAGGTCATGTGATACATGTGCGGCATCACGATCGCCGAAGCGAAAAACACCAGCAGCAGCGTACGCCACGGGCCTTCCTGCAAAGGCGTGTGCAACGCGGCGAGGGCGGTCTGGTTTTGCAGCAGCCACAATTCCAGCTGTTGCGGACCGTCGAACACGCCGTACAACGCATACAGGCCAACGCCGCCGATGGCGATCAGCTTGATCACCGATTCGAAGGCAATCGCGAACACCAGGCCTTCGTGTTTCTCCCGCGTCGCAATATGACGCGAGCCGAAGAAAATCGTGAACAGGGTAATCAGTGCGCAGAAGCTCAGGGCCACGCGGTGCTGCACCGGTTCGCGGGTGAGGATGCCGATGGAATCGGCCACCGCTTGAATCTGCAATGCCAGCAGCGGCAAGACGCCGATCAGCATGAAGATTGTGGTCAGTGCGCCGGCCCAGGTGCTGCGGAAGCGGAAAGCGAACAAATCCGCCAGCGACGACAGTTGATAGGTGCGGGTGATTTTCAGGATCGGGTACAGCAACACCGGCGCGAGCAGAAATGCACCTGAGACGCCTAAATAGCTGGAGAGAAAGCCGTAGCCGTACTGATAGGCCAGGCCGACCGTGCCATAAAACGCCCACGCACTGGCGTAAACCCCCAGCGACAGGGTGTAGGTCAGCGGGTGGCGAATGATCGCCCGGGGGATCATGCCCCGTTCGCTGATCCAGGCAACGCCGAACAGCACCGCCAGGTACGCGGCGCTGATCAGGATCATCTGGGTCAGGCTAAAGCTCATCGGCATCTTTTTGGCTCTGCAGGATGAAAGTCACGACGATCAGAATCAGCCAGAGCAGATAAGGGCGATACCAGGCGCCAGTGGCGTCGATCCACCAATCCATGATGGCCGGGGAGAACAGATAAATCCCCACTACCAAAAGCAGGACCAAGCGATAGATGTACATCCCGGCCTCTCTTTTATGCGCGTGCCCGAAAACGTGCGGCGATGGTAACGGATGGCGGCGCTACTGCAAGTGCCATCACTGCAGTTGCGCTTCAGGCAGGGCCAGTGTGCGCGGGATCCGGGCGGCATCCCAGTGGGCAATGCCCCAATTCAGCACTTCCCGTGGCGTGGCGTAAGCCAATTCGCTGCCCGGATTTTGCCCCAGCGCCCGCAGTGCCCGCAGTAACAGCGGCGTGGCCTGATCGTCGGCCAATGGTGGCGAGCGGTAGGATTTGCCGAGTTTGTTACCGTCCGGCTGGGTGATCAGCGGCACGTGCAGGTAACGCGGTTGCGGCAGGCCGAGCAGTTCTTGCAGGTAGAGCTGGCGCGGCGTGGAGTCGAGCAGGTCGGCGCCGCGCACGATATCGGTGATGCCTTGCCAAGCGTCGTCGAGCACCACGGCCAGTTGATAGGCGTAGAGCCCGTCGCGGCGGCGAATCACGAAATCCCCGACTTCCCGGCCCAGGTGCTGGCGGAATTCGCCTTGCACCCGGTCGATGAAGTGATATTCCAGCTCCGGCACGCGCAGGCGGATGGCGGCGTCGTCGGTGCCATGCCCGGCATTGCGGCACAGGCCCGGATAAATGCCGTGATACGGCTCCAGTTGCTTGCGCGAACAGGTGCAAGCGTAAGCCAGGCCATGATTGAACAGGCGATTGAGCACTTCGGCGTAGGCGTCGTGCCGATCGCTTTGGCGGACCAGTTCGCCGTCCCATTCGAAGCCATAGCTTTCCAAGGCACGGAGGATCGCGGCCTGGGCGCCGGGTTCTTCCCGTGGCGGGTCGAGGTCTTCCATGCGCATCAGCCAGCGACCGCCCACCGAGCGGGCGTCGAGGTACGAGGCCAGGGCAGCGACCAGCGAGCCGAAGTGCAAGTGGCCGCTGGGCGTGGGGGCGAAGCGGCCGATGTAAGGGGTGGTAGTCATGAGGGCGATGTTACGTCGTCTGGTCGTACGCGAGCCATTGTGGGAGCGAGCCTGCTCGCGAAAGCGGTGTGTCAGCCAACAAAAATGTTGAATGTCCGACCGTATTCGCGAGCAGGCTCGCTCCCACAGGTGTGCTGTTGTGGCGAATTGCAGAAACAAAAACGGAGCGTTCGCACGCTCCGTTCTTGGTTCAAGTCGAGATTACTTGCCGACTTGCTTTTCCTTGATTTCCGCCAGGGTCTTGCAGTCAACGCACATGTCGGCGGTAGGGCGGGCTTCCAGTCGCTTGACGCCGATCTCGACGCCGCAGGACTCGCACCAGCCATATTCTTCGTCTTCGATCAATTGCAGTGTTTTGTCGATCTTCTTGATCAACTTGCGCTCACGGTCGCGGGCGCGCAATTCAAGGCTGAATTCTTCTTCCTGGCTGGCACGATCTGCCGGATCAGGGAAGTTGGCCGCTTCGTCTTTCATGTGATCAACCGTGCGGTCGACTTCCTGCATCAAGTCCTGTTTCCACTTATTCAGGATCTTGGTGAAGTGAGCGCGCATGGGCTTCCCCATGTACTCCTCGCCCTTAACTTCTTTGTAGGGTTCGAAGCCGCTGATCGACTGGTTTTGCTGCTTTGCTTGGGTGGGCATGAAATGGACCGCCTCTACTCTTGTAATCCATTGCGCAGGATTGCTCCATCACCGACACCTGCCGGCCCTGCGGCTGCAAGCGGGCGAACTTACCAGATCAAAACGGACCGCGCTACTCCCGGATGTCGCAGTAGTGGCTCACGGTGCTTGCAAATGATTGCAAAGCCTTGTCTGGTGGTGCTGGAGACCTGATCAAATATTGATTTTAGTCAAACCTGAGACACTCGCTCGAGTCGTTTGCAGCCCCGGTTATACGGCTCTGACCGCTTTAGGTTCTCCCTCGTTCCAGTGGATAGGTAGAATCGATTCTTTTCCCCGTTGAAGGAAGGCTAATGGCTCAGCCCTACAGTGCGCGCAGTCGTGCGATCGAACCGTTCCATGTCATGGCGCTGCTGGCGCGAGCCAATGAATTGCAGGCCGCTGGCCACGATGTGATTCACCTGGAAATCGGCGAACCCGACTTCACCACCGCCGAGCCGATCATTCAGGCCGGCCAGGCTGCGTTGACCGCGGGCAAAACCCGTTACACCGCCGCCCGGGGTATCCCCGAACTGCGCGAGGCCATTTCCGGCTTTTATCAGCAGCGGTACGGGCTGAATATCGATCCACAGCGAATTCTGGTAACCCCGGGCGGTTCCGGCGCGTTGCTGCTGGCCAGCGCCTTGTTGGTCGATCCGGGCAAACACTGGCTGCTGGCGGACCCGGGCTACCCGTGCAACCGGCATTTCCTGCGGTTGGTGGAAGGCGCGGCGCAGTTGGTGCCTGTCGGTCCGGACGTTCGCTATCAACTGACCCCGGACCTGGTGGCGCGCCACTGGGATCACGACAGCGTCGGCGCCCTGGTGGCCTCGCCGGCCAATCCGACCGGGACCATCCTGACCCGCGATGAGCTGGCCGGACTCTCGACAGCGATCAAGCAGCGCCACGGCCATCTCGTGGTGGACGAGATCTACCACGGCCTGACCTACGGCACCGACGCGGCCAGTGTGCTGGAAGTCGATGACAGTGCTTTCGTCCTAAATAGTTTTTCCAAGTATTTCGGCATGACCGGTTGGCGCCTCGGTTGGCTGGTGGCGCCAGAAGCGGCGGTCGGCGAACTGGAAAAACTCGCCCAGAACCTCTACATCAGCGCGCCGAGCATGGCCCAGCACGCTGCGTTGGCCTGCTTCGAGCCGGCGACCATCAGCATTCTGGAAGAGCGCCGCGCCGAATTCGGTCGTCGTCGCGATTTCCTGCTGCCAGCCCTGCGTGAACTCGGTTTCGGCATCGCCGTGGAACCGGAAGGCGCGTTCTACTTGTACGCCGATATCAGCCAGTTCGGCGGCGATGCCTTCGCGTTCTGCCGACATTTCCTCGAAACCGAGCATGTGGCAATCACCCCGGGCCTGGACTTCGGGCGTTATCAGGCCGGGCATCATGTGCGGTTTGCCTACACCCAAAGCCTGCCGCGCTTGCAGGAAGCGGTGGAGCGCATCGCTCACGGCTTGAAGAGCTGGCAAGGCTGATGCGTTTTCATCCTCCCCTCGAAGAAGGTCGTTTGATCCGCCGCTACAAGCGTTTTCTCGCCGATATCGAAACCGTTAGCGGCGAGTTGTTGACCATTCACTGCCCCAACACCGGCTCGATGCTCAATTGCCAGGTCGAGGGCGGGCAGGTCTGGTTCAGTCGCTCCAACGATCCCAAGCGCAAGTTGCCCGGCACCTGGGAAATCGGCGAAACCCCCCAAGGGCGGCTGTTCTGTGTGAACACCGGACGGGCCAACGGCTTGATCGAAGAAGCGCTGCGTGCAGGCGTGATCACCGAACTGAACGGCTTTACGGAGCTGAAACGCGAAGTGGCTTACGGTCAGGAAAGCAGCCGTATCGATTTCCGCCTCGATTACCCGAGCGGGCTGGCGTACGTGGAAGTCAAAAGTGTCACATTGGGTTTCGACGGCACGTCCGTGGCGGCGTTTCCCGACGCGGTGACCCAGCGCGGGGCCAAGCATTTGCGGGAATTGGCCCACTTGGCTCGGGACGGGATTCGCGCGGTGCAGTTGTATTGCGTCAATCTCAGCGGCATCGAGGCCGTGCGTCCTGCCGAAGAAATCGATTCGGCCTACGCCGCTGCGTTGCGCGAGGCAGTGTCGTGTGGGGTCGAGGTGTTGGCCTATGGCGTGCGCCTGAGCCACGAAGAGATGGTGGTTGATCGGCGCCTGGACGTGTTGCTCAACGGCTAAAGGCTGACCCAGATCCCATGCGCGTCTTCGCGGCTGGGCACAGCGGTCAGGGATTGCCCGGCGCACGGGCCGGCAACGCATTCGCCGTCTTCGATCAGAAACAGTGCGCCGTGGGTGGCGCACTGGATCAGGCTATTGCTGGGGTCGAGAAACTGGTCGGGTTTCCATTCGAGGCCGACGCCACGGTGCGGACAGCGGTTGAGATAGACGTAAACCTGTCCGCCCCGGCGCACGGCGAAGAGCCTCTGGCCATCGATGTCGAAACCGCGGCTGCTGGCATCGGCCAACTCTGGGCCTGGGCAAAGAAACTTCATGTCTATCCTCAAGGGGCGCGGCTCGTGACGAGATATGTCCGGGCTTGACGTGCAAATGCAAACAATTATCAAATGGCCGCCCGCCCATGGGGCGCGTGCGGTCTGCCGAGGATACTTGGCCTGTCCGCCGGATGCCCGGGAAAACCGTTTAAGGAAGCTGTTTATGCGCCTGAGTCCCCGCGTTCTTGCCCTGTGTGTCGGACTACTCGTCAGCCATCAGGCGACAGCGGCCGAGCTGCCGCAACGTTGGGTCAGCGCTGGTGGCGCCCTGACGGAATGGGTGAGCGCGTTGGGCGGTGAATCAAAACTGGTCGGCGTCGATACCACCAGCCAGCATCCGGAATCCCTCAAGACGTTGCCGAGCATCGGTTATCAGCGGCAGTTGTCGGCGGAAGGCATCTTGAGCTTACGCCCGCAGATTCTGGTCGGCACCGAAGAAATGGGGCCGCCGCCGGTGCTTTCGCAGATTCGCACGGCGGGCGTTCAAGTTGAGTTGTTCTCTGCTCAGCCGGATTTGCCTGCGCTGCGAAGTAATCTGGAGCACCTGGGCAAACTGCTCGGCGCTGAAGATCAGGCCTCCCAAGCCTTGCAGGCCTATCAACAGCAACTGGATCAGCAGAAGGTCCGGGTCACCCAGGCGCAGCTCAAACAGAAAGCGCCGGGCGTGCTGTTGTTGCTCGGCCATATGGGCGGCAAGCCAATGATCGCCGGCAAGGACACCGCCGCCGATTGGCTGCTGCAACGGGCTGGTGGCCACAATCTGGCGACGCATACCGGCTATAAGCCGTTTTCCAATGAGTCCCTGGCCAGTCTGAATCCCGAAGTGCTGGTGTTTGCCGATCGTGCGCTGACCGGCGACGCGGCCCGTGCGGCGTTGTTCAAGGAAAATCCGATCCTGTCCTCGATCCGCGCAGCCAAGAATGGGCGAGTGATGGAGCTCGACCCGACGTTGCTGGTGGGCGGGTTGGGGCCACGATTGCCCGAGGCGCTGAAAAAGCTGTCTGACGGTTTCTATCCCGGCGCGAGCGGCCAATGACCACGCTGGTTAAACCTCGCGCACTGTTTATTGGCTTGAGCCTGCTGTGTTTACTGGCGATCTGGTTGTCGCTGGCCCTGGGCCCGGTGAGTTTGCCGCTGCTCGACACCTTGCGGGCGGCGTTGCGCCTGATCGGTGTGCCGATTGCGCCCGATGGACTTGAGCAGGCCGAGCTGATTCTGGGGCAGATTCGCCTGCCGCGCACCTTGTTGGGGTTGGCGGTCGGCGGGGTGCTGGCGCTGTCCGGCGTGGCGATGCAGGGCTTGTTTCGCAATCCTTTGGCTGATCCGGGGCTGGTGGGTGTTTCCAGCGGCGCGGCGTTGGGCGCGGCGATTGCGATTGTCGGCGGCTCGGCATTCGGTGGCTTGCCCGAGTCCTTCGGGCCTTATCTTTTATCGTTGTGCGCCTTTCTGGGCGGGCTCGGGGTGACGGCGCTGGTGTATCGACTGGGCCGGCGTAACGGGCAAACCAATGTCGCAACCATGCTGCTGGCGGGGATCGCGTTGACGGCGCTGGCCGGTTCGGCGGTGGGTTTGTTCACCTATCTGGCGGACGATGCGACGTTGCGTACGCTGACGTTCTGGAACCTGGGCAGCCTCAACGGCGCCAGTTATTCGCGGCTCTGGCCGTTGCTGCTGGTGACGGCCGGTGTGGCGCTGTGGTTGCCGCGCCGGGCCAAGGCGCTGAATGCGTTGTTGCTCGGTGAGTCCGAGGCCGGTCACTTGGGCATTGACGTCGAAGGACTCAAGCGTGAGCTGGTGTTCTGCACTGCGCTGGGAGTCGGCGCGGCAGTGGCAGCGGCGGGCATGATTGGTTTTGTCGGGCTGGTGGTGCCGCATCTGGTGCGGCTGCTGGCCGGGCCGGATCACAAAGTGCTGTTGCCGGCCTCGGTGCTGGCGGGGGCGAGTCTGTTGCTGTTTGCCGATCTGGTGGCGCGCCTGGCCCTGGCGCCGGCCGAGTTGCCGATCGGCATCGTCACGGCGTTTATTGGTGCGCCGTTCTTTCTGTTTTTGCTGCTCAGGAGGCCCGCCTGATGCTGCGTACGGAAAACCTGTTGATCCGCCGGGGCAGCAAAACCGTGCTGACGGACATCACCCTCGAACTCAAACCGGGCGAAGTCCTCGGTGTGCTAGGCCCGAACGGTGCCGGCAAGAGTACGTTGCTCGGTGCCTTGAGCGCAGAACTGCACCCTGATGAGGGACGCGTCTGGCTCGATCAGCAGGAGCTGCGGCATTGCACCGGCGTCCAGCGCGCCCAACGGCTGGCGGTGTTACCGCAAGTGTCGACCCTGGACTTCGGCTTTCGTGTCGAGGAAGTGGTTGGTATGGGGCGCTTGCCCTGGCAGAGCGGCCGGGTGCGCGATGATGAAATCATCGCCGCCGCATTGGGTGCCGCCGATGCCGGGCATCTGAGTGGTCGCAGTTATTTGGCCCTGTCTGGCGGTGAGCGTCAGCGGGTGCATCTGGCGCGGGTATTGGCTCAGCTCTGGCCTGGGGAGGCGGGGCAGACTTTATTGCTGGATGAGCCGACTTCGATGCTGGATCCGCTGCATCAACACACCACGCTGCAAGCGGTGCGCGAGTTCGCTGATCGCGGTGCGGCGGTGTTGGTGATCCTGCATGATCTGAACCTGGCGGCGCGTTATTGTGACCGCATCTTGCTGCTCGAAGGCGGGCGTCCGGTGGCGCTGGATACACCGGAGCAGGTGTTGCGCCCGGAGCCGCTCAAAGCGGTGTTCGGCCTGGAAGTGTTGGTGCAACCGCACCCGGAGCGTGGGCATCCGCTGATCATCGCCCGCTGAGTTGTTCATGGAGGTGAGAACATGCGTGGGATTTTGCTGTTGGCTGCGTTGTTACTGAGTGCTTGTCAGCATGTTTCAGCGCCACCACCGATCACCGGCCAGATTCGCGACTTGCACAGCGGTCAGTCACTGACGGCGCAAGAACTGGTCGCACGGTTGGCCAAGCCAGATCGGATCATCATCGGCGAGCAGCATGACAACCGCGATCACCATCAACTGCAATTGTGGTTGCTCCAGGCGCTGGGGCAGCGGCGATCGCAAGGCAGCCTGTTGCTGGAAATGCTCACGCCGGATCAACAATTGCGCGTCGATGATGTGCGCCATGCCTCGACTCCCCCCGTCGATCTACCCGGCGCATTGGCCTGGCAGTCGGGCTGGGACTGGGATTTGTACGGGCCGATTGTGCGTTTTGCCTTGAGTCAGCCTTATCCGCTGCTGGCGGCGAATCTGGACAACGCCGAAGTTCGGGCCTTCTACGTTCAATCACCGGCAGTGAGCGGTTCACGTTCCAATGCCCCGTCGGTCAAGAAAGAGTTACTGGAGCAAATCAGCGGATCTCATTGCGGTTTGCTGCCCCAATCGCAAATGCCCGCCATGCTGGCGGTGCAACAGCAACGTGATCGGCGCATGGCGCAGCAGTTGATTGCGGCGCCGACGCCGTCAATGCTGTTGGCCGGTGCCTACCATGCGCGCAAGGATGTCGGTGTGCCGCTGCATGTGCTGGATCTGGGTGAGCCCGATGCGCCAATTGTATTGATGCTGGCGGAGCAGGGCAGTGAGGTCACGTCGGCCATGGCCGATTACGTCTGGTACACGCCTGCCACGCCGGCGCAGGACTATTGCGCAGAGATGCGTAAGCAGATGGACAAGTAAGCTCAGGCAACTTTTTTACAGGCAAAAAAAGACCCGGCAAGAGCCGGGTCAAATAACCGTGATTAGCCTGATGAGGAGATAATCTGAGAGTCCGAACCAAGGGCTTTTCAGAATATCGACCAGTCTCGCGACCAGTTGTGATAATCATAGCGATTCTCATTACCAAGTCAACCGCTGTTTTCCGATTAGTTTCAAGTTCGTCTGAACACCCCGAATTCATTGGGCTTCAGCCTGGAATTTTAGCGCTGCTCAGTTGGGTGATCTGCTTGTTCAGCAGGCCGATGCGCCGCGCCATGCTTTCGATCAGGCTGTGAGCGATTTTCGGATTGCTTTGCGTCAGGCTCAGAAACTGGTCCTTGGGAATCAGAATCACCGTACTCGGTTCGCTGGTGATAACACTGGCATTGCGCTTCTCGCCGGTGAACACCGCCATGGCACCGAAAATCTCATCCTTGGGCACATCGCCGACTTTATATCCGTCGACAAACGCTTCGGCGTGGCCTTCGATGATGACGAACACATGGTCCGCCTCATCGCCTTGTTGAATCAGTACTTCGCCTCTGGCCACGCGCTGAAAGCCGTGGGTGCTGCGAAACTCGGGTTGTTTCAGGCGCGCGACGGCGTCGGACAACAGTGAGGCCTGGCCGCCCAGGTACTGCAGGAACAACTCCGAACGCTGCGGATCAGCATAAATATGCTGGAACACCTCGGCTCGCAGGTAAGGAATCAAGGACAGCGGGCTGTCGCTGCGCAAGCGGCAGTGGGGCAGCTCTGCGTCCTGGCGCAGACCGACCAGGTCACCTTCGTGCAAATAGAACAAGGCGCGCTCATCGACGCAGCCATGCAGCAAGCCACTGTCGAGAAGAAACAGCTGATCGCCGGGCAGCACCGTCGCGAGGTCTTCAACGGCAGGAAGCTCCAGGGCCGGCCCGCAGGGTGATAACCCCTCCAGTAACCGGGCGGGCATGTTTTGCAGTCGATTAATCAGTGCGTCGGCGTAAGCCGGTTGTTCCCCAAGCAGGTACATGGCGATGGCGCCTGTTTAATTCTTGTGGCGTGAAGAAATGGCTTCCAGTTGTTTGTTCAAGGCTTCCTTGCGTTCGGCGGGGATGTCATTCCAGTGCACATCCATCAGCGCGCCTTCGATCGCATACAGCAACACCTTGGACGCCCGGAACCCGCGCGTACGCACGGCCCGATAAGCGTCCACCGCCCCCAGGCGACGCAAGTCCGAGGCACTGTGAATGCCCACGGCATGCAGCCACTGTGCCGACGTCTTGCCAAGATTCTTCAGGTGTTGCAGTTCATCATTCATCAAGCCTCCTTGCGACGGCCGATCGGTGCGTGGGCGAGCCTTTGAGGAGTGTAGCCATCAGTAGGAAAAGCGTGATTGTTTGGTCGGTTTCGACGCAAAAGCTTCTAAGAAGCGGATGTTCGGAGAGTGGGAAATGTCTGCGGATGCAGTAGGGAGAGGCAACGCAATCCCTTGTGGGAGCGAGCCTGCTCGCGAAGACGGTGTGTCATTCATCACTGATGGCGCCTGTCACACCGCCTTCGCGAGCAGGCTCGCTCCCACAGGGATCGTGTCGTGTAGGGAGGGTTCAGCGGGTGCGATAACGCAGGCGTGTGCCGAAATTCATCGACATCAGGATCTCATCGGCACTCAGCTCTGGTGGGAAGTAGGCACCGGAGATTTGTGCGTGGGCCAGGCTCGCGCCTTCCAGGGACGCACTGCGAAAGTCGATACCGCGCAAGTCGGCGGAACGGAAATACGCGTCGGTAAAGTCCACGCCGTCGGCATTCAACTCACGCAGGTCGAGACCTCGGAAGTCGCCACCGACCATGTCGATCGGGCCATCCTTGGGACGTTCCTTGTTAAAACCTGTGATGTCGTCTTTGTGCAGCAAGGCATAAAGCGGGGTGTCGAGAAGTTTGGGCTGGCTCATGTCACATCACCTGTTGGTTTTATGACGCCAGTATAGTGCCACTATTTGACAGTCGTGAAGCCGGCGAAGGCCCCACGACTGAAATAGTTTCTTACAGGCCCGGCATGCGTTGGCGAATTTGCGCCACGACGGTGTCGAGGGTCCCGCTTTCGTTGGTCTGAACGCGCTTGCTGCAGAGAATCTCGGCCGGCGTCAGGGCTTCACGGCTGGCTTGCTGGGCGGCGATAACGGCCAGGTTGGCGTCGGACGGATCTGTTTTCTCTGCCTGACGCAGGGCCAGCCAGCTCTCGATCACAGCTTGTGGCGCGTTGCAGTCCAGAATCAGGAACGGTGCACCTGTGGCTTCGGCAATTTTTGCCGCGCCGTCACGCTGGTCGCGCTTGAGGTAGGTAGCATCGATCACGACCGGGAAACCGGCACGCAGGATCACGGCGGCGATCTCATGCAGACGGGTGTAGGTCGCGGCGCTGGCGTCAGCACTGTAGATGCCGGCCTGCGGGTCGTTCGGTACGGTTTGTTCGCCGAACAGACGCTTGCGCTCTACATCGGAACGCAGGCGAACCGCGCCCAGGGCTTCCACCAGGCGCATGGCCACGCGGCTCTTGCCGACAGCGGAAACACCGTGGGTGATGGCCAGGAAACGCGAAGGGATGGTGCTGTAGCTTTCGGCCAGGTTCGCATAGTTGCGGTACTGGCGCAGGGTGGTGGCGCGCTGCACCGGATCGGCCTCTGCCGGCATGCTGAACAGGGCAACCTTGGCGCGAACCAGGGCGCGGTAGGCTTTATAGAAGTTCAGCAGTTCAAGGCCCTGGTAATCGCCGGTCAGTTCCAGGTATTGGCTGATGAAACGACGCGCCATGCTTTTCAGGCCACGGTCTTCCAAGTCCATCGCCAGGAAACCGGTGTCAGCGTAGACGTCGGTGAAGCGGAACGGCTCGTTGAATTCGATGCAGTCGAAGATCACGACCTTGCCGTCGATCACGGTGGCGTTGCCGAGGTGGATGTCACCGTGGCATTCGCGGATGAAACCGTCGGTCTTGCGCTGGGCAATCAGCGGCTTGAGGCGTTCGAAGCTGCTTTCGGCCCAGGCTTGCAAGGCGTCCAGTTGCAGCAGATCGGCTTTGTCGCTGAGGAACGGGCGGATCTGGTCGAAGTTCTGGCGCACCGGTGCCATCACGCTGTCCGGGGTGCCGGCGTCGTGTTCGGCCGGGACCTTTGGCGCGGTAAGGTGGAAGTGCGCGATTTGCTCGGCCATTTCGTCGATATGCGCGGTGGTCAATTCACCGTTGGCCTGCAACGTGCTGAGCAACTGGCTTTGCGGGAACTGGCGCATCTTCAGCGCAAATTCGACGACCGGGCCATCGCCGCCCAGTTGTGGAGCTTCGGCGCTGCCGGTGATCGGCAACACTTCAAGATACAAATCGTTGGTCAGGCGCTGGTTCAGACGCAGCTCTTCAGCGCAGAAATGTTCGCGAGCGTCGAGGCTGGTGAAGTCCAGGAAGCCGAAATTCATCGGCTTCTTCAATTTATAAGCAAAGGGACCCGTGAGAATGACCCAGGAGATATGGGTCTCGATGACCTGGAACCCATCGACGGGATGCGGGTAGAGGGCCGGGTTTTGCAGGGCGGCGATCAGGGACTGGCTCACAGGCGATCCTTCAGAGTCGGGGGAAAATTCAAGGTCGCCATTATGGCCGCAAGTCCGCCTGACGCAAACCTCGGCGGGCTCCTGTTGAGTATGAATAAAGTGCGTATAATCCGCCGCCATGACTCGTACTCGATCCCCTCGCAGCAAAAAAAAACCACCTTCCAAGGGCCTTAGCCCCTGGCTGAGCTGGGCCATTAAACTCAGCCTGGTCGGCCTCGTCGTGCTCGCGGGGTTTGCGGTTTACCTGGACGCCATCGTCCAGGAGAAGTTCTCCGGCAAGCGCTGGACCATCCCGGCCAAAGTGTACGCACGCCCGCTGGAGCTGTTCACCGGCCAGAAGTTGAGCAAGGACGACTTCCTCACCGAGCTCGACGCCTTGGGCTACCGACGCGAAGCCGTGAGCAACGGCCCCGGCGCGGCGGCGGTCAGCGGCAATACCGTCGACCTGAATACCCGTGGCTTCCAGTTCTATGAAGGCTTGGAAAAAGCCCAGCCTGTACGGGTTCGGTTCTCTGGCGATTATGTTGCCGAACTTTCGGCGACCAACGGTTCGAAGCTTTCCGTGGTGCGGCTGGAGCCGCTGCTGATCGGCGGCATTTACCCGAAAAACCTTGAAGATCGCATCCTGATCAAAATCGATCAGGTCCCGCCGTATCTGCTGGAAACCCTGGTCGCCGTGGAAGACCGGGATTTCTATCACCACTGGGGCGTATCGCCGAAGTCGATTGCCCGGGCCGTCTACGTCAACACCTCGGGCGGCAAGATGACTCAGGGCGGCAGTACGCTGACGCAACAATTGGTCAAGAACTTCTACCTGACCAGCGAACGCAGCCTGACCCGCAAACTCACCGAAGCCATGATGGCGATGTTGCTTGAGCTGCATTACGACAAACGGGAAATTCTTGAGGCTTACCTCAACGAAGTGTTCGTCGGTCAGGATGGTCAGCGCGCGGTGCACGGTTTCGGCCTGGCCAGTCAGTTCTTCTTCGGCCAGCCATTGTCCGAACTGAAACTGCATCAAGTCGCCTTGCTGGTGGGCATGGTCAAGGGGCCGTCCTATTACAACCCGCGTCGCAATCCTGAGCGCGCACTGGAACGGCGCAACCTGGTGCTCGACGTACTTGAGCAACAAGGCGTTGCCACAGCCGAGCAAGTTGCTGCGGCGAAGGCCATGTCACTGGGCGTGACCACTCGCGGCAAACTGGCCGACAGCTCGTTCCCGGGCTTTATCGATCTGGTCAAGCGCCAGCTGCGCGAAGACTATCGCGACGAAGACTTGACCGAAGAAGGCCTGCGGATTTTCACCAGTTTCGACCCGATTCTGCAGATGAAAGCCGAAGCGTCGGTTAACGACACCTTTAAACGCCTGGCCGGGCGTAAAGGTTCGGATGACGTCGAAGCAGCCATGGTGGTGACCAACCCGGAAACCGGTGAAGTCCAGGCCATGATCGGTAGCCGTCAGGCGAGTTTTGCCGGTTTCAACCGCGCACTGGATGCGGTACGCCCGATCGGTTCGTTGATCAAACCGGCGGTGTATCTGACTGCCCTTGAGAAACCGAGCCAATACAGTTTGACCAGTTGGCTGTCGGACGAATCCTTCTCGGTGAAGGGCGCGGACGGTCAGGTCTGGAAACCGCAGAACTATGATCGCCGCTCCCATGGAACCGTTTTCCTTTATCAGGGGCTGGCGCATTCCTACAACCTGTCGACTGCGCGTCTGGGCCTGGAACTGGGCGTGCCGAATGTCCTCAAGACCCTGGCGCGGCTGGGTGTGACTCGCGAATTCCCGGCGTTCCCATCGATGCTGTTGGGCGCGGGTGGCTTGACGCCGATGGAAGTGGCGACCATGTACCAGACCCTGGCCAACGGCGGTTTTAATACGCCGATGCGCGGGATTCGCAGCGTGTTGACTGCCGAAGGCGAGCCGCTCAAGCGTTATCCGTTCCAGATTCAGCAACGCTTCGATCCGGCGTCGATTTTCCTGATCCAGAGCGCCATGCAGCGGGTGATGCGTGAAGGCACCGGCAGTTCGGTTTATAACGTGCTGCCCAAAACCCTGACATTGGCGGGCAAGACCGGTACCAGTAACGATTCCCGTGACAGCTGGTTCGCCGGTTTCAGCCAGGATTTGCTGGCAGTGGTTTGGCTGGGGCGCGACGATAACGGCAAGACGCCGTTCACCGGTGCCACTGGCGCATTGCAGGTCTGGACCAGTTTTATGCGCAAGGCCGATCCGCTGCCGCTGGACATGCCGCAGCCGGATAACATTGTTCAGGCCTGGGTTGATTCGCGTACCGGGCAGGGCTCTGATGCCAACTGCCCAGGTGCGGTGCAGATGCCGTATATTCGCGGCAGCGAACCGCCTCCCGGCGCCGCTTGCGGTGGCGAAAGCCCTGCTTCCGGCGAAACGGTGATGGATTGGGTCAAGGGCTGGATGAATTAAGCAAAGAGGGTTTCAAGTGAACAAGTGGTTGATTCCAGCGGTTACCGCCGTGGCTTTGCTCAGCGGTTGCTCCAGCGTACAGCGCGGTTCGATCCCGGTTGTGGATTCCGGTAGCGCTGTGTCGAACAGTGAGCGGATTCAGGCGAATGGCGGTTTCCGTCAGACGACCGTGAAACGTCCTGTGCAAGGTCAGACCCAGGCGATCCCGCAAGGTGATACGGGTGTGGTGGTGATGGTGCCGGGTGGTGGCGCCGTGTCCTCTGCACCGATCAGCACTTCGCCGATCACGCCGGGCCCGATCACGCCAGGTCCGATTGATACCTCGCCGGTTCAGTCCGCGCCGATCAATCAAGGCAGTTACAGCATGCCATCGACGCCGAGCGGGATTCCGTCGGCCAGTACCGGTGGCGGGTTGTCCGCCGACGAACAACTGGACGGTCCGGTATTGGCGCTGCTGACTACCGCTCAACAGCAACAGGCCGGTGGCGACCTCAACGGCGCGTCCTCCAGTCTGGAGCGAGCCCAGCGGGTTGCTCCACGTGAGCCGCAAGTGCTTTATCGCCTGGCGCAGGTACGCATGGCCCAAGGCGATGCACCCCAGGCCGAGCAGTTCGCTCGTCGTGGCCTGACGTTCGCCAATGGCCGTCCGGATCTTCAAGCCAACTTGTGGGAATTGATCGCTCAGGCACGTGAGAAACAAGGCGATTCCGCTGGCGCTGCACAGGCTCGTCAGAAGGCCAAGGTTTCGCTGTGATGGATGCACGTTTCCCAAAGATTGCCGAGCAGTTGCTGCTGATCGAGCGTGAGCTGCGGGTTCAAGGCTGGTGGGATGAAGTCGCACCGAGTGCTGAAGCACTGTCCAGTGTCGAGCCGTTTTCGGTCGACACCCTGGACTTCGAGCAATGGTTGCAATGGATCTTCCTGCCGCGGATGAAGGTAATTCTGGAGCAGGATCTGCCGTTGCCCAATGCATCGGGCATCCAGGAGATGGCCGAGATGGTCTTCGCTGCCCGCAATGTGCAGGGCAAGGATCGCTATCTGCAGGTCCTGCTCAAAGAGTTTGACCTGCTGATCACCGCCTCCCGCTAACACCCAATTCTTGTAGGAGCAAAGCTTGCTCGCGATAGCGGTACAACATTCGCCAGATGTGCTGAAGGTTGTACCGCTATCGCGAGCAAGCTTTGCTCCTACAGGTGTTTATTGGCAATTATCCGCAATCTGTTTCTGGGCTTCGGTCATGCGCTCCTGACGTGTCTGGTCGGTCAGGCGGCGCATCTCACCGTCAATCTCTTCCCGTAATCGCGGATTGTTCTGCAGTTGAGCGAGGTTTGTCCGCGCCTGCTCACAGAACGCCTTGAGCTGGGCTTGCTGCTCGGCGACCTGTTTTTTCACAGTCTTGTCGATGGTCTGCTGATCGCCGAGCACATTGCTGCGTTCAGGTGCGGGCGGTTTGCCAACGGGGGAGGCGGGCGTGACCACCGTGGTGGATTGCTGGCCTTGGGGCGGCTGGGCATCAAAGTGGGTCACGCCTTGGGCGTCAACCCACTTGTAGATCTGACCGGCCATGCACCAAGGGCTCAGGCTGATCAGCAGACTGGCGGTGAAGAAGAACGTACGCATGCCATTTCCTTGTCATAAGTTGCGCAATTCAAGCTAACACACATGGGGTTTACGGGTTTTTTCTTGCGTTCTCATGTGCTTACTCATAATAAAGCACATAGACGACTTGACTTGGAGGGGACGAAACAGAAGAATCCAAAGTCCGCTGTAGAGGGACTGCCAGAAGCAGGCCCACTCGGCAGATCATGAGGCGCATACCCGCGCCGACCTGTTACACCCGCAACGCGTTACCTCGCGCTGGGTGGGAAAGGCCCGCAACACTTGGGACGATCCCAATACTTGCTCAGTCAGTGCTGACGTAGTCGGCGACCACCGTCGCTCATGCTCTGCCGAGAAGTAAACCTATTAAGACCCGTCCTTTTTTGTGTGGACGGTATTCTGGCGTTTTAGAGGTGAACAACGTGGAGCTTTTATCTGGCGGTGAGATGCTCGTCCGCTTTTTGCGTGACGAAGGCGTCAAATATATCTACGGGTACCCGGGTGGTGCTCTTCTTCATGTCTACGATGCCCTGTTCAAAGAACCGGAAGTGACCCACATTCTGGTTCGTCACGAACAAGCGGCTACCCATATGGCTGACGGCTATGCCCGTGCCACCGGTAAAGCCGGCGTGGTACTGGTGACTTCCGGTCCTGGCGCAACAAACGCCATCACCGGTATCGCCACCGCCTATATGGACTCCATTCCAATGGTGGTCATTTCCGGCCAGGTGCCTAGCACCATGGTAGGCACCGACGCGTTCCAGGAAACCGACATGATCGGTATCTCCCGGCCGATCGTGAAGCACAGCTTCATGATCAAGCACGCTTCGGAAATCCCGGAAGTCATGAAGAAAGCGTTCTACCTGGCGCAATCCGGTCGTCCTGGTCCGGTCGTGGTCGATATCCCGAAAGACATGACCAACCCGGCCGAGAAGTTCGAATACATCTTCCCGAAAAAAGCCAAGCTGCGTTCCTACAGCCCGGCCGTTCGCGGTCACTCCGGGCAAATTCGCAAGGCAGCAGAAATGCTCCTGGCGGCCAAGCGTCCGGTGATGTACGCAGGCGGTGGCGTGATCCTCGGTGGTGGCTCCGCGCCGCTGACCGAATTGGCGAAGATGCTCAACCTGCCAGTGACCAATACCCTGATGGGCCTGGGTGCCTACCCTGGCACCGACCGTCAGTTCATCGGCATGCTTGGCATGCACGGCAGCTACACCGCCAACCTGGCGATGCACCATGCCGACGTGATCCTGGCAGTCGGTGCGCGTTTCGATGACCGCGTGATCAACGGCCCGGCGAAGTTCTGCCCGAATGCCAAGATCATTCACATCGACATCGACCCGGCTTCGATTTCCAAGACCATCAAGGCCGACGTGCCTATCGTCGGTCCGGTCGAGAGCGTCCTGACCGAAATGGTCGCGATCCTCAAGGAAATCGGCGAGACCCCGAACAAAGAGTCCGTGGCCAGTTGGTGGAAGCAAGTGGATGAGTGGCGTGGCGATCGTGGTCTGTTCCCGTATGACAAGGGCGACGGCAGCGTCATCAAGCCGCAGACCGTGATCGAGACCCTGTGCGAAGTGACCAAAGGCGATGCCTATGTTGCCTCCGACGTGGGTCAGCACCAGATGTTCGCGGCGCAGTACTACAGGTTCAACAAGCCGAACCGCTGGATCAACTCCGGTGGCCTGGGCACCATGGGCTTCGGTTTCCCGGCGGCCATGGGCATCAAGTTGAGCTTCCCGGATGCCGACGTCGTCTGCGTGACAGGCGAAGGCAGCATCCAGATGAACATCCAGGAACTGTCCACCTGTCTGCAATATGGCTTGCCGGTCAAAATCGTCATCCTGAACAACGGTGTTCTGGGGATGGTTCGCCAGTGGCAAGACATGAGCTACGGCAGCCGTCACTCGCATTCCTACATGGAATCGTTGCCTGATTTCGTCAAGTTGGCGGAGGCCTATGGTCACGTCGGCGTGCGCATCACCGAATCGAAAGATTTGAAGACGAAGATGGAAGAGGCGTTCGCCATGAAGGATCGTCTGGTGATCATCGATGTTTCGGTCGACACCAGCGAGCACGTCTATCCGATGCAGATCAAAGACGGCTCCATGCGCGATATGTGGCTGAGCAAGACGGAGCGTACTTAATCATGCGGCACATTATTTCCTTGCTTCTGGAAAACGAACCCGGCGCTCTGTCTCGTGTAGTCGGCCTGTTCTCGCAGCGCAACTACAACATCGAAAGCCTGACCGTGGCCCCGACCGAAGACCCGACCCTGTCGCGCCTGACGTTGACCACCGTTGGTCATGACGAAGTGATCGAGCAGATCACCAAGAACCTGAACAAGTTGATCGAAGTGGTCAAATTGGTCGACCTGTCGGAGAGTGCTCACATCGAGCGCGAACTGATGCTGGTCAAGGTCAAGGCCACCGGCGCCCAGCGTGCCGAGATCAAGCGCACTACCGATATTTACCGTGGGCAGATCGTGGATGTCAGCGCCAGCGTGTATACCGTTCAATTGACCGGTACCAGCGACAAGCTCGACAGCTTCATTCAGTCCATCGGCACCGCGTCGATCCTGGAAACCGTCCGTAGCGGCGTAACCGGTATTGCTCGCGGCGACAAAGTACTCAGCATCTAAACCAAATTAGCGAATGGCCTGAACGGCCTGGATATATAGGGGAATTTCATGAAAGTTTATTACGAAAAAGACTGCGACCTGTCGATCATCCAGGGCAAGAAAGTTGCCATCATCGGTTACGGTTCCCAGGGCCACGCTCAAGCGTGCAACCTGAAAGATTCCGGCGTTGACGTTACTGTCGGTCTGCGTAAAGGTTCGGCCACTGTTGCCAAGGCTGAAGCCCACGGCCTGAAAGTGACTGACGTTGCTTCCGCTGTTGCGGCTGCCGACCTGGTCATGATCCTGACCCCGGACGAGTTCCAGTCTGCTTTGTACAAGAACGAAATCGAGCCGAACATCAAGAAAGGCGCCACCCTGGCCTTCTCCCACGGCTTCGCGATTCACTACAACCAGGTTGTTCCGCGTTCCGACCTCGACGTGATCATGATCGCGCCGAAAGCACCGGGCCACACCGTGCGTTCCGAGTTCGTCAAAGGCGGCGGTATCCCTGACCTGATCGCGATCTACCAGGATGCGTCGGGCAACGCCAAAAACGTTGCACTGTCCTACGCTGCTGGCGTTGGTGGCGGTCGTACCGGCATCATCGAAACCACTTTCAAGGACGAGACCGAAACCGACCTGTTCGGCGAACAAGCCGTACTGTGCGGCGGTACCGTTGAATTGGTCAAAGCCGGTTTCGAAACCCTGGTTGAAGCTGGCTACGCGCCGGAAATGGCCTACTTCGAATGCCTGCACGAACTGAAACTGATCGTTGACCTCATGTACGAAGGCGGTATCGCCAACATGAACTACTCGATCTCCAACAATGCTGAATACGGCGAGTACGTGACCGGTCCGGAAGTGATCAACGCCGAGTCCCGTCAGGCCATGCGCAACGCCCTGAAACGTATTCAGGACGGCGAATACGCCAAGATGTTCATCAGCGAAGGCGCGACCGGCTATCCTTCGATGACCGCCAAGCGTCGTAACAACGCCGCTCACGGTATCGAAATCATCGGCGAGCAACTGCGCTCCATGATGCCGTGGATCGGTGCCAACAAGATCGTCGACAAAGCCAAAAACTAAGTCGCACACTTGTACGGAAAACGCGGCCTAGGCCGCGTTTTTTCGTTTGGATCGCCGGTTCTGGTATAAAGCTGCATCGTTTGCGGCCGAACCGTCGTCCCAGACACCTGTCGAAAACTTCCACCCTGTTGCAAGGTAATGTCCATGAGCGAACGTCCCGAAGAGCCAAACCAGGCTCCTGACGCCGAAAGTCTGTTGCCCATCGATGAGCACATCGAGGAAGGGCATGACGCTGAAGGTCGTAAAGTCCGGCATCGTGGTATCTATCTTCTGCCGAATCTTTTCACCACCGCGAACCTGTTCGCAGGGTTCTATTCCATCATCAATTCGATGAGTGCCCAGGCTGCGTTGAGCGCCGGTGACTCGGTGAATGCGAGCAAGTATTTCGCATTCGCCGCCATCGCGATTTTCGTCGCCATGGTGCTCGACGGTCTGGATGGCCGGGTTGCGCGCATGACCAATACCCAGAGCGCCTTCGGTGCCGAGTACGACTCGCTATCGGACATGGTCGCCTTCGGTGTTGCGCCGGCGTTGCTGGCCTTCGGCTGGGCCTTGGGTGACATGGGCAAGGTTGGCTGGATGGTTGCCTTCATCTATGTGGCGGGCGCGGCGTTGCGTCTGGCTCGGTTCAACACTCAGGTCGGTACCGCGGACAAGCGCTACTTTATTGGTCTGGCCAGTCCGGCTGCCGCCGGTGTGGTGGCGGGGATTGTCTGGGCATTCAGTGACTACGGCATCCAGGGTTCCAAGATGTCGTTCCTGGTGGCCTTGATGGTTGCGGCTGCCGGCATGCTGATGGTCAGCAACATCAAGTACAACAGCTTCAAGGAGCTGGACTTGAAAGGGCGCGTGCCTTTCGTGGCGATCCTTGCCGTGGTGTTGGTGTTTGCCGTGGTCTTCAGTGATCCGCCGCGCATTTTGCTGCTGGTGTTCCTCGGGTATGCGGCGTCTGGTCCGGTTCAATATCTGTTACGTCTTCGTCGGCACAAAAACGCCGAGTGATGTAATTTCCCTCATACTCCGCAGTCTGTTGGTGCATCTGTCCTCCAATGCTGCGGAGTAGCCATGCTGATCAAAGTCCCCAAAGCGTCCGACTGCCATGAGTCGGACGTTACGCCTGAATCCTTCTATCTATCTCGTCGCAATGTGCTCGGTGCTGCCGTGGCCGGCTTGGCCGTGAGCAGCCTTCCCCGTTGGGCCAGTGCTGATGAGGCGGCGCGTTATGCCGATGTCGAGCCTGGCAAGGCGCCGTCCTGGTTTGTCGACAAGCTGCCTTCTACCAAGTGGGGGGCGGTGAATGTCAAGGATGAGGCGATCACCCCGTTCAAGGATGCGACCCACTACAACAACTTCTATGAGTTCGGTACGGATAAAGGTGATCCGGCGGCGAATGCCGGCGCGCTGAAGACCGAGCCATGGAGTGTGGTGGTGGATGGGGAGGTGGGCAAGCCGGGTAGGTACGCGCTGGAAGACTTCATGAAACCTTTCCAGCTGGAGGAGCGGATCTATCGCCTTCGCTGTGTGGAGGCGTGGTCGATGGTGATTCCCTGGATCGGTTTTCCTATCTCGGCATTGCTCAAGGAAGTCGAGCCAACGTCCAAGGCCAAGTACATTCGTTTCGAAACCCTGGAAGATCCCAAGGTCATGCCCGGACAGCGCTCCGGTTTTGCCTTGATCGACTGGCCTTATGTAGAAGGGCTGCGTCTGGATGAGGCGATGAACCCGTTGGCGATTCTTGCTGTGGGTATGTATGGGCGTGAGCTGCCGAATCAGAACGGTGCGCCACTGCGTTTGGTGGTGCCGTGGAAGTACGGCTTCAAGAGCGTCAAATCCATTGTGCGCATCAGCCTGGTCAGCGAGCAACCGAAGACGACTTGGCAGAGCATTGCGTCGGATGAGTACGGTTTCTATGCGAACGTGAATCCTACGGTCGATCACCCCCGTTGGACCCAGGCGCGGGAGCGACGTTTGCCGAGTGGTCTGTTTAAGCCCAATGTGCGGGACACGCAGATGTTCAACGGGTACTCGGATGAAGTGGCCTCTCTATATACAGGGCTCGATTTGCGGAAGAACTACTGATGCGTTTTGCGGTTTGGCGGGTTTTTGTCTTTATAGCTATCGCGGTCTGGCCGCTTCTTTGGTTGTATCAAGCTTGGGCGGATGTGCTCGGGCCTGATCCGGGCAAAGTCCTGGTTGATCGTTTGGGGCTGGGCACGCTGATCCTTCTGTTGATTACATTAAGTATGACGCCCTTGCAGAAGCTGACCGGGTGGGCGGGGTGGATTGCTGTCCGGCGGCAGTTGGGGTTGTGGTGCTTTGCCTATGTCGTCCTGCATTTGAGTGGGTATGCGGCGTTCATTCTTGGTTTTGATTGGTCGCAGCTGGGTGTCGAGTTGCGTAAGCGGCCTTACATTATTGTCGGGACGCTGGGGTTTCTCTGTCTGCTGGTGTTGGCCGTGACATCTAATCGCTACAGTCAGCGGCGTTTAGGTTCTCGTTGGAAGAAACTGCATCGACTGGTCTATGGCGTTCTCGGGCTGGGTTTGCTGCATATGTTGTGGATCGTTCGCGCGGATCTTAAGGAGTGGGCTGTTTATGCTTCTATTGGTGCGTTGCTATTAGTGCTGCGTCTACCGCCTGTAGCGCGCCGAATTCCACGTTTGACGGCTAAAAAGACAGCTTCTGCAAGAAAGGCGTAATTAAGGGTTGACGGCAGATTCTGGAAGTCTATAATTCGCCCCACTTCCGGCGCAGTCGAAACGGAAAACTCCTTGGTAAACAAGGAGTTACGCAGGTTTCGGCAGTGAGTTGCTTCAGGTCATCGAAGCGCAAAAGG
>NZ_MOBR01000027.1 GCF_003732705.1 Pseudomonas frederiksbergensis | reverse complement strand
AATGCGGTGGTTCCGTCAACACGGATATTGAATGTTCCACCGCATTCGCGAGCAGGCTCGCTCCCACATAGAAGCACTCCCCTATTTGCTTGAAGCAGCATAAAAACAAGAGGATTTTCTCATGGCTAAAATCGGATTTATCGGCACCGGCATCATGGGCCACCCAATGGCGTTGAACCTGCAGAAAGCCGGTCACAGCCTGTTCCTGTCGGCACACCACGACGCCGCCCCGGCTGATCTGATTGCCGGCGGCGCCGTCGCCCTGGCGAACCCGAAAGAAGTCGCGCAAGAAGCTGAATTCATCATCATCATGGTGCCGGATACCCCGCAGGTCGATGACGTGCTGTTCCGCGCCGACGGGATCGCCGCCGGTGTCGGCAAAGGCAAAGTGGTGATCGACATGAGCTCGATCTCGCCGACCGCCACCAAAGCGTTCGCCGCCAAGATCAACGAAAAAGGCGCCCAATACCTCGACGCGCCGGTGTCCGGCGGTGAAGTCGGCGCCAAAGCCGCGAGCCTGAGCATCATGATCGGCGGTGATGCCGACGCCTTCGAACGCGCCTTGCCGCTGTTCCAGGCCATGGGCAAGAACATCACCCTGGTGGGCGGCAACGGCGACGGTCAAACCGCGAAAGTGGCGAACCAGATCATCGTCGCGCTGAACATCCAGGCTGTTGCCGAAGCGCTGCTGTTCGCTTCGAAAAACGGTGCTGACCCAGCCAAGGTCCGTGAAGCGCTGATGGGCGGTTTCGCTTCGTCGAAGATCCTCGAAGTACACGGCGAGCGCATGATCAAAGGCACCTTCGACCCAGGCTTCCGCATCAGCCTGCACCAGAAGGACCTGAACCTGGCCCTGCAAGGCGCCCGCGAACTGAACATCAACTTGCCGAACACCGCCAATGCCCAGCAAGTGTTCAGCACCTGCGCGGCCATCGGCGGCAGCAACTGGGACCACTCGGCGCTGATCAAGGGCCTGGAACACATGGCCAATTTCTCGATTCGCGATAAAAAATAAGCCCTTTGCGGCACTGATCGTTCCCACGCTCCGCGTGGGAATGCCTCAATGGACGCTCCGCGTCCGCTTCGGAAGGGACGCGGAGCGTCCCGGGCTGCATTCCCACGCGGAGCGTGGGAACGATCATTAGCACCATACCAAGAACAATAAGATTGGGAGCCCGCCATGTCGGTCGATCCGCAACATCTGCTGCGCGAGCTGTTTGCCACAGCCATCGACGCGGCCCATCCGCAGCAAGTCCTTGAAGCCCATTTACCCAAAGATCGCAGCGGTCGCGTGATCGTGATCGGCGCCGGCAAAGCCGCGGCGGCCATGGCCCAAGTGGTCGAACGCTGCTGGCAGGGCGAAGTATCGGGCCTCGTCGTGACCCGCTACGGCCACGGCGCCCCGTGCGAAAAAATCGAAGTGGTCGAAGCCGCGCACCCTGTTCCAGATGCGGCTGGATTGGCCGTGGCCAAACGCGTGCTCGAACTGGTCAGCAACCTGACCGAAGACGACCGCGTGATCTTCCTGCTCTCCGGCGGTGGCTCGGCGCTGCTCGCCCTGCCAGCACAAGGCATCACCCTCGCCGACAAACAATCGATCAACAAAGCCCTGCTCAAATCCGGCGCGACCATCGGCGAGATGAACTGTGTGCGCAAGCACCTCTCGGCGATCAAGGGCGGACGCCTGGGCAAGGCCTGCTGGCCCGCTACTGTTTATACCTACGCGATTTCCGATGTGCCGGGCGACCTGGCCACGGTGATCGCTTCCGGCCCAACCGTGGCCGACCCGAGCACCTGCGCCGAAGCCCTGGCGATCCTCAAGCGCTACAGCATCGAAGTCCCGGCCTCGGTGCGCACCTGGCTGCAAAGCCCCGAGTCGGAAACCGTCAAACCCGGCGACCCGAGCCTGGCCCGCAGTCATTTCCAATTGATCGCCCGCCCGCAGCAATCCCTCGAAGCGGCAGCGGTGAAATGCCGTCAGGCCGGTTTCAGTCCGCTGATCCTCGGTGACCTGGAAGGCGAATCCCGGGAGGTGGCGAAGGTCCACGCCGGCATCGCCCGGCAGATCGTTTTGCATGGCCAGCCATTGGCGGCGCCGTGCGTGATTCTGTCCGGCGGCGAAACCACGGTCACCGTACGCGGCAATGGTCGCGGCGGGCGTAACGCCGAGTTCCTGCTGAGCCTGACCGACAGCCTCAAAGGCCTGCCCGGCGTCTACGCCCTGGCCGGCGACACCGATGGCATCGACGGTTCCGAAGACAACGCCGGCGCGATCATGACCCCGGACAGCTACGCCCGCGCCGCTGCCCTCGGCTTGAGCGCCAGCGACGAGTTGGACAACAACAATGGCTACGGCTATTTCGAGGCGCTGGACGCCCTGATCGTCACCGAGCCGACCCGCACCAACGTCAACGACTTCCGCGCCATCCTGATCCTCGAGAGCACACAACATGACGCCTGATAAAAAGGTCAAAATCCTCGCCACCCTCGGCCCGGCTACCGACGGGATCGATGACATCCGCGAGTTGGTCGAGGCCGGGGTCAACATCTTCCGGTTGAATTTCAGCCACGGCGATCACGCTGACCATGCGCAGCGTTATCAGTGGATTCGTGAAGTCGAGCGCCAGTTGAATTACCCGCTGGGGATTCTGATGGACCTGCAAGGCCCGAAACTGCGGGTCGGCAAGTTTGCCGAAGGCAAGGTGCAACTGCATCGCGGCCAGGCCCTGCGTCTGGACCTCGATCCGACACCGGGGGATGAACGCCGGATCAACCTGCCGCACCCGGAAATCATCGCCGCACTTGAACCGGGCATGGACCTGCTGCTGGACGACGGCAAGTTGCGTCTGCGGGTGGTGACCAAGTACACCGACGCGATCGACACCACCGTGCTCAATGGCGGCGAGTTGTCGGACCGCAAAGGCGTAAACGTACCGCAAGCGGTGCTCGACCTGAGCCCGCTCACGGCCAAGGATCGCCGGGACTTGAGCTTCGGTCTGGAGCTGGGTGTGGACTGGGTCGCGCTGTCGTTTGTCCAGCGCCCGGAAGACATTCGCGAAGCTCGCGCACTGATCGGCGACAAAGCGTTTTTGATGGCCAAGATCGAGAAGCCGTCGGCGGTCACTCAACTGCGGGAAATCGCAGAATTGAGCGACGCGATCATGGTCGCTCGCGGTGATCTGGGCGTGGAAGTGCCGGCCGAAAGCGTGCCGCAGATTCAGAAAAACATCATCACCGTTTGCCGCGAACTCGGGAAACCGGTGGTGGTGGCGACGCAGATGCTCGAGTCGATGCGCTTCTCTCCTGCGCCGACTCGCGCGGAGGTGACTGACGTTGCCAACGCCGTGGCTGAAGGCGCGGATGCGGTGATGCTGTCGGCGGAAACCGCGTCCGGCGAATACCCGCTGGAAGCCGTGCAGATGATGAGCAAGATCATTCGTCAGGTAGAGAATGGTCCGGATTATCAGACACAACTGGACGTGAGCCGGCCAAAGGCTGAAGCCACCGTTTCCGACGCGATCAGTTGTGCAATCCGGCGCATCAGCAATGTGCTGCCGGTGGCGGTGCTGGTGAACTACAGCGAGTCCGGGACGTCGAGTCTGCGTGCGGCTCGGGAACGGCCGACGGTGCCGATTCTGAACCTGACGCCGAACCTGCAAACCGCGCGGCGTTTGACCGTGGCGTGGGGCGTGCACTCTGTGGTGAATGATCGGCTGCGCCAGGTGGACGAGGTGTGTTCGACGGCGCTGGAGATTGCTCAGGCGCAGGGCATGGCGCAGCGCGGGGACACGTTGTTGATTACTGCGGGTGTGCCGTTTGGGCAGCCGGGGTCGACTAATTCGTTGCGAATCGAAACGTTGATTTAACCCCACCCGATGATCGTTCCCACGCTCCGCGTGGGAATGCAGCCCGGGACGCTCTGCGTCCCAAGAGCAGACGCAGAGCGTCCATTGAGGCATTCCCACGCAGAGCGTGGGAACGATCTGTACTGAACGACCCTTATCATGCCTGCCAACCACTTCAACACCCACTGCCCCGACTGGGCCACTGCCCTGCTCAACGGTTTCAGTCAGATCTTCCTCCAGCGCCATCCGCTGTGCGGTCTGCTGTGCCTGTTGGCGATTCTTTTTACCGCACCGACGCTGCTCGGCGGTGCGCTGCTGGGCGGGGTCGCCGGGTTGCTCACCGCGCAACGTCGCGGCTATGCCAAGGCTGATCGTCAGGCCGGGATGTTCAGCTACAACGGTGTCTTGCTCGGGTTGCTGCTGAGCCTGTATTTCCCCTGGTCCGCGTTGTTGCCGCCCCTGATCATCGCCTGCGGTGGCCTGAGTGCGATGCTGACCGAACAATGGCTCAAGCGCTGCCGGGATCACCATTGCTTGCCGGCTTACACCGCGCCGTTCGTGGGCCTGAGCTGGATGCTGCTCGCCTTCGCCGCGCCCCAGCACCCGGCGCCGCTGATTGAAATGAACACCGTGAACGTGATCGCCGCGTCATTCAAAGGCCTGGGCCAGGTCATGTTTCTCGGTCATCCACTGGCGGGTGCGCTGATTGCCGTGGGTTTGCTGATCGCCGATCGCCGCGCCTTTTGCTGGGCATTGTTGGGTTCGCTGAGCGGCCTCGGCTTCGCCCTGCTGCATCACGAAACGTCCAGCGCGCTGCTGGGTTTGAGCAGCTACAACCCGGTACTCGCCGCCCTCGCCTTCAGCCAGGTCCGCCGCCAACCCTGGCTGCCGCTGCTGGGGATTGTGCTGGCGGTGTTGCTCACGCCGGGGTTCGCCGCAGTGGGTCTGAGCACGCTGACCGCGCCGTTCATCCTCGCCTGCTGGCTGATTCGCGCCGGGATTCGCGTACTGCGCCAAGCCGCCAAAGACCGTGCGCCTTGCGCTACCGGGGAGAATCAACCTAGGCTTCGCTGATTCTCGGTTCAGGCGTTATCCATGGACAGCAGCAAAAACTGGCGTGAAGACCTTTACGTCATGGTTTTCCAGAGCGACACCAAGGCCGGGCGGCGTTTCGACGGCATCCTGCTGTTGATCATCCTTGCCAGCATTGTGATTGTGATGCTCGACAGCATCGACGCGATCCACCAGAACTACGCCGATGTGCTGGCGTACATCGAGTGGGGCTTCACCATCATCTTCGCCATCGAGTACGGCCTGCGCCTGTACTGCTCGCCCAAGCCATTGCGCTATGCGTTCAGCTTTTATGGGCTGGTGGATTTACTGGCGATCGTGCCCGGCATCCTCGCGCTGTATTACGCCGATGCGCAGTACTTGCTGATCATTCGAATCATTCGGATGCTGCGGATTTTCCGCGTGCTCAAGCTCAGCCCGTACCTCAAGCAAGCCAACTATTTGATGTCCGCGTTGCGCGGCAGCAAGCAGAAGATCGTGGTGTTTCTGGTCAGCGTCTGCACGCTGGTGACGGTGTTCGGTACGTTGATGTACGTGATCGAAGGCCCGGAACACGGCTTCACCAGCATTCCCAAAGGCATCTATTGGGCTATCGTGACGCTGACCACCGTGGGCTTCGGCGATATCGTGCCGAAGACGCCGCTGGGCCAGGTGATTTCGTCGCTGGTGATGATCACCGGTTACTCGATCATCGCCGTGCCGACCGGGATTTTCACCGCCGAACTGGCCAACGCCATGCGCGGCGAACAGCTTCAACACGACTGCCCGGTGTGCAAGAAAAACAGTCACGAGCATGGCGCAGCGTTTTGCTCGCGATGTGGCAACGCGCTGTTTAAGAAACTGGAATAAGCAAAGTGCTTTTTAATCTTTAAAGGACTATGCGGGCCCGGCTATAGTCGTGGCAAATTGCCTCACTTTTAATAAAAACACCTATTTAGAACAAGGAATGCGCAGTGAAAAAACTCTTTGGCGCCTCACTTCTGGCCGCTGGCCTGGCACTGACCAGCGTGGCTCAAGCAGCACCGACCCTGCTTAACGTTTCCTACGACGTGATGCGCGATTTCTACAAGGACTACAACACTGCGTTCCAGAAACACTGGCAAGCCGAGCACAACGAAAACATCACCCTGCAGATGTCCTTCGGCGGCTCCAGCAAACAGGCGCGCTCGGTGATCGATGGCCTGCCGGCTGACGTCATCACCATGAACATGGCCACCGACATCAACGCCCTGGCAGACAACGGCAAACTGGTCCCGGACAACTGGGTCACCCGCCTGCCGAACAACAGCGCGCCGTTCACCTCCACCACGGTGTTCATCGTGCGTAAAGGCAACCCGAAAGCCCTGAAAGACTGGCCCGATTTGCTCAAGGACGGCGTCCAGGTGATCGTGCCAAACCCGAAAACCTCGGGCAACGGCCGCTACACCTACCTCTCGGCCTGGGGCTACGTGCTGAAAAACGGCGGCGATGAAAACAAAGCCAAAGCCTTCGTCGGCAAACTGTTCAAACAAGCACCGGTGCTCGATACCGGTGGCCGTGCAGCCACCACCACCTTCATGACCAACCAGATCGGCGACGTGCTGGTGACCTTCGAAAACGAAGCGGAAATGATTGCCCGCGAGTTTGGTCGCGACCAGTTTGAAGTGATCTACCCGAGCGTTTCTGCTGAAGCCGAGCCACCGGTGTCGGTGGTCGATAAAACCGTCGACAAGAAAGGCACTCGCGCAGCAGCGGAGGAATACCTGAAATACCTGTGGTCGCCGGAAGGTCAGGAAATTGCCGCGGCGAACTACCTGCGTCCGCGGGATCCGGCTGTTTTGGCTAAATACACCGATCGTTTCCCGAAGGTGGATTTCTTGTCGGTAGAGAAGACGTTCGGTGACTGGCGCACCGTGCAGAAGACCCACTTCAATGATGGCGGGATCTTTGATCAGATTTATGCGCAGTAAGGGCTGAGCGGCGATGAAAAAGGCGACCTGCGGAGGTCGCCTTTTTTGTGCCCGGACACAAGACTTGAGTCCGCTCCCACAGGGATTTGATCGTTCCCACGCTCTGCGTGGGAATGCAGCCCGGGACGCTCCGCGTCCCAACAGCGGACGCAGAGCGTCCATTGAGGCATTCCTTTGCTGCGCGTGGGAACGATCGGTTACGGGGGTTACATCGGCGGTGTCACGCCATCCTTGCCGGCAGAAATCGACTGCGCCGTCAGCGTCCCGTCCGCACTTTTCGTCACGGACGTCACGATCTTCACCCCAACCTTGAGCAAGCTGCGGTCCCCCGGTGCCAGGTTCACAATCGGCACATCCTCCGGCACCAGAATCTTCTGCTGGCCGCCCTTGTAGTTGACCGTCAGCGTCCGGCCATTGCTGACCACCAGATCACCGACGCTGCCATTGGTCATGCTGCTGCCCTTGGCCAAATCAAAAGGTCGATGGCCGTCGCCGCTGCCCGCCAGTTCCGGCGGGAAGACGTGGACTTCCAGGGCCTTGAGGGTTCCGTCTTGCTGGGGAATCGCCGCCGAGCCGATGTAACTGCCGGGCTTGATGTCTTCGATATTAGCCAGGGTGACCGCGCGAACCTGGGTGTCCTTGGTCAGGTTGATGACCAGGTTGTCGCCATTTTTGGCGTGGACTTTCAACGTGTCGGCGCTGACGCCGGTGATCTCGCCGCGAATGCGCATAGCTGGCGCATCGGCAGCCTGAACGGCACCCGCCGTGAACAAGCTGATCAAGGTAACCGCTGACGCATTGCGAATCAGGTGACGAAACATCGCATTCATGGAAGTGCCTTCCTGTTATGAAACGTGAAGTGGGAACATAAGCACGCTATCGAACAAGATGTAAGTGAATGTATCATCTGACCTCAATGTTTTGACGCAAGGTTCTTCAGCGGACATCACACGCGTCCGTCACTCATTCCGCAATGGAATGATTACTATCACTTCAACCTCTCTTCCGCCGTTTTGGTCAGCCCTTTAGCCTGCGCGCATCCTCTTTTGTTTAGCGAGACACGTTATGAAACCAGCGACTCAGGCGCCCCACAGCGCTACGACAATGACCAAAGGCATGGTGATGTTGTTCGCCTTCTGCTGCGGCGCCATCGTTGCCAATATCTATTACGCCCAGCCGATCATCGGCCTGATCGCGCCGGACATCGGCCTGACCAGCACCATGGCCAGCTTCATCGTTTCGCTGACCCAGATCGGCTATGCACTGGGCCTGTTCTTTCTGGTGCCGCTGGGTGACCTGCTGGAAAACCGCAAGCTGATGATCATCACCACAGTGGTGGCAATTGCCAGCCTGCTGGGTGCGGCGTTTACTGATCAACCCAACGTGTTTCTGTTGATCTCGCTGTTGGTGGGCTTCAGTTCCGTCTCGGTGCAAATCCTGATTCCCTTGGCCGCACACCTGGCGCCGGAAGAATCTCGCGGCCGGGTGGTCGGCGGGATCATGGGCGGTTTGCTGCTGGGTATTTTGCTGGCGCGTCCGGTGTCCAGCGTGGTGGCTGATCACTTCGGCTGGCGGGCAATGTTCATCATTGCGGCGGCGTTGATGGCGGCGATCAGCATCGTGCTGGCGTTGACGATCCCCAAGCGCCAGCCTGATCACAGCGCTTCCTACGGCCAGTTGCTCGGTTCGCTGTGGACTTTGCTGCGTCAACAACCGGTGTTGCGTCAGCGGGCGTTTTACCAGGGTTGCATGTTCGCCACGTTCAGCCTGTTCTGGACCGCCGTGCCACTGGAACTGGCGCGCAATCACGGCCTGAGCCAAACCCAGATCGCGATCTTCGCCCTGGTCGGCGCCATCGGTGCGATTGCCGCGCCCATTGCCGGTCGCCTGGCCGATGCCGGCCACACCCGCATCGCGTCGCTGCTGGCCCTGGTGTTCGCCAGCCTGAGTTTCCTGCCGGCGTTCATCCATCCGATCTACAGCGTCATCGGCCTGGCCGTCACCGGCGTGGTGCTCGACTTCTGCGTGCAGATGAACATGGTCTTGGGCCAACGTGCGGTCTACGCCCTCGACGCCAAAAGCCGCAGCCGCTTGAATGCGCTGTACATGACCAGCATCTTCATCGGCGGCGCGTTTGGTTCTTCGGTGGCCAGTGCGGTGTATGAACAGGGCGGCTGGTTGTGGATCGTGATTGTCGGTAGTGCGTTTCCGTTGTTGGCGCTGGTGCGGTTTTTGAGTGTGTCAAAAGAGCCTTCCTTGGCAACGGCATAAATCGCTAAGAGCTTCGCGGGCAAGTCGGATCGCCGCCCGCTCGCTCCTACAGGAATTACCGTGAACCCTGTAGGAGCGAGCGGGCGGCGATCCGACTTGCCCGCGAAAGCGATCTACCTGCCTCCATAATGTTCAAATCGTCAACATTCCCCAGCCTCGACCCACAAACTCAGGATTTTCCAGATGCATACCCAACGGGGTCGGCATCGGAAAATCCAAACCATCCGCCTGCATCCTTTGCAGCAAGAAATGAGCAATTTCGACGGCAGCGCTGTAAGCCTCCTCAAATGTATCCCCCGCAGTCGCAGCACCAGGGATATCCGGGATTTCTATACCGACTGCGGTCGACTCATCGCCCCATTCGATACAAATTGGATAGTGCATAACGTCTCTCTCAAGGCATCCGTTTGATCAGCCGCCACTGCATCACAAAAATGCTGTGAGCTCTGTTCACGTTGTTTTGCAGAATGTGATACGCCGCATTCCCTTGAAGAATGAATCCTTCAAGTCTAAACATCCAAGCGAGCTTGCTCCCACATTTGATCATTACAAGGACTTCAGATGAACCGCCTCGGCGCCATGGAAACCTTCGTCTACGTGGTGGAAACCGGTGCGTTTTCCGCGGCAGCCCGACGCCTGAATATCGACCAGCCCGCCGTGTCGAAAACCATCATGCAACTGCAAACCCGCCTCGCCGTGCAACTGCTATTGCGCTCGACACGAGGCCTGACCCCAACAGAAGCCGGGCTGGCTTTTTTCGACCGTGCCACCAAGCACGTCATCGAAGGAAGCCAACGCCGCCGATGTTCAGGCCTTGATGGCAAAAGAGTCTTAAACAAGACTTCAGTTTCGTTTATTGCGATTTTCGTTTGATTCGAATAGCCTTTCCAGCATCGCTACTTTGAATGTTGGAAACCATCATGTCTTTAGTCATCCATCCCCCGATCAACCTGCCCATGGCGCGCGAAGTCCAGGCTGCCATCGAAGGCCAGCGCGCCCTCACCGCCTATCTCGCGACTCAATTCGAAACCCAGCGCATTCAGATATTCGACGAGCAGAACGAAGCCCACAGCGTCGAACTGCCCACGTCGGCGCTGCGTTTACTGGTCGATATCCTGGCGGCATTGGCAGAAGGCAACGCCGTCAAAGTCGTACCGGTCCACGCGGAACTGACGACCCAGGAAGCGGCGGACCTGCTCAACGTCTCACGCCCGCACCTCATCAAACTGCTGGAGTCCGGCGAGTTGTCCTACCACAAAACAGGCAAGCACCGACGTGTGCGCTTTGCCGATTTGATGGATTATAAAAACCGGCGCGACACCGCCAGCGAGCAGGCAATGACGCTACTCGCCGAGCAAGCACAAGCGTTAAGGACAGGATACGAGTGAGGCATTCCCCGTTTACCGCTGTATATGACGCATGTGTTTTGTACCCCGCCCCTTTGAGAGATTTCCTGATGTGGCTTGCGCTCTCAGGACGTTTCCGGGCGCGATGGTCATTGGAGATACACAACGAATGGAAACGAAATCTGTTGAAGAACCGCCCGGACCTGACAGCCGAACAACTGGATCGAACCTCCGAACTAATGGATCAGGCCATCCCCGATGCCTGTGTCACAGGTTACGAAAACCTTGTGAAAGGGTTGACGCTGCCGGACATGAATGACCGTCATGTCCTGGCAGCCGCTATTCGCTGCAACGCCAGCGTCATCGTCACCTTCAATCAAAAAGACTTCCCCTGCACCGAACTGGCGCCATTTGGCATCGAGGCACAGCACCCTGATGAGTTCGTCGAAAACCTGTTTGACCTGGACCCGGCAGCTGTCGTGGCCGCAGCCCAACGCCAGCGCAAGCAGTTGAAAATGCCGCCCATGGATGTCAGCACTTATCTCGATCTCCTGTTGCGCCAAGGGATGGTTCAGTCGAGCAAGGTATTGACCAACTATCGGGCGATTCTTTGAAGCGTCTCCGCTAGAGCACACAGCCATCAAACCCAACCCTGACATCCCCCGGCAACTCACCACGGCGCTCAAGCAACCACGCATCCAGCGTATGACCAACATGCGTCAGCACCGCCAACTGCGGTTTCAGTTCATCGATGCACTGCAACGCCAGGGTCAGGTCGTTGTGGTTACGCGGTGCCTGGGGTTGTGGCGGTATCGAGCAGTCGAGCACCAGCACATCGAGGGGCGTGCGTTGCAGCCATTGTGTGGTGGCAGGTGGCAGGCCGACGGTGTCGGTGAGGTAGGCGATTCGTCGTTCCTCGCCTTCCAACAGGTAACCGAGGGTGGGTTTGGAGTGTTGCAGCGGTAGCGCCGTAACGTTGAGTGGGCCGAATTGCCGGGTTTCGAACGCCTCGAACGGTTGGCTGAAATCGAGGATGCCGGGATGTTTGTAGAGGTCGGCCAGGCCTTCCGGGTCCACCGGGCCATGCACTGGGATCACCAGGCCCTGGCCCCAGCGCAGATGCAGCAGGCCCTGGGCATGATCGGCGTGGTAGTGGGTCTGGAAGATGCCGTTGAAGCTGTGGGGCGCGAAGCGTTCGGTGAGGTCCGGCAGACCGCTGTCGATCAACCAGCGTTGGTCGCCACATTCGACCAACGCGCTGCAAGGCCGACGTCGGTGCCGCTCATCGTGGCGAGCCTGGTCACAAGCGACACAGGCGCATCCGTAGACCGGCACCTGTCGCGCATCACCGGTGCCCAATAAGGTCAGGCGCATGCGGTTTGCCCATCGACGCAGGCCAGTAAGCGCTCGACCGTGAGCGCCAGCGGCCCGGAGTTGTCGATCAGGTGCAGGGCTGGATCGTGGTCGGCCAGCAGGCGCTCACTGAAACGTGCATTGCGCGCCAATCGCCCATCAATTTCGGCGACGGATTCACGCCCCCGCGCCAGCAACCGCTGGCGCAGCACCGCTTGATCGACGCTCAGCAACAGCACCAGCAGCCGCGGATAGTGCTGTCGAACCTGGGGCAAATACCCCCGCGAACCATTGACCAGCACATCCTGCCCCGCCGCCAGCCAATCGTCGATTTCCCGGGGGATGCCGTAGGCCAGGCCATTGGCCTGCCAGCTCAGGGCAAACGCGCCCTGGGCCTGCATTTCGGCGAATTGGTGCGCACTGACGCCCAACGCCGCCTCCCCCACCGCTTCCGCCGAACGGGTGATGACCCGCCGCACGATGCGGCAGCCGCGTTCGGCCAACGGCACCCGTGCGGCATCCAGCAGGCTGTCCTTGCCCGAGCCTGATGGCCCGATGAGATAGATCAACCTGCCCGCCATCAAAACACCCTCTTCGCTTGTCGCCAGACTTGTTGAACCACCGGCAAGCCGTCCTGGCTCCTGGCTTGCACCAGGTCCGCGCGCAAACCGGGGGCAATCTCGCCGCGATCACTCAGCCCCGCCGCCCTGGCCGGCGCGAGGCTGACCATGCCGACCGCCTGCGCCAAGTCGCAGTCATTGTCCTGAGCCGCCAGCAAAAACGCCGCTTGCAGCAAACTCGCCGGGTAGTAGTCGCTGGAGAGGATATCCAACAATCCGGCGCTGGCCAGATCGGCAGCGGCCACGTTACCCGAGTGGGACCCGCCACGGACGATGTTCGGCGCGCCCATCAACACTTTCATGCCCAATTGCTGGCTGCCACGGGCCGCCTCGTGGGTGGTCGGGAACTCGGCGATGGTCATGCCGTAGCGCGCCGACTCTTCGACGTGCGCCAGGGTCGCGTCGTCATGGCTGGCCACCGACAGGCCCAGGGCCAGGCAATGCTCGACAATCGCTGCCCGGTAGCGGTTGCTGTACTTCAGGGAGTTGGCCTTTTGCAGGACGATGAACTCATCCATCAGGGTGGTCGTCAGGTGATATTTGCCCATGTAGTACTCACGATACTTGGACTCCAGGACAAATTGACGCTGGCCTGGCGAGTGGTCCATCACCGACACCAGTTGCACCAACGGATGCTGCACCAGATCACGGAACACACTGAGGGTGTCCGGGTGGCACAGCTCGCAACGCAGGTGCAGGCGGTGTTCGGCGCGGGTCAGCCCGGCGTCGGAAGCGCTGGAAATCGCCTCCAGCATCGCCGGCAATTTCTGCATGCGATTGCCTTTGGGATTCACATCGCCGATGGACACGGCGTCGAACACCGTGGTGATGCCGGCCGCAATGATTTGCGCATCATGACTGAGCACTGCCGAGGTCGAGGGCCAGTCCACGCCGGGACGTGGGGTCATGTGCTTTTCCAGGTTGTCGGTGTGCAATTCCACCAGGCCCGGCAACAGGAAATCACCGTTAAGGTCCTGGGCCTGGGGCAGTCGGCTCGGGCCTTCGGTGACCTCGGCGATCATGCCGTCGCGCAGCACCACGCTGCCGAGGAATACACGGTCAGCGGTGACCAGTCGGGCATTGCTGAGGATCTGTTCAGCGGACATTGGCGAATTCCTCGTGGTTCACAGCGGCTGGAGTCATGTCGAGATGGCGATCGGCAACCGCCTCCCGAGCAGTGCGGTCATGGAAGATGCCGATCAACGCGGCACCGGCCTCTTTCGCTTCGTTCATCAGTTCCAGCACCACTTGGCGATTGGTGTCGTCCAGGGAGGCGGTGGGTTCGTCGAGCAACATCACCGGCCAGGCCACCATAAAACCGCGAGCGATGTTGACCCGCTGCTGCTCGCCGCCGGAAAAAGTACCGGGAGCCAGTTGCCAGAGACGTTCGGGAATATTCAGTCGGCTCAACAACAACTCGGCACGGGATTGCGCGAGGGACCGGGACCAGCCACGGGCCAGGGCTGGCTCCATCACAATGTCCAGACAGGCGACGCGAGGGATCACCCGCAAAAACTGACTGACATAGCCCAGGGTGCGCTGGCGTACCTGCAAAATGTCTCGCGGCTCGGCGCCTACCAGTTCCAGCCAATGACCGTCGTGCTGCACGCGGATGCTGCCGCCCGCCGGCAGATAATTGCCATACAGGGTGCGCAGCAAGGTGCTTTTGCCGGCGCCGGACTGGCCATGCAGCACCAGGCATTCGCCACCGGCCACGCTGAAATCCACCCCGCTCAGCACATTCAGGACCACTCCATGCTGTTGATGCAGGGTGAAGGTTTTCGAGAGGCCACGGACCTCGATCAAGGTATTCATCGCTCGGGTTTCCACAGATGGACGGGGCTTCACGGCTGCAACACCGAAGACACCAGCAGTTGGGAGTAAGGGTGCTGTGGGTCGTCGAGGATCTGGTCGGTCAGGCCGGTTTCCACCACCCACGAACGACGCATTACCATCAGCCGATCCGCCAGCAAACGGGCCACCGCCAGGTCGTGGGTGACGATTACCACCGCCAGGTCCAGTTCCCGCACCAACCCGCGCAACAAGTCGAGCAAGCGAGCCTGCACCGACACGTCGAGTCCGCCCGTCGGTTCGTCCATGAACACCAGGCGCGGGCTCGACACCAGGTTGCGGGCAATTTGCAGCCGCTGTTGCATGCCGCCGGAAAAGGTCCGGGGCAAGTCATCGATGCGCTGTGGGTCGATTTCCACCTGGCTCAGCCAGTCGAGACCGGCGCCGCGCAGTTGCTGGTAATTGCGCACACCCTGGGCCATCAGGCGTTCGCCGATGTTGGCACCAGCGGAAACCCCCATGCGCAGACCGTCTCGCGGGTTCTGTTCGACAAAACCCCATTCGGTGCGCAACAAGGTCCGTCGCTCGGCTTCGCTGGCGCTGTACAAATCGAGCCAGTCGCCTTGTTTGTCGCGGTAACCGATGCTGCCGCGCTGAGGCGGCAAGCGCCCGCTGAGCAACGAGAGCAAGGTCGATTTACCCGAGCCGGACTCACCGACAATCCCCAGCACTTCGCCGGGATACAGATCAAAACTGACGTTCTGGCAGCCCTTCTCCAGGCCATACAGCAGCGACAGATCGCGCACCCGCAGCAACGGCTCGACGGCGACGTGGGCGTGTTGGTTTTTCAGCGCCTGGTTCATTGGTTCTGCTCCTGCTGGCTGACGCGCTGGGCGCAGTAATAGGTGTCGGAACAGACAAAGCTCTGGGTCCCGGCGTCGTCGATGATCAGTTCGTCGAGGAACGACTCGCGGCTGCCACAAATGGCGCAGCACTCCTCCCATTTCTGCGCTTCGAACGGGTGATCCTCGAAGTCGAGGCTGGTGACCCGGGTGAACGGCGGCACCGCGTACAAACGCTTTTCGCGGCCGGCACCGAACAGCATCAGTGCCGGGCTCATGTCGAGTTTCGGGTTGTCGAATTTGGGGATCGGCGAAGGGTCCATCACATAGCGTTCATCGACCATCACCGGGTACGCATAGGCCGTGGCGATGTGGCCGAAGGTGGCGATGTCCTCGTAGAGCTTGACGTGCATGACCCCGTAATCGTTGAGGGCGTGCATGGTCCGGGTCTCGGTTTCCGAGGGCTCGATAAAGCGCAACGGCTCCGGGATCGGCACCTGATAGACCATGACCTGACCGGCATGCAGCGGCGTTTCCGGGATCCGGTGACGGGTCTGGATCACTGTCGCGTCCGGTGTGCTTTCGGTGGTGGCGACGCCAGCGGTGCGGGCGAAGAAGCGGCGGATCGACACGGCGTTGGTGGTGTCGTCCGCGCCCTGGTCGATGACCTTGAGCACGTCGTCGGCGCCCAGAATCGCAGCGGTCAATTGCATGCCGCCGGTGCCCCAGCCGTAAGGCAATGGCATCTCCCGGCCACCGAACGGCACCTGGTAACCGGGGATGGCCACGGCTTTGAGCAAGGCGCGGCGGATCATGCGTTTGGTCTGCTCATCAAGGTAGGCGAAGTTGTACGCCGCGTCGCGTAGGGGCAACTGAGTCAGGTCATTCATGCTTGCTGCCCTCGACGGGTTTGCGCAGTTTGCGGATCAACTCCAATTCGGCCTGGAAGTCCACGTAGTGCGGTAATTTGAGGTGCGAGACAAAACCGGCGGCCTCGACGTTGTCGCAGTGCATCAGCACGAACTCTTCCTGCTGTGCCGGGGACACGATTTCTTCGTTGTACTCGCCGGCCCGCAACGCGCGATCCACCAGGGCCATGCCCATGGCCTTGCGCTCGGCATGCCCGAAGGCCAGACCGTAGCCGCGCGTGAACTGCGCCAGTTCGGTGGCCGAACCGACGAACTGATTGACCATCTCGCACTCGGTCACTTCGATGCTGCCCAGGTTGATCGGGAAACCCAGCTCCTCGGGGTCGATCCACACCTCCACGTCGCCGATGCGAATCTCGCCGGCAAACGGATGGTTGCGGCCATAACCCCGTTGGGTGGAATAGCCCAGCGCCAGCAGAAAACCTTCATCGCCACGGGCCAGGGCTTGTAAGCGCTGGGCACGGCTGGCGGGCAGTTCCAGCGGGTCGCGGGTGATGTCCGCCACGCTGTCGCGGTTGTCGGTTTCGGTCTTGATCAAGCCTTCCTTGGCCAGCAAACCCAGGACTCGTGGGCAGGGTTCGAGGCTGGCGTCCGGGGTGGTTTTTGGCCCCGGGTATTCGCCGTCGGCCAGCAGTGCGAAGTCCAGCAGGCGATGGGTGTAGTCGAAGGTCGGCCCGAGCAATTGGCCGCCGGGGACGTCCTTGAAGGTGGCGGACAGACGACGGCTGAGCTGCATGTTGGCGGTGTCGATCGGCAGGCTCGGGCTGAAACGCGGCAACGTGGTGCGATAGGCGCGCAGCAGGAAGATCGCTTCCACCAGATCCCCCGCCGCTTGCTTGATGGCGAGCGCGGCGAGTTCTTCGTCGTACAGCGAGCCTTCACTCATCACTCGCGCCACCGCCAGCGGCAGTTGCTGGCGAATCTGCTCGACGTCCAGTTCTGGGACCGAGGTATCGCCCCGGCGTTTTTTCGCCAGCAGACGGTGGGCATTGTCGATGGCCTGTTCGCCACCCTTGACGGCTACGTACATCAGACACGCTCCTGTGTAATGCGGGCGCTGCGCGGCAGGCCGATCAGGTCATGCCCTGCGGTGAAAAACAGGTCCAGCCCACGGGGAAATTCATTGCGCCGTTCACGCTCGCGCCAGAAGCCGTCGGCCACGGGCAGGCTCACCGGGTTGGCGTGTTCGATGCCCGGCCCGCGCCAGTCCAGCCCTGCCCCGCCGTCAAGTCGCGACAGCTGGACCAGCAAGGTGCAGGACTGATCCGGGTAGCGGTCATTGCCCAGATCGAAGCCGCTGAGATCGAGCAAGTCGTCGGCGCCGAGCAAGGCAAAACTCGCGGCATCTCGCCGGGTAGTCAGCGCGCAGCCGCAGTGGAACGCGAGGTTGGCGCGGATCGTTGGCGTGTCGAAGGACGGCGCCAGCCACAGCGGTGTATCGACATCCAGCAAGGCCAGGCACAACGCATAAGTGGCCGGCGCCAGGCCTTCAAGGCTCGGCGTGGCGTGCAGGGTCTGGATCACACCGGGGCCGGCCAGCGCGTTGAGCGCGGCACGAAAACTCCGTTGGGCGTCCAGCACCGAGTCGGTAAACGCCGGTTGCAACAGCTGTGGGTTCATCAGTTTTCGCCTCGCACGAGGGTGAAGAATTCGACTTTGGTGGCGGCAGTGTCCGCGGCTTTTCGGGCCTGGCGTTCGGCTTGGGCGCTGGCCAGTGGCGTGATCACTTGATCGAACCAATGGCGCTGTTGCGCGCCCTGCAAATGCGCGTCAGCCAGGGCGGCCAATTCGGCATGGGCCTTGTCGCGCCCCGCCAGGTAGCTGTAACCGGTGCGGCCATCCGCCAGGCGCACCACGCAACGGGTCACGCTCATTTCGCCGACGTTGAATGGCGCGCCGTTGCCGCCCATGCGACCGCGAACCAGGGTCATGCCGATTTCCGGGGCGCGGATCATCTGGTACTCGACATCGCGCAACGCATTTTCAAAGGGCAACAATTCGCTGCGGCGGGCACGGGCCAGCACGCCGATCCAGTGCTGGCGCTCGGTTTGAGAAGCAGGGTTCATCGTTGAGTTCTCCATCAGGTGACGACCTGGTACTGGAAGCGATCCGAACGGCTGGTGGACTGGGCCAGCTCCACCGGGCGGCCGTCGCGGTCGCGGGAAAGGGTGAACACACTCAGCGCCGGCAAATGCCGGGGCATCATCAGCAGCGCGGCTTCTTCGCGGCTGGGTAAACGGGCGCCGATCAGGCTCAGGGTGCGGGTCAGCGGAAGGTCCCGTTCGCTCAAGTACTGGCGCAGGGAACCGCCGGTGTACTCCGCGAGCAGCGGCGCATGACTGGCGCAGTAGCGATGGCGGATCAGGCTGACCGGTTGGTGATCGAGCTTGCGCAGGGTCTGCAATTCGATCATTGGCGCCATCTCGGCCAGCCCCAGGTGTTGCGCTTCTTCACGGCTGGCGAAGCAGTAGCGGCGCTTGAGCAGCACGGCTTCGACGCCCAACCCTTGGGCCGACAAGGATTGGCTGTAAGCACTGTCGGCGGCCATCGGGTAAATCAGCGGTCGTTCCAGCACTTGCGTGCCTTTGCCCTGGCGGCGCAGCAGGCTGCCTTCGAACACCAGCTCATCGATGGCGCGGCGCAAGGTGTGGCGGTTGACGCCGAAGCGCTCGGCCAGTTGCACCTCCGCCGGCAGGAAGTCCCCGGCCTGATAGTCCGCCAACTCCCGGCGCAGGATGTCGGCCAATTCGCGGTACACCGGCTCATCTTGTCTAGACAACTGCATGCTTAAAAAAAAGCGCCCAGGGGCACCCCTCCGAAAATCAGATGAACTGCTTGCGCAGGCGTTGCGACAGGATGTCGATCAGGCTGACCACGACGATGATCACCAGCAGCACCGCGCAGGTCTGGACGAACTGAAAGGCGCGGATGTTTTCCCACAGGATCACGCCGATGCCGCCAGCGCCGACCATCCCCACCACCGTCGCCGAGCGCACGTTGGCCTCGAAACGGTAGAGCGCGTAGGACACCCACAGCGGCATCACTTGCGGGATCACGCCGTAGATCACTTCCTGCAAGGCACTGGCACCGGTGGCGCGAACCCCTTCGACCGGACCTGGGTCAATGGCCTCGACCGCTTCGGCGAACAACTTGGCGAGCACCCCGGTGGTGCTGATCCACAGTGCCAGGACGCCGGCGAACGGGCCCAAACCGACGGCCACCACGAACAACATCGCGAAGACCATTTCATTGATCGAGCGGAAGGCATCCATCACCCGGCGCAGGGGCTGGTGAATCCACCACGGGGTGATGTTTTCCGAACAGAGGATGCCCAGGGGCACCGAGCAGACAATCGCCAGCACCGTGCCCCAGAGGGCGATTTGCACGGTGACGATCATTTCCTTGAGGTAGGAACGCCATTCATGGAAATCCGGCGGGAAGAAATCCGCGGCGAAAGTCGCCATGTTTCCAGAGTCGCGGTACAGCGCCATCGGATTCATCTCGGCGCCGTGCCAGGCCCAGGCCAGCAGGACCAGGAACAGGCCCCAACCGACGTATTGCGGCCAGGTGTGCTTGCCGACTGCTTCAGCGTGCAGAGTGGTCATGAGAAATCTCTAAAAAGCGTTCAAAGAGGCGATGCACATAATTCATGGCGGGGACAAAACCCTGTGGGAGCGAGCTTGCTCGCGATAGCGGTCTTACATTCAACATTGAAGTTGGCTGACCCGACGCCATCGCGAGCAAGCTCGCTCCCACATGGACCGCGCTGCGTATCAGCCTGCGTTAGCCGTGGTTTTCTTGGTGGCTTCCAGCGAGGTGATGCGCTCTTGCAGCTTGGCCAGTTCAGCGTCGATCTCCGCCAGGCGCTTGGCCTTGTCCGCCGCTTCAAGCTTGGTGTCGGCACTGATGGTGGTGCGCTGCTTGAACAGTTCGAGCTGGCGAATCGGTAGCAACTGGTCGTCGCTGGAGGCCAGGAACTTGCCCAGTTGCATGCCCTTGAGCACGGCTTTTTCCTCGTCGGTGTCGCCATAGCTGAAGATGAAATCGCGGATCTTGGTCTTCTCGCTGTCACTCAGGGCTTTGCTCCACACCAGTGGATCGGCGGGGATCAGCGGTGATTTCCAGATCACTTTGAGCTGTGCAGCCTTGTCCGGCTGGGTGACTTCCAGGCGATCCCAGCTTTCGGTGTTGAAGGTCGCCACGTCCAATTGGCCCTTGGCCACGCTCAAGGCGTTGACCTCATGGCTGGAGTTCAGCGTGCGCTTGAACGCGGTGGCGGCGTCGACGTTGTTCTTGGCGAAGACGTAGTAGCCCGGCACCAGATAGCCCGAGGTGGAGTTCGGATCGCCGTTACCGAAAGTCAGGGACTTGGCGTTTTTCAGCATGTCGTCCACGGAGTTGATCGGGCTGTCCTTGCGCACGATCAGCACGCTCCAGTAGCCGGCGGCGCCATTGGCGGCAGCGGTCTGGGCAAAGATTTCGCCGTTGGAACGGTCAACCGCTTCCATGGCGGCCTTGTTGCCGAGCCAGGCGACGTCGACCTTGTTGAAGCGCATGCCCTGGATCAGGCCGGCGTAGTCGGAGGCGAAGGTGGCGTTGATCTTCAGCCCGGTCTTGCGCTGCATATCGTCGAGGAACGGCTGCCAGATGCTCTTCAGGTTCTGCGAAGACTCGGTGGACATGATGCCGAAGTTGATGGCTTTTTCTTCAGCCTGAGCGGTGCCCAGCACACAGCTGGCGAGCAATGCGACGCCAGCAAAAACGCGACCGATACGGTTCAACATGGAAAGGATTCCTTGGGGTGCGCCATGGGAAATAACGGGGTTGTTCAAACGCGAGCCAACACCAGCCGAGTGGTGGGTTCGGGGCGGCGGGTCTGGTCGGAAAACATCAGGCTGGTGTCGATGTCGGCACCGTACAAATCGTTGAGGAACTGGCTGTTCAAGTCGGCGGCAGGACCGTCGAAATGAATCCGCCCACCCTTGAGCGCCACGGCGCGGGGGCAATAGCGGGTGGCGTAATCGACTTGATGCAGGGTCACCACCACGGTCTTGCCGTCGCGGCGGTTGATGTCGGCGAGGATTTCCATGACCTTGCGCGCCGACTCAGGGTCGAGGGAGGCGATCGGCTCATCGGCCAGGATCACTTCGGCGCGCTGAGTCAGGGCGCGGGCAATCGCCACGCGTTGCTGCTGGCCGCCGGACAAGGTAGACGCACGCTGGGCCGCCAGATCAGCCAGGCCGACGCGGTCCAGGGATTCGAGGGCAAACTGTTTTTCCTGGGCATTGAACAGACTCAAATTGCCACGCCAGCGCGGCATGCGTCCCAGGCATCCGAGCAGCACGTTGTCGAGTACGCTGAGGCGGTTGACCAGGTTGAACTGCTGGAAGATGTAGCCGATGTCAGCGCGCAAGCGCCGAACCTTGCCATTCAACCGTCCGGACGCCTGCACTTCCCGGCCCAGCACTTTGACGCTGCCACCGTTGCTGCGATCGCAACAGGCCAGGCCTGCGAGGTGGCGCAACAAGGTGGACTTGCCGGAGCCGGAAGCGCCAATCAGCGCGACCATCTCACCGGTCGCGATGGTGAGTTCGAGGTCGACCAGTGCGATCTTGCGCGCAAAGGTCTTGTTCAGATGATCGACATGGATAGCTGTGTTCATGGGCTTCTCTGTCAGGTTGAACAGCCGTCCCTGGCCGCTGTGGAGTTCAACCGACTTTAGGCACCGGGCATGTCAGCCCTATGACTTGCACAAGTCCCTGGAATAACCATTTGATGAAGGTTTGATGAAAGGTTGAGTGGTGCCCCCCCCGATGATCGTTCCCACGCTCTGCGTGAGAATGCCCCAACGGACGCTCCGCGTTCGGCTTTTGACGGGACGCGGAGCGTCCTGGGCTGCATTCCCACGCAGAGCGTGGGAACGATCATTACAACAGGCACAAAAAAGGCGACCCGAAGGTCGCCTTTGCGTTTGCGTTATTCCCCGAACTGCCGTCCCAACCCACCCGGCACGCCATGGATGTCGGTGTCTTCCCATGGCCCGTTCGGGCTGATCGAGCGGCTCCAGCCGTTGTTCCAGCGGTAGTAGGTGCGCTGGCGGTAGAAGGTGTTGGGTTGGTCGTCGAGCACGTAGACGCCCATCTTCGCATCCCAATGGCTGTTGCCCCCCGGTGGCGGGGCGAAGCTGGCGGAGGTGCGGGGCAGCGGTTTGGCGGGTTTGGCCGGGATACTGGGCTTGCTCGGCGTTGGCGTCGGGGACGGCGTCGAGCTGGGTTGCGATGGCGGGATCGGCGGCAGGGTTTGGTGAGGTGGCCGTTGGACCGCACAAGCGCTTAACCCCAGGACGAGACTGAGCAGGGTGATACGAGCGATGGCGGTCATGGGGCGCTTCCTGTTATTTATCCGGGCTGTCGATGGTCAGTTTTTGCGGCGCGGTGGTGCTGCTGGCCAGGGGCTGGCTGCGACCGATCCACTCGCCGGCAGTCGGTTGGCCGGCGCGGGAGATGCGTGCAACCAGTTGGACTTCAGGGAAGTTCGACAGTTTCAACTGCGGCATCATTGCGTCGGCATCGCCCAGCTCGACGGTCGCCGGCAGGTCGGCCACGGTCAGGCGTTTGGCCGCCAACGGTGCCGGTGGGCCGGAGGTGGCGCGGGCGAAGATGAACACGCTGTCACCCGGTTGAACCTTGCCTTTCAAGTCGGCCGCGAGATCGACACGCACCTTGAGCAACGCCCCTTTGGTGGCAGGCGCCTGCACGACTTTGCCGCCACTGGCTTCGAGCTTCTCAGTGGCCCGGGCGATCCCGCCTTGCAGCGCGCCACGGGAATTGTCGTCCGGTGGCAGTTGCGCCAGCAGGCGATTCCAGTAGTCGATGGCGTCCTGATAGCGCTGGGCTTCAAACGCGGCGATACCGAGCAAGCCGAGGCTGGTGACTTCTTTCGGATCAGCTTTGAGCGCTTCATCGGTCAGGGCCTGGATCTTGTCCGACCATTTCTTGCCGTCAGCGAAATACTGAGCCTGGGCCCACTGGCCGAGCAGTTCGGGTTGGCGACCGGCGAGGTTCACCGTGCGCTCGAAAATCTTCGCCGCATCGGCCGGACGGTCCTGAGCCATGTAGGTGCGACCGAGGAAGTACAAGCCTTCCGCCGAATCCGGCTGGGCAGCCACTGCACGTTCCAGGCGATGGGTCATTTCTTCCATCGACTGCGGCGCCTGGGAGAATTCCCGGGTCAGCTCGACTTTATCGCTGGCGCCGAAGTGCAGGTACAGGCCAAGGCCTACCACCGGCACAAGGATCGCCGCCAACAACGGAAACGCTTTACCCAGGCGAGACACGCGGGGCGCCGCGACACCCTCGGTATCCGCCAGCAGCTCTCGGGCCGCTTCAGCGCGACCGGTGTCCATTTGCGCGACGTTGAGCACGCCCTCTTCCTGCTGAGTCTGCAACTCAGCCACGCGCTCTTGATACAGCGCGACGTTCAGGGCCGTACGATCCTCTTCGAGTTGGGCGCGACGGCCACGCAAAACGGGGATCAACAGAAAACTCAGGGCAACCAGAAGTAGCAGACCTGCAGCGAGCCAGAAATCAATCATTCTTGGTTTTTATCCAACAGGTGGTCGAGGCGCTCACGCTCCTCGGCAGAAAGCGTGTCCGGGGTGTCAGCGCGTTGCACGCGACGACGGCGGACGATCACGGCGATAACCACAAAGCCACCCAGCAGCAGGCCGGCGGGGCCGAACCAGAGCAAAGCGGTCTTGGCGTTCAGAGCAGGTTTGTAGCGGACAAAATCACCGTAGCGATCGACCATGAAATCGATGATCTGCTGGTTGTCCTTGCCCTCGCCGAGCATGCGGAAAATCTCTTTGCGCAGGTCAGCGGCAATCGGTGCGTTGGAATCGGCAATGTCCTGATTCTGGCACTTGGGGCAACGCAGTTCTTTGGTCAGTTCGCGGAAACGCGCGCGGTCGCCTTCTTTGGCAAACTCGTAGGTGTCGATGGCCGCGTGGGCCACGCCGGCCATGCTCAAACCCAATACAGCGGCGGCGATCCAGCGCTTCATGGCTTGGCCTCATCGACCAGCGCCTGATACTTGGCCGCCAGTTTTTCGCGCCAGACCTGTTCGTCGATCACGCCAACATACTTGTCGCGGATGATGCCCTTGGCGTCGATGAAGAACGTTTCCGGCGCGCCATACACACCGAGGTTCAAGCCCAAAGTGCCTTCGTCGTCGCGGATGTCCAGTTGATACGGGTTGTGGAATTCCACCAGCCACTTCAAGGCGTCGGCGTTGACGTCCTTGTAGTTGATGCCGTAGATCACCACGCCCTGCTGGGCCAGTTTGTTTAGCACCGGGTGCTCGACCCGGCAGGAAATGCACCAAGTGCCCCAGACGTTGACCAGCGCCGGTTTGCCGAGGATGTCAGCCTTGGTCAGGGTTTTGTCGCCCTGCACCGCTGGCAGGGAAAACTCCGGGAACGGCTTGTTGATCATCGCCGAAGGTAACTCGGCCGGGTCGAGGTACAGCCCGCGATAAAGGAAAACAGCCACCACCAGAAAAATCGCCAGTGGCAACAGCATCAACCAACGTCTCATGCAGTGGCTCCTGTCATGCCGAGCGCTTCACGCACGCGGCTTTTCACCTTGACCCGATAACGCCGATCCAGCGCCGCCAGCAACCCGCCGAACCCCGTCAGCAAGCCGCCGAACCAGATCCAGCGCACGAACGGTTTGACGTGAACCCGCACGGCCCAGGCGCCATCGCCCAACGGTTCGCCGAGGGCGACGTAGAGATCACGGGTGAAACCGGCGTCGATCCCGGCTTCGGTCATCACCGAGTTCTGCACGGTGTAGAGGCGTTTTTCCGGGTGCAGCACGCTGACTTCCTGGCCGTCGCGGATCACGCGGATGGTGCCCTTGTCGGAGGTGAAGTTCGGTCCTTCGAAATGCTTGGCGCCTTCGAAGATGAAGTGATAACCGGCCAGGTCCATGGACTCGCCGGGCGCCAGGCGCAGGTCGCGCTCGGCACTGTTCTGGCTCGACAGCACGACACCGAGGGCGCACACGGCGATACCGAGGTGAGCGACCTGCATGCCCCAGTAGCTGCGGGTCAGGGTCGGAATACCTTTGATCAGGCCTTTGTGGCGAGTCTTGTCGAGGATGTCGCGCACGCCGGCCAACAACACCCACGCGGCGAGCATGAACGTCGCGATGACCGCCCAGTTAAAGTCGCCATAAGCGACGCCAGCCACCACGGCCAGCGCGGCGCTGCCGAGCAACACCGGGGTCAGCATGCCCAGCAGCCATTTGACCGGGGTGTCTTTCCAGCGCACCAGCATGCCGACCGCCATCACTACCATCAGCAACGCCATCAATGGAATGAACAGCGCGTTGAAGTACGGCGGGCCCACCGACAGCTTGGCGCCGGTCATCGCATCGAGGATCAGCGGATACAGCGTGCCGAGCAGAATCATCGACGCCGCCACCACCAGCACCAGATTGTTACCCAGCAGCAGGGTTTCCCGGGACCAGAGGTTGAAGCCAACGTGGCTCTTCACCACTGGCGCGCGCAGGGCAAACAGCGTCAGCGAACCACCCACCACAAATAGCAGGAAGATCAGGATAAACACGCCGCGCTCAGGATCGGAAGCAAACGCGTGTACCGAAGTCAGCACACCGGAACGCACCAGGAAGGTCCCGAGCAAGCTCAACGAGAACGCAGCGATGGCCAGCAACACGGTCCAGCTCTTGAACACGCCACGTTTTTCCGTGACCGCCAGCGAGTGAATCAGCGCTGTGCCGACCAGCCATGGCATGAAGGATGCGTTTTCCACCGGGTCCCAGAACCACCAGCCGCCCCAGCCGAGTTCGTAATAGGCCCACCACGAGCCCAAGGTGATGCCGATACCGAGGAAGGCCCAGGCCACAATGGTCCAAGGACGGGACCAGCGCGCCCACGCGGCATCAAGACGACCGCCCAGCAGCGCAGCGATGGCAAACGCGAAGGCCACGGAGAAACCGACATAACCCATGTACAGCATCGGCGGATGCACGATCAGACCGATGTCTTGCAGCAACGGGTTAAGGTCACGACCGTCCGCTGGAATCTGCGGCAGAATCCGCGCAAACGGGTTCGAGGTGAGGATCAGGAACAGCAGGAAACCGGTGCTGATCATGCCCATCACCGCCAACACACGGGCGAGCATGACTTGCGGCAACTGCCGGGAGAACACCGACACCGCGAAGGTCCAGCCGCCGAGGATCAAGGCCCACAGCAGCAACGATCCTTCGTGGGCGCCCCACACCGCGCTGAACTTGTAGTACCACGGCAACGCGCTGTTGGAGTTGCTGGCCACATAGGCGACCGAGAAATCGTCGGTCATGAAGGCGTAGGTCAGGCAACCGAAGGCGAACACCAGAAACGCGAACTGACCCCAAGCGGCGGGTTGAGCCAGGCTCATCCACAAGCGGTCGCCGCGCCACGCGCCGAGCAACGGCACGATGGCCTGGACCAGCGCGAAACACAGCGCCAGGATCATGGCCAATTGGCCCAGCTCCGGGATAAACAGTGCAGAGGTCATCGATCAACCCTCCTTGGCTTGAGTAGGCGCCGATTGACCGCTGTCTTTCAGGGCCTTGGTCACTTCGGGCGGCATGTATTTCTCGTCGTGTTTGGCCAGCACTTCGTCGGCCACCACCACGCCTTCAGCGTTGAGTTTGCCCAGGGCCACAATGCCCTGCCCTTCGCGGAACAGGTCCGGAAGGATGCCGCGATAGCTGATAGTGACGGATTTGTTGAAGTCGGTGACGATGAATTTCACGTCCAGGGAATCGCCGGAGCGTTGCAGCGAACCCTTCTCGACCATGCCGCCGGCGCGGATGCGCGTGTCTTGCGGGGCTTCGCCGTTGGCGATCTGGGTCGGGGTGTAAAACAGATTGATGTTTTGTTGCAGAGCGCTCAGGGCCAGGCCGACGGCGGCGCCGACACCGACCAGGATCGCGAGAATGATGATAAGACGCTTCTTGCGCAGCGGATTCACTTGCCGTTCTCCCGGCGCAGACGACGCGCCTCTTGTTGCAGATACCGCTTGCGGGCCAGGATCGGCGCCGCCACGTTGAGGATCAGCACCGCCAGGCAGATGCCATAGGCTGACCAGACATACAGGGCATGATGGCCCATGGCGAGGAAGTCGCCGAATGAAGCAAAACTCATCGAACGGCCTCCAGACTGTTCTGCACTTCGGCCTTGACCCAACTGGCCCGGGCTTCGCGCTTGAGCACTTCCAGGCGCATGCGCAGCAACAGCACCGCGCCGAAGAAACAGTAGAAACCCAGCACCGTCAGCAGCAGCGGCAGCCACATCTCGGCGGGCATCGCCGGTTTTTCGGTGAGGGTGAAGGTCGCGCCCTGGTGCAGGGTGTTCCACCACTCCACCGAGTATTTGATGATCGGGATATTGATCACGCCGACAATCGCCAACACCGCGCAGGCCTTGGCCGCGCTGTCACGATTGCTGATGGCGTTGCCCAGCGCAATGAGACCGAAGTACAGGAACAGCAGAATAAGCATAGACGTCAGTCGCGCATCCCAGACCCACCACGAGCCCCAGGTCGGTTTGCCCCAGATCGCCCCGGTGACCAGCGCCACGGCGGTCATCCAGGCACCGATCGGTGCCGCGCATTGCAGGGCGACGTCGGCCAGTTTCATCTTCCAGACCAGCCCGACCACACCGCACACCGCCAGCATCACGTAGCAGGACTGGGCCAGCATGGCGGCGGGAACATGGATATAGATGATGCGAAAGCTGTTGCCCTGCTGGTAATCCGGTGGCGCGAAGGCCAGGCCCCAGACTACGCCGATGATAATCAGCAGCAACGCCGCGACGCTCAGCCATGGCAGCAGTTTGCCACTGATGCCGTAAAACCATTTGGGTGAGCCGAGCTTATGAAACCAGGTCCAGTTCATTACTGTTTCCATCACGGTTGCTCTTCGCTGTGAAGAGCCAAGGGTCTTTACTGGTCAAAAACTGACCAGACCTCATTATTCGCCGACGCTTATCTTCAGGCCAGCAGCTATTGCAAAAGGTGTAAGCGTTATCGCCAGGGCGGTCAGGCTACCAAGCCACAAGAGATAACCGGTCGCCGGCATGCCCTGCAAGGCCGCCTGCAAGGCGCCACTGCCGAGAATCAACACCGGGATGTACAACGGCAGAATCAGCAGCGCCAGTAACAGACCGCCGCGCTTCAATCCGACGGTCAGGGCTGCGCCCACCGCGCCGAGCAGGCTCAGCACCGGTGTACCCAGCAATAAAGAAAGCAGCAACACCGGCAGACAGGCGGCAGGCAAACCGAGCATCAACGCCAGCAGTGGAGCGAGCAAAACCAGTGCCAGGCCAGAGAAGGCCCAGTGTGCCAGTACCTTGGCCAAAACCAGAAGAGCCAGGGGGTGCGGCGAAAGGACCCACTGTTCGAGTGATCCGTCTTCGAAATCACTGCGGAAAAGCCCGTCCAGCGAGAGCAAAACCGATAAAAGGGCCGCCACCCAGACCAGTCCCGGAGACAAGGTTTGCAACAATTGAGACTCGGGTCCGACCGCCAACGGGAACAGCGACACCACGATGGCGAAGAATACCAGCGGATTGGCCAGCTCTGCCGGACGGCGGAACAACAAGCGAGCCTCACGGGCGACCAACAGGCCGAAAACACTCATACGGCCCAGTTCCCCAGATCAATGTCGCGATAGCCGGCCGGCATCCGGGTCAGCGTGTGGTGCGTGGTCAGAATCACCATGCCGCCGCGCTCACAGTGGCCGGCCAGGTGTTCTTCGAGTTGCGCCACGCCTTGTTTATCGAGCGCGGTGAAGGGTTCGTCAAGGATCCACAGCGGCGGACTGTCGAGGTAAAGCCGCGCCAGGGCCACACGGCGTTGCTGGCCGGCGGACAAGGTGTGGCAAGGCACATCCTCGAAACCCCGCAGTCCGACAGCCGCCAGGGCTTGCCAGATCGCTTCGTGGCTCGCCGGTTGGTGCAAGGCGCAGAGCCAGCTAAGGTTTTCTTCCGGGGTCAGCAAATCCTTGATCCCGGCGGCATGGCCGATCCACAGCAGGTTGCGCGCCAATTCACTGCGTTGCTCGTTCAGCGGCTGGCCGTTGAGCAACACCTGACCGGCCGTCGGTTGCATCAACCCGGACAGCAAGCGCAATAAACTGGTCTTGCCGCTGCCGTTGGGGCCGCTGATCTGCACCATTTCGCCACTGGACAGTCTCAATTCGAGATTTTCGAAGAGCAGCCGAAGGTCTCGCTCACAGGCGAGGTCGACGGTTTGCAGGACTGGACTGGTCAAGAGATCACGGGCCTTATGTTTCAAGTCGGCGTTACAGATCGGCGGTTCAAGTCGGCAGTGGCGCGGCCGCTAAAGAGATGCAGCATAGATGCATTGGCGGCCGGTTTTAGAGAGCTGCGTCAAAACAATTGCAATGTTTTCACCGCTCCCGGAAAGACGGGCGGCATTATACATGCCATGCCTTACTCTAAAGAGCGCATTTTCCGAAGGTTGTGACCGCGTATGACAGGCGAAATGAACATCCTCCCAGTCCCTCAGACCACGCCTACGGCCACGCGCCCGATGGTGGTCAGTGGCGACTTGCTCAAGTTGCTGACGCCGATGGAGGGCCTGATCAGCGCCGGCCAGACCGCCAACGCGCAAGTGCTGTCGCTGAAGCAGGCGGACCAGACCTTTCAACTGTTGCTCAAAGTCACCCTCGACAACGGCCGCCAGACCACGGTCCAGGCCACCAGCCTGCAACCGCTGCCCACCGGCACCAACCTGGCGATCACCCAGCCGTCCGCCAGTAACCTGGCGATTACGGTGCAGCAGGCGATTGCTTCGAGCGTCGCCACCCTCACCCGCATCGACACAGCGCAACTGCCGGTCGGCACCCTGCTGCAAGGCAAAGTGCTGACGTCTCAGGTGTTGCCGCAGACACCGGGCCAGCCCACGGTATTTCGCTCGCTGGTGAGTTTGCTCAACACGGCCCTGAGCGGCAGTACCTTGACCATCGACAGCCCACAACCGCTGCGCATCGGCACGTTGCTGAGCGCACTGGTGCAAGACACGCAAACCTTGAAATTCCTGCCGCTGAGCAATCGCCAGGACCAATTGGCGGTGTCGCAGCAACTGACCACCCAGCAGAGCCGCCAGGGTTCGCTGGACGGCCTGCTCAGCGCGTTGCAGAACCTGCCGCAGTCCGACGAAACCTCCGCCGATCTGCAAGCCGCCGTGAATAAATTGCTCGCTGGCCTGCCGGATGTGCAGCAACTGAGCACACCCAAGGGCCTGGCCCTGGCGCTGGCCAACAGCGGCTTGTTCCTCGAAACCAAATTGCTCACCGGCCAGACCCCGGCGCTGGCCCCGGACATGAAAGCCGACCTGCTCAAGCTGATCGCGCAACTGACACCCGGATTGCCGGCCAACACCAACCTCTCCGCGATCATCGCCGCCAACACCTTGGCCCAGGCGATGCCAAGTTTCGTGCGCAGTGCGCTGGGCATGCTCGGCCAGGTCGGCGCCAAACCGTCACCCACCAGTTTTCCGCTGCCTGACCGGTTGTTGCAGAGCCAGGATGGCGAAGGTGATCTGGAGCACCTGCTACGTCTGGCCGCCGCCGCTGTTTCGCGCCTGCAAAGCCATCAACTGTCGAGCCTGGAACAAACCGGCGTCACCGACGATGGGCGGCTGATGAGCACCTGGCAGCTGGAAATCCCGATGCGCAACATGCAAGACATCGTGCCGTTGCAGGTCAAGTTCCAGCGCGAAGAAGCCCCGGAACAGGAAAAGCAAAACGAACGCCGTGAAGAGCGCGAGCCGAAACAGCAACTGTGGCGAGTCGAGTTGGCGTTCGACATGGAACCGCTCGGCCCGCTGCAGGTTCAGGCGCAATTGATCCAGGGCAGCCTGTCCAGCCAGCTATGGGCCGAACGCCCGTACACCGCGAGCCTCATCGAAAGCAACCTGACCGCCCTGCGCGAACGCCTGCTAGCCTCTGGCCTCAACGTCGGCGACCTGGATTGCCACCTCGGCACACCCCCCCAAGGCGCACAAACCCGCCTCGAACAACGCTGGGTCGACGAAACCGCATGAGAAACCCCAACACCCCACGCCAAGCCATCGCCCTCAAATACGACGGCAGCCACGCCCCGACCCTCACCGCCAAGGGCGACGACGAACTGGCCGAAGCGATTTTGAAAATCGCCCGCGAATGCGAAGTGCCGATCTATGAAAACCCGGAGCTGGTAAGGCTGCTGGCGAAGATGGAGTTGGGGGACAGTATTCCCGAGGAGTTGTACCGCACGATTGCCGAGATTATTGCGTTTGCGTGGAATCTGAAGGGCAAGTTTCCTGAGGGACAGGATCCGAATGCGCCGCAAGTCGAGAAGGATGTCACCGATCGCGGCGACGACTACTGATCGTTCCTACGCTCCGCGTGGGAATGCAGCCCATGACGCTCTGCGTCACAGTTCAAGAGCAGAACGCGGAGCGTCCCAAGAGGCATTCCCACGCAGAGCATGGGAACGATCTCAATCGCGGGGATGATTACTGAGTTTTAGAGGACGCCTTCGCGAGCAAGCCCGCTCCCACAGGGGGTCGGTGGTGCGCACAGAATGTGTGAACACCGCCAATCCAATGTGGGAGCGGGCTTGCTCGCGAAAGCGGTTTCAGCTGAATCGCAAAACTCAGGTCTTGTGCAACTTACGCATCAACTCCGCCTCAGCCTGGGTCAAGCCGCAGGACTGAGTCAGTTCATCAACGGTGGCGCCCATACCCACCAGTCGCGCCGCTTGGGCGAACGACAGGCTGGAGGGGTCGCGCTGTTCCAGTTGGGCCAGTTTGTCCGGCAACGGCGAAACCACCGCGCGCAGTTCGTGCAGGTCTTCACCCATGCGCACGTTGCCGCTCTGGTAGTTGTCGACGCGCTTGGCCAGGTCTTTGATGCGCTGATCGCGCAGCGCATCGCCCTCGGCCTGTTGCGCCGCGATCACGCGCTGGCTGCGGATGTACGACAGGAACATCGCCAGCGTGCCTGCCCAAAACAGGAACAGGACAATGACTGCAACCTCAAGAATCAATCAGATGTTCTCCAGATCCGACCATTCTTCTTCGCTCATCATCTTGTCCAGTTCGACCAGGATGAGGAGTTCGTTGTTCTTGTTGCATACGCCCTGAATAAACTTGGCGGACTCTTCGTTACCGACGTTCGGCGCGGTCTCGATTTCCGACTGACGCAGATAAACCACTTCGGCCACGCTGTCGACCATGATCCCGACCACTTGCTTGTCGGCTTCGATGATGACGATACGCGTGTTGTCGCTGATCTCGGCGTTCATCAGGCCGAAGCGCTGACGGGTGTCGATCACGGTGACGACGTTACCGCGCAGGTTGATGATGCCCAGCACGTAGCTCGGTGCACCCGGGACCGGGGCGATTTCGGTGTAACGCAGGACTTCCTGAACACGCATCACGTTGATGCCGTAGGTTTCGTTGTCCAGTTTGAAGGTCACCCATTGCAGGATTGGATCTTCAGAACCTTTTGCATTCGTCGCCTGATTACTCATACCTGACCCCTCGAAAAACCGCTTCTGGCGGTGTGTGTTCTGTTGGCGGCATTTCAACAATGCCGTCGCATACTTGTTATGTCGGCAGCTACGTCGGTTTGTGTAGCGGCTTGCTGCCGCCCATGTGCTTTGCCCCGCCGCTGGCGATCAACTCGGCCAGTGCAGAAACGTCCAGCAATGCACACATGTGCTCAATCACCGTGCCCGCGAGCCATGGCCGCTGACCTCGGTGACTTCTCCATTTGATTTCGTTCGGGTCCAGGCGCAACGAGCGGCTGACCTGATGCACCGCCAGCCCCCACTCGTAGCCCTGCACCGAAATAACGTATTGCAGGCCCTGGCGGAAGTCGTCGCGATAACGGTCCGGCATGACCCAGCGTGCGGTATCCAATACTTTCAGGTTGCCGGCCTGGCTCGGCAGGATCCCGAGGAACCATTCCGGCTGGCCGAACAACGGCGTCAGCTCGTGGCCGGCCAGGGAATAAATCGACCCCAGGCACACCAGCGGCACGGCCAGGGTCAGCCCGGCGACGTCGAACAACAGGCATTCGAACGGCTCGGCGGCCCAGGACGGACGGCCATCGGTTTCCACCGGTGGCGGCGTGTTGCTCGGCGGCAGGTGGACTTCGACCACCGGCGGGACCAAGGCTTGCAGCAGCGGCGCGATGGTCGAAACGGGCGCCAGGATCGGTGCCGGGGCTTCGATCACAGCAATCGGCGCTTTCTCGACGACTGGTGCAGCCACTGGCGCAGCAACGGCAGCCGTTGGGCGCGCGTCACGGGCCTGTTCTTCAAGCACCGCCAACTGAAACTCATCCAGCGCCGCTTCGACTTCGACCGCTTCGACAACCTCAATGACTTCAGCAACCGCTTCAACTTCCGGCGGCAACTCTTCAGTCGCCTCCATCAGCAAACTGTCCAGATACGACTGGAGCGCCAGTTGCGGACGCGAGGTGGTTTTTACCGGGCGGTTCATGCGCACGCCCCTGTAGGAGCAAGGCTTGCCCGCGATGAACGATAACGCGGTTTAAATGTGAAGACTGCAGCGCGGCTATCGCGGGCAAGCCTTGCTCCTACGGGATTTGGGTTCATCAGGCCACCGCCGGGACAAGTTGTGCGGCCAGCAGGTGCTTGAGCAGCGCCCGATAGGCGAGCACGCCACGGCTCTTGCCGTCGAATTGCGAAGGCGTCACACCGGCCCGGCTCGCATCACGCATACGGGTATCGACCGGGATGTAGCCTTGCCAGATTTCTTCCGGATATTTGTCGCGCAACACGCGCAAGGTCCCGAGGGACGCCTGGGTGCGGCGGTCGAAAAGGGTCGGCACGATGCTGAACGGCAGCGCCTGTTTGCGTGAACGGTTGATCATCGCCAGGGTGTTGACCATGCGTTCCAGGCCTTTGACGGCCAGGTGTTCGGTTTGCACCGGGATCACCAACTGCTGGCTCGCGGCTAATGCGTTAACCATCAACACACCGAGCAACGGCGGGCTGTCGATCACCGCGTAATCGAAGTCTTGCCACAATTGCGCCAGACTCTTGGCGATCACCAGGCCCAGGCCACTCTGGCCCGGCGACTGACGCTCAAGGGTCGCCAGCGCCGTGCTCGACGGCAACAGGGAAATATTGTCGTGACTGGTGGGCATCAGCAACTGACCGGGCAAGCCTTGGGGCACGCTGCCCTTGTGCAGGAACAGGTCGTAGCAGCTGTGTTCCAGGGTATCGGGGTCGTAGCCGAAATAGCTGGTCATTGAGCCGTGCGGGTCAAGATCGACGATGACCACGCGCTTGCCCGCCTCGGCCAGCAACCCGGCTAAAGCGATAGAGGAAGTGGTTTTACCAACACCACCCTTTTGATTGGCAACTGCCCAGACTCTCATTCGGATTGTTCCTCCCGGTCGATCAGGTCGACCGAGAAATAGCTCAATGTGTTAATGCGGGTGACGGAGAATTGACGGCGCTCTCTCGTACCGGCGACTTGACCGGGGTCGGTGCAGTTTGTGTGCCAGCGCGCTTCAACGCGGCATCCGGTTTCGCATTGGCAGTTCCGGTGCCCGTAAGACTGCGGCGTACATCGAGATTTCGCGAGACCACCAACACCACCCGACGGTTGCGCGCCCGGCCTTCCGCCGTGGCGTTATTGGCCACTGGCTGGAATTCACCGTAGCCCACCGAGGCCAGGCGACCGGGGTTCACGCCCTGCATCGCGAGCATGCGCACGATGCTGGCAGACCGGGCCGAGGACAGTTCCCAGTTGGTCGGGTACTGCGCGGTGCGGATCGGTTGATCGTCGGTAAAGCCTTCGACGTGGATCGGGTTGTCGAACGGTTTCAGGATCGCCGCGACCTTGTCGATGATATTGAACGCCATGTCGCTGGGCATGGCATCGCCGCTGGTGAACAACAGGCTGGAGTTGAGTTCGATTTCGACCCACAACTCATTACCGCGAATGGTCATCTGGTTGGATTTGATCAAGTCGCCGAACGCGGCACTGATGTCGTCGGCAATGGTTTTGAGCGGATCACTGGAACCTGAGATGCCGGCGTCAACCTGCTCACTGTCCTTGACCAACGGCTTGGCCGGGGTCACGGTCACCGGTCGCTCTTCACCAATCGGGATCGGCTTGAGGGCACGGTCGGAATCTGTGAACACGCCGATCAACGCTTCCGAGATGACCTTGTACTTGCCTTCGTTGATCGAAGAGATCGAATACATGACCACGAAGAACGCAAACAGCAAGGTGATGAAGTCGGCGTAGGAAACCAACCAGCGTTCGTGATTGACGTGTTCTTCAGGTTGCCGGCGACGAGCCATAGTCCATTACCTCCATCAATCCATGAAGCCCTGAAGCTTCAACTCAATAGAGCGAGGGTTTTCACCTTCGGCGATCGACAGAATCCCTTCCAACAACATTTCGCGATAACGCGACTGACGCAACGCGATGGACTTGAGCTTGGACGCGACCGGCAGCAACACCAGGTTGGCGCTGGCCACGCCGTAGATAGTGGCGACGAAAGCCACGGCAATCCCGCTGCCCAGTTGCGACGGATCGGCAAGGTTGCCCATGACGTGGATCAGGCCCATCACCGCACCGATGATGCCGATGGTCGGCGCGTAGCCGCCCATGCTTTCGAAGACTTTGGCGGCTTCGATGTCGCGGCTTTCCTGGGTGTAGAAATCCACTTCCAGGATGCTGCGAATCGCTTCCGGCTCGGCGCCGTCCACCAGCAATTGCAGGCCTTTGCGCGAGTAGTTGTCAGGTTCGGCGTCGGCCACCCCTTCCAGACCGAGCAAGCCTTCCTTGCGGGCGGTGAGGCTCCAGTTCACGACGCGATCGATGCCACCGGCCAGATCCACCCGAGGCGGAAACAGAATCCAGGCAAGGATCTGCATGGAGCGCTTGAACGCGCTCATCGGCGATTGCAACAGCGCCGCACCGACGGTCCCACCAATGACGATCAACGCTGCCGGGCCGTTGGCCAGAGCGCCGAGGTGACCGCCTTCAAGGTAGTTGCCGCCAATGATGGCGACGAACGCCATGATGATCCCGATAAGGCTCAGTACATCCATCAGATACAAGCCTCGACCAAGTGCTTGCCAATGTCGTCGAGGCTGTAAATCGCATCGGCGAGGTCAGCTTTGACGATGGCCATCGGCATGCCGTAGATCACGCAACTGGCTTCATCCTGGGCCCAGATTGCACTGCCACCCTGCTTGAGCAGTCGCGCGCCTTCACGTCCATCGGCGCCCATGCCGGTCAACACAACCGCCAGAACTTTGTCACCGTAGGATTTGGCCGCCGAACCGAACGTGATGTCCACGCACGGCTTGTAGTTCAGACGCTCGTCGCCCGGCAGGATTTTCACCGCGCCACGGCCATCGATCATCATTTGCTTGCCACCCGGGGCCAGCAGCGCCAGGCCCGGACGCAGGATGTCGCCATCCTCGGCTTCCTTGACGTTGATGCGGCACAGCTTGTCCAGGCGTTCGGCGAAGGCCTTGGTGAAGGCGGCCGGCATGTGTTGGATCAGCACAATCGGCGCCGGAAAGTTGGCCGGCAACTGGGTCAAGACCCGCTGCAGCGCCACCGGGCCGCCGGTGGACGTGCCGATGGCCACCAGTTTGTAGGCTTTGCGTTTCGGTGCGGGCGACGATGGGCCGGCAGACGCTGGCGCACGGGTCGGCAATGGCGCCGGTGCCGGACGCACAGGCGCAGTGCTGGCGTAGCTGCTGACGCTTGAAGGCGCAGGCGTTGGTGCGGCCACAGGGGCCGGAGCCGTGTAAGTGTTGGCGCGACGGTTACTGCGCGAAATGCTCAGGATCTTTTCGCACAGCAGTTGCTTGACCTTCTCCGGGTTGCGGGAGATGTCTTCGAAATTCTTCGGCAGGAAGTCCACCGCACCGGCGTCCAGCGCATCCAGAGTGACCCGGGCGCCTTCGTGCGTCAGCGAGGAAAACATCAAGACCGGGGTCGGGCAGCGCTGCATGATGTGCCGCACCGCCGTGATGCCATCCATCATCGGCATCTCGTAGTCCATGGTGATCACGTCTGGCTTGAGGGCCAGCGCCTGATCAATCGCCTCTTTTCCGTTGGTTGCCGTACCGACAACCTGGATATTCGGATCCGCTGAAAGAATTTCCGAGACGCGGCGGCGGAAAAACCCCGAATCGTCCACCACCAGGACTTTGACTACCATAAACACTCCGTTAGACGCAGCGGGGCGTTGTCGCCCCGCTGCGGCAGAATCAAATACGCCGTGCGGCGTAACGCTTGAGCATGCTCGGGACATCGAGAATCAGCGCGATGCGGCCGTCACCCGTGATGGTGGCGCCGGACATGCCCGGGGTTCCCTGAAGCATTTTGCCCAATGGCTTGATGACCACTTCTTCCTGGCCCACCAGTTGATCGACGACAAAGCCGATCCGCTGGGTGCCCACCGAAAGGATCACCACATGGCCCTCGCGCTGCTCTTCGTGAGCGGCGGAGCTGACCAGCCAGCGTTTGAGGTAGAACAAGGGCAGCGCCTTGTCCCGCACGATCACCACTTCCTGACCGTCCACCACGTTGGTGCGCGACAGGTCGAGGTGGAAGATCTCGTTGACGTTCACCAGCGGGAACGCAAACGCCTGGTTGCCGAGCATGACCATCAGCGTCGGCATGATCGCCAAGGTCAATGGCACCTTGATGACGATCTTCGAGCCTTTGCCCTTGGTCGAGTAGATATTGATGGTGCCGTTGAGCTGGGCGATCTTGGTTTTCACCACGTCCATGCCCACGCCACGACCCGACACGTCGGAGATCTCGGTTTTGGTCGAGAAACCCGGTGCGAAGATCAGGTTGAAGCAGTCCGACTCGCTGAGACGGTCCGCCGCATCCTTGTCCATCAAGCCTTTCTTGACCGCGATACCGCGCAGAACGTCTGCGTCCATGCCCTTGCCGTCATCGGAGATGGACAGCAGGATGTGGTCGCCTTCCTGTTCGGCGGACAGAATCACCTTGCCGCTACGCGGCTTGCCCATCGCTTCGCGTTCGGCCGGCTCTTCGATACCGTGGTCGACCGAGTTGCGCACCAAGTGGACCAGCGGGTCGGCCAGGGCCTCGACGAGGTTCTTGTCGAGGTCGGTTTCTTCGCCGACCAGTTCCAGGTTGATCTCTTTCTTGAGCTGGCGAGCCAGGTCGCGAACCAGACGCGGGAAGCGCCCGAAGACCTTCTTGATCGGTTGCATCCGGGTCTTCATGACCGCGGTTTGCAGGTCGGCCGTGACCACGTCAAGGTTCGACACAGCCTTGGACATGGCTTCGTCGCCGCTGTTGAGGCCCAGACGGACCAAGCGGTTACGCACCAGTACCAGTTCGCCCACCATGTTCATGATTTCGTCGAGACGCGCGGTATCAACCCGCACGGTGGTCTCGGCTTCACTGGCCGGTTTTTCCGCTGGCGGCGCAGAAGGCGCGGCGCGAGCAGGTGCCGGAGCCGCTGCTGCCGGTTTCGGCGCTTCAGCTTTAGGCTCAGGCGCTTTGGCCGCAGGTTTTGGTGCAGCCGCCGCAGCCTTGGCGGCAGGCGCTGTGACCACAGTGCCGGTGCCGACTTCGGTGAACTTGCCTTTGCCGTGCAATTCGTCGAGCAGCGATTCGAACTCGTGATCGGAGATCAGATCGCCGCCGGCCGCTTTAGCGGTGGGTGCAGCCGGGACCGGTGCCGAAGCAATGGCCGATTCCAGCGCATCAACGGCGAAATTGCCCTTGCCGTGCAGTTGATCGAGCAGGGCTTCGAATTCGTCGTCGGTGATGTCCGAGCTGTCGCCGGCCGCTTTCGGGGCCTTGGCAGCAGGTGCAGCCGGAGCGGCTACGGCATCGACCGCGAACTGACCTTTGCCGTGCAACTGATCGAGCAACGACTCGAACTCGGCGTCGGTGATTTCGTCGCTGGCCGCGGCATTGCTGCTCGGCGCTGGCGCAGCCGCCGGGGCTTCGGCCTGAGCCTTGACGGCGTTCAGCGAGTCCAGCAGTTGTTCGAATTCGTTATCGGTGATGTCCCCCGATTCGCTCTCGGCGGCGGGTTCTTCCACCACGTCGGCAACCGGAGCTGCGTCGGCGGATTGCGGCTCGGCCAGACGGGCCAAGGCTTCAAGCAATTCTGGAGTGGCAGCCGTGATCGGGCTGCGCTCGCGGACTTCAGTGAACATACCGTTCACCGCATCCAGCGCTTCGAGAACTACGTCCATCAGTTCCGAGTCGACGCGTCGTTCACCCTTGCGCAGGATGTCGAACACGTTCTCGGCGATGTGACAGCACTCCACCAGCTCATTGAGCTGGAGGAAGCCGGCGCCCCCTTTTACAGTGTGAAAACCGCGAAAAATTGCATTGAGCAAGTCCGCATCATCCGGTCGGCTTTCCAGCTCGACCAGCTGTTCGGACAGTTGCTCTAGAATCTCGCCGGCCTCAACCAGGAAATCCTGAAGGATCTCTTCATCGGCGCCGAAGCTCATTAAGGGGGTGCTCCCAAGGTCTAAAAACCTAAAAAACCTAAAATGCTAAAACTCTAAAATCCTAGGCTGGATAACAAATCGTCCACATCGTCCTGACCGGACACAACGTCTTCTCTTTTATCGGCATGAATCTGCGGACCTTCACCCTGAGAGAGATGTTTTTGCGGATCTTTTTCAGCCAGCATCGCTTCACGGTCATGTTCGATACCCGCAAAGCGGTCTACCTGGCTGGCCATGAGCACGAGCTTGAGCAGGTTGCTTTCAACTTCGGTGACCAATTGGGTCACGCGCTTGATCACTTGACCGGTGAGGTCCTGGTAATCCTGGGCCAGCAGAATGTCGTTCAGGTTGCTCGACACAACGCGGTTGTCTTCGCTGCTGCGCGTCAGGAAACCGTCGACCCGCCGAGCCAGTTCACGGAACTCTTCAGCCCCGACTTCGCGACGCATGAAGCGTCCCCAGTCGGTGCTCAACGCCTGGGCTTCCTGGCTCAGGCCATTGACCAGCGGCGTGGCGTTTTCCACCAGGTCCATGGTGCGGTTGGCAGCGGCCTCGGTCAGCTTGACCACATACCCCAGACGCTCAGTGGCATCCGTGATCTGCGAGACTTCCTCGGCTTGCGGCATATTCGGGTCAATCTGGAAATTGACGATCGCGCTATGCAGCTCACGAGTGAGCTTGCCCACTTCCTGGTACAGGCCGCGGTCACGGGTCTGGTTGAGCTCATGGATCAGTTGCACAGCGTCGCCGAACCTGCCTTTTTCAAGGCTTTCGACCAGTTCGACCGCATGTTTTTTCAGGGTCGATTCAAAATCGCCCTGTGAAGATTCGTTATGCTCCATAGCTCCCCCGTGGCGCAGTTGCTCAACCGATGCGTTCGAAAATCTTTTCGATTTTTTCTTTCAACGCCTGGGCCGTGAAGGGTTTGACCACATAGCCGTTAACACCGGCCTGGGCCGCTTCGATGATCTGCTCGCGCTTGGCTTCAGCGGTCACCATCAGCACGGGCAAGTGCTTGAGTTTTTCATCGGCGCGCACGTGGCGCAGCAGGTCGATACCGGTCATGCCCGGCATGTTCCAGTCTGTTACCAGAAAGTCGATGCTGCCGCTGTTGAGAACCGGAATGGCAGTGGTGCCATCGTCAGCCTCGACCGTGTTGGTGAACCCAAGGTCACGCAACAGGTTTTTAATGATCCGCCGCATCGTTGAGAAGTCATCAACGATGAGGATTTTCATGTTCTTGTCCAATTCGACCTCCAAGCAGTCTTAAACGCGCCCAGCACCTGGACGCGCCATTTCAATCAATCCGGCAAAGCACTCAAATGACTGTCTGGAGCACAACAGATCGAGACCGCTGCAGTTCAACACCACACCAGCCTCGTTCGCAGTGTCCCCACACTGCCTTCAGCGCGCTCGCCACTCCCCCAAACGCCCCCGCAAGCGGGCCGCGCACTGGCTGTGTAACTGGCTGACACGGGATTCGCTGACTCCCAGGACCTCACCGATTTCCTTGAGGTTCAGCTCTTCGTCGTAGTACAGCGCCAACACCAGTCGCTCACGCTCCGGCAAATTGGCAATCGCGTCCGCCAATGCAGCCTGGAAGCGTTCATCTTCCAGATCGCGTGACGGCTCCAGATGAGCACTGGCGCCATCCTCGTGCAGCCCTTCGTGTTCGCCGTCCTGCAACAGGTCGTCGAAACTGAACAGGCGGCTGCCCAAGGTATCGTTCAAAATCCCGTAATAATCGTCGAGACTCAATTGGAGTTCGGCCGCAACTTCGTGATCTTTAGCATCACGACCGGTTTTAGCTTCAATCGAGCGAATTGCGTCGCTGACCATGCGGGTATTGCGGTGGACCGAACGTGGTGCCCAGTCCCCCTTGCGTACTTCATCGAGCATCGCGCCACGGATTCGAATGCCCGCGTACGTTTCGAAACTCGCGCCTTTGCTGGCGTCATATTTGGTCGACACTTCAAGCAGGCCAATCATCCCGGCCTGGATCAGGTCTTCCACCTGGACACTGGCCGGCAAACGCGCCAGCAAGTGGTAAGCAATGCGTTTAACCAGTGGCGCATAACGCTCGATCAGCTCGTATTGCGCATCACGTGCCGACTTCTTGTAGAGGTTGTAGCCACTGGCTGTCATAGGACGGGTCCTGCGGTCTGTTGCACGAGACGCTCGACGAAAAATTCCAGGTGCCCGCGCGGGTTGGCCGGCAGCGGCCAGGTGTCGACTTTCTGTGCAATCGCCTTGAACGCCAGGGCGCACTTGGAGCGCGGGAAGGCTTCGTAGACAGCACGTTGCTTCTGCACGGCCTTGCGCACGCTTTCGTCGTAAGGCACGGCGCCGACGTATTGTAGGGCCACGTCGAGGAAACGGTCTGTGACCTTGGTCAACTTGGCGAACAGGTTGCGACCTTCTTGCGGGCTCTGGGCCATGTTGGCCAGGACACGGAAGCGGTTCATGCCGTAATCGCGGTTCAACAGTTTGATCAGCGCGTAGGCGTCGGTAATCGACGTCGGCTCATCGCACACCACCAGCAACACTTCCTGGGCGGCGCGGACAAAACTGACTACCGAGTCACCAATACCCGCAGCGGTGTCGATCACCAGTACGTCGAGGTTGTCGCCGATATCGCTGAAGGCCTGGATCAGGCCGGCGTGTTGGGCCGGGCTCAGATGAACCATGCTCTGGGTGCCGGACGCGGCCGGCACGATGCGGATACCGCCCGGGCCCTGCAACAGAACGTCGCGCAGCTCGCAGCGGCCTTCGATCACGTCGGCCAGGGTACGTTTGGGAGTCAGTCCCAGCAGAACGTCGACGTTCGCCAGACCCAGATCGGCGTCCAGCAGCATGACGCGCCGGCCAAGCTCTGCTAGAGCCAGGGACAAATTCACTGACACGTTAGTCTTCCCGACGCCACCTTTGCCGCCGGTCACCGCGATCACCTGTACGGGATGCATGCTGCCCATGTTATTTCTTTACCTTGTCTTGCATAGACGGAGGCCACATTACTGGCTGCGCGTTCATTAACTGAACAATGCATGGCAGACCATCGATGTAGGTACAAAAACTGTTCATTAGTACCTCAGCCAACCTGCTTGGTCGGGCTGTGGTAAATATCAGCGAACATGTCAGCCATGGCTTCCTCGCTGGGTTCTTCCTGCATTTGCACGCTTACCGCGCGACTGACCAACTGGTGACGCCGCGGCAGATGCAAATCATCTGGAATCCGCGGGCCGTCGGTGAGGTAAGCCACCGGCAATTCATGACTGATGGCCAGGCTCAACACCTCGCCCAGACTCGCCGTTTCATCCAGTTTAGTCAGGATGCAGCCGGCCAGCCCACACCGTTTGTAGCTGTGATAAGCAGCGGTTAGAACCTGTTTCTGGCTGGTGGTTGCCAGGACCAGATAATTTTTCGATTTGATCCCGCGACCGGCCAGGCTTTCGAGCTGCATGCGCAGTGCCGGATCGCTGGCCTGAAGGCCCGCGGTATCGATCAGGATCACGCGTTTGCGCAGCAGCGGATCCAGCGCCTGCACCAGGGACTGGCCCGGATCGACGTGAGTAACGGACACATTGAGGATCCGGCCCAGGGTCTTGAGTTGTTCCTGGGCGCCGATGCGGTAGCTGTCCATGCTCACCAACGCAATGCTCTGCGCGCCGTACTTGAGTACATAACGGGCCGCGAGCTTGGCCAGGGTGGTGGTCTTGCCCATGCCGGCAGGGCCGACCATGGCAATCACGCCGCCCTCTTCCAGTGGCTCGACTTCCGGTGTGGCAATCATCCGCGCCAGGTGCGCCAGCAACATGCGCCAGGCCTGACGAGGCTCTTCAATATCGGTAATCAGCGCCAGCAGGTCGCGGGACAACGGGCCGGACAAGCCGATGCGTTGCAGGCGACGCCACAGGTTGGCCTGGGCCGGACGGCTGCCTTGCAGCTGATTCCAGGCCAGGGAGCCGAGTTGCACTTCCATCAGTTCGCGCAGGCTGTTGAGCTCGAAACGCATCGAATCGAAAGCCCGCGGATCAACACCGCCGGCGGCAGGCGCTGGGGCCGGCGCTGCACGACGAGGTTCGCTATAAGTCGGTTCGATCAGCGGTTCGGCGGCGGTCAACGGCAGGCCGGCGAACAACTGGCGATTAGTGGTCTTGTCACCGCCGGTCTCGCCTTCGCCGCGCAGGCTCAGTTCGGCCTGGGCCGTGACGATACGCGACTGGGTCTTACGCAGCTCATCCTCGAGTTCCATGTTCGGAACGCGCGGGGCCAGCGCCGACAGTTTGTAATCCAGGGCAGCCGTCAGCTCGACACCGCCGGCGATCCGGCGATTGCCAATAATGGCCGCGTCAGCGCCCAGCTCATCACGAACCAGTTTCATGGCCTGACGCATATCGGCGGCGAAAAAACGCTTAACTTGCATAAACCACTACCTCAGCCGTTGGGCCCTACTGTCGCAACGATGGTCACTTGCTTGTTGTCAGGGATTTCCTGATACGCCAACACGTGCAAACCCGGGACTGCCAGCCTGCCGAATCGCGAGAGCATCGCGCGAACCGGACCGGCTACCAGCAGAATCACCGGCTGACCTTGCATCTCTTGACGCTGTGCCGCATCGATCAACGAACGTTGCAGCTTCTCTGCCATGCTTGGCTCCAGCAGAACGCCCTCTTCCGAGCCTTGTCCTGCCTTCTGAAGACTATTGAGCAATATCTGTTCCAACCTTGGCTCCAAGGTGATAACTGGCAGCTCCGACTCAGTCCCTACAATGCTTTGGACGATTGCGCGGCTTACGCCGACGCGCACGGCGGCCACCAGCGCGGCAGTATCTTGACTCTTGGCGGCATTGTTGGCGATGGCCTCGGCGATGCTGCGAATGTCGCGCACTGGCACTTGTTCGGCGAGCAACGCTTGCAAGACCTTGAGCAGTTGCGACAGCGACACCACACCCGGCACCAGCTCTTCAGCCAATTTCGGCGAGCTTTTGGCCAGCAATTGCATGAGTTGCTGCACTTCTTCGTGGCCGATCAGCTCACTGGAGTGCTTGTACAGAATCTGGTTCAAGTGGGTCGCCACCACCGTACTGGCATCGACCACGGTGTACCCGAGGGACTGCGCCTGGGCGCGCTGGCTGATTTCGATCCAGACCGCCTCCAGGCCAAAAGCCGGATCTTTGGCGGTAATGCCGTTGAGCGTGCCGTAGACCTGGCCGGGGTTGATCGCCAGCTCGCGATCCGGGTAAATCTCCGCTTCGGCGAGGATCACGCCCATGAGGGTCAGGCGGTAGGCGCTCGGCGCCAGGTCGAGGTTGTCACGAATGTGCACAGTCGGCATCAGGAAGCCCAGGTCCTGGGACAGCTTCTTGCGCACACCCTTGATCCGCGCCAGCAACTGGCCACCCTGGTTGCGATCCACCAGCGGAATCAGGCGATAGCCCACTTCCAGGCCGATCATGTCGATCGGCGTCACGTCGTCCCAGCCCAATTCCTTGGTTTCCTGGGCGCGGGCCGGGGATGGCAGCAGCTCTTGTTGACGCTTGACCTCTTGCAGGGCCTGGACCTTGACCACGCTCTGCTTCTTCCAGAACAGGTAGGCACCGCCGCCGGCCAGGGCCGCCATGCTGAGGAAGGAGAAGTGCGGCATGCCGGGCACCAGGCCCATCACCGCCATCAAACCTGCCGCGACGGCCAACGCTTTGGGCGAAGCGAACATCTGGCGACCGATCTGCTTACCCATGTCTTCCGAGCCGGAAGCACGGGTCACCATGATCGCGGCCGCTGTGGATAACAACAGTGATGGCAATTGCGCCACCAAACCGTCACCGATGGTCAGCAGCGCGTAAACCCGACCGGCGTCGCCGAAGCTCATGCCGTGCTGGAAGATACCGACCGCCATGCCGCCGATTAGGTTGATGAACAGAATCAGCAGGCCGGCGATGGCGTCACCGCGCACGAACTTGCTGGCACCGTCCATGGAACCGTAGAACTCGGCTTCCTGGGCGACTTCCATGCGGCGCAATTTGGCCTGGTTCTGATCGATCAGGCCGGCGTTCAGGTCAGCGTCGATGGCCATCTGTTTGCCGGGCATGGCATCGAGGGTGAAACGCGCGCTCACCTCGGAAATCCGCCCGGCACCCTTGGTCACCACGACGAAGTTGATGATCATCAAAATCGCGAAAACCACGATACCGACCACGTAGTTACCGCCGATCACCACCTCACCGAAGGCCTGGATCACCTTACCGGCGGCGGCATGCCCTTCCTGACCGTGAAGCATGACCACCCGCGTAGAGGCCACGTTCAGCGCCAGGCGCATCAGCGTCGCCACCAGCAAAATCGTCGGGAACACCGCAAAATCCAGCGGCCGCAAGGCGTAGACGCAGACCAGCAGCACGACGATGGACAGGGCGATGTTGAACGTGAAGAACACGTCCAGCAGGAACGGCGGCACCGGCAACATCATCATGGCCAGCATGACCAGCAGCAACAGCGGCACACCCAGATTGCCCCGACTCAAGTCGGCGACGTTTGTGCGAGCACTGTTGATTAACTGAGAGCGATCCACCGGTTTTCCCCGTTCCTTTAAAGCAAACTTTTGACGCCTGAAGCAGGCGCAGAGCGGCTACTGCAAGAAGCCTTCCAACTTTTGCCGGGCTCGGAATGATCGTTCCCACGCTCTGCGTGGGAATGCAGCCCGGGGCGCTCTGCGTCCCATCAAAAGCCGAACGCAGAGCGTCCGAAGAGGCGTTCCCTCGCAGAGCGTGGGAACGATCTTAAACAGCGGTGTTTAAGCGACATCTCCACGATGCTGGGAATTGCACAGAACATCATGCTCGGCCAACTGGCGGTCAATGGAGCGCTGGATGGCCTTGATCCGCAGGACTAGCATCCACTGATCGTTCCAACGCTCTGCGAGGGAACGTCTCCACGGACGCTCCGCGTTCGGCTGTGACTGGGACGCGGAGCGTCCCGGGCTGCATTCCCACGCGGAGCGTGGGAACGATCAAAAGATCGATCAGGAATCGCGCCGTAGATCCGGCGGAATCGGCAGGTCGTCCTTGAGCGGATCCGGGCGTTTGCCCTTGCCGGCGCGGTGCTGGCGGATCTGGTAGACGTAGGCCAGGACCTGGGCGACCGCCAGGTACAGGCCGCCAGGGATTTCCTGGTCGAGTTCGGTGGAGTAGTAGATCGAACGCGCCAGGGCCGGCGATTCGAGCAGCAGCACTTCGTTAGCCACGGCGATTTCACGGATTTTCAAGGCCAGGAAGTCGCTGCCCTTGGCGATCAGCATCGGCGCCCCGCCCTTCTCCGGGTCGTACTTGAGGGCCACGGCGTAGTGGGTCGGGTTGGTGATGACCACGTCGGCATCGGGGATCGCCGCCATCATCCGGCGCTGGGACATCTCGCGCTGCAGCTGACGAATCCGTTGCTTGACCTCCGGGCGCCCCTCAGAGTCCTTGTGCTCATCGCGCACTTCCTGCTTGGTCATCAGCAGTTTCTTGTGGCTTTCCCACAACTGCACCGGCACATCGACCGCCGCAATAATGATCAGCCCGCAGGCCATCCACAACGTGCTCCAGCCCACCACTTGCAGGCTGTGGATGATCGCCAGCTCCAACGGTTCGTGGGCGATGCGCTGCAAGTCATCGATGTCCGACGACAACACCGCCAACGCCACGAACAGGACAATGGTGAACTTGGCAAATGCCTTGAGCAGCTCCACCAGGGCCTTGGTGGAAAACATCCGTTTGAGGCCACTGAGCGGGTTCATCCGACTGAACTTCGGCGCCAGAGAGCCGAACGCAAAGAGCCAGCCACCCAAAGAAATCGGACCGATGATCGCCGCCAGTACCAGCGAGATCATGATCGGCTGAATCGCCCACAGACCAATTTGCCCCGAGTGCAGCAAGTAATTGGTCATGGATTTCTGGTCCATGATCACTTCCCGCGGCAGCGAGAAGTTGATGCGCATCAACTCCATCATGTCCTGGGCCAAGGCACCGCCAAAAATCAGCAGCGCGCTGGCACCGACCAGCATGATCGCCAGGGTGTTGAGTTCCTTGGAGCGCGCCACCTCGCCTTTTTCGCGGGAGTCTTTCTTGCGCTTGTCCGTGGGGTCTTCTGTTTTGTCTTGACCGCTTTCGCTCTCAGCCATGACTCAGCGCGCCTGTGCCAGTTCGCGTAAAAACTGCAAGGCCTCGGAGGCCATGGGTTGATACTGATTGAGAATATCCCCCAGGCTGACCCAAAGGATGAACATCCCGAGCACCAGGGTCAGCGGAAAACCGATGGAAAAGATGTTCAGTTGCGGCGCCGCCCGGGTCATCACGCCGAACGCGATGTTGACCACCAGCAACGCCGTGATCGCCGGCAGCACCAGCACCAGCGCCGCGCCAAGGACCCAACCGAGCTTGCCGGCCAGCTCCCAGAAATGATTGACCAGGAAACCGCTACCGACCGGCAGCGTGGTGAAGCTTTCGGTGAGCACTTCGAACACCACCAAGTGGCCGTTCATCCCCAGGAACATCAGCGTCACCAGCATGGTGAAGAACTGTCCGATCACCGCGACTGAAACGCCGTTGGTCGGGTCGACCATGGACGCGAAGCCCATGCCCATCTGGATCGCGACGATCTGCCCGGCAACCACGAACGCCTGGAAGAACAGCTGCAAGGAGAAGCCCAACACCGCGCCGATGATGATCTGCTCACCAATCAGCAGCAGCCCGCTGAGGTCCAGCGGATTGACCGGCGGCATCGGTGGCAGCGCCGGCGTGATGACCACCGTGATCGCCAGGGCCAGATAGGCCCGCACGCGGCGAGGCACCAGGGTCGTGCCGAAAATAGGCATGACCATCAGCAGCGTACCGACACGGAACAGCGGCAACATGAACGTCGCCACCCAGGTGCTGATCTGGGTATCGGTCAGTTGCAGCAGCGACATGGTTTAGCCGATGACCATAGGAATGCTGCCATACAACCGCAGGATGTATTCCATGAAGGTCTGCACCAGCCACGGGCCGGCAACGATCAGCGTCACCAGCATCACCAGCAGGCGCGGCAGGAAGCTCAAGGTCTGTTCGTTGATCTGAGTGGCGGCCTGGAACATCGCCACCAACAGCCCCACCAGCAGACTCGGGATCACCAGCACCGCGACCATCATGGTGGTCAACCACAGCGCATCCCGAAAGATGTCTACGGCGACTTCTGGCGTCATGGCGAAACACCTCCAAAGCTGCTGGCCAATGTACCGATGATCAGCGCCCAGCCATCGACGAGCACGAACAGCATGATTTTGAACGGCAGGGAAATGATCAGCGGCGACAGCATCATCATCCCCATCGCCATCAGCACACTGGCCACGACCAGGTCGATGATCAGAAATGGAATGAAGATCATGAAGCCGATCTGGAACGCGGTTTTGAGTTCCGAGGTCACGAACGCCGGCACCAGGATGGTCAGTGGCGCCTGATCCGGCGTGGCGATGTCAGTGCGCTTGGACAGGCGCATGAACAGCTCCAGATCGCTGGTGCGAGTCTGGGCCAGCATGAAGTCCTTGATCGGCACTTGCGCTTTGATCACGGCATCCTGGGCGGTTAGCTTCTCCGCCAGGTACGGTTGCAAGGCATCGTTGTTCACCCGGTCGAACACCGGCGCCATGATGAACAGGGTCAGGAACAGCGCCATGCCGGTGAGGATCTGGTTCGACGGTGTCTGCTGCAGGCCCAGGGCCTGACGCAGGATCGAAAAGACAATGATGATCCGCGTGAAGCTGGTCATCAGCATGACGAACGCTGGAATAAAGCTCAGCGCGGTCATGATCAGCAGGATTTGCAGGCTGACCGAGTATTCCTGCGCACCCTGCGCATTAGTGCCCAGGGTGATGGCCGGGATCGACAGCGGATCGGCGGCCAGCGCCAACGGCGCCGCCAGCATCAGGGCCAGCGTCAAGACGATGCGGAGCGCACCCATTACTTCTTATCCTTCTGATCCTTGCCCAACAGTTCCATCAGGCGCTGGGCAAATTCCGGGGTCGATTTTTCCGTGGTGCTCGGCACGTGCACCGGCTCCTTGAGCACATGCAACGCCGTGATGGTGCCAGGACTCAGGCCGAGCAGAATCTGCTCATTGCCGACCTGCACCAGCATCAACCGGTCGCGAGGACCCAGGGCGCGGGAACCGATAATCTCGATCACCTGGCCTTTGCCGGCGGGTCCGGCCTGCTGCACCCGACGCAACAGCCAGGCGAGGAAGAAGATCAACCCCAGCACCAGCAGCAGGCCGAACACCAATTGTGTCAATTGCCCGGCCACGCCGCTGTTGACCACCGGAGCAGCCGCCGCCGACGCAGTGGCCACCGGCTCGGCCGCCAAAGCGCTGACCGGCAGCGCCAGCAACAACCCCAGAACCTTGTTCACTTAGCGCAGCTTCTTGATACGTTCGCTTGGGCTGATCACGTCAGTCAGGCGGATGCCGAACTTCTCGTTGACCACAACCACTTCGCCGTGGGCGATGAGGGTGCCGTTGACAAGCACGTCCAGCGGCTCGCCGGCCAGGCGATCGAGCTCGATCACCGAACCCTGGTTGAGTTGCAGCAGGTTACGGATGTTGATGTCGGTGCTGCCGACCTCCATGGAAATCGATACCGGGATGTCGAGGATCACGTCCAGGTTCGGGCCGTCCAGGGTCACCGGTTCGTTGTTCTTCGGCACGCTGCCGAACTCTTCCATCGGCAGACGGTTGGAGCCCGAGCTGCCAGTGTCGGCGGCCAGCAGCGCATCGATATCGTCCTGGCCGGCATCACCGGTTTCTTCCAGTGCGGCAGCCCATTCATCAGCCAGTGCCTGGTCGTCCTGGGCGTTCATATCGTCGTTCATCGTGTGTCCTCGGCGGGCAGCTCTTAGAAGCGGCCAGTGTTAAATGGGGAGTTAAGCGCCGGTCAGCGGCGCTCGATCGGTTCGATCACCTGCAACGCGAGGTTGCCTTTGTGCGAGCCCATCTTGACCTTGAACGCAGGCACGCCGTTGGCGCGCATGATCATTTCTTCCGGCATCTCGACCGGGATGATGTCCCCCGGCTGCATGTGCAGGATGTCCCGCAGGCGCAACTGACGACGGGCCACGGTGGCGCCGATCGGCACATCCACGTCCAGCACATCCTGGCGCAAGGCGTTGACCCAACGTTCGTCCTGGTCATCGAGGTCCGACTGGAAGCCGGCATCGAGCATTTCGCGCACCGGCTCGATCATCGAGTACGGCATGGTCACGTGCAGGTCGCCGCCACCGCCATCGAGTTCGATGTGGAACGTGGACACCACGATCGCTTCGCTCGGGCCGACGATATTGGCCATGGCCGGGTTCACTTCCGAGTTGATGTACTCGAAGTTCACTTCCATGATCGCCTGCCAGGCTTCTTTCAAATCGATGAAGGCCTGCTCCAGCACCATGCGCACCACACGCAGTTCGGTCGGGGTGAATTCACGCCCTTCGATCTTCGCGTGACGGCCATCGCCGCCGAAGAAGTTGTCCACCAGCTTGAACACCAGTTTGGCGTCGAGGATGAACAGCGCGGTGCCGCGCAACGGTTTGATCTTGACCAGGTTGAGGCTGGTCGGCACGTACAGCGAGTGCACGTATTCGCCGAACTTCATCACCTGCACGCCACCCACGGCAACGTCCGCCGAGCGGCGCAGCATGTTGAACATGCTGATGCGGGTGTAGCGGGCGAAACGCTCGTTGATCATCTCCAGGGTCGGCATGCGTCCGCGGACGATCCGATCCTGGCTGGTCAGGTCGTAACTTTTGACGCTGCCGGGTTCGGAAGCGGTATCGGTCTGTACCAGACCATCGTCGACGCCATGCAACAGCGCATCGATCTCATCCTGGGACAGCAGGTCCTGCACGGCCATGTCGTGTTCCTACTGCAGTACGAAATTAGTGAAAAGCAACTGTTCGATCACCACTTTGCCGAGCTCTTTCTGCGCCACTTCCTGGACGCTCGCGGTGGCCTTCTGGCGCAACATTTCCTGGCCGACCGGCGTCGCGAGTGTGGCGAAATCCTGGCCCGAGAACAGCATGACGAGATTATTGCGAATGACCGGCATGTGCACTTTGAGCGCCTCCAGATCAGCCTGATTGCGACCCTGCAGGGTGATACTCACCTGCATGTAGCGTTGGCGGCCGTTCTGGTTGTAGTTGGCGACGAAGGCTGGCGCCATCGGCTCGAAAACCGCCGGCTGCTTGCCGGTCGGGGCAGTTTCAGCCGCCACGGCAGGTTTACTCTGGGCGCTGTGCATGAAGTACCAGGTAGCCCCCACGGACAAACCGATCGCCAGCAGCACCGCCACCACGATCGCAATGATCAGCTTGAGTTTGCCTTTGGTTGCAGGGTCTTTAACCACTGCTGCTGCTTCGCTCTTCGCCATGCCAATAATCCGTCACTATTCAGGTTTTCACAGTCGCACGGCAAGGCAAGAGCAAGTGTTATGCCAGAAGTGTCGGGGAGGGAGTCGAGCTGTTAGAGATGATCGTTCCCACGCTCTGCGTGGGAATGCCTCAATGGACGCTCCGCGTCCGCTTCGGTGGGGACGCGGAGCGTCCCGGGCTGCATTCCCACGCAGAGCGTGGGAACGATCAGGAAGAAATCAGGCGTAGTAGTCGACGGCGCTGGAACCGATGATGCTGGTGGTGCTGGCCGCGACCTCCGCCACTGTTGGAACGATCTCATCGTCCATGGCATCAACCCGGCCACCACTGGCGCTGGCACGACCGCTCTGACCTTGCTGGGCCTGCTGCTCCTGACCCTGGCCCTGCCAGCCACGGGACTGGTCGGACACGTTGACATCGACCTGACCCATGCCCTGTTGCGCGAACATGTCCCGCAAGCGATGCATTTGTCCGTCCAGCGCTTCGCGAACGCTCGGATGAGCACTCATGAACGTCACCTGGGTTTGCTGGTCCGGCATCATGTTCACCCGAATATCCAGACGCCCCAGCTCGGCCGGTTGCAACTGAATGTCGGCGGCCTTGAGATTGGCGCTGGACAGGTACATGACCCGGTTCACCACTTCTTCCGTCCAGCCGCTCTGATGCATGGCAATCGGCTGATTGACCGGCAGCGCATTGGCGGTTTTCGGCGTGGCGGCCTGGGTCAACGCTGCCAGACGACTGGCGAAATCATCGACGCGGGTATCGCCGCTGGCGGACGTCAGGTCCTTGAGACCTTCATTAAGCAACCCACTGAAGGCCTTTTCACCACCGCTCTGGCTAGTGCTGTCCTTGTCGGCCTTCACATCGAGCATGGTCGCCATGCCGGCGGCAAAGTTCTGCGCCGAGGTCAGGTCGCCATCGGCGGAAGCCTGGGCCGGTGTCGTTTTGGCCTGGGTCTGGCTGGACGCGGAGACGTGACCGCTCTGCTCCATCGCCATGCGCAGGGCAGGCAATGCATCGAGAGGATCGGACTCCGGATCGAAATCTGTGTCGGTGGTCGCGGCGGGTTGCGCCGGTGCGGCCGTCACGGTGGCGGCAACCGCCGGCAACTCGACTTGCGGTTGTGCGTCAGTGACCACGGCTGGCACCTCGGCCACTGGCGCGGGAGCCACGGGCTGAACCGCTTGCATCAGGGCAGGGTCCAGCGTCGGGTCAACCGGCGGAGCATCGACGGCGACCGGCGTATCGGCAGCGTCGGCGTCACTGTCGCTGGCGCTCTTGTCGTCCTTGGAGGACGGCGCCGGTTTATCGGCGGGCAAGGATTTGCCGCTATCGGCAACCGTCGGCTTCGGGGCGGCAGACTTATCGTTGCTGACGTCCTTTTTACCTGGACTGTCCGGGGTTTTGTCCTTGCTCGGTTTGACTGGCGCGTCAGCCACCATGGAGGGCTTGTTCTGGGCCTGATTGGCGAAGACGTTGGCGAAGCTGGATGCTTTATCCCCAGGCTCAGCGGCCACCACAGGGGCATTGGCGGAGGCGGCTTGAGGCTTGGCCTTGGCAGCGGGCTGAAGAAGCAAATTGGGGGTAACGGGCATGACGCGGTCTCCGCTGCACTGGGATCGTAGGTACAGTTGCGAGAGATAACTGCAAAGGTCGAGCCAGGCCAGCCAAATAAAATCTAAAAGCGCCGGGCGGTCGCATTGTCGGCCAGTGAGCGCTGACGCTCGGCTTCGTAGAGAGGGCGGACGATGGCGAATTCACCGTCGATTTCCCTGACCAGTTTTTCGATGCCGGCGAGGCTTTTTTGCCGGGCGCGCTGCTCCAGCTCGTTGCAAAGCTCGGCCAGACGAGTGGCGCCCATGTTGCTGCTGCTGCCTTTGAAACTATGGGCAGCGTTCATCAGTTGCGCAGCATCTTCAGCTTGTCGCAGGACGCGCAAACGCTCTTCGGAGTCGGCGATGAAGGTATCCAGCAAGGTTGGATACTCGTCCTCCATCACTTCCTGCAACGCGCTCAGCACGTCGTGGTCCAGATGTGTGTCAGCCACTTGTTCACTCCTTGATCAAGAATTCGCGGATTATGCCAGAGCCTCCCAGTAAAACTCCACGTGCGCACTACGACCATCGTCGGACCAACTCGCCTTGCGGCTCAACTGGCGGATCAGACTGACACCGCGCCCCGAAAGACGGACGCCCTCCACGGGCCGCGCCATCACCCGCGCCACATCGAAACCCTTGCCACTGTCATCGACCCGAATGCTCAGGCGGCCACCCTCACCTTCGGGCGTCACCTGCAAGTGCAGCCGTACATAGCCGTCCTGCAATTGGTCCAGTCGTGTATTGCGTTCCTGATAATAACGCGCAAAACCCAAGGCATCGCGTTTGAGGCTGGAGTCCAGGCCGAGCACCCCGTGCTCCAGGGCATTGGAATACAGCTCGGCCAGGACACTATATAACGCGCCACTTTGCGCCCTCAGGCCATGGACTTCCAGCAGCAATTGCAGCAGGTACGGCAGCGGATTGAAGCGTTTGAGGGTCGCGGCACGAAACTCGAAACTCACCGACCAGTCCAGCGGACAGGACTGGCCGCTGTCGGAATACACCAGCGCCGGCGGGTTCAGCTGTGCCGCTTCCAGCAGGCTGACCTCGACCATGCTCACGTCATCCCGGGCTTCGCCACGGAAGTCGCGCAGGGCCTGCTCGATTTCTTCGAACAACGCATCGGGCTGACGATTGGCGGCAAACACTTCCTCCAACCGCTCGATGCCAAACAACTGTTCGTTGGCATCGCAGGTATCGATCACCCCGTCAGACAACAGGAACACCCGATCACCGACCGCCATCGGAAACACTTCCGTACGATCGTTAAAGGTTGGCGGGCTCAATACACCCAATGGCAAATGCCGCGCCTTCAGCGGCGTACGCTCGCCACTGGCGTTGCTGTGCAGGTAACCGTCCGGCATCCCGCCATTCCAGACTTCCACCGAACGGCGCTGGAAGCTCAGGCACAGCAGGGTTGCGCAACAGAACATGTCCACCGGCAGGATGCGTTTGAGCTTGGCATTCATCTCCCGCAGCATTTCGGACAAGCCGTAGCCCTTGGCGGTCATGCCATAGAACACCTCCGCCAGCGGCATGGCGCCGACGGCGGCCGGCAAGCCATGGCCGGTGAAATCGCCGAGCAGCACGTGCATGTCGCCGGCCGGGGTAAACGCGGCCAGCAGCAAATCACCGTTGAACAGCGCGTAGGGCGATTGCAGATAGCGGATGTTCGGCGCGTTCAGGCAGCCGGAATGGGCGACTTTGTCGAATACAGCCTTGGCCACCCGCTGCTCGTTGAGCAAGTACTCGTGGTGCCGGGCGATCTGGTCACGCTGTTCAAGCACGGTGGCTTGCAAACGGCGCAAGCGGTCCATCGCCTTGATCTTGGCGGCGAGAATCACCTGGTTGTAGGGCTTCGCCAGAAAGTCGTCGCCGCCGGCCTCCAGACAACGGGCCAGGGCTTCGCTTTCGGTCAGCGAGGTCAAAAAGATGATCGGCACCAGGGTTTCCCCGGCCAGTGCCTTGATCTGCTGCGCCGCCTCGAAACCGTCCATTACCGGCATCATGGCGTCCATCAACACCAGTTGCGGGCGTTGCTCGCGGAACGCGGCAACCGCTTCGGCACCGTTGGCCGCCGTCAGCACCTGATGGCCCTGACGCCGGACGATACTCGACAGCAGCATGCGATCGGCCGCGCTGTCTTCAGCGATCAGGATCGTCAGCGGTTCGAACAAAGACAGCATGGCGGTCACGCCACGTCGAAGATTTGTTCAAAGTTGGAGATCGCGAGAATCTTGCGCACATCGGCATTGGCGTGGGTCAACTTGATCTCGGCGTTCTCGCCACCGGCGTGATCACGCAACAGCAACAACATGCCGAGCGCCGAACTGTCGAGGTAGGTAGCGTCCTTCAGGTCCACTTCGAAGGACTCGGGTTTTGGTTCAAGATTTTCGTAGGACTCGCGAAATTCCTGGTGCTTGGCAAAATCGAATCGTCCCTTGATCGAAATCGTCAGCTTTTGCCCATCTGGAGAGACTTCTGTAACGACTGACATTTAACGGCTTCCTTGTCATTGAACAACGTGTGTACAAGGTTTAGCACTTGGCGGGGGCGGCGGCAAGGCGGGAAGTATCAGTGGTTCGCTAATCCTTCGGTGAATGTGGCGGCCCCTTCGCGAGCAAGCCCGCTCCCACATGGGATTTATGCCACCCCGCAGCCCCCCCTGTGGGAGTGAGCCTGCTCGCGAAGAACGATAACGCGGTCCATCTGACTTAATACGGATCTTGGCGCGGCAACCTCTGGGACAGTTCATCCAGCAACTTCTGCTCGCGCCGGTCTTCGAGCTTGCGCGCTTCATCCATGTAGCGCTGGACCAATTTGCGCAAGCCTTCGACCCGGGCAAACGCCTGCTGCCAGGCGTCCCGCGCTTTGTTCAGATTGTTTTGATGCCAGACCAGGCTCTGTCGTTGCTGATCGATGGCCGTGCCCAGTTGCGCCAAAAAGCCTTGGTAACCCAACAGCCATTGGCCGGAAACGCCACTGCTGCCGCGCACGATCCACTGTTCCTGGTAGTCGAGGCGGAAGGCTTCAAGGTCATCGAGCTTGCTTTGCGCCAGGCGAACCTGGCCCTGGAAGTGCCCCAGACGCTGGACCGCAGCTTTTTCAGCCTTTTCGGCCATATCCACCACGGGCGCCAGGCGCCCTGCGCGACTTTGGGCCATGGCCGGTTAGCCGCCGGCCGCTGGGGCGAAGATCGTGCCGAGGTAGGCTTCGCTTTCACCCAGGCTGATTTTGTCGTTCAGCCCCTGGCGCAGGTATTTGACCAGTTGCGGTTGCAGGGAAATCGCCAGGTCGGTTTCCCGATCGCCGCCGGCCACGTAGGCGCCAACGCTGATCAAGTCGCGACTCTGTTGATAACGCGACCACAACTGCTTGAAGTATTGGGCGCGCATCATGTGTTCCGGCGTCACCACCGACGGCATGACCCGGCTGATCGACGCTTCGATGTCGATGGCCGGGTAATGACCTTCCTCGGCGAGGCGCCGGGACAGCACGATGTGGCCGTCGAGCACCCCTCGCGCGGCGTCGGCGATCGGGTCTTGCTGGTCATCGCCTTCGGACAATACGGTGTAGAACGCAGTGATCGAACCACCGCCCTTCTCCGCATTACCGGCCCGCTCCACCAGTTTCGGCAACTTGGCGAACACCGACGGCGGATACCCCTTGGTCGCCGGCGGCTCGCCGATGGCCAGGGCGATTTCCCGCTGGGCCTGGGCGAAACGGGTCAACGAATCCATCAGCAACAGGACGTTCTTGCCCTTGTCGCGGAAATACTCGGCGATGCGCGTGCAGTACATCGCGGCGCGCAAACGCATCAGCGGCGCATCGTCCGCCGGGGACGCCACGACCACTGAACGCTTGAGCCCTTCTTCACCGAGGATGTGCTCGATGAACTCTTTAACTTCACGACCCCGCTCACCGATCAGCCCGACCACGATAATGTCGGCCTCGGTAAAGCGGGTCATCATGCCCAGCAGCACGGATTTACCGACACCCGTACCGGCGAACAGGCCGAGACGCTGACCGCGACCGACCGTCAACAAACCGTTAATGCTGCGAATACCCACGTCCAGCGGTTCGCTGATCGGGTGGCGTTTGAGCGGGTTGATCGTCGGGCCGTCCATCGGCACCCAATCTTCGGCTTTCATCCCGCCCTTGCCGTCCAACGCGCGACCGGCGCCATCGAGCACCCGCCCGAGCATGCTCATGCCCATCGGCAAACGCCCGGTATCGGCCATCGGCACCACGCGCGCGCCGGGGGCAATGCCGGCGACGCTGCCCACCGGCATCAGAAACACCTTGCTGCCGGAGAAGCCCATGACTTCGGCTTCGACCTGCACCGGGTGATAGCTGTCGTCGTTGATGACCATGCAGCGGCTGCCCATGGCGGCGCGCAGGCCCTCGGCTTCGAGGGTCAGGCCGACCATGCGCAGCAGGCGTCCTTCAAGGATCGGCGCGCCCGCCAGTTCCGTGGCCTCGGCATAACTGCCCAGGCGCTTGGCAAAACTGGTGCGATCAAGGCGCATCAGGGGTGTCCGGTTCCGCTGGCAATTCTGGCTCGGCCGCAGGCTTGGCTTCGATCGGCAGTTCAAGGCTCATGTCCGGTTCGGCCGGGTGCAGGGCTTGTTCATGCAATTGATCGAACAGCTTGTCCATGACCCGGGCGACACGGGTTTCGACAGTGGCATCGATCCGACTGTGCTCGGTTTCAACCCGGCAACCACCGGGCAACAGCGCTTCGTCCTCGACGATGCGCCAGGTTTCTTCATGGCGCTCGCGCAGGGCTTTGACCTGTTCGAAATCCTGGGGATTGATGTACAGCCGCACATTGCCCACGCCCAGCGGCAACAGCTTGAGGGCTTCGCGCATGACGCTTTCGATTTGCGTGGAATCGATGGCCAGTTCGCGCTGAATCACCTGTTTGGTGATGTGCTGCACGAGATCAACCAGGGATTTTTCGATCTGGGAGTCCTGCTCGGCGATCGGCTCGAACAGGTTGGCCATCAGCTGTTCCAGCCCGGCAATCTTGGCCGATAGCGCTACGTCGGCTTCCTGACGAACCTTGAGCGTAGTGCTGTGAAACCCTTCTTTTTCACCCGTGGCGAAGCCTTCGTTGTAGGCCTCCTGACGGATGCTTTCGAGTTCTTCCAGGGTCAGTGGCTGGACTTCTTCCAGCGGCACTTCTTCCATTTCCGGCGGTTCGGGCTCGGGTTCCGGCTCGGGCTCCGGCACATGCGGGTCGAAGCTGGGCAACGACCACACGTCGAAACCGCTGACCCCTTTGCCACGGATCAGGTCGGTGTTGGACTCATCATGTTTGGACGACATAGTGACCTTAGATCATCTCTTCGCCACCCTTCCCACCGAGAACAATTTCTCCGGCTTCGGCCATACGGCGGGCAATGGTGAGGATTTCTTTCTGCGCGGTTTCCACGTCGCTGACACGCACCGGGCCTTTGGCCTCCAGGTCGTCGCGCAACAGTTCGGCCGCTCGTTTGGACATGTTCTTGAAGATCTTTTCCTTGACGCCTTCGTCCGACCCCTTGAGGGCCAGCACCAGCACGTCGGAAGACACTTCGCGCAGCAACGCCTGGATCCCGCGGTCGTCGACATCGGACAGGTTGTTGAACACGAACATGAGGTCTTCGATCTGACCGGACAGGTCTTCGTCGACTTCGCGGATCGAGTCCATGAGCTGGCCTTCGATCGAGCTGTCGAGGAAGTTCATGATGTCGGCCGCACGCTTGATACCACCCAAGGTGGTGCGCGAGGCATTCGAGTTGCCGGAGAACTGCTTCTCGAGAATCTGGTTGAGTTCTTTCAGGGCCGCTGGCTGCACGGTGTTCAACGACGAGACGCGCAGGATGATGTCCAGGCGCACCTTGTGGTCGAAGTTGCCGAGCACTTCACCGGCCTGGTCCGGGTCGAGGTACGCCACGACGATCGCCTGGATCTGTGGGTGCTCGTAACGGATCACGTCGGCAACGGCGCGCGGTTCCATCCACTTCAGGCTGTCGAGGCCGCTGGTGTTGCCGCCCAGCAGGATGCGGTCGATCAGGCCGTTGGCCTTGTCCTCGCCCAGGGCCTGGGTGAGCATTTTGCGCACGTAGTCGTCGGAGCCGACGCCCAGGCTGGTCTGGTCGCCGACGATGTCGACGAACTCGCTCATCACCTGCTCGACCTGCTCGCGGTGCACGTTACCCATTTGCGCCATGGCCACACCCACACGCTGGACCTCTTTAGGCCCCATGTGGCGCAGCACTTGGGCGGCGTCGGTCGAACCCAGGGACAGCAGCAGAATCGCGGCTTTATCAACCCGGGACAGTTTGGCGACAGCGGCTCGGTTATCACTCATCTGCGTTAATCCACTCTTTCACGACCTGGGCCACACGACCCGGATCTTCTGCCACCAAACTCTTGATTGCATTCAGCTGTGCGTCATAGCCTTCGCTCGGGCTCGGCAACAGGATGCTTTGCGGGCCGCCGAGGCTGACGCGGTCGTTGGCCAGTTCGCCGTCCAGGCCGCCCATGCCACCCAACTCGACGTCGCTGCCCAGACCGGCCAGCTGTTTGCCTTTGCCGCCACCGGTGATGTTGTTGAGCACCGGACGCAGCACACCGAACACCAGCACCAGGATGAACAACACACCCAGCACTTGCTTGACGATGTCCCAGAACCAAGGCTGGGAGTAGAACGGAATATCGGCAATCACTTCACCGCGTTCTGCGGAGAACGGCATGTTGATCACGCTGACGCTGTCACCACGGCTGGCGTCGAAACCGACGGCGTCCTGCACCAGGCGAGTGAAGCGCGCCAATTCGTCGGCGCTCCACGGCGCGCGAGTGGTTTCCCCGTTGGCCGCATTGATCTTGACCTGGTCATCCACCACCACTGACACCGACAGGCGATTCAAACGGCCCTGTTGCTGCTTGGTGTGGCTGATGGAGCGGTCAAGCTCGAAGTTCTTGGTGGATTGTTGACGCTTGTCCGCCGGGTAAGGAGCAAGCATAGGCTGCCCGGTAGCCGGGTCCATGATTTGCTGACCATTGGCATCGAGCAACGGCTGACCTGGCTGCACCATGCCGGCCGACGCGGTAGCGCCACCGGTGGTTTGCGGCGCGGAGGCTGGCGACGGTGGCTGGTTGCTCAGAGCACCCGGCACGCCTTGCGGGCCATTGCTGGCGGTGCGCTGTTCAGACGTCGATTGCTCGCTGCGCAGCGCCGGTTGATCCGGGTTGAACTGCTCGGAGGTCGATTCGACGGCGCTGAAATCCACATCGGCCGAGACTTCAGCTTTATAGCGGTCGTTACCCAGCACCGGTTGCAGGATGTTGTGCACACGCTGGGTGAGCATGCTTTCCATACGGCGGCTGTAATCGAATTGCTTGCCGGCCATGGTCAGTTCGGAGTTCTCCGCCTGATCGGACAGCAGGTTGCCCTTCTGGTCGACAACGGTGATCTGCGACTTGCTCAGTTCGGGAACGCTGGTGGCCACCAGGTTGATGATCGCCAGCACTTGGCCTGGCTCCAGGGAGCGACCGGAATACAGTTCAACCAGAATCGAAGCGCTCGGCTTGCGCTCATCGCGCACAAACACCGAGCTTTTCGGAATCGCCAGGTGCACGCGGGCACCCTTGACGTTGTTCAGGCTGGAGATGGTACGCGCCAGTTCGCCTTCGAGGCCGCGACGATAACGGGTCGCTTCCATGAACTGGCTGGTGCCCAGGCCCTGATCCTTGTCGAGGATTTCAAAACCGATGTTGCCGTCGCTGGGAGTGACACCAGCGGCCGCGAGCTTGAGCCGCGCACGGGACACATCATCGGCCTTGACCAGCAAGGCACCGGAGTTGGGTTCAACGGTGTAAGGAATGTCAGCGGCGGCCAGGGTTTCCATGACCTGCTTGGCGTCCATACCGGCAAGACTGCCGTACAGAGGCCGGTAGTCCGGCTGCTGCGACCACAACACCACGGCAAAGCCAATCGCCACGCTCGCGGCCAGGCCGACCAACAGGCCCACCTGACGCAACATGGTCATCTCGGAGAGGTTTTCCAGGAAGGACAGCCCGAACAGCGGCGGTTTGCCGTCTACTGGGGTGGCCTTGGCCGGAACATTATCGGCGACTGCTTCTGCCATGACTCAATCTCGTCCTTAAACCGGCATCTGCATGATGTCTTGGTAAGCCTGAACCAGCTTGTTACGCACTTGGGTCAACGCCTGGAAAGAAACGCTGGCCTTCTGCGAAGAAATCATCACATCCGTCAGATCAACGCCGCTCTTGCCAATTTCAAAGGCACTGGACAGCTGATTGGACGCCTGCTGGGTGTCGTTCACTTTATTGACGGCCTGACCGAGCATATCGGCAAAACTGCTGCCCCCCAGTTCGGGAACGGCGGCAGTCGATTTTGGCGCAGACATGGCATCCATTTGCATGGAGCGCATGTCCAACATCAATCGATTAAATTCAATACCTTGGCTCATGGTCTACTCTCTCTGGCGACCCGCAATTTTTTGACACTCACTCGGCGGGTACTGAGGTGTTAGCAACAAGGGTGCCAGCTCGGTTGCCTCGTTTCACAAAAGCCTTTGCAGGTTGCAAAACCAGTGTGGGAGCGAGCCTGCTCGCGAAAGCGGTGTGTCAGTCAACATTTAGATATCTGTCACTGCGCCTTCGCGAGCAGGCTCGCTCCCACTTGCGTCAACTTTCAGGTGGCAAACAAATACGCTTCCACATCCATCCCGGCATCGCGCATTTGCGCCAGTTTGTAGCGCAAGGTACGCGGGCTGATACCCAGGCGTTCGGCGGCCTCTTTGCGGCGGCCGCGCTCGGAACGCAGGGTGTCGATGATCATCTGGAACTCATGGCGGCGCAGGTCGTCGCCCAAGGCGCTGGCCGATTCGACCTCGACTTCCACCGCCCGCACAGGCGCCAATGCGGGTAACGGCGCACAAGCGACGGGCCCCGACAGGCAGAAGTCTTGCGGCTGAATCAACCCGCCCTGCTGCAGAATCAGTGCGCGCTGGATGGCGTTATCCAGCTCGCGAACATTCCCCGGCCACGGATAACCGATCAGGCACGCTTGCGCTTCGGGCGACAGTTTCGCCGCCGCATGCTTCATTTTATTGACGTGTTTGGCCAGAAGACGCTCGGCCAGCGGCAGGATGTCGGCGGTGCGCTCACGCAACGGACGCCAGGCCAGCGGAAAAACCGACAGCCGATAGTAAAGATCTTCACGAAAACGCCCCGCCGCCACTTCACCGGCCAGATCACGGTTGGTGGTGGCCACGACCCGGATGTCCAGGCTGATCGGCTTGCGTGCGCCGACCCGCTCCACTTCCCTTTCCTGCAACACCCGCAGCAATTTGGCTTGCAAGCCCATGGGCATTTCGGAGATTTCGTCGAGCAGGATGGTGCCGCCGTCAGCCTGTTCAAACTTGCCGGCCTGGGCGGCGATAGCCCCCGTGAACGAGCCTTTCTCGTGGCCGAACAGTGTGGCCTCGAGCATGTTGTCGGGGATCGCCGCGCAGTTGATGGCGATGAACGGTTGGTTGGCGCGATGGGAATGCTGATGGATATAGCGCGCCAGCACTTCCTTGCCGGTGCCGGACTCGCCAGAGATCAACACCGTGGAATCGCTGCGCGCCACGCGTGCAGCCAGTTCGAGCAGTTGCGCACTGGCCGGCTCGAAGGCAATCGGCCCCTCGCCGTCGGTGGCGCCGAGACTGCCCAACGCATGACGCGCCACCAGATCGAGCAAGGCCTTGGGCTCGAACGGTTTGACCAGATAATCCGCCGCGCCCTGGCGCATGGCATCGACCGCACGCTCCACCGCGCCGTGGGCGGTCATCAGCAGCACCGGCAGTTGCGGCTGGCGCGCCCGGAGCAATCCGAGCAGCTGATGCCCGTCCATGCCCGGCATGTTGACGTCACTCACGACCAGATTGAACGCCTCGACGCCAACCGCCGCCAGTGCTTCTTCCGCTGAACCGACAGCCTTGTAATCGTGCCCCGCGAGCAGCAGCGTATCCGCCAGTGCTTCCCGTAGCGCGCGGTCATCCTCGACCAGTAAAACCTTGATTGCCATGTCCTTCACTCCGCATCCGATGCGCTGGTAAACAACGGCAGGGACACCAGCGCACAGGTGCCGCGACCGAGCCGCGAGCGCAACTGCAATTCTCCCTGATGAGCGCGAGCCACTGCCTTGACCACGGTCAGGCCCAGGCCGGTCCCGGTGGTTTTTGTGGTGAAAAACGGCTCGCCCAGGCGCGCCAACACCTTGTCATCAATCCCGCTGCCGCTGTCGCTGACACACAAGCGCAAGTTGTTGCCACGGGTATAGAGATGAACCTTGAGGCGCACGGCACCGCCACTGGCCTGAATCGCATTCTCGATCAAATTCAGAATCGCCCCGACCAGGGTGTCGCGATTGCACAGCAACTCCCCGGCATGACTGTCGCACTGCCAGCGAATCGGCAGCTCCTGGACATGGGTCAGCGCCGCCGCTTGCAGCGACTGCATCAGTTCCTTGGGGGTGACGCGATTGGTCAGCGGCAGTTCGCCGCGGGCGAACACCAGCATGTCGCGCACTTGATGCTCCAGCTCATGCAGACGCTCTTTCAAACGGCCGGCGAAGCGTTGCTGGGTGGCGACCGGCAACTCCTGCTCAGTCAAATGACTGGCGTACAGCAGCGCGGCGGAAAGCGGTGTGCGAATCTGATGGGCCAGCGAGGCCACCATTCGCCCCAGGGACGACAGGCGTTCATGGCGAGCCAGTTGACCTTGCAGCTGACGGGTTTCGGTCAAGTCGTTGAGCAACACCAACTGACCGGGCTCGGCATCCAGCGAACGGGTGGCGATCGACAGACGCCGACCGTCCTTGAGGGAGATTTCATGACCGTCGTCTTCACGGGGCGCAAAACAGCGCGCAATCACGTGGCGCCACAGCTCGCCTTCAAGGGGCAGGCCGAGCAACTCGCACGCCGCCGGGTTGGCTTCGCGCACCATGCCCTGGGCATCGATCACAATGACGCCGCCGGGTAACAGATCAAGGAGGTTTTGCAGCCGGTTGGCCAGGCGTTCTTTTTCCGCCAGTTCCTGCATGCGCTGGGCGCTGACCACCGCCAGTTCGCCCTTGAGCTCGGTGACCCGGGCTTCGAGCATGCTGTAGGAGTCAGTCAATTGGCTCGACATCTGGTTGAACAGGGCAAACGCCTGCTCTAGGCCAAGCCGGCTTGCCTGCTCTACGGACGACGGTTGCCCCGAAGCGTCAGGGACAGGAGACATCTGGGCGGCTTGGGGCATCGTGCTCTCTCGCTTGGCTGACCGTCAGTGAAACGGAACGTTGCGAGAGCTGTAGCAATACCCGTGCCTAAAAAAAACCGCCTACAAATGAAGGACTTGAAAAACAGGCGTCAATCATCCGCCTGTTCATCACCATCACGACGACTCATACCGTACTTGCGCATCTTCTCCACCAGGGTGGTGCGACGAATACGCAGACGTTCGGCGGCGCGCGCCACAATGCCATTGGCATCATCCAGCGCCTGCTGAATCAGCCCCTGTTCCAGACCACCGAGGTAGTCCTTCAGGTCCAGGCCTTCGGGCGGTAGCAGCGCATTGGCGGTGAAGTCCGGCGTATGACCATTGATGGCCACCCGCTCTTCCAGATCGCTGCGCAGGCTGTCGACCAGTTGTTCGTCTTCGTCATCGACGTAGCGGAATTTCTTCGGTAACTCGACCACACCGATCACCCCGTACGGATGCATGATCGCCATGCGCTCCACCAGGTTGGCCAGTTCACGGACGTTGCCCGGCCAGCCGTGGCGGCACAGGGACATGATCGCGGCCGAGTTGAAACGGATCGAACCACGCTTCTCGTGCTCCATGCGCGAGATCAACTCGTTCATCAGCAGCGGGATGTCTTCGACACGTTCGCGCAGCGGTGCCATCTCGATCGGGAACACGTTCAGGCGATAGTAGAGGTCTTCGCGGAAGGCGCCGATCTCGATCATGCTTTCGAGATTCTTGTGGGTCGCCGCGATGATCCGCACATCGGCGCTCTGGGTCTTGTTGCTGCCCACGCGCTCGAAGGTGCGCTCTTGCAGGACCCGCAGCAGCTTGACTTGCATCGGCAACGGCATGTCGCCGATTTCGTCGAGGAACAGCGTGCCGCCGTTGGCCAGTTCGAATCGTCCGGCACGACTGGTGATCGCCCCGGTAAAGGCGCCCTTCTCATGGCCGAACAGTTCGCTTTCCAGCAACTCGGCCGGGATTGCGCCGCAGTTGACCGGAACGAACGGCGCGTCACGACGCTTGGAGTGGTAGTGCAAGTTGCGCGCGACCACTTCCTTGCCAGTACCCGACTCACCGAGGATCAGCACGCTGGCATCGGTGTCGGCCACTTGCTGCATCATCTGGCGCACGTGCTGGATCGCCCGGCTGGTGCCGACGAGGCTGCGGAACAGATTGGGTTCACGGTGACGACCGCGCTCACGGGCCTGGTCGTACATCTCGCGATAGACCTGGGCACGGTGCAGGGAGTCGAGCAACTTGCTGTAGCTGGGGGGCATTTCGAGCGTCGAAAGCACTCGGCGACGCTGGTCTTCAGGCAGGTCAACGGAAGAATTATCGCCCATTAACAAAACCGGAAGGAACTCATCCCAGGTTGAGAGTGTCTTTAACAGGCCCAAAAGCGCACCAGGAGCACTGACTGTCCCGATTAGTACGCAAATGACTTCACGACTTGATGACAACGAGCCGACCGCCTGCTGCCAGTCATGGCTGCCGCAGGGTAAATTTTCTTCACCGAGAAAATTTAAAATCACCGCTAAATCGCGGCGACGGACGCTATCGTCATCAATCAGCAGAATTTTGGTTTCACGCCACATGCAATAGCAACTTCCCTAGTCAACTCAATGCCCGAAATGAGGGGGCAAGCTAGACGCTTGCAGACACGTTATGCCTGTAGACGCCTGAAATCTGGATACAGCCACTAGTTAAGTCAAAAAACCGTGCACAGTCAAATTTATGGCGCACTAGTTTGGATTAACCGGGGATTAATTAACCAAACAGATGGTAAACCTTTGCAGCGTTTTGCGCTTGGTGGATCTGAGACATCTCGTCGACTATCGCCTGTCTCTCCCCCATCGCCACCTCAAGAAGCTCCTTGTAGACCCCCAGCAACTCCTCAAGATTGGCGCGCAACGCCACCTCGTCCAGCGAAGCTTCACTCAAGACATCTTCCATGCAGGAACGGCAATCCAGGTCCAATTGACCGATAGCCTCCCAGTTGCGCTCGGCCAATGCACCGACCAACGCTTCACGGGTTTGTTCGATTCGCTGCAATACAAGACTCATGGTGATCTCCTTAAAACTGCGGACCAGGCGCGGCGATGGCGTCCCAGCCTTCTTTAACCGTGCGCAGCAGACCGTCGACTTCATCGAGAATCCGCGGGTCGCTCTTGATGTTCGCCTCGGCGAGGCGCTTCATCATGTAAGCGTAGAGACGGTCGAGCTCACCGACGGTGTCGGCGGCTTTTTCCAGGTCCAGGCCTTCACGCAAGCCGCCGATGATGCCGATGGCCTTGCCGATGGAAGTTCCCTTGCCGGGAATGTCCTTGCGCTCCATCGCGCCTTTGGCCTGGGCAATGCGATCCAGGCCGCCTTCCATCAGCATCTGCACCAGGCGGTGCGGACTGGCTTCGGACGTCTGGGCCTGCGCCCCGATCTTCTGATATTGCCGAAGGGCTAACATCGGATTCATTTTCTACCTCATTGCCACTCAATGACTCGTATGACCAGTGTATCGCCTGCAAACCTGGAAACTTTAGATCAGAAGACAAAAACCCGGCGCACGCCGAAAAGCGTAGCCGGGTTTTTGTCGTCAGCCCATGACTACTTGGCGGACTGCTGAGCGTTCAGCGACGCGAAGAAGCCAGTGATGCTGCTGGCGGTGGCCTTCATCTGGCCGACCAACAGGTCCATCGCGTTGTACTTGGCAGTCAGCGACGCCGTCAGGTTGGTCACCCGCAGGTCCAGCGCCGTCTGCTGAGTGCTCAGATCCTTTTGGATCTTGCCCAGGTTGCTGCTGCGCTGATCGAGGATACCGCCCGTCTGGGAGTAAGGCGTGATCGCCGCCGACATGCGCGCCAGCAGGCCGTTTTTAGTATCAGTACCGGTGAACAGGTTCTGTACCGAACTGCTTATCCCCGGGGTCGCCATGGCCTTGGCGTACTTGGTCGCGTCAATGGTCAGCGTACCGGTCTTCTGATCGGTCTGAATACCCAACTGCGACAGCACAGACAACTGCCCGCCCGCCCCAGGAGCCACCAACTCATCGCGCACAGCCGTGATCAGGTTACGTGGCAGGGAGTCACCGGTCAGCGCCGCGCCGATGGTCGGGTTACCCTCATCATCCAGGCTTGGCTTGGTCAGCGTGGTCAGGGTGTTGATCACGGTGTTGTAGGCATCGACGAACGTTTGCAGAGAGGTTTTCAGGCCGTCGGTGTTGGTACCTACCGACACGGTCGACTTACCTTGAGCCAGCAGCGTCATGCTGATACCGCCGACCGCCGAACTGACCTTGTTGCTCTTGCTGGTAACGGTCAGGCCATCGATCAGGACCTTTGCATCCGCGGCCAGGCCACCGATGTTGCCGGATGCCCCAGCGGCTGGCGTAGCACCCAGGCTATTGGTGCCATCGATTTCCAGGCCGGCGATACCGCTGACCGAAAGATCGGAACCTGCGCCGGTCACCGTCGAACCGATCACCAGGCGTGAACCATTGGCGTCGGTGACGATGTTGGCGGTGATGCCCTTGCCTTGCAGCGTGGTGTTGATTGCGTCACGGGTCGACTGCAGGGTCGCGCCGCTAGCAATGGTCACCGGGTAATCAATACCATTTTGACTGATTTTCAACGTACCAGTCGGAATGGCACTGGTAGCACCACCAGCAAAAGCAGCACTGGCCACTTTCGAGCCGGTCGCCAGGTTTACCACTTCAACGTTATAGCTACCGGTTACCGCGGTGTTGTCCGAGGTTACGGTCAAGGTCGCCGGCGTGCCGGAAGTCGCGGTAAAACCGGAAAACGACGGCGTATCACGCTTGCCGAGGTTGGTCATTGCAGTCTGGAACGCCGCCAGGGCGGACTTCAACGAACCGGTAGCAGAAATCTTGGCCGTGTTGATCGTCGTCTGATTGGTGATCAGCGTCTGTTTGGCCGATTTGTCGGAGTTGACCAGCGCGGTCACGATCGCACCGATGTCGAGACCGGACCCTAGACCCGAACCCGGTAGAATTGGACTTGCCATGTGCATCTCCCTATCTGTGTGTCGCCGGTCTTTTGACCACTATGCGCGGACAATGATCGTACAAACACGTTTCATGCCAGTGTCAGGCTTTGGCATCGAACAAAACATTACTGGCGTTGTGCAGGCTTTCAGCCAGTTTCATGGCTTCAGCCGACGGAATCTGTCGAATCACTTCACCGGATTCGCTGGCAATCACCTTGACGATGACCTTGCCGGACGTTTCATCGATGGAAAATTCGAGGTTACGCTTGACCGACTGAACAAACTTTTCGATCTCCTGAACGGCCATTTTCAACTTATCCGAGTTGTCCGAAGTGTCCGAGTTGTCTGAATTCGAGCTTTTTGCAGTTGCAGCGACAGCCTGGGGAAATTCGGCGCGAGGCGCATCCACCGGCTTATCGGTATTACTGACCGCCGGTTTAGCGGCCGGGTAAGACAAGTTCAGCTTTACGCTCATGTCCATGACCATCACCTCTTAAACGGAAAAAGCGAGAGAGCACGCAAGCGCACTCCCCCGCCAAAACTCAATCCGATCTTACTGAAGCAGTTTCAGTACAGCGGATGGCAGCTGGTTAGCCTGGGCCAGAACAGCGGTGGAAGCTTGTTGCAGAGTTTGCTGTTTGGTCAGGTTAGCGGTTTCTGCGGCGAAGTCGGTATCTTGTACGCGACCTTGAGCAGCAGTAACGTTTTCAGTGATGTTTTGCAGGTTGGAGATGGTGCTGGTCAGACGGTTTTGCGAAGCACCCAGGTTTGCACGGGTTGCACCGATGGCAGCGATTGCAGCGTCGATCGCGGTGATCGCGTTGTCGATGTTGGTTGCAGCGGAACCAGCACCCGAAACAGCGGTGGTACCGGTCAGAGCCAAAGTACCGCTGCCTACGGACAGGCTGACGGCGTCGAATTTCGAGCTCAGAGTCAGGTCGATGTGGTTAGCCGAACCAGTGTTGGCGCCAACCTGCAGGGTCATGGTGCCAGCCGAACCGTCCAGCAGTTGCTTGCCGTTCAGGTTGGTCGAAGCCGCGATACGAGTCAGTTCGTCAGACATCTGAGCGAATTCAGCGTTGGTTGCGGTCTGGTCAGCAGTGCCGTTGGTGCCGTTACGTGCTTGTGTAGCCAGTTCACGCATACGTTGCAGAATGTTGGTCGATTCTTGCAGAGCGCCTTCAGCGGTCTGAGCCATCGAGATACCGTCGTTGGCGTTTTTAACCGCAACAACCTGGCCGCGGATCTGCGAGGACATACGGTTGGAGATCTGCAGGCCGGCAGCGTCGTCTTTAGCGCTGTTGATTTTCAGGCCGGAAGACAGACGAGACATCGAAGTCGACAGAGCGTCGGAAGCGCGGTTCAGGTTTTTCTGAACGTTCAACGACGTGGTGTTGGTGTTTACTGTTAAAGCCATGACGAAATCCTCGTTGGTTGGGTACTGCGGCTTCCGGCCCTGGCAACCGCCGGGTATGGCCTAGAGAACCTTCGTAATAGTTATCGTCGGGAATGCAGGTTGCTTGAGGGCTTTTTTAAAAAATATTGCCATCACACTGCCACCCCCTACAAAACAAAGGCTTAGCGGCCCCTCACCCGCTGAAAAATGGCGCCATAAAACCGTCCGATAACCAAACATCCCGACCAGAGCCATTTCACGGCTTTCAAACGTGAACGCTTTCCAGCAAATCCACCGACTCATACTCCATAAAGTCGGCGAGCCCCAACCAATCCTGGCGCTCCTGACATTCCAGCATGTGCGTGAGTACCTGGGTCCATTTCAACTGGATGTCCCGGGGCGCCGTCGACAACAACCGCTGCGCCTCATCGAATACATCCACCATGGTCAATGCCGCTTCGACATCACGCCCCAGTCGAAACAGGCGTGCGCACTGCCGGCATTCGTCAACGCATTGCTTCAGGACACTCATTGCACGAACTCCTGATTGAACCGGGTGCCGGCAATCAACGCGCCCGCCCGACTGCTGTTAAAGAAACGCACCTCGGGGTGTCCGGCGATGTAGCGTTCCAGCTCACACAGGTAACTGCGGAAATTGAGCTGCGTGCGGACCCGTTCACCATGCCCGTCGCGCACCCAGTGCCGGGCCAGGTTCACCCCGGGTCCCAGATCACCGTCGTTCCAGCCGGCGTGGGTCTTGTTCATCGGGAAGGCGAAGTCAGCACCAAACAACGTAATGCGCTCGGCGCCCATCTTCACGGCCAGGTCCACCGCTGGATGAATCACGCTGCCGCCCACGTACAGTTCTGCCCTGGGGTATTGGCGACGTAACGAGGCGTAGACCGGGCTGGCAGAGTAGCCGCCATAACGCTTGCCCTTCCAGGCCCGCAACACCTGCGGATCACTGAGCGGCAGGTACACCAGCGGAATGCCGTCGGAGTCCTCGCAGGGCAAGTGCCGGAAACTGATGCGCTGGTCGATGCTCACTACCAGATCGGGTTTGATCCCGTGTTCGAGAAGCGGTCGATAGGCGGTGTCGACACAAATGAACAACGGCCGCTGTGCCTGCTCACGCACCTTTGCCAACTGTTCAAAATGGCTTTCAAGGCTGGGCCCGGTGCCGATCACGTAGATTTCCCGGCCTGCACAAGTACCGAACAGCCGCGCGACATCATCGTCGGCGAGCAGCACTTCAAGGCTGTCCTGCAAACGCTGGACGATGGCCGGGGACTGCGGGTCGAAATCACGGTTGTTGAAACTCAGGTGCACTTCGCTGACCAGGCGATCGCGAATCTTCGCGTTGAAGTCGTCCGCCAGCACCATTTCCGAGGGCAGCGCGAAAAACGGCGTGTAGATATCCGCTTGATCACCGGCATACATCAGCTCTACCCGCGGGTCGTCGAGCCATTGCCGCTGGTCGAGCAGTTGCAGCACCAGGGCAAACAGGGCGCCGTTGAGGATATGCACGTACAACCGCTCCAGCGCCTCGCGCTCCAGCAGGACGCTCGGCAAGTCCCCCAGGCCGGTGCCATAGACATGCAGCTGCGCCTTGTCCGCCGGCAGGCTGGCGGCCTGCACTTGGGCCTCGCGGAGCCGATCATGACGACTGGTAAGTTGAATACCGCCGATACTCAGCGTCGACCCCTGCCCTTCGGTCAACTCGGCCGGGATCGCCGTGGTGTCTTCGAACATCAACCGCGCAAACAGGTTCGGCCAGCGCCGTTCGATCACCCGGGCATTATCGTCAAAGCATTCGCTCATGCGGCCTCGCTTTTCGTACAGGCAAAAAAATAGCGTTCAAGGGATAACCTTGAACGCTATTTTTATATCAGGTTGTGGCTCACGGACGATAGATGATCGCCGAGCCCCACGACAGCCCTACACCAAAACCGCTCAGCGCGACGCGCTTCCAGTCCGAGTCGAGGACGTGCTTTTCCAGCAACAGCGGAATACTCGACGACACGGTATTACCGGTCTCGACCATGTCCTTGATGAATTTCTCCGGCTCACCTTCAAAGCGTCGGGCCACTGCATCGACAATCGCCGCACTGCCCTGGTGGATGCAGAAGGCATCGATATCGTCAGCTTTCAGGCCGGACTCATCGAGCAGCTCATGCAAATGCGCAGGGACCTTAAGTAGCGCGAAATTGAAGACCTGGCGACCGTTCATGTAGAACACGCCATCGGTAACCTTCAAATGCGGCGCGCCGGAACCGTCGGTGCCGAACTTGGCCTTGCCCAACTGCCATGGCGCACCCTCGCCCATCCAGGTGGCGGTGGCGGCATCGCCGAACAGCATGGTGGTGTTGCGGTCTTCCGGGTCGACGATCTTGGAATACGGATCGGCGGTGATCAGCAGGCCGTTCTTCAGGCCCGTGGCTTCCATGAAGCCCTTGATCGCGTAGAGGCCGTAAACGTAGCCCGAGCAGCCCAGGGAAATATCGAACGCTGCCACGCTGGTCGACAAACCGAGCTTGTCCTGCACGATGGCGGCGGTGTGTGGCAGGCCTTCTTCATCACCGTTCTGGGTGACGACGATCAGCACGTCGACGGCTTCACGCTTCAAATCGGGGTTGTTGGCGAACAGCGCATTGGCCGCTTCGACACACAGGTCCGAGGTTTCTTGCTCAGCGTCTTTGCGCGGCAGGAAGGCCGAACCGATCTTGCCCAGGATGAACTCTTCATCCTTCTCGAATTTTGCACCTTGTGCGTAATTGTCCACGCCGGCTACAGGAACGTAGCTCGCAATGCTTTTTATGCCAATCATTACGGCTTCCCAATAATAAACAGCCCAATACCACCGCTCGCAAGGAATCGAGGGGCGCCGACATACAAAGATTTTCAGCCGCCCGAAATGGGCGACAGCGGGAAGCGTCAAGAGCTATCACTGGACCCGATAAAGGGCCAGGCGCCATCTCCCCGGTCAATACAATACAGTGAAGATGCGCGTTATGACTCACAGGTCACGCTATTTTGCCGAATCAGCCCGACAAGGGTTATTCGACCAATGACCAGTCCAGCGCAGTTCCGCGCTTGATCGCCTGGCGAGCGCGACGGCCCAGCAGGGTTTCAGCATGTTTGGGCGCCAACCCCAGGCCCGGGCGGATAGCCCGTAGATTGGCGGCGGTAAAGGGTTCACCGGCGGCCATGTCCTGGGTGACATACAGCGAGCGCCGGTACACCAGCGACTTGCGCTCGGCCTCGGTCACGCCGTATTGCACCTGCCCCATGGCTTGCCAGGCACGCTCGGTTTCGATCACCAGGCTGGCCAGCTCCGCCGGTTCCAGGGAGAAACTGGCGTCCACCCCACCGGCAGCACGATCGAGGGTGAAGTGCTTTTCCACCACCGTAGCCCCGAGCGCCACCGCCGCGACGGAAACGCCAACGCCCATCGAGTGATCCGATAAACCGACTTCACACCCAAACAATTCCCGCAGATGCGGGATGGTCCGCACATTGCTGTTGGCCGGGGTCGCCGGGTAAGTGCTGGTGCACTTGAGCAGCACCAGGTTTTTGCAACCGGCCTCACGGGCGGCCCGCACGACTTCGTCGAGCTCGGCGATGCTGGCCATGCCGGTGGAGATGATCAGCGGCTTGCCGGTGGCCGCGACCCGACGAATCAGCGGCAAATCAGTGTTTTCGAAACTGGCGATCTTGTAGGCCGGTACGTCGAGGCTTTCGAGGAAGTCCACGGCCGTATCGTCGAACGGCGTCGAGAAGGCGAGCATGCCCAGCTCCTTGGCGCGGGCGAAAATCGGCGCATGCCATTCCCACGGCGTATGGGCTTTCTCGTACAACGCGTACAACGATGTCCCGGCCCAGAGACTGTTCGGGTCCTTGATGAAGAACTCGCCTTCGTCGATATCCAGGGTCATGGTTTCGGCGGTGTAGGTTTGCAGCTTCAACGCGTGGGCGCCGGCCTTGGCCGCGGCCTCGACGATTTGCAGCGCCACGTCCAGCGACTGGTTATGGTTGCCACTCATTTCGGCAATGATGAACGGCGGCGCTTCTGCACCGATCAAGCGCTCGCCAATCTTGAAGCTAGTCATTGCCGTGATCCTTTAAAACGCGGGTGAAAGCACAAGCACTTTGGGTGAAACCGGCTTCGCGAAAAAGATTCAACGACGGCTGATTAGCGGGCAGTACTTGAGCGGTGATGCTTTGCAGCTGCGGCCAGTGAGCGCGGACGAATGGTTCGCCACGCTCCAGCAGCGCCCTGCCCCAACCCAGCCCGAAGCGGCCTTCGAACAAATAAATCGAGACTTCGGCGCTCAACCCGTGCAGGTCATAGCGCAGCGCTCCGACCGGGCCATCCCCGGCCTCGGCGATCAACAGCAAGCGCTGCTCGTTGTCCAGACTCGCCGCCAGCCAGGCCTGATGCGACGGCCAATCGATGACACGGCTGTCCAGCGACCCGCGTCGCACCGCCTCGGCATTGCGCCCCTCGAACAGCAATCGAACATCGTCCAGGGTCGCCTCGCGCACCGGCAACATCGCACCGACCAGCGCCGCTGCCACCCGTTGCGCGCCACGGCCATCGACCAACTGCCGGGACTGCTCGGCCATGCTCTGGCGCAAGCCCTGATTGCCCGCGACAAAACCGATGGCCTGGCGCAGTTGCTCGATGCTGACCTGTTCACGCGCCCCCAGGAATACATGGGCGCCAGAAGTCGCCATGACCTCGCCGTTGGCCTGCTGGTTATTCGACACGGCAATGCAGAGAGTCGGCAGTCCCAGCGCCGCCCGCTCCCAACTGGTGCCGCCGCCGGCGCCGATAAACAGATCGGCTTCGGCCATCAAGCGATAAAAGTCACTGACAAAGCTGTGCAAACGCCAGTTCGGACGATCCGTCGCCAGTGCCTGCATCGCCTCCCAGGCTGGGTTGTCGGCACCGGCGACGAAGTCAACTTCCAGCTCATGGAAATCCGTCAGCGCCTGCATCGCGTGGTAGGTCTGCATCGCCACATCGAAGCCGCCGAAGTTCACCAGCACGCGCCTGGCCCGGGGTTTGATGGCAATCGCCGGGCAACAGAACTCATCGCGCAGCATGGCGAAGCGAGGCCCGAACAGGGTGCGGCAATCGGTGCCGATCAGCCCGGCATAGGCCTCGGCAGTACCGGACAGATTCTGGTTAAGCAGCAAATCAACGCTATACGTGCGCGTCGCCAGATCATCCACCGCCGCGATCCGTGGCGCCCAGCGCCGGGCCGCAGTCTGCCAGTGATGATCGAGGCCGTAGTGGTCGACGATGATCCAGTCGAACGCCGCCTGGTTTTTCAACAACAGGTCCAGCGCGGCAATGTCCGCCTGCCACGGCAGCATGGATTCGATGGCCTGCTGCGGGTCTTCATCGGGATAGCGGTCAGGTAGCGCGAAGGTTTCAAAGCCTTCGGCGGCCAGGCTGTCGAGGCGATGACCCGGCAACTCGCGACACGCGAAAGCGACATGCACCCCTTGTTTGCGCAAGGTCCTGGCCAAGGGCAACAAACGGGCGATGTGGCCGCTGCCGATGGTCGGCGAGGCGTCGGAACGAATCAGCACCCTCATTGCAGTTCGCCACCGGCCTTCAATGCGGCGTAGAGGTATTCGGCGCGTTTCCAGTCTTCGGCTGTGTCGATGTCTTGCACCAGGTAGCGGGGCAGGATCACCGGCAGGCTTTGGGTTGAATACAGCACATCGCCGCGCAACCAGGCACTGCTGCGGCCCCAGTAGAACTGCCCGGCGTCTTGAAAGGCTCGCGGCAAGTCCTGCGAGCGGGTCTGGCGGAACTCCGGGTACAGCGCGGTCAATGCGCCTTGATCGTCAAGGGTCAGGGCTCGTTGTACCGGGAAACCGATGTCGCACACCGAAAACGTAAATGATTTGTGTGGGTGCTGCTCCAGCAGCGCCAGGCCTTGCTGCAGAAACTGCATTTTCAGCAGGGGCGCCGTAGCGTACAGGCAACAGGCGTAATCAAAATCGCGGCCCTGTCGATGCAGTTCTTCCAGGGCATGGACGATGACCGCCGCCGTGCCGGTGTAATCATCCGCCAATGCCGCCGGGCGCATAAAGGGCACCTGTGCGCCATAGGCGCGGGCCACGTCGGCGATTTCTTCGTCGTCGGTGCTGACCACCACTTGGGCGAACAACTCCGATTCGAGCGCAATTTGAATCGAGCGGGCAATCATCGGCACACCGCCGAACAGCTTGAGGTTCTTGCTCGGGATACGTTTGCTGCCACCTCGGGCGGGGATGATTGCGACGTTGTTCAAGGGCGTTTTTCCAGAAGAAACCAGGTGATGTCGTCCACCGGGAATTGCGGATCGCGGTGGTAGCCGAATCCGTAATCCACCAGTTTCAGGTCATCATAACGATCGAGCATTTCACCGGCAAAATCACGTTTGAACAACTTGCCGCTGTTACCGCGATACGACACCTCGACCGGCACCCGGTTGTAGTACTCGGCGATCAGGATGTAACGCTGGCTCAACTCATACAATTGCGCATACGCCGCCGGCAACAGCTCAGGCGCCAGATGAATCAGCACGCCTTTGCTCAGGGTCAGGTCAAAGGTGCGTTCACGGGGAAAATCGAACAACGAACCGTGCCAGATGTGCGCGATGTCCAACGCCTGGGCCTGGGCATAGGCACTGGCGTTGATCTCCACGCCGAACAGTTCGCACTGGGGCAACAGTTGGTGCAGCGCCTGCAAATTGTTGCCGGCATTGGTGCCCAGTTCCACCAGGCTGTCAATCCGCCCGGCCCGAGTCAGCGCCTTGGCCAACAACGCCAGGTTGGCCGCCACCAACGGTTGCCCAACGTTGCGCTCGACATATTGATTACCGAAATCACCCTGCCAGAATTTTTCCTGCTCACTCAGTTCACGCATTACACACTCTCATCCGCCATTCGGGTCATTGCACAAATCCCTTGTGGGAGCGAGCCTGCTCGCGAAAACGGTGTTCCAGGCAACTTACATGTCGGCTGATACATCGCCTTCGCGAGCAGGCTCGCTCCCACAGGGGGGGGCGTGTCGTTTATTCGGTCAGCCGTCGCAGTTGCTCGACCACATAGTCCTGCTGTTCGTTGCTGAGCAGCGGAAACAGCGGCAGGCTGATGGCTTCGGCGTAATAACGTTCGGCCTGCGGGAAATCCCCTTCAGCGAAACCCAGGTCGCGGTAGTACGGCTGCAAATGCACGGGAATGTAATGCAGGTTCACCCCGATCCCGGCGGCACGCAGACCTTCGAACACTTGCCGGTGGCTGAGCTTGATACGGTCGAGCTGCAAACGCACCACGTAAAGATGCCAGGTTGACCCGGCCTCGGGCTGGGCGCTCGGCAGGGTCAGCGGCAAGAAACTCAGCAAGCGGTCGTAACGGGCCGCCAGTTCACGACGACGCTCGATAAAGTCATCGAGCTTGTTCATCTGTGACAACCCGAGGGCCGCTTGCAGGTCGGTGATCCGGTAATTGAAGCCCAACTCCACTTGCTGGTAATACCAGGGGCCGTGGCTGGGCTCGGTCATTTGCTCGCAGTCACGGGTCATGCCGTGGCTGCGCAGGCGCTGCAAGCGCTCGGCAAGATCCGGGCGATTGGTCAGGACCATGCCGCCTTCGGCACTGGTGATGATCTTCACCGGATGAAAGCTGAACACCGTCATCGCCGCGAATTCGCCACAGCCCACCGGACGCCCGGCATAAGACGCGCCGACCGCATGCGAGGCATCCTCAATCACCGTGAAGCCATAACGGTCGGCCAGTTCGGCGATCCTGCGCATGTCGCAGCTTTGGCCGGAGAACGCCACCGCTACCAGCACCTTGGGCAATGTCCCATCCCGCTCGGCCTGCTCAAGCTTCGACGCCAGGGCAACCGCATCGAGGTTCCAGGTCAGCGGATCGATGTCGACAAAATCCACGTCCGCGCCGCAGTAACGACCGCAGTTGGCCGAGGCCAAAAAGGTATTCGGCGTCGTCCACAAACGGTCCCCCGGACCGAGCCCCGCCGCCAGGCAGGCGATGTGCAACGCCGCCGTGGCATTGCAGACCGCCACGGCAAAATCGGCCTGGCAGCGCTCGGCCATGGCCTGTTCGAAACGCGCGATGGTCGGCCCTTGGGTCAGCCAGTCGGACTGCAACACCGCCACCACCGCATCGATGTCGGCCTGATCGAGACTCTGCCGACCGTAGGGGATCATGCCCGCGGTCAGGCAGACAGGCTTGCTGTCCGGCTGGGCGACAGGAGGCAGCACATGCAAAGTGCGTCGAACGCTCGCGGCATCCCTCACTGCGCGAGCTCGATGAGACCGGTGCCGCCGGAGATGAAAATCGATTTACCGTTGACCATGCCTTGAGTCCTTATGCCTGTCAGCCAGGTTTATGCGAGCAACTGCGCCCAGTTGATCGGCGCGCTTTCACCCAGGGCAAAACCCTTGCCGGTCAGCGCCAGATTGGCGTTGTAGGCCTGGTCCTGGGCAAACGCGGCGGACCATTTGTCACGCAGGGCGTCGAGTACCTGCTGCCCCTGTTGCACCACACCCGGATGAATGACCTGAACCAACGGCGTCCACACCGTGAGGTAACCGGCCTGGCCGGCCTTGAGGCACAGATCGACGTCGCTCAAGCCGTCGGCAAATGTCGCGTCGTCCAGACCGCCCAAGGCGTCGAACAGTTCTTTGCGCACCATCAGGCACGCCTTCGACACCGCCGAATAGTTCTGCTCCAGCACCAGGCGCTGCATATAGCTGTTGCTGGCGTCATAGCGCTCGCCGACAAACGCAGAGCCGACGCCGCCATTCATGCCCAGAATCAAACCGGCCTGTGTGACCTTGCCTTCGCGATCCACCAATTTGGCGCCGACGATCCCCACTTCAGGACGTTGGGCATGGTTGAGCAGCGACTCGATCCAGTTCGGATTGACCACCTCACCGTCGACCGCCAGCAGCAACAGGTATTCCCCTTTTGCTTCCTGACTCGCCGCGTTGTACAGCGCGACGTCGCTCAATGGATGATCAGCGCACAGCACGCGCACCTTGGCATGCTGGTAAGCACCGAGCCAGTCATTGACCTCGGCCGACTGGTTCGGGTTGACCGCGATCAGCACTTCGTAGCGGGTGTAGCGGGTGCGCAGCAGCACGCCTTGCAGGCACTGTTGCAGCAGCGCCAGGTCGTCCCCGGCCGGAATGATGACCGACACCAGCGGACGTTCAGTATGGCGGTAATCGATCTGGTAGATGCCCGGCGTCGCCGAGGTGATTTTGGCCTTGTAGCCACGGTTGCCCAGGTGACGCAACAACGCCAGGCGCTCGTGGGCATTTTCTTCCAGCACCGGTACCCGGGCGATCAGTAGCGGCTCGTCGAGGTGAGCCAAGCCGTTCAGGCCACCTTCCTCGATGATGCGCAGCAACAGGTCGAATTCCAGGGCCTTGCTGAAATCAGGCTGGTAGCCACCGACTTCGATCAAGACATCGCGACGAATCAGCCAGTGCCGCGCCATCAGGGCCGGCACGCTTTGCAGCAGGTCAAGGTTGAAGCCCGGACGGAATACATCCACCAGCGCGCCGTTTTCGGTCCGCTGGATTTCATCGGTGGCCACAGCGCGCACGTCGGCGACGCCTGTCAGCTCCAGGCTGGCGCGCAACAAACCAGCGGTGGTGAACTCATCGCCGGCCTCGGCCAGCAGCAGCCAGTCGCACGGCGACTGACGGGCGCTCAGGTTCAGCTTGTCGACAAAGTTGCTCTGGGTGACCCGGACAAAGTGCAGGGTGTTTTGCGCGGTGGTCGCCGCCGGAGCTTCGCCGGTGGTGAACACTACGACCTTGAACGCCTTGCTGTGGCCTTCGAGCAAGCTGTCGAGGGTGACCTGCAATTTGTCGACGTTGTTGTCCAGGTCCAGCAGGAAGATGCCGAATTGCGGACCGCCGTCATTGGCCGCCAGGTGCCGGGCAATCGACTCTACATGTTCGGCGTCAGGCTGACGGGGTGCCAGCCACTTGAGCAAGCGACCCGAGAGCATCTTGTCGAACGTCGGGCGATGATCGTCGGCCGACACCACTTCAATACGCTCGATCCAGTCACGCATCGATTGCGCGTCTTCGTCTTCGCCCAGCAGTTCCAGTTGCGCGGCCAGGCGCTTGTTCACCGTACGGTTGAACGCGTTGGCGTCATAGGCTTGCCACAAACGGTCGACTACGCTTTCCGGTGTGTCGTTGTTGCGCGGGGCCAGCAGGTGTTCCTGGCGAGCCCATATGCCCTCCAGCTCTTCGAGCTGCATACGACCGGCCGGCAGCGCGTGGAGCAGGAATTCGAATCCGGTCAACTGATCGAAAAAGGCCTGGTTGTAGAACGGCATCTCGACGTACTGCTGTGGCCCGAAGCGACGCTTGGGCTCCTTCAGGTCATTGTTCCAGATGGAGCCGAAAATCAGCTCCGCCGTCAGGGCCCGGCCGGTTTGCAGACTGTCGATCATGGCATCGAAACTTTCCATGACGAACGCTTTGCCCTGCACTGGATCAAGGTCCTTGATCCCGGTTGGCAACGTGACGAGGAATCCGGCAAACGCCTCACGTTCAGCCACCGACTTGCTGTCGGAGTAGGTCAGCGAGTGATACACCTCGGTGTTGTGCTCGGAGTTGCCATAGTTGATCTCACGCACCACGTAGGCCGTCGGCAGGATTCGCGCCTTGGCGCAGGCCAGCATGTAGTAAACGTGGCCGATTTCCTGCCATTGGAAACTGGTGCCCGGCGGCAACAGCGCGTACCAGGATTTCATCAGCGAGGTGCGAGTCACCGCGTAGAACGGCGGCAAGTACTGGCGCATGTATTCGACCACGCGATCCTGGGGCCGCTCGGACGAGTAGTCCTCGCACACCTTCTTGTCGCGACGGTAGTAGCTCACGCTGCCGGCGAGGGTCAGGTACATCAGGCAATAGCCGTGGCACATCCCGTAGTCGCCGTTGGCTTCCAGGAAGTCCACCGACTCGGCCAGCGCCTCATGCACGATGAAGTCATCGTCGGCGGCCAGCACCATGTACGGGGTGGTCACTTGCTCTACGCCATAGGCGATCTTGGCCTGAAAACCACTGTAGGCAAACTGCGGCACGTGCTGGTATTCGACGTCGGGAAGCTCGCCCTGGAAATGCTCGGTGGCGGAATCGAGCACCAGCACTTTGCAAGGCAAGTCGCCGTAATACTTCATCGCCCTGCGCAAAAAAGCCGGACGGTTGTGGGAAATCAACACCACCGTCAGCAGCTCATTCAACGGCAACATGTGCTCAGAAACCGACTTACCTTGCATAACCTCTCCCACGACCGGCGAAACGCCTGGTTAACGCTTAATGATGTGCCGAAATTAACGAACGCGACGCAGGTAGCCGTCCGGTGCAACGGTGAGCAGCAGCTTGTTTTGCATCTGCTGGTCGATCTCGAAATCCGTGTTCTCTTCGAGGTATTTCCACACGGCGGTTTTCGGGTTATCGCCCGGGCCCCATGGACGGTCCGGGAAGAAGTCGGCCGGCATGTCTTCCACCACGGTGTCCATCACCACGCAGTAGCTGTCGACGGAAACCAGTGGTGCGTAGAGGCGCAGCTCTTCCAGCACGTGATCGTGGGTGTGGTTGGAATCGAGCACCAGGATGACTTTCTTGCCCTCGGCCGCCGCGCGGACCTGAGCGGCGATCGCCGGGTCGATGCTCGAACCTTCGATCATCTTGATGCGCTTGCTCATCGGGTGGCTTTCGATGGCTTCGCGGTTGTGCGGGCGGATGTCCAGGTCGATACCCAAAACTTCGCCATGGCCTTGCAGCTCCAGCAGGGACGCGTAGTAGATGATCGAGCCGCCGTGGGCGATGCCGCATTCAATCACCAGGTCCGGTTTGACGTTCCAGATGATTTCTTGCATCGCCATCATGTCTTGCGGCAACTGGATGATCGGACGGCCCATCCACGAGAAGTGGTAGCTGTACTTGTGCTTGGCCGATTCGTTGAAGAAATCCCGGGCCAGGCCGGTCAGTTTCTGGTCATCGCCCTGACGTGCGATTTCTGCCTGGCACTCGGCTTCGAAGGCTTTATTGATGGTGTTGTCGGTCATTTTATAAGTCTCAATAGTCACTGGAACGAAGCGCTGTCTACGGCGTGATAGACGTAGCGTCCACCGGTCATCCGCTTGATTTCTTCGAGGTAGTTGGAGTTCATCACAAACAGGTTGGCGCCTTCGGGCAACGCGTCCATGGCCTCTTGGGGCGAAGACACCCGCACACCGCTCAGGGGCAGATAACGGCCCTGTTTGGCCGGGTTGATATCCACCACGCGATCCACCGCCACCCCGGCCCGTTGCAGGAACAGCGAATAAATCACGCCTTTGGACGACGCGCCCCAGATCGCCGAACCTTGTTGCGCATTGGCCTGGATGATTTGCACCGCACGCTCAAGGCTGCGGGTGAAGTTGTCGGGCAGGTCCAGGCGCGGTACCGGTTGTTCCGGGGCCAGGCGCAAAGTCGACAGGTCGGCGACGATGTACAGGTATTGGCCACCGAACAGGTGACCGGCCTCGTGCACAGTGCCGAACATCCGGCGCAGGTCATCGAGGCGGAAATAGTTGACGTGTTCGTAGAACAGGTCGAACCAGGCGCGGTGCTCCAGAATCCAGTCGAAGCACGGCACTTCGATGTAGATCTGCCCGCCCTGATTGGCCTCGGCCATTTGCGCGAGGAAGTTCACCGGGTCCTGAATGTGTTCCAGCACATGGCGCAGCACGATAGCGTCTGCCGCCAGACCGAGGCCGCGAGTGAACGGCGCCTTGATCACGTCGGCATTCGTGCCTTCGTAGGCCGGGTCGATGCCGGTGATGGCATAGCCGAGGCCTTTCAGGAGTTCCAGGAAGTAACCTTTACCGCAGCCGACTTCGATCAGTTCCTGGCCCTTGAAGTGACGGGCAATGATCCCTTCCACGTCGCTCAGGTGCTGCTGGAACTGGCCGGAATGGGCCTGTTCGTTCTGGTAGTCGGCGTCGTAGCTGAGCTTGTCGGCATCGAAGGCGTCGTTGTAGATCAACCCGCTCTGTTCGTCCTGCACCAAAACCATGTCGGCGCTAGCAGAGGCCCGAGCCGACTCCGGGTCGGCGAAGGTGCGATTCTGCAACACCGGCAGGTCAGCGACCCGATACAACTCATGCTTCATGATTGCCTCCCAACAGCTGTTGCAAACGGTCCGCCACGCCCCAGAACGCCATCGGTTCGTGGGTCGGGTATGGATAGTGGCCGAGGTTTAAACCGATGGACGCGCCGCGTTCGCGCAATCGCTGTTCCACCAATGTCCTGACCGATATCGGCTGGCCGCTGGAACAATTGACCAGCCCGTTGAAATCCCGCTGTTGCAGGATCGCCGCCAGGTAACCGGCAGCGACGTCGATGGCCAGGTAATCGCGCAATTGTTCACCGGCCGACATATTGAACGTGTTGTCCCCGGCATCGATCGCCCGGTCCAGCGCCGCCAGCAAACTGCTGGGGTTCTGGCCTTCGCCGTGCAGATAGAACAGCCGCGCCCACTGCAAGGTGAACGGCTGAACCCGCTGCAAATTTTCCAGAAACAGGCGCAGGGTATTCTTGGCCAAGCCGTAAGGATTGCTCGGCTGCGGCGCGGTCTGCTCGGTGAGCGGTCCGCTCTGCATCCCGTATTCGAAACAGGTGCCAGTGACCAGCACTTGCGCCACGCCGGCCTCGACCGCACTTTTGATGAACCGATAGTCGGCCATCAAGTTGTGCTCGAAATGGAACAGCGCCTGATAGTTCGGCAAACCGGGCCAGGCCAGATGCGCCAGGGCATCGACGCCCTCGATCAGCGCGCCAATGTCCAGATCGGCAGCGTGAATATCCGCTGCGATGAATTCCACGTCATTGATCCACGGCAAACCCGCAGCGGTCTCGGCATTGCGCGCCACCGCGCGGACGTCGCAGCCACAGGCGAGCAACGCCGCGACCAGATGCCGGCCGACGAACCCGGTAGCGCCGGTGACCAGCACCTTCACAGGACGGTCAACTCGGGCACGGCGATCACGAAACGGCCATCCCACTCACGCACTTGAGCCAGTTGCTGACTGACTTCATGCAGCAGGTTCCAGGGCAGGACCAGCACGTAATCGGGTTTTTCGAGGTCGATCTGCGCCGGCGAGACAATCGGAATACGGCTGCCCGGCAGGTACTTGCCCTGCTTGTGCGGGTTGGCATCGGCGACCCAGGCCAGCAGATCCGGTTTGACCCCGGCATAGTTGAGCAACGTGTTGCCCTTGGCTGCCGCGCCGTAACCGACCACGCGCTTGCCGTCGGCCTTGGCCTGCAACAGGAAGCGCAGCAGTTCGTGCTTGATGCGTTCGGCGGCCGGCGCCAGGGTCGCGTAGTACGCGGGGGTTTTCACGCCCGCCGTCAGTTCGGCTTGCAACTGTTGCTGCACCGCCGGTTGCACGTCACGGCGTTCGCCATCGAGGCGCTGCACGAAGACCCGCAGCGAACCGCCATGGGTCGACAACTGGCTGACGTCGAACACTTCCAGGCCATTGCGCGCGCACAGGGTTTGCACGGCGGTCAGGGACAGGTAGGAATAGTGCTCGTGATACAACGTGTCGAACTGCTGGCCGGCCATCAGCGTCAGCAGTTGCGGAAACTCGAACGTCGCCACGCCCGTCGGTTTGAGCAGGGTCGCAAAACCGCCGAGAAAATCATTGATGTCCGGGACGTGGGCCAGCACGTTATTGGCGGCCATCAGGTCGGCGGACCAGCCATTAGCGACCAGTTGCGACGCGGTGTCGCGACCGAAGAACAGCTCACGAATCTCCAGGCCTTTGTCCCGCGCTGCTTGCGCGGTGCTGCGGGTCGGCTCGACGCCCAGGCATGGGATGCCGCGCCCGGCGACGTACTGCAACAGGTAACCGTCATTGGCGGCGATTTCCACCACGCGGCTGTCGGCGCTCAAACCAAAGCGCTCGACCATCTCGGCCACATAGCGCTCGGCATGGGCCAGCCAGGTGCTGGAGAACGAACTGAAATACGCATACTCGGCGTCGAACAGGCTGTCGGCGCTAGTGTAATCCTCGGTCTGCACCAGCCAGCACTGCTGACACACCGCCACTTTCAACGGCACCCACTGCTCGGCCTGCTCGAGTTGATCGGCGCGCACATAGGCGTTGGATGGCGGCGAAGTGCCGAGGTCGATCAGCGGCAAGGCCAGCGGCGCAGCGCAACCACGGCAGTTCATAGACGCACTCCGGCGAAGTGTTCATCGAGCACGGGATGGCTGGCGTCCCGGGCTGACAGATTATTGACAGGCAACGGCCAGGCGATCGCCAGCCGTGGATCGTTCACCGACACACCGCCCTCGTGGGCCGGCGCGTAGTCGGCACTGTGCAGGTACAGCAACTCGGCGTCATCGGTGAGGGTCTGGAAACCGTGGGCGAACCCGGCCGGGATCAACAGGCTGCGCCCGTCACCGGCGCGCAGGTGTTCGGCGTGCCAGTGCAGGAAGGTCTCGGAGTCGGGGCGCAGATCCACCGCCACGTCCCAGACTTCACCGCGCAGGCAGGTGATCAATTTGGCTTCCGGCGCGTTGGCATTCTGGTAATGCAAGCCGCGCACACTGCCCCGCGCGCGGGTGCAGGAATGGTTGATCTGGCGGATATGAAACGCCTGGCCGAAAGCGCTCAGGCTGCCTTCACAAAACAGCCGTGCGAAGTGCCCGCGATCGTCTTCGAAACGTTTGTGCTGCACGCTGAACAAGCCGCCCAGCGGCAACGCTTTCACTAGAAATTCGCTCACAGCGCGCCTCGGTACAGGTTCAATTGACCCAGGGTAATGGCGCGCATGTCGTCGCCGTTTTGCCACGCCAGGTGCCAGTCGAGGGTCTGGGTCAGGCACTGTTGCAACGACCAGCGCGGCTGCCAGCCGAGCAATTGACGGGCGCGGCTGCTGTCCAGACGCAACAGGCCAGCCTCATGCAAATCACTCGGTTCGATGCGCAGGCCACGGGCTTGCGGCCAGCGACTGGCGAGCAGTTCGACCACTTCACCGACGCTGCACATGTCCGCTTCGCTCGGACCGAAGTTCCACGCACCGGCGTATTCCGGGCCTTGCTCGTAGAGGCCGGCGGCCAGTTGCAGGTAACCAGCCAATGGCTCCAGCGCGTGCTGCCAGGGGCGCACGGCTTGCGGGTAGCGCAAGGTGACGGGCTCGTCCGCCGACCAGGCCTTGAGCACGTCAGGGATCAAACGCTCCGGGGCAAAATCGCCGCCGCCCAGCACGTTACCGGCGCGGGCCGTGGCCAGGGCCAGACCGTGCTCGGCATGCTTGTCCGCCGGGAAGAACGACGCAGCGTAGGACTGCGCCAGCAATTCGCAGCAAGCCTTGCTGCTGCTGTAAGGATCGTGGCCGCCGAGGGCTTCGTCCTCGCGGTATGGCCACAGCCATTCCTTGTTGGCGTAGACCTTGTCGGTGGTCACGAGTACGCAGGCACGCACACCGCCCACCTGACGAATCGCTTCGAGCAGGTTGAGGGTGCCCATGACGTTGCTGGAGTAAGTGCCCAACGGATCGCGATAGCCTTCACGCACCAATGGCTGGGCCGCCAGGTGCAGGACGATTTCCGGTTGAGTCTCGGCGATCAGCTCCAGCAGCGCACCGAGGTCACGCAAGTCGCCGCGCTGATCGTTGATGCCTTCGTGCACCCGCGCCAGTTCAAACAGGCTCGGGTCGGTGGACGGATCCAGGGCAAACCCACTGACTTCGGCCCCCAGGCTTTGCAGCCACAGCGTCAACCAACTGCCTTTGAAACCGGTATGGCCAGTCAGCAGAACCCGCTTGCCGCGCCAGAATTCCGGACTCAGTCCCATTGTTTCCATGGGGCCTCCCCGCTCAGCCACAACGCTTCGAGGTGATTTTTGTCGCGCAGAGTGTCCATCGGGTGCCAGAAGCCGTCGTGCTGGAAGGCCTGCAATTGCTCTTCGCTGGCCAATGCTGCGAGGGGCTCGGCTTCCCAGGAAGTCTGATCATCGGCGATGTAGGGCAAGACTTTCGGCGACAGGACAAAGAAGCCGCCATTAATCCAGCCGCCGTCACCGCGCGGCTTCTCAATGAAACCTTTGACGCTGTCCCCGTCGCGCTCCAGGGCGCCATAACGGCCCGGCGGTTGCACGGCGGTGACGGTGGCGAGTTTGCCGTGGGCCAAGTGAAAGTCCACCAGCGCACCGATGTTGAGGTCCGAAACGCCATCGCCGTAGGTGAAGCAAAAAGCCTGTTCGCCTTCCAGATAACGCGCGGCGCGGCGCAAACGGCCGCCGGTCATGGTGTCTTCCCCGGTGTCGATCAGGGTCACGCGCCACGGTTCGCTGTAGTTCTGGTGAACGTCCATGCGGTTGTTGCACATGTCGAAAGTGACGTCGGAGGTGTGCAGGAAGTAGTTGGCGAAGAAGTCCTTGATCGCGTAGCCCTTGTAGCCAAGGCAAATCACGAAATCGTGGATTCCGTGCGCGGAGTACTGCTTCATGATGTGCCAGAGAATTGGCTTGCCGCCGATCTCGATCATCGGCTTGGGCTTGAGGTGCGACTCTTCGCTGATTCGCGTGCCCAGGCCACCCGCCAAAATAACTGCCTTCATCCTCTTCCCCTCTTGTTCGTCACAGGGCCCGGCCAAGCTGTATCGAGCTTTTGCCGGCCTTCTGGATAAAACGCTCAACGCCGCTGTGTGCACTGCCCGCCGAGGCGCGAGTGCTCGTTTTATGGCGATATGAAGGGGGACTTGCAGGAAACGCGCCAGCTCTGTGAGCCCGGAAGGCGCCGAAGGGAGAGAACCTGTGGGAGCGAGCCTGCTCGCGAAGGCAATCGGTCATTCGACATTGATATCGACTGACCTACCGCTTTCGCGAGCAGGCTCACTCCCACAGGGGATGGTACTTAATCGAAGATCATGGGATTAGCCGAACATGGCAAACCCATCCGCGCCGGTCGGCAGGTTGAAAGCCTGACCGTCAGCGGTCTGGATGTGTTCGATGGTGGCGAAACCGGCGAACCAATCCTGGAGCTTCACGCCGTTATCCGGAATCGCTCCCGACGCAGGGTTGACGTTGCTGAGGTAGAGATCATCGCCAACCCGCATGACGCTCAGGTCGGCAGCGGTGGCGACGTTGTTCAGGATCAGCGTGTCATTGCCGAACATGTCATGGCCGTCATCACGGATCGTCACCAGGTCGCTGGTGTTGACGATGTAGGTGTCGTCATTATCCCCGCCATTGGCAAAGCCGCTGGCGTTCATGATCAACTGATCGAAGCCAATATCGCCCAGCAACACGTAGCTGTCAGCGGTGCCGGTCAACACATCATCGTCTCCACCACCGTCGGCAGTGCCGTGGGCCACGGTGATGTGGTCATTACCACCGTCGCCATAGGCAACGCTGCCCCGATCGTTTACAGCGGTGACAATGATGTCGTCGCCTGCGCCGCCATACAGCATGTCGGCCTGGGCAACATTGCCCGTATCGATCTCGTTCGAAGACCCGTTTACCGGCCCCAAACCACCATAAAGGTGATCGGCGGCCCAGCCACCCTGGATGACGTCATCGCCCAGACCGCCTTCAAAGTAATTACTTGCCAGGCTGTTACCTGTCAGCGTGTCGTTGAAGTGACTGCCACGCAGGATCTCAATATCCCAATAATGGTCACCTTCGGCGATACCGGAATTCTGCCGCGCCTGCAGATCAATGCTGACCCCCGCCTCGCTGTCGGCATAGCTGACGGTATCCACGCCTTCGCCACCAATGAAAAGGTCCGGGCCTCCGCCGCCAAACAGCAGGTCGTTACCCGCGCCGCCCGTGAGGGTGTTCTCCAGGTCATTGCCAAAACCGGTGAAGTCGCCGGTGCCGGTGTAGGTCATCTTTTCGATGAACGAGTCCAAGTGCGTCACTGCGAGGCTCGTGCGTACTTCATCGTAACCACCGAGGAAATCCTCTTCGATGATTTTCACGCCCTCGGCGTTGATGTTGTAGATGTCGTTGCCCCGGCCACCTTCGAACGTCACGCCGCCGATGGAGCTGGTGAAAGTGTCGGCGTCGAACGAACCAATGACTTTTTCCACATTGGCCAGGGTGTCGCCTTCAGTTCCGTTGCCAACCCCGGGCATGCCGACACCTTCGCGAATATCGATGTTCACCGCGCCATTGGACCAGGAGTAATCCACGGTATCGAAACCGGCCCCGCCATCGAAGCCGATCGGCAAGTCATTGGCTCGGAAAAAGTCATCGAAGTTCGAACCCAGGATCAGCTCGATACCGGCGTAGGTATCACCCACCGCCACGCCAGTGTTCAGTTGCCCGGAGATCAGATCAACCGTTACACCCTCGGTGCTGTCGGCGTAGCTCGCAGTGTCCAGGCCGGCGCCGCCGATCAAGTGGTCCGCGCCCTCCCCGCCCACCAGCACATCGTTACCGGTGCCGCCGATGATGGTGTTGTCGCCGGCATTGCCGTAACCGGTGAACGAGCCCTTCCCGGTGTAGGTCAGCGACTCAATATTGGCGTCCAAGGTGTAAGAGGTCAGTCCGGTACGGATCTCATCGATGCCTGACCCGAAGCCCTGCTCGGAAATCGTGACGCCAGGCGTGTTGACCACGTAGGTGTCGCCCCAGATGGTGCCTACGATGTGCTCGATGTTTTTCAGCGTAACGCCTTCGGCATCACCGCCAATCCCGGGCTTGCTCGTGCCATTGCGGATGTCGAGGGTGACCCCCGCTTCCGACATCGAGTAGTCCACCGTGTCAAAACCACCGGCACCGTCCAGGGCCTTGAAATTTCCAACGTTCATAAACACGTCGTCGTGGTTCGAGCCACGGATCGCTTCGATTTCGGTGAAGGTGTCGCCGACGGCAATGCCGGAGGTGTTGGAGCCGTACTTCAGATCGAAAGTCAGGCCCTCGGTGCTGTCGGTGTAGCTCGCGGTGTCCCACCCTGCGCCGCCGATCAAGTGGTCAGCCCCGCCGCCACCCAGCAGCACATCGTTGCCGGCACCGCCGGTGATCACGTTATCGCTGGCATTGCCGTAACCGGTGAATTTGCCGGTGCCGGTGTAGGTCAGGCGTTCGATGTTGGCATCCAGTGTGTAGTGGCTCTGGTTGGTCAGGACCTGATCGTCGTAACCACCCGCCCAACCGCTCTCTTCAATGATGTTCGTGCCGCCGGCATTGACGATGTAGGTGTCGTTGCCGCGCCCGCCTTCGAGGGTTCGGCCGGCTAGCGTCGTGGTGAAGGTGTCATCGAATTCACTGCCAATGACCTTCTCGATATTCCTCAGCGTGTCGCCTTCGGCATCGCCGCCGGTCCCGGGCTGGCTGACGCCGCTGCGCAGGTCGATGCTGATCCCGGCGGAGGACCAGGAATAATCCGCCGTATCAAATCCGGCGCCACCGTCGAGCGTGTCCGCACCAGCGCCGCCAATCAGGACGTCATCGCCGCGCCGTCCATTGATCACGTCATCCTCATTCGTACCGATCAGCGTATCCGTGCCGTTTGTTCCGTTAATAACTGCCATGTCTTCTTCCTTGCCGTGGTGTGAAAAAACCAAATCCTTGGGCAACTATCGGCCACTGGAACCGGATGCTTGAATGTCGGGCAAAAAAAAGGCGACTCAACGTCGCCTGTTTTTTTGGAGGGGCATGACAATCAGTCCGCCAACCAACCGTTCTCCCAGTAGCGCAGGTTATCGCCACGCAACACGTAGTCGCGCAGGACGATTTCACGCAATTCATCGCCCATGCGGTAGCTGGCGTCCGGGTCGGCCAGGTGCATGCGGATGGCTTGCAGCCACTCGTCGGTGCTGTTGGTCTTGATCCGGGTGCACGGTAGATACCCGCGATAGGCCTCGGTGTCGGTGCAGATCACCGGGTAGCCGCACGCGCCGTATTCCAGCAGGCGCAGGTTGCTCTTGCAGTCGTTGAAAATGTGGAACTCAAGCGGTGCCAACGCGAGGTCGAGGTTCAGGCTGGCCAGTTTCGCCGGATAGACATCCAGCCCGATCACGCCGTGGAACTCATGCATGTACGGGCGCAAATCATCCGGGCACATGCCGAAGAACACCCAATCGACTTCGTTGGCCAACTCGCGGACCACCTCGGCAATGACGGCCAGATCACCGTGGTGACTGGTGCCGCCGCCCCAGCCGACCCGGGGTTTTTTCGAGGTGCGGCGCTGGCTGCGCATGTCATTCCACAGGTGCCGGGACAGCATGTTCGGCACTACGCGAATGTCCTGATGCATGTCCGACAGCGCATTACCCAAGGCTTCGGTGGAGACCACCACGCGGTCGCACATACCAATGGCGCGGCGCACCAGGCGCTCCATTTCATCCTTGTTCGGCATATTGCGGATATGCGCGTTGCGATGGGGAACGTGAATGACGTAGTCGTCCAGCTCGTAGATTCGCCGGGCATTGGAGTAGGTTTGTAGCGGTACGATTTCGTTGATCGTGCCTTCGGAGTAACGCCCCTGCAGGATGATCACGTCAGGCGACTGGCGCTCGATCTCAATCATCGACGGCATGTTGTAGTGAATGCGCCCTTCGGCCCGGCCCGCGGCTTCCAGCTCGATCATCGGCTGGGTCACGCGGTAATGCCCGATCGCGGAGGCGTTGATCGGCACCGCGAGGATCTTCGGCAATTGCGCCTGGGAAAAAGGGCTCCATCCGGTGCGCAAACCCGGCTCAAGGCTGAAGCTCGAACCACCCAGCCCCTGCAATGACAGGTTGATGTTGTAGGCCGGGTCACGGGCGATAACCGGCAGCCAACGTTTGTAGAACACTTCCTGTTCCTGGCTGCGCAACGCCTGCTCGCCGTCCTGCGCGGGCACCACCGGACGTGCGCCCAGGGCCAGTCGGGCATAGGGCGTCCACACCACCAGGTAACCGTTCTGGCCGATGCGCAGGCACAAATCCACTTCATTGAGGGAATGCGCGAGGTGTTGCTCGTCTAGCCCACCGACCGCTTCAAATACCGACTTGCGCACCATCAGGCAATCGCCGCCGACTGCACTCAGGTTGTGCGCGACCTGCAAGCGAAACATGTAACCCGGCGCCTGCAAGGACTCGCCGTAAAACGGTACGCCGGCCGGCCCTTGCAAGCCGAGGATCAGGCCCGCATGCAACACCCGGCCATCCGGATTGAACAACTTGGCCCCGACCACGCCGACTTCCGGGCGCTGAGCGTGATTGAGCAACTCATCCAGCCAGTCGCCCTGGGTGATCACCGTGTACGGGTTGAGCATCAGGACGTAGTCGCCAACCGCCTGCTTCACCGCGAAGTTGTGTAGCGCCGCGACATTGCCCTGTTGCGGATACGGCAACACGCGAATCCGCTCGCTGCCCAAGCCTGCCATGCCGGCCAGCCAGGCGCGGGCATCGGCACTTTCGCTGCCATTGTCGACCAACAACAATTCGTAATCGCTGTAGACGGTTTTCTCCAGCAGGCTCTCGACACAACGCTGCACAGCGACGGCTTGGTCTTTGCTGGCAATGATGATCGACACCAATGGCCGAACCCCGTGCTGATAGTCGACACGGTTGATCAATTCGCCGCTGGCGCTGCGGTTTTCATAGGCCACGCCCAGTCGCTGCAAGTGTGCATCCAGCAGCAACGGGCTGTTGTCCACCACGTCCGGGTGCGCCAGCCACTTGGCCAGGTCAAAAGTCGATTCCACCAGCACTTCGGCGATGTGCCCGACCACTTGGGTGCCGTCCTGCTCGACCAGCCGCCAGAGCACATCGTGCGGCGCCAATTCGCCGTGAGCCGAATCGAAACCGCCCAGGGCCAGGAAACGTTCGCGCTCGAAGGCCAAAGCGCGGCCCACGTAGGGGTAGCTGCGCAGCAGGTCGAGGTTGAAGTCAGGCTTGAACGCGGGCTCGGCCGACTCCCCCTGACGCAAGCTGCCTTCATCGCTGTACAGGCACGTCAGCGCGGGCGAGAGGACAATCCGCTCGGCCATGGTCAGCAAGGCCGGCGCCACCAGGCGATCACCGGCACGCAACAGGTAGAACCAGTCTGCGCCCTGCAACTGCGGCAACAGTTCATTGACCTGCGCTAGCCAGTCCACTTGCAACGGCAAACGGAACACCCGTTCCTCCAGCGCGGCTTCGGTACACGAAGCGGAGAACACCAAGGTCAACTCGGGCGCGTAGTCTTGGGCGGCGAGCGATTGCAACGTCAGATCCAGCGCAGAACGGCTACCGAGTTCATCGATGATGACCGGTACGATTTTCGGTGTGTGGGACCAGCCGGCAATGGTGTCGGCCAGGAGCAGGCGCTGGCCCTCGTTGAGGACGCGGCACGCCAGCCACTGCACATAAAGTTCGCTAAAACTGGTGCTGGCAATGCCGACCAGCCATTCCTGGGCACTTTGCTTGGTGCCCAGGGTTCGACTCAGGGGCAGTTCTTCCCAGACCCGGGGCGATTCTTCGGTCCGGGTCAACGGCAGATAGCGCACCCAACCCGGTGCCGGGGCTGATTCACCGCTGCGGGCCTTGAGCATCTGCAACAACCATTCGCGCTCGACCTCCACCGCGTCCTTCATCGCCTGCTGGACACTCAAGCGCTCCGGGTAAAGGCGCTCGACACTGAGCACGTTATTGGACATCACCATATTGCCGCGCCGCAACAGGCACACGTACAAAGCAAAATCGAGGGTCGCCACAAAGCCCGCCTCGGTCAGGGCGGGCAGCAATTCCAGCACGTCCGCCCGACGGAACAGCGCATTGCTGAAACCACCGAGGATGTTGACCGGGAAATTCTCGAAAATCCCCAGCAAGTCATCGCCCTTGAACAAACCGCTCACCGGAGACAGCGAAGTGTTTTCCAGGCGCCCAGGCAAGATCATGTCGTCAGCGTCCCAGAACAAACGCTGGGCCAGTACCAGGCTCACCTCTTCACGGGACATCAACTCATGCGCCTGCTGCTCGATGCAGGCGCCAAACAGATGATCGTCATCGCACAGAAACTTTATGAACTCACCCTGCGCTTCTGCCAGACAAGCCTGCAGGTTCCCGACCATCCCCAGAGTCCGCGGATTGCGCACGTAGTGCACGGCAACCCCGGTTTGCCCGGACACCGAGATCACCGCCTCTTCGATTTCAGTACCACGACTGTCGTCGCACACAATGATTTCGAGATTGCCATAGCTCTGAGTCACGGCACTGTGCAACGCCCGACTGAAAAAGCGCGGATTGAAGGCAGGAATGACAAGGCTGACAAGAGGGAGTGAATTCACGGCGGACTCGCAGGCGGCGCGAGCTCGCCCAGAAAAGCGAGCCCTTTGAACCGCGGAAAAAGACAGTAGAGATGGGGCAGTCAGGTCACCGGGTGCTTGCGCGCCCGGCTACCGTCAGATCTTGTTGAACAGGCCCAGCGACGTGATCTTGCTGAATGCCAGTTGCGCGGCTTGCAGCATGGTCTGTTGCAGGGTCAGGCGTGTCATCACTTCGGCAGGATCGGAGTCGCGAATCGAGCCCTGGGTGGCGGTGTTCGCCAGGCTCAGGCTCTGATTGGTCGTGGTTTGGTCATCCAGCGTCTGACCGCGGGCACCGATCGACGTGACGGCCGAGCCCAACTGATCGCTGGCGCTGGCCAGGTTCGCAATCCCCGAATCCATGGCGGCCTGAAATTGCTGCTTGGCCACGGTGTTGCCGTCGACTGGCGAGTTCATCGCCGTGATCATCTTGCCCAGGGTGTCGAGCACGTTCTGGGTCTGGTGATCATTGGGCTGTATGGCGAACTGGTCGCCGGCAGCCGGTGCGCCGCCGCCCAGGGAGAACGTCACGCCTGCCGCAGTGGCCGTGGCGGGAGGACCGGCCACAACAGCGCCCGATGATACCGGACGGCTGTCGGCGGTCACTGGCGCCGCGTACAAATCGAACGCAGTGGCGCTGGTGAACTTGAGCACCGCACCGCCCGACGGGAACGCCGCGTTGTAGGCCGCCGGGTTGGTCACGGAGGAACCGGTGATAACAGCGGTGGACGGGTTGCCAGCGCTGCGTACCGCGCCGATGGAATCTGGATTGGCCGTCAACTGGAAGGTGTGCCCGGCGATGACCGTGTCCGGCACGTCGCCCGACTTGAGGTTGATGTTCAGGTTCAGGTCGACGCCGCGGAAGTTGACCACCTGGTTGGCGCCGTTGCTGTTGCTGAACGCGCCGTTCTGGCTGGCCTCGATCGTCACATCGTTGCCCAGCCCGTCGGTGATCTTCAACTGAGTGCTGCTCAGGAAGGTGACGGTGTACGGCTGGCCGGCGGCGAATTTGGAATCGTAGGTTGCGCTGTTGGTCACCTGGCCGTTGGACAGGACCACACGACCATCATCCACCGCCGGAGCGGTCATGGTGGCCTTGGTGCGACTGGTGTTGATGGTCTGCTGGAACGCGTCCCAGCCGGTGGTGTTGCTGGCCACGGTCAAGCCGTCGCCAATGCCCAGGTTGATGCTGGTCTGGTCACCGTTGTAGGTGTAGGTGCCGTCGGAATTTTGCGAGTACGGCGGGGTGTCGGTTTTCGAACCGGAGAACAGGTAACTGCCGGACGAATCCTTGGAGTTCATCAGGCCCAGCACTTGTTGCTGGATCTGGCCCAATTCCGCCGCATAGGCTTTACGGTCATCGTCGGTGGCAATGCCGTTGTTGGCACTGAGGGCGATTTCCTTGGCGCGCTGCAACGCGGTGCCGATGGAGTCCAGGGTGGTTTCCTGCAGACTCAGCGAGCTCTTGGTCGAACTGATGTTGCTGTTGTACTGATCCAGCATCGCGCTCTGCTGACCCAACTGCAGCAAACGACCGGCACCGAGCGGATCATCGGCGGCGGTGTTGACGCGCGTCAGGCTGCTGGCTTCAGCGCTGGTGGCAATAGCCTTGTTGAAGTTGCGCTGATAGTTGGCAGCGGTTGTCTCGTAATACTGGGCGGTAGAAATGCGCATGAATTACGACTCCTTAAAGGCTGTTGATCAGCGTGCTGAAAGTTTCCTGCGCAGCTTTGATGATCTGCGAAGAGGCGGTGTAGTACTGCTGGTATTTGACCAGGTTGCCGGTTTCTTCATCCAGGTCGACCCCGGACAGCGAATCCCGGGCGCCTTTGGCCTGGGTCAGGATCGCCGTGGTGGCGGCGCTGTCGGACTTGCCCTGCGCTGCTTTGGAACCGACGTTGGTCACCAGGGTGTTATAGGCGTCGGTCAGGCTGATGCCCTTGCTCGCCGAACCGGTGTCTACGGTCTGTTTGGTTTGCAGGCCGACCAGCGCCTGGGCGTTGCGGTTGTCCGAGGACGCCGCGCCGGTCAGGGACATGCTGAAGCTTTCGCCGTTGCTCGGCGAACCGCTCACGGTAGTCTGCACGGTGAAGGTTTTCTGAACGGGCGGCGTACCGCCCAGGATCGGATTGCCGCTGCCATCGACCATCGGTACTTTCAGGTTCAGGGTATTGCTCTGGCCCGGAACAATGGTGCCGCTGCCCAGCGGATTACCTTGGGCGTCGGTCATGTTATAGGTCTGGCTGCCACCGCTTGGGGCACCGAACGTGATCTTGACCGGCGTCGAGTACTTGAGCCCGGTCTGCATGTCGGCCTGGTTCGCCGAGTTGTAGATATCGATGGTGCTGCTCAGCGTCGGCTGGGTGTAGGTGCCGGTGGCCTTGGAGCTGGCCACGCCGGTCAGCGGAGCGGCCGCCGCGATTTTTTTCGGGTCGCTCAATACCGTCTGGATGCTCGCTGCGGCACCGCGAGTCGGGGTCACCTTGAAGCTGTCGCCGGCGCTCAACGCACCGCCGTTCAGCGACAGACTGAAGCCGTCAATCACCGGTGGCGGCGTGGTCAAGGTGCTGAAGGCGCCCATGTCGGTGCCATCAGAACGCTTGACGCTGTAGTCCGTGGCGCTGGTGAACGTCACTTGATAGTCGCTGGTGGTCAGCTTGCCGGTGTCCTTGATGGTGACATCCAGGTTGCCCGAGCCGGCGCTGTTGCCCGACTGGCCAATGCTGCGCTGGCTGATCAGGGCGGCGCTGTTGATGTTGTTGAAAATCGCCGCGCCGAAATCGCCGTTCTTGTCGATGCCTTGCGCCTGCTGACTGTTCATCTGGTCAGCTACCACCAAGGCCACACGCCCCAGTTCGTTGAGCGACGGGTCGAGCACTTCCTTGCGGTAAGTGAGCAAACCACCGATTTCGCCGCCGGTCACCACGGACGTGATGTCGATGGTGCTGGAGCCGCGGTTCATCTGCAGGCCCATGCGCGACGGATCGTCCTTGCTCGGCACGGTTTCCAATGTGTTGGTGGTGTTGCCCATCACCAATGGTTGGCCGCTGCCGACATAGATGTCGTAGCTGGTGCCGCGCTCGACGACCTGCGCACCGACCATCTCGGACAGTTGGCGCACGGCTTCGTTACGGGTGTCGAGCAGGTCGTTCGGCTGGCCGCCGCTGGTGGAGATTTCGCCGATCTTCTGGTTCAGGTTGGCAATCGAGGTGGCCAGTTTGTTCACCTGGGCCGCCATGTCCGCCAGGCTGCCATTGACGGTGGTGTTCTGGTCGTTCAACTGCTTGGCAAGGGCGTTGAAGCGGGCGCTCAACGCCTGGGCGCCGGTCAGTACGCCTTGGCGCGACGTGTCGTCGGTTGCCGAGGTCGAGACGCCTTGCATCGAGGTAAAGAATTTCTGCAACACGCCGGTCAGGCCGGTGTTGGTGTCGGACAGCGAGGCGTCCAGCGGCGTGGCCTGGGCCAGGTACGAAGCGGATTCGCTGTTGAGCGAAGTCGCGGTGCGCAACTGCGAATCGAGGTAGGAGTTGTACACCCGGCGCACGTCGGCCAGGGTCGTACCGGTGCCGATGAAGACGTTGCCGTATTGCTGCGAGGCCTTGGTGCCCTGCACGGTTTGCTGACGCGAATAACCGGCGGTGTCGACGTTGGCAATGTTGTTGCCTGTCACAGCCAGGGAGGATTGGCTAGCCGCCAGACCCGACATCCCGATATTGAGCAAACTCATGGTTCAGACCTTATGCCTTGTGCCTATAGAGGCGTGGTGGAAGCGCCCGCCGCAGCGTAGTTTTGGTAACTCGTCATCTGCTTGGCTATCTGCGAAATCTTGCTGGCGTAGTTCGGGTCGGTTGCATAACCGGCCTTTTGCAACTCGCGCACAAACTGTTCTGGGTTATCGGCCGACTTCACGACATCTTGATAGCGATTATTGGATTGCAGCAACGTCACCAGGTCATGGAAGCTGTCCTTGTAAGAGGCATAGGAGCGAAACTCGGCCGTCTCCTTGACCATCGCGCCATCCCTGAATTCGCTGGTGATCGCCCGCGCCGAATCGCCCTTCCAACTGCTGCCGGTCTTGATGCCGAACAGGTTGTGGCTGCTGCTGCCATCCTGGGCGCGCATGACCGATTTGCCCCAACCGGTTTCGAGCGCGGCCTGGGCCACCAGGTAACGCGGATCGACGCCGATGCGGTCGGCAGCTTCCTTGGCCATCGGCAGCATGGTGTTGACGAATTCGTCGGCGGAACTGAAGGCTTTCTTCGCCGGCGCGAGAGGAATCTGCGCCATCGCGCGACCGTAAATCTGCATCTGCCCGCTCGACGCCGATGACGTTGGCGACGGCAGCCAGTCGCCGTTGTACAGCGGACCGGCACCGGTCGCCGTGGCGGTGGCGCGCTCAGGCAACAGGTTTTTCAGGGAGGTGGCGGCAGTCGCGGTGGACGGCACCAACCCGGCGAGCAAGCGGTCCGCCAGTTTCGGCGGCAGCGCCAGGCGCCGCTGATTGAGCAGCGCCACGTCATTGCTGTGAGCGACCGTCGCCGTCGGTGCCTTGACCCCGCGCGAAGCCCACAACGGACGCTCGCCGTTGAGGCGCGACAACGGGCCATTCGTGGCCGTTGTACCGGCAGCCACGGGCGTGGTGATCGCCTCGGCCCTGGCTTTCGCCGCGTCCTGCTTGGCCGCCGAATTGGCCGCCGCTTCACCCGGCGCCAGGGGTTTGTTCTTCGACATCTGGCGCATCAATACATCGGCCAGACCAATACCACCGCCTTCGCGGGACATGGAAACGGCCATTTGCTGATCGGACATTTCCTGGTATTGCTTGGCGGCCGGCGTGTTGAGCGGATTGTCCTTGCCCAGCTCGTCGGTGGCCGAGCGCATGGACTTGAGCATTTCACCGATGAACAGCGATTCGAATTCCTGCGCAACCTTGCGCATGTTGCCGTCGCTGTTCTTGTCGCCGACCTTGAGTTGGTTCAGGCGATTGAGGTCCGAGTACGAACCCGAATCGCCGGTACCGACCAACGCGCCTTTGCGCATGTCCACCATGGTCGTCGTCCTCAGATCACGATCAGGTCGGCTTGCAACGCGCCGGCCTGCTTGAGTGCTTCAAGGATGGCCATCAAGTCACCTGGCGCCGCGCCGACCTGGTTCACCGCACGCACGATCTCGTCGAGGGTGGTGCCCGGGCCGAACTTGAACATGGGCTTGGCTTCTTGCTGGGCGTTGACCCGCGAGCGCGGCACGACCGCTGTCTGTCCGTTGGACAGAGGGCCGGGCTGGCTGACGATCGGGTCTTCGGTGATGGTCACGGTCAGGCTGCCGTGGGTCACGGCGGCCGGGGACACTTTCACGTTCTGGCCGATCACGATGGTGCCGGTGCGCGAGTTGATGATGACTTTCGCCACCGCCTGGCCCGGATCGACTTCAAGGTTTTCGAGGATCGACAGGTAGTCGACTCGCTGGCTCGGATCCAGTGGCGCGGTGACGCGGATCGAACCGCCGTCGATGGCCTGGGCCACACCCGGGCCGAGCAGGTCGTTGATCTTGTCGACCACGCGCTTGGCGGTGGTGAAGTCGGAACGGTTGAGGTTCAGGGTCAGGCTGTTGCCCTGGTTGAAACCGCTCGGCACCGAACGCTCGACCGACGCACCGCCAGGGATACGACCGGCTGACGGAACGTTGACGGTGATCTTCGAACCGTCGCGACCTTCAGCATCGAAACCGCCGACCACCAGGTTGCCCTGGGCGATGGCGTAGACGTTGCCGTCGATACCTTTAAGTGGCGTCAGCAGCAAGGTGCCGCCGCGCAGGCTCTTGGAGTTACCGATCGAGGAAACCGTGATATCGACCTGTTGACCTGGCTTGGCAAACGCCGGCAAATCCGCACTGATCGACACCGCCGCGACGTTCTTCAACTGCACGTTGCCCGAACCCGGCGGCACCTTGATGCCGAACTGCGAGAGCATGTTGTTGAAAGTCTGCAGGGTGAACGGGGTCTGGGTCGTCTGGTCACCGGTGCCGTTAAGCCCGACCACCAGGCCGTAACCGATCAATTGGTTGGACCGCACGCCGGAAATACTGGCGATGTCCTTCAACCGCTCGGCTTGAGCGGTGAAGGCTGCGGACATCAACAAGGCAGCGACCATGAGACTTCTGAAGTTCAACGTAGCCACCTAGAAAGGGAACAGCGGGCTAAGGAAGAAACGGTCGAACCAGCCTGGCTGACTCGCATCGGCAAACGCACCGGTGCCCGAATAGGTGATACGTGCATCGGCGACGCGGGTCGACGACACGGTGTTATCGGTAGCGATGTCATCGGCGCGAACCAGACCGGCAATCCGCACCAGCTCATCACCGGAGTTGAGGGTCATCCACTTCTCGCCGCGCACGGCAATGATGCCGTTGGGCAAGACGTCGGCGACGGTCACGGTGATCGAACCGGTCAGGCTGTTGCTCTGGCCGGACTTGCTGGCGCCGTTGGTGGCACGGTCGCCGCTGTAGCCGACGTCCAGGCTTAGGTCACCGCTGCCCACCGGGTTATTGGTGCTCAAGCCACCACCGAACAGCGACGACAGGCCGATGCCGGTTTTGCTGGTCTTGTCGATCTGCGAGTTGGCGCCTTTGCTGGCCTGGGTTTTCTCGTTCAGGGTGATGGTGATGATGTCACCAACCCGGAACGCCTTGCGGTCGCTGTACAGGTTCTGTTCGAAACCGGCCTGGTAGATCGAGCCGTTATTGGCGGCCGCCGGCAATGGCGTTCGCGGCAACACCGGGGCGTAGTAAGGGTCATTGGGTTTAGGCGTCGGCGCGACGCAGCCCGCGAGCGCGACCACCCCACTCAGTGCCACAACAGATACAAAGCGATTCATGACCCTACCTCACGGTGTTGCTGGCGACCGCATGGCCGCCCCATAGACTTGATTACAGATTCTGCGTTACGAACGAGAGCATCTGGTCGGCGGTGGAGATCACCTTGGAGTTCATCTCGTAGGCGCGTTGAGTGGTGATCATGTTGACCATCTCTTCAACGGTGCTGACGTTGGAACCTTCCAGGGTGTTCTGCAGCGTGGTGCCGAAACCGTTCAGGCCCGGCGTACCGACTTGCGGCGCACCGCTGGCGGCGGTTTCCAGGAACAAGTTGTTACCCACCGCTTGCAGACCGGCCGGGTTAATGAAGTCGGCGGTTTGCAGGTTGCCGATCACCTGGGAGGCCGGGTTGCCGGGAACGGTGATGGACACCGTGCCGTCAGTGCCGACGGTGAAAGTCTGGGCGTTGTTCGGAATGACGATGGCCGGTTCCAGGGCGAAACCGCTGGCGTTCACGATCTGGCCGTTGGAATCGAGGTGGAAAGTGCCGTCACGGGTGTAGGACGTGGTGCCGTCCGGTTGCAGAATCTGGAAGAAACCGCGACCGTCGACCGCCAGGTCCAGCGGCTGCTCGGTGGTTTGCAGGCTGCCGGCGGAGAAGTTTTTCTGGGTGCCGACGATGCGCACACCGGTACCCAATTGCAGACCGGACGGCAGTTCGCTGTCCTGGGTCGACTGGGCGCCAGGCTGGCGTTTGATCTGGTACAGCAAGTCCTGGAACTCGGCGCGATCACGTTTGAAACCCGTGGTCGATACGTTCGCCAGGTTGTTGGAAATGGTGGTCAGGTTGGTGTCCTGGGCGGACAGACCTGTTTTGGCAACCCATAGAGCCGGAAGCATTTCGATTCTCCTCGTGCGCCTGTTTTACGGCGCGACGTTCTGGTAATTAGCTGATCTGCAAGACCCGAGCCATGGCCTGGTCATCGTCTTTGGCGGTGTTCATCATTTTGATGTGCAGCTCGAATTGCTTCGACAAAGCCAGCACCGAGGTCATTTCTTCCACGGCGTTGACGTTGCTCGACTCCAGGAACCCGGACACCAGTTTGACGCCCGCATCGGCTTGCGCCGGCTTGCCGTCCTTGGTGTGGATCGAACCGTCCAGGCCTTTGGTCATGTTCTTGAGGTCAGGGTTGACCAGTTTGATGCGGTCGATTTCGGCCATCACCCGCGGGCCTTCACCCATCGAACGGATAGAGATGGTGCCGTCCTCGCCCACTTCGATTTTCTGCTCGGGCGGCACGGCAATCGGCCCGCCATTGCCCATCACCGGCATACCATTGCCGGCCCGCAACACGCCGAGGGCGTCAATGTTCAGGCTGCCGGTGCGCACGTAGCTTTCGCTGCCATCGGGGCTCTGCACCGCGATCCAGCCATTACCGGTCACAGCGACGTCGAGGTCACGGCCGGTTTCCACCATCGAACCTGGCGAGAAGTCAGTGGCCGGACGTTCGGACATGGCAAAGGCACGCGCCGGAAAGCTGTCACCAAACACCGGCATCGAACGGGCCTGTTCCAGGTCCTTCTGAAAACCGTTGGTGGAGATGTTCGCCAGGTTGTTCGCGTGAGCCTTCTGCGCCAGTGCATTCTGGCTGGCGCCGGTCATTGCCACATAAAGGTACTTGTCCACACTCATTCCTCTGCATGCCGGACGTTTGCCGCCCACTGCTGTACTTCTGAGCCTTAAGCAATTTGCAGACCAACTTTTTTCTGACGGCGCCGGGCCCGGCAAACAAAGGACTTGAGGGGTTTAGAGGGGATCGAGGGATTGTGTCGAAGTCGAAAAACCGGCGGTGTTATGCCGCTTCGCGGCAAACCTCGGACTGATCGTCCCATGATCGTTCCCACGCTCTGCGTGGGAATGCAGCCCGGGACGCTCCGCGTCCCAAGAGCGGACGCAGAGCGTCCATTGAGGCATTCCCACGCAGAGCGTGGGAACGATCGGTCAGGTGTCCTTGCCGACATCGTACTCCCGCAATTTGTTGGCAATGGTCGTATGCGAAACCCCCAACCGTTTCCCCAACTGCCGACTGCTCGGATGTTCCGAATACAACCGCTCCAAAACCGCTTTCTCGAAGCGCCCAACAATCGCATCCAACCCACCTTCCAGCGAAAAATCGCCAAGGGGCTGACGCACGCCGTAGTCCGGCAGACGAATGTGCTCGGCCTTGACCGTCCCGCCCTCGCACAACGAAACCGCCTGGAACAACACGTTTTCCAACTGCCGGACATTGCCCGGCCAATGGTAATGACTGAGCCGTTCCATCGCTGCCGGCGCCAGTTTCGGCAACGGGCAACCGATCTGCCGACTGGCCTGGTCGAGGAAGTGCTCCACCAGTGGCGTCAAACCGTCGAGGCATTCGCGCAGCGGCGGGATGTGCAACGACAGCACATTCAAGCGGTGATACAAATCCTGGCGAAACTCGCCGCGTGCACACAACTCGGACAGGTCGACCTGGGTCGCGCAGATCACCCGCACGTCCAGGTAAACCTCTTCATCGCTGCCGACACGGCGGAAGCAACCGTCCTGCAAGAAGCGCAGCAATTTCACCTGCAAGCGCGGGCTCATTTCCCCGACACCATCGAGAAACAACGTGCCGCCAGCCGTCAGTTCCAGCAGCCCGAGCTTGCCTTCGGCCCGCGCGCCTTCGAAGGCGCCGGGGCCATAACCGAACAGCTCGGTCTCGGCCATGGATTCCGGCAGACCGGCGCAGTTGAGCGCCATCAGCGGCGACTGACCGCGAGGACTGGCCAGATGACAGGCCCGGGCCAACAGCTCTTTGCCAGTGCCGGTTTCGCCTTCTATCAATAGCGGCGCATCCAGCGGCGCCATGCGCCGGGCTTCGCGCACCACCGCCGCCATGACTTTGGAACTCTGGAATATGCTGTCGAAACCGCGCAATTCCTGTTTGCGCACGTTGTAAATGCGCTCACCGACCCGGTCCGCCCGGTGCAACGTCAGTACCGCGCCGGCCATGGCCTCGCTGTCGTCGTGCTCCGATTGCAGCGGGGCGATGTCGGCGAGAAACACGTCGCCCTTGACCTTCACCCGCAGCCCGTTGATCCGCGACTTGTTGGCACGAACCAACTCAGGCAAATCGAAATCTTCGGCGTAACGGGACAAGGGAATCCCCGGCACCTCGTCCACGCGTACGCCAAGCAACTGCGCCGCCGCCCGGTTGGCCGCGACGATGGAGCCGCCCATGTCGATCGACAGCACCGGGAATTCCAGGGCGCCGAGCAGCGCATTGAGCTCCATGTGCCGACGCTCGCTGGGCATCAGCCCTACCCGCTTGACGCCGAATACCCCGCCAATCGCCTCGAATTTCGGACGCAACGCCTGGAACTGGATGTTGATCAGGTTCGGGCAATGCAGGTAAATCGCATTGCCATGCTCACCGCCGACCTCACCGCGGGCGACGTTGATCCCGTACTCCACCAGCAGGTTGAGGATGTCGCGCAGGATGCCGATGCGGTTTTGGCAATGGACTTTGATACGCATATAAAAGGCCTGAAAAAGCGGTGAATGTGGTGGATGCCTGGAACGCAACCTGTGGGAGTGAGCCTGCTCGCGAAAGCGGTGGATCAGTCGACATCTCTATTAACCGGGAGACCGCTTTCGCGAGCAGGCTCGCTCCCACAGGGATAATGCGGTGCCTGCGGAGGGAATTTTCTGACAGGGCACAAAGTTAGTCGTCAAGATTATGTGACACCCACCGCCCTTTTCAAACCCGAAAAACTCAATACCTGCGCCACACCTGCCAATCCGTAACGAAAACTTTACGAAAACCACGGATTTCTCCTACACGCGATCCAATCCACCTGCTGCACTACCGCACGCCTTGGGGTATCTCTAGGTCCATAGCTGTACATAACAAGAACGACTTCCCCCTAGCAGGAGAGCAGCATGAAGCAGACGCAATACGTGGCTCGCGAGCCCGATGCGCAAGGTTTTATCGACTACCCCGCCGAAGAACATGCGGTGTGGAACACGCTGATCACTCGTCAACTGAAAGTGATTGAAGGGCGTGCGTGCCAGGAATACCTGTACGGTATCGAAAAACTCGGTCTGCCCCACGACCGCATTCCGCAACTGGGTGAGATCAACAAAGTCCTCGGTGAAACCACCGGTTGGCAAGTAGCCCGGGTTCCGGCGCTGATCCCCTTCCAGACCTTTTTCGAATTGCTCGCCAACAAGCAGTTTCCGGTGGCGACGTTTATCCGTACCCGCGAAGAACTGGACTACCTGCAAGAGCCGGACATTTTCCACGAGATCTTTGGCCACTGCCCGCTGCTGACCAACCCCTGGTTTGCTGAATTTACCCACACCTACGGCAAACTCGGCCTACAGGCCACCAAGGAAGAGCGCGTGTACCTGGCGCGCCTGTACTGGATGACCATCGAGTTCGGCATGGTCGATACGTCGGAGGGCCTGCGCATTTACGGCGGCGGCATCCTGTCCTCGCCCAAAGAAACCGTTTACTGCATGTCGGACGAACCGGAGCATCAGACTTTCGATCCGCTGGAATGCATGCGCACGCCGTATCGCATCGACATCCTGCAGCCGCTGTACTTTGTGCTGCCCAACCTCAAGCGCCTGTTCGACGTGGCCCATGAAGACATCATGGCCATGGTCAAGCAAGGCATGCAGTTGGGCTTGCACGCCCCGAAATTCCCACCCAAACCGAAGGCCGCGTGAACCGCGACTTTTACTGACAGGTGAGCCTGTCAGTCGTCGCCACTTTGGTTTAGCGTAACGGCATTGACGGCCGATATAGCCCCTATAAAAAAACACTCGATTCAGGAAACAGACCATGTCCACTTTGAACCAAGCCCACTGCGAAGCCTGCCAAGCTGGCGCCCCTCAGGTCAGCGACGAAGAACTGCCGGTACTGATTAAGCAGATCCCTGACTGGAACATTGAAGTGCGCGACAGCGTGATGCAGCTGGAAAAAGTTTTCCTGTTCAAGAATTTCAAACACGCCCTGGCATTCACCAACGCCGTCGGTGAAATCTCCGAGGCCGAAGGTCACCACCCGGGCCTGCTGACCGAGTGGGGCAAAGTCACCGTGACTTGGTGGAGCCACTCCATCAAAGGCCTGCACCGCAACGACTTCATCATGGCCGCACGCACCGACGACGTAGCCAAGGACGCCGAGGGCCGCAAATAATGCATTTCGACGCCATCGGCCGAGTACCCGGCGACCCGATTCTGGGTCTGATGGAGGCCTATGCGCAGGACCCCAACCCGCGCAAATTCGACCTTGGCGTGGGTGTCTATAAAGACGCCCAGGGCCTCACGCCGATTCCGCAAGCGGTAAAACTCGCCGAGGCGCGGCTGGTGGATCGCCAGAACACCAAGACCTACATCGGTGGTCACGGCGAGCCGGCGTTCGGCAAAGTCATGAATGAACTGGTGCTCGGCGCCGACTCACCATTGATTGCAGAGCAACGGGCCGGTGTCACTCAAACGCCGGGCGGCACGGGTGCGCTGCGCTTAAGCGCGGACTTCATCGCGCAAATGCTGCCGGGCCGTGGCGTCTGGTTGAGCAACCCGACCTGGCCGATCCACGAAACGATTTTCGCCACCGCAGGGCTCAAGGTCAGCCACTACCCGTATGTGGGCAGCGACAACCGTCTCGACGTCGATGCCATGCTCGCAGTGCTCAACGAAGCGCCCAAGGGCGACGTGGTGTTGCTGCACGCCTGCTGCCACAACCCGACCGGTTTCGATCTGTCCCATGACGATTGGCGCCGAGTGCTCGACGTGGTCCGCCGCCGTGAGTTGTTGCCGCTGATCGACTTCGCTTATCAAGGCTTCGGTGATGGCCTGGAACAGGACGCCTGGTCCACCCGGCTATTTGTCGACGCGTTGCCAGAAGTGCTGATCACCAGTTCCTGCTCGAAGAACTTCGGCCTGTACCGCGATCGCACCGGTGCGCTGATTGTCTGCGCGAAAACCGCCGAGAAGTTGGTGGATATCCGCAGTCAACTGGCCAACATCGCCCGCAACCTGTGGTCGACACCGCCGGATCACGGCGCAGCGGTCGTGGCGACCATCCTCGGCGACCCGGAGCTGAAAAGCCTGTGGGCCGACGAAGTCGAAGCCATGCGTTTGCGTATCGCGCAACTGCGTAGCGGTTTGGTGGAAGCCCTTGAGCCTCACGGCTTGCGCGAGCGCTTTGCGCACATTGGCGTGCAACGCGGGATGTTTTCCTATACCGGTTTGACGGCGGACCAGGTTAAACAGCTGCGCGATCATCACAGCGTGTACATGGTCAGCTCCGGTCGGGCCAACGTGGCGGGGATTGATGCGACGCGGCTGGCGCTGTTGGCCGAGGCGATTGCAGAAGTCTGCAAGTAACCCCCAGCCATTGGTAACCCCTTGTGGGAGCGAGCCTGCTCGCGAAAGCGGTCCTTCAGTCAAATCGATGTTGGATGTGCCGGTGCTTTCGCGAGCAGGCTCGCTCCCACAAGGGGCCTGCACCACTCACTGCTAATGACCTGTCTAGACAATCCCGCTCGTCGAAACAAATGGATATAAAAGTCTGTTTGTCATTTCTCCTGCTGTATCCTGCCCAAGCTTTTTAAAAGCGCGGATCTACCAGATCTATCAACAGACTTTGCGAGGAGCGCGAACATGCACGAGATCCCTAATCTCCCCTTCCCAAGCCTGCACGAAACTGAGCAGACAACCACGCAACAAGCCGGCGCCCAACAGCCCGAGCCGAAAGAAGCCACTGACAGTCGAAAGACTGATAGCGAAGACTGAAACACCTGCAATGCCAGACCGTGTGGAAAGCGCTAACATGCGCTTTCCACACCGCCTGAACCCCGAGCACCCCGCCATGACCGATGAATTTTCTGAAACCCAGGCCAGCGTTCTGATCGGCACCGCCGAGAAAATGATCGAGATCTGGAATCGCCTCTCCCCGGAAAAACAAGCCGCCCTGCTGGCCCGCTTCGGCAGCGAAGAAAACGCCCTCGCCGCCCTGGTTACCACGCAACTGGTCACCCCTGCCAAATCCTGATTCACCCCGCACGGCAAATAGTTTTACTTTTCCACAACCGCCAGCCCTTCGCGCCGCTATCATAAGCAGCCTATCTATCCTGCTGCCCCGTGGACTTTTACCCATGTCAGAAAACCAGCGCCCCCTGGCGGTCACGCTGCAAGTCGTTTCCATCGTCCTGTTCACCTTCATCGGCTACCTCAACATCGGCATTCCCCTGGCCGTATTGCCGGGCTACGTCCACAGCGACCTGGGCTTCGGCGCGGTCATCGCGGGGCTGGTGATCAGCGTGCAATACCTGGCCACCCTGCTCAGCCGGCCTTATGCCGGGCGCATCATCGACAACAAGGGCAGCAAACTGGCGGTGATGTACGGGCTCGCCGGCTGCGGTTTGAGTGGGGTGTTCATGCTGATTTCGGCGTGGACCCAAAGCCTGCCGATGCTCAGCCTGATCAGTCTGTTGATCGGCCGCCTGGTGCTGGGCAGCGCGGAAAGCCTGGTCGGCTCGGGTTCGATCGGCTGGGGCATCGGCCGGGTGGGCGCAGCGAACACCGCCAAGGTGATTTCCTGGAATGGCATTGCCAGTTACGGCGCCATCGCCATCGGCGCCCCCCTCGGCGTACTGCTAGTCAACCAAATGGGCTTGTGGAGCATGGGCGTGAGCATTGTGCTGCTGGCCGTACTGGGCCTGGCGCTGGCCTGGCCGAAAACCGCCGCGCCGGTTGTCGTCGGTGAACGCCTGCCGTTCATGCATGTGCTGGGCCGGGTGTTGCCCCACGGTTGCGGACTGGCGCTGGGCTCCATCGGTTTCGGCACCATCGCCACTTTCATCACTCTGTATTACGCAACGCAGCATTGGTCGAACGCGGTGCTCTGTCTGAGCCTGTTCGGCGCCAGCTTCATTGGTGCGCGACTGCTGTTCGGCAACCTGATCAACCGCCTCGGCGGCTTTCGCGTGGCGATTGCCTGCTTGTCGGTGGAAACCCTGGGGCTGTTGCTGCTGTGGATGGCGCCGGACGCTCATTGGGCATTGGCCGGTGCGGCGTTGAGCGGTTTCGGCTTCTCGCTGGTGTTCCCGGCGCTGGGCGTGGAAGCGGTCAACCTGGTGCCGGCATCCAGTCGTGGTGCGGCGGTGGGGGCGTATTCGTTGTTTATCGATTTGTCGCTGGGGATTACCGGGCCGCTGGCCGGGGCCATTGCGGCAGGATTTGGTTTTGCTTCGATCTTCCTGTTTGCTGCCCTCGCCGCGCTTAGCGGTCTGGCCTTGAGCGTCTACCTGTACCGGCAAGCACCAAAGTATCGCGAAGAGCATGATAAGCGATGACTTAAAAGCGGGTCATTACGCTGAATAACCCGCTTTGCAAATATCTACCCATGCAAACGCACAAGCGCAGACCCTGCAGAGTTATCCATTTTGTAAATAAACAAAACTTTTCGATCCGATTGGACCGAGAGCCCGTGAACTATTCCCTCACCAGCGAAAACTGCTCTCCCGCCATTCCCAAAAGCTCCGTCCCAGCCCATATCTTGTTCAAGACTGGCGATAAATACATTAGAACCAGAGCGGCTGCTTTGTGTCGAACCTGCGACAACCACGGTATTGCCTGGGTCATACAAAGCGGCCGCCCACACCTTGGTGTGCGCGGAGTCCATATCATCAATCGCTCCACCCCAACCACCCTCCCCAAAGTGATGATCTTCCTGGCCGTCAATACCACGACGCTGCAACATGAGAAACAACGTTTGTTCAGCTGCATTTGCGGACGTACCGACAATGAAAAGCTCAGACCTGGCGCGGCGATCCAACACCACCGCCTTGATCGATGGCGATCCGTCAAAATATCCATCAACTGCAAATGTTCTGTCTAACGCTCCATTTTTATCATATCGAGTGATAAACCATCCATGTCGATAAGTCAGTGAAGTCGTAGCGGCAACTAGAAACTTTTCGCCTTGTGAAACCAGGCTTTCAGCCCCGACAGGTTGACCGTCCCGCTCAATGACTCTAAATCCAGAGTCTGCCCAAGAGTCATCGAGACCGCCGTCGACTTTTATTTTCGCCAATACCGTCAATTCCCAATACGAGAACCACCGATGAGTGAAAAGCAACATCACGCCGCCGTCGTCGAGTAAATGTATACCTCCCGGGAATCGCCCAAGCGTTGGGGTCAATACTTGATCAGCTAAAGCGGCATCTTCAACATTGCTCCTCGAACTTTTCTGAGCGTTCTTTTGCGCAAGAGAAAAAAAATCATAAACCATCACGCCATTTTGGCCGAAGCCGACGTCAATATCGCCTTTCAAACTGAAACTAACCAGCCCAGGGTATGTTTCAAATCTAGTGACCACTTCAAACCCCAGGATAATCCGCTTCCGTTCTGCATCAACTGTAACACTGCTTGGATCAACTCCAGAAACGTTCGGAAAGTAGTCAGAAATATTCACTTTAGACATTCCACCCCTGCCAAACTCAGGGTCCAACACCCCAGAACTGTCCAGCATAATCAACCATATATCGCCGGCGACTTCAGAAACTGCCGTACATAGTATCTTTCCGTTTTTCAGTACGCAAACCGCTCGCGGCTGCAGTGGACTTCTCTCGGGCCCATTGTCATAAAAGTATACTTTGCCGGCTACTCCGAACCCATAGTCCAAAGTCCCTCGATCTGCCACTTCTGCCTTTTTAGTCGATGAATCAGTCATAATAGCCACCCTACACAATATGATTGAAAGTGCCTAACAATCAGAGCAATACCCCTTCCTTAATTATCAGTACACTTCGCAGATAAACAGCGAACTTGCAGCATTATTAAAAGCAACGGGCAACACTATGTCGACTGGTAGATCTGACAGTTCTTTAGACTTTATAGGAATGAGGACACGAATTTCAGCGAACAATATGCAAGCTCTTAAGCAGTGACGATGTATTGCATCCCATCAGTACTGTATTCAATGATCGAATACTAAAAATCCACCTTACCGCGCCCGGCCTTGATGCTGCCGCGCTTGGTTTTCGATTCGAGCCGTCGCTTCTTTGAACCAAGGGTTGGCTTGGTCGGGCGGCGCTTCTTTTCGACTTTGGTGGCGCTAAGAATCAACTCCACCAACCGCTCCAGTGCATCGGCGCGGTTGGCTTCCTGCGTGCGGTATTGCTGGGCCTTGATGATCAACACGCCTTCGCTGGTGATGCGACTGTCGCGCAGCGCCAGCAACCGCTCCTTGTAGAACTCGGGCAAGGACGAAGCCGGAATGTCGAAGCGCAAGTGCATGGCGCTAGAGACCTTGTTGACGTTCTGCCCACCCGCGCCCTGGGCACGAATGGCGGTCAATTCGATCTCGGCATCCGGCAGATGCACGTTGTTGGAGATTACCAGCATGGAAAAAAGCGTCCGGGTTCAGGACGTGCAGGATACCGCGAATGCGCTGAACGAACGCAGTCCCTGTAGGAGCGAGGCTTGCCCGCGAAGGCGTCGGCACATCCAACACCCATGCTGAATGTGCCGGCCTCTTCGCGGGCAAGCCTCGCTCCTACAGGAGATTTGTGGTGATCGCGCAGGGCGTGCTCGGCACAAGCCCAATGTGGGAGCGAGCCTGTTCGCGAATGCGGTGTATCAGTCGAAATCAATGCTGGATGTAATGCCCCCTTCGCGAGCAGGCTCGCTCCCACAGGGGTTTGCTCTACGCTAAAGAATCCGGATCACGCCGATCAGGCCTTTTTAACGGAGAGACCCATGCCTCGTCGCTTACTCGCTGCTTTCTGTTTGCTGATGTCATTCAACACGGCTCACGCCGCCGAGCGCTGGGAAACACTGCCGGCCACCCCCGCCCCGATCACCAGCGCCAAAACCGGCCGTGCCGACGTCAATGGCATCAAGCTTTTCTACTCGATCACCGGGCATGGCTCGCCCGTGGTGCTGCTTCATGGTGGCCTGGCCAACTCCGATTACTGGGGCAATCAGGTCAAGGCGCTCTCGGCAAAGCACACCGTCATCACCCTCGACAGCCGTGGCCATGGTCGCAGTTCGCGAGATGCGCGACCTTTCGGCTATGACCTGATGGCGGACGACGTCATCGCGGTACTCGACAAGCTGAAGATCGAGCGCGCCGACTTCGTGGGCTGGAGTGACGGCGCGATTCTCGGGCTGGATCTGGCCATGCGCTATCCGCAGCGCGTCGGCAAAGTGTTCGCCTTCGCCGCCAACACTCAGACATCGGGGGTCAAGGAAGGCGTCGAGAAGAACCCGACCTTCGCCGCCTACATTGAACGCGCCGGCAAGGAGTACGCGAAGCTGTCGCCCACACCTAAGGAATACGATGCGTTCGTCGAACAAATCAGCCATATGTGGGCGAGCCAGCCCAACTGGACCACCGAAGACCTGGCCAAAATCAAAAGCCCGGTATTGATCGTTGATGGCGACCATGACGAGGCGATCAAGCGCGAACACACCGAATACATGGCATCGGCCATTCCCGGTGCCGGCCTGTTGATCCTGCCGAATGTCAGCCATTTCGCGTTTATTCAGGACCCGGCGTTTTTCAATGCATCGGTGCAGAGCTTTCTGGATGAAAAATAATCACTGACAGCACCGAATCTACTCGTAGGAGCGAGGCTTGCCCGCGAAGGCGTCGGCACCTCCAACATCAATGCT
>NZ_MOBR01000026.1 GCF_003732705.1 Pseudomonas frederiksbergensis | reverse complement strand
CCTTTTGCGCTTCGATGACCTGAAGCAACTCACTGCCGAAACCTGCGTAACTCTTTGTTTACCAAGGAGTTTTCCGTTTCGACTGCGCCGGAAGTGGGGCGAATTATAGACTTCCAGAATCTGCCGTCAAGCCCTGATTTAGCTTTTCTTTCAAGAACTTGCACAAAGCCGGAAACCGCCGGATTTTGTCTATATAGAGGCGCAAAAGCCACGCTTCTATATAGAAGACATCCCCAAAGACGCCAACCACTCGAAAAGCAGGCACGGAAACACACCCAGACCCAACATCCACTACCGGATGCGATTGGGATTCGAGACAGAGAGTTCAGGTTGAAAGCAGCAGGCTTGAAGAGAAGTGGTGTCCCAGGGCAGGTTCGAACTGCCAACCTTCCCCTTAGGAGGGGGATGCTCTATCCAATTGAGCTACTGAGACACAAATCGCCCGCGAGGACCGCGGTACGATGGACGGCGAGCATGTTAACGGGCAGGCCTGCTTTTGTCATGTCGTCCTTAGGCTTTTTAAGTGTAGGCAAACGCCTCATCCCCCTACGCTACCGATTACCGTGCAAATTGCATCACCTCAAAACGCCATCATTGCAAATTGCACTGATGCTTTTCTGCGATCTAACTCTAATCAATTGTTTTTAAAGCATTTATTAGCCTTTAGACTCTTGGCATGCGGGCTGCTTCATCTGTTCTCCAAGAACAATAGAGGACAACCCCATGAACGGCACCCTTTTACTCTCGAATGTGATCGCCCTGGCCGTACTGCTCGGCTTTCAATTCATGCCCGAGAGGGACACTGAAGTGGTTGCCCAGCGTATGCCCCATTACCTCCAACTGCAGAAAGCACCTCAATTGGCGGTCATGAGTGATCCGCACGTTTTTGTAAATCAGGAAGTGAGCCAAGAGAGCCCGCAGTCACAGCCCCCCTCTTCCGAACGATTAGTATTTTAATTTCCCATCACCAGGAGCACCGCATGTCCAAATCAGCCGCTGGATTTTTAATTCTGGCCTTGTTGAGCGGCATTCTTCATCTCTGCTGGACTCAGGAGGTGACGTTCACCCTACCCCTGATCGCTTCCGGCGTATTTGGCGCACTGTTCGTGTTGGCACTGATCGCCGGTCGACGGATCAAATTTGATCCGGTTTTACGCTGAGCTTCAGCAGACTTAAAAGGTTGTTAACCGTGACGGCCAAGTCATTGGAATTATCGAGTCGATGAATAAGCCTATCGCCGATCGAGCCGTCACCCACGAATAGTCCATTGCGCCGGATCCTCGCTTCAATTTCTTCAGGACTCTCACGCCCCCGTCGCAACAATCGCTCGCGCAACACCTCATCCTTGACCGTCAGCAACACCGGCACCAACTCGGGATAGCGCTCCAGCGCAACGGGCAGATGACCCCGAGAGCCATTCACCAGCACATGGCGACCCTTTCGGAGCCATTGATCAATTTCAACGGGGATACCGTAAGCCAAGCCATTGGCACGCCACGAAAGCGAAAAGCCCCCCTCCTCCCTTCGCAGCTCGAACTCTGCCGGAGACACCCCTTCGGCGTCCTCGCCCACGGATTCGGCTGAACGGGTGATGACACGACGCACGACTTCGCAACCCAGCGCTTGCAAGGGCTCACGAGCCGCCTGGATGAGACTGTCTTTGCCAGACCCGGAAGGCCCCATCAGATAAATCAATCTGCCATCCATCCCGAAGTTATCCCGCCTCTAGTAAATCGGCCATTTGCCACTATCCTATACAAGGTAAGGAACGACGATTAAATCCGCATAGCATGCTCCCTCGGGCGTCTTTGGACATCACCTGCAGGGCAAGAGGACGCGGTCAGCGATACGGACCAAGGCAAACTTTTCAAACCAGTCCGCATTTCTGATAATTGGTGCTGGCATAACGCCTTTATCCAGTTCAATATTTGTCACAGAATTGACGCCAATGAACTGGCTAATTTGAGGCATGATGCGAGCCTCTATCAATTCAGGTTGAACATTTGGCCAGAGTGCTTGTCCTATCAGACATCCTGCGGCCAATCCCGAGAACCGCTCCCCTGAACTAACCGGTTAAATATATGCGCCCATTGAAACAGGCAATTTATTCCAGCCGTACGGCTGACAAGTTCGTCGTACGTCTGCCAGACGGAATGCGTGAACGCATTGCCGAGGTGGCTCGCAATCATCATCGCAGCATGAACTCCGAAATCATTGCGCGCCTTGAGCAGAGTCTTATTCAGGAAGGTGCACTGGGCGAAGAGCTGAGCATGCGCCTGGACAGCCCGGAGCTGTCGTTGCACGAACGCGAACTGCTGCAACGTTTCCGCCAACTCTCCCACCGTCAGCAGAACGCCCTTGTTTCGCTGATCGCCCATGACGCTGAAATGGCCGCAGACGCGTCCTGAGACACCCCAAAAAATTCAAGCCAGCATAATCGCTGGCTTTTTTTTGCCTTGAATTTGAGACATAAAAAAACCCGCCAATTTGGCGGGCTTCAGGATACGAGTCAGAGCAGGAAGATTGTCGCCAACCCGAGGAAGATGAAGAACCCACCACTGTCGGTCATGGCCGTGATCATCACACTGGCGCCCATTGCCGGGTCGCGCCCCATGCGCGCAAGGGTCATGGGGATCAACACCCCGGCCAACGCTGCCAGCAGGAGGTTTAGCGTCATCGCTGCCGTCATCACCACGCCCAGGGACCAACTGCCATACAGCAGATAGGCGACAACACCAATAACCCCACCCCAAACCAAGCCATTGATCAAACCTACCGCGAGCTCTTTGCGCATCAAGCGCGAGGTATTGCCCGTACTGACCTGGTCCAGCGCCATGGCCCGAACGATCATCGTGATCGTCTGGTTACCCGAGTTACCACCAATACCCGCCACGATCGGCATCAATGCCGCGAGCGCCACCAGCTTCTCGATGGAGCCTTCAAACAGGCCAATTACCCGAGACGCTACAAACGCAGTAATCAGGTTCACCGCCAGCCAGGCCCAGCGGTTACGCAGGGATTTCCAGACTGAAGCGAAAATATCTTCTTCTTCGCGCAAACCTGCCATGTTGAGAACTTCGTTTTCGCTCTCTTCACGGATCAGGTCGACCATTTCATCGATAGTCAGACGGCCGATCAGCTTGCCGTTCTTGTCGACCACAGGCGCGGAGATCAAGTCGTAACGTTCGAACGCCTGAGCAGCGTCGTAGGCATCTTCGTCCGGGTGAAAGCTCACCGGATCGCTGGCCATGACTTCAGCAACCTGTTTATCCGGATCATTGACCAGCAACCGCTTGATCGGCAACACACCCTTGAGCACGCCGTCGTAGTCAACCACGAACAGTTTGTCCGTATGACCCGGCAGCTCCTTAAGGCGACGCAGATAGCGCAGAACCACTTCGAGACTGACATCCTCACGGATCGTCACCATCTCGAAGTCCATCAGCGCACCGACCTGCTCCTCGTCATAGGACAACGCGGAGCGAACGCGCTCACGCTGTTGACCATCAAGGGTTTCCATCAACTCATGGACAACGTCTCGCGGCAGCTCGGAGGCCAGGTCAGCGAGTTCGTCGGCGTCCATGTCCTTGGCCGCAGCCAGGAGCTCGTGATCGTCCATGTCGGCGATCAGCGTTTCACGAACCGAGTCGGATACTTCGAGAAGAATGTCGCCGTCACGATCAGCCTTGACCAATTGCCAGAGCGTCAGACGATCGTCCAGCGGCAAGGCTTCAAGGATGTAGGCAACGTCAGCGGAGTGCAGATCATCGAGCTTGCGTTGCAGCTCGACGAGATTTTGTCGGTGAACCAGGTTCTCGACCCGGTCGTGATGCGGACCTTCCTGACGATGAGTCAGGTCTTCGACCACTCGCTGACGCTGCAACAGCTCAACGACTTGAGCGAGGCGGTCCTGCAAGCTTTCCTGTGTTTTCTTTACTTCAACTTCGGACATAGGCGAACTCCACTCCCAGCAGCGGGGCACGCCGGAAGGATCAATCAGTCAATTCATGATTGGAAAAACGGGGTACTGAGTAACTACTGGGTAAGTCCATGGAGGTTTTCCACAAGCCCCGGCGGGGCTGACGGGCGCAATGATACACCGCCTGACGGTTTAAAACGTTAAAAAATCGTGGTTGAAACAAGCGCTTGCAAGACAAACCTGAGCGCTGCCCTTATGCATCAAACTGCGACGACTTATCCTGAAAAGAAAACACACCGCAGCGGAAAAATGTAGCGACTACCCTTCAGATGGAACGTCATGGAGGACGCCGAATGCCATCGAACACACATCTTCTTTTACTGACCACCCTGCTCTATCTGCCGCCCAAGGCGCTTGCCGCCACCATTCACCGATGCGAGGCCCCTGACGGGCACATCACCTTCACTACGATGAGCTGCAGGGCCGGAGAGAATCTTTCACTTCAGGATGTGCACCCATTCCTGCCAGGCACCATCGTTGCGGTCCTGCCTGAAGCTACCTTCCGAGAAACCTCAGACACGCGTGCACAAAGAAAGGAGCTGACCGTTGTCGGCCAATCCGAGGATAAATGTGGAAATGTGATCGACGCCAAACAACGCCGTGAAGCAATCATCAATCAGCGTGTCGTTGCCGGCATGAGCCAACAGGACGTTGAAAGTGCGCTAGGCAAACCGGACAAGATCAATATTCGGAATTCCGCCACGAGCTACCGTTATGACCTCAAGCGAGGCAGAAGTGCTCACGTCGATTTCGATGAGAAGGGATGCGTCAAAGGAAAAGCCAAATCCCAGACGGCAAAAAGCCCGCGTTAAACGCAGGCTTTTTGGTGTTTGGTGCACTCGACAGGATTCGAACCTGTGACCGCTCGGTTCGTAGCCGAGTACTCTATCCAGCTGAGCTACGAGTGCATTTTGTGTTTTTAAACCAGACCACAACTGGCTGAAGCAAAGTCGCTCGCATTACTGCAAACAACTCTTAAATGGTGCACTCGACAGGATTCGAACCTGTGACCGCTCGGTTCGTAGCCGAGTACTCTATCCAGCTGAGCTACGAGTGCATTTGTTGCCGCGCATTATAGGCCGTCTAATCTCTATGTCAAACACTTTTTCTAGTAATTTCAACAACTTACCGAAGAAGCCAGATTACAACGTACTACGCAAATAATGGCGGAGAACGGGGGATTCGAACCCCCGACACCCTTTTGAGGTGTACTCCCTTAGCAGGGGAGCGCCTTCGGCCACTCGGCCAGCTCTCCGCAACACGGGGCGTATCTTAACCAACCTTTTCCCCGTTTGCAAACATAAAAAACGATAAAAATTAATGGCTTGGTTCGTCGTCCTTCTCTTTCTTGATCCGCAAGTAGATTTCCTCACGGTGAACAGCAACCTCTTTAGGTGCGTTAACACCAATACGCACTTGATTTCCTTTGACGCCGAGCACGGTCACAGTGATTTCGCCATCACCAATAATCAGGCTTTCTGCGCACCGACGAGTCAGAATCAGCATACCTTTCTCCTCACGCATTACAGTTCAGGGACAACAGTCTGCAAAAAAAAGGCACTCGACCTACAACCGTTACGATCGCAGCCCTACATGCCTGAGTATTGACCAGCGCGAGCAAAAGAACAGAGTCCTGGGTCGCGCCATTCAAAAAAGACGAAGGGCGCGGTCAGACCGCGCCCTTCGGTAAACGCATCACTCGCCCTGACGGGCCGGCGCGTCCAGTTCGAAAGCCGTGTGCAGAGCGCGCACAGCCAGTTCCAGGTACTTCTCTTCAATCACGACGGAGACTTTGATTTCCGACGTAGAGATCATCTGGATGTTGATGCTTTCCTTGGCCAGGGATTCGAACATGCGGCTGGCCACGCCAGCGTGAGAACGCATGCCGACGCCAACGATCGAAACCTTGGCGATCTTGATGTCGCCCACGACTTCACGGGCACCGATCTCGCGAGCGGTGTTTTCCAGCACGGTTTGTGCGGCCTGGAAGTCATTGCGGTGCACGGTGAAGGTGAAGTCGGTGGTGTTATCGTGCGCAACGTTCTGCACGATCATGTCGACTTCGATGTTCGCGCCACTGATCGGCCCAAGAATCTTGAACGCAACACCCGGGGTGTCTGGCACGCCACGGATGGTCAGCTTGGCTTCATCGCGGTTGAAAGCGATGCCGGAAATGATCGGCTGTTCCATGGTTTCCTCTTCATCAATAGTAATGAGGGTGCCCGGACCCTCCTTGAAGCTGTGCAGTACGCGCAGCGGAACGTTGTACTTGCCGGCGAATTCCACCGCACGGATCTGCAACACCTTGGAACCGAGGCTGGCCATTTCCAGCATCTCTTCGAAGGTAATCTTGTCCAGGCGCTGAGCCACGGACACCACGCGAGGGTCGGTGGTGTAGACGCCGTCCACATCGGTGTAGATCTGGCATTCGTCAGCCTTCAAGGCCGCTGCCAGCGCTACACCGGTGGTGTCGGAGCCGCCACGACCGAGGGTGGTGATGTTGCCGTGCTCGTCGACGCCCTGGAAACCGGCGACGACCACCACGCGACCGGCCTTCAGATCACCGCGAATCTTCTGATCGTCAATCTGCAAGATACGCGCTTTATTGTGCGCGCTGTCCGTCAGAATCCGTACCTGATTGCCGGTGTAGGACACCGCTGGCACGCCGCGCTTGATCAGCGCCATGGCCAACAGGGCAATCGTCACCTGCTCACCGGTGGAGACAATCACATCCAGCTCCCGGGGAACCGGTTGACTGTCGCCACTGATTTGCTTGGCCAGATCGATCAGACGGTTGGTCTCGCCGCTCATTGCAGACAGCACAACCACCAGGTCATCGCCGGCATCGCGGAATTTCTTAACCTTGTCGGCGACCTGCTCGATTCTCTCGACAGTGCCGACCGAGGTGCCTCCAAATTTCTGTACGATCAAAGCCATTTCAAAGCCGCCTCTGCCCATGAAGGGCGCCCAATAATCTCAAACAGTTGCCGGCCCCGTCACTAGACCACGGGCCCGGCCAACCGCCTTATAAACCCTGCTCTACAAATGGAACGGTCAGGGCCAATGCTGCGTCCAGCGCGCCGGCGTCTACACCACCGCCCTGCGCCATGTCCGGACGACCACCGCCCTTCCCGCCCACTGCCGCAGCGGCTTGCTTCATCAAATCACCGGCTTTGAGTTGGCCAGTCAGGTCCTTGGTTACGCCTGCAACCAAAACGACCTTTTCCTCATGGACACTGCCGAGCAGGATCACTGCGCGGCCGAGTTTGTTCTTCAATTGATCGACCAGCGCCAACAGTGCCTTGCCGTCCTGACCGTCCAGACGCACGGCCAGCACTTTCACGCCTTTGACATCCAGGGCGGAAGCCGACAGATCGTCGCCTGCCGCGCTGGCAGCCTTGGCCTGCAACTGCTCGAGTTGCTTCTCCAGCAGACGGTTGCGCTCCAGCACAGCCGACAGCTTGTCGATCAGGTTGTCGCGACTGCCCTTGACCAGGTTGGCCGCTTCCTTGAGTTGTTCTTCCGCAGCGTTCAAGTATGCCAGTGCTTGCGCGCCGGTGACCGCTTCGATACGACGCACGCCCGAGGCCACACCGCCCTCGCTGATGATTTTCAGCAGGCCGATGTCGCCGGTACGGTTGGCGTGGATGCCACCGCACAGCTCGACGGAGAAATCACCGCCCATGCTCAGCACGCGCACATTGTCGCCGTACTTCTCGCCAAACAGCGCCATGGCGCCTTTTTGCTTGGCGGTTTCAATATCGGTTTCTTCGGTTTCAACCGCGGAGTTCTTGCGAATCTCAGCATTGACGATGTCTTCCAGGGCCTTCAACTGCTCAGGCTTGATGGCTTCGAAGTGGCTGAAGTCAAAGCGCAGACGCTGACTGTCGACCAACGAGCCTTTCTGCTGAACGTGTTCGCCCAGCACCTGACGCAATGCAGCGTGCAGCAAGTGAGTCGCCGAGTGGTTCAGCGACGTGGCGTGACGGACTTCGGCATCGACATGGGTCTCGACCGGAGCGCCGATGGTCAGGCTGCCCAACACCGCCACACCGTGGTGCAGGAAAGCACCGCCGGTCTTGGTAGTGTCGCGTACATCGAAACGGCTGCTACCGACTTGCAGATAACCACAATCGCCAATCTGGCCACCGGATTCAGCGTAGAAAGGCGTCTGATCGAGAACGATCACGGCCTCTTCGCCTTCATTTAATACGTCGACCGACTGGCCATCTTTATAGATAGCGACAATTTTCGCCGAACCACTGGTGGCTTTATAGCCGGTGAATTCGGTCGCCACATCAACCTTGACCAGGGTGTTGTAATCCAGGCCGAACGAGCTGGCCGACCGCGCACGTACGCGCTGGGCTTCCATTTCGCGCTCGAAGCCGACTTCATCGACGGTCAGGTTGCGTTCGCGAGCGATGTCAGCGGTCAGGTCCATCGGGAAACCGTAGGTGTCGTACAGCTTGAACACCACATCACCCGGGACCACGGTGCCTTTGAGTTCCAGCAGATCCTGCTCGAGAATCTTCAGGCCGTGCTCCAGGGTTTTGGAGAACTGCTCTTCTTCGGCCTTGAGCACGCGCTCGATGTTGGATTGTTGCTGCTTGAGTTCCGGAAAGGCTTCGCCCATCTCGGCCACCAGCGCGGCAACGATCTTGTAGAAGAAGCTGCCGGTCGCACCCAGCTTGTTACCGTGACGGCACGCGCGACGAATGATCCGGCGCAGCACATAGCCGCGGCCTTCGTTGGACGGCAGCACGCCGTCAGCAATCAGGAAGCCGCACGAACGGATATGGTCGGAGACAACCTTGAGCGAAGACTGATCGTCATTGGTGCAACCAATGGCCTGGGCCGAAGCGCTCAGCAGGTTCTTGAACAGATCGATTTCGTAGTTGGAGTGAACGTGCTGCATCACCGCACTGATCCGTTCCAGCCCCATGCCGGTGTCTACCGACGGCGCTGGCAGCGGATGCAACACGCCATCGGCAGTGCGGTTGAACTGCATGAACACGTTGTTCCAGATTTCGATGTAACGGTCACCGTCTTCTTCCGGCGAACCCGGTGGGCCACCCCAGATGTGGTCGCCGTGATCGTAGAAAATCTCGGTGCAAGGACCGCACGGGCCGGTATCGCCCATGGTCCAGAAGTTGTCGGACGCGTACGGCGCGCCTTTGTTGTCGCCGATGCGAATCATGCGCTCGACGGGCACACCAATCTGCTTGGTCCAGATGTCATAAGCCTCGTCATCCGAGGCGTAGACGGTTACCCAGAGTTTTTCCTTGGGCAGCTTCAGGACGCCGGTCAGGAAGGTCCAGGCGTAGGTGATCGCGTCGTGCTTGAAATAGTCACCGAAGCTGAAGTTACCCAGCATTTCGAAGAATGTGTGGTGACGAGCGGTGTAACCGACGTTTTCCAGGTCACTGTTCTTGCCACCGGCGCGCACGCACTTCTGGCTGCTGGTCGCACGGGTGTACGCACGTTTTTCCTGGCCCAGGAAGCAGTCCTTGAACTGGTTCATCCCCGCGTTAGTGAACAGCAGGGTTGGGTCGTTGCCCGGAATCAAAGAGCTGGAGGCTACACGGGTGTGGCCTTGCTCTTCGAAGAAGCGAAGGAAGGCTTCACGGATTTCTGCGCTTTTCATAGGTTCTTCCACGGAGGCTGCGGCCAAAGGCCTGTGCAAAACGTCATCAGACGAAGCGACGGCAAAGGGCCGCATTATATCGGCCCTGCGCGCGGGGTACAGCGTGTTTATACGATAGAAACGGTCAATTGGACGGCTAACGCTGTCAGTTGCGCGAAAACTCGACGAATGTAGCGATGACCTGCTCGATTTGTGCGCGGCTGACGTCCATGTGCGTGACCATCCGCAGACGACCGGCAGCGCTGAGTTTGATGCCGCGCTCGCCCGCGAACGCCTTGATGGCTTCGGCTTTGTCGCCCATCTGCACGTAAACCATGTTGGTCTGCACCGGCTCCACTTCATAACCGGCCTTGCTCAGGCCTTCGGCAAGAAATTGCGCATTGGCGTGGTCATCGGCCAGACGCTTGACGTTGTTGTCCAGGGCATACAAGCCTGCTGCTGCGAGGAGGCCAGACTGGCGCATGCCGCCGCCGACCATTTTGCGCAAGCGGCGCGCCTTGGCGATGAACTCGACCGGACCACACAACACCGAACCGACCGGCGCGCCCAGCCCCTTGGACAGGCAGACCGAAACCGAATCGAAATGTTGGGTGATTTCCCGGGCATCGACACCCAGCTTGACCGCGGCGTTGTAGAGCCGCGCGCCGTCCAGGTGCAGGGCCAGACCGTGTTCGCGGGTGAAGGTGCGAGCCCGGGCCAGATACTCCAGCGGCAGGACCTTGCCCTGCATGGTGTTTTCCAGGGCCACCAAACGGGTGCGGGCAAAATGGAAGTCGTCCGGTTTGATCGCCGCGGCGACCTGGGCCAGGTCCAGTGATCCGTCAGCCTGCAATTCGATGGGCTGCGGCTGGATCGAACCGAGCACCGCCGCACCGCCACCTTCGTACTTATAGGTGTGGGCCTGCTGACCGACGATGTATTCCTCGCCGCGCTCGCAGTGCGCCATCAACCCCAGCAGATTGCTCATGGTGCCCGTCGGCACGAATAGCGCCGAAGCAAAACCCAGCCGTTTTGCCAGTTCGGCTTCCAGACGATTGACCGTCGGATCTTCACCGTAAACGTCGTCACCGGTGGCAGCCTTGGCCATCGCGTCGAGCATGCCGGCGGTGGGTTGGGTGACGGTGTCGCTGCGAAGATCGATAACGCTCATGAATCTGGCCTCGGTAAGCAGGGGGAATCCCTTTCAAGATGGAATTACTGCGGGCATAGCGACGAATAATCAACCCTCGGGTGAGGAAATGACGCTTTGTGCCTTCGAAAAACTCGATATCAATCATCAGAAAGCAGCAATGCGCAGGTAGGAAATATGTGTTAAAAACGCTTCGCCGCCAAACATTCTGGCGGCAAAACGTTCTCAGGGCGGGGTGCAACTCCCCACCGGCGGTAATTGCGCGCAATGCGCATAGCCCGCGAGCGCTTGGTGACAGCACGGCTTCGGCGGTGACTGGCGGCAAGGTCAGCAGACCCGGTGTGATCCCGGGGCCGACGGTCATAGTCCGGATGAAGAGAGAACGGGATTGGCGCCAAAGGGCCGTTTGCATGCATTTTTTGCGAGCCTGCGTACCCTTAAATCCCATTCGATTCATAAGCCCTGTTTTTCACACAAACAGGAACCAGAACATGCAACCCACCGCAATTGACAGCAAAAGCAAAAACCATCAGGGCGAGCGCGTCGCGTTCATCCAGGCCTGCTGGCACAAGGAAATCGTCGACCAGAGCCGTAAAGGCTTCCTCGCCGAAATGATCGCCCAGGGCTATCAAGAGTCGGATATCGACTTCTTCGAAGTCGGCGGCGCCTTTGAAATCCCGCTGCACGCCAAGCTACTGGCCAAATCCGGCCGTTACGCCGGTATCGTTGCCGCAGGCCTGGTTGTAGACGGCGGGATCTACCGTCACGAATTCGTCGCCCAATCGGTGATCAGCGGCCTGATGCAGGTTCAGCTGGAAACTGAAGTGCCGGTATTCTCGGTAGTCCTGACCCCGCACCACTTCCATGCTGGCGAAGAGCATCAGAAGTTCTTCTTCGAGCATTTCGTGCATAAGGGCCAGGAAGCGGCGAAGACCTGTGCGGATACGCTGCACAAGACCCGGGCGTTGCGTCGCAGTGAGCCGCGTGCAGTAGCGGTCTAGTCAGCGTTGAATGATCGTTCCCACGCTCTGCGTGGGAATGCACCAATGGACGCTCTGCGTCCGCTTTGGGACGCGGAGCGTCCCGGGCTGCATCCCCACGCGGAGCGTGGGAACGATCAGGTCACAAAAATCAGGCGAGGTTTTCGTCGGTGGTCGGGACGATCAGGATGCCGGCGCGCAGGCCGTTCTTCACTTTGGGGTTCGGGAAGATGATCCGGGCGCCCTTCTCTTCGATGATCCAGCGGGTCTGGGCGATGTCTTCGGCCAGTACGTAACCCACTTCCAATTCCGAAAAGTTCTCGATGTCCGCTGGCAGGTTCAAGCGGAAGCTGTCGCTGTGCTTGATGATTTCCCGCGCCACGCTAAACAACTGCAAACCGTCCAGCGACGCTTCGGCCAAGGGCGGCTCGTTGCCTTCGATGATCTGTTTGAGGCGGGTTTCCAGCAGATCGACATTGACCCCGGCGTTCTGCCCAAAGGGCCGGGCCTTGCCCAGCTCCAGGGTAAAGGACTCGGCGCCGAGCTTGTCGTAGGTGTAGGAGCTGAACACGATGGACGGCTTGTTCTGCAACAACACCGCTTCCATGCCGGCGGCGCGCAGGCGAGCCAGCTCCAGGCGTGAATGCCGGCGGTCTTCTTTCCACGGGTACAAGGCGAACTGCTCGATTTTCGAACCACGAATCGCGGTATGCAGGTCGTAGTGCAAACGCTCGCGGTCCGGCAGGCTGAAGAAACTCGCTGACAGTCGCTCCAGTTCACAGGCACGCAGGGCTTCGAAACCGCTGCTTTGTTCGTGACGGCCGTTGAACAGCCGGTTGACGTCCTGCTCGATGAAACGCTCGCCGCGTCGGATCGCCTCGGGGTTGCCGAACAGAAACAGAATACGTGCGCGCGGTTTAAGGTCGCCGCGGGCGATGTCATTCAACAGGCGATCGAGCAACTCGATCGGCGCTGTTTCGTTGCCATGGATGCCCGCTGACAGCAGCAGGTCCAGGCCATTGTCGCGAGCTTCAGGTGGCCGGACTTCCAGCGCACCTTCGCTCAACCAGCGCATCCGCACGCCTTCGACAGTCAGTTGAGTCTTCTCCGCCGGTTCGCGGCCGGCGAGGGTCAGTTCAAGCAGTTTGCCGAGGGCGAGCATAGAGCGATTTCCTTAGTGGTCGTGTGCGCAATCCGGGCCGTGCACGTGGTCTTCGTCACCGACTTCGGCCGGTTCCATTTCCAGTTGCAGACTTACCAGATTAGTCGCCAATGGGCGCAGCAGCAGGTTTGCGTATTCGGCGTCGCCTTCTTCGACGTCCACGCCGATCAGCAATTGGCCGCGGCCGTCTTGCTGGATCCACAGCTCTTTGCCTTGCCACATGACCGCGACGCGGGTGCAGGAGGTTTCCAATTGCGTGCCGTCGGTGTCTTCAAGGATCAGCTGCAGGGTATCGCTCATGTTTTTTACGCTCTCGTCTGGAGATAAAAGCGGCGCGCCCACTTCAAGAGCACGCCTGCTTTCAATTGATCTGGAATGGATAAACCGCGCCCAGTTTAAGGATTTGCGTCAGTTCATCCAGTGCCGTCCGGCATTCAAGCAGCAATTGCGGGTCCGCGAGATCATTTTCGGTCATGCGGTCGCGGTAGTGCTTGTCGACCCATTCGGTCAGCGTGCCGTACAACGGTGCCGTCATGATAACCCCTGGATTGACCGCCGCCAGTTCGGTTTCGTTGAGGGCAACGCGAAGTCTCAGGCAAGCCGGGCCACCGCCGTTCTGCATGCTCTGTTTGAGATCGAAGACTTTCACTTCACGAATCAGCCCGCCAGAGCTGGTCAAACCTTGCAGGTACTGCCAGACGCGCTCGTTGCCACGGCATTCTTCCGGCACGATCAAGAGCATGGAGCCGTCAGGACGCGACAGAAGCTGGCTATTGAACAGGTAGGACCGAACCGCGTCTTCTACGCTGACCGCCGAACGCGGAACACACACAGACTGAAATTTCCCACCGACTTTGGCGAGTTTTCCCGAAAGTTCGCCCAGCATCTGTTCGGTGTCGAGGAAGGCGTCCTCGTGATAGAACAACACTTCGCCGTTACCCACAGCGATCACGTCGTTGTGAAACACGCCTTGATCGATCACCGATGGATTCTGCTGCGCATAGACCACGCCGTCATCGCTCAAACCGTGCAGACGAGCAACAGCCTGGGACGCTTCGAGGGTCTGGCGCGCCGGGTATTTCTGCGGCGCCGGATAACGGTTATCGAAGGCGCTGCGACCGAACACGAAGAACTCGACGCCAGCCTCGCCATAGTCACGGCAAAAACGGGTGTGGTTGGCCGCGCCTTCGTCACCGAACTGCGCCACGGCCGGCAGCGCAGCGTGGTGGGCGAAGTGTTTCTGGTCAGCGAACATCGCGCCCAGCACGCGGCTGGTGGTCGGGTGTTCGATGCTGCGGTGGTATTTGCAATTCAGGTTGGCAGCGGTGAAATGCACGCGGCCATCGGCGGTGTCGGCACTCGGGCTGACGGTGGCCGCGTTCGCCACCCACATGCTCGACGCCGAGCAACTGGCGACCAGCAGCGGCATCGCTTCTTTAGCGGCCTGCTCGATCACTTGGGCATCGGTGCCGCTGAAACCCAAGCGACGCAGTGCGGCGATGTCCGGGCGCTCTTGCGGTGCCAGTACGCCTTGTTGAAAGCCCATTTCCATCAGGGCTTTCATTTTTGCCAGGCCTTGCAACGCCGCTTCCTTCGGGTTCGAAGACTGCTGGCTGTTGCTCTGGGACGCGACGTTGCCGTAGGACAGGCCGCCGTAGTTATGGGTCGGCCCCACTAGACCGTCAAAATTGACTTCATAGGATTTCATCAGCGAGGCTCCACGAGAATCTGTTTTTATAGGCATCTGGTAACAATTCAGTTAGACCGAGTTGCGGCCTTCGCGGGCAAGCCTCGCTCCTACAGGATTTGTGGTGTGCGCCAATCATGCGGACGACGCAAAACCTGTAGGAGCGAGGCTTGCCCGCGAATGGGCGTTACGACATCCGCACGCCAGGGGTCAGCGTGCCAGGCAAGGTCAGGCTCGGGGTTTCCAGCGAAGCCACCGGGTACGCGCAGTAATCTGCCGCGTAGTAGGCGCTGGCGCGGTGATTGCCCGAGGCGCCGACGCCGCCGAATGGCGCGCTGCTCGCGGCACCGGTCAGCTGTTTGTTCCAGTTGACGATACCGGCGCGGCTTTCCAGCCAGAACTGCTGATAACGCGCTTCGGAATCCGAGAGCAAACCGGCCGCCAGGCCATAGTCGGTGTCGTTGGCTTCTGTGATCGCCGCTTCAAAATCAGCGTAGCGGATCACTTGCAGCAACGGGCCGAACAGCTCTTCGTCCGGACGGTCAGCCACCGCCGTCACATCCAGAATGCCCGGGGTCAGCAACGCGGCTTGAGCCTGCGGCTGAGTCATTTCCAGCAGCGCCACCGCGCCATTGCCCAGCAGATGTTCCTGTGCATCCATCAGCGCTTTCGCGGCGCCGAGGGAAATCACCGAGCCCATGAACGGCGCGGGTGTCTGATCGAATGCACCAACGTCAATCGTCGCGCTGACCGCCACCAGGCGCGCCAGCAACGCATCACCCCAGGCGCCTTGCGGCACCAGCAAGCGGCGGGCACAGGTGCAACGCTGACCAGCGGAAATGAAGGCCGACTGGATGATGGTGTAGACGGCGGCTTCAACGTCAGCCACTTCGTCGACGATCAATGGGTTGTTACCGCCCATTTCCAGCGCCAGGATCTTGTCCGGACGACCGGAAAACTGCTGATGCAGGTGATTGCCGGTGCGGCTCGAACCGGTGAAGAACAACCCGTCGATCCCCGGATTCGCCGCCAGGGCGATCCCGGTTTCGCGCGCGCCTTGCAGCAGGTTCAACACACCCGCCGGCAGGCCGGCTTCGATCCAGCACTTGACCGTCAGCTCGGCGACTTTCGGCGTCAATTCGCTTGGCTTGAACAACACACTGTTACCGGCCAGCAGCGCCGGCACGATGTGCCCATTGGGCAAGTGACCCGGGAAGTTGTAAGGACCGAACACCGCGACCACACCGTGCGGCTTGTGGCGCAGCACGGCGGTGGCGTCGCCCAACGGGCCGCTCTTCTCGCCGGTGCGCTCGCGGTAGCTCTGAATCGAGATCGCAATCTTGTTGATCATGCTGGTGACTTCGGTGGCCGATTCCCACAGGGGTTTGCCGGTTTCTTCACCGATGCAGCGAGCCAATTCGTCAGCGTGGTTTTTCAGCGCGCCGGCAAAGGCTTCCAGCACTGTAATGCGCTCGTCCAGCGTCCGACGGGCCCAGCCCGGGAACGCCTGGCGCGCGGCTTGTACGGCGGATTCAACCTGAGCGGTGGTGGCGCCTTCGCCGGTCCACAATACTTGCTGGGTCACCGGGTTCAGCGATTGAAAAGCTTCACCCTGGCCAGCCAGCCATTCACCTGCGATGTATAGCGAATTCATTATTTCGACTCCCGAGCAGCGGACAACGGAACGGCGCGCACTTGATCGCCGGCGTTGAGTTGAAGACGTTTAGCGGTCAACTGATCGACCACCAACGTACCGGCGGCGAAGCGTGCGGGTGCGGCAGTAATCCGGCAGTCTTCGCGTTTGCGGTTGTGAATCAGGAATGGCGTGGCGTCGTCACCCGGGGTGCCGATGGCCAGCACCAGTGCCTGACTGTCGCGCACCGCACGGATCTTGCCGGTTTCGCATTCCACCGCCGGGCCGGCGTCGAAGATATCGACGTAACCCTGGTAGCTGAAACCTTCGCTCTTGAGCATGGACAGGGCCGGCTCGGTGTCCGGGTGAACCTGGCCGATCACGTTGCGCGCGTCTGGCGACAGGAAACAGGTGTACAGCGGAAACTTCGGCATCAGTTCGGCGATGAATGCCTTGTTGCCCACGCCTGTCAGGTAATCCGCCTGGCTGAATTCCATCTTGAAGAAGTGCCGACCCAGGCTTTCCCAGAACGGCGAACGCCCGGCTTCATCGGACACACCGCGCATCTCGGCGATGATCTTGTTGCCGAACAGTTGCGGGAATTCGGCGATGAACAGCATCCGCGCCTTGGCCAACATGCGGCCATTGAGGCCATTGCGATAATCGGCATGCAGGAACAGCGAGCACAGCTCGGAATTGCCGGTCAGATCGTTGGCCAGGAACAGCGTCGGAATTTCGCGGTAGATGTTCAGTTCCTGGGAAGCGCTGACCGTCAGGCCTACCCGGAAGTTGTACCAGGGCTCGCGCAAGCCGACCGCGCCGGCAATGGCGGAAATCCCCACCACGCGACCGTTGTCGTCTTCGAGCACGAACAGGTAGTCCGCATCGCCTCGCCCGGCTTCGCCGCGAAAGGTTTTCTCGGCCCAGCCGACCCGATGGGCCAGACGTTCTTCGTTGGCCGGCAAGGTAGTCAGGCCGGTGCCGGTGCTGCGGGCCAGGTCGATCAGAGCGGGTAAATCGCTGCTGCGTACGGGACGAACGATCATGCTATCTCCTCAAACGGGCCGCTTGCGCCACCCGTCAAACACTTCTGTAAGGCGTTAAACCGCCACCAGGCGCACGCTCGCACCTTCGCCGACGCCCAGGGCTTCGGCCGCTTCCAGATCCAGGGTCACGGGTTTGCCCGGCGCGTAATCGAGCTCAAGCAATACCGCGCGGTAGTCCTGCAACTGGGCGTTGGCCACCAGGTACTGACGACCGGCGCCTTTGACCGGCTCACCGATTTTCACCGGGACCACACGGCTCTGGGCGATCGAACGGATCCCCGAGACGCGGGCGTGCAGAGTTGGGCCGCCATCGAAAATGTCGATGTAGTGATCGGTTTCGAAGCCTTCGCGCATCAGGATGTCGAACGTGATCTGCGCCCGTGGGTGCACCTGGCCCATCGCTTCTTGAGCGGTGTCCGGCAGCAGCGGCACGTAGATCGGGTAATGCGGCATCAGTTCAGCGAGGAAGGTCCGGCTCTTCAGACCGCACAGACGCTCGGCGGCGGCATAGTTGAGGTCGAAGAAGTTGCGACCGATCGCATCCCAGAACGGCGAGTCGCCATTTTCATCGCTGTAACCGACGATCTCGGTCACCACGGAATCGGCGAAGCGTTCCGGGTGGCTGGCGACGAACAGCAGACGACCACGGGAGTTGAGTTCCGCCCACGGCGAACCCACCAGCTCCGGTTTCACGTAGAAACTGGTCAGCAAGCTGTTGCCGGTCAGGTCGTGGCACTGGGAGAGCACGTGGATCTTGTTATGAATCTTCAGCTCGCGGGAAGCGTGGACGAAGGTTTCATTACGGAAGCTGTAGAACGGCTCGGAATAACCGGCCGAGGCCACGATCGCCGAGCAGCCCACCAGTTTGCCGGTGGCACTGTCTTCGAGGACGAAGAAATAGCTCTCTTCACCGTTGAAGCTGACCTCAGCGGAAAACGAGGCTTCGCTCGCGGCGATCTTGTCGCTCAGGCGTTCAACGTCATCCGGCAAGGAAGTGACACCAATCGGGCTGTCCGCAGCCAGACGCTGTACCTCGCCCAGATCAGCCATTTGCGCGGGGCGCATCACCAGCATGGTGTCACTCCTTTCTCTAACTCTTGTGGGGGAAATAAGCCGAACCCTTGTAGGAGCGAAGCTTGCTCACGAAGGTGTGTCAGTCAACATCACTGTGGCTGATACACCTTCGCGAGCAAGCTTCGCTCCTACAGAAAAGCGGGTCCGGCATAAAAATTTGGATCGACGCCTGAGTCGTCAGGCGTCGAAAGGTCTATCAGGCTTGGGTCAATTTCGCTGCAGCGCGCTCGAAACGATCCAGACCGGCATCGATGTCCGCGTCTTCAACCACCAGGCTTGGAGCGAAACGAATCACGTCCGGGCCGGCTTGCAGAATCATCAGGCCTTCACGCTCGGCGGCGTTGAAGATGTCCTTGGCTTTGCCTTTCCAGGCATCGCTCAGCACGCAACCGATCAACAGGCCCAGGCCACGGACCTGGGTGAACAGGCCGTATTTCTCACCGATCTGCTCCAGGCGCGCCTTGAACTTGTCGTGCTTGGCGTTGACGCCGGCCAGCACTTCAGGGGTGTTGATCACGTCGATCACGGCTTCTGCGACCGCACACGCCAGCGGGTTGCCGCCATACGTGGTGCCGTGGGTGCCGACGACCAGGTGTTTGGCCAGGTCTTCAGTGGTCAGCATCGCCGCGATCGGGAAACCGCCGCCCAGGCTCTTGGCGCTGGTCAGGATGTCCGGGGTCACGCCGTAATGCTGGTAGGCGAACAGCTTGCCGCTGCGGCCCATGCCGGTTTGTACTTCATCGAACACCAGCAGCGCGTTGTGCTCGGTGCACAGCTCGCGGGCGCCTTGCAGGTAAGCCAGTTCGGCCGGCATCACGCCGCCCTCGCCCTGGATCGGTTCCAGCACCACGGCACAGGTCTTGTCGGAAATGGCGGCTTTAAGCGCAGCCAGATCGTTGTAAGGCACGTGGGTGATGCCGGTGATTTTCGGACCGAAACCGTCGGAGTACTTCGACTGGCCACCGACGTTCACGGTGAACAGGGTACGACCGTGGAAGCTGTTCAGCGCCGCGATGATTTCGTACTTCTCGGTGCCGAAACGATCGAAAGCGACGCGACGGGCCAGCTTGAAAGCGGCCTCGTTGGCTTCGGCACCGGAGTTGCAGAAGAACACGCGCTCGGCAAAGGTGGCGTCGATCAGCTTATGGGCCAGGCGCAGGGCCGGCTCATTGGTGAACACGTTGGACACGTGCCACAGCTTGTTCGCCTGCTCGGTCAAGGCACCGACCAGCGCCGGGTGCGCGTGGCCCAATACGTTAACGGCAATCCCGCCGGCGAAGTCGATCAGCTCGCGGCCAGACTGGTCCCAAACGCGGGAACCGGCACCACGCACAGGGATGAATGCGGCAGGCGCGTAGTTGGGAACCATTACCTGGTCGAAATCGGCGCGTTGTACCGCAGCGTGCTCAACGGACATCGGAGTCTCCTGAAGAGGAACACTCGCCTGAAACTGGCGAGCGATGAGGGGATTGTAAGGACAGTTTTCAGCCCGGCCTTGCCGCCAAGCGACAACTTCTTATAGCGCAAACCCCGGTTTTAGCCGGGTTTACGGCAATGCGACATATACCGTCGCAAAGGCGCAGTTTAAACCGATGCGGCGAATCAGCGGCAGTCGCGTGCATTTGATTTCAAGGCGATCGTTAATGTGCGGTAACTATGTACCGCACCTGAAAAAAGATTCACGGGTCTGATAGCACGCTCGACACGCTTAAGGACAACACCGTGAATCTTCCCAAGGACTCCCAGCCGATACCTTTCTGGCCCCGGCACCCGGACACCCACTACGCGCACCTGGCCACTGCCCTGCCGACGTGGCTGATCAAGGCCAGCGCCACTCGCCGGGCCACCCTGACCGATGCGCGCCCAGAGCTCATCAGCCAATTACACAGCGCTTCGCCCGCGCAGCACCGCGTGCTGAAACGACTGAATGCCACCTACTGGAACGCCCAGAACCGCATCGACCAACATCTCGAACAGCTTCAGGACGCGCGCACCTTCGGTGAACCCTTGTTGCGCGCCGCCCTGAAACAGCAATACGGGCTGGACCTGGACGTCAACGCCACCTGGCTGCGCCTCTACATTCCCGCCACCACGCCGTGGTTTCCCATCAAGTCCGGAGGCACCCGCACCTGGACGGTTTCGCTGCTGGACGCGGCGCTGCACAACTTCGAACCCGCCGAAGCAGAAGATGACGCCTATGAGGCAGATTCGACCTACATCACCCAACCTTCCGCCACCGGGCATTTCGATGTTCTCAGGCACATCAAGAATCGGCTCGGCATCGGCGCCTTCGCGCGGCTGTGTCGCGAACTGGACATCGGCAAGCAGTACCAGGCTTTTCTCGAAGAAAATCTGGGCGTCAGCACGCCGCTGGTGGCCGCCGTGCTACACCCGCAGATCAAAGACAGTCACCAGGCTGCCCTGCGCATGGCGCTGGAACTGGCGGTCATTGCTGACGAGCCCTTGAGTAACGGCACCTATCGCTCGATACGCGGGCTGGTCGATGGCGTGCAGGGCATGCTGCTCGACGGCAAACCCTTGCTGTGCCATGACTTGACCCTGATGAACGCCCGGCTCACCGGCATTGTGCTGTTTGCTCCGGACCTGGAGCAGCATCGCGACACCGTGCCGGTCATCGCCTACATTCCCGACGACCCTGAGCACCCCCTCAAGCAATACCCCTCCAGCGCCCGGTTCATGATTGAACTGAGCCAGCGGCTTCGCTCGAAAAATTATCAGCAGTTTTTCAGTCGCTTCGTTGCCCACGAAGATCGCGGCTACTTCTTTGCCGACCTGAACAATCGCCTGACCCAAACCACCTGGCATCAACGCAGCCAGGGCGATCCGTTGCCGAGCTGGCGAGAAACACCCGCCGCCCACGCCAATCTGCAATTCGCCGCAACGCCGATTCGCGGCGATCTGTGGACTCACCTGCATCAGCGCAAACTCGACAAGATCCTCAATGACGCGCGCACTATCGCCGTCTCCACCGCCAATGCCGATAGAAAGGCGCGTTGGGAACGCTGGGATTCTTTCACCGGCATTGCCTCGGCCCTGTTGCAGGTTGCGGCGTTCGTGGCGCTGCCCTTCGTGCCCTTCCTCGGTGAGTTGATGCTGGCGTACACCGCGTACCAGTTGCTCGACGAAACCTTCGAAGGAATTGTCGACTGGGCCGAGGGGCTGACCCGGCAAGCCCTCGCCCACACCTTGGGCGTTATGGAGTCATTGGTGCAGCTGGGTATTTTCGCCGCCGGTGGCAACATCGTCACCACGGAGTTTCGTCAGGTCTTGCCACGGGAGTGGATCGACTTCATCGACCGTTTCACACCGGTCAAAACCACCGAGGGGCAAACCCGTTACTGGAACGGTGACCTGGAACCCTATGAACACACCGTGTCCCCGTCCAAAGTCATCCCCGACGACCTGGGCCTGCGCCGCCATGACGACAAAACCATCCTGCTGCTGGAAGGCAAACCTTATTCAGTGAGTAAGGCGGCGACCCAAGAGCCGTTCGTGATCGAACACCCGACCCGGCCTGACGCCTATAAGCCCCGACTCAAACACAACGGCAACGGCAGTTGGCAGACCGAACACGAACAACCACTGACCTGGGACCGCGAAAAAGTCTTGCTGCGCTTCGGCCATCTCGCCGACGCCTTGTCCATGGACGACCTTGAAACAGTGCTGAGTATCAGCGGCTACCACGAAAACGCCCTGCGCCGGATGCTGGTCGACAATGAACCCCTGCCCTCCCTGCTGGCCGATACGCTCAAACGCTTCAAGATTGACCGGGACTTGCACACCTTTATCGAGCGCCTGGGCAGCGAGCAGCCCGCCACCTGGCTCACAGCCGATCCCGCCACCCAGTTGCAACTGCTGACGGAGCAACTGCGCTGGCCCAGTGACAAGGCGTTGCGCCTGATCGACGACCAAGGCGAGGTGACCTGGCAAAGCAGCACCGGCGAGCGCCCTTATGACATTGCCGCCAACACTGGCGACGTGCTCAAGGCCGCGCTCGGCCACTTGGACGAGGCTGAAATCAAGGCCTTATTCGACGAATCCTTCGGCGCCCCGAGCCTGGCCCTGGAGGTGCGCACCAAGCAACTGCGTGCGCGGATTCTGCGGGTCGTGCAAACCCAACGCAGCACCCTGTTCGAAGCCCGTTACCGGGCTCAGGAACTGGACGTCGAGCCGTTGGCCCGCCAGCTCATGGACGCGGTGCCCGGCCTGCCGTCCGGTTCGGCGCAAGAGTTGTTGCTCAGCGCCAGCGCCATCGAACTGCAACAGCTTGAACAAGGCACCCTTGCCCCGCGCTTGAAAGAGCTGGCGCGCTGGACGCAACAGCAAATCCGCGCGGTCCGCGCCCGCGAAAGCCTGGAACTGGAGAGCGTGGACAACCCGGATGCCGAACGCCTGGCCCTGCATTCCCTGCCGCGCCTGCCAGGCTGGTCGGCGAACGTGCGAATCGAGGTCAACCGCTTTTCCTTCGAAGGCGCGAACATCGACAGCATCGGCCAACCGAACGCCGCCATGCGCAAGGTGCTGGTGCAAACTGAGGACGGTCATTACCAGCCCTACAACGAGATCGGCGAAGCACTGGCCAGTACGGACGATTTCTACAACAGCCTGCTGCGCGCGTTACCCGACACCGTGCGCCGAAAAATCAACCTGAACATCGGTCAGGGCCAGGCGCTCAAGCACGCGGTTGGCCAACATGCGCTGCCATTGGAGGAACTGCAAAGCGTGCTGTCCTCGCAACCGCTGCTCAAACCGTCTTATGACCCTCACCTCATGCGCCTGCCGGGTGGCGTCGATGGCTATCGTCAGTACCACCCCGGACGTGGGTCTTTGAATGATCGGATCCTTGATCTCTTCCCCTCCTTCACCGAGCAGCAAGTCGCGGACTATGCACGCATCCTGCAGGAACATCCGGCGGGCGCACGTATCGAGCTCTCGCGGATGTACGAAGAGTTCCGGCAATTGGCCGAAGACCTGCGCATCTGGACCAACACCGCAGCGACTGAGCACCCCATAACCGGAGCCGCGTTGACGCCGGAGCAAATGTTCGCCGACGCGCAGAACCGTCACCGGCTGTCCGGCGAACTGCATCGCTGCTGGCGTCGCCAGACCGCGCTCAACGACCCCGACGCCCAAGGTGGCGACCCCGACTACCTGTTCTCATTCACGCGACCGATCATCGGTGAATTGCCCACGTTCCAGGCCGACTTCAGCCACGTCAGCTTCGTGGTGCTGGAAGGCAACGAAATGACTCTCGGCGCTCGCGCCTTCCTGAACCGCTTCACCGGTATTCGACGCTTGGCGGTGCGCAATATTCCGTTGGACAGCCTGCCGGAGGTGGTGGCGACCCGCCCGACTATGATCCAGTTGATTCTCAGCAATTGCCGACTCAGCCTGAGCGCCGAAGATCAAGCCGTCATTGCCTCGATGACGCAGTTGCGCACGCTCGACTTATGCCGAAATCCGCTGCTCACCAGCGTCAGCCTGGAAGCCATGCCAGCGCTGGAATACCTCGACCTGAGCCGTTGCGGTCTGTCCCACACACCGGCCGGACTCGGTACGCGCACCCACTTGCGTAACGCAATTCTCTCGGACAACTTGATCAGCCACCTGCCTGTCGAGCTGTTCGATCTGCCGCCCATTCGGGTCAACGGTTTCGACTTCAGTGATAACCCCTTGTCCGACACCACACGCAACCAGATCAAAGCCAGTTACCAACACTCCCAACAAGACTTTAGCGTGGATGCGCCACAAGCCGATCTGGAGCGAGCGGCACACCTTTACCCACGCTTTGGACGCGAAGAAGCCAGCCAATTCGTCTACCGATTGCCCGGCACCCTGGAAGCCGGGCGCATCGAACTCACGCGCCTGGAAAACGAATACAGCACGATGGTCTCTACGCTGGCGGCCTGGACCTCAGATGTGCCGGCCCGGCACCCTGTCACCGAGCAGCCGTTCACGCCCCAGCAACTGCTGATCGAGCACAGCATCCGGGACGCGCTCAAACACCGGATCGAGCAAGCCTGGCGCAAAGAAATCGAAGCGGACGTGTTCGACGACCCCATCGATCCCACCGAGACCTCCTACGAGCTGGTCCTGGACATGATCATCATCGGAGACTTGCCCACCCTGGACGCGGACTTCAGCCATGTATCGCACTTGTTTCTGAGCAGCGATGCAGGATGGACCACCGTAAACAACGGATTCCTGCGCTGCTTCCCAAGGCTCAAGGCCCTGACCGTCCACGATTATCGGATGAGTGCCATTCCTGATGCCGTGTTCAACATGGGCGCGCTCAGATCCCTGGTCGTCACCGATTCCCACCTGACGCTCACCCCGAACACCGTGGCCGCACTCGCAGGCATGGATCACCTCTATATTCTGGACCTCAGTGATAACCCGCTGTACCTGGCACCTGATGTCAGCCAGATGGCGAACCTGAGCACATTGATCCTGCACGACACATTAATCACCGAACTGCCCAACGGCATGCTGCAACTGCAAAACCTTGAGAATGCCAACCTAAGCCACAATGAAATTCTGGAGTTACCCGCCGACCTGTTGGAGCTGCCGGTGAACATCGCGGAAGGCGTCGACTTGCGCGCCAACCCGTTTTCCGAGCGCAGCCTGCAACTCTTGTATGCGTACTTCCAGAACACAGGCATTGATTTTGGCGTGGAGGAGATCATCGATAACGCGGAGATGGAGGTGTCGCACTCGGAGGATTCAGCGATGGAAGACTAAGGCGTAGCGCCAGGCCAGTCGCCTGTGGACGACTGGTTGCCTGCAAGGAACGACTGGCGATCAGCCGCGCTCTGAAGGCATCGACGACAATTCGAACGGACTGCTGTTGCGCCGCTGGTTGCGATCTTCCCGCGGCGTGGCACCGAAGAAGTTGCGGTAGGCGCTGGAGAAGTGTGGCCCCGAGGAGAAGCCGCACGACAGGCCGATCTGGATGATCGACTTGCTGGTTTGCATCAACATCTGCCGGGCCTTGTTCAGGCGCAGTTCCAGATAGTACTGGCTCGGCACGCGGTTGAGGTATTGCTTGAAGATCCGCTCCAGCTGCCGACGGGACACACACACGTGCTGGGCGATTTCGTCGGTGGTCAGGGGTTCTTCGATGTTGGCTTCCATCAGCAACACCGCTTGGGTGAGTTTCGGATGACTGGAGCCGAGACGGTTCTGCAGCGGGATGCGCTGGCGCTCGCCACCCTCGCGGATGCGTTCGACCACCAGTTCTTCCGAGACGGCACCGGCCAGTTCCGCGCCGTGGTCACGGGCCAATACCGCCAGCAGCAAGTCGAGCACCGACAGACCGCCGCACGCGGTCAAGCGATCGCGATCCCAGTCGAACAGATGGCTGGTGGCGATGACTTTCGGGAAGCGTTCGGCGAAATCGTCCTGCCAGCGCCAATGCACGGCGGCGCGATAACCGTCGAGCAAACCGAGTTGCGCCAATGGGTAAACACCGGCGGACAAACCACCGATCACACAACCGGCGCGCACCAGTTGTTTGAGCGAACTGCTGAGGGCTGGTGCGAGTGCGGTCGGCGGCTCATCGGCGAGCAAAAACAGTTTCTGGAAGTTTTCGAGCTTGCCGGCCCAGGGCTCACCGGGCAATTGCCAGGCGCCTTCGGTCGGCGGTTCGGCCTGCAAGAACGACAGTTCGTAGACAACGTCCGGATGCACACGCTGGGCAACACGCAAGGCCTCCTCAGCCAGCGCAAGCGTCAGAGCTTTAGTGCTGGGCCAAATCAGAAAACCAATTCGATGGGCAGTCATGGGCGGGTGATCCGAAGCGAAAACAGTATTAAAGGCATGGGCCAATGCTAGCCCGTAAATGAACGCAAATCTCAAAACCAGCAAAGATCCCTGTAGGAGCGAGGCTTGCCCGCGAAGGCGGTGTGTCATTCACAAATGATGTCGACTGACACGGCCTCTTCGCGGGCAAGCCTCGCTCCTACAGGGGATCGGCCGGCCTTCAGGTTGCGAAGCATGCACTATCCCGGTGCGCAACGGGAGTTCGGTTTACTTCAGACTGCCCGAGAGGAATTGTTGCAGGCGTTCGGATTGCGGGTTCACCAGCACTTCACGCGGGTTGCCGCTTTCTTCGACGACACCTTTGTGCAGGAACACCAACTGGTTCGACACTTCACGGGCGAAGCCCATTTCGTGGGTCACCACCACCATGGTCCGGCCTTCCAGCGCGAGGGCCTGCATGACTTTCAGCACGTCGCCGACCAGTTCCGGGTCGAGGGCCGAAGTCGGTTCGTCGAACAGCATCACTTCAGGCTCCATCGCCAGCGCACGGGCAATCGCCACGCGCTGCTGCTCGCCGCCGGACATGTGGCCCGGGTAAGCGTCTTTACGATGCGCCACGCCAACCTTGTTCAGGTAGTGCTCGGCTTTCTCGCGGGCTTCAGCCTTGGTCATGCCAAGCACGTGGACCGGTGCTTCCATGATGTTTTCCAGCGCGGTCATGTGCGACCACAGGTTGAAATGCTGGAACACCATCGACAGGCGCGAACGCATGCGTTGCAACTGTTTCGGGTCGGCGGCCTTCAGGGCGCCGTCCTTGTTCGAAACCAGTTTCAGCTCTTCGTTATTGAGCAGGATCTTGCCCGCGTGCGGCTGCTCGAGCAGGTTGATGCAGCGCAGGAAAGTACTTTTGCCGGAGCCACTGGAGCCGATGATGCTGATCACATCGCCAGCCGCCGCTTTCAGGGACACGCCCTTGAGCACTTCGTGACTGCCATAGCGTTTATGCAGGTCTTGGACTTCAAGTTTGTACATGCGGTCGGTTCTCACAAAAACAGTCAGTCAGTCGTTGAGCAAGCGCCCGTGACGCAGCGCTTCGCGCCCCGCCACCTTGGCCAGCCAGAAACCGGGTTGGGCATAACGTAGCCGTTCAATGGCAAACAGCACCCCGGACGTACCAGCACACACCGTGCTGACCCGATCCGCCAACGGATCGATCACTTCGAAAATCTCATCGCCGGCTTCAATCCATTCACCGGGTTTACGCAGGAAACTCACCACACCGGGGTGCGGCGCGAACAACAATTCAGTGCCTTCGAACGGCATACCTTCACAGGCTTCGTGTGCCGGTTTCGGCCATTCACCACTGATCAGGCCTTGCTCGGCGAGGAACGCCAGGATGCCTTCGGCGTGGAATTCAGCTTGCGGGCGACCGGTGTCGGCCTGCCCGCCCAGCTCGATGGTGGTCGCCAGGCACGCCAACGGAATCTGCGCGTCCGGGAAGTGGCGCGACAGACGCAGCCACGACAGCGAACAGGCTTCGTCGAAGGAACTGCCGCCGGAATCTTCTGCCAGCAAACCGACCTTCACGTTCAGATGCGCAGCGAGGGAACGCCACTGTGGCCAGTGCTGCGGCAAGGCGTACATGTGCAGCGCGGCTTCGGCATCGCAATGCAAATCCAGTACGACGTCGGCGGTGCAGGCATGGCTAAGCAAAATGCGCTGCATGCCTTGGAGCTGACTGGTCGCCGGCGGCAACGCAGCCAAGGTGTCGCTCATCACCTGGCGGATCAAACGGATATTGGCGTGAGGATCATCCCCCAGGCGCCCTTCCAGCTCGGCGGCCACTGGCGCGCTGAGTTCGACGAAATCCCGGTTGAAGTTCTTGCCGCTGCCCGCCTCGAAGCGCCCTTGATGATTGCCTTGCAGCAGTTGACCGAGGCCGAGTGGATTGGCCACCGGCACCAGTTCAATCACGCCGTTGAGCAAGCCTTGGGCTTCGAGCTCACCTAAACGCTTTTTCAGCTCCCAAGCGGTGCGCATGCCCGGCAGTTCATCGGCGTGCAGGCTGGCCTGGATGTAGGCCTTGCGCTCGCCCGTGCCAAAGCGGAACACCGAAATCTGGCGTTCGCTGCCCAGGTGACTCCACGGCAATGAGTGATCGATGCGTTCCATATCAGTGCTTCCGCGGGGCCATGTAGCCCAGCCAGCGGCGCTCGGCCAGTTTGAAGATCTTCACCAGGATGAAGGTCAGGCACAGGTAGAACACGCCGGCGGTGATGTACGCCTCGAACGGCAGGTAGAACTGAGCGTTGACCGTGCGCGCGGCGCCGGTGATGTCGATCAGGGTCACGATGGACGCCAGACTGGTGGTCTGCAGCATCATGATCACTTCGTTGCTGTACTGCGGCAGCGCCCGGCGCAGGGCCGACGGCAGCAGGATGCGCTTGTACATTTTGTAGCGCGACATGCCCATGGCCTTGGCCGCTTCGATCTCGCCATTCGGCGTGGCACGCAGGCTGCCGGCGATGATTTCGGCGGTGTAGGCGCTGGTGTTGATCGCGAAGGCCAGGCACGCACAGAACGTTGCGCTGGACAGCCATGGCCACATGAAGCTTTCACGTACCGCTTCGAATTGCGCCAGGCCGTAGTAGATCAAAAACAGCTGAACCAGCATCGGCGTGCCGCGGATCACGTAGGTGAACAGCCAGGCGCTCATGCTGACGACGGAGTTCTTGGAAACGCGCATCAGCCCCAGCGGCAAGGCCGCCATCAGACCGAAAAACAGCGACAGCGCGAGCAATTTGAGGGTGGTCACCAGGCCGCCGAAGTACAGCGGCAGGGCCTCCCAAATGACGTTGTAGTCGAAGATCATAGATCAGCCGCCCTTACGCCTACCGAGTAGCGCTTCTCAAGGTGACGCAGTGCCAGCAACGAGACACTGGTGATCACCAGGTACATCGCCGCCACTGCGAGGAAGAAGGTGAAAGGCTCGCGGGTGGCATCTGCCGCCTGCTTGGCCTTGAACATCATGTCTTGCAGACCTACCACCGAAATCAGCGCGGTGGCCTTGGTCAGTACCAGCCAGTTGTTGGTGAAACCCGGAATCGCCAGGCGAATCATCTGTGGCACCAACACCCGGAAGAACACCTGAAAACTGCTCATGCCGTAAGCCATGCCGGCTTCTGCCTGACCCTTGGGGATCGCCATGAAAGCGCCACGGAAGGTTTCCGACAGGTACGCACCGAAGATGAAACCCAGGGTGCCGATGCCGGCGGCCAGCGGGTTCAGGTCGATGTAGTCGTCAAAGCCGAGCATCGGTGCGACGCGGTTGAGCAGGTCCTGGCCACCGTAGAAAATCAGCAGGATCAGTACCAGGTCGGGAATGCCGCGGATCACCGTGGAATACAGGTCGCCGAGCCAGGCCAGCCAACGAATCGGGGACAGACGCAGCGAAACGCCGATCAGCCCCAGAACAATGGCCAGGACCATGGACGACAAGGCGAGCTGAAGCGTCAGCCATGCGCCATCGAGGATGACAGCCCCGTAGCCTTTCAACATGATTCAGGTCCTCGAAAGTAGGGATGAAAAAATGGCGCAAACCTCAGAGATCCTGTTGCTTGCGCCATTTCGGACTTGTCGCTTGGACGTGTTACTTGCCGTAGATATCGAAGGCGAAGTACTTGTCCTGGATTTGCTTGTATTTGCCGTTCTCGCGAATGGCAGTGATCGCGGTGTTGATCTTGTCTTTCAGCGCATCACCCTTGCGAACCGCGATACCTACGCCGTCGCCGAAGTATTTGACGTCGGTGAAGGCCGGGCCAACGAAGGCGAAACCTTTGCCGGCGTCGGTTTTCAGGAAACCGTCATCCAGCAGCGTAGCGTCTGCCACGGTGCCGTCGAGGCGGCCGGCGGCCACGTCGAGGTAGATTTCGTTCTGCGAACCGTAAGGCTTGATCTCGGCACCCAGCGGGGCCAGGACTTCGCGGGCGAAACGCTCGTGGATCGAACCACGTTGTACGCCGATGTTCTTGCCCTTGAGCTCAGCCAGGCCTTCGCTGACTTGAGTGCCGACCTTCATGACCAGGCGCGCCGGGGTGTTGTAGTACTTGTTGGTGAAGTCCACGGACTTCTTGCGATCTTCAGTGATCGACATGGACGACAGGATCGCGTCGATCTTGCGCACTTGGAGTGCCGGGATCAGACCGTCGAACTCTTGCTCGACCCAGACGCACTTGACCTGCATCTGCTCGCACAGGGCGTTGCCGATGTCGTAGTCGAAACCGACGATGCTGCCGTCCGGAGCCTTGGAGGCAAACGGAGGGTACGCCGCTTCGATACCGATCTTCAGGGGCTTTTCATCGGCGAAGGTCGGCAGGGACAGCACGGACAGTGCCAGGGCGCCAAGCAGCACAAGTTTCTTCATCTTGGGACTCCATCGGTAAAGGGCAAAAACGGCAGAGTGAGCACAAGCCCAATATGCGAATGGGTTAAACAGGAAATCGGTGCTGCGTCCTGGAAAACCCGCGTTGATTTCAACGCGAGCAACGACGAGCGAGTGATCGGCATTCTAACGACAGGCCCGAAGCCGATATTTCTTCAATGCGACAACAAATTACAGATGCACTGAGAAAGCCGCTTGAGCACGTTGACAGCCTTGCAAATTCATGCAAGAGCAAAAGATTGTTAACCGATCTATGCTGCAAATTGCGGGCCTATTATTGGCAAACCCTTCTAATCCGGCAAGCGTAGCGTGGTGTCTTATTTTTCATGGGCGGTTGAGAGGCCCTGAAACGGGGCTTTGCGTTTCCCAATGCCCCGGATGGGTGGGGGCGGTTACACATTCAGTTACTTTCCTGAGGACGGGTAACAGTGGGAAATGGCCTACAAGCGATGCCGATAAATATTCGGCGTTGTTGATGATCGTTCCCACGCTCTGCGTGGGAATGCCGCCATGGACGCTCCGCGTCCGCCGTTGACGTTGTGACGCAGAGCGTCACGGGATGCATTCCCACGCGGAGCGTGGGAACGATCGAGCAAACCCTGTAGGAGCGAGGCTTGCCCGCGAAGAGGCCGGAATTGCCTCCACAAAAACCCAGACAATAAAAAACCCCACCAGACGCTATGTCTGGCGGGGCTTCGGCAGCTCAGACCGACGCTTACGCGACGTTCATCGTCTTATGCGTATCAATCAAATGCTGCACCACACCCGGATCCGCCAGGGTCGAAATATCCCCCAACCCATCGTATTCAGCGGTGGCAATCTTGCGCAGAATCCGGCGCATGATCTTGCCCGAACGGGTTTTCGGCAGCCCCGGCGCCCACTGGATCACATCCGGCGAAGCAATCGGCCCAATCTCTTTACGCACCCAGTTTTTCAGCTCCAGGCGCAGTTGCTCGCTCGGCTCTTCGCCATTTTTAAGGGTGACATACACATAGATGCCCTGCCCCTTGATGTCGTGCGGCACGCCAACCACGGCAGCCTCGGCGACTTTCGGGTGCGCAACCATCGCGCTCTCGATCTCGGCCGTACCCATGCGATGCCCGGAAACGTTAAGCACGTCATCCACGCGACCGGTGATCCAGTAGTAACCGTCTTCGTCGCGGCGCGCACCGTCGCCGGTGAAGTACATGCCACGGAAAGTCTTGAAATAGGTATCGACGAAGCGGTCGTGATCGCCATACAGCGTGCGTGCCTGGCCTGGCCACGAATCGAGAATCACCAGGTTGCCCTCGGCAACGCCTTCGATGATGTTACCCAGGTTGTCGACCAACGCCGGCACCACACCGAAGAATGGACGCGCCGCAGAACCTGGCTTGAGGGCGTGAGCGCCTGGCAGCGGGCTCATCATGTTGCCGCCGGTTTCGGTCTGCCACCAGGTATCGACGATCGGGCAACGGGACTTGCCCACATTCTTGTAATACCAGTCCCACGCTTCCGGGTTGATCGGCTCACCCACGGAACCGAGCAGGCGCAAACTGCTGCCATCGGCACCTTCAACAGCGGCTTGGCCCGACGCCATCATCGCGCGGATCGCGGTGGGCGCGGTGTAGAGGATGTTGACCTTGTGCTTGTCGATGATCTTCGCCACCCGGGTGATATCCGGATAGTTCGGCACACCTTCGAACAGCAACGTGGTCGCGCCGTTAGCCAATGGGCCGTAGACGATATAGCTGTGACCCGTGACCCAGCCGACGTCGGCGGTGCACCAGTAGATTTCGCCTGGACGATAATCGAATACACGCTCGTGGGTCATCGCCGCGTACAACAGGTAACCGGCGGTAGTGTGTTGCACGCCCTTCGGCTTGCCCGTCGAACCGGAGGTGTAAAGAATGAACAGCGCTTCTTCAGCACCCATTTCTTTCGGCGCGCACACGGCGCCCGCCACTTTCATCAGGTCTTCGTACCAGATGTCGCGATGCTGGTTCCACTTGATGTCGCCACCGGTGCGCTTGCACACGATGACTTTCTGGATGCTGCTGGTTTCCGGGTTGGTCAGCGCGTCGTCGACGTTGGTCTTGAGCGGGATCTTCTTGCCGGCACGAACACCTTCGTCGGCGGTGATCACCACTTTGGATTTGCAGTCGATGATGCGGCCAGCCAGGGCTTCCGGCGAGAAACCACCGAACACCACTGAGTGAATCGCGCCGATCCGGGTGCAGGCCAGCATGGCGACCACGGCTTCGGGGATCATCGGCATATAGATAGTCACCACGTCGCCGCGATGCACATCCTGGCCGCGCAAGGCGTTGGCGAACTTGCAGACTTGCTCGTGCAGCTCGCGGTAGGTGATGTTGCGGCTCTCGGCAGGGTCATCCCCTTCCCAGATAATCGCGATTTGATCGCCGCGCTCGGCCAGATGACGGTCGAGGCAGTTGTAGGAAACGTTCAGCGTGCCATCGGCGAACCATTTGATGTCGACATGGTGATCGTCGAAGGAGGTCTGCTTCACCGTGGTGAAAGGCTTGATCCAATCGAGGCGCTTGGCTTGTTCGCGCCAGAAGCCGTCCGGGTTGACGACCGACTGCTGGTACATGGCCTTATAGGTGGCCTCGTCAGTCAACGTATTGGCTGCTACCTCGGGACGAACTGGATACAGAGAACCCGCACTCATCTTTCTTACCTCGGTGGAATAGTTGTTTTTGTATGGACCTGTTGTAGCCGGGCCGGGCCTATAGAACCATTCGACGATGGTAGTAACAAGCCCCTACAAAATGTCGTGGTTACCCCCTCCGAGCGCTCAAACCCACGCCATCCGCGACGTCCGGCCCTGGCAGTGGCAGTGGCCTGCGAACATTTGCTTTTCGCGCGATTGTTACGGGAATCGCGAAAGGTGTTTATCAAAACCATGGGTATATGAATGTAACCCCCACGCCTAAAATCAGCCTCGCCAACAAGGCAACCCTGATTAACCAAGTTGCAGCCCCCACGAAGGCAGTTAATCAAACAACCCAGTACTGAAGTTCCACACGCAATCCCAAAAGGATTGCGTGAACCCTCTCGACTTTAGAAAGGTAAATTTGAAATGAAAGCTTTATTAGTTCTGGCCCTCAGCAGTCTGTGCGCAACCGCCATGGCCGACGAGGTTCCGACTGATGTCGCACAGCAGAAACCCGCAGTAGAGGAATATACGTATTCCACCCACCTGGACATCGCCAACGTCGTGTCCATGAGCGAAGTTCCGAATGTGTGTGAAGTGGTTCCGATGAAAATGGAATACGACGACTCCAAAGGTCAGCGCCACATCCTGCGTTATAGCGTCATGGGTAATGGCTGCACTAACGGTTGATCCGCCACGCACTTGGAGTAATAACGATGAAAACCAAACTGATCCTCGCCTTGACCCTTTGCGTACTGGCCGGTGGCGCTTTCGCTGCTGATGGCTACGAGCGCACCGGCTCGGCGGCTTTTACCAACGGCGCGCCTGTCGCTTCTGACGGGGCCGATCACATTGGCGCAGCCAAGGTCGCCGCCGATGGCGCTGATCACGTCGGGGCTGCCCGCCTCAGCTGATGGCTGAACGCGACATTAGGGCCCGGCTTCGGTCGGGCTTAGTTGTGTCTGGGGCCATCGAAAAGCGCCTTGAAACACAACATGTAGTGAAAAACCCGATTTTCTGGCTATTTTTTGCACAAAAATCCAGCCCGCCAAAAATAATGAAAAAAAATCTTCACCTGCGATACCCAGCCAAAGCCCTGTAAACCCTCGCTCCGATCAAAAAACCTCCCCCGCCGTGCGTTCTCAGTGCCATTTCGTCGCACCACACGCCTGTTTTTTTCCCTATAATGCCGCCTTAAACGGGCCTGCAATATTCCCTTACAGGGATAAGCAGCCAGTCCGAAGCCCCACGCAGAAGCGATTCATTTTCTCTGCGCCCATCGGCGGCTCGACTCCGTAAAAAATTTCTGTTTTTGCCTGCGGTAGCTGCAATTACATTTTCCTTAGATCCAACGCGGCCAGTACGACCGTGTGACAAACCATCACATGGGCAATCTGGCCCTCACGCAGGAGACGACACGTCATGCTGAGCTGGGACGAATTCGACAAAGAAGACACGGGCGAAGTAGCCGTAAAAGGCGCCAACGCCGGCCACGCGACTGAAGCCAACATGGACCGCCTCGACACCGCCGGTGGCGTTGCCGCCCAAGAAGCGCGTGCCGTGACCGCCTCCGACTCCGCCGCCATCGCCCGTGCCAAGGCTGCCCTGGACAACCTCGACGTTGCCGAAGGCCTGGCCGAACTCGAAGGCGCCTCCGCCCGCGTCGCTGTCGACGAAAAGCGCATGATCAACTGCCGCGCCGACCTCAACCAACTCGTACCCTTCAAGTACGACTGGGCCTGGCAGAAGTATCTGGACGGTTGCGCAAACCACTGGATGCCGCAAGAAGTCAACATGACCGCCGACATCGCCCTCTGGAAAGACCCGGAAGGCCTGACCGACGACGAACGCCGCATCGTCATGCGCAACCTCGGCTTCTTCTCCACCGCCGACTCCCTGGTTGCCAACAACCTGGTCCTGGCCGTGTACCGCCTGATCACCAACCCGGAATGCCGCCAGTACATCCTGCGCCAGGCTTTCGAAGAAGCGATCCACACCCACGCCTACCAGTACTGCATCGAATCGCTGGCCATGGATGAAGGCGAGATCTTCAACATGTACCACGAGATCCCATCGGTCGCGAAAAAAGCCACCTGGGGCCTCAAATACACCCGCTCGATCTCCGATCCGAAGTTCGAAACCGGCACCGTCGAAACCGACAAAGAACTGCTGCGCAACCTGATCGCCTACTACTGCGTCCTGGAAGGCATCTTCTTCTACTGCGGCTTCACCCAAATCCTCTCCATGGGCCGCCGCAACAAAATGACCGGCGTCGCCGAGCAGTTCCAATACATCCTGCGCGACGAATCCATGCACCTGAACTTCGGCATCGACGTGATCAACCAGATCAAAATCGAAAACCCGCACTTGTGGGATGCTGAAATGAAGGAAGAGGCTTCGCAGATGATTCTGCAGGGGACTCAGCTGGAGATTGAATACGCTCGCGATACCATGCCTCGCGGCGTACTCGGCATGAACGCGGCGATGATGGAGGACTACCTGAAGTTCATCGCTAACCGTCGTCTGTCGCAGATTGGGTTGAAGGAAGAGTATCCAGGGACGACTAACCCGTTCCCTTGGATGAGCGAGATTATGGACTTGAAGAAAGAGAAGAATTTCTTTGAGACTCGGGTTATTGAATACCAAACCGGTGGTGCGCTTAGCTGGGATTGACAGTGGCGTAACGCCATGCAATAAGAGCTTACCTTACATGGTTGTTAGGGAAGCTAAAAAGCCCTGCTCATGCAGGGCTTTTTTTTAGCTAAGGAACTGGCATGAACGAGTCCGTGCATAATCCCGACCAATATATGTTTGGCTTTCGTCAAATAATAACCAATGGCAAAAAGAAAATTGGAATTCTTCTCGGTGCTGGGGCGCCTGTCAGCATCAACGTAGGAAAGGACGCTTGGGAGCCGCTAATTCCCAATGTCGTAGGTTTAACCCGTGCTATAAAGTCGGACTTATCCGAGGAAGACCTTAGGGTTTTCAATGAAATAGAATCTTCGATAGAAGACAAGAATTTTGAAAAAGTCCTATCAAAAATCAGAGCACTAGCAGATGTCATAGGAACATCAAAAGTTCACGGATATGACAGTATAAAATTTACACAGTTAACCGATCACATATGCAACTCAATTAAAAAGGTTGTAGATCGAGAATTACCACCGAGCCCAACTCCATACTGCGAACTGGTCTCGTGGATAAACGGCATTAATAGAAAACATGGCATCGAAGTTTTTACCACCAACTACGACTTACTACTAGAACAATCATTAGAAAGAGTTAAGACTCCATACTTTGATGGCTTTAGCGGCTCAAGAAATGCTTTTTTCGATCCATCTAGCATTTCAAGAAATGACCTACCACCAAGATGGGTAAGATTATGGAAGCTTCACGGTTCAATTGGATGGGAGATCGGTCCAAACAATGAGGTAATCAGGATACCTCACTCACAGAACACCAGTATGGTTTACCCATCTCACATAAAATACGACCAAACTCAAGCTGCTCCATTTTCATCTTTATTTGAACGATTTAAAAATTTTCTCTTAGAGCCAGACACGTTACTTATTTCATCCGGTTTCTCCTTTGCCGACGCACATATAACGTCGAAAATAATCGAAAGCCTTATTGCTAACCCTTCCTCAGCGCTATTCGCCTTTCAATTCAACAAAATCTCCGAAGAATCATTCGCACGCGAAATTGCAATGAAATGCCCTAATGTCAGTGTCTTTTGTAGGGATGGCGCAATCATCAATGGTGTGGAAGCAAAATGGCGTACGGGGATACTTCCAGCTAAAAACTGGCAAACAATCAGAGAAGAGTACTTCAAAAACGAGGAGTTTCTTCTTGGCGATTTCAAAATTCTAACTCGCTTTTTGGCAACTGCTGGAGGCGAATTTGGAATTAAGTTTGAAGAAATAGCATTAGACATGTCTTATCTACCGCCTGATGCATCCCTACTCCAAAAAGTAGAGGGTGACAATTCCGATGCGTAGTCCCACTCTGCTAGGAAGTATAAGTTCCGTTTCCAGCTCCTCCATTGCTGTCGAACTGGCTGACACCATGGAGTCAGGAATAACTATTCTGGAAGGAAAAAATTATCGCATTGGTCAAGTGGGGAGTTTTGTTAAAATCCCACTCGGGTACAACCACTTGTATGGCGTTATATCCGAATCAAACGAATCTTCTAGTTTAGAAAACGACCATAAAATCCTCTCTCAGAGACGCTGGATACGAGTCGAGTTAATTGGAGAGATTATTGGTGGTGAGTTTGATCGGGGCATTAGCGAATACCCCAGCATAGGAGACGACGTCCATATCGTTGTAGACAGCGACCTCCTCAAGATTTTTGGCAAATCCGATAAGGGGCAATTTAAGATAGGAAAGCTTTCAAGTTCAGACGGAATCGATGTAAGCATAGACTTAAACAAACTTGTCTCACGACACTCTGCAATATTAGGCTCGACCGGATCAGGAAAATCTACAAGCACAGCTTCAATTTTAAGATCTCTTGTCATGCATGATGACTACATTAAACTCCCCTCATCTAGAATTTTATTAATTGATATCCATGGTGAGTACGCATCAGCATTAGGCGACATCGCGAAAGTTTTTTCGGTTTCCCCGGACAGTACAAATAAACTCTTCATCCCGTACTGGTGCATTTCGCCCGAGAACTTGATTGATTTTCTATGCGGCACTTTAAACGAAACCTATAAAACCCAATATCTAGACAAAACAATAGAAGAAAAGAAGCTTTCATTAACGACAAATAACATCTTAAATATTGATTCTGAAAGAATAACCGGGTTTACACCTTTGCCGTATAGAATAAAAAAAATCTGGTACGACCTTTATCATGACGACACTGTTAACTGGAATGATGAAGCCCAAACAGACCCTGCCTATACGTCGAAAGGCGATTTTGACAATCTCATATCCCCAAAATTCAAACCGCCCGGTGCGGGAAAAAGCCCGCCGCAAAAAGGTGGTCCTGGACAAATAAAAAAGCAGCTTGAACTCATGAAGTCTAGACTTCTCGATTCACAGTATTCATTCCTGTTGAATCCAGGACCTTGGAATCCAGATAAAGACGGAAAAGTTGAAAAAGACCTAGATCAACTTTTGTCTGAATGGCTAGGACATGACAAGCCCGTAACAATTCTTGATTTATCAGGAATGCCCTCTACTCGATTAAGTTTACTCCTTGGCTCAATTTTAGATATTTTATTCGAGTCAGCTATATGGGGTAGAAACCTATCCTCTGGAATGAAAAATCGCCCATTACTGGTAGTACTAGAAGAGGCACATCGATACCTTTCAAAGTCCGATACGGGGCTAGCAAAGCATATGGTTCAAAGGATTGCCAAAGAAGGTCGGAAATTTGGTGTAGGCGCAATGATTGTCAGCCAGAGACCTTCAGAAATAGACGAAACTATTTTATCCCAATGCGGAACAATTATCGCGCTTCGCATAAACAACTCCACGGATAGAGGAATCGTTAAATCGGCAATGTCAGAGGGTTTAGCGGGAATAATCGACTCACTTCCGGTACTAAGAACTGGAGAAGCCATTATCGTTGGAGAGGCTGCAAAACTCCCTACCAGATGCAGGATAAGCGTTTTACCTCCTGACAAATATCCAAATAGTAAAGACCCAGAAGTTTCAAAAAACTGGGCAGCACCTCGCGAACAGGAAGATTATGAAATTTTAGTATCGGCCTGGCGAAACCAGGAAACAATGAAGGAGAAAAAGTAAATGGAAAGAATACCGGTTAGCTCCAGCAATATCGCCAGCGTCGGCTATGAACCAGGCACATCCACTCTACAAGTTGAATTTAATGACGGGAGTGTGTATGACTACTATGACGTACCAGAAGACACTTACACAGCTTTAATCGGAGCGGGTTCTGTAGGCTCTTTCTTCCATTCAAACATTCGAAATACATTTAGCTTTCAACAAGTTTGACAAATAACTGTATCAAGCGCCCACACACCAGTGGGCGCACATAAATAATTTCCACCTTGACCAATCACTTACAAAATAATAGCCTCCGAATCCGGTGCCTAAGAAACACCTCACACAGCGGACTGACCGCACCCGACAGAAGCGGCTTTTTTGTGCCTACGGTTTCTCCGTGGGCATCAAAAAATCTCTGTTATGCCGGGAGTGGGCTAATACAAGACCCGAAAGGGGAATATGTCCGGCCCTCTGTGTGGGGTTTCTTAACTCCCGGCACCCAGCCCTAAGAAAGCTGACATCACACAGAGGTAAAGGATATGCCTAAAAATCTCTCCTTCTCTCCGAAGGAAATCCGCGTTAGCTGCTTCATTTTTATGCGCTTCCATCCCTGGAGGCTTGCCATGTCTGATCCATACACCCCCATCGTCTTCATTCGCCAAAACCTCGAACTTCACGCCCTCCTCCTAGAAAACCAGCCATGGTTCTGTGCCCGCGATCTGGGTCGCTTAATGGGTTTTCATCTGAGTGATCGTGTGGTCAGCAAACTGGATGAGGATCAGCGGCACACATTGCTGATCGACTACCACGGCCAACCAGAGAAGCGGTTGATGCTCAGTGAGTCTGGCGTGTATGCGCTGCTGGTCTATCACTACGCGCCAGGGAATCGATTGTTGCGTGAATGGTTGACCCATCAAGTGGTGCCTGCCTTACGAGATGCCGGGCCGTCGATGAATTCCGATCGGCCTATGTTGAGTTTGTTGGATTGGCCGGAGATGTCTTTGAGTCTGTTGCACTGGCAGGATGAAGGTTGGATTCGGCTGCGGGACATGCCTTATCTGTTGCTCAATCGCACTCGGCGGCGGGTGCCGGTGGTGAAGCCTTGGTGGCGGAGGGTTTTGGAGGTGTTTCAGTCTTCGAAGCAATCGGTGGGTTAGTAGTGCGGCGGTGTCTTTGTAGGGCCGATTGAGCGATGCGTCTGTCTTTTCTGTAGGAATTTTCGTAGACAGTCGTGATGGCCACTCAGTATCGTCCGAGGGTTTTCAACCCTCGGCGATGTTATGAGCGTAAAGAAGAAAGAAAGCGATTGGAGTGCTTCAGAGATTAAGGCTGCGGTAGAAGCCTATCTGAAGATGCTTGCACTAGAAAAAAAGGGTCAGAAGTTCGTTAAAACTGCGGTGAATCTTGCCCTACGCGAAACGGCCTTACCCACCCGCACCAAAGGTTCTGTGGAATTCCGAATGCAGAATATCTCTACGGTTCTGATGAAAATGGACCGGGAATTCATCAAGGGATACAAGCCAGCCAGAAATGTGGGCTCGCAGGTTGAGCAGTCAATTCGGGCGGTACTAACTGAAAAAGGCGTTCAGCCTGGCGACCCTAAAGCTCCAACTGCCGATGAAGAGACGCTAGAACGTCGCGCTACTGCGCTTCAAAAGGAAAAGATAACGGAACCACCAAAGGGCATTAAGAAACCCAAACGAGTGGCGAATTCACGCACGGTATATGTACGAGATCCCGAAGTCAGAGCCTGGGTTCGAAATGAGGCCGAGGGGAATTGCGACGGCTGTGGCGAGCCTGCTCCGTTTCAAAAGCTTGGTTTGCCGTATCTGGAAGTTCATCACGTTAAGCCGCTTGCCGAAAAAGGTTCAGATCAAATCACCAACGCCGTAGCTCTGTGCCCGAACTGTCATCGCCGTTGTCATTATTCGAACGATAGTCAGGAGTTCACTGCTTCGCTTTATTTGAAGGTTGGACGGTTAATTCCCGAGTAATTGCCCTCGCCCACAGTGAGTTGCGTTGCTGCTGAGTCGGTGCTGAGCAGATAGACCGAGTTGATGCCGAGATTCGCGAGCAAGCCCGCTCCCACAGGGTTGGTAGGTTGCTTCGGGTTTTGCGTTGTTTTGAAAACAGTCAGTGCAACCCGCCCCGCCTCCCGCTATTAATACCCTCCCCCACCCAAGGACCCGAGCCCACCATGAAATTCGACCTCGCCTACTGCCTCAGCCTCGACGATAAGTTGTCGATCTATGACGTGCGGGATTTGAATTTTGACGAGACGATGGCGTTCGATTCCGCCAAGGAACACTTCCAGTGTCCCAATGACGCCTGCAGGGCGGCCTTCGATGCGGCTAATGTGTTGACGACGTTCAATGCCAAAAACGTGAATTACGTCCGCACCCCGCATTTCAAGAACACGCCCAGCACGCGGCATGTGGCGGATTGTCCTTATGTCAGTTTGAGGACGCCGGCGTCGGGGGTTGAAGCGGACGGTGCGGAAACGGATGACAGTCGCGAGGAGCATTTTCCGTCGGAATTGTTACTGACTCGGCGCGAGTATGTACGCAAGCCGTCGAGCCCTCCGGTGGCGGCAGATGTGGTGCGGGATGCGCCGAAAAGCGCCTCGGCGGACAGTCATGCGGAGCATCCGAACCGGGAGTCGGCGCCGGACAAGACCAGTGTCTTCGCCCATCCGGTGGAGTGTTTTGTGTCGAACTTTGAGGACAAGGAACTGCTCAAGCGCATGCCGCTGAAGATTGGCGAGCACACGGCGCCTTATGGGTCGTTCTTCAAGAAGATTGAATACCTGACGGACAACAAGGGGCTGATTTACTGGGGCAAGATCAAGGAGATCAAGGATTACACCCAGAGTTTTCGCATCGATTTCGAACAGAAGGTCTGGTTCAAGCAGGCGGATGAGGCGAAGAAGAAGCCTTATTCGGTGAATGTTTATTTGAGCAAGAAGTTGATCGACAACTACCGCAAGCGCAAGGCGTTTCTGGAAGAGATCAAGCACGCCATCGAAAGTGGGAAGGAGTTGTTTTGCTTCTTCTATGGCGTGACGCCGGAGTTGAAGCAGGTGCCGAGCAAGAAGAACCCCGAACAGACGTTCGGGGTGTTCAGTGCGAATATTGAGAATCTGGATCACTTTATTGTTCGGGAAGCGCCGGGGCTGGTGGAGAAGTAATCAGCCCTGCGCCAGTCGCGATTCCAACTCCCGAATCTCACGCGCCACTTCTTTACGCCGATCCCGCGCAGCCTGGACACCTTGCTCATCTTGACCAGAGTAGGTGCGCAACCAATGAGCGATCATTTCTTCATCGGGCCAGTAATAGTCTTTATGGCCTTTGCTATGTCGCGGCGTGTCGTTCATTTTTGCGTCGAAGCGGCCAGCCACGTACTCATCGGGGGGTAACTCGCCCCACTCGGCGGCGTAGTCCTGAAATATCCAGGAGATGTCGTCGATGTGCTTTTGCGCGCCGCGATGCCTGCGCTTATAGAAGACGTATTCGCCGCAGGCCTGCTCATAACGCTGCTCCATGAGTTCGCCGTCGAGCCATGGAAAGAGGTCGTTCTGCGTCGCTTGACGCATCAGGCCGTAGAGCCAGCGCTCAGAGAAACGCCGGACAAAACCCTCAACGTCAGCCTTTTTCGCGTCCGCGAAAATCATGCAATAACGGGTTTTGATGTGGATGACGAACAGCACGTGTTTGCGCTGAACGGTGATGGCGTGGACCAGCCACTGTTCGGTCAATTCACCTGGTTCGTCTTCTTCAGGGGTGGGTGAAGGTGGATTGTGATCCACGGGGGTGATTGTCTTGCCCTTTTGTACGCGGCTAAAAAATTTGCTGGCCGCTTCGGTGCAGTTGAAGATCAACATCGTTGGTTCTCTGATGAATTGGGAATACAGCTACCAGTCGTGCGGCGGGATTTCATCCATCCATTCGAGCTCATAGGGCTGGCGGACCACCTCTTTTATGGAATCCAAAGCACCGTCGCTGAGGACTGATAGCTCTTCTTCGGTCAGCAAGTCATGCATGACCATCAACCACAAGCCCATGAGTGCACTTGAGCGGGATTGGCTGTTGTCGTCAAAAGCCTGTACCAAATCCTTGTCCCGATCACGCATCAATCGGTAAAGCATCACATATCGGGTATGAGCCGAGAGTGCATCATGCTGGGCGATTGTCTTCGCGTCGGCCAAAACATTTTGGCAGAAGCGATCAAGCGCGATCTGGCGCAGCCCCTTGAATTTTTTCCAGTCACTCTCGAGGATCGGCATGTTCAGCCTCCTTTGAAATAACTCAGATGTGCAACGCCTTATTCTTGCGGAAAATCCAGCGAACTCCAACCTCGAAAGTCGACGGCGTGCTGAAGCCTACCGTCCGTCAGGACGACCCCACCCAAATAGCACAAATCAAAAAATGCGTTTGATCCGGAATCAAAACAACTGTACAAAAACACAGTACATTTTGAATCAGCACTCTCGAGCCCGGAGAACACCATGGCCTCTCTTGCGATGAAAATCACCCTGGAACGTATCGCCCTCTTCCAATTCACCCCGGCCCACAGCGCCCAGGCCCGAGCGATGCTGGGTTGGAGCGTGGAGGAATTGTCTCGCGAGTCCGGGGTGTCGGTGGACGCCATTGAGCGTTTCGAGGCCGAGCGTGATGTGCTGGATGTCACGCGGCTGGCGCTGGCGTATCGGTTTGAATCGGAGGGGTTGGTGTTTTTCCCGGGGTTTGCGCCGGGTAGAGGGATGAATGTGAAAGGCTCGACGCCAAATCCGGTGGCGCGGGCGGATTATGCGATGGTTGAGTGAGGTGTCAGTGGATGAGTGATATCGATGCGGGTGCCGCACGGGGCAAGGCCGAATACGTCATGAGGATCGGCATGCTCCTCGAAAGCGGTGATCTGAGTAAGACCAAGGCTGCGCAAAAGCTTGGGCTGTCCCAACAGGAGCTGGATGAAATGCTCCAGGGACGAATGGGTGATTTGACCGTGACGAAGATCCTGGAATATCTGGATCTTCTGAAAGGCAAAACGTAGGCGTACAAGGGTGAATCCGGGCCAGTGACAACGTCGAGTCATTGGCCCGATGACACACATTACGGCTGCTGGAACGCCGGGTTCTGTCGCTTCAACGATGCTTGTTCATAGCTGTAGGCCAGTGCCAACAGTTTCGGTTCGCTCCAGCGCGGACCGTAGAAGAACAACGAAGTCGGTATGCCGTCGTCAGTCATGCCCGAAGGGAGTGTGATGGCAGGGTAGCCCGCCACGGCTGCACTGAACTGCGAAAATCCGTCGGCATCGGCAACCATGGCGTCCAGATTGTGTTCCGTCAGTTGTTCATCGATGGCCTCTTTGAAGCTGGCATTGATTGCTGTGAACAACTCACTGGCCTGGGCGTGGCTCATGTCCAGCTTGTTGATTGCGTCGAGCATCTGCTGACCGTAACCTTCTGGACCGGGGTTGAGTGCGTTGAAATCGATCAAATCCTGAAATGTTTGAATCGATAAACCGGAGCGGCTTGCCAGGTACTCGGGGAGCTCATGCTTCATGCCTGCCATCAGCACGGGGAAGTAATTCGCGATGTCCGGCAGCCGGACTTTTAAAGGCACAACGGTGGCGCCTTGCGCCTCCAGGGTGGCCATGGCCTGAGTGAACTCGACGCTGGGTTGAAGCTCACGGCCATCCGGCCCAAGGTACTCGACCGGGTAGCCAATTCGCTTGCCGCTGAGTGCCACTGTGGAGAGTAATGCCGTGTAATCAACGCCTACCGGTACGTCGTCGATCGTGGCGTCCGAAGCGTCGACACCCTGCAGGGCATTGAACATCAGCGCCGCGTCTTGAACGGTGCGGGTAAGAGTGCCGGCCGTGTCTTGCAGACGCGTGATCGGGATGATTCCGGAACGGCTGAACAACCCGAGCGTCGGCTTGACACCTACGACGCCGTTGGCTGAAGCCGGGCATGTGATCGAGCCATTGGTTTCCGTACCGATGGAGAGCGGTGCGAAGCCGGCGGCTACGCCTGCGGCCGATCCGGAACTGGAGCCGCAGATTTCGCCGTCCAGCACGTGTGGATTTTTACCTTGGCCGCCTCGACCACTCCAGCCATGGGGCAAACCCATTTCCCGGACGTAAGCCCACTCGCTCATGTTGGTTTTGCCAAGAATGACCGCGCCCGCATCACGCAGTTGCTTGACGATAAACGCGTCGTTCGATGCCGGTTGGCCGACCATGGCCAGCGACCCTGCACTCGTTTGCATCAGGTCAGCGGTATCGATGTTGTCTTTGAGCAGAACCGGAATCCCGTGCAGCGGACCGCGAACCTGCCCGTCCTGACGTTCCTGATCCAGTGCCGTCGCGATGTCGATGGCTTGGGGATTGAGCTCCATGATCGCGCGGATCGCCGGCCCTTGTTTGTCCAGTGTCTCGATCCGCGCTTGCAGGTGCTTCACCAACGCTACTGAGGTGAGCTCGTTACGCTCCATTTGCGCGCTGAGTTCACTGACGCTCGCGTATTCGAGTGCCGTTGTGTCATCCGCATAAGCGGAGCCTGCGATCGAAAGCAGAACGGCCTGGGCCAGCACCGTCATACGAGTTTTGAAACTGTCTTTCATGTCCTACGTCCTTGTTTGGCTGATGACGAGTGATTCATTTCACTCGCCGCACAGCCTACCGATGTCGTAGGAAACGACTGTCAGCAACAAGGACCTATGACTGTACGAAAAGTCACCCAGACTTGTAGCCGCTACAAGCCATGCGCCCTTTTTCCTTCATCGTACTTTCCAGATTCAACCACCAGGCGCGGCCACGTTGTGGGTACATCACGTTGAATGCCTCGCCCATCTGCGGCGTGGTAATCGATACGTTACGTTCCCAGGCCAGCGCGAGGATACGGTCGAAGGGTTCAAACCAGGCGTGCATCGACAGGTCGAAAGTGCCGTTGTGAATCGGCAGCAGCCAACGTCCTTTCAGGTCGATATGCGCCTGCAGGGTTTCCTCGGGTTGCATGTGCACGTGTGGCCATTCGACGTTGTAGGCGCCGGTTTCCATCAGGGTCAGGTCGAACGGGCCGTACTGTTCGCCGATGCGTTTGAAGCCGTCGAAGTAACCGCTGTCACCACTGAAAAAGATGCGGGTGTCGCCGTCGATCATCACCCACGAGGCCCACAGCGTGCTGTTGCCATCGAACAGACCGCGACCGGAAAAGTGCTGCGACGGTGTGGCGATGAACTGAATGCCATCGACTTCGGTGCCCTGCCACCAGTCCATCTGGCGAACTTTGCTGGCATCGACGCCCCACTTGATCAGGGTGTCACCGACGCCCAGCGGCGTGAGGAAGTACTTAGTCTTGTCGGCCAGTTTGAGCACTGCGTTGTAGTCGAGGTGGTCGTAGTGGTCGTGGGACAGGATCACCGCTTCAATCGGCGGCAGTTCTTCCAGGCTGATCGGCGGCTGGTGGAACCGCTTGGGGCCGGCCCATTGCACTGGCGAGGCGCGCTCGGCGAAGACCGGGTCGGTGATCCAGAATTTGTCCCGCAGTTTGAGCAGCACGGTCGAATGGCCGAGGCGGTACACGCTGTGATTAGGTGCGGCGATCAGCGCAGCCTGGGTCAAGGCTTGCACCGGGACGGCAGTGCTCGGGCGGGTGTTGCGCGGTTTGTGGAAGATCATGTTCCACATGATGCGCAGCATTTTACGAAAGCCTTCACGCTGGACTGGCTGGTGGTTTCGGAAATGCCCTTCGACCTGACGGGAAGCTTCAGGTTGGACGGCGATGTCCGTAGAGGAATTTGAAGTGGCCATCAAGGAATAACTCCAGAAAAACCGCGTTAGTCGCAGGTTTCTACCGTGGGACGATAAATGGCCAAGGCACGCACGCATCAGCCGGAGATTCTATTTTTCACTGTGCAGGATTAACGAAACATTACACTGCACAGTGTAGTTTCTAGGTTGCATCAATCCGGATGACAAGTAAACTGCCGAGTGTAACTCTCCACTTTTCCCTGCCGAAGCGTACTTATGACAGCTCCACAGCGCCTCACCGACCGCAAACGCGAAGCCATCATCCAGGCGGCGATTACCGAATTCCGTGCCAACGGTTTTGAGATCACCAGCATGGACAAGATAGCGGCTACCGCCGACGTGTCGAAGCGCACGGTGTACAACCATTTTCCAAGCAAAGAAGAGTTGTTCGCCGAAATCCTCAATCAACTGTGGGCCCGGGTGACCGCCGAACAGGAAGCGTCCTACCGCCCTGACCTGCCCCTGCGCGATCAGTTGCGCCAGATCCTGTTGGCGAAAGTGCAGATGATGGGCGACAACAATTTTCTCGATCTGGCGCGGGTCGCCATTGCCGCCACCATCCATTCCCCCGAACGTGCCCAGAACATGATCACCCGCATGGGTGAACGTGAAGAGGGCCTGACCGTGTGGATTCGCGCCGCCCAGGCCGATGGCCGACTGAAACCGCTCAACCCGGAGTTTGCTGCCCAGCAGATTCAGGGGTTGCTCAAGTCCTTCGCGTTCTGGCCGCAAATCTCCATGGGCCAGACGGGTCTTTCCCCGGAGGTACAAAGCACGGTCGTCGAATCGGCGATGGACATGTTTTTGGCCTGTTATCAGCTCTAGATCAAGTCTCTGCCGCACCTGCCCCCTCGTTAAATGGCTCCCAAGGACACTGATTATTCCTGTTGGAATAAATGACAATGTCTGCCGCTTTACCGATGAACGGTAACTCTGAATAAAACACCGAAATGTGTTTCAGAATGAATCTGGCGCAGGGAATTATGGAAAACCAACGCGGCAAGGGCCTTTCGTTCGCCCGACGCATCTACATGCCCAGAACCGTCGGTCTGGGCATTGGCTGTATCTGTGTGACCGCTGCGCTGTATCCGTTGAACATGCCGGGCTGGGTCTGGGTCGTGATGCTGCTCAATGGCTTCGTCTGGCCGCATCTTGCCTACCAGATGGCCTCCCGGTCGCCCTTCCCCTATCAGGCCGAACGCCGCAACATTATTGTCGATTCGCTGTGCGGCGGTTTCTGGGCCGCGACCGTTCAGTTCAACCCGATCGTCACTGTCACCATTCTTTCCATGATGACGATGAACAACGTCGCGGCGGGTGGTCCGAGATTATTTTTCCAGGGTGCCCTGGCGCAGATGATTGGCGTGGTGATTGCCTGGCTGCTGTTCGGCGCAGCGTTCACCGCGACGGCCACGCCGATTCAGGTGCTGGCCTGTATACCGTCGCTGACCATATACCCGTTGGCGGTGGGGATGGTGTGTTATCGACTGGCGTTCAAACTCTCCGAACACAAACGCGCCCTGAGCGCCTTGAGCCGCACCGACAGTTTGACCGGCCTGCTCAACCACGGCGCCTGGAAGGACCTGCTGCACGTCAAATTCCAGCAGTGTCGGCATAACCATGTGGCGTCGGTGATTGCGTTGATCGACATCGATCACTTCAAGGCGATCAACGACACCTATGGGCATATCGTCGGCGATACGGTGCTGCGCCAGTTGAGCTTTGAGCTGCGGCGCAACCTGCGCGAAGTCGATCTGGCCGGCCGTTATGGCGGCGACGAGTTTTGTGTGATCCTGCCCAACATGTCGTTGCATCAAGCCTGGGAAGTCATGGAACGCTTGCGCGAGGTGCTCAATGACTATCGTCACCCGCAAGTGCCCGAGCTGCGAATCAGGCTGAGCATTGGCCTGGCCGCCTACCAAACAGCGTTCACCGACGCGATTGCCTGGCTCAACGATGCAGATAAAGCCCTCTACACCGCAAAAAACACCGGGCGCAACAAGATCAGCGTGGCGTCGGGCTCTTCAAGCGGTGGCTCAGCAACGCGCATCTCCGCCTGAAAAGTTGTACAACCAGTCAGAAATCCGCCTTCTTGTACAAGTTTATGAAGTTTTATATAAGTACGGCTCTGTCAGCCAGGGACCGCTGACATTGAGCAGACAACGCCGAAGACAGCCTTGGTCTTCGGCCTGCAGGCGCAGGAATAGGGACGACTCCTTGGTGTTCCCCACTTCTTGAGCGCTGCCGCCATGTTATTCAATCGCCATAAATCCACCCTCGATACACTCCAGCAAACTGTCGCCAATCAAACCGGACTTCTGGACGCGATCGATCGCTCGATGGCGGTGATCGAGTTCGATCTGGACGGCGTCGTGCTGCGCGCCAATGACAACTTCCTCAAGACCCTGGGTTATGAACGCGAGCAAGTGCTCGGCAAACCCCATCGCCAGTTCTGCACACCGGAATTCGCCCGCAGCAGCCAGTACACCCAGCTGTGGTCGCGCCTGAAAAACGGTCAGTTCGAGTCGGGCACTTTCGAGCGGGTCAACAGCAAGGGGCAACTGATCTGGCTGGAGGCCAGTTACAACCCGATCAAGGATGACTCCGGCCGGGTGGTGAAAGTGGTGAAGTACGCCATGGACGTGACGGCCCGGGTGCAACATGAAAGCGAATCCAGCGCCAAGTTGCAGGCCGTCGACCGCGCCATGGCGGTGATCGAGTTCAACCTGGACGGCAGCATCATCACGGCCAATCAGAATTTTCTGACGCGCATGGGTTACAGCCTGGCTGAGCTCAAAGGCAAACATCACCGGATTTTCTGCACCCCCGAGCTGGTCAACAGCGGCGCCTATCAGGACTTCTGGCGCCGGCTCAATCAGGGCGAGTTGTTCCATGGCCAGTTCGAGCGCGTCGACAAACGCGGGCAGACGGTCTGGCTGGAAGCCAACTACAACCCGGTGTACGACGCCGGTGGCCGCTTGTGCAAAGTGGTGAAATTCGCCTCGGACGTCACCGCCCGGGTCGAGCAACATGCCCAGGATGCCCGCAGCGCCACCGAGGCTTATCACATCTCGGTGGAGACGCGAAAAGTCGCCGAGCATGGCACGCAAGTGATCCAGCAAGCAGCCAGTGAAATGCGCGAAATCGCCGCCAATATTGCCGAATCCTCGACCTTGATCGCTCAACTCGGCGAGCGCTCCGAACAGATCACCGCCATCGTCAACACGATTCGGGCGATTGCCGACCAGACCAACCTGCTGGCGCTCAATGCGGCCATCGAAGCGGCCCGGGCCGGTGAACAAGGGCGCGGGTTTGCGGTGGTGGCGGATGAGGTTCGGCTGCTGGCGGCGCGAACCAGTGGGTCCACGGCGGAGATTTCCAGCATGATCGGTTTGATCCTGACTGAGACCCGGCAGGCGATCAAAAGCATGGACGGCACCCGGGATCGGGCGGCAGAAGGGGTTGAGTTGGCGAATCAGGCGGGCACGGTGATTTTGCAGATTCGGGATGGGGCGAGTAATGCGGTGCAGGCGGTGAGTATGTTTGCTAATGAGCGCGAGCCTGGCTGATGTTTGAGGTGGGACTGGTTTTCTCGCCAGGCAAATAACCGTGTCGCCGCCTTCGCGAGCAAGCTTTGCTCCTACAGGGGATTTGTGTCGTTCACAGATCCAGTGTGGGAGCGGGCTTGCTCGCGAAGGCGGACTCCCGTTCAACATCGATTCAGCTAACAAGCGCCGGCACAGGACTATAGTGACCCCAAGTCCCGATTCCTCGCCGAGCGCCCCATGAACTCATCCAAGTCCGACACCAAACCCGCCGCCCCCGTCGATCACCTGCGCTTCCATCGCCCTCACGCTCACCTGGCGCCGACCTTCGGCACTGACAAATTCGCCCTGCGCGCCGAGGCGTTTGCGCGGTTCTTTGGCACCCCGACGTTTCTCGGGGCACAAACCTTGATCGTGGTGATTTGGGTGTGCCTTAACCTGTTCGGTGTGGCGCACTTTGACCTGTACCCGTTCATCCTGCTTAACCTGGCGTTCAGCCTGCAATCAGCCTACGCCGCGCCGCTGATCCTGCTGGCCCAGACCCGCCAGGCCGCGCGGGATAAAGCCCAGTCCGACGCCGACGCACAGCACCGCGAAGCCCTGGCCGTGGCCAACTCCGAACGTCAGGCCCAGGCTGCACAGAACACTGCGCAATTGCTGGCGCTGCTGGAGCAGAACACCCGCCTCACCGAAATGACCAAAGCCCTGACCGAACGCATCGAAAACCTGACCTCGGAAATGCATCAGCATTTTGTGCGCAAGGACGCACCGAAAACGCCGATTTAAGGCAACCGTAGCGCCCGGCCCAACTCGTCAAACAGCGTCACCACCGAGCGCAGGGCGCGGCAGTCCGGGCGGGTCAATAGCCACAGGGCCGTGTCGCAACCCTGCAACGGCCCGGTCAACGACTGCAAATCGTCGCCGATCAGAAAGTCCGGCAACGCCGCGACACCCAGCCCTGCCCGCACCAACTCGGTCACCGACAACATGCTGTTGCAGCGATAGCCCGGCACCACGCCGGGCCATTGTTGACGACGCCAGGCAATCGTCGGGTGATCGGGCAGGAAGTCGTCCGGGGCGATCCAGGTCAGCGACGCCAGATCCGCGGGATCCACGCTTTTCAGATAGGCCGCACTGCCGCAGACCCGATACGAAACCTGCGCCAGACATCGCCCGACCAAGTGCTCTGGCGGTGTGCGAGTCAGGCGCAGGGCAATGTCGGCATCCCGGCGGCTGAGGTTGGCGAAGTCGTTGGAAGTGCTGAGTTCGATGGTCAGCGCCCGGTAGGACGGCATGAACCGGGCCAGCGCCGGCAGCAGCAAACCTTGCAGGACTGAATCGGTGCAGGTCAGGCGCACTGTACCGCTGATGACTTCCCCGCCCTGCTCCACGCCGATGCGCGCCGCGTCCAGCGCTTGCTCGGCACGCTCAGCCTGTTCGGCCAGGGACTGCGCCAAGGTCGTCGGCAGGTAACCGGCGCGGCTCTTTTCGAACAGTTGCTGACCGAGCGCGGCTTCCAGTCGGCGCACCGCCCGAAACACCGTCGAGACGTCGACTTTCAACAGCTGTGAAGCCCGGGCCAGAGAGCCGCCGCGGACCAACGCCAGGATCAGCGCCAGGTCCGGGTAGTCCAGCCGATAGTGCGTGGGTGCATTGATCAATTGGGTATACGCCAATATTGAGTGCGTGAACGCCAATTTATAGTGGCCGACAGAAACGAACAACCTCGCCACAGGGTTATTCGCGGCTCTCAAAATCGCTGCTTTGAAGGAAAACCACATGGATCAAGTTTCTCCTGAAAATCCCATTCGCATCGCCCTGATCGGCGACTACGACCCGCAAGTCACCGCCCACCAAGCCATCCCCATCGCCCTCGGCATGGCCGCCGAGCACTCAGGCCTGGACGTGCAGTTCCAATGGCTGGCCACTGACCAGATCAACGCCGATACCCCGTTCAACACCTTCGACGGCTTCTGGTGCGTGCCCGCCAGCCCTTACCGCGACATGGACGGCGCATTACGCGCGATCCGTTTTGCCCGCGAACACCAGCGACCTTTCCTCGGCACCTGCGGCGGTTTTCAACACGCGGTGCTGGAATACGCCCGCAACGTTCTCGGTTGGGCCGATGCCGAGCACGGCGAAACCTCCCCCGATGCTGAACGAGCCTTGCTCACACCGCTGACGTGTTCGTTGGTGGAAGCGGTCGACAGCATCCATTTGGTTGAAGGTTCGTTAATCGCCAAGGCGTATGAAAAGTCCGAGATTCACGAAGGCTATCGCTGTCGTTACGGTGTGAATCCGCAGTTCGAACAAGAACTGCTGAACCAGAAACTCAACGCCGTCGGTCACGATTCGAATGGGGATTTGCGGGCGGTGGAGCTCAAGGGGCATCCCTTCTTCGTCGCCACCCTGTTTCAACCGGAACGTGCCGCGCTCAAGGGCACGTTGCCGCCGCTGGTTCGTGCACTGGTCGAAGCTTGTGCGAGACACAAACGATGATCGCCACTACGCCACCGCCCCACTATTACGCGGTGATCTTCACCTCACTGCGCACCGACGGTGACCAGGGCTACGCCGAGGCGGCTGGGCGTATGGTGCAACTGGCGCGCGAGCAGCCGGGATTCCTCGGCGTGGAATCGGCCCGGGGTGAGGATGGGTTGGGGATTACCGTGTCGTACTGGGTGAGTGAGGCGGCGATTCTGGCGTGGAAGCAGCATCCTGAGCACAGTGCAATTCGTGAGCGTGGGCGGGCGACTTGGTATGCGCAGTGTCATACGCGGGTGTGTCGGGTTGAGCGGGCTTATGCGTTCAAGCTTTGAATGATGCAGTGTTTTTGAGGCCGCTTTCGCGAGCAGGCTCGCTCCCACAGGGGGATTTGCTTGCGCCACAGATCCAGTGTGGGAGCGAGCCTGCTCGCGAAGAGGCCAGTAAAGTCACCACAAAACCATCAGCCCTGAACCAAACTCCGAACCGCCGATATCTCCGGCACTTCCCGCCGATTCATGTACACCCGCAACGGCTCGGTCACATTGATCCGGTCATCAATATTCTGATCCAGCAGCAACTGAATCAACTCACGCTTGAGCGTCATCGCCTGATCAGGCCCCGGTGCCCAGACGAATTCACTGGTAGGAATAATGCCGTCATCGGCCACGTCCATGCCGAAGGAGTCTTCGCTGAAACGCACGATGTACTGGCCGGTCTTGCGGTTGAGGCCCACGAAGCCCTTGAGTTGGTCGGCGGCCTGGCAGATGAGTTGGGAAGTGATGCGCATATAAACCTCACAAAAGGTCGAATAGGGACCGGTGATCGATGGTTTACACGCAAGGTGACGAACGGGTTTCCCTCTGCCGGGGAAACTGCCGGGGCCAAGAGTACTGCAAAGAACCGCACAAAAGCGCTGAAAAAAACTGCTTTAAACACGTTTATGTCGGTCTTGCGATAGCGCTCGCGGCGCTCAGTTGTTAAAAGGGACGTCTTTGAAAACCTCTGCGAAAGGACCTCGACCATGCCTGCAACCTTCACCAAGAGCGCCTTGCTGCTGAGTCTGCTGCTCGGCCTCGGCCAGGCACAGGCCGCCAGCCAGCCCAGCCCTACCGCGCTGGCGACCACGTTAGGCATCCCGCATCCCGCGGTGATTGCCCACCGCGGCGCATCGTTCGATGCCCCGGAATCCACCGCCGCGTCCTACAAACTGGCCCGCGACCTGGGTGCCGATTACCTGGAAATGGACTTGCAGCGCAGCAAGGACGGCGTGCTGTTCGCCCTGCACGACAATAATCTGCAACGCACCACCGACGTCGCCAAAAAGTTTCCTGAGCGCAAGGATGCCCCGGCCAACCAGTTCACGATTGGCGAACTGAAAACCCTCGACGCCGGCAGTTGGTTCAACGCCGCTTACCCGGATCGCGCGCGCCCGGCCTACGTTGGCCTGAAGATTCTGACCCTCGATGAAATCATCGACATCGCCGAGGGCAATCCGCTGCACAAGCCCGGCCTGTACATCGAAACCAAGGAGCCGAAGCAATTCCCCGGTATCGAACGCGACCTCAAGGACAAACTCCAGGATCGCGGCTGGCTGAGCCCGGCCGGCTCGAAACTGGCGAAGAGTGATCTGGCCGTTGGCCAGGGCAAAGGCAAGGTCGTGTTGCAAACCTTCGAGAAGAGCAGCCTCGAACTGCTGCAAAAAGAAATGCCGAAAGTGCCGAAAATCCTGTTGCTGTGGGTCGGTGACGGCAGCATCGAGCCGAAATCCAAAGTGACGTTCGCTGAATCCGGCGACAAGGACAAAGCCACTTACTACGCCAAGCAGGAGCCCAAAGACAAAGCCGAATTCCAGCAATGGGTCGAGTACGCCAAGTCCCAGGGCGCGATCGGCACCGGTCCTTCGGCGGCGCTGACCAAGGGTGGCGATCAGAGCTACTCGGACCTGGTCAAGCCATGGATGAACCAGTACACCCACGATCAGGGCATGCTGGTGCACGTCTACACCATCGACGATGCCGTGGATTACCAGAAGGTGATGGACGCCGGCGTCGATGGCATTTTCACCAACCGCGCCAGCGAACTGTTGAAGTTCTACAAACGCCCGGCGGCGGGTACCGTGGCGCAATTGCTGCAGAACAACGGGTACTGATCGGCACACCGCGTTAACTTCTTCGCGAGCAGGCTCGCTCCCACAGGATTTGCGCTCAACCTGTGGGAGCGAGCCTGCTCGCGAATGCTTTTAGCGGTCGCCGCTGAATTTAAGGGTGAATTAAGTTGCGCTGGTTAACCTGAGCCCACTTAAACAGTTCACCCAAGGAAAGACGCTTATGAAAACCCTGACTGCCCTGTTCACCGCCGCTGCCCTGACCCTCACTGCGGGTATTGCCCAGGCTGATGTTCGTGTCGATCAAATCCCTGAGCTGGTCAAAAGCGGCAAGATCAAGCCTTTGGAAGAATTGAACCAGGCTGCCCTGAAACTGCATCCAGGTGCGACCATCACCGACACCGATCTGGACAACCACTTCAACGGCTACGAATACGAAGTCGAACTGAAAGCCGCTAACGGCGTTGAATGGGACGTGGATTTCGACGCAGCCACCGGCAAAGTCCTGAGCAACAAGCAAGACACATAATCCCCCCCCCGAATCTCCCTGTGGGAGCGGGCTTGCTCGCGAAGGTGGTGTGTCAGTCATACAAATTTTGACTGTACTGCCGTCTTCGCGAGCAAGCTTTGCTCCTACAGGTTTTGTGTTGAATTCAAAGAACGCACAGTCTTCGAGTCGTGCGTTTTTTTTATGTCTTGAGCCCATCAAGCCGTCGTACTGACCATCGACCCGGACGTGCTGCCGCCATCCTCCTGCAACGCTTGCAACAACGCCGCCGTGGCGGTTTGCAACGAGCCCGAGGTCGCCGAGATCTGCGACTGAGCCGCGGCGACGTCTGCGGCTTTCGCATCAGCGCTTTCCTGCTTGGCCTGGGCCGCTTGCAACTGCTGCTGTTGTTCCTGCAATTGCTTTTGCAGCTCGGCGATTTGCTTGCGCAGTTCCTTCACCGCATCGGATTCAGTGCTGCTGCTCGAACTGCTACCACCGCCAGCCGGCGCGGCACCAGCGGCGGAAGCCTTGGTGGTATCGCTGGAAGAGGTGGTCGCAGACGTGGTGTCTTCGGTGCTGTCGCTGATCGAGGTTTTGCTGGTCGGTGTGGAAAGGGTCTGGTTGATCGAAACCGAGGTGATGCTGACCATGGGACTTGTCCTATGTGGGTTCAGGTTAACCCCATCATCGACATCCCCTGGCCGCACTTGAGATCGACTGTGTACCGGTTTGGTAAGTAAACCGGTACACAGTCGTTTTGCTTAAGCGCTCAGGCGCGCCGTCACTTCATTCAACTGCCCCGACAACCCGTGCAGGTTGTGGCTCGCCGCTTCGGTGCGCTGCACGTTGTCCAGGTTGGTACTGGCAATCGTGGTGATTTCGGTGAGGTTGCGCGAGATGTCTTCGGCCACCGAGGTCTGCTCTTCGGCGGCGGTGGCGATCTGGCGGTTCATGTCGCGGATGGCCTCCACGGCATGGGTGATGCGCTCCAGCATGGCGCCGGCCTGGGTCACTTGCGCGACACTTTCTTCGCTGCGGGACTGGCCGCTTTCAATCGCCTGAGCCGCGTCCACCGCGCCGGTTTGCACGGTCTGGATGATCTGGTTGATCTCAATGATCGATGCCGCCGTGCGCTGGGCCAGGCTGCGCACTTCGTCGGCCACTACCGCAAAACCGCGTCCGGCTTCACCGGCACGGGCCGCTTCGATCGCCGCGTTGAGCGCCAGCAAATTGGTCTGCTCGGCGATGCCGCGAATCACTTCCAGCACCTTGCCGATACGACCGCTGTCGGTTTCCAGACGACGGATGACCGTTGCGGTGTTGGCGATTTCACCGCGCATCTGGGTGATGGTGTGAATGGTGCCCTGCATGACTTTTTCGCCTTGCTGGGCGGACTGGTCGGCATCGTCAGCGGCGCGTGCCGCATCGGCGGCGTGACGCGCCACTTCCTGGGCGGTGGCGGACATTTCGTTCATCGCCGTGGCCACCTGATCGGTGCGGTTGAACTGCTCGTTGGTGCCGCTGGCCATCAGGCCGGCGATGGCATTCAACTCGCCGCTGGCGCTGTCCAGGTCCTTGGCGCTGCGCTGCAAACGAGTGAAAGTTTCGGCGAGGAAGTCGCGCAGGGTGTTCGCGGCCATGGCCAGTTTGCCCAGTTCATCCTGACGGGTGCTGGCCACGCGATCGGCAAATTTGCCCTGGCTGAGTTGCGCCACGTAGTCGATCAGTTTGCGGATCGGATCCACCAGGTTGCGGTTGATCAGCCACACGCTCAACAGGCCGATCAACAGACCCGAGGCGAGCATCACGATAATCCCCAGCATCACCGTGCGCTCGGCATCGGCGCTGATCAGCGCGGACTGTTCACTGCCTTGCTTGCGCAGTTCGCCGACCAATTCGCTCATCTGATCGCTGGTGGCGCGGTCCACACCTTTGACGGCGGTGTCACCGGCGGTCGGGTCGGCACCGGCGGCGACGTAGGCATCGCGACCTTTCTGGTAGGCGCTGCCCAACTGACGGTGTTCGTCACGCAGGCGTTCGATGCGGGTCTTGAGCTGGCCATCCAGGCCTTTCTGGCTGGCGAGTTCGCCGAGGATGCCCTGCACGTCGCGCTGGCGGTCTTCGAATTGCTTCCAGTATTTATCCAGGTCCGCCGGCTGCTTGCCGCGCAGCAGGACATTTTTCCACTCCTGAACCTGCACCTTGAATTGCAGGTTGGCCTCATCGATCAATTGCGAGGTGTGCAACGGTCCGTCGATCAGATTGGCGTAGCTCTGCACGCCGCTGGACAGGAAATGCAGGCCAAAGCGATCAGCAACATCGCCAACAGGCTGCCGCCGAGCAACGCGAGGATTTGGGCTCTCAGGGATTTTTGCAGCATCGGATGATACTCATGACAGAAAAGAGGCACGCCTGGTTGGGCGTGAAAGACGTCCAAACTTCCCTGTCTGCGGTCCCGGCTCGTGGCCGGAGCCGCGCAACCTGACACCTGCGTCATCGGCGTTCCAGAGCGATTCTTGAATCATTCCCGACCATCGGTAACGCACACGTTTGCGTCGCCACGCAACTGTCATAAAACCGTCAAAACTCATTGCGATGATGCGGATCAAGTGAACCTGTGAAACCCGCGACAGGCACTTCCTCCCAGCGAGACCTCATGAACCACAGCATCGATCACACTCACCGCGACACTGACTTGTTCGGCCTGCTTTACGGCTTCCGTTTTCGTCCGGGTGAGCGTGGCCGGGAGATCGATTCGGCCGAGGCACTGCGCTGCTTGCAGCAGACCGAAGACAGCGATGAATTCCTCTGGTTGCACCTGAACCTGGCCCACGCCGCGTGCGAGCGATGGATGAAAAGCCATCTGGAATTGCCCGAGGAGTTTTTCGAGGCGCTGCACGAAGGCTCGCGCTCGACGCGGATCGAGCACGTCGATTCGGCGTTGCTGGCGGTGGTCAACGATGTGGTGTTCAACCTCAGCAGCATGGTGTCGTCGGATGTGTCGACGCTGTGGGTGTGCGCCCGCAGCAAGCTGATCATCAGCGCGCGCCTGCAACCGTTGCACTCGGTGGACAAGTTGCGTTCGTCGGTGAAGGCCGGTGAGTGCTTTCGCTCGCCCCTGGAGTTGCTGGTGCACCTGCTGCGCGATCAGGGCGAGGTGCTGACGCAAATCGTGCGCAAGACCAGCCAGAGTGTCGATCAGATCGAAGATGAATTGCTGTCGTCGCGGCTGTCGACCAACCGCGCCGAACTGGGCGCCAATCGGCGGGTGCTGGTGCGCCTGCAACGGTTGTTGGCGCTGGAGCCGGGGTCGCTGCTACGCCTGCTCAACCGGCCGCCGCAATGGCTGCAGAAGGAGGACGTCAAGGAACTGCGCAAATCCACCGAGGAGTTTGCGCTGATCATCAACGACCTGACGGCCCTCGGTGAACGGATCAAGCTGTTGCAGGAAGAGATTGCCGCCAACCTCAATGAACAGAGCAACCGCACGCTGTTTACCCTGACCGTGGTCACGGTGCTGGCGTTGCCGATCAACATCATTGCCGGTTTTTTCGGGATGAACGTTGGGGGGATTCCGCTGGCGGGGGATCCAGAAGGGTTCTGGATTCTGGTGGCGTTGGTCGCGACGTTTACCGTGCTGGCCGGGCGTTGGGCGTTTCGTAAGCGCCAGGATTATTGAGCTGACTTGATCGTTCCCACGCTCCGCGTGGGAATGCCTCCCCGGACGCTCTGCGTCCGCTTCTGGGACGCAGAGCGTCCCTTGCTGCATTCCCACGCAGAGCGTGGGAACGATCAGCCGCTCCGCGTGGGAACGATCATTACAGGACGGGTGGTTACACAAAAACCGTAAACACTGACCCACCGCAGTCTCTCTGTCATATTTTGAAACGATCATGGGCGACACTCCTTCCCTCCTCAGGATTGTCCGGCATGGCTACTCCTTCCTATACCACTGCCCAGGCGCCCGCCAGCGGCAGCAGCGCCAGACCGCAGCTCAATAAAAAACCCGGCCTGTTCACCTTGGTGGTTTTCTTCGGTGTACTGGCCAGCGGTTTGTTGTTCACCGCTTACAGCCTGATGCACGACATGCACGAACTCGGCACGGTGGTGACCACCTGGACCCCGTTCCTGCTGCTCGGCGTGGCATTGCTGATCGCCCTCGGGTTTGAATTCGTCAACGGCTTCCACGACACCGCCAACGCCGTGGCCACGGTGATTTACACCAACTCGCTGCCGCCGAACTTCGCGGTGGCCTGGTCCGGGTTCTTCAACTTTCTCGGCGTGTTGCTTTCAAGCGGTGCGGTGGCGTTCGGCATCATCGCGTTGCTGCCGGTGGAGCTGATACTGCAAGTCGGCTCCTCCGCCGGTTTCGCCATGATCTTCGCCCTGTTAATCGCTGCGATCCTGTGGAACCTCGGCACTTGGTGGCTGGGCTTGCCGGCATCGTCGTCGCACACGCTGATCGGTTCGATCATCGGCGTCGGCGTGGCCAATGCCCTGATGCACGGCCGCGATGGCACCAGCGGCGTGGATTGGGCGCAAGCGACCAAGATCGGTTACGCGCTGCTGCTCTCGCCGTTGGTCGGCTTCGGCTTTGCCGCGCTGTTGCTGCTGGCCTTGCGTGCCTTCGTCAAGAATCGCGCGCTGTACAAGGCTCCGGAAGGCGACGCCCCGCCGCCATGGTGGATTCGCGGTCTGTTGATCCTGACCTGCACCGGCGTGTCTTTCGCCCACGGCTCCAACGACGGCCAGAAAGGCATGGGCCTGATCATGTTGATCCTGGTCGGTACTTTGCCGATGGCGTATGCACTGAACCGCACCATGCCGGCCGATCAGGCGTTGCAGTTCGCCGCGGTGGCCGAAGTCACCCAACAAGCCTTGGTGAAAGCTTCACCGTTGCCGGCCCTGGGCGATCCGCGCGCAGTGCTGTCCGACTACGTGCGCAGCAAAGAAGCCACGCCACAATTGGTGCCTGCCCTCGCCGCCCTGACCGGTAGCATCGGCGCCGAGGTCAAGGGCTACGGCTCACTGTCGAAAGTCCCGGCCGAGGCCGTGGGTAACGTGCGTAACGACATGTACCTGACCAGCGAAACCATTCGCCTGATGGACAAGAACAAAGTCGGCAACTTCGACGCCGACACCAGCGGCAAGCTGCAACTGTTCAAGCAGCAGATCGACAACTCCACGCGCTTCATTCCGTTGTGGGTGAAGATCGCCGTGGCCATCGCGCTGGGGCTGGGCACCATGGTCGGCTGGAAGCGCATCGTGGTGACCGTCGGTGAAAAAATCGGCAAGACCCACCTGACGTATGCCCAGGGCGCCTCGGCGGAAACCGTGGCGATGCTGACCATCGGTGCCGCCGACATGTTTGGCTTGCCGGTGTCCACCACCCATGTGTTGTCCTCGGGGGTGGCCGGGTCGATGGTCGCCAACGGCGGCGGTTTGCAGATGAAGACCATCCGCAACCTGCTGATGGCGTGGGTGCTGACCTTGCCGGCGGCGATCCTGCTGTCGGGCAGCCTGTACTGGCTGTTCACCAAATTGTTCTGACCCCCCCCCGAACCTGTAGGAGCGAGGCTTGCCCGCGAAGGCGGCTTAACATTCAACGCAAATGTTGACTGACACGCCGCCTTCGCGAGCAAGCTTCGCTCCTACACAGGTCAAGCGAATATCCCGACTCAATTCCCGAGCCGGGATTTTTTTTGCCTGGCCAACGCATTTCGTCGCCCTATCGTCCAATTTCATCTTTATTGACCCGCCAAGCGATGGATCGCACTTCAGTTTGCTAACGTGGTGCCGATTCCTTAGAGACTCGATGCATTCAGGAGTGAGAGCCGTGAACCTGTACATCAATCAGCTTCAGAAAAAAGCTGACTTCAAAGAAGCCATCTACGCCGGTGACATCTTCTTGAACACTGAGCTGCGTGCCGCCAAAGCGTTGTGCGCGTTCGCCCAGGAAAGCATCACTGCCGCCTTCGACGGCGAGACCCACCACCAGGCCCTGCACACCTTGATGCCGGTGGAAGAATTCGTGGTACTGGTGACGCGCCTCAAGGGCCAGTTCACCAACAGCCTGCGCGCCAAGGAATTGATCCTGAGCTTCATCGATGAAATCGGTGTCGACCCGCACGAATACATTTTCGACGTGCCGCGGATTCGCGTGGTGCCCAACTACGAGTACCTGCACGCGGGCGTCAGCTATGCGTACAAACCCCATCGCGATACCTGGTACGGCAGCGTCGATTGCCAGATCAACACCTGGATGCCGGTGCACACCATCAGCCCCGACCAGACCATGATGATCAACGGCGGTTACTTCGACGTACCGGTGAAGAACACCTCCAGCGAGTGGAGCCTCAACGACTGGATCAGCAACCAGCGGCACAAAGCCAAGGACAACCTCAAAGAGGAAGCCCGCGTGCATCCGGTGCCCCTGGAAGCGATCAACAGCGCCTCGGAAGTGCGGGTGGCTGGCAACTCCGGTGACATGCTGATCTTCTCGGGATCGCATTTGCATGGCACTGTGCCGAACCACACGCAACAGACCCGCTTCAGCGTGGACTTCCGCCTGATGCACCTCGACGACCTCAAGCACCAGCGCGGCGCGATCAACGTCGACAGCGCCTGCCCTGACGTCGGCGCCGGTTTCAAAGACTATTTCCACGCCCACGACTTTTCGAATTTCCAAGGAATCCAGCAATGACCAAGCGTCGCATCACGCCCGCCGAGGCCCAGTACAACGAAACCCGTGCCAACGTCCTGAAACGGGTCGATGCCGAGTACGTGGCCGACGCGCCGTTCGTCTTCGCCAACCGCATCGGCGTGACCGCTGCGCTGTCGCGCATGGAACTGTTCAAGAAAGTCGCCGAAGTACCGGGCGCGATCATCGAGTGCGGCGTGTACAAGGGCAACTCGCTGATGCTGTACATGCACTTGTCGATGATCCTGGAACCGTATGCGATCAACCGCTCGATCATTGGCTTCGATACCTTCGAAGGCTTCCAGAGCATCGACAAGAAAGAAGACCCGGCGGACGTCAACGAGACCATGTTCTCCGACACCGACCAGTCGCTGATCCAGGACATGATCGACGCCAACGACCTGCTGCGCCCGGTCAACCGCATCCCGCGTTGCGAGCTGGTTAAAGGTGACATCGTCAAAACCGTGCCAGAGTGGGTCAAGACCCGTCCGGACCTGGTTGTCGCAATGTTGATCCTCGACACCGACCTGTATGAATCGACCAAAGTCGCGCTGGAAACCTTCCTGCCGTACATGCCAAAAGGCGCAGTCGTGGTCCTGGACGAAGTCGCCTACCGCAACTTCCCCGGCGAAACCAAAGCCCTGCGCGAAGTGCTGGACCTGAACAAAATCGAACTCAAACGCCTGCCGTTCGATTCGTGCGTGGGCTACTTCCACGTCTAACGCCTAACCCTTGTGGGAGCGGGCTTGCTCGCGAAGAGGCCGTGTCAGTCGACTTCAATGCTGACTGACACACCGCCTTCGCGAGCAAGCCCGCTCCCACATTGGTTTCCGGTGAACACCAAATCTGTGCTCCACACAATGCCTTTGTAGGAGCAAGGCTTGCCCGCGAAGACAGTTTCACATTCAACCCAACGGTTGGCTGACACACCGCCTTCGCGAGCAAGCTTTGCTCCTACAGGATTTTCTGTGAACACAAAATCTGTGCTCCACAGCGATGCCTTTGTAGGAGCAAGGCTTGCCCGCGAAGACGGTTTCACAGTCAACGCAACGGTTGGCTGACACACCGCCTTCGCGAGCAAGCTTTGCTCCTACAGGATTTTCTGTGAACACAAAATCTGTGCTCTACAGCGATGCCTTTGTAGGAGCAAGGCTTGCCCGCGAAGACGGTTTCACATTCAACCCAAATGTTGGCTGACACACTGCCTTCGCGAGCAAGCTTTGCTCCTACAGGATTTTCTGTGAACACAAAATCTGTGCTCTACAGCGATGCCTTTGTAGGAGCAAGGCTTGCCCGCGAAGACGGTTTCACATTCAACCCAAATGTTGGCTGACACACTGCCTTCGCGAGCAAGCTTTGCTCCTACGGGTCAGTGGGTGCTGCGGATGATGTGTTCGACCCAGTCCATGAACGCCCGCACTCGCAATGGCAAGTGCCGTTGCCGTGCATACAGCATGGATACTTCCATCGACGGCGCTCGCCATTGCGGTAGCACCTCGACCAGTTCACCGCTGAGCAAGTATGGCTGCATGCCCATCACCGGTGCCTGGATCAAACCGAAACCGCCCAGACACGCCGACTCATATCCATCGGAGTTGTTCACCGTAATGCTGCCGGCCATCGCCACGCGGTGCAGCTTGCCCTCCTCCTCGTACTCAAAACCTTCCGAACGCGAACCCAGCACGCCGACGTAATGCACCAGCCGATGCTCGGCCAAATCTTCGAGCCGCCGGGGCACGCCGTAGCGCTGCAAATACGCAGGGCTGGCGCAGTTGACCATGGCAAAGTCGCACACGCGGCGCGCGACCACCGATTGATCCGGCTGCGCCCCCACCCGCACCACGCAATCAAACCCTTCGCTGAGCAAATCGACCCGGCGATCGGTGCTGCTGATTTCCAGTTCCAGATGCGGGTGTTTGTCCATGAATTCCGGCAGGCGCGGCATGACGAATCGCCGGGCCATAATGCTCGGCATGTCGATACGGATCCGCCCGGCCAGCGACGCTTCGTCCTGCTTGAACAGCCCTTCGATTTCATCCATGTGCGACAGCAAATCCTTGCTGCGTTCGTACAACACCAAACCATCCTGAGTGGCCTGAACCTTGCGCGTGGTGCGCTGCAGCAGGCGTGTGCCCAGCAACGTTTCCAAAGCCTGGACATGCTCCGAAACCGTAGACCGGGGCAAGCCCAGGCTTTCACCGGCGAGGGTAAAACTCGACATTTCGCTGACACGGACAAAGGTGCGCAGCAGTTCCAGTTTGTTCATGGCCCGACCTTTATTGTTCGGATTAACCGACCAGTGATTCCGATTTACTCCTGTTTATCACCGCCGAGCGGATAAATAAACTTCCTCACATCGCTCACCCACTGCCTGAGGAAATCCCATGAACCGTAAAATTGCATTGATCACCGGCGCCAGCCGTGGCCTGGGCAAAAGCGCCGCACTGCATCTGGTTGCCCAAGGCATCGACATCATCGGCACCTACAACAGCCGCGCCGATAAGGCCCAGGCACTGGTCGCAGAAATCGAAAGCCTGGGTGGCCGCGCCGCCATGCTGCAACTTGACGTTGGCCAAAGTGAACGTTTTTCGGCTTTCAGCGGCGAAGTCGCGAACGTGCTGAAAAACCACTTTGATCGCAAGCACTTCGATTTCCTGGTCAACAACGCAGGGATTGGTGTGCACGCCAACTTCGTCGACACCACCGTCGAACAGTTCGACCTGCTGATGAATATCCATTTCAAAGGTCCATTCTTCCTGACCCAAAGCCTGCTGCCGCTGATGAATGACGGCGGGCGCATCGTCAATATTTCCAGCGGTCTGGCCCGTTTCAGCCTGCCGGGTTATGGCGCTTACGCAGCGATGAAAGGCGCGATGGAAGTGCTGACGCGGTATCAGGCCAAAGAACTTGGTGAGCGCGGGATTGCGGTGAATACCCTCGCGCCGGGGGCCATCGAAACCGATTTCGGCGGTGGCGCGGTGCGGGATATCGCTGCGGTGAATCAGATGGTGGCGAGCAACACGGCGCTGGGCCGCGCCGGTCAGCCGGATGACATTGGTGCCGCGATTGCGCTGCTGCTGTCGCCGGGTGGTCAGTGGATCAACGGCCAGCGTATCGAAGCGTCGGGCGGGATGTTTTTGTAGGAGCAAGCGGTGCGGCGATCCGACTTGCCCGCGAAGACGGCGGCACATTCAACATTGGTGTGACTGACACACCGCCATCGTGTGTAGGAGCGAGGCTTGCCCGCGAAGGCGATCTCTCAGTCAGCATCTCTATTGGCTGTGATGGCCTCTTCGCGGGCAAGCCTCGCTCCTACAGGTCTAACGCGCCAACAATTGTTTGAGCACGGTCAACAACTCGACCCGGCCCTTGCGCGGCTCACCTTCAAACTCGATCCAGCCTTCGTTGAAGCCATCGATCATCTGCATCCGTGGCAATGGATGGCGCATCCCCTGACTTTCAAACAGGCCCTGCCAGGTTTCCCGTGGCACGACTTGCATACGCACCGGTTTACCCAGCAATTCGCTGAACCCGGCGCCCAGTTGCAGTGGCGTAATGCGTTGCGGACCTTCCAGTTCGACGATGCGTTGACCATTCCAGGTTTCCAGCAACAGTTCGGCGGCGACTCGACCGACATCCGCAGTGGCGATCATTGGCACGGGCTTATCCAAAGGTTGCAGAAAGCTTGGAATCCCACCCGAACCGACCGCGTGTTCGACATCCCACAAGGCGTTTTCCATGAACCAGGCTGGCCGCAGAAAGGTGACTGGCAATGCAAGTTCGCTTAACGCCAGCTCCAACAAACGCAATTGATTAAGCAGGTTCGGTTGGCTGGCCTGGGCGCCAATCGTCGACAGCCCCACCACTTTGCCGGGCTGCGCAGCGTCCAGCGCCGAGCGAATGTTCTCCACCACTTGCCGGGTTTCCGGGAAACCTGGCGACGGGTCGAAATTCGACGGCATCATCACAAACACCCCGGCCACGCCGGTAAACGCCTTGACCATCGCGTCGCGATCATCGACATCGGCCACCGCCAGTTCACACCCCTGTTGCTTCCACACCGCGCCTTTTTCGGCACTGCGCACCACCGCACGGACTGTGTGCCCGGCGGCCAGCAACGTCCGGGCGACCGCGCCGCCCACTTTCCCGGTAATGCCCATGACTGCGTACATCAGCTGTTCTCCTGCTGGATGGCGACGGTTGTCGCGATGGGGCAGATTATTGAGCCGCAGGCGGACATTCTCCGATAGCATGAATGTCATTGCATAAATGATCAGGAGTCATCAATGAGCTTTGATGCCAGCCTCGCCAGTGGCATGGGCGTGTTCAGTGCGGTGGTCGATGGCGGCAGTTTCGTCCGGGCGGCCGAAGCACTGGAGTTGACGCCATCGGGTGTCAGCCGCGCCATCGCCCGACTGGAAAAACGCCTGGGCATCCGACTGTTCGACCGCACCACTCGCACGGTCACGCTGACCGATGAAGGTCGGCGTTTCCATGGTGAAATCGCGCCGCTGCTGGCCAGCCTGGAAGAGGCCGCCAACTCGGCCTCGACCAGCGCGACTCAAGTGCGCGGGCGGCTGCGGGTCAACATGGACCCGTATTTCTCACGGCTGATTCTGGGACCGAAGCTGGGGCAGTTCATGGCCCGCCATCCCGAGTTGTACCTGGAACTGCAAACCCGCGATCAACTCGGCGACATGGTGGCGGAGGGTTTTGATCTGGCGGTGCGCTTTGGCCATCCGCAGTCTTCATCGCTGGTGGCGCGCAAGTTGTTGGAAGTGCGGGTGTTGACCCTCGCCTCGCCGGCGTATTTGAAGCGCCACGGCCGCCCGTTGGCGCCGCTGGACATGGAAGACGAGCGGCATGTGTGCGTGCAGTTCCGCGACCCGCAAACGGCACGACCGTTTGGCTGGGAATTTCATCGACCGGGGCGCGCGGTGCTGCATGTGCAGCCGCACTGTCGGTTGTTGGTCAATGATGTGGGGACGTTGCACAGCGTTTGCGAAAGCGGCCAGGCGATTGCCCAAGTGCTGGATTTGGGCATTGCTCCGGCGTTGGCGGATGGACGGTTAGTGGAGTTGTTTCCTGACTGGCCGGATGAGCGATTTCCGTTGTATGCGCTTTACCCGTCGCGGCACCTGCCGGCGGCGAAAGTGCGGGCGTTTTTGGCGTTTGTGAGTGAGCTGTGTGACGGCTAAACACCCATCCACTGTGGGAGCGAGCTTGCTCGCGATAGCGGTTTTGCATTCAACAAATGTGTTGCCTGACAGTCCGCCATCGCGAGCAAGCTCGCTCCCACAGTGGAGGGTGGTGTGCCGAGTTTCGTGGCGTTAGCGGATTGCTCGCCCCACCAACATCCGCTCCCGCACCATGTCATACCCCCAGTGGTAAACATAGGTGTACGGCAGGAAGAACAGCAGCACGCCGATGTCCAGCAGGAACGCCTGCCACAGGCTGACGCTCAGCCACCAGGCAATCAGCGGCACGCCCATCACGATCAAACCACCTTCGAACAACAGCGCATGCACCACCCGGACCCAGGCGTTGCGCACAATGTCGTAGCGCTTGAGCAAGCGGTCGAAAAACCCGTTGAACACCACGTTCCAGCCCAGGGCCAGCGCTGCGATGGCGACGGTGGCGACGCCCATTTCCAGCATCGGCTTGTCCATGACCCAGGCCAGCAGCGGGGTGCAGATCAGTACGGCCAGCAGTTCGAAACCGATGGCCTGGAAAATACGTTCAGTGATGGATTTGTTGGCGTTCATGTCCAGACTCCTCTGAGTGACTGTGGTTGCCATGATCTGTCAGCACACCGATACTTCATAATCAATAACCATCGATCAAGGCGATAGTTCATGGCCTCTCACGAAGTGCTGCTGGCGTTTGTCCAGGCTGCGACGCAGGGCTCGTTTTCCGCAGCGGGGCGCAAACTCGGGCGCAGTCAGTCGACCATCAGTGCGGCGGTGGCCAGCCTGGAAATCGACCTCAACCTGACCCTGTTCGACCGCAGCAGCCGCAAACCCAGCCTGACCCCAGCCGGGCACGTCATGCTGCAACGGGCCGAGGAAATCCTCGCGGCCACCAGTCGATTGGAAATGACCGCCAGCCAATTGTCCCAAGGGGTCGAGGCGAAGTTGACGGTGGCGATTTCCGATACCTACCAGTCCGATCGTTTTGAAGCGGCCCTCAGTGCGTTCGAGCAGCGCTACCCGGACCTGGAACTCGAATGCCTGATCGCCGAATGCGATGACCTGGTGGCTTTGGTGCAACGGGGTCGGGCCCATGTTGCCTTCGCGGAAATGCAGGACAGTTATCCGCCGGACCTGGTCAGTTCCACCGTCGACGAACGCACGGAAATTGCCCTGTTCGTCTCGCACGCACACCCGTTGGCCACGCTGAACGGGATCGATCAGGACGTGCTGCAACAGCACCGGGAATTGCGTCTGGCGACCATCGTCAATCCCTATGAAAGTCGGGCGAAGGGCCGGGTCTGGTCGGCGCCGAGTTACCTGATGCTGCTGGAAATGGCCCAGGGCGGATTCGGCTGGGCACCGCTGCCGCGCTGGCTGGTGGGGCGGTTTGGCGCGGGGTCGCTGGTGGAACTGGAGGTGCGCGGGTGGCCGAAACCGGTGTATGTCGATGCGCTGTGGTCGCGGCTGCATCCGCCAGGGCCGGCAGGGAGTTGATTGTTGAGCAAGATGTTGGAATAGCGGCGCGGCCATTCGCGGGCAAGCCTCGCTCCTACGGGAGATCACCTAACCTGTAGGAGCGAGGCTTGCCCGCGAAGGCGCCCGCCCAGACAACCCATCCCTCAAGCCGCCTCGATATTCACCATCCGGTTCACCTGAAAATACTCATGCAACCCACGCAACGCCGGTAACTCCAGCGCCTGCGCCGCATAACACAACCCCACCCGCCGCGTCGGGGCCGGCAGGTGCAAGGCGCGAGTCACCACCCGTTCATGCCCATTGACCAGCGACTGCGGCAACATCGCCACGCCAACCCCGGCGGCCACCATGTGCAGCGCCTGTTTCAATGAACCGGCATGCCCGGCCACCGCTTCGGGCGAGCGGCCGTACAACGCCATCAAGCGCTGATGGGACGGATGCTGCGGGCAGGTGATCCAGTCATCGATCGGCGTCCAGGATTGCCCCGACTCCACCGACGCCATCGGATGTCCCGCCGGCAACGCCATCACATAAGACTCTTCCCACAACGGCAGGAACAACTCGTCCTCGCAGCACATCTCTTCCACTGCCAAGCGACCGTCGCCGTGACAGCCCTCCTCCAACGTCAGCAACAAGTTCGGCATCGCCTGATGGGCCATGTGCACGAAGGTTTCGATGTGGCGGTCAGCGATATCGCCTTCAATCCCGAGGGTCAGCGGCACACGGTTTTCCCGGCCGCGGAACAAGCGGCTCAACGCGTCGGCTTCCGCCACCATCCGCCGCGCTTGCGGGTACAACACTCGCGCCTCGTCGCTGACCTCCACGCCCCGAGGCTGACGCACAAACAGCGCGGCGCCCATTTCTTCTTCGAGTTGTTTGATGGTCACCGATAAGGTCGGCTGGCTGATGAACAGCCGTTGCGCCGCCGCAGTGATATTGCGTTCCTCGAACACCGCGAGGAATGCTTTGAGATGACGGATATCCATAGGAGATTCCGATAGCAGACAGAGGAATAAGGCATTTTTCAGCCAAGACAGCGCTAAATATACTGCGCCGCAGCTTGAGTAATTTGTTTTTCTTATTTCAGGAGTCTAGCCATGAGCAAGCCATTGATCATCATCACCGGGGCCAGTTCGGGCATTGGCGAAGCGGCCGCACGCTTGCTGAGTGCCGCCGGTCATCCACTGCTGCTGCTGGCCCGCCGGGTCGAACGTCTGGAAGCCTTGGACCTGCCGAACACCTTGAACCGCCGCGTCGACATCACCGATCGCGCCGCCCTGCTCGCTGCCGTCGCCGAGGCCGAAGCGACATTTGGCCCGGCGGATGCCTTGATCAACAACGCCGGGGTGATGCTGCTCGGCGAGATGACGAAGCAGGATCCGGCCCAGTGGGACCAGATGCTCGACGTCAACGTGAAGGGTTTGCTCAACGGCGTGCACGCGGTGGTGGCCGGGATGGTCGAGCGCAAACATGGCACGATCATCAACATCAGCTCAGTCGCCGGACGCAAGACGTTCCCGAATCACGTGGCCTATGTCGGCAGCAAATTCGCGGTGCATGGCCTGTCGGAAAACCTGCGCGAAGAGCTGTCGCCGCACAATGTGCGGGTGATCACCATTGCGCCGGGCGCGGTGGAAACCGAGTTGCTGAGCCACACCACCGACGAGGCGATCAAGACCGGTTACCAGGCCTGGAAACAGGACATGGGCGGCACGGTGTTGAGTGCTGAAGATGTGGCGTCGGCGATTGCCTATGCGTATCAGCAGCCGCAGAACGTTTGTATTCGGGAGATTGTGTTGACTGCTACTCGGCAGCAGGCCTGACCCGATGATCGTTCCCACGCTCTGCGTGGGAATGCAGCCCGTGACGCTCTGCGTCACATCCAGAAGCGGAACGCGGAGCGTCCCTGGCGGCACTCCCACGCGGAGCGTGGGAACGATCGGTCACTTCAGCTCCCGTAATCGCCCTTCAATAAACCGCCGCTCCGGCTCTTGCTGCGTCAATTCCAGCGCTCGCTGATACGCCGACCTTGCCTCCTCCACCCGCCCCAACTGCCGACAAAACTGCCCCCGCGCCGAATGCGCCAGGTGGTAATCCAGCAATTCCCCGCGCGCCAAGATATCTTCAACCACCGCCAACCCCGCCAACGGCCCATCGCGCATGGCCAGCGCCACCGCGCGGTTCAGTTCAATCACCGGCGACGGCACCGCCCGTAGCAGCAAATCATACAAACCCACAATCTGCGGCCAGTCGGTCTCCCCCGCCGTCACGGCTTCGGCATGCACCGCCGCAATCGCCGCTTGCAAGCAGTAAGGCCCGAAGCGCCGCAAGGTCAGCGCGCGCTCCACCAGCGCGCAACCTTCGGCAATCATCCCGGCGTCCCACAACGCACGGTCCTGTTCATCCAGCAGGATCAGCTCGCCGGTTGCCGAAGTCCGGGCCGGGCGCCGCGATTCGTGCAACAGCATCAGCGCCAGCAATCCCATCACCTCCGGCTCCGGCAGCAACTCCATCAACAAACGTCCGAGGCGAATCGCTTCGCGGGTCAGGTCTTCCCGGGTCAGTTCCGCGCCAACAGACGCCGAGTAACCTTCGTTGAACACCAGGTAAATGACGCGCAACACGCTGTCGAGGCGCTCGGGCAACTCGGCCAGGGACGGCACTTGATAAGGGATTTTCGCGTCACGAATTTTCGCTTTGGCCCGCACGATGCGTTGGGCAATGGCGGATGGCGCCGAGAGAAAGGCCCGGGCGATTTCTTCCGTGGTCAGGTCGCAGACTTCACGCAGGGTCAGCGGCACTTGGGCATCTGCCGCAAGGGCCGGGTGACAGCAGGTGAAGATCAGGCGCAGCCGATCGTCTTCCACGTCTTCGTCACTCCAGTCGGCCTGCTCCAGTTCTTCCAACTGCGCGATCAGCAATGGCCGCGATGCCTTGAAGCGTGCACGGCGGCGCAGCACATCAATGGCTTTGAAACGCCCGGTGGACACCAGCCAGGTGCGCGGATTGTCCGGCACGCCGTCACGCTGCCAGCGCTCGACCGCGACGAAGAACGCCTCGTGCAAGGCCTCTTCGGCGAGGTCGAAATCGCCGAGCAAACGGATCAGCGTCGCAAGGATCCGCCGCGAGTCTTCGCGATAGACCTGCTCGACCGTCGCCTTGACCGACTCGGCGGACATCAGTCCGGCATGCCTTCGGTCACCAGCGTCACCAACCGATCCAGGCTCTGCCCCCAACCGTCATGGAAACCCATGGCCTCGTGGGCCTGGCGATCTTCTTCGCTCCAGTGCATGGCGCGGGCGGTGTAGAGGGTTTTGCCGCCCTGGTCTTCGAGGGTCACTTCGGCGCTCATGAACGGTTTGCCCGATGGAATCCAGCCAGGGATAAACGCATCGGTGAACACCAGTCGCTCAGGCGCGACGATCTCCAGGAACACGCCCATGGTCGGGTATTCGCTGCCGTCCGGGGCGCGCATCAGGGTGCGAAACTGGCCGCCGACCCACAGGTCCATTTCGCATTCCGGCGTGGTCATGCCGTGGGGGCCCCACCACTGGACGAGCAAGGCCGGTTCGGTCCAGGCGCGAAAGATCTTGCGCCGTGGCGCGTCGATCAGACGGCTGATCGACAATTCAAAGGGGGCAGGTTGTCTTTTAACAAGTTGCGGGCTCATGCAGATCTCCTGTTTATTTTTGATTGTTCAGGGATTCAACTGGCGAACGGGGCGCACCTCGACACAGCCGACCCGGGCCGCCGGGATGTCGCCGGCGACCTGGATGGCTTCGTTGAGGTCCTTGGCATCGATCAGGTAGAAGCCGGCCAACTGCTCCTTGGTTTCGGCGAACGGGCCGTCGGTGATCGACAACTTGCCGTTGCGCATCCGCACGGTGGTGGCGGTCTGCACCGACTCCAGCGCCTCGGCTGCGATCATCCGGCCGCTGCCCTGGATCGACTCGGCGTAGGCCATGCACTCGGCGTCCTCGGGGCTGTCGGGCAGTGAGTGCAGCGCCTGCTCGTTGCTGTAAACCAGGCATAGGTATTTCATGGGGCTCTCCGTGATCGGCTGATCAACTATGGCTGCTGTTTGGTGGTTTGGCGCTTTTTCCGACGATCAGGGTTTCAGGTCGAACATCGCAGCGCCGCTGGTCATGTCGAACGGCGCCGACCAGTGTTCGTGAACGATCTGCCACAGCCCCGATTCTTGCCGGTAGCATTGGGTGACACGCATCCAGCAGGCCTGGGTTTCGCCCTTGTCATTGGTGCCGCCGCAATGGGCCAGCCAATGGGCGAACGCGATCTCCTGCGACGGCGCGATGTCGATCTCGTGGAATTCGAAAATGTGCGGGCCCGGGCACATTTCCATGCAGGCCTGCCAATGGGCACGGTAGGCAGGCTTGCCCTTGAATTGCAGCGCCTTGACCGCGTCGAAGGAGACGATGTCATCGGCGTACAGTGCCATGACTTTTTCCACGTCTTTGGCGATAACGGCCTGGCGGTAGTTTTCGATCAGGGTATGGATTTGGGTTTGCGCGTTCATGGTGGTTCTCCATGGTTTTTGTGGTGAAGACACCTTTAGTCGTTCGGCGTAACGTTGAATCGACAGCTGAAATAAAAATAATCCAACCACGCAAACTCGCTAGAATCCGAGGCCCGTTTGCAGTGGAAAAAGGACACTCCAGTGACAGCCCTACTCGTGCCTTACGAAAGCCTGAACGCGCAACAATGCCGGCAGGTCGAGGCCATCGAAGTTCACAAAGAACAAATCAAGTTCTCCGGCGATATCTACGGTGCGTTGCACTCCTTGCTGTCCAAACCCTGTCCCGGCGTCAAAGGCTTTGCCTTGCTGGTCGAGGACATTCCCGTGGCGTTCCTGCTGCTCAAGCGCCCACCGGCGCTTCCGGCCTGGGCGAATGAACACAGCGCCACGTTGCACGCTTTGCAAGTCGATCAACGCGCCCAAGGCAAGGGGTATGGCAAGGCCTGCTTGCAAGCACTGCCAGCCGCCGCACGCGAGGCGTTCCCGGAAATAAATGCTATTGAGTTATCAGTGGACGCCGACAACGAAGCGGCCATCGCGCTGTATGCCAAATTTGGCTTCGTCGACAGCGGCGAGGCGTACAAGGGCCGCATCGGCTACGAACGGCGGATGGGCCTGGTTTTCTGAATCGTTGAGGGAAAAACGATGGTGAATTCAATCGAAGCACTGGAGGCCATCTACGGCCAACCCCATGACCGTGCCGTGCGCAAGCAGATCGCGTTTTTGAACGAGGACTATCAGGCGATGGTCCGCGCTTCGCCGCTGATCATCATCAGCTCCGTCGGCCCGGATGGCATGGACGGTTCGCCTCGGGGCGATGCGCCGGGTTTTGTGCGGATCATCGATGAGCGCACCCTGGCGATCCCGGATCGTCCGGGCAACAACCGCATCGATACACTGCGCAACGTCGTGCTCGATTCACGGGTGTCGCTGCTGTTCATCATTCCGGGGATTGGCGAGACACTGCGGGTCAACGGCACCGCGCAGATCAGCGCCGAACCTGGGCTGCTGGAGAGTTTCGCAGTCAACGGCAAACCGGCGCGCACGGTGATGCTGGTGACGGTGGACGCGGCGTATTTTCATTGTTCGAAGGCGATTGTGCGTTCGCAGCTGTGGAACCCGGAACGCTACCTGGACCGCTCAGCCCTGCCGACAGCGGGGGCGTTTCACAAGCGGTTGAATGATGGGCAGTTTGATGCCGAGACGTACGACCGGGAAGCACCGGCGAGGGTGCGCGATAGCCTTTACTAGCAATTGAGATCTTTCGATCGCCTTCGCGGGCAAGCCTCGCTCCTACAAGTCCTGCGCGAATCCTGTAGGAGCGAGGCTTGCCCGCGAAGGCAATTTCAGCCGCACCGAATCAATCAGAGCTCAAGCACCATCTCATGCCACGCCATCCCGCCATGGTCCGACGCCGATGGTTTGATGTAGGCAAACCCGAACCCTGCATACAGCGGAATGTGCCGTTCCTTGCACATCAAATGGATGCTGGCCTTGCCCATCCCGCGCATCCGCTCGATAAATTCCCCCATCAAGCGCTTCGCCAGACCCTGCCCCTGATAATCCGGGTGGACCACCACCGACATGATCACCACATGCGGGCCTTTCGGGTCGTGGCCGATCAGTTCCTTGAACGCTTCGTCTGACATTTCCACTTCAAACGCCGCACCGGAATTGATGAAACCGGCCACAACGCTATCAACTTCAGCCACGATGAAACCTTCCGGCCAGGTGGCGATGCGAGTGGCGATTTTTTCCCGGGTGGCGGCTTCGTCGCCTTCATAGGCCACGGTTTCGATGGCGAAGCAACGGTCCAGGTCGGCGGGGGTGACGTGACGGATAACGGTGTTCATGGCGGCTCGGATTCAGCGTTGGAAAGGTGGGAGATCATAGAGGAATAAGGTGTTCATATCGATCATCGTCGGTGCCGTAAAGCCTGCGTATAGGCGCTTTCATTGCTCCGGGATTCGGCCTATTGGTGTTCCCTGTCTCTGATCATCAATAGGGGGAACACATCATGAGCAGCGTTCAGATCGGCCTTCTTATGCTGTTGGGCATCAGCGCATTTGGCTTCATCACCCTGTCCATCGACCTGTTGCGGGCGCGACGGCTGAAGCAGGGTAAATGACGAATCGAGAGGCGGACGTGCAGTCCGCCTCTCGCTGCGATCATTCGGGTTTGAGCGGCAGCCAGATTTCCAGCACACCGGTATTGAGCTTCGGGTTGAAGTCCTCGCTGTAACGTTCGAACTCCGGGGCGTCCGCCGCTGCGCGACCGGACTGGGGCAGCCAGGTTTTCCAGATGTATTGAAACGTCTGGGGCAAAGTGTCCAGCGATCCCTTGTGCTCGAACACTGCGTAATGTTGCGGCTGAACCTCGACCCAGCGGTACTTGTCGGGCAAATCGTCGAGCTTGCTGATTTCGACGCCGGCGATGTATTCGAATCCACCCTTGCCGTCAGGATTGCAGCAGATGCCGTAGGTCACTTCGCCTTTTTGATTGGGAATATGCCCAATCTCGGGAATGAATGTTTCCCAGAGCGCGGGAATCCCTTGGGTTGTATCTACGGTAAATCGCCCGCCAAATCCGGCAATGAGCAGGAAATGCCCGTTCTCATAGCGTGGCTCATCCGGTTTGACTAGTGTTTGCTCATCCATGACTCAACTCCTGGTACAAAAAAGTGGGTTCGGCTGGGAGTATAGAAGCCAAACCCGATTCTCCCACTCAGAGCCCGGGAAGCTGCCCGACGGCAGCCTTGCCGATAAACTCGTTGTAGCCCGATAGGATCACGTAGACCGCGAAATAGCAGAAGATCGCCGCCGATGCCATGTAGGAGTAGCGCAGCAGCTTGTCGCCCAACAACTTGCCGCCGTGGCTCGCCGCGAAGCACAGAGCCACGCACCACAGCACCCCGGCGCACAGAAACCCGCCGAGAAACAACGCCGAACTGAGGGCGCCACCGCCACCGGAACGGGCGATCAGGGTGCCGCCCACCGCGGCGAACCAGAGGATGGCGCTGGGCGAGGACATGGCGAGGAAGATGCCGCGAAAAAACTCACGCCGATGGGAGTTGTTTCCTACCTCCGCACCTTGGGCCAGCACCGCTTCGTGGTGGATCGCCGAGTAAATCATCTTCGCCGCGAAGTACAGCAACAGCGCCGAACCGCCGATCCACAGCACCCAGCGCACGGTTTCGTATTGCAGCAAAACCGTCATCCCGGCCAGCGCCAGCACGGCGTAGATCAGGTCGCCGACACAGGTGCCCAACCCCAGGGCAAAGCCTTGAAAATAGCCGCGTTGCATCGCCAGGGTGATCATCGCAATGTTGGCCACGCCGATATCCAGGCACAGCGAAAGGCTCAGCAAGAAGCCACTGCTAAATTCCATCAACCGATTTCCTTCGGACAAATTTGTTTACATAGTCGCTGGACAGTGTGCCACATCAGCCCTTACATTCCGCCACAGGCCACCGCAGTGGCCAGCGTCGCTCGGACGGTTCCGGGCGCTCACGTTATCCGAGGCAACAATGGCTAACCCAGGTTCGCCGCGCCGCTTTGCGCGCATAGATCGACTCCCCCCTTACGTATTCAACATCACTGCCGAGCTGAAGATGGCCGCCCGTCGTCGTGGCGAAGACATCATCGACTTCAGCATGGGCAACCCTGATGGCCCGACCCCGCCGCACATCGTCGAAAAACTGGTGACCGTCGCCCAGCGCGAAGACACCCACGGTTACTCGACGTCAAAAGGCATTCCGCGCCTGCGCCGGGCGATTTCCAACTGGTACAAGGATCGCTACGCGGTCGACATCGACCCGGAAACCGAAGCCATCGTGACCATCGGTTCCAAGGAAGGCCTGGCGCACTTGATGCTGGCCACCCTCGACCAGGGCGACACCGTGCTGGTGCCGAACCCCAGCTACCCGATTCACATCTACGGTGCCGTGATTGCCGGCGCCCAGGTGCGCTCGGTGCCGCTGATTCCGGGCGTGGATTTCTTCGCTGAACTGGAAAGCGCGATTCGCGGCTCGATCCCGAAACCGAAGATGATGATCCTCGGCTTCCCGTCGAACCCCACGGCTCAATGCGTGGAGCTGGATTTCTTCGAGCGCGTCATCGCCCTCGCCAAGCAGTACGACGTCCTGGTGGTGCACGACCTGGCCTACGCCGACATCGTCTACGACGGCTGGAAAGCCCCGTCGATCATGCAAGTGCCCGGCGCCAAGGACATTGCGGTGGAGTTTTTCACCCTGTCCAAGAGCTACAACATGGCCGGCTGGCGCATTGGTTTCATGGTCGGCAACGCCGAACTGGTCAACGCCCTGGCGCGGATCAAGAGCTACCACGACTACGGCACCTTCACCCCGTTGCAGGTTGCCGCGATTGCGGCGCTGGAAGGTGATCAGCAGTGCGTCAAAGACATCGCCGAGCAGTATCGGCAGCGTCGTAACGTGCTGGTCAAAGGCCTGCATGAACTGGGCTGGATGGTCGAAAACCCGAAAGCCTCGATGTACGTCTGGGCGAAGATTCCCGAGGCGTATGCGCATTTGGGCTCGCTGGAATTCGCCAAGAAAATGCTCGCCGAAGCGAAGGTCTGCGTTTCGCCGGGCGTAGGATTCGGGGAATACGGGGATGATCATGTGCGCTTCGCGCTGATCGAAAACCAGGACCGGATTCGTCAGGCAGTGCGCGGGATTCGCGGGATGTTCAGGGCGGATGGTCTTGTCACCAAAACCAACGCCTGACACATCAAACACCCACAAAAAAACCGCATCGCTGCGGTTTTTTTGTGCCTGATCGCTACCCGATCGTTCCCACGCTCCGCGTGGGAATGCATCCCGTGACGCTCCGCGTCACAGGGGACGCGGAGCGTCCATGGCGGCATTCCCACGCAGAGCGTGGGAACGATCGGTGTGAGGCGATTAAACGAACAACGACAGCAGCAGGATAAAGCCCAACGCCACCACGGACAGGATGGTTTCCATCGCCGTCCAGGTTTTGAACGTTTCAGCCACGGTCATGTTGAAGTACTGCTTCACCAGCCAGAAACCGGCGTCGTTGACGTGGGACAACACCAGCGAACCAGCACCGGTGGCCAGCACCAGCAACTCACGGTTCACACCCGGAATCATCCCCACCACCGGCACCACAATGCCCGCGCCAGTAATGGTCGCCACGGTCGCCGAACCCGTCGCAATACGAATCACCGCCGCCACCAGCCAGGCCAACAGGATCGGCGAGATCTGTGCGTTCACCGCCATGTGGCCGATCACATCACCCACGCCGCTGGTCACCAGCATCTGCTTGAAGCCACCACCGGCACCGATGATCAGAATGATCGCGGCGGTCGGCGCAAGGCTCGAATCCAGCAGTTTCAGAATCTGTTTCGAACCGATGCCCTGGCGATGGCCAAAGGTGTACAGCGACAACAGCAATGCCAGCAGCAACGCCGAGATCGGGTGACCGATCAGGTCCATCCAGCTGCGGAAGAAATGCCCGTCCGGCAGCGCTACGTCGGCAAAGGTCTTGAGCAACATCAGGAACACCGGCAACAGCACGGTGATCAGGGTGATGGCGAAGCTAGGCAGGGTAGCGGACTGAGGCTCGCGCGCCAGTTGATCCACCAGTTCCTGATTGGCATGGCCGGGAATGTACTTGGCGATGAACGTACCGAAAATCGGACCGGCAATGATGGCGGTCGGCAGCGCAACGATCAGGCCGTACAGAATGGTTTTACCGATGTCGGCACCGAACACGCCGATGGCCAGCAACGGGCCCGGGTGCGGTGGCACCAGACCGTGCACCGCCGACAGACCAGCCAACAGCGGGATACCAATCTTGATGATCGACACGCCGGTACGTCGGGCGACGATGAACACCAGCGGGATCAGCAGCACGAAACCGATTTCGAAGAACAGCGGAATGCCAACCAGGAACGCCGCGAACATCATGGCCCACTGCACGCGTTCTTTACCGAACGCGCGAATCAGGGTCTGGGCAATTTGATCCGCCCCGCCCGACTCGGCCATCATTTTGCCGAGCATGGTGCCCAGCGCGAGGATGATCCCGACAAAACCGAGTACCCCACCAAAGCCGTCCTGGAACGCTTTAAGAATGGTGCCTACCGGCATGCCGGAAGTCAGACCGAGGAAGCCGGCGGCGATGATCAGGGCAATGAACGGGTGCAGTTTGAACTTGGTGATCAGGACGATGAGCCCGATCACGGTGACCACTGCATCTAGCAGCAGGAACGACTCGTGGGACATGCCAAACATGGGGGGGTGACTCCTGTTTGTTGTTGTTATGAAAGCAATTATTCAAAAGCAATCAGGACAGCGCTATCTCTTGGAGCAAGACTTAACCGGCGAGTTTCAAACCGTGTTTCAACCACCAGGCTTGCGCCTGTTGCGCCAACTCGTCGACGCTGTGATTCGAGGCGTCGAGGGCCAGGGTCAAGGGCTCGCCAACGGGGGATTCAAGGGTGGCGAACTGGCTGTCGATCAACGTCGACGGCATGAAGTGGCCCGGACGGTGGGACACACGTTCGGCGGCGACTTCCGGGGTCAGTTCAAGAAACACGAAGCCCAGGCCCGGCAAGGCACTGCGCAGCACTTCGCGATAACTGTGTTTGAGGGCCGAGCAGGTCAGCACCGGGCGTTTGCCCTCGGCGTCGACGCGGCGCAATTCGTCGCACAGGCTGTCGAGCCAGCCGGCACGGTCTTCGTCGTTCAGGGGGATACCCGCGCTCATCTTTTCGATATTGGCGGCAGGGTGGAAAGTGTCGCCTTCAATGGCAGTCGCGCCGCTGAGCTGGCACAAGGCTTCGCTGACGCAAGTCTTGCCACAACCGGCAACGCCCATGATGACCAGGGCGGTGATGGGATGATTCATGAAACACCTCAGCGCGCAGACAGCGCTACCTTTGCCAAATAAAACTCTAGTGCAAAAGCAGAAGTTGCCGGCGCCTTTTTGTCATTTTTGTGGGTTGCAGCATGTTCGTTCACAAAGCTAAAAAGCGAGGATCAGGCAAAACTCGCTTACGCATTTGCAGCTGCTTCGGGACAGCGCTACCTTAGTGCCTTGAATTTTGTTTGGCAAGCCGCCCCGATGACCACCCCTAAAAACGATAAAAATACACGCACCACTGGCCGCCCTACCCTCAACGAAGTCGCACGCCTGGCCGGCGTCAGCCCGATCACCGCCTCCCGGGCCTTGCGCGGCGTCAGCACCGTGGCCACCGAACTGGTGGAAAAAGTCCAGAAAGCCGCAGCGGACCTCAACTACGTGGTCAACCCCGCTGCCCGCGCCCTGGCCTCGGCCCAGAGCCATTCGGTGGTGGTGTTGGTGCCGTCGCTGTCCAACCTGTTGTTCATCGACACCCTGGAAGCCATTCATCAGGTTTTACGGCCCAAGGGCTTTGAAGTGCTGATCGGTAATTTCCACTATTCCCGTGATGAAGAAGAAAACCTGCTACGCAACTACATGGCCTATCAGCCGCGCGGCTTGCTGCTGACCGGGTTTGATCGCACGGAAAGTTCGCGGCGAATGATTGAAGCGAGCAACATTCCCTGCGTTTACATGATGGAACTGGACAGCGCCGCCGGGGTTAACTGCGTCGGCTTCTCCCAACTGGCCGCCGGCGAAACGGCGGCCGAACATTTGCTGTCCCGGGGTCGCAAGCGCCTGGCTTATATCGGCGCGCAACTGGATCAACGCACGTTGTTGCGCGGCGAAGGCTTCCGCAAGGCCCTGCAAAAGGCCGGTTTGTACGACCCGGATCTGGAAGTGCTGACCCCGCGCGCGTCGTCGGTTGGCCTCGGTGGTGAGCTGTTTCTACAACTGCTGGCCAGCCATCCCGATGTCGATGCGATCTTCTTCGGCAACGACGACCTGGCCCAGGGCGCACTGCTTGAAGCCATGCGTTGCGGGATCAAGATCCCCGAGCAAATAGCGGTCCTGGGTTTCAACGACCTGCCCGCCTCGGCGCACATGGTGCCGCGCCTGAGCAGCATCAGCACCCCGAGAGAAGCCATTGGCCGGCGTGCGGCGGAGCAGATGCTGACGTTGATGGCGGGTAACTCAGTGGCCAAACCGGTGCAGGACATGGGGTTTGAGTTGAAGGTTCGCGAGAGCACTTAACCTGATCGTTCCCACGCTCTGCGTGGGAATGCAGCCCGGGACGCTCCGCGTCCCATCCAAAGCCGAACGCGGAGCGTCCGTTGAGGCATTCCCACGCAGAGCGTGGGAACGATCTGCGACCGGTCAGTCTTGTGGGTCGACGTTATCCAGCGCTCGATTCACCGCCAGTTGCGCAGACAGAATGATCTGGGCAATGCCCAGCGCGGTGTTGCGATGAGGGTTGTCCAGTAAGGTCGCGAAGTCATTGATCATGACATTGGCCGAAGCCAGGGATTCGCAGGCGTGGGCCAGCAGGGTTTCGTTATTGAGGTCAGTCGAGATGCTGAACATGGGACTGATTTTGCGCGGCGGGTTGGGAGTCGGTTTGAACATGGTGATGCTCCTAGAGTAATGGAGCTGCCCCGATTCGCTGCTAGACGAATAAGGTGACAGCCGTGCGCGGGCTAGCAGACCAGGACTCTAGAACCCGGTAGATCCGAAGATCTTCCCACGCACAGCCGCCATAACGTGAACGGGCTACGAACGGTGAACGCATGCGTCTAAAGTACCCGGGCTGCTAGACCCGATCGCTGAATTGGCAGCGACACGGGAACAATAAATTCCGGGCACCAGACGCACAAGCCGGCGGATTCTGGCGTAGTTGTAGGCAATGGAGCAAGAAGCTGTAGCCTTTTGACACCTGCCGAAACTGCTTTCCTACAGCGATTTCCTACCTGGCGTTTGATCGTTCCCACGCTCTGCGTGGGAATGCAGCCCGGGACGCTCCGCGTCCCACCATCCAAAGCCGAACGCGGAGCGTCCGTTGAGGCATTCCCACGCAGAGCGTGGGAACGATCAGGCTGCGGACATAAGGCTGACGAACGCCAACGCGCCTTTCTGCAACGGCTGGCTCTTGAGCCACACCGCGTGCACCGGCAGGACCAATCCGTTTTGATCGTTCCCACGCTCTGCGTGGGAATGCAGCCCGGGACGCTCCGCGTCCCACCATCCAAAGCCGAACGCGGAGCGTCCGTTGAGGCATTCCCACGCAGAGCGTGGGAACGATCAGGCTGCGGACATAAGGCTGACGAACGCCAATGCGCCCTTCTGCAACGGCTGGCTCTTGAGCCATACCGCGTGCACCGGCAGGACCAATCCGTTTTGATCGTTCCCACGCTCTGCGTGGGAATGCAGCCCGGGACGCTCCGCGTCCCACCATCCAAAGCCGAACGCGGAGCGTCCGTTGAGGCATTCCCACGCAGAGCGTGGGAACGATCAGGCTGCGGACATAAGGCTGACGAACGCCAACGCGCCTTTCTGCAACGGCTGGCTCTTGAGCCACACCGCGTGCACCGGCAGGACCAATCCGTTTTCGATGTTGCGAAAACGCAGGCGCTTGAGCCGTCCTGCATCGAGCAACGGTTGCACCACCGATAACGGAAAATTGCCCCAGCCCAACCCCGCCTCGACCATTTCCAGCGCCGCCGCCAAGGTGTCGGTGCGCCAGTAGGATTCGGCCACCAGCGGTCGGGTTTCGCTGATCGGCAAGTCGCGGCTGGCGACGATGATCTGCCGCACATGCACCAGGTCTTCCAGAAACAAATCCTGCCCCTGGAACAGCGGATTGTCCGCCGCCAGCATGGCGATCATCCGCTCGGTGCCAACGAACTGAAAACGCTCCAGCACGTTCATGCTCAACCCCGCGAACGCCAGGCACACGCTGACGCGACCGCTGTGGAGCATCGCCAGCACATCATCCTGGGGCGCGCTGAGCACTTCGATGTGCAGCAGCGGATGACGCTCGGCAATGACCTTGATCGCCGCGATCAAACGGCTCTTGTCGATGTCCGCGACGACGCCAATCGACAACTTGCTTTCCAGCCCCAATGACAACTCCACCGCATGCACTTGCAATTGCTTGAGCTGTTCAAAAATCAGCCGTGCATGGGGCACCAGCGCACTGGCCATGGCCGTCGGCACCGGTTCGCGGTGGCTGCGATCGAACAGCGGATAACCGAGTTCGGCTTCCAGATTGGCAATGCCCATGCTCACCGCCGACGGCACTTTGCCCAGCGCCCTGGCGGCGGCGGAAAACGATCCGCGCTCGATCACCGCGAGGAACAATTCGATGCTGTCGCTGTTGAAGTTCATCCGCCGTCCTATCAATAAAACTGAAAGCTACTGACTTTTTCTGTCATTACTATTGAAGCTATCTTTCGTCGTCTTCGCCAGTGCTGCTGGCTCAAGTTCGCAAAAGAGGCAAAACCCCATGCAAGGCGTTAAACGCAAACTGGTCTACGTGTCGCTTTACGAAGTCATCGGTATGACCCTGTCGGCCCTCGGCCTGGCGCTGTTGTCCGGCACTTCACCGGGTAGCACCGGCCCGCTGGCGGTGATCATCACCACCATCGCCGTGACCTGGAATTTCATCTTCACCTCATTGTTCGAACGCTGGGAAAGCCGCCAGCCCTTACGCACTCGCACGGTGAAGCGGCGCATCGCCCATGCCGTGGGTTTTCAACTAACCTTGATAGTGTTCCTCATCCCGCTGATCGCCTGGTGGATGAACATCAGCCTGGTGCAGGCCTTTGTGCTGGATCTGGCGCTGATCCTGTTCATCCCGTGCTACACCTTCGCGTTCAACTGGCTGTTTGATCGCACATTTGGTTTGCCGGCGTCGGCGCTACCGGATCCCGCTTAATGTTAGATTCCTGAAGCGTCGATTCGCTAAAGGAGTAGCTCCATGGAACATGCACTGAAAATTCTCGGTAAGGCTTCGTCCATCAACGTCAGAAAAGTCCTTTGGACCTGTGAGGAACTGGGCGTTACCTACGAGCGTGAAGATTGGGGCAGCGGTTTTGCCTCGACCCACAGCCCCGAGTTCACCCGGCTCAACCCCAACGCCCAAGTGCCGGTGATCATCGATGACGCCGGCGTGCTGTGGGAGTCCAATACGATTTGCCGTTACCTGGCCGGCAAGCATCACAACCACGAATTGCTGCCCAACGAACCCGCCGCCCGCGCACGGGTAGAACAGTGGATGGATTGGCAGGCCACCGAGCTCAATCGGTCCTGGGGCTACGCGTTTACGGCGCTCGTACGTAAAGACCCCGAGTTTCAGGACCCGCATCAGATTGGCGTCGGTATCAATGACTGGAACCATAAGATGAGCATCCTTGAGCATCAGCTCGCGGCGACCAAGGCCTATGTCGCCGGGCCGCGCTTTACCCTGGCCGACATTGTTATCGGTTTATCGGTCAATCGCTGGCTGATGACGCCGATGGAGCGGCCGGACTTCCCCGCCGTCGACGAGTATTTCCAGCGCTTGGCCCAGCGTCCGGGTTTCCTGAAACATGGCTGCAATGGTTTGCCGTAGCCTTCAATAGATGGAGCTGGCAATGAGTAACTTGTGGCGGGCCTAATTAAGCGGATCCCCCCTTCCCAAATAAGAGAGATGCATGAACGGACTCAACGTACTGCTGACCGGCGCTTGCGGCAGAATTGGCAAAACCTTTTTCGAAGCCTCGAAAAATCGCTACACCTTCGTGCTGACCGATCGCGTCGAACCCGACTTCCCGGTCGAGGCGCCCCACCACTTTGTGCGCCTGGACATGGCCGATCCCAAGGCAATAGCTGAAGTGCTGAACGGCATCGACGTTATCGTCCACCTGGCCGGCATCCCTCACGCCACTGCAACCTTCGATGAGTTGTTGCCCAATAACATTCTGGCCACCACTTACCTGTTCGAAGCGGCGGTGGCGGCGGGCTGCAAACGGCTGGTGTTCGCCAGCAGCGCGCAAACCATTGAAGGCTATCCGGTGGACCGGCAGATCACCCCGGGCATGCAGGTCATGCCGGCCAATCTGTATGGCGTCAGCAAATGTTATGGCGAGGCGTTGTGCGCGTTTTACGCCGCCAAACGCGGGCTCTCGACCATCGCCATCCGCATCGGCGCCTTCGAATTCCCGGACCGTCATGAGCTGACCAATGCGCGAGACTTGAGCGCCTGGCTCAGCCCTCGGGATGCGGTGCAATTGCTGCAACGCGCGGTGGAAACCGAAGGCGTTCAACATCTGATCGCCCATGGCATTTCCAATAACCGCTTCAAGCGTCTGGACCTCAGCGAAACCACGCGGGTGTTGGGTTATCTGCCGGTGGACGATGCGTTTCGGGAGTTTGATATCCCGATCGCGCCATAAACCCTTAAAACCTGAGCCGTTAAGGCAAGAACTCAGCGAATCCCGTCACAACGCCGCAAAGATTCGCAACCATTCTTTTCCGATAGCAGGCTAAGCTTCCCGTTCAACAAGAATCGGATCAGCCCATGCCTGCTCACTCCCCCGCCGCTGCTCAATCAGACGGCATCGACCCTGTTCGTGCCGCGCAGATTTCCGCCCGCATCGACCGACTGCCCGCCGTCGCCACAATCTGGCGGCTGGTGGCGTTGCTATCGATTGGGGGTTTTTTCGAACTCTATGACCTGTTCCAGACCGCCTACATCAGCCCCGGTCTGATCCGCGACGGCATCTTCGCCACCGGCAGTCAGGGGGTGTTCGGTTTCTCCGATCAGGCTGCATTTGCTTCGGCGACTTTTCTCGGATTGTTCCTCGGCGCGAGTCTGCTGAGTCCCTTGGCGGACCGTTTCGGCCGGCGGGCGATTTTCACGTTTGCGTTGATCTGGTACACGGTCGCGACCGTGGCGATGGGCGTGCAGAGTTCGGCGCTGGGCATTATCTGCATGCGCTTTCTGGTGGGCATTGGCCTGGGCATCGAGCTGGTGACCATCGACGCCTACCTCTCGGAACTGGTGCCCAAACGCATGCGCAGTTCGGCGTTTGCCTTTGCATTTTTCGTGCAGTTTCTGTCGGTGCCAGCGGTGGCGTTGATGTCCTGGTGGCTGGTGCCGCAGGACCCGTTCGGGGTGTCGGGCTGGCGTTGGGTGGTGCTGGCAAGCGCGGTGTTTGCGTTGTTTATCTGGTGGCTGCGCTCACGGCTGCCGGAATCGCCGCGCTGGTTGGCCCAGCATGGTCGCTTTGATGAGGCCAGCCGGATTCTCGCCACCATCGAAGCACGCTGCGTGAAGGATCAGGGCAAGCCGTTGGATGAACCGGAGCTGGCAGCGGTGGACGTTCAGGGCTCAGGCCGCTTCGCCGATATCTGGCAGCCACCCTATCGCCGACGCGCATTGATGCTGATCGTTTTCCATGTGTTCCAGGCCATCGGTTTTTTCGGCTTCGGCAACTGGCTGCCGGCGTTGCTGTCCGGCCAGGGCGTGAGCGTCACCCACAGCCTGATGTACGCCTTTATCATCACCCTCGCCTATCCGCTGGGACCGTTGCTGTTTGTGAAGTTCGCCAACCGTTTCGAGAACAAGTGGCAGATTGTCGGCTCGGCCCTCGGCGCCATGACCTTCGGTACGCTGTTCGCGCTACAGACCAGTGCGGTCGGGCTGATCGTCTGCGGGGTGATGATCACGTTTTGCAACGCCTGGCTGAGCTTCGCCTACCACTCCTACCAAAGCGAACTGTTCCCCACCAACATCCGCGCCCGGGCCGTGGGTTTCTGTTATTCGTTCAGTCGTTTGTCGACGGTGTTCAGCAGTTTGCTGATCGGGATATTCCTCGAACACTTCGGCACGCCGGGGGTGTTGGCGTTTATTGTCAGCAGCATGTTGATCGTGATGATCACCATCGGTTACTTCGGGCCAAGAACGCGCAATTTGGCGCTGGAGAACATCGCCCACCGCTGAAGCGGTTGCCGTCTGCCGCCCAGCGGCAAGATCTGACCGCTGCCGCTGCTCAATCGCCCCGTAAACCGGGGGTTTCAGCAGCGGCACGCTAATTGCTCCTACAGACTCAACAGCAATTACCTACAGGTTTATCCATCATGTTGGTCAGTGCCCATCAAGCTTCCATCGTTCAAAAGACCCAGCGTACCGACATGGACCCGACCACGGCCGCCGCGAGCGCGCTGTACAGCGGTTTGATCCAGAACGCGCAGAACACCGTGGCGCAAATCAAGCAGGACAGCACCAATGCCCAGTCCTCGGGCCTGAACGCCGCCACCCAGCAAGTCAACTCGGCGAGCACCATCAGCGATAAGGTTGACGAAGCGTTCGCGAAAACCCGCGTGGGCCTGCAAGCGTCCGTGCCGGACGATAACAAGGCCAAGTCCACCGACAGCGCCGCGATGACCGACTTCAAGGACTACATGAGCAAAACGCCGGAGCAGCGGCTGCGTGACAGTATTCTGAAAGAGATGGGTATTACCGAAGACCAGTTGCAAGCCATGCCACCGGCGCAACAATTGGCCATCGGCAAAGAGATCGCCGAGCGTATCCAGGACAAGATGAAACTGGCCCAGGCTGACAAGGAAAACGGCAGCACTGAAAAGCCTGATGGGCCGCAAGTGGTCGATAAGTTCCTGGCTTCGCTCTAATAAGCCAACCACCGAAACCTGTAGGAGCAAGGCTTGCCCGCGATAGCGCCCTTCAGAACGCCATCGCGGGCAAGCCTTGCTCCTACAGTAAGCGTCATGTCAGTCAACAGAGATGTTGAATGTACTGGCCTCTTCGCGAGCAAGCCCGCTCCCACATTGGGTTTGTGGTGTTGCGGGTATCAGTTCAGTTGCAGGGTTGAGTTGAACTGACTGATCGCATCCATCACATGCCGCGACCCTTGTTGAATCTCCAGAATCACCTCTCCCGCCTCGTTCGCCAGTTCCACGCCTAACCCGGTGCGGCTCAAACTCGACTGCATGCTCGACACCGCGCTCAGCGACAAGTCATGGTTCCTGCGCACCACATCGACGATCTCCAGCGTCGCCTGACTGGTGCGTGCCGCCAGACTGCGGACTTCATCGGCCACTACCGCAAACCCGCGCCCATGCTCCCCGGCCCGGGCCGCTTCGATGGCGGCGTTGAGCGCCAGCAGGTTGGTCTGGTCGGCGATGCCGCGAATGGTCTGGACGATGGTGCCGATGATGTCCGACTGTTTGCTCACCGCGTCGATGCTCAGCGCGGCTTCGTTAAGGTCGCGGGAAATGTCCTGGATGATCTGCACCGTTTGCTGAACCACCTGGGAACCTTTCTGCGCACAGGCGTCGTTTTGTACCGAGGTGCTGTGGGCCGATTCCGCGGCGGTTTGCAGGGTGGTGACTTGCTGGGTGATGTCGCTGGCGAACTTCACCACTTTGTACAACCGGCCCTTGCTGTCGAACAACGGGTTGTAGGACGCTTCCAGAAACACCGTATGACCGTACTTATCTTTGCGCTCGAAACGGTGCGAGTGATATTCGCCGCGATTGAGTGAGGCCCAGAACGCCTTGTACTGCGGCGACTCAGCTTCGGCGCGATGACAGAACAGGCTGTGATGCTGGCCGATCACTTCGTTGAGCGAGTAGTGCATGGTTTTCAGGAAGTTTTCATTGGCCGTAATCACCCGGCCGTCCGGGGTGAATTCAATGACCGCCATGGAGCGCCCGATGGCCGCGAGCATGCTTTCCTCTTCGTGCTCTTTGTGGACCCGAGTGGAGATGTCCGAGGCGATTTTCATCACACTTTTCACCTGGCGATCCGGCCCGATCACCGGCATATAGCTGGCTTCCAGCCACACTTCCCGGCCGGCCTTGTTCAAGCGCAGGAACGTGCCGCTGACCGGTTCGCCACGGGCCAGGTCACGCCACAACTTGGCGTATTCCTCGCTGCGATAGAACGCTTCTTCGCAAAAGATCCGGTGATGTTTGCCGCGCACTTCTTCGGCGCTGTAGCCCATGGCGGCGCAAAAGTTGTCATTGGCGTCGAGCACGACGCCGTCGGGGCTGAACTCAATCATCGCCATCGAACGACCGACCGCCGCCAACTTGGCGTTGGCCTCGCTCAGCGCACCGTTGAAGCGCTCGATCTGCAGCAGGTCAGCCTTGTGATGTAGGTTAAACATGGTTCTATCACCTTCAGCGCGATCTTTTGATTGATGCAGAAGCGAGGCTTGCCCGCGATGAACCCTGACGCGGTGTGTCTGGTCCGGCGCTATCGCGAGCAAGCTTTGTTCCTAAAGGGGAAATGCCGGGAGGAAGTTCCCGGTCATTCCAGATCCACCACTACGTTCCACGGAACAGGCACACGCATCCCGCCAAGGGCAGGATTTGTCAGGTGACAAATGATGTTCAATCGGAGTGTCCATGCAGCGACGCTCTTATCAAGACATCCTTCTCTTGATAGCCCGGTCGGGCCAACCCTAACGTTTTGCCAAGTAACTCCATTTACCGGACGGCTCCTTGTTGTTCAGTGTCGGTGCCTTGGGTTGCGCACTCTGCGGCGTGTTTCACGGGGACTCACTCAGCAGTCACGCACCATTCATTTTTGTGACTGAAATAGAGAGTCATGAGTGAGCATAGCCAGTGAAATGACGGGCGCAATGCCATTAGTCGGCCAGAAATCAGCACAAAATCGGTTCAGCGTCACCTGCCGATCATTGATCGGCGAGCATGCCCAGCAACGCTTGCACGGCAGCCGAAGGTGCCTCACGGGTTCCCGCCACCAAGGCAAACTCACGAATGATCTGCGGTATCAGAGGAACCACCCGCAACCCCTGGCGATTGGCCGGCAGTGTCATTTCTGGCACCAGAGTCACGCCGATGTTTTCCCGCACCAGGGTGAAGGCACTGCTCCACTCCCGGACCTCGGCCCGGACATCGCTCAGTTGCAAACCGGCGTCGGCGGCCAGGCTACGGGCATTGGTTGAACAGCCACCGGTGGCGAGCACAAAAGGTTGCGTCACCAATTGCGCCAGGCGGATGCCTTCTTCGTCTGGACCCCGCGCCAGGGGATGGCCGCCGGGCAGCACCGCCACCCAGGCATCGCGCCCCAAAACTGCAGCATTGCGTTCGGGCGCCGGGTTCAAAACCACGCCGACATCCACCAGCCCGGCGTCGAGCAGGGTTTCCACTTCGTCGTCGCTGACCTCCAGGGCCACCACCTGAATGCCGGGGTAGAGCCGATTGAAGCGGCGCAACAGTGGCGGCAGAAACGTCGCCAGCACCATGGGAAAACTGGCCAGGCGAATGCTGCCGCGCTGGACGTTTTTTGCGGCATCGACGGTGCTGCGAATGTTCTCCAGAGCGCCGAGCATGGTCCGCGCCTGCTCGATCACCGGCAGGCCAATGGCGGTCGGCAGGGTCTGACGGTTTTCCCGGCTGAACAGTTGCACACCCAGGTTTTCTTCGATCAGCGCCAGTGCCTGACTGGCACCGGACTGGGTCATGCCGACCCGCTCGGCCGCCCGGGTGATGTTGCCGGTATCGGCCACCGCCACCACCATGCGCCAGTGCATCAGATTCATCATGGCAGTAGCTGTCCTTATGGCAGGGTTCTGGAAGATTAATTTTACGAAGGCCGGCGCGCACTATGACACTGGCGCAAATCCCCAGCCAGAGCCCTGCCCATGAAGTTGTATTACGCCCCCCAAGCCTGTTCGATGGCGCCGCACATTGTGTTGCGCGAACTGGGCCTGCCCTTCGTCCTGATCCGTGTCGACAACCGCACCAAGCAAACCGCCACCGGCGAAGACTTCCCAGCCATCAACCCCAAGGGCTACGTCGCCGCGCTGCAACTGGACAACGGCCAGGTCCTGACCGAAGGCCCGGCGATCCTGCAATACCTGGCGGACCTGCGGCCCGAAGCGAACCTGGCGCCGGCGAACGGCAGCTTCGAGCGGGTGCGGTTGCAGGAATGGCTGAACTTCGTCTCCACCGAGATTCATGGCGGGCTCGGTTGGCTGTTCAATGCGCAATTTCCCGAGGAGGTGAAGGGGTTGATCAAGGCGAAGTTGTTCAAGCGGTTTGCGGTGTTGGTTGGCACGCTGGAACAGCAGGATTATTTGATGCCGGAAGGATTCAGTGTGGTGGATGCGTATTTGTTTACGGTGCTGCGCTGGGCGGCGGGGTTTGGAATTGAGCTGGAGGAGTGGCCGGCGTTGGCGCGGTTTCAGGCGCGGGTGGGTCAGCGCCCGACAGTGAAAGTGGCGTTGGCGGCGGAACTGGCGTAGGGCGTTAGGCCGCCTTCGCGGGCAAGCCTCGCTCCTACAGGATTCGGGTCGAACGCGAGACCCTGTAGGAGCGAGGCTTGCCCGCGAAAGCTATCTAATTAACACCACAAAAACTTCAGAAAAGACCTACAAACTCCCACTCACCTTGCAAGCCACTTCCCCCGGCACCCAGCCCTTCCACACCTGCGGCTGATCCCGCAAAAACGCTTCGGCGACCTGGCGCGGTGGCTGACGTTTTTCGCTCATCTGCGCCAACGTCTGGTTCAGCAGATCAATCGGCAAATCGACTTTTTCGAAGAACGCCACCAGGTCCGGGTACTGGGTCTTGAACGGTGCGGACACGCCAATCGCCAGTTTCGCCGGCATGGAACGGGTGCCTTTCGGGTGCGGGTTGTTGGCATCGGCCAGGGTCTTCCAGGCGTCGGCATCGAAGGCCGGCTCGTCGAGTTTCACCAGTTTGAAGCGGCCCAACAGCGGCGTCGGCGACCAGTAGTAGAACAGCACCGGTTTGCCACGGCGGATCGACGACGCGACTTCGGCGTCCAGCGCCGCGCCGGAGCCGGTGCGGAAGTTGACGTAGTCGCCGGTCAGGTCATACGCCTTGAGTTTCTGGCTGTTGACGATCTCCGAAGTCCAGCCGGTAGGACTGTTGAGGAAGCGCCCACGGCTCGGGTCTTCCGGGTCGCGAAATACCTCCTTGTAACGGGCCAGGTCGGCGACGGATTTCAGCTCCGGGGCCAATGGCTTGATCCCGCGCTCCGGGTCGCCCTTGATCACGTATTCCGGCACCCACCAGCCTTCGGTGGCGCCTTTGACCGTGTCGCCGAGGCCGAACACTTTGCCCTCGTTCGAGGCCTTGACCCACGCCGGACTGCGCCCGGCCCACTCTTCGCCGATCACCTGGATGTCGTTCTTGGCCAGCGCCGCTTCGAGGCTGACGGTGCTGCCCGGCAAGGTGTCGGTCGGGTAGCCATAACCCTTCTCGACAATCAGGCGCAGGACTTCGGTGATGAAACTGCCGCTTTCCCAAGCGATGTCACCGAAGTGAATCGGCGCGGTTTTTTCGGCGGCGGGCACGTGGCTGGCCACGAGGCTCAGGGCCAACAGCGAACTGCCGAGCAGGGTTTTGATCGATCTCATGCGGACCTCTGTGTCTGGGGTAGTCGGTTCAAGGGTTGATTGGCGCTGTGCTGGTCGCACAAGGCCTGGGAGCGAGTCATGTAAACGCTGACCGAACGCTGGGAAATGCCCAGCTCGGCGGCGATTTGCGGGTAAGTGAGGCCGTCGATGCGCGACAACAGAAACGTCGCCCGGACCTTGCCCGGCAAGCGCTCAAGGGTGCGGTCGAGGCGGTGCAAGGCCTGGGTCAGTTGCAGCAGATCCTCGGGGGATTTCGTTGGATGCGGATCGAGTTGCAGCCATTGATCGTGGTGCTGACGCTCCAGATCGCGCCGGCGCCAGAGCTGGAAAACCAAGCGTTGGGCGATGGTGGTCAGCAAGGCGCGGGGCTCGCGAATCGGCGTCAGCCCAGGGGATTCGAGTAGTTGCGTAAAGGTTTCGGCGGCGATGTCTTCGACGCTGGAATGGCTCCCCAATTGCCGGCGCAACCGGGCGCACAGCCAGGGGTAATGAGCGCGGAACAATCCGCCCACGTGGTTGCGATGGGAAAGGTCGGCGCCGGACATAGGGGCTCCTGGGGTTAGGGGTCGCTGAATGTCCGGTGATCCGGTGGCGCGATTCTAGCCGGGAGCCTTATTCTTTAATAATACTTAAAAAGCATTTTTATATTCTATTTAGACATTTAGATGAGTAGCGTTAGTTCGATTGCTTTCGCGGGCAAGCCTCGCTCCTACAGGAACGGTGATCGATTCTGTAGGAGCGAGGCTTGCCCGCGAAAGCGTTCTGACTGGCAACGAAAATCCCTGTCTATTAACGCAACCGCCCATACCCCAACGCCTCCGCCTCCTGCTGATAATCAAGCACCACCTGATAGTCGCTTTCCGTCGCAGGCAATACCTCTTGCAGACCGAGCACTTCGGCAACGTCCGGCAGCTCGCGCAATGTTTCGTTCATCACCCGCCGAAGTTGCTCGACCTGCTCATCACTGGCACTGGCCGCCGTGATGTACGGCAAGGTCGGGCTAAAGGCACTGCGGGCAACCACGCGCAAACCGGCCACTTCTGCTTCGGCGTGCCGTGCCAGGTAAGCGAAGGTCACGCTGTCGATGGCGGCCAGGTCGGCCAGGTCCTCGCGCAACCAGCGCAGGCTTTCGCGGTGGCCGCCGCTGATGCCGACACTGGCAAAGAACTGACCGTCGCGATGCAACGGCGCCAAGCGATGGCGCAGCAGGTTCATGCCGCTGTTGGAGCCCTCGTCATTGATCACCCCGCGACTGTTGTGAAAGGCCGGCAAGCTGCGGCGTGGATCGTCGGCGCGGCTGAGCAACAGGCTGCAATGGTTGCCGCCGTTGCTGTCCGGCAATTCATAACGCGGTCGACCGACGACCCGAACCTGACCGCGCAACAAGGTCATCAGCGGATAGCCGCAGGTTTGGGTCAGCAGCAGGTTTGGGGACAGCCACAGATCGGGCAGCGACAGGCCTTCGGCGCTTTGGCGGGTGCTGCCGAGCCGTTCAAGAATTCGTGTCAGCCAGCGTTCGTTGGCCAGACGGATCGACTCGGGGGCGACGTACATCAGTAGTTCGGCGATTTGCGCTGTCATCAGATTCTTCCCAAACAAAGCAATTCCCCTGTGGGAGCGGGCTTGCTCGCGAAGGCGGTGTGTCAGTCGACATCAATGGTGCCTGACATGCCGCCTTC
>NZ_MOBR01000025.1 GCF_003732705.1 Pseudomonas frederiksbergensis | reverse complement strand
CTCGCGAAGACGTCGTGTCAGTCACCATTGATATTGGCTGACACGACGTCTTCGCGAGCAAGCTTCGCTCCTACAGGGGATTTGTGTTGGGTCAGCCATTACAACTTGATGACATGCCCCTCGACCGGCGCCACCTGCCCATGAAACAGCCGGGATATTACACGTTGTGCCGCCTCGTAACCTTCACTCTCCACCACTTCAAGCAACGGAGCGGATGGCTTGGTCACCAACCCATAAAACCGCTGCAACCCCTCGCCAATGTGCTGACTGACCTTTTCCGGCCCCCATTCGCTATTGCGTTTGCGAATCTGGATCGGTGCAAAAAAGAACACCGGCTGCGGCCCCGCAATCGCGCTCAATTGCGCCTCGTCGGTGCTTTGGGCAGAACCGGCGAAACAGCTGTAAACCAATTGACCGGCGAAATGCTGGTGCACCCGATCACGCAACGTCAGGTCGCCGGAAAAATCCACATACAACGTAGGACGGTCATTCGGCAGGCTGTCGAGTTCTGCGTAGGACACGGTACGCTCGTAACAACCCAGCGCTTCGACGAAGGTTTTGTTACCGGCCGAGGTCAGGGCAATTCGTTCCAGGTCTGGACTGTTTTCCAGGCACACCGCGGTGCCGTACGCGGTTTTGCTCGACGCACTGGAGAACACCAGCCGGGTTGCACCAAAGCATTCATTGTCTTGCAGGAAGTCCGCCAGCATCGATGACGTCAGAAACAGCGGCTTGAGCAAAATCTGCAGGTTTTCGGTTGCAGGCGTGTAGTACGAATCCCAACTGCAACGCGTGTATTGGTTGTAAGCCGAGGTCAGCGCCTGGCGATGTTCGGTCGAATCGTAGAAACCCCGCTCGGTGACCCGATCCGGACGCATCCACAGATGGCTGGCAATCGGAAAGTAACCGTAGAAACGCTCCCCGACCGTGATGCCCGCGACATCCGACGCCACCACATCGGCAAAACCCCAGGCCGGGATATGTCCCCATTCCGCCAACCCTGTAGGAAAGAACCCCCAGTAGTTCATCGAATCGCCATAAGCCGCGTAGGTAATGTTGTTGGTGGTCAACGCGCAGCGGTCGATCTTCAGAATGATTTCGCCGGGAGCCGCAACCAGACTGCGTTGTTCCTGCTCGATACGACTCTGGTCGAGGGCGTTTTTACGGGTGATCAGCCGTGTTACCGTGCTCAGGCTTTGCATCTTTCAGACTCCTGCTGCGAGTGAATGGCGGGTAGCACCAGAGTAAAGGCAGCCAATGAAGAGCGGGTTCGGAAACACCAAAGGCAACGCACCAACCCTCAACCCCCGCGCCAAACCGCTGAAACGGCCGAGTCAGGCCCGAGCGATTTTCACGGTTGAGGCGATTTATGAGGCGTTTGTTCGGATTTGGCAGCGTGACGGCTGGTCGGGCCTGACCACCCGCGAAGTCGCCCTGGAAGCGGGCGTGGCCATCGGCACGCTGTACGACTATTTCCCGAGCAAAGAAGCCTTGCTGTCGGGTTATATCCGGCATTCTCTGGATGAATTGTTACAGCATCTGGACGAACAAGTCGTACAGGCCAACGACCTGGACGCGCTCACCCGGACCAAACGCTTGATCCGCCTGACCTGCGAACCGGACGCTGTGCGGCAACCGTTGTTCAACCATGAAGTGCTGGCGATCGAACATCAATTCACCGAGCCCAAGCATCATCGGCGGTTGTTTCAGGAGTTGTCGCAAAAATGGCGTGAAGCCTTTGCCGCGTGTAGTGACCTGCCGATTCAACCGTCGGCAACCACCATCGACGCTTGGGTAATCATGGCTTGGGGTGGGCGGCGATACTGTGTGGCGGCACAGCCGGATGCGGAGCAAACGGCGGCTTGGTTAAGGGAAATCGAAACGATGATCTGCAGCCGACTGCTCGACGCCATCTAACTCTGTAGGAGCAAAGCTTGCTCGCGATAGCGGTGTGCCAGTCAACATCAATGTTGAATGTATCGCCGTCATCGCGAGCAAGCTTTGCTCCTACAAGGGGCCTGTCAGACCTTTTTGTGTTGTTCGACCCATTGCCCATACGCATTGATGAAACTCTGCAAGAACGGTTTCACCGATTCAGACAATTTGCCCGACTCATCAAACGCCGTCCCCGCCCCGCCCAGATAGGCCTCCGGCTGCTGCATGCACGGCACATTGAGAAACACCATCGACTGGCGCAGGTGATGATTGGCCCCAAAACCACCCACCGCACCCGGCGAAACGCTGATCACACCCCCCGGTTTGCCGCTCCAGGCACTCTTGCCATAAGGACGCGACCCGACGTCAATCGCATTCTTCAGCGGCGCCGGCACCGAACGGTTGTATTCCGGGGTGACAAACAGCACTGCGTCGGATGAGCTCACTTGTTGTCGGAAAGTGCTGTAGGCTGCCGGCGGTGAAGCGCCATCGATGTCTTCGTTGTAGAGCGGCAAGTCGGCAATTTCGACGATGTTCAATTTCAGATTGGCAGGCGCCAGATCAGCCAGGGCGAGTGCGACCTTGCGATTGATCGATTCTTTTCTCAAGCTGCCGACTATGACGGCGATCGTGTAGACGTTGCTCATGGAAGAATGCTCGACTATCGATGGGAAGAGCCTGTAGTTATAGATGACGATTCAATCAGCGGGCGAGCGAAAATCGCCACCCCTGACTATTTTTTTCCTGTAGGAAAACTTACTTCGCCCAACCACGGTCTACTGAGCCGCAAATTGAGTGATTTATCTCCAGAGGTTTTAAGCAGATGGCAGCAGTACTCGTCGGTCAGTTCCATGCAAGAGACGCGGAAGGCCGCGTTTATTCAGTGCATGAGTTCCAGGAATCCACCCCGTCGGCAGACGGTGTCGAAGGCACGGAGCCTGTCACCACTTACAAACTGGCCATTGGCGATCGCATGAAGAAGCTCGATGACAACCGGTTCCAGTTGATCCAGTCGGACATCACCCTCACTCGCGAACCGGACACTTACATCGGTACCCTGCCGGAAACCACCGTCGCTTCATAACCTTGTGTTATGAGCAGAAGTCATATGCGCGCACTTGAGTTAGGATTCAGCCACTGACTCCCTCACCTGCTGAACATGGACTTCACGCATGCGTTTACGTCATATCGAAGTGATCCAGGCGCTCTTGCAGACCGGTCACCTGGGCACCGCCGCCGAATGGCTGCAGTTGCCGGTGGCCGAGGTCGAAGGGATTTTGCGCGACGCCGAGGGTCAGTTGGGCTTCATGCTGTTCTCCAGCGTGCGCGGCCGCTTGCAGGCCACGCGCGAGGCGCGGGAGTTGCAGGTCGAGATCGCTCACGTTTATGAAGCCCTCGAACCGGTCCAGCGCCTGGCCAACAGTCTCAAGCAATACCTCGCGCCACCGCTGCGCGTCATCGGCACCCCGCCGCTGACCCAACAGTTATTGCCCCACAGTATCGCGGCCCTGCGCCGACGTTTCCCCGATGCGCCGTGCACCCTCCTCAGCCAACCCACCCGCGAGATCGTCCGCAGCCTGTTGCTGCGCGAAAGCGATCTGGGCCTGAGCCTGCACGACCCCGATCATGCCGACATCGATTGCCAATTGATTACCCAGGGCAAACTCCAATTGCTGGCGCCCCACGGCTGGCTGCAACCGAAGCAGAAGTATGTGTCGGTGCAAGACCTGGCCGGGCAGTCGATGGTCGGCCTCGACGGTCACGACCCGTTGAGCCCGGCGCTGGAAACCAAATTGCAGGCGCTACGCCCTGCCCTGGTGATCCAGACGCGAGTGCAAACCCATCAAATGATGCGCAGCATGGTCGAGGCCGGTGAAGGCCTGGCCATCGTCGACCCCTTCACCGCCCTCGGCGCCAAATCCTCCGGGCTGGATGCTTGCCCATTGGCCCCGGCGGTGCCGATCAGCCTCTACGCCCTGACCTTGAAGAACGCCGAGCCGTCACCGGCCGTTCAGGCTCTGCTGGCGATCATCACGGAACAAGCCGTGGCGATGCTGGTGAGCTGACCGGGTTTTCCAGCGGGTTATCGAACAATCGATACCAGAACAACGCCACTTCGGCGGTATTCGGATCAATGCCGCGATAGCGCAGATGATCGATCCCGCCAATCACATAACCACAGCGTTCATAGAGCCGGCACGCGCCCAGGTTGTTGTTCTGGGTTTCGAGCATGATGCCCGGCAGTTTCTTTTTACGACTCCAGAACTGCGCCACATCCAGCAACGACTTGGCCACGCCATGCCGCCGGGCCGGTGCATGCACCGCCAGTTCGTCGATATGGGCAAAGCCGTTCCAGTTGGTGCTGATCACCAGGTGGCCCACCGGTTCGTCATCCAGATAAGCCATGAAAATCGCACTGTCGGCGGCATCGCGGAAACTGCTGAACTCTTCCGGATCAATGCCGTAACACTTTCGATAAGGGGTGATCGGCGTCACCGGCCACTGCGCCACCGGCTTGCCAATTTCAGCGGCACCATAAGCGGCGACTTCAAAACTGAAATCGCTGCCCCAGATGTAGGCCGCAAAACCATCGTCGGCAACGCGCACCGACAGCCCTGGGTATTTCGGATTCATGACCGGTTGCATGCTGGGAAAGGTCCTCATTCCTTGATGCAATCGACGGTGTATAACCGCCCATTGCCCTCATCTTCGTGTTGCAATCCGTGCACATCGGCGACAAATCCCGGGAAGCTGCTGTCGAAGGTACGGGCGAATGCCAGGTAATCGATGATCGATCGAGTCGATTCGGTGAAACGTTCGCCGGGCATGATCAACGGAATCCCCGGCGGGTACGGCACCAGCATCACGGCAGCGATGCGCCCATCCAGGGCATCGATCGACACCGCCTCAACCTCTCCGCGTACCAATTGATCATAGGCGTCGGCGGGCTTCATGGCGATTTCCGGCAGCACGGTGTACATGCGTTTCAGGTGTTTGGCCGTGGCGTTGCTGCGGTAACAGGCGTGCAGTTGATCGCACAGATCCCGCAGGCCCATGCCTTGATAACGCGCCAGATTCTCCTGAGAAACACACGGCAGGCAGGCGGCCAGACTGGTGTTGGCGTCGTAGCTGCGCTTGAACTCCAGCAACTCGGTGAGCAGCGTGCTCCACTTGCCTTTGGTGATGCCCATGGAGAACAGCACCAGGAACGAATACAGCCCGGTCTTCTCGACCACCAGCCCGCGTTCCCAGAGGAATTTGCTGACCACCGCCGCCGGAATCCCGCGCTCACTCAGTGCGCCGCCGGCAGTCAGGCCCGGCATGACCAGCGTGACCTTGATCGGGTCAAGCAGCACGTAGTCATCGGTCACGCCGCCAAAGCCGTGCCAGTCGGCGTCAGGCTGTAGCAGCCAATCTTCGGTGACCACTTGGGTGATCCCTTCCACCGACGGTGGCTGCCAGATGGAAAACCACCAGTCATCCGCCGCAATGTGCTGTCGCAGATTGGCCAGGGCCCGGCGAAAACTCAGGGCTTCGTCGAACATTTCCTGCAACAGCGAACGCCCGGCCGGGCCTTCCATCATCGCCGAGGCCACGTCCAGCGAGGCGATGATGCTGTATTGCGGCGAGGTGGAGATGTGCATCATGAACGCTTCGTTGAAACGGTCGCGATCCAGTTGCCGCGCGCCACCGTCCTGAACATGAATCATCGACGCCTGACTGAACGCCGCCAGCAATTTGTGGGTGGAATGAGTGGTGAACACCAACGGGCCGTCTTCACTACGGGTCGTGCCCATGCCGTAACGCCCGGCGAAGAACTCGTGAAACGCCGCGTAGGCGTACCAGGCCTCATCGAAGTGCAAGACCTCTACGCTGTTGCCGAGCTGCTGCTTGATCAGCTCGGCGTTGTAGCAGAGGCCGTCGTAGGTCGAGTTCGTGACCACCGCCAACTTGACCTTGGGCGCGCGGCCCTTGGTCAGCGGGCTGGCGTCGATCTTGGCCTGGATTGATTCGCGGCTGAATTCGCTCAACGGAATCGGGCCGATGATCCCCAGCTCATTGCGCTCCGGGCACAGGTATAGCGGGATGGCGCCGGTCATGATGATCGAATGCAGCACCGACTTGTGGCAGTTGCGATCCACCAGCACCAGATCATCCCGGGCGACCATGGAGTGCCAGACGATTTTATTGGCCGTGGAGGTGCCATTGATCACAAAGAAGGTGTGATCGGCGCCGAAATTGCGCGCCGCCCGGGCCTCGGCTTCGGCCAAGGGACCGGTGTGATCGAGCAGTGAGCCGAGTTCCGGCACGGACACCGACAAATCCGAGCGCAGGGTGTTTTCCCCGAAAAACTGGTGAAACGCCTGCCCCACCGGACTCTTGTGATACGCCACGCCACCGCCATGACCGGGGGTGTGCCAGGAATAGTTGGAGTCGGCGGTGTGCTGCACCAATGCCTTGAAAAACGGCGGCAGCAGACCATCCAGGTATTTGCGCGCAGCACGGGCAACCTGGCGGGCGAGGAATGGCACGGTGTCTTCGAACAGATACAGAATGCCGCGCAGTTGATTGAGTTCGGCCATGGCGTCGGCCGGGGCGTTTTCCAGGGTGACTTGCTCGCCGAGGGCGAAAATCGGCAAGTCCGGCGCCCGCACTCGGGCCAAACCGATCAATTCGGCCATATTGTGTAACAAATGAGAGTTCGTGCTGGCGTCTTCGGCAGCGATCAACATGCACGACAAGCCGTGATGGGTCGAGGCGACAAGCCGCCCTTCGGTGTAATCCACCGCACTGAGAATGCTGAAACCTTCCTGCTCCAGCTCCCGGGCGATGCCACGCACGCGGTCACCGGCAACTGTGTCGGCCTTGATGTCGCGATGGACGATCAGGACCGGGAATTTCAAATCTTTATACATGGGGCTCAGTGTCCTGAGGCGGCAGACCGTGGCCTGCCAATTACCTCAGGGTAGAGGGTTGAGGCGGATGTGGCGAGCGCGGATGCCCTGAAGCGGGTCGGTGGGTGCACCATCATGTGGCCATCTATCTCAGTCTGAAATGATGATTCGAGGTTGATGCAGGACCTTGTGGCGAGGGGGTTTACCCCCGTTCGGCTGCGCAGCAGTCGTAAACATTGCGGATGCGGTTTATCTGAAAGAGAGCGGGCGGGGGGGTCGCTTCGCGACCCAACGGGGGCAAGCCCCCTCGGCACAGGCAAGCCTCCTCGCCACAAAAAGCCTTCAGCCTGCCGCTTTTGCTTCCACCAACTGCTGCCACAACGACGGCGCCCCAGCGGATTTGGCCACCGCTTCCAGGCGTACGAGGTGCTGCGCCAGATCATCTTCGCTCGCGCGGATAATCCGGGTCGGCTGGCGATCAGCCGGCAGGCGGCGAATCTCGGTGGCGGAGTTGTCCGCGCCTTCGCCTGAACCGTTGCCGTCAGACGCGTTACCCGCCAGCGACAGGCTGGTCTGGCCGCCGGTCATGGTCAGGTAAACGTCGGCGAGGATCTCGGAGTCGAGCAAGGCGCCGTGCAATTCACGGCCGGAGTTGTCGACGCCGTAGCGTTTGCACAAGGCATCGAGGCTGTTGCGCTGCCCCGGGTGACGTTCCCTGGCCATCATCAGGGTGTCGAGGATCGAGCAGTGCTGCGTAATGTCGGCGCGATCCTGCTGGCCGATCAGCGCGAATTCGTTGTTGATGAAGCCAACGTCGAACGCCGCGTTATGGATGATCAGCTGCGCGCCCTTGATGAATTCGAAAAACTCATCGGCCACTTCGGCGAAGCGCGGCTTGCCCACCAGGAATTCGTTGGTGATGCCGTGGACGCCAATGGCCCCTTCATCACTCTCGCGGTCCGGTTGCAGATACACGTGGAAGTGCCGGCCCGTAAGACGCCGACCGACCAATTCGACACAACCGATTTCGACAATCCGGTGGCCGTCGGTCACCGGCATGCCGGTGGTTTCGGTATCGAGTACAACGGATCTGGTTGCCATCAGTGTTCAGCTCTCAACGGGTCAATCGTGCAAAAGCGGCGATCTTAACACGCTCGCACGTCGACTCGCCCACCCCGAAATTGATCGTTCCCACGCTCTGCGTGGGAATGCCGCCACGGACGCTCCGCGTCTGGCTCCTGATGTGACGCGGAGCGTCACGGGATGCATTCCCACGCGGGAGCGTGGGAACGATCAGTGTGAGATCAATCCTGTTTGTAACCACGCACTTCATCCACGCCACGATTGGCCAACTGGTCAGCCCGTTCGTTGCCATGGTGGCCGATGTGCCCGCGCACCCACTTCCAGGTCACCGTGTGGCGGTTGACCTGTTCGTCCAGCAGTTTCCACAGGTCGGCATTCTTGACCGGTTCTTTCGCTGCGGTTTTCCAGCCGCGCTTCTTCCAGTTGGCCATCCACTCGTTGATGCCTTTCATCACGTACTGGGAGTCGGTCACCAGCAGCACGTCGCAGGAACGCTTCAACTCTTCCAGGCCTTTGATTGCGCCCATCAGCTCCATGCGATTGTTGGTGGTGTTGGCTTCGCCGCCCCACAGTTCCTTCTCGACGCCCTTGCACACCAGCAGTGCGCCCCAGCCGCCGGGGCCAGGGTTGCCTTTGCAGGCGCCATCAGTGAACAGTTCTACGCTATCGCTCATGCCAATCTATCCAGAAAAATGCGGTGGCTCGCCGATCCAGGATCGACGATGCCCGAGGCCGGGCAAACCCGGCCGGGAAAATAAAGAGTGTTTACGGCTCGATATGGCGACGATTGACCTTGGCCATCGGCAACGGAATCAGCTTGCCCATCGGCTCGCGTCGTTCCTGACGCACGGGGCGCAGGCCGACCACGATCTTGCGCGCCACCAATAAATAGAAGCCGCCGCCCGACAGTTGCCAGTCACCGGCCTTGCGTTCCCAACCCGCCAGACGGCTCTGCCATTTGGGCGACGCAAGCGGCGGACGATAGCACCCGAAGCGGCGTTTCTCCAGCGCGAAGCCGAGCAGGTTCAGCCAGTCGCCGACCCGTGACGGCGAAATGCACCGGGCCTTGCGCAAGGCGTCGTGAGCGAACACATGCCGCAGGCCCCAACTGCTCCAGGGATTGATGCCGATGATCAGCAAATGCCCGCCGGGCCGCACGCTGCTCGCCGCTTCCCTCAGCAAACCGTGGGGCGACAGGCAGAAATCCAGCCCATGCTGCAACACCACCACGTCGGCGGCATGCTCGCTCAAGGGCCAGGCCTGTTCTTCGCAGACGATTTCGACCCCGGGCAAGGGTGCACCGAGTCGTACGTTGCGTTGCACTTGCGGCGCCGACGGCGGTGTTTCGGCCGATGGACCGTAGTGCACCAGGTAGCCGCCGAAGAACCGGCCCAACTCGTCTTCGAGCATGCGCCGTTCTTCGTCCAGCAGAAATTGCCCGATCGGGCCGGACAGCCATTCACGGGCGGCGCTGATCAATGTCAGCCACTCAGGATCGGCCTGAGCGAACGCTTTATCGGTCATTGCATTCTCCAAAGCGCCAGGAAGTTCTAAGATGCGCCATTGTTTTCCGCTTGGCGAATCCGACGATGATACAGATCAGTGCCCTGCCCGCCTTCACCGACAACTACATCTGGTTGTTACAGGACCACCGCACCCAACGCTGCGCCGTGGTCGATCCGGGAGACGCTGCCCCCGTACAAGCCTGGCTGGCGGCGCATCCGGGCTGGGTGCTCAGCGATATTCTGATCACTCACCATCATCATGACCACGTCGGCGGCGTCGAGCAGCTGAAAAATGCGACAGACGCGAAAGTCTACGGCCCGGCCAGCGAAACCATTCCGGCGCGGGACGTCGCGCTCAAGGACAACGACCGCATCAACGTGCTTGGCTTGGAATTTGATGTCTACGCCGTGCCCGGCCACACCCTTGGGCATATTGCCTTTTATCACCATGGCTTGCTGTTTTGCGGCGACACCTTGTTTGCCGCCGGTTGCGGGCGCCTGTTCGAAGGCACCCCGGAGCAGATGCACACCTCGCTGACGCGCCTGGCGTCGTTGCCCGAGGACACGCTGGTTTACTGCACCCACGAATACACCCTGAGCAACCTGAAATTCGCCGCAGCGGTGGAACCGGGCAATCCGGACACTGCCGCACGTCTGGAAAAAGTCACCGCGCAGCGTGAAGCCGGAATCATGACGCTGCCCTCTACGCTGGCGCTTGAAAAGCTGACCAACCCGTTTTTGCGTGTCGACGAAACATCCGTTAAAGAAAAAGTGGACGAACGGAATGGAACCCAAAACCGGGGTCCGAGTGCGGTCTTTGCTGCCTTGCGGGCTTGGAAAGATAAGTTCTAAGCTGGCTACCTATTGGTACAAAAATTCTGAATGGTTGACCGCGAGGGGTACGCTTTCTAGAATCGCCCGACATTTTTGCCCGGAACTCACTTCCAGCCAATGTCGTCATCTATTCGTAAAGCCATCAATTCAGACGCATTGACCCGCTTGGCTCAAGCCATTGCGGTGGCTGTGTCCGCCACTTTGGCGGGCTGTTCAAGCCATGTGCCGCAGACCGAAGCGACACACACTCCGAATATCGCCGCGCGAGCCAAGCAGAAACCCATCTGGCTCAGCGAAAAACCAACACCGCAAGTACCACAGGACGTCTGGGAGCGCATGCGCCAAGGCTTCCAGCTCCAGGACAACCTGGGCGTCAACCCGCGCATCGAGCAACAACGACTGTGGTTCGCCAGCAACCCGTCCTTCCTCGAAAATGCCGGCGAACGTGGCAGCCTGTACATTCACTACATCATCGAACGCCTTGAAGAACGCAACATGCCGCTGGAGCTGGCGCTGCTGCCAGTGATTGAAAGCGCCTACAACCCGATGGCCTATTCCCGGGCCGACGCGGTGGGTCTTTGGCAATTCATTCCTTCCACCGGACGTTACTACAACCTGCGTCAAACCCGTTTCTATGATGGCCGTCGCGACATCACCGCCTCGACCACCGCGGCCATGGACTACCTGACCCGCTTGCACGACATGTTCAACGGTGACTGGTTGCTGGCCCTCGCCGCCTATAACGCGGGTGAAGGCACGGTCAGCCGCGCCATCGAGCGCAACGAGAAGCTCGGCCTGCCGACCGACTACTGGAACCTGCCGCTGCCAGCCGAAACCCAGGCCTACGTGCCGAAGTTGCTGGCCCTGTCGCAAGTGGTACTGGCGCCGGAAGCCTACGGCGTGAACCTCAACCCGATCGCCAACGAACCGTACTTCCAGGTCGTCGAAATCAACCAGCGCATGGACCTGTCCAAGGTTGCCGCGGTGGCCAATATCGACGAAGACGAACTGTTCCAGCTCAACCCGGCGTTCAAGCAGCGCACCACCATCGACGGTCCCCAGCATTTGCTGGTGCCGACGTCCAAGGCGCAACTGCTGACTGCCAGCCTGTCGACCATGCGCCCCGAGGAACTGATCAGTCAGCGTTCCCTCAAGCCGGTGTTCGAAGGCGCTGACGATAACGAAATCGCCAAACTCAAGCGCGCCTACCGGGTGAAACGTGGCGATAACCTCGCCGCTATCGCCAAGGCCAACAAGGTCGATGTCAAGGATCTGCAACGCTGGAACAAGATGACCGGCAAGAACCTCAAAGTCGGCCAGACGCTGGTCATGCAGGACAAAACACCTGCCAAGCGCAGTGGCGGTCGCGTCAACACCGTCGTGGCGTCGAACAGCAAGTCCAGCGGCAAGGCAACCAGCAAAACGCAGCAAACTCAGTACAAGGTCCAGCAAGGCGACTCGCTGTACATGGTGGCCAAGCGTTTCAACGTTGAGATGCAGCATCTCAAGCGCTGGAACCCACGGGTTGGCCAGGCGCTGAAGCCGGGTCAGATGCTGACCGTTTCTTCGCCACGCTAAAAAGAGCCCCTGAAATTCAGGGGCTTTTTTTTGCCTGTAACCCCAGGGTTGTCACAGGTCCCATGTGGGAGCGAGCCTGCTCGCGAAGACGGTGGCACAGTCAACAGTAATATCGCCTGACACACCGCTTTCGCGAGCAGGCTCGCTCCCACAAGTTCTGCGGCGCACCCGCAATTAACAGCGCATTAAGCCCCTGTCTTTTTCCTGTCGATACAAGCTGTTACTGTACGGCCCACAAAGCCCAAGCCGCCTGGATCGGATCCCTGACTTGAAGCGTCCCCTCCTCCTTCTCCTGATCAGCCTGGCCTTGAGCCCCTGCGCAAGCGCGACGATCAGCGAAAGCCATGGTTATGCGCAGTTCGGCACGCTCAAGTACCCGGCCAGATTTACCCACTTCGACTGGGTCAACCCGCAAGCGCCCAAGGGCGGTACGTTGCGGGTGATGGCGTTTGGCACCTTCGATACGCTCAATCCGTACACCTTCAAGGGCACCAGCCCGGTGACCACGGCGAATTTCCTGCAATACGGCATCAACGAGCTCAACGAACCGCTGATGGTCGGTACCGGCCAGTACGCGCCGTCGGGCGATGAGCCGACTTCAAGTTATGGCCTGATCGCCCAATCGGTGGAGTACAGCGAGGACCGCAGCTGGGTGGTGTTCAACCTGCGCCCCGAAGCGCGGTTCCACGATGGCACGCCGATCACCGCCTACGACGTGGCGTTTTCCTACCGTTTGCTGCTCAAGGAAGGCCATCCGCAGTACCGCACCAACCTTCAGGAAGTGCTGAGGGTCGACATTCTCAACCCGCAACGCATTCGTTTTGTGTTCAAGCGCGCCGGCAATCCTTTGCTGATCCTGCGCTTGGGCGAGATGCCGGTGCTGCCCCAGCATTACTGGAAAGGTCGCGACTTCAAAGCCACCACCTTCGAGCCGCCGCTGGGCAGCGGGCCGTATCGCATCACTTCGGTGCAACCGGGGCGGCAGCTGGTCTTCGAACGGGTCAAGGATTACTGGGGCAAGGACCTGGCGGTCAATCGCGGCAAGTACAACTTCGATCGCATGGAAGTCGAGTTCTACCGTGACAGCGACGTGGCCTTCGAAGCCTTCAAGGCCGGCGAGTTCGACATCTACATCGAGCACCAGGCGAAGAACTGGGACAACGGTTACAACTTTCCGGCGGTGCGGCGCGGCGATGTGATCAAGGCGCAGATCCCGCACCAGATTCCGACCCAGAGCCAGGGCCTGTTCATGAACACCCGGCGCCCGACCTTTGCCGAGGTCAAGGTGCGCGAAGCGCTGGGGCTGATGTTCGATTTCGAGTGGACCAACCGCACGCTGTTCAGCGGCGCCTACAAACGCGCCATGAGTTACTACCCCAACAGTGAGTTCGCCGCCACCGGGCTGCCGGTCGGACACGAATGGCTGACGCTCAAGCCTTATCGCGAGCAGTTACCCGCCAAGCTCTTCACCGAGCCCTTCAGCCTGCCGCAGACCGAAGGCCGCGGCATTCCACGGGAAACCCTGCGCAAGGCCCTGAGCCTGCTCAACGAGGCCGGCTGGAAGCTCAATGGCCAGCGGGTGCAGAACGCCAACGGCCAACCGCTGCGTTTCGAGATCCTGCTGGTCAATCCCAACCTGGAGCGCATCCTCCAGCCCTACGTCGAGAACCTTGCCAGCATCGGCATCGACGCGCGGCTGCGCACGGTGGATCGCGCCCAGTACAAACAACGCCTGGATCAGTTCGATTTCGACATGATCCTGATGACCCTCAACCAGACCCTTAGCCCGGGCCTGGAGCAATGGCAGTACTTTCATTCCAGCCAGGTCGGGGTCAAGGGCAGCAAGAATTACGCCGGCATCGCCAACCCGGTGGTCGATCATTTGCTCGAACAATTGCTCGCCGCCCAGACCCGCGATGAACAGGTCGCCGCCGGCAAAGCCCTCGACCGGGTGCTGTTGTGGCAGCACTACAGCATTCCCAACTGGTACCTCAATTATCATCGCCTGGCCTACCGCAACCGGTTCGCCTTTGTCACGACGCCGCCCTACACCCTGGGCTTGAGCGCGTGGTGGCTGAAATCCGCGGAGAAAGTTCAATGAAACCCGTACGCGCCCTGCTCTTGCAGGCCAGCGGTCTGTTATTCGCCGGGCTGGCCTGCGCCGCCCCGCAACATGCCTTGACCCTGTATAACGAGCCGCCGAAATACCCGGCCGATTTCAAGCATTTCGACTACGTCAACCCGGACGCGCCCAAGGGCGGAATCTTCCGCCAGGCCGGTTTCGGCGGCTTCGACAGCCTCAACCCGTTCATCAGCAAAGGCGTGCCGGCCGATGATGTCGGGATGATCTACGACACCCTGGCCAAACAGGGTCTGGATGAACCATTCACCGAATACGGCCTGATCGCCGGCAAGATCGAGAAAGCCCCGGACAACAGCTGGGTGCGTTTCTACCTGCGTCCTGAAGCACGTTTCCACGACGGCCACCCGGTGCGCGCCGAAGACGTGGTGTTCAGTTTCCAGACCCTGATCAAGGACGGCGCCCCGCTCTATCGCGGCTATTACAGCGATGTCGAGGATGTGGTCGCCGAAGACCCGCTGACAGTGCTGTTCAAGTTCAAGCACAGCAACAACCGCGAACTGCCGTTGATCCTCGGCCAGTTGCCGGTGCTGCCAAAACACTGGTGGGCCACCCGGGATTTCAACAAGGGCAACCTGGAAATCCCGCTGGGCAGCGGCCCTTATCGGGTCAGCGAAGTGAAGGCCGGGCGCTCGGTGCGCTATGAACGGGTCAAGGATTACTGGGGCAAGGACCTGCCGGCCAACCGTGGTTTCTACAACTTCGACGTGATGACCACCGATTATTACCGCGACAACACCGTCGCCCTGGAAGCGCTCAAGGCCGGGCAGTTTGATTACTGGCTGGAGATGACCGCGAAGAACTGGGCCAACGCCTACAACATCCCGGCCGTGACCGAGGGGCGGTTGATCAAGGAACAGATCCCCAACGGCAACCCGACCGGCATGCAAGGCTTCGTCTTCAACCTGCGCCACCCAGTGTTCCAGGACATCCGCGTGCGTCAGGCCCTGACGTTGCTGCTGGACTTTGAATGGACCAACAAGCAACTGTTCAACGGCGCCTATGCGCGCACCCGCAGTTATTTCGAAAACTCGGAAATGGCCGCCACCGGCCTGCCGGACGCCGATCAACTGGCGATCCTCGACCCGTTCCGCAGCAAACTTCCGGCCGAAGTGTTCAGCGAGGCGTTCCAGAACCCGACGACCGACGCCAGCGGCATGATCCGCACCCAGCAGCGCAAGGCCTATCAACTGCTGCAAGAGGCCGGGTGGCGGATCGTCGATGACAAAATGGTCGATGCCACCGGCAAACCGGTGACCATCGAATTCCTGCTGGCCCAGACCGAATTCGAACGGGTGCTGTTGCCGTTCAAGCGCAACCTCAGTGATCTCGGGATCGACCTGGTGATCCGCCGGGTTGACGTCTCGCAATACATCAACCGCGTGCGCTCCCGGGACTTCGACATGATCGTCGGCAGCTTCCCGCAGTCCAACTCGCCGGGCAACGAACAGCGCGAGTTCTGGATGTCCGCCGCCGCCGACAAACCCGGCAGCCGCAATTCCATGGGCTTGAAAGACCCGGTGGTGGACCAATTGGTCGAAGGCCTGATCAACGCCGAATCGCGTAAAAGCCTGGTGGCCCACGCCCGGGCACTGGACCGCGTGCTGCAATGGGGCTATTACGTGATCCCCAACTGGCACATCAAGACCTGGCGCGTGGCCTACTGGAATCACATCGGCCATCCAAAAATTTCACCCAAGTACGATGTCGGCATTGCCACCTGGTGGGTCAAGCCTGACGCGAAACCGGCGGTAGAAGTCGAAACCAAACTGCAAGCCGACCCTGCGGGCACGGAGTAATCAGATGCTGGCGTATATTTTTCGGCGACTGCTGCTGATCATCCCGACCTTGTTCGGCATTTTGCTGATCAACTTCGTGATCATCCAGGCCGCCCCCGGTGGCCCGGTGGAGCAGATGATCGCCAAGCTCGAAGGCTTTGAAGGCGCCACCAGCCGCATCGCCGGTGGCGGTGCCGAAGTCTCGGTGGCCGGCTCCGCCTATCGCGGCGCCCAGGGCCTGGACCCGGCGCTGGTCAAGGAAATCGAGCACATGTACGGCTTCGACAAATCGGCGCCGGAACGCTTGTGGATCATGGTCAAGAACTACGCGACCCTGGATTTCGGCGACAGCTTCTTCCGCGACGCCAAGGTCATCGACCTGATCAAGGAAAAGATGCCGGTGTCGATCTCCCTCGGCCTGTGGAGCACGCTGATCATGTACCTGGTGTCGATCCCGCTGGGGATCGCCAAGGCCACGCGACACGGCAGCCACTTCGACGTCTGGACCAGTTCGCTGATTATCGTCGGCTACGCGATCCCGGCGTTCCTGTTTGCCATTTTGCTGATTGTGCTGTTTGCCGGCGGCAGCTATTTGGACTGGTTCCCGCTACGGGGCCTGACCTCGAATAACTTCGCCGAGCTGAGCATGGGCGGCAAGGTTCTCGATTACTTCTGGCACCTGGCGCTGCCGGTGACGGCGCTGGTGATCGGCAACTTCGCGACCATGACCCTGCTGACCAAAAACAGCTTCCTCGATGAAATCAACAAGCAGTACGTGGTGACCGCCAAAGCCAAGGGCCTGACCAATCACCGCGTGCTCTACGGTCATGTGTTCCGCAACGCGATGCTGCTGGTGATCGCCGGATTCCCGTCGGCGTTTATCGGGATCTTCTTTACCGGCTCGCTGTTAGTGGAAGTGATTTTCTCCCTCGACGGCCTCGGCCTGATGAGTTTTGAAGCGGCGATCAACCGCGATTACCCGGTGGTGTTCGGCACGCTGTTTATCTTCACGTTATTGGGGCTGGTGGTGAAACTGATCGGCGACCTCACCTACACCCTGGTCGATCCGCGCATCGACTTCGAACACCGGGAGCATTGAGATGAGCCTGTCCCCCCTCAATCGCCGCCGCTTCGAACTGTTCAAGGCCAACAAGCGTGGCTGGTGGTCGCTGTGGCTGTTCCTGATCCTGTTTGGCGCCAGCCTCGGCGCCGAACTGATCGCCAACGACAAGCCGCTGGTGGTGCATTACGACAACGGCTGGTACTTCCCGGCACTCAAGCGCTACCCGGAAACCACCTTCGGCGGCGAATTCCCGCTGGAAGCCAACTACAAGAGCCCGTACATCCGCGAATTACTCAAGGCCAAGGACGCCTGGATTCTGTGGGCGCCGATCCCCTACAGCTACCAGAGCATCAACTACGACCTGAAAGTCCCGGCCCCGGCGCCACCGTCGGCGGACAACCTGCTGGGCACCGACGATCAGGGCCGCGACGTGCTGGCCCGGGTGATCTACGGTTTCCGGATTTCGGTGCTGTTTGCCCTGACGCTGACCATTCTCAGCTCGATCATCGGCGTGATTGCCGGCGCCCTGCAGGGGTTCTATGGCGGCTGGGTCGATCTGGCCGGGCAGCGTTTCCTCGAAATCTGGTCCGGATTGCCGGTGCTGTACTTGCTGATAATCCTCGCCAGTTTCGTCCAGCCGAACTTCTGGTGGCTGCTGGGGATCATGCTGCTGTTCTCGTGGATGAGCCTGGTGGACGTGGTGCGCGCCGAGTTCCTGCGTGGCCGCAACCTTGAATACGTGCGCGCGGCCCGGGCGCTGGGGATGCAAAATGGCGCGATCATGTTCCGCCACATTTTGCCCAACGCCATGGTCTCGACCATGACCTTTATGCCGTTCATCCTGACCGGCGCCATCGGCACGCTGACGGCGTTGGATTTCCTGGGCTTCGGTTTGCCGGCGGGCAGTCCGTCCCTGGGTGAACTGGTGGCCCAGGGCAAATCCAACCTGCAAGCGCCGTGGCTGGGCATGAGCGCGTTTGCCGTGCTGGCGTTGATGTTGAGTTTGCTGGTGTTTATCGGCGAGTCCGCTCGCGATGCCTTCGACCCGAGGAAGTGAAATGAATCAGGACAATCTGATCGAAGTGCGCGACCTCGCCGTCGAATTCGTCGTCGGCGAGCGCGTGCAGCGGGTGGTCGAAGGCGTGAGCTTCGATATCAAGCGCGGCGAAACCCTGGCATTGGTCGGTGAAAGCGGCTCCGGCAAATCGGTGACCGCCCACTCGATTCTGCGCCTGCTGCCCTACCCGCTGGCCCGGCACCCGTCCGGCACCATCGAGTATTCCGGGCAAGACTTGCTAAGGCTGAAAGAGAAAACCATCCGCCACATCCGCGGCAACCGGATCGCGATGATTTTCCAGGAGCCGATGACCTCGCTCAATCCGCTGCACTCGATCGAGAAGCAGATCAACGAGATCCTGGGCATCCACAAGGGCCTGACCGGTAAAGTCGCGACCAAGCGCACCCTGGAGTTGCTGGAGATGGTCGGCATTCCCGAGCCGCACAAGCGGCTGAAGGCGTTGCCTCATGAACTGTCCGGCGGCCAACGGCAGCGGGTGATGATTGCGATGGCCCTGGCCAACGAGCCGGAACTGCTGATTGCCGACGAACCGACCACCGCGCTGGACGTGACCGTTCAGCTGAAAATCCTCGATTTGCTCAAGGAACTTCAAGCCCGATTGGGCATGTCGCTGCTACTGATCAGTCACGATTTGAACCTGGTGCGAAGAATTGCGCATCGCGTATGTGTCATGCAGCGCGGTTGCATCGTCGAACAGGCATCGTGCGAAGAGTTGTTCCGCGCGCCGCAGCATCCGTACACTCGGGAACTGCTGGCAGCGGAGCCCAGCGGCAAGCCTGCGACCAACGTTATTGGCCCGCCATTGCTGCAAGTCGAGGACCTGAAAGTCTGGTTCCCGATCAAGAAAGGCTTCTTGAAAACCACGGTGGATTACATCAAAGCAGTGGACGGAATCAATTTCAGCCTGCCTCAAGGTCAGACTTTGGGGATTGTGGGAGAAAGCGGTTCCGGCAAATCGACGCTGGGTTTGGCGATTTTGCGGCTGATCGGTAGCAAGGGCGGCATCCGTTTTGAAGGCAAGCAGCTAGACTGCCTGACGCAAGGCGAAGTTCGGCCGTTACGCCGGGAGATGCAGGTGGTGTTCCAGGACCCCTTCGGTAGCCTGAGCCCACGGATGTGCGTGAGCCAGATCGTCGGCGAAGGCCTGCGGATCCACAAGATGGGCACCGAGGCGCAGCAGGAACAAGCGATTATTGCGGCATTAAAGGAGGTAGGCCTGGACCCGGAAACCCGGAACCGCTACCCCCACGAATTTTCCGGCGGGCAACGGCAGAGAATCGCCATTGCCCGGGCATTAGTGCTAAAACCGGCGTTAATCTTGCTGGACGAGCCGACTTCGGCCCTCGACCGGACAGTGCAACGCCAAGTGGTGGAGCTTTTGCGTTCACTGCAAACCAAGTACAACCTGACGTATCTGTTTATCAGCCATGACCTGGCTGTCGTCAAAGCGCTGAGCCACCAGTTGATGGTGGTCAAGCATGGCCAAGTGGTCGAACAGGGAGACGCGCAAAGTATTTTTGCCGCCCCCCAACATCCGTATACACAGCAGTTGCTGGAAGCCGCTTTCCTGGCACCAGCCACTGCGCAATAACCTGAAAGAGAGGAGCAACACATGGGTTTTCTCGCCGGTAAGCGCGTACTGATCGTCGGTGTCGCCAGCAAGCTGTCCATCGCATCCGGCATCGCTGCCGCCATGCATCGCGAGGGCGCTGAGCTTGCCTTCACTTATCAGAACGACAAACTGAAAGGTCGTGTTGAAGAATTCGCACAAGGCTGGGGCTCGAGCCCTGAGCTGTGCTTCCCGTGCGACGTGGCCAGCGATGAAGAAATCGCCAAGGTCTTCGAAGAATTGAGCAAAAAGTGGGATGGCCTGGACGTGATCGTTCACTCCGTCGGCTTCGCACCGGGCGACCAACTGGACGGCGACTTCACCGAAGCCACCACCCGCGAAGGTTTCCGCATCGCTCACGACATCAGCGCCTACAGCTTCGTGGCCCTGGCCAAGGCTGGCCGCGAAATGATGAAAGGCCGCAATGGCAGCCTGCTGACCCTGTCGTACCTGGGCGCCGAGCGCACCATGCCGAACTACAACGTGATGGGCATGGCCAAGGCTTCCCTGGAAGCGGGCGTCCGTTACCTGGCCGGCTCCCTGGGCCCGGACGGTACTCGCGTCAACGCCGTATCGGCTGGCCCGATCCGCACCCTCGCGGCTTCCGGCATCAAGAACTTCCGCAAAATGCTGGCCGCCAACGAAGCGCAAACCCCGCTGCGTCGTAACGTCACCATCGACGAAGTCGGCAACGCCGGCGCCTTCCTGTGCTCGGACCTGGCGTCCGGCATCAGCGGCGAAATCATGTACGTAGACGGTGGTTTCAACACCACTGCGATGGGCAATATCGAAGAGTGATCTTCGGTTAGCGCCTGAAAAAAACCCGCCGAGATTGGCGGGTTTTTTTTGCACTAATGAATATCGGTACAGAACAGTCAGCCGAGAACACCCACTATCAGCGGAGGCCGTGTATCCAGCGCGATAACAATTCGCTGACTGGCATTCAATACAATGGCGCCTCCCAACCGTCGGACCTGATTGTAAGTTCCAATACCCCTATTACCGAATGCCAGATCAAGGGCCCCTTTAGGCAGTAGGCGAAGCCAGAAAGCAGAAGTCTGACCTGCGGTCCCCGCCACGACGATTTTCTCATCCGACTGTACATTGACTGCATTGGACGAAACGTTATAGCCCGGCGAATCAGATGGAATATTAATCGTCAACAGTTCGCCACCATTAAAGTCTGGATCAAAGACCCCTTCCACTGTCACTCTTGCCATGGCCATTACAAAACCTTTTACCTGGCTTACATTACCCGCACAGATTATTTTGTCTTTATGAACAATCATTTTCTGCATATTTGAATAGCCCGCCTTCAACTCCCAGTAACCTGAATTGCCAAAGGTTACGTCCAAGTCTCCACTTGGAAGAAAACGGGCTACAGCCATATCCGCTGTATTATTACTTGCTCGGCTAATTTGACCGCCAACCAGAATTTTTTCGTCCGGTAAAACCGCCAAACTTGTTAATGATGAATTCTGGTCTTTAAACCGCACTTCGATAAATCCACGACCCTCACCAAAGCTTATATCCGCCTGGCCGTCAGCTAAAAGTCGACGAACCACGATGGCCCTGAAACCATCGCCAATCCTGTAGTACTGTTGAGCTAATAGAATCTTGCCATCGGCCTGAAGACATCCCGTCGGAAAACCCGAAGTAATGTTGCCCTCTGCAGGGAAAGGCAAAATCACATTACCGAAAATCAGGTCCGGACTACCGTTCGCGTTGAACCGCGTAATGGCTGCTTGCGACCTTTCTATTTCGGTTCTAACGGCACCGACAAGGAGGATTTTTCCATTGCCTGCTCGGAGTAACTGAGCGGGTATTGATTCCTTGCCAGGGTGAAACGCCCATCGTGTATAACCTCCCTGTCCAAATCCAGTATCAGGAATTCCGTCTGCCGACCCACGGCCTAATACACACTCTCCAGATTCCCAATAGGTATAAACAAAGCGGCCTCCATCAACTTCGACGACCCCTCTGAATGAGCCACTGAAACTAGGGATTGGATAAATACCGTTTAGCCCGAACTCAGGATCCAGATCACCCGGCGTTGCTGTGAGCGCTTGATCATTATGCGTTGACATTCTAAACATCCTTTTCAGTTTGCTTGTCCTGGCAACTATTGCTCTAATTGCGCATGTTCCACACCTGTCATAAATATCAGTTCTAGTACCATCACGAGCCAATTTTATGTCTTCAAGAGCCAACTACCGGTTGATTTCAGGTGGGCAGGAGGCACCGCGCAAACAACTGTTGAATCGGCTGCATCCGCTGGCTATAGCGCTGCAACAACACGATTTCCCGGTAAAACGTCAGGTCACCCAAGGCAATCACCCTGACCTTCGCCCCATACTCCACCCACAACCCCGCCTCCGGCAGCAGCGAAACCCCCAACCCGCACTCGACCATTTTCACAATGGCTTCCAGCTCATCCAGTTCCAGCGCCACCCGCACGTCAATCTGCTGCTCCCGCAGAAACCGCGTCACCAGACGCCCGCCGAACGAATTACGGTCGTAGCGCACGTGAGGATGCTCGGCGAGTATCTGTAACGGATCATCGCCTTCCAGCTCCGCCGGCACGATCAGCACAAACGGCTCCTTGCGAATGACCTGCGCCGACAATTCCTTGGGCAGTTCGAACGGCGGCTTGATCAGGATCGCCAGGTCCACTTCGCCGGTGTCGACCTGGCTCAACAAGTTCAGCGAAACGCCGGGCACCAGTTTCGCTTCCAGCAACGGTGCCTGCTGCCGCAGACGCAACAACGCCTGGGGCAGCAAACCGGTCTGCACCGTGGCCACGGCGCCGATCTTCAATTCGCCACGATACTCACTGACGTCATCACTGACCGCCATCCGCGCAAAGGTTTCCAGCATTTCCCTGGCCATCGGCAACGCCCGTTGCCCCGCCGCATTGAGCAGCGCCTGACGTCCGGTGCGGTCGAACAGGCGAATGCCCAAGGCCTGTTCCAGGTTGCGCATCTGCGCACTGACCGCCGATTGCGTGAGGCCGATGTGCATGCCGGCCGCCGCGAAGGTGCCGTAGCGGGTCACCGCGATAAAGGTCTTCAGTTCCCGAAGCATAAGCGCCGCCGATTGATCTAAATAATTTGAGCTCGACGCAAAAATTATCGTCTTTTAATCAAAAAGCACAGAGCTAAACTCAACTGCAACTTTTCATCGTTGAGGATGACCCGATGCAGCTCTCCCCTTTTCACCTCGCCATTCCGGTGTATGACCTGGCGGCCGCGCGCAGCTTTTATGGCGAAGTGTTCGGCCTGGAAGAAGGCCGTTCCAGCGACCATTGGGTGGATTTCAACTTTTTCGGCCATCAATTGGTGATTCACCTGGCGCCGAAAAACGCTTCGCAGGAAGCCGCGCACACCAACGCCGTGGATGGCCACAACGTGCCGGTGCCGCATTTTGGCGTGGTACTGGGGATGACAGAGTGGGAAGCGCTGGCGGAGCGTCTGCAAGGCCTGGGTACGCAGTTCGTGATTGAACCAGGCATTCGTTTCCAGGGCCTGGTGGGCGAGCAAGCCACGATGTTTCTTTTCGACCCCTGCGGCAATGCCCTGGAATTCAAGGCGTTCAAGGACATCAGCCAGTTGTTCGCCAAATGATCCGCCCTGCCCTGGACGCCAGCGCCATCAGTGAAGCGGTGAGGCATGGCGAGACAACGGTCGCCGAGGTTGCCGACGCCTTTCTGGAACGCATTGAAGCGCTGGAACCGGATGTGCACGCCTTCGCCTCGTTCAAACCACTGCAAGTGCGCCTGCAAGCCTCGTTAAATGAGGGCCGGGGCCTGCTCGCGGGTGTGCCGGTGGGCATCAAGGACATCCTCGACAGCGCCGACCATCCCACGCAGTTCTTTTCGCCGATCTACGCCGACCACCAACCGTCCCGGGACGCCCACGTGGTGACGCTGCTGCGCCAGGCCGGCGCGCTGATCATGGGCAAGACCCACACCACTGAATTTGCCTACATGCGCACCGGCCCAACTCGTAATCCCCATGACCTGGAGCGCACGCCGGGCAGCTCCAGCGCCGGTTCGGCAGCCGGGATGGCGGCGGATTTCTTTGCTGTGGCGTTGGGCACGCAGACCGCCGGATCGCTGCTGAAACCGGCGGCCTATTGCGGCCTGTTCGCGTTCAAGCCGTCGTTTGGGCTGGTGTCGCTGGAAGGGGTAAAACCCCTGGCGCCGAGTTTCGACACCGTGGGTTGGTACGGTCGCTCAGTGCGGGACCTGGGCCTGGTGGCGCGGGTGTTGATTCCGGGTTTCGAACTGCCTGAATCACAGCAGCGCCCACTGCACCTGGGCTTCTGCCGTACGCCGCGCTGGGATCAGGTACAACCCGAGGTGGCCGAAGCGCTGGAACAGGCCGTTGAACGGCTGCGCCACGCCGGCCATCAGGTCAGCGAACTAACACTGCCGGATGAATTCGCCGGGGTGTTCGACGATCACCTGATCATCAACGATTGCGAAGGTGCCCGCTCGCTGGCGAAAGAGTTTGAACAACACCGCAGCCTGTTGAGCCCTTCGATACTGGCGATGTTCGACCGCGCCGCAGCGACTACCTGGGATCAGGAAACCGCCGCCAAGGCCCGATTGGCAGCACTCGCACCGCGCCTGAACGAACTGTGCCAGCCCTTCGACGCGATCCTCGCCCCCAATTGCGCAATGCTCGCGCCCCTGGCGGTGGACAGCGCCGAAAACACCGGACCATCGGACTTCATCAAGTTCTGGGGTGCGTTCGGCTTGCCGCAGGTGAATATCCCGCTGCCACGGGCCGAAGGGCTGTTACCGATTGGATTGCAGATGATCGGCCGCTTCCGAACTGACGGTTCGCTGCTAAGAGTGGCCGAACGGGTGGCCGCTGAGCTGCTCACCGATCGCGGCCACTAGCCCTTCCGCGGACTGGTGCAGCGCTGGATGAAACTCGATCTGGCCGACACTGAAGCGAATGTCATACCCGCGATGCACCGTGGCGTTGCGCTCGTCGAGCATCTCTTCGAGCCGCGCCCGTATCGCCGGGATCTCCACGGCGTTGGCGCCGGTCAGCAACGCCGCGAGCTCATCGCTGCCCATGCGCCCGATCACATCGCTTTCGCGAAAGGCGATCCGCAGCACATCGGCGAAGGTCTTCAAGGCATCATCGCCTTCGGCGCGGCCGTACAGATAGTTGATGTGTTTGAAGTTATCGAGGTCGAAAAACAGCAAGGTCGCCGGTTTGCCCATTCGCAAGCAAGCGTCCAGACCCATTTGTGCCAAGGCCTGGAAGCCATGGCGATTGGGTAACAGGGTCAATTCGTCCATGCTCGCCACCTGCACCGCCGTCAGTTCCCGCTCGGCCTGGCGCGCCAGGTCGCGCAGCAATTCGCGCTCCTGCAGTGCAGTGTCCGGGCCGTGCGAGGTGTCTGCGCAAGTGCCCGGTTTGATCGGTTTGCCTGGAAGCAGCATGTGTCACTCCTGCGATGGGTATGTACGTTAGAGCCGCAGATACCCGGTTTGACTCCTTTTTAACCCGCCGTTGGTCAGATGCCCGCCACGGGACACGGACCTCCGGCCTGCGCCCAGAGCTTGAATTGCGTGACAAAGATGTCGTGCGGCACCGGCACCGGCGCCCGATTACCCCCCGGATTCCAGCCCCAGAGCACCAGTTTGTCGTCGCTGACGTGCTTGATCAGCGCGGCGAAATCCCGGTCGCCGTTGCTGGAGCGATCCTTGATCAGCGCGCAGAGCTTGTCGGCCGGCAGACCGATCCAGGCCATTTTGTGCGCGGCGGGCGGCAGGCTCCAATGTGGCGCACCCGGCGGTGCGTGGGAGCCGTAACTGGCCGGCGGATTGTTTTCCGCGTGGCAAGTGGCACAGGGCAAACCGGCGGCGCCCTTGCCGTCCATGCCGCGCACCACGTTCATTGCGTGCGGGGTGCCGGCGTCGAACTGCAACGGTGAATCGCCGGGGATGTGGCAGTTCTGACAGCGCGGGCTCTGGAAGACCTTTTGCACGGTACCGAAGGCTTCCAGCGCGGCCTGATTGTCCGCCGCGAACAGGTCCGAGGCGTATCCGCTCAGCCCCACCAGCACTACCGCTCCAAGGATCAAATGTCGTTTCATGTCACACCCCCGACAGTTGCAACGGCAGCTCGCGCAAGCGCTGCCCGGTCAGGGCGAACACCGCGTTGGCCACCGCTGGCGCCACGGGCGGTACACCGGCCTCGCCGATACCGCCGGGTTTGTCGGTGCTGGGCACGATGTGCACCTCAACCACCGGCATTTCGTTGAGCCGCAGCACCTGATAGTCGTGGTAATTGGACTGCACCACTTGGCCGTCCTTGAACGTGAGTTTGCTGCGCAGGGCAAAACCGAGGCCGAAGGTGACGCAGGATTCCATCTGCGCGGCGATGCTCTGCGGGTTGACCGCGATGCCGCAATCCACCGCACACACCACCCGGTGCACGCGAATTTTCAGGTTGTCCTCGGACACTTCGGCGACATGGGCGACGTAGCTGCCAAACGACTCATGCACCGCCACACCCAAGGCATGCCCGTCCGGCAGCGGCTCGTCCCAGTTGGCTTTTTCCACCGCCAGGTTCAACACGCCCAGATGTCGCGGATGCTCCTTGAGCAACGTTCGTCGATATTCCACCGGGTCCTTGCCCGCCGCTTCGGCCAGTTCGTCGATCAACGACTCCATGACAAACGCGTTGTGGCTGTGACCTACCGAACGCAGCCAGAGCACGCTGATGCCGGTCTTCGGCGAATGCAGTTCCACCTGATGATTCGCCAGTTTTTCAATGTAGGGACTGTCGGCCACACCTTCGACCGAAGTTTTGTCGACGCCGTCCTTGACCATGGTCGCCGCGAACGCCGTGCCGTCCATGATCGACTGCCCGACCATCACATGCTTCCAGGCCAGCGGCAGGCCGTCGGCATCCAGGCCGATGTTCGCTTGATGCAGGAACATCGAGCGGTAATAACCGCCGCGAATGTCGTCCTCACGGGACCACACGGTTTTCACCGGCATGCCGGCCGCCTTGGCCACCTCGACCGCTTCGGCGACAAAGTCAGAGGTCGGATTGGCTCGACGACCGAAACCGCCACCCAGGAATTCGGTGTGGATTTCCACCTGTTCAGGTTTGAGCCCGGTGATCTTGCCCGCGACCATTTGATCGAGGGTCTGGAACTGGGTGCCGGTCCAGATCTCGCATTTGTCCGCGGTGATTTTCACCGTGCAGTTGAGCGGCTCCATGGGCGCGTGGGCCAGGTACGGCACGCTGTATTCGACGTCGATGGTTTTCGCCGCTTTCTTCAAAGTGGCGGCGGTGTCCCCGGCCTGACTGGCCGGGATGCCGGGGGTGGCGGCGAGTTGGCGGAAGCTTTCCAGCAACTTCACGCTGTCGAGCCCGGTGTTCGGCCCCAGATCCCAGTCGATTTTCAGCGCATCGCGCCCCAGTTTGGCTGCCCAGTAATGGTCGGCAATCACCGCCACGCCCGTGGGCACTTGCACCACTTTGTGCACGCCTGGCACCGCCAGCGCCGCAGCGCCTTCAAAGGATTTGACGCTGCCACCGAACACCGGCGGGCGGGCGACCATGGCGGTCATCAGCCCGTCGAACTGCACATCCATGCCGAACTTGGCGCGGCCGGTAATTTTTTCCGGGGTGTCGAGGCGCGGGGTCGGTTTGCCGATAATCTTCCAGTCCTTGGCTTCCTTGAACTTGATAGAGGCCGGATCCGGCACCGGCAGCTTGCCGGCGTCATCCGCCAGTTCGCCGTAGGTCGCGCGCTGGTCACCGGCGATGACTACCCCCGGTTCGGTGCGAATCTCGGACGGGGCGACGTTGAAGCGTTTGGCCGCGGCGTCGATCAACATCAACCGCGCGGCGGCGCCGGCCTGGCGATAGCGGTCGAACTCCATCCAGGTCGAGGTCGAGCCACCGGTGATCTGCATGCCGCCAAACCCGGCCAAACCATAATCCTTGGCCGAGGCCGGGGAATGTTCGACGCGGATTTTCGACCAGTCGGCGTCCAGTTCTTCGGCAATCAGCATGGTCAGCCCGGTCCAGATGCCCTGGCCCATTTCCGAGTGGCCGAGCAGTATGGTGACGCTGTTGTCGTTGCCGATGCGCAGGAAGGCATTGGGTGCGAAGGCGTTGCCCTGGTTCTCGGCGCCCAGGGCAAAACGATGACCGCCGGGGATGACAAACGCCACCACCAGACCACCGCCGAGCACCGCGCTGCCCTTGAGAAAACCGCGACGTGATACGGGATTGATGCTGCTGTTCATGACATGCCCTCAACCGATCTCGGCGGCGCGTTTGACCGCCGCGCGGATCCTTGGATAGGTGCCGCAGCGGCAGATATTGCCGGAGAGCGCCTGGTCAATGTCGCTGTCGGTGGGCTTTGGGATCTTCGCCAGCAAGGCGGCGGCGGACATGATCTGCCCCGACTGACAGTAACCGCACTGCACCACGTCGAGTTCGGCCCAGGCTTGTTGCACCGGGTGCGAACCGTCGGTGGACAGGCCTTCGATGGTGAGGATTTTTTGCCCGTTGGCCACGGCGGTGGCCGGGGTAATGCAGGAACGCAGCGGCGCGCCGTCGACATGCACGGTGCAGGCACCGCACTGGGCCATGCCGCAACCGAACTTGGTCCCGGTCAGGTGCGCGACATCGCGCAGGACCCACAGCAGCGGCATGTCCGCGGGGACATCCAGCGTCTGGTCCTTGCCATTGATATTCAGGGTCAGCATGGCGGATCTTCCTCAGACTCACGGTGTTCTGAAGGGGGCGCATTACTGAGACCACCACACCCGTAGGAGCAAAGCTTGCTCGCGATGGCGTCGTGTCAGGCAGTGATGTGCTGATTGACACGGCGCCATCGCGAGCAAGCTTTGCTCCTACGGGGTCGGCGGATCTACGCGCGCCTCGGGTTATCCATACAGCTAAGCGCAGATTGACCGGGCGGCCAGCTTCTGCGACCGCCGGTCACAAAGGCCTGATGTGTTGATACCCCTGTAGGAGCGAAGCTTGCTCGCGAAGGCGTCGTATCAGTCGATATGTCTATCAACTGGAAGACCGCTTTCGCGAGCAAGCTTCGCTCCTACAGGGGTTATCGGTTGGGACTAGAAATCGGTGGACTCTGAGAGTGCTCGCCAGGTGTTGAGTTCGTCGGCGACAAACGCATTCTTGGCCTGGATGTAACGCACCGAATCCGTCCCCAGCGGCAAGCGCAGCGGTGGGTTGTCGGCCTCGACCAGGGTGATCATCGCCTGGGCCAGTTTCTCCGGGTCACCGGGCTGCTGCTGATTCACAGCCTTGGCCAGTTTGCGCACTTCGCCGGCAGTCGGGGCGTAGTCGGCAATGGTTTCAGGGGATTCGACCAAGGAGTTGGTATCGAGGAAGTCGGTGCGGAAATAGCCCGGCTCAACCACGGTCACTTTCACCCCCAGCGGCGCCAGTTCGCCGTGCAGGGCTTCGCTCAGGGCTTCGACGGCAAACTTGGTCGAGCAGTAAACGCCGTAGCCCGGTGCCGACTGAAAGCCGCCCACCGAAGAAATATTGATCACATGACCGCTATGGGCGGCACGCATGTACGGCAGCACCCCGCGAGTGACATTCAGCAGGCCGAAGACGTTGGTTTCGTACAGCCGCTTGATTTCATCACTGCTCGCCTCTTCCACCGCGCCGAGCAAACCGAAACCGGCGTTGTTGACCAGCACGTCGATGCGCCCGAAGTGTTCGATGGCTGCCTTGGCCACTGCGGCCCCCTGGGCTTCGTTGGTCACGTCGAGGGTGGCGGCCAGCAAACCCGGCTGATCGCCGAAGCGTTCAATCAACTTGCTCGCATCACGGGCGGTAGCGACCACGGCATCACCGTTGGCCAAAGCCGCCGCAACAATTTTTGCGCCAATGCCACGGGAAGCGCCAGTGACGAGCCAGACACGGTTGAAAGCGTTAGAAGTGCTCATGATCGATACCTTGTGGGGTTGGGATAGGCACAAAGGTACGCCGCAAGATTGGTCGGAAAAATGCCCTCGTGTTACAAGCACTATGAAACGCAGTTTCATAATGGGCTAAGCATGAACCACGACCCTTTCGACGGCTTGACCGAATTCCTGGCAGTAGCCGAGCACAAAAGCTTCACCCTCGCCGCCACCCGACTGGCCGTCACGCCCACGGCGGTGAGCCATGCGATCAAGCTGCTGGAGCGGCGCACCGGCGTGCTGCTGTTCCAGCGCACGACTCGCCGCGTGGCGTTGACCGAGGCCGGCGCCAGCCTGTTCACGCGTTTGCGTCCGGCGGCCAGTGAAATCGATGAAGCGCTGGCGGTGCTCAGCGGTTTTCGCGATCAACCGATGGGCACGCTGCGCATCACTGCGCCACGCTTGTCCGGCGCACTGTTGATCGAGCCGCTGATTCCGCTGTTTCGCCAGGCTCACCCACAAGTCACCCTGGATATTTCTCTGGACGACGCCACCGTGGACCTGATGGCGGGCGGTTTCGACGCCGGGATTCGCTTGGGTGAGTCCATCGAGAAAGACATGGTCGCCGTACGCCTGACGCCAGACCTGCAATGGTCGGTGGTGGGCTCCCCGGCGTATTTCGCCAAGGCCGGCGAACCGGCCAGCCCGGAAGAGTTGACCGGGCATGAATGCATCGGCTTTCGCTTTTCGACGTCGGGCAATGCCCATCGCTGGGAATTTCGCCGCGACAGTCGCGACTTTACCGTGGGTGTGGCCGGTGGCGTGATCGTCAACGACCGCAAGTTGCTGGTGGCTGCGGCCCGGGATGGCCTGGGCCTGGCGTACGCCTGTGATCTGGAGATTGCCGACGACTTGGCCGATGGACGCCTGCAACGGGTGCTGCAGCCGTTTGTGCCATTGAGTTCTGGGTTGTACCTGTACTTCCCCAGTCGCACCCAGACGCAACCGAAGTTGCGCGCCTTTATCGACATGGCGACCCGCTGGATCGCCGAACAGGGCGGCCTCGGCGCTAAACCCCTGTAGGAGCGAGGCTTGCCCGCGAAGGCGCTGTGTCAGCCTGCATTGATGTCGGCTGACACATCGCCTTCGCGGGCAAGCCTCGC
>NZ_MOBR01000024.1 GCF_003732705.1 Pseudomonas frederiksbergensis | reverse complement strand
TTTGCCGATCCCACGGTAGGAGCAAGGCTTGCACGCGATGGCGATCTCAAGGACGCCATCGCGGGCAAGCCTTGCTCCCACAATTATTTACGCGCTTCCAGAATCAAGTTAAACGGCGTTTCCGTCGCCCGGCGGAAATGCTTGAACCCAGCCTCGGTAAACACCTTGCGCAACCGCGCCTCACCGGCCTGGGCGCCGAGCCCGAGGCCGACTTCCTGGGACAGCGAGTTTGGGGTGCAGATGAACGTCGACGCGGCGTAAAACAGCCGTCCCACCGGGTTGATGTTGTCGTCCAGAGAATCGTTGGCGTAAGGCTCCACCAACAGCACCGAACCGTCCGGTTTCAGTGAGTCGTAGGCGTGTCGCGCGGCACCCACCGGGTCGCCCATATCGTGCAGGCAGTCGAAATAGCACACCAGGTCATAGTCGGTGCCCGGATAGCTTTTCGCCGTGCCCTGGAAGAACCGCGCGCGCCCGGACACGCCACCGGCTTCGGCGCGCTGGGTGGCGACGGTGACGGAAGGCGCGTGGTAGTCGAAGCCGACGAACCGAGAATCCGGGAACGCCTGGGCCATGATCACGGTAGACGCGCCATGCCCGCAGCCGATGTCCGCGACCTTGGCCCCGGCCTCGAGTTTGGCGACAACCCCTTCCAGGGCCGGCAGCCATTCGGCGACCAGGTGCGCCTTGTAGCCGGGGCGGAAGAACCGTTCCGTGCCGCTGAACATGCAGGAATGGTGCTCGCCCCAGGGCAGAGCACCGTCGCCGCGGAAGGCTTTGACCAGTTTGTCTTTGTCATGGAAAAACGACGCCACCACCCCGACACCGCCGGCGATGTATACCGGCGAATCCTCGATCGCCAAGGCCAGGGCTTGTTCTTCAGGCAGGCGGAACTGGCCGTCCTGGTGTTCCATGTAACCGGAGGCGGCGTGGGCGCTGAGCCATTCGCGCACCAGGCGCGGGTGGCAACCGGTCTTTTCAGCGAGGGTTTCGGGGCTGATCGGCTGGCTGTCGGCCATGGCTCGGTACAGGCCGAGTTCTTCGCCGAGAATGACATTGGCCAGCATCGCCGCGCCGCCCATGTCATTGACCAGTTTGCCCATGAAATCGTTAAGTTTGGCCTCGTCCATCACGTGTGCTCCTGTGGCAGGATCACGGTCCAGAGGCATTGTTTGTCCAGGCGTGCGCCGCTGGGCGGTGGTCGTGGGAATGAACAGGACGAAGACCCCGTCCTGCGTGCAATAAGTTTAGTTCGGGCCCCGTGGACTGAGGTTTGAGGCGACGAAAGCTACATTCCCAGATGACACCATTCCCTTGTAGGAGCGAGGCTTGCCCGCGAAGGCGGTATGTCTGCCAACATCCTTATCGACTGACACGCCGCCATCGCGGGCAAGCCTCGCTCCTACAGGGGGCGGCGTTAGTATCACAGTGTATCCAGGCTCCCTCTCGATACAGAATTCACCAACACCGCCCCCCACCGAACACAGACCAGATACAAACCTGCGATGAACTGTGAAGGCCATCGGCTGCCCTGGAAAAAGGGCCCGCCCATGGCATTCCAAGGGTCGTCCACACCAGGCGGCCGTTCGCTCCTGACTGTGAAGGGGACTTCCCATGACTACGCTCCTGCCTCAATCCAATCTGCAACCGGCAACCGTGGATCGGCTGCGCGTCGACAACTACACCAGCGGCATCATCGGCCCGAGTCAGCCGATGCTCGGGCCACTGGCCGACGGTGGCACGCTGATCACCGGTACGCCGCCGGGCTGTTGGGGGCCGATGATTACGCCGGCCTTCCAGGGCGGCCACGAAGTCACGCAACCGGTGGCGATTGCTGGCGCCGAGGTCGGCGATGCGGTGGCGATCAAGATCAAAAGTATGCGCGTCACCTCCCTGGCCACGTCGTCCGGGGTGATGAGCTTTGTGGAAGGGCGCTATCACGGCGATCCGTTCGTCTCCAAATTCTGCGCCAAGTGCGGCACCGAACACCCGGCCAGTTATGTCGACGGCATTGGCGAAGACGCGATCCGCTGTAACAACTGCGGCGCCGAGGTCAGCGCGTTTCGCTTCAGCCACGGCTATGTGATCGTGTTTGACGCGCAGAACCAAGTCAGCCTGACCGTCAATCAGGACATTGCCAACCAACTGGCCGGCAATGCCTCTGAAATGGCGGCGCTGCCGGAGTTCGCCGCCCAGCACTCGATCCTGTCCCTGGCCCATGCCGACATGCCCGGTGTCGCGGCGCACATGCGCCCGTTCCTCGGCAACATCGGTACCACGCCGTCCCGGGATCTGCCCGATTCGCACAATTGCGCGGATTTCGGCCAGTACCTGATCGATGCGCCGCACCGCTTCGGCATGACCCGCGAAGAACTGCATGCGGCCAAGACCGACGGCCACATGGACACCAATTCGATTCGCGAAGGCTGTGTGTTGATCTGCCCGGTGAAAGTGCCGGGCGCCGGGGTGTACATGGGCGACATGCACGCCCAGCAAGGCAACGGCGAGATCGCCGGGCATGCCACCGATTGCTCCGGGGAAACCGAAGTGCAGGTGCACGTCATCAAAAATCTGCGTATCGAGGGACCGATCCTGCTGCAAAACCTCGACGACCTGCCGCCCATGGCCCGCCCGATGAATGCCGGGCAACAGCAGAAAGTCCGTGAACTGGGCGCCCGCTGGGGCCAGCACGAGATCGAACAGAGCGGGCCGATCACCTTCATCGGCAGCGGCGAAAACCTCAACCTCGCGGTGGACAACGGCTTGCAACGGGCCGCCGCCGTCACCGGGTTGCCTTATGACGAAGTGCTCAACCGCGCCACCATCACCGGTTCGATCGACATCAGCCGCTTGCCGGGCACCGTGCGCGTGACCTTTCTGTGCCCGATGGCAGTGCTGGATCGCATCGGCATCGGCCATCTGGTGCGGGAAAAGTACGATTTGCCCTAACGGCAATCGGCGGGTTTGTACCGAATTGTGTACAGACCCGCCGACGATACATCCGCTGGCATTTCCAGCGAAACCGAACACAGACCCGATACATCCCTTCGTTTAAATGGACTCACCGGCCAGCACTGAGCCTCAGTGCTGGAGACCGGTTCACCGTTTATCCATTGCAGGAGTCTCACCCATGTTCAATTTCACTAAAGTTTCGTCCCTGGCAATCGGTCTGGCCCTGGTTGGCGGCCTGGGTCTGTCCACCGCAGCCTCCGCGCTGAGCATGACCGACCTGGCGTCGGGTTACAGCCAGGCCCAGGCCTCCGCCGATACGGCCAAAGAGACCGCTGAAGGCAAGTGTGGCGAAGGCAAGTGCGGCAGCGCCGCCGAAGCATCCTGAGACCGCTTGGTGGGGGCGCCCCAGGTGCTCCCGCTCATTTGAACCCGGACGAGATCGACAGCATGCAGACCTCCACGCCATCCACGAAAGCCAGCGTCGGCCTCGGCCTGCGTCGCGGTTTGATGAAAGACCTCCAGGCCGCTCCGTCAGGGAGTTTCGACTTTCTGGAAGTCGCCCCGGAAAACTGGATCGGCATCGGCGGCGCCCATGGCGCGGCGTTGCGGGCATTGGCTGAACGCTATCCGTTGTCCTGCCACGGTTTGTCCTTGTCGTTGGGTGGATCGGCGCCGCTGGATGTGGGTTTTTTGCAGGAAGTGCGGGTTTTCCTCGATCACTACAACGTGCCGCTGTACAGCGAGCACCTGAGTTATTGCAGCGATGACGGTCACCTCTATGACCTGCTGCCGCTGCCGTTTACCGAAGAAGCGGTGCATCACGTGGCCGCGCGAATTCGTCAGTCCCAGGACATTCTCGGCCGCCGTCTGGCGGTGGAGAACGTCTCCTATTACGCCGCGCCCCGGCAAGACATGGACGAGCTGACGTTCACTAACGCGGTGCTGCGGGAGGCCGATTGCGACCTGTTGCTGGACGTCAACAATGTGTATGTGAACTCGATCAATCACGGTTTTGATCCGCAGGTTTTTCTGGCCGGGATCGACGCGGGGCGGGTGGTGGGGATGCACGTGGCGGGGCATTTCGATGAGTCCGACACGTTGAAGATCGACACCCACGGGGCTTCGGTGAAACCGGTGGTCTGGTCGTTGTTGGCCGAGGCCTATGCCCGGTTCGGCGCACACCCGACGCTGCTGGAACGGGACTTCAACTTCCCGGCGTTTTCGGAGTTGGTGGCGGAGTTGCAAACCATACGCCGCTTGCAAGGCTCGGAGGTGACGCGTGGATAAGCCGTCGCTGCATCAACAACAGGAGGCCCTGACCCGCTACCTGCGCGATCCCGAGCATTGCGCGCCGCCGGTCGAGATGGACGCCGCCAGGGTCCAGGTTTATCGCGATCTGGTGTTCAACAATCTGTCGTTGTTACTCAGCGGCACCTTCCCCGTGCTGGTGAAAATTCTGGGGGACGAAAACTGGCGTTCACTGATGCGAATCTTCCTGCGGGACTACCGCGCCCATACGCCAAAATTCGGCGAGATCGCCCGGGAGTTTGTCGAGTTTCTGGCGGCTGAACCCCAAGGGTTGAGCGAAAGAACCTGGCCGCCGTTCATGGTTGAACTGGCGCATTACGAGTGGGTCGAGATGGCGTTGCAACAGTCGGACGACGAGCCGTTGCCGGACAGTGATGCCGGGCTGTTGCTGGCGCGACCGTTGCAGGTTTCGCCGTTGGCCTGGCCGTTGGCGTATGGCTGGCCGGTGCAATTGGTGGGGCCGGATTATCGACCTGAAACGGTGCCGGACCAACCGACGTTACTGCTGGTTCGGCGGACGGCGGATTGGAGTGTGAAATTCTCTGAATTGAGCCCGTTGGCGTGGCGTCTGTTGCAGCGCATTGGCGAATTTCCCGAACTCGACGGCCGTGCACAGTTGCAAGGGTTGGCGGTGGAGGCGGGCGCTGGCGGGTCGAGCGAATTCATGGATAACGGCCTGGCGTTGTTGCAACAGATGCATACGCAAGGCGTGATCGGCGTCGTGCCCTGAACGCAATTCCCTTGTAGGAGCGAGGCTTGCCCGCGAAGGCGTCGTGTCATTCAACATTGATATCGACTGATACGACGCCTTCGCGGGCAAGCCTCG
>NZ_MOBR01000023.1 GCF_003732705.1 Pseudomonas frederiksbergensis | reverse complement strand
CGTGTCATTCAACATTGATATCGACTGATACGACGCCTTCGCGGGCAAGCCTCGCTCCTACAGGGGCGGTTATTTGTAGATCGGTATCGAACGCGTCCCGGACACCGGTGATGACTGCGCTCTGAGCCGCTCGCCCAGCCGCTGAATATTGGCTTCCCCGGTGTTCAATGCTTGCACGCTGGTGTGCACGGAGTAGCTGCCCATTTTCAAGTCGTGAGGATGGGGCACCGCCGAGCCGAGCACAAACACCGCATCGCCTTGCTCCCCGGCCTCAAGCGTCAACGCTCCGTTGCCATGTTCGAACGCCACCAGTTCACCTTCCAGGATCGGTTCCGGTGAATGCAAGGTGCCACGGCTGACGCTCAACCACAGCACCTCATGGCCTGCGGGCGGCTGGTATTCCCAGCGTTGACCGGCAGCCAGGGTGACCAGTAAATAAGTGATCCCCGCAGGCGCACGCACCGGGCTGCGCACACCCTGATAGTCACCGAGAATGACCCGAGCCGGGCCGGCGTGGGGCATGGCATCCGCCTCGAGGTATTGGCTGTCCACCGGCGCCAACTCAAGCTCGGCGGGCAGCGCAATCCACAACTGAAATCCCTGGACCCGCGATGACGTGCCGGCCGACAACTCTTTGCCGTGCCACACGCCGGCGCCGGCGCGCATCCATTCCACGCCGCCATAGCTGATCAGCCCGGTGCCGGAATCCGGGTCGTCAAACCGCAGGTTGCCTTCGGTGATCACGGTGATGGTGGCAATCCCGGAATGGGGATGCAGCGGCATGCTGCCAAACAGCCGCAGATCGGTTTCGAACAGGTCCAGGAACACGAACGGTTTGAGCAACTGCCCAAAATCCGAAGGGCTCATGAGCCGGACGATAGGGCCGTGGCCATGACCGCGGGTGCTGTGGCTGATGCGACGGACGTTTTCGTGTAGACGAGCGCTGAGTGAATTCATCTTCATGCCTCGGACTTTCAAAGAAAGACGCCAAGGGTATCCAGCGCGTAATGCGTTGATAAGTCGCTGTGATTGGCTTGAACCCGTCCATTTTTGCAAGTAATGCCGTGGGGGATCTCAGTGAAGGCGCGGGGCTTGAACATTGTGTATCCGAGCCGTCGGCAGCTGCCGCTGACGGTCAGTCGATCTGTCCAGCAGATCGTCCGTCACCTGGAGTCGGACGCGTCAGCACCCTCCACATGACCGGGTTCGGCGCCCAGCAACCGCTCAATCTGGGCCAATTCCCAAGTGCTGAGCAAACTCACCGGATCGGTGCCGTAGCGTTGCCAACTGTCGAAAACACCTTCGCGGCCGTCCGGGCTCTGGCAGCGTTGGCAGTGACGCAAACGGTGATCGTCAAGGTCGAGGGTCAGGCGCCAGCCCTCGATGTCGATTTCCACCTGGTCGGATGCGCCGGGCGGACCAAGGCGCTGAAAAGGACGGGTGCCCAGAGCGGCGTCGCGCAATAACTGGCACACCTCGCGGGCGGTCAGGGCAGGGCGGTGTGCGTTCATTCCCCGTCTTTCGTCGACTTGATGACATTGCTGCGCAACCGCACGATCGCTTTCTGCAATTGGGTGAATTCGTCCTGGGTCAGGCCCGTGGTATCGGCACCCAATTGCGGCTGGTCCTTGCGTAGATCGCGACCGGCCTGCGTCAGTTTGATCCGTACCTGGCGCTCATCTTCCGGGTCGCGTTGGCGCTGGAGATAGCCCATGGCTTCCAGTTTCTTCAGGATCGGCGTGAGGGTGTTCGATTCCAGAAACAGCTTTTCACCGAGGCTGCCGACGGTCTGATTGTCCTCCTCCCACAGCGCAACCACGGTGATGTATTGCGTGTAGGTCAACCCGACCCGTTCGAGCACCGGTTTGTAGGCTTTGCCGAAGGCCAGGTTGGTGGAATAGACCGCAAAACACAGGAAGTCGGAGAGCTTCAGGTCGGCGGGAAGAGTCTTGTCGGTAGGTTCCATGTGCATCCTCTGTGGCCAGGTTGATGGCTTGAATGCGTGAAATATACATCGTGTGCGATGGTGTCGGAAATGCTCAAAGCTGCCGCCGCCGTCGACGTGGGGGCCGATTCGACGCGCAGGGTAGCGTCGAACCGGCCACACGAGGTGTTACGCCGTGAGCACGTTCAGCGCCACGTCAATGTTGCCTCGGGTTGCTTTCGAGTACGGGCAGATCTGGTCTGCGGTGTGCGCCAGCGTGGTTGCCACCTCATGAGCCAGGCCTGGCACCCGTAACGTCAATCGCGCCTGGAGGAAATAGGCCGGGCCGGTCTGCCCCAGATCCACTTCGATATCGACGGAGAAATCCGACGGCAACACCACGTTCATCTCACCGGCGACCAGGCCGACGGCAGCGGTGTAGCAGGCTGACCAGGCGCCGGCGAACAGTTGCTCGGCGGCCGGGTGCGGTTGAGTGCCTGCGAACACATGTGCTGGCTTCGTATTGCCGGGCGACGAGAGTTGGATGTCGACGCTGCCGTTATGGCCGCGGGAGCTGTTGCCCGTGCTGCTGATGGTGGTGTGGGTTTTGCCGGTGGCCAGTACTTTTTCAATCTTGCTCATGACGGGTTCTCAATATTTTGTAGTGGTATTCGCATGCGCTTATATCGCATGCGATATATATGAGGCGTTTAGGAAGTTCAGTTGTGATCCAGTCTGCTCAAGGCGTTACGCCGTGAGAACGTTCAGGGCCACGTCGATGTTGCCTTTGATCGCTTTCGAGTACGGGCAGATGCTGTCGGCGGCGTGTACCAGTGCGTTGGCGGTGTCTTCTGACAAGCCTGGCACGCGCAGGGTCAAGCGAGCCTGGAGGAAGTAAGCCTGACCGGTCTGGCCCAGATCGACTTCGATATCGACGGCGTGATCGGCCGGCAACTCCACGTTCAGCTGCTTGGCAGCGAGGCCGACAGCGGCGATGAAACAGGCTGACCAAGCGCCGGAGAACAGCTGCTCGGCGGTCGGGTGCGGCTGGATGGCGTTGAACACGTGGGTCGGTTGGGTGCTGCCGGGCGAAGAGAGTTGAATATCCACGGTGCCGTTATGGCCACGGGACGTGGTGCCAGCGCTGCTCAGGGTGGTGTGGGTTTTGCCGCTGGCCAGGACTTTTTCGATCTTGCTCATGGGATGAATCCTCAAAATTGCATTAGGTTTGGGTTTGTTATCGTGTACGTTTATATCGCATACGATTGAATAATATTCCTCCGGATGCGCAAGGGTGTCAATAGGGGATTTTGGGTGTTGCCGACGAGTGGTGTAGCGCGGTTTTCCAGACGATGCTCGAACAGCCCGGCGATGGAGCTGTAAACTGGCCGCCCGATACACGACCCACTTACAAGAGATCCTCAATGGCAAACCAAGACATCACCTTCATTCCCGACCCAGACGCGGATTCCATCTCCTCCGACGTCGCCGGTTTCGGTGGCCTGCTGGTTTCCACCCAGATCCCGACCCGCGCGGATGGCAGCCTGGAGCTGGGCGGAATTGTCGAGCAAAGTGAATGCACTTTGCGGGCACTCAAGGTCGCGCTGGAAGGCGCCGGCAGTTCCATGGATCGGGTCTTGCACCTGACCATCTACCTCACCGACATGGCCGACCGCGCCGCGTTCAACGAGGTGTACCAGCGCTTCTTCGCCAAGCCCTGGCCGGTGCGCGCCGCCGTGGGCGTGGCCGCTCTGGGGGTGGTAGGCATGCGTGTGGAAGTTACCGCGATGGCGGCGAAGGGCTGAATCTGCGCACTGAGCTGGCGACCGTGCATAGCGCGCGGTCGCCACGCCTTATTGCCGTCAGGCGTCTTTAACGCGAACGGTGGATAAGCCGCGTCGATGCCGATCCCGCGCAGGTGCCCTTGAGCAACGTCAAGGTGGGGTTGCGTATTCCGGACGATGGCATTGCCGAGTCTTGGTCAGGCGGGGAGTACATTCAATGTTGAGTGCCGACTACCGGGAAGCGCACGCTGAATGTAGTGCCAACGCCGGCTTTTGAAACCACCGAAACATCCCCGCCATGCGCCCTCGCGATTTCCCGGACAATGAACAACCCAAGCCCGACGCTGCGCACGTCACTGTCGGTTTCCGTGCCCCGGGTCATGGGCTCGAACAGCACCTGCAGCAACGCATCCGGGATCACCGGTCCGTGGTTGTGAACTGCAATAACGGCGTGGTCATCGACCCATTCCGACGTCACGGTAATAGGCTGCTGCAAATCGCCATAAGCCACGCTGTTGGCGACCAGGTTGCCGATAATCTGTTGCACCCGGTCAGCATCCAGGTACGCGTTGCCTGAACCGGTGGACTTATGCAGCAGCGTCGCTTGCGCAAAGGCGACACGCAGTTCGTCAATGCTATGGCTGATAAACCGGTGCAGATCCAGCGAGTCAGGTGAGATCGCAATACCGCGACCGACTCGGGCCAGGGCGAAGTCCAGCAGGTCGGCGATCATCCGTTGCGCACGGTCCGCCGATTGACTGATGTGGCCGAGCATTTTGCTTTCTTTGGGCGTGCGCTCGGCTCGGGCGAGGATATCGGAGGCCATCTTGATGGCGGTCAGCGGGTTTTTCAGGTCGTGGCTGACGATGGCGACCATTTGCTCGGCGAACGTGGCGCGGCGCAGGGATTTTTCGTAGGCGTCGTTCAGTTCGATCTGGGCGCGTTGCAGGGCGATTTCCGCAGCGGTTTTTTCACGCAGCAGATCTTCAGCGATTTTCCGGGCGTTGAGTAGTTCGCGCTCGTACTTGTCGCGATCGGTAGTGCCGAACAGCGCCAGTTCATAATAAGCACCACCAGCGTGTTCACGGCGGACACCGTTGAGCAGCATGGTGACGGTGCGTTTTTCCTGATGGATCAGATCGAGTTTTACCTCGGCCACCGAGCCTTGCATCTGCATCAGCGGCGCCCAGTGGGTTTGGTGGAAAATCCGCCCGCCCATGGTCAGCAGATCCTGGAAACGCCGACCGATCAACGCTTGGGCGTCGAAGCCGATCCAGAGGCTGAACGTCTGATTGCTGCGCAGAATCGTGCCATCTTCTTTCGTCACCACCAATCCGCAGGGGGCTTGTTCGAACAGTGCCTGCGCGTCGGGCAGCGACGGTTGCTCAGTCGACATTGGCGCCCATCCACGGCGACAGGAAGTGGTCCATGGCTTCGGAACAGGCGCTCGGCGCGCTCATGTGCGGACAATGGCCGACGTTGGCCACCAGGCTGAGCGTGCTGTTGGGCAGGACGGCGTGCAGGTATTCACCGACCGCGACTGGGGCGATCAGGTCGTCGGTGGATTGCACAATCAGGGTCGGCGTGGTCAGCCCGGCGATGTCCTGGCGGTTGTCGGACAGGAACGTCACCCGCGCAAATTGCTTGGCGATCTCGGGTTCGGTGCGGCAGAAGCTGTTGGTCAGCTCCTCGCCCAGCGCCGGCTGCCCGGGCGCGCCCATGATGACCGGGGCCATGGTGCTGGACCAGCCGAGGTAATTGCTGTCGAGGGTATCGAGCAGCGAGTGGATGTCCTCGAGTTTGAAACCGCCCACGTAGTCGTCGACATCGATGTAGCAGGGCGAAGGGCCGATCATCACATGGGCGGCGGTTTTGCCGGGGGACAGTCGATCAGCCAGGGCACCGATCATGCCGCTGACGGAATGGCCAACGATAATCACCGGGCCGCTGGCGTATTGGTCAATGATCTCATTCAGGTCCCGGGCGTACCCGGCCAACGAGTTGTATTTTTCCCGGTCATACGCATCGAGGTCCGACTGGCCCGCACCGACCAGGTCATACAACACGACCTTGAAACGACCGGTGAAGTGGTCGACGAGATAACGCCACATGGTCTGGTCGCAACCGAAACCGTGGGAAAAGACCAGTGTCGACGGACCTTCACCCAGCACTTTCACGTTATTGCGATGTTGAAGATCCATGCGTGTTTTCTCGAACTGGGCAAAAGGCATTTTTGGCGTCTTTGGCAGTGTAGATAGTCAAAGGTGTCCGGTCACGCGTTAAAGCCGCATGCGGTTTTGATAAAGGATTCGGGTTCGATGGCAACGGGCGTAACAGAAGCGACTCATTCGAGCCGCCTCTGTTGGGTGATTACGCCCGCCGCGGCAGTTTCCAGTTTGGGCGGATGAAGTGGCAGGTGTAGCCGTCGGGCAGTCGTTCGAGGTAGTCCTGGTGTTCCGGTTCGGCTTCCCAGAACGGACCGGCCGGGGTGATTTCGGTGACGACTTTGCCAGGCCACAGACCGGAAGCCTCGACGTCGGCCACGGTGTCTTCGGCGACCTGTTTCTGCTCATCGCTGAGGTAGAAGAGGGCAGAGCGGTAGCTGGCGCCGATGTCGTTGCCCTGGCGATTCTGGGTCGTCGGGTCATGGATCTGGAAGAAAAACTCGAGAATCTGGCGGTAGCTGATCTGCTCCGGGTCGAACACGATTTCGATCGCTTCGGCGTGGTTGCCGTGGTTGCGATACGTCGCATTCGGCACATCGCCTCCCGAATAACCGACCCGCGTGGACAGTACGCCGGGATAGCGTCGCAGCAGATCCTGCATGCCCCAGAAGCAACCCCCGGCCAGGATGGCGGTTTCGGTTTGCGTCGTCATGGATAGTCATTCCCCTTGGTGAAGTGGCACGGTTACTGATTGCTGATCGGGCTGTTGAACTGGTCGGTGTAACTGCCGTCCATCAGCGAGGATGCCACGCGATCCGAACCTATTCCACTGCGCGAGTAAGCGAGGCGATTTGCGTTGACGTGATCGGAACCATCGGAAGCGACTGCCCCGGCGCCAACGTGATCGGAGCCATCGGAAGCGACTGCCCCGGCGCCGACGTGATCGGAACCATCGGAGGCGACTGCCCCGGCGCCGACATGATCGGAACCATCGGAGGCGACTGCCCCGGCGCCGACGTGATCGGAACCATCGGAGGCGACTGCCCCGGCGCCGACGTGATCGGAACCATCGGAAGCGACTGCTCCGGCGCCAACGTGATCGGAGCCATCGGAAGCGACTGCACCAGCCCCAACATGATCTGCGCCATCGGAAGCGACTGCACCAGCCCCAACATGATCGGAACCATCGGAGGCAACTGCACCGGCGCCGACGTGATCGGAACCATCGGAGGCGACTGCCCCGGCGCCGACGTGATCTGCGCCATCGGAAGCGACTGCACCAGCACCAACATGATCGGAACCATCGGAGGCGACTGCCCCGGCGCCGACATGATCTGCGCCATCAGAGGCGACTGCTCCAGCGCCGACATGATCTGCACCATCCGCAGCAACAGCCCCAGCCCCAACATGATCCGCACCATCCGACGCCAAGGCTCGTGCCTCAGCCGCCCACGCACCGGGCATTACCACGGTTGCCGCGAGCGCCAATACAACGCCTGAAAAAAACTTGTATTTCATGATGTTCTCCCTAACCCATCAGCCACAAAGCCATTGAGCACGGTCGGTCGTTTGATCCTGGACGATACGACGCTGGGGCTCGGGCTGGTTACGTTGGCGATTGGCACGGGTGCGCCGCACAGCGCACGGGTGTCGACGTGTTTCATGAATCACGGATATCGAACTCAAGAGTATAGATCGCCCAGGGCGACGGATCCGGGCCGGTGACCATCGGTCCGGGGGGGGCGCCAGGGGTAACAGCCTGCAATTCCACTTCGCTTAAGAAAGCACCTGCTTTTGCCCCGCGACGTGGCCTTCGGTAACGACGTGCACCGGATTGGCCTGTCCGCTGGCCGAAAAAGAACAATTCACCGATTAAAAACTTTCCATCAGGTCTTCAATTCTGAATTTGGCACGGTAAACGCATAAGTGTGGTTACACGATTGTTGAACAATCGTGATCACCCGCCAACCGAGGATACGAACATGCAAAAAGGTCTGACTGGCAAGAACACCAAGCGCAACCTGGCGCTGACAGTTGCCCTGGCGTGCGTGGCGCCGCTGCTGTCTGCCGCCGAGATCAAGGGCACGCTCAAGCCGGGCGAGCTGTCGGTCGGTTCCGACCTGACCTATCCGCCGTACACCTACTTGGAGCAGAAGCAGCCCAGCGGCTTCGATCCGGAGTTCATCCAGTTGATCGGCAAACAACTGGGGCTGGCTCCGCGCTTCCTCGATACGCGATTTGCCAACCTGATATTGGGCGTCAATGCCCAGCGTTTCGACCTGGTCGCTTCGGCGCTGTACGTCACCCCGGAACGCTCCAAACAAGTGGATTTCCTGAGCTACCTGAAGACCGGTTCTTCGCTGATGGTGCTCACGGCCAGTGAGTTCCGGCCACAACGCCCGGAAGATCTGTGCGGCAAGCGCGTGGGCTCGATCAAGGGCGCGTCCTGGGTGCCCAAACTCAACAAAGTGTCCGCCGAGTACTGTCTGGCCTCGGGCAAACCGGCGATTGAGTCCCGCGAATTCCCCACCTCGCCGGAAGCGGCCCAGGCCCTGCTGGCCAAAGCGGTCGACGTGCAGATGGAAGATCCCGCCGTCGCCAAGATCACCGTGCAAAAACTGCAGGGCAAAACCGTGATCAGCTCCAACGAACTGATCTACCCGGTGGTCATTGGCCTGGCCGTGCGCAAAGGCAATCAGGCGCTGCTGGGAGAGCTGACCACGGCCCTTGGCCAGATCAAGCAGAACGGCAGTTACGGTGAACTGCTCGCCCGCTACAACCTGGACGAACCGAATGCCGAGGAAATCAACGCGGCGCTGGGCACCACCACACCCTGAGACCTGCGGTAGCCGATTCATCGATTCTTTCCAGGCTGTGCAAGCGTCACAGCAACGCGGAGTACGTACATGCAATTCGATTGGCATTACACCTTGGGCCTGTTCTGGAACGGCGACTTCTGGCAAGCCGTGGCGACAGTGGTCGAACTGAGTCTGGAAACCTGGTTGCTGGGGATCGTCCTGGGTTTCTTCCTGGCCCTGGCGCGACAGTCGCAGCGGCGTTTCCTGCGGGATGCGGCCGGCCTCTATATCTGGTTTTTCCGCAGCCTGCCGTTGCTGGTGCTGTTGATCTTCGTCTACAACTTGCCCCAGGCGTATCCGTCCACCAGCGCGTTGCTGTCCAACCCGTACTCGGCCGGCCTGATTGCCCTGGTGCTCAGTGAAGCGGCGTATATCGCCGAGATCCACCGCGGCGGTCTGCTGGCGGTGGCCAAGGGGCAGCTGGAAGCGGGCAAGGCCCTGGGCGTCGGTTATCGCGGCGTGCTGCGGCTGATCGTGGTGCCTCAGGCGCTGCGCGTCGCGTTGCCGACCCTGGCCAACGAATACATCACCATCGTTAAGCTGACCTCGCTGGTTTCGGTGATTTCACTGTCGGAAATCCTGCTGGTCGGCCAACAGCTCTACACCCAGAACTTCCTGGTCATGGAGACCATGTTCGCGGTGGCCTTCTACTACGTGTTTATCGTCACGGTGTTCAGCCGCCTGCTGCGTCTGCTGGAAAACCATCTGGACGTGACCCGGCGCAAACCCAAGCGCATCGCCGTCGTAGAACTCGGGGGAGTGGCGACCGGGCGTACTGCCGGCCAGGCCGAGCCCGGCGAGTTTGCGTTGCAGGCGCGGGGCGTGCGCAAGTCCTATGGCGAACTGGAGGTGCTCAAGGGCGTCGAGCTGAATGTGCGTTGGGGCGAGGTGGTGTCGATCATCGGTCCGTCCGGCTCCGGCAAGACCACGCTGATCCGCACCATGAACGGCCTGGAAAGCCTCGACCATGGCGAAATCATCCTGCAAGGCCAACCCTTTCTGCGGGGCAGCAAAGAACCCCAAGGCGCTTTGGGTCACAAGGTGCATATGCAGGGCATCGTGCAGGTTGGCATGGTGTTCCAGGGCTTCAACCTGTTCCCGCACAAGACCGCGCTGGAGAACGTCATGCTCGCTCCGGTCTATCACGCCCATGGCGGCGGCGATGAGCTGCGCTTGTTGAGCCTGGCGCTGTTGCGCAAAGTGGGCATGCTGGAACACGCCGGCAAATACCCGCATCAACTCTCCGGCGGCCAGCAACAGCGGGTGGCGATTGCCCGGGCGCTGGCCATGCGACCGTCGGTGATGCTGTTCGACGAGCCGACCTCTGCCCTCGATCCGGAACTGGTCGGCGATGTCCTGGCGGTGATCGAGGAACTGGCCCGCGAAGGCATGACCATGGTGATCGTGACCCATGAAATGAACTTCGCCTTCAGGCTTTCGGATCGGGTGGTGTTTATGGAAGGCGGAGAGATTATCCAGAACGCCGCGCCGCGGGAGATGCTGGAGCAGCGCAGCGAGCGCATGACCAAGTTCCTCAAAGACGTACAACTGGCGTGAGCGGAGGGAGTGCAATCGTGAGTCAACCCAAGGAAAAAAGCCTGTCGCTGCCGGACCAGGTCGCCATCGAGCTGCGCGAAGACATCATTGGCGGGCGCCTGTTGCCGGGCATGCCGCTGGTAGAAAGCGAGCTGGTCAACGCCTACAACGCCTCGCGCAACACGGTGCGTGAAGCGCTGCACCAGTTGGGTCGCGAAGGCCTGACCAGTTATGTGCGCAACAAAGGCGTGATGGTGCGGCGAATGGGCATCGACGATGTGCGCGACATCTTCAAGGTTCGCCGCACCCTCGAATTGCAAGCGATCGCCGCGAGCAAGCCGCTGCGCGAGTATCAGTCCGATCTGATGCTTGATGCCATCGAGGCGGCGCAACTGGCCCAGGATCGCGAAAACTGGCAAGCCTTCGGCACCCACAGTTTGCGCTTTCATCAACACATCGTCGGCCTGATGCGCAGCCCGCTGTTCGACGAATTTTTCACCCATGTAGCGGCCCAGATGCGCCTGGTGTTTTCCAATGCCCCCAGCGAGGAAACCTTCCAGAAACCCTGGCTTGAGCGCGACCGGCATATTCACGACCTGCTGGGCGATGGCCGCAAAAAGGACGCCGAGGAAGCCATGAGCAGCTACCTCAACGACTCCGAAACGGAGTTGCTGCACATTCTGAGCAGCCAACCCAAACACTGAAGAGAGGATCCATCATGTACAAGGATTATCCAGCGGCCTACCAAGTCAGCAAAGGCGCCGCATTGCAGGTCGACAAAGCCTTCTATGACCGCGTGCGCGAAAGCAGGGACGGCCGCACGCTGGTCGAGCAATTCGAAGTGCCGATTCGCACCGGCCGCGCCTGGAAGGTGCCGGCGGGGCATGTGTTTCGCGTGACCACACCGGTGGGGCCGCAGGTCGGCGACTTCAACGTCTGGAGCGCCAACGATCCCCGCGAACGCATGTGGGCGGCCCGCACCCGTCAGTTGCAAGGCGCGCACGTCACCACCTACGACCGCTTATGGTCGAACCTGCCGTTCCTGCGACCGATGGTCACCATCACCGACGACAGCCTGGCCGGTTATGGCATCGACGAACATGGCGGCCGTTTGCACGACCTGCTCGGCACCCGTTGCGACCCTTACGTGAACAAGATGCTGACGGGCGAGGACTTCCATCACCATTGCCACTCCAACCTGACCCGCGCCGTGCTGCCCCATGGCCTGACCGAATTCGACGTGCACGATGTGCTGAACATTTTCCAGTGCACCGGCCTCAATCACGACGACATGTACTTCATGAAGGCGTGCCCGGCAAAACAGGGTGATTACCTGGAGTTCTTTGCGGAAATCGACCTGCTGTGTGCGCTGTCCACCTGTCCGGGTGGGGATTTGTCGTTGCCAATGTGGGGGCCTGATGCGGAGGATCCGTTGAAAGTTTGCCGGCCATTGGGTGTGGAAATTTATCGTCTCGATGAGGCGCTGCTGGAGGGTTGGACGCAGCCTGAACGTGCGGCTTACAACGGAAACCATGGCCTGATGATTCCCAAGGCTGATTGGGAAAAATAACGTCTCGATCCCCTGTAGGAGCGAAGCTTGCTCGCGAAGGCGTCCTGCCTGACACACCGCGTTATCGTTCTTCGCGGGCAAGCCACGCTCCCACAGGGGGCGATGTTGTTTGGGAGACTTGCGGCCCGACGCTGGCCCTTGTGGGAGCGGGCTTGCTCGCGAAGGCTTCAGATGGCGCACTAGAATGAACGGGTCAACCCAAATTCTGGAGAACCAAAATGCTCAGCAAGAACCTGATTTGCCTCTGGTACGACGGCACCGCGCTGGACGCTGCGACGTTCTACGCCAAGACTTTCCCGGACAGCGCGGTAGGCGCTGTCCATCACGCCCCCGGCGACTATCCGGCGGGCAAGCAAGGCGATGTGTTGACCGTCGAATTCACGGTGATGGGCATCCCTTGCCTCGGGCTGAACGGCGGGCCGGGGATCAAGCATAACGAGGCGTTTTCGTTCCAGGTGGCCACCGACGACCAGGCTGAAACGGATCGCTTATGGAATGCGATTGTCGGCAACGGTGGTAAGGAAAACGTCTGCGGCTGGTGCCAGGACAAGTGGGGGCTGTCGTGGCAAATCAGCCCACGCGTCCTGACGGACGCAGTCACCAACCCCGACCAAGCAGTGGCCAAACGCGCGTTCGACGCCATGATGACGATGGGCAAGATCGACATCGCAGCGATCGAAGCGGCTGTGCGGGGTTAGCCTTTGGATTTCAGTGACATAGATATTGAATGTACCGCCGTCTTCGCGAGCAAGCTCGCTCCCACATTTTATTTGGGGTGGTCACAAATCTTGTGTTCACCGCATACCCCTGTGGGAGCGAGCTTGCTCGCGAAGACGGCGGCACAGTCAAAAAAATCTNNTCAAAAAAATCTCGCCTGACACACCGCTTTCGCGAGCAGGCTCGCTCCCACATGTGGCTCGATGTCGTTCGCAATATTTATGACCAACACAGGCCCCCCCTGTGGGAGCGAGCTTGCTCGCGAAGACGGCGGCACAGTCAAAAAAATCTCGCCTGACACACCGCTTTCGCAAGCAAGCCACGCCCGCTCACTCAAGGATGGTAAAGCTTGTATTCCTGGCTAACCCCGCCATAGCCATAGGAACTCGCCTTGCAATCGATGACATGGATGTTCGAGTGCGGGTGCAGGTTGCCGATTTCCTCGGCCAACAACGCGAAAGCTTCCTTCTGATACCGTGCTTTCTGCGCCTTGGTGTTGGTCTCCTCGGGGATGGTGACCTCCAGGCGGAACGAGTTGCGCCCGAGTTCAGCCAGCGAGCGGCTGTCGATGAACCACAGTGCATGCGGGACGAATTGCACCATCACCATGGTCAGTTCAGGATGCTTTTCCAGCACTTCACAGGTCAGCGCAGTGAGCTGGGGGACGATACGCTGGACCAGTTCGGCATTGGGTTCGCCAGCAATTTTCAGTGTGATACCAGGCATGTTGAAATCCTCGCAGGAAGTAATGTCCGGCTCAGAGTAAGGCGCCTGTTGAATGCTGAAAAGCCGGAAGATATGATCCTATCTATCGGTAAAACGGCAGGATAACCATGCGCCCCTTCGACCTTGAACTCTTGCATTCCTTCGCCGTGGCGATGGAATCAGGCAGCCTCTCAGACGCCGCCCCCAAACTGTTTCGCTCCCAATCCGCGTTAAGCGAACAACTGCGCAAACTTGAAGCCTTCGCCGGCGTGACCTTGCTGGAGCGCGGCAAAAAAGGCGTCAGGCCCACGCCCGCAGGCGAGCGCTTGTTGGTGCATGCACGAGAAATGCTGGCCTTCAGTGATCGCGCCCTTGAGGACGTACGGGGCGTCACCTTTGCCGGCGAGTTGCGGCTGGCCATCACCGACTACTTCCTGCCCAGCTCAATCGCCGATCTGCTGAAAAAACTGCGAACACGCTATCCACGCCTGCGTCTGCACGTGTCCGTGCGCAAGAGCATGCAAATCGAGAGCGGGGCGGAGGCGGATGAATTTGATATCGGCCTTTCAATGCGAATACTCGACGGCCGCAGCCTTCCCGAGGGCATAGCGGTTCGACGGGAGGCGCTGCATTGGGTGTCAGTGGCCGGGTTCGAACCTGAGCGAGAAGAAAACACCCCGCTGCCACTGTTGGTCCTGCCCCAGGGATGCAGCTTGCAACGCCTGGCCCGCGAGACACTGGAACAGCACGACGTGCCCTATGTGGTGGCGCATTCCGCGTCCGGCGTCGCCGGGCTGCAATCAGCGCTGGTGGCCGGTCTGGGCGTCGCTTGTTTGAATGCCTCTGCTATACCGCCGGGGGCCGAGGTGTGCCGGTCGGCGCAGCATTTGCCGGTATTGCCCGAGGTCGAGTTCAGTTTGTTACCGCCTCGTCCGGGGGAGTCGGAACTGGTCAGTGCGGTTCGGGAAATGCTGGCGAGCCAGTTCAGTTAGTGGCTTGGGAGTGCTTGCGCTTTCCCTCTTCAGAATTTCCCGACGCTGACGACAACGTACGCACATTCCTTTTGTGTCGTGAGTTGCTCATGAAAAAGATCGCTGTGCTGTTGTTTGCTGTTCTGTTCCTGGCGGGATGCGCCAACCAGAAGTTCAAACCCGAATACCGTACGCAGATACACACCGTGAAGATTCTCCCGGTGTCGTGGAAGCCCCGGGAAATGACTTACATGGGCCGTGAACAAGCGTGGGGCGCGGCATTGGGCGCCGGTGTCGGCGCAGGAGTCGGTATGGCGGCCGGCGCATCGAACGTGGCCAAGGCTGCTTTGGGCGGCGCCGGATTTGCAGCAGGCCTGAAGGCAGGCGACCTGGCCTCGATGTCGACGGTCGATGCGATTCTTTACAACATGGAAAGCTCTGAAATTGACCTGGGGGCGTTGGTCAAAAAGAGCTTCGAAGAACAACTGGCGGCTACCGGCCGATTCAAGATCGTTGGTGAAAACGAACAGGCCGATGCGCAGATTCAGTTGACCATCCTCAACTGGGGTTTCGCCCTGACTCAAGGTTTCAGCAGCGTGGTGTACCCGAATATCGCTGTGAGCGCTGTCATGAAGCGCGGCGATGAACTGATCTGGCAACGCAATGAGCCGATCACCGCATTCAACGGCGCCAACACCTATGGCTACGAGCCGCTGCGCTATCGCACCGAGCCGGAGCTGCTACGGACGGCGTTGACCGGCATTGCGCAAATCGTCGACCGCTATCTGGTCGCGGACATGAATGAGTGATCGTCAGCGTTTGTGATCCTCATGCGACGATTTCCCGGTGCGGCCCTCAACTCCCCTGATTGCCGCACTCTGCAAATTTGCTGTAATCAAGCACCTTTTGCGTACCGCTGGCGTCGAGGTAGGTCATCCGCGCATTCACAATGCCGCACTGGCTGCCGCCGTTTTCGACGATCGAGATGACCTTCTTGATATCCAGGTGGGTCTGCGATGCTTTGCTGACGTCGGCATGGGCCGAGAACGCTGCCACGTTCAAGACCGCGAAGAAGCCGGCGGTAGCCAGTGTTTTCCAGTTCATGATGATTTCCTCAAGATTTAATGGGTCGTTCCTGTGAGGCAAGTTGTCTTGCCTCGATGGAACCCATTTAAGCGATCCGAGGTATCTGCCATGTGTCGTAAACCACGGCTTTTAAGGCAAAAGTTGTCTGGCAGGGCAGCGGATACAGTGAGATACGAAACCGCACGTTGAATGGCCCCGGTCACAGGAATTTGACATGCACGGCGTTGCTCGACACAGTCTCGCCCCGATCCGGCCAACGGTGCCGGACGTTCGGGGTGAAAAGGGGCTGCAGTTGAACGAACACACATTGTCCATGCGCCTGGAACGCGTGGCGGCGCATGTGCCCGCCGGTGCGCGCCTGGCCGATATCGGCTCGGACCACGGCTACCTGCCGGTGGCGTTGATGCTCCGTGGCGCGATTGCGGCGGCGGTGGCGGGGGAGGTCGCGATGACGCCGTTCCGCGCGGCCGAACGCACCGTGCGCGAGAACGACCTGGACCAGCGGATCACCGTGCGCCTGGCCAATGGCCTGGCGGCGATCGAGCCAGGCGACGGGATCACGGCAATCAGCATCTGCGGCATGGGCGGCGAGACAATCCGCGACATCCTCGACAGCGGCAAGGCGCACCTCAACGGCCAGGAACGCCTGATCCTGCAACCCAACGGCGGCGAGCAGCCACTGCGCCAATGGCTGATGGAAAACGGCTACCGCATCCTCTGCGAGGAACTGCTGCGGGAAAACCGCTTCGACTACGAAATCATCGTCGCCGAACGCGCCGGGCCGGTGGAATACACCGCCGAGGAACTGTACTTCGGCCCGCTGCAGATGCAGGCGCGCAGCGCGGTGTTCCTGGCCAAGTGGCAGCGCATCTTGCGTGAAAAGCAGAAGACCCTGAGCAACTTCGCCCGAGCGCGGCAGGCTGTGCCTGAGGAAAAGCTGCAGGAGATTGCCCGGCAGGCGCGGTGGATTACTGAGCTGTTGGCTTGAGCCCGCTCTCACATTTGGTTCGGTGTTGTTCACAGGATGGATGGTCGGCGCAGGCCCCCTGTAGGAGCAAAGCTTGCTCGCGAAGGCGTCAGGTCTGACACACCGCGTTATCGTTTATCGCGAGCAAGCTTTGCTCCTACGGTGATGGCTTCAGGTCTGGTTTACCGCGTTATCGTTTATCGCGAGCAAGCTTTGCTCCTACGGTGACGGCGTCAGGTCTGACACACCGCGTTATCGTTCTTCGCGAGCAAGCTTTGCTCCTACGGTGATGGCGTCAGGTCTGACACACCGCGTTATCGTTCTTCGCGGGCAAGCTTTGCTCCTACGGTGATGGCTTCAGGTCTGGTTTACCGCGTTATCGTTGTTCGCGGGCAAGCCTCGCTCCTACAGGGTTATGGGATGAACCGATACCCAACTCCTGTCTCCGTCACCAGATGCCGCGGCTGCGAAGGGTCCACTTCGACCTTCTTGCGTAACCCACCCATAAACACCCGCAAATACGGCGTGTCAGTCGTATGCGAAGGCCCCCACACCGCTTTCAACAATTGCAAATGGGTCAATACCCGATTCGGATGCGAGCACAGGTGCACCAGCAACCGATACTCCAGCGGCGTCAAATGCAGCGGCGCCCCGGAACGCTCCACCACTCGCCGTTCGATATCGATACGCACCTCGCCAAAGCTCAGCACGGCATTGTTATCGGCCTCTTTCGCTTGTCGGCGTAGCAGCGCGCGCACCCGGGCGAGCAGTTCGCCGGTGCCGAAGGGCTTGACCAGGTAGTCGTCGGCGCCGGTGTCCAGGGCGAGGATTTTGTCTGACTCGGCGCCGCGGGCCGACAACACGATGATGGGCACCGGCGACCAGCTGCGCACGTCGCGGATCAGGTCGATGCCGTCGCCGTCGGGCAGGCCGAGGTCGAGGATGATCAGGTCAGGGCGGCGGGTGCCGGCGTCGATGAGGCCGCGGTGGAACGTGTCGGCTTCGTGCACGTCCAGGCCTTCGGCTTGCAGGGCCATGCGCACGAAGCGGCGGATTTCTTTTTCGTCCTCGATGATCAGGACGTGCGGTACTGATTCGGTCATGGCTGTTCCTCGTCAGTCTGCGGGGCAAAGGGTTCGATGACGGGTGGGGTTTCCCGGGGCAGGCGCAGCGTGAAGCACGCGCCGCCCTCGGGTCGGGTGACACCGGTGATGGTGCCTTCATGAGCCTGGGCGATGGCGCGGCAGATGGCCAGGCCCAGGCCGACACCGGGGATCGCGCTTTCCTTTTTGCCGCGCATGAACTTGCTGAAGATGGCTTCTTCGTGACCGTGGGGCAGGCCCGGTCCTTCGTCGGTGACGCACAGTTCGATGGTGTCCGGCGTGGCCCGGGCGCCCAGGCCGATGGTGGTGGCGGGCGGGGTGTATTTGACGGCGTTTTCGATCAGGTTGATCAGGATGCGTTCGATCAGCACCGCGTCGATCCGCACCGGCGGCAAGTCATCCTCCAGCGCGACGTGCACCGAACGCCCGCCGAGAATCGGCTGGATGGCGCGCAGGGCACTTCCGACCACGTCTTCAACCGGTTGCCACTGGCGATTGAGTACCACTTTGCCGGACTCCAGGCGCGCCATGTCCAGCAGGTTGTTGACCAGCGTGTTCATGCGCAGCGCCGATTCACCCACCGCCGTGGCAATCTCGGCGGCTTCTCCGGTCAAGGCTGGCTGGGTCAATTTAAGCGCTTCGGCGAGCCCGACCATCACCGACAGCGGCGTGCGCAGGTCGTGGGAAATGGCCGAGAGCAGCGAGTTGCGCAAGCGCTCGGATTCCATTTGCACAGTCGTGTCCTGGGCCACGTTGATGTAATGAATGCGTTCGAGGGAAATCGCCAGCAACGACGCGCAGGTATCGAGCAGGCGCCGCTGTTCCGGCACCGCCAGCCGCGTGGTGTCGCGCGGCTGCACCGCCAGGATGCCGCGCACCCGCATCGGTGCCGACAGTGGCAGATACAGCGTAGTGCTGGCGGGCAGAGTGTCGGTGCCGTAGCCCGCCGGTTCGGTTTTGTCGAACGACCATTGGGCAATGGCGAGATCGACTTGCGGTGCATCGCCGGTGACCATCGGCGCCTGCAATTTATTGTTGTCGTCGGCCACCAGCAATGCTGAGCGGGCGCCAAACTCGGCTGACAGGAACTGCGCGCTGACCTGCGCCACCTGTTCGGTCATCAGCGCGGCGGACAACAGGCGTGACATGTCGTACAGCGCGCGCATGCGATCTTCGCGCCGCTGCGCCACCCGCGCCTGGTACGTCAGGCCGGCGGTCATTTGCCCGATCACCAAGGCGACCACCAGCATGACCACGAAGGTCACCAGGTACTGCACATCGGCGAAGGCGAAGGAAAAACGCGGCGAGACAAAGAAAAAGTCGAAGGCGCCGACGGACATGAACGCCGCCATCACCGCCGGGCCACGACCGAAACGCACCGCGACGGCAACCACCGCGAGCAAAAACAGCATGACGATATTGGCTTGCTCAAGGATGCCTGATAGCGGCAAGGCGATCAGCGTCGTCACCGCGCAAATCCCGGCGCTCCACAGATACGCCGACCATGGAATCGGGTTTTCCCCGGTTGCCGGTGCGCTCTCGGGGCGCGGACTGCTGGCCGGCAACGACACCTGAATCACATCCAGATCAGCGCCCAATGCGCCAATCCGATCGGCCAACACTTGACGCCAGAATCGGCGGCGCGGCTGCTCGTCACGCCCCAGCACCACTTTGGACAGATTGTGCTGGCGCGCATACCTGACCAGGGTTTCGGCAATGTCCTGGCCGGCCAGGGTCGAGATCTGCGCGCCCATTTCCTGCGCCAGTTTCAACGTTGCGAGCACGCGACGACGCTTGGCTTCGGGCAGGCGCTGCAACGCCGGGGTTTCGACATACACCGCGTGCCACGGCACGTTCAGTTGCGCGGCCAGGCGCGCCGTCGAACGCACGGTTTTTTCTGCCTGTTCATGGGGGCCGATGCAGGCGAGCAGCGAGTCGCGGGTGCCCCACACCGGTTTCACCGCGCTGCTTTGGCGGTACTGCAACATGTCGCTGTCGACCCGGTCAGCGGTGCGGCGCAGGGCCAGTTCGCGCAGGGCGATCAGGTTGCCTTTGCGAAAGAAATTCTGCACCGCGCGCTCGGCCTGTTGCGCCAGGTAAACCTTGCCTTCTTTCAAGCGCTGCAACAGATCGTCGGGGGGCAAGTCGACGATCACCACTTCGTCGGCGGTATCGAACACATGGTCGGGCACGGTTTCCCAGACGCGAATTCCGGTGATGCCGCCGACAATATCGTTGAGGCTTTCCAGGTGCTGGACGTTCATCGTTGACCACACGTCGATCCCGGCGCTGAGCAGTTCTTCCACGTCTTGCCAGCGTTTCGGGTGTCGGGAGCCGACGGCATTGGAGTGGGCCAGTTCGTCGATCAGGATCAAGTCCGGTGCGCGGGCGAGGGCGGCGTCCAGGTCGAATTCGCTGAGGGTGCGCTGTTTGTCGATGACCCGTTTGAGCGGCAGCAGCTCGAGGCCTTCGGTCAACGCCTGGGTTTCGGCGCGGCCATGGGTTTCGACTACGCCGATCAGTACGTTGGTGTCCTGCAACTTCGCAGTATGCGCGGCGGCGAGCATGGCGTAGGTCTTGCCGACCCCGGCGCTGGCGCCGAAGAAAATCTTCAACCGACCGCGTTTGGCTTGCGCTTCCTCTTCGCGAATCCGGGCCAGTAGCTGGTCCGGGTCAGGACGTTGTTCGGCCATCACGCTCACCGTGTGTGAGTTGGCGCTCAGTGTGCGGCGTCGAGCGCCAGGTTCAGGGCCAGCACGTTGACCCGAGGCTCGCCGAGAAAACCGAGCAGCGTGCCTTCAGCATACTCGCCGATCAACTGGCGAACCTTCTCGATGGGCAAATGACGCACCCGCGACACCCGGTCGGCCTGATACAACGCCGCCGCCACGCTGATGTGCGGATCAAGACCACTGGCGGAACTGTAGACCAGGTCGGCGGGCACCGTGGCGGTGTTGCCAGGATCGGCTGCGTGCAACGCCTCGATCCGCCCCTTGACCGCGTCCATCAGCGCCGGGTTCAGCGGGCCCTGATTCGAGCCGCTGGAGGCCTGGGCGTTGTAGGGCATGGGGCTGGTGGCGGAAGGGCGGCTCCAGAAGTATTTCGGGTCGCTGAACCCCTGGCCGATCAGCAACGAACCCACGGTTTTGCCATCCCGTTCGATCAGGCTGCCGGCGGCCTGATGGGGAAACACCAGCCGTGCGATGCCGGTGGTGACCAGCGGATAGGCCAGGCCCGTGAGCAGCGAAAAGAAGATCAACAGGGTCAGCGCCGGACGCAACAGAGTGGCCATGACAGTGCTCCCTCAAACCAGACCGACAGCGGCGAGCGCCATATCGATGATTTTGATGCCAATGAATGGAACAACGACCCCGCCCAGCCCATAGATCAGCAGGTTGCGCCGCAGCAGCAGAGCCGCGCCGACCGGGCGGTATTTCACGCCTTTGAGCGCCAGGGGAATCAGGAAAATAATGATCAGCGCATTGAAAATCACCGCCGACAGCACCGCGGAATTCGGGCTGGTCAGCCCCATGATGTTCAGCGCCGCCAGCGACGGATAGGTGGTGACGAACGCCGCCGGCACGATGGCGAAATACTTGGCCACGTCGTTGGCAATCGAGAACGTGGTCAGCGAGCCCCGGGTCATCAGCATCTGTTTACCGGTTTCCACCACCTCGATCAGCTTCGTCGGGTTGCTGTCCAGATCGACCATGTTCCCGGCTTCCTTGGCCGCTTGCGTCCCAGAGTTCATCGCCACCGCAACATCGGCCTGGGCCAGCGCCGGGGCATCGTTGGTGCCGTCGCCGGTCATCGCCACCAAACGGCCCTCGGCCTGGTAGCGGCGGATCAGTTCGAGTTTCTGTTCCGGCGTGGCTTCCGCGAGGAAGTCATCGACCCCGGCCTCGGCGGCGATGGCGGCGGCGGTGACGCGGTTGTCGCCGGTGACCATCACGGTCTTGATGCCCATGCGCCGCAGTTCGACAAAACGTTCCTTGATCCCGCCCTTGACGATGTCCTTGAGTTCGATCACGCCCAACACCTTGGCGTCGTCAGCCACCACCAGCGGCGTGCTGCCCCGACGGGCCACGTCTTCGACGATGGTTTGCACCGCGTCCGGGAAGTGCCCGCCCAGGCTTTGGACGTGGCGCAGGATCGCTTCGCCGGCGCCCTTGCGCAGTTGGCGCGTGCCCATGTCGACGCCGCTCATGCGGGTCTGGGCCGAGAAGTGGACGAAGTGGGCGTCGAGCGCGGCGATGTCACGTTCACGCAGGTTGAAGCGTTGTTTGGCCAGCACCACGATGCTGCGGCCTTCGGGGGTTTCGTCGGCGAGGGAGGCGAGTTGCGCCACGTCCACCAGGTCTGCTTCCTTGATCCCCGGCGCGGGTAAAAACGCCGAGGCGTGACGGTTGCCGAGGGTGATGGTGCCGGTCTTGTCGAGCAGCAGAACGTCTACGTCACCGGCGGCCTCCACGGCACGCCCAGAGGTGGCGATGACATTGGCCTCCATCATGCGGCTCATGCCTGCGACACCGACCGCCGACAGCAGGCCGGCAATCGTGGTGGGGATCAGGCACACCAGCAGCGAGATCAGTACGGTGATCGAAACCGGCGTCCCGGCCTGGGCCACCGCGACCCCGAACAGCGAGAAGGGCAGCAGCGTCACGGTGACGCCGAGGAACACGATGGTCAGCGCCACCAGCAGGATCGACAAGGCGATTTCATTCGGGGTCTTTTGCCGTTTGGCGTTCTCGACCATGGCGATCATACGGTCGACGAAGGTTTCGCCGGGGTTGGTGGTGACGCGCACCACGATCCAGTCCGAGAGCACCCGGGTGCCACCGGTTACGGCGGAGAAGTCGCCGCCACACTCGCGGATTACCGGGGCCGATTCGCCGGTGATCGCTGATTCGTCCACCGAGGCCGCGCCTTCGATGATTTCGCCGTCGGCGGGGATGATCGAGTCACCCAGATCGCCGGCCTCGACCACCACCACATCGCCTTTGCACAAGCCGCTCGATTGCGCCAATTGCCACTCGGCGCCGTAGTGCGGTTCGCGCAGTTTCTTGGCCCAGGTTTCCTTTTTCAGGTCCCGTAGCGAGGCGGCCTGGGCCTTGCTGCGACCCTCGGCCAGGGCTTCGGCGAAGTTGGCGAACAGCACGGTGAACCACAGCCACAGGGCAATCGCGAGGATAAACCCGGCGCTGGCCTCACCCTGGCCGCGCAAGGCCTGGACCCACAAGGCACTGGTGATGATCGCGCCGATGTAGACGACGAACATCACCGGGTTGCGCCACTGGATTTTGGGGCTGAGTTTGCGCACGGACTCGACCATCGCCGGGGTGATGAGTTTCGGGTCGAACAAGGAGAACGCTTTGCGTGTCATGTTCGTGGTCTCACTTGATCAGGTTGAGGTGTTCGACGACAGGCCCGAGGGCGAGTGCCGGCACGTAGTTGAGCAAGCCGACCAGCAACACCGTGCCGATCAGCAGCGCCACAAACAGCATGCCGTGGGTGGGCATGGTGCCGCCGGTGACTGCCAGGCGTTTCTTCGCCGCCAGGCTGCCGGCGATGGCGAGCACCGGGACGATCACGCCGAAGCGGCCGAACCAGGCGACGATCGCCAGCATCGTGTTGTAGAACGGGGTGTTGGCCGACAGCCCGGCGAAGGCGCTGCCGTTGTTGTTGGCGGCCGAGCTGAAGGCGTAGAGGATTTCCGAAAAACCGTGGGCGCCGGGGTTGGCAATTCCCAGCCGTCCGGCCTCGGCCATGACCGCGATGGCGGTGCCGAACAGCACCAGCAATGGCGTCACCAGAATCGCGATGGCGACCATTTTCATCTCGTAGGCTTCGATCTTCTTGCCCAGGTATTCCGGCGTGCGGCCGATCATCAAACCGGCGATAAACACCGCCAGAATCGCGAACACCAACATGCCGTACAGGCCCGAGCCAGTGCCGCCGAACACCACTTCGCCCAGTTGCATCAACACCAGCGGCACCGCGCCGCCCAGCGGGGTGAACGAGTCGTGCATGGCGTTGACCGCACCGCAGGAGGCGGCGGTGGTCACGGCGGCGAAAAGACTGGAGGCGCTGATGCCAAAGCGCAGTTCCTTGCCCTCCATGTTGCCCGCCGTCGTGTCGATGCCCAGCGAGGAAAATTGCGGGTTGCCGAGTTGTTCGTAGTGAGTGACCGCGATCACGGCGATCACAAAGATGATCGTCATCGTCGCCAGCAACGCCCAGCCTTGGCGGATATCACCGACGACATGGCCGAAGACGAAGCACAGCGCAGTCGGGATCAGGAAAATCGCGATCAACTGGAGGAAATTGCTCAGCGCCGTGGGGTTTTCGTAAGGGTGCGCCGAGTTGGCATTGAAGAAACCGCCGCCATTGGTGCCGAGCATCTTGATCGCTTCCTGCGAGGCCACCGGGCCCATGGCGATGGTTTGCTTGTCGGTGCTGGCGGCGACGGTGACGGGGCTGCCTTGGGCATCGAGTTTCGGTTGGCCGGCGTCGTTCAGCACCGGCGCCTGGTATTGCACGACTTCCAGCGTCGACACGTCCTTGTAGGGATCCAGATTCTGGATCGCCCCTTGGCTGACGAAGAACAGCGCAAAAATCAGCGACAGCGGCAGCAGCACCCATAACGTGATGCGGGTGAGGTCGGTCCAGGCATTGCCGATGCTGGTGGCGCTGTGGCGGGCGAAGCCGCGAATCAGCGCCACGGCTACCACGATGCCGGTGGCGGCGGACAGGAAGTTCTGCACCGTGAGCGCGAGCATCTGCGTCAGGTAGCTCATCGTCGATTCACCGCCATAACCTTGCCAGTCGGTGTTGGTGACGAAACTGGCGGCGGTGTTGAATGAGGAGTCTGGCGTCACGGCGCCGAAGCCTTGCGGGTTGAACGGCAGGAAACCTTGCAAGCGTTGCAGCGCGTAGACGAACAGCAAGCCCAACGCGTTGAACAGGATCAAGGCGAGGGCGTATTGCAGCCAGCTCATCTGCGCTTCGGGCGTGACTCCGGCCAGGCGATACAGCGGCGATTCAATCCGCGCGCCGAGGGCAAATCGACCCTCCATCACGGTGGTCAACCAACGCCCGAGCGGCCAGGCCAACAAACCGAGCACCAGCAAAAAGGCCCCGAGGAGGATCCAGGCTTGAGTGGTCATAGGAAGTCCTCCGGGAAAAACAGCGCGGCGACCAGGTACACCAGCAACCCCGCCGCGATGATGCCGCCGAACAGATAGAAGCCTGTCATGACCGTCTCCTGTTTAACGCCGCACAGCCCCGAGCCAGGCCGATCAGGCTGATGAAAAACAGAGCACCGAGTACCACAAAGATGAAGTCCATGGCGTTTCCTCCCGCTATGAGGAAAAGCCTAGAGAGATGCCTGGAAAGTTGTTATCAGGATTGGGGGCCGGGGAATAAAGATCTTATAAAGACCACTGCAATCCCTGTGGGAGCGAGCCTGCTCGCGAAGAGGGCGTGTCAGTCGCCATAAACTTTGACTGACACACCGCCTTCGCGAGCAGGCTCGCTCCCACAGTGATTGTGTGTGTTGGGCTAGATCAGTGCCTCGGCACACACATCCCGAATACACCCGCGCAACCAGCGATGCGCCGGGTCGGCGTCCAGGCGTGGATGCCAGAACAAGGACACGGTGATCGGCGGGATCGACAACGGCAGGGCAAAACTGTGCAACCCGGCACGCAGGCTGGTGGTGTGCCGTTCGGGAACGCTGGCGATCAGGTCGCAGGCGCGGACGAGTGCCAGGGCGGTGGAAAAACCGCCAACAAGGGTGACGATTTCCCGTTCCAGCCCGAGTGCCTTCAAGGCGTCATCAATGGCCGTCGGGCCTTTTTCCAGGCCTCGTCTCGATACACCGACGTGCCGACCGGCCGCATAACGGGCGGCGGTGATGTCGCCTTCGCTCAGCGGATGTTCCCGGCGCACAACGCCAATGAAACGATCCCTGAACAGTGCTTGTGTGCGTACTTCCGGCGCCATCGTCGATCCGACCACGCCGGTTTCCATGTCCACAGTTCCGTCGCGCAGTGGCGTGCTGTCCTTGTTCGGTTTCTGCACGAACAGCAGCCGCACGCCCGGCGCTTCTTCGCTGATGCGAGCCAGCAGATCCGGGCCGAAGGTTTCGACAAAACCGTCACTGGTGCGCACGGTGAAGGTGCGCACCAGTTGTTTCAGATTGAGCTGCTCGACGGGACGCAGCACCGCTTCGGCGTCCTGCACCAGTTGACTGACCCGTTCGCGCAGTTCGAGTGCCCTGGGCGTGGGCACGAGGCCGCGACCGGCCCTGACCAGCAGCGGATCCCCGGTGGTTTCACGCAAGCGCGCCAACGCTCGGCTCATGGCCGACGGGCTCAGTCGCAGGCGCTGGGCCGCACGCGTGACGCTGCCTTCTGCGAGCAGAACATCGAGGGTAATAAGCAAGTTGAGATCGGGCATCGACATGGTTCGACGGTAGCACAGGCGTCATCGGGATAGCGCGTCAGACGCACAAGTAATGTGCAAATGGTGCGTCTTCCGCCTTGCCAGCCGACGCCGTAGGCTTTTCACAGCTCCGTTCGGGAGTCGCCAGCCCAGGAGCATTCATGACTCAACCCCATCAAACTTGCGCCGTCACTGCGCCACGGACAGCTTCGGTGCGCTGGGTGCTTGCCAGCCTGTCACTGTCGATGTTGCTGTCATCGCTGGGCACCAGCATCGCCAATGTCGGATTGCCGACGTTGGCGCAAGTGTTTGGCGCGTCCTTTCAGCACGTGCAGTGGATCGTCCTCGCGTACCTGCTGGCGATCACCACTTTGATCGTCAGCGTTGGACGGCTCGGCGACCTCATGGGCCGTCGCCGCTTGCTGCTGATCGGTATCCTTTTGTTCACGCTGGCCTGCGCGTTGTGCGGTCTGGCGCCCAGGCTTTCGCTGTTGATTGCCGCCCGCGCGGTTCAGGGCCTTGGCGCCGCAATCATGATGGCGCTGACCATCGCGTTTATCGGTGAGACAGTGCCGAAGGCCAAAACCGGTAGCGCCATGGGATTGCTCGGGACGATGTCGGCAATTGGCACGGCGCTGGGTCCATCACTGGGCGGCGTGCTGATTGCCGGCCTCGGGTGGCAGTCGATGTTCCTGATCAACGTACCGTTGGGGATTCTGACATTCGCGCTGGCCTGGCGTTACCTGCCTGCCGATCAATGCAAGCCGAAAACCGGCCGTAACGGTTTCGACCCTCTGGGTACTTTGGTGTTGGCGCTGACGCTCGCGGCGTATGCACTCGCCATGACCTTGGGGCGCGGCAGTTTTGCTGCGCTCAATGCGGCGCTGCTGCTGGCGGCCGTCGCGGGTGTCGGCCTGTTCGTTTTCGTCGAAGGGAGGGTGGCCTCACCGTTGATTCGCCTGGGGATGTTCCGTGATGTATCCCTGAGCGGGAGCCTGGTCAGCAACCTGTTCGTTTCAACGGTGATGATGGCGACGCTGGTGGTCGGGCCGTTTTACCTGTCTCGCGGCTTGGGGCTCAACCTGGCGGTTGTCGGTGTGGTGATGTCCATCGGCCCGATCATCTCGGCACTGAGCGGCTTTCCGGCGGGGCGTGTGGTTGATCGTTTTGGTGCGCCGCTGATGGTGATCGTCGGGCTGATCGCGATGGCGGCGGGGTCGATTGCGCTTTCCGTGCTCCCGGCGGTGTTTGGCCTGGCGGGCTACGTCGCTGCCATCGTCGTCTTGACCCCTGGCTATCAGCTCTTTCAGGCCGCCAACAACACGCTGGTGATGATGGAGGTGCCGGCGGACCAGCGCGGTGTGATGTCTGGCCTGCTCAGCCTGTCACGCAACCTCGGGCTGATCACCGGCGCATCGGTGATTGGCGCGGTGTTTGCCTTCGCTTCGGCGACGACGGACATCACGACGGCGCCCCCCGAAGCCGTCGCCACCGGTATGTGCATGACGTTTGCGGTGGCCGCCGTGTTGATCGTCGCCGCGCTCGCCATTGCCTTGGCAAGTCGTGGACGAAAATCGACCTGATCGCGCCTCAGCCCCAGGTTTTGCCGAGCGCGTCCAGCCCGGCCTTTTGCAGATCCTGCGGGCTCATGGCGATACGGAATTTGCAGTTGGCGTTGAAGTGCAGAAAAAACGGTTCGGAAAATCGCGGGATTTCGGATGCGTCCTGCACGTCGATCAGCAAAATCCCGCCGCGCATGCCGTCTTGCTCCGTGAAGTAAACCGTTTCGGGCTTAAGGCTTTCCAGCACCCGCCCGATGATGTCGCCGACTTTGCCGGCCCGCACCAGCGTGTTGAAAGGTTCAAGGGGGAACTCGACCGTCAATAGCATTTTCATCATTCGATTCTCGGTTGAAGTGGCTGCTCCCTATCAAGATCCCAGCTCCAAACTAAGGATAGTTAAGCAACAGAGCGGCCCGGGGCAGGGTTACGGACGGTCATCCGCAGCGATCCCCAATTGACGGTTATTTTGTTGTGCGATACAACTAAATGATCGTCTTCTACAAGGTGCGCGCCGTGATCGATTCAGACCTGATTAACCACGTTCGCTGGGCGTCACGCCTGATGGTGCGCGAGTTGGGCTTTATGCAGGCCACGCTGGCGGCGACGGACTATCCGCCGTCCTCCGTTCACACCATCGTGGAGCTGGGGAACCGTGAGTCACTGACCGCCGTGGAACTGGTCGCGCTGCTCGGGCTGGAAAAATCCAGCGTCAGTCGCATGGTGCGCAAACTCATCGAGGCCGGTGAAATCGAAGAAGTGCCCAACGAGCAGGACGCACGCTCGAAAAAGCTGCAACTCACGGATCAGGGCCGACAGACGTTGTGCGCGGTGGACGCCTTTGCCACTCAGCGGGTCGGCGCGGCCATGGCGCACTTGACCGAGGTGCAACAGCAGACAGTGAGTGAAGGTCTCGGTCATTACGCGGTTGCCCTGCAAACCCAGCGACTCGGTACACAAACGCCCGCGGCAACACTGGAAATTGCCCGGGGTTACCGCCCCGGCATCATCGGCCGCATGGTGCAAATGCATGCCAGTTACTACGCCCGATACGCGAATTTCGGTCAGCCGTTCGAAAGCCTGGTCGCCACCGACATGGCCGAACTGATGGGGCGGCTGCACAACCCGCGTAACCAGGTGTGGGCGGCGCTGGATGGCGAGCGCATCGTCGGTTCGATTGCCATCGACGGCGAAGGCGAAGGCGAGGGCGGCGGTGCGGTGCTGCGCTGTTTCATTCTGGATGACAGCGCACGGGGCAAAGGCGCCGGCAAACGCCTGTTGGCTGAGGCCATCAAGTTCTGTGACGAATGGGGCTTTGGTGAAACGCGGCTCTGGACGTTCAAAGGCCTGGAGGCGGCGCGTAAATTGTATGAAGACGTCGGCTTCACCCTGGAGCAGGAGCACGAGGCAGAGCAGTGGGGCGGCAAAATTACCGGGCAGTGGTTTGTGCGGCCGGGGCCTGGCACCCCGTCAATCTGAAGTGAAAGCCCGGGGCTCGATTACCCCGGGCTTATCGATGCAATCAGCGACGATCCAGCCAAACGGTTTGCGCATTACAGAATTCGCGCACCCCGAAGTGCGACAGCTCACGGCCAAACCCGCTTTTCTTCACGCCGCCGAAGGTGACGCGTGGGTCGCTGGCGCTGTAGCCATTGATGAACACGCCACCGGTTTCCAGTTCGTCGGCTATCTGCTTGGCCAGTTCAAGATTGCGGGTGTAGATCGTCGCCGTCAGCCCGAAGTCGCTGTCATTGGCCAGTGCCAGTGCATGCTCGGCATCCCGCGCGGTAATGATCGAGGCCACCGGGCCAAACAGTTCCTGCTTGAACGAGGTCATCTGGTCGGTGACATTGCTGAACACGGTAGGCTCGTAGAAGTTGCCAGGGCCTTCGGCCTTTTGGCCGCCCAGCAGCAAGGTCGCGCCTTCTTCCAGGGTATCGCGCACCTGTTGGTCCAGCTCATCACGCAGATCAAAACGGGCCATGGGGCCGATGTACGTGTCGGTGGACAGTGGATCGCCGACCACCAGCTGGCGAGTCGCTTCGACAAACTTGCGCGTGAATTCCTCGACAACGCCTTGCTCGACAATCAGGCGCTTGGCGGCTGCGCAGACTTGCCCGGTGTTCTGGTAACGGCCAATCACCGCCGCTTTGACCGCATCGTCGAGGTCGGCATCGTTCAGCACAATGAACGGATCGGAGCCGCCGAGTTCCAGGACGCACTTCTTCAAGGCAGCGCCGGCCTGAGCGCCGATGGCCATGCCGGCGCGCACACTGCCGGTGAGCGTCACGGCGGCGATGCGCGGATCCGCAATCGCCGTGGAAACGCCGTCCGGTGTGACGTTGATGACTTCAAACACACCTTCGGTAAACCCGGCGCGTTGCAGGGCATCGCGCAGCAGATAAGCGCAACCCATCACGTTGGGCGCGTGCTTGAGGACGTAGGTGTTGCCGGCGATCAACGCCGGAACGGCACCCCGCAGCACCTGCCAGATCGGGAAGTTCCACGGCATCACCGCGAGAATCGGGCCCAGCGGGCGGTATTCGATGCGCGCCTTGCCACCTTCAACCAGCGTTGGCTCGGCGGTCAGCATGGCGGGACCGTGTTCGGCGTACCACTCGCAAAGTTGCGCACACTTTTCGATTTCGCCGCGCGCCTGGTTGATTGGCTTGCCCATTTCCAGGGTGATCATGTGCGCCAGTTTTTGTGCGTCGTCGCGCAGTGCCTGAGCCAGGGCGATCAGCGATTGCGCGCGCTGATCGACCGGCGTGCGACGCCAGACCTTGAACCCAGCGGCGGCACGGGCGAGGGCGGCGTCCAGTGCCGCGGCGGATTCGAAAGGGTAGTGGCCGATCTGCTCGCCGCTGACGGGATTGATCGAAATGGCATGGGTGAGACTGGAAACCTGGGTCATGGCACCGTCCTGCTGGGTGGGTATGTGCTCAGGTTACGGGGGTGGTTGTTTTCTGGAAACTGAATAATACTGAGCCTATCGTTCACGTTTGGAGAATGACTTGGATCTGGTCCAGCTCGAGATTTTCAAGGCTGTCGCCGAGCACGGCAGCATCAGTGCGGCCGCTCAACACATCCACCGGGTGCCGTCGAACCTGACAACGCGGATCAAGCAACTGGAACAGGATCTGGGCGTGGATCTGTTTATCCGCGAGAAAAGCCGCTTGCGCCTGTCGCCGGCTGGGTGGAGTTTTCTCGACTATGCCCGGCGTATCCTCGACCTGGTGATTGAGGCCCGGGCGACGGTCGCGGGCGAGGAACCCCAGGGATCGTTTCCCTTGGGATCACTGGAGAGCACAGCGGCGGTGCGGATTCCGGAGTTGTTGGCCGCTTACAACCAGAAGCACGCCAAGGTCGAACTGGACCTGTCCACCGGGCCTTCCGGCACCATGATCGACGGCGTGCTGTCGGGACGACTGGCCGCTGCGTTTGTCGACGGACCAGTCCTGCACCCGGCACTCGAAGGCGTGCCGGCGTTCGAGGAAGAAATGGTGCTGATTGCACCGCTCAATCACGCCCCGATCCATCGGGCGCAAGACGTCAACGGCGAGAACATCTATGCCTTCCGCGCCAACTGTTCCTATCGACACCACTTCGAAAGCTGGTTCACCAAGGATGCCTCGGTGCCCGGCAAGATTTTCGAGATGGAGTCCTATCACGGCATGCTGGCCTGCGTCAGTGCCGGGGCAGGGTTGGCGCTGATGCCCCGCAGCATGCTCGAAAGCATGCCCGGCTGCACCACAGTGAGCATCTGGCCGCTGTCGGAATCTTTCCGTTATTTGCGCACCTGGCTGGTGTGGCGCCGGGGCACCGTGTCGCAAAGCCTGACCATGTTTGTGCGCTTGCTGGAAGAGCGGGGCGTAGTGCAGGCAGCGGTCTGAAAGTTGCCAGAAAGTGATATCTATTAGCCATCACCTTCGTTAGAGTACGCGCCGCTTGGGAGACGGATCCCAGGCGTTTTCTAATGGAGTTACACAGTGAATTACCTCAGCAAAATGGTCGCCGTTGCAATGTTCGGTCTGGTTCTGGCGGGTTGCACCGGCGCCCCGATGAAAACCCAGCACTACGACAGCAGCCAATACACTGTCCTGGGCCACAGTGAAGCCACGGCCACCGGCATGCTGCTGTTTGGCTGCATCCCGATCAAGCACAACAACCGTTTTATTCGTGCCCAAGACGCGGCAATCAAAGCCAAGGGCGGCGATGCCATGATCAACACCCAAGTGCAGGAAAACTGGTTCTGGGCCTACGTCCTGACCGGTTACACCACCAAGGTTTCGGGTGATGTGATCAAACTGAATAACGTTCAGTAAGACGCAATACCTGTGGGAGCGAGCTTGCTCGCGATGAGGAACTGACATTCAACATCTCTGTTGGCTGACAGTCCGCCATCGCGAGCAAGCTCGCTCCCACATGGAGAGTGGTGTTCAGGCTTCAGAGCACTGCATCGTAGGTGCGGATGTTGTGCCGCAGCGCCGCGAGGAACGAGAAGGCATTTTCAACGCGCTCGCCCTCGAACCCGTGGTAATAGTTTTGCGCGGTGACCACGGTGCCGGCGCCCCGTTTGTTGTCCGGGTGCAGGCAGTAGGGAATCGACAGGAAACCACTGTCGAAGGCGCCGAGGATCGCTTCGGACAGGTTGGCATCCCGCTCCAGCGTCCCTTTGATCAGGCGTTTCGCGGCGTTGATGATGCGTGCATGTTCTTGCCCGTCGAACGGAATGTCCGGCAGCACGCCATCGGTGCGCAGGCAGTAATCGGCATATTCCAGCGCGGCAATGTTCTCCTCGATCCGGGGAATGCGGCGCGATTCCACCGGGGTCTTGATGATCACCCGTTGCACGCCGGTGGCGCGAATCATGCCTAGTGCGTCCCCGGTTATCCGGCAGAACCCACCCAGGGTTCGCGGAAAAAAGCCCATGAACACATACCCCACGAAGTGATAGCTGCCCGGCGCAAAAAACTCGGCGGCGAGTTGCTGCAGGGCCATCACCGCCGCACGGTCCTGTACGGGAGAGGTGCCCTGGGCGTAGGAAAAGGACAAGGTCTTGATCCCGTGAGCGCGCAAAAACAGGCCTTCAAGGATGTTGAGTGCGACCAGGATGGCCGGGTCGCACATCTGCCCCATCATGCAACCGGCGAAGCTTTCGATATGGCTGTGTTCGACACCGCCGGCCAGCACCTGACAGGCTTTTTCCCAATGACCAAATGCCTGGCGCAACGGCGTACGGCTGTAGGGCAGGCAATAGGAAAGCGGCCCGCCCTCGGTGGTGGCCGAACCGATTTCGACCATGCGCTGAAAAATGTGCAGCGGATCGGGAGAGCCATGACGAATCTGCACCGGCAGTCGATAGCGGGCATCAATCTGATCGAGCATGGCGCGGGTCTGGGCCGCCGGATGGTTGACGATCGGATAGCCGTTGAGCATGGCGTCGCCATCGATGGCCCGCTGCGCCGCGTCGAGATTCTTCACCCGAGTGAAGGCATCGAGGGTGATGGTGCACACGGTATTCGCGCGGCTGGCTGCGGTGGCTTCCAGTCCGGCCTGCATCCGGGCCGGGCAGCTGAAACCCATTCGCGGCTGGAGGACCGGGCCGAGTGCGTCGTACCGTTCAAGGACGTGGCGGTTGAAGTCGATCATCGGGCGGCCCGTTTTTCCAGGTTGTACGTCGGGTACAGCTGTGCGGTGACCAGTTCCTGAAAGGCATCAAAACTGTTCGCCACGCTGTCGTCGAAGACGCCGTCGAATCCCGCGCTCTTCAAGGTATCGCTGTGCCGGGCTATGGTCCGGGCGTCGTTTTCGGTGCAGATCTTGCCGCCGATATACAGCGCCTCGGCATGATTCGCTTCGCGGCGGATGCGTCGGGCGAGTTCAGCACCTTCGATGTAGCCATGACCGTTGACGGTGCTCACCACGACCATCGCGCAACCGCCGCGATTGAGCCGTTCGATCACCTCATCCATCGGCGTATTGGGGCCCATGTTGTCGACCTTGTAGCCAAAGTCAGTGAGCAGGAATTCCATGAACACCAGGTTCCAGCTATGGGAGTCCGAGGGAACAGTCGCAAGAAGAACAGTTTTGTTGAACGCCATGATTAAAAACCCTTTGATGGAGCAAACCGGTTTGCGTAATACGGAAGTGCCTGCTGGAAGTTGCGGAAGTTGGTGGTGACGGCGTTGATGTATCCCCAGTGGTCGGTGTAGTTACTGGGAAAGGGTTGAGAGCCGTCGATCCTGTCCCGCTCTCGTGCCGTCACGTAGTTGGGCCAGTCTTTCGATCGTGGGCGCCGGTGATGGAAGTCGTGACACGGCGTATCGCCGACCATGACGAACAGGCGGATAAACAAGTGGAAACCCAGCATCTTGATCAGCCACAGGCCGATATGAGCCCAGCGTCGAACCCCACCGGCACCTTCCGGTATGCGCAGCGCTTCGCCGATAAACACCCCGGTCGTGCTTTCACAAATGAAGTCGATACCGCGCCGCTCCAGTACATCGATGCTGGGCCAGGTGTGCTCGGCCGCCAGGCGAAACGTGGTGCTGATGTGATAACCGGCGAACACCGGAATCACCCACGCCATCACAAAGAGCTCGAAGTGCCCGACGGCTGCGGCCAGTAATGCGGTGGTCGCCCAGAAGATCAGCGTGAATGCCGACACGGGTCTGTTCGGCGCGGTGACCGTCGCCTTCAAACGCCCCCAGGCAGAGCGCAGCATCACCAGCGGGGACAGCGCGGTGGTCACCAGTTTGACCCACATGACGGCGGTGCTGTCGGAAGGCTTCAACCCCACCACGCCTTGCAGGTAGGAGAGTGTGTCGTCATCGTCGGTCAGCAGGGTTTTGGAGCTGTGATGCAACGCATGTTCTTTCTTATAGATATCGAACGGCTTGAGCATGAGTACGCCAGAGATAAGCCGGCCCACTCGAAGATTCAGCTCACGCTGTTCAAACACCATGTCGTGGGCGCAGTTGTGGCAGATCATGACTTGCATCTGTTTGATACCACCGGTGGCCACGACAAATCCTGACAACCATAGGGCAAGGCTGCCCTGCAGGTCACCGACGCCGGCCACCACCACGCCGAGTGCTATTAATCCTGCTGACACAAGAATATGGTGAACCGGTTTCAACGGACGAACCTGATTGATATCTTCAGGTAAAGGCTTGGCCGTCAGCCAGCTCAAGAATGGCTGCATGAACCCTGGAAGGGCGCGCATCGAGTTACGTATCATCTGCGTATCCTCAGTTTTGCTCGATGCGAAAAAATTAACGTGACCTCCCTTTATTTCGAATGGAAATAGGTGGAGATCGGTTTTCCATTTTTGGATATGTCATGAACTGGGACGATCTGAAGGTTTTTATCTTTGTCGCAAAATCGAACAACGTGACTGAGGCGGGGAACGCCCTGAGAGTCTCGGCATCGACGGTGTCGCGACGGATTGCCGGGCTGGAGGAATCGCTGAGTACGGTGTTGTTTCTGAAGAAGACCAACGGCTACTTCCTGACCGAAGCCGGAAGGGCGTTGTTGCCCCTGGCGCTGGAGTCCGAGGAACGCTTCAAACTGATTGAACGGCAGATGTCGCAGCCAAGCGAACGGATGGCGGGGCAGGTGCGCATCGATTGCCCGGAGTTGATGGGCACGCACTTGATCATTCCCGGGCTGACCGAGTTTCGCGATCAGTACCCCGGGATCGGCTTCGACTTCATGAATTCGGCGGTGTCGTCAAAGCTGACGCAAAGCCAGAGCGACATCATTATCCGATTGCACCGGCCCGATAACGGCAACTTCACCATGCGCCGGGTCGGCACGCTGGTGCAGAGCCTGTTCTGTTCCGAAGGCTATGCCGCTGTCTATGGCCTGCCAACGGAGGCTGCCGAGTTGAAGCACCACTATCTGATCGGCTGGACCGAGGAAATGTCCTACATGCCGCTCGCCCGGTGGCTGAGAGAAGTGAGCGGCGACCAAAAACTCTGGATGCGAGTGTCCAACCTCAATGCCCAGCTCAAGGCCGTCGAAGCGAACCTTGGCATCGCCGCGCTGCCTGCTTATGTCGGGCATCACCTGGGGCTGCGTCAGGTGCTGGCTGACAAGCCCTCGCGTCGTTCCGAGATCTGGCTGTTGCGCAATCAGGCGACCCAGGGCATCGGCCGGGTTGATCGGGTGGTGGATTATCTGACGGGGCTGTTCCACAGCAGAACGACCGACACACCCTGATGGTCGTTGTGCCGGGTGATCAGGGCACGAGGATCAGCGAGCCTTGGGTTTGTCGGGCTTCGACGATGTGATGGGCCTGTGCGGCTTCGCAAAGCGGCAAGCGTGTCACCTGGGGTGGCCGGATCACACCGTCGGCCAACGCCAGGAGCACATGGGCCGAAGCGGCGGCGAGATCACTGTTCTGGCCGATGTAGTGTTTCAAGGACGGTCGTGTCACATGCAATGAGCCCAGTTGGCCCAGACGCGACAGATTGAAACCGGTCACGTCGCCCGAGGCGTTGCCAAACAGCACCAGGTGACCCCGTTGTCGCAAGCTGGCCAGTGACATCTCCACGGTGGCGCTGCCGACGGAGTCGAACACGATGTGCGCGCCCTTGCCCTCGGTCAAATCAAGAATATACGCCAGCGCAGCCGGCGCTTCGGGGTCGAGGGCCGCGATGCAGCCGGCGTTCAGCACCTGGCGCCTTTTGGCTTCGGTCGAAGCGAGGCCAATGACGCGCACCCCCCGTGCAACCAGCCAGCCAGTGGCAATACTGCCGACCCCGCCGGCCGCGGCGTGCCAGACCACCCAGTCATCAGGTTTGAGGGGGACGCAGCGATGGGTCAGGTATTCGGCGGTCAATCCCTTGAACATCAATGACGCGGCGAGATCGCTCGGCACGTCATCGGGCAGACGGATCGCCCGTACGGCCGGCAGCACCGCATGGCTGGCATAGCTTCCCGTCGAACTATCGACGAACGCCACGCGGTCACCGGGTGCAAAGCCATGCACTTGCCGTCCACATTCGACGACGCGGCCCGCGCCTTCCATTCCAATGCCCCGGGGAAAGAGCGAGCCGTCCTCCAGTGCGCCAGAGCGACGGTGCAGATCAGTGAAGTTCACACCTGCGGCTTCGATGGCAACGGTGATCTCTCCAGGGCCGGGGGCGCGCAGTTCATATTCGCGCAGTTCAAGGACTTCCGGCTCTCCGGGGGCGGCGAAAACTATTCCATAGGCGCGGGTCATGGGTGCTCCTTATAGCGGGCCGGTACGCAGGAAAATCCAGATCGCCACGGCGATCAGCATCAGCCCGAAGACCGCGTTCTGAAAGGCGAGCAGTCGGGGCCGTGCCCGGATCAGTTTCTGGACCGTCGAGCCCATCGATACCCAGATGACATGGGAGAAAAAATTCAGCGAGATCAGGGCGGCGCTGAGGATCAGCACGACGCTGCTGCTGGTGTCGCCGGAGGGCACAAATGTGGAGAACATCACCAGCAACATCACGATGCCTTGCACGTTGCCCAGTTGCACAACGATGCCGTCGCGAAATTGCAGGTGCAGAGTCTTGTCGTCGGGGGCTTTCAAAGGACGACGCAACAGCCGGACGCCCAACCACAGGATGTAAAAGCTGCCGACCACTTGCAGTACCCAAACCAGTGTCGGGTTGTTCATCAGCGTGTGATAAAGCCCCAAACCGACCAGTACCGCGAGCAAGAAGTAGGTGATATCGAGCCCGACGATAAACCGGACCGAGCGACGAACACCGCTCTGTGCGCCAGAGGTCGCCACCATCAGGTTGCCGGGGCCGGCACTCAGGGTCAGCGGCGCCATGGTGGACAGCCAAAGCAGCCAGTTGATACTGAAAATGTCTTGCACGTTCTCTTCCTTAATAGCGGCGCGGACTGCACGGGAGCCAGTCTAATTCGCGGCTGCTGTTAAGGTTATGGCCAAGAACGCAAAGCGATTTTTCAGAATTGGGGGGAAGATCACGGCTTGCGCGGCGTGTCGCCACTGGCGCTTTTGAAGGGGCGGTGTAGGAGCGTGGCTTGCCCGCGAAGAACGATAACGCGGTGTGTCTGACCTGACGCCTTCACCGTAGGAGCAAAGCTTGCTCGCGATGAACGATAACGCGGTGGTGTGTCAGGTTTGACGCCTTCGCGAGCAAGCTTTGCTCCTACAGGGACAGGCGATGCCGCAAATCTTGTGAACAACACCAAACAATTGTGGGCGCGGGCCAGTGACGGCCGCAAGACTCCCAACGACACCGAACCACTGTGGGAGCGTGGCTTGCTCGCGATGAACGATAACGCGGTGTGTCTGACCTGACGCCTTCACCGTAGGAGCAAAGCTTGCTCGCGAAGAACGATAACGCGGTGGTGTGTCAGACCTGACGCCTTCGCGAGCAAGCTTTGCTCCTACAGGGACAGGCGATGCCGCAAATCTTGTGAACAACACCAAACAATTGTGGGCGCGGGCCAGTGACGGCCGCAAGACTCTCAACGACACCGAACCACTGTGGGAGCGTGGCTTGCCCGCGAAGAACGATAACGCGGTGTGTCTGACCTGACGCCTTCACCGTAGGAGCAAAGCTTGCTCGCGAAGAACGATAACGCGGTGGTGTGTCAGGTTTGACGCCTTCGCGAGCAAGCTTTGCTCCTACAGGGACAGGCGATGCCGCAAATCTTGTGAACAACACCAAACAATTGTGGGCGCGGGCCAGTGACGGCCGCAAGACTCCCAACGACACCGAACCTGTGGGAGCGAGGCTTGCCCGCGAAGAACGATAACGCGGTGTGTCTGACCTGACGCCTTCACCGTAGGAGCAAAGCTTGCTCGCGATGAACGATAACGCTGTGGTGTGTCAGGTTTGACGCCTTCGCGAGCAAGCTTTGCTCCTACAGGGGATGGAGGGTTGGCCTTGATATCGCGAGCAAGCTTGAACACGCAGCCATGAAAAAGCCCGCACGGGGCGGGCTTTGATAGTTGAAGTTGAGTAGGTGGCCGGTGCTGGTCTCCGGCTTACGAGATTTATCAGGCCTCTCACAGCGAAGTTTTGTGCTTCACTGCCTCACACGGCATAAGGGCTGGATCTCAGCGCGGAGATCTTTCTAACCGTGTACCCTTCGGAGCGCGCCCCACGCTTCCTCGCTATCCTCTTGCGCATCAGTCTGCGTCTTCACCTACCATTTCAGAATAGCCAAAAAGTCCCAGGCCCGGGCCAGTCTTTTTAGATCGATTGTGCCCAAGCGAAAGCGCCGCAGGACGGAAAAACGCTATCGGCCATTGCGATCTCCGTGAGGATTCAACTAGTATACGAACCATATACACTTCGTATCGGATGGACCTGTGGGAATCGTCAAAATTTCAGAAGACATGCACGAAAATCTGCGCGTCGCCAGCAATGCGCTGAGTCGCTCGATCAATGCCCAGGCTGAGCACTGGATGCGCATCGGCATGCTCGCCGAGTTACACCCCGATCTGGATCACAACGACATTTGCCGTTTGCTGATCCGCGCCGAACAGACCGGTGGCCTCGATTTGCAACAAGTGTGCGCACTTGCCGATGAATCCCAAGCCACCGCAGGAGCCGCGCTATGAACCGCGCAATGAAGACAGACGTGGTGATCAATACCCCGGCGCAAATTGCCCAAAGTGGCGTGGCAGCCAAGATGGCGGCCGAAGTGCTGGCGATGATTACGCCCCACGTCAAAGCCGGGGTCAGCCTCAACGAGCTTGACCGGCTCTGTCACGACTACATCGTCAACGTGCAGAAAGCCATTGCGGGCAATATCGGCTATCACGGCTTTCCGAAAACCGTGTGCATCTCGGTCAACGAAGTGGTCTGTCACGGCATCCCTTCAGCCCAGGTGCTGAAGGACGGCGACATCGTCAACATCGATATTGCCGTGGTCAAGGATGGCTGGTTCGGCGATACCAGCCGCATGTACTTCGTCGGTGAACCCAGCCCGCAAGCACGACGCCTGGTGCAGACCACCTATGAGGCAATGTGCGCAGGCATCCGCGTGGTACGCCCCGGCGCGACGCTGGGCGATATTGGCCATGCGATCCAGAGCGTGGCCGAGCGTGACGGCTTCAGTGTGGTGCGCGAATATTGCGGGCACGGTATCGGCAAGGTCTATCACGATGAGCCGCAGGTCTTGCATTACGGCTTTCCGGGCCAGGGTCTGAAACTGAAGGCCGGGATGATTTTCACCATTGAACCGATGCTCAACGCCGGCAAACGCCATGTGAAAACCCTGGCCGATGGCTGGACGGTGGTGACCAAGGATCTGTCGCTGTCGGCCCAGTGGGAGCACATGGTGGCGGTCACTGATGACGGCTTCAAAGTGTTGACCGCGTGGCCGGATCAGGTTGAAGGCTATCCCGCCCCGTAAACACTTTCAGATACGCAACAAGTCCCTTTGTGGGAGCGAGCCTGCTCGCGAAAGCGGAGTGTCAGTCAGCATTGATGTTGCCTGACACACTGCTTTCGCGAGCAGGCTCGCTCCCACACATGTTTCAGGCAGTCTTGAGCATGTGCTGCAAATCGACAGGCAAAAAAAATGCCGCCGGTTAAGGCAGCAATAAAAAAAAGCACGCGTTGTATGGCCTGAGTATTGACGGCGTCAGGTTACAGATTGATGACGATCAGTAAACTTGCGGCACGATCAGTTCCGGTGGCGTCGGGCTGCGGGAATAATCTTCCTGGCGCACGCGCTGGGGCAGTTCGATCGTCGGGTGTTCTACCTCTTCATAGGGCATTTGCCCGAGCAGGTGGTTGATGCAGTTGAGTCGCGCTTTTTTCTTGTCATCGGCCTGCACAACCCACCACGGCGCTTCGCTGATGTGGGTGCGTTCGAGCATGATTTCCTTGGCCTTGGTATAGGCTTCCCAGCGCCGACGGGACTCCAGGTCCATGGGACTGAGTTTCCACTGCTTGAGCGGGTCATGAATGCGGCTGAGAAAGCGCAGGTTTTGTTCCTGGTCGGAAATGGAAAACCAGTATTTGATCAACTGAATACCCGAGCGGGCGAGCATCCGCTCAAACTCTGGCACGGTGCGGAAAAACTCTTCGTACTGATCGTCATTGCAAAATCCCATGACTTTTTCGACCCCGGCGCGGTTGTACCAACTGCGGTCGAACAGCACGATTTCGCCTGCCGCTGGCAGGTGCGAGACGTAACGCTGGAAATACCACTGGGTTTGTTCGCGGTCATTGGGCGCGGGCAGGGCGGCGACCCGGCAAACCCGAGGGTTGAGCCGCTGGGTAATGCGCTTGATCACGCCACCCTTGCCCGCGGCATCGCGTCCTTCGAACAGAATCACCACTTTGGCACCCGTCTTGACCACCCAGCTTTGCAGCTTCACCAATTCGCCTTGCAGGCGGAACAGTTCGCTGAAATAGCGTCGTCTTTCTTCCTTCTCGCTGCCGTCGTCGACGTGACCGTCGAACAGCTCATCGAGGTCGTGGCCGTCCTCCAGCAGTTCCAGCTCCAGTTCTTCGTCGCGGTGATCGAGCAGCTCGCGATGGATCCGCTGCATCAGGGTGTCGTTGTTGGCAAGCATGGTGGGAGGCTCCCGTGGAAGGTGGCACTGACGATGGTATTCCGGGAGATATGACGAAGTGGTGACGAAAAGGCTGTAGGACGTTGCGCAGGCGCTGTCATCTTCGTGTCACCTATGTCATGGCAAGCTCTTCACAAACCGTCTTGAAGGCCCCGTTTGCGGGCTAATGAATCTGCCAGGAATCCCTACCATGAAAGGTGACGCCTCTCTGTTCGCGGCCATTGACTTGGGGTCGAATGCGTTTCGCATGATGATTGGCCAGTCGGTACGGCGGAATCAGCAGTTCGTCATCCAGGAAGTGAAAACCCTGCGTGAGCCGGTGCGTCTGGCCGAGGGATTCCAGGGCGGGGCGCTGGATGAGTTGGCGCTGGATCGGGGTTGGCAGGCGCTCGCGCGATTTGGCAAAAAGTTGCGTGGTTTTGAAACGTGCCGGGTGCGGGCGGTGGCCACCAGTGCGGTGCGCGAAGCCGACAATGCGCAACTGTTTCTGGCCAGCGCCGAGCGACACCTCGGGTTTCGAATCGACGTGATTTCCGGGCAGGAAGAGGCGCATCTGGTGTATGCCGGTGTCGCCCACACGCTACCGGCGGCACAGAGTCAGCGCCTGGTGGTGGATATTGGCGGTGGCTCTACCGAACTGATTCTGGGGCGCGGGACTCAGCCGCTGGTGACCGAGAGCATTGCTATCGGCAGCGGCACGTTCGGTTCCCGCTACTTTCATGGCGGGCGTATCACCGCTCAGGCGCTGCTGGAGGCCGAGCGCGTGGCCTCGCTGGAATTTGAAAAAGTCGCCCGGCGTTATCGAGCGCTGGGTTGGCAGCAGACCATCGGCTCTTCCGGCACCGCGCGGATGCTGGCCAAAGTGCTCAAGGCCAACGGCCTGAACGATGATGGCCAAAGCGGCATCACCTATGGCGGACTGTTGCGCCTGTCGCTGCGCCTGCTGGAAGTCGGGCACGTCAAACAACTCAAACTGGCCGGGTTGCAAACGCACCGGCTGAGCATCTTGCCCGGCGGTCTGGTGGTGATGCTGGCGGCATTCAAGGTGTTTGGCATCTCGCACATGACGCCGTCCGAACCGGGGTTACGGTTTGGGGTGATGCATGGGTTGATGAGTCAGCATTGAATGCTCGTCTACCGCCGCCCGAAGTTGTTGGTAGGCGTTCACCAATTGATCCAGGGTAAACGCCAGATTTCGTCCACTCGGATTGGGCAGGATCCAGACCGCCGCACCACCAAATGTCTTCGGCTGCAGCCCCCAGGCAACGTCTCGTTGACCGGATAACGCGCAATACGCCGCTTTGCCGAGAAACGCCACACAGCGTGGCGCATAACGCCTGATCTTCTGTTCGAAGTTCACGGCGGCAGCGGCGAATTCCTGTTGCGACAGCTGATCCGCCCGCGCCGTGGGCCGGTCAACCACGGCGGTTAATCCACACTGGTAGTGCAAGATTGTCCGGTCGTCTTCCGGGCGCACTTGCTGCGGCGTGAAACCCGCGAGATGCAGCGTGCGCCAGAAGCGGTTGCTGCGGCCGGCAAAGTGATGCCCCTGGGCGGCGGCGGTCATTCCCGGGTTGATGCCGCAGAAAACCACGGCCAGTTGCTCGGCCAGAATGTCTTCGAGTCCCACCTTAAAAGCCTCTCATCCGCAGATGACGCCGACCGCATTGCGCGCCAGCTCCGTCAATTCATCCCGGGATTTGCCTGCCCGCGCGCGTATCGAAATGCTGTGCAGCAGGGAGGAGGCGAGCACGGCGAGGGCGGCGGGGTCTGCGCCTTCTTTTAGTTCGCCGGCGCGGACTGCCGCTTGTAAACGGGTTTCGAGATCGGCGTCCAGTCGGCTCAACCGATCGGAAAGCACGTCGCGAATTTCCTGATCCTCGACCGCTTCGGTAGTCGCCGTACCAATCGCAAAACAGCCCCGTGGTTGGCCCTCGCCAGAGAAGTAGATCGACAACTGCCCCTCGTAGAAACGCATCAGCGCCTCGCTCAAGGTCAAGCGGCTGTCCGTCAGCGCCTCGTGCATGGCCGCCGCCGCAAATTCCCAATATTGCTCAAGCGCCTTGATATACAGCGCGTGTTTGTCGCCGAAAGCCGCATAGAGGCTGGGGCGATTCATGCCGGCGGCGGTGGCGATGCTGTCCAGTGAAGCGCCGGAATAGCCGGTGCTCCAGAACACCCCCAGCGCTTGTTGCAGGGCCGTTTGCGGATCATACGCACGGGGGCGGCCGCGACCTTTTCCTTCGGTAATCTTTTTTTGTGCCATGTCGTATAAAACTCTTGATGGAAGGTGGGTGCGTCTATATTCTTACATCATCGCACAAAATTAAGGAACCAAAAATTCCTTGGCTTCAGGTTTGTTGTAGCGGAGCTCGAACTGGGTGTTGCGGCGACGAAACAGGTGCGGTGGAGCGATCCTCCAGACCGCACACGGTCTTGCTTTCTCACAGCAATTAATGACTTCAGGGCGCAGGCAACTTTTGCAGGTGTAGCCCGATAACCCGGTTATAGGTGCATTCGATCATGACTAAACAGTTCGACATCTCAGCGACACAGGCCATCGAGCATCCAGGCCCGGACCTGCCCATCAAGAAGCCCCTCAAGGAGAAACTGCGACCGCTGCTGATGCTGGGTTTTCCTGCGCTGTTAGCGGTGGTTGGCTATGCGCATTACGTGGCCGGCGAACCCTTCGTCACCACCGATAACGCCTACGCCCGGGTGGCCAAAGCCTCGATCAATGCGCGGATTTCCGGGCAAGTCGTCGAGATTGCCGTCGAGGACAACCAACCGGTGCACAAAGGCCAGGTGCTATTTCGCATCGACCCGAAACCGTTGCAGATCGCGGTTGACCGTGCACAGGCGCAACTGAGCGTCGCGCGGCTGCGCATCGATGGCCTCAAGGCCAGCTACCGCCAGCAGCAGGCCGAACTGCAATCGGCCAGGGAATCGGCGGATTTCGACCAAAAAGAATTTGCCCGCAAGAAAGCGCTGGTGGCCACCGAGTTCGTCTCCCGCGCCGTTTATGAGCGCGCAGACACCGACCTCAAAGTGTCCCGGCAGCGAATCGCATCGATCGAACAACAGATCGCCAGCACCGTGGTTGCCTTGAACGGTGATCCGAAAATCGAAGCCGACAGCCACCCCACGGTGCGCGAGGCCAAGACTCAGCTCGACGAGGCGCAGCTCTATCTGTCGTACGCAACGGTGTATGCGCCGGACGATGGCATCGTGGCCAAGGTCGACGATTTGCAGGTGGGCAACTTCGTCAACAACGGCGCGCCAGCCTTTGCGTTGCTGTCTGATCGCGAGGTGTGGGTCGAGGCCAACTTCCGTGAAACCGACGTCACCCACATGCGCCCGGGCCAGGAAGCGACGATCAGCATCGACACTTACCCTGACCATGTTTTCAAGGCCCACGTCACCAGCATGAGCCCGGGTGCCGGCGCGGATTTCGCCCTGTTGCCGCCGGAAAATGCCACCGGCAATTGGGTCAAGGTCGTCCAGCGGGTGCCGGTGCGTCTTGAACTCGATGAGGCCGATCCAGCGCTGCCGCTGTTCTCGGGGACCAGCGCCACGGTCAAGGTCGATACCGGGTTTCGCTCGCCGTGGTGGCGTCCACTGAAATCGTTGCTGACGGCGGGGAATTTCAGATGAATACGCGGACATTAAGGTTCGCCGCGCTGCTCGCGACCTACATGCAGTCGGCGAACCTGCCTTTGCCGAATGCGGTACTGCGGTTGATTCAGGGCAGCCTGTCGATGACTGACGACCAGGCGGGCTGGATATTCACCTCGTACCTGGCAGCGAGCGCAATCACCTTACCGGTCGCGCAATGGCTCGCCGCACGTTATGGCTTGAAGCGGGTTTATCAGGTCGTGCTGGCGTGCTTCGTCCTTGGCTTGCTGCTCGTGACGCGAGCCACGACCCCGCTGGAATTCATCGGCGCGCGGATTGTTCAAGGGCTGGCGAGTGGCGTGTTGGCACCGCTGTCGATGGCGATTGCCATGGAGACTTTGCCACTGCCCAAGCGTGCCAAATTCGGCGCGACGTGGACGGCCATCGTGCTGCTGGGCATCGTCAGCGGCCCGAGCATCGGCGGCTGGGTCGGCGAACATTTCGGCTGGCGCCCGATCTTCTACCTCAGCCTGCCATTGTCGGCGTTTATCTTCCTGGCGATGGCGTTGTTGCTCACCGAGAAGAAGGCCGAGAAACCCCCGACGTTCGACTTCTTCGGCTTCGGCACCTTCACGCTGGGCTTGATCAGCCTGCAGATGTTGCTCGATCGCGGTGAGCGCCTGGACTGGTTTGCCTCGACCGAAATCTGGCTGGAAGCGCTGGGCTGTGCGCTGGGGTTCTACCTGTTCGCGGTGCATGTGTTCACCGCCAAGGTGCATTTCCTCAACAAGCGTTTGTTCGACGACCGCAATTTCGTGCTGTCGACGGTAATCTTTTTCGCCGTGGGTTTTGTGCTGTTGTCGACCATGGCCCTGACCTCGCCGATGCTCGACGAGATTCTCGGCTATCCGCCTGACACCACCGGTGCCCTGACGATCCCGCGCGGCATCGGACTGGTCGGCGCGTTCCTGCTGATGGGTCGCGTTCCCGAGCGTTTCGACCGTCGGTTGTTCGTCGCGGCGGGGGTGGCTTTGGTGGTGTATGCCAACTGGATGATGCTCGGCTATTCGCCGCTGATGGACTGGTCGCCCGTGGCCGTCGCTGGCGCCGTTCAGGGCATCGGTATCGGCATCTTGATGCCGGCGCTGACCAAGGTCGCGTTCAGCACCCTCGACCCAGCGCTGCGCCCGGAAGGCACCGGTCTGTTCAATCTGTCCCGGGTCTACGGCAGCACCCTCGGCGTGGCGATTGTGCAGCTGTTTTTCTTCAACAACACCCAAGCGATGCACCTGGCGCTGGCCAGCAATATAACGCCGTATCGCGCCGCGATGCCGTCCCTGCAAGCACTGGCGGGACTCAACGAAATGATCACCGGCCAGGCGGCTTTTATCGCGGTGATCGACCAATTCAAGATTCTGATGGTGGCGATGCTGGTGGTGAGTCCGCTGGTGGTCTTTCTTCGCAAACCCGTTCCGACCTACTGATTTGTCGTGGAGTGTGCCCAATGAAATCTCATACGCTTTTCATCAACAGACACCCGCTCCCCAGGATGGTCGGTGCGATGTCGTTTATGGTGTTCCTGTCCGCCTGCACCGTCGGCCCTGACTTTCAGACGCCAGCAGCCAGCGAGTCGCAGCACTATGACCCACAGGCCGAACAGCAACTCGCTCAACGCATCGGCTACGGCAAGAGAATCAACGGTGATTGGTGGACCGCTTTCCGTTCACCGAAGCTCGACGCGCTGGTGCGGCGGGCCATCGACGGCAACCTTGAACTCGTAGCAGCGGACGCCACCATTCGCCAAGCGGCGTCCTCGGTCGCGGCGGCGGAAGGGGCGCTTTATCCGCAGGTGGATTTTGCTGCCCAGGCGGGTCGTCAGCGTACGCATAACGGGCCAGAGCCGACCGTTTCCAACTTTTACGCAATCGGGCCTCGGGTCGGTTTCGACCTGGATGCGTTCGGCGGCAACAAGCGTCTGGTGGAACAACAACAAGCGTTTACGCAGTTGCAGAAACATCGCTACGAAGCGGCGTACCTGACGTTGACCGGCGATGTCGCCAGCCAGGCGTTGTTGCTGGCGTCCGCCAACGCGCAGATGCAAGCCGTCGAAAAACTGTTGGCCAATGACAGCAAAAACCTTGAACTGGTACGCGCGGCCCACGCCAATGGTGCGACGACCCAGATCGACGTGTCCTTGGCCGAAACCCGGCTCGCTCAGGACCGCACGCTGTTGCCGCCCCTCGCGCAGCAACGGGATTCGGCACGTCATGCGCTGTCGATCCTGACGGGCAAGGGCCCGGCTGACTGGGTCGCGCCTGAGTTCGAACTGGCCGAGTTTGCCTTGCCGTCCAACGTGCCGGTCAGTTTGCCCTCGGAGATGGCCCGCAACCGGCCGGATGTCCTGCAAGCCGAGGCTGAACTGCACATGGCCAGCGCGGCGGTGGGCGTCGCGACGGCCAACCTCTATCCCCATATCGAGCTTTCGGCATCACTGGCGCAAGCGGCTTCCGGCAATGGCGGCGCTGCGCTGTGGGGCTTTGCGGCGGGACTGACGGCACCGATCTTCAATGGCGGCACCCTCAAGGCTGAACGTCAGGCTGCCGTCGATGGCTACCAAGCGTCTCTCGCCGGCTACCAGCAGACCGTTATCCAGTCGTTCGGCCAGGTCGCGGACACCCTTCAAGCGATCAATCACGACGCCGAGCAAAACCTTGCCCAAGAAGACGCACTGCGCGCCGCTGACAGCAGTTTTCGCTTGAACCAGCAAGCCTACGCCCAAGGCGAGAACAGCATCCTGCAAGTGCTGGAAGCGGAACGTGCCTATGAGCAGGCGTTGCTGGGGCAAATCCGCGTGAAGACGGCGCAGTACCTCGACACGGTGCGGCTGTACGTGGCGCTCGGCGGTAATTCTGTCGGTGTGTTCGAGCAGTAAGTCGCGTCTCGCGACGCACCGAAACTTTCGTATCAATAACGGCTGCGGCCCCAAGTTGTGGAGTAAAGACATGTCATATGAAGCCTTTCACGATGGACTTCGCGATACCCGATTCCCGCTGAATCACGGCTCGGTCGAGATGCCGGCGGTAGGATTCGGCACGCTGTTTCGCGATCTCGGCGTGACCACCCAAGCGGTCAAACATGCGCTGGACGCCGGGTTTCGCCATTTCGATTGTGCCGAGCGCTATCGCAATGAAGACCTGGTCGGAGTTGCTTTGAAGGAAGTGCTGGAGGCGGGCACGATCCGTCGCGAGGATTTGTTCATTACCACGAAGCTGTGGAACACCAACCACCGTCCCGAGCGCGTCGAACCTGCTTTTGAAGCCAGTTGCCGACGCCTGCAAGTTGACTACATTGATTGCTACCTGATCCATACGCCGTTTGCTTTTCAACCCGGCGACAACCAGGATCCGAGGGATGCTTTTGGGCATGTGATCTACGATTCAGGCGTGACGTTGATTGAGACGTGGCGCGCGCTCGAACGGCTGGTGGATGAAGGTCGGTGCAGGTCGATTGGCTTGTCCGATATTACCTTGGACGCTTTGAAAGAGATCGTGGCGGTGGCCCGGATCAAACCCGCCGTCGTGCAGGTGGAATCCCATCCGTATCTGCCGGAATGGGAACTGCTGGAGTTTTGTCAGCAACACGGCATCATCCTCCTGGCGTTTGCGCCGCTGGGCCATGGCATGGAGCCGAACGTCCTGGAAGACACGGTGATCACCGGCATCGCCAAGCGCCTGCAAAAGACCCCGGCGCAAGTGGCGTTGGCTTGGGCGGTGCAGCGTGGCGTGGCGTTTCTGACCACGTCGGCGACACCGAGCCATATCCAGGAAAACATCAATATCGAGACCTTGCCGCAACGGGCCATGCGTGAGATCAAGGAAGACATCACCACCCGGGTGCGCTTCAACTCGGTGGTGGAAACCGGTGTGCCTGGGTTTATTCCACGCAAGAAAGCTGAGTAAACCCGATCACTTGGACTGACACCGACCCTGTGGGAGCGAGCTTGCTCGCGATGGCGATTTATCAGTCAATATTGATGTTGACTGGGCGACCGCTATCGCGAGCAAGCTCGCTCCCACAATAATCACTAATCACCTTTTTTTGGCCATACCGTTGAGGCAAAACGATGGATGTTTTCCAAACCATGCGGGTCTTCATCGCTGTCGCGCAAAGCGGCAGCTTCACCGCCGCCGCCGACCTGTTGGACACCACCACAACCAACGTATCTAAAGCGGTTTCCAGCCTGGAAGCCCGGCTGCAAACACGCCTGATCAACCGCACCACCCGACGCCTGGCCTTGACCGAAGCTGGCCAACGTTACTTGCAGCGCTGCGAGAGGATTCTGGACGAGGTCCGCGAGGCCGATGAAGAGGCAGGCACGGCTCAGGTCATGCCTGTTGGCCGGTTGAAGATTCATGCGATGGCCGCCATCGGCAATCATTACGTGATCGACGCCATCGCCAAATACCGCGAGACCCATCCCTCGGTCATGTTCGATTTGACCCTGACCAATCGCCTGCCGGATTTGCTGGAGGAGGGCTACGACATGTCGATTGTCCTGGCCCGGGATTTACCCGACTCAGGCTTTGTCGCGCAACGGCTTGGCGTCACCTACAGCATCCTTTGCGCGTCGCCCGCGTACCTGAAGAAACGCGGAAATCCCGATTCGCCGGGGGCGCTGACTTCACATGATTGCTTGAGGATTGTGAATACAGTAATGCCGGTTGAAAACTGGGCATTCGAGGGTCCGGAAGGGGTGGAAACCGTGACGATTCCCGAGTCGCCCATTCATGTCAACACGGCGGACGCCATGACCGTGGCCATACTCAGCGGGATGGGGATTGGGATTCAGCCGATTGCCTCGGCGGTCGATGGCTTGAGAGCCGGCAAGTTGGTGCGCGTACTGCGGCAATACCATCTGGAAGAGTTGAATCTGTTTGCGATCTACCCGTCACGCAAGTTCGTGGACGCGAAGATAAGGACATGGGTGGAGTTTCTTAAGGATTACATTCCGGGCATGTTGGCCGCAGATGCAAAAGTTGTCGGTTCATCAAAGAAGTAATCGTCATTGGCAGCGCAGGTATGGAGTGTCGACCCTCCATCGTCTGCACCGGGCTCAACCGTTCGAACAGCCAGTGCCCATGATTGAATACTCAAGAACGTGCCGTTGACCCTGGGAGTCTTCATAGGTCATTTGGGTCGGCACCGGGCCACATTTATCGGCGGTATCGGAAATCGAGATGACTTTTTGAATGTCGAGTTTCATGCCGTAGCTATAACTTTCGACCGGGGTGTTGCTGGTCGCGTCATCTGCAAACGCAGGGGCGCCGATACCGATCAGAGCAAAAAGAATCGCAGCACTTGAAAGTTTCATGATGTTCACCGTCTCGTCCAAGGATTAGTTGTTTACCTCGGGGAGCTGTTTGCTCACCGGGTAGAGACGATGCTAGGTGTTTGACCTTCCCCCAAACAGCGGGGCACTGGACAAACACTGTTGCCGGATTCCACATGAATAGCGCTGTTACGCCGCCTCCAACTGATTCAGCAACCACTCGCTGAAGCTTCGCGCATTGTTCTCGCTGTCACGATGGGTCAGCAGCGCCCAGTTCGGGCCACGAATGGTTTGCTCCACCAACGGTTGCAACGAGCCATTGGCGCGGGCCTGACAACTCAACAATTCGCTGACCAGCGCGATACCCAAGCCCGCACACGCCGCGTCCAGCAACAGGCCGGGATCGGAGAAGTTCAGCCCCTGATCCTGCTGGCCGACATCAATGCCAGCCTCCACCGCCCAGTGATTCCAGTCCATTTCCCGCTCGCCGTGCAGGGTGGTGCGTTGTTCCTGCGGCAGCGCCAATACGCTCGGGTGACACGCCGGATAGAGGCGGTCGGTGTGCAGCACTTTGAAGCTGCACTCGGCTTGGGAGCTGATGTCATCGCGCACCGCGACGTCGATGGTTTGGGTGGTCATGTCCGGGACTTCATCGGTGCTGTAGATCCACAAATCAACGTCTGGATGCCGGCGACGAAAATCCCCCAGGCGTGGGAGCAGCCAGTGGCGGGCGAACGCTGGCGTGGTGTTGAGCACCAGTTGATTGGGTTTCTGATACTGCCCGAGGCGACGAATGCCGACGGCCAATTGTTGCAACAGCGCCTGGGTGGTGCTGAGCAGGTCGTGACCGGCATCGGTCAGGCTGACGCTGCGGCCACTGCGAAAAAACAACGGTTGCTCAAGGTACGCCTCAAGGCTGCGGATCTGCTGGCTGATGGCCGACTGGGTCAGGTTCAGCTCGGCGGCGGCCTTGTGAAAACTGCCCAGTCGAGCTGCGGCTTCAAAGCCGCGAAGGGTGCTGAGTGGGGGCCAGTGCTTGAGCATATCGATAAGTTCCTCTAATCAGTTTTCCACTAAATCCATCGTTTGTTCGCCCGATTTCACAGCCGTAGCATGCATGTCAGGCCCATCGAGGCAGTTTTCATTGAACACAATGACTTAACTAAAAGGTGTTTGTCATGCAGCAAGATAAAAATCAGAACAGTGCCTGGATGATGCCGGCAGAGTGGGTCAAGCACGCCGCGACCTGGATGGTCTGGCCACACAACCAGGCACTTTGGGAATCCGGTTGGCGCGTGACCCTGGCGCAGGTGCAAGAGGATTTCGCCGGAGTGGCCAATGCCATCGCCCGTTTCGAACCGGTGAAAATGGTGGTTGATCCGTCGGCTGTCGCCAGTGCCAAGGCGCTGTGCGGTCGCAACATCGAATTGATCCCGTTGGCGGTGAATGACAGTTGGTGCCGGGACTCTGGCCCGAGCTTCGTCTGCCATCCGCAACAAGGCCTGGCCGGGGTGAGCTGGCGTTTCAATGCCTGGGGCGGCAAGTCGGCCCACGACCTGGACGAAAGCCTGGCGCGCCGGGCACTCAATCACCTCGGCGTGCCGTGCTTCGGCACACAGTTGAGCAACGAAGGCGGGGCGATTCATGTCGATGGCGAAGGCACACTGATCACCACCGAATCGGTGTTGCTCAACGCCAATCGCAACCCGGACACCAGCAAGGCCGAGATGGAAGACATCTTCAGCCGTTTGCTCGGGGTGAAGAAAACCATCTGGCTCCCGGGTGACCCGGATTACGTGACCGGCGACATGACTGACGGCCATGTCGATGGCGTCTGCGCCTTCGCCCGACCCGGCGTGTTGCTGGTGGACGCGACCCACGACAAGCAATCGGTGTACGCCGAAGTGGCTCGGGAAAATCGGCGTGCCCTGGAACTGGCCACCGATGCCCAGGGCCGCAAATTCAAGCTGATCGAACTGTTCGAAGCCACCGACGCCGTGGACACTGAAGCCGAAGTGTTCTGTGCCTCCTACACCAATTTCTACATCGCCAATGGCGCGATCATCATGCCGGCTTATGGCATCGACGCCGACCACGCGGCGGCCGAGGTGTTGGCTCAGGCGTTCCCGGGTCGCGAGGTGGTGCCGGTACGGATCAATCACCTGGCCCATGGCGGCGGCGGGGTGCATTGCATCACCCAGCAACAGCCCGCCTGGCCAGTGGAGGGTTGAGCCATGACCCTGTTGACGATTGCCACCACCCAGATGCCGTGCACCTGGGACCTGCAACACAACCTCGATCAGGCTGAGCAGTTAGTGCGTGAGGCGGCGGACAAAGGCGCGCAAGTCATCCTGCTGCAAGAACTGTTTGCCACGCCGTATTTCTGCATCGAGCAAAGCCACAAGCACCTGGCGCTGGCCGAAGACTATCGGGACAGCCACGTACTCAAGCGCTTTGCCGCATTGGCCAAGGAGTTGGAGGTGGTGCTGCCATTGAGCTGGTTCGAGAAGGCCGGCAATGCCTACTTCAACTCCTTGAGCGTGGCGGATGCCGATGGGCGTCTGCTGGGGGTGTATCGCAAGACCCACATCCCCAACGCCATCGGTTATCAGGAGAAGGAATACTTCAGCCCCGGCGATACCGGTTTCCGGGTGTGGGACACGGCGTTCGGGCGCATCGGCGTGGGGATCTGCTGGGATCAGTGGTTCCCCGAAACCGCCCGTTGCCTGGCGTTGATGGGCGCCGAAGTCTTGCTGTTTCCCACGGCCATCGGCTCTGAACCGGGCTGTGCGACGCTGGATTCCCGTGACCATTGGCAGATGACCATGCGCGGTCATGCGGCGGCCAATCTGTTGCCGGTGGTGGCGTCCAATCGCGTCGGCCGAGAAGCGGCGACCACCGATCCGACCTTGCAGATGAGCTTTTATGGCTCGTCGTTTATCTGCAACCACAAAGGCAAATTGCTTGCCGAGGCCGACCGTGACAGCACCGGTGTGCTCGTACACAGCCTGGATTTGTCTGCCATGCGCGACGAGCGTCTGAGCTGGGGCATCTACCGCGACCGCCGTCCGGACATGTACGGCGCGCTGTTGAGCCAGGACGGCCGTCATCTCCATTCTCGCTGGGCTACTGAAGGGGTTTGAACATGCGTGTTGCCAACCAATTGATGCTCGCGGCCCTGACCCTGGCATGTGCCGCGCCGTCGCTGCACGCCGAGGAGAAAACCCTGCGGCTGTACAACTGGGCCGACTATTTTGCCGAAGACACGCTGGCCAAATTCACCGCCGAAACCGGGATCAAGGTGATCTACGACGTCATGGATGGCAGCGAAACCCTGGAAGCCAAGATGCTCGCTGGCGGCAGTGGTTATGACCTGATCTTCCCCGGCGACACCGTGTCTGAACGCCTGATGCGCGCCGGTAGCCTGCTGCCGCTGGACCGCTCGAAACTCACGGCCCTGGATGACATCGAGCCGGGCTTGCAGAAGCTGCGCAGCCATTACGAATATTCGAGCAAAGCCACCGTCCCTTACACCTGGGGCACCATTGGCCTGACCTACAATGCCGAGCAGATCAAACAGCGCCTGCCGGATGCGCCGGTCAATAGCCTCGACATGCTGTTCAAACCCGAACTGGCGGCCAAATTTGCCGATTGCGGCATCTCGATGATCGACTCGCCGGACGAAGTGCTGGCGGTGGTGCTCAATTACCTCGGTCGTGAGCCGCGCAGTGCCAAGCCTGAAGACCTGACGGCGGCGAGTGATCTGCTGATGAAGCTGCGACCGTACATTCGCAAGTTCCAGTCGCAACCGGTGACCGATCTGGTGAACGGCAACCTGTGCGTGTCCCTTGGTTACAGCGGTGACATGACCCAGGCGCAACGGACGTCGGACAGTGCCGGCAAGAACACCTCGTTCCAGTACCGCATTCCGCATGAAGGCACGACGGTGTGGATGGACACCATGGCGATTCCGGTCGATGCCAAACATCCCGAGTACGCCTATGCGTTCATCAACTTCGTCATGCGCCCGCAGAACATGGCCGCCATCAGTAACTTCACCGGCTATCCCACCTCCAATGCCAAGGCACGCCCGAGCGTCGATGCGGCGATGCGCAACAACCCGGATATTTACCTTGATGAGGCCACCTATGCGCGGCTGATTCCCGGCAAGGACATTCCTCAATCCGATATGCGCGCACGCATGCGCACCTGGACCAAGTTCAAAACGGCCACCGCGAAATGACTTCAGAAAGGAATCCATACATGTCTACGCGTCGCGAATTCATCAAACAGGTCTCGGTCGTCGCCAGTTTGGGCGCCGCCGTCTCCATGGGCCTGACGCCGTCGCTCCTGCAAGCGGCGACACCCGGCGTTTGGCACATGCCGGATGAGGGCGATAAACACGCACGGGCCTTCATCGCGTTCGGCGCTCAGCAAGCCATCTGGGAGGATTTCACCGCCGACGTGCAAGCCGCCATTGGCCTGATCGCCCGCACCATCGCCCGCTATGAACCGATGACCGTGTTCTGTCGCCAGCGCGAGCGGGAGCTGGCCGAAAAACATTGCGGCACTCGCAACATCACCTACGTCATCACCGAGCTCGACGACATCTGGATGCGCGACATCGGCGCCAACTTTGTCGTCGATGGGCAGGGCGAATTGGGCGCAGTGGATTTCAACTTCAACGGCTGGGGCAACAAGCAGCAGCATCGCAAGGATGCGAAATTGGCGGCTCTGGTCGCGAACAACGCAGAAGCCGATTATCTGCGCAGCGAACTGGTGGGCGAGGGCGGCGCCATCGAAGTGGACGGTCACGGCACGGGAATCATGACCGAAAGCAGCTGGATCAATAGCAACCGCAACCGCGACTGGAGCAAGGCCGAGGTCGAGCAAGAACTGAAAGCGCGCCTGGGCTTGCGCAAAATCATCTGGCTGCCGGGGATCAAGGGCAAGGACATCACCGACGCCCACGTTGATTTCTATGCACGTTTCGTCAAGCCAGGGGTGGTGATCGCCAACCTCGACAACGATCTTCAGTCTTACGATTACCAGGTCACCCGTGCGCATTTGCAGATTCTGCAAAACGCCACGGACGCCGATGGCCGCAAGCTTCAGGTGCACACCGTGTCGCCACCGCTGAACCCGCGCAAAAGCAAATTCAACCGCAACAACCCGGACTTTGCGGCGGGGTATATCAATTACTTTGTGATCAACGGGGCGATCATTGCGCCTGAGTTCGGTGACAAAGCGGCAGACGCCAAGGCTTTTGAGCTGTTGACCGGACTCTACCCGGACCGCGAAGTGGTACAGCTCAACATCGATGCCGTCAGTGCCGGTGGCGGCGGTATTCACTGTGTGACCAGTCATCAACCGTTCGTCTAGTGACAAGTGGCTGTTTTAAAACAAATTAATATTGAGCGGGGGCTTCCCAGACGACGAGAAAGTTGATAAATTTCCGCCCGCTCTTGCAGGGGCGTCGCCAAGCGGTAAGGCAGCAGGTTTTGATCCTGCCATGCGTTGGTTCAAATCCAGCCGCCCCTGCCATATTCCTGATAAAAAAGGGGGACAGATCGAATGATCTGTCCCCTTTTTTGTTCGCCGTCGGGTGGCTTATTCCTGAGTGTGGCGCGTCAGCCACGTCCCGACGATGCGCCGATCCAGCTCTTCCCAATCCGCCATCCCCAACACCCGCGTGGTGTTCAGGCCGCGTAAATAGCCGCGCAACTGATGGGCCGTGGTGCGCACGCGTTCCGAATCGGGCGCGTTTTCACCCAGTACGGTTTCGTACTCGATCAGGTATTCCGCCACCCGGTCGCGGAATTCTGGCAGGACGGCATCGCGGATCAGGTCAAAAGTGCGCACGGGGAAATCCTTTTAGTTGTAGTCGGGCGGTCAAGCAGTCTGCCTGGGGCACAACTATCGGCTCAAGCAATAGTCACAATCAAGAATGACGAGTTCTTCTTTGTCGGATAAACGCCGAAAATCGCCTCCATCGAAGCCGCTGACAGCTCGCCGCTTTGAACCATGCTCCTTTGGTTGGCCGCAACCAACCAATTTTTTGCCCCGCACCTCATTTAGGTCGCGGGGCTTTTTTTTGCCTTCAGGAATTGAACAGCGGTCATTTGGCGGGCAGAAATTGGCTGAACAGGTCAATCAGGCTTTGCGGCGCGGTGTCGTCGAAAAACAGCCTGAGGTTCTTATCGGTTTCTGCCGCCGTTTCTGCACTGCGTGGAAAGAGGTCCTGTTCATACGCGGTCAGCGCGGCTTCGATGTTATCGGGGTGGGCGATAATCGCCTCGGCCAGCAGAGCGCCGTCGTACAGGGCGAGGTTGGCGCCTTCGCCAGCAAACGGCGACATCAGGTGCGCTGCATCGCCGAGCAGTGTCACGCCGGGTACGCGCTCCCATCGGTGCTCGATCGGGAGCGCATGGATCGGGCGAAGCACGGGGTCAATATCAGAATCGGTGATGAGCGCTGTCAGTGCCGGTGCCCAACCATCGAATTCCTCGGCTACCCGGGCCATGGCCGTCACGGGATCGGCGAGGTCAATGCGCTCAAACCAATCTTCAGGCCTCTTCAGGGCCACGTACGCTTGCAGGGTTCCGTTTGCATGGCGGTGAGCCAGAATGCCTTGATTGGGCACAACCGCCATCAGCGTGCCGTCACCGATCACCTCGGCGCTGGCCGTGTGGTGACTGTCGCTGTTGAACAGGAATGTTTCGATAAAGGAAATGCCAGCGTAGATCGGTGTTACGTCGCTAAGCAGCGGGCGAACTCTCGACCAGGCGCCGTCGGCACCCACCAGAAGGTCCGTGGTCACGGTTGCGCCGTTAGCGAAGGTCAGCCGATGCCGTCCGCCGCCGAGCGGGGCAGCCGTGGTGACTTTGTGTCCCCAGCGAATGGTGTCGGCCGGCAGCGATTCCAGCAAAATCCTGCGCAGCTCCCCTCGCTCCACCTCAGGCCGGCCGCCGTTATCCGTGCTCGGCCAATCCAGCAGGACGTTGCCGGATTTGTCGCCTATCCGCTTGGCATCGGCGCCCTCGATGATGATGCCAAGAAACCTGTCGTAGAGCCCGGCGGCCTTGAGCGCGAGCTGTCCGTTGTATTCATGGATATCGAGCAGGCCACCTTGAGCGCGCGCGTTGGCCGACGTTTCCGCCTCGTAGATCGTCACCGCGATACCGTGGACATGCAGGACCCGCGCAAGCGTCAATCCACCGAGCCCTGCACCGATGATCGCGATTGGAGTGTTCATCTCAATACCTGTGTGATTGACGTCCGCGCAGAGTATCTACTACCGGCAGGCCAGGGAGCTATTCCCGGAGTTGCGGGCATTGCTTGAACGCGTAAGCGGATCGGTGACTAAAAGCAGAAACAGGCAGGATTGCAGCACAAACGGCGGCGCTCACTTCGAAGGCGAGGGGTAGTGTGGTGATACCACTCAATCAGCGTTTGAATCAGTGAGGCCGCCCATGCTCGATCATATTTTTCTTTCGGTCAGCGACATTGACCGCTCCATCCGTTTCTACACCGCCGCGCTGACGCCGCTCGGCATCACCGGGCGTCTCGATTACGACGGCAAGGACGGTCCGCCCGGTCACCCGGACCTCAAGGGCTTCGGCGCCAACGGGCGGGTTTTCTTTTGGCTGCGCGAAGGTGTTGTCGAGGGGCGGGCGGTGCATGTGGGGTTTGTGGCGCACAGCCAGGATCAAGTCGATGCCGCCTATGCCGCCGCCATCAACAACGGCGCTGTCGACAACGGCGCACCGGGTGCACGTCTGCACTATGACCCGAATTATTACGCGGCCAATGTTCTCGATCCGGACGGTTACAGCCTCGAGTTCGTTTACAAAAACTGGCAGCACGCCCAATGAAAACCTTAATGATCTACGGCGCGACGGGCTACACCGGTCGCATGGCGGCCGAGCACGCCAAGGCGCTGGGGCTGGACGTTGTCATCGCCGGGCGCAATGCCGAACGGCTGGCGTCCCTCGCGGCGCAACTGGACGTGCCTTATCGGGCATTCAATGCGGATGCTTTGGCAGATCTGGCCGACATTGACGTGCTGCTCAACTTCGCCGGGCCTTTCGCGCAAACGGCGGGGCCGCTGATGGATGCCTGCATCAAGGCCGGCGTCGATTATCTGGACATCACGGCCGAGATCAATGTCTATCGACAGGCGGAACGGCTTGGCGTGCAGGCCACCGAGGCGGGTGTCATGTTGCTGCCCGGCGTCGGTTGGGACGTGGTGCCGACTGACTGCCTGGCGCTGCATGTGGCGCGCCGGGTGCAAAATCCGCAGTCGTTGAAGGTGGCGTTGCAGGTGCCCGGATCCATGTCGCGGGGATCGGCCATGAGTGTCGCTGAAATCATCGGCGCGGGCCTTATGGCGCGGGTTGACGGAGAACTGCTGGCCACCCCGGACGCGCAGCCGCAATACTTCGATTTCGGCGATGGCCCGGTCATGTGCGCGCCGCTGTCTTTCGGCGACCTGGTCACTGGCTGGCACTCCACCGGGATCGCCAATATCGCGATGTTCGTGCACATCAGTGGTGATGCGTTCCCCGAAGGGGATCTGTCACAACTGCCCGACGGCCCCAGCACTGAGCAGCGAGATGCCCATCGCGCCCGGGCCGTGGCTGAAGTAACAGGCGCTGACGGCAGCGTTGCACGCTCGGTGATCGAGACCGTCAACGGCTACAGCTTTACGCCGCTGTCTGCCGTTGAAGCGGCGCGCAGGGTATTGGCCGGTGAGCGACACGCTGGTTTTGAAACCCCTGGTCGCGTATTCGGAATGGGCTTCGCCGAGACGATTGCCGGGACGAGCATCATTGATTTCCAGGGCGCTATTCTGCGGCTGAAAGCAAAAAAGCGGCCCTGACTGCCAGAGCCGCTTGGGACGGTCATGCAAGGCGATAACGAGAAGTCGGAGTGCGCGTTTGCGTCGCGGCAAGGGCTGCGTCAACGCAATTTTCCGCGCTCATGACGGTGTCTTTTCCTAGCGTCGACAGCGGCACGCCGCAGACGCCTTCGGTCCAGATTTCGGTGGCGGTCGAGGCCGGAAGTACGACCTGAATTTTCAGCTTCGCATTGGCTTTGGCCAGTTCGCGAAGAGGTCTTGGTGGCGAGTCAGCGGCCTCGTTACGGGCGGTTGCCGATTATGTGGCTTCGGATAAGTTTCTTTCCGCGTACATGGGGGATAGGCATTCCCCCGGCCGGTTTTTGATTAGGCGGGATTGGTTTCCGTATTTCCCCTATCCCGACCTTTTTGTTAATTGGCCGCGGACAAGGGTGGGGTACGAGGCGGGATCCTGCGCTTCGTCCCAGTCGACTCAAATGCTGAAGCGAAACGCAGCAGTGTCGAATCGTCATAGGCACGACCGGCAAAGGTCAGCCCGACTGGCATGCCGATGTCCGGCATGACGCCCATCGGCACGGTGACGGTAGGCACGCCCAAGTGCCGGATGGCGAGGTTGCCGTTGGCGACCCAGATGCCATTACTCCACGCGATGTCCGATGACTGCGGATCGACGTCGGCATTCGCCGGGCCAACGTCGGCAACTGTCGGGAATAGCACGGCATCGAGCCCAAGCCGATCCATCCAGTCTTCTAGGTCGATCCGACGCGTCTGTTCCAGCCCCCGGAGTCCGCCAGCCAGAGTGGCGATCTGGTCCCAGGGTGTAATGCCACGCTCGGCCATCTGCACGTACTCGCTCATGTCAATGGCAAAGGCGCCCTGTTGGCAGGGCAGAGTGCCTGGGTCATGCGGGAAAATCTGCGGTCCGTCGACATCGACCAGACGGTTCAATTTCGGATCGTTGTTGGCCCGCAGAAAGTCATCGAATGCCCAGGCCGACAGATCCCACAATTCATGGCGCAGGAACTCTTTAGACACCAGCCCGCGATTGAGCAGCGTCGATGCGCCAGGACGATCACCCTCGTAGTTGGAGACCAGGGGTAAGTCGACCTCAAGCACTTCGGCACCCGCGGCTTCGAGTGCCTGGCGAGCTTGTTCCCAAAGGCCGATCACCGAAGGATGAGTGTTGATGCGTTGACCGGTTGGCCCACCGATACCCGGCGCCTCAGAGGTGCCGGCTTGCGGATCGGCGTTGATGTACATGCGCGGAACGCCGAAGCGCTTTCCGACCAGTGCTCCACTGTTCGCCGCCAGCGACCTATAGGAGGCCGGACGCACCGAGGCGACGCTCGGGATCGGCACCCAGGGCTGCATCCGCCACAGATCGCCGCGAGTGTCAGGGTCTTCGGCCACCACCACGTCGAGCACCTCAAGCAGGTCGCCCATGGTTCTGGCATACGGCACGACAACGTCCATCGTCGGTACCAGCGGCCAGTTGCCTCGCACCGAAATCACCCCGCGCGAAGGTGTATAGGCGCACAAACCGTTGTTCGAGGCAGGTCCCCGGCCACTCGACCAGGTTTCTTCCGCCAGGCCGAATGCCGCGAAACTGGCAGCGGTGGCGGTCCCGGCGCCGTTCGATGAACCCGAGGCGAAGGGCGCGGTGAGATAGTCAGCGTTGTACGGGCTCTCGGCCCGGCCGTAGACCCCGCGCTGCATGCCGCCATTTGCCATTGGCGGCATATTGGTCTTGCCCAGGCAGATCGCCCCGCAGGCGCGCAGGCGTTCGATAGTGAACGCGTCGCGATAAGCGATCAGGTCTTTGAAGGCTGGGCTCCCGGAAGCCGCGGTGAGCCCCTTGACCAGATAACTGTCCTTGGCCGTGTAAGGGATGCCATCGAGCGGCCCAAGCTTTTGCCCCGAGGCCCGACGGGCATCGGAGGCCTGGGCTTCCTTCAGCGCCTCGGGGTTGCGGACCACCACGGCGTTCAGGGCGGTAGACGTATCGGTGCCGTCGTAGGCGTCGATCCTGGCGAGATAGGCCTGGACCAGTTCAACGGCCGTTGTCTGGCCGGATTCAAGCGCGGCGCGCAGTTGGGCGATTGAAGCCTCGGTGACCTCGATCATGCTGATACCACTGACTGCTGACGGTTGAAGCGGTTAATGTTTCCATCACACTTGGGCTCGGATTTAAGGGCAACACTTAACTCGAAATGGGTTTTCATAGCGTTTCTCGCTGCACTGAGTGATGCGACAGGTTCTGAACTTAACTACCTGAGCGTTCTACTGGGCACCCCGAAGGGAATATTCAGACACCTGACTTGATTCTGCTCCAGGCCCGGGTTCGTACCCGTTCCGCGTCACGGGGCAGCGGTTTCAGGCTGTAGAGGGTTTTCATGGCCGCTTCGGTGGGGTACAGGTTCGGGTTGTTGCGGATCGCCGGATTAACCAGCTCAGTGGCGTCCTTGTTCGGGTTCGGGTAGCCGACAAAGTCGCTGATTGGCGCGATGACTTTCGGTTGCAGCAAGTAGTTGATGAAGGCGTAGGCGTCTTCCGGATTTTTCGCTGATTTGGGGATCGAGAGCATGTCAAACCAAACGGGCGCTCCTTCCTTCGGCAGACGCATGTCGACCACCACGCCATTCTTGGCGTCCTTGGCGCGGTTATCGGCCTGGAAGAAGCTACCGGAGTAACCGACTGCGACACAGATATCGCCGTTGGCGATGTCGGCCATGTACTTGGACGAGTGGAAGTAGGTGATGTACGGACGGATCTTCATCATCAGTGCTTCAGCCTTGGCGTAGTCCGCCGGGCTGGTGCTGTTGGGGTCCAGGCCGAGATGTTTCAGGGCCAGCGGCAGAATCTCCGACGGCGAGTCGAGCAGGGCGACACCGCACTGCTTGAGCTTGCTGATGTTTTCTTCCTTGAAGATCAGGTCCCAGCTGTCCACCGGTGCGTTGTCGCCCAATACGGCCTTGACCTTGGCCGGGTTGAAACCGATCAGGACGGTGCCGTACATGTAGGGCACACCAAATTGATTGCCCGGGTCGTTGTCTTCGACCAGCTTCATCAGATGGGGGTCGAGGTGTTGCCAGTTTGGCAGCTTGCTGCGGTCCAGTGGCTGGAACACCCCCGCCCCGATCTCCTTGGCGAAGAACATGTCGCCCGGGTTCACCACGTCATAACCGGAGTTGCCGGTGAGCAGCTTGGCTTCCAGGCTTTCGTTGCTATCGTAGACGTCGTAGACCATTTCGGTCTGGGGGTTCTGGGCCTTGAAGTCTTCCAGGGCCTTGGGGGTGATGTAGTCGAACCAGTTGTAGACTCGCAAGGTGCGATCATCAGCTTCGGCTTGGGCGAGTGAGCTGAGCAGGCCGAGACCGCACAGGACTTTGCCAAGCAAGCGGAGCGAGGGGATGTTCTTGATCAATTTCAATCCAACCGTTTTTATGGGTGTTATGTTGAAACGCAAACTTGCGTTAGATAAGTATTTTCTGGATGCCGAAAGTGAGTTCATACACAGCCTTCCTCTTCCGGACCTGGCAGCAAGGGGCCTTGAAGTTTATTCAGCAAACGGGCAATCCATTCGCGTTGATGGGGTTTCAGCGCTTGTCCTGTCAGACCTTGCATATCAGCAAGATTGGGATCGGTAATCGCAGTGGGGAGCTCGCTCAACGTCTCAATAACGGCTAATCCCATGTAGGGCACAGTGTTAGGTTCGTAGCCTCCTTCATGGCACAGCACCAGCCGCCCCTCACAACATGCGTCTGCGACCGCCATTACTCGCTGGGTCATGGCTCGATAGGTGTTGCTGTGCAGCATCATGCGACCCAATGGGTCATAAGCTCCCGCATCAAAGCCACAAGGTACGATGATCAATTGCGGGCGGTAGGCGCGAAGGGCGGGCAGAATCAGCGTGTCGAATGCGTGCAGGTAGGCCCCGTTACCACAGCCGGGCGGGAGCGGAATGTTGAAGTTGTACCCCAGGCCTGGACCCGCACCCTGTTCGTGCGTGTGGCCCGAATCGGCGGGGTAGTTTCCATCCTGATGCACCGAGATCGTCAGTACTCGCGGATCCTCCCAGAAGATCCGCTGAGCACCATTTCCGTGGTGAACATCCCAGTCGACGATTGCTACGCGCTCAAGATGGAAGTGCTCCAGGGCATGATCTGCAGCCAGTGCGGCGTTGGCCAGTAAACAGAACCCCATGCCTGTGTCCGGTTCAGCGTGATGTCCCGGAGGACGCACCAGTGCGTAAGCATTTTTTACCGCCCCCCGCAGAACAGCATCTACCGCAGAAACCACGCCGCCAGCAGCCAGTTTGGCAATGTCGTAGCTGCCATTGCCCACAGGGGTATTGGCGCTCAATTGCCCGCCGTTGCCATCGCTAAGTTGTTTGAGCACATTCAAATAGGCCGAGGTGTGCACACGTTGCAGTTGTTCTTCCGTCAGCGCGACGGCCGTGATCGGTTGCAGGTGTGCGCTAAGGCCGCTGACGTCCAACAGGTTTTTTAAACGTCGTTTGGTTTGCGCCTCCTCGAAAGGGATTCCGGGCTGGATCGTCAGTCCTGGGCGATAGACTCCAGCGTGGCATCCCGTTGAATGCCACATGTAAATTTCATGCCAGACAAAACCGGTCTTCATTGCACATACCCTCGCCGAACTGCCATCGAATTGCCCAACAAAAAAGATGGGCAAGTCAGCAGGGTAGGAGGAAGGTCAGGAGGGTGGAATGCCTCTATCGGGGTAGATGAATTGTTCAGCACAGAAGGTTTTGGTCTTTGAATTGCGCGGGTAACGACGCGCGCAGCGCAACACTGCCGGACCGAAGCAGTGCTGCGAGTGCCTGGTATTTGAAGGCGCTAGTGAGAGTAGGGAAGTGCCGTCGCGGCAAACAGGCTGCACAGTTGCAGTTCAGTATTGACGCCCAGCTTGGCGTAAATATTTCTACGATGGACCTTGATGGTCTGCGCACTGATTTCCAGTACACGAGCAATTTCTTTGGTGCACTTGCCTTGCAACATCCATCGAGTGATTTCCCGCTCCCGCACGGTCAGCTGTTCCTCACCGAAGGTGGCCAGACGTGTTTCGACAGAATGTGGCATAGGGCGCACGTCTTGCTGCGCGGATCGCTGTTTCCAGAAGTTTTTCAGCAAACATTCGATCAGCGGATACACGCTGCTCAATGTTGCCAGTTCGTCTTCATGGGCAACATCACCCCATCGGCCAATCGATAGCACCAGGGATTGGCGGGGCGCCACTGGCAACAAGATATCTATTTCGTCATTGAGGTTGAGATCCTCATAGTAGGTTCGGTAGTAGGCAGAGTTTTTCAGCGAGCAGGTATTTGCATTGATCTGAACCACGTTGCCAGTGCCGTCATATCGAAGCTTTTTCAGCAGCGGATCTTCTTTGTAGGCCGATGCAAAGTAATTTTCGAAATACTGATAATGCCGATGGGTTGGGATGTCATGAGAAATGATTATCGGCAAATCGTTGCCATGGTCGTAGACTTTTAGGATGAAAGTATCGTGTTCGATAAATTGCTTCATCGCATCAGAAAGCAGTCCCGGAAGGTCATTTTCCAATTGCCGGTCAAACAGACGCGCAAGGACCCTATTCCAGTTCGCAACTTCCTGGAGCGACAATATTTGATTGAGTGCCATTTTCGATACCGCTAGTTCAAGAACGATTGCAAGGTTTGGATAAGCAAAAAACGCGCCAGAGAGCTGCGCTGGAACCCCGGTGGACTGGGACGCCAGAGTTGCTCACCAGCAGGGCTCTTGATCTCTGGAAGTGACTGTTCTAAATGTTACTTCACGTATCGCAGCACTTTCCTAAACAATTAGAGGGTGTCCCGATTTTCCACGCCTGACAACGCTTTACCCTTAGGTCGGGCCGGTTCCATCTGCGCAACCAGCCCTTTTCAGGGCGCTTCCTGATCCATCTCGAGCGGGAAGCGTTCGTGGTGGTCTGCCTCGCAATGGGTTCACGACCTACCCCGATAGTTGTATGTACGGACACCGGTTTGTTTTTTATTCTTCTCTCTGTCCTGACGCTGGCGCGTGAGCGCACCAGGTGTGAGGCGATTTAAAACATAATTAAAACGTTGGATACTGCAGTGCTCACGTTCCGGGTGCGAATGCGGCGCCGGTAAAATAGTTTTTACTTAAATAAAGAATCGCTTATTAGAGTCAAAAGTTGGTGGTTTTCCGAACTGCCGACATTAACTAACTGACACTCCATACCAGGAATCAAATTCAAGAATGTCGTTCGTCGTGACAGTAATCATCGTATGAGTCTTGTCATTTTTTTTGCCTATTGCAATGAGGTGCAAATGCATAAAGCGTTGGTGGTAGACGATCATCCGTTTATTCGGGCGACGGTGAAGGTGCTGCTGGAGCGTGAGCAGTTTAAAGTCGTTGCCGAGGCTGACAATGGCGCCGATGCGGTGCAACTGGCTCGCCAGCATGACCCGGAACTGATCGTGCTGGATATCACCATGCCCAGGCTGGACGGATTGGAAGCCATCAACCGGATCAGCGCACTGAAACTGTCGAGCAAGATCCTGGTATTGACCGCCCAGTCCGCAACCTTTTATGCCATGCGCTGCATGAAGGCGGGCGCTGCCGGATATATCTCGAAAACCGACGATTTGAACGAATTGAGCAAAGCGATCAAGGCGCTTATGGCGGGCTATACGTTCTTTCCAAACCTGGCGGGCAATTCCGTACGCCGGGTTGATATCGATTCCACTGAGCTTGAGATGATCCGCGGACTGTCCGACCGCGAGTTGGCGATTTTGCAGCAACTGTCACGAGGTCTGAGTAACAAGGAAATCGGCAATGTCATGTTGTTGAGCAACAAAACCGTCAGTACCTATAAAACTCGCCTGATCGATAAACTCAATGTGACATCGGTGGTGTATCTGGCCGACTTCGCCAAGCGTAATAATCTGATCTGAATGATCGGACGATCCCACACGCTGGTCATGGAGCGCTCGTTTGTCGAGATGAAATGAGCGCTCATCGGGTTGCGGCATGACGAGTTGGAGGAGGCGCGCTGAAGTCTGTTCAGGTGTCCGTTGCGTCGGGAAGCTGCTGCGGTGTCTGAGCCGATAATTTCAGGATGACCGTGAAGCGATTCTTTTCGGATACGACCTCAATGTGCCAACCCAGTTTTGCGCAGAGCTGGCGCATCAGTACGAGCCCGAGGCCGTAACCGAAGTCGGCAGATTCTTGATGCTTCTGGGGGGTGCGTATCCGGTTGACGATGCGCAGTTGCAGCTGATCGAAGGTTATTTGGAAGCTGCCATCGTCAGAGTATTGCAGGGCGTTGCGCAGAAAGTTACCCACGACGATGCGGCACGCAGTCAGGGGCAGCCGGCAAGGCTCATCACTGATGTGCAGGATCAGCTCGATTTTGCGTTTGCCGATCAGGTAGCGATGTTCCTGAATCAGTTCATTCAACAGTTGGCGCATGTCGAACGCTTCTTCTGGTAGCGCTTCCGGGCTTTCGCGGCTCATCCACAACAGGGTCTCGGCAATTCGCTGCATGTTCAGCACCGAGCGCTCGATCCGCTGTAAGGGCGGGGGCAGCTCGCCGCCGGCCTGAACGGCGAGCAATTCGACATTGGCCTTGAGTACCGCCAGCGATGTGCGAAGTTCATGGCTGGCGTAGCGTAGCAGGCGCTCTTCCCGCAGGCTCGCGGCTTTGACCTGTTGCACGCTGTGATTCAGTGAGTCAGCCAGCAGATTGAACTCACGGAAGATGAAATGCGGCCGTTGATCGGCGGGCGCACTGGCGCTTTCCAGGCTGGCCGACCATTGCGTCAGCCGACCGAGCGGCCGCACCACCCACCAGGCCAGCAGGGCGATGATGATCAGTGCGGGAATAAACACCGCCAGACTGATCAGGCTGACCATCGATAACTCGTGTTCCAGGTAGGCATCGGACAATGGCGTTTCGACTTCGCCGTCTTTTTCATAGTCATGTCTGGTGTCGTACATATATAGCGTTTTGCCGTCGTACAACGGGTGGATCAGAACGACCGTGCCGGCATAATCGTCGTAGGAGTCAACGTCGCCGAAGTACTGCACGGCACCGAACGCCATGCTCGGCGTGGTTTCGAGCAAGTCGCGGATGTTTTTCGGCAAGGCCTCCTTGCTGAGCGCGCTCTTGACGAAGTCGTTATCAGGCGGCGGCGTCGTCGGGTCCTGCTGGTAATGCCGGGCAAATAACTGCGCTTCTTCTTCCATCGCCTCGCTGTCGGTATATCGGAGTCCGTGCTCGGTGTAAGCCGGCAGTAGCTGGTTGTAGATAATCAGCACCATGGCAATGACCAACAGCAAGCTGCCACTGATCACCCACTTCAAGCTCAGCCCTTTGCGCATATGGCCCCCAACTGAACGCCGATACCGGGCAATGTCTGGATCAACGCCACGGCGAAGTCTTTGTCCACAGCCTTGCGCAGACGGTGCATGTGCACCTTGAGCGTATTGCTGTCAGGCAGCTTGTCACCCCAGATCGCTGCTTCGAGACGCTCGCGATTGACGGGCGCAGGGCTGGCGCGCATCAGGCATTCGAGCAATGTCCAGCCGGTCGGTGACAGGTGCAGTTCCTGACCGTTGCGACTGGCTTTGCGCGCTGAAAGATCCATGATCAGGTCAGCGACTTGCAGCCGATTAGCCTGTCCACTACGGCGCAGGCTCAGGGCACGAATCCGTGCAACCAGCTCCGGAAGTTCGAAGGGTTTGACCAGATAGTCGTCGGCCCCGACCGAAAAACTGGCGAGCTTATCGGCCAAGGCATCCAGTGATGAGAGCATCAGGATCGGTGTCTGATTTCCATGCTCGCGCAGTTTTTTGCACACCTGTTGGCCGTTCATACGCGGCAGCAGGATGTCCAGCAAGATCACGTCATGGTGCTGAGCGAGCGCCAGATTCAAGCCCATTTGCCCGTTGCTGGCATGGTCGCAGACGATCCCGGTGATTTCCAGATACTCGATGACAGTGTTCGCAAGGTCGATATTGTCTTCGACCAGCAGCAGATGAATATGCACGCACGGACCCCTGGTTTTTCACTAGTTGGGCGGAGGATAGCGGAGTTACCTTTCCTCACGACAATGTTCACCTGGCGTTAACCCACCGATCCTTATCATGGCGGCGTATTTCAACAACAGGACCTCGATATGCAACCCACTAGCCCAGAAAGGGAAAGCGACGATTACACTGCACAGTTTGTTCTTTGCTTGCTACTGGTGCTGGGTATTGCCATTGGCATGGGTATCTACATCTACAAACTGAATGCGTGGATCGACAAGAAAAAAGCCTATTTGATACCCCAATCATCTGAGTGTGGCAAAGGGCAAGGCGTCTTCATCATCGACCCAGGCGGTACACGCCATAGTTGCTATTTTGTTGAAGAAGTTGAAGATGATTAGCGCATAAAAACTCATGTTCTACGTATTCAAACTGATGAAATACCCCGTCGGCACCCTCACACGGCCCCTTATACGGAACTACTCGATCCATCTCGATCAGGAGCAACTCCTTGCGGGCCTGCTTATGTTTTCCGGCGTACTCGACGTCGGTAATAGTCATATGTTTCATGGCGTGGCTCGGCAGTGGGGTTCAGGGTATTTTGCTAAATTGTGGGCAAAGATTATCGAGTCTGGCGGCAGCAAGACGGCCTGTGTTCGGTCTGAAGATGATGCCCGTACTTGTTAAGCGCGCAGAACTCCTCAAACAGGGTATCCGTCCGGCCAAGTCACCTACACAACCTCGTAAAGCCAAGACATGGTGTGCACTTAATTTAAGTTGGCACCAGTTCTAGCCTTTTAAACGGGTTGTTTTATGCTGCCAAAAAGCCATTTTTATTCCAGACCCTTCAAATCCCAGGTCATAACTAGAGCTGCCAGGAAGGAATTCACCATGTTGTTTTTTACGTTATTGATATCTAAGCGTCGCAAATTCCGTAGCTTTGTCAAGATTGATCAAGAAGGCATTTGTACGACCGTTATGCGATGCCGCGAATCACCAGGCGATTCATGGGTGGAAGTCGATGACTTTTGCCTTGGCTGGCTGGGCAAGCCATTCTCTAGTAGAGACAGTCTAATGCCAGCAGTAAACGTCCGCCCAACACACCTTAGGTGATTAAACGAACGAGCTTATGCCAAACCCAGCTATGCCCGACTAAATTCATCAATACTGTTTTTTGAAACTTTGATTTAGGGTTCTTGAAAAAAACGCCTGAGAACCGATGTTTTAGTACGGATTTTATTGAAATTGACCGCGACGAATTGAGCGAGTCGAGCAAAGCGATCAAGGCGCTCATGGCTGGCTATTGATCGAAAAACTCAACGTGTCACCGGTGGTATATCGTGCCGATTTCGCCAAGCGTAATAATCTAATTTGGATGAAAATTGAGGTGGCGTAGCAGCGTGAGCGCACAGGCAGTTTCGAATAAGGGGGAGAGGAATTCGAGCATGGTCACGGTGTTGCTGGGCGAACCGACCGGCGAGCCGGACAAGGTCTTTTGCTGGGGGGCAGGTCAATCACGTGTATGGGAATGGCGCTGGGGACGATGCCGACAAAATGCAGGCGCCCGTTGCCACGCAAGCTGCCGAGCATGGCTGTCCAGTCAAGGTTGGCGTTGGCGGTGACCAGTAAATTGGGTGAGTTCGCAATGGTCGCTCATGGGAAAACCTCTTACTTATTAGCAAACGAGGTTTTCCGCGAAGCCAGGAACGTATAGCGGGTCAGATAAATCTGGCTAACCGGCCTGTTCAGCAAACCACTGCATGATCGCCCCGCACGCCGGATGGCTCGCCGCCGACGGTTGCGGGCACAGCGAATAAATCCCTCGGGTCTTCAGCGGCTGGCCAAACGGAACCACCAGTACCCCGCGATCCAGCGACTCCTGCGCCAGGGTCAGATCCGTCATCGCCACGCCCAAACCCCGTGCCGCCGCATCCAGCGCCAGCTCATCGAGGTTGAAGGGGATGTGCCGGTAATCCTCCAGCGACTTGCCGCCATTGGCCGCCAGCCAGTCGATCCACGCTTGCTTGTCCGCCGAACGATGCAGCAGCGCGAAGCGTACGAGATCGTCCATCGACGTCAATGGGCCGAGGCCCGGTGCGCACACCGGCACCAGCGCTTCTTCGAACAGGGTCAGGCTGGCTGGATCCTTCGAGGGCTCCGGCAGATAGAGGATGTAGGCGTCGCTGTCGCTGGCCGGTTCGACGATCTCCGTCGCCACGGTTTCTATCGACAGGGAAACCTCCGGGTAGCGCAGGTAGAAGTCGCTCAGTTTCGGCAACAACCAGCGAACTGCCAGGGACACGTGCATGCGGATGCGGAAGGGGCGCTTTTGCGGGGAGAGGCGATCTTCAAGGGTTTTCAGTTGCTCCAGGATATGGCGCGCACTGGCCAGGACCTGCTCGCCCTCCGCGGTCAATTGCAGGCTGCGGCTGCTCCTGACGAACAGCGACACGCCGAAGTGACTCTCCAATTGCTGGATTTTGCGGCTGACGGCGCTTTGGGTCAGGCAGAGCTTTTGCGCCGCTTGCGTGAAGCTGCCCGAATCAGCGACCTCAACCAACGCTTGAAGGCCTTGGAAAGAAGGAACGTGGCGAATTTTATCCATGCGTTTTCAGAATGGCCTGATGATTTTATAACGTTGGTTGTATCACTACAGACCTTATAGATTCCAGCTCTGGCTGCTGTCATCTGACACGGCTCATGCGATTACTGCATGTAGCGTCAGGGGCGGCTTGCCGAACGACAGTCAATGAGGTGATGCATGGAAAACGTATGTGGCTGGATTGCGCAGGCGGGAAACGCCCCGGTCCGTGATCGCCTGAGCGGTACGGAAAAAGCCGATTGGCTGGTCATTGGCGCCGGGATTACGGGGCTGTGCGCCGCGCATTCACTCGCCGAAATGCATCCTCAGGCGCGCATCGTGATTGTCGACCGGCAGCGCGCGGCGCAGGGTGCTTCGGCGCGTAATTCCGGGTTCGTCGTGGCCCATGAACATCCAGCCACGGATGAACTGTCGGGGCATCGGGGCTTCGCCGGTTATGAAGTGGACACCTCGATCTCCCGCGCTGCCAGCGAGGAAGTCCGCCAGCGAATTGCCCGTCACGGCATCGAGTGCGACTTTCGGGATGCCGGCTATTTCTTCGCCGTCAGCGATCCCGCCAAGTTGACCCACGTCGAGGCCAAGCTGCAAACGCTGCACGCCGTGGGGGCTTCGGCGCAGTTTCTGGAAGGCGAACAGCTCAAGCGAAAACTCGGAACCGCGCATTACCAGGCGGCGATCTGGTGTGGCAACGGCAACGCCTTGCTGCAACCGGCCAAATATGTGAAGGGCTTGCTGGAAGCCTTGCCGCCCACCGTAAGCCTCTACGAAAACACCGATATCACCGGCCTTCAGCGTCTGGATAAAGGGCGGATTCGTGCCCAAGGTGTCGACGGCAGCATTGAGGCCAAGCACGTGCTGGTGTGCCTGAACGCCTTCATCCCACGCTCGGGAATCGTCGACAGCGGCACGTTCCCGATGGAACTCAGCGCCAGTCTGACACGGCCGTTGACCGTCGATGAGTTTCAAGCGATGGGCAGCGTTGAGCCCTGGGGCGTGCTGTCCACCCGGCCACTCGGGGCCACGGTGCGACTGACTCCGGATCGTCGCGTGATGATCCGCAATACCGCCGAATACCGCGCTCAGGATTTATCCAACAGCGATCTGCTGTCCCGCAGAAAACATCACGCGCTGGGTTTGCAGCGTCGGTTCCCGTGGCTGAGCGAGCAAGACATTCGATTCACCTGGAGCGGTCATTTGAGCGCCTCGCGCTCCGGGCAACCGTATTTCGCCAAGGTCGAAGAGGGCGTGTTTGCCGTGGCCGGCTGCAACGGTTCGGGCGTGGCGCGCGGCACCCTTTGGGGGCGACTGCTGGCCGAACTGGCCTCGGGCGCCGACTCGCCGATATTGGCGTCGGTCATGCAACGAGCCCAGCCCGGCTGGCTGCCGCCCAAGCCTTTGCTCGATATCGGTGCCATGCTGCGCATGCGTGTGGAGGCGGTCAGGGCCAGAACAGAAATCTAGAAACCGGGCATCACAAACAACAAAAATTCTTCAAAAATCAGGTGATCGAACATGCGCGTTAATCCTGTTTCCCTGGCGGTCTTGCTCACAACGTTTTCGGCGGTCACGTACGCCGACGAACAGGTCAACATTTCCAACTGGAGCGGCTATATCGCCGAGGACACCTTGCCCAGTTTCACCAAAGCCACCGGGATCAAGGCGACCTACGACATCCACGACAGTAACGAAGTGCTGGAATCGAAGTTGATGACCGGCAATACCGGGTATGACGTGGTCAGTCCGTCGAACCATTTCATGTCGCGGTTGATCAAGGCCGGGGCGATCCAGAAACTGGACAAGAGCCAACTGCCCAACTGGAAAAACCTCGACCCGGCGCTGATGAAAAAACTCGAGGTCAATGACCCCGGCAACCAGTACGGCTATCCGTATATGTGGGGCACGGCGGGGATCGGCTACAACGTCGAGAAGATCAAAGCGATCTTTGGCAACACCGATGTCACCCACTCCTGGAGCCTGTTTTTTGACGAGAACAACATCAAGAAGTTGAGCCAGTGTGGCGTGGCGATTATCGATAACCCGACGCAGATCCTGCCGATCACCCTCAACTACCTGGGCCTGCCGCACCACAGCCACGAGGCGGCGGATTACGCCAAGGCCGAGCAAGCGCTACTGAAGATCCGGCCCTACGTGCAGTACTTCCACACCTCCAAGTACGTCAGCGACCTGGCCAACGGCAACATCTGCGCGGTGATCGGTTTCAACGGCGACATCGTGCAGGCCGCCGCCAGTGCCAAGGAAGCCAAAAACGGTATCGACATCGCCTATTCGATCCCGAACGAAGGTTCGACCCTGTGGATGGACATGGTGGTCATGCCCAAGAGCGCGCCCCACGAGAAGAACGGCTACACCTACATGAACTACTTGCTTGAGCCCAAGGTGATTGCCAACATCAGCAGCAGTGTCCATTACGCCAACGCCAACCTGGCGGCGGACGCCGATGTGGCGCCGGAGGTGAAGCAGGACCCGGCGATTTACCCGCCCAAAACAGTGTTGGACCGATTGTTCACCGTCGAAGACCTGCCGCCCGCCATCGCACGGCTGACAACCCGCCTGTGGAACAAACTGAAGACCAACACCTAGAACCGCTTTCGCGAGCAAGCCCGCTCCCACAGGGAATCATCGTCGAGCACGTAATTTGTGTTCACAGCAAATCCCCTGTTGGAGCCGGGCTTGCCCGCGAAGGCGTCGTGTCAGCCGCTATCAATGTTGAATGTGAAACCGCTTTCGCGAGCAAGCCCGCTCCCACAGGGGATCATCGTCGAGCACGTAATTTGTGTTCACAGCAAATCCCCTGTTGGAGCCGGGCTTGCTCGCGAAGAGGTCCTTCCATCCAACATCAAACCCGTTAAATAAATGCGTCCCCTTTTTTTAAAGCGGAACGACCAACGACAGCCAAGTGTTCCAGCCTTCGGCGCGATTCTCGGCGTCAAACTCGTAGTAACCCTTGAGGTTGGCATACCAGAGTTCTTTGCCGACCTTGAAGAAGTGCCCGGCCTGGGGCCCGACGGCGCTGACTTTGGATTTGAAATCGCCCTGGGTCGCGCCACTGCCGCTGTCCCCCGTGACCTGATGGTAAACGTAGCCGACCACACCCAGGTGGGTCTGGCTGGTGATGAAGTGCGAGGCGCTCAGGTCCAGGTGGGCGTCGATGCCGTTTTGATAATCGATATCGGTGTTTTCCCAGTTGTAGGTCATGCCTGCCACGGCGGAAAACTCGTTGGTCTTGTCGAAGTAGGTGTAGCCGCCGCCCGCGTCCATCGAGGCATGGCCAAGCCCGGTATTGACCAGGCGATCCGGGTCGTAGGCGCCGACGGGCAGGTTGCCCATGCTGTACGCCATGAAATTGTGCACCCCATGGTTCCATTTCAACGTGCCGAGCAAATAAACGTCGCTCGCGCCCTTGAGGCTGTCGTCCGTGCCCCCGGAGAAAGCCCGCCCGCGCGGGCCGGTCAACGTGGCATCGACACTGGCCTCGGATCGACCCACCGCAGCGACCACCGACACCGCTGCTTGAGCGCCCAACAGCGGTTCGGCGAAGGTGTAAGTGGGGCTGGCAAACAGCAAATCAGCTTTCGCATCCAGCCCCACGGTGGTGCGGCCGCCCCGTGGAAAGGGTTTGCTCCCACCTTCACTGGCACTGACGTGGTAATAAACCAGCGGCAGACTCCAGCCCGGCTCGGTCGGCGCCGCCGCCAATGCACCGAACTGGCCGGGAAGCCAAAAACTGATACCGCCGTCATCGGCCTGCGCAGTGATAGCCGGCAACAAAGCCATCAACCCCATCAGTCTTTTTGTTTTTGTCATCACGGCCTCCGTTTCACCCAAGTGACGTCAAGGTGCCTAGGGTGCAATCACAATTCGTTTGGTCAGCATATGTGTGCAGCCGCCATTGTCCGGGTCGTAGGGCATGTTGCAGTTGATGGCGATGAGGAAGTCGGTGACGTCGGTATCGAGGCCGGCATGGAACTTCTTGAGGTCCATCGTCCTTAATTCGGAGCTGTCGTGCGGGTCCTTGTAATAAACAAGTTTGTCGTCAGCGCCGCAGACGACAATCGCGTGGGAGCCGTCGGGCTTGAACTCCGTTACCGAAATAATGCGGTCACCGCCAGGAACCACCTCACCGGTGTCGGTCTTGACCGCCGCGACCACGGAACCGCCGGTGTAAAACGGGCCCCAGCGCTCCAGCAAAGGTTCAACGTCTTCCGGTTTCAAATACTGTTCGCGGTTTATCTTGCAAAAGTACCCACCGCCAATAAACGACTGCAAGATTTCGAGCCGGCCCATATCGGCGAGCGCTTGTTTCTTCAGCAGCTCAATGGCCGCGTCAATTCGGGGCAGGCGTTCGTCGGCCTTGGCCTTTTCGAGTGTCGCGAGTTGCTCTTTTTGCGCCTTCGACAGGTTGGGTTTTGCCTTTAAACGGGTGATCGCCGCTTGATAAGCCAGCATCTTGGCCTGATTCGCCTGCAGGCCGGCAGTCGACAGGGCATTGCTGGTCTCACCGGTCTCGGTAAAGCTGCGTCGCAATTCGTGCAGGGTTTTCATCTGCTCGTAGATCGACTCTGCCGACACGTCTGCCTTATCGTACAGACCGTGGAACTTGAGCAGCATCTTCGCCGCGTAATACCAGCACGTTGGGCCTCTTTGCCCGAATTTGTAATGGGTTCCGATTCGCGGCACATCGTAAATTAAGGCCATTACGCTGCTCCCTGCGGCTTGATTTGAAAACTTAGCGTAGCAGCGCAACAGGCTTGCGGCATTGTCTGCGCCACCCCGGTTTCAAGGACTTATCCCTCGGTGTCTCAAGTAAGGCAATTTGCTGGCCCCCAACCCCTCGCGTAATCGCCAGAATCGCCGCACTTTCAGATGGTTAGGTGGAATTCAATTGCGCAATCTAGTGATCTCGTTTGCCCTGGCGAGCATTGCCATCCCGGTGGAAGCCAAAGAGCTGATGCCCAACGATCGGTATATGTGCAGTTGGGGGGCGGGGACGGCGGCCAGGGCTCAGGAATTGAAGCTGCAAGGTGTTTCGCTGTATGCCGCACGCCAGAAGATCCAGGGTTACAAGTTCAACAAGGCATGGATGCGCATGATGGCCATGGGCATTACCGAGCAAACCTATGACAGCCAATCGCGGTTCAAGCCGGAAGCGATCCGCAAGAGCTTTTATGAGGACTGCGTGCGCTACAAATTGGCCCGCAAATGAGGAGGCGACCACTTGGCTGAACCCAAGCTGTCGAGCTTCGATGTTTCATTGGTTTCAGGTGCGAGCGCGGCTTAGGCTGATGGCTTCGGGTTGTGCGTGGCCATGCTTGCAGCCAAAGGGAACGGAACAATGAAATCGAATCTCTTCAAAGTCGTGTTGATCGCCGGTGCTTTGCTCCTGAGCGCTTGTTCCGGTTCCGGTGTGACCACCAGCAGCTGTTTTTCAGATGGCTGCCAGCAGTTTGATGGCCGCCCCACGAACAAGCTGAACTTCGGCGGCAGCGCTATCGGCAACAACTTCAATGAGTACAGCTCGGGTTTGCTGCACGATTAAATTGAAGGCTTCGGTATCGACGCGGGTCGTGATGAAATAGCTGCTCGTTTTTTCGAGAGCCGCTACATGATCCGCGCCAGCGTACTGACCTTCGCTTTATTGCTCACCACAGGATTGCTCGGTACCGAGGTAAACGCGGCCGGCGATGCCGAGGCGGGCGGCAAACTGTTCAGCCGAACCTGCGGCGGCTGCCATCAAGTCGGCGAATCGGCGCGCCCGGGCTTTGGTCCCGAACTCAATGGCGTGATCGGCCGCACCGCCGGCAGCACAACGGGCTATCAGTACTCCGAGGCGATGAAATCATCCGGTGTGGTCTGGACCCGCGAAACCCTGGCCAAGTACATCGAAGACCCAAAAAGCGTGGTGGCGGGCACCCGCATGATCTTCTGGGGAATCAGCGATCCGGAAAAGATCGAAAACCTGTTGGCTTACCTTCAGACCTTTCCGTAGCGCCGCCAAAACTGTAGGAGCGAGGCTTGCCCGCGAAGCGCTATACCATTCAACCTCTACGGTGGATGTTACATAGCTTTCGCGGGCAAGCCTCGCTCCTACAATTGGTTTGCGCTGCGGCTATGTCAGCGAAACCGCAACGGGATCGCTTCCGCAAACGGATAAAACTGAAAATACGGCTTGGCTTCATCAATGACCCGCTGCACCGACGGTCGCTGTATCAACCTTTCAAAGTAGGCGCTCAAGTGTCCGCAGTCGCCGGGAAACGGCAGCAGTGTGCTGGCATAGAACAACGCCGGGACCGCCGCGCAGTCGGCCATGCTGAATGCCTCGCTGGCCACCCAGATCCGCGAAGCCATTCGCCGCTCCAGCATGTAATACGCCGTCGTCAGCAGGGCGTGTTCTTTGGTCAAATCGCCATGGGCCGAAAACAAGCGATCCGCCACGATTCGCTGCATCGGCCCCTGAACGTAGAGATCGAAAAAACGATCCCACAAACGCACCTCCAGCGCCGCCTCCCAATCCTCGGGAACCAAGGGCTGCGGACCCGGATAAAACCGGTCCAGGTATTCGATGATGATCGTGGACTCCGGCACGTCCCGTTGGCGAGCGTGATCGTGGACGACCGGAAATTTGCCAATCGGCCAGCGTGCCTGAAGCTCGGCCCTGTCGGCCTCGCTCGCCAGATCAACAAGCCTCTTTTCAAATTCAACGTCGTTTTCGTACAGCGCAACCAGCACTTTGTGGCAGTACGACGAGAGCGGATGGTAGTAAAGAGTCAGCGGCATTTTTCAGTCCCTCGGTGAACGTGTGCAGCCCACGACTTTGCATTATCGGTCGAGGTTCAGGGATGCGCGAGGCGACCCTACCCAGCGGTCGCGGCGCCTGGAGAAAAATCGTCCGTCAGCAATACTCAAGGGTCGGCAATCACCCTGAGGCGACACCATGAAAAAGGCAATGGACGCAGAGGAGGGCGCTAGCGCCTCTTCGCAGATCGACGCAAAAATCCACGAACTGAGCGATTGGCGGGGCGAGACCCTGGCGCAGATCCGGGCCCTCATTCACACGGCCGACCCCGACGTTGTCGAGGAAGTGAAGTGGCGCGGCGTGCCGGTGTGGTCCCACGGCGGCATCCTCTGCACCGGCGAAACCTACAAGGCCGTGGTGAAAATGACCTTCGCCAAGGGTGCCTCGCTGGAGGACCCTTCAGGCCTGTTCAACTCCAGCCTCGAAGGCAATACCCGGCGGGCCATTGATATTCACCAGGGCGAGAAGATTGATGAGGCCGCGTTGAAGGCGCTGATTCGCGCGGCGGTGGTGCTGAACACCTCGAAGCCGGCTAAATGAACGCTCGCGTCACGGATCGTCAGGGGTATTCCAAAGGGCACACGAGCCCATGGCAGGGTAGCTGGGGTTGCGAAAATTGCCGTCCACCGGACAACCGTGAAATTCAATGAATCTTCTGAATAGGGGTGAATCGTAAGAATTAGAGCGGCGCGAAGACTAATGCCCGTCAGTTAAGGCGCAGAACATGTGGGAGCGAGCTTGCTCGCGATAGCGGCGTAACAGTCAGCATCAATGTTGAACGTGATACCGCTATCGCGAGCAAGCTCGCTCCCACAAGGATTGCGGCATTCAAATTCTTGACTGATCGGCATTAGGCACTGAGCCGGGATTCTTTTGAGATGACTGCCAGGTAATCCTATGACACACCTTCAGACCCTTACCGGCACGCCAATAGGTAGCCCGGTAGCCACCGACAGCAATCAGGCCAAGACCGTTTATGACGCCTTGATGCAGCCGAGTGAAGCACTGCGCGATGTCGATGTTGTGGATTTTCTGCGCCAGGAATTGGCCCGCGCCGAGCACTCGGTGTGTGAAGTGCCGAGCAATCCGCAACATCTTGAGGACTGGATAGGCGAGGGTGTGGCGAACGTTGCCGAGCAATATTCGGCGTATCTGCAAGCGCGGCATGCCGGCGGCCCCCGGCGTTTTTTCACGGGGCGCAGCCACGCACTGTATTTCCTGCAGCATGTCGCGCCGACCAAGTTGGTGGACGGCGCCTGGCTCTACGGCCTGCTGCCGCATTGGTCGGATTATCGGTTTCATGGGTTGATTCGTACGTATCTGGAGGAGTTGGGCGACGGTGAATTGGCGCTCAATCATGTGGCGTTGTATAAAAAACTGATCGCCGATCTGGACTGCGACCCCGGCGATACGCTGGCGGATATCTATTACGAGCAGGGCGCGATCCAGTTGGCGCTGGCTCAGCATGGCGCGGCGTTTCTGCCGGAAGTCATCGGCTACAACCTGGGGTATGAACAGCTGCCGTTACACTTGCTGATCACCTCGTTCGAATTGAATGAGCTGGGCATCGACCCGTACTATTTTTCGCTGCATGTGACGATTGATAACGCCAGCACCGGGCATGCGCGTAAAGCGGCCCAGAGTGTGCTGTCGCTGATGCCGATGGGGGCCGAGCGCGATGAGTTTTATCGGCGTGTCGTGCAAGGCTACAAGCTGAATGAACTCGGCATTGGCTCAAAGGCGATCATCAAGTCCTTCGACCTGGATCAGGAAGTCGTGGCCATGCTCGAACGCAAGAGAATGTTCGGGCAGCACATGCATTCCGACTATTGCCGCTTGGAAGGCCGGACCATCAATGAGTGGTTGGCCGAGCCGAATCAGATCCCGGCATTCCTCGACGCCTTGTTGAACAAAGGCTGGATCAAACGCGATGAAGACCCGGTCAACAGTCGGTTCTGGAAGTTGATCGACGGTGCTGGCGCGCCGATGTTTGGCGTGTTCTCCGGTTACGAAAAGCAGTTGCTGTGGGACTGGATTGCCGGTGAGCGGATCGTGGAAGAAAGCGCCGCCAATGCCTTTCGATTTCAGTTCAGGAACAAGTCATCGGGACAACCGGATGTACAAGCTTCGATCGCGCAAACCGACCCAGACCTGCAAGGGCTACTCAGCGATCTCGAACACTGCGCGCCCAATGAGCAAATGACATTGCTTGGCGCGTTCATGTGCCCGGCCATGCATGCGACCCCGGCCGGGCTTTACGCCACGCGGGCGTTCGTCAAGGCGATGAGCGAGAACGTAAAGGGGCAATCGGTATGAGCGGGCAGTCCGCATTGCTGCAACTGGGCCAGTTGCTGCGCAACAGCGGTTACTCCTTCGTGACGCCAACGCCTGTCACTCATCAGTGTGTCAATGACAGGGCTGGCAATGCCATCGGCAGAACCCTGCGTGATGCGTTTGGTTGGAGCAGGTCATTCGAGCAGGGCCTGTTGCCACCGAGCGACGAGAACAAATTGATCGAAAGCGGCGTGTTGGAACGTGATCATGAGCGGCTCAAAAGTACGGTCAGATGGTCATCGCTGGATAACCTGCTGCTGGTTCATTCTGCCTTTCCGACCACCCAGGAAGATTCGGTGTTCTTTGGCCCCGATACCTATCGTTTTGTCCAAACCATAGAGCGGCATTTGCGCTCGACCCGTTGCGTCATCAAGCGCGCTGTCGACATCGGCTGTGGCACCGGCGCCGGCGCGATGCTCATTGCCCGGGCCAAACCCGAGGCTGAAGTCTTCGCGGTGGATATCAACCCCAAGGCGCTCGATTTCACCCGGATCAACGTCACACTGGCAGGCTTGGATAACGTGGTCTGCCACGCCAGCAATGTGCTCAATGAGACAGAAGGGCGCTTCGACTTGATCGTCGCCAATCCGCCTTACATGAAGGATTCCAGGCGGCGGGCTTATCGCCATGGCGGTGATGCGCTGGGCGCCGATCTGTCCGTGCGGATCGTTCACGAATCGCTTGAGCGTTTGTCCGAAGGCGGCTCGTTGCTGCTGTATACCGGTGTCGCCATCGTCGATGGCCAGGACCCGTTTCTTGCGTCAGTGAAAGAGACGCTGGACCGGGCACACCTGGAATGGCACTACCGGGAGCTCGATCCGGACGTCTTTGGCGAGGAGTTGCTGGAAGCCGGGTACGAACAGGTTGATCGCATCGCGGCCGTGGAACTGATCGTCACGCGACGTCTACCGGTGTAGTTCCTTTTTGCAGGATACCGTCATGAACTCATTCAAAAACATGCTGACTCCGGCTCAAGAACACCGCCTCTGTGCGCTGGACGCCTGGCATCGAGCGCTCGACAACTGCGCGCTGCGAATGGAATGTCCAGATGCCTATCATGAGGAGCTGCTGCGCCAGGCAGATGAAATGGATCGTCAAGGCATTGTGAATTGGGAGGAGTGGCGAGATTTGCGACGGAAGGCGGATCAGGCCTATTTGCGCGCGGTGGCGGGAGGGGATTACCACTCAGTGGCTAGCCGATAGGTTTTATGTCCTTTTGGCGCTATCTACTGGCTCGTTGGCGTTAGTCGGTCATTGGGCATCGGGATAGAGTGGTCGCAATGTTCCTCCCGGATGACCCGACTGATGACCCGCCCCCGTTTCCTGCCCGACAACTTCACCCTGACCCTGATCAGTGTGGTGATCCTCGCCAGTTTCCTGCCCGCCAGCGGTCAGGTCGCCGTGGGCTTTGGCTGGCTGACCAACATCGCGATTGCCCTGCTGTTTTTCCTGCATGGCGCCAAGCTGTCCCGCGAATCAATCATCGCCGGTGCCGGTCACTGGCGCCTGCATTTGCTGGTATTCAGCCTGACCTTCATCCTGTTTCCCCTCATCGGGCTGGCGCTCAAGCCATTGCTGTCGCCGCTGATCGGCAACGATTTGTACATGGGCATGCTCTACCTCTGCGCGCTGCCCGCCACGGTGCAGTCGGCGATTGCGTTCACCTCGCTGGCGCGTGGCAATGTCCCGGCGGCGATTTGCAGTGCGGCGGCGTCCAGCCTGTTCGGGATCTTTCTTACGCCGTTGCTGGTGACCTTGCTGCTGGATGTGCACGGCGATGGCGGCTCGACCATCGATGCAATCCTCAAGATCAGCGTGCAACTGTTGCTGCCGTTCGTGGCCGGACAGATCGCTCGGCGCTGGGTCGGCAACTGGGTCGCGCGCAACAAGACCTGGCTGAAATTCGTGGATCAGGGCTCGATCCTGTTGGTGGTCTACGGCGCGTTCAGCGAGGCGGTGATCGAAGGCATCTGGCACCAGATTCCGCTCTGGGAACTGGCCGGGTTGGTGGTGGTGTGCTGCATCGTCCTGGCGCTGGTGCTGCTGGCCTCCACGGTGCTGGGCAAAACCTTCGGCTTCAGTCAGGAAGACCGCATCACCATCCTCTTCTGCGGTTCGAAGAAAAGTTTGGCCACGGGTGTGCCGATGGCCCAGGTGCTGTTCGCCGGCAGCACGTTGGGGGTGTTGATTTTGCCGTTGATGTTGTTCCATCAGATTCAATTGATGGTGTGTGCGGTGTTGGCGCAGCGGTATGCCAATCGCACGGAAACGGTGGCTGAGATGATGGGGCAGGTCGATCCGTAAGGGCCTGTTGCTTTCAAACCTCAGATCAGGATAACTGTTGCCCTGTCCTGCCTTGAGGTGACTCGCGATGTTTGATCTGCCCTCTATCGTGACGTACGTAGCCGTCGTGATCGGTCTTTTCTTAATCCCCGGCCCCGCCGTGCTGTTAGTCATCACACGGACCCTTCAGGGTGGACGAAAAGTCGGGATTGCCACAGGGTTGGGTGTCGCATCCGGTGACCTGATCCACACGCTGAGCGCCGCGCTGGGTCTATCGGCCATCCTGATGACCTCGGCGCTCGCGTTTAACGTCGTGAAGACCGCAGGAGCCTGCTATCTGATCTACCTGGGCGTGCGCGCATTCCTTGCCAAATCCGGTGCCATTGCGCGAACTCAATTAGCGGATGTGACACCGCCCCAGGCTTTCTTTCAAGCGATCGGCGCAGAAGTACTGAACCCGAAAACCGCGATTTTCTTCCTGGCGTTCCTGCCTCAATTCATACACCCGGAGTCGGGCTCGTCCTTGATTCAATTTGCGGTGCTTGGGTTGATCTTTTCGGCGCTGAGCGCGGTGTATACCAGCGTCCTTTCTATCGCCATTCGACCGTTGAGTCGGTGGGTTAAAGGCCTTTCGAGGTTGCGTCGGTGGGAAGGGAAAATAATCGGGACGATGTTTGTCGGGCTTGGGGTGAAAGTGGCTTTTCAGCAGCGGTAGGGTGGGTTAGGGGCCTCGGCTATTGGCTGGTTGCTGTTGGTGGTGAGGCTGATAATCGACCCATATTCGTCGACTTCGATCATGCATCCGAGATGTCTCCAGCACTGATTGAGCTTGCTTTAAATAGTGGGCTGCGCCCTTCCTGTCAGATAGACAAACAAACCTTGCCGAAATGCTTGCCGGCTGCCTGGTGACGGAATGCGTCGGCAATCTCATCAAGTGCAAACGTACGGTCGATTACAGGCTTGATGCCGTTTGCGTCGATTGCGCGGATCATGTCTATCTGGTGCCTGCGGCTGCCAACGATCAGCCCCTGCAGTGTCTGCTGACGACGCATCAGTTCACCCGTCGGCACCTGCCCGGCAAGGCCGGTCAATACGCCGATCAGTGCGATGTGACCACCGATACGGCAAGCGCGGATCGACTGGCCAAGCGTGTCCGGGCCGCCCACTTCGATAATGTTGTCGACACCGTCACCCGGTGTTGTCGAAAAATCCGCGAGCGTCGGGCCACCGTCGAGCCAAGACGGAAAGAAGGTCGATACAACGGCATCGCCAATTGCGAACTCTGTTACGCCGTCGCCGATTGCTTCGACGATAACCGCGCCATCCGACATCGGAATGCGACCGTCGTCGGTGCGTAAGCGTCCAGTAACGACACCTAGGTCATGGGCGTTGAGTGAGCTCGCGTGGATACGCACGCGGATTTCTCCCGACGGGATCGGCAAGATTCGTGAGTATGAGGTTTGCCAGTCCGGCGGGCTGGCGCAAGGTTATGGCTTTCATGAAAACAACTGCTGATGGTCGATTGATGCACGCATGTCGAGCCCGCCGCGACAGCAGCAGTGGTCGTTCGCGCAGCCCCTTACTTGCTTTTGAACGCCGCACGCCGTTCTGCGCGTTCGGCTGCAAATTGATCGCTCATGGTTACTTCCAGATCTTTACGTTCAACCAGATCCCCGCATCCGGGACACACAGACCCCAAACCTACATCGTGGCCACATGCACGATGAACGAAACGCACGGCGATCTCCTCGCTCTTGTCCTTGGACCAGGTTTCGCCCCATCCCCTCAATGCATAGATGACTGGATAGAACGCGCTGCCTTTCTCGGTCAGACGATATTCATGGCGCAACGGCTTTTCGCTATACGGATGACGTTCGACCATCCCGTTCGCCTCCAGCGACTTCAGGCGTGCCGTCAGCATCTGCGGCGTCGCTTTCGTCTGAATCTGAATTTCTTCGAAGCGACTGGTGCCCATGAACAGCTCGCGAATGACCAACAGGGTCCATCGATCACCGACGATATCCAACGACCGCGCTACCGGACACACCGTATCGGGTGCTTCTGTTTGAAGTGTCACAACTTGTCTCCCAGATTGACTATTAATTTCATAGTAACACGATCCAAATCGGACATGCATGGGTCTGTACCCGTCTCTAATGACGACTGGGGCCAATCTGTCGCAAGCGACGAATTCATCGTGAAAACCACGTAATCATTGACTCTATGATTTTCATAGTGATAGATTTTGCTCACTGCATTCGATTTGTGAGGCACCACGGGCGTCCGACCAAAGCGGTCCGAGGTCGAATGCGAAACGCGACACTGTTCGCAACTATCTTCTGACTGGAGAACGAAATGACTAATCCCGTATATCGCGCGGAACGTACTGGTCTGCTGCTGGTTGATCCGTATAACGACTTTCTCTCGGACGGCGGCAAGCTGTTCCCGATGCTCAAGGAAGTCGCTGATGACGTCCGTTTGTTGGAGAACCTGCGCAACACCGTTGCAACCGCCCGTGCGAGCGATATCCAGGTGTTCTACGTGCCGCATCGTCGCTGGCAGCCGGGCGATTACGACAACTGGGATCATCCGAATCCGACCCAGCGTCTCGTGCAGCAACGCCACACCTTTGCCAAGGGCACGTGGGGCGGTGAATGGCACCCCGATTTCGTTCCGCAGGACGGCGACATCATCGTTCAGGAACACTGGGGCCAAAGCGGCTTTGCCAACACCGATCTCGACTTCCAGTTGAAGCAGCAAGGCATCACGCACGTGATCGTCATCGGTCTGCTTGCCAATACCTGCATTGAGTCAACGAGCCGTTTTGCGATGGAGCTGGGCTACCACGTCACGCTGGTGCGCGACGCAACGGCCGCGTTCAAGAAGGAAATGATGCATGCCGCACATGAACTGAACGGCCCCACCTTCGCCCACGAAATCCTGACGACAGCCGATCTCATCGCTGCCCTCAACACTGGCGCCGCCGCCTGACTCTTGAAGAGAACCGCTATGAAACTCACTGGCAACCTGCTTATCGGCGCCCAGGAAGTGTCCGCAACCGCCGGCACGATGAAAGCGCTGAACCCTGCAACCAACACCGAGATTGAACCGTCGTTCGCGTTCGGTGGCGTCGCGCAAGTCGATCGCGCCGCTCAACTCGCCGACGACGCTTTCGACAGCTACAACAATACGAGTCTCGCCGAACGTGCCGACTTCCTGGAGCGCATCGCTGACGGCCTTGATGCGATCGCGTCTGAACTGGCGCAACGCATCTCACTTGAAAGCGGCCTACCGGTTGCACAACTCGAAGGTGAAGCGGCGAAATCTGCGATTCAGTTTCGCCAGTTCGCGACGGTCGTTCGTCAAGGGCGCTTTCGACAGGCGACCATCGATCCCGCTCAACCCGACCGTCAACCGCGCGCACGGATGGATCATCGCTTGCAGAAGATTGCGCTGGGTCCGGTTGGAATATTCGGCGCGAGTAACTTTCCGATCTCCTATTCGGTGGCAGGCGGTGATACAGCGTCGGCGCTGGCGGCTGGCTGCCCGGTCATTCTGAAGGCGCACAACGCTCATCCTGGCGGATCGGAAATGATGGGGCGCGTGATCCAGAAGGCTGTCAAAGACGCTGGTCTGCATGAGGGCGTGTTCTCGCTCGTTCGCGGTGGCGGCAATGAAATCGGCGAGGCGCTGGTTGATCATCCGCTCATCAAGGGGGTGACCTTCACAGGGTCGGAAGTTGGCGGTATGGCGCTTTTTCGGCGCGCGCAGCTGCGTCCTGATCCGATTCCCGTTTTCACCGAAATGACCAGCGTCAATCCGACATTCGTGCTGCCATCGGCGCTCGCCGCACGCGGTGGTGTGATCGGCGACGGGTTCGCTGAACGTATGCTGGTCACCGTCGGCCAGGCGTGCTTGAAGCCTGCGATTCTGCTGGCTATCGATGGCCCCGGCTATGTCGAACTGAAGAACGCAATGATTGCCCGCGTCGAAGACATGCAAGCGCGCACCATGCTGACGCCCGGCATCAATAACGCGTACCGCAAGAATGTCGAGCGACAGGCCGAAGCAGGCGCCCAACGCATCGCGGCAGGGGGTGAATCGCAAGGCGCATGGGACGGGCAATCGGTGCTCTTCGAAGTCGACGGTGCGCGCATGCTTGATGATGCAACGCTGTCGGAGGAAGTGTTCGGTCCTGCTGCACTGCTGGTGCGCGTGAAGGATGTCGAGCAATTCATCGCGATCGCAAAGCAGTTCCGTGGGCAACTTTGCGCGACCATGCAGCTCGACCAATCCGATCACGCACTTGCCGCGCGCCTGTTGCCAATTCTTGAGCGTCGCACAGGTCGCATCGTCGTTAATGCGTTCGCACATCCGCAAGAAGTGTCATATGCGTCGATTCATGGCGGACCGTTTCCTGCGACGTCTGATAGCCGCTTCACTTCAGTCGGCATGAGCTCGATCGAACGCTTCCTGCGGCCTGTTTGCTATCAGGGATTTCCAGACGACCTGCTGCCCGAAGCGTTGAAGCATGACAACCCGCGCGATCTCTGGCGTGTCGTCGATGGGGAGTTGTCGAAAGCTTGATTCACGACCAGATAAAAACAAGCGCCCCGCGACTTGTGCACGTCGCAAGCTCGTGGGCTATTTGTGTAATGCAGGCTAGATGACCCGTGCTACGGAGTAGCTGCGCACTACAGGAAAACCACGGCGAGCAGGTAAGCGCATTGGATAACGGGCGTCTGTACTTCCTCGACCATGGCGGCAATTGTGTTCTTTCGGCGATGAGCGACGGCAGCCACATCGCCGCGATGTGAGCGCTTCCATGGGGTGTGGTCATGCTCAGAGACAAACTGCGGCACAGTATTGGCTAAAAGAGCGCTTCCGGTCTAACAGCGCACCGAATCGAACGTCCGCTGTTGGCCGATGGCTGCCCGACTCAGCGGTTCTTCAGCATCCCGCTAGGCCAAAGCGTCGCGCTTGGCGAAGATGCTTGCCATTTGCGCCGCGTTTTCGGTTCCCCAGGTGCACAGCGGCACGATCGCTTCAGCCAGGCTGCGGCCAAGCGGGGTCAGCGTGTAGTCCACTCGGGGTGGCACTTCCTTGTAGTCGGTCCGCGCCAGCACGTGATCGGCTTCCAGATCCTTCAATTGCTGGATCAGCACCTTGTCACTGACGCCCGGGATCAACCGCTTGAGTTCGCCATAGCGCTTCGGGCCGCCGCGCAGGAAAAACAAGACCAGCGGTTTCCACTTGCCCGAGATGATGCGCAACGTGGCGTTGAGCCCGCAACCGGTGTCACAGATTTCAGAAGTCGTCGTCATTTTTTGATACTTACCAAAAGGTGCATACTTGTCCTTAGGTTATCAGCGCTGCATCCTCGTCTCAAGCAAGCAATTTCCTGCTTGGGTACAACTCCAACGAAGGATGCACGACATGACCCGACTGAATGGAAAGACTGCTGTCATTACCGGTGGCGCTACCGGCATCGGCCGCGCCGCCGCAAAACGCTTCATCGAGGAGGGCGCTTTCGTCTTCATCTTCGGCCGCCGGCAGGAAGCGCTTGATGCCGCTGTAGCCGAACTCGGACCCAATGCCCGCGCGGTGAAGGGCTCGGTCTCCGATCTGGCCGACCTCGACCGACTCTACGCGGCGGTGAAGTCCGAGCGCGGAACCCTCGACATCGTTTTCGCCAATGCCGGGGCGGGAAGCCAGCTTGCGCTCGGCAAGATCACCGCCGAGCACATTGACGAAACCTTCGACACCAATGTGAAGGGGACGATCTTCACAGTCCAGAAGGCGCTGCCGCTGATGGGGCAGGGTGGTTCGATCATCCTGACCGGGTCGAGTGCCGGCACCACGGGCGCCCCGGGAATGAGCGCCTACAGCGCGAGCAAGGCGGCGGTGCGCAATCTTGCGCGGACCTGGGCGGAGGACTTGAAGGGCACTGGCATCCGGGTAAACGTGCTGTCGCCCGGGGCGACGGCGACCGAGCTCGCGAAGGAAGCACTGGGTGAGGAGGGCCAGAAAGTCTACGCCGCGATGACCCCGCTTCAGCGCATGGCCGATCCAGCAGAGATCGGGGCCGTGGCTGCCTTTCTCGCGTCGTCGGACAGCAGCTTCATGACCGCCAGCGAAGTCGCCGTTGACGGCGGTCTTGCGCAACTCTGACGCCCTACGCCCAGGCGCTCCATTCGATTATTCGGAGCGCCGTAGAACTCGGTAAACCTCTGGAGAATTTATGAGCTACGCAATTATCGGCTTCGGCAATATCGGCCAGGCCTTGGCCAAGTCGTTTGCCCGCAATGGCATCGAAGTATCCGTTGCAACCACCCACGACCCGCAAAGCTTTGCATCCGCCGCGGCCGCCATCGGCCCTCAGATCATTCCCACAAAACTGGCGGACGCGGTCAAAGCGGACATCATCTTTCTGGCTGTCCGTTTCGAGTCGCACCCGGAGGTCGCGAAGGTGCTGCCGACCTGGAAGGGAAAGACCATCATCGATGTGACCAATGCCTACGGCGTGTCCCCTGAGGACCTGGGAGGAGAGCCTTCTTCCAGGGTCGTTGCGCAGGCCTTCACGGGCGGACGACTGGTCAAGGGCTTCAACCATTTGGGCGCCGCCGTGCTTGGCCAGGATCCGGCTGTACAGGGTGGCAGGAGAGTCGTGTTCCTGGCGAGCGACGATGACGGCGCCGCAGCGGAGATTGGTGCGCTTGCAGAAAATCTCGGGTTCTCGCCGATCAAACTGGGTGGGCTTTCGGAAGGTGGATTGCTTGTGCAGGCACGCGGAAATAGCTGGGGTCAATTGATCTTCAAGGACTTGGTCAAGTTCGACTGATGGACGCGCAAGCACTGGCGCGGGGCGCAAGGTGTGTGCATCTGGTTTGCGCGCCGTGACAGGGCGTGTTTGCCGCCTTGTTCAGCCCCCGCTCTCAGGAAAGAGGCACCCGCCATCGCGCACCAGCGCCTTCACTTCCTCGCTCACCTGCATGGGGTTTTGACTTAATCGAGCAACAAACTCCTCGCGGCGCCGCACGTACGACTTCGAATCATGCTTCGCACTCCAGAGCACAATGCTGATCACGATTGGAATCAGATCCAGGCCCTTCTCGGTCAACGTGTAAAAGTCCTTGCGCTTGTCGTCGGGGTTGGGCGCCTTCGACAGAACGCCTTGCTCCTCAAGAAAGGCCAGTCGGGAAGCAAGAACATTGGTCGCGATTCCCTCTTCCGATTTCAGGAAATCGCCATACGTCTTCTTTCCAACAAAAATGATGTCGCGAATGATCAAGAGCGACCATCGGTCGCCGAAAATCTCCACGCCGTAGTTCACCGCGCAGTGGGATCGAAAGTCTTCTTTAAGAGTTGTCTTCATGGCTGGATCTTAGCATCGCTTGCATGTCGCAAGTAAAACTCAATAGATCACTTGCTTTTTACAAGTGAAAAGACCAGCATGGATCTTACGTTGAGTGAGTTCGTCGGATCGCACCAGCAGCCATGAAATGATCAACCCTATACCTGCAAGGAAACTGCGCATGAGCACTATCAGCATTATTGGCTCAGGTGACATGGCCGCTGCGAACGGCGGCCTAGGCCCGCTGTTTCTGGCTCGCATGTCTGCCTGCTGCCGCTAGGCCTCATCGCCCACTCCGTCAAGCACACCCACTTCTCAATCGGCGTCAGCCATCTCGGCTGAACGTTCCCGTATCACCATTTCTCGCATCACATCACGCATATGGAGTCTTAACATGCACGTTTTAGTCACTGGCGGAACCGGCCATATCGGTTCGTACATCATTCCCGAGCTCATCGCCGCTGGCCACGAGGTCACCGGCCTGGCCCGGTCCGACAAGTCCGCGGCTGCGCTGATCGCGCTCGGCGCCAAGGTGCGTCGCGGGGATATTTCCGAACTCGAGGGGCTCAAGGTTGCGGCGGCGGACGCCGACGGCGTTATTCATGTCGCGCACCGGCAAGACCTGCTGCCCACTGGCGGGATCGACGCCGTGGCCGCTGCGGAACTCCAGATCATGCTCGCGTACGGCGAGGCGCTGGCTGGAAGCGGCAAGCCGCTGGTCGTGTCGGGGAGCATCGGTGGGCCCGGGTGGGAAAAGCTGGGCCGACCAGCCACCGAGGAAGACCCGTCACTTCCCGGCGGCGATGCGTACAAGGGAACCTTGCGGGTTCGCAACATCGTCGAAACCACCGTGATCGGCCTCGCAGAGCGGGGCGTGCGGTCGTCGATCGTGCGGATTCCTACAATCGCGCACAGCACGACCGACGTCGCCTTTCTTCCATTGTTGATCGGGCTGGCGAAGGAAAAAGGCGTCATCGGTTACCCGGGAGAAGGCGCGAACCGGTGGCCGGCCGTACACGCCCGGGACCTCGCCATCTTGTTCCGCCTGGCGCTTGAGAAGGGTGAGGCTGGCAAATATTGGCACGGGGTCGAGAGTGAGGGCATCCGGTTCCGCGAGATCGCCGAGGCCATTGGCAGCCGTCTGGGCGTGCCGGCCGTGAGCATTCCAGCGGACGTACTGATGCTGCCGGGATACTTTGGATTCCTCGCGAATCTGGTCACCCTGGACCTCCCGGCGTCCAACCTAATCACCCGCCAGACCCTCGGCTGGAAGCCTGTTCAGCCCGGCCTGCTCGAGGACCTGGACAACGGCCATTACTTCCCTGCCGGCTGAGTTGAGCTGAGGAGGGCGCCGGGGCGCAACGGCCCCGGCGCACAGCAATGTCGCGATGCGTAATCCGTTCGGGTAACGATTCTGTCGACCCGGGGATGGCATGAGGAATGACGCACGCAGCTCGGCACACCCGGGATCTCAATCGTGGGATGCAGTCGAGACAACGAGCAAAACGCTAATTCACGAGGAACTGCACATGAGCACTATCAGCATCATCGGTTCAGGAGGCATGGCCGCGGCGATCGCCGGTCGTACCGCCAAAGCGGGATACACCGTCGAGGTGGTCAGCCGCGACCCCGCCAAGGCGCAGGCGCTGGCTGACAAGCTCGCGGCCGGAGCGACCACAGGGACGTACGGGGCCATTCCGGCCGGCGACATCGTCATCCTCGCCGTGCCGTATGCCGGTGCGGCGTCGGTGGTGGCCGATTACGGAGACGCGCTCGACGGCAAGGTGATCATCGACATCACCAACACGGCCTCTCCGGACCTCACGGGCCTCGTTTCTCCCGCCGGCAGTTCTGGTGCCCAGGAGATTGCCAGGATCGTTCCCGCCAGCGCGCATGTCGTGAAGGCATTCAACACCCTCTTCGGCCACGTACTTGCTAAGGGTGGGCGCCTCGACGCGTTCATTGCCGCCGACGATCCGCAGGCCAAGGCGCGCGTCTCGACGTTCATCGAGAGTCTCGGGCTGCGCCCGTTGGATGTCGGCGGCCTGCACATGGCCCAGACGCTCGAAGCCCTCGGCCTGATGATGATCGGCCTGGCGAAAAACGGCGCTGGCACTTGGGACATCGCCTTGAACGTCGATATCGGCTGAATCGCCGACACCCGTCAGGTCCATTGCGCGGCGATCAGCGAACAACCTTCAACCACCGCGCCGCCGCATCCGCCGTATCTTGCGGTGACGTATTAAACGCAATGGCGGCATCCGGCGCCGCTTTGTGCACTGCATTGATCAACGCTTCGAACAACAGCAAGCTTTTGGCGGGGATGCGCAGCCCGCCACCCATCACCACGCAGTCGTAGCGACTCGCGAGTAACTGGCGCTCCACATCTAGGGCAGCGCTGTTGTCGGGCCGTACCAACAGCAGGTCGGCGTTCCAGCCGCGATCAGTCATCTGCTGCATGCCGGAAGCGATGCCCGCATGTATTTTCGCCGCGTCAAAGCCCGGGGGGAGGGCAGGGTCGGAGAAGTCCACGGTCTCAGGCTCTTGCCCGATGAACAATACACGCGCCGAGTCTTTGGTTGCGTTCATTGGCTGGTACTCATTAGGTTTCGGGCTGACGCAATGGATCATAGCCCAGGCGTCACTCTCCGCCGGGCACCGCTCATGACGTCGATACCTCTGTCCAGTTCAACGTCGCCGACTCCCGCCACTTCACTTCGGTCAGCCCATACTTTTCCGCCTGGGGTTTGGACACGACTTTAAGCGGCGGCCTGCCGGGCTTCGGTATCGGCGCAATCCCCGCATCACAACTCGCCCAGTGCCAAGCTTGGGCATTGCTCATGCTTTGCGCGCGGATGATGAATGACTTCGTTTGTCCGTGAAGCTTGTATTCAATGACGTAAAGATCGGTCTTCATGAGGCCCCCTCCATTTGCTCATAGTTAAGGGAGTGGTGCCGTCAGAAAAAAATTCAAAGGATTTTTCAGCCGCGGTTACTTATTGATTTCTGGAGGGAAGATTGCCGGATTGAAGGCGCGCTGGACGGTGCTCGTGTTGCGAGAGTTCAATGGCAATGACCGACGGCGAGGTCATTCATCTATCTGGAGTTGTACATGAAAATTGGCGTGATTTCCGACACCCATGGTCTGCTGCGCACCGAAGCGGTGGCTGCGCTGGAGGGTTGTGAGCGGATCATTCATGCGGGTGACATTGGTAGCGCTGAAATCCTTGATCAACTGACGGCCATTGCTCCGTTGTACGTCGTGCGCGGCAACAACGACCTGGACGCGACCTGGGCAAAGCAGATTCCCGATCTTCTGCATTTCGACCTCCATGGCTGGAAGACGCTACTGGTGCATGACGTGGCCGACGTCCCGATTGAACTCGATGCGGACGTCAGGCTGGTGATCACCGGACATTCACATAAGCCACTGATTGAATGGCGGGGCGAACGGCTTTATCTCAATCCTGGCAGTGCAGGGCGGCGGCGTTTCAAGTTGCCGGTGACCCTGGCACTGCTGGATGTGCTGGCGACCTCAATGGAGCCGCGTCTGGTTTCGTTGGTGGAGTGACCGTTTCATATGGGTTGTCGTACAACGGCGCTCATCTACCCTGTCAGGCTGGCACTTCGCAAAAAATCAGTGATGTAAACGCCAGCCTTCGGCACTCACAGCGCAGAATCGGCCTATTCACGAATTACCTTTATCGAGACGAACGGCCATCTTTCAGATTGACAGCCCGGTATCAGCATCGCTATAAAAGGCACAGTTGTACGACGACAGACGATAGATCGACTGTTGAACCCTAAAAATAAAAAAGAGTGTCGGCCCCATCATGAATCCAACCTGCGTACTCGCCTCCCCGAATGCCGCTCCCCGTGGTTCGATCCTGACTGCTTGCCTGGATGCACAGTCCGGTCCGTTGCAGGCGACGGTTCCAACAAACGCCCCATAGCACTTGCTACAGGTCTGACTCCAGCCGCCGGGCATGGAGAACGTGCACCTGTACTCTCGCGTTGTTGTCGAGAGTTCATCACCCTAATCCAATAATAAAGTGATGCTATGAATCTGAATGAGCCCATCAATGCGCAACGTGTCGGCCAAGCCGTAGGCAAATACCGCTGGACGATCTGCGCGCTGTTGTTTTTTGCAACCACCGTCAACTACCTCGACCGCCAGGTGCTCAGTCTGTTGGCGCCGGGTCTATCGACGGAATTTGGCTGGAGTAATACCGATTACGCCAACATCGCGTCGGTGTTTCAGTTTGTCTATGCGATTTCCATGCTGTTCGCGGGGCGTGTGGTCGACAAAATAGGCACCAAAACCGCGTTTGTGGTGGCGATCGGCATCTGGTCGACGGGTGCGATGATGCATGCGTTTGCGGTGCCGATGGGCGAGGGGATCGCTGCGGTGTGCAGCGCATTTGGCCTGGCAGTCATTCCGGTATCGATCGCTGGTTTCATGTTGTCCCGCGCGGTGCTGGCGATTGGTGAGGCGGGTAACTTCCCGATCGCGATTAAGGCCACTGCCGAATACTTTCCGAAGAAAGAACGCTCGTTCGCGACCGGCATCTTCAACTCCGGCGCCAACGTGGGCGCGATCCTGGCGCCGATCTGCGTGCCGTTGATTGCGGGCCTGTGGGGCTGGGAAGCGGCGTTTATCGTGATCGGCATGTTGGGCTTCGTCTGGGTGGCCGTGTGGATCACGCTGTACCAGAAGCCGGAGCAGCAAAAGCGCCTGTCGGCCGCGGAACTGGCTTACATCCGCAGTGATGAGCCGGTGCAAGTGATCGCCACGCCGGTGGCGGGCGAAGTGGTCAAGAAAGTCTCGTGGTTCAAGTTGTTGACCTATCGCCAGACCTGGGCTTTTGCTTTCGGCAAGTTCATGACCGATGGCGTGTGGTGGTTCTTCCTGTTCTGGCTGCCCACTTATCTGTCGGCGCAATACGGCATGAAAGGCCCGGACATCGTGGTTCCGTTGGCCGTGCTGTACAGCATGACCATGGTCGGCAGCATCGGTGGCGGCTGGTTCCCTAGCTACTTCATGGCACGCGGTGACAAGCCGTATGACGGTCGCATGAAAGCCATGCTGGTGATCGCGCTGTTCCCGCTGCTGGTGTTGCTGGCGCAGCCGTTCGGTTACATCAGTTTCTGGGTACCGGTGTTGTTGATTGGTGTTGGCGCGTCGGCGCACCAGGCGTGGTCGTGCAATATCTTCACCACCGTGTCCGACATGTTCCCGCAGAAAACCGTGGCTTCGGTGGTGGGGATTGGCGGCATGGCCGGGGGCTTGGGCGGCGTTGTGATGACCAAGATTGGCGGTTGGGTGTTCGACTACTACAAATCGATCAACGACATTCATACCGGCTACATGATCATGTTTGCCATCTGCGCACTGGCCTACCTGGTGGCGTGGAGCGTGATGAAGGCGCTGGTGCCGCAGCATAAGGAAATTACTGACCTGTAAACGCAACACCCTGTAGGAGCAAAGCTTGCTCGCGATGGCGTCAGACCTGACACACCGCGTCATCGTTCTTCGCGGGCAAGCCTCGCTCCTACAATAAAAAAGGTGACAGATTTATTTTTCAGGAAAATAGATCTGTCACCTTTTCGCTTCAATCCCCTGTAGGAGCAAAGCTTGCTCGCGATGGCGTCAGGCCTGACACACCGCGTCATCGTTCTTCGCGGGCAAGCCTCGCTCCTACAATCAATTCAGCCCGATAGCCCGAACACCAGTCTGGAGGTAGCATGACGGGTCATCAGCCCCCATAACCGAGTAACCCAGACCTTGATCGAACGACGCCAATTCAGCGGAGGCATGAAGGGGAAAAATCTCCGCTATTTGAATGAGCAGTCTGGCGAGCCAGTCCCCATGGCACGGACAGGCTTTTTGCTGTTGGAACATTTCTCGTTACCCGCCTTCACGCAAGCGCTGGATACGATAGTCACCGCGAACCTGCTTCGCCCCAAGTTGTTTTCCACCCGGACGTTTGGCCTGAGTGAAGGCGAGGTCGTCAGCGATCTGGGCCTGGTCATTCGGCCGGATGCCCGTTTTGATGGTTCGGAGATTCAACACCTGGATCTGCTGGTCGTCTGTGGCGGCTACCGCACCGAACTGAAAGCCAATGATGAGTTGACCAACCTGCTGAGAAACGCGGCTGATCATGGTGTCATTCTGGCCGGTTTGTGGAATGGCGCCTGGTTCCTGGGCAGCGCCGGTTTGCTTGACGGCTACCGTTGCGCCATTCACCCCGAGCATCGCCCCGCACTCGCGGAAATCGCCAAAGCGACGCAGGTCACCAGTGAGCCCTATGTCATTGATCGGGACCGGCTTACGGCATCGAGTCCTTCCGGGGCCTTCCACATGGCGCTGGACTGGATCAAAGGCCTGCACGACAAGGCCTTGGTCGAGGGCATCGAAGACATTCTGGCGTTCGAGGAATCCCGCTACCGGCGCATTAAACCGACGGAAAATATCTGCGTGAGCGCTCCGCTGCGCGAGGTGGTGAAGTTGATGTTTGCCAACCTCGAAGAACCGCTGGAGCTGGAGCAACTGGCGGTGTACGCCGGCCGTTCCCGTCGCCAACTCGAGCGTCTGTTCAAGGAACAACTGGGCACCACGCCGCAACGCTATTACATGGAATTGCGCATTACCGAGGCGCGTCGACTGCTTCAGCACACCGAACTGTCCCAAGTGGACGTGCTAGTAGCCTGCGGTTTTGTGTCGCCCAGCCATTTCAGCAAATGTTACAGCTCGTACTTTGGCTACCGGCCTTCCAAGGAAACACGGCTGGTCAAATAACCCTTCGGAGACCCATTGATGTCGGACCGTGAAATCATCATTCCTGCCGCGATGAAAGCCATCGTCGAACGCGCGGGTTATGCCCCTGCAGTCAAGGTCGGCGACACGCTGTTCTGTGCTGGCCAAGTGGGCAGAACGCCTGACCTGCAAGTGATCGAGGATCCTGAGCAGCAGTTCATCTGCGCCTGGGAAAACCTGCGTGAGGTGCTCGAGGCGGGAGGCTGCACCTTCGAGGACGTGGTGGACATGACCACGTATCACGTCGATATGTCCAAGCACATGGCGGTGTTTCGCGAGGTGAAAAACCGCCTCTTCCCCAAAGGGCTGTGCGCCTGGACATGCATCGGTGTGAGTGAATTGGCACACCCGGGGCTTTTGGTTGAGATTAAGTGTGTAGCGGTGCGGCGCAAATAATCCAGGCATCCGCAGATCCTTGTGGGAGCGAGCTTGCTCGCGATTGCGCACTGCCAGGCAACACGCGTGTTGGATACAAACCGTCATCGCGAGCAAGCTCGCTCCCACCAATTAAACACTGGCGATAAAGCCCCCGTGGGATGGCCGTTTGATCTACGTAACGCTATGCTCCCGCGCAATTCGCCAATAACAACCAATAATAGTGATGTCATGAGCCAATCAGAGCTGCATGCGACTGCCTTAGCGTTGTATCCAGAGGACTACCGCGAGGCGGCAGCTTTACTCAAGCAAGCCGTGCCGCTCATGGTGCGACACAACATCCCGCCCAACCCGGTGCACTACGCCCTTTGGTACACCTACAGCAAAGGCCTGGAACCTGAACTCAATCGTCACCTGGACCGGGTCGTCAAAGATTTCGATTATTTCCCTTCGGAGTCCGCGTCCAGGCTGTTTCGTGACTACATTATTCGTGACGAACTGGAAGATGCCCGCGCCGGCCAGCAGCAAGCGATCAACCTGGTTGATGGCATGGAGCGCGATGTCTCCCATAGCGTCAATGGCAGTCTCAACTTCAAGGCCAGCCTCGGGCAATGCCTGGAAATGCTCGCGGAGCCGGTCGATAAAAGGTTGCCCGCCATACTCAGCGAGCTGCAACAGAGCACTCAGGCGATGCACGATCAGCAGGAGCGTTTCCTCAGTCAGTTGCACACGGCTCAAGCGGAGATTAAAAACCTGCGCGACAAACTTGAGCGAGCCCAACTCGACGCGACGCTGGACGGCCTGACTCAGGTACTCAATCGAAGCACCTTCTCCCGATTGTTAGAGCAGGCGTTGAGCACACCTACGCACGGTGTTGCGCTCGTCATGCTGGATATCGATCACTTCAAACAATTCAATGACCAATACGGCCACCCACTGGGCGATCGCGTGCTCAAACATGTCGGCCAGGTCTTGCGCAGCTCACTGCCACCCCAGGGTCTGGCGGCACGTTATGGTGGCGAAGAGTTTTGCGTGATCCTGCGAGACTGCGCCGATCTCAGCGCCGCCCGTGACTTCGCGCAGGAGCTGCGCCAGAAGATCCAGGCGTTGCGGATCAAGGCGCGCGGCACTGATGAAGTGTTGGATACGGTGACGGCTTCGTTTGGGGTTGCTCTCGCCAACGCGCACGACACGGTGGAAAGCCTGGTGATACGGGCCGATGACGCGCTGTACAAGGCCAAGCGTAATGGGCGTAATCAAGTCGTGTGATGACCAGGGCTCACCCCCGTTGCTCCGCCACCAACAGCAACGACTGCGGCACCGGACTTTGCGGGTGCTGCGGTTCCTGCAGGCCAGCGAGCCGAAAACCCGCCATGTCCAGCGCATTCAGCCAACTGGACAAGGTACGGAAATACCACGGCATGGGCTGCCACTGGCCCTTGAACCCAGTGAACGTCTCTTCACGCCAACCATCCTGATAGTCGCCAGCCGCCGCGGTCCACGGATGCAGCGTCTGGATCACCAGTGCGCCGCCAGGGGCCAGCAGGGCGTTCATGGCCGCGAGCAGAGGGATGATGTCCTGGTGCAACAGGGCGAAGTTGGCGCAGATCAGGTCGTAGTCGCTGCCGATATCAGCCTTGGCCTCCACCAGCTCTTCATAGCTCGCCACATGCACCCGCGAAGAACCCGCCGCCCGCGCCGCTTCGATCAACGTCGCATCGCCATCCACCCCGACCGCCTCGATGCCTCGTTCAGCCAGCGCACGTAACAGCCAGCCCTCACCGCAGCCCAGGTCGAGCACCCGCTCGGGCTGACGGCTTAACACTGCCAGCAGAATGGCCTGATTGGTGACCTGCTGGCGGCTTTCGATCGTCCCGCTGCGGATGGCTTCGATCCAGGATCGGGCGTTGTGGTGCCAGCTGTCGAGGAGGGTGGTTTCGGGGGCGGGCATGGCGGATGTCCGGAGTGATTGGTTGCATGAAGGATAGGACAAGTGCGGGTCGCGCGGATCTTGTTGGTTTGCCAGGAAACGCCTGACCAGGACAACAAATAGCGAATAACTCGTCGTCCGTCCCATAGTTGGCACTAAAGCAAATAAAACCATTGATAAATACTTCTATAAGCTTTAAACGGAAAGATCGCTGGCACATTGCTAGTGTTCAATAAGAAAGTATCGCCAGATTTTGGCTCAGGGAGCGCTGATGAGTGTTCGTCCATTGACCGACGCCACGCGGCAATCGAACGATTGCGGCGTTTCCGCCTCTCAACTAAAAGGGAACATGGATACTGTCGGCATGGCCTACGCTGGCAACGGGGACACCATCGAACATTTACTCGACTCAGCGCGCAGCTGGACTCACACCACTTCGTGGGTGGTTTATCGCGCCGGTGAGCAAATGCATCTGGTCGGGCAGGGCGACCCTCGGGTGCAGTGGCCGTCAAGCGTTGCGAATGAAGACTTTGAAGCCTTTTGCCTGACCTGGAAGTTGCACCGCTGGCCGACCGGGCGTGGCGAAAGTGTGCTGGGCTGGCTGCTCGCGCCCGTTGACGATGCCGAGGAACCGGCGCTCGCCGAGTTTGCCCAGCGCCTGGGCATTCAGGTCCAGACCAATACCCTGGCCCGTGCGCAGATTACCCAGCGTGTGCTGTATGAAATTACCTACCTGGCCAGTTCGACCCGTGACCGTTCCGTGTTTCTGGTGGGGGTTCACCGACTGCTGGCCAGCCTCATCGATGCCGAGAACTTCTATCTCGCGCTGTATGACCCGCGCACTGGCAAGATGGACTACCCGTATTACGTCGACATCATCGACGTTGATGCCCTGGAGTCCGAAAACTACGAATACCTGGACCCTTCGCACCTGTCGCTGACCGCCTACGTATTGACCACCGGCCAGCCGTTGCTGATCGACTCCGCCGGCATTCTCGCGGCCCAGGCCGAGGGGCGTTTCTACTGCGTGGGTGATCGTCCCGAGTTCTGGATGGGCGCACCGTTGAAAAATGCGTCGGATGAAGTGTTTGGCATGCTGGCGATGCAGGTCTACGACGTGTCTCGTACCTACAGCGCTGAAGACCGCGCGCTGTTTCTGGTGGTGGCCCGCCACGTGGCCATGGCGCTGGACCGAATTCTGCACCGGGCGGACCTGGAAGAGACGGTGATGCGTCGTACCCTGGAGCTTTCGGCACTTAACGACGCCTTGAGGCAGGAAGTGGCCGATCGAGAGCGCGCCGAACATCTGCAGAGCGCGCTGTTCCAGATTGCTGAGCTGTCGAGCCAGCCTGGGGACATGGCGGAGTTGTTTAAAACCTTGCATGGCATCGTCGGTGATCTGCTGTTCGCGCAGAACTTCTACATTGCGCTGTTCGACGACGCGACCACTGAAGTGACCTTTCCGTACTACGTCGATGAGCGGCAGACGATTCGCCCGGTGGCACGGCGTGGGAGCCGGGGCTTGACCGAGTACGTCATCCGTCAGCGTCGAGCGTGCCTGATTGATTCCGACGAGGCAGAACGACTGACCGTGGAAGGCGAAATTGAAGTCGCCGATGTGTATTACCGATCCTATTCCTGGCTGGGCATCCCGCTGTTCGATGGCGATGTGGTGCGTGGCGTGCTCGCGGTGCAAAGCTATACCTCCCAGGTGCGCTACACCCTGCGTGACCAGGAATTGCTGACGTTCGTGTCGCGCCACATCGATACCGCGTTGTCCCGGCGCACCGCCGCCGAAGCGATCCATGCCGCCAACCTCAAACTCGAAGCCCGGGTGCAGAACCGCACCCGTGAGCTTGATCACGCCAATGCCAAGTTGCAGCACGAAAACTCCCACGATGCGCTGACCGGGCTACCGAATCGCACCTACCTGCAACAGCGCCTCAATCTGGCCTGGTCGCGGTTCGGCAGCGAAGGCGGGCACCTGGCGGTGATGTTCATCGACCTAGACCGTTTCAAAATGGTCAACGACAGCCTCGGCCATCATTTTGGCGACCTGCTGTTGATGCAGGCCGCCCAGCGTTTACGCGGTTGCCTGCGCGACACCGACATGCTGGCGCGCTTGGGGGGCGATGAGTTTTCGGTGCTCGCGCCCGAGGCGCCGCTGGAGGTGGTGATCGAAATCGCCGAGCGGATTCTGGTGGCGTTTGACCTGCCGTTTGTCATCAATGGCCATCAGGTTTTTTCGTCCTGCAGTATCGGTATTGTCAGCGCCGACAATCAGTTCCATCACGAGCCCGCCGACTTGTTGCGCGACGCCGATGCCGCGATGTACCGGGTCAAGAGTGCCGGCCGTGACAGCTACGCGGTGTTCAACCAGGAAGTGCGCCGCGAAGTATCGGACCAGGTCGAACGGGAAGGCGCCTTGCGCAACGCGCTCAAACGGACCGACGAACTGCTGCCGTATTTCCAGCCGATCGTCAGCGTCGAAACCGGCGAACTGTTGGCCCTGGAAGCGCTGATCCGCTGGCATCAGCCGGGCGGTCGGGTGATCGCGCCGGGCGAGTTTTTGCCGGATGTCGAGGGTTTGCGCCTGATCGGTCGACTGGATTTGTACATGCTTACCAGCATCGCCGTGATCCTCGCCCAGCCCGAGCACGCCAATTGGCCGCCGGTGCACGTCAATTGCTCCAGCTACAGCATGACCCGCCCGGACTTCGCCAGTGATGTGCTGGCGCTGTTGGCGCGGCACGGGGTCGCGCCGTCACGGATTTGCCTGGAGTTGACCGAAGGTGCGCTGGTGGCCGAGCCGGCGATTGCCCGCCTGACCATGCAGCAATTGGCCGACAACGGCATGTCGGTGGTGCTCGATGACTTTGGCGCCGGGTTTTCATCCCTGAGCTATGTGCATCAATACCGTTTCAGCGGCTTGAAGATCGACAAGTCGTTCATCCTCGAACTGACCACCAGCGCCCGCAGTCGCGCGATCGTCCGGGCGATTGTGCGCATGGCCGAATCCCTGGACTTGAGCGTGGTGGCGGAAGGTGTCGAGGATCAAGCGACCCTGGACCTGCTGCGCGAAATGGGCGCAGGGCAGGCTCAGGGTTATTACTTTGCCAAACCGATGGGGTTGGCGGCGTTGTTGGCGACATCCTTGATCAGTCGCTAGGGACGTCAGTCGATGCGCGGGTGCTGTTGCACCAGCGTCTTGCGCTTGGCCTCCAACGCGGCGATTTCGGCGTCTATGTCTTCGATCTTCTGTTCAATATTGTCTTCGTGCTCCTGCAGCAGCTCCTTCGCTTCCTCAAGATCGGAAGCCGCTGGAGCCGCGCCGCGCAGGGGCATGTTTGCCGTTTCTTTCATGGTAATGCCGGTCACCAGGCCCACGATGGCGATCACCATCAGGTAATACGCCGGCATGTACAGGTTGTTGGTGCTTTCCACCAGCCACGCCACCAAGGTCGGCGTCAGGCCCGCGATCAGCACCGACACGTTGAACGCGCTGGCCAAAGCGCTGTAGCGGATGTGCGTGGGGAACATCGCCGGCAGGGTCGAGGCCATCACGCCGATGAAGAAGTTGAGCACCACGGCAATGATCAGCAGCCCTGAAAAAATCAGCCCGAGCTTGCCGCTGTTGATTAGCATAAAGGCAGGAATGGCCAGGCAGAACAGCGCGATGCTGCCGAACAGGATGAAGGGCCGGCGGCCAATCTTGTCGCTGATAAAGCCGATCAGGGGCTGCACGAACAACATGCCAACCATGATCGCGATGATGATCAACACGCCGTGATTTTCGCTGTAGTGCAGGTTGTGCGAAAGATAGCTCGGCATGTAGGTGAGCAGCATGTAGTAGGTGACGTTGGTCACGGCCACCACACCGATGCAGGTCATCAGGCTGCGCCAGTGCTTGGTGGCGACTTCCTTGAACGATACTTTCGGGCCGCGTGCCAAACCTTCGCGGTCGCCTTGTTCCAGTTTTTCGACGTGTTGCTGGAAGGCCGGCGTCTCTTCGAGTGCGTTACGCAAATAGAGACCGATCATGCCCAGGGGCAGGGCGAGGAAGAACGGCAGACGCCAGCCCCACGCCTGGAATTGCTCTTCGCCGATCACCGCGGAAATCAGCACCACCAGGCCTGCACCGAGGACAAACCCGGCGATGGAGCCGAAGTCCAGCCAACTCCCGAGGAAGCCGCGCTTGCGGTCCGGGGCATACTCGGCGACGAAGATCGAGGCGCCGGTGTATTCGCCACCCACCGAGAAGCCTTGGGCCATCTTGGCCAGCAACAGCAGGATCGGGGCCCAGATGCCAATCGTGTCATAGGACGGAATCAGCCCGATGGCGAAGGTGCTGAGGGACATGATCACGATGGTGGCCGCCAGGACTTTCTGCCGGCCATATTTGTCGCCTAATGCACCGAAGAACAGACCGCCCAGAGGACGGATCAGGAAGGGCACCGAAAAGGTCGCCAGTGCGGCGATCATCTGCACGCTGGGGGACGCGCCGGGAAAGAACACCTTGCCGAGCACATAGGCGACGAAGCCATAGACGCCGAAGTCGAACCATTCCATGGCATTGCCCAGTGCGGCGGCGGTGATCGCCTTGCGCATCTTGGCGTCGTCGACAATGGTGATGTCTTCCAATCCGATGGGATTGACGGTTTTCTTGCTTGAGTTCATGCGAATTACTCTGTCCCTGATGGCTGTCGATGCCATTGTTTTAATGGCACGTCCTCTTGGTTCAGATACATGCAGACACGGAATAATTCACCACTCGCCGCATTTTTGTTAAATCACCGCCGGGCTGGGGTAGTGGAGACGTTCGCCGCCCAGCGAATCGCGCTGCATGGAGTGCAGGTTCTTCTCGATGGTTTCGCACAAGGCTTCCATCTGGATCTGGTGTTCGCTGTTGCGGAACGGGCTTTGCAGATCGGTGCCGATGCGTTCGATGGCCAGCAGCATGAAACCCACCACCGTCGAGGCCAGCGGGGTATACCAGCCCAGGGACTCGACCAGCCCCACCGGCACAATCAGGCAGAACAGCGAAATAAACAGCCGCGGGAAATACACGTAAGGGTAGGGCAGCGGCGTATTGGCAATCCGCTCCATGCCGCCCTGGCTGTTGGACAAGTCAACCAGGGTCGTCTCCAGCCGCGCCAGGCGAATGCTGTCCAGGTGCCCGGCCTTGTATTCCTGGGCCAACAGTGCCGCGGAACCGTTGAGGATGTCGTTGGCAAAGTTATTGGTAGAGCCGCTGCGCGCGAACTCCTCGGCGGGAATAAACGCGCGTATCTCGTCCGGGCACGGCTGACCCCGCAAGTGCGCCGCCAGGCAATTTACGTACGCCACGTGGCGGCGCAGCAGGGTTGATTTCATCGGATTGACCTCATGACCCGGGTCATCCAGAAACGTCAGGACTTGCCGCGCAAAGCTGCGGGAGTTATTGACCATCGCCCCCCACAACGTGCGCGCTTCCCACCAGCGATTGTAGGCACTGCTGTTGCGAAAACTGATCAACACCACCAATGCCGAACCGAGCAACGTCAGAGGCATCAGTGGCAGGGTGATCTTGCTGTTGAGAATCAGCATGAAGTCCACGGTGACGGCGATATCCCAGAGCAACAACCAGAACAGCGCCCAGCCGACATAGCCCATGGTCTTGATGATCAGACGGTATTTTTTGATGATGGCGGCTTTCAAGCGGCGACCTCGCAGCGAGTGGTGGGCATTAATGCTCTAACTCGGACGGTGGTTGTCGGGTAAAGGTTCGGTGGGGGGCTGCGATCAATGATCCGGGAGGTGTAACCTTGCGCGCACGCTTACCAAGATAAGAAAAATAATCAGGAGTCATTGATGCAACCGATCCGTCTCGGTCTGGTGGGCTACGGCAAGATTGCCCAGGACCAACACGTCCCCGCTATCCACGCCAATCCCGCGTTCCAGTTGGTGTCCGTCGCCACCCAAGGGCAGCCCTGCGCCGGGGTCGAGAACTTCAAGTCCCTGGGTGAGCTGCTGGAAAACGGCCCGCCCGTCGATGCGATTGCGTTTTGCACACCGCCCCAAGGACGCTTCGCCCTGGTGCAACAAGCACTTGCCGCTGGCAAACACGTGCTGGTCGAAAAACCGCCGTGCGCCACGCTGGGTGAAGCGATGGCGTTGGTGAATCAGATCGCGGAGCAAGGCGTCAGCGGTTTGTTCGCCTGGCATTCACGCTACGCACCCGGCATTCAGGCTGCCCGTGATTGGCTGGCCACCCGCACCCTGCAAAGCGTGCAGATCGACTGGAAGGAAGACGTGCGCAAGTGGCACCCCGGCCAGACGTGGATCTGGCAACCCGGAGGCCTGGGCGTCTTCGATCCGGGCATCAATGCCTTGTCGATTGCCACGCATCTGCTGGCGTTGCCGCTGTTTGTCGAATCCGCCGAACTGCGCGTCCCCAGCAACTGCCAGTCGCCGATTGCCGCGTCGATCAAAATGTCCGACGCGCGCCACCTCGATGTCCGCGCGGAGTTCGATTTCGATCACGGCCATGACGAACTCTGGAGCATCGAGATTCGCTGCACTGAAGGCGTCCTGCGACTGGACAACGGCGGTGCTTTGTTGAGCGTCGACGGCGTGCGCCAAGCGGTATCGGAGGAGGGCGAGTACGCGGCGGTGTATCGGCATTTTCAGCAGTTGATTGACGACAAGACCAGTGACCTGGATCTTCAGCCGTTGCGGTTGGTTGCGGACAGTTTTTTTGTGGGGAGCCGGGCGTTGGTCGAGGCGTTTTACGATTGAGGAACAGGGGACAGATTTCGTCTCATGCCCGTCAGTCAAGAGGTAGAGCCAGCGATGGAATCTCTGTGGCGAGGGAGCAAGCTCCCTCGCCACAGCGATAACGGTGACCAGTCGACCAACATCAAAGGATGTTACAGAGGCCCCAGTAAGGCTCGCGACATGACCCGGTAAAACAGCGAACGTGGTTAACTCAAGAACGACGATGCAGGAAATCGACAACCAAGTCTGTCGTCGCCTGGGGCTGCTCTTCGGTGATCCAGTGCCCGCAATCCGGAATAATCACGGCTTCGAGGTTATCGGCAACACTTCGCAACACCGCGCCGATCATAGGGCCGAATGTCGCTTCGCCACCCAAGGCCAAGACCGGCATTTGAAGCTTGCCTTGCGCAAGTAGCGCCTTGTTGTCGATCGCATCCTGACTGAACTCCAGGAACTGGGCAAAGCTCGCTCGCATTGCGCCGGGTTGCGCATAGAGCGCCGCATAATGCTGGCGCTTCGCTTCATCAAACCGCGTTTGATCCTGAGAAAGTTCGTTCCAGAACCGGTCGAGATAAATGCGCTCGCGACCGGCGACCAAGCGCTCCATGTCCTGGCCACCAAAGCCAAAGTGCCACATGGCCGGATCTTGTGTGATCTGACCCCATGGCCCGATGCCGGGTAGCGGCGCATCGATTGCCACCCATCGGCTAACACGCTCGGGGTGGATGGCGGCAACTGCGTAGCCGACCATCACGCCGATGTCGTGCGTTACCAAATCGACCGTTTGAACACCCAGAGCGTCCAGGACACCCACTATGTCCGCAGCCTGCGTCTTCTTGTCATAGCCGCCATCAGGCTTCGACGAAAGGCCCCAGCCACGCAGGTCGGGCACGATAATCATGTGATCTTCGATGAGTGCGCTCGCCAGATGCCCCCACATGTCGCCCGTTGTACCGAAGCCGTGCAGCATGATGACTGCCGGCCCATGACCGCCGACCCGCACATGGATGGATGCACCATTGATTTCGATCGTCCGAGACTGCATGACGGCCGGGAAAGGGTAGATCCCGTTTACGTGGGTATGCTCGTTCATCTGTGTACTCCAGGTTTGCATCTAGTCGAGGGGATTGGCCGTTTACTGCGCGATGACACAACGATCGGTTGCGACTCAATGTGAAGCGCGATATCGGCTCTATACAGTTCTATAACGTACGTCACAAAACGTGCAATGGTTTTTTTATGACGACCGTGATAAAACTGGCCCATAAACGATGTTGCACTCATAGTTGATCAAGGGATTCAGATGGCCAGACCTAGGCAATTCGATGAAGAAACGGTGCTCGAATCCGCAATGCAACGTTTCTGGAATAACGGCTTTGAGGCCACATCGATGCGTGACCTCGCCGACCAAACCGGAATGACGACGGCGAGCCTCTACAACGCGTTCGGTGATAAGAAAGCCATCTACCGTCTCGTGCTCGATCGGTATGTCCGTCAGGCACTCGAAACCTGTTCGACGATTTTCGGAAGCGATGACCCGCCCCTACAGGCATTGGAGCGGTTCTTCGATGCAACCCTTGAAGAAGTGCTGGGCGACCGGCTTCACAAGGGGTGCTTTGTGGTGAACACGGCGTTGGAGGTGGCGTCGCATGATCAAGACTTTCGAGAGGTGGTCACCAAAGTCTTTGAGGAAATCGAAAAGTGTGTCCGCGACTGTGTCACGGCCGGGCAGCGCGACGGGACAATCCTTATCTCGCAACCTCCAGCCGACATTGCGCGACTCGCACTGGGTATTATCCTGGGCCTGCGGGTTCTGGCCCGAACCAATCCCGATCGTGAACTGCTGACCGGGGTCGTTCGGCCATTTTTCGTGCTGCTAAGGGCACAGTGAAAAATGTCGAACGACGCGCGAAACAAGCTGTGAAAAAAGGGGACAGATTTATTTACTTCGAAAATAAATCTGTCCCCTTATTTCCTTATCTTTTTATCTATGACCCTGGTCGCATGAACTTGAAATGCACGACATTGCTCGACAGAATCGCGCCCCGATCCGGCCGCGGGCCAGAGTGTGTACATACAGTCAGTCGCCCAACGGCGATCAGGCTATTTTCAGGGATGATTGGGTGATGAAGTTTGTGCAACGCATCAAGGCGTACTTTGGATGGGATTCGCATCGGGAGGCCGACGCTTCAATGGCGCAAGATGACGCTCAAGCATCGTCCCGCCTGAAACAAAACCTGGTGTGGATGCCGACTTTTGAAGCGCTCAAGCCCCTTGATCTTCCGCCTCCCGCCTGTCCTCCATTAGGGCTATCCACCGGCCAGTTGGTCAGTCGCTATCGGGCCTACATTGCGCAAGTAGAGACACTCGATACGCCAGTGGCCAACGAAGCGTTGCGCGTGGCCGGGCGGCGTTTGGCCAGGGACCTGCTTGAAAAAGCGATTGATCTCAGCAGCTCCAAAGCCCAGGAACTCTCGCAGGACATTTACTGGCTGATGCAAAGCGCGGCGCTGGCTTCGTTATTTGCTGACGGTCCGCAGTCGGATGAATTCGTGGCCTATCGAAATCACGTTCACTACTACAAGGATGCCGCTCTGATGACTGCTCAAGTCGGGGCATTCGACCTGTACGTAACCTCGCGTAATCCCCGAAAACCCGCACAGCTAGTGGGCGAAAGCGAAATTCAATCCAGCTCACCGGACGGTCACTATTGTGTTCAGGTGACGCCTTGGGAAGCACGCAACTCTCTTTGGGTATATCCGCCGCGCATTATCGATACCCGGCAGGGCATCTGCGTTTTTCGATTCTCGGACGCTTGTTGGTCGGCGGATCAATCCAATTGGCTCACCCCGACGACCGTAGAACTCAAACTACGCAAATTCCCTGGAGACCGGATGGGGCAGGGCGTGCGCGTAGTCGTCGACTGTGATGGGCGCGTTGCTCGTTGGGGGAGCGGAAAAACAGTCGAGTTATCGGATCTGGAAAGTGCGCTTGAAGCCTTCCTGAACGAGGCTTGAAAAAGGGGAAAAGCAGGCGTTGTAGCAGCTGGCGAAGCCTGCTGCTACATGACCCAGTAAAACCGGGATAACGGGACAGATTTATTTTATTCAAAATACATCCGTCCCCTTAATGCTCGCTTTCGCGCAGGGCACGCAGGTTATCGGGAATCTTTACCCAGCCAGCGATAGGTCACGCCACCGATGACGGCGCCCAACATCGGCGCCAACCAAAACAGCCACAGCTGCTGAATCGCCCAACCGCCAACAATCAGTGCCGGGCCTGTACTGCGCGCCGGGTTGACCGAAGTATTAGTGACGGGGATCGAGATCAGGTGGATCAGAGTCAGCCCCAGGCCAATGGCAATCGGTGCCAGACTGGCAGGGGCGCGTTTGTCGGTGGCGCCAAGGATGATCAGGATGAACATCGCGGTCATCACCAACTCGGTGACAAACCCCGCCGCCATCGAGTAGCCACCTGGCGAGTGTTCGCCGTAGCCATTGGACGCGAGGCCACTGGCCAGTTCGAAACCGGGTTTACCACTGGCGATGAAGTACAGCAGGCCTGCTGCAATCACCCCTCCCATCACTTGAGCGAGGATATAGGCGGGTAGTTCTTTGACCGGAAACCTTCCACCCACTACCAGTCCGACCGAGACCGCGGGATTGAGATGACAGCCGGATATGTGGCCGATGGCGAAAGCCATGGTCAGCACCGTCAGACCAAACGCCAGGGAAACTCCCAGAAAACCAATCCCCGCGCCAGGAAACGTCGCGGCCAAAACCGCACTGCCGCAACCACCAAATACCAGCCAGAACGTACCCAACAACTCAGTAGCCGAACGTTTGAACAGAGACATAAGACAGTGCCTTATCGAGATTGGAGAGAAAACACTAACGAGATATGTCCGTTGCTGATGTAGGACATTTCCCAAGCATCTCGCTCCAATTTCTCAGGCTCTGTTTGCGCTCAGGATGAGTAAGGCTGCGGCGAAGTCACCTTCCAGACACAAAACTAAGAAAACCATTGGAAAAACTTTCCAATTCGCTGCGCAGTCTCGAACCCCTCATGACTACAAAAAATGGCGACGAGAACAAACGCGAATCCAGGTCCGATAAATGCAAAAGAGACGGCCCCACCTCCGCCCCAAAAAAACAATATGCCAACAACAACAGCGCCAGATCCTGCCCACAGAGTGAGCCGACGTTCTTTAGCCTGTTCAGGGTGTTTTTCAAACATGAATATTTCTTCCCTGCGGGGAATAAAGGGACATACCTATTTTCTTCGAAAATAAATCTGTCCCCATATTTTCAACCGCGAATAAACGCCAGCAAATCAGCATTGATCTGATCCGCGTTGGTCGTCGGCATACCATGCGGGAAGCCCGGGTAGGTCTTGAGCGTGGGGTGCTTCAACAGTTTGGCCGAAAGCGGCGCCGAGTCGGCAAACGGTACGATCTGATCATCCTCGCCATGCATGACCAGTGTCGGCACCTGAATCGCCTTCAGGTCTTCGGTGAAGTCGGTCTCGGAGAAGGCCTTGATGCAGTCGTAATGCGCTTTTGCGCCGCCCATCATGCCTTGCCGCCACCAGTTGTCGATGACGCCTTGGGAGACTTTGGCGCCGGGGCGATTGAAGCCGTAGAACGGCCCCGCCGGCACGTCCACGTAAAACTGCGCGCGGCTGGCGACCAGTGCCGAGCGGAACCCGTCGAACACCTCCAGAGGTAAACCTCCAGGGTTCTTTTCCGACTTGACCATGATCGGTGGAACCGCGCTAATCAGTACGGCTTTGGCCACGCGTCCTGGCTTGGCTCGCGCGGTGTAGCGTGCGACTTCACCACCACCGGTCGAATGGCCGACATGGATCGCCCCCTTGAGGTCGAGCGCATCGGTCAACTCGATGACATCGGCGGCATAAGTATCCATTTCGTTGCCCTCCCACGTCTGGGTCGAGCGCCCGTGACCGCGCCGGTCGTGCGCGATCACCCGGTAGCCCTTGAGCAAGAAGAACATCATCTGGTTGTCCCAGTCATCCGCGCTCAATGGCCAGCCGTGGTGAAACACGATGGGCGTCGCGTCTTTCGGACCCCAATCCTTGTAGAAAATCTCGGTCCCGTCTTTGGTCGTGATTGCATTCATGGCGTATGTCCCCTCGCGATCTGGTTTGTGTGGGGCGTGCAAAAGGCCGCTGGCTCGTGGTCGTAATCAACGGTCACGAGCGGGCTTGGTCAGTGTAGAAGACGCACAGGAAGCAACACTTTCAGACGATGGATGGAGCTCAATCTACTGCCGCCAGGGTGGTTGCGTTCCGAACTGATCCTTGAGAAAACGCAAGAAATTGACCGTTCTCGCGGGCAACCCTTCGCGTTGATGCGTCAGGGCAACAATATTGGCATCTGGCAGTTTCCAGCCTGGAAACAGTCGTATCAACGTTCCATCCGCCAGAGCATCGGCAACATCCCATTCAGAACGCATGATGATGCCGTGCCCCTCGCAAGCCCATTGCCGGATAACACTGCCGTCGTTGCAGCTCAACGCCGGGCGGATGCGCACATTGAGTGTTTTACGTGCGCGTGTGAAATGCCAGCGCGTGACGTCTTCGTTGTTTTCACGCAGGGCAATGCAGGGCAGGGTCGCCAGGTTGTCGGGGTGTTCCGGTAAACCGTGTTGTTCGATAAAGGCAGGCGAGGCGCATACATAGCGACGGTTGGCGGCAATGGAGTGGCACACCAGATTGGATGAGCGCAACTCCCCAATATGGATGACAACATCAAATCGATCAGTGACTTCGACCATTGGCTGTTCGGACAAACTCAATGCAATCTCGACTTCTGGGTGCAAGCGCTGAAACGCCGCCACCGCAGGCGCTACGTACTGGCGGCCAAATCCGAACGGTGCATTGATTTTCAACTTGCCAACGAAGCCGCTGCGGCGCTCCTGCAAATCTGCCAGCAGGGAATCGAATTGCTCGACCAGCTCAGCCCCGCGCAGGCACAAGAACTCGCCCTCATCGGTAAAGCGCAGCTGCCGGGCTGACCGATCGAGCAATCGAATCGACAGTTTTTTCTCCATTTGCTGAAGCCGCTGGGTCACCGCCGAGGGCGTCAACCCTAGCTTGCGTGACGCGGCCAACAAACTTTCGCTTTCCCGGATGACCAGGAGAAAGCGGATATCCAACGTCTCGTTCATTAAGCATCACTGAATATTAGAGTTAGGAGTATTAAATTTTCATTTGAATCTGGAAGCCTAGAATAGCCTCATTCCAGGAGGCCAGACATGTCATTACTCACCCAAATCGAAACCCCCGCCTTGGTGCTGGACTGCGATCGGCTCGACGCCAACATCCAACGGATGCGCAATAAAATCGCGGCATTCAATGTGGTATTGCGCCCTCACGTGAAGACCAACAAGTCGCTGGAAGTCACCGAGCGCCTGTTTGCAGGTGGGCGCGGACCCATCACCGTTTCAACGCTGCGTGAGGCCGATTTCTTTTTCGAGGCCGGGTTTACCGACATCCTGTATGGCGTTGGCATTGCGCCTAACAAATTCGCGCATGCCGCCGCGTTGATCAGCCAAGGCGCGCAGCTCAAGCTGGTCCTCGACAATCTGGACACCGCCAGACTGTTGGCCGAATTCGCGCACACGACGGGGCATGTTTTTGATGTCTTGCTGGAAATCGATTGCGACGGTCACCGCTCCGGGCTCAGCCCGCAATCACCGCTATTGGTGGAAATCGCGCAATTGTTGAGCGCCAATGGCGTCAGGCTCAGCGGCTTGATGACACACGCCGGAAAGTCCTACGACAGCCAGTCGATCGCGCAAATCCAGGCCTGCGCCCGGCAGGAGCGCGCGGCAGTGATCGATGCCAGCCAACTATTGACGCGTGCAGGTTTCAACCTGCCGATCATCAGCGTCGGTTCGACACCCACGGCACTTTTTACTGAGGATTTATCCGGGGTGACAGAAGTGCGTGCGGGTGTGTTCGCCTTCTTCGATCTGGTCATGGCGGGTTTGGGTGTTTGTCAGGTGCAGGATATTGCGGTCTCGGTGCTGACGACGGTCATTGGCCATCAAGCTGAAAAAGGCTGGATCATTACGGATGCGGGATGGATGGCACTTTCTCGCGATCGTGGTACCGCCAAACAAGCGGTGGATCAGGGATATGGTGTCGTGTGTGACGCCGCCGGCCAGCCCCTTGGCGACCTGATCGTCAGCGCAACCAATCAGGAACACGGGATCATTTCATCGCGCTCCGGGGTGCTTGACCCCTTGAGTTTGCTGCCCTTGGGCACGCTGCTGCGGATCCTGCCGAATCACGCCTGCGCCACCTCGGCGCAGCACGCGGGTTATCACGTTTTCAGCGAGGGACGCAGTCTTGGTTACTGGCCACGCATCGCGGGTTGGTAATTGATTCATTCATCAGAATTCACAACGTTGATCGATCAAGGAGGGCAAATGAAGTTGATCACGGCAGAGAAACTACCTGTACCCGGCGGGCATTACTCACATGGCGTAATGGCAGGACCGCTTCTATTCATTTCCGGCCAGTTGCCGTTTCCACCGAATGCTCAAGCCTTTCCCGATGGCATCGAAGCCCAGACTATTCAGGCAATGGAAAATGTAGAGGCTGTGCTGCATGCAGCGGGTGCTTCGTTGAGTCATTTAGTCAGCGTGCACATTTACATTGTTGATGTGGCTGACTGGCCGACCGTGAATCTGACTTATGCAACGCTGATGGGCGCGCACCGTCCCGCAAGAGTCATCGTCCCGTGTGGTTCACTCCATCACGGGGCCTTGGTGGAAATTTCAGCAGTGGCTGAAGTTTGAATACTTTAAAGAAGGTCAGTCGTTATGAATTTGATTGAAAACAATGTGCAGCAAACTCCAGTCAAACTCGTCTTGTTCGATTTGCTCACCGCTTTGCTGGACTCGTGGACACTTTGGAATTGCGTTGCGGGCTCCGATGAAATGGGGCGCACCTGGCGTATGGCTTATTTGAAGGCGACTTACGGCTGTGGCGCTTACCGGCCTTATGAAACGCTGGTCGAGGAGGCCGCGATCAGTGTGGGGCTCGGCAAAGAGGCCGCGCAAAATCTGGAGGCACGCTGGACGCAGTTGCAACCCTGGCCCGAGGCCAAACGCGTTCTCACCGAGTTGGCGCCGCACTACAAACTGGGGGTGGTTACCAACTGTTCCGAGCGATTGGGGCGCATCGCGGCGGATCTTCTCGGGGTGCCATTTGACGTCGTTGTCACTTCTGAACAGGCCGGTTTCTACAAGCCCGATCCGCAACCTTACAGGCTCGCGCTGCAACTAGCGGGTGTAGAACCCGCTCACGCCCTGTTCGTAGCAGGGTCAGCCTACGATCTATTTGGCACGCAGAAAGTCGGCTTGCCAACCTTCTGGCACAACAGAGTAGGGCTAGATGCGCCCGCTGGTGCGCCAGATCCATTAATCATGCGCCCGACACTCGATAGCCTGGTTCAGGACATTAAAGCCCTGGGCGGGAAATAACCGTCGTGTTGCTTATCGCGGTCATCCTCTAAATCAATCCCGGCAGGGAAGTTGCCTACAACGGCGCCTCTGCCGTCCAGGTTTCAAGCTATTGCGATACTTGCGACAACGCATGAATGACATCCGCAGCCATCTTTTCAGCGCTGTTCATCCCGTCAATCCGTAAGACCGGAGCCGTTTGCGCTGATATCCACGCCTCGTGCCACGCTCGGTTACGTCCTGAAAAGTTCGGATTGTCATACTCCGAGGCCCATTCCCGGAAGGCCACATGTATCTCATGCATATCACCACCAGGTGCAATCCGATCTCCAAAGCGCTCCTGTTCACGTGCGGCCAACCGTTCAAGGCGAACGGGTGTAGCTGTTACAACAAAAACAATCAGATCCGCATGGGTAATCAGTGCATCTCCCCAACCAATACAAGAGCCGGTCAGCACCCAATCTTCGTCACCGAGTTTTTGCTGAATCAATGACACGCGCTCACCGACAGGTCGCTTAGTCGTAAAAGGAGGGTTCGTGGGCATCCAGAAAAAATCATCGACATCGACCTGTCGTAGCCCGAGCAGCGTTGCGAGGTTTTGACCCAAAGTGGTCACCCCCGCACACGAAGCACCTGTAATGTAAATCCGCAATTTTTCCTCCATGGATACAAGTCCGTTTCGAGGTTGGCAAGATATCCCATACCTGTCTGAGTCGCACTTTTCCGAGGGTGTGAATGATTGCTTTTGGCTGATTTCTGGCTGTCGCGAAGGGCGGAAATCGGCCCCAAGTAGCCCTTCGAGCGATGCAAAGGTGAACTGGTAAAGTTGAATCTGC
>NZ_MOBR01000003.1 GCF_003732705.1 Pseudomonas frederiksbergensis | reverse complement strand
CCTGTTACCGCCGTGAAAGGGCGGTGTCCTAGGCCACTAGACGAAGGGGACACGCTAACTGAAACACATGGTGTGTATTTCAGTGCCCAAATCCGCATCCGAAGATGTCGGTTCTGGTTTCACTCAGCCCTGCCCGAAAGCAACGCTGTTTAAAATTGGAGCGGGAAACGAGACTCGAACTCGCGACCCCGACCTTGGCAAGGTCGTGCTCTACCAACTGAGCTATTCCCGCATATGGCGTCCCCTAGGGGACTCGAACCCCTGTTACCGCCGTGAAAGGGCGGTGTCCTAGGCCACTAGACGAAGGGGACACACGTACAACATTCACTCCCTACCGCGTTTCGCTGTGTGCTTTACGCTGTAAGTGGCGCGCATTCTATGGATGGATTGAGGGGTCGTCAACCCCCTGATATAAATTTATTTAAATCAATGACTTCGCCGTGCTTTGAGAGGCGAATCCGGGTTTTCCGTCGCCCGGTGTTTGACGCCTATATTCTGTCACCCGCCAAGGCGCTATAGTCCACCCACGCCCCAGGTGATGGCAATGTGCACCTCGCACGCTGTTACTTATATAAGCGGGGTCACGGCCGATATAAGTAGAGTCGTGGCCGATCCAACTCGTCGAGCGGCCCTATGCGCCCCCAGGCCAAGCCACTACACTCGCACGCGAACCCTATAAAGAGGTCTTACCGGTGACACCACTCATGATCACCCTGCTAGTTGTAGCCGGGATCGCACTATTGATCGCCATTGGCTACATGAACCATGTGGTGGAAAACAATAAGCTGGAAAAGGCCCGTACCAAGGTTGAACTCAACGATCGCCTGCGTCGCTGCGGCGAAATCACCGAGACCTTCCCCGGCCAGTTGATGACGCCAGCGCTCAAGCTGCTGCTGACTCGCCTGGAGCTGAACGTCTGCCAGCGCCTGCTGCACATTGAAAAAACCAATGCCTCGGTCAAGGCTCGAATTGCCGAACTGAGCACGTTGGTCGCCCAGGGCGAATCGATCCCGGTCAACAACCCGCCGGCACCGATCCAGACCGAAGCCAAGGCCAAGGACGTGCGCTTCCTGCTCGAAGCCCTGCATGGCCAAATCACCCGCGCCGCACAGGACGGCTTCCTGCCGACCAATGAAGCCAAGCGCTGGATCCGCGAAGTTCGCCACATCCTGGTGCTGCTGCACATCGAGTTCTTCAACAACCTCGGCCAGCACTCCCTGCAACAGAACCAGCCCGGCCAGGCTCGCCTGGCGTTCGAACGCGGCGTGCAGTATTTGCGCAAGCAGCAGGAACCGCAGGTTTATGCTGAACAGCTGGAATACCTGGAAAAACTTCTGGCACGGGCTAATGCCCAAGTCATGGACCAAACTGCCCCGGCGGAAGGCGAGGTCAACCAACTGACCGAAGGGCTGAAAGACGTTGAGGCTGATGCCGACTGGAAGAAGAAAGCGATTTACGACTGATCGGCACAGACAAAGAAGCCACCGGAACCGGTGGCTTTTTTTTGCTTTGGATTTGAAGATCAAAAGATCGCAGCCTTCGGCAGTTCCTACAAATCGATCGAGTACATTCGAGAGGGATTGGTCGGCTGTCGGGCCGCCTTCGCGGGCAAGCCTCGCTCCTACAGTTTGATTGAGTACATCCGGGAGGGGTTGGTCGGCTGTCAGGACGCCTTCGCGGGCAAGCCTTGCTCCTACAATTTGAGCGAGTACATTCGGGAGGGATTGGTTGGCTGTCAGGCCGCCTTCGCGGGCAAGCCTCGCTCCTACAATTTGAGCGAGTACATTCGGGAGGGATTGGTTGGCTGTCGGGCCGCCTTCGCGGGCAAGCCTTGCTCCTACAGTTTGATTGAGTACATTCGGGAGGGATTGGTTGGCTGTCAGGACGCCTTCGCGGGCAAGCCTTGCTCCTACAGTTTGATTGAGTACATTCGGGAGGGATTGGTTGGCTGTCGGGCCGCCTTCGCGGGCAAGCCTTGCTCCTACAATTTGAGCGAGTACATCCGGGAGGGATTGGTCGGCTGTCAGGCCGCCTTCGCGGGCAAGCCTTGCTCCTACAAAATCAAAAAAAGAAGCAAAGCGGCGTACACCGCCCCGCCCCTCACCACTCATTAGGCCGAGCGTTAGCTCGCCTGCTTTTGATCTTGCTCTACCGCCCCTTCGGGAGGCCGAGTGGAGGTTCTGCGCAGTGGGCAGCCCGGCATGGATGCCGGGCTAGCCGCCCCCGGCCATGGATGGCCGATGGCGGCGGGCCCACGGAGCAGGACCGGAGCGAGGGAACGCCGAGCCTAAGCGAGGGGCCGGACGCTCGGGGCGAGACCTTTTGGTTACTTTTGGCTGGGCCGGCATTCCGGGCGTTTGCCAAAAGTGACCCGCTGTAAGAGCGGAACCTTAAGCAGCCGTTACCGCAGGAATGGATATGTACACAAAGCACCAAGAACCTGGTCGACCCGAAGGTCGCCAAGTCAAAGGCGGAAGTGCCCAACCATCCCTTTCAACTCAATCCCCAACTGCGCCAACTCAATACTGGACGCAGCATTCCCCTGCATCGCCAACGAAGACTGATCCGCACTCGCCCGAATACTCGTCACACTGCGATTAATCTCCTCAGCCACCGAACTCTGCTCCTCGGCAGCCGCCGCAATCTGCTGATTCATCTGCTGAATCAACGACACCGCCGCCGCAATACTCCCCAGCGCACTCTCAGTCTGCAGCGCATCACTCACCGCCAGCTTCACCAACTCACCACTGTTCTGAATCTGCTGCACCGACGACTGCGCCGCCGAGCGCAAGGCACTGACCAGCCGCTCAATCTCTTCGGTCGATTGCTGAGTACGCTTGGCCAACGCCCGCACCTCATCAGCCACCACCGCAAACCCCCTGCCCTGTTCCCCCGCCCGCGCCGCCTCAATGGCCGCGTTCAGCGCCAACAAATTAGTCTGCTCAGCCACACTTTTGATCACACTGAGCACCGTACCAATGTTCTGGATCTCAGCACTCAAGCTTTCAATGCTGGAACTGGCTGACGTAGCCGAATCCGCCAGTTGCTCGATCCGCGCCATGCTCTGGCGCACCACCTGCTGACCGCTCTCGACCTTATCGTCCGCAGTCTGCGCCGCCGTAGCGGCCTCCTCGGCATTGCGGGCAACGTCATGCACGGTGGCAGTCATCTGGTTCATCGCCGTAGCGACCTGCTCGGTTTCTTCCTTCTGGCTGCTGACTTCCAGGTTGGTCTGCTCGGTCACTGCCGACAGCGACTGCGCGGAACTGGCCAACTGCTCGATACCCGCCTGCAAACCACTGACAATGCTGCTGAGCCCGGCGCCCATCTGCTGCATCGCCAGCATCAACTGGCCGATTTCATCGCGACGGGTCACCTCAACCGTCGCACTCAAATCACCCGCAGCAATCTGCTGGGCGACCCGGATCACACTGCGCAGCGGTGCCACGATCAAGCGGGTAATCACCCACGCCGCGATCAGCCCGACCAACAGTGCCAGCGCCGAAGAGCCAATGATCAACAGCGAATTCTTTTTCAGCTCGACCTGCATCGCCCCGTCTTCGGCCACATAGGCCTGATCCACCCGTGCCACCACTTGGGCGGCGCGCTGGTGCAGCTGCTCGTAGACCGTTTTTTCCTGGGCCAGCAGCCCGGTGTACTCGGCAAGTTTTTCGCTGAAACTGGCGATGTGGCCGGTCACTTCGTTGAGGACGGTCTGGTAGCCCTCATCCTTGACCGTGGTTTTCAACTGCTCGGCCTGGGTCAACGCCTGATCGGCCTGCTCGATCTTGCCCTTGCCGGCGCTGTCGTCATCGCCCTTGCGGCTCTGGTCGAGACGCACGCGGGCCTCGTTCATGGCCTGCAACATCAGCCGCGACACCTGACTGACCTGATTGGCCTGTTCGATGAATTGCGCACCATCCTTGCCTTCGGAGTCCTTCAAGGTATAGGCGCCATCATCGGCGAGGCCAGCCTGCAACACGTCAAGGTTGTTGGCCACGCTGGACACCGACCAACTGGCCATTTCCAGCGCCAGGTCCTTGGCCTGGGTCAGCGAGACAAATTCGTCAAAGGCCTTGCGATAGGCGCCGAGCGACTGCTCGACATCGTTCATCACCGGCACATTGGCCGCCGATTGCGCCTTTAACTGGGTCGCCAAAGCGACAAGCGCATCAACCCCCTGACGCAGGGCATCGGCGGTTTTCGGGTTGCCGTGCAAAGCGTATTCCTGCTCCAGCAAGCGCACCTTGAGCAAACCGCTGTTGAGCGACGACATCTGCTTGAGCCCATCAAAGCGTTGACTGATGGTTTGCAGGGACCATACGCCAATGGCTGCCACCAAGGCTGTCAACAACAGCACCAGGACAAACCCGATGCCCAGTTTTTTCGCCATACCGAGGTTGGCAAAACGTCCTTGCACGGCCGAAATCATTGCTCGTAGTCCCCTGCCATAGTCTGTAGATAGAGATTCGCAACGGGCCTGTGCCAGCACAAGTCTCTGGCGTCGGAATAATGGCAAAAAGCTACGCCCACGTCGTTTTCAGAACGTTTTAGGTCGATTCGAAGCAGCGCACTGGAAAAACCGGCGAGCCCGCGGATCACAGGCATAGGCCACATTGATTCGCTGCCAGTCGTCGGCCTTGCCGGTCGGACTGAATGCCGTCGGGGAAGACAGCAGGACACCGCAACGTCGTGCCTGCGTCCGCATCTGAGCGTAGTCGGACATTGGCGATCGCGCCCAGATGAACAAGCCGCCGGCAGGTTTGCCGAACACCTCCCATTCGGTGTCTTCAAGCACCTGCAACGCCGCGGCCCTGTCGATGTTCAAACGCTGGCGCTGGCGCTGTACCAACTTGCGATAGGCGCCGGTGGCCAACAAACTGGCCAGCACCGATTCGCAAAACCGTGACCCGCCCATGCTGCTGATCATCTTGACCTCGGCCAGCCGTGCAATGAGCCCGTCGCCGGCCACCACAAACCCCACGCGCAAGGAACTGCTGAGGGTTTTCGAGAAACTGCCGACGTAGATCACCCGGCCGTCGTCGTCCAGCGCAGCGAGCCGTGTGCCGGGAGCATTGTGCAAGTCCGCATAAACGTCGTCTTCGATCACCAGCAGACCATGGGTCTTGCTCAGTTCCAAAACCCGTTGCGCCACCGCGGGCGTCACGCAACTGCCCGTGGGGTTGTGGTGGAAGCTATTGATGAATAGCGCGCGAGGGCGATGCTCGATCAATACACGTTCGAGCACGTCCGTGTCAGGCCCTCGCGGGGTGCGTGGCACTTCAAGCATGCGAACACCGTGCAGCCTGAGCAAATCGAACAGCTGTGAAAAACCGGGGCTTTCCACCACCACGCAATCTCCGGGCTTGAGCAACGTACGCACAATCAGGTCGATCCCGTGGCTCGCGCCCGCCGTGGTCAGGACCCGACTTTCGTCGGCCTCGATATTGAGTGGTTTCAAGCGTTTGAGGATCTGCTGGCGCAAGGCGAGCAGGCCCAGCGGCGTGCTGTAGTTGAACAGACCGGCCATGTCGGTGCGGGCTACCTGGCGGATGGCGTAGCTGAGGTCGTCCGTCTCGCGCCAGCTTTCGGGCAGCCCGCCACACCCCAGCATCAGTTCACCCGACAAACTGTCAGTGCACCCCGTTTGCATCAGCTCTGCGCCTTCGAACCGGGGAAGATCCCACGTATCCGGAGCAACCGGCGCCGTCGCGGCGACAAAGAATCCCGAACCGGGACGCGACGCCAGAACCCCTTGGGCGACGAGGCGCTCACAGGCTTCGACGACACTGGATTGGCTGAGCAAATTGAGCCGCGCGATATGCCGCACGGAAGGCAAACGTGTCGCGGGCGGCACTTCGCTTTGACGGATCCAGCTCGCCAGTCCGTCGACGATTTGCTGTACGACGGGCACCATTGCCTGTCGATCAATTCTCAATTCCATGAGCAAGCAAACTCCTGTCCATTTTGCTGACAGCAGTTAATCACAGGAGGACAGATTCGGCTGTGCGACAACGCCGTCAAAAACGGCGGTTCTAACCATTTGAAACACATTCCCTGCGGCTCGCCACACACCCATGTGGGAGCGAGCCTGCTCGCGAAAGCGGTTTGACATTCAACAGTTATGTCGCCTGTCAGGCCGCTTTCGCGAGCAAGCTCGCTCCCACATGGATTGGGTTAACAGATTTCAGAAAGCAGTGACGCCACCATCCACGGCCAGGGAATGGCCAGTGGTGAAGGCCGCACCGTCGCTGCACAGGTACAACACGGCGCTGGCGATTTCCTCGACCTTGCCGATGCGGCCGACCGGGTGCATCGCGTTGGCGAACTCAGCCTTCTTCGGGTCGGCCTCATAGGCTCGACGGAACATGTCGGTGTCGATCACCGCCGGGCACACCGCATTCACGCGGATCTTTTTCTTGGCGTATTCGATGGCTGCCGATTTGGTCAGGCCGATCACCGCGTGCTTGGAGGCGGCATAGATGCTCATCTTCGGCGCCGCCCCCAGGCCAGCCACCGACGCGGTGTTGACGATCGCGCCGCCGCCCTGGGCCAGCAGCAACGGCAATTGATACTTCATGCACAGCCAGACGCCTTTGACGTTGACGCCCATGATTGCGTCGAACTCATCCATTGTGCCGTCGGGCAGTTTGCCTTTTTCGATTTCGATACCGGCGTTGTTGAAGGCATAGTCGAGACGGCCGTAGGTATTGATGACCTCGTCCATCAGATGTTTTACCTCGCTCTCCACGGTGACGTTGCAACGCACGAAGGTCGCTTCGCCGCCCACCGTACGAATCAGCGCCACCGTGCCCTCGCCCCCCGCCGTGTCCAGATCGGCGACCACCACCTTCAACCCTTCAGCCGCAAAAGCCTGGGCGGTGGCGCGGCCAATACCATTGGCGGCGCCGGTCACAACGGCTACCTGGCCGGAAAACGTCATGCTCATTGTTCTGTCCTCGAAGAGAAGGTCGCGGGGGATCGCGTGCTGGCAGTCTATCCACGGGGCATTGCGCGCGGCAGCACTATCAGAAGGCCGGTTGAGTGCCCATGAGTCACAGTGATAGAGGCGCCCGAGTCATTATCACTGCACTGGATCGGCCTGCATTCGCCGCATCAGCCAACCTTGCGACATCTGCCATGAAGGTCTATCAACAAAGCTTCATTCATCTTGAGTGCCTGTCATGACTTCACAGACCAATCGCCAGTTCCTGCTCGCCAAACGCCCGGTGGGTCCGGCGACCCGCGAAACGTTCACCTTTCAAGAAGTACCGGTCGGCGAACCGGCGACAGGTCAGATCCTGGTCAAGAACGAATACCTGTCCCTGGACCCGGCCATGCGTGGCTGGATGAACGAGGGCAAATCCTACATCCCGCCGGTCGGCATCGGCGAGGTCATGCGCGCCTTGGGCGTAGGCAAAGTCGTGGCGTCGAACAATCCGGGGTTTGCGGTCGGGGACTACGTCAACGGCGCCCTCGGTGTGCAGGATTATTTCCTCGGCGAGCCGCGCGGTTTCTACAAGGTTGATCCGAAACTGGCACCACTGCCGCGTTACTTGTCGGCCCTGGGCATGACCGGCATGACCGCGTACTTCGCCCTGCTGGATGTCGGCGCACCGAAGGCCGGCGAAACCGTTGTGCTCTCAGGGGCGGCGGGCGCGGTGGGCAGCATTGCCGGGCAGATCGCCAAGATCAAAGGCTGTCGCGTGATCGGCATCGCTGGTGGCGCGGACAAGTGCAAGTTCCTGATCGATGAACTGGGTTTTGACGGCGTCATCGACTACAAAAACGAAGACGTCGTGGCCGGGCTCAAGCGCGAATGCCCGAAAGGCGTGGACGTGTATTTCGATAACGTCGGCGGCGACATCCTCGACGCCGTACTGAGTCGCCTGGCCCTGAAGGCGCGGGTAGTGATTTGCGGCGCCATCAGCCAGTACAACAACAAGGAAGCGGTCAAGGGCCCGGCCAACTACCTGTCGCTGCTGGTCAACCGTGCACGGATGGAAGGCTTTGTGGTGATGGACTACGCCGCCCAATTCGCCAGCGCCGGGCAGGAAATGGCCGGCTGGATGGCCAAGGGGCAGTTGCAGAGCCGCGAAGATATTGTCGAAGGACTGGAAACGTTCCCGGAGACGCTGATGAAATTGTTCAGCGGGGAGAACTTCGGGAAGTTGGTTTTGAAGGTTTAACCCGGTATCTGAAGACGCCCCAAAACCAATTGTGGGAGCGAGCCTGCTCGCGAAGGCGGAGTGTCAGTCGACATTAATGTTGGCTGATACACCGCTTTCGCGAGCAGGCTCGCTCCCACATTTTGGATCTTCAGTGTTTCTGGTTAAGCGATTTCGGCTACGACGTCGGCCAACGCTTTGGCCGGATCCGCCGCCTGGCTGATCGGACGACCAATCACCAGATAATCAGAACCGGCATCCAGTGCCTGACGCGGCGTCAGGATGCGGCGTTGATCGTCCTGGGCGCTGCCAGCCGGACGAATCCCCGGGGTCACCAGTTGCAGCGTCGGGTGGGCCGTTTTCAGGGCCTGGGCTTCCAGGGCCGAGCACACCAGACCGTCCATCCCGGCTTTTTCCGCCAGTGCCGCCAGTCGCAGAACCTGTTCCTGCGGTTCGATGTCCAGGCCGATGCCTGCCAGATCTTCACGCTCCATGCTGGTCAGCACGGTCACGCCGATCAACAGCGGCTTGGGGCCGGTACGCTGGTCGAGCACTTCACGGCACGCCGCCATCATGCGCAGACCGCCGGAGCAGTGCACGTTGACCATCCACACGCCCATTTCCGCCGCAGCCTTGACCGCCATGGCGGTGGTGTTCGGGATGTCGTGGAACTTGAGGTCCAGGAACACTTCGAAACCCTTGTCGCGCAGGGTGCCGACGATTTCCGCAGCGCAGCTGGTAAACAGCTCCTTGCCGACTTTGACCCGGCACAGTTTCGGGTCCAACTGGTCGGCCAGCTTCAGTGCGGCGTCACGGGTGGGGAAATCCAGGGCGACGATGATAGGAGTCTGGCAGACGGACATGTGCGGGCTCTCAGGCAGGACGAAATCGGCGCGCATTGTAGCGGAACCAGCGCCGCTGCGGGACCCGATGATCGGTAAATCGTCCCGCAACCTCCAGCAAGCCTAGACGCTGCGCCCATTGTGTCGAGCCCGATACACACAGGACACGCCCACAACAAAGGGCGTCGCTACCCTCGGCAGCCGCAACACGTCCTTACAGCACTTCCCGCCTTCGGGCTGGACGCCTATGCTGAAGCCACAACCTCGCAGCCCATCTTTGTGGTTGGCAGCCTACTTGGCAGATGAACCCACGCATGCACAGCACTCAAGCCCCTGTGAACGACGATCAAAAAGCGCCCGGCGACGACAAACGCTGGAGCATTCGTGCCCTGATCGTCGACGATGACGTCCCGATCCGCGAATTGATGATCGATTACCTGGCCCGGTTCAATATCCACGCCAGCGGCGTCACCGATGGCGCGGCCATGCGCCAGGCGCTGCAAGCGGAACATTTTGACGTGGTGGTGCTCGATTTGATGCTGCCCGGCGAAGACGGTTTGTCCCTGTGCCGCTGGCTGCGCGCCGAGTCGGACATCCCGATCCTGATGCTCACCGCCCGTTGCGAACCCACCGACCGGATCATCGGCCTGGAACTGGGCGCCGACGACTACATGGCCAAGCCGTTCGAGCCACGGGAACTGGTAGCGCGGATTCAGACGATTCTGCGGCGGGTGCGCGACGATCGCACCGAACAGCGTGCGAACATTCGCTTCGACAACTGGCGCCTGAACAGCGTGCTGCGCCAGTTGATCGCTGCCGATGGCCTGGTGGTGCCGCTGTCCAACGCCGAGTTCCGCTTGCTGTGGGTGTTTATCGAACGCCCGCGCCGGGTGCTCAGCCGCGAACAATTGCTGGATGCCGCCCGTGGTCGTTCGATCGAAGCCTTTGATCGCAGCATTGACCTGCTGGTGTCGCGCCTGCGCCAGAAACTCGGCGATGACCCGAAAAACCCACAGCTGATCAAGACCGTTCGCGGTGAGGGTTATCTGTTCGACGCGAGAGACATCGGCTGATGCGTGCGCGCTTCGATACGCTGTTCGGCCGCCTGTTTGGCGTGCTGTTGATCGCGATCATCCTGGCGCACTTGCTGGCGTTTTTCTGGTTTCACCATTACGGCCCGCCTCCCCCTCCGCCGCCGCCCGGTTTTTCTGAAGACTTCGGCGGCCCGCGTCCACCGATGGACCCGCGCTTCGAAAAACGCCCGCCCCGCCCATGGTTCGGCGGGCCGTTGGTGCCACTGACCTTTCAACTGGTCTCGCTGATCATTGCTGCCTGGTATGGCGCCAAATTGCTGAGCCGGCCGATCCAGCGCTTGAGCGATGCCGCCGAGCGCTTGAGCGAAAACCTCGACAGCCCGCCGCTGGACGAGTCCGGCCCCCGGGAAGCGCGGCAAGCAGCCCACACTTTCAACAAGATGCAGCGCCGGATCATCGAACAAGTGCAGCAGCGCTCGCGAATGCTCGGCGCGGTGTCCCATGACCTGCGCACGCCGCTGTCGCGCCTCAAGCTACGCCTGGAACAAATCGACGACGACAAGCTGCAAGGCCAGATGCGCCAGGATCTGGATGACATGATCGGCATGCTCGACGCCACCCTCACCTACCTGCACGAACAACGCACCAGCGAAGCCCGACAGTGGATGGACGTGCAGGCACTCGTGGAATCCCTGAGCGAAAACGCCCAGGACCAGGGGGCCGACGTCCAGGCCAGTGGTCATTGCGCGCCGCTGCAAGTGCAGCCGATGGCCTTGCGTTCGTGCATCAATAACCTGATGGACAATGCCCTGCGTTATGCCGGGGAAGCGTTGATTACCCTGGAGGACAGTCGCGGGCATCTGCTGATCCGGGTGATCGACCACGGTCCGGGGATTGCGGCGGACAAGCGTGAAGCGGTGTTCGAGCCGTTCTTTCGCCTGGAGGGTTCGCGCAACCGTAACTCCGGTGGCGTCGGCCTGGGCATGACCATCGCCCGGGAAGCGGCGGAACGCCTGGGCGGGCAGTTGAGCCTGGAAGAAACACCGGGCGGTGGTCTTACTGCCGTCATCAACCTGCCTCGCACTTAAGCCAAACCCGGATTTTCTGTGTGCACAGCCTCCTGTGGGAGCGAGCTTGCTCGCGATGACGGCGGCACATTCAACATCAATGTGACTGACAGACCGCTATCGCGAGCAAGCTCGCTCCCACAGGGTCCGTGTCTGCTCTGACATTTGCGCATGTGTACCAACCGGTACAAACGCCACACACCCACGACAACTTACCCCTTGAGGCTGCATAAGCCGGTGCACTCACCGGTTTTCCGTCCAAAGGAGTGAGCCCAATGATCGGTAGCGTCAGCAGCAACTACACGAGCTATACCAGCACGAGCACCAGCAGCACGGCGGCCAACGCCGCCCGCCGTGCAGAGTTCCAGAAACAGCTGTTCACCAAGCTCGACAGCAATGGCGACGGCTCGGTGAGTCAGGACGAGCTGAAGACCGCCCAGTCGGATAAACCCGACAATCGCCTGTTGGCCGACCTGAGCAAGAACTTCACCGACCTCGACAGCGATGACAGCGGCAGCCTGAGCAGCGAGGAAATGGCAGCGATGGCCCCGCCCGCACCGCCTCAGGATCAGGCACCGAACACGGACCTGGCCGACGCGCTGCTCGGCGCATTGGACGCCGATGGCGACGGCAACCTCAGCAGCGATGAATTGAGCAATGGCCTGACCGCTGCCGGCAGCAGCGCCGACAGTAAGGAAATCTTCTCAGCCCTGGACAAAAACCAGGATGGCACCGTCAGCAAGGACGAACTCACCGCCGCCCTGAGCCCGCCGCCACCGCCGCCGCAACAGGCCTCCAGCAATCAGTTGTTCAGCCAGCTCGACACCGACAGCGATGGCAGTATCAGCGCCACCGAACTGAGCAGCGCGTTGCAGGCGAGCACCAGCAGCTCATCGAACGCCACCGATACCAGCGCCGCGCTGTTGAAGGTGCTCGACAGCGACAGCAGCGGTGGCGTCAGCAGCGATGAGCTCAAGGCTGCACTGCAAGCCGGCCGCGAGAAAAACAGCGACAGCTCCACCGATCAGTCGAATGTCAGCGAAGCCCTGCAAAAAATGATCGCCAACCTGACCAAACAGTATTCGCTCGATAACGTTGCGAGCGCGGGCAAGTACCTGAACGTCTCGACCTGACCAAAAAGCTTCGCGGGCAAGCCTCGCTCCTACAGGTTTTGTGTCGTCCGGAAAATTCGCGGACAACACAAAACCTGTAGGAGCGAGGCTTGCCCGCGAAGAGGCCATCACAGACACAAAAAAGCCCACTGACCGCTATGGATTCAGTGGGTTTTTCATTGCCTGTCAGGACGCTATCGCGAGCAAGCTTTGCTCCTACAGAGCAAGATCAGCGTCAGAGCAAAATCAGCGGCGGTCTTCAACCCGCGCCTGGCTCTTGCTCCAGTCCGTCAACAAGCTGTACGCCACCGCCAACAACGTCGGCCCGATAAACAACCCGATAAACCCGAACGCAATCAACCCGCCAAACACCCCCAGCAGCACAATCACCAACGGCAGATTCCCGCCGCGACTGATCAGGTACGGCTTGAGCACATTGTCCACGCCACTGATGATGAACGTGCCCCAGATCCCGAGGAACACCGCCATCCCGTACTCGCCCTTCCAGGCCAGCCAGGCCGTGGCCGGAATCCAGATCAGCGGCGGCCCCATCGGAATCAGGCTCAACATGAATGTCACGATCCCCAGCACCAACGCCCCAGGCACTCCCGCAATCAGGAACCCGATCAACGCCAGCACGGCCTGGGCCGCCGCCGTGCCGATCACCCCGTTCACCACCCGTTGCACGGTGCCGGCGACGAGTTCGATGTAGTACCCGGCGCGGTCACCGATCAGGCGTGACAGCAAGCTATGCACAAACGCCGCCAGGCGCGGCCCGTCACGGTAGAAAAAGAACACGAAGACAATGCTCAGGGTCAGTTCGAGAATGCCGCCGCCAATCTGCGCACTGCGCGCCAGCAACCAGTTACCGACCTGCCCGAGATAAGGTTTGACCGCCAACATCATCGCCGCGCCCTGCTCGTCGATGCTGTTCCAGATGCCCACCAGCCGTTCACCGACCAGAGGAACGCTGACCAGCCAGACCGGCGCTTCCGGCAGGCCATCGACCTGCACATCCTTGATGAACGCCGTGGCATCGCGCACGTGGTCCGCCAGGTTGAACCCCAGCCACACCAAGGGCACCGCCACCAGCAACATCCAGCCCAGGGTCAGCAAGGCGGCCGCCAGGGATTCACGGCCGTTGAGCCAACGGGTCAGCAAGCGCATCAGCGGCCAACTGGCGAACGCCAGCACCGCGCCCCAGAACAATGCCGACCAGAACGGCGCCATCACCCAGAAGCTCGCGCCAAACAGCACCAGGAGCAGAATCTGCACCAACAGCCGATCGTTATTGATCATCGATATCTCGAAAAAAGTCAGTTCGCAAAAGAGTAGGCGAACGCGCGGGACGCGTTCGCCGGATGCAGCTTACCGCAACAGTTCGATGTGCAGGCCAGAGCCCTCGACGCTGCCGGTTTCCATGCGCGCCGCACGTACGCCCAAGGCAATCAGCGATTGGCGCCAGGCTTCGGCCTTGACCCCGGAAACACTGACCCGCAGCGTGGTGTCGAGGTTCAAACCACGGGAGATCAAGCGCAGCCAGGTGTCATCGGGATCGGCACTGAGTTTCGGGAAATCCAGCTCGCCGGTGCTTTTGAGCTGGCGCAGCAGGGTGGCCGAGGTCGGCAGCAAATCCCCCAGCGGCGCGGCTGATTCAAACTGTTCAACGTGCAGGTAGGCTTTGCGATTGCCGCGGGTGATGCTGTAGAGCGCCACCAGTGAATTGTCCTTGGGCGCTGCCAGACGCAGTAACAAATACGCCTGTTGCTCGTCCGCGCCGTAGAGCTTGGAATTGCCGAAGACTTCATTGGCCCACAGGCTGCTTTCGCCGCAATCTCGGGCCTGGCACCAGAAGAGCAGTTCGGCGCCCTGCTTCTGCAAGGCTTCGCGGGCGGCGGTAAAGGCTTCAGTGGAAGAATGTTCCGGCGGCAGCTCGTAGGTCACCGACGTGGTTTGCCCACGGGCGCTGACCTGGCCGTCGAAACGCAATTGGCCGCTGATCTTGCGGATCGAGCCCAGCGGATAGATCCGTTCAAGCTCCACGGGTGGGCGATAGTCGACGATCTGCGCATCGGCCAGGCGTGGCACGATCGGCAGGTCCTGGCTGCCCGGAATATCGGCAGCAAATAACAAAGGGCTGAAACAACACAACGCCAACAGGCTGAGTGAACGCTTAGGCAGGCTCATTGGATAAGCATGGCCAGGGCGACCGCGAGGCCATTCGGGGTCGCAGCGGTGTAGAGATTTATCATGGTTGTCTCCCTTTTCAACCCGCCCAGCCTCGACAGTTGCCCGGCGCAAGTCAAGGAACGGCGAAGAACCGATTGAAACAGTCTGCGACAAGGTCGGCGCCGGCCTCGTCATTCAGGTGCAAATGATGGCCACCTGGCAGCTGTTCACGGCTAAAGGGTAGACGCTCCAGCAACTCGGGATGTTTGGCGAGCATGCCGTCGGCCGCCACCACCAGCCGCGTAGGACAAGTGATACGCGCGACGAAGGCCATGGCTTGTTCCTGGGTCAGACGCAGCGGCGATGGCAGCGTGAGACGACTGTCGGTGCGCCAGGTATAACCGCCCGGTACCGGCATCAGGCCCCGTTGCGCCAACAGTTCGGCAGCTTCGCGACTGACCGCCACCAGGCCTTTCATCCGCGCTTCGATGGCCCGGTCCAGCGTGTTGTATACCGGTTTGCGTTTCTCCCGCAGATCCAGCTGCGCTTGCAGGGCCATGCCCATGCGCTCGGCTGCATTTTCGCCTTTGTCTGTAGGAGGAATCACACCGTCGATCAAGGCCAGATGCGTGACGCGCTCCGGCATTGACCCGGCGATGATCATCGACGCAATCGCGCCCATGGAGTGGCCCAGCAGCGCAAACCGCTTGAGTCCAAGCTGTTCGGCGACTTGCAGCACGTCGTGGGCGTAATCCCACATCGCGTAACCGGCGCCGACCGGACGATGCCCGGAATGGCCGTGGCCAGCCATGTCCAGCGCAATAATCCGCAATCCTTTGAGCTTGGGTGCCAACCGGGCAAAGCTGTTGGCATTGTCCAGCCAGCCGTGCAAAGCGATCACCGGCAAGCCATCCTCGGGACCCGACAGGTGCGCCGCCAGCTCGATGTGCGGCAGGCTCAGACGGACTTCTTCGACGACGCTGCTCATGCGCAATCCTGCTGGCGACGACCTTCCCAGCGGCTGAACAGGTTTTTCAGCAGTGTGGCGGTGTCTTGCGGACGTTCGAGGGGAAACATGTGGCCGCCGGGCATGGTCAGGGATTCGCCCAAGGGCATGCGCACCACGGAACTGGCGTGATGGCGCATGACCACGCGGCTGTTATTCCCGCGCACCACCGCCAGCGGCACTTTCAATTGCCGTGCGCGGCCGGGGCTGGTGTGGGGCACGCCGCGGTAAATGCTGATTTCCGTAGCCGGATCGAAACGCAGGCGCAGCTTGTCGCCGACCTTGTGCAAACCGTGCTGCAAGTAGGCGTCGAAGCATTCCGGGTCGAAACCGCGAAACAGGGTTTTGCCGGAAAAGTAGCGGCGGGCGCTGTCCAGATCGGCAAACTCTTCGCGCCGACCCAAGGTACGCCCGGCCGGCGTCAGCCGATCGATAAAGCCGAAACGCTTGGCAGCGAGGATCACCCATTGATCGGCGCGGGTCAGCACTGGCGAATCGAGCATGACGACGCCGCGATACAACTCGGGACAGCGCAGGGCCGCGTGCAGGTGCAGCACACCGCCGAAAGAATGGCCGACGCCCCAGACCGGTTCCGGTTGTCGCTTGAGGTGATGGATCAGCTCATCCACCAGGTTGCGCCAGTTGTCGTCTGCCGGGAAACGCGGGTCATGGGCGTGCTGCTCCAGATGCGTCACCTGATATTCAGGGGCCAACGCCGCGAACAACTTGCCGTAGGTCCCCGAAGGAAAACCATTGGCGTGGGCGAAAAAGATCTGCTGCGACATACCGGTCAATCCATGGGCGAGAAACGTGCGTTGATTGTCCGTAAGACGGTGGGTGACAGCAATGACCGTAACTGACAGGAATGATGACAGTCCGGCCATGCCTATGGGTGTCAATTAAATCCACCCAGCCCTCTCCCCAGAGGGGAGAGGGAGCCGACCGAGGTGTTCTTAGAGCGACATCGACCTGAGAAATCGAGTCAAACTCAGGTTTGAACAACATGAAGATCGGCTCCCTTTCCCCCTCTCCCCTCTGGGGAGGGCAGTGAGGGGTGGCTTTAACTGTCCCCACCCGATCTCAACGCGCCGGAGGATTCTCACCCAACGGCACCACCGCCATGGTCAATCGCGAAACACAGCTCGCCTTGCCCTCATCGCTGGTCAACCGAATATCCCAGACATGCGTGGTGCGACCGATGTGAATCGCCCTGGCCACCGCCGTCACCCGCCCACTGCGCAAGCCGCGCAAGTGGTTGGCGTTGATTTCCAGGCCCACGCAATAAAACTTGCTGGCATCGATGCACAGGTAGCTGGCCATCGAACCGACGGTTTCGGCCAGCACCACCGAGGCGCCGCCGTGCAGCAGGCCGTAAGGCTGGTGAGTGCGATGGTCGACGACCATGCTGGCGGTCAGGGACTCGTCGTCGAAGGCTTCGAAGCGGATATCCAGCACTTCGCCGATGGTGTTTTTCTGGATGGCATTCAATTGTTCAATGTTCGGAGCGGTACGCCACAGACTCATCGCTGACTTCCTTTATTGAGGTTGTTCGTCACTCAATCCTGCCACAGCACCGCTTCATTGCGCTCGCTCCATTCTTCGAAACGGGCGCCATACGCCGCTTCGATCACGTTGCGCTTGATCTTCAAGGTCGGCGTGAGAAAGCCGTTTTCCACCGCCCAACTGTCCTTGACCACCACCAGCCGACGCAAGCGTTCATGTTTGTCGAGGACACCGTTGACCTCTTCCAGGAGTTTTTCCAGGCTCGAATGCAAGACGCTTCGAGCCGAACTGGCGGCGTCCTGCAAACCGACCGCCGATAACACGCAAAGCCCCAGGGGCGCACTCAACCCATCGCCGACCACGCACACTTGTTCGATCCGCGAATGCACCGCCAGGCGATTCTCGATCGGGGCCGGGGCCACGTATTTGCCTTTGCTGGTCTTGAAGATTTCCTTCAGGCGCCCAGTCAGGCGCAGGTTGCCTTCGGCGTCTTGCTCGCCCTTGTCACCGGTGCGCAGGAAGCCGTCTTCGGTAATGGTGTCAGCGGTTTTCTCAGGTTCCTTGAAATAGCCGAGCATGGTCGCGCCGCTGCGCACCATGACCTCCCCCGTCTCGGCGATCCGCACCTCAACCTCCGGGCAGGGCTTGCCGATCCAGCCCGGTTTGTCGTCTCCTGGCCGACCGATGTGCGAGTAACCACAGCTTTCGGTCATGCCATACACCTCCAGCACGTCCAGACCCAATTTGCGATACCACAGCAACAGGGTCTGCGGCACGGGCGCGGCGCCGGACAAGGCCACGCGCAGCGCATCCAGCCCCAGCCCGGCGAGGACTTTGTGGCCGACCCGCTTGCCGATAATCGGCAGACCGAGGAGGAAATCGAGGCGTTTTGCCGGGATCTTGCTGTACACGCCCATCTGGAATTTGGTCCAGATTCGTGGCACACCGAACATCGCCGTTGGCCGGGCGCGCTGCAAATCGGTGAGAAAGGTGTCGAGGCTCTCGGCAAAAAACACGGTTTGCCCGGTATAGATCGAAGCGAGTTCGACGAACATCCGCTCGGCGACATGGCACAGCGGCAGGTAGGACAGCAGTCGATCCGACTCATTGAGGCCGAACAATTGTGTGCCACGGGTGGTGGCAAAACCGAGGTTACCGAAACTGTGCATCACGCCTTTGGGCAGGCCGGTGGTGCCAGAGGTGTAAATGATGGTCGCCAACTGCTCGGCGGCGGGCTTCGGGTTGTCCTGGATTGGCGAACTTTTTTGCAAGTCGTCCCAGCTGAAATCGAAGGTGCCCGGCGGATGTAACGGCAGGCTGATGGTCGGCAGGTCGGGGCTGACCCCACGGGACATGCCGGGCCAGTCATCGAGTTTGCCGATGAACGCCAGCGCGGCTTCGGAGTGTTCGAGCACTTGAGCCACGGATTCGGCGGTGAGGTTGGGGTACAACGGCACCGACACATGCCCGGCCATCCAGATCGCCAGGTCGGCGATGATCCAGTGCGCGCAGTTCTTCGAGATCAGGGCGATGTGGCTGCCTTGGGGCAGTTCCCGAGCGCGCAGCCAATGCGCGGCGCAGCGGGCCTGATGGCCGACATCCTCCCAGGTGAGGGTTTCGACCTGGCCACCGCCTATCGGCTGGACCAGAAAGCGCTGGCGGGGATGGCGGGCTTCACGCTCGTAGAACACGTCCAGCGGCAAACGAAAGGCAGCAGACATGCGACTTGCTCCTGTGTTTTTGGTCTGGAGCAAGCGTAGTCAACCAAGCAAGTGCTTGGTTGACTATTTCACACAAAATCGGCAACACCACCGGCCCTGTAGGAGCGAGGCTTGCCCGCGAAGGCGTCGTGTCATTCAACAACGATGTCGACTGGTGCGACGCCTTCGCGGGCAAGCCTCGCTCCTACAAAAGCAAAAAGCAGCGCAGCCGTTACGGGTGCTTGATGCCCTTGAGCTTCATCGCCCCCGCCAGCGGCAAGTCGCCTTCAAGTTCGGCCAGTCCGGCGGTTTTCACGGTTTCCGGGTCCTGCACATGACCGTTCTGCAGGTAACCCAGCAAATTGCCCACCAGCGGGTTATGGCTGACCAGCAATGCATAATCCACGGACACCAACTGCTCCGACACTTTTTGCGGTGTGTAGTCGGGTGTCAGCCACTCGACGGTGCGAATTTCCGGCTGGAAACCCAGCGCTTCACGGACCAGTTGCGCCGTCTGCTGCGCGCGCAGGTAAGGGCTGGCGTAGATAGCCGAGATCGGCTGGCCGATCAACTCGGCGGCACTGCGCAGCACTTCTTCACGACCGTGGGCCGTCAGTGCCCGTTCGGAGTCAGGACGCGAGCCATAAGGCTCGGCTTCACCATGACGCAATACCCAGAGTTTCATAGCTTGGGTTCCTCATCTCGAGCCGGATGCGGCGCAGGCGCCACCACGTGCGGCGCTTCACCTTCCGGTGTACGCGGCGTCGGCCAGTCGGCGAACGGCCAAGGCTTCTGGTCGCTGTGGAACGTGCCGAAACGACCGATCTGCGCCAGGAACTGGCTCAGGCTGTCGCCGAAGTTCATCAAGCTGGCGCTCGGGGCGCCATAAATCAAACGATAGATCAACTGCACCAGCACCACCGCACCGAGGATGAACTGCGCCACTTGCCAGACCAGCAAGAAGACGATCATCCACAGCACCCGCAGCAGGATGGACTCGTATTTGGCTTCTGTTTTCGGATCGTTCATGTGTCGCTCCCTGCCCCTGTAGATGGCGTGCTTAATTGAAACCGCTGGTGGAAATGAAGTCGACGTCGGTTTTCGGCTCGCCACGCATCAATAGACCGATCACCTGCTCCAGCGTGCGACCTTCGAACAGGATGGCATGCAACCCGGCGACCAGCGGCATGTACACCCCTGCTTCCTGGGACTTAGCCTTGAGCACCTTCAGGGTATTCACGCCTTCGGCGACTTCACCCAGGCGCGTCACCGCATCTTCCAGGCTCAAACCCTGGCCGAGGGCGAACCCGACCTGATAGTTGCGGCTTTTCGGCGACGAGCAGGTGACGATCAAGTCGCCCACGCCCGCCAGACCAAGGAAGGTCATCGGGTTGGCGCCCTGATTCACTGCAAAACGAGTCATTTCCGCCAGCGCGCGGGTGATCAGCATGCTCTTGGTGTTTTCGCCCATGCCCAGCGCCACGGCCATGCCGGCGATGATCGCGTAGACATTTTTCAGCGCCCCACCCAGCTCCACGCCGAAACGGTCGTTGCTGGCGTACACACGAAAGGTACGGCCGTGCAGCGCTTCCTGGACCCGTGAGCACAGTTCTTCGTCTTCGCTGGCGACCACCGTCGCGGTCAGCGCGTGCTCGGCGATTTCACGGGCCAGGTTCGGCCCGGACAGCACGCCGATGCGTGCTTGCGGCGCGATCTCTTCGAGAATCTCGCTCATCAGCTTGAACGTGTGGGCTTCGATGCCTTTAGTCAGGCTCACCAGCAGTTTGCCGCTCAAACGTTCGGCGTGCGGGGCCAAAACCGAGCGCAACGCACTGGACGGCAGGGCGACGAAGCACAGGTCGCAGGCCTCCAGCGTTGCTTGCAGGTCAGTGACGGCTTCCACGCCCGGCAAAATCTTGATGCCTTTGAGGTAACGCGGGTTCTCGCGATTGACCCGGATGGCCTCGGCCTGTTCGGGGTCACGCATCCACTGCCGGACCTGAAGCCCGTTCTCGGCCAGCAGATTTGCCACGGCGGTACCAAAACTTCCGCCTCCCAGGACCGCAATTGGGCGCTGTTCAGTCATATGCAATCCGTTAATCCATACCAATGGCGATGCCGGCATTATACGGAGCGGCCCAGTCGCGGCCAGTCCCTGCATCAATTACCGACACTTGTAGGAAGAAGACCAACATATCCGAGGAAAATGCCCTGAACGTGACTGGAAAAGTCACTGAGCTCGGTTAACATGCGCGCCACTTAATCGCTATCAAGGCTGTGTCGTGTCTTTTGGCCCTCCCTCACCTCGCTCGTCGCTGGTTCTGGCGCTGATTTTCAGCCCGGCCTTGCTGGCCGACGATCTGTTCCTCGACAACGAGCCGCTGCCCCAAGTGCTGACGGCCACGCGGCTGAAACAGTCGCCCGCCGCCGTGCCGGGGAGCATGACGGTGCTCGATAGCGAACTGATCAACGCCAGCGGCGCCCGGGACATCAGCGAATTGCTGCGGCTGGTGCCGGGGATGATGGTGGGCAACATCAACGGTAACCAGGCCGCGGTGAACTACCACGGCACCAATGCCAGCGAAGCGCGACGCATGCAGGTGTTGATCGATGGCCGCTCGGTGTACCGCGCCGGCCTGGCCACGGTGGACTGGAGCGATATTCCAGTGGCCATGGAAGACATCGAGCGTATCGAAGTCTTTCGCGGCCCGAACACCGTCAGCTACGGCGCCAACGCGCTGATGGCGGTGGTCAACATCATCACGCGCAACCCGGCGGACAGCCACGGCACACGCCTGAAAGTCACCCGGGGCCAGCGCGGCATCAATGATTTTTACGCCAGCCAAGGCACAGGTTGGGACGGCGGCGATTTGCGCCTTTCGCTCTCCGGCCAGCAAGACGATGGTTTCGACTCGGACCGCACCGGTGCCGATTACCGTGACAGTCGGCGCCTGGACCGCTTCAACCTCGTCGTCAGCCAGACACTTAATGAAAGCCAAAGCATCGATTGGCAATTAAATGCCAAGGACGGCAGCAATCAGCGGCCGTACACCTACCGCCCTGTGTTCTCGGGGATTACCGCCGCCGGGAACAATTCCGACGTGGTGGCCAAGGATTACGCCGGTTCCCTGCGCTGGAACCTGGACATAAATCCCGACCACAGCCTGTATATCCAGGGCTCGGCGCAACACTGGGATCGTCAGCAGACCTGGCGCGCCTGTGACGCCGAAGTGTCGTTCAGCCCGCAATTGACCGATCTGTGGCAACTCAACCCGAATTACGCCGAACGCCTGGCGCGCAATATGGAGCGCTACACCGGCCCCGGCGCACCGGCGGGCACTGCGGCAGAACAAGCGCTGGGAAATCAGGTGCTGGAGCAATGGAAAAACGGCGCGAAACAAACCCTGTGCGGTGACATCGACCAAAGTGCCCGGGAATCGCGCTACGACCTCGAACTGCAAGACACCTTGAGCCTGTCCGATAGTCTGCGACTGGTCAGCGGCATGAACTATCGTTACGACCGGGCAGATTCCGAGACCTACTTCAATGGCACGCTCGACGACACCACTTGGCGTACGTTCGGCCAACTCGAGTGGCGCGCCAGTGAACACTGGTTGCTCCAGGGCGGCGCCATGTTCGAAGACACGCAATTGACCGGCAGCTCACTGACCCCACGGGTGGCGGTCAACTACCTGATCAACCCGCGCCATGGCTTGCGCGCGGTGTATTCCGAAGCGATTCGCTCGCCTGACATGTTCGAGAACAACGTGAACTGGAGCTACCAGGTGACCAACCTGCGGCCCAGCGCCTATGGCCAGACCAGCGCCCGCTACTTCGTCAAGACCCGCGGCCCCGGCGACCTCGACAAGGAGCGCATGCGTTCCCGAGAACTGGGCTACAACGGTTTCTTCGCCGAGCTCGGGCTGGCGGTGGATGTGAAGCTGTTCTACGACGAAATCACCGGCATGATCAGCGAGCCGTTGCGCAACAACCAGTACATCGCCAGCAACGCCAACAACTCGCGTTTCAGCGGGACCGAAACCCAACTGGACTGGCACGTCAGCCGCGCCGATCGCCTGCGCCTGACCTATGCCTACGTCGATGCCAAGGCCAGCAACCCGCTGGACCAACAGCAGACCGCGCGCAACAGCGGCTCTGCCGGTTGGCTGCGCGACTGGGGCCAGGGCTGGAACAGCGCGCTCTTCTACTATGGAGACGACGCGCTGAACGGCTACCGCTTCGAGCGGGTCGACACACGCATCGCCAAGCGCATCAGCCTGGGCAAGGCCAACCTGGAACTGGCCGGCGTCATGCAACAGCGCCTCGACAATCAGCCCACCACCTTCGTCGACAACAACTACGACGAACGCCGGGTGCTCTACTTCAGCGCGGAGCTGGCGTTTTAGATGCAGCCGCCGTCACGGAAGACGCCAACCCTTGGCCGAATGCTGGCCGGGTTGTGCCTGATCGTCGGTGGACTGCTGTGCAGTCTGCCGGCCAGCGCTGCGGAGATTCTGTTGACCGGCGCCGAAGACAGCCCCGGCGTGCAATCTTTCACCCAGGCCCTGAGCGAATTGCGCCCCACCGACAGCGTGCGTTTCCAGCCGCTGGCCAGCCTGCCGGCGCCGGGCAAACTGTCCAGCGGCACGCGCCTGATCCTGCTTGACCTGCCGAGCCTCGACTGGCGCCTGCAAGACAGTCAGGGGCCGGCGACGCTGGTGCTGCGCATCAGTCGCTTGCAAGCGCGGCAACGCCTGAATAATGTGCTGCCCACCCACCTGAGTCTGTTGTGGAGCGATCCGCCACTGGAGCGGCAATTGCGCCTCACCCGATTGCTCCTGCCCCAGGTTCGCCGGGTCGGCGTGCTCTATGACCGCCACAGCGAATTCCTCTTGAAAGAACTGCGCCTGGCCGCCCTGCCCCTGGGCCTTGAGATCGTCACCGAGTCCTGGGACAACACCAATGACAGCCGCCCGTTGCAGACATTGTTGAAAAACTGCGACGTGCTGCTGGGTCTCGATGACCCCGACCTGTACAACCCCAAAACCGCGAAAAACCTGTTGCTCAGCAGCTACGCGCGACAGATGGCGCTGATCGGCCCCAACGCCGCTTTCGTCAAGGCCGGCAGCCTGGCCAGCACCTACAGCGACCAGAGCGACTGGCTGGCAATTCTCGACGACTTGCTCGACCGGCCGCCGGCCAGTTGGCCGCGTACGCTCTATCCCAAGCACTTCAAAGTCTTAAGCAATCCACAAGTGGCTCGTTCATTAGGTATTGAACAGATGAATGAAGCATCTGTCGCAACACAGTTGGCCGAAGGAGAAAGCCACCCATGACCTTCCGACGCCGTTGGGACATCAACACCCGCACGCAAATCATCAGCCTCGGCCCTGCCCTGTTACTGACGTTGCTGCTGATCAGCTTTTTCACCTTCGTGCGGATCCAGGACCTGCGCCAGGAACTCAACCACACCGGGCAGCTGATCGCCAACCAACTGGCGCCGGCCACCGAGTACGGGGTGATTTCCGGCAACAACGACGTGCTGGAAAGTTTGCTCAAGGCGACGCTGGCCACGCCCAACGTGCGGTTTCTGGAAGTGCAGGACAACGCCAACCGGATTCTGGTGTACGTCGAGCAGCCGTCGGAATCCCACAACCGCTCGCAGCAGGTCGAAGTGTTTCAGGCGCCAGTGCGGCTGCAACGAATCGCGCTGAACAATGACTTCTTCCAGAACACCAAGACCTCGGTGAGCGCGCCGAGCGAGGACTATTTGGGACGGGTGATCGTCGGCCTGTCCAACGATGCCTTCAGCCAGCGCCAGCAAGAGATCCTGTTCAAAGCCGGGATCCTTGCGTTGTTTGCCCTGCTGTTTACCTTCCTGCTGGCCCGGCGCCTGGCGGGCAGTCTGTCGCAACCGATCCGCGACATCGGCAACGCAGTCAAGGCGATCCAGAAAGGCGACTACACCACGCCGCTGCCGATTGTCGATGACACCGAGCTGGGGGCCTTGTCGCAACACATCAACAACCTCGCCGACGGTCTTGAACAGGCCAGCCGCGAACAGCAGCAAGCGATGTCGCAGTTGATCCAGACCCGCGAGGAAGCGGAAAAAGCCAACAACGCCAAATCCGATTTCCTGGCGATGATGAGCCACGAACTGCGCACGCCCATGAACGGCGTGCTGGGCATGCTGCAATTGCTCGAAACCACCGACATGACCGAGGAGCAGGTCGAATACGCGGCGCTGGCCTCGGAGTCCACCGAGCACTTGCTCAAGGTGATCAACGACATTCTCGACTTCTCGCGCATTGAGCGTTCGGAACTGGAGCTGGAGCACATTCCGTTCAACCTCGCGGACCTGATCGGCAGCTGCGCCCAGTCCTTCCAGCACAGCGCGGCGCAACGCAAGCTCGACCTTGAGCTAGTGGTCCCCGACGACATGCGCGCCTTGCAGGTTCAGGGCGATCCGACGCGGATCCGGCAGATTCTGGTCAACCTGATCGGCAATGCGCTGAAATTCACCGAACAGGGCCGCGTGACCATCGAGCCGCAGTGGCAATCCCTGGACCACGAATTGTTGTGGTTTACCTGCACCGTGCGCGACAGCGGCATCGGAATTTCGCCCGAAAGCCTGGAATTGATGTTTAACGCGTTCCAACAGGCCGACAGTTCCATTTCAAGACGTTACGGCGGCACCGGGCTCGGCCTGCCGATTGCCCGCACCCTCGCCGAGCGCATGGGCGGTACGTTGCGGGCCCAGAGCGAGGAAGGTCGCGGCTCGGTATTTACCCTGGAAATTCCCCTGGCCCTTTATAAACAAGCGTTGCCGGAGCTGCCGGCGCCGCGGGTGCCGACCGGCAATGGCCACGGTGAAGGACGCAATGTGTTGCTGGTGGAGGACAATCCGGTCAACCAGACGGTCATCGAGGCGATGTTGCGCAGTTTGGGCTTTACTGTCAGCGTCGCCAGCGATGGCGCGCAGGCAGTGCGCAGTGCCGAGAGCCTGATTTTCGAGGCGATTTTGATGGACTGCCGATTGCCGGTCATCGACGGCTATGAAGCCACCCGGCAGATTCGCCAACTGCCCGGCTGCCTGGACCTGCCGATCATCGCCCTGACGGCCAACGCCTTGCAGGGCGACCGCGAAGCGTGCCTGGCGGCGGGCATGAACGATTACCTGGCCAAGCCCTTCAAACGCACTGATCTGCAGCAAATTCTGCAGCGATGGGTGCAGTAGTGCTGTCCTTTCGGCTATCTGTGACTGGCGTGAAAGGCGAAAGTGCGGCAGTCTTAGGCACCCGAACAGGCCCGAAAAGGGGCTTGAATAATAATTTCAGTGCACAAGTGTACATTCATGTCCTTGGTGCTGTGACTTTCACCACAACGCAATAGTCTATGAGTAGGCTGTCGACTCGAGGCATGAACGCTTCGATCGGCCGGGAAGATTTGCCCCACCCTGCCGCACGGGACTATTGAGGAGCTCGCATGACCAAACAAAACGCCTTTACTCGGGAAGACCTGCTGCGCTGCAGTCGCGGTGAGCTGTTCGGCCCAGGTAACGCGCAACTGCCCGCCCCGAACATGCTGATGGTGGATCGCATCACCCATATCAGCGAAGAGGGTGGCAAGTACGGCAAAGGTGAATTGGTCGCCGAGCTGGATATCACTCCGGACCTGTGGTTCTTCGCCTGTCACTTCGAAGGCGATCCGGTGATGCCGGGCTGCCTGGGCCTCGACGCCATGTGGCAACTGGTCGGCTTCTTCCTCGGCTGGCAGGGTCTGCCGGGCCGTGGCCGCGCCCTGGGTTCGGGTGAAGTGAAGTTCTTTGGTCAGGTCCTGCCGACCGCCAAGAAAGTTACGTATAACATTCAGATCAAGCGCGTCCTGAAAGGCAAGCTGAACCTCGCTATCGCCGACGGTTCGGTCAGTGTCGACGGCCGCGAAATCTACACCGCCGAAGGCCTCCGGGTCGGCGTGTTCACCTCCACTGAAAACTTCTAAGGGTTATCCGCATGCGCCGCGTCGTTATCACTGGTCTGGGCATCGTTTCGTGCCTGGGCAATGACAAAGAGACCGTCTCCGCTAACCTGCGTGCAAGCCGCCCTGGCATCCGGTTCAACCCGGAATATGCTGAAATGGGTCTGCGTAGCCAGGTTTCCGGCTCCATTGACCTTCCCCTCGAAGAGCTGATCGATCGCAAGATCTATCGCTTCGTCGGCCACGCGGCGGCTTACGCCTACCTGGCCATGAAAGACGCCATCACTGACTCCGGTCTGACCGATGAGCAAGTCTCCAACCCGCGTACCGGCCTGATCGCCGGTTCCGGTGGCGCCTCCACGCTGAACCAGATGGAAGCGCTGGACATCCTGCGCGAGAAAGGCGTGAAGCGCGTCGGCCCATACCGCGTAACGCGGACCATGAGCAGCACCGTTTCCGCTTGCCTGGCCACGCCGTTCAAGATCAAGGGCCTGAACTACTCCATCGCATCTGCCTGCGCCACCAGTGCTCACTGCATCGGTACCGCCATGGAACAGATCCAGATGGGCAAGCAGGACATCGTGTTCGCCGGCGGCGGTGAAGAAGAACATTGGAGCCAGTCGTTCCTGTTCGACGCCATGGGCGCCCTGTCCAGCCAGTACAACGAAACCCCGGAAAAGGCTTCCCGTGCCTACGACGCCAAGCGTGACGGTTTCGTCATCGCCGGCGGTGGCGGCATGGTCGTGGTCGAGGAGCTGGAACACGCTCTGGCCCGCGGCGCGAAGATCTACGCGGAAATCGTTGGCTACGGCGCGACGTCCGACGGCTACGACATGGTCGCTCCAAGCGGCGAAGGTGCCATCCGCTGCATGCAGATGGCCATGTCCACCGTCGACACCCCGATCGACTACCTGAACACCCACGGCACCTCGACTCCGGTCGGCGACGTCGCGGAAATGAAAGGTGTGCGTGAAGTGTTCGGCGCCAACGCTCCGGCCATCAGCTCCACCAAGAGCCTGTCGGGTCACTCCCTGGGCGCCGCCGGCGTTCACGAAGCGATCTACTGCATGCTGATGATGGAAGGCAACTTCATGGCGGGTTCCGCCAACATCGACGAACTGGACCCGGAAGTGGCTGACATGCCGATCCTGACCAAGACGCGCGAAGACGCCACCATCAACACCGTGATGAGCAACAGCTTCGGTTTCGGCGGCACCAATGCCACGCTGGTACTGAAGCGTTGGGCGGGTAAGTAATACCCCACCGCTAGCTGCACACAAAAACGCCCCGACTGGTTCGGGGCGTTTTTGTGTGCCTGGAAAAAAGCCATCGCAATGCTTTTGCAGGAGCCAGGATTGCCGGCGAAGGCGTCCTTGAGTGCGCCTTCGCCGGCAAGCCTGGCTCCTACAGGTACGGCGTTCAAACAGTGGTTTTGTTCATCGCGAACATGAAACTTTTGTCATAAAACTCAGCAGCCTGCGATCGAATGTCGCGTATTTGGCGGGCTGCGGGACTTTTGCAGTTTTCGCAATTATTCGTTGCCGAACGAAAGCATTTACTTAGCAACCTAACAAAACATATAACAGAGTCCTGCACACGCCTTGGTGCAGGTAACTGAGATTGGAGCTAGCAGATGACTGTAAAAGTAACTGAACGCGACGATTCGCATAAATCCCATGAAGGCATCGCCGCCGGTATCCGCATCTGGGATGTACATCAACAAGACATGCTGGTGGGGATGTTCCATTCCGAGACCGACGCCCATAGCTACAAGGCTGAACTGGAAACGCAGGAACAGAAACGCGAAGCACGCTCTGCGTAATGACAGCATTGAAAACGATAAACCCCGCCATGAGCGGGGTTTGTCGTTGTTGCAGGCCTTAAAGGCTTACCACATCAGATCATCAGGAATCTGATAGGCCGCGTACGGATCGTCCTCGGCAGCGACTTCTTCCTTCTTGACGTTCAGCTGCACGATCCGCTGTGGATCGCGCTCCTGGATCTTCAGGGCCGCCTCACGGGGAATCACTTCGTAACCGCCGGCGTGGTGCACGATTGCCAGGAAGCCATTGCTGAGCTGGTTGCGCATCAGCGGGTTGACCGAGAGGCGCTTGACCTTCTTGTCGTCCACGAAGTTGTAGTAGTCCTCGGTGGTCAACTTGGGCAGGCGCGAGACTTCGATCAACTGCTTGACCTGTGCGGCACGGGCCTTGGCCTCGACCTTCTCCTGCTGCAGGCGATTCAGCTCCTGGTCGCGCTTGACCTTCTCGGCCAACGCTTCCTGAGCCAGGCGCTGCTGGGTGTCGTCCTGTTCGATCTGGCCTTTATGGACCAGGCGTTGCTGCTTCTGCTTCTCTTTGCCGACCTGTTTGGCCTGCTTTTGGTTGACCAGCCCTGCTTTGAGCAACTGGTCGCGAAGGGAAATGCTCATGGTGCTTATTTCTCACTTAGGCAACTGCTCAACCGCAGCCGGGCAAATTCTTTTCCTGACGTTTGGCTTCGCCCCACAGGGCGTCCAACTCTTCGAGGGTGCAATCTTCTATGGGACGGTGGGTGTCGCGCAATGCCTGTTCGATAAAACGGAAGCGTCTTTCGAATTTGCTGTTGGCGCCACGCAGGGCAGTTTCCGGATCGACCTTCAGATGACGCGCCAGATTGACCACGGAAAACAGCAGATCACCGACCTCGTCGGCAATCGCTGCCGAGTCGTTATCGGCCATGGCTTCGAGTACTTCATCGAGCTCTTCGCGGACCTTGTCCAGTACCGGCAACGCGTCCGGCCAGTCGAAACCGACCTGCCCGGCGCGCTTCTGCAGCTTCGCCGAACGGGACAATGCCGGCAACGCCGCCGGCACGTCATCGAGCAAGGACAGTTGTTCAGGCGCGGAAGATTTCTCGGCGCGTTCTTCGGCCTTGATCTCTTCCCAACGCTGTTTGACCTGTTCTTCATTCAGACGCGGAACGTCCAGCGGCGCATACAGATCGCCGGTGGGGAACACGTGAGGATGACGACGGATCAGTTTGCGGGTGATGCCGTCGATGACGCCGGCAAATTCGAACCGCCCTTCTTCCCTGGCCAGTTGGCTGTAATAAACCACCTGGAACAGCAAATCGCCCAACTCGCCCTGCAAGTGATCGAAGTCACCGCGCTCGATGGCGTCGGCCACTTCGTAAGCTTCTTCCAGGGTGTGCGGGACGATGGTGGCGTAGGTTTGCTTGATGTCCCACGGGCAGCCGAACTGCGGGTCGCGCAGGCGGTTCATCAGGTGCAATAAGTCTTCAAGTGAATACATCAATCAATCTCTGCATCTTCGACGCGGTGTGTCGGGCAACCGGAAACCTGTAGGAGCGAGGCTTGCCCGCGAAGGCGGTGTGTCAGGTATGACGCCTTC
>NZ_MOBR01000022.1 GCF_003732705.1 Pseudomonas frederiksbergensis | reverse complement strand
TCGACTGCGCCGGAAGTGGGGCGAATTATAGACTTCCAGAATCTGCCGTCAACACCTAATTTCACAATTCTGTCATATCAGTCAGAAAAGCCCCGAAAACGCGAAGGCCGGCCCCCCATTCAACAGAGGGAGCCGGCCTTCTCCCCTTCTACTTACAAGCTAGGGAAGGCGAATTGCGATGCTTCATGGCTCGCACGCTGAGGCCAACGCTGAGTAATAGCCTTGCGACGGGTGTAGAAACGCACACCGTCCGGACCATAAGCATGCAAATCGCCAAACAGCGAACGCTTCCAGCCACCAAAGCTGTGATACGCCACCGGCACCGGCAAGGGCACGTTAACGCCAACCATACCGACTTCAATCTCATCACAGAACAACCGCGCCGCTTCCCCGTCACGGGTGAAGATACAGGTGCCGTTGCCATATTCGTGATCATTGATCAGTTGCATTGCTTCTTCCAGGCTGTTCACCCGAACGACGCACAACACCGGCCCGAAGATTTCTTCTTTATAGATACGCATCTCAGGCGTGACGTTATCGAACAGGCAGCCACCCAGGAAGAAGCCTTCCTCATGACCGGCCACGCTCAGACCACGGCCATCAACCACCAAAGTTGCGCCAGAAGAAACGCCGTCTTCTATATAGCCACTCACCTTGTCGCGCGCCTGACCGGAAACCAGCGGCCCCATGTCCAGACCACACGAAGTACCGGCACCGATTTTCAGCGCCTTGATTTGCGGCACCAACTTGGCTACCAGCGCATCCGCCACCTGATCACCGACGCACACGGCCACCGAGATCGCCATGCAACGCTCACCGCAAGAACCGTAAGCCGCGCCCATCAGTGCACTGACCGCGTTATCCAGATCCGCATCCGGCATCAACACCGCATGGTTCTTCGCCCCGCCCAACGCCTGGACGCGTTTACCGCGCTTGGTACCTTCGGCGTAGATGTATTCGGCAATCGGTGTCGAACCGACAAAGCTCAACGCTTTGACTTCCGGCGCTTCGATCAGCGCATCCACCGCTGCCTTGTCACCGTGCACCACGCTCAGCACACCTTTAGGCAGACCCGCTTCGATCAACAACTGAGCGATCAACAGAGTGGAACTCGGATCCCGCTCGGACGGCTTGAGGATGAAGCAGTTGCCGCAGACAATCGCCAGCGGATACATCCACAGCGGCACCATGGCCGGGAAGTTGAACGGGGTGATCCCCGCCACCACGCCCAACGGCTGGAAATCCGACCATGCATCAATGTTCGGGCCGACGTTACGGCTGTATTCGCCCTTGAGGATTTCCGGTGCCGCGCATGCGAACTCAACGTTCTCGATGCCGCGCTTCAATTCACCCGCAGCATCTTCCAACGTCTTGCCGTGCTCTTCGCTGATCAATTGCGCGATACGTGCTTCGTTCTGCTCCAGCAATTGCTTGAAGCGGAACATCACCTGCGCACGTTTGGCCGGTGGTGTATTGCGCCAGGCCGGGAATGCCGCCTTGGCCGAATCGATGGCTTTCTGAATGGTTTCGCGGCTGGCCAATGGCAGCTTGTGGATGGCCTTGCCGGTCGACGGGTTGAACACGTCAGCCGTGCGACCGTCTTCGGTCACCAGTTCGCCATTGATCAAATGCGGGATGAGGCTCATGCGGTACTCCTGAAATTTTGTGCACCGACGCCCATCGAGGGGCGCCGGTTTGGCTTTTGTCGAATCAGTCGATCTTGTTCAGCACTTCGCCAACCGCGTCGAACAGACGATCGAGGTCCTGCGGCTTGCTGTTGAAGGTTGGGCCGAACTGCAGGGTGTCGCCGCCGAAGCGTACGTAGAACCCGGCTTTCCACAGCGCCATGCCGGCTTCGAACGGACGCACAATTGCGTCGCCGTCGCGCGGGGCAATCTGGATCGCGCCGGCCAAGCCGTAGTTACGAATATCGATAACGTTCTTCGAGCCTTTCAGACCGTGCAGCGCATTTTCGAAATGCGGTGCGACGTCGGCCACGCTCTGCACCAGGTTTTCCTTTTGCAGCAGATCGAGTGCTGCCAAGCCAGCGGCACACGCCACCGGGTGCGCGGAATAGGTGTAGCCGTGGGGGAATTCCACCGCGTACTCCGGCGTCGCCTGGTTCATGAAGGTGTGATAGATCTCGGAGCTGGCAATCACCGCGCCCATCGGGATCGCGCCGTTGGTGACTTGCTTGGCGATGCACATCAGGTCCGGTGTCACACCGAAGCTGTCGGCGCCGAACATCGAACCGGTACGGCCGAAACCGGTGATCACTTCGTCGAACACCAGCAGGATGTTGTGCTGATCGCAGATGTCGCGCAGACGTTTGAGGTAACCCTCAGGCGGAACCAGCACGCCAGCGGAACCGGCCATTGGCTCGACAAATACAGCCGCGATGTTCGAAGCGTCATGCAGTTCGATCAACTTCAGCAGTTCATCCGCCAGGGCGATACCGCCCTCTTTCGGTATGCCGCGAGAATAAGCATTGCTGGCCAGCAAGGTGTGCGGCAGGTGATCGACGTCCATCATCGCCTGACCGAACATTTTGCGGTTGCCGTTCACGCCGCCAAGGCTGGTGCCGGCGATGTTCACACCGTGATAACCACGGGCGCGGCCGATCATTTTGGTCTTGGTCGCCTGGCCTTTCAGGCGCCAGTAAGCGCGGACCATCTTCACTGCCGTGTCCGCGCATTCGGAACCCGAGTCGGTGAAGAACACGTGATTCAGATTGCCCGGGGTCAAGTCAGTGATTTTCTCCGCCAACTGGAACGACAACGGGTGGCCGTACTGGAAGCCTGGCGAGTAATCGAGCGTGCCCAATTGCTTGGCCACCGCGTCCTGGATTTCCTTGCGTGTGTGCCCGGCGCCGCAGGTCCACAGACCCGAGAGCGAATCGTAGACCTTGCGGCCCTTATCGTCTGTCAGCCAACTGCCTTCGGCAGCAACGATCAGTCGCGGATCGCGCTGGAAATTTCGGTTAGCGGTGTAGGGCATCCAGTGCGCATCAAGTTTGAGCTGGCTGGCCAGGGAAGACGGGGCGTTTTCGGGCAAGTTCATGATTAAAACCTCGCAGGGCAATAAGCGGCGTAGAGATCAAAAGCGTTCTTGCAGCTAAATTGCCACGGGGATAAAGTCGGTGAAATCCAACTCTTCTAACGTTCAGTCAGGCCGACACTAAACTTATGAGCACTCGACGCCCCGACCCGCTGGCCCAAGTCAGCGACTTTGACATCCGCCTGCTGCGAATCTTCCGCAGCGTGGTGGAGTGCGGCGGCTTCTCCGCAGCGGAATCGGTATTGGGCATCGGTCGCTCGGCCATCAGCCAACAAATGAGCGACCTGGAGCAACGCCTCGGCCTGCGGTTGTGCCAACGGGGCCGCGCCGGTTTTTCCCTGACTGAAGAGGGCCGCGAGGTCTACCACTCGGCATTGCAGCTATTAAGTGCGCTGGAAAGTTTCCGTACCGAGGTCAACGGTCTGCATCAACATCTGCGCGGCGAGCTGACCATCGGCCTGACCGACAACCTGGTCACCCTGCCCCACATGCGCATCACCCACGCATTGGCGCAATTGAAGGAGCGCGGGCCGGATGTGCAAATCCAGATCCGCATGATCGCGCCTAATGAAGTCGAACAAGGCGTGCTCGACGGGCGCTTGCACGTTGGGGTTGTACCGCAGGCCAGCGCATTATCAGGGCTGGAATATCAACCGCTCTACAGCGAACGTTCGCTGCTGTATTGCGCGGTGGGCCACCCGCTGTTTTATGCCGACGACAAGCAACTGGACGATGAACGCCTGAACAGCCAGGACGCCATCGCCCCGACCTTCCGCCTGCCCGCCGAGATCCAGGCTCATTATCAAGCCCTCAATTGCACCGCCAGTGCTTCCGACCGCGAAGGCATGGCGTTCCTGATCCTGACTGGCCGCTACATCGGTTACTTGCCGGATCACTACGCCAGCCTCTGGGTGCAGCAAGGACGGTTGCGCGCGCTCAAACCCAACCTGCGTTTTTATGACTTGAGCCTCGCTTCGGTCACACGCAAGGGCCGTCGCCCGCATTTGGTGCTGGAAAGCTTCCTGGAAAGCCTGGCCGCCACCCGCTAAACCAGCACAAATCGTAGGAGCAAAGCTTGCTCGCGATGGCGTCGTGTCAGTCACATTAATGTTGAATATGACGACGCTATCGCGAGCAAGCTTTGCTCCTACGATTTGTGGCGGGGAGGTTTTATCGCGTCAGCACTTGTCTGAAACCTGTGGGTGCGCTATCAACGCATTGGTTGCACCCACAGACTATTTCGGAAGTGCCTATGACCTTTGAAGTCCCCGCCCACGGCGGCAAACCTGCCAGCCGCATTCGTCAGAAGAACGAAGAGACGATCCTCAAAGCCGCCGAAGATGAATTCGCCCGACACGGGTTCAAAGGCACCAGCATGAACACCATCGCCCAGAACGCCGGGTTGCCCAAAGCGAACCTGCATTACTACTTCACCAACAAGCTTGGGTTGTACGTGGCAGTGCTGAGCAACATCATCGAATTGTGGGACAGCACGTTCAACACCTTGACCGCCGAAGACGATCCGGCCGAAGCGCTGACCCGTTACATCCGCGCCAAAATGGAATTCTCCCGACGCCAGCCACAAGCCTCGCGAATTTTCGCTATGGAAGTGATCAGCGGCGGCGAGTGCCTGACCGAGTATTTCAACCAGGATTATCGCGCCTGGTTCCAGGGCCGCGCTGCGGTGTTCCAGGCGTGGATCGACGCCGGCAAAATGGACCCGGTCGACCCGGTGAACCTGATCTTCCTGTTGTGGGGCAGCACTCAGCATTACGCCGATTTCGCCACGCAGATCTGCCGGGTCAGCGGTCGCACCAAGCTGACCAAGCAAGACATGGAAGACGCCGGCGACAACCTGATCCGCATCATCCTCAAGGGCTGCGGCCTGACACCCACTATTTAAGAAGCCTATGCCTTTTACCCTCAGCGGCTTTTGCGAATACCGCGAAGAGATTCGCAAAAGCCGCTTCATCACGTTCGCCGGGCCGATCAGCAGTCCGGCCGACGCCCAGGCGTTCATCGAGCAGCACAGCGACTTGAACGCCACGCACAATTGCTGGGCCTGGAAGCTTGGCGGTCAGTACCGCAGCAACGACGATGGCGAACCCGGCGGCACCGCTGGACGGCCGATTCTGGCGGCGATTGAAGCGCAGGATTGCGATCAGGTCGCGGTGCTGGTGATTCGTTGGTATGGCGGCATTCAACTGGGTACCGGTGGGCTTGCCCGAGCCTATGGCGGCGGCGCGAACAAATGCCTGCAAGGAGCGCCGAAGGTTGAGTTGATCAGCCGGGTGCCCGTGAGCTGCGCGTGCGGGTTTGGCGAGCTGACGTTGGTGAAGTTGCGGGTCGCGGAGTTGGGTGGGTTGGTGGTGGAGGAATCCTTTACCGCTAATGGCGTGGATCTGAAATTGGCGATTGGCGAGGCGCAGATTGAAACGCTGCAATTGCAATTGGCGGATTTGAGTCGCGGGCGGATTTTGTTGGAGCGATAGAGCCGCAATCTTTTGGGGCATTCATCTTTTCCACCCCGCTCGACACTTGCCCACATCTGCTGTGCACCCGGCTGTGGATAACCTGAGTACATTCCGCTGTAACCCTTCTGTCATGCGGCTTTGCGGGCTTTGTTCACTTTTCGTCCAAAGTGCCACTAAATTTTCTAAATCAACGAAAAAACAACCAGTTAGCGCGGTTTATGTCCTTTAGAAGATAGCCGCTCAGTGCTTATGCCCGAGCGCTACGCTTGCACACAAATACTGTGGAGCAACCTGTGGATAACCCGTTCATGACTGGCTCAGCCCCATATCCGGCATAGCTTGCGGCCGACTGCTCGTTTTTTGATCAAAACCCCGCGAGCAAAACCGGAGCCTGATCAACGGCTTCGCCCTCATCTGGTGCTTGATTCAGCGACGAAACACTTCGCCGGACACACACGAAACCCTTGATCGGCAAGGCTTTGCTAAATTCCTGACTCAATGGCCAGAAAATTGCTTTATCCACAGGCATAACTCAAATCGACCCGAGCCTGTCATGCCGATCCCCGATCCAACCCCACGCCTGCAACTGCGCAACATCAGCAAACGCTACCCCGGTTGCCTGGCCAACGATGCCATCGACCTGAGCATTGCTCCCGGTGAAATCCATGCCCTGCTCGGCGAAAACGGTGCGGGAAAAAGCACGCTGATGAAGATCATCTACGGCGTCACTCACGCCGACTCAGGCGAAGTCATCTGGCAAGGACAACGCATTGCCATGCGCAATCCGGCCCAGGCGCGGGAGCTTGGGATCGGCATGGTGTTCCAGCATTTCTCGCTGTTCGAAACCCTGAGCGTGGCGCAGAACATTGCATTGGCCATGGGTGCGGCGGCGGGGACGCCGAAACAGTTGGAGCCGAAAATTCGTGAAGTATCCCAACGCTATGGCATGGCGCTGGAACCGGAACGACTTGTCCACAGCCTGTCCATCGGCGAACGCCAGCGTGTAGAAATCATTCGCTGCCTGATGCAGGACATCCGTCTGCTGATTCTCGATGAACCGACCTCGGTGCTGACGCCGCAAGAGGCGGACGAGTTGTTCGTCACCTTGCGCCGACTCGCCGCCGAGGGTTGCAGCATTCTGTTTATCAGCCACAAGCTTGGTGAAGTCCGGGCGCTGTGCCACAGCGCTACGGTATTGCGCGGTGGTCGCGTGGCGGGGCATTGCGTGCCGGCCGAGTGCTCGGACCAACAATTGGCGCGGTTGATGGTTGGTGAAGCGGCCGAGTTGATCACCGATTACCCGAAGGTCATCGGCGGTGAGGCTTTTTTGAATGTCAGTGGATTGTCCTGGCACAACCCGGACCCGTTCGGTTGCTCACTCAAAGACCTCAACCTTGAAGTGCGCAGCGGTGAAATCGTCGGCATCGCCGGGGTCGCGGGCAACGGTCAGGATGAGTTGCTGGCATTACTCAGCGGTGAGGAACGGCTGAACCGCAACGAGGCGCAAACCATCAGTTTCGCCGGCCAGGCCGTCGCCCATTTGCGCCCCGATGCGCGGCGCAAACTCGGTCTGGCGTTCGTCCCCGCCGAGCGTCTGGGTCATGGCGCAGTTCCGGAACTGAGCCTTGCAGATAACGCCCTGCTCAGCGCTTTTCAACAAGGACTGGTGAGCAACGGCTTGATTCAACGCCGCAAGGTCGAGGCGCTCGCCGAAGAAATCATCCGCCGCTTTGGCGTGAAGACACCCGATACCCAAACCCCGGCCCGTAGCCTGTCCGGCGGCAATCTGCAGAAATTCATCCTCGGTCGGGAAATCCTGCAGCAGCCGAAATTGCTGGTGGCCGCGCACCCGACCTGGGGCGTGGATGTCGGCGCGGCCGCGACCATTCACCGCGCGCTGATTGCCTTGCGCGATGCCGGCGCGGCGATCCTGGTGATCTCCGAAGACCTTGATGAACTGTTCCAGATTTGCGATCGGCTCGGTGCTTTGTGCAGCGGTCGATTGTCGCCGCTCAAGGCCAGCGTCGATACCCGGCTGAGCGACGTCGGCGGCTGGATGGCCGGCCAGTTTGACGCGCCTCAATCACCTGCACCCGCAACGTTTTAACGGAGTTTCACATGCTGCTTTCTCTCGAACCCCGTGGCCAGCAATCGCGCCTGATGTTGTGGTGCTCGCCGTTGCTGGCGGCGGTGCTGACCCTGGGCTGCGGCTCATTGCTGTTTATCGCCTTGGGCCACGATCCATTGCTGACGTTGCATACGTTGTTGATTGCGCCGATCAGCGACTTGTATGGCGTCTCAGAACTGCTGGTCAAAGCGTTACCGATTCTGCTCTGCGCGCTGGGCTTGGCCGTGGCGTATCAGGCGCGGATCTGGAATATCGGCGCCGAAGGTCAATTGCTGCTCGGCGCCCTGGCCGGCAGTGCGCTGGCGGTGAATATCATCGACATGCAAAGTCGCTGGGCGCTGGTGTTCATCCTGCTGGTCGGCACGTTGGCCGGCGCCGCGTGGGCCGGGCTGACCGCATGGTTACGCACACGCTTCAACGCCAACGAAATCCTCACCAGCATCATGCTCAATTACATCGCCCTCAACCTGTTGCTGTTCTGTGTGCACGGACCGCTGAAGGATCCGGCCGGATTCAACTTTCCAGAATCGGCGATGTTCGGCGATGCCAGCCGTTTGCCGTTGTTGATGGAGGACGGTCGGGTACACGCCGGCGTGTATTTCGCCCTGCTGGCGTTGGTCGCGGTGTGGGTGTTGCTGCAAAAAAGCTTCGTCGGGTTCCAGATCAAAGTGCTCGGGCTGGACAAGCGTGCGGCAGGGTTTGTCGGCTTTCGCGAGAAACGGCTGATCTGGCTGGCGCTGTTGATCAGCGGCGGTTTGGCGGGGTTGGCCGGCGTCTGTGAAGTCACCGGGCCGATTGGTCAATTGGTGCCGCAAGTCTCGCCGGGTTACGGCTATGCGGCGATCACCGTGGCGTTTCTCGGACGGCTCAATCCCATTGGCATTCTGTTTTCCAGCCTGTTGATGGCGCTGCTGTACATCGGCGGCGAGAGTGCGCAGATGAGCATGAATCTGCCGCAAGCGATTACTCAATTGTTCCAGGGGATGATGCTGTTTTTCCTGCTGGCCAGTGACGTGCTGATTCTCTACCGACCCCGTTTGAATGTGCGCTGGGCGCGCCGCGCACCCGCCACCGCCGTAACCGCAGGAGCGCTGTGATGGATATCGATCTGCTGAGCAATATTTTCTACGCCATGGTCCGTTGCGGTACGCCGTTGCTGCTGGTGGCGCTGGGCGAACTCATCTGCGAGAAAAGCGGCGTCCTCAATCTGGGCCAGGAAGGCATGATGCTGTTTGGCGCGGTGATTGGTTTTATCGTGGCGCTGAATAGCGGCAACCTGTGGCTCGGCGTGTTACTGGCGATGTTGGCCGGGATGCTGTTGTCGTCACTGTTTGCGTTGGTGGCGCTGGTGTTCAACGCCAATCAGGTGGCCACCGGGTTGGCGCTGACGATTTTTGGTGTGGGCCTGTCGACCTTTGTCGGCGCGGCGTGGGTTGGTAAGCCGTTGGCGGGTTTTGAGCCGGTGGCGATTCCGTATTTGAGTGAAATCCCGCTGATCGGGCGGATGCTGTTTGCCCAGGATTTGTTGGTGTACCTGTCGTTCGCGCTGTTTGCACTGGTGGCGTGGGTAATTTTGAAAAGTCGTGTGGGTTTGATCATTCAAGCCGTCGGGGAAAACCCGGATGCGGCCAGTGCCATGGGCTTGCCGGTGCTCGGCGTGCGCACCTTGGCAGTGTTGTTCGGCGGGGCGATGGCCGGGTTGGCCGGGGCGTATTTGTCCCTGGCCTACACGCCAATGTGGGCGGAAAACATGAGCGCCGGGCGTGGCTGGATTGCCTTGGCGCTGGTGGTGTTTGCCAGTTGGCGGGTGTGGCGGTTGCTGCTCGGCGCGTACCTGTTCGGGCTCGCCAGCATCCTGCATTTGGTGGCGCAGGGGTTGGGGCTGGCGATTCCTTCCAGTTTGTTGGCGATGCTGCCGTATGTCGCGACTATTGTGGTGTTGGTGCTGTTGTCCCGGGATGCAGTGCGCACGCGGTTGTATGCGCCGGTTTCGTTGGGGCAGCCGTGGCAGGGTGGGCATTAGTGGTTTGCAGGTCCGGCCTCTTCGCGGGCAAGCCTCGCTCCTACAAGAGCGACGCAGCCCCCGTAGGAGCGAGGCTTGCCCGCGAAGGCGTCCGAACCGGCAACACTTGAACCACGCCCCACGCCAATTCAAAGACCAAAAAAACCACTAATAACGAACTCGCACCATGGGCCAAGGCATAAGCCTGCCAAGCCGCAAACAGAAACCGCCCCACCGCGTCATACCGACCGTAAATCGGTTGCGGATCCCGAATCCGCAACACCGCCCACACACAAACAATCGACCCCAACAGATTCGCCATCAACATGTGCATCGGCGCAAACGCCGGCAGCTCACCCGGCAAATCCAACGCCTGGCTCAACCCCGACAGCGCGCCATGCAGCAAAGCAAAACTCCACGGCGTGGCAAACGCCGCCGTCACGATCAAGTCATACCAGGCACTGCCGCGCACCACTCGGCGGTATTGCGTTGAAGTCCACATCGGCGTTGCTCCATAAAATCAGGGAGCAACAAGGCTAAAGCCTGGAGTATGCTCCAGGGTCAAGCCCCTTTGAGACGTCATGATGCGCATCGGTGAATTAGCCCAGGCCAGCGCCGTCAGCCGCGACACGCTGCGCTTCTATGAGCAGCGCGGGTTGATCGCCGCGCAACGCAGCGCCAACGGCTATCGCGACTATCCGGCGGACATGGTGCAACTGGTGCTGTACATCAAGACCGCTCAACGGCTGGGATTTACCCTTGGCGAGATCGGCAACAGCGTCGCCGCGTTATGGCAGTCGCCCGACCCGGACAGCGCCGTCACGCAATTGCTGCAAGACAAGCTCAAGCTGATCGAAACCCGAATGGACGAACTCGGCGCGTTACGTCACGAGTTGCAACAACGGCTCGGTCAACGTTGTCCATTAAACCCGTGATCCTCATTTATCAAGGAAGCCAATCATGTCCACGGCAAAAACCGCACTCATCATCGGCGCCTCCCGGGGCCTGGGCCTCGGCCTGGTGAAAACCCTGCTGGCCGACGGCTGGCAAGTCACCGCCACCGTGCGCAATCCGCAAAAGGCTGAGGCGCTGCAAGCGCTGGGCAAGGTACGGATTGAAAAACTCGACATGGATGATCAGCAGGCCGTCATTGCCCTGAGCCAACAACTCAAAAGCGAAGTGTTTGACTTGCTGTTCGTGAATGCCGGGGTCAAAGGTCCTGAGGTCCAGACGCCGGGTGGCGCGACATTGGCCGAAGTCGGGCAACTGTTTTTCACCAACGCCGTGGCACCGATCAACCTGGCCCAGCGGTTCGCCGGGCAGATTCGCGATGGCAGTGGCGTGCTGGCGTTCATGAGTTCGGTGTTGGGAAGCGTGACCATGCCCGACGCGCCGGAACTGGCGTTGTACAAGGCCAGTAAAGCGGCGTTGAACTCGATGACCAACAGCTTTGTGACGCAATTGGGCGAGCAGAAGCTCACCGTGTTGTCGTTACATCCGGGCTGGGTGAAGACGGATATGGGCGGCGAAGGCGCTGACATCGACGTGGAAACCAGCACTCGCGGCTTGGTTGATCAGGTGAACGCATTTACCGGCAAGGGCGGCCATCACTTCGTGAACTACAAAGGTGAAACGATTCCCTGGTAACCCCCGCGCCCTTGTAGGAGCGAGGCTTGCCCGCGAAAGCGGTGTGTCAGTCGACAAAGATGTTGCCTGACACGCCGCCTTCGCGGGCAAGTCGAATCGTCGCACCGCTCGCTCCTACAGGGGGCGGTGTCGTCTGGTCGGGCCGGGCTTGCCCATGGCGCCATTTTGTTTGAAACTCCGCACTTCGTCCCCGCGGCGACCCTGGATCAGCAGACAGGGTAATCACTGAGCTGGCTAACCTGAACCCACTTTCAGAGGAGCCGGCCAACATGCCTGCGACCCGTACCTGGTTAAAAAATCCCCTCACGATCTTCACTGCCAATGGCCTCGATGCCCGTGGCGGCCTGGTTGTGCAAGACGGTGTGATCGTTGAACTGCTCGCCGCTGGCCAGCAACCCTCCGCGCCCTGTGGACAGGTCTTCGATGCCCGCGAGCATGTGATCCTGCCCGGCCTGATCAACACCCATCACCATTTCTATCAGACCCTGACCCGTGCCTGGGCGCCGGTGGTTAACCAGCCGTTGTTCCCGTGGCTGAAAACCCTGTACCCGGTCTGGGCGCGCCTGACCCCGGAAAAACTTGCCCTTGCGACGAAAGTGGCGCTGGCCGAGTTGCTGTTGTCCGGCTGCACCACCGCCGCCGATCACCATTACCTGTTTCCCGAAGGCCTGGAAAATGCGATCGACGTGCAAGTCGAAAGCGTCCGTGAACTGGGCATGCGCGCCATGCTTACCCGCGGTTCCATGAGCCTCGGCGAAAAGGACGGTGGCCTGCCGCCGCAGCAAACCGTGCAGGAAGGTGAAGTGATTCTCGCCGACAGCCAACGCTTGATCGCTGAGTACCACGAGCGCGGTGACGGTGCGCAAATCCAGATCGCTCTGGCGCCCTGCTCGCCGTTCTCGGTGACCCCGGAAATCATGTCCGCCAGCGCTGAACTCGCGAACAAACTCGATGTGCGCCTGCACACGCACCTGGCGGAAACCCTCGACGAAGAAGATTTCTGCCTGCAACGCTTCGGCCTGCGCACCGTGGATTACCTGGACAGCGTCGGCTGGCTCGGCCCGCGCACTTGGCTGGCTCACGGCATCCATTTCAACCCGGACGAAATCGCCCGCCTCGGCACGGCCGGCACTGGTATTTGCCATTGCCCGAGCTCGAACATGCGCCTGGCGTCCGGTATCTGCCCGACCCTGGACCTGACCGCTGCCGGTGCGTTGCTGGGCCTGGGGGTGGACGGTTCGGCGTCCAACGATGCGTCGAACATGATGCTCGAAACCCGTCAGGCGCTGTACATCCAGCGCCTGCGTTATGGCGCCGAGAAGATCACCCCGGAATTGGTTTTGGGCTGGGCGACCAAGGGCTCGGCGAGTTTGCTCGGGCGTAGCGATATCGGCGAGCTGGCGGTGGGCAAGCAGGCGGATTTGGCGTTGTTCAAACTGGATGAACTGCGCTTCTCCGGCAGCCATGATCCGGTGTCGGCGTTGCTGCTGTGCGGGGCGGATCGGGCGGATCGAGTGATGATCGGCGGCAAATGGCGAGTGATTGACGGGCAGGTTGAAGGGTTGGATCTGAAGGGATTGATTGCCGATCACAGCCAGGCGGCTCGACAACTCATCGCTGGCGTCTGATCGGACGCCTTCGCGGGCAAGCCTCGCTCCTACAGGTTTTGCGCCAGTCATGAGATTGGCGCAAAACCTGTAGGAGCGAGGCTTGCCCGCGAAGCTCTTAAAGGCCCAACAACGACAACATGATGAACGTCGCAAACAACACAAAGTGCGTCATGCCCTCAATGGCATTGGTTTCCCCGTCATTGAGGTTGATCGCACTGACTATCAGCGTCAGAAAAATCATCACCGTCTGCACCGGGGTCATCGCCATCTGGAACGGCTGACCGGTGTAGAGCGCCATCGCTTCCATCACCGGCACCGTCAGGATCACCGTCGACAGCGACGCGCCCATGGCGATGTTGACCACTGACTGCATGCGGTTGGCCAGCGCCGCGCGCAACGCGGTCAAAATCTCCGGCGCCGCGGAAATCGCCGCGACCAAAATCGCCGTAATCACCGGCGGTGCGCCCGTGCCTTCCAGGCCCAGATCGAGGGTCTTGGACATCACTTCGGCCAGTGCGCCGATCACCACCACGCCAAACACCAGCGTCGCGATACTCAGCGGCACGTTGACCGCTTCAGATTCTTCCTCCGGGACTTTCTTGCGGCGTTTTTCCGGGTAGCTGTAGCTGAAAAAATAACTGTGCGGCCCGACCTGCATACGCAGGAACAAGGTGTAGAGCACAATCATCGCGCCGATGGTGAACGCCGAATAAACCTTCCAATTGGCCTCGGGAATAAACTCCGGCACCACCATGGAAACGCCCATGGCGGTGAGGATCATCACGCTGTAGCTGCGCGCCGAATCGTCGTTGTAGGACTGTTCGCCATGTTTGATCCCACCCATCAACGCGGCCAGGCCGAGGATGCCGTTGATGTCGAGCATCACCGCTGAATAAATCGTGTCGCGCACCAGGGTTGGCGAGGCTTCGTTGCTCATCATGATTGCCAGGATCACCACCTCCACCAGCACGGCGGCCAGGGTCAGGATCATCGTGCCGTAGGGGTCACCGACTTTCTCCGCCAGCAGCTCGGCGTGATGCGCGACCCGCATCGACGCGGCAACGATGAAGGCGATCAGCACCAGGCCGGCGGCCAGTGCGATGGGCTGGCCGTTGTGCAGCATCCACGGCTCCAGCGGGTACGCGACGACGGCGGCGATAACGGCCAGCAACAGAAATTTTTCTTGCTTGAGGAGTGTGAGCATTGCAGGCCTTTTGCACAGTGGAGCGGAACCAGGGTGATGAGCTACTGACTGCGGGGCGGCGCTAACGTTTCGTTACACCTTAGCGCACCAGTGGATGGCGTGGATTGGCAAGCGTGCACCGGGATAGTTCTGCGCTAGCCGTCAGGGCCTCTTCGCGGGCAAGCCTCGCTCCTACAGGAGCGGTGTTCGCGTCGCTTTTGTAGGAGCGAGGCTTGCCCGCGAAGGTCGTAACGCGGTTTCGGATCTTTTGTTGTCCTGTTGGTCAGCAATTTGCATTGCACTCGCCAACCTCAAAACAAAATGGAGTTCGAGTTCATGCATAAACGTCCGTTGAAGAAGCTGCTGTGCGCCGTTGCCGCGGCCATCGGTCTGAGCGCCAGCCTGACCGCCAGTGCCGCCGACCCGCTGAAAGTCGGCTTCGTCTACATCGGCCCGATCGGTGACCACGGCTGGACGTATCAGCATGAACAGGGACGCAAGGCGCTGGCCGAAAAATTCGGTTCGCAGATCACCACCAACTACGTGGAGAACGTCGCCGAAGGCGCCGACGCCGAGCGGGTGATCCGCAACATGGCCAAGGACAACTACGACCTGATCTTCACCACGTCCTTCGGCTACATGAACCCAACCCTGAAAGTCGCCAAGCAATTTCCCAAGGTGACCTTCGAACACGCCACCGGCTATAAGCAGGACAAGAACCTCGGCACTTACCTGGCGCGCACCTATGAGGGTCGTTATGTCGGCGGCTTCCTTGCAGCGAAGATGACTAAAACCAAAAAGATCGGCTACATCGCCTCCTTCCCGATCCCGGAAGTGATCCGCGACATCAACGCCATTCAACTGGCCCTGAACAAATACAACCCCGGCACCGAGATCAAAGTGGTGTGGGTCAACTCGTGGTTCGATCCGGGCAAAGAGGCGGATGCCGCCAACGCGCTGATCGACCAGGGCGTGGACGTGGTGTTCCAGCACACCGACAGCCCGGCGCCGATTCAGGCGGCCGAACGGCGTGGCGTGTATGCCGTGGGCTACGCTTCGGACATGCAGCACTTTGGGCCGAAAGCGGTGCTGACCTCCATCGTCAACGACTGGGGCCCGCACTATATTCAGGCGACCCAAAGCGTGCTCGACCACACTTGGAAATCCCAGGATTACTGGGGCGGTTTGAAGGAAGGCACGGTGGAACTGCCGATCAGCGATTTGGTGCCGGCACCGGTGAAAGCCGAAGCCGAGCAGATCATTGCCGACATCAAGAGCGGCGCGCTGCATCCGTTCACCGGGCCGATCAAGGATCAGGCCGGCGTCGAGAAAATCCCGGCGGGCGTGAGTGCGACGAATGCGGAACTGGCGTCGATGAATTACTACGTCGAAGGCATGAAGGCCGAGATTCCGAAGTAAACCTTTCAGTTGAAACACAGTACCTGTGCTGATCGTTCCCACGCTCCGCGTGGGAATGCAGCCCGGGACGCTCCGCGTCCCAAGAGCGGACGCAGAGCGTCCATTGAGGCATTCCCACGCGGAGCGTGGGAACGATCATTAGCGAGAATGCAGCATGAATCAGCTTCCCATCATCGACATCAGCCCGCTCTACACCGACGACACACTCGCCTGGCAATCCATCGCCACGCAAATCGACCGCGCCTGCCGCGACTGGGGCTTTTTCTATATCAAGGGCCACCCGATCAGCGCCGCCCGCATCGCCAACGTGCTCGACCACGCCCAACGCTTCTTCGCCCTGCCCACCGCCGAAAAGCTCAATATCGACATCACCCAGACCCAACACCATCGCGGCTACGGCGCCATTGCCACCGAGCAACTGGACCCGAGCAAACCCAGCGACCTGAAAGAAACCTTCGACATGGGCCTGCACCTGCCGGCGGATCACCCTGACGTGCTGGCGAACAAGCCATTGCGCGGCCCCAACCGTCATCCGTCGATGCCCGGTTGGGAATCCCTGATGGAGCAGCATTACCTCGACATGCAGGCCCTCGCCCAAACCCTGCTGCGAGCGATGACAATGGCGCTGGGCATCGAGCGCGACTTCTTCGACACTCGCTTCAATGAGCCCGTCAGCGTGCTGCGGATGATCCATTACCCGCCGCGCCACACCGCCAGTTCCGCAGAACAACAAGGCGCCGGCGCCCACACCGATTACGGTTGCATCACCCTGCTCTACCAGGACGCGGCCGGTGGTCTGCAAGTGCGCAGCGTGAACGGCGAATGGATTGACGCGCCGCCCATCGACGGCACCTTCGTGGTCAACCTCGGCGACATGATGGCGCGCTGGAGCAACGACCGTTACCTGTCGACGCCCCATCGGGTGATCAGTCCGTTGGGGGTGGATCGCTACTCGATGCCATTCTTCGCCGAGCCGCACCCGGACACACCCATCGAATGCCTACCCGGTTGCCAGGATGCAGCGCACCCGGCGAAATATCCCGCGACCACCTGCGCCGAATTCCTGCTCTCGCGCTTCGCTGATACCTACGCCTATCGCCGTGAACCACAAGCGGTTTGATCAACCGGCTGGTCAGGTTTTACCAATTATTGCAGCGAGCATCTGTAGAATGCCGTCATTGCACCTGATGAGAATTCGAACATGTACGACTGGCTGAACGCCCTGCCCAAGGCAGAACTGCACTTGCACCTGGAAGGCTCGCTGGAGCCTGAGCTGCTGTTCGCTTTGGCCGAACGCAACAAGATCGCCCTGCCGTGGGACGACGTCGAAACCCTGCGCAAGGCCTACGCCTTCAACAACCTGCAAGAGTTTCTCGACCTGTACTACAAGGGCGCCGACGTGTTGCGCACCTCCCAGGATTTCTACGACCTGACCTGGGCCTACCTGTTGCGTTGCAAGGCGCAGAACGTGATTCACACCGAACCGTTCTTTGACCCGCAAACCCACACCGACCGTGGCGTGCCCTTCGAAGTGGTGCTCAATGGCATCGCCGCCGCACTGAAAGATGGCGAGCAGCAATTGGGCATCACCAGCGGTTTGATCCTGAGTTTCCTGCGCCACTTGAGCGAAGACAAAGCGCAGAAAACCCTCGACCAGGCGCTGCCATTCCGTGATGCGTTTGTTGCCGTTGGTTTGGACAGCTCCGAGATGGGTCACCCGCCGAGCAAGTTCCAGCGCGTGTTTGATCGTGCCCGTCACGAAGGCTTCCTGACCGTCGCCCACGCCGGTGAAGAAGGCCCGCCGGAATACATCTGGGAAGCTATCGATCTGCTGAAAATCCAGCGCATCGACCATGGCGTGCGCGCCATTGAAGACGAACGTTTGATGCAGCGGATCATCGACGAGCAAATCCCGTTGACCGTGTGCCCGCTGTCGAACACCAAACTCTGCGTGTTCGATCACATGTCCCAGCACAACATTCTCGACATGCTGGAACGCGGGGTGAAAGTGACGGTGAACTCCGATGACCCGGCGTACTTCGGCGGTTATGTCACCGAGAACTTTCATGCGCTGTACACCGACCTGGGCATGACCCAGGATCAGGCCAAGCGTTTGGCGCAGAACAGCCTGGATGCTCGACTGGTCAAACCATAAAGTTCCGCCGCATGATCGTTCCCACGCTCTGCGTGGGAATGCAGCCCGGGACGCTCCGCGTCCCAAAGCGGACGCAGAGCGTCCATTGAGGCATTCCCACGCAGAGCGTGGGAACGATCTTTAAGTGACCGCCTCGGTCAACTCCTCCAGCGTCTTGCCCCGCGTTTCCATCCCGAACAACCACACCACCCCCGCCGCAATCGCAAAGCACATCGCCCCCAACGCAAATACCCCGCCCTGCCCGGTTATCGGGAACACCAACCCGGTCACCAGTGGCCCGAGCAACGAACCCACGCGCCCGATCGCCGACGCAAATCCCGAGCCCGTGGCCCGCGCCGAGGTCGGGTACAACTCCGGGGTGTAGGTGTAGAGCACCGCCCACATGCCAAACAGAAAGAATTGCATCAGCAGGCCCGAGGTAATCAACAGGCCGACGTTGCCGCCAAACACCGCACTCTGGCCATAAAGAAACGCCATCACCCCGCCGCCCAGCAGGGTCACGATGCACACCGGTTTACGCCCCCAACACTCCACCAACCAGGCAGCCATCAGGAACCCGGGAATCCCGCCGAGGGAAATCAGCACCGTGTAATACACCGACTGGGTCACGGCAAAACCCGACTGTTGCAGCAGCGCGCTGAGCCATGACGTCAACCCATAGAAACCGAGCAAAGCGAAGAACCAGACACTCCAGATCATCATCGTGCGCTGGCGGTACAGCGGCGACCAGATCTGCCGTAACGCGGAAAAGAAGTTGCCCGGCGTACTCGCCACGCGCGGCAAGCGAATCGGCGTCGGCAACTGCGTACACCCCAGCGATGTTCGTACCCGCGCTTCGATGCGCAGCAGAACCTTGTCCGCCGCATCATGGCGCCCGGCCTGTTCCAGCCAGCGCGGCGACTCAGGAATAAAAAAGCGAATCGCCAGGACAAACACCGCCGGCACCGCCAACACCAGGAAGATGTCGCGCCACCCAATCACAGGCAACAGGAAGTACGACAGCACCCCGGCTGCGACGAAACCCAGTGGCCAGAACCCGTCCATTAACGCGATATAGCGCCCACGGCCCTTGGCCGGAATCAGTTCCGAAAGCATTGACTGGGCGATGGGAAACTCCATGCCCATGCCGATCCCCAGCAGAATGCGGAACAGCGTCAGGGTTTCCACGTTCTGCGCCGTCGAGCACAGGTAACTGGCGATCCCCCACAACACGATGCTCCACTGGAACACCGGTTTGCGCCCGAAGCGGTCGGCCAGCATGCCGGACAGCGATGCCCCCAGCACCATGCCGAAGAAGCTCGAACTGGCCAGCAACCCGGCCTGGGCGCTGCTCAGGCCGAACTCGGTTTTGATCGAGCCGAGCAAGAAAGTCATCATCGCCAGGTCCATGGAGTCGAAGAAAAACGCCAGGGCAATGATGATGAAAATGATGCGGTGATAACCGCTGATGGGCAGCCGTTCCAAGCGTTCTGCTGCGCTGAATCCTTGTATTTCCATGCCATACACCCCCGTCCGAAAGTCCCCGGATCGAGTGTGCGCGATAGCGGCAGGGGGTTATTGCTGGATGCGACCTGCCCGCAACCCTGAACGACGCCCGAGACCTCAGACGTCGGTCTCGACACGTCTACAACGCCATTTCCAGCTCGGTTTCCTTGGCGAAGCGATGAACTTCACGCTGCCCGGTCGCGGTGATCTGCAAGGCCCGTGAATCATTGGGCAAGGTCAACCAACCGGACTGCATGAACAACTGCAACAACGCCGCGCCCAGCGAACCACCCAGGTGCGGACGGCGTTCACTCCAGTCAGGGCAGGCGCAGGCAATTTGCCCGTTGCGGTGGGTCAGGGCTTGAATGAACACCCCGCGGCTGGCCAGTTGTTTGGAGCCTTTGTGGGTGATGGCAACCCGCTGATCGAATTGCTCGATCCAACCGGCATCCAGCAAACGCTGGTACAGGTCCGCCGCCAACGTGCCACCCAGATGATCGTCGCAGAGCCGCGCCTGCAACAGCGACGATGGCGCTGCCTGGCGTTTGCCCAATAGGTTGCCGCGCTTGATCGTCTCTGGAATCTCCCGTGGCTTGCTCGCCAGGGTCGCACTGGCCAGCGCTTCTACTGCTGCGCCGACTTCGGGTGCGGACAGACGGAAGAACCGCTTCCGCCCGCGTTCTTCGACTTTCAACAGACCTCCGGCGGACAAACGCCCCAGGTGTGCACTGGCCGAAGACGGCGACAGCCCGGCCAGCAAGGCCAGCTCTTCGGTATGCCGCGCCGAGCCATCCATCAAGGCCCACATCATTGCGCTGCGCTTGGGGTCAGCCAGCAACGTGGCGATCTGGCTAATGCAAGGTGCATGTTCCATGTATTCACTCCCTGTTGAATCGTTTCGTCTACTGCTCACAGACATCTTGACGAGTAATGTGTCGTCGGCCAAGACGCGAAAACCGCCATAAACCGGGCCAGGCACGCCCACCCGATATCATGATCCGTCGAGCAACCGGGCCAACGCCGGGGCGAGGCCCCCTGAAGGGTTAACGCGTCCGGGCCGGTGCGCCGGTGCAGGCATGAGGCGGGCGCTAGTATAAGCGGGTTGACCGTCGGATCCTGCCCCTGGGAAGCCTTGGGTGGTGATAGTTCCTGACAGAAATTTCGCTATTTGCCTGCGACTATTGATCAGTACCCGGTAACGACGGAAATTGACTACTCAATTGCGCGCATCGGCTGGCGAGCATTTCCCGCAAAAGGTTCACCGGCTTACTCAATTGAGCGCGATGGGCGCACAGCAAATTCAGCGGTGCACGCTCGCACAGCAACTCCGGCAATAACACCTTCAAGCGACCGGCCAGCACGTCGGGGCCCACATCGAGCCAGGATTTATAAGCGATCCCGGCCCCCGCCACGGCCCACAAGCGCACCACATCAGCGTCGTCACTGAAACGGTCACCGCTGACCGTCAGGCCGACTTCGCGCTTGCCATCGTGGAAACTCCAGCGGTCGTGAACCCGGCTGCCGAGCATGAACAACAGGCAATTGTGTTGCGCCAGCTGCTCCAACTGCCGGGGTTCGCCGTGCCGGGCCAGGTAAGCAGGGGATGCGCAGAGCACGCGACGGTTCTGCGGGGCGATGGGCAGTGATACCAGGCTCGAATCTTCCGGCTCGCCGTAGCGCAGGGCGATGTCCACCGGTTGGCGAAACAGGTCGGCGATGCGATCCCCCAGCAGCAAACGTACGGTCAGTTTCGGATGTTCGCGTTGAAACTCGTCCAGCCAGGGCAGCAGCAGGTTGCGACCGAAATCCGATGGCGCCGACAACTGCAAAACCCCGCTGACCTGATCCTGACCGCTGGCCAGCAAACGCCGGCCCTCATCCAGATTGCTCAGGGCAGCACGGGCGTATTCCAGAAAGCCTTCGCCTTCGGCGGTCAGGCGCAGGCTGCGAGTGGATCGGGCCAGCAACCGCGCGCCGAGTTGCTGTTCGATACGCTTGAGCGCCGCGCTGGCCACCGCCGCCGACATGTCCATCACCCGTGCCGCCGCCGACAGGCTGCCCAGATCCGCCGCCCGGACAAACAACTGCAAGTCATCGAAACGCAGCATCTCGAGCCCCGATTATCAAAAAAATATTGAAAGAGACTGCTCTTTTAGCGGGTTTTATCTTGCCGGGAAATAGCCAATCATCTGTCCCATCGAAAATCACTCAGCGTCAGGAGTCGAACATGTCCCAGCCGTTTACCGCTATCGCCACCCTTATTGCCAAACCCGGCCAGCAGGACGCCCTCGAACAGCACTTGCGGGCACTACTGGCGCCGACCCGCGCCGAGGCCGGTTGCGGTCAATACGATTTGCACCAGGACCTGGCCAACCCGCTGGCGTTCTACATGATCGAACAATGGGCCAGCGACGAAGCCCTGCAAGCCCACGACGCCAGCGCCCATATCCAGAACTTCCGCGCCAAGGCCGGCGACTTTCTTGAACACTTCGACCTTAAGCGCCTGCGCACCCTGGTCTGATTCCTTCCTTTATTACCTCCGGAGCCCTTTATGAAAGCCATTGCCTACTACGCCTCCCTGTCGATCAGCGACAGCAAATCCCTGCAAGACATCGAACTGCCAGAACCGGTCGCCGGCCCCCGCGACCTGTTGGTGGAAGTCAAAGCCATCTCGGTGAACCCGGTGGACACCAAGGTCCGGCAGAACGTCCAGCCAGAAGACGGCGCGGCGAAAGTGCTGGGCTGGGACGTGGCGGGTGTGGTCAAGGCTGTTGGCAGTGAAGTCACCCTGTTCAAGGCTGGCGACAAGGTGTTCTACGCTGGCTCCATCGCCCGTGCTGGCGGCAACAGTGAACGGCATGTGGTGGACGAGCGGATCGTCGGGCATATGCCAAAATCCCTCGGTTTCGCCGAAGCCGCCGCCCTGCCGCTGACGGCGATCACGGCGTGGGAATTGTTGTTCGAGCGCCTGCAAGTGCGCGAAGGCAATACCGATGAAGGTCAGAGTTTGCTGATCGTTGGCGCCGCCGGTGGTGTAGGTTCGATCCTGACCCAACTGGCGAGCCAGCTCACCGGCCTGAAGGTGATCGGCACCGCGTCGCGTCCACAAACCCAGAGCTGGGTGCGTGAATTGGGCGCCGATCTGGTAATCGATCACAGCCAACCGCTGAGCGAAGAACTCAAGCGCGCGGACATCAAGCAGGTGACCCACGTTGCCAGCCTGACCCAGACCGATGAGCATCTGGATCAATTGGTCGAAGCGTTGGCCCCCCAGGGCAAACTGGCGCTGATCGATGATCCGAAGGCGCTCGACGTGACCAAGCTCAAGCGCAAGAGCATTTCGTTGCACTGGGAGTTCATGTACACCCGCTCGCTGTTCGAGACCGCCGACATGATCGAGCAGCACAACCTGCTCAACCGCATCGCTGAGCTGATCGACGCCGGGACCTTGAAAACCACGGTGGGCGAGCACTTCGGCACGATCAACGCGCAGAACCTGCGTCGTGCCCATGAACTGCTGGAGAGCGGCAAGGCCAAGGGCAAGATTGTATTAGAAGGTTTCTAAATATTTCTGCAGGAGCAAGGCTTGCCCGCGATGGCGCCCTTGAGATCGCCTTCGCGGGCAAGCCTCGCTCCTACAAAAAGCGATTCTGCAAACCGTCAGTCTGAAGGTTGACCGTTGTCACAATTGCGATCGTATTCGGGTCTACAATCGAGTCCTCTGCGACGCAGTCTTTTACTTAAGGAGGTCAGCAATGAAGATCCTGATAAAAGAAGTGGCAACATCCCAGTGGCAAGTTCGTCTGGACCAACACGCCGTCACGTTCCGCAGCGAAGCTGAAGCGCGCGCCTTCACCCGTACCCTGGAAGCGCGGCTCCACGCCCCTCATCAAATCCCCGACCGCCAGCAGCGTGCCGCTGGCTAAATCCGGTTTCAGACCGCGGCTTGGGCCAGTGCCCGAGCATTTTGCAAACGTCGGGTGAGCATCGCGGCGCTCACCACCAGAATTCCACACAGGCTGATGACCATGGCCATCGGCATGGCGCTGCCATCGTGTAAAACCCCCACCAGCGTTGCCGCCCCGGCAGCGACGCTGAATTGCAGGCACCCGAGCAGCGCCGAGGCACTGCCTGCGCGGTTGCCCTGCCCGTTCATGGCGCAGGCCGAAGCGTTGGGAAGGATGCAGCCGAGGCTGGCGATGCAGACAAACAATGGGATCAGCAGCGGCCATAGTTGTTCGGTGTGCAGTGAGCTGACCGCGAGCAACGTCAGGCCCGCGCCCAGATAAATCCACACAGTGCGCGCCAGCAGGAACGCCGGGCCACGCTTGGCCAGCAACCGGGCATTGACCTGCGCCACCAGAATGAATCCCGCCGCATTGGTGCCGAACAACCAGCCGAAGTGTTCGGCCGGCACACCATAAAGCTTGATGAAGACAAAGGGAGAACCGGCGATGTAGGCAAACATCCCGGCGACGGCGAGACCGCCGGTCAGGGCGTGGCCGAGGTAGACCGGATCGGCCAACAACCGACCGTACTGACGCAATGCACCCTTCAGCGGTTGGCGCGGCACATAGTCCGGCAGACTTTCCGGCAACCCGATGGCCACGGCCACTGCGGCCAGGGCGCTGAACCCGGTCAGCACCAGGAAGATCGACTGCCAGCCTGTGGTGTTGACCAACAGCCCACCCAGCATCGGCGCCAGAATCGGTGCCAGGCCCATTACCAGCATCAGTTGCGAAAAGACTTTTGCCGAGCCCACCGCATCACATTTGTCACTGACCACCGCCCGGGAGATCACCATCCCCGCGCAACCGCCCAACGCCTGGATGAATCGCGCGCCCATCAGCCATTCCAGATTCGGCGCAAACGCGCAGGCCAGGGAAGCGGCGGTGAACAGGCCGACGCCAGTGAGCAACGGAATCCGCCGCCCGAACCGATCCGCCACCGGGCCGTAGAGCAACTGACCAATCGACAAACCGAGGAAATACGCGGCAAGCGTCATTTGAACGTGTTTTTCGTCGGTCCCGAACGATTGCGCGATGGCCGGGAACGCTGGCAGATAGAAATCGATCGCCAGCGGACCGAAAGCGGTCAGGGCGCCAAGAATCAAAATGATACGGAAGTTCATCGGGCATCCAGTTGGGCGTGGGTCGGCAGCTCGACAGTCTAGCTGCGCGGGGACACCTTGGACAATCCGATAGGTCGCTAACTATTAAAAACCGATGGATAAACCCACATTCGCGCCCGTAGGAGCAAAGCTTGCTCGCGATAGCGGAGTATCAGGCGACATCAATGTTGGATGTGCCGGCCTCTTCGCGAGCAAGCTTTGCTCCTACAGAAGCAGAAGCAGAGGCGCGGAGTGTCAGGCGACATTGATGTTGAATGTGCCGGCCTCTTCGCGAGCAAGCTTTGCTCCTACAGAAGCAGAAGCAGAAGCAGAGGCGCGGAGTGTCAGGCGACATTGATGTTGAATGTGCCGGCCTCTTCGCGAGCAAGCTTTGCTCCTACAGAAGCAGAAGCGCGGTGTTTCAGGCGACTTTGGCGTCGTAGCCTTCTTCGGTGATGGCGGCGATCACTTGCTCTGCCGTCAACGCACTTTCAACGCCAACTTCTTTTGCCGCCAGATCCACCCGCACACTGGCCGCCGGGTCCTTGGCTTGCAGGGCTTGAGTGATGGCCTTGACGCAGTGACCGCAGGACATGCCTTGAACGTTGAACACTTGCATGGAATGACTCCTTGAGTGAGGCTTTTTAATAACACGGCGGGCAGTCTCGAGCTTGCCACCATGGCAAGGTCAAGTTCTGGAATAAACTGCCGGGCTGGCATTCGGCGTCGCGCTCGGCCAAGCTGCGGCATCAATGACTCGACCTCAGGAGATTCAGCCATGCGCTGGTCAGCTCTCAGCCTGTTTGGCTTCCTCAGCCTTTTCGCCGCCCTGCCTTCGGCCAATGCCGCCGGGGAAGATTACGGCGTCCTGATCATTTCCCGCGAGCGCCTGGAAGTCGCGACCTCCTGCGAGATCGGCGTGTACATTCAGGATCAACTGTCGGCGCGGCTGTTCCAGGAACAAAGCACTTCGTTCAACCTGCCGCCGGGCAATGTGTCCCTGCGCCTGAAACTGCTGCCGGGCCAGGCGCCGGGCTGCAACGCAGGGATGCTGGCGCCGGGCTCGCAGGTCATCACGCTCAAGGCCGGGGATGTGTTGAAGTTCCGAATTGCAATGACGCAGGAAGGGATGTACCTCAAACCCGCTGCCCTCGAATATTGATCCCCACCTGATCGACCGATCGTTCCCACGCTCCGGCGTGGGAATGCAGCCCGGGACGCTCCGCGTCCCAAAAGGCCGAACGCGGAGCGTCCGTTGAGGCATTCCCACGCAGAGCGTGGGAATGATCAGGTGATCATGCAGCGATCCATTGATCTGCGACATGGCGCTTGACCTTGCCCGCATGGCAAGGTTGATCCTGTAGGCACTTTCTACAGGGAGCGTGACCGATGTCCGAATCCACCACTTTCGATCTGCCGATTGCCGGCATGACCTGCGCCAGTTGCGCCGGGCGTGTCGAGCGTGCCTTGAGCAAAGTCATCGGTGCCACGGCGGTCAGCGTCAACCTCGCCACGGAACAGGCGCGCATCCAGGCCCCCAGCGACAGCTTGCCGGCGCTGATGGACGCGGTGCAGCAGGCTGGTTACAGCGTGCCGCAGCAAAGCCTGGAATTGAGCATCGACGGCATGACCTGCGCGTCCTGCGTCGGTCGGGTCGAACGGGCGCTGAACAAGGTGCCCGGCGTGAAAAGCGTCAGCGTCAACCTGGCCAACGAACGCGCCCACCTCGAACTCCTCGGCCACGTCGATCCACAAACCCTGATCGCCGCCGTGACCAAGGCTGGCTACAGCGCCAGCGTCTTTGAAATCGAACACCCCACCGACCATCAACACATCCGACTCAAACGCGAGCGCTGGATCTTGCTCGCGGCCATCGCCCTGGCCTTGCCGCTGGTGCTGCCGATGTTGCTGCAACCCTTCGGCGTGCACTGGATGCTTCCGGCCTGGGCGCAATTCGCGTTGGCCACGCCGGTGCAATTCATCTTCGGCGCACGCTTCTACGTCGCGGCGTGGAAAGCCGTGCGCGCCGGGGCCGGCAATATGGACTTGCTCGTCGCTCTGGGCACCAGCGCCGGTTATGGTTTGAGTCTTTATGAATGGGCCACCGCCGCCGGGCGCATGCCGCATCTGTATTTCGAAGCCTCGGCGGTGGTGATTGCGTTGGTGCTGCTGGGCAAATACCTGGAAAGCCGCGCCAAACGCCAGACCGCCAGCGCCATCCGCGCCCTCGAAGCCTTGCGTCCGGAACGGGCGATTCAGGTGATCGATGGCCGCGAACACGATGTCGCCATCAGCACCCTGCGCCTGAATGATCTGGTCATGGTCAAACCCGGCGAACGTTTCCCGGTGGACGGCGAAGTGGTGGAAGGCCAGAGCCACGCCGACGAAGCGCTGATCAGCGGCGAAAGCCTGCCGGTGCCGAAACAACCCGGCGACAAAGTCACTGGCGGCGCAATCAATGGTGAAGGCCGGTTGCTGGTTCGGACCTTGGCGCTCGGCGCGGAAACCGTATTGGCGCGCATCATTCGTCTGGTCGAAGACGCTCAGGCTGCGAAGGCGCCGATCCAGAAACTGGTGGATAAAGTCAGCCAGGTGTTCGTGCCGACGGTGTTGGTCCTGGCTCTGGCGACGTTAATTGGCTGGTGGCTGTACGGCGCGCCGATTGAAACGGCGCTGATCAACGCCGTCGCGGTGCTGGTGATCGCCTGCCCTTGCGCCCTGGGCCTGGCCACGCCGACGGCGATCATGGCCGGCACGGGTGTGGCGGCGCGCTACGGGATTTTGATCAAGGACGCCGAAGCACTGGAACGCGCCCATGAAGTCAGTGCGGTAGTCTTCGACAAAACCGGCACCCTGACTTCCGGTACGCCGCGCATCGCGCATTTGAGTGCGCTTGATGGCGACGAAGCCGCTCTGCTACAAATGGCCGGCGCGCTGCAACGGGGCAGCGAACACCCGTTGGCCAAGGCGGTGCTGGATGCCTGCGCCGAACGCGGATTGGACGCGGCGGATGTCACCGACAGTCAGTCGCTGACCGGTCGCGGCATCGCCGGCACACTCAGCGGTCGTCGGTTGGCCCTGGGCAATCGTCGTCTATTGGAAGAAAGCAGTTTGAGCGCCGGCTCGCAGACCGACTCCGCAAGCGCTTGGGAAACCGAAGGCCGGACCTTGTCCTGGCTGATCGAACAAAGCCCCGAACCGCGAGTCCTCGGCCTCTTCGCTTTCGGCGACACCCTCAAGCCTGGTGCCCTGCAAGCGGTGCAACAACTCAGCGCGCGCAACATCAGCAGCCATTTGCTGACCGGCGACAACCGGGGCAGCGCCAAAGTCGTCGCCGAAGCTCTGGGGATTAACGATGTTCACGCCGAAGTCCTGCCGGCAGACAAAGCCGCCACTGTCGCCGAACTGAAGAAAACCGGCGTGGTGGCGATGGTCGGTGACGGCATCAACGACGCCCCGGCACTGGCTGCGGCGGATATCGGGATTGCCATGGGCGGCGGCACCGATGTGGCGATGCACGCCGCCGGCATCACCCTGATGCGCGGCGATCCACGCCTGGTGCCGGCGGCGCTGGAGATCAGCCGCAAGACCTACGCGAAGATTCGCCAGAACCTGTTCTGGGCCTTCGTCTATAACCTGATCGGCATTCCGCTGGCGGCGTTCGGTTTCCTCAACCCGGTGCTGGCCGGCGCCGCCATGGCGCTGTCGAGCGTCAGTGTGGTGAGCAATGCGCTACTGTTGAAAACCTGGAAACCGAAGGATCTGGAGGACAACCGATGAACATCGGCCAAGCGGCCCGCCACAGTGGCCTGAGCGCGAAGATGATCCGTTATTACGAGTCCACTGGTTTGCTCAAGGCCGCCCATCGCACTGACAGCGGTTATCGGGTGTATGGCGACGACGACCTGCACACATTGGCGTTTATCAAGCGCTCGCGAGATTTGGGATTTTCCCTGGAAGAGGTCGGCAAGTTGCTGACCCTCTGGCAGGACCGCCAACGGGCCAGCGCCGATGTGAAAGCCCTGGCCCGTCAGCACATCGATGAGCTTAACCAGAAGATCCGCGAGCTCGGCCAGTTGCGCGACACCTTGCAGGATCTGGTCGAGCACTGCCAGGGCGACCACCGCCCGGACTGCCCGATCCTCAAGGAACTGGCGTCGGGCTGCTGCGCCGAGCCTGCCCGCGCCTGACCGACAAGCCCTTCACCACCAACAACGTGGTGAGGGGAATACCGTGAAACAACAGCACCACCGCGCCGGGTGTCCACCACGCGTAGAACGGCGCGGCGATCAGCATGCCGATGCCGAACCCGGTCATTTGCAGCAACGTCAGGAAGCTGAAGATCGGCAGGCGCAGGTGCTCCGGTTCCCGTTGCAGGCGCGACATCAGGCCGACCTCGGAGAAACCATCGCCCAACCCGGCCGGCAACGAGAACAGCAGCAAACCGTAGAGCGTGTGCTGCTGGAACATCAGGATGAAGCCGCAGGACATCAACATCACGCCATAGAAAAAACGTCGCTCCAGGTTGATGTTGTCCGAGCCTTTGAGGCGGCTGGCGATCCGCGCGCCAATGAGTTTACCGCTGGCCCAGACCGCCAGCATCAGGCCGAGCGTGGTGCTGGCGGACTCTGGCGTCAGCAGCCGGGAGATGATCGGAAAACCGACGTTGTGCGCTGCGCTGCCCAGGGTGTCAGCCATGGCGACCGCAAGCATCGCCGCCAATACCGGGGCGCTGCGCAAGCCTTGCAGCAATGCCGACCATTCTCCTCGCTCGCTTTTTGATTCAGTGCTCGTTGCTGCCGCGCGAAACTGCAACGGCACAATCAATAACGCCGCCAGCAGATAAGTGACCACGTTCAGCGCAAACACCGTTTCAAAACCAAACGCCGCCACCACCAGTCCCGCCACCAGACTGCCCGCGACCATCGCAATCGACGCCGCCGACGTGATCCAGGCGTTAGTCTTGAGCAGATGTTCGCGGTCGATCAGGTTCGGCAACTGGCTGTTGAGGCCGATGGCGAACATCGAATTGCCGAAGCCCAGCCCGAAGGCAATCACCGGCAGCAGCAAGGCTTGCTGGGTCACCGGCAGAATCAGCAACAGACCGAGCACCCCGGCGCGCAGCAAATCGAAGGCAATCAGCGGCAACCGCCCCGCCACGCGACGGTAGAACGGGGTGCCTATCAGACTGGCAAAAATTCCCCCGGCCACGCGGCTGGCGAGGAAGATCGCGACGCTCATGGCGCTGTTGCTCAGGACATAGACGTAAGTGGCCAGGGCGACCATGTTGAGGAATGCGCCGAAATCCGAGATCAGACGGGCGGTGATGATTAGGTGAGCGTTGCGGGTGGACGGGATGTTCACATTCAATCCTTGAGTGTGGGTTTGGCTGGTGGACAGTAGACGCGATTTGGGGCTGATCCGAAAGCCACCCCTCTCCCTAACCCTCTCCCCAGGGGGGCGAGGGGACTGACCGAGTTGTTCTTGGAGCTACATCGACCTGAAAAACCGCGTCGAACTCAAGATGTAAAAAAACAGAGCTACAGCGGTCAGAAGCCGAACTCAGGTTTTGAAAAGCATGAAGATCAGCTCCCTTTCCCCTCTGGGGAGAGGGGACTGACCGAGTTGTTCCTGGAGCTACATCGACCTGAAAAACCGCGTCGAACTCAAGATGTAAAAAAACAGAGCTACAGCGGTCAGAAGCCGAACTCAGGTTTTGAAAAACATG
>NZ_MOBR01000021.1 GCF_003732705.1 Pseudomonas frederiksbergensis | reverse complement strand
CGAAGGCGATTTAATGACCAACAGAGATGTTGAATGTTAAATCGCCTTCGCGGGCAAGCCTCGCTCCTACACGGATCTAAATGGTAAAAAACCCGACGGGGTTAGCCGTCGGGTCCGGGGTTATCGCATTATTGCGCTTTTTGCGGCTGTTGCGCTTTCCAGGCCTTGAACTCGGCCCACTCGGCGCGGCGCTCGGCCTGTTTTTTCTGGATCTCGTCGAATTTCTTCTGTTGATCCGGTTTCAGCACGGCGCGCACATCGGCCTGGGCTTTCTGATGCTTGGTGGCCATTTCGTCTTTCATGGCTTTCTGGTCAGCCGGGGAGAGTTTCTCCAGGTATTTCTCGACCAGTTGTTTGCGATCATGCATCTGCTCGCCCATGATTTTGCGGATCTGCTCGCGCTGTTCGCGGCTCAGGTCCAGTTGGCTGTAAGGGCCGCCTTTACCGTGATGGTACATCTGACCGCCGTGGCGCGGGCCGTCCATTGGGCCACCCATCGGGCCGGCCCCTTCAGGCATGGCCATGGCAACGGTCGGCAGGGCGGCGGCGAACATCAGAGCGATAAGAGTCTTGCGCATGGTGAATCTCCTTGTCTCGTTCCCGGTACGTTCCGGATGAGTTCAGATTACGGAGATCAAGGTCAGCGGCGGTCAGCGGAGCGTAAAGCTTGGGTAAAGACAGTTTTGTGCCGACCTGACAAAACTTACAGGCTGCGTAGGAGCAAGGCTTGCCCGCGATGACGGTCTCAAGGACGCCATCGCGGGCAAGCCATGCTCCTACGAGGGAAATGCTTGGGTTCAGAGGCTGTAGTAGTAACCGCGGCTACGCAGGGCCACGATGCGTGGACGACCATCGGGGTGCGGGCCGATCTTCTTGCGCAGGTTGCTGACATGCATGTCCAGGCTGCGGTCGTACAGGGTCAGCTTGCGACCGAGGGCGATCTGCGCCAGTTCCTGTTTGTCCAGAGGTTCGCCAGGTTGCTTGATAAGGGCTTCGAGCAAGCGGCTTTCAGAGACGGTGAGGGTGAATTCCTGTTCGTCGATGCTGACCACACCGCGCACCGGGCTGAAGCACAGGTCACCGAGTTCGAGCTGGCTCGACACGGCTGCCGGATGACTGCGGCGTAATACGGCGCGCAACCGGGCTGTCAGTTCCCGTGGGTCGCACGGCTTGGCCAGGTAATCGTCGGCGCCCAGTTCCAGGCCGAGGATGCGGTCCAGGGGTTCGCCCCGGGCCGAGAGCATCAGCACGGGCAAGTCCGGGTGGTCGTTGCGCAGTTGCTTGAGCAACTCCAGGCCACTGCCGTCGGGCAGCATCACGTCCAGCACCACGGCGGCCGGGGAGGTTTCGGCCAGTGCACGGCGGGCACTCTGGCCATCGTGACAGGCACGGACCACAAAGCCTTCCTGGCTCAACCAACTGCTCAGGAGCTCACACAGCTCCTGATCATCATCAATTAATAACAGCTCGCTCATGACTCACTCAATTTAGCCATTGCCGACGTTTTCGACTTGCTCCACTGGCAAAGATACCGCAGAGCAGGGCCAATAGCGCTACTCCGCCTCCGGTGACGAACCATTGTTGCTGATCGGTCAGCAGGCGGGGCAGCGGACCGTTGGCCAGGGCTTCCTTGAGTTGCAGCTTCAGGCGCTGGTTCTCTTGGCGCAACCGGGCCAGTTGGGCGCTTTCGCGCTCAGCATCGGCATTTAGCAGTTGTTTGTTCAGTTCTTCTCGTTGCTGCTCGCTGACCTTCAAGCGTTGCTGCAACTCGGCGATCTGGCTGCCGGCGCTCAACGACAACGGCGTGGAGTTACTGCCGGGGGCAGCCTCTTCACCGTGCACGGGGGCCACGACCGACAACGTCACCAACATCAGACACAACGGACCCTTGCGCATCACGACTCCTGATTCCAATCGAGTTATTGGGCAAGTTGTCGGCAGGCAAACGAGAATAATGAGCGATTGAGAGCGCGATGAACCGATAAGGTTCATCGCGAGGGGAGAGATTACGGCAGGACTTGCTTGAACGGCTTCACGGAAACGTTGGCGTAGACGCCTGCAGCGACAAATGGGTCGGCTTCGGCCCAGGCTTGTGCGGCGGTCAGGGATTCGAATTCAGCAACGATCAGGCTGCCGGTAAAACCTGCGGCGCCCGGATCATTGCTGTCCACGGCAGGGTTGGGGCCAGCCAGTACGATGCGACCTTCACTCTTGAGCTGTTGCAGGCGCTCAAGGTGTGCGGGCCGGTTAGCCAGGCGGGCTTCCAGGGAATTGGCGACGTCTGTGGCAACGATGGCGTAGAGCATGTCAGTCCTCGGTTTTTGGCGTTGTAGTGTCGGCGTCATGCAGGTGGCGGGACAGATAAATGCCCTGCGCGACCAGGAACAGCAGCGTCATGCCCAGGCTGCCGAAGACTTTGAAGTCGACCCAGTAGTTCTGGAAAGTGAACGCGACGAACAGATTGGCGGCGCCACAGAACAGGAAAAACCCGATCCAGGCGATGTTCAGGCGAGTCCAGACCGCATCCGGCAGGGTCAGCGCGTGGCCCATGATGCGTTTGATCAGCAGTTGGTCGCCGATGAAATGGCTGCCAATGAACGCCAGGGCGAACAGCCAGTTCACCACCGGGGCTTTCCATTTCAGGAAGGTTTCGCTGTGGAACGCCAGGGTCAGGCTACCGAAGACCAGGCAGGCGATGAGGGTCAGCCACTGGCTCTTTTCCAGCTTGCGTTGCTTGATGAAGAGCGTGCCGTACACCACCAGGGAACTGATGATCAGCATTGCGGTGGCGCTGTAAATACCGCCTACAGTGACCTCATGACCGGCAATGTCGACGACCCGTGGATCGATTTTGAAGACGATGAAAAACAGCAGAAGCGGGATGAAGTCGATGAATTGTTTCACAGTGGCAGCCAGAAGCAGGATGTGTCGGCATAATAACAAACATATTGGCGCGCGATAGCGCCAGCTGATTTGAGGTTACAAAGCCCTGTGAATGTTGATTTGCACTGCCATAGCACGGCCTCCGATGGCGCCCTGGCGCCTGCGGTACTGGTTGCGCGTGCGTTCGAGAAAGGCGTGCGAGTCCTGGCCTTGACCGATCACGACACCCTCGAAGGCCTCGACGAGGCCCGCAGCGCCGCGACGGCGTTGGGGATGCAACTGGTCAACGGCGTCGAATTGTCCTGCACCTGGGGCGGCGCGACCATTCATGTGCTGGGCTACGGTTTCGACGTCAATGCCGTACCGTTGGTCGAGGCAATCGCCAAATTGCACGATGGCCGCTGGCTACGGTCCGAAGAAATAAGCCGTAAATTGGCGCTCAAAGGTATGCCAGGCGCGATGGACGGTGCCCGGGAGATGCAAAAAGCGTTGGGCGACAGCGGCAACGCGCCGGCCCGACCGCATTTTGCCGACTGGATGGTGCGCGAAGGTTACGTCAAGGATCGCGCCGAAGCGTTCCGCAAATGGCTGGGCGCCGGCAAGCTGGGCGACGTCAAGCAACACTGGCCGACCCTGGAGGACACCGTCGCGACCCTGCGCGCCGCCGGTGCCTGGGTCAGCCTGGCGCATCCGTGGCATTACGATTTCACTCGCAGCAAGCGTCGTCGCCTGATTGCCGACTATATTCAAGCAGGCGGCCACGCGATTGAAGTGGTCAATGGCCATCAGCCCGCCGAACAGGTGGGCAGCCTGGCCATTCTTGCTCGTGAGTTCGGTCTGCTGGTCAGCGCCGGCAGTGATTTTCATGGCCCTGGAGGCTGGTCGGAAATCGGTGAATATCGCCCGGTTCCGGAGGATCTGCCACCGTTATGGTGTCGATTCAAACATGACCCAATTATTGCCGCCGTCTGAACAGGTAGAAAATGTGAGTCAATTTTTCCAGATTCATCCGGAAAACCCGCAAGCGCGCCTGATTAAACAGGCGGTCGAGATCATCCGCAAAGGCGGGGTGGTGATTTATCCCACAGACTCGTCCTACGCCATTGGTTGCCAGATCGGCGACAAGAACGCCGTGGAGCGCGTACGCCGGTTGCGTCAGCTCGACGACAAACACAACTTCGCGCTGATTTGCAGCGACCTGTCGCAACTGGGGCTGTTCGCCAAGATCGACACCGGCACCTTCCGTATCCTCAAGGCCCATTTACCTGGGCCTTATACGTTTATCCTCAACGCCACCCGCGAAGTGCCGCGCCTGTTGCTGCACGCCAAGAAGCGCACCATCGGCCTGCGGGTGCCAAGCCATCCGATCGCTTTGGCGTTGCTGGCCGAGCTGGGCGAGCCGCTGATGAGCGTGACGCTGATCATGCCCGGCGACACTGACCCGCTGAGCGATCCCCACGAAATGCGCCAGTTGCTCGAGCACCAGGTGGACCTGATCATCGACGGTGGTTTCGGCGGGATCAAAGCCTCCACGGTGATCAACCTTGCCGATGGCGAGCCCGAAGTGATCCGCGTCGGTTGCGGCGACCCTGCGCCATTCATGGCCGAGGCCTAGATGTCTGCAGTAGAACCCGTCGACAGTCAGGCCGGAGCCCAGCAAGAGCTGCCCTTCGCCATGGTCTATGGCCAAGCGGTCATGGAAATGCCGCTGGACCTGTACATCCCGCCGGACGCCCTCGAGGTATTTCTCGAAGCCTTTGAAGGCCCCCTCGACCTGCTGCTCTACCTGATCCGCAAACAGAACATCAACATCCTCGACATTCCGGTGGCGGAGATCACCCGCCAGTACATGGGGTATGTCGAGTTGATGCAGTCGGTGCGCCTGGAACTGGCCGCCGAGTACCTGGTGATGGCCGCGATGCTGGCTGAGATCAAGTCGCGGATGCTGTTGCCACGCGCCGAAACCATCGAAGCCGAAGAAGATGATCCGCGAGCCGAACTGATCCGCCGCTTGCAGGAATACGAGCGCTTCAAGGCTGCTGCCGAGGGCATCGATGGCCTGAGCCGGGTCGGTCGTGACGTAGTAGTGCCCAAGCTCGATGCCCCGGAAGCGAGGGCGCGCAAGCTGTTGCCGGACGTGAGTCTGGAAGAATTGCTGATGTCCATGGCCGAGGTCCTGCGCCGTGGCGACATGTTCGAAAGTCACCAGGTCAGCCGCGAGGCGTTGTCGACCCGCGAGCGCATGAGCGATGTGCTGGAACGGCTCAAGGGCGGCGGTTTCGTTCCCTTTGTCGAGCTGTTCACCGCTGAGGAAGGGCGGTTGGGGGTGGTGGTGACCTTCATGGCGATCCTCGAACTGGTCAAGGAATCCTTGGTCGAGCTGGTGCAGAATGAAGCGTTCGCGCCGATCCATGTGCGGGCCCGAGCCGAATAACGAGTTGAATCATGAACCTGACTGAACCCCGCGAGCTGGCGCCACTGCTTGAAGCCTTTCTGTTGGCCTCGGGAAAACCGCAATCGCTTGAACGCCTGTTCGAACTCTTCGAAGAGGGTGAACGGCCGGAGCCGCCGGTGTTCAAGAAAGCCCTGACGATCCTGGCCAAGTCCTGCGACGGTCGCGCCTTCGAACTGAAGGAAGTCGCGTCCGGCTATCGCCTGCAGATTCGCGAGAAGTTCTCGCCGTGGGTCGGTCGATTGTGGGAAGAGCGCCCGCAGCGTTATTCCCGCGCCATGCTCGAAACCATGGCGCTGATCGCCTATCGCCAGCCGATCACCCGGGGCGAGATCGAAGACGTGCGGGGCGTGGCGGTCAACAGCCACATCGTCAAGACGTTGCTGGAGCGCGAGTGGATTCGCATCGTCGGTTACCGCGATGTGCCGGGTAAACCGGCGATGTTCGCCACCACCAAGGTGTTTCTCGATCACTTCAACCTGAAAAACCTCGACGATTTGCCGCCGCTGGCCGAACTGCGAGAAATGGAACCGGACCCCGTGCTCGATTTCGACGACGCGCCGGTGCCGGCCGGGTTGCAGGAACTGGCCGACGCCAGCGCCGAGCCGGAAGAACCCAAGGAAGAAACCAGTTTCCACACGCTGTTGCTGGAACTCGATGACATGGAGCAGGGGATCAAGACCGATTTTGATGACTTGTTGCGGGATGGGGCGGTGACTGAAGGCGAGGAGGGTCAGGAGCAGCCTGAGCCTGAGATTGAAGTTGAACTTCAGCCTGAGCCTGAAGCCACAATCGAAGACGAGCCGGAAGCAGAGCTGGAAGACGATGTCCTTGGCGTGGCCGAAGCGCGAGAGAAACTCCTGGCCGCCGTCGCCGCTCTGGAACAACCCAAGCCCGAACCGGAACCCGAGCTCAGCGACGAAGAAGCCGAAGCCCGCGCCCTGGCCGAAGCGATCGAAGCCGAACGCCGGGAATTCGACGACGATTAACTTTCCACTGATCGTTCCCACGCTCCGCGTGGGAATGCCGCCACGGACGCTCTGCGTCCGCTGTGACGCAGAGCGTCACGGGATGCATTCCCACGCGGAGCATGGGAACGAGCGGAGTCAAAAAATGAGTTCTACCAAAGACCCCTGCATCAGCCTCTGCAAATTCACCGACGACATCTGCGTCGGCTGTGGCCGCAGCAAGCGCGAAATCAAGGCCTGGAAGAAGCTCGATAAGTCCGACAAACGCACGGTGCTGGCCGAAGCGGCGCTGCGGTTGATCAAGCTTGGCGCCACCGGTCGGCGGAAAGGCAAGTAAGTCTGCATTCATCAGCTAGTCTCTGATGCGCGAACGCTCGCATGAGCGTATGATTCGCGACCCTCCGGCGATCCCTTCGCCCGAGACCCCAGCTTTCAACGCTTCAGGCCCCTCACTTCAGAGCTGCCTGAACAGACCACACCGGGAGGTGCCCAGATGAGTATCAAAGACCAGAACGACGGCCCGAAAGACGACGCCGAAATTGGCCCGGCAGGCGAAAAACTGCAGAAAGTCCTCGCCCGTATCGGCGTCGGTTCGCGCCGTGACGTAGAAGCCTGGATCAGCCATGGACGCATCAAGGTCAACGGCAAAGACGCCACCCTTGGCCAGCGCGTCGACATGCACGACGCCATCACCATTGATGGCCGCGTGATCAAGCGCGAAGAAGCCGCCGAGTCGGTACGCCGCGTGATCATGTACAACAAGCCCGACGGCGAAATCTGCACCCGCCTTGACCCGGAAGGCCGTCCGACCGTATTCGACAAGATGCCAAAACCGAAAGAAGGTCGCTGGATCAACATCGGCCGTCTGGACATCAACACCACCGGTCTGCTGATGTTCACCACCGACGGTGAACTGGCTAACCGCCTGATGCACCCTTCCTACGAGATGGACCGTGAATACGCGGTACGTGTGCGTGGCGAAGTCGATGACGAGATGATCGAGCGCTTGAAAGCAGGTGTTGTCCTCGAAGACGGCCCGGCCAAGTTCACCGACATCAAGCAGGCGCCGGGCGGCGAAGGTTTCAACCACTGGTACCACTGCGTGGTGATGGAAGGTCGCAACCGCGAAGTTCGTCGTCTGTGGGAATCCCAGGGCTTGGTAGTCAGCCGTCTGAAGCGCGTGCGTTTCGGTCCGGTGTTCCTCAACTCCGACCTGCCGATGGGTCGCTGGCGCGAAATGAGCCAGTACGAAGTCGACATTCTGAGTGCTGAAGTGGGCCTGACGCCTGTGGCCATGCCGCAGATGAACGCCAAGAGCAAAGACAAGCTCGATCGCATGCAGCGTAAATCGTCGCGTCCGATGGGCAAGACCGAGCGCGTGCGTTCGTTGCGTCCAGCCATCGGTAACCAGACCGCTGCTACGCCGCGTGACACCCGTGAGCCGCATATCGAAGGCGAGCGTCCAGCCCGCAAGCCGGCAGCGCCTCGCGCTGATGGCGAGCGCGGTCCACGCACGCCACGTCCGGCCAACGGTCGCACCGAGCGCGGCGAAGGCCGTGGTGCTCCGTCCGGTGGTCGTAGCGATCGTGGTGCTCCTCGTGGTGAGGCTCGTGGTGATTCGAGTCGCGGTACGCCAGTGGCCGACCGTCCGGCCGACACCAAGCGTCCGGCCAAGGCACCGGCGAAAAAACGCCCAGGCATCGTTCTGGTCGACAAGGACACGCCATCGGGCAAACGCCGTGGTGCGCCAGCCGGTTCGGGCCAGCGTCCGGGCTTTGGTCGTCGTAAGCCGGAGTGAAGCAGCGGTAAGTTTTTAGCTGCAAGCTGCAAGTGAAAAACGCCAGCCTCAGGGTTGGCGTTTTTTTTTGCGTCTTGCTTCAGTGATGGCTGATCGTTCCCACGCTCTGCGTGGGAATGCAGCCCGGGACGCTCCGCGTCCCTTCCGAAGCGGACGCTGAGCGTCCATTGATGCATTCCCACGCAGAGCGTGGGAACGATCGTTTAGAACACAAACCGCCCATCAAACACCGGCTCATCATCCAGCGCCAACACGCCACCGGAGAAGATCAGGTCCAGGTGATGACTGCCCTTGGCCCCACCGCCCAACCCCAGGTGCAAGCCGCAGTGACGCTCCTCGAACCCGGCATTGCGCGCGTAGAGGTCCTTCACACCTTCGTTGGTGCCAATGCCCAACTCCTCAATCCGCCGATTCGACGGATTGGCGTCCAGGTACTTGTTGAAATCATGTTCCAGCCCCGGCACGTCCGTGGCGATTTTGCTGATGGTCGAGTTCTCGATCCACAACTCCAGCGGCGACTCAAGCACGCCGTACTTGCGGGCAAACGGAATCGTACTGAGGAATGTCCCCATAAAGTTCACGTGGCCATTGATGGACTCGCTGTGGGTGGCGATTTCGCCGGGGGCCAGGTCAAAGTTGCCGACACCGTTGATGTCAGTCCACTTCTTGATGCTGCTTAGCGGTGTTTCAAACCACGAGCCATGGTCATCCTTGAAACTGAGCGTTGTCGCGTGGGACATGCGCTGGATCAAGTGGCTGTTCAACCCGGCAATGCGCTGCGGGGTGACACTGAAGGTGTCGTAGAAGTAATCGCCGTAATCCTTGAACAGCAGCGACTTTTTCCAGTTTTGCGCCATGACTCCTTGCAGCGCACGGACGAATTCCGGGCCTTCGGGGCGTGGGTTGGGCAGGGTGGAAGAGTCGTAGAAGAAAATGTACAGATCACTGGCGGCAATCGCCTGGGCCAGCAATTCGGTCGGTTCGAGGTCCAGGCGCATGGCGCTGAAGCTGAACGGTTGGCTGCTACCGGCCTGTTCGGCGATGGCGCCGGTCAGTGCCTCGTAATCAGCGGTGTGGCCGAGCAAGACCTTCGCCGGGTTTACACCAACAAGGGCCGGGTGTTGTTCGAGGTAGTAAAGGAAATGCGAGATAGCGCGTTGCTTATCCATGTAGTCCTCCCTGACAAACCGAGCAAATGTGGCAGGCACGACCGGCCGGATCGTACCCGCCGGAGGTGGCTTACAGAGGCCACATCGCCGTGCCGAACGGAACAACCGCGTCGGCTTGCATCATTTCAACGGCGGCGTCATGGGTCGGTGCCTCAAACCAATCGTCCAGTTGCAGTTCGGTTTCCAAGTCTTTGTCCAGTTGCATAGTGAATCTCCCAGATGACTTTGATGACTGTTGAAGAGGAACAGCAGCGTGTTTTTCAATCAGTGAATAACCCGCCAACTTGCCGCTTGATGCAATTCGGCAAGTCGCTGAAAACCTAGTTCACAGCGTTTTGGAATGCAAAAAAATAATTAAATAAGATTAGTTTGAATTATTTATCCATTTTTTAGCCGTGAATTTCTTAATAAAAAACAAAAAACTAACTTGACCTTTTCCTTAGGAAGCTTCCTAACGTCAATTTGCAGTCGGGTCATGGATTGATCTGATTTGGCAAGTTTTCGTTACGGTTTGTAACGTGGATTTTACGGATTTCGCCGTCTACGCCCTTGGAATGCATCCCTTTTCAAGCGTGTAAGGAAAACCTTCCGCGTGCCCGCTCTTCAACGGTCCCGCAAGGCTCTGGCGCGCTTGTTTCAGCAACGTTTGAAGGGTGAGATGCGCCCCATGCCTGCCGTGCAGGTGCATAACAAGAAGGAGGCGCAATGAACGCCGTGACTCATCTCTCTATCTCCCCGTGGGCGGGTTTTTTGATCGCCTGCGTCGATGACCTGCAAAGGTCTGACTTCTTTTTTGCAGCCGCCCGGCACCCCCGAGGCGGACACAGGCAATCCCGGCAACCGACGCGCTGATCCAGCGGTGTCTGGCAGCAGGGGGTTAGCGGTGTACAATGCGCCGCGTTTTAACTGTGACCTCCTGCGCATCTGCGCAAATTTCAAGGCTACCCGTCTTGTTCACTCCGCCGCGCCACAAGCGTGTCGGGTTCGATTTCGTCACAGATAAAAACAAACAGGTGACGCATGACCGTTGTAAATACGCTGAACTCCTGGTGCTTGCGCTGGGGTTTGATCGGCGCTGCTTGAAATTGCAACCGAGCAGCAACGTCTACTGAACATCATCAAACCTTGCGTGAGACCCTTTTCATGAGTGGACAAAACTCGCATTCAGGCGAGCTGAAACGCGGCCTGAAAAATCGCCATATTCAACTGATCGCCCTCGGTGGCGCGATTGGTACCGGGCTGTTCCTCGGCTCGGCGGGCGTCCTCAAATCCGCTGGCCCGTCGATGATCCTCGGCTACGCCATCTGCGGCTTCATTGCTTTCATGATCATGCGCCAGCTCGGCGAAATGATCGTCGAAGAGCCGGTGGCCGGTTCCTTCAGCCACTTCGCGCACAAATACTGGGGCGGTTTCGCCGGTTTCCTGTCGGGCTGGAACTGCTGGATCCTGTACATTCTGGTGGGCATGTCGGAGCTGACCGCGGTCGGCAAGTACATCCACTACTGGGCGCCGGACATCCCGACCTGGGTCTCGGCCGCCGGTTTCTTCGTGCTGATCAACCTGATCAACCTGGCCAACGTTAAAGTCTTCGGTGAGGCCGAGTTCTGGTTCGCGATCATCAAGGTCGTGGCGATCGTCGGCATGATTGCCCTGGGCAGTTATTTGCTGGTCAGCGGCAATGGCGGCCCGCAAGCCTCGGTGAGCAACCTGTGGTCCCACGGTGGTTTCTTCCCGAACGGTGTCAGCGGTCTGGTGATGGCCATGGCGATCATCATGTTCTCCTTCGGTGGTCTGGAAATGCTCGGTTTCACCGCAGCCGAAGCCGATAAGCCGAAAACCGTGATCCCCAAAGCCATCAACCAGGTGATCTACCGGATCCTGATTTTCTACATCGGCGCCCTGGTCATCCTGCTGTCGCTGACCCCATGGGACAGCCTGCTGGCGACCCTGAATGCGTCCGGCGATTCCTACAGCGGCAGCCCGTTCGTGCAAGTGTTCTCGATGCTCGGCAGCAACACTGCTGCGCACATCCTCAACTTCGTGGTCCTGACCGCGGCATTGTCGGTGTACAACAGCGGCACCTACTGCAACAGCCGCATGCTGCTGGGCATGGCCGAGCAGGGCGATGCGCCGAAGGCCCTGGCGAAGATCGACAAACGCGGCGTGCCGGTGCGTTCTATTCTGGCGTCGGCTGCGGTGACGTTGATCGCCGTGCTGCTGAACTACCTGATCCCGCAAAACGCCTTGGAGCTGTTGATGTCCCTGGTGGTGGCTACCCTGGTGATCAACTGGGCGATGATCAGCTTCTCGCACTTCAAATTCCGCCAGCACATGGACAAGACCAAACAAACACCGCTGTTCAAGGCCCTGTGGTACCCGTACGGGAACTACATCTGCCTGGCGTTCGTGGCGTTCATCCTGTGCGTGATGCTGTTGATCCCGGGGATCCAGATCTCGGTGTACGCGATCCCGGTGTGGGTCGCGTTCATGTGGATCTGCTACGGCATCAAGAACAAACGCAGCGCGCAGCATGCGTTGCAGACTGCGGTGAAATAAACGCAGCACGCAGAAACCACAAACCCGGCCATGTGCCGGGTTTGTGGTTTTCAGGGTTCACACAACCCCCCGTAGGAGCAAGGCTTGCCCGCGAAGGCGTCAGCACATTCAGCATTGATGTTGGAGGTGCCGACGCCTTCGCGAGCAAGCCCGCTCCCACAGTGGATTTGTGTCGAACACAGCATCCGCGAACACCACCCAACCCCCGTAGGAGCGAGG
>NZ_MOBR01000020.1 GCF_003732705.1 Pseudomonas frederiksbergensis | reverse complement strand
TCGTCAACCGATGTGTTGTTCACAGCGGCGGCTTGCCTGGGTGAAGACGAAAAAGCCCAGCGTCTGGCGTAACGCCCCGCCCCTGTAGGAGCAAGGCTTGCCCGCGATGGCGATTTCAAGGACGCCATCGCGGGCAAGCCTTGCTCCTACAGAAAATCAAACGAAAAAGCCCGCCAAGGCGCAAACCTTGGCGGGCTTTTTTGTTGCCGGACGGTTTAGAACGCGCCCATGTAATCGCGCTTGCCCACTTCCACACCGTTGTGACGCAGCAAAGCGTAGGCGGTGGTGACGTGGAAGAAGAACTGCGGCAAGCCATAGCTCAGCAAGTAGGCCTGGCCGCTGAAGCGCTTCTCTTTCGGAGTGCCTGGGCGGGTGATGATTTCGATGCCTTCCTTGCCGTCGATCTGCTCAGGCTTGATCTCGCCGATGTAGGCCAGAACCTTGGTGATCAGCGCTTGCAACTCGGCGAAGGTGGTTTCGGTGTCGTCGTACTTCGGCACTTCAATCTCGGCCAGACGCGAAGAAACGCCCTTGGCGAAATCAACGGCGATTTGCACCTGGCGCACCAGCGGGAACATGTCCGGGTACAGACGGGCTTGCAGGAATGCGTTCGGGTCGATGTTTTTCGCGGTGGCGTGCGCTTCAGCCTTGTTCAGCACATCGCTCAGGGCGTTGAGCATTTGTTGGAAAACCGGGACGGAAGCGGCGTACAAAGAAATGGTCATGGCAGTCTCGTGTTGTGGCGGGTGTGAAAACGTGGAGCGATTATAGCCATGCTTGATGACCGGGCGGCTTGCCTTTTGTTTCGCAAGGATTAGGCTAGGCGGCTTCGACTGCACGCTTCGACAGCAAAGGGAAAAGCGCGAATGAGCACTGAGCAAGAGACGACCTTCGACGAACCGCGCCTCAACAGCACGGAAATCCGTATTCTGGGTTCCTTGATCGAGAAACAGGCCACCAGCCCGGAAACCTATCCGCTGACCCTTAATGCGCTGGTGATTGCCTGCAACCAGAAAACCAGCCGCGAACCGGTGATGAACCTGACCCAGGGCCAGGTCGGCCAAAGCCTGCGCGCCCTCGAAGGTCGCGGCTTCACCAAATTGGTGATGGGTAGCCGCGCCGACCGCTGGGAACACAAAGTGGACAAGGCACTGGAGCTGGTGCCGGCCCAGGTGATCCTGACCGGGCTGTTGTTTCTGCGCGGCCCGCAAACGGTCAATGAACTGCTGACCCGCAGCGGTCGCATGCATGAATTCGAAGACGCCGAACAGGTGGTGCATCAGCTGGAGCGCCTGATCGCTCGGGGATTGGCGCTGTTGATTCCGCGTCAGACCGGGCAGCGGGAAGACCGCTATATGCATGCACTGGGCGATCCGGCGGATATCGAAGTTATTCTGGCAGCGCGGCAGAACCCGACGGAACGTGGCGCGGGTGGCGGCGTGTCGGTGGAGCGGATCGAAGAGCTGGAGGCGCGGATTGCGGCGCTGGAAGAACGCCTGGCACGCCTCGAATAACCCTGCAACGCAGGCCCCATGTTGGAGCGAGGCTTGCTCGCGAATGCGGTGTATCAGTCAATATTGATGTCGACTGACACTCCGTCTTCGCGGGCAAGCCTCGCTCCAACAGGTTTTGCACAGTCCTTGTAGGAGCGAGGCTTGCCCGCGAAGAGGCCAGCAAAGCCACCCTATTTATTGGAAGAATCAGCTCCGGGCAAACGCCACCGCTGCCTGGAACTGCTCATCCGTCGGACGCACGCCGGTATACAGCACGAACTGCTCCAACGCCTGGATCGCAATCACTTCCAGCCCGGTGATCACTCGCTTGCCTTCAGCCCTGCCCCGCACGATCAGCGGCGTTTCCGAGGGGATCGCTACCACATCGAACACCGTATCGGCCGCAACGATGGCTTCAGCGTCAAACGCCAGTTGATCAGCCTCCGGACCGCCGGTCATGCCGATGGGCGTGACGTTGATCAGCATTTGCGGGCGCTGCCCCCCCAATTCTGCTTGCCATTCATAACCCAGGGCGTCGGCCAGTGCCCGCCCGGCGCGTTCGTTCCGGGCCACGATCAGGCCGTTTTCGTAACCGCCATCGCGCAAGGCACTGGCCACGGCCTTGGCCATGCCGCCGCTGCCGCGCAGGGCAAAGGTCGAGTCCTTGGGCACTTGATGGGTTTCCAGCAACTGGGCGATGGCGATGTAATCGGTGTTGTAGGCCTTGAGATGGCCGTCGGTATTAACGATGGTGTTGATCGACTGAATGGCGGCGGCGGACGCGTCCAGTTCATCGACCAGCGCAATGCAGGCTTCCTTGAACGGCATCGACACGCCACAACCGCGAATCCCCAGGGCGCGAATACCGCCGACAGCGCCGGTCAAGTCCTTGCTGCTGAACGCCTTGTAGTAAAAATTCAAGCCCAGTTGTTCGTACAGATGATTGTGAAATCGCAGGCCAAAGTTCCCGGGGCGTCCTGACAGGGACATGCACAGCTGGGTGTCTTTGTTGGGGTTCATCTGCATGAAATATCTCCTTCGATTGCACTTTCAGATAGACGGGATTAGCCATTCCATCCTGTTCTGTTCGATCATAAGGCCTGTCCGCACGCGGCTTTGCAGCACCGTAAGGAAGCCGGTACAGACCTTACACAAAATTTACCTAACGGCTGTGCAGTTTTTCAAAAAACCGCTGTCTTAGAAGTATCCCCGCGACAATCCTTGGGTCTATTGCAGATTCAAGCGCCGGGTCGAAGAACCGAGGAATTATCATGATCCGTAAAATCCCCACAGTAGCCTTGTTGATTGGTGTACTGGCTGTCGCAGGGCAGGCAGAAGCCCATGGCGGTGGCGGTTGGCAAGGTCCAGCGGTGTTTGGTGCGATCGTTGGCTCGGCCATCGTCGGCTCGGCCCTCATTAACGCCAATCGGCCGGTTTATGTAGAACAGGCGCCGGTTTACGTTCAGCCACAACCGGTTTATGTGCAACAACCGCCACCACCGGTCTACTACCAACCGGCCCCGGTGTACGTGCAACAACCGGTCTACTACCGCCCTGCACCGGTTTATTACGGTCCACCACGCGGTTACTACGGCCATCCCCATGGTTACTATGGTGGCCCACGCTGGTAACTGATTCATCAGGCCCCGCCTTAACAGCGGGGCCTTTTTTATGCCCGCCAGTCGGGCGAGGTCTGAATAAATCGCGTCAAGGTCGCTGTCGGGACAGTGTTGGCGGCTAAAGTAGGCAAGATTGACTGGACCGCTCTTCCCCCATTTTGGGGAAAACGGTCATATTTATGTCATGTCAGGTCCGCAAGCTTGGATCTGTCCGTAAACAACAGGTTGATAAAAACAAGGACGACCTCATGCCCACGCAAAACCCGCATCGCAATGTCGGCTTGTGCACTTCCAGCAAGGTGTACAACGCTCTGACCGAACTCAAACACCTGGAAGGCCATCGCAGCGCCAAGTTTCTTTCGCTGCTGGCCGAAAACCTGGTGCGCAAAGGCCTGCTTAACGAGCAGGAAGTGGTGCACATGCTCGATCTGGTCGTGGATTGATCGCCACCCCTCGTTGGCATCAATGACCACTATCGAGAATGTTGATTGTCCGTTGATCCGCGCGGTCCGTAAGGTAGCTCCATAGATTGATGGAGGTACTTATGATGTCCCAGGTTCAGATCATGTCCGTTATCGGTAGCGCCGTTCCCGCATCGCTCAGAGAGCTAGGATTGCTCGCCTGTTGGTACCTGATGCGCGACGGCGAACCGATCAGCGGCCCGCTCACTTCGCTTCCCGCTGCACAGGCTCTGTCGCAACGTATCGGCACCGGGCTGCTCAGCGCCTAAGGCAGCTGAACCCGCGGCTTGGTTTCGACGAAGATCGCCCAGCTCGACAAAAACAGCGCGGCGATCAACGGCCCGATTACAAAGCCATTGAGACCGAAGACGGCCATGCCGCCCAAGGTTGAGATCAGGATCATGTAGTCGGGCATTTTTGTATCCTTGCCCACCAGGATCGGGCGCAACACATTGTCCACCAGGCCAATCACAAATACCCCGAACAGCCCCAGCACCACGCCCTGCCAGATCGACCCGCTGAGCAGGAAGTACACCGCCACCGGCGCCCAGACAATCCCCGCCCCCACCGCTGGCAACAGCGACAGAAATGCCATCAACACCGCCCAGAGCAACGCGCTCGGAATATCCAGAAACCAGAAAATCACCCCCCCCAACGCACCTTGCGTGATCGCCACCAGCAGGTTGCCTTTGACAGTGGCCCGTACCACGCGGTTGAACTTGAGCTGCAAGCGGCGTTTCTGGTGTTCCTGCAACGGTACGGCGGTGCGCACTTTGCGCGCCAGTTCGGCACCGTCCCGCAGAAAGAAAAACAACAGGTACAGCATGATGAAAAAGCTGACGATGAACTCGAAAGTGCCCTGGCCAAACGTAACGACCTGCGCTGCCACGAACTGACTGCCCTGCATCGCGCCCTTGACGACTTTGTCCTGCAAGCCTTTCAACTCGCCGACACCGAACCGATCGAGCAAATGCTGGAAATACGGCGGCAAGCCGTGCTTGAACTGCGACACATACGCCGCGATATCCAGTTCACCACTTTCGATGCGGCTGTACAGCGAGGCCCCTTCCTGAACCAGCAGGACGCTGATGATGATCACCGGCAAAATCGCAATCACCAGACAGATGCTCAAGGTGCACAGCGATGTCAGGTTGCGCTGCCAGCCGAACTTCATTTGCAGCCGTCGTTGCAACGGCGCAAAAACGATGCCGAGGATGACGGCCCAGAACACCGCGCCGTAAAACGGCAGCAGGATCCCGATAAAAGCGAGGGTGACCGCCAGCAGTAATACAAGCAGCGATCTGTTTTGTAGCGTGGTTTCTTTCATGTCCGATCCATGTCAGTGCGCAAAAAGGAGCGCGAAACTCGTCTCCTGATGCTTAGTCCGCCACGGTTCGCGCGAGTGCCATCCGTTTGTTCATCAAGCATAGATCCAGATCAACAAACCCTTGGGGCAAGCCGTTTACCCTGCCGGCTTTTGTGGTCGAAACCCCCATGCCCCTCATCGCTCCCGAACTGCTCGCCCCCGCCGGCACCCTGAAAAACATGCGTTATGCCTTCGCCTACGGTGCCGACGCGGTCTACGCCGGGCAACCGCGCTACAGCCTGCGGGTGCGCAACAACGAATTCGACCACGCCAACCTGGCCCTCGGCATTCGCGAGGCGCAGGACCAGGGCAAGCGTTTCTACGTGGTGGTGAACATCGCGCCGCACAACGCCAAGCTCAAAACCTTCCTCAAAGACCTGGAGCCCGTGATCGCCATGGCGCCGGACGCACTGATCATGTCCGACCCCGGCCTGATCATGCTGGTGCGCCGCCACTACCCGCAGATGCCGATTCACCTGTCGGTCCAGGCCAACACAGTGAATTGGGCGAGTGTCGAGTTCTGGCAGCAACAGGGCCTGAGCCGGATCATCCTGTCCCGGGAACTGTCCCTGGAAGAAATCGCCGAAATCCGCCAGCAAGTACCCGCCATGGAGCTGGAAGTCTTCGTCCACGGCGCGCTGTGCATGGCCTACTCCGGGCGCTGCCTGCTATCGGGCTACATGAACAAGCGCGATGCCAATCAGGGCAGTTGCACCAACGCTTGCCGCTGGAAGTACTCGGCACAGGAAGCCACGGAAAATCAGCTCGGCGAGATCGTTCAACAGTATCAACCGACTCTCGGCATCGGCGCCCCGACCGATCAGGTGTTCCTGTTGCAGGAAGCCAATCGCCCGGACGAGTTGATGCCGGCGTTCGAGGATGAACACGGCACCTACATCATGAACGCCAAGGACCTGCGCGCCGTGCAGCACGTCGAACGCCTGACGCAAATGGGCGTGCACTCACTGAAGATCGAAGGCCGGACCAAATCCCACTTCTATTGCGCCCGCACCACCCAGGTGTATCGCCGGGCCATCGACGATGCGGTGGCCGGGCGCGGATTCGATCGCAGCCTGATGACCGACCTGGAATCCCTTGCCCAGCGTGGCTACACCGAAGGTTTTCTGCGGCGGCATGTGCACGATGAATATCAGAACTACCAGAACGGCAGCTCGGTGTCGGAGCGCCAGCAGTTTGTCGGCGAACTGACCGGCGAACGGCATGATCGACTGGCCGAAGTGAAGGTAAAAAATCGCTTTGGCCTGGGCGATCACATGGAACTGATGACGCCCAAGGGCAACTTTCAGTTTGATTTGCATGAGTTGCAAAACGTCAGGGGCGAGCCGATAGAAGTGGCACCGGGGGATGGGCACACGGTGTACCTGCCGATTCCGGATGCGGTGGATTTGCGGTTTGGGTTGTTGATGCGTGATATCAGCGAACGCTGAGATCTTTCGAACCCCACAAACTCTGTAGGAGCAAAGCTTGCTCGCGATGGCGGTGAATCAGTCGAAGTGATGTCGACTGACCCACCGCCATCGCGAGCAAGCTTTGCTCCTACTGGGGTGAGGTTTAGGCGAACTCTTCGCGCAACATCCCCACAAACGCCTCACGCGCCGGGTGCACTCCGGCGTTTTCATGCCAGTAAAACAAATTCTCCACCGCCGTCAGCTCCGGGAATTCATACCCCGCGCACCCCGCGCCTTTGGCGAACTGATCGAACACCCCTTTTGGCACCAGCGCCACCCCGGCCCCGGCACTGACGCAACCGACAATCGCCCCGTAACTGGCCAGGCTGACAATCGGCAGCGCCTGCCCCTGACGCAACAACCAATGCTCCAACGCCGCCCGATAAGGACAGCCCTGGGGCCACATGAACACGGTTTTGTCCTGCAAATCCGCGATATCACGCACTGGCCCCAGGGACGTCGATGCAATCAGCAGCAGCTCTTCGCGATACATCGGCGTGCGTTTGAGTTGCGAGCGCTCGACATCCACCGCAACGATCGCGCCATCGAGGCGATGATTGGCCGTGTCATCGAGCAATTGGCTCCAGGAACCGGTGGTCAGTTCCAGGGCCACGCCGGGATAACGCTTGTGGAACTTGGCCAACAACCGCGGCAAGCGTCCGGTGGCCGAGGATTCGATGGCGCCGATACGCAGCGGCCCGGAGGGCTCGGCGCACGGGTCCAGGGCGCGCTTGGCTTCAGCGGTCAACGCGAGGATTTTCGAGGCGTAGGCCAGAAAGGTTTGCCCCGACGGGCTGATCCGCAGCCCACGGCCCTCGCGCAGGAACAACGCCACCCCCAACTCGGCCTCCAGCGCCTTGATCCGTGCGGTGATATTCGACGGCACGCAGTGCAACAACTCGGCCGCCCGGGCGATGCTGCCGACGTCGGCAACGGTCTTGAACATACGAATCTGGGCCAATTCCATACATCACCAAAAGTGAAGAGTTGGCGCAGTATAAGTCAGTTGTGGCGAATGGTCGGGCTTCTGATACTGAGTGCATCAACTCACAGGTGCCTGACCATGCTGCCACTGCCCCCTCCCCTGAAAATCTTCCTGGCCATGGCGTTTGTCGTGGCGTGCTGGGGTTATTCGCCGACCGGCATCCATATCGGCTTGCAGGCCTACGACCCTGGCCATCTGGCGCTGTTGCGGTTTCTGGTGGCGTCAGTGTTTATGGCGGTGATCGCGATGTTCAAAGGCATCAGCCTGCCCAAACTGCGCGACTTTCCATTCTTGATCGCCCTCGGTTTCTTTGCCGTGAGCCTGCACCACGTTCTGCTGAATTTCGGCCAGCAAGGCGTCAGCGCCGGGGCGTCCAGTGTGCTGGCGCAATCGACGCCGTTGTTCAGCACGTTGTTGGCGCGTTTTGTGTTCAAGGATCGCGTCAGCGTCTGGCGTTGGGGCTGTGTGTTTCTGGGGTTGATCGGCGTGGTGATTGTGGTGGCCGGCGATAAGGGGCTGGGAAGCATCGATGCGCACGGTTTATTGATTTTGCTGGCGGCGGTGTCGTGGAGTTTTTACTTCGCCCTGCAAAAGCATCACACCGGGCGGTATGACGGTTTGACCCTGACCTGCTACACGGTCTGGTCCGGGACGGCACTGTTGCTGGTGTATGTGCCGGGGTTAGTCGATCAGGTGGTGCGGGCACCGGTTGAAGTGCAGATGGCGGTGATCGGACTGGGGGTTTTACCGAGTGCTTTGGCCTACCTGGCCTGGGCGTTTGTGCTGGCCCATGTGGATTTGAGCCGTGCGGCGATGACGTTGTACCTGGTGCCGCCGACGGCGATGGTGATTGCTTCAGTGGCGCTGGGCGAGCGGCCGGCGTTGATGGTGATCGTTGGGGCGATGGTGGTGTTGGTCAGTGTGCTGGCGTTGAATCTGGAGCGCAGGCCGGTGGTGACTAGGCCGGCAGGGGTTTGATCGTTGATAGGTGTTGAGGTGTCTGGCGTCATCGCGAGCAAGCTCGCTCCCACAGGGGATTGTGGTCAGTGTGGGAGCGAGCTTGCTCGCGATGAACGATAACGCGGTGAAACTGCCCATATAAAAAACCCGGCGCAATGGCCGGGTTCTGTTTAGCGCAGGTCATCGGACAGCGGCGTTTCTTCATCTGCCGCCGGGACGTCTTCATCGGCGGTCGGGTCCTTCCAGTCTTCAAGTCGATCCGCGTCGCCCAAGGCCGGATCCCGGGAAGGGTCCGTGCCGGGCTGTGCATCCTGGTCCAGCGTTGGCTCGTCTGTGCCGGGCATGGGTCTGGTGGGATCGGTGTTGGGTGTTCCGCCCTGGAACATTGAATCATTAGCCATGATGCACCTCACTGATGAGGTCCAGTTGATCTGGGCCGTACAGGTTGGAAGCGGGCGCGTGAGGGGCGTGCTATCGAGTAGACCAACGGTTGTCAGCCCTGGGCCAGAAACCGGTCGCGGCTATTGGTCAGGTGCAACCACATTGCCGCGCGCGCCGCGTCCGGGTCCTGGCGCTTGATGGCGTTGAGAATCGCCTCGTGTTCCTGATTGGCCAGTTGCCCGAGCTTGCTCAAATCCGTCGCGCCCCGCTCGGCGGCGTTGACGCGGGTCCGGGGGATCATTGCACTGCCCAAGTGCTGCATGATTTCGGTGAAGCACACATTGCCGGTGGCTTCGGCGATCAACAGGTGGAAGCGCTTGTCGGCTTCCACGCAGCTGTCGTTGTTGGCCAGCAGGCGTTGATAGTCATCCAGTGCGTCGCGCATCTGCGCCAGTTGCTGATCGGTACGGCGCACCGCCGCCAATGCGGCAGCCTGGGTCTCCAGGCCCATGCGCAACTCCAGAATACTGCGCACCCCCAGCGCGGTGTCGACGTTCAGCCGCAGCCCCTGTTCCGCCGCGCGCTCGATGACAAACGTGCCGATGCCGTGACGGGTTTCCACCAGCCCCGAGGCCTGCAACTTCGAGATCGCCTCGCGCACCACCGTGCGGCTGACCCCGTGTTCCTGAACAATCGTATTTTCCGACGGCAGCTTGTCCCCCGGCAGCATCTGGCCGAGCAGGATGCTCTGGGTCAGTTTGGCCACCAGGTCATGAGCCAGATTGTGGCTGCGCTTGCGGGCGGGTGCGTCGAGGTCTTCTTGCATGGCGGCTTTCCGAAAACAGGGCAATCGGGATCGTAGCACCGGGCTCGCCAGGAAACTCAAGAAAACCGCGATCAACTTGTATGACAACATTCAATAATCATCGTCTAATGTCTCCTATCCACACCCATAAAAATCAGCAAAAGCATAACAATCGACCACAATCACTCGATTTTGTTGGACTACGCCGCTTGCGAAACGAAAAAACCTAGTTGTATGATATCTATCAACATCGCAACACCCAGACACACCCCGCATAAAAATAATCAGTGGGAGAAACGCAAGTGAATACATCCATATCCGGGATGGACGATGGCGCCGATTCGGTCCTCAAATCCGCCATCTCGAAAGTCAAACGCCATGTCCTGCCGCTGTTCGTGATCATGTTCATCGTCAACTACATTGACCGCGTGAATATCGGCTTCGTCCGCGCCCACATGGAGCAGGACCTGGGCATCGGCGCTGCCGCCTACGGCCTCGGTGCCGGCCTGTTCTTCATCGGTTACGCCCTGTTCGAAGTCCCCTCCAACATGCTGCTGCAAAAAGTCGGCGCCCGAATCTGGCTGACCCGCATCATGCTGACCTGGGGCCTGGTGGCCGCCGGCATGGCGTTTATCCAGAACGAAACCCACTTCTACATCCTGCGTTTTCTGCTGGGCGTGGCGGAAGCCGGGTTCTTTCCCGGGGTGATCTACTACTTCACCCGTTGGCTGCCCGGGGTCGAGCGCGGCAAGGCGATTGCAATCTTCCTTAGCGGCTCGGCGGTTGCGTCGCTGATTTCCGGGCCGCTGTCCGGTCTGCTGCTGCAACTCAACGGTTTCGGCCTGCACGGCTGGCAGTGGATGTACTTCATTGAAGGCATGTTCTCGGTGGGCCTGTGCGTGTTCGTCTGGTTCTGGCTCGATTCCAAACCCCACGACGCCAAGTGGCTGAGCCGTGACGAGCAAGACGCGCTGGTCAAAGCCATCGATGACGAACAACTGGCCCGCGAAGCCGCGACGCCGATCAAACCGTCGTTGGGCAAACTGCTCAAGGATCGCCAGATCATCCTGTTCTGCCTGATCTACTTCTTCATTCAGTTGACCATTTACGCCGCGACCTTCTGGCTGCCGAGCATCATCAAGAAGATGGGCGACCTCAGTGACATTCAAGTCGGGTTGTTCAACTCGATCCCGTGGTTACTGTCGATTGTCGGCATGTACGCCTTCGCCGCGTTCTCGGCCAAATGGAAACACCAGCAAGCCTGGGTTGCGGCTGCGTTGCTGATCGCGGCGGCCGGGATGTTCATGTCCACCACCGGCGGACCGATCTTCGCCTTCGTCGCGATCTGCTTTGCGGCACTGGGTTTCAAATCGGCGTCGTCATTGTTCTGGCCGATTCCCCAGGCGTACCTCGATGCGCGAATCGCCGCCGGCGTGATCGCGCTGATCAACTCGGTGGGCAACCTTGGCGGCTTCGTGGCGCCGACGACTTTCGGCCTTCTGGAAGAACACACCGGTTCGATCCAGGGCGGGCTCTATGGCTTGGCCGCGACCTCGATCATCGCCGCGATCATCGTCTTCGCCGCCCGCAACACACCGAAAACCGCGCCCGCCGCTGCGGTCGGCAAACCTGCTTCCAGCCACGCCTGAATTTCTGTTTTGAAGGACACGACAATGAACGCACAAGACACTGCAAAAGCGCCGATCATCACCAGCATGCAAGTGGTTCCGGTGGCGGGCCACGACGGCATGCTGCTCAACCTGAGCGGCGCCCACGGGCCGTTTTTCACGCGCAATATCGTGATCCTCACCGACAACGCCGGGCACACCGGCGTCGGCGAAGTGCCGGGGGGCGAGCGCATTCGCCAGACCCTGGAGGATGCGCGCTCGCTGGTGGTCGGCAGCCCGATTGGCACCTACCAGAAGATCCTCAATCAAGTGCGCCAGACCTTTGCAGATCGCGATGCCGGTGGTCGGGGTTTGCAGACCTTCGACCTGCGCATCACCATTCACGCGGTCACTGGCCTGGAAGCCGCCCTCCTCGACTTGCTCGGCCAGCATCTGGACGTGCCGGTGGCCGCGCTCCTTGGCGAAGGCCAGCAGCGTGATGAAGTAAAAATGCTCGGCTATCTGTTTTATGTCGGTGATCAGAACGAAACCAATCTGGCCTACCGCAGCGAACCGGACGCCGACAACGACTGGTTCCGTGTCCGTCACGAAAAAGCCATGACCGCCGACGCCGTGGTGCGCCTCGCTGAAGCCGCCCACGCGCGCTACGGTTTCAAGGACTTCAAGCTCAAGGGCGGCGTGCTCAGCGGCGACGCAGAAATCGAAGCCGTCACCGCCTTGGCCGAACGCTTCCCCGATGCGCGCATCACCCTCGACCCGAATGGCGCGTGGTCTTTGAAAGAAGCCATTCGCCTGTGCCGCGACCAGCATCGCGTGCTGGCCTACGCCGAAGACCCGTGCGGTGCGGAAAACGGTTACTCGGGCCGTGAAGTCATGGCTGAATTCCGCCGCGCCACCGGGCTGAAAACCGCGACCAACATGATCGCCACCGACTGGCGGGAAATGGGCCACGCGATCCAGTTGCAATCGGTGGACATTCCCCTGGCCGACCCACACTTCTGGACCATGCAGGGTTCGGTTCGCGTGGCGCAGATGTGCAATGAATGGGGCCTGACCTGGGGCTCGCACTCCAACAACCATTTCGACATTTCCCTGGCCATGTTCACCCACGTCGCAGCGGCGGCACCGGGTGAAATCACCGCCATCGATACGCATTGGATCTGGCAGGACGGCCAGCGTTTGACCAAGGCTCCGCTGCAAATCGTCGGTGGTTGCGTGCAGGTTCCGAAGAAACCGGGGCTGGGGGTTGAGCTGGACATGGATCAACTGGCCAAGGCCCATGAGTTGTACAAAGGCATGGGGCTGGGCGCGCGGGATGACAGCGTGGCGATGCAGTTTCTGATTCCGGGCTGGAAGTTCGATAACAAGCGGCCGTGCTTGGTGCGCTAACACCCACCGGACTCTGTAGGAGCAAAGCTTGCTCGCGATAGCGGCCTAGCAGGCACATTGATGTTGGATGTGCCGCCGTCATCGCGAGCAAGCTTTGCTCCTACAGGTGTGTTGCTTGACATAACCACGTCTTGAACGCCGCCATGGCCGCCGTTTCCGTTCGCGACTGCAACCGCGTCAACCAGTAACTGCCCGTGGTGATGTGGATGGCGAACGGTTGCTCAATCGCACCCGCCGCCAGTTGCCGCGCAAACATCAGCGGCGGCGCCAACGCCACGCCGGCGCCTTGCAATGCCGCTTCCATCATCGCCAGCGACGAGTCGAAGACGATGCTTTGGGGCGGTGCGACGTGGGTCGACAGGCCTGACGCCTGAAACCAGTCCGGCCATTCATCCGAGCGGTAGGAGCGCAGCAGGGTTTGCCCCAGCACATCGGTCGGCTCGTGCAGTTGCCGGGCAATGTCGGGCACGCACAACACCGACAGCGGCGCCTCGATCAACCTCACGGCTTCAATCCCGTGCCATGCCCCCGCGCCAAAGCGGATCGCGTAATCCAGCCCCTCAGCCGCGACGTCCACCCGATTATTGTTGGTCGACAGGCGCAAATCTATGAACGGATGTTTCGCCTGGAAGTCCGCCAGTCGCGGCAACAGCCAACCCACCGCAAACGTTCCCACGGCGCCCACCGCCAGCACTTCCCGATAATGCCCGCCCTCCAGTCGCTCCAGGGTTTCGGCGATTCGGTCGAACGACTCGCGCAGCACCGGCAACAGGGTTTCGCCCTCGCTGGTCAGCATCAAGCCACGGGGCAAGCGTTTGAACAGGGTTACGTTAAGCTGAGCCTCAAGACTTTTGACCTGATGACTCACCGCCGCCTGCGTGACGCACAACTCCACCGCCGCCCGGGTGAAGCTCAGATGCCGCGCCGACGCTTCAAAGGCGCGCAGTGCATTCAACGGTAATTGAGGCCGGATCATGCCTACTCCCAAAATTTTCTAATGGCTCGTGCGAAATATCATCGGTTGTCGAACAGCGCCAGACTGCCTAGATTTGCCTCGCCGCCCACCGACCGGTGGCGAGCAGTCTACCGTTTAGCCGCATCAATTCGCATGGAATAGACACAATGACGGACAAAACCAACATGACCAGACTGACTGTTGTAGGGGCTTGCGTGGCAATGCTCAGCGCAGGAACGTGCCTGGCACAGGGGCAGACCGACCAGCAGATTCAAAGCGTAGTCGACGCCGCCATTCGCCCCGTCCTGCAATCCCAAGGTGTAGCCGGCATGGCCGTCGCAATCACCGTCGACGGCAAGCCGCATTACTTTAACTACGGCGTCGCCTCCAAGGAAAGCGCCCAGGCGGTGACGGAAAACACCCTGTTCGAGATCGGTTCGGTGAGCAAAACCTTCACCGCCACCCTTGGCGGCTATGCCAACGCGATCGGCAAACTACCGTTGAGCGACAAGGCCAGCAGCGTCCTGCCAGCCTTGCATGGCAGTGCCTTCGACAACATCAGCGTGTTGCAACTCGGCACTTACACGGCGGGTGGTTTGCCGTTGCAGTTCCCCGATGAAGCGGATCATGCGGACAAGATGCTCGGCTACTTCAAGCAATGGAAACCGGTCTACCCGGCCGGCACCCATCGCCAATATTCGAACCCCAGCATCGGGTTGTTCGGTTATCTGGCCGCCCATAACCTGGGCATGCCGTTTGATGAGGCCATGGAGAAAACCTTGCTGCCCAAACTCGGGCTGAAACACACCTTCCTCCGGGTGCCGCAGGATCAGATGAGCATTTACGCCCAGGGCTACGACAAGAACGACAAGCCTGTACGAGTCGATCCGGGGGCGTTGGCTTCAGAGGCCTACGGCGTGAAAACCAGTGCGGCGGACATGATTCGGTTTGTGCAGGCGAACCTGAAACCGGCATCACTGGAAAAGCCTTTGCAGCAAGCGATCGCGACGACTCATACCGGTTACTACACGGTTGGCGACATGACTCAAGGCCTCGGCTGGGAACGCTACAGCTACCCGATCAGCCTCGAAAAACTGCTGGGCGGCAACTCGACGCCAATGGCCATGCAAGCCCACAAAGTCCAATGGCTGAACCCGCCGCAACCTGAGCCAGAGAGTGTGCTGATCAACAAAACCGGCTCTACCGGCGGCTTCGGGACTTATGTTGCATTCGTGCCCGCCAAGAACATCGGCATCGTGATCCTGGCCAACAAAAACTACCCGATCCCGGAGCGGGTCAAAGCGGCGCACCAGATCCTGAGTGCACTGGCCGAATAACCCGGCCCTCCACCCCCCCTGTGGGAGCGAGCCTGCTCGCGAAAGCGGTTTTTCAGTCACACTGATGCTAGATGTGCCGACCTATTCGCGAGCAAGCCCGCTCCCACATGGGTCAGGTGTTGGCCTACGCCTTTTTCCGCTCCAGACACGCCAACGCACTCAACGCCAAACACAGCGCCGCCCCCGTATACACCCACTCCGACGGCGCCACCGGCAACAGAAACCCGGCTAACAGCGGCCCCACACCCGCCCCGATATCGCGCCAAACTGCATTCCCCGCCAACGCCCGGACACGCCCGCTATCGGGATGACGTTGCGCAATCACCGTCACCACCAACGGCAGTTGCAACGCCCGCAGCACCAGCACCAACGCCCCGCCGACGATCAGCCAGTGGAAGCCAAATCCGATCAGCGCCATCGATGTCATCAGCGAGAACACAATCAACATCCGCGTCGCCCCCCAACGCTGCGCCGCGATGCCGCCCAAGGGACTGAGCAACAGCTCCGAAACGTAGCGCAACGCCAACAACGTTCCGGCGACCACCACCGCGTTGCCTTCCAACAGGTGTTGCGCCAGCAGCGAAAGGCCAATGATGAACAGCCCGTCGAGGGTCAGCCCTTCGATAAACGACCATATCGCCACACTGTCCGGGCGCTTGAAACGACGGGTAGAGGCCGACATCGGATGCGGCGCCGATGGCAAGCCCCGCGCCAGCCACATCGCGATCAATGACGTCGCGAACATCAGGAAAAAAATCATGCGCGGCCCGTACGCCACACTCAGCAACGCCCCCAACGGCAACGCCAACATCGGCCCCGCCGCAATCACCGCCCGCGAACGGCCAGTGCGACGCGCAGCGCCCAAGGGCTCGGCGGTCGCCATCACTTGCGTGGACAAATTCAGCGCCGCATAGGACAAGCCCCAGCCGAGGCGCAACACCAACAACCACCAAAACCCCGACAACGTCGCGTAGCCCAATGCACACAACGCCGCCGTCCCGGTGGCCAGCAGCAACGCCGGGCGATCACCCTGCCGGGTATAAAACTCCATCACGTAGCGATAGCCGAAAATCCGCACCAACCGATTGGCCGCCAACAAAATCCCCGCCTCGGCCAGACTGATGCCGAATGCCTGCGGCTGCATCGGCAAGAGCAGGTACAACAACACGTCGCCAGGTAAACACAGGGCCAGTACAGCGGCGGCTCGGGTGGAGTGTCTGTCGGCGGTTTTTTCTGACATGGGAGCAAAGGCCTTGGTAATCATCAGCGGCCATCAGACTGGCGTGAAGTGACGACGCTGACAATCGCTTTAGTCAGAAACGCGCCGTCCTGTGACGAGGGAGCAAGCTCCCTCGCCACAAGCAAGCTCTATCCCCACAGGGTTATGCGCAAGCAAACAAAATGGGCGACCTCAACAGGTCGCCCATTTTTATTACGACGCCGAAACCTGCGCCTGCAATCGCCGCCCCACTACATCCATCAAATCACAACTGTCACGCAACGGAATCGCCAACACCCGCGCGAAATCCTGCAACAGCAACGCATCACGACTGGAGCCCTCGCCCAGGGAAAGTGTTTCCACCAGTTGCGTCACGCAACGAAGGCGATACGCCGCCGTGTCGTGCAGCACATCAACCGGCGCTTCGGTATCAATGAGCAAGGCAGGAATGGTGCAGTCAATGCCGGTGATTGGCATGTATCGAGCCATGGTTGAACCTCCTTGTTCAGTGTTGAGTGGTTGGCTGAGAGTCGGGGGTTTCTTCCGGCGGATCGACATTGTCCAACGCCCGCTTGACCAACAACTCACCGATGACCGCCAACTGCTGGATCGATAGCGCCAGACTGCGGTTTGAGCCTTCGAGTTTGCAGGCCAGTTCCGTGGTCAAGAAATTCAACTGTGCGAGGGTTTCGCAGGAGTGGCTTAGCAGGGATGGGGTATCAACGTTGGGGAAAATGTTGAAGAAGTGGCTGATGGGGTCGGGGTTGTTTGGGTTGCGTAAACGGGCGCTGATGGTGCGTTCGGTGGATTTGGAGAGTTCGATGGGGTCGAGATCTGTTTCAGGTGGATTCGGTGTTACTTTCTTCATCATTTGAATTCCATTAGCCATTTTTGGAGCTACTCATCCCACTTCCACGTAAGGGTGGCAGCTGTGCGCAGGTGTGGAAGACCGGGGGCTAATGGAAACCCGGCGCACTCAAGAGTGCCCCGCGCACAGTTACCATAAACAACAATGTTGGCATAAAAAATCGCGAACATGTGCATACGGACGCTTGTGCGCCATTAACCCACGGCAGACTTCCACATCTGACCGCTGATTTTTCAGCGGCAGGAATAGGTTATCGGCATGCTCCTCGCCGCACCAGTTCATGGAGTGCTCTACGTTTTGAAGGAAATGTCCGACGCACTCGAAGGCAATTGCTCAACTGTTTTCACTCGGGCTCTGAACTCCCCTGCAAGCGTTGAATCAAGTCACCAGAACCTCAACGCTCCGAGCGATGACACCATTTACGGAACGTTCGTACTGTCGTTCTCAGCCATAGTTGATAAGGTCACCCTTTCCCAGTTTTAGGTCGAGTAACCCACGGATGACCAAGGAAGCAATCAAGGATGAGCGGCTATGCACCCAACCCGCCTAAGAACAATACTCACAACACTACTCACCACTCTGCTGATCACTGGATGTCAGGCCGCAGATTCGCTCCCTGGAAAAAACGACCCGAAAGGCCAATGGTGGGAGCTTGGCTTTATTGCACCCAGTTACATGCAAGGTGAAGTTGAGTACAGCACTGTCGTTGATACTCAGGGAAAGATATTCAATAGAACCGGAGGCGGTGCTGTGGGTAGCGGCGACCCAGGAATGGCAACCGAAGCGGCTAAAGGCTGGAGTGCTGTAGGGGGGAGTGGCAAACCGGTAGTCGGTGCCGATTTGCCAAAACGTATCTTCGTACGCTGGCAGTCAGTGGTTGAGCCGCAAACCTACCGGGCGTGGATCGATATCCCGGACGAAGCGCGACAACTCATGCGTTCCTCCACCGAACATCGCTGCGCAGAAACGCCCGAGCAAACGGCTTCTTTTACAGCATCAATGTACGTGGGGTTGGCGCCGGGCGGGATTGTCCAGATATGGGTAAGAGATGAATGCCGTCGCCCGATTAACGTCGCACGGTCTAAAGGTGAAATTGAGCCGCTTGGGCCACATCTTGGGCAGGCAGACGGGCATTATTATCCGCAGTCGGAGAAGTCAAAGCGGTATGTTGAGAAATATGGGGTTCCTTACGGTAGTTGGTGAGAGAAGCCTTGTTGACGTTGAAACAGGCAGTTGCGGGTTGTCGAGAGCCAGCAAGAGCCCTCAATCTCATCCGATCAATCCTTGGCAGGGAATGACATAATGCGCGCCATTGTCTTCAAACCGACTGACCCCAAAAGGGTGTTGTAATGGAAATCTACAGTTTCAGCCTTACGGATGTCGGTCGGTTTACCGATTTGGACATTCAATTGGCCCCTACCGCCAAACACTCCTCAAACGTGACAGTGTTGGTGGGGAATAACGGCGCCGGGAAGACTACCCTATTGAAGTCATTAGCCACCTCTCTGAGCTGGTTAGTCGCCAGATTGCGTGCTGAAAAAGGCACTGGCAGTCACCTTACTGAAGATGACATTCGAAACGGTGCGCCAGTCGCGTTAATTTTAATTGCCGTAATCGATAAGTCACATGCACGTTCAAGCCTTCCCGAGATTGATCCAGAAGATTCACTTTTCAAATGGGGAATTGCCCGCGCAAGGCAAGGGCGAAAGACCACGGTCCATAGTTCGTTAATGGGTGCCAGCCGATTGGCAGATCACTACCGCAGCCAACTAACTGCAGATGACAAAGCCTCTCTCCCCCTGATCGCCTACTACCCAGTCGAACGCTCAGTCCTGGAAATCCCGCTAAAAATCCGTACCAAGCACACCTTCGACCAACTCGACGGCTACGACAACGCGTTAAACCGTGGCGTTGACTTCCGCCGCTTCTTCGAATGGTTCCGCGAGCGCGAAGACAGCGAAAACGAAACCGGTGTGTCCGACTCGGCGCTGGCGGAGATTTCCGAAAAGTTCGGCAAGAACAGCGACATCTGGAAAACCCTTTCCACATTGAAGGCTTCTTCCCGCGACCGACAGCTAACAGCCGTCCGCTCCGCCATCGCCGCATTCATGCCCGGTTTCAGCAACCTGCGAGTCCAACGCAAACCACGCCTGCACATGGCCATCGACAAGGACGGCGTAACACTCAACGTGTCCCAGCTCTCGCAGGGCGAAAAGTCGATGATGGCGCTGGTCGGTGATATCGCCCGCCGCTTGGCGATGATGAATCAATCATTGGATAACCCTCTCGAGGGCGACGGTATCGTCCTGATCGACGAAGTAGATTTGCACCTGCATCCCAAATGGCAGCGCAGTCTGATTCGGCAATTGAGCGAAACATTTCCGAACTGCCAGTTTGTGCTGACCACCCACTCTCCGCTGGTCATCAGCGACGCGAAGGATGTGCTGTGTTACGAGCTCAATGACGGGGAGCTACGCGAGCACAACGGTCTTTATGGGCTGGATGCCAATCAGGTGCTGCTGGAAGTCATGGACACGGATGTGCGCAACAGCGAAGTTCAAAAACGCTTGAATCAGTTAGTTAAACATCTGCAGGACGGCCAGCTCGACGAAGCCAAAGCATTGTTCGCTGAGTTATCACTAGAGTTGCCAGAAGGTCACCTGGAACTGGCGAAGGCCGCGTTGTTGATCCGCAAGCTGGAGTTACGTCGTGCGTAAGATCAGCAAAGGAATTGAACCGCAATCGTTGACTCGATTTAAGCGCTCGGACAAGACGTTACGTTATCGGGACCTACCGCCAGAGGAGAGCCGATCCATTCGCTCATCGTGCCTCTCGGAACAGTACGGTTTGTGTGCCTATTGCTGTCAGTTGATCTCTATTGACGATGCCCATAACGAACATATTGAAGCCCAGGATCGTGCGCCAAATCGTACTTTGGACTTTTCTAATATCGTCGCCAGTTGCCAGCTCACTCATCAATGCGGTCATGGTCGAGGCACACGACCACTGCCACTGACGCCGTTGATGGCTGAATGCGAAACCGAGCTGAAGTTCTACTTGTCGGGCCTCGTTACAGGGCATACCCAACGAGCCCAGGCTTCTATCGAAGTGTTGAATCTGGGTCATACCGAAGAGAGCAACAAAGGCCTTGTCGGGAAGCGCAAAGCATTGGTCGATGCGTTGATGTACCGCGAGGGCGTGTTCCCCGATGAGTTGCAGTTCGAAGACAAGGATTTCTTGCGCTTGCTGCTGGAAGATCTAAAAACGCCTGCTGACGGGCAATGCCTACAGCCCTTCTCACCTGTATTGGTCAATGTAATCCGCCATTTTCTGATTCAACCTTAAAATTGCCGACACTTCATCTTGAACTAGGCTAAGAGCCGCGCAGTCATCCCTCTTACCTCCCCTTTCAAGAGAGATCCCCATGAACATCGATCTATCTGGCAAATCCGCCCTCATCACCGGCTCCACCCAAGGCATCGGTTTCGCCATCGCCAAAGGCCTGGCCCTGTCCGGCGCCGAGGTGGTGATCAATGGCCGTAAGCAGGACGCCGTGGACGCCGCTGTCACCCAGCTCAAGCACCTGCTGCCTTCCGCCAATGTACGCGGTATCGCCGCCGATGCCGGCACCGCTGAGGGTTGTAAAGCGATGGTCGCGGCCCTGCCCCGGGTGGATATTTTGGTGAATAACGTCGGGATCTATGGCCCGCAGGATTTCTTCGAAACCGATGACGATGTCTGGGAGAAGTTTTTCGAGGTGAACGTGATGTCCGGCGTGCGCCTGTCCCGTGCCTATCTTGAAGGCATGGCCAAGAACGGTTGGGGTCGGGTGGTGTTTATCTCTTCCGAGTCAGCGCTGAATATCCCGGCGGACATGATTCATTACGGTTTTACCAAGACGTCCAACCTGTCGATCTCTCGCGGTCTGGCCAAGCGCATGGCTGGCACCGGGGTGACGGTGAATGCGGTGTTGCCGGGGCCGACGTTGTCTGAGGGGCTGCAAGACATGCTCAAGGATGAACAGCAGAAGTCTGGCGAGCCTATCGAGAAGGTGGCGGCTGACTTTGTCATGGCCAATCGCCCGACTTCGATTATCCAGCGGGCGGCGAGCATGGAGGAAGTGGCGAATCTGGTGGTGTATGTGGTGTCGCCGCAGGCGTCGGCGACCACCGGCGCTGCACTTCGGGTCGATGGTGGGGTGGTGGACAGCATCGCCTGACCGGACCGACACAACAACTGTGGGAGCGGGCTTGCTCGCGAAGGCGGTGTGTCAGTCAACATCAATTCTGAATGTGCCGGCCTCTTCGCGGGCAAGCCTCGCTCCTACTGGGGATTTGGGTGGGTCGCGAATACTGCGTCCATTGGAGATCGGTTTGGGAGCGGGCTTGCTCGCGAAGGCGGTGTGTCAGTCAACATTAATGCCTACTGACACACCGTATTCGCGAGCAGGCTCGCTCCCACAGGTAATGCGGTATTTAAAGACTAATCATCCGGCTGCTCAGCGGGTTTGGCAGGCTTGGCCGGTTTCCCCGGTTTCGTGCCCTTGGCGCCTTTGGTCGCAGCGGGTTCTGCCGCCACCGGTGGCGGGGTCGGCGCTGCGGCTTCCTTCTCCTCTGGCGGCAGGGCGTCGACGGTGTCGAAGATTTTCTTCAGATCGACGGCCTTCGAATCCGCCCCCGAACTCTCAAGTTTTTTCTCACCGTCCTTGCCCAGCAAGATGACTTTGGGCAACGCGCCGGCGCCGAGTTTCAGCGAACGGATCAGGGCCATGGTGTCTTGCTGACCCATGTCCTTGCCATCGAGTTGGCCAGACATGTTCAGCACGCTGTAGATCTTGATATTGCGCTGGGCGACGCCTTGCTTGTTGGCCGGGTCTTCAAGCGACTTTTTCAAGCCTAGCCAAACCGGGTCAATGGTACTGGACGTGATCACGATCAGCGGTCGGGCCCTACCCATATCCGCAGCCAGGGGTGAGTCGCTGTCGGCGGCGAACAGGGGGCCGGCAAATGCCAGCAGGGTTGTCAGGGTCAATGACCTGATGAGCATGCGCATCTCCTTTTGATATCCACGCTCTAATGATTGCGCATCGCGGCGATCGTTCCGGGTGACGATCCACGAATATGTTTCGCTTAGCCCAAAGCTTAGGTCAGGGCCGGCATTGCGCAACAGATTGTGCGTACTGTCGATGAGTCTTTCAGGTGAATGCACAACCTTGTGGGAGCGAGCCTGCTCGCGAAGGCGGCGGCACATCGAGCATCAATGTGACTGACACACCGCTTTCGCGAGCAGGCTCGCTCCCACAGGAGATTGGGAACACCGGTTGAGCTAGTCTTTACAACTGATCCGCCATGAGGACTTCTCAATGAGCGCTCAGTTGAACCACACCATCGTCTGGTGCCGCGACAAACACATCTCGGCGAACTACCTCGCCGAGATCCTCGGCCTGCCCGCCCCCGAGCCATTCGGGCCGATGCTGATCGTCAAGCTCGACAACAACGTGTCGCTGGATTTCTACGACAACGACCCGCCGATCGCTTCCCAGCACTATGCGTTCCTGATCGGTGACGATGACTTCGACCAGGCCTTCGCTCGCCTGCAAGCACGCCAGCAGCCATGGTGGGCCGACCCGGGCAAGCAGCGGCCCAACGAGATCAACGACTATGGCGGCGGCCGGCGTGTGTATTTCGATGACCCGGACGGGCACCTGTTGGAGATGATGACCCAGCCCTAGGTAGTCATCGCCGGGATGGAAAAGGTAAACACACTTCCAACACCCGGCTCACTTTCAGCCCACAGCTCGCCGCCGTGGGCCTGGACGATGCTGCGGCAGATATACAAGCCCAAGCCGCTGCCGTTGGGGTTGCCTTCGCGCACCGACCAGTAGCGCTCGAAGATATGCGGCAATTGCACAGCATGAATACCGCCGCCATTGTCGCGCACCGAAATCATCACTTTGTCGTCCACCTGCCAGGCACTGAGGTCGATGCGCCCGCCAGTCGGGGTGAATTTGATGGCGTTGCCCAGCAGGTTCGATAACACCTGGAACAGCCGCTGCGGATCGGCGTCGATGCTCATGCCGGGGGCGCTGGTGCAATTGAGTTCGATGCCCTTGTGCGACGTCAGGGTCACCAGCAACCCGCACGCTTGCTCAAGCAACTCGACGACATCCAGCGGCTTGCACTCCAACGGGTATTGCCCGGCATCCAGCCGCGACTTGTCCAGCAAATCGGCAATCAGCGCGTTCATGCGCGCGGTGGCTTCTTCCATGGTGCCCAGCGCGGCACTCATGCGCACGGCGTGCTTGCCTTCATCGCGAGACACCAGGCGCTGCATCATTCCGCACTGCATGATGATAATTGTCATCGGGTTGCGCAGATCGTGAGACACCACCGCCACCAGCTCATCGCGTACCCGCACCGCTTCATGTTCGCGGCGCACCTGGCGGGCCAGGTCGTCTTCGATGGCGCCTCGGCGCAATTGCAGGGCCGCGTAGGCATCGGCGGCGCTCCACGTTCGCGCCCTGCCCTCTACTTGTTGCTCCCAGACCTCAAAGGATTTGCGCGGTTGCAGCCGTTGGCTGGCGTCAGTGCCGGCAACCAAATGCTCATCGGGATTGCCGCTCCATTTCATGCTGGAACGCAGTTGCGCGCCAAACCAGATCACCGCGTTGTCCACCGGTTTGGGCAGTACGAACGCCAACAGACCGCTGGCGACATCGCTGTACGTGGCGCTGACGCCGTGCAGGCTTTGCAGATGATCGGTCACCAGCAACTCGCCGCTGTCCAGGCATTGCTCGCGCACCCACAGATACAGCGCGCGGACCTGTTCTTGCGTCGGGCATTGACCGATCAACTGCAAGCGATCCTCGATCAACACCGCCACGCCACTGGCCCCGGTCAGACTCAACAGTTGCTGCGGATGATTCGCCAGACCGTCCAGCACATCGTGTTCGGCCAGACGCATCGCCGCAGTCAGTTCTTTAATGAGTCGCGACTTTTGTTCGCGGTCCGCCTGCAAGTCCCGGGTTTGCAGTGCGGTGATCTGCACGCTGAGCAACTGGGCAATCGCGGTGCACATGGTGCGCACCGGATGGCTAACCAACAGCGGCTCGGGATGGGCGCAGGTGATCAGGCCCCACAGCCGATCCTGCTCCAGCAGCGACAGGCTCATGGAAGCGCGCACGCCCATGTTGTCCAGGTATTGGCAGTGCACCGGCGACACGCTGCGCAACATCGAGAAACCAAGGTCCAGCGACTGTCCGTTATCGGGGCGCAGCACCGGCAGGATCGGCACCGGCACATAACGCGCATCGGGAATCACCCGGATCCAGTTCAGGCGATACAACTCTCGGGCCTGGGGCGGAATGTCCGAGGCCGGAAAGCACTGGCCGAGATAGCCGGGCAACAGGCCGCCCAATGCTTCGCTGATGACCTGGCCGTGACCGGCCGGTTCGAAGCGGTAAATCATCACGCGGTCGAAGCCGGTCAGGTGGCGGATTTCTTCGACACTGACGGTGTACAGGTCCTGCAACGTCGCGGCCGCCTGCATGCGCCGCAAGGCGCGCAGCAGAATGACGGTGTTGTCCTGGGCAGCTTCCCACCACGGTTCCAGCTCAAGAATGATCACGCCGTCATGACGACTGAGCGACCCGTTGAAGCGCTGGCCGCCGATTTCCAGCACCAGCGGATTGGCGTCTTCCAGTTCCGCCGGCAGCAGCGCCTGACGGACTTGCTCCACCGCCGTCGCGCCCGTCAGCGTCGCCAACGGTTGCTGCAACAAGGCCTCGACCGAGTGCCCGAACATCGCCGCGCAGTTGCTGCTGATCTGACCGATGATCAACCCCGGCTCGCTCAGGGTCAGCAGCACGCCATGGGGCTGGATCGAACCCGGAATCCGGATCGGCTCATCGGCGCATTGGGCAAGCGCGGCGTCCAGTTGCTCAGGGCTCAGGCGATTCATTGCAACACCCTGCGGCGCTCAAGCCAGTGTTCGAAAGCCTTGAAGGTCGCCTCGGCGGCGACCACCGATTGCGCGCGCTCGGCCGGGTCGCGCACTTCATACAGACACGCCAGAAAACCCCGCCACATCACCAGGGTCGACGTCCCGTACACCGCAAAAAACCGCCCGCCCCGGTGTTCATCGATGCCCAGGCGCGAGTACAAGCCGTTGCGCAGGGATTGCCCGCCCAGCGTCGCACCCTCAAGGACGTACAACACGCCCAGCACATCGGCCGCGCAATTGATCTCCAAGGAAAACGCGCACTGGGGAATTCTCGCAATCTCGTCCGCGTCCAGGCCCAACGCATACAGGTCGGCTTCCAGGGAGGGGGTTTTGCTGCGGATCAGCCAGTCCAGGCCTGAAATGGTCATGGCGGTCTGGCACAGCAGGTTTTCCAGCGGTCGATAGAACCCGAAATAGGCTTCGATCAGGCGCGTATACAGTTCCTGGTCGGCGGTGAAAAAAGGGATGCGTTTTTCCAGCAGCTGATGTTGCTGGGTGGTCGCAATGCGCAGCTCACTGAGAATCAGCGGCAGGCTTTTGGGCGGGACGGTCACGACAAGGCGTCGAGGCAATACCCGGCTGAGTGGATTTGACGCTCAGCCACGTCGATTAACGTGTGCACGTTTCACCTCTTCCTTGTCGATCACGGGGGAATGCCGACAGGTCATTCGTGGACGAATGAAAGGATGGCGTTGCACCGTAGCACCTATAGGGGGTTAGAAGTGGTTTGTTTACGCGCGGCGGTGCGAACGGGCCGAACACCCAATTCCTGTGGGAGCGAGCTTGCTCGCGATGAGGCCCTTTCATTCAACATAGATGTTGACTGTCAGTCCGCTATCGCGAGCAAGCTCGCTCCCACAGGTCAGGGTTGAATCAATAGATTGGGGAGATCAGAACGCGAGTTTATAGCCGATCAACAGCAACATCGTCGCCAGGCACGGGCGCAGCAATTCGTCGGAGATGCGCCCGGTCAGGTGGCTGCCCAGCCAGATCCCCGGCAGCGAACCGATCAGCAGGAAACCCAGCACATGCCAATCCATGTTGCCCATGCTCGCGTGGCCGAGGCCAGCCACCAGGGTCAGGGGCACGGCGTGGGCGATTTCCGTGCCGACGAGGCGACGGGTCGGCAGGAGTGGATAAAGGATAAACAGCGCCACGGTGCCCAGGGCGCCGGCGCCGATGGACGTCAGGGCGACCATGGTGCCGAGGATCAGGCCGGTGATGACCGTCATCACGTTCAGGCGCGAACCGCTGGGGTTGTAGTTGCCACCGGCGCGTTTGTGGGCGAAGTCGAGCAGGCGTTTCTTGAAGAAAATCGCCATGGCCGTGGCAAACAATACGAAACCCAGGGCCTGCTTGATGATGGCGTTCATCGCCTCGGGCGCGGTGTGCAGGCTACTGAGGAACCACAGCGTCATGGCCACCGCTGGCACGCTGCCGAGTGTCAGCCAACCGGTAATCGCCCAATCGATGTTCTTGTTCTTGCGATGCACCAGCACGCCGCTGGATTTGGTAATGGCCGCGTACAGCAAGTCCGTGCCCACCGCAGTGGCCGGGTTGACGCCGAACCACAACAGAATCGGCGTCATCAGCGAACCGCCGCCCACGCCGGTCATCCCGACGATAAAGCCCACCACCAAGCCTGCAACGACTAACCCGAAATTACCGAAATCCATTAACACGCCCACAGAAAACGCATGAAAAAACTGGCCCGCAGCATAGCGATTTTTCTTATAACCACTTATATCGATGCGGTCTATCGTTATGCCCAATACACCCACGCACCTGTAGGAGCGAAGCTTGCTCGCGAAGAGGCCGGCACATCCAACATCTCTGTTGTCTGACACACCGTCTTCGCGAGCAAGCTTCGCTCCTACAAGGGATTGTGTTGGGTTATTGGACGGGGAGGAAATTGAGGAATAGCAGGCTCTGCGCATAATTCAGCCCAATCCGCCGATACCGCTCATCCAGCATCTGCGTCAACAAATCCAGGCGCGCCACGATCTTGCCGAACTCCACCGCAAAACTCAGGTTGCTGCCCTCCTCCGAGATTTCGTTGGAGAACAGCAACGGTTCACCGTTCTTGTTCTGCCGCTGACTGAGGATCCACGTGGCTTTTTCGATGTTGCGCGCGGCGTTGCTGACGAACACCGGGTTGATCGCATCGGTCATGTAGAACTCCAGGCGATTGCCGTGGGCGGTGACCAGCATGCTGCCGATGGCATAGATGAAGGCCCCGACCCGGTCCCCGAGAAACTCCGGGCTCATCGCATAGCTCAACGCCGCCAGGTCTTTCTTGCCCCCCAGGGTCGGCAGCGGTTGTTGCATTTCGATGGCCTCGCGCACTTGCTTTTCGGCGGTGCGGGCATCGAGGAAGCCGGATTTCTTCAGCTCCTGGGGGTTGCGCAGGTAGAGCTTGCTCATCAACAGATAGAGACTTTCCAGGTTGTCGTGCATCGACAACGTGGCCATGCGGTCGACGCTGGTCTGGAGAAATTCCTGGGGTTTGCCTTCGCGAAACTGGTTGATGACATCACTGCCTTGCTGCTGGCTGCAACCGCTGGCGAAGAGCAACGACAGGCACACCAGCAGGCGAATTCGGGTTTGAAGGCGGGGTAACACTCGAGCCATGGGTTCTTGGGCTGACACATTCCTGCGCGGCGGGAGTCGCCGCAGCCTGGCCATGGATAGAGCCGGTTAATCCAAAAAAGTGCAGTGCCGACGGCGCCTGACCGATAACCGGTTTTTTTGCCGCGAGCATTTAGTCGGACTTTATTGTGGAATTAATCGATTAATCAGCTATAAATTTTCTTCTAGTCGATATTTAGTATGACTACTGATCAAAACAACAAAAAGGAAGATCAACCATGCTTCAATCCCGCTACCTGCTTTCCGGCCTCGGACTGTCCCTGATGATCGCCACCCTTCCCGCCCACGCCGCCGGCCTGTCCAGCGAACACAAAGCCTTCGGCAAAACCAATGACGGCACGCCCGTCGAGCAATACATCCTACGCAACAGCCATGGCCTGCAAGCCACGGTCATCACCTACGGCGCCACGCTGCAATCGCTGAAAGTGCCGGACAAAAACGGCAAGGTCGATGACATCGTCCTCGGCTTCGATGACGTCCAGGGTTATCAGGCTGGTACGGCTTACTTCGGCGCGACCATCGGCCGCTTCGGCAATCGCCTGGCCGGCGGCGCTTTTGAATTGGACGGCAAACGCTATCAAGTGCCGAACAACGATGGCCCCAACTCGCTGCACGGCGGCACCCAGGGTTTCGACAAGCACGTGTGGAAGGCGGAGCCGAGCAAGGGCAAGGATTCGGTGGGCGTGACCCTGACCTATCTGTCGAAGGACGGTGAAATGGGTTTCCCCGGCAACCTGAAAACCGAGGTCACCTATAGCCTCACCGAGAACAACGAGTTGCGCATTGACTACAAGGCCAGCACCGACAAACCCACGGTGCTGAACCTGACCAACCACAGTTATTTCAACCTGGCTGGCGCTGGCAATGGCGATGTACTGAAACAGCTCGCCACCCTGCACGCCAGTCATTACACGCCGATCAATGGCACGCTGATCCCTACCGGTGAACTGGCGCCGGTGGCCGGCACGCCGATGGACTTCACCCAGCCGACCGCCATCGGCAAAAACATCAAGGCCGATCACCCGCAGCTTAAATTTGCCGAACCGAAACAGGGTGGCTTCGACTTCAACTGGGCGCTGGATGCCAAGGGTGACGTGAAAAAACTCGCCGCCGACGTCAGCGACCCACAGACCGGCCGCCGCTTGCAGCTCTACACCACCGAACCGGGTGTGCAGTTCTACACCAGCAACTTCCTCGATGGTTCGGTCAAGGGCAAGGCTGGCAAGACCTATGCGCACTGGAGCGCATTTACCCTGGAAACCCAGCACTACCCGGATTCGCCGAACCAACCGAACTTCCCTTCGACACGCCTGGACCCGGGCAAAACATACACCCAACACACCGTGTTCAAGTTCTCCGCGCAATAACCCCGAGCCACACCCTCCCCGGTAGGAGCAAAGCTTGCTCGCGATAAGGCCGTGTCATTCAACATCAACGTTGAATGTCAGACCGCAATCGCGAGCAAGCTTTGCTCCTACCGGTTTTGGCCTAGGGAACCCATGGGCTATTCTGCTGCCCACTGAAGTATCGATTGCGTTTCACTGAGGAGGTTTTTCATGCGGACCCTTGAACTGGCCGGCGTTCAGGTACCGATCATCGGCCAGGGCACCTGGCGCATGGGCGAGGATCGCTCGGCGCACCGTAATGAAGTCGCGGCCCTGCGCCAGGGCATCGAGCTGGGCATGACGCTGATCGACACCGCCGAAATGTACGCCGAGGGCGGTGCCGAAGAGGTGGTGGGGGAAGCCATCGGTGGTCTGCGCGATCAGGTCTTTCTGGTCAGTAAGGTCTACCCGCACAACGCCAGCCGCAAAGGCATTCCCCAGGCCTGCGAGCGCAGCCTGCGGCGCTTGAACACCGATTACATCGATCTATACCTGCTGCACTGGCGCGGCCAATACCCCTTGGAAGAAACCGTCGAAGCCTTCGAACGCCTGCGCGAAGAGGGCAAGATCGGCCGTTGGGGTGTGTCCAATTTCGACGTCGATGACCTGCAGGAACTGGCCGCACCGGCCTGCGCCACCAATCAGGTGCTGTACAACCTGGAAGAACGCGGCATCGAATTCGACCTGCTGCCCTGGTGCGAACAACAGCAACTGCCGGTCATGGCCTACTGTCCCATCGGTCAAGGTGGGCATATGCTGGTCAACTCTACGCTCAAGCAGGTGGCCGCCCGTCACGAGGCGACACCGGCCCAGGTAGCACTGGCATGGATACTGCGTCAGGACAGTGTCATCGCCATTCCCAAAGCGGTCCGACCCGAGCACGTGACGCTCAATGCGCAAGCCGCGCAGTTGAAGCTGGAAGCGACGGATCTGGAGGCGCTGGACCACGCGTTTCACGCGCCACAACGTAAGCAGCGGTTGGCCATGGTCTGAGCCATCGCGACCTGTAGAGGGCTTCGGAATGAGAAGCACCGATCCGCTCGACTCGTTCAATCTGCCACGCTTTGTCCAGGCACAGGACCCGGTGTTCGAAAGAGTTCAAGAGGAATTGCGCGCCGGCCAGAAGCGCCGGCACTGGATGTGGTTCATCTTTCCGCAGATTGCCGGGCTCGGCGGCAGCGAGATGTCCCGCCACTTTGCCATCACCTGCGCCGAAGAAGCGGCGGCCTACTTGAATCACCCACTATTGGGTCCACGTCTGCGCACCTGCACCCAATTGGTGTTGAACCTGAAAAAACGCTCGATCGCCGAGATTTTCGGCCATCCCGATGATCTCAAGTTTCATTCCTCCATGACCCTGTTCGCCCAGATCGCCCCCGACGGCAGCGTGTTCCATAAGGCACTGGACCGCTATTTCCACGGCATTCAGGATGACTGGACGCTATCACTGCTGGACTTAAAACAGGCCCAACTGCCCACCAATCAGGGTTGAAAAGTCGTCATCGACAAACGGCAGGATCGCATCGGCCACCGGTTGCAGTTGCCGGGTGACGTAGTGGTCGTAGTCGATCGGCGCACTGCGGATTTCCAGCGGCTCGGGCCCGGAAACGGTGATCACGTAGCTGATCCAGCCGCCGTTCTGATATTGCCGCGGCCGCCCCCGCTCATCGTTATAGGCGTCAGCCATCCGCGCCGCTCGCACATGGGGCGGCACGTTGCGTTCATAGTCATCGAGGGTGCGGCGCAGGCGTTTGCGGTAGACCAGCCGATCATCGAACGCCCCCGCCAGGGTCTTGCGCACGTAGTCGCGCACATAGTCCTGATACGGCTGGCGATGGAAGATCCGCGAGTACAGCTCCTGCTGAAATTGCCGGGCCAGCAGCGACCAGTCGGTGCGCACGGTTTCCAGGCCCTTGTAGATCATTTCGTCGGTGCCATCGGCGCGGGTGACCAGCCCGGCGTAACGCTTCTTGCTGCCCTCCTCGGCCCCGCGAATGGTCGGCATCAGGAAGCGTTTGTAGTGGGTTTCGAACTGCAACTCCAGCGCACTTTCCAGACCGTATTGCTGCTGCACATGTTCGCGCCACCATTGGTTGACGTGATCCACCAGGGCGCGGCCGATCTGCGCCGCTTCTTCCTGACCGTGGGCGCGACGCAGCCAGACGAAGGTCGAGTCGGTGTCGCCGTAAATCACCGCGTGGCCCTGGGCTTCGATCAATTGGCGGGTGCGCAGCATGATTTCGTGGCCGCGCAGGGTGATGGACGACGCCAGTCGCGTATCGAAGAACCGGCAACCGCTGGAACCGAGCACGCCGTAGAAGGCGTTCATGATGATTTTCAGGGCTTGGGACAGCGGCGCGTTGTGTTCACGCTTGGCGGTTTCGCGCCCCTCGGCGACCCGGGCGACGATGGCCGGCAGGCAATGCCGGGTGCGGGAAAAACGCGCACCGCGAAAGCCTGGCACCGACTCGCTGTCATCGGGGTGCTTGAGGCCCTCGATCAGCCCCACCGGGTCAATCAGGAAGGTGCGGATGATCGATGGGTAGAGGCTCTTGTAATCGAGCACCAAAACCGATTCGTACAGCCCCGGTTGCGAATCCATGACAAATCCGCCAGGACTGGCCTCTGGTGGCTTGCCGCCGAGGTTCGGTGCGACGAAGCCCTGGCGGTGCATCAGCGGCATATACAAATGCGTGAACGCCGCCACCGAACCACCGCTGCGATCCGCCGGCAACCCGGTGACGCTGGCCCGCTCCAGCAGGAAGGTCAGCAACTCGGTCTTGGCGAAAATCCGCGTGACCAGTTCGCAGTCCTTGAGGTTGTAGGTGGCGAGCGCCGGTTTGTCCTCGGCAAACATGCGGTTGATTTCGTCCATGCGCTGGTACGGCGTGCTGATCGCCTTGCCTTCGCCGAGCAGGGTTTGCGCGACGTTTTCCAGGCTGAATGAAGGGAAACTCCAGGTCGCCGAGCGCAGGGATTCGATGCCATCGATGATCAATCGTCCGGCGGCTGCGGCGAAGTAATGGTTGCGGCTGCCGTGTTCGCGCCACTGCATCTCTTCGCCGCCACGCCCCAGTTTCAGCGGCACCGCGAGGCGCCGGGCGTGTTCGTGGAGCACGCGCAAGTCGAACTGCACGACGTTCCAGCCGATGATCGCGTCGGGGTCGTGTCGGGCGAACCACTCGTTGAGTTTTTTCAGCAGCAGGGTTCGGGAGTCGCAGTATTCGAGCTGGAAATCCACGGCGCTGGCGTCGCCATTCGGCGGGCCGAGCATGTAGACCTGACGCTCGCCGCAGCCTTCCAGCGCGATGGAATACAACTCGCCTTGAGCGGTGGTTTCGATGTCCAGGGACACCAGCCGCAGGTTCGGCCGGTAACCGGGGGCCGGTTTCATTTGCGCGTCGAGCAGCAGCCCGTCGGCGCTGGGCGTGCCGCCGAATTGCACGGGCGCGGTGATGAAACGCTCCATCATGTAGCGTTCCGGCGGGCGCACGTCGGCCTCGAACATCTCGACCCCGGCCTTGCGCAGCGCGGTTTCCAGACGCATCAACTGACCGTGCTGCTGGCAATACAGGCCCAGCACTGGACGATGCTCGAAGTCCAGCAGGGCCAGGGGCCGCAGCTCTACGTTCTTTTCGCCACGCAGCACGGTTTCGGCCTGCTCGCGCTGCTCGGCCGGGATAAACGCCACCGACGGTTGATGAGGCAGGCGGATGCGCCGGGGACCGGCATCGGTCGCCAGCCAGAACTCGACTTCCGTGCCGGCCGGGGTATCGCGCCAATGCCGGGTCAGGACGAAGCCCTGCTGTAAATCCACCACTGCAACCTCTAGATTTGATTCAAGGCGCAATTCTACGCGGGATCGAGGGGGATAGCGTGGGGGTTATGGCTTTGGGCAAGCTTTAGATCCACCCCTCACCCCAGCCCTCTCCCCAGAGGAGAGAGGGAGCCGACCGAGTTGTATTCACGAGTTACATCGACCTGAAAAATCGAGTCGAACTCAGGTTTTGAAAGCGACAGAGATCGGCTCCCTTTCCCCCTCTCCCCTTTGGGGAGAGGGCTGGGGTGAGGGGTGGTTCCTGAAGTTAAAAAATCTCAGCGAATGCCTGAAGAAAACTTGCCGCGCATCATCGCCATGTATTCCACCTCCGACGTTTCCCGCCGCGCTTTCACCAGCGGCTCGATATCCTGGGTCGCCACGTAGCGCAAGCGGTCAGTCCCGTCACTCGCCGCATCGACAATCACCTGCGCCACATCCTCGGAAGTGGCCAGGCGTTCCCCGCGCAACCCTTCGAATGCCTTCAGCGCGGCGCCGACAAATGCGTCGTAATCCCCCGGCGTGCTCAGTTGTGCGGCCTCGGCCGCCGAGCGTGAACCAAACCCGGTGCTGACCACCCCGCCCGGCTCGACGATTTTTACGGTGATGTTCTGCGATGCCAGTTCATAGGACAGCGACTCGCAAAACCCTTCCAGCGCAAACTTGCTGGCGTTGTAGGCCGAAATCATCGGCAAGCCAAACACCCCGGCGCCGGAACTGACATTGATGATTACCCCGGCCCGGCGCTGACGCATATGCGGCAGGATCGCCCGGGTCACGTCCATCACGCCGAAGACATTGACGTCGAACTGCTCGCGGATTTTCTCCCGGGAGGTGCCTTCGAACACGCCGAACAGGCCGAAACCGGCGTTATTGACCAACACATCGATTTGGCCGAAACGCTCGACTCCTGCGGCAATCGCGGTGTCGATGCTGGCAGGATCCTGGACGTCGAGGCGGGTCACCAAGACGTTGTCGAGGGTTGCCAGTGCTGCACCGGCGCAAGGGTCGCGCATGGTAGCGATGACGTTCCAGCCCTGGGCTGCAAACAATTGCGCGGCGGATTGGCCGAAGCCGGTGGAGGCGCCGGTGATGAGGACGGTCTGGGTCATGAGAAATTCCCGATCAAGATGATGTCCCTTGTAGGAGCGAAGCTTGCTCGCGAAGGCGGTGTGTCAGCTGGCATTGATTTGACTGAAACACCGCTTTCGCGAGCAAGCTTCGCTCCTACAGGGGATTGGTGGTGAGTTCGGGATCAAGGTAGGCGCCAGCCATCCTTCAAACAATCGGGCTAATATGGGATGAACTGATGCAGGAAACAGCACAATGCAAAAGATGGGTTTGCTGGAACTCAACGCGGTAGTCGCCGTTTCGACCCACCGCAGTTTCCGCCGTGCCGCGGATGAGCTGGGCATGTCGCCTTCGGCCATGAGCCATGCCATCGCCGCGCTGGAGCAGCGCATGGGCGTGCGGTTGTTCAATCGCACCACTCGCAGTGTGTCGCTGTCGGAGGCCGGCGAGCAGTTTCTGGCCCGGGTGCGGCCGGCGTTGCACGAGATCTCGGCGGCAATGGAAGCGGTGAACCAGTTTCGTGACACCCCGAGCGGCACCCTGCGCATCAACGCCTCCGAAGCCGCGGTGCAGATGATCATGACGCCGGTGGTGGTTGAGTTCCTCAAGCGTTACCCGGACATGCGCCTGGACATCGTCACCGACAGCGGGTTGGTGGACATTGTCGCCGACGGTTTCGACGCCGGCATTCGCCTGGCCGACAGCGTGCCCCTGGACATGATTGCCGTGCCTTGCAGTCCGCCGTTGCAGTTTGCGGTGGTCGGTTCGCCCGACTATTTCGCCCGCCATGGCAAACCCCGTTCACCGACAGACCTGGCCGGGCACAGCTGCATTCGCACGCGATTTGCCAGCGGCACGCTGTACCGTTGGGAATTCGAAAAACGTGGCCAGCAGCAGATCATCGACGTCAACGGCCCGCTGACCCTCGACAGCCATCAACTGATCGTTGACGCGGCGCTTCAGGGCGTCGGACTGGCCTGTACCAGCGAACACTCAATTGCCGGGCATCTGGCCGCCGGTCGGCTGATTCGGGTGCTGCAAGACTGGCTGCCGCCCTACCCCGGCCTGTGCCTGTACTACCCGGCCAACCGCCACGTACCCGCCGGTTTGCGCGCGTTTATTGACTTGGTTCGCGAGGTTTGCGGAAGAAAAACCGCCGAATGACGTTTTTTGCGCGTTATCTGCCGCTTTCTGCCTTGCCCTGAAGGCTTGCGTCTACGATTCTTCAAGAACAATCACAACACCAGAGAAGCCGCCATGAAAACCGTCGCCCAACTGCTCAAGTTAAAGGCCGATGAAAACCACGAAGTCCATACCATCGCCCCGCATCAAATGGTGTTGGAAGCGCTGATGGTCATGGCCGCGAAAAACGTCGGTGCGCTGCCGGTGCTGGCGAATGGCGAGGTCGTGGGCATCATCAGTGAGCGTGATTACGCGCGCAAACTGGTGCTCAAGGGGCGGTCCTCGGTCGGCACGCCAGTCAGCGAAATCATGGTGTCGCCGGTGATTACCGTGGACACCCATCAAAGCGTCGAAACCTGCATGGGCATCATGTCCGACAAACGCCTGCGGCACTTGCCGGTGGTGGAAAACGGTAAGCTGCTGGGCTTGTTGTCGATTGGTGACCTGGTCAAGGAAGCGATTGCCGAACAGGCGGAATTGATTCGACAGTTGGAGCAGTACATTCGCGGGGAATGATGTTCCCCCTGTAGGAGCGAAGCTTGCTCGCGAAAGCGGTGTGTCAGTTGCTATAGATTTGGCTGACACACCGCTTTCGCGAGCAAGCTTTGCTCCTACGGGAGGTCGCTGTAAGTTCAGGTCGGCCAATGCCTGGCGAAGACTGGCGCCAAGGTCGGATGCCGATCAATTCGCGTCAGCCAGGCATAGAACCCGGGCCGGGCGTTGCGTAAATGCTCGCGGCTGCCGGCCCAGCGCGACACCACTGCCGCCAGCACATCCAGCGCCCCCGGCGTTTCTTCGCCCAGGTACAGCTCGCCGGAAAACTCATCGGCAAACACCTCCCAACTCCAGTGCAGTCGTGCACGGGCGCCGGCCATGAGGTTTTCCCTGGACGCCTCATCCGCCTCGATCAACCAGCGCTCGGGATAGTCGATGATGCCGATGGCCGAATAGCAATTGCTGACGATGTACACCAGGCCGCGAATGGCTTGATCACGTTCTATCGGGTCGTCCGGCAACAGGCCCGACGAGGGAAAGGTCAGGCCCAAGTGAATCAGGATCGCCGCGCTTTCGGTGAGGATGCTGCCGTCGGGCAGTTCCAGGGCTGGAATCTGCTTGAGCGGGTTGAGTTTTTCCAGCGCATGCGCGGCCTCGGCAGACGCGGCCACGTCGATGAAGCGATAAGGAATCGCGCAGAGTTCGAGGGCGGCTTCGATCGCCGCCGCACCGGAATTCGGGTGTCCGTAAAGCTGATACATGTCGCGCCCTCCCGGCGATCAAACTGTCAGTCGGTAGACGGCTGGCCACGGGAGCATGTTCCCTGCCATTTGGCCGAATGATGCAGGTAAGATGCGCCATCCCGGGACGCACTGCCGACGTCCCGTTGCACACTTCAAGGAAAGAATATGCGCCAACCGGATGGCAAACCCGCCTCACTGCCTCGCGTCTATTGGTTTGTTCTGGCCTGCCTGGCCTTGGGCGGCTGCTCGCCGAGCGAACGGCCGTCATCGGCCAGTCTAGCCGGTGAACAAGGACGGGGCGGCGCGATGCTCGCCTATGAGCATGATGTGCAGTTATTGCTGCCACAAGCGCAAATCGCGCCGCGCTTGCAGGCCACCCGCGAGGCTTGCGAAACCGCGCGCTTCGGCGCCTGTAATGTGTTGCGCATCGAGCAAGGCGCCGGCCGGGCCGAGATCACCTTGCGCATCGCCCCCGTCGGTGTCGAGCCGTTGGTCGCCATGGCCGCCGAGGGCGGTGAAATGGGCCAGCGAGTCACCACCGCCGAAGACCTGGCCGATGCCGTGGACGACACCCGCCGCCGTCAGGAACGCCTCCAGGCCCAGCAACAGCGCCTGGACCAACTGGCCAGCCGCAAAGACATCAGCGTCACCGACCTGATCGCCCTGAGCAAGGAACAGGCCGGCATCGAAAACGACCTGCAAGCCCTGGCCCAGGTGGCCGCCGGGCATCAGCGCCGACTCGACACCAATCGGGTGACCCTGTCGTTCCAGCCGACCGGCGCCAGCAGTCGCTCGTCGCACCTGAGCCAAGCGTTCAGCAACTTGCTGGACAACCTGGCCGATGGCGCCGTCGACGCATTGGAAAAAGGCAGTTACGCGCTGCCGTTCCTGATCCTGGCCTTTCCGCTGTTGATGCTGTGGGTCTGGCTGTGGCGCAAGTTTGTTCGTCGGCGCACCTGAGCCAGGAGACCCTCATGCAGACACCGGCACTTCCACTGTGCAGCGCCTCGCAAATAGGCGTGCGTGAACTGACCGTCGAGGATGCAACGCTTCTGCAAGCCTTCTTCGAGGCCAATCCGGATTACTTTCTGATCGTCGAAGGTGAACCCGCGGGCCCCGACAAGGCCCGCGAAGAACTGCTCGGCGAACTGCCACCCGGCTGGAGCTTCAGTAAAAACTGGATGCTGGGCTATCAGGCCGAGGATCGTCCGTTAGTGGCGGCGTTGCAGTTCGTCTCGGACTTGCTGGCGCCGAAGGTGTGGCACATCGGTCTGTTCATCATTGCCAATGACCTGCATGGCTCTGGCATCGCGCAGACGCTGTATCGCGACGTTGAAACCTGGGCCCGCGCCAATGGCGCCGATTGGTTGCGCCTGTGCGTGGTGCGCAGCAACGTGAAGGCCGGGCGCTTCTGGCGTGCGCTCGGTTTTGCCGAGGTTCGAACACGCGAAGGGATCGAGATGGGCAGACTCAGCCATAGCGTGGACATCCTGATCAAACCGTTGAATGGCGGTACGCGTGAACAGTATCTGTCGCTGATCGAGCGTGATCGTCCCGAACACTGCGATTGATAAGCTTTGGCGAAACCTTGTGGCGAGGGGGCTTGCCCCTCGCCACAGGGATCAATCAGCCCAGTGCTGCAAAGTGTAGAACCGGCCACCGACCCCATCGGGCCCAGCCGACGACCGCATCATCAACCTCGCAATAAGTGCCTCGCGCCAACCATCATTGCCGTCGATGGTCACCATCACGTCAATGAAGTTCTCATAAAAAATCCGGGGCGTAACATCGCCTCCATACCAACCAATAAACACCCCGGAGCACACCATCATGAAACGCCAAATCCTTCTCAGCATCGCTTTCTCGGTTTTTGCAGTTAACGCTTTTGCCGCTTCTCACACCATGATCGCTGAAGGCGGCTCGGATCGTCTGATTGAAAGCCGTGTGGCTGAAGGTGGTTCGGATCGTCTGATCGAGAAACGCGTTGCTGAAGGTGGTTCCGATCGTCTGATCGAGAAACGCGTTGCTGAAGGTGGTTCCGATCGTCTGATCGAGAAACGCGTGGCTGAAGGTGGTTCCGATCGTCTGATCGAGAAACGCGTTGCTGAAGGTGGTTCCGATCGTCTGATCGAGAAACGCGTGGCTGAAGGTGGTTCCGATCGTCTGATCGAGAAACGCGTTGCCGAAGGTGGATCCGATCGATTGATCCAGAACCGCACCGCATAAATGAATGGCTTCACAGCGGTACTCAACGAAAAACCCGGCCTCATCAGCCGGGTTTTTTTATGCCTGCGAATACCGTTGGCCATGTAGCGTCTGCGAACTTTTGATGTTCAACGCCCCTTCGCCATACACCGCTGATACCGCTCATCGACCCGTTTGGCGAACCAGGCCGTTGTGAGTTTGCGGGTGATTTTCGGGCTTTCCAGCACAATCCCCGGCAACACCGCTCGGGGTAACGCCCGGCCTTCAGCCTTCTCCGCCAGGGCGAAGACCTTTTGGTAGAGCCTCGTCTCTTCGAACTCCAGGCTTTTACCCGTTTCCAATTGATCGCGAATCGTCGGATTGCGCATGCCCAGTTGCTTGCCGAGGGTGCGCACCGCCAGTTCCGTGGTGCCGGGCATGATTGAATCGTAGCGAATCAAGTCACCGTCCAGCGCCAGCGGGATGCCCGACACGCGGCTGACGGCGTTTTGAAACGCGGCATTACGGCTGGCGTACCAACCGGCATTGAAATCGGCAAAGCGATACAACGGCTGTGTGTAGCTCACCGGATAACCGAGCAAATGGGCAATGCCGAAATACATGCCGCCGCGACGACTGAACACTTCATGGCGGATCGAGCCGGTGATCGGGTAAGGATAATTGCGGGTTTCTTGCTCGGCGAATTCGATGCTGACCTGCATAGGCCCGGCGGTGTGCACCGGGTTGAATTCACCGAACAGGGTCTTGCCCATGGGCACCATGCCGATGAAGTCATCGAAAATCGCGCTCAGTTCTTTTTCACTGCGGGCGGCGTTCAGCCGGTCGCTGTAGCTTTTGCCAGTGGGCGAGCTGACCTGCAATGCACCGCTCACCAACAGGCTCGGGATATGCGCCTTGGCGGCGCGGCGGTCGATTTCGTCCCGGGCGATCTTGCCCAAACCCGGCACGGTTGGATCTACCTGAAAGGTTGATTCCTGCTCGGTGACGGCCAGCACCGCACACAGGTTTTGCGTGGTCGGCGAAATCTCCTGAGCGGCAAACGCTGCGTAGATATCCGTCGCCCAACCCTCACGGTCGACGGTTTTCGCCGGCAACAGACGCACGATCTGCGCCTTGACCTCAGCAGGCTTGCGGGCCGGTGCTTCCTGGGTCTGCCGGGTACCGCAACCGGCCAGGACCAGCAAGGCAGCGAGACTCATGATCAATCGGTGGGCGTGCATGGTGCTCCAAAAATCCGTTTAGCCGGGTTAACCATACGATCAATGGCCGGGTGCAGGCTATGACTGTGCTGATGGGCGGCTGTTCCACCCAATCCTTCAACTCAACACACAACCCTGTGGGAGCGAGCCTGCTCGCGAAGGCGGTGTACCAGTCAATACAAATGGCGACTGATCCAACGCCTTCGCGAGCAGGCTCGCTCCCACAAGGTTTGTGCAGCTTTTCCATCGTGTTCGTCCACTGATGACAAACTCATTGCAGAACGTTACTGCGAAAACATATCATTTGCGCCTGGAGTCGCATTTGCGCAAGGAGCTCCCCGCGCCGTTATCTCTTTTTCTCATCGGCGGCGCGCCGCCAGGATCGAACATGCCCACTCCAGCCCGACTCGGCGTTCCCTATCGCCCGACACTTCTCGCCCTGTTTTGCGCCCTGTCCGTCTCTGCCCACGCCGCCACCAATAATGACGATAAAGCGCTGGTGCTGGACGAAGTGAACGTCAACGCCCAAGCCCCGACCGCGACGGCTGCCCTGCCCCCGGTGTTTGCCGGCGGTCAGGTGGCTCGCGGCGGCCAATTGGGCGTGCTGGGCAATCAGGACATGATGGACGTGCCGTTCACCATGGCCGCCTACACCGAACAACTGATCCAGGACCAGCAGGCCGAAGACGTCGCCGACGTATTGCTCAACGATTCCTCGGTGCGCCAGGCGTCCGGTTTTTCCAACCAGGCGCAGATCTTCATGATCCGCGGCTTGCCGCTGACCGGCGACGATATTTCCTATAACGGCCTGTACGGCGTGCTGCCGCGGCAGATCATTTCCACCGACGCCCTGGAGCGCGTGGAAGTGTTCAAAGGCCCGAACGCCTTTATCAACGGCGTGACCCCGACCGGCTCCGGCATCGGCGGCGGCGTCAACCTGCAACCCAAGCGTGCCGGTGACGTGCCCACACGCCGCTTCACCACCGACATCAACGACGAAGGCCGCGTCGGTCAGCACCTCGATCTCGGTCAGCGCTTTGGTGAAGACAACCGATTCGGTGCACGGGTCAACCTGGCCCAGCGTGAAGGCGACACCGGTATCGATCACGAAAACCAGCGTTCGAAACTGTTCTCCATCGGCCTCGATTATCGCGGTGACGCCCTGCGTATTTCCGGTGATTTTGCCTACCAGAAAGAGCGCGTGAACGGTGGCCGCAACAGCGTGAACCTCGGCACGGCCACGCACATTCCGGATGCGCCATCGGCCGACACCAACTACGCGCCAAAGTGGGGTTTCACCGACATCGAAGACACCTTCGGCATGTTGCGCGCCGAGTACGACCTGAACGACAACTGGACGGCCTACGCCGCGGGCGGCGCCAAGCACACCCGTGAAGTCGGACGCTACAACTCGACCACGCTGGTGGGCAACGACGGTGCATCTACCACAACCGGCTCGTTCATCCCCCACGATGAAGACAACACCAGCGTCATGGCCGGCCTCAACGGCCGATTCGCCACCGGCCCGGTCACGCATAAACTCAATTTCGGCCTGGCCGGGATCTGGACCGAACAGCGCAGCGCCTACGATTTCGACCTGACCCGCTACTCGAACAACATCTACCATCCGGTGCAAACCCCATCGCCGGTCGGCAACTTCTCCGGCGGCGACCTGAGCGACCCGGGCATCGTCGGCAAAACCTTCAACCGCAGTGCGGCGGTGTCCGACACCCTCGGTTTCTTCGATGACCGACTGCTGCTGACCGTCGGCCTGCGTCGCCAGCAATTGGTGGTGCAAGGCTACGGCTACGCGCCTTACGGTTCCGGCAGCCGCACCTCCGCGTATGACGAATCGATCACCACACCGGTCTACGGCATCGTCTTCAAGCCGTGGGAGCATGTGTCGTTCTACGCCAACCGCATTGAAGGCCTGGCGAAAGGCCCGATCTCGCCACTCACCTCCGGCAACCGCGTCGTCACCAACGGCAACGAAGCGTTCGCCCCGGCCCGCTCCAAGCAAATCGAAGCCGGTGTGAAAGTCGACATGGGCACCTACGGCGCCAGCCTGGGTGTGTACCGCATCGAGCAACCGAGCGATGGCTACTCGGTGATCACCAGCGCCACCACGGCGGAGTTTGTGCGCCAGGGCGAGCAGATCAACAAAGGCGTCGAACTCAACGTCTTCGGCGAGCCGATCGACGGCCTGCGCCTGATCAGCGGCCTGACCCTGATGGACACCGAACTGAAGAACACCCAGAACGGCGCCAACGACGGCAACCGTGCCATCGGCGTACCGACCTTCCAGTTCAACGCCGGAGTGGATTGGGACGTACCGGGCCTGCAAGGCGTAGCGCTGAACGCGCGGATGCTGCGTACCGGCGGCCAATACGCCGACGCGGCGAACAACCTCAGCCTGCCAACCTGGAATCGCTTCGACGCCGGCGCCCGCTATGGTTTCAAAGTCGACCAGAAAGACATCACCCTGCGCCTGAACATCGAGAACCTGGCGAACGAGAAATACTGGGAATCGGCCCAGGCCGGCTACCTGACCCAAGGTGAGCCGCGGGTGGCGAAGCTGTCGGGCACCATCGACTTCTAAGCCCCTTCGCTCCACGAAAAGGCCCCGCAGCTTCACGGCTGCGGGGCCTTTTTGGTTGACTGAAAAAGCAAAGCCAACATAAGACCCTGTGGGAGCGAGCTTGCTCGCGATGGCGGCGGTTCAGTCACATAGATGCTGGATGTAGCGACGCCATCGCGAGCAAGCTCGCTCCCACAGGGTTTTGTATTCACAACGCTCGATTGCCCTGTCTGGACCATACTTGCCCGACACACCCCTCGGAGAATGCCCCCATGAACCGAAGTGACGTGCTGATCATCGGCGCCGGCCCGACCGGTCTGGTGCTGGCGCTGTGGCTGAGCAAGCTCGGCATCCACGTGCGCATCATCGACAAGACCTCCGCGCCTGGCACCACCTCTCGGGCCCTGGCCGTTCAGGCGCGGACCCTTGAGTTGTATCGTCAACTCGACCTGGCCGATGCCATCGTGCAGAACGGCCATCGGGTGGCGGCGGCGAATTTCTGGGTCAAGGGAGAAGCCGTGGCGCGCCTGCCGTTGACCCGCATCGGCGAAGGTTTGACGCCTTATGCGTTCCTGGAAATCTTTCCCCAGGATGAACATGAAGCCCTGCTGATCGAACGCCTTGAAACCTTCGGCATCCGCGTGGAACGCAATACCGAACTGGAAAGTTTCACCGAAACCGGCGACGGCATCACCGCGCAGTTGCGCCTGCCCGATGGCCAGGAGGAAACCTGCCAGGCCTGCTATATCGCGGGTTGCGACGGTGCCCGGTCGATCGTGCGTAAAACCCTCGACAGTGGTTTCCCCGGCGGTACCTATCAGCAGATTTTCTACGTCGCCGATGTCCAGGCCAGCGGTCCGGCGTTCAACGGTGAACTGCACGTGGACCTCGATGAAGCGGACTTTCTCGCAGTGTTTCCGTTGGCCAGCGAAGGTCACGCGCGGTTGATCGGCACCGTGCGCGATGAACGGGCCGAGCACGCCGAAACCCTGAAATTCGAAGACGTCAGCAGCCGGGCCATCGAGCATTTGAAGGTGCAGGTCGAACAGGTGAACTGGTTCTCGACCTACCGCGTGCATCATCGGGTGGCGGAGTTCTTTCGCAGCGGCCGGGCGTTTCTGCTCGGCGACGCGGCCCACGTCCACAGCCCTGCGGGTGGCCAGGGCATGAACACCGGCATTGGCGATGCGATCAACCTGGCCTGGAAACTGGCTGCGGTCCTGAGCGGCGGCGCCACCGCGAAACTGCTCGACAGCTACGAAACCGAGCGCATCGCCTTCGCCCGGCGCCTGGTGTCGACTACCGACCGGGTGTTCAGCTTCGTCACCGCCGAGGGCAAAGTTGCCGATCTGCTGCGCACGCGGCTGGCGCCGTTCCTGATCCCCAAACTGACGTCGTTCGGGGCGAGCCGGGAGTTTCTGTTCCGCACCATCTCGCAAATCACCGTCAACTATCGCGGCATGCCGCTGAGCGAAGGCGTCACCGGCCATGTCCACGGCGGCGACCGCTTGCCCTGGGCTCATGATGGCGAAGGTGACAATTACGAATCACTGAAAAACCCCACGTGGCAAGTGCATGTCTACGGCGACACCAGCGACGAAATGATCGCCTGGTGCATCGAGCATCATCTGCCGCTGCACGTGTTCGACTGGCGGCCGGCGTTTGACGCGGCGGGGTTGGCGCGCAACGGGTTTTATCTGTTGCGGCCGGATACCTATGTGGCGATTGCCGACAACAGCGCCGATCCGAAGGTGATCGAGCGGTATTTCCGCGATCATGGGATACGGCTGTTTTTTGGATCGCCCTGATTCACCTAATTCCAATGTGGGAGCGAGCCTGCTCGCGAAGACGGTGGATCAGTCGCCCTATGTATTGGCTGACAAACCGCTTTCGCGAGCAGGCTCACTCCCACAGGGGGCTGTGTCCGGCACAGCAATTGTGGCCATCACCCAACAAATGTGGGAGCGGGCTTGCTCGCGAAGGTGGCGGGTCAGTCGCCCTATGTATTGGCTGACAAACCGCTTTCGCGAGCAAGCCCGCTCCCACAAGGGATTTAGGGTGCTGGTTAGATTCCGGCCAATGCCAGATCCATCGCGAAATAGGTGAAGATCAAATCCGCCCCCGCTCGCTTGATCGCCCCAAGGCTTTCACGCACCACACGATCTTCATCAATCGCCCCGGCCTGGGCGGCGAATTTGATCATCGCGTACTCGCCACTCACCTGATACGCGGACAGCGGCAAACGCGAGGCTTCGCGGATGTCGCGGATGATGTCCAGGTAGGCGCCGGCCGGTTTGACCATCAGCGCATCGGCGCCTTCCTGTTCGTCCAGCAGCGATTCGCGCACGGCTTCGCGGCGGTTCATCGGGTTCATCTGGTAGCTTTTGCGGTCGCCTTTCAACGCGCTGCCACCCGCTTCACGGAACGGGCCATACAGGGCCGAGGCGAATTTGGTCGAGTACGCCATGATCGCAGTCTGGGTGAAACCGGCTTCGTCCAGCGCCCGGCGAATTGCCTGGACCTGGCCGTCCATGGCCGCCGACGGGGCGATCACATCAGCGCCGGCACGGGCCGCGGCCACCGCTTGTTTACCCAGGTTGATCAGGGTTTTGTCGTTGTCGACTTCGTGGTTGTGCAACACGCCGCAGTGGCCGTGGTCGGTGTATTCGCAGAAGCAGGTGTCGGACATCACAATCATCTCCGGCACCGCATCCTTGGCGATACGCGACATGCGCGACACCAGGCCGTTGTCGTTCCAGGTGTCGCTGCCGCTGCTGTCCAGATGATGGGACACGCCGAACGTCATCACCGACTTGATCCCGGCACGGGCATAACGCTCAATCTCGCCGGCCAGTTTCGACTCCGGAATCCGCACCACACCGGGCATGCTTTTGATCGGCACAAAGTCGTCGATTTCTTCTTCGACGAAAATCGGCAGCACCAGGTCGTTCAGGCTGAATTCGGTTTCCTGGAACAGGCTGCGCAGGCTCGCATTGCGGCGCAGACGGCGTGGACGTGCTTCGGGGAACTGGCTGGACATGGGTTTTCCTGAGACAAAAGTCGTAGGGGGCGAAGCTTATGCCCTGCGCGGCGCAGGACACAAACGTCAGTTCAGGAACAAACCTTTACCTGCCAGGCAACAATCCCCCTATGTGGGAGCGAGCCTGCTCGCGAAGGCGGCGGCACATTCAACATCAATGTGATTGACCCACCGCTTTCGCGAGCAGGCTCGCTCCCACAAGGATTTATGCCGAGCCTGGATCAAATGAACGACGCAGGACTACTGTGGGAGCGAGCTTGCTCGCGATGACGGCGGCACATCCAGCATCAATGTGGCGGGTCCACCGCTATCGCGAGCAAGCTCGCTCCCACAGGGGGATTGTGTCGATTTCACAAACCGGGTTACAGATTCAAAGTCCCATCAATGCAGGTCACCACCGCGCCGCCGATCCAGATCTCGTCACCGACCTGATCCACCTGAATCCGCCCCGCACGCCCCATGGTCAGGCCCTGGCTGACCACATAGGACGCCGGTGCCAACCCTTCGGCGAGCAGCCACTGGGCGATGCCGGCGTTCAGGCTGCCGGTGGCCGGGTCTTCCGGCATGCCGTCGCCTGAGATGAACGCGCGCACTTCGAACTGCGCCTCATCGCCATCACGCTCGGGATGCCACGGAGCAATAACCCCGACGGCCAAACCCAGCATTTGCGAATGATCCGGTTGCAAATCGAGCACCTGCTGCCGATCCTCGACCATCACCGTCAGCCATCCAGCGCCGTTATCGACCCATTGCGTGCGCACGATTGCCTCCGCAGCCAGACCGAGCCCGAGACGAACCCGCTCCACCACATCGGCATCCACCGGCCCGGTCCTGAGCAGCGGCGGCGCCAGGAACGCCAGCTCCGCGCCTTGCCGGCGAACCCGCACCAACCCGACGCCGCACTCTTGAATGATCTCCTCGCCCTTGGGCACGCCACCGGCCTCTAGCCACGCATGACACGTGCCCAGCGTCGGGTGACCGGCGAATGGCAGCTCTTGCAGGGTGGTAAAAATCCGCACCCGATAGTCGGCTCGCGGATCCCGGGGCTCCAGGATGAACGTGGTTTCGCTGAGGTTGGTCCAGGTCGCGAACGCCGCCATCCGCTCATCGCTGAGTTCGTCAGCGCCGAACACCACGGCCAGCGGGTTGCCTTTTAGCGGTGTTCGACTGAAGACATCGACTTGTTTGAACGGAAATGAGCGCATGGCCTTCCTTGGTTATAAAACTTACTTGGGAATTTCCAGCCCGCGGATCACCGCCGGCCGCGCCAGGAAGCGCTCCAACACGCGAGTGATGTTGGGGAAATTCTGAATCCCCACCAGATCACCGGCCTCATAGAAGCCGATCAGGTTGCGCACCCACGCAAACGTCGCAATGTCGGCGATGGTGTAGCGCTCGCCCATGATCCAGTCGCGTCCTTCCAGGCGTTTATCGAGGACGCTGAGCAGGCGCTTGCTTTCCTCGACATAGCGATCACGGGGCCGCTTGTCCTCGTAGTCCTTGCCGCCGAATTTGTTGAAGAAACCAACCTGGCCGAACATCGGCCCGATACCGCCCATCTGAAACATCAACCACTGGATCGTCTCGTAGCGCGCCGCCGATTCCTGGGCCAGCAGCTGGCCACTTTTGTCGGCGAGGTAGATCAGAATCGCCCCGGACTCGAACAGCGGCAGTGGCTGATCGCCTGGGCCATGGGGATCGATGATCGCCGGGATCTTGTTGTTGGGGTTCAAGGACATGAACGCCGGCGACAGCTGATCGTTGGTCTCGAAGCTCACACGGTGCGGCTCGTACGGCAGGCCGATCTCTTCGAGCATGATCGAGACCTTGACGCCGTTGGGGGTCGGCAAGGAGTACAGCTGAATCCACTCGGGGTACTGGGCCGGCCATTTTTCGTTGATCGGGAACGCAGAGAGATCGGTCATGGGAGCATCCACGCAGACATTGGAGCTGCTGATCATAATGTAGGTCCGGGGCGTTCTGGCGCAGAAATGTACCGGTATCCATAAATCCGCAACATCCTGTCGATAACCTTCCGCCAACCCGCCAAAGGTTGCAGCTAAAGTGCTGCGAACCTGCCGGGATCGAACCAAATGGGCTTCAGAGGACTCTGAGCAATGCCCTTCACGAAAACGGACTGGCTCAACGACATGGAAAACACCCGACGCTGGGAGCGCGGTGTAAAGGTTTGTCAGCCTTAATCGAATGCGCTGAAGAACCCATTATTCAGATGATGAACCCTTTGAAATTCGCTCAACGCTTCAAGCATCGCGCGTACATTTTCCTGCCCACGTTGTTGGCGGCCAGCGCCCTGTTCCTGTCGCTTGAGTCCAGTGAAAGCCGCGCCCAACCGGCCGATGGCACCCAGACCCTGGTATTCCTGCGCCACGCGGAAAAACCCGAAGGCGGCCTGGGCCAACTCAATTGCCAGGGGTTGAACCGCGCGATCAACCTGTCCACCTTGCTGCCGGAAAAATTCGGCAAGGCCAACTACGTATTCGCCGCCAACCCGACGCGTAATGTCGAGGAAGGTGAACTGGACAATTCCTACAGTTACATCCGCCCGTTGATGACCATCAGCCCCAGCGCGATCAAGCTCGGGTTGCCGGTGAACATCGATTTCGCGGCCAACGACACCAGCGATCTGGCGGATGAACTGCTGCACGACAAGTATCACAACTCGATCATCTACACCGCCTGGTCCCACGGTTACCTGCCCGAGTTGATCAACAAGGTTGCGGGTGACGCGGTTGGCAAGAAACAGAACATCACCGACGACTGGGAGTCCAGCGACTACGATTCGCTGTACGTGCTGACCCTGACCTGGCACAACGGCAAGGCCAGCCTGGTCAGCCACACCTATAAACAAGGGCTGGATAACGGCTCGCAGAACTGTCCTACATAAGAGGTCCCACAGGTCCCACGCATTGTAGGGATCACGTGTACGAAGGCGCTGGGCTATCATGACTTCATCTCCCCCTTGCCCGGAACCTCGCCATGTCACTCTCATCCACAGCCATCCCCGTCCGGGGCTGGTCGTTCTGGTGGAAACCCGCCCTGTTCCTGCTGGTCGCCTGCGTCGGCCTCTACTACGTCAAATGGTCGCCCTACTACCTCAAGGCCTTCGTTGCCGCTGACAACCACAGCATCGGCGCCTCGATCATCAACGACCAACAATCCGACCCCCTGATCGCCGCCCTGGCATATGCCAAGGTGTATTTCCTGGCGATCTGGAAGGCCGCGGTGCTGGCGGTGATCCTCGGCTCCTTGCTCCAGGTGTTGATTCCCCGGGACTGGCTGTTGCGCCTGTTCGGCCGCGCCGGTTTCGCCTCGACCCTGCGTGGCGGGTTGTTCGCGTTGCCGGGCATGATGTGTTCGTGCTGCGCCGCCCCGGTGGCGGCAGGCATGCGCCGGCAGAATGTTTCGGTGGGTGCGGCGCTGGCATTCTGGATCGGTAACCCGGTGCTCAACCCCGCCACGCTGGTGTTCATGGGTTTCGTGCTCGGCTGGGGCTTTACCGCGTTGCGGCTGGTGGCGGGTATCGTGCTGGTGTTTGGTGTGTCGATGGTGGCCCAGCGTATCGCCGGCCCGGAGAACTTGCCTGAAGCCGCCGTCGAGGCGGTGGTCGAGGCCCGCGAGACCGACACGCAGCCGTTCCTGTCCCGTTGGGGCCGGACGATCTGGCAGCTGTTCTGGAGCACCATTCCCATCTACATCCTGGCGGTGCTGGTGCTGGGTGCGGTGCGGGTCTGGGTGTTTCCGCACATCGATGGCGCCATGGCCAACAGCCTGTTGTGGCTGGTGCCGCTGGCGATCATCGGGACGCTGTTCGTGATCCCGACCGCCGCCGAAATCCCCATCGTGCAAACCATGATGACCCTCGGCATGGGCACTGCCCCGGCGGTGGCGTTGCTGATGACCCTGCCGAGCATCAGCCTGCCGTCGCTGCTGATGCTGCGCAAGGATTTCAACACTCGGGTGTTGGTCAGCGTGGCGCTGATGACCATGGGGATTGGGGTGATCAGCGGGTTGATCGGGGCCGCATTGCTTTAAGTAATTTGGCGCCTGTGAGGACGCCTTCGCGGGCAAGCCTTGCTCCTACAGGTTTTGCGTCGGCCGCATGATTCGGGCACGACGCATGACCTGTAGGAGCATGGCTTGCCCGCGATGAGGCCGGCAAAAACACCATCAAACCCGCTGACTGCCGCGCTCGCGCAGATACTCAAACACCGCCCCGCGCTCCCCGGCAAACTCGATCCGCGCGCCTTTCTTCTCGCGCTGAAATGCATACATCGGGTCGTAATACTCGCTCAGCAACCCTTCGATCCACCCCCGATGCAGATCCACCGCACCGTTGCGCGCCTGCTCGGCCAAGGCATCTTCCATCAACAGCAACATTCGCCGATGACGCTCCCCGCCCAGGCGCTTCTGCACGTTATTCAGGCTCTCCAGCAAGCGCTCGGAAAACAGCGCAAAACCATCCTCGCCATGCACGCCGATAAACTCGGCACACAGGTCCACCACGTAATCGCGCAAAATCCGCTCGACCCGCCCTTCCAGACTGTCTTCCAGCCAGACCATCGGAAACTGCTGCATGCCCTGAAACAACGGTAGCGGCAAGGCACAACTGCCGACCGCACGGCTTTCGTCTTCCAGCACGAATTGCTCGATGCCCCGGGCGCGTTTCTTCAACAGATCCACAGCCAGCCGGTTTTCAAAGTCGATGTTGGACGGTTGGCCCGTGGCGCGTTTGCCAAAACTGGAACCCCGGTGATTGGCATAGCCTTCCAGGTCCAGCCCGTTGCTCAGTTGCGTCAGCACTTCAGTTTTACCGGTGCCGGTCATGCCGCCGAGCAAGACGAAATCGCATTGGGCAACCGCCTGATCCGTGGTCTCCAGCAAAAACGAACGCATGGCTTTGTAGCCGCCACCGACCCTCGGGTAGTCGATGCCCGCCTCGTCCTTGAGCCACTGCTGGACGATCTGCGAGCGCAAGCCGCCGCGAAAACAATACAAAAAACCCTCAGGATGAGCCCGGGCAAAATCGGCCCAGGCCTGGATGCGCTCGGCCTTAATCTCGCCGGACACCAATTGATGCCCCAGGGTAATGGCCGCTTGCTGGCCGTGCTGCTTGTAGCAGGTGCCGATCCGTTGCCGTTCGTGGTCATTCATCAGCGGCAGATTGACCACGCCAGGGAACGAGCCCTTGAGGAATTCCACCGGCGCGCGGGCATCCATCATCGGCCGGTCGTTGAGGAAAATGTCGCGGTAATCGGTGCAGTCGATTGACATCAAAACACCTCGACCGCGTTGGTCTGTCGCTCAACCAGTTCGCCGATTGGCTCAAGGCTCAGGCCCAGTTCGGCAGCGACCGCGAGGAATTGTTCATTGCCCGCCGGCGTGACCGCGATCAGCAGGCCGCCACTGGTTTGTGGATCGCACAGCACGCGTTTATGCAGCTCCTGCAAGCGTCCGAGTTTGCTGGCGTAACTGTCGAAGTTGCGCAAGGTGCCGCCCGGTACGCAGCCTTGTTCGAGGTAATACTCGACACCCGCCAGGCGTGGCACGCGGTCGTATTCGATGCGTGCGGTGAGTTGGCTGCCGTCCGCCATTTCCACCAGGTGCCCGAGCAAACCGAAACCGGTGACGTCGGTCATCGCCGTGACGCCGTCGAGTTTGCCGAAGCGGCTGCCGGGTTTGTTCAGGGTGCACATCCAGTCGCGGGCCAGGCCGATGTCGGCGTGGCGCAACTTGCCCTTCTTCTCGGCGGTGGTGAGGATGCCGATGCCCAGGGGTTTGGTCAGGTACAGCAGGCAACCGGCGGTGGCGGTGTCGTTGCGTTTCATGTGGCGTTTTTGCACCAGCCCGGTGACGGCCAGGCCGAAGATCGGTTCCGGCGCGTCGATGGAATGCCCGCCGGCCAGGGGAATACCTGCCTCATCGCAGATCGAACGGCCGCCGCGAATCACTTCCCGGGCGATTTCCGGGGCCAGCACATTGACCGGCCAGCCGAGGATCGCAATCGCCATCAACGGATCGCCGCCCATGGCGTAGATATCGCTGATGGCATTGGTGGCGGCGATGCGGCCGAAGTCGAACGGGTCGTCGACGATCGGCATAAAGAAGTCAGTGGTCGAGACCACGCCGCGCTCGTCGTCGATGGCGTACACCGCCGCATCATCGCGCGAGGCGTTGCCGACCCAAAGCTTGGGATCGAGATTCTGCGCGCCGCTGCCGGCCAGGATCACTTCCAGGACTTGAGGGGAAATCTTGCAACCGCATCCTGCGCCGTGGCTGTATTGGGTCAGGCGAATCGGCTCGCTCATGGGGGTGCACCTTGTGGGGTCAATGCGGGCGATTCTAGCAGACCGGACGGCGGCGACTGTGAAGGCCTCTTCGCGAGCAAGCACGCTCCCACATTGGATCGCATGTGGACATAAATTCTGTGTCCACCATAGATCAACTGTGGGAGCGGGCTTGCTCGCGAAAGCGGTGTAACAGCCAAATCAGATGTTGGATGTAATGCCCTCTTCGCGAGCAAGCTTTGCTCCTACAGGGGTGGTTGCAGTTTTCGGGGCAAAAAAAACCGCCCTTGCGGGCGGCTAAAGCACTTCGACCATGATCCTCGTTTGATTCCAGAGCCGAACGCAGAGCGTCCGTTGAGGCATTCCCACGCAGAGCGTGGGAACGATCACCGCCCTTTCGGGCGGCTAAAGCACTTCGACCATGATCAGAAGCCGAGGGTGAAGCTGACGGTCATTGCATGATCTTCATTCTTGCCCGACACCTGTCCCGAGTAGCCGAGGCCGAGTTTGCCGGTCGGGCTGATCTGGAAGTCCACACCCGCTTCAAGCAGCGCGCTGTCCTTGGCAATCGGCACGCCTTGGGTGCTGAACGAGGCGCCACCATCGATAAAGCTCAGGTCGGCGTCCGGTTTGGTGTCGCCGAAGGCATGACGCCAGCCGATGGCCGCACGCGGGGTGAATTGCCCACCGTTGGACAGGGTGATGACTTTGCCGGCACGCAGGCCCAGGGTGGAGAAGGTGATGTCCTGGCTGGAATCAGCTTTCAGACGCCCTACCCCGCCTTTTTCATGCACGGTATCGCTGTCGTAGTTGACGTAGGACAGGCCGGCGAACGGTTCCAGGGCAATCCCGGCCGCTTCGACGGTGTAACCCACTTCACCGAACACTTGGGCGCTGCGGGCATCGTAATTACCTTTCAACCGGTCGTTGTACCCGCCGACGGCGACATCACGTTTGGTCTCGATGTCGTGCCAGCTGTAAGCAGCACCCAGGCGCACGGCCAAGGCGTCGAACTGCGAGTTGAGGTACGCCGCAAGGTGGTAGCTTTCAACCGTCGCGTCGGAGCGCAGGTCGTGGGCATTCAGGTCGCTACGGGTGTAACCGGCGGCCATCCCGGCACGCCATTGATCGTCGATCTGTTTATCGGTGCCGAGCATGAAGCCGCTGAGGTTGCGATCAAGTTTGGTGCTGTTGCTGTCACCATCCATCTCACCCCAGGCGCCCAGTGCACGCATCCAGCCCACCATTTCACCGTGGCAGCCACCGCTGGTCAGGCGATTTTCGCTTGGCGCCAGCGCGCGGCGAGGATCGTCAGGCCCACTGCAGGACGGCTGGCGCATGCGGTCGTTGACGGCGTCACGGATGTAACGCGAATCTTCAAGAATGGCGCTGGCGGTACTGGCGTGGATTTCCCCGGACAAGCTGTCGAACGCCGCACGGGCACCGCCAGTGCTGAGGTTGATGATTTCGGTCTGCAACGCCGCACCGGCCACGCCATTGCGGCTCAGCGCGGACGCCGTGGCCCGTTGGTTGCCCGTGGCCGCGATGGTGGCGAAGGACGTCTGGTTGCGACTGACGGCCAGATCGACTTCATTGGCGCTGTACACCAGTGATGTGTCGAGGAACGCGCGTTCCGGCAGATCGGTAGCGCTGAACGTACCGTTGACGCCGCCGCCCGCCGTAATCAGCTTATACGTGGTGTCGCCGCTGTACGGCAGCAGATTGGTCACTTGCAGAGCGCCATCAAGGGTTGCCGTACCACCCACGACCATCGGGGTGATGGTCGGCGAGGTGATGGTCAGTGCCAGCAGGCCATCCGCAGCGTTGGTCAGGTTGCCCGTGACGCTGAGGGTTTCGCCATTCGCGCCGGACGAGAACACCCCGTGGTTGACCACCGAACCGACGCTGCCGTTACCGGTTAACGCGGCACCGTGGAACACGGTGACCTGCCCGGCCAAGGTTGCCGGTGGATCACCGACGATCAACAGGCCCTGCTCGACTTCAACGGTGCCACTGAACGGATGATTACCCTCTAACAGCAGCGAACCGCTGCCTTGTTTGACCAGATCACCGGTGCCGCTGAGTACGCCGTTGAAAAAGCCGTTATTGGCCTGGGCAAACAGCACCCGCGCATTGTTGAGGATGCTGCCCTGCAGACTGGTGCTATTACCGACCAGCGTACCGCCGCTGACGGTGGTGCCGCCGCTGTAGGTGTTGGCGCCGCTGAGCACCAGGGTGCCGGAGTCGAGTTTCTCGATGCCGCCGGTGCCGACCAGAGGCGCCGAGATTTCAGTGGTGACGCCGGAGTTGATCCGCACGGCAGCCAGGCTGCCATCGGCCGCATTGATAGGGGTCAGGCTGCCATCTGCGCCCGGCACCAGGCGGTAACCGCTGTCGAGGACTTGCAACCCGGTGAAGCCCTGGTTGCCAGCAACCGTCACAGTGCCGCCCTGGCCGCCAAATACGGCGAACCGACGGGCCGAACCCTGGCTCGCCGTACCACCGGCGTCCGTCCAGTTGGTGCTCGAGCCCCAGGTGCCGTCGCCGCCGCTGATCGTGCCGTCAGCGTTGGTTTTGCCGCCGTTCCAGAACTGCACTTCACCCTGGCTGCTTTGCACCAGCAAGTTGACCTGATTGGCCAGCGCGGTTTGCAGGGTCAGGCTCGCCGGCAATACACCGCCCGGCAACGTGCCGTAGGTCAGGCCGTTGTCGGTCAGGTCGCCGCCGTAGCGGAACAGTTGATAGACGCCGGTGCCGAAGCCGCCGGCATCGCTGACGTTCAGCGTGCCGTCGAGGGTCAGGTTACCGGCGACGTTGACCACGTTGGTCGAGCTGGTCGCCGAACCGAGGCTGAAGTCCAGGTTAGTGCCCGACGCCAATGCCAGGGAGCCGAACGACAATGGCGTGACGCTGCCACCGCCAACCAGGGTTGCACCGCTGGCCAGTTGGACCGCGCCAGCGATTTGGCCCGAGCCGCCGATTTTCGCCCCGCTCGCCACGTTCACATTCGCGCTGTTGAGCGTGCCGTTGACCAGCAACGAACCGGCCTGGACATTGGTGTCGCCAGTGAGGCCGTTGGTGCCGGTAAGCAGCAATTCCCCGGTGCCGTTTTTAGTCAGCGTACCGTTGCCGGTGAGGTTGCCGGTGTAAGTGCCGTCGTTGGATTGCTCGAATACCAGCGCGGCGTTGTTGAGGATCGCGCCTTGCAGGCTGGTGGTGTTGCCGCTGGTGGTGCCGGCGTTGAGGGTGGTGCCGCCGCTGTAGGTATTGGTGCCGCTGAGCAACAGTGTGCCGCTGCCGTTTTTCACCAGACTGCCGGTGCCGCCGATCACGCCACTGAGGGTGGTGGCCTGAGTGCCGGCCAGGGTCAACTGCCCGGTGAGGTTGATGGCGTTAGCCAATTGCAGGGCTGCGGTGCTGTCCAGTTGCGCATTGCCACCGACGCCGAGTGCACCCGTGCCGATGGCGCTGTTGTTGCCGAGGATCAACGAGCCGGCATTCAACTGCGTACCGCCGGCGTAGGTGTTGCTGCCGTTGAGGGTCAGGCTCGAAGCGCCATTCTTGATCAGGCTGCCGGTGCCGCTGACGACACCACCGAGGGTCAGCGCGTTGGAACCCGCGACGCTCAACCCACCGTTCAATGCCACCGCGTTAGCCAGGCTGACCGCGGTGTTGCTGTCCAGCGTGGTGCCGTTGGCGGCGGTGAGGACACCGCTGCCCAGCGCCGCGTCATTGCCCACGACCAACGTGCCGCCGTTCAGCGCGGTGCCGCCGGTGTAACCGTTGAGGCCGTTGAGCACCAGGGTGCCGGTGTCGTATTTGCCCAGAGTGCCCGCGCCATTGATCGCCACGCCGACGGTCGCGGTGGCGTTCGGATCGACGCGGAAAGTCGCGTTGCCCAAGCCGCCATTGACCAGGGTCAGTGCGCCCGCCGTGCCGTTCACCAGGCTGTAGCCGTCGGTGACGAATTGCATGCCAGTGATGCTCTGCGCGCCGTCAACCGTGACGGTGCCCGCCGTGCCCTGGAATACCGCGAAACTGTTGGCCCAGCCCAGATTGACCGTGCCATCGACATTGGTCCAGTTGGTGTTGCCACTGGCCCAGGTGCCGTTGCCGCCGTCGATTGCGCCGTTACCGACGGCTTGCGCGCCGTCCCAGAACTGCACGGTGGTGTTCGGTGAGGTGACCAGCAGATTGACCTGGCTGCCCACGGCGGTTTGCACTTGCAGATTGCCCGGCGATACGCTGCCCGGCACGGTGCCGACGACCAGACCGTTGTCGGTCAGGGCACCGGTGTAGTTGATGATGCGATACACACCGCTGCCGAAACCGCCGATGTCGCTGACGTTGAGGTTACCGTCGAGAGTCAGGTTACCGCCGACATTGATCAGCGCATTACCGCCGCCCGACACCGGAGCACCGAGCCCGACATCGAGGTTGGAGTTGCCACTCAAGGCCAGCGAGCCCACCGACAAGGCGCTGCCGGTGGCCAGTGCGACGTGACCGCCATCGGCGACATTCACCGCGCCAAGCAGGCTGCCGCTGCCAGCCAATGTGCCGCCGTTATTGACCGCAACGTTGGCGCTGGCCAGAGAACCGCTGACATTCAGGGTGCCGCCGTTAACGCTGGTGTCGCCGGTCAGGCTATTGATGCCGGTGAGATTGAAGGTGCCGCTGCCGAGTTTATCGAGCGAACCGCTGCCGTCGAGCACACCGTCAAAGAGACTGCTGGCATTGTTGCCGCCGATGCTCAGGGTGTTGCCAGCGCCGACCAGCGCCGTGCCGGTGCCGCTCAAGCTGGCGAGGCTGCCGGACGCGCCGAGGTTAAGGCTGGTGCCGGTCCCAAGATTGACCCCGGCGTTGTTGCCCAGGGCGGTGGCGCTGGTGGTGCTCAAGCTGCCGCCGAGCACGTCGAAGGTGCCGCTGAAGGTGTTGGTGCCGCTGAGGGTCAGGTCTGCCGCGCCGTTTTTGCTCAGGGTTCCGGCGCCGCCGACGGCACCCGCCAAGGTTAGGTTATTGACCCCGGCCACGTTCAGCGCCGCGTTGACATTGACGTCGTTGGCCAGGCTGAGCGCCGAACTGTTATCCAGTGTCGAAGCCCCAGCGACAGTCAAGGCACCGGTGCCCAGTGCTGCGGCGTTGCCGAGGGTCAGGGTGCCGGCGTTGAGGGTCGTATCGCCCTGATAGACGTTGACGCCGTTGAGCGTCAGGTTCGCCGCGCCATTCTTGCTCAGGCCGCCAGCGCCGCTGATCACGCCGCCGAGGGTCAGGTCATTGCTGCCGCCCACCGCCACGCTGGCGTTCAGGCCAACGTTATTGGCCAGGCTCAGTACCGTGTTGTTGTCCAGCGTCGAGGCGCCACTGACGGTCAGGTTGCCCAGGCCCAGGCCTGAAGCATTGCCGACTGTCAGGGTCCCGGCGTTCAGATCGACACCGCCGAGGAAGCCGTTGAAACCATTGAGCACCAGGTTGGCCGCGCCGGTTTTGCTCAGGCTACCGGCACCGTTGACGGCACCGGCGAGGGTCAGGTCAGCGCTGCCAGCGACGTTGAGGTTACCGGCCAGATTGATCACGTTGCCGACGGTCACCGCCGTCGCGGCGTCCAGGGTGGTGGCGTTGGCGGCGTTCAGCGCACCGGCGCCGAGGGCCGAGTCGGAGGCCAGCACCAGGCCACCGGAAAGCAGGCTCACTGGGCCGAGGAAGCTGTTGTTGCCACCGAGGGTCAGGTTGGACCCGCCGGCCTTGACCAGACCGCCCACGCCACTGATCGCACCGTTGAGGGTCAGGGCATTGCTGCCACCGATATTCAGGTTACTCGCCAGATCGACGGCATTGCCCAGGGTGACGGCGACGTTGCTGTCCAGAGTGGTGCCCGAAGCGGTGGTCAGTACACCGCTGCCCAGTGCCGTGTTGCTGCCCACAACGAGTGTGCCGCCATTAAGCAAAGTGCCGCCGGTGTAGCTGTTGGCGCCGTTGAGCACCAGGGTGCCGCTGTCGAGTTTGGCCAGGGTACCGGCGCCGTCGATGGCGACGCTGATGGTCGCCGTGGAGCCCGGATCGACCCGGATCGCCGTATTGCCGCTGGTGCCATTGACGGCGGTGAGTTTCCCCGCCGCGCCGGTCAGCAGGTTGTAGCCGTCGGTGACGAACTGCATGCCGGTGAAGGTCTGCGGACCGAGCACCGTCACGTTACCCGCCGTGCCTTGGAAGATCGCGAAATCGCTGGCCCAGGTCTGATTGGTCAAGCCATCAACCGAAGTCCAGTTGGTACTGCCGGCACTCCAGGTACCGTTGCCGCCGTCCACCGAACCGTTTGGTATGGTCTGGCTGCCATCCCAGAAACGCAGGTTCGCGTTAGGCGCGGTCACCAGCAAATTGATCTGGTTGCCGACCGCCGTTTGCAGCGCCAGGTCCGCCAGGCTGTAGCCGATCGGGGTCGCACCGACGTTCATGCCCAGGTTCAGCAGACTGCCGGTGTAGTTGATCAGGCGATACACACCGACACCGAAACCACCGGCATCACTGACGTTGAGCAAGCCGTCCAGGGTCAGGTTGCCGCCGATGTTGAGCAGCGAGTTGGTGGACGGTGTGCCGAGGGCGACGTCCATATTGGAGGTGCTGTTCAGGGCCAGCGAACCGACCGACAGCGTGTTGCCGCTGCTCAGGCCCAGGTGACCGCCGTTGGCCACGTTCAATGCGCCCAGTACCGAACCGGTGCCGGTCAAGGTCGCGCCAGTGTTGACGTTGACATTGGCACTGCCCAGGGAACCGCTGAGGTCCAGGGTGCCGCCGTTGACTGCAGTGTTGCCGGTGAGGCCGTTGATACCGGTGAGGTTAAGGGTGCCGGTGCCGACTTTGGTCAAGCCGCCAGGGCCGGACAGGCCGCCGTCGAAGGTGCTGGTGGTATTGACGCCGCCCACCGACAAGGTGTTGCCCGAACCGATCAGCACATCACCACTGCCGCTGAGGCCGGCGAGGCTGGCATCGGTGCCCAGGTTGAGGCTGGCGCCGGCACTGACGTTGGCGCCGGAGGTGTTGCCCAGCGCCCCGGTGCTGGCGGCGGTGACGCTGCCGGACAGAATGTTCAAAGCCCCGGTGAAGCTGTTATTGCCACTGAGGGTCAGGTCGGACAGACCGTTTTTATTCAGCGCAGCGGCGCCATCGATGACGCCTGCGAGGTTCAGGTTGTTGTTGCCGGCGAAGTTCAGATCGGCGTTCAGGGTTACGGCGTTGGCCACGCTGAAGGCTGCGCTGTTATCCAGGCTCGACGTGCCGCCGACGATCAGTGCGCCAGTGCCCAGTGCCGTGCCGTTACCCAAGGTCAGGGTGCCGGCATTCAGGGTGGTGTTGCCTTGATAAGTGTTGACGCCATTGAGGGTCAGGTTGCCCGCGCCATTTTTGATCAGTTGATTGGTGCCGCTGACGACGCCGCCCAATGTCAGGTTCGAGGTGCCGCCGACGGTCAGGTCGGCATTCAGCGCTACGTTGTTGCCCAGGCTGACCGGGGCGTTGCTGTCGAGGGTCGCCGCGCCGCCGACGGTCAAACCGCCGAGGCCCAGTGCCGAGCCGTTGCCGACGGTCAGGGTGCCGGCGTTCAACGTGGTGCCGCCGAGGAAGCCGTTGGCACCACCGAGCACCAGATTGCCGGTACCGTTTTTCACCAGGTTGCCCGCGCCGTTGACCAGCCCGGTCAGGGTCAGGTCCGCGGTGCCGCCGACGTTAAAGGCACCGGCCAGGTTCACCTGGTTGCTCAGGCTCACGGCAGTGTTGCTATCGAGGGTGGTGTTGGCCGCCGCGTTCAACACACCGGCGCCCAAGGCACCACTGGCACCGACGATCAGCGTGCCGTTGTTCAGCGCCGTGGAGCCGAGGTAATTGTTGGCGTGGTTGAGGGTCAGGTCAGCCGCGCCGTTTTTGATCAAACCGCCGATACCGCTGACGGCACCGTTGAGGATCAGCGCATTAGTGCCGCCGAGGGTCAGGTTGCCGCCGAGGTTGACCGCGTTGGCCAGGGTGGTGGCGGTGCTCGCATCGAGGGTAGTACCGCCGGACGCGTTCAACGCGCCGCTACCGATTGCGGTATTCGAACCGACGATCAAGGTGCCGGCATTCAGCGCCGTGGTGCCGGAATAGGTGTTGGCGCCGGTGAGGGTCAGGCTCGAAGCGCCGGTTTTGATCAGCCCGCCCGCGCCAGCGATGGTGCCGTCGAGGGTCAGTGCATTGGCACCGCCGGTGGTCAGGTTGGCGTTGAGGGTGATGGCGTTGGCCAGGGCCAGGGCCGAGCTGCCGGTGAGCGTGCTCGCGCCGCCCACGGTCAGGGCGCCGGTGCTCAGTGCGTCGGCATTGCCGACGGTGATGCTGCCGGCATTCAGGGTGGTGCCGCCGGCGAAGGTGTTGACGCCGTTCAGCGTCAGGTTGGCCGCGCCGTTCTTGATCAACTGGTTGGTGCCGCTGAGCACGCCGTCGAGGGTCAGTTGGTTAGTGCCGCCGACGCTCAGGTCAGCGTTCATCGCAATGTTGTTTGCGATAGCGACACCGGCGCTGCTGTCCAGCGTCGAAGAACCGGCCACGGTCAGCACGCCGCCGCTCAAGGCATTGGCGTTGCCCACGGTCAGGGTGCCCGCGTTCAGGGTGGTGTTGCCGAGGAAGGTGTTGGCGCCGTTGAGGGTCAGGTTGGCCGCGCCGTTCTTGATCAGCCCGCCCGTGCCGCCGACTACGCCACCGAGGGTCAGGTTGGCGGTACCGCCGAGGGTAAGGTCACCGGTGGTGTTGACCGCGTTGGCCACTGCTACGGTGGAGCTGGCATCGAGTGTGGTGCCGGCCGCCGTGTTCAAGGTGCCCAGGCCCAGCGCCGTGTTGGAGCCGAGAATCAGGGTGCCGGCGTTCAGTGTGGTGTTGCCGGCGTAGCCGTTGTTGCCGCTGAGATTCAGCGCAGCGCTGCCGTTCTTGATCAGGCTGCCCGCGCCATTGATCGCGCCGGTCAGGCCCAGTGCCTGAGTACCGCCGAGGGTCAGGTCGCCGCCGAGATTGATCGCGTTGGCCAGGGTCACGGCGAGGTTGGTGTCCAGGGAAGTGCCGGCTGCCACGTTCAGCGCGCCCGTGCCCAGCGCGGTGTTGGAGGCCAACACCAGCGCGCCAGCGTTCAGCGAGGTCGGGCCTTGGTAGGTGTTGTTGCCGGTCAGGGTCAGGGTCGACAGGCCATTCTTGATCAAGCCGCTGGTGCCGGACACCAGGCCATTGAGGGTCAGGTTGTTGCTGCCGACGACGGTCAGGTTGCCGTTCAGCGCCACCGAGTTGTTCAGGGTCACGCCGGAGGTGGTATTGAGACTCGCCGCCGCGTTGACGTTCAGCGAGCCGCTGCCGAGCGCATTGTTATTCGCCAGGCTCAGGGTCCCGGCGTTGAGGTCGGTGCTGCCGGTATAGCCGGTGTTGTTGCCGGTCAGGGCCAGGGTGCCGCTGCCGTTTTTCGAAATACTGCCCGCACCGCTGATCAACCCCGCCAGGGTCAGGCTGCCGACACCGGACGTGCCGATGGCGCTGTTGAGCACGATGTTGTTGTTCAGGGTAATGGTGCCCGGCGCCTGCAACACGGTGGAACCGCCGAACGTCACCGTGCCGGCGCTGAACGCCTGGTTATTGCCCAGTTGCACCGAGCCGCCGTTGAGGGTGGTGTTGCCCAAATAGGTGTTGGCGCCGTTGAGAATCAGTTGGCCGGTGCCGTTCTTGGTGATGCCGCCACTGCCGCTGATCACGTTGCCGAGAGTGATGGCGTTGGTGCCCTGCAGTAACAGGCCGGCGGCGCCCACGTTGATCAGGTTGCTCAACGACAAGCCGCCGGTGCTGGCCTGCAACCCGCCGCCATTGACAGTCAGGACGCCGCTGCCGAAGGTCGCGCTGTTGTTGAACTGGGCGATACCGCCATTGAGCGTGGTGCTGCCGCTGATCAGCGGACCTTGCAAGGTCCAGGTGCCACTGTTGATCGTCAGGTTGTTGAAGTTGACGTAGTTGGCGCTCGAAACAGTGCCGACCCCGGAGGTGCCGCCGCCGATGCCGATCGGGTTTTGCAGGATCAGTGAGTTGATACCGCCAGCGCCGCCGTCGATCTGGCCGGTCGGGGCGAAGGTCAGGTTGACGCCGATCAATCCGCCCAGGGCCAGGCCGATGCCGCCACCGGCAGTGATGGTCGAACCGGTAATCGCGGTGAAGGTGTTGGTGCTGCCGTCGCCCATCGACACACCGCCGGCGATGGTGCCGGAGTTGACGAAGGTGTTGCCGCTGGCCGAGGTCTCGAAGGCCATCCGGCCGTTGATGGTGCCGGCGTTGATCACGTTGACCTGGGCGCCGCCGCGCGCCGCGACGATCGGGGTGTCGGCGGAAAACAGCGTGACGTTCAGCAGAGCCGTCGAGCCGATGGTGCCGTTGTTGACGATGTTGGTGCTGCCGCCGGCGCTGTTGTTGAGGTTCAGCGCCATGCCGTTGAGACTGGCCAGGTTGACGCCGAGCAAGTCGCCGGTGCCGCGGATGATCCCGGTGGCGGCGTTGGTGATGTTCATCACCGAGGCCCCCGCGTTGCCGATCACCGCGCCCGCGCTCAGGGCCGTCACCGCGCCGAGCAGCGCCGGGTCAATCAACCCCGAGTTGTTCAGGGTGATGTTGTTGCCCGTGAGGTTCAGCACCTGCCCGCCCAGGGTCGCGTTCAGTTGCGCCGCCGACCCGACGTTGACGGTCAGGTCATTCACCGCACTGGAAAAGGTGTTGAGGAACAGCGGCAGCGACGGCACGCCGCTACACGTCACCGTCCCGCCCGCCGTCGGACTACCGGGGGTACAGGCGGCCATGGCTTGAGGACTGAGGGTGACAAACACCCCAACGATACCGAGGCGGACAGCGAGAAAAAGAGGACAAACGCGGAAAATCGGGGCGACAACAGATCTCAAGTCCACGGGCAGTTCCTTTACGTGGTTAACCATTCTTCCTTGAAGGGCGTGCTATCCGGCCACCCTGGCCATGAATCCATCCACACGCAAATCAAGACAGCGACCGGCTGAAAAAAACCGTTTCATTCCGGCACGTTAGTTGATGGACCGGATCAGGCGCGGGTTAATTAGCATTAATACTTTCGTGCACAACCCCCCTGTGGGAGCGAGCCTGCTCGCGAAGACGCCGGCACATACAACATCGATGTACGCTGACACACCGTTTTCGCGAGCAGGCTCGCTCCCACAGGGGATTGGCGGTATTCGGGCGATGTCATTTACCTGATCAAAAGGACAGTAAAACGACGGATTTCTTCGAATTTTCATGTGATTGAAACAATTGGTATGGGATGTGCAAACGTTTGCGAGTCGCCGATAACGGCTTTTTCGCTACCTAACCGCGCAAGCCCGAAAAACCGGGCCTTCGATCCGCACGAAAAGGGACTTTCAATGCTCCGCACGTCCAGCCGCGTGACTTGCTCGCGCACCTTTGCTGTTTCTTTGCTACTGGCCAGCGTTACAGGACTACTCAGCGGCACCGTTTTGGCGCAACCCGTCCTCCCCGAAGAGTCAGCCCAGGGCGAAGCGCTTAGCCCGGAAGCCAACCCGCCGAAAAAAGGCGCGTACCTGTCGGACTGGTTCAACCAGGACCTGACGGTCATCGGCAGCAAGGACATCAGCTTCGGCCCGCAACCGGCCGACGATGTGTACCTGGAATATGAATACTTCGGGCGCAAGGGGCCGTTCGAGTTGTATGGCTACGTCGACATCCCGAAGATTTTCGACATCGGCAACAGCCATGACAAAGGCGCGTGGGACCACGGATCGCCGCTGTTCATGGAGCATGAACCGCGGATCTCCATCGACTACCTGGCCGGTCGCAGCCTGGCCGTCGGGCCGTTCAAGGAATGGTACGTAGCGTTCGACTGGATCTACGACCACGGCAGCAACACCCGCAACCGCGCCAACACGCTGTACAGCGGCCTGGGCACCGACATCGACACTCACTCGCGGGTCAATCTGTCGGCCAACTTCTACGGTCGCTACCAGTGGGAAAACTACGGCGCCAGCAACGAATATTCCTGGGACGGCTACCGCGCCCAGTTGAAATACATCGTGCCCATCAGCAGCTTCAGCAATGGCGCATCACTGACCTACATCGGTTTCACCAACTTCGACTTCGGCTCCGACCTGCACAAGGACAACCCGGCCCGCACCGCCAACGCCACCGTGGCCACCAACGTGTTGCTCTACTCGTTTACCCATTTGCGCTTCACCCTGGTCGGCCGTTACTTCCACAACGGCGGCAACTGGGAGGATGGCAGCGAGTTGAATTTCGGCGACGGCGACTTCAAAGCCCGTTCCAACGGCTGGGGTTACTACGCCGGCATCGGTTATCAGTTTTAAGCGGCAAGTTTCAAGCGACAAGCTGCAAGCGGTTTGTCATGCGTTCAGTCATGGAGATTTTTATGCACGCAATTACTCGTCTTTCCCTGTCCGTTTGCCTGGCCTGCGGCACCCTGCTTTCTTCTGCCGTTTGGGCCGCCGAAGCACCGATCCAGCCGAAAGTGATGCTGATCACCATGTTCGCCCCCGAGGCGCAGAACTGGATCGATCGCCTGGAACTCAAGCAGGAAATTCGCGTACCGGGCCTGTCCGCGGAGTACCCGAACATTCGCTGCAACACGCAGCAGGTGTGCCTGATGGTCACCGGCATGGGCCAGACCAACGCCGCGGCATCGACCCTGGCGTTGGCGCTGTCGTCGAAATTCGACCTGCGTAAAAGTTATTTCCTGATCGCCGGGATCGCCGGCATCAGCCCGAAACACGGAACCATCGGCACCGCCGCGTGGGCGCATTATCTGGTGGAATTCGGCACCCAGTGGGAGATCGATTCCCGGGACGCACCGAAAGACTGGCCGACCGGTTACATCGGCATCAACACCAAAGGCCCGAACGAAAAACCGCCGCTGGACTACAAGACAGAAGTCTTCGAACTCAACCCGAAATTGCAGGCCAAGGCGTTTGCCCTGTCGCATAAAGTCGAGCTGAGCGAGAGCAAGGAATCGGCGGCATGGCGCGTGAAGTATCCGTCGGCACCGGCCAATCTGGCGCCGGTGGTGACGAAATGCGATACGGCGGCGGGCAATACCTGGTTTTCCGGGACTCGCCTGAGCGAGCGCGCAGAAGTCTGGACCAAGTTGCTGACCGATAACAAAGGCGAGTACTGCACGACCCAGCAGGAAGACAACTCCACCTACGAAGCGCTGCTGCGCGCCAGTCGCGAAGGCCTGGTAGATGTGCAGCGCCTGGCGGTGGTGCGCGCCGGCTCCGACTTCGACCGGCCGGCGCCGGGGCAGAGTGAGGTGGATAACCTGCTCAAGTACGCGGACCAGGGCGGGTTTGTGCCGGCCCTGGAAAACCTCTACCGCACGGGCAATCCGCTGGTGCAGGACATCTTGAAAAACTGGTCGGCCTGGGAGAAAGGTGTTCCCGAAGCCTGAGGTCGACTGAAAAACGCCATCGCGAGCAAGCTCGCTCCCACAGGGTGATGTGCCGATCACACCTCCGGTGAACAACACAAATCCACTGTGGGAGCGAGCTTGCTCGCGATAGGGCCAGACCAAACAACATCAATGTGACCGATTCACCGCCTTCGCGAGCAGGCTCGCTCCCACAGGGTGATGTGCCGATCACACCTCCGGTGAATCACACAAATCCACTGTGGGAGCGAGCCTGCTCGCGAAGGGGTCAGTCCTATCAACACATCTATCGGCTATGGCAACAAAATCACCTTGTCACCACCGCCCGCATTCACCTCGGCATAACGCTCCACCCCTTCGGCCAACGGCGATTCGACCAACCCTTCCGGCAACGGCAACAAATCCTGATCGAAGAACTGGCCGAACTGATCCAGCATCGCCGCACAGGCCTGCACGCCGTACAACAACGAGTTGATCCCGACCACCGAGCCGCCCTTGCGGTACAACGCCAGCGCTGGCAATTGCACGAGGCCGTCCACCGGCGCGGCAATGATCGCGATACGACCAAACGGGGCCAGCGCCGGGACCGAGGCCGGCAGCCAGAAACCGGTGGTGTCGAAGATCACGTCAGCGCCACCGGCGTACACGGCATTCACCTGTGCGCCGAGGTCTTCGGGCTTGTCCAGTTGCAGGGTCTCAAAGCCCTGGGCTTGCAACTCCTTGACCTGCTCCACCCGCCGCGCTGCCGCCAATACCTGGGCACCACGGATTTTCGCCAGCGCCAGCGCCGCACTGCCCACGGCACCGCCGCCAATCACCAGCAAACGCGTACGGGACGTCACCAGACTGCGTTCCAGCGCATCCCACGCCGTGGTGTACGGCACGCCGAGGCTGGCGGCCTGGGCGAAACTCAAGTGAGTCGGTTTCAGTGCCACGCCATTGGCCGGCAACTTAACGAATTGCGCGTGGGAACCGTCGGCAAAAAAGCCGAGGTCGCGACCGGTGCCCCAGACGTCCTGACCGATCAACGCCTGCGGGCCTTCCACCACCACCCCGGCGAAATCCCGACCGGGAATCCGTGGCAGCGTGGTGTAGGGAAAACGCCCCAACACGTTCTTCACATCGCTGGGGTTCAGGCCTGCTGCCTTGATCTGCACCAGCACTTCATTGGCGCCGGCCACCGGGGTCGGGACCTCGACGTAGCGCAGGGAAGAGAGATCGCCGGTCTTGTCGAATTGCAGAGCTTTCATGGGCGTTTCCATTTGAATGAATAAAGGGTTTTCAGGAGAGCCAACCGGCGATCAACTGCCGGCCCATGGGCCACAACTGCTCGCCGGCGAGCATGCCCAGCAGCCCCACCAACGCGATGGCCGGGGGTGCCGGGGAGCGAAAATCCAGCGCGCCGTAGAGCAGACCGACGCCCAGGCCAATGGCCAGGGAAATGAGGTAGTTCATGACAGACTCCGTGGCACAGGGGGTATGCGAGAAGTCTAGAGAAGGGCAACGAAACCCGTCGGCCAAGGGCTTCTGAATTTCTGCCAAAACGCGGGTAAGCCAACGCCCCTGTAGGAGCATGGCTTGCCCGCGATGGCGGCGGCACATTCAGCATTGATGTGACTGACACACCGCCATCGCGAGCAAGCTTTGCTCCTACAGGGTGGGTGTTACTCCGTCAGGAATTGCGAAGGCGCCACACCCAGCTCCCGGCGAAACATGTCGCTGAAGCTGCTCGGCGAATACCCCAGTTCCCGAGCGATGGCGCTGACCGGCACGCCCTGGATCAACTCCGCCGTCGCGGTCGCCAGTTGCACCTGGCGCCGCCATTCGGCGAAGCCCATGCCGAGCCCGTCCTTGAACAGCCGCGCCAAGGTGCGCACGCTGGCCCCGGCGTTTTCCGCGTGTTGTTCGAAAGGAATATCCAGAGACGGCGCGGCCATGACGGCCTGACACAGGTTGAGCAGGCGTCGATCAGAATCGTCCGGCAACGGGATTTTCAACATTGAGCGCTTGGCCCGCTTCAGCTCCAGCAACGCCAGGCCCACCAGCGCCTCGTAATACTCCGGTGCACCGTCGTCACCCTGCTCCACCAGACCGACGATCAATTCACGCAGCAGTCCACCGACCTCGATCACCTGCACGTTGTCGTCCAGGGTCGCCGCCAGCGCCGGTCGCAGGTAGATATTGCGCATCTGCAAGTCCGACACCACGCGAATCCCATGGGGCACGCCCGGCGGCAACCACACCGCCCGTTGCGGCGGCACCACCAGCGCCTCGTGCGGAGTCTCGACCCACATCACCCCGCTCATCGCATACAGCAGTTGACCCCAGGCATGTTCATGGGGCTCGATGTACAGACCGCGCGGATAGGTGCGTGCCAGTGGTTGCACGGGCACATCGGTGTCAGTCAGGTCGGGTGGTGCGGCAAGGGCCATGGGCAAGGATCATTGGGGTTCGGGGAAACATCATGGTAACGAGGCACTCGGGTTGTCGCCAGTGACGGCCACCATCTGACAATCCGAGTGAATTTTTACCAGCGCCCGGGATCCCTCTATTACCACAGGGAGGAATACGGGCTTTATGAACAACGCAAAACTTTTCGTCATTGAATACACCCTTCATGGCGCCCCCAAGTCTTTCATTATCCGTCTGGACAAGATGGATAACGCGGAGGCCTGGCATTGGGCAAGCTGCGATGCTGGCGTGGGCCGCATCCCGCGTTTTGGCCGTGAAAAGGTGCAAAAGACCAGCAAACCGCTGGCAGAAAAATTCGGCGTCGAGAACGTCACCTGGCGACCGGCGAACTAAATGGAATAGGGAGACAAGGAGCGTCAAAACAAAAAGTGGAGCCCAAGCGGCTCCACTTTTTTTGATCCGCGGTCAGCCGTTGGCGCATTTGCAGCCCTTGCTGGAACACGCTTCACCGTGTTCGTGATGCTTGGCGCAGGCTTCGCAGCAATAGTGCTTGCCGTGACGCGCGATCGGATGTTGGCCCAGTTTGCAGGAGCATTTGGGGCAGTCGCAGGTACTTTCACTGTCGATCATGAGACGGACTCCACGGTTATGGTCGTCCGGTGCGACGCGTTCGCACCGTCTAAACAGTGTAGGAGTTCCTACACCGGGCCGCGTTATGCCTGTCGGGTGCTGCTGCGATACATGAACACCAACGCCAGCGCCAGGCACGCCATCGCCAGGATCCGGCTGCCGGACAACTCAATCGCCGGGTTGCCGAGCCAGCCAAAGTTGTCGATCAACATGCCCATGCCCAGTTGCCCGACGATCACCGCGACCGTCGCCACCGCCGTGCCGACCCGGGGCACCGCACCAACCATGACCATCATGTACACCACGCCGAACAGCGCCCCGCTGAGCTGCCATTTCGGCACATCCAAAAGACTCACGGCGTGGGCCGGTTCAAAAAACAGGATCAGCAACCCGGTGACCACCGCGCCCACCACAAAGGTCAGCAAACTGCTGCGCAACACACCAACCGTTTCCCCCAGACGCCCGTTGATCGCCGCCTGGACACTCAACACCGCGCCAGCCGCTACCACCACCGCCAACAAAATAATCAGATTCATCATCAACCCCGAGCAATCAGAACAAGTGCCGCGACAATCAGCAGCAAGGCCAGCCAACGTTCACCGTTGACCTTTTTTCGGGTGGCGCCGAACCAGCCGAAGTGGTCGATCAGCACACTCTTGCCGACCTGCCCCGACAGGATCGCGATCATCGTCATGGCGATGCCGATGTGCGGCGTGGCCAGGGTCAGCACCACCACGTAGATCGGCCCGAGAAAACCGCCGATCAACTGCCAGCGCGGCAATTCGCTCAGGGCCGGCCCTTGCTGCGGGCCGCTGAACAGCAGCAACAGAAACAGAATTGCCGAGCCGACACCGAAGATGCTCAGGGTCGCCCACAGATGCCCGACCTGAACCCCGAGCGGCCCGAGCAAACCGGCCTCCACGGACAGGCCCATACCGGCGAGGATGACCAGGGGCAGTAGCAATAGGCGCAAGCCGGGCTTGGTGGTTGGCGGTGCGCCAACGCCGACGGTATCGATTGAAGAAGATTGCATAAGAAAAACCTGCGATTGATCAGTTAAGCCATATCCCCTGTGGGAGCGAGCCTGCTCGCGAAAGCGGTGTATCAGCCAAATTGATGCTGACTGATACGCCCTCTTCGCGAGCAGGCTCGCTCCCACAGGGGGATGCGGTGTTGGAAGTGGAGCGCATTATCGGCTGGCGATCCTTTGCGATAAATGGGAGCATCCGGACAACACTTTTGCGTATCTCGCACAGCAGGACTCACCATGCACGGCCTCAACGAACTCGGATTCAAGGCACTTCGACTGTTTGTCGCGGTGCTCGACCACGGCAGTTTTTCCGAAGTCGCCCGCCGCGAGGGCCTGGCGCCCTCTTCGATTTCCCGGCAAATCCAGTTGATGGAACAGGCCCTCAACCAGCAATTGCTCTACCGCCACACCCGCGCGGTCACGCCGACAGAAGCCGGGCGGATGCTCGGGCATCACGCGCGGTTGGTGCTGGTGCAACTGGAAGAGGCCGAACAGGCCTTGCAGGAACAGCAAAGCGAACCCAGCGGACTGGTGCGCATCAATGCGCCGGTGGTGTTTGGCCAGCGGCATCTGACGCCGTGGCTGGGGCAGTTATGCGAGCGCTACCCGAAGCTGCAACTGGATATCCAGCAGACCGACAGCTACGTCGATCCGTTGCAGGAAGGCGCCGACCTGTTGTTTCGCATCGGCCCGTTGCACGATTCGAGCATGCAGGCGCGGATCCTGGCGCCCCATCGCTTTCAGGTCGCGGCCAGTCCTGCCTATTTGAAGCGCCACGGCATCCCGCAACATCCTGAAGACCTCGTTGCTCACCAATGCCTGGCCTACAAAGGTGTCACCGGCCAGCAGCGCTGGTTCTTTCGTCAGGGTCAGCAGGACTGGACGCCTTACACGGTGCGAGGCCCGATTACCGGCAACCACGCCGACACCCTGACCCAAGCCGCCGAACAGGGGCTGGGGCTGGTGATGTTTCCGTCGTGGTTGATTGGCGAAGCGGTGCGCGAAGGCACGCTGGTGCCAGTGCTGGGGAATTATCAGGTGTCCAACAGCGTTGAACCGCAGCAGATTGCCGTGCTGTGGCCGGGGAGTCGACGGTTGTCGGTGAAGGTCAGGACGGTGATTGATTTTTATGTGGAGTGTTTTGGCAGCGTGCCGTATTGGGACAGGCCGTGAACCTGTAGGAGCATGGCTTGCCCGCGATGGCGATCTCACAGACGCCATCGCGAGCAAGCTTTGCTCCTACAGGTACTGGGTGGTGTCAGATCCGGAACTGGCCAACCAATTTACCCAGGCGTTGCCCAAGGTCCGCCAGGCTGCGTGAAGTCTGCGCGCCCAACTGGGTTTCATCCGCCACGCTGTCCACCGCCACGGCAATCTGATGCACGCTGCGGTTGATCTCTTCCGCCACCGCCGTCTGTTCTTCAGCGGCGCTGGCAATCTGCGCGTTCATCGAGTTGATGGTGCCGATCAACTGCGCCATGGTGTCCAGCGAAGCCCCGGCTTCGTTGGCCTGGGCCGAGGTGCCGTCACCCGCTTCGCTGGAACGGCGCATCGCTTCCACCGCCGACTGAGTTCCGGCCTGCAAGCGGTCGATCATGCCCTGGATTTCCTGGGTACTGATTTGCGTGCGACTGGCCAACGCCCGCACTTCGTCCGCCACCACCGCAAAACCACGGCCAGCCTCACCGGCGCGCGCGGCTTCGATGGCGGCGTTGAGGGCCAGGAGGTTGGTCTGCTCGGCAATCGAACGGATCACCCCGAGCACGCTGACAATCGAAGACACGTCTTTTTGCAGGCTGTCGAGGGACACGCCGCTGGTGCGGATGTCATCCACCAACGCATGAATTTTCACGATGCTGCCGGCCACCACACGTTTGGCGGCCTGGCCTTCAGCGTCGGTTTGCTGGGCAGCGACGGCGGCGTTTTGCGCGCTCTTGGCCACTTCCTGGGCGGCGGCGGACATTTCGTTGATCGCCGTGGCGACCTGGTCCGTTTCATGACGCTGACGCTCCATCGCCTGATCCGAACGCTGGGCCTGATCGGACACCTGATTCACCAGCCCGGTCAGTTGCGAAGTCATTTCAGTGATCTGGCGCACCAGGCTGTGGATCTTGTCGACGAAGCGGTTGAACGAGCCGGCCAGTTGCCCGAGTTCGTCTTCGCTGGTGATGGTCAGGCGCCGGGTCAGGTCGCCCTCGCCCGCTGCGATGTCGTCGAGGTTGGCTTTCATCAGGTTCAGCGGTCGCAGAATCGCGTTAGCCAGCAACATCCCCGCAGCAGCGATCACCAGCAACACCACCACGGCAATCCCGACGATGCTCAGCACCACGCCTTCCATCCGTTCGGTGACCTTGGCCTGGACCAGCGCCACCTGAGCTTCGATGCCATCGAGGTTGACCGAGGTGCCGACCGCCATGTCCCACTTGGGCAGGTATTCGGTGTAGCCGAGTTTGGGCACCAGCACCTGAGTGTTGCCGGGCAATGGCGAGCTGTATTCCAGATAGTGTGTGCCGTCCTTCGCGACTTTCACCAGGTCGCGATTGACGTAGACACCGTTCGGGTCACGGTTGTCCTTGAAGCTCTGGCCCACGCCGTCCGGGCTGTTGGACTTGAACAGGCGCACGGTGTTGGAGTCGTAGCCGAAGAAGTAGCCATCCTTGCCGTAGCTGATGCTCGACAGCAACTTGACCACTTGGGCCCGCGCGGCGTCATCGCCAGGGGCGGCGGCATCATAAAGCGGTTTGATCGCGGTCATGGCCACGGCGACGTAACTTTGCAGGGTGGCCTTGGCGTCGTTGAGCAGGCTCTGGCGGGTTTCCTCGACCTCCTTGCGCGCCTGTTCCTGAAGAATGAACAGCGTGGTCAGGCTGATGACTAGCGCGAAGAGCAACACCGGGAGAACGGCAAGGGACAGGACTTTAGCCTTCAGGCTCATGCGCATGACGGTTCACTCTTTTGATTTTATTGGCGTGGTTAAAGGCTTTAACGGCAGGCCAGATCAAAAGTTGAATCATCGGACACCACAATCCCCTTGTAGGAGCGAGGCTTGCCCGCGAAGGCGGCGGCACACTCGACATCTATGTGTCTGACACACCGCTTTCGCGGGCAAGCCTCGCTCCTACAGGGGATCGGTGATCAGAGGACCATCGCCGCCACCCAGCCAAACGCCAGCAGCGGCAGATTGTAGTGCAGGAAGGTCGGGACCACGGTGTCCCAGATGTGGTGATGCTGACCGTCGATGTTCAGGCCGGAGGTCGGCCCCAGGGTCGAGTCCGAGGCCGGCGAACCGGTGTCGCCCAAGGCACCCGCGGTGCCGACGATGCAGACGATCGCCATCGGGCTGAACCCCAGTTGCACACACAGCGGCACGAAGATCGCCGCCAGGATCGGCACGGTGGAGAACGACGAACCGATGCCGATAGTCACCATCAACCCCACCAGCAGCATCAGCAGCGCACCAATGGCCCTGCTGTGATCGATCCACGCCGCCGCGCTTTCGACCAGCGTGCGCACTTGCCCGGTGGCCTTGAGCACTTCGGCAAACCCGGACGCGGCAATCATGATGAAGCCGATCATCGCCATCATCTTCATGCCTTCAGTGAACAGGTCGTCGGTTTCACGCCACTTCACAATCCCCGACGCCGAGAAAATCAGAAAACCCGCCAGGGCACCGATGATCATCGAGTCCAGCAGCAACTGAATGATAAACGCCGCCGCGATGGCCAATCCGGCCACGCACAGGGTCAGCGGGTTGTAGGCGACACTGACTTGCTCCACCTGCTCAATCTTCGCCAGGTCGTAGACGCGTTTTTTGCGGTAGCTGAAGAACACCGCCACCAACAGGCCGAACACCATGCCCATGGCCGGAATCGCCATGGCGTGCATGACGTTGATCTGGCTGATGTCGACGCCGCTCTTGGCGACGTTGGCCAGCAGGATCTGGTTCAGGAAGATATTGCCGAAACCCACCGGGAACACCATGTACGGAGTGATCAGGCCAAACGTCATGACGCAGGCGATCAAGCGGCGATCCAGTTGCAACTTGGTCAGCACATATAAAAGCGGCGGCACCAGCAACGGAATAAAGGCGATATGTATCGGCAGAATGTTCTGCGAAGCGATGGCCACCACCCACAGCAAGCCGATCAACAGCCACTTGACCGAACCTCCGCCGTTGGCGTGCTGGCGGTCGACCATTGCCAGGGCCTTGTCCGCCAGGGCATGGGCCAGTCCGGACTTGGCAATCGCCACTGCGAAGGCGCCGAGCAAGGCGTAGGACAAAGCCACCGTCGCCCCGTTACCGAGGCCACTGTTGAAGGCTTTGAGTGTTGCGTCGATGCCCAGACCACCGGTCAGGCCACCCACCAGCGCGCCGACGATCAGCGCGATCACCACATGCACGCGGGACAGGCTGAGCACCAGCATGACGCCAACCGCGGCAATTACAGCATTAATCATCGTTACCTCTGGGCAAGCGGAATGAGCTCCGCCGGCAGTCTGCGAATCGCCGCCAGCGAAATAAGGAATGGGTTTTATTAGAGGGCGCGCACTGTGCCGCACAGAGGCGTCGGTGTCAAAGCGCACGGGGCCCGGAAATGTGTAACAGCTTGCGATCATCGAAGCACCGCACTCTGTAGGAGCAAGGCTTGCCCGCGATGGCGCCCTTGAAGTCGTCATCGCGGGCAAGCCTTGCTCCTACAGGTCTGATTTGTCCTTAAGAAAGGTGATTGGCGGCCGTTACAGTGCAAAGTCTCAGATAAATATCGAATAAGGACGTCTCTCCATGTCGCTCAGACAACTCTCCATCCAATGGAAAATCACCCTGCTGGCCGGGCTGTGCCTGGCGGGTATCGTGACGCTGCTGGTGGGTCTTTCGCTGTATCGCATGGAGCACAGCTCCGCGCTGGTGAAAGCGTCGAGCATGGAGATGCTCACCGAATCCGCCCAGGCGCGGATCGAGTCCCAGGGTGAAAACCAGGCGCTGGGGATTCGCCAGCAGTTCATGGACGCCTATCAATATGGCCACGGCTTTTCGCGGCAGGTGCTGTTTCTGCGCGATCAGGCCGAAAAGCGTTTTCTCGATGCCTTCGACCTGCGAGAAGACCTGACCCGTCAGGTCAAGTCGGCGCTGCAGGCCAATCCGGAGTTGCTTGGCCTGTCCCTGGTATTTGAAGCCAATGCGCTGGATGGCAAGGACGAACTGTTCGCCGGCCAGGCTGAACTTGGCAGTAACGACAAGGGCCGCTTCGCCCTGTACTGGTCGCAACCGACGCCGGGCAAAGTGACGTCCATGGCGCTGCCGGAAAGCGACATGGCCGACATCAGCACCGGCCCCAGCGGCGAGGCGGCCAACGCCTGGTTTACCTGCCCGCGCACCACGCTCAAGCCGTGCGTGATCGAACCGTACTTCTATGTAATCGACGGCCAGAACGTGCTGATGACCAGCATCGTGTTCCCGCTGATGGTCAACGGTAAAGTCATCGCCTCGCTGTCGGTGGACATCAACCTCAACAGCCTGCAAGCGGTCAGCCAGGGCGCGAGCAAAAAGCTCTATGACGGCCAGACCAGCGTCAGCATTCTCAGCCCGGCGGGCCTGCTGGCCGGTTACAGCCCGGATGCGAGCAAACTCAGCCAGCGTTTGGATGTTGTGGATAAAACCAACGGCGCCGAGCTGATCCGTAGGCTTTCCGCCAGCAGCAAGACCGAAAGCTTGCACAGCAACGAGCAGTTGAAAGTGCTGTCGCCGTTCCAGCCGATTCCGGGCGGCAAGTCCTGGGGTGTGTTGCTCGACGTGCCGGAGAAAGTCCTGGTCGGTCCGGCCGAAGCGCTGAAAAAACAACTGGATGAAAGCAACCGCGCCGGCACGTTGGTCGAACTCGGCCTGGGCGTACTCGCCGCGCTGATCGGCCTGCTGTTGGTGTGGTTGATGGCCCGCAGCGTGACCAAACCGATCCTCGGCGTGGCGCATATGCTGGAAGACATCGCCAGCGGCGAAGGCGACCTGACCCGGCGCCTGGCCTACGACAAGAAGGACGAACTGGGCCAGTTGGCCGGCTGGTTCAACCGCTTCCTCGACAAGCTGCAACCGATCATCGCCGAGGTGAAACGCTCGGTGCAGGACGCCCGCAGCACGGCGGATCAATCCTCCGCCATCGCCACCCAGACCAGCGCCGGCATGGAGCAGCAATACCGTCAGGTCGATCAGGTGGCCACCGCCTCCCACGAAATGAGCGCCACCGCCCAGGACGTCGCCCGCAGCGCGGCCCAGGCGGCGCATGCAGCGCGCGATGCGGATCAGGCAACCCGTCAGGGCCTGACCGTGATCGACCGCACCACCGCCAGCATCGGCAACCTCGCTGCCGACATGAGCGCGGCGATGGTGCAAGTCGAAGGCCTGGCGGCGAACAGCGAGAAAATCGGTTCGGTGCTGGAAGTGATCCGCGCCATTGCCGAGCAAACCAATCTGCTGGCGCTCAATGCGGCGATTGAAGCGGCCCGTGCCGGTGAAGCCGGACGCGGCTTTGCCGTGGTCGCCGATGAAGTGCGCAACCTGGCGCGGCGTACTCAGGAGTCGGTCGAGGAAACCCGTCAAGTGATCGAGCAGTTGCAGAGCGGCACCCAGGATGTGGTCAGTTCGATGAGCAACGGCCATCGCCAGGCTCAGGGCAGTGTCGAGCAAGTCGGCCAGGCCGTGACCGCGTTGCGTCAGATTGGCGATGCGGTGACGGTCATCAGCGACATGAACCTGCAAATCGCCAGCGCCGCCGAGGAACAAAGCGCGGTGGCCGAAGAGATCAACAACAACGTGGCGACCATTCGCGACGTCACCGAATCGCTGTCGGGGCAGGCCAATGAATCAGCGCGGGTCAGCCAGTCGCTGAACAGCCTGGCCAACCAGCAGCAGAGCTTGATGGATCAATTCCGGGTTTGACCCAAGATGATTGATCGTTCCCACGCGCTGCGTGGGAATGCAGCCCGGGACGCTCCGCGTCCCAAGAGCGGACGCGGAGCGTCCATTGAGGCATTCCCACGCAGAGCGTGGGAACGATCGAACACCGCAATCCCCTGTGGGAGCGAGCTTGCTCGCGAAAGCGGTGTGACATTCAGCAAGGATGTTGGCTGATGCATCGCCTTCGCGAGCAGGCTCGCTCCCACAGGTTCTGCGCCCTACTGGGTTTTAGAGGTCGAGTGGATATTTGCGCGAAGCTGATTATGCTTCTAGGAGCAATCCGACGATATAAGCCCCAGGGCCTGGGTGCGGCAACACGGGTATTTTGAGGTGCTCCGGCCTACAACAAGCGCAAGACGGAGAACACCCATGGCCACAATCGACACCACCACCACGGGAATGGGCAGTGCGCCCCACCACGGCATCACCAAGGAGGAGCGCAAGGTCATTTTCGCCTCGTCCCTGGGCACCGTATTCGAGTGGTACGACTTTTACCTTTACGGCTCCCTCGCCGCGATCATCGCCAAGCACTTCTTCGCCGGCGTCAACGAGACCACCTCCTTCATCTTCGCCCTGCTCGCCTTCGCCGCGGGTTTCGCCGTGCGGCCGTTTGGCGCCATCGTGTTCGGCCGATTGGGCGACATGATCGGGCGCAAGCACACGTTCCTCATCACCATCGTCATCATGGGTATCTCCACAGCCGTGGTGGGTTTCCTGCCCGGCTACGCGACCATCGGCGTGGCGGCGCCAGTCATCCTGATCACCCTGCGCCTGCTGCAAGGCCTGGCCCTGGGCGGTGAGTACGGCGGCGCGGCGACCTACGTCGCGGAACATGCACCGAAAGGCAAACGCGGCTATTTCACCTCATGGATTCAAACCACCGCGACCCTCGGTCTGTTCCTCTCACTGCTGGTGATCCTCGCCTGCCGTACCGCTCTGGGCACTGAAGCCTTCGAGGCTTGGGGCTGGCGGATTCCGTTTCTGCTGTCGATCCTGCTGCTGATTGTCTCGGTGTACATCCGCCTGCAACTCAGCGAGTCACCGGTATTCCTGAAGATGAAAGCCGAAGGCAAGTCCTCCAAAGCGCCGCTGACCGAATCCTTCGCCCGCTGGGACAACCTGAAAATCGTGATCATGGCCCTGCTCGGCGGCACCGCCGGCCAGGCCGTCGTCTGGTACACCGGGCAGTTCTATGCGCTGTTCTTCCTGCTGCAAACCCTGAAGATCGACCCGCAGACCGCCAACCTGTTGATCGCCGGCTCGCTGCTGATCGGCACGCCATTCTTTGTGATCTTCGGCAGCCTGTCCGACCGCATCGGGCGCAAGGGCATCATCATGGCAGGCTGCATCCTCGCCGCAGCGACCTACTTTCCGATCTTCCATGCGCTGACCCAGTACGGTAACCCCGATGTGTTCATCGCCCAGGAAAGGAACCCGGTCACGGTGATCGCCGATCCCGACCAGTGCTCGTTCCAGTTCGACCCGGTGGGCAAGGCCAAATTCACCAGTTCCTGCGACCTGGCCAAGACCCTGCTGGCGAAGCGCGCGATCCCCTACAAAAATGACAAGGCTGAACCGGGCACCGTCGCTCAGGTGCGCATCGGCGACAAGGTGATCCCGAGCTTCGAAGGCTCCAGCCTGCCGGCCGCTGACTTCAAGGCGCGCAACGACGCCTTCACCGCCACCCTCGGCACCGCGCTCAAGGATGCCGGTTACCCTGAAAAGGCTGACCCGGCCAAGACCAATTACCCGATGGTGTTGCTGTTGCTGACCATCCTGGTGATCTACGTGACCATGGTCTACGGCCCGATTGCGGCGTGGCTGGTGGAACTGTTCCCGGCGCGCATCCGCTACACCTCGATGTCGCTGCCCTATCACATCGGCAATGGCTGGTTCGGTGGGTTCCTGCCGACGGTGGCGTTTGCGATGGTGGCGGCTACCGGGGATATCTATTACGGGTTGTGGTACCCGATTGTGATTGCAGTGATGACGGCCGTGCTGGGGATTTTCTTCATGCCGGAAACCAAGGATCGGGAGATTCATCACACCTAAATGACGTTTCCCCGTAGGAGCAAAGCTTGCTCGCGATGGCGGTTTCAAGGACGCCATCGCGAGCAAGCTTTGCTCCTACAGGGGGAGAACGTGGAATTCGGGTCAGCGCTTGGGCAATTCGATCACGACTTTCAACCCGCCCCACTCGCTTTCCTGCAACAGCAGCGTCCCGCCCCAGGTGTCGACGATGTCGCGCACGATGCCCAGGCCCAAGCCATGCCCGTCAGTCTGTTCATCCAGCCGTGTGCCGCGGCTGAACACCTGGGCGCGCTGGTCTTCGGGAATGCCCGGGCCGTCGTCTTCCACGCTCAGCTCAAACTTTTCAGGCATTTCGACCACGTTCAAGCGAACCTCGGCGTCCGCCCATTTGCAGGCGTTATCCAGCAGGTTACCGAGCAGTTCCAACAAGTCCTCGCGGTCCCAGGGCAGTAGCAAACCGGCCGGCGCACGGTAGCTCAGCTCAAGGTGTTCACCGTGGATCATGTTCAACGTGGCCAGTAACCCCGGCAGTTCGGCATCGCAATCAAACAACACTCCCGGCAACGCATCGCCGGACAATCGCGCGCGATTGAGTTCGCGGTTGAGCCGTTGCTGGACCTGTTCAAGCTGTTGCTGGATGACCTTGCGCAGCTCCGGGTGAGCATCGAGTTTTTCGCTGGAGGCCAGGCTGAGCAACACCGCCAGCGGGGTTTTCAAGGCGTGGCCGAGGTTGCCCAAGGCGTTGCGCGAACGCTTGAGGCTGTCTTCGGTATGGGCCAGCAGATGGTTGATCTGCGCCACCAGCGGCTCCAGCTCCACCGGCACCTGATCATCCAGTTGTGAACGCTGGCCTTGTTGCAGTTGAGCGATCTGCTCGCGGGCCTTTTCCAGCGGACGCAAGGCGCGGCGCACGGTGATCCGTTGCAGCAGCAGAATCAGCAGCAACCCCGCCAGCCCGAGCCCGAGACCGACTTGCTGCATACGCAGGAAACTCTGACGCACGGGCGTGTAATCCTGAGCCACGCTGATGGAAATCGACTGGCCGAGCCGTCGATAGTCCGACCGCAAGATCAGCAGCTGCTGGCCTTCCGGGCCCAATTGCAGATTGCTGTGCAACCCGGCGTGATCCAGCCGCGGCAGTTCCTGGTCCCACAACGAACGGGAGCGCCAGTGGCTGTCGGCAAAATCAATGCGAAAGTAATGCCCGGAAAATGGCCGCTGATAGGCCGGGGCCAAGTGTCGCTCATCCAGCTGCAGGCCCTGAGGCCCCCGCACCAGTGCTGCCAGCAGGTTTTCACTGTCGTTGCGCAGCCCGGCTTCGAGGTAGCGCTGCAAGCCCATTTCGAACAGCCACAAACTGGTTTGCGCCAGCACCAGGCCGACGATCACCATCACGCTGATCAGCCCCAGGCTCAAGCGGCGCTGGATCGACCTCACTGGGCTTGCCCGCCGAACAGGTAACCCTGGCCGCGACGGGTTTCGATCACGCTACGGCCAAGCTTGCGCCGCAAGTGGTTGACGTGAACTTCGAGCACGTTGGAATCGCGCTCGGTTTCACCGTCGTAGAGGTGTTCGGCGAGGTGACTTTTGGAAAGGATTTGCTCGGGGTGCAGCATGAAGTAGCGCAGCAAACGGAATTCAGCGGCGGTGAGCTGAATGTCGGCGCCGTCGCGGGTCACGCACTGGCGACCTTCATCCAGATGCAGCCCGGCGGCCTTGAGCGTCGGCTGGTTGGCCTGGCCGTGGGAGCGGCGCAGCAACGCCTGGACCCGCAGGTGCAGCTCTTCGGGGTGAAAGGGTTTGCTCAGGTAATCGTCGGCGCCAGCCTTGAGCCCTTCGATCCGCTCGGCCCAGGAATCCCGCGCGGTGAGGATCAGCACCGGGGTCGACAAACCGCCGGCACGCCATTGGGTCAGCACCTCAAGCCCCGGCAAACCCGGCAGGCCGAGGTCGAGGATGATCAGGTCATAGGGCTCGCTGCTGCCCTGGTACACCGCGTCGCGCCCGTCGGCCAGCCAATCCACGGCGTAACCCTGGCGGTTGAGGCCGGCCATCAATTCGTCGGCCAGGGGCACGTGGTCTTCCACCAGGAGCAAACGCATCGGTCAATCTTCCTTGTCTTTCAATAAACGGCCGGTTGCGGCCTCGATGTCCAGCTCGCGGACCACGCCTTCGGTGGTCAACAACTCGACTTCATAAATGTAGACGTCGTGTTTTTCTTCAAGCTCGGCTTCCAGCAACTTGGACCCGGGATAGCGGTCCAGCGCCTGTTGCAGCAGTTGCTCGAGCGGCAGGATCACGCCCTGCTGACGCAGGCGCAGGGCTTCGTCCTGATCCAGGTCGCGAGCCATGACCACCGAGCAAAATGCCAGAAGCACCAGCGTCATGCGTGAAACGGAAAGCACCTTCATTACGTATCCTGATGATCCTTGAGAACCTGCCCGCTGACAGCGTCCAATTCCAGGTCCCACTCAATGCCCTGCGGGTCGCGCATTTCCACCTGATAGATGTACTTGCCGTACTCTTCTTCCAGCTCGGTTTCGGTAATTTTGGAACCGGGGTGTTTGGTGAGTGCGGTGGCGTTGAGTTTCTCGAAAGACACAATGGTACCAGCGTCGCGCAGTCTCAGGGCTTCGTCGGGGCCCAGGTCACGGGCGTGGGCGAGGCTGGCGGTCATGGCGATGATGGACGCGGTGAACAGGGCAGTCAGGGTTTTCATGGGGTGTCTCCGTATTTTTTTATGTGTTGCGTACGGCGTGCACCTTAACGGGGCGAACTTAACTGAAACTGAATTGCCATCATTGGTCATGACAACACCCCACTCTGCCCTGCATGAAACCCCTTGTGGGAGCGAGCCTGCTCGCGAAAGCGGTTTATCAGTCGATGCTTACGTGGCTGATACACCGCTTTCGCGAGCAGGCTCGCTCCCACAGGGGAATGGTGGGTGTCTATAATCCTCGGCTTGCCAGACATCGAGACCGGTATGACTGCTATCCACATCAAGTTCCCGTCCCTGACCCTCAAGGCCGGCCCGCGGGCCTTTGCGCGCATTCGTGAAAACGGCCTGAGCGCCGCTGACGTCGGCACACTGCCGGGCGCCGCCGGTGGGCCCAAGGCGTTGGGGATTCAAGGTCTGGACCTGGCGCTGTTCGGCGAATGGCTGCCGGCGGCACCTCGTGAACGCTCGTTGATTGGCGCCTCGGTGGGTTCCTGGCGGTTCGCCAGCGCGTGTCTGCCGGATGCCGCCGAAGGCATTCGCCGGCTCGGTCATCTGTACACCGAGCAGAACTTCGACAAGGGCGTGACCATGGCGCAAATCAGCCAGAGCTCCCGGCGCATGCTCGATGAGCTGCTGGACGGCCGCGACGCCACGATTCTGGACAACGCCCATTACCGACTGAACATCATGGTGGTCAAAAGCCACGGCCTGCTCGCCCACGACCATCGCGGGCGCCTCGGCCTGGGCCTGTCGTCGGTGATCGCCGACAACCTGCGGGGTCGCGCGCGGCTGTCGCGGCATTTCGAACGGCTGATCATCCACGACCCGCGCCTGGCGCCGCCGGTCAATGCGTTGAATGACTTTCCGTCGCGCTTCGTTGCGCTGAATGCCGGCAATCTGCGCCAGGCCCTGCTGGCGTCGGGCTCGATCCCGATGGTCATGGAAGGCGTGCGTGATTTGCCCGGTGCCGGCGCTGGAACATTTCGCGACGGCGGTCTGCTGGACTATCACCTCGACCTGCCCTACAGCGGCAACGACATCGTGCTCTATCCGCACTTCACCGACCGGGTCATTCCGGGCTGGTTCGACAAGACCCTACCGTGGCGCCGCGCCTGCACTACGCGCTTGCAAGACGTGCTGTTGCTGGCGCCATCGAAGGATTATCTGGCGCGCCTGCCCTACGGCAAACTGCCGGACCGTAACGACTTCAAGCGCTTTATGGGCGATGCCCCGAGCCGCCAGAAATACTGGCGTGCGACGATGGAAGAGAGTCGCCGCATGGGCGACGAATTTCTCGAACTGGCTGCCAGCGGTCGCCTCGGCGAGCGCTTGCTGACCCTTTAGTCAGTGTTTTGCCCGGCGCTCTGGTAAACTCGCCGCCTGCCCACATCGCCGCGGCGATCGCCACCTGACAGAGCTGAAAATCACTGTGGAAATCTTCAAAGAGTTTACGTTCGAATCCGCCCACCGCCTGCCCCACGTACCGGAAGGCCACAAGTGCGGTCGCCTGCACGGTCACTCGTTCAAAGTGGCGATTCACCTCAGTGGCGACCTCGATCCGCATACCGGCTGGATCCGCGATTTCTCGGAAATCAAGGCGATCTTCAAGCCACTCTACGAGCGCCTCGATCACAACTACCTGAACGACATTCCTGGCCTGGAAAACCCGACCAGTGAAGTGCTGGCCAAGTGGATCTGGACCGAGTTGAAGCCCCTGCTGCCGGAACTCAGCGCGATTCGTATCCACGAAACCTGCACCAGCGGCTGCATCTATCACGGTGAGTAACAACACCTGATCGAGAAGAACCACCGGCGACGGTGGTTTTTTTATGCCTGTCGTTTCTTGCTGACGCCGAGTACAGTCAGGCCCCATCCTTGGCCCAAAGGAACCCGTCTCATGTCGCTGCTTATTCGCCCCGCTACGCTTGAGGACATCGCGCAGATCGAGGCCATCGTCGAGGCGGCCTATTCGCCTTACATCGAGCGCATCGGCCGCAAACCCGCGCCGATGCTGGATGACTACGCCAGCCAGGTACTGGCCCGGCGCGTCCATGTCCTCGCGCAAGAAAAGACCCTCAGCGGTTTCGTGGTGCTGATCGACACCGAAGAGTACTTGCTGCTGGACAACATCGCCGTCAACCCGGCGGTCATGGGCCAGGGTTTCGGCCGGCAGTTGCTGGACTTCGCCGAACGCCACGCCCTCGACGCGGGTTACCCCTCGATCCGGCTCTACACCAATGAAGCCATGCGCGAAAACATCGCGCTGTACCTGCGCCGGGGGTATGTCGAAACCCACCGGGTGGAAGAAAACGGCTTGCGCCGGGTGCACATGCGCAAAGCACTGAGCTAAAAAACACCTGAAAACCCTGTGGAAGCGGGCTTGCTCGCGAAAGCGGTGGATCAGTCAATATTGATGGTGGCTGACACGGCCTCTTCGCGAGCAGGCTCGCTCCCACAATTGTTCTTCAGTGGCCGCAGAATCAGTATTCGACACAAATCCCCTGTGGGAGCGAGCCTGCTCGCGAAAGCGGTTTGTCAGGCGCATTGATGCTGGATGTACAGACGCCTTCGCGAGCAAGCCCGCTCCCACAGGGGGAAATGCGTTTCGTCAGTTGCTGCATCCGTTATCTTTTGCCTATGCTCTTTGGCTCTTCCCGCCAAGAGGACACCCCCATGACTGACTGGCCTCTGCCTCAAACCTATCGCTTCAACGGGCATTCCGTTCGTTACGCCGTGCGGGGCGACGGTCCGCCGCTGGTGTTTGTGCATGGCACGCCCTTTTCGTCTTATGTGTGGCACCGGATCGCACCGCATTTCATCACCACGCATCGGGTGCATTACTTTGATTTGCTGGGGTACGGGCAATCCGCGCAACCCGACAGCGATGTGTCCCTCGGCGTACAAAACGAACTGCTGACGCAACTGCTGGAGCACTGGGGCCTGGACAACCCGGACGTAGTGGCCCACGACTTCGGCGGCGCCACCGCCCTGCGCGCCCACCTGCTCAACGGCAAAAACTACCGCAGCCTGACCCTGATCGACCCGGTGGCACTCACGCCCTGGGGCTCGCCGTTCGTGCAGCACGTGCGCCAGCATGAAGCGGCGTTCAGCGGATTGCCCGATTACATTCAAAGGGCCATCGTGCCGACCTACATTCGCGGCGCGATCCAGCGCGAAATCCCCGACCATGAATTAGCACCCTATGTGCAGCCATGGCTGGGGGAACCGGGGCAAGCAGCGTTCTACCGGCAGATTGCGCAGATGGATGAACGCTATACCCAAGAAGCCGAAGGGCTGTACCCCACGATTCGCTGCCCGGTGCAGATTCTGTGGGGCGAGGATGATCAGTGGATTCCCATCGAGCGTGGACGCGCCTTGCATGGAATGATCCCAGGGTCCCGTTTCCATGCCATTCCCAATGCAGGGCATCTAGTGCAAGAAGATGCGCCGGAAGCGATTGTCGCGGCGTTGCTGAGGTTTCTGTAAAGATGATCGTTCCCACGCTCTGCGTGGGAATGCAGCCCGGGACGCTCCGCGTCCCTGCCGAAGCGGACGCGGAGCGTCCATTGAGGCATTCCCACGCAGAGCGTGGGAACGATCATCACTACGGTTTCTACCGCAGCACTCATCCCCCTGAAGAAACCCAATCACCTGTGGGAGCGGGCTTGCTCGCGAAAGCGGTGGATCAGTCAATATTGATGTCGGCTGACACTCTGCCTTCGCGAGCAAGCCCGCTCCCACATGGGTCTTGTGCCCCGTCAGTTGCACCGCTTTCGCGCCCAACTCCCCCGCCTCGTCTATAAATAACCCCACCACCGCGCACCTGGCACGACCACTGCAACCCTCATCCGCGTCTCTCATCCAGCAAGGAACGCCCCATGACGCAGAACGACCCCGGTAACGATTACCCCCTCAGCGAAGTCCCGATGCACGCCCGCAAGGGCCTCGCCTCCACCGCCATGGTGCTGCTGGGTTTCACTTTCTTCACCGCGACCATGTTTGCCGGCGGCAAGCTCGGGGTGGCGTTCGGTTTTGGCGAGATGATGGCGGTGATCGTCGTCGGCAATCTGCTGCTGGGCATCTACGCCGCCGGACTTGGCTACATCGCGTTCAAGAGTGGCCTCAACTCGGTGCTGATGGGCCGTTTCTGTTTTGGCGAAGTGGGCAGCAGGCTCAGTGACTTGATCCTCGGCTTCACCCAGATCGGCTGGTACGCCTGGGGCACGGCGACGGCTGCGGTGGTGCTGGGCAAGTATTTCGAACTGGACGAAGGCACGGTGCTCGGGCTGATGGTGTTGTTCGGGATGGTGTTTTGCGCCACGGCGTATGTCGGTTATCGCGGGTTGGAGATTCTGTCGTACATCGCGGTGCCGGCGATGATGTTGCTGCTGATGCTGTCGATGTGGGTCGCGACGGTAAAGGTCGGCGGGCTCGACGGTTTGCTCGCCGTGGTGCCGACCGAGACGCTGGATTGGTCGACGGCCATAACCTTGGTGTTCGGCACTTTCGTCAGTGGCGCGACCCAGGCCACCAACTGGACGCGGTTCTCCCGTTCGGCGCGGGTCGCGGTGCTGGCGAGCCTGATCGGTTTCTTCGTCGGCAATGGCCTGATGGTGCTGATCGGCGCCTACGGGGCGATCGTCTATCAGCAGCCCGACGTGGTCGAAGTGCTGCTGTTGCAAGGCTTCGCCATGGCGGCGATGGCGATGTTGCTGCTCAATATCTGGAGCACCCAGGACAACACGATCTACAACTTCGCCGTCGCCGGGTGCAACCTGCTGCGCACCGGCCGACGCAAAACCGTGACCCTGGCCGGCGCCGTGATCGGCACGTTGTTGGCGCTGCTGGGCATGTACGACATGCTGGTGCCCTACCTGATTTTGCTCGGCACGGTCATTCCTCCGATTGGCGGTGTGATCATGGCGGACTTTTTCTTTCGTTATCGCGGTCAATATCCTCGTCTGGCCGACGCTCGCCTGCCGGCCTTCAACTGGTCCGGCCTGAGCGCTTATGCGGTCGGCACCGTGGCCGCGTTCAGCTCGCCGTGGCTCGCGCCGCTGGTAGGCATTGCCGCAGCCGCGCTAACGTATGTGATATTGACCGGCGTGCTGGGTGTCCGCACTGCCGATGCTCCACTACAAGATCTCTAAAAGGATTCGCCTGATGCACATCATCAACGCCCGCCTGCGCAACCAAGAAGGCCTGCATGAGTTGCACCTGGAAAACGGCCTGATCGGCAACATCGCCCGGCAGACCGAAGCCCCGACCTTGGGTCCCGATGACCTGGACGCCGGCGGCAAACTGGTGGTGCCGCCCTTCGTCGAGCCGCACATTCACCTCGACGCAACGCTGACCGCCGGCGAACCACGCTGGAACATGAGCGGCACGCTGTTCGAAGGCATCGAATGCTGGGGGGAGCGCAAGGCCACCATCACCCTGGAAGACACCAAGACCCGCGCCAAGAAAACCATCCAGACCCTGGCCGCCCACGGCATCCAGCATGTGCGCACCCACGTCGATGTCACCGATCCGACCCTGACCGCGCTCAAGGCGATGCTCGAAGTGCGCGAAGAAAGCCGCCACTTGATCGACCTGCAAATCGTCGCGTTCCCCCAGGAAGGCATCGAGTCGTACCGCAACGGTCGCGAGCTGATGGAAGAAGCGATTCGCATGGGCGCCGATGTGGTCGGCGGTATTCCGCATTTCGAGTACACCCGGGACCAGGGCGTCAGTTCGGTGAAGTTCCTGATGGACCTGGCCGAACGCACCGGTTGCCTGGTGGACGTGCATTGCGACGAAACCGACGACCCGCACTCACGCTTCCTCGAAGTGCTGGCCGAAGAAGCCCGCAGCCGCGACATGGGTTCGCGCGTCACCGCCAGCCACACCACGGCCATGGGCTCCTACGACAACGCGTACTGCGCCAAATTGTTCCGGTTGCTTGGGCATTCCGGGATCAGCTTTGTCTCCTGCCCGACCGAAAGCATTCACCTGCAAGGGCGCTTCGACAACTTCCCGAAACGCCGTGGCGTCACCCGGGTTAACGAATTGCTCGAAGCGGGGATGAACGTGTGTTTCGGCCAGGATTCGATCGTCGACCCGTGGTATCCCCTGGGCAACGGCAACATCCTGCGCGTACTCGAAGCCGGCCTGCATATTTGCCATATGCTCGGTTACCGCAACCTGCAAAGTGCGCTGGATTTGGTGACCGACAACAGCGCCAAGGCCATGGCCTTGGGGGATCGTTATGGACTGGAGCGCGGGCGGCCAGCGAACTTGCTGATTCTGTCGGCGGACAGTGATTACGAGGTGATTCGCAGCCAGGGTCTGCCGCTGTATTCGATTCGCGGGGGTGAGGTGTTGATGAAGCGGCAGATGCCGGTGGTGGAGTGGGCGCAACAGGTTTGAATTTTCGCTGACTGGGCGGGCCTCTTCGCGGGCAAGCCTCGCTCCTGTAGGAGCGAGGCTCGCCCGCGAAAGCGATCTTGAATTCACCCCATCAACCGCGCCGTACCAAACAACCTCACCCGACTCAATTCCCCACCCTGCTCTTCCAGCAGAATCGGCGCGGTCCCGCCGGGCATGACCACCTTCACTTCACCGGCCTTCACCCAACCCACCCGCCAAGCCGCGCACGCCACCGCACTGGCGCTGGTGCCCGACGAGGCGGTTGGCCCTTCTCCGCGCTCGAACACCCACGCGACGATTCGGCCTTCTGACTCAAGCCTCGCCCATTGCAGGTTCACCCCCGCCGCACAGGGCTGCCCTGCCCCAGCCGGCATGGCATAGGCGATGCGCATCAGCCCTTCGGCCAACCCCGGTTCGCGCATCTGTTCATTGCTCGGCAACGCCTCGGCATCGGTCACCAGCGTCACGCAATGGGGATTGCCGATTCGCACAAACTGGCTGCGCGTCCAGGCTGAATTGAGTGCTGACAGTGGCGGCACGTGGCTGATGTCGTGACCGTTCAATGTTGCGCTTTCGACCCCTTGAGCGCCGACCGCTTGCGGCCCCAGCGCGGGCTTGCCCAGGTCCAGCCAGAAGCCGTGTACGCCATCGACCTCGGCCGGTTTCACGGTCGTTTCTACCGGTGACAGCGCATCGCTTTTGTCGTGATGAACCCGCAGCACGCAACTCTCATCGCTCGGCAGCAACCCTTGCTCACTGAGGGCCTGGGAGAAAATCGTCAGGCCGTTGCCACTGCGCTCGGCCAGGGTGCCGTCGGTGTTGACGATCAACAGATCAAACGGAGGCGCCGCTTGAAACGGGCCGACCAGCAGGCCGTCGCAACGATGGTCCTTGCTTCCGGGCGGCTGTGTACCGGGCGCCCAACCGCAGAACGCCTCGATGGCTGATAACGCCCAACGTTCCCGGGTTTGTGCGGCGTGACTGGCATTTTCGGGCAGCTCGATACCGTCGTGGCGCACTGCATCAGGCGATACGACAGCGTAAATATTGCCCCGGGCATCGTAAAACGGTGTCATGGATCGGTCCTGAAATCGGCGTGAAAAGTGCCTGTACTGTAAGCATCAAAGTCCGGTGATGAAATACCGCCCCGGCGTCACCCCGAACGTGCGACGGAACATCGCAATAAATGCACTCACGTTTTCGTAGCCCAGTTCCAGCGCAATGGTCGTCACCGGCTCGCCCGCCGCGAGCAACTCCAGCGCCCGCAACAACCGCGCGCGCTGGCGCCAGTGGCTGAAGGTGAAGCCGGTTTCGCTGATGAAGCGTCGGGCCAGGGTTCGCGCCGACAACCCGCCCCACTGCGCCCACTGCTCCAGTGAGCGGTTGTCCGCGAGATCATCGACCAGCGCCTGAGTGATCCGGCGCAAGCGCAGATCATCAGGCAGCGGCAACCCGAAAGGCTCCATGGGCAATGCGGCGATTTCATCGAGGATGAGTTGGCCGATCCGTTCCTGACGCTGATCCCGTGCGCCCTCGTCCCAGGTGGCGGCCCGGTCCACGGCTTCACGCAGTAAGCCCGAGGTGGCGATGATGCACGGCTGTTGCGGTAACCCGACACAGGCAGGCGCCGTCACGTAGACGCTCCAGCCATGGAACGGACCGTGGGAGCGCAAGCCGTGCAGGCAGTCCGGCGGAATCCACACCGCGTGAGTGGCCGGCACTACCCAATGATGATCCGCCGCGTCCACCGACAACAACCCGCGCCGCGCCCCCAGCAATTGGCCGCGGGCATGCTGGTGCAAGGCGCTTTGGCGCTCGACGGGGCTGTCCAGCGTGACAGCGATCACCCGCGCAGCGGTCGAGGACTGTGCCAGCTCGGTGGATATCAGGGGTTTAGTCATTGGCAGCTTCACGTTATTGAATGACCCGAATAAGGCAGCTTAGCCATGAACGGCGCTTTAGGCTGAGCACTCATTCAACAGGAGTTACCGATATGCGCGCCGAAGACCTGCTTCCCGACGATCTCAACCAAGGCCAATTCAATGGCACCACAGTGCGCAAAGGCACGGTCGGGGCTTTTCTGATCAATGCGCGGGTGCTGGCCGACCCGGATGCCGGCGACGAACAACGGCGTCAGGCCGAGCAGGACATTACGGAGGCCTTGCCGGCGCTGCGGGCGCTGGGCTTGTTCGAGATTCTGCAAGTGCGAGACGAACGCCTGCGTCAATTGTGCGAACGCCGCTGACACCCGCGCTCGCGATTAAGGGCCGGGCTGTGCAAGGATGTCAGCCTGCCTGACCGCGAACCGCTGCGGACGCTGATCGAACCTGACCGGTAAGTCACTGTCCCTTGGGTACGCGACGTTTTTTGCCAAGGATCGATATGACCAACCTCAACACCCCCATCTCATTTGTTCCCGGACGCCTGGAACAGATGTCCACCCGCATCGCCTTTTTTATCGCCGGCCTTGGTATTGCAGCGTGGGCGCCGCTGGTGCCTTACGCCAAGGCGCGTGCCGGGCTGGATGAAGGAACCCTCGGTTTGTTGCTGTTGTGCCTGGGGGTCGGGTCGATTCTGGCGATGCCGGTTGCGGGACTCCTGGCCACGCGTTTCGGCTGTCGTCGGGTGGTGAGCGCCGGGGTGTTGCTGATTTGCGCAGCGTTGCCGTTGTTGGCGACGGTGTCATCGATTCCAGCGTTGATTGCCACGTTGTTCATGTTTGGCGCGGGGTTGGGCACGGTGGATTCGACGGTGAACCTGCAAGCGGTGATCGTCGAGCGAGCCAGTGGCAAGACCATGATGTCGGGGTTCCATGGCTTGTTCAGTCTGGGCGGGATCGTCGGCGCGGCGGGTGTCAGCGCCCTGCTCGGCCTGGGTGTTTCGCCGCTCGGCGCAACGTTGGTGGTGAACGTGATACTGATCGTGGCGTTGCTGAAAGCGGCGCCGCATCTGCTGCCTTATGGCAGTGAGAGTTCCGGGCCAGCGTTTGCCGTGCCCCATGGCATCGTGCTGTTTATCGGCATGATGTGTTTCATCGTGTTCCTGACTGAAGGCGCGGTGCTCGACTGGAGCGCGGTGTTCCTGGCGTCTGAGCGCGGAATCGATACGGCGTATGCCGGGCTGGGTTATGCGGCGTTTGCGCTAACCATGACCGCCGGGCGTTTGACCGGGGACGCGATTGTGCGGCGCCTGGGCGCGACCAAAGTGATGGTGTTTGGTGGGCTGACGGCGGCGGTGGGCCTGGCATTGGCGACATTCGCACCGACCTGGGAGGTGGCGCTGGTGGGTTATGCGCTGGTCGGAGCGGGTTGCTCGAACATCGTGCCGGTGCTGTACACCGCCGTGGGCAAACAGACCGTCATGCCGGAAAGCATCGCCGTACCGGCCATCACCACCCTCGGCTACGCAGGCATCCTCGCCGGGCCTGCACTGATCGGGTTCGTCGCCCATGGCAGCAGCTTGAGTTTTGCGTTCGGGTTGATGGCGGTGTTGCTGGTGGCGGTGGCCATTGGCGGGAAAGTGTTGAAAGTCTGAACAGCTTCGCGAGCAGGCTCGCTCCCACATTCGATCTCTAGTCGTACACAAAAATGCGGTGTTCACAGCAGACCCCTTGTGGGAGCGAGCTTGCTCGCGATGAGGCCGACACCGACAACATTAATGTCGCCTGATACACCGCCATCGCGAGCAAGCTCGCTCCCACAGGGGATTTCTGGTGAACACGGTATTTGTGTTCGGCGCAGATCCTATGTGGGAGCGAGCTTGCTCGCGATGAGGCCGACACAGCCAACATTAATGTCGCCTGATACACCGCCATCGCGAGCAGGCTCGCTCCCACAGGGGATTTCTGGTGAACACGGTATTTGTGTTCGCGCAGATCCTATGTGGGAGCGAGCCTGCTCGCGAATGAGGTTACCGCGGTCTATCAGAACCCGACGCTAGCCTGCACAAAGAACGTGCGCGGTGCGCCGACGTAGATGCCGGAGTTGTTGTCGCTGGAGCGGGTGAAGTATTGGTGGTCGAACACGTTTTTCACCCCGGCGCCAAGTTTCAGATTCGAGAGTTGCGAACCGAAGTCATAGCCCCCACGTACGTTCCAGGTCACGTAGCCCGGCATGTCGCCGTACTGCCCGTCAGCGCTGCCGTCAGTGATGTAGTTGCCGGTGAAGCTGCCATCGGCGTTCACGCCCGTGCCCGGCGAGTGTTGCTTGGACTGGGCGAAACCGTCGATGTTGTAGGTCCAGCGATCGATGTCGTAACGCAAGCCGACGGTGGCCACCTGACGGGAATAGAACGGCAAGTCACGGCCCTTGAAACCCGGGATCTCGCCTTCATACGTAGCGCGGGTATAGGTGAAACCGGCGTTGGCCGTCAGGCCGTCGAGCCGTGGGTCGAGCGCGGACATGTCGTAATGCACCGACGCTTCCAGGCCCTGGTGCTTGGTGGCGCCGAGGTTGGTCCAGCCCACATCGTTGCTGATGTATTGCAGTTCGTCATCGAAGTCGATGTAGAACAGCGTCACTTCCCCGCCCCACACGTCATCGTTGTAGCGCGTGCCGATCTCGTAGGTCTTGGCCTTTTCCGGGCTCAGGCCGTTGGCGGTGCTGTCACCCGAACCGCCCTGGCCGAGCTGGAAATATTGCAGGCTGCCGAACGAGGTTTCGTAGTTAGCGAACAGCTTCCACGCGTCGGACAAGTGATACATCACGCTCAAGGCCGGAAGCGGTTCGTTGCTTTCGATGCTGCGGTTTTTTTCCGGGACGCGTTTGCCAGCGGTATCGAGTACCGCGCGGTCGTGCCAGTCAGTGCTGATATGTTCGAAGCGGATACCCGGCGTAATGGTCCAGTTACCGACGTCGATTTTGTTATCGAGGTACACCGAATTGGCCTCGGTGCCACCGGTGCGATCCTGGAACACATGGCCGTCAGACGTCGGCGTGATCACCGGTTGGTTATTCACCAGCGCCACGCGGCTCGACTGCTCGTGCATCGCTTCTTTCAAGTAGCGATAACCGACGCTGACTTCCTGGGTGGTCGGGCCGACATCGAACACATGAGACACCCGCGGCTCGACACCCAGGGTGTAGTAGGACCGTGGATAAGAGCTGAGGGTTTTCTGATCGCGGGCGGCGATGGTGCTGCCACGGAAACTGTCCGTGTAGTAAGTCAGCACCTCGGCCTGGGTACGATCATCAATCTGCCGCGCCCACTTGAACGAGACATCTTTGCGGCGCCCGGTGAAGTTGTCGTAGTCGCGGTCGGACTGGAACGGACTGGCGTCGTACTGCTTCTGGGTCAGGCCGCCGGGCATGTCGGCGCTGGCGTCGTAGTAGTGGAAATTCAGGCTGAAATCGTCAACGTCGGTCGGCGCCCAGTGGGTCTTGAGGATCACGTCGTCGATGTCGTTGCCGTTGTTGCTTTCGCGGTAACCGTTGCCATTGACCCCGGTGTACAACAGCGCCACGCCCATGCCATTGTCAGCGGTGCCGCCGACAAATGCGGTGTCGATGTGTTTCCAGCCACCGTGCTGGGAGGTTTCCAGGGTCGTGCCGATTTCACCGGTGGCTTTCTCCGGGATGGCGCGGGTGACGAAGTTGATCACCCCGCCGACGTTCTGCGGCCCGTAACGCACGGAACCGGCGCCGCGCACCACATCGATGCTGTCGAGGTTGCCCGAGGAAATCGGCGCCATCGACAGTTGCGGCTGGCCATACGGGGCGAATGCAGCGGGTACGCCGTCGATCAACACCGTGGAGCGCGGCGACAGGCGCGAGGTCAGGCCCCGCACGCCGACATTCAGCGCGATATCACTGCCGCCGGTGCCGTTGGCGTCCTGTACTTGTACGCCCGGGACGCGACGCAGCACGTCGCCGACGTTCATCGCGCCCTGTTCGATCATCGCTTCGCGACGGATCACCGTGCGGGCGCCGGGGTGGTTTTGCACCACGGCGGCATCGGCGTCACCGAGCCAGTCGCCGACCACTTTGATATCGGTCACACCCAGTTCCAGCGGGCCGTTGGACGCGGAGGTCGGCGCCGGGGTCAAGGTCACGGAGCCTTCATCGATCTGATATTCCAGACCGCTGCCCTGCAGCAATTGGCGCAGGGCCTGTTCCGGGGACAGGTTGCCGTCCACCGCCGGGGCTTGTTTGCCGGCGACCAGTTCCGGGCTGAAAAAAACCTGTAGCGACGTTTGCTGACCGAGCTGACTCAAGGCCTGGCCCAGCGGCTGCGCCTGGATGTGAATCGCATCGGCGGCGAACGCCTGGGGCAGCGCGGCGCTGACAGCCAATGCCAGAGCCAGCGGCAACCAAGGTGATTTGTTGTTTTTAGCGGTGGTTTCTTTCACGTCGAACGTTGTCCTGTGGATCGCAAGAATACGCGGCTGTTAATGCAAACCAGTTGCAGTTGGACAAGAAGACGAAGAACTCGAAAAAAACCTGAATCTATCGCGCAATTATTTCCTGACTACCGTCAGAAAGCGTGCGCACGGCCACCGGCAGAATGCTCGGCAAGGCTTTCAGCAGCGCATCGGTGTTGTCGGAGTTGAACACGCTGGTCAGGCGCAGATTGCCCACTTTGTCGTTGCCGACCGTGAGTGGCTTCTCCCGATAGCGCGACACTTCGGCAGCGACTTCGGCCAGGCTGGCGTTGTTGAACACCAGTTTGCCGCTGCGCCAGGCCGTCAGTTCCTGCGGGTTGACCGCGTAAGCGGCGGCCACCTTGCCCTTGGCATCGATGTGCGTACCGAGGCCAGCGGTGAGATTGATGAAATCGGCGCCGTACCCCTGAACCTTGACCGTGCCCTGCTCCACCGCGACCTTGGTTTGCGTCAGGTCCCGGCGCACATCGAAGCGGGTGCCGGTGACCGTGACCTGGCCGTTGCCCGTTTCGACCACGAAGGGTCGGCTGGTGTCGTGCTCGACGCTGAACATCGCTTCGCCTTCGGTCAGCTCGATGCCGCGACGATGCTTTTCAAACCGTACCTGCACCCGGCTACGACTGTTGAGATCAATCATCGAACCATCCGGCAACGCCACATGCTGACGCTCGCCCAACGCCGTGGAAAATTCTGCGGTGTAGGTCGCCGGGTGATTCAAACCGCTGAACAAACCCAGGCCAAGCGCCACCGCCAACACACTGGCGGCAACCGCGTAACGCACCAGCGGACGTCGTTTGCGACGTTCCGGCGCGGCTTCACACAAGGCTTGCAGACGCTTGGCCGGCAACAGATCGGCCGCCGTCCACAAGCCCTGGAGCAGTTGAAATTCATCGCGGTGCTGCGGGTGTTCATGCAGCCAGACTTCGAAACGCCGATGTTCTTCAACGTCCACCGCCGGCTCCTGCAAACGCACAAACCACCGTGCCGCCTCGTCGCGAACCGCTGTTTGCCCGCACGCGCAATCACGAGTATCCATCATGGAAATTCCTGTTTGGCCGGGGATGTAAATGGGAGATGACGGCACACCTCTCTGTAGGAGCTGCCGAAGGCTGCGATCTTTTGCGCGGCACCGCAAATCATGACTGCGCCCCATCCAGACGATCCCGCAGGTGCCGCAGGGTGCGGATCATATATTTTTCCACCATGTTCTTGGACAGCCCCAACCGCTCGGCGATTTCCGCCTGGGTCAGGCCTTCGATCTTCTGCCAGACAAACACCTTGCGGCAGTTAATCGGCAACTCCGTGAGCGCCCGTTCAATGGAATCGGCCAACTGGATCGCATGCATGAAATGCTCCGGGTCGCCGGACGACGACACACTGTGATCAATCGCCTCGGACTCCATGGCGCCCCGCCGATCCTCACGCCGATAGCCATCCACCGCAATGTTGCGCGCGGTCTGGTGCAAATACGCCCGAGGCTGCTCCACCGCCGCCGAATCCGACTCAAGCACCCGCACGAAGGTGTCGTGGGCCAGATCCTCAGCCTGCTGACGATTTCTCAGGCGACGGGTCCAGGTGCCGATCAACTCTTCGTAATGCTCGAAAAAGCCGTGGGTGCGGGGCAGCTTGGGGGTCATTACGGTGTGCTGTGGGAGGAAGGCGTGAATAGTAATGCTTCCTATTAAGCCCGGCAAATCATTCCTTGGAGGGTCGATGAAGGGTCGCCACCCTTGGACGCCACAGCGCTGCACCACCGCCACAGTCCTTGATCATTCCCCCACGCAACTCGTCGTAATCCATCAATCCCCACCCTTCCCCTCCCCCTAAATTAACTCCCAGAACAAGCAGCCGTGCCGTGCGGCCAGTCACTGTGGAGATCGTCCCCATGCAAAACTTCCAGACCCGCAAACAGCAAAGCCCCGTCGAGGGTTGGGATCGTCAGGACCCGGAAGAAGCGTTCACCCTGCCCTCGCGTTATTTCTTCGACGAGACGCTGTTCAAGGCTGAGCGCGACAATATTTTCATGCACGCCTGGCACGTGGCCGGGCATGTCAGCGAGTTCGCCGAGCCGGGTCAGTACGTGGTGACGGATCTGTTTGATCAGAGCGTGGTGGTGGCGAGGAATCGTCAGGGTCAGATTCATGGGTTCCACAACGTTTGCCAGCATCGCGGCAATCGCTTGCTCGAAGAGCGGCGCGGTACGACGGGCGGCGTGGTGCGCTGCGCCTATCACTCGTGGTGCTACGAGATGGACGGGACCCTGCGCGGTGCGCCCCGTTGCGACAAGATGAAGAACTTCGAGTTGCAGCAGTTCAATATCCCGCAAGTTCGCACTGAAGAATTGGGTGGCTTCATCTACTTCAATCTCGACCCGGCGGCGCCATCGTTGCGGGACATGTTCCCGGGTGCCGATGAAGAGATGCGTCGTGTATTTCCGAACCTGGCGAACATGCGCCTGATCGAGGAGCAGGACGTGATCGTGCCGGCCAACTGGAAGGTGATCATGGACAACTCCATCGAGGGCTATCACTTCAAGTTGTCCGGGCCGTGCCACATCGATCTCGCCAAGCTGATCGACTTCAAGGGCTATCAGTTGACCAAACGCGACAACTGGTGGACCTACATCGCCCCGGCCAACCTCTCGGTGACCGAAGCTTACGGTGTGCCTTTGAAACCCGAAGTGAACCCCGACGAATGCTTCTTCAACATTGGCATGTGGCCGAACAACACCTTCTACACCTTCCCGTTTTCGGAGTTTCTGGGCTCATTCATCATGATCCCGCTGGACGCCGAGCGCTCGCTGCTGCGCTTTGGTTATTACTCCAACAATGGTGAGACGGCGGCGGTGAGTGCGTCGTGCATGAAGTGGATGAATGAGGATCTGGGACCGGAAGATATCGCGCTGAATATCTCGGTGCAGAAAGGCCTGCATTCCCTGGGTTACGACCAGGGGCGCTACATGATCGATGCCCAGCGCAGCAATGAAAGCGAGCACTTGGTGCATCACTTTCATAAGTTGGTGTTTAACGGGATTCATGGGCCGAGCAGCCTCTGAGCCAAGCACAATCCCTGTGGGAGCGAGCCTGCTCGCGAAAGCGGTGGGTCAGTCAATATCAATCTTGAATGATCGATTGCATTCGCGAGCAGGCTCGCTCCCACAGGTTGAATGTCGTTATTTTTAGTGGAGCACAGCAAACCATGGCCGATCATGAGTTTGATTACCTGATTGTGGGCGCAGGGTCAGCGGGTTGCGTGTTGGCCAATCGTCTTGGCGAAGACTCCACCGCACGGATTCTGGTCCTGGAAGCCGGCCCTGCAGACCAGAGCTGGACCATCGACATGCCCTCGGCCGTGGGCATCGTGGTCGGCGGTACGCGCTACAACTGGAGCTACAGCTCCGAGCCGGAACCGTATCTGGACGGTCGCCGGATTGGCACGCCGCGCGGCCGGACGCTGGGCGGTTCGTCGTCGATCAACGGCATGGTCTACATCCGTGGCCATGCTCGGGATTACGACGGCTGGGCCGAGCAAGGTTGCGCCGGTTGGAGCTATCAAGCGGTGCTGCCGTACTTCAAACGCGCGCAAACCCATGCCGAGGGCGCCGACGATTACCGAGGCGCGACGGGGCATCTGCACGTCACCCCCGGCGATACGCAAACGCCGTTGTGCGCGGCGTTTCTGGCGGCGGGTGCCGAGGCCGGGTACGGCTTGAGCAGCGATTTGAATGGCTATCGCCAGGAAGCGTTCGGGCCGGTGGATCGCACGACTCGCAACGGGCGGCGCTGGAGCACTTCGCGAGGGTATTTGAGCGAAGCGCTGGCGCGGGGCAACGTTCGGGTGGCTACTGATGCGTTGGCGTTGCGTATTCTGTTCGACGGCCAGCGTGCGGTCGGAATCGAGTACGAGCAGAACGGCAAGACGCATCAGGCACACGCCCGCCGCGAAGTGTTGCTCACCGCCGGGGCAATCAATTCGCCGCAGTTGTTGTTGCTGTCGGGCATTGGTCCGGCGGCGGAGTTGCGCGACCTCGGCATTAGCGTGCTTCACGACCTGCCCGGCGTCGGCAAACGGCTCAACGATCACCCGGACACGGTCGTGCAGTACCTGTGCAAAAAACCGGTGTCGCTCTATCCCTGGACCACCGCGCCGGGCAAGTGGTGGATCGGCGCCCGTTGGTTCGTCACCCATGACGGACTCGCGGCGAGCAATCATTTCGAGGCCGGGGCATTTATCCGCTCGCGCGCTGGTGTCGAGCATCCCGACCTGCAACTGACCTTCATGCCGCTGGCCGTGCAACCGGGCAGTGTCGATCTGGTGCCGGGACACGCGTTCCAGATTCATATCGATCTGATGCGCCCCACCAGCCTGGGCAGCGTCACCTTGAACAGCGCCGACCCTCGACAACCGCCGCGCATCCTGTTCAATTACCTGAAAACCGAGCAGGATCGAGCCGACATGCGCGCCGGCGCACGGCTGGTGCGCGAGATCATCGAGCAACCGGCCATGGCTGCTTTCAAAGGTGAAGAACGGGTCCCCGGCCCCCAGGCGCAAAGCGACGAAGCGCTGGATACGTGGGCCAGAAACGTGACAGAAACCGGCTACCATGCCAGCGGCACCTGCAAGATGGGCCCGGCGAGCGACCCGGAAGCGGTGGTCGACCCACAATTGCGGGTGCACGGCCTCGACGGCTTGCGGGTAGTGGATGCCTCGATCATGCCGGTGATCGTCAGCGGCAACACCAACGCGCCAACGGTGATGATCGCGGAAAAGGCCAGCGACCTGATCCGTGACCTGCCACCGCTGGCGGCACTGGATGCGCCGGTCTGGATTCATCCGCAGTGGCAGACTCGACAACGATAGAGATCGCTCATGAATGATCAGTCGTCCAACAGCCCGCAAACCCGCTTCACTTGGCGGCGTGGCGATGTCGCGCCGTTGCGGGTCGCGGTGTTGTTGCTGCCGTCGTTTTCCAACTTCGGCCTGGCGGCGGTGCTGGAGCCGTTGGCGATTGCCAATTGGCTGACTCAACGGCAGCTTTTCGAATGGTCACTGCTGTCCCTGGACGGCGAACCGGTGCAGGCCAGCAATGGCTTGAGCACCGTGGCCAATGACGGTCTGCGCGCTGATCAGGGTTTTGATGTGTGCCTGGTGATCGCCAGTTTCGATGTGCACAAACACAGCCGCAACCTGGCGCTCAAGAGTTGGCTGCGCAAACAGGCGTTGTTCGGCGCGGTGTTGATGGGCGTGGAAACCGGCACTGAATTGCTCGCCGCCGCCGGGGTACTCGACGGTTACGAAGCAGCGGTGCACTGGGACAATCTTCAGGGGTTTCAGGAAAGCTATCCACGGGTCCACGCCAAGCCGCAGCTCTACACTCTGGAGCGTCAACGCATGACCTGCGCCGGCGCGACCACCACGCTGGACATGCTGTTGGGCTGGATCGGCCAAAGCGTCGACAGCGACTTGTCCCGGGAAATCGCCATGCACCTGTTGATGGGGCATGTGCGGGCACCGGCGGACAATCAACTCGACGGCGGCCCGGGCAACACCGGGATGTACGGCAGCAAGATTCGCCGGGCGGTGCAGTTGATGGAAAAAGCCCTGGAGGAACCGCTGGATTGCGAGGCGATTGCCAGTCAGGTCGGGCTCTCGCGGCGGCAACTGGAGCGTCAGTTCAAACATCAAACCGGCTTGTCGCCACTCAAGTACTACATCACCTTGCGCCTGGCCAAGGCCCATAGCTTGCTGCAACAAACGCACCTGAGCGTTGCACAAGTGGCGGCGTGTTCAGGCTTTGGTTCGCTGGAGCATTTCTCCCGCACCTACCGCGCCCGCTTCGGCTGCCCGCCCAGCGAAGACCGCAGCCAGGTCTTTACCGCCCCGGTGATGCGCCAGCCCTTGAGCAAGGAACGGCGCCCGGCCGAGGCGGACTGATTTACAGCCGATAGCCCGGTTCTTCCTCGTTCAGAATTTCCATCAATGCGTTGAAATGTTTGTCGGCAAAGCCCGGGTAATCCAGCCATTGCCGGCAAGTCTTGCGTGCGATCTCGTCACTGGCGATGCGCAACTCGCGACCAGTGGACAGCGCGGTGATGTAGGTCTCGCAGGCGCGTTCGAAGTAGTACAAATCATCGAACGCCTGGGCGATGCTCGGTGCCGCCACCAGCAGGCCGTGGTTGCCCATCAGCAGGATCGGTTTGTCGCCGAGCAAGTGACTGACCCGCTCCGCCTCCTCGCCCAATCCCATACCGTCGAAACCGTCATCTATCGCCACGCGCTCGAAAAAACGCATCGCGTTTTGCTCGATCGGTGGCAACCGCGAATCGGTCAGACACGCCAGTGCCGTCGCGTATTTGGAGTGAGTGTGCAGGATGCAACGGGCATGCGGCTGATTGCGGTGCAAGGCGCTGTGCAAGGCCCACGCGGTGATGTCCGGCGCGTCGGGGCGGTCGAGACTGGCCGGGTCATCGGCGTTAACCAGCAGCAAGTCACTGGCCTTGATCCGCGAGAAATGCTTGCCATACGGATTGATCAAAAACTCTCGACCGTCCCCCGACACCGCCACGCTGAAGTGATTGGCGATGGACTCGTGCAAGTTCAGCCGCGCCGCCCAGCGAAAGGCGCAGGCCAGGCGAATTCTCAGTTGCTCGACAGGTTGATTCATCGTGTGCCCTCGGCGTGGTGGATCGGCTTTTGCGCAGTGTAGAGAGACGCCGCGCCGGCACTTGATGGGAAACGACATTGGCTGCCGTTATTTCGCGGCGTCACTGCCGTGGGAAAACGGCATGGTTATGCCGCGTTTGATCAAGAGCCCCCTCACCGCCCCCGCCATAGTGACCGTCACGACCCACTTGGCTGGAGACATCGATGGTGCAGATTCCGTTGTTCATTGCTGGTGTTTGGCAAGCGCCGCAACAGGCGCGTTTTCGCGAGGTGATCAACCCGGCGAACGAGGAAGTATTGGCCCAGGTGGCGGTGGCCGGGCCAGTCGATGCGGCGTTGGCGATCAGTGCTGCACGCCACGCCTTTGATGAAGGCCCATGGCCGACGATGCCCGTCACCGAACGCGCCCAATTGATGCAACAGATCGCCGGGTTGATCGAGCAGGACGCCGAGCATCTGGCGCGTCTGGAAACCCTCAACGCCGGCAAGACCCTGGGCGAAAGCCTCGGTGACGTCGGCAATGTGGTCGCCACGTTTCGCTTCTACGCCGCCCTGCTGGAAACCGAAAGCGCCAACGTCAACAGCCACGCACCGGCCCATGTCATCAGTTTCAACCAGCGCGAACCGGTGGGCGTTTGCGCGTTGATTGCGCCGTGGAATTATCCGCTGCTGCAAGCGGTGTGGAAGATCGCCCCGGCCCTGGCCGCCGGCAACACCGTAGTGTGCAAGCCCAGCAGCCTGACGCCGATGACGGCTCACCGTTTGACCGAATTGCTCGCTGAAGCAGGTTTGCCGGCGGGGGTGTTCAACCTGCTTTGTGGGCCCGGCGATATCGGTGAATTGCTGGCCGCCAGTGCTGACGTGGACCTGGTGTCGCTGACCGGTGGCGCCGGGGCCGGCGGCAAGGTGATGCGCGCCGCCACCGGTAATTTCAAGCGCGTGGCGCTGGAGTTGGGGGGCAAGAATCCAAACATCATATTCGCCGATGCTGACTTCGACGTGGCGCTGGATCAGGCGTTGAACGCGGTGTTTTTCAACGCGGGGCAAATCTGCTCGGCCGGTTCGCGGTTGTTGGTGGAGGACGGGATTCATGATCGATTTGTCGAGGCCTTGCAAAAGCGCACCCTGAAGATTCGCCTCGGTGACGGTCTCGATCCATTGACGCAAATGGGCCCGTTGATCTCTGCCGGCCAGCGCGATCTGATCCTGACGATGATTGCCGGCGCTGTCGAACAAGGTGCGACGTTGCTGGCGGGCGGCACGATTCCCGAGCAGTTCGAACGGGGCTTTTGGCTGCGCCCGACCTTGCTCGGCAACGTCCGCGCCGACATGCGCATCGCCCGGGAGGAAATCTTCGGTCCGGTCATCACCGTCGAGCGCTTCAGCGGCGAAGCCCAGGCGCTGCAACTGGCCAATGACACGCCCTACGGCCTGGCCGCCGGAGTCTGGACCCGGGATCTCGGCAAAGCCTATCGCATGGCCAAGCGGCTGCGGGTCGGCACGGTGTGGATCAACGACTACAACGCCGCGTTCCCCCAGGCGCCGTGGGGTGGCTTCAAGTCCAGCGGCATCGGGCGTGAACTGTCCCGCGCCGGACTCGATGAATTCACCGAACTCAAGCACATCTACCTCAACACCGAACCGGCGTCGTTGAACTGGTTCGGGGTTGAGCCGTTGACTGAAGATCACTGAAGGACTGAACACATGCAAACCATGTGGGAGCGGGCTTGCTCTCACAGATTCTCAAGCACCCTCACAGGTTTTTGCTTCACCCATAACAACAAGACCGCCACACCCAAACCGCTGCCGACGTTTCCCCTTGAGGAGTTGATCTTATGAAAGCCTTGCTCTTGCTTGCGTCTCTAACCCTGCCCTTACTGGCCCAGGCAGCGGAACCCGAATCCTGTGCCACGGTGCGTTTTTCCGATGTCGGCTGGACTGACATCACCGTCACCACCGCCATCACCAGCGAGGTGCTGGAGTCCCTCGGCTACACCACCAAAACCACCCTGCTCTCCATCCCCGTGACCTACCGCGCCCTGGCATCGGGCAAGGACCTGGACGTGTTCCTCGGCAACTGGATGCCCACCACCGAAAACGACATCAAACCCTTCCGCGACGCCGGCACCGTGGAAACCGTGCGCGCCAACCTGCACGGCGCCAAGTACACCTTGGCGGTGCCGGATTACGTATACGACGCCGGGCTGCACGACTTCGCCGACATCTCCAAATTCAAGGACAAACTCCACGGCCAGATCTATGGCATCGAACCCGGCAACGATGGCAACCGCCTGATCCAGAGCATGATCGACAAAGATGCGTTCGGCCTCAAAGCTTTCAAAGTCGTGGAGTCCAGCGAAGCCGCGATGCTCTCGCAACTCAAACGCGCCACCCGCAAAAATGAATGGATGGTGTTCCTCGGCTGGGAGCCGCACCCGATGAATACGCGGAACAAGATGAAATACCTCAGCGGCGGCGATGAATACTTCGGCCCGAATTTTGGTCAGGCAACGGTGTATACCAACGTGCGCAAGGACTATCTGAAGGAGTGCAGCAATGTCGGCAAGTTGCTGCAGAACATGGAGTTCAGCCTGGCCATGGAAAATCAATTGATGGATGCGGTGCTGAATCAGAACCAGAAGCCAAGGGCGGCGGCAAAGGCTTGGCTGAAGGCAAATCCGAAGGTGCTGGAGGATTGGCTGGTGGGGGTGAGTAGTCGGGATGGGCAGGATGGGGTGAAAGTGGCCAGCGCCAGGTTCGCGGCTCAGTAACACAGGATACTTCTTTCGAAGGAGCGGCTAAAAGTCGCTCCTTCGAAACTCCTCTCACAATGCTTTGAGCATATGTTGAATGGCTTTGTGACCAGATTTTGGAGCCTCTGTAAAAAAATCTGCAATTCGAGCCGCAAACTTTTGAGTATCTTGAAAAGACTCGTTCATGGTCAACGCCGTGTCATTGATCGAGACCATGACATAAGCACTCTGACCATTGCCGATAAAACCAATAGAGGCGTGATCATTGCCATGATGCAAGATGACTAGAAGAGAGTCTCGGGTAATCGGACACTTTTCCACCTCCCATTCCGGCGGTTCATTTCGATCAAAAACCTGGGCAAGCCTGGAAAAAAATGAAGCCCTTTGCATCGCCTTACTGTGTAAATGCTGCTTCGCTAAAATCAGAACTTTGCTCCAGGCATCGACATCATAAGCAACATTATTCTGGCGATCATTGCATTCACTTGCAGGCGATTCGGCAACTTTTGCACCTGAGCAAGGAGCAGCCACTGCAGATGCGTACTTAAAGCCACTGGAAGAAAACATATCGGCTTGGTATCTGCACAGAAAATCCTGAACTGTTGCAGCAGCAGAACCCAACCTCGGAAAAAGATCTTCGGCACCCATTGGCAAATCATCGTAAAGATCATCCACAATCAACGGCTTTGAGGATCGATCAAGCGGTGCGCCATCATTTGTCCAGGGAGTCTTCTGCCGCTCGGCATGCCGCTTGTCAAATTGTTCCAGCAATGAAACAAGCTGATCCCGCTGAACAGGATCGTCCATTATTTCAGTCATCAGCGCCGCAGATGCTTCATATCCACTTTGCGTTTCCAAATCAGCACTAAACCCCTTCATCTCGCGAAGCGCAAAGGCAAGTTCAGCTTTTGAAAGTTGAGGCCTGGCATCAGTCATAAAATTTACTCTACCTCCCGGCAGTCCTTAGTGCAAAGCGCTGCCGCGACCGCCTAGCGCCGATGATCATAGAGAGCAGAAAATGCCTGGGCGTCTGCTCCGGTGAAGTGGAAATATTCATCAGGACGCCTCCTGCGCCAGATCGCCGTAACGATTCCATTTTTGGGCGATAGCCTACGCATCTTGCAGCTGGAGGTGTAAAAGTCGACGAGTTTCCGGCCTCCATTGGGATCGGCATGTAGTAACAGCGCGCCGTCATCACCCTCGTCCAAAGCAGCCTGAATCGTGCAATCGATCAAAGCCTTGGCCACACCACGAATGGTTGGTTGACGCAAGAATTGTTCATATAGCTCAGCCGGTGCATCGGATAGATACCACGTAAAAGCGCGTTGCCGCTCTACTCCCTGGACATTGCAATGAAGCTTGGGAACAAGCGAAAGCATGCCGATGGGAAATTTTTGCTCGCCCTTCGATACGACAACACACATCGCCTTCCCTTTTTCGGACGCATTACCTGGCATTCGGGTGAGGTAGTTGTGGATGGCGACGAGCTTCAGGTAATTCGGCCATCGCCATCCGACATCAGCTCGAACTTTCTGACTCGCAAAGCCTTCGTGCGAGTAATGGTTATCAACGATAGGTTGAACCGTCTCGTGCCACTGCCTGGCAAGCGCTTTAGTCATCGGCACGACACTGACCTTCACTTGGAACGGGATCCCTGAGGCATCGCTGGCGAGCAGTGATGCGATGGGCCGCTGTAGCGGCATAAGCGAGCTTCCTTGCATGTGGAATTAGCGTTTTTTTTTTAGGGTTCGACTTACTGCCTTTCAAGCTAGCACAGGGATTTGAACGACGCGTCTGGCGGCATTTTTCAGAATATTTCTGATGCTTTGAGGACGAGCTCCGCAAATGCAAGACGAGTCCTACGACGTTTACATTTATTAAACAATTAGTCAGTTTTTACGCCAGACCAGCAGCAAGGCCAACGCACCGCACACCATCAACGTTTCGCCCAACGCCTGAAACCACCCGACCAGCATCAGCCCAGCGCCGATCAACAGGTAATACATCAAGCCAAACAGCGCGCCGGCCGTGCCCAGTCGGTCACCGTAATTGGCCAGGGCCGAGCCGAGAATGTTCGGGATTGCCATGCCGAACGCCAGCACCACCAGCAGCATCGATAACACAAACAATCCGCTGTCTTGCAGCAGCCACACGCCGATGCCGCCGAGCAATGCCACGCCCGCCGCAAGACGGATCAGGCGCAATCCCGTGAACCCTTTGCGCAACAACCGTTTATTCATCCAGGCGCCAAGACCGGAGCCCAGGGCCAGGATCACACCGCTATAGCCGAACAGTTGCCCACTCAGTCCCAGCCGCTCAAACATAAAAGGACCGAGGCTGTAGTAGCTGAACAAGGCAATGTTGAACAACGCGACCAGCAGCGTCGAACGCCAGATGTCCCGATCTTGCAGCATGCGCCTCAGGGTCTCGAACAGGCTGGCGCTAATCAGGTGTTGCGGACGGGTTTCCGGCAGGGTTCGCCAGCACCATAGCCACAAGCCCAGGGACAATAGCAACAGACACCCGAGCACACCTCGATAACCAAAGGCGTGCACCAGGCTCGCCCCGCTGAACAAGCCGAGCGCCGGGCTGGCCGCCAGCGCAATGCCCATCAGCGAAAATACCTGAGCCAGTTCGGCGCCCTGGAAGCGATCGCGCAACAGGGTTTGCGTCACCACCGAGCCCACCGCAGCGCCGAATGCCGCCAGCGCCTGGGCCATCAACAGGCCATTGAAGGTGCTGGCCTGCAACGCCAACATCGACGCACCAACGTACAACGCCAAACCGACAAGCATGGTAGGTCGCCGCCCGATGCGGTCGCACACCCGCCCCCACACCACCACGCCAAACGCAAAGGCCAGGAAATACACCGACAGGGTTTGCCCCGCCGCTTGCGGGCCGACGCCAAAGGCTTGGCCGATATCCGCCAACGCCGGGCTGTAGAGGGTTTGGGCGATCTGCGGGAACATCAATAACGCAATCGCCAGCACCAACAGGTTTCGTGAATTCATCACAGCATCACTCTTCAATAGAAACTGGCGAAGAGTTTAAGAAGCGCTGACTGACGTATTATCCAAACTCTGTCACTTTATCGTTGAAATCGGACATCTTCATGGCCTGGCTGGAATCCCACGTCACCTTCGACCCTGATCGCTACCCGGCGAGTGTCATCGGCATTGCCTCGCAACTCGGCGACCACGATTCCGGCCTGCATCAACATCAGCGCGGGCAACTGCTGTTCACCCGCCGGGGCTGCATGCGCATCACCCTCGCCCAGCAGTTGTGCTTGTTGCCACCCTCCCGCGCCGCGTGGATTCCCTCGGGCGTGGCCCACCGCGCGGTGATGCAGCGCAGCGTGGACTATCGATCGATTTACCTGACGCCAGCGTTGTGTGTCGACCTGCCGCAACAGGTCTGTGTGATTGAGGTGAGTCCGCTCCTGCGCGCCGTGCTGGAGCCGATGGCGCTGGCGGATTTCGCCACCGATTGGCAGCAGGGCAAATCCGCCCATCTGCTGGGCTTGTGCCTGAGCGAAATTCGCGAGGCCGCGCAGCAACCGATGCTCCTGCCCTTGCCCTGTGACAAACGCCTGGCACCGTTGCTGGCGACCCCCGAACGCCTGCCGCCGGAACTGCAGGTGCTGGAACGGCAGATCGGCGCCAGCGGACGGACCATCGGCCGCATCTTCCAGCGCGAAACCGGTATGAGTTATCAGCAGTGGCGCCAGCAATGGCGATTGATGCGTGCCATGGAACTGCTCGCCACCGGTCGCAGCCTCTCTTACAGCGCGTTCGACCTGGGATTTGCCAGCGACAGCGCGTTTATCGCGTTCTTCAAGGACATGACCGGCGTCACACCCGGCAACTGGCTCAAATAAGCACCTGACGATCGGCAGCAAAAATAAATTGCAAGCAAATATGACATGCGTCATATTACAGCCGTAATAAAGACCCTCCCAACAGGTATTTCTCCATGACCAGCATGCCCACCGTTGAACCCGACCTGGCTATCCCGGTGACTGCCAAGCCGCCCGTGCTCAAGCGTCTGCTGTTGCTGACCGTGGCCATCGCGGCGCTGGTCGGCATCGGGTTGTACGGCGCCCACTGGTGGAGCGCCGGGCGTTTCCTTGAAGAAACCGACGATGCCTACATTGGTGGCGACGTTACGGTGATCGGGCCAAAAGTCGCGGGTTATATCGAAGAAGTGCTGGTCACCGACAACCAGAAGGTCAAGGCCGGCGATGTGCTGGTGCGCCTGGATTCGCGGGATTACCGCGCCAACCTGGCCAAGGCTGAAGGCGCGGTCGCCGCCGAAGAAGCGCTGCTCGCCAACCTCGATGCCACCGAGCAATTGCAACACGCGGTGATCGGCCAGGCCCGCGCCGGGATCGATGCTGCCGGCGCCGAAACCGCCCGTTCCCGGGATGACGATGCGCGTTACAAAAAACTGGTCGGCAGCAATGCCGTCTCGGTGGAAAGCGCCCAACGCGCTAATGCTACGTTCAAGACCGCCCAGGCCATCAGCGCCCGGGCCCAGGCCGAGCTGCTCGCTTCCCAGCGTCAACTGGACGTGATCGAAACCCAGAAACAACAAGCCCGCGCCGCGCTGATGCAAGCCAAAGCCGAGCGTGATCTGGCGCAACTGAACGTCGGCTACACCGAACTCAAAGCCCCGGTGGACGGCGTGGTCGGCAATCGTCGGGCGCGGGTCGGTGCTTACGCCCAGGCCGGTTCGCAATTGCTGTCAGTGGTGCCATCCAGTGGGCTGTGGGTCGATGCCAATTTCAAGGAAGACCAACTGGCGCGTATGACATCCGGTCAGCGGGTGATCATCCGTGCCGACGTGCTGTCGGGCCAGGTCTTCCACGGTCATCTGGACAGCCTCGCCCCGGCCAGTGGTGCGCAGTTCAGTGTGTTGCCACCGGAAAACGCCACCGGCAACTTCACCAAAATCGTCCAGCGGGTGCCGGTGCGCATCGTGCTGGATCCGGCCGATGGCGTGCTCGGCCATTTGCGTCCGGGGCTGTCGGTGACCGCTGAAGTGGACACCCGCGCTGACGAGAAAACCCCTGCCGTGGCCAGCGCACCATGAGCACCATCGCCGCTCCCGCGCAGCCGTTCAATGTCGCGGACATGGCGACGGCGACCAAAGTCTTCGCCTTCGCCAGCATGTGCATCGGCATGTTCATTGCGCTGCTGGATATCCAGATTGTCTCCGCCTCGTTACGCGACATCGGCGGCGGGCTCTCGGCCGGCACCGACGAAACTGCATGGGTGCAGACCAGTTACCTGATCGCTGAAATCATCGTGATTCCGTTGTCGGGTTGGCTTTCACGGGTGTTCTCGACCCGTTGGTTGTTCTGTGCTTCGGCGGTGGGTTTCACCTTGGCCAGCCTGCTCTGCGGCGTGGCCTGGAACATCCAGAGCATGATCGCCTTCCGCGCCCTGCAAGGCTTTCTCGGCGGCTCGATGATTCCGCTGGTGTTCACCACCGCATTCTTTTTCTTTACTGGCAAACAACGGGTGATCGCCGCCTCGACCATCGGCGCCGTGGCGTCCCTGGCGCCGACCCTGGGCCCGGTGATCGGTGGCTGGATCACCGACATTTCGTCCTGGCACTGGCTGTTCTACATCAACCTGGTGCCAGGGATTTTCGTCGCCGTGGTCGTGCCGATGCTGGTGAAGATCGATCAGCCAGAACTGTCGCTGCTCAAGGGCGCCGACTACATCAGCATGGTGTTTATGGCGCTGTTTCTCGGCTGCCTGGAATACACCCTCGAAGAAGGTCCGCGCTGGAACTGGTTCAGCGACAGCACGATCCTGACCACTGCGTGGATCAGCGGCCTCGCCGGCCTGGCCTTTATCAGCCGCACGTTGTACGTGGCTAATCCGATCGTCGATTTGCGCGCCTTGAAGGACCGCAACTTCGCCCTCGGCTGCTTCTTCTCGTTCGTCACCGGGATCGGCCTGTTCGCCACGATTTACCTGACGCCGCTGTTTCTCGGTCGGGTCCGTGGCTATAGCGCACTGGACATTGGTCTGGCGGTTTTTTCCACCGGGGTGTTCCAGATCATGGCGATTCCGCTGTACGCCTTTATGGCCAATCGCATCGACCTGCGCTGGATCATGATGACCGGTCTGGGGCTGTTCGCTTTATCAATGTGGGATTTCAGCCCGATCACCCATGACTGGGGCGCCAGGGAATTGATGCTGCCGCAAGCCTTGCGTGGGATCGCCCAGCAACTTGCGGTGCCGCCAGCGGTGACCCTGACCCTGGGTGGCCTGGCGCCGGCGCGGCTCAAACATGCTTCGGGGTTGTTCAACCTGATGCGTAACCTGGGCGGCGCGATTGGCATTGCAGCGTGTGCAACCATCCTCAACGACCGCACCAACCTGCACTTCACGCGGTTGGCCGAGCATCTGAACAGCACCAACGAAGCGCTCAACCAGTGGCTGTCCCAGGTCGGCAACAACTTCGCCGCTCTCGGTCAAAGCGGTGACGCCGGTGTCACCGCCAGCCTGCATCAACTCTGGCTGCTGACCTACCGCGAAGCCCAGACGCAAACCTATGGCGACGCGTTTTTGATGATCATGGTCTGCTTCATTATCGCCACGGCGATGGTGCCCTTGATGCGCAAGGTGCAACCACCGGCCGCGCCGTCAGCAGACGCTCATTGATCAGGCTTGAGGCATTTTGCGAAAACCAATCGCCAGGCGGTTCCAGGCGTTGATGGTGGTGATGGCCACGGTCAGGTCGACCATTTCCTTGGAGCTGAACTCGGAGACCGCCAGTTCATAGTCTTCGTCCGGGGCGTGGGTCTGACTGATCAGGGTCAGGGATTCGGTCCAGGCCAGGGCCGCACGTTCACGCGGGGTGAAGAACGGCGTTTCACGCCAGGCCGACAAGGTGGCCAGGCGACGTTCGTCTTCACCGCCCTTGCGGGCATCGGCGCTGTGCATATCGAGGCAGAAGGCGCAGCCGTTGATTTGCGACGTGCGCAGCTTGACCAGTTCGATCAGGTTCTTTTCCAGCGGCAGCTTCGACACGGCGGTTTCCAGGGCGATCATGGCTTTGAGGGCGTCTGGGGAAGCGGTGTAGAAATCAATACGAGGTTTCATGGTAGGGCTCCGTCACAAGTGGGTGTGGAGCTAAGTTAAGCCCACCCATGGCTTCGACAAATAGCCAATATTCGAGAAGACGAGGAGGCCATTGAAGGGCCGCCCCAAAAACCTGTTATCGGGCATTGGCGACTATAGATTTCTGATCGGTCCGGGATTTGTTGCGGGGCTGACATTGCTTTCGCGGGCAAGCCTCGCTCCTACAGGATTTGTGTCGTGCCGACATTTCGCGGCAAATAGCTAACCTGTAGGAGCGAACCGCGTAGCGGCCATTCACGCGCGATTTCTAAGCCACTGCAAAAACCCCTTCTTCTGCACCGCCACCGGCTCGTCCTGGGTCAAGGTCCGCGCCTTGTGCAAACGGAAATCCAGCAAGGCTTTCATGGCATCGTTGATGTCGTGACGCGCGTCCAGGCACGGCTTGAGGTAGGCCTTTTCGATGCGGTACAGGGCACAGAAGGTCTTGGCGGTAAACGCGGCGGGCACCGAGGTATCGGACAGGATTCCGGCCTCGCCAATCACCTCGCCTGGCCCCATGCGCCCGGATTCAAACGGCGCACCGTGACGCATCAGGGTCACCGAAATGACCCCCGATTCGATGATGAACAAATGATCGCTGACCTCCCCCGCCGCCAGGATCGTTTCGCCGGCGCGGAAGGTTTGCAGGGTCATGTTCTGGCTGAAGGTTTCTTTTTCTTCCTGGCGCAGGGTCGAGAAAATCGTCGAGCTTTCCAGCAGCGCCCGTGGCCGGGACACGTTGCTCGGCGGGTTGGGTTCCACGCTCGACAGCAGATTGATCCCGGACGCCTGTAAGTGCCGGTACGCCAGGTCGAACAGCAGATTGCGCACGGTGCGCTTCTGGTCCATCGAGGCGACAAACCCGCTGATTTCGTATTCCATCCCGGCGCTGCTGGAGCTTTTCAGGGCGACATTCGGCGCGGGATGATCCAGCAGCAAACGACAACCCTGCATCGCCCGTTCCAGGGCTTCGACCACCGTGTTCGGCCGCGCGTGGGGGCTCAGTTGCAGGCAGATGGACACGCCGAACATGTCGCTCGGCCGGCTGAAGTTGATGATCTTGGCCTTGGCCGCCAGGGAGTTGGGAATCACCGCCAGGCTGCCCTGGGCGGTTTGCATGCGCGTGGCACGCCAGTCGATGTCGGTGACCCGGCCTTCGGTGCCGTCGATGGAAATCCAGTCATCGATTTGATAAGGCTTGGTGGTGTTCAAAACGATGCCGGAGAACACGTCGCTGAGGGTACTTTGCAACGCCAGGCCGACGATGATCGCCACCGCACCGGAGGTGGCGAGAACGCCTTTGACCGGCAGGTCGAGTACGTAAGCCATGGCCGCGATAATCGCGATCAGGAAAATCACCGCACCGAGCAAATCCTGGAGCAGGCGCCCGGTGTGCCCGACCCGTTGCATCATCACCGCGCCGATCAGCACCGTCAGGGTTCGCGCGCCGAACAACCACCAGCCGATCTGCAAACCGGTGGCGGCCAGGTGCAGCGGCACGTTGTCGGCCCAGGGCGCCGGTTCCAACGGGTTCAGGCCTTCGTTGAACAACAGGACGCTGAACAACGCGAAAATCACCAGCCGCACGACCAGTTTCCAGTTGCTGCCGTTGGTGCTGATCAATCGCCATAGCCCAAGATCAATCAGGATCAGGGCCAATGCGGCGAGCAGCGGGTGATCGGTGAGCAGTGACAGCATCAAGCAACTCCAGCAAGGGCCAATGGCGCGAAGATCTCACACATTGGGCACAGTGTAGGAGCAAATTGATTTCTCAAGAACAACCCAAAACAACTGTGGGAGCGAGCCTGCTCGCGAAGAGGCCGTGTCAGTCAATATCAATATCGACTGATACACCGCATTCGCGAGCAGGCTCGCTCCCACATGGGGTTGTGGTGCTGCTGGGTTTAGCTGCTCATGCGCCCAAACCGTCCCGATTGATAATCAGCAAACGCCTGGTGGATTTCCTGCTCGCTGTTCATCACAAACGGTCCATGACCGACGATGGGTTCGTCAATCGGTTCGCCGCTGAGCAACAACACCACCGCGTCGTTATTGGCTTCCAGGCTGAGTTGATGCCCGTCGCGTTCAAACAGCGCCAATTGCCCTTCCCGTACAAGCTCCAGGCCATTGACCTGCACCGTGCCGCGCAGCACCACCAACGCGGTGTTGCGACCTTCGTGCAAGTCCAGCGTCAGCAATTTGCCGGCGTTCAGGCGAATGTCCCAGACATCGATCGGCGTGAAGGTGCGCGACGGCCCGGTCTGGCCATCGAACTCACCGGCGATCAGGCGCAGATTACCGGCGTCGTCCTTGAGCGGGATGTTCGGGATGTCGCGGTCGAGAATCGTCTGGTAACCGGCGTCGGCCATTTTGTCCTTGGCCGGCAGGTTGACCCACAGCTGAACCATTTCCAGGGTGCCGCCACGTTTGGCGAAATCGTCGGAGTGGAATTCCTCATGGATGATCCCCGAGGCGGCGGTCATCCATTGCACATCGCCAGGGCCGATGGTGCCGCCACTGCCGGTGGAGTCGCGGTGCTGCACTTCGCCGTCGTAGACGATGGTCACGGTTTCGAAACCGCGATGGGGGTGCTGGCCGACGCCACGCCGTTCGGTGGTCGGGGTGAATTCGGCGGGACCGGCGTGATCCAGCAGCAGAAACGGGCTGATGTGTTTGCCCATGGTGTCGTAGGAAAACAGCGTGCGAACCGGGAAACCGTCGCCGACCCAATGGGCCCGTGGACTGGTGTAGATACCGATGATGTTTTTCATCGCGCCTCCGAAATAGGTGGGTGAAGCATGAACCCAGCTTAAATCTGATACCAATCCGGCACTAGCCGGCAAAAACCGTCCTCATCGTTCTACCAGCGAGACGATGTTCGCATTGTGCCTATAAAACGCCAGTAGCCAGGTTTTTACTTCGGACATAACATCGATTCAAATTACAGCCGTAATATCCGCCTGAGGACTTGTCGACTTGCATGATTCTTGAGGCGCGGGGGTAAGGCTTTGGACCGCGGTGCGGCCTTCGCGGGCAAGCCTCGCTCCTACAGGGGTTTTGCAAACATCACAAAACCATTGTAGGAGCGAGGCTTGCCCGCGAAGAGGCCAGACCAGCCCCTCCCATTTCACCAGCCCGCCTCCATTCATGACTTCCGGTAAACATTGACTTGACCCACCCGCGGTTTTTCTCAAGGCCATCGGCGCGGATACTCGTGCCCATTCCCACTGCAACCCTGGAGTCATCAATGTCTATTCCCGCATTCGGTCTTGGTACGTTTCGCCTGCAAGGCCAGGTGGTCATCGATTCGGTGAGCACCGGTCTTGAACTGGGCTACCGGGTCGTCGACACCGCGCAGATCTACGAAAACGAAGCCGAAGTCGGCCAGGCCATCGCCGCAAGCGGCATCGCTCGCCAGGATCTGTTCATTACCAGCAAAATCTGGGTCGCCAACTTCGCCAAGGATCAACTGATCAACAGCCTTAAACAAAGCCTGCGCAACTTGCAGACCGACTACCTGGACCTGACGCTGATCCACTGGCCGTCCCCGGAAAACCAGGTGCCGGTGGAAGAGTTCATGGGCGCCCTGCTCGAAGCCAGGCAAATGGGACTGACCCGCCAGATCGGCGTGTCCAACTTCACCGTGGACTTGATGAAACAAGCCATCGCCGCCGTCGGTGCCGAAAACATCGCCACCAACCAGATCGAATTGCACCCGTACCTGCAAAACCGCAAGGTCGTCGAATTCGCCCAGAGCCAGGGTATCCAGATCACCTCGTACATGACCCTGGCCTACGGCGAAGTGCTGAAGGACCCGGTGATCCAGCAGATCGCCGAGCGTCTTCAGGCGACACCGGCGCAAGTCACCCTGGCCTGGGCCATGCAACTGGGTTATGCGGTGATTCCTTCATCGACCAAACGCGCCAATCTGCAAAGCAACCTGCAAGCCCTCGACCTGACCTTGAGCGAAGCCGACATGGCCCTGATCGCCGGTCTGGATCGTGGCCAGCGCTTGACCAGCCCTAAAGGCATCGCCCCGCACTGGGATTGATCGTCAGCGCTGGCCGAGGCTCTGGTCCAGGCGCGTCATGGTTTGCTGCAAACGCTCGACAGCGATGTCGATCAGTGCCACGCGACCTTCGGCGCAAGCCTGTTCCAGTTGCTCGCAACACTCGATCAGCCGCACTGCCCGGACCATCCGCGCACCGCCCTTGATGCGGTGCGCCAGGTTCTGGAGGTCCTGGCGATTGCCCGCCGCGTGCGCCTGCAGCAACTGCTCGCGATCCTCGCGGTTGGTCACCGCCAGATCGTGCACCAGGCGATCGATCAACGTGCGGTCGCTGCCGACGTAGCGCTCCAGGCCACTCAGGTCGATGACGGCTTCAGATGGTTCTTCCCGGGGCGATTCGCCGGCAAACCTGGCCGCCAGCCAGGCACTCAAATCCCCCAGACGAATCGGTTTGAACAGGCAATCATCCATCCCGGCTTCCAGGCATCGCCATTTTTCCTCGGGCTGGGCATTGGCGGTAAATCCAAGAATCGGTGTCGCCGGCAAACCCTGAGCCTGTTCCTCATCACGGATCGCCATCGCCAGTTCATAGCCACTGAGGACCGGCATGTTGCAGTCGGTGATCAATACGTCGAATGGCTGTTTGCGCCATTGCTCCAACCCCTGCGCGCCATCCTCGGCCTCCAGCACCCGATGCCCCAGATAACTCAACTGCCGGGACAACAGCAGGCGATTGGGCGGGTAATCGTCGACCACCAGAATCGTCAACGAGCGGATCGGCAACGGCATTTCGCTCAACGGCACGGCGCTGGGCTGCAACGGCGGCAGGACGGGCACATCCAGACTGACCTCGACCCGCGTGCCCCGACCGAGTTCACTGTGCAGCCGCAGCCGCCCGCCCATCATTTCGCACAAGGAACGGCTGATCACCAACCCCAACCCGGAACCGCTGCGCCCGGATTGCGGGTTGTTGCCCGCCTGGACGAACGGACTGAACAGCCGTTGCTGGTCGGCGACGCGGATCCCGATGCCGCTGTCCGCAATGATCACGGTCACCGCCAGATGACCAGACACGCCAGGCGCCACCCGCAGGGTCAGACTCACTTCACCCTCTTCGGTGAACTTGATCGCGTTGCTCAACAGATTCGACAGCACTTGCTTGAACCGCAGGGGGTCGATCAACACATCGCGGTCGCTGTGCTCGTCCAGCTCAACCCGCCACCCCAATTCCTGCTGACGCGCCAGGCTTTCGAAAACCCGGCACACCGACTCCGTCAGCTCGCGCAAATTAGCCCGTTCCGGCGCCAAGGACAAATGCCCGGACTCGATGCGGGCGATGTCGAGGATATCGCCGATCAACATCAACAGTTGCTGCGCGGAGCTGGACGCCACTTCAATGGCAAAACGATCAGTCACGCCCTCTTCCGAGCGCTTCAGGGCCAGTTCGAGCATGCCGATCAACGCGTTCATCGGCGTGCGGATTTCATGGCTCATGGTCGCCAGAAACGTGGTTTTCGCCCGGTTGGCGTCGTCGGCGGCGTCCTTGGCATCCTGCAATTGCTGCAGCCAGCGCTGGCGCTGGCGAATCTGCCGGCGTTGCCAGCCGATCCAGCCCAGCGCCAGCAACAACAAGGCGCCAGCAGCGGCGAAGCCTTGCAGGATGACTTGGCGATGTCGCAGCCAATAGCTGTCATCCACCATCAAGTCATTGCTCCAGCGGGCCACCAAATCGTCCATCTCCTGGGGCGAGATGCTCAGCAACGCCTTGTTCAGGATCGACTGCAATTCCACGGCGCCATGCGCGGTGGCCAAGGAGATGAGTGCCGGTTCATTGCCCACGGTACTGTGGATCTGCAATCGGTCGCGGTAGTGCCGGACAATCAGGTACCGGGTCAAGATCAGTGAACTGACTGCCGCGTCAGCCTGCCCCTTCACCACCAGCTCCAACCCCTGGGCCGGGCTTTGCACGTCCACCAGGCGGATGCCCGGTACCCGCGCCAGAATAAACCCGCGCAATGGCTGACTGTGATTGATCGCCAGACGTTTGCCCGCCAGGTCGTCCAGGGTCTTCGGGCTCTGCGCGGTGGCGGCGCTGACCAACACGAAGGGATTGCTCAGGTAAGCGCGGGTGAAGCGCAAATCAGCCTCGCGCTCGGTGCTGGGAATGATCGCTGGCACCAGGTCAATTTCGCCCGCCTTGAGTTGCTGGATCTGTTGATCCAGTGAACGACTGCGTTGCACCTTGAAGTTCAAGCCGCTGCGCTGGCTGATCAAGTTCAACAACTGCGCCGTCAACCCGCTGAACCGACCTTGGGCATCGACAAACGTCAGCGGCGCGAAATCGTCGACGACGCCCACCGTGAGCGTCGGATGCCGCGCCAGCCAACGTTGTTCACCGGGGCTCAAGCGCACGCTCTGCTGACCGGAGTGATTGGCCCGGCCGGCACTCCAGCGTTGCTCGATGGCTGCGCGCTGATCCATGGGAATCGCTGCCAGCGCCTAATCGACAATGCCCGCCAGGCGCGTATTGCTGCGGGCCAGGGCGAAGCCGAACGGGTTGGCGTCCAGGCCGGAGGGCCCGGCCAGGTGAACGTTGTTGAGGTAGTTATTGTTGATCAGGTAATTGGCGCTGATGAAGTCGCCCAGGTACACATCGTCCTGACCGAACGCCACGGCGCCGAGGGCTTCGAGCGTCGAGGCATACAGGTGCAGGTGCGCCTGGGGGTAGAACGCTTCGACGCTGGTCGCCCGCAAATAATCGTCAACCATGGCAATGCGTTTGCCCGCCAGATCGTCGGGCATGCGTTCGTCCAGTCGGGTGACCAGCATCGGCTGGTCTTCGGCGTAGGCCCGGGACCTGATCAGGTCGGGATCGGCCACCTCGAAATTGTTTGATGTCCCGAGCAGGTCCAGCTCATCGCGTTTGAGCGCCTGCATCGCTTCCTCGCGCGTGCCGAAACGCAGTACCTCGACCCTGACGTGCAGCAGTTGCGCCAGCAGATCGGCGTAGTCGGCCGTGATGCCTTCCAGTTCATCGTGGTTGCGCGTCACCTCGAACGGCGGGTAGTCCGGCCCCGAAACACCGAGGCGCAAGACCCGCTTGTTGCGCAGCCATTGCCAGGCCGTTTCGTCCAGTTGGACGTCGTATCCGTCCACTGTCGAGCGTCCGAGCAGATGCAGGGTTTGTGGCTCGCCCGCCATCACCGCCGTGACGTGCAGCACCGTGAACAGCATCAGCGCGATCAGGCACGCACGCACGGTCTGGCCCACTCAAATCAGACGATTGCGTTTGGCGAAATCGCGCAAGTGCACCGCCGAATGCACCCCGAGTTTTTCGATCAACCGCGTCTTGTAGGTGCTGACGGTCTTGTGGCTCAGGTACATCAGCTCGGCGATTGCCTTGTTGCTCAGACCGTTCGCCAGGTGTTGGCAGATCGTCAGTTCGCGATTGGAGAGCGAGTCGATCATCTGTTTTTCACTGCTTTGCAGATTATCCAACGGCGAAGGCAACCGGCTGAAATAGGTATAGCCGGCCATGAGCGCCTGGATCGCTTTGTGCAACAGGCTCAAGTCATTGGTTTTCGAGACATAGGCCAAGGCCCCGGCACGCATACAACGCTCTTGAAAAAACAGCGGGTCCAGGGACGTAAAGATCAGCACCCGGCACGCGAACTCACTGAGCCGGATACGCTCCAGCACCTCCAGCCCATCGAGCCCCGGCATGATCAGGTCGAGCACTAGCAGATCGGGGGCATGATCGCGAAGCATTGCCATGACCTCGTTACCGCTGGCCACCTCGTAAATCCGTTTGAAGCCCTCCTGTTCAAGAACAATTTTGACTGCGGCCCGTACCACCGGATGATCGTCCACAATCAGCGCTGACTTCATGGCAACTCCCTGTGCAAATGACATGATTGCGCAACGACTACACCGGGAGCGGCCCGGTGTAGACGCAACGGCTGCGCAATGACTTTTGCATGGGCCAACAGGCAAAACCACCTGTCAGATCTGACAGTTCCGACGAATGGTCATCATTGAGTCGTCACTCATCTGTAGGAGCAAGGCTTGCCCGCGATGAACGATGACGCGGTCCCGTTCAGGATCGAGGTGCGTCTATCGCGGGCAAGCCTTGCTCCTACAGTGGGGGATTTATTGCCAGCCAAACCGGCGGATATAGAACCCCTTCACTGCCTGCGTCAGGCCCATGTACGCCAGCAGAATCACCGGCAGGAACACGAAGTACAGCGATGGCAGCGCCTGCAATTTGAAGTAGTGCGCGAACGGGCCCATCGGCAGGAAGATACCGATCGCCATGATGACCCCGGTCATGATCATCAACGGCATGGCCGCGCGGCTTTGCAGGAACGGGATCTTTGGCGTACGGATCATGTGCACGATCAGTGTCTGGGTCAGCAACCCCACCACAAACCAGCCGGACTGGAACAGGGTCTGGTGGTCCGGGGTGTTGGCGTCGAACACGTACCACATCAGCGCAAACGTGGTGATGTCGAAGATCGAACTGATCGGGCCGAAGAACAGCATGAAACGCCCGACATCTGCCGGTTGCCAGCGTTGGGGTTTTCTCAGCATTTCTTCATCGACGTTATCGAACGGGATGGCGATTTGCGAAATGTCATACAGCAGGTTCTGCACCAGCAGGTGCATCGGCAGCATCGGCAGGAACGGGATAAACGCACTGGCCACCAGCACCGAGAACACGTTGCCGAAGTTCGAGCTGGCGGTCATCTTGATGTACTTGAGCATATTGGCGAAGGTCCGGCGCCCTTCCAGCACGCCCTCCTCCAGCACCATCAGGCTCTTTTCCAGGAGGATGATGTCGGCCGCTTCCTTGGCGATGTCCACCGCGCTGTCCACGGAAATACCAATGTCAGCCGCGCGCAACGCCGGAGCGTCGTTGATGCCGTCGCCCATGAAACCGACCACGTGGCCGTTGCCCTTGAGCAAACGCACGATGCGTTCTTTGTGCGACGGCGTCAGTTTGGCGAAGACGTTGGTGGTTTCCACGGCTACGGCCAGTTCGGCATCGCTCATGCGCTCGACGTCGTTGCCCATCAGCAGGCTTTGTTGTTCCAGGCCGACTTCGCGGCAGATCTTGGCGGTCACCAGTTCGTTGTCGCCGGTCAGCACTTTCACGGCAATGCCGTGGGCCGCCAGTGCACGCAGGGCCGGCGCGGTGCTTTCCTTGGGCGGATCGAGGAACGCCACATAGCCGATCAGGGTCATCTGCTGCTCATCGGCGATGCTGTAAATCGCCTGATCCTTCGGCGTGTGCCGCGCCGCCACCGCCACCACGCGCAAGCCTTCTTCGTTGAAAGACGCGGTCACTTCACGAATCCGCGCCAGCAGGTCATCGGTCAGTGGCTCGTCGTTGTCGCCATGACGCACCCGGGTGCAACCGGCGAGAATTTCTTCCACCGCGCCTTTGCACACCAGCAAGTGATGCGCTTGATCATGCTCGGCCACCACCACCGACATGCGCCGCCGGGTGAAATCGAACGGCACTTCATCGACCTTGGCAAACGCCGTGGCCACTTCCAGTTCGCGGTGTACCTCGACGTGTTGCAACACCGCCACGTCCAGCAGGTTTTTCAGGCCGGTCTGGTAGTAGCTGTTGAGGTAAGCCATTTCCAGCACGTCATCGGACTCTTCACCCCACACATCCACATGCCGGGCGAGGAAGATTTTGTCCTGGGTCAGGGTGCCGGTCTTGTCGGTGCACAGCACGTCCATCGCGCCGAAGTTCTGGATCGCGTCCAGGCGCTTGACGATGACTTTTTTGCGCGACAGGAACACCGCGCCCTTGGCCAACGTCGAGGTGACGATCATCGGCAGCATTTCCGGGGTCAGGCCCACGGCGATGGACAGCGCGAACAGCAGCGCCTGCATCCAGTCACCCTTGGTGAAACCGTTGATGAACAACACCAGCGGCGCCATCACGAACATGAAGCGGATCAGCAGCCAGCTGACTTTGTTCACGCCATTCTGGAACGAGGTGGGCGCGCGGTCGGTGGCGCTGACCCGCTGGGCCAAGGCACCGAAATAGGTGCTGTTGCCGGTGGTGAGGACCACCGCGATGGCCGAACCCGACACCACGTTGGTGCCCATGAACAGGATGTTGTCGAGGTCCAGCGGGTTACTGGTGTCGCGGTCCTGTTGGCGCGGGAATTTTTCCACCGGCATGGATTCGCCGGTCATCGCCGCCTGGCTGACGAACAGGTCCTTGGCGCTGAGCACCCGGCAATCGGCGGGAATCATGTCACCGGCCGACAACACGATCAGGTCACCGGGCACCAGTTGTTTGATCGGCAGCTCGATGCGCTGCGCGCCCTGACGCATGACGGTCGCGGTGTTACTCACCATCGCCTTGAGCGCATCAGCCGCCTGGTTCGACTTGGCTTCCTGCCAGAAGCGCAGCAACGTCGAGAGCACCACCATGGAGAAAATCACCACGGCGGCCTTGATGTCTTCAGTGAACCACGACACCGCCGCCAACAAGGTCAGCAACAGGTTGAACGGGTTTTTGTAGCAGTGCCACAGGTGCACCCACCACGGCAGCGGCTGCTCATGCTCGACTTCGTTGAGGCCGAATTGCTCGCGCAGGGTATCGGCTTCGGCTTCGCTCAAACCATCGCTGTGACTGCCGAGGTTGTCCAGCAGTTGACCGGTGTCGCTGTTTGCGGCGGACACCAACGTCTGCGCCAGGGTGGGCGGTACTTCACGGCTGACCGTGGTGTCGTTGATGCTTTCCAGCAACGCCAGGCGACGGAAGTGCCGGGCGATGTGGCGGGTGCGCAGGAATCCGGCGAAGAATTCTTTGAGCAAGGTCAGGTTCATGGCAGTTGCCCCCCAGGGTCAGCCGGGAAACCGTCGAGCAGGCGCGTCGAGTCGCCGCGATGACGACTGGCAAGTCGAACATCACGCACGGTTCAGCGTCGATGAGAGGGACGTCGGGTATCGGGCCGCCACTGGCCGCGATCGGGATGCCGCTACTCGCTTTTCAGCAAGGTAACGGCAGAAAAAAACTGCGCGTTAGCTTGCCGAGAAAATGCCGGTTACCGAAACCGGCCGACTACTGTCACTCGAACAAGTACCCACTGTGGGTCTCCGCTATTGATGAAAACGCGCGAAGCTTACGCCCCGATTTCTGGAGAGTAAACGATGCTTGGGCGAGTGCCGGGGGAATCGGCGGGTTCTTCAGGAAGGGTTCAGGATGATCGTTCCCACGCTCCGCGTGGGAATGCAGCCCGGGACGCTCCGCGTCCCTTTATAAAGCGGACGCGGAGCGTCCGTTGAGGCATTCCCACGCAGAGCGTGGGAACGATCAGGGTGGGGGTTAGCTGGCAGTGGCCAACAACACATCCATCACCGACCGCCCATGCCCACGGGACTCGCCATGGTCATACAGCGACCCGGCAATTTCATCGGCGCGAATCGGCAGGATCGACAGCAAGGTGTCGCTCAAACCGTGGCTGGCCTGGCAGAAGCCCTGCATGTAGATGCCCGCCTTGCAGCGTTCGTCGGTGATCAGTTTGTAGTTGCGATCGACCTCGAACTCGCCCAGGTACTGTTCCAGCGGCGCCAGCAGTTTGCGGTGCATCTGGCGCTCGTAACCGGTGGCCAGGACCACCGCGTCGTACTGCCGAACCGTGACTTCGCCCGTGGCGTTGTTGCGCACCGCCAGTTCGATCCCGCGCTCGGTGGCGGTGGCTTTTTCGATAGTGGTGAGAGTGCGGAACGCGTGGCGGGCGATCCCGGACACCTTCTGGCGATAGAAGATGCCGTAGATGCGTTCGATCAGGTCGATGTCCACCACCGAGTAGTTGGTGTTGTGGTACTCGTTGACCAGGCGTTCACGCTCGCTGCTGGCCTGCTGGAACACCAGGTCAGTGAACTCCGGCGAGAACACTTCGTTGACAAACGGGCTGTCGTCCGCCGGTTTCAGGGCCGAGCCGCGCAGGATCATGTCCACTTGCACCGACGGGAAGCTGTCGTTCAAGTCGATAAAGGCTTCCGCCGCGCTCTGCCCGCCGCCGATGATCGCAATGCTCATCGGTTGGTTGTTCACGCACGGCTGCTTGGCCATTTGCGCCAGGTACTGGGAGTGGTGGAACACGCGGCGGTCATCCTTGAGCGCCTTGAACGCTTCGGGAATGCGCGGTGTACCGCCGGCGCTGACCACCACCGAACGGGTGGTGCGCACATGTTGCTGGCCCTGGGTATCGCGGGAGATCACACGCAGGGCTTCGACCTGCTGGTTGTGCAGCACCGGCTCGATGGTCAGCACTTCTTCACCGTAGCGGCTCTGCTCGGTGAACTGCCCGGCGACCCAGCGCAGGTAGTCGTTGTACTCCATGCGGCACGGATAGAACGTGCCCAGGTTGATGAAGTCCACCAGGCGCCCGTGATGCTTGAGGTAATTGACGAACGAGTATGGGCTGGTCGGGTTGCGCAGGGTCACCAGATCCTTGAGGAAGGAAATCTGCAACTCGCTCTGGGTCACCAGGGTGTTGCCGTGCCAGCGATAGTCGGCCTGTTTGTCGAGAAACAGTACATCCAGCTCACCCTGGTTCGGTGCACGCTCTTGCAGAGCGATGGCCAGCGCCAGGTTCGAAGGGCCGAAACCGATGCCGATCAGGTCGTGAACGGTGGGCGATGCAATTGCCTGTGTCATTTCCAGTGTCCTCTGGATGAACCCCGGAGCAGCGGGGATAAAGCCTGGGTGACCTGACCGGCCTGAGGCAGGACAGCAGATCGTCTGTTGAGTAGGGACGAGGACAATGAAAAAAAATTTAAGCGCAAGGGATCAATGGGCGTCCCACTGCTTGATGCGCACCCGGCAATGTTTCATGGCATTGACGATGTGCTTCTCCACCAGCGCCCGGGAAATGCCCAGGTGCTCGGCGATCTCGGGGTGCGACAGGCCATCGATCTTGCGCAACAGGAAGCTCTCACGGCACAGCTTCGGCAGTTCCGCCAGCGCGCGCTGGAGCATGGCCAGGCGTTGGCCGTGGTCGAGGCTGGTGTGGGGCGAGGGGGTGAAGAAGCGCTCTTCGTTGTCGAGCACTTCCAGGGATTCGACCTGGCGCAGGGCATTGCGTCGATGGTCGTCGATCACCAGATTGAGGGCGGTGCGATAGAGGAATGCCCGGGGCTGCTCGATCGGCGTATCACTGGAACGCTCCAGTACCCGCAGATAAGCGTCATGCACCACATCTTCGGCCACCTGACGGTTGCCCAGCTTGGCGTTCAGGAAACACACCAGCTCGCGATAGTAGTTTTCCAACATGACTCCCGGCCGCACGAGGTGCGGGTTCTGTCCTTGAACCAGATCCGCAACCACCGAATGGGCAGTGGCAGGATGGTGGCAATTTAAGTCGCGTAATTTATAGTAATTCTCATATAGATTTAAAGTGCTGTTTCGATTTGCCCGATAAATAGTCCTGCTCTATACCTGTAACTCTGTGTGTCCGCGCTTAAATTCCTCCCTGCACTCCTCGTTTACAGGACAGCTCCCCGTGTCTGTCGGCCTTCCGACAGCGCTCGGCTGTCGCCTTGTGTTGCGCGCCAGTTGAGCGACGGGCCGATTTTCTTTGGCCGGAACCCTGCATGAAACGTCCCCGACACACCCGACGCGCCCTGCTTGTAGCCCTTTGTCTGATCCCCGTCATCGCCGTCGCGGCCTGGCAGATCCTCCCTCCTGGCCGCGATCAATTCGCCACGGTCCAGGTGACCCGCGGCGACATCGAAAGCAGCGTCACGGCACTGGGCACTCTGCAACCACGGCGTTATGTCGATGTCGGCGCCCAGGCGTCGGGGCAGATCCACAAGATCCATGTGGAAGTCGGCGACGTGGTCAAGGAAGGCGACCTGCTGGTGGAAATCGATCCGTCCACCCAACAGGCCAAACTCGACGCCGGGCGTTTTTCCATCGACAACCTCAAGGCGCAACTTGAGGAGCAAAAGGCCCAACACGAACTCGCTCGGCAGAAATTCCAGCGCCAGCAGAACCTCGCCGCCGGCGGCGCGACCCGGGCCGAAGACGTGCAGACCGCCCAGGCCGAACTGCGTGCCACCCAGGCGCGCATGGACATGTTCCAGGCGCAGATCCGCCAGGCCCAGGCCAGCCTGCGCAGTGATCAAGCCGAACTTGGCTACACCCGCATTTACGCGCCAATGAACGGAACCGTGGTCGCCCTCGATGCCCGGGAAGGCCAGACGCTCAACGCCCAGCAGCAGACGCCGTTGATTCTGCGGATTGCAAAACTGTCGCCGATGACGGTGTGGGCCGAAGTCTCGGAAGCGGACATCGGCCACGTCAAACCCGGCATGAACGCCTGGTTCACCACCCTCAGCGGCGGCACCCGGCGCTGGAGCAGCACCGTGCGGCAGATCTTGCCAATCCCGCCCAAACCCCTGGACCAGACCAGCCAGGGTGGCGGCAGCCCCGCCAGCTCGAGCAAAAGCGGCACCGGTCGCGTGGTGCTGTACACCGTGCTGCTCGACGTCGACAACACCGACAACGCCTTGATGGCAGAAATGACCACCCAGGTGTTCTTCGTTTCCGATCAGGCGAAAAACGTCCTCACCGCACCAATTGCCGCGTTGCAGGGCGGCACGCAGGCCGACACTCAAACCGCACAAGTCGTCGCAAAAAACGGCGCCATCCAACAACGGACAGTACGCACCGGCATCAGTGATCGCCTGAACGTGCAGATCCTCGATGGCCTCGACGAAGGCGATCACCTGTTGATTGGCCCGGCTGACGGGAGTGGCGGCTGAATGCAGACGCCTTTGATCGACCTGCAAGACATCCGCAAAGCCTACGGCGGCGGTGACGCTCCGCAAGTTCACGTATTGCGCGGCATCGACCTGGCAATCCATGCCGGCGAATTCGTGGCGATTGTCGGGGCTTCCGGCTCCGGCAAATCGACGTTGATGAACATCCTCGGCTGCCTCGACCGGCCGACCTCGGGCGAATACCGCTTCGCCGGGGAAAACGTTGCCGGCCTGGACAGCGATGAACTGGCCTGGCTACGCCGCGAGGCGTTCGGCTTTGTGTTCCAGGGCTATCACCTGATCCCGTCCGGCTCGGCCCAGGAAAACGTCGAGATGCCGGCGATTTACGCAGGCACCCCGGCCGCAGAACGCCACGCCCGCGCCGCCGCCCTGCTCGACCGCCTCGGCCTGGCCACGCGCACCGGCAACCGTCCGCATCAACTCTCCGGCGGCCAGCAACAACGGGTGTCGATTGCCCGCGCCCTGATGAACGGCGGCCACATCATCCTCGCCGACGAACCCACCGGCGCCCTCGACAGCCACAGCGGCGCCGAGGTCATGACCTTGCTCGACGAACTGGCGAGCCAGGGCCACGTGGTGATCCTGATCACCCACGACCGCGAAGTGGCGGCCCGCGCCAAACGCATCATCGAAATCCGCGATGGCCTGATCATCCACGACAGCGCCCACGACGATCCCAGCGCACAAACCTCGGCCAACCCCGGCGCGTTGCAAGCCGTGGACCTGCGCAAGCGACTGACCGAAGGCGCCGAGGCCACCGGCGCCTGGAAAGGCGAACTGGTGGATGCGGTGCACGCGGCTTGGCGGGTGATGTGGATCAACAAGTTCCGCACCGCGCTGACGTTGCTCGGGATCATCATCGGCGTGGCGTCGGTGGTGGTGATGCTGGCGGTCGGTGAAGGCAGCAAGCGTCAGGTCATGGCGCAGATGGGCGCGTTCGGCTCGAACATTATTTACCTCAGCGGCTCGGCCCCGAACCCGCGCACACCGCCCGGCGTCATCACCCTGGACGACGTTGCCGCGCTGGCCAGCCTGCCGCAAGTGCGACGGATCATGCCGGTCAACGGCGCCGAGGCCGGCGTGCGTTTCGGCAACGTCGATCACCTGAGTTACGTCGGTGGCAACGACACCAATTTCCCGGCGATTTTCAACTGGCCGGTGGTTCAGGGCAGTTACTTCACCGAGGCCGATGAAAAAACCGGCGCAGCAGTCGCGGTGATCGGCCACAAGGTGCGCAGCAAATTGCTCAAGGATGTCACCAATCCCATCGGCCAGTACATCCTGATCGAAAACGTACCGTTTCAAGTGGTCGGCGTGCTCGCGGAAAAAGGCGCCAGTTCCGGCGACTCCGACAGCGACAACCGCATCGCCATTCCCTATTCGGCGGCCAGTGTCCGATTGTTTGGCACCCACAACCCCGAATACGTGGCCATCGCAACCGCCGACGCACGCAAGGTCAAGCAAGCGGAAACCGCGATCAAGCAGTTGATGTTACGTCTGCACGGCGGCAAGCAGGATTTCGAATTGACCAACAACGCGGCCATGATCCAGGCCGAAGCCCGGACCCAGAACACCCTGTCGCTGATGCTCGGCTCGATTGCCGCGATCTCGTTGCTGGTGGGCGGTATCGGCGTGATGAACATCATGCTCATGACCGTGCGCGAACGCACCCGCGAGATCGGCATTCGCATGGCCACCGGCGCCCGTCAGCGCGACATCCTGCGCCAGTTCCTTACCGAAGCGGTGATGCTCTCGGTGGTCGGCGGCCTGGCCGGAATTGCCCTGGCGCTGATCGTCGGCGGCGTGCTGGTGCTCAGCGAAGTGGCCGTCGCGTTTTCGTTGATGGCGGTGCTCGGCGCCTTTGGCTGCGCCCTTGTTACCGGTGTTGTCTTCGGCTTCATGCCGGCCCGCAAAGCTGCCCGGCTCGACCCGGTCACGGCCCTTACCAGTGAATGATCGACCTATGAAGCCGCCATTGAGCCTGTTGACCCTCTGCCTGCTGCTCAGCGCGTGCGGCAGCCCTGCCCCGCGCCCGGACAGCGGCCTCACGCCGCCCGCCACGTGGCAATCACCCCACAGCGATAACGCCGCCCGCAGCAATGCGCAATGGTGGACGCAGTTCGGCAGTCCGCCGCTGGATCGCCTGATCGAACAGGCCCGAGTGGGCAGTTTCGACCTCACGGCGGCGGTCGCCCGGGTGCGTCAGGCCCAGGCGGGAACGGTGATTGCCGGTGGTTCTTTGCTGCCGGAAATAAAGGCTACGGGGAACGCCAACCGGCAGAAACTGCTGCGTGGCAAAGGCTACAGTCAGCTCGATGCCGACAGTAGTAACAAAGCCGTGGATTACTTCGACGCCAATCTCAGTGCCAGTTACGAAATCGATTTCTGGGGCGGCAAGCGTGCGTCCCGGGACAGTGCGCAGTTCGGGCTCAAGGCCAGCGAATTCGATCAAGCCACGGTGGAGCTGACGTTGCTCAGTGGTGTGGCCAACAACTACAGCAAAACCTTGTCGTTGCGCGAGCAGCGGCGCATCGCCGAACTCAACCTGGCCAACGCCCAAAGTGTGTTGAAACTGGTGCAGACCCGCTTCGATTCCGGCTCGGCCACGGCCCTGGAACTGGCCCAGCAAAAAAGCCTGGTCGCGGCGCAGCAGCGGCAATTGCCGACGGTGCAGCAGCAAGCTGATGAATCGCTGATCACCCTCGCCGCCCTGCTCGGCCGACCGGTGCAGGAACTGGCACCAATCGATGAATCTTTCGACCACCTGCAATGGCCCGTGATCGGTGCGGGCGTGCCCAGCGAGTTGCTGAGCCGGCGCCCGGACATCGCTCGCGCCGAAGCGCAACTGGCCGCCGCCCGGGCCGACGTCACCGTCGCCCGCGCCGCCATGCTGCCCGCCCTCACCCTCAGCGCCAACATCGGCTCGGGGGCCAACAGCGTGGGCGACATCATGCGCAGCCCGTTTTACAACCTCACCGCCGGCCTGGTGGCGCCGATCTTCAACAACGGCCGCCTCGGCGCCGAACGCGACAAAGCCACGGCACGCCAGGAAGAACTGCTGCAGGCCTATCGCGGGGCGATCATCAATGGCTTCGCCGACGTCGAAAAAGCCCTCAACAGCATTCGCGGGCTGGATGAACAACGCCAATGGCAACGCGAAGAACTGAGCCAGGCGCAAACCGCGTTCAACATCGCCCAAAGCCGCTACCAGGCCGGCGCCGAGGATTTGCTAACAGTGCTGGAGACACAACGCACGCTGTACGCGGCGCAGGATTTGAACGTGCAACTGAAGCTGTCGCGGTTGCAGGCCAGTATTGCGTTGTACAAGGCGTTGGGTGGCGGCTGGCAGGCGCTGTGAGGGTGGTGGATGTGGGACCGCCATCGCGAGCAAGCTCGCTCCCACAATTGATCTTTGGTGTACGCAGATACCGCGCTCACTGAAGATAAAAATGTGGGAGCGAGCTTGCTCGCGATGAGGCCATCAGACCTACCCTTTTTCGTCGACTGACAGACCGCCATCGCGAGCAAGCTCGCTCCCACAGGGGAACTAGGGCGCTCGCAAATGCTGCGCTCACTGAAGATCAATTGTGGGAGCGAGCTTGCTCGCGATGAGGCCATCAGACCTACCCTTTTTCGTCGACTGACAGACCGCCATCGCGAGCAAGCTCGCTCCCACAGGGGAACTAGGGCGCTCGCAAATGCTGCGCTCACTGAAGATCAATTGTGGGAGCGGGCTTGCTCGCGAAGGCGGAGTGTCAGGCGAAATTATTGTTGGATGTGCCGACGCTTTCGCGAGCAAGCCCGCTCCCACAGGGGGTTCAGGGTGAACACAGCATTTTTGAACACCCGAGATCTATTGTGGGAGCGAGCCTGCTCGCGAATGAACGATAAAGCCGTCGTCAGGCCTGCCGCTGCTTGATCTTCAAATGCCTTGCATACCACGGCCGTTGCGGCACGCGGCGGAACAGGTCGGCGAGTTTCTTTTCGTCGGTGCCGAAGGTGATGCGCAGGGCCAGCTTCATGGTTTCGGGGTCCATTTCCACCGACTTGCCTGCCTTCAATCCCGGCGTGGTGCTGCAACCGTGGGTGCTCGGGCCGAGCCAGGGGTCGTCCACTTCGACGAAGCGGCCCGGGGCGAACCACGGCACACCATTGACCTCCAGCCGCGTGACTTCTCCCGGATGAAAGCGCTCGTGGGCGCGGAACCAGTCTTCCAGGCGATCATCGATCCAGCCGTGGAAATGCCAGAACACCGGACTCACGTGGGATGAAAACGGGTCGCCCAAGAAGTCATTTTCCGGCCCGAACCAACGCGCGGAAAAGTCTAAGGGATCCCTGGCGAACGGCACCGGCTGACCATTGGACGGATCCCGTGGCACCGACGCCCAGCGCATGTGCAGCCAGTCATGCAAGCCCAGTTCGACTTCCGAACCGAACTGCCCCAGGGTCAACTTCGACAGATAACGCGGGTCGCGGTACTGCGATTCCCATACCTGGAAATTACTGTGATACGTCTCGGCGGTCTTGATGTCGCTGACCCACTGGGTGTATTCGGGATCCTCGCCGGCCAGCCAGGTCGGCGGCAGAGAAGCCCCGTCGTGGTTGTCGAAGTAGCGGGCAAACCCCTGGCGATCACGCTCAAGCTCAGGTTGCGGCATCGGGAAGCTCGGCCAGGACGGCAGGTCCTGCATCGAACGCGCCGTGGCCAGCATGTGCCGGTGCATAAAGAAAAAGTCGACGCCCGAACCATTGCGATCCTTCTTCGGCCCCCGGGCATCGCGCTCCTTGTCCCGCGGACCAGGTTGCCAGCCAATACCGCGCAACGCCCCGCGCTTGTCTTCGGAGAGCGTGTGCCATTTGTCCCGCGAGGCATGCCAGAGCTGATGGAACAAGCGATGCTCCGGAGAAATCAGCCACGCCAGCAGCGTCGGGTTCAAACCGGTACGCTCCCGTGCTTCAGGAAACAGGCGTTTGTGCGCGACAAAGCGATTGTCCAGCGCCGGCAAACCGAGGGGACGGTCCAGCCGCAGGATCCGCCCACTGAGCGTGCCACTGCCGGCATTGCCGAAATCAGCCCAGACCTCATCGAGAACGACCGACAATTCATAGGCCGGCGCGCCATTGGGCGATTGCGTATCCACCAGGCGCCAGTACATCTCACCAGGCTTGGGTGACACCAGATCACCCATAACCCGATAACGCGGTTCATCTTCGCCACGCAACTGCTGCGCGGTGTCCAGATAGCCGCGCAAACCGCGCCCGCGCTGGGCGACGTCGAGCAACAGCTCCAAACCTTGCAGCGGCAAACCGTCGAGGCCTGCCTGCGCGCCCTCAAAGCGAATATCCCAGACACCCCGCAACGAGTTCGCCAGATGCTGACCCGTGGTATCCGCCAGGTCGACCGTCGCCTCACCCGGAGTGATGGTCGGATCCGGTTTCGTCCATTCGCGATGCCCATAAAAAGCCGCAGGCACGGCGGCGCCGGTCAGCGCCAGGCCCGCCATGAACCATCGTCGAGAAATCGTCATTGCCCTACCTGTGTCAGCCATGAAGCAGGCTTTATCCAAGCTAGAACGTTCATCCACCAGACAAATTTAAGAGCTTCGCGGGCAAGCCTCGCTCCTACAGAAATCACATCAATCCTGTAGGAGCGAGGCTTGCCCGCGAAGAGGCCCGAACATCCACCTAAATTTCCCCGCCAGCCACTCGTTCTTCCCAGATAGCAAAGGCCCCTGCGCCTGCACTTCGACGGCGAACCTGACTGAGATGGCAATGACAAAACCACGTTCGAAAAAGGCTCTTTACATCGGCCTGCCGCTGGCCCTGGCGATCAGCGCCGGTGCAGGCTTTGCCGCTTGGGATTACTGGTTCAAGGACAACCCCGGCTACCCGGTCAAGGTGATGAAACAGGCCGAGGAGCTGCACGAACGCATGCTGTCTTTTGATAGCCACGTCAGCCTGATGCAGAACTTCGGCACCCAGGGCAACGAAGCCGACAAGGATGGCAAAGGCCAGTTCGACCTGGTCAAGGCCAATCGCGGCCACCTCTCCGGCGCGGCCCTGACGATTTTCGGCTGGCCGGAAATCTGGAACGGCGCCAACGCGCCGCACAAGCCCACCGCCGGGTTCGTCGAAGAAGCGCGCAACCAGCAAGAGATCCGCTACAAAATCATCACCGGCATGGTCCGCGACTTCCCCAATCAAGTCGCCATCGCCTACACCCCCGACGACTTCCGTCGCCTGCACGGTGAAGGCAAGTTCGCCATTTTCATCAGCATGCTCAACGCCTACCCGCTGGGCCATGACCTGAGCCTGCTGGACCTGTGGACGGCGCGCGGCATGCGCATGTTCGCGTTCAGCTACATCGGCAACAACGACTGGGCCGACTCCTCGCGCCCGCTGCCATTTTTCAACGACTCGCCAGACGCCCTCGACGGCCTCTCGGACCTGGGCAAGCAAGCGGTGCATCGCTTGAATGACCTGGGGGTGATCATCGATGTGTCGCAGATGTCGACCAAGGCCCTGGAGCAAGTCGCGCAACTGAGCCGTACACCGCTGGTGGCGTCGCACTCTGCACCACGGGCCATGGTGGATATCCCGCGTAACCTCACGGACAAAGAACTGCAACTGATCAAAAACAGCGGCGGCGTGGTGCAGATCGTCGGCTTCTCGCAGTACCTCAAACCGCTATCCCAGCCGACCCAAGACAAGCTCAACGCACTGCGCCAGCGCTTCGACCTGCCACCCCTGCCGAACCTCGCGATGGCGCTGATGCCGGGTGACCCGATCATCTCCGCCTGGTCCGAGCAGAAGTTCGGCCAGTACGCCAGCGGCCTCTACGCGATCCTCGAAGAAGAGCCCAAGGCCAGCCTCAAGGACCTGGGGGATGCCATCGAATACACGGTGCGCAAAATCGGTATCGATCACGTCGGCATCAGCTCTGACTTCAATGAAGGCGGCGGCGTCAAAGGCTGGGAGAACGTCAGTGAAATCCGCAACGTGACCGCCGAACTGCTGTCGCGCGGCTACTCCGAAGCGGACATCACCAAGCTCTGGGGTGGCAACTTCCTGCGGGTCTGGGATCAAGTGCAGAAAGCCGCCAAACCCGCGTTGATTTCGCAGCAGGACACAAGCAAACCATGAGTGATCGTCGAACCTTTTTGAAACAGGCCGGCATCCTCGCCGCTGGCCTGCCGCTGACCGCCGGCCTGCCCTCCACCGCCAGTGCCACAGCAAAAGTGCCCGCGTCCGGGGACAAATGGGCGCAACTGCGTCAACTGTTCGACCAGGATCCGGCCTATCTGCATTTCTCCAATTTCCTGATCACCTCGCACCCCAAACCCGTGCGCGATGCCATCGAGATGCACCGTGCCGCCCTCGATAAGAATCCCGGTCTGGCGATGGATTGGGACCTGGGCGTGATCGAACAGCGCGAAGAAGACGTCCGCGTGTGGGCCGGTCGCTACCTGCAAGCCAATGCCAAGCAGATTGCCCTCACCGGCAGCACCACCGAAGGTCTGGCGATGATCTACGGTGGCGTGCACGTACGCCCGGACCAGGAAATCCTCACCACCGTCCACGAACACTACGCCACCCACACCATTCTCGACCTGCGCACCCAGCGCGACGGCACCAAGGTGCGCAAGATCAGGTTGTTCAAGGATCCGCAGACAGTCACTCAAGCAGAAATCCTGACCGCCATCGACCAAGCGATCAAACCCGAAACCCGCGTCCTGGGCATGACCTGGGTGCAGTCCGGCAGCGGTGTGAAAACCCCGATCGCGGAAATCGGCGCCCTGGTGGACAAACACAACCGCGACCGCGCCGACCAGGACCGGGTCATTTACCTGGTCGACGGCGTGCACGGTTTTGGCGTCGAGGACCTGAGTTTCCCAGCCATGAATTGCGACTTCTTTATCGCCGGCACCCACAAATGGATGTTCGGCCCGCGTGGCACCGGCATCGTGTGCAGCCGCAGCCAAGAGGTCAAATACGTCACGCCGATCATTCCGACCTTCTCCGAAGCCACGGCTTTTTCTACGACCATGACCCCCGGTGGTTACCACGCGTTCGAACACCGCTGGGCCCTGAACGAAGCCTTCAAATTACATTTGCAACTGGGCAAGGCCGACGTCCAGGCGCGCATCCACGCCCTCAACAGCTACCTCAAAAAACGCCTGCAAGCACACCCGCAAATCGAACTCGTCACACCCCTGAGCCCCGAGCTGTCATCGGGCTTCAGCTTCTTCCGGGTCAAGGGCAAGGACAGCGACAAGATCGCCGCCTACCTGATGCAAAACAAAGTGGTCGCCGATGCGGTGGAGCGAGACGTCGGCCCGGTGGTCCGCACCGCACCGGGGCTGCTCAACACCGAAGCCGAAATCGACCGTTTCATGGCGTTGCTCAGCACACAGCTCGGCTAAGCATGCGAACGCAATCCCCTGTGGGAGCGAGCCTGCTCGCGAAGAGGCCATTAGATTCAACATCAATGTTGCCTGTTAAACCGCCTTCGCGAGCAGGCTCGCTCCCACAAGGGCCCCCTTTGCAGTGGCTGGTGCCAGCCCCACCCGACTCCTTTTACCTTTGTATCGAGAGAGATGATGAACAGTGAGCCGCGTAGTTTTTCCATGAAGACGCTCCCCGCTCTGGCTTTCGCCGCCGTGGTCGCTGGCCTGCTGCCAGGCCTCGCCCAGGCCGCCGCGCCCACCCCACCGGGCAAGGTGTTCAAGGACTGCAAGGATTGCCCGGAAATGGTCGTGCTGCCCACCGGCACGTTCACCATGGGCACCCCGGAGGATGAAGTCGGTCGCGAGCCGGATGAAGGCCCAATGCACCCGGTGACGTTCGCCAAACCCCTGGCCATCAGTCGCTTCCAGGTCCTGGCCGGCGAATGGGACGCCTACCTGCACGACACCGGTTACGTGATGCCCGACGGCGATACCCGTCCGGGCCGCGAGTGCAAGGCCGGCGTGCCGCGCTACGAGCGCACGGCCAAGCATCCGGCGGTGTGCATGGACTTCAACGAGGCCAACGCCTACGTCGCGTGGCTGTCGAAAAAATCCGGCAAGGCCTATCGACTGGTCAGCGAATCCCTGCGCGAGTACGCCTCCCGCGCCGGCAGCACCGGGCCGTTCCCCTTCCCGTTCGATGAAGGCAAGGAATACAGCATCGCCAAGCACGCCAACACCTACGGCGCGGCCGATGGCTACAACTTCACCGCGCCGGCGGGCAGTTTCCCGGCCAACGCCTTTGGCGTGTACGACATGCACGGCAACGTCTACGAGTGGACCGCCGATTGCTACAACGAAAACTACGTCGGCGCGCCAAGCGACGGCAGTGCCTGGCTGAGCGGCGACTGCAAGGTCAAGCGCATCCGTGGCAACGACTGGGGCGAAGCGCCGGTGTTCTCCCGTTCAGGCAACCGCAACGCCACCTACTCCGATACCCGTGGCGACTGGCTGGGCTTTCGCGTCGCCCGGGATCTGTGAGGCTCCCACCTCCGGTCGCATGACCTGCAACAAACCCGTGAGCGGCTAAATCGTCGCTCACGGGTTTCGTCTTTTAAGCAGCCAAACTCTTGAACCTTTGCCCTTAGCGGCACTTGAAACGGAAACTTCCATGACCTCAAAATCCCGCGGAGCCTTCAGTGAAGTCCTGGGCCTGCTCAGGCCTTTCCGGGTCATCGTTGCGGTGTCGATCATGCTCGGCATGCTCGGTGGACTCAGCATCACCGCGTTACTGGCGACCATCAATGACGCGTTGAACGCCGCCAGCACCCCGTCACCCCATGTGGTGGCCACGTTTATCGGCCTGTGCGCGGTGGCGTTGCTGACGTCGATCCTGTCGGACATCGGCACCAACCATGTCGGGCAACACATCATTGCCGGGCTGCGTAAATCCCTGGGGGAAAAAGTCCTGCTGGCACCGATTGAACAGATCGAGCGCTTTCGCAGTTATCGACTGATTCCGGTGCTGACCCATGACGTCGACACCGTCAGCGATTTCGCGTTTTCCTTCGCGCCGCTGGCCATTGCCTTCACCGTCACCCTGGGCTGCCTGAGCTACCTGGCCTACCTGTCGCTGCCGATGTTTGCCGTGTTGATGGTGGCCCTGGTGATTGGCACCGCGCTGCAATACGTGGCCCGGTCCAAGGGCATCAAGGGTTTCCTGGCCGCGCGCGAAGCCGAGGACGAACTGCAAAAGCATTACAGCGCGATTGCCGCCGGCGCCAAGGAACTGCGCATCCATCGTCCGCGCCGCCAACGCATGTTCAGCCAACGCATCGAAGGCACCGCCGACTTCATCTGCAACACGCACATCCGCGCGGTCAACACGTTCGTGGTGGCCAAGACCCTGGGCTCGATGCTGTTTTTCGTGGTAATCGGCCTGGCGCTGGTCCTGCAATCGCTGTGGCTGGGCAACGATAAAGCGGTGCTCAGCGGGTTCGTGCTGGTGCTGCTGTACATGAAAGGCCCGATGGAATACCTGATCACCACCCTGCCGGTGGTCAGCCGCGCCAACATTGCATTCAAGCGCATCGCCGACCTGGCGGAGCAATTTTCCTCACCGGAACCACACCTGCTGCTCAGCGACAAAGATGCGCCGAAACCGGTGGTCGAACACCTGGAATTGCGCGACGTGCACTTCGCCTTCCCGGCCGTGGACGGCAGCAAACCCTTCGCCCTCGGGCCGGTCAACCTCTCTATTGCCCAAGGCGAGATCGTGTTTATCGTCGGCGAGAACGGCGGCGGCAAGACCACGCTGATCAAGCTGCTGCTGGGGCTCTACGCGCCGCAGGGGGGTGAAATCATCCTCAACGGCAAACCGGTGTTGGCGCATAACCGCGACGACTATCGTCAGTTGTTCACCACGATTTTCGCCGACTACTTCCTGTTCGATGAACTGGTGCAGGGCGAGCAGAACGTTCCCGAAGACGCCAACCGTTACCTGGAACGCCTGGAAATCTCGCACAAGGTGAGCATCCGCGATGGCGCCTTCAGCACCACCGACCTGTCCACCGGCCAGCGCAAACGCCTGGCCCTGTTGAACGCCTGGCTGGAAGAACGCCCGGTGCTGGTGTTCGACGAATGGGCAGCGGACCAGGACCCGGCCTTCCGGCGGATTTTCTACACCGAGCTGTTGCCGGAACTCAAATACCTGGGCAAGACCATCATCGTCATCTCCCACGACGACCGTTACTTCGATGTCGCCGATCAACTGGTGCGGATGGAGGGCGGGCGGGTCGTCGCGCAGAAGCAATCGTTGACGGCGGTCTGATCACGTTCTCTGCCCCTACCTGTCAATCCGCCGGAGCGCCCGCGTTCCGGCCGTTACCCACTGAATGTTTTACCCGTGTGGGCGCGATGTCCGGCTAAAGCCGTCAGCGCCCAAGCGGTCGCCGACGACGAGAGACCGATGAACGACATGATCGATGATGATTTACTGGCGCTGCTGCTGGCCGATGCCGGTGATCAACCCCAAGGCATCGCCGCCCGCACGCAAAATACCCCGGCGCCACTCTCCTTTGCCCAGCAACGGCTATGGTTTGTGCAGCAATTTTTACCGGACAGTGCCGCTTACAACTTGCCGCGGGTGATGCGCATCACCGGCGCGTTGCCGGCGCAGCGTCTGGAAATCGCACTGAACCGAGTGCTTGACCGTCACGACATCCTGCGCACGGCGTTCCGCGAGATCGACGGCGTGGCCATGCAGGTCGTCGATGATCAGGCGCGACTGGTGCTCGGCCAGGAAGACCTGTGCGAACTGGCCGACGCAGACCGCGCCCGGCAGATCGCGCTGCGCATCGAGGCCCAGGCAAACACGCCGTTCGACCTGCGCCAGGCGCCGCTGATGCGCGCGACCTTGCTCAAGATCGGCGCCGATGAACACCTGTTGCTGATGAACATGCACCACATCGTTTCCGATGCCTGGTCCAACGCGATCCTGATGCAGGACCTGAACCGCGCCTTCGCCCAGGCCGGTGACGCAAACGCCCCGCCGCTGCCGCGTCCGCCGATTCAATACGCCGACTACGCCGCCTGGCAACGCGGTGATTATCTGCACAGCGCGTCTTGCGCCAACAGCGCCGACTACTGGCAAAACTACCTGGGCACGCCGTTGCCGACCCTGGATTTGCCGGTGGATTTCCACCGCAGCGCGCAACACCGCCATCCGGCCGGCAAGCATGCGTTCGAACTGCCGGGCTCACTGTCGGCGGCCCTGAACCGCTTCTGCCAGCAACAGGGCTTGTCGCCTTTCGTGGTCGCGCTCGGGGCCTGGCAACTGTTGTTGAGCCGCTACAGCGGTCAGCGCGACTTTACCGTCGGCGTGCCGAATGCCACGCGCAATCGCAGTGAAACCCAAGGACTGGTCGGTTTCTTTGTCAGCAGTCAGGTGTACCGCGTACGCCTCGACCCGATGCTGTCCGCCAGCGACTTTCTGCACCGCCTGCGTCGTGAATCCCTGGCCGCGCTGGACCATGCGGATTACCCGCTGGAGCTGAGTTTCGATGCCCTGCAATTGCAGGCCAGCGCCCAAGCCAATCCGCTGTTCCAGGTGTTGTTCAACTGGCGCACCGACAGCGGCGAGCCTGGAGCCATCGATCTGGACGGACTGGCGCTGGAGTTTCTTGACGCGGGGTCGAGCCAGGCCAAGTTCGATGTGTCGCTGGACGTCGCGTACTCGCAACACGGGGTTGCCGCGAGCCTGGAATACAGCCGCGATCTCTACACCCCGGCGACCATCGAACGCCTGGCGCGGCATTGGCAGAACCTGCTGCAAGGCATCGTTGAGGATTGTTCGCAGCGGATTGGCGAATTGCCGCTGTTGGATAGCGATGAGCAAAACGTGATGCTGAAGGATTGGCATCGTGTGGTTGAGCACTCCGCGCAAGCGCCGTGTGTGCAGCAGCGCATTGCTGCTCAGGCGGAACAGACGCCGGATGCGGTGGCGTTGATTGTCGGCGGCGATTGTTTGACCTATGCGCAACTGGATGCTCGCGCCAATCAGCTCGCGAATAAGCTGATCGAAGCGGGGGTTGGCCCGGATCGTTTGGTGGGCATTTCCGTCGAGCGCAGCGTGGAAATGATTGTCGGCTTGCTGGCGATCCTCAAGGCTGGCGGCGCGTATGTGCCACTCGACCCGGCGTACCCCGAGGATCGGCTGGCCTACATGATTGAGGACAGTGGCCTCGAATTGCTGCTGACCCAATCTCATCTGCAAGGGCAGTTGCCGATTCCGGCCGGGCTCAATACCTTGCTGCTGGATCAGCCGCCAGCGTGGCTGGCGGCGTATCCGCAGACTTGCCCGACGGTGGCGCTGAATGGCGAACACCTGGCGTACGTGATTTACACGTCGGGCTCCACCGGTAAACCGAAAGGCGTGATGGTGCGCCACGCCGCCCTGTGCAATTTCGTCGAAAGCATGGTCCATCAGCCGGGCATCGCCGCCCAGGACCGCATGCTGTCGCTGACCACGTTTTCGTTCGATATTTTCGGCCTGGAAATCTACGGCCCATTACTGGCCGGTGCCCGCGTGGTGCTGACCGGCAAGGACGTGCATCAAGATCCGCAAGCCGTGCTCGAACTGATCGAGCGCCACGGCGTGACGGTGTTGCAAGCCACACCATCGACCTGGCGCATGCTGCTCGACCACGAGCAGGCGTCGATCCTCGCCGGCCGCAGCTTTCTGTGTGGCGGTGAAGCGCTGCCGCAGGAACTGGCCCAGCGCATGCTCGCGTTGTCGCCGAAAGTCTGGAACCTGTATGGCCCGACCGAAACCACGATCTGGTCAGCGCTGCATCCGTTGACCCGCGAGAACACTCAGCCATACCTCGGCAAACCGATCAACAACACCGCGCTGTACATTCTGGGCAGTGATCTGGAACTCAACCCGATAGGCGCACCGGGTGAATTGCTGATCGGTGGCGACGGCCTCGCTCGCGGTTATTTCCAGCGTCCGTCGCTGACCGCCGAACGCTTTGTTCCGGACCCGTTTTCGTTCAGCGGTGAGCGTTTGTACCGCACCGGCGACCTGACCCGTTATCGCGCCGAGGGCGTGATCGAGTACATCGGCCGGATCGACCACCAGGTGAAAATCCGTGGTTTCCGCATTGAACTTGGCGAGATCGAAGCCCGTTTGCTGGCCCTCGACAGCGTGCGCGAAACCGTCGTAGTGGCGCAGGACGGCCCGACCGGTCCGCAACTGGTGGGCTACGTGGTGGCGGCGGCTTCTTACGAAGATGAAGCCGCGTTGCGTGCCGAACTCAAGGCCAGCCTCAAGGCCGAACTACCGGAATACATGGTGCCCGCGCACCTGTTATTCCTGGCGCAATTGCCCCAGACCCCCAACGGCAAGGTTGACCGCAAAGCCCTGCCACTGCCGGATCTGAGCCAGTCCCAGCGCCCTTACATTGCCCCGGTGACGCCGCTGGAAAACGCCCTGGCCGAACTCTGGCAGGAAGCGTTGCAGGTCAAACGTGTCAGCCTGGATGACAATTTTTTCGAACTGGGTGGCCACTCTATCCTGGCGATTCAATTCATCTCGACACTGCATGCCCGCCTCGGCATAAAACTGGCGTTGCAACAGATGCTCGCTTACCCCACGGTCGAAGAGCTGGCCAGGTTCATCGCCCTGGAGCATCAGCAAAACGCGCAATCGGTCGTCGCGCTGAATGCCTCGACAGCCTCGGCTCCCGGGCTTTTCTGCCTGCACCCCAGTGGCGGCATCGTGTTTTGCTACCAGCCACTGGCGAAGAAACTCGCGCCCCACGCCAAAACTTTCGGCGTGATGCACAAGGGCTTTGCCGACAAGGCGTCCAGTGCACAGACCTGGGCCGAGATGATCGCCGATTACAGCGCGCAGATTGTCGAGCAGCAGCCACACGGGCCGTATCGGCTGATGGGTTGGTCGTTGGGTGGCGCTATCGCCATGGACATCGCCGCCCGGCTTGAACAGCAGGGTCGCGAGGTGAGTTTTCTGGGTTTGGTCGACACCAACGTGCCGGAACGTGACCTGCCCGCCGACCTGCCGCGCAAGCCGCTGGAAGAAGACAACCCGAACCACCTCAGCGCGCAAAGCGAACTGAAAGCGGCGCTCGAAGTGTTCACCCTGATGTTCGCGCATCTGGAGCCGGCGGCGGTGATTTTCATCGCCCAAAACCCGACGGCCGACCTCAAGGCGTTCTATCGCTGGGCCAGCGAACAGACCGCCACCGAGGAACAGGAAATGATCGCAACCCTGGACGGTATCAAGCAGGAGATCATGAACGCCCAAGCCTTTGCGATCCACGAACGGCTGGTGGCGGCGTTCGAAGAATTCTCGCTGCCACGGCTTAAAGTCCAGGCCAGTTGCTGGTGGTCGCTGTCGCACAAAACCCTGGAGCAAGTGCTGTTTTCGGAACAACTGCTCAGGGACCACAACGCGACAGGCCAGTTGCACACCTCAATCCACACCCCACTGCCCCACCGCAGCATGATCTACGCCGAGTCGCTGCTGGAGTCGTTTACCGACGTGTTCCTCGGTGGCCAAGGTGAGTCATCTAGCTGAGTGCAAAAAAACCAGTGGGAGCGAGCTTGCTCGCGAAGGGGCCGTGTCAGCCGACATTCGTGTAGCTGACACACCGCATTCGCGAGCAGGCTCGCTCCCACAGGAGACAGCATTGGCCGCAAATCTTGTGAACGACACTAAACAATTGTGGGAGCGGGCTTGCCCGCGAAGAGGCCGTGTCAGCCGACATTCATGCAGCTGACACACCGCCTTCGCGAGCAAGCTCGCTCCCACAGGGGACAGGTGTTGACTACAAAATTTGTGAACGACACTAAACAAATGTAGGAGCGAGGCTTGCCCGCGAAGAGGCCGTGTCAGCCGACATTCATGCAGCTGACACACCGCCTTCGCGAGCAAGCTCGCTCCCACAGGGGACTGGTGTTGACTGCAAAATTTGTGAACGACACTAAACAAATGTGGGAGCGAGCCTGCTCGCGAAGAGGCCGTGTCAGCCGACATTCATGCAGCTGACACACCGCTTTCGCGAGCAGGCTCGCTCCCACAGGGGACAGCATTGGCTGCAAATCTTGTGAACGACACTAAACAAATGTGGGAGCGAGCCTGCTCGCGAAGGGGCTGTGTCAGCCGACATTCGTGTAGCTGACACACCGCTTTCGCGAGCAGGCTCGCTCCCACAGGGGACTGGTGTTGACTGCAAAATTTATGAACAACACCCAACCAATGTAGGAGCAAGGCTTGCCCGCGAAGAACGATGACGCGGTGTGTCAGGTCCGACGCCTTCGCGAGCAAGCTTCGCTCCTACACCGGCGTGTGGTTATCCAGTACGCGATTCGCCGCCATTTCACCCATCAGCAGCGAGCGATGCAACACCAGCATCGTTTGGCGTCGCGGGCCGTCCGTCAGCTCGACGAGATCGTTGACCATCGCACGGGCCGATGACAGCGCTTCGTAGATCTCAACCAGCAACGTTTCGTCATCCACCGCTGCGTCGATGGTGTAGAAGGTGCCGGAACTGCGGGGCGGTATCTGCGTTTTCGTCGCCCCGGGTTTGAAGTAGAAGCTGAGCGCACGGTCGGCCGCCAGTTTCATTTTCTTGGGATCAAGTTCAAAAGCGGCGTCGAGCGGTTCTGGAACGGTATTCGGGGGGTTCGGTGTGACTTTGAACATAGATAAAACTCCATCGCAAATTTTGAGGAGCCATCACCTTCGCTACCAAACGACTGGGTGGCGGCCATGCATGGGTTGGTAGACCGGTCGCGACAGAAAACCCGGCGCCCCCGAAGGAGCCCCACGCATGACCACCATATAAAGCAAGTCCCAAAAACAGGGCTGCATAAGGTGTTGCCATACGACTATCACGACGGGCTACCAAACCCGATCACTGTTTTGCAGTGACCCGGAAACGATATAGCCCACCCCAAAGCCGCACAAGCCGGCGGATTCTGGCGTACGCGTAGGTAACGACGCAAGGCGTTGTAGCCGCTTATGACGTAACACCGAGTGTCTTTAAACAGTCGTCGTTAAACATGTTTATTCGCTGCGCCTGATCTGACGCCTTCGCGAGCAAGCTCGCTCCCACAGGGGAACTGTGTCGGTCACAAATCTTGCGAACGACACCAACCAACTGTAGGAGCGAGGCTTGCCCGCGAAGGCGGTATGTCAATGACGATGATGTCGACTGACACGCCGCTTTCGCGGGCAAGCCTCGCTCCTACAGGGATCTGCGCCAACCACAAATCCCTGCGAACGACACCCAAACCAATGTGGGAGCGAGCCTGCTCGCGAAAGCGGTGGGTCAGGCGACATGGTTTTTGGCTGTGCCGACACCTTCGCGAGCAGGCTCGCTCCCACAGGGGCCGGTGGCGGTCACAAATCTTGCGAACGACACCAACCAACTGTAGGAGCGAGGCTTGCCCGCGAAGGCGGTATGTCAATGACGATGATGTCGACTGATACGCCGCTTTCGCGGGCAAGCCTCGCTCCTACAGGGATCAGCGCCAACCACAAATCCCTGCGAACGACACCCAGACCAATGTGGGAGCGAGCCTGCTCGCGAAAGCGGTGTGTCAGGCGACATGGTTTTTGGCTGTGCCGACGCCTTCGCGAGCAGGCTCGCTCCCACAGGGGGCTGCGGTGGCTGGACGGCTTTGGATGGGAATTGGCCCATGCCCCTTCAAATGGACATGGGCCAGTTTCAGCGGGGGGATGAATCAGAACTGCGGGGTGTATTTCACGCTGAACATCACGTTGCGTGGGTCGCCGTAGTTGTTGTTGCCGTTAAGCTGGTTGTAGGCCGCCGCGAAGTAGGTCTTGTCAAACAGGTTGTTGGCGTTCATCGCCAGTTCGATTTCCGAGGTGAGCTGGTAGCCGACACGGGCATTCCACACGGTGTAACCCGGAACGTTGACGGTGTGGTCGAAACCGACCGTGCGGGTCTGTGCGGTGAAGCCCAGGCCAGTGCTCACACGGCTCCAGTCGCCGGTCATCTGGTAATTGCCCCACACGCGCAGCATGTGTTTAGGCGTCCACCAGCTGAAGATTTTGCCTTCGTTTGTTGGGTCGTCGAGGTACTTGGTGGTGTTGTAGGTGTAGCCGGCGAACAGTTGCAGGTTGTCGGTCACTTCACCGCTGATTTCAGCGTCAAGGCCCTGGCTGCGCACTTTGCCCGAGGCTGTCGAGCAGTACCAACCGTCGCAGGTTTGTGCACCTGCCGTGTTGAGAACGGCGCGGTTTTCCTGGTCGTAACGGAACAGGGCCACGGAGGTGTTGATGCGGCCATCCATCAACTCGCCTTTCAAACCAATCTCGTAGTTAGTGCCGATGATCGGTTTAAGCACCGAACCGGCGGTGTCGCGTTCGGTTTGCGGGGTAAAGACGTCGGCGTAACTGGCGTAGACCGACCATTCACGGCTCAGGTCGTAAATGATCCCGGCGTAAGGCGTGACTTCACCGGTTTCGGTGGAGGCGCTGTTCTGATCGTCGGTAATGCTGGTCGGGGTTTCGATCTGGGATTTGTAGCTGTAGTCGTACCAGCTGACCCGCGAGCCGAGCACCAGGGTCAGATCGTCAACAGGCTTGACCCGCCAGTTGCCGTACAGGCCTTTTTGGCGGATGTCGTATTTGCTCGGGAAGCCGCGACCGCCGGGGGTGTTGACCAAACCGTCGTAGCTGATTTCCGGGCGGTCGTGATTAATGTCGAAGATGTTGTCGCTGCTGGCGTTGAAGGTCCGGGCGTATTTGTCGTCCGAGGTGTATTTGGAATAGTTGCCGCCCAGCATGACTTCCTGCTGCATGGACAAGGCTTCGAACTTGCCGGTGACGTTCATGTCCAGCGCGACTTTGGTGGAGTCCATGTCCGTGACGAAGTCGGCGTACTGGATACCGGTGCCATCAGGGCGGATGCCGGAGCCGGTGGTTTGCGTCCGCTGGTTCTTCGCTTTGTTGGTTTCGGTCATATGCACGGCGCCGACCTTGAAGGCCCAGTCGTCGTTGAAACGGTGTTCCAGATCGGTGTAGATCGTGGTGACGTCGATGTCCGAGTGGTTCCACTTCGCCCCGGTGTACGTGCTGCGCGGCAGGTCGATGGGTTTACCGTCGGAGTAACGCGGGAAGCCGCGCACGTTCGCCCGGGATTCGCCGCTGGACTGGCTGACCGCCACGCCCACGGTGGTGGCTTCGCTCAGATCGAAGTCCAGCGCGCCGTACAGCGAGGTGGTTTTGTACCATTCGGAATCGACGAAGGTGTGGGTGTCGTCCTGGTCGGCCACGAAGCGGCCACGGATGGTGCCGTTCTGGTTCAGCGGTCCGCCGGCGTCCAGTTGCAGACCGTAGTGATCCCACGAGCCGGCCTTGCCGGTCAGGGTCACGGTCGGTACAGCCTGACCGCGTTTACGCACCAGGTTGACCGCGCCACCCGGGCTGCCGGTGCCTTGCAGCAAGCCCGACGCGCCGCGCAGCACTTCCATGCGGTCGAAGAAAATCAGGTCCTGGGTGGCCCAGTTGCCCAGTGCGTAGGTGTTGCGCGGGATCGGCACGCCGTCGTACTGCCAGTCATCGATCTGGAAACCGCGCGACGACAGGATCAACCCCCGGCCGACGCCTTGGGCACCGACCAGACCGGTGGTTTTGTTGGCCGCGTCCTTGAGGTCGACGATGTCCTGATCGTCCATTTGCTTGCGGGTCATCACCGTGACCGACTGCGGAATTTCCTTGAGGGTGTGGGTGCCCTTGCCGATGGTTACGGCATTCGAGGTGTAGGAGTTGGACCCTTCGGTGGTCGCGCTCAGCTGTTGCGCGTTGACGGTGGTGGCGCCCAGTTCCAGACCTTCGGTCGAACTGCCGCGTACCAGCATCAGCGTGTTGCCTTCAAAGCTGAAATGCACGCCGGTGCCCTTGAGCAACTGGGCAATCGCCGCTGCGCTGCTCAACTTGCCGCTGACGCGGGTACTGCGCAGGCCGGCCATGTCATCGGCGTTGTAGATCACCTGTTGATTGGTCTGCGCGCCAAACGCTTGCAGCGCTTGAGGCAACGGCTGGGCAGGAATGTTGAGGGTGAAGTCTTCGGCATGGACCTGCGCGCTGAGCGGCAGCAGGCACGCCATGCCCAGACCGGCCAACGAGCGACGCGAGCGCAGGGATCGGGCAATGACCAACGCCTTGAACAGAGGTTTCAACTCATGAATTGCTGACATCGTGCTCTCTATTATTAGTCGAAATGGATAGGACCCATGGGCAACCGAGTGCCCTGCCGCTGCCTGGACCTGTGAACCGCTTGCGACACCGCAAGTCGATGACCGGCCCCTCCCCGGGCTCGATCGTTTGTCCGGGCAGCGGTAAATAAGGTGTACAGCTGGGAAAAACTGAACCCTGTGGCTACCCTGCCCGGCTCGATTTGTCTGCTTACGTAAGTAAGACGTAGCACCGTACAAAAACCGGAATGAGTTTATTTATCATTCACGTTAAAACTCAAAAAAAGGCCGACGCTTTGGGGGTCGGCCATTTTCTAAACCTGAAACCACTGAAAATCCCCTGTGGGAGCGGGCTTGCTCGCGAAAGCGGTCTGTCAGTCACATCGTCGTTGGATGTCCGATCGTTCCCACGCTCTGCGTGGGAATGCATCCCGTGACGCTCTGCGTCACATACAGAGGCGGAACGCGGAGCGTCCCTGGCGGCATTCCCACGCAGAGCGTGGGAACGATCAAAACCACTGAAAATCCCCTGTGGGAGCGGGCTTGCTCGCGAAAGCGGTCTGTCAGTCACATCGTCGTTGGATGTGGCACCGTCTTCGCGAGCAAGCTTCGCTCCTACATTGGGTCTGTGGTGAACACTGGTTTTCCGATCGTTCCCACGCTCTGCGTGGGAATGCATCCCGTGACGCTCTGCGTCACATACAGAGGCGGAACGCGGAGCGTCCCTGGCGGCATTCCCACGCAGAGCGTGGGAACGATCAACAACACTCCCCTGTAGGAGCAAAGCTTGCTCGCGAAAGCAGTCTGTCAGTCACATCGTTGTTGGATGTGATGCCGTCTTCGCGAGCGAGCTTTGCTCCTACAGGACTGCACGGGGCTCAACCGTTTTTGCGCAGCCTTGGCGTTTTGCAGTTGCCGGGCTTTTTCGGTGAGCAGGGCTTTTTCTTCGGGGCTCATGTTGTCCAGGCGCAAGCGCGCCTGGGCGATTTTCTCCAACTGGCCGGGGCTGCTTTCCCGAGCGCGCAATGCCGCCGCCAGACCCGCCACCGTCGGATGGTCAAACACCACGCCCGGCTGGATTTCGCATTGCAGCAACTTGCGAATGCCGGCCACCAGTTTGATCACCAGCAAGGAGTGGCCCCCGGCGGCGAAAAAGTCGTGGTCGATGCCCAGACGCTCAACCCCCAGCAACTGCGCCATGCGCGTTACCAGCAATTGCTCAAGCGCATCGCGAGGCTGCTGGCCTTCATCGTCAGTCGAGGTGGCCGCGAGTTGTTGCAACGCCTTGCGGTCAACCTTGCCGTTGGCCAGTCGCGGGAAGCGCTCGATCAACTTCAAGTGCTGCGGCAGCATCACGCTAGGCAAACGCAGCGCCAGCTCATCGCGAACGGCATCCAGCACCATCGCCGAAGCCACCTCATGCGCGACGATGAACGCGAGCATCCCGTCTTGCGCGGTCTGACCCGGCAACACCAACGCCTGGGCGACCTGCGGCAGACGCAGCAACTCGGCTTCGATCTCGGCCAGTTCGATGCGGAAACCCCGCACCTTGACTTGCTGATCGCGCCGACCGTGCAATGCAATCGCCAGATCCGGGCGATAGCGCGCCAGGTCGCCGGTGCGGTACAGACGTTCGTCAGGATTGAACGGGTTCTGAATAAACACGTCCGAATCGGCCTCGACATTTACATAGCCACGGCACAACTGCGCGCCACTGATGTACAACTCGCCCAGCACACCCACCGGCGCCAGTTGCAGGTGGTCGTCGAGGACAAACACCTGATTGTTGCCCAACACCTGGGACAGCACGCCGGCGTCCGGCACCGCCACATCAAGGCGCAGCGGATGAACCAGCACACCCACCGTGGCCTCGGTCGGGCCGTAGTGATTGAACACCCGGCAATCGCTGCGCAAACCGGCGATCCGTTGCACCAATGCCGGAGCAATCGGCTCGCCGCCCAGAACCAGCGTTCGCGGCAGTTGCGCGCGCTCGCTGTCGAGCAGTGCGGCCAGGTGCGACGGCACGATCTTCAGGCAATCAATCGCCTGCTGTTGCAGGAATTCGGCAAACAAACTGCCGTCCTGCATCTGCTCATCACTGGCCACATGCAGCGTTGCGCCGTTGAACAAAGCGCCGAACAGCGCGGTGTTCCCCAGGTCCGCCGCCACCGTGGAGGTGAAGCCGAACTGCTTGCACTGCTCCAGCGCCAACGCCTGACTGACGTGAGCGGTGTAGTTGAGCAATTGTTGATGCTCGATCACCACGCCTTTCGGCACACCGGTGGAGCCGGAGGTGAACAGCACGTACGCCGCGTGATCGCCCTGTGTTTCGAACGCGATGGCCGACGTGATCGCCGGAGCCGATTGCAGCACGCGGTCCACGGTCGCCAGGGGCAACGGATGATCGTGCCATTGCGCGATGTGCGCGGCGTCCACCAGCAGCAACGCAGCGCCGGCCTGTTCCAGCATCAAGGCCTGACGGGCCTGCGGCCATTGCGGGTCCAGTGGCAGGTACGCCGCGCCGATGCGCCAGGCTGCGAGCATGGCAACGACCAGCTCCGCCGAACGCGGCAAGGCCAGCGCGACGATTGCGCCCGGTGCCAGGCCTTGGGCTTTCAGTGCCTGGGCCAACGCCTCGACGTTAGCCTGCAATTGCCCGTAACTCAGGCGTTGATCGCCGTCAGTCAGGGCAATGGAGTCCGGCGTGGTCCGGGCAAAATCCTCTATCCGCTGCGGCAGGAATCGACCATCGGCCAACGCCTGCACGGGCGGGTTGATCGAGAGCAAACGCTGTTGCTCGGCGGCCGCCAATACGCTCAGTTGGCCGAGTTCGGCGTGAACATTGGCGACGATGTTGGCGAGCAATACCCGCAACTGCGCCAATAATCCTTCCATCGCCTGAACCGAATAGCGGGACGGGTTGTAATGCAGGTGAAGCGCTTGGGCGCTGCCCGCCTCGTCCGTTTCCAGTTCAAGCATCAATTCAAACAGCGCTTCGCGCACTGTCGAACGCGGGGTCCATTGCAGATCAGCGGAGGTCACGGCCTGAGTGGCCCGGCAAACCGCAAAACCATACGCCGGGCGAGCTGCCACCGGGGCCAGTTCAGGCGACCAGTATTCCTGCCAGGTGCGGTGCTCATCCAGACGCGCCGCCAACTCGGTCACCCACGTGCTGAACGCTGCATTCGCCGTCAGCGACAGGTTCAGCGGCAGGGTTTTCGCGAACACGCCCACGGCATCGCTGAAGTATTCGTAATCTTCGCGGCTGTCATGTCGCACACCGACCAGCACCTGCTCATGCCCGCTCAGGCGTCCCAGCAGCAACCACCACGCGGCTTGCAGCACTACGCTCGGCGGTTGCTCCAAAGCACCGGCCAACTGTTGCAAACCGGGTTCGAGGGCGACCGTCAGCGAGGCACTGGCCGACGACAATGCCGGGGCCGGATCGCGATAGGCCAGCCACGGCGTACTCAGATCAGGCTCCGCGCCTTGCAAGTGTTCCTGCCAGTAGATGCGCGCGCCGGCCGCGTCCTCGTCCAGCACCACTTCACTGCGCCATTCCAGGTACTGGGTGAATTCACCGCGCTCTTCGTCGTCCGCCGTTGCCTGTTGTTCATAGGCCTGCACCAACTGCTGATACAGCAAGCGCACGCCGCTTTCATCGAGACTGTGCCGGGCCAGGCCCAACACCAGTTGCCATTGATCATCGGCCAGACGAAAAAGCACCGCTTGCGCGCCTTCGGATTCTGCGACGACAAAAGAACGCTCCGCCCATTCGCGAAGCTGAGCCTGAATACCGGCCGGGGTTTCGACCCGCGCCTGCACGGTCAGCGGGAAGCGCTCGGCGCCCCCGACGAACTGCCGAAGGCCATGCAAACCCGCCGCTTTACCCAGCCGCGCGACCAACATCGGTTGCTGTGCCAGCAAGGCATCGAGCGCCCGTTGCACACGCTGCGGATCGAGAGCGCCGTTGATCCCGACCTCCAGGAAACGCAGCGCATCACCGCAGGCCGGGGCCTTGGGCAACTGTTCCAGCAACAATTGCTGTTCAGGCGTCAAGGCGTAACCCAAGTCCTGCTGGTCCATCGATACCTCGTTCATGCTCCGGTTTCCTCGGTGTTCATTACGCGTTCAAGGGCGCTGCGGTCGAACATGTCGCCCATGGCCACGACAATCTTGCGCGGGCCTTCGAACGGGTCACGGGCGTGGGCCACCAGCATGTTGTCGAGCAGGATGGCGTCGCCTTTTTGCCAGTCGAAACGCACCGCGCATGCTTCGTACAAGTCGCCGATGCGTTGCATCACTTCGTCTTCGATCGGTGTGCCGTCGCCGTAAAACACATGGCGCGGCATGCGCTCGAGGCCGAACATCGACAGCAGGTCCTCGCGCACATCCGGTTCCAGCCAGTAGATGTGATGCAGTTGCACCTGGTTGAAGAACGATTTGGCGCCGGTCACCGGGTGACGAATGATCGCCGGGGCCGGGGTGCGGGTTTGCAGTTCGTTGTTGTCGAGCCAGCGCCATTCGATGCCGCCGGCCCGGCAACGGGCCTCGACTTCGGCGCGGTCTTCAGTCTTGAAAAAGTGCTGCCAGGACACGTCGAGGTTGTCGGTGAAGGTGCGCACGTAGAGCAGGCCTTTTTCCTCGAACTTGTCGCGCAGGTCCGCCGGCAGTTTTTCGTACATCAAGCGGCAATCCACCACCGGCGTAGCGCCACCGATAAGCGCGGCTTGCTCGCAATAGAACATCTGCTTGCGCGGCCAGCGGTCCTGGTGGGAGCTCTCGTTGTGGAACAGGATCATCTTGCGTTCCGGGTACGGCGTGGAGCGGTAGGTGTTCTTGCCGCCCTCTTTCTTCGGCAGATCACCGTACTGGCCGTAAAGCCCCGGCTGGATCGCTTCGGCAAACGCCTCGAAACCCTGGATGCCATCGAGCTCGAAACCACGGAACAGAATCCCGGCGTGTTTGGCGAGTTTTTCTTCGATCAGCGGCCGGTTGTGGTTGATCCACTCGATCAAGTCCAGCTGCGGCTCGTTCGGTTCCAGCAGCAGCGGGAACGGCTGTGGCGCGGCCATCAGCGATTCTCGGATCGGTGCAGGCCGAGGCTTGGCCGCCGGGGCGGCACCGCGCTTGAGGAACTTGCCGAGTTTGTCGGCCTTGGGTCCGGGGACGGCAGGCTTGGCGGCCACCGCTAAATTGTCGACTGGCATGCTGATAGCTCCCAATTGAATGTCCTGATCAGCGACGATCTGTTCCAACAGGGCTATCCAGGCCTTCACCAGGTACTGAATGCGCTCGTGTCCGAACAAGGTTGTGGCGAATTGCCAATTACCCAGCAATTGCCCTTCTTCATCGTCAACGAACAACGCCATGTCGAATTTAGAATGGGTCTCCAGCGCCGGCAGCGATTCCACGCTCAAACCGCCCATGGCCTGGGTGCGTCCCGGCAGGTTATTCATCACGAACAACACCTGCACCAGCGGGTTCATGCCCTTGTGGCGCGGCACGTCCGAGGCGTCGACGATCATGTCGAACGGCAGGTCCTGATGCTCCATGGCGCTGAGCAGGTTTTCCTGGGTCTGGGCCAGGAACGTCGCGAACGGCGTGGCGGTTTCGAACTGCGAACGCAGGGGCAAGACGTTGACGAAGAAGCCGATCAGCCGCTCCAGTTCCGGCTGTTCACGCCCGGCCACGTCGGCGCCGACCAGCACATCCGCAGCGCCGCTGACCTGGTGCAACAACACCTGGAACGACGCCAGCAACGTGCTGTACAGCGTGACGCCCGCGTCCATGGACACCTTGCGCAACGCCGCGCTGAGTGACGGGGTGAGCTGGAACTGCACCGCGTCGCCCTCATAGGACGGTGTCAAACCACGAGGGTTGTCCGACGGCAATTTCAGCTGCCCGTTGTAGCCGGCCAGTCGCGTTTTCCAATAGTCGGCCTGACGCGCCAGCACACCATGCTGCTCTAGCTCCTGCTGCCAGATCGCGAAGTCGGAATACTGCACCTCCAGCGCCGGCAGCGGGTTCAGGTCACCGGCCTTGGTGCGCTCGTAAATCTGCACCAACTCGTTGACCAGCAGGCCCATCGACCAACCGTCGGAAATGATGTGATGCATCGCATACAGCATCACGTGCTCGGTCGGCCCCAGGTGCAGGATCCGCCCGCGCAACAGCGGCGCGTGCTCCATATCAATCGGCGTGCGCGCGTTTTCCAGTGCCGCTTGTGCCACCCATTCTTCCTGGGCGCTGCGGGATAGACCGGACAAGTCGATCACCGGGAAATCCAGTTCGACCTGCTCGGCAATCACCGCAATCGGGTCGCCTTCATCGTCCTGGGTGTACGCGGTGCGCAGCACTTCGTGACGACGCACCACCTCGGCGAAGCTGCCGATCAGCCGTTCCACCGACAACTCGCCGCGCAAGCGCAGGGCCATCGGCATGCCATAGGCCGCGGTGCCGCCGGACAATTGCTCGGCGATCCACAAGCGACGCTGCACCAGTGACAACGGTGCACTGTGCCGCGTGCCGTGGGCCTTGAGCAGCACACCGTGGGCGTTCGGCTCAGGCGTGCCCTGCTGCTGCGCGAGCCACGCCGCCAAGTCCTTGAGGCGCGGATGGCTGAACAGGTCACGCAGGCTCAACGTGCAATCCGTGAGTTTGCGCAGGCGCGAAACCACCTGAGTGGCAAGCAGGGAATGCCCGCCCAATTCGAAGAAGTGATCGTCGCGGCCGACCTGATCCAGTTCCAGCACGTCTCGCCAGACAGCGGCGATCTGCCGTTCGAGTTCGCCTTCTGGCGCGACAAAGTCCAACGCCAGCAGACTGGCATCGACGCCCGGTAAAGCCTTGCGATCGATCTTGCCATTCGGGCTCAGGGGCAGGCGTTCGAGGAACAGCACATGGGCCGGCACCATGTAATCCGGCAGGCTGGCCTTGAGCCGCGCCTTGATGTCATCGCGCAGCGCCGCCAGCGCGGACGCATCGCCACTGAGGTGCGTCGGATCGTCGAACACCACGTAAGCGACCAATTGCTGACCGATGGCGCCCGGTTGGGCGACCACCAGTGCCTGACGCACCGCAGGAACCTGCAGCAGATGGGTTTCGATTTCACCGAGTTCGATGCGGAAACCGCGAATCTTCACTTGATGATCCAGACGCCCGACGTACTCGATCACCCCGTCGGCGCGATAACGCGCCAGATCGCCGGTGCGGTACACCCGGCCACCGCCCAGTGGATCGAACGGATCGGGAATGAAGCGCTCGGCGGTCAATTCCGGGCGCTGGAAGTAGCCGCGCGCCAGCAACTCACCGCCAATCACCAACTCACCGACCACCCCGACCGGCGCCGGTTGGCCTTGGGTATCAAGCACATGAATCGCCCGACCGCCCAACGCCTGACCAATCGGCATGCTCACCGGCAACGGGCTGCGACCGGACACGTAGTCGCTGCAATCGAGCACCGTGGCGCTGACCGTGGTTTCGGTCGGGCCGTAGGTGTTGAGCAGGCGCACGTGAGCCAGACCAGCCTTGCCCCAAGCCGCAACGCCTTCCGGCGGCATGGCTTCGCCACCGACGATCACTTGGCGCAGCACGCCGTAATCGCGCTGACCGGCTGCTGCGAAGTCCTTGGCCAGCATGTTCCAGTAAGCGGTGGTCAGGTCGCTGACGCTGAACTGCTTGTCGAGCAATTCGCGGTACCAGGTTTCACTGTCCCAGATGTCCGGCCCGCGCAGCACCACCGAGGCGCCGCAAATCAGCGCCGGGTAAAGCTGCTCGACGAAGGCATCGAAGTTGAACGTGGCAAATTGCAGCGAACGGTCCTGCGGCGTGAGGCCGAGGAAGTCCAGCGCCACCTGGGCGTGACGGGTCAGCGCCGAGTGGGTGATGCCGACACCTTTCGGACGCCCGGTGGAGCCAGAAGTGAACATCACATACGCGAGGTTTTGCGGGGCGCTGCGCTCAGGCAGGTTGTCGGTCTGGGCCGGATAAACCAGTTGATCCAGGCTCAGGACGGTCACGCCCGGCGCTGTTGGCAACGTCGCCGCGAGGTGGCTTTGGGTCAATAGCACGCGCAGGCCACTGTCCTCGATCATCGCGCCGAGGCGCTCGGCCGGGTAATCCGGATCCAGCGGCACGTAGGCGCCCCCGGCCTTGAGCACCGCCAACAGGCTGATGATCATCTGGGTCGAACGCTCGACCGCGATGCCCACCAACACTTCCGGGCCGACACCGTGTTGCAGCAGCACCTGGGCCAATTGGTTGGCCTGGGCATTCAGCTGCATGTAGCTCAAGCGTTGCTCGTCGAAAATCAGCGCCAGTGCGTGCGGCGTGCGCTCGGCTTGCCGTTCAAACAAACGCTGAACACACACGTCATCGGTCGGCAGTGCCAACGGCTCGCGAACAACCGATACCAGGGCCAGATCGCCCACGGCACTGGCGGCAGGTGCCTCGACCATTTGCAACAACAGGCGCGCGAGGTGCGCGGCCAGTTGTTCAATCGACGCGTCATCGAACTGCTGGCGGTCGTAGCTCAATTGAAACGACAACTCGGCGCCGAGGTTGACCGCCAGGGTCAGCGGGTAATTGGTCTGTTCGAAGTTACCCACTTCACCGAAGCGCAGGTCTTGCGGCGCGCCTTGTTGCAGGGCTTCGGAGATCGGGTAGTTCTCGAACACCAGAATGTTGTCGAACAGGGCTTCGCCACCCTGCCCGGCCCAACGCTGGATGTCGAACAGCGCGGTATGTTCCTGCTCACGCAACGCCAGGTTCTGCGCTTGCACCTGTTGCAACCACTGCGCCAATGGCTGTTCGGCCCGTGGGCTGGCGATGACCGGCAAGGTGTTGATGAACAGACCGATCTGTTGCTCGACCCCGACCAGTTGCGCCGGACGCCCGGACACCGTGGCGCCGAAGCTGACCGTGTCGAGGCCGGTGTAGCGTTGCAACAGCAGCAGCCAGGCGGCTTGCACCATCGTGTTGAGAGTGACTTTCTGTTCCCGCGCAAATGCATTGAGCCCGGCGGTCTGCGCCAGGTCCAGGGTCAGGAAGTGTTCGCCTTGGGCGGTATTGCCCGCTTCGCTGCCGGTCCACACCAGCGCCTTGGCCAACCGGGTCGGTTCCTCGAACGCGGCCAATTGGCCTTTCCAGAACCCTTCAGTGACCTGGGCGTCTTGCCGGGTCAGCCATTCGATGTAGTCGCGATAACGCCCCGCCGTGTTCGCCGGGGCCTGGCCGCTGTAGCGTTGCAGCACTTCGCCCAACAGCTGCGAATTGCTCCAGCCGTCCATCAGGATGTGATGGCTGGTGTAGATCAGGTGATAGCGCTCGGTGTCGAGACGCACCACCGTCAGGCTCAGCAACGGTGCGTTCGCCAGGTCAAAACCCTGCTGACGCTGCACAGCCGCCAGTTCGGTGAGCGCCAGGGCCACATCGCTGTGGGCGCGCCAGTCATGGAAGGTGAACGGCACGGCCAATTGCTTGTGAATCACCTGCAACGGGCGCTTGAACTCACCGTCCCAGACAAAACTGCTGCGCAGCACATCGTGCGCATCCACCGCCGCTTGCCAGGCCTCGTGGAAACGCTCGACGTTCAGGCCTTCGACATCCACGCACATCTGATTGATGTAGTCGCCGGCCTGTTGTTCGTAGAGGGTGTGGAACAGCATGCCCTGCTGCATCGGCGACAGCGGATAGATATCGGCGATCTGCTGCGGCGCGACCGGCACGCTGTCGAGTTGTGCCTGAGTCAGGCCGGCCAACGGGAAGTCCGACGGCGTCAGGCCCTGGACGCCCGGGGTCACGCAATGGGCGATCAGCGCCGCCAGTTCCTCGGCGTAGTCCTCGGCCAGACGTTCAATGGTGGCCGTGTCGAAACGTTCGCGGCTGAAACTCCAGCCGACGCTCAGTTCGCCGCCATACACCTGGCCATTGAGGGTCAGCCAGTTACCCATCGGCGCCTCAAGGCTTTGATCCAGCCCGGCGTTGTCTTGCGCCGGGGTGAACAGCGCCGCGTCATCGCCCTCGAAACTGCCGTCGAACTGGCCGAGGTAGTTGAAGGTGATCCGTGGGCTCGGCAGTGCACGCAGGGATTGCTGCGCCTGCTCGTCACCGAGGTGACGCAGGGCGCCGAAACCGATGCCCTTGTTCGGGATCGAGCGCAGTTGCTCCTTGATCTGCTTGATCGCTGCGCCGGGCTCACTGGCCGGGGTCAGGCGCACCGGGAACAGGCTGGTGAACCAACCGACGGTGCGGGTCAGATCAACCCCATCGAACAGCTCTTCGCGACCATGGCCTTCGAGCTGGATCAGCGTCGATGCCTGCCCGGTCCAGCGCCCGATCACCCGCGCCAACGCGGTCAGCAACAGGTCGTTGACCTGAGTGCGATACGCCGCCGGGGCTTCCTGCAGCAATTGCCGGGTCAGGCTCTGGTTGAGACGGGTCTGCACGTTGATCCGCAGATGATTCTGCTGGCCGGCATCGGCGCGCAGGCACGGCAAATCAGTGTTCACATCACTCAGGCAGGCTTGCCAGTAACTCAGTTCCTGTTGCAGCGCCGGGCTGTTGGCGTAGCGCTGCAACTGCTCGCTCCAGTCCTTGAAGGCACTGGTCTTGGCCGGCAGCTTCGGGGCCTGGCCGTCGAGCACTTGCTGGTAACCGTTTTGCAGGTCTTCCAGCAGGATCCGCCACGACACGCCATCCACCGCCAGGTGATGGATCACCAGCAACAGACGCTGACTGCCATCGGCCAACGTCGCCAACACGGCGCGCAGCAGTTGACCTTGTTGCAGGTCGAGACTGCGCTGGGCGCGGTTGCCCAAGGCTTCGAGCGCAGCCGCATCGGCGACCGATTCCTGCCACAGCAACGGCTGCTGCTGTTCAATCGACTGATGTTCCGCCACCCAACCATCGTTGTGCTGAGTGAAGCTCAGGCGCAAGGCATCGTGATGGGCCACCAATGCCTGCAATACCTGCTCGACTATCTCCGCATCCAGCGCCATCCGGGGCTTGAGCAGCACCGACTGGTTCCAGTGATGACGCTCGGGGATTTCATCGTCGAAGAACTGCTGCTGGATCGGCAACAGCAACGCCGCGCCGCTCACCGCGTTTTGATCGATGCCGGACTCGCTGTCACCAACCTGGGCCACCAGCGCCAGACGTTGCACGGTCTGGTGCTGGAACAGGTCTTTGGGGCTCAGGCGAATCCCCAGTTGACGGGCACGGCTGACCACTTGGATCGAGATGATCGAATCGCCACCGAGTTCGAAGAAGTTGTCGTTGAGCCCCACTTGCGGCAGCTTCAAAACGTCCTGCCAAATCGCTGCAATGCGTTGTTCCAGCACGCTTTGCGGGGCCTGATAAGTCTGCTGCGCCTGGCTCGCGTCCGGGGATGGCAAGGCGTTGCGGTTGAGTTTGCCGTTGCCGGTCAGCGGCAATTGCGCCAGCAGCAACAGGTGCGCCGGGATCATGTGATCCGGCAGGTTTTCCTTGAGCGTGGCCCGCACGCTGTCGCGCCACTGGCCTTGTTCGGTAGGGTCGGCGTCGAGCAACCCAGCGTCGGCCGGCACCAGCCAGGCGACCAATTGCTGACCACTGAGGCCCGGTTGCGCCAGCACCACCGCTTGGCGGATGGCGCCTTGTTCCAGCAGTTGCGCTTCGATTTCGCCGAGTTCAATGCGGAAACCGCGAATCTTCACTTGATGGTCGATGCGTCCGACGTACTCGATCACGCCGTCAGCGCGATACCGCGCCAGGTCGCCGGTGCGGTACAAGCGGCCGCCGTCAGCGGCGAACGGGTCCGGGATAAAGCGCAGGCAGGTCAGGTCGGTGCGGTTCAGATAACCCCGGGCCAGACCGGCGCGACCGACGTACAACTCGCCGATGCAACCTTTGGCCACCGGGTTCAGATCACCGTCGAGCAAGTACCAGGACAAGTCCGGGATCGGCTCGCCAATCGGGCTGCTCGCGTCACGTTGCAGGTCGGCCATAGTCAACGGACGGTAGGTCACGTGGACCGTGGTTTCGGTGATGCCATACATGTTGATCAGTTGCGGAGCCTGATCGCCAAAACGCTCGAACCAGGGGCGCAGGCTCTTGACCTCCAGCGCCTCGCCACCGAACACCACGTAACGCAGGGACGGTTGCAGCGCGGCGTGTTCCGGTGCGCACGCCACTTGCATCAACTGCTTGAACGCCGACGGCGTCTGGTTGAGTACGCTGACGCCTTCGCGGCAGAGCAAGGCGTAGAAGTCGTCCGGTGAACGGCTGACTTCATAAGGAACCACCACCAGTTTGCCGCCGTACAGCAGCGCGCCGAAAATTTCCCAGACCGAGAAATCGAAAGCGTAGGAGTGGAACAAACTCCACACATCTTGTGGGCCGAAACTGAACCAGTCCTGGGTCGCTTCGAACAGGCGCAACACGTTGTGATGGGCGAGCAAGGTGCCCTTCGGCTGACCGGTGGAACCGGAGGTGTAGATCACGTAAGCCAGGTTATCCGGGCTCATGACCACCTGCGGATTGGCATCGCTGTAGCCTTCGAGGCCGTCGCGATCCTGATCCAGCATCAGGCTGCGCACCGAATCCGGCACCGGCAAACGACCGAGCAGATGGCTTTGGGTCAACAGCAGGCCAATGCCGCTGTCGCTGATCATGTAGGCCAGGCGTTCTTCGGGATAGGTCGGGTCCAGCGGTACATAGGCGCCGCCGGCCTTGAGGATCGCCAGCAGACCGACCAGCATGTCCAGGCTGCGCTCGACCGCGAGGCCGACGCGCACGTCCGGCCCGACACCGTTTTCAATCAGTTTGTGCGCCAGTGGGTTGGCTCGGGCATTGAGTTCGGCATAGCTCAAACTTTGCTCGCCACAGGTCACGGCAATCGCTTCGGGGGCGCGCAGGGCCTGGGCTTCGATCAGCTCGTGCAGGCAATGCTGGCTCGGGAAATCAGCCACGGCCGGGTTCCACTGCAATAGCGTGGCCGCGCGTTCGGCGCTGTCTTGCAACGGCAACTCGGCGACGCGCTGACCGCAATCGGCGACGATGGCGTTCAGCAGATTCGTCCAATGTTGCGCCATCCGCGCCATGGTCGCGGCGTCGAACAGGTCGGTGGCATAGGTCAGCTCGGCCCAGACATTGTCGACGGATTCAAAAGTGTCGAGGGTCAGGTCGAACTTGGCCGTGTGCGAAGCCCAGGTCAGCCCTTCGATCTCGATCTGCGGCAGACGCGCCGCGCCCCGCGCTTCACGGGCCTGGCTCTGGTGGTTGTGCATCACCTGGAACAACGGACTGTGGCTGAGGCTGCGTTCCGGTTGCAGGGCATCCACCAGTTGCTCGAACGGCAGGTCCTGATGGGCCTGGGCACCGAGCACGGTGTTTTTGACCTGTTGCAGCAAACCACGGAAAGTCTGCTGGCTGTCGATCTCGGCCTTCAGCACTTGAGTGTTAACGAAGAAGCCGATCAAGCCTTCGGTTTCGAGGCGGTTGCGGTTGGCCACCGGCACGCCGACGCGGATGTCGGCCTGACCGCTGTAGCGATGCAGCAAGGTCTGGAACGACGCCAGCAACAGCGCAAACAGGGTGACGTTTTCCCGTTGTGCCACGTGCTTCAGGGCAGCGGCCAGTTCCGCATTCAGCGGGATGTCCTGGCGCGCGCCGCGATAGCTTTGCTCGGCCGGACGTGGACGGTCCGCCGGCAATTCCAGCAACGGTTGATCACCGCCCAGTTGCGCGGTCCAGTAACCCAGTTGCCGCTCCCGTTCACCGGCCTCCATCCACTGCCGTTGCCACACCGCGTAGTCAGCGTATTGCACCGCCAGGGCCGGCAGTTGACGCGGCTGCCCGGCGCTGTAACCGGCGTAGAGTTCGATCAGTTCATCGACCATGACCTGCATCGACCAACCATCGGAAACGATGTGGTGCAGGGTCAGCACCAGGACGTGATCGTCGGCGGCCAGTTTCAGTAACTTGACCCGCAGCAACGGACCTTGTTGCAGGTCGAACAGCGCCAGGGTTTCCTCGGCCACCAGTGCCTTGAGACGATCATCATCAATCTCGCCATCCAGTTCTTGCACCGTAAGGGCCAGGGGCGATGGCGCGTCGATCTGCTGCCAGATTTGTTCGTGCTGCTGAATGAAGCGCGTGCGCAGGGATTCGTGGCGGGTGATCAGCGTATCGAAGCTGTTCTGCAACGCCTTCAGGTCCAGGCTGCCGCGCAGGCGCAATGCCGCTGGCACGTGATAGGCGCTGCTGGTCGGTTCCAATTGCCAGAGGAACCACTGGCGTTCCTGGGCGTAGGACAGCGCCATCGGTTGCTGACGTGGCAGCGCAACCATGGCAGGCTCGGCGTGGGCCGGCTCGACGCCAAGCGCCGCGACGAAGTCCTGCAAGGTGCTGTGCTCGAACAACGTGCGCAACGGCACCTGGACATTCAAGGCCTGGCGCACGCGGGAAATCACTTGGGTGACCAGCAATGAGTGGCCGCCGAGTTCGAAGAAATTGTCGCTCAGACCGACTTGCTCAAGCTTGAGCACCGCTTGCCAGATCTCGGCCACTTTGTGCTGGGTGGCGGTCTGCGGCGCGAGGTAAGTCGATTGCAGCAGACTGGCATCCGGCGATGGCAACGCCTTGCGGTCCACCTTGCCGTTGGGGGTCAGGGGCAGTTGCGCGAGGAATAACAGGTGCGCGGGCACCATGTATTCCGGTAATTCGGCCTTGAGAGTGGCCTTGAGTTCGGCGCGCAACATGGCTTCGTCTTCGTAAGCCGTCGCCGCCACCACGTAGCCCACCAGTTGCGGACCGGTCGGGCCGTCCTGCGCCACCACCACGGTTTCACGCACGCTATCGAGGGCCAGCAAACGGGCTTCGATCTCACCGAGTTCGATGCGAAAGCCACGGATTTTCACTTGATGGTCGATCCGGCCGATGTACTCGATCACGCCCTCGGCGCGATAACGGGTCAGGTCGCCGGTGCGGTACAAACGCTCGCCGCTGAACGAAAACGGGTCCGGCACAAAGCGTTCGGCAGTCAACGACGGACGCTGGAAATAACCGCGAGCCAGGCCATCGCCGCCGATCAGCAATTCACCCGGTGCGCCAATCGGGTTGAGTTCCAGATCACTGCCAAGGATGTACAGCGCGGTGTTGTCGATCGGCTTGCCGAGGTACGGCTGAGTGTTCTCGCGGGTCAGCGGATGCAGCGCCGACCAGATCGTGGTCTCGGTCGGGCCGTAGAGGTTCCAGACTTTTGGCGATAGCGCGAGCATGCGCTGAGCCAGTTCTTGCGGAAGTGCTTCACCGCCACACAGGAACGTGCGGCCCGCCAGGATCGACGCCTGTTCGTTGTCGAGCAGCATGCGCCAGGTCGATGGCGTGGCTTGCAACACGGTCACGCCGTGGCGTTCGATCAGTTCGAGCACCGCTTGCGGGTCTTGATGCACGTCCTTGCCGGTTAGCACCACACGCGCACCGGCCAACAATGGACCGTAGATTTCCAGGCCGAAAATATCGAACGAGAAGGTGGTCAGCGACAGCATGCGGTCCTGGGCATTCAGACCCGGCTGATGGACCATGCTTTCAACGAAATTGCACAGGGCAGCGTGGCGCACCATCACGCCTTTCGGTTTTCCGGTGGAGCCCGACGTGTAAATCACGTAGGCCAGATGTTCGCCATTCAGCGCTACCGTCGGACAGGTCTGCGGATACGCTGCCAGCCACTCTTGCGGCTGATCGAGCAGCAAGGTGTTGAGCCCGGCCGGAATCGGCAACTGCGCTTGCAGATGGGATTGGGTCAGCAGCAACTTAAGGCCGCTGTCCTCAATCATGTAGGCCAGGCGATCCTCGGGATACGCCGGGTCCAGCGGCACATAAGCACCACCAGCCTTGAGAATCGCCAACAGGCCAACGATCATTTCCACGCTGCGCTCGACGGCAATGCCCACCAGTCGATCCGGGCCGACGCCGGCTTCGATCAGTTTGTGCGCGAGCCGGTTGGCGCGGGCGTCCAGTTGCGCATAGGTCAAACAATCGCCGCCGACAATCAACGCCACCGCATCCGGCGTCTGTTCCGCCTGAGCAGCAATGCGCTGCTGCACGCACGGTGCTTGCGCGGCGTGCTCGACCACACGGTGCCAATCCTGCAACAGCACGGTTTGCTCGCCGTCGTCGAGCAACGGCAATTCGCCGATGCGCTGCGAACAATCGTCGACAATGCCTTGCAGCAAATTTTGCCAATGCCGCGCCAGACGTTCGATGGTCGCCGGTTTGAACAAATCCGTGGCGTAGGTCAGCTCAGCCGACACGCCGTCGCTGGATTCGTAGGTCCCCAGGGTCAGGTCGAATTGCGCGGTGCGCCCTTCCCAAACGATGCTTTCGACGCTCAGTTGCGGCAGTTGCACCCGGCTCTGTTGCTGGGTCTGGTCATTCAGCGCCTGGTGGTTGTACATCACCTGGAACACCGGGCTGTGGCTCAGGCTGCGTTCCGGTTGCAGCGCTTCGATCAGTTGTTCGAACGGCAAGTCCTGATGCGCCTGGGCCGCCATCGCCGATTGCTTGACCTGGGCCAGCAATTGATTGAACGGCAACTGCCCGTGCACCTGGGCATTGAGTACCTGGGTGTTGACGAAGAAGCCGATCAGGCCTTCGGTTTCCACCCGGTTGCGGTTGGCCACGGGCACGCCGACGCGGATGTCAGCCTGGCCGCTGTAGCGATGCAACAAAGCCTGGAACGAGGCCAGCAACACCATGAACAGGCTGGCGCCTTCGCGCTGGGCCAGTTGCTTGAGCGAGGTGGCCAGGGCGGTGGGCAGGTTCAGGTCCAGGCGCGCACCGCGAAAGCTTTGCAGGGCCGGGCGCGGATGATCGACGGGCAGCTCCAGCACGGTTTGCTCACCGCCCAGGGTGGCGGTCCAGTAAGCCAGTTGCCGCTCACGTTCCCCGGCTTCGAGCCAATGCCGCTGCCAGATCGCGTAGTCGGCGTATTGCACGGTCAGCTCAGGCAAGGTCAAGGGCTGGCCGGACGTCTGGGCGACATAGTGCTGAATCAATTCCTTGACCATCACTTGCATCGACCAGCCATCGGAGATGATGTGGTGCTGAATCAATGCCAGGACGTGATCGTCATCAGCGACCTTGAGCAGCGACACCCGCAGCAGCGGCCCGTGCTGTAAATCGAAGGGCCGGTGAGTTTCCTGCTCGACAAACCCCTTGATGCGCTCGTCCAGCAGCGCCGGGGCCAGGTCGCCGTCGAGGGCTTGAACGTCGATGCTGATCGGCATCTGTCCGTGGATCACCTGGACGGTTTTTTCGTCCTGCTCAATGAACGTCGTGCGCAGGCTGTCATGGCGCTGCACCAGCGCATTGAAGCTGCGCTCCAGCGCCGGCACATCCAGTGCACCCTTGAGGCGCAAGGCGTTGGGGATGTGATAGGCGGTGCTGTGGGGGTCCATCTGCCAGAGGAACCACTGGCGTTCCTGGGCGTAGGACAACGGGATCGATTCAAACCCGGACTTGACCTCCGGAATCGGCAAGTTCGCCGGGGAGACGCCCTCTTCGAGCATCTTCTCCAGGTACAACTTACGCTTGTCCAGCGGCAGAGTGATAAAGCGCTTGGCAATCCTCAAAGCAACACTCTTGTCCATTAGACTTCCTCCATTTCGTCAAGCAGGCTTTCCAGCTTGTTCAGTTTCTGTTCGTTGATAGCCCCGCCGTCGGTGTCGAGTTGCGCGACGAAATCCCTGAGGACGGGGTACTGGAATAGCAATTGCGGGGTCAGGGTCAGGCCCAGTTCGAGGGCGACCCGCGAGACCACGTTGACGGCCAGCAGCGAGTGGCCGCCGAGCTCGAAGAAGTGGTCGTTCAAACCGATGCGCTCAACGGTCAACACGTGCTGCCAAATGGCGGCGACTTGCTGCTCAAGCTCGCTGCCCGGCGCGACATAACTGGCCTGCAACTGGCTCGCGTCCACCGTCGGCAACGCCTTGCGGTCGAGCTTGCCGTTAGGGGTCAGTGGCAGCTGTTCGATGAACAGCAGATGCGCCGGGACCATGTAGTCCGGCAGGCTGGCCTTGAGCCCGGCCTTGAGTTCATCGCGCAATTGACGCTGAGCGTCAGCCGCATTCAGGTCCAGTGACGACGCGACCACATAAGCCACCAGTTGTTGACCACCCTGGGCTTCCTGGGCCAGTACCGCCACCTCACGCACCTGGGGTTGTTGCAGCAAGCGCGCTTCGATTTCACTCAGCTCGATGCGGAAACCACGGATCTTCACTTGATGGTCGATACGGCCGCGGTATTCGAGCACGCCGTCGGCCTGATAGCGGCACAAGTCGCCGGTGCGGTACAGGCGTTCGCCCGTGCTGGAGAACGGGTTCGGCACGTACTTCTCGGCGGTCATGCCGGGACGCGCCAGGTAACCGCGAGTGATGCCGGCGCCGGCCAGGTACAGCTCGGCCGACACACCGACCGGCACCGGTTGCAGATCGGCATCCAGCACGTAACTGGCGGTGTGTTTCAGCGCTCGGCCGATGTTCGCTTTGCCGCCCGCCTCGCGCCGGGTCCAGGTGGAATAGGTGGTGTCTTCCGACGGGCCGTACAGGTCGAAAACATGCTCGACCGTCGCTAGCCCGTAGAGCGCCTCCACCAATGCTTGCTTGAGGGGTTCACCGGCGAGGTTGATGATGCGCACGCTCGGCGGAATCTGATCGGCGCCCAGCAGTGCATTGATCGCCGACGGCACCGTGTTGATCAAGCGCACCTGATCCCGGGCCGGCAATTGCGCCAGCTCCAAGGCGTTACGAGCGATGATCAGCGAGCCGCCATTGGCCAGGGTGACAAACAGCTCCCACACCGACAGGTCGAAACACACCGATGTCGAGGCCAGCACCCCTTGGATGTCGTCGCGGCTGTAGACCGACTGCGACCAGTCGATCAGCGCCAGCACGTTGCGATGGGCAATGGACACGCCTTTGGGTTTGCCGGTGGAACCGGAGGTGTAGATCACGTAGGCCAGGTTGTCCGGCGTGACGCGGGTGACCGGCGCCGTGTGCGGATAAGCCGCCAGTTGCGCTTCGACCTGATCCATCCACAGCACTGGGGTGCCGGCATTCACCGACAGCGTGGCGGCAATGGCTTGTTCGGTCAGCAGCACGAGGGCACGACTGTCTTCAAGCATGTAGGCCACGCGCTCGGCCGGGTAATCCGGGTCCAGCGGCACGTAGGCGCCACCGGCCTTGAGCACCGCCAGCAATGCGACCAACAGACTGTCGGAGCGCTGCATCGCCACGCCGACCCGCACTTCCGGGCCGACGCCCAATTCGATCAGCTTGTGAGCCAGGCGATTGGCTCGGACGTCGAGTTCGGTGTAGGTCAGTTGCTGGTTGGCGAAGGTCACCGCCAATGCGTGGGGTTGCGCCGCCACGTGTTGATCGATCAACTGGTGAATGCACAGGTCCTGGGCGAACGCTTCGTCAACCGGGTTCCAGTCCACCAGCACTTGCTGTTGTTCAGTTTCGTCCAGCAACACCAGATCACCGAGGCAACGTTCTGGCGCGGTCATCTGGCTCAGCAGATGTTGCAAATGCGCCGCCAATTGCTCGATGGTCGCCTGGGCAAAACTGCCGCGCTGATAGCTCATGTGCACCGACAATTGACGGTCCAGGCTCACCAGCAGCGTCAACGGGTAGTTGGTCTGTTCGTGGTTGGCCACCGCGCCAAAGCGCAGTCCCTGCGGTGCGCCCTGTTCCAATGCCTGGGAAATCGGGTAGTTCTCGAACACCATGATGCTGTCGAACAGGGCTTCGCCGCCCTGCCCAGCCCAACGCTGGATATCGAACAACGCGGTGTGTTCAAACTCGCGCAGCGCCAGGTTCTGCGCCTGCACCGCTTGCAACCAACTGCCAAGGGATTGCTGCGCCTGTGGGCTGGCGATCACCGGCAAGGTGTTGATGAACAGACCGATCTGTTGCTCGACACCCGGCAGATCGGCAGGACGCCCGGCCACAGTCGCGCCAAACGCCACGGTGGCTTTGCCGGTATAGCGTTGCAGCAACAGCAGCCACGCCGCTTGCACCAGGGTGTTAACCGTGACTTTCGAGGCCCGGGCAAACTCGCTCAGACGCGAGGTCTGTTCGGCGTCCAGCACCTGGAAGTGATCGGCATAACCCTGCGCGTCGGCGTCCGCTGGCCGGGCCATGGCTTGGGCCAGGCGAGTCGGCTCGTCGAGGTTGCGCAGCGCCGGCAGCCAGAAGGCTTCGCTGGCGGCGGCGTCCTGGCGTTGCAGCCAGTCGATGTAATCGCGATAACGCCCGCCGTGTGTGGCCTGGAATTGACCGCTGTAGCGTTGCAGCACTTCGCCGAGCAACTGCGAGTTGCTCCAGCCGTCCATCAGGATGTGATGGTTGGTGTAGATCAGGTGATGACGGTTATCGTCGACCCGCGCAATCACCAGGCGCAACAAGGTCGATGCGCTCAGGTCCAGGCGCTGGCGCTCGATATCGGCGAGGGCCTGCAATGCGTGTTCAAGCTGCGGCTCGGCGCGCAGGTCATGCAGGCTGTAAGGCATCTGCACGTGCTTGCTGACCACTTGCACCGGCGCGTCCAGTTCACCCTGCCAGACGAAACGGGTGCGCAGAATGTCATGGGCCTCCACCGCCGCTTGCCAGGCCTGATGGAAACGCTCGGGGTCCAGCCCTTCAACGTCCAGGCGCATCTGGTTGATGTAATCGCCGGTGGCTGCTTCGTACACCGCGTGGAACAGCATGCCCTGCTGCATCGGCGACAACGGATAAAGGTCTTCGATCAACTGCGGCGCCAATGGCAAAGCGTCCAGTTGCGCCTGGCTCAAGCGCGCCAGCGGGAAGTCCGACGGCGTGACGCCGTGTTGCCCGGCCTCGCAGCAATGGGCGATCAGCGCTTGCAGTTCCAGCGCGTAATCGTCAGCCAGTTGTTGGATGGTGGCCTCGTTGAACATCTCGCGGCTGAAGGTCCAGCCCAGGTTCAGTTCACCGCCGTAGACCTGACCGTTGAGGGCCAAGTGGTTGGCCAGTGGCGCCCCGGCGTCCAGTTCATCGCCGGCCGCTTCACTGGACGGCACGAACAGCGCGCCGTCGGCTTCGGTGAAGCTGCCGTCGAACTGCCCCAGGTAGTTGAACGTCAGGCGCGGGGCCGGCAATTGGCCCAGCGCAGCACGTGCGGCGTCGTCGCCCAAATGCGCCAACGCACCAAAACCGATGCCTTTGTTCGGGATGCCGCGCAGTTGTTCCTTGATCTGTTTCAGCGAGCCACCGAGGTCGGCAGTCGGCGTCAGTTTGGCCGGATACAGGCTGGTGAACCAGCCCACGGTGCGGGTCAGGTCAACGCCGTCGAACAGCTCTTCGCGGCCATGGCCTTCGAGTTGGATCAACGTGCTGTCGGCCCCGGTCCAGCGCACCATGACGCGGGCCAGTGCGGTCAGCAGCAGGTCGTTGACCTGAGTGCGGTAGGCCGCCGGGGCGTCTTGCAGCAGTTGACGGGTCAGCGCCTTGTTCAGTTGCGTGCGCACGGTCAGCGCATGGCGGTTTTGCTGCCCGCCTTCAGGGTTATCCCACGGCAACGCCACGTCGGCGCCTTGCAACTGGTGTTGCCAATACGCCAGTTCCTGTTGCAACGCAGCACTGCGGGCATAGGTTTGCAAGTGTTCGGCCCAAGCCTTGGCGGCACTGGTCTTGGCCGGCAATTGCAGCGGTTCGCCCGCCGACAATTGGCGATACGCGGTTTGCAGATCGTCAAACAGAATCCGCCACGACACCCCGTCCACCACCAGGTGATGGATCGCCAGCAACAAGCGCTGGCTGCCGTCGTCGAGGTTGGCCAGCACCGCGCGCACCAGCGGCCCGTCTTGCAGGTTCAGGCTGCGTTGCGCTTTGTTGGCCACGGCTTCCAGGCCTTTGGCGTCGGCGACATCCACGGCCCAGACAATCCCTTCGGCCTGTTCATTGATGGCGCGGTACTGCGCCTGCCAGCCATCGGCTTGCTCAATAAAACTCAAGCGCAAGCCATCGTGATGAGCAATCAACGCGCCCAACGCCTGCTCAAGCACAGCGGCGTCGAGGGCTTGCGTTGGTTTGAGCATCACCGCCTGATTCCAGTGCTGACGCTCAGGGATGGCCTGGGCGAAGAACACTTGCTGCACCGGCAACAACGCCAGTTTGCCGGTGACCGGGCCCTGATCGATGAGTTGGATCTGCTCACCCAAGCGCGCCACCGAGGCCAAGGCCTGGATGGTCTGGTGTTGGAACAAGTCTTTGGGCGTGAAGCGAATCCCGGCCTGACGAGCGCGGCTGACCACCTGGATCGAGATGATCGAATCACCGCCCAGCTCGAAGAAGTTATCGCTGAGGCCAACCTGATCGAGCTTGAGCACGTCCTGCCAGATCGTCGCCAGTTGCTGCTCCAGCGCGCTTTGCGGCGCCACGTAGGCTTGCTGCAATTGACTGACATCGGGCTTGGGCAGGTTCTTGCGATCGAGTTTGCCGTTCGGCGTCAGTGGCAGACGCTCAAGCAGCAACAGATAAGCTGGCACCATGTGCGCCGGCAAGGCGACTTTCAGTTGCTCGCGCAAGCTCTCGGCAAAATCAACCCGCGCCGCATTCAGTGCATCGGCCACCACGTAGGCCACCAGACGCTTGCCGCTGCCGGCGGTGCCTTCCTGGGCGACCACCACGGCTTCGCGCACGCCCTCGAGGGCTTGCAGGCGGGCTTCGATTTCGCCGAGTTCGATACGGAAACCGCGGATCTTCACCTGGTTATCGATGCGATCCAGGTAATCGAACGTGCCGTCGGCGCGCTGGCGCACCAGGTCGCCGGTGCGGTACAGCAAGCCACCGATATTGCTGAACAGATCCGCGACAAAGCGCTCGGCGGTCAGGCCCGGACGGTTCAGGTAACCCCGGGCCAGACCGGTGCCACCCAGGTACAACTCACCGGCCATGCCTTGGGGCAGCAGGTTCAGGTCGGCGTCGAGCACGTAGGCGCTGCGGTCACCGATGCGGCTGCCGATGGGCGCGTAGGCAGCGCCGCACGGCACTTCGCGCCCGGCCTTCCAGATCAGCGGCGTGACCACGGTTTCGGTGGGGCCGTAGCCGTTGATGATGTAGTCCGGATCGAGGGCGCGCTTGACCCGTTCGAAACTCGCGGCCGGCACCGCATCGCCACCAAAGCAGTAGATGCGCACCTTCGGCGGATGACCTTCGCGCTCGGCGTGTTCGGCCAGTTGTTGCAGGTACACCGGCGGGAACGCGACGACGGAGACGCCGTGGTCGCGCATGGCGTTGTAGGTCTGTTCCGGGGTCCACAGGCTGTCATCGCGGATCAGCAGCGACGCGCCGTGGGTTAGGCTGGTCAGCCAGCGCTCATGGGCACCGTCGAAGGCAAACGACATGAAGTGGAATTCGCAGTCGCTGTCGCGCATTTCATAGCGCTCGCCAATCGCCTGGCAATGCATCGCCAACGGGCCGTGGGCCACGCTCACCCCTTTGGGGTTACCGGTGGAGCCGGAGGTGTAGATCACGTACGCGAGGTTCTGCGGATCGAGTTGCACCTGCGGCGCATCGAGTGGCTGGCCACTGAGGTCGAGGCGGTCGAGTTCCAGCACCTGAGTCGCTTCGTCGAGGGGCAATTGTGCCGAGACACGAGAGTCGGTCAGCAACAACGCCAGCCCGGAATCCTGGATCAGATACGCCAGGCGTTCCCGTGGATAGCTGGTGTCCAGCGGCACATAGGTGCCACCGGCCTTGAGCACCGCCAGCAGAGCGACGATCACCCCTTCACTGCGCGGCAACGCCACGCCGACCCGGGTTTCCGGGCCGACACCGCGAGCGATCAGTGCATGGGCCAGTTGATTGGCGCGGCGGTCGATGTCGCCATAGCTGAAACGCTGGCCGGCAAAAATCACCGCCGTGCGCTCCGGGCCCTGGGCCGCCCATTGAGCGATGCGCCGATGCACGGCGACATCCACCGGGTACGGTTGCGGCTGGTTGTTGGCCAGTTGCAGCGCCAGTTCCTGCGGACTGGCCAGGGCGATTTCGCCGAGGTTGCGTTCGGCGGACTCGGCAAACTGCTCGAGCAATTGCAGCAACTGCGTACTGATGCGTTCGATCACATCGGCGGCGAAATGCGCGCGCTCGAAGCTGTAATGCAACGCCAGCGTCTCGCCGAGGGTCACGGCAACGCTCAACGCATAGTGGGTTTGTTCAAGGCTGGTGACTTCACCGAACACCACGCCTTGTTCCGCGCCTTGTTGCAGCGCCTGGGCAATCGGGTAGTTCTCGAACACCAGAATGTTGTCGAACAACGCCTCGCCGCCCTGCCCGGCCCAACGCTGAATATCCGCCAGTGGCGTGTGTTCGAATTCCCGCAGGCTGAGGTTTTGCGCCTGCACGGTTTGCAGCCAGGCACCGACGCTCTGGTCCGGGCGCGGTGTGCCGATGACGGGCAAGGTATTGATGAACAGGCCGACTTGTTGCTCGATGCCCGGCAAGTCCGCCGGACGCCCGGCGACCGTGGCGCCGAAGGCCACCGTTTCGTGACCGGTATAGCGCTGCAGCAACAGCAGCCACGCCGCTTGCACCAGGGTGTTGAGCGTCACTTTCTGCTGACGGGCAAACGCCTCCAGCCCTTGAGTGCGAGTGGCTTGCACGGTCTGGAAATGATCGCCGTGTCCGCTCTGGGCTTCATTGCCCGACACCACACGCGCCAACCGGGTCGGCTCTTGCAGAGACGCCAATTGCTCGCCCCAGAAGTCCTCGCTCAGTTGCCCGTCCTGACGTTGCAGCCAGCCGATGTAATCGCGATAACGCCCGGCAGCCGCCAGCGGCGCCCGACCACGATAACGCTGCAAGACTTCGCCCAGCAGCTGCGAGTTGCTCCAGCCATCCATCAGAATGTGGTGATGGGTGTAAATCAGGTGCCATTGATCGGCGGCGGTGTGCACCAGCACCAGACGCAGCAACGGCGCCTGGGTCAAGTCGAAACCTTGTTGGCGCTCGGCGTCGGCCAGGCCGTCGAGGGCGGCGGCGTCATCGCCACGGGCGCGCCAGTCCAGCACGCTGAACGGCAACTGCACCTGTTTGTGGACGATTTGCAGCGGCTGCTCAAGCTCACCCTGCCAGACAAAACCGCTGCGCAGAATGTCCTGGGCATCGACGGTGGCTTGCCACGCGGCGCGGAAACGCTCGGGATCAATGCCCCGGACGTCGACCCGCAACTGATTGATGTACTCGCCGGCCGCTTGCTCGTAGAGGGTGTGGAACAACAAGCCCTGCTGCATCGGCGACAGTGGATACAGGTCGTCGAGTAGCCCGACGGCCACGGGCAATGCATCCAGTTGCGCCTGGGTGATGTGTGCCAGCGGGAAGTCTGACGGCGTGGCCTGTGGTGTTTCCAGTGCAGCGCAATGCTCGATCAGCGTTCGGAGTTCGGCGCCGTAGCTGTCGACCAATTGCTGGATGGTCGCCGCGTCAAACATCTCGTGGCTGAAGCCCCAGCTCATGGACAACTCGCCGCCGTAGACCTGCCCTTCGACGGTCAGCCAGTTGGCCAACGGTGCCGAAGGATCCTGAGCCACGCCACTGCGTTCGGTGGACGGTACAAACAGCGCCGATTCGTCGAACTGACGATCGAACTGCCCCAGGTAGTTAAAGGTGATCCGTGGCGGCGCCAGGGCCGCGAGCTGCTCGCGCTGCGCCGGTTCGCCGAGGTAGCGCAACACGCCATAACCCAGGCCCTTGCCCGGGACCGCGCGCAGTTGTTCCTTGACCGTTTTGATCGAGTCCGCCAGCGTTGCCGCCGGTTGCAGGCTGACCGGGAACAGGCTGGTGAACCAACCCACGGTGCGGGTCAGGTCGAGTTCATCGAACAGGTCTTCGCGACCGTGGCCTTCGAGCTGAATCAACGCCGCTGGCTGGCCGCTCCAACGGCAGATGACCCGCGCCAGAGCAGTGAGCAGCAAATCGTTGACCTGGGTGCGGTAAGCCGCCGGAGCGCGTTGCAGCAACTGGCGGGTCAATTCGCTGTCGAGACGCCATTCGATTTTTTGCCCGAAGCGATTGTCCAGGCGACCGTCGGGACGATCACACGGCAATGCCTGTGCGCTGGTTTGCTGCTGCCAGTAAGCCAGTTCTTCGCTCAGCACTGGCGCATGTTGCTGAAGACCCTCGGCCCAGGCTTGATAAGCGCTGGTCTTGCTCGGCAGGACAATCGCACCGCCGCTTTCCAGTTGCGTGTAAGCCTGCTGCAAATCCTCCAGCAACACCCGCCACGACACGCCATCCACTGCCAGGTGATGGATCACCAGCAACAGACGCTGGGTGCCATCGGCCAAGGTCACCAACATCGCCCGCAACAGCGGACCGTCCTGCAAATCAAGGCTGCGCTGGGCCTCATCGCACAGGGTGGCCAGGGCTTCAGCGCTGTCGGCCTGGCGTTGCCACAACCCGGACTCGCTGACTTCGCCGGCATAACGTTGCTGCCAGCCTTGCGCACCGTCGACAAAGCGCAAACGCAAGGCATCGTGATGATTAATCAACCGCACCAGCGCACTTTCAAGCCATTGGGCTTGCAGTGTCTCCCGGGGCGCCAGCAGCAATGACTGGTTCCAGTGCCCGCGCTCGGCCATCGGTTGTTCGAAGAAATAATGCTGCACCGGCGTCAGCAGCACGGCACCGCTGGCCGGGCCTTGATCGACGCGGGTCAGGTGATCGACCGTCGCCACCAGCGCCAGGCTGCGCACGGTTTGATACTGGAACAGATCTCGCGGACTGAGGCGGATCCCGGCCTGTCGGGCACGACTGACCACCTGGATCGAAATGATCGAATCACCGCCCAGTTCGAAGAAGTTGTCTTCCAGGCCAATGCGCTCGACACCGAGCACGTCCTGCCAGATCGCCGCGAGGGCTTTTTGCAATTTGTCCTGGGGTTCGACGAAGGCTTGCTGCACGGCAGCTTCCGGCTCGGGCAAGGCTTTGCGGTCGAGTTTGCCGTTGGCGGTCACCGGCAATTTGGCCAGTGGCATCAGGTACGTCGGCACCATGTATTCCGGCAAACTGCCGAGCAACCAGGCCTTGAGGGTTTGTTGCCATTGCGCGTCAGGCTCGGCGCTTTCCAGTACCAGATAGCCAACCAGATGTTTGCCGCCCGGCACCAGCACCACCGCTTCACGCACCAGCGGGTGTTGCATCAGACGGGTTTCGATCTCGCCCAACTCGATGCGCAAGCCGCGCAGTTTGACTTGATGATCGAGACGTCCCAGGTATTCGATGACCCCGTCCGCACGCTGGCGAACCCGGTCACCGGTGCGGTACAGGCGCGCGCCGTCATGGAACGGGCACGGCACGAAACGCTCGGCGGTCAGCCCCGGACGACGGTGGTAGCTGCGCGCCAGACCGGCGCCACCGAGGTACAACTCACCCGCGACGCCCGCCGGCACCGGCAGCAATTGTGCGTCGAGCACATGGGTGCGCAGGTTGGCAATCGGCTGGCCAATCGGCACGCTGTCGGCGCCTTCATCGACACAGGTCCAGTGGGTGACGTCGATGGCAGCTTCGGTCGGGCCGTACAAGTTGTACAAACCGGCCTTCGGCAATTTGCTGAACACTTGCAACTGCCCATCCAGCGGCAGCGCTTCACCACTGCAGACAATGCGCTTGAGGCTGGTGCAGACCTCGACGCCCGGCTCATGAATGAACGCCTGGAGCATCGACGGTACAAAATGCAACGTGCTGATCTGATGACGGCCGATGGTCTCGATCAAGCGCGCCGGCTCGCGGTGCTCACCCGGTGCGGCCACCACCAGACGGGCGCCGGTCATCAGCGGCCAGAAAAATTCCCAGACCGACACGTCAAAGCTGAACGGGGTTTTCTGCAACACCCCGTCGCTGCCATCGAGGCCGTACGCCCGCTGCATCCAGCACAAACGGTTGACCAGCGCGGCATGGCTGTTGCCGGCACCTTTGGGTTTACCGGTGGAACCGGAGGTGTAGATCACGTAGGCCAGGTTCAGGCTGTGCATCACCACGGGCACGCGGGCAGCGCTGTAGCTATCCAGCCAATCGGTCGGCTGGTCGAGGGTGATCACGGTCACACCCTCGGTCGGCAGGCGCTGCACCAGGGCGCTTTGGGTCAACAACAGCGCAATCGCGCTGTCTTCGATCATGTAGGCCAGGCGTTCCTGCGGGTATTCCGGGTCCAGCGGCACATAGGCGCCACCGGCCTTGAGAATCGCCAGCAGCCCGACGACCATTTCAATCGACCGCTCAACAGCGATCCCCACCAGCACATCCGGGCCAACGCCGTGTTCGCGCAGCAGTTGAGCCAGTTGATTGGCCCGGGCGTCCAGCTGCCCGTAGCTCAGCGTCACATCGCCGAACACCAGCGCGACGTTGTCTGGCGTGCGCGAAGCCTGGGCTTCGATCAACTGATGGATGCACTGTTCGGTCGGATAGGTTTGCGCGGTGCGGTTCCAGTCGTGCACCAGCGTCTGGTGTTCGCTGGCGTCCAGCAGCGGCAGCTCACCGATACGCTGGGTGACATCGCCGACCATGGCTTGCAACAGACGCGTCCAGTGTCGGGCCATGCGTTCGATGGTCGCGGCGTCGAACAGGTCGCTGGCGTAGGTCAACGCGGCGTGCAGCTTGCCGGCTTTTTCATAGGTATCCAGGGTCAGGTCGAATTGGGTGGTGCGCCCTTCCCAGTCGATCATGCCCAGTTCCAGGCCCGAGGCCGTGGTCACCGTGGTGATATCAGCGACGTGGGGCTGGTGGTTGTACATCACCTGGAACAACGGCGTGTGGCTGAGGCTGCGTTCCAGCTTCAAGGCTTCCACCAAGCGCTCGAACGGCAGGTCCTGATGGGCCTGGGCACCGAGGGCGGTTTCCTTGATGCCGGCGAGCAGATCGACCACCCGGGTCTGGCCATCGAGCTGGGTGCGCAGCACTTGGGTGTTGACGAAGAAACCGATCAGGCCTTCGATTTCGCCACGGTTGCGGTTGGCGATCGGCACACCGACGCGGATGTCGGTCTGCCCGGTATAGCGATGCAGCAACGCGTTGAAGGCTCCCAGCAGCAACATGAATAACGTGATGTTGTGCTTCTGCGCCGTCGCGCGCAGTTGCTCGGCCAATTGCCCGTCCACCGCGAATTCATGGCGCGTGCCACGATAGCTCGGCATCGCCGGGCGAGGGTGATCGATGGGCAGCTCCAGCACCGGATGCTCGTCGCCCAACTGCGCTTGCCAGTATTCCAGCTGACGCGCCTGCTCCCCCGCTTCCAGCCAGCGGCGCTGCCACAAGGCGTAGTCGCTGTACTGGATCGGCAACGGCGCGAGTTGCGGTTGAGCGCCCGCATCATGGGCGTCATAGCAACGGATGAACTCGTCGATCAACACGTTCATCGACCAGCCATCGGAGACGATGTGGTGCAGGGTCAGCAGCAACACGTGTTCCTGCTCCGCAAGCTTGAGCAACTTGACCCGCAGCAGCGGACCGACCGCCAGGTCGAACGGCAGCAACGATTGTTGCTCGGCAGCCTGGGCGACCGCGTGCTCACGCTCGGCCACCGACAACGCGCTGAAGTCGACCTGCTCGATCACCAGCGGCGCACTGGCCGGCACTTGTTGCAGGCGGTCGTCCGGCTGACGCTGGAACACCGTGCGCAGGGTTTCATGACGCGCCACCAGACTGGCAAACGCCTGATCCAGCGCCGCCAGGTTCAACTGGCCGGTCAGGCGCACCGCACCGGGCAAGTTGTAGGCGCCGCTGTGCGGGTCCAGTTGCCACAGGAACCACATGCGTTGCTGGGCGTAGGACAGTGCTTGCCGGTCTTGGGCCTCAACCCCTTGCGGGATCGGGAAACGGGCGAAATCCACGCCCTCCTTGTGCAAGGCCGCGAGGAACATCTGGCGCTTTTCCAGGGGCAACCCGATAAACCGGCGAGCAAGTTTCAAGGAGTCTTCAGCATTCATTTCTTAGCATCCGGATCAGTAGGCAGGAAGCACAAAGGCACGTCGTCCCTATAAAACGAATGCAGACCGGAAAAATTAGCGATTGAGAACAAGTATCAGAAAGGAGGTATTGCGGGGGCTTGAGACGGTCACCAGTCAATGTGGGAGCGAGCCTGCTCGCGAATGCGGTGTGTCATTAGCGTTGATGTTGAATGACACACCGCTTTCGCGAGCAGGCTCGCTCCCACAATGGGAATCGAGGCGAATGGTCAGGCGCTGACAGCCATCGCATGCCGCCGATGATGCACGTCCAGTTGATCCTTGATCACCCTCAGCACCTTGGCTTCGTGCTCATGGATGAAGAAGTGCCCGCCCGCCAGCATGTCCACCGAGAAACTGCCGTGGGTTTCCTTGCTCCAGCCGATCAATTGCTCGGTGGTGGCCTTATCGGTCGTGCCGCCGAGCACGTGCACCGGGCATTTGAGCAAAGGGCGCTGCACCGGCTGGAACCGCCCGCACAACAGAAAATCGGCGCGCAAAATCGGCAGGGTCAGGCTCATCAGTTCTTCATTGGCCAGCACTTCTTCGCTGGTGCCATTGAGGGTGCGCAACTGGTCGATCAGCTCGGCATCGGTCTTGGGCTCGGCGAAACCGCGGTCGTAGTCGGCGCGCATGGTCGGCGCCGCTGTTCCTGAGGCGAACAGTGCAACCGGTTCAGGGCAGCCGAGCGCGCGAAAAGCGTGGGCCAACTCACAGGCCATCAAGGCGCCCAGGCTGTGGCCGAACAAGGCATACGGCGCCTTGAGCGTCGGACGCAGTTCCTTGGCCAATTGCATGGCCAGTGCGCGCATATCGGTGTGCAGAGGCTCGTCAAAACGGGCGCCACGGCCCGGCAATTCCACCGGTTGCAGGTGCAGCCACTGCGGCAACTTGCGCCGCCAGCGGCTGTAGACCATGGCGCTGGCGCCGGAATACGGCAGGCACAGCAGAGTCAACTTGGTCACCGCAGGTTCCTCAAAAAGATGTCTGTACTAAGGAACGGCCCGGCGCCCGCGCAAATTAGTCACGGCGGGTTAAATTTCACGCGCATGTGCTCGTTCCCTCTTCAGACCAAAACCAACAAGACCAACAAGAGTGAACGTCGTGGACCTGCAGACCATCCTGGGCAAACTGTTCGCCAATGCCGGCGCCGTCGGCATCGAAGGGGTTTTTCAATTCGTCTTCGGCCCGCACCAGGCGTACTGGTCCGAGGTCAAGGCCAGCAGCCGCACCGAAGCCGGGCGACACGCCAGCCCCGACGTGACCATTGAAGTCGCGGAACAAGATTTTCTCGGGATCATGGGTGGCGTGGCCAACGTCGAGGAACTGTTCGCCAGCGGCCGCTTGAAGATCGGCGGCAACATGGGCCTGGCGACGATGTTGCCGCAGATCATCGACCACGCCCGGCATGGCGCTGCGGTGGTGGAAAAGGTCGACATGAACAAGCGCTACCCGACCCCGCCGCGTTTCAGCGAACGCCTCACCGCCGGCCTGCCGACCCAGCGCACAGTAGAACGGCGGCCACGCAGCGACCTGTCCAAGCACGAGTTCGATACCTGCTATCTGCCCCACGGCATCCCGCTGATCATCAGCGACGCGTTGCAGGATTGGCCGTTGTTCAAGCTCAGTCGTGAAGAGTCGCTGGTGCATTTCGCCGAACTGCAGGGCATCACCCGCCATGGCGATTACGTGAAGAAAACCTTCTCCACCGAGCGGGATTTCCGCTCCACCTCCATGGCCGATTTCATCGCCTCGCTGGACAGCCCGGCGGTCAAAGGCGCGAACGGCGAACCGCCGGCGTACATGGGCAATAACATCCTGCCGGCGCAGTTGATGCAGCAGATCAAGTACCCGCCGTACTTCGATCAGTCGCTGTTTATACCGCCACGGATCTGGATCGGCCCCAAAGGCACCCTGACGCCGCTGCACCGCGACGACACCGATAACCTGTTCGCTCAGGTCTGGGGCCAGAAAACCTTCACCCTCGCCGCGCCGCATCACCGTGAAGCGCTCGGCACCTGGTCCACCGCGCCCAAGGGTGGGCTGGACGGCTGCGACTTCAACCCGGATGCGCCGGATTATCAGCGCTTCCCGCTGGCACGGGACGTAACGTTTTTGCGCGTGACCCTGGAGTCTGGGGATCTGCTGTTTTTGCCGGAGGGATGGTTCCATCAGGTGGAATCGGTGTCGACCTCGTTGTCGGTGAATTTCTGGGTCAACTCAGGCCGGGGCTGGTGACCCAGAGATCCCCCTGTGGGAGCGAGCCTGCTCGCGAATGCGGTGTATCAGCCAATAAAAATGCTGACTGACACACCGCATTCGCGAGCAGGCTCGCTCCCACATTTGGATCTTCATCTTTATTTCAAATGGCGGAAGCTTTGGATGGCCGACCCCAACACCACAGCCCCCGCCGCAATCGCCACCCAAAACCCGCTGCGCGCGCCGAACGCGTCCACCAGCCACCCGGAACTCGCCGCGCCAATCGCCACGCCGATGCTCAACCCGGTGATCAGCCAGGTCAGGCCTTCGGTCAACTTGCCCGGGGTCACGATGCGCTCCACCAACGCCATCGCCACAATCAGCGTGGGTGCGAAGAACAACCCCGCGACAAACATCGCCAGCGCCAAGCTGAAAATATTCGTCGCCAACAGCAACGGCAATGTAGTCACGGCGGTCATCACACCGCCATACAGGAACAGTCGTGGCAGCGGAGCTTTCGAGCGCAACGCGCCAAACGCCAATCCGGCCAGGCACGAGCCGATGGCGTACACCGACAACACAATACTCGCCGCCGCCGGTTGGCCCTGCTGCTGGGCGAACGCAACGCTGACCACGTCCACTACGCCGACAATCACGCCCATGGCGGTCATCAACAGCATCAGCAACTGGATTTCCCCGGAACGGATGATCGAGCCTTGATGGTGAATTTCATGGGGATGCACAGGGGGTTCGGTGGCGCGCTGTAACACGAATGCCGGAACCCCGATGGCCAGCGCCAGCAGCGCCACCAACGGCCCCGCCTCGGGAAACGCCACCACGCACAACCCTACCGACAATGGCGGCCCGACAATAAAGCAGACCTCATCCAGCACTGATTCCAGGGCATAGGCAGTTTGCAGTTGCGGCTGGCCGCGATAGAGCTCGGTCCAGCGCGCCCGGACCATCGCCGACATGCTCGGCATGCACCCGGCCAGGGCGGCGAACACGAACAGCGTCCAGTGCGGCGCCTGCAACCGGGTGCAGAGCAACAGCAGCAACAGCGCTCCACCGCCCAGCAGCGCCGACACCGGCAGGATCCGGCCCTGGCCGTAACGATCCACCAGCCGCGACACTTGCGGCGCGCAGAATGCCGTGGCCAGGGCGAAGGTCGCCGCCACCGCGCCGGCCAATCCGTAGCCGCCCTTTATCTGCGAGAGCATGGTGATCAGGCCGATGCCGGTCATGGAAATCGGCATGCGCGCAATCATCCCGGCCAGCACGAAGGCCCGCGCGCCAGGAGCTTTGAACAATTCGCGGTAGGGGTTTGCCATGGGTTGCAGGTCTCGATTCGGGTGTGCAAGTTGCCATAAAGGCTGGTTGAGGGGAAAGCGGGGAATTGTTGGTTGAGTGTGAAGGCCTCTTCGCGAGCAGGCTCGCTCCCACAGGGGACTTGCATCAGGCACAAACAGGTGAACACCTCCGATCAATTGTGGGAGCGAGCCTGCTCGCGAAGAGGCCCGCCCAGGCCCCCACAAATGAACTCTCTGCCCCGTAAGCAAGTCAGCTAATTAGGCCCTCCCTTCAAGGCGCTAACGTTCATGCAGATTTCCCTCGATCAACAAGTGGCGCTGGTCACCGGCGCCAGTTCCGGCATCGGTGCCGGTGCCGCCAAAGCCCTGGCCGCTGCCGGTGCAGCGGTGGTCATCAACTACAACTCCCAGCCCGAACCCGCCGAAGCCTTGGCCCGGCAGATCAACGACGACGGTGGTCGCGCGATCGCCATCGGTGCCGATGTCTCGAAAGAAGCCGATGTCGAACGCCTGTTCGCCCAGACCCTCGAAGCCTTCGGTTTCCTCGATATCCTGGTGGCCAATTCCGGGATGCAAAAAGACGCGAACGCCGTGGACATGAGCCTCGCCGACTGGAACCAGGTGATCGGCGTCAACCTCACCGGCCAGTTCCTCTGCGCCCGCGCCGCCCTGCGGATTTTCAATCAACAAGGCGTTCGCGAAGGCGTGTCCAAGGCTGCCGGCAAGATCATCCACATGAGCTCGGTGCACCAGCGCATTCCGTGGGCCGGTCATGTCAATTACGCCGCGTCCAAGGGCGGCGTCGATATGCTGATGCAGACTCTGGCCCAGGAAGTCAGTCAGCAGAAAATCCGCATCAACGGCATCGCGCCGGGGGCAATTCGCACGGCGATCAACCGCGCCGAAACCGAGGGCGATGCCGCGCAAGAACTGCTCAAACTCATCCCTTACGGCCGTATCGGTGATGTCGACGACATTGCCAGCGCCGTGGTGTTTCTCGCTTCCGATGCGTCGGACTACATCGTTGGCACTACCCTGTTTATCGACGGCGGCATGAGCCTCTATCCGGAGTTCCGTGGCAATGGCTGATCAACATCCCGAACGACAAAGCGCCATCGACGCCCACGGCATCATTGGCGACATGCGCAGCGCGGCGCTGGTTAACGACAAGGGCAGCGTGGATTTCTTCTGCTGGCCGGAGTTCGACAGCCCGTCGATCTTCTGCTCGCTGCTCGACACGCCCGAGGCCGGGATTTTCCAACTTTCCCCGGACTTGCCCGACGCCCGCCGCGAGCAAATCTACCTGCCTGACACCAACGTGCTGCAAACCCGTTGGCTGAGCGAGCGTGCCGTGGTCGAAGTCACCGACCTGCTGCCCATCGGCGACAGCGAAGATGACCTGCCGATGCTGATGCGCCGGGTGCGGGTGGTCAGCGGCACCGCGACGATGCGCATGCGTTGCGCGGTGCGGCATGACTACGCCCGCGCCAAGACCCGCGCGCGCATGAATGAAAAGGACGTGGCCTTCGAGGCGGCGGATCAACCGTCCCTGCGCCTGTCTTCGGATCAGGTGCTGAGCCTCGATGGCAATGCCGCCATCGCCGAATTCACCCTCAAACAAGGTGACAGCGCGGCGTTTCTGCTGGGTGCCATCGACGACCCACGCTTCAAGGAAGGCGCCGCCGAATTGTGCATGGAACGCACCCTGAAGTTCTGGCGCGACTGGATTGGCCAGTCCAACTATCGCGGGCGCTGGCGGGAAATGGTCAACCGCTCGGCGCTGGCCTTGAAGCTGCTGACTTCGCGTAAACACGGCGCCATTCTCGCCGCCGCGACCTTCGGCCTGCCGGAAACCCCGGGCGGCGAGCGCAACTGGGATTATCGCTACACCTGGATCCGCGACGCCTCGTTCACCGTGTATGCCTTCATGCGCCTGGGCTTCGTCGAAGAAGCCAACGCCTACATGAAGTGGATGCGCCATCGGGTCAGTGATTGCCATGGCCAGTCGATGAAAATCAACATCCTCTATGCCATCGACGGCCGCCAGGAACTGCCGGAAACCGAACTCACCCACCTGAGCGGCCACGGCGGCGCGCAACCGGTACGCATTGGCAACCAGGCTTACGATCAGATCCAGCTCGATATCTTTGGCGAGCTGATGGATGCGGTGTACCTGGTCAACAAGTACGGCGAAGCGATTTCCCATGAAGGCTGGAAGCACGTCGTGGAAGTGGTGGATCAGGTCTGCGAAACCTGGCAGAGCGAAGACGTCGGCATCTGGGAAATGCGCGGCGAGCAGCATCACTTCCTGCACTCGCGACTGATGTGCTGGGTCGCCGTGGATCGCGCCATTCGCCTGGCCTCGAAACGCTCGTTGCCCGCTCCGTTCGCCCGTTGGGACCAGACCCGTCAGGCGATCTACGCCGACATCTGGGAAAACTTCTGGAACGAAGAGCGCGGGCATTTCGTGCAACACATCGGCGGCACTGCCCTCGACGGCTCGATGCTGCTGATGCCGCTGGTGCGTTTCGTCAGCGCCAAGGACCCGCGCTGGCTCTCGACCCTGGAAGCCATCCAGAAAACCCTGGTGCGTGACGGCATGGTCTACCGCTACCGCAACGACGACAGCCAGATCGACGGTTTGTCCGGCACCGAAGGCGCCTTCGCCGCGTGCTCGTTCTGGTACGTCGAATGTTTGGCCAGGGCCGGTCAGGTTGAGAAGGCGCATTTGGAGTTTGAACAGTTGTTGCGGTATGCCAATCCGTTAGGGTTATACGCCGAAGAGTTCGACAGTCATGCGCGGCATTTGGGCAATACACCGCAAGCGCTGACGCATCTGGCGTTAATTAGTGCCGCCAGTTTCCTTGATCGAAAGTTGAGTGGGGAAAAGAATTACTGGCAGCCTTGAGCAAAGTCGCCGGCATGACCTTGCGCATTGTCGGCGACTCACAAGTTAAACTTACAAACAATACTGCCTAGCGCTAATCGCCCTATCTCCGTTGTATTTTATTGCCACACTTTCCAACTTTAATTTAAACCACCTGCTCGACTATAAAGTGGCCATACCCGGCACAACCCACCCGCCGGCCGCGCAACTAACTACTAGAATATTTATCATGAGCAATTCAGCCACACGCAACAACTACGCTAATTGGATGAGCACCACCCCGCACATTGACAGTCTGACGATCGGCCAATTTGTCTGGCCCGGCTGCCACAACGCGGGTATGGATTGGGACATCGGCCATCCGTTCCCGGAATCCACATCGGCCCATTGGTCACTTTGTCAAAATCACGACTTACTGTGGCAGATGAGAAACGGCGCCCGGTCGTTTGATCTGCGCATGATGACCCGTAACAATGAATTCATGACTTTTCACTCGCTGATCCGCGGTCGACGGCTCAAGGAAATCATCGCCTCAGTCAATACCTTCCTCGATGAAAATCCAGATGAGTTCATTATTCTGGACTTCAACAAACTGCTTGACGAAAAAAATAACCGTTTTGATCACCAGGCGTTCAAAGCCCAGATACTTGGTGGATTGGAAGAGCGTCTGATCCCACATCGCGACAGACACCTGGACTTCGCACAATTGAAAAAAATCAGCCCGAAACGACGGGTCATTCTTTCGATTGAATACTATGAGAAGTTTTACTCCGAACTGTTCTGGCCCGCCTTTGACAACCGCTGGCAGGGAGATACATTCATTACAGCTGCAGAGCTTGCAGAATACATCACGGAGGTGATGCAGAACCCACCTACTTCAATCTATCCGTGGCGGCTATCGATGACGCAATATACCTTTGCGCTTGGCCCCACTAAATTAACCAAGGAAATTAACGCCTGGTTTGATATGGACAGCTATTTCCTTTATCGCTCGAGCATTATCAGCGTCGACTTTTTTGAAGAAAGTAATCTCGTAGAATATTGCATCGGCGCCAACAGTCGCCTGGTCCGGGAGCCCGAGTTGAAACGACCTTACCGATGATGCGTTTAAATCGATATTGAGAGTCATACATAACCCACAGAGCTTGTCGGAAATGTCTCTTCTTCTGGTCAATTAAACCAACAAGATGCGGTTCATCTGACCGCCGGGCACCCCCTGTGGCGAGGGGGCTTGCCCCCGTTGAGGTGCGTAGCGCCCCCCAAACCTGCCAACTCATTTCTCCAAAAGCAGCGCATTTGCTGGTCTGCGACTGCTTTGCAGCCGAACGGGGGCAAGCCCCCTCGCCACAAAGTCGCGTAGGAAATGATCCTACAGCGACAAAACATACCAAGCGTTTCACCCTCTACGCATGTTTCCTACACCCGCAAATACCCTGTTGCCAGCTGTTTCATCCGCCCCTACCATCCACCGTCAACGGGCACAGCGGAGCTGTCCAATAAAACCCGAATTCAAGGAACAAGAATGACCCAGCGTATCCACCGCACCATCGACAACCCACTGCGCACCGGCCTCAACCGGGATGCACTGTGGGAAGACCACGACAAGGGCCTGATCAAATGCTGGGAAATCGGCCGCCAACGCGCCACGCGATTTCCCGACGTCGCCCAACAGTGCCTCGCCGGCGAACTGCCGGTGCTGGGCTGGAAAGGTGGCGTGAGCCGCAGCCTGAAAAAACTCGAAAAATACGGTTCGCTTAAGTACCTGGCGCAATGGCAGGGGTTGCGCGGGGAAGATCTGGATATTGATTTGGCGACGGAGCGGGCGTTGACCTGTTCCCGGACGAAAATGGTGGTGACGTTTACGCCGGATCGGACGAAGTACTTTAATCAGGTGGCGGAAGTGGAAGCCTGAGATGACACAATTCATCAGCTAATGTGCTCGGATGCCCATGCTCAGGAGTTCGGTCGTGACCCAGTCGCCAGTCATTCAGCACATTGAAACGCCTCAACTGAATATCGCCTACGAACACCACGGCCCCACCACCGGCGACCCGATCATCCTGCTCCACGGCTTCCCCTACTCGCCCAGGGGCTACGACGAAATCGCCCCGGCCCTCGCCGCGCTGGGCTATCGCGTCATCGTCCCGTACCTGCGCGGCTACGGCCCGACCCGTTTCAACAGCCCCGACACCCTGCGCTCCGGTCAACAAGCCGCGCTCGCCCAGGACTTGCTGGAGCTGATGGACGCCCTCGCCCTCCCCCAAGCCGCGCTCTGTGGCTATGACTGGGGCGGTCGGGCGGCGTGTATCGTGGCGGCGTTGTGGCCGGAGCGGGTTCGCTGCCTGGTCACCGGCGATGGCTACAACTTGCAGAATATTCCCGGCTCGATCCGGCCACGGGACCCGGTAACCGAACACCGCCTCTGGTATCAGTTCTACTTTCACACCCAGCGTGGTGTTGACGGCTTGACCGAAAATCGCCGGGCCTTTTGCGAATTGCTCTGGCGCCTGTGGTCGCCGACCTGGGCCAGGAACGACGAGCGTTATCCCTTGAGTGCGCCGGCGTTCGATAACCCGGATTTCGTCGAGGTGGTGATCCACTCTTACCGGCATCGCTTCATGTACGTTGCGGGCGACCCGGCGCTGGAATGGATGGAGGAAGCGCTGGCCAAGCAGCCACCGATCAACGTGCCAACGATTTCCCTGTGCGGGGCTGATGACGGTGTAGGACCGGCACCGGAGGCAGACGATGACATCGAGCATTTCACCGGCCCCTACGAGCGCCGCGTGTTGGCAGGCGTTGGGCACAACATTCCCGAAGAAGCGCCCGAAGCGACGATCAAGGCGTTACTGGATCTACTGAAAGGCTGACGCTGAAGCGCTCGCGATACGCCTGGGGCGTCACGCCCATGGCTCGCAAGAAACTGCGGCGCAGGGTTTCTTCACTGCCGAACCCGCATTGCACCGCGACCCGCTTGATCGGTACGCCGGTATCGCTGAGCAATCGGCGCGCGGTCTCGACCCGAATCAGTTCGATGGCCCGGGCCGGGGTCTGCCCAGTGTCGGTGCGGTAGTGACGGATGAAGCTGCGTTCGCTCATACCGGCTTGCAGGGCCAGAGTCGGCACACCGAGATCCTTGGTGAGATTTTCGCTTATCCAGGCATGAAGTTCGTCGAAACGGCTGCCTTCCTGTTGCAAGGACAGGGTCACACTGAACTGCGACTGCCCGCCCGGACGCTTCAGAAACACCACCAAATGCCGCGCAACATCGAGGGCCATGGCACGGCCAAGGTCTTCTTCGACCATGGCCAGCGCCAGGTCGATGCCGGCGGTGACCCCAGCCGAGGTCCACACCGGGCCGTCGTTGATAAAGATCGGGTTGGGCTCGACTTGCAGGCGCGGGTGCTTTTGCGCCAACTCCTCGCAACGGGTCCAGTGGGTCACCACCCGCCGACCGTCAAGCCAGCCACTGGCGGCCAGTAAAAAAGCGCCGGTGCACACCGAGGAAACCCGACGACAACCCGCCGCGTGTTCGCGTACCCACGCCACCAGTCGGGCGTCTTCCGACGCCGAGTAAACGCCCCAACCGCCGGCGATGATCAACGTGTCGCTGTCACCCGAGGGCAACGGTTCAGCCAACAGCGCCAACCCCGCCGAAGACATCACCGCCCCGCCACCGCTGGCAATCACCGACGGCGCATAGGGCGCCGGCAAACCCAGTTGCCGGGCAATGTCGTTGGCCGAGGCGAATACCTGCAACGGCCCGGTGACGTCGAGCAGTTGCACGTTGGTAAACGCGAGCACATGAATGGCTTTGGGCATGATTGGCGTAATTCGTGGGGTGATTGGCGGATACGCCAGATGCTACGAGCCTACAGTGAAGCCGTCCACCCCAATCAGGAGATAAGCGCCATGACGTTGCAGATCGGTTTTCTGTTGTTTCCACAGGTTCAACAACTGGACCTGACCGGCCCTTATGACGTGCTGGCCTCGCTGCCGGACGTGAAGGTGCATTTGATCTGGAAGGACCTGGTGCCAGTCACCGCCAGCACTGGGCTGGTGCTGAAACCGACCACCACGTTCGACGATTGCCCGGCGCTGGACGTGATCTGCATTCCCGGCGGCAGCGGTGTCGGGCCGTTAATGGAAGACGAAGGCACCCTGGCTTTCATCAAGGCCCAGGCAGCCAATGCCCGTTACGTGACATCGGTGTGCACCGGTTCGCTGGTGCTGGGTGCGGCGGGCCTGCTGCAAGGCAAGCGCGCCACCACGCACTGGGCTTATCACGATTTTCTCGCGCCCCTGGGCGCGATCCCGGTGAAGGATCGGGTGGTGCGCGACGGTAATCTGTTTACCGGTGGCGGGATCACGGCGGGCATCGACTTTGCCCTGACCCTGGCCGCGGAGCTGTTAGATAAGGACATTGCGCAAGTGATTCAGCTGCAACTGGAATACGCCCCGTCGCCACCGTTCCAGTCCGGTAGCCCGGACACCGCGCCAAACGCCATCGTCGAAGAGGCGCAACGACGTGCGGCGCCGTCTTACCAGCAGCGCAAGTTGATCGTCGAGCGGGCGGCGGCCAGGCTCAATCTGCGGTAAATGAAAGCAGCGAGCCCATGAAGGGCTCGCCGTTTGGTCATCACGTCGGCTGCCGGTAAAGCACCATGCCGGCGTGATACAGCACGTCATCGCGAAAATCGCCGTCGGCGGTGAAGCCGGTGTCGTCGACATACTCGATGTGGTCACCCTCCAGCCAGTAACGCCCCAGATAGGCGCTCTCCCGTTTACCCCGTGCCTCGTCGTAACGCCCGCCGGGCAACAGTTGGTGGCGGATCACGCCGTCGGCAGTGACCCACAGGCCGACGTATTTGTCTTGATTGCCGAATGCCTTGCTCATGTTGCGCGCTCCTCTCAAAACGGACTGGCGGTCGGGCGCACAATCAGTTCGCTGACATCCACCTCTGCCGGTTGATCGATGGCGTAGGCAATCGCCCGCGCAATCGCGGCGGCAGGAATGGCGATTTTGCGGAATTCACGCATTTGCGCGCGGCCACCGGCATCGGAAATACTTTCGGCCAGGTCGGATTCGGTGACTCCGGGGGAGATCAGCGTGACCCGAATGTCACCCCCGACTTCCTGGCGCAACCCCTCGGAAATCGCCCGCACCGCGAATTTTGTGGCGCAATACACCGCCGCTGTCGGGCTGACGCTATAGGCACCAATCGATGCAATATTGATGAACTGACCCGAGCGCTGGGCCTGCATCAGCGGCAACCCGGCGGCGATACCGTGGAGCACGCCGCGGATGTTGACGTCGATCATGCGGTCCCACTCCTCGAACTTCAAACGTTCAAGTTTCGACAGTGGCATGACACCGGCGTTGTTGACGATCACATCGACCCGGCCGAAGCGTTCGACGGCGAAATCGATGAAGGCTTGCACATCATCGCGGCGGGTGACGTCTACTGCTTGAAACTCTGCGCTGTACCCGCTTTGCTTGAGCTCGGCGACCAGCGTTTCCAGGCGTTCGACCCGCCGGGCGCCGAGGACGACGCGAGCGCCCAGGCTGGCCAGCAACCGTGCGGTGGCTTCGCCGATGCCGCTGCTGGCGCCGGTAATGACAACCACTTTGCCTTGTAGATGGGACATGATGACTCTCCTGCTTCCGGTTTCGACAGGTCCAGATTAGGGAGGCCGCGCGGGGTCGGGTTAGCCGGTTTCTCCTGCCTTCTTGCACGATTCTGTACGGGCGATACGGCACTGGCCGGCATCGGCGCAATCGGTTTTACTAACGCGATCACAGCAGCGGCCAGGGAGATGGATCAGCATGACGGCTTCAACTTCTGCGGACGGCATCGACCTGCGGCGCGCCGAACTGGCCAGCCTGATGAAGCGTTTCGCCCCGGAATACGGGGTCCATCCGACGGCGATCAAGGATGTGCACCTGATCCGCAGCGATCACCCGACCGAGGATTTGCATAGCATCCACAAGCCGGGATTGTGTGTGATTGTCGACGGGCGCAAGGAGGTGCGGCTGGGGGCGGAACGTTATTTCTACGACGCGCTGAATTATCTGGTGGTGTCGGTCACCCTGCCCCTGGCCGGCAAGGTCATCGAGGCCAGCCCTGAACGCCCCTACCTGTGCCTGCGCCTGGACATCGACCCGGCGCAGATTTGCCGGTTGATTGCCGATGTTGGCTCGACCGCTGCGCCCACGACAACCCCTTCCGGGCGTGGTCTGTTTCTGGACCGCATCGACGCGCCGTTGCTGGATGCGGTGCTGCGCTTGCTGCGGTTGCTCGACACGCCGGACGACATTGCCGCCCTGGCACCGCTGGCCCAGCAGGAGATTTTCTATCGGTTATTGTGCGGTGAGCAGGGCCAGCGCTTGCATGAAATCGCCATTCCTGACTCCCAGACCCACCGCATCAGCCGCGCCATCGAATGGTTGAACAGGCATTACGCCGAACCGCTGAGCATCGAACGCCTGGCGCAGTTGATCAACCTCAGCACCTCGGCACTGCATCACCGCTTCAAATCCGTCACGGCCATGAGCCCGTTGCAGTACCAGAAACAGTTGCGCCTGCAAGAGGCGCGGCGGTTGTTGCTGGCCCAGGACAGCGACGTTTCGTCCGTCGGCTACAAAATGGGTTACGAAAGCCCGTCGCAATTCAGCCGTGAATACAGCCGTCTGTTTGGCGCTTCGCCGAGTAAAGACATGGCGCGTTTGCGGGAAGAAGCGACCTAGCGAGCCTTCCCGGCTTTTCCATCGCCCATAAAAAAACCCGCCGAAGCGGGTTTCTCAAGACCATTGCGACATCCTGTCGGCAGCCTTCCTGGCTAATGGTCGATCATCCGTGATCTGTAGGAGCAAGGCTTGCCCGCGATGAACGATGACACGGTTCTATCTGGACACCGCGTCAGCTTCTTCGCGGGCAAGCCTTGCTCCTACAAAAGCAAAAGCGTGGTGTTGCCGATGCTTTTTGGCAGACGAAAAAAAACCCGCCGAAGCGGGTTTCTCAAGACCATTGCGACATCCTGTCGGCAGCCATCCTGGCTAATGGTCGATCATCCGTGATCCTGAGCACTCCCTGTGCTTCAGTTGATGGATCCAGAATAGGCGCATCGCCGAAGCTTAAACAGACGACATACCCGCGAGTGCGTGTAAGCGATTGACCATTGGTGCCTGATTTTTTCCTGTGGGATCTGTGTTCTACGCGGTATTTGGGGATGGCAGCGATTTACTGTGGGAGCGGGCTTGCTCGCGAAAGCGGTGGGTCAGTCAGCATTGATGTTGGATGTGATGGCCTCTTCGCGGGCAAGCCTTGCTCCTACAGGGGATCTGGGTTGGCGCGGGATTTGTGTCTGGCGATGATCAAGGGTGGGAGCGAGCCTGCTCGCGAAAGCGGTGGATCAGCCAGCATTGATGTTGGATGTGATGGCCTCTTCGCGGGCAAGCCTTGCTCCTACAGGGGATCTGGGTTGGCGCGATATTGGGGGATGGCAGCGATTTACTGTGGGAGCGAGCCTGCTCGCGAAAGCGGTGGGTCAGTCAGGATTGATGTTGGATGCGATGGCCTCTTCGCGGGCAAGCCTCGCTCCCACAGGGAATTTGGGTTGGGCGCGGTCATTGGATTTTCGACAGACGAAAAAAAACCCGCCGAAGCGGGTTTTTCCCAAGACCATGTCGACTCCCTGTCGGCAGCGAATCCTTGCTTATGGTCGATCATCCGTGATCCTGAGCACTCCCTGTGCTTCAGTTGATGAGGCTAGATTACGCTTCGGATCCAATGTGCAATAGACGACATAGCTACCACCGCGTGTAAGACATTCGCTATACCCCGCTTCCGAAAACCCTTAGTCGACTCAGGTATCCAGGCTGGAAGCCGCGAGTTTAGCGATCTGCAGCTGACCTTCGGCCGCCAGGGTGTCGCCATCCTCAAGAAACCACGCCGCCGACAATCCGGCAAAGGCCAGCACCCATTGCAGCAAGCGCCGGCGCTCAAGCCCTGCCGCTTTCGCCACGATCTTGATTTGTCGCGCAAAACGCAGTGGATCCGTCGCCGTGGGCAGTTCCGGGTTGCAAATCAGGTTGGCGTAATCGAAACCGCGCTCGCCGATCACCCGTTTGGGGTCGATGGCCAGCCAGCCTCGCGGGCCGAAATCCAGAATGTTTTCGTGATGGATGTCGCCGTGCAGCACAACCACGTCTTGTGGCTCGGCCAGCAAGGCTTCAGCGGTGCTCAGACTCAGGGAATAGAGGCCGCCGTGCTGCGCGGCTGCCAGGCGTAATGATGTGAACCATTGCGCCAACGGCACCAGCGGCGGCAAGGGCGACGAGCGCGGCGCATGCAACCGCGCCACCGCTGCACAGAGGATCTGGCTGGCTTCGTCGTCCTGGCCGTTGAGTGCCATGTTCATCAACGAACGCCGGCCAATGGCACGTTCAAGCAACAACCCGTCACTGTGATAGGCGAACACTTGGGCTGCACCCTCACCGTCCCACCAGGTCATCAGCAGATTGCCGAACTTCTCCTCGGCTTCCACCGCCACCTTCAACATCGCCGGTACTTCCCCCATCCGCACCGGCAGCAAACGACTGCCGGGCGTGATGATCGGCTCGCCGTCCGGCACCAGCGCCCAGCGCTTCAACCAGGGTTCAAACATTTACTCTCCATGATGCTCACGGGCCTTGGCGCTGGTTTTCAGAAACTCTTCGATATTGCTCATCTGCTCATCCCAGCCCCGACTGTCCATGCGGAATGCCTTGAGCCGTCGGGTTTGGGGAATGTGATCGAAACCGGACTCGACAACCGTCAACAACGTGCCTTCGTCCATGTCCTGAAGTTCGAATTTCACCAGGGTGGTGGGCTCCTGGGAGTAATCGACCTCCGGTTCCACGGCATACGGATGCCAGCGAAACGAAAACACCCGCTCCGGCTCGACCCGCTCCACCAGGACATTCCACAGCAAGTGCTCATAACCCGGATAGGTAATCTGCCCCTGGGTCCATTCACCGGCGACAAAGCGCTTGCCCTCGAGCGACACGCCAAACCACTGGCCGAACGCTTCGGCATTGGCCACCACGCGCCAGACATGCGAGCGCGGCGCCTTGAGCAAAATCTTCCTTTCGATGCGATCTGATGCTGGATTCATAAGTCACCTCCTGTACTGAACAGTAGGCCTGTAAGACCACAAGACCAACCCTAAAGTTGTATCAAGCCAGTGCAATCGTCGCTCTCGGGATCTTGCTTGCGCCCTGAAAGGCCCGGAAAAGTGAATGTTAAAGTGCACATCGTTTGAATTTCAGGTCAAGGACGCCCCATGCCACATCCCACCCTACACGGCAGCTGCCTGTGCAAATCCATCGAATACCAACTCGACGGCCTCGACATGCCGATCGTTCATTGCCATTGCCAGACTTGCCGCAAGGCTCACGCCGCAGCATTCGCCTCGACCGCCGGGGTCATGCGTGAGCATTTTCGCTGGACCAAGGGGCAGGATCGGTTGAGCAGTTTTGAGTCGTCTCCCGGCAAGCTTCGGTATTTCTGCTCGGTGTGTGGTTCGCATTTGATGGCGGAACGTTTGGCTCAGCCGCATGTGATCGTGCGGGTGGCGACGCTGGATGCTGATCCGGGTATGACGCCGCAGGCGCATATCTGGACGTCTCATGATGTGCCTTGGCTTGAATATGAAGCCGTTGAACAATGCCCTGAGTGGCAGACCTGGATTCATCAGACGACACAATCCCCTGTGGGAGCGGGCTTGCTCGCGAAGAGGGCGTGTCAGTCGACAGTAATGCAGCCTGACACACCGCTTTCGCGAGCAAGCCCGCTCCCACAGGGTGAGCGGTGAATCGCAGATTCGCTACACTGCCCTCCACTTCCAATCCCACCACGAGAATCCCCCATGCACCCACGCTTTCTCCTGGCGCTGACGCCGCTGCTGTTCATCACCGCCGCTCACGCCATGGACTGTGACAATGCCACGACCCAGGGCGATATGAATCAGTGCGCCGGCCAGCAATACAAGGCTGCGGATAAAGAGTTGAATACGTTGTATCAGCAGATCACCCAACGGCTGAAAGACAGTCCCGATGCCAAGAAGCTGCTGGTCAGCGCCCAACGGAGCTGGGTGGCGTTTCGGGATGCGGAGTGCAAGTTCTCGGCTTCCGGGGTTGAGGGGGGCAGCGTGTATCCGCTGATCTACAGCAATTGCACGACCGGCCTGACCAAGGCGCGGGTCGAGGCGCTCAAGACTTATTTGAAGTGTGAAGAAGGTGATTTGAGTTGCCCGGTGCCTGGGGCTTGATGATTTTGTGTCTGTGAGGGCCTCTTCGCGGGCAAGCCTCGCTCCTACAGGGGAATGTGATCACCTGTAGGAACGAGGCTCGCCCGCGAAGGCGGCCTTCTGGACACCACACATCTCAGCGTTGCCACACCTCGGCATTCACAAAAAACGCCCGCGCATTGTCCTCCAGGCTTTCCAGGTGATACCCACCCTCCTGCACAATCAGACACGGCAACCCAAGGCTGCGAATCCGCTCGCCCAATACCGCAAACCCGTCCCGGGTCACCGCCACTTTGCTCTGCGGGTCCAGCACGAAAATATCGAAACCCAGGGACAGCACCAACACCTCGGCGCCGAAGTCCTTCACCGCCGCCAACGCCACCTCAAGTTGCCCAAGGAAATCCGCCTCACTGGCGCCGTGGGCCATCGGCAGATTCAGGTTGAAACCCTCCCCCGCTCCGACGCCACGCTCATCGGCAAACCCGGCAACCCCTGGATAGAAATTGGTCGGATCGCCATGCACCGAGACGTACAGCACATCGTCGCGGTCGTAGAAAATCTCTTGAATGCCCTGACCGTGATGCATGTCGGTGTCGAGCACCGCCACTCGCTCGAACCCTGCGCGCAAGACCTGCGCCGCCACTGCCGCGTTGTTGAGGTAGCAGAAACCACCGGCCGCTTCTGCCCGCGCATGGTGACCTGGCGGACGGCACAAGGCATACGCCGCCGGCTCGCCATCGAGCAACGCCTGGGCCCCGGCAATCGCGCTTTGCGCCGACCAATAGGCCGAGCGCCAGGTCTGCTCGCCCACCGGGCAACTGCCATCCGCCAGATAACGAGCGGCCTGGGCAAGAATCCCGCGCAAGGCATTGGGCTCGCGGACGAAGATGTTCGACATGACTTCATCGCCCCAATCTTCGGGGATTTCCTTCCAGCGCTGATGGGCTTCCTGGAGAAACGTCAGGTATGGCGCGCCGTGGACCGCCAGTAAAGGAACGAGTCCGGCATCGGTGGGTTGCTCGACCTTGAAGCCCAGGGAATGCGAAGCCTGTACCAATCGTTGCGCGCGTTCAGGCACTTCCTGCGGCGTGCGCATCTGCCCGCGGGAGTAGTAGCTGCGTGGGTGATGGAGCAATTGTTCGGGGTGGAAAAAACTGCGCATGGGATAAATTCCTGTTCTGAAACGGAGCACGCGCCCCTGTAGGAGCGAGGCTTGCCCGCGAAGGCGTCAGCACATTCAACATCTATGTTGACTGACACACCGTCTTCGCGGGCAAGCCTCGCTCCTACAGGGATTGTGGTTATTCAGTTCTTTCGGCGCGGGCCAGCACGGCGTTGAGCAACACGTCAGTGCCCTGGCGCACGTCCTCGGGCAACACGTCCTCGGCTTCGTTATGACTCAACCCACCCACACACGGGATAAACACCATCGCCGTCGGGCAGTACCGCGCCAGGTGAATCGCGTCATGCCCGGCGCCGCTGACAATCGATTGCTGAGCGTAGCCCAGGGCATCCACCGCGTGCTGCACCGCCGCCACGCACTCGCCGTCGAACGGTGTCGCCGGGCTGATCCAGTGCGGCGTGATCGTCAGCTTCAAGTCGCGACCGTCAGCAATCGCCTGAAGTCGTGCGCGGACTTGCTGCTCCATCGCCTCGATGGCTTCGTCGCGGTGATGGCGCAGATCGACCGTGAAATTCACCAACCCCGGAATGGTGTTGCGCGAGGATTTGTTGATGCTCAACTCGCCCACCGTGGTCAGGCCTTCGGGAGCGAAATCCGTGGCCAGAACCTCGATGGCCTGGATCATCCGCGCCACGCCGTACAGGGCGTCCTTGCGCAATGGCATCGGCGTAGTACCGGCGTGAGCCGCCATACCTTCAACCCGCACGTCGAGCCAGCGAATCGCCTGGCCGCCGCTGACCACGCCGATGCTTTTGGCGTTGTCTTCGAGGATCGGCCCTTGCTCGATATGCGCTTCAAAGTAGGCATCCACCGCACCGCCCAACGGACGCTCGCCGGCATAACCGGTGCGTTGCAACGCCTCGGCGACGCTGATGCCGTCGATGTCACGCACCGCCAGCGCCGTGTCCAGTTGCATGATGCCGGTGAACACCGCCGAGCCGAACATCGCCGGGGTGAAGCGTGCACCTTCTTCGTTGGTCCACACCGCCACTTCCAGCGGTTTGCGGGTCTGAATCCCCAGATCGTTCAGGCAACGCACCACTTCCAGACCGGCCAGCACACCGTAAACGCCATCGAAGCGGCCGCCCTCAGGCTGGGTGTCGAGGTGGCTGCCCATCATCACCGGCGCAGCGTCCGGGTCGGTGCCTTCGCGGCGGGCGAACAGGTTGCCGATGGCGTCCACGCTCAGGGTCATCCCGGCTTCGTGGCACCAGTGGGCGAAGAGTTCGCGGCCAGCCTTGTCTTCATCGCTCAGGGCCAGCCGACAACTGCCACCACGGGCCGTCGCGCCGATTTCAGCCATGGCCATCAGGCTCGCCCACAGGCGTTCACCGTTAATTTTCAACATACGTTACTCCTTAAAAACCGCGGTTAAGCGTTGGCCAATTCAACGCGTTCAGCGCTGGCATGACGACGGGCAAGGGATAAGACGCAGATCAGCGAAGTGGCGGCGATCAGGCTGTAGAACACCGCCAGCGGCCACCATTGGCCGGCGAATTTATGCGCCAGCATCGTGCCGATCAGCGGCGTCAGGCCACCGGCCAGCGCACCGCAAATCTGATAAGCCAGGGAGATCGCGGTGTAGCGCACGCGGGTCTCGAACATACCGCTGACGTAACCGGCGATCACCGCGTAGAACGAGGCCATGCACACCACCGCCAGGGCGATGCCGAGGATGATCAGCGACGGCTGTGCCGAGCTGACCAGCACAAACATCGGATACGGTGAGGCCATCGCCAGCAGCGACATCAGGCACAGGAAACGCGTCGCACCGATTTTCTCCGCGACCCACGCCGCCAATGGCTGAATGCAGAACTGAATAATCGCCACCACAAACAGGCACTCGAGGATCAGTGAGCGCGGCAACTCAAGTTGCTGGGTGGTGTAGGCGATCATGAAAGTGTTGGTGAAATACACCCCGGCGATCCCAAGGGTGTTGGCGCCGATACACAGCAGCAGCGGACGCCATGCGGTACGCAGCACTTCCATCACCGGCGCCTGCTCCTTGCGTGTGCTTTTGCTGGCCAGTTCGCGGCTGGCGAGGAACTCCGGGGATTCATTCACACCCAGACGAATCGCCAACCCCACCAGCAGCAACAGCGAACTGGCAAGGAACGGCAGGCGCCAGCCCCAACTCATCAAGTCTTCTTCCGGCAAGCGAGTGACTGCACTGAAGGCCAGCAACGACAGGATCAAACCCGCCGGGCTGCCCAGTTGTGCAAAGGACGCGAAGAAGTTGCGACGGCCCTTCGGCGCATGCTCACCGGCCATCAACACCGCCCCGCCCCACTCGCCGCCGACGGCGATGCCCTGGACGATGCGCAACAGGATCAACAGCACCGGCGCCGCAACGCCGATTTGCGCGTAAGTCGGCAGCAAACCGATGCACACCGTGACCACACCCATCATCAGCAAGGTGATGATCAGCGACTTCTTGCGCCCGATACGGTCGCCGATATGGCCAAAGATAATCCCGCCCAACGGTCGCGCGAAGAAACCCACAGCGAAGGTGCCGAACGCGGCCATGGTGCTGAACAGCTTGTCGTCGGAGGGGAAGAACAGCGCACCGAACACCAGCGCGGCGGCGGTGGCGTAGATGTAAAAGTCGTACCACTCGATCATGGTGCCGATGAAGGCAGCCGCTGCGGCACGGCGCGGTTGAGACGAAGCAACAGGCTTCATGGGGTCGGGCTCCTTTGATTGTTTTTTTGGCAGGAGAGAAACGCTAAATCCAAGGCACTCTGGCGGCGCCTGTCTGGGGGTGATTTATCGTCCCGGGGCTATGATTAGTCAATTTTCTATTTATTATGCGGATTATTACGCCTGCTTATAATCGAGAACCGCCATGGCCGAACGCGAAGTGCAACGCCTGCTCAATGACCGCCTCGACTGGAACCTGCTGCGCACCTTTCGGGTCATCGGCCAGGAACTGAGCATCAGCCGTGCCGCCGCCCGTCTGCACCTGACGCAACCGGCAGTGAGTCAGGCGTTGAAGCGGCTGGAAGAACAACTCGGCCGGCAACTGATCGCCCGGCGCGGACCGCGATTTGCCCTGACCGAAGTCGGCGAGCAGATCTTCGAACTGGCCGGGGAAATCTACGGGCAGATGTCGCAAGTCAGCAGCGTGCTGGAGCAACCGGCCGACGAAGTGATCGGCAAGGTGCGGTTGCTGATCATCAGTCGGATCTTCTCTGAACGCTTCGATGACTTCCTCGCCGACTTTCACCGTCAGCACCCACGGGTGGATCTGGAAGTGGACGTGATGCGCAGTTCCGACATCGTCAGTGCCCTTCAGGAAAAGACTGCGACCCTGGGACTGAGCCTCAACCGCCGGCCACAGCCGCGCCTGGAACAGCGGCTGTTCCTGCGTCAGCGCTATGCGTTTTTCTGCGGCAAGCACCATGCATTATTCGGCCAGCAGAACGTCGCTGAGGGGGATTTGCAGCGGGAGAATTTCGTCAGTTTCACCAGCGACCAGATTGGCGGCATGCTGTCGCCGCTAACGATTTTTCGTGATCAGCAGGGTTTCAGCGGACGCATTGTGGCGTCGTCACCGAGCCTGGAGGAAGTCCGGCGATTGGTGATCGCCGGGTTTGGTATCGGCTGTCTGCCCGAGCATGTGGTGGCGGCGGATGTCGACGCCGGATTGCTCTGGCGCCTGCCGCCCCACGAAGGGATTGCCGATGTGGACATTCATTTGTTGTGGAACCGCGAGCAGCGCATGAGCCGCGCGGAGACACTGTTTATCGAGAGCTTGCAGGCGTGCTTGACGGCTTAGGTTTTTAAAACCTGCGCAACCGGTTCGCCGGATTTTAAGCGTTCCAGCAAACGCGGCTCGGCGTGATCGGAAGCCAGGGCTTGATCGATGACCACCGCAGCGGTCGGCCAGTCGAGAAACAGCACGCCGTTGTCGTCCGCCAACACCAGATCCCCGGGATTGACCGTGACGCCAGCGCAGTGGATCGGCTGATTGATCTGGCTATCGCCGCGCCCATGCAACTTGGTGGTCAGCAGGCTGGTGCCGCGAGCGAAGATCGGCAGCCCGGCTTCACGCAGTTCCAGCAAGTCAGTCACCGCGCCATCCACCACGATGCCCACGGCACCGGCGCAACGTGCGGCGCAACTGGTCACCGCGCCGACCGGAGCGTGTTGGTGATCGCCCCCGGTGTCGATCACCAGCACATCACCGGGTTTGATCAGCGCCAACGCCTGGTTGACCGCGATGGCATCGGCGCCGACCAGTTTCAGGGTCAATGCGCGACCGACCACTTTCACATTAGGCACCATGGCCCGCAATTGGGAGTCGGCGAAGCCCTCCTCCAGGAAATGCCCGAGGGTTGGAAAGCTCACTGCTTTGAGTTGTTCGATCAATCGTGATTCATCCATGTTGCGGCTCCTTGGTTATCAACTCCGCGACACATTCGATTTCCAGCGACACACCCCACAACGTCACGCACACCGTGGTGCGTGCCGGCGGCGCATGGCCGAGGAATTCGCGATACACGGCGTTGAACGGCTCCAGTTGCGCCGGATCGGTGAGGTAGGCGTTGACCTTGATCACATGGCTGAAATCGGAGCCGGCTTCAATCAGGATCGCCTCCAGATTGCGCAAGGTTTGTCGCACTTGTTCGGGGAATTCGGCGGGTTGATCGTCGAGCCCACTCTGAGCCGGAATCTGCCCGGCGGTGAATACCAGATGACCGCTGACCACCGCTTGGGAGTAAGGCCCGACCGGGCCGATGAAACCTGGGGCGGATTGGATTCTGCGCATGCTTTGGAACTCCTGGGCTTAGGCCGCAGCCGATTTAAAGGGTTTGTGCTGCGGGTCGGCCGGAGCCTCGACCGGGACTTCGCTGATGTCGCGCTTGAAGGTCTCGGTCAGCAGCAACAATGCCAGCAATGAAATCGCTGCCGCGCCGATCATGTACCAGGCCACCGAAGACCCTTTGCCAGTCGCCGCCAGTAATGCGGTGGTGACAATTGGCGTCGCCGCACTGCCCAGCAAACCGGACAACATGTAGCTGATCGACAACCCCGAATAGCGCACCCGCGTGCCGAACAATTCGGCGAGGAACGTCGCAATCGGGCCGTAATTGGCAGCGAACGCGGTCATCAACATCAGGTAACCGAAGATCACCAACGGCAGCTCTTTGGTGTCCATCAACCAGAACATCGGGAACGCCACCAGGGCTTCAGCGATGATGCCGGCGACAATGATCGGCTTGCGTCCGTAGCGGTCCGACAGCGCGCCGAACACCGGCAACATGACGATGCACCAGGCGCAGGACAGCAACACCACGCCGAGCATCGTGCTGCGACTGAAGCCGAGATTTTGCGTGCCGTAGGTCAGGCCAAACGCGACGATGATGTTGAATGACGCACCGGTCGACATGGTGGCGATGCCGCCGAGCACCACTTGCTTCCAGTACTTGCGAAACACTTCGGCCAGGGGCATTTTCACCTGCACTTCGGCTTCCTTGACCTTGTTGAAGGCCGGGGTTTCGGCGATGTTCAGGCGGATGTACAAACCCACGGCGATCAGCAACACGCTGGCGAGGAACGGGATCCGCCAGCCCCAGGCCAACAGGTCTTCCGGGGACAGGTAGGCCGCGATCAACAGGAAGGCCAGGTTGGCGATCATGGTTCCGGCCGGGACGCCGATCTGCACCCACGAACCGTACAAGCCGCGCTTGTTGGCCGGCGCATGCTCCACCGCCATCAACACCGCCCCGCCCCACTCGCCGCCCAGCGCCAAACCTTGAATCACCCTGAGCAATAAAAGCAGGATCGGCGCCCAGATGCCGATGGCCGCGTAGTTGGGCAACAAGCCGATGGCGAACGTGGCGGCGCCCATGGTCAGCAGCGAAATCAGCAACATTGACTTGCGTCCCAGTTTGTCACCGAAGTGCCCGAATAACGCTGCGCCGACGATCCGTGCCAGATAGGCCGAGGCGAAGGTGCCGAAGGCCAGTAACGTGCCGATCAACGGCACAAAGTCCGGGAAGAACACTTTGTTGAACACCAGCGCCGACGCCGTGGCGAAAACAAACAGGTCGTACCATTCCACGGTGGTGCCGATGACACTGGCCACCGCGACTTTTTTCATGCTGATCGGCGGGTCGCCGGACTTTTCTGCGGACGATAGATCGCTCATCACTGACTCCAGGAATTTGATTAATTGTTTTTTACTGGCAGTAAATCGTTTGAGAGTGAGGGATTGTTGTTATGCCTCGCCCAACTTCGTGGGCGAGTTTGTTGTTAGTAACCGAGTGTTCGGTCGGCGCAATTCAAAAGCGGTTCATCGGCGTTTAAACGGCGGAAGTTCTCCGCTATTTGTTCGGCAATACAATCGTGGGACGCGGCCGAAGCCATGTGCGGCGTGATCGTGACGCCGGGCATGTTCCAGAGAGGATGATCGGCGGGTAGCGGTTCTTGTTCGAAAACATCCAGTAAAGCGCCGCGCAATCTTCCTCGTTTCAGGGCGTGTTCGAGGTCATCGATATTCAGGTGACCACCGCGGCCGCAATTGACCAGCGCGGCGCCATTGGCCAAGTGTTCGAATGTTTTGTTGCCAAGAATGCCGCGGGTTTCGCTGGTCAGCGGCAACAAGTTGATCAGCAGTTCCAGGCCATCGAGAAACGGGTTCAGTTGTTCCGCACCAGCAAAGGTCTGGACACCGTTTAAATCTTTGCCACGACGAGCCCAACCACGAACGTCGTAACCCGCGCTGGCCAGATCCTGGGCAATCGCGCTGCCCAGCGAACCCAGCCCCATCACCCCGACCTTGAATTGCCCCGCGGCCCGTTGCAGCGGGCGCTCCCAGTGTTGCTGCCGCTGTTGCTCCAGTACTTGGTCGAAGCCCCGGTGATAGTGAATCACCGCCCAGCGCACGTACTCGGTCATGCCCTGGCGGTGGCCGGGATCGACCACCCGGCACACCGGCAAATCCGGACACGACGGGTCGTGTTCCAGGTGATCGATACCGGCGGCGACCGAGTGAATCACTTGCAGGTTCGGCAATGCCGCGAGGCTGCCGGGCAAGGGAAACCAGCACGCGGCGATCTGCGCATTCTTGGCCAACGGATCGTCGGCCAGCACCGTGGTGAGTTGCGGCGCGCTGCGGGCGAACGCGGCTTGCAGTTGCTTAAGTAACAGGCTGTCGCGGGACAGCAGGACGACGGTGTTCATGAAAGGTAGGACTCGCGCTGGGATTCGATCAGGGTCAGGGCGGCCTCCCAGGCCAGGTCGATGATGTTGTCCTGTTCATCACGGTCAAACTGTTCGGCGGTGTGGGCGCAAACTTCCGGCGATGGATAATGCAGCGCCGAACCACCGGCCAGCGCCGCCACTTGCGCCTGACAGGCACGCTCCAGAAAGTGGATTTCCTGGAACGCCTGGGCCACGCCGGAGCCACCGACCAACAAGCCGTGATTGCGCAGGATCATTGCCCGGTGCGGGCCAAGGTCGGCGATCAAACGCTCGCGCTCATCCAGCGACAGGGCGATGCCTTCATAGGTGTGATAAGCCAGTTTTCCGTAAAACTTCAGCGCGTGCTGGGTGATCGGCAGCAGACCTTGTTTCTGCGCAGCGACGGCCATGCCGGCGGCGGTGTGCGTGTGGATTACGCAGTTCAGGTCCGGGCGCGCCATGTGGATCGCCGAGTGAATGACAAACCCTGCGGCGTTGACCCGGTGACCGGCGTATTCGGGATCGACGATGCGCCCGTCCTGATCGATGCGCACCAGGTCCGAGGCGCGCATGCGGTCGAAAATCACCCCGTAGCGGTTGATCAGGAAATGATGCTCAGGTCCTGGAATGCGCAGGGTGATGTGGGTGTCGATCAGGTCGGTCATGCGAAAGTGCGCGACCAAGCGATACAGCGCCGCCAGTTCGCAACGGGCTTGCCATTCAATCGGGTCGATGTGTGCGGGTTTACTCACGAATACACCTCTTTAGCAGCGTGGGTGACGACCGGGTTGGCGCGCAAGCGAGCCAGGCCGCAAACACCGATCAGGGACAGGGCCGAGAGCAAGGTGAAGAACACCGCCAGCGGCCACCATTGTCCGGAAAATTTACTGGCCAGCAGCGTGCCGATCAGCGGCGTAGTGCCGCCGGCCAGGGCGCAGCTCAACTGGTAAGCGATGGAAATGCCCGAGTAGCGCAGGTGCACCGGGAACGCCTGGGTCATGTACCCGGCAATCACCGCGTACAGCGCCGAGAGGATCACCACCGCCAACGCGATGCCGGCGGTCATCAACACGATGTTTTGCGTGCCGACCAGCAGGAACATCGGGTACGGCGTGACCATGCACAACAGCGCGACGAGTTTCAGGAAGCGACCTTCGCCAATCCGCTCGGCAAGCAATGCGGAGAGTGGTTGCGAGAGCAATTGAATGACCGTCACCAGGAACAGGCAATCGAGAATCGTCGAGCGCGGGATGCCCTGGTATTGGGTGACGTAAGTGATCATGAAGGTGTTGGTGAAGAAGAACCCGGCGGAACCGATGGTCACGGCAGCAGCGGCGAACAGGATTTGCCGCCAGCAGGTGCGGATCACGTCCTTCACCGGGTATTGGGCGGTTTCGTTGTTGTCCCGGACCTTGGCGAATTCCGGTGATTCGTGGACCCCGGAACGGATCATCAGGCCCACCATCATCAGCACGCCGCTGGCCAGGAACGGCAGACGCCAGCCCCAGGCGAGGAAGTCCGCTGGCTCAAGCGATGTCACCAAGCGAAAAGCGATCAACGCCAGCAGCAAACCTGCCGGGCTGCCGAGTTGGGCGAACGAGGCGTAGAAGGTCTTGCGTTTGGCCGGTGCGTGCTCGCTGGCCATCAGCACCGCCCCGCCCCACTCGCCGCCGACGGAAATCCCCTGGATCAATCGCAGCACGATCAGACCGACCGGCGCCCAGATGCCAACGCTGGCGTAGCTCGGCAGCAAACCGATTCCGGCGGTGGCCAGGCCCATCAATGCCATGGTCACCAGCAGCATTTTCTTGCGGCCCAAACGATCTCCCAAGTGACCGAAAACCATACCGGCCATTGGTCGGGCGATGAAGCCAACGGCGAAACTGCCGAAGGCTGCCAGGGTGCTCATTACCGGGTCACTGCTGGGAAAGAACACTTGCCCGAGCACCAGCGCCGCCGCGGTGGCGTAGATGTAAAAGTCGTAGAACTCGATGGTCGTGCCAATGAAGGCAGCGGCCGCGGCTCGTCGCGGTTGAGGGGTAGTGTGCATGCAAGGACCCTGTGTATTTATAGTTTTGGGCAGGTACTGAAGGCTGGATACGGTTGCACTCTGCGGCGCTTGTGGGCTTTATCGCTTCCATGCCAGGATTAGTCAATTTTCAAATTCTTATCTTTACTATTAGCCGTGCTACTACATGGATTATTTATGTCCTCCACTTCGAACCCGTGGGTCGGTCGTCGTTTTCTGAATGACCGGCTCGATTGGAACCTGCTTCGCACTTATCTGGTGATTGGCCAGGAAGGCAGCATGAGCCGCGCTGCCGCGCGTTTGCACATCACCCAGTCGGCGGTGAGCCAGGCGCTGAAACGTCTGGAAGAACAATTGGAATGTGTGTTGATCGCCCGCAGCGGCCGGCGCTTTGATCTGACGGAAACCGGGGAAGAAGTCCTGCGCATTGCGGCGGATATCTACGGTGATATTTCCCGTTTGGGCACGGTGGTGGAAAGTCGGCATGACGATGTGGTGGGCAAGATCCGCATCCTCACCGTCAGTGGCGTGCAGGCGCGGCACTACGATGAGTTTCTTGCAGACTTCCATGAAACCCACCCGAAAATCGAGCTGGAAGTCGAGGTGATGGGCAGCTCGAACATCATCAGTTCGTTGCTGCAAAAGACCGCAACCATTGGCGTCGGCCTGTGCCGTTTACCGCAGCCACGGCTGGAGCAGCGGGTGTTGTTTCGTGAGCGTTATGCGTACTTTTGCGGCCAGCGGCATCGACTGTTCGGGCAAGAGAACCTGACCTTGGAACAGTTGGCGGCGGAGAACTTTGTGAGTTTTACCAGCGATCAACTGGGCGGCAATCTTTCGCCGTTGACGCTGTTTCGGGATGAACAGGGCTTTACCGGCAAGATCGTCGCCTCCTCCACCAGTTTCGAAGAAATTTACCGCTTGATCTGCGCAGGGTTCGGGATTGGTTGTTTGCCGGTGCACTTGGTGCGACGGGATGTGGAGCAGGGTCTGCTCTGGCGTTTGCCGCCGGAAGACGGCGTGGTGGATTTCGATATCCAGCTGTTGTGGAATCGCGAGCAGAAGATGACTCAGGCAGAAACGGTGTTCCTGGAGAGCTTCCAGCACATGCTCAGCATCCGTGAGCCTGTGCTGTGAAGCTCTGAGCGCTTAGACGTGTGGATCGCCCGGCGGTTTGGCGGGCGTGGCGTATTGAGGCTTGAGATGGCCGTCCTGATCGAGTAGCCAGGCGTCCATGATCTGCCGCACCACCGGACCAGCGACGCGACCACCGGCCTCGCCGTTTTCGATCATCACCGAGATCACAATCTTCGGGTGTTCGGCCGGGGCGAAACCGACGAACAAGGCGTTGTCGCGGTTACGTTCCAGGGTCTTCGCCCGGTTGTAACGCTCACCCTGCTTGATCGCCACCACTTGCGCGGTACCACTCTTGCCGGCGATTCGGTACTGGGCCCCCACCGCTGCAGCCCGGGCGATGCCGCGCGCGTCGTGCATCACCATTTGCATGCCGTGGTTGACCTGTTCCCAGTCACGCGGATCCTTGAGCAGGATGTTCGGCATCGGATTCTCGTCTACCGGCGCCACGCCGTCGACGGTCTTGGCCAGGTGCGGTCGGTTCCATACGCCTTTGTTGGCAATCAACGCGGTGGCCTGGGCCAGTTGCAGCGGCGTGACCTGCATGTAGCCCTGGCCGATACCGAGGATCACGGTTTCCCCCGGGAACCATGGCTGACGCCGGGTCGCGCGCTTCCAGGCCTGGGACGGCATCAGACCGGGCGACTCTTCGAACATGTCCAGGGAGACTTTCTCACCCAACCCGAACATCGCCATGTAGTCGTGCAATCGGTCGATGCCCAACTTGTGCGCCAGGTCGTAGAAGTAGGTGTCGTTGGAACGCATGATCGCTGCGTCCATGTCCACCCAGCCATCGCCGCTGTGGTTCCAGTTGCGGTATTTGTGATCGAAGTCCGGCAGTTGGTAGTAACCAGGATCGAAGACGCGGGTTTGCGGGGTGACCACACCGGCATCGAGACCGGCAATCGCCATTTCCGGCTTGATGGTCGAGCCCGGCGCATAGAGGCCACGCAAGACACGGTTGAACAGCGGCCGGTCGATAGAGTCATGCAGCGCCGCGTATTCCTTGAAGCTGATACCGGTCACGAACATGTTCGGATCGAAGCTTGGCTTGCTGACCATGGCCAGCACTTCGCCGGTCGATGGATCGAGGGCAACTACCGAACCACGACGATCCCCCAGGGCATCTTCGGCGGCTTCCTGAAGGTGAACATCGAGGCTCAGAACGATGTTTTTGCCCGGTGTCGGATCGGTGTGCTTGAGCACGCGCAGTACGCGGCCCTGGGCGTTGGTCTCGACTTCTTCGTAACCGACGTGGCCGTGCAGTTCAGACTCATAGAACTTCTCGATGCCGGTCTTGCCGATGGATTGGGTGCCGCGGTACTCCACCCCATCCAGCGCCTTGGATTCTTTCTCGTTGATACGACCGACGTAACCGATCGAGTGGGCGAAGTGTGCGCCCATCGGGTAGTGACGGACGAATTGCGGCTCGACATCAAGCCCCGGCAGGCGGAACTCGTTGACCGCTAGGACGGCGATCTGCTCTTCGGTGAGTTCGTAGAACAAGGTCACCGGAACGAACGGGTGCCGCGCCTGCTTCATCGCTTTATCGAACAACGTGCGGTCTTCAGCCGGCAAGTGCAGGAGATTGACCACCTCATCCAGTTCTTCTTTGACGTCGGAGGTGCGTTCGCGGGTGATGGTCAGGTTAAAGCTGGGCCGGTTGTCTGCCAGGACTACGCCATTGCGGTCAAAGATCAGCCCTCGTGTCGGGGTGATCGGCAAAACGTGGACGCGGTTATTTTCGGAGATGGTCGAGTGGTAGTCGAACTCGACCACTTGCAGTACGTACATGCGCACGACCAGCGCGCAGGTGATGGCGACCACAAACAAGGCGCAGGCCATCAGTCTTTTATTGACCAGGCGCGTCTCTTTTTCGTGATCTTTGATCGGTATCGGTTCGGGCATTTCTGCAGCAGCTCTTTGACTATGAAGGGGGTGCCGATCCTCAGGCTTGAAATCAGTCCGTTAAAAAACGAGCTGCACCATACCAAAAATGACGCCGGCACTTTAGCGCGATTTCCTCGAACGGTTGTCCTTGAGGGCCAAAACGACGGTCGGCCGTGTGGGAGGTCGGGATGTACTCGTGCGTTTTACTCAAGATTGATATTCCCATTCATGCATTTTTCTTGCTGATAGGCCTGTAGATACTGGGTGCATGTGATTCCCTTTTTGGAGCTTTTTATGCACTCACGATTTCAACGATTACTGGGCTCGAATGGGTTTTCCATTGGCCTGGAACTGCCGCTGGATAACGATTGGTCCACGGCTGGACAGCGGCTTCGGACGGTCGAGGACAGGCCTTTCGGTGTTCCCGATCTGAAGCAGCATGCGGCGATGGCACGCTTGGCCGATAAGGCCGGGTTTGCTGCGCTTTGGGTGCGCGACGTGCCCGTGTATGACCCCAATTTCGGCGATGCGGCCCAAGTATTTGAAGCCTTTTCGTACCTTGGCTACCTGGCGGGGATTACCGACAACATTATGTTGGGCACGGCAGCGGTTGTTCTGCCATTGCGGCAGCCGTGGCTGACACTGAAAGCTGCCAACAGTGTCGACGAGCTGAGTGACGGACGCCTGCTGCTGGGCGTTGCCAGTGGTGATCGGCCGATGGAGTATCCGTTGTTCGGTGTCGACTACGCCCAGCGAGGCGAGATCTTTCGAGATACGGTCGAGTTGTTGCGCAGCCAAGGTGACGGTCGCTTGCCTGTGGGTGCGCGCCTGCTACCGGAGCGTGATCAGCCGGTGCCGTTGCTGGTGGCGGGACTGGGGCAGCAGTCTCCGGCCTGGATTGGCCAGCATATGGACGGTTGGCTCGCCTACCCTGGCACCCCGGATGAGCATCGTCGTCGCGTGGGGTTATGGCGTGAGGTCGGCGGCGATAAGCCTTACCTCAGCTTTGTTCATCTGGATCTGGAAGCAAATCCTTATGCGCCAATGCGGCGCGTGCGCTTCGGCGGTAGTTGCGGGCGACTGGCATTGATTGATGAGCTTCAAGCGTTGCGTGATGCAGGTGTGCAGCATGTGGGCCTGCATATGCGTCGTAGCGAACGCCCCGTGGCAGAGGTGATTGAAGAGATCGCTGAACATGTCCTGCCAATGTTTCACTGACGGTGCGGTTGGCTGTACCCAGGGATAGCCATTGAGCTGTCCCTTTTCTTTGCGCACTTTCCTGCGGGCAAAACAAAACCCCTACCTGCATACGCAGATAGGGG
>NZ_MOBR01000019.1 GCF_003732705.1 Pseudomonas frederiksbergensis | reverse complement strand
GAAACCCCTATCTGCGTATGCAGGTAGGGGTTTTGTTTTGCCCGCAGGAAAGTTCGTACAGCATCATCAGACGGCTCCTGGCTGTCACAGTCTCCCGACAGTGCTAAGGTTCGGCCCTAGCTTTTGTATTTTTCCAAGGAAGCCTTTATGCCGGACGCTGCGTCCCTCAATGCTGGTTTTATGGTGGTTCAAAGCAACAGTCTGGATGAACTGCGTAGCCTGGTGATCAGCGTAATGCGGCACTACCCACTGGCGCCCCTGGAAAATGAAATAGCCCTGGTGCAGAGCAATGGCATTGCTCAATGGCTGAAGCTCGCGCTGGCAGAAGACCCTGAAGACGACGATATGGGCGGTTGTGGCATCGCGGCGGCAATCGATGTGCAATTGCCGGGCAGTTTCATGTGGCAGCTTTATCGGATGGTCCTGGGCCGTGATGAAATTCCGGTCAAATCTCTGCTCGATAAAGCACCGTTGACTTGGCGTCTGATGCGCCTGCTGCCGCAGTTAATCGACCAACCGCATTTCGAACCCCTACAGCGCTTCCTTACCCATGACACTGATTTGCGCAAACGCTATCAGTTGTCCGAGCGTCTGGCGGATCTGTTCGACCAATATCAGGTCTACCGCGCGGACTGGCTTGAGGATTGGGCGGAAGGTCGACATCAACTACGCAATGGCAGAGGCGAAGCCAAGGCCCTGACCCCGGCAAACTGCTGGCAGGCAGAGTTGTGGCGTGCGCTGCTGCTGGATGTGGGGGAGCAAGGCATGGCCCAAAGCCGTGCCGGCGTGCATCAACGGTTTATCGAGCGCATCAACAGTCTCGACGAAGCGCCTGATGGATTACCGTCCCGAGTGATCGTTTTCGGGATTTCTTCGCTGCCTGCTCAGGCTCTGGAAGCGCTCGCCGGACTGGCTCGATTCAGCCAGGTGCTGCTTTGCGTTCACAACCCATGTCGTCACCATTGGGCAGACATCGTCGCCGATAAAGACTTGTTGCGGCACCAATACAAACGTCAGGCCCGCAAAAGCGGCATGCCGGTTGTCCTGGATCCGCAAACCCTTCACCAACACGCTCATCCTCTATTGGCCGCATGGGGCAAGCAGGGGCGAGACTACATCAATCTGCTCGACAGCTATGACGATCCGGGTAGCTACCGCTCAGCATTTCGCGATGGTCGCATCGACCTGTTCAGCGACAGCCAACCGCAAAACATGCTCAATCAGTTGCAGGACGACATCCTGGAATTGCGTCCTCTAAGCGAGACCCGTGAGCATTGGCCTGCCATCGATCTGCAGGCTGATAAATCGATCCGTTTTCACATTGCCCATAGCGCTCAGCGGGAAGTGGAAATCCTTCACGATCAATTGCTCGAACGCTTCAGTGCCAACCCGGATTTAAGACCTCGCGACGTGATCGTGATGGTGCCGGACATCGACAGCTACGCTCCGCATATCCGTGCGGTGTTTGGCCAGTTAGAGCGCAATGACCCGCGTTTTATTCCCTTCACGCTCGCCGACCAGGGCCAACGCGGCCGCGATCCGCTGCTGATCGCTGTCGAGCACCTGCTCAAGCTGCCGGACAGTCGTTTCCCGGTCAGCGAGATTCTCGATCTGCTGGACGTCCCTGCACTGCGTGCACGGTTCGGCGTGGAAGAGCGTGACCTGCCGACCCTGCACCGCTGGATCGAAGGTGCCGGTATCCGCTGGGGAATGAATGCCGAGCAACGAGCCGGTCTTGGTCTGCCGCAAGAGCTTGAGCAAAACAGCTGGCGTTTCGGCCTGCGACGGATGCTGCTCGGTTACGCGGTCGGCAGCGCCAATGCCTGCGAAGGTATTGAGCCCTATGACGAAATCGGTGGTCTGGATGCCGCGCTCATCGGTCCATTGGTTGCACTGTTGGACGCGCTGGAGATCGCACATGAGGAACTCACGCAACCGGCTCCCCCCAAACAATGGGGCGTGCGGTTGCAAGGGTTGGTTCAACTGTTTTTCAAGGCCAGTAACGAGCACGATGACTACTTGCTGGCTCAACTCGAAGAGCTGCGCGAAACCTGGCTCGACACCTGCGAATCCGTGGGATTGCAGGACGAGTTACCGCTGACTGTCGTCCGCGAGGCCTGGCTGGCCGGTCTTGATCAGGGTCGCTTGTCTCAGCGCTTCCTGGCAGGCGCCGTCAATTTTTGCACCTTGATGCCAATGCGCGCGATCCCGTTCAAACTGGTGTGCCTGCTCGGCATGAATGACGGCGATTACCCGCGCGCGCAACCACCACTGGACTTCGACTTGATGGGCAGTGACTACCGCCCCGGTGATCGCTCTCGACGCGAAGATGATCGCTACCTCCTGCTGGAAGCGCTGTTGTCGGCGCGCAATCAACTTTATATCAGCTGGGTAGGCCGGAGCATTCGCGATAACAGCGAGCGGCCTGCTTCGGTGTTGATTGGCCAGTTACGCGACCATCTCGCCAGCGGCTGGCGGTTGGATGACGGCGCCGATGACCTGCTTGAAGCGATGACGCAGGAACACCCTTTGCAACCATTCAGCGCTCGCTATTTCCACGAAGGCGATGCGCTGTTCAGCTACGCCAGCGAATGGCAGGTGCTTCATCAGTCCAATGAGCAAACGGCAGATATCGAGATTCTCGAACCCTACATTCAGGACGAACCGCTGGGCGTGGGGCAGTTGCAGGATTTCCTGCGCAACCCTGTACGACATTTCTTCAGTCAGCGGCTCAAGGTGTTCTTTGAAGCGGCGGAAGTCCCTTTGGCCGATGAAGAGCCTTTCGTCCTCGACGCGCTGCAACGCTACAGCCTCAGCGACAGTTTGCTTGAGGCGGCACTGAGTCAACTGGATCACTCCGATCAGGCACTGGAAGCTCAGGCGATACGCCTGCAAAACAGCGGCCTGCTGCCCATGGCCGGTTTCGGAGAATGCCTTCAGCGAGAGTTGATCGAACCGCTGCCCGATCTGTTGCAACGCTACCAACAACTCCTGGTGTTATGGCCGACACCGCTTACGAGCGCCTTGCCGGTGAGTCTGGAACTGCACGGCTTGCGCCTTGAAGGCTGGCTCAGTGGCCTGCATCAACGCGCGGACGACGGCATGCTATCGGTCACCACCATTCCCAACAGCATCGGCTCGATCAAGGCCCGCAAATGGCATCGGCTGACGCGCCCGTGGGTCAATCATCTGGTTGCCTGCGCCAGTGGCCTGTCGATGACCACCGCGCTGGTCGCCAGCGACGACAGTCTGTTGCTGGAACCATTGGAGAAGCAGGCAGCGCTTGAAGCTCTTGGTAACTTGCTGCTGGCCTGGCAAACGGGCATGCGCCAACCGCTACCGATCGCGGTGAAAACCGCCTTCGCCTGGCTCGGTCAAACCGACCCGGTCAAAGCCGAAGCCGCTGCGCGAAAAGCCTACGAAGGCGATGGTCAGACCACCGATGGCGAGCGACGCGAAAGTCCTGCTCTCGCCCGACAGTTCGCCGATTACGACAGTCTGGTTGCCGACGAAACCTTCCCCGGTTGGTGCGACGCGTTGTACCGGCCACTGCTCGAAGCCCCTTGGCGTTCGCTGACCAGCGAGGGCGCGCGCTCATGACCACGAAAACTCCGTTGGCCCTGGCCTTCCCTCTGCGGGGCAGCCAACTGATCGAAGCCAGTGCCGGCACCGGCAAGACCTTCACCATCTCCGCACTTTATTTGCGTCTGGTCCTCGGTCACGGCGGCGACTCGAGTGGTTTCGGGCGCGAACTGTTGCCGCCGCAAATCCTCGTCGTGACCTTCACCGATGCGGCCACCAAAGAACTGCGCGAACGAATTCGTACACGTCTGGCCGAAGCTGCACGGTTTTTCCGGGATGAAGTTCCTGCGCCCGATAGCCTGATTGCAGACTTGCGAGAACAATACCTCCCCGAACAATGGTCCGGTTGCGCAAACCGCCTGGACATCGCCGCTCAATGGATGGACGAAGCGGCAGTCTCGACTATCCACAGTTGGTGTCAGCGCATGCTGCGCGAGCATGCCTTCGACAGCGGCAGTCTGTTTACCCAGACCCTGGAAACTGATCACAGCGATCTCCTGGGCGAGGTTCTGCGCGATTACTGGCGCCTGTTCTGCTACCCGATGCAAGGCGATGCGTTGAACTGGGTTCGCGGCAACTGGGGCGGCCCCGCAGCGTTGCTACCGCGAGTGCGCGGGCTGTTCGCCAGCGAGCGCGATAGCGTCGAAGGAAAAGAGCCTGCCGAACTCATCGCCGAGTGCTTGCTCGAACGGCGCACAGCGCTGCTCGAACTCAAGATGCCCTGGCGCCAATGGGCGGATGAATTGCTTCTGCTCTGTCACCAGGGTGTGGCGAGCAAAAGCGTCGATGGGCGCAAGATGCAGGCACGCTACTTCGAACCCTGGTTCGAAAAGATCAAGGCCTGGGCCGAAGATGAATCCCTGGAGCAATTGGACATCGGCACCGGGTTCACCCGGCTGACCCCCGATGGCATGGCGGAAGCCTGGAAAGGCGACGCGCCCCATCACCCTGGGTTGGATGCCATGCCTGGCCTCAAGGCCAGTCTCGATGGTTTGCCGACGCCTGACGCCGCGGTGTTGCAACACGCCGCTCAGTGGGTCGGCGCGCGGTTCGAAGAGGAAAAGCGTCGCCGCGCGGAAATGGGTTTCGATGACATGTTGCTGCGTCTCGACGCAGCCTTGCAGTCCGACGGCGGCGAGCGTCTGGCCACCCTGATTCGCGAGCAATTTCCGGTGGCGTTGATCGACGAATTCCAGGACACCGACCCGGTGCAATACCGCATCTTCGAAAGCATTTATCGCATCGAAGACAACAACCCCGAGTGTGGTCTGTTTTTGATCGGCGACCCGAAGCAGGCGATCTACGCCTTCCGCGGCGCCGACATCTACACCTACCTGCGCGCCCGTCAGGCCACCACCGGCCGCTTGCATACGCTGGGTACCAACTTCCGCTCCAGCCATGGCATGGTCAATGCGGTGAACCATGTTTTCGAGCGTGCCGAGTCGCGGGAAACCGGGCGCGGTGCGTTCCTCTTCCGCGAAAAAAATGGCGATAACCCCGTACCGTTCTTGCCCGTCGAATCCCAGGGGCGCAAAGAGGTTTTGCACATCGATGGCCAGAATGTTCCGGCACTGAACATCTGGCATCTGCCTGCCGAGCAGCCGCTGTCCGGCGTGGTGTACCGACAACAATTGGCCGCTGCCTGCGCCAGTGAAATCACTGCATTGCTTAATGGCGGGCAACAGGGCAGGGCGGGGTTTACGCAGGACGGCAAGGACTTCAGAGGCCTGCTGCCGGCGGATATCGCGATTCTGGTACGCGACGGCAAAGAGGCCCAGGCCGTGCGTGGCGAACTCTCCGCCCGCGGTGTGCGCAGCGTTTATCTGTCGGACAAGGACTCGGTGTTCGCCGCTCAGGAAGCCCATGACCTGCTGACCTGGCTCAAGGCCTGCGCCGAGCCGGACGTCGAGCGTCCACTGCGGGCCGCGTTGGCCTGCATCACGCTGAACCTGTCGCTGGCTGAACTTGAGCGCCTGAATCAGGACGAGTTGGCTTGGGAAGCGCGAGTCATGCAGTTCCGCCGGTATCGCGAGATCTGGCGCAAGCAAGGTGTACTGCCGATGCTTCGACGCTTGCTGCATGACTTCCAACTGCCCCAGGCATTGATGACCCGCAGTGATGGCGAGCGTGTCTTGACCAACCTGCTGCACTTGTCCGAGCTGCTGCAACAAGCGGCCGCCGAACTGGATGGCGAGCAAGCCCTGATTCGTCATTTGTCCGAGCATCTGGCGTTGTCCGGCCAGGCAGGTGAGGAGCAAATCCTGCGCCTGGAAAGCGACGAACAGTTGGTCAAGGTCGTGACCATTCACAAGTCCAAGGGCCTCGAGTACCCCTTGGTGTTCCTGCCCTTTATCTGCTCGGCGAAACCGGTGGATGGCAGTCGTTTGCCGCTGCATTACCACGACGCCACGGGCAAGGCTCAGGTGACGTTGAAACCGACCACCGAGCTGATCGCCCTGGCCGACGACGAACGCCTGGCCGAGGATTTGCGCTTGCTCTATGTGGCCCTGACGCGCGCACAACATGCCTGTTGGCTCGGGGTGACCGACCTCAAGCGTGGCAATAACAACAGCTCGGTGTTGCATCTGTCGGCATTGGGTTATCTGTTGGGCGGTGGCGCAGCACTGGCTGAGTCCGCGGGGCTGAAGCGTTGGCTGGAAGACCTGCAACAGGATTGTCCGGCACTCAGTTACGGTGAGATGCCTGAGGCAACCACCGAGCACTACCATCCGCCACGCAACGAAGCGACCTTGCTCGCGCCGTTGCTTCCAAAGCGCAAGGCCAGCGAAAACTGGTGGATTGCCTCCTATAGCGCCTTGCGTATTGGCGACAGCATGAGCGTGGGCAGTGACGAGGCGCCGGAAAGTCCGCAAGCGCAAAAACTTTTCGACGATGAGCGTCTGGATCCCGAGGCACCACGGGAAGTGGTCACTGGCGGCGCGGATATTCACCGCTTTCCCCGTGGGCCGAATCCCGGCACCTTTCTCCACGGTTTGCTGGAGTGGGCCGGTGATGAAGGCTTCAGTGCGACGCCGAAAGCCGTGGAAGACGCGGTTGGCCGGCGCTGTAATCGTCGCGGCTGGGAAGGCTGGATCGTTGCGTTGAGCGACTGGTTGCAACACCTGCTCAAATCACCGCTGCACATCGGTGGCGGACAGCCCCCGGTGATCTTCGAGCAACTGACCCAATATCGGGTCGAGATGGAATTCTGGTTCGCCAGCCACAAGGTCGATGTGCTCAAACTCGATGAACTTGTGCGTCAGTACACCCACAGCGGCGTGGCCCGAGTGGCTGCCGAACCGGTGCTGCTCAATGGCATGTTCAAAGGCTTCATCGACCTGACGTTCGAACACGACGGCCGCTATTACGTCGCCGACTACAAATCCAACTGGCTCGGCGTTGACGACATGGCCTACACCGAGCAGGCCATGGAGCAATCGATCCTCGATAACCGCTATGACCTGCAATACGTGTTGTACCTGTTGGCCCTGCATCGTCAGCTCAAAGCGCGGCTCCCGGACTACGATTACGAGCGGCATGTCGGCGGCGCGTTGTACCTGTTCTTGCGCGGCACGAGAGCGGCCAGCCAAGGCGTGTATTTCGCCCGTCCGCCACGGGAATTGATCGAGCGTCTGGATCGTCTGTTCCAGGGCAAGCCGGAACCCAAGGCCGAGCCCGCCTGGGAACAGGGAGTACTGCTATGAGCCGCACCTTCGCCGATTTGTTGCCTACACCACTGGCGGCCGAAAGCCTGGCGGACTTGGCACCGCTGACTCGCGCCGACGATCTTTTACTGCTGCTCACCCGTTGGGTCGAACGCGGTTGGCTGCGGGCGCTGGACAAGGCGTTCGTTGCCTTTCTCCATGAACTCGCTCCCGATGATGATCCGCTGGTGTTGCTGGCGGCGGCGCTGACCAGTCACCAACTCGGCCACGGCCATGTATGCCTGGACCTGTTCGAGACGCTCAAGGCACCGGACTTCGCCCTGTCGCTGCCCCCGGAAGGTGATGTGCAAAGTGGCGCGATGTTGCTGCCGTCGCAATTGCTGGAAGCGCTGGACGGCGCCCATTGGTGCAAGGTGCTGGCCGCCAGCAGTCTGGTGGCATTGGCGGTGGACGGGCGTGAGGCGGCTCGGCATCGGCCGTTGGTGCTGTCGGGTAAACGCTTGTACCTGCGCCGCTACTGGGCTTACGAGCGACGCATCGACAACGCCTTGCGTCAGCGCCTGTCAGAGCATGAAGCCACACCTGCGGACCTGCTCCAGCGCCTGACCGGTCTGTTCGGCCCCGCCAAGCCGGGCGAGGTGATCGACTGGCAAAAACTCGCCTGTGCCCTGGCCACTCGCAGTGCGTTCAGTATCGTCACCGGTGGCCCGGGAACCGGCAAGACCACCACTGTGGTGCGGTTGCTGGCATTGCTCCAGGCGCCGGCCGTGGAGGCCGGCAAACCGCTGCGTATTCGTCTGGCCGCACCTACCGGCAAGGCTGCCGCGCGACTGACGGAATCCATCAGTCAGCAAGTACAAACCCTGACGGTTGCCGAAGCGGTACGGGACAAGATTCCGTCCGACGTCACCACCGTGCACCGTCTGTTGGGCAGTCGGCCAGGCACCCGACATTTTCGCCATCACGCCGGTAACCGTTTGCCTCTGGATGTGCTGGTGGTCGATGAAGCGTCGATGATCGACCTGGAAATGATGGCCAATTTGCTCGACGCGTTACCGGCTCATGCGCGTCTGGTGCTGCTCGGTGACAAGGACCAGTTGGCCTCAGTGGAAGCGGGGGCCGTGCTGGGGGATCTGTGCCGCGATGCCGAGGCCGGTTGGTACAACCCGCAGACCCGCCAGTGGCTGGAGGCCGTCAGCGGTGAAAGCCTTGAGGCCAGCGGTTTGCATGAGGACACCGAGGGCACCCATCCCTTGGCCCAGCAAGTGGTGATGCTGCGCCACTCACGTCGATTCGGCGAAGGCAGTGGCATTGGCCAGTTAGCCCGATGGGTCAATCAACAGCACCCCGATGAAGCTCGCAAGCTCCTGGCCGAACGCAGCTTTAAAGACGTGTTTTCCCTGCCTCTCAAAGGTGAACAGGACACAGCGCTGGAGCGTTTGCTGCTCGACGGCCATGCCGACGGGCCACACGGATATCGACATTACCTGGGTCTGCTGCGCAAGCAACGGCCCCCTCTCGACAGCTCTCTCGAAGATCCACGCTGGATCGAATGGGCGCGGCAAGTGCTGAATGCTTTCGATACGTTCCAGTTGTTGTGCGCCGTACGCAAAGGGCCCTGGGGCGTGGAAGGCCTGAATCAGCGCGTGACCGACGCCTTGCTCAAGTCCCGGCTGATCGACAGCGATCAGCAGTGGTACGAAGGCCGGCCAGTGCTGATGACTCGCAACGATTACGGCTTGGGCTTGATGAACGGCGACATCGGCATCGCGCTCAAATTGCCGGAACGCGACGGCCCGGAAGCCGGGAAGCACGTGCTGCGCGTGGCTTTCCCGCGCAACGACGGCCAGGGCGGCGTGCGTTTTGTTTTGCCGAGCCGGCTCAACGATGTCGAAACGGTGTACGCGATGACGGTGCATAAATCCCAAGGCTCGGAATTTGCCCACACGGCGCTGATCCTGCCGGACGCCTTGAACCCGGTCCTGACCAAGGAATTGATCTACACCGGAATCACCCGGGCCAAGGACTGGTTCACCCTGATCGAACCCCGTGCCGGGGTATTCGAAGAGGCGGTGCAACGCAAAGTGAAGCGCTTGAGCGGGTTGATGCTGGAGTTGGAAGAGGGCGTTGAGTTTAGCCCTTAATATGCCAATCGGTTGACGACGTAAATATGTCTGAAACGCCCGGTTTTACAGCCTCGCGGGCGTTTCGGTGCTGTGCTATCGTTGCGGCATTATTCCGTTGAATTCGAAGAGAATCCCTGCATGAAGTTGGCTGTCCGGGCGACAGGGAGCGTAATCGGCTGCAAGCGTGTATGGCTTGTCGGCCTGCTCTGGTTGCTGGCCGGAATCGCATTCGCTCAACCTGAAACCGCCGTCAGCATGGCCGATCAACGGGCCAAAGCGGTCACCCAGGTGGTGCTCGGGATTCTCAGTTATGCCCGCTGGCCCGTGGAGCCTGCGCAGTTGCGCCTCTGCGTGGTCGGTCCGACCGAATACACCGACGATCTGGTGAAAGGTTCCACTCAGGCCACCGGTCGTCCTGTCACCGTCCGACGCCTGCTGGCCGACAACCCGGCGATTGCCGGCGAGTGCGATGCGGTCTACATCGGCAAACTGACCGCCGATGAACGCAGCCGTTTGTTCGCCTCGTTGATCGGCCAACCGGTGTTGAGCATCAGCGAAAGCAGCGATCAGTGCACCGTCGGCAGCCTTTTCTGTCTGCGGGTCAGCGACGATCAAGTGTCCTTCGAGGTCAACCTCGATTCCGTCGCCCGCAGTGGCGTGCGCATTCACCCGAGCGTGTTGCAACTGTCGCGCCGTAAGCCGGCGGCGCCATGAGTCTATTCAAATCGGATAATCGCCCCACGTTGCGCTCGGTCATCGGTCGCGGCCATTTGATCGTTGCGCTGGTTGGCGTGGCCATGGCCAGTGTGTCGCTGACCTTGCTCGGGGTGCTGGCCCTGCGCGTCTATGCCGACCACAACCTGCACCTGATTGCACGCTCGATCAACTACACCGTGGAAGCGGCGGTGGTGTTCAACGACAAGGCCGCCGCCACCGAGGCGCTGGCGTTGATCGCGTCCACCGAAGAAGTGGCCGATGCCCAGGTGCATGATGCGCAGGGTGCTTTGCTCGCCCGCTGGCAGCGACCGGAAACCGGATTGCTCTCCGATCTGGAAATGCAGATCGCCAAGGCCTTCCTGGAAGAACCCATCAGGATGCCCATCGTCCATCAAGGCCTGGAAATCGGCAGCATTCAGCTCACCGGTCAAGGTGGCAGCCTGATGCGCTTTTTGCTCAGCGGCCTGATGGGGATTGTGTTGTGTACGGCGATCAGTGCCTGGGTGGCGCTGTATCTGGCGCGCCGGCAGCTGCGCTCAATCACCGGTCCGCTGCGTAGCCTGGCGTTCGTGGCGCACGCCGCCCGCAGCGAACGGGCCTTCGACCAGCGCGTGCCGCCCGCCGCTATCGCCGAACTGGACAACCTGGGCAACGACTTCAATGCCTTGCTCGATGAACTCGAATCCTGGCAAACCCATCTGCAAAGTGAGAACGAAACCCTGGCCCACCAGGCCAGTCATGACAGCCTCACCGGATTGCCGAACCGGGCATTTTTCGAGGGACGCTTGATTCGTGCGCTGCGCAACGCGAACAAGCTCAACGAGCGAGTGGCAGTGTTGTTTCTCGACAGCGACCGGTTCAAGGAAATCAACGACAACTTCGGCCATGCCGCCGGCGATGCGGTGCTGGTGGCGGTGGCCACTCGGGTGCGTGCGCAATTGCGTGAAGAGGATCTGGTGGCGCGCCTGGGTGGCGATGAGTTTGCCGTGCTGCTGACGCCGCTGCACAAGACCGAAGACGCCGAGCGGATTGCCGACAAGATTATCGCCAGTATGGAAGTGCCGATCATGCTGCCCGGCAATACCTCTGTGCTGACCTCGCTCAGCATCGGCATCGCCGTCTATCCCGACCATGGCGCCACACCGGGCGCCCTGCTCAACGCCGCCGATGCGGCGATGTATCAAGCCAAGCGCCTGTCTCGAGGCGCACAGCATACGGCCGGGTCGGAGCACCCAGTCGTCCACGTTCAAACCAAGAGTTAATTTCTGTGTTCTCACTTCCTCAGCGTTCCCTGCGATTTTTCACCCTCACCCTGTTCATGGCGTTATTGGCATTGACCGGGTGCCAAACGGCACCGCAAAAAGGCCTGACCCCGGCGCAGGTCGCCGTGCTCAAGCAACAAGGCTTCGAATTGACCGACGAGGGCTGGGCGTTTGGCCTGTCCGGCAAAGTGCTGTTTGGCAGTGACGTTGAAAGCCTGAATCCGCAGAGCACCGAAATCGTCCAGCGCATCGGCAAGGCCCTGCTGGGTGTCGGGATCGAGCGGGTGCGGGTCGATGGCCACACCGATGCTTCGGGTAAAGAAACCTACAACCAGCAACTGTCCCTGCGCCGGGCGAAAAGCGTCGGCAAGGTCCTGACCGCTGTCGGTATGAAAGAAGAAAACATCAAGCTTCAGGGCCTCGGCAGCAAAGAACCGGTGGCCTCAAACGACACACCGGCGGGCCGCACCGAGAATCGCCGGGTGTCGATTGTGGTGATGGCCGATTAATCGGCGAACACCATCTCCCGACTGTCCCCCATCAACAGGCTCTGATTCTGCTCAGTGACTTCGCGGATGTAATCCCACAACAGGGTGATCCGCTTGAGCTTGCGCAGATCCTCCCGGCAGTACATCCAGAATTGCCGGGTGATGTTGATCTCTGCCGGCAACACCGGCAGCAATCGCGGATCCTGCGCCGCCAGGAAGCACGGCAGAATCGCCAGCGACCGCCCTTGCTGCGCCGCCACAAACTGCGCGATCACGCTGGTGCTGCGCAGATTCGCACTGGCGCCGGGCAATACGTTCGCCAGGTACAGCAGCTCCGAGCTGAACGCCAGGTCATCGACATAACTGATGAATGAATGCTTACCCAGGTCTGCCGGGCGGCGGATCGGTGGGTGTTTGTCGAGATAGTCCTGGGTCGCGTACAGCTGCAATTTGTAGTCGCAGAGTTTGCAGCAGACGTACGGCCCGTGCTCCGGGCGTTCCAGGGCGATGACGATGTCCGCCTCGCGCTTGGACAGGCTGATGAAGTGCGGCAGCGGCAGGATGTCCACCGAGATCGCCGGGTAGGCATCGACGAAGTGGCTCAGTTGCGGGGTGATGAAGAAACTGCCGAAGCCTTCGGTGCAGCCCATGCGCACGTGCCCGGACAACGCCACACCGGAACCGGAAACCTGTTCGCAGGCCATGTGCAGCGTGCTTTCAATCGACTCGGCGTAACCCAGCAAACGCTGGCCTTCGGCGGTCAGGACGAAACCGCTGGTCCGGGACTTCTCGAACAGCAACGTGCCCAATGCCGCTTCCAGCGAACTGATGCGCCGGGACACGGTGGTGTAGTCCACCGCCAGGCGCTTGGCCGCGGTGCTGGCCTTGCGGGTGCGGGCGACTTCGAGGAAAAACTTGAGGTCATCCCAGTTCAGCGAACCTAAAGACGTGATGTTTTTTTGCATGTTGGACCGGCTTTTATGTGCGTTCTTATTAGAAGTTTGCACATCTATACTCCAAAAACAGTCCGACAACCAATTCGCGACACACGCCTCATCTCAAGGCGACTTATCCGCCTTGGCTCCTTCGATAAAAACAACGTCCCGGAGACCAGCATGAACGCATCGCTCACGCCAAACGACACCACTGTCCAAAACGTAAAGCTGTTGATCGACGGCGAGTGGGTCGAATCCCAGACCACCGAATGGCACGACATCATCAACCCGGCGACCCAGCAAGTGCTGGCCAGGGTTCCGTTCGCTACCGCGCAGGAAGTTGACGCCGCCATCAGCGCTGCCCATCGCGCCTTCCAGACCTGGAAGCTGACGCCGATCGGCGCGCGGATGCGCATCATGCTCAAGCTTCAGGCGTTGATTCGCGAACACTCCAAGCGCATCGCTGTGGTCCTGAGTGCCGAGCAGGGCAAAACTATCGCTGACGCTGAAGGCGACATTTTCCGTGGATTGGAAGTGGTCGAGCACGCGTGCTCCATCGGCACCCTGCAAATGGGCGAATTCGCCGAGAACGTCGCCGGCGGCGTCGACACCTACACCCTGCGTCAGCCGATCGGCGTTTGTGCCGGCATCACCCCGTTCAACTTCCCGGCGATGATTCCGCTGTGGATGTTCCCGATGGCCATCGCCTGCGGCAACACCTTCGTGCTCAAGCCGTCCGAGCAGGACCCGATGTCGACCATGCTGCTGGTGGAACTGGCAATCGAGGCCGGCGTTCCGGCGGGCGTGCTTAACGTGGTTCACGGCGGCAAGGACGTGGTGGACGCACTCTGCACCCACAAGGACATCAAGGCCGTTTCCTTCGTCGGTTCGACCGCCGTCGGCACTCACGTCTACGACCTGGCCGGTAAACACGGCAAACGCGTGCAATCGATGATGGGCGCCAAGAACCACGCCGTGGTGCTGCCGGATGCCAATCGCGAACAAACTCTCAACGCCTTGGTCGGTGCCGGTTTCGGTGCGGCCGGTCAGCGTTGCATGGCCACTTCCGTGGTGGTGCTGGTGGGCGCGGCCAAGCAATGGCTGCCGGACCTGAAAGCGCTGGCGCAGAAACTCAAAGTGAACGCGGGTAGCGAGTCGGGCACCGATGTCGGGCCGGTGATTTCGAAAAAGGCCAAGGCGCGGATTCTCGACCTGATCGAAAGCGGCATCAAGGAAGGCGCCAAGCTGGAACTCGACGGTCGCGAAATCAGTGTGCCGGGCTTCGAGAAGGGCAACTTTGTCGGCCCGACCCTGTTCTCCGGCGTAACGACCGAGATGCAGATCTACACCCAGGAAATCTTCGGCCCGGTGCTGGTGGTGCTGGAAGTCGACACCCTCGATCAGGCGATTGCCCTGGTCAACGCCAACCCGTTCGGCAACGGCACTGGCCTGTTCACGCAAAGCGGTGCGGCGGCGCGCAAGTTCCAGAGCGAAATCGACGTTGGCCAGGTCGGCATCAACATCCCGATTCCGGTGCCGGTCCCGTTCTTCAGCTTCACCGGTTCCCGTGGTTCGAAGCTCGGCGACCTCGGCCCGTATGGCAAGCAAGTGGTGCAGTTCTACACTCAGACCAAGACTGTCACCAGTCGCTGGTTCGATGACGACAGCGTCAACGACGGTGTGAACACCACCATCAACTTGCGTTAAGGAGCCGGACATGAAAATCGCTTTTATCGGTCTCGGCAACATGGGCGCGCCGATGGCGCGCAACCTGATCAAGGCTGGCCATGCGCTGAATCTGGTCGATCTGAACAAAACCGTTTTGGCCGAACTGGAGCAACTGGGCGGCAGCATCAGCGCTTCGGCGCGGGAAGCGGCACAAGGTGCAGAGCTGGTGATCACCATGCTGCCAGCGGCTGTGCATGTGCGCAGCGTGTGGCTCGGTGAAGACGGCGTACTCGCCGGTATCGGCAAAGGCGTGCCGGCGGTGGATTGCAGCACCATTGATCCGCAAACCGCGCGCGACGTGGCGGCCGCTGCGGCCAAGCAAGGCGTGGCTGTCGCCGATGCGCCGGTTTCCGGTGGCACGGGCGGTGCCGCCGCCGGGACGCTGACCTTTATGGTCGGCGCCACCCCTGAGTTGTTTGCCACCCTGCAACCGGTACTGGCGCAGATGGGCCGCAACATCGTGCATTGCGGCGAAGTCGGCACCGGGCAAATCGCCAAGATCTGCAACAACCTGTTGCTGGCGATCTCCATGGTCGGCGTCAGCGAAGCCATGGCGTTGGGCGATGCCTTGGGCATCGACACGGGCGTGTTGGCCGGGATCATCAACAGCTCGACCGGGCGTTGCTGGAGTTCGGAAATGTACAACCCATGGCCGGGTATCGTCGAAACGGCGCCGGCCTCGCGCGGTTACACCGGTGGTTTCGGTGCTGAACTGATGCTCAAGGATCTGGGGTTGGCCACGGAAGCGGCCCGTCAGGCGCACCAACCAGTGGTGCTCGGCGCGGTTGCCCAGCAGTTGTATCAGGCGATGAGCCAGCGCGGGGAGGGTGGCAAAGACTTCTCGGCGATCATAAACAGCTATCGCAAACCTCAGTAAAACCGTTCATATCAGACTGAATCCCTGTGGGAGCGAGCTTGCTCGCGATGAGGCCGGTACATTCAACATTGATGTTGATTGACCCACCGCCATCGCGAGCAAGCTCGCTCCCACAGGTACTGCATGAACCTCTCGATATTTACCGGGAATCACGTCGGGTGATTTCCCGGTTTTTTTGCATCAGGCAAACACAAAATACTTACGCACGGTCTCGACCACTTCCCACGTGCCTTTCATCCCCGGCTCAATGACGAAGATATCCCCGGCGCGCAGATGAATCGGCTCCTTGCCTTCTGGAGTGATGATGCAGTACCCCTCGCGGAAATCGCAGTATTCCCACTTCACGTATTCCACGTACCACTTGCCGGGCGTGCAGATCCAGGTGCCCATGATCTTGCTGCCATCTTCGCTGGTGTAGGCGTTGAGGTTGACGGTGTGCGGGTCGCCTTCGAGTTTTTCCCATTTGCAGGCGTCGAGTACCGGCAGTGGATGAGTGTCGCGAAGAACGGTGATGGGTGCGGTCATGTGGACTCCGGGCAGCGGGCTGAAGAACTGAAGTCGCAACCCTATAGGGCTTGGTCCGGTCTCAGTTGTCTGTGCTCGACATTGAGGTATCCAGAAACGCAGCCGCCAGCGTCTGTTCAGGCAACATCGGCGGATGAGCGTTGTGTGCTTTCTTTCGTTGAAACTTCCTGTCGATAAACCGCCGATTCCTGACAGTTCATGCGAAAGAACCCGGCGATTGCGAAGGTTTTCGCAAGAAAATTCACAGGTATCACTCGTATCATTCGTTTCGGGATATGCCGAGAGTTGTGCAATGAACAAAATAAGATCGTGGTGGGACATCAGCCCGCCCTTGAGCACGGCAACACCGACCTGGCCGGGTGATACGCCTTTTCAGGAAGAACGGGTCTGGACCCTCGGGCCGGAGTGTCCGGTGAATGTCGGGCGCATTACCCTGTCGCCGCACACGGGCGCCCATGTCGACGCGCCGCTGCATTACAGCGCTGAGGGTGCGCCGATTGGTGAAGTGTCGCTGGACGTGTACATGGGGCCTTGCCGGGTATTGCATTGCCTGGACAGCGGCCGACTGGTGCAACCCGAGCAATTGGAAGGTCGCCTGGACAACCTGCCTGAGCGCGTGCTGTTGCGCACTTATCGACAAGCACCGTTGACCACTTGGGACCCGGACTTCACAGCAGTCGCCAAGGAAACCGTAGACCTACTCGCCAGCCTCGGCGTGCGCCTGATCGGCATCGATACGCCCTCGCTGGACCCACAACACTCCAAGACCATGGATTCGCACAACGCCGTGGCGCGTCACGGCATGGCCATTCTGGAAGGCATCGTGCTCGATGACGTCCCGGAAGGGGACTACGAACTCATTGCTCTGCCGCTGCGCTTTGCCCACCTCGACGCCAGCCCGGTCCGGGCCATTTTGCGTCCACTCCATACCCCGCCAAATGAGGAGCCTGCGCCATGAGCCAATGTCCGTATTCACCGGGTAACCCGACTGAGGATTGGCATAACGCCGAGCTGAATTTTTCCGACTCCATGAGCTATGGCGACTACCTGGACCTTGGGCGCATCCTCAGTGCCCAGCACCCGTTGTCGCCGGACCATAACGAGATGCTGTTCATCATCCAGCACCAGACCTCAGAGCTGTGGATGAAACTGATGCTCCATGAGCTCAAGGCTGCCCGCGAACACCTGCGCCTGGGTGAGTTGCCGCCAGCCTTCAAGATGCTGGCGCGGGTTTCGCGGATCTTTGATCAACTGGTGCACGCCTGGACGGTGCTGGCCACCATGACGCCGACTGAGTACCACTCGATTCGGCCTTTTCTGGGGCAGTCGTCGGGCTTCCAGTCATTTCAGTACCGCGAGATCGAGTTCATTCTGGGCAACAAAAGCGCGACGTTATTGCGCCCCCATGCCCATCGCCCGGAGCTGTTGCAGGCACTCGAAAAAGCCATCGCGACACCGTCGCTGTATGACGAAGCGATTCGCTTGATGGCCAGCGCCGGCCTGGCGATTGATCCGCAGCGTTTCGAACGTGACCCGACCAGCCCGACGCAACATGACGCTTCGGTCGAAGCGGCGTGGCGTGTGGTCTACAAAGATCCGTCGCGGTATTGGGATCTCTATCAACTGGCGGAAAAACTCATCGACCTCGAAGACTCGTTCCGCCAATGGCGCTTCCGGCATGTCACTACGGTCGAGCGGATCATCGGCTTCCAACCGGGTACCGGCGGCACGGAAGGTGTCGGTTACTTGCGCAAGATGCTCGACACCGTGCTGTTCCCGGAGCTATGGCGCGTACGCTCGACGCTCTGATCCAGCCCAAATAGAAAAGCCCCGGTATTCATCGAATGCCGGGGCTTTTTGTTACGCGCGGGATTATTGCGCGACGGGCACTGCTCGATCCCTCGCCACACGCACCCGGTAGAACACATAGATGATCAACACCCACACCGGTATCGCGAAGACCGACGCGCGTATCCCCGGAATCATCCACATCACCCAGATGATCACGGCCATGAACGCCAGGCACAGATAGTTGCTGAAGGGAAACCAGAACGACTTGAAGCTGGGCACGATGCCTTGCTGGCCCATGACTTTGCGAAACTTCAGGTGAGTCAGGCTGATCAGCGTCCAGTTGATCATCAGCGAAGCGACCACCAGGGCGAACAGCAATTCCAGCGCTTCATGGGGCGCGAGGTAGTTGACCAGCACCGACAGCATCGTAATCAGCGCCGAGATCCCCAACGCGCGCAATGGCACGCCCTGTTTGTTCAGCTTCATCAGCGACTTCGGTGCATCGCCCTGTTCGGCCAGGCCGTAGAGCATGCGGCTGTTGCAGTAGACGCCGCTGTTGTAGACCGAAAGCGCCGCCGTCAGCACCACGAAGTTGAGGATCTGCGCCGCCGTGTCACTGCCGATCAGGGAGAAAATCTGCACGAATGGGCTGCCGCTGTAGGCATCGCCGGACGCACCGAGGGTCTGCAGCAGTTGATCCCATGGGTACAGCGACAGCAGGACGGTGAGTGCGCCGACGTAGAAGATCAGCACGCGATAAACCACTTGGTTGATCGCTTTAGGGATGACCTTCCTCGGCTCGCTGGCTTCAGCGGCGGTGATGCCGACCAGTTCCAGGCCACCGAAGGAGAACATGATGAACGCCATCGACATCAGCAAACCGTTGGTGCCATTGGGGAAGAAACCGCCGTGGCTCCACAGGTTACTGACCGAGGCTTGCGGGCCGCCCGAGCCGCTGAACAGCATGTAGCAACCCAGGACGATCATGCCGATGATGGCCACGACCTTGATGATCGCAAACCAGAATTCCATCTCGCCGAAGATTTTCACGTTCATCGTGTTGATCAGGTTGACCAGCACGAAGAACACCGCCGCGCTGACCCAAGTGGGAATCTCCGGCCACCAGAACTGCACGTATTTGCCGACGGCCGTCAGCTCGGCCATGCCGACCAGCACATACAGCACCCAGTAGTTCCAGCCGGACAGAAACCCGGCATAACCGCCCCAGTATTTGTGGGCGAAGTGGCTGAAGGAACCGGCAACCGGCTCTTCGACAATCATCTCGCCCAATTGGCGCATGATCAAAAAGGCGATGAACCCGGCGATCGCGTAGCCGAGAATCATCGATGGCCCGGCCGACTTGAGTACGCCGGCGGAGCCCAGGAACAGCCCGGTGCCAATCGCTCCGCCCAACGCGATCAGTTGAATATGGCGATTTTTCAACCCTCGCTTGAGCGTTCCCTGTTGCAAGATTTCATCCGCCATCTGGTTCCCTTCTCGTTTTTGTTGTCAGGCCTGATTTGAAGCGTCAGATATTACTCTCGGTAAATTTTTCGTAATACAGATGAACGCTGTCCAGTGCCTGGGATTGCAGCCAGCTCTTGATCGATTCGACCATCGGCGGTGGTCCGCAGACATACATATCGGCAGGTGCGTCGTGCAGTTCAGCGATGTCGAAATGTTCGGCAATGTAGCCGCGTTTGCCCGTCCATTGCGCCGACGGGTCACTCACCACTTCGGAGTAGCGAAACCCTGGGATGCGTTCAGCATAGGCGTCGATTCGTGCCCGTTCGCACAGATCGGCGGCGTCCCGCACGCCGTAGTACAAATGCACCGGTTGCGGGCAACCACGCTCGGCCAGTTCGTCGAGCATGCCGAGCAACGCGGAAAGCCCGGTTCCGCCCGCCACCAGGATCAGCGGTTTGGCCACGTGGCGAAGATAGAAGGCCCCCAGCGGTGCCTCCAGTGCGATGTTGTCCCCCACCTGGCAGCGCTCGCGGATGTAGTTGCTCATCACGCCGTCGGGTAACAGGCGAATCAGGAATTGCATCCGATTGCCGCTGCTCGGCCGATTGGCGAACGAGTAGGATCGTTTGCTTTCCGTTCCCGGGATCAGCAACCGGGCGTATTGCCCCGGCAGAAAGTCCAACGGGTTGGTCGGGCCAAGGTCCAGATGCAGAATCGCGGTGCTGGCCGAGATTTGCCGAACACCTGTGACCGTGCCGCTGAGTTGCTCGGGACCCGACGCGTTGCACAGGCTGGAAGCGAAGTCGAAATAAAACGCCGCATCGGACTTCACCCGGGTCTGGCAGGTGAGCATTTTGCGTTGTTGCAGGTCCTGGCTGGAGAGCGCTTCTTCATCCACATAATCCTGGCTGTAATCCCCCGATTCACAGCGGCCCTGACAGGTTCCGCAGACGCCTTCGCGGCAATCCAGCGGAATGTTGATGCCATTGCGCAGGGCGGCGTCGAGCAGTATTTCGTTGGGTTGTACGGGAAAAAACAGTGTTTTTCCGTCAGCAAAACTGAACGCGACCTTATGGTTCATGCTCCGGTCTCCAGGGGGTCAGAGGTGGTAGAAATCGAGCACCGAATTGATCGTGTCGTTGAGCAGCAGCACATGCTTGCGGGTGATCAGCCAACTGTCGGCGTGGGGCTTGAGGTGATAGGTCGCGCGGCCAAAGAACTGCTCGGAAGTGGCCAGGCGATAGAACAACGTGTGCCAGTTCAGGCGCACCTCCAGTTCACCGTCGTCGAGTTCGCTGATGCGCACGTTGTTGATCAGGTGCAAGGTGCGCGGCATCGGGGTCGATGAGGCGGATTTGCCGGTGCGCAAGCGGAACACCCGGTCTTCCAGTCCCGAGCGGTTGGGGTAGTAGATCAGCGACATTTCACGTTTCGGATCGCGGGTGTAGACGTGCTCCGAGTCCCATTGCGGCAGGTGAAATTCACTGTGTTGGTCGAACAGGCTGATATAGGCGTCCCACTCCTGGGCATCGCACAGTTCGGATTTGCGGTAGAAAAACTGCTCGATCTGGTACTGCAATTGCGCATTCATGGTCACACCTCACGGAGTTTCAGGGATTTCGCTTCCAGGCCATCGAGCAGGAATTTCTGCCAGTTGCTGTGCTGGTTGACGTAAAGCCCTTCGTGGGTGAATTCGGTGCCGGTCATGGCGGGGGCGATGCCGATGGACTCGCTGTTGGGCGTGGCGCCGGTTTCCCAGCGGTGGCTGCCGCGGGAAATATCGCTCCAGCGCTCCAGGCGCGCCTGGAAACCGCGCTGGGCTTCGCGAAATTCCACCAGGTCATCCGGCGTGCCGAGGCCCGACACGTTGAAGAAGTCTTCGAACTGGCGAATACGGTTTTCCCGATCCACGTCTGATTCGTTCTTGACCCCCAGGCATTGGCTGATGATCTCGGTTTTGTTCCAGGCCACCGGGCGGATGATGCGCAGCTGCGAGCTGATCTGATCGAGGAAAAACAGGCTCGGATAAATGTTCAGATTACGCAGCCGATGCATCATCCATTCGGCTTTTTCCTGGCCGTGCTCTTCGATCAGGCGCGGCATGATCGTGGCGTAACCGGAGCGCACCGCAGGGTTCGGCATGTCGCTGAACAACAGGCTGTGGCCATTGTTGAAGGCAAACCAGCCGTCATCGGTGTTGGCGTCGCCGGCGCCGAGTTTGCTGTAGTCCAGGGTGCCGCTGGTGCTGGTGCCGTTCTCGCTGTTGACCTGCTGGCGGTGCTGCACCGTGGCCACGTAGTTATAGTGGACGGTGCTGACGTGATAGCCGTCCAGGCCGTTTTCGTTTTGCAGTTTCCAGTTGCCGTCGTAGGTGTACGCCGACTTGCCGGGCAACACCTCCAGCTCACCGGTCGGCGACTGGGCCACCATCATGTCGAAGAACACCTTGGCGTCGCCGAGGAAGTCTTCGAGGCTGTTATCGGCGTTGACGTCCAGGCTGATAAACACAAACCCCTTGTAGCTCTCGATGCGCGCTTTTTTCAGGCCGCGGGTGGCCTTGTCGAAACTTTCGGGGTATTCGCCAGGCGCCTTGACCTTCACCAGGCGACCGTCACTTTTGTAGCACCAGGCATGGAACGGGCAGGTGAAGGTCGACTGGTTGCCCTTGCCGACGCGGGTCAACGTTGTGCCGCGATGCTGGCAGGCGTTGATCAGTGCATTGAGCTGACCATCGCCGTCGCGGGTAATGATCATGGGCTGTCGGCCGGCGCGCATGGTGACGAAGTCGTGATTGTTGGCCAGCTCGCTTTCATGGCAGGCGTAAATCCAGTTCTTTTCGAAGATCAGTTCCATCTCCAGATCAAATAACTGCGGCTCGGTGAAAATATCCCGGGCGATCCGGAACACCCCGTCTGCCGGACGGAAGTCCACGCAACCTTCGATAAACGCTTTCCACTGCTCGACGTTTTTTTCGCCACTCATGGGTCTGTACCTCTTTTTATTCGGGCCAATCGGTAGCGTTCATTAGAGGGACCGGGGCGGGCAGGGGTCTATCCGGTTAGTCGGCGAAGGCAGTCCATAAAATTGGCGGGTAACAACCCGTAACATGCTGGGGAGCGACTTCCCAAAACCGCGCACCAGGCGATAGACGGCCGCACCTGTTTGCAGCATTCAGGTACTGTCTGTGGGGCGTGGTGTTCTGAGCGAGGACGCGGCCAGGGGCTAAAGCGACGGCTTTATCCACTTAGTCGACGATTGCTATCCGCTGGGTTGGATCCGCGCTTTTGTGGCTTGGAACTTGCTGTTTTCAAGCCAAATACGCGCCGTCAGAGCGCGCAGAAAAAATAGCCGTGAGTGCTCCGTGATGAATAGCAAAACTGATCCGCAGTTTCGCGACATTCGTATTGATCGATTTGACCTTGAGGGTGCGAGGACCTGGATGTCCGGCATCTGCGGGCCCCATCGTCTCGTGACCGCGACCCCCGAGCGGATCCGCTTTCATCACAGCGCCAATGTGTTCAAGTCGATGGCCACCACGTTGGGCACCATCGAATACGGCACCGATGTCACCGTCGACATCGAAGACGCCGAACACTTCAGCAGCTACAGCCTGAGTTTGCCGCTGGTGGGCGAGCAGGAACTGAGCAAGAACGGCAGCGTGTTGAAATCCAATCGCGATCAAGGCGTGATCATTTCACCGAACGAAAACCAGGTGCTGGCGATCTCCGGGGATTGCCGCAAAGTCCAGGTGGTGATCACCCGCGCCGCCATGAGTGAATCCCTGGAGGGCCTGTTGCAGCGCCCGCTGGAGGCGCCGCTGCGTTTCGAATCGGTGATGGACGCGGTCGAAGGGGCATCGGCCTCGTGGTGGCGGATGGCGCGTTACTTCATCGCCGAACTGGAGCGCAGCAGCGAACTGTATGAGCAAGTGGCGTTCACCCGGGATATCGAGAGTTCGTTGATCAAAGGCTTGATCCTCGCTCAGCCGAACAACTACTCCGAAGAACTGCGCAACGTGTTGGGCGTGAAGTTGCCGCACTATCTGATCCGGGCCCGGCAATACATCCACGACAACGCTCGGGAAGCGCTGCACCTTGAGGATATCGAAGCGGCGGCCGGGGTTTCGCGCTTCAAGTTGTTCGAGGCGTTCAAGAAGTACTTCGCCCTGTCGCCGATGGTTTACCTGAAAAAGTACCGTTTGAATGCCGTGCGCCAGGACATTCTCGAACACGGTTCTGCACGCAATATTTCCGAGATCGCCATGAGTTGGGGCTTCACGCACCTTGGGCGTTTCTCCGTCGAGTACCGCAAGTTGTTCGACGAATCCCCGAGCACGACTTTACAGCGTAACGAAGCCCGCCGCATGCGTGGTTTTTGAGGTCGGTCTTACTTGCGCACCACCAAATCCAGCAGCTCTTCGCGTTCCTTGATTTTCTGCAGGACGATTTCCGAGCGGATATCGGTGACGCCTGAGGTGCGGTTGAGCTGGTTGACGATGAAATCGGAGAAGTGCTTGAGGTTGCGCGCCTGGACCCGCAGCACATAGTTGCTGGCCCCGGTAATCACATAGGCGGTTACCACTTCGGGCCACAGCTGGACCTTCTTGATAAACGTCTCGTGCCAGTCCTCGACGTCCTGGCGCAACGACACGTGGACGATGGCTTCCAATTCAATTCCCAGCCGTTCGGCACTCAGCACCGCGCGATAACCGGTGATGATTCCCTCACTTTCCAGCAAGCGTAAACGACGCAGACAGGCCGACGGCGAGAGGGCGACTTTCTCTGCCAATTCCTGGTTACTGATACGGCCGTCCTGTTGCAGGTAATGCAGGATCCGCAGGTCTGTCGGGTCGAGATTCATGATTGAAGAAATCCGCGTTTTATTGGATGGAATTCGAATTTTCTGCGAGTTAACTACGCTATGGCCGCCCACTTTGCACGAAAATTCTCCAGTGCTTCGTTCATTATTTCTGCATCTCGAAGGTGCGCTGACAACCTTTCCCGACGGCACCTCTTTGAAAAAACAGGACACTCAATGATCACAAGAAACGCTTGCCTGGCCTTGGATGCCCAGGACACTCTCGCCCCACTGCGCCAGCAATTTGCACTGCCCGAAGGGGTGATCTATCTCGACGGCAACTCCCTGGGCGCGCGGCCGGTTGCCGCGTTGGCGCGCGCTCAACAGGTGATCGCCGAGGAATGGGGCAATGGCCTGATTCGCAGTTGGAACAGCGCTGGCTGGCGCGACCTTTGCGAACACCTGGGCAATCGCCTGGCAGGGCTGATTGGTGCCCGTGACGGTGAAGTGGTGGTGACCGACACGACCTCGATCAACCTGTTCAAAGTGCTCAGCGCCGCCCTGCGCGTGCAGTCCACCCGGTCGCCGACGCGGCGCGTGATCGTCACCGAATCCAGCAACTTCCCCACTGACTTGTACATCGCCGAAGGCCTGGCGGACATGCTGCAACAGGGTTACACCTTGCGCCTGGTCGATAGCCCCGAGGAGCTGGCGCAAGCGATTGACCAGGACACCGCCGTGGTCCTGCTCACCCACGTCAATTACAAAACCGGCTACATGCACGACATGCAGGCCCTGACGGCGCTGACCCACGAATGTGGCGCGCTGGCGATCTGGGACCTGGCGCATTCCGCTGGCGCGGTGCCGGTCGATCTGCACAAGGCACGCGCCGACTACGCGATCGGCTGCACCTACAAGTACCTCAATGGTGGTCCGGGTTCCCAGGCGTTTGTCTGGGTTTCGCCCGAGTTGTGCGATCTCGTGGCGCAGCCGTTGTCTGGCTGGTTCGGGCATTCGCGACAGTTCGCCATGGAACCTGACTACGAGCCGAGCAGCGGTATTGCGCGGTACTTGTGCGGCACGCAACCGATCACCTCGTTGGCGATGATCGAATGCGGCCTGGATATTTTCGCCCAGACCGACATGGCCAGCCTGCGCCACAAATCCCTGGCACTGACGGACTTGTTCATTCAGCAGGTCGAGCAACGCTGCGCCACCCACGAACTGACCCTGATCACCCCGCGCGAACATGCCAGGCGTGGCAGTCATGTCAGCTTCGAACATCCCGAAGGTTATGCGGTGGTCCAGGCGTTGATCGCCCGTGGTGTGATCGGTGACTACCGCGAGCCGCGGATCATGCGCTTCGGTTTCACCCCGCTGTACACCTCCTTCACCGAGGTCTGGGACGCGGTGCAGATTCTCGGCGAAATCCTTGATCAGAAAACCTGGGCGCAAGCGCAATTCCAGGTCCGCCATAGCGTCACCTGATACGCCCGGCCTGCTTCTTGATACTCAATAAAAACAATATCCAGAGACTGGAAAAATGACCGACAAAAGCGGTTTTGAAAGCATCTCCAAACGTGAGCAGGGCCTGCGGCGCCAACTGACGTCGGGCCAGATGAGCATGATCGCCATCGGTGGCGCGATTGGCACCGGGCTGTTCATGGGCAGTGCCTACGCCATCGGTTATGCCGGGCCGAGCGTGCTGCTCAGCTACGCCATCGGCGCCGTCATCACCTTGTTGTTGATGGGCTGTCTGGCGGAAATGACCGTGGCCCATTCGACCTCGGGTTCGTTCGGCGCCTACGCCGAATTCTATGTCAGCCCGTTGGCCGGGTTTCTGGTGCGCTATGCCTATTGGGCCGCGATTGTGCTGGCGGTCGGCACGGAAGTGACGGCGGTGGCGATGTACATGAAGTACTGGTTTGCCAACGTGCCGGAATGGATCTGGATCGTCTCGTTCTCCAGCATCCTGATCGTTCTCAACGCGATCAGCGTGAAGACGTTCGGCACCTTCGAGTATTGGTTCTCGACCATCAAGATCGGTGCGATTGTCGGTTTTATCATCCTCGCGGTGTATGTGGTATTTGGCTCTGGCAACCCGGAATACGGTGTGCACAACTACACCGCCCATGGCGGCTTTTTCCCCAATGGCCTGCAAGGCATGTGGGTTGCGGTGATCGTGTCGATCTTCAGCTATCTGAGTGTGGAAATGATCGCGGTGGCCGCGGGTGAAGCGCAGGACCCGGAGCAGGCGGTGAAGAAGGCCTTTCGCGCGACCATCGTGCGGCTGGTGGTGTTTTACCTGCTGACCCTGGCGCTGATGCTGGCCATCGTGCCGTGGGTTCAGGCCGGCCACGCGCAGAGCCCGTTCGTGACGGTGATGCAAACCATCGGTATTCCAGGCGCCACCGGGGTGATGAATTTCGTGATTCTGATCGCGGCCTTGTCGGCGATGAACAGTCAGCTCTACATCACCACGCGCATGATGTTCAGCCTGTCTCGTGGCGGTTATGCACCCAAGTCGATGGGCGTGTTGAGCAACAGCGGGATTCCGCTGAATGCCTTGCTGCTGTCGAGTTCGGGCATCGCCCTGGCTACGTTGCTCAACATCCTGTACCCGGAAAGCTCCTTCACCTTGATGATGGCGATTTCGATGTTCGGCGCGATTTTCACCTGGTTCATGATCTTCCTGACCCACTACTGTTTCCGTCGTTATCACGAGCGCAACGGTGAGCGAAAACTGTCCTTCCGCATGCGCCTGTTTCCCTACAGCACCTTGTTGGGGCTGGTGCTGATGGGGGCGGTGATGATCACCACCTACTTCACCGAGGCGTTCAAGATGACGCTGGTGTTCGGTGTGCCGTTCCTGCTGATTCTGTCGGGGGTCTATGGCCTGTTTTTCAGAAAGGCCAAACCTGCCTCAGACCGCGAGCAACGCCTCGAGCAACGCCCTGGCATAACCGGGCAGGTGGGTGAATGAGCGGGCGCACAGCAGCAGTTTTCGCTGGGCCCAGTCGTCTTTCAGGGCAACGCTTTTGAACGATGGATCACCGGCCCGGCGCTGGATCGCTGCCAGCGGCACAATGCCTAGCCCCGCGCCGCGAGCGACCATGCGCATCACGCCGTCGAAGCCATCGGCGCGGATGCGGATTTGCATGCGCAGACCGGCGTGCAGGGCTTGTTCCTCCAGGTACACCGCCAACGCGCTGTTGGCGCCGAGTCCTACATAGTCGTGGTGCAAGGTGTCGCTGAAACTGACTTCGCTTGCGTCGGCCAAGGGATGGTCATGGGGCAGGATCAGTACCAGCGGATCGTCACGAAAGGCTTGGGTCTGTAGGTCGTCGGTGTCCACGGCGTCGGAAACAATACCCAGATCCGCCGCCCCTTGGCGCAAGGCGTGAGTGATGCGGGTGCTGGGCAGTTCTTGCAGGTCGATGTCGAGGTTGGGGTGATCGCGCAGGAAGTCGGCGAGCAACTCCGGCAGGTATTCGGTGATCGCCGTGGTGTTGCACAACAACCGGACCTGGCCTTTGACGCCTTTGGCGTAGTCGGCGAGGTCCTGTTGCATGCGCTCGGACTGTTGCAGCAGCACCCTGGCGTGTTGTGCCAGGGCTTTGCCGGCGGGTGTCGGCGTGACACCGCGACGGCCGCGTTCGAGGAATTCGATGCCCAGCGAGGCTTCCATGGCGCGGATGCGTGCGCTCGCGGCGGCCAGGGACAAATGACTGCGGCCGGCGCCGGCGGTGATGTTGCCGGTATCGAGGATATTCAGATAGAGGCGCAGGTCGGTCAGGTCGAAGTGCATAAGGTTTCCACAAGATCGTTCCCACGCTCTGCGTGGGAATGCCTCACTGGACGCTCTGCGTCCGCTTCGGCATGTGACGCGGAGCGTCACGGGCTGCATTCCCACGCAGAGCGTGGGAATGATCGAGCCTCTGTCATATCAAGAGGCACCCTCAGTATATGGCAGATTTTCAACCCAACCGGCCGGGCGCAGGATAGCCCCATGAATACACTCGCCACGTTCTACCAAAACCTCGGCCTGGCCCTGTCGGTACTGGTTATCGCCACTTTTCTGCTGGCCGGCATGATCAAAGGCGTGATTGGCCTCGGCTTGCCGACCATCGCCATGGGCCTGCTAGGCCTGGCTATGGCGCCGTCGCAGGCTGCCGCGTTGTTGATCATCCCCGCGACCCTGACAAACGTCTGGCAACTGGCCTTCGGCGGGCATCTGCAAGGGTTGATCAAACGCCTGTGGCCAATGCTGCTAGCGATTTTCATCGGCACCGGCGCCGGCACGTTGTGGATTGGCATGGCCGGTGGACATTGGGTGGTGCGGGGATTGGGCGCGGCGTTGTTGCTGTACGCCTTGAGCGGTCTATTTCTGTCGACCTTACGCGTGGGCAGTCGCACCGAGCGTTGGCTCGGACCGATCTGCGGCGTGCTGACCGGTGTCATCACCTCAGCCACCGGCGTGTTCGTGATCCCGGCGGTGCCGTACTTGCAAGCGCTGGGCTTGAACAAAGATGAACTGGTGCAGGCGCTGGGGCTGTCGTTCACCGTTTCGACCCTGGCGCTCGCCGCCGGCCTGTTCTGGCGCGGTGCGCTCGGCGGTGGCGAGCTGAGCGCTTCGCTGTTGGCGCTGATCCCGGCGGTGCTCGGTATGTTGCTGGGGCAATGGTTGCGTCAGCGGATCAGCGCCGTGCTGTTCAAGCGGGTGTTCTTCATTGGCCTGGGATTGCTCGGCGGCCACTTGCTGATCAGCGGCTAGCCGACGACGGGCTGAGCATGTCGATGGCGCGGATGTCGAAATCCCGCTCCAGGTAGTCCATGCGCTGATCGTGGAACTGCTTCATGTGCGGCAGGTTCGAGTGCACATCCAGGTGGGCCTGGGACTGCCAGATCTCGTAGAAGATAAACAGCGTCGGGTCCTGCTGGTCGCGCAGCATGTGGTACTCGATGCAGCCGGGCTCGGCGCGGCTCGGCTCGACATAGGCGCGAAACAGCGCTTCAAAGGCCTCGGCTTTTTCCGGGCGGGTCTTGGCGTGCAGGATGAAGCCTTGTACGTCACTCATCGAAAATCTCCTTCGAGTTAAGAATCGGCGAAAGTTTATGGCAACAATCGCCTATCGATTCGTGCGTTTTGGTCAAATGATTATTGTGAAATTCAGCGCTTATTCCGCGCGAGGCGGATCGTTACTCTGCCGCCATCGAATTCCAACCTTCTGAGACCTCTCATGAAAAAAGTCCTCTTGCTTAATGGCGGCAAAAAGTTCGCCCACTCCGATGGCCGCTACAACGCCACCCTGCACGACACCGCGCTGAGCGTGCTGGATCGCGGCGGCCTGGACGTGAAGACCACGTTCATCGACGAGGGCTACGACCTCGCGGAAGAAGTCGCCAAGTTTGTCTGGGCCGACGTGATCATTTATCAGATGCCGGGCTGGTGGATGGGCGCGCCGTGGACCGTGAAGAAGTACATCGACGAAGTCTTCACCGAAGGCCACGGCAGCCTCTACGCCAGTGACGGCCGCACCCGTTCCGACGCGTCGCAAAAGTACGGCAGCGGTGGTTTGTTGCAGGGCAAGCAATACATGTTGTCCCTGACCTGGAACGCACCGCAGCAAGCCTTCGACGACCCGACCGACTTCTTCGAAGCCAAAGGCGTGGACGCGGTGTACTTCCCGTTCCACAAGGCCAACACCTTCCTTGGCATGACCGGTTTGCCGACCTTTTTGTGCGTGGACGTGATGAAACGCCCGGACATTGAAGGGGATGTGAAGCGCTATGAGCAGCATTTGACTGAGGTGTTTGGCCTCAAGGCCTGACGCTCAGCTACTATCGATAGCCTGAAGCTGTGATGAACCTGTGGGAGCGAGCTTGCTCGCGATAGCGGTCTTACATTCAACGCATGTGTTGCCTGCCAGACTGCTATCGCGAGCAAGCTCGCTCCCACAAGGGTTTTGCTTCGCCACAGTAGAATCGCGCAGGACAATCGATAAGGGACCCCCGTGAAAGCCAGATCCGATGAATTGCAGATTTTCGTCTGCGTGATTGAATGCGGGTCGATTTCAGCTGCGGCCGAGCAGGTCGGGCAGACGCCGTCGGCGGTCAGCCGCACGTTGTCGCGGCTGGAAGCCAAGCTCGACACCACGCTGATCAATCGCACCACCCGGCGCATGGACCTGACCGAGGAAGGCAAGTATTTCTTCGAACACGCCAAGCTGATTCTCGATCAGATGGACGAGCTCGAAGAGCGCCTCAACTCCCGTCAGCAAACCCCGTCCGGACGCCTGCGGATCAACGCGGCATCGCCGTTCATGCTGCACGCCATCGTGCCGTACATCGATGAGTTCCGTCGTCTCTACCCGGACATCCAGCTCGAGCTCAACAGCAACGACCTGATCATTGACCTGCTGGAACAAAGCACCGACATCGCCATTCGCATCGGCGCCCTGGCGGACTCGACCTTGCACGCGCGCTCCCTGGGGTGCAGCCCGTTGCACATCGTCGCCAGCCCGGCGTATCTGGAGCAACACGGCATACCCGCCGCCGTTGCCGACCTCAAAGACCATGCGCTGCTGGGCTTTACCCAGAACGAAGGCCTCAACCAGTGGCCGCTGCGCCATGTGCACGGTGATCGCTGGCCGATCAACGCGGCGATCAACGCCTCCAGCGGCGAGACCGTGCGGCAGCTGGCATTGGAAGGCCAGGGCATCGCGTGCCTGTCGGACTTCATGACCCATGCTGATATCCGTGCCGGGCGCCTGAAGGAGGTGCTGTCGGAGTTCAACAGCGGCTACCGCCAACCGATCAACGCGGTGTACTACCGCAACTCGCAACTGGCCCTGCGCATTCAGTGCTTTCTGGACTTCATCCAGGGCAAATTGGCGGTGTACGCGAATTCGGATTTCAAAGGCTGATTCGTGATCCCTGCGCAAGAGTGAATTGGGCTACCGGGGATTTTTCGACAGGGATCGGTCGTTGATACTCGTTGCATCACTTATTCACGCAGGTAGTTTCTCCATGAACGTATTCGTTACCGGCGCCGCCGGTTTTATCGGCGGCTCCATCGCCACGGGCCTGGTCCAGGCCGGGCATAAAGTCACCGGTCTGGTGCGCAGCGCCGAACAGGCCAATGAACTGACCGCGCTGGGCATCACGCCAGTGATCGGCACCCTGGATGACAGCGCTCTGCTGGCCGACCAGGCCCGCGCCGCCGACGCTGTGATCAACGCCGCCAGCAGCGACCATCGCGCCGCAGTGGAAGCCTTGCTCAATGCGCTTCGCGGCTCCAATAAAGTGTTCCTGCACACCAGCGGTTCGAGCATTGTTGGCGATGCCTCGGGCGGCAAATCCAGCGACGTCATCTACCTTGAGGACAACCTGCCGGAGCCCACCGTCGACAAGGCTGCCCGCGTGGCCATCGACAACCTGATCCTCGCTGCGGCGAAGGACGGGGTGAATTCGGCTGTCATCTGTAACACCTTGATCTACGGCAACAGCCTCGGCGTCAAACGCGACAGCGTGCAGTTGCCGCGCCTGTTGAAACAGGCACGCAAAAGCGGTGTGGTGCGTCACGTCGGCACGGGCCAGAACATCTGGTCCAACGTGCACATCGAAGACGTGGTGGCTCTGTACCTGCTGGCGCTGACCAAAAATGTACCGGGTACGTTCTACTTCGTCGAAAGTGGTGAATCGTCGTTTATCGACATGACCACCGCCATGGCGAAAGCCCTGAACCTCGGCGAGCCGCAAGACTGGCCGCTCAAAGACGCGGAAGCCGAGTGGGGTTATGAAATGGCCAACTATGGTTTGGGCTCCAACAGCCGGGTTCGCGGCAAACACGCCCGTGAACTGCTGGGTTGGGCGCCAAAGCGTACTTCAGTGACCGAGTGGATCCTGCACGAAATGGTGTGAGGTGAACGCCCGCTGATTCTTTTATAAGTTTCAGAAACATGGCCCGCCGATGAGCAATATGCTCGTCGGCGGGCTTTTTTTTGTGGCTGACAAAGTGATTATTATTTTGGCGCCCAAGTCCCTATAAACAGGGGGCGTTAACGGGTTATTTAATTTTTGCATGGGGCGATATTTAATTTTTAGTTGAAGCTGTATGAGGTTGTTCGGAAATTTCCTACTAGTCTTTGACCCGGACAAACATGGGCAGCCCTGATGGCAGACCTTTGAAGTGTCCGTCACCCACTTGTTGACCCGGCATGAGGCCGGGGAAGCAGGAAAATGCTTGTGGACTTTTTTTGCAAAAGGACTTTGCGATGGCGATACACACTCTTGATGCTTTCTCGTAAAGGCATATCCCGGGCGAATCAAATGACTTCGCCTCCTCAATCTTTGTGACGTTCGGCCCTTGATGCCGCGAATCCGTCCATACACCCAGGCTAGAGCGTCGCGCTCATCGAGTGTGGGCACAGTTATCACTAACATTGGCAAGAACAAGGAGTAGTTATGATCATTTTAGGCATTACTAACAATGATTTGTCGGGTGCCTGCCTGGTACGTGATGGTCAGATTCTTTCGGCGGTCAGTGAAGAGCGTTTTACTCGCATAAAAGATCATAAGATCTGGCCCGAAAAGTCCATTGAGTTTGTGTTGAGCCAAGCGGGTATATCGCTGGAAGATGTCGATTATTTGGCCTATGGATGGAACGCCGGTTTCAGTGCCGATAAACACCTTGAGTTGTATTTTGATCGCATCGTTGAAGAGGTCAGGAATAACCCCCAAGGGCTTGCACAGTTTCGTCAACGTGTAACCGATGAAGTAAGAAACGATAAAGAGAAACGCGCCGAGTTTGACGAATACATATCGGCCAATGGTTTGGCCGGCAAGGCTTATTACATTGATCACCATGAATGTCATGCCCTCGGTGCGTATGTCTGTTCACCGTTTGACGAAGCGTTGACGCTCACGTGTGACGGGCGCGGCGATTTTCAGTCCCTGACCGTGACCTGGTACAGCCCGACCGAAACCACCGTGCTGCAGCGCGAAACCAGCATCGACAGCCTGGGTTATTTCTACGGCCGGATTACCCACTTGCTGGGCTACAAACCCAACCGGCATGAAGGCAAGGTCACAGGCCTGGCCGCGTTTGGCGATCCGCAAAAGTTGCTGGGGGTCATGCAGCAGATGATCCGTTTTGAAAACGGGCGCATCAAGGCCTGCTGCGGCGACATGTTCCTGCCGTCCTACAACCACTACAGCGAACCGCTGGAAACCCTGTTTGCCCGGGAAACCCCGGAAGACATCGCCGCCGCCGTACAACGCCATACCGAAGACCTGCTGGTAGCGACGGTTACGCATCACTTGGCGCAACGGGGCAGCACCAACCTGTGCCTGGCCGGTGGTGTGTTCGGCAACGTGAAACTCAATCAGCGTCTGCGCGAGATTCCAGGGGTGAAAAACGTCTATGTGCTGCCCTGCATGGGCGATGGCGGTCTGGCGCTGGCCGCCGCAGTTGGGGCGGCCTACCTGAAAAACGGCACCCGTTTCAAAAACCCGGCAATGACCCTCGGGCCGCAGGCGCGCAGTGTGTCGCAGAACATCAACCTGATCATTCGCGACTACCCTGAACTCGGTTATCACACGCCATCGAACATCATCGAGGTCCTCACCGATGCACTGACGCAGAATCAGGTGTTGGGCATGTTCAAGGGCAAGATGGAATTCGGCCCGCGTTCGCTGTGCAACCGCAGCATCGTCTATCACGCCCAGGACGCCGAGGTGAACGATTGGCTCAACAAGCGCATGCACCGCACCGAGTTCATGCCCTTCGGCCCGGTCACCGCCATAGAGCAGGCACCGGCGTGTTACGTGGGTTGGGAAGCGGATCAGGTGGCGGCGGACACCATGACCATGACCTACGATTGTCATCCGCAGTTCAGCGAGGCCAGCCCGGCGGTGGTGCACATCGATGGTACGGCGCGACCACAGGTCATCCGCCCCGAGGGCGACCCGTTCATGCACCGTTTGTTGAATGCCTGGTACGACAAGACCGGTCAGGCAGCGTTGATCAACACCTCGTTCAACCGGCATGAAGAGCCGATCGTGTGTTCTTCCCAGGATGCACTGGATGCGTTGAAAGAAGGTATGGTCGATCTGGTGGTGATGAGCGAGTCGCTGATCGTCTGGCGCAAAGGCAAAAACAGTTTCACCCAACAACGCTTCGAGTAATGGATGGATGTTTTCAGGGCTCCAGTGGAGCCCTGATGGGAGTTTCGAGCGTATGGTTAGTCAATGTATTTAATTTTTTTCGGGTTCTTTGCAGCAGAAGGAATCATCTATCCGTTCTGGCCGACCTGGCTGGATTCCTTAGGTTTCAGTGCCAGCCAGATAGGCCTGTTGATTGCGGCCGCTTACTGGCCTCAAGTGTTTACCGGGGTGTTTATCACTTATGTGGCGGACTGGCGCGTGGACCAACTGCGCCTCGCTGCTTTCCTCGGCTTTTCGGCGGCGTTCTGTACGTTGTTGTTTTATTTTATGCCGGCGCACTTATGGATTTTTGTGTGCCTGAGCATTCTGTTTGGCGGGCTGTGGATGGTGGTGCTGCCGTTGTCCGAGTCCTATTTGCTCAAGCGTGACAAACAAGCGCTGCAGAACTATGGCTGGGTCCGGGCGGTGGGCTCTTCGGCGTTTATCCTGACCTCGACCCTCGGCGGTTTGTTGTTCGCGCACTACAGCCAATCCTGGGTGCCGATCGTGATTGCGGCGAGCATGTTGTTCACTGCACTGGCGTGTCTGCGATTGAAACGCCAAGTGTCCAAAGCGCATCTGGCGCCGATCAGCCGCACGATTAAACGACCGGACTGGAAAGCACTGTTCGCGCACAAAAGTCTGTTGATCGCGATTGCTGCGGCCAGTTTTATTCAACTGAGCCACACCTTGTACTTTTCCACCGCTTCCATTGGCTGGGGTGTGAAAGGCTACTCTTCAGCCTCCATTGGGGCGTTCTGGTCCGTGGCGGTAATGGCCGAAATCACTTATTTCGCGCTCTCCAATAAAGTCCTGTCGTGGTGTTCGCCCCTGTCCATCGTGATGTTTTCCAGTGTCTGTGCGGCGCTGCGCTGGGCGTTGTTTTCCAACAGTGATGCGGTGTCGGTGATTTTGCTGGGGCAGTGCCTGCATGCCCTGAGTTTTGCCGCGTATCACTCGGCGATCATGCGGTTTATTCGCGACCATGCGCCGCAGGATATCCAGGTCTTTACCCAGGGCGTTTACTACTCACTCGCCGTTGCGCTGCCCATGGGCCTGGCCACGCCTTTTGCCGGGTATCTGTACGAAACGCGGCCGCAGTGGTCCTACTACGTGATGGCGCTGTTTGCCTTGATCGGCACAGTGCTGGCGTTTATTGCTCATCAGAGGATGCGAAGCTCAACTCATGACACAACGAACGTTTACAGCCGTCTGCTTTGATATGGATGGCGTCCTTATCCAGTCTCGCGAGGTCATCGAATTCGCCTGGACCACTGTCGCGCGGCACCACGGTGTGGCCGTCAACCAGGCGTTTATCGACGACCATATTCACGGTCGCCCCGGCGGCCATACCTTGCAGGCCCTGTTTGGTCAGTTTGACGAACAGAAACGCCTGATGATCAAAAAGGAAGTCGATGCCATCGAGCAGGTCTCGACCTGTGCGCTGGTGCCGGGTGTCGCTACGTTTATCGCCCAGTTGAAGGCGTGCGCGGTGCCCCTGGCCTTGGTCACCAGCAGTTGGCGAGCGCGTGTCGATAACGTCTTGCAGCAACACGACCTGACTACGGCTTTCGACAGCATTATTTGTCGGGATGACGTACGCCGTGGCAAACCGGCGCCCGACGCCTATCGCCTGGCGGCGGCACAATTGGAACGTCAGAGCGATGAATGCCTGGTGTTCGAGGACTCGGTCAGCGGCGTACGGGCGGCCGTCAGCAGCGGTGCGCTGTGCATCGGCATCGGCGACGATCAAACGTTGACCGCTCACGGCGCAGAGCAGATGCATGAGGATTTCACGGTGCTTCCGGTCTCGTTGACCGAGTTGGGGGCACACGCCTATGCGGACGGCGGTCTGTTCATCAGCGGGCGGGTTGCTCAGAGGTTCGCACGCTCATGACGCCGACACTGCAATACGCCACGGTTTTGTGGGACTTCCTCGGCGCGGGGCGAAAACACAGCGCTTGCGAGCTGATCGTGGTCTGTGGGTCTTACGATCTGCGGGTTTGCGATTACGCCTGCGAGCTGCTGAAAAAGGGCGTCGCCCCGCATCTGTTGTTTACCGGCAATACCGGAAACTGGACGAAGCATTTGTGGGAAAGAACCGAAGCCGATATTTTTGCGCAACGGGCCCTGGCGCTGGGGGTGACGGCGGATCAATTCACCCTGGAGTCTCGCGCCACCAACTTCGCCGAGAACATCGCGTTTGCCAAGGCGTTGTTCCCGCACGTGCGCCGCGCGACGTTCCTGACCAAACCGAATTCGATTCGACGCGTGGCCCTGACCCTGCCCATTCAGTGGCCGGAACTTGAGGCTCATGTGGATGCGCCGTCGTTCGGTTTTCCAGGCGAGGTCAGCAACCTGATCGGGGTTTTGGGGCTGATCGACGAAATGGTCGGGGATGTGCACCGCATCATGGTTTACCCTTCGTTGGGCTTCCAGGCCCAACAGGTGATTCCCGAAGATGTCCAAGTGGCCTGGCGTTATCTGGTGGAACAAGGCTTCGACCACCATTTGATCAAGGGCAGGAGCTGACGCAGGGAGACTGACATGTTGTACGACACGCTGATCCGCAATGCCCTCATCATCGACGGCAGCAACCGCCCCGGTTATCCCGCTGACGTGGCGATACTGGAGGGCCGCATCGCGCGCATCGGCGACTTGCACGACGCCCGCGCCACGGAAGAAATCGACGCCGCTGGCCGAGTGCTGGCGCCGGGTTTTGTCGACGTGCACACCCACGACGACACGGTGGTGATTCGCCAGCCGCAGATGCTGCCCAAGCTCAGCCAGGGCGTGACCACGGTGATCGTCGGTAACTGCGGGATCAGCGCCTCGCCGGTCAGTTTGCGCGGCGACCCGCCGGACCCGATGAACCTGCTCGGCCCGCGTGCAGCGTTTGTTTATCCGACGTTCAGCGATTACCGTGCGGCGGTCGAAGCGGCGCATACCACGCTGAACGTGGCGGCGCTGGTTGGTCACACCGCCCTGCGCAGCAACCACCTCGACGACCTGTTTCGCACCGCCACCGCCGATGAAATCGCCGCGATGCGCGAGCAACTGCGCGAAAGTCTTGAGGCGGGCGCGCTGGGGTTATCCACAGGCCTGGCGTATGCGAGCGCGTTCTCGGCGTCTACCGATGAAGTCATGCAATTGACCGAGGAGCTGACGGCGTTCGGGGCGGTCTACACCACCCATTTGCGCAGTGAGTTCGAACCGGTGCTGGAGGCCATGGACGAAGCATTCCAGATCGGCCGTCATGCCAAATCCCCGGTGATCGTTTCCCACCTCAAGTGTGCCGGCGTGGCCAATTGGGGGCGCAGTCCGCAACTGCTGGCGTCCCTTGAACAAGCGGCGAAAACCCACCCGGTGGGCTGCGATTGTTATCCCTACGCGGCCAGTTCTTCGACCCTGGACCTCAAGCAAGTCACCGATGCCCATCGCATCACGATCACCTGGTCCACGCCGCATCCTGAATCGGGCGGCCGCGATCTGATCGATATCGCCGCCGAGTGGGACGTGCCTCTACTCGACGCCGCGCGGCGCCTGCAACCGGCGGGCGCGGTGTATTACGGCATGGACGAGGCAGATGTGCGGCGGATTCTCGCGCACCCATTGTCGATGGTCGGCTCCGACGGTTTGCCGGAAGACCCGTTTCCGCACCCTCGCCTGTGGGGCGCATTCCCCCGGGTGCTCGGCCATTTCAGCCGTGATGTGGGGCTTTTTCCGCTGCACACCGCTGTACACAAGATGACCGGGTTGTCGGCGGCGCGCTTCGGCTTGAAGGAGCGGGGCGAGATTCGTGAAGGGTATTGGGCGGATCTGGTGTTGTTTGATCCGCTGACCGTTCGTGACGTGGCGGATTTCCATGACCCGCAGCGGGCGGCGGAAGGGATTGATGGGGTGTGGGTTAATGGTGTGTTGAGTTACAGCGAAGGCCAGGCGAACGGCAAAAGGGAAGGGCGGTTTCTGGCGCGGGAAGGGGATTTGCGCTTGGGGTTTTAAGATCAAAAGATCGCAGCCTTCGGCAACTCCTACAGGGCGATCTTTTGATCCATGTCTCATGATGGCGATGTGCAATTAAAGAATCCTCGCGCCAAGCCGAAGTGCTGACATCCAGCCCGGCTACACTGGGCTTTTCCTATCAGGGAGCAACCTCATGAGCTTCGGCAAAACCACTCCGATCCTGCGGATCTTCGACGAAGCCAAGGCAGTGGCGTTCTACGTCGACTTCCTGGGGTTCAAGATCGACTGGCAGCACCGTTTCGAAGCCAACTTCCCGTTGTACCTGCAAATCTCCCGGGGCGAATGCGTGTTGCACCTGTCTGAACACCACGGCGATGCCACACCGGGTTCGGCATTGCGCATCGAAACCGATGAACTGGAAGCCTTCCAGCAGCAACTGAGCGCCAAGGACTACACCTACGCCAAACCTCAAATCCAGGCCACACCATGGGGCAGCCAGGACCTGACCGTGACCGATCCGTTCGGCAATCGGCTGGTGTTTACCAATGCGATTTGTGTTTGAGTTTCAGCCTTTGTCAGGCGCGCGGTGGGCCTGGCGAAACTCGCCGGGCGGCATCCCGCGGCGGCTTTTGAACGTACGGTGAAATGAGCGAGGCTCGGTGAAACCCAGGTACTGGGCGATGTCCTGAATCGGCAAGGTGCTGTTGAGCAAGTAATGCTCGGCCAGTTCCTGGCGCAGGTCATCAAGGATCTGCTGGTACGAAGTACCAGCCTGATGCAACTGGCGTTGCAGCGTGCGCACCGACACGGCGCATTGCTCGGCCACCTGCTCTTTGCGCGGTAACCCTTCCTTGAGCAACTGGCGCAGGATGCTTTTGACCCGCTGCTCCAGTGACGCGTCCTCCAACGTGGCCATGAGTCCCAGGGCGTGTTCTTCCAGGGTGCGCAGCAATTGCGGATCAGCCTGGCGCAAGGGCAACTGCAAATACGGCAACGGCACAATCAGTGCTGAATAGGGCTGGTCGAACAGTACCGGGCAGTCGAAAAACTGTTCGTACTGCGCCTGCGTGGTGTCGGCCGGTCGTGCATGTTCGAGCCAGACGGCGGCCGGTGAAAGTTGGGTATCGGCGATCCAGCGCGCGTATTGCAACCAGGAACCGAGCACGTTTTCCACCAGGTGCCGGCGTATGCGCGGCCGTTGATGACGGCAGGTCCAGATCAGGTGCACGTGAGCGTCCCGCACCTCGGCGCGACTGACGCCCATGTCGCCGACCAGTTTTTCGAACGGCATGATGCGGCTCATCGCATCGCCCAGGGTCGCGCAGTTCATGGTGATGTAATCCAGCACGCTCCAGGAGTTGGGCAACACAAAACGTGCGGCGTTGAGGCCGAACAACGGATCGCCCGAATGCTCGCAGAAATAATCGAGCAATCGTTCATGGGCTTCGCCCGGCAATCGCAGGCTGTTGTCGCTCAACTGCTGCGCCTGCAACCCGGCCGCTGCCAACGCCGGCTCGATGGCCATACCCAGTTGTTCGGCATGGCGCACGTATTTGAGCAGCGGAGGAACCGAGGTGAAGCCCAGGGATTGCATGATCGTAGTCCTTTGATCAAAGCCCGCGTGCGCGGATCAATGCGCTGAAAGGTATGTTGAAACCGCAGCTAAAGTAAATGGCTCAATGGGCTCTTCATGCCATCGACATTGCAGCAGCATGGGACGCGGTGAATAGGGCACAATCATCGGCGATTTCATTGATTGCAGGAGGTTGTATGGCCAGCATCACGATTCGAAACCTTGACGATCAGATAACAGAACAACTGCGCATCGCCGCCGCCCACCATGGACATTCGATGGAAGAGGAGGCGCGCCTGATTTTGGAGACAGCGTTGGCAGCTGTCGATTGCGCCGGAGGACTTGGAAGCCGCATCCACGACAGATTTGGTGCAAGTGGGTGTGAGCTCAATCTGCCTTCGCGGGAAGAGAAAGCAACGGCTGCGGTGGCCGCTAAATAGCCTTCGGCGTACAGGGGCGCTTGGTGTCACTCCGGCATCGAGCGAAGGATGTCCGCCAAATCGTCCCGGGTGATTTGGTTGGCTTTTACGGCGGCGGCGACGTTTTCCTTTGACAGGGGGAAGCGTTTGAACAGGTCTTTCAACGTATCGGCGTCGATATTCGATAGCCAAAGTGGATCAATCAAAGCACCGCCGTATTCCGGCTTCATCGGCACTTCTTCGTGGGCGATGACGCCTTTGTGGTTCAAGTAAACCCAATAACGATCGAATCCTTCGGGGTAGCTTTTATCGTAATAGAGCGTGGTTCCGAGGGGCAGCACGTAGTCGTGTTCATCGCCGTTGCGCCCTTCGATCAGAAGAGGTTCTGTGGTTTTGATCATGTGCCGGCCATAGGCGCTTGAGATGTTGCTGAGCACGACGGCTGTCAGCACGGCGATATTCACCAGCACCAACACGGCCGGGCCTAGGTAGATTCGCTTGTGGGTCGGCATTGTCATAGGGCGCCTTCGGTATTTTCTTCGAGCTTAGCGCGGCGGGCCGGGGGGAGGGGAATCAGTTGGATTTGATGTTGGCTTGTAGGGCCTCTTCGCGGGCAAGCCTTGCTCCTACAGGATTTGCGTCGATCACTTTGATTTGATCGTTCCCACGCTCCGCGTGGGAATGCAGCCCGTGACGCTCTGCGTCACATGCCGAAGCAGACGCGGAGCGTCCATTGAGGCATTCCCACGCGGGAGCGTGGGAACGATCAGACGGTGAATGTCAGACCCGGAAGTGGCTGACCATCTGTTGCAGCTGACCACCCAACCGCGCCAGTTCAACACTGGATTTAGCGGTTTCGTCGCTGGCGGCGGCGGTTTGTTCGGAGACGTCGCGCACGTTGATGATGCTGCGGCTGATCTCTTCGGCCACGGCGCTTTGCTGTTCGGCGGCTGCGGCGATCTGCTGGTTCATCGACTGGATGTTGGACACCGTGCGGGTGATGTTTTCCAGGGAAACACCGGCCTTGCGGGTCAGGGCTACGCTGCTGTCGGTCAGGGCGCGGCTGTTGTTCATCACGGCCGACACTTGTTGGGTGCCGTTCTGCAAGCCAGCCACCAGGCCTTCGATTTCTTCGGTGGATTTCTGCGTGCGTTGGGCCAGGCCACGGACTTCGTCGGCGACGACCGCAAAACCACGACCGGCTTCACCGGCACGGGCCGCTTCGATGGCGGCGTTGAGCGCCAGCAGGTTGGTCTGTTCGGCCACCGCCTTGATCACGTCCATGACGCTGCCGATCTTGTCGCTTTCCTGTTGCAGCACGCTCATCGCTTCGGTGGAACGTGCCACTTCGGTGGCCAGGCGTTCGATCTGGGCGATGGCTTCGTTGACCACTTTGTCGCCTTCGCGGGCTTCGCCGTCAGCGGCGGCGGCTGCCTGGGAGGCTTCTTCGGCGTTGCGCGCGACTTCCTGCACAGTGGCGGTCATCTCGTGCATCGCGGTGGCCACTTGATCGGTCTCGATCTTCTGGCTGTTGACCCCGGCGCTGGTTTGTTCGGTCACGGCCGACAACTCTTCCGCCGCGCTGGCGATCTGGGTGACACCGTCGCGGATGCCGCTGATCAGATCCCGCAGGGTCACGCCCATGCGGCCGATACCTTGCTGCAACACCCCGAGTTCGTCGCGGCGGGTGACTTTGACGTCTTGGGTCAGGTCGCCGCTGGCGATGCGGTCGACGACGGTCATGGTTTCACGCAGCGGGCCAGTGATCTGGCGGGTGATGACCACGGCCGCGACCACGCCGACCAGCAATGCCAGCAAGGTGCTGATCAGTTGCAGGGTGCGGGCCTGGGCACTTTCGATGTCACGACGATCGATCTGGAATTGATACAGCTTGTCGCTCAGGTCGACGATGGCGTTGCCCTGGTCGGTCATTTCCTTGCGCGCCTGCACAGCTTCGTTGCTGGCGGTTTTGTAAGCCAGCAAGGCGCTGCGGTAGTTGGTCAGCGCGGTGTCCAGTTGACGCAGGGCGTCTTGCTGGGTCTCGGCGAAATGCACGTTCAGCGGCTTGAGGCTGGCGATGGCCGCGTCCAGTTGGCCGACGGCTTTTTGCTCGGTCTCGGCGTTGGTGCTGGCGGTGTAGCCGCGCACTTCATAGCGGGCCAGCATGAACGCTTCCTTGGCCTGGGTGATGGCCTGGAACTGCTCGAAACGCTGATCGCTCAGGGGCATGTCCTGCACGCGGGTGCTGATGGTGTTGATCAGCGTGCTGGCGGTCTCGGCGTTGGCGCCCATGGCATCGCGGGCACTGTTACCGGTGCGGTAGGCGCCGCGCATTTTGTTCAGGGACGTCTGGTAAGCGGCGATGGTCGCGGCCTGCTCTTTGAGCATCTTGACGTTTTCAGGGTTTTTGAATTTACCCAGCAGTGCGGTTTGCTGAGTCACAAAACTGTCGAGGGTGGTCTGGACGTTCTGCGCGGCGGTTTCGTCGCCGTTGGTCAGCATGTATTGCAGGCGCACCACGCGCAGCTTGGTCAGGCCGGCGTTGAGCTGGGTGATGTCGCTCATCCAGTTGCTGCGGTCAATCAACCCGCCCAGGCTCGTCCAGCCGGTCAGGGCCAGGACGCAGGTCAGTGCCAGGACCAGGCCGAATCCCAGGCCCAGTTTCAGGTTCACGCTGATATTGCCGAACCAGCTATTCATCACAATTCCTCCAGGAACGTAGTGTTTCTATATCGTCAGTTGGCTGGAAGATTGTTGTTTTTAGGTGCCAGCAAGGTGTGTTGCAGACCTGTATCGGCAGCAATCCCGAGAGCTGAAAGGTTTTTGTCAGACAGATCCTGTAACAAGGTTTGTGGGGCGGTCTTAAGCTTTTTTTCACATGGGTTTCACTTGCTGGCGACGTCAGCCTCTCTACCCTTGTCGCTTTAAATCACACGTGCGGCATGCCGGCGGGGGCGGCTTTTTGTGGAATTGAGACTGAGTCTGTTCGGGATAAAACGCTCGATTGATCTGAGCCGCTTTGCCCGTTATCGCAATGCATTGGTGGTACTCGCCTCGGCACTGTTGGTCATTCCGCTGACCTTCTGGCTGCTGGCGCCCGCTGCCGTGCCGGACCTGGCCCATGGCAACGTGGTCGGCGCCAGGGCGTTGATGTCGGGTTGGGCCAAGGGCGACATGATCGTGCTGGTGCGCCACGTCGAGCGTTGCGATCACTCCACGGCCGCGTGCCTGAGTGGCAACGATGGCATCACTGACCGTTCTCGTGGCGTCGCAGTGGCTGTCGGCTCTCACTTCGAACGCCTGGGCCTGTCCAAGGCTGACATCTATAACAGCCCGATGGTGCGCACCGCTCAAACGGCTGGTTACATGTTCAACTCGGTGGGCGCGGGCGAAGACTGGTTGATCAGTTGCAAGGGCAGCATGCTGCGCGACGCCCTGGCGCACAAAGTGCCGGGCCGCAATCTGATTTTAGTGACCCACAGCGAGTGCATGACCGAGCTGGAAAAAAGCATGAACGTGTCGACCTCCACGCTGGGGTATGGTGCTTCTCTGTTTGTTTCCACGCAAACACCTCAAGCGCCGACCATTCTTGGCTACATCGAGGCCTCCGACTGGAAGTCGGTGACCACTCAATAGAATGTCTTCATTTCTTTGACTCAGGATTTACGATGCAGACAGCTTCCCCTTCCCGTTTTTACTGGGTGAATTTCGGTATTCCGCTGGCCTGTGCGGCCGTGGTGTTCCTGATGTTCGACATGACCAAAATCGACATCGCCTTCAGCAATCTGTTGTTTGACCCGGTTGCCCAGATATTCCCGCTCGACAAGGTTCACTTCTTCGAGAAACTGACCCACAAGTGGGCGCGGATCATCCCGAACTGGACGGCTGAAATCGCCTTGATCGGCGCGATCCTGTCGTTCGTGTGGCCGCTGGTGAACCCGCAGAAGCACCCACGACTTGGCGGTTTTCTGGAGCGCTGCAAAGCCGCACCGGTGCTCAGGTTCACCCATGCGCACCGTCGGGATTTTCTGTTCGTGGTGTTCGCCTTTGCCATTTGCACCGGTGTGATCCATTTTCTCAAGGCCCACACCAGCGTTTATTGCCCGATTGAGACGACCCTGTACGGCGGCAAACTCGCCCATGTCGAGTGGTACAACAACTTCCAGTTGTTCAGGGAAGCGGGCGACGGTCGTTGCTGGCCGGGCGGCCATGCCTCGGGTGGGTTCACCATGCTCGCGTTGTACTTCGTGGCCCGGCGCTACCGCTGGCGTTTCTCGAAAGCCGTGATGTGGGGCTCGTTGCTGCTTGGTTTCATCTACGGCACTGCGCGGGTCTTGCAGGGCTGGCATTACATGTCCCACACCTTCTGGGCCGGGATCTTTGTGTGGCTGGCGTGTCTGCTGACGGCGCTGGCATTTTACGGGCGAGTGCGGCTGGAGAAGCCTGTGCTGCAAAAGCTCGAGCGAGCCGAACAGGTCGCGCAGCCGCAGGTTGCTGGTTGATTTAGCGAGCCTTGAACAAAAAAACCCGCCAGCCTCTGATTGAGGGTGGCGGGTTTTTTATTGTCTGGTCCAGGGGCTGGTGGTGGCTTGCAGATCGCCTCCGCGGGCAAGCCTCGCTCCTACAGGGGCTAGGTCGATCGCGAAATTGTGTGCGATATAAATCCTGTAGGAGCAAGCTTGCCCGCGAAGAACGATAACGCGGTCTACCTGAAGGAATCACTCCCCGACAAAATAATACGGCTGCCGTCCTACCATCATGATCTTCAGCACCTTCAACGGCGCCACCGGTTCACTCTCGCCAGACATCACCGCCACATTAGTCGGTGACGCCTTCAAAAACTCATGCAATTGCGCCTCGGTGTCCAACCCCTTGAGCACCTTCTGGGTATAGAACACGGTGGCGCCGCCGACCCGTTCATTGGCCTGGAATAGCGCAACCTCTTGTCCATTGGCCTGCAGCGTCTGAATCTGCTCGGTCAGTGGCAGGAAGGACAGCTCGATATCGGCCCGGGGCATGGCCCATTGGGCGGCGGCCAGGTAGCTGGCGATAACGACGGTGAGCAAACCGGCGGCCAATGCTTGGCGATGCCGGGCGATACGGCCGAGCAGCGTTGAGGCGCCTTCACGGGCCTTCAGCCTGTCGAACAGAACGCGGGCATACTCCGCCGCAATCACCGCGGCGGCGGGTGTCATGGACATCAGGTACACCGTGCGCTTGCTCGACGCCAACGTCAGCATGAGGAACTGCGCCAGGATCCAGACGGTAAAAAACAGCAAGTAACGATTGGCCATCAGGCTTTTGCGAAAGTGCCACAACCCCAGGTACACCAGGATATTCCAGGGCAGGAAGGCTTCTGGCAGCTTGGTCAGGTAGTAGTAGAACGGTTCGTAATGTCCGGCCTCGACGAATGAACCGCTGAAGCGACCGACACTGTTGGTCAGCAAGACTTCGCCCAGCGCATGTGCACCACCGCGTTGATACAACACGGCGAGCCAGATCATCAGCGGGATCAACCCCACCAGCGTCAGCAGGCCGGGGCGTAGCCAATCGGTGATTTTCAGGCGTTTATCCATCAGGCTCTCGGCCAGCAGAAACGCGAAGATCACCACACCCGGCATCGCCAGGCCCAGCACGCCTTTGCTCAGGGTCGCGATGGCAATCCCGGCGACGAACAGCAGCGCATTGCCGGCTGTGGAATGACGTTGGCCCTGGAAAAACCCCAACAGCGCCATGGTCACACCGAGGGCAAGCAAGGCGTCTTCACCGACACCGCGCACATTGCTCCAGTAACTGGCCATCGTCGCCAGCAGGATCCCGGCCGTCCAGGCAATGGCCTTCGGCCGGCCGAACCGGCGCAGCATGGCGTACAACACCATCACACTGAACAACCCGGCAAACGCCGACGCTAATCGTACCGCCCACGGTGTGCCGCCGAATACGCGGATGGCCCCGGCATCGAGCCACAGGCTTAGCGGCGGTTTCTCCAGAAAGGGTTCGCCAAACAGGCGCGGTGTCACCCAGTCATCGTCCAGGTGCATTTCCATGGCGATCCCGGCGACCCGGGCTTCCGTAGAACCTTGCAATTGATGATTGCCAAGCGCGAAGAAAAACAGCAGACAGCCAAGCAGGAACAGCAACGGGGCAGGACGCGACATAAGGTTCTGGCTACCGAAGAAAGGGGGCCGTAAAAAAAACGGGCTGGAAAAAGTATACGGGGCGAATTCTTAACAAAGTGTGAACAACTGGTGTGATCTATTGATGGCCAAGGTTGACCCTTGTTTCCCTTCTGCCTGGCTGGCCATGCCAAGTGAGCCCCTGATTGAAACGCACCCTGACTCCATTGCCCGGCGCAAGACGTGTCGCCCTTGGAAAAGCTGTTCGCAGGTCCGGTATTGCCTTGATCATCCTGTTGATCGCCGCATCGATTGTGGGTTACTGGATGTTCACACCGCCGGCGCCGTATGTTCCGTTGATGGACCTGGATCCTTCAGTCGTATCGATGATCGCCTTGGGCGATCAGGGCAGCGGCGATCTGCAACAGTGGCGAGTGGGGCAAGCCATGGAGCGGGTCGCGGCCAAGGACGGGCGGCTGGACATGGTCGTGTTGTTGGGCGACAACTTCTATGGCAAATCGCTGACCGGCATTCACGACCTGAGCTGGCAGATGAAATTCGAGCGCGTTTATTGGGGGCAGTGGCTCAGTCACGTGCCGTTCTACGCTGTGCTGGGCAATCACGATTACCCGGTGTCGCAAAAGGTCGAAGTCGAATATGGTCAGCGGCACGAGGGCTCGGGCCGTTGGCAGATGCCGAGCACGTTCTACGTCAAGGATTTCGGCAATGTCGATGGACGCCCATTGGTGAGGATGGTTTTCCTCGACACGGCGGCGCCACGGGAATCCTTCCAGCGGCAGATCGATTTACTTGACCAGGCCTTCCAGCAGCCGGGACCGGCGCCGGTGTGGCGCGTTGCGGCGGCCCATCACCCGGTCCGCAACCATGGCGAACATGGTGAGGATGGCGAACTGGTTTCCCTGCTGTTGCCCGCACTGGAACGCAACAAGGTGGATATGTTCCTGGCCGGGCACGATCACAATCAGCAACTGTTGTTACGCGCCGCAGAGCCCGCCTGGGTGGTGTCCGGGGCTGGCGGCCAAAAACTCTACGCCGTTGGCGCCACTGCGCTGGACACCTCGTTTGCCAACGCGCATGCCGGGTTTGCCAAACTTGACTTCAATGCCAGCCAGTTGCGGCTGAACTACTACGACGACCGAGGCAATCTTGAAACCGGTTTTCTTTGGGCCAGGGATTGTCAGTGGATGGCCAAGGGGTGTTTGTTGCCCGATGCCGCGCAACAGATCGTCGCGCAATAGCTGGCTCAGTGCTTAACGGAATAGGGTATGTGGTGCAGGGTTGATCAACGCCGTCAGCACATGATCCTGCCAGCGCCCGGCGATACTCAGGTAAGCCTTGGCGTAACCCTCGCGTTCAAATCCCAGGCGTTCCAGCAGCCGCGCACTGCGTTCATTGCCCGGGATGTAATTGGCCATGATCCGGTGCAGTTTCTGCTCATCGAACATGTAGCCGATGCCCGCTTCCAGCGCTTCCTGCATCAAGCCCCGACCTTGATGGGATTCGTCGATGTGGTAACCGAGATAGCAGGCCTGGAACGCCCCGCGGGTGATGCCGCTGAAATTGCACGCGCCGATCATCTGGCCGTTATCCGGATCCAGCAGCGCGAAATGTACCGCCAGGCCGGCTTCAAATGCGCTGGCTTGCACCTCAAGGCGCGGGCGGATGCGTTCAGGGCTGTGGTAATCGGTGGGGCGAATCGGTGACCAGCGGGCCAGATGCCGCTGGTTGCGGCGGTAGAAGTCGCTTTCCAGCGTTGCCTGATCAGGGTCGAGCACCGCCAGGGTCAGGCGTTTACAGGGCAGGGACAACAGCGGCATAGAGCGCTCCGGTTCGCGGGGATCGTCGCGCAAGCATTACGTGGCCAGCGGAAAAACTCAAACCACCAGCGGCAACGTCACGATAAAGGTGCTGCCCTGGCCATCGCCGTCGCTCATGCCGACCACCGTGCCGCCATGGGCTTCCACCAGCTCACGGACCACCGTCAGGCCGATACCCAGGCCGGCGCCGTTGAAGCCGATGGCATGCACGTCTTGCACAAATGGCTCGAAGATAAACGGCAGGGCCTGGGCGGAAATACCGATGCCGTCATCGCAAATGCTCATTTCCAGCACGTCATCCTTGGCGGTGACGGACAGCGTGACATTGCCCCCGGCCGGTGTGTACTTGGCCGCGTTGCCCAGCAGGTTGCCAAGGATTTGCGTGAGGCGTACCGGGTCGCCGTCCACCGACAGCGCGCACGGGGGCAGTTCGGCGTTGAAGTGCAAGTGACGGGTGTTCATCAGCGGGCTGCACACTTCGATGGCGCCCTGGATGATTTCCACCATGTCGACAATTTGGCGATCCAGGCGCAGTTTGCCGGTGCTGGCGCGGGACACGTCGAGCAAGTCGTCCACCAGCCGCGACATGTGTTTGACCTGACCTTCGATCAGCGCCTGCATGCGCGGCAGCTCTTCGGCGGGCACTCGTACCAGGCGCCCGGCGATCATGCTGATGGGCGTCAGTGGGTTGCGCAGTTCATGGGCGACAAGGGTGAGAATGTTGCGTTGCTGGGCCAGGGTGTGTTCCGCCGAGGCTTGCAGGTTTTGCGCGCTTAGGGCGGCGATCACCAATTGGGCGTTGGCCTCGCGCATCTCCAGGAACAGGCGTTGTTCTTCTTTCGAACGCTGGGGTTTTTCCGCATCGGTTTGCGCCAGCAGCACTGCCAGCACCAATTGCTGATTGGCTTCCACCAGGTGTTCGATCTGCTGGGCGTCCACCAACCGGTTGTTGGTGTCGCTCAGTTCTTTTTGCAGCGCCGCGAGCACGGCGCGGGCCTCGACGGTTTTCTGGCCGAGCAGGAACAACTCGCGAGCGGCCGTAGCCATCGCTTGTGCATTCGCGCCATTGGCCTCGGTCATGGTCCTTGTTTACACCTTGTCCTGGAGGGCGGGCCGACGGGTTGGCCGGCCACCGAGCAAGCCTTCCTGATCCGGCAACATTTCGCCGATCTGCAGGCCGTTATCGTCGATGCGGTACAGGCGCAACTCATCGGAGTGAGCGCTGGCGCGCACCTTGACCACGGCCATGATGCGCAGCAAACGGCTCTGCACTTCGATGTAGCGCTGGACGATGATCGCATCGGTCAGGAATGCCGTGCCGTAAGGGCTGAAACGCAGGTCGGTGTAGCGGTCCTCCAGCTCCGAGGTCATCAACACACTGACCCCGGCACTGGTCAGCGCGGTAACCATGCGCGACAGCGACTCGCGGAAGTCCTCGCGGAAGGTCGGTGCCAGTGCGAGTTCGAAACCGGACAGCGAATCGATCACCACACGGGTGGCTTTGAGTCGGTTGATCTCGCTGAGCAGCAACTGGACGATTTCGTCGATGGACAGGTCCGGCGCCCGGCTATCCACCAGACCGACCTTGCCACTCTGGATCAGCCCGGCCAACGTGGCGTTTTGCGAGTGGTTGGGCCGTTGTTCGAACACCGCAATCACGCCGGTTTCGCCGTTGCGCGCGCCTTCGGCGAGGAAGGTCGCCGCCAGAATGCTCTTGCCCGAACCCGATGGCCCGGCCACCAGCAACGAATAACCCCGGGGCAAACCACCGCCGAGCATGTCGTCGAGCTGCGGAACGCCCATTTTCAGGCGTTTGATCGGGAACTCCAGCGGCGCTTCAATCGGGTTCAGCGGCGCGGGGGCGAAGACCTTGATCCCCGAGGTGGCGATGCGGAAGGTGTGCAGCCCCGGCAAGGTCGGCTGGCCGCGCATCTTCATGATTTCCATCTTGCGCACCATCGAGTTGCGCTCGACGCTCTGGCGCAGCCAGATCAGCCCGTCGGCCACGGTGAAAATCGGGTTGGTGTCGGTTTCGGTGAAATATTCGCCAATCAGGAAGGTCGTCGCCTGCCAGGTGGTCATCAACATGCCCAGTTGCTGGACGAACTGCGGCAGGTTGTTGTTCGGATTGTCCTGGGTCTGGCTGGCCAGCACCACGGAGCGGAACGAGTCGACAAACACCAGCGACGGCGAGTGAGCCTCGACCTCGCTGACGATGCGCCGCAGCACCTCGTCCAGATTCCCGGCCAGGGTATCGTCAGCCAGGTTGATGTAGCGGATCGACTGGTTGATCGCTTCGCTGTCGAAAAAGTCGAATTGCTGCTGGTAACGCAGCATCTTCAGCGGCGGCTCGCCCAGTACGGTGAAGAACAGCGCCGGGCGTTCAGGCGTGGCCAGGGCAAACATCATCTGATGCGCCAGGGTGGTTTTACCGCAGCCCGGAGGGCCTGCAATCATGTTGAACGAAAACTCCGGCAAACCTCCGCCCAGCACCTCGTCCAGTCCTGGCACGCCGGTGGCCAGACGGTTGATAGTTACTTTGGTGCTCATGGCGAATTTTCCTGCGAAGGGGTGTCGCTCAAAGAAGGTTCCCACACGCCACGAAGCAAACGTGCGGTGAGCGAGGGCCCGATCAGCGTGGTCAGCAATTCATAGAACGTGGTCAGCAGCACTTCACCGAAAAACAGTGCATCGACTTCGCTTTGCTCGACGAGTACGGAGTTGAGGGCAATCAGATCCAGCGCGGCCTGCACACTGTCATAGGTGCCGGCCAGACGCGGATGAGTGGAGGCGCACAGATGGAGACTGCGGCGGTACAGCGCGACAACCCCTTGCTGGCCGATGATGGGCGTGAGGGCTGCGTTCATTTCCTGCAAAGTGGAAACAATCGCCTGGGCGATTCTCGCAGTGTCAGCGTTGGGACCAACACGGTGCGCCAGAGAAGCTACGATCTGGCGGCTCTCTTCGCTTAGCGTGGACATGGCTAACTGATATCTGATTGACAGGTGTCGATGGTACACCGAATGCGGGGGGTAAGCGTGATTTGCATCAACGATCATCCGGGCCCCGGAATCCGGGCGTTTGTACGCGTTCGGGTCAATCGCCAGGCAAAAAAAAGCCCGCGGGAGGGCGGGCAAACCGTAGTTTCTTGAATGAGCGAGGGCAATGTACCGGTTGGCGCGAGGCGATAGGGTGAAGAAAAATTCATCTGCTTCGACCCATCGTCAGGTTTATGGCAAATGATCCGCCGCAAAGTCGGCCTCTGAACGCGCCCGCAGGCGACCCTTGCGGCACGCCTGCTGGAAGCGCTCGAAATCCTGCTCGTTCTGCTTGGTATAGCCTTCGGCGTATTTGAACAGCGCATCGGCCAGTGCATCACTTTTGCCGATGTAGCCGCTGATCTGCGCGGCGTGCCCTGAGGATTTGGCGTGGGCCCGGGCCAGGGCACGGCCACAGGTTCGTCCATAGGCGGCGAAGGTTTCTGCGTCGAACGTTTCGATTTCAGCGGAGACTTTCATGTCCCGTAATTGGCGCACATAAAAGTGTCGACCATTGGGCCCGGTGGTCCAGCCTAGGAACAGGTCACTGGCCGATTGCATCAGCCGTTGGCCGTTCACCACACGCTGACCGTTGTGCTGCACCCGTGACTTGGTCTTGACGTAACCGGCGAGCACCGAGCGGCGTGCTTCCTTGAATTGCAGGAACAGCGGATTCTCCTGTTCGTCGGTCAACAGCGCCACCAGGCAACGGGTGCCGACACTGCCCACGCCCACCACTTTGAACGCCATGTCGTGGGGATGAAACCGCGACAACAGCTCACGACGGTCAGCTTGTAGCGTGGCCCGATAGTCGCCCATGAACGTATCGTAAAGCGGCTTCCAGTCCGAGAGCCGCAGCCAGTCATCATCGGCATCCAGCAGCGTCGTGGTGGTGTGCAGGTGGAAAATTTCCGGCAAGTCATCGCGAATTGTCAGACGGCCATGGGCGTCACGCTCGCAGATCTTTGGCAGCAACTCGGCATGGGTCCGACGCTCGGCCTTCTCGATGGCCCGCTCTACGTGTTCAAGGGTGGCTTTGCTCGCTTGCTCCAGCAAATCGTCGTAACTGATGGACTCGTACCAGGTTTCCAGTGCGCTTTGTTCGGCGCATTCGGTCATGGTCTTTTGATAGGCCGCGACCACTTGGCGGCAGACCTCTTCCTCGACCGTTTCCCCGTGGCGCAGATCGCGCGCCGCAATCAGAAAACTCGCCACCAGCCTTTTGAGGTCCCATTCCCACGGCCCGGGGTGTGCTTCGTCGAAGTCGTTGACGCTGAACAACAGATTGCGTTCGGGCGTGGCAAAACCGCCAAAGTTCATCAGGTGACTGTCGCCACAAATCGGCGATACCAGGCCCATGCTGGACGTGCCGGCCAGGTCATGGGCCTGAAGCAGAGCGTTGCCGCGATAGAAGGTGAAAGGCGACACCAGCATGCGGCCGTAGCGCAATTCGACCAGTGATTTTATCCGGCCCTCGCTGGACGCCTTGATCAGTGGCAACGGGTCGCGGTCGACGTTGCCCAAGGCCGATTGGGTGTTGCGGGGGCAGGTTTTGCGCGCGTCCTTGCCTTGTTTGAGGCGGTCTTTGAGGGTGGTCATGGGGGCTCATTGGTTGGTTTTTATGGGGCGGGCGAGGTGAGTGTAGAAGGGCGGCGGGATTTCAGTGACGAGTGATATGACAAAAAGTGTTCATGGCCGAGTGTGTGTTGGTCCAGTCGGGGAAACTGAACGGAATCAGTCGAGGGTCGGGTTAATGTTACGTAGGCGGTACATTTATTTATAAATGTAACGGTAGCTGAACATGGATTACTCCTTGCTGATTTCTCGTCTTGCCAAACAGATACGCGAAAAACGAATGAATCGTGGTCTGACTCAGGCCCATCTCGCGCAGCTTGCTGGCCTGACGCGTCAGAAGGTCATTGCTGTGGAGAAGGGTAGCCGGGACGAATTTCCCGGCCTGGCGATCAACGAGTTCCTGTGCATGTCCATCGCCAAGGATGCCGGCATTCCTGTGCCAGAGTTTTATCTCTCGGATAACACCAGGCTGTTCGTCATGCGCCGCTTTGACCGAGACGAGCAGCTCAACCCGATCGGTTTCGAGGACATGGCGGCGCTCATGGGGCTTTCGGCTGATCAGAAGTACAGCAAAAGCTACGCGGCAATCGCCAGAGCGATTCGGCTGTTTTGTCCCGCAGAGCATCAGCGATCGTCGCTTGATCAACTCTTCGATAGCGTGGCTCTAAGCTGCATCGTGGGAAACGGTGATGCTCATTTGAAGAACTTTGGCTTGCTCTACTCAGAACCTACGCAACGTGATGCGCGATTGGCGCCGGCTTACGACATCGTCAATACCACGGCTTACATCCCCGAGGATGTTCTGGCATTGGATCTGGCGGGTAACAAGTCAATATTTGCCTCGCGCCAAGGGCTGCTGGAGTTCGCACAGAGTTGTGAGGTTGAACGACCCAAAGAGCGTATTCAGCGATTGCTTACTTCTCTTGAACGGGTACTTGAGCGTTATCCCCAACATAGGGAGCAGGCGCCCCACGTGGTGAGTGCCATTCAACAGTCAGCGGCGCCGTTTGCTTTGACTTTTGGGTAGTCCAACACGCGATCCAATTTTAGGCATATCAGATACTCCATGGTTTCCGGCGACGGCGCATGACCGCGTTTGATGAAGAGACGGTGGGTTTGGATCAGGAAGTCTTCATCTGTGGCAGGTGCAAACCGAGTTGGGATGAGGTTTTCGATTTGTCGCAGCTTTTAGCAGGAAGACCAGTAGTGTTTGCAATGTCTCAACGGTAAGTTACATTAAGTGAAACCTTATGTAGAGACATTGGCATGCGTCCCTATTCAAACTCTAGTCAGCCAATGGGACGCCTCCTCCGGCAACTTGCCCATTTGGCCAGTGATGAACGGTATCTGTTTACTCCAGATGATCTTCGGGTCTTGGTAGCGGACATTTCCGACGGCGCCTATAAAACCTTGCTGAGCCGTGCCGCCTCGGAGGGGCATCTGGTGCGAGTGTGTCGAGGGCTTTACCTGTTTGAGGCGGCCAAGCCTTCCAGCGGTCTGGTGCTGTTTCATGCGGCGGCGAGGTTGCGTGCCATGCAGTTCAACTACATCAGTCTTGAGACAGCATTGAGTGATTGCGGCGTCATCTCGCAGATCCCGATCAACTGGATCACGCTCATGTCATCTGGACGCAGCAGCACCATTTCCTGCGGCCGGTGGGGCACCATTGAATTCGTACACACCCGTCAGCAACCTCAGGATCTGGTTGGACAGGTGCAATACGACGCTCGTTGCCGATTGTGGCGGGCAACCCCGCAACAAGCATTGCGAGATATGAAAGTCGCGAAACGGAATATGGATTTGATCGATTGGAGCGTTGCCAATGAGTTTGTTTGATGAGTTGGTAGATGAGGCATTAAAGAACCAACAGACCCTGGCGCCATTGCGGGTTGTAGTGGAAAAGGAATTGCTGCATCACGACATCATGCTCGCGCTGAGTTCAGCCGGAATGCTCGCCAAGCTGACGTTCATCGGCGGCACCTGCTTGCGAGCCTGTTATGGCTCAAATCGCTTGAGCGAAGACCTGGATTTTACCGGGGGCGCTGATTTCAATCGCGAAAGTCTCACAAAGCTCGCCCAGGTATTGGTCACAACGCTTAAAACCAAATACGGTCTTGAGGTTGAAGTGGGTGAGCCTGTTCGCGAGCAAGGCAATGTCGATACATGGAAACTGAAGATTCAAACTCGTTCGGGACGCAAAGACCTGCCTGCACAGCGCATCAACATCGATGTGTGTTCTATCCCCAGTTATCAACCCCGACCCCTGCAACTGCTTAACCCCTATGGTGTAGACATGGGTACGAGTGGCCTGATCTTGCAGGCTGAATCGCGCGAAGAAATTTATGCTGACAAAATCGTGGCATTCGCGCTGCGCCCTAACAGGATCAAGAACCGAGATCTCTGGGATATGGTGTGGCTGCGTCAGCAGGGCATCACCCCGCAATTGGATCTGATCGCTAAAAAATTGATCGATCATCATTGCGAGCAGACCGAGTTCCTGGCGTTGTTCAAGGAGCGCTCAACAATGCTTGATGCTGACCCGAAAGTGGTAATCGAATTTCGCAAGGAAATGAGTCGGTTCCTGCCAGGAGAGTTGGTGGTGCAAACCGTGAATGAGCCGGCATTCTGGGCGTTTCTGGTTGGGCATATACGTGATTTGTATATGACCACAGAGAAAGCTCTGCGCGGTGATGAGGGCGTTCAGGGCTCTGAGTTCAAGATGTGATCTTCTACGACGGTAGTAGTAAAAAGAGCGACCTCAATGAGGTCGCCCATTTTGTTTTACCACGTCGAAATCGGCGTGCGTAATTGCTGCGTCATGATATCCAGCGGACGCAGCTACTGCTTTCAGTGGTGGACCGGCTCGATCTGAGATCCGGGCGGGGCGACGTTTGCCAGTGCTTGATTGACCAACAGCTCTGCTAAAACTGCCAACCGTTGAATCGTCCATGCCACGCTGCGATGCGGATCTTCGAGCTGGGCGGTCAGGTCGCAAGCCATAGCCGTCGCCAAGGCCAGGTTTTCGCTGGCGTAAGCGAGCAGGGCAGGCGTGTCGATATCCGGGTTGACCGCGTAGATATTGCGGATTGGAACAGATCGCCTCGGATTGCTCTGGCGAGCGTTGCGATAATGTTCGACGGCTGCGGTGAGTTGGTCCAGATCCAAGGCGTCCGATGCCGGAAGGTTCGGGTTTTTAATCAAGGTCAGGTGGGGCTTTTTCATGGAAGAACTCCGGAAGGTTGGGGATCCCACGCTTTACGGCCTGTTAGAACCGTTCGCCGGGTTGCAACACAAATCGGAGGTTATCTTCTCGGGCGGTTGCTCGATACTTCATGGAGTTCGACACAACTTGAGGGAAATGTCCTAGGACGTGATGTGTAGGACTTACAACTCACCCGACCTCACCGTGTGCCCGAAATGGTGCTCCCAAAGCCGCACCCCCAGCACGCCCGTGCGATCCAGTGACGATCCCACCGTCAGATCTGTAATCAACGTCGGCTGCAACCCGGCATCGAACAACGCAAACCCGGCCGCCAGGCAGCAGGTTTCGGTTTGTAATCCGCAGACCAATACCCGATCCACCTTCAGGCTTTTCAGATACTCGATGGTTTCCGGCGTCGGCGTATAGCCGTGCTTGATGAAGATGCGATCGGCCTGGATCAGGCTTTCGTCGTCGGGTGCCGGGTGCCAGCCGAATTGTTTCTGGAAGGGGGTTTTCGATTCGTCGTGGCGTTCGACGGTGGCGACGCTGGGCAGGGTGCCAATAAGTACCTGGATGCCGTCGATCAGCCATTGAGGCGGGGCGAAGCTGGGTTGGACGTCGATGATGAGGAGGGCTTGGTGCATGGGCTACTCCCTGGATGGCTGCAGCGACCGAGACATCTGGGACTGCGATGTTTTGTATTGGTCGGGTGGGCCTCTTCGCGAGCAGGCTCGCTCCCACGGGGGATTGTCGTTCTCCAGATGCAACAAAACCCGCACTTGGCGGGTTTTGGTTTGCTTCGTGTTTGGTGGGCCGGGGTAATCTGAATTGATCTGATAACCTAATGATTTTCAATGGTATTTTTGGTTTTTATTTTGTTGTGGAATACCATTTGGAATACCGTTTTTCTAAGCGTTATCAATCATCAGTGTGATGGACTACTCGCCGTAGCTGCCTCGACTCACTCGGGATTCGAACCTGCGACCAGTCTCGGATGCGTGGCCTGAGCTTAATGCTTTTATGGAATTTAACCGAGGGATTTACCGAACCACAGTCATGGCTTCTTATGTGGCGTTGGTTGGAGTAAGTACGGCTGCCTCTACCCCGGATCAAGCATCTAGTGCTGTGGGCCGGACCAACCGGCTTCTCTGGAGCCTGCCTTACGGGGCTGGTGTACAGCGGGGGGATCATGGTGTATGAACATTCTAATGCCCTTCAATCCACGCTTTTGTGTGGAAATGGTAAGTTTTAAATTTTTAGAAAAATCCTGATGTTAGGGCGTAGCGTGCCGCGTCTAGTGTTGTTATCGGCGGCGTTGCTTGTTAGTGACTACGTGAGGAGTTACGACTCATCTTTTAGCAGTCTTATTCGCTCGGGCAAATATCGATTTTGCTCGGCTTCCATTTTTAATAAGATATCTAGAATCTTGGCGCGGCTGAGGTCGTAGGCGTCGCAAAGTTTGTCTAGGCGGCCTATCGACTTGTCTGAAAGAATGAAGTTGTACTGGTTCTTGCCGTTTTGACTTTTGCGATAATTTTTTTGATTCCAGCTCTTTCTTATTTTCTCAATGTACAAGAGTTTTTGTTCGTGTATTAAGTTGTTGTTGTCGAAGAAAATCAATAATCCGTCGTAATTTTCGAAGCGTTGCGGAGGGGGCGCGTGAGGTTGGCTATGCTTTGATAACCACTCCCAGGCTAATAAACACTTTTGATCGTCATCTTTGAACCATCGAAAAATGATGTCCCCTTTTTTGTGCGCAGTCCATTGAGCCTTAAGTACGCTCAATGCCAATTTTTTTTTGCTGATGTCGACAGCCCATAGATCGATTTTTGCTATCAGTAAATCTTTTCCTTCTAGCCCACTAGGCGGAGGAAAGTTGTATTCGCCTATGAATGTGAAGGTCTTTGTTCTTAGCCATTCAACTTGCCGTTCGCCCTCATTTATCCAGTCGAATTCATTGGTTGGAAGAAGTTGTTCGGTCCTTCTGTTTTTTATTATATCCGCATTGTTTCTGGTGGTGTCTTCCTCAATGGCAATGGCCATCTTGTCTCGCATCCCTTGCGTATCCGTATCGTAGGGAAGTAAGTTGAAGTTGTTGAGAATTAAGTGAAGCCAGAGCCAATAATCATTTCTAAGATTGTATTCCTTTTCGTTAAGTACCTTAGATAAGTGGTCATTGAAGATTTTCCTCATATTCACCTCGATTCAATAAAGGTTGTATGTATCATTTTTATGAGGTTTTGAGAAGTGTTTATGACGTATTTTTGAGGTGTTGAAGATGTTCTCTAGAGGTTTTAATGTCTGGATTTTCGGGTTTTCCTTTGCTGATTCAAGATGTGGCTTGGCTGTCACGTCGGCCCCGCCATGCTCCTTCTGGTCAGTTTAGGAGCGCGCGCGGCTGTAGAGCTTTTCCTGCTGTGGTTCTGCGCCTTCCTAAGTCTGACCCTGCTGACAAATTTATGAGTAAGTGGGTCGGTTGGTTTTGGTGCGTGCGCGAAAGCTTCAGACCCTAGGCCGACGACTCTTATGGCAGTTAAACCTAACCGATCTTGCGAATCCTCTGAACGAATATGAGGAGTGCGGTTCATGAGATTAATTCGCCTGAAAGAAGTTATCGATTCGACTGGCTTGGCACGCTCGACCATTTATAAATTCATTTCGGAGGGTGAGTTTCCCAAGCCGGTATCGTTAGGTGAGCGTTGCGTCGCTTGGGTGGAGGGGGAAGTGCATGAATGGATTCTATCGCGAATTGAAGAGCGTGATAATCAGAAGCAAGGTGTAAGCGGTATTTAGTGAGGTAGTATCAGTTTGTCATGGCTGGGATAATTCCCAGTCATGATGGTTTTTTGTCAGAGTTGTATTTTTAAGGTTTTATCATCTTCGACTAAAGTTTGTGTAGGGGGGAGGAACCAATTCAGGGAAGGGGTGTGTCGGCGTGGGTATTATGCTTTATATGTTCTTTGCTAAGACTTGTATTCTTTATGTGCCCATCTATTAAGTGATGGTTATCTGTCTTGCGCGTTAGCTCTATCATTCATCATCTAGCTAGACTTGGTTTAACCAAGTCTAGCTAGTGTGTGGTTGAAGGTGGAGTGGGGTGCAGGCTGTTAAAACATACTCGTTGTGCTGAATGTATAACTCTGAATACAGTGAGTAGCAATCATGCCTCGACATCCAAGTAACACAAATCTGCACCTTCTAAACGGAAGTGAGTTCGAAGGATTACCTATTCAAGCTGATAAAGGGCCATTCGTTATCGAGTATCTACACATCCTGAGAGCGACAATGGCAAATGCCCTTGGAGATTATCCAAGGGTCTTTGCTTTCAGGGTTGACCCAAGATTACCTGCTGGGATGGACCTGTCAGACGATGCCTGCACAAACACAGTAATTAAACATTTCATTGAGTCCTTCAAGGCAAAGCTCAAGCATGCTCAACATGTCGCTGCTAAAAATAATATCCGCGTTCATAATTGCAAGGTTCGTTATGTATGGGCGCGAGAGGTCGGCAGTCACGGCCGTCCTCACTATCACCTCCTCTTTCTATTGAATCAGGAAGCGTTCCATACGCTGGGTAAGCGGGACTCTGTGAGGGACAACATGTGCAGTAGGCTAGACGAGGCTTGGGCGAGTGCGTTGGGGCTGCCCCTAGAGGCCGTCTCTGGACTGATTCACGTGCCTGATAACGCGGTGTACTACTTGCGCCGTGATGATGCTGGTAGCCAGGCAGAGCTCTTCAATCGAGCCAGTTATCTCTGCAAGGCTGCGACAAAGGTCTATGGGGATGGTCAGCATGCTTTTGGGGCGAGCAGGCTCTGATGGTGGATCGATGCACGGCCGCTCACTAGGAGTGGCTGGGTATTCGATTCCGGTGTCTTGTCGCTTGGGTTTACGAAATTGATGGCTCGCTTCTCCCTTCGGTAGGGCGAGCCAATTGTTAATGGTTGTGCACATAAGAGTGGGCGGAGAAACCGCTAACTCCAATCGTTCATTAAGGAAAAGGATCATAGGTGAATTCTGATTTTGTCGTTGGTGGTCACGTCCCTATTGAAGCCTTTACTTCGCTCATGCACCATCAAGGCCGATTTTCATGGATTGGATAACGGCATGCTGGACGCAAATGCAACGCACATTTCCCTGGTCCTTGACGGTGTGTCCGCAGACCTTCAAGTTCTGAGTTTCGTCGGCCGCGAAGCCTTAAATCAGCCGTATAGTTTTGAAATCGAGTTGGTCAGCGCACGACCAGATCTAAAGCTTGAAGAACTGCTTCACAAAACCGCCTGCCTAACCTTTGGTTCCACCGGGAAGGGCATCGCCCATGGCGTGGTATATCGCGTTGCTCAAGGGGACTCCGGCAAGCGCCTGACACGCTACAGCATCACGTTGAAGCCGCAACTGAGCTATCTGGCTCATACCTGCGACCAACGAATTTTTCAACACCTTACCGTACCGAAGATCATCGCTCAGGTATTGGAAGCACGCGGCATTTTTTCTGATGCCTACAGTTTTCAACTCGGCACAATCTATCCCGAACGTGGTTACTGCACCCAGTACGACGAATCCGATCTGCATTTCATCCAGCGTCTATGCGAAGAAGAGGGCATTCACTTCCACTTCCAGCACAGCTCCCAAGCGCACAAGCTGGTATTTGGTGATGACCAGACGGTGTTTCGCAAGCTGGTGCCCGTGGCCTATATGCAAGACTCTGGGATGGCCGCAGAGAAGCCGGTAATCAATCGTTTCAACCTGCGGCTAGAAACCCGTACCACTCGGGTCAGTCGTCGCGACTATGACTTTGAAAAGCCAAGTCTGCTACCCGAAGGCACCGCCAAAAGCGACTTCCTGCCAGACTTGGAAGACTATGACTACCCTGGCCGCTTTACCCATCGCGAACGTGGTAAGCGATTGGCAACCCGTGCACTCGAACGGCATCGCAGCGATTACCAATTGGCTGAAGGTAAAGGTGATGAGCCCTCGCTGACTACTGGGCATTTTCTACCCCTGAGTGATCATCCCTGCAACCAATGGAACGACCTCTGGCTACTGCTGGAAGTGATCCACGAAGGCAAGCAACCGCAGGTACTCGGTGAGTCGATCACCAGCGACATCAGCAATAACAAGGACAACTTCCAACAGGGCTACCGTAACCGGTTTCTGGCTACTCCTTGGGATGCCAATTACCGACCACCACTTGACCACCAAAAACCCAAAATATTGGGTAGTCAGACCGCAGTAGTCACCGGCCCCAAGGGTGAAGAAATTCACTGCGATCAATACGGTCGAATTAAGGTGCAATTTCGCTGGGATCGTTTAGGCCAAGCCGATGACAACACCAGTTGTTGGCTACGAGTGGCTAGCGGCTGGGCGGGAGTGGCATCCGGCGGCATTGCAGTCCCACGCATCGGCATGGAAGTACTGGTGACGTTCCTTGAAGGTGACCCCGACCAGCCACTGGTCACTGGCTGCCTCTTTCACAAAGAGAACGTCGTACCTTACGACCTACCGGCAAATAAAACCCGCAGCGTGTTTAAAACTCTCAGCTCACCGGGCGGTAAGGGTTTCAATGAGCTACGCATAGAAGACAAAAAAGGTCAGGAGCAAATATTCCTGCATGCCCAACGTGATTGGGACGAAAACATCGAGCACGATCAGAAGATTCGGGTAGGCAACGAACGTCACGATACGGTTGAAGCCAACACTCTCAGCGAATTCAAGTCTGAAGAACATCGCATCACCCACGCCGACCGAAAATCCGAAGCTCGTGCTGACGATCATCTGACTGTCGGCCAGACACAGCATGTCAAAGTCGGTACGGGGCTATTCATCGAAGCAGGTCAAGAAATTCACTACCACGCCGGCGAAAAGGTCGTTGTGGAAGGCGGCATGGAATTGACCGCGAAAGCAGGGGGCAGCTTTGTAAAGGTTGATGCGGGTGGCGTGACGGTCAGCGGGGCAAGCGTCAAGGTCAATTCGGGTGGCGGGCCAGGTTCCGGCTCAGGAATCAAGATACTGGGTCCGTTGCTGCCGGGTGATGCCGACAAGGACAAGGCCGGTCAACTCTTAAAAGGGGCTCCACGCAGCCACAAGGCCCGGTATGTTCTGGTGGATGACAATACTGGCGAACCCTTGGTCGGCACGCCCTACACCCTCAAACGTTCCGACGGGAGCCGTCTGACGGGCTACACGAACGACGAAGGCAAGACCTTCTTGGTGCACAGTAGCGATCCAGCTGAAGTGGACCTTATGACGCCTATCCGCAAACCTGAACCATTAGAGCCATTAATAAGGGCCGGTGAGAGTGCCCCCAGAGAAATGAGTCTCGACTATCGAAACGCCAACTCGGAGGGCGAATAACATGGCTACTATCCAACCGCAGACACCGCAGGGATGCACCACGACGAGTATTGAGGGCACGGAGACAAGAGCTAAATTACCGAGTCCCACCAACAAACCTTACTTGATGGAAAAAGCTAATTACGCTGCTCGTTTTCCACGGCTGTCGATCAAGCTACTCCCCAATGGGGAAATTACGGAAGTAAAGTTGAAACAGCTGGTCATGAGCGGTTTGATCCGTGCTGACGAGTATCGTTGGGATTTCCGCTGGAATTACAAAGCCGAGGTCAGTTTCGACATGACCCCGATACCACCGAACCCACCGAAACCGTTTCTCAGTACCTCGCTCTCGCTCCCTGGGCAAGTACCTGATCCGGATCGACGTCATACGTTAACCTTCTTTCCGGTGGGCAATACCAAGGGACTATTGCGTCGACCAGACGTCATGATTGTGAAAAGTCGTGCGCTTCGCTGGCCTGGACGGGCTGGCCCTGACCACGAAGGAGTCATGCATCCAGATAACTTGGAACGGTTGGTCGAGGTCAAATTCCCCAACGACGAGCTTTCGCAGGAACAGGAACGAGCCTACCTGCGTATAGCTGGTGGTAGTGACCGGTTCTCTGTACTGGAGATTAGCGACTGCCGGGACAAAGATGATCGCGAGCGCGACAAGGAGTACAACAAAGAGCACAAACCGACCGGCTACTTCAATCCATTGCAATGGCCCTCATTGGTACCGCCAAGACCTGCTCCAGTGCCCGTTCCTGTATACGGTCCAGAACCAACGCCAGCGCCAGCGCTTGTTGAAAACTGGACCCAGCAAGTGCAATCAGCGGTAGACAGCCTTTTAGAAGAAGGTGCTAAAGGCATCCGGCAACTATCGCAAGAGTTTCAGCAGCATTTGCAAGACGCCCAAACGTGGTTGAGCACTAAAGGTGAATGGGTACGTCGAGAATCACAAAAAGCTTGGGAGTGGGTCAGCGAAACCGGTGGGAAAATATTACGCTGGACCGATGATCAACTCCGCGCCATTTGGCAGGAAGTTCAGCGCTACACCGATTTGACGCTAGAGGCTCTGCGTGAAGTTAATTGGGTGCAACTACTAATGAATATTGGCAAAATAGTTGCTACGGCGGTGGTGATCATTGTCATTGGTGAATTGATAGTCGCCGCTGCGATACCAGCAGCTCTTCTAACAGGATTGTTAGCGATAATTGAAATAGCCGCGCAATCCTGGGTTGTTCTGGCAGCAATACTAGCAAAACTTGCTACCAGTCCAGTTCCGCGCCAAGCACTGAATTTTTGATTGAGAACCGATGTGAATAAATCATTAAAAAACCTAGAAGACCGCGCTGCTGACTTGTCTTTTGAATTGCCCGATGGTACGCCAGTGGTAAGACTGGGATTAATCATCACATTATATTTTAAGAAAGGATACACGCGGGAAACGAAGAGCAAAATAGATGAGTGCTTTGCACGATTTTACGAAGAGTTTCAACCGCTCTTGAAAGGAATGTTTTATCGTAAACGGAAAAAGCTGACCGATGCCAGTTTCAACAAGGTTCGCGAGCAAATTTCAAAAACCGATTCAAATGACGAATTTAGTTGGCTTTTGGGTAGTGCTGCCGAGTCCACTCAGGCTGATGAGTATAGATTATCTATGCTCAATTCTTTTGAAATTCACGGAGATCAGATCCGCTCCCACATTAAACTGGTTTTCCCATGGTCGCTACTCAAGCAGCCTGGTGGAGCTGCCACATACCAAGAGTGGCTTTGTTATCTCAGCGAGAAGCTTGAGGTAGAACACGGGTACGGTGGCCTTTCAAGCATTTTACCGTATGACTATCATAGTTACTCGCCCACAGAATATGAATTAGCGCAGCAGTATTCCGGACTCGAAGTAGACTCGATGCCCCACGCATCTTCGTTAGAGTTGCTGGAGCACATAAAAGGTGTCAACTGGTACACGGTCCTTGGAAGCACCTTTGTAGAGCAACTTGGTGGTGAATCCACCATACGCCACTCGTTAAGTGGGCGTGGTGACATCGAAATACTCACGTATAACAATGGATTGATTATTCGTGCTGGTGAATACCCAGAGCTTGGAGCTTTGGAAGATGGGCTGCCAGCCGCTTACGTCGCCGTCAATAAGGTAGTGAAACCAGTACGCATCCCGAATCCTGACCAACTGCATAGCTATTCGCCATATGGCAACTGCTTCGAAAAAGATAGTACTGACCGTTGGTATGCACGTTTTGACCAGGAAGCAACTGGCTCGACCTCTCCTTCTCGCATTGAAGCAGGCCAACCTTGTAGCAAGGCTGGTTACTGGTTCAGCCCGGCCCAAGCGAATTCGCGCAAGTATTTCAAGCAAGGGGAAATTATGCCTAGTTTCAGCGGTTCGGCCTGGGGCGATACGTTATGGTATTGGTCCGACAAATAAAAAAATAAGTTTTTAACAAGCAAAGGGAGCCATTAAGGCTCCCTTTGCTAATGTTTCATTGATGTCATTAGTACATGTACCATTTGTCTCCTCGTTTTACTATCGTGAAACTTCCCTTTATTGCTTGTTGTCCAGTGTATAACTTGGAAGTGGTTGTTGCGGTGTAGTCATATACGTAAATTGTCTCACCTCTGATTTGGCGAGTGTAATGATTGGTGATGTTGTAACTTTCCATCGTTACTGCCCCCATTTCGATGCTCGGGTGCTTCTGGCCAATTGCCCATTTTACTATGTCGTTTTCTGGTTCTGCGGAGCAAGCTGTAGCAGTAATGAATGCGAGCGCAGTAAGTATTATGCGGATGGTTTTTATCAGTGAGGAAAATGGTTTCATGATTTGGCTTCTGTGTATAATTTTTTGATAGATGTGAAGTTGTTTAGTCGGTTGGTTTTCACCAGGCAGACTTGCAGCTGTTTTCTGAGGAGTCGAGTGGTAAAACTACATTTGCCAGATTCTTAGAAGATAAATTCACCGTTTTATGTTCATCACTGATCTGCAAGTGATTGGCATTGCGTAATGCTTTCCAGAAGGCTGGAAAAGCATTTCCGCAGGCATGGCAATCGGTGAAAAAAGGGTTGCTATAGCCGACCCCGTCGATGATTACATCGAAGCCAACCTCATCGTCTGAGGAGAACTGCTTGCCCCCGATGGTGGCAAAAGCAGTGACAGGATGGCCTTCCTCGTTAGAGCAGGAGATGTTCAGTTCATTTCCATTGCCATCATCGACGAGGTACTCACTTACGCCTTGTGCCCAGTCTGACGTCCATTCGTAAGTCCCTGCCGAGACGGTGCTGGTAATCGAACAGCCTAAGAAAAAGGCCAGTAAAAGCTTTTGCTTCATCTGATATTCCTTTGCATGGATGAATTGCTCTGTTGGGAGCGATATGAGTTGGAGTTCAACCTTTTGGGTTGATATTCGGTCTTTAAGGTTCTTCATGTCAATGAGGTGATGCCCAACCATCTAGGTTGAGATGGGAGAGGGCGTCGTGACAGAGATTGAGCAGAGCTATTTGGCGGGTTTGGTGGGCGGTGCGATTGCGAAGCAGCGTATCCGTGCTGGATTGACGCAGGAGGAAGTTGCTGAGCGCCTAGGGATAGGCAATGAGGCCGTTTCCCGTATCGAACGAGGAGTTGTCATTCCCAACATTAAGCGGCTCTTGGAATTCGCAGGCATCTTTGATTGTGGGGCATCGGATCTATTGACTGAGGCTAGCTCACGTCCTGACGATCAAGCCAATCGCATCAGTCGGTTGTTGACACAGTTGGATCCTGAGGATCGGCAGATGGTTGTGGAGCTGGTCGAGCGCTTGGCTGAGCGTCTGAAGCAGAGATGATGGTCGGGCTGGAAGCTTCAGTGCAGGCGCTCTGATCGAACTTGGCGCCGCACCGCAAGCAGAGATAGTCGTAGTGGCTGAACTGGTATTTCTGCACGTCTTGGGCAAAGGCCAGCGCGGCCCTATAACCGGAGGTCGCACAGAGAACGCCCTTCCTTATCCTTGCGAGTACTTGAGCTAAATGACTCTGCTGTTCGCTTTCTTGGGAAGAGACTTGGACCTCAGTCACGCCGAGTAGGAAACTTTCCAGCGTCCCGATGAGGACCACCAGGGTTGTTGTGGTCTCTTTGGAAACTACAGTCGTTGAATCGCAGATTAGGCAGCACGTGGCCATGAGGCCTCCTATCAAGTCGGGTTAGTGAGCGCGCCCTACCGGTAACGCAGCTGTTGCCAATGACTCCAGCTTGTCGGCCAGTGACGGTCGAGAGTTGGGAGTTACATCGCGCCCCGTTCTCTCCGCTTCTTGCGCAGAGAAGAACTCTTCAATAATCGCATCGCGGTCTTCCGCATGGTCTTCGAAAGCACCATTGCCCAGCCCTCGGCGAGCTGCGTTGTCTAGAGCAACTTGGTCATAGCCCATAGCTTCACGAACGCTCTCCAGTTCTTTCGCCGTGCGCAGTGTGGCGTCCATGTCCATGCCGCTGCGCACGGTAATGTCGGCATAGAAAATCGGCGTGCCGTGGCTCTGTCGTGTGGACTTGCCGCGCAGCCGTAGTTCCAGAGGCAGGTAAGCCAGACGGTTCCCTGAAATGGCTTGGAAGTACTGCAAGCGTGCCGCTAAGGTGCGAATGCTGTTAAAACCGGTGGTGCGGAATACAAAGCTACCCAGTAGGTCGTCGTCACCAATCACCACGTTGAGCCGCCCGTAAGGCTTGCAGGCATGCCCTTGGGCCAGTGAGCAGCCATCGGGCGAGGGACAAGGCAACGTCTTGATGCCGTCTTCACATTGGCGCTTGCAGGTCTCGCCGTTACCGACACACAGCGGGCGCCCGGTGCTGCGGTCAAACAGGCTGTAGTCAGCGCGAAAGTTGAGATCGGGTTCGTTAAACAGCAAACGGATCGGGATGCTGCGCAGCTTGTTTTCCGAAGCCTTGCGCAGCTCCTCGTCGAGGGGATGCAGCAACCAGCCATCCCGATTTTGCACCTGAGAGGTAATGGTGAACTGATCGTCTTTTTCGGGAAGACGTTTGCCGTTTCGCTCGACCACTTTGCCGATGGAAATGCGACCGAGTACGGGCGGTGTTATCGCCAAACCTTTGAGCATGAGGTGTCTCCTGCATCTGAAAATAAAAAGCCACCGAGACCGCGTGAACGGGCTAGATGGCGTTGAGGGGGGGCGCGGAATAACCGGCAGACGTTCACGTCAGCAGAAAACGCCGACTTCCGGTTTTGGTGGTGGAATAGTGTACGTGCAGGTAGGGCTTGTCCTTCAGCAGGCGCGGGATATCCAGCGCCACGCTGTCCTTGGCTTTCTTCCAGCTCACGCTACCGGTTTCAAATAGCGCACGGCTGGCATCGCCCATGGCTTGCTGCAAGGCCTGCTTGAGCTGGGCCTCTTGCGCTTCCTGCTGAGCAATCGAGTCGCGCACCTTTTGCAAGTCGGCAAAGGTGCTGCTGAGGCGGACATCCTGGGTGAAGTCCAGGGTGTGTCCGACGTCCTGTGGATACAGACAGCGCAGTGCCTGATCGGCGGATGCTGAACCGTCAGCCGGTGGTGGGGTGTCGCTTACGACGTAATCCCAGAACAACCGTTCCAGCTCGATCAGTCGGGCAATCATCGAATCGTCCCGTTCAATCCGGTGGATTTCCAGGTGTTGCCCGCCCAGCAGTACCGCTACATCTGCCGCCTGCTTGCCGGTGACGGCGAGCTGGTGCATGACCTGTAGCTGCACATATTCCGGCACGCCCTCTTTCCAGAGGCGGGCGCCGTTGATACCAGCGGTTTTACATTCGAGGATCTGCACCTGTGGCGTACCGATGATTTCGCGGTCGATGTTGGCCAGCATCCAGCTCAGTGTCGGGTCTGGGTGTTGCAATACGGCATTGATTCGCCGTACCCGATGACCGCTGCGCTGGGTGTAATGCGTTGCCACAATCGGCTCCAGAATGTTGCCCCAGTAGGCTGGGCTTTCCTCGTCATGCGGGTCGATCTTGGGCAGGGTTTCATCGCGCCCGGTTTTCTCCATCCACAATTCCAATTGGGATTTATACGGATTCAGGCCAACGGCAGCGGCGGCATCCGAGCTGCCAATGCCATTTTTGCGTACCGCCAACCAATCGGCGTGAGGTAGTTGTTTGGTGTCCACCAGGCGTAACGCCGGGCGGGGTTTAGTCCTGACATTTGGTAGCGCTTGAGTGTTCGTGAGCATGTCCTTCAAAGGATACGAAAACGCCCGATCAGCACTAGGCTGATCGGGCGTTTAGGTCGTGGAGGAATGAGAGGGTGAAGTTCGACGGTCCAGCGACTAGGCCGCAAGTTGCAGCGCCGCCGCCAGTGCCCGCTGCTTGATCTGCGCGCCTTGGCCGAACCAAGCCGAATCCATGCGGTACTCATTACTGCGTGCTCGACGTTCGTGATCGACATACTCAGTGACTGCGTTGAGCAGACCCCAGGCGGTGCCTTGCGAGGACGCCAACGTCGAGCCTCGGCCTTGGCCTTCATACAGCGCTTGCACCTTGCGCAGCGCCCGCTCATTGGGCAGCACAGCCGGTAGCTGATTGTTCGGGCTAGTCTCACACAGCACGTTCATGAAGTACCCCAGCGCTTCATGCCATTGCACTTTGCGCTCGGACAGCGCACGCATGCGGTACATAAAGGCGTCCCATTGGGAGACTGCGATACCGAGTTGCTTCTTTACCGCCTGTGGATCGAAACATGTGCTGTGCGGCACCTTGATCGCGCGGGTCGTGCCGTCCAAGGCAATCGCCAGCGTGTTGTTACACACCACACGCACGGTGGTTGGCGTGGCGGTGGTCGCCAGCGTGCCGTCGCAGGAGGTCGCCAGCAACAGGTAGCCATTTACCTCGTCGTTACCCTTCAACGCCGCCGATTGCCCGGTTCGCGCCAGTGCCCAGAACTTGCGTCCGCCTTTCAGCACTCCGGCAGTTTCCAGCTCATAGCCGGACACGTCTGTGAGGTCGCGATAGAACTCCAGCACCTCACGGGGCTGCACCACCTGGTAGCGCTGGGATACGACCGACAGTGCGGCCTTGGTGTCGGAGCGATACAAGACTTTCTGTTCGGGGAAGGAGTGAATGGAGCCGAGTGGGCCGATACTGTCTGCTTTGTAATGCACCGGGCTTTCCTGGATCTGCCAGTTCATACCAGCTTCACGTTGCCAGACTTCCAGCGGTTGTTTTTCAGTGAGGCGACTGCCTAGGCCATGCCAAGGGGTAGCGCCAACATAAGCCATTTGTTCGATGAGATGAGCCACGAGAAGATCCTTATCAATAGATGAAGAAACAGCGAAGCCGTCAGCGACATGCCGACGGCTGTTCAAAACGGATTAATGGTTGACGCTGAAGCTGTAACCGCAGTCCAGGCATTGGTAGTTGTTCAGCACCTTGTCATCCACGTGCTGACCTAGAGTGGCCCCGGCAATGCCACCGGCGACCCCGCCAAACAAGCTGCCGATAATTGCCCCGACGATGCTGCCAAACATACTGCCGACCGGCCCGGCGATGACTCCCACCGTCGCCCCGACCTGTGCGCCCGACAGCGCACCGGCACCACCGCTGACGGCACCGCCCACCGCACCAATAAAACCGCCTGTTTGCTTACCGATATTCTTCGTGACGACACGCCCAGCGTTGCAGCTGGGGCAAGGGGTATACATTGGGAACATCCTCCTGTGATGGGCGTGCCGTGCGAAATGCAGGCACGGCAAAGTCCCTGCCGAGGTTGATACCGGTAGGGATTCAGGAGGTGATATAGGTCTGAAAAAACTTGGAAGTTGGAGAACAGGCAGGTAGTTGCAGTCAGTAGGTGTCGTGGGGTAAATCGAAAAACTCGGCGGTTTACCTGAGCATCAGGTTTTGAAGTTGGACTATTTTACCGACGATCTAGGGAAACTTATATGGACGTCTCCCAGAGCTCAACAGGGAACCATTCTGACGTATAGGTAGGAGCAGTCTTATCGTAAAGCAGCCCACGTAAGCCATTGCTCTGCATGATGCGAAATTTCAGTAACTGGGAGCGGATACGGTGTAGCGAGAGTTGATTGCCACCAGGCAAGCGCCGGGCTGCTGCGCCGCTGTCAAGATGGCTTGAGGGTCAGCCGTATCGGTTTTGTTTCGCAGCAAAAAGGGGCGTACCGAACGAGAGGCAGGTAGTCGTACCTCATGCCCCTGGTGTGAAGCTGACTTGCCCACTAGTGGGCATTTTCACAGGTCTTGATTGGCACCAGGCGGGTCGGATAATTTGCAAAGAATGGCAGCACTTCGTCACGGCGCAACTTGATACGCTCGATCCTCCCAGTACACCGATCTACGGTGTGCCGCTGGAAAACCTTCTTGACGATGTCCATGCCAATTACGCTATCCAGCTAGGTACTGGTCGGATGAGCATCATTGTAGTGATCGATGATTGTCGGATCGGTACTGGAGCTTGCAGCGGATGACTGCTATCTCGGAAGCGATGGGGCCAAGGATGCGGGCCTGTTAAGCCGGTTGATTTTTTGCTGGCGCTCCAGTTTAACCCTATTAAAGCAGGCCAAATCCGCTAAGATCCTCGATCTTGTTTTCCGTGGATCTAGTCATGACAGACCGTTGGCTTAGCGTTGAAGAAATCACTGAGCACCTCGGCGTCAGCAAAGACACCGTGTACGCCTGGATTGCCAAGCGACATATGCCTGCCCACAAGGTCGGCAGGCTGTGGAAATTCCAAAAAACAGAGGTGGATGCTTGGGTTAAGGCCGGTGGTGCCAGTGACATCTGCGCAGTAGACTCGTGATGATGGCTGAACGCTATCGCTTGTCCTATGCAGTGAGCGCATTGTTTGCTATGGCGGTTGAGCGGATCGCCGGTCGCCATTTGTCATGGGACAACGTTGGGGGGCTAGGGGAACCCGTCAACGGATCCGTGAACGTGTATGCGCACATTGGATTGGCTCGTCCGCGAGTGCCCGAAGGTGAGAACAACGCATTCATGACCGCTGGTTATCAAATCGAAGTGGAAGGAGAAAAAACGCATGGATAACGTATTCAATTTCCGCGATCAATTGATAAGTGAATACAGCAGCTTTTCCCGCAGCTTCTCCCGGATTCAGGCTACTGATATCCGAGAAGAAGTCGAGCGGCAGTATGCCAGTGGTCGTTATTGGCCTGAGCCGCTTATCCAGATCAATCCAAACTATCAGCGCAAGGGTACGGTGCAGCAACTTGCTGCGGATGGTCTATTGCACAAAGCCTGTGCCGAGATTTTTCAGGTAGGGAAAACGGAAGGTTATCCGGAACCGCTGCATCTTTACGCCCACCAGCTACAAGCCCTGGCCAAAGGTCAGGGTCGCCAGAGCTATGTAGTCACGACTGGCACAGGATCCGGTAAATCTTTGTCCTTTTTTATTCCTGTGATCGATCGAATCTTAAAAGCCAAGGATCAGGATCAAAGTCCGCGTACCCGCGCCATCGTCATCTATCCAATGAACGCCTTAGCCAACAGCCAGCTGGAAGAACTAGACAAATTCTTGCATGGTTACCCAGAAGGGCTGCAGCCATTCACCGTCGCTCGTTACACCGGGCAGGAGTCGCGTATCGAACGCGCCGCCATTGCTGACAATCCTCCGGATATTCTCCTCACTAACTTCATGATGTTAGAGCTTATTCTTACTCGGTTCGATGAGGACGATCGGCGGGTGGTTGAGCATTGTCATGGCCTGGAGTTCTTAATTCTTGACGAGCTGCATACCTATCGCGGGCGGCAGGGGGCTGATGTTGCGTTGCTGGTGCGGCGGTTGCGCGAGCGCTTACAAGCCGATGAACTAGTTTGCATTGGCACCTCTGCGACTATGTCCAGCACAGGAAGCCAAGCCGACCGCAACAAAACGGTGGCAGAGGTCGCTAGCAAACTTTTTGGCGCTTGCATTACTGAGCAAGACGTCATTGGCGAAACGCTGGAACGGGTAACAGATCCGCTCAAGGATGTAGCGGCCATTCTACCGAAACTGAAGATTGCGTTGAGCCGTAAGGAGTTTGCCTGGGAGGGATTCGAGTCTTTTCGCGCTGACCCAATGGCAATCTGGGTAGAGCTAAATCTTGGGATCGATTTTTCAGACAACGAACCTCCACGTCGTGCCAAGCCCATGACTTTGCATGATGCTAGCGCCAAACTTGCAAAGGTGGCTGGAGTCACTCCGGAGGATGCTCGCGTTAGTTTGCAGCGCTTTTTAGTCGCAGCTCATGAAATTAGAACCCCGCAAGGCCGCCCGCCTTTTGCCTTCAAGCTGCATCAGTTCATCAGTGGTCCGGGAAAAGTTCTGGCTACTCTGGAGGCTCAGGGCGCGCGCCATGTGACCCTCGACGCGCAGCGGTTTGCGCCGGGACGCCAGGACGAAGGTGTCCATTTATATCCAGTACATTTCTGTCGCGACTGCGGCCAGGAATACCACCCTGTGTGGCTTTCCAAGCAACTGCCCACCAGCTACCAGCCGCGCGAAATTGACGATATAGCCGCCGATGACAATGAAGACGTTACCTTTGGTTTTCTCTGTCCGGTGCAATCCGGCCAAAAGTATGGTGGGCTTTTAGAGGATTTGCCCGAGACTTGGTTGGACTTGAGTAAAGATGAACCCAAACTCAAGCAGAATTACAAAAAATTAGTACCTTACCAAACATCAGTGAGCGTGAGAGGTGATGAGGGGGCTGGCGAATCTTTCTGGTATATCCCAGGCAAATTCCGTTTCTGCCTAAAATGCTCGCAAGCGCATGAAGCCCATGGCAAAGACATAAACCGCCTGGCTAGCCTTTCGGGTGAGGGGCGTTCATCTGCCACAACCATCCTTACTTTGAGTGCGTTGCGTCAACTGTTTGCCGAGGGAGAGCCGGGGCCAGGGCAAGCCGATCCTCGTAAACTACTGGGCTTTACCGACAACCGTCAGGATGCCGCTCTGCAGGCTGGGCATTTCAACGATTTTGTTTTTCTGTTGACACTGCGTTCCGGCTTGATCGGCGCGCTGCAAAATAGCGAGGGGCTCCTGACCGAAGAGCAGTTGGCCGACTCGGTGTTCAAGGCGCTCGGCTTTGACCAACTGAATGACGCCACTCTCGTTGAATATCTGCGTACTCCCAAGCTCATGGGGCTGGCACGGCAGGAGGCGCAACGCACGTTGCGTTTCATCATCGGATATCGGCTGCTGCGCGACCTTCGTCGAGGCTGGCGCTTCAACAATCCGAACCTTGATCAGCTGGGTCTACTTGCCATTCGGTATCGCAGCTTGGATGAGTTCTGTGCAGACGACGCCTCCTTTGCCAAAAACTCCACACTGAGCAAACTGAATGCGCACAATCGCGCCACCCTCTGCCAGCAAGTTTTTGATGTCATGCGGCGCGGCCTGTGTTTGGAGAGCCGATACCTAGATGCGGTAGAGCAGGATAAAGCCCGTACTAGTGCTTTCTCCTACCTCAATGATCGCTGGGCCTTTGCCTCTGACGAGCAGTTGGAAACCGCCAAGTATTTAATCCTGGACAAGCGACCTGACTACAAGGGCAAGCCGCGAACCGATCTGATGCCAGGTGGCCCACGTTCGCGTCTTTTGCGCGACATAAAAACAGCGTCTTTCTGGAAGCAAACTTCAGTAGCTGGCCAAGTGGCGAGCTGGAAAGATGCAGACTGGCGCGACTTAGTGGAAGCCTTGCTGCAGGCCGCTAACCTTTATGGCTATGTGCAAAAGCACCCGATTGACCAGCGACTGGTGGGTTGGCGTTTGAATGCAGCGGCGCTGGACTGGTGTCTGATCACTGACGATGCCCAGGGTGACGATAGTCGAGCTAATGCTTTCTTCCGTACGCTCTATCTCAGTGTCGCCACGGTGTTGAGACAGAGCGGCCATTCGCTGTTCGATTTTGAGGCCCATGAACACACTGCCCAAGTCGATGCAGGAACGCGGCAATTGCTGGAGCAGCGATTCCGCTATACCGAGAAAGACCGCAAGGATTGGGCGAGCAACCCGGCACATGAAGCGCCGCTTGAGCGTTTACCTGTCATGTTTTGTTCGCCAACCATGGAGTTGGGTGTAGATATCTCTGCGCTTAACACCGTTTACTTGCGAAACGTGCCACCTACCCCAGCTAACTATGCGCAGCGTAGTGGCCGGGCAGGCCGCTCCGGACAGCAGGCTTTGGTCATCACTTACTGCGCTTCTCAGAGCCCGCACGACCAATGGTTTTTCCATCATGCCAATGAGATGGTGCATGGCGTAGTACGACCCCCTACTCTCGATTTGGCCAACCGTGATCTCGTACAAAGTCACCTGAACGCCGTCTGGCTAGCCTGCGCACAAGTAGCCCTGGACTCCAGCATCGCACTTATGCTCGATCTAGATCCGCCAGAAAAACCACTTATCCAGCATTATTACGATGCCCTCAATGATCCCGCGGTTCAGGCAAGAGCGCAGCTCAGCGCCTCTCGAGTCATCGCCCAGTTGCAAAACGAACTAAATGGCAGCGACTGGTTTAAACCCGACTACGTGCAACAGGTCATTAAAGAGGCGCCACAAGAGTTCTCCAACGCACTTGAGCGCTGGCGGGTCTTGTTCGATGCCACCCGCGCACAGATGAATATGGCTGACCAAATTGTAAAAAGTCATACCGCCTCCAACAGCGAAAGACAAAACGCCCAGCGTCGCTATGGGGATGCCGCTCGCCAGTACGCCGTACTGCTCAAGAGCGGTAATACGCAGAACTCGGATTTCTATACTTATCGCTACTTGGCCAGTCAAGGATTCCTGCCCGGTTACAACTTCCCTCGTTTGCCGCTTATGGCTTGGATTCCCGCCCGTGGCGGTATTTCTAATTCCGGCAAGGACGACGAAGGCAGTATGGTAAGCCGTCCGCGTTTTCTAGGCCTTTCTGAATTTGGCCCGCGCAGCCTTATCTACCACCAAGGCCGCATGTATCGCGTGGTGCGTGCCAAACTTAACGTCGGTTCGTCTGATCACATTTCGGGCAACAGTCAGTTGGCTACGGTTGCCTCATTGGTCTGTAGCCAGTGCGGCTATGGTCACGTTGGCGAGCCCGGCGGCGGGCAGCTCGCCGTTAACACCTGTGAAAACTGTGATGCACTGCTAACCGAGCATGATTGGGTGCGCGAGCTGTATCGCATCGAGACTGTCGAAACCGTAGCTGTCGAGCGCATCTCAATTAATGATGAAGACCGACAACGTCAAGGCTTCGACTTACAAACGACCTACCGCTTCCTGCCTGGGCCTGATGGTGTCATCCAGAAGCGTAAGGCGGAAATACATCAGGGCGGAGACGTACTGGCCGAGCTCACCTATGCTCCCGCCGCCCGCTTGTGGCGGATAAATCGAGGCTGGCGCCGGCGTAAGAATAAGGAACAGCTCGGTTTCTACATTAATCCCATTACTGGTACCTGGAGCAAGCAGGACGACCCTAGTGGCAGCGAAGACGGCGGCAGTGACGAAGCCTTACTCGACAAAATACCCAATCAGCGCATCGTTCCTTTTGTCGAGGATCATCGAAATCTGTTGATTTTGGCACCGCTGCACCCGCTTTCCACCGAGGCGATGGCTACCTTGCAGGCGGCGCTCAAGCGCGGTATTGAAATGACCTTTCAGATCGAAGAATCCGAACTGGTCGCTGAGCCATTGCCCAAAGGCGACGAACGCCGAGCGTTGATGTTTTACGAGGCAGCCGAAGGCGGTGCAGGAGTGCTAACCCGCCTAGCAAGCGAGCCTGCCAGCCTTGCGCAAGTCGCTAGCAGCGCCCTAAGTCTTATGCATTACAACGTACCGCAAGGTGGGTGGCAGTTCGACAACCTACCCGAGCTGGAACAAACCGACGCACAAGGAAGCCGTATCTGCGAAGCCGGCTGCTACCAATGCCTACTTTCCTACTTCAATCAGCCCGATCACGAACACATCAATCGCCGCAACGCCGATGCGCTCAAGCTTCTGGTCGCGTTGGCCAATGCCCAAGTACAACCGAGTCAGGTACCTGTTGTTGCGGCGGCATGCAATTCAGTCAACAGCAGTGATGACCTTTTGGAGCAATGGCTGCAAGTCCTTAGTCGGGCAGGGCACCGCCAGCCCGATACCGTCAATTTGTCAGTCCTTAATGGGATGGCTACTGCAGCCGGACAGTACAAAGCTGTCCGCGCATTGGTATTCCTTAAGGCGGTATCTAATGAGTTGCATAGCCTACTAGTCGACAAAGGCTGGCAAGTGCTTGACTTTTCCGACCCATCACAATGGTCAGTCAAGTTCGCCCGCCATGCTGACGTGTTTGACATGCCAGAGAAACAACAATGACTACACTCGAACACGATTTCATGCCCGGCAACTTGATTCGCGCCCGTGGGCGAGAGTGGGTGGTGCAAAGCGACTCTCGACGTGACTGGCTGCGATTGCGCCCACTGGGTGGCGCAGATGACGACATCATCGCCTTGATTCCTGAGCTTGAGTTTGAGCCCGTCGAGCCTGCTACCTTCCCATGGCCACAGCCCGAACAGGCTGGCAACCATGCGGCGGCTCTGTTATTGCGCGATGCTCTGCGTTTAAAGCTTCGCAACGGTGGTGGCCCATTCCGCTGCTTTGGCAATATCGCCGTCGAGCCGCGTGGTTACCAGTTGGTGCCGCTGTTGATGGCCCTACGGTTGACGACTGTACGTTTACTAATTGCCGATGACGTAGGTGTCGGAAAAACTATCGAAGCCGGCTTGATTGCCCGCGAGCTGATGGATCGTGGTGAGATCAGCCGCCTAGCTGTACTTTGTCCGCCGCACCTCGTCGAACAATGGCAAAGTGAGTTGGAAACCCGCTTCAATCTGCAAGCTGTGGCGCTTACCTCTAGCAGCGCTAGCCGCATTGAGCGTGAACTGCCACACGGTGTTAGCCTGTTTGACCACTACCCTGTGGTTGTAGTCAGCCTCGACTACATCAAAAGCGAACGCCACCGCGAACACTTCCTTTCCATTGCTCCGGAATGTGTAATCGTCGATGAGGCACATACCTGCGTTAGGAGTGGTGCTGGCAAGCAACTGCGCTTTGAGCTGCTGCAGCGCTTAGTGAAAGACGAAAGTCGCCATCTGCTGCTGCTCACCGCCACACCGCATTCTGGCGACGAAGTCGCGTTCTACAACTTACTTTCCTTGCTTGACCCGCGCTTTATTGCATTGCAAGGACGCATGTCCACCACTGATCCGTTGCGCCAGGAGCTCGCCCGCCATTTCGTCCAGCGTCGCCGCAAGGATATAGCCGAATGGCAGGCGGAAACCGGCGATGGCCGTGGTTTTCCGCGCCGCATGAAAACCGAAGTTACCTACCAGCTTAGTGGTGACTGGGGCCGTTTTTTCGATGCAGTACAAAGCTACTGCCGTGAGCTGGCCGAAAGCATTGAGCAGTCAAAGTCCGGCAGCGTACGTCTGATCTGGTACGCCACCCTTGCCCTGTTGCGTTGCGTTGCATCCTCTCCGGCAGCGGCAGTTAAAGCCTTGACCACCCGAATCGAGGGCTCTCTCGAATTCGACGATCTGCTAACCGACGGACGTTTGCATGACGGCGAGGCTGACGATCTTGAAAGCAGCGACTTGGAGCCGCCAGCTCAACTCCAAGATGCCAGTCGCCTGCAAACCCTCATCAAAGAGGCTGAGCGCCTTTCTGGCAAGGCCGGCGACCCTAAACTCTCTAGCCTTATTCAGCACCTGCAATCCCTGATTAAGGACGGGTATCAGCCGGTGGTGTTCTGTCGCTATATCGCTACCGCGCACTATGTCGCCGAGCACCTGAAAAAAGCCTTCCCCAAGGTCACCATCGACGCCATCACCGGCGAATACACACCAGAAGAGCGTCGCGAGCGGGTCGATGCGATGGAGGAGTGCAGCCAGCGCATTCTGGTCGCCACAGACTGCCTTTCTGAAGGCATTAATCTGCAGCATTTGTTCACCGCCGTCGTCCACTACGACCTAGCTTGGAATCCTACCCGTCACGAGCAACGTGAAGGCCGTGTCGACCGCTTTGGTCAGCAATCGGCGGAAGTGCGCTGCACGATGCTCTATGGGCAGGACAACCCAGTTGATGGCTTTGTGATTAACGTCATTCTGCGCAAGGGCGAGGCCATCCAGAAAGAACTCGGCGTGTTAGTACCCATGCCCGAAGACGAGCAGCGCATCAGTCAGGCGCTGGTGAAAGCAGCCCTTATGAAGCGCGGCGGCATCAATGCTCCTTATACGCCAGATATGTTTGCTGCCGCGAATGTCGAACTGCAGCCGCTGCAAGCCCAGTGGCAGGACGCATTGGAAAAAGCCAAGGCAAACCGCACAGTGTTCGCCCAGCGACGTATTCGTCCTGATGAAGTGTTGCCAGAATGGAAAAAACAGCAGCAGGCTCTCGGTACCCAGGCCGACGTTCAACGCTTTGTACATAGTGCTTGCGCCCGATTGAATGCCCCCCTGGAGCCCACGCATAAGCCGCATCACCAGCGATTGCTGCCACAGCACTTGCCCGAGGCTTTAAGGATGCGTCTAGCCGATGAAGGGATCGGTAAGCCACTGATAATTGATTTCAACGAACTGCACCGCAGCCATCCACTGGTTACCGTGCTGGCTGAATATCTGCTCGAAGATAGCCTTTCCAGTGAGCATGCCATCGCTGCCCGCAGCGCTGCCACTCTCACCGATGCGGTGGACGTGGTTACCACCATTTACCTGCTGCGACTACGCCACCAGCTCGGCTATGTACGTCGCCGCGAGCCCTTTCAGATGATGGCCGAAGAGACAGTAGCGCTGGCCGTTAAAGGTCGCAGTAATCCGCAGTGGTTGAGTGATGAATCGGCCAGCAAACTATTGCAATGTACTCCTAGTGGCAACCTACCCACTGAAACCATGCAGCGCGAAATCCGCACCGCTCTTGATTTCCTTGTCAGCAACCAGCAGCAGCTAGAAACGTTGGCTACCGATCGCGCCAATTCGTTGTTGGACGACCATCGGCGTGTGCGCGAGGCCGCTCGAGATGTTGGCCAGTACAGCGTTAGCCCCTGTCTACCAGTGGATGTGATTGGTGTGTATGTGTTGCTACCGGATTCGCTGTAAGCGCGCCTAAGGAAAGTCAAAAATGAGAAAGCTCCGCAAAACCCAGGCCGCGCTCAACTTACCTACGCTTAAGCTAGAAGGAGGTTTGTTCCTGCCTGACCAGTTGGAAAAGGCCGCTCTTGGAAGTGCCAAATGGCAAACCGAAACAGATTACCTCATCCCTAAGGGGCTTAAGCTCAAGGACGATTACAGCCGGGCCTTCCAGATTGCCAGTGCCCAGTACAAACACTTCGCTGCGCAAATGGATCGTGCAGATGTGGATGCTGCGGCGATCACGCAACACCTGGTGTTCGAGCTTCTGCGCGATGCATTTGGCTACAGCAATCTTTCGCAAGTCAAATGTATCACCGTGGGTGAACGGCACTACCCAGTGCAGCTACTCGCAGGCAACCTGCCCATCGTTGTCGCACCGCACACAATGGGTCTGGATGATGCCGATGCACGCTTTGCTATCGCGGGAAGTGGTAGCCGAAAAAAGTCCGCTTTCCAGCTCGCACAGGAACTGCTTAACGCCAGCTCCGAACACCTGTGGGCGATTGTCAGCAATGGCAAACAACTTCGGCTGTTGCGCGATGCGGCCACACTCACCCGCCCCAGCTTTCTGGAAGTGGACCTGCAAGATTTACTGAGCGGTCAGCGCTATGCTGAGTTCACCAACGTCTGGCGCCTGTTGCACGCCAGCCGTGCTGGCAATGGCCTACAAAGTTGCATCTGGGAAAGTTGGCGCGAAGCCGGGCAGGAGGAAGGCACTCGTGTGCGCGATGGTCTGCGCCTGGGAGTTACCCAAGCTCTGCTCACCCTCGGCGAAGGTTTTTTGCAACACCACAGCAACGAGGCCCTGCGCCGTGCCTTGCACGACGGCGAGCTGAGCAAGGATGCGTATTTCCAGCAATTGTTGCGCCTTGTCTATCGGCTGATCTTTCTATTTAGCGTGGAGGAGCGTGGCCTGCTGCATCCAGCAGACGAGAATAAGGAAGCTATCGCCGCCCGTCGTGCTTATTCAGAGGGGTATGCTGTAGCTCGCTTGCGTGAATTGTGCCTGAAACGTCGCGCCCGTAATCGTTTTGAAGATCACTGGCAAGCTCTGCGCATCGTCTTCAAGGGGCTGAGTGCAGGCGAGCCGCGCCTCGCCTTGCCTGCGCTCGGGGGACTGTTTGCCCAAAGTCAGTGCCCTTCGTTGGATGCGGCACACCTGAGCAACGCTGACTTGCTAGCCGTGATGCAGAACCTTCGCTGGGCCAACCACGGTGGCACGCCCGCCCCGGTGGACTATCGCAATATGGGGCCAGAAGAGCTCGGCAGTGTGTACGAAAGCCTGCTGGAATTGGTACCGGAAATCGATCTGCCAGCCAAACGCTTCGGCTTTATCGGTTTGACCAGTGAGGGCAGCACCGCAGGCAACGCTCGCAAGCTAACCGGAAGCTACTACACACCCGACTCACTGGTCCAGGAGCTGATCAAGTCAGCACTCGACCCTGTGATCCAGCAGCGTCTGGCTGACAATCCCTCCAATCCAGTGGAGGCCCTGCTGGCGATCCGTGTGATAGATCCGGCATGCGGCAGCGGCCATTTTCTGCTTGCAGCTGCCCGCCGCCTGGCGGAAAAATTGGTGCACCTGCAAACATCCGAAGGCGCAGTGAAACCGCAGGACTACCGCCACGCTCTGCGCGAAGTGGTCAGCCGCTGTATATTTGGGGTGGACCGCAATCCGATGGCGCTGGAGCTGGCGCGCACGGCCCTGTGGTTAGAAGGATTTGAAGAAGGCCGCCCTCTCGGCTTTCTCGATCACCACCTGCAATGTGGTGATGCGCTGCTGGGCCTGACCGACTTAAAGTCACTGCAGTTGGGCATCGCCAAAGATGCTTTCAGGCCTTTGAGTGGTGACGATAAAGAGGTGTGTAAGGTCTTTGCTAAGGCCAATGCCACCGCACTAAGAGACTTAGAGAAAAAGCGCAATGCACATGCTTTTGGTCAATTTGAGGTCATTTATACGGAAGGTAGTGGGTTGGCTGCACTGCAGACCATCGAAGCTCTACCACAAGACAGCGCCCAACAGATTGCTAACAAAGAAGCCGCATACCACGAGTTTCTGACGAAGGCCAAAACCAGCCGCCTAGCTCATGCGGCTGATCTAGTGCTGGGAGCTTTTTTACTACCTAAGACCGAGGCCAACCAAAGCGCAATTCCCACCAGTGGCACTCTCTATCTAACGTTACTTGGCGATGTGCTCCCTATCGCAAACGCCCACCAACTCGCCGCAGCACAAGCAGTGTGTTTAGAGGCTCGTGTGCTTCACTGGCCGCTGGCCTTTCCACAAGTATTTGCCGCTGGTGGATTTGATTGCGTGCTTGGTAACCCTCCATGGGAACGCATCAAGCTGCAAGAGGAAGAGTTCTTCGCTACTCGTCACAGTGATGTGGTGAAAGCCAAAAACAAGGCCGAACGCAGTCAGCGTATCCGTTGGTTAAGCGAGGGTATGCTAGCGAAGAACCTGTACCGGCAGCACGACCACAGCCCACCCGATTGCGAGGCTGAACAGCGCCTGTATGCGGAGTTCATCAGTGCTCGCCGCACCGCTGAAGCGGCAAGCTTGTTTGCCCATGTAAAGGAAGCTGATGGTGGCCGCTATCCGCTCACAGGCGTGGGCGACGTGAACACCTACGCACTGTTTGCAGAAACAATTAGTCAGATTACACAACGAGAGGGGCGCGCCGGTTTTATCGTGCCTACCGGCATCGCCACCGACGACAGCACTAAAGCCTTTTTCTCTCACATTACCCAAAACAGACATTTAGTGAGTATGAAAGGGTTTTGGGAGATTCGCCGAATTTTCCCTGGTACGGATAGCCGAGATCCATTCTGTCTTCTTACGCTGGGTTTCAGTGAAACAGCGGAGTTTATTTTTCTGGCAAAGAACTCATCAGATTTGCTTGATAGACGACGGATTTTCAGTTTGTCTAGCAATGAGTTCCGCCTCATCAACCCTAACACGCTCACTTGCCCGGTGTTTCGCAGTGAGTGCGATGCCGAACTGACCAAAAAGATCTACCGTGCCGTACCGGTGCTAATTGAAGAAGGTAACCCCGAAGGCAACCCTTGGGGCATTTCCTTTATGACAATGATGCACATGTCTAATGACAGTCACCTATTTGAGAACTCTTTTGGTCCTGGATTGTTGCCATTGTATGAGGCCAAGATGATCCACCAGTACGACCACCGCTGGGGCACATACACGCCGGATGGTACTAGTCGCGATGTGAGTCTACTTGAGAAAGCCGACCCGGATTACTCTATCACCCCGCGCTATTGGGTGAGCGCGAAAGAGGTGAGTGATCGGTTGCAAATTAAAGGTTGGAACAAGGGGTGGTTAATGGGGTGGCGAGGGATTGCTAGGGCATCGGATGAGAGAAGTGTCATTGGAGGAATATTGCCATTATCTGGTGTTGGTAATAGTTGTCATTTGGTATTGCCGTCGAATGAAATTGCCCCACAGCAAATTGCTTGCTTAATTTCAAACATTTCGGTCTTGATTTTTGATTTCGTTGCTCGTCAGAAAATTGGAGGTGCTAACTTCAATTTCTTCATTCCAAAGCAACTCCCAGTACTACCGCCTAGCCACTATGTCGAAGTTGATTTGGCCTTTATTGTTCCTCGTGTGCTGGAGCTCACCTATATTTCCTATGACCTTACAGCTTGGGCACAAGATCTCGGCTTTGCTGGGCAACCCTTCATCTGGGACGAAATACGACGGTCCCAACTACGTGCTGAACTTGATGCGTATTACGCAAGACTCTATGGTCTCACCCGTGACGAGCTGCGCTACATCCTCGATCCTGCCGACCTGATGGGCCCAGACTATCCAAGTGAAACCTTTCGTGTACTCAAAAACAATGAGACTAAGGCGTTCGGCGAATACCGCACTCAACGTTTGGTTATGCGTGAATTCGACCGAATGACATTGGCGGAAGCCAGTGGTGAAGCCTATGTCAGTCCCCTAGTGCCGCCACCTGGACAACAGGCGCAGCCAACTTATTCGGAGCGTGGCGCTCTTCGCGATGAGCTAGATGCTCGCCTGGCTGGCCTGCTGCTCACGCTTATTCAGAAAGCGGGACGTTTGGCGCGTCGTAAGCTAATCGATGCCTCGCTTCTTGCGGCCCGCTCTGAGTTGTTGTCGTCTTATGTAGGGGAAACGAACGCAAAAAATGTTACGACCTATCAAAACCAGTATGCCGGAATCTTCGAATCCACACGACTGGCAGGTGATCGTATACAGAGTTGGATTCGTTATTTTGAGGCCTCGGGGCTGGTGAGGGTAGAGTCCGACCATCTTGTCGCGCTAAAGGGACGAGATATCCCAGCTCATTTGATTGTCGATACTCAAGCTACATCGGTCGCGAGCATTCTGTTGAACGCTGCGGAACAGATGCAGCTTGGTGCCGCTGACGAAGAGATCCAGACCAGCCAACAATCAAGCAAAAAAGCCTAAGCAAGGAGCGAAACGGTGCAGGAATTGATCCAGCAATTACCAGAAGTGAGGCACAGTCCACGTTTATGGTTCGAACGTTTGACCCTCTTTCGTGAAGCGGGCCCTGACCACATTCTTCGCACCGTAGCTTTTCGGCGTGGCCTGAATATTGTCTGGGCCAAGGAACCTGTGGCTGGTAGTGCCTCTGGCGCACGTGCAGCAGGCCATGGAGTTGGCAAGACCTCTTTATGCCTATTACTGCGTCTGTGTCTGGGAGATACAGCCAAGGCTGTCAGTGAGGTGCGTGAGGAGTTGTTCGGTGAGTTCCCGCAAGGTGGTGTCGCGGCCGTTTTGCATGTAGAGGACCAAGTATTTACTCTGTTCCGCCATTTCAATACCTACAAGGAAGGCATTGCTCTGGAAGGTGACGACATCAATGCGCTATGGGGCGAGGAAACCGGCGATACAGACCGCTCATTTATACAACACCTTTCCGACGTAATGATGGCTAAGGTTACGCCACGCGTCATCCCGGAAACAGACCAGGCTATTGAATGGCGCCACCTCTTGGCTTGGATCAGCCGGGACCAAGGTTCGCGCTTTAAGTCTTTTTTCTCTTGGCGCGAGGGCGAGGGCACAGGTTTGCAACGCAGTCGCCAGGATCCACCCATTATCATGCGTGCAGTGTTGGGTTTGCTGGATCAGGCGGAATCAAGTCTCATGAGTCGCTTGGCTGAGTTGGAAGCGGACTTGGAACATGCTAAGAAGCAAACGATCGCGTTGTTGCATGAGCCAGTTTTGATCCGCAGGCGCATTGAGTCTGACCTACGTGCTTGGCGGAATCTATCGGATAGTTTGCCGATGCACGCTGAGGATTTGTTTGCTAACTCAGTGGTAAAGGAAGTGCGTAATGCTGCTGATAAAACAGCGTCTGTATTGCAGGACTGGAATGAGCGTCAAGACGAAGCCGAACAAAATCTGGCAAAGCTGCGTGCAGAAGTAGCGGAACTACAGACTCAGCTCAACAGGGCAAGCTTGGAGTACGACTATGTTGAGGCAGCAAGGGTGGGAGATGAGGACGCCTATAAAACAATTGGTGTGAAACTACTGAGGCTCACTCAACTTGCAGGGGACTGCCAAGAGGGGAATCTTCCATTTTCGAAATGCCAGCACATCCAGGCAGAAGTTGGGCGCTTGCAGGTGGCTAATCTAAGAGATGAGCGTGATAAGAAAAGCTTGAGTCGTGCCATGGAGGAATCTGCATCACGGGCAATAGCTGTACTTCAACGTAAGAAGCAGTTCGAAGCTAAGCTTCAAAGTCTGGAGATGGTCGAAACTGAATTGGTTGGCAAGCGCAATAAAATTCGTGAAGTTCGGGATAAGACGTCTCATGAGGCTCGTCGCGGAGAAGAACTGCTTGTTGAAATGGAACGTTGGGAGAGGTCGGCAGGCTCCTCCGTTTCCCAAGCTGCTATTGATCAGTCCTGTGCCAAGTCTGACGGCATTGGACGCGATATAAGTAGCACCCGAATTCAGTTGGCGATAGTACAGAAAGATTTATCAACCCGGGAAAAACGTATAGCCAGCATCATGGATCGTTTTACAGGAGAACTTCTGTCCAATGACGCGTTTGGCGCATTTGATCCCCGCGATGAAAATCGACCTTTCCGAATTTCGATGCGAGGCGGTGAAGCCTACCGTGTGCTGGAGGTTCTATTGGGCGATATCGCATGCCTTGTGGAAAGCGCAGGAGATGGTAATGCGTTTCCTGGTTTAGTCATTCACGATTGCCCACGCGAAGCAGATATGAGCGCCGGGCTTTATGAGGGGTTCCTGTTGTTAACCGATCGTCTGCAGAAAGCTTTTGACGTCGGCGCGAATATTCCGTTTCAGTACATAGTGACCACGACCACACCTCCGCCAGAGGAGCTGATCGGTAGCGAGCAGGTGTGCCTGGTACTTGATCCGAGTTTTGACGATGGCATGCTTTTCAAACGTCGATTTTCTGGAGCGCTATAATAGCGAATTTCTCTCAATGGCTCAGACAAGTTAGTCGGATACGGCTTATAGGTCGAACTTGCTCGATGCAGGGCTTTTTTGTCATGACGTTACCTGGAAAATCCAAAAAACGTGTGCAGCTCTGTTGCCTATTCAACCAGCATAAGCAAGCACGGATGATGTTTCGATGAATTCTCTTCAGCGAGCCCTAATAGAAAAAAGCGGTACGGATAATGGCTTTGAACACACACTTGCTGATGAAGTAGGTAGCGTCACCCTTGCGTCGGCCCGACACCCGACCTGTGCCACAGTGACGGTTGTTGGCAGTGGTTTCGACATCTTCGTCATGTCAGGCATCGCTTCTTTGCTGCCCGAGTTGATACGCAGTTTTTCAGCAGAACAGCAGGCCAGCGGCGAATTTAGAGTAACCAACGAAGCAGCATTAGCAGCTTTGCTGCGTCGTACTGCTAGTTTATCCATTGCACTACCTAGCCAGGCTGCAGCTGGCTACAGTAAGGCTGTTACCGAGGCATTGTCAGCTTTGCCTGATGGTTTGGCAGGTACCGAAATCGAGCGGTTGGTGCGCCTGCGTGTGGGGCAGCAAAAATTCCGTGAGGCTTTGCTTGAGTATTGGGGCAGCTCATGTGCCGTGACAGGTGTCTCACTGCCTGAGGTATTGCGTGCCAGTCACGCCAAACCCTGGGCGGAATGTCCATCCGATGCTGAGCGGCTAGATGTTTTTAACGGCTTTCTTCTTACCGCAAATCTGGACGCGTTGTTCGATCGATTTTTGATCAGCTTCGATGATCAGGGAGGTCTGCTGGTTTCTTCTCGACTTCTTGGTGTGGATCTACAGAAGTTAGGCATTCATCCTGGGATGAGGCTGCGCTGGTTGGCGGATGAGCATAGGAGGTACTTGTGCTTCCACCGCTCAATTTATAAGTCATTCGGTTAAGCAGGAGATGTTTAACCATGGTAGTGTATTTTTGACAATCGTTAGCCGTAAGCTAAAGCAAAAAAATAATGATTCAGTATGGCAGCCCGAGGGCTGCAATACTGAATTTAGAAATCTGAGTAAGCATGAATTGATTGTTTTAGGTTTATAGTCATGTGCTTGATCGAAGTAGGCTGCGATCTTCACATTCGATACATGATTTCATGAAAATATTACCCTCATGGCTCGATTGCAAAATTTCGTTTCATGAACAACTATAAGGGTGTGTATGTGTTAAATTTCCCCCGGGTGGGAAATTGCAGGGCGTAGTTCTCAGTATTTAGCTATTAAGAGATTTTCATTCCCCACACTAGCTTCCCCATTCAGTAGATTGATTGTAGGTTGAAGTGGTTTCTTCTCCTTCTTCTTTACTGTAGCCGTCAACTTAAGCATAAACGCGACATCCTTACCATTAATTCTGGTCAAGTTGATGCAATGGCAATTGCATAAGTTCAATTGAGGTGTGGTTAACCGGTCGATACTAGTTTCAGACTCCTTGACCCCTGAACGGCTGAGATCGACAAACTACCGGTAGCCGCACGCTGGATGTGCTCGCTCCACCAGATCATCATCGGGCGTCTTCTCTCAATGTAATCCGCACGATTGTAGGCACTACGCACTTCGTCCTTGTCTACGTGAGCAAGTGCGACCTCGATCAGCTCTGGATCCCATCCCTGTTCGTTTAGGATAGTGCTCGCCATGGAGCGCATGCCATGGCTCACCAATCGACCTTCAAAGCCCATGCGTTTCAGGGCCATGTTTGCTGTCTGGCTGTTGCAGTGAGTTCGTGGGTTTCTGTCAGCAGGGAACACATACTCTCTGTGGCCGCTGTAGGGTTTGATAGTCTCAAGCAGAGCTAGTGCGTGTCCGGTCAGCGGTATGACGTGTGCACGTCGCTTTTTCATCCGCTCGGCTGGAATCGTCCAAGTTTTCTTGTCGAGATCGATGTCAGCCCAAGAAGTCGTCGCGGCTTCCGCAGGACGGGTCATGGTGTGAAGCTGCCATTCTATCAGGCAGCGAGTTGTTCTTTTTATGCTCGCATTGGCAATGGCGACCATCAGTTCTGGCAGCTCTTCAGGACGAAGGGCGGCCATGTTCTGCTTTTTCGGCTTTTTGAAAACCGCTCGGATGCCACTGAGCGGATTGGCAAAGATCATTCCAGAGTTCACGCCGTAGGTCATGATCTCGTTGAGCCGTTGGGTCAGTCGTTTCACTGTCTCCAGGCTGCCTTTGGTTTCCAAAGGGCGAAGAAGCTCGATAACTCTCGGGGCATTGACCTGCGAGATGGGTGTTGTGCCAAGTGATGGAAAGACATGCAGCGTGAGTGAGCGCCAGATGTCCTCGGCATAAGCTTGAGTCACAGAATCCTTTTTCAGTTCAAACCAGGCAGACGCCACGTTCTCGAATGTGTGCTCGGTTGCCTGCCTTTTTGTCTGCTCCAACTCGCTACGTTGTTCTTTCGGGTCGATGCCCTGAGCGAGAAGCTCTCTGGCTTCGACAGTTTTCTTCCTGGCTTGCGCAAGTGAGAGTTCTGGGTAGGTGCCAAGGCCCATATTGATGCGGTTTTTGGTAATCGGCTGCCGGTAGTTGAAGTTCCAGAGCGTAGAACCATTGACCCTTACGCGCAGCTGTAAACCGTCTCCATCGCTGAGGACGTAGTCTTTGTCTTTCGGCTTTACCGCTTTGAGCTGGCGGTCAGAGAGGCGGGTGGCTTGGGCGCACATGAGGAGTTCCATGACATCAATTGGTATTCCAAAAATTACCACTGAAGGGCTTGGAATACCATCTGGAATACCCGATGTCGTGGATTGTGCCGGACGTCCATGGATCCTAATAGACCCTAAAGCCTTGATTTTTCTGGATTTCAGGCACAAAAAAAGACGTCCGTGGACGTCTTTAGATGTAAAGTTGGTGGAGCCGGGGGGATTTGAACCCCCGTCCGCCAGTACTCCGCTGTCGGTACTACATGCGTAGCCGTTTCTATTAAGTTAACCCTCAGCGACCCGAAGGGCAGGGTGCTTTGGGCGAGTTGTGTAAGTTTTAGCCGCTTCGTCCACAACGTACTGCACGGCGATTCTGTTCTATATGACAATCACTTTGGGTTTACAGACATCCCCTGGTGATTGCTGGACCCGAAGGTACCAGAAGCTCAGGATCTAAAGCTGCTTACGCAGCGAGAGAGAATTCCTGGCCGTAGGTTTCGTCATTGGCAACTATAAGAAGTTGCAACAGTGGATTTACGAGTTCTGTTACCAACTCGGCATGCACCTAAAGTTTCGCGACCGGCGTCGAATCCTAAACGGCCCCGTGCCTGTTGCTCGGTGAATCATAGTGAGCAACAGGCCTGCGCAGTGTACGCCAATGCAGCTCAGAAGGCCAACCGCAAGGTTGGCCTCGTTGTTCAATTTGCCATCGACAACGCCTGGCTGGCCTCGGTGGCGCATTTTTTGTCATCTTTGGAGGCCTGTGAAGCTTTGGCGCTGGCCAGCAGTCTTTTGATCTCCGGTGCGTTGGGGGAGGTCGCCGGCAGTGAGTTCACTTTGGCTTCGAGCTCTTGCAGCTTGCTCGTACACAGGTTGTTGTCCGCAGCAAACACGGGAGAGGCCAACATTGCAGCAGACATGAACAGACCAGCGAGTGCGGTACGTTTCATGGAAATCTCCTAGTACTGATGGTCTCGGTGCTGCCGTATGAGCGGGCGGCCGAGGTCGAAAACAGGCCACCCTGAAAAAGGGGCCTACTTAAAAGACCACGGCGCTGCGCAGTAATTCGGTTTTGGCATTTCTGAACGGCCACAGGCCTGTTGCTCTGTGAATCGTGCTGAGCAACAGGCCTGTGTGTTTAACATCAATGTCTGCGAACTAGGCCAGCCCAAAGGTTGGCCTCGTCGGGGGCTATTGCTTGCCGCCGTCACCGGACTTCTGAATATCCTGAATCGTTTGGGTCGTTTCGGCGATGCAATCTTCAGTGCCTTTTTTGGTGCCCGTCGCGTGATCGGCTTTGGCTTTGTCGACGGAGGCCTGTACCTGCTCAGTCATCTCTGGAGAGATCTGAGCTTTGGAATCCTCGATGGTTTGCAAATTGGTCGCGCAGAGATCTTTTTCGGCGGCGAACGAGGTGGACGCCATCAGCGAGGCAGTAACGAACAGACCTAACAGTACAGAACGTTTCATGAGTATCTCCTTGAACTGAGGGTCCAGGCATCGCTGGCCATCAGGACGGGCTGCCGAGTTTGGGTAAGGCCCAGCATTTACCGGGCTTAATCTGTGGACTACGGCGCCTCGTCAGGGTTCTATTTTTCTTGCATGGCCCTCGCCCGGGTCACCCGATCCACCAGATAGACCAGCCCGTGGTAGTCAATTCCACCGTGTTGCGTCAGACCAATCTCACAGGTGCGGCTGGTGGAAATCCCCTCGCTGCAATGCTGCACCGCATCCTTGAGCGAGCGCAGTGAATGCGCATTCAACTCTGGCGTGGTGAAGCCCTTGTCGCCCGCAAACCCACAGCAATGAATGCCTTCGGGAATCACCACGTTGTTGCTGCACTTGCGCGCCAGATCGATCAGCGCCTGACTCTCGCCCAAGTGCTGAGTGCTGCAAGTGACGTGGACTGCGATCGGCGCTTCCTGAGGGGTGAAGTCCAGTCGATCCATCAAATGCGTGCGGATGAAACGCACAGGGTCGTACAGATCCAGGCGCACGTCGCCGAGGTCCTGAACCAACCGCAGCGTGCAGGGGCTGGTGTCGCAGTAGATCGGATCGAGCCCGCCTCGACTGGCGTGCAGCAGCGCGCCGATCAGTTCCTGGCGTTTGTGTTCAGCCTGTTCGGCGTAGCCCTTGGAGGCGAACGGCTGACCGCAGCAGAGGTTGTCCTGATTGTCTGGAAAGACGACTTGGTAACCGGCCTTTTCCAGCAGCCCGCGGGTTTTGTCGTACAGCGACATCTGCTCTTTATCCCCCGCCGCCGGGCCCATTGCCCGCGAGACGCAGGCCGCCAGGTACACCACCCGAGGGCGTTCGTCCGACACGACCGGGCTGAAGCGAATAGCTTTTTCCGGCTGTGGCATGGCGTTGGTCCATTGCGGAACCTGGCCTTTGGACAATCGCGTCAACGTTGCCGACAGCTTCGCCAGACGCGGCGCCCCCAGCAGCATTCGGGCACCGTTGGCCACGTGCAGGGTAAAACGCGCACCTTGCAGTGCAGTGGCGAAATTTCCTTCAAGCCAATTGGCGGTTTTCGTATGCGTCGCCTTACGGCTGCGAAGCTTTTTCACCAGTTCGCCGGTATTGATTCCTACAGGGCAGCGTTGTGCGCAAAGCCCGGTGGCGGCGCAGGTATCAATACCTTGATATTCGTAAGCGGCTTCGAGTTCGGTGGTGTCGACGCCGGCACGTTTCTTCGCCTGGATGTCGCGCCAGATAACGATGCGCTGACGCGGGCTCAGGGTCAGTCCTTTCGACGGGCAGACAGGCTCGCAAAAACCGCACTCGATGCACTTATCCACAATCTCGTCGGCGGCGGGCAGCGGCTTCAGGTGCTTGAGGTGAATCTGTGGATCGTCGCTGAGCACCACGTCCGGGTTGAGAATGCCGTTAGGGTCGAGCAGGCGTTTGAGCTGCCACATCAACTGGTAGGCATCGCTGCCCCATTCCAGTTCGACGAAGGGCGCCATGTTGCGACCGGTGCCGTGTTCCGCCTTCAGCGAGCCGCCGAACTCCACGGCCACCAGTTGCGCCACGTCGTCCATGAACGCTTGATAGCGTGCGACTTCTTCCGGGTTGTTGAAGCCTTGAGTGAAGACGAAGTGCAGATTACCTTCCAGGGCGTGTCCGAAAAGGATCGCTTCGTCGTAGTGATGTTTTTCGAACAGCTCGATCAACCGGTTAACACCGATGGCCAGTTGTTCCACCGGGAAGGTCACATCTTCGATGATCACCGTGGTGCCGGTTTTGCGCACAGCACCGACCGCAGGGAAGGTGTCCTTGCGGATTGCCCAGAGCCGGGCGTTTTCCACCGGGTCTTCGGTGAAGTCGACTTGCTTCTCCACCGGGAACGACGTCAGGGACGCCATGATTTGCGTCAGTTGTTCGCGCAGCAAAGTGGACGAGGCGGCGCGGGATTCGATCAACAAGGCGCAGGCATTATTCGACAGCTGTTGTACGAAATCGGGCATGCCGGGTTTGTCCTGCACCGAGCGCAGACTGCGGCGGTCCAGCAGTTCCACGGCCGACACTGGTTGGCTTTTCAGCACGGTGACGGCGTTGCAGCAGGTTTCCACGTCGGGGAACACGATCAGCGCCGACGCTTTGTTCGGGTGGTCGATGACCGTGTCGTAAGTCACCGCGCTGATAAACCCGAGGGTGCCTTCGGAGCCCACCAGCAAGTGGCTCAAGATATCCACAGGCTCATCGAAATCCACCAGAGCATTGAGAGACAGGCCAGTGGTATTTTTCAGACGGTATTTATGGCGAATTTTTGCGGCTAATTCGGAATTGGCGCGGGTCTCGCGGCCCAATGTTGTCAGACGCTCAAGCAGCTCGGAGTGGCTCTGACGAAACGCCGCCACACTGGCGGCGTCTTCGGTATCGAGACGGCTGCCATCGGCCAGCACCAGACGAATCCCGGCCAACGTGTGATAGGTATTTTGCGCGGTGCCGCAGCACATGCCGCTGGCATTGTTGGCGACGATGCCGCCAATTTTGCAGGCGTTGATCGAGGCCGGGTCCGGTCCGATCTTGCGCCCGAACGGTGCCAGCCAGGCGTTAGCCTGGGCACCGATCACGCCCGGTTGCAGGCGGATTTGTGTGCCTTGACCACGAATCTCGCGACCGTTCCAGTTATCCCCCAGCACGATCAAAACCGAATCGCTGATGGCCTGCCCGGACAGGCTGGTGCCGGCCGCACGAAACGTCACCGGGACCTGATCCCGTTGCGCCAGTTTCAGCAGCTCGGCCACCTCGTCTTCGGACTCGACGCGGATCACCAGTTGTGGAATCAGACGGTAGAAACTGGCGTCGGTGCCGAAGGCCAACGTCGACAATGGATCGTCGAAACGTCGATCTTCAGGGATCAATTGCTGCGCATCACGCAGAAACGCTGCCGGTAAAGTCATTGGTCCTCCAGGATCAACACCACCAGGTCTTTCGGACCGTGGGCGCCGTAGGCCAGCACTTGCTCGATATCGGCGGTTTTCGATGGCCCGGACACCAGCAGCGCGTTGGTCGGCATGCCTTGAGCCCACTCGAATTCCTGTTGCACCTGATAAAAGTTGTCGCGGATTTCACTGGCCTTGAGCAGCGCAAAATGCACCGGCGGTACCAGGCTCATCAGTCGCGGTTCTTCCCGCGTCGGCCAGAGAATCAGGCTGCCCGTCGCGGCGATAGCGCCGAGTGTAGTCGTGAGGCTGGCCGGCGTGTCGTTAAACAGCTCGGCTTTCCATTCTTCTACCGGGCGGTCGTAGGATTTGAGCGTTGGCAGGTCGGGATTTTCCGACCAGTGCTGAGTGACTCGTTGACCATGGGGCGTCGTCGGCGCGATCAACAGGCTCGGCAGTTGACGATCCCTTAAAAGTTGCCCCAATAATTCGGGCCAATCTTTATCCGTGGTCAGGTGGATTTCGGTGTGCACCGCTTCCATCAGTTTGCGCAGTTGCGGGATGCGTTGCTCAGGCGTGTAGGTGTACGGCTTGGTTAGCAGTTCGACGTCGAATTCGTCGGCCACCGGCGTGGTGCCGGTCAGACTATTCCTCAATTTAGCGAGGATATTTTGCTTGGCGCTCATCAACGGTCTCCCTGTTTGGCCAGATGCTCGCGGGCCATGTCATGCAGCGAGCGGGCAGCGGGTTTTGGCGCGCTGTGGTTTTGCGTCCAGGGGCCGACATTGCTCGGCGCAAGGGCGCGCAAGCGAGTGGCGAAGAAGCCGAACAAACGATAGAGCGTCGGCGAGCTGTTGAGCCGGGCCCAGGCGTTCCAGATAAAGCGTTCCTTGCGCGAGTACTTGCTACCTTGGCCGCGCATGACTGGATGCGGGCTGTCCGGGGCTTTGACGTTTTCTTCCCGCAGGCGTCGCAGCAATGCGGGAATCGGAATTTTTACCGGGCAGACTTCACCGCAGGCACCGCATAACGACGACGCGCTCGGATGATCCGGGACTTTCGCCAGGCCGACCATGTGCGGGGTGATGATTTTTCCGATGGGCCCGGGGTAAACCTCCCCATAGGCGTGGCCGCCGATTCGGGTGTAGACCGGGCAATGATTCATACACGCGCCGCAGCGAATGCAGTTCAAGGTCTGGCGTAGTTCGCTGTCGGCAAACGCCTGGCTGCGACCGTTGTCGAGCAATACCAGGTGCACTTCCTGAGGGCCGTCGAGCTCATGTTGCTTGCGCGGGCCGGAGATCATGTTGACGTAGGTGGTGATGGGTTGGCCGAGGGCCGAACGGGTCAGCAGCGATAATAGCGGCACCACGTCCCGCAGGTTTTCAACGACTTTTTCGATGCCGGTGACAGCGATGTGCACCGGTGGCACGGTGGTGGTCATGCGCCCGTTGCCTTCGTTTTCCACCAGCAGCAAGGTGCCGGTTTCGGCCACGGCGAAGTTGACGCCGGAGACGCCGATGTCCGCTTCGAAGAATTTCTGTCGCAAGACTTTGCGACCGATCTGAATGAGTTGGTCAACGTCCTTGGTGTATTCCACGCCAAGTTTGTCGTGGAACAAGGACGCGACCTGACCGGCATTCTTGTGGATCGCCGGCATAATAATGTGTGAAGGCTTCTCGTGGTCGAGCTGGACGATGTACTCGCCCATGTCCGATTCCAGGCATTCAATGCCTTGATCAGCGAGGAAATGATTCATCTCCATTTCTTCACTGACCATCGATTTGCCCTTGATCACTTGCCGCCCCTCGTGAGCGCGGATGATCGATAAGACGATGCCATTGGCCTCGTCCACCGTTTCCGCCCAGTGCACTGTCACACCGTTGCGGGTCAGGTTCTGTTCAAGCTGCTCGAGCAGGTCGGGCAACTTGGATAACGCACGGGCGCGGACAGCATTGCCCAGCACTCGCAGATGTTCTCTTTCATGGGCATCGCTGAAAGACGCTGCCCGTTTTGTCATCAGTGAATCCATCGCGCTGCGAAAGTTGTTTCGCAATTGCGTGTCAGCCAAAGCCTCGTGAGCCCGGCTGCGAAAATCTTCTTCTACGGCAACCGTAGGAATAATCGCGGAGGCGTTCATAGAACACCCCCGGTGCGCTGCCAAAGGAAACTGGCCAGGTGTTGGCCGCGCAACGCTTCCTTTTGTTTCTCCAGCGAGCCGTTGATGTTCATCAAACAGCCGCAATCGGCACTGAGTACCTGATGCGCGCCGGATTCCTTCAACGAGCGGGTCTTGTCAGCCACCATCGCGCCGGAAATGTCTGGCATACGGACGCTGAAAGTCCCACCAAAGCCACAGCATTCACTTTCGTGGCTGTGCTCGACCCGTTCCACGTTGCTCAACTGCGCCAACAACTCGCGGCCGTGCAGGTGAGTGTTCATCTCCCGGCGTGCCGAGCACGACGTGTGCAGCGCCACTTTTACCGGTGTGCCGCTGTCCTTTAGCTGAACCTTGCAAACAAACAGCAAGAACTCCGCCAATTCATAAGTCCGGGCTGCAAGCGCCTGAACCTGTTTCAACGTGTCCGGTTCGTCCTTGAACAAGTCGGCGTAGTGTTCGCGCAACATGCCCGCGCAAGAACCCGACGGCACCACCACCGGATAATCCCCGGCAAACAGCGCCAATTGCGAGCGCGCCACGGTCCGCGCCTGTTCGGTGTAACCCGAGGTGTAGGCCGGTTGCCCGCAGCAGCTTTGGCCTTGCGGGTATTCGACACGAATGCCTTCGCGTTCCAGCAGGTGAATCGCGTCCATCCCGGCTTCGGGATAGAACAGATCCACCACGCAGGTCCCGAACAGATAGACCCGTGACGGTTTCTCGTTGGGGTATTGCCGAGGCTCAGGCAGTGGCGGGGCGACACGGGTCGCGTTCGGCACCGCGTTGTAAAAAAGCTCGCTCATCAGGCGTGTCTCTCGGCCGGTTACCCGTCCGTTGAGGCTGCTGAATATAAAGCGGCAAGCTTTCAGCAGCCTTACAGACCGGGTTGTGAATAGCTGACGCCGGAGTCGTGGTCCGGCGTCGGTTTTTTCCGTGTTGCTCGTAGGCTTAGTGCACCAGCATGCCGGTGAACCAGTAGGCCTGGGCGTAGGTGATCAGGCCGACGATCGTGGCAAAGAACAGGCTGTGTTTGAGGGTGAAGCGGAACAGGTCCGACTCCTTGCCCACCAGCCCGGTCGCGGCGCAGGCTACGGCGATCGATTGCGGCGAAATCATCTTGCCGGTCACGCCGCCGCTGGTGTTCGCCGCCACCAGCAGAACATCGCTGACGCCGATCTGGTGCGCGGTGGTCGCTTGCAACGAACTGAACAGTGCGTTGGACGAGGTATCGGAACCGGTCAGGAACACGCCCAGCCAACCAAGGAATGGCGAGAAGAACGGGAATGCCGCGCCGGTTGCTGCCAGCACCAAAGCCATGGTCGATGACATGCCCGAATAGTTGGTGACGAAGGCAAACGCCAGCACCATGCCGATGGACAGAATTGGCCAGCGCAGTTCGTAGAAGGTCTCTTTCAAAGTGGTAAGACCAATTCTGAAGTTGATCTTCAGTACCAGCATCGAGATCAACGCGGAGAAGAAAATTGCCGTGCCGGTCGCGGAAATCGGATCAAGTTTGAACACCGCTGGAATGGCGGTCGGAACGGTTACGATCGGCGCGACCTTGATCACCAGTTGGTCCAGGTGCGGAATGGCGAAGTTGAATACCCAGCTGTACATCGAACCGCCTGCGGCAAACATGGCCTTGAACGGCTTCAAGGTCCAGATGGTGACCAGCACGGTGAGAATCAGGAACGGCGACCAGGCCTTGAAAATTTCCAGCAGGCTGTAAGGCGAAGCCACGGTTGTGCGTTTCTGGCCGAAACCTCCGACACTCGCAGTCACCACGGACGCCGACACGGCGCCGGCGATGTGTTGGCCGGCGGCGCGTTTTGGCTGCCAGACTTTCAGGAACAGCGTCAGGGAAATCAGGCTGACCAGTGCTGACGTGATATCCGGCAGTTCCGGGCCGATGAAGTTCGAAGTGAAGTACTGGGTGATGGCAAAGCTCAAGCCCGCTACCAGTGCGGCCGGCCAGGTCTCACGAACGCCGCGCATGCCGTCCATCATGAACACCAGCCAGAACGGCACAAACAGCGACAACAGAGGCAATTGGCGGCCGGTCATGGCGCCGATCTTGAACGCGTCGATGCCGGTGACTTGCCCGGCGACGATGATCGGAATCCCCAAGGCGCCGAATGCGACGGGCGCAGTGTTGGCGATCAGGCACAGGCCGGCGGCGTACAGCGGGTTGAAGCCCAGTCCTACAAGCAGTGCGGCGGTAATCGCTACCGGCGCACCGAAACCGGCGGCACCTTCCAGGAACGCGCCGAAGCAGAAGCCGATCAGGAGAACCTGCAAACGCTGATCGTCGGTGATCGACAGCACCGAGCTGCGGATCACTTCGAACTGGCCGCTCTTGACCGTCAGTTTGTAGAGGAACACTGCCGCAACAATGATCCAGGCAATCGGCCACAAACCGTAGGCGAAGCCATACCCGGCAGCGGCGAACGCCATATCCACCGGCATCTGGAAGGCGAAGATCGCCACGGCAATCGACAAGGCCAGGGTGATGCTGCCGGCCACATGGCCTTTGAGACGGAACACGGCCAAGGCCAGGAAGAAAAATATGATGGGGATGACGGCCGCGAGTGCGGACACGCCGAGATTGCCGAGCGGGCTGTAGAGCTGTTGCCAGGTTTGCATATGGGGTGGCCCCTAATTGTTGTTGGTCAGGCACTGTCAGCGTTCTTGGTTAATTGGTAATACCAATTTACAATCGCTGTTGGCTAGGGTAAAAGCGTTGTAGGCGGTGTGTCAATTTGTCGCCCTAAAACTTTTGTCGAATAAGCGGTGCAGAACGCATCTGATCTGTTCGATCAAGCGTCGTCTGGTAGGTGCTGCCACAGCGCCGATAGGCCAGAATAGAGAGCCCGGCGAGCTGCCGGGATCGTGGAGAATTGAGTTATGGGGTTTGATCAGATTCGTCAGCGCCGTTTGTCTGACGATATTGTCGAGCGGCTCGAGGGGATGATTCTCGAGGGCACGCTGAAGTCCGGTGAGCGCTTGCCGGCCGAACGCGCGTTGGCCGAGCAGTTCGGTGTGTCACGCCCTTCGTTGCGCGAAGCGATTCAAAAACTGGCGGCCAAAGGCTTGCTGGTCAGTCGCCAGGGCGGCGGCAATTATGTGGTGGACTCCCTGGGCTCGACGTTCAGCGATCCGCTGCTGCATCTGTTGGAAAGCAACCCCGAGGCCCAGCGAGATTTGCTGGAGTTTCGTCATACCCTGGAAGCTTCCTGCGCCTATTACGCAGCGTTGCGCGCCACCGATGTGGATCGCGAACGGCTGACGGCGGCGTTCGACGAATTGCAGGATTGCTATACGCGTCACGATGAAGTGAGCCGGGTGGAAGAGGGCGCGGCGGATGCGAAATTCCATCTGGCGATTGCCGAAGCCAGTCATAACGCCGTGTTGTTGCACACCATTCGCGGGCTGTTCGACCTGCTCAAGCGCAACGTGGTGACCAACATTGGTGGCATGTACAAGCAGCGCACTGAGACTCGCGACATGCTGATCAGTCAGCATCGGGAGTTGTACCTGGCGATTATCGAAGGGCGGGCGGAGCAGGCACGGGAAGTCTCCAGCCGACACATTTTGTATGTGCAGGAAGTGCTGGAGGAGGTGCGTCAGGAAGTGCAGCGCATGGCTCGGGCGGAGCGGCGCAAAGGAATGTAGCCAGGTAGATCATGATCGTTCCCACGCTCCCGCGTGGGAATGCAGCAATGGACGCTCTGCGTCCGCTTTGTGACGCAGAGCGTCACGGGATGCATTCCCACGCGGGAGCGTGGGAACGATCATCAGGCCAGAAGATTAATCTTCCTTGCCCTTGTTGCGCACCGCGCGCTGCAGCTCGCGACCGGCATCGCGTTCGCGTTCGGTATCACGCTTGTCGTATTCCTTCTTGCCCTTGCCCAGAGCGATCTCGCACTTGACCATGTGCTTGCTCCAGTACCAGGACAGGCATACGCAGGCATAACCTTTTTGCTGCACGGCGGTGGCAAGCTTTTCCAGCTCGCGCCGGTTGAGCAGCAACTTTCGTGTGCGGGTCGGATCAGCGATGACGTGCGTACTGGCTGTCATCAGCGGCGTGATGTGACTGCCGAGCAGCCAGGCTTCGCCATCCTTGAGCAGTACGTAACTGTCAACAAGCTGTAGCTTGCTTGCCCGCAGACTTTTTACTTCCCAGCCGGCCAGGACCAGACCAGCCTCGAACTTATGCTCGATGAAGTAATCGTGTCGCGCCTTTTTATTTTGCGCGATGGTCCCTGTTGGGTGTTTCTTCTGTTTAGCCATAGGGGCGGCATTATAGGGAGTTGCACGCAAGTCGGCTACGGTATCGCTACGTGCTTGAGCAGGTTGATTGAATCCCGGACAATGCGGCCTCTTTTTTGAACGCTTGGGCGTGATAACGATGTCGACAGACAAGGTTTCTGTCCACGGCAGTTGGGCTAGCCGCTGGGTTTTCATACTCGCCGCGACCGGTTCGGCCGTGGGCCTGGGTAGCATCTGGAAATTCCCGTACATGGTTGGCGTCTACGGCGGCGGTGCTTTCGTGTTGATGTTTTTGGTGTGCATCGCGCTGATCGGTGTGCCGGTCATGCTGGCGGAAACCCTGATCGGCCGCCGCGCCCGTCAAAGCCCGGCCAACGCCTTGAAGGTGCTGGCGCTGGAGGCGGGGCATTCCGGGAAGTGGTCCTGGGGCGCATTCGCCGGGATGATCACGGCACTGCTGATTCTGTCTTTCTATAGTGTGGTCGGCGGCTGGTCGCTGGATTACATCATCGACATGGGGCGTGGTGACTTCCAGGGGGTGACGGCGGATCAGGTGGGGGCCTATTTCGGCAATGTGATCGCTGATCCGTGGTGCCTGACACTTTGGCACACGATTTTTATGCTGTTGTCCGCCGTGGTGATCGCCAAAGGTGTGGTCGCCGGGCTTGAGCGCAGTCTGCGGATCATGATGCCGCTGCTGTTCGTGATGGTGATTGTGCTGCTGGGTTACAGCATGACCACCGGCCATTTCATGGAGGGCGTGCATTTCATGTTCGACTTCCACCCTGAAAAAGTCCTCGACGGCTTGCTGCCCGCCATGGGGCACGCGTTCTTCTCCCTGAGCGTGGGCGTCGGTTCGATCATGATCTACGGCGCTTATATGCCGAAGAACTCATCGATTTCCGGCACCGTGGTTGGCGTGGCGCTGCTCGATACCTTTGTTTCGTTGGTGGCCGGCCTTGCATTGTTTCCGATTGTGTTCGCCGCGGGCCTGAACCCGAGCGAAGGTCCTGGTCTGATGTTTGTCAGTCTGCCATTTGCCTTTGGTAACGTAGCGTTCGGGCAGTTGATGGGCGTAGTGTTCTTCGTGCTGGTGGCAGTGGCGGCCTGGAGTTCGGCGATTTCATTGCTTGAACCGATGGTGGCTTACCTGGTTGAACGCACCAAAATCAGCCGCGCCTGGGTCACATTCTGGCTGGCATTTACCTGCTGGTTCGTGGGGCTGGGTACGGTGTTTTCCTTCAATATCTGGAAGGAGGCCAAATTTTTCGTGAACGAAGGTGGAATGTTCCATCTCTACCAATGGGGCGCCGCTGGCGGTCTGGACTTCTTTGGTGTGATCGACTTCTTCACCTCGCGGATCATGCTGCCCCTCGGTGGTTTGTGTTTCGTGGTGTTTGCAGGCTGGATCATGGGGCGTGAAGCGGTTCGCGATGAATTGTCGATCCGCAGCCCGATGTTGTTCGGCCTGTCCTTGTTTTTGATGCGCTATGTGGCGCCCATCGGCATTCTCGTAGTGTTTGCCGCCCAGCTGTGGAAGTGACGCTGACATGACGACACATATTCAACGCTCGGCCCTGCTGCCGTACCCGGCGCAAGCCCTCTATGACCTGGTCAACGACGTGGCGCGTTATCCGGAATTCCTGCCGTGGTGCTCAGCGGCCGAAGTCCTGGAAAGCTCCCCTGAGCACATGCGTGCCAGTGTCGGCGTGGCCAAGGGTGGCTTGAGTCAACATTTCGTCACCCGAAATACGCTGGTGCCCGGGCATTCGATCGAGATGAATCTCGAAGAAGGCCCGTTCAACCAGTTGCATGGCGTCTGGGTGTTCAAGCCATTGGGCGAGAAAGCCTGCAAGATCAGCCTGGACTTGTCGTTCGACTACGCCGGGCCAATCGTGCGGGCGACACTGGGACCTTTGTTCAATCAGGCGGCGAACACCCTGGTGGACGCGTTCTGTCAGCGCGCCAAGCAGATGCATGGTTGAGTCGGTGATTGAGGTTGAGGTGGTGTATGCCGCCGTTGATCGTCAGGTACTGCTGAGCGTGGCAGTGCCGGCGGGCGCTACGGTTCGGGCCGCTTTGCTTGAATCTGGCGTGGGTGCCGAGTTTCCTGAGCTGGATCTGACCGGTTGTCCGGTCGGCATCTTCGGCAAAGCGATTGCGGACCCCGATACTCGCGTGGTTCAGGCGGGTGATCGCATCGAGATTTACCGACCGCTGCTTGCCGATCCCAAAGAGGTTCGTCGCTTGCGTGCGGCCAAAGCAGCCGAGGCCAAGGCGCGCAATCAGTGATCTGATCAAACGCCAGACAATAAAAAACCCGGACATGCCGGGTTTTTTATTGCGTCGCAAATTATTGCGGTGCGGTGTCCAATGGTTCCGGACTCGGGACTGGAACGGTTTCTACACCGTCTACATCCTTCTGGATCTGGTCCAGCAACGAACCTGGTTTCACCGGTTTTTCTGGTTTTGGCTTCTCGGTGTTTTCTGCAGGAGCGGTCACGTTAGTGCCGGGTTCCTTGCCGAGAATGGCTTCGTCGCGGCTCACGCCAGGCATAAAATCACCCGACAGGCTGACGAGCTGGTCATTAGGGTTGAAGATAACGCTTATGCGTTCCTGTTGGCGTTCACCACCACCCGGTTGCAGGCTATACAGGTAATCCCAGCGATCGGCATGGAACGTGTCGGTCAGCAGAGGGTTGCCCATGATAAACCGTACTTGCCGACGGGTCATTCCCGGGCGTAACTGGTCTATCATGTCCTGCGTGACGACATTGCCCTGCTGGATGTCGATTTTGTAAACCCCGGGGAATGAACAACCGGCGAGTGCGAGCAGTCCCACGAAGGTGAAACTGGTTAGCAAGAGCTTGGTGTTTTGCATCGGTGGGCGACTTCCACTATCTTGGCTGGGACAACGTAAACGCCGATCATACCCGCATTAAGAGAAGCTGCGAAGCAGCATCGCGAGAAAGCTGACCATGGTTGAAAATAGCGAACTACGCAAAGCCGGCCTCAAAGTGACCCTGCCACGGGTCAAAATTCTGCAAATGCTCGATTCCGCCGAGCAACGCCACATGAGCGCCGAGGATGTCTACAAGGCGCTGATGGAGGCTGGTGAGGACGTCGGTCTGGCCACGGTTTACCGTGTACTGACTCAGTTCGAGGCAGCTGGGCTTGTGGTGCGACATAACTTCGACGGCGGTCACGCCGTCTTCGAACTGGACGACGGCAAGCATCACGACCATATGGTCAACGTCGAAACCAGTGAAGTGATCGAGTTCTTCGACGAAGAAATCGAGCGCCTTCAGAAGGCTATCGTCGATAAGTATGGTTTCGAGATGGTGGATCACAATCTCGTGCTGTACGTACGCAAGAAAAAGTAAGCATGTCGCGCGAACAGGATGTTCGCGAAACGAGCGAAGGCGACCCCAGGGTCGCCTTCGTGCTTTCTGCTGATCTTAAATTTTGGCAGTGATGACCATTTTCTTCGCGTGGGCCAGGGATTCCTTCGTCAGGTCGATGCCCCCGAGCATGCGCGCGACTTCCTCGACGCGATCATTCTTGCTCAGCTTGGACACAGCCGTATGGGTTGCATCCTCGCCACGTACCTTGTGCACAAACAGATGCTGATGACCCTGTGCTGCCACTTGCGGCAGGTGAGTGACTGTCAATACTTGCCCGCGCTCCCCGAGCCGGCGTAGCAATTGGCCGACAATCTCCGCAGTCGGGCCGCCGATGCCCACGTCCACTTCATCGAACACCAGGGTTGGAACCCTGGAGGTCTGTGCGGTGATGACCTGGATCGCCAGGCTGATCCGTGACAGCTCGCCGCCCGAGGCCACTTTTGCCAGGGCTTTCATCGGTTGCCCCGGGTTGGCGCTGACCAGCAGTTCGACCTGTTCAAGTCCGTTGGGTAGCAATTCGTTGCTGCTGTTGGGGCGCAGTTCGATGGTGAAACGTCCACCGGGCATACCCAAACGCTGGATCTCTTGTTCCACGGCGCTGGCGAGGCTGCCCGAGGCTTGATGGCGCAGGTCGCTCAGGTCGCGCGCCTTCTCCTGATAATGACGGGCATAGGACGCCAGTTCATCGCTCAGGCGCTCAATGGATTCGTCGTTGGCATTCAGGGTTTCAATTTCATCCAGTAGCTTCTGTTGCATCTCAGCCACTTCAGTTGGCTGAATCCGGTGTTTGCGCGCCAGGGTGTAGATCGCGTCGAGGCGTTCTTCCAGATATTGAAGACGCGCCGGGTCTGCGTCGAAATTATCGAGGAACCGGTTCAGTTCGCCGACGGCTTCTTCAACCTGAATCTGCGCACTGGTCAGCAGGCTGCTGGCCTCGCCCAAGGCGCCAATCGAGTTGTTCACGCTCGACAAGCGGTTGAGGCTTGCGGTCAGGGCGTTCAGCACATTGCCTGAATCACTTTCGCTGCATTGCTCGACCACTTGTCGGCAGATGCCCAGCAGGGTTTCGGCGTTGGTCAGGTTTTTGTGTTCCTGCTCCAGTTGTTCCAGTTCGTTCTCGCCGAGGCCGAGGTTTTCCAACTCTTCGAGCTGGTAGCTCAGCAATTGATGGCGGGCGCGTTGCTCATCGCCGGAATTGGACAGGCGTTCCAGCTCCTGGCGGGTCTGGCGCCAGCGCTGGGCGGCCAGTTGTACCTGGCGGGCAAGGTCGGTGGCGCCGGCATACTCGTCAAGCAGGCGGCGATGGGTATCGGTCTTGAGCAGGGATTGGTGCTCGTGCTGGCTGTGGATATCGATCAGTAACTCGCCCAAGGCCTTGAGATCGCCAAGCGGGCAGGGTGTGCCGTTGATATAGCCGCGGGAGCGACCTTCTGCGGTTATCACCCGGCGCAGGATGCACGGGCCGTCGCTTTCCAGGTCGCGCTCGGCCAGCCAGGCACTGGCTTCCGGGATATCGATCAAGTCGAAGGTCGCCAGAATGTCGGCCTTGTCGGCGCCGGGGCGGACTACGCCGCTGTCGGCGCGATCACCCAGGGTCAGGCCCAGGGCGTCGAGCATGATCGACTTGCCGGCGCCGGTTTCCCCTGTGATCACGCTCATCCCGCGATCGAGTTCGAGATCGAGATGTTCAACGATGGCGTAGTTGTGTACGGACAGGTGCACCAGCATAAAGGCCGCTCCCAGGCTTTAGGTCTGGTTATTTATACAGTGTTTTGTTTCTGGCTGACAATGCCCTCCCTTAGCTCGATTTGCTTGATCCGACGAAATCGTTAGCACGCCAGGGAATGACAATGCTGCTCTTTTTGTAGGGTTAATCCTCCCGCACCCCTTGAAGCTGAATTTTGCGGCCCCATATAGCTGGGCAGAAGCGCGAGTTGAGCTCGCGGACGATATTGAAAGGAGAAAATCTATGGCTGACGAACAGACAGTGGATACGCAAAATCTAGACGCCGATCAGGCTGCCCAGGTTTCGGGTGATGAGCTGGCGGCTCGTGTACAAGTGCTCGAAGAGCAATTGGCTGGTGCTCATGATCAGGCTTTGCGTGTAGCGGCTGATCTGCAGAACGTCCGCCGTCGCGCCGAGCAGGATGTCGAAAAGGCTCACAAGTTTGCGCTGGAAAAATTCGCTGGCGACCTGCTGCCGATCATCGACAGCCTGGAGCGTGGTCTGGAGTTGTCCAACCCGGATGACGAGAGCATCCGCCCAATGCGCGAAGGCATCGAACTGACCCTGAAAATGTTCCAGGACACCCTGAAGCGTTATCAGTTGGAAGCGATCGATCCCCATGGCGAACCGTTCAACGCCGTTCATCACCAGGCGATGGCCATGCAAGAAAGCGCCGATGTCGAGCCGAACAGCGTGCTCAAGGTGTTCCAGAAGGGCTACCAGCTCAACGGTCGCCTGCTGCGCCCGGCCATGGTCGTGGTCAGCAAGGCACCTTCGCCGGTTTCGCCTTCGATTGATGAGCAGGCTTGAAATTAGCCGCAAGGCCCCCATTTAGAAGTCAAGCGTTTAAGTGCTACCGCAGTTAGCCACCACTGCTGCGGCAACCAAATCCAAAGTTTCGGGAGAGTTAACATGGGCAAAATTATCGGTATCGACCTGGGGACTACCAACTCCTGCGTCTCCGTGCTGGAAAACGGCGTAGCCAAAGTTATTGAAAACGCTGAAGGCGCGCGTACCACGCCGTCGATCATCGCGTATGCCAACGATGGCGAAATCCTCGTTGGCCAGTCGGCCAAGCGTCAGGCTGTGACCAATCCGCACAACACCCTTTACGCGGTGAAGCGTTTGATCGGTCGTAAGTTCGACGAAGAAGTCGTGCAGAAAGACATCAAGATGGTTCCGTACAAAATCGCCAAGGCTGACAACGGCGACGCTTGGGTTGAAGTGAACGGCCAGAAAATGTCGCCGCCACAGATCTCGGCTGAAATTCTGAAGAAAATGAAGAAAACCGCCGAAGACTACCTCGGCGAGCCAGTGACCGAAGCAGTAATCACTGTTCCGGCCTACTTCAACGACAGCCAGCGTCAAGCGACTAAAGACGCCGGCCGCATCGCGGGCCTGGACGTTAAACGTATCATCAACGAACCAACCGCAGCCGCTCTGGCTTACGGTATGGACAAAGCGAAAGGCGATCACACCGTGATCGTTTACGACTTGGGCGGCGGTACTTTCGACGTTTCCGTGATCGAAATCGCTGAAGTCGATGGCGAGCACCAGTTCGAAGTATTGGCCACCAACGGTGACACGTTCCTGGGCGGTGAAGACTTCGACATTCGTCTGATCGACTACCTCGTTGACGAATTCAAGAAAGAAAGCGGCATGAACCTTAAAGGTGACCCGCTGGCCATGCAGCGCCTGAAAGAAGCCGCTGAAAAAGCCAAGATCGAACTGTCTTCGAGCAATTCGACCGACGTGAACCTGCCGTACATCACTGCAGACGCCACCGGTCCTAAGCACTTGAACGTGAAAATCTCCCGCGCCAAGCTCGAAGCGCTGGTAGAAGACCTGGTTCAACGCACCATCGAACCTTGCCGCATCGCTCTGAAAGACTCCGGTATCGACGTTGGCGCGATCAACGACGTGATCCTGGTTGGCGGTCAGACCCGTATGCCACTGGTTCAGAAGCTGGTGACCGAGTTCTTCGGTAAAGAAGCTCGTAAAGACGTGAACCCGGACGAAGCCGTTGCCATGGGTGCTGCTATCCAGGGCGCAGTATTGGCCGGTGACGTGAAAGACGTTCTGCTGCTGGACGTCAGCCCGCTGACCCTGGGTATCGAAACCATGGGCGGCGTGATGACTGCGCTGATCGAGAAAAACACCACGATTCCTACCAAGAAATCCCAAGTGTTCTCGACTGCCGATGACAACCAGGGCGCTGTGACCATTCACGTGCTGCAAGGTGAGCGTAAGCAAGCGGCTCAGAACAAGTCCCTGGGCAAGTTTGACCTGGCCGAGATTCCACCAGCACCACGTGGCGTGCCACAAATCGAAGTGACCTTCGACATCGACGCCAACGGCATCCTGCACGTAGGCGCCAAAGACAAGGCTACTGGCAAGACTCAGTCGATCGTGATCAAGGCCAACTCGGGTCTGTCCGAGGAAGAAATTCAGCAGATGATTCGCGATGCTGAAGCCAACGTCGACGCAGATCGCCAGTTCGAAGAGCTGGCTGCTGCCCGCAACCAGGGCGACGCACTGGTTCACTCGACGCGCAAAATGGTCGCTGACGCTGGCGACAAAGTGAGTGCTGAAGAGAAGACTGCAATCGAAGCTGCCGTAGTTGCCCTGGAAGCCGCTGTTAAAGGCGACGACAAGGCTGCCATCGACGCCAAGGTTGAAGAACTGTCGAAAGTCTCCGCGCCAGTGGCTCAGAAAATGTACGCCGAACAGGCTCAGCCTGCTGAAGGCGCTGCACCGCACGACGAAAAAGCTGAAAAAGCTGACGACGTTGTCGATGCTGAGTTCGAAGAAGTCAAAGACCACAAGTAAGTTGTTGGTCGGCCGGTTGACTGCCTTTGGGCAGTGACTGGTAGGATGTCGCCGCGCGGGGGCTTGCTCCCGCGTTGGCGCGTCTGGAGTTAGCGAATTTTTACAGCATGCGACATCGTTCGGATGTTGGTGGTATGGCCGGGAATGCTCCTGCTTTTCGCGCCGAAAGTACCGCAGTGAACAAAGACCAGGATCGTTGAATTGACGTGAGTTGGGTCCGGGCCTGTATTGGGGCTCAACGAGTTTGGCGAAGCTCAGGAGGGATTTGCCGAACGTCCTTAAGAGTGCAAAGACTTATGGCAAAGCGTGACTATTACGAAGTATTGGGTGTCGAGCGCGGCTCAAGCGAAGCAGACCTGAAAAAGGCCTACCGTCGCCTGGCGATGAAGCACCACCCGGACCGTAATCCCGATGACAAAGCGTCGGAAGAGATGTTCAAGGAGGCCAACGAGGCCTACGAAGTGCTGTCCGATTCCAGCAAGCGCGCGGCGTACGACCAGTATGGTCATGCCGGTGTCGACCCGAGCATGGGTGGTGGCGGTGCCGGGTTTGGCGGTCAGAACTTCTCCGACATCTTTGGCGATGTCTTCAGTGACTTCTTCGGTGGCGGTCGCGGCGGTTCCCGTGGCGGTGCCCAGCGCGGCAGCGACCTGCGTTACACCCTGGAGTTGAACCTGGAAGAAGCGGTGCGCGGCACGACCGTGAATATCCGCGTTCCGACACTGGTTAACTGCAAGCCCTGCGACGGTTCGGGTGCCAAGAAAGGCTCCTCGCCGATTACCTGCCCAACGTGCGGTGGTATCGGCCAGGTTCGCATGCAGCAGGGTTTCTTCTCGGTGCAGCAAACCTGCCCGCGCTGCCATGGCCAAGGCAAAATCATTTCCGATCCGTGCGATTCCTGTCACGGCGAAGGCCGTGTCGAAGAGTACAAAACCCTTTCGGTCAAAGTGCCGGCCGGTGTTGATACCGGTGATCGCATTCGTCTGTCCGGCGAAGGCGAGGCGGGCGCCCAGGGTGGTCCGACTGGCGACCTGTATGTGGTGATCAACGTGCGCGAGCACGCGATCTTCCAGCGTGACGGCAAGCACCTGTTCTGTGAAGTGCCGATCAGTTTTGTCGATGCGGCGTTGGGCGGCGAGCTGGAGATTCCGACCCTTGATGGCCGGGTCAAACTGAAAATCCCCGAAGGGACTCAAACCGGCAAGCAGTTCCGTGTTCGCGGCAAAGGCGTTGCGCCGGTGCGTGGCGGCGGTGCTGGCGACCTGATGTGTCGCGTGGCGGTGGAAACCCCGGTCAACCTGGGTCGTCGTCAGCGCGAATTGCTCGAAGAGTTCCGCAGCTCCCTGGCGGACGACAACAGCCATTCGCCGAAAACCACCGGTTGGTTCGAAGGCGTGAAGCGCTTCTTCGGCGATTTGTAAGGAGTGAACATGCGACGTATTGCGGTGATGGGCGCTGCCGGGCGCATGGGCAAGATCCTGGTCGAAGCGGTGCAGCAACGCGCGCCGCTCACCGGTCTGACGGCGGCCATCGTGCGCCCCGGCAGCACGTTGATCGGCGTGGATGCTGGCGAGCTGGCTTCGCTCGGGCGGATCGGCGTGCCGCTGTCCGGTCATGTGGAAGCGGTGGCTGAAGAATTCGATGTGTTGATCGATTTCACCCTCCCGGAAGTGATGCTGAAAAACCTGGCGTTCTGTCGTAAGGCAGGCAAAGCCATGGTGATCGGCACCACGGGTCTGGACGCTGCGCAGAAGCAGTTGCTGGCCGAGGCGGGCAAGGATATTCCGATCGTGTTCGCGGCCAATTTCAGCGTGGGTGTGAACCTGTCGCTGAAGCTGCTCGACATGGCGGCTCGTGTGCTGGGTGATGACGCGGACATCGAAATCATCGAAGCGCATCATCGGCACAAGATCGATGCACCTTCAGGTACGGCGCTGCGCATGGGTGAAGTGATCGCCAGTGCGTTGGATCGTGATCTGCAGAAGGTCGCGGTTTATGGTCGTGAAGGCCATACCGGTGCCCGCGAGCGGGAAACCATCGGCTTCGCGACCGTTCGCGGTGGTGATGTGGTGGGCGATCATACGGTGCTGTTCGCCTGCGAGGGTGAGCGCCTGGAGATCACGCACAAGGCGTCCAGTCGCATGACCTTCGCCAAGGGCGCGGTACGTGCCGCGTTGTGGCTGGATGGGCGCGAGCCTGGCCTCTACGACATGCAAGACGTGCTCGACCTGCGTTAAGATGCGCCCGAAATCGGGTTCAAACAGCGTGTTTGAGCCCGGTTTTACTCCGCCAAGCGACGTCCTGTCGCATTCCATAGCCTTTCAGGCTCATTGGCGGTAGACCAAAAATGCCTTTTTCTGTAAGCTACAGCTTTAGTGTGTCCACTAAAAGCGCGCAGAATAATTCGGTGAAGAAGCGGGGTGACGTGTCCATACGTCACTCCGCTTTTTTACAACCTGCGATCGCCCTTTCAGGCTTTATTTACGGGAGGTCTTCTTGACTAAGCCAGCCATACTCGCCCTTGCTGATGGCAGCATTTTTCGCGGCGAAGCCATTGGAGCCGACGGTCAGACCGTTGGAGAGGTGGTGTTCAACACCGCCATGACCGGCTATCAGGAAATCCTTACCGATCCTTCCTACGCCCAACAGATCGTTACCCTGACTTACCCGCACATCGGCAACACCGGCACTACACCGGAAGACGCCGAGTCTGACCGCGTCTGGTCCGCTGGCCTGGTCATCCGTGACCTGCCACTGGTTGCGAGCAACTGGCGTAACACGATGTCCCTGTCCGATTACCTGAAAGCCAACAACGTTGTGGCAATCGCCGGTATCGACACCCGTCGCCTGACACGCATCCTGCGTGAAAAAGGCGCGCAAAACGGCTGCATCATGGCCGGCGACAACATCTCCGAAGCAGCCGCCATCGCCGCCGCCCAGGGCTTCCCTGGCCTCAAGGGCATGGACCTGGCGAAAGTCGTCAGCACCAAAGAGAAGTACGAGTGGCGCTCGACTGTCTGGGACTTGAAGACCGACAGCCACGCGACCATCGACGCCTCCGAGCTGCCGTACCACGTGGTGGCCTACGACTACGGCGTCAAGTTGAACATCCTGCGCATGCTGGTTGAGCGTGGCTGCCGCGTGACCGTGGTGCCGGCACAGACTCCAGCCGCCGACGTCCTGGCACTGAAGCCGGACGGCGTGTTCCTGTCCAACGGCCCTGGTGACCCGGAGCCTTGCGACTACGCAATCCAGGCGATCAAGGACGTGCTCGAAACCGAGATTCCGGTGTTCGGCATCTGCCTCGGTCACCAACTGCTGGCCCTGGCCTCCGGCGCCAAGACCTTGAAAATGGGTCACGGCCACCACGGCGCCAACCACCCGGTCCAGGACCTGGACACCGGTGTTGTGATGATCACCAGCCAGAACCACGGTTTTGCGGTAGATGATGCGACCCTGCCAGCCAACGTCCGGGCGATCCACAAATCGCTGTTCGACGGCACGCTGCAAGGGATCGAACGTACCGACAAGAGCGCCTTCAGCTTCCAGGGTCACCCTGAAGCCAGCCCTGGCCCGAACGACGTAGCGCCTCTGTTTGATCGCTTCATCAACGAAATGGCCAAGCGACGCTAATCGCTAGCACTGATGCAGCAAAGCTTGAGGGTGGTCCCGACACCGGCGGCCCCCTCAAGGCTTCACAGATTGAACAAGACGGCTTGCCGACTGACCTGCGGATTTGAGTGACAAACCCATGCCAAAACGTACAGACATAAAAAGCATCCTGATTCTCGGCGCTGGCCCGATCGTTATCGGCCAGGCTTGCGAATTCGACTACTCCGGCGCCCAGGCCTGTAAAGCCCTGCGCGAGGAGGGTTACCGCGTCATCCTGGTGAACTCCAACCCAGCGACCATCATGACCGACCCGGACATGGCCGACGCCACGTACATCGAGCCGATCAAGTGGCAGACCGTTGCCAAGATCATCGAGAAAGAGCGTCCGGACGCGCTGCTGCCGACCATGGGTGGCCAGACTGCCCTGAACTGCGCCCTGGACCTGGAGCGCGAAGGCGTTCTGGAGAAGTTTGGCGTAGAGATGATCGGCGCCAACGCTGACACCATCGACAAGGCTGAAGACCGTTCGCGCTTCGACAAGGCGATGAAATCCATCGGCCTGGACTGCCCGCGTTCGGGTATCGCCCACAGCATGGAAGAGGCCAACGCAGTGCTCGAGAAGCTTGGCTTCCCGTGCATCATCCGTCCGTCCTTCACCATGGGCGGCACCGGCGGCGGGATCGCTTACAACCGCGAAGAATTCGAAGAAATCTGCGCCCGTGGCCTGGACCTGTCGCCGACCAAAGAGCTGCTGATCGACGAATCCCTGATCGGCTGGAAAGAGTACGAGATGGAGGTTGTCCGCGATAAGAAGGACAACTGCATCATCGTCTGCTCTATCGAAAACTTTGACCCGATGGGCGTGCACACCGGTGACTCGATCACCGTTGCGCCAGCACAGACTCTGACGGACAAGGAATACCAGATCATGCGTAACGCCTCCCTGGCGGTACTGCGTGAGATCGGCGTGGAAACCGGCGGCTCAAACGTCCAGTTCGGCATCTGCCCGGACACTGGCCGTATGGTCGTGATCGAGATGAACCCGCGTGTATCCCGCTCTTCGGCACTGGCCTCGAAAGCCACTGGTTTCCCGATCGCGCGTATCGCTGCCAAGCTGGCGATCGGCTACACCCTGGACGAGCTGCAGAACGAAATCACCGGCGGCGCTACGCCTGCGTCCTTTGAGCCGTCGATCGACTACGTCGTCACCAAGCTGCCACGCTTCGCCTTCGAAAAATTCCCGAAAGCCGACGCACGCCTGACTACTCAAATGAAGTCGGTCGGTGAAGTCATGGCCATCGGCCGGACTTTCCAGGAATCCCTGCAGAAAGCCCTTCGCGGTCTGGAAGTGGGCGTTTGCGGCCTGGACGAGAAGCTCGACCTGAGCAACCCGGAAAGCATGAGCGTGCTCAAGCGCGAACTGACCGTGCCGGGCGCCGAGCGTATCTGGTACGTGGCTGACGCCTTCCGCGCCGGCCTGTCGGTCGAAGACATCTTCGGCATGAACATGATCGATCCGTGGTTCCTGGTGCAGATCGAAGATCTGATCAAGGAAGAAGAGAAGGTCAAGACCCTGGGGCTGGCCAGCATCGACCGCGACATGATGTTCAAGCTCAAGCGCAAGGGCTTCTCCGACATGCGTCTGGCCAAGCTGCTGGGTGTGACCGAGAAAAACCTGCGTCGCCATCGTCACAAGCTCGAAGTGTTCCCGGTCTACAAGCGCGTTGACACCTGCGCGGCCGAGTTCGCCACCGACACCGCCTATATGTACTCGACGTACGAGGAAGAGTGCGAAGCTGCGCCGACGGGCCGCGACAAGATCATGATCCTGGGCGGCGGTCCAAACCGCATCGGCCAAGGCATCGAGTTCGACTACTGCTGCGTACACGCGGCCCTTGCCCTGCGCGCCGACGGGTACGAGACCATCATGGTCAACTGCAACCCGGAAACAGTTTCTACCGATTACGACACCTCCGATCGCCTGTACTTCGAACCAGTGACCCTGGAAGACGTGCTGGAAATCTGCCGCGTCGAGAAGCCAAAAGGCGTCATCGTCCAGTACGGCGGCCAAACCCCGCTGAAACTGGCGCGCGCCCTGGAAGAAGCCGGCGTGCCGATCATCGGCACCAGCCCTGACGCCATCGACCGTGCCGAAGACCGCGAGCGCTTCCAGCAGATGGTTGAGCGCCTGAACCTGCGTCAGCCGCCAAACGCCACCGTGCGCAGCGAAGACGAAGCGATTCGTGCCGCTGCCAAGATCGGTTACCCGCTGGTGGTTCGCCCGTCCTACGTACTGGGCGGTCGGGCGATGGAAATCGTTTACGAAGAAGAAGAGCTCAAGCGCTACCTGCGTGACGCGGTGAAAGTGTCCAACGACAGCCCGGTGCTGCTCGACCACTTCCTCAACTGCGCCATCGAAATGGACGTGGATGCAGTTTGCGACGGCACCGACGTGGTGATCGGCGCGATCATGCAGCACATCGAACAGGCGGGCGTTCACTCCGGTGACTCCGCGTGCTCCCTGCCGCCGTACTCGCTGCCTGGCCACATCCAGGACGAGATGCGCGAACAGGTCAAGAAAATGGCTCTGGAGCTGGGCGTTGTCGGCTTGATGAACGTTCAGTTGGCGCTGCAAGGCGAGGACATCTACGTCATCGAAGTCAACCCGCGCGCTTCCCGTACCGTACCGTTCGTGTCCAAGTGCATCGGTGTTTCCCTGGCCATGATCGCGGCTCGCGTGATGGCTGGTAAAACCTTGAAAGAAATTGGCTTCACCAAGGAAATCATTCCGAACTTCTACAGCGTGAAAGAGGCGGTGTTCCCATTCGCCAAATTCCCTGGCGTGGACCCGATCCTGGGCCCGGAGATGAAGTCCACCGGTGAAGTGATGGGCGTGGGCGACACCTTCGGCGAAGCGTTCGCCAAGGCCCAGATGGGCGCCAGCGAAGTGCTGCCGACCGGCGGTACCGCGTTCATCAGCGTGCGTGATGACGACAAGCCACTGGTTGCAGGCGTAGCCCGTGATCTGATCAACTTGGGCTTCGAAGTGGTTGCCACTGCCGGTACTGCCAAGCTGATCGAAGCCGCAGGCCTGAAAGTGCGTCGTGTGAACAAGGTGACCGAAGGTCGTCCGCACGTGGTCGACATGATCAAGAATGACGAAGTCACCCTGATCATCAACACCACCGAAGGTCGTCAGTCGATCGCTGATTCCTACTCCATTCGTCGTAATGCCCTGCAGCACAAGATCTACTGCACAACCACCATTGCTGCTGGCGAAGCTATCTGCGAAGCGCTGAAGTTCGGTCCCGAGAAGACCGTGCGCCGCTTGCAGGACCTACACGCAGGATTGAAGGCATGATCAAGTACCCAATGACCGTCCAGGGCGCCAAAGCCCTGGAAGAAGAACACGCTCACCTGACCAAGGTCGTCCGTCCGAAGCTCAGTCAGGACATCGGCACAGCCCGCGAGCTGGGTGACCTGAAGGAAAACGCCGAATACCATGCTGCTCGCGAGCAGCAAGGTATGGTCGAGGCGCGGATCCGTGACATCGAGGGCCGGATTCAGAATCAGGTCATCATTGATGTCACCACCATCGCTCACACCGGTAAGGTGATTTTCGGCACTACTGTTGAAATCGCCAACACTGACACTGATGAGCGCGTCACCTACCATATCGTCGGTGAAGACGAGGCTGACTTCAAAAAGGGCAAGATATCCGTGGGTTCGCCACTGGCTCGTGCCTTGATCGGCAAGGAAGAAGGCGATGTAGTGATGGTGAAGACGCCTGGTGGCGATATCGAGTACGAGATTGTTGAAGTCCGCCACATCTGAAAGAAGGCGCCCGCTGCGTGCGGGCGCCATGCTTTGGCAGTTGACTCAGATGTTGTGGGTTGGCGGCCTGTGGTTGTTGCATATCGGTCTGCTGCCGGTGCTGGGCAAGATTGGCCTGGCGCCGCTGCTGATCGACGAAATCGAAGGCATGCTGGATGCGCTGATGGTGGGATTCGCCACAGCGTGTGTGATTTTTCAGGCTTTGGTGCTGGTTCAGGCCGAGGGCCTTGCCAGTCTATGGCGGGACATTCGCGGGCAACTGCTGATGATGGCGCTGTATGCGTGCGGGATGTTTTTCATCGTCCGCTCCGGCTGGCCGCAAGCGGTGCGCTGGGAAACGTTCAGCTATCTGGTTCTGGGGTTTTCCGGGCTGGTGCTGGTGTTGCAACCGGTGCCTGGATGGAGTGGCAGGGTGCGCGAAGCACACCCTTGACCCTTGTCATCACGCGAAGCGATGGACGTTCGACAGCTGCTTGTTGACGCTGAAGTTCTTGCGGTAAATCAATGCCATCTTGCCGATGACCTGAACCAGGTCCGCTTTGCCGGCCTTGCAAATTTCTGCAATGGTAGCCACGCGGGATTCGCGATCGAGGATGTTGAGCTTGATTTTAATCAGCTCGTGATCCGCCAGCGCGCGTTCAAGTTCGGCTAACACACCTTCAGTCAAACCGTTATCAGCCACAGTCAAAACTGGTTTCAGATGGTGGCCAATGGATTTGTATTGTTTCTTCTGCTCTGGTTTGAGCGGCATAATCTGACCCCTGTGTCTGATCTTGTAAAAAGCGGCGGCCAGTTTACCCGAGCGAGTCCGGGACCGCCCAGTTAATCACGACCCGTTTTATTTTCGAGGTGGCCAGTGGCCCGTTCCAAGACAAGCCTTAAGTGGCTGCAAAGACATGTCAATGATCCCTATGTGAAGCAGGCGCAGAAGGATGGTTACCGCTCGCGTGCGAGTTACAAGCTTCTGGAGGTCCAGGAGAAATACAAACTTATCCGTCCAGGTATGAGTGTTGTCGACCTGGGAGCTGCGCCCGGCGGCTGGTCGCAGGTCACCAGTCGGCTGATCGGTGGTCAGGGGCGCCTGATCGCTTCGGACATTCTGGAAATGGACAGCATTCCGGACGTGACTTTCATCCAGGGTGACTTCACCGAGGACGAAGTGCTCGCTCAGATCCTTGAAGCCGTGGGTAATTCGCAGGTGGACCTTGTGATTTCCGATATGGCCCCCAATATGAGTGGTACGCCTGAGGTGGACATGCCCAAAGCCATGTTTCTATGTGAGCTGGCTCTTGATCTGGCGGCTCGGATACTCAAGCCGGGTGGTAATTTTGTGATCAAGGTGTTTCAGGGCGAAGGGTTTGATGCTTACGTGAAGGACGCTCGTCAGAAATTCGACAAGGTCCAGATGATCAAGCCGGACTCTTCCCGTGGCAGTTCCCGCGAGCAATACATGCTGGCTTGGGGCTACCGCAGCCGTAGTGAGTAAATCGAGGTTTTTTTGCGGGTCGATAGGATTTTCGTATTTCGCCCCGTGAGCATTAGCGAATATTGTGTAGAAAGTGTTTCACAAAGGGTTACAGACGGCGCCTGCCAGAGTCGTAGGTAATGTAGTAAGTTAGGCCGGTGAATATCATGCGAAGCGCGCGCCATTAGCGGAGCTTGCTTCAGAGGGTAGTTAATTGAACGATATGGCAAAGAATCTGATCCTGTGGTTGATCATCGCGGCTGTCCTCGTGACGGTGATGAACAACTTCTCCAGCCCTAACGAGCCGCAGACCCTCAACTATTCCGACTTCATCCAGCAGGTCAAGGATGGCAAGGTCGAGCGCGTAGCCGTAGACGGCTATGTGATTACCGGCAAACGCAACGATGGCGACAGCTTCAAGACCATTCGTCCGGCAATCCAGGACAATGGCCTGATCGGCGATTTGGTGGATAACCACGTCGTAGTCGAAGGCAAGCAGCCTGAACAGCAAAGCATCTGGACTCAGCTCCTGGTCGCAAGCTTCCCGATCCTGGTGATCATAGCCGTCTTCATGTTCTTTATGCGGCAGATGCAGGGCGGTGCCGGTGGCAAGGGCGGGCCGATGAGCTTCGGCAAGAGCAAGGCACGACTGCTCTCCGAAGATCAGGTGAAAACCACCTTGGGTGACGTTGCCGGTTGCGACGAAGCCAAGGAAGAAGTTGGCGAGCTGGTCGAGTTCTTGCGTGATCCGGGCAAGTTCCAGCGCCTGGGCGGTCGCATTCCTCGCGGCGTGCTGATGGTCGGTCCTCCGGGTACCGGTAAAACCTTGCTGGCCAAGGCGATCGCCGGCGAAGCCAAGGTGCCGTTCTTCACCATCTCCGGTTCTGATTTCGTCGAGATGTTCGTCGGTGTCGGCGCCAGTCGTGTTCGCGACATGTTCGAACAAGCCAAGAAACACGCGCCATGCATCATCTTTATCGATGAAATCGACGCCGTTGGTCGCCATCGTGGCGCCGGCATGGGCGGCGGTCACGATGAGCGTGAGCAGACTCTCAACCAGCTGCTGGTAGAGATGGACGGCTTCGAAATGAATGACGGCATCATCGTCATTGCCGCAACCAACCGTCCGGACGTCCTGGACCCTGCGTTGCTGCGTCCGGGTCGTTTCGACCGCCAGGTTGTGGTCGGTCTGCCAGACATCCGTGGTCGTGAACAGATTCTCAAGGTCCACATGCGCAAAGTGCCAATGGGTGACGACGTCGCCCCGGCCGTGATCGCTCGTGGTACGCCTGGTTTCTCCGGCGCCGACCTCGCCAACCTGGTGAACGAGGCGTCGCTGTTCGCTGCCCGTACCGGCAAGCGCATCGTCGAGATGAAAGAATTCGAACTGGCCAAAGACAAGATCATGATGGGCGCCGAGCGCAAATCGATGGTCATGTCCGAGAAAGAGAAGCAGAACACCGCTTACCACGAGGCTGGCCACGCTATCGTCGGTCGCGTCGTTCCTGAGCACGATCCGGTCTACAAGGTCTCGATTATTCCCCGCGGTCGTGCGCTGGGCGTGACCATGTTCCTGCCGGAAGAAGATCGTTACAGCCTGTCCAAGCGTGCACTGATCAGCCAGATCTGCTCACTGTATGGCGGTCGTATTGCGGAAGAGATGACTTTGGGCTTCGACGGTGTTACTACCGGTGCCTCCAACGACATCATGCGTGCCAGCCAGATTGCGCGAAACATGGTGACCAAATGGGGCCTGTCGGAAAAACTCGGTCCGTTGATGTATGCCGAAGAAGAGGGTGAAGTGTTCCTCGGTCGTGGCGGCGGCGGTCAGAGTGCAAGTTTCTCTGGCGAGACGGCCAAGCTGATCGATTCTGAGGTGCGCAGCATCATTGACCAGTGCTACGGCACGGCCAAACAGATCCTTACGGACAACCGGGACAAGCTGGACGCCATGGCTGATGCGCTGATGAAGTACGAGACGATCGATGCTGATCAGATCGACGACATCATGGCCGGTCGTACGCCTCGCGAGCCTCGTGACTGGTCAGGCGGTGGTGCCGGCACATCCGGAACACCTCCGGTGGCGCAGGATCCGCGTCCGGAAACACCGATCGGCGGTCCGGCTGCTGACGTTTAAGGCTTGAAATGACTTCTGTTCAGTCCCTGACCTGGTTGCCTTGCGGCAACCGGGTTCTTGATTTGGCCCATACACATGTCATGGGCATTCTCAATGTCACTCCCGACTCCTTTTCCGATGGTGGCCGATATAGTCAGCTCGATGCGGCCTTGCGCCATGCCGAAGCGATGGTGGCGGCTGGCGCGACGCTGATTGATGTCGGTGGTGAGTCGACCCGGCCCGGCGCGAAGGCGGTTTCGCCGCTCGAAGAGCTGGAGCGTGTTGCGCCGATTGTCGAGCGCATCCATCGTGAGTTGGATGTCATCATCTCTGTTGATACCTCCACGCCAGCTGTCATGCGCGAAACTGCACGACTGGGCGCGGGGTTGATCAATGACGTGCGCTCATTGCGGCGTGACGGCGCCCTGGATGCAGCTGCGGCCACGGGGTTGCCGGTATGTCTGATGCATATGCTTGGCGAGCCTGGCGACATGCAGGACAATCCGCAGTATCGGGATGTGACGAAAGAAGTTGGCGAGTTTCTCGCCGAACGCATGACGCAATGTGCATCGGTAGGAATCCCGGCTGAACGGATCATTCTTGATCCGGGTTTCGGCTTCGCGAAAACCCTGCAGCACAATCTAAGCTTGTTTAAACATATGGAAGCCTTGCATGCCTTGGGGCGGCCCCTGTTGGTCGGGGTTTCGCGAAAGAGCATGATTGGGCAGGCGTTGAATCGCCCGGTTGGCGAACGCCTTTTTGGCGGTCTGGCGCTCGCAGCGCTGGCTTCGGTCAAGGGTGCGCGTATATTGCGCGTCCACGATGTGGCCGAAACAGTCGATGTGGTGCGGATGATCGCCGCAGTGGAATTAGCCGAATAAGAATGATGGAGCACTTATGACTAAGAAATATTTTGGTACCGACGGCATTCGTGGTCGGGTCGGCGAGTATCCGATCACTCCGGACTTCATGCTCAAGCTCGGCTGGGCGGCTGGCATGGCATTCCGCAAAATGGGCGCATGCAAAGTGCTGGTAGGCAAGGACACCCGTATCTCCGGGTACATGTTCGAATCGGCGCTTGAAGCCGGTCTTACCTCCGCAGGCGCCGATGTGATGCTGCTGGGGCCGATGCCGACGCCTGCCATCGCCTATCTGACTCGGACGTTCCATGCCGAGGCTGGCATCGTGATCAGCGCTTCGCACAATCCTCACGATGACAACGGTATCAAGTTTTTCTCCGGGAAGGGCACCAAGCTCCCGGACGAAGTTGAGCTGATGATCGAAGAGTTGCTCGACACCCCGATGACCGTGGTTGAGTCGAGCAAGATCGGCAAGGTATCGCGCATCAACGACGCTTCGGGTCGTTATATCGAATTCTGCAAGAGCAGCGTCCCGACCGGCACCACCTTCACTGGCCTGAAAATCGTGATCGATTGCGCGCACGGTGCGACCTACAAAGTGGCGCCTAGTGTGTTCCGTGAGTTGGGCGCCGAAGTCGTCGTGCTTTCCGCTCAGCCGAACGGCCTGAACATCAATGATAATTGCGGCTCGACCCATATGGGCCAGCTGCAGGCCGCCGTATTGGCCGAACACGCCGATTTGGGTATCGCCTTCGACGGTGATGGCGATCGGGTCCTGATGGTCGATCATACTGGCGCTATCGTCGATGGTGACGAGCTGCTGTTCATCATTGCCCGCGATCTGCATGAGCGCGGCAAGCTGCAGGGCGGTGTGGTCGGTACGTTGATGAGTAACCTGGGGCTGGAACTGGCTCTGGCAGATCTGGCGATTCCTTTCGTGCGCGCCAATGTTGGTGACCGCTATGTGATCGCCGATCTGCTGGAGCGCAACTGGCTGGTCGGTGGCGAGAACTCCGGGCATATCGTCTGCTTCAACCACACCACCACCGGTGATGCAATCATCGCTGCGTTGCAGGTGTTGATGGCGCTGAAGACTCGCTCCGAAGGGCTGGCTCAGGCCCGCCAGGCGCTGCGCAAGTGTCCGCAGGTGCTGATCAATGTCCGTTTCGCAGGTGGTGCGAGCCCCCTCGATCATCCATCGGTCAAGGAGGCCAGCGAGCGTGTCACCCAAGCCATGGCGGGTCGCGGACGTGTGCTGTTGCGCAAGTCCGGGACAGAGCCGCTGGTGCGGGTCATGGTCGAAGGCGAGGACGAAACACAGGTTCGTGGTTACGCCGAAGAGCTGGCAAAACTGGTTACTGAAGTTTCTGCCTGAATTCGGCTTGCCAGCCTTGATTGTGTTGGGTAACATCTGCGCCCACTTTGACCGACGAGGTACAGCATGCGTCGCCCTATGGTAGCTGGTAACTGGAAGATGCACGGTACCCGCGCCAGCGTCGCTGAGCTGATCAAGGGCCTGGGTAACCTGGCCTTGCCGAGCGGTGTTGATGTAGCGGTATTCCCGTCCTTCTTGCATATCAATCAAGTGATTGATGGTCTGGAAGGCAAGTCGATCAAGGTCGGCGCGCAGAACGCTGCGGTGGAATCCAAACAAGGTGCGCTGACTGGTGAGGTTGCGCCGAGTCAGTTGGCTGAAGAAGGTTGCTCACTGGTACTCGTGGGCCACTCCGAACGTCGCCAGATCATCGGCGAGAATGATGAAACACTCATTCGCAAGTTCGCAGCAGCACAGGCATGTGGCTTGATTCCGGTGTTGTGCATAGGGGAAACCCTTGAGCAGCGCGAAGCCGGTAAAACTCTTGAGGTTGTCGGGCATCAGCTGGGCAGTATCATCGAGAAGCTGGGTGTTGGTGTTTTTGCAAAGGCAGTAATTGCTTACGAGCCGGTCTGGGCCATTGGCACCGGGCTGACTGCTTCACCGCAACAGGCGCAGGATGTGCACGCAGCCATTCGCGCTCAGTTGGCGGCAGAGAATTCTGAGGTCGCACAAGGTGTGCGGCTTCTATACGGCGGCAGCGTGAAGGCGGCCAATGCGGTCGAACTGTTCGGCATGCCGGATATCGATGGGGGGCTCATTGGTGGGGCTTCCCTGAATGCAGATGAGTTCGGTGCGATTTGTCGCGCCGCGGGAAACTGAAAAAATGCTGGAAACAGTCGTAGTCGTTTTTCATCTGCTGGGTGCATTGGGCGTAGTTGCTCTGGTATTGCTGCAGCAGGGTAAAGGTGCGGATGCTGGCGCGTCTTTCGGAGCAGGTGCTTCAAATACTGTGTTCGGAAGCCAAGGTTCCTCTACCTTTCTTAGTAAGTTTACTGCTATACTTGCCGCAGGTTTCTTCATAACCAGCTTAGGGTTAGGTTACTTTGCTAAAGAGAAAGCTCACCAGCTGACTCAAGTAGGTTTGCCAAATCCAGCAGTGTTGGAAGTTCCAAAGCAACAACCGGCTTCTGATGATGTACCGGTGCTTCAAGAGCAAAAGTCGGCTACTCCAGCGACTGACGTGCCTCCAGCTCAAGAGCAAAAGTAAGAAGGGTTTCAAACGTAGTATTGCCGAGGTGGTGGAATTGGTAGACACGCAACCTTGAGGTGGTTGTGCCCATAGGGTGTAGGGGTTCGAGTCCCCTTCTCGGTACCAATTATCAGGAGAGCCCGCTGTTGCGGGCTTTCTTGTAGGTGGAAGGTTACATTGACCCTGTCAGGGATCGGTCGTATACTTCCGCCCCAGCTTTGTCGCGGGGTGGAGCAGTCTGGTAGCTCGTCGGGCTCATAACCCGAAGGTCGTCGGTTCAAATCCGGCCCCCGCAACCAGTTTAAGGAGCCCCTTTTAAGGGGCTTTTTGTTAGCTGGACACTTTCAACGCCGCTGTTCGACGGCGTTTCAAGGATGGGCGTTTCGCCCATTTTTTTATTTTGCATAGCATGCACATACATGCACGAGGGGGTTCAGGTGTCGAGCAAGCTAGAAGAGTTGCAGGCCTTGCTGGCCCCGGTGGTCGTGGCCCTAGGCTATGAATGCTGGGGTATTGAGTTTTCGGCTCAAGGTCGCCACTCAATGTTGCGCGTTTATATCGATAAAGAAGGCGGCGTGCTGGTGGACGATTGCGCCATCGTCAGCCGTCAGATCAGCGGTGTTCTGGATGTTGAAGATCCGATCGCCGTTGAGTACACCTTTGAAGTTTCCTCGCCTGGCATGGAACGCCCACTGTTCACGATTGAGCAGTTTGCAAAATTTGCCGGTGAACAAGTGAAGATCAAGCTGCGCTCGCCTTTCGAAGGCCGACGCAACTTTCAGGGCCTTCTGCGCGGTGTAGAAGAGCAGGACGTCGTGGTGCAGGTAGAAGACCATGAGTTCCTGTTGCCGATCGATATGATCGACAAGGCCAACATTATTCCCAGTTTTGACTGAGACGCGGATCCCGCGGATCCAATGGCTTGCGAAAGGCGAGGCGTACGATGAGCAAAGAAGTACTGCTGGTTGTTGAGTCGGTATCCAATGAAAAGGGCGTACCGGCAAACGTAATTTTTGAAGCGCTGGAGCTGGCTCTGGCCACTGCTACCAAAAAACGTTTCGAGGACGAAGTCGATCTGCGTGTGGAAATCAATCGCCACACCGGTGCTTACGAGACATTCCGTCGCTGGACGGTCGTCGAAGAAGCAGACCTGGACGATCCGGCCATCGAAACCTGGCCGAGCAAGGTTGCAGAAACGCATCCGGGCGCCCAGGTAGGTGATGTAGTCGAAGAAAAGATCGAATCCATCGAGTTCGGCCGTATCGCTGCACAGACTGCCAAGCAAGTCATCGTGCAGAAAGTTCGCGAAGCCGAGCGCGCACAAGTGGTTGACGCTTATCGCGAACGCCTGGGTGAAATCATTTCCGGCACCGTGAAAAAAGTAACCCGCGACAACGTGATCGTTGACCTGGGCAACAACGCTGAAGCGTTGCTGGCTCGTGAAGACATCATTTCTCGCGAAACCTTCCGTGTTGGCGTGCGTCTGCGTGCGCTGCTCAAGGAAATCCGCACCGAGAACCGCGGCCCGCAGTTGATCCTGTCGCGTACCGCGCCGGAAATGCTGATCGAGTTGTTCCGCATCGAAGTGCCGGAAATCGCTGAAGGCCTGATCGAAGTAATGGCTGCGTCCCGCGATCCGGGTTCGCGCGCCAAGATCGCGGTCCGCTCCAAGGACAAACGCATTGATCCGCAAGGCGCTTGCATCGGTATGCGCGGTTCGCGCGTCCAGGCAGTGTCGGGCGAATTGGGCGGCGAGCGTGTGGACATCGTCCTGTGGGACGATAACCCGGCTCAGTTCGTGATCAATGCAATGTCGCCGGCTGAAGTGGCGGCAATTATCGTTGACGAAGATGCCCATGCAATGGACATCGCCGTTGGCGCAGACAATCTGGCTCAGGCCATCGGTCGCGGTGGTCAGAACGTGCGTCTGGCTAGCCAGTTGACTGGCTGGACCCTGAACGTGATGACCGAATCGGACATCCAGGCTAAGCAGCAAGCAGAAACCGGCGACATCCTGCGCAACTTCATCGACGAGCTGGAAGTCGACGAAGACCTGGCGCAAGTGCTGGTAGATGAAGGCTTCACCAGCCTGGAAGAGATTGCCTACGTACCGTTGGAAGAAATGCTCAACATCGACGGCTTTGACGAAGAAACCGTCAACGAGCTTCGCGCTCGCGCCAAGGATCGTTTGTTGACCAAAGCCATCGCTACTGAGGAAAAGCTGGCAGACGCCCATCCGGCCGAAGACCTGCTCTCGCTTGAGGGTATGGACAAGGATTTGGCGATGGAACTGGCGGTGCGCGGCGTAATTACCCGCGAAGACCTGGCCGAGCAGTCTATTGACGACCTGCTCGACATCGACGGCATTGACGATGATCGTGCCGGCAAGTTGATCATGGCCGCCCGAGCCCACTGGTTCGAGTAATTAGGCGCGGCCTGAGGAGAGAAGTGCATGACGCAAGTCACGGTGAAACAACTGGCCGATGAGGTCAAAACACCGGTAGAGCGCCTGTTGCAGCAGATGCGTGAGGCAGGTCTGCCGCACACCGCCGCCGAAGAACATGTGACTGACAGTGAGAAGCAATCTTTGCTGACTCACTTGAAAAGCAGCCACAAGGCGAAAGTGGAAGAACCACGCAAGATTACACTGCAGCGTAAAACCACCAGCACCCTGCGTGTTGCTGGCAGCAAAAGCATCAGTGTTGAAGTCCGTAAAAAGAAAGTTTTCGTACAGCGCAGCCCGGAAGAAATCGAAGCCGAGCGCAAACGCGAACTGGAAGAACGTCGTGCAGTAGAAAATGCTGCTCGTCAAAAGGCTGAAGAAGAAGCCAAGCGTCGCGCCGAAGAAGAAGCGCGTCGCCAGCCTGCTACTGCGCAAAACGCTACTAACGATGCTGTCGCAGCGCCTGCTGCGGTTGCCGAGCCAGTTCGCGAAAGCGCACCGGTTGTGGCGGCTGCACCGGCTCCTTCTGCCGACCGTAAGCCGAACGATCAGCGTCGTCCGGACAAACCACGTGCCGACGATAACAATCGTCGCAGCGGCGGTGGCGATGGCGAGCGCAAAAACGCTCCGCATCGTGCTTCGGTCAAAGAGAAAGCGCCTGCTCCACGTGTTGCGCCACGTACTACCGACGAAGAAAGCGATGGCTTCCGTCGTGGTGGTCGCGGCAAGGCCAAGCTGAAGAAACGCAACGCCCACGGTTTCCAGAGCCCAACCGGCCCTGTCGTGCGTGATGTGCAAATCGGCGAGACCATCACTGTTGGCGATCTTGCCAATCAGATGTCGGTCAAGGCTGCTGAAATCATCAAGTTCATGTTCAAACTGGGTACCCCAGCGACCATCAACCAGGTGCTTGATCAGGAAACTGCTCAGCTGGTAGCCGAAGAACTGGGCCACAAAGTGACCCTGGTCAGCGACACCGCCCTGGAAGATTCCCTGGCCGAGTCCCTGAAGTTTGAAGGTGAGACGTTCTCCCGTGCACCGGTTGTGACCGTAATGGGCCACGTTGACCACGGTAAAACCTCGCTGCTCGACTACATCCGTCGTGCCAAGGTAGCTGCTGGCGAAGCCGGCGGTATCACCCAGCACATCGGTGCATACCACGTTGAAACTGATCGCGGCATGGTCACTTTCCTCGACACCCCGGGTCACGCCGCGTTTACCGCAATGCGTGCCCGTGGTGCCAAGGCGACCGATATCGTGATCCTGGTGGTTGCAGCGGACGACGGCGTAATGCCGCAGACCATTGAAGCGGTCCAGCACGCCAAGGCTGCCGGTGTTCCTCTGGTAGTTGCTGTGAACAAAATCGACAAGCCGGGTGCCGATCTCGATCGCATCCGTAGCGAACTGTCGGTTCACGGCGTGACTTCGGAAGAGTGGGGCGGCGACACCCCGTTCGTATCGGTTTCGGCGAAAGTCGGTACTGGCGTGGACGAGTTGCTCGAAGCTGTTCTGCTGCAGGCCGAAGTTCTGGAACTGAAGGCAACACCTTCAGCCCCAGGTCGCGGTGTCGTGGTTGAATCGCGTCTCGACAAGGGTCGTGGCCCGGTTGCTACCGTGCTGGTTCAAGACGGTACTTTGCGCCAAGGCGACATGGTCCTGGTCGGTTCGAACTATGGCCGTGTACGTGCCATGCTCGACGAGAACGGCAAGCCAATCAAAGAAGCTGGTCCTTCCATCCCTGTCGAGATCCTCGGCCTGGACGGTACCCCGGACGCTGGCGACGAGATGAGCGTGCTGTCGGACGAGAAGAAAGCCCGTGAAGTGGCTCTGTTCCGTCAAGGCAAGTTCCGCGAAGTCAAACTGGCCCGTGCTCACGCTGGCAAGCTGGAAAACATCTTCGAAAACATGGGCCAGGCAGAGAAGAAGACGCTTAACATCGTCCTCAAATCTGACGTTCGTGGTTCGCTGGAAGCGTTGAACGGTGCCTTGAACGGCCTGGGTAACGACGAAGTGCAAGTGCGTGTTGTTGGTGGCGGCGTCGGTGGTATCACCGAGTCCGACGCGAACCTGGCACTGGCCTCCAACGCTGTACTGTTCGGCTTCAACGTGCGTGCCGATGCTGGCGCTCGCAAGATCGTCGAGCAGGAAGGCCTGGATATGCGTTACTACAACGTGATCTACGACATCATCGAAGACGTCAAGAAAGCCCTCACCGGTATGCTGGGCAGCGATGTTCGCGAGAACATCCTGGGTACCGCTGAAGTGCGTGACGTGTTCCGTTCGCCGAAGTTTGGCGCGATCGCCGGTTGCATGGTTATCGAAGGTGTTGTTCACCGTAACCGTCCAATCCGTGTACTGCGTGAAGACATCGTTATCTTCGAAGGCGAGCTGGAATCCCTGCGCCGCTTCAAGGATGACGCTTCCGAAGTACGTGCCGGCATGGAATGTGGTATTGGCGTCAAGAGCTACAACGACGTCAAAGCTGGCGACAAGATCGAAGTCTACGAGAAGGTTCAGGTTGCTCGCAGCCTCTAACTCGCGCACTTCAAGGGCCACGGCGAGCCGCCGCATGCAAGTGCGCGGCACGGCGTCAGGACTCTAAACGCAACGCCCGGTCTGGCTTTTGTCAGGCCGGGCGTTTGCCGCTTTCAGACCCCACGGGTTTCACCGTGTGGCAGTAACAGGTAACAAGACATGGCAAAAGAATACAGCCGTACCCAACGTATCGGCGATCAGATGCAGCGTGAGCTGGCACAACTGATCCGTCGTGAAGTCAAAGACCCGCGCGTCGGCCTGGTCACCATTACCGCTGTTGAAGTCAGCCGTGACGTCGGTCACGCCAAGATCTTCATCACCGTGATGGGCCAGGACAACGCCGAAGACATCGCGCAAAGCATCAAGGTGCTCAACTCCGCCGCTGGCTTCCTGCGCATGCAGTTGGCTCGCGAAATGAAGTTGCGCAGCGTTCCACAGTTGCACTTCCACTACGACGAAAGCGTCGTGCGTGGCGCGCACCTGTCGGCCCTGATCGAGCGTGCGGTGGCTGAAGACAATCAGCACCCGGTTGCGGCTGAAGCCGAAGACACCAAGGAGTAATCGGTGGCTCAGGTCAAACGTATCCGTCGTAACGTCAGCGGCATCATCCTGCTCGACAAGCCGCTGGGGTTCACCTCCAACGCGGCATTGCAGAAGGTTCGCTGGTTGCTGAACGCCGAGAAGGCCGGGCATACCGGCAGTCTCGATCCGCTGGCCACCGGCGTACTGCCGTTGTGTTTCGGTGAGGCCACCAAGTTCTCGCAATACTTGCTCGATTCCGACAAGGCTTATGAAACCCTGGCGCAACTGGGCAAGACCACCACCACGGCGGATGCCGAAGGTGAGGTTTTGCAGGAACGCCCGGTGACCGTTGGTCGCGCCGATGTCGAAGCGGTATTACCCGGTTTTCGTGGGCAAATCAGCCAGATACCGCCGATGTACTCGGCGCTCAAGCGTGATGGCCAGCCGCTGTACAAGCTGGCCCGTGCAGGCGAAGTAGTGGAGCGCGAACCGCGTTCTGTTACTATTGCGCGCTTGGAATTGCTGGCCTTTGAGGGTGATACTGCGCGGCTTGCGGTGGATTGCAGCAAAGGCACCTATATCCGCACCCTGGTGGAGGATATCGGTGAGCAACTCGGTTGTGGCGCTTACGTTGCAGAACTGCGACGTACCCAGGCCGGGCCTTTCACGCTGGCGCAGACGGTCACGCTTGAAGAGTTGGAAGCAGTACATGCCGAAGGCGGCAACGAAGCGGTCGACCGCTTCCTGATGCCATCGGACAGCGGCTTGCTGGATTGGCCGCTGTTGCAGTTCTCGGAGCACAGCTCGTTCTACTGGCTTAACGGCCAACCGGTTCGAGCCCCGGACGCACCGAAATTCGGCATGGTACGGGTACAGGATCACAACGGTCGCTTCATCGGTATCGGTGAAGTGAGCGAAGACGGGCGCATCGCGCCGCGTAGACTGATTCGGTCAGAATGACCGAACGAGGGTGGCTGTTAACAGGCACGGTCACTACTCATTTTTAGATACAGGGATTTGTCCCTGGCCTGTTGAAGCTGTTTCCCTGAAACAGTTTCCTGATAAAAGGATTGCCTCATGGCTCTCGACGTTCAAGAAAAAGCTCAAATCGTAGCTGACTACCAGCAAGCTGTTGGTGACACTGGTTCGCCAGAAGTGCAAGTTGCACTGCTGACCCACAACATCAACAAGCTGCAAGGTCACTTCAAGGCCAACGGTAAAGATCACCACTCCCGTCGTGGTCTGATCCGCATGGTAAACCAGCGTCGTAAGCTGCTGGACTACCTGAAAGGCAAGGATCTGGGTCGTTACCAGGCTCTGATCGGTCGCCTGGGTCTGCGTCGCTAATAAGCGATTGCGCTAGAGGTTGGTTGTCTGTCGTGCGTCAGTGGGTTTCCCGCTGGCGCATGGCAGGCTCCCAGCCTCAAGTTTTATCTGGATACACGTTTTACCCTGGACAAGCGTTGGGCCGATTCCCGACATTGCCCAAGAATTTCGCAAGAAGACAAGTTCCCCAAGAGCCACAAAGAAGGTAGGACACCGTGAACCCGGTAATCAAAAAATTCCAGTTCGGTCAGTCGACCGTTACCCTCGAGACTGGCCGTATCGCCCGTCAGGCCTCCGGCGCAGTACTGGTCACCGTTGACGATGACGTCAGCGTATTGGTGACCGTCGTTGGTGCCAAACAAGCCGATCCAGGCAAGGGCTTCTTCCCTCTGTCCGTTCACTACCAGGAAAAGACTTACGCTGCCGGTAAGATCCCTGGCGGTTTCTTCAAGCGCGAAGGCCGTCCTTCCGAGAAAGAAACCCTGACTTCCCGACTGATCGACCGTCCGATCCGTCCGCTGTTCCCAGAAGGCTTCATGAACGAAGTGCAGGTTGTCTGCACCGTCGTTTCCACCAGCAAGAAGACCGATCCGGACATCGCTGCGATGATCGGTACCTCGGCTGCCCTGGCGATCTCCGGCATTCCTTTCGATGGCCCTATCGGCTGTGCACGCGTTGCGTTCCACGAAAGCACCGGCTACCTGCTGAACCCGACTTACGAACAACAGAAAGCTTCGAGCCTGGACATGGTCGTTGCCGGTACTTCGGAAGCTGTGTTGATGGTTGAATCGGAAGCCAAAGAGCTGACCGAAGACCAGATGCTGGGCGCGGTACTGTTTGCTCACGACGAGTTCCAGGTTGTGATCAACGCCGTAAAAGAACTGGCCGCTGAAGCTGCCAAGCCAACCTGGACCTGGGCTCCACAGCCAGAAGCCACCGCTCTGCTGGGCGCTATCCGTGCCGAGTTCGGCGACGCGATCTCCCAGGCTTACACCATCACCATCAAGGCCGACCGTTACGCTCGCCTGGGTGAGCTGAAAGACCAGGTAGTTGCCAAGCTGTCCGGTGAAGAAGGCCAGCCTTCCTCCAGCGAAGTGAAAGCAGCGTTTGGCGAAATCGAATACCGCACCGTTCGCGAAAACATCGTAAACGGCAAGCCACGTATCGACGGTCGCGACACCAAGACCGTACGTCCTTTGAACATCGAAGTCGGTGTTCTGCCTAAAACCCACGGTTCGGCTCTGTTCACCCGTGGCGAAACCCAGGCTCTGGTCGTTGCAACACTGGGCACCGCCCGTGATGCACAACTGCTGGACACCCTGGAAGGCGAGAAAAAAGACCCGTTCATGCTGCACTACAACTTTCCTCCGTTCTCGGTAGGTGAGTGTGGCCGCATGGGTGGCGCTGGTCGTCGCGAAATCGGTCACGGCCGTCTGGCCCGTCGTTCGATTGCAGCCATGCTACCGGCTGCCGACGTGTTCCCGTACACCATTCGTGTGGTGTCGGAAATCACCGAGTCCAACGGTTCGAGCTCCATGGCTTCGGTCTGCGGCGCTTCCCTGGCCCTGATGGACGCTGGCGTTCCGATGAAGGCACCGGTTGCCGGTATCGCCATGGGTCTGGTTAAAGAAGGCGAGAAGTTCGCCATCCTGACCGACATCCTGGGTGATGAAGACCACCTCGGCGACATGGACTTCAAAGTAGCGGGTACCGCCAAAGGTGTTACCGCGCTGCAGATGGACATCAAGATCAAAGGCATCACCGAAGAAATCATGGAAATCGCTCTGGGCCAAGCCCTGGAAGCGCGCCTGAACATCCTCGGTCAGATGAACCAGATCATTGCTCAGTCCCGTACCGAACTGTCGGAAAATGCTCCGACCATGATCGCGATGAAAATCGACACCGACAAAATCCGTGATGTTATCGGTAAAGGCGGCGCGACTATTCGTGCGATCTGTGAAGAAACCAAGGCTTCGATCGACATCGAAGACGACGGTTCGATCAAGATCTTCGGCGAAACCAAGGAAGCGGCTGAAGCAGCACGTCAGCGCGTTCTGGGCATCACCGCAGAAGCTGAAATCGGCAAGATCTACGTCGGTAAGGTTGAGCGCATCGTCGACTTCGGCGCATTCGTCAACATCCTGCCTGGCAAGGACGGTCTGGTTCACATCTCCATGTTGAGCGACGCTCGCGTTGAGAAAGTGACCGACATCCTGAAAGAAGGCCAGGAAGTGGAAGTGCTGGTACTGGACGTGGACAACCGCGGCCGTATCAAGCTGTCCATCAAAGACGTAGCAGCAGCCAAGGCGTCGGGCGTTTAATCACCCTCGCTTGATTGCTTCAACGTTATAAAAAAGGCCCCGCAGTGAAAACTGCGGGGCCTTTTTTTGTCTGCGATAAGCCGAGGTGGGGCTTGCGGTTGCGACTCGCGAAAGCTGTGCTAGGTTTAGCTCACCGCCCGTGTAGCTCAGTTGGTAGAGCAGCGCACTCGTAACGCGAAGGTCGCAGGTTCGACTCCTGTCTCGGGCAAGAATTACGGCTATTTCACCTTCCGGCTCAGGTCTTCGACCGTGCGTTTGAGCTGATCGAGCTGATTGTCCTGATCACTGACTTCTCGCTTCAAATTCGACAGATCACTGGAGCTTGAGCTGGAACTCGATCCGGCGCTGCGCTTGAGGTCCTCCACCTGGCTGGCGAGTTTCTTCAGGTCGTTGTCCTGATCGCTGACAGTGCGCTTGAGGTTGGACACTTCGCTCGAGCTGGAACTGGAGCTCGAGCCGGTGTTGCGCTTGAACTCCTCCATCTGCTTGGCGAGGCTCTTCAAATCTTTGTCCTGTTCCTCGACGGTACGCTTGAGGTTGGAAATTTCATTGCTGCTCGATCCGGAGCTTGTACCGGTATTGCGTCTGAGTTCTTCGATGAGGCGCGTTTGTTCGCTGACGGTTTTCTTCAGGGCGTCGATCTCAACCGTATTGGTTTTAACGGTGGCCTGTAACTTTTCCAGTTCATTGACATCCAGATTGGTCCTGACCAGTACGGTTTTGCCATACGAGTTGTGGGCCGCAGTGAGGGTATCGTTGTACGAAGGGCTGTCGGAGCTAAGCTCGATAGCCTGAGCCGCATCGGCCAGTGCCAGATTGCCGAGCAGCAGGGCAGCCATGCCGGTTGCAAACAGGGTAGACGAACGCTTTGGGAAATTACGCATCACCTGAGTTCCTTGTGGAGTGCCTATATGGCACATCGCTATGACTTCGTTTTCTGAAACATGTTCCTCAGGGCGCGTAAAAATGGCATGGCCAGGGAGGGCATCCGGTTTTTTGTAGATTTGATGTAAACATGCATATAAATCGTCAGCCAAAGGTCCTATATTCGGTGCTTGCATGAGCACCACCGAAGCTGTTTTCAGATGATCCCGAATGGTTCTGAAGGCCAGACAAACCGGGCTTTACGCGGTTTTTTGCGTCAGAGAGATCCTTGATGATCCAGATCCATCTTCCATTCCCCAGATCAGCGAGAACGACATGACAGTTAAAGAATTGACCCAAGAAGCCAGACACGAAGAAGCGCTGAAGAAGTACTTGCTGGAATCGCCCCAGCTTGCCGAAGAGATCAAGGACTTGCCCGCCGACGATCAGAAAGACCAGATCCAGTGGGGGTTCGAGGACGAAGCGGAATCCCAGGGCTTGCAGCCTTGGGAGCTGACGCTCAAGTACACCTCGACTCCGGAAGAGTTCGAGGCGGCGCGCCTGGTTCTGCACAAGGAGGCGGCCGAAGTGTTGGGCGTCGAGTGGGAAGAGTACTGCGAGATGAATAATCTGGTGGTCTGACCCGTGTAGGAGCGAAGCTTGCTCGCGAAGGCGGCTGAACAGTCAATATTGATGTTGACTGACACACCGCTTTCGCGAGCAAGCTTCGCTCCTACATTTTCAGAGACTGAGCCGCATCGACAGGTCGACAGCCTTCACATCCTTGGTCATCGCACCAATCGAAATGTAATCCACACCGGTTTCGGCAATCGGCAGCAACGTGCTTTCGTTGATCCCGCCGCTGGCCTCCAGTTTTGCCTTGCCGCCGTTCAGGCGTACCGCTTCGCGCATGTCATCCAGACTCAATTCGTCGAGCATGATGATATCGGCGCCGGCCGCCAGGGCCTCTTTCAGCTCATCCAGGCTTTCCACTTCGATTTCCACCGGCTTGCCCGGGGCAATCTTGTGCGCGGCTTTGATCGCTTCAGGGATGCCGCCGCAGGCCGCGATATGGTTTTCCTTGATCAGGAAGGCGTCATACAGGCCGATGCGGTGGTTATGGCAGCCGCCGCAGGTCACGGCGTACTTCTGCGCCAGACGCAGGCCCGGCAGGGTTTTGCGGGTGTCGAGCAGCTTCACTTGAGTTTCGGCGACGAAATCCGCCAGGAACTGCGCGCGAGTCGCGACGCCGGAAAGCAGTTGCAGGAAATTCAGCGCACAACGTTCGCCCGACAGCAGTGAGCGTGCCGGGCCTTCGAGGTGGAACAGCGCCTGATTGGGTTTCACCCGTTCGCCATCGCGCACTTGCCAATGCACCGCCACCCGTGGGTCCAATTGCCGAAAGACGGCATCCACCCAAGCGGTGCCGGCAATGACGGCCTCATCGCGGGTGATGATGGTGGCTTTGGCCAGGCGTTCGGCGGGGATCAATTGCGCGGTGATGTCGCCGCTGCCGATGTCTTCGAGCAACGCACGGCGCACGTTGGCTTCGATTTCGGCGGTCAAATCGGCGAGACGTAGATTCGGCATAACGGGCTCCACAAACAAAGTGGCTCGATTATAGGGCCATGGCGCGAACCAACCCAAGGCATGCCGGGTGCTCGAATCGTTCTGAAACCTGCATTTGGTCGATTGGCGTGAGCATTTGACGCTAAGCCAGGGTCAACCCTGCACGTCTATTTCAATGTGAAACGTAGAGTCTGCTGGCACAAGCGACCTGTTTTGCAGATAATCCGCCTTGCATTTGACGTCATAGCTTTGACGTCCCTTTGGATCCCCGATCAGTGAATGACAGCGGGTGGGCACTGTTCCCCGTTGAGTGCCAGCGGTGCAGCTTGCGCAATCGATCTTTTCTTACCGAACCGAAGCATCACCGTTCCAGGAGGCTTGGATGCACAACGACGGGAATGTAGTGCCTTTGCACAAGGCGGCTACCGACCAGGCGACTCACTCGCCGCTCGCCCGCCTGCCAGTGATTCTGCTTCAGGTTCGCGACAAGGCTGCTCAACAGCTTCGGCATGGTTTGCAGGAACTGTTCGATAACGCCGACGACACCCTGTTCGAAATGGCCGACCGGGCCCGTAATGACGTCGAGCAAAACATCTTTTTCGAAGCCATGCGCGACTTGCGCCTCAAACGCAAAAGCATTGAGCGCGGGTTTCTCGAACAATTTTTCGAGGCGTTCGTCAGCCTCACTCAATACGACGTCACCCAGTCAGCCTTGCCCCAGGCATTGGCGTTCGATGCCGGCGCATCGCTGCCCAGTGATGACCTGGAGCGCAACGTGGCGGTGGAGGGCATGGTCAGCAAGGTGCTGAACCGTGAGGGTTTCGCCCTTGATCAACTGACCACCCGGCTCAGCGTGCTGCTGGGTAAGGAACTGCTCGAACAGCACAACCCGCTGGGCCCGGCCATGCTGTGCGAGTACTTCCTGCAGGCCGGGCGCAATCTGGGCGTGGAGATCAAGGTCAAGCTGATCATCCTCAAGTTGTTCGAGCGCTACGTGCTCAGCAGCGCCGATCAGCTCTACAGCGAAGCCAATCAACTGTTGATCGCCACCGGCGTGCTGCCCGAGCTCAAGCCGGCCCCGGCCCGGCGTGCCGCTGATCGTGCGGCCGCCAGTGCCCACGCCGAACCTGTCGAGGCGACTGCCCGCCCCGGCAACACGCCGATTGATGACAGCGTGCAGGAAGTTTTCGCGGCGTTGCAGGAACTGCTGTTTCACGTGCGTGGCAGCGTTGCGCCAACCCTTGAAGCCAGCACCCCGACCCAGCCGATTTCCACCCGCGACCTGCTGCGACTGCTTTCGCACTTGCAGCAATACGTCCCGGCCCTGGCGGCTCAGGACGACTTCGACCTGCGCAACCAGCTCGAACAACTGCTGACCCGGGTCAGCGTCAAGAGCGGCAAGTCGCGGGTGGTCGGGGTTGCCGATGAAGATGTGATCAACCTGATCGCCATGCTCTTCGAATGCATCCTCGACGACCGCAATCTGCCGGACTCCCTCAAGGCGTTGATCGGCCGCTTGCAGATCCCGATGCTGAAAGTTGCGGTGATCGACAAGAGCTTTTTCAGCCGCAGCAGCCACCCCGCGCGGCGCCTGCTCAATGAAATCGCCGCTGCAGCCATGGGCTGGGGCGAGTGCGACGATCATGAGCGCGACACCCTGTACCAGCGTATCGAGCAAGTGGTGCAGCGGCTGTTGAATGATTTTGTCGATGACCCGGCGATTTTCTCCGAGTTGCTCGCGGACTTCCTGGCATTTACCAGCGACGAACGCCGCCGTAGCGAGCTGCTGGAGCAGCGCACTCGCGATGCCGAAGAGGGTCGGGCCAAGACCGAGCTGGCGCGTCAGAGGGTCGAGCAGGCGCTGAACGAGGCTTTGCTCGGCAAGTTGCTGCCCCAAGGGGTGGTGGCGTTCGTCCAGGATGCCTGGAGCAAGGTACTGTTGCTGACCTGCCTCAAGCACGGCGATCAGTCCGCCGAATGGCACGCCGATGTGCAGACCATGGCGCAATTGATCTGGAGCGTGCAGCGCCATGATGAAGCCGATGCAAGCCTGCGTCTGCTGTCGATGGTGCCGGGGTTGCTCAAGTCGCTGCGCGATGGCCTGAGCAGCTCGGCGTTCGATCCCTTCGCCACCAGCGAATTCTTCAGTGAACTGGAAGCCCTGCACGTTCAACTGTTCGAGCGCCCGGCGCTGATGCCGGAGCAGGCTGATGCGCCAGTGATGGTCGAAGTGCGGCAGGAAATCGTCCTGCGCACCGCCGATGAGGGCCCGGTCGAGACGGCCTCGGTGCGCTTGCCGGCGGACGATGCTGGTCTGCTTCAGGTCGATCAACTGCGCCTGGGCTGCTGGGTGGAATTTCAGGAAGACGAAGAAAACACCTTGCGCTGCAAACTGGCGGCGATCATTGAAGCCACCGGCAAGTACATTTTCGTCAACCGCACCGGCATGAAAGTGCTGGAACGCAGCCGCACCGGGCTGGCCCTGGAATTCCGCCGTGGCGCGGTGCGTACGCTGGACGATACGTTGCTGTTCGATCGGGCCCTGGAATCGGTGATCGGCAACTTGCGGCGTCTCAATCACGCCAAGTGATCGCGCGCAGAGGGTCTCTCGCGGCATACTGGGCGCCAACACGGTCGTCGTTGAAGGAACCTGTATGCAGTTGGACCCCGCGAGCGGTTGGTGCCAGGGCGTAAATATCTGCCCCTCGCCCAACTTCAATGCGCGCCCCTCGGATGAAATCTCCCTGCTGGTGATCCACAACATCAGCCTGCCGCCGGCGCAGTTCGCCACCGGCAAGGTGCAGGAATTTTTCCAGAATCGTCTGGATGTCACGGAGCATCCCTACTTTGAAGGGATCGCTGACCTGCGGGTGTCTGCGCATTTTCTGATCGAGCGTGACGGCACTGTCACTCAGTTTGTCTCTTGTCTTGAGCGCGCCTGGCATGCCGGCGTCTCGAGTTTTGACGGGCGAGAGGTCTGTAACGATTTTTCCGTGGGCATCGAGCTTGAAGGCACGGACGATCTGCCGTTCACCGACGCGCAATATCAGGCGTTGACGACCCTGACCCAACAGTTGCAAAGCGCTTTCACGGGCATTACCGCACAGCGCATTTGCGGGCACAGCGACATCGCACCCGGACGCAAGACCGATCCGGGACCGGCGTTCGATTGGGCACGCTACCGCGCCGCTTTGGCAAAAGAGGAACAACAATGAGTTTTCTGGTGTTGCTGTTGGCTGTCTGGATCGAGAAGTTCTCGGCCCTGCGCCATCGGGTTCAACGTGATGGTGGTTGGGTGCGCGAGCTGCACAAGCTTGAAGCCAGCCCACGTCTGAAAGACCATCCGTGGCTGGTGTTGGTCGTGTTGGTGCTGTTACCGGTGGCGCTGCTCGGTTTGCTGCTGTTGGTGCTGGACCCGGTGGCCTACGGCCTGCTGGCATTGCCGGTGCACTTGTTGGTGGTGATTTACAGCCTGGGGCGTGGTGATCTGCTGGGCGGCCTCGGTCCGTTTCGTGATGCCTGGCGCCGGGAAGACCTGCAAGCCGCCGCGCATGTGGCCAAGCGCGACCTGGACATCTGCGCCGACAATGGCGAGCAATTGCTGGAGCGGGTTCAGGCGCACCTGTTGTGGGAAGCCTATCAAAGCTTTTTCGCGGTGATTTTCTGGTACTTCCTGTTGGGACCGGTGGCAGCGCTGAGCTATCGCTTGCTCGCCCTGGCTGAAGAACACGGGCAGAACCCGGCGGTGGTCGAGCGTGCCGCGCAACTGCGCCACGCCTTTGACTGGGTGCCGGTGCGCTTGCTGGCGGCGAGTTTTGCTCTGGTCGGCAACTTTGTCGCGGTCGGTCGGGTGATGCTGCATGAGCTGCTGAACTGGAACATCACGGCCGCGCAGTTGATCGAGAAAGTCGGGCTGGTGGCCGGGGAGATTCCGGCGCCGGTGGTCGGGCCGGATGGCATCAACAGCCTGGATCGCATCTGGGAACTGCTGCTGCGGGCGGCGGTGCTTTGGTATGCCGGGTTTGCGTTGTGGACCGTACTGCCCTGATTTCCGATTAAAGATCAAAAGATCGCAGCCTTCGGCGGCTCCTACATGCCGCCGAAGGCTGCGATCTTTTTCGTTAACCTTAAGTTACAAAACCTCCCTCCGATTTGAGCTATACAGAGACAGCGCCCAATAGTGGCTATCTGCTGTATCTGTGCGCCTGCCAATAAAAATAAGAAATCCAAGGGAGACTTCACAGTGAAGAGCTTGCTCTATCCCGCTGTCGCGCTGATGAACCGCCTGAGCTTTGGCATGAAGTTCAGCCTGATCAGCGTGCTGTTCCTGGTGCCGATGCTGGTGACCAACTTTTACTTGGTGCGCGATTCCTATCGTGAATTCCAGGGCACCCGGGTCGAATTGCAAAGCCTCGACCTGTTGGGCAGCAGCCTGACCCTGCGACGGGATCTCGAAACCCTGAACAACCTCGTGCAAATCAACGTCACCCTCGGGCAGTCCGGCAAGGCCGGCGATGTCGAGACGAAGATCAGCGCGCTGGAGCAAAGCGTCCTGGCGCGTCTGCAAGGGCTGACGGCGATGAGCATCGACCCGGAACAGATCACGGTCTTCGATGGCAAACGCGATGAAATGATCGCCGTGTTCAAGGCCCAGCAAGCGGAAAACTCCCTGCAAAGCAAAAGTGCGCTGATCGGCAAACTGCTCGGCAATGCGCAGATTTTCAGCCAGATCATCACCAGTCAGGCCGGTCTGAGCCGCGATACCCAAAGCGACATGCGCCAGCTCAGCGAACTGATCACCAACGTTACCCCGCCCGTGACGCAAATCTTGGGCGAAGGCCGGGCCATGGGTTCGCTGTCCCTGGGGCAAGGCTTTCTCAACTCGGCGTCGAGCACCCGTTTCGATGAGTTGCTGGCACAGATCGAAAAGCTTCAGGCGGAGTACGGGCTGAAGTTGCATGACGCGTTGGGCTCAAGCAAAGCCGCGAACGAAACCCTGGCCGCTCAGGCTGACAGCAGCAAGGCGTCCCTGAAAAAGGCCAGCGAACTGTTCGAAGAGCAAGTGGTGATGGCCGACACGCTCGATGCGCCGTGGCAGGCGTTTTACGACCAGGTCACCGGCCTGATGGACCAGACCTACCACCTCAATGAGGCGACCCTGAAGTTTCTCGGCAGTCAGTTGCAGCAGCGGCTGGAGCAGAACCGAGCCCACATGGTTATGCAGGCCGTGGCGCTGTCAGTGGTGTTTGTATTGATCTTTTACCTCTACGGCGGCTTTTACTACTCTACCCGCACCACCCTCAAGCGTCTGGGTGCGGTCATGGACAGAGTGGCGGCCGGCGACATGACCGTGACCTTCAGCGCCCATAGCCGCGATGAACTGGGTGAGTTGGGCGAGGTGTTCAACGGCACGGTGAAGAAAATCCACGACTTGATCGAGCGGGTGGGGCACACCGTCGGCGAAGTCGAGCGTCAGGCCGGGCAGGTGGAAAGCGTTTCCGCCCAAAGCAATCAGGCCGTGGCCGGGCAGCGCAGTCAGATCGAGCAGGTCGCCACGGCCATGAACCAGATGTCGGCCACATCCCTGGAAGTGGCGCGCAGTGCCGCGGCAGCCGTCAGCAGCGCCCACAGCGTCAACGACGAAACCCTCAGCGGGCGCGGGCTGGTGGAGTCCCAGCAAGGCAGCATTGCGGCGCTGGCCGGGGAGATTGATCAGTCGGTGCTGGTGATCAATCAACTGGCCAGCGACAGCCAATCCATCAGCCGGGTGTTGGACGTGATCAAAAGCATCGCCGAACAGACCAACCTGCTGGCGCTGAACGCCGCGATCGAGGCAGCGCGGGCGGGAGAGCAGGGCCGTGGTTTTGCGGTGGTGGCGGACGAGGTTCGCACCTTGGCCAAGCGCACCCAGCAATCAACTGAAGAAATCGAGCAGATGATCGCCAAGCTCCACGGCGGTGTCGGTGCGGCAGTGAAAGCCATGGGCGTCAGCCATCAAATGGCCAACGGCACCGTGGGACAGTCGGAAAAGGTCCAGCAAGCCCTGGAAAATATCCTCGACGCGGTGGGCATGATCGTCGACCAGAACCAGCAGATTGCCGCCGCCGTGGAGCAGCAAACCGCCGTGGCCCACGACATCGACCAGAACATCGTCGAAATCAATCGTGCCGGCGAGCGGACGGCCGAGGGCGCGCACCAGACCGAAAATGCCAGCCGCGCATTGTCGGCGCAGGTGGTGGAGTTGAAACAGCTGATCAGCGCGTTCCGGGTCTAAGCAACACCACAATCCCCTGTAGGAGCGAAGCTTGCTCGCGAAGGCGGCCGTACAGTCAACATTGATGCTGGCTGATACACCGCCTTCGCGAGCAAGCTTTGCTCCTACAGTGCGCACAATCTGTAGTACTTATTACCTTTTCAGGTGCGGTGTTTCCTGATTTTTCGCGTGCTCTGGTTTTTAGTCTTCAATGAAGCAAGATCCATCTCTCTGACCTGCCCTGAGGAAGCCCGGTTATGTCTGCCGCTACGATTGGAATCCTGGGCCGTTGCGCCCATTGCCAGCGCACGTTGTTGCTTGAGCCCTGGCAACTCAATGCCATCGCGATCAACGAGCCGTTTACCTGTTCCCACTGCGAAAAAGCCCTGCAACTGAACGATCCACAGCAGATCAAGCGCTTCAAATCCCTAGACTCCCTGGCCTTGTTACGGGCGAGCACGCTGGTGATGGTCTGCACCGCATTGCTGGTGGCGTTGGTGATGGAATGGGTCGGGATGATCAGTGTTTTGGAGCAACTGAATTTTTCGCTGCTGGCGATTTTCGTCTACTTCGCCGTCGTTCGGTTTGCCCGACACCGGCAACACATCACTCTGACGCTTGAGGCCGCCAAGGCCCACGTCGACTGATTACCAGTTGAACAACTCGCACGCATTGGCTGTGCTGACGACGGCCAGTTGTTCGGGGCTGATCGCCATAATGGCCGCCAGTGCCGAGCAGATTGCCGGCAAGTGGGCCGGGCTGTTGCGCTGGCCGGGGAACATGACGGGCGCCATGTCCGGGGAGTCGGTTTCCAGTACCACCGAATCCAGCGGCAGCTCAGCGAGTACGCGGTGCATGCGCAACGCCTGGGGCCAGGTCGCGGCACCACCCAGACCCAGCTTGAAACCGAGCTTGATGTATTCCCGCGCCTCTTCCTTACTGCCGGCGAAGGCATGAATGATGCCCGCGCGTTTCAGGCGAAACCGCTTGAGCGTGGCAATCACCGCTGCATGGCTGCGGCGCACATGGATCAGCGCCGGCAGATTGAAATCCACCGCCAGTTGCAGCTGCGCCTCAAACAACGCCTGCTGGCGCTCGCGATCAAGGGTTTCGATAAAGTAATCCAGACCGATCTCACCCACGGCGCATACCTGCCGATGGCCGGCCAGCCGGGTCAGCCAGTCGCCGAGGGCGGTCAGGTCCTCGGGGCGGTGGTCATCCAGATACACCGGGTGCAAGCCGAACGCTGCATGCAAATCGGGATCACTCAAAACCAAATCCCAGACCCGTTGCCAATTGCCCTGATAAACCCCCAGCACCACCATCCGCCGCACCCCGAGGGCGCGGCTTTCGGCCAGCAACGCCGTGCGATCAGCGTCGAAGTCCGGAAAATCCAGATGCGTGTGGCTGTCGATCAGCTCCACGGCTCAGTCCTGAAGAATGCGTTGCTTGAAGGTCCGCGCGATGGCCTGCACGCCGGGTTGGTAATCCGATTGTTCGATGGCGGCCAGGGCCAGTTCCAAAGCTTTGTCGGCGATCAACTGATGCTGTTGGGCCATGGCGTTGACCGGCAACGGCAGGAAATCCAGCAATTGGGTATCGCCGAACGTACCGAGACGCAACGGACGCGTCTTGAGCGGGAAGTCATGCAAGGCATCGAACACGCCTTGCAGCAGTACGTAGGAAGTTGTTACCAGCGCATCCGGCAAATGCCCCAGACGCTGTAGCAATTCTTCCATCAACTGCTTGCCGCACTCGCGGCTGAACGACTCGCCGTGTTCGATCAGGATTTCGCCTTTGAACCCGGCCAACGCCTCTTTGAACCCGGCGGCCCGTTCCTGGCTGATGCTCAGCTCTGGACGAGCGCCGATCAGGGCGATCTGCTTGGGCAGAGGTTCGAGCAGGCTGCGGGTCAATTGCAGGCTGGCCTCGCGGTCGTCACTGATCACCGAGCAGAAGTGCTCGGGCTCCATGACCCGGTCGATGGCAATGATCGGCATACCTTTGGCCTGCAACTGCCGATAACTGTCGTCGTCCGTTGGCAGGCAACTGGCGACGATCAAGGCGTCGCAGCGCCGGGCGCGGAACAGTTTGAGCAATTGCCGTTCGCTGTCCGGTGCGTCATCAGAGCTGGCGATCAGCAACTGATAGCCGCGAGCCCGGGCGCCTTGCTCCAGGAGTTTGGCGATCCGTGCGTAACTGGGGTTTTCCAGGTCCGGCAGGATGAACCCCAAGGTACGGGTATGCCGACTGCGCAGCCCGGCGGCCTGGGGATTGGGCGTAAAGCCATGCTGCTCGACCACGGCGCGAACACGCTCCACAGTCGCGGCGCTGATGCGTTGCTGTGCGGCCTTGCCATTAATGACATAACTGGCGGTGGTAACGGACACACCGGCCAACTGTGCGATATCACTGAGTTTCAACTCGGGATTTCCTTGTTTTTTCGAGCTTGCCCCGACATTTTCGCCAATCCTACCCGATTCGAGCAGACGACCCTTGTCGCAACGCATCCGACAAGTTGGACTTCAAGGATGAGACATTATCGAGTAACGTGCCAATCATTCTAGATTAAACGTTTCAGCAAGCGTATTTTCTGCGTTATAGGTTGCTTTGACCGGTTCTGCCGCGAAACCGCCAAATGTGATCACGAAGCGCCTAAGCTGAATCATTCAAAACAATACCTGGCGTCCCAAGACACCAAAAAGGAGAAAGCATGCTCGAGCTCACCATAGAGCAGATATCCATGGGCCAGTCGGCTGTGGATAAGTCAGCCGCGTTGCACCTGCTGGCCCAGCATCTGGTTGCCGATGGTCTGGTCGCAGAAGGTTACCTCGCCGGTTTGCAGGCGCGGGAAGCCCAGGGCTCGACCTTTCTCGGTCAAGGTATTGCCATCCCCCACGGCACCCCGGAAACCCGCGACCAAGTGTTTTCCACCGGTGTGCGGCTGATGCAATTTCCCGAAGGCGTGGACTGGGGTGATGGTCACATTGTCTACCTGGCCATCGGCATCGCCGCCAAATCCGATGAACACCTGCGCCTGCTGCAACTGCTGACCCGTGCCCTCGGCGAAACCGACCTGGGCCAGGCCCTGCGTCGCGCCAGTTCCGCCGAAGCGCTGCTGAAACTGCTGCAAGGTGCGCCACAAGAATTGGCGCTGGATGCACAGATGATCGGCCTCGGCGTATCCGCTGATGATTTCGAAGAACTGGTCTGGCGCGGTGCGCGTCTGTTGCGCCAGGCCGATTGCGTGAGCAACGGTTTCTCCGCCGTGCTGCAGCAGGTCGAAGCGCTGCCCCTGGGCGATGGCCTGTGGTGGTTGCACAGCGAACAAACCGTAAAGCGTCCGGGCCTGGCGTTCGTCACACCGGACAAACCGATGCGTTACCTCGGTCAGCCATTGAGCGGTCTGTTCTGCCTGGCCAGTCTCGGCGAGGCGCATCAGGCCTTGCTCGAACGCCTGTGTGCGCTGCTGATCGAAGGACGCGGCCACGAATTGGGCCGCGCCACCAGCAGCCGAAAAGTCCTCGAAGTGCTCGGCGGCGAAGTGCCCGCCGACTGGCCGAGCGCGCGCATTGCCTTGGCGAATGCCCACGGTTTGCATGCGCGTCCGGCGAAGATCCTCGCGCAATTGGCGAAAAGTTTTGAAGGCGAGATTCGCGTACGCATCGTCGATGGCCAGGACAGCGCGGTGTCGGTGAAAAGCCTGAGCAAGTTGCTCAGCCTCGGCGCCCGTCGCGGTCAGGTGCTGAAATTCATCGCCGAACCGAGTATCGCCGCTGATGCGTTGCCGGCGTTGTTGGCGGCCATCGAAGAAGGCCTCGGTGAAGAAGTCGAGCCGTTGCCGGCGGTCAGCCAGCAACGGGAAGTGTTGGCCGACGTCGCTGAAGTGCTGCTCGCACCAACGTCCGGCAGCCTGGTTCAGGCCATCGCTGCCGCCCCTGGCATCGCCATCGGCCCGGCGCATATTCAAGTGCTGCAAACCATCGATTACCCGCTGCGAGGTGAGTCTGCGGCCGTCGAGCGCGAACGCCTGAAACAAGCGCTGAGCGATGTCCGTCGCGACATCGAAGGCTTGATCGAGCGCAGCAAATCCAAAGCGATTCGCGAGATTTTCATCACCCACCAGGAAATGCTCGACGACCCGGAATTGACCGATGAAGTCGACACTCGCCTCAAGCAAGGCGAAAGCGCCGAAGCGGCGTGGATGGCGGTGATCGAAGCGGCGGCCAAACAACAGGAATCCTTGCAGGACGCTTTGCTCGCCGAACGTGCCGCTGATCTGCGGGATATTGGTCGTCGGGTACTGGCGCAGTTGTGTGGCGTCGAAACCCCGAGCGAACCGGAGCAACCGTACATTTTGGTGATGGACGAAGTCGGTCCGTCCGATGTCGCTCGTCTCGATCCGGCACGCGTCGCCGGCATCCTTACCGCCCGTGGCGGCGCCACCGCTCACAGCGCCATCGTCGCTCGCGCCTTGGGGATTCCGGCCTTGGTCGGCGCTGGTGCCGCCGTGTTGCTGCTGGCGCCGGGCACGCCGTTGCTGATCGACGGCCAGCGCGGTCGCCTGCATGTAGACGCTGATGCCGCGACCTTGCAGCGCGCCACCGAAGAGCGCGACACCCGCGAACTGCGGCTCAAAGCCGCCGCCGAACAACGCCATCAACCAGCGCTGACCACCGACGGCCACGCCGTGGAAGTGTTCGCCAATATTGGCGAGAGTTCGGGTGTCACCAGCGCGGTAGAACAGGGTGCCGAAGGCATTGGCCTGCTGCGCACCGAACTGATTTTCATGGCCCACTCCCAAGCCCCGGACGAAGCCACTCAGGAAGTCGAATACCGTCGCGTGCTCGATGGCCTGGCCGGTCGTCCCTTGGTGGTCCGCACCCTCGATGTTGGCGGCGACAAACCGCTGCCCTATTGGCCGATCGCCAAGGAAGAAAACCCGTTCCTCGGCGTGCGCGGCATTCGCCTGACCCTGCAACGTCCGCACATTATGGAAGCGCAATTGCGCGCCTTGCTGCGTGCCGCCGATAACCGACCATTGCGCATCATGTTTCCCATGGTCGGCAGCGTCGATGAGTGGCGCCAGGCCCGGGACATGACCGAACGTCTGCGTCTGGAAATTCCGGTTGCGGACCTGCAATTGGGGATCATGATTGAAGTGCCGTCGGCGGCACTGCTGGCGCCGGTGCTGGCCAAGGAAGTCGATTTCTTCAGTGTCGGCACCAACGACCTGACCCAATACACCCTGGCCATCGACCGTGGCCACCCGACCTTGTCGGCCCAGGCTGACGGCCTGCACCCGGCGGTGCTGCAACTGATCGACATCACGGTGCGCGCGGCCCATGCCCATGGCAAATGGGTCGGCGTGTGCGGCGAACTGGCGGCGGATCCGCTGGCGGTGCCGGTGCTGGTCGGCCTCGGAGTGGATGAACTCAGCGTGTCCGGTCGCAGCATCGCCGAGGTCAAGGCGCGCATCCGCGAACTCAGCCTGGTCCAGACAAAAATTCTCGCCCAACAGGCCCTGGCCGTGGGCAGCGCCAATGAAGTGCGCGCATTAGTGGAGGCCCTGTAATGGCCAAGATTCTAACCCTGACCCTCAACCCGGCACTGGACCTCACCGTCCAATTGCCGGTGCTGACACCCGGTCAGGTCAACCGCAGCGACGAGATGCACACCCACGCCGCCGGCAAAGGCGTGAACGTGGCGCAGGTGCTGGCCGATCTCGGGCATCAACTGACCGTCAGCGGTTTTCTCGGCGAAGACAATCTTCAGGCGTTTGAAACCCTGTTCGCCAAACGCGGTTTCGTCGACGCGTTCATTCGCGTGCCGGGCGAGACCCGCAGCAACATCAAACTGGCGGAAAGCAACGGGCGCATCACCGACATCAACGGTCCGGGCCCGCAGGTGAATGAAGCGGCGCAGCAGGCGTTACTGGATCGCCTGGATCAGATCGCGCCGGGGCATGACGCCGTTGTCGTCGCCGGCAGTTTGCCCCGCGGTGTCAGTCCGCAGTGGTTGCAGGCCTTGATCGCTCGCCTGAAAAACCTCGGTTTGAACGTGGCGCTGGACACCAGTGGCGAAGCCTTGCGTGCAGGGCTGGCGGCAGGTCCGTGGCTGATCAAACCCAACACCGAAGAACTCGCCGATGCCCTCGATTGCGACGTGGTGTCGGTGGCGGCCCAGGCCGAAGCCGCGAGCCGCTTGCACGCCCAAGGCATCGAGCACGTGGTGATTTCCCACGGGGCCGACGGGGTGAATTGGTTCAGTGTCGGCGCGGCGATGCATGCCACGCCGCCGAGGGTCAGTGTGGTCAGCACGGTGGGCGCCGGTGATTCGCTATTGGCGGGGATGCTCCACGGTTTGCTCAGCGCCGATACGCCCGAACAGACTCTGCGCACCGCCACGGCGATTGCCGCGATGGCGGTCACGCAAATCGGTTTCGGCATCAATGATGCCGCGCAGTTGACGCAACTCGAACAGGGCGTGCGCGTGCGCCTCCTGACAGAACAATAAGAGGGGTTGTCATGAAGTTAGCCATTGTTACGGCCTGCCCGAACGGCATGGTCACCAGTGTGCTGTGCGCTCGGCTGCTCGATGCCGCCGCCCAGCGTCAGGGCTGGAGCACCTGCGTCGAAGTGAACGACGCGGCGCACCCGGAACGTCAGTTGTCGGCGGCCACCATTGAGTCCGCCGAGTGGGTGTTGCTGGTGACCAGCGCGCCTGTGGATATGTCGCGATTTGTCGGCAAACGGGTGTTCCGCAGCACTCCGGCCCAGGCCCTGCAAGATGTTGAAGCCGTGCTGCAGCGTGGGGCGCAAGAGGCTGAGGTCTACGTGGCGGCCGAAGAGGTTGCAGTGACGCAAAATGCCCCGCGTCTGGTGGCGATCACTGCCTGTCCGACCGGCGTCGCCCACACCTTCATGGCCGCCGAAGCCTTGCAGCAAGCGGCCAAGCGTCTGGGTTATGACGTGCAGATCGAAACCCAAGGCTCGGTCGGTGCGCGCAATCCCCTGAGCGCGGCGGCGATTGCCGACGCTGACGTGGTGTTGCTGGCCTGCGATATCGAAGTCGCTACCGAGCGTTTCGCCGGCAAGAAGATTTACCGCTGCGGCACCGGCATCGCATTGAAACAAGCCGAGGCCACGCTTAACAAAGCCCTGGCCGAAGGCAAGCAGGAAACCGCCGCGAGCGGTTCGAAAGGCCCGGCCAAGCAAGAGAAGACCGGCGTCTACAAACACCTGCTGACCGGTGTGTCGTTCATGCTGCCAATGGTGGTGGCGGGCGGTTTGATGATCGCGCTGTCGTTCGTGTTCGGCATCACCGCGTTCAAGGAGCCGGGCACGCTCGCTGCGGCGCTGATGCAGATCGGCGGCGAAACCGCGTTCAAGCTGATGGTGCCGTTGCTCGCAGGGTACATCGCCTACTCGATCGCCGACCGTCCGGGCCTGGCGCCGGGGATGATTGGTGGTCTGTTGGCGAGCACCCTGGGCGCCGGTTTTATCGGCGGGATCATTGCCGGTTTTATCGCCGGTTACGCGGCCCAGGCGATCAATCGTTATGCGCGGTTGCCGCAGAGTCTTGAAGCGCTCAAACCGATCCTGATCATCCCGTTGCTGGCGAGTTTGTTCACCGGTCTGGTGATGATCTACGTGGTCGGCAAACCCGTCGCGGAGATGCTTTTGGGGCTGACACACTTCCTCGACAGCATGGGCACCACCAACGCAATTCTGCTCGGCGTGTTGCTCGGCGGCATGATGTGCGTCGACCTCGGCGGGCCGATCAACAAGGCTGCTTATGCGTTCTCCGTGGGGCTGCTGGCATCGCAGAGTTATGCGCCGATGGCCGCGACCATGGCCGCCGGGATGGTGCCGCCGATTGGCCTGGGTATCGCGACGTTTATTGCCCGCCGCAAGTTCGCCCAGACCGAGCGCGAGGCGGGTAAAGCCGCGTTTGTGCTGGGGTTGTGTTTCATCTCCGAAGGCGCAATTCCGTTTGCCGCGAAAGACCCGTTGCGGGTGATCCCGGCAAGCATCGCCGGTGGCGCGCTGACCGGTGCATTGTCGATGTATTTCGGCTGCAAGCTGATGGCGCCGCATGGTGGGTTGTTTGTGTTGATGATCCCGAATGCGATCAACCATGCGCTGCTGTATCTACTCGCCATCGTGGCCGGAAGCTTGTTGACGGCGGTGGTGTATGCGGTGTTGAAACGGCCGGAAGAGGTGGAGTTGGCGATAGAGCCCGTCAACGCCTGACACCCACCCCCTGTAGGAGCGAGGCTTGCCCGCGAAGAGGCCATCACATTCAACATCGATGTTGAATGACACACAGCCTTCGCGGGCAAGCCTCGCTCCTACAAGGGACTGTGTTTTCACACGGGCGTCATGCGCACGTGCTTAAGTTTCCCTTTTTCAGGGAGAACACCATGAGCGAATTCAACCTCGGTCGCCGTCGCGTCATGCAAGCGGTCGGCGCCGGTTTGTTGTTGCCCGGCCTGGCCCCGGCGGTGATCGCCTCGGTCAAGGATCGCCCGCAACTCACCGACGGCGTGCAGTCCGGCGATCTGCTGGGCGACCGGGCGATGGTCTGGAGCCGCAGCGATCGTCCCGCGCGGATGGTGGTGGAATGGGACACCCGCAGCCTGTTCACCAACCCGCGTCGTTTTGTTTCGCCCTTGGCGGATTCACGCACTGACTTCACCGCACGGGTCGAACTCACCGGCCTGCCCGCCGACCAGGCGATTTTCTATCGCGTGCACTTCGAAGATGCCCAGAACGGGGTCGCCAGTGAACCCTGGTTCGGCCACTTGCGCAGCGTGCCGACGGCGCGTCGCGATATTCGGTTTGTCTGGAGCGGTGACACCGTCGGCCAGGGCTTTGGCATCAACCCGGACATCGGCGGGATGCGCATCTACGAAGCCATGCGCTTGCGCCTGCCGGATTTTTTTATCCACAGCGGCGACACCATCTACGCCGACGGCCCGGTGCCGGCGCAACTCACCACCGAGAGCGGTCGGGTGTGGCGCAATATCACCAGCGAAGCCAAGAGCAAAGTCGCCGAAACCCTCGACGAGTATCGCGGCAATTATCGCTACAACCTGATGGACGAAAACATCCGCCGCTTCAACGCCGAAGTGCCGCAGATCTGGCAGTGGGACGACCACGAAGTGGTGAACAACTGGTCGCCGGGCAAGCAACTGGACGAGCGCTACAAGAGCAAAGATATCCACAGCCTGGTCGGCCGCGCGCGGCAAGCCTGGCTCGAATACGCGCCGATGCGTTTGCAGAGCGCCGACAACGGTGGGCGGATTTATCGCAAGCTGAGCTATGGGCCGATGCTCGATGTGTTTGTGCTCGATATGCGCAGTTACCGCGGGGCAAATGATGACAATTTGGGCGGCGAAAAACCCTTCCTCGGGCGTGAGCAGCTGGATTGGTTGAAGGCTTCGTTGAAAGCCTCGAATGCGCAATGGAAAGTCATCGCCGCCGACATGCCGATCGGCCTCGGCGTGCCCGACGGTGAAGTCAGTCCGGGTGTCGCTCGTTGGGAAGCGGTGGCCAATGGCGATCCGGGACCGGCCCAGGGTCGTGAGTTGGAAATCGCAGAACTGCTCGGATTTTTGCGGGCGCAGCAGGTGCGCAACTTTGTGTTCCTGACGGCGGATGTGCATTACTGCGCGGCGCATCACTATCACCCGGATCGCGCGGCGTTCCAGGATTTCGAACCGTTCTGGGAGTTTGTCGCCGGGCCGTTGAATGCCGGCAGCTTCGGACCGAATCCGCTGGATAAAACCTTCGGTCCAGAAGTGGTGTTCGAGAAAGCACCGCCGGCGCAAAACACCTCGCCGTTTGCCGGTTTTCAGTTTTTTGGTGAGGTGAATATTGATGGGCAGAGTGGGGATATGAGCGTGGTATTGCGGGATCTGGATGGGGTGAGTGTGTTTGAGCAGCGACTGCAACCTGTCTGATAGATCCACCCCTCACCCCAGCCCTCTCCCCAGAGGGGAGAGGGGGAAAGGGAGCTGATCTTCATACTGTTCAAATTCTGAGATCGACTTTAAATCGCTGAGCTGATTTTCGTTGTTTGCAATACCTGAGTTCGACTATTAGTCGCTGAGCTGACCGTTATTGTTTCAAAGCCTGAGTTCGACTCGGTTTTCCAGGTCGATGTATAGCGCAAGACACCTCGGTTAGTTCCCTCGCCCCTTTGGGGAGAGGGTTAGGGTGAGGGGTGGATTCCAGATCAGAATCACGGCATCCGATTCGCAGCAATCCTGATGATCTGTTCCAACACATCACTCATCTGTTCAATGACTTCCAAATTGCTAAACCGTAATACCTCAATCCCACACTGCTGAAGGTAAAGCGTGCGCCGCTGATCATGAATCCTGCCCGCCGTTTCATAGTGCTGCCCACCATCAAGTTCTATCGCCAGTTTCAATTCGGCACAGTAGAAATCCAGCACGTACGGCAGGCATGGAAACTGCCGACGAAATTTCAGATTGGCGATTTGTCGTGCGCGTAGTTTCTGCCAGAGCAGGAGTTCGCAGTCGGTTTGGTTGGTGCGCAGATGGCGGGCGAATTGGCGTTGATTTAGCGTGGGGCGAGTGGGCATGCTTCACGTCCTTGTGAAGGGGATGGAGGTTTTACTGTAGTCAGGGATTTTGGGGTTGTCTTGAAATCGACCCCTCACCCCAACCCTCTCCCCAGCGGGGCGAGGGGGAAAGGGAGCCGATCTTCATGCCGTTCAAATCCTGAGTTCAACTCTAAGCCGCTGAGCTGATCTTTGTCGTTTTCCATTACCTGAGCTCGACTCGGTTTTTCAGGTCGATGGATAGCGCGAGACACCGCGGTCGGCGCCCTCTCCCCTTTGGGTAGAGGGCTGGGGTGAGGGGTGGCCTTAATAGACATCTCGGCGGTAGCGGCCCTGTTCGATCAGGCGGTCTACCTCTTCGATCCCGAGTATTTCGTTGAGCGCGTGGTCCACACCAGAGGCCATGCCCTGCAAGCTGCCGCAGATGTAGATCACCGCACCCTCGGCCAGCCATTTCTTCAACTCGTCGGCGGATTCGCGCAGGCGATCCTGGACGTAGACCTTCTCGGCCTGATCCCGGGAAAACGCCAGGTCCAGCCGCTCCAGGTCACCGGCAATCAGCCATTCTTCCAACTCATCGCGACACAAGTAGTCGTGCTCACGATGGCGCTCGCCAAACAGCAGCCAATGCCGTTGTTGCCCGTCGGCAATCCGTGCCTTGAGCAAACTGCGCAGCCCGGCCAGACCGGTGCCGTTGCCCAGCAGGATCATTGGCACCGGTTCCACCGGCAGATGGAAACCGCTGTTGCGCCGCACCCGCAGGCTGATGCTGCCACCCACCGGCGCGTGTTCAGTCAGCCATCCAGAGCCAATGCCCAGCGTACCGTCGGGGTGCACTTCCTGGCGGACGATCAGTTCCAGAACACCGTCGGCGGCGATTGAAGCAATTGAGTATTCGCGCATCGCCAGCGGCACTAATGCCTGCACCAGCGCCTGGGCATGCAAGCCGACCAGGTGCGCCCGGTTCTCGGGCATTTGGCGACTGGCGAGGGCCTGGTCCAGCGGTTGCGACAATCCATCGAGCTCAACCGTGGCCCGGCCATCAATCCCCAGGCCATCGAGGAAATGCTCGATCGCCCACGGGCAATTGCGTGGCATCACTTCCACCAGGTCACCGGCCAGCCAACTGCTGGTGCTCGGGGCGCTGAGGCCGACTTTGTACACAGGCGAACCGCAGCTGTCCGGGTTCATCAGTTCGCGGCGGGCCAGGGTCCAGTTGTCGTAGCTGGGTGCTTGCCAGGTGTCCACAGGTGCCTGGCCGGTCAGCAGGCCAAGTTGCTGCTGCCAGTGACGCAAGGCGTAGGGGTCGCCGCTGTCGACTTCTACCGGGGCAAACAGGGGTTTGCTGCCATGTTCACCGAGCCAGGTGTGCAAGCGCCGGGCGAAGCCGCAGAAGTGTTGGTACTGGCGGTCACCCAGACCGAGCACCGCGTGGTTCAGGCTTTCCAGGCTTAACGCTCGGCCCAGCACTTTGCGTTCGAAACCCCGGGCACTGTCCGGCGCTTCGCCGTCGCCAAAGGTGCTGACCACGAACAGCGCGTTGTCCGAGTCCTGTAAATCCTGCTCGCTGACGTTGGCCAACGGCTGCACCTTCACCGGCAACCCGGCGGCCTGCAATTGCCCGGCGGTTTGCCACGCCAGTTGTTCGGCAAATCCGCTCTGGCTGGCGAAACCAATCAGCCAGGCCGGCGCATCGCTGCCCGGTTGCACCAAGCCTTTGCGCGCATCCTTGATCTGGCGTTTCTTGCGTCGACGATCCAGGTACAGCAACCAGCCCGTGACGAAAAACAGCGGCATGGTCAGCGCGGTGATGGTCAGGACGATCCGCCCGACGATGCCGAAATAACTGCCGGTGTGCAGCGCGTAGATACTGGTCAACAGTTGCGCTTTGAAACTCTTGTCGCTGTAGCGGTCATGGCGTTTGACGATGCCGGTCGCCGGATCGAGGCTGATCTCGTTGAGCGCGCGGTCATGGGGCGAGGTGTTCAGCAGGTAATAAACCGTCGCCGGTTGGCCAGCCAGGGGCGGCATGCGGATGTTGTAGGCGGACAGATTCGGGCCGGCGGCGCTGTAGATGCTGCTCCACATCGCCGCGTAATCGGCGCTCGGCGCGGGGCCGCTCGGGGCTGGGCCACGGTTGCGAACCCGCTCGTTCTGCGGCGCATCGGACAGCAACTGGGTCAGGCCCTTGTTGTACCACTCGTACGACCAGGACAACCCGGTCAGTGCGGCCAACAGATAAAACATCAGGCACCAGGTGCCCGCCACCGAGTGCAGGTCCCAATTGAAGCTGCGGCCCTTTTTCTTCCAGTCCAGGGTCAGCCAGGCCCGCCATTTGTTCCACTGGCGCGGCCAGCGCAGGTAGAGGCCGGACAGGCAGAAGAACACCAGGATCAGCGTGCACGCGCCGGTGATCTGTCGGCCGGTGTCACCCATGGCCAGGAAGCGGTGCAATTGCAGCACGAAGCTGAAGAAGTCCTGGCCAGTGGCGTCACCCAGGAATTCGGCGGTGTACGGGTCGAAGTAGCGCATCTCCCCGCGACGTTCCCCCGGTGGCGGGGTGAATATCACGCGTGCGGCGTTACCGCTGTCGGTCTCGACCCAAAGCATCGAGACTTTCTTGCCGGAGGCGGCTTCGACACGTTCAACCAGTTCGGCAGGCGGCAGCACACCGGCGAGCTGCTTTTCGACCTGCAACACTTGAGGGTTCAACGCCCGCAGGATTTCATCCTGAAACGAATAGGCCGCACCGGTTATACCCATCAGGGCCAGGACCAGTCCCGCGCTGATGCCAAAAAACCAGTGCAACTGGAACAGGGTTTTCTTCAACACGTCACTCGCCTTGTTCGTTCGAAAGTAATCATCACGGCGCGCATTATGCCGTGGGTTGTCGAGAAACATTCTTTATTACGCACAAAAGCCCCGTTCAATTCAATGAACGGGGCTTGGTCCTGATAATTGCCAGTCGAGAAACACAACCTGTGGGAGCGAGCCTGCTCGCGAATGCGGACTGTCAGCCAATACATGTATTGAATGTGCTGCCGCCTTCGCGAGCAGGCTCGCTCCCACAGGGATTGTGTTGTTCCTTTGCTGGCGGGCAATCAGAAGTGGAAGTTCGCGCTCAGCAGGGCGGTACGGCCCGCCGCCACGTGGGCGTAGTGCGTTTGGAACACCTGGTCGAAATAACGCTTGTCGGTCAGGTTTTGTACGTTGAGTTGCAGATCGACGTTCTTGGTCAGGGCGTAGCTGGCCATGGCGTCGTAACGCCAGTAGGACGGGATCTCCACCGAGTTGGCGACGTTGCCGAACTGCGAATCGACGAAGGTCGCGCCGCCGCCGATGGTCAACTTTTCCGGGATCAGGTCGTAGGTCGACCACAGGGTGAAGTTGTTCCGTGGCGTGCTCGGCATGTGGTTGCCTTTATCGGCCGCGAGGGTGGTCTTGACCACTTCGCTTTCCATATAGGTGTAGCCGCCGAAGACTTTCCAGTTACGGGTCAGCTTGCCGGTGTAGGTCAGTTCCAGGCCGTTGACGGTTTGTTCGCCGTCCAGCACTTGGGTGGTGGCGCCGTCCGGATCGTCGATACGGGCGTTGGTTTTCTCGGTGCGGAACAGTGCGGCGGTCAGCGACAGGTCGTCCCCGAAGAAGTCCCACTTGGTGCCGATTTCGTAGTTACGGTTTTTTTCCGGGTCCAGGTCGCTGTTGTTCGCTGCCAGTTCCAGGCCGCCGTTACCGCTGGTTTCGCCGGCCGGGTTGCTGGAGGTGGAATAGGCCGCGTACACGCTGCCGTTAGGCAACGGGTTGTAGACCACGCCGATCTGGTAGTTGAGCAGGTCGGTGGTGTTCTCCCGGGAAAAGCTGCCCGCTGGCGAACTACGGCCAGCATTGGCATAGCCGCTGGATTCGGTCTGGTAGTTGTCGTAACGCAGGCCCAGGTTCAGGGACCATTGCTCGTTGAACTTCAGCGTGTCGAATACGTAGGCTGCGGCGGTCTTGGTATCGGTGTCGGTGAAGGCGTTGCTGTCCGTGATCGTGCCCGACCAGTTATCCCCAGGCGTTGGCTTGTACAGGTTGGTGCAGTCGCCGGAATTGAACAGCGCACGGTTGCACGTAGTGCCGGCCGCCGTCGAGGTCAGGATGTACGGACGGTTGTGGGTGTCCTGGTAGGAAAACTCCAGGCCGGTGACCAGGCTGTGCTCGATCGCGCCGGTGCTGAACTTGGCGCTCAGATCGGTCTGGTTGACCCAGCCGCTGGACGTCGAGTTACGGCTTTTCGCGCCACGGTACACGCTGCCGTTAGCCACGTTGCCCTTGCTGTCGTCGGGGTTGGTGGCGATGTAATCCAAGGTCGAGCGGGACATGCGGAAGCTGTTGGAAACGGTCAGGTCGTCATTCAGATCGTGTTCGATCTTGATCGTGCCGCTGTCGTTTTGGGTCTGGCGATAGTCGCGACCGGTGAGGCCGTAGAAGTTGTCTTTATTGACGTTGGCCGGCTTGTCGACGTGGTACTTGCTGCGGTTCGGGCTCAGCGTCAGCGGCACGCCGTAGTCCGGCATGTCGTCGGTTTCGACGTGGTAGTAACCGACGGTCACACGGGTGTCGGTGCCCAGGCCGAAGGAGAAGGTCGGCGCCACGCCCCAGCGGCTGACATCCACGCCGTCACGGCCGGCGACGTTGGCTTCGTGCTTCATCAGGTTCAGGCGAAAGGCCGAGGTGTCATTGATCTGCTGGTTCAGGTCAAGGGTGGTGCGCTTGGTCTGGTCCGAACCCCAGGTGAAGCCGCCGTTGTAGAAGTTGCCCAATTTGGCGGTCTTGCTCACCAGGTTCAGGCTGCCACCGGTGGAACCGGCGCCGGTATAGGCCGAGCCCGGGCCTTTGCTGATTTCCACCGATTCAACGTCGAAGATCTCGCGGCTCTGGGACGCCGGGTCGCGCATGCCATCAACGAACACGTCGCTTTCAGCGTTGAAGCCGCGAATGATCGGACGGTCGCCGGCCGGGTTGCCGCCTTCGCCGGCACCGAAGGTGATGCCCGGTGTGGTGCGCAACGCATCGACCAGGCTGGTGGCGCCGGTGTCGCGGATCACTTGTTGCGGGATCACGGTGACGCTTTTCGGCGTCTCGCGCAGCGGCGCGGTGTACTTTTTCGAGGCCGAGGTATCGGTTTTGTAGGAGGTGTCTTGCTGCTCGCCAACCACGCTGGTGGCATCGAGGGAAATCCCATTGCCCGAGGGTTTTTCGTCAGTCTTTTCGGCGGCGAAAACCATGTGTCCAGCGGAGCCGGCCGTGATTGCCATGCCGATGGCAGACGCGAGCAAACGTGGTGAACTGACCGGTGATTGTTGTAGTTGGCGTGACATGTGAATTCCCCTCCCCAAGGATTTGAGGTCGCGGAATATAGGGTAAACAGGTATTTGTATCAATTGCGAAACGTTACTATTCGCGACAAATTTACATTCTTTACAATTTAACCTTACGGTTTTTGCTGTCTCGTTCGTCTGTGGGGTTTTACACGGGCAATAAGAATCAATACCATTGGCGCCTCTTTGAAATCAGGTGTCGTCCGCATGTTGCTGCACATTCCCGGCGTGTTCGCGAAAGAAGAAGTGCAGCGCATCCGCGAGGCCCTGGAGCAGGCGGATTGGGCCGACGGCAAGATCACCGCTGGCTTCCAGTCGGCCAAGGCCAAGCACAACCTGCAACTGCCTGAAGGTCACCCGTTGGCCAAGGAAATCGGCGCGGCGATGCTCGAACGACTGTGGAAAAATCCGCAGTTCATGTCGGCCGCGTTACCGCACAAGGTCTTTCCGCCGTTGCTGAACTGCTACACGGCGGGCGGCAGTTTTGACTTCCACATCGACAACGCCGTGCGCCAGCCCAAGGGCAGCATCGAGCGAGTGCGCACCGACCTGTCGGCGACACTGTTTTTCAGCGAACCGGACGACTACGACGGTGGCGAGCTGGAAATCCAGGACACCTTCGGTACCCAACGGGTCAAGCTCCCCGCCGGCGATATGGTCCTGTACCCCGGCAGCAGTTTGCACAAGGTCAACGCCGTTACTCGCGGCACACGCTACGCGTCATTCTTCTGGACCCAAAGCCTGGTGCGCGAAGACAGCCAGCGTGCCTTGCTGTTCGAGATGGACGGGGCGATCCAGCAACTGACTCAAGACATGCCTGATCATCCTTCGCTGATCCGCCTCACCGGCACCTATCACAATTTGTTGCGCCGCTGGGTGGAGGTATGAGTTATCAACTGCGCCGCGAGGAAGTGCTCGACGGTGATCAACTCAAAGCCATGCTTGAGGAAAGTCCGGCGCGGGCGGCCCAGGCCATTCTGATTGCTGCTCGCGAAGGTGTGCTCGATGCCCAGGCATTGCTGGGGCAGATTCTGCTGGACGGGCAGGGCATCGAACAGGATCAACCATTGGCTGTGCGTTGGTTCGAGATCGCGGCCAAGGGCGGGCATTTGATGGCGCGCAACATGCTCGGTCGGTGCCATGAGCATGGTTGGGGGTGTACGGAGGATGCTTCGGTGGCGGCGGGGCATTACCGGATCGCGGCGGATGCCGGGCTGGATTGGGCGATGTACAACTACGCCAACCTGCTGGCGACTGGCAGGGGCGTCAGTGAAAATCAGGCCGACGCTTTGCTGCTTTATCGCCGCGCCGCTGAACTCGGCCATGCCAAATCGATGAACCTGTTGGGCCGCTATCTGGAAGAGGGCCAACATTGCCCGGCCAACCCCGAGGCGGCGTTCGAGTGGTATCGCCGCTCGGCCGAGGGCGGGGATTTTCGCGGGCAGTTCAGCCATGGCAGCGTCCTGGTCGACCAGGGCCGGACCGAGGAGGGGCTGATGTGGTTGCGCAAGGCGATGGACCTTGGGCATTCGGTTTTCCTGCAAGGCGCTGCGCATTCTCTATTGCAGGCACCCCATGCGTGTTTACAAGCGCTGGCTAATGAGTACGGCGAAAAATACAACCAACTAGTGGCTGGCGAAGTTAGTTGAACGGGTCCTGGCCGTTAATCAATAGAAAGTTGTTTCTTTGTTGGTTGCATTTCCTCGGTTTTACGGGGGTTCGTCAAGTTGTCGTTTTTAAATACATCTCCGTTTTTGACTCTCGCCTTATCTTTTGCTTAGTCTGGTTCCAGTTCCGGTTTCTTGTCGGGATAAATGCGAGACAATTGGATGTCTCGCCTCTTCTAAGTTTGAATATAAGTTTAATTAACGGATTAATTATGACTAACCACGCTTTATGGGATGACGCCCTAAAAGACGCGACACCTGAACAATTGCAGGAGTACGCCGTTCAAGCACCACAGTTGTTGACCGGAGTTTCTGTCGCCGGTAGCGACAACGTTGTTCGTGACACCGGCCTGCTGCTGACCAAAAAGCAAGTGATCGACCTGCGCAAATACGAAGCCGCGGGTTTGGCACTGCCGCACACGCTTAAAGATGTGATCGACTATCTGCGTTTCGGCGTCGGCCAGGATGGCGGTGCGGGTCTGAAGCCGGAAGATTTCCTCAGCACCTTCCAGAACACCCGTAACCACGCCCGTCGCTGGTCGCCACTGCGGGAAAAAATCATGATGACCGGCACCGATCTGAAATCCTTTGCCCGCAGCATGATCAATTATGGCGAAGGCATTGAAGAAGTTGTGGCCGAAGTCAAGGCCAGCGATTTGATCGAGCGGCGCAACATCAAAACCCTGGAAGAGCTCCGCCAGCTGGAAATGGAAATGGGTGACAAGTTTCCCGGTATCGAACTGGAAGAAGATACCCTCAGTAGCTTGGGTTATTACCTGGATCGTATTTTCAAGAGAATTGAAAATAACCTCGGAGAGGTTACCGATATCAAGAAAGAGCTGGACACTTTCGGCTATGACTTGCGCGAACATGTGCTGCCGGGCATCAAACGGCGGGTCGATCAGATCGACGGTAATACGTTGCCGGCCGATATCAAACACCTCAAGGACATCATTGACCAGCGTGCGCTGGAAATCGATATCAAGAACACCGAATACAAGGCTGCGGTACAGGAAGCATTGAAGGCTGCGGCGGGGATGAACATTGCCGGTCTGGCGATGGCCATCTATATGGGCGTCGAGGCCGAAAATATCCGCGCTCAACGCAACCGCTTGTATGCCGAGCAGGAGCAGGACGTACAAATCCTCGACGCCAAGAACCAGACGCTGGGCTCTCTGGCGCGGGTTAAACACGATCTGCAGAGTGCAATGATTGTTGCCGTCGACGCAGATGTGGCTACGCAAAACCTGATGTATGTGTGGAACACGATGTTCCATGCCGTTCGGGATTCCTTCGAGGCCATCGGCGGCATCGATAACGCATTGAGCCTGAATATCTTCGTGCGTCAGTTCCGTGAAGTCGTCGCGCCATGGCGCGAGATCGAAAAGACCTCGGACAAGTTGCTCCAGGTGTTCAAAGACGCCGACGAAGAATATGACCGTAATTACAGCTCGAGTACCCGCGCAATGAATGTCACCCCGATCAACAGCCGTTCGCTATCCGCCACAATGCACAGCATGACCCTCGGCATTCAGGCCAGTGCGGGGTATCCGCCAGTCGACAAAGCGCTGTTGGCCACCAGCAATCAGCAGATGCGCGACGACCGCAACGACGCCGGCGTCTGGTGCACCAAGCTCAATTACCTTCCGCACCTGTACGACCGCTTCAACCGTCTGGTGCTGAACGTCGGCACCGCCAGCATGAACCTGCAGGAAGCGGCGCAAGACAGCCAATACACCCTGGAAAAGAACATTGGCCGCCTCGGACGTCTCGAAGCGGACCTGCGTGACGAGCTCAATGGCGACAACGATGTTGAGCTGATTGCCGAGCTGGAGCATGAGCGGACTCGACTGCTGGACGCCGCCGTTCAATCGGTACGCGAGCCTGGCAGCACTGTTCGCGATTGCCTCAAAGACATTTGCGACGCGTTTGATCAGCGTCTGACCCGTGCCTACCTCGTCGATTTCGAACGTGAAGCGCGCGAGGCCACTGCCGAAATCGAAGCTCTGCGCGCGAAGTTGGTGATCATTCAGGATCAGCGCCAAGTGGTGATCGATGCGGTCAAGGCCATCGAGAAAGCCGGCCTGGACGAACTGGCCAAAGGCATCGTCCTGACCATCGAAAAACTCAAGGAACTGGGCCTGGCGCCGCCGGAAATTCAGTTGGTGATGTTCGCCATCGAACAACTGAAAAAAACCATGGAAGACATCGGCAAGGGCATTCGTTTCCTCGACATGGTTCGTGAGAGCGACAAGTTGCAGGAAAAAATCGAAGCCTTGTCCAAACAGATTGACCTGGAAAGTTCGATCATCAGCACCTCGGCCGGCAAGACCAAGTACATCCACGCAATTCATGCGATTGAAGATCAGCGCAAAGTGTATGCGTCGGAGTACGCCAAGGCCGCGACGGCATTCGAGCAGTTCGTGAATGCCATGGGCGCGGAGCAATTCGCCGACAGCGCCGCACGTAGTCTCGGCTTCACCCAAGAAGCCCGGCAGTTCCTCGAGTTCCTCGCGCCAGTGGCGCGGCCTTAAGTCTGGAGGGGCGACGCCTGGCAGCACTGTCAGGCGTCGCCGGAGGAAATTCGATGTTCGATTATTTACTGGCAGAGAAAAATTTCGTATCCATCAGGCAGTACAAGGACTTTTTGAACGACCTCGGCCCCGCATTGGCGCAAATACAATCGTTCTCCGATTTAATCGCGCGGCAGGGACATCAGTTGCTGGTTCCTCCCGATGCACGCGCACTGGGCTTCGCCGCGACGGATTCATTGGCTTCCTGGCAGGGAATCAAGGCCTCAATCGACGCCTTGGGTCATGCGATTCCATGGGTGGTGCAGGACCTCAACGTTTTTCTGGCTGAATTTGCAGCCATCAACGATGAAGGCTGGGACCGGCGCACATCCATTGTCCGCATCGATCCCCAGCGGTTCAGTATTGTCACGTCGGGCAACTGGACCGGCAGTCCGCCGGTTGATGTGCTCGATATCATGCAGATGTTTTTGTTCCGCCTGGGGATGTGTGAGCGGACCGTGGAGCAGCTCAGAACCAGCGTGCGCACCCTGACCGAAAACACCCATAGCCTCTTTCTGCGATTCATCGAGTCGCTGAAGCTGCGTCTGTGCAGTTGCGATGGGCCCATTTCCAAGATCGAGGCCTATTACACCCTCGGGCGCCTGGGCTTGCCGGGCATGCAATACGACCCGAACGACAGTTACTCGGAAGAACAACGCCGCGAACTGGCGAAGCAGCACATCGTCCACCTCGAAACATTGCACGCGCAGAGCACAGGCTCGGCGAACAATCTGGGCGATTTCTGTTACAGGCTCATGCGCTTTATCGAAGATGCCCGACGCGAACTGTTATCGAACCATGATTTGCAAACGCTGCCGCGCGCCAAGTTGTCGATGCGCATGATGGATTACTCGCTGACTGAAGTCCGCGAAATGTCCACGCAACTGACGATTATGGCTCGCAAACTCAACGCATAAAAAAAGCCCATGAGACGTCATGGGCTTTCTTTGGCAGGGTGGCGCTTGAACGCGCCGAGTACTTGTTACACGTAGAAGGATTTCAGCGGCGGGAAGCCATTGAATTCAACCGCGCTGTAACTGGTGGTGTAGGCACCGGTGGACAACCAGTACAAACGATCACCGATCGCCAGGTTCAGCGGCAGACCGTACTTGTAGTTTTCATACATGATGTCGGCGCTGTCGCAGGTCGGACCCGCAATGACCACTTCTTCCATCTCGCCTTTCTTCTCGGTCCAGATCGGGAACTTGATGGCTTCGTCCATGGTTTCGATCAGGCCGGAGAACTTGCCCACATCCGTGTACACCCAACGCTCGACGGCGGTACGGGATTTACGCGCGACCAATACCACTTCACTCACCAGGATGCCGGCGTTGGCGATCAACGAACGGCCCGGTTCCAGGATGATTTCCGGCAAATCGTCACCGAAGTCTTCCTTGAGGAAACGGATGATTTCTTCAGCGTAGGTTTCCAGGCTGTTGGTGCGGGTGATGTAGTTGGCCGGGAAGCCACCGCCCATGTTGATCAGCTTCAGGTGGATGCCGTCTTCTTCTTTCAGGCGTTCGAAGATCACTTTGACCTTGGCAATCGCCGCGTCCCAGACGCTGATGTCGCGCTGTTGCGAGCCGACGTGGAACGAGATGCCGTACGGCACCAGGCCCAGGTCGCGAGCGAGGATCAGCAGGTCCATGGCCATGTCGGTCTGGCAGCCGAACTTGCGCGACAACGGCCAGTCAGCGGTGGTCGAGCCTTCGGTGAGGATGCGCACGTAGACTTTCGAACCCGGCGCAGCCTTGGCGATGTTGCGCAGGTCGGCTTCGGAGTCGGTGGCATACAGACGCACGCCCTTCTCGTAGAAGTAGCGGATGTCCTTGGATTTCTTGATGGTGTTGCCGTAGCTGATGCGATCCGGGCCGACGCCCTGGTTCATCACTTTGTCGAGCTCGTAGATCGAGGCGATGTCGAAGTTCGAGCCTTTCTCTTTGAGCAGGTCGATGATTTCGACGGCCGGGTTGGCCTTGACCGCGTAGTAGACCTTGGCGAAATCGAAACCGGCGCGCAGGTCGTCATAGGCCTTGCTGATCATCGCGGTGTCGATCACCACGAACGGGGTTTCTTGTTTGTCGGCGAACGCCTTCATTTTGTTGAAGGTTTCACGCGCGAAATAGTCTTCGACGTTGATCGACATGCTGGGAACTCCTACTGGCAAACTGAAATTAACAATGGGTGCAAATGAACGTCCTCCGTATCCCCACTTTGGTTCGCCTACTTCCCAAGGCATGTCGCCGAAAGCAAAAAGGCCATGGGAGCGGTGCTGCCCTTGGCCTTGCTGTCTCGTCGTCAGTACTTGAGCCGGATGGATCGTTTCCAGCATGGACGTTCGGCGCGAACTTTAGGGCGTGAGGGGCTTGAGATCAACAAAAAATGTCGCGTTTTTGCACGCTTCCGTCGTGCGGTCCCGGACAGCTACTGATGTAACCGACCTGCATGACAGTGTGATGTTCCCTCAGAAGATCGTTCCCACGCTCTGCGTGGGAATGCATCCGGAGACGCTCCGCGTCTCAAAGGGCGGACGCAGAGCGTCCCGGGCGGCATTCCCACGCAGCGCGTGGGAACGATCAATTTGAGGTGTCTCAAGGGGATTTGTGGTGCCCCATTCGCGGGCAAGCCTCGCTCCTACAGGTTTTCGGTATGCCGTGATGTTGCGTACGACACCGCACCTGTAGGAGCGAGGCTTGCCCGCGAAGGCGTCAGATCAGGCGACAGCAGTCTCGGCCGGCGAAACAATGCTGGTCTTGCCACCACGGGACTTACCGGAACTCAGGTACTCGGCAATCGATTCCTGAGTCACTTCCCCCAGGAACACCCGCTCGGCATCCATCACCGGCAGCCACGAGCGGTTGAACTCGTACATGCGCGACAGCAGGATGCGCAAATGCTCGTCAAACGCCGCCGTGGCGTTGAACTCGCGCAAATACTGCCCGCACGTCCCGGCCTGACGGTGCAGGTCGCGACGTCGTACATAACCGAGCGCCTTGTTCTCACCATCCGTGACCACCACATAACGACGGTCCAGTTCGTCCATCAGTTCCAGGGCTTCAGCCACCGGCGTTTCCGGGCTCACCGACGGCGCGTTGTCCGCCGCGTCTTCGGCTTTCACCAGCAACAGACGCTTGAGGGTGCTGTCCTGGCCGACGAAGTTGCTGACAAAGTCATCCGCCGGGTGCGCCAGCAGGGTGTCCGGGTGATCGATCTGCAGCAGCTTGCCGGCACGGAAGATCGCAATTTTGTCGCCCAGCTTGATCGCTTCGTCGATGTCGTGGCTGACCATGATCACAGTCTTGTTCAGCGCACGCTGCATCTCGAAAAACTCGTTCTGGATCATCTCGCGGTTGATCGGGTCGACCGCGCCGAACGGCTCATCCATCAACAACAACGGCGCATCCGCCGCCAGCGCACGAATCACGCCGATCCGTTGCTGCTGACCACCGGACAATTCACGCGGATAGCGATTCAGGTACTGCTTGGGTTCGAGCTTGATCATGCTCATCAACTCGCGAGCGCGGTCGTGGCATTTCTGTTTGTCCCAGCCCAGCAGGCGCGGAACGATGGTGATGTTTTCCTCGATGGTCATGTTCGGGAACAGACCGATTTGCTGGATCACATAACCGATGTTGCGACGCAGGGTCACTTCGTCGAGGTCGGTGGTGTCTTCGCCGTTGATCAGGATCTTGCCCGAAGTCGGCTTGATCAGGCGATTGATCATCTTCAGCGTGGTGCTTTTGCCACAGCCCGATGGTCCGAGGAACACACAGATTTCGCCTTCATTGACGGTCAGGCTTACCGAGTCCACGGCTTTCACATCTTTGCCGTTGCTTTGGAAGGTCTTGCTGAGGTTTTGAAGTTCGATCATTTGAGCAGTCCTTTTGGAGTCAGCGTGCGTTGCAGCCATTGCAGAAGCAGGTCGGCGAAGATGGCCAGGAGACTGACCAGCACGGCGCCGACGATCAGCATCGACATGTCGCTGCGGCTGATGGAAGCGAGAATAAGTACACCGAGGCCACCGGCGCCGATGGTCGCGGCGATGGTCATGACACCAATGTTCATGACCACGGCGGTGCGCACACCGGCGAGGATCACCGGCACCGCGATCGGCAGTTCAACCATGCGCAGGCGCTGGCCGAAGGTCATGCCGATGCCACGGGCGGCTTCGCGAATGCCGGGTTCGACGCCGGTCAGCGCCAGATAGGTGTTACGCATGATCGGCAGCAGCGAATACAAAAACACCGCGGTAATCGCCGGCATCGGGCCCAGGCCCTGGCCGAACTTGGAGTAGAACGGCAGCAGCAGGCCGAACAGCGCAATCGACGGCACGGTCAGCAGCACCGTGGCGCTGGCTTGCAAGGGACCGGCGAGGGACGGGAAGCGCGTCATCAGGATGCCCAGCGGCACGCCCACGAGGATCGCCAAGGTCACGGCGATGCCGACCAGGGTGATGTGCTGCCAGGTCAGGTGCAGGACCAGCGGCCAATCGAGATGGGAAAAGGCGTTCAAAAATTCCATGTCTTCTCCTCCTCAGTTGATCGGATGCTGGCGCAGGAAATCTGCGGCAACCGATGAAGGGCTTTCGTGATCGACATCGACCCGGGCGTTAAGCGCACGCATGGTGGCGTCGTCGAACAGTTCAGCCAGTGGCTTGAGTTCTTCGGCGAGTTTCGGATGGGCGTCGAGGTAAACCTGACGCACTACCGGTGCGGCGGTGTAGTCCGGGAAGTAATGCTTGTCGTCTTCGAGCAGTTTCAGCTTGAAGGCGTTCAAGCGACCGTCGGTGGTGTAGACCAGACCGGCAAACACCTGGCTGTTACGCAGGGCGGTGTAGACCAGCCCGGCGTCCATCTGCCGGGTGTTTTTGCGGGTCAGGTTCATGCCGTACAGATTGACCATGCCCTCCAGACCGTCGGAGCGGTTGGCGAACTCGGTGTCCAGGGCCACCAGGTGATTGGTCTTCGCCTCAGCCTGCATCACCGTGTTCAACTCGCTGATGGTGTTGATCTGCGGATAGGCCTGCGCAGTTTTTTCCGGCAAGGCCAGGGCGTAGGTGTTGCTGAATTTCGACGGCGTGAGCCAGACCAGGCCTTTTTTCGCGTCGACTTCTTTCACCTTGGCGTAGGACTGAGCGCTGTCGAGCTTGTCAGTGATATGGTTGTAAGCCACCAGCGACACACCGGTGTATTCCCACATCAAATCCAGCTGGCCACTTTCTTGGGCGCTGCGGGCCAGGGTGCTGCCCAGACCGCCGGTGACCTGGGTGTCGTAACCCTTGGTTCGCAGGTATTGGGAGGTGATTTCCGCCAGCAGGGTTTGTTCGGTGAACACCCGGGCGCCGATGCGGATCACGGGTTTTTCAGCGGCTTGGGCAAATCCTGCGAACAGCAGGGCGCAGCCTAGTATCAAGCTTAATTTCTTCATAAAAATTCCTTTGCCGAGGCTTAAGACGGGCGTAGGCCGCGTTCGAGCCAGAGGCGGCTGGCGAGTGTCACCAGGCCGTCGAGCAGCAAGGCCAGCAGGGCGGTGCACGCCGCGCCGAGCAGCAGTTGCGGCTGATTGTTCAGGGCGATGCCAGGGAAAATCAGGCTGCCCAGGCTGTTCGCGCCGATCAGGAACGCCAGCGGTGCGGTACCGACGTTGATCGCCAGGGCCACGCGCACGCCACCAATGATGATCGGCACCGCGTTCGGCAGTTCGACCCGCCACAGCACTTGGGTGGGCGTCATGCCGATGCCGACCGCCGCTTCTTTCAGCGAACCCTGCACATTTTTCAGGCCTTCATAGGTGTTGCGCACAATCGGCAACAGCGAGGCGAGGAACAGGGCGAAGATCGCCGGGCCGCTGCCGATGCCCAGAATCCCCAGGGCGATGGCCAGTACGGCGAGAGGCGGCACGGTGTTGCCGATGTTGAAGATCTGCATGAAGCGTTCAGCGCGGCCCACCATGTTGGGGCGGCTGAGGAAGATACCGGCGGGTATGCCCACAACGAGGGCGGCCAGCATGGAGACAAGGACGAGGATCAAGTGAGCTTGCAGGTAAAACAACAAATCGTCGCGGTAATGTTCGATCGTGTTGATGCCAATCCAGTGGACCAGCAGGGCCAGGAGTGCGACGACAACCGCACCTCCTATAAGCCCCTTGCCATAGCGAATAGCCACAGGCGGACTCCTTTTTTTCTTTGTCGGCGAACGCAGCCCGTGTGGCAATGCCATCACTGGCTGCCGGGAAATCAACATTCGCGAGAAGCAGCTCTTCATGCTGATGAAACCGCATGAGATCGAGCCATAAGCGCAGCCTCGTCAGGCTAACTTGCAGGTTTTTCAAACCCTGCTACGAGAGCTGTAACAGGGGAGTGGACGTCTCTACCTTTTAAAAGGTTCCATAATTAACAGCAATTAGCCACCCTTGATGGCCCGACGGTCCCGTTAATCGCCATGGGCGACAGGGCGAGCGGTGGTCCGTAACGCTCGGTTTGCGCTATACTCGCCGCCCTTTTTTGAATCACCTGCCAGGCGATTTCCCATGACCAAACAGGCCGCCGAAGTCGCGAAACGCCGCACTTTCGCCATTATTTCCCACCCCGATGCCGGTAAAACCACCATCACCGAGAAACTCTTGCTGATGGGCAAGGCGATTGCGATTGCGGGCACGGTGAAGTCTCGCAAGTCCGACCGCCATGCCACCTCCGACTGGATGGAAATGGAAAAGCAGCGTGGTATCTCGATTACCACGTCGGTCATGCAGTTCCCGTATCGCGACCACATGATCAACCTGCTCGACACCCCGGGCCACGAAGACTTCTCCGAAGATACCTACCGTACCCTGACGGCAGTGGACTCGGCCTTGATGGTCCTCGACGGCGGTAAAGGTGTTGAGCCTCGGACCATCGCGCTGATGGACGTCTGCCGTCTGCGGGACACGCCGATTGTCAGCTTCATCAACAAACTCGACCGTGATATCCGTGACCCGATCGAACTGCTCGACGAAATCGAAGCGGTCCTGAAGATCAAGGCTGCGCCGATCACCTGGCCGATCGGTTGCTACCGCGACTTCAAGGGCGTTTATCACCTCGCCGACGACTACATCATCGTCTACACCGCCGGTCACGGCCACGAACGTACCGATGTGAAAATCATCGAGAAACTCGACTCCGACGAAGCCCGCGCGCACCTCGGTGACGAATACGATCGTTTCGTCGATCAGCTGGAACTGGTGCAGGGCGCCTGCCACGAATTCAATCAACAGGAATTCCTCGACGGCCAACTGACCCCGGTGTTCTTCGGTACTGCACTGGGCAACTTCGGTGTCGATCACGTGCTCGACGCCGTGGTCAACTGGGCGCCGAAACCCCTGGCCCGTGTCGCCAATGAGCGCACCGTAGAACCGGTCGAAGAGAAGTTCGCCGGTTTCGTGTTCAAGATCCAGGCGAACATGGACCCCAAACACCGCGACCGCATCGCCTTCATGCGTATCTGCTCCGGCAAGTACGAAAAAGGCATGAAGATGCGCCACGTGCGCACCGGCAAAGACGTACGGATCGGCGATGCGCTGACCTTCTTCTCCTCCGAGCGTGAGCAACTGGAAGAAGCCTTCGCCGGCGACATCATCGGTTTGCACAACCACGGCACCATCCAGATCGGCGACACCTTCACCGAAGGCGAAGTCCTGGGCTTCACCGGCATCCCGCACTTCGCCCCGGAACTGTTCCGCCGCGTACGCCTGCGTGACCCGCTGAAATCCAAGCAACTGCGCCAGGGTTTGCAGCAATTGGCGGAAGAGGGCGCGACCCAGGTGTTCTTCCCGGAGCGCAGCAACGACATCATCCTCGGCGCCGTCGGTGTGCTGCAGTTCGATGTGGTCGCCAGCCGCTTGAAAGAGGAATACAAGGTCGAATGCTCCTACGAGCCGATCACCGTGTACTCCGCGCGCTGGATCGATTGCAGCGATAAGAAGAAGCTCGAAGAGTTCAGCATCAAGGCTGTGGAAAACCTGGCGGTCGATGGCGGTGGTCACCTGACCTACCTGGCCCCGACCCGGGTTAACCTGGCGCTGATGGAAGAGCGCTGGCCTGATGTGAAATTCCGCGCGACGCGTGAGCATCATTAAGCGCTGAGCGTTAGGCAGAAGGGCGAAGCTGTGATGGCTTCGCCCTTTTTATTGTCTGCGGTTACGTCCGTCACACTCATGGGTAGCCCGAAATAGGCCGGACTGATTTGCCGACAGTCATGCTTGCTGAAACGATTCACTGTCAAAGTTGACAGTAGACCTGGGGAAATCCTGTTGCTACATATGGCCATGAGCAATTTGCTTAGTACCCATTAAGCAAGGAGAGCATCTTGAACGATAAGCACGATTCAGGAATAAATGAATTCTCATTCGAACAAAATGCGGGCCCCGAAATCGAGGCACAGCGGACGTGGGTAGCGCTGCATTCGACCAACCAGTTGGATGTAGCGCCGATCTTCAGCGATGATCGCCGTCTTCAATGTAATGTTTGGTTGAATGATGTGCGTGCAATTAAAAACGGCGATATCTACGATATTGGGAATCACGCATCTCTGCCCATTCCGAAAGCGTCAATTCATTATTATGACTCTCATACGGGAGGAGGCTTTCGGGATGTGAAGTCAGGGAAGTTATACATTGATCATTATGACCTGAGTAAGCAGCAGCTCACGTTTCATTTCGAAAGTTATATTGAGCAAAATGGTTTGACTGTTGCTCTTGCCGGTCGCGGAAATATTAATGAGATCATTGAGTCTTCGAAGCTTCCGGCTGAGGCTAGAAAAACATTTGAATAACGTGATGAGCCATTGAGTCGCCATAGAAAGTAAGTGCTGTTTTTTCTAATCACCCATGAGTGATCGTGCTGATGTGATATCTGAAGCCGTTGTGAAAACAGAGTGAGGTTATTGTTGGTATTGTCTAAATGACCATTAGCTCTAACGTTTCGTATGGAGCTGCTGAAACGTTTTATTGTCACTTGTATCAGTAGCGCGTGATTTGTTACTAAGAATAGTCAGCTTGTGGTAACACCGTTCGAATGATAAAGGAGAGGGTCATGCGAATTTCTAAAAACAACAACTCGTTTTGTAAGGCTGAAGTTGTTGTAATGCCAGAGACGTCCAAGAACTTCCGCTATAACGCTGATGAAGTTGAACTGAGGCGGATGTCGGATTTTCGTCTTTTGGTGATGTCTACGTTTGAATCGTTCGATAAGGGTCTGCTTATTGACTTTCGTGACTTCGCAGATATGCAAGCAGGAAAAACATACTCGCCGGGAGTCGGCGGGCCGGGCACTCGGGTATATGCACATATGACGGTTCCTGAGGGCCTCAGCATGAACCCGCAGGGAACGGTTACAGTCTTGGAGTACGACTACGATTCTGGCCATTTGAAGGTGGCCTTCGATCTGGTGTTTAGTCTTCCTCATAATACTTATCACTATAAGGGAGAGGCGTTTGCCAATGGGTATGTTAACGGCGCCAGGGGCGAAGATTGGCTTGCAGAGGAAAGACTGACCAAAGGACATTTCAAGGCTGAAATAAAATTCCCCGATGGCGGGACAAGAAGCTTTGATCTCAAGGAAGCATTTATTGATTTCAGACCTGTGCCTTCGAATATGCTGATTGTTCAACCTAATGATGATTACGAGGGCGATTTACGTATTGCTATTACGTTTCTTGATTACAAAGAAATCAAGGCCGGCCAAACATTGAAATTTTACCCGGACTCAGAAGCGGTAGATGGGCAATTTGTATCTCTTGAAGTGGGGCGCAGGGTCCAGTGGACCACATTGCCGGGTGGTACCCTTCAGGTGCATGCCATCGATAATACGACTGGAAATGAAAAAATTGAGTTCAGTTTCAATTTCAATGCCTGGGATGAGCAGGGTGATGGTGGAAAAGCAAGGCTGGTGGGTAGTGCAAATCTGACCGGTTATTCGAATAACGGACGGGTCGTTAAAGTTGCCCGATATTGAAGTCCGGGGTTGGCATCGAAAGTTAAGTGATCGGTGTTAATTATCGCGGATGAATAAATGTCCCTTGATGGAAAACTATTTGCCATTGTTCGTCCTGTCGGCGACAGATCCATGGCATCGGCCTTTGTCTCGAAAATCAGAATTACCTTAATACAGCGGAATATCGATAGCCAAGATCAAAAGATCGCAGCCTTCGGCAACTCCTACACCGGATCGTAAGAGCTGCCGAAGGCTGCGATCTTTTGATCTTTTCGGCATAACCTTTATTCCAAACCAATCTCTGTCTCAACGGCAATTACCGCCATTCATTAGCGTCCTATCTGGAGAACCCGGCTGATCGGAACTAGATTTTATTCAGCGCCACGGCATTCGGGTCATGCGCCGTCAGGCACTTATGCTGCATCTCAGAAAGGATGGAATCGGCTATGAGCATTTTTCAACGCATTGTGTTGTTGCTGAAGGTTTTGGTGATGCTGTCCGTGGGTATGTCAGCGGCGTGGGCCGATTGCCCGGCCCATGGTGAACAGGCCTCGAGCGGGCAGGTAGTGCACACGGGCATGATGATCGCTGCGGACGACTCCGAGGGCGGTAATATAGGGCAGGGCGGCAGCGCCGGTGATGACGACTCGACCACCGACGAGCCGGATCCCGATGATGCCGACGAAGACGACAGCCAGTCGTAAATCGCAGGCAAAAGAAAACCCCTTCTACCGGACTGATGCGCAATCCGGGAAAAGGGGTTTGGTCAACTTGGTAAGAACACCGCAATCCCTATGGGAGCGGGCTTGCTCGCGAAGAGGCCGTGTCAGTCGACATCACTGTTGAATGACACACCGCTTTCGCGAGCAAGCGCGCTCCCACATTTTTTATGCCGCGCCGTCGAGGAATTGCTCGGCGTAGTGGCAAGCCACTTGGCGACTGTCGAGCAGGCGCAGGGCCGGCTCTTCGGTGCTGCAGCGCTCGGTGGCGTACGGGCAGCGCTTGTGGAACGCGCAGCCGGACGGTGGGTTCAACGGGTTGGGCAATTCGCCGACGATTTTGATTTTCGGCTTGTTCGGGTCCGGGTGAATGGTCGGGGTGGCCGACAGCAACGCCTGGGTGTACGGGTGCAGCGGACGTTCGTAGATGTCGTTCTTCGGGCCCATTTCCACCGGGCGGCCGAGGTACATCACCATCACGTCATCGGCCACGTGCTGGACGACTGCCAGGTTGTGGGAGATGAACACGTAGGCGGTGTTGAACTCTTGCTGCAAGTCCATGAACAGGTTCAGAACCTGCGCCTGGATCGACACGTCCAGCGCCGAGGTCGGTTCGTCCGCCACCAGCACTTTCGGTTGTAGCATCATCGCGCGAGCCAGGGCGATCCTCTGGCGCTGACCGCCGGAGAACATATGCGGATAACGCTGGTAGTGCTCTGGACGCAAGCCCACCTGCTTCATCATCGCCTGGACTTTCTCGCGACGTTCGGCGGCCGACAGGTTGGTGTTGATCAGCAGCGGCTCGCCGAGCTGGTCACCGACTTTCTGCCGTGGATTCAACGAGGCGTACGGGCTCTGGAACACCATCTGCACGTCTTTGCGCAGTTGCTTGCGCTGGGCCTTGTCGGCACCGGTGACTTCCTGCCCGGCGATTTTCAAGGAGCCGGAGGACGGCTCTTCGATCAGCGTCAGGGCGCGGGCCAGGGTGGATTTGCCGCAACCCGATTCGCCAACGACGGCGAGGGTCTTGCCGGCTTCCAGTTCAAACGACACACCGTTCAGGGCGCGCACGGTCGCATGGCCCTTGAACAGGCCACGGGACACTTCGTAATGACGGGTCAGGTCGCGGGCGGTAAGTACGACGGCCATTACGCCACCTCCTGATTCAGCGGGTAGAAGCAGCGGGCAAGGCTGTTGCTTTTCGGGTCAAGGCCGGGACGTTGCTGGCGGCAGGAATCCTGCACGTACGGGCAACGCGGCGACAGCAGGCAACCCTGCGGACGGTCATAACGACCGGGAACGATGCCCGGCAACGTGGCCAGGCGCGTGGCGCCGAGGCTGTGTTCCGGAATCGCCTTGAGCAGCGCTTCGCTGTACGGGTGCGCCGGAATGTCGAACAGTTGCGGCACTTGACCGACTTCCACCGCTTGACCGGCGTACATCACGCACACGCGCTGAGCGGTTTCGGCCACGACCGCGAGGTCGTGAGTGATCAGCACCAGGCCCATGTTCTGCTCTTTCTGCAGGGCCAGCAGCAGGTCCATGATCTGGGCCTGAATGGTCACGTCGAGGGCCGTGGTCGGTTCGTCGGCGATCAGCAGTTTCGGTTCGCCGGCAATCGCCATGGCGATCGCAACACGCTGGCTCATACCGCCGGACAGTTGATGCGGGTAGGCCTCCATACGGCTGGCGGCGCCCGGGATTTCCACTTTTTCCAGCAGTTCGATGGCACGCTTGCGCGCTTGCTTGCCGGACATTTTCAGGTGCAGGCGCAGCACTTCTTCGATCTGGAAACCGACGGTGTAGCTCGGGTTCAGCGCGGTCATCGGGTCCTGGAACACCATGGCCAGGTCTTTGCCGACAATTTGCCGACGCTGACGGTTGCTGAGCTTGAGCATGTTCTTGCCGTCGAAATTCAGCGCGTCGGCAGTGACGATCCCCGGATGCTCGATCAGGCCCATCAGCGCCATCATGGTCACGGATTTACCCGAACCCGACTCGCCAACGATGGCCAGGACTTCGCCCTTGTCCACGGTAATGTCGAGACCGTCGACCACCGGAACGGCGTTCTTGTCGCCGAAGCGAACGTTGAGATTCTTGATTTCTAACAGTGACATTTGAATCTCCTCAGGCGGCGTTCTTGAGTTTCGGGTCCAGCGCATCGCGCAGGCCGTCGCCCATCAAGTTGATTGCCAGCACGCTGAGCAAAATGGTCAAACCGGGCAGACTTACCACCCACCAGGCGCGTTCGATGTAGTCGCGAGCCGAAGCCAGCATGGTGCCCCACTCAGGGGTTGGCGGTTGTACGCCAAGGCCCAGGAAGCCCAGGGCCGCGGCATCGAGAATCGCCGAGGAGAAGCTCAGGGTCGCTTGAACGATCAACGGCGCCATGCAGTTGGGCAGCACGGTGACGAACATCAGGCGTGGCAGGCCGGCACCGGCCAGGCGCGCGGCGGTCACGTAGTCACGGTTCAGCTCGCCCATCACCGCGGCGCGGGTCAGACGAACATAGGACGGCAGCGAAACCACGGCGATGGCGATAATGGTGTTGATCAGGCCAGGGCCGAGGATGGCGACAATCGCCACGGCCAGCAGCAGGGACGGCAGGGCCAGCATGATGTCCATCAGGCGCATGATGGTTGGACCGAGTACCTTCGGGAAGAACCCGGCGAACAGACCCAACAGGATGCCCGGAATCAGCGACATCACTACCGACGACAAGCCGATCAGCAGGGACAGGCGCGAACCGTTGATCAGCCGCGACAGCAGGTCGCGACCCAGTTCATCGGTGCCGAGCAGGAATTGCATCTGCCCGCCTTCCAGCCAGGACGGCGGGGTCAGCAGGAAGTCACGGTATTGCTCGCTCGGGTTGTGCGGGGCAACCCACGGCGCGAAGATCGCGCAGAAAATCACCAGCAGCATGAACAGCAGGCCGGCGACGGCACCTTTGTTCTTGGAGAAGGCTTGCCAGAATTCTTTGTACGGGGACGGGTACAGCAGGCTTTGATCGACTGCTACCGATGGAATTGGAGTGGTCATGGTCATGATGATCTCAGCGCTGGTGACGAATGCGTGGGTTGGCAAAGCCGTAGAGGATGTCCACTACGAAGTTGACCAGAATCACCAGGCAGGCGATTAACAGGATGCCGTTCTGCACCACGGGATAATCCCGTGCGCCAATGGCTTCGATCAGCCATTTGCCGATGCCGGGCCAGGAGAAGATGGTTTCGGTCAGGACTGCACCGGCCAGCAACGTGCCGACTTGCAGGCCGACCACGGTTAGTACCGGGATCAGCGCGTTGCGCAGACCGTGCACGAACACCACGCGAGCTGGCGACAGGCCTTTGGCGCGGGCGGTACGGATGTAGTCTTCACGCAGCACTTCGAGCATCGAAGAACGGGTCATCCGCGCGATAACGGCCAGCGGGATGGTGCCGAGCACGATGGCCGGCAGGATCAGGTGATGCAGGGCATCGAAGAAGGCGCCAACATCATCGGCCAGCAAGGTGTCGATGAGCATGAAACCGGTGCGTGGCTCGATGTCATAGAGCAGGTCGATGCGCCCGGACACCGGGGTCCAGCCCAGGGACACCGAGAAGAACATGATCAGGATCAGGCCCCACCAGAAGATCGGCATCGAATATCCCGCCAGGGAGATGCCCATCACACCATGGTCGAACAGGGATCCTCGCTTGAGTGCCGCGATCACCCCGGCCAGGAGGCCCAGGACGCCGGCGAACAACAGGGCGGCCATGGACAGCTCCAGGGTCGCAGGGAATAGAGAGCTGAACTCGGTCCAGACACTTTCACGAGTACGCAGGGATTCGCCAAGGTCGCCATGGGCCAACTTGCCGATGTAATCCAGGTATTGGGCATACAGGGGTTTGTTCAGACCTAGGCGTTCCATTGCCTGGGCGTGCATTTCGGGGTCGACCCGACGTTCGCCCATCATTACTTCCACGGGGTCGCCCGGAATCATGCGAATCAACGCGAAAGTCAGCAGGGTGATGCCGAAAAACGTGGGGATCAGTAACCCCAGTCGGCGGGCAATAAAACTAAACATCTTGTGTGCTACCTCATCAGCCGGTTAGGCGTGCCTGGCGTCCCTGGGGTCAGGGACGCCGGGAGTTTTCTTATCTACTTCACCTGAGTGGTGGCGAAGTTATTAGTGGTGAGGGGGCTAATGTGGTAGCCCTCTACGTTGTTGCGCATTGCGGTAAACATGCGGGTGTGGGCCATGCTGATCCAAGGTTGGTCCTGGTTAAAGACCTCTTGGGCTTGCTCGTAGAGCGCTGCGCGTTCAGCCGGGTTCACTTTAGCGCGGGCTTCATCGATCAGCGTCTGAAATTTCTCACTGCACCAGCGCGCGTAGTTTTCGCCGTTTTTGGCCGCCTCGCAACTGAGCATAGGCGTCAGGAAGTTATCCGGGTCGCCGTTATCACCCGCCCATCCGGCAGAAACCATGTCGTGCTCGCCGTTTTTGGCGCGCTTGAGCATCTCGCCCCACTCCATGACGCGGATGTCGATCTTGATCCCGACCTTGGCCAGGTCAGCCTGCATCATCTGCGCGCCGAGCATCGGGTTAGGGTTGGTCGGGCCGCCGCCGTTACGGGTGAACAGGGTGAACGTCGTGCCTTCCGGTACGCCGGCTTCCTTGAGCAAGGCGCGCGCCTTGTCCAGGTCACGTGGCGGGTTCTTCAGATCGTGGTTGTAACCCAGCAAGGTGTCCGGGTACGGGTTGACCGCGACCGTCGCATTGCCTTTGCCAAACAGCGCATTGACATAGGCGGCTTTGTCGAAGGCGATGTCGATGGCCTTACGCACCCGCACGTCGCTCATGTACTTGTGGGTGGTGTTCATGGCGATGTATGAAACGGTCATCGCGTTCAGTTCATCAACCTTCAGGTTGCTGTCTTTCTTGATGCTCGGGATGTCATCCGGCTTCGGATACAGCGCGATCTGGCACTCGTTGGCCTTGAGCTTTTGCAGACGCACGTTGTTGTCGGTGGCGATGGCCAGAATCAGCGCTTCAGCCGGTGGCTTGCCACGGAAATACTCCGGGTTGGCCTTGAACCGGACCTGAGCATCCTTGGCGTAACGCTGGAAGATGAACGGGCCGGTGCCGACCGGCTTGTTGTTCAGGTCGCCGGTCTTGTTGGCCTTGAGCAACTGATCGGCGTACTCGGCGGAGTAGATCGAGGAGAAGGCCATGGCGATGTCGGCCAGGAACGGCGCTTCGCGGCGGGTCAGGGTGAAAGTGACGGTGTTGTCGTCGACTTTCTCGACACTTTTGAGCAGTTCCTTGAAGCCCATGCTTTCAAAGTACGGGAAGCCCACGCTCGACAGTTTGTGCCACGGGTGATTCGGGTCCAGCTGGCGCTGGAAGCTCCAGACCACGTCGTCGGCGTTCATGTCGCGGGTCGGCTTGAAGTATTCGGTGGTGTGGAACTTGACGCCTTTGCGCAGGTGGAACGTGTAGGTCAGTCCGTCCTCGCTGATGTCCCAGGAGTCGGCCAGTGCCGGAACCACTTCGGTGGTACCGGGCTTGAAGTCCGCCAGACGATTGAAGATGGTTTCGGCCACCGCATCGGCTGTGACTGCAGTCGTGTACTGGACCATGTCGAAGCCTTCCGGACTGGCTTCGGTGCAGACCACCAGGGGTTTGGCCGAGACGCCAACAGCGACACTCAGCAACGCGGCAGCGATGGCCGCACGTAGGGGAAGCATTTTCATCAAGAACCCTCTGCAATCGGTTGAACAGATAAAAGCCAAACGGCCGACTCGTCATGAGTCAGCCGTCGGCTGGTGTTTTTACAGAATGTTGAACGGGATGGTGGTCACGAGACGGAACTCGTTGATGCTGCCATCAGCCTGGTTTTCGCTGGCACGGTGCGTGGTGTAAGTCGCGCGAACGGTGGTGGCCTTGAGCGGGCCGCTCTGTACGGCGTACGAAGTACCGATGCCGTATTCGTAGTGGTGCTCGCCGTCCATGTTGCGTACGTCGTAGGCGGTACCGGTGTAGTGAGTACCGTCGATGCCCCAGCCGCGAGCCTGGTAGATGTTGAACTTCAGGCCTGGCACGCCGTATTCAGCCATGTTCAGGCCGTAGGCGATCTGGAACGATTTTTCGTTCGGGCCGTTGAAGTCGGACAGCAGGGAGTTGGCCAGGTAGATGCCGTTGGTTTCGTGCAGGTAGTCGAAGTACTCGTTACCGTTAACTTCCTGGTACGAGAAGGTCAGGCTGTGGGCCTGGTGAGTCAGGCCGAACGACAGGGAGTAGGTGTCGTTGTCGATTTCGCCCATCTCTTTTTTGCCGGCATCGACGGTTTTGTAGTAGTTCAGGCCGGTGGTCAGGCTCAGAACCGAGCTGTCACCCAGTTCGTGGGTGGCGCCGAAGTAGTACTGGTTCCAGAAGTCTTCAACCTGGGAAGCGTAGAGGCTGGTCTTCAGGCTTTTCAGCGGCTGATAGTTCAGGCCGACGATGTTGACGTGGTCGGTTTCAGCGCCGTTGTTGGTGTACTCGGAGCGGAATTTCGACAGGCTCTCTTCGGTACGCGGCGATACGCGGTCGAAGGTGCCGGCGTCGAACGACAGGTTGTTCAGCTCTTCGCTGTGCAGGCTCACACCTTGAAAGCTCGAAGGCAGTGGACGGTTGCCGATGTTATCGACGATCGGAGTGCTGAAGTTCTGGCGACCGGCGGTCAGGGTGGTGTTCGACACGCGGAACTTGACGTTGGCCAGGCCCAGTTTGCTCCACTGGCCTTGAGCGTCACCGCCCTCGGTGGTCAAGGTACGGTTGTTACCGGCGCCTGGGCGGGAACCCGGTGCGCCACCGTTGTTGGACGCCAGGTCCTTGCGATCACGGTCCAGTGCGACGGCGTTGTAGACCGCCAATTCAGTGCTGACACCGACGGTGCCCTGAGTGAAACCGGAGCTGAAATTGACGATGGTGCCCTGCACCCAGTTGATCCGACGATCAGTCGGCGTTGCAACGCCGTCCTTGCGGTAGGTGAAAGTACCGCCACGTTTCAGTTGCTCGTTGGCGTACCAGTTACGGGTGGTGCCTTTGATCGTCGAGCCTTCGAGGAAGCCGGTTGCATCAGCTTGGGCGCTAGAGGTATTGACCGTAACCGGGGTGTATTCCTGGCTTTGGGATTCCGCGTACGCCGTGGCGGTGATGCTGCTGATGGCCAAGGCCAAAATCGCGGTGCTGCTCAGTTTCATGGGTGAAGCTCCTTTCTTTCTTTTTTTAATGCCGGTCTTTTTTGGTGATCCGGCTATTTGGTTAGAACTCATACAAGGCATCGCAAACGTTTGCTGTAGGCCGGTTCGGCGAATTACGGCAATGCGCTTGCGTGAGGGCGGAATCCGCCCCCAGCGTTTTAGGCTTATCGGTTATTTTTCTATGCTGACACCCGAGAACACGTTGCGACCAAAGGGGCTCACCTTGAACCCTTCGATTTTGGCGCTTAACGGCTGGTTGACCGTCGAGTGAGCGATAGGCGTGATCGGCACTTGCTGCTTGAGCAATTGCTGCGCCTGTTGGTAAAGCACGGTGCGCTGGTCACGATCGGTGACGATCTTGGCCTGCTTGACCAGCTTGTCGTAAGCCGGATCACACCACATGGAGTAGTTGTTGCCGCCGATGGCATCGCAGCTGTACAGCGTGCCCAGCCAGTTGTCCGGGTCCCCGTTATCACCGGTCCAGCCGATCAGGCTGATGTCGTGCTCGCCATTCTTGGTGCGCTTGATGTACTCGCCCCATTCGTAGCTGACGATCTTGACCTTGAGGCCGATTTTCGCCCAGTCCGCCTGGAGCATTTCGGCCATCAACTTGGCATTGGGGTTGTACGGGCGCTGGACCGGCATGGCCCAAAGGGTGATTTCGGTGCCTTCCTTCACACCGGCAGCCTTGAGCAGTTCCTTGGCTTTTTCCGGGTTGTAGGCGGCGTCTTTAATGGTGGTGTCGTAGGACCACTGGGTCGGCGGCATGGCATTGACGGCCAACTGTCCGGCGCCCTGGTACACAGCGTTGAGAATGCTTTGTTTGTTCACCGCCATATCCAGCGCCTGCCGTACTTCAAGCTGGTCGAACGGCTTGTGCCGCACGTTATAGGCGATGTAGCCGAGGTTGAAACCAGGCTTTTCGATGAGCTTGAGTTTCGGGTCGTTCTTCAGGGCGGTTACATCGGCAGGGCGCGGATGCAGGGTGATCTGGCATTCGTTGGCCTTGAGCTTCTGCACCCGCACCGAGGCGTCGGTGTTGATGGCGAAAATCAGGTTGTCGAGCTTGACCCGGCTTGGGTCCCAGTACTGCTGGTTGCCGGTGTAGCGGATGTTGGAGTCTTTCTGGTAACTCTTGAACACGAACGGCCCGGTGCCGATCGGCTTCTGGTTGATGTCGCTCGGTTTGCCCTCGGCCAGCAGTTTGTCGGCGTATTCGGCAGACAGGATGGCGGCGAAGCTCATGGCGAGGTTCTGGATGAACGCGGCGTCGACGCTGTTGAGCGTCATGACCACGGTCAGCGGCCCGGTCTTCTCGACCTTGGCGATGTTCTTGTTCAGGCTCATCCCGTTGAAATACGGGAACTCGGTTGGATAAGCCTTTCGGAAGGGTTGCTGTGGATCGAGCATGCGATTGAACGTGAACAGCACGTCATCGGCGTTGAAATCGCGGGTCGGCGTGAAGTAAGGCGTGGTGTGGAACTTCACCCCTTCGCGCAGGTGAAAGGTGTAGGTCAGACCGTCCTCGGAAATATCCCACTGGGTGGCCAGGCCCGGTACGACATTGGTCGCGCCTTTTTCAAACTCTGCCAGTCGGTTGTACAGCGGTTCGGCGGCGTCGTTATCGGTCGCAGTGGTGTACTGCGCCGTGTCGAAACCGGCGGGGCTGCCTTCAGAGCAGAACACCAGGCTGTTGTTGGCGGCCTGGCTGATGGAAGTGGCGGCCAACAGGCCGGTGCCCAGCAATGCGGATAAAACCAAGGTATGGCGCATAACGCTCCCTACTTTTTTAGTGTTTAACAATGAGCCGCCGTCCCGTCCAGGGACGTAGAGGCTTCATTGATCTCAAACCATGACGCAGCAAACCGAAAGCCCACGCACAAATTGGTCAGATCCGACGGTATGGGCCGTAGGTCTGGCAGTAAATGCGGAAAAGCCTGAAAAACTCGTAGGAAAAGCCGACACGTCCTAAACATCTGCTGTGGTACGCAGTGGATTTGGATGTCAGAGAATTCCTACATTCCCGGCAGATAAAGCAACGGCGACGTTAAAAACGTCGCCGTTGCCAAATCTTATTTGCTGACGCTGACGCCGTAGAAGGAGTTCAAGCCGAATGGGCTGATCTTGAAGTCCTGCACGGTAGTGCGCATGGGTTGATACACCGTCGAGTGAGCGATAGGTGTCATTGGAACTGCATCTTTGAGGACGTGTTGCGCCTGTTTATACAGTTCGGTGCGCTTGCCCTGGTCGGTCGTGCGCTTGGCTTCTTTTACGAGGCCATCGAACTTCTTGTCGCACCATTTGGAGAAGTTGTTGCCGCTCAGCGAGTCGCAGCCGAACAGAACGTTGAGCCAGTTATCCGGATCACCATTGTCACCGCTCCAGCCAATGATCATGGCCTGGTTCTCGCCACCTTTGGAACGCTTGATGTACTCGCCCCACTCGTAGCTGGTGATCTTCACGTTCAGGCCGATTTTCTTCCAGTCGGACTGCAGCATTTCAGCCATCAGCTTGGCGTTCGGGTTGTACGGACGCTGTACCGGCATCGCCCACAGAACGATCTCGGTGCCTTCTTTAACGCCGGCTTCCTTGAGCAGTGCTTTGGCTTTCTCAGGGTCGTACTTGGCGTCCTTGATGGTGGTGTCGTAGGACCATTGGGTCGGCGGCATGGCGTTGACGGCCAGTTGGCCCGCGCCCTGATAAACCGAATCGATGATTTGCGGCTTGTTGACGGCCATGTCCAGCGCCTGACGAACCCGAATGTCAGACAGTGGGTTCGGCTCGTTGCTGCCCTTGACCTTGTCCATCACGTTGTAGGCGATGTAGCCCAGGTTGAAACCGGCCTGGTCAGGCATCTTCAGAGTTGGATCTTCCTTCAACGCTTTCAGGTCGGCTGGACGAGGGAACAGAGTGATCTGGCACTCGTTCTTCTTCAGCTTCTGGATACGTACCGACGGGTCGGTGGTGATGGCGAAGATCAGGTTGTCGATCTTCACGTCTTCAGGCTTCCAGTAGTCCTTGTTCCCGGTGTAGCGGATGTTGGAGTCTTTCTGGTAGCTCTTGAACACGAACGGGCCAGTGCCGATCGGCTTCTGGTTGATGTCCGCAGGCTTGCCTTCCTTGAGCAGCTGGGCAGCGTACTCGGCGGATTGCACAGACGCGAAGCTCATGGCCATGTTCTGAATGAACGCAGCATCAACTTCTTTCAGGGTGAACTTGACGGTTTTGTCGTCGACTTTATCGATTTTGGTGATGTTGGTGTCCATCCCCATATCGGTGAAGTACGGGAATTCAGTCGGGTACGCTTTGCGGAACGGATCATCCTTGTTAATCATGCGATTAAAGGTGAACAGCACGTCGTCGGCGTTGAACTCACGAGTAGGCTTGAAGTACGGGGTGGTGTGGAACTTGACGCCTTCACGCAGGTGGAAGGTGTACGTCAGACCGTCCGGGGTAATGTCCCAGCTGGTCGCCAAACCTGGAATGACAGCGGTACCGCCGCGCTCGAACTGGGTCAAGCGGTTGAACATGGTTTCTGCAGAGGCGTCGAAGTCGGTTCCGGTGGTGTACTGACCAGGATCAAAACCGGCCGGGCTCCCTTCGGAGCAAAACACCAGGTTAGTCGCCGCTTGGGCGAAAGGTGCGGCAGCTAACAAGCTGGCGCCGACTAAAAACGGAATGACCGCGTGTTTAAGCATGGTGGCCTCATGATTTGTTGTCATTTTTGGAATTAGAGGACGACCTCGTGAGTCGTGCCTGCGGATACTTATGCAGGGGCCATACCCATTGCAAGATCCAGAACGGCCACAAGTCTTAAACAGTGGCACGAACGTACCTTAATGTCGCATATGTATAAATATTGACGCATTTGACCGTTTGCGCACGTTTTTTACGGTGCAAAAGCCGCCCCATGAAGGGGCAACCGGGGCGTATGGCGCACCCGGTTGGAGCGCGGTGTTACTTATTTATACCCACACCATAGAAGGGTGTGAGGCCAAACGGGCTGATCTTGAAGTCGGTCACTTCCTTGCGCAGTGGCTGGAACACCGTCGAGTTGGCAATCGGCGTAATCGGCACTTGTTGCTTGAGGATTTTCTGCGCCTGCTGGTACAGCTTGACCCGCTCGTCACGGTCGGTCGAAACCTTCGCCTGCTGAACCAGTTTGTCGTATGCCGGGTCGCACCACTTAGCGTAGTTGCTACCTTTCACGGCTGCGCAGCTGTACAGCACACCAAGCCAGTTATCCGGGTCACCGTTGTCGCCGGTCCAGCCGTAGATCATCGCGTCGTGTTCGCCATTCTTGGCGCGCTTGATGTACTCGCCCCACTCATAGCTGACGATGTTGGCCTTGATCCCGACTTTCTCCCAATCCTGCTGGATCATCTGTGCCGACATCCGCGCATTCGGGTTGGAAGCGCGTTGCACAGTCATGGCCCACAAATTAATAGTGGTACCCGGCGCAACCCCCGCTTCTTTCAGTAGCGCCTTGGCCTTGGCAGGATCGTGGGGGGCGTCCTTGATGTTCGGATCAAACGACCATTGCGCCGGTGGCAGGGCGTTTTGCGCGAGCTGGCCGGCGCTCTGGTAAACGGCTTTGATGATCGCCGGTTTGTCGATGGCCATGTCCAGAGCCTGGCGCACTTTGAGCTGATCCAGCGGCGGGTGCGTGACGTTGTATGCCAGGAAGCCAAGGTTGAAACCGGCCTGTTTGAGCACGGTCAGGTTCGGGTCTTTCTCCATCACTTCGATGTCGGCCGGGCGCGGGTAGCCGCTGACCTGGCATTCGCCGGCCTTGAGCTTCTGCAAACGCACGGCAGCGTCGGGGGTGATCGAGAACACCAGGTTGTCGATTTTCACGTCCTCGGGTTTCCAGTACGCCTTGTTGCCGGCGAAGCGGATCTGCGAGTCCTTTTGATAACGCTTGAACACGAACGGGCCCGTGCCGACCGGCTTCTGGTTGATGTCCGCCGCTTTGCCTTCCTTTAATAGCTGCGCGCCGTACTCGGCGGATTGCACCGAAGCGAAGCTCATGGCCAGGTTCTGGATAAAAGCAGCATCGACGTTGTTCAGGCTGAAACGCACGGTGTGCTCGTCGATCTTGTCGACGCTCTTGATCGTTTTGTTCAGGTCCATATTCGTGAAGTACGGCGACTCGGCGGGATAGGCCTTGCGGAACGCATTCTCCGGGTCGAGCAGGCGCTGAAAGGTGAACAGCACGTCGTCGGCGTTGAAGTCCCGGGTCGGGGTGAAATAGTCGGTGGTGTGAAACTTCACGCCGTCGCGCGGGTGGAAGGTGTAGCTGAGGCCGTCCTGGCTCACATCCCAACTCGTCGCCAAACCGGGCTCGACTTCCGTGCCGCCGCGCTTGAACTGAGTGAGGCGATTGAAGACTGTTTCGGCCGAAGCGTCGAAGTCGGTGCCGCTGGTGTACTGGCTCGGGTCGAAACCGGCAGGGCTGGCTTCGGAGCAATAGACCAGGGTCGTGGCGGCTTGGGCGAATGGCGCGGTGGTGGCGAGAGCGAGGGCGAGCAGCAGTGGTTTGACGGTGGTTCTTTCCATGGAGTCCCCGGGGGATTTGGGTAGCGGTGTACCCCTGAGAGTAGCGTTGTTGACCGGTTGGGCGGAAATATCGTTTTTTGAGGGGGACTGCTGTGTCTGGGCATAGTTGGGGGGCTGCCTGACACTCGCTCCAGTGCGTGAGGGTCATCCCGTTCTACGTATTTCAAGCCTTTGAACATACCGCTGATTTGTCCCAACCTGTGGGCGCGACCATACAGTCCATTACCCATACGCCGACGGTTTGCTTCCACGAGCAGAGAGTTTTTCAGATGAGCTTCTATTTCGTCCAATTTGAAAACTGTTGGCATAGCGCATCGCCTGGCGGGTTTTCGTAAAGCGAGCGTTCCAGCTCAGCAGGTCATCGAAACCGTGCAGGTCATCAGGGTAGTTCAGGGCCTGGCGCAGGATTTCGGCGGCCTGATGGCTGTCGAGCAACTGGTCGCCGATGAGTTTGACTCTCTGATTCATTGGGGACTCTCGATTGCAGGGCATGGTCAGGTACCTCCTGACCGTATTTCACACCTGTAAAGGATGTCCCCGGTTTCTACCGTCGTATTTAAGGAATTAGCCGCGCCACATAGGCGCGCTCCTCGGTTCCCCCCGCAAATAGTAACTTGCCATCGGGTTGCACAACGACGGAAGCGGCAAAGTCTAATACAGAGGACATGTTGGGAAGATCCCACCCTTGGCCGTTGAATGTCTCGTCAAAGGCGCCGTTCGGAAGAAAGCGAGCCACGAGCGAGTCGGTTTCCGGGTTATTCGGGAGGTGGCCAGCGCCGACGACAACCAGATTGTCATTGCCATCGAACATGCCGCCGTGAAACTCCGTCCATTTCTCATTGATATAAATTTTCAGAGGCTCGCCAGAGTTGAATGTTTCGTCCAAGTCCCCGTCTTTAGTCAGGCCCACTAATAGACCGTATGGATCAGGAGCATACCCATGAGCGATGCCTCTGAGCCGGCCATCCTTGTGTTTAATCATTTGGACCGGTTGAGGGTGTGGATAACTTATCAATCGAAAGCCCTCGTCACCGAATGAAGTATCGAGCTCGCCTTCGCTGGTGTAACGAGTGAACATGACGAACTGTTTCTGATGATCCCAGAATGTTCCGAAGGCGACAAACTTACCATCGGACTGAAGCAACAGATCGTCAAGGTCCGTCGAGTTACCGACAGGGTCAGCCTTCTCGACCGGGAAGTAGCCCAACCCATTAAGTGTTTTATCCAGGTCGCCATTGGCGTTAAGGCGATAGATGACGCTAACGGTACGTATGCCTTTAGGAATAACATTTACAGCTGTCGTACTCGCCACAGCAATTTTCCCATTGGGCAGCTCAATTGCCGTTGGGCGGTAGAGCGTCACTGCGCTAGGATTGTTAGGCTGATAGGGTGGTATTTCCGTCAACAAAACTTTGCCGCTCTTACCAAACGCCAGATTGGGGCTGCCTGAACGAAGGTAACGAGCAAGGCCCGTGTAGTTTTCCTCTTGGTCGATGCCGACGACGAGGATGTCGGTATTGTTCAAAATGTTCAGGCGCACGGATCCCGCACGTATCCCGGGACGAAATTCATCGAGAATAACGCCAGGTATGGGACTGTGGCTGGCAAAGTGCTGGTCAACCTCGCCCCGGTTACTAAGCCGGGTTACCCAGAACTGTGACTGCTGTCGATCGTGCGAAATATTGTTGCCCGTCAGATAAATCTCATTGTCTGCGGTGAGGGTGATTGAAGTGACGTACGGGCGGCTTTGATCAAACTTAAAGTAGGTGATGCCGTCTGTACCGAAACTTTTATCGAATGTCAGTCTGCGCTCTTTGGTACTCATTTGATTTGACCTTTTGATAAGTTTGATAAGTGCCTGGCCAAGTTCATATGCATGCCGTCAAACCCGGTACAAACGATGCTCCCCAGGAAACCTGATAGAACGACAAGTGTGGTGCGTTGACAACTGTCATAAATGACAGTTGATTAAGCTTGTTTTGCATAAGGTTGCCAGCATCTATAAGGAATCGGTTTGTCTGCAGTGGTAGCTTAACCATGACCCCTCATCGAACTTGCTATGGTTTTACGAGCAATAAAAAACGGCGATCACCCAAGTGATCGCCGTTTTTATGTTCGGGACTATCGAATCAAGGCGTCATCAACACTTCAATCGACCCATCTGCCGTCATGCTGACCTGGCTGGTGCCCGCCTCAACTTCAGGCGTCACCGGTGCCGAGTCCATGCCTGCGGCTTTCATCATCATCGGCGCGCGCATGTACGGTTGTGGATAACCGTTGCTGTTCAGGTTCAGGTTGACGATTTTGTAGCCCTTGCCGCCCAGCGCATCGGTGGCCAGTTGCGCACGGGCCTTGAACGCGGTCACGGCGTCTTTGAGCAGCGCGTCTTCGCTGGCCTTGCGCGTTGGCGTGGCGATGGCGAAGTCCATGCCGCCCATTTTCAGGTCGGTCAGCAGTTCGCCGGTCAGTTTCGACAGGGCGGCGAAGTCCGAGCTTTCCAGGCGCAGTTCGGCGCGTTCACGCCAGCCGGTGATTTTCTGGCCTTTGGTGTCGTAGATCGGGTAGCTGTTGCGGCTGCCCTGGCGCAGGGTGATGTCTTTGACTTGCTTGGCCTGGGCCAGCGCCTTGTTCATGGTGGTGCTGACGTCGGCGGCGAGTTTGGCCGGGTCGGTATTTTGTTCTTCGGTATAGAGCGTCACGATCATCAGGTCGCGGGCCACTTCCTGACTGACTTCGGCGCGCAGGGCAATCTGGTTGTAGTGAAGTTCGTCGGCAGCCAGGGCCGGAAGGCTGGCGACGGAGCCAACGCTGAGGGCGAGGAGGGCGGCGCTGCGGCGCAATGTGTGCATGAAAAGCTCCTTGGAAGGGGCGCAGGGTTAAGGTCCGAGCCTGCGTGAAACCATCAGACTCTAGCTTTAATGATCCGGTTCGCCCAGTTACAACTTCTATACAGATAGATTGCTGTTCGCGGGCAAGCCTCGCTCCTACAGGTTCGAGGCGTGCACAAATCTCTTGTACGCCTCGGACCTGTAGGCGCGAGGCTTGCCCGCGAAGGCGCCCTTATAGACGACACAACCCTACCCGCATGTGGCCGTTTGCCGCACTTTTGCCTGCCGGCGCCCGTGCTTGGTTATACTCCGTGCGATCCGCCTGGAGCGCTCATCAGGAGAGCTCATGCTCGCCCCCGTTCAAATCACTTCCGCGACTCGCCAGAACCTCTGGCGGCTGACGTTCATCCGCACTTTGGTCCTCGCCGCCCAGGCCGGTTCCGTTGGGTTGGCCTACTGGCTCGATCTGTTGCCGTTGCCCTGGTTCCAACTGGCAATGACCCTCGGTTGCTCGATGTTGTTGTGCGCGTTTACGGCCATCCGGCTGCGCACATCGTGGCCAGTCACCGAACTCGAATACGCCGTACAACTGGCCTGCGACCTGTTTATCCACAGTGCCTTGCTGTATTTCTCTGGCGGTTCGACCAACCCTTTCGTCTCTTATTACCTGGTGCCGCTGACCATCGCCGCCGTGACCTTGCCGTGGCGCTTTTCGGTGATCTTGTCGGGCATCGCCCTGACCCTTTACACCTTGCTGCTGGCGCGGTTCTACCCACTGCAAACGTTCCCGATTGCCCGGGAAAATCTGCAGGTTTACGGGATGTGGTTAAGTTTCGCCCTCGCTGCCGCCGTGATCACCTTCTTCGCCGCGCGCATGGCCGAAGAGCTGCGCCGTCAGGAAGAACTGCGCGCCATTCGCCGTGAAGAAGGCCTGCGCGATCAGCAATTGCTGGCCGTGGCCACGCAAGCGGCGGGCGCTGCGCATGAGCTGGGCACGCCGCTGGCAACCATGAGCGTGCTGCTCAAAGAAATGCAGCAGGATCATCCAGACCCGATGCTGCAGGATGATCTGAAGGTGCTGCAGGATCAGGTCAAACTCTGCAAAGAGACCTTGCAGCAACTGGTGCGCGCCGCCGAAGCCAATCGCCGTTTGGCGGTGGAAATGCAGGATGTCACCGACTGGCTCGACGAAGCCCTGAACCGCTGGCACCTGATGCGCCCGGAAGCCAGTTACCGTTTCCAGCGTCTCGGCCAGGGCACGGTGCCACGCATGGCGCCGCCGCCGGACTTGACCCAGGCGCTGCTGAATTTGCTCAACAACGCCGCCGATGCCTGCCCCGAAGGGCTGCAAGTGACCCTGGACTGGAATCCCGAGGACTTGACCATCAGCATTCGCGACCACGGCGCCGGTGTGCCGCTGGCCATCGCCGAGCAAATCGGCAAACCGTTTTTTACCACCAAGGGCAAAGGTTTCGGCCTGGGCCTGTTTTTGAGCAAGGCCAGCGTGACACGCGCCGGCGGCTCAGTGAAACTCTACAGTCATGAGGAAGGTGGCACGCTTACCGAGCTGCGCCTGCCCCGTGTCGCCCGAGGAGACGAACATGAGTGACGAGATCCAAGTAGAAGGCGAAGAACTGCCGCATTTGCTGTTGGTAGACGATGACGCCACTTTCACCCGTGTGATGGCCCGTGCCATGGCCCGCCGTGGTTTCCGCGTCAGCACCGCCGGTTCCGCCGAAGAAGGCCTGACCATCGCCCAGGCCGACCTGCCGGACTACGCCGCGCTCGACCTGAAAATGGACGGCGATTCCGGCCTGGTGCTGCTGCCCAAACTGCTCGAACTCGACCCGGAAATGCGCGTGGTGATCCTCACCGGTTATTCGAGCATCGCCACCGCCGTCGAGGCGATCAAGCGCGGTGCCTGCAATTACCTGTGCAAACCGGCGGACGCCGACGATGTGCTGGCCGCGCTGCTGTCCGAGCACGCCGACCTCGACACCTTGGTGCCGGAAAACCCGATGTCCGTGGACCGTCTGCAGTGGGAGCACATCCAGCGGGTGTTGACCGAGCACGAAGGCAATATCTCCGCCACTGCCCGCGCCCTGGGCATGCACCGCCGCACCCTGCAGCGCAAACTGCAGAAGCGCCCCGTTCGTCGCTGAACCTGCGCTGAATGAATGCAGGCCGCTCCTCGCGGGGAACCGAACCGATCATCTATGATCGGTTCGTGTGTGTTCTTTTCTCTATCGAGCCTTATCCATGAATCAGAACGCTGAATATTCCGCGGTCAATGATGCTGTGCGCGGGCAGTTTTTCCGCAAAGTCTGGGCGATGACTACGCCCTACTGGCGCAGCGAAGAGAAGGTCAAGGCATGGACGCTGCTGATCGCGGTGATTGCACTGTCGCTGATCAGCGTCGGGATCTCGGTGTGGTTCAACACCTGGTACAAGGATTTCTACAACGCCCTGCAAAAGAAAGACGAGGCGGCGTTCTGGCAACTGATTCTGTATTTCTGCGCGATTGCCGCCGTGGCGATTGTCGGCGCGGTGTACCGGCTCTACCTGACCCAGATGCTGACCATTCGCTGGCGGGCATGGCTCACTGAAAAGCATTTCGCCCGTTGGCTCGGCAACAAGAATTACTACCAGCTGGAGCAGGGCGGCTACACCGATAACCCGGACCAGCGGATTTCCGAAGACCTCAACAACTTCACCTCGAACACGCTGGAACTGGGCATTGGTTTGCTGCGCAACGTGGTCAGTCTGGTGTCGTTCTCGATCATTTTGTGGGGCGTGTCGGGCAGTATTGAAGTGTTCGGTTTTACCGTTCCCGGCTATATGTTCTGGTGTGTGCTGGTCTACGCCGTGATTGGTAGCTGGCTGACCCATTTGATTGGTCGTCGTTTGATCGGCCTCAATAACCAACAACAACGCTTCGAAGCCGACCTGCGTTTCTCCATGGTCCGGGTTCGCGAAAATGCTGAAAGCATTGCGTTGTACAACGGCGAGCCGAACGAGAATCGACGCTTGAGCAGCCGTTTCGGCCTGGTCTGGCACAATTTCTGGGACATCATGAAAGTGTCCAAACGCCTGACGTTCTTTACCGCCGGTTACAGCCAAGCCGCGATCATCTTTCCGTTCATGGTCGCCGCGCCACGTTATTTCGCGGGCAAGATCGAGCTCGGTGAGCTGATGCAAATCAGTTCGGCGTTCGGCAATGTGCAGGAGAGTTTCAGCTGGTTTATCAGCGCCTACCAGAACCTCGCTGCATGGCGTGCCACCTGCGATCGTCTGCTGAGTTTCCATCAGGCGATGCGCGATAACGAAGAGCGTGCGCCGGCCATTGATGTACAGAACCAGGGTTCGGACCTGAAGATTCATAATCTGGGCCTCGACCTCGCCGACGGCCGTCACTTGCTGACCAACGCCGACATGACCGTGGAGGAGGGCGAGCGCGTCATGCTCAGCGGGCGTTCCGGCAGCGGTAAGTCCACCTTGCTGCGGGCGATGGGGCATTTGTGGCCGGCGGGTCACGGCAACATTCGGCTGCCGGCGGCGCGTTACCTGTTCCTGCCGCAGAAGCCGTATCTACCGATTGGCACCTTGCGTGAAGCCTTGAGTTATCCACAGCCCGGCGACACCTACGCGCCTGAGCGTTATGCGCAAGTGCTGGAAACCTGCCGCTTGCCGCATTTGGTGGCGCGTCTGGACGAAGCCAATCACTGGCAGCGCATGTTGTCGCCGGGTGAACAGCAACGTCTGGCCTTTGCCCGTGCGCTGCTTTATGCACCGCAATGGCTGTACATGGACGAAGCCACGTCGGCGATGGATGAAGAGGATGAAGCGTCGCTGTATCAGGCGTTGATCGATGAATTGCCGGGGCTGAGCATTGTCAGCGTCGGCCATCGCAGCAGTTTGAAGCGCTTCCACCCAAGACATATCCGCATCGACAACGGCCATCTGGTGGACCAGGCCGTAACCGCCTAAACACCACAACCTCTGTAGGAGCGAGGCTTGCCCGCGAAGGCCATCACACGGTTTCCAATGAGAGACCGTGTCATCGTTCTTCGCGGGCAAGCCTCGCTCCTACAGGGGGTGGTGTTCGGTGACGGTGATCGTACAACCCGCTTGCGCTATGATGCGCTTTCAGCCGAATTTTCGAGACAGACGTTCACCATGGAAAACCCGATCGACGCACCTCGCCTCCCTCGCAAGCGCCGCAGTCTCGCTCAGGAACTGGTGACGGTGCTGTCCGAGCAGATCCGTGATGGCCAACTCAAGCGTGGCGACAAGTTGCCCACTGAGTCGGCGATCATGGACGCCCATGGCGTCAGCCGCACCGTGGTGCGCGAAGCGATTTCCCGTTTGCAGGCCGCCGGGCAGGTGGAAACCCGCCACGGCATCGGCACCTTCGTCCTCGACACGCCGAGCCCAAGTGGTTTCCGCATCGACCCCGCCACCGTGGTCACCCTGCGTGACGTGTTGGCGATCCTCGAATTGCGCATCAGCCTGGAAGTGGAATCCGCCGGCCTCGCCGCGCAACGCCGCAGCGCCGAGCAGCTTGGCTTGATGCGCGCGGCACTGGATGCGTTGAACGAAAGCGCGTCCCACGCCAGCGATGCTGTGGCTTCGGACTTCCAGTTCCACCTGCAAATCGCCCTGGCCACCGGCAACCGCTACTTCACCGATATCATGACCCACCTGGGCACCAGCATCATTCCGCGCACACGCCTGAACTCCGCGCGCCTGGCCCATGACGACCAGCAGCACTACATGAATCGCCTGAGCCGTGAGCACGAAGAAATTTACGACGCCATCGCGCGGCAGGATTCCGATGCTGCGCGGGCAGCGATGCGGCTGCATTTGACCAACAGTCGCGAACGGCTGCGCCATGCCCATGAAGAGGCAGAGGCGCAGCGGGGGTGAGGTAGATTAACTAGGGTAATCTTTCAACGAAGAACTCAACGTACTCGAAATCCCCTTGTGCATTAAAGAGAAAGGTCTTTTCGACCACCCTGTCTTTAACGGTATGTCCAGCAGGGAATGTCCATTCCAGCGTGTCTCCTCTCATTACTGTTGTTCCAAAATCGAAAGTTGTTGTGGGTTTCACGTGGGTGCCTTTTTCTGCCCCATGGATAACGTATTTGGTCGACATGTTTCACCTCGTGAATGTAGGGAGAGAGCAGGTATAGAGGTATTCGCCAGCTTTGTTGGTCGCTGGCCATACTGCTGGCCTCGTTGCGACAGCCTAAGTTTTCGGGTGACATAGAGAACCTGTAAGAAATAACAGTTCTGACGAGCGGTACCCCTGCACTTCACGCTTCAGATCGTTTTCATAATCCCCCGATCCGTACCGCCAATTTCGCTATTCCAGGCTTGGCGTCAAATGTCGCCTGAGCGTTATCGTCCACCACCGCCCGAGCAATTGGCTTGCCGTCAGCCAGCAGCTCGAGTGGCGCACCCTTCAGCGATTGCCCCGAAGCCAATTCCAGTTTCACTTTAATCGTCATGTTCAGATCTCCTTATCAGGCCACATTGCCGGTTGGGTGATAGTTCTTGAGCAGCAAATAAGTGCTCCAGCCCCACCAGTCATCCACGGTGGCGGTGTCATTCAAGTTGTTCACATCCTTGCGTCGCAGCACTTTTCCGCCCTCCAACCGGAACAGCGGCGAGAAGTTGCTCGCCAGGTTCAGCACCGCTTGCAGGTCGGGCAGTTGTTTCAGCGCTGCAAAGCTGCTGGGTGCCGGAACCGTGCCGCTGAGGTACGCCGCGAACACTTCATCCGCAGAGGCTTGAACTGCTGCGTTGACGTGCAAGCGATTAGCATCGTCGATGGCGTCGAAGTAACGCTTGTCCCCATACGCGCGCCATTGCTCGCCGTTGCCGTTGCGCACATTGAGGCCGAACTTGCTGTCCTCGTCGTGCATGAAGCGCGTGATCAACGAGCCCAGATCACTCGGCGTCACGGCCGCGGCCATGGCTTTGCGCGGCACCCGCAAGTGGCCGGCGGAAAACAGATCGGTGAGGTAATGATCGGCAAAAGCGTTCATCGCGTAGGCGACTTCAAGCTGTTTTTCATCGCGGCTGGCGTGGGCCGCCGCTGCGTGCTGAAGCGCCGCGATGTGACCGGCGATGTAAGCTTGCTGCGCCCATTCGCCAAAGTGGTCGGCGTTGTTGGCCGCCAGTTTCAGGTAACGCCCCAACGGGAACAATGCCGAGACGAAACTGCCGCCGCCGGTGATTTTGTTCCACTCTTCCGACAACGTATCACCGAGGGCGTCGTAGGCTTCGTGGGGTTGTTTACCGTCCTTGATCGCCTGTTTAACGGCGTCGATTTCTTTTTGCATCACCGCGAGGATTTGCACTGCCTCGACTTTTGACGCGGACAACACCGCCAGCGTATCGAAGGCCGCTATAAAGCGGTTCAGGCGATCCGCCGGCGTGGCGCCGTCGCTCACTGGCCGATCAGCAATGCCATAGAAATCCCCGCCCAACGCCAATACCTGGCCGTAGGTCGGCGCCAGTCCGTTGGGCAAGTGCAGTTGTACGTCGTGGGCGAGGATCGGCGCGGCGTTTTCGACGAAACGCAGCAAGGTGTTGTCGCCAATGGCGGTGTGTTCGCCACCTTCGAACTTCAGCACCGGTTTGCCTTTCAAGGCTTTTGCGCGAAGCGGGGTCGGTTGATGGCTGTGATGTTCGGCAATGTGCAGCACCAGATGATCGTTGTCCCCGGCAATAGGGATGCCGTGTTCGGAAAAAAGATCATCGAAGCGGGCAATCACCTGCTTCGGCTTTTCCTGGGTTTTGGCGTGTAGACCTGACATTTCTAGCTCCTTGATATGTCGTAGGCAGATTCGAATTTAACTGTATGTATATACAGTTAAAACGATCTTAGTCGAGAATTTTCCTACGTCAAGAAATCACCTTGTCTGACTCAATTTTGCCCACGGCGATGAAATGCAGTTGACGGTTATATTTTAAGTTGTACGATGACCTACAACTTCGGCGCAGGCTGAACGGTTTTCTCACACATCACGTCGCTACCCAGGGTGTTCGAATAATGAATCCACAAGAACTGAAGTCCATCCTCTCTTCCGGTCTGCTGTCCTTCCCGGTCACCGACTTCAATGCTCAAGGCGATTTCCATCGCGCCGGCTATATCAAACGTCTCGAATGGCTGGCCCCATACGGCGCCACGGCGTTGTTCGCCGCAGGCGGCACCGGTGAGTTTTTCTCTCTGGCGGCCAGCGAATATTCGGAAATCATCAAGACTGCCGTCGATACCTGCGAAACCAGCGTGCCGATTCTGGCCGGCGTGGGCGGTTCGACCCGTCAAGCCATCGAATACGCTCAAGAAGCCGAGCGCCTGGGCGCCAAAGGCCTGTTGCTGCTGCCGCACTACCTGACCGAAGCCAGCCAGGACGGCGTTGCCGCCCACGTTGAAGCCGTGTGCAAATCAGTAAAAATCGGCGTGGTGGTCTACAACCGCAATGTCTGCCGCCTGACCGCGCCATTGCTGGAACGCCTGGCCGAACGCTGCCCGAACCTGATCGGTTACAAGGATGGTCTGGGCGATATCGAGTTGATGGTGTCGATCCGTCGCCGCCTCGGTGATCGCTTCAGCTACCTGGGTGGCTTGCCGACCGCTGAAGTTTACGCCGCTGCTTATAAGGCGCTGGGCGTACCGGTCTACTCCTCGGCGGTGTTCAACTTCATTCCGAAAACCGCGATGGATTTCTACCACGCCATCGCCCGCGAAGATCACGCCACCGTTGGCAAGATCATCGATGACTTCTTCCTGCCGTACCTGGACATCCGTAATCGCAAGGCCGGTTACGCGGTGAGCATCGTCAAGGCCGGGGCAAAAATTGCCGGTTATGACGCAGGTCCTGTGCGTGCGCCGCTGACCGATCTGACGGCCGAAGAGTACGAAATGCTCGCCGCGCTGATCGACAAGCAAGGTGCTCAATAACACACCCGATTAAACAAGGCCGCTGAGTGATCAGCGGCCTTTTGCGTGAGGAGAAATTCCAGTGGCTGATTCAAAACGCTTTGATAACTACATCAACGGTGAGTGGGTGGCCGGCAGTGAATACTGCGCCAACATCAACCCGTCCGAACTGACCGACACCATCGGTGAATACGCCAAGGCTGACCTGGCCCAGGTCCACGCCGCCATCGATGCCGCCCGTGCTGCGTTCCCGGCCTGGTCCACGTCGGGCATTCAGGCTCGCCACGATTCCCTGGATAAAGTCGGCACTGAAATCCTCGCCCGTCGCGAAGAACTCGGCACCCTGCTGGCCCGTGAAGAGGGCAAGACCCTGCCTGAAGCCATCGGCGAAGTGACCCGCGCCGGCAACATCTTCAAGTTCTTCGCCGGTGAAACTCTGCGTCTGTCCGGCGATTACCTGCCGTCGGTGCGTCCGGGCGTCAACGTCGAAGTCACCCGCGAAGCCCTGGGCGTGGTGGGTCTGATCACCCCGTGGAACTTCCCGATCGCCATCCCGGCATGGAAAATTGCCCCGGCCCTGGCCTACGGCAACTGCGTGGTACTGAAGCCGGCCGATCTGGTGCCGGGTTGCGCCTGGGCCCTGGCCGAAATCATCTCCCGCGCAGGCTTCCCGGCCGGCGTGTTCAACCTGGTGATGGGTAGCGGTCGTGTGGTTGGCGATGCGCTGGTGCAGAGCCCGAAAGTAGACGGCATCAGCTTCACCGGCTCCGTCGGTGTCGGCCGCCAAATCGCCGTCAGCTGCGTGTCGCGCCAAGCGAAAGTCCAGCTGGAAATGGGCGGCAAGAACCCGCAGATCATTCTCGACGACGCCGACCTCAAACAAGCGGTCGAGCTGTCGGTACAGAGCGCGTTCTACTCCACCGGCCAGCGTTGCACCGCGTCGAGCCGCTTCATCGTCACCGCCGGGATTCACGACAAATTCGTTGAAGCTGTGGCTGAGCGCATGAAGTCGATCAAGGTCGGCCACGCGCTGAAAACCGGCACCGACATTGGTCCAGTGGTTTCCCAGGCACAGCTTGAGCAAGACTTGAAGTACATCGACATCGGCCAGTCCGAAGGTGCACGTCTGGTCAGCGGCGGCGGTCTGGTGACCTGCGATACCGAAGGCTACTACCTCGCCCCGACGCTGTTTGCCGACAGCGAAGCCGCGATGCGCATCAGCCGCGAAGAGATCTTCGGCCCGGTGGCTAACGTGGTTCGCGTGGCGGATTACGAAGCGGCACTGGCCATGGCCAACGACACCGAATTCGGTTTGTCGGCGGGCATCGCCACTACCTCGTTGAAGTACGCCAACCACTTCAAGCGCCACTCCCAGGCCGGGATGGTGATGGTCAACCTGCCGACCGCCGGCGTGGATTACCACGTTCCGTTCGGTGGGCGTAAAGGTTCATCCTATGGTTCCCGCGAGCAAGGTCGCTACGCGCAAGAGTTCTACACGGTCGTGAAAACTTCCTACATCGGTTCGTAAACGCAATACCCCTGTGGGAGCGAGCCTGCTCGCGAAGGTCTTGAGGACGCGGCATTTATCTGATGCCCCGCGTCATCGTTGACCACCTTCGCGAGCAGGCTCGCTCCCACAGGGAACAACTAAAGATTCACCCGCGCATAAAAATAATCAGTGGGAGTACATCTACATGCAAGCGACCAAGCCGACCCACGTCCGCTATTTGATTTTGCTCATGCTGTTCCTGGTGACCACGATCAACTACGCCGACCGGGCCACTATCGCCATCGCGGGCTCCAGCCTGCAAAAAGACCTCGGCATCGACGCGGTTACCCTCGGCTACATCTTCTCTGCATTCGGTTGGGCCTACGTGGCCGGGCAAATTCCCGGTGGCTGGTTGCTCGACCGTTTCGGCTCGAAAAAAATCTACGCACTGAGCATCTTCACCTGGTCGCTGTTCACCGTGTTGCAGGGTTACGTCGGTGAGTTCGGCATGTCCACGGCCATTGTTGCGTTGTTCATGCTGCGCTTTCTGGTGGGCCTGGCCGAAGCGCCATCCTTCCCGGGTAATGCACGGATTGTGGCTGCCTGGTTCCCGACCGCTGAACGCGGCACGGCCTCGGCGATTTTCAACTCGGCGCAATACTTCGCTACCGTGTTGTTCGCACCGCTGATGGGCTGGATCGTCTACACCTTCGGCTGGCAGCACGTGTTTGTGGTGATGGGCGGCATCGGCATCGTGTTCTCGCTGATCTGGCTGAAAGTTATCCACAGCCCGCGCCAGCACCCGATGATCAACGACGCCGAGTTCCAGCACATCGCCGACAACGGCGGCATGGTCGATATGGACCAGGACAAAGGCAAAGGTAAAAAGGTCGACGGCCCGAAGTGGGACTACATCCGCCAGTTGCTGACCAACCGCATGATGCTCGGCGTGTACCTGGGCCAATACTGCATCAACGGCATCACCTACTTCTTCCTGACCTGGTTCCCGGTGTACCTGGTGCAAGAACGCGGCATGACGATTCTCAAGGCCGGTTTCATCGCTTCGCTGCCGGCGATCTGCGGCTTCATCGGTGGCGTGCTCGGTGGGGTGATTTCCGATTACCTGCTGCGTAAGGGGCACTCCCTGACCTTCGCGCGCAAGGCGCCGATCATTGCCGGTTTGCTGGTGTCCAGCAGCATCGTGGCGTGCAACTACGTGGACATCGAATGGATGGTGGTCGGCTTCATGGCCCTGGCGTTCTTCGGTAAAGGCGTGGGTGCACTGGGCTGGGCGGTGGTGTCCGACACCTCGCCGAAACAGATCGCCGGGTTGAGTGGCGGCCTGTTCAACATGTTCGGCAACATCGCGTCGATCACCACGCCGATTGTCATCGGCTACATCATCAGCGCCACCGGCTCGTTCAAATGGGCGCTGGTGTTTGTCGGTTGCAATGCGCTGGTGGCGGTGTTCAGTTACCTGGTGATCGTTGGCCCGATCAAACGCGTGGTGCTCAAAGAGCCGCCAAGCACCGGTCCTGAGTTGACCAAATTATCTGAAGCGCATTCCTGAGGAGCGGCGTCATGCAGTTGATTGAACATTCCGACTCGCCGCGCTATATCCGCCTGCACGAGCGGGATAACGTCGTGATCGTGGTCAATGACCAAGGCGTGCCGGCCGGCACTGAATTCCCGGATGGCCTGGTGACGGTGGATTTCGTGCCCCAGAGCCATAAGGTCACCCTCGAGGACATTCCCGAGGGCGGTCAGGTGATTCGCTATGGCCAGACCATCGGTTACGCCTTGCAGCCGATCCCGCGCGGCAGTTGGGTCAAGGAAGATCAACTGCGCATGCCCACCGCGCCACCGCTGGACAGCCTGCCGCTGTCCACCGATGTGCCAGCGGCCCAGGCACCGCTGGAAGGCTTTACCTTCGAGGGGTATCGCAATGCCGACGGTACCGTTGGCACGCGCAATATTCTCGGGATCACCACGACGGTGCAGTGTGTCACCGGTGTGCTCGACCATGCGGTCAAGCGCATCAAGGACGAGTTGCTGCCGCTGTATCCCCATGTCGATGACGTGGTGGCGCTGACCCACAGTTACGGGTGCGGCGTGGCGATTACGGCCACTGACGCGTACATCCCGATCCGCACGGTTCGCAACCTGGCGCGCAACCCGAACCTGGGCGGCGAAGCCTTGGTGATCAGCCTCGGTTGCGAGAAGTTGCAGGCCGGACAGGTGATGCACGACAACGACAGCTCGGTGGATTTGAGCGAGCCGTGGCTGTATCGCTTGCAGGATTCCAGTCACGGTTTCACCGAGATGATCGAGCAGATCATGGCGCTGGCCGAAACCCGTTTGAAGAAGCTCGATCAACGTCGCCGTGAAACCGTGCCGGCGTCCGAGCTGATCCTCGGCATGCAGTGCGGCGGCAGCGATGCGTTTTCCGGGATCACCGCCAACCCGGCGCTGGGCTATGCCTCGGACCTGTTGCTGCGGGCGGGGGCGACGGTGATGTTTTCCGAAGTCACCGAAGTGCGCGATGCGATTTACCTGCTGACCTCCCGGGCCGAAACCAAGGAAGTCGCCGAGGAGCTGGTGCGGGAAATGGACTGGTACGACCGTTACCTGGCCAAGGGCGAAGCGGATCGCAGCGCCAATACCACGCCGGGGAACAAGAAGGGCGGGTTGTCGAATATTGTCGAGAAGTCCTTGGGCTCGATCGTCAAATCCGGCAGCAGCGCGATCAATGGCGTGCTCGGCCCTGGCGAGCGCTTCAAACGCAAAGGGCTGATCTTCTGCGCGACCCCGGCCAGTGATTTTGTCTGCGGGACGTTGCAACTGGCGGCGGGGATGAACCTGCACGTGTTCACCACCGGGCGCGGTACGCCGTATGGCCTGGCGATGGCGCCGGTGGTCAAGGTCTCGACCCGGACTGAACTGGCGCAGCGCTGGCCGGATTTGATCGACATAGACGCCGGGCGGATTGCCACCGGGCGCGCTTCGATTGAAGACCTCGGCTGGGAGTTGTTCCACTACTACCTGGACGTGGCCAGCGGCAAAAAGCAGACCTGGGCTGAGCAACACAAACTGCATAACGACATCACCTTGTTCAACCCGGCGCCGATCACTTAAGACCGAGTAACGATCGTTCCCACGCTCCGCGTGGGAATGCAGCCCGGGACGCTCCGCGTCCCAAAGCGTGACGCGGAGCGTCACAAGAGGCATTCCCACGCAGAGCGTGGGAACGATCCGGGTGAAAGTGGCTTATCATTCGCCCTTAATGACGCCCACCCAAGGTCCCCTCCGGCATGCTGGCAATCTTCCTCGAAACCCTGAACATCACCGCGCCGGTGTTTGCCATGCTGTTTCTGGGTGTGCTGCTCAAGCGCATCGACTGGATCAACGACAACTTCATCCATACCGCGTCGGCCCTGGTGTTCAACGTCACCATGCCGGCGTTGCTGTTTCTGGGCATCCTGCATGCCGACCTGCACGCGGCGCTGAAGCCGGCGTTGCTGATTTACTTTTCGCTAGCCACCCTGGCGAGTTTCGCCATCGCCTGGGGCTGGGCAATCTGGAAGTGCCCGCGGGAAGACCGGGGCATCTACACCCAGGGCGCGTTTCGCGGCAACAACGGGGTGATCGGGCTGGCACTGGCGGCGAGCATGTACGGCGACTACGGGATTTCCCTCGGGGCAATTCTCGCGGCGCTTGTCATCCTGTTCTACAACACCCTCTCGACCATCGTGCTGGCGGTGTACAGCCCGGTGATCAAGTCTGATCCGTGGAGCATCTGCAAAAGCGTGATGGCCAACCCGCTGATCATCAGCGTGTTCGCGGCGGCGCCATTTGCCTATTTCAAACTCAGTTTGCCGGGATGGCTGGAAACTTCCGGCCAGTACCTGGCGCAAACCACCTTGCCATTGGCGTTGATCTGCATCGGCGGCACCTTGTCGCTGGCGGCGTTGCGCAAAAGTGGCGACATGGCGCTGAGTTCGAGCCTGGTGAAGATGATCGGCCTGCCGGTGCTGGCAACCGTTGGCGCGTGGCTGTGGGGCTTTCGTGGGGCGGAGTTGGGGATTCTGTTTTTGTACTTCGGCAGCCCGACGGCGGCGGCGAGTTTTGTCATGGCGCGACAGGCTAATGGCAACCATGAACTGGCGGCGGCGATTATTGTGATCACCACGTTGATGGCGGCGGTGACCACCAATATCGGGATCTTTGTGTTGCAGTGGGGTGGGTGGATTTAATCTTCAAAATTTGCGGTGATTTTGAGGGCCTCTTCGCGGGCAAGCCTCGCTCCTACTTTGGATCGCGATTCCCTGTAGGAGCGAGGCTTGCCCGCGAAGGCGATGGACCTGCTTACTCCGGCTTCTGGTAACTGTCGATCACTTCCTGCGCCGCCCGAAACGCATCAATCGCCGCCGGTACACCGGCATACACCGCGCAATGCAGCAACGCCTCACGAATCTCTTCCACGGTGCAACCGTTGTTCAGCGCACCGCGCACATGACCTTTCAACTCTTGCGGGCACTTCAGCGCGGTCAGCGCGGCGAGGGTGATCAGGCTGCGGGTTTTCAGCGGCAACCCTTCACGGTTCCAGACGCTGCCCCAGGCGTGTTCGTTGACGAAATCCTGCAACGGCTGGCTGAACTCGGTGGCATTACCCAATGCCCGGTCGACGAACGCATCGCCCATCACTTGGCGGCGCACTTCAACGCCGGGCTTCTTGTTGTCGGTCATGGCGCATCCCTCTTATGGTGTTGGCGACGCCAGGCGCGCAGCGACGTGAATAACAGGAACGCCACCAGCGCCGGCAGGACGAAAATCAGCATCAAGTGTTCAAGCTTGCCGGCCAGGGGCATGCCGGTGGTGAACGACACCACGTGCAACCCGTACGCCAGGTATAAGCCGAGAAACAGCAGGCCTTCGGCCCGGGTCACCCGGTAACCGGAATAGAACACCGGCAGGCACAGCGCGGCGACGCCGAGCATCACCGGCAAGTCGAAATCCAGGGCATTGGGCGACACCGACAGTGGCGACGGCGCTACCAGCGCGGTAAAGCCGAGCACGCCCAACAGGTTGAACAAGTTGCTGCCGATCACGTTGCCCACGGCAATCTCCCGTTGACCGCGCAATGCGGCGATCAGCGAGGTGGCCAGTTCCGGCAGGGAAGTGCTGATGGCGACGATGGTCAGGCCGATGATCCGCTCCGACAACCCCAGGTCGGTGGCGACCGACACCGCGGCGCCCAGCAGCAAGTGGCCCGCATAGACGAGCATCGCCAGCCCGGCGACGATCATCAACAGGCTGCTGATCCACGGTGCTTGTGCCTTCGATTCATGGCTCGATGGCGGCCGGGCCGAGTGCCGAGACTGGCGCAGCAGCAAACCCAGGTACACCGCCAGCGCGGCCAGCAGGATCATGCCGTCGGTGCGGGTCAGTTCTTCGTTCCAGGCGAGCACGCACACCAACAGGCTGGCGCCGATCATCAACGGAATGTCCAGGCGCACCAGTTGCCGCGACACCCGCAATGGAATGATCAGCGCCGACAGGCCGAGGGTGACGAGGATGTTGAAGATGCTGCTGCCGATCACGCTGCCGACGGCGATATCAGGGTTTTGCGCGAGCATGGCTTGCAGGCTGATGGCCATTTGCGGGGCGCTGCTGCCGAGGGCGACGATGGTCAGGCCGATGATCAGCGGCCGCACATGCAGGCGCGCGGCCAGGCGCACGGCGGCGCGCACCATCAGCTCGGCGCCGGCGATCAATAGAAACAGGCCCGCGAGCAGTTCGATCACGCTCAGCAGGGGGATGTCTTCTAATCCGTAAATGGTCGGGCTCCGTTAGTGGAAGGGATCAGTCATCAAGGGCTTGCACACGAACCCGTGCGGTACCGGCGCGCAGCATGCCCAGCCGCTCGGCGGCTTCGTGAGACAGATCGATCAGACGCCCACGGGTATGCGGCCCACGATCATTGATACGGACCACGCAGGATTTGTCGTTATTCAGATTGGTGACCTTCACCCGCGTGCCGAAGGGTAGCTGGCGGTGGGCGGCGGTCAGGGAATTCTTGTCGAAACGCTCACCGCTGGCGGTGCGTTTGCCTTGGTGTTTGGCGCCGTAATAGGACGCCGTGCCGGTCTTGTCGTAACCGTGTGGGTCGATGATGTCGTTGCTGGCGCAACCGGCCAGCAGGGAGAGCAGGGCGCAGGCACTGAGCAGACGCTTCATTCAGATGTTTCCCGATACAAATGTGGGAGCGAGCCTGCTCGCGAAGGGGGCGTCACATTCAACATTTTCATTGATTGAGACACCGCTTTCGCGAGCAGGCTCGCTCCCACAGGAGGGACGGAGCCAGGCTTTAGATCTGGCTCCATTCGCATCAGCCTTCGAGCTTGCTTTTCAGCAGTTCGTTGACCTGTTGCGGGTTGGCCTTGCCTTTGGAGGCTTTCATGGCCTGGCCGACGAAGAAGCCGAACATCTTGCCGCGTTTGGCTTCGTCTGCCGCGCGGTACTGTTCAACCTGTTCGGCGTTGGCCGCGAGCATCTCGTCGAGCACCGCAGAAATCGCGCCGCTGTCGGTGACTTGCTTGAGGCCACGTTTTTCGATGATCTCGTCCGCGCTGCCTTCGCCGTTGGCCATCGCTTCAAACACAACCTTGGCGATTTTGCCGGAGATGGTGTTGTCGGTGATGCGCAGCAGCATGCCGCCCAGTTGCTCGGCCGAGACTGGCGACTGATCGATGTCCAGGCCCTGTTTGTTCAACAGGCTGCCCAGTTCAACCATGACCCAGTTGGCCGCCAGTTTGGCGTCGCCGCCGATGCTTGCGACTTTCTCGAAGTAATCGGCTTGCTCGCGGCTGGTGGCCAGGACGCTGGCGTCATACACCGACAGGCCGAACTGCGCCTGGAAGCGTTCGCGTTTCTGCGGTGGCAATTCCGGCAGGGTGGCGCGCACGTCATTGAGGAACGAGTCCTCGATGACGACCGGCAACAGGTCCGGATCGGGGAAGTAACGGTAGTCGTTGGCTTCCTCCTTGCTGCGCATCGGACGGGTTTCGTCCTTGTTCGGATCGTACAGGCGCGTCTGCTGGATCACCTTGCCGCCGTCTTCGATCAGCTCGATCTGACGGCGCACTTCGCTGTTGATCGCCTTCTCGATGAAACGGAACGAGTTGACGTTCTTGATTTCGCAGCGGGTGCCAAACTCAACCTGGCCCTTCGGACGGATCGACACGTTGCAGTCGCAACGCAGCGAGCCTTCGGCCATGTTGCCGTCGCAGATGCCCAGGTAACGCACCAGCGCGTGGACGGTCTTGACGTAGGCCACGGCTTCCTTGGCGCTGCGCATGTCCGGCTCGGAAACGATTTCCAGCAGCGGTGTGCCGGCACGGTTCAGGTCGATGCCGGTGGCGCCGTTGAACTCTTCGTGCAGGCTTTTACCGGCGTCCTCTTCCAGGTGCGCACGGGTTACGCCGACACGTTTGATCGTGCCGTCTTCCATGGCGATGTCCAGGTGGCCCTTGCCCACGATCGGCAATTCCATCTGGCTGATCTGGTAGCCCTTGGGCAGGTCCGGGTAGAAATAGTTTTTGCGGGCGAACACGTTGTGCTGACCGATTTCGGCATCGATAGCCAGGCCGAACATCACCGCCATGCGCACCGCTTCCTGGTTCAGCACCGGCAGTACGCCGGGCATGCCCAGGTCTACCAGGCTGGCCTGGGTGTTCGGCTCGGAACCGAAGGTGGTGGAACTACCGGAAAAGATTTTCGACCGGGTGGTGAGCTGGGTATGAATCTCCAGCCCGATCACGACTTCCCATTGCATGTGTTTCTCCTCAGAAGCCGGTTGGGGTGCGGGTGTGCCAGTCAGTGTTCAACTGATACTGGTGCGCAACGTTGAGCAAGCGGCCTTCCTGGAAATACGGGGCGAGCAACTGCACGCCGACCGGCAGACCGTCGACAAAACCGGCCGGCATGGACAAGCCCGGCAGACCCGCGAGGTTGGCGGTGATGGTGTAGACGTCTTCCAGATAGGCAGCGACCGGGTCGCTGTTCTTGGCGCCCAGTTTCCAGGCCGGGTTCGGCGTGGTTGGGCCGAGGATGATGTCGACTTCATTAAAGGCAGCCATGAAGTCGTTCTTCACCAGGCGACGAATCTTCTGCGCCTTCAGGTAGTAGGCGTCGTAGTAACCGGCCGACAGCGCGTAGGCACCGACCATGATCCGGCGCTGCACTTCCGCACCGAAGCCTTCACCACGGGAACGCTTGTACAGGTCTTCCAGGTTTTTCGGGTCTTCGCAGCGGTAGCCGAAACGCACGCCGTCGAAACGCGACAGGTTGGAAGAGGCTTCTGCCGGGGCGATCACGTAGTACGCAGGAATTGCGTGCTGCATGTTCGGCAGGCTGATTTCCTTGATCACGGCACCGAGCTTTTCCAGCTCTTTGATGCTGGTGTGGATCAGCTCGGCGATGCGCGGGTCGAGACCGGCGCTGAAGTATTCTTTCGGCACGCCGATGCGCAGGCCTTGCAGCGAGGTGTTGAGGCTGGCGCTGTAATCCGGCACGGGCTCGTCGATGCTGGTGGAATCATTGGCATCGAAACCGGCCATGCCTTGCAGCAGGATTGCGCAGTCTTCGGCGGTGCGTGCCAACGGGCCGCCCTGATCGAGACTGGACGCGTAAGCGATCATGCCCCAGCGCGAAACACGACCGTACGTCGGTTTCAGGCCGGTGAGGTTGGTGAACGCCGCCGGTTGGCGAATCGAGCCGCCGGTGTCGGTGGCGGTCGCGGCCGGCAACAGACGAGCAGCCACCGCGGCAGCCGAACCACCGGACGAACCGCCCGGCACGTGTTCCAGGTTCCACGGGTTTTTCACCGCGCCGTAGTAGCTCGACTCGTTGGCCGAACCCATGGCGAATTCGTCCATGTTGGTCTTGCCCAGGGTCACAGCGCCGGCAGCGGCCAGTTTGGCGACCACGGTGGCGTCGTACGGAGCTTTAAAGTTGTCGAGCATCTTCGAGCCGCAGCTGGTGCGGATGCCCTGGGTGCAGAACAGGTCTTTATGGGCGATCGGCGCGCCGAGCAGGGCGCCGCTCTCACCATTGGCGCGGCGTGCGTCAGCGGCTTTCGCCTGCTGGAGCGCCAGGTCTTCGGTGAGGCTGATGAAACTGTTGAGCTGCGGATCGAGCTGGGCGATGCGCGCCAGCAGGACTTTGGTCAGCTCTTCGGAGGAAAACTTTTTATCGGCGAGTCCGCGTGCGATCTCGGCCAGAGTCATTTGATGCATTGCAGGCTCTTTCCCTTTAGTCGATGACTTTCGGAACCAGGTACAGGCCGTTTTCGACCGCTGGTGCGATGGACTGATAGGCCTCGCGATGATTGGTCTCGGTCACGACGTCGGCACGCAGGCGCTGGCTGGCTTCCAGCGGGTGGGCCAGCGGCTCGATACCGTCGGTATTGACCGCCTGCATTTCGTCGACCAGCCCGAGAATGCTGTTCAGGGCCGAAGTGATATGTGGAAGATCGGCATCATTCAGGCCAAGGCAGGCCAGATGTGCGATTTTTTCCACGTCGGAGCGTTCAAGCGTCATTGCGATTCTCCAGTGGAAAACAGAACGGACGGCGTCCGTGTGTTAGATTGTCGGAACACTACCGCATTTCTACGGTCATAAGGCCGCGATTGAGGGGGTTGGTGCACAGAAAAGCGGCCAATTTAACATATTGGCGCCTTGCCCAAAATCCCTGTCGTTGTTAGAGTTTGCCGCACTTTTTTACCCACGCGTTGCCTAGGGTCCCTTTCCCATGTTCAAGAAACTGCGTGGCATGTTTTCCAGCGATCTTTCCATTGACCTGGGCACTGCCAACACCCTTATTTACGTGCGCGAGCGCGGAATCGTCCTGAATGAGCCCTCCGTTGTGGCTATTCGGACACACGGTAACCAGAAAAGTGTCGTTGCTGTCGGCACCGAGGCCAAGCGCATGCTCGGTCGTACGCCGGGCAACATTGCTGCCATTCGTCCGATGAAGGACGGCGTCATTGCCGACTTCAGCGTTTGCGAAAAGATGCTGCAGTACTTTATCAACAAGGTTCACGAAAACAGCTTCCTGCAGCCTAGCCCTCGTGTGCTGATCTGCGTTCCATGCAAATCCACCCAGGTGGAGCGTCGTGCCATCCGTGAATCGGCCCTTGGCGCCGGTGCCCGTGAAGTGTTCCTGATCGAAGAGCCAATGGCTGCTGCGATCGGTGCCGGCCTGCCGGTTGAAGAAGCACGCGGTTCGATGGTTGTCGATATCGGTGGCGGTACCACCGAAATCGCGCTGATCTCCCTGAACGGTGTGGTCTACGCCGAATCCGTACGGGTTGGCGGCGACCGCTTCGACGAAGCGATCATCACCTACGTGCGTCGCAACTACGGCAGCCTGATCGGCGAATCCACCGCCGAGCGCATCAAGCAGGAAATCGGTACCGCCTACCCGGGCGGCGAAGTTCGCGAAGTCGACGTTCGTGGCCGTAACCTGGCTGAAGGCGTTCCACGCGCATTCACCCTGAACTCCAATGAAGTGCTGGAAGCTCTGCAAGAGTCCCTGGCCACCATCGTTCAGGCTGTAAAAAGTGCCCTGGAGCAATCGCCGCCGGAACTGGCTTCCGATATCGCCGAGCGTGGCCTGGTACTGACCGGTGGTGGCGCCTTGCTGCGCGACCTCGACAAGTTGCTGGCCCAGGAAACCGGTCTGCCGGTGATCGTTGCCGAAGATCCGCTGACCTGTGTGGCTCGCGGCGGTGGCCGTGCCCTGGAAATGATGGATAAACACACCATGGACCTGCTGTCGAGCGAGTGATCTCGCCCGATGCATCTATGCTGTGAGCGCGCAGGCAGCACTTTGCAGTGCTGCCTGTTGCGTTTATCTTCTGTCAGTCTGCATCCAGGCCGGTTTGATGCCGTATGAATAAAGAGAACATTTGCCTGGGAGGAGCGGCTTATTAAACCGCTTTTCGCCAAGGGCCCCTCACTGGGCGTGCGCTTGTTGGTGCTGGTCGTGCTATCGGTCGCGCTGATGGTGGTCGATGCCCGCTTCACACTGCTCAAGCCAGTGCGTAGCCAGATGTCGCTGGTGCTGATGCAGTCCTACTGGATCACCGACCTGCCGCAGCGGCTATGGCAAGGTGTGGCCAGCCAATTCGGCAGCCGTACCGAGCTCGTCGCCGAAAACGAAAAACTCAAGACCGAAAACCTGCTGTTGCAGGGTCGCATGCAAAAGCTTGCCGCCCTCACCGAGCAGAACGTTCGGCTGCGCGAGTTGCTCAATTCCTCCGCACTGGTCAACGAAAAGGTCGAAGTGGCCGAGTTGATCGGCATGGACCCCAACCCCTTCACCCATCGCATCATCATCAATAAAGGTGAGCGCGACGGTGTGATCCTCGGTCAGCCGGTGCTCGATGCCCGTGGCCTGATGGGCCAGGTGGTCGAGTTGATGCCTTACACCTCCCGTGTTTTGTTGCTGACCGACACCACCCACAGCATTCCCGTGCAAGTGAATCGCAACGGTCTGCGGGCGATTGCCAGCGGCACCGGTAACCCGGAACGTCTGGAATTGCGTCACGTCGCCGACACCGCCGACATCAAGGAAGGCGATCTGCTGGTCAGCTCCGGCCTCGGCCAGCGTTTCCCGGCGGGTTACCCGGTGGCGACAGTCAAGGAAGTGATCCACGATTCCGGCCAGCCGTTTGCCATCGTCCGCGCCGTGCCGACCGCTGCGTTGAATCGCAGCCGTTATCTGTTGCTGGTGTTCAGCGATGGCCGCACCGCCGAAGAACGCGCCAACGACGCCGCCCAGGCCCAGGAAGCTTTGGATCAGCACGGCGGTGGGCCGATCATTCCGGCCACTGTGCCGAAACCGATTCCTGCGGTCGTGCCGACGCCGGCCGTTGCTGCACCAGCCGCAGCACCAGCCGCTGCTACGCCTGCGGCAACGACACCGGCCAAGCCTGCGGCAACGACCCATCTGGCCAAGCCTGTGACCAAGCCGACTGCCGCGAAACCCGCTGCCAAACCGCCTGTCTCTGCACCGGCTACCACTGGGGGAAGAGAATAATGGCGGGTGCTACTTCATCCCGAAACGGCTGGATCGTCTGGCTGACCTTCGCCATCGGCCTGCTGCTCAGCGTTTCGCCGTTGCCGCAATTCATGGAAATTCTGCGCCCCCTGTGGCTGGCCTTGCTGCTGGCATTCTGGGCGCTGGCCTTGCCGCAAACCGTCGGCATGGTCACCGCGTTTTGCCTGGGGCTGGCCGAAGACGTGCTTTATGGCACCTTGCTTGGCCAGAACGCGTTGATCCTGACGCTCATCACCTATCTGGTGCTGGCGTTGCAACAGCGCCTGCGAATGTTCCCGATGTGGCAACAGTGCCTGGTGATCCTGGTGATCTTCGGCCTCGCCCAACTGGTCCAGCTGTGGCTCAGCGCTCTGACCGGCAACCGCCAGCCAACCCTGGCGCTGGTGCTGCCAGCGCTGGTGAGTGCGTTGCTCTGGCCGTGGATCAGCTTCGGTTTGCGTGGTCTGCGTCGGCGCTACAAAATCAATTAATTCGGTCAGGCATGTGCCCGCACTGGACAAGGGAGATGTCTTGATGACGCAGTTGTACCTCGCCTCAGGCTCGCCGCGTCGACGTGAACTGCTCACGCAGATCGGCGTGCCGTTCTCCGCCATCAGTGCGGACATCGATGAAACCCCTTTGCACAACGAAACCCCATCGGCCTATGTCGAGCGTCTGGCGCGCGGCAAGGCTGAGGCCGGGCGCCGTACGGTCGTATCCGACACAGCATTTTGCGTATTGGGCGCCGACACCGCCGTGGTGCTGGACGGGAAAATTCTCGGCAAGCCAGTGGACGAAGCCGACGCTTGCGCCATGCTTATGATGTTGTCGGGATGTGAACACGAAGTCCTGACAGCCATTGCCGTGCTCGACGGCGAGCGTTGCGAGTCGCGGGTGGTGCGCAGCCTTGTACGTTTTCGCAACATCGATCGTGAGGAAGCGGCGGCCTACTGGGCCAGCGGCGAACCTCGGGACAAGGCCGGCGGCTATGGCATTCAAGGGTTGGGCGCAGTGTTTGTCGCCGGCCTCGATGGCAGCTATTCGGCGGTGGTCGGATTGCCGTTGTGCGAAAGCGCAGAACTGCTCGGCCATTTCGGCATACCCTGTTGGCAAACCCTTAACGCGCGCTAAGCGTCGTACTGACAAGATGCGGCCATTATCGTGAACATGCCTGAACGAGACCCTGCCATGAGTGAAGAGATCCTGATCAACATCACGCCGATGGAATCGCGCGTGGCGGTGGTTGAAAACGGTGTCCTGCAAGAAGTTCACGTCGAGCGCACGCAAAAGCGCGGGATCGTCGGCAACATTTATAAAGGCAAAGTCGTGCGGGTCTTGCCGGGCATGCAGGCGGCTTTCGTCGACATCGGCCTGGACCGTGCTGCGTTCATTCACGCTTCGGAAATCTCCCTGCGTGAAGGCCCCGCAGTGGAAAGCATCAGCAGTCTGGTGCACGAAGGCCAGAGCCTGGTGGTGCAAGTCACCAAGGACCCGATCGGCTCCAAAGGCGCACGCCTGACCACGCAATTGTCGATTCCGTCGCGCTATCTGGTGTACATGCCGCGCACGGCTCACGTCGGGATTTCCCTGAAGATCGAAGACGAAGCCGAGCGCGAACGGCTCAAGCAAGTGGTCACCGACTGCGTGGCCAAAGAAGGCATCAAAGAGGCCGGCGGCTTCATTCTGCGTACCGCTGCCGAAGGCGCTGGCGCCGATGAAATCCTCATGGACATCCGCTACCTGCGCCGTCTGTGGGACCAGATCAACGCCCAGATCAAAACCATCGGCGCGCCGAGCGTGATCTACGAAGACCTCGGCCTGGCCCTGCGCACCTTGCGTGACCTGGTGAGCCCGAAGATCGAGAAGATCCGCATCGACTCCCGGGAAACCTTCCAGAAAACCACCCAGTTCGTCGCTGAGCTGATGCCGGAAATCGCTGATCGCCTCGAGCATTACCCCGGCGAGCGGCCGATTTTCGACCTGTACGGCGTCGAAGACGAGATCCAGAAAGCCCTGGAGCGCAAGGTGCCGCTCAAGTCCGGCGGTTATCTGGTGGTGGACCCGGCAGAGGCCATGAGCACCATCGACGTCAACACCGGGGCGTTCGTCGGTCATCGCAATCTTGAAGAAACCATTTTCAAGACCAACCTCGAAGCCGCCACCGCCATTGCCCGCCAACTGCGCCTGCGCAACCTCGGCGGGATCATCATCATCGACTTCATCGACATGGAAGACGAAGAGCACCAGCGTCAGGTATTGCGCACCCTTGAGAAGCAACTGGAACGCGATCACGCCAAGACCAACATCATCGGCATCACCGAGTTGGGCCTGGTGCAGATGACCCGCAAGCGCACCCGCGAAAGTCTCGAACAGGTGCTGTGCGAACCGTGCAGCAGCTGCCAGGGGCGCGGCAAGCTCAAGACCCCGGAAACGGTGTGCTACGAAATTTTCCGCGAGATCCTTCGCGAAGCCCGCGCTTATCAGGCCGAAGGCTATCGTGTATTGGCAAATCAGAAAGTGGTCGATCGTTTGCTCGATGAAGAGTCGGGCAACGTTGCCGAACTGGAAGGGTTTATCGGTCGCACCATCCGGTTCCAGGTCGAAACCATGTATTCCCAGGAACAATACGACGTGGTGCTGCTCTGAATCTCCAGGTTTCACCGCGACTAGAACGGCTGGCCTCAGCTTTTTGCAGTATTTTTGCCATGGGAGCCAACTGACATGGACCGTCTGACACGCATTTTGGCCGCACTGACCCGCTGGGGACTGGGCCTGTGTGCGTTGGCTCTGGTGCTGATGGCGTTGTACGTCAGCCTCGGTCGGGAACTGACGCCGCTGGTGGCCGAATACCGCGCAGACATCGAGACCAAAGCCAGTGACGCCTTGGGCATGCCCCTGCAAATCGGCAGGCTGGAAGGCAACTGGAGCGGTTTTGCGCCGATCCTGCTGGCCCACGACGTGACGGTCGGCGCGGGCACCAATGCCCTGCGCCTGGATAACGTGCGGGTGGTGCCAGACCTTTGGGCCAGCCTGTTGGCCCGGCAAGTGCGCATCGCTCACCTGGAACTCAATGGCCTGAAGATCAGCCTCAAGGAAGGCGAGGACGGCCAATGGGCGCTGGAAGGTCTGCCGGTGCAGCAGGACCAGCCGCTGGATCCGGAGCAACTGCTCAATCGCATGCAGATGGTCGAACAGCTGTCGGTCCTCGACAGCCAGATCACCTTGCAGCCGCTGGACCATGCGCCGCTGACGCTGACCTACGTCGGCCTGAATCTGAAAACCGGCGCCTCCCGTCAGCGACTCGACGCACGCCTGACCCTGCCTGATGGTCAACCGGTCGCCATGAGCTTGCGCACCCGCGTGCGTGCCAGCGCTTGGAAGGACGGGGCGGCGGAGGCTTATCTGAGCCTGCCGCAAAGCGATTGGTCGAAATGGCTGCCTGGGCGCCTGACCCGGCAATGGAATTTCTCCGAGATCAAGGCCGGTGGTGAGCTGTGGCTGAACTGGGGCAATGGCGCTGTGCAAAGCGTTGCAATACGACTGAACGCCCCGCAACTGAAAGGTGCCTACGCCGAACGCAAGCCGATCCAGATCAACAATCTGGCGCTCAACGCTTACTTCCAGCGTAGCGACGAAGGTGCCCTGGTAACCCTTGATTCCTTGTCGATGAACTTTGGCGACACGCGCTGGGAGACCCGTCTGCAACTCAAGCAAAACGTTGCCACCGACAAGGCCGAAGAACTCTGGCACCTGCAAGCCGATCGTCTGGACCTGACTCCGCTCACACCGCTGCTCAATGCGTTGGGGCCGTTGCCTGAAGGCGTTGCCACGGCAGTCGAAAAACTCAAGGTCACCGGTGCATTACGCAACGTGCTGATCGACTTGCGGCCCAATGCCACCGACGACACTAAATTCAGTTTTGCCGCCAACCTGGAACGGGTCGGCTTCGACGCCTATCACGGCGCACCGGCGGCGCGGAATGTCAGCGGCAGCATCAGCGGCGACCTCGGTCACGGTGAGTTGCGCATGGACAGCAAGGATTTTTCCTTGCACCTGGACCCGATTTTCGCCAAGCCATGGCAGTACATTCAGGCCAACGCCCGTCTGACCTGGAAGCTCGATAAAGAAGGCTTCACCCTGATCGCGCCGTACCTGAAGGTGCTGGGCGAAGAGGGCAAGATTGCCGGCGACTTCCTGATTCGCCTGCATTTCGACCACACTCAGGAAGACTACATGGACCTACGGGTCGGCCTGGTAGACGGCGATGGCAAATACACCGCCAAGTACCTGCCGACGGTGCTCAGCCCGGCGCTGGACGAATGGCTGCGTACGGCGAATCTCAAAGGCGCGGTGGACCAGGGATTCTTTCAGTACCAGGGCTCGCTGAATCATGGCGCCGAAGACGCCGCTCGCAGCATCAGCCTGTTCTTCAAGGTGCACGACGCCGAACTGGCGTTCCAGCCGGGCTGGCCGCATGTCAGCAAGGTCAGTGGTGACGTGTTTATTGAAGACAGCGGTGTGCGGATTCTGGCCAGCAAGGGCCAACTGCTCGACACCCAGGTCAGCGATGTCTACGTCAATATTCCGCACGTGCCAGCCGGGCAAAACGTCCACATGTTCCTTGATGGCGGGTTTGCCGGCGGTTTGGGTGATGGCCTGAAGATTCTGCAGCAAGCCCCCATCGGCACCGCCGACACCTTCGCCGGTTGGGAAGGCGAGGGCGATTTGCAGGGCAAACTCAATCTGGACATCCCGCTGGCCAAAGGCGACCTGCCGAAGATTCTCGTCGACTTCAAGACCAATAAAGCCCGGCTGAAACTGGCCGAACCGACCTTGGAGCTGACTCAGCTCAAGGGCGATTTCCGTTTCGACAGCAGCAAGGGCTTGAGCGGGCAGAACATCACCGCGAAGGCGTTCGACAAACCGGTGACCGCGCAGATTTTCGCCGATGGCAGTCCGGGCAAGCTCGATACCCGGGTCGCCGCTTCCGGTCAGGTCGAGGTCAAGAAACTCACGGACTGGCTGAACGTAACCCAGCCGTTGCCGGTATCCGGGGTCGTCCCTTATCAGTTGCAGTTGAACCTCAATGGCGCCGACAGTCAGTTGATCGTCAGTTCCAACCTCAAAGGCGTCGCCATCGATTTGCCGGCGCCGTTCGGTATGTCTGCCGATGTGGGCCGTGACACGGTGTTCCGCATGTCCCTGCAAGGGCCGGAGCGGCGTTATTGGGTCACGTATGGTGACCTGGCGAACTTCACTTTCGCGGCGCCTCCCGGCAATTTTGCCGACGGTCGCGGCGAATTGTTCCTCGGCGGCGGCAATGCCGTGCTGCCGGCGAACAAAGGCCTGCGCGTCAGCGGTGTGCTGTCGGAACTGGATGTCGGCCCGTGGAAAGATCTGCTGGACAAGTACGCCGGCCAGGATCCGGGCGGCAGTGCCAAGCAACTGCTCAGCGGCGCGGATTTCAAAGTCGACAAGCTCAGCGGTTTCGGTACGACCCTGGATCAGGCGTCGGTGCAACTGACCCGCAAGCCGTCGCTCTGGGCCTTGCAGCTCGACAGTCAGCAGGCCAAGGGCAACGTGAACATCCCCGACGCGAAAGCCGCGCCGATTGCGATCAATCTGCAATACGTGCGTTTGCCGGCGCCCGATCCGACGGTGCTGGCCGACGAAAACTCGCCAGACCCGTTGGTTTCCGTGGACCCGACGAAAATCCCGGCACTGGATATCACCATCAATCAGCTGTTCCAGGGCGCTGACCTGGTGGGCGGCTGGTCACTGAAAGTCCGTCCGACCGCCAAGGGCATCGCCCTCAATACCCTGGACATGGGCCTCAAGGGCATTCTGTTGCAGGGCAGCGGTGGTTGGGAAGGGACGCCGGGCGCGACCAACAGTTGGTACAAGGGCCGGATCAGCGGCAAAAACCTCGCCGATGTGCTCAAAGGCTGGGGCTTTGCGCCGAGCGTCACCAGTGAAGAGTTTCATATGGACGTCGATGGTCGCTGGCCCGGTTCGCCGGCGTGGCTGGCCACCAAGCGCTTCTCCGGTAGCCTCGATGCCTCGCTCAATAAAGGTCAGTTTGTCGAAGTCGAGGGCAGTGCCCAGGCGTTGCGGGTGTTTGGCCTGCTCAACTTCAACTCCATCGGCCGCCGCCTGCGGTTGGACTTCTCCGACCTGTTTGGCAAAGGCTTGAGTTACGACCGGGTCAAAGGCCTGCTGGTGGCGAGCAACGGGGTATACGTGACTCGCGAGCCGATCCTGTTGACCGGCCCGTCGAGCAACCTTGAACTCAATGGCACCCTGGACCTGGTCGGCGATCAGGTCGATGCCAAGTTGCTGGTGACCTTGCCATTGACCAACAACCTGCCGATTGCCGCGCTGATCGTCGGCGCGCCAGCCATTGGTGGCGCGCTGTTCCTGATCGACAAACTGATTGGCGACCGCGTGGCACGTTTTGCCAGCGTCAAATACACCGTCAAAGGGCCATGGAAAGAACCGAAGATCACCCTGGACAAGCCGTTTTGAAAAAACACGCCTTGGAGTGATGGAGTAGCATGGAGCTAATCCTTGTAGGAGCGAGCGGTGCGGCGATCCGACTTGCCCGCGAAGAACGATAACGCGGTGTTCTTGATACACCGCGGCGCTCCCTTCGCGGGCAAGCCTTGCTCCTACGGTCATGTGTTGATTGGAATAAGGGAATGGCCATGTCTTCTGTAGCGGTGATTCAAATGGTCAGTCAGAGCGATGTGCTGGCTAATCTAGCCCAGGCCCGTCGCCTGCTCGAACAAGCGGCAAGCGCCGGCGCGCGGCTGGCGGTGCTGCCGGAAAACTTCGCGGCCATGGGCCGTCGCGACATCGCCGACATCGGCCGCGCCGAGGCCTTGGGCGACGGTCCGATCCTGCCGTGGTTGAAACAGACCGCTCGCGCCCTCAAGTTATGGATAGTCGCCGGCACGTTGCCGTTGCCGCCGGTGGATCAGCCGATGGCCAAAGTACATGCCTGCTCGCTGCTGGTGGATGACCAGGGCGAAACCGTTGCACGGTATGACAAGTTGCACCTGTTCGACGTCGACGTGGCGGACAATCGCGGGCGTTACCGTGAATCCGATGACTATGCTTATGGCAGTGGCGTCGTGGTGGCGGACACGCCCGTCGGTCGGGTCGGCCTGACCGTGTGTTACGACCTGCGTTTCCCGGAGTTGTACAGCGAATTGCGCGCTGCCGGTGCAGAACTGATCACCGCGCCGTCGGCCTTTACCGCCGTGACCGGCGCGGCCCATTGGGATGTGTTGATCCGAGCCCGAGCCATCGAGACCCAATGTTATGTACTCGCGGCCGCCCAGGGTGGCACCCACCCGGGGCCGCGTGAAACTTATGGACATGCCGCCATCGTCGACCCGTGGGGACGCGTGCTGGCGCAACAGGATCAAGGCGAGGCCGTGTTGCTGGCCGAATGCGATAGCAACGAACAGGCGTCCATCAGGGCGCGGATGCCGGTGTCCAGTCACCGGCGCTTTTTCTCGCAGGGCGCCCAGCGACCTGCCTCAGAACGATGAATTTAAGGCGTAAAGCATATGAGCGAGTTGTTGTCCTCAGTCAGTGACCACCTTTTAGCGCCCGGCGGCGTGACCATCGAGAGCCTGCAGAGTGTGCTCGGTGATCTGGCCGGCCCGGGCATCGATGCGGCCGACCTGTATTTCCAGGGCCAGATTTCCGAGTCCTGGGCGCTGGAAGACGGGATCGTCAAGGAAGGCAGCTTCAACCTCGACCAGGGCGTCGGCGTGCGCGCGCAATCGGGTGAGAAGACCGGTTTCGCCTACAGCAACGCCATCACCCTCGAAGCCCTGGGCGCGGCGGCTTGCGCAGCCCGTTCGATCTCCCGCGCCGGGCAGAACGGCACGGTGCAAGCGTTCACCACCCAGGACGTCGCCCAGTTGTACGGGCCGGACAACCCATTGGAAGTGATGACCCGCGCCGAAAAAGTCGACCTGCTCAAGCGCATCGACGTCGCCACCCGCGCCCTCGATCCGCGTATCCAGCAAGTCACCGTGAGCATGGCCGGGGTCTGGGAGCGCATTCTTGTCGCGTCCACTGATGGCAGCCTGGCGGCAGATGTTCGGCCGTTGGTGCGCTTTAACGTCAGTGTGATTGTTGAACAGAACGGTCGCCGCGAGCGCGGTGGTCATGGCGGCGGCGGTCGTACCGATTACCGTTATTTCCTCGGCGAAGACCGCGCCATGGGCTATGCCCGTGAAGCGTTGCGTCAGGCGCTGGTGAACCTGGAAGCGATTCCCGCACCGGCCGGTACGTTGCCGGTGGTGCTGGGTTCGGGCTGGTCTGGTGTGCTGCTGCACGAAGCGGTCGGCCACGGCCTGGAAGGCGACTTCAACCGCAAGGGCAGTTCGGCCTACAGCGGGCGTATGGGCGAGATGGTTGCGTCCAAACTCTGCACTATCGTCGATGACGGCACCCTGGCCGGGCGTCGTGGCTCGCTGAGCGTCGACGACGAAGGCACCCCGACCGAATGCACCACGCTGATCGAAAATGGCGTGCTCAAGGGCTACATGCAGGACAAGCTCAACGCGCGCCTGATGGGCGTGGCCCGTACCGGTAACGGTCGCCGTGAATCCTATGCGCACCTGCCGATGCCACGCATGACCAACACCTACATGCTGGCCGGCGAAAGCGACCCGGAAGAAATCATTAAGTCGGTCAAGCGCGGCATCTACTGCGCCAACCTCGGCGGCGGTCAGGTGGACATCACCAGCGGCAAATTCGTGTTCTCCACCAGCGAGGCGTACCTGATCGAAGACGGCAAGATCACTGCCCCGGTCAAAGGCGCGACGTTGATCGGCAACGGGCCGGAAGCCATGAGCAAAGTGTCGATGGTCGGTAACGATCTGGCGCTGGACAGCGGCGTGGGGACGTGCGGGAAGGATGGGCAGTCGGTGCCGGTGGGTGTCGGGCAGCCAACGCTGAAAATCGATGCGATCACTGTGGGTGGCACAGGATCTTGATGGATGGAGCTTCGGGTGGGCCGCGTGGCGACTCACCCGATTCGGGACTCAGCGCAGACCGCGTTGAGTCTCGTCCAGCTCACGGATGTACTTGAAGATTTTACGGCTCGATGCCGGTGGCTTGTTGGTCGCCAGTTCGTGCTGGGCCTGACGGATCAGGGAGCGCAACTGTTGACGATCAGCCTCCGGGTAGTCGAACACGAACTTCTCCAGGACTGCATCGTCGCCCGCGATCAAGCGATCGCGCCAGCGTTCCAGGCCATGGAAACGTTCGTTGTACTGCCGGGTGGAGGCATCGAGTTGATCGAGCAATATCAGAATGGCGTCAGTGTCCTGGTCGCGCATCAGTTTGCCGATGAACATGAGGTGCCGTTTACGCGCGATATTCGCGGTGTGCTTGGGCGCATCGGCCAGGGCCCGGCGCATAGCGTCGGTCAACGGCAGTTTTGCCAGCAAGTCAGGCTTGAGCGTTGTAAGGCGTTCGCCGAGGTCAACCAGAGCATGCAGCTCGCGTTTGACCTGGGATTTGCTTTTTTCTCCCGTATCGAGGGAGTCGTCGTAAGAATCAACCATGGTGGCCGTCCGCAAAGAAACGCCGCCATGATAACCAGTCGGGGGCCGCTTGTCCGGCCCGGTCGCTCGAAGGCCCCAGCCGAAAGCAGAATTTGAGTGGAGAACAGCATGAGTGCAGTTGAAAGCGTCGGCCCACAAGCGTTGCCGGCACTGCAAGAGCAAGTCGAGCAGATCATCGCTGAAGCCAAGCGCCAGGGCGCCAGTGCCTGTGAAGTCGCGGTGTCGCTGGAGCAGGGCCTGTCCACGTCGGTGCGTCAGCGGGAAGTCGAAACCGTCGAATTCAATCGTGACCAAGGCTTTGGCATCACCTTGTACGTCGGTCAGCGCAAAGGCTCGGCCAGCACCTCGGCCAGCGGTCCGGAGGCAATCCGCGAAACCGTCGCCGCCGCACTCGCCATCGCCAAGCACACCTCTGAAGACGAGGCCTCGGGCCTGGCAGATGCCGCGCTGATGGCCAAGGATCTGCGGGATTTCGACCTGTTCCACCAGTGGGACATTACCCCTGAACAAGCCATCGAGATGGCCTTGAGCTGCGAAGCGGCGGCATTTGCCACTGACAGCCGGATCAAGAATGCCGACGGCACCACCCTCAGCACCCATCAGGGCTGCCGCGTCTACGGCAACAGCCACGGCTTTATTGGCGGCTACGCGTCGACCCGTCACAGCCTGAGCTGCGTGATGATCGCCGAGGCCGAAGGCCAGATGCAGCGCGATTACTGGTACGACGTGAACCGTCAAGGCAACTTGCTGGCCGACCCGGTGAGCATTGGTCAACGTGCTGCGCAACGGGCGGCGAGCCGTCTGGGCGCGCGTCCGGTGCCGACCTGCGAAGTGCCGGTGCTATTTTCGGCGGAGTTGGCCGGTGGCTTGTTCGGCAGTTTCCTGTCGGCGGTGTCCGGCGGCAGCCTTTATCGCAAGTCATCGTTCCTCGAAGGCACCCTGGGGCAGAAACTGTTCCCGGAATGGCTGACCCTCGATGAGCGTCCGCACTTGATGCAAGCGATGGGCAGTTCGGCATTCGATGGTGATGGCTTGGCGACCTATGCCAAACCGTTCGTCGAAAATGGTGTGTTGGTGTCGTACATCCTCGGCACCTATTCCGGTCGCAAACTGGGCATGCCGAGCACCGCCAACGCAGGCGGCGTGCACAACCTGTTCGTCACCCATGGCGACGAAGACCAGGCCGCGTTGTTGCGTCGCATGGGTCGTGGCTTGCTGGTCACCGAACTGATGGGCCAGGGCCTGAACATGGTCACCGGCGACTACTCCCGTGGCGCGGCGGGTTTCTGGGTCGAGAACGGTGAAATCCAGTTCGCGGTCCAGGAAGTGACCATCGCCGGCAACATGCGCGACATGTTCAAGCAGATTGTGGCAGTGGGGAATGATCTGGAACTGCGCAGCAATATTCGCACCGGTTCGGTGTTGATTGAGCGGATGACGGTGGCGGGGAGTTAACCCAGACCGTTACACAACAGGCGCGCCACCCCATGGGTGGCGCGTTTTTTTTTGTGGCTCTTGTAGGAGCAAAGCTTGCTCGCGATGGCGTCTCCGAGATTGTCATCGCGAGCAAGCTTTGCTCCTACAGAGGGTGTGGCAAATAATCCCGGGGTTGTTTTGGTTCTCATTATCATCTAATAATAAATCTCATTACCGAATGAGCCCGGATTATGAGTTCTGCCTTGCACGAGCAGCCTTACCTCGAAAGCTGGCGCTGGATGAGTCGCCAGATCCGTTGCGCGATGGATCCCGATGAGCCGCGGCTGATCGAACATTACCTGGCCGAAGGCCGGTATCTGGCCTGTTGCACGGCCACCTCGCCCTGGACCATCGCCGAAACTTCCTTCCGTTTGCTGCTCGACACCGCCGCCGATGTCGCGCTGCCGTGGCATTGGCGCAGCTACTGCCTCGACCAGGCCTGGCGCCCGTTGCGCGAACTGGAACGTCTCTCCCTATGTAAATGCCGGCTCAAACGCTGGCAGCGCTACACCTGGCAACTGGCGACCTGCGAGTTGCAGCCCTCGATTCCCCTCATAGAACTGGTGCAAGGATTTCCCGATGAGTAATACGCGTATCGAACGTGACAGCATGGGTGAGCTACGAGTCCCGGAAGCCGCCCTCTACGGCGCACAAACCCAACGTGCGGTGGATAACTTCCCGATCAGCGGCAAACCGATGCCGGTGCAGTTCATCCGCGCGTTGATCCTGGCCAAGGCTGCCGCCGCCCGGGCCAACGTCGAGCTCAAGCAGATCAGCGAATCTCAGGGCAAAGCCATCGTCGATGCGGCTCAAGGCTTGCTCGAAGGCGACTTCATGCAGCATTTTCCGGTGGACATCTTCCAGACCGGTTCCGGCACCAGCTCCAACATGAACGCCAACGAAGTGATCGCCACCCTGGCCAGCCGACTGCTGGGCGAGGCGGTGAACCCTAACGATCACGTCAATTGCGGCCAAAGCAGTAACGACATCATTCCGACCACCATCCACGTCAGTGCCGCGCTGGCCTTGCACGAACAGTTGCTGCCAGCGCTGGTGCATCTGGTGCAAGTGATCGAGCACAAGGCCGAGCAGGTGCATCACCACGTCAAAACCGGGCGCACGCACTTGATGGATGCCATGCCCGTGCGCATGAGCCAGGTGCTTAACGGCTGGGCGCAACAGCTCAAAGCCAACATCGGCCACCTGCAAGATTTGCTGCCGAGCCTGCAATCCCTGGCCCAGGGCGGCACGGCGGTGGGGACCGGGATTAATGCCCATCCGCAATTCGCGGCGTTGTTCAGTCAGCAACTGAGCAAATTGACCCAAGTGCAATTCCAGCCGGGCAAGGATCTGTTCGCGCTGATCGGTTCCCAGGACACGGCGGTCGCGGTGTCCGGTCAGCTCAAGGCCACTGCTGTGTCGCTGATGAAAATCGCCAACGACCTGCGCTGGATGAACTCCGGCCCATTGGCGGGTCTTGGCGAAATCGAACTCGAAGCCCTGCAGCCGGGCTCCTCGATCATGCCGGGCAAGGTCAACCCGGTGATCCCGGAAGCCACCGCAATGGTTGCTGCGCAGGTCATCGGCAACGACACGGTGATCACCATCGCCGGCCAGTCGGGCAACTTCGAACTGAACGTGATGCTGCCGATCATTGCCCAGAACCTGCTGAGCAGCATCGAATTGCTGGCCAACTCCAGCCGTCTGCTGGGTGACAAGGCCATCGCCAGCTTCAAGGTCAACGAGGCCCGGCTCAAGGAAGCGCTGTCGCGCAATCCGATTCTGGTCACCGCACTCAACCCGATCATCGGTTACCAAAAAGCCGCTGAAATCGCCAAGAAGGCGTATCAGCAGGGCCGTCCGGTGATTGATGTCGCCTTGGAACACACCGACTTGTCGCGCAGCCAACTGGAAGAGTTGCTCAATCCAGAAAAGCTCACTGCCGGCGGCGTGTAATCACCGCTACCGCTTTGGAGGCTCACCATGGAGCACTGGAAACGCACGATCGAAAGGGCCAATCGCCATTTCATGCAGGGCGAGTTCGTCGATGCCCGCGAGGCTTACTTGCAGGCACTGGCGTTGGCCCAGGTGTTGTTCGAGCGCTGGGCGGATGCCGACGAAGCGGTGGCCGCTTGCGTGATTTCCCATCACAACCTGGCGGACCTGCATTTGCGTCTGAACCAGCCGGAGGAGAGCGCCGAGTACCTGTGCGCGATCCATCAACGGTTGTTGCAGACCATGCAGGACCCGCGACTGGCCCCGGCCCTGCGCGAGGCCGCGCTACGCCAGAGCAGCAAGACCTATGTCGAACTACTGAATTTCATCAGCGAACACGGCGAATACCCGCGCACCCATCGTTTGCTGCACATGGATGCTGCGTCGCCCCGGCACCCGTCTGTCCCTCTTCAACATGGAGTCCATTGAAATGGCTTTTACCTTGCCTGCCTTGCCGTACGCCTACGACGCCCTGGAACCGCATATCGATGCGCAGACCATGGAAATCCACTACACCAAGCACCACCAGACTTACATCAACAACCTCAATGCAGCGGTTGAAGGCACCGAGTTTGCCGACTGGTCGGTGGAAAAACTGGTGGCCAGCGTTCAGCAACTGCCAGAAAAACTGCGCGCCGCGGTGATCAATCAGGGCGGCGGCCATGCCAACCATTCGCTGTTTTGGGAAGTCATGGCGCCCAACGCCGGTGGTCAACCTCACGGCGCGTTGGCCACGGCCATCGATGAGCAACTGGGCGGTCTCGACAGTTTCAAGGACGCCTTTACCAAAGCCGCGCTGACTCGCTTCGGCAGTGGTTGGGCGTGGTTGAGCGTCACGCCGCAAAAGACCCTGATCGTGGAAAGCAGTGGTAATCAGGACAGCCCGTTGATGAATGGCAACACGCCGATCCTTGGCCTGGACGTCTGGGAGCACGCTTATTACCTGCGTTATCAGAACCGTCGCCCGGAATACATCAATGCGTTCTACAACGTGATCAATTGGCCCGAAGTCGCGGCGCGCTATCAGGCTGCGCTGGTTTAAGTCCTCTATAAAAACAATCCAAGGCTGACTATGGGCACTGAAACACTGGCGATCGGCAGCGGACGAATGTTTCGTTACGCGTTGGGATCGCTGTTACTGCTGGCGGGAATGACGTTGTTGGTCGCCCAGGGATTGGCATGGCTGGACCTGGAGCCGAAACTGCTGCGCGCCCTGCAAGGTGGGGCGATCTGCGCCTTGGGCACCGCGCTCGGGGCGGTGCCGGTCCTGGTGATTCGGCGCATGCCCCAGGCGCTCAGCGATACCCTGCTCGGTTTCGGTGCCGGGGTGATGCTTGCGGCGACGGCGTTTTCGCTGATCGTCCCGGGCATCTCTGCGGCCGAAAGCCTGGGGCTGACGCCTTGGGCGGCCAGCGGTCTGATCAGCTTCGGCATCATGCTCGGTGCTTTCGGGCTATTTCTGGTGGACCGCAAAGTCTCCGGGGCAAGTCCGCAAATGCTCGTCGGCACGTTGGAACGGCCGGTGATTCCGCCGCGGATCTGGCTGTTTGTGTTCGCGATCATTGCCCACAACATTCCGGAAGGCATGGCGGTCGGGGTTTCGGCCGGCGGCGGCATGCCGGACGCTGACAGTCTGGCCATGGGCATCGCTTTGCAGGATGTGCCCGAAGGGCTGGTGATTGCGTTGGTGTTGGCCGGAGCGGGGATGTCGCGGGTCAAGGCGTTCCTGATCGGTGCCGCATCAGGGCTGGTGGAGCCGGTGTTCGCGCTGTTGTGTGCGTGGCTGGTGAGTCTGGCGGAGTTGCTATTGCCGTTGGGTCTGGCGCTGGCGGCCGGGGCGATGCTGCTGGTGGTGACCCATGAAGTTATCCCGGAGTCGCGGCGCAATGGTCACGACAAACTGGCCAGCCTTGGGTTGTTAATGGGTTTTTGTTTGATGATGGTGATGGATACGGCGTTGGCGTAAAAAGGATCGCAGCCTTCGGCAGCTCCTACAGAATCGGCGTAGGAGCTGCCGAAGGCTGCGATCTTTTGATTTTTAGCCGCCTTCGTCGAAGAAGTTATTGATCAGATTCACCAGTGCATCCAGCGCTTCTTTCTCTTGGTGCCCTTCGGTGCTCAGGTAGATTTTTGTACCCTTGCCCGCTGCGAGCATCATCATCGACATGATGCTTTTGCCATCCACCGTGGATTCGGGTGTGCGCCCCACTCTGATCGAGCAATCAGGATACTGGCCTGCCACTCCAACGAACTTCGCAGAAGCGCGGGCATGCAGACCCAGCTTGTTGATGATTTCAATTTCCCGAGCAGGCATCGCGTAGTGAATCCTTTAGCTGAGGTCGCGGTGGCGGACCTGGACGTTCTTCAGGGATTGTTGCAGCGCCTGGCCCAGACGTTCGGTCAGGTAGACGGAGCGGTGGTGACCGCCAGTGCAGCCAATGGCAATGGTGACGTAGGCGCGGTTGCTGGCGGCAAACCGCGGCAGCCACTTGAACAGATAGTTGTAGATATCCTGGAACATTTCTTCGACGTCCGGCTGTGCCGCCAGGTACTCGGCCACCGGTTGATCAAGCCCGGACTGGGCTCGCAGCTCCGGTTTCCAGTAAGGATTGGGCAGGCAGCGCACGTCGAACACCACGTCGGCATCCACCGGCATGCCACGCTTGAACCCGAAAGACTCCACCAGGAACGCAGTGCCGGGCTCGGGCTGGTTCAGCAGGCGCAGCTTGATGGTGTCGCGCAGTTGGTACAGGTTCAGGTTGGTGGTGTTGACCTTGAGGTCGGCCAGGTCGGCGATCGGCCCCAGCAGTTGGGTTTCGTCTTCGATCGCCTCGGCCAGTGAGCGATTGGCATTGCTCAGGGGGTGGCGGCGGCGGGTTTCCGAGAAACGCTTGAGCAGGGTTTCTTCATCGGCGTCCAGATACAGCACATCGCACTGAATGTGCCGACTGCGAACTTCTTCAAGTAACTCGGGAAACCGCGAGAGGTGGCTGGGCAGGTTGCGGGCGTCGATGGAAACGGCGACCAGCGGTTGTGCCAGCTCGGTATGAATCAGGGCGCGTTCGGCCAGCTCCGGCAACAAGCCAGCAGGCAGGTTGTCGATGCAGTAGTAGCCGTTGTCCTCAAGGACATCGAGCGCGGTACTTTTACCTGAGCCGGAACGGCCACTGACGATGATCAAGCGCATGATTAGTGACCGTGTTTTTCGCTGCCGTGGCCTTGCTCGTCCACGACAACCTGATACAAGGCTTCGTTGCTCGAGGCATGACGCAGTTTTTCGCGCACTTCCTTGCGATCAAGCATGCTGGCGATCTGGCGCAGCAGTTCCAGGTGTGCATCCGTGGCGGCTTGCGGGACGAGCAGAACAAACAGCAAGTCAACCGGGGCGCCATCGATAGCGTCGAAATCGATAGGTGCATCAAGGTGCATCAGGGCGCTGATAGGGGAGTTGCAACCCTTGAGACGACAATGGGGGATAGCGATGCCGTTGCCAAAACCGGTGGAACCGAGTTTTTCACGGGCAATCAGAGCCTCGAAGACATCTTGCATCTCCAGATCCGGCACTTCCCGGGCGATCAGGTTGGCAATTTGCTCGAGGGCTTTCTTTTTACTGCCGCCCGGCACGTTCACGAGGGAACGGCCGGGGGTCAGGATGTTTTCAAGTCGGATCATGGGTTGGGGATGTTAACGACCGGTCGCGCCCTGGAGGAGGCTCTGGGTCTTTTCCTTATGCTTTTTGAGTTGTTTATCCAGCTTGTCGGTTAGTAAGTCGATCGCCGCGTACATATCGGTATGTTCCGCGTTGGCGACCACTTCACTGCCGGGAATATGCAGGGTGGCTTCGATTTTCTGCTTGAGTTTTTCGACGCACATCGTGACTTGCACGTTGGTGATCTTGTCGAAATGCCTCTCTAATCGTTCGAGTTTTTCGCCGATGTAGGAGCGAAGAGGTTCGGTCACTTCCAGTTGGTGTCCACTGATGTTGACTTGCATACAGCTTCTCCTTCGTTGCCAGTGCATAAAGCGGTAGATCAGATGATCTACCACTGGAACGCTGTGCTGTGGCTTACATCAACCGCTTGCGTTCGCTCGAAGGCGCGATCCCGAGGGACTCGCGGTACTTGGCGACGGTGCGGCGAGCCACCTGAATGCCTTGTGCCTCCAGTAAACCAGCGATCTTGCTGTCACTCAACGGCTTTTTCTGATTTTCCGCGGCAACCAGTTTTTTGATGATCGCGCGGATCGCTGTGGACGAGCATTCACCGCCTTCGGAGGTGCTGACATGGCTGGAGAAAAAGTATTTCAGCTCATATATGCCCCGTGGGGTATGCATGAACTTCTGGGTGGTTACCCGTGAAATCGTCGATTCGTGCATGCCGACTGCTTCAGCGATGTCATGCAGGACCAGCGGTTTCATGGCTTCGTCGCCATATTCCAGAAAGCCGCGCTGGTGCTCGACGATCTGGGTGGCCACTTTCATCAGGGTTTCGTTGCGGCTTTGCAGGCTCTTGATGAACCAGCGGGCTTCCTGCAACTGGTTACGCATGAAGGTGTTGTCGGCACTGGTGTCGGCGCGGCGCACGAAACCGGCGTACTGGGCGTTGACCCGCAGCCGGGGCACCGACTCCTGGTTCAATTCCACCAGCCAGCGCTCGTTATCCTTGCGCACGATCACATCGGGAACGACGTACTCGGCTTCGCTGGACTCGATCTGCGAGCCCGGACGCGGGTTCAGGCTCTGGACCAGTTCGATGACCTGGCGCAGCTCATCTTCCTTGAGCTTCATGCGACGCATCAACTGGCTGTAGTCGCGGCTGCCGAGCAGGTCGATGTAATCGGTGACCAGACGCTTGGCCTCGGCCAGCCAAGGCGTCTTGGCGGCGAGCTGGCGCAATTGCAGCAACAGGCATTCGCCCAGGTTGCGCGCACCGATGCCGGCCGGTTCGAATTGCTGGATGCGGTGCAGGACGGCTTCGATTTCGTCCAGTTCGATGTCCAGTTCCGGATCGAAGGCTTCGAGGATTTCCTCGAGGGTTTCGTCCAGGTAACCCTGATTGTTGATGCAGTCGATCAGGGTCACGGCGATCAGGCGATCGGTGTCGGACATCGGTGCCAGATTCAGTTGCCAGAGCAGGTGGCTTTGCAGGCTTTCGCCGGCCGATGTACGGGTGGTGAAATCCCACTCGTCGTCATCGTTGCTCGGCAGACTGCTGGCGCTGGTTTGGTAGACGTCTTCCCACGCGGTATCGACGGGCAGCTCGTTGGGAATGCGCTCGTTCCAGTCGCCTTCCTCGAGGTTATCCACCGTCGGGGCGGTTTCCTGGTAGGAGGGTTCCGAAACATCGGCGTTGGGTTGCTGTTCGGCTTTGTCGGCCAAGGGGTCTGCATTATCGAAGTCGTCGCCTTCTTCCTGGCGTTCGAGCATCGGATTGGACTCCAGGGCCTCCTGGATTTCCTGTTGCAGGTCCAGGGTCGACAATTGGAGCAGGCGGATGGCCTGTTGCAGCTGAGGTGTCATCGTCAGCTGCTGGCCCATTCTCAAGACTAGCGATGGTTTCATGGCAGGGGCTTAACACCTTATTCGCCGGCGCGCATGCGCCATCCACTACAGGGCGCCGGAGCGCCAAACTTAAGCAAATTATATGCCCGAAACCGCAGCGTTTGCCTAGAGCGCTGTAACAATAAAAAAATGTTGATTTTTTATCGATACAAGCGCGTGGACAACCAGCCAGACACCTCAATGCTTAAAGGCGGAACTCGTGGCCCAGATACACTTCCTTGACCAGTTCGTTGGCCAGGATGGTGGCAGAGTCACCTTCGGCGATCAGTTGGCCATCGTTGACGATGTAGGCGGTTTCGCAGATATCCAGGGTTTCACGGACGTTGTGGTCGGTGATCAACACGCCAATGCCCTTGGCCTTGAGGTGATGGATGATCTGCTTGATGTCACCTACCGAAATCGGGTCCACACCGGCGAAAGGTTCGTCGAGCAGGATGAATTTCGGGTTGGTGGCCAGTGCGCGGGCGATTTCCACCCGGCGGCGTTCACCACCGGACAGGCTCATGCCCAGGTTGTCGCGGATATGGCTGATGTGGAATTCCTGCAGCAGGCTTTCCAGTTCCTTGCGACGACCGGCCTTATCGAGTTCCTTGCGGGTCTCGAGGATAGCCATGATGTTGTCGGCTACCGACAGTTTGCGGAAGATCGACGCTTCTTGCGGAAGATAGCCAATACCGGCCTTTGCACGACCGTGCATAGGCTGGTGGCTGACGTCCAGGTCGTCGATCAATACGCGACCCTGATCGGCCTGCACCAGGCCGACGATCATGTAGAAGCAGGTGGTCTTGCCGGCGCCGTTCGGGCCCAGCAGGCCGACGATCTGACCGCTGTCGATGGACAGGCTGACGTCACGCACGACCTGGCGGCTCTTGTAGCTCTTGGCCAGATGCTGAGCTTTCAGAGTTGCCATTACTTGGCCTTTTTCGGGTCGGTGTTCGGAGTCGTCGGCGCGGCGGCTTTCGGCTTCGGCTGGATCACCATGTCGATGCGTGGACGCGCTTCGGTAACCTTGTTGCCTGTGGCACGACCGGCGCTGGCCAGTTTCTTCACCGTGTCGTAGACGATTTTCTCGCCCTGGGTGGTGTTGTTGTCCTTGTCGACAACTTTGGCCTTGTCGATCAGCACGACGCGGTTCTGCGCTGCGTGGTACTGAATGGTGACGCCCCAGCCCTGAACAGGCTTGGTGTCGCCAGCGGTCTGCAGTTGCTCGAAGTAGGCAAGGTTGCCCACCGAGGTCACCACGTCGATGTCACCGGTCGGGGTGCGGGTGATGGTCACGGTGTTGCCGGTGACCTTCATCGATCCCTGGGTAATGATCACGTCACCTTTATAGGTGGCAACGCCATTCTTGTCGTCCAGTTGGGCATCGTCGGCCTGAATGCGGATAGGCTGCTCTTGATCGTTCGGCAGAGCCCAGGCGCTCACGCTTCCCAGTGCTGCGCCCAGACTGAGCAAAATAGGGAGAGTTTTAACGAGCCTCATACTGTCCTCTTACGTTCGATAGCAGGTGTATCCTGCTTTCTTTCAAATACGCTTTCATTCCGTTGCCAGTCGACACACCGCCAGCGCCGTCGATTCTAACGGGTTGATCGGTCTGCGCATATTGCTGCTGCGGGAACACTGTCATGCGGGTGCTGGTAACAATCAATTCACGGTTATGTTCATCGGTGCGTGCGATACGCACCGAGTCGATCAGCTCTACCTGAGTACCGTCGGCGTTGACTTCGCCGCGCAAGCTAGTGACATGCCACGGGAACTCGGTGCCGCGGTACATGTTCAAGTCGGGGTTGGTCAGCAGCGACACGTCGGTGGCCTTGAGGTGCTCGACCTTGTCGGATGTCAGGTCGTATTGCAGGCCGCCGTCGGGCAGGTACTGAACGCTGTGGGCGTTGAGCGCGTAATAGTCGATCGCGCTTTCATCGACCGCGACAACCGGCTTGTCGAGGAAGCGTTCCGGGCTGATGTTCCAATAGCCGACCGCCGCGAATATCGCCGCGATGCAACCGAACAGCATGAATCTGCGAAATTTCTTGCTCAGAATAAACATAAATGGCTCACAAGTACGCGGCGTTGGCCGCATCTAGGCGGCCCTGGGCGCGCAGGATCAGTTCGCAGAATTCGCGGGCGGCACCTTCGCCGCCACGGGCCTGGGTGACACCGTGGGCGTGTTCGCGCACGAAACTGGCGGCATTGGCCACCGCCATGCCCAGGCCGACACGGCGAATCACCGGCAGGTCCGGCAGATCGTCACCGAGGTAGGCAACCTGTTCATAGCTTAGGTTGAGTTGGCCAAGAAGCTCATCCAGTACAACGAGTTTGTCTTCGCGACCCTGGTACAGGTGAGGAATGCCGAGGTTTTTCGCTCGACGCTCGACCACCGGGGTTTTTCGGCCGCTGATGATAGCCGTCTGCACGCCCGCTGCCATCAACATCTTGATGCCCTGGCCGTCGAGGGTGCTGAAAGTCTTGAATTCACTGCCGTCTTCGAGGAAGTACAGGCGCCCGTCGGTGAGGACGCCGTCGACGTCGAACACCGCCAGTTTGATGCGATTACCGCGTTGCAGCAGATCGGTGCTCATTACATTACTCCTGCACGCAGCAGGTCGGACAGGTTGAAAGCGCCAACTGGGCGGTCGTCCTTGTCGACTACTACCAATGCGTTGATTCGATGGTCTTCCATGATTTTCAGGGCTTCGGCTGCCAGCATATCGGCCCGGGCGGTCTTGCCATGAACAGTCATGACCTCATCGATGGTCGTATGGTGGATATCGATGGTCCGGTCGAGGGTGCGGCGCAAGTCGCCGTCAGTGAAGATCCCGGCCAGTTTGCCGTCGGCCTCTACAATCGCGGTCATGCCCAGGCCCTTGCGGGTCATTTCCATCAAGGCGTCCTTGAGCAGCGTGCCCCGTTGCACCTGGGGCAATTCTGCGCCGGCGTGCATGACGGTTTCCACTTTCAGCAGCAGGCGTCGGCCAAGTGCGCCGCCCGGGTGGGAAAACGCGAAGTCTTCAGCGGTAAAGCCGCGTGCTTCCAGCAGCGCAACGGCCAGGGCATCGCCCATGACCAGCGCGGCGGTGGTGGAGGAAGTCGGCGCCAGGTTCAGCGGGCAGGCTTCGTGTTCCACGTGAACGTTGAGGTTGATCTCGGCAGCCTTGGCCAGCGGCGAATCGGGGTTGCCGGTCATGCTGATCAACTGGATGCCCTGGCGCTTGATCAGCGGCAGCAGGGTGATGATTTCATTGGTGGAGCCGGAGTTCGACAGCGCCAGGATGATGTCGTCGCGGGTGATCATGCCCATGTCGCCGTGGCTGGCTTCGGCCGGGTGAACGAAAAAAGCCGTGGTGCCGGTGCTGGCCAGGGTGGCGGCAATCTTGTTGCCGATATGTCCGGACTTGCCCATGCCGAGCACGACCACACGGCCTTTGCTGGCCAGAATCATCTCGCAAGCGCGTACAAAATCCGCGTCGATATGGGGCAGCAAGCCTTTAACGGCTTCCAGTTCGAGGCGGATGGTGCGTTGTGCCGATTGAATCAGCTCGCTGGATTGGCTCATGTCAGAATCGTATAGCCCGATGAAAAGGCGGCGATTATAGCGGTAATGATCGAAACCCTCACGCTAGTTCGTCGTGCTTTGTAAATCCCTGCTACCGAAACCCGCCAAATCCGTGTTTTTGCCTGTCCTGTTGCTGAACATGCGCCGGCTTGGGCCTTGGGCGCTTGCCCTATGCAGTGATATAGTTCGCCGCCAGTTCGGCCTGCCCGGGGAGGTATGTGCTTTCGTCAGATAGCCAGGCGTCCGAGTGAGAGGCTGCATCGCAAGGAGTTTAGATGAGTGCCGATAACGCCTACGCGGTCGAGCTGAAGGGACTGACCTTCAAGCGCGGTACGCGCAGCATTTTCAATAACGTCGATATCCGCATCCCGCGCGGCAAGGTCACCGGCATCATGGGGCCTTCCGGGTGTGGCAAGACCACGCTGTTACGGCTGATGGGTGCACAGTTGCGACCTACCAGCGGCGAAGTCTGGGTTAACGGTCAAAATTTGCCCAAATTGTCACGCAGCGACCTGTTCGATGCGCGCAAACACATGGGTGTGCTGTTTCAGAGCGGTGCATTGTTTACCGATCTCGATGTGTTCGAGAACGTCGCCTTCCCGCTGCGCGTTCATACCGAGCTGCCGGAAGAAATGATCCGTGACATCGTCCTGCTCAAATTGCAGGCCGTGGGTTTGCGCGGCGCCATCGACCTGATGCCTGACGAATTGTCCGGCGGCATGAAGCGTCGCGTCGCGCTGGCCCGGGCGATTGCCCTTGATCCGCAGATCCTTATGTATGACGAGCCCTTCGTGGGGCAGGACCCGATCGCCATGGGCGTGCTGGTGCGCCTGATCCGCCTGCTCAACGACGCGCTGGGCATCACCAGCATCGTGGTTTCCCACGATCTGGCGGAGACCGCGAGCATTGCTGACTACATCTATGTGGTGGGCGAGGGTCAAGTGTTGGGGCAGGGCACGCCTGAGGAACTGATGAACTCGGACGAGCCGCGTATCCGTCAATTCATGACAGGCGAACCCGATGGCCCGGTCGCCTATCACTTTCCAGCGACGGATTACCGCGCAGATCTTCTGGGGAAGCGCTGATGCGCAAGATTTCACTAATAGAAAGAGTGCGCCGGTTCGGCCAGGCGGCAATCGATGCCGTCGGGGTGTTCGGGCGTGCGGCGATTTTCCTGTTCCACGCGTTGCTGGGTCGCGGCGGTATTGGCGGTGGTTTCGGTTTACTGATCAAACAACTGCATTCGATCGGCGTGATGTCCCTGGTGATCATCGTGGTCTCCGGGGTGTTCATCGGCATGGTGTTGGCGCTGCAAGGCTTCAATATCCTGTCCAGCTACGGTTCGGAGCAAGCCGTCGGGCAGATGGTTGCCTTGACGTTGCTGCGTGAGCTGGGGCCGGTGGTCACGGCATTGCTGTTCGCCGGGCGTGCGGGTTCGGCCCTGACCGCCGAAATCGGCAACATGAAATCCACCGAGCAGTTGTCCAGTCTGGAAATGATTGGTGTCGACCCGCTCAAGTACATCGTTGCCCCGCGTCTGTGGGCCGGTTTCATTTCCCTGCCGGTGCTGGCAATGATTTTCAGCGTCGTCGGGATCTGGGGTGGTTCGTGGGTTGCAGTCGACTGGCTGGGCGTCTATGACGGCTCCTACTGGGCGAACATGCAAAACAGCGTGACGTTCAATGGCGATGTGCTCAACGGCATCATCAAAAGTATCGTTTTCGGGTTCGTCGTGACCTGGATTGCCGTATTCCAAGGCTATGACTGCGAGCCCACTTCCGAGGGGATCAGTCGTGCCACAACCAAGACCGTGGTGTATGCCTCTTTGGCAGTGCTCGGCCTGGACTTTATTCTGACCGCCTTGATGTTTGGAGATTTCTGATGCAAAACCGCACCCTGGAAATCGGTGTCGGCCTTTTCTTGCTGGCTGGCATCCTGGCTTTGCTGTTGCTTGCACTGCGAGTCAGTGGCCTGTCCCCGACCGCAAACGCCGAAACGTATAAACTTTATGCGTACTTCGACAATATCGCCGGTTTGACTGTCAGAGCTAAAGTGACCATGGCCGGTGTGACCATCGGCAAGGTCACGGCGATCGATCTGGACCGCGACAGCTTCACCGGCCGGGTGACCATGCAACTGGAAAAGCGCGTAGATAATCTGCCGACTGACTCCACTGCATCTATCCTGACGGCTGGCCTGTTGGGCGAGAAGTACATCGGTATCAGCGTGGGCGGGGAACAAGCCTTGCTCAAGGATGGTGGAACCATCCATGACACCCAGTCATCGCTGGTGCTCGAGGACCTGATCGGTAAATTCCTGCTCAATACCGTTAGCAAAGACGCCAAATGAGGAGCTTTTGAATGATCTCTACCTTGCGACGTGGCCTGTTGGTATTACTCGCGGCCCTGCCGTTGATGGCTAACGCCGTGGCGGCGCCTTCGGCGCACGATCTGGTTCAGGACACCACGACCCGGATGCTCGCCGACTTGTCGGCCAATAAAGAGAAGTACAAGCAGGATCCCGCAGACTTTTACACGGCGCTGAACACCATCGTCGGGCCTGTGGTGGATGCCGAAGGTATTTCCAAAAGCATCATGACGGTCAAGTATTCGCGCAAAGCCACACCTGCGCAGATGCAAACCTTCCAGGAAAACTTCAAGAAAGGCCTGTTCCAGTTCTATGGCAACGCCTTGCTTGAGTACAACAACCAGGGCATCACCGTTGAACCTGCCAAGGACGAGTCGGGCGACCGCACCAGCGTTGGCATGACCGTCAAGGGCAGCAATGGCGCGGTTTATCCGGTTTCCTACACCCTTGAGAAGATCAATGGCGAGTGGAAACTGCGTAACGTGATCATCAACGGCATCAACATCGGCAAGCTGTTCCGCGATCAGTTCGCTGACGCGATGCAGCGCAATGGCAACGACCTGGACAAGACCATCAACGGTTGGGCCGGGGAAGTCGCCAAGGCCAAGGCCTCTACTGAGTCCGCCGACAAGAAGTCCGCCCAATGAGTGAGTCGGCCGTTCGCATGAGCGAAACCGGCGAGTTGCTGCTCAGTGGCGTGCTGGACTACCGCACCGGCCCGGACTTGCGCAAGCAAGGGCAGGCGCTGATCAAGTCCAGCAAGACTGCCGCCGTAGTGGTTGATTGTTCGGCGGTGGTGAAGTCCAGCAGTGTCGGCTTGTCGCTGCTGCTGTGCTTCATGCGCGATGCAGAGGCGGCCGGCAAGGCCGTCAGCATTCGCGCAATGCCCGAAGACATGCGCGAAATCGCTCAGGTCAGCGAACTGACCGAGCTGTTGGCGCACCCCTAAACGGCATCTATAAAGAAGCCCCCCGTCAGAGTCCTGTGAATGCGGGGTTCGCAGGCGCGGGGCTTTTTTGTATGATGTCCGACCCGCGCGCACAGGGCGCCGATTGAGGTTGAGCATGCAGGCCGTAGAAGTGAAGAGCTTCCTTGAAGAAAAGCTGCCCGGAACGCTGATAGAAGTTGAGGGCGAAGGCTGCAACTTTCAGCTGAACGTGATTAGCGATGAACTGGCGGCGTTGAGCCCGGTGAAGCGTCAGCAAAGCATCTATGCCCATTTGAACCCATGGATTGCCGATGGCAGCATCCACGCGGTCACTATGAAATTTTTCAGCAGCGCGGCCTGGGCCGAGCGCACCTGAGCCCAAGGGCGTCGAGATTCTAATGGATAAATTGATTATTACTGGCGGCGTTCGTCTTGATGGCGAAATCCGCATCTCCGGGGCAAAGAACTCTGCCCTGCCGATCCTGGCTGCAACCTTGCTGTGCGATGGCCCGGTCACTGTAGCCAACCTGCCGCACCTGCACGACATCACCACCATGATCGAGCTGTTCGGTCGCATGGGCATCGAGCCGGTGATCGACGAGAAGCTCAGCGTCGAAATCGACCCACGCACCATCAAGACCCTGATCGCGCCGTACGAACTGGTGAAAACCATGCGTGCCTCGATCCTCGTGCTGGGCCCGATGGTTGCCCGTTTCGGCGAAGCAGAAGTGGCACTGCCTGGCGGTTGCGCCATCGGTTCGCGTCCGGTTGACCTGCACATCCGTGGCCTCGAAGCCATGGGCGCGATCATCGACGTCGAAGGCGGCTACATCAAGGCCAAGGCGCCAGAAGGCGGTTTGCGCGGCGCGCACTTCTTCTTCGACACCGTCAGCGTGACCGGTACCGAAAACATCATGATGGCCGCTGCTTTGGCCAAGGGCCGCAGCGTACTGGCTAACGCCGCGCGCGAGCCTGAAGTCATCGACCTGGCGAACTTCCTGATCGCCATGGGCGCCAAGATCACCGGCGCCGGCACCGACACCATCACCATTGATGGCGTTGAGCGTCTGCACCCGGCCACCTATAAAGTGATGCCGGACCGTATCGAAACCGGCACCTACCTGGTGGCGGCTGCCGTGACCGGCGGTCGTGTGAAGGTCAAGGACACTGATCCGACCATCCTCGAAGCCGTTCTGGAAAAACTCCGTGAGTCGGGTGCCGAAATCACCTGCGGCGAAGACTGGATCGAGCTGAACATGCACGGCAAGCGGCCAAAAGCCGTCAACGTGCGGACCGCTCCGTACCCGGCGTTTCCGACCGACATGCAGGCGCAGTTCATCTCCCTCAACGCCATTGCCGAAGGCACCGGTGCTGTGATCGAGACGATCTTCGAAAACCGCTTCATGCACGTGTACGAACTGCACCGCATGGGTGCCAAGATCCAGGTCGAAGGCAACACTGCCATCGTGACCGGCACCGAGAAGCTCAAAGGCGCGCCAGTCATGGCCACCGACCTGCGTGCTTCGGCCAGCCTGGTGATTTCGGCGTTGATCGCCGAGGGCGACACCCTGATCGATCGCATCTACCACATCGACCGTGGTTACGAGTGCATCGAAGAGAAACTGCAGATGCTCGGCGCCAAGATCCGCCGCGTACCGGGCTAGTTCCGGCTGCATGGGCGCAGGGACGCGCCCGTTGAATTGTTCAGTCGAGCCGGTTTCCGGCTCGATGTGTGTCCGGCGCCGTTTGCGACCGGGCATGAGTACCTTGATAAGGACTGACGTTTCCCATGTTGACCATCGCACTGTCCAAGGGCCGCATCCTTGACGACACCCTGCCGCTTCTGGCTGAAGCGGGCATCGTGCCGACCGAGAATCCGGACAAGAGCCGCAAGCTGATCATCCCCACGACCCAGCCTGACGTACGTCTGCTGATCGTGCGCGCCACCGACGTGCCGACCTATGTCGAGCACGGTGCCGCGGACCTGGGCGTCGCCGGTAAAGATGTGCTGATGGAATACGGCGGCCAGGGGCTCTACGAGCCACTGGACCTGCGAATTGCCCTGTGCAAATTGATGACCGCCGGCAAGGTCGGCGCCATCGAGCCCAAGGGTCGTCTGCGCGTCGCCACCAAGTTCGTCAACGTTGCCAAGCGTTACTACGCCGAGCAGGGCCGTCAGGTCGACATCATCAAGCTTTACGGCTCGATGGAACTGGCGCCACTGATCGGTCTGGCGGACAAGATCATCGACGTGGTCGACACCGGCAACACGCTGCGGGCCAATGGTCTGGAGCCACAGGAATTCATCGCTGACATCAGCTCCCGGCTGATCGTCAACAAAGCTTCGATGAAAATGCAGCACGCCCGTATCCAGGCGTTGATCGACACCCTGCGCAAGGCAGTGGAGTCTCGACACCGCGGCTGATTCACCTGCGCGACGTTAAGTCGCGCCCGTCTATCCGCCTCATAGCCAGAATTCTCAGGTGCCCAAGCGGATCGAATGGTAGCTTCGGGCGCCTGAGTTTTTGCCAACCTATGAGGCTCTCGCTATGACCGCACCGACTGCAATTCGCCGACTCAACGCTGCTGACCCGGATTTCGCGCATCATCTGGATCATCTGCTGAGCTGGGAAAGTGTGTCTGACGACTCGGTCAATCAGCGGGTGCTGGACATCATCAAGGCTGTGCGTGAGCGTGGCGATGCGGCACTGGTGGAATTCACCCAGAAGTTCGATGGCCTGCAAGTCGCCTCCATGGCCGACCTGATTCTGCCCCGCGAGCGCCTGGAACTGGCCCTGACCCGCATCACCGTGCCTCAGCGCGAAGCGTTGGAAAAAGCCGCGGCCCGGGTGCGCAGCTACCACGAAAAACAGAAACAGGACTCCTGGAGCTACACCGAAGCCGACGGCACGGTGCTGGGCCAGAAGGTCACGCCGCTGGATCGCGCCGGCCTGTACGTGCCGGGCGGCAAGGCGTCGTACCCGTCGTCGGTGCTGATGAACGCGATTCCGGCCAAGGTGGCCGGCGTGACCGAAGTGGTCATGGTCGTGCCGACTCCGCGCGGAGAAATCAATGAACTGGTGCTGGCCGCCGCTTGCATCGCCGGCGTGGACCGGGTGTTCACCATCGGTGGCGCCCAAGCGGTTGCCGCGCTGGCCTACGGCACCGAAAGCGTGCCGAAGGTCGATAAAGTGGTCGGCCCGGGCAACATCTATGTCGCCACCGCCAAGCGTCACGTGTTTGGCCAGGTCGGCATCGACATGATTGCAGGTCCTTCCGAGATCCTCGTGGTGTGCGATGGCCAGACCGATCCGGACTGGATTGCCATGGACCTGTTCTCCCAGGCCGAGCACGACGAAGACGCCCAGGCGATCCTGGTCAGCCCGGACGCCGAGTTCCTCGACAAGGTTGCCGCCAGCATCAGCAAATTGCTGCCGACCATGGAGCGGGCCGAGATCATCGAAACCTCGATCAACGGCCGTGGCGCACTGATCAAAGTGCGCGACATGGAACAAGCCATCGAAGTGGCCAACCGCATCGCGCCGGAGCACCTGGAATTGTCGGTCGCCGATCCACAAGCCTGGTTGCCGCAGATCCGCCACGCCGGTGCGATCTTCATGGGCCGTCACACTTCCGAAGCCCTGGGTGATTACTGCGCCGGTCCGAACCACGTGTTGCCGACTTCCGGCACCGCGCGCTTCTCGTCGCCGCTGGGGGTGTATGACTTCCAGAAACGCTCGTCGATCATCTTCTGCTCTGAGCAGGGTGCTTCCGAACTGGGCAAGACCGCATCCGTGCTGGCCCGTGGTGAGTCCCTGACCGCCCACGCCCGCAGTGCCGAATACCGCATCGTTGACGATAAGAAGGTTGACTGATCATGAGTAAATTCTGGAGCCCGTTCGTCAAGGATCTGGTGCCTTACGTACCGGGTGAGCAGCCGAAACTGGCGAAACTGGTGAAGCTCAACACCAACGAAAACCCGTACGGCCCATCGCCAAAAGCCTTGGCCGCGATGCAGACCGAACTGAACGACAACCTGCGCCTGTATCCGGACCCGAACAGCGATCTGCTGAAAAACGCGGTGGCCACATACTACGGCGTGAAGGCCAATCAGGTGTTCCTCGGCAACGGTTCCGACGAAGTCCTGGCGCACATCTTTCACGGCTTGTTGCAGCACGACAATCCGGTGTTGTTCCCGGATATCAGCTACAGCTTCTACCCGGTGTACTGCGGGTTGTACGGCATTGCCTTCGACGCCGTGCCGCTGGACGCTCAGTTCCAGATCAACCCGGCGGACTACGCCAAGCCCAACGGCGGGATCATTTTCCCGAACCCGAACGCGCCGACCGGTTGCCTGTTGGCGTTGGACGCCGTTGAGCAAATCCTCAAGGGCAGTCCGGATTCGGTGGTAGTAGTCGATGAAGCCTATATCGACTTCGGCGGCGAAACCGCGATCAGCCTGGTAGACCGTTATCCGAACCTGCTGGTGACCCAGACCCTGTCCAAATCCCGTTCTCTGGCGGGGCTGCGGGTCGGCCTGGCGGTGGGGCACCCGGACCTGATCGAGGCCCTGGAGCGGATTAAGAACAGCTTCAACTCCTACCCGCTGGATCGCCTGGCGAATGTCGGGGCTGCGGCGGCGTTCGAAGATCGCGAGTACTTCGACAAGACCTGCCGATTGGTCATCGATAATCGCGAGAAAGTTGTCGCGCAACTGCAAGGGAAGGGCTTTGAAGTGCTGCCATCGGCGGCCAATTTCATCTTCGCGCGGCACCCGCAGCACGATGCGGCTGGTTTGGCGGCGAAGTTGCGTGAGCAAGGGGTGATCGTTCGGCACTTCAAGCAGGCGCGGATTGCCCAGTTCCTGCGGATCTCCATCGGCACGCCGGAGCAGAACCAGGCGTTGATCGACGGCCTCGGCGACCTCTAAACCAACACTAAACCTGTGGGAGCGAGCCTGCTCGCGATAGCGGTTTAACACTCAACGATGATGTTGAGTGTTGCGACCTCATCGTGAGCAGGCTCTCTCCCTCATTGTTTGATCATCATCAAACTGTGTTTTCAAGAGTTCAAGGTCTGATCAAATCAAACTCGCCCGTTGCCCTGCTGCCATCGTTGAAATCGAAACTGAATGACCCTTTGGCGTAAGTCATAGTTGCGTCGGTTTCGATAACCATCGAACCACCGGAGGCGAATCTTAATTCGCCCTCGGAGGTTGTAAACTGCCATTGCAACTGCGGCCAATTATCGGGGTAGTAGTGGACTAGATGCGTTCCGTTCCCCAGCGTTGCCGAGAAGCCGAACGCAACGCCAGCACGACTGTCGCCTCCTACTCCTCCTGCAATCATGTACCCTCCAGGTCCATAGATAAATGCGGGGTCTGCGGCTCGATACTCTTCCTGCTCGCCTACCATTCTGAACGTTAAGAGAAAAGCTTTGGTTTCTGAATCTCTCATGACTGGCTCCTGCACGCATTAATTGACGGTGTGGAAAGTCAGACTAGGATTTTTTCTGATTGAACGTAACTGTCATAAATAACAGGTAGTTAGACCAAAATTGCATGATTGCTCGGTCGTAGAAGGGGTAGTGGCGATAAGGGTCGTTACGATTCCTTCAATGGTCTTCGCAGAAATGCACCTCGGGGGGACGCTCTGCTTCCAAGTGGAACGCAGAGCGTGGGAACGATCAGGCGGGCTGCTTACTCTTCTTCTTTGACCGGCGCCGGCGGCGGTCGCAAGTCAATCTCTGCGCTCAGCTTCAATTCCTCTGATAGCGCCCCAGGGCGGGGCGCGATCAAAACACCAGCTTGAACGGCCAGTTTTCCAAGACTGTTTATCAATAAAGTTTATCAACGCTTGGTGAAATTGAAGTTTCCCTTCAGTTCTTTGCCGTCATCGAGTGCGAAGGTAAAGTCCCCAGAGTACTGCTTGAGGGGGCTATTGATTGTGATATTAAGAGTCCCGGTTTCTGCGTCTCTTGTAAGTCCGTTCAGCCGAAACTGCCAAACGATGCGATACATCGGGGAGCCCTTGTTATAAGTGAATTTGTTTAGACCCTCCTCGGCATGTTCAGGATAGCTAAGCACGACGAAGGAATCGTTTGAATCATCCTTGTTTCCGACTATCCAGTGGTTGCCGTGATAAATACCGGTGGCCTCGAATTTCTCTTCGTCTGGTACTTGAGCACTCAACGTACCTGTCGCAGGCACGGCATTTTCTAAATCGTTAGGGTTGATACGGAGGGGGGTGTCGGACATGAGAAGTTCCTCTAATAGAAAGTGGGTTAGTGCCCACTTACGTTAGATAGAGGTTTCTAAAGGTTCTACTGTCAGAAATAACAGTAGGTAAGGCTGTTTTGGAATAAACGGAGGGAGTTCTAATACCTGTAGGAGCGAGGCTTGCCCGCGAAGGCGGTCGGTCAGTCGACATCATCGCTGACTGACCTG
>NZ_MOBR01000018.1 GCF_003732705.1 Pseudomonas frederiksbergensis | reverse complement strand
GAAGGCGATTTAACATTCAACATCTCTGTTGGTCATTAAATCGCCTTCGCGGGCAAGCCTCGCTCCTACAAGGATCTTGTGTTTGCTTGAGGATTTTCTGTGCGCTCATTGTTCTGGCGTATCCTGGCCAGCTTCTGGCTGGCCATCGCTCTGGTTGCAGGGCTTTCCCTTTTGCTGGGGCACATGCTCAACCAGGACGCGTGGATTCTCAGCCGCCATCCGGGCCTCAACACCCTGGCCGAAGAGTGGACACAAACCTACGAAGCCCAAGGCGAAGACGCCGCCCAGGACATCCTGGAACAGCGCAAACGCCAATATCACATCGACGTCCAGGTGCTCAACGAGAGCGGCGACCCGGTGGTGCGCGGCACTTTCCCGCGCCGGGCTGCTGCGTTTGAAGCGCGGCAGAACGATGATGATCGCCGCTTGCCGTGGCGCCGCCTGACCGCTGAGTACACTAGTGAAAAAACCGGCAACACCTATCTGCTGATCTACCGCATCCCGCACCCGGAACTCGACTCCTGGCATCGCGAAAGCCTGCTCTGGCCATTGAGTGCGCTGGGTATTGCGCTGGTGGTGCTGACTTTATTCAGTCTGTTGGTAACGCTCTCGATCACCCGCCCCCTCAGCCGTTTGCGCGGCGCGGTGCATGATCTGGGGCAAACCACCTACCAGCAGAACAGCCTGGTGAAACTGGCTAACCGTCGCGATGAATTCGGGGTGCTGGCCAATGACTTCAACCGCATGGGTGCGCGCCTGCAAAGTCTGATCGGCAGCCAGCGGCAATTGCTGCGGGACGTGTCCCATGAACTGCGCTCGCCCTTGGCTCGACTACGCATTGCGCTGGCGTTGGCTGAGCGGGCTAATCCTGAGGAACGGGAAAAACTCTGGCCGCGCCTGACCCGCGAATGCGACCGATTGGAAGCGCTGATCAGCGAAATTCTGGTTCTGGCTCGGGTCGACGCCGATAACGCCAGTGCCGAAGAAGTCGATCTCAACGCCTTGCTCCACACCCTGCAAAAGGACGCACAACTGGGCTTTCCAGAACAAACCGTACGCCTGGAAGCCGAGCCGCAACTGAACCTCAAAGGTTGGCCGACCATGATCGAGCGCGCCGTGGACAACCTGCTGCGCAATGCCCAGCGCTTTAACCCGGTGGGCCAGCCCATTGAACTGCAGGCCTCGCGCCAGGGCGAGCGAATGGTGGTCAGCGTTCGCGACCATGGGCCGGGAGTCGAGGCCGAGCACTTGAACCTGCTGGGCGAACCGTTCTACCGCGCGCCGGGGCAAACAGCCGCCGGACATGGCCTGGGCCTGGCCATCGCACGGCGAGCTGCAGAACGGCATGGCGGCAGCCTGGTCCTGGCCAATCACCCGGACGGCGGGTTTATCGCCAGCCTGGAATTACCGTTGGTGCCGGGAGCTGTGGTTCAGCCTTAGGGGGCGGGCCAGGCGCTGACGAACTCGGCGAGGTCGACTTTCTCCGCCACCCGCGGTTCTTTCTGCGGCGTGCCGAGGTACAGGAACGCAATCACTTCTTCCCCCTCCGCCAACCCCAAGCCTTTGGCCACATGCGCCGAGTAGGCCAGTTCACCGGTACGCCACACCGCGCCAATCCCTTGCGCATACGCCGCCAACAAAATCCCGTGGGCCGCACACCCTGCCGCCAGCAGTTGCTCGGACTTCGGGTATTTGACGTGATCCTGCAACCGCGCAATCACCACCACTACCAGCGGTGCTCGCAGCGGACCGTTGCGGGCCTTGTCCAGCGCCGCTTCGGATACTTCGCTGTCCTGCAGCTTCGCCGCCTCGGCCAGCATCTCACCCATTTGCTCCCGCGCCGCGCCTTCGACGGTCAGGAAACGCCAAGGCTGCAAATGGCCGTGGTCCGGCGCACGCAGCGCAGCGCCAAACAGCACTTCCCGCTGCTCGGCAGTAGGGGCCGGTTCGACCAGTCGTGGAACGGAAACACGGTTGAGCAAAGCGTCGAGAGCCTGCATCGGCCACCTCCTGTAAAAAATGTTTGGCTATTCTAGCTGCAACCCTGCGGGAGCGCCGGTTTACATGGCAGACCTCACAGGTAGAATGGCGCCCTTCCCTATTTCAGCCCGAGCGGACTTCATGGCGTTGCCGACCTTACGGACTATTGGTTTCATCATCGGCATCTTCCTGATCACGCTGGCCATCGCTATGGTCGTGCCCATGGCCACGCTGGTGATTTTCGATCGCACCAGCGACCTGCCCTCGTTTCTCTGGGCCAGCATGATCACCTTCGTCGCCGGCCTGGCGCTGGTCATTCCCGGACGCCCCGAACACGTGCACCTGCGCCCGCGGGACATGTACCTGCTGACCGTCAGCAGCTGGCTGGTGGTGTGCATCTTCGCCGCGCTGCCATTCCTGCTGACCCAGCACATCAGCTACACCGACTCCTTCTTCGAAAGCATGTCCGGCATTACCGCCACCGGCTCCACCGTGCTCAGTGGCCTGGACACCATGTCCCCCGGCATCCTGATGTGGCGCTCATTGCTGCACTGGCTCGGCGGTATCGGATTTATCGGCATGGCGGTGGCGATCCTGCCGCTGTTGCGCATCGGTGGCATGCGGTTGTTCCAGACCGAATCGTCGGACCGTTCCGAGAAAGTCATGCCCCGTTCACACATGGTGGCGCGCCTGATCGTGGCGGCCTATGTCGGCATCACCATTGTCGGCAGCCTGGCATTCTGGTGGGCCGGGATGAGCCTGTTCGATGCGATCAACCACGCGATGTCGGCGATTTCCACCGGCGGTTTCTCCACTTCCGACCAGTCCTTGGCCAAGTGGACGCAGCCGGCGGTGCACTGGGTCGCGGTGGTGATCATGATTCTTGGCAGCCTGCCGTTCACCCTGTACGTGGCGACGTTGCGCGGTAATCGCAAAGCGCTGATCAAGGATCAACAGGTCCAGGGTTTGCTCGGGATGTTGCTGGTGACCTGGCTGGTGCTCGGCACCTGGTACTGGTGGACCACCAACCTGCATTGGCTGGATGCGCTGCGCCACGTGGCGCTGAACGTGACTTCGGTGGTCACGACGACGGGCTTCGCTCTCGGGGACTACAGCCTCTGGGGTAATTTCTCGCTGATGCTGTTCTTTTATCTGGGCTTTGTCGGCGGCTGTTCGGGCTCGACGGCGGGCGGGATCAAGATTTTCCGCTTCCAGGTCGCCTACATCCTGCTCAAGGCCAACCTTAACCAGCTGATTCACCCGCGCGCGGTGATCAAGCAGAAATACAACGGTCACCGGCTCGACGAAGAGATCGTGCGTTCGATCCTGACCTTTTCCTTCTTCTTCGCCATCACTATCTGCGTGATCGCGCTGTTGCTGTCGCTGCTGGGTGTGGACTGGATGACCGCGCTGACCGGCGCCGCCAGCACCGTGTCCGGCGTCGGCCCTGGGCTGGGGGAAACCATTGGCCCGGCGGGCAACTTTGCCACCCTGCCGGACGCTGCCAAGTGGATTCTCTCGTTCGGCATGCTGCTGGGCCGACTGGAGATCATTACGGTGTTCGTTCTGTGTATTCCGGCGTTCTGGCGTCACTGACCTGCTTGGGCGCATCCATCAGCCGCGCCCGGTACTCGCCGGGCGTCGCATCGAACCAGCGGCGGAACGCGCGAAAGAAGTTACTCGGGTCGGCAAACCCCAACAGATAGGCAATTTCCAGCAGGGTCATGGTTGGCTGCGCCAGGTACTGCTCGGCCAGTTCGCGACGGGTGTCATCGAGCAACGTCTGGAAACTCGTGCCTTCTTCCTGCAACCGGCGCTGCAAGGTGCGTTGTGACAAATGCAGGGTCTGCGCCACGGTGTCGCGCTTGGGTTCGCCCTGGGGCAGCAAACGGCAAAGCACTTGCCGGGCCTTGTGGGTCACGCGACTTTCAGAAAACCGCGCCAGGTACTCGCCGGCAAAGCGGTCATGCAGCAGCGCCATGGCTTCGTTGGCCGTCGGCAGCGGTGCTTCCATGTCGGCGCGCTCGAAGATCAATGCATCGTAAGGCGCGTTGAACACCAGCGGCGCGTGGAAGGCTTGTTTATAAGGCTCGAGATCGGCGGGCTCATCGCCCTGCACCAACACCTTGCGCGGTTGCAGGGTGCGGCCGGTCAGCCAGCCGCACAGCGCCAAGGCGCAGGCCAGCGAGGCTTCGGCGCTTTGCCGGGTCGGTGGCAGATGGTCGCCGTGGACCGTCAGAATCAGCGCATAGCCTTCTTCCAACAGCCGAAAACTCAGGTCGGCACTTTCGGCAATGATCCGCTGGTACCGCACCAGCCGCTGGAAACCTTCGGCCAGGGTCTGGCTGGACATCAGCGCGTAGCCGGCCACATGAAAGGATGCCGGTCGCACCACTTTGCCCATGTTCAGGCCGATCGCCGGGTTACCGGACAGCTCGACCGCGCGCTGCCAGAGCCGCGTCATGGAATCTTGCGGGAAGCGCGCATCCGGATCATCCAGTGCTGCGTAGTCGAGCCCTAGCTGTTTGAACAGAACCCGGCAATCCAGGCCGTCCATTTCCAGTGCTTTGACAATCCCCATCGCCCAGCTTGCAGAAGTCGTTCGTTCGCTCATGGCGTTTACTTACATGATGAGCCGCATGCTACGGCCAATTACCGAAGGATACTAAAGTGGCGCCTATTGTCACTGGCTGATGCCAATGATCACTCTAGACTCAAATAAGCTACCCGCAGAACAACTTGCCATCAGAACAATAACCACAGAGATCGCAGTCGTGGAAAACACCAAGCGTTTCAACAGCTTCGCTGAGTTCTACCCGCACTACCTCAGCGAACACAGCAACAGTACTTGCCGACGATTGCACTTTATCGGCACCACCCTGGTTATTTTCATTCTGGCCCTGACTATCGGCAAAGGCGCCTGGCTGCTGCTGATCGCCCTGCCGCTGGCCGGTTACAGCTTCGCCTGGGTCGGTCATTTCTTCTTCGAGAAGAATCGTCCTGCCACCTTCCAGCATCCGTTCTACAGCCTGCTCGGCGATTTCGTCATGTACCGCGACATGATTCTGGGCCGCGTGCCGTTCTAGGCTCCGCAGGCCAGCGATGCGTCCCGTGCAGACAGTGCGCCAGTGGATCCAAGTTCTACACTCAATCCGTCACTTCGCAAAATAAGAAGATCGCCGATGAACGCCAATGCCCGCTTCACCCACATGCAGGACGGCACGCAGGAAGACTGGGCGATCATCGCCGCAGACTTCAGTGCCTACGCCCGACAATTGCCGACACGGATTGTGGCGCACCTGAAGTTGCTGGAGGGTGATTTTGGCGGGTTCCCGGTGGATCGCCTGACCCACTCCCTGCAAACCGCCACCCGCGCCTTTCGTGATGGCCGCGACGAGGAATACGTGGTCTGCGCCTTGCTCCACGACATCGGCGACACCCTCGGCTCCTACAACCACCCGGACATCGCTGCGGCCATCCTCAAGCCGTTTGTCAGCATCGAGAATTTGTGGATGGTGGAGAAACACGGGATTTTCCAGGGCTACTACTTCTTCCATCACCTGGGGATGGATCGGCACCTGCGCGAGCAATTCAGCGGGCATCCGCAGTATCAGGCGACCATTGAATTTTGCGCCAAATACGATGCGGCGGCGTTTGATCCGGCGTATGAGACGCTGCCGTTGAGCTTCTTTGAACCGATGATGGAGCGGTTGTTTGCACAGCCGAAGAGCTCGATCTACAAAGCAGCGATGGAAGAACACGCGCCGGCCTGAAGCCACCTGGGACCCCATGTGGGAGCGAGCCTGCTCGCGAATGCGGTGCATCAGGCCAAACATTCATTGACTGACGCACCGCTTTCGCGAGCAGGCTCGCTCCCACAGGGAATTTGTGGCAAATCGACGATTACGCCGGCTCGGCCACCTTCACCGCTTTCAACTCCGCCTCCCGCGCTTGGGCATCCGCCAACCGATACAACTCGATCGAGCCATCCCAATGCTCGATCAACGCCGTGCACGATTCCACCCAGTCTCCGCAATTGAGGTAATCCACCCCGCCCACCTTGCGGATTTCGGCATGGTGGATATGGCCGCAGACCACACCATGCAACTCGCGCTTGACGCATTCATGGGCGATGGCTTCTTCAAAGTCGCTGATGAAACTCACGGCGGTTTTCACCTTGTGCTTGAGGTACGCCGACAGCGACCAGTAACCGTAGCCATACCGGGCACGCCAGTGATTGAGCCAGCGGTTGAGGGTCAGGGTGAATTCGTAGGCCGAGTCGCCAAGGAAGGCCAGCCAGCGGTGGTAGCGGGTGATCACGTCAAACTGATCGCCGTGGATCACCAGCAGATGACGGCCATCGGCGGTCACGTGCACCGCCTCGTCCACTAACTGAATGTTGCCCAGGATCAGCTTCGAATAGCGCCGCAGGAATTCGTCGTGGTTGCCGGTGACGTAGATCACTTCCGTACCGCGCTTGCTCATGGTCAGCAAGCGGCGGATCACGTTGGTGTGGGCCTGGGGCCAATACATGCCGCCGCGCAGTTTCCAACCATCAATGATGTCGCCCACCAAGTAGATCTTGTCGGTGTGGTAGCCCTTGAGAAACTGCGACAGGTGCTCGGCCTGGCAATCCCGGGTGCCCAAATGCACATCGGAAATCCATAAGGTGCGGACACGTTGTTTACGGCTGGGTTTGGCGAGCTCGGCGCTGGTCATGGGCAACCCTCTGGGATGTTTTTACAAGCTTGCGCCGGTCGGGTTAATTGCCCATGACAGTGACGAGTCAATCCTGTGACAGCGCCCGGCCGGTGTAGACTGGCCGCATCTTGCCCGGGAGTCCTGCGATGAGACCGATCCTCACGCTTCGCCAGTACAGCCACGACCTGATCGTCCACAGCCACGACCACGCACAACTGGTGTTTGGGTTATCGGGTGCGCTGGATTTCGAGGTCGGCGGCCACGGCAGTCAGGTGGTGCAGCAGAGTTTCGTGGTGGTCCCGGCCGGCATGCATCACGCCTGTGGCAGCCCCAATGGCAGTCGGTGCCTGGTGCTGGATGTGCCCGGCGATCAATGGGTGTCCCAGTCGTTGGGGGAGCACGCCGATGCCAGCCGCCGCTTGCTCGACAACGCCGGACGGCTGCCTATGGATGCCGGGCAAAGCCAATTGGTCAGTTGGCTGGCGAGCAGCCCGGTGAGCGATCCGCTGATTGCCCAGCAAGGTGCGGTGTTGCTGCTGGCCAGCCTCAACAACATCAAACCGGACATCATCGGCGGACGACGCCTGCCGTATGCGGCGATGAATGCGCACATCGATCAGTACGCGGCGTATCCGCTGCAAGTGGCGGATCTGGCGCGGATTGCCGACCTCTCCAGCGCTCGACTGCATGCGCGGTTCGTGACGGAATGCGGGCAAACGCCGATGGACTACATTCGCAGTCGGCGGCTGCACATTGCCGTGGGATTGTTGCGGGATTCGGCATTGCCGATTGGCGAGATTGCTAGCCGCGTCGGCTACAGTTCCCAGAGTGCGTTTGCGGCGGCGGTATTGCGCGAGTTTGGCGCTTCGCCCGGCAAATTGCGCCACGAGGCTGGCGACAAAAGACGATAGTCTGCCGACAGACAGGATTGGCTTCACACGCTTAAATGTAGGGGCTGGCGAAGGCTGCGATCTTTTGATTTTGCTTTCTTGAAGGGCAAGATCAAAAGATCGCAGCCTTCGGCAGCTCCTACGGGGGACCGTCGTCGCCTGTTGAATATTTATCAAGGACTGCAATGACTCCCCGTACCGCCCTTGGCGCCCTGCATATCGGCGCACTGATGTTTGGCCTGACCGGTGTGTTCGGCAAACTCGCGGCCGCCTCCCCGGCGGTCATCGTTTTCGGCCGTGCGGCGTTCGCGGTGCTGGCGCTGGCGTTTTTTGCGCGGTTCGCCAGCAGCACTCGCTGGCAAAAACTTGAAGCCGTGGACTGGCGCCGTTTGCTGCTCAGCGGCTTGCTGCTGGCCGGGCACTGGGTGAGTTTTTTCATCGCGGTGAAAGTCGCGGGGGTGGCGATTGCGACTCTGGGCTTTGCCAGTTTCCCGGCCTTTACCGTGATCCTCGAAGGGCTGATCTTCCGCGAGCGAATCCGCGCCAATGAAATCCTGCTGGTGGTACTGGTCAGCGTAGGCCTGGTGCTCGTCACCCCCGCCTTCGACCTGGGCACCGGCGCGACCGTCGGCCTGCTCTGGGCGGTGGCTTCCGGTTTACTCTTCGCGTTGCTGTCCCTGACCAACCGCGCCAGTTCCGCACGCATCCCGGCGGTGCAGGCCGCGCTGTGCCAAAACGTAGTGGTCGCGCTGTGCCTGCTGCCGGTCGCCGCCCCCCAGTTGAGCGACGTACGCGCCCTCGACTGGTTGTGGATCGGCCTGCTCGGCGTGTTCTGCACCGGCGTGGCCCACAGCCTGTTTGTCGCCAGCCTGGCGGTGATCAAGGCGCGGACCGCTGCGGTGGTGTTTGCCCTGGAACCGGTCTACGGCATCACCATGGCCTGGCTGCTGTTCGATGAAAACCCGACCTTGCGCATGTTGCTCGGCGGCGCGTTGATCATCGTCGCGATCGTGGTGTCCAGTCGGCTATCCGGCCATTCCAGCAAAAAAGCCGTGGCCGCCGAAGCCGCCTCTCACTGAGTGCGGTCGTTGTGCCCGAGGTCGCGGTCCGGGTCGATCTGATCCCGGACCCGCTGCTTGAGCACCTTGGCTTCCGGGAAACCGCCATCAGCCTTGCGCTCCCAGATCTGCACCTCGTTACAAAAAATATGAAAAACTCCACCCGTGCCCGGCACCAGTGACACTTTGCCCAAGTCATCGCCAAAGGTGCTGAGCAGCTCCTGGGCCAGCCAGGCAGCGCGCAACAGCCACTGGCATTGCGTGCAATAGGTGATGACGATTTCCGGTTTTTGCATGGTCATGATCGCTGAAACTCCTGAGCCAGAGGGGCGCCGCTATAATAGCCGCCTTTATCGCTCGCCCCGAGATTCACGATGCGCCGTTTACTGTGTTGCCTGTTGCTTATCCTCTACCCCTTGATCGTTCACGCCACCGATGCACCCCGACCGAAAATCGGCCTGGTGCTGTCCGGCGGCGCAGCCCGTGGCCTGGCGCACATTGGCGTGCTCAAGGCCCTGGAAGAACAAGGCATCAAGATCGATGCGATTGCCGGCACCAGCATGGGCGCGGTGGTCGGTGGGCTGTACGCCTCGGGTTACAAAATCGATGAACTGGAAAAACTGGCCCTCAACATCGACTGGCAACAAGCCCTGTCCGACGCGCCGCCGCGTGAAGACGTGCCGTTCCGGCGCAAGCAGGATGACCGGGACTTTCTGGTCAAACAGAAACTCAGCTTTCGCGACGACGGCAGTCTCGGCCTGCCGCTCGGCGTGATCCAGGGCCAGAACCTGGCTTTGATGCTGGAAAGCCTGCTGGCCCATGCCAGTGACACCCGCGACTTCGACAAACTGCCGATCCCCTTCCGCGCGGTCGCCACTGACATTTCTACGGGCGAAAAAGTGGTGTTCCGCAAAGGCCACCTGCCCCAGGTGATCCGCGCCAGCATGTCGATCCCGGCGGTGTTCGCGCCGGTCGAGTTGGGCGGTCGCTTGCTGGTGGACGGTGGCATGACCGACAACATCCCGCTGGACGTGGCACGGGAGATGGGCGTCGACATCGCCATCGTGGTCGACATCGGCACCCCGCTGCGCAACCGCAAACAACTGACCACCGTGGTCGATGTGCTGAACCAGTCGATCACCCTGATGACCCGCCGCAACTCCGAAGAACAACTCGCCGCCCTGCACAAGGACGACGTGTTGATCCAGCCACCGCTGGCGAGTTTCGGCGTGACCGACTTCGGTCGTGCCCAAGACATGATCGATGCGGGCTACCGCGCCACCAGGATTCTCGCGCCACGCCTGGCCCAACTCAAACCGACGCAACCGCTGGACGCCGAACTGACCGCCGCCCGTGCCCCGAGCCAGCGCACGCCGATCATTACCGCGATCAAAGTGGAAAACGACTCGAAAGTCGGCGATGACGTGATTCGCTACTACATCCGCCAAAACGTCGGCGAGCCGCTGGACATGGGCCGCCTGCAAACCGACATGGGCACCCTGTACGGCCTCGATTATTTCGAGCAAGTGCAATACCGCGTGGTGCACAAGGGCGAGGATCACACCCTGGTGATCAGCGCCCGAGGCAAGCGCAGCGGCACCGATTACCTGCGGGTCGGTTTGAACCTGTCGGACGATATGCGCGGCGATAGCGCGTTCAACCTCGGCGCCAGTTACCGGGTCAACGGCATCAACCGCCTCGGCGCGGAATGGCTGACCCGGGCGCAGATCGGCGACAAACAGGAACTCTACAGCGAGTTCTATCAGCCGCTGGATGTGGGTTCGCGCTACTTCATCGCGCCTTACGCCGCATTTGAAGCGCAGAACGTCGAGGCGGTTCTGGACAACGACCCGATCGCCCAGTACCGCGTCGAACGTTATGGTTTCGGCCTGAATGTCGGCCGGCAGATTGGCAACAGCGGAGAGATTCGTTTCGGCGTCGGCGAGGCCTGGGGCAAGGCTGATGTGCGCATCGGCGATCAGGATCTGCCGAGCGAAAGCTTTAACGAGGGCTTCTATGAGCTCAAGTATTCGTTCGATTCGTTCGACAACGTCTACTTCCCCCACGAAGGCAAAGACATCAGCCTGGCGTTCCGGCAGTTCGAACCGGGGCTGGGCTCGGACAAGCGTTACCGCCAATGGGAATTCAAACTGGACAAGGCCATGAGCAGCGGGCCGGACACGTTTATTCTGGGCGGGCGTTATGGCCGTACGCTGGATGATGCCAACGTCGTCACCTCAAGCTTCCTGCTCGGCGGCGCGCGGCAGTTGTCGGGGTTTCGCGAGGATGCGATTTCCGGACAGAACGTCAGCCTGATGCGCGGGGTTTACTACCGACGCCTGACGCCGCGTTCGTACCTGCCGCTGGATTTCCCTCTGTACATCGGCGGCTCGCTGGAGCGCGGGCGGGCGTGGAACAACGACAATGAGTTCGACAGCGGCTACATCAACGCCGCCAGTGTGTTCATCGGTTTCGACACACCGCTGGGACCATTGAACTTCAGTTATGGCTTTAATGATGCGGATGAACAGGCGGTTTATTTGAATCTGGGGCAGACGTTTTAGCGCGGGCACCATTGGTCAAATGTGGGAGCGGGCTTGCTCGCGAAGGCGGAGTGTCAGCAACGGTGATGTTGACTGATACGACGCCTTCGCGAGCAAGCCCGCTCCCACATTGGATAGTCGTGACAGTGCTAGCGGATACCGGCCAACAAAGTCCGGGCGGTCTGCTTGAGGGGTTCGTCGCCTTCCTTGAGCAACTGGTTGAGCAGCTCAATAGCGCTGTCCAGATCGCCATCATCGATACAGGTCTGGGCTTGTTCCAGTTTGCCAGCGCCCGTCGGCACGGTTGGGGGCAGTGGTTCAAGTTCCAGTGACTGGCCGGGCTCACTGAATGCGTCGAGAAAGTCGTCGTCCAGTGATTGAGCTTCAGGCTCGGCGTCCCATTCCAGCTCGGGTTCGCCCAGCTCCGACTCGTCGGGCATTTCGTAGACATCGGGCATTACGTGCAGATTTGAGGTGAACGCAGGTTCATCCGGCAGCGGCGGTTTAGCCTTCGGCGAGGGTGGATCTTCAAAGGGGCTGACCAGATCCCAATTGGAATCCATCGACAGGTCGTCCAGGTTCAACTGGAACTCGTCACCGGGTGGCGCTTCGGGAACCACCGCCACGGCCGGCGCAATGGCCGGCGCAAGGGCCACGACCGGTACGGCACCCGCCAGTTTAGGGAATCGAGCGCGAAGGTCCGCCAACTGTTGCGGGTCAACCCCGGCGTCACGCAGGTGGTTTTCCTGCGCGTCATACGCCGCCACATCACCCTGCTTGCCCAGCACCTCCAACAGCTGCAACGCCAGGTCTGTGCGCTGGGGTTCCTTGGCCAATGCCTCACGCAACAGGCCTGCCGCTTCGGAAAACCGACCGTACGCCAGGTAGATGCCGACGCCTTCCAGCACATCGCCAGCGGGCGCTTCTTCGCGGTGATCGGAAACTGGCGCGACATGGGCAACTTGTGGCGGGACATCACGCACAGGCTCAGCGTGCAGTGGCGCCGTGGACAACGGCTCGGTCAACGCTTGCTGCCGTTGCCGACGCACAAACCACCCGAGCACCATCAGCAACACCAACGCCAGCAACCCGGCAATCAACAGCCAGTGACTGGTTTCAGGCTCTTGAACCACGACCGGCGCAGGTGCCACAGCCACCGGTGCGGCGGCCGGCGTCTGCGCGACCTCGGACAGGCGGGTCTGCAAGTCGCTGATCTGCTTGCGCTCATCGGCGATTTGCCCGTCTTGGGTCTTGATCCGGGCATTCAACTCATCGAGGTTTTTTTGCAGTTGCTGGTTTTGCAGAACGCTGGCGGCCAGTTGCTCGGCCACTTCATCGTTGACAGGTGCCGCCGCCGGGGGAGCGACGCTGGCGGCGGGCGCAGGCGCCTTGCTCTTGGGAGCCGGTACCGGCGCAAGGGTCGGTTCGACGCTCGGGAACCCGGAAGTCGGTTCTTTGGCCGAGGGTTCGTCGGTCGCGGGAACGATCCCCGGTGAACCCGGCGGATCGATTAACACTGTGTATTCGCGCAGCAAACGGCCGTTGGGCTGATTGAGCTGCACCAGGAAATTCAGAAAGGGTTCATTGACCGGTTTGCTGGAGGTCACCCGGATCGACGTGCGGTTGCCCCGCAGGATTGGCGTGAATTTCAGACTGTTGAGGAAGAACACCCGCTCGACGCCCGCACGGCTGAATTCGTCGGCCGTCGCCAGGCTGACCGACAGATCGCCTTCCGCCAGACCGCCGGCGTCCACCAGGGCGATATCGGCGCTGAACGGCTGGTTCAACGCCGAATGCACGGTGAGGTCACCCAACCCGAGGGCGGGTGCCAATGCCGAGTAAGTGACCGCACCCCCGACCAGAAGCAACTGGGTGCAATACCGCAAAACCACGTGCCAACTCTCGAGCATGAGCATCCCTTAGATTAAGCAGAACCAACCTGTACGTGTTCGCACATCCGGTACGAACACGATATTGCCTAGTAGTTCTTTATAGTCTGCCCAACGGGGTATCTCAAAAACACGGCCTAAGGTTTTGCCTCAAGACTTTTCGAGGTTGGCCAGGATATGACCGTGAACACGCATGCAGACCTTCAAATCCGCCTCATCGACGCCTTCGAACAGCTCGTGGCGCAGTTGTGTAGCGATGGTTTCAATCTGTTCGATCAATGGTCGGGCGGGGGCACATAGGACGATTTTTTTCGCCCGGCGGTCTTCCAGCACGGATTGGCGCTGCACCAACCCCTGGCCTTCCAGGCTGTCGAGCAACCGGGCCAGGGTCGGCCCTTCGACCGCGACACTCTGCGCCAATTCGCGCTGGGTCGGGGCTTCTTCGAAACGCGCCAGGTGCAACAGCACCAGCCAACGCGCCTGGGAAAGTCCCAGGCCGGCCAAACGGCGGTCCAGTTCGGCACGCCAGCCACGAGACATCTGGGCCAATTGCATGCCAAAGCGGTGTTGATCGGTTAACGGCATAAAAAACTCATGGTTAGGCTGAAATAGAGAAAATCTAATTATTAGTCAGCTAAGCATGACCTTTCGCTATAGGCAAGGTTTGCTCCGTACTGAATCGTTACATCTATGCGCACGGTCAGTTAAATCTCGAATTCAGACTGAAGCGCCGCGCGAACGCAGTACAAAACCCCTTCCGGCACGCGACCGGCGAACAACGCGGCAATCTCCGCCACCGCCGGCAACTCGCCTTCGCCGTCGAGGAACGCGTCCTGGATCTCCCCCATCAGCTCTTCCGGCAAGTCCAGCGCCTGTTCCAGCGACAATTGCTGCTTGCCGATGGCCTCGGCGAGCATGGTGTAGACGTTCTTTTCCGAGCATTGCAGTTGACCGGCGATTTGCAGCGGCGTCATGCCGGCCCGGGCCAGGGTGATCAGTTCGTGGCGCACGTCGGCCACCACTTTCGGTGCCTCGACCTGCCCACCGAGGACTTCGAGGAAGGCTTCGCCGTAACGCTCCAGCTTGCGTGCACCGACGCCGCTGACCGTGGCCATTTCCGCCAGCGAGGTCGGTTGGCTGCGGAGCATTTCCAGCAAGGTCGAGTCGGGGAAGATGACGTAAGGCGGCACACCGTGTTCTTCGGCGAGCTTGCGGCGCAGGGCACGCAGGGCTTCCCACTGTTCGCGCTCTTCGCCACGCACCAGTTGGCTCGCCTGGCTCTTGCTGCTTTTGGCGGTGGTTTGCGGCTTGAGGTCACGGCGCAGCTCCAGGGTCACTTCACCCTTGAGCAGCGGCCGGCAGGTGTCGCTCAGGCGCAGGCCGCCGTAGCCTTCCAGGTCGATGTCCGCCAGACCGCGGGCCACCAATTGGCGGAACAGCGAGCGCCACTCGCTCTCGCCCATCGCCTTGCCGACGCCATACACCGACAGATGCTGATGGCCGAAGCTGCGGACTTTTTCGTTGTCCTTGCCCAGCAATACATCCACCAAGTGCCCGACGCCATAGCGCTGGCCGGTGCGATAAATCGCCGAGAGTGCCTGACGGGCCGGCTCGGTGGCGTCCCAGGTCTGCACGCCGTCGACGCAATTGTCGCAATGGCCGCACGGCTCGGGCATGTCTTCGTCGAAGTAGGCCAGCAGGGTCTGGCGACGGCAGCGGGTTTCTTCGCAGAGCGAGAGCATGGCGTCGAGCTTGTGCTGCTCCAGACGCTTGTGGCGCTCATCGCCTTCGGAGTTCTGCAGCATCTGCTTGAGCATCACCACGTCTTGCAGGCCGTAAGCCATCCAGGCGTCCGCCGGCAAGCCATCACGGCCGCCGCGACCGGTTTCCTGGTAATACGCTTCAAGGGATTTGGGCAAATCAAGGTGCGCGACGAAACGCACGTTGGGTTTGTCGATGCCCATGCCGAACGCCACGGTGGCAACCATGATCAGGCCTTCCTCGTTGAGGAAACGCTTCTGGTGATGGGCGCGGGTTTCGTTGGGCAGACCGGCGTGGTACGGCAGCGCCGGGAAGCCCTGTTCGCTGAGGAACACCGCCACTTCGTCGACTTTCTTGCGCGACAGGCAGTAAACAATGCCCGCATCGCTGCGCCGCTCGGCGAGGAACGCCAGCAATTGCTTGCGCGGCTGCTCCTTGGGGACGATGCGATAGAAAATGTTGGGACGGTCGAAACTCGACAGGAAACGCTCGGCGTCCTGCAAATGCAGGCGCTCGACGATTTCTTCCCGGGTGCGTTTGTCGGCAGTGGCGGTCAGAGCGATGCGCGGGACATTGGGGAACAGTTCCGCCAATTGGCCCAGTTGCAGGTATTCGCGACGGAAATCGTGGCCCCATTGGGATACGCAGTGCGCTTCGTCGATGGCGAACAGGGCAATTTCAAGGCTTTGCAGGAAGGCCAGCATGCGCGGCTGCACCAGGCGTTCGGGCGCCAGGTAGAGCATTTTCACTTCGCCGCGCTTGATCCGGGCGGCCAGGTCGCGCTGCTGTTCGGCGCTCAGGGTCGAGTTCAACGCGGCGGCGGCGACGCCCAGCTCTTCGAGGGTCGCAACCTGGTCGTCCATCAATGCGATCAGCGGCGACACCACCACCGCCAGGCCTTCGCGCAGCAGCGCCGGGACCTGGAAGCACAAGGACTTGCCGCCACCGGTAGGCATCAATACCAAAGCGTCGCCGCCATTGGCCACGCGCTCAATGATTGCACCCTGGCGGCCACGGAAACTGTCGTAGCCGAAGATGTCCTTGAGGACGCGTTGAGCCTGTTCGAGCATAAAAACTCCAAAAATCACCGAAACATCCCTGCAAGGCTGGTTCAGAACCACGCAGGCTGCACTGACAAATCGTAAGTGCGCATTGCATGACGCTTCACATCTCAGCCGCGACGCCAGCAGGGCATCACAAAACGCGGGAGTATACCCGAGCCCTCCCCGGCAAAGGGTGCCGCTGATAAGACACATCAGGACAAACACTGCATAACCTGTGGGAGTGAGCCTGCTCGCGAAGGCGGCATTACTTCCAACATCATTGCTGACTGACCCATCGCTTTCGCGAGCAGGCTCGCTCCCACAGGGATTGCGGTGTTTCGCGGGGCCACAATGGCGCAAATATCCCGCGCGGCTGGCCTGAGTGCTCAAGAAGGCCTAGAATTCCCGCATCTGTTTAATTCCCCAAGGTAGCTTTTAATGTCCTTCGCTGAGCAACTAACCCGCCTGCAAGTCTTCCTCGACGCCGATGAACTGCATGACGAGGCGCTGGACTACGTGGCCGCCCACGGCTACCTCACGGCGCTGTCGATCTGTTCCGAAAGCGTTCCCGACCGTGAATGGATCGACGCCCTGTTCGCCGAAGAGCCGCATTACGCCGACGACACCGAGCGTGAAGCGATCGAATCCACCCTGCTGGCCCTCAAGGCTCACATCGCACGCCAACTGGCGTCCGACGAAGAGTTCGAGCTGCCGTGCGACCTGGACCTGGGCGAAGAGCCGGATGATTCCGACCTGCGCGGCTGGTGCATCGGTTTCATGGAAGGCGTGTTCCTGCGCGAAGCGGCCTGGTTCGAAACCGCTGAAGACGAAGTCAGCGAAATGCTGCTGCCGATCATGGTCGGTTCCGGTCTGTTCGACGAACAGCCTGAGTTCGAAGATATCGCCAAGGACGCCAACCTGATGGACGACATGATCGTGCAGATTCCGGAAGCCCTGACCGCGCTCTACCTGCTGTGCCAGGCGCCCGACGAAAAACCGGCGATCCTCAAGCCACGTCACCACTAAGGTTTTGCCTATGGACAACCCCATAGGCAACCGCTCCCTGATGTTGCGCTACGTGCTGCTGGCCATCGGCTGGCTGAGCGTAGCGTTGGGGGTGATCGGGATATTCCTGCCGGTGCTGCCCACCACGCCGTTCCTGCTGCTGGCGGCCGCCTGCTTCGCCCGCAGTTCACCGCGTTTCTACCAGTGGCTGGTCGAGCATCCGCGGCTTGGGCCGTGGATTCGCGACTACCTGGACGGCAACGGCATCCCGCTCAAGGGCAAGGTCTATGCCATCGGACTGATGTGGGCGAGTATTCTGTTCTCCTGCTACCTGGTGCCATTGCCTTGGGCGCGGGGGTTTATGTTGACCAGTGCGGTGTTGGTCACGGTCTACATCCTCAAGCAGAAAACCCTGCAAAAACCCTGATCCTATGATTGATCGTTCCCACGCTCTGCGTGGGAATGCAGCCCGGGACGCTCTGCGTCCCTGCGAAGCGAACGCGGAGCGTCCGTTGAGGCATTCCCACGCAGAGCGTGGGAACGATCATGCCCACTGTGTCCGACGATCAACCCTCCCCCACCCAAAACTCTGCCTAAACTCCAGTCATCTGCACCCGAGCAGCCAGACATGTCTAGCAGTCGGCGTCGTCCAGGATGGCCAGCGCTCCGACTTCGGTTCGGCGGTTGGCTGCTGGCGGCATTTTTGCTGGCCGGGCTGGGCAGTGTTTGCGCCGACTGGGATTTCGGGCAGATCCTGCAAACCGCCGAAAAACGCTACGGCCCCCTCGGTCCTGCCAAGGGGCGGATCGAGGCCTGGAATCAGATGCTGCAAGGCGAACGCAACCAGCCAGAGCGCGAGCAACTGAACGCGGTCAATCGCTTCTTCAATCAGCAATTGAGTTTTCAGGACGACACTCGCATCTGGCAGCAGATCGACTACTGGGCCACGCCAGAGGAATCCCTGATCAAGGGCGCCGGCGATTGCGAGGACTACGCCCTGGCGAAATATTTCAGCCTGCGCCAGCTCGGGGTTCCCAGCGAGAAACTGCGCATCACCTACGTCAAGGCCCTGACCCAGAACCAGGCGCACATGGTGCTGACGTTCTACAGCAGCCCCACGGCCGATCCACTGGTGCTGGACAACCTGATCGGCGAGATCCGCCCCGCCTCCCAACGCAAAGACCTGCTGCCGGTGTACGCCTTCAACGCCGAAGGCCTGTATTTGCCCGGCGCCAATGGCGGCAAGCGCAGCAGCGACTCGAAAAAACTGTCGCGCTGGCAAGACGTGTTGAAAAAGATGCAGGCCGAAGGGTTCGCCGTGGGCGACGGCTAGTTGCCACAGCAAGGAGCGTTTTATGTCACTGCGCAAACAATTGTTTCTCGCCATTTGCCTGTTTTTGCTGGTGGCGTTCAGCGGCAGTTTTTTTGTCGGCCTGGAAAGCTCCCGCGAGCAGATGCTCGGCCAGTTGCGCTCCCATGCCCAGGATGCCGCCACGGCATTGGGGCTGTCGCTGACCACGCAGATCGACGACACGGCGATGATTGAATTGATGGTCAGCTCGATTTTCGACAGCGGCTATTTCAGCAGCATCCGGATCGTCAACATCGCGGACGAACGGGTGTTGGTGGAGCGTGACGCACCGGCGCGGATCGAGGGTGTGCCCGACTGGTTCGTGCGTCTGGTCAACCTGCATCCGCAAGGGGGCGACGCGTTGATCATGCGCGGCTGGGAGCAAGTGGCGCGGGTCGAAGTGTTGAGTAACCCGCAGTTCGCCCTGGCCAAACTCTGGGACAGCACCCTTGGCAGCCTGATCTGGTTGCTGCTGTGCGGGTTGCTCAGTGCGATGTTCGGCGGCTGGCTGCTGCGCCGGCAATTGCGCCCGCTGGACAAAATGGTCAGGCAGGCCGAGGCGATCAGCAAACGGGAGTTTCTCAGCCTGCCGAAACTGCCGCGCACGCCGGAACTGAAGCGGGTGGTGCTGGCGATGAACCAGATGGTCGAGAAGCTCAAGGCACTGTTTGCCGAAGAGGCGGCGCGCAGTGAAAAGCTGCGGGCCGACTCTTATCAGGACAGCCTCACCGGGCTGGCAAACCGGCGCCTTCTGGATGAGCAATTGGCCGACCACTTGCTGATCAACGAACAGAGCAGCGACGGCCACTTGCTGATGCTGCGGATCAACGACCTGGCGGGCCTCAACCAGCGCCTGGGCGGTCAGCGTACCGACGCCTTGATCGGTGCCGTCGGCGAACTGCTTAAACGCCTTACGCAAACCCCGGAGCGGCGCACCTGGCTGGCAGCGCGCAATCGCGGCGGTGAGTTCAGCCTGCTGACCCCGGGGCTAGACGACAAGGACGCCGCGCGCCTGTGCGCCGAGATCAGCGCCACTCTGGAAAACCTGCGTCTGACCGGTGCCAGCGACAGCATGCCCGTGGCGCACCTGGGCATCGTCGCCTACCAACCGGGTGAGCCGGCCAGCGACGTGCTGCTGCGCCTCGATCAAGCCTTGACCCAAGCCCAGCACCATCCCGAGCGGCCATGGGTTCACCTCGATCACGCCCACACCGCGCCGAACCAGTCCCAGCACGACTGGCGCAACTGGATCGACGACGCCCTGACCCACGGCAAATTGCAGCTGTATTTCCAACCGGTGGTGCAATGCGCCGACACCAGCCAGGTGCTGCATCACAAAGTCCTCGCGCGCCTGCTCGACCCGCAGGGCGAAGCGATTGCCGCCGGACATTTCCTGCCCTGGATCGAACGCCTCGGCTGGTCCGCACGCTTCGACCTGGCGATGCTTGACGCAACCCTCGACTACCTCGCCGTCAACCGCTGGCCTCTGGCGCTGAGCCTGTCCGGCACCACCCTGCGCGATCCGGTGCCACTGCAACAGATCTTGCGCACACTCGACTCGCTGCCGGAACTGGCGCCGCTGCTGGTCCTGGAAATCGACGAGCGCCAACTGCCGCCCCCTGACGAATTGCAGCGCCTGAGCCACAGCTTGCTCAGCACCGGTTACCGCATCGGGTTGCAGCACTTTGGCGGCAGCTTCAGCCAGATCGGCAACCTCACGCAGCTGGGTCTGGCGTACTTGAAAATTGATGGGAGTTACATTCGCGGGATTGATGAGCAGAGCGATAAGCGGCTGTTCATCGAGGCGATTTTTCGGGCGACCAACAGCATTGATTTGCCGTTGATTGCGGAGAGGGTCGAAACGCAGGGGGAGTTGGAGGCGATCAAGGAACTGGGATTGTTTGGGGTAATGGGCCGACTGATCGGGCCGCCTGAACCCATGTGAATTAAGCCCTACCATTGGTCGCTACTGTCAGGTCTGACAGTAGCGATGGTGACTCCAGCAGGCTTTAAATCACTCCGTCACCGATCCTTCGACTGTTGCAGGAGCAAAGCTTGCCCGCGAAGAACGATAACGCGGTGTGTCAGACCTGGCGCCTTCGCGAGCAAGCTTCGCTCCTACAGTGCCTGGCGGTTACCCAGGCTTGTGGTTATCCAATACCCGATTGACCGCTGTTTGACCCAACATAATGATCCGTTGCAGCACCACCAACGAATAGCGTCGCGGGCCTTCGTCCAGGTCGGCGAGATCATTGATCATCGCGTTGGCGGACGCCAACAATTCGCTGGCGTCGACCAGCAACGTTTCGTCATCCACCGCTGCGTCGATGGTGTAAAAGGTGCCGGGCCTTCGAGGCGGTATCTGCGTTTTCGTCGCCTCGGGGTTGAGGTAAAAGTTGACCGCGCGGTCGGCGGCCTCTTTCGCTTTCTTGGGGTCAAGATCAAGAGAGGCGTCGTAGGGTACTGGACCCGTTTGCGGGGGGTTCGGCGTTACTTTGAACATGGTTTGCTGCTCCAAATTGGAGCCGCTTGACACTTCTCTACTAAAAGAAGGGTGGCGGCTGTACGCAGGTTAGTAGACCGGTGGAATCAGCAAGCCCGGCGCGCCCGAGGGCGCCCTACGCACAACCACCATCAAGTGCAGGCATGGAATGACCTGACTGAATGGCGCTTATGCACCTTACCGATAACCACCGGGCTACTAAACCCGACCACTGATAAGCAGTGGCAGGGAAACGATAGAGGCCGGGGTCAAAGCGCACAAGCCGGCGGATTCTGGCGTACGCGTAGGTAACGACGCAAGGTCTTGTAGCCGCTTATGACGTAACACTGAGTGTCTTTAAACAGTCGCCGTTAAACATGTTTAAGCGGTGGGTCAGCCAACATCAATGCTGGATGACAGATTGCTTTCGCGAGCAGGCTCGCTCCCACAGGGGAACTGCGCCGACCACAAATCCTGCGAACAACACCGAACAAATTGTGGGAGCGAGCCTGCTCGCGAAAGCGGTGTGTCAGGCAGCAAATTTCTTGCCTGTGCCACCGTCTTCGCGAGCAAGCTCTGCTCCTACAGGGGCGCTGCGCCGACCACAAATCCTGCGAACAACACTGAACAAAAATGTGGGAGCGAGCCTGCTCGCGAAAGCGCACTGACAGTCAACAGGGATATTGGCTGACCCACCGCTTTCGCGAGCAAGCCCGCTCCCACAGGGGAACCGCGCCGGCCACAAATCCTGTGAACAACACCGAACAAAATGTGGGAGCGAGCTTGCTCGCGAAAGCGGTGTGTCAGGCAGCAAATTCTTTGCCTGTGCCACCGCCTTCGCGAGCAGGCTCGCTCCCACGGGGGAACCGCGCCGACCACAAACTCTGTGAACAACACTGAACAAAATGTGGGAGCGAGCCTGCTCGCGAAAGCACACTGACAGTCAACATGGATGTTGGCAGATCCACCGCCATCGCGAGCAAGCTCTGCTCCTACAGGGGCGCTGCGCCGGCCACAAATCCTGTGAACAACACCGAACAAAATGTGGGAGCGAGCTTGCTCGCGAACGCGGTGTGTCAGGCAGCAAATTCTTTGCCTGTGCCACCGCCTTCGCGAGCAAGCCCGCTCCCACAGGGGAACTGCGCCGACCACAAATCCTGCGAACAACACCGAACAAATTGTGGGAGCGGGCTTGCTCGCGAAAGCGGTGTGTCAGGCAGCAAATTCTTTGCCTGTGCCACCGCCTTCGCGAGCAGGCTCGCTCCCACGGGGGAACCGCGCCGACCACAAATCCTGTGAACAACACCGAACAAATTGTGGGAGCGAGCTTGCTCGCGAAAGCGCACTGACAGTCAACAGGGATGTGGGCTGACCCACCGCTTTCGCGAGCAAGCCCGCTCCCACAGGGGAACTGCGCCGACCACAAATCCTGCGAACAACACCGAACAAAATGTGGGAGCGAGCTTGCTCGCGAAAGCGCACTGACAGTCAACAGGGATGTTGGCTGACCCACCGCTTTCGCGAGCAAGCCCGCTCCCACAGGGCTTTGGTGCGTGCCGAAAAAATCCGCCTCAACCACTCGTCGCTACTGTCAGATCTGACAGTAGCCCGCGCCCGTCAATCAGTCGCCCAATAGAGCCAACCACCTTCGTGTGAAGCCTGACTGTCGTGATCGACAAGGAGCCAGTGGCATGACCGCTTACAGCTTGTTCCTCTTTGCGCCTCAAACAACCGAAACCTCGCCACTGGCCCTGCGGCCCTTGCAGATTTCCAGCATGACCTACCCCGTAGTCGACGGCGACGGCGGGATCAATATTGCCGTGGTCACCCAGCATCCCAATGGTGTGTTGTGTGTCATCTCGGCTTACCTCGGCATGCAGGCGGGTGATCGACACGACATCTACTGGGAAGGCGCGAAGATCTTCACCCGCGAGGTGTATCCCGACGAAGTCAATCAACCGTTGTTCTTTTACTTGCCCACCGAGCCGATTACTCCGGACTGGGGCGAGTGCTATTACATCCTGACCCGCAATGGGCAACCCGTGCCCGACGCGCCGTCGATATCCATCCGGTTGCGGGTCAAACTGGACCGGCCCGGCGGTCGTGACAAGAATCCGCATCTCCCCGACGGTCATTCAGAGTTGAATATTGTGCAGCTGCCCGAGGATGTCATCCGCAACGGCGTACATGCCGAGTGGGCGGCCCGAGGCGTGCCCGTGACCGTTCCCGTCTACCCGAACATTGCCCTGCGCGACACCGTCCAGGTGAAATGGGGCAGCGTATTGCTCGCACCGCACCAGATCACCCGGGAGCAGGCCTCGGGGGCCGACCCCATTGTCGTGACCGCCGATCAAGCAGCGATTCTCGCCGCCGGCGACAGCGATGCCTTGCTGGTGCAATACGACATCGTCGACGAAGTGTGGAACTTCGCGGAGCGATGGTCACAACGTACCCCGGTTGCGGTGGACGCCGGCGCCTGGCGGTTGCGAGCGCCAATCATCCAGCAAGCATCCGGCGGGGTGATCGACCTGGAAGCCTTGGGCTACGACGACGTCTACGTGCAGATTCTCGTGGAGGGCGCCGAGTTCGAGCAGGACGACACCCTCGAAATGACGTGCGTGGGCCTGACAGCCTCCGGCGAACGCTTGAGCCACACCGAATCGGTGCAAATCCTCAGTGAACCGCCGCTGATCGCAGAGGTGCCCGCGCCCAATGCGCTGTTTCGAGCGCTAGCCGGCGGTTCGGTCGAAGCGGCCTACACACTGATCAAATACAACGGTAGCCCGCCGCTGTCGTCCAAACGAGCCTTTGCCAGTGTGGTGGGCGATGTCATCGAACTGCCGGCACCGACCGTGCGCGAAGCCCAGGGCGACACCCTGGACCCCGACGCCGAGATGGCCACCGTGGACGTCGGTTACGCCGATATGGCCAATGGCGACTTGATCAATCTGATCGGGTTGGGCAGTCGCGCCAACGGCCAACCCTACCCGTTCGAATATCAGCACACCGTCAGCAGTAACGATGCCGTTGAAAAACGCGTCACTCTGTCCATCGAAACCCACCACATCACGGCCCTCAAGGACGGCAGCCTCGACCTGTTTTACCGGGTCATGAATGACAACGTGCAAGCCGCCGGCATTTATGAGTCGCGGCATCAGTTGCTCAGGATCGCGGCGATTCCCGGCGAGTACCCCGCGCCCACCGTGGTGGAAGCTCCGGACGGTTTCCTAGACCCGATCGCTGTGCCCCATAGCGCCACCGTACGTGTGGACAATGATCAAACCCAGGTCGGCGATGAAGTGACGTATTACTGGAAAGGCCCGACCGCCAGCGGCACCACCCAGGACTCGGTGCCTGTCACCACCCTTAACCGTGGCAAACCGATCCATTTCCGGGTCGATGCACGCTTCATCACGCCCAACATTAGCGAGCTGGTCGCCGTGCGTTACAGCATCAAACGCGGCACGCCCATCCGTTATCTGTTTTCTGAAACACTGCCCTTGCAGGTGGGCCGGGCCATCGAGCCGGAAATCGTTTCAGTGACGGACTCCAAGGGCCCGATTCCTCTCGACGGCATCACCTTCGACAGCAGCGTGCGGCTCGCGGGTAAGGCGCACCCGGGACGACAGGTGCAGACGTTCGACGGCGCCACGCCGCTGGCGGTGCTCGATGTCAGCGCCGAAGGCGACTGGAATCAAACCTTGGCGCTGCAGCAAAAAACCTACCGCCTGACGGCCAAAGCCTTGTATGGCAGCCGGCCGGAATCCGCACCGCACGGCTTGAGCGCCGTGGAGACCGTCACACCGCGCATTCTTTCGCTGACGGATTCCAAAGGCGAAATCCTCCCCGATGGCATTTCTTTCGACAAAGTCTTTACCCTCAAGGGTGTGGCCAGCCCGAATCAAACTGTCAGGATTCTCGACGGTGCGACAACCCTCGCCGAACCCATCGTCGATGCCAGCGGCGATTGGACTTACACCCACACCTCGCCCACCGTCAAAGCCTTCAGCCTGACCGTAAGCGGGCTCTACGGCAGCGAACCGGTGTCGAGCCCGCCACGCAACTTTACCCAGGCCCAAGCCCAGGAGCCGGTGATCAGCAGCGTGACCGATACCCGAGGCTCGGTGGCGCCCGATGGCGTGACCTTTTTTACCAGCGTCAATCTGGAGGGAACGGCCAGCCCCAATCAACGCGTGCGCATCCGCGACGGCAGTACCTCACTGGGCGAACCCGCCACGGATGCCGCAGGTACCTGGCGACATCCGCTCAACGGGTTGAGCGTCAAAGCCTACAGCCTCACCGCCCTGGCCCTGTACGGCGACGGACAAGTTTCCACGCCGCGCACCTTCCGGGTGGAAGCACCGGTCAGCCCCAACATCGACAGCATCACCGACTCCAAAGGTCCGGTCCTCGAAGGTGCGATCACCTACGACCGAACCGTCACGGTCAAGGGCACGGCCAACGCCAATCAGAAGGTTCGCCTGCTCGATTTCACCGCCACCCTTGGCGAACCGACGGCCAATGCCAGCGGCACCTGGACCCTGCCAGTCGCCAACCTGAGCGCCAAACCCTACAGACTCACGGCGTTGGCGTTGTATGGCAGCGGCGAGGTGTCCAACCCGGCTCGCACGTTCGTGGTCGCAAACGCCGTCGAACCGTCGATCAGTTCCATCACCGACTCCAAGGGTGCCTCGGTGGGCCAGGACGGCATTACATTCGACACCGTCGTGAATATCGTCGGCCAGGCCAGCCCGGGGCAAAGTATCCGCCTGCTCGATAGTGCCACCTCGTGGGGTCAATTCCCCGTGGATGGCACCGGCACCTGGCGAATGACCCGAAGCGGTTTGACGGTAAAAAGTTACAGCCTGACAGCCATGGGTTTGTATGGCAGCGAACCGGTGTCGACACCGCCGCGCAGGTTCCAGGTCAAGAATCCGTTGAGCATTGTGCCGACGCAGATGAACCTCAATGGTTTCTCGGTGAAGATTGCGCAATGGACCAAAACCGGTGCTGATTCGGTTAACAACACCGCGACGCGTGTGGCGACGGGAGGCACACCACCTTACAGCTATGCCTCATCCAATCCGGCGGTGGCCAGTGTAACGAACGCGGGGAAAGTCACCGGGAATCGCAATGGCTCGGCCACGATTACGGTTTCCGATAATGCGGGGGCGAGGGTCAGTTATGTGGTGGCGGTGACGAACGTTTTTGAGTTGCGGATAAGCACGACAAGGATGGGCAGCAACGAATCGGTGGCCTGGATGAATTCGTTGAGGGGGCAGACGACCTATAACTATTCATTCTTGCGGGATATCGCGCTGGTTTATGTGCGGCCGACTCGTACTGAAAATATTTGGATGTGCGCAATGTCGGGACCCCGCTGGGGTATTTTCCTTCACCCGGCCTACGTGGTTTATGGCGGAACGTTTATTACCAGTCCCTTGTTCGCATGGTGTCTGGTACCGCTGTAAAACTCGGCCTTGAAGTAAATCCCGCCCACAAAAAAACGCCCCGCAATCCGCGAGGCGTTTTTCTTTTACTGCGTCACCATCATCCGTTTACCACGAATACCTCACCCCGATATTCACCCCAAACGGCTGTTCGATATGCTCGCCATTGGCATAGTCGAAATCAGCATGCGCTTGCCACTTCTCAGACAATGAAACCGCGACCCCCGCGCCCAACTCGCCACGGGAACCCGACAGGTCGTTATTGAACACGTTGTCGTTGACCCGCACTTCATTGTTTTTGGCAAATTCATGCACCCACGCCGCCCGCACATAAGGCTGTGCCACCCCGCCACCGCTCAATGGAATGTTGCGCCCGGCGGTCGTGCCGAGTTTGCCGAGCAGCGAACGGGTGCGATCGCCGTCGGCCTCCATGCCATTGTCCAGGTCGTAATGGCGACCCTGGACGACCACGGCGGACAGCTGCGTGAAGGGTTCGACGAAGTAACCGTCGGCCAGTTTGATGTGGCGGCCGAACTCCGCCGATGCACCGACGCCCATGGTGTCGTAGTCACCCTTGCTGCGGCTGCCGTCACTCAGGCTGACTTTGGCTTCGTTGCGAAAGCGGTTGAACTTGAGCACGCCGTCAAAGTAGTAACCGGTGTCCGCGTCCAGCCAGGTGACGTATGGCCCGGCGTAGTAACTCTTCACCGTGCCGGACGTGCCGCGATTCAGGTCCAGATCGGACTGGCTGTAACCCGCCAGCACCCCCATCAGCCATTGGCTCTCGCCCAAGCGAGCATCAGCGCCGAGGGAAAACCCTTGTTGCGTCTGCTGATAGCCCACGCCCGAAGCCTCGGCGACGTTGTATTTGTTGCCATAGCTGCGCGCCCAGGCGCCGGACTGGCCACCGTTGAAACGCAACTCGCCCATGCGGCTGCGCAGCGACGACAACTCGCCGTACCACACGGTGGGCGCGGTATTGAACAATGCCAATACCGTGCTCGCGCCGGGGCTGATGGTTTTGGTGGTCGGGTCGAGGAACCAGTCGGTTCCGCCGCTGCCATTGCTTTCGCTCGTCAATGCGTAGGAGAACGCCCCCAAATCCACCGGCGTGCCGTTCACCAGCGAGAACCGAGCATCACCGGCGCCGGTGTGCACCAACTGCAATTGCTGCGGTGACGTCGCGTCCAGGCCAGAGGCGCTGATGGCCAACCCGAAATCGCCCGTGGCCACGCCGCTGACATTGAGGAAATCGCGATCACCGTTGGCAAAATCGCCCTTCATCGCGAACGTGCCGTTACCCGTGAGGGTGCCGACGTTCAGTTGGTAGAAGGTGCCCGGCGTGGTGCCGGTGCCAAAATCCACCGTGCCGCCGCTCATGGCCAGGGTGCCGATCGAGTCGTTGCCGGTCAGGGTCCAGGTGGATTGGCTGTTGATCGTCACGCCGTTGACCCCGTTGAGCCGACCGATCAATTGCGACTGGTCATTCAAAGTGACGTTGGCGGTACTGCCGCTTTCTACCAGCACATCGCCGGTCATGCGGCTTTGGTCAAGGGTGAGACTGGCGGTGCTGTTGCCGGAGAGTTGCACGTTACCGTCGAGCAGCGCGTGGTTGCGCAGGCGCACGTCGGCAGTGGCACCACTTTCGGCCAGTACATTGCCGGTCATGGTGCTCTGGTCCAGGGCTAGTTCACCCAAAGCACCCGTGAGCTGAACATTGCCTTCGAGTACCGACTGGTTCTGCAGCAGAACACTGGCGGATGAGCCGCTGTCTGCCAGTACGTTGCCGGTCAGGCGGGCCTGGTCGAAGGTGAGATTGGCGGTGCTGTTGCCGGCAATATTTATATTGCCTTGCAGGACGCTGTCAGCGACTTTCATGCCGACGGTCGAGGCGCCTTGTACGTCGAGCAGGATGCCGTTGCCCGCGAGCAGAGTTGAGTTGTTCAGGACTTCAATCGTTGCTTCGATGCCTTGATCGACGACGATGGCTGACCCCGTGCGCCCTTCGACGCTGGAGCTGTCCAGCACCAGGCGACTGATGCCCAATCTTGCGCCGTCTTCATCCATCCGCACGCCAATCTCACCGCCACTTATCACCGTATTTTGGCTGGCGCGCACCTCCCCGCCGAAAAACTGCAGCCCGACGCTGTCGGCCAGGTTGCCCGTGACGCGGGTGTCGATGAGATCAACAGTGCTCGCGCCGGAGACACTGACGCCAGTAAAGTCGCCGCTGATATCACTGCCTGTTACGCGTCCGGTAGATCCCGTGGTACTGGAACTCTGTCGACTGAATATCAAACCCGTGAAGCTACCGCTCACTGCAACGTTGGTCAGCGTGGCTTGGCTATTGATAACGGTGATGCCTGCCAGACTATTACTGCGCCCGGCGTAAGTGCCGCCCACGGCTTGAAAAGTGGACCCTGCTTCAACATTGATCTCGAACGTCTGCGCGTCGTTGGCAAGCAACACCCCGCCGTCGCGGACCAGATAATTGTCCGGTGCGGTAGTACCGGTAATGTTCAACGTCTGGCCAGCGCCCACATTGGTGAGGGCAAAGCCCGGGGGGCTGATCACCAGCACTGGCGCCAATGCCAACCGGTGGAACCACCGCTCCTGATGAAGGTAGGACAATAAGGTTCGCATAGTACTGACTCCCAAACCTGTTGATTAAATGAATAACTCTCTAGGGGGGGCATGCTATCGATCGGAGAAGGCTTATTCTGTAGGACTTTTCCTTAAATAAAATTTCCTTGCCCGCTAAATTCATTCAAGGAATTAATTTCACATTGCAATCAAAAAAAATGGGGGAACTTGCGCCCCCCCTTTAGTCTTTACGGATACTTATATAAGCGGGCAGGGCCCTCCATCCAAGTCACGCACTACCACCTCCACATCATGAGAGCCAGAGGGTTCATCGCGCCTATCAATATTCACCGTGTACATAATACTGCCACTGCCATCTTTAATACGTTCCAGCTCGGTGAGGGGCAAATAAACAGTCACCCCATCAATATGCTCATTTACTGTAAGTGTCTTGCTGAATTTGTGAGGCGTTACAGGAACTGGATTACCACCAGTATCGTAAAAGTGCCCCGTCCATTCAAAGTTCAGCACCATGCCCTGAGCCAAAGGGGCGCCACCGGCGACAGTCACAATCGCCGCACGTCCCACATTGGGAATCTGCTTTAAAGTAGGACACGACAAAAAGTCGATAAACTTACCGGGCTCAATTTCTTCACGTTCAACGTGGTTAATAACAGGGGGGTTCAAGATGACCGGCAGAACATACACATCCACGCGCTGACGTGTAGATGGATTAGGATTCTGCACCGCCGGATTACTGATCTCATAATGAACCGGCACCTCTTTACCATTGCGCCCTGCCTCGATATCAGCCCACGGAATGGTAAATTCTATTTCGGTTGCATCGTCTTCAGAACCATCAACTGTATATGTTCCATCCGTTCCCGAGACAGCGACCTTATTCCAGAACAATGTATAAATGTCACCGATTGTACGGTTTGAATCAATGAGCACCTTGGCCGTGGCCGGCTCATTGGCATCCACCGGAAGCAATATGTTCTCAGTTCCTGAATTGGCAGGAATCACATTCACCTCATTAAGATTGGGATTTCCCACTTCCGGATCGGTTTCCGGATCAGGCGGTGGTGTACCTGGTTGGCGTAAATCCACGTCGACGAGCGTGCCCGTCGTTTCGGGATACGGCAGGCCTGAGCGCAACACTTTGTAGGTGACAGGCAAGTCATCAATAGGTCCCAACCCGTCTGCTGCAACAATGCCCATAGGCACTTCAACCACGCCAGGGAAAATATCGCCCACCCGTTTGGGAGCCTGCTCCCGGGTGCCCCACGAAACCACATACTCGTCTGTCGGTTTGTGATTGTCATATTGGTCAATCAGGACCGTCACATGAGGAAAGGCATCTTTGATATCGATCACAGGGTCTGCAACCGGTACTTTCGGCGCCTTTAAGTTGCTCGGTTCCGCATGATGTATGGCTTTGACGTCCCGAGCATTGGAGTGAAGGCCAATGTTGCCGACTCGATCCGACCATCGGTAATAAATGATCCTGGCGCCTTCAGCTGCAAGGAGAAACTCGGCAAATGTCAGCGTGACACTGATTTCAGTTTCGCGATCAGCCGGCACCGGCACTGTATGCTCAGCAATTTTTTTTGCGGGATCGCTCGCTCCGTAGTACACCTCAACCTTGTCACCCGTCCGGATGTCCGTGGGAATGGGAATTACAATCTTTAATCCGCCATTGGCCTGAACATATTCGGCCGTCACACGATCATCAATTATCGCAGCGGGAAGAATAGCGGCCGCTCCGGGTAATCCTCGGTTTGGGGCTTCCTTGTCGACAATAATTTTAATGGGGGGAGTGTAATCGGTAGGAGTACCGGCATACATCCTTCGATAACTCAGATTATATATCCCTTGTGTAAATGTCTGACCAGCGGGCAATCTCAAACTAATCGGAAATGTTATTGGCATAACACGCGTCACGGGAGCACCAACAGCGATGCCATCCCACAAAATTTGAAAACTTATAGGTCTCCCTTCCGGAATCGGGGGAACCAACTCCTCCATGCCTGTTATCAACACCTCGTTTTCAACATTGCTGAGTTCCATAGGCAGTTTATTCGGTTCATCTCCTTCTACGTCAGGTAATAGCCCTTGAAACTCGGGTGGTGGTGGAGCGGTTACCGATATGGAGCGCAGCGCCGCCCTTAACGCGGCGCGCCCCGGATTATTATCAAGTTTTTTATAAATAGTCATTTTGAAACCTCCAAACAAGAAAAAATCAATGAGTACCAAACCATCAACTTCTCAACGATTGAACAACCCTGCCCCTCGAGTCCCTACAGGCCAACTCATCAGGAATTCAAGCCGCAGCCCCTTGTCAGTCTTCCGACCAGTTTTCCTCACACAGGTCATTGTCGGGCGAACATATTTCCCCACTGGGCATCGTTCTATTGATAACCACAAAGTTAAAAGGCGACTTCCCTTCTGCCCCGTTTTGTTTAAACAGTTCGTAATAAACAAGCGCTGAAGCGTTGTTCACCATCGGCGCAATCAACTTCTCATAATCGGTAACGACTACATCAAACCCATCGCGCACATCGTCATCGCTGAGCGTCCTGGAAAACGGTGCATACGTCCCGTCTATCGGGTCAGTCCCGTTCTCGTTCCTGCACCCTTGCCAATGCAAAGTCACTTCATCGTCCTTGGAGAAGGCGGTTTGAGCCGGGATGTGGATGGTCACCCCTTCCCATATTCTCGGCACCGAACAGCAATGGAGCGTCACAAACTTCCCGGCGTGGGGGAACGTCGGCTCCTCAAGGCCGGCCAGGGCAATGGACACCTCAACTTCCGTCACCTGCGACTTCTGCAGGTTCACTCCATTGCTGGTGGTGTAATACACCGGCAACTTCGGATTGAACTTGTCTTGCTCGATGGCGCTCCACGGAATCTCAAATTCCAGCGACTTGCCTCCCGTATCGCCGAATTGCACCTCGTAACGGTCCACCGCCAGGATGATCGGTCCCCAGAACACCTCGATCTCTTCCAGAGGCAGCGGATCGTCGAAGAGCGTCAAAGTCGCCTTCGCCGGCAAGCCCTTGTCGGTACCGAGCAATTTATTGGGGGTATCGGAGATTTGCCCGCGAACTTCCAGTTTCGCCAATCGATCATTGACCAGTGCGGGGGCCGCAGGGTGATCCTGACCGGCTACCGTCAAATTAACTGGCACCGAAATCGTCGGCGAAGGCGGCCCCAGACCGGGATGACGGATCCGATAGTTGACCTGCGCGCGCAATGGCCCGTCACCCTGACCATGCAACGCTGACCACGGCACCGGTATCCTCAAGGGGAAGCCGTTTGGGTCGACCGGGAAGTCAGCCAGTGTGGCGCTTCCCCAAGTGACGACGACCGACTGATCCTTGTTCGGCAAATCATAGGCATCAATTTCAACGTAAACCCCGTCCCGTGCATGTTGGCGGTCGATCAAACCGCGCGCTGACAACGGCACTCTGGGAGGCGGCAGCGCCCCCGGCATCGGCGTGAGATCGACATTGATGGACGCCAGTTTCGATCGGGGCCCTCGATTCCCGGCCCGATCCCTCAGATAGAAATACAGGTAGCGAGTGCCGCTGCCCCAGGGCCGGATTTCATCGGCATACACCGTGATGTGCAAAAACCCGTTGTCGATGTCTTGCTGACTGAACGCCTGCTCCTTAATCGGTTTTTCGCTGTCAGGCGGAATCGCTTGGTCGGTCCAGTAGTAAACAGCTCGGTCACCGGCGTCGACATCCGTATAAAAAACCACCTCGACAATCACTTGCCCGTGAGTGCTCAAATAGCCTTCGGTGATGGTGCCGTTGAGTTCGTCGGGGAACCTCACGGCCTCCGGCTGATTACCAAAATTGGGCTGGGTAAGGTCGATGGTGATTTTTTTTCTGGGTGACTCTATTCCGCTTCCTACACCGCTGAGCTTGATGTTGACCGACACCTCGTAGACCCCAGCGGAAAGCAAGTCTTTGGGAACGGTCACCTCTTGTGGAAAATCGACGGTGATGGGGGTTGGATAGCGGCGTTCATTGACCTTTCTGAAAGACGTTCCCAAAAGACTGAAGCCTAACTCAACTACATCCGTGCGATTGGGCGCTGTGGTGAACTCCCATTCCATAAACGTTACGGTCAGGTCACGTCCCAAGGCGCTGATGGGCAGCAATCCTGCCGGATCATCCTGATCCAAAACCGCGGGCACCTTTGGCGCGTCGATAGCGGTGGGCAGGTTGTCGGATTCGGAATCATCGGTGGGTTCAGTGGGTGTAGACATGAGAGCAATCCCTACCAGAAAGGACGATGGGCTGGATTTATTTAATGCCCCGTCAGCGCGACTGGCTACTGTCAGAAATTACAGGTTTTGCTACCGCTCGTCGGAGACCCCGGATACAAGTGCCAGATCTAGATGAGTTGAATTTTGGTGATCGGGCAAGCCTTCACACGAAAGATGCAGGGGTTTTTCAGGTACACCGCGTTATCGTTCTTCGCGAGCAGGCTCGCTCCCACAGGGGACTGATGTCGTACACAAAATTCGCAAGCGACACAGATCAACTGTGGGAGCCGACTTGCTCGCGATGGCGGTGTGTCAGCCGATATCTCACTCGTCTGACAGGGCCTCTTCGCGAGCAAGCCCGCTCCCACAGGGGGGTGGTGTCAGGCAGCGCAACTCCGAATCCCGGACAACAAAAAACCCGTCATCCCCTTTCAAAGGGATGGCGGGTTTTGTCGTTTCAGCCCTATTGCATCAGACGGTATCCACCTTCAACGAATGGTCGTTGAGCATGCCGGTGATGATGGTTGCCGTGTCGTGCCCGCCCGCGACCACACCACCCGCGCCCGGTGTGACGCCGTAGTGGCTGGCGAGGTTGACGCCGGCCAGGTCGATGGTCTGGGTCGGCGTGGCGCCGGCCATGGCGCTGACGTCGATGCTGGTGACCAGGCTCGCACCGCTGCCGGTGACGGTGAAGTGCAGGTAGTCATCCAGCGACGCGGTGGTGCCGTTTTCGCCTTGCAGCAGTTGTGACAGGTCCAGTTTGTCGGTGCCGGGGGTGAAGTCAGTGACCACATCGTGGCCGCTGTTGCCAGCCAACCACTGGAAGGTGTCCGCCCCCGCGCCGCCGGTGAGGGTGTTGTTGCCCAGGCCGCCGATGAGGATGTCGTCGCCGCCACCGCCATTGAGTGTGTCGTTGCCCAGGCCGCCGTTGATCACGTTGTTGTTATTGTCCCCCGTCAAGGTGTCGTTGAAGTTGGAGCCGGTCAGGTTCTCGATACCGGTGAGGGTGTCGGTGCCGGCGCCCAGGGTGTTTTGCGCGGTGAGCAGGCTCAGGTCGACGGTGACGCCCGCCGTGGCGTGGGCGTAGCTGACGGTGTCGATGCCAGTGCCGCCATCGAGCAGGTCGTTGCCGGGGCCGCTGTACAGCAAGTCGTTGCCGGCGCCGCCGTGCAACTCGTTGTTGCCGCTGCCGGCGGTGAGCACGTCGTTGCCGTCGCCCGCGTTGAGGATGTTGTTGCCGGTGCCGGCCACCAACACGTCATCGCCCGAGGTGCCGGTGAGGGTGTGGCCATCCTGGTAGCTGATGGTCACGTTTGCCGTGTCGCTGCCGCCATGGCTGTCGTTGGCGGTGTAGGTGCCGTGGTAATCCGGCGTGACGTCGTGGGCCCCGGCGTAGTTGACGGTCATGGTCAGCTGATAGTTCTCGGACCCCGTGGGGTTGCTGCCACTGGTGTTGGTGATGTTGGTGACGTGGATCTGGTAGGTGCCATCCGCCGACGCGGTGATGGTCCCGCCATCGGCGATGCTCACGAACGCGCCGCCATTGAGCGAGTACTCCATGGTCACGTGACCGGCCGCCAGGTTGTGGTCAAGGTTGAGGGTTTCGCCCTGTTTCAGTTTGACGGTGATGAGGTCTTCATCGTTGGCGTTGGACGTGGTGACCGCGCCCAGGTAACCGCTGATGACCAGCACCGCCGTCATGGCCGCCGAGTTCGCCGCAAAGGAGTTACGCACATCGGCCAGTGCCTGGTTGGCGGCAGTGTTGCCGGTGCCGGCAAAGCTGATGGCGCCAGTGCCGACGAAGTCCGCGCCCTTGGCCGCCCAACCGGTGTTGAACGTGGTCGGTGTCGCCGTCATCGGATCGCCGTTGACGTCGGTGTCGTTGGCCAGCAGCAGCTCGCCCGGCACCACGATGGTGCTCGACAGCACGTTGGTGATGATGTGGTCATCGACCGCCACCGGTGGCGCATTCGGAATGACTTTGACCGTCAGCGTCGAGCTGGCCAGGTCTCCGTCGTTGTCGCTGACGGTGAAGCCGATGTTTTCGGTGATCACCACCGCCGTGGTTTTTTGCGAGGTGTAGGTGTATTCGCCGGTGTCGAGGTTCACTACCAGCGTGCCACTGTTGTTGGTGGCGATGCTGATGCTGTTGTTCACCGTGTTGAACGTGCCGTGGTTGGTGCCACTGAACGTCAGCGCGCCCTGGTTGCTGTTGCCTTTCGGGTCGTAGGTGTAGGTGGTGCCATCGACCACGATGGTTTTGATGAAACCGCCATCAGCGCCGAACGAGCCGCCCTCCAGCAGCGTGCCGGTAACCGGTGCGCCCTGCACGGTACCCGAGAGCACCGAGTTGAGTTGATTGAGGTCGGTGACCACCACCGCGTTGGTGTCGGTGTGGGTGCTGCCGTCATACGCCAACGGGTTGAGGTTGGCATTGCTGACGCCACTGCCCAGGCCGATCGCATAGTTTTTGATGCCATTGGCGTCGAGGAAAGCCTTCCAGGCGGCCTCATCCGCCGTACCGGTTTCCTGGCCGGAGGTAGGCTTGCCGTCGGAGAAGAAGTACCCGACGTTCTGCGCCCCGGTCAGTTGCCCCGGTGTGCCGAACGCCAGTTTCGCTGCTGCGACCGCCGCGTCGTAGTTGGTGCCACCGCCTGCGGTGAGCGAGGCGATGATCGACTTGGCGGTGGCCACATCGACCCAGACCGAGGTCTTGTCGGTGGCGCTGCTGCTGAAGGTGACGATCTGCACTTTCACATCGCCAAGGTCATCGTACTTATCGAGCAAGGCGCTGATCGCCTGCTTCGCCAACTCTATCCGAGACAGGCCGGGCACACCGGAGGCATCGGCCATACTGCCGGAGACGTCGATCACCAGCAGCAGGTTGGAATCGATTTCCACCGCGGTTACCGAACGGTCCGACGCCACCGCTTTTGGCACGTCATCGACGATGTTCACCACGATGGTGCTGGTGGTGCTGTTGCCCAGGGCATCGGTGGCTTTGTAGGTAAAACTTTCGCTCAGGGTGTTCGGCCCGTCGTTGGCATTCGGCGAAGTTTTCGGCGCCGAGGTCAGGGTGTAGGTGTAGCTGCCGTCCGGGTTGATCAGGATTTGCCCGTAGGTCCCGGTGGCGCTGCCGACCACGCTGTAAGTCAACGGACCGGTGCCGCCGGTGACCGAACCGACCAGCGTGCCGGTAGCGGTTTCGCCGGTGTTGGTCGGGTCGCTGCCGGTAACCGTGCCGGGTGCCAGATCGAGGCCATCCTTGCTCAGGTCGAGGGCTTTTTCGAAGACCGTCACGTCCTGATCGACCACCGCTTTGAGGCCGCTGTCGTTGACGTTAATCGTGATGGTGGTGGTGCTTTCGTCGCCGTCGGAATCGCGCACCGTGTAGACAAACGTATCGGTCGCCCCCGCCACGCCCACCGAGTTCGGATTGCTGTGGTACACGGCGTTGCCCGCCGCATCCAGGGTCAGGTAGCCGTAGGTGCCGTTGATGTTGGTGCCCAGCCCGCCGACCGCCGAGGTGGCGGTGTTGCTGCCGGCGCGCACACCGACCACCGCCCCGCCCGCCGCCGCGCCATCGGCACCGAGCACGTCGTTGCCGAGCACGCTGATGTTGACGGTCGCGCCTTCGGCCACGGTGCCAGTGTTTGGCGCAGCGGTTGGCAAGTCATCGACGATGTTGACGTTGATCTGCCCCGACGCGGTGCTGCCGTCGGCGTCCGTGGCCACCACATTGATGTTCTCGGTGATGCTGTTGGCGCCGTTGGCGGTCGGATGGGTTTCGTTATCCACCAGGGTGTAGCTGTAGCTGACCACGCCGGTGCTCGCGTTGTAACCGGTGACGGTGAACGTACTGCCGAGCGCGGTGGTCACCGATTGCGGGAAGCCTGCCGCTACGCCGCCAGCAACCACATGAATGCCGCCGACGTCGAGGGTTTGCAAACCATCCAGTGCGGTGACGGTGAAGGTGCCGCTTTGGGTCAGGGCCGGCGTGTTGGGGGTGCTGCCGTCGCTGAGGTTTTTCTCGTAGACCGTCAGCTCGCCGCCGTTGACGTTGAGGCCGTTGAGGACGACCGGGTCGTCGTTGTTGTGGATTTGCAGCACCAGGTTGGCGGTGCTGGTGTCGCCGTCCGAATCGGTAATCGTGTAGGCAAAGGTTTCCGTGCCGTTGCCGCCGCCGTGCAGATTTTTGAAGTCGGCATCGTTGGGGTTGAGGGTGTAGGTGTAGGTGCCGTTGGCATTCAGGACCAGCGTGCCGTAAGTCCCGGTGAATGTACCGGGGGTCACAGGGCCGGTGTTCGGTCCGGTGGCAACAAGGTCCGCGCCCTGAATGTCGTTGGTCAGGACGTTGCCATTGAGCGTCAACGCAGTCTCTGAAGCCGCGCCAACGTTGCTGTCGTTGACCGCTTTTGGCACGTCATCGACGATCTGCACGACGATGGTGCTGGTGCTGATGTTGCCCAGGGAATCGGTGGCCTGGTAGGTGAAGCTTTCAGTCAGCGTGTTGGCGCCGTCATCGGCATGGGGCGTGGTGCTCGCAGGCGATGTCAGGGTGTAGGTGTACGTGCCGTTGGGGTTGAGCACGATCTGGCCAAAGGCGCCATTGGCGCTGCCCACCAGGGTGTAAGTGATCGCGCCGATGGCCCCGGTGACCGAGCCGACCAGGGTGCCACTGGCGGTTTCGCCGGTGCTGGTCGGATCGCTGCCGACGACGGTGCCGGCCGCCAGGTCCTGGCCATCTTTCGTCAGGTCCAGGGCTTTTTCGTAGACGGTCACGTCGGTATCGCTGACCGCTTTGATGCAGCTGTTCGAGACGTCGATGGTGATAGTCGTGGTGCTTTCATCGCCATCGGCATCGCGCACGGTGTAGACGAAGGTATCGGTGGCGCCCGGGGCGTTCACTGCGTTGGGATTGCTGTGATAGACCGCGTTGCCGTTGGTATCCAGCGTCAGGTAACCGTAGGTGCCATTGATGTTCGAGCCCAGGCCACCGATGGCCGAGGTCGAGGTGTCGCTGCCGGCGCGTACGCCGACCACTGCACCGGTGAGCGCCGGGCCATCAGCACCGCCGATGTCGTTATCCAGCACGTTGCCCGACACCGTCCCGCCCTCGGCCACCGACGCGCTATCGGCGTGGGCCGTTGGCAAGTCGTCGACGATGTTGACGTTGATTTGATTGGTGGCCGTGCTGCCATCGGTGTCCGTGGCCACCACGTTGAAGTTTTCGGTGATGCTGTTGGCACCGTTGGCGGTTGGGTGGGTTTCAGTGTTCACCAGGGTGTAGCTGTAGCTGACAACGCCCGTGGTCGCGTCGTAACCCGTGACAGTCAGCGTACTGCCGAGCGGTGTCACGATCGATTGCGGGAAGCCGGCAGCCACACCACCGACCACCACATGAATGCCGCCCACATCGAGGGTTTGCAAGCCGTCCAGCGCGGTAACCGTAAAGGTGCCGCTCTGGGTCAGCGCTGGCGTATTGGGGCTGGTGCCGTCGCTGAGGTTCTTTTCGTAAACCGTCAACTCGCCGCCCACGACATCGAGGCCGTTGAGGGTCACCGGGTCGTCGTTGTTGTGGATTTGCAGCACCAGGGTCGCCGTGCTGGTATCGCCGTCGGAATCGGTGAGGGTGTAGGTGAAGTTTTCAGTGCCGTTGCCATTGCCGTGCAGGTTTTTGAAGTCTGCGTCACTGGTGTTCAGGGTGTAGGTGTAGGTGCCGTTGGCGTTGAGGACCAAGGTGCCGTAAGTGCCGGTGAAGGTGCCGGGGGTTACAGGTCCGGTCGCCACGCGATCCGCGCCTTGCACGTCGTTGGTCAGTACGTTGCCGTTGAGGGTCAACAGGCTTTCCGAAGCGGTGCCGGCGTTGCTGTCGTTCACGGCTTTCGGCAGATCGTCGATGACGTTGACGTCCAGGGATCCGTTGGCGGTGGTGCCGTTGTCATCGACCACAGTGACGGCGAACTGCTCAGGCAGATTGTTCGCGCCATTGGCGGTTGGGTGCGCGTCGTTGCCATTGAGGGTGTAGCTGTAGCTGACGACCCCGGTGGTGGCATCGAAACCGGTGATGGTCAGGGTATTGCCCAAACCGGTCGGGATGGATTGTGGGAAACCTGCCGCCACACCGCCGGTGACGACGGTGATGCCGCCGACAGTGAGGGTTTGCACGCCATCGAGGGCGGTGATGGTGAAGGTGCCGCTTTGGGTCAGTTGAGTGCTGTCGGGCGCGCTGCCGAGGCTAAGGTTTTTCTCGTAGACAGTGAGCTCGCCGCCTTCGACGTTCAGGCCGTTGATGATGACCGGGTCGTCGTTGTTGTGGATTTGCAGCACAAGGTTGGCGGTGCTGGTGTCGCCATCGGAATCGGTGATGGTGTAGGTGAAATTCTCGGTGCCGTTGCCGCCGCCGTGCAGGGCTTTGAAGTCCGCGTCAGTGGTATTGAGTGTGTAGGTGTAGGTGCCGTTGGCGTTGAGCACCAAGGTGCCGTAAGTGCCGGCGAAGGTGCCGGGCGTCACAGGTCCGGTCGCCACACGATCCGCGCCTTGCACGTCATTGGTCAGCACGTTGCCGTTCAGTGTCAGCAGGGTTTCAGAAGCTGTGCTCGCATTGCTGTCATCCACCGCTTTTGGCAGATCGTCGATAACGTTGACGTCTAGGGAGCCGTTGGCCGTGGTGCCGTTGTCATCGACTACGGTCACCGCAAATTGCTCAGGCAGATTGTTTGCACCGCCCGCCGTCGGATGCGCATCGTTGCCGTTCAAGGTGTAGCTGTAGCTGACCACGCCAGTGGTGGCATCGAAACCGGTGATGGTCAGGGTATTGCCCAAACCGGTCGGGATGGATTGTGGGAAACCTGCCGCCACACCGCCGCTGACGACGGTGATGCCGCCGACCGTTAGGGTTTGCACGCCATCGAGGGCGGTGATGGTGAAGGTGCCGTTCTGGGTCAGTTGAGTGCTGTCGGGCGCGCTGCCGAGGCTGAGGTTTTTCTCGTAGACGGTGAGTTCGCCACCCTCAACGTTCAGACCGTTGATGACGACCGGGTCGTCGTTGTTATGGATTTGCAGCACCAACGTTGCAGTGCTCGCATCGCCGTCGGAATCGGTGATGGTGTAGGTGAAATTCTCGGTGCCGTTGCCGCCGCCGTGCAGGGCTTTGAAGTCCGCGTCAGTGGTATTGAGCGTGTAGGTGTAGGTGCCGTTGGCGTTGAGCACCAAGGTGCCGTAAGTGCCGGCGAAGGTGCCGGGCGTCACAGGTCCGGTCGCCACGCGATCCGCGCCTTGCACGTCGTTGGTCAGTACGTTGCCGTTGAGTGTCAGCAGGGTTTCAGAAGCTGTGCTCGCATTGCTGTCGTCCACCGCTTTCGGCACGTCGTCGATCACATTGACGTCCAGGGAACCATTGGCCGTAGTGCCGTTGTCATCGACCACCGTCACTGCAAATTGCTCAGGCAGATTGTTTGCACCGCCCGCAGTCGGATGCGCATCGTTGCCGTTCAACGTGTAGCTGTAACTGACCACGCCGGTGGCGCTGTCAAACCCGGTGATGGTCAGGGTGTTGCCCAAACCGGTAGAAATCGATTGCGGGAAACCAGCGGCCACGCCGCCGCTGACGACGGTGATCCCGCCGACACTCAACGTCTGCACGCCATCCAGCGCGGTGATGGTGAACGTGCCGCTTTGAGTCAACGCCGTGGCATCCGGCGCACTGCCCAGGCTCAGGTTTTTCTCGAAAACCGTGAGTTCGCCACCTTCAGCGTTCAACCCACCAATCGTCACCGGGTCATCGTTGTTGTGGATTTGCAGCACTAACGTCGCAGTGCTCGCATCCCCATCCGAATCGGTGATGGTGTAGGTGAAATTCTCGGTGCCGTTGCCACCACCGTGCAGCGCTTTGAAATCGGCGTCGCTGGTGTTCAGGGTGTACGTATAGGTCCCGTTGGCATTCAACACCAAGGTGCCGTAAGTACCGGCGAAGGTGCCGGGCGTCACAGGACCGGTTGCCACACGATCCGCGCCTTGCACATCGTTGGTCAGCACATTGCCATTCAGCGTCAGCAGCGTTTCCGACGCCGTGCTCGCATTGCTGTCGTCTATCGCTTTCGGCACGTCGTCGATCACATTGACGTCCAGCGAACCGTTGGCCGTGGTGCCGTTGTCATCGACTACGGTCACCGCAAATTGCTCAGGCAGATTATTCGCGCCGCCCGCCGTTGGATGCGCATCGTTGCCGTTCAAGGTGTAGCTGTAACTGACCACGCCGGTGGCGCTGTCAAACCCGGTGATGGTCAGGGTGTTGCCCAAACCGGTAGAAATCGATTGCGGGAAACCAGCGGCCACGCCGCCGCTGACGACGGTGATCCCGCCGACACTCAACGTCTGCACGCCGTCCAGCGCGGTGATGGTGAACGTGCCGTTCTGGGTCAACGCGGTGGCATCCGGCGCACTGCCCAAACTCAGGTTTTTCTCGAAAACGGTGAGCTCGCCACCTTCAGCGTTCAGCCCGCCAATCGTCACTGGATCGTCGTTGTTGTGGATTTGCAGCACCAGGTTGGCCGTGCTGGAGTCGCCATCAGCGTCGGTGAGGGTGTAGGCGAAGGTTTCCGTGCCATTGCCGCCGCCGTGCAGCGCTTTGAAATCCGCATCGTTGGTATTGAGCGTGTAGGTGTAGGTGCCGTTGGCGTTGAGCACCAGGGTGCCGTAAGTCCCCACGAAGGTGCCGGGGGTGATCGGGCCGCTGGTTGGGCCAGTCGCTACGCGATCCGCGCCTTGTATATCGTTGGTCAGCACGTTGCCGGTCAACGTCAGCAGGGTTTCAGACGCGGTGCCGTTGTTGTCATCGATAGCCTTGGGCACGTCGTCGGTGATGTTGATATCCAGCGAGCCGGTGGCCGTGTCGCCGTTGGTATCACCCGCGACCACGGTGAATTGCTCGCTGAGATTGTTGGCGCCATCGCCGGCCGAATGGGTTTCGTTGCCGTTGAGGGTGTAGCTGTAATTCACCACGCCGGTGGCCGGGTTATAGCCGGTGATGGTCAGGGTGTTGCCGAGTTGAGTGGTGATCGATTGCGGGAAGCCCGAGGCCGCCCCGCCGCTGATCACGTTGATGCCGCCGATGTTGAGGCTCAGCAGGCCGTCGGGCGCAGTCACGGTGAACGTGCCGTTCTGAGTCAGGGCCGCTGGATTGGCCGCCGAGCCGTCGGGCAGATTGGCTTCGTTGAGGGTCAGTTCACCGCCCGCAGAGTCGAGGCCGCCAAGGGTGACGATGTTATTGACCGGCACCGGGGTGTTGTCGTTTTGCTGAACATCGGCGTTGTGCCGTTCTTCAGGAATCTCCGGAATGCCGCCGAAACCGGCAGTCGGGAATCCGATGGTCGGATCGACCCGCCCGCCCACTTCTTCCAGCAGCACGAAATTGTGACCGCCACCCAGGGCACCACCAGGGGCACCCGTCGCCTGCGGGCCCGCTGCAGTGGCTTCACCGGTTTGGGTCGGGTCGGCGCCGGCCGCGATGGCTTGCTGGAGTTTTTGTACGTCGGTCAGCTGAGCTTCAGTTGGCGTCACCGCTTCAGGCGTGTCCACATGGGGCGCCTGATGCGCGAGCAGTTGCGAGGTCATTTGCAGACTGCTGCCACGCCCAAGCGTCAGCTCCTGGCCATTTTGCAGATGGACCGCCACCGCGCCTTCGGCCCCGGTGACCAGTTGGTCGCCGGCAAACAACCGGTCGCCTTCGACCAACGCGCGTCGGGTACCGTCGGCCGCAACCGCGAACACCTGACCAATAACCTTACTGACGATCCCAATGAGCGTAGCCATGTGCAAATCTCCTGCGCTGCCAACACCTGTCGGCACCTGGTTGCGCGAAGAGCGTGCTCATGGTGAAAAGCGGGCTGCCTGGCGGATCGTCTACCGGAATGCGCTTTACCGAAGTAAACCGCATCCCTGGCGACGTTCTCGCCAAGCGTGCCACTCGCGGGCCTTTGCTCCGGCTCGGCATAAAACCCTCTGCAATCAATGGCATCGGGTTCCTACTGCGGAACAACCACCCTGCGAGCGCTGCGTAACGGTCCTGAATCACTCGAGTGACAAAAAAATGTCACCTCAAAACCGTCCCACTTCCCTCCCCTCCAGCACTTCTTCGCCCTATGTCGCTAAGTGGATGGAACTTTCCTCAAGCCCTCTGCAAGCTCCCTAAGGCTCATAAATCAAGGGCTTTCGGAATGAACAATGTGCTGGATTTTTCAGAGCGCATAAGTTTTTTTTGGCATAACCCTTATGAGAAACAGTTCTTAGGTTCTCTCCAGAATGTTCTTAGCTCTGTTGTTACAAGAGTGAAACGGTTTCACCTAAAAATAGCGTCAAGTATTTGACGACAAGTAAGCACCATCAGGAAACAGGGAGAAGTACCCATGCGCCTTTTAACCCCCCTCTGCAGCGCGGTTTTGCTGGCCATGGCCTGCACTTCTCAGGCTCAGGCCATGTCGTTGACCGACGCGATCCAAAGCACCATCGCGACTCACCCCGAACTTGCATCGCGCGTGGACGCGCGCCTGTCAGCGGATGAACAAGTGAAAGTCGCCAAAGGGGGCTTCTATCCATCGGTGGATTTGAACGCCGCTTACGGGCGCGGCTACAGCGATAACACCAACACCCGGGCCTTCGGTAATCACCACACCGAAATCCTGAATTACACCCAATCGGAATTGCGCCTGCGGCAGATGCTGTTCGACGGGTTCAACACCGCCAACGAGGTCGAGCGCACCAAAGGCGTGTCCAACTCCCGGGCCTATTACGCCCAGGGCACCGCCCAGGATCTGGCCCTGCGCACCATCGAGGTGTACCTCGAAGTGCTCAAGCGCCGTGAGCTGGTGACACTGGCCACCAACAACCTGCAAGCCCACATGCGGGTCAACGATCAGATCGGCCTGCGCACCCAGCGCGGTGTCGGCAGCAATGCCGACTCCGATCAGTCCACCGCTCGCCGGGCACTGGCGCAAAACAACCTGGACACGGCGGAAGTCGATTTGGCCGACGCCGAGTCGAACTTCTACAGCGTGGTCGGGCGCATTCCCGATGAACTCGAAGCGCCGCCCTCGACTCGTGGTGAGTTGCCGACCAGCCTGCCGGAAGCCCAGCAGAGCATGGTCGAGAACAACCCGTACCTGAAATCCGCCCAGGCGGATGTGCAATCGGCCGAGAGTCAGTACGAAGTCGCCAAGTCGCCGTTCTACCCACGCTTCGACGCCGAAGCCGCAGTAGGCGCGAACAACAACGTGCAGGGCGATGAAGGCCACGACAACGAATGGCGCGTCGGCGTGATCATGAACTACAACCTGTTCCGCGGCGGCAGCGACAAGGCGCGCCTGGCCTCCGATGCGCACCAGATCAACCAGGCGATGGACATCCGCAACAACGCCCTGCGCCAGCTCAACGAGAACATTCACCTGGCCTGGAACGCCATGGTCAACGCGAAGAAACAAACCCCGACCGCTCGCGAATACGCCGAAACCACCAAACGCGTACGCGCGGCCTATCAGGATCAGTTCGGCCTCGGCCAACGGACCCTGCTCGACTTGCTCGACAGTGAAAACGAACTCTACAACGCCAACCGCCGCTACACCGAAGTGCGCTACACCGAGGAGTACTCGATGTACCGCGTACTGGCGAACATGGGTCAGTTGCTGAGCAAACAACGGGTGGTGCTGCCCGCCGATGCGATCGCTTCATCGGAAGTGAAAAACGAAGCGCGTTTGCCTGAACTGAAGTAAGCGGTAATCCGGGAACCCGGAAACCCGGTAGGAGCTGCCGAAGGCTGCGATCTTTTGATCTTGTTTTTAAGATCAAGATCAAAAGATCGCAGCCTTCGGCAGCTCCTACATGGGGAGATGTGTAGACGTATACGCCAACAACAGGAGCGATCAATTTGACCAGCATGGAACCCGGCAACACTGGGGTCGATCCGCGCCTGAGCTTCGATGACCCGCTTCTGGACGGTCTGTTGATCCTCTGCAAACTCCACGGCGCGGCGGTCAGTCGCGCCAGCCTGAGTGCCGGCCTGCCCCTGAACAAACAACGCATGAGCCTGGACCTGCTGCCCCGCGCAGCTGCCCGGGCGAGTTTGCAGGCGCGTTTGCTGCGGCGCGAACTGGCGGATATTTCCGCCCTCAACCTGCCGGTGTTACTGATCCTCAACGACGGCCGCACCGCCGTGCTGCGCCGCTTCGGCGATGACGGTCAGTTGCTGATTCTGCCCAGCGAAGCCGAGGGCGGTGAACAATGGGTCAGCCGTGAAGAGCTGACCGCCAATTACAGTGGCCAGGCGTTATTCGCCCGGCCACGCCATGAACTCGAAGACCTGCGCTCGCCCCTGGTGCCGCGGGTCGAAGCGTGGTTTCGCGACACGCTGAAGCTGTCGAAATGGCTGTACAGCGATGCCATCCTCGCCAGTTTCCTGATCAACCTGCTGGGGCTGATGGTGCCCCTGTTCGTGATGCAGACCTACGACCGGGTGGTGCCGAACCAGGCAGTTTCGACGTTGTGGGTACTGGCCATCGGCTTGCTGATCGGCACCGGATTCGAGCTGGTGCTGCGGGTAGTCCGCGCCCATCTGCTGGACACCGCCGGCAAGAAAACCGACGTGATCCTGTCCGCGACCCTGTTCGAACGCATCACCGGCATGGCGATGAAAGCCCGGCCGGCGACCATCGGCGGCTTCGCCCAAAGCATCCATGACTTCCAGGGCCTGCGGGAATTTCTCACCGCCGTGACCCTGACCAGCCTGATCGACCTGCCGTTCGCCGTGTTGATGCTGGTGGTGATCGGCCTGCTCGGCGGCTGGCTGGTGGTGATACCGCTGCTGGCGTTTCCGATCACGATCATCTTCGCGATGGTGATCCAGGTGCGCCTGCGCGACACCGTGCAGAAGAGCCTGAGCCTCGGCGCCGAACGCCAGGCGCTGCTGATCGAAACCCTCGGCGGCCTGGAAACGCTTAAAGCGTGCAGCGCCGAGAGCGAGCGCCAGCACAAATGGGAAAGCACCCACGGCGCCCTCACCCGCCTCGACAGCCATGCGCGCAACCTCTCGGCGCTGGCGACCAACGGCACGCTGTTCATCCAGCAATTCTCCGGCATGGCGACCATCGTCGCCGGGGTCTACAGCATCATCGCCGGCAACCTCAGCGTCGGCGCCCTGGTGGCGACCTACATGCTCGGCAGCCGGGTGCTTGCGCCGCTGGGGCAGATCGCCGGGTTGATCACCCGCTACCAGCAAGCGCAACTGACCATGAAAAGCACGGATGCGCTGATGTCGTTGCCACAGGAGCGAGATCCGAAACAACGCCCCTTGGAACGCACACAACTGCAAGGCGCGATGGACGTCAGCGGCGTGACCTTCCACTACAACGGCCAGAATGCTCCGGCGTTGGCCAACATCAGTTTCAGCGTCAAACCCGGCGAACGGATCGGCATCATCGGCCGCAGCGGTTCGGGCAAAAGCACTCTCGCTCGTTTGGTGATGGGTTTCTACGCACCGGAAGAAGGCCAACTGCTGCTCGATGGCCTGGACCTGCGGCAACTGGACGTCGCCGACCTGCGCCAACAGATCGGTTATGTAGCCCACGACCTGCCGCTGCTGGCCGGCAGCCTGCGCGACAACCTGACCCTCGGCGCCCGTTACGTCAGCGATTCACGGATGCTCGAAGTGGCCGAGCTGACCGGCGTCACCGACCTTGCGCGCCAACATCCGCAAGGCTTCGACCGGCCGGTAGGTGAACGCGGACAACTGCTGTCCGGCGGCCAGCGCCAAGCGGTGCTGCTGGCCCGGGCCTTGTTGCTCGACCCGCCAATCATGCTGCTCGACGAACCCACCAGCGCCATGGACAACAGCAGCGAAGACGTTCTGCGGCAAAAACTCCATAGCTGGGTCCAGGGCAAAACCCTGCTGCTGGTGACCCACCGCACCTCGATGCTGAGCCTGGTGGATCGGCTGGTGGTGCTGGATAACGGGCGAATCGTCGCCGACGGTCCGAAAGAAGCGGTCATCGATGCACTGCGCAAGGGCCGTGTCGGCTCTGCGGCCGTCTAGGAGTTGCCCATGGCTCGTTCATCGTCCGATGTATCAAAGGATCGCGGCTACTTCGGCAGCTTCAGCAAAAGCGCGGAAAGCGAGTACATGCCGGAAACCGCCGGCGCCGCGTTGCAAGATTCTCCGCGCCTGTCGCGGATCACCGTGTGGCTGGCAGCAGGGTTGCTGATTTCGGCGCTGGTCTGGGCCAAGTTCGCGGTGTTGCAGGAAGTCACCATGGGCGAAGGCAAGGCGATTCCGTCGAGCAAGGTCCAGGTGATCCAGAACCTGGAGGGCGGCATCGTTTCCGAGATTTTCGTGCGTGAAGGGCAAATGGTGAACAAGGGCGACACCCTGCTGCGCCTGGACGACACGCGGTTTTTATCGAACAAGGGTGAGAGCGAGGCGGATCGTTATTCGTTGACCGCGAAGGTCGAGCGTTTGTCCGCTGAGGCCGAGGGCCGGCCGTTCAAGCTCTCGGATGAAGTGATCGCCAAGGCGCCGCAAGTGGCCGAGGACGAACGTTCGCTGTACGACCAACGGCAACGGCGACTGGCCAGCGAACAACGCACGTTGACCGAACAACTTCGGCAAAAAACCCAGGAACTAGCGGAATTCCGCTCGAAACAGGGGCAATTCAGTTCGAGCCTGGCGTTGCTGCAACAAGAGATGAATATGTCGGCCCCGTTGGTGGGCACCGGGGCGGTGTCGCCGGTGGAAATCCTGCGGCTCAAACGCAGCGCGGTGGAAATTCGCGGCTCGCTGAATGCCACAACACTGGCGATTCCTCGGGCGGAATCGGCGATCAACGAAATTAAAAGCAAGATCGACGAGTCGGAACAATCCTTCCGTTCCGACGCGGCCAAAGAGCTGAATGAGAAACGCACCGACCTGTCGAAAATCACGGCATCGAGCATCGCCATCGACGACCGCGTGACCCGCACCACGGTGGTGTCGCCGGTGCACGGGATCATCAAGGTGCTGAAGGTCAACACCATTGGCGGCGTGGTGCAGCCGGGCAGCGACATGGTGGAAATCGTGCCGCTGGAAGACAACCTGCTGATCGAAGCCAAAGTCCGGCCACAGGACGTGGCGTTCCTGCATCCGGGACAGAAAGCCATGGTCAAGTTCAGCGCTTATGACTACACGATCTACGGTGGGCTGAGTGCGAAGCTGGAGTTGATCGGGGCGGATACGATTACTGATGACAAGGGCAACAGCTTTTACCTGATTCAGGTCAGGACCGATAAGAACCACTTGGGCGGGGATGTGAAACCGCTGCTGATCATTCCGGGGATGGTGGCGACGGTGGACATCATTACCGGGGAGAAAAGTGTGCTGGATTACCTGTTGAAACCGGTGCTTAAGGCGCGGACTGAGGCGATGCGCGAACGCTGATCGGTGATCGTTCCCACGCTCCGCGTGGGAATGCATCCAGTGACGCTCTGCGTCACATCCGGGAAGGGACGCGGAGCGTCCCGGGCGGCATTCCCACGCGGAGCGTGGGAACGATCATTTGCTGCCGTGATTACGCTGAAAAACCTCCTCCCCCATCGCCGCAATCTGCCCCTCGATCAACGCCTCGAACGGTTTCAACAACGGTTCGAACGTCGTCGGCGCTTCCAGCACCTGCAACGCCTGCACGATCGCCTCCACCGTCGACAACGCCCCCGGCCCCGGTGCCTTGCGCAGCCGATACCGCGACACACCGCCATCCACCAATGTCACCCGGGGCAACGCCGCCAGCAACGGATTGAGGTGCAGCATCTTGCGTGCCTTGCGCCAGGTACCGTCCGGCACTACCAGCAGCAGCGGCTCATCTGACGTGGCGTAAGCCTGCAACGGCTGCGCCTCGTCGGCCGGAAACAACAGCCGCGCCTGATAACCCGGTGGGTTCAACAGCGCCGGCAAATCCTCAAACAACTCGCCCACGATCAACTCGGCATTCTTCAATCCCAACGCGGCCAGCCGCGCAGTATTCAGCGCATGGTTCACTTCGCTGGGATGCTGCAACAGCAACACCCGGGTGCGGCTGTCGAGGCTTGGGATCAGCGGGCACAGGCAATGGGTTTGCGGGCGCAGGCAGCGGGGGCATTGGATTCTGGGCATGCTTCTTTTTCCTTTAAGCAGCCTGATTGAGCTGTGCTTTGAGCAAGTCGCGGAAGGTCTGGATCAGCGGCTCGCGGCTGCGCCCCCGGCGCATGATCATCGAGAACGGCGCTTGATAGCCGAAGGTCGCTGGCAGCAGCACCCGCAGATCGCCCTTGTCGGCCCAGGCTTGGGCGTAGTGTTCCGGCAGGTAGCCGATGTAGGCGCCGGACAGCACCAGAATCAGCTGCGCTTCCATACTTTCTACGGTGGCGGCGCTGTGTTTGAAACCGTGACGCGCCAATTCCGCCTGGCTCCAGTAGCCGCGACCGACCATGCGTTGCTGAGTAATGACTTGCTCAGGGATGCGCCGTTCGGTGAACAACGGGTGGCGGCTGCTGCAATACAACCAGTGCTGTTCGCGGTACAGCGGCATGTAGACCAGACCGCTCATGCGCGTGGAGAACGCGCCGATGGCCAGGTCGAGGCGGTTGTCCTGCACGCCGAGTTGCAGTTCGTAAGGGCTCATCACCGACAAGTGCAAATGCACCGCCGGGTGCTCCTGGCTGTAGGCGCCGATGGCTTCGGCGAAGGGCAAGGCTTTGTCGCTGACGGTCGAGTCGATGACCCCGAGGTTCAGGGTGCCGCGCAGTTCGCCCTTCAGCGCCGCCGCGTATTGCTCGAAGCCTTCGAGTTCGCCCAACAGCCGCAAGGTTTCCTGGTGGAACAACTCGCCCTTGCTGGTCAGGCTGAACCCGCCGCGACCGCGATGGCACAGCACCAGGCCGAGCGCCGCTTCGAGCTGGCTCATGTAAGTGCTGATCGCCGAGGTCGATAGGTTGAGCTCTTGCTGGGCGTTGGCGAACCCCTGATGGCGGACCACGCTGACGAAGATGCGCAATAGTTTCAGGTCGGGTAAAGCGCTGGCCATGGGGTTCTCCACCGGTCGATCGTTCCCACGCTCTGCGTGGGAATGCAGCCCGTGACGCTCTGCGTCACACGCAAAATAGAGCGGGACGCGGAGCGTCCGTGGATGCATTCCCACGCAGAGCGTGGGAACGATCACGCGGAGAAGTCTATCGTCGTCCTCGCCATTAGTTTAGAAAAATCTGAACTAAGTATTTGCCCGTAGCGATTCTTCCCGCCCACTACATTTCGCATTATCGGCCCACAGCGGTGCCCGTCTCTCCCGTGAACGGCGCACCGACATAAATAAAACAACGACGATGAGGCCTTACCCGTGGACAAGATTCTTCACCAACCACTGGGCGGCAATGAAATGCCGCGCTTCGGCGGCATCGCCACCATGATGCGACTCCCCCATTTGCCTACCGCTGCCGGCCTGGACGCTGCCTTCATTGGCGTGCCGCTGGACATCGGCACCTCCCTGCGCCCCGGCACCCGTTTCGGACCTCGCGAAATTCGCGCTGAATCGGTAATGATCCGCCCGTACAACATGGCCACCGGCGCTGCACCGTTCGATTCGCTGTCGGTTGCCGACATCGGCGACGTGGCGATCAACACGTTCAACCTGCTCGACGCCGTGCGGATCATCGAAGAGTCCTACCACAGCATCCTCGAACACGACGTGATCCCCCTGACCCTGGGCGGCGACCACACCATCACCCTGCCGATCCTGCGTGCCATCCATAAAAAGCACGGCAAGGTCGGCCTGGTGCACATCGACGCCCACGCCGATGTGAACGATCACATGTTCGGCGAGAAAATCGCCCACGGCACCACCTTCCGTCGCGCCGTCGAAGAAGGTCTTCTGGACCCGGACCGCGTCGTGCAGATTGGTCTGCGCGCCCAGGGCTACACCTCCGAAGACTTCAACTGGAGCCGCAAACAAGGCTTCCGTGTGGTCCAGGCCGAAGAGTGCTGGCACAAATCCCTGGCGCCACTGATGGCCGAAGTTCGCGAGAAAGTCGGCGGCGGTCCGGTGTACCTGAGTTTCGACATCGACGGCATCGACCCGGCCTGGGCGCCTGGCACCGGCACCCCGGAAATCGGTGGTCTGACGACCATTCAGGCGATTGAGATCGTGCGTGGCTGCCAAGGCCTCGACCTGGTCGGTTGCGATCTGGTAGAAGTCTCGCCCGCTTACGACACCACCGGTAATACCTCGCTGCTGGCCGCCAACCTGCTGTACGAAATGCTCTGCGTACTGCCTGGCGTGGCCCACCGCTGAGGAGTGGTCATGAACGAACGCGATCAGGTTTTGAAAGCCGCCGCCGATCTGGTGAGTGCTTTTGCCCGTAACGATCGCGAAGCCTACTTCGGCGCCTTCAGCGCCGATGCCAGCTTCGTGTTCTACACCGTCGAACAGCCTCTGCTGTCACGCGATGCCTACCAGGCGTTGTGGGACACCTGGCGTGCCGAGGATGGCTTCGAGGTGCTTTCGTGCGCCTCAAGCAACGCCTTTGTCAGCCTGCAGGGTGACGTGGCGATTTTCATCCATGACGTGGCCACCGAGCTGCGCATGCAAGGGGAGCAACACTTCAGCCAGGAGCGCGAGACCATCGTCTTTCGCAAAGAACAACAAGGCCTATGGCTGGCCTGTCACGAACATTTGTCCGCAATGCCGGAAGGGCTGCCCTCCCCTTAGCCAAACAGGTGACGCTCACACACGATGAGCGCGCCTTTATGATCGGAGCTGATCATGAATAACAACAACAAAGACAAAGACCAAAGCCTTACGCAAATTGAAACCTACGGGGTCGAACAGATCCCGGACAGCGAACGTACCGCAGGCCCGACGGACTTGTTCCGGATGATCTTCGGCGGTTCCAACACCTTTGCCACCGCCGTGCTCGGCAGTTTCCCGGTGCTGTTTGGCCTGTCGTTCCAGGCCGGTGTCTGGGCGATTGTGCTGGGGGTGCTGCTCGGTTCGCTGATCCTCGCGCCAATGGGCCTGTTCGGCCCGATCAATGGCACCAACAACGCCGTGTCTTCCGGTGCGCACTTCGGCGTGCACGGGCGGATCGTCGGTTCGTTTCTGTCCCTGCTGACCGCCATCGCCTTCTTCTCGCTCAGTGTGTGGAGTTCGGGGGATGCGCTGATCGGTGGGGCAAAACGCCTGATCGGCCTGCCGGAAACCGACCTGACTTTGGGCCTGGCTTACGGTCTGTTCGCGATCCTGGTACTGACCGTGTGCATCTACGGCTTCCGCTTCCTGTTGTGGGTCAACAAGATCGCGGTGTGGAGCGCCAGCCTGCTGTTCCTGTTGGGCATCTTCGCCTTCGCCGGACCTTTCGACGTGAACTACGCCGGCACCGTCAGCATGGGTCAACCGGGCTTCTGGGCGGCGTTCATCGGCGCTGCGCTGGTGGCGATGAGCAACCCGATTTCCTTCGGCGCGTTCCTCGGTGACTGGTCGCGCTACATCCCTCGCGAAACGCCAAAAGGCCGGATCATGGCGGCGGTGGTGATCTCGCAGATCGCGACCTTCATCCCGTTCCTGTTCGGCCTGGCCACCGCGACCATCGTGGCGATCAAGGCACCGGACTACATCGCGGCCAACAACTACGTCGGCGGCCTGCTGGCGGTGTCGCCGAGCTGGTTCTTCCTGCCGGTGTGCCTGATTGCGGTGATCGGCGGCATGTCCACCGGCACCACGTCGCTGTATGGCACCGGGCTGGACATGTCCAGCGTATTTCCTCGGGTGCTGTCGCGGGTCAAGGCGACGCTGTTGATCGGCGTGATGTCGATTGCCTTCATCTTTATCGGGCGCTTCGCCGCGAACCTGGTGCAGAGCGTGTCGACCTTCGCCGTGCTGATCATCACCTGCACCACGCCATGGATGGTGATCATGATCATCGGCCTGGTGGTGCGTCGCGGCTTCTACTGCCCGGATGACCTGCAAGTGTTCACCCGTGGCGAGAAAGGTGGCCGCTACTGGTTCACCCACGGCTGGAACTGGCGTGGCCTGGGTGCCTGGATCCCGAGTGCACTGGTGGGTTTGTGCTTTGTGAACCTGCCGGGGCAGTTCGTCGGTGTGCTAGGCAACCTGGCCGGCGGCATCGACATCAGCCTGCCGGTGACGTTGGGCCTGGCTTCGCTGGTGTACCTGGCGCTGCTGAGTTTGTTCCCGGAACCGCGGGAAGTGTTTGGGCCGCAGGATGCGCGTAGCAAAGGCACGGATTCGCTCGGTAAACCAGCGATGCGCCAAGCCGCCTGATTCAACGCATTACCTGTAGGAGCAAGGCTTGCCCGCGATGAATGATGACGCGGTCGGCCTGATTGACCGCGGTGCTTTCATCGCGGGCAAGCCTTGCTCCTACGGGTTTGATTTCGTTTCACCATAAAAAAGACAATCGGAGACACGCCATCATGGCATTGGATTTATTCGTCGTACTCATCTACGCCGCCGCGATGCTGATACTCGGCTATTACGGCATGCGCAAAGCCAAGACCAACGAAGACTTTTTGGTCGCCGGTCGCAACCTCGGCCCGAGCCTGTACATGGGCACCATGGCCGCCACCGTGCTGGGCGGCGCGTCCACCGTCGGCACCGTGCGTCTGGGCTACGTCCATGGCATCTCCGGTTTCTGGCTGTGCGCCGCACTGGGTTGCGGGATCGTGGCGCTGAACCTGTTCCTCGCCAAACCGCTGCTGAAACTGAAGATCTACACCGTTACCCAGGTCCTGGAAAAACGCTACAACCCGATGGCCCGCTCGGCGAGCGCGGTGATCATGCTGGCGTACGCGCTGATGATCGGCGTGGTCTCGATCCTCGCCATTGGCACCGTACTGCAAGTGCTGTTCGGCCTGCCGTTCTGGGTGTCGGTACTGCTTGGCGGTGGCGTGGTGGTGATCTACTCGGCGATCGGCGGCATGTGGTCGCTGACCCTGACCGACATCGTCCAGTTCGTGATCAAGACCGTGGGCCTGATGTTCATCCTGTTGCCGATCTGCCTGTACCGCGTAGGCGGTTGGGATCAGTTGGTGCTGAAACTGCCAGCAAGCGCCTTCAGCTTCACCACCATCGGCTGGGACACGATCATCACCTACTTCATGATCTACTTCTTCGGCATCCTGATCGGTCAGGACATCTGGCAACGGGTGTTCACCGTCAAGTCCGCCAAAGTGGCTCAGGTCGCCGGCACATTCGCAGGCTTCTACTGCATCCTCTACGGCCTGGCCTGCGCCCTGATCGGCATGGCCGCTCACGTGCTGATCCCGGATCTGGACAACGTCAACAACGCCTTCGCCGCCATCGTTAAGCTGTCCCTGCCGGACGGTATCCGTGGTCTGGTGATCGCTGCGGCACTGGCCGCCATGATGTCCACCGCCAGCGCCGGCCTGCTCGCCGCTGCCACTACGCTGACCGAAGACCTGCTGCCGAAACTGCGCGGAGGCAAACAGTCGAGCCTGGGCATGAACCGTCTGTTCACCCTGCTGACCGGCCTGGTGGTGCTCGGCATCGCACTGGTCGTGAACGACGTGATCAGCGCCCTGACCCTGGCCTACAACCTGCTGGTGGGCGGCATGCTGATCCCGTTGATCGGTGCGATTTTCTGGAAGCGCGCAACCACCGCCGGCGCTATCGCCAGCATGGGCATGGGTTTCGCCACGGCGCTGGTGTTCATGTTCAAGGACGGTCTGGATTCCAACACGCCGATCTACTACAGCCTGGGCGTGGGTTTGGTGAGCTTTGTGCTGGTCAGCCTGCTGTCCCGTCGCCCGGCCGTTTTGGCTAGCGCCGCCTAAGCTGAACATAACGACTTGATGCTTTCTTCGACGGGTGTGGCGTCGGTTGCCACACCCGTTTTTTTTCGTCTGGAGAAAACCGTTAATGAAGATTGTTTCTCGCGATCAGTGGTTCGAAGTGAAAACCTTGGCCGATGGCATTCGCCTGATTCACGAGCCGTACATCCGCCCCTTCTACCGCTGCAACCTCTGGCACATCCAGGGTCGCGACAAGGACTTGCTGCTGGACAGTGGCTCGGGGCTGGTGAGCCTGCGCGAGCAACTGCCATGGATCACCGAGCGACCGTTGGTGGCCGTGGCCAGTCATTGCCATTTTGACCACATTGCCGGCCATCACGAATTCCCCGAACGGCTGGTGCATCCGGCCGAAGCGCAGATCCTCGCTTCGCCGGACGGCGAGAACACCTTGAGCACGGCGTTTGTCGGTGACGAGATGTTCGAGGCGCATCCCGATTGTCCGTTGTGCTACGCCGAATACCGGGTCAAAGCCGCGCCCGCGACGGGTCTTATTGAGGAAGGTGATGTGCTGGACCTGGGTGATCGCGTGCTGCAAGTCCTGCACACGCCGGGGCATTCGCCGGGTGGCATCAGTCTCTATGAAGCGGCGACCGAGACGTTGTTCAGCGGCGACATCATCTACGACGGGCCGCTGATCGAAGACGCCTACCATTCCAACCTCGACGACTACGCCCACAGCTTGCAACGCTTGCACGCGTTGCCGATTCGCACCGTGCATGGCGGGCATTTCGGCAGTTTCTCCGGGGAACATTTGCGCACGATGATTGACGAGTGGCAGCGCTCCCACGGCTGAAGCCTGCTGTACTCAGCCAAGGGAAAACAACAATAACGCCCTCGAAGAACGACCATGAAAAGAGCCGCCGTTCGTGCTGCCGTGCACCGTTTTATCAGCCGCCTGCTGGAACGTCAGGATGACTTCGACGACAACGCCAGCCTGGCGCAGTTGGGCTTGGATAAAGAAGATATAGAGGAATTGATCTTCCACTTGGAAGATGAGTTGGGGTTGACGGCGTTTACGGCGGAGGAAGACCGGATGCTCAAGGACGCCAGGACGGCGGAGGATTTGAGCCGGTTTTTGGTGAGGATTGGGCGGCATTGAGAAGGGTTGCCAAACACACCCGATATTTAGGGCAGGGAGGCTTTTGTGGCGAGGGGCTTGCCCCCGTTGGGCTGCGAAGCGGCCCCGAAACCATTCACCCCGGTTGTGTCAGATTGACCGCGTCATCCGACTTACGACTGCTGCGCAGCCGAACGGGGGCAAGCCCCCTCGCCACAACAAGCCCGTTCGCCATAGGCACTGTCTGCAATTTACCGGCGGCGCGGCTGGCGTCGACGCTGTTCGTCGTCAGTGCGAATAGGCACAGGTTGCAGAGGCGGTTCGATCAAACCGAGTGCGACACCCAGGTCGTGCAGCCAGTTTTGGATTTTCTCTTTCATGGTGCCCCCTTCAGGGTAGTGCCGAGTGGCGGAATTCTGTAGCCACTTCGCACTGATAATAGTCCGAAGTGCCAAGCAATGCTCGCCCAAGATCGCAATGATCTGTTACTGAATTGATCCAAATAGCTGACCAATAGTTCAAGCCGTCGCCAGCGCCTGACTCGGCGCCGTCGGATAGACCGATTGTTGCTGCTCAAGCCAGGCGTTCAAGTTCGCCCCAAGCATGCCTTTGCGCCACATCAGCCAAGTGGTAGCGCTGGCGAATGGCTCTGCCAACGGGTGCACCGCCACGCTTTCGCGACCCGGCAGGCTGGCGAGCATCGACTCCGACATCAGCGCCACGCCCGAGCCGGCGATCACGCAGGCCAACATTCCCGGATAAGACTCGATCTCTATCGCCCGGCCCATCGCCGCGTGGTAATGCGCAAACCAGGCTTCCAGGCGCATCCGGTAGGAACAGCCCTGGCGAAAGGTGAACACCGAGCGCCCTTGCACATCCATCGCGCTGAGGATCGGCGGGTGACCGGCCTCGCTGATCAGCACCAGCCGTTCGTCGCACAGCGGCACTCCATCGAGCCCCGCCAGTTCCAGCGGACCGTCCACCAGCGCCGCATCGAGGCGCCCGGTGAGTAAACCTTCCAGCAATTCGCCACTGGGGCCGGACTGCACTTGCAGATTCACCGCCGGATAGGTGCGGTGATAACGCGCCAGCAGCCCCGGAAGGTGGATAGCGGCCGTGCTGTACATGGTGCCGAGTACGAAGTCACCGGCCGGTTGCCCGCCCTGCACCGCCGCGCTGGCTTCGTCGTGTAGGGCAAACAGCTTGGCGGTGTAGTCCAGCAGGACTTTTCCCGCAGGTGATAACTGCAAACGCTGACGCTCACGCAGGAAAAGTTCGACGCCGAGTTGCTCTTCCAGCTGTTTGAGCCGGGTCGACAGGTTCGACGGCACCCGATGCAGGCGTTCAGCCGCGCGAGTGATGGAACCTTCCTGCGCGACTGCCTGAAAAATCCGCAACTGGCTGAATTCCACAACCTTCTCCAAATCAGAACAAGTTACTCACTATTATTCATTTTTAAAGAAAGTCAATCAGTCCTAGCCTGACGGTCATTGATCCTTTGTTGGAATTCAGACCATGTCCCCTCTGATTCGCTTAACCGCCAGCTTCATCGCCTTGATGATGGCCATGGGCATCGGGCGTTTCGCCCTGACGCCGCAACTGCCGCACTTGCTCAGCGAAGGCCAGATCGACCTGACTGCCGCTGGTCTGATTGCGGCGGCCAACTACCTCGGCTACTTCGTCGGTGCGGTGGACGCGATGTTCGCCCGCCGCCACCATCACGTTCGGCTGCGTTTACTCGGTGGTTTGTGGCTGTGTGTGCTGCTGACTCTGGCGTCGTTCTGGGCCAACGGTTTTTGGTCCCATCTGCTGCTGCGTTTTGGCACCGGTGTGGCCAGCGCCTGGGTGCTGGTGATGATCACGGCGTTGAGCCAACCATTGGCGGCAGCCGCCGGTCGCCCACGACTGGGTGCATTGGTATTTGCCGGACCGGGTTTGGGGATTTTTCTGACAGGGTTATTGGCCTTGGGCTCACACCTGTTGGGGCAAACTTCCGCGACCTTGTGGCTGGTGTATGCCGCCGTCGCGTTGGTGATGCTGCTGGCAATCCTGCCCTTCCTGCCGCAACCGGCCGCCGCAGTGACATTGGCGCCGACCACCGCCCCCTCAGGTAACCAGGGCATCGGTCGTTTAGGCGTGATCTACGGGTTGTATGGCTTGGGCTACATCATCCCCGCCACATTCCTTTCGCAAATGGCCAACGCGCAATTCCACGGGCAATGGATGGCAGACCTGTTTTGGCCATGCTTCGGCCTGGCAGCAGCGCTTGGGGTGTTGCTGGTGAGTTTGCGTCGACACACGCCGAACGCCACGCGCCATTGGCTGATCGCAACCTTGTGGTTGCAAGCCGCCGGGGTCTTCGCCTGCTTGCTGGGCAGCGGCCCGGGCCTGGCGTTGGGCGTGATCCTGTGCGGCACGCCGTTCCTGGCTTGCATGCAATTGGTGATGCAACGCTCCCGGGAACTGGCCCCCCACGCCACCCAGCGCAACGCCGGGCTGCTGACCGCATGCTTTGCCGTGGGTCAGCTTGCAGGGCCGTTGCTGGCGGCAACGAGCAGCCATTTCAGTGGTGGCCTGCAACCCGCGCTGATATTCGCCGGCAGCGGTTTATTGATCGCCGGCGCTTTACTGCTGGGCCCGCTCAGGGCTGGCCGAGGGCTTTGCGCAAACGACGGCGCACCCACTGCTCAGCGCTGACAAACGTGATACCGAGCAGCACCAGCACCGCGCCAATGACGAAGTTGAGGCTCAGCTCTTCACCCAGTAACACCACGCCGAACGTGACGCCGAACAGCGGCGTCATGAACGAAAACACCGCCAGGTTTGCCGCCAGATAACGGCGCAACAACCAGAACCAGGTCAGGTAACTGAAGAACGACACCACCAAGCCCTGGAACAGCACGCTGGCCACCGCCACGGAGGTCAGGCTGACGTGGGTGACCTGACCGCTGAGGATCGCGATCAGCAACAGGCCGACAAAACCGACGATCAACTGATAGAACAATGTCAGGGTCACCGGTGCTTCCGACAAGCGCGAGGCGCGCACCACCACTGTGGTCGCGCCCCACGAGGCGCCGGCCAGTACGCCCAACGCATCGCCCATCAACATGCGATGGTCGAGATTGTCCCAGGACACACCGCCGGCAAACGCAATGGCGATGCCGACAAATGCGAGAAAAATCCCCAGCCATTGCACCGGTCTTAAACGCTCGCTCGGCAACAGCCAATGCACGCCCAACGCGGTGAAAATCGGCGCGGTGTAGAGAAACACTGACATGTGCGCCGCCGTGGTCAGTTGCAGGCCTTCGGAAATGAAGAAGAACTCCAGGCCAAACAGCGCGCCGGCCAGTAGTCCACCGCGCCACGTATGACTGACCTGATCCCAACCGCCCTTCCAACAGATGAGAAGTCCTACGAGCAACGCAGAAATCCCCGACCGCCCGGCGGCTTGCATGACCGGCGCAATGTCCGGCGCCGCCCACTTGATCATGACTTGCTGAACACCCCAGATCAGGCACAGCCCGAGCATCACTTGCAGGGCAAACCCATCGGCGCTACGCCGGGTGGCACTCACCGGAGCACCTCGATAACACAATCCATGGCAGGAACTCGACAGTAAAAAGCAAAACCCCGGCTCAAGGCCGGGGCGAAAAATTATGCTGCCGATTATTAACCAGATGGCCAGAAAATGCCGCCTGTCAGCGATACACCGGTTAAAGATAAATCCCCTGTGGGATTGCGTTATCAGACGGTGGCGGCGACTGCCGATTGATGGGTTTGCTCACGCCAGGCCAAAACTAAGTAAATCGCGCCACCGAGGAAGCAACCCGTGAACCAGGCAAAGTTGGCCATCGGTTGCAGCACCGGGGTGAAGGTGATCGCCACGCCCATCAGCGTTGCAGGAATCAACGCCTTGACCGCCGTCCAGTTGACCCCGCCGCTGTAGTAATACTTCCCGCTCGGCCCGTCATTGAACAGCGCATCCACATCGATCTGCTGCTTTTTGATCAGGTAGTAATCCACCAGCAAAATCCCGAACAACGGACCGATAAACGCCGCGAGTACGTCGAGGGTGTAATGAATCACTTCGGGGTTGTTGAACAGGTTCCACGGGGTGATGAAGATCGACGCCACCGCCGCGATCATACCGCCGGCACGCCAGCTGATTTTGCTGGGGGCTACGTTGGCGAAGTCGAACGCCGGGGACACGAAGTTGGCGACGATGTTGATGCCGATGGTCGCGGTGACAAAGGCGAAGGCACCGAGCAGTACCGCCACGCTGTTGTCGATGCGGGCCACGGTGGCAATCGGGTCGTGGAGCATTTCACCGAACACCGGCAAGGTGCCGGAGACGATCACCACGGTCACCAGCGAGAACGCCAGAAAATTTACCGGCAGGCCCCAGAAATTGCCCCGGCGCACGTCCGCCATGCTGCGGCAGTAGCGACTGAAATCGCCGAAATTCAAGGTCGGCCCGGAAAAGTACGACACCACTAGCGCCGTCGCGACGATCACTTGTCCGAAAGCTTCCCAACCGGACAGGGATTTTTCCGCGAGGGTGAAGCTGATGTTGCTCCAGCCGGCCTGCCAGACGATCCAGCCCGCGAGCATGAACATCACGCCGTAGACCACGGGACCGGCCCAATCGATAAAGCGGCGGATCGACTCCATGCCCGTCCAGAACACCAGCGCCTGAACGAACCACAGGCTGAGGAAACCGAACCAGCCCAGGTAGGACAAACCGGCAAAGTGCGGTTCGGCGTAGGCCGCCATCGTAGGAAAAAACCGCAGCACCACGATGATCAGCGCACTCGACGCCAAGTACGTCTGAATTCCGTACCAGGCCACCGCGATAAGGCCGCGAATGACCGCAGGAATATTCGCCCCGAACACCCCGAACGCCAATCGGCAGATCACCGGGTACGGCACCGCCGCTTGCTGGCTCGGTTTGGCGACCAGGTTGGCGATCAACTGCACGATGCAGATCCCGACGAGCAAGGCGATCAACACCTGCCAACTGGCCAGCCCGAGGGCGAATAGACTGGCGGCGAACACATAACCACCGACGCTGTGCACGTCGCTCATCCAGAAAGCGAAGATGTTGTACCAATTCCATTTCTGCGGCAGCGGCCCCAGGTCCTGGTTATACAGGCGGGGGCTGTAGCCGTTGGGCACTTGCTCGGTCATCGCGGGGCTCCTCGTCAGTACCGGCCCCTCACACTGCGTACGGGAGCCGGCATCGTTTGTATACGAGTTGCTACGCAGAATGCGTGCCATGCGGGTGAAAGGTGTGACAGATCAGGGGTTCTAGCAGGAATTAGGCTACGAAAGGAAAGAGCTATTGCCCATGAACAGGGCAGTGACGCCTATAAACAGTGCAGGGCTTTCTGTATACAACTGACTTGGGTGACTGCTTCGCAGTCAATTCGCGAGCAGGCTCGCTCCCACAAGGGATCTGTGTGAGATGAAGGTCTTGGGCCAAATACAAAACCACTGTGGGAGCGGGCTTGCTCGCGAAAGCGTCATCACAGACAACTCAAATCACCGCACCTTACGCGTAACCCAATGCCCAACAGCGCAAGCCACACCTGTCGCAAAAGCGCCCCACACCATGTCCATCACCGCCAACTGCGCGGACCACCCTTTCAGCGTCGCCCAGTTGCTCAAGTCATACGTGCCATAAGCCACCAACCCCAACAACGCGCCCAGCCGCGCGGCCCGTTGCCAGCTCTGCGCCGGCAACACCACAAACACCACACAACCGAGGACATAAAGGAGATAGAACGCCGCTGCCGGGGCCAGCAGCGGTTGGTCGAGCATCAGTGGTCCAAGTAGCGCGCGGTAGGTCGGCGCCATCAGCACGCCGAGCCAGAGGCCGTCGAGCACGAGAAACGCCAGCAAGGTGCCGGCGTAGGCTAACAAGGCTTTTTTCATCACACCCCAACCCCATGTCATCGATTTACATGGGGCTGGCGCGAGGTCAGCTTAGTTCAATGCGATCGGCATGAATGACGATCTGGCCGTTCTTGTACAACGCGCCGATAGCCTTCTTGAAGTTGCCTTTGCTGACACCAAACATGCTGCTGATCAAGGTGGGATCACTCTTGTCACTGATCGGCAGGGTGCCATTGTTGTCACGCAACTTGGCGAGGATCTTCGAGTTCAGACTGGTGGCTGCTTCTTCGCCCACCGGTTGCAGGCTCAGGCTGATCTTGCCGTCGGTGCGGACTTCTTTGATAAAACCCTTCTCTTCTTTACCGGCGCGCATGAACTTGAAGATTTCGTTCTTGTGGATCAAGCCCCAGTGCTTGTTGTTGATGATTGCCTTGAAGCCCATATCAGTCGCTTCGGCCACCAGCAGATCAACTTCCTGGCCCGGGGTGTAGTTGGACGGGGTTTTGTCCAGGTAACGGTCCAGACGCGCCGTGGCGGTGATGCGGCGGGTGTGCTTGTCGAGGTAGACGTGCACCACCACATACTCGCCGGCGGTCATCTGGCGTTTTTCTTCGGAGTACGGCAGCAACAGATCCTTCGGCAGACCCCAATCCAGGAACACGCCGATGCTGTTGACTTCAACGACTTTCAAACTGGCGAATTCACCGACCTGAACTTTCGGCGTTTCGGTAGTTGCGATGAGTTTGTCATCGCTGTCCAGATAAACAAAAACGTTGAGCCAATCTTCATCTTCGCTGGGAATATCTTTAGGGATATAACGATTCGGCAGAAGGATTTCGCCATCCGCGCCACCGTCCAGATATAAACCGAAGTTAGTGTGTTTAACCACTTGCAAACTGTTGTAGCGCCCGACTAAAGCCATTTCCAATACCCTCATTGCGTGGGCGGCATTCTACCCGGTTTTGCGGGCCGCGTTCGCCGGCCAGCCCGGTGGCGCGAGAAAATCCTCTGGAAGCCTTATTTTTCCTGGGCTTGTCTACAGTCTCGCGGCCGCTCGTCAGACAGATCCTACGCCCCAGGTCAGCATCCGCCGAGCCGAAGACGCTTTGCCACGGCCTGTCTTCTTATTTAAAACAGCAGCTTAGCCGGATAATTCGAACAATAACTTGTGAATAATCGAGTCATGGCCTCGGTTATTTCAGGGGGATATTTACCAAGCAATTGTCAAGCATTTCCTGTACGATGCCTGGCCAAGTTAATTTTCTACAGGTTAATGGCCGCCATGCGTGTAAAAGCATCCAACAGCAAAGCAAAGCCAGCTCCAGCCGTTGAAACCAGCGAATCGATCAACAACCAGATTGCTGCGTTCCTCAAGTCCGGTGGCGAGATCCAGCAAATTGCCAAAGGCGTCAGCGGCCAGACATTCGGCCCGTCGAAGCAAATCACGCTCGGCAAAAAGTAATACCCTGCTTTAACTGGTCCGTAAGCGCTTTGAACTTCGAAGCGCTTGGACTGGAACCTCCCCGGCACACCCCGCAAAACCCATCAATATTCCAGAAATCGACGAACGGCCCTCAATGCCGCGCATTCGCCGGTATGCTTGCACACGTCTAGATTAAGCGTTTCAGCAGATTATCGGTTCCTGCTTCCTCGCGGTCATGGAGTGACGCATGCTCAAACCCTCCTATCTATTACTCAGCGCCCTCCTCTTGTGGTGCTCGAGTGCCGACGCGCAAATCTTCCAGCGCGAATTGGGCGACTTCGATCTCAAACTCGGCACCACCCCCAGCCGCAGCATGGCCCAAGGGCTGGTCAAGCCCGCCAGCATCGGCTCATTCCACGGTGGTCTCGACTTGAGCCACGACAGCGGTTTCTACGTTGGCCAATGGTCACCGAGCGTAGGACTGAGCCCTGGCAGCAACCTCGAAGTCGATTCCTACATGGGCTTTAAACAACCCTTCGATAAAACCCTCGGCTACGAAGTCGGCATGATCCATTACAGCTATCCGAAAGTGGACACCCTCGACAGCCAGGAACTGTTCGGTGGCTTGACCTTTTTGGGCAGTCGTTTCGGCGCCGCGTTCAGCAACGACCCGGACAAACAGAACAGCACCGTATTCGCCGACCTCGGCGGCAATCAGCCGTTCGGCATCGGGATCAGCATGAAATACACCACCCACCAGCTCAACGCCCCGGTTTCCGTCGACGGTGGCATGGTCGGCAGTTTCACCGATTGGTCGCTGCAACTGTCCCGAGCCTTCATGGGCGTTGACCTGGACCTGATCTACAGCGACTCCAACCTCAGCGGCAGCGATTGCTCCGCCTACTCCGGGCACAACAGCCAGTGCGACGGGCTGGTGACTCTCAAGGCCGAACGCGCCTTCTATTGATCGGCTTGAACTGCCGGGCTTATCTTGCGTTCACATAGAGACACCTTCAAAGAAGCCAGGCCTTCGCAAGGACTCGCCCATGTCGCGCTGGTTTAAACGCGTTGCCCTCCTCATCACTATTATGTTGGCCCTCGGCGCTTGTAGCCGCATGGGCTTGGCCTACCGCAATCTCGACGTGATCATTCCCTGGACGCTCAGCGACTACCTGGACATGAACGGCGAGCAAAAAGGCTGGTTCAACGAGCGCCTCAAGGAACACCTGAGCTGGCACTGCACCACCCAGTTGCCGGGTTACCTTGACTGGCTTGACCGGTTGCAGGTAATGGTCGAGACCAATCAGGTCACCGACGACGCACTCAAGGCCCGCACCCTGGAAGCCAAGCAAGCCATCGCCCAGACCGCCAAGGAAATCACCCCTTCAGCCATTGAGCTGTTGCAAGGATTGGATGACCAGCAAGTGGCGGAGATGAACGACGCCTTCGCCAAGGACCAGCGCAAACGCCAGGAGGAATACCTCAAGCCTTCCCTCGATCAGCAAATCAAGGACCGTGGCGAGCGCATGGACAAGCGCCTGAATGACTGGCTGGGACCGCTCAGCGCCTCCCAGCAGCAACGAGTGACGGCGTGGTCGAAGGCCCTGGGCGATCAAAATCAACAATGGATCGCCAACCGCGTGCATTGGCAGAAACAGTTCAGTGCAGCCGTTGCGCAGCGCCAGAGTCCAGAATTCCCACAGAGAATCGAGATGCTTCTGGTCAATCGCGAGAGTTTATGGACACCGGCTTACCGCCAGGCCTACGCCAACACCGAGGCCCAAGCCCGAGGGTTGTTGGTGGATTTGATGGCCGAGAGCACGCCGGATCAACGGCAGCGGTTATTGAAGAAGATTGAAGGAGTGAGAAAAGATTTCAACGATCTGAAATGTCTGAAAGCGGTTAAACAAGGTTAAGCCCAACACAAACCGCACTGTGAAAAAAACCATGTGGGAGCGGGCTTGCTCGCGAAGGCGGTGTGACAGTCAACATTGATATCGACTGACACGCCGCTTTCGCGAGCAAGCCCGCTCCCACATTAGTTTCGTGGGGTTCTTCAGGCAATCTGCGGCTTCGATGCCACCTTATCAAACGTCACTTCATCGAGGGCATCTTGCTGCTCATCCAGCACCTGCCGCGGATGATCATTCCCCGGAATGCTGCTGTCGATCATGCTCAATAAACTCGAGCCCCGGAGCGTCAAAATGTAGTTCGAGCCGCTGCCGCCCTGATCTTCGGGCCGGGGCTCGATGTAGCCGCGTGCCAGCAATAATTTTTCGTATTCGCCGGCCACCGCTTTCAGGTGATCCAGATTTTCCGGCTGCTCGCCTTCGGATGCCTTCTCCGCCGCGTATTGCTCGGCATACGGCCGTGGCGTGAAGCTGCTGGCACCGTTCTGCACTTCGTGCAACAAGCGTTCAATCAAATCCCAGTTATAAGTCGTCATCCTTTCAACCTCCAAGCCAGAGTGTGTGATGGCCTTCATAGGTTGTGACCGGCAGGTTGGATAGCCGTTCAGCCGGGGTTTTGAACGGCGCTGACCGGTGGTATGTCGAAATTCCCACAAGCCGAACGACTAGGCTGTGTAAGCCAACTCCCAGCATCCCGCAGGAGAAAACCCGATGAACATTCAGAATCATCCCGTCGTATCGCGAGAAGAATGGCTCGCCGCCCGCAAGCAACACCTGGCCCACGAAAAAGCCTTCACCAAAGAACGCGACAAACTCAGCGCCGAACGCCGCGCCCTGCCCTGGGTGAAGATCGACAAGGACTACCGCTTCCAAGGTCCGAATGGCGAACTGAAACTGGCCGACCTGTTCGGCGACAACAGCCAGTTGATCATCTATCACTTCATGTTCGCCAAAGGCTGGGACGCAGGCTGCACCGGTTGCTCGTTCCTGTCCGACCACATCGACGGCGCCAACCTGCACCTGGCCCACCACGACGTGGCGGTGGTGGCGGTTTCCCACGCGCCGTTCGCCGAATTCCAGGCCTTCAAGCGGCGCATGGGCTGGAAATTCGATTGGGTGTCGTCAGAAGGTTGCGATTTCAACTACGACTTTGGCGTCTCCGCCCGAGCCGAAGACGTCGCCGCCGGAACGGCTACCTACAACTACGAAAAATCTGACTGGACCGAGGAAGAAATGCCCGGACTCAGCGTGTTTTATCGCAACGAAGCCGGCGACATCTTCCACACCTACTCCAGCTATGAACGGGGCCTGGACCTGCTGGTCGGCGCCTACAACTACCTCGACCTGACGCCCAAGGGCCGCAACGAAGAGGAAATCATGGAGTGGGTGAAGCATCACGACAAATACGACGACAAGGCGTCGTCCAGTTGCTGTCACGGAGGATAAGCGTCCCCCCTGTGGGAGTGAGCCTGCTCGCGAAAGCGGTACGTCAGACAACAAGGATATTGAATGTTAATCCGCCTTCGCGAGCAGGCTCGCTCCCACGAGTACTCAAGAATCCGGTGGCATCGGCTTCTTCACAAAATCCACAAACGCCCGCAGCGCCGGGGCCATTTGCCGCTGAGTCGGGTAATAAAGGTAAAAACCAGGGAAGGCCGGTGTCCACTCCGGCAACAAATGAACCAGCCGCCCCGAAGTAATGTGCTCCCGAACCTGATGCTCGAACAGGTACGCAATCCCCGCCCCTTCAAGCGCCACGCGGGTGAGCATTTCCGGCTCGGTGACCACCAGCGGACCGTTGACCGAAATCGCCAGCCGCTCACCGGCGCACTCAAACTCCCAGCGATAGAGACTGCCGTCAGTCGGCCAGCGATAGGACAAGCATTGATGCTCGCTCAAATCATGCGGCGTGTGCGGCGTGCCGAATTGCTCGATATACGCCGGTGAAGCCACGACCATCATCTCCAGATGCCCGCTCAACTCCACGGCAACCATGTCCTGATCAAGGCTTTCGCCGAGCCGAATCCCGACATCAAAACCACTGGCGACCATATCCACCAAGCGCTCGTCAGTCACGATATCGAGACTCACCCCGGGATAAGTGTTCAGGAACGGCCCGATCAACGGCGCCAAATAATGAATCGCCGCCACCCGTGGCGCATTGATGCGCAGTCGCCCGCTCGGCGGCGAGCCCGGCGTTTGCGTGACCCCGGCCAACGCCGCGTCCACCTCGTTGAGCGCCGGTTGCAGCCGCAACAACAACCGCGCGCCGGCATCGCTGGGCGACACACTGCGGGTGGTGCGGTTGAGCAAGCGCACATCCAGCCGCTCTTCCAGTTGGCGGATCGTTTGGCTCAGCGCTGACGCCGACATCCCCAAATGAGCCGCCGCTCGCACGAAACTGCCATGCTCGACCACCGCGACAAAGGCCCGAAGCTGGGCGTATTCACTGCCTCGCATTATGTATGGGTTCCTTAATAAGTCGGACCGATACTAACGCATTATCAAAGCAATGCGTCCGTCAATGTTCATACAGAGATCTGACTTGGCGGCTTAGATGCGGGCGGCGTTGTTGGCGTAGTCGGTGTGGCGCTGGCCAGAGACGTTGTTGTCTTGGGAGGTCATGGTGCGTTCGGTGACGATGTCGCTAAAATTCCTACGCTAACCTCGGAATCTGGCGCCTTGCATGGCCCGATCGATGAAGCTTATAGTCCGCCCGTCGCCCATATGGCGATTCAGGTTTGGCGACCTGATTACAGAGAATGCGAAGGCTATCAGCTTAATTGCAGGCGCCAACGCACCCGCAAAGCCGCTATTTTATGGCGGCTGTGCGCGGGAGATCTTCGGATCTGCCGGTTTCTCTGTACCGGTTCGCCAACCTGCGTACAGCTGCCACCCTCTCGTTTGGCGACGACTGAGTGACAGCATTGGCTAATCAAACAGAGATCTTCAAATGAATCGATACATGCCTCTCACCGGAATTGACTTGATCCCGGCCTCCCTGCTTATCGACACCGAAGCACCACTCGACGTCCTGCAAGCCATGGCGGATTACCGCATTCGCACGGTCACGCAGGTGTTGGAAAATATCGCCTATCGCGCCGAAATTGGTTGCGACACGGTGGTGCTGTCGGACTTTTCCAAACTACTGGTTATTCCGTTGCGGGATGGCTGTGATTTGATGGACGTGATTGGTCGGCGGTTGCGGGCGCAGGTTGCGGGGTGAATGAAAACGGGCGACCAGTTGGTCGCCCGTTTTGTTGCTGCATTTGTGTTTTCACGTAAACAAAGAGGACAGATTTATTTTCCGACCGACCTAATCCAAACAAAATAAATCTGCTCCCTTTTTCCCGTTACTTTTCGAGCTGAAATTGATCGGAAGACAATGCTAGCTGCGCAACAGTACGCCCCTCGGCATCACAAAACTCTACCTCATAGCCCTCAACTGGCAGACTATAATTTTCAATGATCGTCCCCCGCATACCAGCTCGCAGCCCTTCCCCCGGGATGTCCTCAGTCAATACGACAACATCAAAAAGCGAATAAGTCATCCGGCATTCCTTACTTGACATAAAGAGTCGTCATTCTAGGCGTGGACGAGCCTGGATCATATATCCAGCCAGTGCGAACAGTTGCCGTATTACCATTAGGCCCGGTTATTGGCATATCTATAGGAAAAAAGGGGACAGATTTATTTTGCGACTGACCTAAGACAAAAAAATAAATCTGTCCCCTTTTCTTCTTTTTCTTCTGCCTTTTCTTCTGTCCCCTTTTCCGCCTCTCTGTGTAGCCTCGTTACGAAAGTAGACGAGCACCACTCAAGCATGACAATCAGGAATATCAATATAAAAATTCTCGGAATAAATTTCCCAAGACATCCAACCTGGTCCCGGAGCAATATTGAGAACACCTTCCAGCAAGTACTCCCTAGAAGATGGACCAATACAAGACCGAGAACCAAACTCCTGTACTTCCTTTTTACCTGAAGAACTTTGACGATCTGGTGCGTACATACCGACCATCCTATATGAAAAAGCCACACCCTCAAAAACGAACCAACAGCCGCCAACAAATTCACTCATCGCATATGAACTTTCAGATTTGCTTTTATATTCAACCCATTCTCCTCCCACGCTGCGCGCCCTCAAAAAACCATCTACGAGTTCCCATTCAACATATTCAGTCTGTCTCGCCGCATCATAAATGTAGTGCACCGGAAACATGTCTTCTATCTGATGGCTTTCACCCTTACCACATTTAACTAGCGAGACACCATCTCTTCCACTCTTAACTTTACAATAAGGAATCACCAACCCTTTCTCAACAAAAACACGGAGAATCCCATTTTCATAACTTGACTGACCATAAGTACAATCAAATGTAACAAGCACGTCAAAATCTATCGAAACTCTCATTTGATTTTCTCCAGCACCACGGTGTTATGCTATCAAGTTCCGTAATAACGCTCCTATCTGTGCGAAGGAATATTTGCCCTGAAAAACCGAGTAGAAAAGAGGACAGATTTATTTTGCGACTGACCTAAGACCAACAAATAAATCTGTCCCCTTTTCTTCGGTCCTCTTTTCTTCGATAAAACAACACCGGTGCGAGGCCGGTGTTGGGAGAATGCCACTACTGTACAGTCAACTTAACTCAATTGATTTCAGCTGCCCTTCTCCATCGCACAAAATAACAACCGTACCGTAAGGGCAATCCAGAGTTATTACTTTGTCCTTGTACTCATCGTCAACAACCCCAGATGCTTTTCGAGTTGAGCTATCAAATCTAATCTCTAGAAAGTAGCCTTCCCCATTATCTTGATTTGGCACGGCATCTTTATTGCCTTGCGCAGACAAGATTTTTTGAATTTCCTCAATATGAATTGAAGCCATAAGCCCTCCGTAAACTCAAGGTCTGCATCCACTTTCGATTGCAATTCCGCTGTCACCTGTTGATTCAGAGAAAAAATGAACAAAGGAGACAGATTTATTTTTTGACTGACGTAAGACAAACAAATAAATCTGTCCCCTTTTTTCCCTAACAATATCTCCCTGCTCACACCTTGGACACAACATATAAAACTTCTCTAGTTTAATAAATTGGACAGATTTATTTTTCGACTGAGTTTAGCCAAACAAATAAAACCGCCCCCTTTTTACGCTTTCTCAATCCTTTGCACCAATTAAACTCTCACTTCAGCAAGTGAAATATTACCATAATAAAATTGAGCCACACCATCTTCAACTGATAAACACTCATTAGACTCAATCACACTCAGCCCGCAGCCTCCAAAATCCAAATACACTCCAACGCAACCTTCATCGACATCACTAATCCTGAACTCATATACAGACAAAACCTTCAACCCTAGATACTTATCCAACCCACTTAACGACTTAATCGGGTACGCAAAGTCATCATTTATCTCAGATAACTCCTGCAATTCTGGTTCTGAATCTAACTTTAAAAACCCTGCTACACCCTCGCTAATTGTTAGTGAGACCCATCCAGAGTCCGATAATTTAAAAAACAATACCAAACACTCACAAACCAAATTCCCGCTTATAAAAAATGAGCGAAATCTGACATCGCGCAATACCTCGTTGATCAACACAGTTTTTCGCCCTCCACATTAAAATTTAGAAGACTTTTCTGGAATCAATGTATCAAACTCGTACTTCCCATCTGGCAATACTCGCTAAAAAAAGGGACAGGTTTATTTTTCGACTCATCTTAGCCAAACAAATAAATCTGTCCCCTTTTCTCCTTCTTTTCTCCTCTTTTTTCCAGCCCCCTTTTTTCCACATTCATTCCCACTAAACTTTAATTGCGCCATGACTTTCAGGATTAAATCCTTCAGGCCAAATTGTTTTATCGTCATATGTGGCATTAAAAAAAACTGCCTCATCTATTCTTTTAACAGCAAGATTGACACCACACAAATTAGTCTTTTCGAAACAGGCGCTACCAATATCCGCCCCTTGCAAGTCGGACATTGAAAGATCAGCCTCAGAAAAATCGGCACCAATCGCCACAACATCTGAAAGATCTGCCTCTTTTAACTCCGCACCAATGAAGGTTGCATTCATAAGTGCAACGCCACGCATCACAACCCTATTTGATAGCGAATAATTAAAAGAGGCATTTCTCAGATGAGAGCCAGTGAAGTCAGCCCCAGAGACATTGAGACCATCAAAAATTGCACGATGAAGTTGTAAATCTCTAAGATTTGAGCTAATGAGATCATCTCCAGGCAACTCCAATATTTCACCGGTTTCAAAGTTAATAATCATTATTTGTTCCCCCAACCTACTGGATCAATTTTTACATCTGATATAGATCGAGTCCGACCCCAATTTGATGATTTCTCAGAAAGAACAAAGGGGACAGATTTATTTTTCGACTGGCCTAAGTCAAACAAATAAATCTGTCCCCTTTTCCACTTTGTCATCTACAACAGCCCCAGTTCCTTTTACACCGTCAGATAAGCTTTAAGACTCTAAGATCATGCAGAAACAACTCCGCCTCGGCTGCAGGCACACCGGCTAAAATATTGTCAATACCATCTTTTATGATGTGTTCAGTGATCAGTTGACGCGCGCTCGAATACCAATCTTGATGCCAGCCACCCGATAGAATCAGAAGGATTACTCGCCACATAAACTCCTCTACCGGGCGCTCAAAAGAATGTTCAAATTGATAGTCGACATACGCCATGACCTGTTCATGAGGCCACCCCTTCATCACAGCATGATCTCGACACCCCTCATAATAGCAGTCCAAAGCCCACGCTTTCAGGGTCTCATAAGTCAAACGCTCTTCGTGCAGCATCTTAAAGTCCTTTTTTGGTCGGACGAATTACGCCGCCATTGTCGAACACATTGACAGTAATGTTGGGGTACTTGGCCCTGAACAGTTCAATAACATTTGAACAACTTGCACAGGGCGCCCGCTCCGTCAGTAAATTAATACTCCCCTTCACCGAAGTATTCTCTCCCAGTTGCGCTGCGATATTGTTCAAAATTTTCGCCTCCGAATCTATCGCCCTGTTGAGCATCTGCGGGGGATTACTCGCAGTCGGTACAACCGAGCTTGGAAACGTCTCAGAGACCTCGCCAACAAATCCCATCACTTGCTGCTCGGCATTTGGTGTGCCGATACGGCTGGACGCTGCCATTGTCGGCTGAATACCCGAAATATCTATCTGAGCAACGCCCACATTACCACTTGTTTTTGCACTGCCTGTCAGCGTGGCACGCAAGTCTGCAACCTGCTGAATCAATACTGTTTGTGTGTCAGCCGGCACCAAGCCTTTTGCACCAATACCCGAGCCTCCCTCGGCTATCACCTCCCTCGCAACCCCTTTCCCAAAAACAGATCCCAAAACTTTGCCAACCCACGCCATTGGCAAAGGCGCGAGCGACCCGATTGCCAAGGCGTCTTTTGCCGCCTTCGCATTCCCTGCGCTGATCCAGCGCTGAGTTTCTGGGTCCGTCAGGTCAATGCCGGCTCCACTGGCAACACACGAAGCGTCGCCACAAGGCAGAAAGCGCGGGTTGAACGCCTCCCCTTCTACAAGAACAGGCGAGCGGAAACCACCCTGAGCATCCAATACCCTACCCGAGAGACGATCACGAACCTCATCACTGACATTGGAAAAAAAGGGGACAGATTTATTTTTCGACTGTCCTAAGACAAACAAATAAATATGTCCTCTTTCCTTCCGCTTTTCTTCCTTTTCTTCGTTGCTTTTCTTCTCCTTCTAACTTTTCAAGTACATTTGTTTTTCAGCTCAAAAACTGTCTCATAACACTTGGCGTAGCAACAGAAACAAAACCCCGCTCAAAATCGTCAAACGCCCCAACAGCTTTAAATATCAAACTATTTTTTTCACAAATATAATAAAGAAAATCAACATCCTTAGCTATGTCGCCGGACCAACCAACCTCAAGAATAGTTTTAACTTCAGCCTCATCAGGCAATGCCACGATATATGAGCAGCGCTCATCAGAAATAGCATTTATAGCACTTACAATAGATGATTTTGATAGACGCACAGCGCCGAAAAACTTCACTCCGCCACCACCCTCAACAGCAAGTTCTTGTGAGTCACTGCCACCTAGGATTTCGACTCCTCTTAACCTCAATGCGCCCCACAACTTGTGATAACGAACTATTCGCGTATCTGGCTGCCATGCAGAGTTACCTAAGAACAACCAAATTTCATATCTTTGAGTTTTCAGACTCACCAGATCAAATAAAAACCCCAACGTATCAACCAAAGAAACTTTTAACTTTCCAACAACCAAAAAACTTGCTGCCGAGAGCGTCCCCCTGTCCACTTGACCTACGTCAAGTACATTGTTAGAAGTTGATATATCAGCGACGCTCAAAACTTGAATATCAATAGTCATAGTGATTTCCAGACTCATCATTAAAGTGCGGACCACGATTCTGTGAGTTTCCTGAGCCATAGCAAAAAAGGGGACAGATTTATTTTCCGACTATAGGCATGCTGTTCATCCGCTGCCGAAGCCAACGTCAAATCACCAATCGCACTCATGCTCACATCGCGCTTGGCGTCGATCTGACTGGCGATTGCGGTGATGTCACGACCGGCGTTGACGGTCAGACTCTGGCCCGCATCGACGGTTGAGCCGTACTGTGTGACGGTTTCGTTGTGGTGCAGTCCGCGCTCGCCGTTGATGACCTGTTCGGCGGAAACGAGGTTGATGTCTCGCCCGGCATTGATCGTGGTATCAGCGCCGCTTTTCCAAATAAATAAATCTGTCCCCTTTTCCGCCTTCTCCCTCCAAACTTAATTTTTTATTAATACAGTAGGTGCAGAAAAAGCGTCGCGAACATGTTCAACAAGAACAGCCAGGTCATCATATGCAACAGGACCAATCCATGGCTCATATTTGGAAAAATACTGACCTTTAGTCATATTCTCCTTCTCCGCCGCCTCACTAATTTCCCACATTCTTGCAGGCCCTATCATCCAATTTATTCCAGGAAGCCCTTCGCGCTTGTGCGGGACGAGTCTCCACACGATTGCCCCAAGATAACTTTCCAAGACCAGCCTTAATTTATTAACGACCTCATCATTCTCATTCTTAAATCTAAACGCAACATATGGAGGATATCCCGAACGGTCCTCACGTTCGAGACTATTTCCCACCCTAACTGTTGGATAGCGTTGCTGGTACTTTCTCCATTCCAAAGGACTGATATCATGGAGAACATTCAATAATTCACCCTCTGGATTTTCGATCTTCAAACCATTAAATCCCATTTAACTTATCAGAGATGCTCACACCATTGGGTTTCACGGTCAAGGGGACAGATTTATTTTCCGACTGACCTAAGCCAAACAAATAAATCCGTCCCCTTTTCTTAAAACAAATAAATCCGTCCCCTTTTCTTACACGCGCAACGTCACTCGTGGTGACGCTTATGCACCCGTAGGATCAGATTACCGACTGGGTCGGCAAAAAATTCCCGACACGGGTTATGATCCTATCAACGATAGTCTCGGCAGTACTGGGCCTATTTATTCAGAATAAATCAGAAAGAAAGCTGATCCAAAATCTCTCTCACTTTTACAGTATCTTCCGGATGAAGACTTACATACTTATCACATGCTAGCCGTATGTATTTAGAGCAAATCTCTTCACTTACAACGACTGTATCTTCATTTTTTGGCGGATAACCATAAGCGAACTCAACACCTTCAAAATGTTCCTCCTCAAAAAAACTATTTAAATCAGGAAAATTGCAGTACGCACCATCCGTACTGAAGCCCCACCTTTTCACCAATAGCTCAAGAGATTTTATAAAATTACCATCGTGATACATCCGATCAAAATACCCCTTCACTATCCAGTAAGGGTCTGAATCAGTATATGGCTGTCCAAATAGCTCTTTCATATCAATCCTCACTGGGGGTGAAAGTTAGTAACTGCCCCTGTAGCCTTGTCAAGGTAGACCCTAAAGCTAACGCCCCCGGCAGTAGCATCATATTGAGTCACCCCCTTCGACAAAGCACCCCTGTATCCACTCGCCGCAGCCTGCTGTCCAAGATCAAGGATCTTTTGATCAGAGAAGACCTTCGGATCATAAACAGTCTTATTAAACTCTTTCGCTTTATAGCCGATCACATTTCCAGCTCGATCATAAGCCGGTATCTGATATTCAATATTTGTAATCCCCTTAACAGAAGTCGGTGTCTCATCCAATATCTTTATGCCATTTGAAGATGCGGCCTGAGAGAATGCATCAAGATTATGGGTTCCGCTAACCCCACTTTTCTGGGTCAATCCATCGAAACTACTCAGATGGTTTTTGATGTTCGGATTAAAGCTCATGCCTTCCGGGAAGCTTGCAGCCCCTTTTGTACCATCAAATTACCGGAGTAAAAACCTCTCTTTTAGTCTTTTCACAATTTGGTTCATGGCTACAAGCGGGTCAATACCATCTTGAGAGTAAATACTGCATGAAGCCATATCTTCCGGATAATCGAAGTCTGCATAGATCTCCTGAAGCCTGTTTATTTTGTTTTCGTCACTGTCATTCGATGCGTCTAGACAAAGTAGAAACGCTAAACGCCACTTATCCATATCGGCAACACAATTCGTCATCTCCATTTGTTTTGAGATGACCTCAAGAAGCTCTTCATCGCTTAAATATTCGCCTCCAGCAATGATAGCCACGCGTTCGCTTTCGCAACCGTCTAAAAGCTGATTAATGGCATATTCAAAAATATCTTCTCGCCTTATCCAGCTCTTCCTAAATCCCAAAAAAATGGTTGACCAACAAGCCAAACCCAAACCAATCAATACACCAAATGGAGACATCACCTTCCCCTTATTTTTTCGGAATCTGGTTGGGCAGACCAGTTACTTGGCCACTTGGGATAAAGCGTCGATGAGTCACGTTGCCTTCATCAACAATCCATTCAAAAACCCCACCAACTCCGTTATTACTGCCTTCAATTTGTCTTAACTCGGACACTCTAACCACCTCGCCACCAGGACCTTTGGTTGGTATCTCAAATTTTGCTGCATCACCAGCATAGTTATCAATTATGTCATTAAACCCATGCTGACCATCAGGAAGTTTATTTGCGCTCCCGACTCTAGGACTCCCTATGACTGAGTTATCAATTGCTTTTGCACCAACTAATTTCTATTTTTTATTTCTTCAATCCCAGCAAATGCTTAAATGGACCTTCATCTAAATCAAGTCCAATATCCAGAATCAGCTGAACAGCCTCATTATATTCTTCGTCCGTGATAGAAATATCATATTCGCAAATATGATCGCACAAAATCTCAAAGGCTAGGCTCTCTTCATTATACGCAACATAATCCAAGGCTCCTTGGAGAAGATCAGATTCTAATCGACCTTCAAACTTTCTTCCAAACTTAATAATACGGTCTGCGAACATAAATTCTACTTAATTGGCTTGTAGGGTGGAATCGGAGCATCATCAGGAAAGGCAGTAATAACCTTTCCTGTAGCCGGCTGGTATACAACTCGCATTCGCACACCATCACGAGTTTCATAAGCAACCCATTTAGCAGCATCTCCTTTAGCTGTATAAGCCCCACCGGTCCCTGTTTGCGCGTACCACTTAGTGCTCGGAGATGTCGTGATATCACCAATCGCATCAACAATCCTATCTCCTGACCAACTTTCAGGAAAGACTGTCTTCCCTTCCTGCCCTGGCCACATATGCCCACCGCTGCCTGGCTTATCGCCGTACAAAATATGTTGCTTTGCTTCAGGAGAAAGAATGTCAACGTAGTCCTTTCCAAGACCTTTTGCACCATTTAACTATCTAAGTATGGAGACGACTTTAGTATTTCATCAACATCCTGCCTTGCTAGCTCCGCCCACTCAGGCTTTATCTCACCAAGCAGTTGTACGAATCTAGAAAAATAAACTCTTCTTGTATCACAATTACCCGCTCTATTATCAAGTTCATACTTAACAGCCATCTGCCGCACGACCCTGCTCATAATCCAATAAAGTAATTCATCTAAGGAACCGGTCGATTTATTATATATTTCATAACCTCGCTCAGAAGACACATAGCTAAAGCTATTGTCGTGAAGTTCGACATAAGGCGCCCCATCATCTGCGGGGGCAGACAGGACGATCAACGACGATTTTGGTGCATCAACTATTTTTCCAAGCTCGTCAACCATAGATTGTATTTCATGAATAGAGGCAACCATTTTTACCGCACCTCTTTTATAAAGTGATTATCAATAAGCCATTGCACGTTAACTCTCTCGGAAAGAGCTGGCAGAATTTGCGTTCCGCCACCTGGCTCATTGAATGCAGGGGCAATTTTTCCCTGAATTACAGGCAAAGGTTTAAGTACTTCATATTCGTAGTACCCCCCAGCCTTTGAGCCGGGCGCTAATGCCCTTTGATCAAATGGAGTGCCTTTGGGTGACAGAAATGAACCATCGGGCCCACCATAGCGGTCCAGCTTGGTGCCAACTGGTAACGTATTTTTAACAGGATCTTCAGCGAATCCCAAGTTTTTCGGCCATTCCCACCCTCCGTCGGTTTTCTTAAACTGATCGTAGTAAGAAAATCCTCCAGCTTCATTATCGGCTATAGCACCAATTGAGCCTGGACTCTTCGCAGTGCTGCCTTTTGCACCCCCGGCAACGTCTTCGATACCTTTCCCAGCAACCGAGGACAACCCTCCGTCGATCGCCAAACCAATCCCAATACCCGCCGCCGTCGCTGCCGCTTCGTTAGCCCTGACAACGTCAGCACCGTTACCTTGCATCGTGTGCAGGGTGTCCAAATAGCCTTTGAGTTGGAATTCCTCCGGCCAGCCTTTCACCGAATTGAGGGCGGCTTCCATATCCTCAATTGCGCAGCTCGGACAGTTAGCGGCGCCCATTGCCCAGAGCGCAGACTTGGAGCCCGAACTGGCAAAGCCCTCCATCACAGCCGCGAATCCTTCTGCGCTTCCCTTACCTTTTGCGTTGAGGACTTCAGCTCGATATTTAGGGTCGTGGTGGTATTGGTAAGGATCAATCAGTTCGATGCTGTCAACCAACGCCTTGACCGAGACCCTGTCTTTGAACAGTTCTTTAAGTCCTAATCGTTCATTGTTGTAGTCAGCCAGACTGACCTTGAACAGTCCTGTATTTTGAGATTTAGATACTTCCGCACGCAGGAAACCAGCCGCATCTATGGTCTTTCCGTCTGCCTCGTCGAATGCAGCATTCCATCCCCTATCCACCATCGCTGCGGCTGTGCGCAACAATTCGGTACGAGCCTGATCTGCAGTAATGCCCCTTTCAGTGGCATAGCGATTTACGCGTTCATCATCAGAGGCGAACTTGATTTCGTCCGGATGCAGTTGTCGATTGTATGCAGTCGCATCTTTGGCAATATCAATACCCGTCTGGAGATCTCCCCCTACCACTCCAGCAGCAGTCAGCCCAACCAGTTGGGATGCAGCCAGTTGGAGCTTGGGATCGCCTTTGACTAAGGTCGAAAGACTATTGCTCAGTGCTTCATTGGCACCAGCAGCGGTTGCTCCGGTAATAAATCCTTTGCCTGCTGCTTCACTGAGCATGCCGCCAACCAAGGCATGCAAAGCTATTTTTTGAAGACTACCGTCGTCCCACTTTTGTAGTTTTGCGTAATCCCCAACCGCGTTAAAGGCGATGCCTCTCAGGACACCCTGCGCCTGTTCGCTCAGGACAGAACGTAGATTCTCACCAAGGCTTCCGCCGGATACGAGAGTACTAGCTCCAGCTTGAAAAACTCCTTGAGCGCTGGAATAGGCAGCAAACTTGCCGATTCCTTCCAGGCTGCTCAGGTCGAAACCGTGAGTAACTTTATTGACGTTGTCGCCAGTAACGCCAAACGTTCCATCTAGATAAGCGGATGTAAATCCGGCGGTCGCGGCTCCGACAGCATAATTCTTCAAGCTGTCTTTCGATGTCAGATCTTTTAAAACCGCGCCAACATTACCTCGGTTATTGATCGTGCTCACCGCAGCGGAACTCGCCATCGATGTCAGCACACTAGAGACCATAACGTTGCCAAAGCCCGCGGCGACTGTGGAAGAAACGCCAGCTACCGTCACTGTTCCGGCAGCAGCCATCGCTGTCCCCGAACCCGCTGCAGCACTAGCAGCTGCTCCTACCGCCGCACTCGCCGCCCCCGCCGTCAGTACCGTAACAATGATAATGATCGCCAGCATCGCGCCCTGACCCAGGCTGGAGTTGCTGTATTTAAACGACTCGTGGGTTTCCTTGATCAGTTTCCAATCCACATCCCCGCGCTTCTCTGCGTCTTTGAGCCACGCCAGATCCGGATCGGCCTTGACCATCGCGTCGATGGCTTCGCCCACGGTCTTCTGGTCGATCTGTTTGACATCGATGTGCAGGCCATCCACGGCTTTGATCGCCAGGTTGCCCTTGGCGGTGAGTACGCTCTGGCGCAGGGTTTCATCCGTGTTGCCTTTACCCTTGGCGCTGGTCCAGGCCATGTCACTGTTGCTCTTCTCGTGACTCTCCTGATGCAGGTCCTTCACCCCCTCAAACGTAATCCCCCCACCACTCTCCAACGTGATATCCGCACCACTATCAAGCTTCGCCACCTGATACCGCTGATCCCCACCACTCACCAGCGTCAGATCCCCCCCAGCAGTAATTTCGCTACCAATGTTCTTCACATCGGTCACTTCATCACGCTTGGTTTTCTTCGCGCCGAAAGAGCCCTTTTTCTTCTTGTCGTACAGCGAATAATCGCTGTCTTGCGCCGCGAGGATGTCGAGGTTGTTGCCCGCCACCAGGTAGGCTTCGTCGCCGGCGGTGATGCGGCTGGAGATCACGGCGAGGTCTTTGCCGGCGTCGAGTTTGACGCTGCCGCCCGCCGTGATGCCTGACATGACCTGCCTGACGTGGTCTTCCTGCACCGTCAGTTTTTTGCTTTTGGACAGGGAGTGTTCCTCGTCCGCGGCGGTGCCGATGGTCAGGTTTTCCGTGGCAGCCATGCTGATGTCGCGCTTGGCGTCGATCTGGCTGGCGATGACGTTGATGTCGCGCCCGGCCTGGGCTGACAGGTCGCGGCCGGCGGTGACGGTGCTGCCGAACTGGGTGATGTCGCTGTTGGTGTGTTTGCTGTCCAGGACCACGCTGTTGCTGAGTTGAGTGGGGACGATGTTGACGTCGCGCCCGGCCTTGAGGGTCAGGTCGCGGCCGCTTTGCAGCACGCTGCCGAGGTTGTTGATGTCGCGCCCGGCCGAGGCGCTCATGTCGTTGGCGGCTTCGATGCGGGCGGCGTTGTCGGCAAATTCGGAGTGGCGCTGGCCAGCGAGGTTGTTGTCCTGGGAGGTCATGGTGCGTTCGTTGACGATGTCGCCATTGATCGCGGTGAGGTTCACGTCTCGGCCTTTGATGATGCCGCCGGCCTTGTTGACGATGTCGTTGCCGGCCAGCAGGTCGAGGCGATTGCCTGCTTCGATCAGGCCGCTGTTCACAATGTCGTTGCCGGCCTGGGCCGACAGGTTATTGGTGGCGCGCAGGGTGCCGACGTTGTCGAGGTTTTGGCCGGCGATCAGGCTGACGTCTTTACCGGCAATCAGGGCACCGTTCGGTCCGAGGCGATTGTCGGCCTGGGCCAGGTACAGCACCGGCACCAGGACTTTTTCGCCATTCACTTCGTGTTCTTCGAGCCAGACGATGTCGTGGGTCAGCGCCGCGACTTGCTGCGACGTGAGGGTCACGCCCACCGCCAGATTGAGCGCGTCCTTGCTGGCGATGGCGTTGTTCATCAGGTACTTGAACTGATCCTGGTTAGAGGTCTGTCCATCGATGAACGCCTGGCCGGTGCGAGCGGTGACGGCTTGCTGGATGAGGCGTTGTTCGTACAGGCCATCGCCCAGGCGCTTGGCGGCGATATCGGGGTCGTAGCCGAGGCCCGCGAGCAGGTAATCCGAACTCATGAATTGCTTGAGGTCGGTGAGTACCGGGTTGGTTTCGATCAGGTATTTGTTGCTATTGGGTTGGGCGCTTGAGCTCGGGACGCCTTGAACCCGGGTGAGGGTTTGCGCGGCGGCCGGGGCGACCTGGGTGATCGCTGGCGAGGTGACGGCCTGCACGGCGTTTTGCCCGGGAAGCACGACCACACCGGGTTGAACCGGCATGTTGACCGGGGCCGTACCTGTTTGCACACCGACGACATTCGGCGCGGTCGCGGCGCCTGTTTGCACTGCGACGACTTGAGGCGCAGCGGTCACGCCGGTCTGCACGCTGGTGACAGCCGCCACTGCGGTCGAGCCGCCGGCCGGGGTGATGCCCGTTTTGACCTGGGCAATGTGATCAACCGCAGTGACACCGGTTTCGCCAATCACGTTACCGATGGCGCCCACACCGGCCTGGACACCGACCACATTACCGACGGTGGTCTTACCCGTGGTATCCGCCTGATGCCCGGGAACCGGGAACGCACCGCTGCCGGAATCGGCGGGCGCAGAGGTGTCGAAGGTCGAAGCGTTGGCGCTCACCGCCAGGCCTTGGCGGGTGGCGGTGGCCAGTTGACGGGTGGCCGTGGATACCTGACCGACCGCGCCGATCTGGATGTCACGCGCCTGAGTGTCCGGGACGACTTGTTCGCGTTGGGCCACCGAGACGCTGGCGCCGGCGACGGTCCAATTTTGTGGGGCGGTGCTGACCTGAGTGGCCTGGGCGTTGTTGCCCGATTGTCCGCTCAGACGGAACAAGCCGTTTTGGCCGGTCGGCAGGCTGAAGCCCGGGAGGCTCAACGGGTTGACTTGTTGTTGGGCGAGGTCGGGAGGCAACTGGGCGTTGATCCGCACCACCGTCGTGCCACCCGATCCCGAGGACCGCGTGTTTTGTACTTTGTTGGTCCCGCCACCGACGGTGTAGTCGTGATGAATGACGCTGTTTTGCAGATCTTCAGTCGCGGTGATCGAGACGTTACCGCCCGCCTGGATGACAGCGCTGCGCCCGGCATTGGCGGTGCCGTTCTGGGAGACTTCCTGGTCGTCGATCTTTCTCAGACCTTCGATTGCAGACGGCAGGGCAACCAGGTTGCCTGGGTCGTAGAGCGATACGGGGGTTGTGCCCCATTGATAGCCGACCAGGGTGTTCGGATAGCGGTAGCTGCCTACGGCTACGCCGTTTGCATCCTTGATGCCGATGTACTTGAAATCCTCATGCTCGCCTTTGCCGCCGCCTTGTCTGAAGATCGCCGAATAAGGAGTGCCGAGAAGCAGAGCACCCGATGCGTCCTTGTAATAAACCTTCGGGAACTCCGGGTTGTTGCGCTGGTTGTACGCGTCGACGAGCGGCAGGAAGTAACGGATGACGTTGTCGCCGAAGGCTTCCTGCTCCGATCCGCCCTGTTTATAAACCCGGGTGCGTTCCACGAGACCGCTCACGGCACCAATGTTCTTCACGTTATCGGCTTGAATGGAGATGTTGCCCACAGCAGCAATCGTGCTTTTGCTGTTCAGGAAGTTGCCGCCGTTGAAGACGAAATCACCGCCGGCCATCAACTGAGCAGAGGCTGTGTTGTCGCTGTCCTCCCCGGCGTTGTAGGTCTCACGGACGATGTAGTTGACTTCATAGCGGTCGCCGGTGCAGTCGAAGCACTGCACGGCAATGGAGCCCTTGACCAGCGTGCGGCCCACGCCAAAGTTCTGCACACCATCGGAACCTTCGGTGCGGTTTTCAAACGCAGCCGCGTTGATTGCGAAGCGGCCTCCGCTCTCCATGGAGCCGGAGATGTTCGACACCTGCCCTGCCTGCGCCGAACCATAGCCATTGATGCTGACGTTGCGCAGGCCGTAGAGATCGCCCTTGTTGTTAGTGAAATTCGCCACGTTCAGCTGCATGTCGGTGCCGCTGAAAATCAGGCCCTGACTGTTGAGCAGTGTCGGCGTGGTCAAGGTCAGGTTCTGCGCAGCGCCCAACGTCCCGAAGTTAGCCATGCCGCCGGCGTTCACCGTCAGGTCGGCCGCTGACGTCAATCGACCATAGTTGGTCAACTGCCCGCCCACGCTGATGCTCGAGCTACCGCCACCGGCAATGCTCGCGGCGTTGCTCAGATTGAGTTGCGCAGCGCCGACGCTCAGATTACCGAGACTGGTCATCCGGCCGTTGGCGGAGTACGTCCCGCCAATGTTCAGGTTCAACGTGCCGTCACTGGCAATCAGCCCATCGTTGCTCCAATTACCGCCCGTGCCCACGAACGCACTGGAGGCCAGCAGTTGCCCGCTGGCGGTCTGGCTGAAGTTGTTGACGTTGACGGTCAGGCGTCCGGCCTGGATGACGCTGCTGTTGGTCCAACTGTCGGCGTTGAGGGTCAGGCCGCCACGGGTGACGAGGCTGCCGCCGGCGTTGGTGACGTTGGCGGTGGAGATGCCGAGGTTGCCGGTGCCGACGTGCAACAGGCTGCCGCCCGTGTTGAGGAAGCTGCCGACGTTGAAGTTGAGGTCGCTGTTGGCGCTTTCGAGCACGCCGCTGCGGTTGTCAAAGACGCCACCGATGTTGAACTGAGTCGCGCCAGTCTGACCCAGAGCGCGCAGTTTGCCGGTCTGGTTGTCGACGCTGGACGCGCTGACGCCCAGGGTGCCGTCACTTTCGATAATGCCGAGGCGGTTGTTCAGTGCGCCGCTCAGGCTGAGGTCAATCTGCCCGCCGGCAATCTGTCCGCCGCTGTTATCGAAACCATTGGCAGTGACGCCGACCCGGCCTTTGGCATAGAGACCGCCGTTGCGGTTGTCGAAATTGGAAGTGGTGACCAGCACATCGCCGGTGCGTGCCGAGACGCGACCACCGTAATTGTCGAAACCGGCGAGCGCCGTGAGGTTCAGGCGTTGGGCCTGGATGACGCCGCCCTGGCGATTGAGGTCGTAACCGTTTTTCAGGACACCGGTCACACGTGCGGTGAAGGCGCCTTGCAGGCTGGACAACACACCGCCACGGCTGTCGAGCGTGGCTGCATTGATACCCAGATCGCCGCCCTGGGCGATGATCCGGCCGTTCTGGTTATCGATGTCGCCGGTGACGTTGACGCTCAATGCGCCCTGGCTTTGCAGCGCCCCATTGGCGTTGGAAAGGCTGCCTGCCTGCAATTGAACGTCGGCGTTCTGGCTGTAGATAAGGCCATCGGCGTTGTTGAGAACCGCTCCGCCGGCGGTGAGAACCAGGCTGTTGCTGGCGGCGACGGTGCCACGGTTGCGGTTGTCGAGACTGCCAGTGTTCAGGGTCATCAGGCCCTGGCTGACCAGTTGCCCGCCCTGGTTGCTGATCTGGCTGCTGCGACGCAACAGCAACGCGCCAGCGCTGGCGAGTTTGCCGTTGGTGTTGGTCAGAGCGCCCAGCAAGTCGAGTGTCACGGCGCCCTTGCTGCTCAAGTTGCCGCCGCTGTTATCCAGCGTGCTGCCCACCAGGCTGAAATCCTGCTGCGCAGTCATGTTGCCTGCTGCGTTGTTCAGCGAACCGGCCTGGACGGTGAGAGCGGCGCCGCTGTCGATCAGGCCGTTCTGACTGTTGTCCAGCACGCCGCTGATATTCAACGTCTGACCCGCACCACTGGACAGAATGCCGCCCCGGTTATCGACGCTAAGGGCGCTGATATTCAACGCCTTCTGGCTGACCAGCGCCCCGCCATTACCATTGAGCAACGTGCCGCTGAGGCTGGCCGAGACATCGCCATTGCGACTGGAGAGCGTGCCATTGTTGCGGTTGTCGAGAGCGCCGCCATTGACGCTCAAGCCTTGCCAACCGGACAGCAACCCGTTCTGGTTGAGCAGCGTGTTGGCGTTGAGAGTCAGCAGGTTGTTGCTGATCAGTTTGCCGTTGCTGTTATCGAGGTTGCCGCCGGCCAGGGTGAAGCTCTGACTGCTGGAGATTTCTCCGCCCTGGTTGTTCAGGTCCTTCAAACGGTTGAGGCTCAACGGTCCCTTGGCGATGATCAGGCCATTGCGGTTATTCAGGTCGGCGCCGTTCATATCCAGCGTCAACCCGGCGTCACCGAGCAAACGTCCACCGGTTTGGGTCAGCGCATTCAGCGCGAGGCCCATATCCCCGTGCGCGGAGACTTCACCACCGTTACTGGAATCCAGACTGGCGGCGGTGAGGTTCAAAGTGCCCTGGCTGTTGATCAACCCCTTGGCGGTGTTGTTCAGCGTACCGGTGTTTACCGTCAGCGCATTCTTGCCCAGCAGTTGCCCTGCCTGGTTGTCGAGATTGGCCGCAGTCACCTTGAGTGCCTGCGCCGCGTTGATCAGCCCATCATCCCGGTTCGTCAGCAGGCCATTGGTGGTCAGTTCCAGATCACCGCGACTGGTCAACGTGCCGCCCGTGTTGTCCAGGGTATCGGTGCTGGCGTCGATGCGTGCGGCGGCGATCAAGCCTTTGACGTTGTTCAACGCCTGGGCGATGCGCAGCGTCAAATCCTGATTGCTCAGCACCTTGCCGCCACTGTTGTCGAGGCGTTGGGCGGCCAGGGTAAACGCCTGGGCGCTGGAGATTTCGCCGCCCTGGTTCAAGACGCCATTGATGTTTTTCAGCAGCAACGCACCGGGGGCGTTGATCAAACCGCCCTGGTTGTTCAACTGACCGTTGTTCATATCGAGGGTCAGCGCGGTGTTACTGAACAGCTTGCCGTTCTGTTGATCCAGTCCGTTGACGCTGGCAACCAGTGCCTTGCTGCTGCCGATGCTGCCGGCGTCTCGGTTGGTCAATTGCGCGGCCGTCAGATCGAGCCTGTCGCCGGTGCTGACACGGCCCGATTGGCTGTTATCGAAATCACCCGTGCGAATCGATAGCGCGCCTTTGCTGCTGATGCTGCCTTGCGCGCGGTTGTCGAGGCTGGCGCTGCGCAGATCCAGCGCGCCGTCGGTGATCAGTTCGCCGCCCTGGTTGTTCAGGGCGCCGACGCTGTCGAGGGTCAGCAGGCCGGCACTGGAAACGCTGCCGCCGTTGTTGCCCAGGCTGCCGACGCGCAAGCCCAAAGTGTCTTCGCTGCTGATCAGGCCCTGGCTGTTATCGAGGGCGCCGCTCAAGTTGATGTCGATGCCTTTGAGGCCGACCAGCGAGCCGCCGCTGTTATTCAACGAGGTGCCGATCACGTTCAACCCGGACTTGCCGGACAGCAGTCCGTTGTTTCGGTTGGTGATCTGCGCGACGTTGAGCGTCAGGGCTTTTTGCGCCAGGAGTTTGCCGTTGTCGCTGTTGTTCAGTTGCTGGCCGGTCAACGTGATCGCGTCTTGGCTGGACAGTTCGCCGCCACGGTTATCGATGTTGCCGACATGGATGTTCAGCGCGTTGGTTGAACCCACAAGGCCGTCCTGCCGGTTATCCAGCGTGTCGCCGGTCAGCGTCAGGGAGCCTTGGGCGATCAGTTGCCCGCCCTGTTGTTGCAGGCTGCCGATCTGCGCGGTGAGGTTTTTCTTGCTGGAAATCTGACCCAGGCTGTTGTCCGCCGTGGCGGCCGTGAGCAGCAGGTCACCGTCGGCGATCAGCGTGCCTTTGTGGTTGGTCAGTGCGCCATCGACGCTCAGGTTGAGTCCGTCGCGGCTGCTGAGCAGACCCTCGGTGTTGTCCAGGCTGGCGCTGGTAATGTCCAGACTCGCGGCAGAAACCGCGCCCTTTAGGTTGTTGAATACTTGGGCGACGCGCAGCGTCAGGCCTTGATTGCTGAGCAGCTTGCCGCCGCTGTTGTCGAGGTTTTGTGCGGCCAGGGTGAAGGCTTGGCCGCTGGAGATTTCGCCGTTCTGGTTGGCGACGCCGTTGAGGTTTTTCAGCACCAGGGCGCCAGGGGCGTTGATCAAACCACCCTGATTATTCAACTGGCCGTGATTCAGATCGAGGGACAGCGCGGTGTTGCTGAACATCTCGCCGGCTTGTTGATCCAGCCCGGTGACACTGGCATTCAGCGCCATGGCACTGGCAATCCGTCCGGTGTTCTGGTTGGTCACCTGGCCTGCGGTCAGATTCAGGGTATTGCTGCTGGTCAACCGACCGCCCTGACTGTTATCGAAAGCGCCGGTGTCAACGCGCGTGGCACCCTTGCCGGTCAACTGGCCGTGGCTGCGGTTATCGAGGCTGGCGCTGCGGACATTGAGCTGCGCGTCAGTGGTGATTGAGCCGCCCTGATTTCGCAATGCACCGACGGTGGTGAGGTTGAGCGCGTTGGCGCTGGACAGGCTGCCGGAGGCATTGTCCAGAGAGTCCGCGTTGACGGTCAGTGCCGCCTCGCTGTTGAGCAGCCCCGCGCTGTTGTCCAGCGCACCGGTCAAGGCCAGCGTCAGGCCGTTCTGGCTAGAGAGCGTGCCGTGACTGTTGTCCAGGCTCACGCCTTGGAGTTGCAGCGTGTCACCAAACAACAGGCCCTTGGTCTGGTTGAGCAGACGATCAACCGTCAATGTCAGCGCCGTACCGGCCAACACCTTGCCGCCGTCGCTGTTGTTGAGTTGTTGGCTGGTGACCGCGACATCCACTTGACTGGACATTTCACCGGCGCGGTTATCGATGTCGGCAACATTGAGTTTCAGCGCTTTTGTCGCACCTACCAGACCGCCCGCACGGTTATCCAGCTGAGTGCCCGTCAGGGTCAGGTTGCCCTGGGCGACGAGTTCGCCACCTTGCTGGCTAAGGTTGTCGATAGTGGCGGTCAAATCGCCCTGGCCGGCGATCCGACCGGCGTCGTTGAACACGTTGCCCAACTGCAGTTGCATCAGGCCCACAGCGCTGAGAAGACCGCTCTGGTTGTCCAGAATTTGACCGGTCAAGGCCAGGCCTGCTTTAGCACTGACCACGCCTCGCTGACGGTTATCGAGGTGGTCGATGAACAGCTGCATATCGTGGTCGGCACGGATCAAGCCGCCACGGTTATCGGTGGTGGTATTGCGCAGGGTCAGCAGATGCTGCGAGGACACGCGACCGCCACGGTTATCCAGGCTCAGTGACTTGAGGTCGATCAGGCCTTTGGCTTGCACGCTGCCGCCGCTCTGGTTATCCAGGTTGCCGCTGAGCGTGATACCCAGATCACCATCGGTGACCACCACGCCGGATTGACGGTTATCCAGACTCGCGGCCTGGAGCACGATGCCGTTTGCAGCACCCAGCGTACCCGCCTGGTTATCGATGGCGCCGGTGACGGTCATGTTCAGGCGTTGATCGGCCGTGACATGACCGCTCGCGTTAGCCAGGCTCGCCGCCGTCAACGTGGAATTGCCCGCCGCGGATAACTCACCGTTCTGGTTCGAGAGCTTGCCACTGGCATGCACAGTCAGGTCAGCGTCGCTGCTGACACTGCCGTTGTCGTTGTTCAGTTCTGCGGCGCTCAGGTCCACGCCTGTGCCGGACACCAGCCCCTTGATGTTGGTCAGCAGTTGGTCGATACGCACGATCAGCGCTTTGTCGCTGATCACCGAACCGTCGGTGTTCTGCAACGTATTGGCGGTGAGGGTGAATCCGTGTGCGCTGGAAACTTCACCATTCTGGTTGTTGACGATGTTGAGGTTTTTCAGCAGCAGTTGACCGGGTGCCGTGATCAGGCCGTTCTGGTTGTTGAGCACGCCGTTGCTGAGGTCGAGGCTGACATCGCTGTCACCGTACAGGCGCCCGTCGTTGAACTGATCAAGACCGGTAACGGTAGCCGTCAGGGCCATGGCACTGGCGATGCGACCGGCATCGCTGTTGTTGACCTGACCGGCCGTGAGTTGCAGCGCGCCGGTACTGGTCAGGCTGCCGCTTTGCCGATTGTCGAACGCGCCGGTTTTCAGCGTAACGCCTTTGCCCGCGATGCGACCCTTTTGGCTGTTGTCGAGGCTGGCGCTGGTCAGGGTCAGGCTGGCATCGGAGAGCAATTTGCCGCCCTGATTGTTCAGGACGCCGGCGCTGGTGAGGCTGAAAAGGCCCACGCTGCTGATGCTGCCGGCACTGTTGTTGACTTGATCAGCATTCAATTGAAGGGCGCCGGTACTGCTCAGCCGTCCATCTTGCTGGTTGTCGAAGGCGCCAGTCTTGACCACCACATTGCTGCCGGCGATGCGACCCTTCTGGCTGTTATCCAGGCTGGCGCTGGTGACGTTGAGCCCGGCGTTCGACAGCACTTGGCCGCCCTGATTGATCAGGGCGCCGGTGACGGTCAGTACCGAATCGCCCGAACTCGCGATGCTGCCAGCGCTGTTGTTGAGCTGCTGCGCGTTCAGTTGAAGCACGCCGGTGCTGGTCAGCCGCCCGCCTTGCTGGTTGTCGAAAACGCCGGCGCTCAGCGCAACGCCTTTGCCGGAGATTACGCCCCGGATGTTAGACAGTTGCTGGTCGATGCGCACGATCAGCGCCTTGTCGCTGATCACCGAACCGTCGGTGTTCTGCAACGTGTTGGCGGCTAGGGTGAAACCGTTGGCGCTGGAAATCTTGCCGTTCTGGTTGTTGACGATGTTGAGGTTTTTCAACAGCAACTGGCCGGGGGCCGTGATTAAACCGTTCTGGTTGTTGAGTACGCCGTTGCTCAAGTCGAGGCTGACATCACTGTTGCTGTAAAGCTGCCCATCGTTGAACTGATCAAGACCGGTGACGGTCGCGGTCAGGGCCATGGCACTGGCGATGCGACCGGCCGCACTGTTATTGACTTGACCGGCGGTGAGTTGCAGCGCAGCGGTACTGCTCAGGCTGCCGCTTTGCTGGTTGTCGAAGGCACCCGTATTGACCTTCACGCCGTTGGCAGCGATGCGGCCCTTTTGGCTGTTGTCCAGGCTGGCGCTGGTGAGCGTCAGAGCGGCGTCCGACAACAATTCACCGCCCTGATTGACGATGGAATCGGTGATGGTCAACGCCGAATCACCCGAACTGGCAATACGACCAGCGTTGTTGTTGACCTGCCGGGCGTTCAATTGAAGCACGCCGGTACTGGTCAGCCGCCCGCCTTGCTGGTTGTCGAAAACGCCGGCGCTCAGCGCAACGCCTTTGCCGGAGATTACGCCCCGGATGTTGGACAGTTGCTGGTCGATGCGCACGATCAGCGCCTTGTCGCTGATCACCGAACCGTCGGTGTTCTGCAACGTATTGGCCGCGAGGGTGAAGCCGTTGGCGCTGGAAATCTTGCCGTTCTGGTTGTTGACGATGTTGAGGTTTTTCAGCAGCAGTTGGCCGGGGGCCGTGATCAAACCGTTCTGGTTGTTGAGCACACCGTTGCTGAGGTCGAGGCTGACATCGCTGTTGCTGTAAAGCTGTCCATCGTTGGTCTGATCAAGACCGGTGACGGTCGCGGTCAATGCCATTGCGCTGGCGATGCGACCCGCCGTGCTGTTGTTGACTTGGCCAGCCGTGAGTTGCAGCGCGCCGGTACTGGTCAGGCTGCCGCTTTGCTGGTTGTCGAAGGCGCCGGTGTTTACCGCAACACCTTTGCCGGCGATGCGACCTTTTTGGCTGTTGTCGAGGCTGGCGCTGGTCAGCGTCAGGCTGGCGTCGGAGAGCAATTCACCGCCCTGATTGACGATGGCGCCGGTTGTGGTCAGCGCCGAATCGCCGGAACTGGCGAGGCTGCCGTTGCTGTTGAAGAGTTGACCGGCATTCACTTGAAGAGCGCCGGTACTGCTCAGGCGCCCGCCTTGTCGGTTGTCGAACGTACCGGTTTTGACCACCACACCGTTACCGGTGACGCGCCCCTTTTGGCTGTTATCCAGGCTGGCGCTGGTGACATTCAGCCCGGCGTTCGACAGCACTTCACCGCCCTGATTGATCAGGGCGCCGGTGACGGTCAGTACCGAATCACCCGAACTCGCGATGCTGCCAGCGCTGTTAATGACTTGGCCGGCATTCAGTTGAAGCGCGCCACTACTGGTCAGCCGCCCGCCTTGCTGGTTGTCGAAAACACCGGCGCTCAGCTCAACGCCTTTGCCGGAGATTACGCCCCGGATGTTGGACAGTTGCTGGTCGATGCGCACGATCAGCGCCTTGTCGCTGATCACCGAACCGTCGGTGTTCTGCAACGTATTGGCCGCGAGGGTGAAGCCGTTGGCGCTGGAAATCTTGCCGTTCTGGTTATTAACGATGTTGAGGTTTTTCAACAGCAACTGGCCGGGGGCCGTGATCAAACCGTTCTGGTTGTTGAGTACGCCGTTGCTCAGGTCGAGGCTGACATCGCTGTTGCTGTACAGCTGCCCATCGTTGGACTGATCAAGACCGGTGACGGTGGCCGTCAGGGCCATGGCACTGGCGATGCGACCCGCCGCACTGTTGTTGACTTGACCGGCCGTGAGCTGAAGTACGCCGGTACTGCTCAGGCTGCCATTTTGTTGGTTGTCGAAAGCGCCGGTTTTCAGCGTAACGCCTTTGCCGGCGATTCGACCTTTTTGGCTGTTGTCGAGGCTAGCGCTGGTCAGGGTCAGGCTGGCATCGGACAGCACTTCGCCACCCTGATTGACCAGAGCCCCGGCGGTGGTCAGTGTCGATGCAGCGGCGCTGGTGACGCTGCCGCCATTATTGGCGAGGCTGGCGGCACGCAGGTTCAGGGACCCGTCGCTGCGCAGCACGCCCTGATTATTGTTCAGCGCGTTGGTGACGTTGAGATCCAGGTTGCGCTTGGCATAGACGCTGCCGACGCCGTCGTTGGTCAATTGGCCGACGTTCAGCCGCACGTCGCGCTGTCCGGAGATCGCTCCTTTGTTCTGATTGTTCAAACCGTCGAAGGTCAGCGTGACGTCGCCATTGGCCAGCAAACGACCATTGCCGCTGTTGTTCGCCTGACTGCCGCTGGCGGACAGATCGCTCAGGCTGGAGATTTCGCCATTGCGGTTGTCCAGATTCCCGGCGCTGAGCAACAGGTTGCCACTGGCGCTAAAGATGCCCAGTTGATTGAGCAATTGCCCGGAGGTCTGAACCGTCAACGCACCGGTGCTGGAGACCTTGCCCTGCTGGCTGTTATCCAGATACCCGGCGCTGACAGAAAGATTGCCGGTGCTCGAAACCAGACCACTTTGAGCGTTCAACAACTGATCGGCGCTGACGCCGAGGCTGCCTTGGCCCAACACCCGGCCCGAGCGGTTATCCAGGGTTGCCGCCGTCACTTGAGTACGGGACTGACTATTGAGGGTGCCGCCCTGGTTGTTCAATGTCTGCGTGACGTTGGCTTGTAATGAACGGCTCGCGTTGATGCTGCCGCTGTTGCGCAGGTTTTGCGCGTTGATCGTTACATCGCCATTGGCATTGCGGCTGTTATCGGCGTTGACTCCGGCTTCGATGACGCCGGTATTGGTCAACTGACCGCCGCTGTTCAGGCTGATGGCATCCCGTGCCGCGACGCTCTGCCGGGTGTTGATATCCCCCGACGTGTTCACCGAAAGCGCAGTGCCGGCGTAGACCGGCCCGGCAGCATCGAGGCTGGCGGCTTTGGCGTTGACCGCGCCACTGGCCGAGGTCTGCACCATGCTCAGATGACCGTTGGCGTCGATCTGAATATCCCCGGCGCTGGCCGCCAGGTTGCCGGCCAGTTTCACCCCGACACCGGCCTCGGTGCCCACCAGTTTGATCGCGCCGGCATACATGCCGCCCAGCGCCGAACTGTCGATGGCAATAGCGGGTTTGCTGCTGCCATCATCGGCACGGGCGGTGGCGCTCAGGCTCTGTGCATCGACGTCGTTGCGACCGGCCACGATCGTCAGTTGCCTGGCGTTGATCTGGGCGTTGATCTGCGCCGCGCGGGTGATGATTTCAAACTGATCGACGTTGTCGGCATTCAGCCCTGCGCCTTCCACCGAAACGCTGCCGCCATCGACCTGAAAGTGATCGACACGACCGTTATCCAGCACCGGCTTACCGGTGGTCAGGGTCACCCGCGGGGTGTTGATAAACCCGCAACCGTTGCAGCTGATGCCATACGGGTTGGCGACGATGACACGGGCCGACTGCCCCGCCACTTCGGTGTAGCCCCGGAGCTGACTGGCGTTGGCGCCGACCACTTCGTTAAGGATGGTGCTGGCGGCGCTGCCGTTGAAGTTCGGGTTGCCGACGATGATTCCGCCCAGTTGGGTGCTCTGGGTGCGGTTGGTGGCGTTGTTGAGGATCACGCCTTCGGTGCCGACGTTGTATTGCTGGTATTGGTTATGCGACAGGCCGGCGGCATTGGGCCTGGCGATGTTGACGATCGGCACGCCGTTGCCCGCCTGGCTGAGACCGGTCGCCGGATTGGCTACCACAATCCCTTCGGCCTGGGCCCACATCGGCTGCCAGAACATGACGTTGGCCAACAGGAACGCCAACCCGCGCTTGGGCATGCCCCAGAAGTGCTCGCGGGTTTTCACGACCGCAGAAGGCTGGCGCGCGAGGAAGGCGTAGTGGCGAACGTCCATGTCGAAGGTCTCGAAAAAGCGTAATTAGAGAAAGAAATCCAGGCGGAAATAGATCGGCGCTTCGCGCTCGGTCAGTGCATCGGGGCGTTCCAGGGAGTGGGCAAACGTCACGCTGGCGGCCATGTGCTGACCACGGGCGAACAGCTCCACCGAGTTGCTGGACAAACGTCCGTGCTGATCGCCGTTGTAGCGATTGGCGCTGATCACGCCCTGGTCGTAACCGAGGCTGGTGCCGTATTCGGCGAACACCGGGCGCAACCATTCGAGGTTGACCGGACGGCTCCAGCGCAGGTCATTGCGCCAATAGCCGCCGCTGTCGCCGGACAAGGATTGATCCTTGTAGCCACGCAACGACGACAGCCCGCCGAGGCTGGTGCGCTGCGGGCTGAACAACACGTCTTCGCTATGCTGGCCGGTCATCAGGCTGCTGAAACTGAACGACTCGCCCCACACCTTGAACGGTTGCAGGTAACTCACCGTGGCGGTGTATTTGCGGTAGCGTGCGTCCGGCTCGCCGGGGCCTGGATGCCCGTTGCCCTGGGCGTCCAGCAGGCCGATGCCTTGCTGCATACCCAGGTCAAGGTTGACGAACGCACCGCCGATCCGCCGACCGTGGTTAAAGCCGAACTGCGCTTCACTGATGCGATTGCTGCTCAGCGCCAACTTGCTGTCTTCGATGAAATTGTTGGTGCGCAGGTACGACAGACCGGTGCTGAGGGAGGTCTTGCTCACGGCATCGCGATGAATCACCCGTTCGACGCGCAACTGATGGTTTTGGCTGTCGCCGGTCTGCTTGAAGTTGAAACCATTCGCCTGTGCCTGCGAGCGGTACTCGCTCTGGCTGTAGGTGTAGGTGAAGTTCCACCAGCCCCAGGGCAGGTTGTAATTGAGCAGCGCGTTATGGGAGGTGTGCTGGTGATCGCTCATCGCATCGTGACCGCCGCGCAGGTTTAGCTGATCCGCCAAACCCAGTGGGCTATCCCAATCAAACGTGGTGCCCCACTGCTGTTCGCCAGTGCTGCGCTGGCCTTCGTTGCTGCGGGACAAGCCGGCACGCCAGGGCGTTTGCGGGGTGTTCTTGACCAGCACTTCGCTACCACCGACGGCTTTGCCCGGCGCCAATTCCATCTGTGCCTGATTCGATGGCAAGCGGTTCAGTTGATCGACCATCTGCTCGATTTCACGCAGATTGACCAGCTCCCCGGTCTTGCCAGGAAACGCCATGCCCAGCTCACGGTCCGACAACTTGCTGCCTTCGGCGCCCTTCAACCCCTCAAGCTTGCCCTCGACCACCAACACCTTCAGATGGCCGGTGTACAAGTCCTGCTGCGGCAAGTACGCGCGGCTGGTGACCAGGCCTTTTTCGATGTAGTGATCGGTGATGACCTTGAGCAATTCGTTGAGCTGGGTGACACCCAGGCACTGGTCGATAAACGGCTTGAGCAGGCGATTTTTCTCGCCGTCCGAAAGACTGTCGGCACCGCTGAGTTCGATGTCCTTGATGGGAAAGCAACGGGTATCGACAGGCGCCTGCGGTTGCGCGGGTTCGGCAGCCTTGCCGGGCAATTCCTTGAGTTCCTCGAGACGACGACGTTGCTCGTCGAGGAGCCGATCCTGACGATCGCGGATCAGGTCGGTGTCACCGGGAGTGGGGGCGGCGTGAGCCGTATTTAGGGGAGAAAGGCACAGCAAAGCCAAGCACAACCTCGCCACAAGGGCGGGTGGGTACATGTTCGATCCCTCGAAATCAGGAGTAATAGCAAAATAGTGGCGCGATACTATATAGCCACTATTCTGGCGTCAATTAATGGCTGATGCCGCCAACAAAAGGCGACGAACGGTAGTGCTTGCAACGATCACTTAAGCGTTTGGCCTTGGTAACACCGGGTGAACTTTCATCACTGCATAGCCTCAACCGATTAACCGCTCGACACGGAAACCGAGGCCTGACTCATGAAAACCCTGCTGAAAATAATTCTCGCCGCCACCCTTGCCTGCGCCCTCCCCGCTTGGGCTTGCACGCCCGAAGAAGCCACCGCCAAGCGCGAGCAACTGGCCCAGGAAGTGACCAAGCTCACGCAACAGAATCCGAAGAAGGCCAAGGAGATTAACGATGAGTTGCAGAAGATGGATCTGGGCACGGCCAGTGCCGATCTGCCGGACAAGTGCCAGTTGATTGATCAGCGGTTGAAGGAGTTGGATACGGCGGGGAAGAAGGCTGAGGGTTAAGAGCAAAGTCAAAGGATCGCAGCCTTCGGCAGCTCCTACAGGAATTGTGTAAGACCGAGATTCCCGTACGAGCGGCCACAGGCTGAGATCTTTTGATCTGGAATTTGCACTAGTGCATTTAATTATTTGCACAAACGCATATACACACCTAAGGTTACCTCGAGTTCGGATCGGAGCAGCCATCAAACATGGCAAAACGCATACACCGATCGCTCGGCAACACCGCTACACACCCACAAGCTGGACGCTTGTTTTCACTCATGGAGGATTGAAAAATGTTAACCACTGAAGCAACACGGTTCACCGGCGAAACACTGCCAAGGTGCCTGGCAAGTCATCTGCTCGACCCGCATCTGGTCGAGGTCGAATCGGCTGCACCCCTCAGCGCACTGGCCGCTGGCAGTCTCAACTTCACGATGCAACAGCAAACCCAGACCAACTGGTGCTGGGCGGCGGCTTCCGCCTCGGTCGGCAACTATTACGGCACCGGGTCCTGGACCCAATGCGGTGTGGCCACTGCTGCGCTGGACCGCAACTGCTGCAATCAGCCGGGGCCGTGCAACGTGTATGGCTATCTGGATACCGCCCTGCGGATCACCCGCAGTTTCAACGGGATGAATCAGGGTTCGCTGCAGATGTCGGCGATCCAGAACCAGATCAACATGGGCCGACCGGTCTGCCTGCGTTGCGCCTGGTACGGCGGCGGTGCGCACTTCCTGGCGATCTATGGCACCAACGGCAACTACGTGCTGGTCGCGGATTCCATCTACGGTTACTCGACCCGCGCGTTGAACTCGTTCCCCGGTTCGTACAACGGCGGCGGCAATTGGACCAACACTTATTTCACCGTGAAAAACTAGGAGGGCGACATCATGCAACTGACTTATCCAAAGGCGCCTTCCAACGGCGTGCAAACCTTGCGTCCGGCGCTGCAAGCGGCACTGCAAACCCAAGGCTTCGGCATCAATCGCCAGTTCGCCAACGCCACGCCCGGCAAGATCAGCCTCAGCGAGGCCTACCGTGGTTACTCGCTCAGCCTGGAGGACTTGAACCAGGGCAAAGGCCTGAAAGACGCCAAGATTGGCGATTGGCATTACCTGGTGTTTTCCGATGGTGTGACGATTGCCGATGCACAATTGGCCGACGTGCGTGGTCATGTCGAGTTCTCCTCGCTGAACCACGGGGCCATGGCGGCCGCCACGGTGGGTGCGTTGAAACTGGCGGAACAGTCGCCGCAACTGCAGGGCAAAACCGTTGAACTGCGAGTGTTGTTTGTCTCGGCCATTCACCTGGTTGCGATCTGGCTGCATGCGGACGGTGAAGACGTGCTGATCCCGATTGAGCCGACCCCCAAGGAATTGGCGGTCACTCAGCTGTACAGCGAAGCGGCCCTGCTCGCCTTGCTGAAACCGGCGGCGAATCAGGCCAAGCAACGCTTTGATGCCGACACCAGTGGGCTGTTGGGGAGCTGACAAACCCTGGACGTAAAAAAACCCGGACACTGTCCGGGTTTTTTATTGGGTCGCTACACGGCTTTATTCAGCAGCCGGCGCTTCCGGCTTGCGGCGCTTGAGCGGCGCCATGCCGTCCTTGCTGACCAGCGACAGGGCGTCGGTCTTCGGGCGGTTGGCGATTTTGCGCTTGGTCGGTGCCTTGGCGCCGGTTTTCTTCTTGTCGCCTTTGGCGTCGACTTTTTTCTTCTTCACGCCAACGGCTTTGCCCGAGGCCTTGACCTTTTTCGGTCCGCCGTAGGTGCCTTTGACTTCCTTGATGGTGCGGCGCTCGAAGCTCTGCTTGAGGTAGCGCTCGACACTCGACATCAGATTCCAGTCGCCGTGGCAGATCAGCGAGATGGCCAGGCCATCGTTGCCGGCACGCCCGGTACGACCGATACGGTGCACATATTCGTCGCCGCTGCGCGGCATGTCGAAGTTGATCACCAGGTCCAGGCCTTCCACGTCGAGACCGCGAGCGGCAACGTCGGTGGCAACCAGAATTTTCACGCCGCCCTGCTTCAGGCGATCGATGGCCAGTTTGCGGTCCTTCTGGTCCTTGTCACCGTGCAGCACGAACGCTTTATATTCCTGCGCCACCAGACGACCGTAGATACGGTCAGCCATGGCCCGGGTGTTGGTGAACACGATGGCCTTCTGATAGGTCTCGTTGGCCAGCAGCCAGTTCACGATTTGTTCTTTGTGCTGGTTGTGGTCAGCGGTGATGATCTGCTGACGGGTGGTCGCGTTCAGGTCGCTGACGTTGTTGAGCTGCAAGTGCTCAGGGTTGTTCAGGACTTTGGCGACCATGTCGCGCAGACCTGAACCACCGGTGGTGGCGGAGAACAGCATGGTCTGCTGGCGGTTGGTGCACTCTGCCACCAGACGCTGCACGTCTTCGGCAAAGCCCATGTCGAGCATACGGTCGGCTTCGTCGAGCACCAGCACTTCGACTTCTTTCAAGTCCAGGTTGCCGGCGTTCAGTTGCTCGATCATCCGGCCCGGCGTACCGATCAGGATGTCCGGCACTTTGCGCAGCATGGCGGCCTGGACCTTGAAATCTTCACCGCCGGTGATCAGGCCGGACTTGATGAACGTGTAGTGGGCGAAGCGCTCGACTTCCTTGATGGTCTGCTGGGCCAACTCGCGGGTTGGCAGCAGGATCAGGGTCTTGATGCTGACGCGGACTTTCGCCGGGCCGATCAGTCGGTTGAGAATCGGCAAAACAAAAGCAGCGGTTTTGCCGCTGCCGGTTTGCGCAGTCACCCGCAGGTCACGCCCTTGGAGCGCCAGCGGAATAGCCGCTGCTTGCACTGGCGTTGGCTCGACAAATTTAAGCTCGGCCACGGCTTTGAGCAGGCGTTCGTGCAGGGCGAATTGGGAAAACACGGGTGCTACCTCGAAGAAATACAAAAAAACAGCTGCATAGGGTAACGGTTTCGAGCGCTAAGGCCGAGTTTCTTTATGCAAACGACAGTAAACAGTGGCTTTTTTGTTGCCTGAAATGTCTCCAAACGTCATCCGCAGCGTCTTAAATGCTCTAATCGCCCCGACGCAACTTACAGAAGAATCGTTTTCGCCCATGGATATCAAACAGCTCTGGCTCAATGCCCAAGACCTTTGGGGCGCCCTCGACCAGCACCCGCTCCTGCATTCCAGCCTGGCGCTGATCCTGCTACTGGTGGTGGCGCTGGTCCTCGGACGAGTGGCGCGCTACCTGATTCTGCACGCGACCAAAATGCTCGGCCGCCAACCGGCGCTGCATTGGGTCAACGATTTACGGCACAACAAGGTCTTCCATCGACTGGCGCAAATGACACCGTCGCTGGTGATCCAATTCGGCCTGTACCTGGTGCCGGAACTGAGCAAAACCAGCCGGATCTTCCTCGGCAACGTCGCGCTGTCGTTCACCATTCTGTTCCTTCTATTGGCAGCCAGTGCCTTGCTCAGCGCCCTGCTGGACATCTACGCCCGCACCGAACACGCCCGCACCCGCTCGATCAAAGGCTACGTGCAACTGACGAAAATGGTCTTGTACGTACTCGGCGCGATCATCATCGTTGCCACATTGATCGACCGCTCGCCGCTGTTGCTGCTGTCGGGGCTTGGCGCGATGTCAGCGGTGATTCTGTTGGTCTACAAGGACACCCTGCTGTCGTTCGTCGCCAGCGTGCAACTGACCAGCAACGACATGCTGCGGGTCGGTGACTGGATCGAGATGCCGCAAGTCGGAGCCGACGGTGATGTGGTGGACATCACCTTGCACACGGTCAAGGTGCAGAATTTCGACAAGACGATTGTCTCGATCCCGACCTGGCGCCTGATGTCCGAGTCGTTCAAAAACTGGCGCGGCATGCAACAGTCCGGTGGACGCCGGATCAAGCGCAGCCTGTTTATCGACGCCAGCGGCGTGCGGTTTGTGCGCGATGACGAAGAGTCGAAACTGTCTCAAGTGCACCTGCTGACCGACTACATCGGCCGCAAGCAGGCCGAACTCAAGGCCTGGAACGAAGCCCAGGGCAACGTCGCGGCGATGTCGGCCAACCGCCGGCGCATGACCAACATCGGCACCTTCCGCGCCTATGCATTGGCATACTTGAAAAGCCACCCGGAGATCCAGCCGAACATGACCTGCATGGTCCGCCAGATGCAGACCACCGCCCAGGGCATCCCGCTGGAAATCTACTGCTTCACCCGCACCACCGCGTGGGCCGATTACGAGCGGATCCAGGGCGATATTTTCGACTACCTGCTGGCGGTGCTGCCGGAGTTTGGCTTGAGCTTGTATCAGCAGCCGAGTGGCGGGGATTTGCGCTCCGGGTTGCTGCCGGCGGTGTTGGGCGCGAGCCACATTCCTGAGCCAGAAAAACACATCATGTAACCCCACAAATCCCCTGTAGGAGCGAGGCTTGCCCGCGAAGGCGGAGTGTCAGTCGACATTAATGTTGAATGACACTCCGCCTTCGCGGGCAAGCCTCGCTCCTACAGGGTTTTAGTGTCTATTTTCCGAACAATCGGCGTACCTGAACGGGGTCGGCATTTCCGCTTGGGTCAATCGCGAGGAAATATTTGAGCTGCCATTGCTGCGTCTTGATCGCCTGTTTGGCGACTGGGCGGGACCACGGCGGATAAACCCGAATCGCACGCTTGCCACCTTCACCGCCAATCGACATAACCCCTTTGGCCGCCAATACCTCCCGGTCAAATACAAACTGCCCGCGGTGCGTTGCATCAGCAACGCTGACCACCACAAAGCTGACGCCATCGCCGGTATCGAGCGGTGCAATCTCGCTGGTCGGTGTCGGTCGTTTCCACAGCGTGACGAACTGGCCAATCTTGGTCGGTGTGGTTTTCGCCACACGGAAGACTATCGCCAGGCCATCGAGGCCGAAGCGGCAGGCGCCGTATTCGGCACTCTCCTCCTCGGCCCGAATTTTATCCGTTAATGCCATGCCTGCTGGCTTGTAGATCTGCTCGATGGCGGCGATCAGGTCCGTCATGGCCGTTCCCGCAACGGCAACACTTCACGCCGGACACCCAACCGACTGATCCACACCGCCAGCAAAATCACCGACCCACCGAGGAACAACCGCCCCAATTCCTCATGCTGGTTCCAGATCAGCAAATTGATCAGCAACCCCACGGGTACATGCAGGTTGTTCATCACCGCCAGCGTGCCGCCATTGACCAGGCACGCGCCTTTGTTCCACCAGTACAAGCCCAGCGCCGTCGAGACCAGGCCGAGGAACACCAGCACGCCCCATTGCAGCGGCGCTTCGGGCAGGAAGTTGTGTTTGCCGAACAGCAGAAACGCCGGCAACGCCACCGCCAGTGCGCCGAGGTAGAAGTAGCCGAAGCGCCGGTAATGCGGCAGATCACTCGGGTGACGGGCCACCAGATGTTTGTAAAGCACTTGCCCGGCGGCGTAGGTGAAGTTGGCCAGTTGCAGCAGCAGGAAGCCCATGAAAAAGTCCGGGTTGATCCGGTCGTAGCGAATCACCGCCGCGCCCGCCACCGCCACCAATGCCGCGACCAGGGCCCACGGATTGAAGCGCCGGTTCAGCGCATCCTCGATTAGCGTTACGTGCAGCGGGGTGAGGATGGTGAACAGCAACACTTCCGGCACCGTCAACACCCGGAAGCTCAGGTACAGGCAGACGTAGGTCACGCCGAACTGCAACGCGCCGATCAGCAACATGCCGCGCATGAATGCCGGCTCCACCGAGCGCCAGCGCGTCAACGGAATGAACACCAAGCCTGCCAGCAGCACGCGCACCAGCACCGCGAAGTAACTGTCGACATGCCCGGCCAGGTACTCGCCGATCAAACTGAAGGAAAACGCCTGGATCAGCGTGACAAAAAGTAGATAGCCCATGCTCGCCTCGTTTTGAATGGCCGCGACGATAGCGGGTTTTGTCGGCGATCGCGAGAACACGCAAATCCTGTAGGAGCAAAGCTTGCTCGCGATTGCGGCGGCACATCCAACATTGATGTTGGCTGACACACCGCTATCGCGAGCAAGCTTTGCTCCTACAGGTCGTGTGTTCAGCCATCAAATTGCGGGCAAAAAAAAGCCCGATCTCGCTAAAGCGTTCAATCGGGCTACAGCACTCAGGAGCAACAAGTGCAAAGGGAGGTTCGATGCGCATGCAAACTTGAAGGGTTGCGCCAGGTCACTTGAACATCAAGGGATTATCTGGCGATTAAAGCCTCAGGCCACTTGGGAAAGCTTGGCGTTGGCCTGGTTCAGACCCTTCTCCTGGAAGTCGCCGCCCAGGTTCATGCCTTCGGCGTGAATGAAGGTCACGTCGTGGATGCCGATGAAGGCCATGACCTGACGCAGGTACGGTTCCTGATGATCCGCCGGCCCACCGGCGTAGATCCCGCCGCGAGCGGTCAGCACGTAGGCACGCTTGCCGCTGAGCAGACCTTGCGGGCCGGTGTCGGTGTACTTGAAGGTCACGCCGGCACGCAGCACATGGTCGAGCCACGCTTTGAGGGTGCTCGGAATCGCAAAGTTGTACATCGGCGCGGCCATCACCAGCACGTCGGCGGCCAGCAATTCATCGGTCAGTTGGTTGGAGCGGTCCAGGGAAGCCTGTTCGATGTCGTTGCGTTGTTCGGCAGGTTTCATCCAGCCGCCCAGCAGGTTGATGTCCAGGTGCGGCACCGGGTTGACGGCCAGGTCACGGACGGTGATCTGATCCGCCGGATGTGCGGCTTTCCATTGGCTGATGAAGGTCTGGGTCAACTGACGGGATACCGAGTCTTGCTGACGGGCACTGCTTTCGATGATCAGAACGCGGGACATGGGATGTAGGCTCCATCTGAGAATGCTGTAAGTCGATGGAGTGGAGATTAAACAGAGTTATATCGATGAAAAAGCGCAAATAACTGCTATAAAGCATCGATAAATTCGTTTATAAGCTGAGCGTACCCTGTATCTGTAGGAGCGAGGCTTGCCCGCGAATGGGCCGGGTCATTCAACGTTGATGTCGACTGGCACACCGCCTTCGCGGGCAAGCCTCGCTCCTACAGATTTCATGTCATTTCGGGGTGCAGCTGAGGTTTATACGCATCTTGATAATGGTGCGGGTGAATTTGGCCGTGGCGTTTTTGTGTTTGCCGGCGGGTACTTCGATTGTGCGGGTGCGCGGCGATTCCGGGCCGTTGTTGAAAACCACCTTGCAGACCGCATCCGTGGAGCCGTAGTTGTTGACCTGGATAGAAGCGATGTCGTTATCCGTGTCGTAGGCGTTGTAGTCGATGCTCATGCCATTGAGCTGTTTTTGAACATCGATCGGATAAGCAAACGCAGTCAGCGGCAGCATCGCCAACACTACAAGACAGAATTTTTTCATTCGGCAGTCTCCAATAGGGACCGCCAGCTTAGGACAAGAGGAGCTCATCATGAAAGCGCCCCGCGTGACCCTTGATCAATGGCGAACGTTGCAGGCCGTGGTCGACCACGGCGGTTTCGCCCAGGCCGCCGAAGCGCTGCACCGCTCGCAATCGTCGGTCAGTTACACCGTGGCCCGCATGCAGGACCAGCTCGGCGTGCCACTGTTGCGCATCGATGGCCGCAAAGCGGTCCTCACCGAGGCCGGCGGCGTATTGTTGCGCCGCTCGCGGCAACTGGTTAAACAAGCCAGCCAACTGGAAGACCTGGCCCACCATATGGAGCAAGGCTGGGAAGCGGAAGTGCGGCTGGTGGTCGACGCGGCTTACCCAAGCGCCCGCCTCGTGCGCGCCTTGACCGCGTTCATGCCGCAAAGCCGTGGCTGCCGGGTGCGGTTGCGCGAAGAAGTGTTGTCGGGCGTGGAAGAAGTCCTGCTTGAAGGCGTGGCTGATCTGGCGATCACCGGCCTGAGCATTCCCGGTTACCTCGGCGCGGAATTGAGTGACGTGGAGTTTGTGGCCGTCGCCCATCCTGAGCACCCGTTGCATCGGCTGAACCGCGAAATCAACTTCCAGGACCTGGAAACCCAGATGCAAGTGGTGATCCGCGACTCCGGTCGCCAGCAGCCACGGGACGTCGGCTGGCTCGGCGCCGAGCAACGCTGGACCGTCGGCAGCCTGGCCACCGCGGCAACATTTGTCAGTAGCGGGCTGGGTTTCGCCTGGTTGCCCCGGCACATGATTGAACGAGAATTGAAGGAAGGTACGCTCAAGCTGCTACCGTTGGACCAGGGCGGCAGTCGCAACCCGAGTTTCTATCTGTACTCGAACAAGGACAAACCCCTGGGCCCGGCCACGCAAATCCTTATCGAACTGCTGCGCACTTTCGACACCGCGCCGCTGGATGCACCGTTCGCCGCCCCTGAACAAGCCTGACACGGAGTGTACGCATGGCCTATTTCGAACATGAAGGTTGCAACCTGCACTATGAGGAATATGGCCACGGCACGCCGTTGCTTCTGGTCCACGGGCTGGGCTCCAGCACCCTGGACTGGGAAATGCAGATCCCGGTGCTGGCCGCCCGCTACCGGGTGATCGTCCCGGATGTGCGCGGCCACGGTCGCTCGGACAAACCCCGCGAGCGCTACAGCATCGCCGGGTTCAGCGCTGATTTGATCGCGCTGATGGAGCACCTGAACCTCGGTCCGACCCATTATGTGGGCCTGTCCATGGGCGGCATCATTGGTTTTCAACTGGCGGTGGACCAGCCCCAGCGCCTTAAAAGCCTGTGCATCGTCAACAGCCAGCCGCAAGTCAAAATGCAGAAACCCAGCGACTACTGGTGGCTGGCCAAGCGTTGGTGCATGGCCCGTCTGTTGAACATGGAAACCATCGGCAAAGCCCTGGGGCGCATGCTGTTTCCCAAACCCGATCAAGCGGATTTGCGGCAAAAGATCGCCGAGCGCTGGGCAAAAAACGACAAACATGCTTATCTCGCCAGCTTCGATGCGCTCGTTGGCTGGGGCGTTCAGGAACGACTTTCCCGGATCACCTGTCCAACCCTGGTCATTAGCGCCGACCACGATTACACGCCGGTTTCGGCGAAAGAAGACTATGTAAAACTGCTGCCCGATGCGCGGCTGGTGGTGATCGCCGATTCGCGCCACGCCACCCCGCTGGATCAACCCGAACGTTTTAACCAAACCCTGCTCGAGTTTCTCACCGCAGTCGACACCACCACTCAGGATCACTGACCCATGCTGAAAAAAATCGCCCTCGTCGCCGGCTCCGTACTGTTCGCCGCCAACCTGATGGCCGCCACGCCGGCCAAGGCACCGCATGTGCTGCTGGAGACCACCAATGGCCAGATCGAAATCGAACTGGACCCGGTCAAGGCGCCGATCAGTACCAAGAACTTTCTTGAGTACGTCGACAGCGGCTTCTATAACAACACGATTTTCCACCGTGTGATCCCGGGCTTCATGGTCCAGGGCGGTGGTTTCACTCAACAAATGCAGCAGAAAGACACCAAGGCGCCGATCAAGAACGAATCGAAAAACGGCCTGCATAACGTGCGTGGCACCCTGTCCATGGCTCGCACTTCCAATCCGGATTCGGCCACCAGCCAGTTCTTCATCAACGTCAAGGACAACGACTTCCTCGACAGCGGTGACGGCTATGCAGTCTTCGGTAAAGTCGTCAAAGGCATGGACGTAGTGGACGTCATCGTCAACACCCAGACCACCACCAAAAGCGGCATGAAAGATGTACCCGCCGATCCTGTGTTCATCAAGTCGGCCAAGCGCATCGACTAAGCTGCACAGGGAGTGTTGAGCGGTCGCCGGTTTTTCCGGCGCCGCTCATCGTGTTCAAAGGAAAGCCCCAGCGCGGGCGGAGAACCAATGCTTTATCGCCGTTTTGAAAAACTGATCGACATCTTCCGCGATGCACCGACGGCGGCTCCGCCGGATCGGGTTCTCCCCTTCTATACCTATTATTTGAGGCAGGTCTGGCCGAGTTTCGCCGCCCTGCTGATTGTCGGCCTGTTCGCCTCGCTGATCGAAGTCGCGCTGTTCAACTACCTGAGCCGCATCATCGACCTGGCCCAAGGCACGCCGAACCCGAATTTCTTCCAGGACCACGCCCTCGAGCTGACATGGATGGTGGTGGTCACCCTGGTCCTGCGCCCGATTTTCTTCGGCCTGCATGACCTGCTGGTGCACCAGACCCTGACCCCCGGCATGACCAGCCTGATCCTGTGGCAGAACCACCGCTACGTGCTCAAGCAGAGCCTGAATTTCTTCCAGAACGACTTCGCCGGGCGTATTGCCCAACGGATCATGCAAACCGGTAACGCCCTGCGCGACTCCGCCGTGCAAGCCGTGGACGCACTGTGGCATGTGTTGATCTACGCGATCAGCGCCCTGGTGCTGTTTGCCGAAGCGGACTGGCGCCTGATGATCCCGTTGATCACCTGGATCGCCGGTTTCATCGGCGCGCTTTATTACTTCGTGCCACGGGTCAAGGACCGCTCGGTGCAATCCTCCGATGCGCGCTCCAAACTCATGGGGCGGATCGTCGACGGCTACACCAACATCACCACCCTGAAGCTGTTCGCCCACACCAATTACGAACAGCAGTACGCCAAGGAAGCCATCAAGGAACAAACCGAGAAGGCGCAAATGGCTGGTCGCGTGGTCACCAGCATGGACGTGGCCATCACCAGCATGAACGGCCTGCTGATCGTCACCACCACCGGCCTGGCCCTGTGGCTGTGGTCGCAGTCGCTGATTTCGGTGGGCGCGATTGCCCTGGCCACGGGCCTGGTGATCCGCATCGTCAACATGTCCGGCTGGATCATGTGGGTGGTGACCGGCATCTTCGAAAACATCGGCATGGTCCAGGACGGTTTGCGCACCATCGCGCAACCGGTCAGCGTCACCGACCGCGATCAAGCCAAACCGCTGGCCGTAGCCCGTGGCGAGGTGCGTTTCGAGCAGGTGGATTTCCACTACGGCAAGAAGAAAGGCATCATCGGCGGCCTCAACCTGAACATCAAACCCGGCGAAAAAATCGGCCTGATCGGCCCGTCCGGTGCCGGCAAATCGACCCTGGTCAACCTGCTGTTGCGCCTCTATGACGTCGAGGGCGGGCGCATTCTCATCGACGGCCAGAACATCGCCGACGTCGGTCAGGAAAGCCTGCGCGAACGCATCGGCATGATCACCCAGGACACCTCGCTGCTGCACCGTTCGATTCGCGACAACCTGCTTTACGGTCGGCCCGACTCCACAGACGCCGAACTCTGGGAAGCCGTGCACAAGGCCCGGGCCGACGAGTTCATCCCGTTACTCTCGGACGCCGAAGGCCGCACCGGTTTTGATGCGCACGTCGGTGAGCGCGGGGTGAAACTTTCAGGCGGCCAGCGTCAGCGGATCGCCATCGCCCGGGTGCTGCTCAAGGACGCGCCGATCCTGATCATGGATGAAGCCACCTCGGCGCTGGACTCGGAAGTCGAAGCGGCGATTCAGGAAAGCCTGGAAACCCTCATGCAAGGCAAAACTGTGATCGCCATCGCCCACCGCCTCTCGACCATCGCCCGCATGGATCGGCTGGTGGTGCTGGAAAACGGCAAGATCGCCGAAACCGGCACCCACGCCGAATTGCTGGCCCATGGCGGGTTGTATGCGCGGTTGTGGGCGCACCAGACGGGTGGGTTTGTCGGGATAGATTAAATGCCGCTCCCACAGGAAATAGGCGACACATAGCAAACCGCCAGAGCCCCAAACTATGGGGCTCTGGCGGTTTTTTCATGCCTGTTGTATTCCACCAGAACAGTCAGTGATCAATCTACAAAACAAACATAACTTGAAAGAACTCCAAACAAACAGAAGCAAACATCTCTTAGCCGTTACTTTACTGTCACTGTTAACATCCCGCCCCTTGAATCGCCGGCTCAATACTTAAGATAAATAACAGGAAACAATCATGATCAAAAAAATTCTGGCTCTCGGCTTTTTGCTAAACATTGGATTTTTTCAAGGTACTGCCTTCGCTGGAACCGAGACTGTCACCACTAAAATCGGAACCTCGATCAAAGAAAGCAAAACCCTTGGCCATATGGCCATCGGCACCCCTCAAGGACCATCAGCCCCATGGACCAAAAAATATTAAACAGCAGTACAAACAAAAAACTGCAACATATTAAAAGCGGTACCGGTATTTCAGCGCTAAAACCATGAACAATAACTTCAACCAATAACAGCAAATATCCGACACCTTAGTCACTGCCTTCAAACTTAAGAAGGCAGTGACTTCTTCCCCTTTTTAATTCACCTAAAAGCACACCGCAGCATTAAGGCTGCCTATAAGGCAAAGCATTCCGGGCGTCTTCAGCGTAAGCCAATACCCCGACACGCTCCTGTTGCAAAAAGTCTTTGACCGCCGCTTTCAACCCCGGATGACGCAAGTAGTGCCAGGAATGGGTGATCACCGGTTCAAACCCGCGAATCAACTTGTGCTCGCCTTGCGCCCCGGCGTCGAAACGCTGGAAGCCGTTGGCAATCGCATAGTCCATGCCCTGGTAGAAACAGGTCTCGAAGTGCAGGCGGTCATACTCCGCCAGGCAGCCCCAGTAACGACCGTAAAAGCTGTCGCCACCCACCAGACTGAACGCCATGGCCACCGGCCGTGAGCCTTGCTTGGCCAGCACCACGCGAATCGATTCCGGCATGCGCTCGGCCAACAGACTGAAGAATTCCCGCGTCAGATAAGGCGTTTGCCGACGCACTGCGTAGGTATTGGCGTAGCAGGCATAGACAAAATCCCACTGCGCCTGGGTCAGTTGCGCCCCCTCCAGCCATTCGAACTCGATGCCCTGCCCCGCCACTTGCTCGCGCTCTTTGCGCATCTGCTTACGCTTGCGCGAACTGAGGGCGTCGAGGAAGTCCTGAAAGTCCCGATAATCACGGTTCTGCCAGTGGTACTGACAGCCGATACGCTGCAACCAGCCAGGCTGTTCGGCCAACGCGGCATCGGTGAACGGGTCGGTGAAATTAATGTGCGCGCTGGAAAGCTCTTCGATTTCCAGGTAACCCGGCAGGCTGTTCAGCAACTCAAAACCGTCCTCCACATTGGCCGCCAACAGGCGCGGCCCGCTGACCGGGCTGAACGGCACGGCGGTCAACAGCTTGGGGTAATACTCGATGCCGGCACGGGCGCAGGCGTCGGCCCAACCGTGATCAAACACGTACTCGCCGTAGGAATGCCATTTGCGGTAGCTGGGCAAGGCGGCGATCAAACGATCGCCTTCAACGTGCAACAGATGCTCGGGTTGCCAACCGGAATGCGGGCCAACACTGCCGCTGTCTTCCAGCGCGCTGAGGAACGCATAGCGCAGAAACGGCTGACTTTCAGGTACCAGCGCGTCCCACGTGTGCGGCGCGATTTCGGACAGACTTTCCAGACGTTGCAGCGGCATCGGCATTCTCACAGTTCATTGCGTGACAGCCCGGCGAGTATCGCTTATCGCCGCACATTGCACACCCGTCATCCGCCGACAGCGCTCTAGAACAAAGGTTCATGAAAGATTTGTATCGTCATCGAGACGCCATCACTTTGCCACTGCACTGTCATAAACCATCGCGATACTGGCGCCTGTTTTTAGAGCGCCGGGTTCTACCCGGTCACTGTTTTCCGTCCGTCATCGGTCGGTTGTGTCCTGGATGGCTCAGTCATCCCTTTCATCTTCGGAGATTGATATGCGTCTTGCTTCCACGAAAACTGCGGCGGCCTTGTGTGGCGGCCTGCTGCTGGCCATGAGTGTTCCGGCCAGCGCTGCAGTCGACGCCAAACTGCTCGACATGCTCAAGGCAAACGGCTCGATTTCCCAGGCGCAATACGCCGAACTGCAAGCCGAACTGGCCCGTGATCAGAAAGACCAGCAAATCGCCCGTCAGGCTCAGCAAGAGACCAACGAACAGATTGCGGCGACGGCGAAGAAAACCAACGAACTGAGCACTTTCGACCAGAAACTGGCCTGGGCTGCCAAGACCCAATTCAAGGGCGACGTGCGTTTCCGCCAGGAAACGGTCAAGAACGATGGCGTTTCGAACAACAAAGACCAGGATCGTCAGCGTATTCGCGTGCGCCTGGGTGCCTACAGCGAAATCAACCCGCAAGTTGACACCGGTATCCGTATCGCCACCGGCAACAACGATGACGCTCGATCCACCAACCAGAGCCTGGACGGCTACTTCGACAAGAAGTCGATCTGGCTCGACCAAGGCTACGTGGACTACCACCCGGACTTCCTCAAGAACCTGCACATCGTGGGCGGCAAGATGCCGCAACAATGGGTGAGCATGGGCGACATCATCTGGGATAGCGATATCAGCCCAGAAGGCCTGGCACTGACTTACAAGTACCCATTGGGCGCCAGCACCGAGCTGTTCGGTAGCGCCGGCCACTACACCCTCAAGGACAACGTCGACGGCGAAGGCGTGCAGTTCAAGCACGACCTGCGCCTGTACGCCGGTCAGTTGGGCGCGCGCTTCGCCATCACCGACAACCTGAAACTGACCCTGGGTGGCAGCGTCTACGGCTACGACAACGACGACGACATCACCGCAGGCGGCACTACCACGCCATCCATCCTGGCCACCAACGGCAACACCCCGAACGAACAGTTCAAGCTGTACGAAGGTTTTGGTCAGATCGACATCGGTGGCCTGCCAATGCCGCTGTCGCTGTACGGTCAGTACGTCACCAACAAAGACGCCAGCAACGATCAGGACGCAGCCTGGTTGACCGGTGTGAAGACCAAGCTTTACGGCTTCGCCGTGGACTACAACTATCGCGACGTACAGCGTAACGCCGTGGTCGGCGCCTTCACCGACTCTGACTTCGCCAACGGCTTCACCGGTTCGCGCGGCAGCAAGTTGAAAGTCAGCTATGAAATCGACAAGAACTTCGCCCTGGGCGCGACGTACTTCATGGCTAAATCCGACTTCACCAACGCCACCATCCGCGACTCGGACATCAAGACCCTGCAACTGGATGCCGAAGCCAAGTTCTAAAAAAGCAGTTGCAAGTTTCAAGCTAAAAGCTTCAAGTTCAAGCGCACTGCTTGCAGCTTGAAGCTTGCCGCTCGAAGCTGCTCCTTTACAGCCTCGCGTTGGTCTATCGGTCCCCATCATCCGTCCGATAGACCAACGCGGGGCTGTTTTCATTTGCCCCTTGCCACAAAAAACGGGCACAAAAAAAATCGCAGCGTGCGGCATGTATCTGCCGCAGGCTGCGATCTTTTACAGCGAACTCAGCGCTTGCGCAGAATCACGCTACCAATCGAATACCCGGCACCGAACGAGCTGAGCACCGCCAGCGAGCCGCTGGCCAGGTCATCCTGGTTCTTGTGAAACGCAATCACGGAACCGGCGGAGCTGGTGTTGGCGTAAGTGTCGAGGATCACCGGCGCTTCTTCTTCGGTGGCTTCGCGACCCAGCAGTTTCTTGACGATCAAGTGGTTCATGCTGAGGTTGGCCTGGTGCAGCCAGAAGCGTTTCACGTCGCCGACGTTGAGCTGGTTCTCCTCCAGGTGCGTGGCAACCAGTTCGGCAACCATCGGGCACACATCGCGGAATACCTTGCGGCCTTCCTGCACGAACAGTTTGTCCTTGGCACCGACGCCCTCTTCCGCCGCGCGGTTGAGGAAGCCGAAGTTGTTGCGGATGTTGTTGGAGAACTTGGTCAGCAATTTGGTGCTGACAATGTCGAACTGGTACTTGGACGTGGCCAGGTCGGCACGTTCGATGATCACCGCGGTGGCAGCGTCGCCGAAGATGAAGTGGCTGTCGCGGTCGCGGAAGTTCAGGTGACCAGTGCAGACTTCCGGGTTGACCATCAGGATCGCCCGGGCCTGGCCCAGTTGCACGCTGTTGGTGGCGGCCTGGATGCCGAAGGTCGCCGAGGAGCAGGCCACGTTCATGTCGAAACCGAAACCTTGAATGCCCAGGGCTTCCTGGACTTCGATGGCGATAGCCGGGTAGGCGCGTTGCAGGTTGGAGCAGGCGACGATCACACCGTCGATGTCCGCAGCGGTCTTGCCGGCGCGCTGCAAGGCTTGTTCGGCAGCGCCGATGGCCATCTGGCACAGCACCGACCATTCGTCGTTGGAACGCTCGGGCAGGCGTGGCGCCATGCGTTGCGGGTCGAGGATGCCGTCCTTGTCCATGACAAAGCGGCTTTTGATGCCGGAGGCTTTTTCGATAAACGCTGCACTGGACTCGGTCAACGCGTCGATTTCACCGCGCGCGATGGCGTCGGCATTGTCGGCGTTGAATTGCGCGACGTAAGCGTTGAAAGACTGCACCAGCTCTTCATTGGAGATGCTGTTGGCCGGGGTGTACAGGCCGGTGCCGCTGATGACGACGTTATGCATGGTCGTTTCTCTAATCTGTTCAGGCAGAAAGCGTTGGCACCGACGTACCAACACACAAAGGGTCTTTTCCCATTCCGTGGAATCCAACCTGGCATCGCTTTATTCCGATCCGCCATGCCTGTGGAGGCGCAAAACGGCGGGGCCGGCGTTTATAGGCGCGAAGTTTGCCATAAACGCTGGGGTTTGGCCCCTTTTGCTGGATCAAACACCGTACGACCTGTAGGAGCAAGGCTTGCCCGCGATGGCGCCAGCCCATCCAACATCGATGTCGACTGACACACCGCTATCGCGAGCAAGCTTTGCTCCTACAGGTGGCTGATGATCGTACGATCAGCGACTAGTTATGGTTCGACCTGGGTCCACTGTTTGTTCAGGCGCTTGTCGGAGATCGGCACTTTGGTCCCCAGTTGCTGGGCGAACAGCGAAACCCGGTACTCCTCCAGCCACCAGCGATACAGTTCCAGCTGCGGATCGCGCTTGCCTTCCTGGGCGTGTTTGTTGGCGCGAGTCTGATATTGCGCCCACAAACCGGACAATTCACCGCTCCAGACCCGATCCCGCTGCACTTGCGCGCCGATTTTCTCGAAACGCTGCTCGACCGCTTTCAGATAACGCGGCAGTTCCTTGAGCCATTGCATCGGGGTTTCCCGGACAAAACCCGCATACACCAGATGACTGAGCTGCTGCTTGATGTCATTCAACGCCACCGCTTGGGCCAGGTCGATCTTGCCCTTGAAGCGTTTTTGCAGACCGTGCCAGAGCTTGAGAATCTCCAGGGTCAGCTTCGCCAGGCGTTCGGCGTGCTCGGTCCAGCCGCCGCGCTTGCGTTCGGCCAGGGAGGCCAACCCGGCGCCATCGCGCGGCAACGGGTCTTCGCCCTCAAGAATGCAGCTGTCGAGACTGGCCAGCAGAATGTCTTCGACCAAAGCATCGATACGCCCCAGTTCACGGTACATCAGGCCCAGCTCAGTCAACCCCGGCAACTTGCCGCGCAAGAACTTCGCCGGCTCGGCCAATTGCTGCATCAGCAAACGCTGCAACGCGCGACGGTGCTGGAACTCGGCTTCGGCCGGGGTCGAAAAACGCCCTTCCTTGACCGTGCCGCTCTCTTCCACCAACGCCGGGTACACCGTCATCGACAGCCCGGCGATCTTCTGCTGGGTTTTCTCGGCCACGGCGGCAAAGACTTTCGGCTCCACCGGTTGCTGGTTTTTCGCGGTTTGCGGCACCGCCAACGCGGCTTGGCTGGCCTCGGCGAACCGTGCGGTCAACTCGGCCAGATCCCGCCCTTCGCCGAGGAACTTGCCCTGGCCATCGACGATTTCCAGGTTCATGCGCAAATGGCTGTCGACCTGCTGCGAGGCTTCCGCCCAGGCTTCATCGCTGACCCGAGCGCCAGTCATGCGCAACAGTTCGCGGCCCAAAGCCTGGGGCAATGAGCCCTCGGCAAACGTCATGCGCTGCAACGCGGCTTTGACGAAGTCCGGCACCGGTACGAAGTTCTTGCGCAGGGCTTTGGGCAGGTTGCGCACCAACGCGACGCACTTGGCCTCGATCACCCCCGGCACCAGCCATTCCAGGCGTTCCGGCGGCAGCATCGGTAACAGCGGCGCCGGCACCCGCAGGGTCACGCCGTCGCGGGGGTGGTTGGGTTCGAAGTGGTAACTCAGGGCCAATTCCAGATCACCGATGTGCAAGGTGTCCGGGTAATGCAGCGCGGTGACTTCACTGGCTTCGCGGGCCAGCACGTCCTCTTCGCGCATGATCAGCAGCTGCGGGTCTTTCTGGCTGTTGACCTTGTACCAACTGTCGAACGTCGCGGTCTGGTGAATCTCCGCCGGCAGCCGCGCGTCGTAGAAGGCGAACAGGGTTTCTTCGTCCGCAAGGATGTCACGCCGACGGGCCTTGGCTTCCAGTTCATCGAGCTGTTCCAGCAACTGCGCATTGGCGGTCAGGCACTTGGCCTTGGACTGAATTTCGCCGCGCACCAGGCCTTCGCGAATGAAAAACTCACGGGACACCACCGGATCAATCGGCCCGTAATGCACCGGCCGACGCCCGACCACGATCAAACCGAAAAGCGTGATCTGCTCGAACGCCACGACCTGGCCGCGCTTCTTCTCCCAATGAGGTTCGAAGTGGTTTTTCTTGATCAGGTGCCCGGCCAGCGGCTCGATCCAGTCCGCGTCGATCTTGGCCACCATGCGCGCATAGAGCTTGGTGGTTTCCACCAATTCGGCGGCCATCAGCCATTGCGGACGCTTCTTGCCCAGGCCCGATGACGGGTGAATCCAGAAACGTCGCTGACGAGCGCCGAGGTAGTCGCCCTCTTCGGTTTTCTGACCGATCTGGCTGAGCAAACCCGAGAGCACGGCTTTGTGCAGTTTCGGGTAATCCGCCGGTTCTTTGTTGAGGGTCAACTGCATGTCGCGGCAGATCAGACTCAACTGACGATGGGAGTCGCGCCACTCGCGCAGGCGCAAGTAGTTGAGGAAATTCTTGCGACACCAGTTGCGCAACGGACTCGCGGTCAACGCCTGGCGCTGTTCTTCAAAACCGCGCCACAGATTGACCAGCCCGGCGAAGTCCGAATCCACGTCTTTCCATTGCGCGTGGGCCTGATCCGCCGCTTGTTGACGCTCCGGCGGACGCTCGCGCGGGTCCTGGATCGACATGGCGCTGGCGACGATCAGCACTTCCTGCAAACTGCCGAGTTTCGCCGCTTCCAGCAACATGCGGCCCATGCGCGGGTCCACCGGCAGGCGCGCCAGATTGCGCCCCAGCGGGGTCAACTGGCTGTTGCGATCAACGGCGGAAAGTTCTTGCAGCAGGTTGAAACCGTCGCTGATCGCCTTGCCATCCGGCGGTTCGATAAACGGGAAATCGGTGATCTCGCCGAGGCGCAGATGCAGCATCTGCAAAATAACGGCGGCAAGGTTGGTTCGCAGGATTTCCGGGTCGGTAAATTCCGGCCGACCAATGAAATCTTCTTCGCCATAAAGACGAATACAAATGCCCGGCTCGACCCGCCCGCAACGCCCCTTACGCTGGTTGGCGCTGGCCTGGGAAATCGCTTCGATGGGCAGGCGCTGGACCTTGGCGCGGTAGCTGTAGCGGCTGATGCGCGCGGTGCCGCTGTCGATCACGTAACGAATGCCCGGCACCGTCAGCGAGGTTTCCGCGACGTTGGTCGCCAGCACCACGCGGCGGCCTGGGTGCGACTGGAAAATCCGTTGCTGCTCGGCCGGCGACAATCGCGCGTAGAGCGGCAGGATTTCGGTGTGCTTGAGCTGGGCCTTGCGCAGCATGTCCGCCGCGTCGCGAATCTCGCGCTCGCCGGGCAGGAACACCAGCACATCCCCAGGACTCTTGCGCTCGCTGCGTTCAAACGCGGCGATTTCGTCGAGGGTGGCGAGGATCGCCTGATCCACGGTCAAATCGTCCTCGACGCGGTTACCCTCTTCGTCCTGCTCAAGGGTCAGCGGGCGATACCAGGTGTCTACCGGGAAGGTGCGGCCGGAGACTTCGACAATCGGCGCGTCATCGAAATGCTTGGAGAAACGCTCCAGGTCGATGGTCGCCGAAGTAATGATGACTTTCAGGTCCGGGCGGCGTGGCAGCAGGGTTTTCAGGTAACCGAGCAGGAAATCGATGTTGAGGCTGCGTTCGTGGGCTTCGTCGACGATGATCGTGTCGTAGCGTTCGAGGTAGCGGTCGTTCTGGGTTTCCGCCAGCAAGATACCGTCGGTCATCAACTTGATCAGAGTGTTGGAATCGCTCTGATCCTCGAAGCGCACCTGATAGCCGACCAGCGCGCCCAGCGGCGTGGCCAGTTCTTCAGCCACCCGACTCGCGACGCTGCGCGCGGCAATTCGGCGCGGCTGGGTGTGGCCGATCAGGCCATGCTGGCCGCGCCCGATTTCCAGGCAGATCTTCGGCAACTGGGTGGTTTTACCCGAACCGGTTTCGCCGGCGATGATCAGCACCTGATGCTTGAGCAGCGCCTCTTTGATTTCGTCACGCTTGGCGGCGATTGGAAGGCTGTCGTCGTAACGAATCACCGGCAGGCTGGCACGCCGCGCCAACACCTGATCACAGGACGCCTGCATGCGCGTCACCCACTGGGCCAGCTTGGCCTCGTCAGGTTTCTTGCGCAGCTCAAGCAACTGCCGCCGCAGCCGGTGGCGGTCGGCAAGCATGGCGTGATCGAGGTTTTTCAGCAGTTTGTCGATGGAAGGCGATTCGTCAGTCATAGAAGCAGCGGCAAGCTGTAAGCCAAAAGCCGCAAGGGTAACAGAGAAGCAGCGGCAAGCTACAAGCATCAAGCTACAAGCAGAGCGGCTTTTAGCTTGCAGCTTGATGCTTACAGCTGCTCTGTGATCGTTCCCACGCTCTGCGTGGGAATGCAGCCCGGGACGCTCCGCGTCCCAACGGCGGACGCAGAGCGTCCATTGATGCATTCCCACGCGGAGCGTGGGAACGATCAGCGTGGGTTATTCGTTATCCAGGCCTTTGCGCCGATACGGGAACACGTCAATCACTTTTCCGGCCCGAATCGCCTCCTGCAAGCTCTTCCAGTAATCGGCGTTGTACAACTCGCCATGCAGTTCATCGAACAACTTGCGCTGCCCGGAATCGGCAAACAAAAACGGCGGAAACTCTTCCGGAAACACATCCAGCGGCCCGATCGAGTACCACGGCTCGGAGGCCATTTCATCTTCCGGCGTGCGCGGTTGCGGGATGTGGCGGAAGTTGGCCTCCGTCAGAAAGCAAATCTCGTCGTAGTCATAAAACACCACACGCCCATGTCGGGTGACGCCAAAGTTTTTCAGCAGCATGTCGCCGGGAAAGATGTTCGCCGCCGCCAGTTGCTTGATCGCCAGACCGTAATCTTCCAGCGCCTCGCGCACCTGGGCCTCGTTGGCGTGTTCCAGATAGAGGTTGAGCGGCGTCATCCGTCGCTCGGTCCAGCAGTGGCGGATCAGCACCGTATCGCCTTCGACCGACACCGTGGATGGCGCCACATCGAGCAGTTCTTCAAGGCACGCCGGCTCGAACTTGCTCAAAGGGAAACGGAAGTCAGCGAATTCCTGGGTATCGGCCATGCGCCCGACCCGGTCGACGCTTTTCACCAAGCGGTACTTCTCGATCACCGTGGCACGGTCGACGTTTTTCGACGGCGAGAAACGGTCCTTGATGATTTTGAATACGGTGTTGAACCCCGGCAGGGTGAACACGCTCATGACCATGCCGCGCACACCGGGGGCCATGATGAACTGGTCGTCGGTGTTGGCCAGGTGGTTGATCAGCGCCCGGTAGAACTCGGACTTGCCGTGTTTATAGAAGCCGATCGAGGTGTACAGCTCGGCGATGTGCTTGCCCGGCAGGATGCGCTTGAGGAAGCCGATGAACTCCGCCGGCACCGGCACATCCACCATGAAATACGAACGGGTGAACGAGAAAATGATCGACACGTCCGCTTCATCGGTGATCAGCGCGTCAATCTGAATCCCGCGCCCTTCGCGGTGCAGCAGTGGAATCACCAGCGGCCATTGCTCGTCCTGGGTGTAGATGCGCCCGACCAGGTACGCGCCTTTGTTGCGATAAAGCACCGAGGAAAACAGTTCGACGGACAGTTCCGGGTCTTTGCACACCCAGTCCGGCAGGTTCTCGCGCAACTGTGCTTCGAGGCGGCGCAAGTCGCCGGGCAGGTCGGCGTAATCCTCGCTGAAGCGGTAGTCGGCAAAGATGCTCGCCAGCATTTCCGACAAGTGCCCCTGAGGCTTATAAGTCCGGGTTTGCGCCGCCCGGGCCCGGCGCAGGCTCGGCCGGGTGGTGTGGATGAACATGCAGCCGTCGCTGATCAAGTCATGGCTGAACAGCCCGCAGAAGATCGAGTTGTACCAGGTCTCGGACAGTTCATCGTCGAAACGCAGGTCGATCAGCGTGATGTAGGCACTTTTGACCAGCGGCCAGCAGCTCACATCCATCAACGTATCGGACTCGAAAGACGCCCGCAGCCGCGCCACCGTTTCGCCGACTTTGTCTTCGTACAGATTGATCCGCGCCGCCGACGCCGATTGCGTCTCCTGCCACTGCGCCTGCTCGAAACGGGCCCGGGCACCGTCGGTGATCTGCCGGAAGTGCTCGCGGTAATCGTCAAAGCCATCGAGGATCAATCGGGCGATATCGGCGGCGGGCCAATGCTGCGGCATGGTGAGACCTCTGCGGGAATTTCGGAGCCCTGAGCTTAGCCAGTGAACCGGGTACAGGAGAAGCGTAATTTTTGCCATTGATGTCGATCGTTGGCCGGGCCTGGCGGCGATTTTTTCCCGGGCTTATTAATCGACCACTTGGTCAAAAAAAAGCTGAATCGTCACCGCAAACCCTGACCAGACAGGGTTTCGATACTCACCTGCCCTGTATGCCGCGAAATAGAGCCTTAAAGATTGGTCTTACCAAAATGATGGCACTTTGATATACAAGCCGCCATCACCCGCCTAATAACAAGATTCTCGGTACACGAGGACTCAATCCCAAATCGCCCAAGGAGCACATTTGATGTCAATCAGGAACATGCGCATAGGTTTGCGCGCCGGTTTGAGTTTCGCCGTTTTGGCCAGTCTGCTGGTGGTGGTTGGTCTGTTCGGCCTGGGGCAAATGGCGACCCTTCGCCAAAGCGCCACGGTGATCGAGGAATCCTGGATGCCCAGCATCGAGAGCATTCACGACAGCGCCACGAATATCGCCACCATCCGCCTGGAATCCCTGCGGTTGATCGCCATCAGTCAGCCGGCCGTGCGGGAAAAGAGCAAAGGCATTATCAGCGTCCAGCGCCAAGAGTTGCTCAAGCGCCTAAACGATCACAAACAATTGCTCGCCGGTGACCGGGAACGGGCGTTGCTCGACAGCCTGAACGCGGACGTTGCCAAATACATGGCGATTCTTGACCAGATCATTGCCCAGATTGATGCCGGCCAGTCGGAGCAAGCCTATGCTCGCCTCAACGCAGAACTGGCGCCCCAGGGCGGTGTGCTGGACAAGTCGCTGGAAAGCCTGATCAGCTTCAATCAGCAAGGCGCCGACGCTGCCTCCGATGCCGCTGCGCAGATGTATCAGCGGGCCCAGTGGATCGTCGGCAGCATCATCGTGATTGCGCTGATTGCCACACTGGCATTGGCCTGGCTGCTGACTCGCAGCATCACCGCGCCGATCAATCAGGCTCTGAACGTGGCCCGACGGATCGCCGCCGGCGACCTGAGCGGTCAGATCGTCAGCCATGGCACAGACGAAGCGGCGCACCTGCTCGATGCCCTGGCCGACATGCAAAGTCATTTGCGTACGACCATTCGCGGCATCAGCGACTCGGCGCAGCAGCTCGCCTCTGCGGCTGAGGAAATGAGTTCGGTGATGGAGGAAAGCACCCGTGGCCTGCAACTGCAGAACGATCAGATCGAACAAGCCGCCACCGCCGTCACCGAGATGAGCACCGCGGTGGACGAAGTGGCCGCCAATGCCGTGTCCAGCGCCGAAGCCTCCCAGGCATCGAACGAGGACAGCCAGCACGGGCATGTTCAGGTCAGCGAAACCATCAGCTCGATTCAGGGACTGGTCAGCGAAGTGCTCGGCGCCTCGCAACAGGCCGAGGGCCTGGCGGGTCAGGCCCAGGACATCAGCAAGGTGCTGGAAGTGATTCGTGGCATCGCCGGGCAAACCAACCTGCTGGCGCTCAACGCCGCCATCGAAGCGGCACGGGCCGGTGAAGCCGGGCGCGGGTTTGCCGTGGTGGCGGATGAGGTGCGTTCGCTGGCCCAACGCACCCAGAACTCCACCGAAGAAATCGAGCTGATGATCAGCAATATCCAGCACGGCACCGGGGCCACGGTCAGTGCGTTGCAAAGCAGCGCCGAACAGGCGAACCAGACCTTGCGCCGGGCCAACAGTGCCGGTCAGGCGCTGGAGAAAATCACCGCGTCGATCTCGCAGATCAACCAGCGCAACCTGGTGATTGCCAGCGCTGCCGAGCAGCAGGCATTGGTGGCTCGCGAGGTTGATCAGAATTTGGTGAATATCCGCGACCTTTCGACCCAGACGGCGGCTGGGGCTACCCAGACGTCCGCTGCCAGTCAGGAACTGTCGCGTCTGGCGGTGGACCTGAATGGGTTGGTGACGCGCTTCATCATTTAACGAGGGGATGAGAGATTACTTGTGGCGAGGGGGCTTGCCCCCGTTGGAGTGCGCAGCGCTCACAAAATCTTGGGGCCGCTACGCGACCCAACGGGGGCAAGCCCCCTCGCCACAAAAAGCTCGCTCGCCACAATGAAAATTTAATGCCCGATTTACGGTTGCGATCCTCAGGCCTCTCGGCAACACTTCCGTCCCCATAAAGGAAGGAGAGCACCGTGAGCCCTGTCGATATTGTCCGTTTACTGTCGCTGGCGGCGATCTGGGGCGCGAGTTTCCTGTTTATGCGTGTCATCGCCCCGGTAATCGGCACCATTCCCACGGCGTTTTTCCGGGTGTCGATTGCGGCGGTTGGTTTGCTGGTGATTCTCGGGCTGATGCGCATCAGCTGGGATTTCAAAGGCAAGCTCAAGACCGTGATGCTGCTCGGGGTGATCAACTCCGGGATTCCGGCGACCCTGTATTCCGTGGCCGCGCAAGTGCTGCCGGCCGGTTACTCGGCGATTTTCAATGCCACCACGCCGTTGATGGGCGTGTTGATCGGCGGGTTGTTTTTCCATGAAAAACTCACCGTGGCCAAACTCAGCGGGGTGTTCCTCGGGCTGCTCGGCGTTGGCGTCCTGACCCGCGCCGGTCCGGTGGCGTTCGATATGCAATTGCTGATGGGCGCCCTCGCCTGCCTGCTCGCGACCACTTGCTACGGCTTCGCCGGGTTCCTCGCCCGCCGCTGGCTCGATCACGCCGGCGGCCTCGACAGTCGTTTGTCGGCGCTGGGCAGCATGCTCGGCGCGACGTTGTTCCTGTTGCCGCTGTTCGGTTACAGCGTGATCAGCCATCCACCGGCAAGCTGGGGCGGCTGGAATGTCTGGCTGTCGTTGCTGGGGTTGGGTTTGGTCTGCACGGCGTTTGCGTACATCGTGTACTTCCGCCTGCTCAGTTCGATCGGCCCGGTGAAGTCGATGACCGTGACCTTCATGATCCCGCCGTTCGGCGTGTTGTGGGGTGCGTTGCTGCTGGATGAGCCGTTGTCGATGGCGCACATCTATGGCGGGGTGTTGATTGCGGCGGCGTTGTGGCTGGTGTTGAAACCGGCGGTGGTGAAGATGCCGGAGTTGGCGGAGCGGTAACAGAGCTCAAACTTGGTGATAACCCTGTGGGAGCGAGCTTGCTCGCGAAGGCGTCGGGTCAGTCAATATTGATGTTGAATGTGACGGCCTCATCGCGAGCAAGCTCGCTCCCACAGGTTTTGTGTTGGTCGCTATACCGTCGCTTTGTAGCCGTCCTCTCGCTGCCGCGCCCGGGCCTGGACCACATTGAGCATCGCGCAGCCTTCGCGCGCCAGCAGGTGGACGGCGCGGGTGACGCGGGTCAGGTCGCAGTCGGAAATGCCGGTGAGGTTGAGGCTGGTCAGGGTGTCGGTCAGGTCGCGGATCACGGTGAAGCGGTGCATTGCGCAGGCGGCGATGTCGCTGATTTCTCGGTGGGTGTTGATGTAGAGCACCGGGTGGTCGGCGTCGTAGGTGTCGATTGGGAGGTAGCGTGGCATGACTTGATCGTGCATGGGTGTCACTCCAAATAGAGTTACCACCGTTCGCGGCCAAGCGAAAAAGGTGGCAGCTGTGTACGGGTTGGCCGACCGGCACCCATCAAACCGGCACACCCGAAGGTATCCCGCGCACAGCTGCCATAACACAGCATCCAGACATGAAAACATGCCTGAACAATGACGCTGATGCGTTTTGATGATCGACCGGCCAAGGTCATTCGCAGAGTTTTCCGCGAACCAAAACTATAGAGGTCGATACCAAAACGCGGCAACAGGGTACGTCGTAGGAAACGTCTTGGAAAGTTGTGCGCTGCTGCGACAGCGCACACGTTTGCGGTAGGACCACCCGTCAGCGTTGACGGGTCTGACGGAACACAAACACCAATCCGACGATGATCAGCAACATGCCGAATATACTCAGCGTCGCGAGCCTGTTGCCGAAAAACAGATAATCCATCACCGCCGTCACCGCCGGCACCAGGTAAAACAGACTGGTGACATTCACCAGATTGCCCCGGGCGATCAGCCGATACAGCAGCAATGTCGCCAGCACCGACACCACCAATCCCATCCACAACACCGGCACGATAAAGCCTGTGCTGTGTTCGAAGTGAAACGGCTGGAACGGCACGAAGATCCCGCAGACCAGCAGCCCGGCCAGGTACTGCACCGGCAGCGTGCCGAGGGGATTGTCGGTGATGCGCTTCTGCATGATCGAACCGAAGGTCATGCTTGCCAGCGCCAGCAGACCGAAGAGCATCCCGGCCATGGACATCCCGGCCAAACCGATGCCTTGGTAAACCACCATGATCAACCCGGCCAGCCCCAGCGCCAGGCCGAACATGCGGCTGAGGGAACGCTGACGTTCCATGATCACCACGGTGAGGATCGGCTGCACGCCCATGATCGTCGCCATCACGCCCGGCGTGACTTTCAGGTCCAGGGCCAGCAGATAGAAAATCTGATAAGCCCCCAACAACACCACACCCGTGGCCATCGCATACAGCATCGGCTTGCCGCCCTTGGGCAATTTCAGCTTGAGCAACGGCACCAGCAGCACCAACCCGCACAGGGCGATGACGAAGCGAAACAGCAGAAAGGCAAAGGGTGAGGCGTGGGCCAGACCCCATTTGGAGAAGATAGCCCCGCTGCTCCACAGCAGGACAAACAGGCTCGTGGACGCCGCCGCGAGCGCAGTTTTTTTCGAAAGGACAAACATGAAATACCACCTGTCATCAGGCAAAAAAGCCAAGTCAGCCGAAGCTGAAGTTCAGTAGTTTTTTCAGGCGGGCATAGGGGAACAGCAGGAAAAGCTGATCAGCCCGAAATGCCAACGCCTGGCGGTGATACGACTGCGCACACCGGCGTGCTACTGACAGGAGGGGGGTAATGACTGATCTGCGCAGGCTGCTGAATCCCGCACGGCATGACGCCAGCGTTGACCGCTGAATCGACTACCGCGTTGATGTGGGATGCAGGCATGGGCTGATCTTTTTTGAGGGCCGTGCTGGGGGAAGCAGGCGAGTGCCGACTATAGCCAGTCGGCGACATAGATTGCAATGAGTTGGTCAAAGGGCCAGTAAGGACAACCTTAGCGGAGCCCCCTACCCTTCAAAGAAACAGAACGGCCCCTCGATGGGAGAAAGGGAATGCACGAGATCACATGCCAAGGGAACGGACGCATATTCGGTATCAACTGTACAAGTCGAAGGCTAGAAAGCTTGCTGCTACCAGCGCTGCGCAGCTGCAACATGAACTGGAACTGGCAGGTGCAACGGACATTGATCTATCACGGGTTCGATTTGAACCCATCAATGCGCAGGCTCTGGATGCTTGCGAGCGATGGGAGGATCCACACTTTTTATGGAGTGAGGTCATAGGATGGAAAGCAAAGGAGCCTTTGTCTCTGGATATTGCCATCTGGTTCGAAGAGGAACTGTGCGGACTATGCTTCGCGAACCCGAACAACAGTCGGCAACGAATCCGAATCGTTCGATTGGAAGGGCGTCCGCGGGAAGAACATCCTTTAAAAAACCGGATTGCCTCACTGGCCGTTTCGGCCATCGAACATTACGCCCTAATTATCGGTAGTAGATTCATCGAAGTGCAGGAGCCGTTGGAAGGTGCAATTTCTATTTATAAACGTCTCGACTTCAACAAAGACGCTGAAGGTCGACTTGTCAAAATTGTGGAGAGCCTAGTATCGTGAAAACTGTTCAATTAATGAACGACGACGGAGGAAATATGCACGGAGTCATCAGAAATCCCCGCATCAAAAAACGTTCCTCTGCTCAGGAAAACAAGCCTGTAAAAGTAGAACTGACGGCCAGCCAACGGCGCATTTTACAGCTCATTGCGACCGGCATCGAAGGCGAACCTGACGTGCTCGCCGCCGGGCGCCCATAACGCCGGCAAAAAAAACCGCTCCAAAGAGCGGTTTTTTCATTTCGTATCTGACATCACCCAAACAACCAATACCCCAACAACGTCAGCACCACCACTGCCAACACCGGTCGCAGTACACGGTAGGCCTTGGGATGACGGCGCTTCCACTTTTTGACTACGCCACTGAACTTGTCGCTGGAATTCTTGCTCCAGGCGTAAACCTGGTTGATCCCGCCAACGCGTTCGTCGTCCAGGTTTTGTGGTGCGGTGGCGCGGCCCAGCAGGCCGCTGACCCAGCGGTTGATGCGGGTCATGATGCGGTTGCTCAGCGGTCGTTCGATGTCGCAGAACAGGATGACCCGGGTCTTTTCGGTTTCGTTCTTGACCCAGTGCACGTAGGTCTCGTCGAACATCACGTCTTCGCCATCGCGCCAGGCGTAGACCTGGCCGTCGACGAAGATGCGGCAATCATCGGAATTCGGCGTCGACAGCCCGAGGTGATAACGCAGGGAGCCGGCGAACGGGTCGCGGTGCGGGTTGAGATGGCTGCCGCCGGGCAACAGGGCAAACATTGCACCCTTGACGTTAGGGATACTGCTGACCAGCGCCACGGTTTTCGGGCACAGGGCTTCAGCCGATGGCAAAGGTTTGTCGTACCACTTGAGGTAGAAGCGCTTCCAGCCCTTTTTGAAGAACGAGCCAAAACCGGCGTCGTTGTTCTTTTCGGCGGCGCGAATGTAGCCTTCGTCGAACAAATGCATGGCTTCGTCGCGGATGACTTCCCAGTTGTCCCTGAGCACATCCAGTTCCGGGAACTTGCTGCGATCCAGGTAGGGTTTGGACGGAACGCCGGAGAACAGGTACATCAGGGCGTTATAGGGCGCAAACAACGCCGAGTGGTTGACGAATTGCCGCAGGACCGGCAACCGTGCCTTGCCGCGCAGATGCACATAAAGCGTACTGCCGAGGAATAACAGCAACACCGACGCTTTCGCGGCCAGGGAAAAGGTCATCAACGACTCCTTGAGAATAAGCAACTTTGCACCGCGCCATTTACCCGACGTGGCAGCCGGCCATGATAACCACTACCGGCCCGGGGAAAAACCCACATAACTGAACATTCAGTGTTAAGGATTGCGCAACAAAGCACTTATTAACATAAGGTTCCTGAACGAAGGCTGATCCGAATCAACCTTTGAGGTCAGGGTGCACTTTGTGGCGAGCGAGCTTGCTCGCGCTTGAGTGCGCAGCGCTCAAACAATTTGGGGCCGCTGCGCAGCCCAGCGGGAGCAAGCTCCCTCGCCACAATAATCATCTACCTACTGATGGTTCTCCGCCTCAGTAAACAGATCACTGAATAACATGCTCGACAGGTAACGTTCGCCGGAATCCGGCAGGATGACCACGATGGTCTTGCCCTGCATTTCCGGGGTCTCGGCCAAGCGTACTGCAACCGCCATCGCCGCACCGCACGAGATACCGCACAAAATTCCTTCTTCCTGCATCAGGCGCAGGGCCATGGCCTTGGATTCGTCGTCAGTCACCAGTTCAACCCGGTCGACGATCGACAAATCGAGGTTTTTCGGCACAAAACCGGCACCGATGCCCTGGATCTTGTGCGGACTTGGCTTGATCTCTTCACCGGCCAGCTTCTGGGTAATCACTGGCGACGATACCGGCTCCACCGCCACCGAGATAATCGGTTTGCCCTGGGTATTCTTGATATACCGCGAAACGCCGGTAATGGTTCCACCGGTCCCGACGCCTGCCACCAGCACATCGACCGCGCCGTCGGTGTCATTCCAGATTTCCGGGCCGGTGGTCTTTTCATGGATAGCCGGGTTGGCCGGGTTTTCGAATTGTGCCGGCATGAAGTATTTTGCCGGATCGCTGGCGAGGATTTCGGCAGCCTTTTCGATTGCACCTTTCATGCCCTTGGCCGGTTCGGTCAATACCAATTCGGCCCCCAACGCCTTGAGCACCTTGCGCCGCTCGATACTCATGGACGCGGGCATGGTCAGCATCAACTTGTAGCCACGGGCGGCGGCCACAAACGCCAGCCCAATGCCGGTGTTACCTGAAGTCGGCTCCACAATGGTCATGCCGGGCTTGAGTTTGCCGGTGCTTTCGGCGTCCCAGATCATGTTCGCGCCGATCCGGCACTTGACCGAATAACCGGGGTTGCGCCCCTCGATCTTGGCCAGGATGGTCACGCCCCGAGGCGCGATGCGATTGATCTGCACCAGCGGCGTATTGCCGATGGAATGGGCGTTGTCAGCGAAAATACGGCTCATGGCTGGGTCCTTATGCAGCGTTGAATAAGCTCTCCAAGGTATGCCTGTTGCCAGTAGTCGTCCAGTTCAGGCGAACGTCCGGTAGCGGCCGCAGTCAATGGCTTTACATTGCCAAGGAATTGCCATCATGAAGCGTCGATACAGTTGGCCCCTTTGGACCCTCGCCGGCCTCGTCGTACTGCTGGTTGCCCTGGACATCGCCCTGCCCTACCTGGTGCGCAACTACCTCAACGACAAGCTGGCCGACATGGGCGACTACCGTGGCCAGATCACCGACGTGGACCTGGCCCTGTGGCGCGGCGCCTACAAAATCAACGGGCTGAAGATCGTCAAGGTCGATGGCAAAGTCCCGGTGCCTTTCGTTAACGCGCCGCTGATCGACCTCTCGGTCAGTTGGCATTCGCTGTGGTACGACCACGCCGTGGTGGCCGAGGTGCAGTTCATCCAGCCTGAAGTGAACTTCGTCGATGGTGGCGCCAACAAACAGAACTCCCAGACCGGTCGTGGCACCGACTGGCGCGCTCAACTGGGCAAATTATTGCCAATCACGCTTAACGAGGTGCGGATCAACGACGGAAAGATCAGCTTCAGGAATTTTAATTCCAGCCCACCCGTGAACATGAATGCCACCCAGGTCAACGCCAGCCTCTACAACCTGACCAACGTGGTCGACACCGAAAGCAAGCGCGACGCCCGCTTCGAGGGTAAAGCCTTATTGCTGGGCCATGCCCCGCTGGAAACCACCGCCACTTTCGATCCGCTGAGTAACTTCGAAGACTTCGAATTCCGCCTGCGGGCCAAAGACATCGAACTCAAGCGCATGAACGACTTCGCCTCGGCCTACGGCAAATTCGACTTCAACGCCGGCCACGGCGACGTGGTGATCGAAGCCGAAGCCAAAAAGGGCCAGCTCAAGGGCTACATCAAACCGCTGCTGCGGGACGTCGAAGTGTTCAATTGGCAGCAGGATGTCGAAAACAAAAACAAAGGAATCTTGCGCTCGGTCTGGGAAGCCATCGTCGGCAGCACCGAAACCGTGTTGAAAAACCAGCGCAAGAACCAGTTCGCGACCAAAGTTGAACTCAGCGGCAGCGTGCATCAGCAAGATATCAGCGCGTTCCAGGCGTTTTTGCAGATTTTGCGCAATGGTTTCGTCCAGGCATTCAATGCGCGATATGAACAGCCGAAGCCGGATGCGGGTTAAGGTTTATGGGTAACGGTGTAGCGACCGGTTTCCTCGGCCGCCACCAATGTTGGGCGTAGCTGCAGGGAATCCCAGCCCAGGCAAGCCAGGGCCAATGACCGCGGTACCGCTTCGCGTCCGCTGCTATAACGGCTGATACTGCGAGCACTGACTCCCAGCGCTTCGGCGGCTTGATTTAAGGGCAACCCGGTACGGGCACGCCAGTTAATGAAAATGCGGGTGTTTTCGTCGGTTGCGTTTTGCGCGAGGGCATCGAGGTACAAAGAATCTGCGCCGATCTGGATATCCGGCTCGGGCCATTCCACCGTCCAGCCATCATCGCCGAGGGTTGCATCTTTAAAGACGTGATCCGCAAGCAAAGGCTGCAATCCCGGATAGGCCTGCAAATCCCGACTCAAATCCAATGTCAGCTGCTGACCGTCAATAAAGGTCAGCGCCAGACGATAATCCGGCAAAGCCTTTACAGCCGTCAGCCGTGGTCGCTTCATGGGTAACATCGTTTCCAGTCCTCCAGCAATTGCACCTGATGGGCTCCCACCCATTCCAATGCTTCCCTGATAATCAGTGGCGGCGCCTTTCCCGCCATCACTTCGACGGTTTCCAGGCTGAGCATCACGTCCAGCCCGCCACCGGTCAGGAGGATGATCCTTCTCGCGCAACTGAATGCGGTACTTATCACGAAATCGGTATTTGGTTGACATGCCGCAAAGCCTATCGCCAAATCGGCGATACCTGAATGCTGGCCTTGCGCCGAGACTGAGTCAAGATGTGACGCCCCATTCAGAGACTGAATAACCCGTCTGCGTTCACAGTCGACCGGGCAGCGCGTTATAGTCGGGGCATCATACATATCGCGTCCCGCCCTGCCCCGTTCAGGTCGGCGTTACCGTTCGAGGATTAGCAGATGAAGTTCGAAGGCACCCAGGCCTACGTCGCCACCGATGACCTGAAGCTGGCGGTCAACGCCGCCATCACCCTGGAGCGTCCGCTGCTGGTCAAGGGCGAGCCGGGTACGGGCAAGACCATGCTGGCCGAGCAATTGGCCGAGTCGTTCGGCGCCCGGTTGATCACTTGGCACATCAAGTCCACGACCAAGGCGCATCAGGGCCTGTACGAGTACGACGCGGTCAGCCGCTTGCGTGACTCGCAACTGGGCACGGAAAAGGTCCATGACGTTCGCAACTACCTGAAGAAGGGCAAGCTGTGGGAAGCCTTCGAGTCCGACGAGCGGGTGATCCTGCTGATCGATGAAATCGACAAGGCTGACATCGAATTCCCGAATGACTTGCTGCAAGAACTCGACAAGATGGAGTTCTACGTTTACGAGATCGACGAGACTATTAAAGCCAAGGTTCGCCCGATCATCATCATTACCTCCAACAACGAAAAAGAGCTGCCGGACGCGTTCCTGCGCCGTTGCTTCTTCCACTACATCGCCTTCCCGGACCGCGTCACCATGCAGCGGATCGTCGACATGCATTACCCGGACATCAAGAAAGACCTGGTCAGCGAAGCGCTGGACGTGTTCTTCGACGTGCGCAAAGTGCCGGGCCTGAAGAAGAAGCCTTCGACCTCGGAACTGGTGGACTGGCTGAAACTGCTGATGGCCGACAACATCGGCGAAGCGGTACTGCGCGAACGCGATCCGACCAAGGCTATCCCGCCGCTGGCCGGTGCGCTGGTGAAGAACGAACAGGATGTGCAATTGCTTGAGCGCCTGGCGTTCATGAGCCGTCGCGGCTCCCGCTAAGAGGCTGATCGCCATGCTGCTCAACCTGTTCAATGAAATGCGTGCCGCCAAGGTGCCGGTCTCGGTGCGCGAGCTGCTGGACCTGATCAACGCGCTGAAACAGCGTGTGGTCTTCGCCGACATGGACGAGTTTTATTACTTGGCCCGGGCGATTCTGGTGAAAGACGAAAAGCATTTCGACAAGTTCGACCGAGCCTTCGGTGCCTACTTCAATGGCCTGGAAAAACTCGACGATCACCTCCAGGCGTTGATCCCCGAAGACTGGCTGCGCAAGGAATTCGAACGCTCGCTGAGCGATGAAGAGCGGGCGCAGATCCAGTCCCTCGGCGGCCTCGACAAGCTGATCGAAGAGTTCAAGAAACGCCTCGAAGAACAGAAAGAACGCCACGCCGGCGGCAACAAGTGGATCGGCACCGGCGGCACCAGCCCGTTCGGCTCCGGCGGCTTCAACCCGGAAGGTATCCGGGTCGGCGATGCCGGCAAGCGCCAGGGTAAAGCGGTCAAAGTCTGGGATCAGCGCGAGTACAAGAACCTCGACGATTCAGTGGAACTGGGCACGCGCAACATCAAGGTCGCCCTGCGCCGACTGCGCAAATTCGCCCGCCAGGGTGCGGCGGAAGAGCTGGACATCGATGGCACCATCGACCACACCGCCCGCGATGCCGGCCTGCTGAACATCCAGATGCGCCCGGAGCGACGCAACACCGTCAAGTTGCTGCTGCTGTTCGACATCGGCGGTTCGATGGACGCCCACGTCAAGATTTGCGAAGAACTGTTCTCGGCCTGCAAGACTGAGTTCAAGCATTTGGAGTACTTCTACTTCCACAACTTCGTGTACGAATCGGTGTGGAAGAACAACATGCGCCGCACGTCCGAGCGTTTTTCGACCCAGGACCTGCTGCACAAATATGGCGCCGACTACAAAGTGATCTTCATCGGCGACGCCGCCATGGCGCCCTACGAAATCACCCAGGCCGGCGGCAGCGTCGAGCACTGGAACGAAGAGCCGGGCTATGTGTGGATGCAGCGTTTCATGGAGAAGTACAAGAAGCTGATCTGGATTAACCCGTATCCGAAAGATACGTGGGGCTATACCTCATCGACCAACATTGTCCGGGATTTGATTGAAGACCGGATGTACCCGCTGACGTTGCGGGGGTTGGAGGAAGGGATGCGGTTTCTTTCCAAGTAGTACGCTGATCGTTCCCACGCTCCCGCGTGGGAATGCATCAGGTGACGCTCCGCGTCACAGGGACGCGGAGCGTCACTGGATGCATTCCCACGCAGAGCGTGGGAACGATCAGTGTGAAGCAAACCGCTGCAAATAAGCGACCTGCTCCCGATGCGCAACGTCCTGCACCACCGGCCGCAACCTGACCTTCGCCCCCGGCAGACACTGCGCCAGCCGCGCCAGTGCCAACGGCGTCAACGCCCCTAATCGCGGATAACCGCCAATGGTCTGCCGATCATTGAGTAACACAATCGGCTGCCCATCCGGTGGGACCTGCACCGCGCCCAGCGGGATGCCTTCGGAGATCATCGGTTGGCCCTGATACTCCAGCGGCGTACCCAGCAGGCGAATGCCCATGCGGTCGGCGCGGCTGTCCAATTCCCAAACACTGTTGAAGGCGTCGAACAGGCTCTGCCCGCTGAACGCACCAATCTGCGCGCCGAGCACCAGGTCCAGCGGTGCATTGAGCTTCAGATCCGGGACATGCTCCAGGGGTAGTTCTCGCAGCAGAATCAACGGGCTGCCCGAATAGCTCAACTGCGCATCCTTGGCCAACGGTCGGCCCATGCCATCCAGCCCGCCGAGTTCTTCGCGGACCACCGTCGAACTGCTGCCCAACACTTTTGGCGCATCGAACCCGCCCGGCGCCGCGAGATAAGCCCGGGCTCCGAGCAACGGTTGGGTGAATTGCAAGCGCTGGCCTTTGTGCAGGCGAAAACTGCGCCACGGCGCCAACGCTTCGCCATCCACTTGCGCACCCAGGTCAGCCCCGGCCAGCGCCAGCACGCAATCCTCTTCGGCCACCACGGTAAAACCGCCGAGGGTGATTTCCACCACCGGCGCATCCAGCCCATTGCCGAGCAGCCAATTGGCCCACGACATCGAACGCCAATCCAGCCCGCCGCCCTGGGTTACGCCCAAATGCCGCACGCCAAAACGCCCCGCATCCTGCAACAGGCACAGCGGTGTACTCGCCTCAATGCTTAGACGGCTCATGCCTGGGCCTCCAGTGGCGTGTCGTCACCGCCCAGGTTGATGAACTCGGCATGGCTGACGGCTTCAAAACGCACCGTGTCACCCGGTTGCATCAGGCTGTAGCCGTCCCGCTCACGGTCGAACAGTTTGGCCGGGGTGCGGCCGATCAGGTTCCAGCCGCCGGGGGACACCACCGGGTAAGCCGCAGTTTGCCGCTCGGCAATTCCCACGCTACCCGCCGCCACTTTCTTACGCGGAGTGTTCAGGCGTGGCGCGGCGAGGACCTCTTCCACCAAGCCCATAAAGGCAAAACCCGGCGCGAAGCCCAACGCGAACACTTGGTACTCACGCTCGCTGTGGCGGCGGATCACCTCGTCCATCGCCAACCCGCTGCGCTGGGACAACAGGCTCAGTTCCGGGCCGACGCTCAAGTCGTACCACACCGGCAGCACATGGCATTTGCCGCTGGTACTGGCATTGGGCGACAGATCGATCAAGGCCTCAGCAATCAATTCCCGCGCCTGGGCCGGGCTCAGCGCGGTCAGATCGTAATGCACCATCAACGTCGTATAAGACGGCACCAGATCGATCAAATGCCCGGCAAACGCGGCACGCAGACTTTCACTGGCCGCGAGCATCCACGGCATGTTCGCTTCGGCAATTTCATCGAACAGACGCACCATCAGGCAGTCCAGCGCGACCACTTCCACCCGTGGTTTCATGACACGCTCTGCTGATTCAAGGCCTCACGGATACGCCGCACAGCCGCCACCGAACTGGCGTTGTCGCCGTGGACGCAGAGTGTATTGGCCTGCAAGTGCAAAGCGCTGCCATCGCTGGCCGTGAGGTGATCGCCACGGGCGATGATCAGTGCTTGTTCGATGATCTTCTCGGGATCGTGATGCACCGCTCCCGGCAATTGCCGCGAAACCAGCATCCCGGCGCTGTCGTAGGCGCGGTCGGCGAAGGCTTCGAACCACAGGGTCACGCCGTATTCATCGCCCAATTGCTGCGCAGCGCGGTTGTCGCGGGTAGCCATCAGCATCAGCGGCAAGGTGCGGTCATAGGCGGCCACGGCCTGGATCACCGCGCGCAGTTGCGCCGGGTTGGCCATCATGTCGTTGTACATCGCACCGTGGGGTTTGACGTAGCTCACCTTGCCACCCTGGGCCCGGCAAATGCCGTCGAGGGCGCCGATCTGGTAATGCAGGATGTCTTGCAGTTCCTGGGCGGTATACGCCATGGAACGCCGGCCGAAGCCGACCAGATCCTGATAGGCCGGGTGCGCGCCGATCTGTACGCCGTGGCTCAGGGCCAGGCTGACAGTCTTGCGCATGATGCTCGGGTCGCCGGCATGGAAGCCGCAGGCGATGTTGGCGCAATCAATGAAGGGCATGACCTCGGCATCCAGACCCATGGTCCAGTTGCCGAAACTCTCGCCGATGTCGCAGTTCAATAGCAGGCGGCTCACGGTGAACACTCCTGTAGGCATATTCTTTTTTTACTGCCGGGACATTCTTGTAAAACATGCTCGGCAGATTATCAGTTACTCGGCGTCGAGTTGCTTGCCACGGGTCTCCGGCAGGCTCAACGCCGCCAGGATCACCACGCCGTAGGACACCGCCGCAAACGCGCCGATGCCTACGCTCAGCGGCACTTTCTGGCTGAGCAAACCGATAAACAGTGGAAACAATGCGGCCAGCGCCCGCCCGATGTTGTAGCAAAAGCCTTGGCCCGAGCCGCGAATCCGCGTTGGAAACAACTCAGTCAAAAACGCGCCCATGCCGCTGAAAATCCCCGAGGCAAAGAAGCCCAGCGGGAAGCCCAGCCACAGCATCACGCCGTTACTGACCGGCAATTGGGTGTAGAGCAACACGATGGTGAACGAGCCGACGGCGAACAGAATGAAGTTCTTCTTGCGACCGAGGATGTCGGTCAAATACGCGCTGATGACATAGCCGACGTAGGACCCGACGATCACCATCGCCAGATAACCACCCGTGCCAAGTACGCTCAAACCCCGTTCGTTCTTCAGAAACGTCGGCAGCCACGAGGTAATCGCGTAGTAACCGCCGAGTGCGCCGGTGGTTAGCACCGAAGCGCGGATGGTGGTGAAGAGGATGCCGGGGGCGAAGATCTCATAGAATTTCGCCGGGTTGCTCGGCTCTTGCTTGGCTTTGGCTTCGCGATAGATTTCCGGGTCTTTTACCAGACGGCGGACGAATATCACGAAAATCGCCGGGACGATGCCGAGGATGAACAGCGCGCGCCAGGCGTCTTCTGGCGGCAGTACCGAGAACAGCAGCGCATACAGAATCGCCGTCAGCCCCCAGCCCAGCGCCCAGCCCGATTGCACCATGCCCACCGCTTTGCCACGGTCCTTGGCGCGAATCACTTCACCCATCAACACCGCGCCGGCGGTCCATTCACCACCGAAACCGAAGCCCATCAAGGTGCGGCTGATCAACAATTGTTCGTAGTTTTGCGCGAAACCGCAGAGGAAGGTGAAGAAGGCGAACCACAACACCGTCAGTTGCAGCGTGCGTACACGGCCGATGCGGTCGGAGAGAATCCCCGCCACCCAGCCGCCGATGGCCGAGGCGATCAGGGTGCTGGTGTGAATCAGCCCCGCTTCACCGGTGGTAATGCCCCACATGGCAATCAGGGTCGGCACCACGAAGCTGAGCATCTGGGTGTCCATGCCGTCCAGACCATAGCCGATCTTGCAGCTCCAGAACGTGCGGCGTTCCTGTTTGTTGATGTTGCGATACCAGTCGAAAGGTCCGGGGCGAGCCGCAGCTTTGGGGATGGCGGTAGTGTCGGGCGCACTCATGGCAAGTCTCCGTACATATTTTATTGGTATTGTTCTGAGCCCCGACGACGCCTATCGTGGGAACCGGATGGCTCGATTTTTGGGCGCCCGGGCCTGCGGCGTCCAACTAATAAAAACCCGCCCTAGACATAAGAATTCTTTATCCCCGAGCAGATCCTATGAATTTGAAGTTCCTCGAGACCTTTGTCTGGGTCGCACGACTCAAGAGTTTTCGCCTGACCGCAGACAAGCTCTTCACCACCCAGGCGTCGATTTCCAGCCGCATCGCGGTGCTCGAAAGCGAGCTGGGGGTGAAGCTGTTCCTGCGCGATTCCCGGGGCGTGAGCCTGACGCCGGAAGGCTTGAAAGTGCTCGAATACGCCGAGCAGATGATGGACACCATGCAGGCGCTGAAGCAGTCGATCGAGACCCGTTCGAGCAAGGTCGGGCGGGTGCGCATCGGTGTGATGGACACGGTAATTCACACCTGGCTCAGCCCGTTGGTGGCGCAGATGATGGATCACTATCCGCTGGTAGAAATCGAGCTGGTGGCCGATACCTCGCTCAACCTCTGCGATCAGCTGCAAAAAGGCTTTCTCGACCTGATCCTGCAAACCGACCTGCTGCGCCAGGAAAGCGTGCGCAGCCTGGAACTGGCCAGCCACCCGATGGGCTGGATCGTCGCCAGCAATTCCATCTACAACCGAGAGTATTCAGGCGTGGCTGACCTGACCCGTGAACGGATCATCACCTACTCGAAAAACTCCCACCCGCATCAGGACATTTTGGCGCTGATGCAGGCCAATGGCGTGATGACGCCGCGGTTGAACTGCGTGAACTCGGTGTCGGCGATTACCCGGTTGCTGCGCGACGGCTTTGGTATCGGCGCGTTGCCGCCGGTGCTGGTGGCTGAAGAGCTGGCACGCGGTGAATTGACGTTGCTGGCCATCGACCAACGGCCACCGAACTTGCAGGTGGTGGTGTCGTGGCGGGTCGGGGTGGAATGGGTCGAGGAGATCGTGACGTTGTGTCAGCAGGTGTTGGAGGGGTATGCGCGCAAGGTGGGAGAGGGTTACATCGTTTTGGCCTGACACACCGCAGCCCCTGCGCCCGATCGTTCCCACGCGACCCGTGGGAATGCCTCAACGGACGCTCCGCGTTCGGCTTTGAATGGGACGCGGAG
>NZ_MOBR01000017.1 GCF_003732705.1 Pseudomonas frederiksbergensis | reverse complement strand
TTCGACTGCGCCGGAAGTGGGGCGAATTATAGACTTCCAGAATCTGCCGTCAAGCCCTGATTTAGCTTTTCTATCAGGATGCGCAAAATCCCTGCTTATATATAGACGCGACCGCAACGAATGCGCAGTATATTGCCCAACACATAAACAATACTTTCGCTTCCAACTTCGGACGATGCCTCGCAATGAATGACCAACCCCGCAGTCTTGCCTCGACCCTCTTTTCGGTTGGCCTGCTATTGATAGCCATGGCATCGATCCAGTCCGGCGCCTCCCTGGCCAAAAGCATGTTCCCCATCGTCGGCGCCCAAGGGACCACCACACTGCGCCTGATCTTTGCCAGCGTAATCATGCTGCTGATACTGCGCCCGTGGCGCGCGAAGCTCACCGCAAAATCCCTGCGCACCGTCATCATCTACGGCATGGCCCTGGGCGGCATGAACTTCCTCTTCTATATGTCCTTGCGCACCGTCCCGCTCGGCATCGCCGTGGCCCTGGAGTTCACCGGGCCGCTGGCCGTCGCTATCTATGCCTCACGACGCGCCATCGACTTTCTCTGGATCGCACTCGCTGCCGTTGGCTTGCTGCTATTGATACCGACGGGAGCCTCGACTGCCGGTATCGATCTGGCGGGCGCCGGCTATGCACTCGGAGCCGGCGCCTGCTGGGCGATATACATTCTTTTTGGCCAAAAGGCCGGGGCGGACAACGGAGTAACGACTGCGGCTCTGGGCGTCATGATCGCCGCACTCTTTGTCGCGCCTATCGGCATTGTCCACGCTGGCGCCGCCTTGCTCACCCCGTCGCTGATCCCGGTCGCCATCGGTGTCGCCCTTCTTTCCACCGCCCTGCCCTACACCCTGGAAATGATTGCACTCACCCGGATGCCCGCGCGAACCTTCGGCACCTTGATGAGCATCGAACCCGCAATCGGTGCGCTATCGGGCTTGTTGTTCCTCCACGAGTACCTTTCTTTGTCGCAGTGGATGGCCATCCTGTGCATCATCTTGGCGTCTGTTGGCGCGACCATGACCATGGGGAGTAGCGCCAAGCCTGCGGTCGCGGCAAATTGATGCCGGATTTGACGAAGCTCTGGTATTTGCCGCTCAATTAGGCCATGTTTAGGTTCGCAACCCAGTGCCACACATGGACTTTTTCAGATAAGGACATCAAAGCGCGTCAAGCAAAAGCGAACGCAGCCAGACCCGGGCGCCAGATCCGGGCCGCTATAAGGACAGTAATGAAACGAATTTTGATACTGATCGCCGTACTTGCAGTTGCGGGCTGCGCGGCGACCTCGAAAACCCAGGTCAAACACGGCAAGAAAGGGCTGCACATCAACTGTTCAGGGCTCTCGTCCTCCTGGGACAAGTGCTACACCAGCGCCGCCAACTCGTGTGCGCCCAAAGGCTACAAGGTCATCGCCAAGTCGGGGGACGCCGTGGAAGAGCCTGGCGACTATCCATTCGGCCTCAACCCCGCCGGCTACACCAGCCGCAGCATGATCGTCATTTGCAAATAGCTTGCTGCCGCCCGGCAATCTGGCGGCCAATCTCCTCGTGACTGGACTGCAACACCGTTCGCTGAATATCCGCTGTGGCCAACATTCGCGCCACCACCAGCGCACCAATGCATTGCGACAGAATCGCCCAAGCCAGGCTGTCGCTGTCCAGGATCCGCGCCCAACTCTCCTGAAGCCGGCAAATCCAGATCTCTGCCTGCTGGCGCACCAGGATATCTGAACGGGCAATCTCCGCTCCCAACGCAGGCAAAGCACACCCGGATTCAGGTTGCTCAACATGGGCCATGCTCAAGTAATGCTTGAGACAGCGTTCGAGCCTGGCGCAATCCTGCTCACCATGCCCGCCCAATCGGGCCAGGCTTTGACACAGTTCACGCTCGACGATGGCAGCGAACAGCTCATCTTTCGACGAAAAGTGGCTGTAGAACGCACCGCCACTCAAACCGATCGCCTTCATCAAACCATCGACACCGACCGTCGCAAAACCAGACTTCTTGGCCGACACGGAACTGCTTTCCAGCAATTTCTCTTTGGTTTCCAGTTTGTGATTGGGCGAGTAACGCATTGCCTATTCCTCAGGATTGATCGCCTTGACGCTGGGCGGATCGTAGCATAACGTTCGTTCAGTTAACGATCGTTTACCAAAGGGATCTACCCATGAATAACAAGAAGGTCGTACTGGTTGTCGGCGCGGGGGATGCTACCGGCGGCGCCATTGCCAAACGCTTTGCCCAGGAAGGTTTCATCGCCTGTGTTACCCGTCGCAGCGCCGACAAACTCCAGCCATTGGTGGATGCCATCAAGGCCAGCGGCGGCGAAGCCCATGGCTTTGCCTGTGATGCGCGCAAGGAAGAGGATGTAATTGCGCTGGTCGAGCAGATCGAAACCGAGATCGGTCCCATCGAAGCCTTCGTCTTCAATATCGGCGCCAATGTGCCGTGCAGCATTCTCGAAGAAACCGCCCGCAAGTATTTCAAGATCTGGGAAATGGCCTGTTTCTCAGGCTTTCTCAATGCACGCGAAGTGGCCAAGCGCATGGCGACTCGCCAACGGGGCACGATCCTGTTTACCGGCGCCACCGCCGGTATGCGCGGCGCGGCCGGGTTTGCTGCATTCGCCGGTGCCAAACACGGCATTCGCGCATTGGCCCAAAGCATGGCCCGGGAACTGGGTCCGATGAACATCCACGTCGCCCACATCGTGGTTGACGGCGCCATCGACACCGACTTTATTCGCAACAGTTTCCCGGAAAAGTACGCAACCAAGGATCAGGACGGCATCCTCAACCCCGAGCACATTGCCGAAAACTACTGGTACCTGCACAGTCAGCCACGGGACGCCTGGACGTTCGAGCTCGACCTGCGCCCCTGGAGCGAACGCTGGTAAGCCCTCTCCCCTCACTACAACAATAAGCAGAGCGCATTAACCATGAGCAAAACCGTGGAGTTCTACTTCGATCTTGGCAGCCCCGCCACCTACCTGGCCTACACCCAACTGCCGAAGATCTGCGCGCAGACCGGTAGCCAGTTGATCTACATTCCGATGCTGTTGGGCGGCGTCTTCAAAGCCACCGGCAATGCCTCACCGGCGATGATCCCGGCCAAGGGTCGCTATATGTTTCAGGACCTGGACCGTTACGCCAAACGCTACGACGTGCCGCTGAGGTTCAATCCGCATTTCCCGATCAATACGCTAATGCTCATGCGCGCCGTCACCGGCGTGCAATTGCGCCATCCGCAGCGTTTCCAGGCATTCATCAATTGTCTGTTTACTGCGCTCTGGGTCGAAGGCCGTAGCCTCGATGATCCAGCGACCGTGGCGGCCGTGCTGAAGGAAAACGATTTCGACCCGAACGAAGTGCTGGCCCTGACCGCCGATGAGGAAGTCAAAGCGGCCCTCAAGGACAACACCGAGAAAGCCGTGCAACGCGGCGTGTTCGGTGCGCCGAGCATGTTTATCGATAATCAGCTGTTCTTCGGGCAGGACCGACTGGACTTCGTCCTTGAAGCCCTGAGCTGAATGACATGAGCCAGGCGCTCGGTGGAGCGCCTGGACTCAAACCGATCAGATCGCCGCAGTACGCGTGTTCAACCACTCAAGCGCTGCACCGTCGAGCAACGGGCTCAAACGCTCACGCACTTCAGCGTGATAGCCGTTGAACCACTGCTTCTCGTCATCAGTCAGCAACGACGGCTCCAGGCAGCGAGTGTCGATAGGGCACAAGGTCAAGGTTTCGAATTTCAGGAATTCGCCGAACTCGCTCTTGCCAGCTTCGCGGTTCAGCACCAGGTTTTCGATCCGCACACCCCAGCGACCCGGACGATAAGTCCCAGGTTCAATGGACGTAATCATCCCCGGCTGCATCGCGGTTTGCGGTGCCGCTACGGCTTGATAGGCAATCACTTGCGGGCCTTCGTGAACGTTCAGGAAGTAGCCGACGCCATGCCCGGTGCCGTGACCATAATCGACGCTCTCCGCCCAGATCGGCGCGCGGGCAATCGCGTCCAGCAGCGGCGACAAAATCCCCCGGGGGAATTGCGCACGAGACAAGGCGATTACACCCTTGAGCACCCGCGTGCAATCTCGCTTCTGCTCCTCGGTCGGCGTGCCAACCGGCACCATCCGCGTAATGTCGGTGGTGCCGCCCAAATACTGGCCGCCGGAGTCGATCAGCAACAGGCCGTCACCTTCGATGACCGCGTGTTCTTCCTCGGTGGCGTGGTAGTGCGGCATCGCGCCATTGGCGTTGAACGCGGCAATGGTGTTGAAACTGAGCGACACATAATCCGGGCGCCGCATGCGCGCGGCGGTCAGGTGTTCGTCGATGGTCAGCTCCGTGATGCGTTCACGGCCCCAGGCCGATTCCAGCCAGGCGAAGAATTCGCACAGCGCCGCGCCGTCCTGCTCCATGGCCTGGCGGATATGTTCAGCGTCGTCCAGGCTTTTCCGGGATTTGGCCAGGGTGGTCGGGTTCAGCCCTTCCAGCAGTTTGACGCCGCTGCCTAGGTTGCCCAGCAACCCGGCGGTAACCCGGGCAGGATCGACCTGCAGGCTCGCGCCGCTCGGCACGGCGCGCAAGGCTTCGGCCACTTCGCTGTAATCACGCAGCGTTACGCCGTCCTGTTCAAGGATCCCACGCAATTCAGCGCTGACCTTGCTCAAGGCGACGAACAGGGTGGCCTGCTCCTGGCTGATCAAGGCAAAGGACACGAACACCGGATTGAACGACACGTCGCCGCCGCGCAGGTTGAACAGCCAGGCAATGTCGTCGAGGGTGGCGATGAAATGCCAGTCGGCACCGCGCTCTTTCAACACCTCGCGTAACTTGCCGAGTTTCTCGCCACGGCTGACCGTCGCTTGCGGCGGCAAGTGTTGATAAATCGGTTCGTTCGGCAGGCTTGGACGGTCGCTCCAGACTTCGCTCAGCAGGTCGATGTCGGTACGCAAACGGGCACCGCGCTCTTCGAGCTTGCCACCCAAAGTGCGTGCCGACGCGACTGCCATCACCGCACCATCGACAGCAACGACGCCGCCTTCAGGGGTTTGCTCGGCCAGCCAGTCCAGTGGCCCCGGCTGACCCGGTTGCAGTTTGACCAGTTCGATGCCGCTGCCCTTGAGTTCCTTGCTCGCTTGTTCCCAGTAACGGCTGTCGGCCCAGACACCGGCGAAATCCGGCGTAACAATCAGGGTGCCCACCGAGCCGTGGAAACCCGACAACCATTGCCTCCCTTGCCAGTAACCCGGCAGGTATTCCGACAAGTGCGGGTCGGCCGACGGCACCAACAGGGCGTGAATGCCCTCGCGGTCCATCAGCTCACGGGTTTGCGCCAGGCGCTGGGGTACCAATCCATTGGTCAAAGGCTGCGTACTCATCATGTCTCCTGCTAACCACTTCATCATTATTGTTGAGTGCCGATCTGAGTCGGCGCTTTAACGGCTTATTGCCAGAACGCCGGCGCGCTGGCATTGGCCGCTTTAATCAGTTCGACCGCCTGGTCGATATCCTGCTCGGTAGTGAACCGCCCCAGGCTCAAGCGGATGGTGCGACCGGCCGAGCGGGCGTCGTGGCCCAGGGCCAGCAACACATGGGATGGCGCATTACTCGCGGAATTGCAGGCCGAGGTCGCGGAAAACGCGATCGATTGGCCCAGCGTCGCCGCGTTGAACTCGCCTTCGCCGAAGGTCAGGCTCAGGGTGTGAGGAATGCGTTGGGTCGCGCTGCCATTGAGGCGCACACCGGGAAGATCCAGCAGTTGCTCAAGCAAGCGCTCGCGCAGATGAACGATGGTGGCTTTCTCGTCATCGAACAACGCCGCCGCCAACGCAAACGCTTCGCCCATGGCAACGATCTGGTGCGTGGCCAAGGTGCCGGAACGCAACCCGCCCTCGTGCCCGCCGCCGTGGATCTGCGCCTGCAAACGCTGCTGCGCCCGCGGGCCAACATACAGCGCGCCAATGCCTTTGGGGCCGTAGATCTTGTGTGCCGAAAACGACATCAAATCCACCGGCCATTCGGCCAGATCAATCGCCACTTTCCCCGCGCCCTGGGCCGCATCGACGTGAAACAACGCATCACGATTACGCACCACCTGGCCGATGGCCGGGATGTCGTTGACCGTACCCAATTCGTTATTCACCAGCATCAGCGACACCAGAAACGTGTCGTCGCGCATCGCTTCGCTGACCGCTTGCGGGGTAATCAGGCCTTCGGCGTCCGGGACCAGATAGGTCACCGCTACACCGGCGTCCTGCAATTGTTTCGCGGTGTCGAGAATCGCTTTGTGTTCAATCTGGCTAGTGATGATGTGGCCGCCGGACACGCCTCGGGCCTGGGCGACGCCTTTGAGCGCCAGGTTATTCGATTCGGTGGCGCCGGAAGTCCAGACGATCTGGTCCGCCTGAGCGCCCACCAGTTCGGCCACTTGCTGGCGTGCCTGCTCGACCGATTGCCGGGCCTGCTGGCCGAACGCATGGGAGCTGGACGCCGGGTTGCCGAAATTGCCGTTGAAACCCAGACACTCGACCATGACCTTGATGACCCGCTCATCCACCGGCGTGGTGGCGGCGTAGTCGAAATACAACGGACGTTTATTCATATAAAGGCTCGCAGAGCGTGTTCCGGGATCAGGCGTGCGGGGTAAGGACACCAGCAATACCTGATCGGATGCTGTTAAAGAAATACGACTTCATTTCAAAGTGCGTAGGAACGCTCCTGAAGTCGAGCTTAACAGGCATCGGCCAACCGGTTGAAGCAATGCGTCAGCTAAAGCTTTCAATCAACAACGGATACAGCGAAGCGACCAGCAGCAGGGCCATGCCCCAGTTGAATATCCGCAACCAGCGGCGATCCTTCAACACATTGCGCAACAGAGTGCCGCAACCGGCCCACACACCGACGCTCGGCAAGTTGATCAAGGCGAACACCGCGGCAATCACGATCACATTGGTGAAGTAGCCCTGCATCGGCGTGTAGGTGCTGATGGCGCCAATGGCCATGATCCAGGCCTTGGGATTAACCCACTGAAACGCCGCGGCACTGAGATAACTGATCGGTTGGCTTTCGCCCTTTTCGCTCTCGGAGACGGGCCCGGAATGCGCGATTTTCCAGGCCAGGTACAGCAAATACGCCGCGCCGACGTAGCGCAGAACGGTGTAGAGCAACGGATAGGTTTGAAACACCGCGCCCAGGCCAAAACCCACCGCGACCACCAGAACGAAGAAGCCGCAGGTGATGCCGAGCATATGGGGGATGGTGCGGTTAAAGCCGAAGTTCACACCCGATGCCAGCAACATGGTGTTGTTCGGGCCGGGGGTGATCGAGGTCACGAGGGCAAAAAGGGCAAAGCCCAGCAGCAAATCGAGCGAGAGCATGGGTGGCAGTCCGTCAGGGTCAGTCAGGTATTGACCCTATCGCACGCCTTGCGGGAAACCCACGGACAGTTGGGTAAAAGTTCGAGCGGTACAGTCGCGATTCAGCTTGGTCGACCGTGAAGGTGTACAGCCCGTTCGGCGTTCATTTCGCCTTGGTTATCAAAGCCGAAAGACTTCTGCGGCTGGCCGAGCAAGGCGGCTTTTTTGGCGTGGTATTCCTCGAAGGACAAGCCTTGGCGGTTCAAGGCTTCCAGCGCCAGTTCCTTGGTTTCTTCAGCGGTGTAGGGCCGCAACTCGGGCGAAACATGGCTGGCACAACCGGCGAGAACGGAAACGGCGAGCAGCAAGGAAACAGTGAGTAAGCGGTTCATGGGGAGCGTCCTGACAAAGTTGTGTTTGGCGATAGGTGAAGGCTACGCCCGGCCTGGGTTTGGCAGAAATCAACGCTCTCGATAGTGGGTATCAGGATCAAAAGGTCGCCGCCCCTCATATTCAATAAAGATCTATAAATATCTTTTAATGATCTTTTACGGAATAACAGCAAGCCTTTATAACAACTGCATCGCTTCACCCACTGTTGCCCACGCAACTGTTTGCCTGGCAACAGTCATTCAACAAATGGCCCTGCCAGTCACACAGACCGCGTCGAGCGTAACGCTGAAAGCCCCGGATTACGGGGCTTCGAAGGATTGGTACAGGTCTTGCTCAAGCCCAGTGACTCTTCACTGCTCCCTGAGCAACTGTTTAAAAAGGAACTGATCATGTCGCGTCCATTGAAAGTCGTTGCCCTCTCCGGCGGTACCTGGCGTCCGTCCCGCACCTTGGTGCTGACCCAAGCGCTGTTGGCCGAACTCGGCGAGCAATTGCCGATCGAGAGCAAGTTGATCGAACTGGGTGACATCGCCCGACCACTGGGCGCCGCCCTCGCCCGTCAGGAATTGAGTGCGGAGATCGAAGCCGAACTGCAAGCCATCGAAAGCGCCGACCTGCTGATCGTCGCCGCGCCGGTTTATCGCGGTTCCTACCCTGGCCTGCTCAAGCACCTGTTCGACCTGATCGACCTCAACGCGCTGATCAACACCCCGGTGCTGCTGGCCGCCACGGGTGGCAGCGAACGGCATGCGCTGGTGCTCGATCATCAGTTGCGCCCGCTGTTCAGTTTCTTCCAGGCCTTGACCCTGCCGATTGGCGTCTATGCCACCGAAGCCGATTTCTCGAATTACCAAATAACCAGTGAGCCCTTGAAGGCCCGCATTCGTCTTGCTGCAGAACGCGCCGCGCCGTTGTTTGGCGTGCACCCCAAAAATCTGCTGAAAATCGCTTAAGGATCTCTTCATGGATGTTTTCTGGTTTCTGCCCACCCACGGCGACGGCCACTACCTGGGCACCACCCAGGGCGCCCGCCCGGTGACGCTCAACTATTTGAAACAAGTGGCCCAGGCCGCTGACAGCCTTGGCTACCACGGTGTATTGATTCCCACCGGGCGCTCCTGCGAAGACTCGTGGGTGATCGCTTCGGCGCTGGTGCCGCTGACTGAACGCCTGAAATACTTGGTGGCGATTCGTCCGGGGATCATCTCGCCGACCGTCTCGGCGCGCATGGCCGCTACCCTGGATCGTTTGTCCAATGGCCGCCTGCTGATTAACGTGGTGACCGGTGGCGATCCGGACGAAAACCGTGGCGACGGGATCTTCCTCGATCACAGCGAACGCTACGAGGTGACTGACGAATTCCTGCACATCTGGCGTCGGGTGCTGCAAGGCGAGTCGGTGGATTTCGAAGGCAAACACTTGCAGGTGCAGAACGCCAAGGCGTTGTATCCGCCAGTCCAGAAACCTTATCCGCCGCTGTACTTCGGCGGTTCGTCGGAAGCCGCCCATGAACTCGCCGCCGAACAGGTCGACGTGTACCTGACCTGGGGCGAGCCACCGGCCGCCGTGGCGGAAAAACTCGCGGATGTGCGTGAGCGTGCCGCGCGCAACGGGCGCACGGTGAAGTTCGGGATTCGTTTGCATGTGATCGTGCGCGAAACCGCCGAAGAGGCGTGGAAAGCCGCGGACAAACTCATCGAGCACATCAGCGACGAGACCATCGCCGCCGCGCAGAAATCGTTCTCGCGCTTTGATTCCGAAGGCCAGCGGCGCATGGCTGCGCTGCACGACGGACGTCGCGACAACCTGGAAATTGCCCCCAACCTGTGGGCCGGTGTCGGCCTGGTGCGTGGCGGCGCGGGGACCGCATTGGTGGGCGATCCGCAGCAAGTCGCGGCGCGGATCAAGGAGTACGCGGACCTGGGGATCGAGAGCTTTATCTTCTCCGGTTACCCGCACCTTGAAGAGGCGTATCGCTTTGCCGAGCTGGTGTTCCCGCTGTTGCCGGAGCCGTATGCCAGTCTTGCGGGACGTGGCGTGACCAACCTCACCGGGCCGTTTGGCGAAATGATTGCCAATGATGTGTTGCCCGCCAAAGCCACGGCCTGACCGCCACGCCTGATCGTTCCCACGCTCTGCGTGGGAATGCAACCCGTGACGCTCCGCGTCACTGGACGCGGAGCGTCCCCAGAGGCATTCCCACGCAGAGCGTAGGAACGATCGGTCACCAGAAATAAGGAACCCCCGCGTGACGGCCAAACCACAAAGCGCCCTGCTCTCCCCCTTGCACACCGCCCGCCAATTGGCGGCGGAGTTTTCCCTGACTGCCGTCGAGCGCGACGAGCGCGGTGGTACGCCCAAGGCTGAACGTGATGCCCTGCGCCACAGTGGCCTGCTCGCACTGAGCATTCCCACCCAGTACGGCGGCCTCGGCGCCAGCTGGAGCGAAACCCTGACCATCGTGCGCGAGTTCGCCAAGGTCGACAGCTCCATCGCGCATGTCTTCGGTTTTCATCACTTGATGCTCGCCACCGTGCGCCTGTTCGCCAAGCCCGAACAATGGCAGCCATGGTTCGAGCAAACCGCGCGCAAGAACTGGTTCTGGGGCAACGCCCTCAACCCGTTGGACACCCGCACCGTGGTGAAAAACCTCGGCGGCTGGCGCGAGTTTTCCGGCAAGAAAAGCTTCTGCTCCGGCGCCAGCGATTCACAAATGCTGATCGCCTCGGCAGTGGATGAAAGTGCTGGCGGCAAGCTGTTGATCGCCGCGATTCCCAGCGGTCGCAGCGGCATCACATTGCACAACGACTGGAACAACATGGGCCAGCGCCAGACCGACAGCGGCAGCGCCACCTTCGAACGAGTGCGGGTCGAAGAGTCGGAATTGCTCCTCGATCCGGGTCCGTTGAGCACACCTTTCGCCTGCCTGCGGCCATTGATCGCGCAGCTGACCTTCACCCATATGTTCCTCGGCATCGCCGAAGGTGCGTTCGAAGAAGCGCGGCAATACACCCTCACCGAAACCCGGCCCTGGCATAAATCCAGTGCCCAGGATGTGCGCGAAGATCCGTATGTACTCAGCCATTACGGCGAGTTCTGGGTCGCCCTCGAAGGCGTTCGCTTGCTGGTGGAACGCGCCGCCGATCTGCTCGACAAGGCGTGGGCCAAAGGCCCGAATCTCAGCGCCGAAGAACGCGGGCACCTGGCCACGGCGATTGCCACGGCCAAGGTCGCCGCCACGCGCAATGGCCTGGAATTGTGTAGCCGCTTGTTCGAAGTCACCGGTGCGCGCTCGACCCACGCCTCGCTGCGGCTGGACCGCCACTGGCGCAACCTGCGCACGCAAACCCTGCACGACCCGGTGGATTACAAACTCCATGAACTGGGTGATTGGGCGCTGAACCAGTCCCTGCCGATTCCGACTTTCTATTCCTGACCTTCTCTTCATGGAGCCTGCCATGCAACTGCTGACCCTACCGCCCTCGCCCGCCCTCGCCACGTCGATCCGTGCTACTGCGCAGGTGTTCGAAGACCCGAAATCCCAGGCCTTGCTCGCGCATTTGCAACAGGTCGCGCCGAGTGAAGCCAGTGTGCTGATCATCGGTGAAACCGGCACCGGCAAGGAGTTGGTGGCGCGGCACATCCACAACCTCAGCGCCCGGCGCAACCGGCCGTTCGTGGCGGTGAACTGCGGTGCGTTTTCCGAATCCCTGGTGGAAGCCGAGCTGTTCGGTCATGAGAAAGGCGCGTTCACCGGTGCGCTGAGCGCCAAGGCCGGGTGGTTCGAAGAGGCCGACGGCGGCACCTTGTTCCTCGATGAAATCGGCGATTTGCCGATGGCGATTCAGGTCAAGTTGCTGCGAGTGCTGCAAGAGCGTGAAGTGGTGCGCCTGGGCTCGCGCAAGAGCATCCCGATCGATGTGCGGGTGCTGGCCGCGACCAATGTGCAACTGGAGAAAGCCATTAATGCCGGGCACTTTCGCGAAGATCTGTACTACCGCCTCGACGTGGTCAGCCTGGAACTCAGCCCGTTGCGCGACCGCCCCGGCGACATCCTGCCGCTGACCCGCCACTTCGTCGAAGCCTACAGCCAGCGCCTCGGCTACGGCACCATCACCATCAGCAAAGAGGCCGAACTGAAACTGCGCAGCTACAGTTGGCCGGGCAATATCCGCGAACTGGAAAACGTCATTCACCACACCCTGCTGATCTGCCGTAACGGCGTGATCGAACGAGATGATCTGCGCCTGTCGAACATGCGCATCGAGCGCCAGGACGATCACCACGGCACGGTCGATGATTCACCGGAAGCGTTGCTCGACCGCGCCTTCCAAAAGCTCTTCGAAGAACAGGCCGGGGCGCTGCACGAAAAGGTCGAAGACGCGTTGTTACGCGCGGCTTATCGCTTCAGCCATTACAACCAGGTGCACACCGCTGCGTTGCTGGGGTTGAGCCGCAATGTGACTCGCACCCGCCTGATCAAGATCGGCGAACTGGCGGTGAACAAGCGCCGGCCCACGGAAAACGTGCAGGGCGAGCGCTTGATGCAGTTGTCGATCTAGGCGCTTAGCCGGAATGCACCAGATTGCAGTGCAGCGCGTCATCGTGACTGCGCTCCAGGCTGTGCAGGACCTGGAATGAACCGAAGGTCACGGTTTTCGCCTGGTGGGCGCGGATCAGTTGCCAGAAATCCTGCTCGCCGCTTTCAAAGCGCTGGAATGCGGCTTCACCCGCCTCGCGGGTTTGCCATTGCAGGTAATTGAGCACTCGCCGGCCATCGTCGCTGGCCTGGATGCTCGCACTCAGAAAGCCGCTGAAATCCTGGGCCAGACGCTCGGTCTGCGCCGACAGCGCCGAAACCAGTGCGGGTTGCTGATGAGGCTCGATCTCGAATTCGATCAATTGGGTGAAACTGCGGTTTTTCTCTGACGTTTGCATGAATAGTCCCCACTCACCTTAAAACCGGATCTTGCGATCCGAAGGCCTGCAGGGTAAAACCTCAAGTTAACTAGAGGTCAAGAGGCTTTTTTCAAATGGTCACCTCGGAAAACCTGCACAAGGAACTCACCGTCGGCCAAGTGGCCGCCCGCAGCGGCGTGGCCGTGACCGCCCTGCACTTTTACGAAACCAAGGGTTTGATCAAAAGCCATCGCAATCAAGGCAACCAGCGCCGTTATCCGCGGGAAGTGTTGCGACGGGTGGCGTTGATCAAGGTCGCGCAGCGGCTGGGGATTCCATTGGCGGAGATTGCCGAGGCCTTGAAGTCACTGCCGGATAATCGTGCGCCGACGGCGGCGGACTGGCAGGTGTTGTCGGCGCAGTGGAGCCGGGATCTGGATCAGCGGATTCACCAGTTGACGTTGTTACGCGATCGGCTCAATGGCTGCATCGGGTGTGGGTGTTTGTCGATGGAGGCGTGTCCGTTGCGTAATTTTGGCGATGTACTCGGGGAGCGTGGGCCGGGGGCGCGGCTGCTGGAATCGGGTTCTGCTCCGCAATAGCGGTGCGGCCTTCGCGGGCAAGCCTCGCTCCTACAGGTTTTGTGAGTGATCGTTCCCACGCTCTGCGTGGGAATGCAGCCCGGGACGCTCCGCGTCCCATTGGAACGCAGAGCGTTCCTTGAGGCATTCCTTTGCTGCGCGTGGGAACGATCATCTGTGCGGTTAGAACCCCGGCGCAATCTGCCCTTTGTAGCGGGTCAAGATGAACTGCCGAACTTCATCGGAGTTCAACGCCTTGGCCAGTTTCTGAATCCGTGGGTCGTTGATGTTATCCGGCCGAGCAACCAGAAACTCGATGTACAGGCTCTTGCCCTTCTCAACGATCAGCGCGCTATTGGTGTCGATCCCCGCTTCCAACGCATAGTTGGCAAACACAAACGCCAGATCCACCTGGCTCACCGACCGCGCCAGCAATGCCCCTTCAAGTTCACGAATCTTCAAGTGTTTCGGGTTGTCGATAATGTCCCTTTGCGTGGCCAGGGTGTTGCTCGGGTCCTTGAGTTTGATCAGCCCTGCTTCGTGCAGCAGCACCAACGCGCGACCGGTGTTCACTGGGTCATTGGGGATCGACACGCTGGCGCCATCCTTCAATTCGCTGATGTTTTTAATCTTGGTCGAATACGCGCCAAACGGTTCGATGTGCACGCCAACCACCGGCACCAGGTCGGTGTGGCGAGTCTTGTTGAAATCATCGAGGAACGGCCGGTACTGGTAATAGTTGGCGTCGAGGTTTTTCAGCGCCAGTTGCTGGTTGGGTTGGATAAAGTCGGTGAAGACCTTGATGTCCAGGTCCACGCCTTCCTTGGCCAGGGTCGGTTTGACGAATTCGAGGATTTCCGCGTGCGGCACCGGGGTGGCGCCGACGATGAGTTTTTCGTTGGCGTGAACGCTGAACGACAGGACGGCAGCCAGAATGGCCAGGGTCTTTTTCATGCTGTGCTCCAAGGCAGATTGAGTGGCCGTCGTGGGGTGGACGTGGGGCCTGATTTTTTTGAGAAAAAAGATTCAGTGTCGGCTGTAGCGCGCCACCAGGCGGTCGCCGGTCATTTGCAGGGCTTGCACCAGGATCAACAGCAACACCACGGTGACCACCATCACGTCGGTCTGGAACCGCTGATAGCCGTAGCGAATCGCCAGGTCGCCGAGCCCACCGCCACCGATCACCCCGGCCATCGCCGTGTAATCCACCAGCACAATCGCCGTGACCGTCACCGCCGCCAGCAACCCGCCCCGGGCTTCCGGCAACAAGGTGTGGCGGATGATTTGCCAGGTCGTGCCACCCATGGCCTGGGTCGCCTCCACCACGCCGCGATCCACTTCGCGCAACGCGGTTTCCACCAGCCGCGCAAAGAACGGCGTGCAGCCCACCACCAGCGGCGGAATCGTCCCCGGAACACCGAGGGAGGTGCCGACCAGCAACGTGGTCAGGGGAATCAACACGATCAGCAAAATGATGAACGGCAGCGAACGCAGCATGTTCACGATCACCGACAACACCCGGTAAACCCCGACCGCTTCACGCAATTGGCGCTTGCCGGTGAGGAACAGCACCACCCCCAGCGGCAACCCGAGCAACACGGTAAAACCGAGGGCGGCGCCGAGCATGGTCAGGGTGTCGAGACAGGCCTGGGCGATGTCGGCCCAGTAGATATTTTTAAACCACTCGGCCATGGTCAGGACCAGTCATGGCGTGGCGGTATGACGCCGTTGAGCAGCCAGTTGCCGACCACGTGGTACTTCCAGCGCACCGGGTCGTGCAGGGTGTGAACCCGAGCGTTGCGCCAGTGGCGGTCGAAGTTGTGTTTTTTCAGGGTCGAGCGGGTGCCGCCGAGTTCGAAGAGTTTATTGCTGGCTTCGATGGCGATTTCGGTGGTCAGCACTTTGGCTTTGGCCACCGCGAGTGAAGCGCGGGCGACGTTGTCTTCGTCCGGTGCCGGGCGTGCCGCATCGAGTGCGCGGCCGGCGCGTTCGAGCAAGGCTTCGGCGGCTTCCAGGCGAATCTCAAGGCCCCCGACCTGAATGATGGTCAGCGGGTCTTCGCTGGCTTTTTCCACCCCGGCATCGATCCATGGCCGGGCGAATTGCTGGACGAAGGCGATGGTGTCGCGCAGGGCCGCGCGGGCGATGCCGGCGTCGATGGCGGCGGTGGTCAATTGCGCGAACGGGCCGGCCAGGGTCGGGCTTTCATACGAACGATAGGTCGGGAACACGTTGAACGCCGACACGTGCAGGTCCTCGGCCAGCACCGTGCCGCTGGACGTGGTGCGCTGGCCGATGCTGTCCCAATCGTCAACGATCACCAGCCCTTTTGTGCCGCGCTCGACAAACGACAACTGGCCCTTCTCCTCCTCATCCACGGCCAGCACCGCCAGCCAATGGGCATACAGCGAACCGGTGCAGTAACCCTTGCGCCCGTTGATCACATGGCCGTCACCGAAACGGCGGATGGTTGCCTGAATATCCTGCGCATTCTTGCCGCCGGTTTCCGACAGCGCATTGGCAAAGCGGTGACCTTGCAGCGCCAGGCCGAAAAAGTGGGCTTGCTGCGCGGGCGTGCCTTGCAGGCGGATGTCTTCGAGCAGGCAATAGTGGTTTTGCGGGATCTGCCCAAGCGATGGATCCGCCGCCGAAATGATTGCAATCACCTGCGCCAGCACCGCGTAGGACACTTGGGCGCCGCCGAATTCCTTTGGCACGCTGATGCCCCACAAACCGCTGTTGGAATACAGGTCGACGATCTCGGCCGGCACCTGGCGACTGCGGTCGCGCTCCGCATCCTGCTCCAACAAAACCGCAGCGACACGTTCGGCGACCCGCAGGGCTTCGGCTTCGTCGGCGATCCGATGGGCGGCCGGTGGGTTGATCGGATAAACGGCAGATTCAGGCATACAAGACTCTCGACAACAGGGTTTTGAGAGGGTCGTTGCAGCTTCTGTGCCGACTGTAAGGGCCAATGTTTACGGGGGTTTGAACGGCGTTAAAGGTGACAAACCCAGGCAATTTGCTGCTTCGCTGTTGATGGCTGAACAGTGGCGCTGCTGCTCGTCGGGCACTCGGTATCGGCGGTAGCCCTGACCTATAGTTATTCGACCGGAAACCGGCGAAGGAACAGCTTCAACTCACAACAACAAGGGAGAACCGTTATGAGCGTCCAACCCATTCCAGAGGGTTATCACAGCATCACCCCCTACCTCGGCATCCAGAAAGCCGCCGAGGCCATCGAGTTCTACAAAAAAGCCTTTAACGCCATTGAAGTGATGCGCCTGAGCATGCCCGACGGCGGCATCGGCCACGCCGAACTGCGCATCGGCGACTGCCCGATCATGCTCGGCACGCCGTGCGATCAAGGGCCGTTGAGCAATCCGGACACATCACCGTCCGTGGGACTGCATCTGTATGTGACCGATGTTGACAAGTCCTACAAACAGGCGATCGCGGCCGGGGGCACGGTGGTGTCCGAGGTCAAGGATCAGTTTTATGGCGACCGCTCGGGGACCTTGAAGGACCCTTATGGGCATTTGTGGTTTCTGGCCACGCGCAAGGAGGATCTGACACAGGAGCAGATTGAACAGCGGGCGAAGGAGATGTTTAGTCAGGCTTGAGATGATCGTTCCCACGCTCTGCGTGGGAATGCCTCCACGGACGCTCCGCGTTCGGCTTTGGAGGGACGCGGAGCGTCCCGGGCTGCATTCCCACGCAGAGCGTGGGAACGATCAATCGCGGAGCGTGGGAACGATCTGGCTCAACACACTTCATGAACAACCACCCCACGCTTTGCGCCTTGCCGTAACCGCTCAACAATTTCAGGATGCAGGCAACTACAACAAGGAGTCATTCCCCATGTTCGCCGGATTCCTGAAAGACCAGCGCCACGTCAACGGCGTGGAGATTGCCTACCGCATCGGCGGCACCGGGCCGGGCCTGCTGCTGTTGCACGGTCACCCCCAGACCCACGTCATCTGGCACAAGATCGCCGAGCAACTGGCCGAGCATTTCACCGTGGTCGCCGCCGACCTGCGCGGCTACGGCGACAGCGGCAAACCGCCGGCCAACGATCACCACACCAACTATTCCAAACGGGAAATGGCCAAGGACGGCGTCGAGCTGATGCAGTCCCTGGGCTTCGAGCGGTTCTCGGTACTGGCCCACGACCGTGGCGCTCGGGTTGCCCATCGTCTGGCGCTGGATCACCCCGCCGTCGTGCAACGCATGGTGCTGCTGGACATCGCCCCGACCCTGTCGATGTACGCGCAAACCAACGAAGCGTTCGCCCGTGCCTATTGGCACTGGTTTTTCCTGATCCGCCCGGCGCCGTTGCCGGAAACCCTGATCGAAGCCGATCCCGAATCCTATCTGCGCAGCGTGATGGGCAGCCGCAGCGCCGGGCTCAAGCCGTTCACCGCCGAAGCCTTCGGCGAATACCTGCGCTGCCTGAAACTGCCCGGCACCGCCCGGGGCATCTGCGAGGACTACCGCGCCAGCGCCAGCATCGACCTGGACCACGACCGCGCCGACCTCGACGCCGGCCGTCATTTGAACCTGCCCTTGCTGGTGTTGTGGGGCGCCGAAGGCACGGTCGGCCGCTGCTTCGAACCGCTCAAGGAATGGCAACGCGTGGCCACCGACGTGCGTGGCAAAGCGCTGCCCGCCGGGCATTACATCGCCGAAGAAGCTCCCGAGCTGCTGCTCGCCGAAGTCTTGGCTTTTCTGCGCTGACACCCGTAACAGCCTGACCTGAATCCACCTCCCACCGCGGGCCTTGACTGGCCCGCGCGGGATCGTCATGCCCAAAAACCGTCTCGAGATAATAAAAATGACAATCAGAAAACTGCTGGGAACCCTCTATGTGCAGGTGCTTATCGCCATCGCGATGGGCATTGTGATCGGGCATTACTGGCCGCAGATCGGCATCGATCTCAAGCCGTTGGGTGACGGTTTTATCAAACTGATCAAGATGATCATCGGCCCGATCATCTTCTGTACTGTGGTCTCCGGGATCACCAGCATGCACGACGTGAAGCAGGTGGGTCGGGTGGGTGGCAAGGCGTTGCTGTATTTCGAAATCGTCTCGACCATCGCACTGTTGATCGGGTTGCTGGCCGCTCATGCGCTGCATCCGGGGGCGGGTTTCAATATTGATGTGAAGACCCTCGATTCGACAGCCATTGCCGGTTTTGTCGGCCAGGCCCAGCATGGCGAAGGCGTGACCGGGTTTCTGTTACACGTGATTCCGACCACGTTCTTCGAGGCGTTCTCCCAAGGCGAAATCTTGCCCGTGTTGTTTGTGTCGGTGCTGTTCGGGATTGCCCTGGTGATGGTCGGGGAAAAGGGCCGGCCGCTGGTGGGCATCATCAATCAGGCCAGCGAGGTGTTTTTCCGTATTGTCGGCATCATCAGCCGCGTGGCGCCCATCGGTGCATTCGGCGCGATTGCGTTCACCATCGGCAAGTACGGCCTCGGCTCGTTGTTGCCGCTGCTGAAACTGATCGGCACCTTCTACCTGACGGCGTTTATTTTCGTCGCCTGTGTGCTGGGCAGCATCGCCCGTTATGCCGGGTTCAGCATTTTCAAGTTGCTGGCATATATCAAGGCAGAGCTGTTGATCGTGCTTGGCACCAGTTCCTCGGAATCGGCGCTGCCGCAGTTGATCCAGAAACTGGAAAGCCTCGGCGCGTCGAAAGGCGTGGTGGGGATCGTGGTGCCGACCGGCTACACGTTTAACCTGGACGGCACCAACATCTATATGACCCTGGCGGTGCTGTTTCTGGCCCAGGCGACCAATATCGATCTGACGCTGGAGCAGCAACTGACGTTGCTGGCGGTGGCGATGCTCACCTCCAAAGGCGCGGGCGCGGTGGTCGGTGCCGGTTTCGTGGCACTGGCGGCGAGCCTGGCAGTGGTGCCGACGGTGCCGGTGGCGGCGATGGTGTTGATCCTCGGCGTTGACCGCTTCATGGCGGAATGCCGGTCCCTGACCAACATCATCGGCAACGCAGTGGCGGCGCTGGTGGTGGCCGCGTGGGAAGGCGAACTGGACCGCAGCAAAATGGCACCGATTGCCCTCAAGCGTGGACGGCATGCCCGGGCCGCTGCGGCCAAGATTGCCGCTGAACTCTCCACCAAGTAAGTCCCTGCAAACACCGATGCTATGCTGGCGGCTCATGCCGCCAGTGCTCGTTCTGCCATGACCACCAAGAAAGACACCGTGCCCCTACCCGAAGACTTGCGCGTTTTACTCACCGTCATCCGCAAAAGCGGTTTTGCCGCGGCCGCCGATGAACTGGGGCTGTCCCCCGCCTACGTCAGCAAGCGTATCCAGATTCTCGAAACCACCCTCGGCACGCGCCTGCTGCATCGCACCAGCCGCCGTATCGCGCTGACCGAAGACGGCGAGCGGGTGCAGCGCTGGGCCTTGCGCATTCTTGATGACTTCCAGCAACTGCACGACGAACTCTCCGACGCCCACGACAGCCCTCGCGGGCGTCTGCACATCTGCAGCAGTTTCGGTTTTGGCCGTAACCATGTGGCGCCGGCCGTGTCGCTGTTGGCCGAGCAGTATCCGGAGCTGGAGATTCGCCTGGACCTGTTTGATCGGGTGGTGGACATCGTCAGCGAAGGCTTTGATCTGGAGATCCGCGTTGGCGATGACATTCCTGGCCAGCACATCGGCCGGCGCCTGGTGAGCAATCGACGGGTGCTGTGCGCGGCCCCCGGTTATCTGCAACGCCACGGCACGCCGCAGACGCTGGCGGATCTGGAGCAGCATCATTGCCTGGTGATCAAGGAGCGCGACAACGCCTTCGGCATCTGGCACCTGGAGCGTGACGGGGTTCAGGAAAGCGTGCGGGTCAGCGGGCCGCTGTCGTCGAACAACGGCGAGATTGTCTTGCAGTGGGCACTGGATGGGCGCGGTGTGTTGCTGCGTTCATTGTGGGATGTGAAGCCGTTGTTGGAACAAGGGCGGTTGGTGCAGGTGCTGGCGGATTACACCCAGAGTGCGAATGTGTGGGCGGTTTATCCGACGCGGTTGGCGTATTCCGGGAAGTTGCGCGCGTGTGTGGAGTTTTTGCAGGAGCATTTCAAGGGGTTGTCGGTGTAAGCAACCCCGTTCAAATGTGGGAGCGAGCTTGCTCGCGATGGCGGCGTAACAGTCAACATAGATGTTGAATGTCAGGGCCTCATCGCGAGCAAGCTCGCTCCCACAGGGGATGGTGTGTTCAGGAGAGCCAGGGGTTGGCGGTTAGATGTTCGCGCTCGAAGGCTTTGATCTGTTCGGCGCGTTGCAAGGTGCTGCCAATGGCATCAAGCCCCAGCAGCAACGCGGTTTTACGCAAGGTGTCGATCTCGAACGGGATGACCTGGCCATCCTGTAGACGAATCCGCTGCGCCTCTAAATCAATGCTGATTTCAGCGCTTTCAGGCTGACTGACCACCTGCCCCAGCCGCTGCAACAGCGTCTCTTCCAACGTAATCAACAACACCCCATTACGCTGACAGTTGTCATAAAAAATCCCGGCAAAGCTTGAGCCGATCAACGCCCGAATCCCCATCTGCTTCAAACCCCACACCGCATGCTCGCGGCTCGATCCGCAGCCGAAATTCGGGCCAACCACCATGAAACTCGCCCCTTGCCACGCCGGTTGGTTCAACACGAACTCAGGATTAAGCGAACCGTCCGGCAAAAAACGCAAATCGAAAAACAACCCACGATCCAGCCCGGCGCGGTCGATACCCTTGAGGAATTGCTTGGGCATGATCACGTCGGTGTCGATGTTGGCCGCCAGCATCGGCGCGGCTTTGCCGCTGACGTGGGTAAAGGGTTGCTGGCTCATGCTCGTTCTCCAAAGTGGCGAATGTCGGTGAGGCGGCCGGTGATGGCGGCGGCCGCGACCATCGCCGGGCTCATCAGGTGGGTGCGCGCACCGGCGCCCTGGCGGCCTTCGAAATTACGGTTGGTGCTGGAGGCGCAGCGGTCGCCGGGGGCCAGTACGTCATCATTCATCGCCAGGCACATCGAGCAGCCGGACTGGCGCCATTCAAACCCGGCGTCGATAAAGATCGCCGCCAGCCCTTCGGCTTCGGCCTGATCGCGCACTTCGGTGGAGCCGGGCACGATCATCGCCCGCACATGGCTGGCGACGTGTCTGCCGCGCACCACGCTGGCGGCATCGCGCAGGTCTTCGATGCGCGCGTTGGTGCAGGAACCGATAAAGGCATGGCTGATGACGATGTCGCTCAACGGCATGCCGGCCTCCAGGCCCATGTAGTTCAGGGCGCGGCGCATGTCCTGGCGCAGGATCAGGTCGCTGACGTCCTGCGGATCCGGCACTCGCGCGCCAATCGGTGAAGCCTGATCGGGGCTGGTGCCCCAGGTGACCATCGGCTCCAACGTACTGGCATCGACTGAAACCTCACGGTCGAACTGCGCGTGCGCATCGCTGTGCAGGCTGCGCCACTCCTCCACGGCGCGGTCCCACAACTCGCCCTTCGGCGCGCGGGGTTTGTTCTTGAGGTAGGCGAAGACTTTCTCGTCCGGCGCCATAAATGCGCCCCGGGCACCCGCCTCCACCGCCATGTTGCAGATGGTCATGCGCGCTTCGACGCTCAGGGCATCGATGGTCGAGCCGCGAAATTCGATGGCATAGCCGGTGGCGCCGGATGCGCCAATCTGACCGATCAGCGCCATGATCACGTCCTTGGAGGTCAGCCCGCTGGCCAATTCGCCGTCCACCGTCACGCGCATGCTTTTCAGGCGTTTGTAGACCAGGGTCTGGGACGCCAGCAGGTGTTCGATCTCCGAGGTGCCAATGCCGAAACCGAAGGCCCCGAGGGCGCCGTAGGTGGTGGTGTGGCTGTCACCAGCGGCGATCACCATGCCCGGCAGGATGAAGCCCTGCTCCGGGGCGATCACGTGTTCGATGCCCTGGCGCTTGTCGAGGATGTCCAGCAACTCGATGCCGAAGTCCCGGCAGTTCTCCGCCAGGTACGACACCTGCCGCGCCCCGCCGGCATCCGGCATCGCAGCGATGCGCACCGGGGCGGTGGGGTTGACGTGATCGACCACGGCCAACGCGGTTTCCGGGCGCCAGACGTTGCGCTTGGCCTCGCGCAAACCACTGAAGGCTTGCGGGCTGGTGTATTCGTTGATGACCTGGCGATCGATGTACAACAAAACGTGGCCCTGGTCATCGAGGCGACACACCGTGTGCGAGTCGATGTGTTTGTCGTAGAGGGTTCTGGCTGGGGTCATGGAGGTACTCGCTCATGGGACGGTACGCCGCAGGCGTCTGGGTTCCATCATAGGGAGCGGGGGTTGGGCATCAATGGCCTGGGAGTGATCCCGTGAACCATGGTTCGTGTTGGATCACGATTTCCCGAGTGGGCCTGAATCCCCTGTGGGAGCGAGCTTGCTCGCGATGAGGGCATAACATTCAAGATTGATATCGACTGTCACACCGCTATCGCGAGCAAGCTCGCTCCCACAAAAAGCGATGACCGGAGGAATACGAAACATTTACTTTCATATAAGCCTTCGGGATTTTCATTGCTCATCCGTCTTATTGAGATGCAGTCAGGCCGCGTAGGCAAAAGCCACGGCCGGGCTTTTCGAGGACCATCACGCTGCGAAGCCCGCAGTAGAGGTCTTCTCATCGAAACAAGACCTTTAATCATGTCGAAGAAATCCCGTTCCAAACTCTGGTTTCTGGTGCATAGCTGGCTGGCGTTGCCGATCTGGTTTTTCGTGTTGATCGTCTGCGTCACCGGCACCCTGGCCGTCGTCAGCCAGGAGATCGTCTGGCTGGCCAACCCGCAAATGCGCGCCAGCCCACCGTCGGACGATGCGCCGCGACTCAGTTACGACCAGATCCTCGCGGCCATGAAGCAAGCCGAACCCCAGACCCTGGTGCAATCGATCAAACGCCCCGACGAGTCGCACTTTGCCCTCGATGTGGGCGTCAGCTATCCCGACGGGCGCTCGACGACGGTCTACGTCAACCCGTACACCGGCGTGATCCAGGGCATCGCGCCCGCGTTCAACTTCAAACAATTCACCCGCGCCTTGCATGGCTGGTGGCTGGTGCCGTTCACCAATGGTTACAGCTGGGGCTGGTACCTGGTGTCGCTCCTCGGCTTGCCGCTGCTGGTATCACTGATTACCGGGCTGGTGGTCTACAAAAAATTCTGGAAAGGCTTCTTCAAGCCGACCTTGCGCTTGCGCCACGGGGCGCGGATTTTCTGGGGCGACTTTCACCGCCTCAGCGGCATCTGGTCGATCTGGTTCATCGCCGTCATTTCCATCACGGGCCTCTGGTTTTTGATTGAAGCCCTGCTATCCGACAATCAGATTTCCATCTCCAGCGAACCGGTCATCCCGGCCATGGCCCGTGAAGCGGTACCGCTCTCGGCTGACGGCTCGCCACCGCCGCGCATCGATCTGGATCGCGCGATTGAAATCGCCATGCAGAAAATTCCCGGTCTCGAAGCCAGTTTTGTCAGCCTGCCGGGGAATGGCTACAGCCACCTGGACATCGGTGGCCGCGGTTGGTATCCGCTGATGTTCCAGACGGCAACGATCAACCCCTACAACGGTGAAATCGCCGCCTCGCGGTTGCTCTCGGATCGCAATGCCCTGGAGTTCGTCACCGAATCCATGCGGCCGCTGCACACCGGGGATTTCGGTGGGTTGTGGATCAAGCTGATCTGGTTTTTCTTCGGCCTGGTGCTGAGCATGATGGTACTCAGCGGCCTGCTGATCTGGACCAAGCGCACCGCCCTGGCCACCGCCAATGCGCTCAAGCGCAGCGATAAAAAACAGCGCAGCGCCACGGCGCAACTGAGCCGCGAAACCTCGGAGGCCAGCCTGTGAGCAAAACCACCGTCGCCCCGCCACCCTCGCGCCTGAGTGTGTTCTGGCACAAATGGCGCTTCCACTTGAACATCCTGTTGCTGCTGATCCCTTTGGGGTTCATGCCCAAATACTTCAACGAAGCCGCGCTGTTTCGCGGTGACAGTGGCCTGGGTGAACACGAAATCGGCGAGATCCAGGTCGGCCCGTGGAGCCTGCGCCTGGCCGAGCTTCGCGACGAAGCACCGCGCCCGGACGGCGCCGCCAGTCACTTGAAAGTCTTCAACGCGGCCCTGTGCAACGCCTGTGTCGAACAGGTCAAAGCCACCTACCTGCGCATCGGTAAACCCCGCAGCCTGCGCGCCGCCGGGGTGATTTTCTTCGGCACGCCGTACCGCATGGGTGCGTCGTTGCCCGTGCCGGTAAAAACCCCGGCCGACGCCGAGCTGTGGATCACCATGGAAGGCTGGGACGGCGCCATGCACCAGGCCTCGATCCCGCTAAGCCAGGCATCCCCGGCCACCCTCGCCTGGCTGAACAAACAAGGAGGCAAACCATGATCAATTCTTTTCGACCTCTACGCATTGCCCTGCTGGTCCTCGGCGCCGGTTTCAGTGCAAGCGCCCTGGCCCACAACCCGATGTGCGAATGCAAGGCCATCGATGCCGAGCAGATCAAATGCACCGGCGGTTTTTCCGACGGTAGCAGCGCGCCAGGGGTGACCCTGGATGTGATCGGCTACGACGAAACCATTCTGTTGCCGGGCAAGCTCGGCGCCGACTCGACCCTGGTCTTCAAGAAACCCGCCGCCGAGTTCTACGTGCTGTTCGACGCCGGCCCTGGCCATGTGGTCGAGATCGACCAAGCCGACATCGGGGCGCCCTGAACATGAGCACGCCCACGACGCAAATCGTCCGACCGGCCGGCGCCGGCCATGAAACCCTCTATGTGCTGTTGTTGTGCCTGATGATTCTGGCGGTCGCCGGCTCGGTGGTCGCCTGGCGCCACGAATCCCAGGAAGTGAGCACCCTCAGCAGCCATCAACTGGATGCCCGTCGCGACTTGAGCGCCTCCGAGCAAGGCATCTACGCCGATCTGCGGGTGACCCTGGACGAGATTCACTTGCTGCGCCAGGAGCAAACCACACTGCCCACCCCTGACGCGTTGGCCGATGAAGGCTTCGCGCCGTTTGCCCAGGACGCCAGTTCCGTCAGTCGCGGCGGCCATGCCTGGCAGTTACTGCAAGCCAAGGCGTACTTCGGTCAGAGCCAGGCGCCGAGCGTGGCCGGTTCGTTTCTGATGCGCCTGACCGCTGACGACGATGCACCGGACGTCTGGCTCAATCGCGGCAAAGCCCTTACGGCGCCGACCGATCTGACTGACGCCGCCCTCGAAAGCGCTGGCTGGCAGCAGATCGTCGCGCAATTCGATGCCGGCGTGACCCGCCAGCACCGGCACTGACCCCTCGCCTTCACCCGAGAGAAGACCGCTTTCCCATGCCTATTTCATCTCCACGCTCATTGTTGCGATTGCTGCTGGTCGGCCTGTGCGCCTTGTTGCTGACGCCATTGGCCAGCGCCGATCAGGCCAAGCGCCTGCGCATCGGCATCACCCTGCACCCTTATTACAGCTACGTGGCCAACATCGTCGGCGACAAGGCCGAAGTCGTGCCGCTGATCCCGGCCGGTTTCAACCCCCATGCCTACGAGCCGCGCGCCGAAGACATCAAGCGCATCAGCGGGCTGGACGTGATCGTGCTCAATGGCGTCGGCCATGACGACTTCGCCGACCGCATGATCGCCGCCAGCGAAACCCCGAACATCCCGGTGATCGAAGCCAATGAAAACGTGCCGCTGCTGGCCGCCACCGGCACTGCCGCACGGGGCGCCGGCAAGGTCGTCAACCCGCACACCTTCCTCTCGATCAGCGCCTCGATTGCCCAGGTCAACAACATCGCCCGGGAACTCGGCAAGCTCGACCCGGACAACGCCAAGACCTACACCCAGAATGCCCGCGCCTATGGCAAACGCCTGCGGCAAATGCGCGCCGACGCCCTGGCCAAACTGACCCAGGCACCGAATGCCGAACTGCGGGTGGCCACGGTCCACGCGGCCTACGACTACCTGCTGCGCGAGTTTGGCCTGGAAGTGACCGCCGTGGTCGAACCGGCCCACGGCATCGAACCGAGCCCGAGCCAGTTGAAAAAAACCATCGATCAACTGCGGGAACTGGACGTGAAAGTGATCTTCTCGGAGATGGACTTCCCGTCCACTTACGTCGACACCATCCAGCGTGAATCCGGGGTGAAGCTGTACCCGCTGTCGCACATTTCCTATGGCGAATACACCGCCGACAAATACGAAAAAGAAATGACCGGCAACCTCAACACCGTGGTGCGGGCGATTCAGGAGTCGGGGGCATGACGGCGAAAGAATCCATCAGCACACAAAATCCCCTTCTGACTGACACCCAATCCCCTGTGGGAGCGAGCCTGCTCGCGAAAGCGGTGGATCAGTCACCATCCTTGTTGAATGACATACCGCATTCGCGAGCAGGCTCGCTCCCACAGGTATTTGGGCCGACTCTGGATTTCAACAATGTCAGTCTGACGCTGGGGCGCACGACGATCCTCGATAAGGTCACCTTTACCGTTCAGCCCGGCACCGTGCATGCGTTGGTCGGCCCCAACGGTGGCGGCAAGAGTTCGCTGATCAAGACCTTGCTCGGGCAGATGCCGCACCAGGGGCGTCTGAGCCTGCAATGGCCCGGCGACCCCGGCACCATCGGCTATGTGCCGCAAGCGCTGGAGTTTGACCGGGGCTTGCCGATGACCGTCGACGATTTCATGGCCGCCATGTGTCAGCGGCGCCCGGCGTTTCTCGGCTTGAGCAGGCATTACGCCGCAGCGATTGGCGAAGCGCTGGAACGGGTCGGCATGCAGGACAAACGCAAGCGCCGCATGGGCGCGCTGTCCGGCGGTGAGCGCCAGCGGGTGTTGTTGGCCCAGGGGCTGATCCCGGCGCCGCAATTGCTGGTGCTCGACGAGCCGATGTCGGCCCTCGATGAAGCCGGGATTCAGGTGTTCGAACGGCTGCTCGGCGACTGGCGCCAGAGCGGCATCACCGTGTTGTGGATCGAGCATGACCTGGAGGCGGTCGGGCGTCTGGCGGACCGGGTTACCGGGCTCAATCGCCGGGTGTTGTTCGACGCTACGCCGAAACAGGCGCTGACCCCGGAACGCTTGCTGACCTTGTTCTCGACCCATCCCCGGAGCGCTGTCTGATGAGTTATGAAGCCTTTCGTTTGATGGTCCAGGGCTGGGCCTCTTCAGGTTATTTGCCCGAGGCGCTGGCCTATGGGTTTGTGGTCAACGCCTTGCTCGCCGGACTGCTGATCGGCCCGGTGCTCGGTGGCCTGGGCACGCTGGTGGTGGTCAAGCGCTTCGCGTTTTTCTCCGAAGCGGTAGGTCACGCGGCGTTGACCGGCGTGGCCATCGGCATCCTGCTCGGCGAACCCTACACCGGGCCGTATGGCAGCCTGTTCGGTTACTGTCTGCTGTTCGGCATCCTGCTCAACTACCTGCGCAACCGCACCGGCCTGGCGCCGGACACGCTGATCGGCGTGTTCCTCTCGGTGTCCCTGGCGTTAGGGGCGAGCCTGCTGTTGATTCTGGCGGGCAAGATCAACGTGCACATTCTGGAAAACGTGCTGTTCGGTTCGGTGCTGACGGTCAATGGCAATGACCTGCTGGTCCTGGCGATCGTCGGCTCACTGGTGATGGCCCTGGCCCTGCCGCTGTACAACCGCATCATGCTCGCCAGTTTCAACCCGCAACTGGCGGCGGTGCGCGGGGTGGCGGTGAAGACCCTGGACTACCTGTTCGTGATTCTGGTGACCCTGATCACCGTCGCCGCCGTGAAAGTCATCGGCGCGATTCTGGTCGGTGCATTGCTGGTGATTCCGGCGGCGGCAGCGCGGTTGCTCAGCCAGTCACTGAAGGGGTTTTTCTGGTGTTCGGTGGCGATTGCGACGGTCAGCACGTTGTGCGGGATTCTGGCGCCGATTGTCTTCGACCTGCCGATCCCGTCCGGTGCCGCGATCATTCTGGTGGCCGGTATCGCCTTCGCCCTGTCCGCCATTGCGCGCGGTGTCGTTCCAAGTCTGAAAGGGAATCTCGGATAAATGTCTTTTACTCTGCGTCAATTGAGTCTGGCCGTGGCCCTGTGCGGGACAGCCTCCTTCAATGCGTTGGCTGGCGACAGCTTCGAACCGATGCGCCTGGTGGCCAATCACGGGGTCGGTAATACGGCCCTCTTCGCCTCGTCGTCCGCGCACAAAATCCTGGTCCTGGCCTCGCTGCCAGTGACCTATGGCCTGGGCACCGTGTTGCTGAACGGCACCGATGTCGCCATTGAGCGTGCAGCGCCGGCCAACCTGCCCGGTACACGCCAGACCGCTTACTTCACGGGCCGTGGCGCGGCGGAACTGAGCAAGCTGGCGTCCGACGCTGACGCGGTGATTGGCCTGCGCTCACTGTGGCCGGACGATCCGCTGTACCCGAATGCCCGTCGCAGCAATATCCGCATCATTGAAATCGACGCCGCCCGCCCGGTTGACGGCGCCCTGCCCGGCATCGCCGTGCAGCCGGGCAACAAGGTCGATGGCTTGAACAGCCAGCCCTGGTTTTCCAGCAACAACATGGGGCGCATGGCCGACGTGATGGCGGCGGACCTGGTGCGCCTGGCCCCCGAGGCCAAGCCGAAAATCGAAGCCAACCTGGCGGCGCTCAAGCAGCGTTTGCTCAAGCTCAGCGCTGACAGCGAGGCACGACTGGCCAGCGCCGACAACCTCACGGTGATGAGCCTGAGCGATCACTTCGGCTACTTGGTCGGCGGGCTCAATCTGGAACTGGTCGGCCTCGACGCGCGGCCAGATGCCGAGTGGACACCAGAGGCGCTCAAGCAATTGGGCGCGACGCTCAAAGCCAACGACGTGGCTGTGGTGTTGCATCATCGCCAGCCGTCGGAGGCGCTGAAAGCAGTGATCAGCGAGGCCGGGAGTCAATTGGTGGTGTTGAGCACCGACGGGGCGGATCCGGTGGCGGAATTGGAGGGAAATGTGGATTTGGTGATCAAGGGGTTGAGCGGCGCATAACCCTGTAGGAGCGAGGCTTGCCCGCGAAGGCGGCCTGACAGACGACACAAATCCCGAAACTGAAAAAGCCCGCCGACCTTCTCGCTCCACCGGGCCTCTCGTTCCCACGCTCTGCGTGGGAATGCCTCAACGGACGCTCCGCGTTCGGCTTTGAAGGGACGCGGAGCGTCCCGGGCTGCATTCCCACGCAGAGCGTGGGAACGATCACAAAAAAAACCGCTGACCGTTACCGGTTCAGCGGTTTTTTATGGGCGCTGACTTTAGTGAGCCACAGCCGCCTGCTCTTCCATCTTCTGGCGCAAGCTCAGTGGACGCATGTCGGTCCAGGTTTCTTCGATGTAGGCCAGGCATTCTTTCTTCAGGCCACTCTTGCCCACGGTGCGCCAGCCTTGTGGCACGGCTTTGTAGTCGGGCCAGATCGAGTATTGCTCTTCGTGGTTGACCACGACCTGAAAGAGGATGTCCTCGCGGTCGAATACTGACGTCATGGTGTCTCTCCATCGCTGTAGGGGTAGGCTGCACGGCGTGTGCAGCCGGTATGTAGAAGGAACGTTCGGGGCGCCGGAAAATTTAGAGACTGGCGGTGGCCGCTGCCAACGCCCGGCCAAAAATCTCCGCGACCCGGTCGATTTCCGTAGCGGTGATCACCAGCGGCGGCAGGAAGCGCACCACCGCGCCATGCCGACCGCCCAGTTCGAGGATCAAACCGCGCTTGAGGCATTCGCGCTGCACCAACGGCGCCAGGCGACCGAACGCCGGTGGATGGCCTTGCACGTCCGGCGTGCCGGTCGGGTCGACCAATTCGACGCCGAGCATCAAGCCGCGACCACGGATGTCACCCAGTTGCGGGAAGTCCCGTTGCAGGATGCGTAAGTGTTCACTCAAGCGTTCGCCCATGGCAGCGGCGTGCTCGCAGACATTGTTGTCTTTGAGGTAACGCATCACTGCCGAACCGGCGGCCATGGCCATCTGATTGCCACGGAAAGTCCCGGCATGCGCGCCCGGCAGCCAGGTGTCGAGCCAGTCGCGATACACCACCACCGCCAGCGGCAGACTGCCGCCGATGGCCTTGGACAGCACCACCACGTCCGGAATGATCCCGGCGTGTTCGAAGGCAAACATCTTGCCGGTGCGGGCGAATCCGCTCTGGATTTCATCGACGATCAGCGCCACGCCGGCCTGCTCGGTGATGCGCCGCAAGCCGCGCAACCAATCGAGATCCGCCGGAATCACCCCACCTTCGCCCTGCACCACTTCGACGATCACCGCCGCTGGCAACTGCACGCCAGCCTCCGGGTCGTTGAGCAGGTTTTCCAGATAGTTGAGGTTGACCTGCACCCCTTGCGCGCCGCCGAGCCCGAACGGGCAGCGGTAATCGTAGGGATACGGCATGAACTGCACGCCGCTGCTGAGCAAGGCGCCCAAGGGTTTTTTTGGCCCCAGGCTGCCCATCAGGCTCAACGCACCCTGGCTCATGCCGTGATATCCGCCCTGGAACGACAACACGGTGCTGCGTCCGGTGGCGGTGCGCACCAGTTTCAGCGCGGCTTCTACCGCATCGGTGCCGGTAGGGCCGCAGAATTGAATCTTGGCTTCAGCCGCCAATGCCGGCGGCAGCAGACCGAACAAGTCCTGGACAAACTGATCCTTGACCGGCGTGGTCAGGTCAAGGGTGTGCAGCGGCAGTTCATCGGTCAGCACTTGCTGGATCGCGTCGATCACCACCGCATGGTTGTGCCCCAGGGCCAACGTCCCGGCACCGGCCAGGCAATCGATAAAACGGCGGCCCTCGACGTCTTCGACATAAATGCCCTTGGCCCGCTTGAGTGCCAGGGGAATGCGTCGCGGGTAGCTGCGAGCATTGGATTCCTGTTGGCTCTGACGGGCCAGCAAGGGCGATTCATTGAACTGGTAAAGCGTCTCGGCAGGCGTCGGGGCGACCCGGGCCGGGTGATCTTCGATAAGGCTGGTAGCGACTGACATCTCTCGACCCCTCAATACGCTGTGGATAGTGACCAAAACTGCACACCGGGCAGGTGCGCATTCCGGTCACGGGGCGCACTTGCAGGTTTTCCTGTTCTGGAAACGCATCAGAGCCTTGAGGATTTAGACCCGCGATCAGCTTTCTATGAAGGTGGGGCCAGTGCCTTGTGCATGGGGATGGCTTGCAACCCCGCCACGCTGAAGGTTTCAGCGCTGGCGCGATAACCCAGGTGCCGATAAAAGGCTTCGCTGGTACGGGTGCTGTTGAGTCGAGCCTGGTGTAAGTGCTGATCGAGAAGCCAGGCTTCCAGGTCGCGAATCAGGGCCTGCCCGGCACCCCGCCGAAACCATTCCGGCTGCACGTAGCAGAAGGCGATTTGGCCACTGCTCGCGGCCATGGCGACGCCAATCGGTTTGTCCTGAAGCAAGGCGATATTCAGGTACAACCGTGGGTCGGTTAGCCAGGTGTGGATATGTTCGGCGGTTTTGTTGTGGGTCCAGGCTGCGACGATTTTCGCGTCGTTGCGGTGATCGAGCGCGCAGCCGACGCGGATCGAACGTTCGACGATGCGGCTGATAATGCCGGCATCGGCAGGGGTTGCCTGGCAGATGTGCAGGGGTGCATCCATGGCGCTGTTACCTCAATCCATTGAGTCAAAGCTGCGGGGGAAGATAGCGCCGGGGGTGGCGGAATGGCTAATGGAGAGAAGTTACATTTGATGTGCAACACAGGCGCCCCCTGTAGGAGCAAAGCTTGCTCGCGATTGCGGTAGACCAGTCAACATTGATGTTGAATGTCACGCCGCTATCGCGAGCAAGCTTTGCTCCTACAGGTGAGTTGCTTCGTGTTTTAGACCGTTTGCAGCGGCATGGTCAGCTCGACCCGCAACCCATCCGGCCGGCTGTCGAAATGCAAGGTGCAGGCACAGCGCTGAACGATCGCCTGGACAATCGCCAATCCCAACCCGCAACCGGTGCTCTGGCCGTTGCGCCAGAAACGTTGGGTCAGGTGTTGCAGGTCATCGTCGGCAATCCCCGGCCCATGGTCGCGGACCACGAAACGCACGCGGTTGCCGGTGGTTTCCAGGCTCAACTCCACGGCCCCGTCGCTTGGGGTATGGCGCAAGGCGTTGTCCAGCAGGTTGCGCAGCGCGGCAATCGACAGGACCGCGGGCATTTGCACCGGGGCGGCGGAACACTTGATCGGCGGTTGAAACTTGATGCGCTGGCGATCACCGCTCGCGGCGTCCTGAATCGCCAGTTTCGCCACTTGCTCGGCGCTGCACTGAACGCCGTCATCGAACGACAGACTGCCCTCGACCCGCGCCAGCAGGAGCAATTGTTCAAGGGTGCGGTGCAGACGGTCGGCGCCCTCTTCGGCCCGGGCCAGGGATTGATCCCGGGCCGCGCCGTCGGTCATGCGCGCCACTTGCAGGTGGGTCTTGATCGCGGTCAGCGGGCTGCGCAATTCGTGGGCGGCGTCGCCGGTCAGGCGTCGTTCACGCTCGATGGTCCGGCCGATGCGCTGGAACAGTTGATTCTGAGTATCGAGCAACGGTTGTAACTCGCTGGGCAGCGGCTGGATCTGCAACGGTTCGAGTGAATCGGCGCTACGGCGCATCAAGGCATCGCGCATGCGGTTGAGCGGCGCCAGTCCCTGGCCGATGCCCAGCCACAACAGGCACAGACAGCCGAGCAACGCCACGCCTACCGGCACCGAAGCGGCCAGCAGAATCGACATGTTCAGGGCTTCGCGCTCGATCTGCCGATCCGCCGTGGTAATGCGCAAATCGCCCCGCGCCAGGGTGAAACTACGCCACGGCGCGCCATCGATCATCTGGTCATGGAAGCCCATTTTTTCGGCTTCGAGGGTTTGTTGCGGGTCGGTGTGACTGCGCGCCAGGATTTCGCCGCGCAACGAACTGACCTGACAGGCCATGCCACCGGGGACATTTAGTTGTTCGGCGCTGAAATGCGTGCCCTCGCCCTTGGTCGGCAGCGCCGGCAATTGTTCCATCAGCCCGGCAACCATCCGCGCTGAAGCCACCAGGCGCTGGTCGAGGGAAAACATCATTTGGTTACGCAGGTCGCTGAGCATCCAGGCTGCCGCCAGCGCCCAGATCAGCGCAAACGCGGCGCCGAGGGTCAGGCTCAGGCGCAAACGCAGGCTCATCACTTCGATTGATCTCCGCCATCCGCAGGCCCGAGGCGATAACCCAGACCGCGCACCGTTTCGACGATGCCATTGCCGAGTTTACGCCGCAGGTGATGGATATGAACGTTGAGCGCGTTGCTTTCCAGCTCATCGTTGAAACCGTAGACGCTGTCTTTCAATTGCTCGGTGGACAGCACTCGGCCACGGTTGTGCAGCAGGGCTTGCAACAGCGATTGCTCGCGGCGCGACAGGTCCACCGGTTGGCCGGCGAGCATGGTTTCACGGCTGCTCGGGTCATACGTCAGGGCGCCATGTTCGATCAGGTTGACGCTGCGCCCGGCCACCCGTCGCAACAACGTGTGCAGGCGCGCGGCGAGTTCGCGCAGGTCGAACGGTTTGAGCAGGTAATCGTCAGCACCGGCCTGCAGGCCATCGACCCGGTCGGTCACCGAATCCCGCGCGGTGAGGATCAGCACCGGAATCTCCAGACCGTTATGGCGCAACTGCTGCAACAGCTTGAGGCCGTCTTCGTCCGGCAAGCCGAGGTCGAGCACCATAACGTCGAATTCCGCGACTTTAAGCATCGCACGCGCCGAAGACGCCGTGGCGACGTGCTCCACGGTCAAGCCCTGGGCGGTGAGGCCGGCGACGATACCGCTGGCGATCAGCTCGTCGTCTTCGCAAACCAGTACGTGCATGGGAGCTCCCTGAGCCAAAAAGGCGAGTCAAACAGAACAGGATTAAGCCGCAATTATGGCAGGGCGACAACCGACCGGGTGGGCGGGATTTCAATCCTGGTGAATCTGCACAGAGGCTGCAGCAAACAACCCTCATCATTCAATATAAAAACATCGCAGCCCCCTAACTTTCAAAAGAAACAAACATCAACACTTCGCAACTATACACCTCCAGACCAACTCATTAACCTGCGCAAACGTCACCCAACAACTGAACATGCAAAGAAGGAACTTCACATGCCCGAACTCAAAAACTTTGTTGCCGTCGACTGGCGTTCAGGTTTGGATCGCTGCTATTTCTTCTTCAAGGACACCCACACCTACACCCGATTTGACCTTGGCGATAATAAGGTCCCCGAGGGCTACCCAAAGGCTATCAATGCCGGCAACTGGGATACTGTCCATAGCAAACTTGCAAACTTGCGATTCGGTTTCACCACCACAGGAATAAGCCCGGCGGAACGATTCGGGTTTGACTCAGACATTTTATGGTTCTTCTATTATGAAGAGGGCATTCCCACGGTCTGCAAATATGACCAGGACACTGACACTGTCAATAATGTCTTTCCACTGGCTGACTCTATCTGGCATCAACTACTGCCCTTCTTTGAACGCATCGTGGCAGGCACTTGGTGGCAACAGTCGCCGCATCCGCGTTTGTTTCGTTTCCTGATGAACGATGGCCACTGCCTGTCGCTTAATCTGGTCACCGGAAAACTGACACAAGAGGCCGTCAACAATAAAACCTGGCCCGGCCTGGCCCCTTATACAGACCGGATCATCACCGCGGTGCAGAGTGACCGGACGTTTGCTGACAATTACTTCTACATCTTCCTGACCAACAATGAGTACTTGAGATACGGCCTTCAGACCAACAGGCTGCTCGCCGGACCATTGCCCGTGGATGACGTGTCCTGGCCAGGACTATTGCGAGACTGACAACGCCGCGCATTCCCGCTATTTCAAATTGAAAGGATTCAAAACATGCCTGAGCTTACAAACGTAGTCGCCGTCGATTGGCGCGCCGGAGCGGATCGTTGTTATTTCTTTTTCAAGGACAGCAACCAATACTCCCGATTTGATATTTGCGACAACAAGGTTCCAGACGGCTATCCGGCCACGATCACCGACAGCAACTGGCACGGCTTCTACCCTTATTTCAAACATCTGCGTTTTGGCTTCACCACCACCGGCATCAGACCTGTGTACTCAGGCATTTCCGGAGTGGATTCGGATATTTTATGGCTCTTCTATTATCACGATGACGTGCCCATGGTGTGTCGCTACGACCAAGACACTGACAAGGTGCACAGTGTTGACCGTTTGGAAGATTCAACCTGGCGAAAGCTCAGTCCTTACTTCGATCAAATCATCGCGGGCACCTGGTGGCAAAATAACCGCGACGTTCAATTGTTCCGCTTTCTGCTGAATGGCGGACATTCCCTTTACCTCGACCTGCCCACGCAAAAGCTCACCCGCGAAGCCATTAGCGAAACCAGTTGGCCGGGACTTGAGCGTTATAAACATCGGATCATCACGGCGGTACAAAATGATCGATCCTTCACTGATAGCTGCTACTACATTTTCCTGACCAATAACGAATACATTCGCTACAACATTCCAAAAAACGAAATTGAGGCAGGCCCGATCAAAGTGGACGACGTCAGTTGGCCCGGATTGTTACGCAACTGAAAAATGCGCTGATTGCACGATGCGATACATATGTAACGCATCCTGCCCTTCACCGATCAATACCCTAGACGAGCTTAATCAACTCTTACGAAGGTATTGACCATGCAAGCGCATACAGATGACTTGACCACCTTTTTCAACCTGATCAACAGCTTGTCCGCCCTGATCGCCGAACTGAACGTGCACCAGGAAAACGCCCGGAAAAAAGGCCTGGAGCTCTACAATCTGGGCAGCTTCAGGGCGTCAGAGCCCTACCTGACCATCGCCGCCTCCGCCGGTGACCGGCCAGCGCAATATGCCTTGGCTGAAGTGCTCAGGCGCCGGCAAGGCAGCATCACCGAAGAGGCCAAAAAGTGGTATCGACTGGCCGCCGCCCAAGAGGATGTCTACGCCTTGTTGCGACTGGGTGACAAAGAATCGCTGGATAAGGCCCGAGAACTCCTGCCGCCACGTATCGAGCAGGGCGATGGCGAAGCGATGCTGCAAATGTACGAATTGACCAAGGAGATCACGTGGCTGAAAAAATCGGCGAACACGCGATTTCCCGAAGCCTTGTACATCCTGGCACTGCAGTACGACCGAGATAGAAGTCTGGTCCCGGAGGGTCACAATCCAACGGATGTTATCGATCTGCTGCTGGAACGGGCGGCCCATGTCAACTTCCCCCTGGCGATGAACTGGTACACCAACCGTCAGAAAGTGACCACCTTCCCATCGCTGAGGCGCGAATGGCTGGAAAAAACCGCCGCGCTGAATGATCTCTATGGCGTGCTCAAATATGGGTTCGCCCTTGGCCATGGTGAATCGGGTGGTGATCCCGAGTATGGCTACAAAAAAAATTATCCCCTCAGCTACGCCCTCGTCTGGCTGGTGGTGAATTCGGCCCCGGAATACCAACTGCATAACAGCGCAGCCCTGTTCCTGGACGACCTCGGCAAGGCCATGAACCCGCAAGAAATCGCTCTGGCCCTGAAGGTTGCCCAGACCTGGAAGGCCACGCACCCGCCCCTGTCGGAAAATCGACTGACCTATCACGGTGTCTGACCATCGCGACAGCGCAGTAGCCTGAATCGCCTTTGCGGGTTGTTGTCGGTCGGGTCAATCAGACCGGCAACAACCCATTAATCACCGGTTAATCGGCGACCAGCATCGTGCCGTAACTTGTACCGGCACTGGATGGCTCATGCGGCGTTTTTTCTTACTCTTTATTCTCTTGCTCTCGGGTATCGCCCACGCAGGCTCGAATCCGTTCGACACCAAACCTGAATTTCTCCCTGTGGAGAAAGCGTTCATCTTTACCTCCGAACGTCTTGAAAGTGGTGAAACCCAGCTGTTCTGGCAGATTGCCGACGGCTATTACCTGTATCAGAAGCGTCTTAAATTCGATGGCCTGGCCCCGCAAAACATGCCTGTTTTGCCCGAGGGCGAGTCCCACAGTGATGAGTTCTTCGGTGAACAACCGGTCTATCGCCAAGGCCTGGAGCTGAAAATCCCGGCCGGGGCCACTGGCCAGATCAAGGTCGGTTTCCAGGGCTGTGCCGATGCGGGGCTGTGTTATCCGCCGCAAACCCAAGTGGTCGATCTGGGGGGCGCTGCTGCAACCACAGCGACCAACGAGGCACCGGATCAAGCCTTGGCCAGCAACCTGCAACAGCGGGCGCTGGGCTGGAGCCTTTTAGTGTTCTTCGGCCTTGGGCTGTTGCTGGCGTTTACTCCTTGCACGCTGCCGATGCTGCCGATCCTCGCCGGTTTGATCGTCGGCAGCGGCGCCACCCCCAAGCGCGGTTTCGCCCTGGCCAGCAGCTATGTGATTTGCATGGCGCTGGTGTACGCGGCGATGGGGGTTTTGGCATCGCTATTGGGAGCGAACCTCCAGGCGCTACTGCAAAACCCGTGGTTGCTGGGCAGTTTTGCTGCGGTGTTCGTGCTGCTGGCGTTGCCGATGTTCGGCTTCTTTGAATTGCAATTGCCGGTGGCGCTGCGTGATCGACTGGAAAACGTCTCGCGCAATCAACGCGGCGGCAGCCTGATCGGCGCCGGTGTGCTCGGGGCCTTGTCCGGTCTGTTGGTCGGCCCGTGCATGACCGCGCCCCTGGCCGGCGCCCTGCTCTACATCGCCCAGAGCGGCAACGCGCTGCACGGTGGGCTGATTCTATTCGCCATGGGCATCGGCATGGGCATCCCGCTGCTGTTGCTGGTGACCGTCGGCAACCGGTTCCTGCCCAAACCCGGCGCCTGGATGAACCTGCTCAAAGGCGTGTTCGGTTTCCTGTTCCTCGCCACGGCGTTGCTGATGTTGCGGCCGGTGCTGGATCAATCGTTGTGGATCGGCCTGTGCGGCGCCCTGCTGCTGATCGCGGCCTACAGCGCCTGGAAGCAGTCCGAAGGTTTCGGTCGTGTCGCCCAGGTGTTCGGCGCCAGTTCGCTGCTGCTCGGCGTGTGGGGCAGTCTGCTGATGGTCGGTGCGGCGGGTGGCAGTGATGATCTGTTCAAGCCGTTGCAGGTTTATAGCGCTGCACGGGCAAACAGTGCGCCTGTCGGCCACGATGCGTTTACCACGATCAAGGACCCCACCGCCCTGCAACGGGAACTCGACGCCGCCCAGGCCCAGGGCCAATGGGTGCTGCTGGATTACTACGCCGACTGGTGCGTGGCGTGCAAAGTCATGGAAAAACAGGTTTTCGCCAAACCCCAGGTATTGGACGCATTAAAAGACGTGCGCTTGCTACGGCTGGACGTCACCGCCGACAATGCCGCCAGCCGCGAGCTGCTCGGCCGCTATAAAGTGCCGGGGCCACCAAGCCTGTTGTGGATCGGTGCCGACGGCAGCGAACGCCGCAGCCAGCGCATCACCGGCGAGGTCGATGCCGAGACTTTCCTGCAACGCTGGAACACTACCCGAGAAGCCCGTTAATGCTGACCTTTACCCTCGGCACCTTTGCCATCGCGCTTAATCACCTGCTGCTGATCAGTGCCCTGGCGCTGGCCACCTTCGTTGGCTGGCGGGTGGCCAAGCGCGGCGGCGAGAACCCCGAGTCGGTGCTGTTCAGCCTGTTCCTGTTGGGCATGCTGGCGGCACGGATCAGTTTCGTGATCGCCTATTGGGCGCAGTATCGAAATGATCCGTGGCAGATCATCGACCTGCGCGATGGCGGTTTTCTCGCCTGGCCCGGCGTGATCGTGCTGGTGCTCGCCGCGTTGTATCGCGGCTGGCGCCGACCGGGTTTGCGTCGGCCACTGGGTTTCGGGGTGGGCACTGGCCTGTTCTTCTGGTTGCTGGCGACCTTCTCCTTGAGTCTTTACGAACAAGGCACGCGCCTGCCGGACATCACCTTGCGCAATGCCGCCGGGGAAACCGTGCAACTGGCCGACTATCAGGGTGGCCCGCTGGTGATCAATCTCTGGGCAACCTGGTGCCCGCCGTGCCGCCGGGAAATGCCGGTGCTGGAAAACGCCCAGCAACAGCGCCCGGACCTGACCTTCCTGTTCGTCAACCAGGCCGAGAGCATGCAAAGCGTCAGTACCTTCCTGGAAACCCAGGGCCTGAGCCTGTCCAACGTGTTGTTCGATGGCAGCGGTCGCTTGGGCCAGGCCGTCGGTTCCATGGCGTTGCCGACTACGCTGTTTTATAGCAACGACGGTCGCCTGCTGGGCAGCCATCTGGGCGAATTGTCGGAAGCCAGCCTGGCCCGCGCCCTGGAAAACTTCGACACCCCCAATCCCGCCACAAGGAAATTGCCATGCCCCGCCTCCGCCACCTGCTGACCCTGACCCTGGGCGCAGCCCTGCTGCACCTGCCGTCGGCGCAGGCTGTTGAAGAACTGCCCGAGGCGATCAAGAAGATCGAAGCCAAAGGCGCGAAAATCGTCGGCCAGTTCGATGCACCGGACGGTTTGCGCGGTTACGCGGCGCAATACCAGAACCGTGGCATGGCGCTGTACCTGACCCCGGATGGCAAGCACGTCCTGCTCGGCAATCTGTACGATGCCGACGGCAACGACCTGAGCAGCGCGCCGTTGCAGAAACTGGTGTACGCGCCGATGTCCAAGGAAGTCTGGGGCAAGATGGAAGCGAGCAACTGGATCGGCGACGGCAACAAAGACGCACCGCGGGTTGTGTACCTGTTCAGCGATCCAAACTGCCCTTACTGCAACATGTTCTGGGAACAGGCGCGGCCGTGGGTCAAGTCCGGCAAAGTACAGTTGCGCCACATCATGGTCGGCATCATCCGCGAAGACAGCCCCGGCAAATCCGCCGCGCTGCTGGCGGCCAAGGACCCGAGCAAAGCCCTGGAAGATCACGAGAAGTCCGGCAAGCAAAGTTCGCTCAAAGCCCTGAAGGACGTACCCCCGGCGATCCAGGCGAAACTGGCGGCGAACATGCAGTTGATGGAAGACCTGGAGTTGCAGGCAACCCCGGCGATTTTCTACATGGACGACAAGGGCGAATTGCAGCAACAACAAGGCGCTCCGTCGCCGGACAAGTTGTTGAAGATTTTGGGACCTAAGTAGTTTTGATCGTTCCCACGCTCTGCGTGGGAATGCATCCTGTGACGCTCTGCGTCACGCCTGCGAAGGGACGCGGAGCGTCCCGGGCGGCATTCCCACGCAGAGCGTGGGAACGATCTTGATCAGCGTTGCGCCAAAAACTTCAACAACGCCTCAGTGACAAACCCCGCATTCTCCAGATTGGAGATATGCCCCGCCTCCGGCACCAGCACACACGGGCAACCAATCAACTCAGCCATTTCCCGAGCCTCGCTCGGCGGACGCGGTTTGTCCTGATCGCCACACATCACCAACGTGGTTTCAGGGTTCAACTCACCCAGACGCGGCAACAGATCGTCCCGGCCAAAGGTAATGCGCCCCATCGGTACGACGCTCTCGCGCAGACGCTGCGCCGGCAGCGCTGCCAATGACGCGCGGAAGTCCTGATACAGCGCCGACTGCGGATCGATGCCCGGCCGGAAGAAGATCGGCACCACGATGTCCAGCAGTTGCGGGGAGATCACGCCGGTGTCTTCGATCTGCTTGAACAGCGAGAAATAGTATTGGCGGGTCGGCTCGGGCTCGACGCCGACGTAGGTGTCCATCAGCACCAGGCCATTGAGCCGCTGGGGTGCCGACAGCGCCAGACGCACGCCCCACATGCCACCGACCGACAATCCGACCAGGGTGATGCGGTCGATATCCAGATGATCGAGCAACGCCAGAGCCTGGCGCGCGATGTCATCCAGTGACGTGGTGCCTTCGGGCAGTTGACCGGATTGACCGTGGCCCCAGAGGTCCAGGGCAATCACCCGGTACTGCTGCGACAGCGCGGCGATCTGCGGCGCCCACATGGCCTGGTCCCACAGGTAACTGCCCGCCAACAGCACGGCCGGGCCGGTGCCTTGGTCGGTGTAGTGCAGGGGTTGTCCGTCTATTGTTGCGAAGGGCATTAGCTGTCTCCTCACCAAATGGAGCAGGAAGACTGGGCTGGTGTGGCTTGGCAGTCAACCTTGGGGTGTCTGGGCTGACGCCTTCGCGGGCAAGCCTCGCTCCTACAGGTATCGAGTGATCACAACCCTTGTGATCAACACATACCCGTAGGAGCGAGGCTTGCCCGCGAAGAGGCCAGTCCAGACGCTAAAGAACTACAACCCCTCCAACTCCGCCATCAAATCATTCAACCGATCCACCTTCTCCTCGGTCATCTCACTCGCCGCCAATCCCTCGATGTACTCGGCCAGTTCCTCCACCGTGCTGCACTCGAACATCGCCCGCAGCGGCACGTCACGTTGCAGCGATTTCTGCACCCGCGACGCAATCTGTGTCGCCAGCAGCGAATGACCGCCCAGTTCGAAGAAGTTGTCGCGAATACCGACCTTCTCGACCTTCAACACTTCGGCCCAGATCTGCGCCAGGGTCTGCTCCATTTCATTGCGTGGCGCCTGGTAATCCTGGCTCTGCAACTGGCCGATCTCCAGCGCCGGTAAGGCCTTGCGATCCAGTTTGCCGTTGGCATTGAGCGGCAGTTTGTCGAGCCACAACCAGTGCAGCGGCACCATGTATTCCGGCAGTTCGGCGCGCAGGCGTTGCTTGATGCGTTCCAGGCGTTCGCTCGGGTTGAGCGCCGAATCCGCCGCCACCAGATAACCCACCAGGTGCTTGCCGTTGACGCCTTCCTGCACGCCGACCGCCCCGTCGCGGACTTCCGGTTGTTCGTGCAGCCGCGCCTCGATTTCCCCCAGTTCAATGCGGTAACCGCGAATCTTCACCTGATGGTCGATCCGGCCGACGTACTCCAGCACGCCGTCACTGCGTCGCCGCGCCAGGTCACCGGTGCGATACAGACGATCACCGGGCTCGCCAAACGGGTTCGGCACAAACACCTGGGCGGTGCGCAGCGGATCGCTGACGTAACCGCGACCGACACCGGTGCCGGCGACACACAACTCACCCACCGCACCCAGCGGCACCAGTTCCAGCGCGCCATCGAGCAGGTACAAACGGTTGTTGTCGGTCGGCGTACCAATCGGCAAATAGCTGCCGCGGGTCGACGCCATGTCCACTCGGAAGAACGCCACGTCATCGGAACATTCCGCCGGGCCATAGGCGTTGACCAGCCCGATCTGCGGGTAGCGCAACAGCCATTGGTGCGCCAGTTCCGGCGGCATCGCTTCACCGGTCGGCAGCATCCAGCGCAAGCCGTCGAGGCTCATGCGCTCTTGGGTGAGCATGCCCTGGATCAGCGACGGCACGCTTTCCAGCACGGTGATGCCCTGGCTCTGCACATGAGCGAGCAAGCCTTGGGGATCATGGGCGATGGTGTTCGGCACGATGTCCACCCGCGCCCCGAACAGCGGCGCGGCGAGGAACTGCCAGACCGAAATATCGAAGCTTTGCGAAGCGGTTTGCGCGATGACATCGGCGGCGCTCAGGTTCAGGTACGGCACTTTGCTCAACTGGTTATTGAGCATGCCGCGCTGTTCGACCATCACGCCTTTCGGCAACCCGGTGGAGCCCGAGGTGTAGATCACGTAGGCCAGGTTGTCCGGCGCGCTGTAGATGCCCGGGTTTTGCACCGACGCATCGCTCGCTTGCACCTCTTCCCAAACGAGCAACTTCGGTCGATTGGCGCAACCGAATTCGTCCAGCAACGCCACCGCTTGCTCGTGGCAAGCCTGGGTGCAGACCAGCAACGGCGTGCGGCTCAAGTCGATGATCCGGCTCAGACGCTGACTCGGCAGGCCAGGATCCAGCGGCAGGTAACCGGCGCCAGCCTTGAAGCTGCCGATGATCATGCCCAGCAGATCGAGATTACGTTCGGCGAGCAACGCCACCGGTTGGTCCAGCCCGACACCCGCCGCAATCAAGGCATGACCGAAGCGGTTACTGCGCTGGTTCAGTTCGACATAGCTGTGCAAACGGTCGAGGCAACTGGCGGCGATGCGCTGCGGATGCTGCGCAACCTGGGCTTCGAACAGCTCGACGTAGCTTTTTTCCAACGGGTATTCATGTTCGCTCTGGTTGCAGCCGTGGATCAGGAAGTCCTGTTCCTCGGTACCCAGCAGCGGCAAGTCGGCCATGTCGCCATGGAAACCTTCCACCAGCGCCAGCAGCAAACGCTTGAACTCACCGAGCATGCGCTCGACCGTGGACTCATCGAAATAACGCTGGTCGTAGGACAGGTGCAAACCGAGGTCATCCCCCGGATAGCAAACCGCCGTCAGCGGGAAGTTGGTGTGGGTGCGGCCCGAGTCCGAGGTGGCATTGAGGCTTTGCGCACGGTCGAGCACCGAGACTTCCACCGGGGCGTTTTCGAACACAAACAGGCTGTCGAACAACGGCTGGCCTTTGGGCAATTCGCTGTTTTCCTGGATCGTCACCAGCGGCAGGTATTCGTATTCGCGCAGTTGCATGTTGCTGTCGAGCAATCCACTAAGCCACTGGCGCACGCTGACACGCTGATCGTCCTCGGGCATTTTCACCCGTAGCGCGATGCTGTTGATGAACAGCCCGACCGTGCGTTGCATCTCCGGCATTTCCACCGGGCGCCCAGCCACCGTGACGCCAAACAGCACGTCGCGATCACCGCTCAAGCGCCGCAGCACCAGGGCCCACGCCGCTTGGGCGAAGGTGTTGATGGTCAGTTGATGGGCCTGGGCCAGTTCCCGCAATTGCGCACCGTCACGGGCATCGAGCCTCGTGTAGCGGTCGCCCACGACCATGCCGCCGCTGTCACCGGCGTGTTCACGCAGGAACGGTCGGTCGCTCGGAATCGGCGTGGTGCGCTCGAAGCCTTGCAGGTTGGTTTTCCACCACTGCCGCGCCTCGGCCAGGCTCTGGCGTTGCAGCCAGCCGATGTAGTCGCGATAACGCGGCGGCACGGCCAATTGCGCGTCCCGGCCTTCGCCCAGGGCCATGTAGATTTCAAAGAAATCGTTCATCAGCAGCGAACGGCACCAGGCATCGATCAGGATGTGGTGGTTGCTCATCATGAACCAGTAGCGCGCTTCACCAACCTTGATCAAACGCAGATGGAACGGCGCCTGATTGAGCAGATCGAACCCGGCTTCACGCTCGGTTTTCAGCAGCGTTTGCAGTTTCGGTTCTTGCTCGGTTTCGGCGATAGCGGTCCAGTCGAGGTACTCGATCGGTGTGCTGCCCGGTTTGTGGATCACTTGCAGCATGTCTTCGCCGACGTTCCAGCAGAACGACGCGCGCAAGGCTTCGTGACGGGCAATCACCGCTTGCCAGGCCTGGGCGAAACGCTCGGGATCCAGCTCGCTGTTGATGCGGTAGCGGTCCTGCATGAAGTAGAGGCCGGTGCCCGGTTCCAGCAAGGTGTGCAGCAGCATGCCTTCCTGCATCGGGGTCAGCGGGTAGACGTCTTCGATCACGGCGGCCGGGATCGGCAGCGCGTCGAGTTGTGGCTGGGTCAGTCGGGCCAGCGGGAAGTCGGACGGGGTCAGGCCACCGGCCTCATCGAGCAGGCAATGTTCGATCAGGCTTTGCAGCTCTGCGAGATAACTATTCGCCAGATCGCTGATGGTTTGCGGGTCGTGGCGTTCGGCGCTGAAAGTCCAGCGCAGCACCAATTCGCCGCCGTAGACCTGACTGTCGACGCTCAATTCGTTCGGCAACGGCGCATGAGGATCATGGGCCGCGCCCACCGGCTCATCGAGAGGACGGAACAACGCGTCTGCGCCGAAGCTCTGGTCGAACTGGCCGAGGTAGTTGAAGGTGATCGGCGCCACCGGCAACGCGGCCATGGTCTGGCGGCACAGGTCATCGGCGAGGTAGCGCAACACGCCATAACCCAAACCTTTGTGCGGCACGGCGCGCAGTTGCTCCTTGATCGCTTTGATCGAGGCGCCCTGCTCAGCCGCTGGCACCAGACGCAGCGGATAAGCGCTGGTGAACCAACCCACGGTGCGGGTCAGGTCGATCTCGTCGAACAGGGTTTCGCGGCCGTGACCTTCAAGTTGAATCAACGCCGATTCGTGGCCGCTCCAGCGGCACATCACGCGGGCCAATGCGCTCAGCAGCAGGTCGTTGACCTGGGTGCGGTATGCGCTCGGCGCCTGTTGCAGCAATTGCCGGGTGCGCTCGGCATCCAGGCGTACGCTGACGGTTTGTGCGTGACGATTCTGCTGCCCACCTTGCGGACGATCACACGGCAACTCAGCGCAGGGCCCGGCCAATTGCGTCTGCCACCAGCTCAGTTCTTCGCGCAGGGATTCGCTGCCGGCGTAGGCCTGCAAGCGTGCGGCCCAGTCCTTGAAGGCGCTGGTTTTCGCCGGCAGTTTGACTGACTGTTCAGCGTCCAGTTGACGGTAAACCGTTTGCAGATCGTCCAGCAAAACCCGCCAGGAAACCCCATCGACCACCAAGTGGTGAATGGCGATGAACAAGCGTTGCTGGCCTTCAGGTCCATCGACCAGCAGCGCACGGATCAGCGGCCCCTGTTCGAGATCGAGACTGCGTTGGGCATCGGCGAACAGCGCGGTGCATTTGTCCATGGACGCAACGCGCACCTGCCACAGCACCGGGGTGTCATTCACCGCTTGGTGCTCGGCGTGCCATTGCGCCTCGGTTTGGGTGAAGCGCAGGCGCAAGGCGTCATGTTGTTCGATCACTGCCAGCAGCGCTTGCTCCAGACGATGAGGTTCCAGCGCCACCGTCGGCTCCAGCAGCAACGCCTGATTCCAGTGCTGACGCTCAGGAATCTCGGTGTCGAAGAACCAATGCTGGATCGGGGTCAAACCGGATTCGCCGGTGAGCAAACCTTGCTCGGCGCTGACCTGCTCGGTGCGCGTCGCGACGGCGGCGAGGGTCTGCACGGTCTGGTGCTGGAACAGGTCGCGAGGGCTGAAGTGAATGCCCTGCTGCCGCGCGCGGCTGACCACCTGGATCGACAGAATCGAATCGCCGCCCAGTTCGAAGAAGTTGTCGTTGAGACCGACCTGCGCCACGTTCAGCACTTCGCACCAGATGCCGGCCAGGGTCAGCTCCAGTTCGTTGCTCGGCGCCACGTAGTGCTGACGGTTCAGCTCCGGGTCCGGCGCCGGCAGTGCGCGACGGTCAAGTTTGCCGTTGGCGGTCAGCGGCATGCTGGCCAGCAGGATCAGGTGCGTCGGCACCATGTAGTCCGGCAGTTGGGATTTGAGGTGAGCCTTGAGCGCTTCGCGCAGTGCGGCTTGTTGCGCTTCGTCCTGTTCGGCGACTTCGGTGACGAGGTAGCCGACCAGTTGTTTACCGCTCGGCGCATCCAGCGCCAGCACCACGGCTTCGCGGATGGATTCGTGTTCCAGCAGGCGCGTTTCGATCTCGCCCAACTCGATGCGGAAACCCCGGATTTTCACTTGATGGTCGATGCGCCCAAGGTATTCCACCAAACCATCGGCGCGCTGACGCACCAGGTCGCCGGTGCGATAAATACGCCCGCCATTGCTGGCAAACGGATCCGCCACAAAGCGCTCCGCCGTCATGCCCGCCCGCTCGTGATAACCCTGGGCCAGGCCAGCACCGCCGACGTACAACTCGCCGGTCGCGCCTTGGGGCACCAACGCCAGATCGGCGTCGAGAATGTACGCCACGCGAGCGCCAATCACGCTGCCTATCGGCACACTGCCCAGGCCTTCTTCCAACACCTCGGGCGCCAGACTGGCCAGCGGCATAACCACGGTTTCCGTCGGGCCGTAGGCGTTGAAGAACACACTGGGTGTGAACGCTGCGCGAATCCGCGACAGGTGTTCGCCGGTCAGGGCTTCGCCGCCGGTGATGATCATGCGCACCGGCAGGGTTTCGCCCTGGGTTGCCAGCCATTGCGCCAACTGGCTGCCATAGCTTGGGGTGAAGCCGAGGATGTTGATCTGATGCTGACGAATCAGGCCGCAGATTTCTTCCGCGTCCCATTGCCCTTGGGCGCGCAACACCACTTGCGCACCGCTCAACAGCGGCACCAGCAAACGCTCGGTGGCGGCGTCGAAGTTGATCGAATAGAAATGCAGTTCGCAGTCGTCAGGACGCATGCCGAAGCGCTCGATCACAGCCTGGCAGTGCATGGCGATTTCGCCGTGGGACACCACCACGCCTTTCGGTTTGCCGGTGGAGCCGGAGGTGTAAATCAGGTACGCCTGATGCTGCGGCAGGCTGATAAACGGCAGCTCGGTGGCCGGGTAGTTGGCCAGTTCGGCGGCGTCATCCTCCAGGCACCAGCGGCCCACGGTCGATGGCAACTCACCGAGTGCGTTGAACATGGCTGTGTCACTGAGAAGCAGACGGATGCCACTGTCTTCGATCATGTAGTGCAGACGATCCAGCGGATATTCCGGATCCAGCGGCACGTAGGCACCGCCGGCCTTGAGGATCGCCAACAGGCCGACGACCATTTCCAGCGAACGCTCAAGCGCCAGGCCGACCCGAACTTGTGGGCCGACGCCACGCTCGCGCAGCATCCAGGCCAGGCGATTGGCGCGGCTGTCGAGTTCGGCGTAGCTCAGGGTTTCGCCAGCAAAGGTCAGGGCCGGCGCATCTTTGCGGGCCAGGGCTTGCTCGCTGAACAGGTGATGAATGCACTGGTCCAGACGATGTTCGCCCGGTTCGATGCCGAGGCTGTCCAGCAGGTTTTTCTGCTCGGTGGTGTCGAGCAACGGCAATTCGCTGAGGCGTTGTTGCGGGTCAGCCAACAGCGCTTCCAGCAGATTGCGCCAATGCCCGGCCATCCGTGCAATGCGCGGTTCATCGAACAGGTCGGTGCTGTAGGTCAGGCAGCAACCCAGGCGATGATCGAGGTCGGTGACTTCCAGGTTGAGGTCAAACTTGGTCGCCCGGGCATCGTTGGCCAGGTACTCGACGGTCATGCCGGCCAGGGTGCGGCTCTGCTGGAATTCCCAGCGCTGCACGTTGCACATCACCTGGAACAGCGGGTTGTAAGCGGCGCTGCGCGGTGGTTGCAGTGCTTCCACCAAATGATCGAACGGCAGGTCCTGATGGGACTGACCTTCGATCACGGTGTGGCGAACCTGCTCAAACAATTCGCCGACGGACATCTGCCCGTCGAGTTGGCAACGCAACACTTGGGTGTTGAGGAACGCGCCGATCAACCCTTCGCTTTCCGGACGGATGCGGTTGGCGACGGGTGCGCCGATCCGCAAATCAGTCTGGCCGCTGTAGCGGTAAAGCAGCACGGCCAGGGCAGCGGTCATGGTCATGAACAGGGTCAGACCGTTTTGCGCGTTGAAGGCGCGAACGCGGGCGGCGAGGTCATCGCTCAGGTCGAAACGGAACAGCTCACCCCGATGGCTTTGCACTGGCGGACGCGGACGGTCGCCGGGCAATTCCAGCAACGGATGTTCGCGACCCAGTTGCGCAGTCCAGTAGTCGAGTTGGCGTTGACGTTCGCCGGACTCCAGCCACTGCCGCTGCCAGACGCTGTAATCCAGGTACTGCACCGGCAGCGCTTCCAGCGGCGAGTCGCGGTCATCGACGAAGGCTTCGTAGAGCGCGCTCAGTTCCCGGGCGAAGATGTCCATCGCCCATCCCTCGGTGACGATGTGGTGCAGGGTCAGCACCAGGTAGTGTTCCTGGTCGGCGGTCTTGACCAGGCAGGCGCGCAGCAGCGGACCGGTTTCCAGATTGAACGGGGTGTGGGCTTCGCTATCCGCCAGGGCCTGGACCCGTTGCTCGCGCAATTCGACGTCGAGCGCCGAGAAATCCTTCCAGTCCATGCGCATGCCAGTGTCCGCATGCACCTGTTGCCGGGCCACGCCATCGATGCTTGGGAACGTGGTGCGCAGGGTTTCGTGGCGGATGATCAACGCTTGCAGCGCCGCTTCGAAACGCCCGACATCCAGCACCCCGCGCAGCCGCGCCATGCCACCGACGTTGTAGGCCGGGCTGTCCGGCTCCATCTGCCAGAGGAACCACATCCGTTGTTGGGAATAGGACAGCGGCACCGGTTGGCTGCGGTCGACCTTCTCGATGGGTGGCTGTTTGTTGGTGTTGCTGCTGACCTGGATCAAGCGCACCTGTTCGGCGAACGCCCCCAGCTCACTGTTTTCGAACAACGCACGCAGGGGCAATTCGACGTCACAGGCCTGACGGGTGCGGGAGATGATTTGTGTCGCCAGCAGCGAATGGCCGCCGAGGGCGAAGAAATCGTCACGCAGACCGATTTGCTTCAGGCCCAGCACTTCACGCCAGATGCCGGCGATTTGCTGCTGAAGGACGGTGACCGGTTCGACGTGTTCGCGCACTTGCCATTGCGGTTCCGGCAAGGCACGACGGTCGAGTTTGCCGCTTGGGCTCAAGGGCATTTCGTCCAGGCGCATCAGTTGCGCCGGGACCATGTATTCCGGCAGCTCGGCGGCCAGCGCGGCTTTCAGACGTTGGGTTTGAACATCAATCTCTTCGGAAGAATCGGTTGAGGTGTAGTAACCGATCAACTGGCCGCCAGCGGCTGTTTCGCGCACCAACACCACGGCTTGGGCGACGCCGTCCTGGGCCAGCAGACGCGCTTCGATTTCTTCCGGTTCGACCCGGAAGCCGCGCAACTTGACCTGCTGATCGAGGCGTCCGAGGTATTCGATCACGCCGTCAGCGGTCCAGCGTGCACGGTCGCCGGTGCGGTACAACCGCGCGCCCTGCTCGCCCAGTGGGTCGACCACAAAGCGTTCGGCGGTCAGGCTCGGGCGACCGAGGTAGCCTCGCGCCAAGCCGATACCGCTGATGCACAGTTCGCCGGGCACGCCGGCCGGCAAGGGATTGAGGTCGCTGTCGAGCACGCGGCAGATCACGTTGCCCAATGGCCGGCCAATCGGCGAACGCTCGCCATCAGCCATCGTGCAATGCCAATGGGTGACGTTGATCGCGGTTTCGGTCGGGCCGTAGCGGTTGTGCAGTTGCACCGCTGGCAGTTGCTCCAGCACGCGGTTGCGCAACTCGGCGGGCAAGGCTTCGCCGCCGGAGAACACCCGGCGCAGGCTGGTGCATTCACTGGTCAGCGGTTCTTCGATAAACAGCGCCAGCAATGGCGGCACGAAGTGCAGCGTGGTCACGGCGTATTGCTGAACCAATTGCGCGATTCGATGGGGATCGCGGTGTTCGCCGGGATCGGCAATCAGCAGGCGCGCGCCAGTGATCAGCGGCCAGAAGCATTCCCATACCGACACGTCGAAACTGATCGGCGCTTTTTGCATCAGCACGTCGGTTTCGTCGAGGCGATAGGTGTTCTGCATCCATTGCAAACGTTCGGCGAGGGCGGCGTGGGTGTTGCCAACGCCTTTCGGTTGGCCGGTGGAGCCCGAGGTGTAAATCACGTAGGCCAGGTTGTCGCCGTGCAGGTGCAGGCCCGGTGCCTGGCTCGGCCAGTTTTCCAGGTGCAGCGCGTCCATGGCGATGACGCTGACGCCGTCGCTGGCCGGCAAGCGGTCGAGCAATTCGGTCTGGGTCAGCAGCAATTCGACGCCACTGTCGCTGAGCATGTAGGCCAGGCGTTCGGCCGGGTAATCCGGATCCAGCGGCACGTAGGCGCCGCCAGCCTTGATGATCGCCAGCAGGCCGATCAACAGTTGCGGCGAACGCTCGGCGGCGATGGCCACGCACACATCCGGGCCGACGCCTTTGTCGCGCAGGTAATGAGCCAGGCGATTGGCCTGGGCGTGCAGTTCGGCGAAATCGAGTTCGCCACCGTCCCAGATCAGCGCGGTGCGCTCCGGGGTCAGGCGCAGTTGTTCATTGAGTAATTCCGGCAACCATTGGCTGGCCGGTGTGCAGGTTGCCGTGCTCCACGAGGCTTGTTGATCGTGCTCATCCGAAGTCAGCAGTTGCAGATCACCGATGGCCTGTTGTGGCTGCTCGCAGACTTCGCGCAGCAGATTGGTGAAGTGCTCGGCCAGGCGCTCGATGGTTGCCACATCGAACAGTTCGTTGGCGTAGTCGAAGGACAGGCTCAGCCGCCCATTTCGGTCTTCTTCGCTGTGCAGTTGCAAGTCGAACTTGGCTTCGCGGCTGTGCCACGGCAACTCTTCGGCGAGCAGCCCCGGCAAGCGGCGCAGGGCGCTCAAATCCCGTTGCTGGTGGTTGAACATGACCTGGAACAACCCGGATTCGCGAGCCTCGGGGAACGCTTCGAGCAGTTGTTCGAACGGCAGGTCCTGATGGGCTTGTGCACCCAACGCCGCTTGGCGGGTTTGCGCCAGCAGTTCAACGAACGGCAGGCGTGAATCGACTTCGGCGCGCAGCACTTGGGTGTTGATGAAGAAGCCGATCAGCCCTTGGGTTTCCAGGCGTGGACGGTTGGCGTTGGGCACGCCGATGCGGATATCGCGCTGGCCGCTGTAGCGGTGCAGCAGACTCTGGAACGCGGCGAGCAACAGCATGAACGAGGTGGATTCGTGAGCCTGGGCCGTCTGGCGGATGGCTTCGCTCAGGCTCACGCCCAAACGCACAGTGTGGCGGGCGGCGCTGTGGACGTGATGTGCCGAGCGCGGATGGTCAGTGGCCAGGCTCAGCACCGGATGCTCGTCGCCCAACTGGTTTTTCCAGTAGGCCAGTTGCCGTTCACCCTCGCCTTGGGCCAGCCATTGGCGCTGCCAGCTGCCGTAATCGGCGTACTGGGTCGGCAATGCCGCGAGCGTGGCTTTCTGGCCTTGAGACGCCGCCGCATACAGCCGCGAGAATTCATCGATCAACACATTCAGCGACCAGCCGTCAGCGATGATGTGGTGCAGCGTCACCAGCAGTTGATGGTCCTCGTCGTCGAGGCGCACCAGCGTCACCCAGAGCAGCGGGCCTTTCTCCAGATCGAACTGGGTGCGCGCTTCGTCTTCACGAATTTGTTGCGCGCGGACTTCACGTTTGTCGACCGGCAAATCGCTGATGTCGATCAGTTGCAGGTTGAATTCGCCCGCAGCGTCAACCCGTTGCAGGGCCACGCCGTCACGTTCGAAGAACCGCGTGCGCAGGGATTCGTGGCGTTCGATCAATTGTTGGAAACTGGCGCGCAACGCGTCTTCGTCCAGTTCGCCGCGCAAACGCAAGGCACCGGGAATGTTGAAGGCGCTGCTCTGCGGATCGAGTTGCCAGGTGATCCACAGACGGTTTTGGGCCAGGGATTGCGGCATCGCTTCGCTGCGCGACAGCGGCGTAATCGCGCCTTGGGCCAGGCCGCCGTCCTGTTGCAGTCGGGCGACGGCCTCGGCGAAGGCGCCAAGGGTCGGTGCTTCGAACAGCAGGCGCAGGTTCAGCTCCAGGCCGAGCTCTTCACGCAACCGCGCGACCACTTGGGTCGCGGCGATGGAGTTGCCGCCGAGCAGGAAGAAGTGATCGTCAGCGTTGACCTGCTGGACGTTGAGCTGCTCGCACCAGATGTTGGCGATCAGGGTTTGCAGTTCGGAAGCGGATTGCGCCGTTGTTTCGCTTTTAACCTCTGCCGACGGGAACAGTGCATAGCTGTCGAGGCTACCGTCCGCCAGGCGATTGCGGCACGCCGAGCGTTGCAGTTTGCCGCTGGAGGTCTTCGGCAGCGCGCCCGGATTGAGTAACACCACCACGCTCGGCGCTTCCTGATAAGCCTCGGCCACCGCTTGGCGGATGGCTTTGATCAGCGCGTCGGGCGGCAGGATTTTCTGCACGCTGCGGCTGATTTCCGCAGCGATGCCGATGCCTTCCTGGCCGTCGATATTGACCGCGAACGCCGCGACGCGACCTTTGCGCACCACTTCCACTTCGCGCTCGACGGTTTGCTCGATGTCTTGCGGGTACAGGTTATGGCCGCGCACGATCAGCATGTCTTTCAGGCGCCCGGTGATGAAAAATTCACCGTTACGCTTGAAGCCCAGGTCACCGGTGCGCAGCCAGGTGCGGCCCGCGTGCTGAACAAAGGTCTTGGCGCTCGCCTCGGGGTTGCGCCAGTAGCCATGGGCGATGCTCGGCCCGGTGGCCCAGACTTCGCCGATAGCGTTGTCAGCCAGTTCGGTGAGCGCCAGCGGATCGACAATCAGCACGGCGTGATCTGGCTGACTGATGCCGCAACTCATGATCGCCGCGCCCTCGCCTGCTTCGGCGCGGTTTTGCGCCAGGGCCTGATCGTCGACCCGCAGGTTGCCGATGCCCTGACCGCGCGGCGTACCGGCGACGAACAGCGTGGCCTCCGCCAAACCGTAAGACGCCATGAAGCAGTCCGGGGTGAAGCCGCAGCTTGCGAATTTATCGGCGAAACGTTCGAGGGTGTCGAAACGAATCGGTTCGGAACCGGAATACGCCACGCGCCAGCCGTTCAGGTCGAGACGTTCCAGCGCCGATTCACTGACCCTTTCGCTGCACAGGCGATAAGCGAAGTCCGGCCCACCGCTGATGGTGCCGCCGTATTCGCTGATCGCTTCGAGCCAGCGCAACGGCCGCCCGAGGAAGTACGCCGGGGACATCAACACGCACGGCACGCCACTGAAAATCGGCTGCAACAGACCGCCGATCAGGCCCATGTCGTGGTACAGCGGCAACCAACTGACGATCACGTCGTCCGGGTTCAGGTCGATGCCGAAGCCGTGACGGATCAGCAGCTCATTGGCCACCAGGTTGCCGTGGCTGACTTGCACGCCTTTGGGCAACGCGGTGGAGCCGGAGGTGTATTGCAGAAAGGCGATGTGTTCGTTTTCAAGCGCCGGCAACACCCAGCTGTCCGCCAGTGCGCTGTCGAGGGTATCGACGCAGAGCAACGGCGGCGCGCCTTCGATTTGCTGCAAGGCGTCGCGCAGGCCAGCGCTGGTCAGCAGCAGACGCGGTTCGGCGTCGCTGATGATCGACAGCAAGCGTTCCTGGTGATGGCGCTTGGTCGATTCCTGCGGATAGGCCGGCACCGCGATCACGCCGGCATACAGGCAGCCAAAAAACGCCGCGACGTAATCCGGGCCGCTGGGGAACAGCAGCACCGCGCGATCGCCGAATGCGGCCTGAGCCTGCAACGCGCCGGCAATGGTCCGCGCCCGTTGATCAAGCTCGGCATAACTGAGTACTACAGCCTGATCCGCGGTTTCGGCGAGAAAACGCAAAGCCACGCGATCCGGCGTCAGGGCCGCGCGGCGCTGGAGGGCTTGGACCAGTGTGCTGGGGAGTTCGAACGCGTCGGTCATGAGGTTTCCTGCCTGAATTCGGCTTGCAAGTTTGGAATCGGTTTTCGTACGTCACGCTCATTCAAATGGCGTGCAGGGCGCGGTCTTCGCCGACCGCGCAAGGCTTGGGAATGCTGTTTTGGCCGGGACGTATCCGGAACCATTCACCAATGAGAACGATTGATGTCCTGAAATAATTAGTCCGCAGGCTTGCCCCCCAACAGGGCCGGGCGCGACAGCGTGTCGCAGTTCACACGCTGCACTTTTGTGACGCATTAATTCTCTTTCTCAATTGACAATCATTATCATTCAACATAATTTGTCGCTCGATGTGTAGGACGGCTCCGAAACGCTTGTCGTCCCGCAACCCTATTTGCAGCAAGGTGATTTCCATGACGGAACAAGTATCCACAAGCAGGTGCGATTCACCGCTACTTCAGGCCTTTGTCGACAACCGACTGATTCTGGTCAAAATTGCAGCCCGCATTACCGGCTGCCGGTCGCGGGCTGAGGACGTGGTGCAAGACGCGTTCTTCCGGCTGCAATCGGCGCCGCAGATCACCTCTTCGTTCAAGGCTCAGCTCAGCTACCTGTTCCAGATCGTGCGCAACCTGGCGATCGATCACTACCGCAAACAGGCGCTGGAGCAGAAGTATTCAGGCCCTGAAGAGGAAGGTCTGAACGTGGTGATCCAGGGCGCTTCGCCAGAAACCTCGCACATCAACTTCTCGACCCTGGAACACATCGCCGACGCGCTGACCGAGCTGCCCAGCCGCACGCGCTATGCCTTCGAGATGTATCGCCTGCACGGCGTGCCGCAAAAGGACATCGCCAAGGAACTCGGCGTCTCGCCGACCCTGGTGAACTTCATGATTCGCGATGCGTTGGTGCACTGCCGCAAGGTGTCGGGCAGTCGGGCGGATACCTTCGCTCGTCGTTGAGAGCCGAGATTTTCGTCGCCCCCAATCGCGAGCAAGCTCGCTCCCACAGGTTCAGTGCAAACCCTGTGGGAGCGAGCTTGCTCGCGATAGCGGACCCAAGACCGCAACGGATCTTGAGTCCTACGCCTCACGCCAACTTGCACCGATCAAAAAACCGCTCCCGCCCCAACACCATCAGCGCCGCGCGCTTGTGCGGGAAGTCGAACTCTTTCTCGCAGTGAAAGCACTGGTTGTGCAGGTGCCCGATCATCTTCGCGTTGTCCGCGCGAGGCTCGGCGACCACGCGCTGGGTGCGCGGATCATCCAGAAACAGGTAATGCACCAGCGCCGATAACCAGCTCGCTACTTTGTGCGGGCCGCGATGCGCTTCTTCACCCACCAGCATGTGAATGCCGCGGTCGTAATCGCCGGCGTCGTAGAACGGCGCGATGCGATCTTCCTTGGCCCAGTAGGCTTCAAAATAGGCGAACGGCTGATCATCGAAACACCCGATCAACGTCAGGGTGTGCGGATCGGCGTCGAGCTTGCTCAAGTACTCGCGATGCTTCTGGAGACTGCCTTCCTCTTCCCAGAAACTCGCCACTCGCGGGCTGTTCTGCCAGCGATTGAAACGCACCAGGTCCTGTTCGATTTCCACGCTACGCAAGGAAATCCACGCACCGAGGCGCGCATCGAAACGTCGATAGACTTCACCCCGGGGTTTGGCCGGGCGCAACGGATGGCGCTTGCCAGCGCTGATGACCATTTGCTGCGGATAGCTGTCGGTCCGCGACGCCCCCAGCCACGGCTGCGGCAATTGCCAGAACAGCGTGCGTTCACAGCGGTACTCACCCACCGTTTCGGTCGGGATCAGCAAACCGCTGAGCAAGGCTTCGGTGGGTGCTTCGCCCAGACGCCAGGTCAGGTGCTGGCAATCCGGATTCCGGGCAAACAGCCAATAGCAAGCGGCCCAGAATGCCTGACCGGCTGGCAGGCCGAAGCGCTCTTCGACCTCGATGTGCAATGCCAGCTCGCGGAACAGACGCAAACGAATCAACGGCTGCCCTTCCAGGCTGAGGCTCAACCGGCTTTCGGTTTCATCGGCTACAAGACTGCGCCCTGACGGCAACGCCAGGGCAGTCAGGTCATTCAGATTGGACATGGGTCGGGCTCACGTAATCGTCGACAGTTTCAACAAGGACGTAAGCACCAACAGTAAATTTAACCCGCTCTCCCCTGCTACAACGTCCTGAGCAGAATATCGTCCACGTAATAATCATTACCTGACCCGGTAGCCACTTCGCTGACGATATTGAATGTCATCGTCGCAGCGCTCGCCGTGAAGCTCCCCCTCAATATCATCCAGTCGGCGCCGGGGATTTCTTCCGGTCCCGCCACCACCGTGTCGCCGGCCCGGAGCGCGAGAATCGGCCTGGTGCCTACCACAGTTGATCGGCGAGTCCTCATGCTGAACTCATAGACCTCACCCACCCGCAGTTCGGAATAGGTCTTAAATAGCACCACGCCGTTGGAGTTGCTTGTATAGGTATTGTTGAAAAGCACCTCATTGCCGTCCGGCAGTTTGATGATGCTTAAATCCTGTGGATCGGCAGCCGCCGGCCCGGCCTGCCAGCCGTTGTAATCGCCATCGGTGAAGGTTGTGAGGTCCCGCCAAGGCACGTTCACCTGCAGGCTCACTGGCGGCAACAGTAAAGGACAGCACCCGCAGCAATCGTCAAAGGCCACTTGAAATACAAACACCAGCGAACTGCCGTGCAGCAGATCTTCGATCCCATTCCAGGAAATCGAACACTGCCAGCCCTCGTCGAGGTCGGCGTCGGTGACCCGCTCGGCATAGGCCACACGCAGCATGAAGGGGCTGCCATCATTGCGCTGCCCGCAGACATGCAGCGTTACCGTGTTGGAAGGCGCCATGAACGGCCACGGTCTTACATGAACAGTGATCTCTGATTGACCGACATCCACTCGCCGGACACTAATCGGGTTATCAGGCGCCTGGGTGACTTCAGGTGAAGGAACGCAGGCCAGATTGACGAAGACGGGTTGCGACATGGCGATAACCTCTCAGTAAGGTCGGCCCGTGACGAGGCCGACGACAGGAGGTCATCTAAACGCGTGGCTCATGGGTTTTCTACTGTCAGATCTGACAGGTACGTGGCAAGAAAGCGTGCTTTCCGACCATCGGTCAGGGCTTGGGCACCGGCACCACGGCGATCAGGCCTGGGCGTTTTCTCGCCATGACATCGCTTCAGGGTTAGAACGAAGCGCTACAGCTCCCTGACCAGAATGTCATCCAACCCATAATCGTTGCCCCTGATTCCGATATCAGGCTCATGACTGTAGATCCACAACTGCATGGTGCTGGCATCAGCCATGAATTCGCCCTTGAGCGGATGCCAGGATAAGTCAGTGATAGTGGTTTGAGCAGTCACCGGGCCCGAGCTGGTCTGCAAGGACAGGACTGGAACAGGGTTGTAATTGTTCAATCGCCGAACCGACAAACCGAACTCATAACGCAGGCCTGCATCAAGCTGATCAAAGGTCTTGATCAAAACCACGCCAGATGAGTCGCGGGAGTAAGTAATGTTTTCCAGACACTCGTTACCGTTACTGTTAACCAACAGCAAATCCCTGGCATCTTTTATTGCATCCCCTTTTTCCCAATGATTCCAGTTGCCATCGGTAAACGTGGTCAAGTCCTCAAAGGGTATGCGCACCTCGATTGCCAGCGGTGGAAACAACAACGGGCAGCAGCCACAGCAATCGTCGAAGGCCACTTGAAATACGAACACCAACGAACTGCCGTGTTGCAGGTCATTGAGCACATCCCACGGAATCGATCGCTCCCAACCCTCGTTGACGTCGGTATCAGTGACCGGCTCGGCATACACCTGGCGCAACATAAACGGGCTGCCATCCTGGCGCACGCCGCAGACGTGCAGGGTTACGGTGTTGGAAGGCGCCATAAACGGCCAGGGTTCCACCGCCACCGAGATGCCCGCTCCATCATCGGTCGGTCTGACCTTGAGTTTGTTATCAGGGGCCTGTGGAACGCGCAGTGATGGAACACATTTCAGGTTGACGAAGACTGGTTGCGACATGGCAATAACCTCTCGGCACGGTCGGCCCGTGAAGGCCGACAACAGGAGGTTATCTAAACGTGGGATTCATGGATTTTCTACTGTCAGATCTGACAGGTCCGTGGCAAAAACATGCTCTTTCAGACAATCGGTCAGGACTTGGGCACCGGCACCAGAGAGATTTTGTACGGCTCAAAAATCTTCAGCATCTGGCCGTTATCGCGCAAGCCTTGCAGCAACTTGCTGAACGCCGGGCCACTGATCGGCGCGGCGGGGCTGAGCAGTGCGTAGTGGTGGTAGACCTGGTCAATGCGCTGGGACACCAGCAACTCATCGGCGACTTTCTCGTTGCGCAGCAGGTAATCGCTCAGGTAGGAGCGCGTGACCAGGGCGATGTCCGCGCGATCACGCAAGACCATCAGCAGGTTGCTGTCATGGGAGTAGGTCAGCGTGGCGTTGAAGTTCTGCGCGAGGAATTTCGGGTCGGCATTGAAGTTGGCGAATTCGTAGTGATAGCCACTGAACAGCGCCAGACGTTTGCCGGCGAGGTCGGCAAAGTAACTCTGCTGACGGTCGGGTTTGCGTTGCGCGACAAAAATCTCGGCGTCTTCCAGGCCCATGTCGACCGTGGTGTGGGGAATGTCCTTCCAGCCCCAATCCGGGTTCTCGAAGATCGCCATGTCCACCCGGCCCTGCTTGAAATCACCGAAACGCCGGGGAATCGAGGTCGGCACCAGCACGAATTCGTAATCGGTCTGCAATTGATTCAAGGCTTCGACCAATTGCGGCAACAAACCGGTGTCGGCGCCGGACTCCGGACGCACGGTGTAAGGCGGAAAATGCGCCGCACCGACCCGCACCTGTTGCGCTGCCTGGGACGGCAACACCCATAGCACCGCGAGTGCCGCCAGCAAAAGCCGCGAGACCGTCCAACTTGGCGAAGACATCAAAACAACCCACTCCCCAAAAAAATACGCATCAATGCATTCAACCTAGGCGGTTTCGCCTACTTAGCCAGTTTATCGTCGAGATAGACGTGTCACTGCCGCTCTTCCAGCACCAGAATCAACGCCTCATCGGCCAATTGATCGAGGCTCATGCTGCCGCCGGCGCGAAACCAGGTGGTGGTCCAGGACAAGGCGCCCGTCAAAAACCGCCGAGTGATGAACACATCACCGCGGATAAACCCGGCGTCTTTGGCCTCGCCCAGCACCTGTAGCCAGATTTCTTCATAAATGTCCCGCAGGGCCAACACCTGGACCTGCCCTTCTGCGGACAACGAGCGCCATTCGTAAACCAGCACCGCCATGGCTTCGCCGCTGCCGCCCATGATCGACTGCAATTCGCAACGGATCAGCGCCAGCACCCGTTCGCGTACGTTGCCGGCCTCGGCCAACGCGGCACGCATCAGCGCAGTGTTGTAACGGATGGTTTCTTCCATCACCGCGCGCAGGATCTCGTCCTTGCTTTTGAAGTGATGAAAAATACTGCCCGACTGAATGCCCACCGCACTGGCCAGATCCCGCACCGTGGTGCGTTCATAGCCTTTGTTGCGGAACAGGTGAGCCGCCACTTGCAGCAGTTTGCCGCGGGCACTGTCCGGGTCGGTCAACTGGCCGTTGTCGACCAATTCGCGCATCACCCTCAGGGCTTTTTGCTCGTCCACCCGTTCTCTCCTACAGTCGTTCAGTCAGATGCGCCGCTCGCCGCTAAATCAGCGGGGTTGCGCGGGCAATTTAAGCTGGCCGGGACGACCAAGCAAGCGCTTGGGACGAAGATATTTTGGGCGTTTACAAACCAAGCGCTTGCTTGGTAGTCTCGGAGCACTTCTGTCGGAGCTGAGCATGGAGTTGACTGTGCCAAAAACAATCCGCATCGGTTGCGCCAGCGCCTTCTGGGGCGACACCTCGACCGCCGCCGCGCAATTGGTAGAGGGCGGGCGCCTGGACTATCTGGTGTTCGATTACCTCGCCGAAATCACCCTGTCGATCATGGCCGGCGCCCGGATGAAAGACGCGCAGGCAGGCTTTGCCAGCGACTTCATCGAAGTCCTCAGTCCTTTGTTGTCGCAACTCGCCGAACAGAAGATCCGCGTCATCAGCAACGCCGGCGGCGTCAACCCGCAAGCCTGCGCCGCCGCCCTGCAAGCGGCGTGCGACCAGGCCGGTGTGGCGCTGAAGATCGCCGTGTTGCTGGGGGATGACCTGCAACCGCAGTTCAAACAGCTCGGCAGCCAAGGTATCCACGAAATGTTCAGCGGCGCGCCGTTGCCGCCGATGTGCGTTTCTACCAACGCGTATCTCGGCGCACCGGGCATCGTCGAAGCCCTGCGCCTTGGCGCGGACATCGTGATCACCGGGCGGGTGGTGGACAGCGCCGTGGTCAGCGCCGCGCTGGTGCATGAATTCGGCTGGTCATGGCACGACTACGACAAACTGGCCCAGGCCGCACTGGCCGGGCACATCATCGAATGTGGCGCCCAATGCACGGGCGGCAATTTCACTGACTGGCGCGAGGTGCCCGATTACGAGCACATCGGCTTTCCTATCGTTGAAGTCAGCGCCGACAGCCAGTTCATCGTCAGCAAACCCGAAGGCTCCGGCGGATTGGTCACGCCATTGACCGTCGGCGAGCAGATGCTCTACGAAATCGGCGACCCGCAGGCTTATCTGCTGCCGGACGTGGTGTGCAATTTCAGTCAGGTCAAACTCCAACAGCAGGGCAAAAACGCAGTGCAGGTGCACGGCGCCAAAGGTTTGCCGCCGACAGATCAATACAAAGTCAGCGCGACCTACCCGGACGGTTTCCGCTGCACCGCCAGTTGCCTGATTGCCGGCATTGACGCGGTGGACAAGGCCCGGCGCGTCAGCGAAGCGATCATCAACAAAACCTCGGAGATTTTCAGCCAGCGCGGCTGGGCGCCCTACAGCGAAGTGAATATCGAACTGCTCGGCAGCGAGGCGACCTACGGCCCCCACGGCCAACGCCAGGACAGCCGCGAAGTGGTGATCAAACTTGCGGTGCGCCACCCGAACAAACAGGCGTTGATCGTGTTCTCCCGGGAGATCGCCCAGGCCGCCACCGGCATGGCCCCGGGGTTGACCGGGATCGTCGGCGGCCGGCCGACGGTGTATCCGCTGATCCGGCTGTTCTCGTTCCTGATCGACAAAACCGCCTGCACGCTGGAGATTGATCTCAAGGGGCAACGCCATCCCTGCGCCCTGCCCGCCCTCGATGCGCTCGACTCCGCTGATTTGCCCGTGCCGCTTGAGCCTCCCAAACCCACCGAGCGTGCCGATGCCAGCGTCGCGCTGGTCAAACTCGCGGTCGCCCGCTCCGGCGACAAGGGCAATCACAGCAACATCGGGGTCATGGCACGGCAGCCGCAGTTCCTGCCGTGGATCGCCGAAGCGCTGACGCCGGAGGTGATCGTCGACTGGATGAGCCACGTGCTCGACCCGGTTCGCGGCCGTGTCGAGCGCTGGTATTTACCCGGCACCCACAGCTTGAACTTCCTGCTGGAAAACGCCCTCGGCGGTGGTGGCGTAGCCAGCCTGCGGATCGATCCGCAAGGCAAAGCCTTCGCCCAGCAACTGCTGGAGATGCAGATTCCGGTGCCCCAGCGCATCGCCGACCTGGTCAACTAGAGGACCGCTGCCATGGCTTACGACTCGATTTTCAAACCCGATCTGTTCGCTGGCCAAACCATTATTGTCACCGGCGGCGGCAGCGGCATCGGCCGTTGCACCGCCCACGAACTGGCGGCCCTCGGTGCCCATGTGCTGCTGGTGGGACGCAACGCCGACAAACTGAAAAACGTCGCCCTGGAGATTGCCGAGGATGGCGGCAAGGCGGACTGGAAGACTTGCGATATTCGTGAGGAAGAAGCGGTCAAGCATCTGGTCAGCGAGTTGATCCGCCTGCATGGCCCGATCCATGGCCTGGTCAACAACGCCGGTGGCCAGTTCCCGTCACCCCTGGCCTCGATCAACCAGAAGGGTTTCGAAACCGTGATGCGCACCAATCTGGTGGGCGGTTTCCTGATGGCCCGGGAAGTGTTCAATCAATCCATGAGCAAGCACGGCGGGGCCATCGTCAACATGCTCGCCGACATGTGGGGCGGCATGCCCGGCATGGGCCATTCGGGTGCGTCGCGCTCGGGCATGGACAACCTGACCAAGACCGCCGCGTTCGAATGGGGTTACGCCGGGGTGCGGGTCAACGCCGTGGCACCGGGCTGGATCGCCTCAAGCGGCATGGACACTTACGAAGGCGCGTTCAAGGCCGTGATCCCGACCCTGCGCGAACACGTGCCGCTCAAACGCATCGGCACCGAATCGGAAGTCAGCGCAGCGATTGTGTTCCTGCTCAGCCCGGCGGCGGCATTCGTCAGCGGCAGCACGTTGCGCATTGACGGTGCGGCGAGTCTTGGCGGACGGGCGTGGCCGATTCACAAGGCGCAGAACAGCGAGTCGTACAACGGTTTCCATCGCGCGTACTTACCCGATGTATTGAAGGACAAGGAATAAGTCATGCCGGTGATCCAGTCGCAAGTCGACCCTTTCAGTGAACAGTTCGCGCAAAACCGTGCGGTGATGCTGGTGGGCATCGAGCACGTCCGCCAACTCGAACAGAATCTGCTGAACAAGGCCGCCGAAGCCAAAGCCAAATTCGACAAACGCGGGCAACTGCTGCCCCGTGAACGACTCAATCTGTTGCTCGACCCCGGTGCACCGTTTCTCGAACTGGCGAGCCTTGCGGGCTACAAGCTGCACGACGACAAGGACGGCAGTTCGGCCGGCGGCGGCTTGATTGCCGGGATCGGTTACGTGTCCGGCGTGCGGGTGTTGGTGGTGGCGAACAATAGCGCAATCAAGGGCGGTACCATTTCCCCCAGCGGTTTGAAAAAATCCCTGCGCCTGCAGCAAATTGCCATGGAAAACAAACTGCCGGTGATCACCCTGGCCGAGAGCGGCGGCGCCAACCTCAATTACGCCGCCGAGATTTTCATTGAGGGTGCGCGCAGCTTTGCCAATCAGGCGCGGATGTCGGCCATGGGGTTGCCGCAAATCACCGTGGTCCACGGCTCGGCCACCGCTGGCGGCGCGTATCAACCGGGTTTGTCGGACTACGTCGTGGTGGTGCGCGGCAAGGCCAAGCTCTTTCTCGCCGGCCCGCCGCTGTTAAAAGCCGCCACCGGCGAAGTCGCCACTGATGAAGAATTGGGCGGCGCCGAAATGCACGCGCAAACCGCCGGCACCGCCGAGTACCTGGCCGAGAACGACGCCGACGGCGTGCGCGTGGTGCGCGAGATTGTCAGCCTGTTGTCGTGGAACGAGCAGCTGCAATGGTTACCCGAACGCCAATGGAAAGAACCGCTCTACCCCATCGACGAATTGCTGGGCCTGATCCCGGATGACCCGAAAAAACCCTACGACGTGCGCGAAATCATCGCCCGGATTGCCGACGGTTCGAACTTCCTTGAGTTCAAGGGCGAGTTCGATCAGCAGACGATCTGTGGCCGCCTGCACATTCAAGGTCGCGCCTGCGGCTTTATCGGCAACAACGGCCCGATCACACCCAAGGGCGCGAGCAAGGCTGCGCAGTTTATTCAGCTCTGTGATCAGAGCCAGACGCCGCTGCTGTTTTTCCACAACACCACCGGTTTTATGGTCGGCACCGAGTCGGAGCAGCAAGGCGTGATCAAGCACGGCGCGAAGATGATCCAGGCGGTGGCCAACGCCCGGGTGGCGAAACTGACCATCGTCGTCGGCGGTTCCTACGGGGCCGGCAACTACGCGATGTGCGGCCGTGGCCTCGACCCACGCTTCATCTTCGCCTGGCCCAACAGCCGCACGGCGGTGATGGGCGGCGCCCAGGCCGGTAAGGTGTTGCGGATCGTCACCGAGGCCAAGCAACTCAAGGATGGCCTGGTGCCGGACCCGAAAATGCTCGACATGCTGGAGCAGGTCACCGCACAGAAACTCGACAGCCAGTCCACCGCGCTCTACGGCAGCGCCAGTTTGTGGGACGACGGGTTGATCGATCCCCGGGACACCCGGACGTTGCTCGGGTATTTGCTGGATATCTGCCAGGAGGCCGAGGTTCGGCCGCTGCAAGCCAACAGTTTTGGTGTCGCCCGCTTTTAAGCGGCGCTCAGGAGAACAATAAAAATGATCTTCACCCAGGAACACGAAGCACTGCGCCGCACCGTTCGCCAATTCGTCGATCACGAGATCAACCCGCACGTCGAGGAATGGGAAAAGGCCGGACGCTTTCCGATCCATGAGATCTTCCGCAAGGCCGGCGATCTGGGCTTGCTGGGGATATCCAAACCGGAAAAATTCGGTGGCATGGGTTTGGACTACAGCTATTCGATCGTCGCCGCCGAAGCGTTCGGCACGATTCATTGCGGCGGGATTCCGATGTCCATCGGCGTGCAAACCGACATGTGCACCCCGGCCCTCGCCCGCTTCGGCTCCGATGAATTGCGTGAAGAGTTCCTGCGCCCGGCGATCACCGGCGAGCAAGTTGGGTGCATCGGCGTCTCGGAAGTCGGTGCCGGTTCCGACGTCGCCGGGCTGAAAACCACCGCGCGCAAGGACGGTGACGACTACGTGATCAACGGCAGCAAGATGTGGATCACCAACTCGCCGAGCGCCGATTTCATCTGCCTGCTGGCCAATACTTCCGACGACAAACCCCACGTCAACAAGTCGCTGATCATGGTGCCGATGAACACGCCCGGCATCAGCCTGAGTTCGCACCTGGACAAGCTCGGCATGCGCAGTTCGGAAACCGCCCAGGTGTTTTTCGACAACGTGCGCGTGCCGCAGCGCAACCGCATCGGCCACGAAGGCGCGGGGTTCATGATGCAGATGTTGCAGTTCCAGGAGGAACGCCTGTTCGGCGCCGCGAACATGATCAAGGGCCTGGAATACTGCATCGACAGCACCATCGAGTACTGCAAGGAGCGCAAGACCTTCGGCAATGCGCTGATCGACAACCAGGTGATTCACTTCCGTCTGGCGGAATTGCAAACCGAAATCGAATGCCTGCGGGCGCTGGTCTACCAGGCTACCGAGCAGTACATCAAAGGCCAGGACGTCACGCGCCTGGCGTCGATGGCCAAACTCAAGGCCGGGCGCCTGGGTCGGGAAGTCAGCGACAGTTGCCTGCAATACTGGGGCGGCATGGGCTTCATGTGGGACAACCCGGTGGCCCGTGCCTATCGTGACGTACGACTGGTGTCGATTGGCGGCGGCGCCGATGAAATCATGCTGGGGATCATCTGCAAACTCATGGGCACCCTGCCGGGGAAAAAGAAATGAACAGCCTGCCGGTTTGCCAGACGCTGTTGCTCGAACGACACAACGGCGTATTGCACATCACCCTCAACCGCCCGGAAAGCCGCAACGCCATGAGTTTGCAGATGGTCGCTGAACTGCGTGCGGTGCTGGCGGCAGTGCACGATGACCGGGCTGTGCGGGCCTTGGTGATCAGTGGTGCCGGCGGACATTTCTGCGCAGGCGGCGACATCAAGGACATGGCCAACGCTCGCGCTCAAGGCCCCCAGGCTTATCGCGACTTGAACCGAGCATTCGGTGCATTGCTGCAAGAGGTGCAACACGCCCCGCAAGTAGTGATTACGGTGTTGCAAGGCGCGGTGCTGGGTGGTGGCTTCGGCCTGGCCTGCGTCAGCGATGTCGCCCTGGCCGATCACCAGGCGCAATTCGGTTTGCCGGAAACCAGCCTCGGTCTGCTACCGGCGCAAATCGCACCCTTTGTGGTCCAGCGCATCGGCCTGACCCAGACCCGCAGACTGGCCCTCACCGCGGCGCGATTCGACGGCACCCACGCACGGCGAATGGGCCTGGTGCATTTTGTCGAGCACGACCAGCAAGCCCTGGCCGAACGCCTTGAAGAGGTATTGGCCCATGTGCTGTGCTGCGCACCGGGGGCGAATGCGCAGACGAAAAAACTGCTGTTGGCGAGTGCCGGGCAGCCTTCGGATGAACTGTTGGATCAAGCGGCCGAATGGTTCAGCGAAGCGGTGACCGGGGCCGAGGGCATCGAGGGAGCGATGGCCTTCGTGCAAAAGCGAAAACCGGGGTGGGCCTCCTGAAGAGCTTCGCGGGCAAGCCTCGCTCCTACAGGTTTTCTGTCATGCCCAACATTTGCGGCAGACACCCCCCCTGTAGGAGCGAGGCTTGCCCGCGAAGAGGCCCTGAAATTCTCCGCAAACACCAAGGGAAAGACCTATGCCCGGATTCACCAAAATCCTGATCGCCAACCGCGGTGAAATCGCCTGCCGCATCCAGCGCACCGCCCAGGCCCTGGGCTACCGCACCGTCGCCGTGTTCAGCGATGCCGACGCCGATGCCCTGCACGTACAAATGGCCGACGAAGCCGTGAACCTCGGCCCGGCCCCCGTGCAGCAGTCCTACCTGAACATCCCGGCGATCATCGAGGCCGCTCGCCGCACCGGCGCCGATGCGATCCACCCCGGCTACGGCTTCCTCTCGGAAAACGCCGGGTTCGCCCTCGCCTGTCAACAGGCCAACATCACCTTCATTGGCCCCAGCCCGGACGCCATCGAGCTGATGGGCAGCAAGCGCCTGTCGAAACTCGCCATGATCAAAGTAGGTGTGCCCTGCATCAGCGGCTATCAAGGGGCAGCACAGGACGACGCGACCCTGAGCCGCGAGGCCGAACGCATCGGCTATCCGCTGATGATCAAGGCCAGTGCCGGCGGTGGCGGGCGTGGCATGCGCCTGGTGCACGACGCCAGCGATTTGCTGGAGCAGCTGCGCACCGCCCGCTCCGAAGCCCTGCACGGCTTTGGCAGCGATGAACTGATCCTCGAACAGGCACTGATCGAGCCGCGCCACGTCGAGGTTCAAGTGTTCGGCGACCAGCACGGCCATCTTATCTACCTCGGCGAGCGCGACTGTTCGATCCAGCGCCGGCACCAGAAAATCATCGAGGAAGCGCCCTGCCCGGTGATGACCGCCGAGCTGCGCCAGGCCATGGGCGAGGCGGCGCTCAAGGCTGGACGCGCGGTGAGCTATGTCGGCGCCGGCACCGTGGAATTTCTGCTGGATGCGCGCGGGCAGTTTTACTTTCTGGAGATGAATACCCGACTGCAAGTGGAACACCCGGTGACCGAACTGATCACCGGCCTGGACCTGGTGGCGTGGCAACTACACGTCGCCGAAGGCCTGCCGCTGCCGTTGCGTCAGGATCAGGTGCAACTCAACGGGCATGCCATCGAAGTGCGCCTGTACGCCGAGGACCCGGCCCAGGGTTTCCTGCCCCAGACCGGACGTATCGGCGCGTGGGAACCCGCATCGCAAAACGGCGTGCGCATCGACCATGGCCTGATCGAAGGCCAGCACATCAGCCCCTTCTACGATCCAATGCTCGGCAAACTCATCGCCCACGGCGCCACCCGCGAAGAAGCCCGACGCAAGCTCTTACGGGCAGTACAAGACAGCGTGCTGCTGGGCGTGCAAAGCAATCAGCGCCTGCTCGCCAGCCTGCTCGAACACCCACAATTTATCAGTGGCGCATTCAGCACCGGGTTTATCCCGACGCACTTCGCCGAGCATCCCTGCCTGCATGCCCACATCCCGAGCGCCGAAGAACTGGCCATCGCGACGGCGCTGTTTTATCAGGCATCAGCACAGCATCACGCCGCCCCGTTGGCGGGATGGCGCAATAACGCCAGCGTACCGCTGCACTATCGCATCGGTGTGGAGGATCAGGACTGGACGGTGGAACTGAATGCTTTGCCTGGCGAGCCGTACCGCCTACAGGTCGATGATCGAATGCTCGCTTTGAAGCTTATCCACTTCGACAGACACCACGCCACCCTGGAAATCAACGGCATCCGCCAGCGTCACGCCTATCGCCTCGACGCCGGGCAACTGTGGTTGTTCACTCGCCCTGGCAGCTTGCGGCTGGTGGATCGCACACAAGTTGCCGTGACCAGCCAGGCCAGCGTCAGCTCCGGCACGCTCAAGGCCCCCATGGACGGGGCGATCGTCGATGTGCTGGTCAGTGAGGGCAGCACCGTCAGCAAGGGGCAACTGCTGGTGGTGCTGGAGGCGATGAAAATGGAGCATCCGCTCAAATCCGGCATCGACGGCGTGCTCAAGCGCTTGCAGGTCCGGGTCGGCGATCAGGTCAAAAATCGTCAGATTTTGTTGGAGGTTGAATAAGGCGCTAGGCGGATCCGCCGGGTTTGGCTACGCTCAAGCCCTATCAGGACGCGGATACCAGGAACCCTGCGATGCCTCACTGGTTGGTCATTGATTTGGAAGCCACCACCGATGAGGGCGGCTGGCCAGTCACAGAGATGGAAATCATCGAAATCGGCGCCACCCTGGTGGACCGCAAAGGCCGGGAGCTGGATCAATTCCAGCGCTTCGTACGCCCGACGCGCCGGCCTTTGCTGACGCCGTTTTGCCGCGAGTTGACCCATATCACCCAAGCCAATATCGATACCGCGCAACCGTTGACCGAAGTCTGGCCGGCGTTCGAGCGCTGGCTCGGCCAGCATCATTCGCGCCTGGAAGGTTGGGTCAGTTGGGGCGACTACGACCGCCAGCAATTGGTTCAGGAATGGCAGCGACTGCAACTCGACAGCTTCTTGAGCCAAGTACCGCACATGAACCTCAAGCAGCGTTTCGCCAAGGCGCGGCGACTGGATCGGCCACTGGGGCTCAACGGCGCACTGCAACTGGCAGGCATGCAGTTCAATGGCCAGCAGCACCGGGCGCTGGAAGATGCACGCAATACCGCGCGGTTGTTACCGCTGGTGCTTCCCATCCAGGAGAGGTGACGGCGCAAAGGGCGTTGTGCATACTGGCCGGCCCTTTTAAGCCCTTTTTCGAGGAATCGCCCATGTTTAAAGTCAACGAGTACTTCGACGGCACCGTCAAGTCGATCGCCTTTGGCACTGCTGAAGGTCCGGCGACGATTGGCGTCATGGCACCGGGCGAATACGAATTCGGTACCAGCCAGCGTGAAATCATGCACGTGGTGACCGGCGCCCTGACTGTCAAACTGCCAGACAGCAGCGACTGGGAAACCTTCGCCGCCGGCAGCCAGTTCAACGTGCCGGCCAACAGCAAGTTCCAGCTGAAAGTGGCCGTCGACACCGCTTACCTGTGCGAATACCGCGGCTAAACCCCTGGGTTTTCACAGCGCTAAAAAAAAATGCCCGTGTCCAAGGACACGGGCATTTTTCGTTTATAGCGTTGGTTACTCGAGGATCGTCACCGGCATGCCGACTTCAAGTCGACCATTGCTGTCGTTGACCAGGTTCTGGCCGAACATCGCGCCATCCTCTTCAGCCCGATACTTCTGCAGCGTGGCCAGGGGCTCGCGATCATCGCTGCGTACACCGGTCTGCGGATCGATGGTGGTCAGGATGCACCTGGCGCACGACTTGACCACCCGGAACTCGACATCACCGATGCGGATGCGCTTCCAGCCATCTTCGGCATAAGCGTCACTGCCTTCGATCACCAGATTGGGCCGGAAGCGCAGCATTTCCAGCGGCCGACCGACCTTGATGGACAAGTCTTCCAGCGACGCCTGCCCAATCAGCAACAGCGGGAAGCCATCGGCGAACGCTACCTGATCGTCGTCCTTGCCGTAACCGGATTGAGTGGCGCGCGCGCGATCCAGAGGCACTTGCACCAGCCGCGTTGGTTTGCCGATGAATTGACTGACCCAGGCACCCGCCGCGTCGCCGGCATCGGGCACACGCAGGGTGTCGCGCCAAATGGTCACGCCGCGCAGCTCAGCCTCATTGCCGGGCAAGGCGATATCGATCGGTGCATGGCCAGGCGCACTGAGGGTCAAGCCGCCTTCGGCATTCCACAGCGCCGACAGCTGGCTCATTTTCGCCACCGCCCTTTGGGTCAGGAAGCGCCCGCTGGCCTCATCTACCAGCATCCAGCGTCGGTCTCCGTCGAGGCCAAGTTTGTCGAGGCTGACCTGTTGCAGGGTCTCGCCCTTGGCGGATTTCAACGGATAACGATAAAGCGCGCTCAGATGCAGCATTGCCAGCTTCCTGATGGGCCAAAAACGCCACCCTATACGAGCTTGATCGCTGAATCAAAGGCTGAAAATTGAATACTGGATACCTTGTGGGAGCGAGCCTGCTCGCGAAAGCGTCAGGACAGTCAACATCAATGTCGAATGCTTAACCGCCTTCGCGAGCAGGCTCGCTCCCACAGATAGACCATGCACAGCCGTTGATTCTTTATCAGGCCGGCACTTCGTCGAGCATCAGGCGCTGGCGCACCACGTCAACCAGCTTGTCCGGCTGGAACTTGGAAAGGAAGTTGTCACAGCCAACCTTCTTGACCATCGAGTCGTTGAAACTGCCGGACAGCGAGGTATGCAGGACCACGTAGAGGCCACGCAGGCGCGGGTCGTTACGGATTTCGGTGGTCAGGCGATAGCCGTCCATCTCCGGCATTTCCGCGTCGGTGAAGATCATCAGCAGTTTGTCGGTCATGACCACGCCGGTATCGGCCCAGGCCTTGAGCATGTTCAGTGCCTTCAGACCGTCGCTGGCGATGTGCATCTTCACACCCAACTGGCCGAGGGTGTCGCGCAATTGCGAAAGCGCCACGTTGGAGTCGTCCACCAGCAGCACTTCACGGCCCCGGGCGCGTTCCAGCACCGGGTCATCGAGTTTGTCCTTGGACACCTTGGCGTTGTACGGGACGATTTCGGCGAGGACTTTTTCCACGTCGATGATTTCCACCAACTGGTCATCGACCTTGCTGATGGCCGTCAGGTAATGCTGGCGACCGGCACTGGTCGGCGGCGGCAGAATGGCTTCCCAGTTCATGTTGACGATGCGGTCCACGCCACCGACCAGGAATGCCTGCACCGAGCGGTTGTACTCGGTGACGATAATGGTACTGGTGGGGCTTGGCACCAGGGGACGCATGCCGATGGCCTGGGACAGATCGATGACCGGCAACGTCTGGCCACGCAGATTGACCACGCCGCAGACAAACGGATGACGCTGGGGCATCAGCGTCAGTTTCGGCAGTTGCAGTACTTCTTGAACTTTGAAGACGTTGATCGCGAACAATTGTCGCCCGGCCAATCGGAACATGAGAATTTCCAGGCGATTCTCACCCACCAGTTGCGTGCGTTGGTCTACCGTGTCGAGAATGCCGGCCATCAATGACTCCTGGGCTTGTTCTGTTGAATTCACTAATGAGGGTTATCGGCTGTTATTGCCGGACCTTGACCCTGCGACAAAATGCCATGCTCAGGCATTGATGTCACATTAACATCATGCTTTACTGGCCTCGTGATTTTCTTCACGCATTACTCCCTCCCGCGCGACCTCGGTTTGCACGTTAGGTTCCCCTGTGTAAGGGATTCCCCTAGTAACAATCAGGCCCAACCTGATATTCGCAATATCCAATAGCCATTAATGTGACGCCATTCTCATTGCATGAACGGAGTCAGGCTTTTGTGTGCGATCGCAGGTCAGTGGCCCTCCACCCTCTCGAGTTATCCAGCGTGCGCAAAGGCCCACCGGGGTGCGCTCGCACAAAAACTCGTGATCATCGACACACACGACATTCCCTCATCTGACATGACGTTGTGGAGATAAGCATGCCGAACGACCATAAAGAGGGGACTCAAGGGCTTCCTGAGTTTCTCGTCGAGGCTGAAACACTCCTGGCCAAAACCGGAGAATGCCTCAGCCATCTGCAACTGATCAGCAATGATACGGACGCGATCGACTGCATGCTTAGCACCCTGCTCAAGCTGGCGAACAAGGCGGATGCCCTGGGGCTGGAAGCGGTTTCGGAGTTTTCGCTGCATATTCATGGCTTGCTGAACCATGCCCAACATCAGATGGCGCTAAACGACCATGCCCTGATGGCGCTGAAAGATTGCCTGACCTTGCTGGCCTGGCAACTTGAACTGATCGACTCGAAAACCGGCCAGTTGAGCCTGGATGACAGCGAGCAGACATCGCTGATCGAGGCGTTTGCCTTTCAAGTCGGGCAGAGCCGGTTTCAGCCACCCGTCCATGCCAAGCCGCTTACCCTTGTGACATTCTCGGAACGGCAAGCCTGATTTTGCCAGGCAACTATGCGTCGCCTGGTGTTGTTATTGCTCCATCCGAATCAATAACTTGTACACGCAATGTCGCAATTGAAAATGTCATATCTGCCAACGACAGTTCATTAGACATATTTATTCTTGTCGAGCGCGGACTTTCTGTCTTGGGCTCAGGTAATGCCTGACTTTAAAAATAAACCAGGCACCTTTACTATCTTCGCCCCCCGAAAAGCAAACTTTTCCATTATGGAACCAACGTCCAATTTGGTTAATTCCTGACTGTTTGGACATATATACCGAACGCGACCAACGGTATCTTAAGTGGTATTATGCCGGCCATTAGTTGACTTCAATTAATGGCACACCGATTCTCGACGGCTAAACTTCAGGGCTGGATTCCGTCATCTGACTTGCACCATTGAAGTCGAAGATTGACCCAACCTTTTTTCAGACAGAGACCCGTCAGCCACCATGACGGATCTACCCGCAGCGAACATCCATTGGCTCCATCTGCTATGTACGCCAGCCTCAAGTCAATTACCACGTGGCCACCCTCCCGAGAAAACGCGCGTCGGTTCACGCTGTTGCTGTGTACCTGCTCGGCGCTTGGCAGCCTGCTGGTTTATGGTTTGTCCACTCGCCTGCCAGCGAGCCTGCTGCTACTCAACATCGCAGCACTGGCGTGTGTCTGGGTCGGGCATCGCCTGTCGCGCAAGTCGATCAAGTTTCAGCCCCAAGAGTTGGCCGACCGGCTTCTGGAAGTACAGGAAAACGAACGCCATCGGCTCAGCCGCGAGTTGCACGACGACATCGGCCAATTGCTGACAGCGGCAAAGCTCCAAAGTGAATGGCTCAAGCGCCGGCTGCCCGAAGATCTGCAGGGGCAGTGCTCGGTGCTCTGTGAAACCCTGGAAGAAACCTTGACCAAGGTGCGCGACGTCTCAGCCATCCTCAATCCCCGGCAGTTGACCAGTCTTGGCCTCGAAGCCAGCCTGCGGGCACATTTGCTCAAGACCCTGGCCAATACCTCGGTGCACTGGAGCCTGGAATGCCATCAGCGCTTGACCGGCATCCCGGAAGAAATGGCCGTGGCCGCCTTCCGGATTACTCAGGAAGCAGTGACCAATATCCTGCGCCATGCCGAGGCCAGCAATTTACTGGTACGCGTGCAACGCTTGCCCCAAGGCCTGACATTGCTGATCAGCGATGACGGCCTGGGCTTTGCGCCCGCGGCAAACCCCGGGCGCGAGGGACAGCGTGGAATGGCCGGGATGTCGGAGCGGATCGAGCAATTGGGCGGGACTTTGACCGTGGCCAGCGAGCCAGGCAAAGGCACTCAAATCGAAGCACTTTTCCCCTGGGCGCCCCGCGCGCTTGAGCGGGCCAGTACGAATAAGGTTATGCGTTGACTTGTAACTTACTTCTGGTGGATGACCACTCGCTGATCCGGGCAGGCGTGCGCGCTCTGGTGCTGGATATTCCCGGCTACGCGGTAATCGGCGAGGCCAATGGTGGCTCGCAACTGCTGGAGATGGTCGAGCAACTGTCCCCGGACATCGTCCTGCTGGATATCTCCATGAAGGAGACCGGCGGCCTCGAAGCCTTGCAGCGCCTTAAAAAGGTTCGCCCGCAGAGCAAAGTGCTGATCCTGTCGATGCACACCGACCCGACTCTGATCATGCAGGCACTGGAATCCGGGGCTCATGGATACTTACTCAAGGACACCACGGCCACTGAGCTCGAACACGCCTTGGACGCCTTGCGCAACAACGAGCGCTACTTGAGCCCGGCCATCGCCCACACCGTGATCAACCAGGCGCTGATCCGCACCCAGAAAAACCAGGCGCCCATCCCGGACGCCCATAACCTGACGGCACGCCAACTGGAAATCCTGCGACTGATCGTGCGTGGCAAATCCACCCGGGAAATCGCCAACGGCCTGGGCTTGAGCATCAAGACCGTCGAAACCCATCGCTCGCAGATCATGAAACGCCTGCAGATCTACGACGTGGCCGGCCTGGTGCTGTTCGCCGTGCGTGAGCAAATCATCAGTCTGGACGATTGACGACTGGCGATGAACCCAGCAGTGGCGAGTTCGCTGGCAAATGCACCCGCAACGCCGCCGGACGCGCCTCGAAACGCAAGTTGTCGCCCTCCAGGGGTTCGCCATCCAGGTTGATATGCAGACCTTCCGAGACTTTGATCTCGACCCACGGTAAACGGGCTCGCACGAACATGCTGTCGATGCCGAAGCCCTCCGTCAGCAAGTTCTTCAATGTGCCGACCACTTCCTGGGGTGCCGGCAGAATGCTGATATCCAATAGCCCATCATCCACCAACGCCTGTGGGCATAACACACGACCGCCACCGGCCTGTCGGCCATTGCCGATGCCCAATGCCAACAATTCGCCACGCCAATGAAAGTCCGGCCCCTGCAATTCGCCATAAGCGGCATGCAACTCACTGAAGCGCGATAAACCGGTGAACAGATACGCCGCACCGCCCAGGATCTTTTTCAGGTCCTCCGAGGTGTTGGCGGTGACGTTACTGCCAAATCCGCCGGTGGCCATGTTCAGGAACGCCTGTCCGCCGACGGTTCCCAGATCGATGGCGCTCGGTGCACTGTCCAGCAGTTCCAATGCCTGAGCGGGTTCCAGAGAAATACCGGCGGCGCGAGCAAAATCGTTGGCGGTGCCCAACGGCATCAGCACCAGACTGGCATCGCTTGAATGCGCCGCCATGGCTTCGGCGATATCACGCAAGGTACCGTCGCCGCCACCGGCAATCACCTGCCTGTAACCGGCGGCCAGCGCTTCATCCACCAGGCGCCCGGCATCGCCGGCCTCCCAGGTCAGCCGAACGGCCAGCTCCCATCCTTGCTTGCGCTTGCCTTCAACGGCCGCGCGGACTTCCTCGTTGAGTGCCTGCTTGCCATGCAGAATCAACAGCGCCTTGCGCTCACCCATTGCTATCACTCCTATGATTGGAATCCGTATGGGAGATGTTGACCTCACGGGCACCCAAAAAAGTCAGGAGAACTTGAATTAATTCAGAGTCCCGGCGACGTGGGTCCTACAGGGCGGTACGTTTTCTTACAATATCTGAGGAATCGGCTTAATTGACCGGGCCCGGTGATTGGTACACCTTTGGGGCCTGCGGTTTCGATCATCAAAATACAACCACACAAGGATGTGCACGCAATGAATGCAAACGCCCTAAGGGCTCATCAGGCTGAATTCAAAAACAGCGCAAAACCTGCCGGAGAAGTCGATATGGAACCTCGCGTCGTTGAGCTGGAAACCCACCTCAAGTACATCCGCAGAGACATGGACGAAGTGCGTAGTGACGTCAAATCCATCAAGCACCGACTGGCCTACTCGGCCGGCGCGGGCGCCGTGGCTCTGGGGCTTTTGGGATGGATCGCCAACAGCCGGTTCGATCAGGTCGTGACACTGCTGTCCCATTGAACGACAGAGTGAACGCAAGACCCGGCTCGATTCACCGGGCTTGCATTGGCAGGCATTAACCCAAGACTTCACTCAGGGGGATGAAGTTGACGTATTCCCCCTCGATCAATGTGCGGTCTTCCAGCACTTCCACCAGGCCTTCAGCCCAGGCGGCGCTGCGCAGTACGCCGGAACTCTGATTCCTGTAAATGGTTGCCCGACCGCTCTCGATGCGCCCACGCAGGTACTCCCGTCGATTGCCAGCCTTGGGCCAGACAAACCCTGCCGGCACCGGGAATTTCAGCGGTTCGACCTCTTGGACACCCTGACGGCGCAGGAGATAAGGCCGCGCCAGCAGGGCAAAGGTCACCAGCGTGGAGGCTGGGTTACCCGGCAGACCAATCACCGGTACGCCACGGAAATGCCCAAACGTCAGCGGTTTGCCGGGTTTGATCGCGAGCTTCCACAAGGCCAGCTCGCCTTCTTCGCGCAAGGCAATGCCCAGGAAGTCGGCCTCCCCCACGGACACACCGCCCGTGGACAAAATCAGATCGACATGGGTCAATTCGCCCAAGCGAGCACGAGTTATCGCCAGATCATCCACGAGGATGCCGGCATCAATCACCTCGCAGCCCAAACGCTGCAACCAGCTGCAAAGCAACACACGGTTGCTGTTGTAGATCTGTCCCGGGCCCAACGCCTGACCGGGTTCGATCAGCTCATCACCGGTGGACAGCACCGCCACACGAACCTTGCGCACTACCGCAAGTTCAGCACACCCCAGTGACGCCGCCAGCCCCTGCTCAATGGGGCCAAGACGCGTACCGGCAGACAGGACCAACTCGCCGACGGTGGTTTCCTGGCCCTGTGGACGAATGTTCTGGCCCGGCGTCATGGTTTCGGTGAAGAGCACGCGCTCATCCGCCTGGACCTCGGCGTTCTCCTGCATCTCGACGCAATCGGCACCCGCGGGCACCGGCGCACCGGTGAAGATTCGCGCACAGGTCCCTGGCTGTAACGGTTGTGGGGCCTGGCCAGCGAAAATCTTCTGACTGACCACCAATGGCTCTCCGTTCCAGTCAGCCAGACGCAAGGCATAACCGTCCATGGCACTGTTGGGCCAGGGCGGCAGGTCCAGCGTCGAAATCAGATCCTCTGCCAGCACACGACCCTGAACCTGTGCCAGCGGCAAGTGTTCACGCTCGCGGATCGGTGCCGCTTCGGCCATTTCCAGCAAGCGTGCCAGTGCCACCTCGACCGGCATCAAGCTGCCGGTTTTGCCAGGCTTACCCGCGGGATTCACAGGGTGCCGCCTGTTTCAGATGAGGAACGAAATTACACGGACGGTGCCGCGAATCGAGTTGCTCGGCCAGAATGCCATCCCAGCCAGTACGCACGGCGTTCGTCGAACCCGGCAAGCAGCAGACCAGCGTGCCATTGGCCAAACCGGCCAATGCCCGGGACTGCACGGTCGAGGTGCCAATGTCCGCCACGGAAATCTGCCGGAACAACTCACCAAAACCATCGACTTGCTTATCCAACAGGCAACTGACGGCTTCCGGCGTGCTGTCGCGGCCGGTGAACCCGGTGCCGCCAGTAATCAGCACGACCTGAACCACGTCATCGGCAATCCAGGTGGCGACTTGCGCACGGATTTTGTACAGGTCATCTTTAAGCAGCACCCGTGCCGCCAGGTTGTGACCGGCAGCGCTCAGGCGGTCGACAAAGACCTGGCCAGAGGTGTCGGTTTCCAGGGTCCGGGTATCGCTGACCGTCAGCACCGCGATATTGAGCGGCGCGAAAGGTACATCAGCCTTGGCTTTCATAGGCTCGTCCAGTTGTAGGGGAAACAGCCCGGTGTTATATCACAGCGCCTCATTTTTTCGCCGCCCCCATGGAGAGCTGCCATGACTTCAAATACACCGCTGCCGACCTGTTCAATTCTGCTCCTGGCGGGTGGGCGTGGCCAGCGCATGGGCGGCCAGGACAAAGGGCTGATCGAGTGGCACGGCGAACCGTTGATTGCGCATCTGCATCGCAAGACCCGCGCCCTGAGCGATGACTTGATCATCTCCTGCAACAGAAACCAGGAAAAATACGCACCGTACGCCGACCAACTGGTGGTTGATGATCACGCCGGTTTTCCTGGGCCGCTGGCCGGTATCCGTGCCGGCCTGAAGGCCGCCCGCCATACTCATTTGCTGGTTTTACCCTGTGATGTGCCGCGTATTGATGCCGCCCTGCTTCAAGACATGCGCGAAACCGCCGCCCGGCATCCGGACAAACCACTGATGCTGCGCCACGGCGACCATTGGGAACCTTTGTTGTGCATTATTCCCGTCGCCCTTTCAGATGCGTTCGAAAATGCCTGGAACGAGGGCGAACGCAGCCCAGGCAGAATCATGCGGCAACTGGGCGCCTCCGCCCTGCAATGCCCGGACAATGACCCTCGCCTGGCCAATCTGAACACACCCGAACTGTTAACTGCACACAACACTGTGTCAGACTGACACGAGAAGGAACTTGCGCGCGTTGCATACGTCTACAAGCTCAGTAACCAAAAGAATTCATATTCGGAGACACACTCATGACTCAACGGACCCTCGCCACTTTCATGCTCGCACTGGGCCTCGCTACCCTCGCCGGTTGCGCATCGCCAACAGTGATCACCTTGAATGATGGTCGTGAAATCCAGGCCGTCGACCAACCTAAATTCGATGAAGAGTCGGGTTTCTACGAGTTCGAACAGCTGGACGGCAAGCACACGCGCATCAACAAGGATCAGGTTCGTACCGTTAAAGACTTGTAATCTTTGCGGTGACAATCGGATACAGAAAAGCCCGCTAAATGCGGGCTTTTTCGTGTCCGAAGAAAAGTGCGGTATCGATCACCACTGCAACGTAATGGTGCTCTCGAAGACACGTTCCTGGCCGGTGACCGGGTCTACAAAACGCAGCCCCTGGGCCAGCAGCTTCAAGGGGTTGGCGTAGTCATCCTCGACGTCCTTGAGTACCTGAGGATAGAACGGATCATTGCAGATACTGGCGCCCAGGGCCGTCATGTGCACCCGCAACTGGTGCTTCTTGCCCGTGACCGGGTAGAGCCCATAACGCCAGAGTTCGCCGTTTTTCTCCCGGACCTCGACCGCCGTCTCGGTATTGCTGACGCCAGGGCCTTCCTGCATGCGGAAGAACGGTTCGCCGTCCACGAGACGGCTTTTATGCACCAACGGGAAGGACAACTCAGGCAACGCGCGGGCAATCGCTTCGTAGCGTTTTTCGATTTGCCGCGTCGGAAACAACGACTGATACGCCGAACGCGTCTGGGGATTGGCCGAAAACAGCACCAGCCCCGCCGTATGCCGGTCAATACGGTGCAACGGCACCAGATGCGGGTTATCCAACCGGTGGATCAATCGCCGCAGCAGGGTCTGCTCCACGTATTCGCCAGCCGGCGTCACGGGCAGAAAGTGCGGTTTGTCTGCGACCACCAAGTGCTCGTCGGCGTACAGGATCGACTCGACCACCGGGATCGGCTTTTCGTCCGGCACCTCACGGAAATAATGAATCCGCAGGCCTTCCTTGTACGGCAGATCAAGGGCGATCGGCTGACCCTGGCCGTCAAGGACACGGCCGCGAGCGATGCGATCCAGCCATTGTTCACGGCCGATGGCGCCGAAATGCTCGCACAGGCAATCGAGTACGGTCTGCCATGGGCCGGGTGGCAGGTACAGGGTACTGGCTTGGCTGTGTGCGGCGGAAAACGATGAAGTGGACATACGAACGCTCTAACCCTCAATACAGGGCGGCATTATCCAACAGCGGCCGGAGCGAACCTAGCGCAGATTCCTCAAGCGGTCCGCGCGGCTGCTTCGGTAAATTCCTTGAGCCAGCGCAGGACATCCACTGCTTCCCAGCGACCGGGATCGTAAAGCGCATACATCAAGCCCTGATAACCCACCACATCCAGCTGCCGGTGATAACCCGCACGCTGGAACAAGGCTTCGATTTCGGCGAAACAGGTGTTGAAATGCAGCTTGTTGAAGGGGGTTTTACCTTCAGTGACCAGGCCATCCAGGCGCAGTTCGATCACCGCCTCGCGCACCACCTCGATCGACATCCGGTTCACGCTGTTCTTCAATTGTTCGACATTGACCACGGCTCATCCCTCTGACTAGCGGGATCACCTGGCCAAATCCGTAAAAGGAGGACGCATGGCAGGCAACCCGAATAACTGTATGAACATACAGTAACCGAATAACCTGTTTTTCGCCAATGGATGAACATGTCGCTACGACAAGTGGGAATTCTCTAAGCCCAAGAATCTGACGACCAGCTCGGCGTCGAAGGGCCAATCCAGTTCAGCGCCGGTATCGAGGCGTCGCAGCACCGGGATACGCAGGCCGTAGTCTTCGACCCAATCCTCGTTTTCCGCGATATCCACCAATTCCACCATCAAACCGTGCTCGACCAAGGGCATCAGTTCGGCTTCGGCAATTTCACAGAGATGGCAACCCAGGGTTCCGAACAACTGACATTCAGGAGGCATGACAAACAGACCCGATAAAGTAGGGTTTCATTCTAGGCCCCGCTGCCATCAACCGTCGAGCCAACGCCCCCAGGGCCTGCGAACCAATTTCAAAAGGTTTCGGCAATTCCCTGACGCACATCATTTGCGCGCAATTGCGTTTGCGCGATGCTCTGGACTTTTTTTGCCTCTACGCTGGGGTAGTCCGAATCCTTCACCGGAGTTTTCAGTGTTTGCCAATCTGTTGATCATCCTCGCCTCCTCCCTGGTAGTCATCGCGCTGTTCCGTCGCCTGCGCTTGCCGCCGGTGCTGGGCTACCTCTGCGTGGGACTGATGGTCGGCCCGACGGCATTCAACTGGGTGAACGAAAGCGACGAACTGCCGGACCTTGCCGAACTGGGCGTGGTGTTTCTGCTGTTCTCCCTGGGACTGGAGTTTTCCCTGTCGAAAATGCTCGCGCTGCGCCGGGTGGTGTTCGGACTTGGCAGCCTGCAAGTGTTGATTTCCGGGCTGCTGTTGGGGATCTTGCTGATGCTGTTCGGCATGGCGGTCACCCCGGCCTTGTTGCTCGGCGCCGGTCTGGCGCTGTCGTCCACGGCCATCGTCAGCAAGGAGCTGGGCAGCCTGGGGGAGATTTTCAGCAGCCACGGCCAGAATGCCATCGGCGTGCTGTTGTTCCAGGACGTGGTAGCGGTGTTGCTGCTGACCTTGGTGCCGGTGTTCGCCGGCAGCAGCGATCAAGCCTGGTATTGGGCACTCCCCCTGACACTGGCCAAGACCGTTTTGCTGTTTGTAGGCCTGCTGCTCGCCAGTCGCTGGTTGCTGCCCCGGTTGTTCCATGAAGTCGCCGCGTCCCGTTCTGCGGAACTGTTCGTGCTGCTGGCGCTGGTGATTGTGCTGCTGACTGCTTGGTTGACGCATCTGCTTGGCCTCTCCCCTGCCCTCGGCGCGTTCCTCGCCGGGATGCTGCTGGGGGAAAGCCATTACCGGCATCAGATCGAGGCTGATATTCGGCCGTTCCGCGACATCCTGCTCGGGTTGTTTTTCGTCAGTATCGGCATGCTGATCGACTTGCAGTTGTTTGCCAGCCACGGCTTGCTGATCCTCGGCCTGACCCTAGGGTTGCTGCTGATCAAGGGCAGCGTGGTGGCCCTGCTGGTCAAATGGCGCGGCAGCGATGGCGAAACCGCGTGGCGCAGTGGTCTGGCGCTGGCCCAGGGCGGCGAGTTCTGCTTTGCCTTGATGGCGCAGATGCAGCAACACCAACTGATGCCCGCCGACCTTGGCGGCCTGCTGCTGGCCGCGACGTTCTGTTCGATGCTGGTCACGCCGCTGTTGCTGCGCGCCGCGCCACGCATTGCCGCGCGCCTGCACCGTAAACCCAACGAAGAAGCGAAGCTTGAAGAAATCAGCGCACTCAACGCCGGGCTGCACAGCCATGTGGTGATTTGCGGTTACGGTCGCGTGGGGCAGTCCATCGGACGGTTCCTGCACAATGCGCAGCAACCTTATATCGCCCTGGACAACGACCCCGTTCGGGTCCAGGAAGCGGCCGCCGGCGAAAGCAGCGTGCACTACGGCGACTCACGGCGCGGCGAGTTGCTGGCTGCCGTGGGGCTGGAACGAGCCCGGTTGCTGGTGATCGCCGTGGATCAGACGGATATTGCCTTGCTGATCCTGAAGGAAGCGCGTCGATACAACTCGAGCGTGCCGATCCTGGTGCGCACCCGGGACGACAGTCAGTGGGCCGAGTTGAAAGCGGCTGGCGCCAATGAAGTCGTACCGGAACTGTTGGAGTCGAGCCTGATGCTCGCCTCCCATGCGCTGATTATGCTCGGCTTGCCGGCGCATCAGGTTCAGGAGCGCGTCGATCAGGTCCGGCATGACCGCTACAGCCTGCTGCACCGGTTTTATCCCGGTGCTGAAGATGAAGAAAACTAGTCCTGGCTTACGGCGCCGATCTTGTGCACCGACAAATCCGCACCGTAATACTCTTCTTCCTGACTCAGGCGCAAACCATGGAATGCCTTGATCGTGCCATACACCGCAAAGCCGCCGGCCAGTGCCACGATCACACCCAGCGAGGTGCCGATCAACTGACTGATCAGGCTCACACCGCCCAGGCCGCCCAGCGCAGTCTGACCGAAAATGCCGCAAGCAATCCCGCCCCACACGCCACACAAACCATGCAAAGGCCACACACCGAGCACATCGTCGATATGCCATTTGCCTTGAGCGGCGGTAAAGCACCAGACGAACAATGCCCCGGCAATCGCACCGGTCACCAGCGCGCCCACCGGGTGCATCAGGTCGGAACCGGCGCAAATCGCCACCAGCCCGGCCAGCGGACCGTTATGCAGAAAGCCTGGGTCGTTGCGCCCGACGATCAACGCCGCCACAGTGCCGCCGACCATGGCCATCAGCGAATTCACTGCCACCAGCCCACTGACGCCCTGCAACGTCTGCGCGCTCATGACGTTAAAGCCGAACCAGCCGACGATCAGAATCCACGAACCCAGGGCCAGGAACGGAATGCTCGACGGCGCGAACGCCACCAGGCGACCATCGCGATAACGTCCGTTCCGGGGCCCCAGCAACAACACCGCCGCCAGCGCCAGCCAGCCGCCCATGGCGTGGACCACCACGGAGCCGGCGAAATCATGGAAGCTGGCGCCAAAGCGTTCCAGCAACCAGGCTTGCAAACCGAAGTTACCGTTCCAGACCATGCCCTCGAAAAACGGGTAGATGAACGCCACGATCAGCGCCGTCGCGCACAACTGCGGAACGAAGCGTGCACGTTCGGCGATGCCACCGGAAATAATCGCCGGGATCGCCGCGGCAAAGGTCAGCAGAAAGAAGAATTTCACCAGACCATAACCGTGATCGGCATTGATCACCGCCGCCGGGTGCATAAAAGTGACGCCGTAGGAAATCCAGTAGCCTATAAAGAAATACGCCAACGTCGAAATGGCGAAGTCGCTGAGGATCTTCGACAAGGCGTTGACCTGGTTCTTTTGTCGAACCGTACCGACTTCCAGAAACGCGAAACCGGCGTGCATGGCCAACACCATGACCGCACCGATCAAAATGAACAACGTATTGGAGCTATGGACCAGACTGTCCACAGCGCTTTGCAGATTTTCCATGGGGTTGGCAGACCTGAAGGCTAAAAAAGCACCAAAGCAGTTCGCGCAGGCCATCCATGCACCAAGTTGCGGCTTGTCGAAACCAACGCATTGATTCCAATGAACCGCTTTGGCGCACAAGGTCATCACCTTTGCGCGGGTTTTGATTATTTGAGTTATGGTTTTGCTCAAATCATGCCCAGCAACAGCGCAACGGCGCTGGCTGACGCACCATGACATAGCAAAAGTTGTACCAGTCATTTGTACTGAACCTTCGCCCAAGGCTCATACTCGAACGCATCAGAAGCCACTTACGGAGATCCACCCATGGCCAGCATCAAGGCAAAGACTGCTCAAGAAATCCTGCTGAACGATTTTCAAACCCTGGTCAGCGACACCGAACGGTTGCTGGAACACACCAAATCCATCGCCGGTGATCAGGCCGATGAATTGCGCGACCAGATCCACGACAGCCTGCTGCGAGCCCGGGAAACCTTGAAACTGACCGAAGACTCCCTGCGCCAGCGCGGTCAGGCGGCTGTCACCGCCACCGAAGATTACGTCCAGGCCAACCCATGGCAATCAGTCGGCATTGCCGCCGGCGTGGGCTTTCTGATTGGCCTGCTGGCCACACGGCGCTGATATGTCTATCGGCGAATCCGGCTCGTCCGCGACGGGCACAAGCGCTTCATCGCGGCGCCTGGGTGCCGCGTTTCTAGGGTTGCTGCACAGCCATGTCGAGTTGTTCGGCATCGAATTGCAGGAACAGAAAGCACGCACCGTCAGCCTGTTGCTGTTCGCAGGCCTGGCGCTGGTGTTTGCCTTGCTGTTGCTGGTGGGGTTGTCGACGCTGGTGATGATCCTGTTTTGGGACACCTATCGCCTGGCCGCGATCATCGGGCTTTGCGTGTTCTACACCCTGGCCGCGATTTTCTGCGGGATGCGCCTCAAAGCAGCCGTTTTCGATGAGTCCTCGCCCTTCCACGGTACTTTGGAAGAATTGGCCAACGACCGGGAGCGCCTGCTGCCATGAGCCTGCCTCAACTGCCTCACAACAGTTCGCGCACGGAAATGCGCAAAGCGCTGATCCGCCTGCGCATGGAAATGCATCGCCAGGAAATCCGCCAGGAATCCCGGCAATTGCTGCAACCCTTGCAGCGGGTGCGCGGGATGACGCAAAACCTGCAAGACGGTTTCGGCATCAAGCACGCCCCGCTCTGGGGCATGGCCGCCGTGACCCTGCTCGGTTTTCTGACCGGCAAGGGCGCCAAGAACGGTGGCGTCAGTAGCATCACGCGTCTGGTTCAACTGGGCACCAGCCTGGGGCCGCTGATCAAACTGGTGCTGCAGGGTTCCTCGCACAAACACTAAGCAGTCACTGGCTGGCTGCATTCTTGCAATACCACCGGGATGAACCTCTTTATCGAGGGGTTCAATCCTGCGTGCGTACCCGGCGCCAGGCACTCTCCAAAAACAAGACCTTACTAAGGAGGCCTCGTGATCGACGGGCAACCGCTCGCCTGCTTTCAGCCGTTTATCGATACCGCCACCGGGCGTATCGCGGGCGTCGAAGCATTGGGTCGACTGCGCCAGGCCGATGGGCAACTGACCTCCGTGGGGCCGCTGTTCGCCGACCCGCGAACACCCGCCATCGCCCTGCGTCGCCTCGACCGGCAGATACGCGATAACGCGTTGAGCCGTCTGCACGAAGCACCTTCGCAATGGTTCCTGAGCCTGAACATGTCGCCGCGCTGGATCAGCCGCTTGCGCCCGGATCAGGCCCTGCCGAGTCTCAAGCAACTGGCCAGGCATGGCGTCGATCCGCAACGCATCGTCTTCGAGATCACCGAACTGGGCGGCGACAGCCAGCGCCTGGCCGAAGTGGTGGCGCGCTACCGTCAGGCCGGCGCGCGAATCGCCATCGATGACTTCGGTGCCGGTTACTCGCAACTTGATCGGGTACTGGCCCTGCAACCGGACATTCTCAAGCTCGACATGCGCCTGTTTCAGGCCGCCGCCCTGGGCGGACCGAGCAGCGAAGTGGTCAAGGCCCTGGCCCTGATGGCCGAGAAAACCGGGTGCTGGATCATTGCCGAAGGGGTGGAAACCGAGGCCCAGTTGAATTTCGCCCTGGAGTGCGGTTCGCGTTATGTGCAGGGTTTTCTGTTCGCCCGGGCGCACACCGATTTCTTTGCCACCGATGCCTTCGTCGAACAGTTCGCGCAACTGCGTCAGCGCTACGTGCAGCGCAAGCTGATTGAACGCGGCCAGTTGATGGTCATGCGCCGGCAACTCAGCGAGCTGATGGCGATTCTGCAGGATTGGGCCCAGGCCCGTGCGCCGATCAGTGCATTGCCGCAACTGAATGCGTTTCCCTGGCTGTTGCGCTTCTACCAATGCGATCGCCACGGCACACAACTGACGCCCAATCTGGAATGGCGCAACAATGGCTGGGAGGCGGACAACCGCTACCTGGGCCACAACTGGTCGTGGCGCCCGTACTTCTATCACCTGCTGGCCGAGGGTTGGGATGAGCGTCGGCTAACCCTCTCCAACACCTACCGCGACGCCACCAGCAACCAGTATTGCCTGACGGCGGGACAGTTTTTCGACAACGGCGAACGCCTGCTGCTCATCGATATCGACGCCGCCGGGCTGTAGTTCTGCTTGCAGGTACTGAGGCGAGACAGGACACTGGGCCATCAGTCACTTGACGGAGAGAACCAGCCTTGGATTGGCAAACCCTGCTTACTCGCGAACGCCTCGGAAAGCCTGTGCACAGCCCGGAAGAACTCGGCCGCAGCCCTTTCCACAAAGACCATGACCGCATCATTTTCTCCGGTGCGTTCCGCCGCCTGGGGCGCAAGACCCAGGTGCATCCGGTGTCCAGCAACGATCATATCCACACGCGCCTGACCCACTCGCTGGAAGTCAGTTGCGTGGGCCGCTCCTTGGGCATGCGCGTCGGTGAAACCATCCGCAGCGCCCTGCCCGACTGGTGCGAACCGAGCGACCTGGGCATGGTCGTGCAATCGGCTTGCCTGGCCCATGACATCGGCAATCCACCGTTCGGTCACTCCGGCGAAGACGCGATCCGTCATTGGTTCCAGCAAGCCGCCGGGCGTGGCTGGCTGGATGGCATGAGCGAGGTTGAACGCAACGACTTCCTCAATTTCGAAGGCAATGCCCAAGGCTTTCGCGTGCTCACGCAGCTGGAATATCACCAGTTCGACGGCGGTACCCGTCTGACCTACGCCACCCTCGGCACGTATTTGAAATACCCCTGGACCGCCAAGCACGCCGACTCCTTGGGCTACAAAAAGCACAAGTTCGGCTGCTATCAGAGCGAATTGCCGCTGCTGGAGCAAATCGCGCACAAACTCGGCCTGCCGCAACTGGAAGAACAGCGCTGGGCCCGTCATCCGTTGGTGTACCTGATGGAAGCCGCCGATGACATCTGCTACGCGCTGATCGACCTTGAAGATGGCCTGGAGATGGACCTGCTGGAATACGCCGAAGTCGAGTCCCTGCTGCTGGACCTGGTGGGCGACGACATTCCGGAAACCTATCGCCTGCTCGGCCCGCAGGATTCCCGTCGACGCAAACTGGCGATCCTGCGCGGCAAAGCCATCGAACACCTGACCAACGCCGCCGCCCGCGCCTTTGTCGAGCAACAGGACGCGCTGCTGGCCGGCACGCTGCCCGGCGATCTGGTGGAACACATGCACGGCCCGGCCAAGCGTTGCGTGCTCAATGCCAAGGACATGGCGCGTAAAAAGATCTTCCAGGACAAGCGCAAGACGCTGCATGAAATCGGCGCCTACACCACCCTGGAAATCCTGCTCAACGCCTTCTGCGGCGCGGCGCTGGAACAGCACAACGGTCGCACGCCGTCGTTCAAGAGCCGTCGCGTACTCGACCTGCTGGGCAACAACGCGCCCGATCCCAATGGCCCGTTGCATACGTCATTCCTGCGCATGATTGATTTCATCGCCGGCATGACCGACAGCTATGCCAGCGAAATGGCTCAGGAAATGACTGGGCGCTCCGTTCACGGATAAGCCCCCTGGATCAGCCGAGTCGGATGCTGCCGACCGGCTGATTCAAGTGGCGCCGCGTAACGGGTAGCCGCCGTCAGGCGATTCAGCCAAGTGGCGACTGAACCCCGCTTTTTGCCGCATCCAGCAACTGATGCAAGCGCAGCGCATCCTTGAATGTCGCCGCCGCATGGGTGCCTTCGGCCACATCTTGGGCATACACGTGATACAACTCCGCCAGTTCCAGCACGGCTGAAGGCAACGAAGAGGCCGGCAGGCGCTGGTAACACTCAGGCAGCGGGAGCACTTGCAGCGCGAGGTTGTCGCCGTGGGCACCCTCAATCACGTAATCATCGCCGACATCACCAAAGGCTGAACGGTTGGTGATTTTCAGATCGCCCTGGTCGCCGGTGATATCGATCTGCACCCCCGAGCCGTTGCGCTTGCCGCCTTCGATGTGAATCGAAATGACCCCGCCACCTTCCAGCAAGCCACTGAGCACCAGTTGGTCGGGAGCGCTGCTTTCCAGCTCTTCGCCGGTTTCCTTGATGGTGATCCTGGGAAACTGATTGACCATCAACCCCGAGACACTGGTCGGCCAATCGGTGGCGGTGAAGAGCATGTCGAGAAAGTGCCCGGCGTAGATCGCGATCACGCTGGAGAAGTTTTCCTCGGGAGCGGTCCAGCGCAAGGCATTGGGGCGCAGGGCCTGGAAGTAATTCATGCTGACGTGCATCCGCACCGAACGCACTTTGCCGACGTAACCCTGTTGCAGCAGGTCTTGCAGGTAGCGGTTGTGCGGCGCATGGCGGCGTTGCAAGCCGACGATATGCCGCACGCCGGCCTCTTGTGCCAGTCGCAGCAGATTCTCGGAGTCAGCCGTGGTGGTGGTCAGCGGCCATTCGCAATACACATCTTTGCCGGCGGCGATGGCCGCGCGCACGGTTTTTTCGTGTTGAGGTGCGGTGTTGAGGACCAGCACGAGGTCGACGTCGGGGTTGTTGACCAGCCCGTCGACGGAGTCCGCCACTTGCGTGATGCCGTATTCACCGGCGGCCGCTTCGGCACGTTCACGATGTTCGCTGTACACCGCTTGCAAGTGAAATTGCGGCAGCAGATCAAGCACGCGCAGGTGACCGTGGCGGGCCCAATTGCCGACGCCGATGATGCCGACGCGTATCGGGGAGTGTGGGGTTGTCATGGCGAAGTCCTCGTTAGGTGATGGTTGACGGGGACAAGTCTAGGGAGCGCGACCTTCGGGAAAAACCGGCCAAAGGGCCGAACACTGCGGACACGGACGGCGCTAATCCTCCGGCCAGAGCGGTTTGATTATGGAGTGATTGATCCACAGTGATCGGACCCACAGCCCGTTTTTCCCGAGGGAGGAGATCCCTAGCATGGCGCCACTCATTACTGTGGAGCTTTCCCCATGCACGACTTACAGGCTTTACCGGCAACGGCTGCGTTGACGCAGGAGGCGTCTTCTTCCTGGCGCGATTGGCTGTCGGTGTACTCGGTGGCGCTTGGCGCCTTTGCGTTCGTTACCACTGAATATTTGCCGGTCGGCGTCCTGCCGCAAATCGCCAACAGCTTGAACATCACCGACGGCGTGGCGGGGTTGATGGTGACCGTGCCGGGCGTTGTCGCGGCAGTGTCGGCGCCGGCGATCATGCTCGGCGCCGGGCGGATGAATCGGCGGCACCTGCTGCTGTTGTTGACGGTGTTGTTGGTGGTTTCGAATCTGCTGTCGGCCGTGGCGCCAACCCTGGCGATCATGCTGCTCGGCCGCGGGTTATTGGGTGTGGCGCTGGGTGGTTTCTGGGCGGTGGCGATTGCAGCCGCCGGACGTCTGGTCAGCGAATCGAAAGCGGCGAAAGCGACGGCATTGATCTTTGCCGGGATCACCCTGGCGACGGTGTTTGGTGTGCCATTCGGGACCTTTGTCAGCACCTTGTTTTCGTGGCGCCTGTCGTTCGCGGTGACCGCGGGATTAGCCTTGTTGGCGTTGGCTGCGCAGGCATTGACCTTGCCCTCGCTGCCCTCCAGGGAGGGTCTGAAGATGCGCGCGTTGTTGGCGTTTCTCTCACGCAGCAATGCTCGACGCAGCATGCTGTTGTTAGGCACGGTGGTGGCGGCGCACTTCTCGGCGTACACCTACATTGCGCCGTTCCTTGGGCATGACGCCGGTTTCTCGCCGAGCGCGATCACCGCGATTCTGCTCGGGTTTGGCCTGGTCGGCATGCTGGCGAATTTCGCCATGGCCGGGACCATCACCACCCACCTGCGTGCCTCCCTGGGCGCGGTGATAGTGCTGATGGTGATTGCACAATTGGCCTTGCCGCAGTTGCAAGGATGGGGGGTAACCTTGGCGGTACTGGTGTGGGGCATTGCTTACGGCGCCATTCCGCTCGGTGTCAGCAGTTGGATGCAACTGACTTCACCGCAACTGCCTGAGGCCAGTTCCGCCATGCTGGTGACCACATTCCAGGTGGCAATTGCCTCGGGTTCGCTGTTCGGCGGTTTGATGGTCGATCACGCTGGCGTGGGTTCGGCGCTGTGGCTGGGCGCCGGCATCGGTTTGCTCGGGTTGGCGGTGATGCTCAGTTTCGGCATTAGCAAAGCCCCGATTGCCGAGGCCCTGCAACGCTGATTCAAACCTTCAAGATGTTGTCTTTGAAAAAATCGATCAACACTCGCAGCCTGGGTGCCGTCTGCTTCGACGCAGGCCAGAGCATCCACAGGTTGCCGGTGTGGTCGGTGTAATCCGCCAGCACCACCTTCAGCCGGCCATCGGCCAACGGCTGACGGATTGAAAAATCCGGCAGGCAGGCAATCCCCACCCCGTCTATCGCCAGGTACGTCAGCGGATCCATCGTGGTGCAGGTCAATGCCCGCGCAAGGTTCGGCTCGATGTGCGTGTCATCCACCCGCAGCGGCCAGCGCTCGATCATCCCGGTGGCCGGAAACTTGTGCAGCAGGCAGGTGTGACGGATCAAATCGTCCGGATGTACAGGTTCGCCATTGCGTTCCAGGTACGCCGGCGACGCCACCAACTGCAACTGATAGCCACCGAGTTTGCGCGCCATCAGCCGCGAATCTTGCGGCGCACCCGTGCGGATCACCGCATCGAACCCCTCCTCGATCACGTCCACCATGCGGTCGGACATGTCCACGTCCAACTCGATGCCTGGATAGGCACGCATGAACCCGGCCAGCACCGGCATGATCAGCACATTCTGAATCGGCACGCTGATCCGCACCTTGCCACGCGGTGTGGCGGACAGCTCCAGCAGCTCCATTTCCGCCGCTTCCACTTCACTGATGATGCGTTTGCAACGGTCCAGAAACAGCTCGCCTTCAGTGGTCAGGGTGACGCTGCGGGTGCTGCGATGGAACAGGCGCACGCCGAGACGCTCTTCCATGCGCGCCACGCTTTTGCCAACGGCCGAGGACGAGATTTCCAGCAGGCGCCCGGCTTCGGTAAAGCTGCGAGTCTCGGCCACCTGGATAAAGGCCGTGATACCGCTGAGGTTGTCCATCATGGCAGGTGTGCTCGAGGCTGAAGGTGGGTTAACGCAGAGTAGAGACGGGTGGCGGGTTTGCAAAGGAGGAAAACGGTCGCGGTTTGTCAGTACGACCGAGTCCCCGTCTTCGTGAGCAAGCTCAATCCCTCAAATCAATCCACATGATCGCCAGCATTACAGCCGAAAAGTCCGAAGTGTTGGGAAGCTCGGCCCGTTTATCCACCCGGGGAAATCGCATTAACTAACTCCAGGCGCCCCAACCCCGAAAGTCCACAGGACTATCGACCCGGGCAGATATTCAACCGTTCTTCCCTTTACTCTTCAGATCGAGGCAATCATGTCCAAACTTCACTCCCCGGTTAAAGTCGGCCCATTCACCTTCGCCCACCGTGTCGTACTGGCACCGCTGACCCGCATGCGTGCCGAAGAGGGCGCTCGTCCTGGCGACCTGATGGCCGAGTACTACGCCCAGCGCACTTCCGAAGGTGGTTTCCTGATCAGTGAGGCCACCATCGCCGCGCCAAACGGCAATGGCTATCTCGGCGCACCCGGCCTGTTCGACGACAGCCAGATCGCTGGCTGGAAACACATCACTGACACCGTGCACGCCAAGGGCGGCAAGATCTTCCTGCAGCTTTATCATGCGGGTCGCCAATCCAATGTCGACGTACAGCCTGCGGACAGCCTTCCGGTCGGCCCATCGGAAGTCCTGCACGGCGGCGTCGCTTACACCACCGAAGGCTGGGTTCCCAACACCCCGAACCGCGCCCTGACCCTCGAAGAGATTGCAGGCCTGGTAGAAAGCTTCCGCAGCGCTGCCGAACGCGGCGTGAAAGCCGGTTTTGACGGCGTGGAACTGCATGGCGCCAACGGTTATCTGGTCGATCAGTTCCTGCAGGACAACAGCAACAAGCGCACCGACAGTTACGGCGGCTCGTTCGAAAACCGTGCACGCTTTCTGCTGGAAGTTACCCATGCGCTGATTTCAGTGTGGGGCAGTGATCGCGTGGCGGTACGTATCGGCCCAAACGGCACCTGGGGTGACATGGGCGACAGCGATCCGGAAGGCCTGTTTACCTACGTAGCGCAACAACTGGCGCCACTGAACCTGGCTTACCTGCACCTGATCGAGCCGCGCATCCTGGGCAATATCGAGGACGAAAATGCCAACCCTGCCCCCGTAGCTGCCCAGTTGATGCGCAAACACTACAAAGGCGTGATCATCGCTGCCGGTGGCTTCAACGGTGAAAATGCAGAAGCCATTCTTCAAGCGGGTGACGCCGATCTGGTGGCCTTCGGTCGCCACTTCATCGCCAACCCGGACTTGCCGGAACGCCTGCGTCATAACCTGCCGCTGAACGCCTACGACCGTCCAACCTTCTTTGGCGGGACCGAAGTGGGCTATACCGACTACGCGTTCTATAAAGAAGAAGCGACTGCGTAAACCTTCACGCCTTCAACCAGCAGGCAGGAGCGTCAGGCACCAGTGTTCAGACTACGTCAATGCTCTGAATCGCTCCGCCTGACGCATTTTCCCCGCCCCTTTCTTTCCCGGTATTGAGCCCCCTCAACTTCCCCCTTACAACTAATCAAATACAGTATGTAACTTTCACTGTGAGCATCATCGCTTTCTGATTACGACATCAGAACTTTCACATCCCTCATTCAAACCCTAGTTGGTACGTAGTCCCATTCTTTTTAATTTGTAGGAATTGTCCTATATCACTGCTATTCACCCGTCCGTTCATGCGCCCTCCCAATTAACTGAGCTAAGGTGCGCGCTTTATTCGTGCACGTATGGGACTTGATTATGAACTCCGTTTTTATTGTCGACGATCACCCCGTCATCCGTCTGGCTGTCCGGATGCTGCTGGAGCATGAGGGTTATAAAGTCGTGGGCGAAACCGATAATGGGGTCGATGCCATGCAGATGGTTCGTGAATGCATGCCGGACTTGATCATTCTCGACATCAGCATCCCCAAACTCGACGGACTGGAAGTTCTCGCTCGTTTCAATGCAATGAGCACCCCCCTGAAAACACTGGTGCTAACGGCACAATGCCCAACCCTGTTCGGTATTCGCTGCATGCAATCCGGCGCCTCGGGGTACGTGTGCAAACAGGAAGATCTCAGTGAACTGATGAGCGCCATCAAGGCCGTGCTGTCGGGCTACAACTACTTCCCTAGCCAGGCCTTGAACCCGGTACGTCCGGACGACGTGCGCTACGCCGAACTTGAATTGTTCAAGTCGGTGAATGACCGGGAACTGATGGTGTTGCAACTTTTCGCGCAAGGGCGAACTAACAAGGAAATCGCGAAGGGTATGTTCCTGAGCAACAAGACTGTCAGCACTTACAAAAAACGACTCATGCAAAAACTCAAGGCCAAATCCCTGGTAGCGCTTATCGAGATGGCAAAACGTAACGCGTTAGTGTGAGAGACAGGATGCCCAGTCGCCTAAAGGACTATCTAATAATATTGAGCGCAGGTTTATGCCTGAGCACTTCAGTGTCCGCAGCCACCACTGCCGTCGAGAACTACACCCTGCTCAGCCGCTCGACGGTCGGGCATCTGGAAGTCCAACTGGATAAACCGCAACGGCAATGGGCTCATAACAAACGCGAACTGATAGTGGGCACATCGGCCCCGGACTACCCACCTTTTGACCTGACTGTCAGCGGCCGCGACTATGAAGGCTTCACGGCTGACTATGCCGGGATCCTCGGCCAGGCCATGGGCTTGCCGGTCAAGGTCCTTCGCTTCGGCACCCGCCACGCCGCCATCGAGGCGCTGGAAAAGGGTGAGGTCGACCTGCTCGGCACCGCCAATGGATTCGAAGCACGCAATGCCGACATTGAGCTGTCCGTGCCCTACGCCGTGGATCAACCGGTCCTGGTGACACGGGAGGGAGAAACCCGATCGCTGGCCGATGGCCTTGCCGGGTTGCGACTGAGCATGGTGTATCACTATTTACCGCGAGAGGAAGTGCAGGCGCTGTACCCGAAAGCGATCATCACCGACTACCCCTCTTATCAGAATGCAATCAACGCGGTGGCCTTCGATCAGGCTGACGTCTTTCTCGGCGACACCATTTCCGCCCACTACATGATCAACAAGGGTTACCTGAACAACATCCGCATGGCCAATTTCGGTAAACACGAGGCCTACGGCTTCAGTTTTGCGGTGCACAAGAACAACCCGGAGCTGCTGCAGATCGTCAACGCGATACTCAAGGCCATCCCCACCAGCGAACGGGAAAACATCGCCAAGCGCTGGAGTGTCGGCAGCGACATTCTTCTCACCGATCACAAGCTGCAACTGACTGACCGTGAACAACGCTGGCTGGAGCAACACCCGGTGGTGCGCGTCGTGGTCAACGAGGCGTTTGCGCCGTTGACGTTTTTCGACAGCGACGGCAATTTTCGCGGCGTCACCGCCGACCTTCTCGAACTGATCCGATTGCGCACCGGTTTGCGTTTCGACATCCAGCGCAACCGCGGCGACGATCAGATGATCGCGCTGGTCAAAGACAATCAGGCCGATTTGATCGCCGCACTACTCCCTACGCCCCAACGGGAAGCCCAGCTGAATTTCAGCCGTCCTTACCTGGAAAACTCCTTTGTACTGCTGACGCGTAAATCCGCCGACAGCGCGACAAATCTTTCGCAGCTGCAGGACAAACGCCTGGCTATCGCCCAGGGCAATCCCCTGGTGGACTACCTGCGAAGTGAGTTTCCACGGATTCACCTGATTGAAACGCCAGACACCTTTCACGCCGTGGAATTGCTCGCGGAAGGCCAGGTGGAAGGCGCCGTCAATTCGCTGGTCATCGCCAATTACTTCATTTCCTCGCGTATCTTCGAACACAAACTGCAAATCAGCACCACCATCGGCACCCAGCAAGCGGCGTTCTCCCTGGCCACGGCGCGGGGTGCCACGGAACTGAGTTCCATCATCGACAAAGCGCTGTTGAGCATTGCCCCGGAAGAACTGGGTGTCATCAACAGCCGCTGGCGTGGCTACTCGGCAGCCTCGGAAAAAACCTGGAACAACTTTCACCGGGTGTTCTATCAGATCGTGTTCGGTGCCAGCCTGCTGTTAGTGATTTCCATGGCCTGGAATGCGTGGATGCGGCGCCAGATCAATCAGCGCAAGGCCGCCGAGCGTGCGCTGAGCGATCAGTTCGAATTCATGCGCTCGCTGGTCAACGGCACGCCACACCCGATTTATGTACGTGACCGCCAGGGGTTGCTGCAAAGCTGCAACGATAGTTACCTGGAGGTTTTCCAGGCGAAACGCGAAGAGGTGATCGGCAAATGCGTCATGCCGGGCAGCATGAACAATGCCTTCGAAGCCCAGGAATATCAGGCGGACTATCAGCGCGTCGTGGCAGAAGGTACGCCGTTGATCGTCGACCGCCCGCTGCACATCGGTGGTCGTCGACTGACGATTTATCACTGGATCCTGCCCTACCGTGATTCCAGTGGCGAAGTGCAAGGCATCATCGGCGGCTGGATCGACATCAGTGAACGGCGGCAACTGTTCGATAAGCTGCGGGCGGCCAAAGAGCAGGCCGATGAAGCGAACCGGGCCAAAAGCACCTTCCTGGCGACCATGAGCCACGAAATCCGCACGCCGATGAACGCGGTGATCGGCATGCTTGAGCTGACCCTCAAACGCATGGATCAAGGGCATCAGCATCGCTCGTCCATCGAAACCGCGTACAGCTCGGCAAAAGACTTGCTGGAGTTGATCGGCGACATTCTCGACATCGCCCGGATCGAATCCGGGCGCCTGAGCCTGAGCCCCGAACGGGTCAACCCGAGGGAAATCGTGGCCTCGGTGATGCGGATTTTCGATGGCCTGGCCCGGCAGAAGAATCTTCGCCTGCTGCTGACGTTCAACCCGCCCCAGCCACCCGTCGATGTGATGCTCGACCCGTTGCGCTTCAAACAGGTGCTGTCGAATCTGGTCAGCAATGCCATCAAGTTTACGGAACAGGGCGAGGTCAGGATTACGGTCGAGTTGCTGCCGGGTGATGAGCCCGAGCGTACGCGGATGCAGGTGCAGGTCAGGGACAGCGGGGTCGGTATCAGCGAAGCGGATCAGCAGCGCCTGTTCGAACCGTTTGCCCAGGCTGACAATTCCGGGCAGTTGGCCAGGTGCGGTGCGGGGCTCGGCCTGGTGATCAGTCGACACTTGTGCGAAATGATGGGGGGCAGCCTGCAACTGAGCAGTCAGTTGGGGGTCGGCACTCAGGTCAGCCTTTCATTGCACCTGCCAACGCTGCCGCCGCAACAGGTGCCGGACCGGGTTGAAGCACCGATCCTCACCACCCGGGCGCCCTTGAATGTGCTGGTGGTCGACGATCATCCCGCCAACCGTTTGCTCATGTGCCAACAGCTGGAATACCTGGGGCATCGGTTTACCGGTGCCAGTGATGGCCAGGCTGGACTGGACGCCTGGAAGAACGAGCCCTTCGATCTGGTGGTGGTTGATTGCAATATGCCCATCATGAATGGCTACGACCTGGCTCGTTTCATCCGCGAGCATGAACGGCAAGAACAACGCCCGCCCTGCACCGTGCTGGGGTTTACCGCCAATGCGCAACCCGAAGAAATACAACGCTGCAAGCACGCCGGGATGAACGATTGCCTGTTCAAACCCCTGAGCCTGATGGCGTTGAGTCAGTGGGTTGAAGGCATCAAGCCTACCGTCCGTGACCAGCCGTTCAACCTGCAAGGGCTGGACCTGTTGACGGGCGGCAACCCGGAGCTGGCCCAACGGCTGATGGCCGAGCTGCTGAGCAGCAACCGACTGGATCGCCAGGAGTTGCTGGCCTTATCCCGAGTAGAACCCCTATTCGAAAACCGCCAGGCCCTGCTCGACGTCGCGCACAAAATCAAAGGCGCGGCGCGCATCGCCCAGGCCTCCCGAGTGATCGATTGTTGCCAGGCGCTCGAAAACGTCTGCCATGACCCGGCGCCTTCGGATGAGGTCGCTAAATGCATCCACGCCATGGACCTGGCGATGCTCGAACTGGAGCGCGCGCTGCAGCAACAGATTGGCCTGAACGCCAACAGCAAAATGGCGGAGCCTTAACTATGCTTGGACGCTGAGCAGTGCGTTAACCACTATGGAGAGACCGTAATGCCCAGCCCACTGCGCGCGGATCAACGCCGGTTTCCCCTGCACGTCCATATCAGCGTCATGTTCACCTTCCTGTTGTTGCTGACCGGTGTGGTGCTGGGCATTTTCAATTACCAGCAGACCACGCAGATCATTCTGTCCAGCAGTGAAAAGCTGTTCAATCGCATCGAGCAGGACGTACGCCTGGACCTGCAATCCACTTACGAGCCGATTCGTCACCTGCTCAGCCTGTTGGCCGACATGCCGGCCACCCAGGCCCCGGAACTTGAGCAGCGTCTGGCGTTGCTCAAGCCGTTCAGCCAATCGCTCAAGGACAACCCCAACCTGGCCTCGCTGTACCTGGGCTACGGCAATGGCGATTTCTTCATGGTCCGGCCGCTGCGCACCGACACCCTCAGGACGCTGCTCAAGGCGCCGGATGCGGCGGCCTATCAGGTGTGGAGCATCGAACGCCATGGCAGTGGCGATCAGGTCGTCTCCCGGTTCCTGTTCTACGATCAGGCCCTGAATCTCATCAGCCGCCAGGACGTTGCCGATGAAACCTACGATCCGCGGATCCGCGACTGGTTTACCAGCGCTCGGCAGGACACGGACCAGATCACCACCGAACCCTACATTTTTTTCTCCACCCATAACGTCGGCACCACACTGGCCCGGCGCAGCGGCGACACTGCGGTGATGGGCGCCGACCTGACCCTGGCCGAGCTCTCCTCGACCCTGGCCAAACACGTCGTCACGCCCAGCACCGAGATCGCACTGTTCGATGCCGAGGGCAATGCGATTGCCTATCCCGACAGCCGCAAACTGATCATCGATGACCAGACCGCCCGCCTGAGCAAAGCCGCGGACTTGAGCCCCAGCCTCGGCGCCCTGCTCGCCAGCCCGCCGGCGGGCAATCGCCTGGACGTCGCCGGCCGGCAGTGGATCGTCGCCCGCAGTCACATGCAGGAGGGCGGCCCCCAGGGTTTGCAAATGGCACTGCTGGTGCCCGAGGATGAATTGCTCGTCGATGCCTACCGCATGCGCTGGCAAGGGGCGCTGATTACCCTGACCACCTTGCTGTTGTGCCTGCCGGTGGGTTGGCTGACGTCGCGGATCCTGGTCAAGCCCTTGCGTGCGCTGGTGAGGGAAGCCGATGCCATTCGCAGTTTCGATTTCAACTTTCCCGTCAGTCGTCACTCCCCGGTCCTGGAAGTCGATCAGTTGCGCGTATCAATGGCGCGGATGAAGGACACCCTCGGGAGTTTTTTCCAGATCACCGACAGCCTGTGTGCCGAGACCCGCTTCGCCCCTTTGCTGCAACGCGTGCTGTTTGAAACCGTGAAAATCGCCCAGGCCCAGGCCGGCCTGATCTACCTGCGCGAAACTGACGGCGATCGCATCGAGCCCCATGGCCTGGTGATCAACGGCACGTCCCAATCCCTGCCGTCGTTCGATATTCGAGGACACGAGCTGCAGAACCCGCAGAACCCGTCGTGGCTGCAACAACTGGCGACGGCCGACAATGTGGTCACCAGTCTCGGTTTCGAACAGGCCGGGGATTTGCACAAGGTCTTGCTCGCCATGGAGAGCCCGCGAGTGCACCTGATCGGCCTTCGGCTGCGCAACCGGCACAACGAAACCGTCGGCTTGCTGATTCTGCTGCTGGCCGACAGTGGCAGCCAAAGCGACCTGGAAAAACTTCGCCCGGATCGCATCGCGTTTCTTCAAGCGGTGTCCGGCGCCGCGGCGGTGAGTATCGAAAGCCAGCGTTTGCAGGCCAAGCAAAAACAACTGCTGGATTCGTTCATTCAACTGCTCGCCGGCGCGATCGATGCCAAGAGCCCTTACACCGGCGGCCATTGCCAGCGAGTGCCGGCGCTGACCTTGATGCTCGCCCAAGCGGCAGCGGCCAGCCAGGCCCCGGCGTTCAGCGGCTACCAACCAACCGAAGATGAGTGGGAAGCCCTGCACATTGCCGCCTGGCTCCACGATTGCGGCAAGGTCACCACGCCCGAATATGTGGTCGACAAGGCCACCAAACTGGAAACCCTGAACGATCGCATCCACGAAATCCGCACCCGTTTCGAAGTCCTCAAGCGTGATGCCTGGATCAACTATTGGCAGGCCATGGCCCTGGGCGGCGACGAACAACATCTTGCCGAACTGCGCAACGCCAACCTGGCGGGCCTGGACGATGACTTCGCCTTTATCGCCCGTTGCAATCTGGGCGGCGAGGCGATGGCCGAGGCCGACCTCGCGCGCCTGAACCTGATCGCCCAACGGACCTGGACCCGAACCCTGGATGATCGCCTGGGGGTTTCCTGGGAAGAGAACCGTCGCCAGTCGCGCACCCCTGCACCGACGCTGCCGGTCAGTGAACCACTGCTGGCGGACAAGCCCGAGCATCTGCTGGAACGCGCCGAAGGTGAACTGATCCCGGCCGACAATCCCTGGGGCTTCAAGCTCGATGTGCCGCACTACAAATACAATCGCGGCGAGCTCTACAACCTAAGCATTACCCGAGGCACCCTGACTCGCGAAGAGCGCTACATCATCAATCACCACATGGTGCAGACGATCCTGATGCTCAGCCATCTGCCGTTCCCCGGCCACCTCAACAACGTGGCGGAAATCGCCGGCGGCCATCACGAAAAAATGGACGGCACCGGTTATCCCAAGCAGTTGAAGCGCGAAGACATGAGCTTGCCGGCGCGGATGATGGCGATTGCCGATATTTTCGAAGCGCTGACCGCGGCCGATCGCCCCTACAAGAAAGCCAAGTCCTTGAGCGAAGCGCTGGGCATCATGGCCACGATGTGCCGTGACGCCCATATCGATCCCGAATTGTTCGGGCTGTTTATCAACGAACAGATTTACCGGCAATACGCCGAGCAATTCCTCGATCCGAAACAGATCGACGCCGTGGACCCGGCGAGCCTGCTGGCCAAGGCAGGCTTGAGCTAACGACAGTCAACTCAAGCTTTGAACACCACACCCCCTGTGGGAGCGAGCTTGCTCGCGATAGCGGACTCACTGGTAATACATGTGTTGAATGTAAGGCCGCCATCGCGAGCAAGCTCGCTCCCACAGGAATGCATTTCACCTGACAGGCAATTTTGAAAGGATGATCAGCAATCCGTCAAACGCAGGAAGATCGCCGCCAATTGCTCGATGCCCGCCTGATCGTCAGCGGTAAAACGCGCCAGTTTCGGGCTGTCCAGGTCCAGCACGCCGATCAGTCGACCGTCCTTGACCAGTGGCACCACCAGTTCGCTGTTCGACGCGCTGTCGCAAGCGATATGCCCGGGGAACGCGTGCACATCTTCGACCAACTGCGTTTGCAAAGTGGCCGCAGCCGCCCCGCACACACCGCGACCGAACGGAATCCGCACACAGGCGATTTGCCCCTGGAACGGGCCAAGCACCAGCTCTTCGTTGCGATTGAGGTAGAAACCGGCCCAGTTCAGGTCATCGAGCTGGTTGAACAGAAACGCGGAAAACTGCGCGGCGTTGGCGATGAAGTCCCGCTCGTCCGCCAGCAAGGATTCCAGTTGTGCGTGCAGCATGCCGTAGCCTTCAAGGCCTTGGCCGCTTTGTTGTAAATCGATCATGCCTTGTGCTCCAGCAGCTTCAGTCCAACCCAATAACGCGCAAATTGATAAGCGCAACGTCCATTGCGATTTCCCCGGCCAGTGGCCCAACGGACCGCGAGGATATCCAGCTCTTCGCTGCGCTGCCAGGCAAGGCCGGCCTTGTCGGCCAGTTGCCCGATCCAGTGCTCGACCACATTAAGGAAGTGCTCCTGCGTAAACGGATAGAACGACAGCCACAGACCGAAACGATCCGACAGCGCGATCTTGTCTTCCACCGCTTCGCTGGGATGCAATTCGCCGTCGACGCGCTTCCAGTTTTCGTTATCGCTTTCTTTTTCCGGCACCAGGTGGCGGCGGTTGGACGTGGCGTACAGCAGCACGTTGTCCGGCGCTTGTTCAAGGGAGCCGTCGAGCACACTCTTGAGCACCCGGTAATCGCCTTCGCCGGACTCGAACGACAGGTCATCGCAGAACAGCACGAAACGCTGGGGCAATTTGGCAATCTGTTCGACGATACGCGGCAGGTCCGCCAGGTGATCACGCTCGATTTCGATCAGGCGCAACCCGGCCTCGTGATGTTCGGCCAGCAACGCACGAACCAGCGACGATTTACCGGTGCCACGCGAACCCCAGAGCAACGCGTGGTTGGCTGGCATGCCGTCGATAAATTGTTGGGTGTTGCGCCCCAGTTGTTCCACCTGGCGGTCGACACCGATCAGGTCGGTCAAACGGGTATCGAGGCTGACTTGCAGCGGCAGCAGAAAACCGCTGCGGCCCTCACGCTGCCAGCGCGCGGCCAGGCAATGGACCCAGTCAATGGTTTGCCGAGGTGCCGGCAGCAAGGGTTCGATACGGGCCAGAACGGCATCGGCGCGTTCAAGAAAAGCATTCAATCGGGAATCCACGTCTTCTCCTCGGGCACGTTTCACAGTAATGATGGCGATACAGCAACTTACAACAACCCGCCCCCTCGAATAAGGGTGACGTGGGAACATCGGTATCCATGCATGATCGACTATGCTTGAGCAGCGAAGGGAAACGGAAGTGGTTCAACACCCCATGGATATCAAGTTCACTCACCGGCTGTCATACAAGCAAGCCCGGCTCACTGTGCTGGTCGGTTTCATACTGGGCACATTGCTCAGTCTGGTGCAAATAGGCATCGATTATGCCAGCGAAGACGCCTCCATCAACCGTGAAATCCTGTCTTTGCTGGAAATCAGCCATAACCCGGCCTCACGTATCGCCTACAACATCGATGCCGAGCTGGCCCAGGAATTGACCATGGGCCTGTTGCGTTCGCCGGCCATCATCAGCGCGCAATTGACCGATAACAACAATACGGTACTGGCCAGCGTCAAACGCCAGGGCCTGCAAAGCGGTTACCGGGTGATCAGCGACTTCCTGTTCGGCGCCAACCGAAAGTTCGAAGACCGGCTCTACCTCGACCACTTGCCCGACGAATCCCTCGGCACCTTGCAGCTAGAGGTGGACACCTATTCCTTCGGCAACCGCTTCCTGCGCCGGGCCGAAGTGACCTTGCTCAACGGTTTCGCCCGCAGCCTGATCCTGACCGGCATTCTCCTGGCGCTGTTTTACGTGATGCTGACCAAACCGCTGGTGCGGGTCATCCGCGAACTCAGCGGCCGCGATCCGCGCAGTGCCGAACCGACGTGGCTGGAGTACCCGGCGGGGCATGAAAACGATGAAATCGGTGTACTGGTCAAAGTGGCCAATCAACAGTTCGAAAACATCGCCACCGAAATCCAGCAACGGCGCAACGCGGAAAACCGCCTGACCGATTACCTCGGGCAACTGGAAAATATCGTCTCGGCGCGCACGGCTGAACTCAAGGCGATCAACTCCCGGCTCAGTCAATCCAACGAGGAACTGGAAGCCGCCCGCCGGACCGCCCTGGACATGGCCGAAGCGCGCTCGGCGTTCCTGGCCAACATGAGTCACGAAATCCGCACACCGCTCAACGGCCTGCTGGGGATGATCGCGCTCTCGCTCGACGGCCCGCTCAATGCCGAGCAACAGCAACAGCTGTCCATCGCCCATGACTCGGGCAAAGTCCTGGTGGAATTGCTCAACGATATTCTCGACCTGTCGAAATTCGACGCCGGGCAGCTGGAGCTCGAACACATCCCGTTCGACCTCGGCTCGCTGATCGAGGACACCGCCAACCTGTTGTCGCAGAACGCCGCTCCCAGCGTTGAACTGGCCTGCCTGATCGATCCGCAGTTTCCGGCCCTGGTGCTGGGCGACCCGACCCGGGTCCGGCAGATTGTCAGCAACTTGCTGTCCAACGCCCTCAAGTTCACCCGCTTCGGGCGAGTCGATGTGCGGCTTTCAACCTTTGAAGACGGCGTGCGCATCGAGGTGTGCGACACCGGCATCGGGATCGCCCAGGACGCGCAGGTGAAAATCTTCCAGCCGTTCACCCAGGCTGGCGCCGGTATTACCCGACAATTCGGCGGTACCGGGTTGGGTCTGGCCCTGACGTACAACCTCTGCGAAGCCATGCAAGGTCGGCTGACGATCAGTTCCGAAGCCGGATTCGGCAGTCAGTTCTGCGCTGACCTGCCACTGCCCTGCCACACCCGCGCCATTGCGCCCCCGCCGTTGCAAGGCAAGGTCATCGCGATTACGTCGGCCAGCAGTGGCCTGGCGGAACTCCTGAAAAGCCTGCTGCCGTTATGGGGGCTGGATTATCAGCAGCGCTCGATTGAAGACTCGATGCTTGGCCTGGAACCCGATGTCTTGATCACCGACTGCCCGGAATGCCTGTTCGGCCTGCGCCCCACACTCACGGCGCCGATTCTGCTGGTGACGGCCTACGGCAGTTTCATGCCCAGCGAAGAAGCCGCCGCCCTGGCGCCGTTGCAGCAACAGGCCCGGCCATTGGCACGCAACGCGCTGTACCAGACCCTGCGCCGAGTGTTGCAGCCGGACATCGCCACGACCAACGACGCACAACTCGACACCCTCACCCCGCAACGTCGCGGTCGGGTGCTGCTGGTGGAGGACAACCCGGTCAATCAATTGGTGGCCAAGGGCATGCTCGGCAAACTCGGCTGCGAGGTGATTGTCGCCGCCCACGGCGCCGAAGCCCTGGATCAACTTGAGCTGAGTGAATTCGATCTGGTGCTGATGGATTGCAACATGCCGGTGATGGACGGCTACGAGGCCAGTCGGCATATCCGTCGCAGTGGGCGTTGGCCGCAGTTGCCGATCGTCGCACTGACCGCCAACGCCATGTCCGAAGAACGCGAACGCTGCCGCGTGGCGGGCATGAGCGACTACCTGGCCAAACCCTTTCGCCGTGAAGAACTGGCCGCCCTGCTCGACTTGTGGATACCGACTACGACAGCGCTTTGATCTGCCCCAACAGTTGATCGAGGCCCTCGCGCAGTTCATTCAGGCGATTCAGATCAACACCGCTGTCGCACAACAGGCGCGCCTTGAGCGGCCCGACCTGCTCGCGCAGGGCAAGGCCTGCGGCCGACAGGCTCAGGTGCACCTCACGCTCATCCCGCGCCGAACGCTGGCGCTGAACCAGTTGCAGTTGTTCAAGGCGCTTGAGCAACGGCGTGAGGGTGCCGGAATCCAGCGCCAGGCGTTCGCCCAGGGCCTTGACGGTCGGCTGCTCCGGCGCCTCTTCCTGCCATTCCCACAACACCAGCATCGCCAGGTACTGCGGGTAGGTCAGGCCGAGTTGATCGAGCATCGGCTTATAGCCACGAATCACCGCCCGGGAAGCGGCATACAGCTTGAAACACAGCTGGCTGTCGAGTTTCAGGGAATCGGCGGACACGGTGTTCATTTCAGCAGGGCTTCGATCTCGGCGGTCAAGTCCTGAGGCTTGGTCGCCGGGGCGAAGCGCTTGACCAACTGGCCGTCTTTGCCGATCAGGAACTTGGTGAAGTTCCACTTGATGCCTTGTGAACCCAGCAGGCCCGGCGCGCGTTTTTTTAGTTGGACGAACAGTGGATGGGCGTCGGAACCGTTAACGTCGATCTTCTTGAACAGCGGGAAGCTGACACCGAAGTTCAACTCGCAGAACTCGGAAATCGCCCCTTCGTTGCCAGGCTCCTGCTTGCCGAACTGGTTGCAGGGAAAGCCGAGCACCACCAGACCTTGATCCTTGTAGGTCTGCCACAGTTCTTCGAGACCTTTGTACTGCGGGGTGAAACCGCATTTGCTGGCGGTATTGACCACCAGCACGGCTTTGCCGGCGAAGTCGGACAGGGTTTTTTGCTCACCCTTGATGGTGGTAACCGGGATGCTCAGCAGGTTGTCGCTCATGGTTTGGGCTCCAAATGAAGGAAGAAGCTTTGAACATAGCGAGCAATTGAATTGTGTGCAATTTAATAAATCAATAAAACACCCGCCAATCCCTGTAGGAGCGAAGCTTGCTCGCGAAGACGTCTTAACATTCAACAATGATGTTGACTGATTCGATGCCTTCGCGAGCAAGCTTCGCTCCTACAGGGGGGATTCGCGTTTACGAGCGGGGAACCAGGTCCAGGCACACGGAGTTGATGCAGTAACGCAAACCGGTCGGTGGCGGACCGTCCGGGAACACGTGGCCCAAGTGGGCGTCGCACTTGGCGCAGACCACTTCGGTGCGGATCATGCCGTGGCTGGCGTCACGGATCTCGACCATCGCACTCTCGCCGATCGGCGCATAGAAGCTCGGCCAGCCGCAGCCGGAATCAAACTTGGTCTTGGAATCGAACAACGGCTCGTTGCAGCAGACACAGTGGTAAACGCCGTCGGTCTTGGTGTCGTTGTACTTGCCGGAGAATGGCCGTTCGGTGCCCTTGAGGCGACAAACGTTGTACTGCTCTGGATCAAGCATCGCCTTCCATTCTTCCAGGGGTTTATCCAACTTTTCCATCGTCACACCTCAGCAGCTGAAAAAGCCCGATCTGTACCTTTTCCACGGATCGGGCGGCACGTATGATTGCGCCTCGTCAAACGCCAGTCTGGCAGCCAGACCCCGCGCATTCAAACGGATTATGAGTGTCGCCATCCCAGGCTCCGGGCCTGGGTGAATACGCAGGATTCCCAGTACGGTAGTTCACACGCCGCCTGGATCGTTCATTTTCGGGAACACATCGCCATGCAGGTCAGCAAATCGAACAAGCTCGCCAACGTCTGCTACGACATTCGCGGCCCAGTGCTCAAGCACGCCAAACGCCTGGAAGAGGAAGGCCATCGCATCCTCAAGCTGAACATCGGCAACCCGGCGCCCTTTGGTTTCGAAGCGCCGGATGAAATCCTCCAGGACGTGATCCGCAACCTGCCGACCGCCCAGGGCTACAGCGATTCCAAAGGTCTGTTCAGCGCGCGCAAAGCGGTGATGCAGTATTACCAGCAGAAGCAGGTCGAAGGTGTCGGCATCGAGGACATCTACCTGGGCAACGGCGTGTCCGAGCTGATCGTGATGTCGATGCAGGCCCTGCTCAACAACGGCGACGAAGTGCTGGTGCCGGCGCCTGACTACCCGCTGTGGACCGCCGCGGTCAGCCTGGCCGGCGGCAATCCGGTGCATTACCTGTGCGATGAAGGCGCCGACTGGTTCCCGGACCTGGCCGACATCAAGGCCAAGATCACCCCGAACACCAAGGCCCTGGTGATCATCAATCCGAACAACCCGACCGGCGCGGTGTATTCCAAGGAAGTGTTGCTGGGCATGCTCGAACTGGCTCGTTCGCATAACCTGGTGGTGTTCTCGGACGAAATCTACGACAAGATCCTCTACGACGACGCCGTGCACATTTGCACCGCATCCCTGGCGCCAGACCTGCTGTGCCTGACTTTCAACGGCCTGTCGAAGTCCTACCGCGTGGCCGGTTTCCGCTCCGGCTGGATCGCCATTTCCGGGCCGAAACACCACGCCCAGAGCTACATCGAAGGCATCGACATGCTGGCCAACATGCGCCTGTGTGCCAACGTGCCGAGCCAGCACGCGATCCAGACCGCGCTCGGCGGCTACCAGAGCATCAATGACCTGGTGTTGCCGCAAGGTCGCCTGCTGGAACAACGCAACCGCACCTGGGAATTGCTCAACGACATTCCGGGCGTAAGCTGCGTCAAGCCGATGGGCGCGCTGTATGCGTTCCCGCGCATCGATCCGAAGGTGTGCCCGATTCACAACGACGAGAAGTTCGTGCTCGACCTGCTGCTCTCCGAGAAGCTGCTGGTGGTGCAAGGCACGGCGTTCAACTGGCCGTGGCCGGATCACTTCCGCGTGGTCACCCTGCCCCGGGTCGACGAACTGGATCAGGCCATCGGCCGGATCGGCAACTTCCTCAAGACTTACCGCCAGTAAGCTGGTGATCACCGTGCGACGCGGGTCCGGTCGCACGGTGATTGATTCAGCAACACATCTCTACACCTTGCCGCACATCCCTGTTGCTATCGTTGCCTGTCGATGGATTTTGCGCTCGCGTCTAACAAAGACGGGGCCTGCGCAGTCATTCGGCTGCCAAACCCTTCCTGCGTCCACGTCGGAAATGCCCTGCACGGGGCTAGACTGTTGCTGTAGGACACAGTTTGAAATAGTCACTCGGTTGAATAGCACGGTGCAGCACCTTATATACCCCGCAGTACGCTACATCTTTAGCATGAGGAGATTTCTACAACCATGATGCGCATCCTGCTGTTTTTGGCCACTAACCTGGCGGTCGTGCTGATTGCCAGCATCACCCTGAGCCTTTTCGGCTTCAACGGGTTCATGGCGGCCAACGGGGTTGATCTCAACCTCAATCAGCTGCTGCTTTTCTGTGCGGTCTTTGGTTTCGCCGGTTCGCTGTTCTCGCTGTTCATCTCCAAGTGGATGGCGAAGATGAGCACCAGCACCCAAATCATCAGCCAGCCGCGCACCCGTCACGAGCAATGGCTGCTGCAAACCGTTGAACAACTGTCTCGCGAAGCCGGGATCAAGATGCCCGAAGTCGGGATTTTCCCGGCCTACGAGGCCAACGCCTTCGCCACTGGCTGGAACAAGAACGACGCATTGGTCGCGGTCAGCCAGGGTCTGCTCGAGCGGTTCTCGCCGGATGAAGTCAAAGCCGTGCTGGCCCACGAAATCGGGCACGTGGCCAATGGTGACATGGTCACCCTGGCGTTGATCCAGGGCGTGGTGAACACCTTCGTGATGTTCTTCGCGCGGATCATCGGCAACTTTGTCGACAAGGTGATCTTCAAGAACGAAGAAGGCCAGGGCATCGCCTACTACGTAGCGACCATCGTCGCCGAACTGGTGCTGGGCATTCTGGCCAGCTCCATCGTCATGTGGTTCTCGCGCAAACGCGAATTCCGCGCTGACGAAGCCGGCGCACGCCTGGCTGGCACCGGCGCAATGATCGGCGCTCTGCAGCGCCTGCGAGCCGAACAAGGGCTGCCGGTGCACATGCCGGACACCTTGAACGCCTTCGGTATCAACGGTGGCATCAAACAAGGGTTCGCCCGCATGTTCATGAGCCACCCGCCGCTGGAAGAGCGTATTGACGCGCTGCGTCGTCGGGGCTGAGTCGCTCCGTACCAAAAGAAAAGGCCCGCAGTGAATGCGGGCCTTTTTTTGTCTGCTGATTTTGTGGTGTTCTTTCGGACCCCATCGCGAGCAAGCTCGCTCCCACAGTTGACCGAGGTGAATCACATATTTTGTGATCGACACAGATCCAGTGTGGGAGCGAGCTTGCTCGCGATGGGGGCCGATACAACCCTACAAATCTATCGGCTGGAAACCCGATACACCCGCTCTTCAAGCCGCGTCACACCGCTCTCGACAAACTTCCAGCTCTCACCCAGAACGTCCTGGTCTTCCAGAATCTTCAGCTCCCAGCTCGCCCCGAACAGCCGTTGCACTTCGTCATCCAGCACGGCAAACGGCGGCCCTTCCTTCTGCGTCTGGTCGTAATCCAGGGTGATCAACAACCCCAGGGAATCCTTTGGCAGAATCCGCTTCAGATGCTCGGCGTATTGCTCGCGCATCTTCGGCGGCAAGGCAATCAACGCCGCTCGGTCGTACAACGCGCTGCAATCAGCCACATCGCCGGCGGTCAGGGCGAAGAAATCGCCGCACCAGATCTCGATCGAACCCGCGCGATAGACCGTGAACGGGCCCTGGTCGCTGACATCCGGGTCGAATTGATGTTCGTGGAAAAAGTCTTCCACGGCTTTTTCCGACAATTCGACGCCCAATACCTCGTGGCCGCATTTCGCCAGCCACAGCAGATCCAGGCTTTTCCCACATAACGGCACCAGTACGCGCGCGCCTTCTTCCAGGCCCAATTGCGGCCAGTAGCGTTGCAGATATGGATTCACTTCCGGCAGGTGGAAGCCGATCTGATTCGACGTCCACCGCTTGTGCCAAAACTCCGGCTGCATAATTAATCCCGAAAATTCGATCAAAAGACCCTAAAACTTATATTAGATTTAGATCAATGATCTGACTGAAGATGACGCCATCTTACCCCTCAGGAGCTCATTCATGTTCCCCAGCCTGTACATATCCCATGGCTCGCCCATGTTGGCACTGGAACCAGGCGCCAGCGGCCCTGCCCTGGCACGCCTTGCCGCAGAAATGCCAAAGCCCAACGCCATTGTGATTGTATCCGCGCACTGGGAAAGCAACGAGCTGCTGGTCAGCGGCAACCCGCAGCCCGACACCTGGCATGACTTTGGTGGTTTCCCGAAGGCCTTGTTCGACGTGCAATACCCCGCGCCCGGTGATCCGCAACTGGCGGCAGAGGTGGTCGAGTTGTTGAAAGCCGATGGCCTGCCAGTGCGCATCGACGCCAAGCGGCCATTCGATCACGGGGTCTGGGTGCCGCTGTCATTGATGTACCCCCGGGCCGACATTCCAGTGGTGCAAGTCTCACTGCCAACCCGCGGTGGCCCGGCCCTGCAGACCCGGGTCGGCCATGCACTGACCAGCCTGCGCGAGCACGGCGTGCTGTTGATCGGCTCCGGCAGCATCACTCACAACCTGCGTGAACTGGACTGGCACGCCGGCCCGGAGAGCGTCGAACCATGGGCCAAGGCATTCCGCGACTGGATGATTGAAAAACTCGCTGCCAACGACGAGGCCGCGCTGCACGATTATCGTCAGCAGGCACCGAATGCTGTGCGCAACCATCCGAGCGATGAGCATTTGCTGCCGCTGTACTTTGCTCGCGGGGCCGGGGGTGAGTTCGGGATTGCGCACCAGGGATTCACCATGGGGGCGCTGGGGATGGATATTTACCGGTTTGGGTAATTGATCGTTCCCACGCTCCGCGTGGGAATGCAGCCCGGGACGCTCCGCGTCCCTTTAAAAGCCGAACGCGGAGCGTCCGATGAGGCATTCCCACGCGGAGCGTGGGAACGATCAGGCAAAAAAAATCCCCGAACCAGTCGGGGATTTTTTATGTGCGATCAATCAGCCCGAGAGCGGATTAATCTTCGCGATAGCGACGCAGCTTCAACTGCTTGCCAGCAACGCGAGTGTCCTTCAGTTTGGTCAGGAGTTTTTCCAGACCATCTTCCGGCAGCTCAACGAGGCTGAAGCTGTCACGCACCTGGATGCGACCGATTGCTTCGCGAGCCAGGCCACCTTCGTTGAGGATAGCGCCCAGCAGGTTCTTGGCAGCGATGCCATCACGCGCACCCAGCGCGGTACGGCAACGAGCACGGCCTTCGGCCAATGCAACCGGAGCACGACGCTCACGATCACCACGGTCCGGACGATCACCGGTGCGCTCTGGACGATCGCCACGCGGTGCATTGTTCGGCACCAGTGGACGTTCTTTCTCGATGGCAGCCAGGGTCAGCGCCTGAGCGTTGGTGGCTTTGCGCAGCAGCGCAGCGGCCAGGGCACGCGGAGTGCAACCGATATCGGCGGTCAGGCGATCCAGCAGATCACCGTGAGTCGATTCGGCATCAGCGACCAGCGGCGACAGGCTGTTGGTCAGTTTCTTGATGCGGGCATCGAGAACAGCTTGAGCATCCGGCAGGCGAACTTCGGCAACCTTTTGACCGGTTACACGCTCGATCACTTGCAGCATGCGGCGCTCACGCGGAGTCACCAGCAGCAGTGCACGACCTTCGCGACCGGCACGGCCAGTACGGCCGATACGGTGAACGTAGGACTCTGGATCGTACGGCATGTCAACGTTGAACACGTGAGTGATGCGCGGAACGTCCAGGCCACGGGCAGCAACGTCGGTCGCCACAACGATGTCCAGACGGCCATCCTTGAGGGATTCGATGACGCGCTCACGTTGGTTCTGGGCAATGTCACCGTTCAGCGCAGCGGCTTTGTAGCCTTTGGCTTCCAGGGCACTGGCCAGGTCCAGGGTCGCTTGCTTGGTGCGCACGAACATGATCAGGGCGTCGAAGTCTTCGACTTCCAGCAGGCTCAATACAGCCGAGGTCTTCTGGTCAGCGTGAACCAACAGGTGAGCCTGTTCGATCGCGGTAACGGTTTGAGTCTTGGTCTGGATCTTCACGTGCTGCGGATCACGCAGGTGACGCTCGGCAATGGCACGGATCGACTGCGGCAGGGTCGCCGAGAACAATACGGTCTGACGGGTCGGTGGCAGAGCCTTGAAGATAACTTCGAGGTCGTCCATGAAACCCAGTTTGAGCATTTCGTCCGCTTCGTCGAGAACCAGGTGGTTCACGGTCGACAGGACTTTTTCGTCGCGACGCAGGTGGTCGCACAGACGACCCGGAGTGGCGACAACGATCTGTGCGCCATTACGGATTGCTTTCAGTTGTGGGCCCATCGGGGCGCCGCCGTAAACGGCCACAACGGTAACGCCCGGCATTTGCTTGGCGTAGGTTTCGAAAGCGGTTGCTACTTGCAGCGCCAACTCACGGGTTGGCGCCAGGATCAGGGCTTGCGGCTCGCGCTTGGCAGGATCGATGCGATGCAGGATAGGCAGGGCGAACGCGGCGGTTTTACCGGTACCGGTTTGCGCTTGGCCGATCATGTCGTGGCCGGCCATGATGATCGGGATCGATTGCTGCTGAATAGCCGAAGGTTCTTCGTAGCCGGTCGCAATGACGGCTGCAAGAATATTCGGATTAAGATTAAAAGCGGCGAAGCCGCCGGTTTCCTGGGTCATGGGTCTGCCTCTAAGTGCATCCGCAAAGACCCATGCTCCAAAGCTGCGCATGCCGTGTAAGACTCAAGAGTCGCCCTGGCTGCTTTGTCGGCGGGGATTTGCGAAAACGAATGAATGAAAAAGATTCGTCAAGGGAGAGTCCGCTGTGCGGACGTGCAGCCGAAGCTGACTTCGGGGAATTGCGCTACCTAAACGCGGCCCGGTTAAAGGCCGGCGCGCACTATACCGGAATTCGCCCAAAAAGGGAGCATTATTTGTCGGAAAACTGACGTATATACCGTTGTGTCACAGGCTTTGCGGATAATCGCGCAACGGTCTATTTTTCAAAGGCCCGGCCCTGCTGGCGATGGCGCTAAAACGGTTCACCCTGGTGACACGGACCTTCGGTCTGGCACCCTCTCCCCGCCCGAGGAAATGCCCCATGAATCAGACCGTTTCCAGTCGTATCAGCCGTGAGCGACATGGTCATGTCTTGTTACTTGGCCTGGACCGGGTTGCCAAGCGCAACGCCTTCGACCTTGATCTGCTCAACGAACTGAGCCTGGCCTATGGCGAATTCGAGGCCGACAGCGAGGCGCGGGTAGCGGTGGTGTTCGGCCATGGCGAGCACTTCACCGCCGGGCTCGACCTGATCAATGCCAGTTCCGCCCTCGCCGAAGGCTGGCAGGCACCCCCCGGCGGCTGTGATCCGTGGGGCGTGTTCGCCGGGCCACGGGTCAGCAAACCGGTGATCGTCGCCGCGCAAGGTTATTGCCTGACCATTGGCATCGAGTTGATGCTGGCCGCCGACATCAACCTCTGCGCCAGCAACACCCGTTTCGCCCAGATGGAAGTGCAGCGCGGGATCTTCCCGTTCGGCGGCGCCACGTTGCGCCTGCATCAGGTGGCCGGTTGGGGCAACGCGATGCGCTGGCTGCTGACCGGCGATGAATTCGATGCCCATGACGCGTTGCACTTGGGATTGGTGCAGGAAGTCATGGCCAGTGAAGATTTGCTGCCCCGGGCAATTGAACTGGCGGAACGCATTGCCCGGCAGGCGCCAATGGGGGTTCAGGCAACGCTGATGTCGGCCAGGCAGGCGCGCTATGAAGGGGAAACGGCAGCGGCGCAGGGGTTGCCGCCGATGGTGAAGAAATTGCTAAACAGCGAGGATGCCAAGGAAGGTGTGCGGTCGATGATCGAGAAACGGCCCGGTGTATTCAAAGGGGTTTGAGGTTTGTGTTGGGGCGAATATTGTCTTCGCGGGCAAGCCTCGCTCCTACAGGTTTTGTGTCGTATGCCGGAAATGCGAACGACAAAAAACTTGTAGGAGCGAGGCTTGCCCGCGAAGAGGTCCGTCCACTCAACGCATTACGTCGCCGGCCGAATCGCCTTGATCAACGACAGCAACGAATACCCCAACTGCGGCGCCAGTCCTTCGGCCCGGGCGATCAAGCCGTCCAGGTCCAGTTCCTGATCCAGCTCCGACGGCACGATCAAAATCACGTTGCCCTCCTTCACCGGCAGTTCCCAGTAATGCCGATGGTAGAGCCCGCGAAACAACGCTGCGCCCAAGGGTTTGCCATCATCAGTGGCCCACTGATTGATCACCAGCCAGCCACCCGGATTCAGGCGTTTTTGACAGTTCTCCAGAAAACTCCAGGCCAGATGCCCGACACCCGGCCCGACATCGGTATAAAGGTCGACGAAAATCAGGTCCGCCGGCTCAGCCGTCTCCAACAACTCCAGCGCATCGCCGACGCGGATATACAGCCGCGGATCATCATCCAGCCCTAGGTATTCGATGGCCAGGCGCGGCACGTCGGGGCGCAGTTCGATGGCTTCGACGTCTTCCAGTGGCAGGAACTTGAGGCAGGCCTGGGTCAGTGTGCCCGCACCAAGGCCGAGGAACAGCGCGCTTTCCGGCTGCTCATGGCATAGCGCACCGATCAGCATCGCGCGGGTGTAGTCGTACTCCAGCCAGCTCGGGTCGGCGGTGAATACGCAACTTTGCTCGATGGCATCGCCGAATTCGAGAAAACGGTAATCGGCCACTTCCAGCACGCGAATCACGCCGAACTCATCCTGTACCTCGGCGAGCAAATGCTCGACGCGCTCCTCAGTCATTTCGTCTCCTGATCGCTGCCGAGCCCGGCAACGCAATACACCGCAACATGAAGCGGCAAAGGCGCGATTGTCCGCGAAGCGACGGGAACAGGTCACGCACTAATTGCTGATAACATAAGCGCCCGTGCGTAAACACTAGAGACCGTGATGAGCCAACCCTGGAGCCCTGACAGCTGGCGTGCCTTGCCGATCCAGCAACAACCCCGCTACCCCGACGCCGCGCATTTGGCGCAGGTCGAGCAAACCCTGGCCAGTTATCCGCCGCTGGTGTTTGCCGGTGAAGCCCGGGAGTTGCGCCGTCAGTTTGCCGAAGTGACCCAGGGCCGCGCGTTTCTGTTGCAGGGCGGCGACTGCGCCGAAAGCTTCGCCGAGTTCTCCGCCGCGAAAATCCGCGACACCTTTAAAGTGCTGCTGCAAATGGCGATCGTCATGACCTTCGCCGCCGGTTGCCCGGTGGTCAAAGTCGGGCGCATGGCCGGCCAGTTCGCCAAACCCCGTTCGGCCAACGACGAAACCATCGACGGCGTGACCTTGCCGGCCTACCGTGGCGACATCGTCAACGGCATCGGTTTCGACGAAAAAAGCCGCGTGCCGGACCCGGAACGCCTGCTGCAGTCCTATCACCAGTCCACCGCCACCCTGAACCTGCTGCGCGCCTTTGCCCAGGGCGGTTTTGCCGACCTGCATCAAGTGCACAAGTGGAATCTGGATTTCATCGCCAACTCGGCCCTGGCCGAAAAATACAGCCACCTGGCTGATCGCATCGATGAAACCCTGGCCTTTATGCGCGCCTGCGGCATGGACAGCTCGCCGCAACTGCGCGAAACCAGCTTTTTCACCGCCCACGAAGCGCTGCTGCTGAACTACGAGCAAGCCTTTGTCCGTCGCGACAGCCTGACCAACGATTATTACGACTGCTCGGCCCACATGCTGTGGATCGGCGACCGCACCCGTCAGCTCGACGGCGCACATGTCGAGTTCCTGCGCGGGGTGAACAACCCGATCGGCGTCAAAGTCGGCCCGAGCATGAATCCTGAAGATTTGATTCGTCTGATCGACGTGCTCAACCCGGACAACGACCCGGGCCGTTTGAACCTGATCGCGCGGATGGGCGCGAACAAGGTCGGCGATCACCTGCCGCAACTGATCCGCGCCGTGGAACGCGAAGGCAAGAAAGTGCTGTGGAGCTCCGACCCGATGCACGGCAACACGATCAAGGCCAGCAGCGGCTACAAGACCCGCGACTTCGCGCAGATCCTCGGCGAAGTGAAGCAGTTCTTCCAGGTGCACGAAGCGGAAGGCACCTATGCCGGCGGTATCCACATCGAAATGACCGGGCAGAACGTCACCGAGTGCATCGGTGGGGCGCGGCCGATTACCGAGGATGGGTTGTCAGACCGGTATCACACCCATTGCGATCCACGGATGAATGCGGATCAATCGCTGGAATTGGCGTTTTTGATTGCTGAGACGTTGAAGCAAGTCCGCCGCTGAGTCAGTGATCGTTCCCACGCTCTGCGTGGGAATGCAGCCCGTGACGCTCCGCGTCACTGGACGCGGAGCGTCCCTAGAGGCGTTCCCACGCAGAGCGTGGGAACGATCGGATTAAGGCCCACTCACTCAATCTGCGCCAATGCCACCCGTAACCGCCCCGCACTCACCCGCTGACAATTCAACTGCACCTGCGCAAGCCCCAACCAATCCGCCATCCCCCGCAAATTCACCGCCAACGCCAGCATCCCCGCCTCATCCAGCCCCGGCTCTTCCTCATGCACGGCATGCACCGCCAACCGGCCCAGCGCCCGTTCGGCGCGCAAATCCACCCGAGCGGCAATCCGTTGGTTGTGCAAAAACGGTAATACGTAATAGCCGTAGACCCGTTTGTCCTGCGGCGTGTAGATCTCCAACCGATAACGGAAATCGAACAAGCGCTCGGTGCGGCTGCGCTCCCAGATCAGCGAATCGAAAGGTGACAGCAAGGCACTGGCCTCCACCTTGCGCGGCACCTTGGGCTCGGGCAGGCAATAGGCCGGTTGGCGCCAGCCTTCGACTTCGCAGGTCAACAATTCGCCGGCCTCGACCAATTCCGCCAAACGTGGACGGGCATCACCGGGATTCAAGCGAAAATAGTCCCGTAGATCTTTTTCCGTCGCCACACCCAGGGCCGTCGCGGCGTGCAGCAGCAAGCCCCGCTGGGCTTCATCCTCCGTCAGCAAAGGCTGCTGCAGAATGGCCGAGGGAATCACCCGCTCCGGCAGATCATAAAGTCGCTCGAAACCACGACGGCCGGCGACGGTTACTTCACCGGCGGCAAACAGCCATTCCAGTGCATGCTTTTCAGCGCTCCAGTCCCACCAGGGTCCGGCCCGCTCCTGACGGGTCGACAAACTGCCCGCACCTAATGCGCCCAACTCCTCAACCGAACCCAGCACCCGGCGAATCGTGTCCTGCTGTTCACGACCAAACTTTGCCAATTGCTGATAAATGTCTTCACCACGGGTCGCACGCTGCATGCGCCAGCGCATCAGCGGGTACATGGACAACGGCAACAGCGAAGCTTCATGGCCCCAATATTCGAACAACGTACGTCGACGACCCTGACTCCAGGCAGCCTGATCAAGCAAGTCGGAAGGATAATTGCCAAGACGGGAAAACAAGGGAAGGTAGTGCGAACGCACTAACGCATTGACTGAATCGATTTGCAAAATGCCCAGGCGTTCGATCAGCCGGTTGAGCTGGACCGGTTTGATCGCCGCTGGCGGCTGGCGCCCGTTAAACCCTTGGGCAGCCAGTGCCAGACGTCGAGCCTGTTTGATGGAAAAGGACAGCGTTGCGGGCATGAGCATCTCCTTGTCTGCTCGCAACCTACCTCACCAGAGAGGGGTTTGTGTAGCGATGGCCTCATCATTTATGCATCGGATCGTCCCAGAACGGCCGGATCGATTCGTGCTCGACATCCGCACGGCTGACACCGATGTCCTTCAGCGCTTCATCGCTCAGGCTCGCCAAAAGCTCACGTTCGCGGTGAAGTTCGTACCAGCGACTAAACTTGTGCAGCAAATCGGAAACCGCGTGGATTGAGAATTTTTCTGACGTTACATGCTCGTGTTGACCTTTCATCTTGTTGCCCTCCTTTAGGGATGGCTCAAGTCTCGCGCCGAAGCTAAGATCAATCCAACGAATGTTTCTGATGGTATACATCTCGGAGATTGATGAATGTCGGCGTTCCCCAGTATCGATACCGATGTACTGCGCACTTTTGTCGCCATCGCCGATTTGGGCGGTTTCACCCGCGCTGGTGAAATGGTCAACCGCACTCAGTCTGCGGTGAGCATGCAGATGAAGCGCCTGGAAGAAGACGTGTTGCAGCGCCAGCTGTTCGAGCGCGACGGGCGTCAGGTCAAGTTGACCGCCGAGGGCCAAGTGTTGCTCGGCTATGCGCGGCGCATCCTCAAACTCCACAGTGAAGTGTTCAATACCCTGCGCGAGCCGCACATGGTCGGCACCGTGCGCATCGGTACGCCGGATGATTACGTCATGCGCTTTCTGCCGGGGATCCTGTCGCGCTTCGCCAAGTTCTATCCGTTGATCCAGATTGAAGTTCACTGCGAATCGACCCGGCAACTGTTGCAGCGCCAGGACCTGGACCTGTCGATCGTCACTCGCGAACCGGGCACCGAGATCGGCCAGTTGCTGCGCAAGGAGCGTTTCGTCTGGGCCGAGGCGCAATGCTTCAGCGCCCACGAGCAAACGCCGCTACCGCTGGCGATGTTCAACAGTGATTGTTTCTGCCGGTTGTGGGCGTGCAATGCCCTTGACGCCATGGGCCGTGATTACCGCATCGCCTATAACAGCTCGAGCCTGTCGGCGCTGATGGCTGTGGTCAGCGCCGGCCTGGCGGTGACCGCGCAACTGGAAAGCCTGATCACCCCGGACATGCGCATCCTCGGTGCCGCCGAAGACCTGCCGCTGCTGCCCGAGGCCTGCATCATGCTGGTGCGCAACCTGCACAACCCGTCGCCAATCACCGAATGCCTGGCCGAACACATCGTCGAAGGCTTCAAACTTTAAGGGCGAGTATCACGGCACAGAACACAAGGTAGCCACAGAACAGCCCGCGCAACAGTCGTTCAGACAGGGCGTGAGCGATCTTCACCCCCCAACTGATACTCATCAGGCCGCCGACCGCCAAAGGCAAACCGATCATCCAGTTCACCTCTTGGTGCACCGCGTAAGTCACCAAGGTGACCCCGGTGCTCGGCAATGCCAGGGCCAGCGACAAGCCTTGGGCCACTACCTGGGTGGTGCCGAACAGGCTGGTCAACACCGGTGTTGCCACCACTGCTCCGCCCACACCAAAAAACCCGCCAATGGTCCCGGATGCCGTGCCCAGCACACCCAGCCACGGCCACGAGTAATGCATGTGCGAAGACGTTTGTGTACTGGCGGTAAACATCCGCACCAGGTTGTAGGTCGACAGCGCCACCAGGAACACCACAAATCCTACGCGCAAGTGTTGTGCATCGATGCCTACGGCCCAGATCGAACCGATCCAGGCAAAGCAAAATCCCATCGAAGCCAGAGGCAAAGCGTGGCGCCAGTCAATGCGATTGCGTTGGTGATAGCGCCACAGCGCCAGCATCACGTTCGGCACTACCATCACCAGCGCGGTGCCTTGGGCCAGTTGCTGATCGAGGCCAAACAGCACGCCGAGCAACGGAATGGCAACCAAGCCACCACCGATGCCGAACAACCCACCCAAGGTGCCCAAGGCCACGCCAAAGATCAGGTACATCAAAAACTCAATCACAGGCCAATTCCCTCTTGTCAGGCGTTTCATCCTACGCAGTCGGCTATAGCGGGGAAACGCACAGCAACGCACAATGGCTGTGCCGATTTCGCATAAGCGCTGGTGAAACCATGAACCCCAATCAATTGACTGACCAACTCGGGCTGTTCCTCGATGTGTTGGAAACCGGGAGCTTTTCCGCTGCGTCCCGGCGCCATCCACTGACACCTTCGGCCGTCGCCCGGCGCATCGACAGCCTGGAAAGCGCGGTCGGCAGTCAGTTGTTCCTGCGCAGTACCCACGCGGTGCGGGCGACGCCGGCGGGTTTGGCGTTTGCCGAGCGTGCGCGGCGGATAGTCGCCGAACTGCGCTTGGCCCGGGCGGAAGCGGTGTCCCTCAGCAGCGCGCCTGAAGGCTTGATTCGGGTGGATGCGCCCGCTGCGTTCGGCCGTCGACATCTGGCACCGGTCATCGCTGATTTTCTGATGCTGTATCCCGGTCTCGACGTGCAATTGCACCTGATCGACAGTTTTGTCGACATGCAGGGTCTGAACCTGGGCAAAGTCGATCTCGTATTGCGCGCCGGGCAAATGGCCGACACCCGATTGGTCGCCACGCCACTGGCGAACATGGTGCGCATCGCTTGCGCCAGCCCCGCCTATTTGAAGCGCCGAGGCGTGCCGACCGACCCGTCGCAGTTGAACGAACACGATGGCCTCGACTGGGATGGCCTCGCCCCGCCCTTCGCCTGGCGCTTCGAACAGGATGGGCGCATGCAATTGCACCGCCCCGCGCGCATCCGCATGAGCGCCAACAATGCCGAGGCGTTGGTCTGTGGCGCACTGGCCGGGCTGGGTATCGCCCACTTGCCGACTTGGCTGGCCAGCGAATACCTGCTGCGCGGCGAACTGCTGCCACTGTTCTGCGAAAACGGCCTGCCAAAACCGGAAACCGCCGGGATATATGCGTTGCGTCTGGAGCAGCAAGCCAGTTCCCGCAGTCGTCTGCTGCTGGAATACCTGAAGACTCGCTTCAGCCCGATTGCACCGTGGGATCTGGCCCTGCAAGGCAATCTGGCCGGGGACTAGGCCATAATTATCTGGCGCATTAAAGATTCGCCCGCTAGATTCATGACGATCACTGATCAAGGCTTTGACATGACCACCGAACGCAACACCCCGGACAATTGCGACCACCTGCTGCTGGACAATCAGGTGTGCTTCGCCCTGCATTCCACTTCACTGCTGATGACCAAGGTCTACAAACCTTTGCTGCAAGCACTGGGCCTGACCTATCCGCAGTATTTGGCAATGATGGTGTTGTGGGAAAAGGACGGTTTGACCGTCGGTGAAATCAGCAACCGTCTGCTGACCGATCCGGGCTCGTTGACACCCTTGCTCAAACGCCTGGAAGTCGAAGGTTTGCTCAGCCGAACCCGCAGCCGTGATGACGAACGGGTGGTGATTGTCGAACTGACCGAACAGGGCCGCGCGTTGCGGGACAAGGCTCGGGATATTCCGCAGTGCATTTTGGGCGCCAGCGGGCAGACGATTGAGCAGTTGAAGAAGCTGCAAAATGATCTGCAGGATCTGCGTAGTCACCTGCAGGACAGTCTTTAGGGGCATCTGCGGGACCGCGTTATCGTTCTTCGCGGGCAAGCCTCGCTCCTACAGTTGGAATGCGTTCCCCTGTAGGAGCGAGGCTTGCCCGCGAAGGCGCCCTCAAAACCGCCAATAATTTCCCGCCTGCACTCCCCGCACAAACCCCTCTATTTCAAACCTCTCCGGCGATTCGCATTCGAAACATCTGTCACAGGCCAAATTTTTTCAAAAATTTATCTTGCGCACTAAATATTCGCGCGATACATTCATCTCGCACTTACTTAGCGCGCAAACATTTAGCGCAAAACATCCAAATCCGAATGAGGCTCACACCATGCAAACTCTCTACACCGCAATCGCAACTTCCACCGGTGGCCGTGACGGTCGTGCGGTTTCCAGCGACAACATCCTCGACGTCAAACTCGCTACCCCAAAAGAACTCGGCGGTGCTGGCGGCGCAGCCACCAACCCTGAGCAACTGTTCGCAGCCGGCTACTCTGCCTGCTTCATCGGCGCGCTGAAATTCGTCGCCAGCCAGACCAAACGCACCATCCCGAACGACGCCTCGATCACTGCCCATGTCGGCATCGGCCAGATCCCTGGCGGTTTCGGTCTGGACATCGACCTGCACATCAGCCTGCCGGGCCTGGAACAAGCCGATGCGCAATCCCTGGTCGATACGGCTCACCAAGTCTGCCCGTACTCCAACGCCACCCGTGGCAACGTCGAAGTGCGCCTGCACGTGACTGTTTGATAGCGAACACCGCAACACGAAATGTGGGAGCGAGCTTGCTCGCGAAAGCGTTAGTTCAGTCAACATCTCTGTTGAATGTGCAGCAGCCTTCGCGAGCAAGCCCGCTCCCACAGGAGACAGGTGTTGTTATCAAGTTATTCGCAGGCAAAAAAAAGCCCGACTCAATGGTCGGGCTTTTTCATTCCTGGGGCTGTGCTTATTTAGCACGGCCTTTGTAGGAACCGCCTTCGCGGGTATCGATCTCGATCATGTCGCCGATTTCGATGAAGTCAGCAACCGACAGCTCGGTACCGTTCTTCAGTTTGGCAGGCTTCATCACCTTGCCGGAAGTGTCGCCGCGAGCGGAACCTTCGGTGTAGTCAACCTGACGCACGATAGTGGTCGGCAGTTCTACGGAAACCAGACGCTCTTCGAAGAAGATCGCTTCGCAAACATCGGTCATGCCTTCTTCAACGAAAGGCAGAACGGCTTCGATGTCTTCAGCGTTCAGCTCGTACATGGTGTAGTCGGTGGTGTCCATGAACGTGTAGGTGTCGCCGCTGATGAAGGACAGGGTCGCTTCTTTGCGGTCGAGGATTACGTCGTCCAGTTTGTCGTCGGCGCTGTAAACGATCTCGGTCTTGTAACCGGTCAGCAGGTTCTTCAGCTTGGTCTTCATGATCGCGCTGTTACGACCGGACTTGGTGAATTCAGCTTTCTGAACCAGCCAAGGATCGTTTTCGAGACGGATCACGGTACCGGGTTTCAGTTCTTTACCAGTTTTCATTGCGAATATCCGAATTTGGATGGGATTTACAAAAATCTAGGCCGCGTATCATATCCAATTTAGGTAAAACTGTACCAGCGCCGCGGCAAGATCGGCCTGCAAGGCTTGTTCCAGACACCAGGCCTCGGCGTGTTTTTCCAGCTCCGGCCAGTGTTTGCGGGTCGCGAGCCATTGGTCGGCCATGTCGCCGCCGGCATTCCACACCCGCCAAAGACCGCTGATCGCTTCTGCGGCAGGCGCCGACAGGTCTTTTGTATAGAGCACGAGGAAGGCTTCGAGCTTGTCCAGGTGGATGTCTTCGTCCTGCCGATAGATGTGCCACAGCAGCGGCCGCCCCGCCCATTGCGCCCGGACAAACGAATCTTCGCCACGCACGGCGTTGAAATCGCAGCACCAGAGCAAGTGATCGTATTGATCCTGGCGGACGAACGACAGCACCTGAATGGTCAGGGCGTCCCGCACATGCAGCGCACCTGCCACCAGCCCATCGACGCCGAGCCAGCGTTCGACGTCGCCGAGAATCCGCCCTTCCGGCACCAGCAGGTGGGTGGGTGTCGAATCGGCGGCCAGCGTGTCGAGCCAACTCGCCAGCCCGGTGTTTTCGTAGGCAAACAGCGAGATCAACTGCGCACCGGGCGCGCGATCAATCGCCAAACCTTGCAGGAATTCTCGCTGAGCCTCGGGGCTTTGCTGAAACTGCCGACGCCGCTCCAGCAATCCACTTTCACGGAGCAAGCCTCCAGTGCCTTTCTGGAACCCCGGAAAGAAGAAGAACTTCTGCACGCTCTTGTATTTCACCGACGGCAAACCGTGGCAGCCGATCACCCAGTCCTCGGCGCTCAGATAATCCAGGTTCATCCACAACGGCGGTTTTTCCCGTTCGGCCATGGCATCCATGTAGGGGCTCGGCAGTTGGCAGGCGAACGCGGCGATCACCACGTCGGCGGCCTCCACGGGTTGCCATTCGGCGGGCCATTGACGCACCTCGACACCCTGCTGCCATTGCTGGGGCGCGTGGATGTCGATCTGCGGGCACAGGCGTTCGAAGGACCGCAAGTCATCGACCCACAGGCGAACGTGCACCGAATGTTCGGCCACCAGTTGTCGGGCCAGGCGCCAGGTCACACCGATGTCGCCAAAGTTGTCGACCACGGTGCAAAAAATATCCCAGCGCCCGCGGTTTTTCATTTGAGGCAGTTCAGGCATTTATGGCTCCCGTTGGCAAAGGCGCCGATTGTCCGCATAAATTACCCCGTGCAGAAGGGCCGACGACGATTAATCTTCGTGCGACAATCGCGATCCGCCCGCGACCACCCGCCAGGAGGCAGCCATGCCCTACCGTCCCAACCCGCGCCGCCCGTTGCCGATCCGCCTCAATGCCGTGCAATTGACCGCCAGCATTGCTCTGGGTCTTTGGCTTGGGTTCCTGGCCATCGCGCTGACTTGCTGGCTCGCCTCGCGTTTTGTCTTCCCGGAGCAATTGGCGCCAGTGGCCCAGGCCGTGCAGCAGTTGGCAAAACCGCCGGTGGTGGTGCAGCCCGCCCCTGAAACCCCGATGTTCGAGCAATACAAAGAGAACCTGCGCAAGAACGAACAACAGCAAACCCTCGACCAGGCCCGCACGAACAACCGCAACCTGTCGAACCCCAAATGCCAGTTCTGGCTGCAACAGGACCAAACCGCGCCGAACGAAAAAAGCCGCGCCAACGTCCTGCAATTCTGCGATTGATCAAGAAGCTCTCTATGCACAAGCCGACCGTCCACCAACTGATACTCGACAAGCTGCGTATCGATCTCGACATCGCTGAACGTGCTGCGCAAACCGCGTACGAAACCGCGACCCACGAAGAGAACATCGCCGAAAACAAATACGACACGCTGGGGCTCGAGGCGTCATACCTGGCGGCCGGGCAGGCGAAACGGGTCGAGGAAATTCGTCATTCACTGACCCTCTGCCAGAACCTGACGCTGCGCCCGTATGATGATCAGCGCGGCATCGAAGTCGGCGCCCTGCTCGGCCTCGAAGACGAAAAGGGTCGTGAACAGTGGCTGTTCCTGGCGCCTGATGCGGCGGGTTTGAAGGTCGATGTGGTGGGGCAGATGATCACCGTCATCACCCCTCGCTCACCACTGGGCAAAAGCCTGTTGGGCAAGTTCGAAGGGGACGAGGTAGAGATTCTGGTGGCGGGCGCTCGGCAACAGTTTGCTGTTACCGAGGTGATTTAAAGCAGCTTAGTGGACCGGCAGTTCGACGCCGTCGAATAGCTCTTCCAGTTCCTGCTTGTTGTGGCACTGGATGGCTTTGGCCATGACTTCGCGGGTCAGGTGCGGGGCAAACTTCTCGATGAAGTCGCACATGAAACCACGCAGGAAGGTGCCGCGACGGAAACCAATCTTGGTGATGCTGGATTCGAACAAATCGCTGGCATCGAGCATCACCAGGTCGCTGTCGAGTTTGGCGTCGACCGCCATTTTAGCGACGATGCCCACACCCAGACCCAGGCGCACGTAAGTCTTGATCACGTCGGCGTCAGCGGCGGTGAACACTACTTTCGGCGTCAAGCCACGATGGCTGAAGGCTTCGTCGAGTTTCGAACGGCCGGTGAAACCGAACACGTAGGTCACGATCGGGTATTCGGCGAGGGCTTCGAGGGTCAGCTTCGGCAGCTTGGTCAGCGGGTGGCCCTGGGGCACGACCACGCAGCGGTTCCAGCGGTAGCACGGCATCATCACCAGGTCACCAAACAACTCCAGGGCTTCGGTGGCGATGGCGAAATCCACGGTGCCGTCAGCGGCCATTTCGGCGATCTGCATCGGCGAACCCTGGTGCATGTGCAACGCAACGTCCGGGTATTGCTTGATGAAGTTGCTGATCACCGGCGGCAACGCATAACGCGCCTGGGTGTGGGTGGTGGCGATCGACAGGGTGCCTTTCTTCTCGTTGGAGAATTCCTGGGCAATCTGCTTGATGCTTTCAACCTTGCGCAGGATTTCGCCGGCAGTGGTGATGATGCGTTCGCCGGCCGGGGTAACGCGGGTCAGGTGCTTGCCGCTGCGGGCGAAGACCTCGACGCCCAATTCGTCTTCCAGCAAACGGATCTGTTTACTGATGCCCGGCTGCGAGGTGTAGAGACTTTGGGCTGTAGCGGAAACGTTGAGGTCGTGGTGCGCCACTTCCCAGATGTAGCGCAGTTGTTGAAGCTTCATATGAATCCCTCAAAGCAGGTAGACGCCACGGGCATCAGCGACGGTATATAACTATATTAATGGTTTGAAGAATAAATCTAGAACTTTTTTATCAAAACAGCATTATTTGTTCTAGCGATCTCCCAGACGCCGACGCTCCACCAATGGCACCAGATAGACCGGCACCCGAGCCAACTGCAAGACCCGCGCCGCCGTGCGGCCCAATGGCGTTTCCGCACTGGCGCGATGGCTATGACTACCTACGATCAGCAAATCCACGGAGAGTTTCTGCGCCTGGTCGAGAATCACCTGCGACGGATCGCCCTGAAGCACCCGCACCGCTTGTATCCGCGCCAGATCCTGTTCCCCCTCATCCCCCAGTTCTTCACGAAAGCTTTCCAGCACCCGCCGTTCAATATTGGCGATCACCGTGTTCAGGCCCTGGCTGTGAAACTCGTTCAACGCTTGCTCATCGAGATAGCTCTGCAGCACCGATTCGGCAAACAGCCCCATGGGTTCCACTGCGTGCACCACATACAAGTCGGCATTGAATGTTCGCGCCAGCGCCAAGGCGTGCTGCATCACCAAAGGTGCATACAGGCCGAGGTCGGTGGCATACAGCATGGAACGAATCATATGACCTCCTTGCGTGCCGACATGGCGGAGATTGATTCAGCTTAGCAGTGCCTTGCCGAGTACGACGGGCCGCGTAACACCTTGAAGCAAGGGCTTAAACTTTTTGCTCGTTGCTTATGCCATGGGGCACGTGACCGGTGGCGACCACTTCACGAGCCAGTTCGCAATGGCCTGCCTGATCGTCGAAAAACACGTCGGCGGCAAAGGCTTCCAAAAACGCGGCTTTGGTCAGGCCGCCGAGAAACAGCGATTCGTCCAGACGGATATCCCACTCGCGCAACGTGCGGATCACGCGCTCGTGGGCCGGTGCCGAACGCGCGGTGACCAGGGCGGTGCGGATCGGGCAGGCGTCTTCGGGGAACTCGCGCTGCAACAAATTCAACGCCGCCAGGAAGCCTTTGAACGGTCCACCGCGCAAGGGCTCACGGGCCGCCTGGCGTTCGCTGGCCTGAAAAGCTTCCAGCCCACCCGACTGATAAACCCGCTCCGACTCATCGGAAAACAGCACCGCATCCCCGTCGAAGGCAATGCGCAACTCATCACTGGCGGCCCGGCTCGCGCCGCCCGACAGAATGGTCGCGGCGGCAAAACCGGCGTCCAGCGCACTGCGCACGTCTTCGGCATGGGTCGAGAGAAACAGGTCGCAACCAAAAGCCTTGAGGTACGGATAAGGACTGCGTCCACCGACAAACGCCGCGCGGGAAATCGCCAGTCCGTAGTGGTGAATCGAGTTGAAGACCCGCAGTCCGGTGTCGGCACTGTTGCGCGACACCAGCACCACTTCGACCCGGGCGCGGCCAAGACTGGCATTGAGGTTCAGGAGTTTTTCCACCAGCGGGAAAGCATCACCGGGCGCGAGGACTTCGTCTTCGTGCTCGATCTGGTATTGCCGATAGGCCTCGACCCCATCCGACAGATAGACCTTGTGGCTTTCGCTCAGGTCGAACAGCGCTCGCGAAGAAATCGCCAGCACCAATTTGTCATCTATGTCCTTGGCCATGCCCTTCCCCTCTGGTGGATCGACTCAAACGTTACGTCGATCGATAAAACCGAGCGCCCGATACAGGGCCTCGATGCGTGGCAACTCACATCCCGCCGCTTTCGCCGCCGCCAAGGGCCGGGCGTAGATTGCCTCCAATTCCAGCGGTCGTTTGTGCAGGAGATCGTGGTACATGCTCGGCCAATAGTCAGGCATTTTCTCGGTCATCATGAACAGGTAGTCGGCGTAACCGGGCGGTATGACGTGACCGCAGGCCTGGGCGCCCTGCACCACTTCGGCCATCAATGCCTGGATCAGCGCGCGGCTGTCGGCATCGGCCATCAACGGTGTCGTGCTCGCCCCGAGCAAAACCGACAGACCGTTGTAAGGAATATTCCAGACCAGTTTTTGCCAGCGCGCCTGATGCAGATTGGGCATGGCCTGAGAGTCGATACCGGCGGCACGGAATAGCCCGGCGCCCTCCTCGACCAGCGCCATGCGCGCCGCGTCGTCGTTGGCCGGGCCACTGTGGTAGCCAACATTTACCGCGCCGAGGGCCTGATGGGTGATCACGCCCGGGCCTTCGCGATGGACACAAATCAGGCACAACCCACCGAGCACATGCAGCGAATCCGGCAGCGACTCTCGCAGACTGTCTTCGACGTCCAGGCCATTTTGCAGCAGCAGGACTTTGGCGCCGGGGGCCGCGGCTTCAATGATGATCGGCGCGAGCCCCGGGCTGGTGCTCTTCGCCGCCACCAGCAACCAGTCGCAGGGTGGCATGTCTTCGGCCGCTGAATAGGCCTGGACCGGATTCAACGTCAGCGCGCCATGTACCGCACTGTTGACTTGCAGCCCGCGCTCGGCGACTGCGGAAAACTCACTGCGCAACAGAAAATGCACATCGAAACCGGCACGCGCCAGCATCAACCCGTAGAAACCACCAATTGCGCCGGTCCCGATAATGCCGATTGTCGGCTTGGCAACTGCTCCAATCATGGCAACTCCTCAGCAATTCGACTCAGCGCCTGGCTCACCGCCTGATTCAGTTCAGTGTCGGTCAGGCGCGACTGTACCGCCCCAAAGAACTCACCGTCGCGCACCACAAACAGCGCCGGCAAATGAAAGACCTCATAACGTTCCACCAACCCGCCATTGTCCGCCGCGTCGATCCAGCACAACTGATCGATCGCCAGATCGAGCCTTGGCAATTGCTCTCGGGCAAACCGGCAACTGGCGCAGCCGACGCTGGTGAAAATCACCAGGGAAACGCCGTTCATCGCCAGCAGCCTTTGGTCGGCGTCGAAATCGGTCAGTTCCGATTCGACCACTATACTGGGGGAAACAATGTCAAATGGGCGACACAGGGAGTCCGTGTTCATGGGACGTTTTCTTCCTCATCCTGACGATGTGCCCGTGGAACTTACGCTGCTCAAACATGAGTGCATTTCACGGCAACGGCTGCACACTATCAGCCTCGGCGGCATGGCTTGCAATTACCACCGCGCCTGGCGTCACGGCACGGCACTCGAAGTGCGCATGCCGACCTTGAACCCCGACTTGCGTTATCTGGGCTACGTGGCCTGGTGCCTGCGCCGAAAGCGTGGCTACCTGGTGGGCATCGCTTTTGTCGACGAACAGATGCTGTTCAGTGCGCGAATGGGCGAGCAGGTGTGCCAGATCGAACGTTATCGTCGCCTGCATGATGCCCATGATGATCTGCAGGAAACTCAAGCCCTGGCCCTTGAATGGGTGCAGCAGCATGCCGACGAGTTCTCCCACGACACGGTTCGCAAGGCTTTTGCTCAGCCTGTGCTGGATTAAAGCGGTGTCTGCCCATTGTCGAGCCACGGTGTAACGCGCTAAGGTTCGGGTCCCCCGACGCGCTTAATTTGCTGTGCTCCGCCGCGCGGGTTCGCTGGCGGATGGCACCCGTGACCTGACGAGTAAACGATGGCTGATTTACCGATCAACGACCTAAACGTCGCTTCCAACGAAACCCTGATCACTCCCGATCAGCTCAAGCGTGATATCCCTTTGAGCGACGCTGCCCTGCGCACCGTGACCAAGGGCCGCGAAGTCATTCGCAACATTCTTGATGGCACCGACCACCGCCTGTTCGTGGTGATCGGGCCGTGCTCGATCCACGATATCAAGGCTGCCCACGAATACGCCGAGCGCCTGAAAACTCTGGCCGCCGAAGTGTCCGATACCTTGTATCTGGTCATGCGCGTGTATTTCGAGAAGCCACGTACCACCGTCGGCTGGAAAGGTCTGATCAACGATCCGTACCTGGATGACTCGTTCAAGATTCAGGACGGCTTGCACATCGGCCGCAAGTTGCTGCTGGACCTGGCCGAGATGGGCCTGCCGACCGCCACTGAAGCCCTCGACCCGATCTCCCCGCAATACTTGCAGGACCTGATCAGCTGGTCGGCCATCGGCGCGCGTACCACCGAATCCCAGACTCACCGTGAAATGGCCTCCGGCCTGTCCTCGGCGGTCGGCTTCAAGAACGGCACCGACGGCGGCCTGACCGTGGCGATCAACGCCTTGCAGTCGGTTTCCAGCCCGCATCGCTTCCTGGGCATCAACCAGGAAGGTGGCGTGTCGATCGTCACCACCAAGGGCAACGCCTACGGTCACGTGGTATTGCGCGGTGGCAACGGCAAGCCGAACTACGATTCGGTCAGCGTCGCCCTCTGCGAGCAAGCGCTGAACAAGGCCAAGATCAAGCCGAACATCATGGTCGATTGCAGCCACGCCAACTCCAACAAGGACCCGGCCCTGCAACCGCTGGTGATGGAGAACGTCGCCAACCAGATCCTCGAAGGCAACCAGTCGATCATCGGCCTGATGGTCGAGAGTCACCTGAACTGGGGCTGCCAGGCGATCCCGAAAGACCTCGCCGACCTGCAATACGGCGTATCGATCACCGATGCCTGCATCGACTGGACTGCCACCGAAAACACCCTGCGCAGCATGCACGCCAAGCTCAAGGACGTGCTGCCGAAACGCGATCGCAGCTGATCATCGTTTTTCAGGCACAAAAAAACGCCGGTTTAACCCGGCGTTTTTTTATGCGTTGCGTTTACTGGCTCAGCTTGGCCGCGTGCCGCTGATGACGTTCCATGTAGCGCTCCACGTAGGAGCACGATGGAATCACCGTGTAGCCCATTTCTTCAGCGTACTGCAGCGCCTGCTCGGTCAATGCCGCCGCAATGCCACGGCCACGCAATGCGTTGGGCACGAAGGTGCGATAGATATCCAGGGTCTGTTTCCCCAGATCCATATAGGTCAGGTAGGCACGATGACCGTCCACATTGGTCTCGAACTGATGACCAGCCTGGTCATGGTGGATGGACAACGCCTCGCTCATCACTACTCCTCGCGGGTCTTGGATTCTGACCCCTACCTTACCGATGTTTTTCCGGCGAAGGAACATCTACGCCACCCTGTGCCTGAATGGACACCGAGAAGAGCGACACCGATCTCGCGCAACCTGGGCACGTATCAAATAGTAGGCACCATTGGCGAAAATGCTCAAGGTGCGCTCGTCATCATGCCGAGGTGGCTGCGGGGTGCTGCTCCAATTGACGCAGGGATGGCTCGACCAAAGATCTTCCCGGGTCGAAAGCCTGAACATTGCCGGATGTTGAGACTTAAGACGAGCGCCCTTCGTTAAAGTCACCTCAACATGCAGAAAGATATGAGAGGCGCTACGCAAAATCCGAACAAAAGTGTAGACGAAAGCATGTAGACAGACTTTAACAAAGACCGGAGATACTGCCTTCGGATTAGGGAACTTTTCTCATGCGGCTCGCTCATCTCGGGCCTCGCAGCTGGGTATTTTTTATCCAGAGCAGTTAAAAGTTGCTCGAAAAAGAATCAACGCCTACAATTTTTTTTGCTTCTTGCTTTACGTCAGTTTACTTACGACAAGTAATGGGTAGTATGTACGCCGGCTATTTCCTCACTCTGAGGAGACAGCTACTTAATAGAAAGTCCTTGAAGGGGAACACGATGAACAACGTTCTGAAATTCTCTGCTCTGGCTCTGGCCGCAGTTCTGGCTACCGGTTGCAGCAGCGTATCGAAAGAAACCGAAGCACGTCTGACCGCTACTGAAGACGCAGCTGCTCGCTCCCAGGCTCGTGCAGACGAAGCTTACCGTAAAGCTGATGAAGCTCTGGCTGCTGCTCAAAAAGCACAACAGACTGCTGACGAAGCTAACGAGCGTGCTCTGCGCATGCTGGACAAAGCTAGCCGCAAGTAATAGTCCTTCGGGATTGTTATCAAGCCGATCCATTTATGGATCGGCTTTTTTTATGCCCGGTGTTTTGTATCGGCCATAAAAAAACCCGCCGACGGCCAACGTCGGCGGGTTCCTTTTTCGTGTTTACTGCTGCAGATCGACCGGCACGCTCGACACCATAGGCGCGGACGTATTCGGCACGGCGATTTCCACCGGCAGGCCATCTTCGGCCGCTACCACGTCACGCACGACATCCCAGTTCATGCGCAGATTGTTGGTGATGTCTTCACGCTTGAGCATCGCATTGATCACGGCGGTGTGCTTGTCGACCACCGACGGATTGCCATTGTCGTCCAGCGGCGTGTGCGCTTCGAGATAAACCTTGCCGCCACTCAGGCCGAACTTGTACGGGTCGTTGATGATCCGCACCGATGTACCGACCGGCACCATGCCCGCCATTTCCAGCACATTGTTGTTGAACATGCGGAAGCAGCCGTGGCTGGTGCGCATGCCGATACCGAATTTCTTGTTCGAGCCGTGAATCAGGTAGCCCGGAGTGCCCAGGCTGAACTTGAACGGCCCCAGCGGGTTGTCCGGGCCGGCCGGCACCACATTCGGCAACGGGTCACCGTCGGCGAGATGCTCGGCCTTGATCGAGGCTGGAGGGGTCCAGGTCGGGTTCGGCGTCTTGGCGGTGATGGTGGTGTGCGCGATCGGTGAACCCCAACCCTCACGGCCGATCCCCAGCGGGAAGGTGTACACCACGTTCCGGCCTTTCGGATAGTAGTAGAGGCGGTACTCGGCCAGGTTGATGACGATGCCTTCACGCGGACCCGGCGGCAGGATGAAGCGGGTCGGCAGAATGATTTCGGTGCCGGCGCCCGGCAGCCAGGCGTCAACGCCCGGGTTGGCCGCGACCATTTCCGAATAGCCCAGATCGTAAGTGGTACCAAGGTCGGCGAAGGTATCTTCGTACTTGGCCTTGATCACTTGCACCTGACCGATGATGTCTTCACCTGGAGGTGGTAGAGGCAGCTCTAGTGCTGAAACTGGACCCGCCACACAGAAGGCGGCAAGGGTCAGGCAGCGGGTGACGGCAGGAAAGCGCGGCAACATCCGGAAAATCCTTCGCATGATCGACAAGGGTATAAGAACGCGATTGTACACCGACGTCCGTAATTTCGGGGAGATCGAGCACATTGCAGGCGATACATGACATTTTTTTCATGCGGGAGCAGCGGCGAGGTCATAGGTAGGAGCTTAAAGCTCGAAACGCAATTCCGGCCAGATCGGCGAGGTGCCGCGTTTTTGCGACTCAAGAATCGCTCGGCACAGCGAACACAAACGCTGGTCCTGGAACACCCTGCGATCCACGCTCGACCAACGCGGCTGCGCCGGCAGCAGGCTGCCACACAGCGTCCGGTCCGCCGAACCGCCGAGTTCAAGCTGCCGCGCCACCAGATGCACCCGCACTTCCTGGCAGGCGAACAGATCCAGCTGCTCGTCAGGCTCGATCAGTTGGTAGGCAAAAAGGGACCAGGCAGGACGCGGCATCGGGGGCTCCAAATCGGGGGCGCCACCTTAGCCGAAACACCGCCACTAGAAAAGCGTCAAAGCAGCGGTTTCAGCGTCGGCCAGACATTTTCCAGCAACTTGTCCTGAGCCACCGCGGCCGGGTGCAGGCCGTCGGCTTGCATCAGGTCTGGATGACCGCCGATTCCTTCGAGAAAAAACGGTACCAGGGGGATTTTTTTCTCTTGCGCCAGCGTGCCATAGACCTTCGCAAAGGCCTCGGTGTATCGGGCACCGTAATTGGGCGGCAATTGCATCCCCAGCAACAAGACCTTCGCACCGCTGGCTTTTGAGCTGTCGATCATCGCCGCAAGGTTTTGTTGCAATTGTGTTGGCAGCAGTCCACGCAGCCCGTCGTTGCCTCCCAACTCGAGGATGACCAGCTCCGGTTTATGCTCTGCAAGCAGCGCCGGCAGGCGTGCCTGGCCTCCGGCACTGGTGTCGCCGCTGATGGAGGCATTGATCACTTTATCGTCGAAACCTTCGTGCTTGAGCCGTTGCTCAAGCAGCGACACCCACCCCAAGCGGGTATCCAGTCCGAAACCGGCGCTGATACTATCGCCAACGATCAGGACTGTACCCGCCGCTGCGTTCTGGGCCATGCACATCAAGGCCAGGCCAGCACTCAAAAACCACACACGCATCGGATTCTCCATGGGCGCAAGCATTCTCACCGCGAAGAACCTCAGCAAAGTGGTTCCCAGCGCGGAAGGTGAACTGACTATCCTGCACGAACTCAGCCTGGAACTGAACAAGGGCGACAGTCTGGCCATTGTCGGCGCCTCCGGTTCTGGCAAATCCACCCTCCTCGGCCTGCTGGCCGGCCTCGACCTGCCGAGCAGTGGCGAAGTCACCCTCGCCGGCCAGGCCCTGAGCAATCTCGACGAAGATCAACGCGCACGCATTCGCGCCGAGCATGTGGGTTTTGTCTTCCAATCCTTTCAACTGCTCGACAGTCTCAACGCCCTGGAAAACGTGATGCTGCCCCTGGAACTCGACGGACGCAAAGACGCCCGGGAGCGCGCGACCGAATTGCTGCAACGGGTAGGCCTGGGCCAGCGCCTGACGCACTCGCCACGCCAGCTCTCCGGCGGCGAACAGCAGCGCGTGGCAATCGCCCGGGCGTTTGCTGCCGAACCCGACGTGCTGTTTGCCGATGAACCCACCGGCAACCTCGACAGCCACACCGGCGAGCGCATCAGCGATCTGCTGTTCGAACTGAACAAGGAACGCGGCACGACCCTGGTGCTGGTGACCCACGACGAACGCTTGGCACATCGCTGCCGGCGCCTGATCCGCCTTGAAGCCGGCCTGCTGGTCGCCCCTCTGGAGCCTTGATGGCACGCTTGCCGCTGTTGCGCCTGTTCAGCCTCGCCATCCGCCAACTGCTGCGCGACGCCCGCGCCGGTGAGCTGCGGGTGTTGTTCTTCGCCTTGTTGGTGGCCGTGGCGGCGAGTACTGCCATCGGTTATTTCGGCGCTCGCCTCAACGGCGCCATGATGTTGCGCGCCACCGAGTTTCTTGGCGCCGACCTGTTGCTCGAAGGCAGCTCGCCGGCGCGGCCCGAACAGATCAAGAGCGGCACGGAGCTTGGGCTGGAACACGCCCAGGTGGTGGAATTCTCCAGTGTCATCGCCACCGACAACGGCATCCAGCTGTCCAGCATCAAGGCGGCGGACGCGGTCTATCCGCTGCGCGGCGAACTGAAAAGCGCCCCCGCGCCTTTTGCCCCGGAAGAGTCCGGTGGCGGGCCGAAGCCCGGCGAAGCCTGGGTCGAAGCGCGACTGCTGACGGCGCTGGACCTGAAGATCGGCGACAGCATCGACGTCGGCATGAAAACCCTGAAGCTGACGCGAGTGCTGACCTACGAGCCCGATCGCGCCGGCAACTTCTACAGCCTGACACCGCGAGTGCTGATCAACCTCGACGACCTCACCGCCACCGGCGTGGTGCAACCCGGCAGCCGGGTCAGTTACCGCGAGCTCTGGCGCGGCAAGGCCCAGGCGCTGGAAACCTATCGCCAACTGGTCAAGCCCGGCCTTGCCGCCAATCAGCGCCTGCAGGATGCCCGGGACGGCAACCGGCAAATCGGTGGCGCCCTGGGCAAGGCCGAACGCTATTTGAACATGGCCAGCCTCGTGGCAGTTTTGCTGTCCGGTGTCGCAGTGGCGCTGTCGGCGACCCGTTTCGCCACACGCCGATTCGATGCCAGCGCCTTGCTGCGTTGCCTGGGTTTGTCCCGCCGGGAAACCATGGTGCTGTTCAGTTTGCAGCTGACGGTGCTCGGCTTGCTGGCCAGTCTCAGCGGCGCCCTGATCGGCTGGTTGGCGCAGCTTGGGTTGTTTGCGCTGCTGCATGACTTGTTGCCCACAGACGTTCCACCGGGCGGCTTGTTGCCGGCCATTGCCGGGATCGGCACCGGGCTGGTGGCACTGGCCGGTTTCGCCCTGCCACCGCTGGCCGCACTCGGACGGGTGCCGCCATTGCGGGTGCTGCGTCGGGACATGCTGCCGATTCCGTCCAGCACCTGGATGGTCTATGGCGCGGCGCTGGGTGCGCTCGGGCTGATCATGTGGCGCTTGAGTCTGGACCTGGTCCTGACGTTTGCCCTGCTGGGCGGCGGCGTAATCGCAGCCGTGGTGCTGGGCGGTTTGCTGCTGTTGCTGCTTAAAAGCCTGCGTCGGATGCTGGCGCGCGCGTCTTTGCCATGGCGCCTGGGTCTGGGCCAGTTACTGCGTCACCCACTGGCCGCCGCCGGCCAATCCCTGGCCTTTGGCTTGATTCTGTTGTCCATGGCATTGATCGCGCTGTTGCGCGGCGAATTGCTGGACACCTGGCAGAACCAGCTGCCGAAAAACGCACCGAATTATTTCGCCCTGAACATTCTGCCGGCGGATAAACAGGCGTTCACCGATCGCCTGATCGAACTGTCGGCGCAATCGGCGCCGCTGTACCCGGTGGTGCCTGGCAGGCTGATCAGCATCAATGGCGAAGCGGTGCAGGACATCGTCAGCAAGGATTCGGCGGGTGACCGGGCGATTCAGCGTGACCTGAGCCTGACCTGGGCGGCGGACCTGCCGGCGGGCAACAAGCTCACCTCAGGCACCTGGTGGACCGAACAAACGCCGGACGAAGTGCCCGGCGTATCGGTAGAAGGCAAAGTCGCCGAAAGCCTGAAACTCAAGCTGGGCGATCATCTGGTATTTACTGTCGGCGGGGTCAATCGCGAAGCGAAAGTCACCAGCCTGCGGGATATCAACTGGGACAACTTCCAGCCGAACTTCTTCATGATCTTCCAGCCCGGCACCTTGAAGGATCTGCCGGCGACGTACCTGACCAGCTTCTATCTGGCGGCGGGTCACGATCAGCAGATTGTGGATTTGTCCCGGGCGTTCCCGGCGGTGACCATCCTGCAAGTCGAAGCCTTGCTGGAACAACTGCGCAGCATTCTCGCCCAGGTCACCCTGGCGGTGGAGTACGTATTGTTGTTCGTGTTGGCGGCGGGGATGGCGGTGCTGTTCTCCGGCCTGCAGGCAACGCTGGATGAACGTATTCGCCAAGGCGCGTTGTTGCGGGCATTGGGGGCCGAGCGTCAGTTGCTGGTCAAGGCCCGGCGGATTGAGTTCGGTTTACTTGGAGCGGTCAGCGGTTTGCTGGCGGCACTGGGTTCGGAGTTGGTCAGCCTGGTGCTTTACCGTTACGCCTTCGACCTGCCCTGGCACCCGCACCCATGGTTGCTGGTGCTGCCCCTGATCGGCGCCGTGCTGATTGGCGGCGCCGGCGTGTTCGGCACGCGGCGCGCCTTGAACGCCAGCCCCCTGACAGTCTTGCGCGAGGGTTGATAGACTCGTGACTCATTTCCACAAGAAGTCGCCATGAGCCGTTATCGCCCTCCCCGCACCGCTGGCACCGCGCTGATCACCCCTGAAGGTGAAGCGCGGATGCGTGCCGAGTTCCACGAACTCTGGCACGTGCGCCGCCCCCAGGTGACGCAATCAGTCAGCGAAGCGGCGGCCCAGGGTGATCGCTCGGAAAACGCCGAGTACACCTACGGCAAAAAAATGTTGCGCGAGATCGACAGTCGCGTGCGTTTTCTGACCAAGCGCCTGGAAGCCCTGAAAGTCGTCAGCGAAAAACCCAGCGATCCGAACAAGGTGTATTTCGGAGCCTGGGTGACGATTGAAGATGAGGAAGGCAAAGAGTCGCGCTATCGCATCGTAGGCCCGGATGAACTGGACCTCAAACTGGGATTGATCAGCATTGATTCGCCACTGGCACGAGCACTGATCGGCAAGGCGCTGGACGCAGAAGTTCGAGTCCAGACACCAACGGGCGAGCAGTGTGTGTATATCGTGGCGATTGAGTATCTGTAGAGCCCCGAAACCTCAGCGCCGGGTAATCAACCCTTGCCGCGCAACCCGAATCAGTTGCTTGATCACTTGCGGAGCATCTTCAAGCGTGGGCGACTGAATCACCGCCAGATCAAAACTGTCATTGGTAAATCGAGCCAAGGACTCGCCGTCTTCGACAAACTGGATCAGGAACGCGGCGGGACCGCCGGTGCGACGTGGCCAGCCATCGAGATAACGCAGAAGCGTTGGCTGATGTTTTCCGCCAAGCAGGATTTTTGGATTGCGCTGGGTGAGGTGTGCCGTGATCGGCGCGGGACGTACAACGGGGCTTAGTGCATTCATTGGGTCGTGTCTCTGCCTCGAAAGTCTGCATGGCAGGTGAGAGGCAACACCGAACCAGCGCTTTAGCGGTATTTCGAAGCCTGTTTCAAGCTTCTATCGGCAACTGAATGAGTCACCTGGCGCCCCGCAAGTAGCTGTTTAAATCGGCGCATGAGCAGCATCCTAGAGAACCTGACCGGACAGTGTCAAGAATGACGCGCAACAAAAAAGGCCCGCACAATGCGGGCCTTTTCGTTGAGCCAGAGCGGTCAGCCAGCGATGGCGCGGTCCGCCGAGAGCTTGCCCGCACCTTCGATCAGCACCGCGATGCTGCCACCGAGCAGGGCCAGGGCGAACTCGTAACCGTTGTTGGCCATGAACAAACCGTTAGGCAAATGCACGGTAAAGATTGCCACCAACGAGAGGAATGTCAGCCCCAGCGCCGCTGGACGAGCCAACAGGCCGATGATCAATGCGAGGCCGGCGAAGAACTCAGTACCACCGGCCAGGATCGCCATCAGGTGACCCGGTGCCAGACCGATGCTTTCCATGTATTGCGCAGTACCGGCAATCCCGTAGCCACCGAACAGACCGAAGAGTTTCTGCGAGCCGTGGGCCGCGAAGATGATGCCGACGAAGATCCGCAGAACAGTCAGGCCATAGCCGGCGCGGGTAAACAGTACCTTGTTGATCAGTGAGCTCATGCTGTGTCATCCATTGATTATGTGTGTTGGTTGGCCGCTATATTAATCGTTATATCGAATGATAAAAGCGCAAATATTCCGCCACAACCATCAGCTTAATCGATCATTTCCGTGAGGCGACTTTTTGCCCCTGAGGCTCCAACGACTCCCGCTCCCGATCGAATGCCAAGTAATACTTGTTCACGCTATTAACATAGCTGACCGCACCCATTCCCACCTGCTCCATGGCAATGCGCTCCACCTGAAAGAACCACTGGTTCGGATTCAGCCCCCGGCGCCGGGCTTCGGCGCGCATGCCCTGGACCCGTTCCGGCCCCATGTTATAGGCCGCCAGCACAAACGCCATGCGCTCACGCTCGTTGAGTTTGGGGCTGGAGAAGAATTTGCGGCGGATCATCGCCAGGTACTTGGCCCCGGCCTGCACATTGGCGTCGAGGTTCTGAATATTGTTGACTCCAACCCGCTGGGCCGCCGACGGGGTGATCTGCATCAGGCCGGTCGGGCCGCCACCACCGCGAGCCTCGGGTTGCAACGCTGACTCCTTGAACGCCAGCGCCGCCAGGTTCAGCCAGTCCATGCCTTGGGCGTCCGCGTGTTTCTGCAGCACCGGGCGGAGTTTTTCCAGACGCTGTCGGTCAGCCTTGGCCAGTGGATAGTGCACTTGATACAGCCGTCGATAAATGCGCAAGAACGCCACGTCCTCATCCGACGGCTTTTTGTAGGTGGTCAGAAAGCGATCGATGCTCGCCCGCAGCATCGAAGCATCACGGCGCACAAACCAGTATTCCTCGCCGGGTTCGCTGATCAGCAACTGCCGATCGAAGCGCAACTTGGGCAGGATCTTGCCCCAGCGTTCAGCGATCGGTTGCTCGACGATGGTCAGGTGGAAGATGCCACCCTGGACCATCTCCAGCACATCTTCGACCGCCAGGCTGGGGTCGACCCACTCGACCTTCACCGGTGCCAGTTTGTGCAGGGCGAGTTTTTGATTGATCTGACTGACCGCATCCCCGGCCGCACTGCCCGTGGGCAACGCCAGGGTTTTGCCGGAGAGTTGTTCGAGTTTGGTGTAACGGCGTTCGCCCTTAATGCCGACCAGGATCAGCGGAATGTTGCTGGCAATCGGTTCGCTGGTACTGACGGCGTGACCGGATTGCGGATCGAGCAACTCCCCCGGCGCTACCAGATCGCCCTCCCCGCGCTGTAGCGCACCAAGCAATTGATCCTTGGCTTTGGGGATGATCTTGAGGGTGATTTCCTGACCGTCGCGGGCATGGCCGTTGAGGTATTGCTCGAAGGCGCGCAGACGATGGTATTCGACGCCGATGGCCTGGCCCTGGACTTCGCCGGAGCTGTTGCGGCTCTGGTTGACCAAGACTTTCAGCACACGACTGCTGCGGATTTCCGCCAGGTCGCGCACCTTGGTGGACGGCACGGCTTGCAGCGGTCCGGCCAGACGCGCAACCGCCGGCAGCGGCAGCAGCAACGAACAACACAGCAGTAGCAAAACCGAGGGACGTGTCATCCACTCTCCGGAAAGAATACTGGTCAACCCCACGACAATTTTCATGGGGAAAAACATCAGAAACAGAGCGCTTGGAGCGCTGGCAAAGTGCGAAAGACTGGCACAGTGATGGCAGTTTCACCAACCCGACCTGTCTCGCGGCATCAAGAGACAGCTTCAACTCGTTGTAGTTCTTCGTTTTTCTTTTAAATCTACAGCTCTGATATGCTTTCCGGCCTTTGGTCCGAGGTAGCACCATGCAACTCATCGATATCGGCGTCAACCTGACCAACCCCAGTTTCGACGACAAACACCAGGCTGTACTCGATCGCGCCTACGCTGCCGGGGTCTGCCAATTGGTGCTCACCGGGACCAGTGTCGACGGCAGCGAACAGGCACTGGAGCTGTGCCGGCAACTGGATGAAAGCGCGCTGCGGCTGTTCGCCACCGCCGGTATTCACCCCCATTGCGCCAGCGACTGGAACGCCGACAGCGAGCAGCGCCTGCGCAGTTTGCTCAAGGAACCGAACATGGTGGCCGTGGGCGAATGCGGGCTGGATTTCAATCGCGACTTCTCGCCACGCCCACAGCAGGAAAAGGTCCTAGAGCAGCATCTGGCCATGGCGGTCGAGCTGCAATTGCCGGTGTTCCTGCACGAGCGCGATGCCAGCCAGCGCCTGCTGGAAATCCTGCGGGACTACCGCGATCAGTTGCCGGCCGCCGTGGTGCATTGCTTCACCGGTGAAAAGAAAGCGCTCTTCAGCTACCTCGACCTGGATCTGCACATCGGCATTACCGGGTGGATTTGTGATGAGCGTCGGGGCACGCATCTGCATCCGTTGGTAAAGGAAATCAAACGCGGCCGCTTGATGCTGGAGAGTGACGCGCCGTACCTGCTGCCGCGCAGCCTGCGGCCGAAGCCAAAGAACGGGCGCAACGAGCCGGCGTATTTGACCGAAGTGCTGCGTGAAGTGGCGCTGCATCGCGAGGAGAGCGAGGAAGACCTCGCGGCGCATACGACGGCTTGTGCGCGGGCATTCTTCCGTCTCCCCTCAATCACTCAGTAACCCCAACTCTCCTGTGGGAGCGAGCTTGCTCGCGATAGCGGTCTGACAGGCACCTTGATAGTGAATGTGCCACCGCCATCGCGAGCAGGCTCGCTCCCACATTTGATTGGTGTTGCCACAAGACCTGTGCAGTGATTATTGACCTGCATCAAAATCCGAATCCCTGCATAGCGGCACAATACTGGCACCTTGCCAATGCTGTTTCCGCTATCAGAGAAGACCTTCCTATGGGTGCCTGGCTTAGCAACATCTCGCTGAAATACAAATTCTGGGCGGTCAATGCGGTCGCCTTTATCACCACGTTGTTGTTGGTACTGTACGCCGTGCAGCTTGAACAACAGGCCCGCAGCCACGCGTCCCAGGCGTCCGCCCAGGCTCAGGCGCGCTTGCTCGATGCATGGCCCGCCGGGCAGCCGCTGCCCAAGGCCAACAACGTGCTGATCTTCAATCACGGCCAGGCACCACGGCTAAACGAACAACCGGTGTTGGAGCTGACCGATACCAACAACGGCTGGGTCGAGATCAACAGCATGCCGCTGTTGGGTGAAAACCCGTTGATGGGCGCCGAAGTCTTCGGCCGCTCCGATGGCCAGCAAGTTGCGGTGATCGCTTATGGCCCGAGCTTGAGCCAAGTGTTCAGCGAACGATTCTTCAACTATGCGATGGCGGTGGCGATCCTGATGCTGGCGATGCTCGGGGCTTCGCAACTGCTGATCCGCTTCCTGCTCAGCCAGCTCAACACCTTGAAAGACGTGATGCTGCACGTCGAGAAAACTGGTGACCTGTCGGCTCGCGTGCCGCTGGCCTGCAAGGACGAAGTCGGGCAGATGGCCAATGCGTTCAACGCCATGCAGGCCGGTTATCAGCGGGTGGTCAATACGGTCGCCAACACCGCCCGGCAACTGGATGTCGGCGCGGCGCGATTGGCGGCGAGCATGAATGAAGTGCGCCACGGCATGCTCGGTCAGCAAAGTGAAACCGATCAGGCCGCCACGGCAATCAACGAAATGACTGCCACGGTTTATCACATTGCCCAACATGCCGGCGCTACCCGCGACTTGTCGCAAAGTGCCGACACCCTGGCCGGCAGCGGCCAGGAAGTGGTCAGTCGGGTGCAGAAGTCGATTGCCGGGTTGTCCAGCGGCGTGCAGCAGACCGCCGAGATGATCCAGCGCCTGGCCGAGGACAGCCAGAAGATCAACGGCGTCGTCGGTGTGATTCACAGCATCGCCGAGCAAACCAACCTGCTGGCGCTCAACGCCGCCATCGAGGCCGCGCGAGCCGGTGAGATGGGCCGAGGCTTTGCAGTGGTCGCCGATGAAGTGCGCAACCTGGCCAAGCGTGTGCAAACCTCCACCGATGAAATCACGTTGATGGTTTCCGCGTTGCAGGCCGGAACCCGGGACGCGGTGGATTTCATGCAGGAAAGCTCATTCAAGGCTGACGATTGCGTGCAGCAGGCTCAAGAGGCCGGCGCGGCGTTGGCGCAAATCACCAGCGCCGTAGCGCAGATGCGTGAAAGCAACACGCAGATTGCGGTGGCAGCTGAGCAGCAGAGTCATGTGGCGGAGGAGATGAATCGCTCGGTGGTGAGCATTCGCGACGTGACCGAGAATACTGTGCAGCAGACCGTGGATTCGGCGAACACCAGTAATGAGTTGGCGACGTTGGCTGGGGAGTTGAGCAAGGCGATCGGGCAGTTGAAACTCTGAGTGCCTCTTCGCGGGCAAGCCTCGCTCCTACACGGGACCGCGCTCGTTCAAAAATATTGCGAACGACTCAATCCTGTAGGAGCGAGGCTTGCCCGCGAAGGCGTCAACCCGGCCAACATCAATATTGACCATGACCCCTATCACTCCGATAGCCAACCTCGATTCGCCGCCCGCCCCCGCCGCGCCTATCCTTCAACCATTGTGTTCAACATGGATTGAGGAGTTTCAAAAATGGGCAAACGTCACCCCAACCTTCCGGCCTGGCAATGGAAGTCCTACCCGCAGAATCACCAGCACCCGACCAACCTGGCCATTCACCTGATCGCCGTTCCGTTGTTCATCATCGGCTTTCTGCTGATTGTGTCCGGGGTGTTCAGCCTGAGCCTGTTGAATGTCGTGATTGGCGTCATCGGCGTGATTGCCGGTCTGGGCCTGCAACGCCACGGTCATAGCCTGGAGGCGCAAGCCTCCGAGCCGTTCGCTGATCGCAAAGATGCGATGTCACGCTTGCTGGTCGAGCAGTTTCTGACCTTCCCAAGGTTTTTCCTCAGCGGCGGCTGGTGGCGCGCCTGGCGCAAGCGCCACCGGCGCTGAGTCAGGCGAAGATCGTCACGGTTTGCCGGCTCATGGCAATCAACTGACCGTCAGCGCTCCACAGCTTCGCCGCCGCGTGACCGTAGCCGTCACGGGCGAGTTCGATGTCCACCAGGTACTTGCACCAGTCCAGGGTGTTCAGCGCCAACAGCGGCTGGACGAATTCGATGGTCCAGGTCAGCGTACTGCCCGCCGCCGGTTTGTTCAGGTGCGGCAACAGGGCCGGCGGCCAGGCATCGACCAGCGCGAGGATGTACGCCTCGCTCAATGCCTCTTCTTTCACATCCCCGCGCAACCGCACCCACCCGCCCATGTCCCGCGACTTGTTCCCGGTAAACGGCAGCCCGCCGACGCTCCAGCGCATCGCCAGATGCTTCATGAATTCCGGGGTTACGCCTTTGATGTAAGGCAGTTCCTGGCAATCGTCCCAGTGTTTCATCTCGGGAGCAGGCTCGGCTTCCACCGCCACTTCAGAAGGTCGCGAGGCGCCGAAACTGCCTTGGACCAATGTCACCACCTGGCCTTTCTGCATCACCCGACCCAGCACTTGGCTGACGGCTTTGCCTTCGCGCAATACATCGACTTCAAAACTGACCGGCACATCGGGCTCGACCGGGCCGACAAAGGTGATCGCCAGCGAACGCACCGGACGCTCCGCCGGGACTTGCGCGCGCATGGCTTCGTACTGCAACGCGGCGACCAGACCACCGAAACTGGCCCGGCCCTGGCCCCATTCGGCGGGAATCGACAGCGCCTGCGGCTGGCGGCGGACAGCGTCGAGCAGATCGGAAAAGCGCATGGGAACCTCAGAAAACGGAAAAGGATGTGGGGGATGTTAACCAGCCTGCGGAGGGGATACAGCGCTTATTCCGGACAAATGCACTGACAGAAGAGCCGCGCAGGTCTTATGCCCGACACAAAACCAACTGTTTTGATCGTTCCCACGCTCTGGTGGGAATGCCGCCATGGACGCTCTGCGTCCGTTTCAAAAGTGACGCGGAGCGTCACGGGATGCATTCCCACGCGGAGCGTGGGAACGATCAATCAAACCGTTTTCGCGAGCAGGCTCGCTCCCACAGAGGATTAGTGCTGACTTCAGGATTTGAAGCAGGCGGCGCTGAGTTTGTCGAGCACGCGGTCGGCACGCCCTTCAGCCTTGGCCATGGTGGTTTTCCAGACCGCAACACAGGGGTGCAAGTCGGCCTCTTGTTCCGCCCGAAGAAGCCACTGCCAGCAATCGTGCCAATCGCCCAACGCGGCCTGGGCCGATTTTAGCCGTGGCATCGCCGGTTTCGGCAAGCGATCCAGTTCGGGATAAGCCTCGATGCCATAGCGCACACGCTTGATCAACAAGCGCAAACGATGGCGGTCATGGGCCGGGTCGTGCAGGGCTTCATCGAGTTTTTCCCACTGCTTGGCCAGGCGTTTCTCGATGCGTTTACGCAAGCCCTTGAGCAATCCCTGACGCTGGGAGGCCCGCAGGAATCGCGGAAAAGCGTCAAGGATCATCAGCAATTGAATGACTTGCGGGCTGGTGGCGACGGTGGGATAGGCCACGTCCATTTGCGCCATGCGCCGTTGCGCTGCCTCGGGTTGACCGTGCTGGAGCAGGTATGCCGCCAACACTTCGCGATCACGCAACGGTGTGGTCAGTTGCCCGACACCGGACGCCGCCACTTCCAGTTGCTCGACCCCGGGCAACCCCCGCAGCGGTCGCAACAGGCTGCGCAAACGCCGAACCGTGGTGCGCAAATCGTGCAGCGCTTCCGGGTCGGTGCGGGCACTCAAGCGTGCCTGGCAGGCCAGCAAACGGACTTCAATGCTCAGAACCTGAGCCACCAACCGGTCAACCAAGGCAGACATCACTTGCTCCCTGTATCGAATTTCCGCTATCGCGCTCAATGTCATCCTGCCTGCGTCGAAACCCGCAGGCATTGAGCTACATCATGCGCTTAACGACCGGCGCGGGACTCACGAATATAGAAACGCGCCTTCTCGGCCTTGCTGGTGCAGCCTTCGTAGGCTTCGAATTGCTGCTGTGTCTTGGCGCCAGTCAACAGCGACAGTGCTTTAGAGTAGCTGACGGTGCCGGCGAAACCTTCGGCCTTGGCCAGATCCAGCTCATGCCACGCCGCATCGATCTGGGTGCCGCAGCTGTCGCGGTACGCAGTTTTCCCGGCACAACCGGCCAGTGCCAGGGCAATCAAAGGCACACAGATCCAGGCTTTCATCGATAACACCTCAAAGATAGATAAACAGTTGTGCAGGTAAGACGGTGCGGCGCGCAAAAAGTGCCTTGCGCCGCCCGTACAAACTATAGCGCTCGCGAGCATACCCATCTGTCGCCATGCAGTGTCGAAAAAACGACGCCCCTGCCCTCCCTTACGACCTTACCGATTGAAGCGCGACCCTCGATGGGTGCATTGTTGAACCTTGTCAGACGAGGGCGATTCATGAAAAAGCGTGTCGCATTGGTGCTGGGCTCAGGTGGAGCCCGGGGCTATGCCCATATCGGTGTCATTGAAGAGATCGAACGGCGTGGCTACGACATCGCCTGTATCGCCGGTTGCTCCATGGGTGCGGTGGTCGGCGGGATTTATGCCGCCGGCAAACTCAACGAATATCGCAATTGGATCGAAAGCCTGGATTACCTCGATGTGTTACGTCTGGTGGATGTCAGCTTCCGGCTGGGGGCGATTCGCGGAGAAAAAGTCTTCGGCCAGATCCGCAAGATCGTTGGCGAGATCAATATCGAAGACCTGCGCATCCCCTACACGGCGGTGGCCACCGACCTGACCAACCAGCAGGAAATCTGGTTCCAGGCCGGTTGCCTGCACCAGGCCATTCGCGCCTCGGCGGCGATCCCCAGTTTGTTCACGCCGGTGATGCAGGGCAATCGCATGCTGGTCGATGGCGGCTTGCTGAATCCGTTGCCGATCGTGCCCGTGGTGTCGAGCCATTGTGATTTGATCATCGCGGTCAACCTCAACTCGACCAACCAGCGCCACTATCAACTGCCGGTGATCCCGCGTCCTCCGGCATTCAAGTCGCGTTTCAACAGCCTGGTCAATTCACTGGGTTCGAAGATGCCGTTCCGGCGCAAACAGGCTGAGCAATTATTGTTGCTGGAACAGGAAGCGTTGAAAGCAGAAGCGGCGGAAATCAACCCGTGGATCGAATCCGCTGAACCCGAAGCCCAGCAACCCGCCGCCGCGCCACAAGCCGATGGTGCGCCGAAGTCCGCCACCGGTTCGTTCATCATCGACAACGTCGGGCCGGCGTCCTTGCTGGACTTGATCAACCAGAGTTTCGAGGTGATGCAGACCTCGTTGGCGCAGTACAAGATTGCCGGGTATCCGCCGGACGTCCTGATCAACGTGCCGAAGCGTGTGTGCCGGTTTTTCGAGTTTTACAAAGCGCCGGAATTGATCGCACTGGGACGGGAGATTGCGCGGGATACGATGGATCGGTATGAGAATGAGCAGAACTGAGCATCTGAAAGTACCTGATCGTTCCCACGCTCCGCGTGGGAATGCCGCCATGGACGCTCCGCGTCCGCCGTTAAGGTCGTGACGCGGAGCGTCACAGGATGCATTCCCACGCGGAGCGTGGGAACGATCATGATCAGCGCGTGGGGACGATCAGGACTCGATCAACCGATACCCAACCCCCGCCTCGGTCACGATAAACCTTGGCTGGGTCGGATCATCCGCCAGTTTCTGCCTTAAATGCCCGACCACAATCCGCAGGTAATGGCTGTCCTCGGTATGGGTCGGCCCCCAGATGTCCTTGAGCAATTGCTGCTGGGTGATGACCCGCCCCGGATGCCGCGCCAGTTGCGCCAGCACGGCGTATTCCTTGCGGGTCAGCGCCACTTCGGCGCCGTCGAGCAGTACTCGGCGATAGGCCAGGTCCACGGTCAACGGGCCGAACGTCAGGGCCGCTTGCTGGGCTTCGCCGGCCGGGGCCTGGCGCAACAAGGCACGCACCCGGGCGAGAAATTCCTGGATGCCAAATGGTTTGGTCACGTAGTCGTTGGCGCCGCCATCCAGCGCTTCAACCTTCTGCCCTTCGCTGGCTCGCACCGACAATACCAGCACCGGCACCGTCGACCATTCGCGAAACTCGCGCAACACTTGTTGGCCGTCCATGTCCGGCAAGCCGAGGTCGAGCACCAGCAGGTCGGGTTTGTTCAGCGCGGCTTGCGCCAAGCCTTCGTTGCCGGTGCCGGCCTCCAGCACTCTATAGCCCTGGGAGGCGAGGCTGATGCGCAGGAACTTGCGGATCTGCGGTTCGTCGTCGATGACCAAAATGGTCGCGGTCTGGCTCATGAATTCACATCAACACAAAGAAGTGGCAAGAGAGTAGCGCAAGCGCGATCAGGCTTCACTTTCAAAGCCTGGCTGTTCCTGCAATGGCAGATGCAGCGTGATGCAGGTGCCCCGCCCTTCGATGCCGTCGGCGACGCTGATCCGCCCGCCATGGGCGCCGACCATGCCCTGACAGATCGCCAGCCCCAGCCCGGTGCCCTGCCCGCCGCGATCGCCACGGGCGGCGGTGTAGAACATGTCGAAAATCTTCGCCCGTTCGTCCTCCGGAATCCCCGGGCCTTCATCACTGACGGCAAAAAACAACTCGTTGTCATCGGCCCCGGCGCGCACTTGCAGGCGCCCGTGTGTCGGGGAAAACCGCGCGGCGTTTTCGATCACGTTGACCAGTGCCTGTTCGATCAGCGCTGCATGGACGTACAGCAGCGGCAATTCGGCCGGCACTTCGGTGCTGACCTGCAACGGCGCCAGTACCGCGCGCAGACGATTGAGTGAACTGCCAACGATATCGGCGGGCGACACCCAGTCCCGCGCCAGTTTCAGGGCGCCGTGACCGAGACGGGTCATGTCCAGCAGGTTTTGGATGTAGCGGTCCAGGCGTTCGGCTTCATCCCGGGTGCCTTCGAGCAGCTCGCGGCGATCCTCAAGCGGGATCGCTTCGCCGAGGGCCAGCAGGCTGTCGATGCTGCCGCGCATCGAAGTCAGCGGTGTGCGCAAATCGTGAGATACCGAAGCCAACAAGGCGCTGCGCAATTGTTCGGTTTCGCCGTGCAGCCGCGCCGCCTCCAGGTCTTCAGCCAATTGCGCACGGGCCAGGGCCTGGGCCAGCGGTTGGCTCAACGCGGTCAACAAGCGCCGGCGCTGGCCGCTCAAGGTCTGGCCTTCGTTGGCACAGACACCGAGCAATGCCAGCGGCCCATCCTCAACCGACAACGGCCACCACCACCAACGCCCGAACGGCAAAGTGCCGGTGCCGGCGCCCGCCGGTTGATCGTGTTGCCAGGCCCAATCGGCGGCGGCGCGTTCGGCTTCGGAGAACTCCAGCGGGCCACCGGTCTCGACTTTCCAGCCGCCCTGCCCGTCGCGGTTGAGCAGGCACAACTGCAGATCGCTCCAGCCGTTCAAATGCTGGGCGGCGGCGCTGACCACCGCCTGGCGGTCGGTGGCGGCGGTGAGTTTGCGCGACAGGTCGAGCAGTTCGGTGGTTTCTTCCTGGGTGTCGCGCAGGGCCTGTAATTGCCGGCGCTGCCGCGCGGCGAGGTTGCCGGTGAGCGCCGCCATCAGCAGGAAGAACAACAAGGTCAGGACGTCTTCTTCGCGCTGGATGGCGAACGAGAAGTTCGGCGGGATGAACAGAAAGTCGTAGGTCAGAAACGACAACGCCGCACAGGCCAGCGCCGGGCCGAGGCTGCTGCGCACCGCCACCAGCAACACGGCGGCGAGGAACACCAGGGAGATATTCGGCAGCGGCAAAACACTCGCCACTGCCCAGGCCAACGCACTGGCCAAAACCGTTGCTACCAGCGCCAGCGCGTAGTCGAACCAGACCAGTGAGCGCGTCGAACGCTGACGGGGTGAGTGCTCTTCCTGATCGCTGTCGAGGACGTTGATTTCCAGGCCACGGGCATCGCGCAGCAAGCGAGACGCCAGACCGCCGCCGAACAAGCGCCGACGCAAACGCTGGCGGGACTGGCCGACCAACACCAGGCTGGCGCGGCGCTCGGCGGCGTGCTGGATCAGGGTTTTCGCCACCTCGCCGGCGCGCAGCAGAACGACTTCGCCGCCGAGGCGTTCGGCCAGTTGCTGGGCACTTTGCAGGCGCAGGCGCGATTGCTCGTCGCGCACACTGCCGTTGTCCACATGCACCAGGCTCCACGGCAAATGCCGACGCTGGGCGACACGGCTGGCATGCCGCACCAGACGCTCGGCCTGGGCATCGCCGTCGACACCGACCAACAAGCGACCGCGCACCGCTGGCGCGGCCTGACCGAGTTGGCGATAACCCTGGGCCAAGTCGTCATCGACCTGGGCCGCGGCGGTTTGCATCGCCATCTCCCGCAGGGCGGTGAGGTTGGTCTGGGTGAAGAACGCATCAATCGCGGCCCGCGCCTGCTCCGGCACGTAGACCTTGCCGTCGCGCAGACGCTCCAGCAATTCACGGGGTGGCAGGTCGATCAGCAACAGTTCGTAAGCTTCTTGAAGGACCCAGTCCGGCAAGGTTTCGCGGACCTGCACGCCGGTGATGCCGCGCACTTTGTCGTTGAGACTTTCCAGGTGCTGGACGTTGACGGTGGTGTAGACGTCGATGCCGGCGGCCAGCAGTTCCTGGATATCTTGCCAGCGCTTGGCGTGACGGCTGCCGGGGGCGTTGCTGTGGGCCAGTTCGTCGACCAGCACCAGTTTCGGCTTGGCGGCGAGCAGTCCGTCGAGGTCCATTTCTTCGAGCATCACGCCACGGTATTCCGAGCGCACCAACGGCAGTTGCGGCAGGCCACCGAGCAGGGCTTCGGTTTCGGCGCGGCCGTGGGTCTCGACCACGCCGGCGATGATTTTCACGCCTTGGCGCAGCTGGGTGTGGGCGGCTTGCAGCATGGCGTAGGTCTTGCCGACACCGGGCGCGGCACCGAGGAACACCTTGAGCCGGCCACGGCCGTCGCGGGGCAGGTCTGCTAACAATGCGTCGGCGCGGCCGGAATCGCTCATGCTTGGGGATCTCTTTTTTGATCGTTCCCACGCTCCGCGTGGGAATGCAGCCCGGGACGCTCTGCGTCCCAACAGCGGACGCAGAGCGTCCATTTGATGCATTCCCACTCAGAGCGTGGGAACGATCATCTCTTACAGCTTTTCCAGCGCGATGTTCAACGCCAACACATTCACCACCGGCGGCCCAACCAGCGGCTGTTCGATGTTCGCGTTCAGCAGTTGTTGAAGCGTAGACACCGGCAAATTACGCGCCGCCGCAACACGCGCCAGTTGATAGGCAATCGCCGCCGGTGGCAAGTGTGGATCGAGGCCGCTGCCGGAGGTGGTCAGCATCGCCAATGGCACCGGACCTTGCCCCGGCACCAGCAGTTTATTGGCATCGTCGAACACCCGGGTAGCGAGGGCCGGGTTGCTCGGCGAGAGGTTGCTCGCGCTGCTCGACACGGTGGCGAACGCGCCGGCCGATGGTCGTGGATGGAACCAGGCGTCACCGACGAAATCCTGGGCAATCAGCGACGAGCCGCGGACCTTACCGTCGGCGTCGCGCACCAGGCTGCCGTTGGCCTGGTCCGGGAACGCAACCTGGGCCACGCCGGTGACCACCAACGGGTAGGCGACGCCGGTGATCAGGGTCATCAGCACCAGCAGGCTCAGGGCCGGACGTATCATTGTGGACATTTCAAAATCCTCGAATGTGGGGAATGCAAAAAACTGTGGTGTGTCAGGTGGGGTCACCCCTCACCCCAGCCCTCTCCCCAGAGGGGAGAGGGGAAAGGGAGCCGATCTTTGTGCTTTTCAAAATCGGAGTTCGGCTCGGTATTTCAGGTCGATGTCACCCGAATGAACACCTCGGTCAGTCCCCTCTCCCCCTTGGGGAGAGGGTTAGGGTGAGGGGTCGATTTCAAGCCCTGCTCCGATGCGAAAACCGCCTCACACCTAAACCAAATGCAACGCCGTCAACAGCATGTCGATGGCCTTGATGCCCACGAACGGCACCAGAATCCCGCCCAGGCCGTAGATCAGCAGGTTGCGTCGCAACAGCGCCGCCGCACTCGCTGCTTGCACCCGTACACCGCGCAGCGCCAGGGGAATCAGCACAACAATGATCAAGGCGTTGAACACAATCGCCGAGAGGATCGCGCTCTGCGGGCTGCTCAGGTGCATGACGTTCAGCACCCCGAGTTGCGGGTAGATCGAGGCGAACAGTGCCGGCAGGATCGCGAAGTACTTGGCCACGTCGTTGGCGATGGAAAAGGTCGTCAACGCGCCACGGGTCACCAGCAACTCTTTACCGATCTGCACCACGTCCAGCAGCTTGGTCGGGTCGCTGTCGAGGTCGACCATGTTGGCTGCTTCGCGCGCCGCTTGGGTGCCGTCGTTCATCGCCATGCCCACGTCCGCCTGGGCCAGGGCCGGGGCATCGTTGGCACCGTCGCCGCACATGGCGACCAGGCGACCGTCGTTCTGCTCGTGGCGAATGCGCGCCAGTTTTTTCTCCGGGGTGGCTTCGGCCAGGACGTCATCGACGCCCGCTTCAGCGGCAATCGCGGCGGCGGTCAGCGGGTTGTCGCCGGTCACCATGACGGTGCGAATCCCCAGTTTGCGCAGCTCGGCAAAACGCTCGCGAATGCCAGGCTTGACCACGTCTTTGAGGTGAATCGCGCCGAGCAATTTGCCGTCGGCGCAGACCAGCAACGGGGTGCCGCCGCTCTGGGCGATCTTGTCGATTTCCCGGGACAGGGACGGTGCCAGGTCAGCACGTTTCAGACCGACGAAGGCCAGCAGCGAATCCACTGCGCCTTTGCGATACACACGGCCCTGATAGTCGACACCGGACAGGCGCGTCTCGGCACTGAATGGCACGGCGGTCAGCAGTTCGGCGCTTGGCTCTGGCTGCGGATGCAGGCCACGCAGGTATTCGACGATGGACTTGCCTTCAGCCGTGTCATCGGCCAGCGAGGCAAACAACGCACCTTCAGACAGCTCTTTTGCGCTCACGCCCGGCGCCGCATACACCGCGGTGCAACGACGGTTACCGAAGGTGATGGTGCCGGTCTTGTCCAGCAGCAGGACGTGCACGTCCCCCGCCGCTTCCACGGCGCGACCGGACTTGGCGATCACATTCAAGCGCACCAGGCGATCCATCCCGGCGATACCGATGGCCGACAACAAACCGCCAATCGTGGTTGGAATCAGCGTGACCAATAACGCCACCAGGAACACCAGCGGCAGGCTGCCGTTGGCGAAGTGGGCGAACGGTTGCAGGGTCACGACCACCAGCAGGAAGATCAGCGTCAGGCCGATCAGCAGGATGTCGAGCGCCACTTCGTTCGGGGTTTTCTGGCGTTTGGCGCCTTCGACCAGAGCGATCATGCGATCCAGAGTCGACTCGCCCGGGTTGGCGGTGATGCGCACCAGCAGCCAGTCGGACACCAGCCGGGTATTACCGGTGACGGCCGAACGGTCACCGCCGGATTCGCGAATCACCGGTGCGGATTCACCGGTAATCGCCGCTTCGTTGACCGCCGCGATACCTTCAATCACCTCGCCGTCACCGGGGATCATTTCCCCGGCTTCGACGCGCACCACGTCATCCTTGCGCAGGCTGGTGGCGGGCACCACCTGAAAGGTGCCATTGGAAGTGCGGCGACGGGCGCTCAAGCCTTCACTGCCGGCCTTGAGGCTGTCGGCGCGCGCCTTGCCGCGACCTTCGGCCAAGGCTTCGGCGAAGTTGGCGAACAGCACCGTGAACCACAGCCACAAGGCGATTTGCGCCGCGACAAAGGTCGGCACGCTGCCGTCGGGAATGAAGCACAGCACGGTGGTCAGCACGGCGGTCAGTTCGACCACCAGCATCACCGGCGCGCGCTGCAATTGCCGTGGGTCGAGCTTGACGAAGGCTTGCACCAGCGCCGGACGCCACAGGGCCGAGATCGCGGTTTTCGGTTGCTCCGGGGCCTTGGCGACCACCGGTTTATTGACGGGCATATTCATCATCAACTCCTTAGAAGCCCATGCTCAAATGTTCAGCGATTGGGCCCAAAGCCAGGGTCGGCAAGAAGGTCAGGCCACCCACCAGCAAAATGGTCACGGTCAGCAGCGTCACGAACAGCGGGCCGTGGGTCGGGAAGCTGTTCTGGCCGATTGGTGCAGTTTTCTTCATCGCCAGGCTGCCGGCCAACGCCAGAACCGGGAGGATGTAACCGAAGCGACCGATCAACATGCCCAGGCCCAGCATCAGGTTGTGGAACGGGGTGTTGGCACTCATACCGCCGAACGCCGAACCGTTGTTGGCACTGGCCGAGGTGTAGGCATAAAGCAACTGACTGAAACCATGAGGGCCTGGGTTACTGATCGCCCCGGCAGGGCCTGGCAGGCTGGCGGCAATTGCGCCCAGCACCAGCACGCCGACCGGCATCACCAGCAAGGTCACCACCAACAGCTGCACTTCTTTGGCTTGCAGTTTCTTGCCGAGGTATTCCGGGGTGCGGCCAATCATCAGGCCGGCGAGGAACACCGCGATCAACACGTTGAGCAACATGCCGTAGAGCCCGGCCCCGACGCCGCCGAAGATCACTTCGCCGACCATCATGTTGACCAGCGCAACCATGCCGCTCAGTGGGTTGAGGCTGTCGTGCATGCCGTTGACCGAACCGTTGGACGCCGCGGTGGTGGTCACCGACCACAGCACGGTGGCAGTCGTACCGAAACGCGCTTCCTTGCCTTCCAGCGGTGCGGTTTGTTCGACGGCAGCGTTGGCCAGGGTTGGGTTCGGTTGGTATTCAGCCCACAGCGATGTCGCGCCACCGATGATGAACAGCGCCAGCATGCAGGCGATGATCGCGCGGCTCTGACGCAGGTCCTTCACGTAATGGCCGAAAGTGAACACCAGAGCGACCGGGATCAGGATGATCGAGGCCATCTCGAACAGGTTGGCCCATGCGGTCGGGTTCTCGAACGGGTGCGCCGAGTTGACGCCGAAGAAGCCACCGCCGTTGGTGCCCAGTTGCTTGATCGCAATCTGGCTGGCCGCCGGGCCGAGCGGGATCACTTGATCGACGCCCTGCATGGTCACCGCATTCACGTACTGCGCGAACGTTTGCGGCACGCCCTGCCAGACCAGGTACAGCGCCAACAGCAAGCACAGTGGCAGCAGACCGTAGAGGGTGGCGCGGGTCATGTCGACCCAGAAGTTGCCCAGGGTCTTGGTCGACTTGCGACCGATACCGCGGCACAACGCGACCAACACAGCGAGGCCGGTGGCGGCACTGACGAAGTTCTGCACGGTGAGGCCGGCCATCTGACTCAGGTAGCTCAGGGACGCTTCACCGCTATAGGCCTGCCAGTTAGTGTTGGTCATGAAACTGATGGCGGTGTTGAACGCCAGCGTCCATTCCTGACCCGGCAGGTTTTGCGGGTTGAGTGGCAAGTGGTCCTGGAACAACAGGATCGCGAACAACAGCAAGAAGCCCGCAAGGTTGAAGGCGAGCAAGGCCAGGGTGTATTTCTGCCAGGTCTGTTCTTCTTGCGGGTCTACACCGGAAATTCGATAACAGCCGCGTTCGACCGGTCCGAGAATCGGCGACAGCCAGGTGCGCTGCCCTTCCATCACCTTGTAGTAAAAACGCCCCAGGAACGGTGCCGGTATCAGCACCAGGGCGAAGAAGGCCAGGATCAGCCAATAGTCATAACTGTGCATAGCCGCTCCTAGTTCCGATCCGCGCGCAACAGCGCAACCAACAGATAAATGAACAGCCCCACTGCCAATAGCAGTGACACCCCGTCCAGAACGCTCATGGAAGTTCTCCGTGTTACGGCGTATTGCCGCGTGTGGAGTCATTGTCCGCAGGGAGGCTGTAAAGGAACGAGAGCGAGGGGTGTGGCGGGGCATAAAGAAAGCGTAAAGAGTGGGTTTATGCTGGCGTTACAGGCGGGTTTTGTGGCGTCTGGGCGGGCCTCTTCGCGGGCAAGCCTCGCTCCTACAGGGTTCGCGGTGTCTCGCTTTTGTAGGAGCGAGGCTTGCCCGCGAAGACGGCAGAACAGCCACCACCGCCCCCAACTGGCGCACAAAAAACACACATACCGCAGCGATCATCCCCGATACGACAGCTTTAACCGCTTTACGACGCCCAAATACAAAATGGCACGCCCACTGCAACGCCCTCCCCCGAGCTTTCCAAACCGTTCAGGGAGCAAACGCATGAACACACAACTCAAACCCACGCTGGGCACGCTGCATCTGTGGGGCATTGCGGTCGGGCTGGTGATTTCCGGTGAGTACTTCGGCTGGAGTTATGGCTGGGGCGTGGCGGGCACATTGGGCTTTCTGGTGACCTCCTTTATGGTCGCCACCATGTACACCTGCTTTATTTTCAGCTTCACCGAGCTGACCACGGCGATTCCCCATGCCGGCGGCCCGTTCGCCTACAGCCGCCGCGCCTTTGGCGAGAAAGGCGGACTGATCGCCGGGCTGGCGACCCTGATCGAATTCGTCTTCGCCCCGCCCGCTATCGCATTGGCGATTGGTGCCTACCTGAATGTGCAGTTTCCAGCCCTTGATCCAAAACACGCGGCCGTCGGCGCCTACATCGTGTTCATGGGCCTGAACATTCTCGGGGTGAAACTCGCCGCAACCTTCGAGTTGATCGTCTGCGTATTGGCCGTGGCCGAACTGCTGGTGTTCATGGGCGTGGTCGCCCCCGCATTCAGCTTCAGCAATTTCGCCCTCAATGGCTGGGCCGGTTCCGACGTGTTCGGCGCGCCGGCAATTGCCGGGATGTTTGCGGCGATCCCGTTTGCGATCTGGTTTTTCCTCGCCATCGAAGGCGCCGCCATGGCCGCCGAAGAAGCCAAGGATCCGAAACGCACGATTCCGAAGGCTTACATCAGCGGCATCCTGACCCTGGTGCTGCTGGCCATGGGCGTGATGTTCTTTGCCGGCGGTGTCGGTGACTGGCGCACCCTGTCGAACATCAACGATCCGCTGCCACAGGCGATGAAAACCGTGGTCGGCGAAAGCTCCGGCTGGTTGCACATGCTGGTGTGGATCGGATTGTTCGGCCTGGTGGCGAGTTTCCACGGGATCATCCTTGGTTATTCGCGGCAGTTCTTTGCCTTGGCTCGCGCCGGTTACCTGCCAAAATCCCTGGCCAAGTTGTCGCGCTTCCAGACGCCACATCGGGCGATCATTGCCGGCGGCCTGATCGGCATCGCTGCTATTTATAGCGATGGCTTGATCAACCTCGGCGGCATGACGTTGACGGCCGCGATGATCACCATGGCGGTGTTCGGCGCGATCGTGATGTACATCATGAGCATGCTCAGCCTGTTCAAACTGCGTAAAACCGAGCCGAACCTGGAACGCACCTTCCGTGCGCCGTGCTATCCGCTGGTGCCGATGATCGCGCTGGTGCTGGCGGTGGTGTGCCTGGTGGCGATGGCCTGGTTCAACGCCTTGATCGGGGTGATCTTCCTCGGCTTCATGGCGGTGGGTTTTGTGTACTTCATGCTGACTGCACAACTGCGCGCTGATGCACCGGCAGATGCGATGTTGACCGGGCTCTAAACAGCACAGGTGCTGCTGTCGTATCAGGCATAGAATGGAACCACTGCGAACATAAATCGCTCAAAGTGGTATGCACGATCGGTTGGCGAAATCCGCCAATCGGCCTGCCCTCAAGGAGAGCCCTATGCCCTGGTATGCCTGGTTGATTCTGGTCGTTGCAATCGGCTCGATCGTTGGCGGTTTGATGATGTTGCGCGACACCGCCACCAAGGTCGATCTGACCGAAGAGCAACGTAAACGCGTCGCCGAACGCAATGCGGAAATGGATGCCAAGGAAGCACAGGACCGCTGACAAAAAACCCCGCCATCAAGGCGGGGTTTATTTTTTGTGGTTCGACGCATCTGCATGCTTTTTAGGAGTAGAAGTACAGTCACCATCCAACATTCATTGGTTAAGATGGCGCATTGTCGCGGAGATTAGAGATGCGTTACTCGCAGGACCATAAAGCCCAGACCCACCAACGCATCATCAAGGAAGCGTCAGCACGTTTCCGCCGCGACGGAATCGGTGCGACCGGCTTGCAACCATTAATGAAAGCGCTGGGGCTGACCCACGGCGGCTTTTATTCACACTTCAAGTCCAAGGACGAACTGGTAGAAAAGGCCTTGGTGGCCGCACGCGAAGAGCTCGATGGGTTGTGCGCCCAGTTGTTTGCTTCCGAGCATCCGCTGGAGGCGTTTATCGACAGTTATTTGTCCGAATGGCACCAGACCTCACCCCAAGAGGGTTGTCCGCTGCCGACCATGTCGTCGGAACTCGGGTTGCGCGGGCAACCGAGCGCCACCACCGATGCAGTGCTCAATGCGCGACTCGAGCAAGTGCAAGCTACCCTTGAAGGCGAAAACGCCGCCGAACGCAGCATCGTCATCATGTCGACGCTGATCGGGGCGCTTCTATTATCCCGCAGTGTCGAGAACGCTGAGCTGGCCCAGCGGATTCTCGACGTCACTCGCGATCATCTCAAGCAGTCCGACGACTAACCCTGCCAACGCTTGAACAGCACGCTGGCATTGACCCCGCCGAAGCCGAAGCCGTTGGACAGCGCGTATTCGATCGGCATCGATCGCGCCTCGCCATGGACGATGTCCACGCCTTGGGCAGCCGGATCCGGATTTTCGAAATTAAGGGTCGCAGGCACGATCTGATCGCGGATGGCCAACAGCGTGAAGATCGCCTCGATACCGCCGGCAGCCCCGAGCAGATGCCCCGTGGCAGACTTGGTCGACGTTACTGCAATCTTGTTGTCCGTCCCGAACAAGGACTTGATCGCCGCCAATTCCCCCAGATCCCCAACCGGTGTCGAGGTGGCGTGGGCGTTAAGGTGCTGGACCTGAGCCGGCGAAATCCCCGCCTGCGCCAACGCCAGCGCCATCGCCCGTCGCGCACCGCTGCCATCCTCGGGCCCGGCGGTCAGGTGATAGGCATCGGCGCTGGTGCCGTAGCCGACCAGTTCCGCGATGGGCTGGGCACCACGGGCCAACGCATGCTCAAGGGATTCGATCACCAACAGGCCGGAGCCCTCGCCCATCACGAAGCCATCGCGATCACTGTCGAACGGCCGTGACGCACGTTCCGGGGTCTCATTGAAACCGCTGGACAAGGCGCGGGCGGCGGCAAATCCAGCCAGGCTGACACGATCGATTGACGCCTCCGCCCCGCCGCACACGGCAATATCGGCTTCGCCACAACGAATCAGCCGCGCCGCATCACCGATCGCCTGAACGCCCGCCGCACACGCAGTGACCGGCGCCCCCAAGGGGCCTTTGAAACCATGCAGGATCGACACGTGGCCGGCCGCGAGATTGACCAGGAACGACGGAATGGTGAACGGTGACAACCGTCGCGGACCCCGAGTGTCCGTGGTGCGCACTGCATCGGCTATCGCGCCGAAACCACCCACACCGGAACCGATGATGGTTGCCGTCCGTTCCTGGGCATTGGCGTCCAGTGCTTGCCAGCCAGCCTGCTCCAGCGCTTGGCGTGCAGCCTCTATGGCAAACATGATGAAGCGATCCATCTTTTTCTGTTCTTTGGGCGGGATGGCCCGGTCCGGGTCGAAGCCTGCTTGCGCATCTTCAGCCACACTCGGCACCGCACCACCGACCTTGGCCGGCAAATCCAGTACCACCTCATCCGGCAACGCCCGCAGTCCAGAGCGCCCGGCCAACAGACGCGCCCAAACCGCCTCGACGCCAGTGCCCAGCGGCGACACGATGCCCATACCCGTTACAACCACTCGACGATCACTCATACCGCATTCACCTCAAACCGATTTATGGCGCCTCACTGGTAACGCGTGGCGGCCTTACTTTTGGAAAGATTCGGAGCCAACACCAAGCGCGCCGCAACAAAGGCATCCCAATCGGCAGCGTCGGGCAACGAAGGAATGGTGATCAATTCACCCTGGGCCAGACCGGACAGCGCCGCGTCGACCATTTCCCCTGCCTCCATAATCATTTCCGCCGGGATACCACTGGCATCGATACCGGAACGCTCCCAGATTTCGGTGCGCGTCACCCCTGGCAACACCGCTTGAACCTTGACCCCGGTACCATTCAATTCAGCATTCAAAGATTGGGTCAGACTGAGAACATACGCCTTGCTGGCGCTATACGTCGCGTTGAACCGCTCAGGGAACAAAGCGACGACCGAAGCGATATTGATGATCGTCCCGCGACCGGCCTTGGCAAAACTGGCGGCGGCTGCCGAAGCCAACCGCGTGACGGTGGTGACGTTGAGTTGAATCAAGCGCTCCAATTGCTCCGTGTCGGCGTTAGCCAGCAAACCATCGGCCGCGACGCCGGCGTTGTTGAGCAGCAGGCTGATACTTGAATCGCTGCGCAGACGCTGCTCAAGTTTCAATACTTCGTCCTTTTGCGTCAGGTCGGCCTTGAGCACTTCCACCTGAACACCGTGCTCGGCGCGCAACTTACTCGCTGCTGCCTCCAGCCGTTGCTCGTCGCGAGCCACCAACAACAAATCAAAACCACGGGCTGCCAATCGTTCGGCGTAGATGGCGCCGATGCCGGAAGAAGCGCCGGTGACGAGGGCTGTACCTTGGGACTCAATGGTATTCATGGCAATGCTCCTGAGGGTCACTTAATAGACACCGCACGCGAGACTGCATCGGCGAACGAGGTTATATTATAGACATAATTTCAAAGCCATATGATACACATAATTTTTCACACCAGAGAAATAGCTGAGTGCCTTGCTGTAGCCACTACCATGAAAAAGATAGACCTTTGCTTGATGGCAAAATCGCCGGAATCTCTCAAGGAATGAGCATTGAGTATAATCTTACGGGCATGGGTAAAAATTTTGCTACGAGGTCGAAGTCCTTTCCGTCCGTGGAATTCAGCGTCTGCCTCCCGCCTTTTGCCTCCAGCCTCTGTCCACGGACAGTCTCGCGACTCTAAACCGGTATTTACGACTGTTTCAAACTCTTGCTGTTTGTATACAAATGTTGGAAAATCTCAAATCTGTTACCTGATGTTAATTTCCTCCATCATATATGACGGTAATTCCAGGAAATTTTTGGAACATTCTGTCGAAGATCTTCTGAGCGCGCGATGAACAGTCCAGTAATCATAGATAACTCCCGGCACGAAATAATCCAAGTTAAAGAACTCCTTAATAGCCTTTGGGATCAAAGGGCTATTATTTTATTGTTTACTGCGCTGAGTGTCACAACCGCCGTTGCCTATACGGTGCTGACCAAACCGGAATATGAAGTTGAAACTTCTATTCGTCCAGTTGCAAAGGCTGATCTGGATGAGCTGAATGAATCAGGTCTATTCAAAATACTGCCAGAAGATGCGCTGACACTCATCGGTTCATCAATGCAATCTTATGATGTCCGACTAAAGTTTTTTAAAGCCAATCCGCAGTACCTTGAGCCCTTAAAGGCACCTGGACAACCTATTGAAGCTGTGTTCGAAAAATTCAACGAAAAAGCTTTTTCGCTGACCAAACTCGACCCCAAGAAAAGTACGAACCTTTCCGAGTCGATTGGTCTCGAGCTTAGATACCCACAAGGTATAGATGGAGTCGGTATCGCAAGGGATTTTACCAACTTCGTCTTAAAAACCGAGAAAGAAAAGATTTCTTCAAGCTTTAATACATTACTGGCTAACCGCATCATACAAGTGGAAAAAAAACTTGAGTCAAAAAAATCGGCGTACGAAGCAGAGAAAGACTCTAAAATTGCCAGCCTGCTTGAAAAAGACCAACTGAAAAAGCAAATACTTCAAGACGAATTGAAAGCCCTGCGTCAACAATTGCAAAGCCGCCGACAGAACCGTATCAAAGAGCTTGATGAGGCGATTGTCATTGCCAAGAAACTGGACATCGTTAAACCGACCACACCCTCAGCGTTGGGCGATGGGGATCAATCGCATCAAGGCAGCATGATCCGAACAGAAGTGAACAATCAGCAAATCCCACTGTATTTCTTGGGCCAGTCAGCATTGCAGGCTGAGCGGGCCAACTTGGAAACTCGCCGCTCCGATGACTTTACCGAGCCACGCATTGATGAAATACAAAAAGAACTCAGCCTGCTGACGACCAATCGCGAGGCAGTGCTTCTCAAGGAACGTGATCATCCTGAACTGTTCCTCAAGGACTTTGCAGATATCAGCGGTGAGTTAACGCACTTGAAACAAATGAATGTTAATTTCGACCAATTTGATCTGGTGCAGATAGATAAGGTCGCGACAGAACCTAAATCCGCGGTAAAACCGAAGAAAGCACTCATTGTAGGTCTTGGCCTGGTATTTGGTTTCATACTGGGCTTGGGTGTTGCCATCTTAAGAATCGCCGTACTTTCGCTTCGCACATCTCATCGCTGATTGGTAGCGCAGTGTCGATTCTTCAACCCCGCGTTAATTAAAAAGTGCTGCTATACCAAGATTAATTCTGGTCAAGGCGCTTAAATCAACAAACAAAGGCCGATCGATTGATCGGCCTTTGTCATTAATCACTCGCTTAGTTCACTTCAATCTTGTCGCGATTTCTCTCCAGAATGGCCTTACCGATTCCCTTCACTTCAAGCAATTCGTCTATTGATGAGAAGGCCCCATTGCTTTCACGATAAGCAACAATCGCCTTTGCCTTTGCCTCGCCGACGCCAGCCAGTTCGCGCTGCAACGTAAGTGCATCTGCATTATTCAGATCTACTTTTTCAGTTCGGTCTTTTGCGGCTTCCACTACAAGAGGGGCTGTGGCCGTCTCTGGTTTGGTTGCTGGCGCGGCGACAGCCGCAATAGAAGCACTGGTGAGAAGAGCAAAGACGAGGGAGTAAAAATAGCTGATACGCATGAGTGAAGCTCCATAATATCGATTGAGAAAGCAGCTTTTCCGAAGCTGCTCTTCAACCTTAGGCGATTTAAAGGAGCCGTCAAAAATGTGTTCGTTACCAAATATGAAACAATCAGGGCTCGAGACGGCGTTGCTGGTAGATCCAGTCTACAATTTCCCCGTCTGGGGTGTAGCCGCTAACAGTATCGCGTAGTAATTGACGCACGCGCGTGTAGTCGTCGCGATCAACCGCAGCGAGCAATTCTGTCAGCTTGGCTTTAAGCACATCCCATGACAGGTGATCTTCGTTTGCGCTCATGATCATTGGATGTTGAGTCGCTGCTACGTTGTCGCCGATCAACAATTCCTCGTAAAGCTTTTCACCGGGGCGCAGTCCCGTGAACTCGATAGCAATGTCGCCGTGCAGATTTTTTTCCGAACGGACACTAAAGCCGGATAAATGAATCATCTTCTCGGCAAGCTCGACAATCTTCACCGGTTCCCCCATATCCAGGACGAAAACATCACCGCCCTGCCCCATGGACCCAGCCTGAATGACCAACTGCGCGGCTTCAGGAATGGTCATAAAATAACGGGTGATCTTGGGATGCGTGACGGTCAACGGGCCGCCTGACTTGATCTGCTTGTGAAACAAGGGAATGACCGAACCGGATGAACCCAGGACATTACCGAAACGCACCATCGTGAAGCGGGTCTTATTCACCCGAGAAACGTTGGTTGTGTCTCCGAATAGTACCGGCGCAAGCTCCAGACTGAGCGCCTGCAACGTCAATTCGGCAAGACGCTTGGTGCTGCCCATGACATTGGTCGGACGCACAGCCTTGTCGGTCGAGATCAAAACAAAGTTGGCGACGCCTGCCTGAAGTGCTGCCTGGGCGGTATTCAGCGTGCCGATGACATTATTGAGCACGCCTTCAGCGATGTTATGTTCGACCATGGGAACGTGCTTATAAGCGGCTGCATGATACACCGTGTCCACGCGCCAGGACTTCATGACGTCCAGCAACTTGCTCTGGTTACGCACAGATCCCAGGATCGGCAACAGTCTAATCGACAATGACTCCCGAGCGATTCGCTGTTCCAACTCAGACAGAATGCTGTAGAGATTGAACTCACTGTGCTCGAACAACAGAAGAGTGGTTGGGCGCAACGCGAGAATCTGACGACATAGTTCAGACCCGATGGATCCGCCAGCGCCGGTGACCAGTACAGACTGCCCCTTGATACAGTGTTCAAGTAAATCAGCTTGGGCTGGTACTGCATCCCGTCCGAGCAAATCTGCGATATCCACTTCCTGGATATCGTCGACTTTCACTCGACCACTGGCCAGGTCCATGAAACCCGGAACGCTTCGAACATGCAGAGGGAAACCTTCGAGAAAACCAAGAATCTCACGACGGCGAGCACGGTTGGAAGAAGGGATCGCAAGGAGGATCTCCTGAGCGCCAGTGTTGTCGATCATTTGCTGGATATGTTTAGGCTTGTACACCTGCAATCCGGAAATGACCCTGTCGGCAATTCCGCTATCATCATCGATAAAGGCAACGGGGCGCATGACTCGCCCCATCCGCAGTGCGGCAACAAGTTGGTTACCGGCGGCACCCGCGCCATAAATAGCGACCCTTGGTAAACCATCATCCCTGTTGGTAAACGGGACGTGTTGAGCAGCACTGAACCAGTCACCCAAAAAATACTGACGCATGGCCAAACGCAATCCGCCGATCATGATCAGGCTCAACCACCAGTAGTTGAAAATGATCGAGCGAGGAACGACGTTTTGATGATTGCTGTACCAATACACCACCACGCCCAGTATCAGTGACGATAAGGTGACGGCCTTGATAATGGCAATGAGCGCATCATTCCCGAAATAACGCATGACAGCACGGTACATGCCAAAGCGGATGAATAGAGGAATTGCCACGACAGGCGCGCTGACAAATAGCCAGAGGTGCTGAGTGAATGGGTTGACCATCTCGTCTATCCCGAGACGCACAACAAATGCCATCCACAAGGCAAACCAGACCAACGAAATATCAGTCAGCACCTGCAGAATACGCTTATGTCGTCTTGGAAGACTTAACAACTTTGCCCGAATCTTATCCATAACCCCTCTAAACACCTCTCGAAGCTCCTAGCATTGATAAAGCAATTGCAGCTTTCGGCATCTCACTTGCGGATGAAGCACTACTCAATAGCCAAGCAGCCATCAGGCATTGTCCGCGATTTCCAACTCGCCTGCGTGAAACTTAAAGGCCAGCAACACCAGCGGCACATAAGCCAACAGCAATCCCACAACGCCATTGAGATATTGCATGACCACCAATATACCAACCGGCACCAACCACAACATATTGATGGCGGCTATTGCTACTGTGACAGCGCGATGGCTACGGAATTTCCGTGAAGCGTACTGATATCCGTGACTGCGATGAGCTTCATAGACTTTGTCCCCGCGCAACAGGCGCCGAATAAGGGTAAAGGTGGCATCCACAATAAAGACGCCCAACAAAATGAGCCACGCCCACAGAAATACCGGATCAGTCCAAGCGGCATGAAGCGACAGTACGGCCAACACGATTCCCAGAAAACCACTACCGGCATCGCCCATGAAGATCTTCGCAGGTGGGAAATTCCAGACAAGGAAGCCTAATACCGCCATTGTCAGTACAAGCGGTGCAACGGCCAGGCTGGCGTGGCCGCTAATCCAATAGACGAAGCTGGCACCGACACATACGCAAATCGCTTCGATACTCGCCAGACCATCAATACCATCCATGAAATTGTAGAGATTCAGCATCCACACCAGATAGAAAGCCCCGATGACAAAACCAAACCACCCCAGATTGAACGTGTATCCAAACACATTAATCGGGGCCATTCCCCCTATCCAGAACAATGCCCAGAAGGCACCGCTGAAATGCGCAAGCAAACGCCAGCGAGCAGCGATATGCCCATGGTCGTCAAGAAAACCGATGATGGCGATCCAACCGCCAGCGCCGAGCAGCGCCAAAGCCATCGGCCAAACGATGGCGTCTGTCCAGGCTAGAACCGGCAGCGCGAACAGAAAGCTCAAGACGATGGCGACACCACCACCCCGAGGAGTCGGGACCGAATGAGAACTGCGTGCATTGGGAACATCTATTAAGCTGCGTGCCAAGGCATATTTGCGCAAGGCACCGGTGGCCAACAATGAAATACCAACCACTACAGCTAACAACCATATTGTGTTCAAAGGTCAAGTTCCTGAAACAGCCAAAATCAATTCTGCAATTGAACCAGCGCTGTTATTAGCCAGCTTAACGCTGCCTATCCTTGTAATAGTTGGCAGCCGATACAAGCGCTTCATCAACGCCGACCGGAGGGTTCCAGCCCAACAACTCTCGAGTTTTGCTTATATCGACTTGCAACGAACCGCACAGTCGCTGCGACAAAGCCCGCTTGCCTAAAAGCTGTGCGCCTCGCTCGAGCAATATACTCGGCACAGGCAACAAACGGGCTGGTTTACCCAGTGCTTGACCCATCCGTGTCAACAATTGCGTCGTGGACAAATCTTCCCCGTCACTGACGAGAAAGGTCTGATTCGCCGCTGCCGGATGACGCATGCAGGTCACGATCAGATCAGCCAGGTTATCCAGCGCAACCAGGCTTCGCCGATTATGGATAGCCCCGAACGGCAGTGGTATACCCTTGTCTAGCCAGCGCATCATGTTCAGAAAGTTGGCTCTTACGCCCGGACCGTAAACGAGCACGGGGCGGATGATCACCACTTCCATCCCGGATTCGCCAGCGATGTCACGCAAACCTTGCTCGGCTTCCATTTTCGAAATGCCATATGGATCGGCCGGCGCAGGCACCGCGTCGGCAACATAAGGCACATTGAGCGGTGTGCCTTCGCCATTCACCTTGATCGAACTGATGAATATGAAACGACGAACGCCCAGGGCGGCGGCTTGTCTAGCTAGACTCAGTGTGCCCTCGACATTCACCTTGCGGAACGCCTCCAGCGGATCGGCCTCGGTGTCATTCATAACGTGGACGCGAGCTGCGCTATGAATGACTACTTCCGTCTGACTCAACGCTTGCGACCAGTCGGTATCAGCGCTGAGTCCGGCGACTTTAACGGTTGTAACGCGCGGTGCAGACTCAGGCAAGGCGTGCCCTCGGATGGCCGCCACCGGTTCGAGATCGTCAGAGGCCGCTAACCGACCCAGCACGGCACGACCAACAAACCCGGTGGCGCCTGTCAATAAAACACGCATTTTCAAACCTCGACTCCGCTCAGGATTTCGACCAGACAGTACGATTGATATAGTCGGTATAACTCAATACAACCCGGACTACCTGCTTCGATACTGGACCCGCCTGATAATCCCGTACGACCGGAATGACGCGCTGAGTACGATCATGCTGACTCGTCACAACCCGCACGGCATCCAGCACACCGTCCACTTTCAGGCCGCTCATGATGAGCGTCCCTTCATCCATCCCTTCTGGACGCTCGTGCGCATTACGTATAGTAATGGCGGGCAGGTTCAGAAGAGAGGCTTCTTCAGTGATAGTACCGCTGTCGGACAATACGCAGAAAGCCGACATCTGCAACTTGATGTAGTCAAGCAAACCGAACGGTTTCGAGAAACGAATCAGCGGATGATCCAGCGATTCGCCAATCGCTTCGAGACGCTTGCGAGTACGTGGATGCGTAGAAACGATGATCGGAAACTGATACTTGTCGGCCAGGGCCCGCAGTGTTTTGAGCAAATCCCGAAGGTTGTCCGGCGTATCGACGTTTTCCTCACGATGAGCGCTGACGATAAAGAATTTGTCCTGCTCCAGCCCTTCGCGAACCAGCACGTCGGACGAGAGGATTTTCGGCATGTAATAGTCGAGCACCTCCTCCATGTGCGAACCGGTCTTGATGATGGTTTCAGGACGAATGCCTTCGGCGATCAAGTAACGTCTGGCGTGTTCGGTCAGCACCATATTGATATCACTCAGGTGATCGAGCACCTTGCGATTCAATTCCTCGGGAACACGCTGGTCAAAGCAGCGATTACCGGCTTCCATGTGGAATACCGGAATCTTGCGGCGCTTGGCGGCAATGATCGCCAGGCAGGTGTTGGTATCACCGTACAGGAGCAATGCATCAGGCTTTTCGGCTTCAAATACTTCATCCGCCTTTGAAATCACTTCGGCGATGGTTTTGGCCGCGGTATCGCCAGCAGCACCGAGAAAGTAATCCGGCTTACGGATTTCGAGCTCATCGAAAAAAACCTGATTCAATTCGAAGTCGTAGTTTTGACCCGAATGAACCAGCACGTGATTCACTTGTTTATCAAGTTCAGCAATGACGCGGCTCATCTTGATAAGTTCTGGTCGCGTACCGACCAGTGTCATCACCTTAAGCATCAAGCTTCTCCTGAATGTATTCCAGATTCAAAAGAACTTTTTTCACGCCTTCAACGTCCAGACGTTCGGTATTGTGCGAGGTGTAATCGTCCAGATCGGAAATCTCTTGCTCGCCTTCAACAAAGAACTTCTTGTAATTCAGGTCGCGATTATCCGACGGGATACGATAGTAACGCCCCATGTCTTCGGCCTTGGCCATTTCTTCGCGGGAGATCAGCGACTCGTAGAGTTTTTCACCGTGGCGGGTACCAATGACCTTGACCGCGTTATCGCAAGAGAACAATTCCTTGAGTGCCTGCGCCAGATCTGCAACGGTTGAGGCAGGCGCTTTCTGTACGAAGATATCGCCTTGCTCGGCATGCTCGAACGCGTGCAGTACCAAGTCAACGGAGTCTTCGAGCGACATGAGGAAACGTGTCATATTCGGGTCAGTGACCGTCAGCGGCTCGCCATTCTGCAGTTGATTGATGAACAACGGGATCACTGAACCGCGCGATGCCATTACGTTGCCGTAACGAGTGGCACAGATCACAGGACCGGTTGCTGGAATCATCCGTGATTTGGCAACCATCAATTTCTCCGCCATGGCTTTGGAAATACCCATGGCATTGATCGGATAAACTGCCTTGTCTGTACTCAGTACGACAACGCGCTTCACACCCGAAGCGATGGCCGCATTTAGAACGTTTTCGGTGCCCATGACGTTCGTGCGTACCGCTTCCATCGGGTAAAACTCGCAGGACGGCACCTGCTTCAATGCAGCCGCGTGGAAAATATAATCCACGCCAACCATCGCCTGGGTCAGGCTATCGCGATCGCGCACGTCACCGATATAGAACTTCACCTTGTCGTTCGACAGGGCAATACGCATGTCTTCCTGCTTTTTCTCATCACGGCTGAAGACGCGAATTTCTTTGACATCAGTATCAAGAAAACGCTTCAACACCGTATGGCCAAACGAACCCGTACCGCCCGTGATCATCAAAACTTTATTATCGAACATAGTAACCTTCCCAAAATTGATTGAATTTAATGATCAACGCAGCGCGCGCATCGATTTGACCAATTCCAACCACGAGGGTGGAACGTAACCGGTTGCAGATTGAAATTTAGATGAGTCCAACGACCGATCTATGGTGACCTGGCTATCAGCAATGATATCAATTTTCTTTTCGTAAACTTCTGCTACCAGCTTCAGTAACGACAGCTTGTCGATGGGTGCCACGGAAACGTGATAAAGCCCTTTAAGCTCAGGATTCGGTATCACAAAATCGCGAATGACGCGAGCCAGCTCCACAGTAGGAAGCCCCGAAAAAATTGCTTTCTCGTAACCTTTAACAGGCCCACTCTGGGAAAGAAACCAGTCGACCAGAGAAAAATGGCTTCCCAATTCGTGTCCGATAATAGAGGTCCGAAGAGTGACCGCATTTGGCTCATCGTCAAGCTCACCGATATATTTCGACTTGCCATAGAGATCCTCCGCATCCGAGACATCTTCTTCGGTGTACAAACCTTTGCGGCCAGAAAACACGCAATCCGTGCTGATGTGAATCAAGCGAGCACCGGACAACGCGCATAATTTCGCCAAGCGATGCGGCAGCATTGCATTGATTGGAAGCGCTGAAAGCGGGTCCTTGGCGTCCGCCAGTTGCTTAATCAAGCCGATGCAGTTGATGACAACATCAGGCTTGACCCGTGCCAGCACCGAAACCAGCGAATCGTGATCAAGTACGTCAACGTTACCGATCAACGAATAGCGAGTGTCTTCAGAAAAGTGTTTTGCGCCACGAGGGTTGCGCAAAGTGCCCCACACCTCGTAGTGCGGGTTTCCCTGGAATTGCCTGAACACCGTGCTACCCAGCATTCCGGTGGCCCCTAACACAAGAACTTTCATTTTGACCTGCCTTTCAATTCATTGATCCTGGTACTGAGAATTTCGATCAGACGCCGGCTTTGGCGCTCCATTTCGAAATTCTCGAGGTAGTACGTTCGCCCTGACTGCCCTAACGACTCCCGTTCATCAGAAGTCATATGAAAAAGTTGTTCAATTTTGCTCGCCATACCTTCGGCATCTTGCGCGGGGCACGTCAGACCGGCCTTGGCCTCGTTAATGACACGAGCGCCCTCTCCATCTAGCGCAGCGACGATCGGCCTTCCGGCGGCCAGGTAAGCCTGGACTTTGCTGGGGATGGTATAGGAGAACGCCTCATCCTGCTTCAACGTCACCAACAATCCTGCCGCACGGCTGAAAAAATGCTGCATTTCGCTAGCGGGAAACCGTCCGGCGAGGAGGAGGTTGTCCAACCCTCGGGATTGCTTCTGACTTTCGATCCAACTTGACATACTCCCACTACCGACCAGCATGATTTTGAGCCCGGATAAATGACGGAGCCTGTCTGCGACTTCTACAAGGGTTTCGACCGACTGCGCTGTGCCCAGATTTCCGGCAAACACCAAACAGAAATTATTATCAAGTTCTGCAAGTAAGGGCGCAGGTATTTGAGGTGCTCCAGTACTGGCAGGTACATCCTGATAAGAGTTTGGGTAATACACAACCTTCTCAGGGTTCGCATAACGCGCCACCGGATCATGAAATGCCCTTGATTGGATAAGTAAGGTATCGGAAAATTTATAGATACCCTTTACCAACCACCCTACTACACGCAGCGCATATTTATTTTTAATGAATCCGGTCGCGCTCAAACTCTCTGGCCAAAGATCCTGAACCCACACTGCAAGATGGCTCTTAAGCTTCCACTTCAGGTATATCGCAGGGATGACCGATGTAATGGGAGAAACTGCAAACACAAAAATAGCGTCAAAATGCTCACCTTTGACCGCACCGGGGTAGAACTTCAGGCCATTCACAATAAAAGAAAGATAATTTAACAACAGATTTTTTGCACCCGACGAACCACGAGGTCTAAGAGGAGCACGGAAAATGCGAACGGAAGCCCCATACTGCTCCTCCTGATATCCGGAAGCACTATAACCGTCGTAAACTACACCATCTGGATAATTTGGCTTGCCAGTCAGTACCTTTACAACATGCCCTTGGGCAACCAAATTCTTGACCAAATCATTAATGATAAAAGATTCCGGCCAAAAATATTGCGAAACCACGAGAACATTCATGTATTAAACACCTTCTTGGGGGCGCAACATAGGTTGATAAGGAACGCTCTGACGGAGATCCGCAACGAAAATGATTTGTTTTTCGAACCCAGAAGTTGTGATCATTGATTTCAAACCGAACGGGATGAGCGAGTACATTTTAATCAAGTGCAACCAGTAGCAACCTCGCACTAGAGCTCGAAAAAAAACCTCTAAAAACTGTAAAAATCTTATAAAAAAAACGAAGGGCTCGAATCTTGCAAAATAATAGTCATCACTAGCAGATATATAAACTGGACGAATGTCACGATTACAGCGAACGGCCGCTATTGAAACGGCACCACGTACGCCGCTAGCGGTGCATCCACACTGTATAAATAATGCGAATGCACGTCGCCCGTAACTGGAGACCACGTTCACCAAGGCAGTTTCGGAGATACTCTTGCGCAAAAAACGAATCAACAGCCAATTCCCTTCGTCACATTTTGTTGAGCCGATCGAAAAATCATTTCACATCCAGGCGCCTTGAACGAGCGTCGTAGCTGCGCAAATCCGAAATTATACCTAATGTCACACAGGGAGCCATCATCATTTTCAAACGGCCTTGAGTCCGAACGTAGTCGACATCTTTACTTAGCCTAACGGCTCACATCAGCACCCGGGCGCTTCAATTGGCAAGGCATCGGCGCTGCCTATGGCCTCCCACACGACATGCTCAATGTCAGCAAACCCATCCTACCCGGTAGGGTCGTCTATCCACGTCGCTTGATACTAGTTGCCAGCGGTTGCAACTGGGTCACCCCACAAGAAATTCTGGCGCAGAAAAGCGGAGGCCTCCGATCCTTCGTCCTTTCGACCGTTGGGGCACAAACTAACAAGAATTTTGACGAAGACACAGAAAAGCCGCGAAACAAGACGTTCCGCGACAATTCATAAATAATAACTACCCACCCTATATGCAATGATATTCAACTAAACATTATCAAATCGAGACTTAAGGGCCTTCGACCCTAATGTGCAAACAGACCACAAGAAAGACAGAATTGCACGACACCTACTAAACCGGACATCGAAATCCGGATGATCCGTCGCTAAACTAACAAACTGACCAGTCGTTTCTTCGATATTGAACTGAGAAGCTTTATTGCGATGTTCATCAGATATAACCTGATATCTCGACTCAACACATTTAAATAGCAATTCAATACAATCGGCAATGGGTACACGACGAGTAGTCGCTGAGGCTTCATTATAAGAATAACCCTCAATCTCCGAAAAAAATCCGCAGGTATCAGGTGTAGAAATAGACTCTATGCCAACAATTGATGGAACTCCAGCTGCTGAAGCCTCAATAAGAGTTGTGCCCGAGCCGATAAAACAAAATGCCTCATTCAGAACTTCTGGAAGCGCCGAATATTCAACCTCGCCCATAAAATGGACGAATTGTGAGACACCACACTCGATGGAGTAATCCTCAAGCGATTTTTTTTCTGGCCCTTCGCCGTATATAAAATACTGAAAATCACCCATCTTGCGCAAATTTGCCAAAATGGAAATAACGTGGCGATTGTAAATTTTAAAATCCACAAGCCTGCCGACAGACAATAACTTGAGTGACGATTTTTTTGGGTATGTGGCCCTGTAACTACCAAGAGATATGCCCAATGGTAAGAGTTTGACCTCATTGCTTGGCAACGACTTGAACGTTGCCGCTAATTCCGCAGTACTTTCATTAGGAAACAGTGTGAGCTTGATATTTCTATCATATAACTCAAGCATTTTCTGCCGGAAATACACATCGCGATCACGCCACCAAGCAATTTCTCGTGAATGATAAATACCAATAGTCAACGTAGTGAAAGAATACTTCTTACGCTGAAAATACATAAACGATAACGTCAACAGGTCAACAACGTGCACCACATCAAAATGTGTATGGCAGACCGCCTTCGAGGGCACCAATGTGTTAAGCCAACTTGACGCGCCTAAAAATGGAAAATATTCAATCACGTGAATGGCGGCTACAGCCGATAGCCTATCAAAGAGTAGATCGTCATATTTATTCGAAAGCAGAATAACAGTAATGGTATGCCCCTGTTTTTTTAATTCAGAGGCCAGGCGAACTACATAAGTTTCTACGCCACCCATTGACAACCCGCCCATCACAAAAAGTATATTCTTCAATTCACTCTCAACTTATAAACTATTAAAATTAAAAAAACTTAGAGCCGCACCAGTCCAACCTGCGTTATCGGTTAAATTCAAATACAAAATTAGCCCCGAGTACACGACTATCAGCAGGAACCCCAACCACCGCCCGCAAATGGCAAAAACGATATAGGGTACTAACACGTACTCAAACATTGAAATTGCAGCATAACTTCTGCCCGCGACAATTGCAAAATCACCCAGCGCTATTCGCACGAATGCTGCACAAAAGAAGAAGCAGAATGCCAACTCAAAGTATTCGTACCTAGCCGATATTCTCTTCCAGAAGATTAGCGCCAAGCCCACAAAAAGCAGATTCTTTAAGTTAACAGCGCTCAGAAGTGGAAGAGGATAATTATAGATATCCGCGTTAATATACAAACTAAGCTTTTCGCCTACAAACCCGAAGTTAGTCAAATATGAGAAAAAAGTCTGGATATCGAATGTTGCCGTGAAAGCGAGAAGAAGAATTGCAACTACCGCGTAGAGCGCACGTCCTGGTCGAAGCCGATAGACAACGAAAGGTAGCAAAAACAATACTGATGACACATGCACAAATGAGGCGCATATAACCCAGAACAATACAGTCCATGTTTTTTTTCGAGGGATATACGTCGCCCCCCAAAAGAGAAGCGCCGACGCCAGACCAAGACGAATGGCATTCAATTCTTTGTTGAGATAGAAATGACTGAAATATACGATGATTGCCGCACCGGCGCTGGAGGAGAAATACTTGATAGCCCTCACATTCATAGTAACGGCTATCAAAGCGACCACACCGAAAAGCACGTAGTATTCACTACTGAAGCTTCGCAACATAGACAACAATATGAAGAACCCGAGTTCTATATTATAGTCCGCATAGCGATAACCACACAAAAACTGATCGCAATCGAAGAACGGGGGAACATTAGAAAATATTTCCGCATACGCGCCATCATCGCTACCCACTCCTAAACTTCGCGAAGCAGCTAAGAGCACCAACACCATAGCGGAGAAGAAAATCGCTAGTTGCTTTACCCAACCCTGCTTTATTAGTGTCTCCATGCATCCTGAAATAATCAGGAAACCAAAGACAGCATAGATAGGCCAAACAAAATTAAAGGACATTAGTTACGCGCCCAAAATCTGAATACAGCAAGGCTAATAGAAAAATATATGACATATGTAATCATATAAGCAACTGTGACACCCTCAGCGCCAGCGATGAAATGCCCCACAATCATACTCAGCGAGACGAATAGACTAGCCTGAACAATTTCCGAGAGAATATAAACTCGGGTCGCTGCACGAGCAACAGCGACAAAGCCGATAACATAGTTAGCTGTTTTGAAGAGGTCCCCCACCAACTGGAACAAAATAAATCCATTAAGCTCTTCAAACTCTCGAGAAAGCAATAATGGAATAAAGAAACTTCGACCAAAATAAAGCGAAGCCCCTCCAACAGCAAATACGGCCATCACCAAAGCAATGAATTTGTAGGTAAGATGTTCAATATCTTTTTTGTTATCAATCCCCGAAACCATTGGCATAAAGTAGGACGCAAGAAAAACACTAAAAAAGCCCAGATACGCGCTAGATAGCCTGATAGCGCCCTGCCAGATACCAGCCTGATTGTAGCCCGCGCTATCAATTAGATTTTGTCGTATATACATCTCAACCACGGGAAACGCCACAGCACTGACACACAACATCAGACTGAACCAACTTAGTTTTTTAAGTAGAACAGAGTCAACTTTTTTTAATCGGAATCTGAAACGCAATGAGGATCTTAAATATATATATATACTCGGAAACGATGCCATCGCCAAAATTGCAACAACCGCCAAAGCGGCACCCGGAACGCCAAAGCCATATATAAAAAACCAAGCAACAGGCAGCGCAATTATGTTGCCTATTATCTGAGAAAATGCAAATGACTTTACATCCCCCAACCCGTTGGCCACAGATGAAAATAGCATGTTAAATGCAAGCATCACCTGAAAAACCGACAACAACGATATGACCCACGACAGCTGCTCGTCCGCAAATATCAATAATGATAGAGGACGAGAGAAAGCCAGAAACATTAGAGCAATTACAACAGAAAAAACAAATGCGAATACTGAAGAAGTACTTAACAACTTATACAGACTGAAGTTACTATTCTTATATTCAGCAGAATACTTTATAACTCCATGACTGATGCCCCCCCCGGCAAGGAGGGCAAGTATAGAAGTCAGACTCATAAAATGGCCGAGCTTCCCTAATCCTTCCGGCCCCAGATATAGGGCTATCAGTTTGAGGATCGAGAAGCCGACGAGAATCTTTGAAGCCTGAGCGAACGTAGTCAATACGGCACTAGACAAAGCTTTCCGGTATTGTACCGAGTCGCTGGATGCATTACGCATCACAGGACATAATCGCAGACGTCACGGTATTTTTAACCAGATTTATTTCATCGTCACTCATACCTAGCCAAAGAGGCAAACGAATAAGTCGTTCACTTTCAATAGTCGTGTATTTATCCTGACCTACAAACACGCCAAGTTTTTTACCTGCAGGAGCCGAATGCAATGGGATATAATGGAATACAGCACCAATGCCGGCCTCTCTAAGCTCATTTAATACCGCCGAACGAACATTAATATCCTTGAGCTTGATGTAAAACATATGGGCGTTCGCTACGCAGCCATCAGGTATAATCGGAAGATCGACAACCCCACCCTCTTCCAAACTTTTGAAATGCTCGTGGTACTTACCCCAGACACTTAGGCGCGCTGAATTGATATACTCAGCTTTCTCTAACTGACCGTAAAGATAAGCAGCTTGGAGTTCTCCAGGAAGATAGCTACTTCCCACGTCAACCCAAGTATATTTATCGATCATTCCGCGGAAGAATAGGCTCCGATTAGTTCCCTTCTCCCTGATAATTTCGGCACGAGTAACGAAGCGCTCGTCATTTATTATCAGCAGGCCTCCTTCACCGCCACTGGTAAAGTTTTTTGTTTCATGGAAGCTAAAAGCGGCCATGTGGCCGATGGAGCCAAGTTGTCGCCCTTTATATGTGGACATCATACCCTGAGCAGCGTCTTCGATAACAAACAGGCTATTGCGCTCGGCGATATCCATGATCGTATCCATCTCACAGGCGACGCCAGCATAATGCACAGGAACAATCGCTTTGGTCCGAGGCGTAATAGCTTGCTCAATAAGCGTTTCGTCAATGTTCATTGTGTCTGGGCGAATATCGACAAAAACGATCTTGGCTCCACGGAGTACGAACGCGTTTGCGGTACTGACAAACGTATAGCTCGGCATGATGACTTCATCACCAGGCTGAATATCAATCAGAATTGCCGCCATCTCTAGTGCTTGGGTGCACGAAGGGGTGAGCAACGCCTTGACACAACCCAAGGATTTCTCAAACCACTTATGACACAACGCAGTGAACTCGCCATCGCCCGACATTTTGCTGCTGCGCATCGCGCGGAGAACGTACTGATCTTCATTGCCGGTGTAAGGAGGCTTATTAAATGGAATCATTTTTCTGCTCGTTTAAGAATTCAACTTCGAGTTCCAGCAAGTCCTTCTGGCGTTGCTTGAGTAAGCTTCGCTGGCGCACTTGCATTTAATCTCCACGCCTCGGTTGATCGAGTCAGCAATGCCATTGAGCCGATCACCCAACCGAATACAATCTCAACATCCTAGGAAATCACTCTGTCTCCCCGGCGATGACATGCTTGCGTAGTCTGACAGCGGTCCTGTTTCGTTCTTTAGTTTTTCGGAACGAAAAAAATGGTCAACGTTTCGCCACTGTAATCATCTGATTTTCCTTTGCAATACTAAGCAAGTATTGGCCGTAACTATTTTTACTAAGCTCAGTACCAATGACAGATAATTGTTCCACAGTCAGCCAACCATTTTTAAAGGAGATTTCCTCTAGACAAGCTATTTTATAGCCCTGTCGCTTCTCTATCGTTTCAACAAAATGTGCCGCTTCAAGTAAGCTTTCATGGGTGCCTGTGTCAAGCCAAGCGAATCCTCTTCCTAGCATTTGTACGTGCAAGTCACCTCGCTCCATATACGCTTGGTTGATACTCGTAATTTCCAGTTCGCCACGCGAAGATGGCTTGACACCCTTAGCAATTTCGACGACGTCATTATCATAAAAATAAAGCCCAGTCACCGCAAAATTCGACTTGGGCTGGGTTGGTTTCTCTTCGATAGATAGAACTTTCAAATCTGTATTGAATTCCACAACGCCAAAGCGTTCTGGATCTTTAACTTGATAGCCGAAAACAGTCGCCCCTTCCTGACGCCCCCTGGCAGCGTGCAACATTGGCGTGAATCCTTGCCCGTAAAAAATGTTATCACCCAAAACGAGACAAACCCGATCCTGGCCAATAAATTTCTCACCAATGATAAATGCTTGAGCCAACCCATCTGGATTAGCCTGAACAGCGTATTCGAGCGATATACCTAACTGCGAGCCATCGCCCAGCAGGCGCCGGAAAGCCGCAAGGTCGTCGGAAGTGGTGATGATGAGGATTTCGCGAATGCCTGCCAACATCAATACTGACAGCGGATAAAATATCATCGGCTTATCGTAGATAGGAAGAAGCTGCTTGGAGACACCTTTTGTAATAGGGTACAACCGCGTCCCAGAGCCACCCGCTAAAATTATGCCTTTCATTCCACTCCTGTTCGCCTTTTTCAGGCGCGTTCCAGTTCATAGCCGCGCCCACCGAGGACGAGCCATACGATTGTACATTCAATCCATATTAATCGGTTACGCACAACAGCCATTAATACACTCATGCCGACATTGGTGGGTGCCAGAGGGTGGAACCAGAAGCATTTTCTCTCACCTGGAAGCGGCCTAGATGCCAAGCCAACAACGGAATCCTGTCGAATCTCACCTCTCGTAACTAGTTGCTAGCACGATCTGCGGAGAGGTGGAAAGCGGAGCAGCCGCTGACTGGCCCGCTGTGTAACATGGGGGAATGCGGCTACATACCCTCTAAACAGCTCGAGCAAGCAGCAGCCTACGATGCCACACATATCGAAACAAGCCGATCAACACGCCTAAGGCTGCACCGCCGATGATGCCTAATCCGATGATCATCGCCTTTTTTGGCTTGATTGGCTGATCAGGTACGTCAATAGTTCCGTCTTGTCGAAAAACAGACACACTGGCCGGATCTATTTGAAGATCCTCAAAAAAGCTTTTTCTGATTTGCAAGGCCCGAAGGTTTTCTATGAACGGATCGTCACTTTTCCTTTCCAGCAGATTTTTTATCTCTGCACTCAACGCCTTGCTACCTCGCATGTACGTCAACTGTCCATCCATAGTTGCCGACACTTCAGCGGCGACGTTGCCGGCAATGATTGGCGGATCTTCAAGACCAATGGATTGAGCAATCCTCAACGCCTCTCCTAAACGACTGATCGAATCGCTACGCACCTTACTCTCGGTTTCGCGCAAAATGCTGATTTGCTGGCCAATATTCCGCGCCCGGACCCCCGCTTCGCGAGTAACGTTTGTGATCATTTCCTTCTCGGCAGCAGCACCCGCTCTTGTCGAAAAAGTTCTTACCCATTCTGTTGCTCGAGCAGGATCTTCGTCTTGAACTGCTACAGAATATCGATCTGGCTGCTCTTTACTGGGCAACCCGATCGTAAGCGTCTTCAAATACTTTTCATACAAAGCATCCTGTGAACCATTTCGGTCAGACTCAGGCAATGAGGGTAAATAAACGTCTAAAAAAAATGTACGACGTAACGACTCACTTTGTAGGTTACGAGTAAAGACTTCGTACACGTCTTTAATTGAATAAGGTACGAGTTCAGCCTCCTTGGTCCGACCATAGTTGAAATCAGCGATGCCATTCAAAGTTGGAGGCTGCAGAAACACACGCGCTTCGTATACCGGCTTACTCAGAAATGCGTAGGTTGCCGCACCCATCACAACGATCAGTGCAAGACTGAGTATCATTACCTTTTGATCCCAAAGGAATTTCACCAATTCGAATAAATCTATCTCTTCCGATCCGCGTACGGTCGATGGGTCATTCGTCATTCTGGCCAGCCTTTTTATTGTGCATTTTTAGAGTTGCGCTTCTCGGACAATTGATGACTCCTTGCGGCAACTTGAATGAACATTGCACTAGTCGCTGATAACTTGACAGCGCCGGCGTCCAGCCTTACCACACTCAATACCTCGGAGACTCAAAGTTCTCAATCAGCTAATTCTAGATGGATTTTTTTTCTTCCGCACAAAAATGAAAGCCAAGAAAGGACCGATCATCATTCCAACCAACAACGCCATTATAAGAGACGCGGCGACCGGTAGCTCCGGTAAAGCCCAACCAAAGAACACCAGTGAGACAGCTTGCTTATTCTCAAGCATGAACACGACTGTCACAAAGACGATTAGCAGCGCACTCACAGCGAAAATTATGCGCTTCATATTACGCATCGAAAAGAACCCATCCGCAGATCACGATTGCAACTCCATATCCTCATCTTCGTTCACCCGATCCCTCAGCTCTTTCCCCGGCTTGAAATGCGGAACAAACTTGCCATCGAGGCTAACCGACTGACCGGTTTTCGGATTACGCCCTACGCGCGGCGCGCGGTAGTGCAGGGAGAAGCTGCCAAACCCGCGGATCTCGATACGATCCCCTGTGGCCAGGCATTGGGACATTTGTTCAAGCATAGTCTTGATGGCCAGCTCCACATCCTTGGATGAGAGCAGCCCTTGATGGGTGACAATTCGTTCGATCAACTCCGACTTCGTCATATTTTTCCCTTCTTTTTCAAGCAGCTAGATCAGCGCTTCAAAGGTTTTAGCATGCCCGGAGGAATTTGAACAGCCCAGGGTTTGACATATCGTTACCAGTACCGAGATGCCCATTTCCAGGACACCGAAACACCATAAGCACCACGCTATCACCTGCAAATGACCAACATGGTGCGCGTCAGGTAGCCTGCGGGGTTAAAGCCAAAAGGGAACTCGTCCTCCTCTTTGGCATCGTCGGATCGAGCAACCACCTTGTAACCGGACGCCTTGCACTCCCTGTCAGCCCGCTTGCGGCATTTCTCCCATCCGGAACCCAACCCCGAGCAATCGATCTCGATTCCACTGACCCCACGCACGACGTGCGTCTTGGCGTTAGTGGCACATCCCGTCAATGTCAGCACCGCTATTGCGACAATGAGCTTGTTCATTCACTTCCTTATGTCGGGCGCTACACCCGACTCTCGTTCGCCTCAGGCGTAAGCCTAGCTGCAAATAAACGATTGATCCGACTAAAGAAAGAGACAGCGCACGGGAGGGATTGGTTCATGAGCTCAAATTCCAGGCACAAAAAAGGGCGACCGAAGTCGCCCTTTTTCTACGGCCTTACAGAACTTAGTTCTGCTTGGCCATTGCTTCACGCAGCAGTGCAGCCATGGTGGTATCACCAGTGGCAGCAGCTTCCGTAGCTGGCTTATCGCGCAGGCTCTGGATAGCTTCTTTCTCGTCTTCAACGTCTTTCGACTTGATCGAGAGCTGGATTACGCGGCTCTTGCGGTCAACGCTGATGATCTTGGCTTCTACTTCTTCGCCTTCTTTCAGAACGTTGCGCGCGTCTTCAACGCGGTCACGGCTGATTTCAGAGGCTTTCAGAGTCGCTTCGATATCGTCGGCCAGAGTGATGATGGCGCCTTTAGCGTCAACTTCTTTCACGATGCCCTTAACGATTGCGCCTTTGTCGTTCTCTTGAACGTACTCGGAGAACGGATCGCTTTCCAGTTGCTTGATACCCAGGGAGATACGCTCACGCTCTGGGTCAACCGACAGGATAACGGTGTCCAGCTCGTCGCCTTTCTTGAAGCGGCGAACGGCTTCTTCGCCCACTTCGTTCCAGGAGATGTCGGACAGGTGAACCAGACCGTCGATGCCGCCGTCCAGACCAATGAAGATACCGAAATCGGTGATCGACTTGATGGTGCCGGAGATTTTATCGCCCTTGTTGAACTGGCCAGAGAAATCTTCCCATGGGTTAGATTTGCACTGCTTGATGCCGAGGGAGATACGACGACGCTCTTCGTCGATGTCCAGAACCATAACTTCCACTTCGTCGCCGACTTGTACGACTTTCGAAGGGTGGATGTTCTTGTTGGTCCAGTCCATTTCGGAAACGTGTACCAGGCCTTCAACGCCTTCTTCCAGCTCAGCGAAGCAGCCGTAGTCGGTCAGGTTGGTTACACGAGCGGTAACGCGAGTGCTTTCTGGGTAACGGGCTTTGATAGCAACCCATGGATCTTCGCCCAGTTGCTTCAGGCCCAGGGAAACACGATTGCGTTCGCGATCGTACTTCAGAACCTTGACATCGATCTCGTCGCCAACGTTGACGATTTCGGAAGGATGCTTGATACGCTTCCAAGCCATGTCGGTAATGTGCAGCAGGCCATCGACGCCACCCAGATCGACGAATGCGCCGTAATCGGTGAGGTTTTTGACGATACCTTTGACTTGTTGGCCTTCCTGCAGGGATTCCAGCAGAGCTTCACGCTCAGCGGAGTTCTCGGCTTCGAGGACGCTACGACGGGAAACGACAACGTTGTTGCGTTTCTGGTCGAGTTTGATGACCTTGAATTCCAGCTCTTTGCCTTCCAGGTGCGTGGTGTCGCGCACTGGACGAACGTCAACCAGAGAACCTGGCAGGAACGCACGGATGCCGTTAACGTCGACAGTGAAGCCGCCTTTAACCTTACCGTTGATAACGCCCTTGACCACTTCTTCGGCTGCGAAGGCTGCTTCCAGAACAATCCAGCATTCAGCGCGCTTGGCTTTTTCACGGGACAGCTTGGTTTCACCAAAGCCGTCTTCAACCGAGTCCAGAGCAACGTGAACTTCGTCACCGACGTTGATAGTCAGTTCGCCAGCATCGTTGTAGAACTGCTCAAGCGGGATGAGTGCTTCAGACTTCAGGCCAGCGTGAACGGTTACCCAGCGAGCTTGGTAATCGATATCAACGATAACACCGGTGATGATGGAGCCTGCCTGAAGGTTCAGGGTTTTTAGGCTTTCTTCAAAGAGTTCCGCAAAGCTTTCGCTCATTTTAATTCCTGTTGAATAAGGGCGAAGGATACGCCCATCTCCACATCCCAGACGACGTGGGTTACGTTCATTAGAAGAAGTAGCGCAAGACTATGACTGGTCCCCTGCGCAGCTTCTTGGTCACCCGGCGATATCGCGAATGGCGATCTCGCTCATGATGCGTTCCAGCACCTGATCGATGGATAACTCCGTGGAATCCAGCTGTATGGCGTCAGCCGCCGGTTTGAGCGGGGCTACCGCTCGCTGGGTGTCACGCTCATCGCGGACACGTATCTCATCTAGCAGACTCGACAGACTAACACCATCGACTTTGCCCTTCAACTGCAAGTATCGACGGCGCGCACGCTCCTCGGCACTGGCAGTGAGGAATATCTTCAGCGGGGCTTCGGGAAATACCACCGTGCCCATGTCGCGGCCATCGGCCACCAGGCCCGGCGGTTCCTGGAACGCCCGCTGGCGTTGCAGCAACGCATCACGCACCGCCGGCAGTGCGGCGACCTGAGAAGCCCACGCACCGACTTGCTCATTACGCAAATCATCAGTGACATCGTCACCTTCGAGAATGATTCGCTGCGGATGACCTTCCGTCGCGCCGACGAACTGCACGTCCAGATGGGCGGCCAACAGTTTCAGCGACTCTTCATTGGTCAGGTCGACACCATGGTTGCGCGCGGCGAACGCCAACAGACGATACAACGCACCGGAATCCAGTAGGCACCAGCCAAGACGCTTGGCCAGGATCCCGGCAATAGTGCCCTTGCCCGAACCGCTGGGTCCGTCGATGGTGATGACCGGTGGCTTGATAATCACGACTGAGCCTCTTGTGCAACACGGATACCGACCTGCGCGCACAGCGCAAGGAAATTCGGGAACGAGGTCGCGACGTTGGCACAGTCATGGATGCGGATCGGTGCTGTGGCACGCAGCGAAGCCACGCTGAAAGCCATGGCAATCCGGTGATCGCCGTGACCGTGCACTTCTCCGCCGCCAATCTGGCCGCCGTCGATGATGATGCCGTCCGGGGTTGGTTCGCATTTGACGCCCAGTGCCAGCAAGCCATCCGCCATGACCTGGATCCGGTCCGACTCCTTGACTCGCAGCTCTTCGGCGCCGCGCAGGATGGTGCGCCCTTCGGCACAGGCCGCTGCCACGAACAACACCGGGAACTCATCGATCGCCAGTGGAACCAGCGCCTCGGGAATCTCGATACCTTTGAGTTTAGCTGCTCGCACGCGCAGGTCAGCCACCGGCTCACCACCGACTTCACGCTGGTTTTCCAGGGTGATGTCCGCGCCCATCAGACGCAGGATGTCGATCACGCCGGTTCGGGTCGGGTTGATGCCGACGTGTTCGAGCACCAGCTCCGAACCTTCGGCGATCGACGCAGCCACCAGGAAGAATGCCGACGACGAGATATCGCCTGGCACTTCGATGTGGGTCGCGGTCAGTTTGTGGCCGGACTCGACTGAAGCCGTAGCGCCGTTAACGGTTACCGGGTAGCCGAAACCACGCAGCATGCGCTCGGTGTGGTCACGGGTCGGCGCCGGCTCGGTGACGGTGGTCTTGCCTTCAGCGTACAGACCGGCCAGCAGCAGGCAGGACTTAACCTGGGCGCTGGCCATCGGCATGGTGTAGGTCAGGCCCTTGAGCTTGTTGCCGCCACGAATGGTCATTGGTGGACGACCTTCTGCGGCGGTTTCGATCACGGCGCCCATTTCACGCAGCGGATTGGCCACGCGATTCATCGGGCGCTTGGACAGCGAGGCATCACCGGTCAAGGTGCTGTCGAAGCTCTGCGCAGCCAACAGGCCGGACAGCAGACGCATCGAAGTGCCGGAGTTGCCCAGATAGATCGGACCTGGCGCCGGCTTCAGGCCATGCAGGCCGACGCCGTGAATGGTCACACGACCGTGGTGCGGACCTTCGATCACGACGCCCATGTCGCGGAAGGCTTGCAAGGTCGCAAGGGCATCTTCGCCCTCAAGGAAACCTTCCACTTCAGTGGTGCCTTCGGCCAGGGAGCCGAGCATGATCGAACGGTGGGAAATCGATTTGTCGCCCGGTACACGAATCCGCCCAGTCAGGCGGCCACCAGGTTGTGCCAGGAAAATCAGGTCGTTGGAGTTCATAGCGTCCACATAAGCCCGGCGGGCCAGGATTTTACTGAAATGTTCGCGGGCAACCCGGGCGCGAGTGAATACGCCCAACAATTGGTGCCCATCCCCTGCATCGACCGCGTCGCGCAAGGCGTCGAGGTCGCTGCGAAATGTATCGAGTGTGCGCAGGACAGCTTCGCGGTTGGCGAGGAAGATGTCGTGCCACATGACCGGGTCGCTCCCGGCGATTCTTGTGAAATCGCGGAAACCGCCCGCAGCGTAACGGAAGATCTCAAGATTTTCATTGCGCTTGGCCAGTGAATCGACCAAACCGAACGCCAGCAAGTGCGGCAAATGGCTGGTTGCCGCCAACACTTCGTCGTGGCGCTCTACCTGCATGTGCTCGACATCGGCGCCCAATTCACGCCACAAACGGTCGACCACGGCCAAGGCTGCCGGATCGGTTTGATCCAGCGGCGTCAAAATCACTTTATGGCGACGGAACAGCTCGGCATTGGAGGCTTCCACCCCGCTCTGCTCGGAACCGGCAATCGGATGCCCCGGCACAAAACGCGCCGGCATGCCGCCGAATGCTTCGGTGGCAGCACGCACCACATTGCCTTTGGCGCTGCCGACGTCGGTCAGGATCGCTTGCCCCAGGTCCATGCCAGCCAAACGGGCCAGCATTTTTTCCATGGCGAGGATCGGCACGGCCAGTTGAATCACGTCAGCGCCCTGGCAAGCAGCCACCAGGTCTTCTTCGCAGCGATCCACCACGCCCAACTCAACCGCCAGCTTGCGCGACTGCGGATCGAGATCAACCCCAACCACTTCGCGGCACAGGCCACTTTCACGCAAACCCTTGGCAAACGAACCACCGATCAACCCCAGACCGACCACCACCAGGCGCCCGATCATAGGTTCAGCAGATTGCAGTGCAGTGACATCAACCACGAGCCAGAACCTTGGTCAGCGCCTCAAGGAAGCGACTGTTTTCAGCCGGCAGACCGATGGTGATGCGCAGGTGGTTCGGCATGCCGTAATTGGCCACCGGACGCACGATCACGCCTTCGCGCAGCAAGCCCTGGAAGACCGGCGCAGCGACCTGGCCCAGATCGACGCAGATGAAGTTGCCCTTGGATGGAATCCAGCTCAGCCCCAGCTCACGGAAACCCGCTTGCAGTTGCAGCATACCGGCTTCGTTCAGGCGACGGCTTTCGGCCAGGTATTCAGCGTCCTGCAGCGCAGCGCACGCCGCGGCCAGAGCCAGGCTGTTGACGTTGAACGGCTGACGCACGCGGTTCAGCACATCCGCAACAACAGCGGTCGACAAACCATAACCGACCCGCAACGCCGCCAGGCCATAGGCCTTGGAGAAGGTGCGCGAGACCAGCAGGTTCGGGTACGCCGCGAGGAAATCCAGACCATCCGGCAAGTCGCTGCCTTCGGCGTATTCGATGTAGGCCTCGTCCAGCACCACTAGCACATGGGCCGGTACGTCCTGCAGGAATTCGTCCAGCGCCTCGGCGCCGAACCAGGTCCCGGTCGGGTTGTTCGGGTTGGCGATGAACACTACGCGAGTATCAGCATCGATCGCCGCCAGCATGGCCGGCAGGTCGTGGCCCCACTCTTTCGCAGGAATAACGCGCGCCTCAGCACCGACGGCCTGGGTCACGATCGGGTAGACCGCGAATGCGTGCTCACTGAACACCGCGTTCAAGCCCGGAGCCAGATACGCGCGGGCAACCAGCTCCAGAATGTCGTTGGAGCCGTTACCCAGGGTCACTTGATTGAGTTCGACGCGGCATTGCTCGGCCAACAGAGTCTTGAGCGCAAAACCGTTGCCGTCCGGATAACGGGTCAGCTCAGCCAATTCTTCGCGAATCGCGGCCAATGCCTTGGGACTGGCGCCCAACGGGTTTTCATTGCTCGCCAGCTTGATGATTTTGGCCGGATCAATGCCCAGCTCGCGCGCCAGTTCGTCCACAGGCTTACCCGGAACGTACGGCGAAAGTTGTTGCACGCCCGGCTGTGCCAGAGCGAGGAAGTCACCACTCATTTGCTACCCCTTAGAGAACTGCTTTCGGGTAGGAACCCAGCACTTTGAGTGCCACTGCTTCCTGACTGATCTTTTCCAGCACACCTTTGATCAATGGATCACGGTGATGGCCGACGAAGTCGATGAAGAACACGTAGGTCCATTTACCACTGCGCGACGGACGGGTCTCGATCCGTGTCAGATCGATGCCGTTGTCGTGGAACGGCACCAGCAACTCGTGCAGCGCGCCAGGCTTGTTGCTCATGGAGACGATGATCGAAGTCTTGTCGTCGCCGGTCGGCGGCACTTCCTGGCTGCCGATCATCAGGAAGCGCGTGGAGTTGTCCGGGCGATCCTCGATTTTCTCAGCCAGACGGGTCAGCCCGTACAAGCCTGCAGCCATATCGCCGGCAATCGCCGCCGAGTTCCATTCACCTTTAACCCGCTTGGCCGCTTCGGCGTTGCTGGACACCGCCACGCGCTCGACATTCGGGTAATGGGCGTCCAGCCACTTGCGGCACTGGGCCAGGGACTGAGCGTGGGAATAGATGCGGCTGATGCTATCGGTCTTGGTATTTTCACCGACCAACAAGTGATGGTGAATCCGCAGCTCGACTTCACCGCAGATGACCATGTCGTGTTCGAGGAAGCTGTCGAGGGTGTGGTTGACCGCGCCCTCGGTGGAGTTTTCCACCGGGACCACGCCAAAATTCACCGCACCGGCCGCCACTTCACGGAACACTTCATCGATCGCCGCCATCGGCTTGCTGATCACCGCGTGGCCGAAATGCTTCATGGCTGCGGCCTGGGTGAAGGTGCCTTCCGGGCCGAGGTAAGCCACTTTCAGCGGCTGCTCGAGGGCCAGACACGAGGACATGATTTCGCGGAACAACCGCGCCATCTCTTCGTTGCCCAGCGGCCCCTGGTTACGCTCCATCACGCGCTTGAGCACCTGAGCTTCGCGCTCAGGACGATAGAACACCGGCACTTCGCCTTCGGCCAGCGAGGCCATCTTTACTCGCGCAACTTCCTGGGCGCAGCGTGCGCGCTCGCTGATCAGCTCCAGGACTTTGGTGTCCAGGGCATCAATGCGAACCCGCAGTGCCTTGAGTTCTTGCTCAGACATTAGCCATGTTCCTTCTCGAACTCTGCCATGTACGAAATCAGTGCGTTGACCGCAACGATGTCGACGGCGTTATAGATGGAGGCGCGCATGCCGCCGACCGAACGGTGACCCTTGAGGTTCAGCAGGCCGCGTTCGTCGGCACCGGCCAGGAACGGCTTGTCCAGGCGATCGTCGGCCAGGCGGAAGGGCACGTTCATCCACGAGCGATCCGACTTGTTGATCGGGTTGCTGTACAGGCCGCTGGCGTCGATGAAATCGTACAGCGTGCGCTGTTTGACTTCATTGAGCTTGCCGATGGCTTCAACACCACCCTGCTCTTTCAGCCACTCGAATACCAGACCCGACAAGTACCAGGCCAGGGTCGGCGGGGTGTTGTACATCGAGCCGTTATCGGCCGCGACCTTGTAGTTGAGCATGGTCGGGCACAGCGAACGGGCGTGACCGAGCAGGTCTTCGCGGACGATGTTCACCACGATGCCGCTCGGGCCGATGTTTTTCTGGGCGCCGGCGTAGATCATGCCGAAACGCGAGACATCTACCGGGCGCGAGAGAATGTCCGAAGACATGTCGGCCACCAGCGGAACGTCGCCGGTTTCCGGGATCCAGTTGAATTCCAGGCCGCCGATGGTTTCGTTCGGCGCGTAGTGAACGTAGGCCGCGTCTTTCGACAGCTTCCATTCGTTCTGGCCGGGAATGGCGAAATAGTCGTAAGGCTTGGCAGTAGCGGCAACGTTGACGCGGCCGTAGCGCGAAGCTTCTTCGATGGCTTTCTGCGACCAGATACCGGTGTCGATATAGTCGGCCGAGCCGCCTTCAGGCAACAGGTTCAGCGGAATCTGGGCAAATTGCTGGCTGGCGCCGCCCTGCAGGAACAGCACTTTATAGTTCGAGGGGATATTCAGCAGATCACGCAGATCCTGCTCGGCCTTGGTGGCAATGGACACGAACTCATCGCTGCGATGACTCATTTCCATGACCGACAGGCCCTTGCCGTGCCAATCGAGGAGTTCACCCTGAGCGCGCTTCAGGACAGCTTCAGGAAGCGCCGCAGGACCGGCACAGAAGTTATAGGCTCTCTTGCTCACATCCAATCTCGCTCTGATTTGGTGGATCGTACAAACATATCAGTTGATCAAATTCGAAATCCTGTAGGAGCTGTCGAGTGAAACGAGGCTGCGATCTTTTCCTGGATCCTACAAAGCAAGATCAAAAGATCGCAGCCTCGTTTCACTCGACAGCTCCTACATTCCCTATTCAAACAGGCGAAACAAGAAGGGGGCGAATTCTCATCCGCCCCCCTGCTTGTCCGCTTATTCCTGCGGTTCTTCGTCGGCTGCAGCGTCGAGTTGCTGGTCTTCGGCAACGTTGTCGATCACGACTTCACCGTCGAACACTGCACCTTCTTCACCCTCTTCGCCTTCGAGCTCTTCACCCTCGACTTCCGACGGCTCCTGCACCCGCTCCAGACCAACCAGCGTTTCGTCGCTGGCAAGTTTGATGAGGGTCACGCCCTGGGTGTTCCGACCCAGGCTGGAGACTTCGTCGACGCGGGTACGAACCAGCGTGCCCTGGTCGGAGATCAGCATGATCTCTTCGCCGTCGAGCACCTGAACTGCACCGACCAGACGGCCGTTACGGTCGTTGCTGACCATGGCAATAACGCCCTGACCGCCACGCTTGTACTCAGGGAACTCGGTGATCGCCGTGCGCTTGCCGTATCCACGGGCCGAAGCCGTGAGGATCTGGCTGCCTTCTTCCGGGATCAGCATGGAAATCAGCTTCTGCCCTTCCGGCAGTCGCATGCCGCGCACACCGCGAGCGGTACGGCCCATGGCGCGAACGTCGGTTTCCTTGAAGCGAGTCACCTTGCCACCGTCGGAGAACAGCATGACTTCGCGGCTGCCATCGGTAATGGAAGCAGAAATCAGCACATCGCCTTCATCCAGCTCCAGCGCGATCAAACCGACGCTGCGTTGGCGGCTGAAGGATTCCAGCGGGGTCTTCTTCACGGTGCCTTTGGCGGTCGCCATGAAGATGAAGTGACCTTCGGTGTATTCGTCGACCGGCAGCATGGTGGTGATGTATTCATCACTGTCCAGCGGCAGCAGGTTGACCAGCGGACGACCACGGGCAGCGCGGGAGGCTTCCGGAATTTCGTAGGTTTTGAGCCAGTACACTTTGCCTTTGCTGGAGAACAGCAGCAGCGTGGTGTGACTGTTGGCGACCAGCAGGTGAGCGATGTAGTCCTCATCCTTGACGCCGGTAGCCGACTTGCCTTTACCGCCACGACGCTGGGCCTGGTACGCAGCCAATGGCTGGGTCTTGGCGTAGCCACCGTGGGAGATGGTCACGACGCGCTCTTCTTCCGGGATCATGTCACCCAGGGTCAGGTCGAGACGGGCATCGAGAATTTCGGTGCGGCGCACGTCGCCGTATTCGGCGCGGATCACTTCCAGCTCTTCGCGGATCACTTCCATCAGGCGCGTGGCGCTGCTGAGGATGCGGATCAGTTCGCCGATCTGGTTGAGGATCTCTTGATACTCGGCCAGCAGCTTCTCGTGTTCCAGACCGGTCAAACGGTGCAGACGCAGCTCCAGAATGGCTTGCGCCTGTTCTGGCGAGAGGAAGTACTTGCCTTCACGCAGGCCGTATTGCGGGTCCAGGGTCTCTGGACGGCAAGAATCGGCACCGGCGCGCTCAACCATTGCGACCACGGCGGAAGATTCCCACGCGGTCTTGATCAGCGCTTCCTTGGCTTCCGACGGCGTCGGCGAGGCCTTGATCAGGGCGATGACCGGGTCGATGTTCGACAGGGCAACCGCTTGACCTTCCAGAATGTGGCCACGTTCGCGGGCTTTACGCAGCTCGAACACGGTACGACGGGTCACGACTTCGCGACGGTGACGCACGAAGGCTTCCAGCAGGTCCTTGAGGTTCAGGATCCGCGGACGGCCATCGATCAGCGCGACGATGTTGATACCGAACACCGCTTGCAACTGAGTCTGGGCGTAGAGGTTGTTGAGGATCACCTCAGGCACTTCGCCACGACGCAGTTCAATCACGACGCGCATACCGTCCTTGTCGGACTCGTCGCGCAGTTCGGTGATGCCTTCCAGCTTCTTCTCTTTAACCAGCTCGGCGATCTTCTCGATCAGACGGGCCTTGTTCAGCTGGTAAGGGAGTTCAGTGATGACGATCTGCTGGCGGCCACCGACCTTGTCGATGTCTTCGATCATCGAGCGGGCGCGCATGTAAATGCGGCCGCGACCGGTGCGGTAGGCTTCGATGATGCCGGCGCGACCGTTGATGATCGCGGCGGTCGGGAAGTCCGGACCCGGGATGTATTGCATCAGCTCATCGATGGTCAACTCGGGGTTGTCGATGAGGGCCAGGCAACCGTCGATGACTTCACCGAGGTTGTGCGGCGGGATGTTGGTCGCCATGCCCACGGCGATACCGCTGGAGCCGTTGACCAGCAGGTTGGGAATACGGGTCGGCATGACCGCCGGGATCATTTCGGTGCCGTCGTAGTTCGGCACCCAGTCCACGGTTTCTTTGTGCAGGTCAGCCAGCAGCTCGTGCGCCAGCTTGGTCATGCGCACTTCGGTGTATCGCATGGCGGCGGCGTTGTCGCCGTCCACGGAACCGAAGTTGCCTTGACCGTCTACCAGCAGGTAGCGCAAGGAGAATGGCTGCGCCATCCGAACGATGGTGTCGTACACCGCGGTATCACCGTGCGGGTGATACTTACCGATCACGTCACCGACAACACGGGCAGATTTCTTGTACGGCTTGTTGAAGTCGTTGCCCAGCTCGCTCATCGCGAACAGCACACGCCGGTGCACGGGCTTCAAGCCATCGCGCGCATCCGGCAGTGCCCGCCCGACAATTACGCTCATCGCGTAGTCGAGGTAGGACTGCTTCAGCTCGTCTTCGATATTGACCGGGAGGATTTCTTTGGCCAGTTCGCCCATGAGAAGCCTGATTCCTTTTTCTGGTGAAACTTCGTCACATCCATATGGGACGAACGAAGCTCGCCGACGCAGGCTGAGTGCCATGCACCGACTTACGACAAATCAACGAGTTATGCCATGGATCTGCGCAGTAAAGACAACCCCGTGGGACTGCCTCGGAAAACGCCGGATGTTATCACAAGAGCCGCCACGCACCTATCCCCCTGATGCGCATGGAGCATAGTTAGTTGACCGGTGACAGGCTTAACGGGGACGAGAGAGGCTTAGAGCCGGCACAACCCTCTATTCGCTAGCAGAATATGGGGCAGTAGGGAGGAGAGATCGAGTCATCGTTCTTCGCGGGCAAGCCTCGCTCCTACAGGAATGTGGAATCTGTAGGAGCGAGGCTTGCCCGCGAAGGCGTTTTAACTGACAACAAATACCGTCAATGCAGACGCTTACGACACATCAACTGCGCCATTTTCGCGGTATCCGGCCGCTCGACGATGCCCTTCTCGGTAACGATCGCATCAATCAGATCCGCAGGCGTCACGTCGAACACCGGATTGAAGGCATCCACATCCGCCCCGACCCGTTTGCCACCGACGTCCAGCAATTCGCTGCCGTCGCGCTCTTCGATAGGAATGTCGTCGCCACTGGCCAGGTTCATGTCGATGGTCGAACTCGGCGCCACCACCATGAAACGCACGCCGTGGTGCATGGCGCTCACCGCCAGTTGATAAGTACCAATCTTGTTGGCCACGTCGCCATTGGCGGTGATCCGGTCGGCGCCGACGATCACCCAGGTAATGCCTTTGGTCTTCATGATGTGCGCGGCGGCGGAATCGGCGTTGAGGGTCACCGGAATGCCCTCATTGGCCAGCTCCCACGCGGTCAATCGCGAGCCCTGCAGCCACGGACGGGTTTCGTCGGCATAGACACGCTCAACCATGCCCTCAATGAACGCGCCGCGAATCACCCCCAGTGCCGTACCGAAGCCGCCAGTGGCCAGGGCGCCGGTGTTGCAATGGGTCAGGATGGCCTGGGCGTTGCCTTGATGCTTGCGGATCAGGTCCACGCCCAACTGAGCCATGGTCAGGTTGGCTTCGCGGTCGCTTTGGTGGATGGCGATGGCTTCTGCCTCCAGCGCCGCCAGCGGGTCTGCATCACCCTTGAGACGATCCAGGCGATCGCGCATGCGATTCAAGGCCCAGAACAGATTCACCGCGGTGGGACGGGAATCGGCCAGCAGCGCGTAATCTTCTTCCCACGACGCCTGCCAGTCATCGCCCTCGGCAATTCGGGCGCGGGCTGACAGCACCATGGCATACGCGGCACTGATGCCAATCGCCGGAGCACCGCGCACCACCATCGAACGAATGGCCTCGGCCACACCCGCGGCGCTGGTGTAGGCGATCCAGGTTTCCTCGAACGGCAAAATACGCTGATCCAGCAGGTACAGGGCGCCATCACGCCAATCGATGGCCTTAACTTTCTCTGCAGCCAATAGTCGATCGCGCATCCTTCACCCCGCACTCATGAACAAAAGCCGCCGATTATAGCGATCCCCCCGCGAAGACGCTCGGGTATACTTCGCCATCCTTTACAAAAGCACTGGAACCGACCCTCGATGCCGAAACCTGCCGTTGCGCTCGACTTATTATTGCTGCCGACCTGGCTGGTACCCGTCGAACCCGCTGGCGTGGTCCTCAAAGAACACGGCCTGGGCATCCGCGACGGTCGCATCGTGTTTATCGGCCCGCGTGCCGAAGCGCTGAAGTGTAACGCGACCGAAGTCCGCGAGCTCCCGGATGTTCTGCTCAGCCCCGGCCTGGTCAACGCCCACGGTCATGCGGCGATGACGCTGTTCCGCGGCCTGGCCGATGATCTGCCATTGATGACCTGGCTGGAAAACCACATCTGGCCGGCCGAGGCCAAGTGGGTCGATGAAGAGTTTGTGCGCGATGGCACCGACCTGGCGATTGCCGAACAGCTGAAAGGCGGCATCACCTGCTTCTCTGACATGTATTTCTTCCCGAAGGTTGCCAGCGAACGCGTGCATAACAGCGGCATTCGCGCGCAAATCGCTATTCCGATCCTCGATTTTCCGATTCCGGGTGCCGCCACGGCGGATGAAGCCATTCGTCAGGGCGTCGAATTGTTCGGCGATCTCAAGCACCACGAGCGCATCAAAGTCACCTTCGGCCCCCACGCGCCCTACACCGTGGGCGACGAAAACCTGGAGAAGATCCGGGTGATTGCCGAAGAACTGGACGCCGCAATCCACATGCATGTCCACGAAACCGCTTTCGAAGTCCAGCAATCGCTGGAACAGCGCGGCGAACGCCCGCTGGCCCGCCTCGGGCGCCTGGGCTTGCTCGGGCCGCGCTTCCAGGCGGTTCACATGACCCAGATCAGCGATGAAGACCTGGCCTTGCTGGTAGAAAGCAACACCAATGTGATTCATTGCCCGGAATCGAACCTGAAACTGGCCAGCGGTTTCTGCCCGGTGGAACGCTTGTGGCAGGCCGGGGTTAACGTCGCCGTCGGCACCGATGGCGCGGCCAGCAATAATGACCTGGACCTGCTCGGCGAAACCCGCACCGCCGCGTTGCTGGCCAAGGCTGTCGCCGGTTCGGCCACGGCGCTGGACGCCCATCGCGCCTTGCGCATGGCCACCCTCAACGGCGCACGCGCGCTGGGCATCGAAACTGAAGTCGGCTCGCTGGAAATCGGCAAGGCTGCGGACATCGTCGCTTTCGACCTGTCCGGCCTGGCCCAGCAACCGGTCTACGACCCGGTTTCGCAACTTATCTACGCCACCGGCCGCGACTGCGTGAAACACGTTTGGGTCGCCGGTAAGCAATTGCTCGATGACAAGCGCCTGACGCGCCTGGATGAAGCACAACTGTGCGCCACGGCCAAGGCCTGGGGCCAACGCATCAGCGGACACACCGAATCGTAAGCACCTCGGGCGCAAACCCGGGGCAACAGGATTTTTCAAGTTTTAGAGGACTTAAACCATGAGCAACGTCGACTACGCCGAAATCGCCAAATTCGAAGCCCTGGCCCATCGCTGGTGGGACCGCGAAAGCGAGTTCAAACCGCTGCACGACATCAACCCGCTGCGGGTCAACTGGATTGACGAACGGGTCAACCTGGCCGGCAAGAAAGTCCTCGACGTCGGTTGCGGCGGCGGCATCCTCAGCGAGGCCATGGCCCAGCGCGGCGCCACCGTCATGGGCATCGACATGGGCGAAGCGCCGCTGGCGGTCGCGCAGTTGCATCAGCTGGAATCCGGCGTGAGCGTCGAGTACCGCCAGATCACCGCCGAAGCCCTGGCCGAAGAGATGCCCGAGCAGTTCGACGTGGTCACCTGCCTGGAAATGCTCGAACACGTGCCAGACCCGTCCTCGGTGATTCGCGCCTGCTTCCAGATGGTCAAGCCCGGCGGCCAGGTGTTTTTCTCCACGATCAACCGCAACCCGAAGGCGTACCTGTTCGCGATCATCGGCGCCGAATACATCATGAAGTTGCTGCCGCGCGGCACCCACGACTTCAAGAAATTCATCCGCCCGTCCGAGCTGGGGGCCTGGAGCCGCATGGCCGGCCTGACCGTCAAGGACATCATCGGGCTGACCTACAACCCGCTGACCAAGCACTACAAACTGGCGGCCGACGTGGACGTCAACTACATGATCCAGACCCTGCGCGAGGAGTAAGCCGATGCGAATCAGAGCAGTCCTTTTCGACATGGACGGCACGCTGCTCGACACCGCGCCGGACTTTATTGCCATCTGCCAGGCGATGCGCGCTGATCGCGGCTTGCCGCCGATGAACGACAAGCATATTCGCGACGAGATCTCCGGCGGCGCCAAGGCGATGGTCGCGGTGACGTTCTCCATGGACCCGGAATCGCCAGGTTTCGAGGAATTGCGCCTGGAGTTCCTGGAGCGTTACCTCAAGGATTGCGCGGTTCACAGCAAACTCTTTGACGGCATGGGCGAACTACTGGCCGACATCGAAAAAGCCAACCTGATCTGGGGCGTGGTGACCAACAAGCCGCTGCGTTTTGCCGAGCCGATCATGCAGCAACTGGGGCTGGCCGAGCGCTCGGCGCTGCTGATCTGCCCGGATCACGTGAAGAACAGCAAACCGGACCCGGAGCCGTTGATCCTGGCCTGCAAGATGCTCGACCTCGATCCGGCCAGCGTGCTGTTTGTCGGCGATGACCTGCGGGATATCGAGTCGGGGCGCGACGCCGGCACCAAGACCGCCGCCGTGACCTATGGCTACATCCATCCGGATGACAACCCGCGGCATTGGGGTGCGGATGTGGTGGTGGATCATCCGCTGGAGTTGCGCAAAGTTCTCGATAGCGCGCTGTGTAGCTGCTGATCCGCACTGCTTGATGAGTACCTGTGGCGAGGGGGCTTGCCCCCGTTCGGCTGCGAAGCAGTCGTAAAAGCTGATGAACACACTTAGCGGGGAGAAGGCAGGGAGCGCTTCGCACTCCAACGGGGGCAAGCCCCCTGGCCACAGCAAGCTCCCTCGCCACAGGCTCGGTGTTCGCCTTAATTGTGTAGAGGTTTTTTATGTTTGATTATTCCGCCCGCCCTGAATTGCTCAAAGGCCGGGTCATCCTGGTTACCGGCGCAGGCCGTGGCATCGGTGCTGCCGCTGCGAAAACCTACGCCGCCCACGGCGCCACGGTGCTGTTGCTGGGCAAGACCGAAGCCAACCTGACGCAGGTCTACGACGAAATCGAAGCGGCCGGTCACCCGCAACCGGCGGTGATCCCGTTCAACCTGGAAACTGCCCTGCCCCATCAATACGATGAGCTGGCGGCGATGATCGAGACCGAATTCGGCCATCTCGACGGTCTGCTGCACAACGCCTCGATCATCGGCCCGCGCACGCCGATCGAGCAGTTGTCCGGCGAAAACTTCATGCGCGTCATGCACGTCAACGTCAACGCCATGTTCATGCTCACCAGCACTTTGCTGCCTCTGCTGAAGCTGTCCCAAGACGCTTCGGTGGTGTTCACCTCCAGCAGCGTCGGGCGCAAGGGTCGGGCGTACTGGGGCGCTTATGGCGTCTCCAAGTTTGCCACCGAGGGGCTGATGCAAACCCTGGCCGATGAAGTCGACACCGTGGCACCGGTGCGCTCCAACAGCATCAACCCCGGCGCGACCCGCACCAGCATGCGCGCCCAGGCGTATCCGGGTGAAAACCCGCTGAACAACCCGACGCCGGAAGAGATCATGCCGGTCTATCTGTACCTGATGGGCCCGGACAGCACGGGCATCAATGGCCAGGCGTTCAACGCCCAGTAACGCCGCACGTCGCTTTTGTGCCGCGGCATTTATTTGCCGCGGCACGCAATATCCGCTGCAACTTCCGCCCTTTACAGTCAAACAAATGCCGCTGCTTCCATCAGCATTTTCCAATAGCCGCTCTAATCCAATGATTTTGAACGGCTTTTATCCGAATGAACCGAATGGCACGACTTTCGCTCTAATTTTGTTCAGACAGCAGTGTGAAAGTAGTTGGCGGTGGCGCCTGAGTCGGGAGATTCCTTATCTTCGACAAAGCGGACTAAACTCGTACCAAATGTCCTACGGGACTGATGGACCAGTATGACGCGCAGCCCAAAGCCGCTCTCACCCAGCCTGTAAGACAGCCTTACTGCTTAGGGGCTCACGCCATATGAAATCACCTTCCCAGACCAACGCAATTGACTTCGATAGCGCCAAATTGCAATGCCTGGGCTTTGGTCAGCAGCCTCCTCTCCTGGAGCGGCCAGTCAGTCTCGCGCAATTGCGCCAGCAACTGGGCCTGCAGCTGCAAACCAGTCTTGAGCCGCAACGCATTCTCGGGCTCTTTTTCCGCGAAATTCAGCGCCTCGTGCCTCTGGATGCCTTGAGCTACCAGCACAAGACCAGTGACTTGCGTCTGGAATTCGGTCAGCGCGGTCATCACTCGGTCAGTTATAGCCTGAGCCATGAAGGTGAACATCTGGGTGAACTGGTGTTCCGCCGCAATCAGCGTTTCAACGAACAGGAACAGGGCAATCTGGAGTCACTGCTTTCAGCATTGCTCTATCCAATGCGTAACGCCCTGCTCTACCGTGCCGCGACTCAAAGTGCCCTGCGTGACCCGCTCACCGGCACCGGCAACCGCGTTGCCATGGACCAGACCCTGCAACGGGAAATCGAAATGTCGCGCAGGCATTTGCAGCCCTTGTCGTTGCTGATGCTGGATATCGACCATTTCAAACGCGTCAACGACAGCCACGGTCACAGCGCCGGCGATGAAGTGCTCAAGGCGGTTGCCGCCTCGATCAAAGGTCAGTTGCGCAACGTGGACATGGTGTTCCGCTTTGGCGGCGAGGAGTTTTTGATCCTGCTGTCCAACACCACGCGGGAAGCGGCGGCGATGGTCGGCGAACGCCTGCGGTTTGCCGCCCAGGCCCAGGAATATGTTGCCGATGGCCAATCGATCGAACTGACGGTCAGCCTGGGTTGCTCGACGTTGCTGCCGGGCGAATCGGCCGAGAGTCTACTGCGTCGGGCTGACAGCGCGTTGTATGTAGCCAAGCGCGAGGGGCGTAATCGGTTGGCGATGGCGGGCTGATTTTTCAAGGACAAAACAAAACAGTGTGGGAGCGGGCTTGTGTGGCGAGGGGGCTCGCCCCCGTTCGATTGCGAAGCAATCGTAAACCAGTCACCGCATTTCCAATGCACGATTGCGCTGACTGGTTCAGGGGCGCTTCGCACCCCAACGGGGGCAAGCCCCCTCGCCACAGGCCCGCTCCCACATTTGGTTTTGTGTTGCAGTTGGATCAGCTCTCGACCAACACCATCCGCTCGCGAGCTACCGGCGCCCGCTCCGCGTGTTCCTGCTGCATGCAGCGCTCCAGGAACAGGAACATGTAGTCATAGCTCTTGCACACCGCCTGACGCAGTTCCACTTGCAGGGATTTGCTTGGATGCATACCGGCAAGGGTGCAGATGATTTCCAGTGCTTCCCACGGGTGAGCGTCGTCGTACTGGGCGTGCATCTTCAGCCACTTCATGGCCCGCTTGCGATCTTCCTCAGGGAAAGCCGCCGCGTAGACACCACTGGAACACACCAGCGCCGACCATTCCCCGGTCGCGCCTTCGATGGCGTAGTTGGTCGCGGCGATGGCCACGATCAGCGAATCCGCCGAACTGGTGTGCCAGCACCAATGACTCAGTGCATGCAGCTCAGGGGCCACCTGTTGCGCTTGCAGATCTTCCAGGCTGACACCGTGCGCGCGGCTCCAGTGCACCCAGTAATCGGCGTGATTGAGTTCGACACGAATGTTACGCATCAGCCAGCGCCGCGCCATGTCTTCGCCGGGGTGGCGGGCAAAGCGGGTCTTGGTGAGATTCTGTGCCATATATAAAGCGAACTGCTCGACCACCGGCCAGCCACCTATCAGGTACTGGCGCATGGTTTTTGCGCTGAGTTTGTTATCTCGCATGCGCTGATACAGTTCGTGTTCGACAACCCGGCGTTTACTCTCGCTGCAATCCTGGATCAACTGTTGTGCCCAGGCGGGATAACTTGCAGCTTCCATGAGTGGTCCGGTTCGGTTGAATGTGTCGATCACTGTTCGGCTCCTTTTGATTTGTGATTGTACGGATCAGCAAGAGATTTCAACGGAACGTGCCAGGCGCCTTGAATAACAGAGGCTGTGGTCTGGCGGGACGACTTTGCAGACTGTCACAGGTAAACAATTGCGGGCGTTCTATGACATACCCTTGAGCGTAATCCACACCGATTTCGAGCAATGCCTGCTCGATCTGGGGTGTCTCGACAAACTCGGCAATGGTGCGCTTACCCATGACATGACCGATGTGGTTAATCACCTCGACCATAGCGCGGTTAATCGGGTCGTCCAGCATATCCTTTACGAAACTCCCGTCGATCTTCAAGAAGTCTACAGGTAAATGTTTTAAGTAAGCGAACGAGGACATTCCGGCGCAAAAGTCATCAAGTGAAAAGTGGCAACCTAAACCTTTGAGTTCATTAATAAATCTGATTGCGCTTCCCAAATTGGAAATAGCGCTGGTTTCCGTAATTTCAAAACAAATCATTTCAGGAGGAATCGCGTAAGTAACAAACTGTTCACGCAGGAAGTCCAGGAACGCCTCATCTCCGATAGTAATGCCTGAAAGATTAATCGCACACATGGCCAATGGGCCTTTGCGTTGTTCGGCAATACATTGGGCAATGATTCTGAATACGTTTTCCACTACCCAGCGATCCAGCGACGTCATCAAGCCATAACGCTCGGCGGCCGGAATAAAACTGTCAGGCAAAATCATGCGCCCGGCCTCGTCATGCAGACGCAGCAATATTTCGATGTGCCCACCACCGTGTTCGACATGCCCCAAAGGCGCGATTTCCTGGGCATACAGGCAGAAGCGGTTTTCCTCCAGCGCCATGTGCAAGCGTTGCACCCAAGCCATTTCACCGAAGCGCAGGGACAGTTCCGAGTCGTCGGCATGGTAGACCTGCACCCGGTTGCGGCCCTTTTCCTTGGCCATGTAACAGGCCATATCGGCGGCGCGCAGCGAGGATTCGAGGGTGGTCGGGGTTTGCGCGACGTGCACCAGGCCGATGCTGACGGTGGTCAGGAACGGCCGGCCCTTCCACACAAAGTGCAGGTTTTGTACGGTCTGACGCAGCACCTCGGCGATTTTTTCCGCATGCTCCGGCGCACAGTTCTCCAACAGGATGCCGAACTCGTCGCCGCCCAGCCTGGCCAGGGTGTCGCCTTCACGCAGACCGGATTGCAACAACGCGCAGATATGCCGCAGCAGCTCATCCCCCGCAGCGTGGCCGCAGGTGTCGTTGACCAGTTTGAACTGGTCCAGGTCGAGGAACATCAAGGCGTGGCGCCCGGGCTGGCGCGTCAGGTTGTGCAGCGCCTGCTCCAGGCGATATTCGAACTCGCGGCGGTTGGCCAATCCGGTCAAGGCATCGTGGGTGGCCTGCCAGGACAGGTTGGCGATGTATTGCCGTTCCTGGGTCATGTCATGCAGCACCAGCACCGTGCCGCTGACCTTGCCGGCATTGCGGATGGGCGCGCCGACCAGGGTCACCGACACCGTGCTGCCATCCAGGCGCTGAATCAGTTTGGAATGCTCGCTGCCGCCACTGAGCTGGCCACTCAAAATGTGTTCGATCAAGGTAAAGCCGTCGGCCTGGGCGTTTTCGTCCAGCAGATTGAACAGCGCCGCCAGCGGCAACCCGGTGGCCTGCTCGGCTTTCCAGTGGGTCATGGCCTCGGCGGCCGGGTTCATGTAGGCAATCGCCCCTTCAACGTCCGTGGTGATCACGCCATCGCCAATTGATTGCAAGGTGATCTGCGCCCGGTCCTTCTCCAGTTGCAAGGCCTCGGCAAAGGCATGCCGCTGCTTGAGCAATTTGTGGGTGCGCAGCAACGCCAGCACGATCAACCCCAGCGCCGTGGCCAGGTTGGTCACCAGCAACAGGCGCAGGATCACCCGCGAGCCCTCGCCCAGCGCATCGCTGAACGCCTTCGCGACCGGGGTTACCCCGTCGTTGATGGCAAAAATCCGATCCTTCCAGCGCTTGATGTCGGCAGAGGTGGCCTGATTGTCGACAACGCGCTGGTGCATCTCCCGAGCAACGTCATCGAGCTGCACCAGATAAGCGTCGCCCACGGTCCAGCGATCGATGGCTTTTTCCAGGTAACTGAAATGCCGAAAATTGAGGTACAGCCAGATCAGGCTTGAGGCGTCGTCCGGGTGATTGCCTCCCTTGAGAATCCCCACCCGCGCGGCGTCGAGGTCCGGCGGCTGCTTATCCAGGGCCAGGCGCAGCTCATGCCCGCCCTGGGGCACGGCAATGGCGTTCTGGTATTTGAGAAAAATCGCCTCGTCGCGGCTGTCGGCGTAGAGGTTGAGGTAATAGATGGCGTCTTTCTGCCCCTTGGACCACAGGCTTTCGCCGGCCACATAGCCACGAACCGCCGACAGCACATACAGGCTGACACCGCCGAGCAACGCTTGAAACAGCACGACGGCGATAAACGGCCAGACGATGCCCAACAATCGTGGCGTTCCGAGAGTCCATTTTGGCTTCATGAGGTCCCTTGCATAGGTACTGCCTGATCATCATCCAGATCCGACCGCTCCCGCAAGACTAGGAGGCGTTCCCCATCCCCGCAAGGTCCGGGATGCAAGGCTCGCTCCGATCACGACAGCCCCCGCCCCATCGGCGGTCAGCGACCTACAGGGTGACGTTGATTTGCATACATATATACCGCACGGACGGCGTGCGCGGCCGTTTTACTGGGCACCTCCACTGCACGCCGCCTGCCGGCTGAATTGCAGCTCGATCCAGTACTTGTGAAGGACATCATTTATGTCAGCCATACCACCCGCCGAAACCGTCGCCCCTGCCGAGGCGCAATCCATCCTTGATGCACGGGAAGAACACCGTGCCAGCCAGGCATTGGGCCTTGATAACGCCCTGGACATCGAGAACCTCAAACGTCCAGTGAACGCCCAGGACCGAAAACTGTACAAGAACATTCAGAAAAACCTACCCCTCATCGCCGAGACGCTGACGTTAGATGACTTCGTGACCCGGCGAATCAACGGACAAATCGTCGACATCGTGCGCAATTTCCTGCCGCCGAAGGCGTCCTTGATGGGCTACCTGGGCGATGCGGAACTCGCCAGCGCGACACTGGAGCGCGTACGCGCCACCCCGGCCGCCTACCTGGAGAAACTGCTCACTTCGCCCAAAGCGCAGACCCTCACCGACCAGTTGCTCGGGGCCTTGCAATGGTATGGCGCCAATCCCGGCGAACAGGCTGCGCCGACCGTGCGCACGCAACTGCTGGGCAAAGCCATCCGCCTCTATCTGAACGCCCCCTCCGCCGATGCCCCGCAAGAGATCGCCGGCTATGCCTGGCAACAGCGCGAACACTGGGGGCTGAGCTATCAAGCCATTCATGCTCGATTCGAAGCCCACCTGCGCAAGACCCAACGCGTCGCCACGGCCAATGAAGCCGTACTGCTGGCGCGTCTCTATCAAACGCAACTCTCCCCGGATTTTTCGGTACGCAACATCCCCGCCGACCTGCGCTACCGCAGCTCCGTGGTCTGGGTGAATTTCATGCAGGGCGTGCTGTTATCCGCCGGAACACCGGCGAGCCCGCCGCTCGGGTTTCAGCAACTGGTCGACCTGCCAATCACATTGTCGACGGACGCCGCTGACGAGAAGCTGCAAGCCATTGCCCTGGCACGGCTGCTGCCGACCCTGCAATGGGCGGTCACCTAAGGCCTCATCCCCGAGCATGAGGCCATGGATTACACCCAGGACGAAATCGAACGCGCGGTAAAGGCACTCGACGAGCACAGCGAAGCCTTGCGCAATGCGATCGCTCAAATAGTTGTCCCGACTCCCGACCGGATGGCCATGGCCAAACTGGAGATGGCCAAGCTGTTCGGCCGGACAGCCTTCATCAGCGATGGACGAAAACTGGTACTGGAAGACACAGACGGCAGCGGTGGCGGCACGGTCAAAGTGCCGCTGCTGAAAAACCCGAGGGTTGTTGCCTTCAGTTTTCTGGATCTCTACGTCACGGGCAAGTTGGCTAATGGCAAAAAATGGATGATCACCGACGCCGACGGCAAATCGACAGGCGCCAGATGGATTCGCATCGATGACGAGCGCAGGATCGAGCTTCGCGGCGGTAGTGTTTTCGACGATTCCACCCAACCCGCAAAGTTCGGGTTCTTCCCTAATGGAAAAAGTCTCCCTGATGTAGGAGAAACGTTCGAGACATCCTTCAAACGCCATTTGATTTCGATCAAAAGCGCCTACCGAACCTTGATCATCAGCCTGTTGGCTTCGCTGCCACAGGCAGATCGCCAAGCCGTGGAACAGGGCAAAATCCGGTTACTGAGCTTGCGACAAGTCACACAGGGCGTGAGCAAGGAAGATGAAACGGCGCAAATAACCCTCCCGTTGCGAGCCAGGGCAGGGTTTGTCCTTGAGGTCAGCCTTCGGCAGGACGTGTTTTACTACGAAGTCTTGCCCCAGGCCGGCGTTATCCGTCGCCGACCGGATATCGACGCCAGCATGGAGGGTGGCGTTGAGTCTACGAACACCCACGACAATGAGGGCTTCGGTGCCAAGACCAACGTCACGGTTCTACGCGCCAGGCGCCTGCCCTTTGATTGGTCGGCCCACGCCAAAGGCACTGCACCGGTTGAGGGAAAACACTGCAACGCCATACTCGATCAAGTAGGCGATACGTTACCCACCGCCACCAGAACGCTCATCGACCTGCCGCCCTTGTCATCGCCTCGCCAGAAGGAAGTCGCCGATTTCATCGTTTCCAACTTTCTCTACCAGGACGAAAAACTGCTGTATACCGCAGCCCGTGGCAGAACCCGATTCGACGAAATAGATGAAGAATTCGAAAGAAAACTGAGCTTCATCAAATCCTTCGTGCCGTTCTGGAGCAGCATCGAAGACTTGATGTCGGGGGACAAGAACAAGATATTCGCAGGCGCGCTGGGCCTCGTGGTCGACCTGGCTTCGTTCCTTTACCCCATGGGTAAATTCATCTCCGGTTCGGCGAGGTTGATCAAAGTGGCGGCCACGGCCGGCAGAATCGGCACGCAGGCCTCACTGCCGTCCTTCTCGACACTGACCCGAAAATTGCTGGTGTCGACGCTGCAAAACCTCAACCCGCTGGACGGCATACCGACGTTGCTCAAATCAGTCTTGACCGGGGGCGGCAAGCTCACCGTGTTGGCCGGCAAAACCGGCTTTCGAGCGCTGAAAAGCCTGGCGGGCCACGCCGATCAATACCACCTCGTAAAAGGCCTGCCCCAGCTGATTGAGCCCGGGCGCTGGAAGCCGATATCGAACGGTGATCAGTTGTCCACGGTGAAAGGGATTGACGACGTACCGGTGCGTAATGTCTCAACGCCGGATAAACCCCTCTATCATCTGGTCGACCCCAACTCAGCCAAGGCCTATGGTCCGCGATTGAGCACAAGGGCCAGCGCGCTTGCCCCTGGCCGATCGTCCTACAGCACCCTGGAAAAAACCGACAGCCACCTGCTCGTTGAGCTCTCGGATAAAAGCCATGTCCGGGAAATACTCGAAATCGATGGCCGCACCACGATGCTGATTGACGACGTGCCTTACCGACTGGACGGCGATACGCTGCGTCGTGCTGATCTGATTGATGACAGGGGCTTCAAAAAAATCCCCTGCCGCCTACGTCGTGCCCCTGGCGGGAGCAATCTGTGCCGAACCGCCTACGTCACCCGCGACCCTGCCCCCACCCCGGATATCGGCAGCTTTGACGACACCAAAGGCTGGGCGCCATGGTTCGGCGACAGCATTTACACCCCCGCGACCGGCAGGACACCGATGACGACAAAAGCGATGGCTGCACACGACTCCCTCACCGCATCGATGGAGTTTCAAAAGGGGATTTACGGGCGGGTCAAAGTCAGCATTCCGGTTCCCGAGCAGGAATTGGTCGATAACCTTGATGTAGGCGCCACTATTGTGGAGGCCATGGACGGATCGAAACATTACGTTTTCACCCGCCTCGACGCCGGGGATTTTTATGTCGCCGAACGCTTGAAAGGACAAAGCAAGTACGACCCGCTGATCTTCAAGAAGGCCAGCACCGCGACCGATGCCCCAATCGATGAGTTGAAGGTGGTTTACACCGGCTCCCTCAACGCCAACAACATGGCGCGGATCTATGGCACTGAGGCCGTGGAACGAGCGATGAAAACCATGGACGAAATCGCCATTCCGATCGGCGGACCGGTTAATCCGCCGGATACTCTCAAGTGGTTGAAGGTCGACACCTCACCGGGAGAGGCGATTCTGTTCGATCACAAATCACGCATGATCGTCAGCCAGTTGCCGGAAGGCGCCAAGTCCTGGTCTCGCAGCAAAGTGGCACCCGAAGATCTGCGGCAAAGGACCGTGGACATCTTCGACACGCTGTTCCAGGAAGCCACGATCAAGCCAAAAAACGCCGACAGCGCATTGAAGATCGACGAAACGATGAGAAAGCTGCACCACAAGATCCCCTATCGTGAACGCTCGCAAAAACCCAGAAACATTGCCTATGCCGAAGTCACCACCGCCAATGGTGCGAAGGAAATCTATGTCAGTGTCTCAGGAGCTCAGGGCACCACAGGGTATCTGCCGCTGTTCAAGAGCAACCCGGGGGTAAATCAGGTGACGGTCGGCAACACCACGTATTTCAACATCGACGCCGACAAGGTTTTCCCCCGCACCGCTCTGAACGTGACCAGCGACAGCAAGGTGCTCGCCGTACCGCACACCATCAAGAATATCGATACCTATAACCCGGACATAACCGGCGCACCAACGTCACTGGACAGTGAAAGCAAGCTGATCAGGGTGATTCGCGAAAAGTACCCGGATCGCGAGTCCATCAAGTCGGTCAATGTCGCGACGACCATGGCGCCCTGTGATTCATGTTCGGTGGTGATGAAGCAGTTTGCCTACGACGGTAGTAAGGACGGCCTGCAGGTAACGTGGAGATAACCTACAACTGCTGCAAATGCCCATAAAGCTTGGCGTACAACCCACCATCGGCAATCAGTTGCTGATGGTCGCCATCCTCGGCGATGCGCCCGCCATCGAACACCAGCACGCGGTCAGCCTGCTTCACCGCTGACAACCGGTGGGCAATGATCAGTGTGGTGCGTTCGCTGAGGAATCGCGCGAGCGCCTCGTGCAGGTTGTATTCGGTGGCGGCGTCCAGCGCCGAGGTGGCTTCGTCGAGGATCACCACTTTGGGCTGGGCCAGCACCATCCGGGCGATGGCCAGGCGTTGGCGCTGGCCGCCGGACAGGCGCACGCCGGAGCGGCCGACCACGCTGTCCAGGCCTTGGGGCAACCCGCGAACAGTTGCATCGAGTTGGGCGATTTCCAGGGCCTGCCAACAGGCGTCGTCGCTGCGTTCGCGGCCCATGGTCAGGTTCGCGCGAATGGTGTCGTTGAACAGCGCCGGATGTTGCAGCACCACCGCGACATTTTCCCGTACGGTTTCCAGGCCGATCTCTTCTTGCGTGGCGCCACCGAAGCGAATCGTCCCGGCCAGCGGCGTGTACAAGCCCAGCAGCAACTGCACCAGGGTGCTTTTTCCGCCACCGCTAGCACCGACAATCGCGACTTTTTCACCGGGGGCGATGGTCAGATTCATTTGGTCCAGCACCAGCTCATCGCCATAACTGAAACTCAGGCCCTGAACGTCGATCCCCACGGTGTTGCGGCCCTGGAACGGATCGACACCACCGGTGTATTGCGGCTCATCGGCACGGGCCAGCAACTCGTTAATCCGCGACAGCGCACCACCGGCGGCGTAGTAGGCGTATTGCAGGTTCAGCAACTGCTCGACCGGACCGATCATGAACCACAGGTAGCTGAACACCGCGAGCATCTGGCCAATGGACAGGTCGGAAAACAGCACGGTGAGCATCGCTGCGGCGCGGAAAATATCGATGCCGAACTGGAACAGCAAACCGCTGGCGCGGTTCGACGCATCGGTTTTCCACTGCGAGTTGACCGCATAATCCCGCACTTCCCGGGCCCGTTGGCCGAGACGTCCGAGGAAAAAGCCCTGGCGGTTGCCGGCGCGCACTTCCTGGATCGAATCGAGGGTTTCGGTCAACGCCTGGGTGAAGCGCGAGGTGCTGTCGTTCTCGAGTTTCTTCAGGTGCTTGACCCGTTTGCCCAGCTGCACCGTGGCGTAGATCACCAGCGGGTTGAACAGCATGATCAGCAGCGCCAGTTTCCAGTGCATCCACACCAGAATGCTCGCGGTGCCGACCAGGGTCAGCATGGCCACGAGGAAACGGCTGAGGGTTTCGCCGACGAATTTGTCCAGGGTATCGAGGTCGGTGACCAGATGCGTGGTCACCGTGCCGCTGCCCAGGCTTTCGTATTCGCCGAGGGAGATGCGCTTGAGCCGCTCGATCAGGCGCACGCGAATGCGGTAGACGATGTCCTTGGCCAGCGCCGCGAACAACTTGGCCTGGACCACGTTGAACAGCAACGCGCCACAGCGCAGGACGAAGGTCACCAGCAGCATCAGGCCGATGTAGCCGGCGGCTTTCTGCCAGACATCGGGCAGCGCGTGGTTCATGACTTTCAACGCGGAGTCGCCGTGGCCCAGCAGCACTTCGTCCACCAGCAATGGCAGCAGCAGCGGGATAGGCACACTGCACAACGTCGCCAGCACGGCCACGCCGTTGGCGATCCACAGGGATTTTTTGTGATGCAGGGCCAGTCGGCGGATTTCCGCCCAGCTCAGTCGATCGACACGCGGGGTTGCCGGTGCATCATCGGGCAGATCATGCACAGGCAGCGCGCTCCAGCCAGCGGCCGAGCAGCGGTGACAGGACACTCAAGGGTTGATAGCCATTGGTCAGCAGCGCCAGTTGCCCATCGCGCTCGGCCAGCAAGGTCGGGAACCCGGCGATGCCGAGGTCCTGGACCCAGGTGAAATCGGCGGCGGTCGCGGCGTGCTGATCGGCGCGGTCGAACGCCGCGGCGAACTCGATGCGCGGCAACCCGGCCTGCTCCGCCAACTCCACCAGCACACTGGCGTGGGTGACGTCGCGGCCTTCGGCATAGAACGCATGCTGAATCAGCCCGAGCAGTTTCCAGGCGCAATCCGGCGCCAGGCTGCGCGCCGTCACCAGCGCCCGACAGGCGGGTTCGGTGTCGTAGACAAAGCCGTCAGGTAACGCGCCTTCAGTCTTGAACGGTTGGCCGGTAGCCTCGGTGACCGCCTGCCAGTGCTCAAGAATGTAGCGCCGGGTGGTCGGCTCCAGGGCCGAGCCACTGCCGGTGCGCAAACCGCCCACCACCAGATGCAACTCCACACCCGCTGCCTGTGCCTGCTCGACCAGCGCTTCGGCCACCGGCGCGAAACCCCAGCACCAGGAACACATCGGGTCCATCACATAGAGCAGGCGGCGAGCAGACATGGATTCAAGCCTCGGAAGGGGTTTGCTTGTAGTTGTAACCGATCGGGTGCGGCAAGTTGCGCGCCTTGGCCAGTTCGATCTGCTTCTGCCGATCGATGGCACTGCGACGGGTTTTCTCGCTCAGCTTATCCCAGCAATGCGGGCAACTGATGCCAGCCACGTAGTGCTCGGATGCACGGTCGGAGGCGCTGATCGGTGTACGACAGGCATGACACTGATCGTAGTCGCCTTCGCTCAAGTCGTGGCGCACGGTCACGCGGTTGTCGAACACGAAGCAGTCGCCCTGCCACTTGGTTTCTTCCTGCGGCACCTCTTCGAGGTACTTCAGAATCCCGCCCTTGAGGTGATAGACCTCATCGAAGCCTTGGCTGAGCATGAAGCTCGAAGCCTTTTCGCAGCGAATGCCACCGGTGCAGAACATCGCGACTTTCTTGTGCACGGCCGGGTCGAAGTGTTCTTTGATGTAGTCGGGGAATTCGCGAAAACTGGTGGTTTTCGGATCGATGGCGCCTTCAAAGGTGCCGATCGCGACTTCGTAATCGTTGCGGGTATCGATCAACAGCACTTGCGGGTCGCTGATCAGCGCGTTCCAGTTTTGCGGATCGACGTAGGTGCCAACGGTTTTGTTCGGGTCCACGCCGTCAACGCCAAGGGTGACGATTTCTTTCTTGAGCTTGACCTTGGTGCGGTAGAACGGCTGGTCGTCGCAGTACGATTCTTTGTGGTCGATATCGTCCATGCGCGGGTCGTTCTTGAGCCAGGCCATCAGCCCGTCGATGCCTTCGCGACTGCCGGACACGGTGCCGTTGATGCCTTCTTCGGCGATCAACAGGGTGCCTTTGATGCCGTTGTCGACCATCGCTTGCAGCAATGGCTCGCGCATTTCGACGTAGTTTTCCAGGGTGACGAACTTATACAGTGCCGCCACGACAATCTGTTGTGTCATGGGTGATTCTCCAGGTGGCTACCCTCGTAAGGGGTGAACCGGATGCGAAAAAAAACGCGCCGGGTGAGCGGCGCGTTGCGGATTCTAGCAAAAATAACGCTCCCTGTAGGAGCAAGGCTTGCCCGCGATAGCGATCTTGAGGACGCCATCGCGGGCAAGCCTTGCTCCTACAGGTGGCAGGACATCAATGCGAGCTGCCGCCAGCACAGGTCGGTGAGGCCGGAGCCGCATCCATCTGTGCCCATTCTTCAGGCGTGTAGGTATGCAGCGCCAACGCATGAAACTCACCCATCAGCTCGCCCAGCGTGCCGTAGACCTTCTGGTGGCGCTTGACGCGATTGAGCCCTTCGAACTGCTGGCTGACCACCACGGCCTTGAAGTGGGTTTGCAACCCACGGCTGTGCATGTGGCTTTCATCCAGCACTTGCAGGTGCTCGGGCTGCAACAGCCCCAGCGTCGATTCGATGCGTTGTTGCATGGTCATACCCGACTCCGCTTAAGGCTTTTTCTTGGCAGGAGCAGGAGCAGCAGCGGCGCCTTTAGGATCCAGCTCATTGGTCATGTCAGCCAACAGTTTGTTGACCACTGGCACGGCGCTTTCGAGCTTGGCCTGGGTCATCTGGGCCGATTGCTGGGTCAGCTGCGGCATTTTTTCGAGGACTTTCTTGCCCAGTGGCGACTGGTAGAACGCAACCAGGTCCTTGAGCTCGGATTCGCTGAAGTTGGTGGTGTAGAGCTTGACCATGTCAGGTTTCAGCTTGTTCCAGCCAATGGCTTGGTCCAGAGCGGCGTTGGCCTTGGCCTGGTAGGTTTCCAGCAGGGCTTTTTTCGATTCAGGGGCTTTGGTCTGTTCAAAGCGCTGAGCGAACATTTGCTGCACTTGCATGTACACCGGAGTGCCCAATTTGTCAGCGTGCGCCAGGGTCAGGAAAGCTTCGGCACTGGCGTTGTGGCTGGCGGTATCGGCAAAAACCTGGCCGCTGGCGCAAACCAGTGCAACCGCGGTACAGATGGCACGAAGACGAGTCATCGAGTTTCCTTTTCTAGCAGGCGAGGTAAAACCCCAAGGGCGACCATTCTGCGCCTAAAAAACGCCATGGCTCAACCCCCAACCCTTACAGGCCTTGATTTGTAAGGCCCGGTGGTCAAAAAACAGACTGATGGAACCACAATGGCCGAACACGGCCTAAACTGCGCAATCAGACATTCAGGAGTGTGACCGATGAGCCGTATCGAAACCGACAGCCTTGGTGAAGTGGACGTCCCGGACGAGGCCTACTGGGGCGCTCAGACCCAACGCTCGCTGATCAACTTCGCCATCGGTCAGGAACGTATGCCCCTGGCGGTCCTGCACGCCCTGGCGCTGATCAAGAAAGCCGCGGCCCGGGTCAATGACCGCAATGGCGACCTGCCGGCCGACATCGCCCGGCTGATCGAACAAGCCGCCGACGAAGTGCTCGACGGCAGCCATGACGACCAGTTCCCGCTGGTGGTCTGGCAGACCGGCAGCGGCACCCAGAGCAACATGAACGTCAACGAAGTGATCGCCGGTCGCGCCAACGAACTGGCCGGCAACGCCCGCGGCGGCAAGTCGCCGGTGCACCCCAACGATCACGTCAACCGCTCCCAGAGCTCCAACGATTGCTTCCCCACCGCCATGCACATTGCCACCGTTCAGGCGGTGCAGCAGCACTTGCTACCGGCGATCAGCGAATTGTCGGGCGGGCTGGCCGAGCTGTCGGCGCGGCACATGAAACTGGTCAAGACCGGCCGCACCCACATGATGGATGCGACGCCGATCACCTTCGGCCAGGAGCTGTCCGCGTTTATCGCGCAACTGGATTACGCCGAACGGGCGATCCGCAGCGCCCTGCCCCAAGTCTGTGAACTGGCCCAGGGCGGCACGGCGGTTGGTACCGGGTTGAACTCGCCCCACGGCTTTGGTGAGGCCATCGCCGCTGAACTGGCGGCACTCTCCGGCCTGCCGTTCGTCACCGCGCCAAACAAATTCGCCGCCCTCGCCGGCCATGAACCGCTGACCACACTGTCAGGCGCGCTGAAAACCCTGGCCGTGACCCTGATGAAAATCGCCAACGACTTGCGTCTGCTCGGCTCCGGGCCACGCGCCGGATTCGCCGAAGTGAAGCTGCCGGCCAACGAACCCGGCAGTTCGATCATGCCCGGCAAGGTCAATCCGACCCAGTGCGAAGCCCTGTCGATGCTGGCGTGCCAGGTGATGGGCAACGACGTGGCGATTGGCTTTGCCGCGAGTCAGGGTCATCTGCAATTGAACGTGTTCAAACCGGTGATCATCCACAATCTGCTGCAGTCGATTCGCCTGCTGGCCGATGGCTGCAGCAACTTCCAGCAGCATTGCATCGCCGGGCTGGAACCGGATGCCGAGAAAATGGCGGAACACCTGGAACGTGGCTTGATGCTGGTGACCGCGTTGAACCCGCACATTGGCTACGACAAGTCGGCGGAAATTGCCAAGAAGGCTTACGGCGAAGGGCTGACCTTGCGCGAGGCGGCGTTGCAACTGGGTTATCTGACCGACGAGCAGTTTGATGCGTGGGTGCGACCGGAGAATATGCTGGAAGCGGGCGCCAAAGGCTGAGATTTGCGGTGACAGATGATCGTTCCCACGCTCCGCGTGGGAATGCAGCCCGGGACGCTCCGCGTCCCTTTTGAAGCGGACGCAGAGCGTCCAGTGAGGCATTCCCACGCAGAGCGTGGGAACGATCATCTTCAGGCCATCCTTAAACGCCGAGCCCTGAGCCCCGCCATCAACGAAGGCCCCAACGCCACCAGCGCCGACCCCAGCACCACCAACACCGCCCCGCCATAACCCAAGCCATTGATCGTCTCGGCGTGCACATATTCCGGCCACGCCCACGCCGCCACGGCCACTGCAACAAACGTCACCAACGGCGTAATCGCCAACGTCGCACTGACCCGCGAAGCCTCCCAGTGCGCCAACGCTTCGGCAAATGCGCCATAGGCGACCAGTGTGTTCATGCAGCACGCCAGCAGCAGCCAGCCTTGCCGAGGGCTCAGGTTCAGCGCTTCCAGTGGATGCACCCACGGCGTCAGCAGCAGCGCGCAGAACAGGTAGATCACCATCATCACCTGCAACGAATTCCACACCGTCAGCAATTGCTTCTGGCCCAGGGCGTAAAAGGCCCAGACCGTGGACGCCGCCAGCACCATCAACACGCCGGCGGTGTAATCCGTCAGGGAAGTGAGCAACTCACTCAGGCGCTGATTGAAAAACAGTCCGAAACCGATCAGCAACACCAGCAGGCCAATCCCCTGCCCCACGCTGAATCGCTCCTTGAACACAAACAGGCTGGCGATCAGCAACATGATCGGCCCCATCTGCACCACCAGTTGCGCAGTGCCGGGGCTGAGCAGGTTCAGGCCCATCAGGTACAGCACGTAATTGCCCACCAGCCCGAGCACCGCCATCAGCACCAGCCAGCCACCCTTGGGGCCGAGCACTTTGCGGCTCGGCAGACGCTGGGTCGCCGCCAGATACAGGAACAGGCAACCGCCGGATACCGACAGGCGAAACCAGGTCACCGTCACCGGGTCCATCACCTCCAGCACTTGCTTGAGCTTGATCGGCAAAATGCCCCACAGCAGCGCCGTCAGCAACGCCAGGAACAGACCGTAAACCCAGCGACCCGATGAAATATGCATGCCGACCCCAAAGCCCAGTGGCGAGAATCGCCATTCTAGGCTCAGCGCCGTGTGGCACACAGGGACAGTTGCGAGCTGGCCGCGAATGAAACTGTGCAGGTCGCAACGCTAAATTGACGCAGTGCCGTCGATCAGTTGACCAGGCGCCGCAAGTACTTCAGATCTAAGCTCATTGGATCCGCAGACGAGACCATCCCACAGGAGACCGCCATGTACGGCATGCGCGCCCAGGACCACGCCCCCGCCACGCACTTTCGCAGTGACCGGATGTGTCGTGTGAACGGGGAGTTGTATTTCAGCACCCGGGAAAACACCCTCGAGGGGCCGTTTGACAACCCCGAAGTAGCGGCGCGGGAGATAGAGGCCTATATCGAGCGGATGCAGCTTCAGAGTAAAAACCAATAGACCGCGGGGCCCCATTCGCGGGCAAGCCTCGCTCCTACAGGGGAATGCGATCTCCTGTAGGAGCGAGGCTTGCCCGCGAAAGCAATCTAATCGTCGCCACAAATCTTGTGGTTTAACGCACCGCCTCAAACAACCCCGTAGCCCCCATCCCGCCCCCCACGCACATGGTCACCACGCCGTAACGCAGATTGCGCCGCTGTAACTCCCGCACGATATGCCCCACCTGCCGCGATCCGGTCATGCCAAACGGATGCCCAATGGAAATCGACCCGCCATTGACGTTGTACTTCGCGTTATCGATTTCCAGTCGATTACGGCTGTACAGGCACTGGGACGCGAACGCTTCGTTGAGTTCCCACAAATCGATATCGGCAATCTGCAAACCCTTGGCCTTGAGCAACTTGGGCACCGAGAACACCGGGCCGATGCCCATTTCATCCGGCGCACAACCGGCGACGGTGAAACCACGGAAAAACGCCTTGGGCTTGAGTCCCAATTCCAGGGCTTTTTCCAGGCTCATCACCAGGGTCATGGACGCCCCGTCCGACAACTGCGACGAGTTACCCGCCGTCACCGAACCGTCCTCGGCGAACACCGGTTTCAAACCGGCGAGGCTTTGCAGGGTGGTGTCCGGGCGGTTGCAGTCGTCGCGATCGACAATGCCGTCGAGGATCTGCACCTGACCGGTGGCCTTGTCTTCGACCCGGTACCTGACCGCCATCGGCACGATTTCGTCGTCAAACAACCCGGTAGCCTGGGCCTGACCCGTGCGTTGCTGACTTTGCAGCGCGTAGAGATCCTGTTCTTCACGGCTGACGTTGTAGCGTCGGGCGACGATTTCAGCAGTCTGGCCCATCGGGAAATAGATGCCCGGCACCTGTTCCTTGAGCAACGGGTTGATCAGGTTGTCAGTGTTGACGCTTTTCATGGTCAGGCTGATGGATTCGACGCCACCGGCAACGATGATGTCGCTGCAACCCGAGGCAATCTGGTTGGCGGCAATCGCGATGGCTTGCAGGCCCGAGGAGCAGAAACGGTTGAGGGTCATGCCGGCGGTGCCGATGCCCAGGTGCGAGAGCACCGCGACATTGCGCCCGATGTTGTAACCCTGGGCGCCTTCGTTGGAGCCGGCGCCGACAATGCAATCCTCGACGCTGGCCGGGTCGATGTCGTTGCGGGTGAGCAGCGCATTGACGCAGTGAGCCGCCATGTCGTCCGGGCGGGTCTGATTGAACTTGCCGCGAAAGGATTTGGCCAGGCCGGTCCGTACGCTGTCGACGATCACCACTTCACGCATGGCATACCTCATTGTTGTTGTCGGTTGGGAGTGGACCGAGCATAAGTCCACCCCATTACCGACCGCGACAATCATTCACCTCGCGTATGCGCAACCATCGTTTCACTTCTTGTGCTTCTTGGCCTTCTTGTCGGCCTTTTCGAACGCCTCTTCCAGCGCCCGGTTAATCGTGCGCAACACTTTCACCCGCGCCCAGCGCTTGTCGTTGGCTTCCACCAGGGTCCAGGGCGAGATCTCGGTGCTGGTGCGATCGACCATGTCACCGACGGCGGCGCGATACGCGTCCCACTTGTCGCGGTTGCGCCAGTCGTCTTCGGTGATCTTGAAGCGTTTGAAGGGGATGTCCTCCCGAGCCTGGAAGCGCTCCAGTTGCGTCTGCTTGTCGATGGCCAGCCAGAATTTGACCACGATGACGTGGGACTCGGAGATTTGCTCTTCGAAATCGTTGATCTCGCTGTAAGCCCGCAGCCAATCCGCCGGCGGACAGAAACCTTCGATGCGCTCCACCAGCACCCGGCCGTACCAGGAACGGTCGAACACGGTGAACTTGCCCTTGGCCGGAAGGTGTCGCCAGAAGCGCCACAGATAGGGTTGCGCCCGTTCTTCCTCGGTGGGCGCGGCAATCGGCACGATGCTGTATTGCCGTGGGTCGAGCGCTGCCGCCACCCGTCGAATCGCCCCGCCCTTGCCCGCCGCATCATTGCCTTCAAACACCGCCACCAACGCGTGCTGACGCATGCGTTTATCGCGCATCAGGCCAGAGAACCGCGCCTGCTCGGTAATCAGCTGTTCTTCGTAATCGTCCTTCTCCAGACGCTGGGTCAAATCCAGGCTGTCGAGCACATTCATTTGATCGATATGGGTCGGCAGTGGCGCCGCATTGACCTTGTCGGGATGGATCTCGGGCCGTTTCAAGGCACTTTGCAGCCCTTCAAGCAGGATTTGGCCAACGGTCAGGCTGCGGTAGTGCGGGTCGACGCCTTCGATCACATGCCAGGGTGCGTAGTCGCGGCTGGTGCGGCGCAATACCCGCTCGCCGTATTTGACGAATTTGTCGTAGGTTTGCGACTGCTGCCAATCCAGCGGGCTGATGCGCCAACTGTGCAACGGATCATCGGCCAGCGCCTTGAGGCGCGCCTTCATTTGCTGCTTGGAGAGGTGGAACCAGAACTTGAAGATCAGCGCGCCTTCGTCACAGAGCATTTTTTCGAAACGCTCGGACTGGTTGATCGCTTGGTCCAGCACCGCATTTTTGAAGTCGCCATGGACGCGGCCCTGGAGCATCTGGCTGTACCAGTTGCCGAAGAAAATCCCCATGCGGCCCTTGGCCGGAAGCATTCGCCAGTAGCGCCAGGCCGGTGGCCGGGCCAGTTCTTCGTCGGTCTGCTGGTCGAAGGTGCGCACCTCAATCAGGCGCGGGTCCATCCATTCGTTGAGCAACTTGACCGTCTCGCCCTTGCCGGCGCCTTCGATGCCATTGATCAAAATGATCACCGGGAAACGTTGCTGCTGCTGAAGTTCGAACTGCGCTTCGAGCAAGGCTTCACGCAGGATCGGTACTTCGGCGTCGTAGGTTTCTTTGTCGATGGCGTGACCGATTTCGGCAGATTCGAACATGGGCGGCTCCGTTCCAAGATTGAGCAAGACTAGCGGATTGACCTGATGGGCATCAGAGAAATTCCGTGTGTCGTAAGGCTTATGGCTTTTGTGGCGAGGGGGCTTGCCCCCGTTGGGCTGCGAAGCGGCCCCCAAACCTGGCAACACGTTTGTCAGGTAAACCAAGTTTGCTGATATTACGACTGCTTCGCAGCCGAACGGGGGCAAGCCCCCTCGCCACAAAAGCCTTCAACCGCGGCGCCAGATTCTGTCTGATGCAAAGCCATCGAAACCTGCCATGGATCAAGCGCCGCCCCACCGATCAGCTAGAATGCCCGCCTTGCCGTCACCGAGCCTGCCATGAACCCCGAATTGCCCAACGCCCAGCTCGACTGGGACGACCAGGGACGCCCGTATTCGCGGGTGTTCGATGATGTGTATTTTTCCGACCTGTCCGGGTTGGACGAAACCCGCTACGTGTTCATCGAACAAAACCGCCTGAAGGAACGTTTTGCCGCGTTGCCCGCCGACGGTCGATTGGTGATTGGCGAGACCGGTTTTGGCACCGGATTGAATTTCCTCTGCGCCTGGCAACTGTTCGAAGAGCAAGCCGTGGCCGGTGCTCGGTTGCATTTTGTCAGCGTGGAAAAGTACCCGCTGACCGCCCCGGACCTGAAACGGGCGCTGGCGCTGTGGCCGGAACTCAAGCCACTCGCCGATCAATTGCTGGCCCAGTACGTGGCGATCCATCAGGGCTTTCAACGCCTGGTGCTGGATAACGGCCGGGTGACCCTGACCTTGCTGATCGGCGATGCGCTGGAGCAATTGCCGCAACTGGACGCGCAGATCGATGCGTGGTTTCTCGACGGTTTCGCCCCGGTGAAAAACCCCGACATGTGGACCGCCGAGCTGTTCGCCGAACTGGCGCGCCTGGCCGCCCCGGATTCCACCATCAGTACTTTTACCAGCACCGGTTGGGTCCGTCGGCTGCTCAACGCGGCGGGCTTCAAAATGAAGCGCACGCCGGGCATCGGCCACAAATGGGAAATCCTGCGCGGCGCGTTTCTCGGTTGGCCCGCCGACGTAGCGGCACCGATGCCTGCCAAACCTTGGTTCACTCGCCCTGCGCCTTATAACGGTGAGCGCCGCGCCCTGGTCATCGGCGCAGGCCTGGCGGGTTGCGCCAGTGCGGCCAGTCTCGCGGCACGGGGCTGGCAGGTGAGTTTGATGGAGCGTCATGCCGATATCGCCCAGGAAGCCTCGGGCAATCCTCAAGGCGTGCTGTACCTCAAGCTGTCGGCCCACGGCACTGCGTTGTCGCAATTGATTGTCAGCGGTTTCGGCCATACCCGACGGGTGCTTGAACAGTTGCATCGCGGTGTGGACTGGGACGGCTGCGGTGTATTGCAACTGGCGTTCAATGCCAAGGAAGCCGAGCGTCAGGCGCAACTGGCGGCGGCGTTTCCTGCAGATCTGCTGCACGTACTGGATCAAGCGCAAGCCGAGGCACGGGCCGGCATTGGACTGGCCCATGGCGGTTTGTTCTATCCCGAGGGTGGCTGGGTGCATCCGCCGGCGCTATGTCAGTGGCAGGCTTCGCAGCCCAACGTTCAATTGCTGACCCATCGCGATGTGCTGGAGCTGCGCAAGGTCGATGACCAGTGGCAGGCCTGGGACGGCGACACCCTGCTCGCCAGCGCCCCGGTGGTGGTGCTGGCCGGCGCTGCCGAGATCAAACGTTTCGCGCAAAGCGCCGATCTGCCGCTCAAACGCATTCGCGGGCAAATCACCCGACTGGCGCAAACCACCGGGAGCGAAGGTCTGGCCACGGTGGTCTGCGCCGAAGGTTACGTGGCACCGGCGCGCCTGGGCGAACACACCTTGGGAGCCAGTTTCGATTTCACCAGCGATGACCTGACACCGACCACCGCCGAACACCTGGGCAACCTGCAACTGCTGGAAGAAATCTCCAGCGATCTGGTCACCCGCCTGCACGCCGATCAACTGGACCCGGAGCGCCTCCAGGGCCGCGCGGCGTTCCGTTGCACCAGCCCCGACTACTTGCCTATCGTCGGGCCGCTCGCCGATGGCCAGGCGTTCAACCAGGCCTATGCCGCCCTGAGCAAGGACGCGCGACAGGTGCCGGACGTCCCGTGCCCATGGCTCGACGGTTTGTACGTCAACAGCGGTCACGGTTCCCGGGGGTTGATCACCGCGCCGTTGTCCGGCGAATTGCTGGCGTCCTGGCTGGAAAACGAACCGCTGCCCCTGCCGCGCAGTGTGGCCGAGGCTTGTCATCCGAACCGCTTTGCCCTGCGCCGGTTGATTCGCGGAGTCTGATCCGGCACGGCTTCGAGCCGTCACTTTCAGCCTTCGTATAACGCTCTACCACCGGGCACACCTGACGTTGTGCCTGTCACCCGCAATATCCTCGCCCCGCTGCTTATAACCGATCGATCTAAAACTCCCGCCAAGTCACCGGGTCAGTTTCAGAGTACCCGCCGTTTTGGCGCGGAAATGATTGACCCTCCCCAACGGAAAAACCGGTAAGGACTTTATGTGCGGATTAGCTGGCGAGTTACGCTTTGATCAACAACCTGCGGACCTCGCGGCCGTTGAACGAATCACCCATCACCTGGCCCCTCGCGGCCCGGATGCGTGGGGCTTCCACAGCCAGGGGCCGATTGCCCTGGGCCATCGGCGCCTGAAAATCATGGACCTGTCGGACGGCTCGGCGCAGCCGATGATCGACAACCAATTGGGCTTGTCCCTGGCCTTCAACGGCGCGATCTACAACTTTCCGGAACTGCGCACCGAGCTTGAAGCGCTCGGTTATGCCTTCTATTCCGGCGGCGACACCGAAGTGCTGCTCAAGGGCTATCACGCCTGGGGCGAAGCACTGCTGCCCAAGCTCAATGGCATGTTCGCCTTCGCGATTTGGGAGCGCGACGCCAAGCGCCTGTTCCTCGCCCGCGACCGCCTCGGCGTCAAGCCGTTGTACCTGTCGCGCACCGGCCAGCGTTTGCGCTTTGCCTCGGCGTTGCCGGCGCTGCTTAAGGGCGGCGATATCAGCCCGATGCTCGACCCGGTGGCGCTCAACCATTACTTGAATTTCCACGCGGTGGTCCCGGCCCCGCGCACCTTGATCGCCGGCATCGAAAAACTGCCGCCCGCGACCTGGATGCGCATCGAAGCCGATGGCACCACCGAGCAGAAAACCTGGTGGACCCTGCCCTACGGCCCCCACGCCGATGAGCTGAACCTGACCCTGGAAGACTGGCGTGACCGCGTGCTCGACAGCACCCGCGATGCCGTCGCCATCCGTCAACGTGCGGCCGTCGATGTCGGCGTGTTGCTGTCCGGCGGCGTCGATTCGAGCATGTTGGTCGGTCTGCTGCGTGAAGTCGGCGTCGAAAACCTCTCGACCTTTTCCATCGGTTTCCAGGATGCCGGCGGCGAGCGTGGGGACGAATTCCAGTATTCGGACCTGATCGCCAAGCACTACAACACGCAGCACCATCAACTGCGGATCCAGGAAAGCGAAATCATCGAGCAACTGCCCGCAGCGTTCCGCGCCATGAGCGAGCCGATGGTCAGCCATGACTGCATCGCCTTTTATCTGTTGTCCCGGGAAGTCGCCAAGCACTGCAAAGTGGTGCAGAGCGGCCAGGGCGCGGACGAGTTATTCGCCGGTTATCACTGGTATCCGCAAGTGGACGGCGCCGCCGATCCGTATGCGGCGTATCGCGATGCGTTTTTCGACCGCAGCTACGAAGACTATGCCGCCACCGTGCAGCCGAAATGGCTGACGGCGAATGACGCCGCCGGTGACTTCGTGAAGGAACATTTCGCACAACCCGGCGCCGATGCGGCGGTGGACAAAGCCCTGCGTCTGGACAGCACGATCATGCTGGTGGACGACCCGGTCAAACGCGTCGACAACATGACCATGGCCTGGGGCCTGGAAGCGCGTACGCCGTTTCTCGACTATCGCCTGGTGGAATTGTCGGCCCGGGTGCCGGGCAAGTTCAAACTGCCGGATGGCGGTAAACAGGTGCTGAAAGAAGCCGCGCGACTGGTCATTCCAAGCGAAGTGATCGACCGCAAAAAAGGTTACTTCCCGGTGCCTGGCCTCAAGCATTTGCAGGGCGATACGCTGAACTGGGTGCGCGAACTGCTGCTCGATCCAAGCCAGGATCGCGGCCTGTTCAACCCGGCCATGCTCGACCGCCTGCTGACCGACCCGCAAGGCCAGTTGACCCCGTTGCGCGGCTCCAAGCTGTGGCAATTGGCGGCACTGAACCTGTGGCTCAGTGAACAAGGAATCTGATCGATGAAACCCCACGCCACGGCATACAGCCAACGCTTGTTGCGCGGTCAGTCACCCTCCTATGAACGCTTGCAGGCGCGCCTGGCCGAAGACGGCAGCGAATTGAATGCCGCGCCGATTGCGGTGCATTGCGGTTGGGGCCGGTTGCTGATCGGGCATACCTTTCCTGATGCGGCAAGCATCGCCCAGGAGTTGCTCAACGAGCAGCCCGGCGAGCGCGACATCGCTTTGTACGTCGCCGCGCCCCAGCAAGTGCTGGGGCTGGAACCGGCGCAGTTGTTTCTTGATCCGTCCGACACCTTGCGCCTGTGGTTCAGCGATTACCGCCAGTCGACCCGGGTGTTTCGCGGCTTCCGGATTCGCCGGGCCCAGAGCGAAGCCGATTGGCAGGCGATCAATCTGCTGTATCAGGCGCGCGGCATGTTGCCGATCGATGCGTCATTGCTGACCCCGCGTCATATGGGCGGCCCGGTGTATTGGCTGGCCGAGGACGAAGACAGCGGCGCGATCATCGGCAGTGTCATGGGCCTCAATCATCACAAGGCCTACAACGACCCGGAAAACGGCAGCAGCCTCTGGTGCCTGGCGGTTGACCCGCATTGCTCGCGGCCCGGTGTCGGCGAAGTGCTGGTGCGGCATTTGATCGAGCATTTCATGAGCCGTGGGCTGAGTTACCTGGACCTGTCGGTATTGCACGACAACCGCCAGGCGAAGAGTCTCTACGCCAAGCTCGGTTTTCGTAACCTCTCGACCTTCGCCATCAAGCGCAAGAACGGCATCAATCAGCCGTTGTTCCTTGGGCCGGGGCCGGAGGCGGAGTTCAATCCTTATGCGCGGATCATCGTCGAGGAAGCCCATCGTCGCGGCATTGATGTGCAGGTCGATGATGCGGACGCCGGGATGTTTACCCTCAGTCATGGCGGGCGCCGGGTGCGTTGCCGCGAATCCCTTAGTGACCTGACCAGCGCCATCAGCATGAGCCTGTGCCAGGACAAGAGCCTGACCCATAAGGTGCTGAAAGCCGCTGGCCTGAACTTGCCTTCACAGCAATTGGCGGGCAACGGCGACGACAACCTGGCATTTCTCGACGAGCACGAACGGGTGGTGGTCAAACCGCTGGACGGCGAGCAGGGCCAGGGTGTGGCGGTGGATTTGCGCACCATTGAAGAAGTCCAGCAGGCCATCGAAGCGGCGCGCAAGTTCGACTCGCGAGTCTTGCTGGAAAGCTTCCACGAAGGCCTGGATCTGCGGATCGTGGTGATTGGTTTCGAGGTGGTCGCTGCGGCGATTCGCCGGCCGGCGGAGGTCGTCGGTGACGGTCAGCATTCCATCGGTGCGCTGATCGAAGCCCAGAGCCGACGCCGTCAGGCAGCCACCAGCGGTGAAAGCAAGATTCCGCTGGACCACGAAACCCAGCGCACGTTGCAGGCGGCGGGTTACGACTACAACAGCATTCTGCCGGCCGGCGAGCATCTGTTCGTACGGCGTACGGCGAATCTTCATACGGGCGGTGTGCTTGAAGATGTCACCGCGATCCTGCACCCGACCCTGGTGGATGCCGCCGTGCGCGCGGCGCGGGCGCTGGATATCCCGATGGTCGGGCTCGACCTGATGGTGCAGGCCGCCGACCAGCCGGAGTATGTGTTTATCGAAGCCAATGAACGCGCCGGCCTGGCCAACCATGAACCGCAACCGACGGCGGAGCGCTTTGTGGATTTGTTGTTTCCGCATAGTCAGCCGGCGGTTTAAACCCCCTTCATGATCGTTCCCACGCTCTGCGTGGGAATGACTCCTCGGACGCTCCGCGTCCGCTCTTGGGACGCAGAGCGTCCCTGGCTGCATTCCCACGCAGAGCGTGGGAACGATCAGCGCTCAATTCATCAGGAGTTTCCATGACCAGCAAAATTCCCGAACCGGATCTCAACTACCTGCAAAAAGTCCTGCTGGAAATGCTCGCCATTCCCAGCCCGACCGGGTTCACCGACACCATTGTGCGTTACGTCGCCGAGCGGCTCGAAGAGCTGGGTATTCCGTTCGAAATGACCCGGCGCGGCACCATCCGCGCCACCCTCAAGGGCAAGAAAAACAGCCCGGACCGCGCGGTGTCCGCGCACCTGGACACCATCGGCGCGGCGGTGCGTGCGGTGAAGGATAACGGTCGCCTGACGCTGGCCCCCGTCGGCTGCTGGTCCAGCCGTTTTGCCGAGGGCAGCCGGGTCAGCCTGTTTACCGACAATGGCGTGATCCGCGGCAGTGTGTTGCCCTTGATGGCTTCCGGGCATGCGTTCAACACCGCCGTGGATGAAATGCCGATCAGTTGGGATCACGTCGAATTGCGCCTGGACGCCTACTGCGCCACCCGCGCCGATTGCGATTCCCTGGGAATCAGCGTCGGCGATTTTGTCGCGTTCGACCCGTTGCCGGAATTCACCGAAAGTGGCCACATCAGCGCCCGTCACCTTGACGACAAGGCAGGCGTTGCCGCGCTGCTGGCGGCGATGAAAGCGATCATCGACAGCGGCGAAGAACTGATGATCGACTGCCATCCGCTATTCACCATTACCGAGGAAACCGGCAGTGGCGCCGCGGCCGCGTTGCCGTGGGATGTCAGTGAATTCGTCGGCATCGACATTGCGCCGGTCGCGCCGGGGCAGCACTCCAGCGAACACGCGGTGAGCGTGGCGATGCAGGATTCCGGCGGACCGTATGACTATCACCTGTCGCGGCATTTACTGCGATTGGCCAGTGACAACGACTTGCCGGTGCGCCGCGACCTGTTCCGCTATTACTTCAGCGACGCCCATTCGGCGGTGACGGCCGGACATGACATTCGCACGGCGCTGCTGGCGTTTGGTTGCGATGCGACCCATGGCTATGAACGGACGCACATTGACAGCCTGGCGGCGCTCAGTCGTCTGCTCGGCGCGTACATCCTCAGTCCGCCGGTGTTTGCCAGCGATGCACAACCGGCCAAGGGTTCGCTGGACCGGTTCAGTCATCAGATCGAACATGACACGCAGATGGAAAGCGATACGCGGGTGCCGTCGGTGGATAGTTTGGTCGGACAGCGCAACGACAGCTAAGTCCTGCGGCGTTTGAAAAATCGCCATCGCGGGCAAGCCTTGCTCCTACAGGTCTTGTGTTGACCTCGATATCCGGGCACGACACAAAACCTGTAGGAGCAAGGCTTGCCCGCGATGGCGTCAGATCAGGCAATGAATGCGCTCAGGCTAGTCGCAACCCATCATTCGCCGTAGCATCGCGACATTGTTTTAGCCGAGGTGCCTATGCTGATCCCCTACGACCAACTCGAAGTCGACACCCTGACCCGCCTGATCGAAGATTTCGTGACCCGCGACGGCACGGACAACGGCGATGACACGCCGCTGGAAACCCGCGTATTGCGAGTTCGCCAAGCGCTGACCAAAGGCCAGGCACTGATCGTTTTCGACCCGGACAGCGAGCAATGCCAGTTGATGCTCAAGCACGATGTGCCCAAGCACCTGTTCGACTGAATGGCTCAGCGTCCTTTGTTTTTGGTCAGTTTGACCTGGATGCGTTCGTAGACTTCGGCTCGATGCACATTGACGTCTTGTGGCGCTTCGACGCCGAAGCGCACGTTGCCGCCGTTGACCGCCAGAATGCGCACGGAAATGTTGTCACCGATGGAAATCAACTCGCCTACAACGCGACTGAGTACAAGCATGGCCTTTATCCTTCAGGGGTTACCGGGCCCTGAAGATGCCCGGCGCGCGCCGGGGGTTCAATGCGCTGTGGGCAAATCAGTCTTGCCCTACAACCCGGGATATTTCGCCTGACGGAAACGTCCTGCAAACCGCCCCATTGAAGGACCGATCCTTCAGGATGCGGAGAAACGCGGGCCGAAAAGGATGACAGTCGCGCCGATCACGCACAGCGCCACGCCGATCCAGTCCGAACCCAGCGGACGCACCTTCTCGACCACCGCCAGCCAGCCAATCGACGCAATGATGTAGATGCCACCGTAAGCGGCATAGGCGCGGCCGGCGTAGGTTGCTTCGATCCGGGTCAGCAACAGCGCAAACACCGTCAGGCTTAGCAACGCCGGAATGACCCACCAGGCACTTTTACCCTGGCGCAGCCACATCCAGAACGCGAAGCAGCCGGCGATTTCGAACAACGCGGCGAGGAAAAACCACAGGTAATTGAGCATGCAGGTGTCTCGTGAGGATGGCCGAATGCGGCCACCCTAACGACGGTGTTGCCCACGGGCAAGATCAGCCGGCGGATTGTTTGGCCTTGGCGCGCATTTTGTCGGCCATGACGGTCATTTCGTTGTAGAGCAATTGCGGATTTTTCTGCTTCAGCGCCCAGGCCATGCGGCCCTGTTCGTGGGGCAGGATCATGAACTCGCCGGCGGCCACTTGGGTGTAGATGTAGTCGGCAATGTCGGTGGCGGTGATCGGCGAACTTTCCAGTAACTTGCCGACTTTGGCCTTCATGGCCGGCGTCGGGCCACGGAAAGAGTCCAGCAGGTTGGTCTGGAAGAACGACGGACACACCACGTGCACGCCAACTTCCTGCTGCGCCAATTCGATCAACAGACTTTCGGACAACGCCACCACGCCGGCCTTGGCCACGTTGTAGTTGCTCATGGCCGGACCTTGCATCAGCGCGGCCATCGACGCGATGTTGATGATCTTGCCTTTGCTTTTTTCCAACAGCGGCAGGAAGGCCTTGCAGCCTTTGACCACGCCCATCAAGTTGATTGCGATCTGCCAGTCCCAGTCTTCCAGGGACAGTTCGCTGAAGAACCCGCCCGAGGCCACACCGGCGTTGTTGACGATGACATCAATGCCACCGAGCTTTTCTTCGCACGCTTGGGCAAACGCAGTCAGTTGACTGTAGTCGCGCACATCGCAACGCTGGATAAAACCGTCGCCGCCCGCTTCGCGAACCCGCTTCAGGGTTTCCTGCAGGCCGGGCTCGCTGACATCCGACAAGGCCAGCTGCCAGCCTTCGCGGGCCCAGCGCAGCGCGATTTCGCGACCCAGGCCCGAGCCTGCGCCAGTGATCATCATGCGATTTTGCATAGCTAACAGCCTTGTTGTTCTGGGGAAGATGCGCCGAGTGTAGCGAAGGATATTGCCCGACCCACGCTCCATCAGATTGCTGAATGGTCCGCACAAACCGGCGCACGGATTCGGATCGAGTCGCGGCCTTCGCGGGCAAGCCTCGCTCCTACAGGTTTTGTGTCGGTCCCGGATATCGTGGCCAACACAAAACCTGTAGGAGCAAGGCTTGCCCGCGAAGAACGATAACGCGGTTTAACTGACCAACTAACAAGACGCGAAAACGAAATAAGCCTGCTTTCTAAAAAACATTAAAAAACTTTGAATTTTCTTTCATTCGCGAGAGTCGGATTTTGTAAGCAGTTCGGATTTATCGCATTCCGGCTGATCGTTAAAACACTCGGTCAATCCAGAACACTTCCAACAAGGAAATCGTCATGGGCACAATTCTTATCGTTATTCTGATCCTGTTGCTGATCGGTGGTTTGCCAGTCTTCCCACACTCCAGAAGTTGGGGTTATGGCCCATCGGGTATCCTCGGCGTGGTGTTGGTAGTGCTGTTGATTCTGCTGTTGCTCGGCAAGATATAAAGCGTTAACCCGACCAAAAAAAGAGGCCCTTGAAAAAGGGCCTCTTTTTTATTGCGTCAAACGTTAGTCCGGCTTGCCGTTAACCACACCGGCGGTGTTATCCAGCAAGCTCTTGGTCGCAGTTTGCAGGAACGACTCGAGCTTCTGCTTGAGGGCCGCTTCGTCAGCCGACTCGGGAATCACCACACCTTTCGGATCGGCACCCAGTTCGTATTGATACAGTTTTGGCGGCATCTCTTTCGGCAATACCAGCACGCGGTCAGCGGTCAGCAAGGCCACGGTCTGATCGCTGCCCGAAGGCTTGATCACGCCGAAACCCTTGTCACCTTCCGGCAGGTTCAGCAGGTCGCGGCCCCAGCATTGATGAACCACGTCGCCACCGACACGGCCCATGATGGTCGGCACGATGTCGATCTGAGTGCCCACGGTGTGGTCACGCTGGCCGAATTTTTCCTGGATGCCCGGTGCGATCATCAGCATCGGCACGTTGAAGCGACCCAGGTCCATTTCGGTGATTTGCTGCTCGTCGCCGAAGCCATGGTCGCCAACGACCACGAATAGGGTTTCATTGAAGTAAGGCTCTTTGCGGGCCTTCTCGAAGAATTGCCCCAGCGCCCAGTCGGAGTAGCGCATGGCGGTCAAGTGTTCGTTGAGGCTGCCGCGGTTGGTCACGCGCTCTACCGGCAATGGTGTCGGCAAGGCATATGGCGTGTGGTTGGACAGGGTTTGCAGCAAGGCATAGAACGGTTTTTTGTCCTTGCCATCGCGCGCCTTCAGTTCTTCCAGGCCACGGTTGAACATGTCCTGGTCGGACACGCCCCACGTTGGATCGGAGAACACCGGGTTCACGAAATCGTTACGCCCGATGAAGTTGGTCATGCCCTGGTTGCTGAAGAAGCCCGACTGGTTGTCCCAGGCGAAATCGCCGTTGTAGACGTACACATCGTCATAGTCGCGAGCGCTGAGCAACTGTGGCAGGCCGGACAACTTGTGGCTGCCTTCCGGGGTCTGCATCAGGTATTCGAAACCCGGCAGGTTCGGGAAGCAGGCCATGGTGGCGAACATGCCCTGGTGGGTATGGGTGCCGTTGGAGAAGAAACGATCGAACAACAGGCCTTCTTTCGACAACTTGTCAAAGGCTGGCGTGATGTTGCCCGGACGACCCAGGGCGCCCACCGAGTGACCGGCGAAGCTTTCCATCAGGATCACTACCACGTTCTTGATCGGCAGGGTCTTGTTGGCATCCGGCGTGTAGTTACGGCGAACCGCCGCGATATCGGCATCCACCAGTTTGTCGCTCGGGGTCAGCAACATGTCACGCACGGTTTGCTGGGCCAGCGGCTGTGGCAGCGTGGCTTTCCAGATGTTATCGCGCTCTTCGGACATCCGCGACTTGGCCGCCGCGATCAGCGACAGCGTGCCGTTGAGGCCCAACTGGTTGGCGAAGTTGGAGTCGGTGGTGTAGACGTCACCCCAACGTAATGGCGGACCTTGACGCAGGGTGCCACGTGCGGCGACCACGCAGACCAGCAGGCAAACCACGAACACCGCGATGCGCGTATACCACGGGGCAATCTGGCGAGTGCCAATGCTGCCGCCGCTGAACGGACCACGAGGACGGGTGGCGCGGTCGGCGCCCTTGAACGCCAGAGTCAGGATCAACGTACCCAAGGCCCAGGCCAGCAGATAGCGAACCACCGGAAAACCGTACCAGAGCATGCTCATCACGGTTTTCGGGTCTTCTTTCACATACTGGAAGACCAGGCCGTTGAGGCGCTGGTGGAATTCACGGTAGAAGTCCATTTCCATCAGGCCGAGGAACAGCGCGATGCTCGAAGCGATGGTCAGCCAGAAGCGGAAAAGTCCGCGAGCCGCCATGGCCCGGGCGCTGAACAATGCCAGCAGCAACGGAATAATGAGGTAGACCACCAGGCGCAAATCGAAACGCAGGCCGTTGGCGAACGCTTCGAGGAAGGTCGCAGCCGGGGTGTCGAGGATCATCGAGCGGTTGTAGACCAGCAGCGCGACGCGCAGCAGGCTGAACATGACCATCATGACCAGGGCACACAACAACGTGTAGGCCAGATGCGATTTGACGGTCGGTTGCAGCAGGCGACTAGAAGCTCGCTGCTGATTCAGGGCGTCCGGGTTTGCCATGTCGTTTTAGGACCCATTGGAAGTTGAAGTTTCAAAAATACAGCTGCGCCCTGCCCTCTGTTGGCCACTACTTGGCCCCGGGGCTTGCGCGGGTGCGCAAATGTTGCACGATCACTCGCGGCATTGCCATTGATTACTGTCCGCAATGTTGGCGCGGGCGAATTGTCTTGGACACTTTGTGAAAATTTCGTGCAACGCATATCCGGAAACACAATAAACCCCCAATCCCCTGTGGGAGCGAGCCTGCTCGCGAAAGCGGTCTGTCATTAACATTGATGTCGACTGTCCCACCGCTTTCGCGAGCAGGCTCGCTCCCACAAGGGATTGTGCATGTCTTCTAAAGAAAAACGCCCCGAACCAGTCGGGGCGTTATCGAAAGAGCGGCGCGGTTACTTCTCGGCGCGTTCTTTCAGGGCTTTCAAGGTGTTGAACGGGGCATCGACCACGAACTTGTTGGCGATCATCGACGGTACGCTGCCGCCCGGCTCGGTGTGCACTTGATAGGTCACTTCGACCTGATCTCCCTTGGGTACGAACTTCCAGAAACCATCGACTTTGGCGACCCGCACAAAACCTTTTTCTTCAGGAATGTACTTCGGCACGCCTTCGAGTTTGCGAGTCAGGCTGCCATCTGCACCTTCGACAGTGGTGACGTGCAACACCGAATCACGCGGGGTGACGGGCCATGGGGTATTGAATTGGGTGTAGGTCCAGCTGTCAGCGCCTTCGTGCTTGAGCAACTTCTGGGCTTTGCACTCGTGAATCCACGAGCAGGCTCCCGACACGTCTTCCTGCAGCGCGCGCAATTTGGCGATCGTGGTCTTCATCAAGGTGACGCCCTGGTACGCCTTGTAATCGGAACCGGCTACTTCACTCAGGGACACCTTGATGCCGTCTTCGTTTTTGGCGACTTTCCAGTCTTCGGCCTGGGCGGCCGAGGTGGCCAGCAAAACCGTCAAACCACACAGCACAGCAATACGATGCAGCGAACCCATAATCTTATTCCTTATTGTTGAAGTTCCGTTCGTTTGAACACATCACGCCGCCGTCATTCGCTCCCACCAGCCAATCAGCCGGATCGCTTCTTCACTGCTGTTTCCGCATACCTCGGCATCGGCTTCAAAGGCCGAACAGACTGCCGGACGTTCTGCCTGGCCAAAAATGTTGCACAGGTTTTCGACAGAAAGTTGTACGCAACGTTCTCCGGCGGCTTTGCCATGGGGCATGCCGGGAATCGGTGAACTGATGGAAGGGGCAATACAACAAGCGCCACAGCCTTCACGGCATTTCATGACGACAAGCTCCTCGCGACGGGCAATATGTAAAAGGGACGTGGCACAGAGTACCCGCTAAAACGACTGTTTCAAATTACTTGAGGGGAGTTTTTACGCTCAACGGAACGTGACCGACCAGTCTCCGACGAAGCGTCTGGTCCGCGCCTTACCGATGGGAATGATTTACCGCTTGAACTCGAATTCCAACGCCGCGCCTGAGATCTCACGGCGCTCATCATTGCGCAGTTGCAGCTGCATTTCGTTGCTCAGCAGACGGCCGTTGAGTTGAAAATCACTGGATTTGTCGCCGAACATTTGTGGCAATACCCCATCGTGTTTGGGCAATGGCACCGTACCGACGGGCTTGAGTTCTTCGACCAAGTGTTGCGGCAAGCTCAAGTCGAGATTGGCGGGTGGCAGTTTGGTGGTCTTCACCACTTCGCTGGCCGACTTGGACTTGGAAGCAATGGGTGGACGCTTCTTGATCGGCGCAGCTTTCTTTTTGGCCGGCGTGGCTTTTTTGGCCGCAACCGGTTTCTTCGGCGTTGCCGTGGTGCTGGTGGCGGCAGTTTTTTCCTGAACGGCAGCCGCCATGACACCTTGCGGCACAGCAGTCAGCAACAGGCAGATCGATAGCCATGCGGCGGAAAAAATCGGTTTCATGGACCCAACAGCGCTAACGGCAGAGGGCCATATGCTCGCTTTTTGCAAGCGACATGACAAGCACGGACAGTGGATGACCTGCCCGCAGGATCAAAAACCGCTGGCCGTCTCCTGACAGAGCTGAGTCGCCAGCATCCCCAAGGTCATCAATGCACGCTCGGCTTCACGGTTCCAGGGAGTGCCGCAGTTCAGTCGAATGCAGTGATTGAACTGCTCGGTGTTACTGAAAATCAGCCCCGGCGCGATGCTGATGCCTTGCTGCAAGGCTCGCACATGCAGTTCCTGGGTATTGACCCGCCCCGGCAGGCTGACCCACAAAATGAATCCACCGGTTGGCCGGCTCATCTGTGTGCCTTCGGGGAAGTACTGCTGCACCGCCAACTGGAAGGCACTGAGGTTCTTGCGGTATTCCTGGCGGATGTAGCGTAAATGCCGGTCGTAGCCGCCGTTCTCCAGGTAAGCCGCGATGCCCATTTGCGTGACGCTGCACGCCGAATGGGTGCTGAAGGTCTGCAAACGCTGGATTTCCTGCTGGTACTTGCCGGCGATCATCCAGCCAATCCTCACCCCCGGCGACAGGGTTTTGGAGAAGCTCGAGCAATAGATCACCCGATCCAGTCGGTCGTAAGCCTTCAGCGCTTTGGTGCGGCCCTGTTCGAACATCAATTCGCCGTAGATATCGTCTTCGACAATCTGAATATCGAAATCCGAGGCCAGGCGCAGCAACTGTTTCTGCCGCTCTTCGGGCATGGTGCCGCCCAGTGGGTTGCTCAGGCGGGTGGTCAGCACCAATGCTTTGATCGACCATTGGTTGGCGGCCAGTTGCAAGGCTTCCAGGCTCATGCCGGTGGCGGGGTCGCTGGGAATTTCGATGACTTTGAGGCCGAGCAAGTCAGACAATTGCAGCAGGCCGTAATAGGTCGGTGATTCAGCGGCGATCAGGTCACCTGGACGGGTCAATACCCGCAGCGACATCTGCAAGGCATCGACACAACCGTGGGTGATCACCACTTCGGACGGATCGACCACCACACCGGCATCGCGCATGCGAATCGCCACCTGACGGCGCAATGGTTCGAAGCCCGGGCTGAACATGTAGCTGAACGCCCGGGGGCTATGGAATCGGGTAACCTTGGCCAATTGCTGATGCAGTGCACGGACCGGCAGATAATCGACGCTCGGCACCGCCGCACCCAAGGGAAAAACACCCTCGCGGCGGGATTCGACCAGGACTTGCTGAATGATGCTGCTGCGCGTGACCAGACCAGGCCGTTCGACCCGGGCAATGTCCGGCGTCGGCGCCGTCAGGGCCGGCGTCTGGTGCACGTAGTAACCGGACTGCGGCCGGGCGCGGATCAGGCCCTGGTCTTCAAGGTTGGCGTAAGCCTGCAACACGGTTGCATGACTGACATTGAGCTGCGAGCTCATCTTGCGCACCGAAGGCACGCGCTCCCCCGGTTGATAGACACCGCGGCGGATGTCCTCGGCCAGTTGTTGAGCAATACGTTGGTAAAGCAAGAGATTGGTCATGACGCAGCACTCGATTTCACGGGCATTTTATTCTTGTGTGAAACAATACCGGAACAGTTTAGAAGTGTACGGGGACAGTTGCCACAATAGTCGACCGTACAGTGCAGTGTCAGCAAAATCTGTACTGCTTTTTTTGAAGAGCGTGAAGCCTTTCACAGGCACAAAAAAACCCGGCGCTGTCTTGCAGGCCGGGTTTTCCAGTAACGCAGCCCTTAGCGGGCAGCGCCGAGCTGGCCTTTTTCGTCGGAGAACACAATTTCCACCCGACGGTTCTGCGCGCGACCGCGTTCTGAGGCGTTCACGTCCACCGGGTATTCATCGCCATAGCCTTCGACCTGGATGCGTTTATCGTCGATGCCCAGATCCATCAGCACGTCTGCCACCGATTGCGCACGGTCGCGGGACAGCTTGAGGTTATCCTGCTTGCCGCCGGTGCTGTCGGTGTAGCCTTCGATCCGCACCACACGTTTGGGGTTGAGCTGCAGGAATTGAACGATCTTCAGCACTACGCGGTTCGCCGAATTCTTCAATTCTGCTTCGCCGGTATCAAACAGCACGTCGCCCAGCGTCATCACCAGGCCACGGTCAGTCTGGGTAGTGGCCAGCGCCACGATCTGTTCTTCGAGCCATTTGCCCTGTTGCTGCACGCTCAGTAACTTGGACTCGCGCAGGGCCAGTTGCAGGCGCTGGCGTTCCAGTTCGAGTTTTGCCGCCTGCTCTTCGTTAAGCACCTGATTGGTGTGTTCCCGGGCGATTTCGCTGTAGCGCTGGCTCAGGTACGCGTAATGCACCACATCCGAACCGCTGCCCCAGTAGCTGGACAGGCGATCGGCGCGAGCCAGGGATTCACCGGCACGGATGACGTCCTTGGGCGCGATACGCAGCACGTTGGAGTCTTCCTTGACCTTCTGGAAGTCAGCCCCGGCCTGTTGCACCGCGGACTCGCTGTGCTGGCCGGCGCAGCCATACAGGCTGGCGCAACCTGCGAGGATCAAACCGCCGAGTACTTTGGACTTAAGGCTCATTGGGCATCCCCCAGTTGCTTGCGCAGGCGAGTGATGCGGGTATTGAGTACGTTCAACTGCTCCTGGCTCTTGAGGGTCAGGACCCGGGCTTCAGCCAGGCGCGCATCCAGCTCAGCCTGTTCGGCGCGCATGCGGGCATGTTTGTAGGACTGGTCGGTCATGTCGCCCTGGGCGCGGGAGAACTTGTCTTCGGCCAGTTTCAGCTCTGGCACGTCGTCAGCGGTGGCGCCAACGGCCTTGGCTTGTTCGAGTGCCTGCTCGGTCAGGCGAATTTGTTCATTCGGCGCCGGATCGGCTGCACAACCCGCCAGAGCCAGAACGGCCAGGGCAGCGAAAAGAGGTCGAATACTCACTAAAAATCCCTACTGTTTTGGGGTACTGGCGGGTTGCTGTTGCTGCGTTTTCCAACGCTCGATATTGCGTTGAAGCACAGCCTCCGTCAGTCCGGACGCGGGCAATTCTGTCATCTTTTTGGCCAGCTGTCCGCGCAACCACGGATCGTTGCAGGCGGAGTTATGGGAAACCGCGAGGAACAGGCCAGGTCTGTCGACAGGTTGCGGATAGGCTTGCAGGTCGTTGCCCATGCCCAATGCCTGCGCGGCCGCCATGCCCGAATAGCGCCCGGCGAGTACAAATTCGACCTCGCCCAACAGCAATTTCTGAAGGGCCTGGGTCAGGTTTGGCGTACGGGTCAGGGTCAATTGCTGCTCGGCGAAAGTGCTGAATTCCCGGGTCATCCGAGACTTTTCCGACACGGCGCCGGGGTGCCCGTGCAGGTCTTTGGCTTCGCTGTAGGTCAGCGTCGAGCCTTTGCGGGTCCAGACCAGATAGTCGTTTTCCAGCAATGGCGGATGGATGTAATCCAGGGTATCCAGTTCGTTGAGGGTCAACGGTGCGTCCGCCAGCATGTCCATGCGACCGCTGCGCACTTCATCCAAAGCCTGGGCCCGTTTGCCGGCATACAGCATTTCAATCTTGATGCCCAACTCCCCCGCCACTTGCTGCAACAAATCGGCACTGGCGCCGATCAGGTGCTTGGGGTTCTGCGGGTCTTGCCACAGGTACGGCGGTGCGTCCGGGCTACCGGTGACTACCAGGCGTTCGCACTTGCCGGCGGCGCTGGCCAGCCCTGGCAACAGCGTCAGGCCCAGCAATAATGACCAGCCATACTGGCGGCGCAGATCCATGGCAAAGCTCTCCCACTCAAATCCGAAACAAAAAAAAGCCCGACCAAAAGGCCGGGCTCTTTATAGTTTAAGCCGCTGGATTAGACCAGCTTCTCGAACTCGGGGATGGCTTCGAACAGGTCTGCCACCAGGCCGTAATCGGCTACCTGGAAGATCGGCGCTTCTTCGTCCTTGTTGATCGCAACGATCACTTTGGAGTCTTTCATGCCGGCCAGGTGCTGGATCGCGCCGGAGATACCGACGGCGATGTACAGCTGAGGAGCAACGATCTTGCCGGTCTGACCGACCTGCATGTCGTTGGGTACGAAACCTGCGTCGACCGCGGCGCGGGAAGCGCCAACAGCAGCGCCCAGCTTGTCAGCCAGGGCGTACAGGTGTTTGAAGTTGTCACCGTTCTGCATGCCACGGCCGCCGGAAACGACGATCTTGGCAGCGGTCAGTTCCGGACGATCGGACTTGGCCAGTTCTTCGCCAACGAAGCTCGAAGTGCCAGCGTTGTGGGCAGCAGCAACCGCTTCAACGGCAGCGGAACCACCTTCAGCGGCAACCGGGTCGAAACCGGTGGCCCGCACGGTGATCACTTTCACCGCAGCGTTCGATTGAACGGTAGCGATGGCGTTACCGGCGTAGATCGGGCGCTTGAAGGTGTCAGCGCTTTCAACCGAGATGATCTCGGAGATCTGGTCAACGTCCAGCGACGCGGCAACGCGTGGCAGGATGTTTTTGCCGTTGGAAGTGGCGGCAGCCAGGATGTGGCTGTAGCCCTTGCCCAATTCTGCAACCAGCGGCGCAACGTTTTCCGGCAACTGGTGAGCGTAGGCGGCGTTGTCGGCCACCAGCACTTTCGCCACGCCAGCGATTTTCGCAGCGGCTTCAGCCACGGCGCCAGCGCCTTGACCGGCGACCAGAACGTGGATGTCACCGCCGATTTTGGCGGCAGCAGCGACGGTGTTCAGCGTGGCCGGGGCCAGTACTTTGTTGTCGTGTTCTGCGATTACCAAGATAGTCATGGTTAGATTACCTTCGCTTCGTTTTTCAGTTTCTCGACCAGTTCAGCCACCGACTTGACCTTGATACCCGCGCTGCGTGCAGCCGGCGCTTCGACTTTCACGGTCTTGTTGGTGGAGGCGGTGGAAACGCCCAAAGCGTCCGGAGTCAGCACTTCGAGAGGCTTCTTCTTGGCTTTCATGATGTTTGGCAGGGACGCGTAGCGCGGCTCGTTCAAACGCAGGTCGGTGGTGACGATGGCCGGCAGTTTCAGGGAAACTGTCTGCGCGCCGCCGTCGATTTCGCGGGTCACGGCAACGGTGTCGCCAGTGACTTCGACTTTCGAAGCGAACGTGCCCTGACCGTAGCCGCTCAATGCAGCGAGCATCTGGCCGGTCTGGTTGTTGTCGCTGTCGATGGCTTGTTTGCCGAGGATCACCAGCTGAGGCTGTTCCTTGTCGACAACAGCTTTCAACAGCTTGGCAACGGCCAGCGAGGTCAGATCTTCAGCGGATTCGACGAGGATGGCACGGTCGGCACCCAGAGCCAGCGCGGTGCGCAGTTGCTCTTGAGCGGTGGACGGGCCGACGGAGACGACGACGATTTCAGTCGCAACGCCTTTCTCTTTCAGGCGTACGGCTTCTTCCACTGCGATTTCGCAGAATGGGTTCATCGACATCTTCACGTTAGCGAGGTCGACGCCGGAATTGTCCGCCTTGACGCGAACCTTGACGTTGTAATCCACAACGCGTTTGACAGCTACAAGAACCTTCATGGATTCCTCGTTACTCTCCGGTGAAAAGAAAGTCGCCTAGGCGAACCTGGCGGTTGATGCTCGTGGGCGCAAGGGCACCTCTAAAAACGCTGGCATCTGAACGGGGTGACACGGCTCGCGTTGCTGATGACCGTTCGTCAGTGGTGACCGATGAGTCATTCATTACCGCGGCGTGTAAACTGCGCGCCGAATCTTCGTGGCGTATCACCTTGTACTGCCATCGCCCTGTCTTTAGAGGTGCTCTTGAAACCAACAGTCAGCCTACGGCGAGCGCAAAACCGCCCGTATCTTGACCGGAACGCCTATTCCGGTCAATACGGCAAAATGGCCAGTCATAAGCCGCGTTACTTTGATTTCTCTGGCCTGGAGCCAATTCAAACAAACGTTTGTATTGGACGCTAGGAGTGGTGTAGATATAATGCGCCACCCAGAGAGAAAGGTGGTTCATCGATTGTCCTCTTCCGGCATTGCGCCGGGATTCACGGATGCGACACCAAACCTCCAATATTAGAAAAAAAACTGTTGAGCCTTGAGTAGGAGATAACCTGTGGAACGCGAATACATGGAATTCGACGTGGTCATCGTCGGTGCCGGCCCCGCTGGTCTTTCCGCCGCCTGCCGCTTGAAGCAGAAGGCCGCCGAAGCCGGTAAGGAAATCAGCGTCTGCGTGGTCGAAAAAGGCTCCGAAGTCGGTGCTCACATCCTGTCCGGTGCCGTGTTCGAACCACGCGCCCTAAACGAATTGTTCCCGGACTGGAAAGAACTTGGCGCACCGCTGAACACGCCGGTCACCCGCGATGACATCTTCGTTCTCAAGAACGCCGACAGCGCGCAGAAAATCCCTGACCTCTTTGTGCCCAAGACCATGCACAACGAAGGCAACTACATCATCTCCCTGGGCAACCTGTGCCGCTGGCTGGCCCAGCAGGCCGAGAACCTGGGCGTGGAAATCTACCCAGGCTTCGCTGCTCAGGAAGCGCTGTTCGACGACAACGGCGTAGTTCGCGGGATCATCACCGGCGACCTGGGCGTTGGCCGCGAAGGCCATCCGAAAGAAGGCCTGTACACCCCGGGCATGGAACTGCGTGGCAAGTACACGCTGTTCGCCGAAGGTTGCCGTGGCCACATCGGCAAACAGTTGATCAAACGCTTCAACCTCGACAGCGAAGCCGACGCCCAGCATTACGGCATCGGCCTGAAAGAAATCTGGGAAATCGATCCGGCCAAGCATCAGCCGGGTCTGGTGGTGCACACCGCCGGTTGGCCGCTGGACATCATGGGCACCGAGAACACCGGAGGCTCGTTCCTTTATCACCTGGAAAACAATCAGGTGGTTGTCGGCTTGATCGTCGATCTTTCCTACAGCAATACCTACCTGTCGCCATTCGACGAGTTCCAGCGCCTCAAGCATCACCCGGTGCTCAAGCAGTACCTGGAAGGCGGCAAGCGCATCAGCTACGGCGCTCGCGCAATCTGCAAAGGTGGCCTGAACTCGCTGCCGAAAATGGTGTTCAAGGGCGGTGCGCTGATCGGTTGCGACCTCGGCACCCTGAACTTCGCCAAGATCAAAGGCAGCCACACCGCGATGAAGTCCGGCATGCTCGCCGCTGAATCCGTGGCCGAGGCGCTGTTCGCCGAGAAAGACGGCACTGAAGAGCTGACCACTTACGTCGACGCCTTCAAGAAGAGCTGGCTCTACGACGAACTGTTCGCCAGCCGCAACTTCGGCCCGGCGATCCACAAGTTCGGCGCCATCGTTGGTGGCGGTTTCAATTGGCTCGACCAGAACATCTTCGGCGGCAAACTGCCGTTCACCCTGCATGACACCAAGCCGGATTACGCATGCCTGAAGCTTGCGGCGGACTGCAAGAAGATCGACTACCCGAAACCGGACGGCAAGATCAGCTTCGACAAACTCAGCTCGGTGTTCATCTCCGGTACCAACCATGAAGAAGAGCAGCCGTGCCACCTGAAGCTGACCGACCCAAGCATCCCGATCAGTAAGAACCTGCCGCTGTACGATGAGCCTGCCCAGCGCTACTGCCCGGCCGGCGTGTACGAAGTGGTGACCAAGGAAGACGGCGAGAAGCGCTTCCAGATCAACGCCCAGAACTGCGTTCACTGCAAGACCTGCGACATCAAGGACCCTGCACAGAACATCACCTGGGTGGCACCGGAAGGCTCCGGCGGCCCGACTTACCCGAACATGTAAGTTGCTCGCCTGAACATCAAGGCTCCCGAATGGGGGCCTTTTTGTTGCCCACGTTTCAAGAATCACCACGCCCCAAATGTAGGAGCAAAGCTTGCTCGCGATAGCGGTATGCCAGGCAACGACACTGCCGAATGACAGACCGCTATCGCGAGCAAGCTTTGCTCCTACAAAAGATCGTCGGTGGCTCAGGCCGCGCGCTCATCCCCGGGACTGCGCTCAAAGTAGCGCTTATATTCCCGACTGAACTGCGACGTACTCTGATACCCCACCCGATGCGCCACCTGCGCCACGCCCAACCCTTCACCCAGCAACAATTGCTGCGCCTTGAGCAACCGCAAGCGCTTCAAATACTGCACCGGCGACAACAACGTGCTGCGCTTGAAATGCTCATGAAAGGTCGATGCACTCATGTTCGCGCAACTGGCCAGCGTCTCCACATTCAGCGGCTCGGTGAAATGCCCGTGCAGATGATTGAGTGAAGCGGCAATTCGGGCGAACTGCCCCTGCTGTTCCACCAAGGCCCGCAACACATCGGCCTGGGGACCGCGCAATGCCACGAACAACAATTCACGCAAACGCGCCGGCCCCATGATCTGGCATTCCAGCGGATCGTGCAGGCAGCGCAACAGCCGCTCGACACAACCACGCATGTCGTCATCAAGCACCGCCGAGGTCATGGACTCCGGCGTCTGCGCCGCAATACTGCGTCCCGACACCAGCCCCATGGCCAACACCAACTCACCAAGCAACACCCGGTCGATGGCAATGGAAATCCCCAGCATCGGCCCCTCCGGCGCGGCGAAGGTTTCGCACTCGAATGGCACCGGCAGTGCCTGAATCAGATAGTGCCCGGCGCCGTACTCCAGCGTGCGCGGCCCCAGGTACGCCAGTTTGCTGCCCTGGACGATGATGACCAGGCTCGGCTCATAGATCTGCGGCCCCCGGGCCACGTCACGACTGGCGCGCAACACCTGCACGCCCGGCAACGCCGTGGGGGCGAAACCATCGCGGGTGGTCAGCGGTTGAATCAGCGAAACCAGCGTGGCGTTGGCATCCAGATGACGGGTCAACAACATGGGCAACTCTTCACACAAAAGTGACGAAAAAAGGGATGAAAACATCATCGCAGGTCTGGCGAGCAATGCGACCCATCAGGGGTACATGCCGGAGGATTAGGCATGACACCCGGAGGAATCGTCATGGCTGATACCGGTGACGCCCCCCAAAATGGCGCATCTCACCTGTCACTGCTTTTGCGAGGCTCCTCATGTACACCGCTATCGGATACGCCGCCCAGTCGGCCAGCACTCCCCTCGCCCCCGTGAAATTCGAACGTCGCAGCCCTCGGGCCGACGACGTGGCGATCGATATTCTCTACTGCGGCGTCTGCCATTCCGACATCCACCAGGCCCGCAACGAGTGGGGCATTGCCGTTTACCCACTGATGCCGGGCCACGAGATCGTAGGCAAAGTTACCGCCGTCGGTGCGAACGTGACCAAGCACAAAATCGGCGATCTGGTCGGCGTCGGCTGCATGGTCGATTCCTGCCGCAGCTGCGAAGCCTGCCAGGCCAACCTTGAGCAATATTGCCTCGAAGGTCCGACCATGACCTACGCCACCCCGGACCGGGTCGATGGCAGCAACACCATGGGCGGCTACTCCGACAGCATCGTGGTCAGCGAACACTTCGTGGTGCGCATCCCGGAAAAACTCGACCTGGCCAGCGCCGCGCCGATTCTCTGCGCCGGCATCACCACCTACTCGCCGCTCAAGCACTACGGCGTGAAGGCTGGCGACAAGGTCGGGATCCTCGGCATGGGCGGCCTCGGCCACATGGGCATCAAGTTCGCCAAGGCCATGGGCGCGCAAGTGACGTTGTTCACCCGCTCGGCGAGCAAGGCTGAAGAAGCCCGGCGCCAGGGCGCGGACCATGTGATCGTGTCCACCGATGCTGAACAGATGAAGGCCGCCGCCGGCCATTTCGACTTCCTGCTAGACACCATTCCGGTGCAGCACGACCTCAACCCCTACCTCGATACCCTGCGTTTCGATGGCGTGCACATTCTGGTGGGTTTGATCGAACCGGTGGATCCACCAGTCCACGCCGGCAAACTGGTGATGAGCCGCCGCGTACTGGCCGGGTCGCTGATCGGTGGTGTTGCCGAAACCCAGGAAGTGCTGGATTTCTGCGCCGAGCACAACATCACCTGCGACATAGAAATGCTCAACATCCATCAGATCAACGAAGCGTTCACCCGCATGATTGCCGGTGACGTGAAGTACCGCTTTGTGATCGACATGGCGACGCTGAAAGTCTGATCAGACTTTAGCGCCTCAGACTTTCAAACCAAGCTCAGCCGAGAGCCGGGCCGTGACCCCTTTGATCAGGGGAATCAGCTCGGCCATTTTTTCCAGCGGCATGTACGGCACGGTGCTGGCGATGCTGATGCCGGCGACGATGCGCTTGCTCGCATCACGAATCGGCGCCGCTACACAACGGATCGACGGTTCGTTGTCTTCCAGATCGAACGCGTAACCGCCCGCTACATACTCGACCATGCGCTGCTGAAACTGCTCCCAGGACTGCTCCGGGTGCTGCGGCCAGAACTGATTTTTCCCACCGGCCGGCAGGCTGACTTCGTACAGTCGTTTCCAGTCTTCCTGCGAGTCATCGAGCATCAGCGCCTTGCCGATCCCGGTACGCGCCAACGGCATGCGATGGCCAACCCGCGAACGCATTTCCGGGCCATTGCGCCCTGGATTCTTGTGCAGGTACAGCACTTCGTCGCCCTCGCGGATCGCCAAGTGAACGGTATCGCCGGTCAATGCCGACAACTCATCCAGATACGGTCCAGCCAATGTCACCAACGGCAGCTCTTCCCGCGCCTGGAAACCCAGTTCGATCAGCTTCGGCCCCAACAGATAGCCGATTTGCGGCACCACGCGCAGGTAACGCTCGTCCACCAGGCAACTGGCCAGACGATGCGTCGTGCTGCGCGTGGTGCCGATCAGCCGGGCAATTTCCTTGAGATCGCGGGCACCACTGGCCACGGCCTGAACCACACCCAAACCGCGAAGCAGAGTCTGAGTGCCGGTGGGCGCGGCGTCCTTGGCGATTTTTGCGGCGTCTTCCTGCATATCCAGCCTTTACCGTTGAGCGAGTGAACGGGCGACATTATGGTCGCCCGACGGCTGCGACTACAACTCGATACGCTCGACCTTGCCCACCAGCAACACGTAGGAAAGTGCACCGATCAATGCGAGAACCGCGATGTAGGTAATCGCCGGGGCAAACGAATCACCGGTGGCGAGAAAACCGATCACGATAGGCGTAGTAATCGCCGACAGGTTGCCGATGAAATTGAACACCCCGCCGGTCAGCCCGAGCAACCGCGCCGGGGCCAATGTTGACACCAGTGACCAAGTGATCGAGGCCAGCCCGTTACCGAAGAACGCCAACGCGAGGAAAGCAATCACCAGCGGCGTCGACTCGACGAAATTGGCGCCGATAATCGACGTGGAAATCAGCAATCCGCCGATGATCGGCAGCTTACGGGCGAAACCGACGGTGTAGCCGCGACGGATCAAAAAGTCCGAGAAGAACCCGGAGCACAGCACGCCGACGAAAGCCGCGAGAAACGGCAGCGACGCCAGCAAGCCAGACTTGATGAAGTCCATGCCGCGATATTTCACCAGGTACGTCGGGAACCATGTCAGGAAAAACCACAGCGTCGAGTTGAGGCAAAACTGCCCGAGGTAGATGCCCCAGAGCTTGCGTTTGCTCAGTACGATTCCGAGATCGGTCCAGCTAAATTTCGCCTTGGCTTTCGCGGTGTCAGCCTGGATATCCACCAACCCGCCGCCCTCGCGGATCAGGTCGATTTCCGCGTCGTTGGCGCCTTTGAAATCCCGTGGCTCGCGATACACCGCGTACCAGATCACCGCCCAGATAATGCCCACCACACCGGTGCTGACGAACACCATGTGCCAGCCATATTGGTGTTGCAGCCAGGCCAGAACCGGCGTGAGGAACGCCAACCCGACAAACTGCCCGGAGGTGTAGAAACCGATGGCCGTGGCGCGCTCGCGCTCGGGAAACCAGGTGGTGACCACGCGGCTGTTAATCGGATAGGCCGGGGCTTCCAGCGCACCGACCGCCATGCGCAACACGAACAGCGCGATGAAGCTCGCAGCGAAACCGAGCATCACCGTGGCCAGCGACCACAACAGCAGCGCGACGCTGTAGAGAATCCGTGGCGGCACGCGATCCACCAGCCAGCCGCCGGGGATCTGCATGGCGGCGTAGGTCCAGCCGAACGCGGAGAAAATCAGCCCGACGTGGATCGGGTCGATCCCCAGTTCGCTGGTCAGCGCCGGGGCGGCGATCGACAGGTTACTGCGGTCCAGATAGTTGATCACCACGGTGATAAACAGCAGCACCATGATGAAAAAACGCTTGCGACTGGGCGTCACCAACGACGCCTGCCCGGTGAGGGTTTGCGGTTGCATGAGGGATGCCTCTTCTTATGTTTATTGAGGGCGTAAGTTGTGATCGTTCCCACGCTCCGCGTGGGAATGCATCCCGTGACGCTCTGCGTCACAGCGTGAACAGCGGACGCGGAGCGTCCATGGCGGCATTCCCACGCGGAGCGTGGGAACGATCACCGCCTCGCTCCTACAAGGGTGGGTCAAATCACCACTCCGCAAAACTGCCATCGGCATGACGCCAGATCGGGTTGCGCCAGCGGTGGCCGACGGCCGCGCGTTCGATTACGTATTCCTCGTTGATCTCGATGCCCAACCCCGGGCCATTCGGAATCTTGACGAAGCCTTTGTCGTAGTCGAATACCCGTGGATCCTTGACGTAATCCAGCAGGTCATTGCTCTCGTTGTAATGAATGCCCAGGCTCTGTTCCTGGATAAACGCGTTGTAGCAAACCGCGTCCAGTTGCAGGCAAGCGGCCAGGGCAATCGGGCCCAGCGGACAATGCAGCGCCAGCGCCACGTCGTAGGCTTCGGCCATGTTGGCGATCTTGCGGGTTTCGGTAATGCCGCCTGCGTGGGAGGCATCAGGTTGGATGATGTCGACGTAGCCTTCACTGAGCACACGCTTGAAATCCCAGCGCGAGAACAACCGCTCACCGAGGGCAATCGGCGTGCTGGTCAGCGGCGCGAGTTCCTTCAGCGCTTCGTAGTTTTCGCTGAGCACCGGTTCTTCGATGAACATCAGTTTGTACGGATCGAGTTCCTTCATCAGCACCTTGGCCATGGGTTTGTGCACCCGGCCATGGAAGTCGACGCCGATGCCGACGTTCGGGCCGACCGCGTCACGCACGGCGGCGACGTTGGCCAGGGCCAGGTCGACTTTCTCGAAGGAGTCGAGGAATTGCAGCTCTTCGGTGCCGTTCATTTTCACCGCAGTGAAACCACGCTCCACCGCTTCCTTCGCCGCGCGAGCGGTATCGGCCGGGCGGTCGCCGCCGATCCACGAATACACGCGAATCTTGTCCCGCACCTGGCCACCGAGCAAATCGCTGACCGATACACCCAACGCTTTACCCTTGATGTCCCACAAGGCCTGGTCGATGCCGGCCAATGCGCTCATGTGGATCGCGCCACCGCGGTAGAAGCCGCCGCGATAGAGCACGGTCCAGATGTCTTCGATGTTGCGTGGGTCTTTGCCGATCAGGTAGTCGGACAATTCTTCAACGGCGGCGGCGACGGTGTGGGCGCGGCCTTCGACTACGGGCTCGCCCCAACCGGTCACGCCCTCGTCGGTTTCGATCTTGAGAAAGCACCAGCGCGGCGGGACGATGAAGGTAGTGAGTTTGGTGATTTTCATCTTTTTGTCTCTCTTATAGATGTAGCGCGCTCGGCGCCAAAAGTCTTAACGCAGAGCGTTCCATGCAGCGACGTAGGCCTTGGCGTTAACGGCCACGTCCTCAGGCGTCATACCCGGTTTGAATAACCCGGAACCCAAGCCAAATCCTTTGACGCCAGCGTCGATAAATACCTGCATGTTGTCCGGTGTAATCCCGCCCACCGGCGCGAGGATAGTCCCGGCCGGCAACACCGCGAGCCAGGCTTTCACAACAGCGGGCCCCATCTGCTCGGCGGGGAACATCTTCAGCACATCCGCGCCTTCGGCCAATGCGGCAAAGGCTTCGGTCGGCGTCGCCACACCCGGCGACAGGAACAACCCCGCCGCCTTCGCTGCGCGCAAAACCTTGGGATCGCTATGCGGCATGACGATCACCTGACCGCCCGCCGCTTTCACTTGCTCGACCTGTTCCGGTGTCAGCACCGTGCCCGCGCCGATCAGGCAATCGGCGGGCAAGGTACTGCGCAGGATGCGGATACTTTCGTACGGCTCCGGGGAATTAAGCGGCACTTCGATGACGCGAAATCCGGCGGAATACAGGACGTTTCCGATGGCTGCCGCCTCTGTAGGACGCAGGCCGCGCAGGATCGCGATCAGGCCGTTTTGCGCCAGGGCTTGCTTGAGCATGTCAGACCTCCAGTCAGGTTTAACGGGATGGATTTTGTGAGACCAGTCCGGCGGCGACCGCCAGTTGCCACAACCCGCGCTCGGTGGCTTGCTCGGCCAACGTCACATTGGCAAAGCCGCAGGCATCGAGTGCCCGGCTATAGCGGGCGCAGAGTTGGGTATTTCCAATGAGGATGATCGAAGGCAGGTGAACGCTATGGCGCCGGCGCCGCTGAACGTTGGCCAGGGCCGACAGCTCATGGCCGATCAACAGGCCGGACAGATAGTCCGGTTGTGCGGTGGCGCTGAGTTCACCGGTTAATCCGAGACTACGAGCGCTAAACAACGTCGATAACGGCCCGATCTCGCCGTCCGCCGACAACGCCACTTGCACGCCGCGATCAAATGCCTGGCCATCGAACGACGCGCCCTGCTGTTGGGTGCGCCCGAGAATGCTGTGTTCGCTGAGTACGGCGAAGACTTCGCCAGTCATGAAGGTGTCGAAATGAACGATGCAGCCGTCGGCCACCTCCACCCATTTCGAATGACTGCCCGGCAGACCGATCAACAGATCGTTGCCCGCCCCGCCCGGCAGATTCTGCAACACGCCAAGGACTTGGGTTTCTTCGCCGCGCATCACATTCGGCAAGTGCGAACGCTGAATCACACCCGGCACGATGTGCACATCCACACCGCGAAAACTGCGCACGGTTTGTAGGGAAGTTCCGAGATTGGCGACGTTGGCCGGCGTATCCCGGTAGGCCGCTTCGCGCCAGCCTTGGGCGCTGCCGACCATGCCACAGGCAATCACTGGCAAGTCGGGCTGAGCGTCGAGCCAGTCACCGCAGGCCTCGTCAAAGGCCAGTTCGAAACCGTCGGTGCATTCCTGGCCGTTGATAATTCTGGGCGTGCGCGGCAGCTGCATGATCCCGGACGACAGCGAACGCTGTTCCAGCACCTGGCCACCCGCGGCGAGTTTGTAAGCACGTAATGAGGTTGTCCCCCAATCGAGCGCGATCAATTGCGCCAGCATCGCTTCACCTGTTTTGTTTATTGGCAGTGAGTGAGCTGGACTATAAACCCGGACGCAGATAAATCTCAATATATAAATATCACTCCCATATTATGGGATTTATAGCAGCAGCAAAAAATGCCCGGCAGCGTTCGATGCCACCTGCCTCATCGGGGCCGGCGGCGCAGATTTCGCCATTCAATCAGGGGTTATGTGCAATGAAGAGCGGCCTCGATGAGATCAAGGCCGGAGCGCTTTCTTGTGGCAGATGCGCGCGTTTACTGTTTCGTCGCCGCTTTTATCAACTCACTCGTCGGGACGCGCATCACCTTTGAGAAGTAGGTCTTGTAGGTAGTTGTCTGGACCCTAAAGACACATGAAATAAAATCCCGTTGTTTCAACAGCGGAACCAGGGTTTCACCGTCCAGATAATTTTCCCCGCCCTTGCCAGTTTCCGATTCACTGAAAATGACATTTGCGCGATACCGCAACGGCAGATCGCCCGCCACGGGTTCTACCAGACCAAAACCGGAACGTTTTATGTGATGGGCTTCGCTAAAGTCCAGGTCATCTTCCAACGCACAGACAAGTCCCTGACCAATCCTGGACTTGAACAACTGCAGAACATCGACGTCAGCGCTGAAATAAATCTGATAGAGCCCGGTATTACGAAGCTCCTCCACACTCGAATAGTCGAGCGTTGCCTCTGGTTTTCCGTGATTTAACGAGCATCCGGCACTCATCAATATAAATAGACATAGAAGAACCTTGCGCACCCGGACTCACTCCCTGAAATAACTCAAAATGGATTCATAAAATATTTGTCGAGCCGATTTGCCGCCGGGCAGTATTTGCAAAAACATTCTGTCGGCATCCGCATGATTGACGTCTACGCGCCCCATTACATTAGGGCCTTGCGTCACTTCCCACTGTTCACCAAAGTCGGCAACCAGGTCCGACACGTTCCTATCGACGGCGGCAGCCCGGATATTCAACCAGTATTCAGCCTTGGGTTTAGGCTCGCGCCGATAGATATTGGAAATGCCGTAGACAATCTTGCCTTCGCCGACCGGGTCCAGCGTCATTAACATTCTTACTTTAAAGCCTTTATCCGTCAGCACACTGGACAGGTGAGCACCGTTCCAGCCTCCGAGGCTGTGGCCCACAATGTAAACCGCAGTGGAACAATTAGGGATCCGACTCAGTACGTTCTTTTCGAGATCTTCATCACTGATAAACGCGTTATAACTGAGCGGCCAGGACGGGCAGCGCTTCAATATATTCAACTGCGTTGCATCGTCTATGGTGATCTTGCGGACATAGTCAATATTATTATTCGGCCCTTGCCCGTAGTAACTTTCCTGATCGCCCGCACCGCCAATAAAGAATATGACCAAATCGCGCAAGGCCACAGGAACCGACTTGACGGATTGGTCGGTCTTGCACGTTAACGTGTGGGTTTTGACTTCTCTTTTTGGCGGTTCTTCCTTCAACGCCGGCGCTGCATCTGCCATCCCGATCACTCCACAAACAATTTAATGGTTTCAGCCAGATGCGAACTGACGGTGTGGGTAAAACCGGACGCATCCGTCACCCCGTGCTCTTCGCTGCCGTCGCCACGTTGAATGGTGTAGGGGTGATCGGGGATCGGTTTGCCGGTCGCCTCATCGACCACCTGCAACTTGTCGGTGAAATGCACGGGCATCGGCAGCAGACCGCTAAAAGGTGCCCCTCCCCCGCTTTGGCCAATGATCACCGTTCCGGAGCCGCCGATCACCACGTTGCCGTGACCACCGATGCTGTCCAGGGTGGCGGCGTTGAGACCGTTGATGAAGACCGTGCCGGACACCGCACCGGTAATCGGACTGCCGCAGGCGGATTTATCGGTCATCCGGGCAGCCGCGAGGCCGTCGAAAAAGACGTCTGGGGAACCTGAGGCAATCGGGTTGGTGCCATGGCCTGGCAAAGGGCACGCGGTAGGATCGGTTACGCGCGCGGCGGGTTTTCCACTCAAGTCAAAGCTCCTTGCTGTTGAGTTTTAAGGTGATGGCAAGGGCTGGCCATACCTCAGAATTGCCAAAGGGGTTTGACGGACCGTGGCAATCGTCGAAAAAATTTGAGGGATGACAGGGTGCAAGACATTGCGAGTGTCATCCGTGAGCGTGCAATGGCCGACAGGATGCAGAACCAGCGTGCCGTCGGCAACTGATTTAACATCCACGGGACACCGCGATTACCGGCCTTCGGCAAATTCGCGAAGCACCGCCCCATCCATCCGATACCTCACCCACTCTTCCTGCGGCTGCGCACCGAGGGATTTGTAAAACTCAATGGCCGGTTTGTTCCAATCCAGCACGCTCCATTCGAAACGCCCGCAGTCGTTGGCGCAGGCGATTTTCGCCAGGTGGCGCAGCAAGGTTTTGCCGGCGCCGCCACCGCGTTGCTCAGGGGTGATGTAGAGGTCTTCGAGGTACAGGCAATTGCTCCCCAGCCACGTGGAATAACTGAAGAAGAACACCGCGAAACCAATCGGCAAACCGTCCCGCAAGCAGATCAGGCCATGGGCGGTAGCGCCTTCGCTGAACAGGCTGCGCTCGATGTCGGCGACGCTGGCGATGACTTCGTGGCGGGCACGTTCGTAATCGGCCAACTCAGTGATGAACGCGAGAATTTGCGGTGCATCGCTGGGGGTCGCCGGGCGGATGTCGATCGTCATGGACGTGCCTTGTCAAAGTTGAAAACGCCATACTAAGGCGGCAATCGGCGCTCGTCACATGGCAAAGCAAAAAGTACGCGACCGACAGCCTGGAAGGCCCCTGTGGGAGCGGGCTTGCTCGCGAAAGCCGACTTCCGGCCACATCAGCTTTGAATGTGAAACCGCTTTCGCGAGCAAGCCCGCTTCCACAATGTTTGCCGTGCAACCGTCCGTCGTTCATCAGGCACCAATCCAAATCGGGGGCGGACCAACATCAGGTAAGGACTCTAATAATCTGGAGACGACACCATGATCATGTCCCGGCTGACCGCTCTCGTGCTCGCTGCCCTGCTGTCCTCTACGGCTTTCGCCGCCACGTCGGCGACCGACACCGGCCCGACCGACCCGGTTGAAAAACCCAAGGCCCCCGCCATCCAGAGTGCGCCGGGCATGAACACCGACGGCTCGGGCGTCGAAAACAGCCTGCCACCGTCAACGGGCACCGATCCGCGGATCAAAGGCAGCGACACCGGTCGTCAGGGCGGTACGGGCATGCCGGACAGCCAGACACCCGATAACGCCGGCAGCGGCACGAGCTCAAAAACCACCACCGGTGGTTCGGGTTCCGAAGGTGCCGGCCAATAGTTCGCCGACGCGAGCGACGCAACACCCTATCCACATCCATGAAAGAGGTAACCATGAACGTCGATAAAAACCTGGAAAAAGAAGTCCTGACCCGTCTGTTGCACGCCCACCCAAGCGGTTTGGGCAAGGAGGTTCTGGACAATTACCGGGGGGAGAAAGTCGTGGCCAGTACCCTCGCCACCTTGCAGGATCGCGGATTGATCCACCATGGTCATGTCACCTGTAACGAGGCGGGCGAGCATTCGCTGAACCTGCCGATCAAGCTCAGTGCTGCCGGGGTTGAGGCGGCGCGTAAGTTGGACGTTTAACCGCAGCAAGATCAAAAGATCGCAGCCTTCGGCAGCTCCTGCGGGACTGTGAATCGCTGCGATCTTCAAAAAAATTCGTGAAGCCAGGAGAAATCCCATGCCTCGTGGAAGCAAAGACAAATACACCGCCGAGCAAAAGCGCAAGGCCGAGCACATTGAAGACAGCTACGAACACAAAGGTGTTTCGAAGGAAGAAGCCGAAGCCCGGGCCTGGGCGACGGTGAATAAACAATCGGGCGGCGGCGAACGGGCCGGCGGCTCCGGACGCAAGAAACCGGCGAGCGCCAAGTCTGAAGATCGCCAGGATTCATCCCGCCGGGCGGTGGCCAGCCGTGAAGGTCATGCGCGTAACAACAAGGCTTCGCGCGATACCCAGACCGTGGACAGTTTGATGAGAGAAGCCCGGGCGAAGAACATTCCGGGGCGGTCGGGGATGCGTAAGCAGGAGCTGATTGAGGCGTTGCGCAAGGCCGGCTAATAGTCAGGATGTGTGCTGACGGTGGTGCCCTCATCGCGAGCAAGCTCGCTCCCACATTGGATCTGTGAACGACGCAAATCCCCTGTGGGAGCGAGCTTGCTCGCGATGGCGATAAGTCAGTCGCCGAAGGTCTTGCGGATCAACGCATCCACTTCAGCACTCCCCGGCGAAGTCGCCGGCCCCCACCGCGTCACAGCCAACGCAGCCGCCGCATTCGCCCGCCGCGCTGCCTCAACCGCCGACAACCCTTGCGCCAACCCGGCCACAAACACCCCGGCATGAGCATCCCCGGCGCCGTTGCTGTCCACCGCATCGACCTTGAAACCCGGCACATGCTGACAGTCACCGCGCTGGCGAATCCAGCAGCCTTGCGGCCCATCGCGAACCACCATCAACACATCGGCCGGCAGATGATCGACCAATCGATCCAACGCCTCGGCAATGTCCGAGGCCCCGGTAAACCGCAGCGCCTCGACACCGTTGCTGGTCCACAGATCAATGCGCGCCAGCAGCGCGTTCATCAGCGGCTCATCGGGCGAATCCACCAAGGGACCCGGATCGAAAATCACGTTGATCCCTTTCGGCAACGCCAGCACCCAATCCACCAGCGCTTGCGCCTTGCCGGCGTGCAACAGGCTGTAGCCGCTGACGTAAACATAGTCACCCGCCTGCGCCGGCACACTCGCCAAGTCTTCAACCGTCACTTCGCCTTCAGCGCCGATGTAGGAAATGAAACTGCGTTCGGCCGAGGCGTCGGTCACTGCGACGCACAACCCGGTGTCGTGCTCGGCTTTGTGGGCGATGCCGATCTGAATGCCTTCGGTCTTCATCGCCTCCCGGGCCAGGTCGCCGAAACGGCCGGTGCCATGGCGGCCGAGATAGACCACCGGCAAGCCATTTCGCTGGGCGGCAGCCATCACGTTGAAGCCGCCGCCGGCTTCGAAACTGGCGGATTGCGCCAATACGTCGCCGCCCGCCTGGGGCAATTTATCCACGGCCATGACCAGGTCGATGATGACCTGGCCGGTATGCAACATCTTAGGCATGAGCATTCTCGATCAACCCGGCGCGACGATCCTTGGCCCCGCCGAGTACACAGTAAATCCCGCCGGCCACCAGGAAGGTCACGATCCAGCCGAGGCCGTTATGCCCCAGCCACGAGTCGGACAGGAAGCCGCGGAACCAGATGTTTTCAGCGGTGGTGCCGATGGTGGTGAAGCTGAAGCCCAGCACAATCGCCAGCGCCCAGGCACCAAAGGCTCGCCATTCGATACCACCGTGATACCAATAGGCGCTGCTCGGGCTGACGTCCAGCAGGTCTTTGGGGCTGTAGTAATGACGGTGAATCAGATCAACCACGAAGATCCCGACCCACGCGGTGATTGGCACCGCCAACAGGGAAATGAAGGTGATGAACGGGCCGTAGAAGCTGTCGGCGATCAGCATGAAGTAGATCGAACCGGCGAAGATCGCGACGATGTCCACCACCACCGCGTAGACGCGCGGGACCTTGAGGCCAAGGGTCAGGGTGGTCAAACCGGCGGAGTACACCGACAGGTTATTCGACAGCAGCAGCCCGCCGAACGCGGTGATCAGGTATGGCACGGCCATCCAGGTCGGCAGCATGTCGCGGATCGCGATGATCGGGTCAGTCGCTTGCGCCAGGTCGTTGTTGCCCACCGACAGCAGGCCGCCGAGGGTGATCAGCAACACCAGCGGAATCCCCGCACCGAATGCCGCCGAGGCCACCAGGCGCACGGCTTTCACGCTTTTGTGCTGGTAGCGCGACATATCGGCACCAGCGTTGGCCCAACCGATCCCGGTGCCGGCAGCCATGGTGCCGACGCCGATGATCATCGCACTCAGCGGTGCCGGGGTGGCATTGAATACCGCGCTCCAGTCGATGGTGGCGCAGAGGAAGCCGCCGACCAGGATGTTCAGCGCGCCGAACACGTAAGTCGCCCACTTCTGGATCACCAGCAAGGTCGCATGACCGAGGCCGGATACCGACAGGGTCAGCAAAACGAAAATCGCAATGAAGATCAGGGTCAACACCGGTGCGCTTTTGGCTTCCACCGGCGAGCCGAACAGGATCGAGCACAACGACAGCAACACGAACGCAGCGGTGGTGGTGTTGACGGTTTCCCAGCCCAGGCGCGACATCAGCGAAACCACGGTCGGGCCGATGTTGCCGCGTACGCCGAAGATCGCTCGGGACAGGGTCAGGCTCGGTGCGCGACCACGACGGCCGGCAATGGAAATGATCCCGACCACCGCGAACGAGCCGGCAGCGCCGAGGATCGCGACGATGATTGCCTGCCAGATCGCCAAGCCGCGAAACGCGACCAGTGTGGCGCCCAACGGCAAGCCGAGGATGGAGATGTTGGCGGCGAACCAGACCCAGAACAGTTGCAGGGGATGACCGTTGCACTCGCTTTCCGGGACCGGTTCGATGCCACGGGTTTCCAGTTGCCCGGCGCTTGGCCCGGCGTTCGATGAACTCATGATGGATGCTCCTGTTGCCATTGTTTTGGTTGTGGGCAGTTTCGGAAGTCGACATAACATCCCGGCAGTCCTGGCCAGATTTGTGCGTTCCGTTGCGGGTGAAAATTCTGATATAGGCGGCGCGCCTATCGCGAGCAAGCTCGCTCCCACAGGTACAGCGTGTACCTGAAGATTTGCACTATCCCTTGTGGGAGCGAGCTTGCTCGCGATGGGGCCCGTCCAGTCAACGCAGCGCCAAAAGGCCTTGCACCAACGGTCCCAGCTCCAGACCATTCACGGTTTTGACCTTGTCGATCATCGCCGCCGGCCAGCTCTCCATGCCCAGGCAAGCGCCGAGCATCGCGCCGAGAATCGCCGCGATGGTGTCGGTATCGCCGCCCAGGCTTGCGGCCATGCACACGGCGTCGAAGGCGTTCATCTCACCGATGGCCACTTGCTGGGCCAGGGCAAACGACACCACCACCGATTCCTGCGAGGCCACAGAGGTGCCGATCACGTCGTAGAGCAAATCGGCGAGCAAGGCCTTGTCGCTGTCTATGCTGATGGTCCGCGCCCAACTGATTCGCGAGGCGATGCGTCCGCCGGCGACCCAGTGACCGTGGCTCTCAGCCTGCTGGGCAATCTGCATGCCCAGGTTCAAAGCCTCACCGAGGTCCATGCCGTTAATCCCAGCCGAAACCACCGCCGCCACCGCCGCCGCGCTGGAGATCCCCAGCGTGGTGTTGTGGGTAACCTGGCAAGCCTGGACCACGGCGTTGATAAAGCGCTGCGGATCCGCGACATCCGCCGCGATCCCCACCGGTGTAATGCGCATCGCCGCGCCGTTGGTGGTGCCGTAGCGCCCCGCCTCTTCCGGCGAATGCCCGGCGAGGATCATCTCGATCGCACGTTTGGTCGAAGGCCCGAGCAAATCCTGCGAGCCCTTGGCCTGCATTTCGGCTTCCCATTCGATCAGCCGTTGGGCGAGCACGGCCGGGTCGATCCAGCCTTCGCCTTCAATCAACAATTGGCCGACCAGGATCGCCTGTTCGGTGTCGTCGGTGATCGAACCTTTGGGCATGTTGGCGGCAATCGGTTGATCGGGGCCGGCATCTTCCAGGTCGGTGATTTCGCCGAAGCGCGCCTTGATCTCGGCACGGCTCAGGGATTGGGTCGGCATGCCCAGGGCATCGCCCAGAGCCAAACCATAGAACGCGCCCAAGGCACGATTGAGCGCGGTCACTTTGACTCTCCAAATTGCAGGTGCAGACGGAAATGGACGGGGTCGAGCAAGCTTTCGACCTGTTCCATGAACCGGCCCTGACGGTCGTACGTGGTGCGCAGGGCCTTGAGGAATACCGTGCCGGTGGGACGACCGAGCAGTTCAGCGTCTTCGGCGTTCAGCGGTTCGGCGCCAATCCACTGATCACCGCGTTCGCCGATGTAACCGTAGGCGGCTAGGGTGATGGTCAGCGAGTTATCGATCAGGCCCACTCGCGGCAGACTTTCCAGGGTGCCAGTGGCGGGAATCAATGAACGTTCCAGGGATACCAGCGTGCCGTCATTCGCGCGGCGGCGACGGTCGAGGGTAATGAACTTGTCGGTGCCGAACCGCGACAGCAGGTCAGGCCGACTGACCGCCTCCAGCCGCAGCACTTCGGTGTTGATCAGCGCCCCGCTGTCCGCCAGGGCCTGGGCCCAACCGCTGTGCTGATCGAGCACCACACCGTCGAAGGTGACGATAGAGCCGACTCCGCTTTGCGTGGCGATGTAGTTGCGCCTCTTCAGTTCGGCCAGGGCTTCACGCAGCGTGCCGCGGCTGACCTTGAATTCTTGAGCCAATTGATGCTCGCCCGGCAACAGAAAGCCGTCCTCCATGAGGCCGCTTTCGATGCGCCGGATGAGCTCATCGACCACCCGTTGTTTCTTGTCAAATCGAACCTGTCTAATCATGTACAAAGCGATAACCGAAACAGGGTCGGACGGGCAAGGCATTTTTTCAGGGAGGTGACAGGTGGACTGATCGTTCCCACGCTCTGCGTGGGAATGCAGCCCGGGACGCTCTGCGTCCCAAAAGCGGACGCGGAGCGTCCATTGAGGCATTCCCACGCAGAGCGTGGGAACGATCAAACAGAAGAAATCGTGTCGAACTCAGGTTTTGAAAAGCTTGGAGACCTGCCCCCTTTCCCCCTCTCCCCTCTGGGGAGAGGGTTGGGGTGAGGGGTGGCTCTTGATCTCAGCGTTGTTTCAGACGGTCAATCACCACCGCCAACAACAGAATCGATCCGCGAATCACATACTGATAAAACGTATCAATGTTCTTCAGGTTCATCGCATTCTCGATGATCGCCAGAATCAACACCCCGGCAATCACGTGCCGGATCATGCCGATCCCGCCGCTCAACGACACCCCGCCCAACACACAAGCGGAAATCACCGTCAGCTCAAAACCCTGGCCAATCATCGGCTGGCCCGAGGTCATGCGCGAAGCGAGGATCACCCCGGCCAACGCACCGATCAAACCGTGCACGGCGAAGATGATGATCTTGGTCCGGTCAACGTTTACCCCAGCCAACAGCGCCGCTTCCTGGTTACCGCCGATGGCCATGGTGTTGCGCCCGTAGGTGGTGTAGTTCAGCAGCCAGCCGAAAAACAGGAAGCAAACAATGGTGATCAAAATCGGCACTGGCACGCCGAACAACTGGCCGTTACCGAAGACGAAGAACTGTTCCTGTGACACGCCCACCGCTTTGCCATTGGCAAAAATGTACGCCAGGCCACGCACGATCTGCATGGTCGCCAGCGTGGTGATCAAGGCATTGACCCGCAACTTGGCGATCACAATCCCGTTGATCAACCCGACGATCAGCCCCATGAACAGCGCCGCCGCGACACCGAGGAATACGCTGTCGGTGTCGCGCATCACCACCGCCGCGACCACGCCGGCACAGGCAATCACCGAGCCCACCGACAAGTCGAAATGCCCGGACGCCAGGCAATACAACATGGTGCACGCGGCAATCCCGGTGGTGGAGATCGCCAGGCCCAGCCCACGCATATTCAGCGGCGAGAGGAAGTTGTCGATCAGCAACGTACAAGCGACAAAGATGCCGATGGCCGCCAGCAGCATCACCCAGTCATCGAGAAAACGCCGCAGGTCCAGGGGTTTGCGCTGGGTGGGCAGTGCGTTGTTTTGCATGGTCATCATAGTTACCTCTCAGTTCGCCACGCCGTCAGCGCGTTGGCGCGGCAAAGCCAGTTGCAGCAGGTTGGATTCATTCGCTTCGTCGCGGGACAGCTCGCCGCGCATCGCGCCTTCGCACAGCACCAGGATGCGGTCGGAAATGCCCATGACTTCCATCAAGTCGCTGGACACCACGATCACCGCGATGCCGCTGGCCGCAAGGTTATGGATGATTTGGTAGATCTCGGCTTTGGCGCCGATGTCGATGCCACGGGTCGGTTCGTCGAGCAGCAGGACTTTCATCGGCATCGACAGCCAGCGACCGAGAATGGCCTTCTGCTGGTTGCCACCGGACAGGTACATGATTTTCTGCGACGCGCTGGGCGTCTTCACTTTCAGCGCGGCGATCTGCTTCTCGGCGTTGCCCTTTTCCCATAGGCCGCGCAACAGGCAACCGAAGGTGGAATGGGCGCCGCGTGCGCTGATGTTGATGTTCTCGGCGACGCTGGAGAGCGGCATGATGCCCTCCTTCTTGCGGTCCTCGGGGCACAGCAGAATCCCGGCGGCGATGGCATCCCGGGGCGAGCGCAGTTTCAGTTCATGGCCGCGCAATTCCAGGCGACCCGCCGTGTTGCGCGTCAGTCCGCTGAGCATGCGGAACAACTCGGTGCGCCCTGCCCCGACCAAACCGAACAACCCGAGAATCTCGCCTTTGTGCACCTCGAAACTCACCGGCTCCCGCAGGCCCGGCCCGAGCAAACCGTCGACTTTCAACGCCACTGCACCGCGCTGACGCGGACGGTAATCGTAAATGTCCTGGATATCGCGACCGACCATGCAGGTCACCAACTGGTCGTGGGTCAGTTCGCTCATGTTCTCGAACGTGCGCACAAAGCGGCCATCCTTGAACACCGTCACCGCGTTGCAGATGCGGAACACTTCTTCCATACGATGGGAGACGTAGAGCACCACTTTGCCTTCGTCCCGCAGGCGACCGATGATCGCCATCAAGCGATCGATTTCCCGCGCCGAAAGACTGCTGGTGGGTTCGTCGAACGCAATCACATGCGCACCACGGGACAAGGCCTTGGCGATTTCTACCAGTTGCCGCTGGCCGAGGGACAGGCGCCCGACTTTCTCTTGCGGGTCGATTTCATCGGCCAGGCCCTTGAGGCAGGCCAAGGCTTGCTGGCGTAGGGTGCTGCGATTGATCAGGCCGAAACTGGCCGGCAGATGGCCGAGGAACAGGTTTTCCGCGACGGTCATTTCCGGGACCAGGTGCAGCTCCTGGTGAATCACGGCGACGCGGCTGGCGATGCTGTCGGCGGTGGACTTGAAGGCCATCGTCTGCTCGCCGATCTGCAGGTCGCCGCTGCTCGGGATGTACGCGCCGCCGAGGATTTTCAGTAGCGTCGATTTGCCGGCGCCGTTCTCGCCCATCAAGGCGTGCACCTGCCCCGGATGCGCGACGAAGCTGATGCCGTCCAGCGCCTTCACCCCGGGAAAGGTCTTGCCGATCCCGTTGAAGCGCAAGCTGCCGCCGCTGTGTTGTTGTGTTTGTGTTTGCGCTTGCATAACCACCTCATCACACAGATCAGGCAGCCCCGTCGCCAGGGCCGCCGATGAAATCAACCGGCCTTCAGTTCCACAGGCCGATTTTTTCCAGTTCCTGCTTGAAGTTCTCGCGCGTGATCAGCGTCACCTCGTCCATGGCCGTATATTTCGGCGGCTCTTTGCCGGTGGTGATCCACTCGTACATCATCGCCGCAGTGTTGTAGCCCTCGATATGCGGGCTCGGCAGCATCGAGCCGAAGAAGCCGCTGTTGGGCTTTTTCAGTTCGCCGATGGCGTCGGTGCCGTTGATGCCGATGCCGATCACGTTGGCAGCGGCAAAACCAGCGCTCTCGGTGGCGCGCACGCCGCCCAGTACGGTGTTGTCGTTCATGCCGCCGATGATCAGGTTTTTCGCGCCGCTGGGCAGTTTCACCAGCGCCGAGTTGGTGGCGTCCATGCTGCCCGGGACGTCGAGGGTTTTCTGCGCGGTGTAGAGGATGTGGTCTTTCGGGAAGCCCGCATCGGTCAGCGCTTTGGCTGAACCGTCGGTGCGTTTCTTGCCAGTGTCGAGTTCGTTGAAGGTGTTAATCACGGCGTAGGTTTCTTTCCAGTCCCAACCGCGTTTTTTCGCTTCGGTGGCCATGGCGTTGCCCTGCTTCTCACCGACTTCAAACGCCGCCATGCCGAGGTACGGCACGTCTTCCATGAATTTGCCCTTGGCATCGACAAAACGGTCATCGACCGCGATCACTTTCAAATCGTTGGCTTTGGCTTTGGCCATGATTGCCGGGCCGAGGCCGACGTCCGGCGGGCAGATCACAAAGCCCTTGGCGCCGTTGGCCGCCAGGCTGTCGATGGCCGAAAGGGTTTTCTCGCCGTCAGGCACGGCGATCTTGATCAAGGTGAAGCCTTTGTCCTTGGCGGCCTTTTCCGCGAAGGCCCATTCCGTCTGGAACCATGGCTCTTCCGCCTGCTTGACCAGAAAACCGATTTTCACTTGCTCGGCCGCCAGCAGCGAACTGCTCAGGCTGACCGCCGTGACCGCCAAAGCGGCACAGCACAGGGAACGGATCCCACGACGACGATTCATAAGCTGACTCCTTGTTATTTTTTTTGAGCGTTATTTTGAAAACCGATGCAGCGGTAAAGCATGTAGCCAAAAGTCATATCGTATGATGATTGGATTCCGGGCGGAGTTCCGCGCCTGAATCCGATGTGCTCAGTCGTGGTACATGACCGAGCGACCACCATCGATGGTGATGCACGAGGCGTTGATGAACGGTGCTTCATCGCTGGCCAGGAATACGGCCGTCATCGCCACTTCCATCGGCTGACCGATACGCCGTGGCGGATGCAGATCAAAGGCGCGCTGACGTTCGGCCTGGGGGTCGGCAAAACCGTTCCAGTAATCGACGTTCAGTTGGGTTTCGATGTAGCCCGGCGCGATGGCGTTGACCCGAATACCCTTCGCTGCGTACTCGATGCCCAAGGCACGGGTCAGGCCGAGCAAGCCGTGCTTGGCCACCGGGTACGGAAAGCAACCGGGAATGATGTGGGAAGAATGGGTCGAGGCGATGTTGATGATGCTGCCGACGCCCTGTTCGATCATTTGTGGTAACACGGCTTTGCAGCCGAACCAGGCGCCGTCCAGGTCGATGGCGAAGCAGCGGCGCCAGTCTTCTTCGGTCATTTCCAATGGATCGCGGAACACGTTGACCCCGGCGCAGTTGACCAGCACGTCGATGCGACCGTGGCGTTCGACAGCCAGTCTGGCCATGACGTGCAGATCTGGCTGGTGGGAGACATCAGCCTTGATCGCCTGTACGTCAAAACCTTTGTCCCGCCAGTGGGCCGCGACTTTTTCGACTTTCTCGCCCTGGATGTCGCTGATGATCAGCCTGGCTTGCTGGGAAGCAAAGGTCGCGACAATCGCTTCGCCGATCCCCTGAGCTGCGCCGGTCAACAGCACGACCTTGTTTTTCAGGCGCTCGCCCTTCGGCGGCTCAGGCACCGGCGGCAAGGTAAGAGGCTCAGCCATGGATTACGGCTCCCTTTTCCAGGCACGACAAAAACCGGGCATCTGTCGATGTCCGGCGAAAAAACTGTTTGGAAAATCCCTGCATCACTTCACCTGTTTTGTTTTTTTAAGTGTGAGTGCGTGTAACTGATGGAGCCGACTATAAACCCGACCGCCAAATAATCTCAATATATAATTTTACATCCCATATTTTGGGATTTAACCGGCAAACCTCGTACAGGTTTTTCCTGCTATATCGAGCCGAATCGATAGCACCGCGCCGTCCAATGGATGATTGAGCGGGCTCGCGGCGCTGGTGATGTAGAGGGTTTGCAGGTCTTCGCCGCCAAATACGCAACTGGTGGGGCGGCTGACCGGTAACTCGATCACTCGATCGACCTGCCCTTCCGGACTGAGCCTGAGCAAACAGCTACCGTCCCACCGGGCGTTCCACAGATAACCCTGGGCATCCATCGCCGAGCCATCCGGGCCGCCGCGTTCGTGGGGACCGAACCAGACCTGCGCCGGATCGAGGGCGCCGTCGGTGCGGATGAAATGTTGATAGAGCGTGCGGTCGAGGCTGTCGGCGAAATACAGGCGGGTGGCGTCATCGCTCCACAGCAAGGTGTTGGGAATGCCCAGCCCTCGGAGCAGCGGCGTGACCCGGGCATCGCGGTCGATGCGGAAAAGGCCACCGGAGCGGCGCTCGATGGGCAGGTCTTCGCCGTTCTCGCCGATATTGTTTTGCATGGTGCCGAGCCAGAGCCGACCCAGGGCATCGCAACGGGCTTCGTTGGGGCGATTGCCGGGTTGCGGATCGGCGACGCAGAGCAGGGTCAGGCGCGGTTCCAGGCCGGGGGAATCCAGGTCCAGGCGATAGACGCCGCTGCTCATGGCCACCAGCGCATCGCCGCTTTCGCAGGGGATGAAGGCGGACACGTGTTCCGGCATCTGCCAGATCTGCACGTTGGCGCCGATCAGCCGCAGGGCTTGTTTGCCGGCGATGTCGACCCAGTAGAGCGCTTGGGTTGGCGCGTCCCAAAATGGGCCTTCACCGAGCTGGGCACGGTGTTCGGTAACGGCAGTCCACGTCATGAAACCTCCTTATTGCTTTACCTGTAGGAGCGAGGCTTGCCCGCGAAGGCGATTTAACATTCAACATCTTTGCTGGTCATGAAATCGCTTTCGCGGGCAAGCCTCGCTCCTACATGGGGATTTGGGTTATCAGCTGGCTTTTTTGTCGGCCATGACTTGCGGGTAGAAACGCTTGATGGCCAGGTCGGCGTTGTCGATCAGGGTCATGCAGGCCCACACACCCCGCGCGGCATCCCGGGCGGCGATGGCGTCGGCCATGTCTTTGTGGATCGGTAGCGTACGACGGAGTTCATCCGGATCGGCGGCGGACACTTCAAACGACACCGCCAACAACGCGCCGAGGGCCGGGACCATTTGTTCGATGAATTGATTGTGGCTGGCGGCGAGGATGCACTCATGGAAAAACTGGTCAGCGCGGTTGTAATCGATGCCGCTGTCCACGGCGCGCTCCAGTGCGTTGTAAGCCTGGAGGATTGCCTGGACTTGTTCGACGGTGGCGCGCTCGCAGGCCCAACGCACGGCCATGGGTTCGATGGTGCGGCGCAGGTCGAGCAAGTCGTCGACGAAGTTTTCCGGCAGGCCGCTGCGGGATAGCCAGCCGACGACTTGCGGATCAAACAGGTTCCAGCGTTTTATCGGCAGCACCCGCGTTCCGACTTTCGGCCCGACTTCGAGCATGCCCTTGGCGACCAGAGTCTTGATGGCTTCGCGAATGACCGTGCGACTGACCCCAAGCTGTTCGCCCAGATCGGCCTCAACCTTGATGGTTTCGCCGGGCTTCACCTGGCCGGCAGCAATCCAGCCACCTAGCCAATCGACCGTCGATGCATGAAAACTGCTGGACATGAAAACCTCGAAGCAGGGACGGCAAAAAGCCGTTCGCGATGGAGGCCCACGCTAATCATCATATGATTAAGTGTCAATTTGATTTTATTCGCCGCTTTCGAGGCTCACGGCATTTTTATCCGCAAGATTTGAAGCAACTGGCTTTGTCACCTACGGTTAGCCCGCGACAGATCAGGCAGTCAATAGCATCTGTTCCACCAAAATCCGCTATCGACAGGTATGAGTATGAACATGGATGCGTCTACGCAATACCCGATTGTATTGGTCCACGGCCTGTTTGGTTTCGACACCATAGGCGGTTACCCGTACTTCTTCGAGATCAAGGAAGCCCTGGAACGGGCTGGCGCCAAGGTATATGCCGTTAATATTCCAGCCGTTAACGGCAATGAGGAGCGCGGCGAAAAACTGCTCGAACACGTCAATCGCATTTTGCGGGAGACGGGAGCGGCCAAGGTCAACCTTATCGGCCATAGCCAAGGCCCACTGGCGGCACGCTACGTCGCCGCGCTGCACCCACAGAAGGTCGCGTCAGTCACCTCGGTCAGTTGCCCCAACCACGGTTCGGAAATTGCCGATCAGCTGCATAAGGCGTTGACGCCCGGCGAGTTGCCGGAAGCGGTGGTGCTGGCACTGTTTGCAGCGGTCGGTATCTTTATATCGCTGATCAGCGGCCACCCGGAAAACCCTCAGGATGCCCGCGCAGCCTTCGCATCGTTGACCAGCGAGGGTTTGGCAGCCTTCAACAAGAAGTACCCGCAAGGGGTGCCGAAACACTGGGGCGGGGATGGCAACGAAATTGAAAACGGCGTGTATTACTACTCCTGGAGCGGGATCGTGCAGAACTTTCAGAGTCTGCAACCGCTCGATCCGTCCCATCTGAACTGCATCGTGCTGTCGAAGCTATTTTATAAAGAGAAACATGCCAACGATGGGCTGGTCGGACAGAACAGTTCGCACCTGGGCAAAGTCATCCGTTCGGATTATCCGATGGACCATTTCGACGCGGTCAATCAAATGGCCGGGATCACGAGTTGGAACGTTAGCCCGGTACACCTCTATCTCGAACATGCGGCTCGGCTCAAGGACAAAGGTTTGTAGGCAAAAAAATGGCCCGCTTAATTAGCGGGCCATTTTCATAACAAGATACTTCACCGTTACGGCTCAAGCCCGATGACAAAAAACTCGCCACCACTCCACACCCCCAACCAACGCTGCCCGTCGATTTCACGACTCACCGCCAGCTCCACCAATTGGTAGAACACATTGCGATGGATCAGCGCTTCGAGGTTGGTCCGCACGTGCACGTACGGCGCAGGCTCTTGAGTGACCGGATCGATCACCACGCGAATCGGATGCTCAGCCCCTGCCTCGGCCGTCTCATCGACGTTGGTGGTGAAGCGCAACAGTTGAGCGTCCCCCTCGCCTTCCACTTCCACGGCAATCGCCACGAACGGCGCGTCATCGACCTTAATGCCGACTTTCTCGACCGGGGTGATCAGAAAGTAATCATCGCCATCGCGGCGGATGATGGTGGAGAACAACTTGACCATCGGTTTGCGCCCGATCGGCGTGCCCAGGTAGTACCAGGTGCCGTCCCGGGCGATGCGCATGTCGATGTCGCCGCAAAAGTCAGGGTTCCACAAGTGGACGGGTGGCAAGCCTTTGGTCTTGGGGATTTGCCCCAACAGGTCGTTGGCTTTTTGCGGGCCACTCATGGCGATCTCCTTTGGATTACTGGTCGCTGAGCCCCAACAGGCTGCGAGCGTATTGCTCCAGCGGCGGGCCCAGCAGGTCTTCTGGCTTTTTGTCGTGGAACGTCAGTAAACCGCCACGACTCTTGATCCGTGCAGTATCGATCAAATACTGGGTGCTGGTCTCGATCAACATGATCTGAATCACGCCGCTGTCGATACCGAGGCGATCCACGGCTTCCTGATCAAGCCATTCGTCGGAGTTGCCAATGCGGTCGTCAGCCTTGGCAAACCGCGTGTAGAGCAAGTAATGCGCACCGGCGGCCCGGGCTTCGCCCATGGCGGCATCGAGGCCTTCCGGTGCACGGGCGCGGCGGACCATCGGGAAGTATTCGATAAAGCCGTCGAAGGCTTCTTCCGCCACCACGTTAGGACGCGGATAAGCACTGCCCGGCGGCGCGAAGGCACCCTGGGCGATGTAGATAAAGGAGTCCGGCTGGATGCGGAAGTTGTTCACGCGCTGACTGTTGCTGTGATCCAGCAGCCCCGCGTCGCTCATGTGGTAGCGAACACCTTCGCCCATGTCGCTGACATTCATGCAGCCACCAAGCGCCAAAACGGCCAGCAGCAAAACCAGGCTACGCATCCTACCCTCCAGAGGCCGGTGACGGAAAACCGGCGAATGGGCGTTGGATGCAGCTTCCGCGCCAGCTCAGGATTATCGTCGACTTTATAGAATGCAATCGCGGGCAAGCCTTGCTCCTACAGGTTTGAGGCGTTCGCACATTTGGGTACGACACAAACCTGTAGGAGCAAGGCTTGCCCGCGATAACGCCCGATCAGCCGCCGATAATCTTCATGATGGTCGCACCACCGGAGAACGCCACTTCCTGCTTATCGCCGAGGGCTTTCACCAACAGTCGCTGCAACGCTGGGAGCGCTTGGTGACGGGGTTTGTCCAGAAGGTCGCCAACGTAGTGGCGATTGCTCGACGACAGACAGCCATGCAGCCACCCCGTGGACGACAGCCGCAGCCGTGAACACGTCCGGCAGAACGGCACACTTTCGTTGGCGATCACACCGAAGTAGCCCTGCCCCGGAACCTCGTAGCGCACCGCTGTGGCATCCACCGGCGCGTCGGCTTGCAGGTATTCGTAGCGGTCGCCGATCAGGCTCAGCAATTGCTGAAGGCTGACGAACTGTTGCAGGAAGGCGTTGTTGTCGCTGGCCAGGTGACCCATGCGCATCAGCTCGATAAAACGCAGCTCATAGCCACGCTCCAGACAGTAGTCGAGCAGCGGCATCACCTGATCCAGGTTCTGCCCGCGCAAGGGCACCATGTTGACCTTGATCTTGATGCCGGCCGCCGACGCCTGGTCCATGCCGTCGAGCACCGTCGCCAGATCGCCGCCACGGGCAATGCTGCGGAACGCACTGGCATCCAGGGTATCGAGGGAAACGTTGATGCGACGGATGCCGGCGTCCACCAGCAGCGGCAGTTTTTTCGCCAGCAATTGACCATTGGTGGTCAGGCTGATGTCTTCAAGGCCCATCTGGCCGACGGCGGTCATGAAAGCTTCGAGTTTGGGACTGACCAGCGGCTCGCCGCCAGTGATGCGCAACCGCTCGATGCCGGCGGCTTCGATCAGATACGCTACGCCGCGCGCCATGGCCTCGGCCGACAATTCATCCTGCGCGGCGACCAGCCGCTTGCCGTTCGGCACGCAGTAAGTACACGCGTAATTGCAGGCTGAAGTCAGGCTGATCCGCAAATTGCGAAAACGCCTGCCTTGACGGTCAACGATCATGGATCACTCCGGCTGAAGAATTTTCGGGACCGCTAAAACTTGACTCACAAATCAAGTTTTAGCAATACCTAAGCCTGAGTATATTCCTGCGGTACTGCGCCATGTAGCGAAATAATGGCGCAATCAGCCAGCTGAATGGCTCAGCTGCTTGGGGTGTCGGTGTCGCGCTTGCGTTTGTTGCCCATGCGCACGCCGATATCCATCAGGAACTGGAAGAAGCCTTCCTGATCTTCCAGCACATTGCTCCAGAACGGCGAGTGATACAGCGCCACGGCGCCATGCACCAGCGCCCAGGACGCGCAGTAATGGAAGTACGGCGGCACGTCTTCAAGCTTGCCTTCACTGATCCGGCCCTTGATCAGCAGGGTCAGGCGTTCGAAGTTCGAGGCACGGATCTTGTGCAGCTCCTCGACCATCTCAGGCACCTGGTTGCCCTTGACCACCTTTTCTTCCAGGCGATCGAACAAGCGATAGCGTTGCGGGTCGCGCATGCGGAATTCGAAGTAGGCCCGGGACAGGGCTTCCTTATCCTTGTCGACATCGGCCGAATGCAACAGCTCGTTCAAATCGCGCTCGTAATTGAGCATCAGGCGCAGATAGATCTCTGCCTTGGATTTGAAGTGCTTGTAGATCGTGCCTTTGCCGATACCGACGGCATCAGCAATCATCTCGACGGTGACACTGTCTTCACCTTGGTCGAGGAACAGCTTGAGCGCGGTATCGAGAATTTCTTGCTCGCGGCGACGAAACTCACGGACCTTACGAGGTTCTTTATGCATAAGAAAAGGTCTGTTGGGGTCAAAATTCGAAGCCGCGTATTATGCCTAACTTGCGCCAAAATGCACGGATCATCCGAGCATATCTGTGTTTCTTGATGATTTCACGCAAGGTCGCCGGTTGATGAGAACTCTTCCGAAGCGCAGGTATTCCAAATATGTTTAAAAACCGGGGCGGCTAAACTGGCGTCGTCGCGATACTGATCAATACTTGAACTGTCGGCGAGGCATCTCCCCCAAGTGTCGCGTCGATATAGGTACCAACGGACCGCGTACCTTTGTTTTACTCCTAATGGTCTTAACCCGGATTCACCCCCCAGAACCCGGGTTTTTTTTGCCTGCGATTTAACCTTTCACATGCGCCAACGGGAACAGTCGCTTGAAATTCTCAGTGGTCTGCTCCGCAAATCGCTCATAGGACTCACCGCGCAGCATCGCCAGGAACTCTGCCACTTCCCGCACATATTGCGGCAGGTTCGGTTTGCCGCGATAAGGGATCGGCGCCAGGTACGGCGAATCGGTTTCCACCAGCAAACGGTCGGCCGGCACCTTGCTCGCGACGTCACGCAACGCATCGGCATTGCGGAACGTGACAATCCCGGACAGGGAAATGTAATAGCCCATGTCCAGCGCAGCCTTGGCCATCTCCCAGTCTTCGGTGAAGCAATGCAGCACGCCAGCCTGGGGCAACGCGGCTTCGCGCAACAGCTCCAGCGTATCGGCGCGAGCGCCGCGGGTGTGAATGATCACCGGTTTGCCAGTTTGCTGAGCAGCTTGCAGATGCAGACGGAAAGATTCCTGCTGCAACTCCGCGGCTTCCGGCTCGTAGTGGTAGTCAAGGCCGGTTTCACCAATCGCCACCACACGCGGGTGATTCAATTCCTGCAACAGCCAATCCAGCGCGGGCGCGGCACCGGGTTGCACGTCCAGCGGATGCACGCCGACCGAACAATCGACGTCGTCATAACGCTCGGCCAGGGCTTTGACATCGGCGGCATTGTCGACGCTGACGCCGATGCACAAAAAATGCCCGACCCCGCGCTGGCGGGCGGCATCGAGTGCAGCATCCAAAGAGCCGTCATGGGCGGCGAGGTCGAGGCGATCGAGGTGGCAATGGGAATCTACGAGCATAAAAGGGCTACAACTTACATCGTATGAGTGGGACGGTCGGATTTCAGGGCTCCGGCCAGATGGGTTTCGATTCGACTGCGGGCGGTGTTGTCACCGTCACTGAACTGCACGCCAACCCCGGCGGCCCGGTTGCCCTGAGCACCTTTTGGGGTGATCCAGGTGACTTTGCCAGCGACCGGGATCTTTTCCGGATCATCCATCAGATTCAGCAACATAAACACCTCATCGCCCAACTTGTAGCTTTTGTTGGTCGGGATGAACAGGCCACCGTTCTTGATGAACGGCATGTAAGCCGCGTACAGCACGGACTTGTCCTTGATGGTCAGGGATAAAATGCCGTTGCGCGGCCCGGTGTTGACGGGTTCATTCATGCTGACCTCCATTGCTGTTGCTCAGAGTCTAGTCACTTCTGGCCCGGCAAAGACACCCATTGCACCAGCAGCGCTTCAAGCAGCAGCGCCGGATTGAGGTTGGCCTTGCTCATCACCTTCTGACGCTGGGCGAGGATCCAGTCCTGAATATTCAGCACTTTGCCCTGCCCGGACTTCTGCGCCAGGTATTGGATGACTTTGCGCATGTCCATCAAGCCCAGGCCTTCTTCATCCTGGGTCAACTGATAGCGCAGGATCAGGCTCGACCAGTCGCAGAACCAATCGAACAACAGTAATTGGGGAATGCTTTTCCATTCTTCGGCCAGCTGGGTCGGTGATTTCTGTTGCTTGAGCAACTGCTTCACGCCTTCGACGACCAGCATCCGCTGCTCGCGTACACCCTGGTTCTGCAATTTGACCGCGGCCAACGGCGAACCGGCAGCCAGGGTCAGCAATTCGATGCGCTCGTCCTGTGAGCAATCCGGCAACGCCGTCGCCAGCCACGCCAGGCTCATCGCCTCGCTCGGCAGCGGACAGGCCTGTTGCTGACAGCGGCTCTTGATCGTCGGCAGCAAACGGCTGGTCTGGTGGCTGACCAGCAGCAACACCGTATCGCCGGACGGCTCTTCCAGACTTTTGAGCAAGGCGTTGGCGGCGTTGACGTTCATCGACTCCACCGGCTCGATCAGCACCACTTTGCGCCCGCCCATCTGCGCGGTCTGGACCACGAAGCTAACCAGATCACGCACCTGATCGACCTTGATCGCCTTGTCCGCTTCTTCCGGCTCCAGGATGTAGTTGTCGGGGTGACTGCCGGCCTTGAGCAACAGGCAGGATTTGCACTCGCCACACGCATCCTGCGCGGTCGGGCGCTGGCACAACAAATGCGCCATCAATCGCTCGGCCAATGCACGCTTGCCGATTCCGGCCGGGCCATGCAGCAAATAGGCATGGGCGTGCTGTTTACGCCCCGCCAGTTGCTGCCAGAGCTCGTCCTGCCACGGATAGGCCTCAGCCACGGGTCAGCTCCAACAAACGCGGGAGCAACGCATCCAGGGACTGCTGAACCTGCGGCAGTGGCTGGGCGGCATCCACCAGCACATACCGCGCCGGATCCGCCTCAGCCCGTTTGAGAAAGGCGCTACGTACCGCATCGAAAAAGGTTCGGCCTTCGAGTTCGAAACGATCCAGTCGACCACGAGCACTGGCGCGGGCCAGGCCGACTTCCACCGGCAAATCGAAAATCAGTGTCAGGTCCGGGCGCAAGTCGCCCTGGACGAAGGTTTCCAGAGTCGCGATGCGCTCCAGCGACAAACCGCGACCGCCGCCCTGATAGGCATAAGTCGAATCGGTGAAGCGGTCGCACAAGACCACCGCGCCCCGGGCCAGCGCCGGGCGAATCACCTCGGCCAGATGCTGAGCCCGGGCGGCGAACACCAGCAACAGCTCGGTGTCGGGGTTCATGACTTCGTCCACCGGGGCCAGCAGCACTTCGCGGATGCGTTCAGCCAACGGCGTACCGCCCGGTTCGCGGGTCAGCAGCACTTCGATACCGGCGGCGCGCAGGCGCTCGGCCAGGTATTCGCGATTGGTGCTCTTGCCGGCGCCTTCAGGGCCTTCCAGGGTAATAAACAAGCCAGTCACAGGCAGTCCTTAATCAGAGTCATTGCGGGCTTTGCGGCGTCGGCGCTGGCGCATCCGGTTCGGGCGCGGGTTCTTGCGCCGGCATCGGTGGTACGGATTCTGGCGCAGGTGTCGACTCAGGCGCAGGTGCCGGAGGTGGCTCTTGCGCCGGCACTTGCGGCACCGCTTCGGGTGCGGTATCGGGTGAAGCCGCAGGAATCGGCGTCTCGGCTTCCGGCGTCACGGGCGCGTTAGCCGGTGCCGGGCTGGAACGGTAATCGGCACGGCGCTTGAGCTGAAACTCGCGCACCGCCGAGTTGTGGGCATCCAGGTCATCGGAGAACACGTGGCTGCCGTCACCACGAGCGACAAAATACAGACTGTTGCCGGCCACCGGGTTCAGCGCCGCATGGATCGCTTCACGGCCGACCATGGCAATCGGCGTCGGCGGCAGGCCGGAGATCATGTAGGTGTTGTACGGCGTTGCTTCCTTGAGATGGGCGCGGGTCAACTTGCCGTTGTAACGATCACCGAGACCGTAGATGACGGTCGGATCGGTCTGCAGCATCATGCCCATCGCCATCCGCCGCACGAACACACCGGCGATCTGCCCGCGCTCTTGCGGCACGCCGGTTTCCTTTTCCACCAGCGAGGCCATGATCAGCGCCTGATAGGGTTCGGTGTACGGCGCGTCAGCGGCGCGCTTGTCCCATTCCTTGGCGAGCACTTCATCGAGGCGCTCATAGGCTTTTTTCAGCAGCTCGGCGTCGGTCATGCCACGCACGAAGCTGTAGGTGTCCGGGAAGAAGCGGCCCTCAGGGAAAATCCCGGTATGGCCGAGCTTGTCCATCACTTGCGTATCGCTCAGGCCGGTCAGGGTCTGTTTGAGCTTGTCATCCTTGGCCAGTGCCGCGCGCACCTGATGGAAATTCCAGCCTTCGACCAGCGTCACGCTGTACTGCACCACTTCGCCGCGCTTCCACAGGTCGATCAGGCCGTCGACGGTCATCCCCGGCAGCATGCGGTATTCACCGCTGTGGATCGGTGTGGCGGACAGGTTGAAGCGCCAATAGACGCGCAACCAGAAGGCGTCCTTGATGACGCCATCGGCTTCGAGTCGATAGAAAGTGCGGGTCGGTGTCGTGCCCTTGGGCACTTCCAGCAGTTCTTCCTGGGTGATGTTCAGCGGCTGTTCCAGCGCCGAATGGATTTTCCAGGCCGAAGCGGCTGACAGCAGCCCTGCCAGAACCAGTCCGGTTTCCAGCAGCAGCAAGAGTTTACGTCTCACGTATCAAGCATCCAGTAGCGCGCGGGCAATGGTTTGGAGTTTACGGGTGAGCGGGCCAACCGACCAGCTCAGTGCTGCATAGGCGCGCACCGGCCAAACGCCATACACGCTGTTGCAGACGAAAACTTCATCGGCCCATTGCAGCTGATCGAGGCTGATGTCGGTGATTTGCGTGGGGATCCCCAATGACTCAGCCTGAAACAATAATTCGGCACGCATCACCCCGGCCACGCCGCAACGCTTGAGATCGGCAGTGATCAGCACGCCATCGCGCACCAGGAACAGATTGCTGAAGACGCCTTCAATCACGCGACCAACCCGATCGAGCATCAGGCCTTCGGCATGTTCGCTGTCTTGCCATTCCGAACGGGCGATAACCTGCTCCAGGCGATTCAAATGCTTGAGCCCGGCGAGCAACGGTTGGTTGGACAAGCGTGTGGTGCAAGGGAACAAACGGACACCCTGCTCGCCATGGACGACAGGATAAGCCGCAGGAGGATTGCCTTGCAGAATGCGTCGGGCCTGGGCCGAAGGATCGGGCGCGTAACCGCGCAAACCGTCGCCGCGGGTGAGGATGAGCTTGAGCACGCCCTCGCCCATTGCAGCGGCGTAGGCCAGCAGCTCGCTGCGGATCAGCGCTTGATCGGCAGTGATCGCCAGGCGTGAACACCCCTGCGCCAGACGCGACAGATGCCGGTCCAGCAGCAGCGGTTGCCCGCCTCGCACAGCAATGGTCTCGAACAGACCATCACCGTAAGCCAGGCCGCGATCCTTCAGCGACAGAGCGTCAGCCGGCTGACCGTCGACCCAGCTGTCCATCAGTCAGCGAACCGGCGGAACACCAGCGAGCCGTTGGTCCCGCCAAATCCGAAGGAGTTGGACAGCACCACATCGATATCCATGTTGCGCGCGGTGTGCGGTACGAAGTCGAGGTCGCAGCCTTCGTCCGGCTCATCGAGGTTGATCGTCGGCGGCGCCACCTGGCTGTTGATCGCCAGCACACTGAAAATCGCCTCGACCGCGCCCGCCGCACCCAACAGGTGACCGGTCATGGACTTGGTCGAACTGACCGCCAGTTTGTAGGCGTGATCGCCGAACACCGACTTGATCGCACAGGCTTCGGCGAGGTCGCCGGCCGAGGTCGACGTGCCGTGGGCGTTGATGTACTGGACCTGGTCGCCATTGATCTTGGCGTCGCGCAGGGCATTGGTGATGCAACGTGCAGCACCGGCGCCGTCCGCAGGAGGCGACGTCATGTGGTAGGCGTCGCCACTGGTGCCAAAGCCGATCAGCTCGGCGTAGATGGTCGCGCCGCGGGCCTTGGCGTGTTCCAACTCTTCCAGAACCAGCGCACCGGCGCCATCGGACAGGACGAAGCCATCACGGCCCTTGTCCCATGGACGACTGGCGCGGGTCGGCTCGTCGTTGCGGGTCGACAGTGCACGGGAGGCACCAAAGCCGCCCATGCCCAGACCGCAGGCCGCCATTTCAGCGCCGCCGGCAATCATCACGTCGGCTTCGTCGTACATGATGTTGCGCGCCGCCATGCCGATGCAGTGCGTACCGGTGGTACATGCGGTGGCGATGGCGTAGTTAGGTCCCTGTGCACCCAGGTGGATGGACAGGAAACCGGAAATCATATTGATGATCGAACCAGGCACGAAGAACGGTGAAATTCGACGAGGGCCGGAATCATGCAGCGTGCGGCTGGTTTCTTCGATATTGGTCAGACCGCCAATACCCGAACCCATGGCCACGCCGATGCGCTCACGGTTGGCATCAGTGACTTCCAGACCGGAGTTACGCACAGCCTGAAACCCTGCGGCCAGACCGTATTGAATGAACAGGTCGAGCTTGCGAGCTTCCTTGACCGACAGGTATTCCTCGACATTGAAGCCCTTTACCGAGCCGCCAAAACGGGTGGAATAGGCAGAAAGGTCGGTGTGTTCGATCAGACCAATGCCACTGCGGCCAGCCAGAATGCCCTGCCAACTGCTCGGCACATCCGTGCCCAGTGGCGACAACATACCCATACCGGTGACTACGACGCGTCTACGCGACACAGCACTCTCCTTTTTCAAATGACGACTTTGCATCAGGCCTAAAGAAAAAACCGCACGCCGTGATGGCAGTGCGGTTTTTCCATGACAGCTAGCAACGATTACAAGCTATTAAGCCTGATGGTTAGTAACGTAATCGATTGCAGCTTGTACAGTAGTGATCTTCTCGGCTTCTTCGTCAGGGATTTCGGTCTCGAATTCCTCTTCCAGAGCCATCACCAGCTCAACAGTGTCAAGGGAGTCGGCACCCAGGTCTTCAACGAAGGAAGCAGTGTTGACCACTTCTTCTTCTTTAACGCCCAGTTGCTCAGCAACGATTTTCTTGACGCGCTCTTCGATGGTGCTCATACCTTGTTTTCACTCCTAATGGACAAATTCAGGCAGCTGGCCAGTGGGTAAGTGTATAGAAAGACTTTTCAGTTTTTCAACTGAAAGCTTCACTCCTCAAACCCTGGGGCCTTCCGCCTATAAATAGATTGCAGCTTTATAACGGATTTTAGACAGCTCGTATGACATTTTTTTGAAGCAACCCGTCACATTTAACTCATGTACATCCCGCCGTTCACCGGGATTGTAGCCCCAGTAACGTAAGCCGCACCGTCGGATGCAAGAAAAGCGACCACAGACGCGATCTCTTGTGCTTGCCCCAAACGGCCCAGCGGAATCTGCGTAATCAAGCCTTCACGCTGCGCTTCGGGCAGTTCGCGGGTCATATCAGTGTCGATGAACCCTGGAGCCACCGAGTTTACCGTAATCGAACGCGAACCGACTTCACGCGCCAGTGCACGGCTGAAACCTTCCAGACCGGCCTTGGCCGCTGCGTAGTTTACTTGGCCTGCGTTGCCCATGGCACCCACAACCGAACCAATACTGATAATTCGTCCCCAACGGGCCTTGGTCATGCCGCGCAAAACACCCTTGGACAGGCGGAACAGACTGTTCAGGTTGGTATCGATGACGTCGTTCCATTCGTCGTCTTTCATGCGCATCATCAGATTATCGCGGGTGATGCCAGCATTGTTGACAAGGATTACCGGGACACCGAATTGCGCAGTGATACTCGCCAACACCGCGGCAACCGATTCGTCGCTGGTGACATTGAGTTCCAGGCCAGTGCCTTGAATACCGTTTTCTTTCAGGGTAGCGGCGATGCGCTCGGCACCCGAGGCGGAGGTCGCAGTGCCGATGACGATGGCGCCCTCACGACCCAGTTCCAGGGCGATAGCCTGGCCAATACCGCGGCTCGCACCGGTGACCAGTGCAACTTTACCTTGCAGACTCATGCAAGCTTCTCCTGATTCAGGCCAGCGCTGCGCGAGCGGCAGCGAAAGCGTCTGGGGTATTGAGGTTGGATGTCGACACGCCTTCGGCGCAGCGTTTGTTCAGACCGGCAAGCACCTTGCCAGGGCCGCACTCGACCAGTTGGGTCGCGCCCTTGGCCGCCAGCGCCTGGACCGATTCGACCCAGCGCACAGGCTTGTAGAGCTGCTCAAGCAGATCGCGCTTGAGGGTTTCCAGATCGGCCGGCACCGTGGCGCTGACGTTCTGCACCACCGGGATCTGCGGCGCCTGCCAGTCAATGGCAGCAATGGACTCGGCAAACCGCTCGGCCGCCGGACGCATCAACTCACAGTGAGACGGCACGCTGACCGGCAACGGCATGGCGCGCTTGGCGCCACGGGCCTTGCAGCCTTCGATGGCACGCTCGACCGCAGCCTTGGCACCGGCGATGACCACTTGGCCCGGGGAATTGAAGTTGACGGCACTGACCACTTCGCCTTGCGCCGCTTCGGCACAGGCTGCCAGCACATCGGCATCTTCCAGACCGAGGATAGCGGCCATACCGCCCTGCCCGGCCGGAACGGCTTCCTGCATCAACTGGCCACGACGTTCGACCAGCTTCACCGCATCGCCGAGGCTCAGGCTGCCCGCCGCTACCAGGGCGCTGTATTCGCCCAGGCTGTGACCGGCAACATAAGCCGGACGCGCACCGCCCTCCGCCAGCCACAGGCGCCACAAGGCGATCGAGGCGGTCAGAATGGCCGGCTGGGTTTTATCGGTTTGATTGAGTTGCTCTTCCGGCCCTTGCTGGGTCAGTGCCCACAGGTCGTAACCCAGAGCATCGGAAGCTTCTTTGAATGTTTCGAGGACCACCGGATGTTGCGCGCCCAACTCGGCCAGCATGCCGAGGGACTGCGAACCCTGTCCTGGAAAGACGAATGCGAGGGAAGCAGACATGTAACAAGCCCCTAATGATCTTGTCGTCGGAGAATTGACGTCCCGCTTGGGGGACGCAAGAAACTGACAGTTGGATGGCCAATTGAACTGAGCGGTCACATTTAAGCATTGTCCGACGAAAACGCCTAAGGCAACAGGTCCTCAAGACGACCGTGAAGCCGTTCCGGGAGGTTTTCCTGGATCTCGATCAAGGCGCGCTGAATCGCACTCTGGAAACCTTGCACCCCGGCCGAACCGTGGCTTTTCACAACGATGCCCTGCAAACCGAGGAAGCTGGCGCCGTTGTGCCGCGCCGGGGCCAGATCCGCTTGCAAGCGTTTCATCAGCGGCAGCGCCAGGGCGCCGACCATTCGCGAGGCCAGGTTTTTCTTGAACAAAGCCTCGATGCGCCCGGCAATCATGGTCGCCAGGCCTTCGCTGGACTTGAGCAGGATATTGCCGACAAAGCCGTCACACACCACCACATCCGCCTCGCCGCGGTACACACCGTCACCTTCGACAAACCCGATGTAGTTGATGCCGCGCGCGTTCTGCAACAAGGTCGCCGCCAGCTTGACCTGCTGATTACCCTTGATGTCTTCAGTACCGATGTTCAGCAACGCCACCCGCGGGCGAACGACACCCAGGGTTTCCGCCGCCACCGAGCCCATGATTGCGAACTGCAATAAGTGCTCGGCACTGCAATCGACATTGGCACCGAGATCCAGCAACTGGCAGTAACCCTTCTGGGTCGGGATGGCCGCGACCATCGCCGGCCGATCGATACCCGGCAAGGTCTTGAGCACAAAGCGCGACAAGGCCATCAGCGCACCGGTATTGCCGGCACTGACACAGGCCTGGACCTTGCCATCGCGCAACAGCTCAAGGGCCACGCGCATCGACGAATCAGGCTTGCCACGCAAGGCTTGGGCAGGCTTCTCGTCCATGGTAATGACTTCGGACGCAGGGGTAATCGACAGGCGCGCGCGATCCACAGCCGAATGGCCGCAGAGCAGTTCTTCTAGAAGAGAGGGTTGACCGACGAGGGTCAGGTGCAGCGAGGGCGTAGCAGACAGGCAAGCAAGGCTGGCCTGAACAATGCTGCGGGGACCGAAGTCCCCGCCCATTGCGTCAATCGCGATGACTTGAGCAGACAAGTGATTACTCGTCAGCGCCCTTGTCGATCACTTTACGGCCACGGTATACGCCTTCTGGCGATACGTGGTGACGCAGGTGAATTTCACCGGTGGTTTTTTCTACAGACAGAGTGCTTGCCGTCAGGGCATCGTGCGAACGACGCATGTCACGGGCAGAGCGGGATTTTTTGTTCTGCTGAACAGCCATAATTGATTAACTCCTAAACGTTTGGGTCACGCTTTAACTGCGCCAATACACTGAACGGGTTGGACCGCGTTACCTCGTCCTCGCTCGGTTCGGGCTCATCGAGACCCGCCGGCTGCTGGCATTCTTCCGGATGATGAGCAGGCACAATGGGCAAGGCGAGCAGAAGCTCCTCCTCGATCAGTGACTGCAGATCCAATGGATCTTCGCCCAGTTCCAGCACGTCATAACCTTTCGGCAACGACTGGGTATTCGCACCCTCCTTCACCACAGCATAACTGCATTCGCTATGGATCGGCAGGGTGACCAGCTCAAGACAACGCTGGCAAACCATTTTGACTTCGGTGTCGATAAAACTGTGGATTACCACAGACTTACGTTCATCTCGTTCAAAAACGAATTTAGCCTGCACCGTACCGACAGTGTCGGAAAGCGGGTCGCAGAGTCTCTCCAAATCGGCCAGCAGCAGTTCACCTTGAAGGGTGGTGCCACGATCAGCCAATTTGCGCGGGTCAACGTGAGGTGGAATCGGGTCATTCAACATAGGCGCAGCATTATAGGGATGCACCCGGCCATGTCAAAGGAAATTCAGCCCTGTCCGTCACTTGGAAGCCTCGCTAGAATTCGCCCCTGCCTTTTGGAGATGCCCATGCTGCCTTTATTACTCGCTTCAAGCTCGGTTTATCGCCGGGAATTGTTGGCCCGCCTGCAGCTTGAGTTCACCTGCAGCTCACCGGATATCGACGAAAGCCATCGCCCGGACGAGCCTGCAATTAATCTGGTCAAGCGCCTCGCCGAAGAGAAAGCACGCGCACTGGCCGACAGCCACCCCGCTCATCTGATCATCGGCTCCGACCAGGTCGCGGTACTCGGCGAGCGGATTATCGGCAAACCCCACACCTTCGAAAAGGCCCGCGAACAATTGCTGGCATCCAGCGGCGCCAATGTGACATTCCTGACCGGCCTCGCGTTGCTCAACAGCCAGACAGGCCACTGCCAGGTCGACTGCGTACCCTTCACCGTGCACATGCGCACGCTCGACCCGGCGCGCATCGAGCGCTACCTTCGCGCAGAACAGCCTTACGACTGCGCTGGCAGCTTCAAGGCCGAAGGTTTGGGGGTAAGCCTGTTTCAAAGCACCGAAGGCCCTGACGCCACCAGCCTGATCGGTCTGCCGCTGATTCGCCTGATCGACATGCTATTGGTTGAAGGCGTGCAAATCCCCTGAACACAAAAAACCGGCCACGAAGGCCGGTTTCTTTATGCGCTCAATGGATCAACGCAACGACGGACCATGAAACCCCATCCACATCGCAATCTGCTCGGCCACGCTGGCACCGAGTTTTTTCGTGAAACGATCAATCGGCGATTCCTGAACAGTGAAGTCCACGACTTCTTTTTCGCCAATCACATCACGCGCGACCGAACTGGTACTTCCCAGGCCATCGATCAAGCCCAGCGGCAATGCCTGCTCACCCGACCAGACCAGACCGGAGAACAGCTCCGGATGATCCTTATCCTTCAGACGATCGCCACGCCCCTTCTTCACGCTGGCAATGAATTGCTGGTGAGTGGTGTCGAGCACGCCCTGCCAGAACTGGGTTTCTTCAGGCTTCTGTGGCTGGAACGGATCAAGAAACGATTTGTGTTCGCCAGAGGTGTAGGTGCGACGCTCAACGCCGAGCTTCTCCATGGTGCCGACAAAACCGTAACCGGCCGCCGTCACACCAATGGAACCTACCAGGCTCGCCTTATCGGCGTAGATCTGATCGGCCGCACTGGCAATGTAATAAGCGCCGGAAGCCCCCAGATCCGAGATCACGGCGTAAACCTTGACGTTCGGATGCAAGGCTCGCAAACGGCCAATCTCGTCATAGACGTAACCCGACTGCACAGGGCTACCACCCGGACTGTTGATCCGCAGGATCACACCTTTGACCTTCTCATCTTCGAAGGCCGCACGCAGACTGGTAACGATGTTGTCAGCGCTGGCGGTCTCTTTGTCAGCGATGACGCCCGTTACATCGATCACCGCCGTGTAATTCGATCCACGGGTAGCGCTTTTTTCCATGCTGATCAGCGGCGACAGCAATAGCATCGCAACAAACAGATACGTAAAAGCCAGGAATTTGAAGAAAATCCCCCAGCGACGGGAGCGACGTTGTTCCTGCACACCCGCCAGCAAAGTCTTTTCCAGCAGTTTCCAGCTTTTGTCGTCACCACCTTCAGCACTCGACTTGTCGGGCGCTTTCCATTCGTCGGTCATTCCATCTACCCCAGCAAAAATGTATTAGGTGCGCTGATTCAACCACGCGTGTAATTCAGAAAAATGATCGATGGCCAGTCGCGGCTCAAACAGTTTCAGCGCCTCGATGGACTGGGCGCCATAACTGACCGCAACCGAATCCATTCCGGCGTTGCGTGCCATCTGCAAGTCGAAGGACGAGTCCCCGACCATCAACGCCTGCTGCGCCGGAACGCCGCAATGCGTCAGAATCTCTTCCAGCATCAGCGGATGCGGCTTGCTGGCGGTTTCATCGGCGGCACGGGTGATATCGAAATAGTTTTCCCAACCGTGGGCCTTAAGCACCCGATCCAGCCCGCGACGCGCCTTGCCGGTGGCAACCGCCAAGTGATAACCGGCATCGCGAAACGCCGCCATCGACTCGACCACACCTTCGAACAGCGGTGAAGGTACTGCTTCCGCAGCGATGTAGTGATCCGCGTAGTGCTGACGGAACGCTATCAGCTCGTCGTCGTCGATTTGCGGATACAACGTGCGAATCGCCTCGGGCAACCCCAGGCCGATAATGCCTTTGACGGCAAAGTCATCGCACAGCTGAAAACCGGAGCGCTCGGACGCGACATGCATCGCCTCGACAATCCGACCAATGGAATCGGCCAAGGTGCCGTCCCAATCGAAAATCAGCAGTTTGTAATCAGAGGGGTGCACTCAGGCGCTCCACGGTCTTGGCCCACATGTCATCCACTGGCGCCTGCAACTTGAGCTCGCCGCCATCTGGCAACGGCACGGTCAGCATGTAGGCGTGCAGGAACAGGCGTTTGCCGCCCAGGTCACGAATTTCTTTACTGAAGTCGTCATCGCCATACTTGGTATCACCGGCAATGCAATGCCCGGCGTGCAAGGTGTGAACGCGAATCTGGTGAGTCCGACCGGTAATCGGCTTCGCTTCGATCAGGGTGGCAAAATCGCCGAATCGACGCAGGACCTTGAACACGGTCACAGACTCCTTGCCCTCCTCCTCGTCGACCTCGACCATGCGCTCGCCGGAGCGCAGATTGCTCTTGCCCAGCGACGCACGGACTTGCTTGATCGAGGCCGCCCAGTTGCCGCGGACCAGCGCCATGTAGCGCTTGTCGACACCATCGCCGCGCAAAGCCGTGTGCAAGTGGCGCAACATGCTGCGCTTTTTGGCGATCATCAGCAGGCCGGAGGTGTCACGGTCGAGGCGGTGAACCAGCTCCAGCTCTTTGCAATCGGGACGCAACTGACGAAAGGCTTCGATCACCCCGTAAGTCAGGCCGCTGCCGCCGTGAACCGCAATGCCGCAAGGCTTGTTGATCACGATCAGCGCCTTGTCCTCGAAGATAATCGAGGCTTCGAGGCGCTGGAGCAGGCCTTGTGCCAGCGGTACCGGCTCGTCGCGCTCGGGCACGCGAACCGGCGGCACGCGCACGATATCGCCCGCCTGCAGCTTGTATTCGGGCTTGATCCGGCCCTTGTTCACTCGCACTTCGCCTTTGCGCAAAATGCGGTAAATCAAAGTCTTGGGCACGCCTTTGAGCCGAGCGAGAAGGAAGTTATCAATACGTTGGCCGGCATATTCCGGCGAGACCTCCAGCAGTTGTACGGCTGGGGTCGAGGGGGCGGTAGTCGTCATGGCGCGGATGATAACAATTTTTTATGGAATTGAAGCACTTAATCATTGCTGCTATAGTCGCGAACGCCGCCAAAAGCGGCCTGGACAGCGGACTAACGGTCAAAAACCGGCCCTGACCAACGCAATTCACCAGGACGCGAGGCCGTCCTACGGGGCTTTCGCTACGTAACGGTGGAGTTTGCAGGTGTAACGAGCGCAGGTGACATGAGGCCTGAATCAAGCGGCAAAGCAGAGTTTTAACTCGCCTTGCGAGCCATATTCACGGCCAGTTCACAAAGTGCAGTCAGCTGCGAATGACCCCGAGCGAACGCTTCGGAAACAACGCCTAAATTAGCCATGATGCGTGACCTCCCCTTTTCGGAGCTCACGGTAAATGCCAACCCGCTGCGGATTCTGCGCGCGGCAGCACCCGAATTATCAGGGATACGTGTAGGGTGGAGATGCACAACCGCTGGACTGTGTAGCAATAGGCTTTATCAAGACGCTTCATCTCGTCCACAGCCGCTGGTTGATTCCTCCTCCTGACTGAGTGCTTAAGTAGCCACAGCAAGCAGGACGCGTACGTCGCGACGCCGGCCCACATTGGCCGCCATCGCTAGACACTGGAGTGTCCAACCACTCCTGACGCACCTGACACCGACCGTGAGAAGTCGTGTGTGCCGAACGCCGTTTCCGGCAGCCCGGAAACCGACGGTACTACATGAAAAGAATGCTGATTAACGCAACTCAACCCGAAGAGTTGCGTGTTGCACTGGTAGATGGCCAACGCCTCTACGACCTGGACATCGAATCCGGTGCACGCGAGCAGAAGAAGGCCAACATCTATAAAGGCCGGATTACTCGCATCGAACCAAGCCTTGAGGCTGCCTTTGTCGATTTCGGCTCCGAGCGCCACGGCTTCCTGCCCCTCAAAGAAATCTCCCGCGAATACTTCAAGAAAGCCCCCGAAGGCCGCGTCAACATCAAGGACGTCCTGACCGAAGGCCAGGAAGTCATCGTTCAGGTCGAAAAAGAAGAACGTGGCAACAAGGGTGCAGCCCTGACCACTTTCATCAGCCTGGCCGGTCGTTACCTCGTTCTGATGCCGAACAACCCGCGTGCCGGCGGTATCTCCCGTCGCATCGAAGGTGAAGAGCGCAACGAACTGCGTGAAGCCCTGAACGGCCTGGTTGCTCCGGCTGACATGGGTCTGATCGTGCGCACTGCCGGCCTTGGCCGCAGCAGCGAAGAAATGCAGTGGGACCTCGACTACCTGCTGCAACTGTGGACCGCTATCAAAGAAGCGTCGCTGGATCGCTCCGCGCCATTCCTGATCTACCAGGAAAGCAACGTGATCATCCGCGCCATCCGCGATTACCTGCGCCAGGACATCGGCGAAGTGCTGATCGACAGCGTTGAAGCCCAGGACGAAGCCCTGACCTTCATCCGCCAGGTGATGCCGCAGTACGCCAGCAAGATCAAGCTGTACGAAGACAGCGTTCCGCTGTTCAACCGTTTCCAGATCGAAAGCCAGATCGAGACCGCTTTCCAGCGCGTCGTCGAACTGCCTTCCGGCGGCTCCATCGTGATCGATCCGACCGAAGCCCTGGTGTCCATCGACATCAACTCGGCGCGCGCCACCAAAGGCAGCGACATCGAAGAAACCGCCCTGCAGACCAACCTTGAAGCCGCCGAAGAAATCGCCCGTCAGTTGCGCTTGCGCGACATCGGCGGCCTGATCGTCATCGACTTCATTGACATGACCCCTGCCAAGAACCAGCGCGCCGTGGAAGAGAAAGTCCGCGAATGCCTGGAAGCCGACCGCGCTCGCGTGCAAGTCGGTCGGATCTCGCGCTTTGGCCTGCTGGAAATGTCCCGTCAACGCCTGCGTCCATCGCTGGGCGAAAGCAGCGGCATCGTGTGCCCGCGTTGCAACGGCACCGGCATCATCCGTGATGTTGAGTCGCTGTCGCTGGCGATCCTGCGCCTGATCGAAGAAGAAGCCCTGAAAGACCGCACCGCCGAAGTTCGCGCACAAGTGCCGATCCCGGTGGCCGCGTTCCTGCTCAACGAAAAACGCAACTCGATCACCAAGATCGAACTGCGCACCCGTGCCCGCATCGTCATTCTGCCGAACGATCACCTCGAAACGCCGCACTTCGAAGTTCAGCGTCTGCGCGATGACAGCCCGGAAGCCCACATCAATCAGTCCAGCTACGAAATCGCTGCTGCCGCTGCCGAAGTGGAAGAAGTCCAGCCAGCCGCCGCGACCCGCACCCTGGTTCGCCAGGAAGCCGCGGTCAAGACTGCCCCGGCCCGCGCCAACGCTCCGGTGCCGACCGAAGTTGTCGCCGCTGCCCCGGTTGCTGCACCGGCCGCCGCGCCAGAGCCAAGCCTGTTCAAAGGCCTGGTGAAGTCGCTGGTCAGCCTGTTCGCTACCAAGGAAGAGCCAGCCACTCCGGTTGTGGTTGAAAAACCAGCGACCACCGAGCGTCCGGCCCGTAACGAAGAGCGTCGCAACGGTCGTCAGCAAAGCCGCAACCGTAACGGTCGCCGCGATGAAGAACGCAAGCCTCGTGAGGAGCGTGCACCGCGTGAAGAACGCGCACCACGTGAGCCACGCGAAGAGCGTCAACCACGCGAAGCTCGCGAAGAAACCACCACTCCGGTAGTCGCTCGCGAAGAACGCGCACCCCGCGCCCCTCGTGAAGAACGTGCACCGCGCGCTCCACGTGAAGACCGCAAGCCACGTGGCGACCGCGAAGAGCGTCCGGTTCGCGAACTGCGTGAGCCACTGGATGCCGTTACTGCTGCGCCAGTCGCTGCCGTTGCTGCCACCACTGAAGAGCGTCCAGCCCGTCAGCCACGCGAAGAACGCGCGCCACGCCCACCGCGTGAAGAGCGTCAGCCACGTGCCGAGCAGGCTGCTGCTGCCGCGTCCGAAGAAGAACTGCTGACCAACGAAGAGCAGCAACAGGAAGATGGTCAGGAAGGCGCCGAAGGCGATCGTCCACGCCGCCGCTCCCGTGGCCAGCGTCGTCGCAGCAACCGTCGCGAGCGTCAACGTGATGCCAACGGCAACGTGATCGAAGGTTCGGAAGAATCCGAGTCCGCCGAAGGAAGCGAAGCCAGCGAAACCAACGAAGCGCCAAGCGCTGCCGATCTGGCCGCAGGCCTGGCTGTTACCGCCGCCGTTGCCAGCACTGTGATCAGCGCTCCTGCTGAAGCCCAGGCTCACGAGCAAGCCGAACGCGCCACTGCTGCCGTGCAGGAAACTGCACCAGTAGAAGCGCCGGTCGTTGAAGCGACTACCCCGGTAGAAGCCACAGCCGCTCCAGAAGTTGAAGTAGCGCCGGTTCGTGAGGCTCAGCCTGAAGTTCAAGCTGCCGCCGAACCTGCTTTCGTTGCCGAGCCAGTGGTTGCCGCAGAACCGGTTGTCGAAACTTCGACCGAAACCGTGACCGAAGCTGTCCGCGAAGTGCGTGAAGAGCAAACCGCGTTCAACTGGGTTGCCGAGCCGGTAGTCGCTGAGCCGGTCGTTGAAGCGCCAGCGCCTGTCGTCGAGGCCCCAGTAGCTGAAGCGATGGTTTCCGAGCCAGTGGTTGTCGCTGCCGAGCCTGCTCCAGTCGTTGAAGCTCCGGTGGTTGCCGAAGTGGTTGCACCGGTGGTTGAAGCCGCCCCTGTCAGCGCCCTGACCGAAAATGGCCGTGCGCCGAACGATCCACGTGAAGTGCGTCGCCGCAAGCGTGAAGCCGAGCGTCTGCAGAAAGAAGCCGAACTGGCTGCCGCTGCTGCACCGGCTGTTGCCGAGCCAGCACCGGTTGTGGCTGAAGTCGTCGAGGCAGCACCTGCCCCGGTTGCTGAAGTTGCTGCCGAACCGGTTGAATCCGCGATCGACGAAGCTCCACGCTCCGTTCAGGAAGCGGTAAAGCATCACGAAGAAGCCCTGGAAAAAGAGCACGAGCCTAAACCCCTCGCCTGATTCCATCGGCCACTAAAAAGCCCCGCCTGGTGATCCAGGCGGGGCTTTTTTTTGCCTGTTGAAACCGACACTCCGATGAAACCTGGCAGCACTTTGTTGCCCAAGCGCTCACGCACCGCGCTAAATCTCGCTGGAATATTTGTAAGAAAGTATTACGAAATAGCCGTGCAACGTGCAGAATAGAGCGGTTGCAGGGCTCAAGGCAGGCCCGGCCACGGTCCGAAAACCTTCGGCTCGTTATGGAGTAAGAGTGCATGACTATGGAAATTGCTGAGCTGGACGCTTTTAAAGCGATTGTTGACTATGGCAGCGTCACGCAGGCAGCGATCAGGTTGAACCGCGCTCAATCCAGTATTTCCTTTCGGATCAAGACACTTGAATCACGACTCGATACCAAGTTGTTCGAGCGCTCCGGTCGTGGCATCACGATGACAGCGCAAGGCAAGGAGCTCTATGCCTACGCCTCACAAATCCTCGAATTGGTGGCTCGCGCCCAAGCCAGCCTGAGCCAGGCAAAAACCGAAACACGGGTTCGCCTGGGCGTCATCGAAAACCTCACCATTACTCGCCAGAACCTGCTGCAAAGCATCGTGGCCAATCCGGAAGGCCTGGCGGTGGATGTCAGCATTGGTAACACACAGTCACTACTCAAGGACCTTGAGGCCGGCAAACTCGACGCGGTAATTGTCGGCGCTGGCTTTGCGCCTGCGCATTATCGTCGGGTGACGCTGTTCAACGATCCTTTGGCGCTGATCTACAGTGCAACTCAACCCGCCATTGAGGACCTGAAAGCGTTCAGCGGCCAAGTGTTCCTGGTCAACAGTCGGCGCAGCGCCTCGCAACGTAATCTCGATGAACTGTTTCTGATGGGCAACATCACCCCGGAAAAGATCATCGAGTGCGGCTCCTATCCGCTGTTGTTTTCAAATGTGATCAACGGCGTGGGCGTTGCCCTGGTGCCCTTGTCACTGGTCGATTCGTGCTGCCGCAGCGAGCAGGTGCAAACGTATTTCCTGAAGGGTTCCTATGCTTCGTTAACGACCGAATTCGTGTTTTTCGATCACCCTGGCAAACCTGCCCCCAGGGCGTTGGCGCAATGGGTACTGGACTTCGAAAAACCGGCCCGCTCACCGCTGATGGCAACAGCGGGGTAACGGGCCGGGTCCCGTCAGCAGTTACACGATTGTCGCACCACCTCATCCTCGAACAGGTTGGACAATTGCAGTCCATCCTCCTGGCTGCTCGCCCGAATGACATCACCGTGCTGCAACTCGAAGGCATCCTTGTCAGTACTTAATGAAGCGCCGAGCAACACGTAGTGAACCGTCCCGGGCTCGCAAAGTTCTTCATGCTGGAACAGAAGGGCTTCAAGTTCGCGTTTGATAAACATCAATTGATCCAGCCCCAAGAGCGACTGTTTGTCCCACACGATTTCCCCGCGCCGGACAATCGAACTCCTCACCGCCGTATGGCGCGGTGGTTCCGCGATCACCAGTTCGTGGCACAACGCCGTGTTGCGCAGTTTGGAAAGCCCCGCCAGCCCAGGCTGGGTGTGACGCAACACCGGATCCGAGAAATCCACCGCCAGGGTGTAGCCGATATAACGCGGATTTCGGCAGTCGTCGATGAGGTATACACAGGCATACTCGATCTCGATTCCCGCGCCGCTGGCATGACACGGCGATTTGATCGCCCGGGAAGCACCAACCAGTCCTTTGCCATTACCTTTGTAGTACCAGTCCGGCGACGACCGCTCAGGCATGGGCAGACCATTGACCGAACGGTGCGTATAACCGAAACCGCTGACCATGCACACCGCATCCAGCGCGGGCCGCAGCGGCACATTGAAGGTCATTGATGCCAGCGCTTCAACCGGTACCGCTGTCAGGGACAGGCCGCTTTTGAAGTGTTCCCAGGATTGCTTGCTGCGCATGAACCGCACGGCCAACGCCTGAGAACTCTCGGCACCTTCAACCTGCCAGGCAGTAGCCGACGCTCCCACGCCCTGCACAAGGCCCACCCATCGCACACCGTGGCGGTCGACCGCATCGATGATTCTGTCCATCAAGCGGCCTCCGTGCGCAGCGCCACCGGTGCCCGGCGTTTAATCGAGCACAGGATCACCCCAAACACGATCAACACCAGACTGACCAAGTGATAGGCATGCAGTTGCACGTCCAGGAACACGATACTGAACAACCCGCCGGACAGAGGCACCAGATGAGTGAAGATCTCGCCACGGGTGGCACCGATTTCGCCGATGCCTTTACTCCAGAACAAGTACGACAGCCAGGATGGGAAGATCACCAGATACGCCAGCCCCAACCACGGTGCCGCCCCCTGCCCCAGGTTGAATGTCAGGTCCGGGTGCAACGCCCAAACCCCGAGGCTGAACGGAATCAGGCACAGCGCTCCCACGACCGCGCAATAGGTCACAAACGCATTGCCGGCGATGGTTTTGGGCTTGGTGCGCAAGAAGGAGCAATAGACAGCCCAACTGGCGGCCGAGGCCATGGTCCAGAAATCGCCTTTGTTGAAGCCCTCCAGGAAGCTCAAATCGGACAGATGCCCCATGGTCACCAGCCAGAACACACCTACCGTGCTGATGACCACCCCAAGCATGTTCGAGCGGGAGATGAAATCACCGAAAACGAAACGATTGAGGGCCAGTACCAGACACGGCGTGGCCGACAGATAAATCGCCGCATTCAACGAACTGGTGTATTGCAAACCGATATACAACGTCAGCGGAAAGATAACTTGCCCACAAACCGCCAGCATCACCAGGGTTAACCATGACTTGCGCGCAGCCGGCAAACTGGCGATCACGGCTTTATAGTTGATCAGTAGCAGTAATGCACTGGTAATCAACCATCGAAGTTGTGACAGCAGTACAGGATCAACATCCACCACCATCAACTTTCCGACAACATAGTTACCGCCCCAGAACACAGCGGCGAGTGAAAGTAATAAGTACGGCATTGGTGCCTCCGTCAGAGCTTCTTCATTAACATGAAAGAGGCGCCGTCAAACTCGACTTCCCCTTGCAGATGGAACAGATCCTGATACACGGACAACTGCGCCTGTAACACATCAGTGACGGGCACCAACAATAGGGCCTGCGTCGCCAGCACCCGGGCCAGTTCGTTGACGTAGACTCGGCAAGGCTCGGCTTCGACGGGCGAACTGTTGGCGACAATCAGGGAATAACCCAATCGGCGGCGATAATGAAAGTCGCCCGCCGAGGCGAATGGCAGCCTCGAAAAGTCCAGGTCGGCGCGCAGCCTGAGCTGTTTGTGACCGAAGTCCTGAGCCCACTGCAAATGGTGCGCAAAGGGCAGACGGGAAGACGAGATGACATCCAGACTGTGCCGGGCGAATGCTTGAAGCTGCGCGTTATCGCTCGGCGCGATCAGCAACACGGATTTCTTGCCCGGCGTGTCGAGATACTCCGCCAGTGGCGCCGGCAATGGCGGTGTCTCGCGCTTCGGCGTGTCACGGTAGATCATCAACCAGTCCGAATTGATCGCAGCCCAGTCGCTGACTTGCAGCGTCTGCTCGATCGACGGCTGATAGGTTTCCATGAGGTGAGCCTTGAACGGCAGGTATTGCAGGACCTTTCCCTGATCACCCACGATGGAATAGTCGCCGACCCAGGTATTGAGGAAAGAGCGGATCCCGACGATGCTGGCCTTGCCCAGGTAATCGGCGTTCCAGCCCACAATCGCTTCACGCCCGACCCACGCGTAATCACACAGTCGCACCGGCGGCAGGCGCGTCATCGCGACGGTCCGCGAGCCGATGGAGAGTCGGCCATAAGGGTCATGGTCCTGACGCAGCAATTGACTGCCTGGCGACAGCCAGACACCGTCGCCAATATCAACATCGCCACCAGCGTTGACCGCGGCGTTACGACCAAAACGCACATACTGGCCAATCTTGATCGAAGGCAGTTCGTCCGCCGAGTGATCGAGTTGATGGTCGGCGTGGGGGTGGCTGAAATACGCGCCGTTTTCAAAATGAGTGGGTGAAATCAAGTGCTCCCCGACCTGCTCCTTGACGAGCAGCGGCGAACCACTGGTGTTGACCGAAAAGTGCTGCGCAGACAAACCAAAGTCATCGCCCAGTTCTTTCAAGCGCTCACCAAACGTGACGCCGAACTTGATCTCGTCGCGATGACAGCTGATGGTTTGCGATGCTTTTCTAAGTTGCCGAAGTGTTTTGACATACCGTGGAACAGGTTGAGAAACATCTGCAGAACTTAATGCCCGCTCCAATGCTCCCAACTCCTGAATATCACTGTCCAGTTCCAAAGGACTGACACTGACCGACGCATCCATATAGTGCTTTATCATGTAGGCTCTTTTTTTCTAATGAGTGCTGACCGGATATTCACCCCAACTGTGAACACCGCACGCCACATGATCGTATGTCGGATAAAACCCGCTGAATAACGAGTTTTATATCTGGCACCCATCGATAAATACGAATGGGCGAAAAGAAGAGTCGATTATTGCGTTATTGAAAAACCAGCGCCTCAGGCACATCCACATCCCATAACACACCGGGATCATCCACCGCGACTTCAACCACCCTCGCCTGCGCAAACAACGGCTTGGCCCCGCGATCACCCGACAACTTCATCAGCCCCGGACCAAAGCGCCGGCCAAAACCCACTGGATGACCGAATTCACCCTCGTGCACCGGCACGCTGATGCAATCGTCCGCAATCCCCGCCACCACTTGCTCAATACTCGACGGCAGAATGAACGGCATGTCCCCCAGCACAATCAGCCAGCCACCGAGCGACGAACAAACCGACACTCCCGCAGCAATGCTGTCGCCCATGCCGGTCGATTCAATCAGCACGATTTCGTAACCGTAAGCCTGAGCCATGCGAATCACCTGGGGGCGATCCTCGGTGGTCACCAGCACACGCTCCTCAATCGACGCAGGCAGATTTACCACTACTTGCTCGATCACCGAACGCACGGCACCGTCGCGCCCCGTACAGTCCGCCAGTAACTTGTCCTTGTGCGCACCGGCAACCTGTTGAAACCGACTGCCCTGCCCCGCCGCCAGCACGATGACCCCGATGGGTTCGCTCATACGTCCTCCCGCAACGGCTTCTTCTGCTTGAGTTCGACGCCGTTCTTGATCGCCACAATCTCGGCCAGCAGCGACAAGGCGATTTCTGCCGGGGTGTGGCTGCCGATGTGCAGACCGATCGGGCCGTGCAACCGCTCGATAGCCTGTTGTGACAAGCCTAGCTGAGCCAGGTTGTCCCGGCGCTTCAGGCTGTTGACCCGCGACCCCAGTGCGCCGACGTAGAACGCCCTGGAATCCAGGGCGGTGAGCAGCGCCATGTCGTCCAGCCGTGGATCATGGGTCAGGGCAACGATGGCGGTGCGTTCGTCGGTCTGGATGTTCAGCACGGCCTCGTCGGGCATGCCTGGCACGAAGCGACCGTGCTGTTCTTCCCAACCGTAGACGAACTCGGTGCGCGGATCGCAGATCAGCACTTCGAAATCCAGCAGCCGCGCCATTTCCGCGACATAGCGCGACAGTTGCCCGGCGCCGATCAGCAACAGGCGCCAGCGCGGGCCGTAAATGGCGCGCAAGGTGCTGCCGTCAAAACTCAGCACATCGGTCTTGTGCGCCGGTTGCAAAACCACTTCACCGCTCGCCAGATCCAACGAACGCGCGACGATTTCATGGGCCTCGCAACGGCTCAGCAACTCAGCGACCCACGCCGGATCGCCAACCCGCTCCTCGGTCAGGCGCAAGGTGCCGCCACAGGGCAAACCAAACCGCGCCGCCTCCTCGCGAGTGACGCCGTAGGTGATCAATTGCACGGGCGGCCCATCGGCCGGAATTCGGCCGTCGTGCAGCCGCGCAATCAGATCGTCCTCGACACAACCACCCGACACCGAGCCGATCACCACGCCGTCCTCACGCAACGCCAACATGGCGCCAGGTGCCCGGGGCGCGGTGCCCCAGGTCTGGACCACGCTGTACAACACCACCCGCTGACCGGCGCGGCGCCAGTCGAGCACGCTGCGCAGGACGTTCAGATCGACACTGTCCATCAGGCGTCAGCCTTCTGCCAGCCTTGCAGTTGAAAGCGAACCGGCAGGTTGCGGATGCGTTTGCCAGTAGCGGCAAAGATCGCGTTGCAAAGCGCCGGCGCAATGGGCGGCACGCCCGGCTCACCGACCCCGCCCAATGGCACGTCGCCCGGTGGCGTGACCAGATGCACGGCGACTTCTTTCGGCGCCAGGGACATACGCGCCACTTCGTACATGTGGAAGTTGTCCTGCTGGACCTTGCCGTCCTTGAAGCTGATTTCGCCAAGCACCGCGTTGCCCAGGCCCATCACGCAGGCCCCTTCGAACTGCGAACGAATCCGCTCGGGGTTGATCTGCGGGCCGCAATCCACGGCAATGTCGGCTTTGTGCACGATCAAGGTGCCATCGTCTTTGACTTCGACTTCAATTACCGCCGCCACATAGGTGACGAAGCTGTAATGCACCGCCAGTCCCAGGCCTCGACCCTTGGGCAGCGTACGCCCCCAACCGGCGGCTTTTGCAGCAGTTTCCAACACCGTGCGCATCCGCGCGGTGTCGATCGGATAACGCTCGGGGGATTCGCCGTAGTTCCACTCTTCGCTCAAGGTGCGCGGATCGATCTGACGGTCCGGGCCGAGCAATTTGATCTGGTACTTCAGCGGATCTTGCTTGGCCTTGTGAGCCAATTCGTCGACGAACGTCTGAATCGCAAAGCCGTGGGGAATGTTCGACACCGAGCGATACCAGCCGACCCGGGTGTGGACGGCCGCTTCCGGGTTTTCCAGGCGCACATTGGGGATCGCGTAAGCCATGTTGGTGAAGCCCATGCCCAACTCGAACGCCGCCTCGTGGTTCATGCCCGGCGCGAATAATGCGGTGATGCTCGGTGCCACGGTGCGATGCAACCAACCGGAGGGCATACCGTCCTTATCGAGGCTCGCTTTCAGGTATTCGGCGGACACGGTGTGGAAGTACGAACAATGGATGTCGTCTTCACGGGTCCATTGCACCCGCACAGCTTTGCCGGGGAATTCTTTGGCGAGGATCGCGGCTTCGATGACGAAGTCCGGTTTGGACTTACGCCCGAAACCACCGCCCAGCAACGTGACGTTGAAGGTGACGTTATCGAACGGCAGGCCGAGACGCTCGCCAATCCGTTCGCGGGTGACTTGAGGCGCCTGGCTCGGCGCCCAGGCTTCGCACACGCCGTCCTTGAAACGGGCGATGGCGACCATGGGTTCCATCGGCGCCTGGGCCAGGTGCGGCAAATAGTAGGACGCTTCGAGGGTGCTGCTGCCTGCATTGGCCAAGGCCTTATCGATATCGCCGGTATTGCGCACTACTTTGCCGGGTTTGAGCGACGCGGCTTCCAGTTCCTTGCGGTAGGCAATCGAATCGTAACTGGCGTTGGGGCCATCATCCCACTCGATGCTCAGCGCTTCACGGCCCTTGATCGCAGCCCAAGTGTTGCTCGCAACTACGGCTATGCCACCCAATGGCTGGAACTCCGACGGCAACGGACGGCTTTCAATCTGCAAGACCTTGATCACGCCTGGGACTTTCATCGCCGCACTGGCATCGAAGGATTTGACCTTGCCGCCATACACCGCAGGACGGGCGATGGTCGCGTAAAGCATGCCGTCGAAATGCACATCGGCGCCGTAGATGGCGCGACCGTTGACGATGTCGGCACCGTCGATGGCGCGTACGCCTTCCTTGCCGATGTAGCGAAATTCCGACGGCTGTTTGAGCCGCAGGCTGTCACGAGCCGGCACTGCCAGCGCACCGGCGGCGGCGGCCAATTCGCCATAACCAAGTTCGCGTTTAGTGGGTTGGTGAATGACCTTGTGCAGTTGTGCATGGCATTCGCTGACAGGGACTTTCCACTGGTCGGCTGCAGCCTGTTCCAGCATGGTCCGCGCGGCAGCACCGCAGCGGCGCATCGGTTCGAACCAATGACGCATGCTGCGCGAGCCGTCGGTGTCCTGATTGCCGAAGCGCACTTCATCACCCGGCGCCTGTTGCACCTTGACCAGCGCCCAATCGGCGTCCAGTTCATCGGCCACCACCATGCTCAGACTGGTGCGCACACCCTGGCCCATTTCCGAGCGGTTGCAGATCACGGTCACCGTGCCGTCGGCGGCAATGCTGACGTAGACCTTCGGATCGTCGACCGAGCCATTGGGCATGCCGTCGGCGCCGAATTTCTTCGGTTTGTCTTCGGCGAAAGCGTCTTGCCAGCCCCAACTGGCGGCGAGCACCAGCGCACTGGTGGCGCCAACGCCTTTGAGAAAGCCGCGACGACTGAGGTTGCTCAGATTACTCAGGGCGAAATCATTCGGGAGCTGGCTCATGCCTTGGCCTCCTTCAGATGAGTGGAGGCCTGGCGGATGGCGGTCTTGATGCGATTGTAGGTGCCGCAACGGCAAATGTTGCCGACCATCGCTTCTTCGATCTGCTCGTCGCTGGGGTTGGGGTTGGTCTTGAGCAGCGCGGTAGCGGACATGATCTGCCCGCCCTGGCAGAAACCGCACTGGGCCACGGCAGTGTCGAGCCAGGCTTGCTGAACGACTTGCCCGACCGGGTCGGCGTGCAGGTTGTCGATGGTGCTGACATTCTGGCCGATCACCGAACCAATCGGCGTGATGCAACTGCGCGCCGGCAAACCGTCGATATGGATGGTGCAGGCACCGCACAGGCCCATGCCGCAGCCGAATTTGGTGCCGTTGTAACCGGCCACGTCACGGATGGCCCAGAGCAGCGGCATATCCTCGGTCACATCGAGTGGAAGGTCTTGGCCATTGAGTTTCAGGGTAATCATGGGCACGCCCGCATATTGTCATGGTTATGGGGTCGAGCAATCTGCCGCCAGGGGGTTAGCGGTGGGTTCACGCAGATCGGCTCAGGCTAATGGGCTCTCTTACGCAAACGGCAACGTCTGCATCGGGCCTTTGGTGGAGCAAATGCTTGCATCGTTAGGGGGCTAAGTTAACTCAGCATTAACAAAAAAGCCCTGCTTAGACAGGGCTTTTTAGCTTCAAGTTTTAAGCTGCAAGCTTCCAGTAGAAGCAGAGCGGCACACTCTATAAGGATTGTAGCTTGCGGCTTGAAGCTTAAAGCTTGCCGCTGCCGCTGCCGCTAATAGCGGTTCGGCTCCATTTCCAGCTCGACGCTGAATCGTTGCGAAATGTCTTTCTGGATCCGTTGCGCCAAATCCAGCAATTGCAGGCCGGTCGCGCCGCCGTAGTTGACCAGCACCAGCGCCTGCAACTTATGCACGCCGGCGTCAGCCTCGCGAAAACCCTTCCAGCCAGCCTTCTCGATCAGCCAGCCCGCCGCCAGTTTCATCTGCCCGTCCGGTTGCGCGTAGGCCACCAGGTCCGGGTATTCAAGCTTGAGTCGTGCCACCAGCGCCGCCGGCACCAACGGATTCTTGAAGAAGCTGCCGGCATTACCGAGCACCGCCGGGTCCGGGAGTTTTTCGCTGCGGATGCTGCAAATCGCCTGGCTGACATCAGTCGGCGTCGGGTGGTCGATGCCCTGCTCGGTCAGGCGCTGGCGTACCGGGCCGTATTCAAGATGCAGGTGCGCGGTGCGATTCAGGGTGAAGCGAACCCGCAGGATCAACCAACGCCCCGGCTGCTGTTTGAACAGGCTGTCGCGGTAGGCGAAGTTGCATTCTTCCAGGCTGAAATCCCGCAATTCGCCGGTCTGGCGATCCAGCGCGGTGAGACCGGCGAACACGTCTTTGATCTCGACGCCGTAAGCGCCGATGTTCTGCATCGGTGCCGCGCCCACGGTGCCGGGGATCAGACTGAGGTTTTCCAGTCCCGACAAACCCTGGGCCAAGGTGTGTTGCACGAACGGGTGCCAAGGCTCGCCGGCCTCGGCCTCGATCACCACCTGGCTGCCGTCATCGCTCAACACGCGAATGCCGCGCGTGGCCATGCGCAGCACCAGTGCCTGGATATCCGCGGTCAGCAGCAAGTTGCTGCCACCGCCGATTACCAACAAAGGCACCGCGTTCGAAGCGGCATAGGCCAGGGCTTCACGCACCTCGGCGTCGCTATGGGCTTGGGCAAAGAGTCGGGCCCGGACATCCACGCCAAAACTGTTGAACGGCTTGAGCGAAACCTGGGGTTGTACCTGCAAACTCATAACCGTCCCTTCAACTCGATCACCAGCAAATCACTGGCGCGCTCGATCAAATCCAGCACTTGCTCAAAGCCTTGGTCCCCGTCGTAGTACGGGTCCGGCACTTCATCCATTTCCGATTCATAACGACGCAGGAACAAGTCCAGCTCAGCCTTGCCCTTGGCCGGTTGCAAGGCCTTGAGGTTGCGCAGGTTGCTGTTGTCCATCGCCAGTATCAGGTCATACGTCGCGAAATCCGCACGGCTGACTTGCTGGGCACGCTGGGCCGACAAGTCGTAGCCCCGCAACTTGGCCGCAGCCTGGCTGCGCTTGTCCGGGGCTTTGCCGACGTGCCAGTCACCGGTGCCAGCAGAGGCCACTTCGATTTGATCGGCCAGCCCGGCTTCACGCAACTTATGCCGCAACACCCCTTCGGCCGTGGGCGAACGGCAGATGTTGCCCAGGCAGACGAACAGAACCCGCATCAGGCCTCCAGCAGGCGACGAACGCGCTCAAGGTCTTCGACAGTATCAACACCGTGGGGCGGTGCGATCAGTGCATCGGCGACGTGAATCCGCACGCCGTGCCACAGGGCACGCAGTTGTTCCAAAGACTCGGTGTTTTCCAGCCAGCACGGGCCCCAACTGACGAAGTCATGCAGGAAACCGGCGCGGTAGGCATAGATGCCGATGTGGCGGCGATACGGCACGCCTTCGGGCATGTGCTCGCGGCTTTTAGCCAACGCATCCCGGGCCCACGGCAACGTGGCGCGACTGAAGGTCAGCGCCAGGCCATTGAGGTCGCTGACGACTTTGACCACGTTGGGATTGAACAGGCTGTCCACGTCTTCGATCGGCTCGGCCAGGGTGGCCATGCGCGCTTCGGTGTGGGCAGCCAGGTTGGCGGCGACCTGATCGATCACGCTCGGCGGGATCAGCGGCTCGTCACCCTGGACGTTGACCACGATGGCATCGGGCGCCAGGCCCAGTTTCGTCGCGACTTCGGCCAAACGGTCGGTACCGGAATTGTGGTCTTCACGGGTCAGCACCACTTCGGCGCCAAACCCTTTGCAGGCCTCGACGATGCGCGCATCGTCAGTGGCGACCACCACCCGCTGGGCGCTGCTTTTGCTCGCCTGTTCCCAGACATGCTGGATCATCGGCTTGCCGGCGATCAGCAGCAGCGGTTTGCCCGGCAAACGGGTGGAGGCGTAACGCGATGGAATGACAACGGTAAAGGCTGTGGTCATTTATCCAGGCGCTCGTCGGTGGTCAGGGTGCGGGCTTCGGTTTCGAGCATCACCGGGATGCCGTCGCGAATCGGGTACGCCAGGCCTGCGCCCTTGCTGATCAGCTCGGTCTTGTCGGCGCTGAGCTTGAGCGGGCCTTTGCAGACCGGGCAAGCGAGGATATCGAGCAATTTGGTGTCCATGAACATTCCCTGGATAAAAACGGAGTTAAGGCAAAAGCCGAGCCGGCAACAGGCGCATCAGCTGCGTATCGAACCAGGCCACGAAGGCCGGCGACGGCGCAGCATCGACCGCCAGGTACCACCAGTCGGCAGCGGCAAAGGCACGGCACTTCACCGCATCCTTTTCGGTCATCACCAACGGCAATGACGGTGTGAAATTCAACGCCTGCACGCTGTATTCGGCGTGGTCGGCAAACCCGTGGGGGATTGGCTGCCAGTGTAGCGTTTCGAGGGTTTTGAAGAAACGCTGGGGATTGCCGATCCCGGCCACGGCGTGCAGCGCCTGACCCGGCGGAAAATGGTCGAGTGGGCGACGTTCACCGCTTTTCAGATTGATCAGCGCGGTAGGTTGCAGCTGAAAGGCAAAACCGTCGTCGCGGTCATGGACGGCACCGTTGAACAGCACGGCATCGACACTTTGCAGACGCTCTATCGGCTCGCGCAACGGCCCGGCGGGCAGGCAACGTTTGTTGCCCAGGCCACGGGCGGCGTCGATCAGCACCAGCTCAAGGTCCCGGGCCAAACGGTAATGTTGCATGCCGTCGTCGGACAGGATCAGGTCCAGCGGTTCACTGGCCAGCAAGGCTTTGACCGCACTGCTGCGATCCGGGTCGATCATCAACGGCACGCCGGTGCGCTGGACGATCAGCAACGGCTCGTCGCCTGCGATATCGGCGCCTTGATCGGCCTCGACCCGCCACGGAAACTGCGGCGGCTTGGCGCCGTAACCCCGGCTGACCACGCCGACCCGCAAACCACTGCGCTGGCAATGCTCGATCATCCACAGGATCATCGGCGTCTTGCCGGTGCCGCCCACGGTGATATTGCCGACGACGATCAGCGGCACCGGCGGCTGATAGATCTCGCCCTCACCTGCCAGGAAGCGTTGGCGCTTGCCCGTAACCACCCGCCGATAAAGCCATTCCAGCGGCTGCAACAGTTTCAGGGCCGGATGACCGGCGTACCACGCGGCGAGCAAACGATCAGACATGGCCATCAGGGAGCGGGCGGCGCCGCCTCGACCGTGGTCATGCGCAAGTGGCTGAAACCGAGCTTGCCGGCGGCGTCCATGGCGGTGATGACGGATTGATGTTGGGTCTTGCCGTCGGCGGTGATGGACAGTGGCAGATTGGTGTCGCCATTGGATTCTTTCTGCAACGCGTCCATCAGGCTGGTCAGATCATTCTTCGGCAGCAACTGGTTGTTGACCGAAAACACACCCTCGGCGCTGATGGCGATGTCCAGTTGCTTGACCTGCTGGTCTTCAGCCGGCGAACCGCTGACCGCTTCCGGTAGCTCGACGCGTAATTGGGTCTCACGGGTAAAGGTCGTGGTCACCACGAAAAACAGCAGCAGGACAAACACCACGTCGATCAGCGACACGAGGTTGATGTCTATGTTCTCCCGTTGCTTGCGGCGGAATTTCACGCTTTTTTGCCCTCGGACAGATCCACATCGCGGTCGCCCTGCACCACTTCAACCAGCTTGATGGCTTCCTGCTCCATCCCCACCACCAGCTCATCGATGCGCCGTTGCAGGAACCGGTGGAAGAATACCGACGGAATACCGACGATCAGGCCCGAAGCCGTGGTGATCAAGGCTTTGGAAATACCACCGGCCAGCACTGCGGCATTGGTGGTCATGCCGGTGCCCATGAACGAACTGAAGATATCGATCATGCCCAGCACCGTACCCAGCAACCCGAGCAACGGGGCCATGGCGGCGATGGTGCCCAGGGCGTTGATGTAACGCTCCAGCTCATGGATGACCCGGGCGGCGGCCTCTTCGATGCACTCTTTCATGATCTCGCGACCATGCTTGGAGTTGGCCAGGCCCGCAGCGAGGATTTCCCCCAGCGGCGAGTTGGCGCGCAGTTCCTTGAGCTTTTCTTTATTCAGTTGTTTGTCTTTGATCCAGACCCAGACCTGCCCGAGCAAATGCTCCGGGGTCACACGGCTGGCACGCAGGGTCCACAGACGTTCGGCAACGATCGCCATGGCCGCGATGGAACTCAGAATGATCGGCAGCATCATCCAGCCGCCGGATTTGACCAATTCCCACACAGTGACAGTCCCCTCGAAAAAGTGCGCCACTCTAACATAGGGGGTCGGCGCACCGAAGACCGGGATGTCGCATCCCGTCCGGCTGATCATTTGTTCACCGCCGGCGCATCGCGCCAGAAGCGCCGTTGTTGACGCATCGTCCGGGGCGGTTCAAAGCTACCCAGCAGTAGACGGACGGCACCGTGCTCGGCGCTGTCATAGATGTGCAGGCCCCGTTTGCGGTAACGCGCCATAACCGTGGGGTGGGGATGACCGAAGGAATTGCCGTGTCCGCGGGAGATCAGCACGGCTTTGGGTTCCAGCCCGGAAAGCAGCGCCATCGACGAAGAACTGCGGCTGCCGTGATGAGGCGCCGTCAACCAATCGGTGGGCACCGCCAAGGGGCTGTCCAGCAGCGCGCGTTCGGCGTGGATGTCGATATCGCCGGTCAGTAGCAGGCGTTCACCATTGGCTTCGATTTGCAGGACACAGGATTTTTGATTGCTTTCGCTGGCCGATGACCACTGCCAGAGCTGGAAGGTCACGCCCTCCCAGGTCCATTGCCGGCCACTTTCACAGACTTCGGCGTTTAACTCCACGGGCAGGGCCAGTGGATCGCCACTGATGACTTGCTTTACAGGCAGCCCTTCCTTGATTGCGCGAGCCCCGCCAGCATGGTCGGCGTCTGCATGACTGAGCAGCATCAGGTCAAGTCCGTTTACGCCGAGTTTGCGCAATGCCGGCAGCACCACCCGTTCACCGAGGTCGAAATCGCCAAAACGCGGACCGGCGTCGTACAGCAGCGTGTGCTGGCGAGTGCGCACCAGGATCGCCAATCCCTGACCGACATCCAGCTGCCAGATCTCGGCCCGGCCTTCCGGCACCTCATCCCGTGGCGGAAACACCAACAGCAACAACATCGGCCAACCGAACGGGCGCAGCGGCACACCTCGGGGCATTAATAGAAGAAAGGCCCCCAATGCACCGATGATCCCGATCCATATCGGCACTGCCACCGGCACCCACGCGGGTAATTGGCCGGCCATCAATGCCAGTCCCTTGAACAGCAGGTCGATCAGACCGCCCGCCAGCCACAGCAACCCTTCCCCCACGTAAGGCACCGGCAACAGCAAAGTCCCGAGCAAGGCTGGCGGCAATACCACCAGGCTGATCCACGGCACCGCCAGCAGATTGACCAGCGGCCCACTGACACTGATGGGCAATCCCAGCATCAGCAACAGTGGGCATAGTCCAATTGCGATCAGCCATTGAGCGCGGGTCCAGGTTTGCCACCAGCGCCAGGGCCCCAACCGGCCGCCGAAGGTGAAGATCAACACTGCCACCGCGGCAAAGGACAACCAGAAACCCGGCTGCAAACTCGCCAGCGGATCCAGCAGCAGGACGCCATCGAGCGCCAGCAACAGCGGCCACCAGGCACCCAGATGACGAAAGCGCAGCCGCCATAACAACACCAGACCGATCATCACGCAGGCCCGGCGCACCGGCACTTCGAAACCGGCCAGCAGCCCATAACCGAGCGCCGCCGCGAACGCCAGGCCGCACGCCCACGGCAGCCAGGGCCAACGAACCGGCCACAAGCCATAGCGGGCGAGCCCGGCGATCAGCAAATACACCGACCCCGCCAGCAAACCGATGTGCTGCCCGGAAATCACCAACAGATGCACGGTGCCGGTGTCTTGCAATACCTGCCAGTCTTCGCGGCTCAACCCGGCGCCATCACCCAGCACCAACGCCGCCAGAGCCCCCGCTCGTCCTTGGGCATCGACACTGAGCAAACGCTGGCGGATGCCGTCGCGCCAGGCCCAGCGGGCGGGTGACAGGCGCTGGCCATCCTTGACCGTGCCCGTCGCGCCGACGCCTTGGGCCAGCAGCCAGGCGTCGTAATCGAAGGCATGGGGATTGAGCAGCCCGGTCGGACGCTTCAACTTCACCGCCAGCCGCCAGCGTTCGCCACTGCTTACCGGCGGCCCGTCGTACCAGGCCAGGCGCATCAGCGGCGGTACCGAACCATGTCGCGAACGTGCGTCCGCCAGTTCGAAACGCACCACCGCTTCATTATTTTGCGGCAATCCGGTTATCCGACCTTCGACCCAGCGGGTTTCGCCGTCCAGGCTGGCAGGCAGCCGATCATCCAGCGCCGACTGCGCCTGCCCGCACGCCCAACTGAATCCGAACAGGAAAAAGGCCAACGGGTACGTGCGAAACGGCAACGCCATTAACCCCACGACCGGCAGCAAAAACCCTAACCAGACCGGCGGTAAAACCGGTAAAAAACGCAGCGCCAACAACCCGAGCGCCAGCGCCACCATCCCTGTGCGCATAAGCCCGTCCTTGAGAGTCCCCTAACTAGGCATAGTCGGCTGGCGCACGGGCGCGGTTATTAATTGTCACAAAGTCTGAATGGGCCACACATAGAATCCAGACATACTTGCCGCCTGAACCGACCGAGAAGCCTTATGCCCCGGCGCTTATTCAAACGCTACATGCCAGACCCGACCAGCATCAGGGAACACAAATCCTTACGCTTTCTCGGCAAACTGCTGCATGACCCGAACCTTTGGCACCTCAACCGCCATTCGGTGGCCCGGGCGATGGCCGTCGGTCTGTTCGCGGCGTTTCTGCCGATTCCGCTGCAAATGCTGGTGGCTGCCGTCCTCGCAATCATGGTTCGCGGCAACATGCCGATCGCGGTGAGCCTGGTCTGGCTGACCAACCCGATCACCATGCCCGCCGTGTTCTTCTGTACGTATCAGACTGGCGCCTGGCTGATGGACGTGCCTGCCCGGCACCTGCCCGATGAGTTGACCTGGGAATGGATCAGCGGGCAACTCTCGACGTTGTGGCAGCCGTTTTTGCTTGGGTCGGTGGTGGTTGGGTTGGTGCTGGGTGCTCTCGGCTATTGCGTGACCATGATGTATTGGCGATGGTGGGTTGGGCGGCAGTGGGCGCGACGCAAGAAAACCCGGATGTAGGAATGCAAAACGGCCTCCATTTTTGGAGGCCGTTCTTTTTTGTGGTGTCTGGACGGGCGCCTTCGCGGGCAAGCCTCGCGCCTACAGGTTTTGTGTCGTTTGCCCAAACGCGAAGGCAGCGACCCTGTAGGCGCGAGGCTTGCCCGCGAAGGCCGCGACGCGGTCTCGGATCAGGTCCGCATCCCGCGCCCACTCACCAGCAACCGCGCGCAACCGATGTACAAGGCTACGGTCGCCACCAGCATGAACGTGATTGCCACGCTGATCTTGATATCCGAAACGCCAAGGATGCCGTAACGGAACGCGTTGACCATGTGCAGCACCGGGTTGGCCAGGGACACGGTCTGCCAGAACGGCGGCAACAACGAGATCGAGTAGAACACCCCGCCGAGGTACGTCAGCGGTGTCAGGACGAAGGTCGGGATGATCGAGATGTCATCGAAGTTACGTGCAAACACTGCGTTGATGAAGCCCAGCAGCGAGAAGATCGTCGCCGTCAGCACCACCACCAAAATGGTCACACCCAGGTGATGCACCTGCAAATCGGTGAAGAACAGCGACAGGATCGTCACGATGACCCCGACCATCAACCCGCGCAGCACGCCACCCAAGGTGTAGCCGATCAGGATCGTGTGCGGCGATACCGGCGAGACCATCAATTCCTCGATCGAACGCTGGAACTTGCTGCCGAAGAAACTCGACACCACGTTGCCATAGGAGTTGGTGATCACCGACATCATGATCAGCCCCGGCACGATGTACTCCATGTAGGTGAAGCCGCCCATGCCGCCAATCTGCTTGCCGATCAGGTTGCCGAAGATCACAAAGTACAAAACCATGGTGATGGCCGGCGGCAGCAGGGTCTGTGGCCAGATCCGGGTAAAGCGCTTTACCTCGCGGTAAACGATAGTGTTGAGGGCAACGAGGTTGGGTTGCAGCTCGGAACTCATACCGCCACCTTCGACAGATTTTTCTCCACCAGGGACACGAACAACTCCTCGAGGCGATTGGTTTTGTTACGCAGGCTCAGCACTTCGATGTTCTGTTGCGCCAATTGGGTGAACAGCGCGGTGATACCCATGGCCTTGTCCACCTGGACCTCCAGGGTATGGCCGTCGAGCAGCTTGGTCGGATAACCGAGCAACTGCGGCACCACGTTGAGCGTGTTCTTGGTGTCGAGCAGGAAGGTTTCCACATGCAACTGGCTGAGCAGCTGCTTCATGCTCGTGTTCTCGACGATGGTGCCGTGGTCGATGATCCCGATGTTGCGGCACAACTGTTCAGCCTCTTCCAGGTAATGGGTGGTGAGGATGATGGTGATGCCTTTCTGGTTCAGCTCGGTGAGGAAGGTCCACATCGAGCGACGCAGCTCGATGTCCACACCTGCCGTCGGTTCGTCGAGGATCAGCAGGCGCGGCTCGTGAACCAGGGCGCGGGCGATCATCAGGCGCCGTTTCATGCCGCCGGACAGGGAGCGTGATGGCACGTCGCGTTTGTCCCACAAGCCCAGCTGCGTCAGGTACTGCTCGGCGCGCTCCTTGGCGATTTTCGGCGGGATGCCGTAATAGCCGGCCTGGGTCACGACAATGTCGAAGGTCTTTTCAAACTGGTTGAAGTTGAACTCCTGCGGCACCACGCCGATGGAGCGCTTGAGCTGCGCAGGGTTCTTGTCGAGGTCATGACCGAAGATATTCACCGTGCCCGTGGTCTTGTTCACCAGGGTCGAGAGAATGCCGATGGTCGTGGATTTGCCGGCGCCGTTAGGGCCGAGCAAGGCGAAAAAGTCACCTTCGGCGACATCCAGATCGATACCACTCAGGGCCTGGAAACCGTTGCCGTAGGTTTTGGTTAGCTGCCGGATGGACAGAGCGGAACTCATATCGGGATACGCACCAAGAAGGGAAGAAAGGAATAAATAAGGGCGGGCGGCGATCAATACAACCACGGCGCACGAGCGCAATGGTGCTTGTCGCCGCCACACAAGTACAGTCAAGTGTGTCGATAGTGAGTATTAAGTCAACGCGGTCATGACGGCTTTTTGATACGCCGGACGTTGCTTCAGTCGCGCATACCAGGCTTCCAGATGCGGTTGCGGCGCGCGCTCGATCGGCATCTCGAACCAGGCATAAACGAAGCTGCCCAGGGGAATATCGCCCATGCCGATTTCATCGCCGGACAGGTAGGGTTTCACCGCCAACGCCTGATCGGCCATCGACAGCAGGCCGTCGCACTCTTTGATCGCGGCATTGATGGCGGTCCAGTCCTGCTGCTCTTTCGGGGTGCGCAACACGCCCCAGAACACGGTGCGGAACGGGCCAGCAAAGCTTGAAGTGGTCCAGTCCATCCATTTATCGGCAGATGCCCGGGCCTGAAGGTCTTGCGGATACCAGGCCGTGCCGTTGGCGTGGCGAGCCAGCAGGTAACGCACGATGGCGTTGGATTCCCACAGCACAAAACCGTCGTCCTGAATCACCGGCACGCGGCCATTGGGATTCATCGCGCGGTATTCAGGCGTGTCCACCACCCCGAACGCGCCGCCGGCATCGATGGCTTCATAGGCCAGGCCAAGTTCCTCGGCGGCCCACAGTGGTTTCCTGACATTCGACGAGTTTTTCCGACCCCAGATCTTCAGCATGACTGCCTCTTTTTGGATGAATGCGCAGGCAGCATACGCCGGATCAGGCGCGACTCAAATCACTCTGCATGTCACCCAGCAGCACCGGCTGTTGATCGCCGAACAGATGCGGATAGCACTTCTCCAGGTGTTCGAAAAAGAACGCTTGCGGTACGTCGGGAAACTGGCCGTGGTCCACCAGGTATTCCATCAACGGTGCGCCGTCACGGTTGAAGGGGTGGAAGATACTGTCGTGGATGCCGTCGAATTCCAGCGGCGCAACATTGAACAACTCGCACAAGCCTTGATTGAACGCGGGCGTGGCCTTGACCCAGCGCTCGTTCAGGTACAACTCGGTGTAGCCGTGCATGGCGAACATGTCGCTCTTGAGCAGTTCGAGCAAGCGCGGGGTCGACAGGTGATTGCGCACGTCCGCCAGGCCAATGCGCGCCGGGATCCCGCAATGCCGGGCGCACCCGGCCAGCAACGTGGCCTTGGGCACGCAATAACTTTCCCCCGCCGCCAGTGCGTAACTGCCGCGCAAGGTGTCTGGGTCGCGGCTGAAGGTGTAGGGGTTGTAGCGCACGGCCTCACGCACGGCGTAATAGAGATTGATCGCTTGTTCGAGGGGATCGCAACTGACACCGCGATGTTTTTCGGCGAACTCCACCACGGCGGGGTGGTCACTATCGATGAAGCGGCCGGGATTCAGATACTCGTGCATGAGGGCGATCTCCTGGGGGAGCCTCGAGTCTAACCACACCTTAAGCACAGAGATAACGACGATTCGGCCAAACATGGGCGCTTTGCCGCTCACCTGGCGAACGATTTCCGAGGCCTGATGCCAACAGGTCTTACAAAACCCATCCATTGTTTCCCACGATTTCTATCCATTGCTCTGACCACCCGATTTTGCGGATGCCGTCTAAGCTCTGAAAGTTGGTTTTGCCCTGGTTTCACGGAGGATTAAATATGCTGTTGTTGTGGATACTGGTTCTGATCGTTGGAATAGCCTATTTGGCCCACCGCCGCATCGCCCCGCTGCCTGCCCTGAGCATCGTTGCGGTTTATGTGGTGGCGATGGGCGCCTTCAGCCATGCACCGGGCTGGCTGCTGCTGATTCTCTGGCTGCTGATCGCAGCAGTTGCGGCGCCACTCTTGCTGCCTGACCTGCGCCGCAAATTCTTCAGTGCGCCGCTGTTCAGCTGGTTCCAAAAAACCCTGCCGCCAATGTCGCAAACCGAACGCGACGCCATCGATGCCGGCACGGTCTGGTGGGACGGCGAGCTGTTCAGTGGCCGTCCGGATTGGGACAAACTGCTGTCCTATCCAAAAGCGCAATTGAGCGAAGAGGAGCAGGCCTTTATCGACGGCCCGACCGAAGAACTCTGCGCGATGGTCAGTGACTGGCAGATCGGCCAGGACATGGACCTGCCGCCCGAAGCCTGGGCCCATATCAAGGAAAACGGCTTCTTCGCCCTGATCATCCCCAAGGAATTCGGCGGCAAAGGCTTCTCCGCCTACGCGCATTCCCAGGTCGCGATGAAACTGGCAACCCGCAGCGGCGACCTCGCATCCACCGTCATGGTGCCCAACTCCCTCGGCCCGGCAGAATTGCTGCTGCATTACGGCACCGACGAACAACGCAACCATTACCTGCCACGGCTGGCTCGTGGCGATGACATTCCGTGCTTCGCCTTGACCGGGCCACTGGCCGGCTCCGACGCCGGCGCGATGCCCGACACCGGGGTGATCTGCAAAGGTGAATGGGAAGGCCAGGAAACCCTCGGCCTGCGCCTGAACTGGGAAAAGCGCTACATCACCCTGGGCCCGGTGGCCACCCTGCTCGGCCTCGCGTTCAAGGCCTATGACCCGGATCACCTGCTGGGCGACAAGGAGGACCTGGGCATCAGCCTGGCGCTGATCCCGACCGACACCGCCGGCGTTGAAATCGGCCGCCGTCACTTACCCCTCGGCGCAGCGTTCATGAACGGCCCGAACTCCGGCAAGGATGTATTCATTCCGCTGGACTTCCTTATTGGCGGTCAGGAAATGCTCGGCAAAGGCTGGATGATGCTGATGAATTGCCTCTCCGTGGGCCGTTCGATTTCCCTGCCGGCGGTGGGTACCGGCGCGGCGAAGTTCACCAGCCTGGTGACCGGCCAGTACGCTCAGGTGCGTGAGCAGTTCAACGTACCGCTGTCGGCATTCGAAGGGATTCAGGAAGCCATGGCCCGCATCGGCGGCAATGCCTGGATGATGGACGCCGCGCGGATGTTGACCGCCAACGCGGTGGACTTGGGCGAGAAACCGTCAGTGCTGTCGGCGATTCTCAAGTATCACCTGACCGAACGCGGCCGCGAGTGCATCAGCCACGCCATGGATGTTCATGGCGGCAAGGCGATCATCATGGGGCCGAATAACTACCTGGGCCGCAGCTGGAATGGCGCGCCGATTTTCATCACCGTGGAAGGCGCAAACATTCTTTCGCGTAACCTGATGATCTTCGGCCAGGGCGCGATTCGCTGCCATCCATTCGTGCTCAAGGAAATGGCGCTTGCCGGGCGTGAAGACAAGGATCAGGCCCTGACCGAGTTCGATGGTTTGCTGCTCAAGCACATCGGTTTTGCGGTGAGCAACGCCGCCAGCACCCTGGTGCTGAACCTCGGTTTCGGGCACTTCGAACAGGCTCCGGGCAACAAACTCAGCCAAGGTTATTTCCGTGCGCTCAATCGTCAGGCTGCCGCATTCGCGATGCTCGCCGACTTGAGCATGATGTTGCTGGGCGGTGAATTGAAACGTCGCGAACGCCTGTCGGCCCGCCTGGGGGATGTACTCAGCAACATGTACCTGGCCTCCGCCGCGCTCAAGCGTTACCACGACCTCGATTCGCCGGACCACATGGCTCCGCTGTTTATCTGGGCCATGGAAGAAAGCCTGGGCCAGTCCGAACGCGCGCTGGATGAGCTGCTGACCAACTTCCCGAATAAAGTGCTGGGTTGCCTGTTGCGGGTCATCGTGTTCCCGTTCGGTCGTCGCCACAAAGGACCGTCGGACAAACTCGGCGCCGAAGTGGCAGCGGTGATTGGCCGGGCCAAGGGTGATCCAACCCTCGAAGAGTTGCTCGGCGGTTGCTACCGTCCGCAATCGGCCGATGATGCTGTGGGCGCTCTGCAACATGCCTGCAACCTGCTGAACGCGGCGCAACCGTTGCAGAAAAAGCTGCATGTGGTGCTCAAAAGCGGCCAGGTCAAACCGGCGGCCGGGGAACACGCCATCGATGCGGCGCTGGAAGCCGGGGTCCTGCAACCGGGTGAGGCGCAGACCCTGCGTGACGCCGAAGTGGCGCGGCGCAAGGTGATCGATGTCGATGATTTCGACAAGGATGAGCTGGCGCTGGCCGATGGAAAGGTCCGCTGATCCAGCCATCGATGTAAAAAAGGGCGCGGGGGCTTTATACTCCCGCGCCCGTTTTGCTCTTGAGGACTTATCTCGTGTCCAACGTCGTTGCCGATCATCTCGTCTTGCTTGACCACTTGCGCAGCATTCTGGTCGCCGTGGGTGAGGCCGAACAGGTTCCCGAAGAAAGCCATGCCTTGTTCCTGGAGCGCTTCGACGAATTGCGTGCCTTGCTGCCGGTCGATCCGATCGAAAGCCAATACCTTGGCCAGGACATTCTGTGCCAGGTGATCACCCGCTATCCGCAAATTGCCCACTTGGTGCCGCGCGACCTGCTGTGGTACTTCGCCGGGGACTGCCTGCACTACATGCCCGATGATGAAATCGACTTGTATCAGGCGCTGGAAGAGCGTCGTTTCGAAGCCGAACAGAACGACGAACCGTTCGACTGGAACCAGGAAAAGCAGCTGTTGGCGATGTCGCAGGACGACAGCAAGCACTGATCCCGGATCAGGAATGCAAAAGGCCCGCATGGTCATTCATGCGGGCCTTTTTTTGTGGCGCGGTTGAGGACGCCTTCGCGGGCAAGACTCGCTCCTACAGGGTTCGGTCATGCGGAAATGGTGCGATCAACACAACCTGTAGGAGCGAGGCTTGCCCGCGAAGAGTCCCGTCAAAGCAACCCATCACTCTCCGGCAACTCATACTCCGCCGCGACCTTGCCCAAGGCACTCGGCTTCCCCGGTTTGCTCAATGTCGGCTCCTTCTCCAGACACTCCACCAGATAATCGATAAACACCCGCAGCTTGGGCGGCAAATAACGCGTTGGCGAATGCAGCAACCACGCACCGCCGTGGTACGAAGCCAGAAAGGTCCAGTCCGGCAACACCTGCACAATCAGCCCCTGCTCCAGCGCATAGCGGGCGGTGAAATACGGCAGGCTGCCAATGCCGATGTGCTGCAACACCGCGCCCAACCGCACGCCGGTGTGATTGGCCGCATAACGTCCGCGTACGCCGACGGTCACGGCTTTGGTGCCTTTCTTGAATTTCCAGCGGGCATCGCTCGGGGTTTCCCCCAGGTAGATGCAGCTGTGGTTGAGCAAATCGTGGGGATGGGTCGGCGTGCCGTGTTCGGCCAGGTATTGCGGTGTCGCGCAGAGTAAGTGGTCGATGGTCAGCAACTGCCGCCCGACCAGTCCTGCGGGCGGGCGGTCGGTAATACGAATCGCCAGATCGACGTTGTCATCGATCAAATCCACCTGCCGATCTTCCAGCAACAACTCCACATCCACTTTGGGATAACGCCGCAGAAATTCCGGCATATGCGGATGAATCACAAATCGCCCCACCGCTTTGGGCACGCTGACCCGCACCAGGCCTTCGGCTTCATGGGTGAACTGACCGCTGATTTCCATCACCGACTTGGCTGCGCTGACCATCTCCTGGCAGCGCTTGAACACCTCTTCGCCGCCGTCGCTCAAGCGCAGTTTGCGTGTGGTGCGCTGCAGCAATCGGGTGGCCAGGGCTTTTTCCAGGCGCGAAATGCTGCGACTGACCGCCGAGGGCGAGGAGCCTAATTGACGTGCCGCTTCGGAGAAGCTGCCGGTTTCGACAACTTTGACGAAAATCGCCATTTCACCCAACAGCGGCAACGGTAGATTTATGCTCACAGCGCAACAGTCCTTTGATGTTTGAACGGATTATCACGCAATTCCACGCTTCATATAATAAAAAATAGAAACTTTAATAAGGGCATGGAATATGACGCTTCGCCTCTTTTTCCATAGTGATGACCTCAAGGCCGATGTGGAAGTCCTGGATTGCACGCCCCACGAGAATGAATTCGCGGTCGTTTTGCGCGCCACACTGTTTCATCCCCAGGGCGGTGGCCAGCCCTACGATACCGGCTGGATCGGTGAAAGCCGGGTGCTACGGGTGATTCAGGATCCGGACCGGATCGTCCATTACGTCGACCAACCGGTGAAACTCGGCATGACCCAGATCCGGATCGATGAACCACGCCGCCGACTCAATGCCCGCCTGCATTCGGCCGGCCACTTGATCGGTCATTTCGTCCAGGCGCGGGGCTGGATGCCGATCAAGGCCCATCACTGGCCAAGCGAAAGCCGTGTGCAGTTCAAACCGTCGGATTCGGCCGAAGAGGTTGATATCCAGACTGTGCAAAACGGCATCGAGCAATGGATCGCCCAGGACCTGCCACGCCTGACTTCGCTACGCGAAGGTGCCCGGGAAATCGGTTTCGGTGAACTGCCCGCCTACGGTTGCGGCGGCACCCATGTACGTAGCCTGAAGGATTTGGGCACGGTCACGATCGACTCCCTTTCACAGAAAAAGGGCACGTTGTCCGTCCACTACCACGTGGATTGAGCCTTTTGGCGATGTCGACACCGTCATCGCCTGACGCCGGGGGAGCCTGCATCCGCGAGCTCCGTTGACTACTCGATAGATGGACCTAAACCATGATGCTTGACGTCGAGCGTCTCGATGAGACGTGCATAAAAAAACTGGCCAACGAAGAAGTCCTCGCCATCCGCGTCAAAGGCTTTTTGCCTCAGCCGCTGGCGGTGCAGATCGGCGACAAGATCCTTGCGCCGGGCTTCGAGGGCTACATCAACGCGCCGAGCATCGGTCGCATCGGCATGGCGTTCTACGAAGCGGAAAACCAGCCGCTGCTGATCGAAGACTATTTCGAACGCGCCACCAGCAATATCGAGGAGCTGCGTAATCGCTGTGCGCCCTACTCGTCCCCGGTCGACACCTTGCGCTGCATGCTCGACGAGTCCTGGCCGGCCGGCGCACATCTGGAGAACCTCTACGGCCGCAAGATGTACGTCGGGCTGTCCAGGGTGGTGAAGCCCGGCGTGTGCTTCCTCGCCCATCACGACATCTTCGCCAAGGACGCCCCGGACAGTTTTCAGGCCCGCAGCCTGGAGGCGCAATTCGCCTGCAATGTTTACCTGAACATGCCCACCGAGGGCGGTGCGCTGCAGATGTGGGACCACGACATTTCCCCGGACCAGTTCGACGAAATGCGTGGCGACAGTTACGGCATCGAGCCAGCCCTGCTTGGCCCTCCGACCCTGGAGGTGCGCCCGGATCCGGGGGATTTCATCATGTTCAATTCGCGCTGCATGCACTCGGTGACCCCGGGCGTGGCGGATCCGCGGTTGAGCCTTTCGTTCTTTGTCGGCTATCGCGGCAATGCTTCACCCCTTACTTTTTGGAGTTGAGATGCTTTCGAATTACCTGGGCGAGTTTCTGGCGCTGGCGACCATCCACTTTCTGGCCGTGGTCGCACCCGGACCGGACTTTGCCGTGACCATCCGCCAAAGCGTGCGCTTCGGTCGAGTGGTGGGCATCTGCACCGCGCTGGGCATTGGCGCGGGGATTTCCGTGCATGTGCTTTACACCTTGCTCGGCGTCGGCGCATTGATGCACACCACGCCTTGGTTATTGACGGTGGCCAAGGTCGTGGGCGGTGCTTACATTCTGTACCTCGGCGTCAGCCTGCTGCGTAGCAAGCCCAAGACCGCGCTGGAAGGCGACAAGCCTGCTGACGAGCCAGCGGTCGAACAAACCTTGCTGAAGGCGTTCACCACAGGGTTCCTGACCAACGCGACCAACCCGAAAGCCACACTGTTTTTCCTGGCGATTTTCACCACCATCATCAGCGCCACAACACCCCTGCAGATCCAGGCGCTGTATGGCCTGTGGATGTGCTTCGTGAACGCACTGTGGTTTGTGATCGTCGCGCTGTTCTTTTCCAGTGCACGGGTGCGGTTGTTGTTTATGCGCATGGGCCACTGGTTCGAACGCACCATGGGGGTGATTCTGATCCTGTTTGCCGGACGCCTGATTCTGTCGATGTAAACCAGCGTCCATGCAAAAGGCCCGCTCAGTCAGACTGTCGGGCCTTTTGCGTTTCTGCGTCGCTTTTGCGTTTCTGTGCGACAGTTCCCACTTATGGGACTCCCCTACCGCTTCCTCGTGGTGTTAGTTTGTGAACCTTTCTGATTCATTGATCAGATATTTCCTACTCACTACTTGCGAAGGAATGCCCCCAGCAATGGATTTTTCTCTCAAACACCTGGCCGCGACCACCCTTGTATTGGCGAGCCTTTCGTCGTTCACCACGTTGGCGCACGCCAACATCACCCCGCAACAGAGCGCGACGATCCTCAAGACCTTCAGCGATGCATCGGTCACGGATTTCAGGCAGTTCCTGGGCGGCCTGGCCAAGAGCGACCTGGCCAAAACCGCCAACCTCGGCCCGGCCATCAGTGCCTTTCTCGACAACAAAACCCTGTCTGCCGAACAGCAGAACGAGATCACGCGCCTGCTGGGTATTTATACCCGGGTGAAATATGGCAGCGCGGCCACTGAGACCTTGCGTGAACTGGTGGCGATTCCGACCTTCCAAGTGTCCGGCGTAGCCCAGCACGACAACCCTGAATTCATCAAGATCGCCGACAAGATCAAGGGCCTGGCCCAAGCCTTCAACCTGAATTTTCGCAACATCGATAACCGCGTCTACGAAATATCCCTGGAAGGCAGTGGCGATGAAGTTGTGGGCATCCACGCCCATGCCGACGTGGTACCCGTGACGCCGGAGAACTGGGTCCTGAAGGACGGCACCAAACTCGATCCGTTCAAGGTCACCCTGATCGGCGACCGCATGTATGGCCGGGGCACCGAGGATGACAAGAACGGTATCGTGGTAGCGATGTACGCGATGAAGGTGATCAAGGAAGAGAAGCTGCCGCTGGCCAGGAATTTCAAGTTGCTGGTCGATACCACCGAGGAAACCACCGGCGACGCTATCCCTTATTACTTCGAACACAACCCGACGCCGAACTACAACCTGGCGCTGGACGGCGGCTACCCGGTGGTTATTGCCGAGAAAGGCTACGGCACCGTGATGGGTAACTTCCCGATCCGTAAAGGTGAAGGCAAAGGCGCGGAAATCATCTCAATGACCGGCGGCAAGGCCACCAACCAGATTCCGTCGGCGTCGGTTGCCGTTCTGGTCACCGACAAACCCGCCGAACTGGCCGCCAGCCTGCAGAAGGCCGGGGCTGACTATGCCAAGCGCAATGGCGGTAACTTCGAGGTGAGCGCCAAGGTCGACGGCAAGGACGTCAAGCTGACGGTTACCGGCGTATCCGCTCACTCCTCCGAGCCCGAGTCCGGCGTGAACCCGGTAGCCCGGATGCTACTCTTCATCCACAGTCTGGATGGCAAAGTCGCGTTCAAGCACAACCACATCACCGACGCCGCCCGCTACGCCGCCGATAACTGGGGCCTGGATTACCTGGGTGGCAAATTGGGGGTCGGCTTTTCCGACGCCTTCATGGGCCCGCTGACCACGTCCCTGACCTTTGTCGGGATGGATGACAAAACCTTCAAGCTCGCGGTCAACTTGCGCGTACCGAAGGGCGAATCCCCGGAAGCGCTCAAGGCGAAAATTGCCGACAAGATTGGCGCCTGGAGCAAGAAGACCCATGTTGCGGCGACCTTCGACTACTCGATCGCCGAGCCGATGTACCGCAACCCCGAGGGCGAATGGGTCAAGGCCTTGCTCGCTGTGTCTACGGAAAACCTGGGTATGAAACACGAGTTCGGCTCATCCGCCGGCGCCACTTCGGTCCATGAACTGCCTAATGGCGTGCAATTCGGTCTGGCTCGGCCTGAGATCAAGTACACCGGCCACACCGACAACGAGTTCAAGACCGTCGACCAGTTCCTGCTGGATCTGCAGATTGTGACCGAGATGATGGGCCGTATCGGGCAGTTGCCGAAGCTCTGATTCGCTAAACGGGCCCGCCCTGCCGGCGGGCCCTCCGCAAAAAATATGTGGGAGCGGGCTTGCTCGCGAAAGCGGTGTATCAGTCAACCAATGCGTCAACTGACAGACCGCTTTCGCGAGCAAGCCCGCTCCCACAAAACACACGCAAACAAAAACGCCGCT
>NZ_MOBR01000016.1 GCF_003732705.1 Pseudomonas frederiksbergensis | reverse complement strand
GTAGCCGTTGACGGTCTCGATCACCGAGCGTGCAGCAATATTGATGTCGACTGACCCACCGCCTTCGCGAGCAAGCCCGCTCCCACAAGGGTTACTCGGTGTTGGTCAGGCTGCGTTCAACGCCCGGCAAACCCCTCTGACAATCATCTCCACTTCCCGCTCATCTATCGTCAGCGGTGGCAGCAAGCGGATGGTTTTGCCGCGAGTTACGTTGATGAGCAGGCCGTGGTCCCGTGCGGCGATCAGGGTCAGGTCGCGGATCGGTTTGGCGAGTTCGATGCCGATCATCAAGCCTTGGCCGCGGATCGCCAGGACGTTTGGATCGTCGGCCAGTTCGACGCGCAACCGGGTGAGCAGCCGTTCGCCTTGTAGCCGGGCGTTTTCCAATAGTCCTTGCTCTTCGATGATCTCCAGCACGGTGCAGCCGACCCGGCAGGCCAATGGATTGCCACCGAATGTGCTGCCGTGACTGCCGGGGGTGAACAGTTCGGCGGCGCGACCCCGGGCCAGGCAGGCGCCGATGGGGACGCCGTTGCCCAGGCCTTTGGCCAGGGTCATGACGTCCGGGACGATGCCTTCGTGCTGGAACGCGAACCACTGGCCGGTGCGGCCGATACCGGTCTGGATTTCGTCGAGCATCAGCAGCCACGAGCGCCGATTGCACAGTTCGCGCAGGGCCTTGAGGTAACCGGGCGGCGCCAGTTGCACGCCGCTTTCGCCCTGGATCGGCTCCATCAGAATTGCCACGATTCTCGGGCCGTGGGCCTGCTGCACGGTGTCCAGCGCCTTGAGGTCGCCGAACGGCACTTTGACGAAATCTCCCGGCAGCTCATTGAAACCCAGGCGAACCGCCGGGCCGTCGCTGGCGGACAAAGTGCCGAGGGTTCGGCCGTGAAAGGCATTTTCCATGACCACCACCAGCGGTTGCTCAATGCCTTTGTGCCAGCCGTAAAGCCTCGCGAGTTTCAGTGCCGTCTCGTTGGCCTCGGCGCCGGAGTTGTTGAAAAACGCCCGGTCCATCCCCGAGAGCCGGGTCAGCTTTTGCGCCAGTTGTTGTTGCCAGTCGATGCTGTAGAGGTTCGACGTGTGCAGCAACAATCCCGCCTGCTCGCTGATGGCCGCGACGATTTTGGGGTGAGAGTGACCGACGTTGGTCACCGCCACGCCCGCCACCGCATCCAGATATTCTCGACCGGCCTGGTCCCACAGGCGCGTGCCCAGACCTTTGCTGAAACTCAGGGCCAAAGGTTGGTAAGTGCTCATCAGGCAGGCGGCGGTCATGACATCAAGCTCCATCAGTAGTCGGTGTTTTTGCAGTATGGTTAGCCACCTGAGCTGGATAAACGCTGCAATACTTCAATCATTTAAAAGCTGGGCTTGATAATGGATTTGTTCCAGGCAATGACCGTTTACGTCCGCGTAGTGGAAACCGGCAGCATGACCGCCGCCGCGTTTCAGTGCGAAATGTCCACGACCATGGTCGGCAATCACCTGCGCGCCCTGGAGCAACGGCTGGGCGTGCGTTTGCTCAACCGTACGACCCGGCGTCAGCGCTTGACCGAATTTGGCGCCGCGTATTACCAGCGCTGCCTCGAGGTATTGGGGTTGGTGGCCGATTCCGAATTACTGGCCGAACAGGCCCTGGATGAACCCAGCGGTACGTTGCGTATCACCGCTCCGTTGACCTTCGGCACTGAACGACTCGCGCCAGCACTCAGCGAATTCTCGCTGCGCTGTCCACGGGTCAAGCTGGACGTCGTGCTCACTAACGGGCGCCCGGACTTGCTGGAAAACGGTTTTGATGCGGCGATTCGCCTGGGCGCTATCGAACCGTCCAACATGATTGCCCGGCCACTCATCGATTACACCCTGACCATGTGCGCCTCCCAGGCGTACCTGGCGCGCCGGGGAACCCCGGAAAAACCTGAAGACTTGCAACACCACGACTGCCTGGCGTTCGCCTACCCGGCCGGTGATGACTGGCACTCAGTGGAAAAACAGTGGCGCCTGACCGGCCCCGAAGGCGAAGTGATGGTCGCCGTCAGTGGTCCGATGCTGATCAACAGCTCGGCCGGCCTGCACCAAGCGGCGAGAACCGGCATGGGCATCGTGATGGTCCCCGACGCGCTGGTAGAGCAAGACCTCAAGGACGGAAAACTGGTGGCCTTGATGCAGGATTACCAATTGCCGAGCCGGCCGATGAACCTGGTGTATGCCCAGGATCGCTACCGCTTGCCGAAACTGCGTAGCTTCGTCGACTTTGCCATGCAGATGTGGGGCAAGCACTAGCCGCGCCGAGGCCCCATGGACTAATCTGCTCGACGGGCGAGTCACATCGATATAGGGCGGCAAGGAGAGCGGTGATGGGCGACGCAACGGATATCGAGCCGTTGAAGTTCAATCTGTCGGACTTCAACGAAGACATGCTGCATACCATTATGGAACTGGTCAGCGACGGCATCTGGGACTGGAATGCCAACACCGGCTTCGTCTACCGCAACCCCGGGTGGTACGAGATGCTCGGTTATTCGCCGCACTCGCTGGACAACACGGTGCTGACCTGGGAAACCGTGATGCATCCCGACGATTATTCGCGGGTCATGGCAGTGTTCGATGACTACCTGAATCAGCGTGCACCCGGCTATCAGGCCGAATATCGCTGCCGCAAGCAGGATGGCACTTACACCTGGATCGAAGACCGCGGCTACATCCTGGCGCGCAACGCCGATGGCTCGGTGGCACGGATGGTCGGGGCGCACCGCAGCATCGAAGACAAGAAACGCCTGCTCGAAGAACTACAGCGGCGTAATCATTCCCTCGAAGCCCTTGTCGAAGAGCGCACCCGGGAGCTGTCCCGGGTCAATCAACAGCTGCAAATCCAACTCGAAGAAAACCGCAAGCTGGCGGAAACCGATGCCCTGACCTCGGTCGCCAATCGCTATCGCCTGGAAAAAGCCTTGCCCCAGGAATGCGACCGCGCCCAGCGTTTCCGCCAACCGTTGTCGCTGATCGCCATGGACATCGACGACTTCAAGATTATCAACGACCACTACGGCCACGCATTGGGCGACGCGGCGTTGGTACAGGTGGTCGAGTGCCTGAAAAGCTGCAGGCGCGACGGTGACTTGCTGGCCCGCTGGGGCGGCGACGAATTCATCCTGATCCTGCCCAACACCCCGCTGGCCGATGCCCGGCTAATCGCGGAAGAAATCCGCCATGGCCTGACAAACCTGCTGCCGGTGGGGGACTTTCAAGTGACCCTGAGTTTTGGCGTGGTGCAGCGCTTTGAAGAGGAACAACAAACCGGCCTGCTGGCCAGGGCCGATCAGGCGCTGTATCGGTCGAAGGTGATGGGCAAGAATGTGATTTCGGGATGAGCGCCGGTGTGCTTATTCGCGATATGAAGCCTTCAGAAGTCGAATCCGTGAGGCTTTTTCTTGGGCACAATGGCTGGGGCCACCGTACCGGCTCGGCCGAACATTTTGCGCAGCTGATTGCCAATTCCCAACGCACGGCACTGGCGGTGAAAGACTCGCGAATCGTCGGGTTTGCCCGAGGCATTACCGACGGATTGTCCAACGGGTATCTGTCGATGGTGGTCGTGTGTGGGCAGCATCGACGTGAGGGTATAGGTCGCGCATTGGTTGAGCATGTGATGGGGGAAAACACCGACATCACGTGGGTGCTGCGCGCAGGGCGGGAAGGTACTTCGGCGTTTTTCTCCAGCCTTGGTTTTGCAACCTCGACTATTGCCATGGAGCGTCGCCGGGGCAACTAGCCAAAACCGAGGCAACGCCGATCAAATGTGGGAGCGGGCTTGCTCGCGAAGGCGGCGTGTCAGACGATGTAGATGTTGACTGACACGGCCTCTTCGCGAGCAAGCCCGCTCCCACATTGTTTTGTGACTGGCCCGAGGCTTATGACCCGGTCTTCACCAACACCGCTTTCTCCTGATACCGATCCGGATACAGCTGCTTCAACTGCGACACCTTCGGCATGTCGTTGATCACGATGTACGGATACGTTGGGTGCTCGGTCAGGAAGTCCTGGTGGTAGTCCTCGGCCGGGTAGAAGCCGTTGTAGGTTTCCAGTTTGGTGACGATGGGTTTGTTGAATGAATGCGCGGCGTCGAGCTGGGCGATGTAGGCCTGGGCGACGCGTTGTTGCTCAGTGTTCTCCGGGAAAATCGCCGAGCGATACTGGGTGCCGCTGTCCGGGCCCTGGCGGTTGAGTTCCGTGGGGTTGTGGGCCACCGAGAAGTAGATTTGCAGCAGGGTGCCGTAGCTGACTTGGGTCGGATCGAAGGTGACCTCAACGGACTCGGCATGCCCGGTATCGCCCTCGCTGACCTTCTCGTATTCAGCCGTATTGGCCGCGCCCCCGGCATAACCGGACACGGCTTTCTTCACGCCTTTGACATGCTGGAACACACCCTGGACACCCCAGAAGCAACCGCCCGCGAAGACCGCGGTTTCACTGTGGGCCTGGGTGGTTTCATCAATGGTGGGTGGCGGGATGACCACGGCGTCTTCAGAAGCGCCGAAAGAGAACGCCGAGCATTGGCCGATGACGCTGGCCGCCGCCAGGCCCAACAACGTACGGCGCCAGGTGAATAGAGTTTTCATGGGGCTGACTCCTTGGAAAATGAGATCGCTATCAACCAAACGTAAAGGCATACGCCGAGACGCCCGGGTCGAGAAACTCGATGCTGAAGGTGCGATCCGTGACATCGCCAGACTGGCGCACCAATTGGTACAAGCGTTGTTCAGTCACGCGGCCGCTGCCGTCGGGCGCCACATCGGTGCCGTGCGCCTCACCCGGAACCTTGCCGTCGATCAGGACTTTGAAACGCACCGGTTTGCCGTCAGCGCCCGGACCCAGCACCAGATGCAGGTCACGCGCATGGAAGCGGTAGACGATGCGGCTGGCGGATGCGTTTGCCGTTGCTCGTTCCGCCCCGACATTCCATTGACCGCCCAGGCTCCAGTCGTTGAGGGCCAGTTGTGCCGGTGGGCTATACGTCGCCACCTTGTCGGCCGTGAAGCCTTTTTCAGGGACGAAATTCTCTGCACGCTGGTAGCCGACGTAGGTTTCCGGTGACAGGGCTTCCTTCATGTCCGGGGCGAGCTGAACACCCTCGGCGCTGACATTGATCAGACCGTCCGCAACCTTTGTCGCCCCTGCTTCCTTCAGCAGTTGCTGGATCACCCGCTCCGACTCGGCGTACTCGCCTTCGCCAAAGTGGTGATAACGAATGCGCCCCTGGGCGTCGGCAAAATAGTGCGCCGGCCAGTACTCGTTGTTGAACGCGCGCCAGATCTTGTAATCGTTATCGATGGCCACCGGGTAGTTGATGCCCAGGTCTTTCATGGCTTTGGTGACGTTGCCGACATTGCGTTCGAAGGCAAACTCCGGCGCGTGAACGCCGATCACCACCAACCCCTGATCGCGGTACTTCTCGGCCCAGGCTTTTACATACGGCAAGGTGCGCAGGCAGTTGATGCAGGAGTAGGTCCAGAAATCCACCAGCACGACTTTGCCCTTCAGCGCCTCGGCGGTGAGCGGTGGCGAGTTGAGCCATTGCACGGCGCCGTCCAGCGCCGGGAGGTTGCCTTCAACGGGCAATGTGCCTGGGGTTTTGTCAGCGACTTGCATTGCACCGCCCGAGGCCGGAAGCGCCTCGCTGTTGTTCGGTGACTTACCGGCCAGTCGTCCAACCAGAGCTTGTTCGATGCCGCCGGTGGAAGCCGTCGAAACCCGTGCCAGAATCCCGGTGTCCAGCCCCAGCGCAATCGCTGCCACACCTGCCAGCATCATCGCGCCGAGCCCGCGACGTACCCACTCGCCAGCGCCGATCGAACGCTTCATCGCTGCGAACACCTTGCCGCCCAGCAACAGCGCCACGGCCAGGGACGTAGCGGCACCTGCGGCGTATGCCAGCAGCAACAACGTGGTCCCGATACTCGCCCCTTGCAGCGCCGCACCGGTCAGCACCAATCCGAGAATCGGCCCGGCGCAAGGCGCCCACAGCAGGCCCGTGGCGACGCCAATCAGGAACGAAGCACCGGGACGCGGCCGGGCATCGGCGCCCGCCACTTCTGACAATCGACTGCCCGCCGCCACCAATGGACGCGTCAGACGGTCGGCCAGTTTTGGCAGCAACAACGTCAAGCCGAACAACGCCACGAACACCAATGCGAGCCAGCGACCGTACTGATTGAGCTGCACCACCCAACCGCCGCCCACTGCCGCTAATGTGGCGACGAGCGCGAAGGTCATGGCCATCCCCACCAGCAGCGGCAAGCCACTTTTCACAAACGGCTGCCCGGTGCGCGCGAAGACGAAGGGCAATACCGGCAGGATGCACGGGCTGACAATGGTCAGCACACCACCGAGATAAGAGAGAACCAGAAGCCACATAGCGTCGACCTGTAACAAGAAATTAAAAGGGTGACCCGGGAATCAGGCCGTCAGTGGTTTGAACGTCATCGCCAGGCCATTCATGCAGTAGCGCAGGCCAGTCGGTTTGGGCCCATCGTCGAAGACATGGCCCAGGTGCCCGCCACAACGCCGACAGTGAACCTCTTCGCGCAACACGCCAAATGAGCGGTCCTGACGCGTGGCCACGGCCTTGTCCAGCGGCGTCCAGAAACTCGGCCAACCGGTGCGGCTGTCGAACTTGGTATCGGATGAAAACAACGGCAGATCGCACCCGGCGCAGGCAAACGTGCCCGCCCGATGCTCGTTGTTCAACGGGCTGCTGTAGGCCCGCTCGGTGCCTTCTTCACGCAGGATCTCGTACTGTTCGGCACTGAGAAGGGTGTGCCATTCGCTGTCAGTGTGTGTCACTTCGAAAACCTCCGCCGCACTGGCTTCGCTGACCAGTGCCGAACTCGCCGCAAATTTTGGCAATACACCGATCACCAGGGCTGCAGCCCCCAGCCCGCCGCTCGTTAAAAGAAATTGTCTGCGTGAAAACATGGCCGTCTCCAAAAATCCCAGGTACCTGTCATGGAACACAGCCTAGGCTTGGGTTGATCGCCAAATCCTCACGGGGAGTTAAACAATTCGTGATAACTCCCCCCGAGGAAAACCCGCACAATGTGCCCATTCGCAACAAAGGATTGAGCTTGATGGAACAGACTAAACGCGTCCTGGTGGTCGAGGACGACCTGCATATCGCCGACCTTATCTGCCTGCATCTTCGCGATGAGCAGTTCGAGGTGGTGCATTGCGCCGATGGGGACGAAGGCATGCGCCTGTTGCAGCAAGGAAGCTGGGACGCGCTGATCCTCGACCTGATGTTGCCCGGCGTCGATGGCCTGGAAATCTGCAAACGCGCCCGGGCCATGGCCCGCTACACCCCGATCATCATCACCAGTGCCCGCTCCAGCGAATTGCACCGCATCCTTGGCCTGGAGCTGGGGGCCGACGATTACCTGGCCAAGCCGTTTTCCATGCTGGAGCTGGTGGCGCGGGTCAAGGCACTGCTGCGGCGGGTCGATGCCATGGCCCGCAATCTGAAAATGGACGCGGGCAGCCTGATCCTCGACGGCCTGTCCATTGACCCGATCACCCGCGAAGTCTCCCTCGACGGGCGACGCCTGGACCTCACGCCGCGGGAATTCGACTTGCTGTATTTCTTCGCCCGCCAACCGGGCAAGGTGTTTTCGCGCATGGACCTGCTCAACGCTGTGTGGGGCTACAGCCACGAAGGCTACGAACACACGGTCAACACCCACATCAATCGCCTGCGGGCCAAGATCGAAACCGATCCGGCCCAACCGGTACGCATCCTCACGGTGTGGGGACGTGGTTATAAATTCGCGGCACTCGAGGACCAGCCATGAGAATGACCCTGACTCAGCGCCTGTCCCTGGTGTTCGCCGTGTTGTTGCTGGTGTGCTGCGGCACTTCGGCATGGATGCAGGTGCGCTCCAACCAGATGCATGAGTTGGAAGTGGTGCAAGGGTTGTCCCGGGACCTGGCCCAGCACATCGCCCACGACACCGTGCTGATGGACGCCAAGGGCCTGATGCCGAATGCCGTTCGCGATCTGTTCAACCAACTGATGCTGGTCAACCCGAGTGTCGAGGTCTATCTGCTCGACAGCCAGGGCCGCATTGTCGGCAGCGCCGCCCCTGAGGGGCGGATACGCCGGGAGCACGTCGATCTGCAGCCGATCCAGCGTCTGCTCAAGGGCGACGCCTTGCCGATTCTGGGAGACGACCCGCGCAGCGTCGATGGCCGCAAGGTGTTCAGCGCCGCGCCGTTGCAGGTCGACGGCAAACCCGCCGGCTATCTGTATGTCGTGCTGCTCAGCGAAGAACATGACCGCTACGCCGAACGCGGCGCCACCAGCGCTGCGCTGAATACGGCGCTGCTGTCCATCGGATTGGTGGCGCTGTTGTGCCTGATTGCCGGCCTCGCAGCCTTCGCCTTGATTACCCGGCCGCTGCGGCGCCTGACCGAAACCGTCAGCCAGTTCGACATCGACGGTGTGCCGATCACGCCACCGAGATCGGCCCCGGTCGAAAAAGCCGCCAGCCACGATGAAATTGCGGTCCTCGACGCCGCGTTCCGGCAGATGCAAACCCGCCTCAGTGAACAATGGCGCTCGTTGACGCGCCAGGATCAGGAACGCCGGGAACTGGTGGCGAATATCTCCCACGACTTGCGCACGCCCCTGGCCTCGCTGCACGGTTACCTGGAAACCCTGTCGCTCAAGGACGCCACGCTCTCCCCCGCCGACCGCCGCCGCTACCTGGGCATCGCCCTGGACCAAAGCCGCAAGGTCGGTGGCCTGGCGCAATCGCTGCTGGAACTGGTGCGCCTGGAACACGGTTTTGTGCAACCGGTGCTGGAACGCTTCTCCATGACCGATCTGGTGCAGGACATCTTCCAGAAGTTCGAACTCACGGCCGAAGCGCGTCAGGTGGAACTCAAGGCAACCTTCGCCCCCAACGTTTCCGCCGCCTGCGCCGACCTGGGGCTGATCGAACGGGTGCTGACCAACCTGTTCGACAATGCCCTGCGCCATACGCCCCAGGGCGGTGAAATCGAACTGGGCCTGCGACCTCAAGGCTCGTTTGTCGAAGTGACCATCAGCGACACCGGCCCCGGCATCGCCGCCGAACTGCGCGAAGGCTTGTTCCTGCGCCCGTTCAACATTGGCGGCGCACGGCGCGATGGTGGGTTAGGCCTGCGGATCGTCCATCGAATCCTGCAATTGCATGGCCGTGACATCCAGCTGATTGATGTGCCGGGACGCGGTGCGACCTTTCGCTTCACGTTGCCCGTGGACGAGCAAACGGCCGAACAAGGGGTGGTTCGTTCGATGAACCTGAATTCACCGGGGAAATAACCGGGCGCTACCGCTATGATTCCGGCACCCATTTCGGCAAGGACGCTGCGCAATGTTGAACACCCTGCAAAACACCCCATGGTGGGTTTACTCAATACTTCTGCTGCTGTGCTACTACGGGTTCAAAGCACTGTCCCCGACTCGGGAAAGCAAAACCTCGTTACTGGTCACGCCACCGATTTTGCTGGCGTGGTCTCTGTATTCGCTGAACCTGACGCTCAACCCGCCGTTGTCGTTGACCTGCTGGTTAACCGCCGTCCTGATTGGTAGCTTGGCCGCGCTGTTGATTTTTTCGCGCAAGGGAATCGAACTGGATGATTCGCAAACCGGACTGATCCTGCCGGGATCACTCAAGACACTGGTGCTTTATCTGGTGTTTTTTGCGGTGAACTATTACTTCGGTTATCAGACAGCCGTGCAGCCGGAACTGTCGGCAACGCTGCAGATGGTGTTGTTCAAGGCGTGTGCGTCAGGCTTCGCCAGCGGGTTGTTCTGTGGTCGTACGCTCAAGCTGTATCGAATTTTCCAAACTCTGAAGCCAATGACCGCCGCATAGGAGCTGGCAGGCATCCAAATAGGCCCGCTCGCCTGTTGGGTCGTGACAACTGCGCCTCGGTCCAATAGATTAGGCGGCCTGAAAAGGCCTAGCGCTTTCTCGCCTCAACTCAAGTTAAAAGAAGTAGTGAAATTTCAATGTCCGATTCCAACACCGCTGAATCCGTAGTCACCTTGTCGTCCAAAGCGGAATACGAAAACTCCATCAATCTTTCACAGCACGTCCCCCAAGCCAAGACCATCAGCGAGATGGTCCTGGACGCTTTTCAATCTACCCGGGAAAGCGACCAGATCCGCGAGCTGCGCACCGCGATTCGCCAGGCTCATGACCGCTTCGACGACGATAAAGCCTACGAACTGATGGGCGAACTCAAGCAACTCAAGGATGCCGAAGCCTCCGACATTGCCGCTCTGGAAGACCTGAGCAGCAAATTCCCGATCAGCCGCATCCTGTCCAGCTTCAAGGACGATCCGGCGTTTCAGGAAATCGTCTACGGCCTGGCGCTGAAGGTGCTGAACCAGACGCATCAAGCCATCAGCAATCCGAGCAGCGGCAAGAGCAAGACGGCTCGCGCCAAGAAAGAAGTCGAAGTGTTCACCATCAGCAAGGATGGCGTGAACGTCACCCTGCCGTTGCGCACGCCGCGCTCGCGCCTGAACGTTGACCGTGAAGCCCTGGAATTCCTCGGTTTCACCTTTGTCGGCGAAGGTGAAGAAGCAGAGTTGGAAAGCGAAACCTTCCTGGACAATGCCGGGACGGAACAAGCGGTCAACCGCAAGAACATCATCACCGCGTTGCAGCAGCAAACCGCGTTTGACGGTTACAGCATCGCCGCGCAGTAAAGTGACTTAGCCGTACTGCAAAACAAAAAGCCCCGTACTGAGGTTCAGCACGGGGCTTTTTGTTGTCTGCAATTAAACGTCACGGCGCTGGAGGACGTAACGCCACGATCATATCCAGCTCGACTGCCGCGTTGTTCGGTAGTTGATAAACCCCGATCGTCGTTCGCGTATGTTTCCCGGCATCCCCCAGTACATGCCGGAACACATCGGACGCACCATTGGCCACTTCGCTCAGGTCAACAAAGTCCGCCGTGGACTTTACATAAACAGTGATTCGTAACAACGACTTGATTTTGTCCAGGGACCCAATGGTGTCGACAATCAATGCCAAACCCTGCATCGCGCAAAGGCTGGCGGCGACTTGAGCATCGGCGAGGGTCAGTTCAAGGCCCACCCTGCCCGGGTACTGGACCTTGCTATGCTTACGCGGCACCAAACCGCTGACATACAGTTCATTGTTGTGCCGAACCAGGGGCTCAAAATGCCAACCGATGGTGCTCTCACCGTAGATGTCATAACCAAGTTCTGCTGCCAGGGCGATGAAACGTTCATCGCAAGTCATGTGGCCCGTCATTTCCCCCCACCCCACCTCTGTATCTATCCATTAACAAACCTAACTTTTGACAGATTAGCCCAAGGTAGCTCTTCGCCATGGCAATGAATGAAAAAGCCCCGCGCTTCCTTCGAAGGCAGGGCCTTTAAATACGTGATTGCAACAATGCCTAGGGTTCCAGAGCCACGATCATATCCACTTCGACAGCGGCGTTTTTTGGCAACTGGTAAACACCGACGGTGGTTCGGGTATGTTTGCCGGCATCGCCCAGAACATGGGTAAAGACATCCGACGCGCCGTTGGCCACTTCACTGAGATCGACAAAATCAAAGGTAGATTTGACATGGACCGTGATGCGAACCAGTGACTTGATCTTATCCAGCGAACCGACGGCCTCCATGATCAATGCCAGTGCGCGTATGGCGCTGATGCCCGCGGCGGCTTGGGCATCCGCCAGGTTCAGTTCCAGGCCCACGCGGCCGGGATACTGGATTTTGCCGTTCATGCGTGGCACCAGGCCGCTGACATACAGTTCATTGCCATGCCAGACCAGCAGGGAGTAATGCCCGCCGGCGGTGTTCTCGTCGTAGATGTCGAAGCCGTGCTCCTTGGCCAGCTCGATAAAGCGTTCGTCGCGGGTGGTTGGCTTAATCATTTGCTGCACCTTCTCGATCATTCATGCAAAACGCGCTTTCGAGGGTAGGCACAGACGCTTGCCTTGAGCAGAGCAAGTTCGTATAGAATCCAGCGAACTTTACTGCCAGGGAGACCAGTAAAATGCAGGCTCAACGTGCGGTTATCGCCGCCATCGAGTTCCAGCCAGGCGTGCCGCTGGTGCAACAGATCGTCGATCAGCTGTCGATCGCCATCAGCCAGGGTGGGCTGCCCCATGGCGCCAAGCTGCCGCCGATTCGCGAGCTCGCCGAGCTGTTGAATGTGGGCAAGTCCACGGTGGTCGATGCCCTCGATCACTTGCGGGCCAAGGGCCTGGTGGTTTCACGCCAGGGTTCGGGGCATTACGTGCATCGCTCCAGCACCACGACCCCGACGGATCCCGGCCCGGACCTGCAACCCCAGGACACCCTCAGCATCGTCCGCCGCGCCGTGCTGCTGGACAACGGGGCCCTGCGCCCCGGTTGCGGATTCCTGCCTTCCTCCTGGCTACCCGCTGAAGAGCTGCTCAAAGCCGTGCGCGGCACCTTGCGCGCCACCGCCCTGCGCATGGGCGAATATGGCGTCACGGGGGGCTACTTGCCGTTACGCCAGGCGTTGCGGGTCAAACTGTCGACCTACGGCATCGACGTTCCGGTAGAACAGATCATCACCACTGCCAACACCATGCAGGCTGTCGACCTGCTGATGCGCCTGCTGATCAAACCCGGCGACACCGTGCTGCTCGATGATCCGTGCTACTTCAACATGCACACCAACCTGGCTCTGCATGGCGCCAAGGTCATCACCATTGCCCGCACGTGCGAAGGCCTGGACCTGGAGGCCTTCGAGCAAGCGCTGATCGCCCACAAGCCCGTGCTGTACATGACCAACAGCACGCTGCATAACCCGACCGGGCATTCATTCTCCCCAGCCCAGGTGTATCGGTTGATGGAGCTGAGTCACCGCTATGGTTTCCACATTGTCGAAGACGATTTGTATGGCGACCTTCAACAGCGCCGGACTCCGCGCCTGGCGGCAAGCGGCGTGGACAATGTGAGTTACGTGTCCGGGTTCTCCAAGACCCTGACGGCCAACAGCCGGGTCAGCTATGCCGTGCTGTCACCGCAACTGGCGGCACGCCTGATCACCCTGAAAATGGCCTGCGGCGGCGTGACCTCGGAATTTGCGGAACAGATTACCTGCACGATGCTCAGCAACGGGAGCTACGCCAAACATACGCGGCGAACCGTGGATCGGCTGTATGAGTCGAGCAGTCGGGTGTCCAGATGGTTAGTCGAAGCGGGGTGTTCCGTGTCTTCCCTGCCCGGTGAAGGCCTGTTTATCTGGACACGCCTGCCTCCAGGGCTTCACGCCGAAACCCTGGCGCGCAAAGGCATGGAAAATGACCTTGTCCTCGCGCCTGGCACGTTGCTCAGCAAGGCACCGGATGCCAGTCAACACTTGCGATTCAACGTCGCGCACAGTGACAACGCCCAGGTTCGCGAGCGGTTTTTCCGGTTGCTCGATCGCTGAGCATTCCTGATACACCGCATCGCGGCCTTCGCGAGCAGGCTCGCTCCCACATTTGGAATGCGTTCTCCTGTGGGAGCGAGCCTGCTCGCGAAGGGCGCACCTCGGCTCCCCAGAAAAACCCCAATAAAAAACCCCGCTCTCCTCTCGAAGGGCGGGGTTTTTCGTACAGCGGCTAAACCTTAAGGCGCATAAGTCAGCAACAGCTCACTCGGCACTTTGAAGTCCAGCGACATCATCACGCTCAGCGCGGTAATGGTGAAGATCGAGAACACGAACAGCTTGCGTGCCCAGACCGTGTCATCCACTGCCTTGTAGCCGGTCCAGGCCATGTACAACCAGTACATGCCCATGGCCGCGGCGACGGCGAGGTAGCTCATGCCGGCGTAGCCACTGAAAGTCAGCATCAATGTGGCGACCAGGAAGGCCAGGATGTAAAGCAGGATGTGCTTCTTCGCTACCTGGATCCCGCGCTTCACTGGCAGCACCGGAATCGATGCGGCCAGGTAATCGTTGAAGCGGAAGATCGCGATGGCGTAGGAATGCGGCATCTGCCACAGGCTGAACATCACCAGCAACGTCAGCGCGGCCATGTCGAAGCTGTTGGTCACGGCAACGTAACCAATCACCGGCGGCATGGCGCCCGACAGACTGCCCACCAGCGTGCCGTGAACCGACTTGCGCTTGAGGTACAGGCTGTAGAAGCCGACGTAGATGACGAAACCGATCACTGCGAACAGCGCGGCCAGTGGATTAGCCACCTTGTACAACAGCGCAACGCCAGCGATACCCAGGACAGTCGCGTAGATCAGGGCCAGTTTCAGGGAGATCAAGCCCTGGACCAGCACCCGGTTCTTGGTGCGTTCCATCTTCAGGTCGATGTCGCGGTCGATGCAGTTGTTGAACACGCAACCGGAAGCCACCACCAGGGACGTGCCGATCATGGCGGCCAGGAATATGGCCAGATCGACATGCCCTTTCGAGGCCAGGAAAAATCCGCCCGCCACAGAAAGCACGTTACCGAAAATGATCCCCGGTTTGGTGATTTGGATAAAGTGCTTAAAGGACATCCGGACTTTCCTCAGTGCGCCATCATGACGGTGTGGATGCTGAACATGATCCACAGCGACAAGCCAACCAGCAGGACGATCACCATCGCAGCGAACACAAACGCAATCACGTTGTTACGCTGGGCGGCGGAGCGGTCCAGGTGGAGGAAGTACACCAGGTGAACGAGCACCTGGATCACTGCGAAGGCCAGTACGATCCACAACGTCCAGACTTTCGGCAGCGATGGGTACATCACCAGGCCGAACGGAATGATCGTCAGGATCACCGACAGGATGAAGCCGATGGCGTAGGACTTTACGCTGCCATGACCGGCGTCGTGGCTGTCGTGTCCGTGGGAGTGTGCGTTAGCCATTACAGGGTCCCCATCAGGTAAACAACGGTGAATACGCAGATCCAGACCACGTCCAGGAAGTGCCAGAACAGGCTCAGGCAGCTCAGGCGGGTCTTGTTGGTCGACGTCAGGCCGTGCTTGTTGACCTGGTACATCATGATCGCCATCCAGATCAGACCGCTGGTCACGTGCAGACCGTGGGTGCCGACCAGGGTGAAGAACCCGGACAGGAAGCCGCTGCGGTTAGGACCGTAGCCTTCGGAGATCAGCATGTGGAACTCGTTGATCTCCATGCCGATGAAGCCCAGGCCGAACAGGAAAGTGATGGCCAACCAGCCCAATACCGCTTTCTTGTTGCCCTTGAACAACGCCAGCATGGCGAAGCCGTAGGTGATCGAGCTGAGCAACAGGCAGGCGGTTTCGCCCAGCACGTAGGGCAGCTCGAAGATGTCGTGGCCCGACGGGCCACCCGCTACGTTGTTAACCAGTACCGCGTACACCGCGAAGATCGACGCAAACAAAATGCAGTCGGTCATCAGGTAGAGCCAGAAACCGAATACGGTCATCTCGCCCGAGTCGTGGTGATGGTCATCGTGCCCATGTTCATCGACATGGGTGTGTCCAGCATTGGTCACTAAGTTCGACATGGTTTAAGCCTGTTCCAACGAGGTTTCAACACGGGTGGCACCAGCAGGGACTTTCCCGGCGGCTACCAGACGCTTGTGCTGCTCGGCTTCGATGCGCTCGATCACGTCGACCGGCACCATATAGCCCTGGTCATCACGGGCAGCATGGATAACGAAGTAGATCACGGTACCGGCGAGGCCGAAGATGGCCATCCACCAGATGTGCCAGATCATCGCGAAACCGAACACGGTCAACAGAGCACCCATGACCAGACCGGTCGCGGTGTTGTTTGGCATGTGGATCGGCTCGTACTTGGCCGGAGCCTGGTACGCAGTACCGTTTTCCTTGGCTTCAGTGAACGGGTCGATGCCTGGAGCTTTCGGCAATACCGCGAAGTTGTAGAACGGCGGTGGCGACGAGGTCGACCATTCCAGGGTATGGGCATTCCACGGATCGCCGTGTTCGCACATGTTCTCTGGCTTCTTGCGGTCACGCACACTGACGTACAACTGGATCAACTGGCAGGCAATACCGACGGCGATCATGATCGCGCCGAACATTGCAACGTGCAGGTAAGGCACCCACTCAGGGTTGGTGGTGGCGTTCAGACGACGGGTCATGCCCATGAAGCCCAGTGCATAGAGCGGCATGAACGCGACGAAGAAGCCCGAGATCCAGAACCAGAACGCTGCCTTGCCCCAACCTTCGTGCAGCTTGAAGCCGAACGCTTTAGGGAAGAAGAAGGCAAAACCAGCGATGTAGCCAAAGACTGCGCCGCCGATGATCACGTTGTGGAAGTGAGCGATCACAAACAGGCTGTTGTGCAGCACGAAGTCAGCACCCGGGATGGCCAGCAGTACGCCGGTCATGCCGCCGATGGCGAAGGTCACCATGAAGCCCAGGGTCCAGAGAACCTGGCTGGTGAACTGCAGACGACCGCGATAGATGGTGAACAGCCAGTTGAATAGCTTCACCCCCGTCGGAATCGAAATCAGCATCGTCGCCAGACCGAAGAAGGCGTTGACGCTCGCACCCGACCCCATGGTGAAGAAGTGGTGCAGCCAAACCATGAAGCCCAGGATCGAGATCGCGCCCGAGGCGTAGATCATCGAGTGGTGGCCGAACAGACGCTTGCCGGAGAAGGTCGAGATGACTTCGGAGAAGACCCCGAACGCCGGCAGAATCAGGATGTAAACCTCGGGGTGACCCCAGGCCCAGAACAGGTTGACGTACATCATTGGATTGCCACCAAGTTCATTGGTGAAAATGTGGAAATCCATGTAACGGTCAAGCGTCAGCAGTGCCAGGGTAGCGGTCAGAATCGGGAACGAAGCCACGATCAGGACGTTGGCCCAGGTGCAGGTCCAGGTGAAGATCGGCATGTCCATCATCTTCATGCCCGGGGTACGCATTTTCAGCACGGTGGCCAGGAAGTTGACCCCCGTCAGCGTCGTACCTAGACCCGATAGCTGCAGTGCCCAGATGTAGTAATCCACACCCACGCCCGGGCTGTAGCCCAGTTCCGACAGCGGTGGATACGCAACCCAACCGGTACGGGCGAATTCGCCGACACCCAGGGACACGTTCACCAGCACTACGCCGGACACCAGCAGCCAGAAGCTCAGGGAGTTCAGGAACGGGTAGGCAACGTCACGGGCGCCGATCTGCAGCGGCACTGCAAGGTTCATCAGGCCGGTGAAGAATGGCATCGCCATGAAGATGATCATGATCACACCGTGGGCGGTGAAGATCTGGTCATAGTGTTCAGGCGGCAGGTAGCCAGGCGAACCCTCGGTGGCCATGGCCAACTGGGAACGCATCATGATGGCGTCGGCAAAACCGCGCAGCAGCATGACCATGGCGACGATGATGTACATCACGCCGATTTTCTTGTGGTCGACCGACGTCAGCCACTCGGTCCACAGGTAGGTCCACTTCTTGAAATAGGTGATCAGCCCGAATACCGCCAGACCACCGAGCGCGATCATGGCGATGGTAATCATCACAATCGGTTCGTGGAACGGGACCGCTTCCCAACTTAATTTACCAAACATCGTTTACTCCTCTGCCCCGGCAGCTGAATGCGAACTCATGTCCATCCCTTCCATGGCGGCCATTTCGTGCTCTTTTTTCTCGTGGTGCATTGGCTGGCCCGGTTTCATGCCTTCGTACTTGTCGACGATGATCTGGAACAGGTTTGGCGTGAACGAGGAGTAGAGCTCGACTGGGTTGTTCTGGCTTGGTTTGGAAAGGGCTTCGTATTCAGCTTTTTCCAGCTGTTTAGGTGCCTTCTTGACATCACTGACCCAGGCATCGAAATCCGCCTGGGAAGTGGCGATAGCTTTGAACTTCATGCCGGTGAAACCCGCGCCGCTGTAGTTGGCGGAGATACCGTCGAATTCAGCGTTCTGGTTGGCAATCAGGTGCAGCTTGGTTTCCATGCCCGCCATCGCGTAGATCTGGCCACCCAGGCCCGGGATGAAGAACGAGTTCATCACGGTGTCGGAGGTGATTTTGAAATTGATCGGCGTGTTGGCCGGGAACACCAGTTTGTTAACGGTGGCGATGCCTTGTTCCGGGTAGATGAACAGCCACTTCCAGTCCATGGAGACCACTTCAACGGTGATCGGCTTGACGTCGGATTCCAGCGGCTTGTACGGGTCCAGGGCGTGGGTCGAAATGTAGGTCACGTAACCCAGGGCAATGATGATCAGGACCGGAACAGCCCACACCGCGATTTCGATCTTGGTGGAGTGCGACCATTTAGGCGCGTACACCGCGTCCGGGTTGGTAGCGCGATATTTCCAGGCGAACAGGAACGTCATGACGATGACCGGCACAACGACCAACAGCATCAGCAGCGTTGCGGTGATGATCAGGTTTCGCTCATCCAGGCCGACCTGGCCCTTGGGGTCGAGCAAGGTCATGTTGCAGCCTGACAGCAGCAACGTGCCGAGCAGCGGCAATAAGCCTAGTAGTCTGGGGTACCTGTTTTTACTCATCTCACGACCTCTAAAGCAGCTTGCGCAATGCAGTTGGGTTTTGATCGCCAACACTTCACCCTGCCAAGGGTTGGCATTTTTCTTGGATTGAATAAGGGCTGCCCGTCGCGCGTCAGACGCTGTTCGACAAATCCTGGGCTAGCGGTGAGTTCTTATTCGAATTCGTGGTCAAAGGCCTTGTTACAGACCAATTCCATTTGGTGCGGATAGTCGGAAAGGCACCGACACCTGGGAGTCGCATGAAGCCGCTAAGCCTCTCGACGCCCTATTCTGCTCAGTCGAGAGCAGCGCCGGGAATTCAGTGCGGGCGATTGTAGATACGTCGCCGCCTATAAACCATGTCTCATCTCGAAATAATTTTTATCCATTCCAGCAACAATCATTAACGGATTTTGCAAAAGTTCGGCATGGTATCGAAATTAATTCTCAACAAAAACACCAAAATTTGTGGGGCTACCACCCTCGGTTCAGACAGCCTTGATGGCGCCCTGCCTTCCGCCACCCCCGCCAAAGCCCCGATAAGCAAGGGGTCTGGCGATTCGCCAAAGCCTGTTAAAACTGCCTGTTACACCACGAAGATGAACAAAAGGGCGGCGGCTCAAACAGCGGCATTTCGTTGCGTAGCTATGCACCAATTCAGCCCTTTGAAATGCGTTGCGACACTCAAGCTGTGACAACATGTCGCAGACGTTGCGCACCCTTGGCTGTCGCACATCACGATCTGTTTACTTGAGCTCTGAAATGCAAAACGCCCCGGCCCTCTGAACGAGGACCGGGGCGTTTTTTGTTTAACCCGATGGGTTAGCGCAGGGCCTTGCGATTGCGCGAGACCAGCAGCGGCACCAGGATCACCACCAGCACAAACGACACCAGCGCCCACTGTGCCAACGACAAGCCGAGGATCGGCGGGTACGGCGTGTCACAGAAGCCATCGACCTGGAAGCCCAACGGGAAGATCTTCGCCAGCGGCAAGCCGTCGACAATCGGTTGCAGCACATCGACGCCGCAACTGACCGCCGGATAGAACTGCGTGTAGACGTGATGCCCGGCCGCCGCCACACCGCCGAGCGCGGCGATGACCACCAGCACCTCCAACACCGTAAGGCTGCGACGGGTGCGCATGGCCGCGCCAATGAACGCGAAGATGGCGATCAGCAACAACGCATAACGCTGCAGGATGCACAGCGGGCACGGCGCCTCTTCCAGCACCACCTGCATGTACAGCGCACCACCGATCAGCGCCAGGCAGATGATGCCCAGCAATACCAGATAACGCCGCTCACGGCCCAAGCGCATCGTTTCGTCACTCATCGCGTTTCCCTTCTAAATATCAATTGCCGGAAGTCTACACGCTGGCCCGGACCTTGGAGAGCCTGGCGCGCGCCGGTAGATGTCGGGGAATAGACGATAGGCTGGTTAAGGAGGGATTAACTTTTAAGCAGAAGGTGAGAATTCACCGTTCAAGACCGAGTTGGAGCTATCGCGGGCAAGCCTTGCTCCTACAGGCGTCATGCCACAAATCCTGTAGGAGCAAGGCTTGCCCGCGATTGAAACGACGCGGTGAGACTGGCTCACCGCGCCCATTGCTTACTCCAAAGCAGAAGCCGGCCCAAAGAACTCATAACGACTCTGCTTCTCCGGCACCCCCAGCGCTTTCAAGTGGCGCTTTATCGCCGCCATAAAGCCCTTTGGCCCCAGGAAGTAAGCATCCAGATCCCGCTGCTGCGGCAACCACACGCCCAGTTGTTCCTGGCTCAACAACCCGACCTTATCCGCTGCCGGGCTCACACCATCATCTTCGGCATAGCAATAAAAGCGCTTGAGCTGCGGATGACGCTCGGCCAGACCATCAATCCAGTCACGGAACGCGTGGACGCTGCCATTGCGCGCGCAGTGGATAAAGTGCACCGGCCGTTCGGTCGCCAGCGCCGCTTCAAGCATCGCGATGGTCGGGGTAATGCCGACGCCGCCGCTGATCAGCACCAGCGGTTTGTCGCTGGCGGTCAGGGTGAATTCACCCGATGGCGGGAACAGTTGGATGCTCGCGCCCACATGCAATTGATCATGCAGGTGGTTAGAGGCGCGGCCACCGGTTTCGCGTTTGACGCTGATGCGGTACTGGCCGTTGTCGGACAGGGACGACAGCGAGTAGTTACGACGAATCTCCTCGCCATCCAGGATCAGTTTCATACCGATGTACTGACCAGGTTCGGCGGCGAGAATCGGACCTTTGTCCGCAGGTTCGAAGTAGAAGGAGATGATTTCCGTGCTTTCCTCGACCTTGGCCACCACGATGAACTCCCGCGCCCCACGCCAGCCGCCCGGAGCCTGTTCTTTCTGATCGTAGATGCTGGTTTCAGCGCCGATCAGGATGTCGGCCAATTGGTTGTAGGCAGCGCCCCAGGCGCCGATCACTTCCGGCGTGGCGATTTCTTCGCCCAGCACTTCGGCGATGGCGCGCAACAGGCAGGTGCCGACAATCGGGTAGTGTTCCGGGAGAATTTGCAGGGCCACGTGCTTGTTTATGATCTTCGCCACCAGATCGCCCAACTGATCGAGTTGATCGATGTGCCGCGCATACATCAACACGCCGTTAGCCAGGGCGCGGGGCTGATCGCCGCTGGCCTGGTGGGCCTGGTTAAACAGCGGGCGGACTTCCGGGTATTCAGAGAGCATCATGCGGTAGAAGTGAGTGATCAGCGCTTCACCACCGCTTTCCAGCAGCGGCACGGTGGATTTGACGATGGCACGGTCTTGAACGCTAAGCATTAGGGCAACTCCTGAGCTTGGATGTGAATGCCTTAGGTTTATCAGTTTCCATGCCAACAATTAAAACCTTATAAATCAGCTAGTTAATCTCAGCGTAGTCATATCGACACAGACTGCTTTATAGTCACACCGACTACATGGAGTCACTATGACTGCAAAATCCCTGCTCACCGCCCTGCTCCCACTGGTCTCCGACCTTTCCCGCGAACTGCCGGAAGGCGAGCGCTATCGGCGCCTGCTCGAAGCCATGCGCGCCCTGCTGCCCTGCGATGCCGCCGCCCTGCTGCGCCTCGACGGTGAATGGCTGGTGCCGCTGGCCGTGGACGGCTTGAGCACCGATACCCTGGGCCGACGCTTCAAAGTCAGCGAACACCCGCGCTTCGAGGCCTTGCTCAGCAGTCCCGGCCCGACCCGCTTCGCCGCCGACAGCGAGTTGCCCGACCCTTACGACGGCTTGGTCGATGGCCTCGACGAACACCTGGAAGTGCATGACTGCATGGGCTGCCCGCTGTTTATCGATGAGCGCCCGTGGGGCCTGTTGACCCTCGATGCCCTGGACCCGGAACGCTTCGAACCGATCGAACTCGACGCCCTGCAAGCCTTCGCCAGTCTCGCCGCCGCCACCGTCAACGCCGCCGAGCGTATCCAGCGCCTGGCCAATCGCGCCGAAGACGAACACCAGCGCGCCGAGGTCTACCGCCAGGCCAGCGGCCAGCAGAACCGCGAGATGATCGGCCAGAGCAAGGCCCACAAACGCCTGGTGGAAGAAATCAGCCTGGTGGGCGGCAGCGACCTCACCGTGCTGATCACCGGTGAAACCGGGGTCGGCAAGGAGCTGGTGGCCCAGGCGATTCACGCCGCCTCGTCCCGGGCCGACAAGCCGATCATCAGCCTCAACTGCGCCGCCCTGCCGGACACACTGGTGGAGAGCGAGTTGTTCGGCCACGTGCGCGGCGCCTTCACCGGGGCAACCAGCGACCGGCGTGGCAAATTCGAACTGGCCAATGGCGGCACGCTGTTTCTCGATGAAGTCGGCGAACTGTCCCTGACCGTGCAGGCCAAGCTGTTGCGGGTGCTGCAAAGCGGTCAGTTGCAGCGCTTGGGCTCGGATAAAGAGCATCAAGTGGACGTGCGGCTGATCGCGGCGACCAACCGTGACCTGGCTGAAGAAGTGCGCAGTGGTCGCTACCGCGCCGACTTCTATCATCGGCTGAGCGTTTATCCGTTGTTGGTGCCGGCGCTGCGCGATCGCGGACGTGATGTGTTGCTGCTCAGCGGTTTCTTCCTGGAGCAGAACCGCTCGCGCATGGGCCTCAACAGTTTGCGCCTGAACAGCGATGCCCAAGCGGCGCTACTCGCTTATCAATGGCCGGGGAACGTGCGGGAACTGGAACACTTGATCGGCCGCAGCGCGTTGAAGGCGCTGGGCAACTGCAAGGAACGGCCGAAGATTCTCAGTTTGAGTGCGGCGGATCTGGATTTGCCTCACGGCAGTATTGAAGTGCCGACCGAGCAACCGGCCGTCAGCCCTGTGGCTTTAGTCTCGGGTGACTTGCGGGCGGCAACCGAGGATTATCAGCGCCGACTGATCAACGCTTGTCTGGAACGCCACCATAACAACTGGGCGAGCGCGGCCCGTGAGCTAGGCTTGGATCGGGCGAACCTGGGGCGCATGGCCAAGCGATTGGGGATGAAGTGAGGGCCCTTTCGCGAGCAGGCTCGCTCCCACAGGGGTAATGCATTTCATTGTGGGAGCGAGCCTGCTCGCGAAGTCGTCATACCATTCACCCGAATTTCTAAAGCCTGCCCTTAACAAGTCGATAACCCGGCATCAATAGTTTTTGGCGACTCTTCACTCGCCCATCACCTTTCGCCAAAGAAGGTTTTTTATGTCCACCACCAAAGCCCGCGCAGATTCACTTTCGCTTCTTCTGTTTACCTTGCGCAGCGGCAAGCTGATGGCGATCAACCTGCTGAAAGTCAGTGAAATCATCCCCTGCCCGCCGCTGACCAAGCTGCCGGAGTCGCACCCTCACGTCAAAGGCATCGCCACCCTGCGCGGCACCTCGTTGTCGGTGATCGACCTGAGCCGCGCCATCGGCGAGCGGCCGCTGGAAGATCCCAACGGTGGCTGCCTGATCGTCACCGACGTCAGCCGCTCCAAACAGGGCCTGCACGTGCAGGCCGTGAGCAAGATCGTCCACTGCCTGACCACCGACATCCGTCCGCCACCCTTCGGTTCCGGTGGCCTGCGCTCGTACATCACCGGCGTGACGTCGGTCGACGGCGTGCTGGTGCAAGTGCTGGACATCGAAAAAGTCATCCACGGCATCGCCCCGGCGCAGATCGAGATGGCCCCCACCGAACTGAGCATGGAAGACGCCGAAGTGCTGGGCAACGCGCGAATCCTGGTGGTCGATGACAGCCAGACCGCGCTGCAACAATCGGTGCACACCCTGCGCAACCTCGGCCTGCAATGCCACACCGCCCGCAGCGCCAAGGAAGCCATCGACTGCCTGCTGGACCTGCAAGGCACCGCCCAACAGATCAACCTGATTGTCTCGGACATCGAGATGTCGGAGATGGACGGCTACGCCTTCACCCGCACCCTGCGCGAAACCCCGGACTTCTCGCACCTGTACGTGCTGCTGCACACCTCGCTGGACAGCGCGATGAACAGCGAAAAGGCGCGTCTGGCCGGGGCCAACGGAGTACTGACCAAGTTCTCCTCGCCTGAACTGACCAAATGCCTGATCGAAGCCGCCAGAGCTGTCGCCGAGCAGGGTCACTGAGTTTGGCCGAGGACTTTTGCTTTCTGATGCGGCGCAACCTCGCTGAGGCTGTGCCAGCCTTTGACTGGCCAATCGGCATCGAACTGCGCCAGTACCGCCCCGAATTCGCCGAAGCCGTGCACCAGTTGATGGAGTTGGGTTATCGCGAAGGCGGCGGTCGTGTGCCGGGGCTGGAGGTCTGGCAGAAACGCTTTGAAACCGATCCTGAATACGATCCGAGCCTGTGCTTTATCGCGCTGGATGGCGAAGTAATCGTCGGTGTTTGTCAGTGCTGGACCAGCGCCTACATCAAGAGCCTGGTGGTGCATCCCCGCGCGCAAGGCCTCGGTCTGGGCCGGGCCTTGTTGCTGAATGCTTTCAATGTGTTTCATCAGCGCCGCGAGGGATTTGTCGATCTGAAAGTGCTGGAAGACAATCTTCGGGCACAGCGATTGTATGAAAGTGCCGGAATGCGGGTGGTTCGCCGGGAGCCTGTTCCAGCCTGATACACCGCCTTCGCGGGCAAGCCTCGCGCCTACAGAAGATTGATCCCTGTAGGCGCGAGGCTTGCCCGCGAAGAGGCCCGCACAAACACCCCATAACCATCAGGCATACTCCAACCTTGGCCAACACACACAAGGATGCCCCCTCATGAAAACCACCACCCTGCTCTTCCTCAGCCTCACCGCCCTCGCCACCCAAGCCCACGCCTCCAGCCCCGACGCCTGGGCCGCCTACGACAAAGCCGTCCTCACCGGTTGCACCAAGGCCAGCGGCCTGAAGGACGCCAAACCCGTCGGCACCGCCGCGCAATTCGACGACCGCGTCGGCTATACCGCGCTCCTGCTGCAAGGCCAATACCCGCAAAAGCATATGAAAGGTCAGCAAGGCACCGAGTTGTGCCTCTACGACAAAAAAGCCAAAACCGCCTACGTCACCGAATGGGACTCCATCCGCCCCACGGCCAAAAAGCCGTGAGTGGCGCATAACTTGCTTCGACCCAAGCCTGTGCGGTGGCTTTCTGTCGCCCCTTCATGCCCTCACATGCGACCGGTCGATCAATGAATACGACGTTTTCCTGCGTAGGTTGCGGCAAATGCTGCAACGATCACCACGTGCCCCTGACCCTGACGGAAGCCCGCATGTGGGCGCACGATGGCGGCCAGGTGATCGTGCTGGTGGAAGGCTTCCTGGGCACCGGCCTGGGTCTGCCGGTGCAGCAGCGGGACCACGCCGAACGTCGATCGGTAAAAGTTCGAAGTGGCGCCAGCGATGCGTACGTCGCCATCACCTTCGCCGCCTACAACGTCGGCCCCTGCCGGAATCTTGACGAAGACAACCTCTGCCGTATCTACGAACGCCGGCCGCTGGTGTGCCGCATCTACCCGATGGAAATCAATCCGCACATTCCCCTGAACCCGGCGGTGAAGGATTGCCCGCCCGAGTCGTGGGAACAAGGGCCGAACCTGATTGTGGGTGGCGAGTTGGTCGATCAGGAACTAGCCACGCTGATCCAGCGCTCGCGCCAGGCCGATCGCGATGATGTACAGACCAAGAATGCGATTTGCGGGTTGCTGGGGATTCGTACCACTGCGCTGAAGGGCGACGGGTTCACTGCCTATTTGCCGGAGATGGGCGCTTTTGCTTCAGTGATCGATCAGGTCGTGGCGCAGCCGTTGGAAGCGCCGGACGGCGAATGGCTGTTTCATGTCTCGGGCGAGGACATCGCCGGGCAAGTGCTGGCGGAGGGGGCTGAAGTGGCGACTGATGTGCCGCTCAACTATGCGTTTATCTCGTTGCGGGCGGCTTGATCCAAGCGATGCGTTGCCTTTGAAGGCCCCTTCGCGAGCAGGCTCGCTCCCACATTGGAATGCATTTCCCGTGGGGGCAGGGGCATTACGGTGGCCTTCGTCGAGAGTTCACGGAAGTGAATCTTCGACGAGTGGCCACCGACTTTCCCAGAAGATGAATCGCTCATTCTTGCGGGAAGTGTCTCTGTATCAGGAAGGCATTTTTTCGGATCAGCGTTTACCCATCGAACGACGCGTACCCGGTGGCGCGGCGCCAGGGGTCTTGGTGTGGCCGTTCTTGGCGCCGTTCTTGTACCACGGCTGGCTGGCGTTCTTGGCCGCGGCCAGTTCGCCCGGTTTGAACGGAAACTTGAACGCCGGGATCGCGGCTTTGGTTTCGCTGTCTGCGCTGGAGTCGACGCTGTCTGGCAGGTCTGCCGGGTCGTCGCTCAAAGCGTCGGCGACCGGCGGTTGTGTCGGGGAAGTCATGAAAGCTCCGGGTGGTGCACAAAGAGTCGGGCCCGGTGGGTGGGCCGCGAAAGGCGCGAGTATAACTGGATGGAGCGCTGCAAGCTGCAAGCATCAAGCGGCAAGTCGTCGGTCAGTGGGTTTTGGCGGTGTCACCGCTGACGCCTTCGCGGGCAAGCCTCGCTCCTACAGGGGAATGCATTTCAAATGTAGGAGCAAGGCTTGCCCGCGATGAACGATAACGCGCTCCATCTGACTGACAGCAGGCCCAAACTGACAGCGCCGTCAGTTAGCAGTCACCTTCCTGACCGGGTAACAGGACTATAAGGGGAGGTATAAAATCTGACCCTATTCCCGTCCCTCTAGCCCGGCGCCCCACTCGCATGCGAATTCAGAAAAAATCCGCGTTGATCGCAGCCCCTCTGATTGTCCTGGCAGCGCTGGGTCTGTGGTACGCCACCAAACCGGCCACCGCCAAACTCGCCGCCCCGACGGCGATCCCGGTGCGGGTTGTCGCGGTCACCGAAAAAGATGTGCCGCGCTTTGTCAGCGGTATCGGTTCGGTGTTGTCCCTGCACAGCGTGGTAGTGCGTCCGCAAATCGACGGCATTCTCACCAAATTGCTGGTCAAGGAAGGTCAACTGGTCAAGACCGGCGACTTGCTCGCCACCATCGACGACCGCTCGATTCGCGCCAGTCTCGACCAGGCCCGCGCCCAACTCGGCGAAAGCCAGGCGCAGTTGCAAGTGGCGCTGGTCAACCTCAAGCGCTACAAACTGCTCAGCGTCGATGACGGCGTGTCCAAGCAGACCTATGACCAGCAACAAGCGCTGGTCAACCAACTCAAAGCCACCGCCCAGGGCAATCAAGCGTCCATCGATGCGGCCCAGGTGCAGCTTTCCTACACGCAGATTCGCTCCCCGGTCACCGGTCGCGTCGGTATTCGTACCGTCGACGAGGGCAACTTCCTGCGCATGGCAGACGCTCAAGGGCTGTTCACCGTGACCCAGATCGACCCGATTGCCGTGGAATTCTCCCTGCCGCAACAAATGCTGCCGACCCTGCAAGGCTTGATCGGCGACCCGCAACGCGCCCAGGTCAAGGCCTACATCGGCGCCGACACCGATGGCGAAACCGGCAACCTGCTGGGCGAAGGCCACCTGACCCTGATCGACAACCAGATCAGCGCCAACACCGGGACCATCCGCGCCAAGGCTGAATTCAACAATCCAAACCAGAAACTCTGGCCCGGCCTGCTGGTGACGGTAAAGATTCAGACAGCGCTGGATAAAGATGCGCTGGTGGTGCCACCGACTGTCGTACAGCGCGGCCTCGATCAGCACTTCGTGTATCGGATCAACGGCGATAAGGTCGAAACCGTGCAAGTACAAATGGTCTACCAAGGCAGCGGCCAGGACATCATCACCGGCGTCAAACCCGGTGACGTGCTGGTCAGCGATGGCCAGTCGCGGCTCAAGCCCGGCTCGACGGTGCAGGTGCTGACGGAGCCGCCGCAAGTGGTGCAAGCGGAGCCTAAACAATGAGAGGGCCTTCCGCGTGGTGCATCGATCACCCGGTCGCCACCATCCTGCTGACCTTTGCCCTGGTGCTGCTGGGCGTGATCGCTTTCCCGCGACTGCCGATCGCGCCGCTGCCGGAAGCCGAATTCCCGACGATTCAGGTCAACGCGCAACTGCCCGGCGCCAGCCCTGACACCATGGCCTCATCGGTGGCCACGCCGCTGGAGGTGCAATTCAGTGCCATCCCCGGCATGACCCAAATGACCTCCAGCAGCGCATTGGGCTCGAGCCTGCTGACCCTGCAATTCACCCTCGATAAAAGCATCGACACCGCCGCCCAGGAAGTCCAGGCCGCGATCAACACCGCCGCCGGCAAACTGCCCAAGGACATGCCGACTCTGCCAACCTGGAAGAAGGTCAACCCGGCCGATAGCCCGGTGCTGATCCTCAGCGTCAGCTCCACACAAATGCCCGGCACCGAACTCAGTGACCTGGTGGAAACCCTGCTCTCGCGTCAGATCAGTCAGATCGACGGTGTAGGCCAAATCAACATCACCGGTCAGCAACGTCCGGCGATCCGCGTTCAAGCGTCAGCCGACAAACTGGCCGCTATCGGCCTGACCCTGGCGGACATTCGCCTGGCAATCCAGCAGACCAGCCTCAACCTGGCCAAAGGTGCGTTGTACGGTGAGTCGAGCATTTCGACCCTGTCCACCAACGACCAGTTGTTCCACCCCGACGAATACAGCCAACTCATTGTTTCCTACAAGGACGGTGCACCGGTTCACCTCAAAGATGTCGCCAAAGTCGTCAACGGTTCGGAAGATGCCTACGTCCAGGCCTGGGCCGGCGATCAACCTGGTGTGAACCTGGTGATTTCCCGGCAACCGGGGGCGAACATCGTCGAAACCGTGGATCGGATTCAAGCCGCCCTGCCAGGCCTGGAAGCGATGTTGCCGGCCTCGGTGCAGGTCAAGGTGTTGATCGACCGCACCCAGACCATCCGCGCGTCGTTGCACGAAGTGGAAATCACCCTGCTGATCGCGATCATGCTGGTGGTGGCGGTGATGGCGCTGTTCCTGCGTCAGTGGTCGGCGACCATGATTGTGTCGGCGGTGCTCGGTGTGTCGCTGACCGCCAGTTTCGCCCTGATGTACATCATGGGCTTCAGCCTGAACAACCTGACCCTGGTGGCCATCGTGGTGGCCGTGGGGTTTGTGGTGGACGATGCGATTGTGGTGGTGGAAAACATTCACCGTCACCTGGAGGCTGGCGACGGCATGCGCGAGGCCGCGATCAAAGGTGCCGGCGAGATTGGTTTCACCGTGGTCTCGATCAGTTTCTCGCTGGTCGCCGCGTTTATTCCGTTGCTGTTTATGGGCGGTGTGGTCGGGCGGTTGTTTAAAGAATTCGCCCTGACCGCGACCTCGACCATCATGATTTCGGTGGTGGTGTCGCTGACGTTGGCGCCAACCCTGGCCGCGTTGTTCATGCGTGCGCCGGTGCATCATGCCCACAGCAAACCGACCTTTGGCGAACGCTTGCTGGCGGGCTACGAAAAACTACTGCGCCGCGCCCTCGCCCATCAGAAGCTGATGATTGGGGTGTTCTGCTTGTCCCTGGGCCTGGCCATCGCCGGTTACATCTTCATCCCCAAAGGCTTCTTCCCGATTCAGGACACCGGTTTCGTCCTTGGCACCACCGAAGCGGCTGCGGACATTTCCTACGGCGACATGGTGAAAAAACACCTGGCGATGGCGGAAATCGTCGCGGCAGATCCGGCGGTCCAGGCGTTTTCCCACTCCGTCGGCGTTTCCGGCAGCAACCAGACCATCGCCAACGGCCGGTTCTGGATTGCCCTGAAAAAACGCGGCGACCGTGATGTGACCGCCAGCCAGTTCATCGACCGGATTCGCCCGCAACTGATGAAAGTCCCCGGCATCGTACTGTACCTGCGCGCCGGCCAGGATATCAACCTCAGTTCCGGCCCGAGCCGCGCCCAGTACCAATACGTGCTCAAGAGCAACGACGGCCCGACACTCAGCACCTGGACCCAGCGCCTGACGGACAAGCTGCGGACCAACCCGGCGTTCCGCGACATTTCCAACGACCTGCAACTGGGCGGCAGCATCACCCACATCAGCATCGACCGCAGCGCGGCGGCTCGTTTTGGCCTGACCGCCAGCGATGTCGACGAAGCGTTGTATGACGCCTTCGGCCAGCGGCAGATCAACGAGTTCCAGACCCAGATCAACCAGTACAACGTGATTCTGGAGCTGGACACCAAGCAGCGCGGCAAGGCCGAAAGCCTGAACTATTTCTACCTGCGCTCGCCGTTGAGCGGTGAAATGGTGCCGTTGTCGGCCCTGGCGAAGTTCGATGCACCGACCATTGGCCCGCTGTCCATCGCCCACGACGGGATGTTCCCCGCCGCCAACCTGTCGTTCAACCTGGCACCCGGCGTTGCATTGGGCGACGCGGTGATTTTGCTCAATCAGGCCAAGGCCGAAATCGGCATGCCGGCGGCGATCAGCGGTAATTTCCAGGGCGCGGCCCAGGCGTTCCAGAGTTCGCTGGCCAGCCAGCCGTGGCTGATTCTGGCGGCGCTGGTGGCGGTGTACATCATTCTCGGCGTGCTTTATGAAAGCTTCGTCCATCCGCTGACCATCATCTCGACCCTGCCGTCGGCGGGGCTCGGCGCGGTGATCATGCTGTGGATCTGGGGCCAGGACTTTTCGATCATGGCGTTGATCGGTCTGGTGTTGCTGATCGGCATCGTCAAGAAAAACGGCATCCTGATGATCGACTTCGCCCTCGAAGCCCAGCGCAAGGGTGGCTTGCCGCCGGAAGAGGCGATTTTCCAGGCCTGTATCACGCGGTTCCGGCCGATCATCATGACCACCCTCGCCGCCCTGCTCGGCGCGTTGCCGCTGATGCTCGGCTACGGCACCGGCGCCGAACTGCGCCAGCCACTGGGGATTGCCGTAGTCGGCGGCCTGCTGGTGAGTCAGGCGCTGACGCTGTTTACCACTCCGGTCATATACTTGTGGCTTGAGCGACTTTTCCATAGACCCAATCCAGAGCCACTGCCGGCACTGGCGACCACAGACTGAGGCGGGGTCATGCGCGTTCTGATTATCGAAGATGAAGAAAAAACCGCGGATTATCTGCACCGCGGCCTGACGGAACAGGGTTACACCGTGGACCTGGCGCGGGACGGCGTCGAAGGCCTGCACCTGGCGCTGGAAAGCGACTACGCGGTGATCATCCTCGACGTGATGTTGCCGGGCCTCGACGGCTTCGGCGTACTGCGAGCCTTGCGCGCGCGCAAGCAAACCCCGGTGATAATGCTCACCGCCCGCGAGCGCGTGGAAGACCGCATCAAAGGCCTGCGCGATGGCGCCGATGATTACCTCGGCAAACCGTTTTCTTTCCTTGAATTGGTGGCGCGCCTGCAAGCGTTGACCCGGCGCAGCGGCGGCCATGAACCGGTGCAAGTGAGCATCGCCGACCTGTGGATCGATTTGATCAGCCGCAAGGCCACCCGCGCCGGCACGCGCCTGGACTTGACGGCCAAGGAGTTCTCGCTGCTCAGCGTATTGGCGCGGCGCCAGGGTGAAATCCTGTCGAAAACCGCGATTGCCGAGATGGTCTGGGACATCAATTTCGACAGCGACGCCAACGTCGTCGAAGTCGCGATCAAACGCCTGCGGGCCAAGCTCGACGGGCCATTCGACGAGAAGTTGCTGCACACGATTCGTGGCATGGGTTATGTGCTGGAGAGTCGCGGTGTCCAGTAACTCGATCGCGCTGCGTCTGAGCGGGATGTTTACGCTGGTGGCGCTGCTGGTGTTTCTGTTGATCGGCTGGGCGTTGTATCAGCAGGTCGACAAGGGCTTGGGCCTGTTGCCCGAAGCCGAATTGGACGCACGTTACAGCGTGCTCGAATCCACGGTCGGCCGTTACGGTACGCCCGAGCATTGGGTGAAGATCAACAACAAGCTCAAGTTGCTCGGCGAAGAAGACAAGCGCATCAGTTTCTGGATCATCAGCGGCAATCCGCAGTACGAATACGGCAACATCACCCCGCAGATCCGCGCATTTGCTGAAGGACCGCTGGGCCGGCGGGACTTGTTGCTGCCGGATCACTCTTATCCATTGAAAGTACTGGTCAGCCAGTTTCCGGCCAAGGACCAGCGCCCGCCATTGCGCTTCATGATCGGCATCGACACCGAGACATTTCTACAGACCCAGCATCATTTGCTGATTGCCCTGATCAGCCTGGCGATTATCGGTGTGCTGCTGGCTTCGGCCCTGGGTTACTGGGTGGCGCGGATCGGCCTCAAGCCGTTGATCAAGTTGTCCCAGGAAGCCCAGCGCCTGGCGCCGCCATTGCGTGCGGGGCGCTTGCGCCTGTCGCCGTTGCCGCCGGAGCTGGATCAGTTTGTCAGTTCGTTCAACTCCACGCTGGAACGGGTTGAGCAGGCTTATTCGCGCCTGGAGTCGTTCAACGCCGACGTCGCCCACGAATTGCGCTCGCCGCTGACCAACCTGATTGGCCAGACGCAAGTGGCGCTGACCCGAGGACGTTCGGCGGAACATTATTTCGAAGTGCTGCAATCGAACCTCGAAGAACTGGAACGGCTGCGCTCGATTATCAATGACATGCTGTTCCTCGCCAGCGCCGACCAGGGCAGCAAGGCCACCAAACTGACCTCCACATCCCTGGCCGATGAAGTGGCCACGACTTTGGAGTATCTGGATTTCATTCTGGAAGATGCCCAGGTTCAGGTGCAGGTCAGCGGTGATGCGCAAGTGCGGATCGAAATCGCGCATCTGCGTCGGGCGTTGATCAATTTGCTGAGCAATGCGGTGCAGCACACCCAGCCTGGGCAGGTGATTGAGGTGCGGATCGAGGTTGAGGAGCATCAGGTGAGTATCGGCGTGGCCAATCCGGGGTCGCCGATTGCCAGTGAGCACCTGCCGCGGTTGTTCGAGCGGTTTTATCGGGTGGATGCGTCGCGCAGTAACAGCGGCAACAACCACGGGCTCGGTTTGGCGATTGTGAAAGCGATTGCGCTGATGCATGGCGGGGATGTGTTTGTGCGCAGTGATCATGGGATGAATACCTTCGGTATCCATCTCCCGGTTTGATGATCGTTCCCACGCTCTGCGTGGGAATGCAGCCCGGGACGCTCCGCGTCCCATTGGAACGCGGAGCGTCCCTTGAGGCATTCCCACGCAGAGCGTGGGAACGATCAAAGGCTGCGATCTTTGCTTTATCCGCAACAGTCCTTTCTGAAATCCGCTCTGTTTCCCATCGTCCTTGAACCTTAACCTTGGCGCACTAAACAGCACTTGCCAAGCAAGAAGGTTTTAAAGATGTCCAACACCATGGGTATTGCCAGCGCTTTCGTTTTGTCCACTTTGTTCCTGTCTCCGGTCGCCATGGCTGAAGAATCGCCGTCCTTCGTCGCACAGAATGCGACGCGGGCCAAAGCGTTCCAACAGGCACAGGCCGAGATGACCGCCAAGGCGCGCGATGCTGAGCAAACCCCTCAAGCGTCCACTTCTGCAGCCCGGCCAACGGTTGAGAAAGACAGCTGATCCACCGTATCGCTCTGTTTCCCTCGACACTTTTCATCGGCTCTTCCCTTTGAAAAGTTGTCTTCAAAGCCGCTGCTATCAGCGGCTTTTTTTATTGTGCAGAAAACACCTCCCGCTTCGTCTCCCTAAACAAGAAGTAAAAAACGTCGATCCATGAACTGACGTTAATGACCCAAAAGGAGCTGTACCGCACGTGTCTTTTTCTCTGAAACTCAGTCCGTTGTTCATTGCAATCGCTGCAACGATGGCCGCCAATGCACAGGCCGCCGATGAATCCAGCCGCGAAGGTTTTGTCGAAGGGTCGAGCCTCAACCTCAACGCCCGCAACTACTACATGAACCGCAACCGCCATCAACACACCGATGACAACATTGAATGGGGCCAAGGGTTTCTCGGCAAGTTCGAATCCGGTTTCACCCAAGGCACCGTCGGTTTCGGTATTGATGCCCACGCCATGCTCGGATTGAAACTCGACGGCGGTGGCGGCACTGACAATTCGAGCATCCTGCCGGTCAGCGATGGCAACGGCAAAGCGCCGGGGTCGTTCTCCACGGCAGGCGGGACGCTGAAAATGCGCGCCTTTGATACCGAGCTGAAGGCTGGCGACCTGTTTCTCACCAACCCGGTGATCGCCGGTGGTGAAAGCCGCATGCTGCCCCAGACGTTTCGTGGCGTCAGCCTGACCAACCACAGCTTCGACGGTTTCCTCATCGAAGGCGGCCAGGCCAGCTTCACCAAGCCTTACAACCAGAGCGGCCACACGCGGATCGGCACGTCCTATGGCAGCCTCGCCGACGGCGACGAGAGCCAGCACCTGAACTGGGCCGGCGTGGCCTGGAGCGGTTTGCCGGGCCTGACCAGCAGCCTGGATGCCGCCGAGCTCAAGGACATCTGGAACCAGTACTACTACGATCTGGATTACACCTATCAGCTCAACGACCTGGTCAGCCTCAACCCCGGCTTGCACTTCTATCACACGCAAGACACCGGCGATGCGCTGCTGGGCAACATCGACAACAACACCTACAGCCTGCATTTCACCGTGGGCGTGGGCAATCACAGCGTCACGGCCGCCTATCAGCGGGTCAACGGCAATACGCCGTTCGACTACATCAGCCAGGGCGACAGCATCTACCTGGACAACTCCCAGCAATACTCGGACTTCAACGGCCCCAACGAGCGCTCGTGGAAGCTCAAGTACGCCTACGATTTCGTGGGGCTCGGCCTGCCCGGCCTGACCTCGGCGGTTTCCTATTCACGAGGTGAAACCGACCTGACCAAGGTCGATCCAGACAGCAAGGGCTACGCCTCGTGGTACAGCGCCGATGGCAAACACGCCAAGCACTGGGAACGCGACATTGATCTGAAGTACGTCGTCCAGGAGGGCAAGGCCAAGGACCTGGCGGTGCGCCTGCAATGGGCGACCAACCGTGGTGGTAATGGATATGGCGCGCTGGATCAGGACACGGATGAATACCGTGTGATCGTCGACTACCCGATCAACGTGTTCTAACCCCAGTCCTGACCTAACAACACAAAACCTGTGGGAGCGAGCCTGCTCGCGAAAGCGGTGTGTCAGTTGATGATGATGTCGACTGAAACTCCGTCTTCGCGAGCAGGCTCGCTCCCACAGGTTGTTCCTGCCCAATTTTCCGTGAATGATCTGTGATAAGCGCACGCCCCCTCGGGAAACGGCGTTTATCGGACTACGCTTACTAAGCCCCTTCAGCAGACATCAGAACCATGACCGCGAGCCGAACCCCCTACATTCCAGGCCGGACCGGACGTCCTGAGCTCCTGCTGATACTCGGCAGTTGCCTGACCGTCATCGCGATTCTCAGTATCGTGACCTTCCTGCTGATCCGCGAGCACGCCAACGCTCAGCAGGCCGCGACCCGTAGCGCGACAACCATTGCCCAACTGATTGATGCCGACGTGCTGCGCACGGTCGAACTCTATGACTTGACCCTGCAAGGGCTGATTGCCGCCTCACAACGGGATGATCTGAAACAGATGCCACCACAGGTCCGCCATCTGGTGCTGTTTGATCGCTCCTCCACGGCGCGTTTCAAGGGTGACATCCTGTTGCTGGACAAGCACGGAGAGGTCCTGGCCGATTCGTCACTGATCGAGCCGAAACCGGGCAACTTCGCCGATCGTGATTACTTCGTCGCCCATGTGTCCAACCGTGACAGCGGAATGTTCATCAGCCGCCCGTTCAAACCCCGCTGCGATTGCGAAGACAAGGACCAGTGGCGGATCAGCTTCAGCCGGCGCATCGCCTCGCCCACCGGGGAGTTTCTTGGGGTGGCCGTGGCGTCGATGCGCCTGGCGTACTTCGATGAATTGTTCAACAGCCTGGACATCGGCGATGACAGCACCCTGAACATCATCAATAACGACGGTATCCTGCTGGCGCAAAAGCCCTACCTGCAAAGCGACTCGATCGGCAAAAGCTTCGCCAGCCGGCCGAATGTCGTGCGCATCCTGCGCGAGGGCAGCGGCAGCTTCAGCAGTGTGTCGAGCATCGACCACCAGAAGCGCTTGTACACCTTTTCCAGGGTCGGCAATTTGCCGTTGACGGTGATTGTCGCCCTGTCCAGCGACGAAGTGTTCGCCACCTGGGAGCGCACGGCAGTGGTGATCAGCGGTGCCACCGGCGTGTTGTGCATCGGTCTGCTCTGGTTGGCCTGGTTGTTGAGTCGCGAACTGCGCCTGCGCCACAACGCCGAGCGGGACCTGGCGCAATTGGCCGCCACCGATGCCCTGACGGGCATGGCCAACCGCCGAACCCTGGATCAGGTCCTGCGCCACGAATGGTTTCGCGCCCAGCGCTCCGCGCTACCGTTGTCGGTGTTAATGATCGATGCCGACCACTTCAAGGCGTTCAATGACCGGCATGGTCATCAGGGCGGTGATGATGCGCTGCGCTCACTGGCCAAGGTGATCAGCGCCAATGTGCGGCGGCCCAGTGATCTGGTCGCCCGCTATGGCGGCGAGGAGTTTTCAGTGATCCTGCCGGAAACCGACAGCGCAGGGGCGCGGCAGATTGCCGAAGCCATTCGCGTCGCAGTGGAGCAACTGCCGTTGGTGGCGGGCGCGGAATCGCCGATGACTGTCAGTATCGGGATAAGTACCTGGACCAGCGCCAGCGAGATCAGCCTGGAACAATTGTTGTTTGCGGCGGACAAGGCGTTGTATCAGGCCAAGGAAGGGGGGCGCAATCGAGTGGTGGCCGGATGATCGTTCCCACGCTCTGCGTGGGAATGCCTCAACGGACGCTCCGCGTTCGGCGTTGGATGGGACGCGGAGCGTCCCGGGCTGCATTCCCACGCAGAGCGTGGGAACGATCGGCATCGGGCATAAAAAAAGGCCACCCGAAGGCAGCCTTTAAAAAACTAGAGAGGTTTTTTGCTTACACGGCCGCAACAGGACGCATGTAAGAGATCGGTGCAGTGCTGGCGTCTTCGAAAGTCACGACTTCCCAAGCATCTGTCTGCTCAATCAACTTGCGCAGCAGCTGGTTGTTCAATGCGTGTCCGGACTTGAAGCCCTTGAACTCACCAATCAGGCTATTGCCCAGCAGGTAGAGGTCACCAATTGCATCGAGGATTTTGTGCTTCACGAATTCGTCTTCATAGCGAAGGCCGTCTTCGTTCAGTACACCATCCGCGTCGACCACAATAGCGTTTTCAACGCTGCCGCCGAGTGCGAGGTTGTGCTTGCGCAGGTACTCAATGTCACTCATGAAACCAAAGGTACGGGCGCGGCTGACTTCTTTTACGAACGAAGTGCTGGAAAAATCCACGCTTGCACTTTGTGTGCGGTTACGGAAAACCGGGTGATCGAAATCGATCTCGAAGCTCACTTTGAAACCTTCGAAAGGGACGAAAGTGGCGCGCTTGTCGCCGTCTTCCACTGTCACTTCCCGCAGGATCCGGATGAACTTCTTGGCGGCGTCCTGCTCTTCCAGGCCGGCCGATTGAATCAGGAATACGAAAGGTCCAGCGCTACCATCCATGATTGGAACTTCGGACGCGGAGAGCTCGACGTAGGCGTTATCGATGCCCAGGCCAGCCATGGCCGAGAGCAAGTGCTCCACCGTATCCACTTTGACGTCACCGTTGACCAGCGTGGTCGACATCGTGGTTTCGCCAACGTTTTCCGCGCGAGCAGGAATCTGCACCACAGGGTCCAGATCGGCACGAACAAACACGATGCCGGTGTCGATAGGCGCAGGCTTGAGGGTCAGGTATACCTTCTCCCCGGAGTGCAGGCCTACACCTGTGGCACGGATAATATTTTTCAGTGTGCGTTGTTTAATCATGGCTTGGGCCGCTTCAGCGCAAATTGCGAACTGGTATCAACAAAGGCTGGCGATAATAGCAGACCACGCCTTTGCTGAACACCAATCACCTTCATAGCCCTGATACATTCCATCAATCAGCCTGACGACGCAGGAAAGCCGGGATGTCCAGGTAATCCAAATCGTCTTGCGGATTCATCTTCGCGGCAGTCGCAGCACCGGCCTGAGCCTGGTTGCGCATGACGGTCGGACGGTCCAGGTCACGGTAGTTAACAGCAGGCGCGTCCTGACGCGAAGGCGCTTGTTGCTGCGGTTGCGATGCCACGGAAGTGTGCATGGTGTTGTCGATAACCTTCACAGGCTTCTCGATTTTCGCGCCCAGACCCGTGGCAACGACGGTCACGTGCAGCTCGTCGCGCATGTCTGGATCGATAACGGTACCGACCTTGACCATCGCGTGCTCGGAAGCGAAGGCTTCAATGATGCTACCCACGTCGGAGTACTCACCCAGGGACAGGTCAGGACCGGCGGTGATGTTCACCAGGATGCCGCGTGCACCTTGCAGGTTCACGTCTTCGAGCAACGGGTTGCGAATGGCCGCTTCGGTGGCCTCGCGTGCACGGTTCGGACCGCTGGCACAGCCAGTGCCCATCATCGCCATGCCCATTTCGCTCATGACAGTCCGTACGTCGGCAAAGTCGACGTTGATCATGCCCGGACGCTTGATGATGTCGGAGATACCGCGAACGGCACCGGCCAGTACATCGTCAGCCTTGGCGAAAGCCGACAGCAGGCTCGCGTCTTTACCGAGGATGGTCAGCAGCTTCTCGTTGGGAATGGTGATCAACGAGTCGACGCTTTCAGACAGCAGACGGATACCTTCGTCGGCGATCTGCATACGCTTGCGGCCTTCGAACGGGAACGGACGGGTCACCACCGCAACGGTGAGGATCCCCATTTCCTTGGCCACTTCGGCAATGATCGGCGCAGCACCGGTACCGGTACCACCGCCCATGCCCGTGGTGATGAACACCATGTTGGTGCCCTGCAGGACTTCGGCAATGCGCTCACGGTCTTCGAGAGCGGCCTGACGACCTACTTCAGGGTTGGCGCCGGCGCCCAGACCTTTGGTCACACCGGTACCCAATTGCAGGATGGTCCGCGCGCCGATGGATTTCAGCGCCTGGGCATCAGTGTTGGCGCAGATGAATTCAACGCCTTCAATGTTGCTCTTGACCATGTGGTTGACAGCGTTGCCGCCGCCTCCGCCAACACCGATAACTTTAATAACCGGGCTTGCGGGGATGTTGTCTACGAGTTCGAACATTTTCCCTCTCCTTACATTCTCTAGTTTTTTCGCCTACTGCGTTTGTTGCGGTGTTGCGGTAATTCTTTAGAAGTTGCCTTGTACCCAGCTCTTGATGCGATCGAGCAAGGCGGGTTTGGCTTCTTCATTGCTGTAACTGTCGCGGCTGCTGATGCCCGAGAACGAAATCCCGTCGGACTGCTTTTGCAGGCCATACATCAACAAGCCAACGCCAGTGGAATAAATCGGGTTGCGGACCACGTCATCCAGACCCTTGACGCCGTGCGGCACGCCCAGACGAACCGGCATGTGGAAAATCTCTTCGGCCAGCTCGACCGCGCCTTCCATCTTCGACGTACCGCCGGTCAGCACGATGCCGGCCGGGATCAGGTCTTCGTAGCCGCTGCGACGCAGTTCGGCCTGGATCAGCGTGAACAGCTCGTCGTAACGCGGCTCGACCACTTCGGCCAGGGCCTGGCGGGACAGCTCGCGGGGTGGACGGTCGCCAACGCTTGGCACCTTGATGGTTTCACCGGCACCGGCCAGTTTGGCCAGGGCGCAGGCGTAGCGAATCTTGATTTCTTCGGCGTACTGGGTCGGAGTGCGCAACGCCATGGCGATGTCGTTGGTCACCTGATCGCCCGCAATCGGGATCACCGCGGTGTGACGGATCGCGCCTTCGGTGAAGATCGCGATGTCGGTGGTGCCGCCGCCGATGTCCACCAGGCACACGCCCAGCTCTTTCTCGTCGTCGGTCAGAACCGAATAGGCCGAGGCCAGTTGCTCGAGAATGATGTCGTCGATTTCCAGACCGCAGCGACGCACGCATTTTTCAATGTTCTGTGCGGCGTTGACGGCGCAGGTCACCACGTGGACCTTGGCTTCCAGGCGTACGCCCGACATGCCCAGGGGCTCACGAACGCCTTCCTGGTTATCGATCACGTAATCCTGCGGCAGGGTGTGCAGCACCCGCTGGTCCGCCGGGATCGCCACGGCCTGGGCGGCGTCGAGGACGCGCTCAAGGTCGGCGGCGCTGACTTCACGGTCACGAATCGCCACGATGCCGTGGGAGTTCAGGCTGCGGATGTGATTGCCGGCCACGCCGACGAACGCCGAGTGGATCCGGCAACCGGCCATCAGCTGCGCTTCTTCGATGGCGCGCTGGATCGACTGCACGGTGGACTCGATGTTTACCACCACGCCTTTCTTCAGGCCGCGGGACGGATGAGTGCCGATCCCGACGATTTCCAGCGTGCCGTCGTCCGAAACCTCGCCGACCAGCGCCACCACTTTGGAGGTGCCGATATCGAGACCGACGATCATTTTGCCGCTTTGCACGTTTGCCATGGGTCCTGCCTCTTCTTAATTCTTCGCGACAGCGGGTTGGGCTGTCGTGGGCGCTACAGGTTCCCGCCAGCCAACAGCGAGGCCGTTGGCGTAGCGCAGATCGATGCGCGCAATGTTCGTAATCTGTTCTTTAAGCGTCTTGTCGTAGATGGCAATGAAGCGGCGCATCTTTTCCACCAGGTTGCCGCGTCCCAGCAGCAGTTCGATTCCCGGGCCGGCACTGCCGGCACCGGTGGTCAGGAACCAGCTGCCTCGTTCACGCAATTCCAGGCGTGCAATCGAGAAGCCCAATGGCCTGAGCATCTGGCTCAGCACCTGGTATTGCTGCATCACTTGCTGCTGGGCCCGCTGTGGGCCGAACAGCTGTGGCAAGTGTTCGTAGTTCGCCAGCTCACGCGGGGTGAACGCCTGGCCCTGGTTGTTCAACAGTGACTCATCGCCCCAACGGGCCACCGGCAGTTGTTCTTCCAGGCGAATCACGACTTGATCCGGCCACACCCGACGCACTTCGGCGTGGGCAATCCATGGCATCGTTTCAAGCTCGGTGCGCATGCTCTCCAGGTCGATGGTGAAGAAGCTCGACGCCACGTAGGGGGCGATCCGCTGCTGCACGGCTTGCTGGCTGATGTAACTCAAATCACCCTGCACGTTGATCTTGGTGATCGGCCGGTCGGCGTAGGGCAGCAACCGCTGCGCGCCTTCGTAAGTGCCGAACCCCAGCGCTACCAGCAGCACTGGCCAGAACAAGGCTTTCAGAAAACCAAAATTGGCTTTCGGCAGGCGCGCAGACATCGGCTCTTTGGCCACCATTCGGCTGGCACCCCGCGGTACCGGCTTGCGGCCGGGTGGAGCGGAGGGCTGATGTCTCAGCTGAGCGCCTTGCATGGTCTTAACCTCGCGGCTCGTTGTTGCCGGCAATGCTGGCGGCCAAAATGGCCAGAACCAGTTGCTGGAAATCCAGACCGGCAGCACGGGCTGCCATGGGCACCAGGCTATGATCGGTCATGCCCGGTGCGGTGTTGACTTCGAGGAACCAGAACTGCCCGTCGGCGTCCTGCATCACGTCTGCCCTGCCCCAACCGGCGATGCCCAGCGCCTCACAGGCTTTCGCCGTCAGGTCCATCAGTTCTTTTTCTTTGGTGCTGTCGAGGCCACACGGGATCCGGTACTGGGTATCGGAAGCCACGTACTTGGCGTCGTAATCGTAGAAACTGTGCGTCGTGCCCAGGGCAATCGGTGGCAACACCTGGTCACGCAGGGTGGCGATGGTGAACTCCGGACCTTGAATCCATTGCTCGACCAACACTTGCGAATCGTAGGTACTGGCCGCTTTCCATGCGTCGATCAACTCAGACGCGGAAGTCACTTTGGCCATACCGATACTTGAACCTTCATGGGCCGGTTTGACGATCAAAGGGAAGCCCAGTTCCGTGGCCGCCGAAATACAATCGGCCTCGGAACTCAGTACGGCGTGGCGTGGCGTCGGAATCCCGAGACTGTGCCAGACCTGCTTGGTGCGCAGCTTGTCCATGGCCAAAGCCGAAGCGAGGATGCCGCTGCCGGTGTAGGGAATGCCCAGGCATTCGAGCAGGCCCTGCATGCTGCCGTCTTCACCGCCACGACCGTGGAGAATGATGAAGGCACGATCGATTTTTTCGTTGAGCAGACGCTGCAACAGGTCATCGCCCACGTCGAGGCCGAACGCATCCACACCAGCGTTTTGAAGCGCTTCGAGAACCGCATTGCCCGACTTCAAGGAAACCTCACGCTCGGCACTCTTGCCGCCGAACAGCACGGCGACGCGGCCGAAGTCTTTCGGCGCGAGGGTGGAGACGAGGTTGGCGTAAGCAGCAGTCATTTCAACTTCCCCACAGTGGGTGCGGCAACCGCGCCCACGAACAACGGACTGTTCAACAATTTCGGTGCGAGACCGCCGATATCACCGGCGCCCTGGCACAGCAGGATGTCGCCGGCACGCAACAGCGGCTTGACGATCGGCGCCAGGTCGACACCGCGCTCGATGTAGATCGGGTCCAGCTGACCGCGCTGGCGGATGCTGTTGCACAGCTTGCGGCTGTCGGCGCCCGGGATCGGCTCTTCGCCGGCCGGATAGACTTCCATCAACAGCAGGACGTTGGCGTCGGCCAGGACATTGACGAAATCGTCGTACAGGTCGCGGGTGCGGCTATAGCGGTGCGGCTGGTAAACCATCACCAGGCGACGCTCCGGCCAGCCACCGCGCACGGCTTTGATCACAGCCGCGACTTCGGTCGGGTGGTGACCGTAATCGTCGACCAGCATCACATTGCCGCCGTCTACCGGCAGTTCGCCGTAGACCTGGAAGCGTCGGCCGACCCCCTGGAACCCGGACAGGCCCTGGACGATGGCTTCATCGCTGACGCCCTCGTCGGAGGCAATGCAGATGGTCGCCAGGGCGTTCAATACGTTGTGGTTGCCCGGCATGTTCACCGAGACATCCAGCGGTTCGCGATCAGGACGCAGCACGGTGAAGAAGGTCTGCATGCCTTGCTGGCGCACATTGATCGCGCGCACGTCGCAATCGTCGCCGAAGCCGTAAGTGACCGTCGGGCGTTTGACCAGCGGCAGGATTTCACGCACCACCGGATCGTCCAGGCACACCACGGCCAAACCGTAGAACGGCAGGTTGTGCAGGAACTCGACGAAGGTTTTCTTCAATACATTGAAGTCGCCGCCGTAGGTCGCCATGTGATCGGCGTCGATGTTGGTAACCACGGCCACCAACGGCTGCAAGTGCAGGAAGCTCGCATCGCTTTCGTCGGCTTCGGCAATCAGGTAGCGGCTGGTGCCGAGCTGGGCATTGGTGCCCGCGGCATTCAGGCGACCGCCGATGACGAACGTCGGGTCCAGGCCACCGGCCGCAAACACCGAAGCGATCAGGCTGGTGGTGGTGGTTTTGCCATGGGTACCGGCGACGGCGATGCCGTGACGGTAACGCATCAGTTCGGCGAGCATCTCGGCACGCGGCACCACCGGGATCCGGCGTTCCAGGGCGGTGGCAACTTCCGGGTTGGAGGTGTTCACGGCACTGGAAGTAACCAACACATCGGCGTTCGCGGCGTTCTCGGCACGGTGACCGATATAGATGTGGGCACCAAAGGATTCCAGGCGCTCGGTCACCGGCGAAGCCTTGAGGTCGGAACCGGACACTTCATAGCCCAGGTTCAGCAAGACTTCGGCGATACCGCACATGCCCACGCCGCCGATACCGACGAAATGGATGCGACGGATGCGGCGCATTTCCGGTTGCGGAATGGCTTTCTGATTCTCAACCATGGGCCACCTCCAGGCAGGTGTCGACAACGTTACGGGTTGCATCGGGTTTCGCCAGTCGGCGGGCCGCGTTGGCCATGTCATTGAGTCGTTGCGGTTGCATCAGGACCTCTGTCAGGCGTGCGGCAAGATCTGCGGCGCCGGTCGTTCTTTGCGGCATCAGGAAGGCTGCGCCTTCACGGGCCAAATATTCGGCGTTGCGGGTCTGGTGATCGTCGATGGCATGGGGCAGAGGCACCAGCATCGAGGGCAGACCGGCGGCGGCCAGTTCACTGATGGTCAACGCGCCTGCACGGCACACCACCAGGTCGGCCCAGCCATAGGCCTGGGCCATGTCTTTGATGAAAGGCTGCACTTGCGCCTCGACGCCAGCCTCGCGATAGCGCTGCGCAGTCACTTCATCGTGGTTTTTGCCGGCCTGATGGAACACTTCCGGGCGCAGGTCGACGGCGACTTGCGACAGGGCTTCAGGCAGCAACTTGTTCAACGGTTCTGCGCCCAGGCTTCCGCCCAGGATCAGCAAACGCGCCTTGCGACCGGCCAGGGCTGGTCGCGGTGTTTCGAGGAACAGTTCGGTGCGCACCGGGTTACCGGTGGTCCGACGGCTGTCCGACAGGGTAAAGGTGTCGGGGAATGCTTCACAGACTCGGGCGGCCAACGGCATGAGCAACCGATTGGCGGTACCGGCCACGGCGTTCTGCTCGTGAACGATGACCGGAACACCGGACAGTTTGGCCGCGACGCCGCCGGGACCGGTCACATAACCACCAAAGCCGACCACGCAGACGGGCCGCAGCCGACGAATGATCGCCCGCGCCTGCCAGACTGACTTGAGCAACATGAACGGCGCCTTGAGCAGCGACAGCTTGCCCTTGCCGCGCAATCCGCTGGCGTTGATGCGATGCAGCTCAAGACCGGCCGCCGGGACCAGATCGTTTTCAATGCCGCGCGGTGTACCGAGCCAATGCACGGTGTAACCGCGGGCCTGGAACTCGCGAGCGCAGGCCAACGCCGGGAACACGTGCCCACCGGTGCCGCCGGCCATGATCAATACGTTAGCGCCCATGGGTCGACTCCTCGGCGAAGTCGCTTTCCTGGAACTCGGTCTCTTCACTGCCCAGGTGGGTTCGACTCTCCCACTCAATGCGCAGCAACAAGCCCAGACAGGCACCACAGATCACCAACGAACTGCCGCCATAGCTGAGGAACGGCAAGGTCAAACCCTTGGTCGGCAGCAGGCCGACGTTCACCCCGATGTTGATCAGGAACTGACCGATCCACAGGAACGACAGGCCGTACGCGATATAAGCGGCGAAGAATTGCTTGGCCTTCTCGGCCCAATAGCCGATGTACATGCCACGAATACACACAAAGACAAACAGCGCGACCGTGCACAGCGAACCCACGGCACCCAGCTCTTCAGCCAACACCGAGAACACGAAGTCTGTGTGGGCTTCCGGCAGATAGAACTGTTTCTGTACGCTGTTACCCAGGCCAACGCCCAGCCATTCGCCGCGACCGAACGCGATCAAGGCTTGCGACAACTGGTAGCCGGCGCCGAACTGGTCGGCCCATGGATCGGCGAAGTTGGTCAGGCGCGCCATTCGATACGGCTGCACCTGAATCAACAGCACCACCGCCGCGACCGCCAGCACCACCATCAAGGAAAACCGGAACAGCCCGACCCCGCCAAGGAACAGCATCGCCGCCGCAGCACCCATCATCACGACGGTGGCACCGAAGTCCGGTTCCATCAGCAACAGGCCAGCCATTGGCAGCAGAACGATGAACGGCTTGAAGAAGCCCATCCAGCTTTCGCGCACTTCTTTCTGGCGCCGCACCAGATACCCGGCGAGGTAGATCACCACAAACACCTTGGCGATTTCGGACGGCTGAACGTTGAAGAAACTGAAGCCGATCCAGCGCATCGAACCGTTCACTTCCCGACCGATCCCCGGGACGATCACCATCACCAGCAAACCGAACGCGCCCAACAGCATCAGCCAGCCCAGGCGTTGCCAGGTGGCGATCGGGATCATCAGGGTGATGACGCAAGCGCCCAGGCCCAGCACGATGTAGATCAGGTGGCGAATCATGTAATACAGCGCACTACCCGACTGCGCAGCGGCGACTTCGGTCGATGCCGAGGCGATCATCACCAGCCCGAGGCCGATCAATGCCAGACAACCGGCGAGCATCGGAAAATCGAGGTCGATGCCGCGCCCGGTGATGATTGGCGATGGATACGGCTTGATGATATTTCGCAGGCTCATGCCAGATCCTCCACAGCGCGGACGAACTGGTGACCACGGTCTTCGTAATTTTTGAACATGTCGAAACTGGCGCAGGCCGGGGACAACAGCACCACGTCGCCGGGGTGCGCAGCGGCGCGGCATTGCTCCACCGCTTCGACCAGCGAACCGGCGCGAATCAGCGGCACAGCGTCGCCAATGGCATCGCCGATCTTGTCGGAATCACGGCCCATCAAAATGACAGCGCGGCAGTTGGCCGCCACCGGATCACGCAGATCCTTGAACTCGGCACCTTTGCCGTCGCCACCGGCGATCAACACGACTTTGCCGTCGATGTCCGCGCCCAGGCCTTCGATGGCGGCCAGTGCGGCGCCGACGTTGGTGGCTTTGGAATCGTTGTAGTAGCCCACGCCGTCCAGGTCGCGGACCCACTGGCAGCGATGTTCGAGGCCGGCGAAGGTGCGCAGGCTCGACAGCATCGCGTCGAACGGCAGACCGACGGCATGCCCCAGCGCCAGTGCCGCGAGGGCATTGGATTGGTTATGGGCGCCACGAATTTTCAACTCGCGCACCGGCATCAGGTTCTGGAATTCGAAGGCCAGGTACTTCTCGCCTTCCTCTTCGCGGATACCAAATGCCTTGAAATCAGGTTTGCTCAAACCGAAGGTCCAGCATGGCTGGCCCTCGCCCATCAGCGGACGGCTCAAGGCGTCCTGACGGTTGACCACAAACTGTTTGGCCCCGCGGAAGATCCGATGCTTGGCCAGGTGATAAGCCGGCAGGCCGCTGTAGCGGTCCATGTGGTCTTCGCTGACGTTGAGCACGGTCGCCACTTCGGCATTGAGCTGATCGGTGGTTTCGAGCTGGAAGCTCGACAGTTCCATCACGTACAACTCGACGTCATCGCTGAGCAAATCCAGCGCCGGCGTGCCGAGGTTGCCGCCGACCGCCACACGCTTGCCCGCCGCAGCGGCCATCTCGCCGACCAGGGTGGTGACGGTGCTTTTGGCGTTGGAACCGCTGATGGCGACGATCGGCGCTTTCGCGTTACGCGCGAACAGCTCGATATCACCGGACAATTTCACGCCACGGGCGGCGGCAGCCTGCAGGGCCGGGGTCGCCAGCGCCAGGCCGGGGCTCACGTAGAGCTCGTCGGCACGGCACAGGAATTCGACGTCCAGCTCGCCACAACGCACTTCCACGTGCGGATAGTCACGCTTGAGCGTGGCCAGTTCCGGTGGATTTTCCCGCGTATCGGCCACGGCAAACGACGTGCCCCGGTTCGCCAGGAAGCGAACCAGGGACATGCCGCTCTTGCCGAGGCCGACAACGATGCGGAAGTGGTCAGAAGCGATCAGAGACACTCGTTCTACCTCAGCTTCAGGGTGGCAAGGCCGACCAGTACGAGAATCACGGTGATGATCCAGAAACGGACGATCACGCGCGGCTCAGGCCAGCCCTTGAGTTCAAAGTGGTGGTGTATCGGCGCCATGCGGAACACCCGGCGCCCGGTCAATTTGAAGGAGGCCACCTGGATGACCACCGACAGGGTTTCCATCACGAACACGCCGCCCATGATGAACAGAACGATTTCCTGGCGGACGATCACCGCGATGGTGCCCAGGGCTGCGCCCAGCGCCAGTGCGCCAACGTCGCCCATGAAGACTTGCGCCGGGTAAGTGTTGAACCAGAGGAAGCCCAGGCCCGCGCCGATCAAGGCGCCGCAGAACACGATCAGTTCACCCGCGCCCGGTACGTAAGGGATCAGCAGGTATTCAGCGAATTTCACGTTACCGGACAGGTAGCAGAAGATCCCCAACCCGCCGCCGACCATCACGGTGGGCATGATCGCCAGACCGTCGAGGCCATCGGTCAGGTTGACCGCGTTGCTCGAGCCGACAATCACGAAATAGGTCAGGACGATGAAACCTGCACCCAGCGGAATGCTGTAGTCCTTGAGCATTGGCAGGATCAGGGTGGTTTCAACCGGTGTCACTGCGGTCTTATAAAGGAAGATCGCCGCAGCGAGGCCGAACACCGATTGCCAGAAATACTTCCAGCGGCTCGGCAAGCCTTTAGAGTTTTTCTCGATCACCTTGCGATAGTCATCGACCCAACCGATGGCACCAAACAGCAAGGTCACCAGCAGCACGGTCCAGACATAACGGTTGCTAAGGTCGGCCCAAAGCAACGTACTGACGCCGATGGACGACAGGATCAGCGCGCCGCCCATGGTCGGGGTGCCGGATTTGGACAGGTGCGATTGCGGGCCATCGTTACGAACGGATTGACCGATCTGACGGTTCTGCAACGTGCGGATCATCCACGGGCCATAGCACAGCGACAAAACCAGCGCGGTCAGCACACCGAGGATCCCGCGCAGGGTCAGGTACTGAAAGACCGCGAAGCCTTTGTAGAACTGTTGCAAGTACTCCGCTAACAGCAGCAGCATTAATGTTTCTCCAGACTGGACCCGCACAAAGCGGCGACGATGTTTTCCATCGCAGCGCTACGCGAGCCCTTGATCAAAATAGTGGTGTTTGTATCTTGCTCGGCGCCCAGGGCCTCGATCAGCTCAGCCTGGGTGCTGAAGTGAAGGGCCTGTGGGCCGAAAGCGTTTACGGCGTGCACCATCATTGGCCCGACTGCGTAAAGCGCAGAAACCTTGCCACGGGCGTACTCGCCCACGTCGCGGTGCCCCTGCTCCGCCCAGTCGCCCAACTCGCCGATATCCCCGAGCACCAGAACGGTGCGGCCGGAAAAGCCGGCGAGTATATCAACGGCGGCACACATCGAGGTGGGGTTCGCGTTGTAAGTGTCATCAATCACGCGCATGCCGTTGGTCGCCAGTTGCGCGACGGTACGGCCCTTGACCGGTTGTACCGCGCCAAGCCCGGTGGCAATGCCGAATAGCGAGACGCCCAAGGCATGCGCGGCAGCGGCGGCGGCCATGGCATTGGCGACGTTATGGGTGCCGAGCAGGTTCAGTTGAACCCGCTCCACACCTTCTGGACTGTGCAGGCTGAACGACGGGCAACCGCGGGCATCGCGGTCCAGGTCGCTGGCATAGAAATCGGCGCTCGGGTTGTTCAAAGCAAATGTCAGCACTTTGCGGCCACCCGCGCGGGTCTTCCAGATGCCGAACGCCTTGTCGTCGAGATTCAGAACGGCGACGCCATCGGCATCCAGCCCTTCAATAATTTCGCCCTTGGCTTCAACGATTTTGTCCGGCCCGCCAAACTCGCCGACATGGGCGGTCCCGGCGTTATTGAGGATGGCCACCTGAGGCTTGGTCATGCCCACGGTGTAGGCAATTTCACCCAGACGCGAAGCACCCAGTTCGATCACGGCGGCGGTGTGTTCCGGCGCGAGCTCGAGCAGGGTCAACGGCACGCCGAGGTCGTTGTTCAAGTTGCCACGGGTCGCATGCACCGGACCGCGGGTGCGCAGGATGCTCGCGAGCATTTCCTTGACCGTGGTCTTGCCACTGGAACCGGTCACCGCTGCGACCGGGTTGCTGTAAGCCGCCCGGTTCAGCGCGCCCAGTTGGCCGAGGGCCTGGCGAGTGTCTTGCACGACGAGTTGCGGCAATGTGCTGTCGGCGACTTCACGCTCGACCAATGCCGCGACGGCGCCTTTGCCGGCAACGTCATTCAGATAGTCATGGCCATCGAAGCGTGGACCGGTCAGGGCAATAAACAACTGACCTGGCTTGATCGCGCGACTGTCGATGCTGACACCGTCGAAACTGGCGTCGGCAGCCACCAGACGGGCATTCAGCACGCCCGTCAGCTCGCTCAGTTTCAAGGCTTTAAGCATGGGCCACCTCCCACGCGGTCAGGGCGTGATCAGCCTCGACCAGATCGGAGAACGCGTGGCGCTGACCGTTGATTTCCTGATAGTCCTCGTGACCTTTACCGGCCAGGACAATCACGTCATCGGCCGACGCACTGGCGATCAATTGGGCAATCGCCTGTCCACGGCCAGCGACGAACGTCACTTTATCCACAGCGGTGAAACCGGCGCGGATGTCATCGAAAATTACCGATGGATCTTCGGTACGCGGGTTGTCGTCGGTGACCAGCACGCCATCGGCCAGACGCTCGACCACTTCAGCCATCAACGGACGCTTGCCGCGATCGCGATCACCGCCGCAACCGAACAGGCACAGCAGTCGGCCTTTGGCGTGGGGACGCAGGGCCAGCAAGACTTTTTCCAGCGCGTCCGGGGTGTGGGCGTAATCGACCACCACCAGCGGCTGAGTACCGCCGCCCAGGCGCTGCATGCGACCGGCGGGGCCTTCGAGTTTCGGCAGAACCTTAAGGATTTCGTCCAGCGCATAGTCCAGGCCGAGCAAGGCACCGACGGCGGCCAAGACGTTGCTTAGGTTGAAACGACCGAGCAACGTGCTGCGCAAATGGTGCTCGCCTTGGGGCGTGACCAAGGTGGCGCGCACGCCTTCGTCGTCGAACTGCGCTTCGCGGCAATATAGATAGGCGCTGGTATTTTCCAGGCTGTAGGTGATCAAGCGCGACTCACGCTTATCAGCAGCGAGTTCGCGGCCGAATTCGTCGTCGAGGTTGATCACCCGGCATTTCAAATCATTCCAGGCAAACAGCTTGGCCTTGGCTTCGCCATAGGCTTGCATGGTGCCGTGGTAATCCAGATGGTCGCGGGACAGGTTGGTCATCACGGCCACATCGAACGCCAGTGCGGTCACGCGGCCCTGATCCAGACCGTGGGAAGACACTTCCATGGCCACGGCTTTGGCACCGGCCTTTTTCAGGTCGGCGAGGGTCGCTTGCACGGCAATCGGGTTCGGCGTGGTGTGCAGGCCGCTTTCCAGCGCGCCGTAGAAACCGGTGCCCAGGGTGCCGACGATGCCGCAGTGTTGGCCGAGCAAGTCGAGGGCTTGCGCCACCAACTGCGTCACACTGGTTTTGCCGTTGGTGCCGGTGACGCCGACCAGGTTCAAGTGGCGGCTCGGGTCGCCATAAAAGCGCCCGGCAATGTCCGACAACTGCGCCGCCAGGCCTTTGACCGGAATCAGCGGCACATCGGTAATCGGCAGCACGGTGGCGCCTTCGACTTCATAAGCCACGGCAGCCGCGCCGCGCTGCAACGCGTCGGCAATGTGCGCACGACCGTCGAACTTGCCGCCAGGGACAGCGAGGAACAAATCCCCTGCCCGCACGTTGCGGCTGTCGAGGGTCAGTTCGCGGATCAACAGATCACGACCGGCATGGGCGAAAATCTTGTTCAGACTCAGAGACATCAGCCGCGCCCTCCATTGGCTTTCAGCGGAACGACCGGTGTTGCGTTGGCCTGTTGGGTCGGTGGCAGGTTGTCAGGGGTGATGTTCATCAGGCGCAAGGTCCCGGACATCACTTTGCTGAACACCGGCGCCGATACCAGGCCACCGAAGTAACCGGCCTTGGTCGGCTCATCGATCACCACCACAATGGCGAAACGCGGATCACTCATCGGGCCGAAACCGGCGAACAGCGAGCGATAGGAATTCTCGGCGTAGCCTTTGGCGCCCACCGACGTTTTACGGGCCGTACCCGACTTGCCCGCCACGTGATACGCCGGGACCTGCGCACGGAATACACCGCGCGGGGCCTCGATCACCTGGGTCAGCATGCCTTGCATGGTTTTCGCGACTTTTTCCGGGATCACCTGGGTGGTCTGCGGTGGCTTGTCGGTCTTGATCAGGGTCAGCGGCGCAATGCGGCCGTTGTTGGCCAACGCGGAGAAGGCGTGGACCAGCTGGATCGCCGTCACCGAAATACCGTAGCCGTAGGACAGCGTGGCGGTTTCAGCCTTGCGCCATTCGCGGTAGTTCGGCAGGTTGCCGACGCGCTCGCCGGGGAAGCCGAGACCGGTGTCCTGGCCGAGACCGACTTTCTGCGCCAGACGGAAAATGGTTTCGCCGCCGATATCGAACGCGACCTTACTCATGCCGACGTTACTGGAGTTGATCAGGATGCCGGTCAGGTCAAGCACCGGGCCTTCGGACTTCGATACGTCCTTGATGGTGTACTTGCCAATCTGCAAGGAGCCCGGATACACCTCGACGGTGTCGCTCGGTTTCCAGCGCCCGGTTTCCAGGGCGGCACTCATGGAGATCGCTTTCATGGTCGAACCGGGTTCGAACACGTCGATCATCGCGCGGTTACGCATCATCGCCGGTTGCAGGTTGCGACGGTTGTTCGGGTTGTAGGTCGGCTGGTTGACCATGGCGAGGATCTCGCCGCTTTTCACGTCCATGATCACCAGGCTGCCGGCCTTGGCGCCGTTCTCGATGATCGCGTTACGCAGTTCGCGGTTGGCCAGGTATTGCAGGCGCAGGTCAATGGACAACGCCAAGGGCTTGCCGGCCTTGGCGTTTTTGGTGACCTGGACATCCTTGATCAGCCTGCCGCGCCGATCCTTGATGACCTGTCGCTTGCCGGCGACCCCGGCCAGCCATTCGTCGTAGGCCAGCTCGACGCCTTCGCGCCCGTGATCGTCGATGTCGGTAAAGCCGACCATGTGCGCGGTGACTTCACCGGCCGGGTAGAAACGGCGGAACTCTTCAATGCCGTAGACGCCGGGCACTTTCAGGTCGAGCACCGACTGGCCCTGCTCGGGGGTCAAGCCGCGCACCAGATAGATGAATTCTTTATTGGCCTGGGCTTCGAGGCGTTCGGCCAGGGCTTTCGGATCCTGGCCCAGCGCCGCTGCGAGTGCCGGCCACTTCTCTTTGGCCAGCTGCATTTCCTTGGCGTTGGCCCACAGGGTGGTGACCGGGGTACTCACGGCCAAAGGCTCGCCGTTACGGTCGGTGATCAGACCACGGTGAGCCGGGATAGGAATGTGACGAACGCTGCGGGCATCGCCCTGACCTTTAAGGAAGTCACGGTCGACCACTTGCAGGTCGATGATGCGCCAGCAGATCGCAGCCACCATGATGCCGAGCAAACCCAGCACCACGCGGAACCGCCAGGGAAAGAGTGCGCCTTCGAGTTTCATCATGGCGCCACCATCCGTACTTCAGCGGCGCCGGGAATGCGCATCTTCAGTTGTTCGGTGGCCAGCACTTCGATACGGCTGTGGGCGGTCCAGGTGCTCTGCTCGAGAATCAACCGGCCCCACTCGGCCTGCGCCTTGTCGCGCACGCTCAACTCGTTGTACAGCGAGTTCAGCAACTGACGGTTCCAGTGGGCGCTGTAGGACACGCCGATGGCCGACACGAGCACGCCAACAAACAGCAGCAGCATGAAAAAGCTTCCGCCGGGAAGTGGCTTGGCGAAAAGCTTGCTCACCGCAGCTTCTCCGCGACGCGCATGATGGCGCTACGGGAACGTGGGTTGGCTTTGAGTTCGGCCTCGGAGGCGGACTGCGCTTTGCCATGGACTTTGATTTTCGGTTCGAAAGCGACGTGACGGACCGGCAGGTTGCGCGGCAGGTTGTCGGCTTCGCCTTTCACCAGTTTGCGCATGAACAATTTGACGATGCGGTCTTCAAGCGAATGGAAGCTGATGACCACCAGGCGACCGCCGACTTCCAGGCATTCCAGTGCGGCTTCAAGGCCGGCTTCCAGATCGCCCAGTTCGTTGTTGACGTGAATACGCAGGCCCTGGAACGCACGGGTGGCAGGGTTCTTGCCCTTTTCCCAGGCCGGATTGGCGACTTTCAGGACTTCAGCCAGGTCAGCGGTGCGCTCGAACGGCTTGATGTCGCGGCGCTCGGCCACGGCACGGGCCATGCGGCCGGAGAAACGTTCTTCGCCGTATTCCTTGAACACCCGGGCGATTTCTTCCACCGGCGCGGTGTTGACGAATTCGGCAGCGCTGATCCCGCGGGACGGGTCCATGCGCATGTCCAGCGGGCCATCGTTGAGGAAACTGAAGCCGCGCTCAGGGTCGTCGAGTTGCGGCGACGAGACGCCGAGGTCGAGCAAAACGCCGCTGACCTTGCCGGCCAGACCGCGTTCGACGACTTCCGAGCCGAGCTCGGCAAAGCTACGCTGCACAACGACAAAGCGGCCGTCTTCGGCCGCTAGCGTTTGCCCGGTGGCAATCGCTTGAGGATCCTTGTCGAATCCGAGCACTCGACCATCGGGACCGAGCTGGCTGAGGATCAACCGACTGTGTCCGCCACGTCCGAACGTACCGTCCAGATAGCAGCCATCAGGACGTACGGCGAGAGCCTCCACGGCTTCGTCAAGCAGTACGGTGATGTGGTTAAAGCCGCTATCAATAGTCACAGGATCAAATCACGCAGTTCATCAGGCATGGCGCCCGGTTGTTGAATAGCAGCCAGGTCAGCGGCAGAAACCGCATCCCAGGCATCCTCGTCCCATAATTGGAACTTGTTCAGTTGGCCTACCAGCATTGCGCGCTTATCCAACTTGGCATATTCGCGCAGACGCGGCGGAACCAGAAAACGACCACTGCCATCGAGCTCGAGGTCGACGGCATTACCAATCAGCAAACGTTGCAGGCGGCGGTTCTCTTCGCGAAGCGAAGGCAGTGCGCGCAGTTTGGTTTCAATAATTTCCCACTCATCGAGGGGATAAACACACAAACACGGATCAACGGCATCGATGGTGACGATCAGTTGACCGGAACTACGCGAAACCAACTCGTCACGGTACCGGCTCGGCATAGCGAGACGGCCCTTTGCATCGAGACTGATTGCGTTAGCTCCGCGAAACACGTCTGCGTTTCTCCAATTTTTAGCGTTTTGAGCTCAAAAAACCCACTTCATGCCACTTTCCGCCACTTGCGCACACTATAGGAATGCGCCCACCACACCGTCAAGGCGCGGATTAAAGGAAAAGCCTTACAGAACGGAGATTTAGGAGCGTAAAAGGAGGGGCAACGAGAATATGACGTATGTTTTTGCTCAATAACTTGATTCAGCACTGATGGCTGCGCTCGAAAGTTAAAGTAATTTGTTAAGAGTAAGATTTTTTCGGTATTACGACGGAGGGTCTGCTGGTGTTTATGAAAGGAGGGAAATCGATATTGCGAGGAGATTTGTAAAGTGCTGCCAGCGCAGGCTAATCGATATCACAAAAGCCCGCCATCAGCACCTGCTTGATGATTCAAGCAGGGAAAGAAAAAGGTGGAGAGTCGATCTGTAAGCCGGGTTCTGTCTTGAACAGTCATTCGTCTACGATGGCCATCACTGGACATCTTTAGCAACCTACCCGGTCCCAGCGCGGGCCACGCCTTGGGACCCTATTTGGTCTTGCTCCAAGTGGGGTTTACCTAGCCACGAACTGTTGCCAGACGTGCGGTGCGCTCTTACCGCACCTTTTCACCCTTACCGGCGCTTGAGCGCTTAGGCGGTTATTTTCTGTGGCACTTTCCGTAGGCTCACGCCTCCCAGGCATTACCTGGCACTTCGCCCTATGGAGCCCGGACTTTCCTCCCCCCCCTAATTTTCATAGAGGGCAGCGACTGTCCAATCGACTCTCCGCCGCGAAGGTTAACGGCAGAGCGGCTGAAGAACAAGCGCTAATAGCCTCCAGCCACGCCTGCACGTCAGGTTTTTACTCGCTCTTCTGTTTATCCAGCGCGACTTGATAGAGAACATTCTTACGCTCGCCGGTGATTTGCGCGGCCAACGCTGCGGCGCGCTTGAGCGGCATTTCTTCGAGCAACAGATTCAGGATCCGCATCGCTTCACTGCTGACCGCGTCTTCTGTTTCCGGAGCCGACCAACCCGCCACCAGCACCACGCATTCACCGCGCTGCTGATTGCTGTCGGACTCGACAAATTCGCGCAACTCGGCGAGCGGCAAGCCCTTGAGGGTTTCGAAGGTTTTGGTGATTTCCCGGGCCAGCAACGCCGGTCGCTCGCCGCCGAACACCAACTCCATGTCTTGCAGGCATTCAAGGATCCGGTGCGGGGCCTCATAGAAAATCAGCGTGCGCGGCTCTTCCTTGACCAGCTCCAGGCGAGCCCGGCGGCCCACAGCCTTGGCCGGCAGGAAGCCTTCAAAGATAAAACGATCCGACGGCAGCCCCGCCGCCGACAGCGCCGCGATCAAGGCACAGGCCCCCGGAACCGGCACCACATTGATCCCGGCCGCACGCGCCTGACGCACCAGGTGATAACCCGGATCGGAAATCAGCGGCGTCCCGGCATCGGAGATCAATGCCACATCGTCCCCGGCCAGCAGGCGCGTGATAAAGCGACTACCTTCATCCCGTTCGTTGTGTTCATGGCAAGCGGCCAGCGGTGTCGGAATGCCGAAGTGCTGCATCAAACGCTGGGAGTGACGCGTGTCTTCAGCGGCAATCAACGCCACCTCTCGCAGGATCTTCAGCGCACGGGCACTGATGTCGTCCAGGTTGCCGATGGGCGTCGCCACCACATAAAGCGAGCCAGCAGCGGAATTCAAAGCACCTGGAGCAGTCAAAGCGCACACCTCATGATCGGTAAAAGTCGCCATTGTAGCGCGTAGTGACACTTGCGATGCGCGCAAGCCACCCTTGGTTTCGGGGCCCTTTGTGCAGTGCTGCAACATTTACACGAGCTAAATTGATCGTTTCACGCCAGTAACATCGCGCCCCGGCCAGTGCTTGGGTACAATTCCACGCTAATTTGATCGAGTATCAGGAACACTACATGATCGCTTGCCTGCGGCTGTTCACTGCCCTCTGCCTCGCTGCCTTGCTGGCGGCTTGCGCCAGCTCGCCCTCCTCCAGCCTTGGCGAACTTCCACGGACCCCGGATGCCAGTATCGAGCAACTGCTCGAAAAGGCTGCCCAGAGCAAAACGCCGGAACAAGCTGCACTGTTTCGTCTGAGCGCGGCAGACCTGGCTTACCGTCAAGGCAATGCCGGCCAGTCCGCGCAAATCCTGCAACAGGTGCCGATGGAACAACTCAAGCCTGGCCAACAGGTCTTCGCCAGTACCCTGGCGGCTGAACTGGCCATGGTGCGCAATCAGCCCAAAGCGGCGCTGACTGCCTTGAGCCATCCGAGCCTGCAACGCCTGGGTGAGCTGCCGGTCGAGCAACAGGTGCGCACCGGCACCGTTCACGCCCGCGCCCTTGAAGCCGACGGCCAGACACTGGCCGCCGCCCGGGAGCGCATCTTTATTGCGCCCATGCTCGAAGGCGAAGCCGCCGGCAAAAACCACGAAGCCATTTGGACCCTGATCGCTTCGCTGCCCACCGATCAACTGCAGCCGACCACCACCGACGACCTCGGCGGCTGGATGAGCCTGGCCCTGGCCGTGAAAACCGCTGGCACCCTGGAACAGCAGCAAGCTGCGATCGACGCCTGGCGCGCACAAAATCCAAAGCACCCGGCCGCACTTCAACTGCCATTGCCACTGACCAAACTCAAGGAACTGGCCAGCCAGCCCCTGGGCAAGATTGCCCTGCTGCTGCCGCAAGACGGTCAGCTGGCATCAGTCGGCAAGGCGTTGCGTGAAGGCTTCATGGCCGCTCACTACCAGGCACAACAAGCCGGGCAGAAGCCGCCGGCCATCGTGTTTTACGACAGCTCGAAACTGACCTCGATGGACGATTTCTATCGCAAGGCCCAGGCTGATGGCGTGCAACTGGTCGTAGGGCCGCTGGAGAAGCCGCTGGTCAAACAGCTCAGCGCTCGCCCGCAACTGCCGATCACCACCCTGGCGCTGAATTACAGCGAAGGCGAACAAGGTCCGGCCCAGTTGTTCCAGTTCGGTCTTGCCGCTGAAGACGAAGCTCGCGAAGTGTCCCGCCGCGCTCGCGCCGATGGCCTGCATCGCGCCGCCATCATGGTGCCGAAAGGCGAATGGGGCGACCGCGTCCTGAGAGCCTTCAGCCAGGATTGGCAAGCCAACGGCGGCAGCATCGTCGCAACCGAACGCGTCGATCAGCCGGTGCAACTGGCCCAGCAAATCGCCGACATGTTCCAGCTGCGTCAGAGCGAAGGCCGGGCGAAAACCCTGCAGAGCACCGTTGGCTCGCAAGTCGCCGCACAACCTTCCCGTCGTCAGGACATCGAGTTCATCTTCCTGGCGGCCACCCCGCAACAGGCGCAACAGATCAAACCGACTCTGAACTTCCAGTACGCTGGTGACGTGCCGGTCTACGCGACCTCCCACGTGTTCAGCGCCAGCGGCGATGTGAACCAGTACAACGACATGAACGGCGTTCGCTTCTGCGAAACCCCATGGTTGCTGGATGCCAATGACCCGCTGCGCAAACAGGTCACTGCACAATGGCCACAGGCCGGTGGCAGCCTCGGCCGCCTGTACGCGATGGGTGTTGACGCCTATCGCCTGGCGCCACGCCTGGGGCAACTCAAGGCCCTGCCGGACAGCCGCATCGAAGGTCAATCGGGCAGCCTCGGCATGACCCAGAACCAACGTGTGGTACGTCAGTTGCCGTGGGCACAGTTCGTCAACGGCCAGGTTCAACGCCTGCCGGACACCCCGCGCTGATGCCTGACAGGTCACGCCAGCAAAGCGGTCAGGATGCCGAGCGCCATGCGCTCGAGCATCTTCAACAACAAGGTCTGCGCCTGCTGGCGCAGAACTGGTTGTGTAAACGCGGCGAGCTTGATCTGGTCATGCTTGATGGCGATACAGTAGTATTCGTCGAAGTCCGCTACAGAAAAAACACTCAATGGGGTGGCGCACTCGATAGCATCGATGGGCGCAAACGGCAGAAACTGATTTTCGCCGCGCAGTATTTTCTTCAGCGCGAGTCGCGTTGGGCCAATTCCCCTTGCCGTTTCGACGTGGTTGCCATCGACAGCAACCTTGATCAGTTGAACTGGTTGCAGAATGCCTTCGACAGTTGATCGCTTGCACCCCGAACCGGACACCTTCACCCGACACTTTTGCTCTTTGCTTTGCGGGCTGCACATTCATGTGCCAAGTAGCCGCGCTAATTAAGGTCACACAGATGGACATGCAATCCCGAATTCGCCAGCTTTTTCAGGCCAGTATCGACACCAAGCAACAGGCGATGGACGTACTTGCACCGCACATCGAGCAAGCCAGCCAGGTGATGGTCAACGCCCTGCTCAACGAGGGCAAAATGCTTTCCTGCGGTAACGGCGGCTCCGCCGGTGATGCCCAGCACTTCTCGTCGGAACTGCTCAACCGCTTCGAACGCGAACGCCCGAGCCTGCCAGCCATCGCGCTGACCACCGACAGCTCGACGATTACCTCGATCGCCAACGACTACAGCTACAACGAAATATTCTCCAAACAGATCCGCGCCCTCGGCCAGCCGGGCGATGTATTGCTGGCGATTTCCACCAGCGGCAACTCGGCGAACATTATTCAAGCGATCCAGGCCGCACATGATCGCGAAATGATTGTCGTAGCATTGACCGGTCGCGATGGCGGCGGCATGGCATCACTGCTTTTGCCTGAAGATGTCGAGATTCGCGTACCGGCCAACGTCACCGCACGTATTCAGGAAGTCCACCTGCTGGCGATCCATTGCCTTTGCGACTTGATCGACAGCCAACTGTTCGGGAGTGAAGAATGACCCCTAATCGCCTAGGCCTTCTGGCCTTGACCCTGTGCCTCGGCATCAGCGGCTGCACCTCGGTGGTTAACGCCAGCCGCGAGAAGCCGATTGAAGACGATCGCGGCACGCGCACCTTCGGCAGCAAAATCGACGACTCCCTGATCGACACCAAGGTCGGTGTGAACATCGCCAAGGCCGATCCGGCACTGGATAACGACTCACACATCGTCGTCACCAGCTTCAACGGCGTCGTGTTGCTGGCCGGGCAAACACCCACCGCAGACCTCAAGGCCAAGGCCGAACAGGCCGCCTCCGCCGTCCAGCGCGTGAAGAAGGTCCATAACGAACTGCAAGTCTTGCCGCCGTCCGGCTTCCTTGCTCGCCAGAATGACACTTGGCTGACCTCCAAGATCAAGACCCAGATGCTCACCGACCCGAACATCCCGGGCTCGCGCATCAAGGTCGTCACCGAGAATGGCATCGTCTATTTGCTGGGCCTGCTGACCAAACAGGAAGCCGCGCAAGCCACCAACCTGGTGCAGAGCGTTTCTGGCGTGCAGAAGATCGTGAAGTTGTTTGAGTACATCGACTGACCACCCCTACAGGCGATGGCGCTCGCGAGATCGCCATCGCCTGTAGGAGCATGGCTTGCCAGCGATGGCGTACTTAAGGACGCCATCGCGAGCAAGCTTTGCTCCTACACGTAATAAAAAAGGCGATCCTTGCGGATCGCCTTTTTTATTACTTCACAACCTTCAAACTAGGTCGACCGCTGGGACGCGGCGGTTCGTTGTCGGGTGGCGGGACATCATCATCCGACTCAATCTCTTCATCGTCTTCCAGAGGCGATTCCAGATCGAACACCATGCCCTGACCGTTCTCTCGGGCGTAAATGCCCAGGATCGAAGCGATAGGCACGAACAGGGTGTGCGGCACGCCACCGAAGCGCCCCTCGAAGCTGACCGCTTCGTTGTCCATGTGCAAATGACGCACGGCAGCCGGTGAAACGTTCAGGACGATCTGTCCATCACTGGCAAAACCTTGAGGCACCTGCACCGACGGATATTCAGAATTGACCAGCATGTGCGGGGTGCAATCGTTATCAACAATCCACTCGTAGAGCGCGCGGACCAGATAAGGTCGACTGGAGTTCATAGCGGCTCCTTAAGCCTTAGCGCATATCGCGTTCGACACCAGACAGACTCGCCTGGAAAGCCTCACGCGCGAAAGAGCGCTCCATGTAATCAAGCAACGGCTTGGCAGGCCGCGGCAGTTCAATACCCAAAATCGGCAATCGCCAGAGTATTGGCAATAGGCAGCAATCCACCAGACTTTGTTCCTCACTGAGGAAGAACGGCTTGTCGGCGAATAACGGCGACACGCCAGTCAGGCTTTCGCGCAGCTCTTTACGAGCGACAACGCGGGCGGCTTCCTTGGACTTGGAATCCAGGATCAGATCCACCAGGCCACACCAGTCACGCTGAATACGATGAATCAGCAGACGGCTGTTTGCACGCGCCACAGGATAAACCGGCAGTAAAGGCGGGTGCGGGTAACGCTCATCCAGATATTCCATCACCACGGTCGACTCCCACAACGCCAGGTCACGATCGACCAGGGTGGGCAAGCTGCCGTAAGGGTTCACTTCGATCAGTTTAGGCGGCTGGCGACCAGCTTCCACATAAATGATCTCGGCGCTGACACCCTTCTCTGCAAGTACGATGCGTACTCGGTGGGAATAGTGGTCGGCGGGGTCGGAGTAACAGGCCAACCGATTGGTCACGCCCATGGCGGTCCTCCTCGCTTGTTGAAATTATCGGAAGCGGAAAAACGCGCGCGCCCAGAGGACGCCTCCCGTAACGCCTGGTTCACCAGACTCGTTACACCTTCAGAGACGCCCCTGGGCGCGCGCGATTAACAGCAATTGCTTACAGCTTTATCAATGTACGTCTTTCCAGTATTCACGCTTGAGCAAGTATGCGAATACGAAGAAGAACGCCAGGTAGAGCAATACATAGGTGCCGATGCGCTGATGTTGCAGCTTAACCGGGTTAGCCGAGTAAGCGAGGAAGGTTACCAGATTCTTGACCTTCTCATCGAACTGCTCTTCATTCAGGGCACCACTCTTCGGCACGATGGTCAGCTGATCGCACGCTTCATGAGTCAGCGGCGTACCGGTCAGCGGATCATACTGCTTCTTGCCGTCCTCGACGATTTGGACCTGTTTGCAGCCAACCACCTGGCGACCTTGCAGGCCGACCAGCACGTTAGGCATCCCGACGTTCGGGAAAACCTTGTTGTTCACACCCCAGGGACGCGTCGGGTCTTCATAGAACGAACGCAGGTAGCCGTAGAGCCAGTCAGTGCCACGAACGCGAGCCACCAGGGTCAGGTCCGGCGGTGCCGCCCCGAACCAGGTCTTGGCGTCTGCCGGCTGCATGCCGATGCTCATGTGGTCGCCGATCTTCGCGCCGGTGAACACCAGGTTTTTCAGCATCAGATCGTGAGGAATCCCCAAATCATCGGCAACACGCTCATAGCGCTGGAACTTGGCGCTGTGGCACCCCATGCAATAGTTGGCGAACGTGCGTGCGCCGTCCTGCATGGCCGCTTTATCGGCAACGTCGATGTCGACTTTTTCGAGCTCTGGACCGCCATGTTCGGCAGCGAACGAGAACACTGGCAGAGCAGCAAGAATCAATACCGCAAATAGCTTTTTCATCAGCCAGTCACCCTTTCCGGAACCGGTTTGGTCTTCTCGAGCCTGGTGTAGAACGGCATCAGAATGAAGTAGGCGAAGTACAGGAAGGTGCAAATCTGCGACACCAGCGTACGCTCGGGAGTCGGGGCCAATACGCCCAGGATGCCGAGGATCACGAAACAGATGCAGAACACCCACAGCCAGATCTTGCTCAGCCAGCCCTTGTAGCGCATGGACTTGACGGGACTGCGGTCGAGCCAAGGCAGGACGAACAGCATGGCAATCGAAGCACCCATGGCGATAACACCCATGAGCTTGTCCGGAATCGCCCGCAAAATCGCGTAGAACGGCGTGAAGTACCAGACCGGAGCGATGTGCTCTGGGGTCTTGAAGGCGTTCGCCACTTCAAAGTTCGGCTTCTCGAGGAAGTAGCCGCCCATTTCCGGGAAGAAGAACACGATCGAGCAAAAGATGAACAGGAACACCACCACGCCGACGATATCTTTCACGGTGTAGTACGGGTGGAAGGCAATGCCGTCCAGCGGTACGCCGTTTTCGTCCTTGTGTTTCTTGATGTCCACGCCGTCCGGGTTGTTCGATCCGACTTCGTGCAGCGCCAGAACGTGCAGCACCACCAGCCCGAGGATCACGATCGGCAGGGCCACGACGTGCAAGGCGAAGAAGCGGTTCAGGGTAATACCGGAAATCAGGTAGTCACCACGAATCCACTGGGTCAGGTCGTTACCGATGACCGGGATCGCACCGAACAGCGAGATGATCACCTGGGCACCCCAGTAGGACATCTGGCCCCACGGCAGCAGGTAACCCATGAAGGCTTCAGCCATCAGCGCCAGGTAGATCAGCATACCGAAGACCCACACCAGCTCACGCGGCTTCTGGTACGAACCGTAGAGCAAGCCACGGAACATGTGCAGATAGACCACGATGAAGAACGCCGAAGCGCCGGTGGAGTGCAACAGGCGCAGGATCGAGCCGTACTCGACGTCGCGCATGATGTATTCGACGGAGGCAAATGCTTCTTCCGCCGACGGGGTGTAGCTCATGGTCAGCCAGACACCGGTAACGATCTGGTTGACCAGAACGAGCAGTGCAAGGGAACCAAAGAAATAGAAGAAGTTGAAGTTCTTCGGGGCGTAGTACTTGCTGAGATGGTCTTCCCACATTTTGGTCGCGGGAAAGCGCGCATCAACCCAATCCATGAACTTGCTCATCACGCTTTCTCCGTATCGACGCCAATGACAATGATCTCATCGGTCTCATAGGAATGCGGGGGAACTGGCAGGTTCAAAGGCGCAGGTTGCGACTTGTAGACGCGGCCAGCCAGATCGTAGTGGGAACCGTGGCAAGGGCAGAAATAACCACCTACCCAGTCTTTACCCAGATCAGCAGGTGCCACTTCAGGGCGGAAGGTCGGCGAGCAACCCAGGTGTGTGCAGATACCGATCAGCAGCAGGACCTCTGGCTTGATCGAACGCGTTTCTGGATCAACGTAGGTCGGTTGTGTCGAGTTCTTGGAGGTCGGGTCAGACAACTGGCCCTCGATCTTTTTCAGATTCCCCAGGATTTCCGCGGTTCGGCGGACAATGAATACTGGCTGGCCGCGCCACTCAGCAATCATCTGCTGGCCTGGCTCGATTTTGCTGACATTCACTTTCACCGGTGCACCTGCGGCTTTCGCCTTGGCACTGGGAAACCATGACCCCACGAACGGGACCGCAGCCCCCACCGCTCCTGCAGCACCCACCACGGATGTGGCTGCTACCAAGAAGCGACGCCGGCCTGCATTCACGCCGTCATTGCTCATTCAGTCCTCTCCCATCAGCTTTGTGGCCTGTTAAATCAGGCATCTACTAAGTTAAATCTATGTACTTATAAAAATTTTGCCGAATGGTAATGAAAAGCCCCAATTCTGACAAGGTAATTACCCAAGGGCTCCACTGCCAAGCCTTGCAGTATAGGGGCTCTACGGATGTGGCAAGTTGTCACAGCGCAATTCTTTAATAATCGCACGCACAAAAAAACGCCCAGCTCCGCGAGGAGATGGGCGTTCTTTTTGAACGTAGAAGCGAATTAACGCTTCGAGTACTGCGGACGCTTACGCGCTTTACGCAGACCCACTTTCTTACGTTCAACTTCACGAGCATCGCGAGTAACGAAGCCAGCTTTGCGCAGAGCGCCACGCAGGGTTTCGTCATACTGCATCAGTGCGCGAGTGATACCGTGGCGGATTGCGCCAGCTTGACCACTTACACCACCACCGATCACGGTGACGTAGATGTCGAATTTCTCGACAGTCTCAGTCAGTTCCAGCGGCTGACGAACTACCATGCGGGCAGTTTCGCGGCCGAAGAAATTTTCCAGGGTGCGGTTGTTGATGGAGATGTTACCAGTACCCGGACGCAGGAAAACGCGTGCGGTTGCGGTCTTGCGACGGCCAGTGCCGTAATTTTGAGTCGCCGACATAATGAACTATTCCGTTAAAACTTCAGTTCTTGGGGCTGCTGAGCAGTATGAGGGTGTACAGCGCCCGCATAGACTTTCAGCTTACGATACATGTCGCGACCCAGCGGGTTCTTAGGCAGCATGCCTTTAACCGCGGTCTCGATCACGCGCTCAGGGGCTTTAGCGATCAGCTTTTCGAAGTTGATCGACTTGATGCCGCCCGGGAAACCGGAGTGGGAGTAGTAGATCTTGTCGGTGGTTTTAGCACCAGTTACACGAATCTGCTCGGCATTGATAACGACGATGTAATCGCCGGTGTCAACGTGAGGAGTGTACTCAGCTTTATGCTTGCCACGCAGACGGCTCGCGATTTCGGTGGCCAGACGACCCAGGGTCTGACCTGCAGCGTCGACGACAAACCAGTCGCGCTGTACTGTTTCCGGTTTAGCAGTAAAAGTTTTCATTCTTTATAGCCTCAGGGGCCGCCCTGTAAATTAGACGGCGGATCTTACTGAATAGTGCGTACTTTGACAAGTCAAAGGCAGCCGGATACAGACGCTTTCGGGGGCTCGGGTCGGCGCGTCCGTTCAACGGCAAGATTCTTCGGCGGCGGCGCATCACTTCCACTGCAGAAAGAGGTGCGCAATTATGCAGATTGCGAAAAATATTTCAACCTGCTTTTATGATTGTTTTGCCCAAGGAGCACCCGATGGACTATCGCCAGCTAGGCCGAACCAATCTGAACGTGAGTGCAATCTGTCTCGGAACCATGACCTGGGGCGAGCAAAACAGCGAGGCTGAGGCCTTCGCCCAGATTGAACGGGCCAAAAGCGCCGGGATCAATTTCATCGACACCGCTGAAATGTACCCCGTGCCACCCAAGGCTGAAACCTACGCCACCACCGAGCGTTACATCGGCAATTACTTCAAGAGTCGCGGCGATCGTGCCGACTGGATCCTGGCGAGCAAGATCGCCGGCCCGGGCAACACCATCGACTACATTCGCGACAAAAACCTGCGGCACAACCGCCAGCACATCACCGAAGCCGTGGACGCCAGCCTCAAGCGCCTGCAGACCGACTACATCGACCTCTATCAACTGCACTGGCCGGAACGCAGCACCAATTTCTTCGGTCAACTGGGCTACAAGCACAAGATCGAAGCCAACCTGACACCGCTGGAGGACACCCTCGAAGCGCTCGACGAACAGGTCAAGGCCGGCAAGATCCGCCACATCGGCCTGTCCAACGAAACCCCATGGGGCACCATGCGTTTCCTGGCCCTGGCCGAAGCCCGTGGCTGGCCGCGCGCCGTGTCGATCCAGAACCCCTACAACCTGCTCAACCGCACGTTCGAAGTCGGCCTGGCGGAAATCGCCATTCGCGAACAGTGCGGCTTGCTGGCCTATTCGCCCCTGGCGTTCGGCTTCCTGTCGGGCAAGTACGAAGGTGGCGCACGTCCGCCGAAAGGCCGCCTGAGCCTCTACAGCCGCTTCAGCCGCTATTTCAACGCACAGTCAGAGGCAGCGTGCAGCCGTTATGTCGCACTGGCCCGTGAACACGGCCTGGACCCGGCACAGATGGCGTTGGCTTTCGTGACGCAGCAGCCGTTCGTGACCAGCAACATCATCGGCGCGACCACGCTGGAGCAACTGGACAGCAACATTGCGAGTTTCGATCTGAAACTTTCCGATGAAGTGCTGGCCGGGATCGAGGCGATTCACAAGGATCACCCGAATCCGGCACCGTAGCCAAAAGTGATCGTTCCCACGCTCTGCGTGGGAATGCACCTCGTGACGCTCTGCGTCACATCCAGAAGCGGAACGCAGAGCGTCCCTGGCGGCATTCCCACGCAGAGCGTGGGAACGATCACCCAGTCAACGCAAAGTCAAAGCGAGCGCGCAATAATCTCCTTCATGATCTCATTGGTCCCGGCATAGATCCGCTGCACCCGCGCATCCGCCCACGCCCGGGCCACCGGGTATTCCCACATGAACCCGTAACCGCCATGCAACTGCACGCATTCGTCGAGCACCTTGCATTGCAGGTCGGTGCCCCAGTACTTGGCCATCGCCGCCGTCGGCACATCAAGCTTGCCTTGCAGGTGCAGCTCCAGGCACTTATCGACGAAAACCCGGCCAATCTGAATCTCGGTAGCCATCTCCGCCAATTTGAAGCGGGTGTTCTGAAAATCGGCAATCGCCTTGCCGAATGCCTTGCGGTCGCGGGTGTAATCCAGCGTCCATTGCAGCGCCGCCTCGGCCGAAGCCAGCCCGCCGACAGCAACCGTAAGACGCTCCTGTGGCAATTCCTGCATCAAGTAGGCGAAGCCCATCCCGGCCTGACCCAAGAGGTTTTCCTTCGGCACTCGTACGTCCTGGAAGAACAATTCCGACGTGTCCTGCGCCTTCATTCCGACTTTTTCCAGACGCTTGCCCTTGGCGAAGCCTGGCGTATTGGCTTCCACCAGAAACAGGCTGGTGCCCTTGGCGCCCGCCTTCGGATCGGTCTTGGCGACGACGATCACCAGGTCCGCGAGAAAGCCGTTGGTGATGAAAGTTTTCGAGCCGTTGATCACGTATTCGTCGCCGTCCAGCACCGCGGTGGTTTTCACCCCTTGCAGGTCGGAACCGGCCCCCGGCTCGGTCATGGCAATGGCCGTGACCATTTCCCCAGACACCAGTTTTGGCAGGTATTTGTGCTTCAGCGCTTCGCTGCCGTAATGCAGGATGTAAGGCGCGACGATGTCCGAATGCAGCGAGAAACCAATCCCGGTCAGGCCCAGGCGACCGACCTCCTCGATCACCACCGCGCTGTAGAGAAAGTCCGCCCCCAGCCCGCCATATTCCTCCGGCAGGTGCGAACAGAGCATCCCCGCCTCCCCCGCCTTGTTCCAGAGTTGACGGTCGATGTAACCCTGTTTTTCCCATTGCCCATGGAACGGCACGGCCTCTTTTTCGAGGAACGTTCGCACGCTGTCGCGAAAAAGTTCGTGCTCGGAACTGAACAAGGTTCTGGGGATCATGCGGCACCTGTCGTTATTGTTAAAAGGAAATGACCATCAGAGACTAAGCCTCACTTCCGATACAGGACACTGGACACATCAGACAAAAAATAAGACGATCCAGCCGTCTGGTGACCACTTTCCCCTATAAGAATAAAGTTGAATTATGTCTAACCAAGTCTCCACGCCCTTGCGGCGCGTCAGCATCCTGGCTATCGACCGGGTTTTCGCTTCCACCCTCATGCAAGCCAAGGATTTCTTCCACCTGGCCAGTCTGCGCTACGGCAAACAACTGGGCCACGGCCTGACACCGGCGTTCGAAACCCGGCTGGTCAGCCCCGACGGCAAACCGGTGAACAGTTTCAGCGATGTGATCATGCCGGTGGACGGCGGCCTGGAAAACGCGGACATCATCATCCTCCCGGCCTTCTGGGACGATTTCGAAACACTCTGCAAACGTTATCCACAAGTGCTGCCGTGGCTGCGCGAACAGCACGCTCGCGGCGCGGTGCTGTGCGGCGAAGCCACCGGGGTGTTCTGGCTGGCGGAAGCCGGGCTGCTCGATGGCAAGGAAGCAACCACGTACTGGCGGTTTTTTACGGCGTTTGCCGAGCGTTTCCCGCAGGTTCAGCTCAATCAGGACAAGCACCTGACCGACGCCGACAACCTGTTCTGCGCCGGCGGCACAACCTCGGCGTGCGACCTCTACATCTACTTGATCGAACGCTTCTGCGGCGCCAATGTGGCACAAGCCGTGGCTCGGGACATTCTCTATGAAGTGCAGCGCAGCTATGCGCCGGGGCGGATCGGTTTCGGTGGGCAGAAGCTGCATCAGGACGTGATCATCCTGCAGATCCAGCACTGGCTCGAAGAGCACTTCGCCGACAAATTCCGCTTCGAAGATGTGGCGCGAGAGCATGGCATGAGCATCCGCAACTTTATGCGCCGCTTCCAGACTGCCACCGGCGACAAGCCGCTGCATTATCTGCAACGCCTGCGTATCGAGACCGCCAAGGGCTTATTGTCCGGCAGCCGCAAGAGCATCAAGACCATTAGTTATGAGGTCGGCTACGACGATGCGAGCTTCTTCGCGAGGCTGTTTCGCCAGCACACTGAATTGTCGCCGAACCAGTATCGGCAGCAGTTTCAGCAAGCGGCTTAGCTCGAGCCGATCGTTCCCACGCTCTGCGTGGGAATGCAGCCATGGACGCTCTGCGTCCGCTTCGGAATGTGACGCGGAGCGTCACGGGATGCATTCCCACGCGGAGCGTGGGAACGATCAGATTCAACACAAAAAAGGGCCTGCATTTGCAGGCCCTTTTTATTTTCCGAAAAATCCTATGGCTTATGCGCCCGGGACAGGAATTCGTGCGACTGCATCTCCAGCAAACGACTCAACGTGCGCTGGAACTCAAAGTTCAAGCGACCGCCGGTGTAGAGGTCTTTGAGCTCGACTTCAGCAGAAATGATCAGCTTCACGTTACGGTCGTAGAACTCGTCGACCATGTTGATAAAGCGTCGGGCGATGTCGTCGGTGGTGACGCTCATCTGCTCGACGCCGCTGAGCAACACGGCGTGAAAGATCTTGCCCAGTTCGATGTAGTCGTTCTGGCTGCGCGGACCGTCGCACAGTTCGCGGAAGTCGAACCAGGCCACGTCATCACAGGTGCGCAAGGCACGGATTTCGCGGTTCTCGATCATCAGCACGTCGTTTTCGGTGGCGGCCGTGCATTCCGGCGTCAGGGCACGGAAGCTTTTGCGCAGGCTTTCGTGGGACGCGTCGTCGAGCGGGAAGTGGAACAGCTCGGCTTGCTCAAGGTGACGCAGACGATAATCGACGCCGCTGTCGACGTTGACGATGTCGGTGTTCTGCTTGATCAGCGCGATGGCCGGCAAGAAGCGCGCACGTTGCAGACCATCCTTGTACAGACCGTCCGGCACGATGTTAGAGGTGGCAACCAGGGTCACGCCGTTTTTGAACAGCTCTTCCATCAACGTGCCGAGAATCATGGCGTCAGTAATATCAGACACGAAAAATTCATCGAAGCAGATGACCCGGGCTTCGTCGGAGAACCGCTTGGCGATGATGGTCAGCGGGTTTTTCTCGCCGCCCAGGGTCTTCATCTCTTCGTGCACGCGCTTCATGAAGCGGTGGAAGTGAGTGCGGACCTTTTCCTTGAACGGCAGGGCTTCGAAGAAGGTGTCGACCAGATAGGTCTTGCCACGGCCAACGCCGCCCCAGAAGTACAGGCCCTTGACCGGCGCCTGGTCTTTTTTGCCAAACAGTTTGCCGAACAGGCCCGGCTTGCTCTGCGAGGCCGCGACCAGATCGTCGTACAGGCGCTGCAAATGACGCACCGCAGTTTCCTGGGCGGCGTCATGGAAGAATTCCGGGCGTTTCAGATCAGCTTGATATCGTTCTAGGGGCGTCATAATTCGTTAGCAAGGCAACAAAAACGGGCCGCCACTGTAGCGACGGCCCGTCAGAATGGCAATCAGCCCTTGGTCGGGCCGAGCCGCTGATTTATTCCTGAACCGGCGTCAATGCAATGCGCAGGGCGTCGATGGCAACGTCGCGAGCAGCACTGTCAGCGAAGGTTGCGCTATCGGCAACGCACTCGCCTTCCAGCCAGACGCTGAAGCTCAAGTCTTCGCTGCGCACGTCCAGAGGCTGGCCCGCTTGCAGTTGCTTGGTCACCTGACCGGCAGTTTTGCCGTCGGCGAAGTTGCGCGACAGCAGCAATTGTTCGCCATCGGCCGCCAGCAGACGGAAACGGAAGCTGCCGTCGTCTTCACGGAAACTGACGAAACGTGCAGCCTTCGCCGCTTTCTTCTTGGTCGTCGCCGCGACCTGGGTCTGGGCCACGAAAGAGCGCAGGCCGACCGCTTCGCGCAGTTCGTGAAGGAACGGCGTAGCCACCGAACGGGCCTTTTTGGCGCCGAGTTGCAGCATGTCTTCCAGGTCTGCCGGGCGCTCGATCAACTGGTGATAACGCTCGCGGGACTCGCCCAACTCGCTGTCCAGCAGTTGGAACAGACGATTCTTCGCCTCGCCCCAACCCAGGCCCTGCAACAATTCGCTGCGGAATTCGTCGGACTGCGCCGGCGTAGCGAAAGCCTGGAACAAGGTAAACAGATGCGAGTTGTCCGGATCCTTGGCTTCGCCTGGCGCGCGGGAGTCGGTGACGATCCGCGAAATCGCGTCCTTCATTTCCTTGGCGCTGCTGAACAACGGAATGGTGTTGTCGTAACTCTTCGACATCTTGCGACCGTCGAGGCCCGGCAGCGTGGCGACGCTTTCTTCGATCAGCGCCTCCGGCATGGTGAAGAACTCTTTGCCCTGACCAAACAAATGGTTGAAACGCTGGCCGATGTCGCGAGCCATTTCCACGTGCTGGATCTGGTCACGACCGACCGGCACCTTGTGGGCATTGAACATCAGAATGTCCGCGGCCATCAGCACCGGGTAGCTGTACAAGCCCATGGTGATGCCGGCATCCGGGTCTTCGCCGGTCTCGACGTTCTTGTCCACCGAAGCCTTGTAGGCGTGGGCACGATTCAGCAGGCCCTTGGCGGCGACGCAGGTCAGCAGCCAGGTCAGCTCGGGGATTTCCGGGATGTCGGACTGGCGATAGAAGGTCACGCGATCGACGTCGAGGCCACCGGCCAGCCAGGTCGCGGCGATTTCCAGACGCGAGCGCTGGATGCGCAGCGGGTCATCGCATTTGATCAGCGCGTGGTAGTCGGCCAGGAAATAGAACGAATCGGCATTGCTGTCACGGCTGGCGAGGATCGCCGGGCGGATGGCGCCGGCGTAGTTGCCCAGGTGCGGCGTGCCGGTGGTGGTGATGCCGGTGAGGATACGGGTACGAGTCGTCATGGGTAATCGCTTGTCAGACTGCAATCAATTCGAAAGACGCGGCAGGATCAGATCCTTGAGATCAGTCAGCTTGCCATGAAAAAAGTGTCCGCATTCTGCCACTTTCAGCAGCTCATGGGGGCGATCGAGTTTGTCAGACCATTCGTATACAAGCTGCGGATCGATGACTTCATCGGTTTCCGGCTGGATCAGGGTCAACTCGCCGTGTTGTGGCAATTGATCCTGATCGCCCAGGCGCATGACGGCTGGCGCAACCATAAACAGATGTTTCAGTTGCTCGCCCTTCGCTTCCAGGCGGCCGCCGAGACTTGCTGCAACAAAACCGCCGAAAGAGAAACCGAACAGCGTCAGCGGCAACTCCGGGTGCTTGGCCCGCAGCCACTCGGCCGCCGCCTGGGCATCGTCGACTTCACCGGTGCCCATGTCATGGGTGCCTTCGCTGGCGCCGACGCCGCGGTAATTGAACCGCAGGGTAATCAAACCGGCATCCCGGGCGGTGCGCTGCAAGGTCGAGACCACTTTATTGAGCATGGTGCCGCCCTGCACCGGGTTTGGATGGCAGATCAGCGCAATGCCGCGCGGCTGCTCGTTATCCAGGTACAAACTTTCCAGTTGACCGACGGGGCCATCAATCACTACAGGGGTTTCGCGCATAAGCAAGGAAGGAACTCCGTGACCTCGAATCGGGTCGACTCGTCTAGCAAATTGTCTGTGCCAATCTATTGCGAGTGAATCGCGGTATACAGCGCAGGTTCGAGCCGTTAACGTAAAGCAAAGCCGTTTATAGAGGAAGGACTCGTGGAACACTCGCTCTTAGTTTGGTTGTTGCCGACTCTTGCCCTGGTTGTGGGTGTCGCCATTGGATTCCTGGTCGCTCGTCTGGTGCCGAATGCCGCGCCTAACCGCACGCAACGTCAGCTGGATGATATTCAGGAACGTTTCGACAGTTATCAGAACGAGGTGGTGACCCACTTCAACAGCACGGCCAACCTGGTCAAGAAACTGACCGCCAGCTATCAGGACGTGCAGGATCATCTCGCCGAGGGTGCCAACCGCCTGGCCCTGGACGAGCAGACTCGCCAACGCTTGCTGGCCGCCCTGCACGCCGACGCAGCCGTGGCACCACGGGAACGCCTGACGCCGCCGCGCAATCAGGAGCCGCCTCGCGACTACGCACCCAAAGCCCCGAACGCACCGGGCATGCTCGATGAGCATTACGGCCTGAAGAAGTAAGCAGGTTTCGCGCTACGCAAAAAGCCCCCGGATGAGTGATTGTCCGGGGGCTTTTTTGTGGCTGGATGTTTGTGTTGCCTGTAACGGCCCCTTCGCGAGCAGGCTCGCTCCCACAGTTTTGAAATGCATTCCCCTGTGGGAGCGAGCCTGCTCGCGAAGACGCCAGAACAGGCGACACAAAAAAACCGCCAGATCTGCTAGAGATCGGACGGCTCTTTTTACAAACGGGGTTTACTGATACTGCTGAACAGGCTGCCCCTGCTGCTGATACTGCTGCCCCGGAATCGCCTTCAGATTGACCTCGACCCGACGATTCTGCGCCCGGCCATTCACGTCGCCATTACTGGCAATCGGGTTATCCGGCCCGGCACCACGTGCCGACAGGTTGGCACCACTGACACCCTGGGACGTCAGGTAAGTCGCCACGCTCTGAGCGCGACGCTGGGACAGGTCCATGTTGTGTTGACGGGCGCCGGTGCTGTCGGTGTAGCCGACGATCTCGATCTGGTTCTGGCTGAACTCTTTGAGCGAGCCTGCCAGGTTGTTCAGTGGTTGATAGAAGCTGGAGGCGATGTTCGCCGAATCGGTGGCGAACGTGATGTTGCCGGGCATGATCAGCTTGATCTGATCGCCCTGGCGCTGCACTTCAACCCCGGTATTGGCCATGCTGGCCCGCAGCTTTTTCTCTTGCTGGTCGGCGTAGTAACCGTAACCGGCGGCGGAAGCCCCCACCACCGCAGCGCCAATCAGCGCGCCTTTGCCACGGTTGTTGTGGTCGATCGCGGCGCCAGCCAGCGCACCGGCCAGCGCCCCGAGGCCACCGTACTTGGCCGTTTTGCTCACGCCTTGGGAACCGCCATCGGCTTGTCCCTGATTGTCATACGGATTGGGCGAAGCACAGCCGGACAACAAGGCCACAGCCGTTGCGACAATAATCAAACGCTGCTTGGTGAACATGAAGAGCTCCTACTTTTTACATTCTGTGATGCAACGGAACCAGGCATCGGCCCATGCGGGCGTTGGATCATTGGCGCGAGTAAAAATTCCGCCGGTTACAATTCAGGCCCGCACAAAAGGGTTCTCGCGCATTTCATCACCCAGACGCGTGTCCGGACCATGCCCCGTGACCACGGTGGCTTCCTCGTCAAGCGTATACAGCCGCTGCTTGATCGAGCGCACGATGGTCGCCTGATCGCCACCCCACAAATCCGTGCGCCCGACCCCGCGCTTGAACAACGTGTCACCGGCAATCAGCAGCTTAGCCTCTGAAAACCAAAAGCTCATGGAACCTGGCGTATGCCCCGGCGTGTGAATCGCCACGCCGCACCCGCAGGCCAGCTCTTCATCATCGGCCAACCAGCGATCCGGCGCTGGCACCGGCGTGTACGGCACGCCAAACATCTGGCATTGCATCTCCAGGTTGTCCCACAGGAATTGATCTTCTTTATGCAGATGCAGGGTCGCGCCGGTTTTTTCCTTGAGCTGCCCGGAGGCCAGGAAATGGTCGAGGTGCGCGTGGGTGTGGATGATGCTGACGACTTTCAAGCCCAAGGCATCTAGGCGAGCGAGGATCAGTTCGTGATTGCCACCAGGATCGACAATGATGGCTTTTTTAGTGATCGGGTCGCCGATGATGGTGCAGTTGCACTGGAGCGGGCCGACCGGAAAGGTTTCGCGGATAAGGGCTGTATTCGGGGTCTGCATGGGTTTGATCCTGGTGCCAAGGCGTTGTACTACGGTTGTGATCCGCAAAATTGATAGGTTATCCTCGCGCCGCGCCTGTTTTGAAACAAGACGGCAGGAAGCCAATGCCCCCCTCGATGGAACACGTGCTCGTCGATAAAAGTGTCCTTTTCTGTCTGCACCCGCCCCGCTCCGCGAGGCGCCGACCTCCCCGGAGGCATCGTGATGTGCTGGTTCAAACGACTCTTGAAGCGTTTCTTTTAACGCTCAACTCAAAAGGATAATGCCATGCAAGACAACTATCTCTTTGGCCAGGAAGACCTCGCCGAACACCCGGGTCTAAACAATGCCTGAGCACCCGATCGAATTCACCTGTAAAACCGCCTGCTCTTTTGTGGCAGGACGCTCGCACCTCGAGGCTCATACGCCTTGCCTGGAGTATGTCGCGGCCAGGGAGTCGAACGACGTGACCTGCATTGCACTGGCCGATGGCGCCGACTCCCGAGCCAGATCCGACATCGGCGCCCAGGTGGCCGTTACCGCGACCCTGGGCTTTGTCTGTAAAAACTTTGAAAGTCTCTGGCAAAACATGGAGAAACACAACGCGAAGGCCGCCCAGCGCCTGGTCAATCGCTGCCTGGATGCGTTCCGACGCAAATCCGCCAAACTCGGCTGCGACATCAACGACCTGGCCTGCACCCTGTCGTTCGTCGCTTACTCGCGCGGCCGCTACTTGTCGGGAAATTTGGGTGACGGCGTGATCGCAAGCGTCGATCCGGACGGGCAACTCCAGGCCCTTTCATCTCCGCAAAACGCCGAGCCTGCCAATACCCCGCTGTTTCTGACCGATCAGAAAGTGGCGGCGCGGCTCAGGCTATACCGGGGGCAGATCGGCGCCACGACAGGTTTTGCGCTCATGAGCGACGGCACCGCTCAAAGCCTCTATCACACCTCCAGCGGCGTCCCCGCCCCGGCGGTCCAAACGCTGCTGGAGTGGAACGCGACATTACCCAGAAAAAAAATGAAAAGTATGTTGGGCGACAACCTGCAACAGTCCATCGCCAGTAAAACGGCGGGGGATTGCTCCATTGGCTTACTGTCGGTCCTGCAACGCGAAGGCCACCCACACGCCCTGGGGATTGCCGAGGCGCAGTGAGCGACAACCTCTGACTCAAGGCCCAGCTTGTTTCGGAGGTTTTTCAAACACTGATTACTGCAAGACACCCAACTCTTTCGCCCTGGCGACCGCTTGCGTGCGCCGCTCCACCCCAAGCTTGCTGTTGATATGGCTGGCGTGGGTCTTGACGGTGTGCAGCGAGATAAATAGCTGATCGCTGATTTCCTGGTTGGAACAACCTAGGGCAATCAGGCGCAGCACTGCCAGTTCGCGGGTGCTGAGGGTTTCGGCGCCTGGGGATAACTCCAGTGCCGGACGCGTAGCAGCGGCAGGCAGTTTTTCCAAAAGGTTTTGCGAAACGGCGGTCGGGGCACAGAGTTGCAGTTGCCCACGCAACCAGTCGGCATGTTCGGTCAACAACCCGTCAAACGGTTGCAGCACCCCACCGGCGGCCGCTTCCAACGCCTGCACCAATGCCTGGCGCGCCTCGGCCTCACGCCCGCCGACCAGCAACAACGCAATCTTTTGCGCCAATGCCATCACGCTGAGCATCTGCCGCCCCGTCTGCTGCCCATGCTCCAACAGCGCATTCAATCGCCCTTCCGCCAACATGGGTTGGCCCTGAATCACATCAAGCAGCGCTTGCTGCAATTCGATGTGCAGCGGCAGCTGTGGATGGAATTCCGGCGGTGCGGCGGCGCGTTCGCCGTTGTAGGTCTGGCCCAATCGTACGAGCCAGGCTTCAGCCAGGTCGGTGCGGCCCTGGGCCAGCCAGAGTTCACATTTGACCAGGGTGATCATCGCCAGGTAATAGATCGGCGGGACGTCCCAGATGTGCATCAGCCGTTCGGCCTCGGCCAGTTCGGCGAAGGCTTTGGCGAATTCGCCGCTGCTGCCCTCGAGCCTGGCGATCACGCAGTGGCCGATCAATACGCTGATGTCGCGACAGGCCCGAGCTTCGCTCAAACCGGCCTGCAATCGTAAGCGCGCGGCTTGTGGTTGCGAGCGCAGGGCCAGTAAAAAGCCTTCGTACAAAATCAATCTGGCCCGCACCGCGTAGAGCCGTTGCGGTGACAAGCCGTGCAGGCGTTGCAGGCCCTGACGGACTTCATCCAGCGAGCGCAGGATTTCCCCTCGTGCTTGCAACACCCGGGCGCGGTCGTAATGAGCCAGGGCCTCGAACAACGGATTGCCGACGCGCTGCGCCAACTCCAGGGACTCGCGGTTCAAACCCCGGGCACGCCACAAGTCGCCATCGGCTATGGCCAGGTTGGACAAGGTCGAGAGGCACATCAGGCGCTGACCATAGCGCTTGGCCGGCAGGCTCTCCAGCGCTTCGGTGCAATAGAGCAGCGTCAGCGCACGATTACCGCGTCCCCGGGCGATGATGCCGCTGAGGGCCAGCCATTGGGCCAGCATGGACTTCTGCGCCGTGGCCGATGGCGCCGGCAGGAAGCGGCTCAAGTGATTGGCCAACTCTTCGGCAGCATCCAGCTGACAGGCCAGCCCCAGCGCCCAGCTGTAGAGCACGATCAGCCGTGGCGTGCTGATCAGCAAGCTGTCAGGCAAGTCCATTTTCCAGCGCAGCAGCATGCCGACGTTTTGCTCCGCCAGCAGTTGTTCTTCCGAAAGGTTTTGCACCAGGTTCGCCGCGACATCCAGGTGCCCGGCGCGCAAGGCCTGCTCCACCGCTTCATCGAGCAGCCCTTGGGCGTTGAACCAGCGGCAGGCGCGCAAATGCAGACTGGCGGCCGGTACCAGGGCCTGGGTCTTGGGTCGAGTGCGCAGCAAGTCGGAAAACAGATGGTGATAACGATACCAGTGACCGTGCTCATCCAGCGGCACCAGAAAAACCTGGTGGGCCAACAGGAAGCGCAGGATTTCGGCGCTGTCATGGGCTTCGCGCACAGCGTCGCACAGCTCACTGCAAAAACGTTCCTGAGGCGCGGTGTCATACAGGAATGACTGCACCTCGGCAGGCAAGCAATCGATGACTTCTTCCAGCAGATAATCGCGAATCAGCCCTTCCCCGCCGTGCAGCGACTGTGGCAACGCACCCTCGTTGCCGGCTTCGGAAGCCGCCAGCAGCCAGAAGCGCAGGCCGGCCACCCAGCCTTCGCTGCGCTGGATCAGATTTTCCAGCGCCTCGCCGCGCAATGAACTGCTATGGCGATCGAGCAGGGTCAGGGCTTCGTCGTGGGTCAGGCGCAGGTCTTGCTCATGCAGTTCGAGCAGTTGCCGCGACAGTCGCAACCGAGCCAGGTGCCAGTCGGGACGTTGCCGACTGGTGACCATGACCAGCAGACCATCGGGCAGGTGATTCAGGAAGAATTGCAAACAACGGTCGAGCACCGGGCCTTGGGCCAAGTGATAGTCATCCAGAACCAGCAACAAGGGTGTACTCGGCGACAAGTGCACGGCCAGTTCATCCAGCAAACCGTCCAGCCATTCTTCGAACGCGAACGGTTGATGGCGTTGGCGCATTTTCAGCAGCCCGAGCGCCTTGCTGCCCAGTTGCGGAAAATAGTCTTGAAGGCCTTCGAGCAGACGTTCAAGAAAGCGCCCAGGATCATTGTCCCGCGGGCTCAAGCCCAGCCACAGGCTATGCCAATGCGCCGGCAGGCCCTGGCAGAACTCCACCGCCAGCGAACTCTTGCCGAACCCCGCCGGGGCGCTGACCAGCAGCAACCGACCACCCAGCCCCGCACTCAGGCGCTCGCACAAGCGAGGTCGCAGCACATGGCCGTCCGGCAGCGGTGGCCGGAAGAAACGCCCGTCCAGTGCCGCGACGGCAACGCTTGCAGGACCCGGAAGTGGGGACAGATCAGTCATGGCCGGCTCTTGTTTGAAATGCTGTTGGCGGCGTTGCAGATGTCCGCAGACTAGCGGTAAACGGAGCGCTATTGAAGGTTGTTGCTACAAATGGCTACAAAAAGACCGTAGGAGCGAGGCTTGCCCGCGAATAGGTTGACGCGGTTGTATCGGCAATCATGCGGTGTTGATACGGACGCCTTCGCGGGCAAGCCTCGCTCCTACGGGGGGGCGTGGTGGGCGAGGCAAAAAAAAACGCCCCGAACCAGTCGGGGCGTTTTTCGAGGATGCGGCCTCTGTTCAGCGGGTGTTAGCGAACACCATCCTGACGCAGTGCGGCCGGGGTGAAGTCGCTGGTGGTGGCGGTAAAGCCGAAGTCATACGCCGATTTTTCTTCGTTCTTCATGCCCAGCGCCAGGTAGCGACCCGACTGCAGGTCATACAAAGTTTCCAGGGCGTACCACGGCACTTGCTTGTCGTAGTAGTTTTCGGCATGGGCTTCTGCAACGCGCCACAGTTGATTACGACCGTCGTAATGGTCGATTACCGCAGCCTGCCAGGTGTCTTCGTCGATGTAGAAGTCACGCTTGGCATAGATGTGGCGCTGACCTTCCTTCAGGGTTGCAACCACATGCCAGACCCGGCGCAGCTCGTAACGAGCCAGGTCCTGGTTGATGTGGCCGGCCTTGATGATGTCGGCATATTTCAGCTTCGGATCGTCGAGCTTGTAGCTGTCAGAGGCGATGTACATCTCTTTCTTGCCTTCGAGTTTCCAGTCGTAGCGGTCCGGCGCACCGTTGTACATGTCCAGGTTGTCGGAGGTACGCAGGCCATCGGCGGCAGTGCCCGGCCCGTCATAAGACACTTGCGGGGCGCGACGCACACGACGCTGACCGGCGTTGTAGACCCACGCCGAACGCGGTTCCTTCACCTGGTCGAGGGTTTCGTGCACCAGCAGTACACCACCGGCCAGACGTGCCGGCGCAGTCACTTTCTGCTTGAAGTAGAACAGGATGTTGCCCGGGTTTTTCGGGTCGTAGTCCTTCATCTTGTCGCGGAACACGAACTGGTCCTGGAAGTACACCAGGCTGAACGAGCCGTTCGGCTGCGGGGTAGCCTGGGTCACCAGACGGGTCACGCTGCCACCGCGATAGCGGGTGATGTGGTTCCAGATGACTTCCACGCCGCTTTTCGGAATCGGGAACGGAACGGCAGTTTCGAAGTTTTCCAGACCGTTGCCGCCGGACACCAGATTAGTCGCGGTGGCGTTTTTCTTGATGGCGGCGAACACGTCATCCGGCACGGTGGCACCACGATGGGACGGGTAGACCGGCATCTTGAAGGTTTCCGGGTAGCGCTTGAACATCGCGTACTGGCCCGGGGCAAGCTTCTCTTTGTACTGGTCAACGTTTTGCGCGGTGATGGTGAACAGCGGCTTTTCACTGGCGTACGGATCGGACAGGAAGCCCTTGCTATCGACACTGCCGGCATTCTTCGCCATGGGTTTCCAGGCCGGGATCGAACCGTCGGCATTGCCCGCCATTTCGGCGCCCATCGGGGTCAGGCTCTTGCCCAGCTTGTCCGCTTCAGCGGCAGGCACCGCTGCCATGACGCTTGTCGCCAGCAGCGACAGCCCCAGAACACCGGCGTGGAACAGACTCTTTGTTATTTTCATATGTGTGTTCGTCCTGAAAAAGCAGTGCTTAGAAGTTCACGCCGAAGCTGAGCGCAACGAAGTCGCGATCATCGACGGTGGTGTACTTGCCATCAAAGAAGTTGGTGTAGGCCAGGCTCGCGGTGTAGGTGTTCTGGTATTCGGCATCGACACCCAGGCTCACCGCTTTGCGACCTTCCTCGAAGTTGCCGCCAGGGCCAGGCGAGTAACCGCTGACGTCATGGGACCAGGCCACGTTCGGCTTGAGGTTCACACCGGCGAACACGTCGTTGTATTCCCAGATAGCGCGGCCGCGATAGCCCCACGAAGTAGCCGTGGTGAAGCCTTCGTTGGTGCAGTTGCGGCTGCGGTTGTTGGCTGGAGTTCCTGGACCGGCACCATTGATGGTGCTGGTGTTGAGCGTCGCACAGGTATCGAGCGCGCCAGAGGCGGGCAACTCACCCGGGCCGTAGCTCGGATCCCGGCCGTAACGCACATCGGAGGTGCTTTCCAGGCCGCCGACATGGGTCACGCCCACTTCACCCACCAGGGTCAGACGGCTGGCGCCCATGACCTGATCAAAAAAGTGCGTCAGGGTGGTCTGGAACTGGGTGATTTCCTTGCGACGATACCCGTGCAAGTCTTGACCCGGCACGCCGTTAAGCAGCGATGCGTTGGTCAATGGATTGTTCGGGTTGCCATTGCCCAGAGGACGGATACCGGCGAACAGGATGTCGGTAGTGTTCAGTTGCACCGGCGCGTTTGGACGGTAGCTGATCTCACCGCTCCACGCCGTACCGGTAGGCAGGGTGGTGGAGAAGCTCAAGCCGTACAGACGGATGTCTTCCGGGTATTCAACGAAGTAATTCGAGTTGCCTGCCACCAACAGTGGTCCTAATGCTGCGAACGGCCCGGGCAGCGACGCGGCGGTGTTATAGACCGACTGCGGGGCACCGGTGGCGCTGAAGACCGGCGCACGGCTGTGGTAGTTCATGAAGTAGGCGCCGAACTCGGTGTCCAGCGGATCGAACATGTACTTGAGGGATGCGCCCCACTGACCGCTGTCACGGGCGTCGCGATCGCCGCCGCGACGTACCAGCACGCCTTCTTCGTTGACATCGACACCGGCACCGGCCAAAGGCCCCAATGCGATGGCCGGGATCTGCGAACGCTTGTTCAGCACACGCAGATTGTTGTCGCAACCGTCGGCAATGATGTCCGGCTGGGAGAAGAAGGTGCCGCAGTTATCGACGACGGTCTGGTCCCACTCGAGCTGGTAGAACGCCTCGGCCGACAGGCTTTCGGTCAGGCTCTGGGACACGTAGAACATGTTGACCGGAATCAGGCCTTCCTTGATCTCGGCCCCCGGACGACGGAATGCGGACACGTCGATCGGGTTGATCGAGTTGATGCCGCCGCCGATGAAGGTACTTTCGCCCCAGCTCACGACCTGCTTGCCCAGACGCACGGAACCCGGCTCATCGGCAATGGAGTAGTTGTGGTAGATGAAGGCGTCGAGGATCTGCCCGCCGGAGGACTTGGCGCCTTCCTTGCGGTTGTGGTCGCTGATGTCCTTGAACTCGCGACTTTCGTCCTTGAGTTCAAAGTCGTACCAGTACTTGCCGCGGACGAACACGCCGGTGTCGCCGTATTTCAATTCAAGGTCATGGATGCCCTTGAAGATTTTCGAGAAGGTTTCCCCGCTCTTGAAGTTTGCGTGACCGTCATCGGACGTCTGGGACAGGCCATGACCACCGTTGTTGACGCCGATGAGGTTCTTGTTCGGCTGCTGAGTAGACCAACTGGCACCGATCGACAGGGATGAGTCGAACTGACCTTCGATTTCACCGACGTTGAAACTGACGCCGAATGCGGGCCCGGCGAGCGAAGAGGCGAGACTGACCGCCAGGGGCAGTTTCGCCCGGCGCCAGAACTGGTTTACTGATGTCATCGACGCTACTCCATGTGCATTATTGTTATGGCAGTGAGTACTTTTAAAAACGTTGTGGATGACCGGGAGCCAAGGCGTCCCGAATTCGATCCCAATGTGCATCGCCCCGTTTGTGCGTTTGCTCCGTTCTTAAAAATCCTTGAGCGGACTATAGCCAGCAGGTAGTACTGCTTGATCCCTCTAAAGTGTGATTTGCAGCTGCCGGCCACTCTGGAACAGTCCTTTCGCCAGTCCGACACATGTCGGCACGGCAAGGATGGCTGAAAATTCGGATTTCACAAGCCAAGCGCTTGCTTGGTGGGGCTGGCGTGCCTTTTCGGGCACGCCAGTGAACGTCAGATAACGCTCAAAGCGTCGAGAGGAAGGTGCTGTTGTTGGCCTGCCATTGCGTGATGTCGAGGCGGATACGCTTCTTGTCGAGTTTGCCGACGCTGGTCTTGGGAATTTCAGTAACAAGGGCAATCTGGCTCGGGATCGCCCACTTGCTCAGATGCCCCAGCTCGACGAACGGCTTGAGGTGTTCCTTGAGTTCACGAGCCCCGATCTCATGCCCTTCGCGGATTACCAGCAAGGCAAACGGTCGCTCGCCCCACTGCGGATCGGCAATCCCCACCACTGCTACTTCGCGTACCGCTACATGGCGGCTGATCAAGTCTTCAAGGTCCAGGGACGAGATCCACTCGCCACCGGTCTTGATCACGTCCTTGATCCGGTCGCGAATGTCGATCACGCCCATGCTGTCCAGGGTCGCCACGTCGCCGGTGTGCAGCCAGCCGCCAGCCCAGAGCTCGGCACCCTTCTGCGGCTCGTTGAAATACCCCTCGGTGAGCCACGGCGCACGCAGCACCAGTTCGCCCTGGGTCTCGCCATCGGCGGGCAGGAAGTTGCCATCGGTGTCGACGATCGCCGCCTCCACCAAAGGCCCCGGCACACCGGCCTTGATCCGGTAGGTGGTGCGTTCGTCTTCGGTGCCGGCCATCAACTCGTCATTGAGGTGAGCGCAGGACACCAGCGGCCCGGTTTCCGACATGCCGTAAGCGGCGGTCAACTGAATGCCCTTGGCCTTGGCGGTTTCGTACAACGTGCGGTTCAGTGCACTGCCGCCGATAACGATTTTCCAACCGCCGAAATCGGTGCCCTGGGCGCCTTTGGCATTGAGCACCATCTGCAGAATCGTCGGCACACAGTGGGAGAAGGTGACCTTCTCCTTGCGCCACAGCTCCACCAGGTATTCCGGGTCGTAGCGACCGGGATAAACCTGCTTGAGCCCAAGCATCGTCGCCACGTACGGCAAGCCCCAGGCGTGCACATGGAACATCGGCGTGATCGGCATATAGACATCGTTGGTGCCCAACAGCCGCACGCTGTCGATGGCGCCCATGATGGTCGACACGCCCAGGGTGTGCAGCACCAGTTGCCGGTGGGTGAAGTACACGCCTTTCGGATTGCCGGTGGTGCCCGTGGTGTAGAAGGTGGTCGCGACGGAATTTTCGTCGAAATCCTGGAAGTCGTACTGGGTGCTCGCAGCGGACAGCAGTTGCTCGTACTCGCCGACGAGGTTCGGCAAATCGGCGGTTTTTTCTGGCAGGTCGGTCAGCAGCAGGGTTTTCTCGACCGTAGTCAGGTGCCCGGCGATGGCTTGGTACAGGCCCACGAACTCACTGTTGACCAGCACGAAGCGGTCCTCGGCATGGTTCATGGTGTAGAGGATCTGTTCCGGTGACAGGCGCACGTTGATGGTGTGAATCACTGCGCCGATCATCGGGATCGCAAACATGCATTCCAGGTAACGATGGCTGTCCCAGTCCATCACTGCCACGGTATCCCCGGCCTTGACCCCGGCCGCCGTCAGCACATTGGCCAGCCGTGCGACCCGCTCGATCAGGGTCGGATAGCTATAGCGCAATTGGTCGCGGTACACGATCTCGCGGGTTTTCTCGTAACGAGCACCGGACATCAGCAGTCGTTTAATCAGCAACGGATACTGGTAGGCGCCTTCGGCGGGCGGGATAACGCGAGTCTGCAACATAAGAATCCCTTTTCTGACTGCACGGTCTTGGCTTGGAAGATAAGCACTCTAGAGCCCTTATACGCCAACCAAATCAGCCAAAGGTATGATTTGCAGAACCGTACAAATGCTAGCTTTGCGCCAGCACTTGGTCCTACGGGGATCCGCGTTTTATCAATGCATCTCGGTGAAGGCGAGTTTCACACCGATGGCGATCAGCACCGCGCCCATGGTCCGGTCGAACCAGTGCCCCATGCGGGCGAAACCGGCGCGTACCCGTTGTTGGCTGAACAGCATCGCCACCAGGCAGAACCACACCGCCGTCGCCACCGCCAGGTAAACCCCGTAACCGGCCTGCACGGCCAGCGGCGTGTGCGGGTTGATCACCACGGTGAACAGCGACAGGAAAAACAGCGTGGCTTTCGGATTCAGGCCATTGGTCACGAAACCGGAGGTGAAAGCGCCACGGGCGGTGCGCTCGCCGACTTCCTTATGCAGGTCGTCCGCCACCGGTTTGGCCGGTTGTGCGCGCAAAGCCTTAAAGCCGATGTACAGCAGGTACGCGGCAGCGGCCCATTTCAAGGCGTTGAACAGCACGATCGACTGGGACACGATCAGGCCGATGCCGAGCAGCGAATAACCGACGTGCAGGAAAATCGCCGTGCCCACGCCCAGCGCGGTCCAGGTCCCGGCGCGCCGACCGTGGGTCACACTCTCACGCACCACGACGGCAAAGTCCGGGCCGGGGCTGGCCACGGCCAGCAGGTGAATCAGGGCAACGGTCAAGAATTCTGTCCAGTACATGGGGGGCTCCTCTGGGGCAGATCGGGCAAAGTGTTATCGGGTTTCATCAGCCCCTGTGGGAGCGAGCTTGCTCGCGATAGCGAACTGTCAGCCAACATCAATGTTGAATGTTATGGCCCTATCGCGAGCAAGCTCGCTCCCACAGGGGTAGGCGTAACCATTTGTTTCATCTGGTAGGCTCGGCAGATTACGCCTTCAGTTCATTGCACAAAAGGTACAGTTGATGACGAACACTCGCCGCGCCGTTTTCCTCGACCATCCGTCCCTGGATCTGGGCGACCTCGACCTGACGCCTTTGCGCGATTGCTTCAGCGACTTGCAATTGTTCGCCCAGACCACGCCGGACCAGGTGATCGAACGCCTCAAGGGCGCCACCGTTGCCATCAGCAACAAGATCCTGATCGACGCCGCCGCCATCGCCGCCAGCCCCGAACTCAAGCTGATCCTGATCACCGCCACCGGCACCAATAACGTCGACCTGGCCGCCGCCCGCGCCCACGGGATTACCGTGTGCAACTGCCAGGGTTACGGCACGCCATCGGTGGCCCAACACACGATCATGCTGTTGCTCAATCTGGCGACACGCTTGGCGGACTACCAAAAAGCCGTGGGCGAAGGTCGCTGGCAGCAGGCCAAACAGTTCTGCCTGCTGGATTACCCGATCGTCGAACTCGAAGGCAAAACCCTCGGGCTGCTCGGCCACGGCGAACTGGGTGGCGCCGTTGCGCGACTGGCCGAAGCCTTCGGCATGCGCGTGTTGCTGGGGCAGATTCCTGGCCGCCCTGCCCGCCCGGATCGCTTGCCGCTGAATGAACTGCTGCCGCAAATCGACGCCCTGACCCTGCACTGCCCGCTCAACGAACACACCCGCCACTTCATCGGCGCCCGGGAACTGGCCTCGATGAAACCCGGTGCCTTCGTGGTCAATACCGCGCGCGGTGGTTTGATCGACGAACAGGCGCTGGCCGATGCCTTGCGTAACGGTCACCTGGGTGGCGCGGCCACGGATGTGCTGAGCGTCGAGCCGCCGACTGCCGGCAATCCGCTACTGGCCGATGACATCCCACGGCTGATTGTCACCCCGCACAACGCCTGGGGCAGTCGCGAAGCGCGCCAGCGGATTGTTGGCCAGTTGACTGAAAACGCCCAGGCGTTCTTCAGCGGTACAGCGCTGCGGGTCGTCAGTTGATAAACTGCCGCACTTTTTTTCAAGGAGCAGAGTATGGATCCGCGCAGTGAAGTACTGCTTCGTCAGGCCGAGTTATTCAAGGGTTCGGTGTTGCTGGCCGGTTTGCCCGCCGACGATTTGCTCGGTCGCCTGCCCGACGCCCACGGCTGGTGCTGGCATGCCGGCGATCAAGCGGCGCTGGACGCACGCTTTGCCGAGCGCAGCCAGTTTGGCGTGAATGCGCCCGAACGCGAGTTCGAAACAGCCGTGGTGTTCCTGCCCAAGTCCAAGGACCTGACCGACTACATCCTCAACGCCCTCGCTTCACGGCTGGCCGGTCGCGAGCTGTACCTGGTGGGTGAAAAACGCAGCGGCATCGAAGGCGCGGCCAAGCAACTGAACCCGTTCGGCAAACCGCGCAAGCTCGACAGCGCACGGCATTGCCAACTGTGGCAGGTCACCGTGGCCGACGCGCCAGAGGCTAAATCCCTGGAAAGCCTGGCCGTGGAATACGAACTGCCATTGGCCGAAGGGCCATTGAAAGTCATCAGCCTGCCCGGCGTGTTCAGCCACGGTCGGCTGGATCGCGGAAGCGCCTTGCTGCTGGAACATCTGGACAAGTTGCCGAGCGGCCACTTGCTGGACTTCGGTTGCGGCGCCGGTGTGCTGGGGGCGGCGGTCAAACGTCGTTATCCGCACAATCAGGTGACATTGCTCGACGTGGATGCGTTTGCCGCCGCCAGCAGTCGTCTGACATTGGCCGCCAACGGTCTGGAGGCCGAGGTGATTACCGGTGACGGTATCGATGCCGCCCCCATGGGTTTGAGCGCGATTTTGAGCAACCCGCCGTTCCATGTCGGCGTGCACACCGATTATTTTGCGACCGAGAACTTGCTGCGAAAAGCGGCCAAACATCTGAAAAACGGTGGCGAACTGCGCCTGGTCGCGAATAGCTTCCTCAAGTATCAGCCGCTGATCGAAGAGCACCTCGGCGTGTGTGCGATCAAGGCTGAAGGACAGGGTTTCCGAATCTACCGCGCAAAACGCGGCTGATAAATAAGTGCTTGCCTAACGGATTTTGCCTAGGCAGAATCCGCTCCGTCCTAGGGGAGTAGTCTCCCACGAGCGCCATGCTCGTCCGGCATACGTCAACATACTTGGTCAACAGACCATGGCGTATGCGACCCAAGCGTCCGCACAGACGGATCGCCAGGGTTTGACAAGACCTATGACACGAACACCTTACCCGGGGCGGGAAGGCTGTACGTGTCATAGCCGTGTCGACCCGCCCCTTAGGAAAACCCTGATGCTGGATTCACTTCTCGTTCCCACCGCAATCGTTGCCTTGGCCGAAATCGGCGACAAGACGCAACTGCTCGCGCTCATTCTCGCTGCTCGCTTTCGCAAACCCTGGCCAATCATCGCCGGCATCGTCGCCGCGACCCTGGCCAACCATGCGGCGGCCGGTGCGGTAGGCGCCTGGTTCGGCAGTTTCTTCTCGAATGCGACGCTGCACTGGATCCTCGCCGCGAGCTTTACCGCGACCGCGCTGTGGACCTTGGTGCCCGACAAAATGGACGACGACGAAGCCAGCACCGCGCGCAAGTTCGGGCCGTTCCTGACCACGCTGATCGCGTTCTTCCTCGCCGAAATGGGCGACAAAACCCAAGTCGCCACGGTGATGCTCGCCGCGCAATACCCGGACCTGTGGCTGGTGATCATCGGCACCACCGCCGGGATGTTGATCGCCAACGTGCCGGTGGTACTGGCGGGTAACTTTGCGGCGGACAAACTGCCACTGACGTTGATCCGTCGACTGGCTGCTTCGGCGTTCTTCGTCCTGGCGATTGTCGCGGTGTACAAGGCAATGCAGAGCAGTGGGTGGGTTTGACGCGTTTAGCCTGATTGATCGTTCCCATGCGCTGCGTGGGAATGCCGCCCTGGACGCTCCGCGTCCGTTTTTGGGGCGTGACGCAGAGCGTCACAGGATGCATTCCCACGCAGAGCGTGGGAACGATCATTAGAAACCTGTCAGGACTTCGAGGCTTTCTCGTACAACGGCATCACCTTCGGAATCGCTGCCTGCAACGAAGCAATACGACTGGTCGACGCCGGGTGAGTGCTCATGAATTCCGGCGGCGAGCCTTCCGACGCCTTGCTCATCTTGTTCCACAAGGTGATCGCGGCATTCGGGTTGTAGCCGGCGCGAGCCGCCAGTTCCAGGCCGATCAGGTCAGCTTCGTTTTCGTTGGCGCGACTGTTCGGCAACGTCATGCCGTAGTTGGCCACGGTGTCGGCCAGGGCCAGGCTGTCCTGCCCCAGACCAAACAACGCACCAGCACCCTGTTTGGCCATTTCGATGCCATAGGCCTTGGACATCGCCTCACGACCGTGCTCGCGCAGGGCGTGGGCGATTTCATGACCCATGACTGCGGCGATTTCATCGTCGGTGAGTTTCAGGCTGTCGATCAGCCCGGTGTAGAAAATGATCTTGCCGCCAGGACCGCAGTTGGCGTTGAGCTCGTCGCTCTTGATCAGGTTGACTTCCCACTTCCACTGGGCCGAATCCGGACGGAAGTTCGGCGCCTGGGCAATCAGCCGGTCGGCGATGGCCTGGACGCGTTTGGCTTCGGTGCTGGTTTTGTCCAGTACGCCTTTGCTCGTCGCCTCTCCCACGGTCTTCTGATAGGACTGGGCGTACATCTGGTTGACCTCATCCGAGGACAACATGCTGAACATGTACTGTTTACGCTCAACGCCCACGGCTCCACCGCTGGTGGTGTTGACCGACTGACAACCGGCCAGCAGCAATGCCGCGCTCAGTGCACCTACAACCAATGTCTTGTTCATCGAAAAACTCCCTGAAAATATGCCGCGTATCCTAGGCGTGGAATTGTATCGGCGCCAGATACAACAGACGTGTTGCACGCACTTTAAGAAAAGCCGCTATTCGTAGGAAAAAATTCACAGACGCCCGAGCGCCTCGCCCACCACGCTCCAGTTGCGACCTCCAGCACGCCAAAACAGTCATTTGGCCATTACCCGCTCATGGACTCCGATTGCCCGGCCGATACAACAGCGCAGACGTCCTCTTGCGTGCGGAGCACCCATGAAATTCAAGTCGATCCAGTTTTCCGTAGCGGCCCTTGCCGGTGCCATCGTCCTCAGTGTGGTCGCGGCCCTGGTGCTGTACGCGCTGTTTTCCGGTGCGCGGACGCAAGACATGGTCCAGGAACGGACCCAGGCGCAGTTCGAGCAAGTCATCGAGCAACGCCTGACCTCCCTGGCGCAAACCCAGGTCAGCCAGATTCAGCGCGAACTCGAAGCGCCGCTGCTGATTGCCGGCGCACTGGTGCGGATCAACGAACTGATCGGCACGCCGGGGGCCGATGGCCAGCCGCAGGTGAACATCAGCCGTGAGCAATTGATCAGCCTGATCAAGGAAAACGTCACCAAGAACCCGAAAATTCTCGGCACCTACATCGGCTGGGAAAAAAACGCACTGGACCACAATGACGCGGCCTACGTCGACACCAAGGTAGTCGGCATCGATGCCAGCAACGGGCGCTTCCTGCCGTGGTGGTTCCGCAACGAAGACGGCAGCCTGGGCCTGGACAAACTGGTGGACGTCGACGACCAGAAAACCCTGTCCACCGGTGTGCGCGCCAGCGAGTACTACCTGTGCTCGAAAGAAACCAAGAAATCCTGCGTGATCGATCCGGCGCCCTACAAGGTCGGCGACAAAATCGTCATGCTCGCCTCCTTTATTGAACCGATCATGCTCAACGGCGCCTTCCAGGGCATCGTCGGCGCCGACCTGTCGGTGAACTTCATCCAGGAAATGCTCCTGGGCGCCAACCAGAAACTGTATGGCGGCTCGGGCGTGATGGCGCTGATCGGCGGCAATGGCCGGATCGTTGCCTACACCAAGGACCCGAGCAAATTCGGCGAGAAGGTCAGCGACATCCTCGACAGCCAGCAGATTGCCAACATGGCCAATCTCAAGCGCGGCGAAGTGACCTACACCGTCGATAAGGCCAATGGCCGGATCGAGTTGTACCTGCCCTTCGGCATTGGCCAGACCGACGCCCGCTGGACTCTGATGCTGCAACTGCCGTTGAACGCGGTGATGGCGGACCTGCAAAAACTTCAGGGCGACCTGGATAAACAGCGCAAGTCCGACACCTTCGGCATGGCCATGGTCGGCTTGCTGATTGCGGGCATCGGCTTGCTGGTGATCTGGCTGGTGGGCCACGGGATTGCCCGCCCACTCAAGCAAATGGTGGCCATGCTCGACGACATCGCTCAGGGCGAAGGCGACCTCACCCGCCGCCTGACCAGCGACCGCGCCGACGAACTCGGTTCGATCGCCAAGGGCTTCAACACCTTCCTGGCCAAGTTGCAGGCGATGATCACCCAAGTGGTGACGTCGGTGCAGAGCGTCAGCGATTCGTCGGAACACACCGCCGACATCGCCATCCGCACCAACATCGGCGTGCATAAACAAATGGCCGAGATCGATCAAGTGGCCACCGCGGTGCATGAAATGACCGCCACCGCCCAGGACGTGGCACGCAACGCAACGTCGGCGGCGCAAGCGGCCAGTCATGCGGACAAGGCCGCGGCGCAGGGCATGCAGATCGTGCGCGACACCTCGAATTCGATTGGCGTGCTGGCGGTGGAAATCGGCAAAGCCGTGGCCGTGGTGCAGACCCTGGCCAAGGACAGCGAGAACATCAACGCGATCCTCACTGCGATTCGCGGGATCGCCGAGCAGACCAACCTGCTGGCCTTGAACGCCGCGATCGAAGCGGCGCGCGCCGGTGAACAGGGACGAGGTTTTGCCGTGGTGGCCGATGAAGTGCGCAACCTGGCGCAGAAGACCCAGAAGGCCACCGAAGAAATCCAGACCATGATCCAGCAGTTGCAGCAAGGCACCCGCGACGTGGTGCGGGTCATGGAAGACAGCCAGAACCGGACGGATGAAAGCGTGCAACACGCGGCAAAAGCCGCTGAAGCGCTGGAGACGATTACTCAGGCCGTGTCGGTGATCAATGACATGAACAACCAGATCGCCAGCGCCGCCGAAGAACAGAGCGCGGTGGCGGATGACATCAACCGCAACGTGATCAACATCGGCCAAGTAGCCAATGAAGTGGCCGGCGGGGCGGATGAATCGAGCGCGGCCAGTGCGGACCTGACCAAGTTGGCGGAACAGCAGCGGCGGTTGATCAATCAGTTCAAGGTTTGAGGTGATCGTTCCCACGCTCCGCGTGGGAATGCAGCCATGGACGCTCCGCGTCCACTGTGACGCAGAGCGTCACGGGATTCATTCCCACGCGGAGCGTGGGAACGATCATTAACCCGGGGTAATACACTCGGGGCCATTGAGCTTCGGATCATTCACCAGATTCGCCAACACCCGCTCGCGCAACGCTGCGGGCTCACTGGCCAGCAATCCCTGCAACACATGCAACGGCGTCTCGGGATCGAGCCACGCGGCCTGCCCCGCCTCATCGAGAATCAACGGCCGACGCTGACTCGCCGCCGGCTGAGTGATCACTGCCGTACTCAGCCACACCTGCTCCTGCACCGGATACGCTTCCCAAATCGCCGCAAAAAACAGCGCCGAGCCCTCCCCCGGCGTCAGCCAATACGGACGTTTGCGCGTGGTGCCGCGCCATTCGTAGAAACCATTGGCCGGCAACAGGCAACGGCGCTCGCGCAGGGCCTGGCGGAACATCGGCTGTTCGGCCACGGTTTCGGCCCGGGCATGGGCCGGTGTGCGCGACAGATCAGTCAGCCACGGCGGCGTCAGGCCCCAGCGGGCACGGGCCAGTTCGCGCTGACCGTCAGCGCCGGCACGCAGCATCAATACCGAATCGTTGGGAGAAATATTCCACTGGGCCTGCTGATCGGCGGGGAAGCCAGGCAGGGCCGCGAAGGCGGGGTTCCAGCGAAACAGGGCATAACGTCCACACATGGGGCAACACGACTCTTGATAAAACGAACGTCAGCCTAACAGACCAGGGTGCCGGGGAAACTTTCCGGTTCATCGCCGGGCATCGGCAGCGCGGCATTGTAGGCGGTGATCAGCTCCCGGGCATATTCGGCCTGGTCGTTATCCACCGACAAACCCAGCAAGCCGTAGATCGGCAATTCGCCGGTGCCACCGAGCAAATCCCGCCCCACCAGGTGCGCTTCGATGCCCTCGCTGGCCAGCATTCCTTGCAGCAACTCGCCTTCCATCAGGTTTTCCGGTTCGTAGATTCGCTGCATCGGGCGCCCCTCTCATTCATTCTCGCTGTGAACTTCGAGCAACCATTCCTGACCATCGGTTTGCAGTACAAAGGTAATGGGACGACAACACACCGGACAATCCTCGATATAGGTCTGATCACCGCCGGACAAATCCAGCACGGCCTCGGCCTCTTCACCACAATACGGACATTCGTAGCGCTCGGTTTCCAGCATCGCGGTCTCCCAGGTGACTTGTGCGTATAATCGCCGGTCTATTTGCAGGGCTATTTTTGTCTGGCTACCTTTTCAGACCGTGCCCCGTTGGTTTTCGATCAAAACCTTTACTTACCCTAGCCGTTTCTAACAAGAGAGCATGATGGGCGAATTCGATGCCATCCGACCTTACGACGACAGCGAAGTCCCAGCGGTGCTGGCGCGGCTGCTCGGCGACAAGGCGCTTCTAGATATCCTCATCCACTTCCGCTTCCCGCGTTATGCCGGTGCTTTCGGCTGGATGCTCAAACCTCTTATAGCTCATCGGCTGCGCCGTGAGTTCGCCGGCGTCAACTCGGTGGCCACTTTGCAAGACAAGGTCGAAGTCTACGTCGACCACACCATCGAACGCGCCACCGACGGCGTGACCTACACCGGCGTCGAGCAGTTCAAATCCGGCAGTGCTTATCTGTTCATCGCCAACCACCGCGACATCGTGATGGACCCGGCCTTCGTCAACTATGCCGTGTACCACGCCGGCCTGCCGACCCCGCGCATCGCTATTGGCGACAACCTGCTGCAAAAGCCCTTTGTCAGCGATTTGATGCGCCTGAACAAGAGCTTCATCGTGCACCGCTCGATCACCGGTCGCCGCGAGAAGATGGCGGCGTACCAGTTGTTGTCGGCCTATATCAACCACTCGATCCGCAACGATTGCGCCTCGATCTGGATCGCCCAGGCCGAAGGTCGGGCCAAGGACGGCGACGACCGTACCGAGTCGGCGATTCTCAAGATGTTCCACATGAGCCGCAAGGACGAGCCGTTCGGCGAAGTCATTCAATCGCTGAACGTGACCCCGGTGTCGATCAGCTACGAATACGACCCGTGCGACCAGGCCAAGGCCCGTGAACTGTTCATCCGCGCCACCACCGGCAGCTACAGCAAAGTGCCGGGTGAAGACGACGTGAGCATTGCCAAGGGCATCACGGGCTACAAGGGCCGGGTTCACGTGAACTTCGCCTCGCCGATCACCGAGTTGTTCGACGACACCAAGCAATTGGCGATCGAGATGGACAAGCAGATCCTCGGCGGTTACCGGTTGTTCCCGGTGCACTACCTGGCTTATGCGCAGTGGAAGGACGCCGATCCGCAACTGCAGGTGCCCAAAGCCGCCGACGTGTTTGCAGCGGATGAACTGGCCAAGGCTCAAGAAGAATGGCAGCGTCGGCTGGAGGCTTGCCCTGAGGAACATCGGCCGTTCCTGGTGCTGCAATATGCGACGCCGGTGAGGAATCAGTACCGCGTGAAAGCTGGGTTGCCGCTTTAAGCCCATCTGCCAGAGTGCAAACCCTGTGGGAGCGAGCCTGCTCGCGAATTCGCACTGACAGTCAGTAGAGATGCCGGCTGACAGATCGCCTTTCGCGAGCAGGCTCGCTCCCACAGGATCAAAGTGCTCAGAATTGGGTGCTGATCCACGACACGATCAACGCCACGCCCAGGCAGGCAAAACCGAATCGATAGAAAAACCGGTTCATGCGCTGGGTGGCGCCATCGAGCATCAACATCGAATCATCGACCCGACGGTTCTGAGTAGCCGCCTCAAGAATCGCCAACGCGCGCTGTTCACGGCGACGCGTGGCATGCAGCAACCAACTGCCCGGGAACGCCAGCAGCAAGGCCAGCAGGTTGATCAACTTGGCGGGATGGTTGGTAAACAACGAAATCAAATGCAACGACATCACGGACCTCGGGCAAAACTCAGGTGGCAGGCGCCGGACCGACGACTGCGGCGCGGATTCTACCGAAAGCCTGTCCGCCTGCCCTAACCTTTGCGACAAAAAACGAACCACTTGGCCGATTCCTGTCCTGCGTCACGGCATCGTCATCTGAATGCGCCAGTCTGTCGCCCCTCGAAACCGACACTGAGCACACCATGCTGCACGCCGAAAACCAGGACCGCCTCTACCTCATCGCCCAAAGCGACGAACAGCAAAACCTCGTCGGAAGCCTCGCCTTCAATGTCCAGGACCGCCACTGGCTGGTGTATTGCGCGCTGGGCGGGCATCAACATGCGGACTTGCCGGAGACGGATTTGCTGACGGGTGTGAGCGTGCTGGATTTCTACTCCCAAGCCGCCTGACCCCACCACATCCTGTAGGAGCAAAGCTTGCTCGCGATAGCGGTGTTTCAGTCACCATCAGTGTTGAATGTTGAGCCGCCATCGCGAGCAAGCTTTGCTCCTACAAGGGATCGCGGCGCAAAAAAAGCCCGGGGCCATCACTGGCACCGGGCTTTTTTGTATCTCGCGAAAGGTTACTCGCCGAGAATCTGACCCACGGTCGGGTCCTTGAACAGACGCGTCAGGGCATCGCTCAACACGTCGCTGACCAGTTTGGTGTTGGTTTCCTGGTTCGGCGCCATACCAAAACGCTGATCCAGGGATGCACCGTAACGGCCGCTGTAACGGCGATTGGCGTTCTGCACGTCGGAGCGGAAGGTCGCGCCGATGGTGGCTTCAGTCACGTACATGCCTTCTTTAGGCGACTGATATTTCAGTTCGGCCAGGGTCACGGTCAATTGCGGCGCGTTCATGCCGTTGGACACCGGGGTGAAACCCAGCAAACGCACGGCGGCTTCAGCCTGGGCCTGCAGCTTCGGCAGAATCTGCGCGCCCTGCACGGTGATCGCGCTGGTCTCAGGGTACAGACCACCACGGGTCCCCAGGGTTGGCGACGGACGACCGTCCACCACCCGCACCACCACCTGCTGGCCATGGCCAACCGGCGCCAGCTGAGTGGTCAGCTTCGGTTCCGGGCTCAGTTGTTGCGGGCTGTGGGCGCAGCCGGCCAGGGTCAAACCGGTCACAGTGATCAAACCGAACAACAGGCGTTGCAACATGCTCTTCTCTCCAGAATCAGGCACAAACAGGCCGGCAGTATAGCGGTGGGCCATCGTCTCGAACTAGCGTCTCGCAACGATTGCTGAAATCTCTGACAAACCCTTCAGAAACCGGTTCCTGTCACACATCTGTCATCGCCCATACACTTTCACGTCACGGCCTGCTGGCAACCTTCACAGCAGTCACCCCACAAGGTACTTCGCCATGCGTTATCTGATCTCGTTGTTCGCGCCACGCCCGCTGCATCGCAGCTTTGCCTTGCTCGATCGCAACGGCCATTGCCAGGCATTCAAGCAATGCAGCCTGCAGCCCATGGGCGATGGTTGGGTCGAAATCGAAGAAATCCGCCTCAACTGGTTGCACCATCCCCTGCCCCCTAGCGCCCGCGTGCGGCAGCATCAGCCTCGCTCACGGGTACAGGCGCTGTTGTCCATCTGACCAGACGCCTAATAAAAGTCATTAATCACGACCATTTCCCTGCGTTTCTTAGATACAATCTCCCCCCGATTATAAGGACGTCTCCTGATCGGGCCTCGCAGCATCGTCAATGCCTCGGTATTGGCACCCCGCACCGCCCACAGAGAGCCGCCCACACAGATCGAGTGAAGCTGGCGCGCTTGCTGTTCCTTGAGCAAAAACCCCACTTATCGCGAATCTGCAGAGCTGTCATTACGCTCGGTTACTGAGCTGTTTGCCCGTTTTGCCTGTCATGTATCCCATGGCGGCAATCCATCCGGGCACGGTGCCAGGCTGGGACAGCCCTTTTTTGAGGTTCACGTCTTCAAAAGAGCGTGAAAAAAACGGGTTTTCACAACTTCACAAGAGTGTGGCGAGCAAATGAATAGTTTTGCGTCTGAACATGCACCATTAGCGTCTGAAACAGCCCAACGACACAGGACCGAGTACTCCTCGAACACCGGAGCCTGAAGCCTGTCCGCTACGGATTTGGTTGCACAAACGGATGTCTCGACCATAAGTCGAATTGCCAGTCGTGTGCTGAAATGAGTTCATATCACTCATAGGCCCGACCGGTAGCGTCCGTCGAAGTTGCGAAAAATTGCGAAGATTCGGACATGGCGACACTGCCATGGGTACCTGGGGCATCACTGACACGCCCCTGAACACCTGGCAGCCATGCCGACAATTTGGTGCTGCAGATTTTGGAGACGCGTTAAATGGCGCATAACGAAGCAGTCGATGTAGTACTCGTTGGGGCCGGCATCATGAGTGCCACCCTCGCTGTACTGCTCAAAGAGCTCGACCCCGCAATCAAGCTGGAAGTCGTCGAGTTGATGGATTCCGGTGCCGCCGAGAGTTCCAACCCATGGAACAACGCCGGTACCGGTCACGCCGGGCTGTGTGAGCTCAACTACACGCCGCAGGCTGCCGACGGCACCGTCGACATCAAGAAAGCCGTGCACATCAACACCCAGTTCGAAGTGTCGAAGCAGTTCTGGTCGTACCTGACCAAAAAAGGCACCTTCGGCTCGTGCAAGTCCTTCATCAGCCCGGTGCCGCACCTGAGCTTCGTGCAGGGCGACAGCGGCGTGTCCTTCCTCAAGTCACGCTTCAACGTGCTGAGCAAGCATCACGCCTTCGCCGACATGGAATACACCGAAGACAAGGCCAAGATGGCCGAGTGGATGCCGCTGATGATGCCGGGCCGCTCGCCCGACGAAGTCCTCGCCGCCACCCGCGTGATGAACGGCACCGACGTCAACTTCGGCGCACTGACCAATCAACTGCTCAAGCACCTGACCAGCGCACCCGATGCCCAGGTCAAGTACTGCAAGCGCGTAACCGGCCTGAAGCGTAACAACGGCGGCTGGACCGTCAGCATCAAGGACGTCAACAGCGGCAACACCCGTGAAGTCGACGCCAAGTTTGTCTTCCTCGGCGCTGGCGGCGCGGCATTGCCGCTGTTGCAGGCGTCGGGCATCGAAGAAAGCAAAGGCTTCGGCGGCTTCCCGATCAGTGGCCAGTGGCTGCGTTGCGACAACCCGGAAGTGGTCAAGCATCACCAGGCCAAGGTCTACAGCCAGGCGGCCGTGGGCTCGCCGCCGATGTCCGTGCCGCACCTGGACACCCGCGTGGTCGATGGCAGCAAGTCCCTGTTGTTCGGGCCGTATGCCGGTTTCACCACCAAGTTCCTCAAGCACGGTTCCTTCATGGACCTGCCGCTGTCGGTTCGCGCCGGCAACATCGGCCCGATGCTGTCCGTGGCGAAAAACAACATGGACCTGACCAAGTACCTGGTCAGTGAAGTGATGCAATCGATGGAGCAGCGCCTCGATTCCCTGCGTCGCTTCTACCCTGAAGCGAAAGCCGAAGACTGGCGCCTGGAAGTGGCCGGCCAACGGGTGCAGATCATCAAGAAAGACCCGAAAAAGGGCGGCGTTCTGCAGTTCGGTACCGAACTGGTCGCGGCCAAGGACGGTTCTTTGGCGGCGCTGCTCGGCGCTTCGCCAGGTGCTTCGGTGACGGTTTCGATCATGCTTGAGCTGATCGAGAAGTGCTTCCCGAACAAAGCGTCCGGCGAGTGGGCGGCCAAACTGGCGGAAATCTTCCCGGCCCGGGAAAAAGTCCTGGAAACCGACGCGGCGCTGTATCGCAAGATCAACGCGCACAACAACGTCGCCCTGGAACTGGTTGAAGCCAGTAACGAGACCGAAAGCTACGCTTGATTCGGCCCCACAAAAAACGCCCCGTTCTCAGTGAGAGCGGGGCGTTTTTTTATGCGCCTACCTGTAGGAGCATGGCTTGCCCGCGATGGCGTCCTTCAGAGCGCTATCGCGAGCAAGCTTTGCTCCTACAACGCGTGCACCTGTAGGAGCTGGTAGGAGCTGTCGAGTGAAACGAGGCTGCGATCTTTTGATCTTAACCGCGAGCCTTGGCAATCAACTCAATGTACTCAGCCGCATTACGCTGATCCTTGATCACCGCAACAAAATCATCGCCGTGCTGATCCTTGCCGTCCAGGTCATACCCGGCTTCGACGAAGAACGTCAGGAAGCGCTCGAAATCGTCGATGCGCAGGCCGCGATAGGCCTTGATCAGTTTGTGCAGGGACGGTGAAGTGGCGTCGACCGGTTCAAAATCGAGAAACAGCTTGATCTGCTCATCGCCGATCTCGTCACCAATCACTTGCTTCTTATCTTTACGCATTGCCGACTCCAGCTCGCAGACATTTCACGGGGCGGGCAGTTTACCCCTCGATTGACGCCGGGCTCAACGCGCACGAACGCTGCCGGTGTGCAGATCGGCCCAGACATGACCGTTGGCGTAGGTGAGGAACTGGCAATACACCGTGTCGTTGCGCAGCAAATCGATCACCACCCGGTATTGCGCCAGCGGGTAGTAGAGCGTCAGGGTTTTGCTCGTTTCGTCGTAGATCGGCTTTTTCAGGCTTTTGCTTTCGCCATCGAAGTTGACCAGCACCTGGCTGATGGTCGCCCCCTTGTTCAAGGATTTACCTTTCAGGCGGATCAGCAGCGGCGACGTCACCGGGATCGGCTGTTGGGTGGACTGACGCTGGCTGCCCACCACTACCGAATAGTCGGTGACCTGCAACAGTTGTTGCTGGTCCGGTTCGGCGTCACGCAAGGTCAGGTCATCCGGCGGCAGGAACTGCCCGTGCATCGGCGCCGGAGCGGCGGCCAGGGGCAGGCTGAGAGTCAGCAACAGGGCGGCGCAGCTGCGGATCAAAAGGCTCATGACGGGCTCCGGAGGGCGGGGCCGAGCACTTTATCACGGCTGACTGAGGTGAAGCGGTGCCGCCTCTGTAGGAGCGAGCGGTGCGACGATTCGACTTGCCCGCTCCTACAAGGGATGTAGATCAATCGAACTGCGCGTGCATCCAGGCCTGATACTCGGCCACACCCGCCTCGCCTTCACGGGGCGCCCAGTGAGGCAGCTCACCTTCACCGACCGGGCGATAAGGACCCGCCTTGCACTCGAACATCAGACTGTCGGCTTCAAGCACCACCAGGCCATGGAACACGCCCGTCGGCAGGTCCACGCCGACACAGTCGCCACCGGCCTGCAGGATTTGCTTCTTCACCACCACACCGGACTCGTCGAAGATCAACACACCCAACCGTCCCTTGAGGACCAACAGGGTTTCAGCCTTGTTTTCGCCCAGGTGCCGATGAGGCGGGATGTAGGTGTTCGGCTGCAAACCCACCAACATGCGGTGGCAAGCATCTTCCATCTGATGGAAGTTGTGATGCTGGCGCCCACGAGGGCTAGCCGCAGCTTTCCCGGCCAATTCATTGAACAGTGTCAGATCCAGAAAGCTCGGCGTGGCCATTGATTACATTCCTTTAACGGCAAAAATCCCATTGGCATTACGCCAGTAGCCCTTGTAGTCCATGCCATAACCGAAGATGTAACGGTCGATGCACGGCAAACCGACGAAATCGGCCTTCAGGTCCGGGCGAGCCTTGCGGTCGTGGTCCTTGTCGATCAGCACGGCGGTGTGCACTTTGCGCGCGCCGGCGTGTTTGCAGTAGTCGATGATCGCGCCCAGGGTGTGACCTTCATCGAGGATGTCGTCGATGATCAGCACGTCGCGGTCGAGGAACGACACTTCCGGCTTGGCTTTCCAGAACAGGTCGCCACCGCTGGTTTCATTGCGATAACGGGTAGCGTGCAGGTAGGACGCTTCCAGCGGGAAGTGCAGATGGGTGAGCAGCTTGCCGGCGAAAATCAGGCCGCCGTTCATCACACAGAACACCACCGGGTTGGTCTCAGCCAGCTGTTCGTTGATGTGTGCACCGACGCGGGCGATGGCCGCCTCGACTTCAGCTTCGGTGTACAGGCAGTCAGCCTCTCGCATGATTTGACGGATATGCTCGAGATCAGCAGGCATGTCGCTCTCCAAGGGGTGGCGGATTCAGGAAAAGCGGGCAAAGGTACGCATCCAGCCCGGCCGAATCAAGCGTTTGTGGACTAACGTACTGTATGTCTATAGGACAACACCCTCGGATAGATTAATCTAGGCCGGTTTTTTTGCCCGCCGCCGGAGCCTTTCCCCATGCCCATCCAAGAGATCCGCCATCCGCTGATCCGTCATAAACTTGGCCTTATGCGCCGCGCAGACATTAGCACGAAGAATTTCCGTGAGCTTGCTCAGGAAGTCGGTGCCCTGCTGACCTATGAAGCTACCAAAGACCTGCCACTGGAAACCTACGATATCGAAGGTTGGGCCGGTACTGTGTCGGTTGAAAAAATCGCCGGCAAGAAGATTACCGTGGTGCCAATCCTGCGCGCCGGTATCGGCATGCTCGAAGGCGTGCTGAGCCTGATCCCGGGCGCCAAAGTCAGCGCCGTCGGCGTGGCCCGTAACGAACAGACCCTGCAAGCTCACACCTACCTGGAAAAACTGGTTCCGGAAATCAACGAACGCCTGGCAATGATCATCGACCCGATGCTCGCCACCGGCAGCTCCATGGTCGCGACCATCGACTTGCTGAAAAAGGCTGGTTGCCGTGACATCCGCGCCATGGTGCTGGTAGCAGCCCCTGAAGGCATCGCCGCTGTGGAAAAGGCGCATCCGGACGTGATGATCTACACCGCCTCCATTGACGAAAAACTCAACGAACACGGCTACATCATCCCAGGCCTGGGCGATGCCGGTGACAAGATCTTCGGCACCAAGCAGAAGGACGCTTGAGCATGCAGGATGAGTTCAACGATCCGCTCTGGCGCACAGTGCTGTCGGGTGCACAGATGCTGTTCGTGGCGTTCGGCGCCCTGGTGTTGATGCCGCTGATTACCGGCCTGGACCCGAACGTGGCGCTGTTCACCGCAGGTCTTGGGACGATTCTGTTCCAGATCGTCACCGGGCGTCAGGTGCCGGTGTTCCTGGCCTCAAGCTTTGCCTTCATCACCCCGATCATTCTCGCCAAGGGCCAGTTCGGCCTCGCGGCGACCATGGGCGGTGTGATGGCGGCCGGTTTCGTCTACACCTTCCTCGGCCTGGCCGTGAAGATCAAAGGCACCGGTTTCATTGACCGCTTGCTGCCACCGGTGGTGATTGGTCCGGTGATCATCTCCATCGGCCTGGCCATGGCGCCGATTGCCGCCAACATGGCGATGGGCAAGGCTGGCGATGGTAGCGAGCTGATTCATTACCAGACTGCGATGCTGATCTCGATGCCGGCGCTGCTGACCACCCTGATCGTCGCGGTGTTCGGCAAAGGCATTTTCCGCCTGGTGCCGATCATCTCCGGCGTACTGGTCGGTTTTGCCATGGCGTTCTATTTCGGCGTGGTCGATACCGCAAAGATTGCCGCCGCCCCATGGTTCGCGATTCCGCACTTCACCGCGCCGGAGTTCAACTGGCAGGCGATTCTGTTCATCGTCCCGGTCGCGCTGGCCCCGGCCATCGAGCACATCGGCGGCGTGATTGCGGTCGGTAGCGTGACCGGTCGCGATTACCTGAAGAAACCCGGCTTGCACCGCACCCTGCTCGGTGATGGCATTGCCACCACTGCGGCCGGTCTGTTCGGCGGACCACCCAACACCACCTACGCCGAAGTCACGGGCGCGGTGATGTTGACCAAGAACTACAACCCGAAAATCATGACTTGGGCGGCGATCTTTGCCATCAGCCTGGCGTTTGTCGGCAAGTTCGGTGCGCTGCTGCAAAGCATTCCAGTGCCGGTGATGGGCGGGATTCTGTGCCTGTTGTTCGGTTCGATTGCGGCGGTGGGCATGAACACGCTGATTCGCCACAAGATCGACCTGGGCGAGGCGCGCAATCTGGTGATTGTCTCGGTGACGTTGGTGTTCGGGATTGGCGGTGTGCTGGTCGGCACCGGCACGGGTCCGGACGACTTTGGCCTCAAAGGCATCGCGCTGTGCGCGGTGGTGGCGATTGCGCTGAACCTGTTGCTGCCGGGCAATGACAGCTGGAAGCACAAGAAGGCGGATGAGCCGTTGTTGTAACCGCTTCTGATCGTTCCCACGCTCTGCGTGGGAATGCCTCAAGGGACGCTCCGCGTTCCAATGGGACGCAGAGCGTCCCGGGCTGCATTCCCACGCAGAGCGTGGGAACGATCATTACAGCGCCAACGGCGCTCTCTCGCATAAAGCACTCAACGCCTTCGCCCACCGCGGATCATCGTTAAGGCACGGCACCAGCACCAACTCCTCCCCCCCTGCTTCGCGGAACTGCTCCAACCCGCGATCACCGATCTCTTCCAGGGTCTCGATGCAATCGGCGACGAACGCCGGGCACATCACCAGAATTTTCTTCGCGCCACTTTTGCCCAACTCATCGAGGCGTGCTTCGGTGTAGGGTTCGATCCACTTGGCCCGACCCAATCGCGACTGGAACGACACCGACCACTTGCCATCCGGCAGGCCCATGCGCTTGGCAAATTCGGCCGCCGTGCGCAGGCACTGGGCGCGGTAGCAAGTCGCCAATACCGCCGGCGAAGCGTTCTTGCAGCAGTCTTCATTCTTGAAGCAATGCTGGCCGGTCGGGTCGAGCTTAGTCAGGTGCCGCTCGGGCAAACCGTGAAAGCTCAGCAGCAGGTGATCGTAATCCTGCGCCAGATAAGGCTTGGCACTGGCGACCAGCGCATCGAGGTATTCCGGCTGATCGTAAAACGGCTGGAGAATCGATAACTGCACATTGAGTTTCTTCTCGCGCACCACCCGTTTGGCTTCCTCGATCACCGTGGTCACGGTGCTGTCGGCGAACTGTGGATAAAGTGGCGCGAGGGTGATGCGCTTGTGGCCCTGAGCAACCAGCTGCAGCAATTTCGATTCAATCGACGGCTCGCCATAACGCATCGCCAGTTCGACGGGGCCGTGGGTCCACTGGGTGGTCATGGCCTGTTGCAGGCGACGGCTGAGCACCACCAGTGGCGAGCCCTCCTCCCACCAGATCGAGGCATAGGCGTGGGCCGACTGTTCCGGGCGCTTGAACAGAATCAGCGACACCAGCAAGCGTCGCACCGGCCATGGCAGGTCGATCACATACGGGTCCATCAGAAATTGATTGAGGTAGCTGCGCACATCCGCCACCGAAGTGGAGGCCGGCGAGCCCAGGTTGACCAGAAGCAACGCGTGATCGGTCATGCAACGTCCTATTTCAGAGGCGGCTGGACACGTCGTCCAACGCCGCACGTAAATCAGTGAACTGGAAAGTGAAACCCGCTGCCAGCAGACGCGCCGGCACGGCTTTCTGCCCGCCCAGCAACAGCAACGACATTTCGCCCAGACCCACCTTCAACGCCAGGGCCGGCATGGGCATGAACGCCGGGCGGTGCAACACACTGCCCAACGTCTTGGCAAATTCGCGATTACGCACCGGTTTCGGCGCGCAGGCATTATATGGACCGCTGGCGTCAATGCGATGCAGAAGAAAATCAATCAGGGCGATTTGGTCCTTGATATGAATCCACGGCATCCACTGCCGACCGTTGCCGATCGGCCCGCCCAGCCCGAGTTTGAACGGCAGCAACAGCCGCGACAAAAAGCCGCCCTCGGCGGACACGACCAACCCGGTGCGCACCAGAATCACCCGAATGCCCAAGGCCTCGGCGCGCTGGGCGGTTTCTTCCCAGGCGATGCACAACTGACTGGCGAAATCATCGATCACGGGCGGCGACTCTTCAGTCAACTCACGCTCGCCACCGTCGCCATACCAACCGACCGCAGAACCGGAGATCAGCAATTGAGGTTTTTGCTCACGGGTTTCAAGCCAGGCCAGCAGGGTTTCGGTCAGGCCGATGCGGCTGCTCCAGAGCAGCGTCTTGCGCCGGTGAGTCCACAGACGATCACCAATCGGTGCGCCCGCCAGGTTGATAATGGCATCGACCGGTTCCTGGCCGAGGTCGTCGAGACGGGCAATGCCACGCACCTGAGCGCCACAGATTTTCGCGACTTTTGCCGGCGTGCGACTCCAGACCGTGAGGCGATGACCCTGACTCAACCAGTGATGGCAGAGCTGACGTCCTATCAAACCAGTACCGCCGGTCAGCAATATGTGCATGACTTCTTCCTCGCGTGGCGTTTTACCGTGATCACTAGTCTATTTTTATAAGCAGGGATCTTTGGTATCGGGCAGGGTCTGTGTTTAACAATAGGCCAAGCTGTCAGAACGAGAACGCTAAAAGTTATACCAAAAAACAATATTGTACAGGTTTAATCCACGGCGTAGTCTGTACAGAAAGGTAAACGAGGCCCCTATGACTGTACCTATCGCAATCATCGGCACCGGCATCGCCGGACTCTCAGCCGCCCAGGCCCTGACGGAGGCCGGGCATGTTGTTCAACTTTTCGATAAAAGCCGTGGCAGCGGCGGACGCATGTCGAGCAAGCGCAGTGACGCCGGTGCTCTGGACATGGGAGCGCAGTATTTCACGGCACGTGACCGGCGCTTCGTCACCGAAGTGCAGCGTTGGCAAGCCAATGGCTGGGTCGCCGAATGGACGCCGCTGCTCTATACGTTCCAGGGCGGCCAGCTCAACCTGTCGCCGGATGAGCAAACCCGTTGGGTCGGCACGCCGCGCATGAGCGCCATTACCCGCGCGCTGCTCGGGGACCTGGAAGTGCATTTTGCCTGCCGGATCACCGAGGTCTATCGGGGTGAAGAACACTGGCATCTGCAGGACGCCGAAGGCTTCACTCACGGCCCGTTCAGCCATGTGGTCATTGCCACGCCGGCGCCTCAGGCGACCGCGCTGCTGGCCTCCGCTCCGAAACTCGCGGGCGCCGCTGCCGGAGTCAAAATGGACCCGACCTGGGCGATCGCCCTGGCCTTCGACACACCGCTGGATACGCCCATGGAAGGCTGCTTCGTGCAGGACAGTCCGCTCGACTGGCTGGCCCGCAACCGCAGCAAACCCGGACGCGACAACACGTTGGACACGTGGGTCTTGCACGCCACCAGCACCTGGAGCCGGCAACATATCGATCTGTCCAAGGAAGCCGTGATCGAGCAATTACACGGTGCTTTCGCCGAGCTGTTGCACAGCGCGATGCCCGCACCGACGTTCAGCCTCGCCCACCGCTGGCTCTATGCCCGCCCCGCCAGTAGTCATGAATGGGGCGTGTTGGCCGATGCTGACCTGGGCCTTTATGTGTGCGGCGACTGGTGTCTGTCCGGTCGTGTCGAAGGCGCCTGGCTCAGCGGCCAGGAAGCCGCCCGCCGCTTGCACGCGCACCTGCAGTGAACCGTATCAATCCGGGTAAATTGCTGCTGTCGAAATGGACAGCAGCCCAACCGCAAAACCGCGAAAAACATTTTCTGGTGACCGAATTGTTCCGGGATGAGGACGGCACGGTGCTGGAAGTTGAATTGCAGGCGGTGTTGACGAAGCGTAGTGAGCGGCTCGATTGGCAGGTCTTGCAGAACGACAGCACTTGGTTGATGGGCTGGAAGTAAACCCTGTGGGAGCGAGCTTGCTCGCGATAGCGGTTCTACATTCAACATCTGCATGTCAGTCAGATTGCAATCGCGAGCAAGCTCGCTCCCACAGGGCTCTCTAGCGCCTCGACAAAAACCTATACAAATAATTTGACTTGTACAGCTTCGAATCTATGATGAAGATTATGTTGTACAGATCCAACACTCTGTACAGGTTTAGATTCGAGGTGCTCCAATGCCCATCGCCCCCGCCAAACCGAAAATCGCGATCAGCGCCTGCCTGATGGGTGCCGAAGTGCGCTTCAATGGCGGGCACAAGGAATCGCGGCTGTGCAGTCGCACTCTCACTGACTATTTCGATTTCGTCCCGGTGTGCCCGGAAGTTGCTATCGGTCTCGGCATTCCTCGCGAACCGATTCGCCTGGTGGGCGATGCCGAGCATCCCGAAGCCGTCGGCACGGTCAACCGCGACATCAACGTCACCCAACCGCTCGCCGAGTACGGTCAGAAAATGGCCGCGGAACTGCGCGATATCTGCGGTTATATCTTCATGCAGAAATCGCCGTCCTGCGGGCTGTTGCGGGTCAAGGTCTACCACGTCAACGGCGCCCCGGTGGATGGCGGTGGGCGCGGTATCTATGCCCAGGCTTTCTGCGAACAACACCCGGACTTGCCGGTGGAAGAAGACGGTCGCCTCAATGACCCGGTGTTGCGAGAAAACTTCCTCACGCGGGTATTCGCCTACAGCGCCTGGCAACAATTGCTACAGGAAGGCCTGAGCCGTCGTGGCCTCATGGATTTTCACTCGCGCTACAAATACCTGCTGATGGCCCACAACCCGGTGCAATACAAAACCCTGGGCAACCTGCTGGGCAACATGGGCCAGACCGACCCTGCTGAACTCGGCCCGCGCTATTTCAGTGAGCTGATGGAGGCGCTGAAAAAATGCGCCACCCGCCGCACCCACACCAATGTCCTGCAGCACATCAGTGGTTACCTCAAGCAAGCCATCAGCGCTGAAGATAAACAGGAAATGCAACGCGTCATCGGCCAATACCGCCACGGCATCGTGCCGCTGGTGGTGCCGTTGACGCTGCTCAAGCATTACTTGCGCCAACACCCGGATCCGTACATCGCGCAACAGGTTTACCTGCAACCGCACCCGGAAAACCTCAGCCTGCGAAATGCGATCTAAATGAACAGCACACCCGACACCAGTGCCAGCGAAGACCTCGGCGCCGACTTCAAGAAAGCCCTGGACGAAGGCTGGCTGCCGATTCGTGAAGTCGCGCGCCAGACCGGGGTCAACGCCATCACCCTGCGCGCCTGGGAACGGCGCTATGGCCTGATCGTGCCGCAACGCACGCCCAAGGGGCATCGGTTGTTTTCGGCTGAACACGTGCAACGAATTCTGACGATTCTCACCTGGCTCAATCGGGGTGTTGCCGTCAGCCAGGTCAAGCAACTGCTCGACACCCCGCAAGCTTTTACCGAGTCCGTCGAAAACGACTGGCAATTACTGCGTAACACACTGCTGCAAGCCGTCACTCAACTGGCCGAACGCGCTCTTGATGACAGCGTCAATCAAGCCATGGCGCTGTATCCGCCACGGACCTTGTGCGAACAACTGCTGATGCCGTTATTGACCGAACTGGAACAACGCTGGCAAGGCCAGTTCGGCGCGCAGATGGAGCGCGTGTTCTTTTATTCGTGGTTACGCAGCAAATTTGGCGCGCGCATCTACCATAACAATCGGCAATTACGTGCCGCACCGCTGCTGTTGATCAACCACTCGGATTTGCCCTTGGAACCTCACCTGTGGATCACCGCTTGGCTGATCAGCAGCACCGATTGCCCGGTGGAAGTTTTCGATTGGCCACTGCCGGCCGGGGAACTCGCGCTGGCGGTCGAACACCTGCAAGCCCGCGGCGTACTGCTGTATTCCAGCAAAGCCATGAACCTTGCGCAGTTGCCGAAACTTTTGAATGGCGTCAGTTGCCCAAAAATGATTGTCGGACCAACGGTATGCATCCACCACGCCGAGTTGTCCGTAAAAACCACTGAAATCGCTGATTTGTTCCTGGCCGAAGATCCCTTGGCGGCCCATCAGGATCTTGTTCAGCGTGGGCTAATTTAATGTCGAACACGGGAACCACCATGCAATTGATCTGGTTGCGCAGCGACTTGCGCCTACAGGACAACACCGCCCTCTCGGCCGCCGCTGCCCGAGGCCCGAGCGTGGCGGTGTATCTGTTGAGCCCGGAGCAATGGCTGGAACATGACGACGCGCCGTGCAAAGTGGATTTCTGGCTGCGCAACCTGGGCGAATTAAGCCTGGCGCTGGGTAAGCTCAACATTCCCCTGCTGATTCGCACAGCGTCGCGCTGGGACGCAGCGCCGAAGGTTGTGCTGGATCTGTGTCGCCAGCTGAAGATCGACGCCGTGCACGTCAACGAGGAATACGGCATCCATGAAAGTCGCCGTGACGCAGCAGTGGCCCAAGCGTTGAAGGCCGAGGGCATCGACTTTCACAGTTACCTCGATCAACTGTTGTTCTCGCCGGGCACCGTGCTGACCAAGACCGGCACGTACTTCCAGGTGTTCAGCCAGTTCCGCAAAGTCTGCTACGACCGTTTGCGCCGCTCACTGCCAAGTCGGGTGGTCGCCCCAGGCGTTCAAGCGCCGTTGCACATCGACAGCGATGAAATCCCTTCCCGTGTCGACGGTTTCGAAACCCCCAGTGACAGCCTGCGCGCCCTCTGGCCTGCCGGTGAAGCCGAAGCCCGGCGCCGTCTCGATACCTTTGCCGATGCGCAAATCGATTACTACCAGAGCGAGCGCGACTACCCGGCCAAGCCTGGCACCAGTCAGCTTTCGGCCTACCTGGCGGCCGGGGTGATTTCCCCACGCCAGTGTTTACACGCCGCACTGCAAAGCAATCAGGGCGAGTTCGACAGCGGCAAGGTGGGCGCCGTCACCTGGATCAACGAATTGCTGTGGCGCGAGTTCTACAAACACATCCTGGTGGGCTACCCAAGGGTTTCCCGCCATCGCGCCTTTCGCCCGGAAACCGAAGCCCTGGCCTGGCGCGATGCGCCGGATGAACTCGCCGCGTGGCAAGAAGCCCGCACCGGCCTGCCGATCATCGACGCGGCGATGCGCCAACTGTTGGAAACCGGCTGGATGCACAACCGCCTGCGCATGGTGGTGGCGATGTTCCTGACCAAGAATCTGCTGATCGACTGGCGTGAAGGCGAGCGCTTTTTCATGCGTCACCTGATCGACGGCGATCTAGCCGCGAATAACGGCGGCTGGCAGTGGAGCTCCTCCACCGGCACCGACTCGGCGCCCTACTTCCGCATTTTCAACCCGCTGAGCCAGTCGGAAAAATTCGACGCCGAAGGGGTGTTTATCAAGCACTGGCTGCCGGAACTGGCCGGGCTGAATAAAAAAGAAGTGCACAACCCCGCCAACCTCAGCGGATTGTTCGGCGTTACAGATTATCCGTCGCCAATCGTCAATCTGAGCAAGTCTCGCGAGCGCGCCCTGGCAGCCTTTAAAAACCTCCCATCGCGACAAAACGCCGGAGGTGGCTATGAGTGAGTTCCTGCGGCGTTTTGCCCAGCAGTTTGCGGACCTGAACAAGGACAACCTGCAACATCTCAATCAGCTCTATACCCACGATGTGCAGTTCACCGATCCACTGCACGAAGTAAAGGGCCTGGTGCAGATGCGCAGCTACTTCACCGAGCTCTACGCCAACGTCAGCGAAGTGCATTTCGATTTTCATGGCTTCGACCAGATCAGCGAAGGCGAAGGTTATCTACGCTGGATCATGAGCTACCGCCATCCGCGTTTGGCCGGCGGCCGATTGATTAGGGTCGACGGTTGTTCGCACTTGCTTTGGCGCGACAAGGTTTATCGCCACCGGGATTATTTCGATGCCGGGGCACTGATTTATGAACATCTACCCGTATTGGGCCGGGCGATCGCCTGGCTGAAAAGGAGACTGGGATGAGCCTTACACCTCCACGGCGGTACTGGCTGACGGGGGCGAGCAGCGGCATTGGCGCCGCGCTGGCCGAAGAAATCTTGAAAACCGGTGCGCATCTGGCCGTCAGTTCGCGCTCGCTGGTGCCCCTCAAAATCCTGTCCCAGCGTTATCCGGGGCAAGTGATGGTGGTCGCCGGGGACCTGACCAACAGTCAGACCGTGCGTGAAATCGGCGAGCGGATCGCCGAGGATTGGGGCTCGCTGGACACGGTGATCCTCAACGCTGGCACCTGCGAATACGTCGATGCCAAGCAGTTCGATGCATCGATCATCGAGCACGTGGTGCGCACCAATCTGTTGGCCAGCAGCTATTGCATCGAAGCCGCCCTGCCGTTGCTGCGCGAGGGTACCGCGCCGCACCTGGTGGGGGTCGCCAGTTCGGTGACGTACTTGCCGCTGCCCCGGGCCGAAGCCTATGGCGCCTCGAAGGCCGGGTTGCGCTACTTGTTTGAATCGTTGCGCATCGACCTGGCGCCCGAAGGCATTGAAGTCACCGTGGTCAGCCCCGGGTTTGTCGAAACACCGTTGACGGCGAAAAACGATTTCCCGATGCCGCTCAGTTGGCCTGTGGATAAAGCCGCGCGGCACATCTTCGCCAAACTCAAAAACCGGCCACTGGAAATTGCCTTCCCGGCCCTGTTCATGGCGGCGCTCTGGCCGCTGTCGAAATTACCTAACCGGGTGAAACTGGCGATCGGCAAACGCATGGTTCGCAGCCATCCGCCGATCAAGGATCAGCCGTGAACATCGCCATTATCGGCAGCGGTATCTCGGGCCTGACCAGCGCCTACCTGCTGAATCGCAGCCACGAGATCACCCTGTTCGAAGCCGGCAACTGGGTCGGCGGCCACACCCACACGCTGGAGGTGACCGTCGATGATCAACAGTATGCGGTGGACTCCGGCTTCATCGTGTTCAACGACTGGACCTACCCGAATTTCATACGTTTGCTGGGCCAGCTCGGCGTGGGGTTCAAACCTACCGAGATGAGCTTCTCGGTCACCGACCCGGACTCAGGCCTCGAGTACAACGGCAACAACCTCAACAGCCTGTTTGCCCAGCGTCGCAACCTGCTGTCACCAGGGTTCTGGGGCATGTTGCGCGACATCCAGCGGTTCAACAAAGAAGCCCTGCGCGATCTTGAGGAACAACGGATCGGCGCCGACACCACCCTCGATCAGTACCTGAAGGCTGGCGGCTATGGCGAGCGTTTCGTCCTGCATTACATCGTGCCGATGGGCGCGGCGATCTGGTCGATGTCCATGGCTGACATGCTCGGTTTCCCGATGCAGTTCTTCCTCAGGTTTTTCAAGAATCACGGTTTGTTGTCCATCAGCAATCGTCCGCAATGGTGTGTGATCGAGGGTGGGTCCAGCGCTTACATCGCGCCACTGACCGCTTCTTTTAAAGAGAAGATTCGCCTCAACTGTCCGGTTACCCGCGTCGAACGCGATTCCCAGGGTGTGGTTATCCACAGCCCCGCCGGCAGCGAGCGTTTCGACAAAGTGGTATTCGCCTGCCACAGCGATCAGGCCCTGAAACTGCTGGCCGAGCCAAGCGCTGCCGAGCAGTCGATCCTCGGCGCCCTGCCCTACGCCGACAACGAAGTGGTTTTGCACACCGATACCCGCCTGCTGCCTGAGCGAACACTCGCTTGGGCGAGCTGGAATTTTCGCCTCGGTGGCGCCGGGCACACGCGGGCCGCCGTCACCTACAACATGAATATCCTGCAAGGCATCCAGAGCGACACCACGTTCTGCGTCAGCCTCAACCAGGGCGCCGGCATCAACCCGTTCAAGGTGCTAGCCAAATACACCTATGCCCATCCGCAATACAGCCTGAAGGCAGTGGCTGCGCAGCAACGCTGGGAAGAACTGGATGGCGCGCTGCACACTTATTATTGCGGCGCCTATTGGGCCAGCGGCTTTCACGAAGACGGGGTCGTCAGTGCCTTGCGCGTGGCCCGGTCGCTGGGTGAAGTGCTGTGAACAGCGCCCTCTACAGCGGCTGGATCGCCCATCGGCGGTTTGCGCCCAGGCGTCATGAATTCCGTTACCGGATCGGCCTGCTGTACCTCGATCTCGACGAACAGGATGCGGTGCTGGGTTTGTCGCCGCTGTCGGGGCGTAGCCGTTTTGCCCCGTTCTCGTTTCGCGAGCGCGACTATCTGAAAGCGTTTACCGGCACTGGCGTGCGACTGATCGATGCCGTACGGCGACAAGTCGGCCAAGCCATCGGCCATGAGCCCCAGGGCTCGATTTGCCTGCTGACCCAGGCCCGCAGTTGGGGCCTGTCGTTCAACCCGGTGAGTTTTTTCTATTGCCACGAAGCCGACGGCCAACTGGCGGCGATCCTCTGCGAAGTCACCAACACCCCGTGGCACGAGCGTTATCACTATGTATTGCCGGCCAAGGCGCCGGAACACTTGGGCGATTTCCATCAGCATTTCGCCGTGGCCAAGGCCTTTCATGTCTCGCCGTTTCTGCCGCCCGATCTCGAATACCGCATGAGCTTCAGCCCCGCCGCGCAAAAGCTCGGCGTGCACATGGCCGACTGGCAGGGCGAGCTGAAACTGTTCGACGCCACGCTCAACCTGCAACGGGTCACGCTGGACCGCGCAAGTTTGCACCGTTACTTGCGGCGCTTCCCGTGGATGACTGCGAAAACCTGTCTGGCGATCTATTGGCAGGCCCTGCGCCTGCTGCTCAAGCGCGCCCCGATTTTTGCTCACCGGGCTGCCGATGGCAGCTTTCAAACCGCCATCGTCGCCCCACAGGATCGCCGCCATGAAATCCCCTAGCGTTTCGGCCAAAGCCAATCTGCTCAGCACCAACGGCTTGTCCGGCTCGCTGCTGCGCCGGGGTGTTTTGCGCCAACTGGCGCACCTCAAGCACGGGCAACTGGTGGTGATCGAGGACGGTGAACGGCATGTTTTCGGCACGCCCGGCGATCATCTGATCGGGGAGATTCAGATCCTCGATGCGTCGGTCTGGGGATTGGTGGCGAGCAACGGCTCAATCGGCGCGGGCGAAGCGTTTATCCACGGTTATTGGACCTCGCCGGACCTGACGGCGGTGGTCCGGGTCTTCGTCAGCAACCTGGAAGTACTGGATGCGCTGGAAGGTGGCCTGGCCAAACTTGGCCGGCCGTTCGTGCAAGGGCTGCACTGGCTCAACCGCAATACGCGCAAGGGCTCGCAGAAAAACATCGCCGCTCACTACGACCTGGGCAATGACCTGTTCGAACAGTTTCTCGACCCGACCATGATGTATTCGGCGGCGCAATTCCTCAGCCCCGACGACACCCTGGAACAGGCGCAGTTGAACAAGCTGGAACGAATCTGCCAGAAGCTCGACCTGCAACCCGCCGATCACCTGCTGGAAATCGGCACCGGTTGGGGCAGCATGGCGATCTACGCCGCGCAGCATTACGGCTGCAAAGTCACCACCACCACGCTGTCCAAAGAACAATACGCCTTCACCGCCCGGCGAATCGAAGCCCTGGGTTTGCAAGACCGGGTCACCTTGTTGCTCTCGGACTACCGCGACCTCACCGGGCAGTACGACAAATTGGTGTCGATCGAGATGATCGAAGCGGTTGGCCATCGCTTCCTGCCAACCTACTTCAAGCAATGCGCGCACTTGCTCAAGAGCAACGGCTTGATGCTGTTGCAGGCGATCACCATCCGCGAGCAGCGCTACGAACAGGCCAAAACCAGTGTTGATTTCATCCAGCGCTACATCTTCCCCGGCGGTGCCCTGCCCTGTGTGCAGAAAATGCTGGAGATCGTCAGCCGCGACACCGACATGAACCTGCTGCACATGGAAGATTTCGGCCTGCATTACGCCCGCACCCTGCGCCTGTGGCATGAGAATTTTCGCCGTGCCCACGGTCGCTTGAGCGAATTGGGCTACGACGATTATTTCCTGCGGCTGTGGGAGTTTTACCTGTGCTACTGCGAAGGTGGCTTCCTGGAGCGCACCATCGGCACCGCGCAATTGCTGCTGGCCAAACCGGCGGCAATGCCAGCGCCCCTGCTCGGCCGTTTCGATGCTTGAACGCCTGGCCAACGCTGCATTGTTCCAACTCGGCTGGTTCGCCTGCGTCGTGGGCGGCAACAGTCTATGGCTGTTGGTGGCCCTGGCGGCGCTGGTGATTCATCTGCTGTGGATAAGTCGCTGGGTCGATGAAGGCCGATTGATCCTCAGCGTGGTGTTGCTGGGTACCGCCGTCGACAGTTCATTACGCTGGCTGGGGGTGTTCGACTTCACCGACGTTGCGCCGTTGATTCCGCTGTGGCTGATGCTGTTGTGGGCACTGTTGGCGACCACGTTGCGTCACTGCCTGAGGTGGAGCGCCAACCCTTGGTGGCTGGCCAGCCTGTTGGGCGCCGTCGGAGGGCCGCTGTCGTATTACGCGGGCAGCCAACTGGCGGGGGTGCAATTTCCCTACGGACAGGTGCCCACGCTGGTGGGCATCGGACTGCTCTGGGCGATGCTATTTCCTACGCTGCATTTCATGGCCCGGCAGTTGGCGGCGGATCACCACGACTGAGCGTCCGTCAGGCCTTTCACACAGCAACGGTCCACTGCCTTACACTGCGCCCCATGAAAACCATCCCCCATACGCAAATCACCGATCCGGTGGTCACGTGCTCGACCTGCTCAGCCTGCTGCTGTCAGCTCGAAGTCATGTTGATCACGGAAACGGGTGTGCCTGAGCGTTTTATCGATACCGATGACTGGGGCGGGGAAGTGATGTTGCGGCTGGATGACGGCTGGTGTGCGGCGCTGGATCGCAACACGATGATGTGCACCATCTACGAAAAACGCCCGCTGATCTGCCGGGAGTTCGAGACGGGCTCGCCGGAATGCATTGAAGAGCGGCAGGGGATTGTGTCGGTTTACCGCTGAATCTCCAATGTGGGAGCGGGCTTGCTCGCGAAAGCGATTTAACATTCAACATCTAAGTTGACTGTCAGTCCGCCTTCGCGAGCAAGCCCGCTCCCACAGGGTTCGGTGCCAATCGGTCGATTGCTTACAACGGCATCGTGTAGTGCAGCGAATAGCTTTCCACACCGTCGTTGCTACTGCTCAGGCCGGCGTTGGAATAGTGCGTCGCACGAATCCCGACTTCATGCCCACCGGCGAAGCGCAGGCCGAAGCCGAAGCGGTCTTCGAACTGGAAGGCCTGCCCGATGTGGTTGTCTTCCAGTTTGGTATTGGAGAACACCGCAACACCGATCCCCGCCTCGAGATACGGTTTGACGTTTTGCCCGGCAAACTCGTAAACAAACACGGGAGAGAACGACAGGCTGCTAGTGCCCGAAGTCTTGTCGCCCTCCCAATAGGTGTAGGCGCCACTCCAGTAACCGGTCAGACGACCGACATCACTTTGCAGCCAGCTCTTGTCCCAATCGAATTGCATACCCAACCGGTAGGTCATGGTCGAGTCGCTGGTCTGACCGACCCCGAACTCCACGCCAGCCGCTTGTGCGGTCAAACTTTGCCCCATCAATGCGGTCGCAATCGCGGCCAAACAGAATAGTCGCTTCATCAGAAACACCCTTTTCCGAACGATTTCGTGTGGTTTTTTTTGTAGCTTGCAAACACAGCTATAGAAGTCGACGGTTAATCAGAAGTTCACCCCAATTACTCGCTTGCCCCGGCTTTTTTTCTAGTACTTGAAGCTTTGCACAATGCCAGCCGAATTCCACAATACCGGCAGGATATTTCTGAAATGTTCCGGTTCGGCACTCGTCCAGAACTGCGCGGCACGAACGGGGCCCTCGGCGAGTAACTCACGCTCGGCCAACAGGCGTTGCAGTTGCCGCGCCACGGCGGCACCCGTGTCGATCAAGCTGATGTCCTCTGGGATCATCTGCTTTAGCAACGGCTTTAGAAAGGGATAATGCGTGCAGCCGAGAATTATCGTGTCGCAGCCTGCGGCCAGCAGCGGCTCGACATAGCCCTGAAGCAATTGACGCAGGCTCTGACTGTGCAGATCGCCGCTCTCAATCAGCTCCACCAACCCTGGGCAAGGTTGGGTGATCACCCGCACATCCGTGGCAAAGCGATCGAGCAGCGCGGCAAACTTCGCGCTCTGCAAGGTGCCGGTGGTGGCGAGTACGCCGACCACGCCACTGCGGGTGGCAGCGGCGGCCGGTTTGACGGCCGGCTCCATGCCGACGATGGGCCACTCGGGATAATCGCGGCGCAGATTGGCAACGCCGGCCACGGTCGCGGTGTTACAGGCCAGCACCAGCGCCTTGGCGCCCTGCTGCTGAAAAAAATCGGCGATGACGCTGCAACGTTGCTGGATGAATGCCGGGGTTTTCTCGCCGTAGGGAATATTCCCGCAATCGGCGACGTACAACAGCGACTCGTTGGGCAGCAAACGCTGGATCTCAGCCAGCACCGAAAGCCCACCGACGCCGGAGTCGAACACGCCAATCGGCGCTTCACGCATGGGCAGTACCACAGACGCTGCAACCCGGATCACGTTTGACCCGCAATTCGCGGAAGCGCGTGCCCAAGGCATCGATCAACAACAAGCGCCCCACCAATGGCTCGCCGAAACCGGCCAGCAACTTCAGCGCTTCGAGGGCTTGCAGGCTGCCGACCAGGCCCACCAGCGGGCCAATCACCCCGGCTTCGCTGCAAGTCAATTCGGCTTCGCTGCCGTGCCCGTATAAACAGTGGTAACACGGACTTTCAGCACGTCGCGGATCAAACACCGACAACTGCCCTTCCAGGCGAATCGCCGCGCCGCTGACCAAGGGTTTGCGCGCAGCCACGCATGCAGCGTTAACCGCCTCGCGAGTAGAGAAATTGTCGGAGCAGTCGAGCACCAGATCCACCGCAGCAACCGCTGCGGCCAGGGAATCTTCATCCAGCGCCGCACGATGGGCGACCAGTTGAATCTCGGGGTTGATCGCGCTCAAACGGCGGATCGCCGAATCGACCTTGCTCACGCCGACGCTGTCGGTGTCGTGAATGATCTGGCGTTGCAGGTTGGTCAGGTCCACCGTGTCGAAGTCTGCCAGATGCAGTTCACCGACTCCGGCTGCCGCCAGATAAAGCGCGACGGGCGAGCCAAGACCGCCGAGCCCGACGATCAGCACACGGCTTTCTTTCAGCCGCAATTGACCGTCGATGTCGACGTGTTGCAACAGAATCTGTCGGCTATAGCGCAACAATTCCTGATCATTCAGCACGGCAGGCGCCCCAGGCTGATGCGTTCGTGGCCGCCCAGATCGGTGCGGCTGTGGACTTCTTCAAAACCGCGGGTCAGCAGCAAATCGCGCACCGCGTCGGCTTGATCATAGCCATGTTCCAGCATCAGCCAGCCGCCGGCTTCGAGGTAGTCCGGCGCCTGGGCGACGATCAAACGCAGATCGTCGAGCCCGTCGACGCCGGCCACCAACGCACTGGCCGGCTCGAAACGCACGTCACCTTCCACCAGATGCGGATCCGCCGAAGCAATGTACGGCGGGTTGCTGATGATCAGTTGAAAGCGTTGACCTTCCAAAGCGCTGAACCAATGGCTACTCAGCACCGTGGCGTTGTTCAAATGCAGGCGCTGGCGATTGCGTTCAGCCAGGGCCACGGCTTCGATCACCCGATCCACAGCCGTGACCTTCCAGGCCGGACGCTCGCTGGCCAGGGCCAACGCAATGGCGCCGCTGCCGGTGCCGAGGTCGAGGACCGTGGCCGGTGTCGCGGGCAATAACTCCAGCGCGGTTTCCACCAGCAACTCGGTGTCCGGGCGCGGGATCAGCGTGTGCGGTGCGACTTCCAGATCGAGTTTCCAGAAACCTTGCTGGCCGAGGATGTAAGCCACCGGCTCACCGCCGCGACGACGTTGCAAATAACTGGCAAAGGTCAGCGCCGCTTCGCTCGGCACGATGCGCTCGGGCCAGGTGTGCAGGAAGCTGCGGTTCTTGCCCAACGCATGGGCCAGCAATAGCTCGGCATCCAGGCGCGCGGTCGGCGAGTCGGGTAGATCGGCGGCACGTAACAAACTGGCAATGATCGTCATTTATTCACCTATCGCCGCCAATTGGTCGGCCTGGAACTCGGCCAACAATGGCTCGATCACTGCTTCCACGCCACCGGCGAGGATCTCGTCGAGGGAATACAGCGTCAGGTTGACCCGGTGGTCGGTGACCCGGCCCTGGGCGAAGTTGTAAGTACGGATCCGCTCGGAGCGATCACCCGAACCCACCAGCAGTTTACGCTCGCTGGCAATGGCATTGGCTGCGGCGCTGGTCTGCTGGTCGTTGAGCTTGGCCGACAGCCAGGACATCGCCCGGGCGCGGTTCTTGTGCTGGGAACGTTCTTCCTGGCACTCAACGACAATACCCGACGGCAAGTGCGTGATGCGGATCGCCGAGTCGGTCTTGTTGACGTGCTGTCCACCGGCCCCGGAGGACTTGTAGGTGTCGATGCGCAAGTCGGACGGGTTGATCTCGATCGCTTCCTGCTCGTCCGGCTCGGGCAACACGGCCACGGTGCACGCCGAGGTGTGGATGCGCCCCTGGGATTCAGTCGCCGGCACCCGTTGCACACGGTGCGCGCCGGATTCGAATTTCAGCTTGCCGTAGACATTCTCGCCTTCGACCCGGGCGATGACTTCTTTATAGCCGCCGTGCTCGCCGATGTTCTCCGAGAGAATCTCCACCCGCCAGCCACGTCGCTCGGCGTAGCGCGAATACATGCGAAACAGGTCGCCGGAGAAAATCGCCGCCTCGTCACCGCCGGTGCCAGCACGGATTTCGAGGAACACGTTGCGCCCGTCGTTCGGGTCCTTGGGCAGCAACATGCGTTGCAGCCTGGCTTCGATTTCGATCAGTTGCTCTTTGGCTTCGCGAACTTCTTCCACGGCCATTTCGCGCATGTCCGGGTCGCTGTCCTTGAGCAGTGCCTGGGCGCCTTCGAGGTCGCCTTGTACTTTCAGCAGCTGTTTATAGGTTTCAACAATCGGTTCGACTTCCGCGTATTCCTTGGAATAGGCGCGAAATTTGGCCTGATCGGAAATGACCTCGCCATCGCCAAGCAGAGCGGTCAATTCCTCGAAACGGTCCTGGAGGATGTCCAGCTTATTGAGCAGTGACGCTTTCATTGCGGTTTTTTATCCGAGCTATCCGACGAGCCCTCATTGAGGGCAAAGAGTTCCTGGGCCATGGCCAGCGCATCGAGGCGGCCTTCGGCAGTCAACTTTTTCAACTGCACGCTAGGCGCGTGCAGCAATTTGTTAGTCAGGCCGCGCGCCAGTTGCACCAACACGTCTTCGGCGCTGCTGCCGTTGGCCAGCATGCGCTGGGCCTTGAGCAATTCTTCGTCACGCATGCGCTCGCTTTGCTGACGGTAGGCCTTGAGCACATCCACCGCCGCCAGTTCACGCAGGCGCACCATGAAGTCATCGGCGCCGATCGCCACCATCTCTTCTGCGGCCTGGGCTGCGCCTTGGCGGCTCTTGAGGTTTTCGGCGACCACTTCGTGGAGATCGTCGACGCTGTAGAGGTAAACGTCGTCCAGTTCGCCGACTTCAGGCTCGATGTCCCGAGGGACGGCGATGTCCACCATGAAGATCGGTTTATGCTTGCGCAGCTTCAGGGCACTTTCCACTGCGCCTTTACCGAGGATCGGCAACTGGCTGGCGGTGGAGCTGATGACGATGTCGCTGCGCACCAGTTCGGCCGGGATGTCCGACAGCAGCACCGCGTGGGCGCCGAACTGTTCGGCCAGGATACTTGCGCGCTCCAGGGTTCGGTTGGCGACGACAATACGCTTCACACCCAACTCATGCAGATGACGGGCGACCAGGGTGATGGTCTCGCCAGCGCCAATCAGCAACGCCTGGCTGCGTTGCAAGTCGCTGAAAATCTGTTTGGCCAGGCTGACCGCGGCAAACGCCACGGATACCGGGTTTTCACCGATGGCGGTGTCGGTGCGCACTTGCTTGGCCGCATTGAACGTGGCCTGGAACAACCTGCCGAGCAGTGGACCGATGGTGCCGGCCTCCCGCGCCACGGCGTAGGCCGATTTCATCTGGCCGAGAATCTGCGGTTCGCCCAACACCAGGGAATCGAGCCCGGAAGCGACCCGCATCATGTGACGAACTGCCGCATCATCTTCGTGCACATAACTGCTCGCGCGCAGCTCATCGAGGCTCAAATGATGATAATCGGCCAGCCAGCGCAGGATGATGTCCGCCGAAAGGTGATCCTGCTCTATATAAAGCTCACTGCGATTGCAGGTGGAAAGGATCGCAGCTTCGCGGCTGTCGGTGAGTCGGCAGAGCTGCTGCAACGCCTCCACCAGCTGCTCAGGGGTAAAGGCCACGCGCTCGCGGACGTCTACTGAAGCAGTCTTGTGGTTAATACCGAGTGCAAGGAAGGCCATTCAAGGTCGCTGATGGTGACGTGAAGCCGGCAATTGTCCTACTTCGACACAGACAGAACAACTACCGCTGACTATTGTCCCAATCACTTGCCTCTATAAAGGCATCAATTGAGACTCGGTTATGTTTGGCCGAAGGCTTGTGTCATGATGATCCGACCGCAGGTTAGTCGTCCTTCTCCTATATGAATAGATCTTCCGCGTTGCTCCTCGCTTTTGTCTTCCTCAGCGGCTGCCAGGCTATGGCGCCCGTTTCGTCGGACGGCACGCCGCCGACTGAAGACAGCACTCCGGCCCCTGAAAAGCCCAAGGTCTACAGCTCCTTCAGTGAAGAAACCGTCTTCAGTCTGTTGAGCGCCGAACTGGCTGGCCAGCGCAATCGTTTCGACATTGCGCTGGACAACTACGTCACCCAGGCGATCAACACCCAGGATCCGGGCGTCTCCGAGCGGGCATTCCGCATCGCCGAGTACCTGGGCGCCGATCAGGCCGCCCTGGATACCGCGCTGATCTGGGCAAAAAATGCCCCGGACGACCTTGAAGCGCAACGCGCAGCCGCCGTGCAACTGGCGCGCGCCGGGCGCTATGACGACTCCATGGTCTACATGGAGAAAGTCCTGCTGGGCAAAGGCGACACGCATTTCGACTTTCTCGCCCTGTCCGCGGCTGACACCGACCAGGACACCCGCAACGGCCTGATGAAAAGTTTTGACCGTTTGTTGCAGCGGCATCCGAACAACGGCCAGCTGATTTTCGGCAAGGCTTTGCTGATGCAACAGGACGGCGACGCCAAAGGTGCACTGACCCTGCTGGAAGACAATCCGCCGGACGAAGGCGAAATCGCCCCGATCCTGCTGCGGGCGCGCCTGCTGCAAACCCTCAACCGTGGCGGTGAAGCCCTGCCACTGCTGCAAAAAAGCATCAAGAAATACCCGGACGACAAACGCCTGCGCCTGACCTACGCGCGCATGCTGGTCGAACAGGACCGCATGGATGACGCCAAGGTCGAGTTCTCCAGCCTGGTCCAGCAGTATCCGGAAGACGACGAATTGCGTTATTCCCTGGCGCTGGTGTGCCTGGAAGCCAAGGCCTGGGACGAGGCCAAGGGTTACCTGGAAGACCTGATCGCCCGGGAAAGCCATGTGGATTCGGCACACCTGAACCTCGGCCGTATCGCTGAAGAGCGCAACGACCCGCAGGGTGCACTGATCGAGTACGCCCAGGTCGGCCCCGGCAATGATTACCTGCCAGCGCAGTTGCGCCAGGCCGATATTCTGATGAACAACGGCAAGACCGCCGAAGCCCAAAGCAAACTGCTGGCCGAGCGCGACGCACAACCGGATTACGCGATCCAGTTGTACCTGATCGAAGCCGAAACCCTGTCCGCCAACAATCAGGGCGACAAGGCCTGGGGCGTGTTGCAGAAAGCCTTGCTGCAATACCCGGACGATCTGAATCTGCTCTACACCCGGGCCATGCTCGCGGAAAAACGCAATGACTTGGCACAGATGGAAAAAGACCTGCGCCTGATCATCAAGCGCGACCCGGACAATGCGATGGCGTTGAACGCCCTCGGCTACACCCTGTCCGACCGCACGACTCGCTACGAAGAAGCCAAGGCCCTGATCGAGCACGCACACCAGCTCAATCCGGAAGACCCCGCAGTCCTCGACAGCCTCGGCTGGGTGAATTTCCGCTTGGGCAATCTCGATGAAGCCGAGCGTTTGCTGCGCCAGGCACTGGAACGCTTCCCCGATCAGGAAGTCGCGGCTCACCTGGGCGAAGTCCTGTGGGCCAACGGCAAACAACGGGAAGCCAAGCAAATCTGGGGCAAGTTCCTCAAGGATCAGCCCGACAGCCCTACCCTGCGCGGCACCATCAAGCGCCTGACCGGATCAGAGACTCTTTAAGATTATGTTTTTGCGCCACGTTATCGTTTTCAGCCTCATTGCCCTGCTCGCCGGTTGCGCGGGCTTCGGCGCCCGCGAATCGGTCCAGGGTCAAGGCAATCCGGCCCAATGGAACGCGTACAAACAGCAGATGACCAGCCTTGATGGCTGGCAGATCAACGGCAAGATAGGCATTCGCGCGCCTAAAGATTCAGGCAGCGGCACGCTGTTCTGGTTGCAGCGCCAGGATTACTACGACATCCGCCTCTCTGGCCCACTGGGTCGCGGCGCCGCACGCCTGACCGGTCGCCCGGGCAAGGTGTCGCTGGAAGTCGCCAACCAGGGTCGCTTTGAGGCGCCGACACCGGAAGCCTTGCTCGAAGAACAACTGGGCTGGAAATTGCCGGTGTCCAACCTGGCCTGGTGGGTTCGCGGGCTCCCGGCTCCGGACAGCAAAAGTCGCCTGACCCTGGACGCCGACAGTCGTCTGGCCAACCTAGAACAGGATGGCTGGCAGGTCGAATACCTGAGCTACGCCGAACAAAACGGCTATTGGCTGCCCGAGCGGATCAAACTGCACGGCACCGACCTTGATGTCACGCTGGTGATCAAGGAATGGCAACCACGCAAACTGGGGCAGTGAACATGACTGCTCCGCGCCTGACGCTGCCCTCGCCGGCCAAACTCAATCTGATGCTGCATATTCTTGGGCGCCGTGAAGACGGTTACCACGAGCTGCAGACGATTTTTCAGTTTCTCGATTACGGTGATGACATCACTTTCGCCGTGCGCGATGACGGTGTGATTCGTTTGCACACTGAATTCGATGGCGTTCCCCACGACAGCAACCTGATTGTTCGAGCCGCAAAGAAACTTCAGGAGCAATCCGGTTGTGCCCTCGGCATCGACATCTGGATCGATAAAGTCCTGCCCATGGGCGGTGGAATCGGTGGCGGCAGTTCAAATGCCGCGACGACTTTGCTTGGCCTCAATCACCTCTGGCAACTGGGCTGGGATGAGGATCGGCTGGCCGTGCTGGGCCTGACCCTGGGCGCTGACGTCCCGGTTTTCGTCCGTGGGCACGCGGCTTTTGCCGAGGGTGTCGGCGAGAAACTGACCCCTGTAGACCCCGAAGAACCGTGGTATCTCGTGCTCGTACCGCAAGTATCTGTAAGTACAGCAGAAATTTTTTCAGATCCTTTGTTGACACGTAACTCTTCTCCCATTAAAGTGCGCCCCGTTCCCAAGGGAAACAGTCGAAATGACTGCTTACCGGTAGTAGCAAGGCGTTATCCAGAGGTACGTAACGCATTGAATTTGTTAGGTAAATTTACCGAAGCAAAACTCACCGGAACTGGAAGTTGTGTGTTTGGGGGCTTCCCAAGCAAAGCTGAAGCTGATAAAGTCTCGGCCCTTCTTACAGAGACCCTTACAGGGTTTGTAGCAAAGGGAAGCAACGTTTCGATGTTGCATCGCAAGCTGCAAAAACTGCTCTAAAGGAACCGATTACTGGGTAATCGTTGCAACAGATACAGGGGCGTCGCCAAGCGGTAAGGCAGCAGGTTTTGATCCTGCCATGCGTTGGTTCGAATCCAGCCGCCCCTGCCATTTTCCTATACTCATCCAGGTTACCCTCAGCCTTCAGGTACTGCGCGTGTCCAAGATGATGGTCTTTACGGGGAACGCTAACCCCGATCTGGCTCGGCGTGTTGTACGTCAGCTGCATATCCCTCTCGGTGACATCTCTGTCGGTAAGTTCTCCGACGGCGAAATTACTGCCGAGATCAATGAAAACGTCCGCGGTAAAGATGTCTTCATTATTCAGCCGACTTGCGCTCCGACCAACGATAACCTGATGGAACTGGTAGTGATGGCTGATGCCTTCCGCCGCTCCTCGGCTACTCGTATCACTGCTGTTATTCCTTACTTTGGTTATGCCCGTCAGGATCGCCGTCCGCGTTCCGCACGTGTGGCTATCAGCGCGAAAGTCGTCGCTGACATGCTTACCGTAGTCGGCATCGATCGTGTTCTCACGGTTGATTTGCATGCTGACCAAATCCAGGGTTTCTTCGATATTCCAGTAGATAACATCTACGGCTCCCCGGTTCTGGTGGATGACATTGAAGATCAGCGCTTCGAAAACCTGATGATCGTGTCCCCGGACATTGGCGGCGTCGTGCGTGCACGTGCTGTTGCCAAATCCCTGGGCGTGGATCTCGGGATCATCGACAAACGCCGTGAGAAAGCCAATCACTCTGAAGTGATGCATATCATTGGTGATGTCGAAGGGCGTACCTGTATTCTGGTCGATGACATGGTCGATACCGCCGGCACTCTGTGCCATGCGGCGAAGGCCCTGAAAGAGCATGGCGCTGCCAAGGTTTTCGCCTACTGCACACACCCTGTGCTGTCCGGTCGGGCGATCGAAAACATTGAAAATTCCATGCTGGACGAACTGGTGGTGACTAACACCATCCCGTTGTCCGCTGCTGCTCAAGCCTGCTCGCGTATCCGTCAACTGGATATCGCGCCGGTAGTTGCCGAGGCGGTCCGCCGCATCAGCAATGAAGAATCGATCAGCGCGATGTTCCGTTAAGGGCCCTGCCCTTCTCGAATGTCTCGTTGACGAAAAGCGCCCCGCCCCGGCATTCCTGTCGGGGCGGGGCTTTTTTGCCCATATCGCCTTTAGCGCTGGTCGCAACCGCTGGGGCGAATGTGGTTATTTTGGAGATACAACATGAACGATTTTACTCTGAATGCTGAAGTGCGTTCCGACCTGGGGAAAGGTGCGAGCCGCCGCCTTCGTCGTCTCGCAAGCCTGGTTCCAGCTGTAGTTTACGGTGGCGAAAAAGCCCCTGAATCCATCAGCATGCTGGCTAAAGAAGTTGCCAAACTGCTCGAAAACGAAGCGGCTTACAGCCACATCATCGAGCTGAACGTTGGCGGCACCAAGCAAAACGTAATCATCAAGGCTCTGCAGCGCCACCCGGCTAAAGGCCACGTGCTGCACGCTGACTTCGTACGCGTTGTAGCGGGTCAGAAACTGACCGCTATCGTGCCTGTACACTTCGTTGGCGAAGAAGCTCCGATCAAGAAAGGCGGCGAAGTTTCGCACGTTGTTTCCGAAATCGAAGTGACCTGCCTGCCAAAAGACCTGCCTGAATTCATCGAAGTTGACCTGGCTAACGCCGAAGTCGGCTCGATCATTCACTTGTCCGACCTCAAAGCCCCTAAAGGCGTTGAGTTTGTTGCTCTGGCCCACGGTGATGACAAGGCTGTTGCCAACGTCCACGCTCCACGTGTTGCTCCAGAAGCTACCGAAGAAGGCGAAGCAGAGTAATTCACTCTGTGAAGCCGGAGTGATCAAGTAACATCGCGGACTGGAACGTAGCGAGAAAGCGGGCGAGCACGCGGAGTTTACATAATGGTAAATGAGCACGTGTCGTCCACTTTCGCCGCACTCCCTGATTGCGGCGATGTTATCCACCACTCCAAGGAAGGGCCCCTATCGTGACCGCCATCAAACTGATCGTTGGCCTGGGAAATCCAGGCGCTGAATACGAACAGACCCGGCATAACGCAGGGGCCCTTTTTGTTGAGCGCATCGCGAACGCGCAAGGCGTAAACCTTGTGGCCGATCGCAAATATTTCGGCCTGACCGGGCGCTATTCGCATCAGGGTCAGGATGTTCGTCTGCTGATTCCCACCACGTACATGAACCGCAGCGGCCAGGCTGTCGCGGCACTCGCCGGTTTCTTCCGCATCACGCCTGAAGAAATCCTCGTGGCGCATGACGAACTCGACTTGCCTCCGGGCGTTGCCAAGCTCAAACAGGGCGGCGGCCATGGCGGTCACAACGGGTTGCGCGACATCATCGCGCAACTGGGCAATCAGAATACCTTTCACCGCTTGCGGCTTGGCATTGGCCACCCGGGCGTTGCCAGTATGGTTTCAAATTTCGTCCTGGGTCGTGCGCCACGCGCCGAACAGGAAAAACTCGATGCCAGCATCGACTTTGCCCTCGGCGTGCTGCCGGATATCCTCGCCGGGGAATGGAACCGCGCGATGAAAAACCTGCACAGCCAGAAGGCCTGACTCACTCCTCGGGGAAAACACCATGGGATTCAATTGCGGCATCGTCGGCCTGCCTAACGTCGGCAAGTCCACCCTATTCAACGCCCTGACCAAATCCGGGATCGCGGCCGAGAACTTCCCCTTCTGCACCATCGAGCCGAACACCGGTATCGTGCCGATGCCGGATTCGCGTCTGGAAGCCTTGGCAGCCATCGTCAACCCAAAGCGCATCCTGCCGACCACCATGGAATTCGTCGATATCGCGGGCCTGGTTGCCGGCGCCTCGAAAGGTGAAGGCCTGGGCAACAAGTTCCTCGCCAACATCCGTGAAACCGATGCCATCGCCCACGTGGTCCGCTGCTTCGAAGACGAGAACGTGATTCACGTCTCCAACAGTGTCGACCCGAAACGCGACATCGAAATCATCGACCTGGAACTGATCTTCGCCGACCTCGACAGCTGCGAGAAGCAACTGCAGAAAGTCGCGCGCAACGCCAAGGGTGGTGACAAGGACGCCGTAGTCCAGAAAGGCCTGTTGGAGCAATTGATCGCTCACTTCACCCTCGGCAAGCCTGCACGCACCCTGATGAAGACCATGGGCGCCGACGATAAAGCCGTGATTCGTGGCTTCCACCTGCTGACCACCAAACCGGTCATGTACATCGCCAACGTCGCTGAAGACGGTTTCGAGAACAACCCGCTGCTGGACATCGTCAAGGCCATCGCCGAAGAAGAAGGCGCCATGGTGGTTCCGGTCTGCAACAAGATCGAAGCCGAAATTGCCGAGCTGGAAGACGGCGAAGAGAAAGACATGTTCCTCGAAGCCCTGGGCCTCGAAGAGCCTGGCTTGAACCGCGTGATCCGCGCCGGCTACGAGATGCTGCACCTGCAGACCTACTTCACCGCCGGTGTTGAAGAAGTCCGCGCCTGGACCGTGCGCGTCGGGGCCACCGCACCGCAAGCCGCTGGCGTGATCCACACCGACTTCGAAAAAGGCTTCATCCGCGCCGAAGTCATCGCCTACGACGACTTCATCCAGTACAAGGGCGAAGCCGGCACCAAAGAAGCCGGTAAATGGCGTCTGGAAGGCAAGGACTACATCGTGAAAGACGGCGACGTGATGCACTTCCGTTTCAACGTGTAAAAACAGCTACGCAACAAAAAGCCGCGTTTGATACGCGGCTTTTTTGTGCCTCAAATCCGGGAAACACCACCAACCTGCAGGAGCGAGGCTTGCCCGCGAAGGCGTCATCACTGGCGCTAAAAGCTTCGCGGGCAAGCCTCGCTCCTACAGAGCCCATGGTGTTCAGGCCTTTTTGGTTCTTGGCAGGAAGATCGCCAACACCCCAAACAGCGGCAGGAACGAACACAGGAAGTACACGTATTCAATCCCGTGAACATCCGCCAGATGCCCCAGCAACGCCGCGCCAATCCCGCCAAAACCAAACATCAAACCAAAAAACACCCCGGCAATCATCCCGACATTACCCGGCACCAATTCCTGCGCGTACACCACGATGGCAGAAAACGCCGAGGCCAGGATAAAGCCGATGACCACGCTGAGGATGCTGGTCCAGAACAGGTCGACATGGGGCAGGATCAGGGTGAACGGCGCAACGCCGAGGATCGAGAACCAGATCACTGCCTTACGCCCGATCTTGTCGCCAATCGGTCCGCCGAAGAACGTCCCCGCCGCCACCGCACCCAGGAACAGGAACAAGTGCAGCTGCGAACTGGCCACCGACAGGTCGAACTTCTCGATCAGGTAGAAGGTGAAGTAACTGGTGAAACTGGCCATGTAGAAATACTTGGAAAACACCAGCAAACCGAGCACCACCAATGCGCTGATCACCCGGTTTTTCGACAGGCCGTGGGTCGCCGCCTGACCTTGCTTGAGCTTGAACAGGTTCAGGTGGTTGGCGTACCAGCGGCTGATGCGATAGAGCACAAACAGCGCAAACACCGCAAACAACCCGAACCACGCGACGTGGCCCTGGCCATACGGAATGATGATCGCCGCCGCCAGCAACGGACCGAACGCCGAACCCGCGTTACCACCGACCTGGAAGGTCGATTGCGCCAGGCCAAACCGCCCGCCCGAAGCCAGTCGTGCCACGCGAGAAGCTTCCGGGTGAAAGGTCGAGGAACCGATGCCGATCAACCCGGCGGCCAGCAGAATCATCGGGAAGCTGCCGACTTCCGACATCATCAAAATGCCGATCAGCGTACACACCGTTCCAGCCGGCAAAAGCCACGGCTTGGGATGGCGATCGGTGTAGTAACCGACCCACGGCTGCAGCAGCGAAGCCGTCAGTTGGAATGTCAGGGTGATCAGGCCGACCTGAGTAAAGGTCAGGCCATAGTTGGCCTTGAGCATCGGGTAAATCGACGGCAGCACTGACTGAATCAGGTCGTTGATCAAGTGCGCCAGCGCTACGGCGCCGATGATGCGCATGACCAGAGGGCTGCTTTGTGGAGTCGCGGACGCCGGCGTCGAACCGGTCTGGGCATTGCTGATAGCCATGGGGATTTTCCGTACTACAGATGGGTGCACACGGGCAGGTGCGTCAATGTGCCATTTTTCAGTGCAGCAGCGCCATCCCCTTAGCCTGCTAACGACCTCGACGTTCATCGAAGAGTGGGTGATAGCGCAACGCCATGGTCTAAATCTTGCCTTGTTTATCCCCTTCAACGCGGCCCCCTTACAAAGGGGATCGAGAATGGGAAGTTTCGCTACAGAGTCGGCCTACAGAGCTGGCGAGGGTGAACTTTCGAGGCCTTTTAAAGGGGCACAAGTCGCGGTCGCAACGATCACGACGCACGCCGATGGTGCGTGGTGTCCAGAGGAGTCATGGGGCATGCAGGCTTTTTTATCACCGGGGATCGGATTGCTGGGGCGTTTTGGCTTCGCACGCAAATTTCAGCTGCTGTTTTTGCTGTTTATCCTGCCGCTGGCCGGCAGCCTGTGGATGATCGGCCAGGATTATCGCGACAAACTGCAACTGATTTCCGGCGAACGTGCCGGGGTTCGTCAACTGCTGGCCCTGGATGCACTCGACAACCTGCTCGCCGCCCAGCGTGACCGCGCGGCCCGTTGGCGCGCCACCGAAACCAATCGCCAGCCGACGCCAGCCACGATCGCCGCCATGGGCGCTTTCGACGCCGTGCAGCCCGCCGTCACCCAAGCGACTTCCGACCTGGGCAATGCCTTGAAAACCGAAGGCGCCGAGGGCGAAACCCTGACCCGCTATCAAGCCCTGCAAACCGCCCTCAATGGCCTGGACTCGAAAAGCCTGAGCGGTGTCGGCTGGTGGCCGGACGGCTACGATCGCTTCACCAATGCCCTGAGCGCCCTGCAAGCCTTGCGCGAACAGATCGTCATGGACAATCGCCTGACCCTGGCGCCGTGGCTGGAAACCTATTTGCTGACGCAGATTTCTACCCAACATGCGCCGGACCTGATCGAACGGGTCGGACGTCTGGCGGCCGTCGGCCAGGCGTCGGTGGTGTCCGGGCAGTTCACCCTGCAAAGCCGTCTGCAACTGCGGGACTTGCGCAGTCGCATCGGTGATGCCCGGGAACAGCTGGTTAAAACGGCGAGCCTGCTCGAAGCACGCCTGCCCAGCGCCTTGCAAACCTGGGCCGGGCAATACCATGACAGCCTCAAGCATCTTGATTCGACCTTGAAAGTGCTGGACGACGGCGTGTTCGGCGGCAGCATCAACCTCAAGCCGGACGACTTCGAACGCAACCTCGACGCGCTGCTCACCGACCTCGCCTCGCTGCGCCAGCAATCGCTGGTGTCGCTGGATCAACGCCTGGATTACTACCACGGCTCGGCGATCCGCCAGTTCATTCTGGTGGCGACGATCTTTGGTTGCCTGCTGTTGGCCGCGTTGTACCTGTTTGTGTGCTTGCAGGCCTCGATCCGTCGCAGCGCCAGCGGCATCACCGTGCTGGCTGAAGCCCTGCGCGACGGTAACCTGAGCCTGCAAGTGCCGGTGCAGGGGCGCGATGAACTGGCGGCGATCAGCACCGCGCTTAATGTGGCGGTGGTGCAATTGCGCAACAGTTTGCTCGGGGTCGATCACGAGACCTTGCAACTGAGCAATGCCGTGCGCACCCTCAACGATCACTCCAGCGGCGCGCTGGGGGAAGTCGAGGCCCAGCAAATCCAGATCAGCCAGATCGCCGCTGCTGCCACGCAATTGGCCGCCACCTCGCAAGGAGTCGCCCAGAGCTGTGAGCAGGCGTCCGGTAGCGCGCAACACACCCAGCGCATCGCCGCCGACAGCAGCCGCGACAGCCAACGCACCACGGCGAGCATTCAGCAGCTCAATCAGCGCCTCAACGACACCGCGGCTGCATTGGGCCGGGTCAGTGAGCAAGGGCAACAGATTCAATTGGTGGTCGACACTATTCGTGGCGTCGCCGAGCAGACCAACCTGTTGGCGCTCAACGCCGCCATCGAGGCTGCCCGCGCGGGCGAGCAAGGTCGCGGCTTTGCCGTGGTGGCCGATGAAGTGCGCAGTCTGTCCCAGCGCACACAGTCGTCCACCGCACAGATCGCCAGCACCGTCGATAGCCTGCGCAGCACGGTGAATGAAGCGGTGACCCTGATGGAAGCCGCTTGCGGCCAGGCTCAAACCGACGCGCAAGCCGTCACGGGCCTGGGCGCACGCCTGGGGGAAATTGCCAGCGCGGTGCAAAGCGTCACCGACACCCTGGCGCAAATCGCCACCGCCGTTGAGGAGCAAGCAAGCACCGCCGATGAAGTCAGCGGCAACATCCAGCAGGTCGATCAGGCCGCCGTCAGGTTACTGGAAGGCGCGCGGGCCGTGAACCTTGCGGCAGACACCTTGAGCCAGGGCAGCAAGGCCTTGAGTGCGAATACCGGGAGATTTCAACTGCGCTGACGCCCTGCCCCGCCCTGTTTTTTCGGGCCAGGACGATAACCGGTTGAAAGTGTGGAGAAATATTTTAAATTTACGCTTGACGCATCTTCGTTCCAGGTGAATAATGCCCGCCACTTGGCTACATAGCTCAGTTGGTTAGAGCATAGCATTCATAATGCTGGGGTCCGGGGTTCAAGTCCCTGTGTAGCCACCAAGTACTAAAAACGGCTTACCGAAAGGTAGGCCGTTTTTTTATGCCTCGAGAAAAGTGCCCGCCCCGTCAGCCGCGCAGCGTCGATAACGCGGACAACCCGCGCTCCCAAATCTGCCAGGTACGCAGCCAGACCATGGCCTGCCAATCGCTGTCGGCCGGATAGAACTGCTCCAGCAGATTGAGTTTGATCCCGCGCCCAACCTCATCACTTGGGTTGCCGTGCAGATGCAGCCAATGGTCATCGCGCAGATGCCGATGAACCTCTACCCCCGGATACGTCCCGCACTCGATCACAAACGGCATCAACCGCACGTGAGGCAACGCATTGAGCAACGCCTGGGAGGTATAACCCGTTGCCGTCGCTGCGACCCCGGTTTCGCTGGTGGTGTTGGCGCCAGTGTGCAAGGTGTAGAGCCACGGACCGTAAATCGCCTGGGCATCGTCCAGCGCCGGGTAAGCGGCCTCGGTAATGGTCAGCAGCATCGGATGACCGTATTCACCGGCCCCGGTGTGCAAGTCAAAACACATCGCAACGTCGGCATGGGCAACGTGCTTCTGAATGATCTGGTGCAACGTGCGATTCGACCAGCTCGGCGCCAGACCACCAAAGAACAAACCATCGGGGTGACTGTGCTGGCCACCCTCGACAATCGACATCACCGCCGGCCAGCCGCGTTCCTTGATGTGCGCATCGAGCAAGGCATCGGCGCGATCACGCTCGGGGCCGAGCAACTCACTGCTGGCGTAGATTTCATGCAATGCCGCGTAGGCCTGGTTGTCTGGCAGCGGACGCTCGAAGTTCAGGTGATTGCGGTTCAGGTCGATATTGTCTTCATTGACCCGGCGCAACCACGCCGTGCCCCACGGGTTGATCAAATGGATCATCACCACCGCGACATCCGCCGGCAGCGAACGCTTGCCCAAGTCCTGCAACCATTTGATCTGACAGCCCGAGCCGTAGAAACCTTCGACCCCATGGGTGCCGCTCAACGCAATCAGCAGACGCTTGGCAGACGGATCGCCGAGCACCGCCACATCAGTGCTCAACGATTCACCGAACGGCCCTTGGAGTGGATGGGGATATTCGGTCAGTGTCGCGCCTGCTGCGGTGGCTGCGGCGAGGAATTGTTCACGTTGCCCACGGTAACTCGGCTGGGTAGGAAACTGGCTCTGCATGTCTGCCTCTTGTTGGTTTTCTGGCCGCTCTGATGCTCTCGACCCTACAGAAAATCCGTCCGTTGATGAAGGACAAAAGTGCCTTTGCTGTCGGACGTGGTTTGCGTCGCACCCTGTCGGCCGATAAAGTCCCCGAATCTTTTATCCCACGGACGGAGTGCCCTACGTGTTCTCAGCCTTTCACTTGAGCCGCTATCGCCTGTCAGCCCTGTCGCTGATCGCCACCGCGCTGACCCTCGCCGCGTGCAACGCACCACCCACGTCGACATTGCCCGTGGCGCCGGAAGCCGCCACCGGTTTTCGCACTGACCTGCAAACCCGCCACGCCTCGAAACACATGGCGGCGGCCGCCAATCCGCTAGCGGCTGCGGCCGGGCGGGAGATGCTGCGTCAGGGTGGCTCGGCCATCGATGCGGCCATTGCGATGCAAGCGGTATTGACCCTGGTGGAACCGCAATCGTCGGGCATTGGTGGCGGTGCGTTGATCGTATTGTGGGACGGCAAGGCTGTGCGCACGTATGACGGTCGGGAAACCGCTCCGTCCGGCGCCACCGAGAAACTTTTCCTGCAAGCCGATGGCACGCCGATGCCGTTCACTCAAGCGCAGATTGGCGGTCGCTCAGTGGGGACGCCGGGCGTGTTGCGCGCGCTTGAGCTGGCGCATCAGAAACACGGGCGCCTGCCCTGGGCGACACTGTTCGAACCGGCGATCAAACTCGCGGAGCAAGGCTTTGCGATCTCGCCGCGTTTGCATCAGCTGATTGCTTCGGACTCGTCGCTCAAGCGTTCGCCGGACATGGTGGCGTACTTTCTGAATGCGGATGGCAGCCCCAAAGCCGTCGGTACGCTACTGAAGAATCCGGCATTGGCCGCGGTATTCAAACGCATCGCCAAGGAAGGCCCCGACGCGCTCTACAAAGGGCCGGTTGCCGAAGAAATCGTCGCCAAGGTCCAGGGCCATAAAAACCCCGGCAGCCTGTCGCTGAATGACCTTCAAGGCTACAAGGCCAAGGAACGTGCGCCGCTGTGCTCCGACTACAAACGCTGGCAGGTCTGCGGCATGCCGCCACCGTCGTCGGGCGGAATTGCCGTGGCGCAGATCCTCGGCACCTTGCAAGCCCTGGAAACCCGCGACCCGCGCTTTGCCCTGGCGCCGCTCAAACCGCTGAAGACGGATAAGCCGGCAGGCATCGAGCCAGCGCCAGAAGCCGTGCACCTGATCTCTGAAGCCGAACGCCTGGCCTACGCCGACCGCGCGCAATATGTGGCCGACACCGACTTCGTGCCAGTGCCGGTCAAAGGCCTGGTGGACCCGACTTACCTCGCCAGCCGCGCCGCCCTGATCGGCGACCGCAGCATGGGCACGGCCAAACCCGGCACGCCGCCGGGTATTCAAGTCGCCTACGCGCCGGACCGCTCGCCCCTGCGCATCTCCACCTCGCAAGTGGTCGCTGTCGATGACGCAGGCGGCGCCGTGTCCATGACCACCACCGTTGAGTCCGCGTTCGGCTCACACTTGATGGTCCAGGGCTTCCTGCTCAACAACCAGATGACCGACTTTTCGTTCATCCCCGAAGAGAACGGGCAGAAGGTCGCCAACCGCGTCGAACCCGGCAAACGCCCGCGCTCGTCCATGGCGCCGACCCTGATCTTCGATCGCCAGAGCGGCGAGTTCGTAGCCACCGTCGGCTCCCCGGGCGGCTCGCAAATCATCGAATACGTCGCCAAATCCACCATCGGCCTGCTCGACTGGAACCTCGACCCACAAGCCGCCATTAGCCTGCCCAACTTCGGCAGCCGCAACGGCCCGACCGAACTGGAACAAGGGCAGTTCAGCCCGGCGCTGATTCAGGCGCTGAAGGATAAAGGGCATGTGGTGAATGAAATCGACATGACCAGCGGGACCCAGGCGATTGTTCGAGTGAAGGATGCGCAGGGAAAGGCTTCGCTGGCGGGTGGAGCGGATCCGCGGCGTGAGGGGGAGGCGTTGGGGGATTGAGTCTTACGCGGGGATGAGAAAAGGCTTACCGGGAGGTAGGCCTTTTTTATTGGGAAAGCGAGTCAGATCTGCTATCTCACGCTGTCTTTTCCTACCCGCAATTTGGCGCGACGTATATAGAATTTGTCGGCCCCACAAGCAGTACAACGCAGTCGACGCTAATGCCGTCGGAATGGAGTCACTCGTGAAAAATCGTCCGATTCACACCGGCGAGGATTACCGCGCAGCGTTAAAAAACGTGTCTGAACTCTTCGACAACGAGCCTGAACCCGGCACGCCAGAAGGTGATTACTTCGACATCATGATCACGCACATCGAGGCGAATGAGTCGAAGCACTTTCCAGTCCACTCAACACCTGACAAAAACCCCGGAGGCTAGAAAACCCGGCCTCCGGGCCCAAATCACGCCGGCACACCCAAAATAATATGCGAAGCCTTGATCACAGCCGTCGCACTCACACCCGGCGCCAGCCCCAACTCTGCAACCGCCTCACGGGTAACGATCGAGTAAACCTCGCTGCCGCCATCCAGTTGGATGACCACTTCGGCGTTCACCGCGCCATCGGTCACGTGGGTGACTTTGCCTTCCAGGCAGTTGCGCGCCGAGAGGCGGATGTCGCTGGATTCGGTCATCAGCATCACCCACGGTGCCTTCACCAGTGCGACCGCTTCTTTGCCGACCGCCAGGCCCAGGCTCTTCACGCTTTCCATGGTCACCACCGCTACCAGTTCATTGCCGCCCGCCAGTTTCAGGGACACTTCGGCATTGACCGCGCCGGGCTGCAATTTGCTGATGGTGCCTTTGAAGACGTTACGTGCGCTGACTTTCATGATGTTGTGGCCTCTGTTAGTAATTTTTGTATACAACTTTGCACATCATTCGGGATTACTCAGCGCTGCGCAACTACACGCTCACATACACCCACGCTTCGATCCCGGATTGTAGTACCACGCTGACGCGCTGGTAGTCCGACACTTCGTAGCTGTCGGCGGCAGCCAGCTCTTCAGGGGTGATCTGGAACACCATGCCGGGAATCGGCGCACTGCGTTCGCTGCCCGGGCGCAGAATCGGGTGATGGGTCTTGCCGCTGGTGGCCAGTACTTCGGGGTCGGTGATTTCTACCCAGGATTGCTCATACCCCAGCATCGCATCGGCGCTGCCGCTCAGTTCGCGGCCGAAGTTGGCCAGTTGCACGGCTTTGTCCTGCAAGGTGCCGTAGGAAAACAGGTAAACAGTTGCAGCCGTCATCGATAAATCCTTGAGTGAATATTTGCTTAACGACTGATCTTCAACGCTTGCCGCGCCTGATGCTTTTCCAGCGCCAGGTCGATCAAGCGGCTGACCAGTTCGCTATATGTCATGCCGGTGGCCTGCCACAGCTTGGGGTACATGCTGATGCGGGTGAAACCGGGCAGCGAGTTGATTTCGTTGATCAGCACTTCGCCGCTCTCCGTCAGGAATACATCGACCCGCGCCAACCCTGAACAACCCAACACCTGAAAGGCCTCAACGGCCAAGGCGCGAATACGCTCGCTCGCCTCAACGCTGATGTTAGCCGGCACCACCACTTGGGCGGCCTGGTCGTCGATGTATTTGCTGTCGTAGGAATAGAACCCACTGCTCACCACGATCTCGCCGCAACCACTGGCGATCGGCTGATCATTGCCGAGCACCGCGCATTCAATCTCGCGACCGCTGACGGCAGATTCGATCAACACTTTTTCGTCGAAGCCCAAGGCCAGCTCAACCGCTGCTGTGTATTCGGCTTCGTCGGTGACTTTGCTCACGCCCACGGAAGAGCCCTGGTTCGCCGGTTTGACGAACAGCGGCAGACCGAGTTTGCCCTGCACGTCGGCAAACCCGGTACGCGCGGCGCTGGCACGGTTCAAGGTCACGAACGGCGTGACCGCAATCCCGGCGTCGCGCAGCAGGCGCTTGCTGATGTCCTTGTCCATGCACACCGCAGAACCCAACACATCGGAGCCAACAAACGGCAAATCCGCCATGCGCAGCAAACCTTGCAGGCAGCCGTCTTCGCCGAGGGTGCCGTGGACAATCGGGAAGATCACATCGACGTGGCCCAGCAGTTCCTGACTGGAGGTTTCCACCAATTGCTGACTGGCCTTGCCCGGCACCACCGCCAGTTCGCGATTGGATTGATTGAGGGCGATCAGCGCCGGGTTTTCCTGATTGAGCAGGAAGTTCGAGGGATCGTTGAGGTGCCAGTGACCTTGTTTGTCGATGCCGATCAGCACCGGTTCGAAGCGCGAACGGTCCAGTGCATCGACGATGTTTTTCGCCGATTGCAGCGACACCTCATGCTCGGCCGAACGGCCCCCGAAAATAATCCCAACCCGCAGCTTGCTCATTGCCTGGCCTCATGGTGAATGTGCTGTTTGATACCACGGCAGCACCGATGAATTAAAGACTGAAACTTCGCGCCGTCTCCATCAGTCATTGCTAATGCGCATCCCGTCATGCAGAGGCCGACCTTGAACGCTCCTACCGATCGTCGCAACACCCTCTCCCTGGACGGGCTCAACTTCTTTCTCGCCGACGTGCGCGACGGACTCGGGCCGTACCTGGCGATTTATTTGCTGGCGGTGCATCACTGGGACCCGGCCAGTATCGGCCTGGTGATGACTTTGGCCGGGATTGCCGCGCTGTTGACCCAGACCCCGGCCGGCGCACTGATTGATCGAACCCGCCGCAAACGCGGGGTGATCATCGTTGCGGCGCTGCTGGTGACGGTGAGTTGCGTGCTATTGCCCTTCATTACCTCGTTCACGCTGGTGGCGCTGACCCAGGCCTTGAGCGCTGCCGCGGCGTCGGTGTTCGCCCCGGCCATCTCCGCTATTTCATTGGGCATTACCGGGCCGCGAGCCTTTACCCGCCGCACCGGGCGCAATGAAACCTTTAACCATGCCGGCAATGCGGTTGCGGCGTTACTGGCTGGGGGATTTGCGTATTTATTCGGCCCCGTGGCGGTGTTTTACCTGATGGCGGTGATGGCGCTGGCCAGCGTACTTGCCATCAGCCTCATCTCGCCTCAAGCCATTGATCACGATGTTGCCCGAGGCTTCGACCCACAAGGGCCGGCCCATGGTGAACAGCCCTCCGGTCTGAATGTTTTGCTGCACAACCGGCCACTGCTGATATTCGGTATTTGTTGTGGGCTGTTTCATCTGGCGAATGCGGCAATGCTGCCGCTGGTGAGTCAGAAACTGTCCCTGGTGAACCTGCAAATGGCCACGCCACTGACGTCCGCCTGCATCGTCGCCGCGCAATTGGTCATGGTGCCGGTGGCGCTGCTGGTGGGCTGGAAAGCTGATGTCTGGGGGCGCAAGCCGTTGCTGCTGGCGGGGTTCCTGATCCTGCCCTTGCGCGGGATGCTTTATACCTTGTCGGACGACCCGTATTGGCTGGTGGCGGTGCAGCTGCTTGACGGTGTCGGTGCCGGGATCTTCGGCGCATTGTTTCCGGTAGTGATCAAGGACCTGACCCAAGGCACCGGACGCTTCAATGTGAGCTTGGGTGCGTTGTCGACGGTGTTCGGTCTGGGCGCCGCACTGAGCAACGGTTTGGCCGGATTCGTGGTTCAACTGGCCGGTTACAGCGCGGCATTCCTCACGCTCGCGGCAGTGGCGGCCACAGCGCTGGTGTTGCTCGTGCTCGCCATGCCCGAGACATTGAACAAGACACCTGCCGTTACCGATCAACCGGTGGCCACGGCGCTGACCTGATCAACGATTGGCCACCCAATGCGCGCCGAACAGCAGGTAGCAACTGCCGGCAAAGCGGTCCAGCCATTTGCGCGAACGCTCATAAGCACCCGCGACCCGACTCAGCAGACAACGGTTTGTCCCTGGGTTAACGTGTTCTGCATCGAGTTCAAGACAACGCCACCATGGCCAAGCACATGCCTCCGCGCGCTGCTGATTCAGGGCCAGTCGCTGGTCAGTGCCGCGCTGATGGCCGGTTTCACCGATCAGAGCCACATGACGCGTCAGTTCAGCAAAACCTACGGCCTGTCGCCGGCCCGCTGGATGAAGATGCACCGACGCTGAGTCACGCACGATCGTTCAAGAATCACCTCGATGCGCTGGTTATCGTGGAACCGGAATCACTCTGGAGCACCACCTGATGAACACGTTAAAAAGCCTGAACTTCCTGCAAAAAATCGACCTGATCGACCAACACTGGTCACCCCGGGTCATCGCCGAAATGAACGACTACCAATTCAAAGTGGTGAAGCTGCTGGGGGATTTCATCTGGCACGACCACCTGGAAACCGACGAAACCTTCATCGTTCTCGAAGGGCAATTGCGCATCGACTTTCGCGACGGTCACGTACTGATTTCAGCGGGTGAAATGTACGTCGTGCCCAAGGGCGTCGAGCACAAACCGTCGGCGGAACAGGAAGTGAAACTGCTGCTGATCGAACCCAAGGGCGTAGTGAACACCGGCAGTGAAGGCGGTGAACTCACGGCGATGAATGATCTGTGGATTTGAAAAACACTGGAAATACGCAGACTGTGATCGCCGTGATCATTTGACCGACTTCCCGGTCGACGAATAAGGACATTCCATGAGCGACTTCCCGACCCTCGAAACGCCGCGCCTGCAGCTGCGCGAAATCGTCACGGCCGACGCCCCGGCCCTGTTGGCGATTCACGGTAATCAACAGGCCATGCAGTGGTTCGGCATGGACCCGATTACCGAAATCGCTCAGGCCCAGGCATTAGTCAACACGTTCGCCGAATCGCGCACGCAACCCAACCCCGGTATCCGTTGGGGCATCCAGGACAAAGCGCACGACGAATTGCTCGGCAATTGCGGCCTGTTCAAATGGAATCGCCAGTGGAAAAGCTGCTCGCTGGGTTTCGCGCTTGGGCAGCCGGCCTGGGGCAAAGGCATCATGTCTGAAGCGCTGCAAGCCATGCTGGTCTGGAGTTTTGAACAGATGCAGCTCCATCGGATCGAGGCCACTGTCCACCCGCAGAACCAAGCGTGTTTGAAATTGCTCGAACGCTTGGGTTTCGTCCAGGAAGGACGGCTTCGTCAGGCGGGTTTCTGGCTGGGAAAACATCACGATTTGCTGCAACTTTCGTTGTTGCGCGCAGAGTTTGAACCGTCGCCGATCAGTGCTTTTTAGTCAGATTCGCCCAGCGCCTTACCGTCCACCGGGTCGCCGATCTTCAGGAAGTGTCCACCGGCGACATGGTGCAAGGTGCGCAGCGCGTCATGCCCTTCGAAGTGCCAGCGACCATCGCTGAACACGCGTTCGTCCGCTTGAGCGGCAATCACCTCGGCCAGGAACAGGTCGTATTGCTGGTGATTGTGCGGCTCCGGCAACAACCGGCACTCCAGCCACGCAACGCATCCTTCCAGCATCGGCGCATCGATCAACTCGCCGCTGAAGGTCTGCAGGCCGTAAGCCTGGAACTTGTCCTGGCCTTGACCCTGAGTCAGCGCCAGGCCAGACGTCGAGCCGACGGTTTGCACGATGTCAGCCTGGGCAACGCAGGGCACGTTCACCACGAACGTGCCCGAGGCTTCCAGCAGTTGTCGGGTCCAGGTGGACTTGTCCAGCACGACGGCAATCTTCGGCGGTTCAAAATCCAGCGGCATGGCCCACGCCGCGGCCATGATATTGCGCTGACCGTCGTGGGCCGCACTGACCAGCACGGTCGGCCCGTGATTGAGCAGGCGATACGCCTTGGACAACGGAACCGGACGGCGATGGGAAACGGTCATGGAAGTCTGCTCCAAGGGGAAAGCGCCGATTGTAGCGGCAACCGCGATTTAGGCCATGCCCGGAAAAAGGCTGCGATCTTTTCGCATTTATTCGAGCTTGCGAATCAAGTCGCCAGTTGATTGGCAAACTGCCCTACCGCGTTCACCACTTTTTGCGCGCCGTCCTGAATCTCGACAATCACCGTGCCCGCCTCCGCCGCCAGCGCCAAACCTTGCTCGGCCTGTAGCTTGCCGTCAGTCATCAGGGCCACGGCGTTGCGCGCCATGTCCTGGTTCTGCCGCACGACGCCGACAATTTCATCCGTGGCCTGGCTGGTGCGTGAGGCCAGTTGCCGAACCTCGTCCGCCACCACCGCAAAACCCCGACCCTGTTCGCCGGCACGCGCGGCTTCAATCGCCGCGTTGAGCGCCAACAGGTTGGTCTGTTCGGCAATGCCACTGATGGTCTTGACGATGGTGCCAATCACCAGCGACTGCTCGTTCAGGGCTTCGATGCCTTCGCCGGCGGTTTGCATATGTTTGGCGAGGTCGCGCATCACGCTCACCGCCTGAGTCACCACTGCCGTGCCGCGCTGGGCGCTGTTATCGGTCTGAATCGACGTGCTGTAGGCGATGTTGGCCGCCTCGGCGACCGCTTGTTCCTGATTGACCTGATCGGTAATCACCGTGGCGAATTTCACCACTTTGTAGAGTTTGTTATTGGCATCGACCACCGGGTTGTAGGACGCCTCCAGCCAGACCACACGACCGTGGCTGTCGACACGTTTGAAGCGATCGGCCACAAACTCGCCATTGTTCAGACGGCGCCAGAAGTTCTGGTACTCGGCGCTGTTGTATTCCTCTGGCTCACAAAAGGTGCGGTGATGTTTGCCCTGAATTTGCGCCAGGCTGTAACCCATGCCGTTGAGGAAGCGCTCGTTAGCGCTCAGCACATTGCCGTTGAGGTCGAACTCGATTACCGCCGTCGAACGCACCAGCGCACCGATCAGGTTCTCGTGCTCGCGCGACGCTTCGATGGTGCGGGTCAGGTCGCTGGAATAAATCGAAAAATGCTTGATGCGACCGCCCGCCGAACGCACCGGTTGCAGGATCGAACGCAACCAGGCCTCGGCACCATTGCCACGCAGCAAACGCACGGTGCCGGCGAAATGTTCGCCTCGGGTCAGTGCGTTTTTGAATCGCTGATGGAATTCGTCGGATTTCACGTGAGCCGGCACGATGTCTTCGATGTGTCGGCCGACCAGGTCATTGCTCTTGTAGAGCATCTCGCCGAGGAAATTCTGATTGACCGATTGAACCCGCCCATCGGGATCGAGGGTCAGGACCAGCATCTCGCTTTCCAGGCTGTCCTTCACTTGCAGGAGGCTGGAGAGTTCTTCGCGAAGAGCGGACAGCTCCTGCTTCAAGCGTTTATTGAACATGGGAAAGCACCGATGGACAGGGATGAAAAGCGGTATGCAGCCTAGGCATCGGCGTTGGGGATATTTTCTGAAGAGCGTTTGGGGGTTGTCCTACAAAAATAATGGCAACGTGGCACTGGCTCTGTCATTCCTACGGGGACCCGTTACAAAACCCACCGCTCTACCCCGGCCATATCAGGTATCCTGCGACTAAATTGCAACAACATGTTGCAACGGTATCTGCCCGATAAGGAGTCCCGTTTTGGAGTTATCGACTGCTGCCTGGATGGTTCACGACACCCGTTTGATCCTTTGCTGCCTGCTGGCGATTGCCACGATTATCGTGTTGATCAGCGCCACCAAACTCCCGCCCTTTCTGTCGATCCTGATCGGCACGTTCATTGCGGGTGTCGGGGCCGGTTTGCCGCCCGGGGACGTGGCCAAAGCGTTCAGCAAAGGCGCCGGGGCGATTCTGGGTGAGGCGGGGATCATCATTGCGCTGGGTTCGATGCTCGGTGCATTGATGGCTGAATCCGGAGCCGCGGATCGCATCGCTTCGACCTTGCTTGGCCTGGGTAAAGGCAAGTCGTTGCCGTGGGTCATGGCGCTGGTGGCGATGGTGATCGGCCTGCCGCTGTTTTTTGAAGTGGGCCTGGTGATGATGGTGCCGATCATCTTCGTCATGGCGCGCCGTTCGGGTCAGCCGTTGCTCAAGATCGCCATTCCGGCGTTGGCCGGGATGACCACGTTGCACGCCTTGATGCCGCCGCATCCCGGGCCGCTGATTGCGGTCAGCGCGTTGCATGCCGACCTCGGTTTGACGATGTTGCTGGGTTTCAGCGTCGCGATTCCGGCGGTGATTCTGGCCGGTCCGATCTATGGCAACTGGCTGTCGAAACGCATGCACGTCGACGAGCCGGCAGAGCTCGGTGCACTGTTCAGCGCGCCGCCCAAGGCCCCGCGCCAGCCGAGCTTCGGCATGTCGTTGCTGATTATTCTGTTGCCGGTATTGCTGATGCTCGGCAGCACGTTGGCGAAAGTCGCGATGAGCCCCGAAAGCACCGTCGCCCTGACCCTGAAGTTCCTCGGCGAACCGCTGGTGGCGTTGGGCATTGCTGTCATGGCGGCGGTGATCTGCCTCGGCTGGGCCAATGGCATGCCCCGCGAACACGTGGGCGGCACGTTGCGTAAAAGCCTCGCGCCGATTGCGGTGTTACTGCTGACCATCGGTGCCGGTGGCGGCTTGAAGCAAACGCTGCTCGATGCCGGCGTCAGTCAGACCATCAGTAAAGTCGCCGAAGGCGCGCACATGCCGTACTTGCTGCTGGCCTGGCTGATCGCCGTGGCGTTGCGGCAGGCCACCGGCTCGGCCACGGTCGCGACGACGACCACTGCGGGTATTTTGGCGCCGATGATGGCGGGGCTGGCGGCAACGCAAAGCTCATTAGTGGCGCTGGCGATTGGCGCCGGCTCGGTGTTTTTCTGTCACGTGAACGACGCCGGGTTCTGGATGGTGCGCGAGTACTTTGGCTTGCAGCTCAAACAGACGATCTGGGTCTGGTCGATCCTGCAAACCATCGTGTCGGTGGTGGGGTTGGTGGGGACGTTGTTGTGGTGGCATTGGTTGACGTGATGGCCGCCACGCCCCGGAAATAACTACAGACAGGGCGCCACGGACCGGCTCCCGACATGGGGCATGCGCGCCCCGAAATACGCCGCACTGCTCACGCCCGCCGCGCCCATCACCGCACAGAAAATCACGCAGATCCACGGGCTCCAGGGCATCAGACCAATCAGCAATAGCGGTGTGACACTCGCCCAGGCGGCGTAGGCAATGTTGTAAGTGAAAGAAATCCCCGAGACGCGAATCCGCGCCGGAAACAGACTGACCATCACCGACGGCACCGCGCCGACGACCCCACAACTGAGGCCGGCCACCGCGTAGGCCAGGCCGATCCAGTCGCCGCCAATGATCAGGCAGGTGTAGAGCACACCGATGCCCAACGGCAGTAACAGGCTGTAGAGCATGACCGTGCGCCAGGCGCCGATGCGGTCGACCAGCAAACCGGCGAGCACACAACCGATGTTCAGAAACACGATGCCCAAGGCGCTCAGGGCGAAGGTGTGGCTGGCGGTCATGCCGAAGGTTTTCTGCATCATGGTCGGGGTGATGACCACGAACACCACCACGGCTGAAGTCAGCACGCAGGTGAGGATCATCGCCGGCAGCATGGCCAGCCGATGTTCGCGCAGCACCGTGCGCAGCGGCAATTCGCCCGTTTCATCGCGGCGTGCCTGCATGGCCATGAACACCGGGGTCTCACTGAGCCAGCGGCGCAGCCAGACACCGATCACACCAAACACGCCCCCCAGCAGGAACGGGTAGCGCCAGGCGTAATCGAGGATTTCTGCCGGGGTGAAGGCCTGGGCCAGAAAGGTCGCGGTCAACGCGCCGATCAAATAGCCGAATGTCAGCCCGGCCTGGAGGAAACCGAGCGCATAACCGCGATGACCGGCCGGCGCGTGCTCGGCGACGAACACCCAGGCGCTCGGCACTTCACCGCCCACCGCCGCCCCCTGAAGGATGCGCAGGGCCAACAGCAGCAACGGCGCGAAATAGCCGATCTGCGCGTAGGTCGGCATGATCCCGATCAGCAGGCACGGCAGCGCCATCATCAAAATGCTCAGGCTGAAGACTTTCTTTCGCCCCAATTTGTCGGCGAAATGCGCCATCAGGATCCCGCCCAGCGGCCGCGCCAGGTAACCGGTGACGAAGATCCCGAAACTTTGCAGCAAACGCAGCCACTCGGGCATTTCGGGTGGGAAGAACAGTTGGCTGAGGGTCAGGGCGAAAAATACGAAAATAATGAAATCGTAGATTTCCAGCGCGCCGCCGAGCGCCGCAAGGCCCAGGGTCTTGTAGTCCGAACGGGTAAACGGCGCCGGGCGCGTATCGATATTGGCAGTCATGAAATGAACTCTGGCACAGGCAAAAACCAAGGCGCCCATGGTCTACGCAAATGCGGCGACGGACAACCCGTTAGACCAAAGTCCTAAACGCGTAAAACTTCGTCACAAAAAACAGTCGATTGATTTAATGTTGGCACCAGACCAGACGGGCCTTCACGGCCCGGAACATCACAATAATCATAAAAATCCGAGGTACTCCCGTGGCCGCTGATATCGACGATAGCCGCTATGCCCGCTTTGCCCTGCGTTGCTCAAGTTTTGCCGAGCGCTGGTTTCCCGATTCCTGGGTGTTCGCCGCTCTGGCGGTCATCATTGTGGCCCTGGCGACCATGGCCATGGGCGCCAAACCCACCGACGCTGCCATGGCGTTCGGTGACGGGTTCTGGAGTTTGATTCCGTTCACCATGCAGATGGCGTTCGTGGTGATTGGCGGTTATGTGGTCGCCAGTTCGCCGCCCGCCGTGAAGTTGATTGACCGCTTGGCGAGGATCCCGAAAAACGGTCGATCCGCCGTGGCTTGGGTCGCGTTGATTTCGATGGTTGCGTCGTTGCTGAACTGGGGCTTGTCGCTGGTCTTCGGTGGCTTGCTGGTGCGCGCCCTCGCCCGTCGCACCGACCTGAAAATGGATTACCGCGCCGCCGGTGCCGCGGCTTATCTGGGCCTTGGCGCCGTCTGGGCGTTAGGCCTGTCGTCGTCCGCCGCGCAATTGCAGGCCAACCCGGCCAGTTTGCCGCCGTCGATTCTGTCGATCACGGGCGTCATTCCATTCACTCAAACAATCTTTCTCTGGCAGTCCGGCGTGCTGTTGCTGGCGCTGATCGTGGTTTCGCTGATCATCGCTTACGCCACCGCGCCTGGCCCGAATTCCGCCCGTGACGCCAAGGCCTGCGGCATCGACCCGAGTTTCAACCTGCCGCCGCTGCAACCGCGCACCCGTCCCGGCGAGTGGCTGGAACACAGCCCATTGCTGACGATTCTGCTGGTGCTGTTGGCGGCTGGCTGGCTGTTCCATGAGTTCTCGACCAAACCGGCGATCAGCGCAATCTCCGGTTTGAACACCTACAACTTTCTGTTCCTGATGCTCGGCGCCCTGCTGCACTGGCGCCCGCGCAGCTTCCTCGATGCCGTGGCCCGGGCGGTGCCGACCACCACCGGCGTGCTGATCCAGTTCCCGCTGTACGGCTCGATTGCCGCGCTGATGACCACGGTCAAAGGCACTGACGCCCAAACCCTGGCCCACCACATCTCGACCTTTTTCGTGCAAATCGCGTCCCACGACACTTATGCACTATTGATGGGGGTGTACTCGGCGATCCTCGGTTTCTTCATCCCGTCCGGCGGCGGCAAGTGGATCATCGAAGCGCCGTACGTCATGCAAGTGGCCACTGACCTGAACTACCACCTGGGCTGGGCCGTACAAATCTACAACGCCGCCGAAGCCCTGCCGAACCTGATCAACCCGTTCTACATGCTGCCGCTGCTGGGCGTATTGGGATTGAAGGCGCGGGACTTGATCGGGTTCTCGTTTGTGCAGTTGCTGGTGCATACGCCGCTGGTGCTGTTTCTGCTGTGGGCGCTGGGGACGACGCTGGTTTATACGGCGCCGGTGATGCCTTAACAGGAGGACTGCACCTGCTAGGGAGAGTGGGTGCAGTCAGGTTTGATCGGATTCAGATATTTGCCGATCCGGTTCTCGGTTATATCGGGCGAGCCTGTTCAAGCACCTGTTGGCGATACTTCGCAGGAAGATCTTCGGGTGTCAGCAGATCGACTGTTACGCCGAGCAACCCCTCAAGCTCAACCTGAAGACCGCCGAGATCAAAAAGTGTGGCGCCGGGCAGTGCATCGACCAGCAGATCAAGGTCACTTCCCTCTTCATCCGTTCCGAGCAGCGCCGAACCGAAGACACGAGGGTTGGACGTACGGAATCGACCGACGACCTCGCGCACGGCCGCACGTTGTAGATCAAGAGCTGCGGAGGGTTTCATGATTCACCTTTGCCAGGTTCTGTATGGCGCCAGTCTAGCAGTGCCTGAAGATGGTAAACACCACGCACCATTACAGGATGCGTGCTGGGTATCGCAGTGCCAATCAACCGAAACTCTCGTGTAACCTCCCCGTCACATCGCGCTGCTAGCGTCCCGCCGAAACACATTGCAACAATTTCGTGAAAAGGAATCGAAATGGCCGACGAAAAAGACGGAACCGACCTCCCCTCCCCCGAAGCCGATCAACCCACCGATACCAGCCGCCGCCGCTTTCTGGGTGGTGTTGCGGTATTGGGTGTCGGAGCAACCCTGAGTGCTTGCGGCACTAAAAGTGATGACTCTGGCAAACCGGTCGAACGCCCGCTGACGCCCACCGAGCTGGACAAAGCCCTGCACGAAAACGTGAAGAATGTCGTGGTGATCTACGGCGAAAACCGTAGCTTCAACAACCTGTTTGCCGACTTCCCGGGTATCGAAAAGCCGTTGTCGGCGCTTAAGCCGGACGACTACCAGCAACGGGACCGCGACGGCAATGTGTTGTCGAATCTGCCTCCGGTTTGGGGTGGCCTGAACCAGGTCGGCCCGCAAACCCTCGATGGCGTGATCTACCCCGCCGGCACGCAATTTCAGGAACACTTGCCCAACGCGCCCTACGCCCTCAAAGGCCCGCAAGGTGAAGACTTGCCGCTGAGCCTGGTGACCCGCGACCTGTGGCACGTGTTCTACCAGAACCAGATGCAGATCAACGGCGGCAAGAATGACCGTTTTGTGGCCTGGGCCGACTCCGGTGCCTTGACGATGGGGCACTACACCCAGACCCGCTATTCATTGCGACTGTGGGATGTCGCCAAGGAATTCGTGCTCTGCGACAACTTCTTCCAGGGCGCTTTCGGCGGCTCGTACCTGAACCATCAATACCTGATCAGTGCCCAGGTGCCGTTTTACCCGGATGCCGCCAACTCGATCGCCAAGCCCAATATCGCCACGCTGCAAAGCGATGACCCGACTGACAACCGCCTCAAGCCGCTGGACGCCTCGCCCGCCAGCGCCATGACTGGCCCGCCGCAGTTCGGCCCGAGCCTGCTGACACCCGATGGCTACGCGGTGAACACCATGGCGCCGCCGTATTGGCCGACCTGGATCCGCGACCCCGAGCGCCCGGACTACGCCAAGCCTTTGCCTAGCGTCCTGGTGCCGCAAACCCACGAGCACATTGGCGACAAGCTGTCGAAGAAGAACGTCGACTGGGCCTGGTACGGCGGCGCGTGGCAAGCCACGATCGATGAGTACAAGGATTCGGGGGCCATTCCGAAAATCCCGAACTTTCAGTACCACCACCAGCCGTTCAACTACTTCAAGCGCCAAGGTCCGGAAAACCCGGCCGAGCGCGCCAAGCGCCTGCGTGATGGCGGGTTGGGCGATGAGTCGAGCACCAACAAGTTCCTGGCCGATGCCGAAGCCGGCAAGCTGCCGGCGGTGTCGTTCTACAAACCCCAAGGCAATCTGAACATGCACGCCGGTTACGCCGACATCGCGTCGGGCGACCGGCATATCGTCCGCGCGCTGAAAGTGCTGCAGCAAAGTCCGCAATGGAAAAACATGGTGGTGGTCATCACTGTCGACGAGAACGGCGGCTGGTGGGACCACGTTGCGCCACCCAAGGGCGATCGCTGGGGCCCGGGAACACGCATCCCGGCGCTGGTGATTTCGCCGTTTTCGCGCAAGGGCACAGTGGATCACACGGTGTATGACACGGCATCGATCCTGCGCCTGATCACCCGCACCTTTCAGCTGGAAACCCTCGACGGGATCAAATTGCGCGATGACGCGATGATCGCCCGTGGTCAGAAGCCAATGGGGGATTTGACCAATGCCCTGCATTTTTCCGTTTGATTGATTGAAGATCAAAAGTTCGCAGCCTTCGGCAGCTCCTACGGGGGCATGTCATCGGCTGCGATTTTTCGCGTAGGTACTGGACCGTACGACACATCTGGTTTCAGTATGTACCCGCCCCCGCCTACGAGGGCCCACGCTGAAAAGGATCTGAGCATGTTCAAACTCGCAGGACTTACCCTCGCCGCCCTCACCTTGAGTGCCGCCGCCCACGCCGATGTCGATCTCAAGCTGGGCAGCACCGAACGCGTCACCCGACTCTTCGCTTACCCCAACAATTGCAACGTGATCTGCTTTCGCAACTGGACGCTGGAGCAAACCGTCGAGCATTACCTGACCCAGAGCGTGCAGCGCGATGGTTACAGCGCCGCAAAAGTACGGGTCAAAACCGATAACCATCAGCTCTACGCCGAAATCACAGGCGTGCCCAAGGGTTATGACAAACCTCTGGCAGCCTTGCTGGATGCCGGGGATCTGGCCTACAACGGCGCGAAAAAGCTCAACATTGATGGCAAATGGGCTTATAGCTGGTATCTGTTCCTGCCGTTGGGCATGGCCCTGGAAAACCGCAAAAGCGTCGAGCTGCTGCACTTCCCGCCGGATTACTCCCTGACCCAGGCCCAGGACTACCTGGAATCGGCCACCACCGACCGTTGGGCCACGCTGCTGGTCGACAACGGCATTCCGGCGGCGCAGACGCCGGCCTACCAGACCATCATCGACATCGCGCCGATTGCCGCACCGTCCAGCGCCGGCAAGGACCTGGAAGGGGTCTACGACTACTTCAAGGACTACCAGACCACCATGGTCAAGGAAGTCAGCCAGAACGCCAAAGGCGCAGCGTTGCCGATGGTCGCTTTTGGCGCGCCGGTGCGTAACTGGATCAAGGCGCAATACGGCGTGACGGTAGGCGTGCTGGGCCTGGCGACGATCAGCCCGAGCGCCGGGGTGAAGGTGCCGGTGTTGGGTTCCAACCATCCGAGCTACATCTGGTACGCCGCTGATCCGGCCAGCTATACCGGTCCCGATGCACAGGCCAAGGCTGATGCCGCTGGCCTGAGCGTCATGGGCCAGGATTTGAGCGCCGCGTGCTGGCAGGCAGGGATGGGCAGCAAACCGGGCAGCGACCCGGCAGCGCTGCTCAAAAGCTGCACCCAGACCTGGCAAGTGACTCAGAAAGAAAAAACCTGCGAGCTGTTCTACACCTCGATCCGCAACCTGACGCCGGCCGACGCAGCAGCCAAGTGCGCCACGCCACCGGTCAAGTCGCAGCTGCAACAGTTGCAAGCCCCGGCCCCGGCGCCTGCAGTACCTGCACCGCACCTCTGAAACGACAAAGGCCTTTTGCGCGGGGTGCGCAAAAGGCCTTTATTTCAGGGTTTACAACGCCCCGACCGGACGCAAACGATACTGCGGCGGCAGTTGTTCAAAACCGCTGATGGTCGCGTTCAGGCTTTTCCAGCGACCGTCCTTGATGCCGTAGATGCAACCGTGGATCGACAGGCTCTGCCCGCGATGCCAGGCGTTTTGCACAATGCTGGTGTGGCCGACGTTGGCCACTTGCTGGACCACGTTGAGCTCGCAGAGGCGGTCGACCCGCTCTTCTTCGGTGGGCAGCTTGGCCAGTTCTTCGCGCTTTTCATAATAAAGATCACGAATCGAACGCAGCCAGCCATCAATCAGGCCCAACTGACGGTCCTGCATCGAAGCACGCACACCGCCGCAGCCATAATGGCCAGTAACCAGGATGTGTTTGACCTTGAGCACGTCCACCGCGTACTGAATCACCGACAGGCAATTCAAGTCGGTATGCAACACCACGTTGGCCACGTTACGGTGTACGAACAGGTCACCGGGCAGCATGCCCACAATCTCGTTTGCCGGCACCCGCGCATCGGAACAGCCGATCCACAGGTATTCAGGGGTTTGCTGGCGGGCCAGTTTGGCGAAGAAATCAGGATCTTCTTTCGTGATCGCGTCAGCCCAGCGCTCGTTGTTATCAATCAGATCTTGTAATTCGTTCATGCAATGAAGCCTCAAGAATGATGCGCAGTTTTGACAGACGACCACCCGTCGGGGTCACGCGCGCGATGCAAATACCCCTGACGACTCTGACCGGTGCTCCATGCCGGTGGAATTCTCGCACACCCAGTGGGTCCACCTTAGTAAGGCCCACAGTATGAGGAATTGCCATGACTGATTCACGACGTCCGTACGATGCGGTGCAACCGGAGCCCATCGATGACAACGAAGACCGCATGGGCTCGATGCATGAGCTGGATTTCGACGAGGAAGAACCCAGCGCCAAAATCGGTGACGAGCTGCCGGAAAACGAACGCGAACGCCTGATGCCCCGCGAACGTGTGCGCGAAGCCGGCATGACCGGGGCCTCGACCGACGACCATGAGTCTACTGATGATGACATGAGCCCGGAAACCCTGATCCATGAAGATGGCGCGCGGGATGCTCACGAGGCTGGCGAAGGCGACCAGGCAGACTGGGATTTGAGTATTGTCGATGAAGACGATATTGGCGGCGGGAATGGGTTGGATGAGGCGGAGTTGGCGAAGCGGGATCCGATTGACGGGAATCGTTGATCTGTAGCGCCTGAGCGGACGCCTTCGCGGGCAAGCCTCGCTCCTACAGGGTTGGTGGAGTTTTTGTGATGGCCATCCCACTGTAGGAGCAAAGCTTGCTCGCGATAGCGCCCTCAAGATCGCCATCGCGAGCAAGCTTTGCTCCTACAGCGAAGCCTTTGAATCTCAATCAACCAGGGTGCAGGCCATGACAACGGCATCTTCACGCCCGCCCACCGCCGGGTAGTAATCCCGACGCCGACCAATCTCGTTAAACCCATACCGCTCGTACAACTTAAAGGCGCCACGATTGCTGTCGCGCACTTCCAGGAAGCATTCCCGCGCCTTGGCGTCATATGCCCGGGACATCAAGTGCTCCAGCAACGTCAACCCCAGGCCTCGGCCCTGATTTTCCGGTTTGACGGTGATGTTCAGCAGATGCGCTTCATCCAGAATGATCTGCACCACACCGTGGCCGACCTGCTGCGAGCCTTCGAACATCAGCCAGATCTGGTACTTGCCCAGGCCATCGAGAAAAATCCCCCGGGTCCACGGGTGGCTATAGGCCGCGTACTCGATCTTCAGTACAGCGTCCATGTCCGCCTCGGTCATCGGGCGGAACGATACAGCGTCACTCATTCGATTCTTTCCAACGCGCCATCAGCCGACGCATGGCTTGCCAGACATCAGCCTTACGCTGTGGCTCTTCCATTAAAAGTTCCAGGCCCGGCAGGGCCCAGACCGAGCCCAGGCCTTCGACCTGGAGTTCACGGTTGAAGGATTCGGCGTTCGCCTCACCGGCAAACCGCACTGCCGGCAAGCCGATCAGCCACAGGCAGACGCACAGGGCGTCTTCGAGCCGGGCCGAGAGGAAACCCTGTACGAAATCGCGAGCGGCTTCCGGCCCTTGATCCATGGTGCCGCGGACCAGCAGCGGCCAGCGCACCGGTTCGCCGACGATTTGCGGGCTGTCCGGCAGACCGGCGGCGCGCAGCATGTCCTTGAGCAACATGTACGCGGGATCGCGGGTCTGGAAGGTTTCGCCTGTGGGTAACTCCACCAGCAGCAGGCAGCGCCCGGCCCGCAGCAGCTGCAAGGAAAAGCGCGGTGGTGGCACGACGGGCGCTTTGGCCACCACCGGCGCGGCTTCTTCTTCGGCCTTGGCGTTGGTGCGCGTGCTGGCCAGCGATGGCCGTGGGACCTCGATTTTCACCCGTTCGGCCGGTTTGACCACCGGTTCCACGGGCGCCTCAGCCACAATCGCCTGCACCACCGGGGCGACGACCAACGGTTCGGGCGCCTCCAGCAACTCGGGGCGCGAGGGCGCGGCAAAGGGCAATTCGGTGCGCGGCAGCCAGTTGACCACCTGCATGGCGGTCAAATAAGCGCGGCGACGGGACTCGATAAGCAAGGGTCGGCCACTTGTGGATAACTAATAGTGCGGTGATTCTACCGCCCTTCGCTCAAGATCGCCCGCGCTTGATCAATACTCTTACCCACAGAAACAGCGACTGCCCGTCCCGCGAGTGAATCGCAACCGGCGTGATGCAGTACAATCGCTGCTTTTATTCGACAACCAGCCGGCCATCCCGATGATCGAACCCAAGCGCGTCTTGCGCGCCCTCGCTGAACACTGGGCACTTCTGGAGCCACTGTGCGAGCACTTCGACCAAGGCACTTTGAGCCTCAACGAACTGCGTTCACAGTTGGCCGCCCAGCAACTGGACAGTACCCCGCAGGACATCACCAGCCTGCTGGACGTGTGGATCCGCCTCGACATTCTGGTGCCCGTGGCGAAAAGCCCGAACCGTTTCGAGCTCAATGCGCAGATCCACGACTTCCTCGCCTACCTGCGCCGTGAGCACCGTCTGGGCCTGTGCCTGGAAATCGAAGCCTACTTGCGCCACCTCGAACGCCTGGCCGGTTACATCCAGGATGCCTTCGACATTCGCGACGGCCACGACCTGGCGCGCCAGTTGCGCTTGCTCGACATGCGCGTGCGGGACGTATTGAAGAAACTCGCCAACGACGAACAGGCCCTGGTGGCCGTCGCCGAGCGCGCGAAGACCAGCGACCGGCAGATTCCGTTGCGTCAGCGTTACGCTGAAGTGTTGGCGACCTGGGACGAATACGTCGAGCCGATGATTCAGTTGGTGAACGCCGACGGCGCCTTCGAACAAGGTGTGCGCAAGGTCGAAAACGTCCTGCTGCGCATGCTCACCGAACAGCAGCGCCTCGGCCATCTGGTCGATGACGACATGCTGTTGCGCACCCACGCGCGCATCCTCGAAATGCAGACCAGCGCCCAGCTAACCCTGCGTCATGCCCGCGAATTGCTGCTGCCATTGCGTGAAGAAGCCCGCCGCCATAACGCCGTGACCCGTGGTGCGGCGCTGGCCTTATCGGCCATTCGTCGTAAAGGCATCGATGCGGTGCCGCAAGCCGCGATGCCGATGTTCACCCGGCCGCAAAGCACGTTCCTCGGCAGCGCCAGTCAGGTCGAAGCCTACGTTTATGCACTGGCGCGTTTCGAGCCGAAACCGGCGCGTTTTCCCAAGGCCCACAAAACCCAGAAAGGCGAAGCCCCACGCGCGCCGCGCACGGTTCGGGAAATGCTCGAACGCTGCGAAGACGCCCTGCCGATGCCGGACCTGATGACCTGGCTGCTGGAGCAGGAACCGGACGGAGCCACCGACGAATTGCTGTATTGGTTCTCGCGCCTGTCCCGGGAAAAACGCTTCACCCGTGAGCGTCTGGAACGCCGCGACTACCACACTCATGAGCACCAGGTCAGCCTGCGCTCCTTCGCCCTGCTCTCGGCCCGCGACAACGCCGCCGAGGATTCTGCGAGCACCCCAAATGCATCTTGATCTAAACGAACTGTCCCAGCTGGCGCCGATCTTTCGCGAGCTGTTCAAGGGCTACCACGTCAGCCGCCGCGACCCGGAGCTGTACGCGCAACTGTCGAACTTCCAGGACCAGTACCGCACGCTGTTCAAGGCGTTGGGCTATGAATTGGTCTGCGACACCCGTGGTTTCTATTACTTCGTGCCGGACCTCGCTGCTGCTGCGGTGAACAAGACCGCCCAAAGACTGGCGCTGTTCACCTTCATCCTCGTCGAACACCTGGCCGACCAGGGCCGCGACCCGGTCGCCGTGCTCGACGGCGGCAGTCTCGGCCGCGATGAATTGCCGTCACTGCTGGAGAAATACCGCGACCTGTTTATTCAGGCCGAAGTGCAGACCGTCGAAGAACTCGAAGAAAAGATCATGCGCCGCATGACCCAACTCGGTTTTGCCGGCGAAGAAAACGGCATCTACCGTTTCCTGCCGCCGATGCACCGTTTCCTCGATGTCTGTCTCTCGGTTCAGCAGGACCGCGATCTGGCCGCCAGCCTGCACAGCGTCTTGCCGTTGCCGGTGCCGGTATTGATCGATGACGACAGCGACGAAAAACTGCTGCAAACCGACGATCCGCTTGATCTGAGTGACTTCGAGGAAGAAAGCGAAGAAGACGCCATGGCCCGCGCCATTGCCGAAGAACAGGAGACCGACGCATGAGTAAGGAACGCTACGGCATTCGCCGCTTCGCCCTGTTGAACACCGCCGGTTACAGCCTCGGCCTGTTCCCGCTGGAAGAACCGCTATCGGTCTACGGCGCGAACAACCTCGGTAAATCCGCGTCGATTAACGCGTTGCAATTCCCGATTCTGGCGCGCATGTCGGACATGAGTTTCGGCAAGTACAGCCTGGAACAATCCCGGCGCTTCTACTTCGCCTCGGACACCAGTTACATCCTGGTCGAAGTCTCGCTGCCCCACGGTCCGCACGTGATCGGTGTGGTTGGTCGCGGCCCGGGCGGCGGTTTTGGTCACCAGTTCTTTGCCTACGCCGGCAAACTGGATCTGGCTCACTACCAGAAAAACGACACCTGCCTGCGCCAGAAAGAGCTGTTCACCAACCTTGAGCGCGAAGGCCTGAAAGCCTACGAACTCAAGCCCGATGAACTGCGGCGCTTGCTGGTCGGTGGCCACACGTCGATTCCGTTGGACCTGACGCTGATTCCGCTGCGCTCCACCAGCGAACAAAGCCTGAAGACCTTCCGCGCATTGTTCATCAACCTGCTGCACATGCGCGAAATCACCGCGGCCAAGCTCAAGCAGTTGTTCCTCGATGCCTTCGAACACAGCCTGCGTTCCGGCAGTGTCGATTACATTGCTGCGTGCGAAGAAGCGTTCCGCGATGTACGACGCATGGAGCAGGACTACAACTCGCTGGTCACCGCCGGCCCGCTGGTTGAAGCACTGGCTTCCGGGGTTGCCCAGCGCAATATCCTGCGTGGCAAGTTGCACCGCATCTCGCCGCTGCTCGACTCGTTGCTTGGCACCTGGTCGGACTACGCCAGTGCGCGCAAGGAAGAGCTGACGATTCAAGCCGAGCACTACCGCAACGAGCAGGACGCGCTGCAAAACGATCAGCGCGGCGGCACTCAAGAGTTGATGCGCCTGGAGCGGGAAATCACCGGGATCCAGCGCTGGCTCGGCGAATTGTCGGTGCTCAAGCATCGCTTCGCGTTGGTCACTGACGTCAAAGTCCTTGAGCAGCAATTGCTGGCGGCCAAGGATGCCCACGATGAACTCGCCGGTGCGTTGGCCCAGTCCCGGCAGTTCAGCGCCGAAGACCTGGAAGAACGTCTGCGGGATCTGGAAAAACGCCTGAAGTCGGTGAAGCAGCAACTCGATCACGCCGACAACAACAGCTACGCCCGTCTGCGTGAAGAGTTCTCGCAACAGGACGTCGAGCGCCTGATGCGCCTGTTCAACAGCGCGCTGTTCAGCCTGCCACTGGGCGAACACGGGATTACGCTGGACGAGGACGGTCAGTGGGTCAAATCCCTGGAACTGATCCTCGATGGCTTCAAAGGCGAGCGTTTCGAAGTGCCGGGCCTGGCCATCGACATCTCGCACATCGAGCCGCCCGCCCTGCAAGCCCTGGCTGACCGCGCCGCGTTGCGCGATCAGAAAGAGCGCTTGGAGAAAGAGCTCAAACAACTGAAAACCCAGGCTGCCGTGGTCGCCGACCGTGCGGCCAGCAAGACCCAGACCGAAGCGCTGTACCAGCAAGTGCTGGACGCGCAGAAAGCCCTGGAAGATTTCCGTCGCGCGCAAACCCTGAGTGCCGAAGAAGACGACAAGCTTGAGCAACTGGCGCAGATGGAAGCGGCGCAGGAAGAATTGAAGCGTTCCAGTGACGCCTTCACCGAACGCGTCCAGCAACTGTCGGCCAAGCTGCAATTGGTCGGCCGGCAGATCGGCGACATGGAATCCAAGCAACGCACCCTCGACGACGCCCTGCGCCGCCGTCAGCTGTTGCCGGCAGACCTGCCGTTCGGCACGCCATTCATGGACCCGATCGACGATTCCATGGACAACCTGTTGCCGTTACTCAACGACTATCAGGACAGCTGGCAGGGCTTGCAGCGCAGCGATGGTCAGATCGAAGCGCTGTATGCGCAAGTGCGCCTCAAAGGCGTGGCCAAGTTCGACAGCGAAGACGACATGGAGCGCCGTCTGCAATTGCTGATCAACGCTTACGCGCACCGCACCGACGAAGCCCTGACCCTCGGCAAGGCACGGCGTGCCGCCGTAACGGACATCGCCCGGACCCTGCGTAACATCCGCAGCGACTACGACAGCCTCGAGCATCAACTGGCGCTGTTCAACCGCGAGATCAACAAGCGTCAGGTCTCCAACCTGCAGAGTTTCCGCATCGTCCTCGCGCCGAACAAGGAAGCGCTCAAGCACATCGACCAGATCATCCACAGCGCCGGTCAGTACGAAGAAGGCGAGACGCTTTCGGTGTTCGACCTGAGCCAAAGCGCCGATCAGGACAACAAGAACGAAGAAGCCAAGGAGTACCTGGCGCGGCTGGTGGCGGCAAACCACAACCAGCTCGGCCTCAAGGACTTGTTCGAACTGGCGTTCGAGATCACCAAGGTCAACGGTCAACCGGTGATCCACACCGACATCGATGGCGCGGCGTCCAACGGCACCACGATGACCATCAAGGCGCTGACCAACATGTACTTGTTGCTGCACTTGATGGACCGCGACCAGGCCGGTCGCGTGCGCCTGCCGTACTACCTCGACGAAGCGGCGGACATCGACGAGAAGAACCAGGCGGCGCTGCTGGAAACCAGTCTGCAATTGGGCTTCGTGCCGATCCTGGCGAGTGTGAAGCCGCAGGTTTGCGCCAGTGTGGCGATTGACCTGGAAGGTGGCAGCGGACCGAACGGGATCTACATCGATGAGGCGGACTGGAAGTACATCCGTCGGCATGATGAGGTGAAGGCGACGGTGAACGTTGAGGCGGATGAGCCGGAGTTGGATGCGGTTTAGGTTGAACCGTTAGATATGAAAAAGGCCGCGATCCATTGGATTGCGGCCTTTTTTATTGAAAGCTTTTCGGTGACTTAAGGGCCCCATCGCGAGCAAGCTCGCTCCCACAGGTTTTATGTTCGACACAAATCCACTGTGGGAGCGAGCTCGCTCGCGATGGCGGCAGTACAGCCGCCAATAAACTACTTACCGAGCGAAATCTTCGGCGCCCAGGTCAGCCACTCATCTTCAAACTTGTCGAACAACGGGAACGTCTGCTCTGGCCGGGCCGGAGTGCCCATACGCTCACCGTCCGGCGTGGCAAAAGCGATGCCGCCCTGGATCAATGTCTCCAGCGACTCAGTCCGCACCGTGGCACCTTTGAACAAACCGAAGTCCAGGCCAAAACCGCTGGTGTTCCAGAACCGCGTACCGCTGCGCACCAATGGTGCGTATTTCGGCTCGATCAGGATATGCACCAACACGCGATCCGCCGTCGAACCCAACTCATACCCTGTCACCTTGCCGACGGTGATTTCGCGATAGGTCACCGGCACACCGGTTTTCAGCGAACCACGGCGAGCGGCGCTCAATACCAGGCTCAACCCGGCTTCAACCTTGGCGGACTCCGGTGGATTGGCCAACGCTACGAAGTTCTTTTGCGGGCCGAGGCTTTTCGCAGCCGGTTGCACTTCGATGTACTGACCGGTGACCAGGGTTTCGAGGTTCGACGTCTTGATCAGTCCCAGCTCTGGCTTGACCACCCAGAATTGGCTGCCTACCCGAGCGATGCGTTCCGGCACCTCGGTGATCCGCGCGGTCAGCATCACCGACTGCAAATCATCCGTGAGGTCGACGTCCTCGATCTTGCCGACATCCAGTCCTTTGAACCGGATTGGCGTGCCGGTGCGCAAACCGTCCGCACGATCGACTTTGATGGTGACCACCGCACCTTTCTGGTTCGCATCGTCATGGCTCGGGAACAGACGGAAACGCGGGATTTTCTTCTGCAACGGTGCCTTGGCTTCCGGTGTTTCGAAGGCGATACCTCCGGCCATCAGGCTTTGCAGCGATTCACTCTTGACCTGGATGCCGCCGGTCAAACCACCACTGAGCGTGATGCCGCTGGCGTTCCAGAACCGCGACGAGGCGTTGACCAAGCCCTCGTATTCCTTCTCGATGTGAACGCCGATCACCAATTGTTTCTTGGTCTTGGAGAACTGATAGCTCTGGACCGAGCCGACCTTGACCTGTTTATAGAGCACCGGGCTACCGACTTCCAGGGAACCCAGATTCTCAGTGAACAGCACCATGTGCAGGCCCGGTGAGCGCAGGTCCAGCGGCGGCGCCTTGGCCCTCGCCACGAATTCGCGCTGCGGCGCACTGCCCTTGTCGCCGGGACGAATAGCGATGTAGTTACCTTTGACCAGGGCCTCCAGACCGGTGATACCCGCCAGGGAAATCGACGGTTTAACCACCCAGAACTGAGTACCGGTGACCAGGTAATCCTCGGCCAGTGGATCAAGCGTCAATTCGGCGGTGGCGGCAGACAGATCGGGATCGATCTTCAGCGCCTTCAGGTTGCCGACCTGGATGCCTTTGTACATCACAGGCGTACGGCCCGCCTGCAAGCCTTCAAAGTCGCTGAGTTTGACCTTCACACGGATACCGGCGGCGGCGGCGTCGAAGTCTTCGTAGAGACGGAACGGCAGGCTTGGGTCGGTGGGCGGGCTGTCCTTGCGGTTTTCCGGCGTGGCGAACGCGATACCGCCGGCGACGATGCTGGCCAGGGATTCGCTGCGGATTTTCACACCGGACAGATTGGCGTCGATGCTGATGCCGCTGGAGTTCCAGAAGCGCGTGTGTTTGCGTACCAGGTTGGCGTAGGTGGGCTCGATGAAGACTTTGAGCTCGACCGTACTTTGGTCTTCGGACAGCAGATAGCTTTTGACCTGACCGACCTTGATTTGCTTGTAGAACACCGGGCTGCCACGGTTCAGCGAACCGAGACGATCAGCCTTGATGGTCAAGTGCAGACCGGGCTTGGAGTCCGACAGTGGCGGCTCTTCGGCCAGGGCCTTGAACTTGCGGGTCGGCTCGCCTTCACCGGGGCTGACGGCAACATAATTACCCGATACCAACGTTTCCAAACCGGTGATACCGGCCAGGCTCACGCTTGGTTTGACCAGCCAGAAACGGGTGCTGGTCTTGAGGTATTGCTCCACGTCCTTGTTCATCTCGATGGTGGCGATCACCCCTTTGGAGCTGCCTTCATCATCAAGCTTGAGGGTCTTCACCTTCCCCACCGACATGCCTTTGTAGACCACTTCGGTCTTGTTGGCTTGAATGCCTTCGCCGCTTTCAAAGCGCACCTGAATCTCGATGCCGGTTTCGTTATAGGCACGCCAGCCGAGCCAGCCACCGATGATCAGGGCGATCAGCGGCAGTACCCAGATAGCTGACCAGTTCGAGGCCGGTCGGGTTTTCGCTGTAGGCAAATCAGTCATGGTCGTCGTCCGACTCCGTGTTATCCCAAATCAGTCGGGGATCGAAAGTAACTGCGGCAAGCATCGTCAGAATCACCACACTGGCGAAGGCGATGGCGCCAAGATTGGCTTCGACGCTGGCAAGCCGTCCGAAATTAACAACCGCCACCAGGATGGCGATCACAAAGATATCCAGCATCGACCAACGGCCAATGAACTCGATAAACCGGTACATCACAATCCGTTGGCGTGCCGACAGTGGCTGGCGACGTTGCACCGAAAACAGCAGCAAGGCGATGCCGACGAGCTTGAACGTTGGTACCAAAATACTGGCGATAAAAACCACGGCCGCGATGGGAATCATGCCGTGCTGCACCAGTTGGATCACGCCGGACATGATGGTGCTGGGGTCGCCCTTGCCCAAGGAACTGACAGTCATGATCGGCAGCACATTGGCCGGGATGTAGAGAATCGCGGCGGTGACCAGCAACGCCCAGGTACGCATCAAGCTGTTCGGTCGACGGGCGTGAACCAGCGCACCGCAACGGGTGCACACCTGCTCATCGGTGTCGGCTTCCTGCTTGTTCAACTCGTGGCATTCGATACAAATCAGAATGCCTGCATCAATCGCCCGCATGGGCATCTTCTCCTGACAAAGCCTGCCAGATCTGGTGAGGCGACATCACAACCTCTAACCACACCTGGACCAACAACAAACTGATGAAACATGCCAGGCCAAGACTTACGGTGATGGCTGCCATATCTGCCAGCTTGACGATCGCGACCAGCACGCCCATGAGGTAAACCTCGAGCATTCCCCAATCCCGCAGGTGGTGATAAATGCGGTAAAGCAACAAACCGTAACTGCGCCCGATATCGAAACGAATGCTCAGGAGCACCAGCAACTGACAGAGCAATTTGAGCAGCGGAATGCCCATGCTGCACAGGAACACAACGACCGCTACGCCTTGCATACCGGTATTGAACAGGCCGACAACGCCGGTCCAGACAGTATCTTGCGATGATTGCCCGAGTAGATTGAGCTGCATGATGGGTAAAAAGTTCGCCGGGACATACAACAACAGTGCCGCGATGACCAAGGCGAGGCTGCGCTGAACCACATTGTGCCGGTGGGCATAGAGTTCGTAGCCGCAGCGTGGGCACAGGGCCTTCTCGCCACGGGCGAGTTCGGGCTTGCGCATCAGCAGGTCGCACTCATGACACGCCACCAAATCGTCCAGCGGTAAATCTGACAGCCCTGGGGCGTCAACCGAATCTGGCATAAAAGGCTCTTGCTCCGAAAAAGGTGGACCTATTCTAGTGTTCTGAATCGAAAATAACTGTGCAAATTTGTGCCGCTGTCTGGGCGCACTTTCCTGCGGGCAAAACAAAACCCCTACCTGCATACGCAGATAGGGG
>NZ_MOBR01000002.1 GCF_003732705.1 Pseudomonas frederiksbergensis | reverse complement strand
CGCGCCTCTCAGTTTTCGAGGTATTTAGCGCGTTTTCACACAGCCTGGACCCATTGTTGCCTTTCGCAACAGGCAGCAATCGACCCATTGCAGCCGGTCGCGATAGGGGACTGGGGGAGCGTGACCATTAGCGGAATTCAGGCAATGGAGGGCTGAGCGACACCTTTAGGCTATAGGCAGACATGTTCACGATGCGGCGGATAGCAAGGGTTACGTCTTCCAGTTCTCCGCCTGTAATCGCCTTTGCCCAACGTAGTGTGGGCGATTCGTCAAATTCAAGATCAGAGCGACTGCCGCAGTGGTGAACTGGCCTCTGGTGTCAACGTGAACATCGCCATAGCTTTTCGCCGAAAGCTGAAGTAGCGCACAGAGACTCGCGATCTTCTCATTCTTGAATGACACCTTGATTTGATGCGCAAATTCGTTGCGCACCTTTCGGATCAACTCGCAGTCTCTGTACTCGACTTCAGATAAAAGGCCCAAGGCGAACGAGGAAGCTATGCGTGCGGAGAATGTTCCAAGCGGCGCATTGAGGCCGCCAAGCAGAGACTTACTCCCTTTGTTAGGGATGAGGAAGGACTCGATGATCCGAGCAAGCTGCTCATCGAGCATTGCAGCAGCAGCCAATGCAGTTCCGCGCTCTGTCTCTTTGTTGCAGTCGGCAAGGAAGTCCATGAAGCCGCTGAGATGCGGATGAGTCTCCGAAATTGGCTGGGGAATATCGTTCATAGCTGCTCCTCAGTAGCGCCGAAAAAAAGTGTGGATATCCGGGCGAGTTTTCAGAGCCAAGCTCATCACATCCAGTGACTGGCCGAGAAGCGCATCGTTTCTTTCAGAGCCCTCAACGAAATCCGGATGACCAGCGCCGCCGTCTTGATATTTCGCGCCGTGGGCGAGGTTATTTCTCGCTCGGCGGATCGCAAGAAAGAGATCAGCCGAGCTCTTCACTGCGCCCATGTCCTTCCATCCAAGTTCCCCATTGGCGAGCTTTACTTGCTTTTTGGGCGGATTGCCAACTAAGACAGGGGCAATTCCTCGGGCGATGACATCGCTCAGGAAGTCCGGGCCAAGGTCTCGGGCAAAACCATCCCAGTCAGGATCTACCCTTTCATCGTTGCCAATTGCTTACGTCCCAGACCTCTTAAGTGCGCACTCGAATCTAGAGAACACGACGAAGAAATCAATAGCCAGCTTCGGCAGCTCTGCCTCCAGCGCCTGTTCGACCAGGTTCATATTTCCCCCTTCACGCATCATCTTGCTGCTCCTGCAATTGTCTTGCACGGGTGATGACCCAAATCTGCCTTTCGGCCCATCCAATATTTGAATATCAATTAGCTGTCGATAGCAGACATTAGGGTGCGTGGTATTTTTAAAGGCCGTGGCACTTTTTAAATTTTGCACCACTGCCGCACGGACACGGATCATTCCGCCCCGTTTTTTTAATATTCAAGGTAGGGATAACTTTTTTAGGTTGACTGAGATTTACCGTCCGCGTGGATTGAGCCATTCGCTCGCCTTCATCGTAAAAATGGGCGTTTTCTTCCGTTCGCTCTGTCGGTACGTGGACCTTGAAAGATTGCGCCCGGTGATAGATTCCATCGGTACTAACCTCCGCGACGATACCGATGATGTTAGAGGCCTTGACGGCCAGGGCAGCTGCTCTGGCCTTGTCATTTGCCTTAGTCCAATCAATTTGGTGGTCGTTTAGTTGTAGCCAAACGAATATCGGTTCGCCGCCCTCGGATACTAGAAAGTAACGGGCGGGGTGCTGGTTCAAGGTTTGGCGTAGGTCGAATAGCGTCTTTGCCAGATTATTTCGATTTTCTTCTCCTAAATCACGGATATGACTCTCCGCTGAAAGCCATCCGTCTGCCCGGCTGGCGTTAAGCGCTTCAAGCAGCCTAAGCACTTCCTCCGGAAAGTCCTGCGTCGGATACGGCGTGCTTTCCCAGTTTTCACCCACAAAGCTTTTGTCGACGATGTCGCTCATGCCGTCCCAGATAAGCATTTTCGACTTACCACCCATTAACTGGTCAGCAATAGTTTGATCGAAACGGTTTATCTTCAGGTACGCGCCCAAGTGGTCGAACTCATCGAAGAGATGAGCGTGGCGTTTCCCCGCCACGGCCTGCCGCACCTCCATGTAGTGAGAGAACTCGCCGGGAGTGGGCAGAAAGCGCTTGAGCACGAACAAGTCATCAATGGACAACGAAACGAAGGCGTACTTTCCAAGTAACGGCTCAATCTGTGGCAGTTCCTTGCAGTACGTCGAGAAGGGAGAGAACGACTCGACCGTGAGCCCAATCGGCACCATCACGCGGTAGTCGGAGCGGCGGACACACCCACACTCTTCGTATTTACCGTTCACTAAGTGGTAGAGCGGCACTTCATCCGCAGAGTTGAGATAATTGAAAAAGCGCTCACATTGCTTGTAGGCCTTGAGTACCAAATCCTGAACAGACTGGGCATGGCGACCAAAATCAAGTGCTGGCGATGCAATAGTTGCGGCCGCGCCAGCCTTGGCTTCAACCAAGAACAACACGTCATCTATCAGGATGAGAGTGTCGTTTTCGGACCACTTTTTGGTAGCTGGGTCTTTGTAGTAGATCTCTTGGAAAACTGCGGCGCCGGGAAGCTGAATGGCCAGGATATCGGCGAAGGCGGCTTCGCTCATCGTCTTCTGCCGACTTTCAAAAATCTTCTTGTAGTCAGGTTTTCGCTGAAGAAGGTTATAGAGAAGCGCGCGATATCCCGCATCACGGGTGAAGCATGGATCAACGGCGTAGTAGTCTGAACCAAGCTGGATTAGTGGTTTCTTCCGGGCAGGTAGTGTCCGGTAGGGTGTCCCCGCGAAGTCACCTGCTGCGAAGAACTCGGTTTCTTCTCCGCGTCGGTACGCCAAATCCGCTAGCAGCGTCTGCGGCAGCTTCGTGTGTAGGCTTACGTTGGCTATACCGCCCCGAAACATGTCATCCATGGCCCGCCTGGCTGCTTCCATTTGCTCCATATTGGCCGCAACCCACGCCTCCATGGCGTGCTCCAGTCGCTTGCCTTGTGCCGCAGCGAAGGCGTGTGCTGCCTCAAACTGGTTCATCATTACCGTGATTGCGTTGGCATGCCCTGTACGCGTGGCATCGGCCATGGCCTGGAAGCCTTCCGCGATATCGGCGGCACTAACACCGTACACTTCTTTCAGGACATCATCATGTGGCGCCAAAACGTAACAATAGAACTCACCTTCTAAGACTTGGTAGCGGTTCCCACGTAGCATGACCCACGTGGATTTCGCCCGAAATTCAATGTCGGCAGTGTCGGGGCCAAAGACGCCGTCTTTGGTAGCGGCGGACGAGGCTATGGCGAACAACATGGCTTGCTCTCGTAGTTTTCGGCTAAGTTCAAACAGCACGGCGCATTTGGCTTCGTCGAACTTTACGTCCGGAGGGGAGACGTCTGAGGCGAGAACCGCATGAACGTACTCCAGCAGGAACTGATTTTCGTTGATCAGATCATCAGGGGCGTCCGCCTCCTGCGCTACCTGAGTGACGCTTTGATCTGCCATCGCTTTCATCACATGCTGGGCGTAGATGTATCCGAGCAGATCGTGCGGAGGCATGGCGACAATCAGTTCGCGCATGCGAGCGGCAGTAGCCTCCATACCTTTTAACAGGGAGAAATTGTCCTCTTTCAAGTTTTTTTTGTTCATGACAACTTATCCCTGACGTTGTTGAAGCTTCGATCCATGGACAGTTTATCTGGAGGTGCTTAAATTAATTTATCGCCCAGAAAAAACGCTTTGTGCCTCAAGGTCGGCAGCACATTGAAGTCATTTTGTGGAGGCTCGCGGGTGCGATCAGCCACTTTCTGACAACCAAAGTGTTTGGCACCACGTTCCTACTCTCGGCCCGAACTGGTCGGAACCATATAGGGTGGCTGTGGTTGAAAATAGCAGCATGGACAGTCGAAAACATCCTGAGTTATTTCTAGCGCTCGGTTACTGCCTCACCTGTCCGCGATAGCGTATACAGACCGAGGAGTGAAAAGGGGAAGGCAATGAAATGGATTCTCAAACTTTTTAACCGTCAAACTCCCAATTCGACATCATCGGCTACTGACCCCGGGACTCAGAAATCAGAACATGATCAAGAGGACAATCAGTATTTATCGGATGAGCCCATCGCATCTAAAACCCAAGACCGGTTCGGGCGAGCGCTATTCTCAGCGCGAATTGCCGAGACAATAGCCAAGCGTCGCGATCCATCCAGCATTGTCATCGGCCTATTTGGCCCGTGGGGCGATGGCAAGACTTCCGTCCTCAAAATGATGGAAGAGTCGCTTGATCAATACGAGCAAGTCATATCAATACGTTTCAATCCTTGGCACTTCCCTTCTGAGGATGCGCTTCTGCGTGGATTCTTCGCCACCTTGGCTGAGGCTCTAGGCAAGGAGCCGGCATTCAAAGAAAAAGCGGCAGCACTGCTTGAATCCTACGGCGGTATTTTGTCTGTCATCTCAGTCGCTCTACCGGGCGTTGAAATCAATCCCGGGGAAGCGGCGAAGAATATTGGGGAATCATTATCCAAGGTCAGTCTCGATCAACTCAAAGACCAGATCGACGCTCTTCTAGGCCAGAGTGGAAAAAGGCTGGTCATCCTTATCGATGACATTGACCGGCTAGACAGAGACGAAACAAATGCCATCTTCAAGCTGGTAAAGCTCTCGGCAAGTTTTAAGTACACCTGCTACGTATTGGCTTTCGACGACGATGTAGTCGCCGCCGCATTAGGTGAACGATACGGTGCAGGTGGACAAGAAGCCGGACGGGCGTTTCTTGAAAAGATCATCCAAGTGCCTTTGCATCTGCCGCCCGCCGACCGTATGAGTCTGCGTCAGATCACTTTTGAAGGTATCGATCATGCTCTGGGCCAAGCAGGCATTGTCCTCGACCAGCGCCAGGTCGACGTCTTCTCGCGTTATTTTGTGGACGGACTCGAACCGAAGCTAGAGACCCCAAGGATTGCGAAGCTGTACACGAATGCGCTGACGTTTGCGTTACCTCTTGTGAGCGGCGAAGTGAACATTGCCGAGTTCATGCTCGTTGAGGGGGTGCGGGTGTTGTACCCAAAACTCTATGCGGCTATTCGTGACAACCCCGACTTATTTCTGAAAGGGGAGCCTCGTGAGGTTCTTAAAGGATTGGAACGGCCCCCTTCGCCTCTTAGCAGGCTTCTTGAAACCGCGATGCCGGCATCGACCCCAGAAGAGCGTGAGAAGGTACGAGATGGACTATTGAAGCCGTTATTTCCTCGAGTTAGCAACATGATGTACGGGGGGGAATGGGAGGAAAAATGGGCCGGAGAGCAACGCATCTGCTCTGGTAGATACTTCAAGCGCTATTTCGTTTACGGAGTACCCGAAGGGGATATAGCGGATAGTCACTTGACTGCATTGATAGAAGCCCTGGTCGTAGCCGATCCGGACGCACAGCGTGTTCTTCTCAGTACGTATTCCAAACGGGCTATGCCGCAGTTGATTCAGGCGGTGCGAAATCGCGCGGACTCTCTAGACGAGGCTTCTGTATTACCGATCGCAATAGCCGTTGCTAGAAATGGCGATCTTCTTCCTCGTGAGCGTGGACCATACGTACTTGGCGGAACGATGATGCAAGCTGGAATACTCATCTCCCAACTTATGAAGCGTATTCCGCTGCCAGATAGGCAAGCTGCTGTGGAAGCGGTTGTCTTGGCAGCGTCGCCTTTGGCAATGGGTATTGAATGCGCTCGCTGGCTTACGCATTCCTCTGATAGACATGAGCAACATCGAGTCCTTCCAGACGAGGCGAATGACATTATCTATCGATTGTTTGCCGACCGCATCCGTGAGGCGAACGCCGCTGAACCGATATTTGTACAGGCTGGGCGCGATGCGCCACACCTGTACTGGTACTGGCAGAAAGGTCGAAATCAAGAAGAGGTTGAAGCGAATCTACGGGCACTATTTGATGCTGACCCAGTCCGCGTGGATGACTTTCTGGACACCTATATTGGGGAGGGGTGGGAGCTAGAGAGCGGTCTACCGGTTCGATCAGATCTTCGCCGCAACACCTACGACGATATCTCTTCATTGATTTCACCAGACTACATCGCCGCGAACCTGCGTTCACGCTATGGAGGCGATCTGGATGACCCGCAGTATCACCAAGAGGGAACCCCCGCGCGAATGACTGCTCACCAGTTTGTTTTCCTCCACCGAAGTGCTTTGGCCGAGCAACAACTCCAGCCCGATGGGGATGGTGGGTAAGAGAACTGACTGGAAGCGGAGATTAGAGACTCATGAAGAAGGTAGGATTAACGGTCCGCTTCTGGCCCAGAGTGTGTAAAAACGCAGACACCATTTGGACGTCTGCGTTGCTACGTAAAATCTGTCAGCGCTTGGCTAGCCGGCAGGCCTGACATTTGCGTAGGAACGCGATTTTCGTTCTGGTTCTGACCGTCATAGCTGCTCTAAAACGTTTTTACACAGCCTCGGCCGGTAGCAGCCATTCATCACAGAGCGCTTTCAAGGTTTGGAAGCATCGAGGGGAAAGATTCTCTCAACTTGTAATTCGCCTTCCGGCAACAGGATATTTGAGAAAAACTAGCTAAGGTAAAGATTGCAGACACAGGTGCTGTAAACCGATAAGGCATCCTGCTTTCCTTTGACGCATCCGTCAGACCGATAAAACCAAAAATTTGGTGATGTGATGGCAGAAAAATCCACAGAAGGCAGAAAACGAAATAGGCGAAAACTTGATCAGAACTCGCCCGCCGAAGTGGAGGTCTCCTCTTTAACTCCCAAGAAAGACCCCGAGCTGGTCTTTGGGTTAGTAGGGCCGATTGGCGTAAACCTTGACCCCGTTATCGCGGTATTGAAAAGCCAACTGAATGGCCTCGAGTACACTCCTCATGTCGTGAGGCTCAGCGAACAGATAGAAAGCTTTTTTGATACTTCTCACAACTCGAAGCCTGAAGCTGAACGCATAACTGCGCTCATGGATGCGGGAACAAGGCTCAGGGTTGAGGGTAATGAGGGCGCCGCGGTAGCGATGCTGGGATTAGCAGCAATCCGGCAGCTTCGAGATGACCACAGCGGTGGCAAGCCCTCAAGGCACGCGTTTATTTTGAGGTCATTGAAGCATCCCAAAGAAGTTGAAATGCTTCGGGCCGTGTATGGAAAAGGATTTTTTCTTATTTCGGTCTACTCGCCTCGCGATGTCCGCGTAACCGCCTTATCAGAAAAAATAAGCAGGTCCCAGTTTGGAGTTGGAACTAATCCACGAGCGATTGCCGAGGCGTTAGTTCAAAAGGACGAACAGGAAGAAAGCATCCCTCTCGGCCAAGATGTAAAAGATGCTTTTCCCTTAGCTGACCTTTTTGTCGACGGGAGGAACAAATCAACTATAGATTTTCAGATAGGCCGTTTTCTACAACTCATATTTGGGAATTCCTTCCTCACTCCCTCACGCGACGAGCACGGCATATATCACGCCAGATCTGCCGCGCTGCGGTCAGCAGATCTAAACCGACAAGTTGGCGCTGCTATCTTGAAACCAGAGGGAGATATCATCGCAGTAGGATGCAACGACGTCCCTAAGTCCGGAGGCGATTTGTATTGGCCGGGGGATAAAGATGACGCCCGTGATTTCCAAAAAGGTGTCGACTCAATGGCAGACGAGCGGGTACAGGTTTTGGGAGAAATGCTCGAACGCCTAAATACCAATGGCTTACTTTCGGCCAAGGCAACAGAAAAAGATATTAGCTCATTGGTACAAAATTTGATTTCCGGGGCAGACAAAAAAATACTTAAAAACAGTAGGATAATGAATATCCTAGAGTTTGGCAGGAGCGTTCACGCTGAGATGGCTGCGCTGATGTCCGCCGCGCGCTTAGGGGTATCCGTCGCTGGAGCGACGCTGTACTGCACAACATTTCCCTGCCATATGTGTGCTCGGCATATTGTGGCGAGTGGAATCAAGCGTGTCGTTTATATCGAGCCGTATCCGAAAAGCAAAGCTAAGCAGCTACACCAGGACTCGATTAGCATTGATGCCCCGACCGCATCGAGAACCCAGGTGAATTTTGAGCCGTTCCAAGGCATCGCCCCACGTCAGTATCAAGAAATCTTCGAGCCGAGTCGGCCGCGTAAAGATGACGATGGGAAAGCCGTAGACTGGCGGGAAATGGGTCATCAGCCCCGTATCGTTCGGTATATCGACACCTACCTTCAGCTTGAACAACTGATAGTCGGTCGTGAAATTCCAAACCTTCTTGCGAAACTGGATGTTAAACTCTCAGCAGACTAAATACGGAGCGGGGAACATGAAAAAGTCAAGTGTATTGGCGCAGCAGGTCATCAAAGCTCAACAAGCCATGCAAGAATGGCCTGAGTCAATTAGATCTGGGCTGAGGCTTGAAAGTTCCGTAAGTTTTATTGTTCGTGAGTCTAATGAGAAACAAGAGTCAGCATCAGGTACGAAAAGTCGTAACACCCGGTGATCCATTAATATTTAAGCGTTTCGGGTTAATATAATGGTGGCTACGCTTTTATTGCTGGTGACCTTTATTGACTTGTCACGCTTAGATACTGATAAACAGATAGTGTGCTATACACCGGGATGAGGTAGGTTTGATTGCTGATATTGAGGCGAATACTTGAGATGTTTTATCAACTCAATGCAACGCCCTTAATTAGTCCCCGACATGTTTCCCGATATTGCGCCCCATAGGGCATGGTCTACAGTTCTCTTTTGGCACTATTACTCAGTATGTCCGCTTCTGTCTGCAAGCTACACTAAGGCGAGCGTCCTCCTTTGGCCGATCTCTGCCTATCACCAAGGTCACAACCGGTTGAATTCTCAGTAAGCGTCCGGCAAAGTCCCCTTGTCAGCCTGAGAATAATGAAGTCTTGGGGTGCCCAAGAGCAAAACCCTGAGTGACCAGAGTGAATTTTTTTGAGCGCCGCCTCCCTCAAAAATCAGAGTGCCTATGGAGGGAGCTGCAACGACGCCCTTATTCAGACCATGTATATTCAGCCGGCATGGTTGAGGTCAACGCCAGTAACAGCATGGCGTCGCCCAAAGTATTTACCGGGGGCGGAGAGGATCCTGACCCAGCGCAGCAGAATCAGTTGGAGGTGCTGCTGGCGGTTAACTGGAAATGAATCACGGGCGCCTGCTGCGGTTTTACAGGGAGCGCCTTGACACCGGACTGTCCTCAGGAGGCTATTTGAAAACCGTCTTGTTGATTGTGCTGTACCTGCTATTGGGGTTAGGACTTTACGCACTGGGCGCTGGAAACCTCAGCTACGGCCAAGCCCTAAAGCCCTTCCCCCCCTTCTCATGGTTTCCCCTCAGTGATAGGGTCACCCGCTACCTGTTGGTGTGCTTTGCCTATGCGTCGCTTTTCCATTTAAGTTGGGCAGCGCTAAACCGCGAAAATCTGGAGCAGTGGATTAACCGCTACACCTTGCGTGGCGTGCTTTATTTGTTGGGAACGACAGTCACTTATTTCCTGCTGGCACTCTTCATTCTGGCGCTTACCTGCTCTGGCATATCGAAGCGCCCCTTTCCTGATATCGCCATTTTTAACTCGGTGCTAGTAGCGTGCTTTGTGCTCGGAGGATGGGCATGGGGTGCCGTGGATTTTCTGAAATATCTATTTGGTTTTGCCAGAAGTGTTGGCCAGCGTTAATAAGTAAACATACAAGCATCACGGTTTGTGTAATTCAGGCAGGCGTCCACTGATGCGGCAGCAGTTGCCCGATATCACTTGCTCGCTGCGTCGGCAGTCGCATACGCACATCCTTGAGATAGGCATACGGATCATTCCCATTCATGCGTGCCGACTGGATTAAACTTATGATCGCTACCGCCCGTTTGTAAGCGTCTGCCAAACCCATCTTGCCTGAATCAATTCCTATGATTGACACATGGAATACGCGACCGGTACAGCATTGCTGGCCAATTCCAGCAAACCTAGAAATGCGTTGTGATGAATTTAAGAATACTGCCCGCAAGCGCCGTATAACGTATGCGCTCAACTCAGTAAGCCCACTTCACTTTCCTTGATATGCCCTATGAAACTGAAGCTGGAGTTCGGCTGGCGGCGCTTCGGCCAAGTTCCCAGAGCGCTGCACAAATACTTGATAACGACCACTTTCAAGTTTTATACGAATCAAGTCGGCATTTAAATCTCCGCTCCCCCACGAGGTCAATTTTGGATGGGTGACTTGCTGGTTCAACATCTCTTTTCCGCTGGGGATTTCATTAATGCGGATTTGAAAAACAAAGGGCGAACCCGACTCTTGCCATAAGCCGTCCTTGAGGGAATCACCTCCTGCAAGCGCCCAAGCTTTTTTCCGTTCGACACCGTCGATGTATGGGTAACTCAGAGACAAGGTGTAGGTGTCAGGTTTGCTTACACGTACCACTAAGTTGGTCGTGCTTACTGGGCCATCGATTTCGAGCGGCACGCCATAGGATGGGGAGCGGTTGGCAGCCTGCAGCGCGGCTATCAGCGCGATAGTCACGATTACGAGCGCCAAAAGCGCTAGTACACCGATTAGTAATTTCCTAAGCAAAGCAAGCCTCCATGCACACACGTGCAGGGGTCAATATATCTGGATATCGTTAAATAAGGGAAACACGCACCGCGTGGTTAAACAGCCGTCCACTTTTGCGGCAGCAGCTCGTTAATCTCACTCGCACGTTGCGTCGGCAGCCGCGTCAGCACATCTTTGAGATAGACATACGGATCATGCCCATTCATGCGTGCCGACTGGATCAAGCTCATGATCGCAGCTGCCCGCTTACCGCTGCGTAGTGACCCGGCGAACAACCAATTCGAGCGTCCAAGTGCCCACGGCCGTATCTGATTTTCGACCGCGTTATTATCGATGGGCACGGCGCCGTCCTCGAGATATCGAGCCAGTGTCGTCCAGCGCTTGGGCTGTAATCCAGAGCTTTGGCGATAGCCGACCCTTCGGGCACAAGATCGCGCTGGGCCAGCATCCAGGTATGCAGTGCATTCAGTATCGGCGCCGCTTTTTCCTGACGTATTCTCCAGCGATCTTCGTCGGTCATATCCCGCGCTTGCCGTTCGATTTCGTACAACCCGCCAATCGAGTGAAGCGCCTGTTCGGCCAGTTGGCTTTTGTTGGTCGCATGCAGATCGAAGAACTTGCGGCGGGCATGCGCCATGCAGCCGATTTCAGTGATGCTTTGCTGGAAGCTTGCTTTGTAGCCGGCGAAATCGTCGCACACCAGCTTGCCATTCCACTCGCCAAGGAAGTTGCGCGCATGTTCGCCCGCACGGCTCGGGCTGAAGTCATAAACCACTGCCTTGAGCGGCGAAAAAGGCGTAGAGCAGTAAGCCCAGACGTAAGCACGGTGGGTCTTCTTCTGGCCGGGCGCGAGCATCTGCACTGGCGTTTCGTCAGCGTGGATCACGCCTTGGGCAAGTACCGTTTCGCGTAACGCATCGACCAGCGGCTGGAGCTGCACGCCGGTTTGGCCGACCCATTGCGCCAGTGTCGAGCGAGCAATAGCCAAGCCGGCACGGCCAAAGATTTTCTCTTGCCGATACAGCGGCAAATGGTCAGCAAACTTGGCCACCATCACATGAGCCAACAGGCCTGCGGTCGCGACGCCTTTGTCGATCACTTGCGCCGGCACCGGTGCCTGGATAAGCGTTTCACACTCGCGGCAGGCCCATTTTCCACGTACGTGTTGCTCGACCGTGAACACGCCTGGCGTGTAGTCCAGCTTCTCGCTGACGACTTCGCCGACGCGCTGAAGCTGGCAGCCGCACACGCACTGGGTGTTCTCTGGTTCGTGACGGATCACGGTGCGTGGAAACTGCGGCGGCAACGGCGCACGCTTAGGCTGCTGACGCAGTGCAGGCGTTGCGGCAGACGGATTGACCGCCTTCAACTCGGCTTCGATAGTCGCGATATCAGTGTCCAGAAGGTCGTCGAGCAAACTGCCCTGGTCAGGGCTCAGCTGTTCGCTGCGCTTGGCGAACTTGTGCCGTTTGAGCAGTGCGATTTCGTGGGTGAGCTGTTCGTTGACTGTTTCGATCCGCTGGATCTTCTTGCCCATCGTGTCGACCTGCGACAGCAACTGCGCCGCGAAGGCGCGCAGTTGATCGGGGGGCATTTGATCGAGATTGGACGAGGAAGTCATGCCTTGGATTTTACCAAAGCAGATCGCTTGCGGCAGTAGGCCAAGGCGCTAATTACAGCGTCTTAAAGCAGTGTGATTGCACCGCCAGCTCCAACGCGTTGCCAAGGTAGGCCGAGCACCAAGGCCTGAAGTTGCTCGTTATCCAGCTCCATTTCGCAGCCTTGTCGAATGCCAGGCCAATGAAACTTGCCTTGGTTCAACCGACGCGCAGCCAGCCAGACACCAATCCCGTCATGCACCAGTACTTTCATGCGGGTAGCGCGACGATTGGCAAACAGATAAGCGCAGTGCGGCTTCGCCGCACCGAACACCGTAATCACCCTGGCCAGCGCAGTTTCAGTGCCTGCACGCATGTCCATGGGTTCGGTGGCGAGCCAGATGGAATCGATGCGAATCATTGCGTGAGCCCACGGACAAAGCGGGCGCACCCTTCAGGATCGGACGTTGGCCATTTCACTGAGATCGATTGCTCGCCAAATGGCAGCTCAATAATCGCCAACGTTTCAGCCTGCCGTTTTGGCGTAGATTTCACTGAAATAAAAGCAGGTAGCACCGCTGGCGGCTGATCCCGGTACAGCGGCATCCACTTTCGAATTACGTTGGCGTTGATGCCATGGCTGATGGCGACGCCGGAGATGGTCGCGCCTGGTTGCAGGCATTCCTGAACAACCTGGGCTTTGAACGATTTGGGATAAGAGCTTCGTTGACGCATGGAAATCCTGACGTTAAGGGCGATAGCGTCCGCTTAAAAATACGCGGACACCATCGCCCTTAATGCTGGAGTTCGGAAGGTGTGTTGGCCAGACGCTTACAATTCTCAGCCGATAACACCCCTCACTATCAACAGTTGGCATTACCAGATGATGCGGCCATCGGACTCAACCCCCTGAGCGTTTCGGAGCACGTCAAAATCGTACATTCCAAACTTGTATTTTTTAATGATTTTGATGACGAAACTCGCTGAGATCTGCAAATTTCTCTCAGCCGCTATCGGCTTGATCGCATAGTTCCTTGATGCTTCGGAGGCGACACCGCTGTAGGCAATTGCATCGATGCCAGGATTGCGCTCGAAGAGAAGGCTGGCAAGCGTTCTTGAGTGAAGATACTGCGTTTGCCGGGCTAATCTGTCCTTGAGGATTGAGGAAAGAAATGAGTCAGTGAACACGAAGCTCTTTCCGAAATCATGGGACATCTGATTTAGCTGCTTGTTAATCAATTGCCCAACCATCTCTGAGGTCAAGCCTGAGCCCCAGCGATGAACATGGGTGATTTCGCCGATCATTGCACATCTCAGCAATTCGCTAGGCCGTTGCTCAAACGCTGCCACATGCAAGAAGTCACCCTGCGAAGCACCTATTTCTTCGAAGGTAGACATCAGGTTGGCTGACAAATAGAGGACGGGGGCATTTTCCTCATTCAACCGGCCAGCGACAGTGTATTGGGAAGGAGGATGGTTCAGTTCACCAACGCGCTCAAAGCCTGTGTCGGTCGGGCATATTCGTGCCCGCCAAAATGCCCGGTCATAATTCATCTCGTAATTGATGACCTGGTAATAATCGAGCAGGAAACTCAACTTCTCTCTTACGAATGTGATGTTCGTACTCGCCAAGATCGCCGTGGAAAGTTCGTCGAGATGGGGCAGCGAAAGCGCTTTGAATTCCACGGCTAGTGATCTCCTGATGGACCGTACAGTATATTGAGCTGGCCTATCGCGGTCATTCCGGCGCCATCATCACTGCGAGCGTCATCTTGATGAACTCTTCGTTCTTGTCGATGGTGTCCAGGGCGCCGCGAATGTTGTCAGCGATATCTGTCGCGCCACGTGCCTCGACCCAGTTTGAAAGCTCCATGATGGCGGCCTCAAGGGCGAGTTGGTTTTCGTTGATTTTGAAGAGTAAGGATGGGAGCAGGTCTGAGTTCAGCATTGTGTTTCCTCCGTGGAGAGGAAAGCGTAGCAGTACGTTGTATCGCCCGGAGGGGCGAATTGCCCTTGCTATTTACCGCGCGCGCGCATACACGCGCGCGTACTGGTCCGAAAAGTCCGGACATTTAGGTCTTTTTGTCTAAATGGCTTGATGGAGAAGACCGTCGGTAACGCATGGAGCAAGCCCGTTTGAAGGCTCAGAGAATCGCTTCTCGCCAAGGCTCGAAGTTTTCTCGCAGGACTCTTCAGCTCGCTACGCGCGAAAGACTGGTTGAATTGAGCGCTATTAAGCCGGCTCGCAGTTTCGCGCCAAATTACTCGTGGCGGAGCGCAGCCTGCGCGACTCTGAAAACGAGAAACGATAGATCGACATTGCTGAAGATTTATCGAAAACGTAACCCCGGCGTAACCCCGGATCAGAAACGAAAAAGGCCCGCATCGCTGCGAGCCTTGTTCTATATGGTGCCGGCACCAGGAGTCGAACCCGGGACCTACTGATTACAAGTCAGTTGCTCTACCAACTGAGCTATACCGGCGTGTTAGGGCGACGATTATAGCGATTGCGTTGGTTCTGTAAACCCCTGAATTCAGACTATTTTTACTCGACCCTCAGGTTACCCGCGAACCAGTGCTTTCTTGAGTTTCTGAATCGCTTTCCAAGCCCGGCTATTTTGCATCGCACGCAGCTGTGCTTCGGCGTGTTCGGCTCGTTGCAGGGCGGCGGCGAGTTGTTGTTCGGCGTCGCTGACGGGGTAGCTGAGGGCATGCCCCTGACAGAGCTGGAAGTTGTCGAGGTTGCACGGTGGGATGTAGAAGGCGGGTTTGAGGTCCAGATGTTCATTGGCTAGGAACCAGGTGTTGATGCCGTCGAACAAGACGGCCTCGTAGCCGGCGTCGGTGACCAGGTGTTCCCAGGTGTGGTCGCGGGCCCATGGGGTTTCGATGAGGATGATCCAGGGGCGCCAGGTGGCGAAGTCCATGCCGCGCAGGACGGTTTCTTCGTGGCCTTCAACGTCGATTTTCAGAAAGTGAATGGGGCGATCTTGAGCATATTGCTCGCAGATGGAGGTGAGGGTGCGAGCCTTGACGGTTTGGCGATGGACGTCCATGCCCAGGGCCGTGCGTTCCTGGCCGGTGGCCGGGTCGACGGTGGAGAGGCCGGTGCCGGGGATGCCGTAGAGGATGAGGTCGTCGGCGCTGTCGCTGGCCACGCATTGCAGGGTGGTGTCGTTGGGGCGTTGTTGGTACAGGGCGTCGTAGTAGGTTTGCATCGGTTCGACGTTGATGCCGGTCCAGCCACGGTCGTAGAACGCTTTGGTGACGGAATCGTGGGTGGGGTCGTTGGCGCCGACGTCGATGTAGAAGCCATTTTCGAACTGTTTGAGGGCGCGCCACAGGCGGATGTCTTCGAAATTCTGAGCGTAAGAAATGAAGGTCACTGTGGCTTCCTGTCAGTCGGAGTGTCCGCCTGTATAACAAGGGCGGTTGCCGGGCGCAATTTTCCGCTGATGGCGTCCGGAATTCGGCGGTTATGTCCTTTTGATTGAATGCTTATGCACAACGACATGGTCGATAAGTGCATTCAGTCGCGATTTTGTGGACTTATTCTCATTTGTGCGCGAATCCCTGTTTTTAGAGTTTTTTATTTTTGTGTACGAAAAATGAACAGTTGTGTTTCAGGCGCGAAACAGCGCATTTATTGGATCCACGATAATTTCATCAACAGAGTTATCCACAGGCTGTGATTGTTTAAGCGCGCTCAGCCAAGAGCAGGAAATTGCGCGGGGTAAGTGGGGTTTCGCAGAAGGTGCCGAGGCGAACGGTATATCCCTGTTCGAGTAGGAAAAGTGCCCGATCAAGGACTAGCCACAGCTCCAACGGGCGTCGGAAAAGGCCACGCAACAGCTCCAGATTGCGTACTTCGGCGAGTCGCTGCCAGCCGGCGGCTTCGAGGGCTGGCCATTCCTGCGGGCCAATTGTGGATAAGTCCTTCAGTGCGGCCAAATGATGGCAGTAGTCGGCGAAGGATTTATCCAGCCAGGCGCTGGGCAGGGAAGGGGTGGGCAGGTATTCGTCGATGCCGCGCAGTTGCCGTTGCAGCAGATCAAAGGCCAGGCGCCGGGCCATGGAGGTGTCACGCTGACGTCGGACGCGAGCACCGGCGGTAACGGTTTCGCTCATCGGTAACGCGAGATCGTTGAGAGATAGCTGTAGGCCGGATCGCGAACCAGCCGAGGAAAGCGCCTCATACGTTTCCAGGTTTATCCGGTTGTAACAGCAAGGCGCGACAGCCAGTTGTTTGCAGCCCACGGCGCTGGCGAGTTGAATCAGTCGCACATGCAGATCACCACAAGCGTGCAACGCTACCGGCGTGTGTTCGGCATTCAATAAGTAAGCCGCGCCGGCCGCGAGCACATCTTGTTCAATATGCAGCGCATGCAGTTGATGGCGTTGGCTGAGTGCCTGGCCGCTCGATACCAAAGAAGGGTCATATTCCAGGCACGTCAGTTGTTGCCCGTTTTGTAGCAGGCGCCGGCCCAAGTGGCCTTTGCCGGAACACCAATCCAGCCAGTGCTTCGGCGCCTCAGCAAACGACAACCGACTGGCAAACGCCTCGATCTGCTGCCACTTGCGCCCCGGCACATCGACATTCAACCGATGGCTGGCCGCCTCGAGCGCATGCCCCGGCAATTTACCCACCGAACTCAGCTCAAACGACAACGCCGCCAATGAAGCAAACGGTTCCGGCGCATCGAGTAAATGAGGTTGGTGATGACTGCTTTCCGCATCGTCCAACGATCGCCCGCGTAGCCATAGAGACAACGACGGGTGGGACGTTTCCCAAGGAAGCCGCAGATAAGTAAACGGCCGAGGCTTCCACAGTGCCTGATGCTCAATCAGAAAAGCATCCAGCGCGGCGAAACGGGCGAGTAGGGCCTCACCCGTCAGCACGTAGGAGGAATCAGCGCCCCTGGCAGGCATCGACGCGCAACCAGCGCTCCAGCAGCTTGAAGCCGCGAACCAGCACGTAAGCCATCAATAGATAGAACATGCCCGCGGCGAAGAAGATCTCCACCGGCAGGTAGGTCCGGGCGATGATGGTGCGGGCCATGCCGGTCAGTTCCAGCAGGGTCACCGTGCTGGCCAGGGCGCTGGCCTTGAGCATCAGGATCACTTCGTTGCTGTAGGCCGGCAGGCCGATGCGCGCGGCTCGGGGCAGGATGATGTAGAAAAGCGCTTTGGGCCGGGACATACCCAGTGCCCGCGCCGCTTCGATCTCGCCCGGCGGAATCGCCTGGATCGCGCCGCGCAGGATCTCGGCGATGTAGGCCGCGGTGTGCAGGGTCATGGTCGCCGTGGCGCACCAGAACGGATCGCGCAGGTACGGCCACATCGAGCTGTTACGCACCGCATCGAACTGCGCCAGGCCGTAGTAGACGAGGAACAGCTGAACCAGCAACGGTGTGCCACGGAAAAAGAAGATGTAGGCGTAGGGCAATGACCGCACGTACCAGCGCTGCGACGAGCGGGCGATGCCCAGCGGAATCGCCAGCAGCAACCCGGCGATCACGGCGATGGCCACCAGTTCCAGGGTCAGCGTCGCGCCCTGAGCCAGTTTCGGCAGCCATTTGATGATGACTTCCCAGTTCATTGGGTGCTCCTCGCGAAGCCGCGAGCGGCGCGTCGTTCCAGAAAGTACATGCCGGTCATGGCCAGAATGGTCAGGCCCAGGTACATAAAGGCAGCGACCATGAAGAAGGTGAATGGCTGTTTCGACACGGTCACGCCGATTTGCGCGTGGCGCATGATTTCTTCCAGGCCGATCACCGACACCAGTGCGGTGTCTTTCATCAGGATCATGAACAGGTTGCCCAGACCCGGCAGGGCGATGCGCCACATCTGCGGCATGATCAGTCGGGTGAAGATGCGGAATTTCGACAGGCCCAGGGCCACGCCAGCTTCACTGTGCCCTTTGGGGATCGCCAGAATCGCGCCGCGAAACACTTCCGTGGCGTATGCGCCGAAACACAGACCCAGCGCAATCACGCCAGCGGCAAAGGCATTGAGCGAGAGATCGGGATTGCCGAAAAACTCGCCCAGGGCACGCATCAAATTGACGGTGCCGAAGTAGATCAGCAGCACCCAGAGCAATTCCGGGATGCCGCGAACCAGCGTCGAATAGGTGCCGCCCAGCCATTGCAACGGCTTGTGCGGAGAAGTCTTGGCCAAGGCGCCGAGCAGACCGAGCACCAGCCCCAGGCACAGGGCCGAGAGTGCCAGTTTCACAGTCATCAGCGCGCCAGCGGCGAGCGCCGGGCCGAATCCGTAGAGGTCGATAATCATGGATTTCTTTTCAAATCGCGGCAGGCAATGCCAAAGACTGGCGCCGTTAGCGAACGGCGCCGGTCAGGCAGGTCAGAATCAATAGATGCTGAACGGGAAGTACTTGTCGTTGATCTTCTTGTAGGTGCCGTCTTCAACGATTTCTTTCAGGGCGAGGTTCAGCTTCGCACGCAGGGTGTCGCCTTTACGTACAGCGATACCGATCTTGTCGCTTTCTTCCACCGGGTCGCCCTTGAATTCATACGAACGACCGGCGTCGCTTTTCAGCCACTCGTAGTTGACGTACTTGTCCGCCAGGATGCCGTCCAGACGACCGGAAGTCAGGTCGAGGTAAGCGTTTTCCTGAGTGTCGTAGAGATTGACTTTAATGCCGGGCATGTTGTCTTCCATCCAGGTGCCGGCGAGGGTCGCACGTTGTGCGCCGATCACTTTGCCTTGCAAGGAATCCTTGTCGGTTTTGAAGTCCACGTTTTTCGGCGCGATGAATTGCAGTTTGTTGGAGTAGTACGGGTCGGTGAAGTCGACCGCTTGCTTGCGCTCGTCGGTGATCGACATCGAGGAGATCAGGAAGTCGAATTTCTTGGCGTTCAGGGCCGGGATGATGCCGTCCCAGTCGGACGTGACCACGGTGCAATCGACTTTCATCTTGGCGCACAGGGCGTCGCCGATTTCTTTGTCGAAGCCGACGACATTGCCACTGGCATCTTTGTTGTTGAACGGCGGGTAGGCCGCTTCGATGCCCATCTTCAAGGTCTCGGCGACGGCACCGGCGCTGAAGGCCAGGGTGACGGCGGCAGCCAGGAAGATTCTTTTGTAGTTCTGCATGCGGGTAGCTCCGTTAGCGGTTGCTGGACATGAATTGTTTGCAGCGTGCCGAAAGCGGGTTGTCGAACACCTGCTGTGGCGATCCTTGTTCTTCTACCAGGCCCTGGTGGAGGAACACCACTTCGCTGGACACCTGACGGGCAAAGCCCATTTCGTGGGTGACGAGCAACATGGTGCGGCCTTCTTCGGCCAGTGCGCGGATGACATTAAGTACTTCCTGGACCATTTCCGGGTCAAGGGCGGAAGTGGGTTCGTCGAACAGGATTACCTTGGGCTGCATCGCCAATGTGCGGGCAATCGCCGCCCGTTGTTGCTGGCCGCCGGACAATTGCGCCGGGTAGGCGTGACGCTTGTCGGCGATGCCGACCTTGGCCAGCAAGGCTTCGGCGACTTCGATGGCTTCGGCTTTGCTCTGGCCGAGCACGCGACGCGGGGCTTCGATGATGTTGTCGAGCACGCTCATGTGCGGCCACAGGTTAAAGTTTTGAAACACAAAACCGATCTCGCTGCGCAGGCGATTGATCTGTTTGCCGTCGGCGGCAAACAGTTCGCCGTTCTTCGCGGCTTTGAGTTTGAGTTCTTCGCCGGCCACCAGGATCTGGCCCTGATGCGGGTTTTCCAGCAGGTTGATGCAACGCAGGAACGTGGACTTGCCGGAACCGGAGGAACCCAGGATCGAGATCACATCGCCGTCGCGGGCGGTCAGCGAGATGCCTTTGAGCACCTCAAGCTGTCCGTAGCGTTTGTGCAAGTTGCGGATTTCAAGCGCGGGCGTGGCCTCAGCCATGTGCGTTCCTCATAGTGTTTCGCTCCTGCTGTTGGCGGCCTTCCTGGCGAGGCGGCCAAGCTAGCATAGCGTTCGAATGGCAGCCAACAGCGCTACGGGCGGTAAACGGATGGTGTGTGGCAGGTTGTCGCATCGGTACAGCAGTGTGTCGCGCTGCTATCAACCGAACAGCCGTTTGAACCAGTTGCCCGGCGGGTGTCGCGTAAAAAAAGGCGCGATGTTGCCAGCTTTGGCGGGGTGTTGGAAGCGCTAACCGGCCAAACGTTCCTGATCTGCACTTTTATTGTGCATCCCACATTTTTTCAGTGTGTTTCTGGTGCGCTGGTTCGTTCTACAAGTGGGTCGCTGGGTAACGCTCTGGCGAATTGCCATTAATCTCAATGACTTGCGATGACCGCCCAGTCAGCCGGAGAGCCGCGGTTCTGGGGAGTCTGTAACATTTTGGCGCAATTATTGCGTGCAGAATAAGGAACGCCCCGTTGGATTCTTTTTACGAGAAAGAAATGCCAGACGCGGTGGACTGAATCGCTTTCTTTGCAAAGGTAGTTTCAATGAGCAGTACCCAAAGCTCTAATGGCCTCGAACAGGGGCTCAAACCGCGTCATGTGACCATGTTGTCGATCGCCGGGGTTATCGGCGCCGGGCTGTTCGTCGGCTCGGGTCATGCCATTGCCGCTGCCGGTCCAGCCGTGCTGCTGGCCTACGCCGCCGCTGGCGCTCTAGTCGTGCTGGTCATGCGCATGCTTGGCGAAATGGCCGTGGCCTCGCCGGATACTGGCTCCTTCTCTACATACGCCGATCGCGCGATCGGTCACTGGGCCGGTTTCACCATCGGCTGGTTGTACTGGTGGTTCTGGGTGTTGGTGATTCCGCTGGAGGCCAACGCCGCCGCGACGATCCTGCATGCCTGGTTCCCGAATGTGGCGATCTGGGCGTTCACTCTGGTCATCACGTTGTTGCTGACGGTGACGAACCTGTTCAGCGTGAAAAACTACGGTGAGTTCGAGTTCTGGTTCGCCCTGGTCAAAGTCATCGCGATCATCGGTTTCATCGGCCTCGGCATTCTGGCGATTTTCGGCTTCCTGCCGAACAGCCAGGTCAGCGGAGTTTCGCACTTGTTCGACACCCAAGGCTTCCTGCCAAACGGCATGGGCGCGGTATTGGGCGCGATCCTGACCACCATGTTCTCCTTCATGGGCACCGAGATCGTGACCATCGCGGCCGCGGAATCGAAGAACCCTGGCCAGCAAATCTCCAAGGCCACCAATTCGGTGATCTGGCGGATCGGTTTGTTCTACCTCGTGTCGATCTTCATCGTCGTGGCCCTGGTGCCTTGGAATGACCCGGTTCTGGCCGCCGTCGGTTCCTACCAGACTGTGCTTGAACGCATGGGCATCCCGAACGCCAAGCTGATCGTCGACATCGTTGTATTGGTCGCTGTGACCAGCTGCCTGAACTCGGCGCTGTACACCGCTTCGCGCATGATGTTCTCCCTGGGCAAGCGCGGTGATGCACCGGCCGTTTCCCAACGCACCAACAAAAGCGGCACGCCGTACTGGGCCGTGATCCTGTCCACTGCCGCCGCGTTTGTCGCAGTATTCGCCAACTACGTGGCTCCAGCCGCCGTGTTCGATTTCCTGCTGGCCACCTCCGGCGCCATTGCGTTGCTGGTGTACCTGGTGATCGCGATCTCCCAATTGCGTATGCGCAAGCAGCGCATGGCACGCGGCGAAAAAATCGCCTTCAGCATGTGGCTGTTCCCGGGCCTGACCTACGCGGTGATCGTCTTCATCGTCGCGGCCCTGACCATCATGCTGTTCCAGGAAGCCCACCGCGTGGAAATCCTCGCGACCGGTTTCCTGAGTTTGCTGGTCGTGGCGGTCGGCTTGTTCGTGGCTCGTCGCCGCAAACTGCAGAAGGTTGGACCGGTGGTGTTGAACTGATTCACACCGCGTAATGCAAAACGGCCGCTGTCAGTGATGACTAGCGGCCGTTTTTGTTTCTACTCAAAGGCTGATCATTCAGCCTTTTCTTCCTGCGCATCCAGCGATTCGCGATAGCTGTCGAGCGCGGTGCCGAAGTCGGTGATGAACTGTGGATCGGTCAGCCAGGCCTGGGCGGTGTCGCGGTCCATGCCGTCGGCCCACATGCGGTAGTCGATTAGCATATCGGCTGCCAGGTGAGTGGCGGCCATGGCTTCGTTGTCGGCGTTTTCCATGTCCAGCAGTTCTGGGTGGTCGCTGATGATGTCGGCGAGGTTCGTCAGCAGAGTCAGCAGCATGTCGTTGCGACCGATGGCCTCGGCGTCGCGCATTTTGCTGAACATCGCCAGGGTGTATTCCGGGATTGGCTCGCCGATTTCACCGAGGTCATCGTCCAGCGCGGCGGGTTTGCGGCCGTGGATGTTGATTTGCTTGGCTTTGATCTTGGCGCGTTTGGCGCGTTTCTGTTGCTTGTTCAGGGATGCCATGGGGACTCAGTTCTATTTCTGTTGGGTTTGGGCTGCGATGGCGTCGGACGCCGCCACGTAGTCAGCCTGGAAGGCTGGGGATTCGATCCACGCCAGGGCGGCGGCTTCGTCCACTTCGGCGGACCACTGGCGATACTCGATCAGTGCCGCGAGGATGAAGTCTGTCGCTGTTTCTTCGCCTTCTTGCTCCAGCACCAATGCGAGCAGCGGGTGTTCAAGAAAAGCCGCGCACATCGCTTGCTGGCTGATCTTCTGCGCGTCGATCATTTCTTTGAACAGCTCGGTCAGGTCCACCGATTCGAAGTCGATGCGATCATCGTTCGGGTCCAGCTCGACCGGCGCAGCGGCCCGTTGGGTGCGGTTCTGCTTGGCCTTGGTTTTGGCACGGGTGGCGCGTTTTTGCTGCTTGTTGGCGGAGGCCATGGGCGTCGTTCCGTATTTCGTTGAGAGGGCAGGTCACTCAGCCGCGTGGCACTCGCCGCCCGGGGGTGTCGGGGGCCAGTTCGCCGTTTTGCAGCCAGGACAATGCAATGGGCCATAGTGTGGCTTGGTATGGGCTACGAAAAAAGGCGAAATGTCCGACTTCTTCCTCGCCGATGTCTTTCGGCTCGATTCGCAGATGGGTGGTCGTGCCGCCGGTGAGGTAACCGAGCAGGCGTTCGATGGCCGGGATGGTGCCGTAAGGGTCGTCGCTGATGCTGATCGCCAGGGTTTTCGCGGTGACATTGGCGAACGGGAGCCAGCCGTGCTTTGCGTGGATTACGCGGCCGCTGGGGCGCTTCTCGTAGCGGTCGGTGGGCGTGCTCCAGTCGCGAACGACGCCGGCGGGTGTGTCTTCGAGCCAGCCGAGGCGTTTGCCGGGAAAGTATCCGCAAACCATCGTTACCAGTGGCATCACCACATGCCACTTGCCGAACATCCGCCAGCGATGAGCGGGCGCATAGTCGCGCCAGTAAGCGAACTGCGCGCCCACGGTCACCAAGTGCCGGATCAAGTGACCAGAGGCCCCCAGGCCCGCCGCACAGCCGCCAAAGCTGTGGCCGACCACATCGATGGGCTGACCGGGGAATTCGCGCTGAGTACGCTTGAGCATCGCTTCGAAATCCAGGGCGCCCCAGTCGGACCATGTGGCGTTGAGCCCTTTGAGTGATGCCGGCCGAGACTCCCCAATGCCACGGTAGTCGTAGGTGATGACGTCGAAGTTATTGGCGAACAGGTAGTCGGCGAAGCGCGAGTAGTGGCGGCAACGGACTGAGGTGGCGGCGTTGATGATCACGACCGGGCGATTTGCGTTCGGATGGGCGTGTCGCCAAGTGAAACCTCCGAGGATATAGCCGTCAGCGGCGGGTTCCTTGAATGGACTGCCGGAAGCAGATGGCGCCAACTCTGTTGGCGCCAGTGAGGATGTGTCCTGCAAATTCATCGACTTCGAACCTTTGCGGATAGCTGCCAACGATAGTCTTCGTGCCGCTTGTGAACAATCCGTCAGCGCTAATCATGATTGCGGGTTGAGTAACCGCTCTTCAATTGCAGCCCGCTCTCGATCCAGCTCCGCCCGCAATTCATCCTCACTTGGCAGTACCAGTTTGTACTTACTGGCAAACAGTTGTTCATTGCCCTGCAACACCGAGTAGCGCACCACTGACTCGTTTTTTTGCGCGCACAGAATGATGCCGACGGTCGGTCCGTCTTCATCGCTGCGTTTGAGGTCGTCGTACATGCGCACATACATGTCCATTTGCCCGACATCCTGATGGGTCAGTTCACCGCGCTTGAGATCGAAGATGACAAAGCATTTGAGCAGGTAGTTGTAGAACACCAGATCGATGTAGAAGTCTCTGCCTTCGGTGCTTATGCGTTGCTGGCGGGCAACAAAGGCGAAACCGTTACCAAGCTCCAGCAGGAAGCCCTGCAGTTGCTCGATGAGTGCTTGTTCGAGTTCGGTTTCCAGAACGAGCCCTGCGTTGGTCAGGCCGAGAAACTCCAGCATGACGGGATCGCGGATGAATTCCCGGGGGCTTTCGGCCATCGCATGGATGTTGGTAGCGGCTTCGGTCATGACGGGAGCCTTGTCCCGACTCATCAGCAGGCGCTCGTAGTAGAGGGTGTTGATCTGGCGTTCCAGGGCGCGGCTGGACCAGTTCTGGTTGGCGGCTTCGTCCATGTACCAGTTGCGGGCGTTGTCACTGTCGACGCGTAGCAGTCGGCGGTAATGGGTCCAGCTCAATTCGTGACGCAGTGCGTCACAAATCGGAAATGCCTGATAAAACAACCGCATGTAGCGAAGGTTCGATGCATCAAAGCCTTTCCCAAATTGCGCAGTCAGATCTTTCGCCAATGTCGACAGCAACTGCTTGCCATACACCGCCCGCCGAGCCCCCTGCTGTTCGAACTCAACAATATGCCGCCCAATCTGCCAGCAGGTTTGCACCTGCGCGGTATCGACCGCCCTCAATACTTTTTGCCGCGCCTGGCGAATCAGCTCGCCCAGTTCGCCAAGCAATGACGCAATGTGTGGGTCTTGCGTGTTGTCGGGTGTAACTCTGCTCATGAAGTCTTCCGCCGTTGTATGAACTGGCGGAAAGCTTGCCAATTACGGCCCTGTCAGCGATGCCGGGCGTTGCCGAAAACCTGGAAGGAATTGCCGATCTGATTTGCAGGACCCGGTCGATTGCTTCCTACGTTTGAGGAATACAACGCGTAGTCCTATTCGCTGTGACCTTGGATTCGAATCAATCTAAAACTGAGCACCCTGTCAGAAATCTAAAAAAAGGTAACGATTGGGTTCTTCCGAACCCGGGAGTCGCCATCATGAAATACATCCTTTCATTCATGTTGCCCATCGCCGCTGTTGGTGCGTTGATGTTTCCGGTCATGGCTCATGCCACGCCGGCGGGTCCTGTCGACAGCACTGGTGTGCAGATCCAGCAGGAACAGCAGAATGGGATCAATTACCTGTCGGGAGGCATTGGCCTGGATGAGTCACGGTTCATTCAGCAAAACCACGGCTACAACCTGCGCATGAGTTTCTCGGTCGGGCCGGCGAATGAGTACATTCCCGACGTGGATGTGGTCGTTCAGAACGCCCAAGGGCATTCGGTGTTTACGCTGAATCAGGCCGGTCCTCTGGTCTATGTGCAGCTACCTGCCGGTAAATACACGGTGATCACTACGCGTCACGGCCAAGAACGGCGTAATACGGTGGACGTCGGAAGTGGTCCTGCCCGTGATCTGAATCTGCATTGGAGCGGCGATCAATACGTTGGCTCATAAACTCAAAAACCGCGCACACAAAAAAACCGCAGGCAGCGGTTTTTTTGTAAGTCTGAGGGGGTGTTTATTTTCGACGGGGAGGTTTTTGGGGCGTTGCGTCGATCTTACGAACCAGCCAGATCGTGCCTACGCCCATCGTGATCAGCACGGAAACCCAAAAGGTATGCCCGATGATCGTGAACCAGAAGTGACGCGGCTGCTGTGCAAGGCTGTAAACCTCATAGGACGCGCCGCGACTCATGTTGCTGATCCGCCCCTCGATCAGGCCTGCGATGACCATATAGCCAAGCAGGCTCGCTGCTACGATCACCATGATGCTGACGAAGATCAGCAGCCATTCGGTGTGACGTGTCGGTGGCGGCGGGTGGGGCAGGGGGATGCGGGTTTTCTTCTGGCTCATGGTTTTCACGTCCTTGTGACAACGCTTATCTGGCTTGCTCGTTAGCGAGCAGAGCTATTCTTCATCTTCAGAAAAATCTGCTGTGAACTCGGTAATCGCGTCAATCTTGGCCTGAGTAATATCCTCAATCACGTCAGGCCTCGTAAGCCACTCGAAGGTTTCGGCCTCCGTTGCGCCATGGGCCCACTTTCGATAATCGACCACAATGCATCGACAGAGCACTGCCATTGCTTCTGAAGGGTCTTCCGATTCGGTGAGCTCTGATTCGAGATCGTGATTAAGCGAAATCAAATCAGCGAGAGAAGTGTACAGAGCTACGAAAAATGCTTTACGGCTGCGTTTTTCTGCTTCCCGAAATTGAGCAAACAGTTGCTCGAACCACTGGATCGAGCCAATGTTTTCAGGACGACTATTAGGCCGTGCCGATAGGGGTATGCTGCGTTCCACGCGCTGTTGTTTGGCTTTTATTTTGGCGCGTTTTGATCGCTTTTGTAGTTTCGTCGGGGATGCCATTGGATTCAGTCCTCTTTGCAAAGGAAATCCCATTGATTAAAGCTCATAGCTACCGCCGTTAAGCCTTCCGTCTGTAAAAGAACGTCGTAGAAGAAAGGCCGGCGTGGCGCTCGATCAAATCACAGGCATAAAAAAACCCTGAATCTTGCGATTCAGGGTTTTCGGTATTTGGTGCCCAGAGACGGAATCGAACCGCCGACACGGGGATTTTCAATCCCCTGCTCTACCGACTGAGCTATCTGGGCAACGGGGCGCATTAAACTGGTTTTTCAGGGGGTCGTCAAGAAAGTTTTCAAAAAAATTTTAATTATTACCGTCGCTTACGTTCCGACCCCTGAAAAATCGGGATTATTCAGCTGGCGGAACGTAGCCTTCAGCCTGGGCGTATTCCTCGCCGGAAAAGAACTTGTCCATCTCGCCCTGAAGATATTTGCGGTCTTCGGCGTTCATCATGTTCAGGCGTTTTTCGTTGATCAGCAGGGTCTGGTGTTTCTGCCAGTCGGCCCAGGCCTTGGCCGAGACGTGGTCAAGAATGTCCTGACCTTTGGCGCCCGGGAACGGCGCGTGGGCCAGGGCGGGTAATTCTTCTTTGTACTTGCGGCACATGATGGTGCGGGTCATGACGACTCTCCTGCGTTCAATACGGCGGCCGCGCGTTCGAGCAAGGTTTTGACCGGGGCGGCAAGGCCCAGGCGCGGCGGGGTGGCGAGGTTATACCAGAGCCAGTCGGCCTCGGCCACGTGATGGCCGGCCTCCTGGACCTGGACCAGCCAGGGTTCGATGGACAACTGAAAATGGCTGAAGGTGTGCACCAGGCTCGGCAGCGCTTGTTGGCTGCCCAGTTCCAGTGAGTGCTGGGTGGCCAGGTGTTGCAGGTCGTCGAGGTCGTCGAGTTCCGGCAAGCTCCACAGACCGCCCCACAAACCCGTGGAAGGTCGACGGTAAAGCAGAATCGCGCCTTCGCCGTTGGCGAGCATTGGCATCAACGTGCGCTTCTGCGGTACGGCTTTGCGCGGCTTGGGGATCGGGTAGCGGGTTTCCAGGCCAAGCATGTGCGCTTCGCAGCCCTTTTCCAGTGGGCAGAGCAGGCAACTCGGTTTGCTGCGGGTGCAGAGCGTGGCGCCCAGATCCATCATCGCTTGGGTGTAGGCGTTGACCCGATCATGGGGCGTAAAGCGTTCAGCGTTCGCCCAGAGCTGTTTGGCGACCTTCGGCTCGCCCGGATAACCCTCTTGCGCGGTAAAGCGCGCCAGCACCCGTTTGACGTTGCCATCGAGGATCGGTGCGCGCAGGCCCATGCTCAGGCTGGCGATGGCGCCGGCCGTGGACAAACCGATGCCTGGCAACTCCACCAGTTTTTCCACATCCCGGGGAAACTCGCCGCCGTGTTCAGCGACGACGATTTTCGCGGTCTTCTGCAAATTGCGCGCACGGGTGTAGTAACCCAGGCCTGTCCACAGGTGCAGCACTTCGTCTTCCGGCGCGGCGGCCAGGGCTTCGACCGTCGGCTGCGAAGCCATGAACCGGTCGAAGTAATTCAGCACGGTGCTGACCTGGGTCTGCTGCAACATGATTTCCGAGACCCACACCCGATACGGGGTGATGCCCTGTTGCCAGGGCAAATCGTGGCGGCCGTGGCGGTCGTACCAATCCAGCACCGCCGATGAAAACTGCTCGGCTCTCATCGCTTGAACAGCCCCTTCAATGCGTTTTTCAGTTCCGGGCTGACTTTGTCGCCGAGCTTCTCGTCGATTTTGTCACTGAGCTTTTCTCCGGCCAGTTTGGCGGCGACCTGGCCCATGCGCTCGTTGTCCACGCGGCACGCCTTGGCGCCCAGTTCCAGCGGGCCACGGCAGCGCAGCGGCCACTCGATGCCGACGTATTTCTCGCCAACCTGGCAGGCCGGATCAGGCAGCGCGCTGGTGTCGCCTTCAACGATGATGCCGACGCGATAGTCCATGCCCAGCACGCGCAGATCGACGTCGCCGTCACCATTGACGGTCATGCCCGGGATGCGCACTTTCATGTCAGGATTGCTCGCCACGCCGTTGCGGAACGTCAGGTTGCCCTTGAGCTCCTGGAACGGCGTGTCCTTGCCCCGCGGTTCGCCGCTGAGAGTTTTGCGGTTCAGGGTGGCGATGCCTTTGCACAGTTGTTGCTCAAGGTTGGCGTTGAGCAGCACGCCGTTGTTGATGACAAAACTGGCGTTGCCGTTGAGGGTCTCGATCAGCGCTTTCTGGCTGTTGCCGCTGCCGGTCAGCGCACTGGTGAGCGTCACCAGGCCTTTGACTGGAGGGTTCTTGCCCTGGCTTTCGAGAATTTTTTCCACCGGCACCTTGGTGATGCGGGTTTGCATGCTCAGCGCTGGTACCTGCTGACGCACATCCAGCGTGCCCTTGGCTTCGAAGTTGCCGTTGTACAAGTCACCGCGCAGGTTTTCCAGGGTCAGCAGGCCGCCCTGGCCGTTAGCCTTGAGCGCTGCGTTTTGGATCGGCAGTTTGTCGAGGGTCAACTGGCCGAAGGTCAGGTCGGCGTCCACGTCGAGTTTGGCCAGACGCTCCACCGGCAACAGGCGCTCGGAGCTCCACGCGCCTTTGGTCGGTGATTCCGGCAACGGCGTGCTGCCCGCACCGGCCATGGCGTCGGCTTCGGTGCTGGCCACTTCGGCCTGACGCACTTGCGTGGCGCTGTTGGCTTCGGCGGATTTGGGCGGCAGGTAACGGTCGACGTTGAACGTGTCAGCCTTGAGGATTGCCCGCAGCGATTGTTTGGCAAAGTCTTCGACGGCGATACGGCCGCTGAAGGTGCTGTCGTCGACCTTCAGGTTGATGTTATCGAAGGACAGGCTGGTCGGCGTGCCGGCCAGACGGCTGACCAGCTCGACTTTACTCAGGCTACCCTCGGCCATGGCCGGGAGTTTCTGGCCGATGCTGTCGACGAATTTGGCCAAATCAAACTGGGCAATCGACAGGCCACCGTTGATTTGCGGTGTCTTGTCGAGGTCGTTGACCTTCAGTTCACCCAGAGCGCGCAACTGGTTGGCGGAGATCTTGATGCCGGTCCATTCGGCGACGTTTGCTGCTTTATCCAGCAGTAACTGGCCTTGGGCGGCAAAGGTCATGGCCTTGCCTTGCAACGGATCACCGGTCACTTCGCCCGACAGTTTCATGTCTTCGAATTGGTAGCGCTGGAGCGCGCGGGCAATGCGTAACTCACCGTTCAGCTCGGTACGCACTCGCAGTGCAGGCTGGTTGGAGGACAGGAATGCGGTGAGCTTGAGCGGAATATTGGTCGAGTCGTGAACCGCACCGGTGCTCATCTGGATGCTTTCGGCGGTGTAGCTCTTGCCGGTTTTTTCATCGTTGTATTCAACCCGCGCGTTGTTCACGGTCAGGCTGTCGATGTCCAGACGGATGGGTTGCGGTGGTTTTTCCGCGACGACAGGGGCTTCGGGTGCAGGTTCGCCGGCGGGAACCGCAGGCGGGGTCGCGTCCGTATTGGCCGGTGCCGGGATCTTGCCGATGTCTTCCCAGTTGCCGTGGCCATCCTTGTCGCGATTCAGGCGCAGGTTCAGGCCTTCGACGCGTACGTCGCTCATCTGCACTTCGCGGCGCAGCAGCGGCAGCACGCGCACCGACAGGCCGAGCATCTGCAGGTCAGCGAACGGTTCGGTGGGTTTGACCAGGGTCGCGACACTGGCTTCGTGCAATTCCAGGCCCAGCCACGGGAACAGGCTCCACCCGATGTCGCCATTGAGCGTCAGCTCGATGTGGGCCTTGTCGCGGGCAATCTGGCGAATCTCGTCTTTATAGTCGTTGGGATCGAAGAGGTGGGTCAGGGCAAAGCCCAGCGCCACAATGATCAGCAACAGCCCGAGAAGTACCAGACCCAGGATTTTGCCGAACGCTTTCATGGGCGAGTCCTTGTAGTTAGTCGAATTCAAAATTTAGCCGGGGAGTATAGCGCTCCGAAACTGATGACCGGTCAGTTCATATGGGCAGCACATCCAGCGGCACGTTCAGTTTCGCCGCCAGTGCCTGGGCTTCCAGGTGCCCGGCAGGCGCCAGCAACCGTAATATCGCGCCCGATTGCAACGCCATTTTCTGCGCTTCGCTCACCAGACGTTCCGCCACCCCACGGCGACGGGTAATTTTTCGCACGCAAATTTGAGACAAGTGCCAGACGTCCTGTTGTCGCTGCAGACGCCCTGCGCCCAGCAGTCGATCATTGAAGCGCCCGGCGATCAGCGAGCCGTCCCGCAGGCATCCCTCAATCAACTGCACTTCACCGGCAAATGGCGCAAACAGCCAATCCGGCGCGTCGCGATAGATCTTTTGCAGATCTTGCTGATCCTGGTAAGAGGCTTCGTTCAGCGGCTCGACAATGATCGGCATGGCGGTTCCTGTCAGATGGGTATAGATATCGACCTGTAGGAGCTGCCGAAGGCTGCGATCTTTTGATCTTTCTTCGGTTACAAAAAAATCAAAAGATCGCAGCCTTCGGCAGCTCCTACAAAAGAAAGAGATCACATGACATACAAAAGGTGATGTCAGTTTGGTTTTTCTGTCACGAGCAAATGGTAACCTCTGCAGGTTCGTCCGTCCTTCTGCGACTTAATGTCACGCCAAATGGGTTTCACTCGAAAAAAAGGTCATGTCTGCGTGCATAAAGGCTGAGGGTGAGGAGTGGCTGGCGAACCATACTAATAATTGGGGGATACACAATGAGCACGAGCATCACGGCGGACGGCGTCATAGCCGCCCAGCCCGCGTTCCTGTCCAAGGAACGCATCATCGCCAAGCCCGGTTTCAACCGTTGGCTGGTACCACCGGCCGCGTTGGCCATTCACCTTTGCATCGGCATGGCCTACGGCTTCTCGGTGTTCTGGTTGCCGCTGTCCAAGGCCCTGGGCGTCACCGCTCCGGTGGCTTGCGCGCCGGACATGAGTTTCATCTCGCAAATCTTCTCGTCCCAATGCGACTGGCCGATCTCGATGCTCGGCTGGATCTACACCCTGTTCTTCATCTTCCTCGGCTGTTCGGCAGCGATCTGGGGCGGCTGGCTGGAACACGCCGGGCCGCGCAAGGCCGGTGTGGTATCGGCACTGTGCTGGTGCGGTGGCCTGCTGATTTCGGCGCTGGGGATTTATACCCACCAGATCTGGCTGATGTGGATCGGCTCCGGGGTCATTGGCGGTATCGGCCTGGGCCTGGGTTACATCTCGCCGGTCTCGACCCTGATCAAGTGGTTCCCGGACAAGCGCGGCATGGCGACGGGCATGGCGATCATGGGTTTCGGTGGTGGCGCGATGGTCGGTGCTCCGCTGGCCGCAGCCTTGATGAGCCACTTCGCTTCGCCGACCGGCGTGGGCGTATGGCAGAGCTTCCTGGTGATGGCCGCGATCTACTTCGTGTTCATGATCGGTGGCGCACTGTCCTACCGCGTTCCGCCAACCGGCTGGAAGCCTGAGGGCTGGACCGCTCCGGCGAAGAAAGTGGCGAACGCGATGATCACTCATCGCCACGTTCACGTGAACGTCGCTTGGAAAACCCCGCAATTCCGTCTGGTATGGCTGGTGCTGTGCCTGAACGTATCCGCTGGTATCGGCATCCTCGGCATGGCTTCGCCACTGTTGCAGGAAGTGTTCGGCGGTAAATTGATCGGTGTTGACCTGCCATTCGGCAAGCTGGACGCCGGGCAACTGGCTTCGATCGCAGCGATTGCGGCCGGTTTCACCGGTTTGCTGAGCCTGTTCAACATCGGTGGCCGGTTCTTCTGGGCTTCGTTCTCCGATTACCTGGGTCGTAAAAACACCTATTTCGTGTTCTTTGCCCTGGGCTTCGCCCTGTACGCGTTGATCCCGAACCTAGGTCACCTGGGCAACGTGGCGCTGTTCGTGGCGGCGTTCTGCATCATCCTGTCGATGTACGGCGGTGGTTTTGCGACCGTGCCGGCTTACCTGGCTGACCTGTTTGGTACGCAAATGGTCGGCGCGATCCATGGTCGTCTGTTGACGGCGTGGGCGGCGGCGGGCGTGTTGGGTCCGGTGTTGGTGAACTACCTGCGTGAGTATCAACTGAGCATCGGCGTTGAACGTGCCGCCGCTTACGACATCACGCTGTACATCCTCGCGGGCCTGCTGGTGCTGGGCTTCCTGTGCAACCTGCTGGTGCGTCCGGTGGCCGACAAATACTTCATGACCGACGCTGAACTGGCCGCCGAACAGGCGCTGGGCCACGACAAAGGTGCTGACAGCAGCACCGTGCTGGAGTGGAAAGCCGCGCCGGGCAGCAAGCCGTTGGCGATTGCTGCGTGGCTGGTGGTGGGGATTCCGTTGGCATGGGGTGTGTGGGTGACCTTGCAGAAAACGGCGGTTCTGTTCCACTAAGTTAAGCAAGCGCACTACCCCTGTGGGAGCGAGCCTGCTCGCGAATGCGGTCTGACAGTCGACAGAAATGTTGAATGTGAAGGCCTCTTCGCGAGCAGGCTCGCTCCCACATTTGTTTGAGGCGTCCGCAAATCCGCTTGTATGGACATGTCTACCCGCGACAGCCGGGCGTTCTATCCGTCAGCCATATCACCTCTCGTGTTTCTGTTTCGGCCCCGCGCCCCTATAATGGCTGCCTTTTTCGCCCAATGATTTTGCGGAGCTGGTGATGGCCGAACGTAAGGCGTCAGTCGAGCGCGACACTCTGGAAACCCAGATCAAAGCCTCGATCAACCTGGATGGCACCGGAAAGGCCCGATTTGATATCGGTGTTCCTTTTCTTGAGCACATGCTGGACCAGATCGCCCGTCACGGGCTGATCGACCTGGATATTGTCAGCAAGGGCGACCTGCATATCGACGACCACCACACGGTGGAAGACGTCGGTATCACTTTGGGTCAAGCCTTTGCCAAAGCCATCGGCGACAAGAAAGGCATCCGTCGTTACGGCCATGCCTACGTGCCGCTCGATGAAGCGCTGTCGCGCGTGGTGATCGACTTCTCCGGCCGTCCTGGCCTGCAGATGCACGTTCCCTACACCCGCGCCACCGTGGGCGGCTTCGACGTTGATCTGTTCCAGGAATTCTTCCAGGGCTTCGTCAACCATGCGCTCGTCAGCCTGCACATCGACAACCTGCGCGGCACCAACACCCACCACCAGATCGAAACCGTGTTCAAGGCGTTCGGCCGTGCATTGCGCATGGCGGTAGAGCTGGATGACCGCATGGCCGGGCAAATGCCATCGACCAAGGGCGTTCTGTAATGCAGACGGTCGCGGTTATCGATTACGGCATGGGCAACCTGCACTCGGTGGCCAAGGCCCTCGAGCACGTGGGTGCCGGCAAGGTCTTGATCACCAGCGATGCCGATGTGATTCGCGAAGCCGACCGGGTGGTTTTCCCCGGGGTCGGTGCAATTCGCGATTGCATGGCGGAGATCCGTCGCCTGGGCTTCGATTCGCTGGTGCGTGAAGTCAGCCAGGACCGTCCGTTCCTCGGTATCTGCGTCGGCATGCAAGCCTTGCTCGACAGCAGTGAAGAGAACGACGGCGTGGACTGCATCGGCCTGTTCCCGGGCGCGGTGAAGTTCTTCGGCAAAGACCTGCATGAAGACGGCGAACACCTGAAAGTCCCGCACATGGGCTGGAATGAAGTGAAGCAGACGGTGGATCACCCGCTGTGGCACAACATTCCGGACCTGGCGCGTTTCTACTTTGTGCACAGCTACTACATCGCTGCCGGCAATGCGCGGCAAGTGGTGGGTGGCGGTCACTACGGTGTCGATTTCGCCGCGGCGCTGGCCGATGGCTCGCGTTTCGCCGTGCAGTTCCACCCGGAGAAGAGCCATACCCATGGCCTGCAATTGCTGCAGAACTTCGCCGCGTGGGATGGTCGCTGGTAAATGGCCGTCAAGAAATCCAAACCGCCGATCCTGACCCTCACTCCCGAACAGGAGAGCGAGGCCAATCACAAGATCAAGCGGTTCATGGAAGATCGCTTCGAACTGGACCTGGGTTCGTTCGAAGCGGCGGAAATCCTTGAGCTGTTTACCCGCGAAATTGCGCCGCACTATTACAACAGAGCGATTTTCGATGTGCAGACGCACCTTAAAGAAAGGTTCGAAAGCATCGAAAGCGACCTGTGGGCGCTTGAGAAGAATTAGGGCAGCGGCAAGCTTCAAGCTGCAAGCTGCAAGAAGTAGACACGCGTGCGCGCTTGCAGCTTATGGCTTGCAGCTTGCAGCTCTTTGACGAAGGAAAAGCATGCTAATTATTCCCGCTATCGATCTTAAAGACGGCGCCTGTGTTCGTCTGCGCCAGGGCCGCATGGAAGATTCCACGGTGTTCTCCGATGACCCGGTGAGCATGGCTGCCAAGTGGGTGGAGGGCGGTTGCCGTCGTCTGCATCTGGTCGACCTGAACGGCGCGTTCGAAGGCCAGCCAGTCAACGGCGAAGTGGTCACCGCGATTGCCAAGCGCTACCCGAACCTGCCGATCCAGATCGGCGGCGGTATCCGTTCCCTGGAAACCATCGAGCACTACGTGAAAGCGGGCGTGAGCTACGTGATCATCGGCACTAAAGCCGTGAAAGACCCTGCCTTCGTCGCTGAAGCTTGCCGCGCATTCCCGGGCAAAGTGATTGTCGGTCTCGATGCTAAAGACGGTTTCGTCGCCACCGACGGCTGGGCTGAAATCAGCACCATTCAGGTCATCGACCTGGCCAAGCAATTCGAAGCCGATGGCGTGTCCGCGATCGTTTATACCGACATCGCCAAAGACGGCATGATGCAGGGCTGCAACGTTCCGTTCACCGCCGCGCTGGCCGCTGCCACGCGCATTCCGGTCATTGCTTCTGGCGGTATTCACAACCTCGGTGACATCAAGTCGCTGCTCGACGCCAAGGCGCCGGGCATCATCGGCGCAATCACAGGCCGCGCGATTTATGAGGGCACGCTAGATGTTGCAGAAGCCCAAGCCTTTTGTGATGGCTACGCGGCCAGATAAAGCAGCTTCAAGTTGCAAGCTGCGAGCTGCAAGTTAGAGCGCGGCAGTGATCTGCTCTTTCTTGCAGCTTGAAGCTCCAAGCTTGCAACTCTTAATCGGAGATTAAGCCCATGGCGTTAGCCAAACGCATCATCCCTTGCCTGGACGTGGATAACGGCCGGGTCGTCAAAGGTGTGAAGTTCGAGAACATCCGCGACGCCGGTGACCCGGTGGAAATCGCCCGTCGCTACGACGAGCAAGGCGCCGACGAGATTACCTTCCTCGACATCACCGCCAGCGTCGATGGTCGCGACACCACGCTGCACACCGTCGAGCGCATGGCCAGCCAGGTGTTCATCCCGCTGACCGTCGGCGGTGGCGTGCGCACCGTGCAGGACATTCGCAATTTGCTGAATGCCGGCGCGGACAAGGTCTCGATCAACACCGCCGCCGTGTTCAATCCAGAGTTCGTCGGCGAAGCGGCGCAGCATTTCGGCTCGCAATGCATCGTCGTCGCCATCGACGCGAAGAAAGTCTCCGGGCCGGGCGAAACCCCGCGCTGGGAAATCTTCACCCACGGTGGCCGCAAGCCGACCGGCCTCGACGCCGTTGAATGGGCGAAGAAGATGGAAGGCCTGGGCGCCGGTGAAATCCTGCTGACCAGCATGGACCAGGACGGCATGAAAAACGGCTTCGACCTGGGCGTCACCCGTGCGATCAGCGATGCCTTGGGCATTCCAGTGATCGCCTCGGGCGGTGTCGGCAACCTGCAACATCTGGCTGACGGGATTATCGAAGGCCACGCCAGCGCGGTGCTGGCGGCGAGTATTTTCCACTTCGGCGAATACACCGTGCAGGAAGCCAAGGCCTACATGGCTCATCGCGGCATCGTGATGCGCTAAACAAACCGATACAGGCCAGTGGACAGCATGGCGGGCTCAGGGCACTCTTGGGCACGCCATGGATTCCGGTAGCCCGACATGCTCAAACGTTTTCTTCTTGTCCTCGCCAGCGCTTCTCTGTTGCTGATCAACGCAGCCCGCGCCGAAGAAAGTCCCGCCACTGACTTGGTGCTGCTGACGGAAAACTTCCCGCCATACAACATGGCAAAGAACGGCAAAAACTTCGCTCAAGACGAGAACATCAATGGCATCGCCGTGGACATCGTCCGCGAGATGTTCAAGCGCACCGACATCACCTACAGCCTGACCCTGCGTTTCCCATGGGAGCGAATCTACAAACTCGCTTTGGAGAAACCCGGTTATGGCGTGTTTGTGATGGCGCGGCTGCCGGATCGCGAGAAGCTCTTCAAGTGGGTCGGCCCGATCGGTCCGGATGACTGGATCATGCTGGCCAAGGCGGACAGCAAGATCACCCTCGAGACGCTGGAACAGGCGCGCAAGTACAAGATCGGCGCCTACAAGGGTGATGCGATTGCCGAAACCCTGGCCAAGCAAGGGTTGAATCCGATTGTCGTGCTGCGCGATCAGGACAACGCCAGGAAGTTGGTCAGCGGACAGATAGATTTGTGGGCGACTGGCGATCCGGCGGGGCGTTATCTGGCCCGTCAGGATGGCGTGACCGGACTCAAGACAGTGCTGCGCTTCAACAGCGCCGAGTTGTACCTGGCCCTGAATAAAGACGTGCCGGATGCAATTGTCAGCAAGCTTCAGGCAGCGCTGGATCAGATGCGCAAGGAAGGCGTGGTTGACGACATCATGGCGAAGTATCTCTGACTATTCGCTGATCGTTCCCACGCTCCCGCGTGGTAACGCCTCCCGTGACGCTCTGCGTCACAGTGGACGCGGAGCGTCCATGGCTGCATTCCCACGCAGAGCGTGGGAACGATCGTGTCTCAGCGATACACGCCATCCTTGCCATGCGCAGCCGTCGCCCGATTGCTGCGCACGCTGATCATCATTTTGATGTCGATCCAGTCAATCCCCTGAGCCTTCAACTTCGGCAGTTCACGCTCCAGCACCGCCAGCGTTTGCGGATACGGGTGCCCGATCATCACCGCTGAACCCTGCTTGTGCGCCAGGTTTATCGCTGTCTGCAACTGAGTGAAGATCGCGGCTTCCGTGCGCTCGTCATCCAGAAACACATCCCGCGAAACGCTCGCCAACCCAATCTTCTGTGCCTCCGCCGCCCCGACGGTTTGCGCACTGGTGCGGCTGTCGACGAAGAATTTATGCCGACGTTGCAAGTCCGCCATCAGCCAGGCCATGGCCGGTTGTTGGGCGGTCATGCGGCTGCCCATGTGGTTGTTGATACCGGCGGTGTACGGCACAGCCTTGAACGCGGCGTCGAGGCGTTTTTGCAGTTCTTCGATAGGCAAGTCGGGGTGCCAGGCGAACGGGCCGGTGGCCGGGTCCATAGGCATGTGCAGGATGACGATCTTGCCGGCGCGATGGGCTTCGCGGGCGAATTCGGCGGCGTGGGGTGTGTCGGGCATGATCGCCGTCGTCACCGGGCCGGGCAGGGCGAGCACGCGACGATCCCGGGGCAGGTTTTGCCCCAGGTCATCGATGATCAGTGTCAGGTAAGCCTTGTTGTGTGTGGTCTTGGCGGGCTCCGCATGCGCAGCACCCACCAGACAGCACAACAAACCGAGGATGAACCGCAGGCGCATCTCAGCGACCGGAGGTGATGCTCAGCCCTTTGAGCAGGCTCAGGGCCTGGGCCAATTGATAGTCGTCATCCTGCGGCATGGCCTTGGCCTTGCTGCTGGACGTCGGCTTGTCGGCGCCGCCGTTGCCATTGCCCAGGTGACCTTGCAGATCGGCTTCCTTGAAGTACTCGCCGTCCTGTTCGTTGGTGATCTTGGCCTTGCGTACTTCGATGTCCGGCACGATGCCCTGGGCCTGGATCGAGCGACCGTTCGGTGTGAAGTACAGCGCGGTGGTGATCTTCAGGGCGCGGTCGTTGTTCAGCGGCAGCACGGTTTGTACCGAGCCTTTGCCGAAACTGGTGGTGCCCATGACGACTGCGCGTTTCTGATCCTGCAAGGCGCCGGCGACGATTTCCGAAGCCGAGGCGCTGCCGCCGTTGATCAGTGCGACCATCGGCACGGCTTCGCTTTCGTCCTTGCCAGTGGCGGAGAAGCGCAATTCGGAGTTGGCGATGCGGCCCTTGGTGTAGACGATCAGGCCCTTGGTGATGAAGTGGTCGACCACTTCCACCGCCGCTTGCAGCACGCCGCCCGGGTTGTTACGCAGGTCGAGGATGATGCCGTTGAGCTTCTTGCCGTTGTCCTTGCGCAACTTGGCCAGGGCTTTGGAAACCTCTTCGCCGGTCTTGACCTGGAACTGGGTGATGCGGATGTAGCCGTAGCCGGATTCCAGCAACTGAGCCTTGACGCTCTTCACCTGGATGGTGGCGCGGGTCAGCACGACGTCGAAGGGTGTGCCGCCGTCGCGGACCAGGGTCAGGGTGATTTTCTGGCCGATCTTGCCGCGCATCTTGTCCACGGCTTCGGTCATGCTCTGGCCGCGTGTCGGTGCGCCGTTGATCTTGACGATGAAGTCGCCAGCCTGGATGCCTGCCTTGGAGGCCGGGGTGTCATCGATGGGCGAAACCACTTTGATAAAACCGTCTTCGGCGCCGACTTCGATGCCCAGGCCGCCGAATTCGCCGCTGGTGCTTTCCTGCAACTCAGCGAAGTCTTCCGGGCCCAGGTAGGCGGAGTGCGGATCGAGATTGCTGAGCATGCCCTTGATGGCATTTTCCAGCAGGGTCTTGTCGTCCACGGGTTCGACATAGGCGGCTTTGATCCGGTCCATGACCTCGGCAAAGGTGCGCAACTCTTCCAGGGGCAGTGGCGCCTTGGTGGTTGCAGCGGTGCCCGCAGGTGCAGGAGCTGGCGCAGCCGCCGGAGCAGGCTGAGCGGCAAACGCCAAAGGCGCGCCGATCACCAGGGCGATCGTCAGGGCCAGCGAGGTAAGGCGGGACAAATGCAGCATGTCGAACGAACTCCTGAATTAGGTCGCGTGCTTATCCTTGCGCGCGGCACCATTGCGCCGGATCACTCGGGTGACCCTGCTGACGAATTGCAAAATACAGCGCTGGTGTGTCCTGTCCGCCACTGTTACCGACAGTGGAGATGGACTCACCGGCTTTAACCACGTCACCCGCAGACTTGAGCAGCGTCTGGTTGTGACCGTAAAGACTCAAAAAACCGTTGCCGTGGTCCAGAATCACCAACAGCCCTGCGCCGCGCAACCAATCGGCAAACACCACGCGCCCGCCATGAACGGCATGCACCTGACTGCCCGCGGAGGCGCTGATCATCACGCCGTCCCACTTGGTCCGGGCATCGTCGCCGCGGCTTTCGCCGAAGCGCGCCAACAGTCGACCATCAACCGGCCATGGAAGTTTGCCGCGTGCTGAAGCAAATGCGCCGCCAAAGGTCTCGCCTGAACTGGAAACCAGCGCGCCAGGTGTCGATTTAGCGGGTTTGCGTGGGGCATCAGTGTTGGCGTCGGCCTGTTCCTGAGCCTCACGTAAACGCTTTTTTTCGGCTTCCTGCTGGGCAATGAGCGCTTTTTGCCGCGCTTCTTCTGCCTCACGAGCCTGGCGGGCCAGGGTTTCTTCGATGGTTTTAAGGACTTTAGACAGATCTGCCTGATCCTGCTCGCGGGTGGCGAGCTTCTGATCGCGAGCCTTTACGTCGTCGTTGAGCTTGGCCAGGACTTTCTGGCGCTCCTGACGGACTTTGTCGAGTTCGTCACGCTGGCTGTCGAGACTGCTTTTCTGCACCAGCAACTGCGCCTGTTGCATGGAAATGTCTTTTTCGACGTTGGCCAGTTGGCGCAGGGTTTCGTTGAAATTCTTCAGCTGCTCCAGGCGGGCCTGGCTCAGGTAGTCGTAATAGGTGAGGGTGCGGGCGAATTTTTCCGGGTTTTGCTGGTTGAGCAGCAGCTTGAGGTACTCCTGACGGCCATTCTGATAGGCCGCGCGGGCCTGGATGGCGATCAGTCGTTGCTGTTCAATGCGCGCGCTCTGGAGTTTTTTTTTCTCACCATCGAGTCGCTGCAGCTCGGATTCGCTTTTCTTCAGCTCTTTTTGCAGGGCATCGACCTGCTTCTCGAGCTTGCCCATCTCGGTCTCGGTGCCTTTGAGATCCTTTTGCACACCGGATTTTTCTTCCTGCAGCTTGCCCAGCAGTTTTTTCAGCTCGGCAATGTCCTGACGCGTGGCGTCCAACTGTTGTTGGGTTTGCGCGCGCTCGTCAGCAAAGGCCGGTTGGAGCAGGCAAGTCAGAGCGAGGGCTATCAGGACGCGAAGCATAGAGGCGGGTGATACCAGGGAAAGGGACGGCCTAGTATGCCCGCCAAGCGCCGCAAAAAAAATGCCCAATTGGGACTGTGTGATAACTGGCCCGAAAAACGCTGAAAACCAATGTGGGAGCGAGCCTGCTCGCGAAAGCGGAGTGTCAGTCAACATAGATATCGACTGACACTCCCTCTTCGCGAGCAGGCTCGCTCCTACAGGGTTTAGCGGTGTTTGAAAGAGCCGATCAGACCAGAATCGAAGTCCCGGTCATTTCTTTAGGTATTTCCAGGCCCATCAACATCAGCATGGTCGGCGCCACATCCGCCAATACGCCGCCATCGCGCACCTTGAAGTCACGCTTGCCCACATAGATGAACGGTACCGGCTCAGTCGTGTGAGCGGTATGCGCCTGGTGGGTTTCTTCGTCGGACATTTTTTCGCAGTTGCCGTGGTCGGCAGTGATCAGCGCTTCGCCGCCGACTTTTTCCAGCGCATCGGCGATGCGGCCGACGCACAGGTCCAGGCATTCCACGGCTTTGATCGCGGCTTCAAGGTTGCCGCTGTGGCCGACCATGTCGCCGTTGGCGTAGTTGACGACGATCACATCAAAACGCTGGTTTTCGATGGCATCGACGATCCGGTCGGTGACTTCCGGGGCGCTCATCTCAGGCTGCAAGTCATAGGTGGCGACTTTTGGCGACGGGATCAGGATGCGTTCTTCGCCCGGGAACGGTTCTTCGCGACCGCCGGAGAAGAAGAAGGTCACGTGTGCGTACTTCTCGGTTTCAGCGATGCGCAGCTGAGTCTTGCCGTTTTTCGCCAGGTAATCGCCCAGCACGTTTTCCAGGCTGCCGGCGGCGAAGGCCGAAGGCGCGGGAATGCTGGCGGCGTATTGGGTCAGCATGACGAAACCGCCCAGTTTCGGCTGGCGAGCCCGTTCGAACTCCTTGAAACCGTCTTCGACGAACACGCGGGTCAGTTCGCGGGCGCGGTCGGCGCGGAAGTTCATGAACACCACGGCATCGCCATCTTCGACTTTCACCGGCTCACCGATGGAAGTGGCTTTGACGAATTCGTCGCTCTCGCCACGCTCATAAGCGGCTTGCAGGCCTTCCTGAGCGGTGGCGGCGTTGAATTCGCCCTTGCCGTCGACAATCAGGTTGTAAGCCTGGGCCACGCGGTCCCAACGGTTGTCGCGGTCCATGGCGAAGTAACGGCCAACAATGCTGGCGATCCGGCCTTTGCCCAGGGCCTGGAAGGTCGCGTCCAGCAGTTCAATGGAGGACTGGGCGCTTTTAGGCGGCGTGTCGCGACCGTCGAGGAAGGCGTGCAGGTAGATTTTCTCGGCGCCGCGCTTGAAGGCCAGTTCGGCCATGGCAACCAGATGATCCTGGTGGCTGTGCACGCCGCCATCGGACAGCAGGCCCATGAAGTGCACGGCTTTGCCCGCCGCCACGGCTTTATCTACAGCGGCGCAGATGGTCGGGTTTTCGAAAAACTCGCCGTCGCGGATCGATTTGGTCACGCGGGTGAAGTCCTGATACACCACGCGGCCGGCGCCGAGGTTCATGTGGCCGACTTCGGAGTTGCCCATCTGGCCGTCCGGCAGGCCGACGTCCATGCCGCTGCCCGAGATCAGGCCGTTTGGCACGGTAGCGGTCAGACGGTCCAGCACAGGCTTCTTGGCCGAGTACACGGCGTTGGCTTCGTGGCTCTCACTGTGACCGAAGCCATCGAGAATGATCAGGACCAAAGGTTTAGGCGTGGTAGTCATGGATTCCACTCGTGGCTGAGTTAAAAAGAGGGCGATTAAAAAGGGAGTGGCAGTTTAAAGCGAAGTTCCTGCGCCGTCACCGCCGGACGGGGTTTGGCCCACCCTAGGGGCTGTGTATACTGGCCCACTTTTAACGCCCTGGAACCACCTTAAATGCTTGATCACCTGATTGCATTTGCCACCACCCACTATTTGCTGGCCGGTATTTTCGTTGTTCTGCTGGCTCTGCTGATCGCCCATGAAATGAAGGGCGGCGGTCGCAGCCTGAGCACTGGCGAGCTGACCGGGCTGGTCAACAAGGACGCAGGCGTGGTGATCGACATTCGTTCGACCAAGGATTTCGCCGCTGGCCATATCGTTGGCGCGTTGAACATTCCTCACGACAAGTTGACCGCTCGCGTCGGCGAACTGGAAAAGCACAAGGCCAAGACCATCATCCTGGTTGATGCCCAAGGCCAGACTGCCGGCACTCACGCTCGCGAACTGATGAAGTCCGGCTACACCGCCGCCAAGCTCTCCGGCGGGATTTCCAGCTGGAAGGGCGACAACCTGCCGTTGGTGAAGTGATATGAGCAACGTCGTCGTCTATTCCAGCGATTACTGCCCTTACTGCTCGCGAGCCAAGTACCTGCTCGAGAACAAAGGCGTGGCCTTCGAAGAGATCAAGGTCGATGGCAAGCCGCAGGTGCGCGCCGCCATGGCCCAGAAGGCCGGGCGAACGTCCGTGCCGCAGATCTGGATCGGTGAGCGCCACATCGGTGGCTGTGATGATTTGTTTGCGCTTGAGCGCGCCGGCAAGCTCGACGCGATGCTCAAGGCTTGATTGACTGCCGTACTTGATAGAAAACCAAGAACAGCAAACCCTAAAAGACCAAAGATCAGAAAGGATCTGAGATGACTGACCAACAGAACACTGCAGCTAGCGAAGAAGAAACCGCACCGCAATTCTCCTTGCAGCGCATCTACGTACGTGACTTGTCCTTCGAAGCCCCGAAAAGCCCGGCGATCTTCCGCCAGCAGTGGGAACCGAGCGTCGGTCTGGATCTGAACACCCGTCAAAAGGCCCTGGAAGGCGACTTCCACGAAGTCGTGCTGACCTTGTCCGTGACCGTGAAAAACGGTGAAGAAGTGGCGTTCATCGCTGAAGTGCAACAGGCCGGGATCTTCCTGATCAAGAACCTGGACGACGCTTCGATGAGCCACACTCTCGGCGCGTTCTGCCCGAACATCCTGTTCCCGTACGCTCGCGAAACCCTGGACAGCCTGGTGACCCGTGGTTCGTTCCCGGCCCTGATGCTGGCTCCGGTGAACTTCGATGCGCTGTACGCGCAAGAGCTGCAACGCATGCAAGCGGCTGGCGAAACCCCGACTGTGCAATAAGCGTCCGATGCAGTAACGAAAAAAGCGCCATAACAGGCGCTTTTTTCATGGGCGGGATGAAACGGCTGCGGGTCGACGCAATGATCGTTCCCACGCTCTGCGTGGGAATGCCTCATTGGACGCTCTGCGTCCGCTTTGGGACGCGGAGCGTCCCGGGATGCATTCCCACGCGGAGCGTGGGAACGATCAGGCGACCAGGTGCGGGGTTACTTGAAGCCGAGTTGGCGCCAGCCCTCGTAGACGGCGACCGCCACGGTGTTCGACAGGTTCAGGCTGCGGCAGCCTTCGCGCATTGGCAGGCGCAGGCGTTGTTCGCTGGGCAGGGCGTCGAGCACTTCGGCGGGCAGGCCACGGCTTTCCGGGCCGAACAGGAAGGCGTCGCCCTCGGCGAAGCTGGCATCGTGAAACGGCCGCGAACCTTTGGTGGTGAACGCGAACAGCCGTGGATGGCCGAGGCTTTCCAGGCAACTGGCGAGGTCGGCGTGGCGTTGCAGGGTGGCGTACTCGTGGTAATCGAGGCCGGCCCGGCGCAGGCGCTTGTCGTCCATCTCGAAGCCCAGCGGTTCGATCAAGTGCAGGTGACAGCCACTGTTGGCGCACAGCCTGATAACGTTGCCGGTATTCGGCGGAATTTCTGGTTGAAAGAGGATGACGTGAAACATGCACGGCTCCGAAGGTAAAGATGAGCGGCATTCTACGCCGCCCGTGGACAACCGTTCGAAACTATTCCCGCGGGTGATCGGTTCGCTGGCGATTGTCGGGGTGATGGTCGGGTTGATGATCGGCCGCCTGACCACCCCGGACCCCAGCGAATTGCAGCAGGTCGAGGTCACCAGCGATGGGCTGGTGGTGTGGTTCAACAACGAACCCAAGACCCATGGCGAGGTGGTGGACGGCAGCGTTGCGTTGCTGTTTGAGGCTGAAGGCAAGGCGCAGAAAGGTCAGCTCAAGGTCAACGGCAAAGACGTGAACTGGCGTGTGCGTTTGAGTGATGGGGGATTGTTGCTGACGGTGGTGGCGGCCCGGCCACTGCTGGGCGAGTGGGCCGGTAGCGAGGTCGACGACCGCTGGCGGCTGGAGATCCATCTCCGGGAGCAATAAAAGAGGGAATCCCCGGCCTGCCTGTACCAAGGTTCCCAAAACGGCAGGGACTCGCGCATTGCGTGCAAGTCCCGGTGTAAAGAAGGAACCCCTGACCTGCCTGTATCAAGGGCCCCAAAACGGGTTGGGCTCGTCGCCAGTGCGGTGTGAGCCCGATGTAAAGAGGGGAATCCCCGGCCTGCCTGTACCAAGGTCCCCGAAACCGGGTAGTGAACTGAATCACTGAATGGACTATTGCAGGGGGCGTGCCAGGTTTTCACAAGTTGAAACAGAAAGTTGAGTTGATGCGCTGGAGGCCCCGTTATTCGGGGCTTTTGTGTTTTTGTTGGGTGGGTTTTCTAGCGATTAACGATGGGATTTGAGGAGAGTGGCTGTGCGCGATTGCGGGTCATCGTGCATTGGTGCGGTGCATGGAGCTCTGGAAATGTGGGAGCGGGCTTGCTCGCGAATGCGGTGGGTCAGTCGATATTGATGTTGGATGTGCCGGCCCCTTCGCGGGCAAGCCTCGCTCCTACAGGAGGTACGCCAATGTCATTGATCGTTCCCACGCTCTGCGTGGGAATGCAGCCCGGGACGCTCCGCGTCCCATCCAGAGCCGAACGCGGAGCGTCCGTTGAGGCATTCCCACGCGGAGCGTGGGAACGATCAGTCGTAACTAGCCCTCTTCCCCCTCATCATCATCCCCACCATCAACCTTCATCCCCAATTCCTTGATCTTGCGGGTCAGGGTGTTACGCCCCCAACCCAGCAAAACCGCGGCATCGCGGCGGCGGCCGGCGGTGTGTTTGAGGGCGGTTTCGATCATGATCCGCTCGAACGCCGGCACGGCGCTGTCGAGCAGGCTCGACTGGCCGCGAGCCAACGCCTGATCAGCCCACTGGCGCAGCGCTTGCTCCCAGTTGGTCACCGGCGCCGAATCCTGCGGCAGGTTCAGCAGTTCCGGCGGCAGGTCGCTGATGTGCACTTCGCGACCCGAAGCCATCACCGTGATCCAGCGGCAGGTGTTCTCCAACTGACGCACGTTGCCGCCCCACGGCAGGTTCTTCAGGTATTCCTCGGTTTCGCTTTTCAGCAGCTTCGGCTCCACCGCGAGTTCTTGCGCAGCGCGGCTGAGGAAGTGCTTGGCCAGGGTCGGGATGTCTTCGCGACGGTCCGACAGCCGTGGGATGTGAATGCGGATCACATTGAGGCGGTGGAACAAGTCTTCACGGAATTTCCCGGCGTGGACCAGGGTTTCCAGGTTCTGGTGGGTCGCGGCGATGATCCGCACATCGACCTTCACCGGCGTATGGCCGCCGACACGATAGAACTCGCCGTCCGCCAACACCCGCAGTAAACGGGTCTGGGTGTCCGCCGGCATGTCGCCGATTTCATCGAGGAACAGCGTGCCGCCGTCCGCCTGCTCGAAACGCCCGCGACGCAAATTGGCCGCGCCGGTGAACGCGCCTTTCTCATGGCCGAACAGCTCGGATTCCATCAAGTCTTTGGGGATCGCCGCCATGTTCAACGCGATAAACGGCGACGCCGCCCTTGGGCTGTGACGGTGCAGGGCGTGGGCCACCAGTTCTTTACCGGTGCCGGACTCGCCGTTGATCAGCACGGTGATGTTGGAGTGGCTCAAGCGCCCGATGGCGCGAAACACTTCCTGCATCGCCGGCGCTTCACCGATGATTTCCGGGGTGCGGGTCAGCGCGACCGGGACTTCCAGACCTTGTTGTTCCTGGGCGTGCTGGTTGGCGCGCTTGACCAGGGACACCGCTTCGTCGACGTCAAAAGGTTTTGGCAGGTATTCGAACGCGCCGCCCTGATACGAGGCGACTGCGCTGTCGAGGTCGGAGTGGGCGGTCATGATGATGACCGGCAGCCGTGGGTGTTGTTCGCGAATCCGCGCCAAGAGGTCCAGGCCACTGGCACCCGGCATGCGGATGTCGGAGATGATCACGTCCGGCTGCTGGCGCGCCAGACGGCTCATCACGCCATCGGCGCTGTCGAAGCTTTGCGTGGTCATGCCTTCTTGTTGCAAGGCCTTTTCCAGGACCCAACGGATAGAACGGTCGTCATCGACGATCCACACGGTTTCACTACGGCTCATGTCGATGTGGCTCCTTGTTCCAGTGGCAGAAAGATCGAGAACGTGGTGTGGCCTGGGTGGCTGTCACACTCGATCAGGCCCTGGTGCTGGCTGATGATGTTCTGGGTAATGGCCAGGCCCAGCCCGGTACCGTCCGGGCGGCCGCTGACCATGGGAAAGAAGATGGTTTCCTGCAAATCCGCAGGAATGCCGGGACCGTTGTCGATGATCTCGATCTTGGTCACCAGGCGATGGCGCACGTGGCCGATGGTGAACTGGCGCATGGCGCGGGTGCGCAAACTGATGCGGCCCAGGCGCAGCTCGTTCTGGCTGCTGATGGCTTGCATCGCGTTGCGCACGATGTTCAGGACGGCCTGAATCATTTGTTCACGGTCGATCAATACGTCGGGAATGCTTGGGTCGTAGTCGCGCACCAAGGTGATGCAGCCCTGGCTTTCGGCCTCGACCAACTGGCTGACCCGCTCCAGCACTTCGTGGATGTTGCACATGGCCAGGGACGGCAGCTTGTTGGAGCCGAGCATCCGGTCCACGAGGTTTCGCAGGCGGTCGGCTTCTTCGATGATGACGTTGGTGTAGTCGCGCAGGCTTTCTTCCGGCAGTTCGCGGGCGAGCAACTGCGCCGCGCCGCGAATCCCGCCCAGCGGGTTTTTGATTTCGTGAGCGAGGCCGCGCACCAGCATCTTGCTGGTTTCCTGCTTCGACAACTGCGCCTCTTCCTTGGTGATCCGCAGCAAGCGATCACGGGGGTGCACTTCCAGCAGCAGCAGGGTGTCGCCATTGCTCAGGATCGGCGTGACCGCGTAATCGACAGTCAGGGTCTGGCCGGTGAGGGCGGTGAGCATCGCTTCGCGCTTGGTGAACGGGTGCGCCTGCTCGACCGCTTGGCGCAGGGAATTCAGCGCTTCGGTGGATTCGGTGAACAACTCACTGATGAACTGCCCATGGCTGCGCTGGCCGCTGATGGCCAGCAGCATCTCCGCCGCCGGGTTCATGTACTCAAGGCGCAGTTCGGCATCGAGCAGGATGGTGGCGGTGGTCAGGTTGTCGAGTAGTAGCCGATGCAGTGCGTCGCTAATGGTCATCCGGACCTCTTTTGGAGCGAGGGGCGCCCACGAAATGAGCGCTGATGCGAGGAAAATGCAAAAACCAAACCAAAGCTCCGAAAAGAAGCGTTTGAGGCCTGAAACGGGCGTTTAGCGCTCGATCGCGTGGCGTTCTGCCAGCTTTCGCGGGTACTTTCGAACCAAAATGGGTTTTGATGTGGGAGCGGTGCAACCGTTTGCACCAATATAGTGCGCAAAGCTGAACGAGGTTAGAAGAACTTCAGGAAGGGATTTTTTTCTTCGGGAGGTTTGTCTTTGAGCGGACATTCCGGCCGTTGGCCGTAGTCGGTGAGGGTGCAAGGCTTGACCTGGCGCTTCTGCGCCAGCGAGATGCGCAGCATGTGGAACGGCTGATTGGCCGTGCGCTCGACGGTGCGGCCCAGTTCGTCGAGGATTTCCACCGACAAGTTATGACTGCCGCGATCGATATTACTCAACGCGAACACTGGACTGAGGCCTGGCTCGGCCGTGGGCTGGCCGTCGAGTAACAAACGGTAGCGATGGCCACGTTGCAGGCCGGGTTCGCTGGTAACGCTGACGATCACCTCGCCGGCACTGCTGCGGATCGTGGCGTCCGGTTCCGGCACCAATACGCGGAGCATGTCGTAGTGGAACAGGGGTTGTTCTTCGGGTTTGCTCGCGGCAACCAGCGGCGCGGCACCGGTCGGGTTGGCAGACATGCGATTGCTGGTGGCCAACGGCACCCGCTTGGCGTTGCCGGGACGTGGTTGATCGGTAAAAACCCGATTACCCTGGGCGTCGACGTAGGTATAGACGTCGGCCATCGCCGGAAATGCAATCAGGCAGGCGATCAGCAGCCAGCCCTTCAAGGCTTGTGCACCCGTTGCACGGTGAAGGTCAAGCTGGGGCTTTGCTGGACGACACTTTCCCCGTTGATCACCTGGACTGCGAGGCTGTGTTCGCCGCGATCAATGTTCACCAGTTGCAGGATCGGCACGTTGCTCGGCTGGCCGTAAGGTTGCTCGTCCAGCAACAGCCGGAACAGATGTGGGCCTTGCAGGCGCGGCTTGATCAGCACGCTGACGGTGAAGGTGCCGTTGTTGGCGCGCAGGGCTTCGGTGGTGGGCAGGCCGGTCAGTTCCAGCACCTCGTAGGCGTTGCGGGGTTGTTCGCGGCTGTTGGCTTCGGCAGGAGGAGCGGGTGGCGTCGAGGGCGCGACACTGTTGAGCGGCGGCAACTCCACCGGACGCGCCTTGACGCCATCGGGCGGCTGATTGCTGTAGGCGGTGTTGCCATTGGCGTCGGTGTACTTATAGATCTGCGCTGCGGCGGGCAGGGCGATCAACAGCAACATCAGGAGAAAACCACGACCCATAAAATTGACCGCAAGCGAAGGCGTTGGGTTGCAGCATAGGTCAGGGCTGGCGATAGACCCAAGTTGTAAACATTTGGCGATGATTTTTTTGATCGTTCCCACGCTCTGCGTGGGAATGCCTCAAGGGACGCTCCGCGTCCAGTGACGCGGAGCGTCACGGGCTGCATTCCCACGCGGAGCGTGGGAACGATCACCAACAGGGCGATCAGGTAAACGAGCGCCCACAAAAAAGGCCTCCCGAAGGAGGCCTCTTTTTGTCACGCCGCGTAGCGCAGCGCTACCGGATCAGCAGCTGTAGTACAGCTCATATTCCAGTGGGTGTACGAAGGTGCGGACCTTGATTTCTTCTTCGCTTTTCAGAGCGATGTAAGCGTCGATGAAATCGTCGGAGAACACGCCGCCCTTGGTCAGGAACGCGCGACCTTTGTCCAGCTCTTCCAGGGCTTCTTTCAGGCTGCCGCAAACTTGTGGGATCTCTTTCGCCTCTTCAGGCGGCAGGTCGTACAGGTTTTTGTCAGCGGCGTCGCCAGGGTGGATCTTGTTCTGGATGCCGTCCAGGCCAGCCATCAACAGTGCAGCGAAGCCCAGGTACGGGTTGGCTGCCGGATCCGGGAAGCGAGCTTCGATACGGCGAGCGCGAGGGCTGGACACGTAAGGAATACGGATCGAAGCGGAACGGTTGCGAGCCGAGTAGGCCAGCATCACTGGTGCTTCGAAACCTGGGACCAGACGCTTGTAGGAGTTGGTCGAAGGGTTGGTGAAGCCGTTCAGTGCTTTACCGTGCTTGATGATGCCGCCGATGAAGTACAGGGCGGTGTCGGACAGGCCGGCATAGCCTTCGCCAGCGAAGGTGTTCTTGCCATCTTTGGCGATGGACAGGTGAACGTGCATACCCGAACCGTTATCGCCGTACAGAGGCTTAGGCATGAAGGTCGCGGTACGGCCGTAGGCATCAGCCACGTTGTGTACGCAGTACTTCAGGGTCTGAACTTCGTCAGCCTTGGCAACCAGGGTGTTGAACTTCACACCGATTTCGTTCTGACCGGCAGTTGCCACTTCGTGGTGGTGAACTTCGATGGTCAGGCCCATTTCTTCCATGGCGTTGCACATGGAGGTACGGATTTCGTGGTCGTGGTCGAACGGCGGAACCGGGAAGTAGCCACCTTTGACGCCTGGACGGTGGCCGCGGTTGCCGCCTTCCACGTCCTGGTCGGACATCCACGAACCTTGTTCGGAGTAGATTTTGAACATCGAACCGGAGATGTCGGACTTGAACTTGACCTGGTCGAAGATGAAGAACTCTGGCTCCGGACCAACAAATACGGTGTCGCCGATACCGGTGGACTTCAGGTATTCCTCGGCACGCTTGGCGATCGCACGTGGGTCACGGTCGTAGCCTTGCATGGTCGAAGGCTCGATCACGTCGCAAACCAGAATCAGGGTCGGCTCTTCGGTGAACGGGTCGAGGACAGCGGTGCTGTCGTCCGGCATCAGGATCATGTCGGAGGCTTCGATGCCTTTCCAGCCAGCAATGGAGGAACCGTCGAACATTTTGCCTTCTTCGAAGAAAGCGTCATCCAGCGCGTCGCGAGCCGGCATGGTCACGTGGTGCTGAGTGCCTTTGGTGTCCGTGAAGCGCAGATCAATCCACTTGACGTCATGATCTTTGATGAGTTGAACCGACTTCGACATAGTGTCCTCCGGGTGGCTTCGGGCTTAGTAGTGGATGCCCTTAGAATGTGGGTGATGCCGGCGCGAATACTCTGCCAAGGCAACCTGCCTCACAAGGGAGCAAATTGCATGCCAGTGCCCCACCATGGGTTTTTTGCCCCAATATCACGCTTATAGAGGTGCATTGCGCCGCAAAGCTGAAATTACTGCCCCGTAATGTAGCGTCTATTTCGACAAATGACCCGTTTTGGTGCGCGCGAAACCTTCTGCATATTAACTGGTTAAACCTTGAGCAATTTCCGCTATAATCCGCGCCCCCCTTTTTCGGCTGGCCCAGCGCGCGCTGTTTTCATGAAACTAATCGTAAAAGTCTTCCCCGAGATCACCATCAAGAGCCGCCCGGTACGGATGCGTTTCATCCGCCAATTGGCCAAGAACATCCGTGCCGTGCTCCGCGATCTGGACCCGGCTGTGGTGGTGAACGGTGTGTGGGACAACCTCGAGCTGGAAACCCGCGTCACTGAGCCCAAGGCCCTGAAGGAGATGACCGAGCGCCTGAGCTGCATGCCGGGCATCGCGCATTTCCTGCAGGTCGATGAATACCCGCTGGGTGATTTCGACGACATCGTGGCCAAGTGCAAGCAGCACTACGGCGATGCACTGGCCGGGAAGATCTTTTCGGTGCGCTGCAAGCGCGGCGGCCACCACACTTTCACGTCCATGGACGTGGAGAAATACGTCGGCAGCCAGCTGCGTCGTCAGTGCGGCGCCGCCGGGATTTCCCTGAAAGAGCCGGAAATCGAAGTTCGCATCGAAATTCGCGACCAACGGTTGTATGTGATCCACAGCCAGCACAACAGCATCGGCGGTTATCCGCTGGGGGCGCTGGAACAGACGCTTGTATTGATGTCCGGTGGCTTTGACTCGACAGTCGCCGCCTACCAGATCATGCGCCGTGGCCTGATGAGCCATTTCTGCTTCTTTAACCTGGGCGGCAGGGCCCATGAACTGGGCGTCATGGAAGTCGCGCACTTCATCTGGAAGAAGTACGGCAGCTCCCAGCGCGTGTTATTTGTCAGTGTGCCGTTCGAAGAAGTCCTGGGAGAAATTCTCGGGAAAGTCGATAACAGTCATATGGGCGTAGTTTTGAAGCGTATGATGTTGCGCGCTGCGTCGAAGATTGCCGATCGGCTCGATATCGATGCGCTGGTCACCGGTGAGGCGATCTCCCAGGTTTCGAGCCAGACGTTGCCGAACCTGTCGTTGATCGACTGTGTGACCGAGAAGCTGGTCTTGCGCCCGCTGATCGCCAGTCACAAGCAGGACATCATCGACCTGGCCAACGAAATCGGCACCGCCGACTTCGCCAAGCACATGCCGGAATACTGCGGGGTCATCTCGGTGAACCCCAAGACCCACGCCAAGCGCAACCGCGTGGAGTACGAAGAACAACAGTTCGACATGGCAGTCCTCGAGCGTGCGCTCGAGAACGCCAAACTGGTGCCGATCGATCGCGTGATCGACGAATTGGGCCAGGACTTGCAGATCGAAGAAGTCAGCGACGCTCTGGCGGGCCAGATTATCATCGATATCCGTCACCCGGATGCCGCTGAAGACGAACCGCTGGAACTGGCTGGCATTGAGGTACAGACGATGCCGTTTTATGCATTGAACGCTCGTTTCAAGGAACTGGACCCTACTCGCCAGTACCTGCTGTATTGCGACAAAGGCGTGATGAGTCGCCTGCATGCCCACCATTTGCTCAGTGAGGGGCATGCCAATGTGCGCGTTTATCGACCGAGCTAAGTGCCCGGGGCTGTTTGCCTGTGGCCTGCGTCACCGGCCCCCCGACGCCGCCGTCAAGCTGTAACGGCTTTGCCGGACTCTACTGTTAATCGCTGCCAAGACTTGTCAGCACACCGAATCCTCTGATCGAGATACACAAGTGATCGAAAATCTACGCAACATCGCCATCATTGCTCACGTTGACCATGGTAAAACCACCCTGGTAGACAAACTCTTGCGTCAATCCGGCACCCTGGAGCGCAACGAGCTCAACGACGAGCGCGTGATGGACTCCAACGACCAGGAGAAAGAGCGCGGTATTACCATTTTGGCGAAAAACACCGCCATCAACTGGAACGGCTACCACATCAACATCGTGGACACCCCGGGCCACGCCGACTTCGGCGGCGAAGTTGAACGCGTAATGTCGATGGTTGACTCCGTTCTGCTGCTGGTTGACGCTCAAGACGGCCCTATGCCGCAAACCCGTTTCGTGACCAAGAAGGCTTTCGAAGCCGGCCTGCGTCCAATCGTGGTCATCAACAAGGTTGACCGTCCAGGCGCGCGTCCGGACTGGGTTCTGGACCAGATCTTCGACCTGTTCGACAACCTCGGTGCTACCGAAGAACAGCTGGACTTCAAAGTCGTCTACGCCTCGGCCCTGAACGGCATTGCCGGTCTGGAACACACCGACATGGCTGAAGACATGACCCCGCTGTACCAGTCGATTGTCGACAACGTACCTGCGCCGAAAGTCGACCGTGAAGGTCCGTTCCAGATGCAGATCTCTGCTCTGGACTACAACAGCTTCCTGGGTGTTATCGGCGTTGGCCGTATCGCTCGTGGTCGCATCAAGCCGAACACTCCGGTTGTCGCTATCGACGCCGACGGCAAGAAGCGTACCGGTCGTATCCTGAAGCTGATGGGTCACCACGGTCTGCACCGTATCGACGTTGAAGAAGCAGCTGCCGGCGACATCGTCTGCATCAGCGGCTTCGACCAGCTGTTCATCTCCGACACTCTGTGCGACCCACTGAACGTCGAAGCGATGAAGCCGCTGACCGTTGACGAACCAACCGTTTCCATGACCTTCCAGGTAAACGACTCGCCTTTCTGCGGTAAAGAAGGCAAGTTCGTGACGTCCCGTAACATCAAGGAACGTCTGGACAAAGAACTGCTCTACAACGTTGCCCTGCGCGTTGAAGAAGGCGACACCGCCGACAAGTTCAAAGTCTCCGGCCGTGGTGAGCTGCACCTCTCGGTACTGATCGAAACCATGCGTCGCGAAGGCTTCGAAATGGGTGTTGGTCGTCCGGAAGTGATCATCCGTATGGTTGACGGCGTTAAGCACGAACCGTACGAAAACGTGACCATCGACCTGCCAGAAGAATCCCAAGGTTCGATCATGGAACAGATCGGTATCCGTAAAGGCGACCTGACCAACATGGTTCCGGATGGCAAGGGCCGTGTGCGCCTTGAGTACAACATCCCGGCTCGTGGTTTGATCGGTTTCCGTAACGAGTTCCTGACCCTGACCTCCGGTGCAGGCATCCTGACCTCGATCTTCGACCGTTACGACGTGATGAAGTCCGGCGACATGTCCGGCCGTCAGAACGGCGTGCTGGTTTCGGTTGCTACCGGTAAGGCTCTGACTTACTCGCTGGAAACCCTGCAAGCTCGCGGCAAGCTGTTCCTGGGTCACGGCGAAGACGTGTACGAAGGTCAAATCGTCGGCATCAACAGCCGCGACAACGACCTGGGCGTCAACCCAACCAAAGGCAAGAAGCTCGACAACATGCGTGCCTCGGGTAAAGACGAAACCATCGCTCTGGTTCCGCCTATCCGTTTCACCCTGGAACAAGCTCTGGAATTCGTTCAAGAAGACGAATTGTGCGAAGTCACTCCTAAGTCCATCCGTCTTCGTAAGAAGATCCTGGGCGAAAGCGAGCGTACCCGCGCTGCCAAGAAGTCCGGTAACTAAGTCATTTAGTTAGCTGACAAAAAAACGCCCCCGACCGCAAGGTCGGGGGCGTTTTTGTTTGTCTGGCGGAAGATGATCGTTCCCACGCTCCGCGTGGGAATGCCTCAATGGACGCTCTGCGTCTGCTTTGGGACGCGGAGCGTCCCGGGCTGCATTCCCACGCAGAGCGTGGGAACGATCATGGTCGGGTTAAAACTTTTCCAGGGTGCGGCGGCTGGCGCTGGTCTCACGCGCCACTTCTTTGGGCTTGTAAGCGCAATACCCCGGCCGCGGGCCGATTTTCGGGTGGTTGCGGCAAGTATCCGGGCGCTTTTCATAAATAGTGCACAGACGGCTCTTACGATCCAGGTACAGGCAATCGTTGTTGCTCATGCGCTGGAGGGTGAAGATCTCGGTCTTCTGGCTGTAACGCTCGACGATCCCTTCCTTCTGCAGGCGCTTGGCGATGTTCTTTGCCGGCTCGCCGCGCTCGAACTCGTCGACGATGCCGATGCGGATCAGATCCTTGATCTTGACCTCGACCGGCAAGGTGCAGCAGCTCGACACGCAGGAACCGCACATCGGGGCAGAATATTTGGCCCAGGTATCGAGGCGGTCGATCTCCGCGGCGGCGATCAGGTTGGACTTCATCATCGGTTGTTACCAGCGTGTGCATCAGGGCGCGCGATGATACCGGGACTGGTGGATTTTTGAACAACCTTTCGCCAGTTTTTTTCTGGATCAGCCAATAATCACCGTTAATCCGGCACGGCCCCTGCATTGATTCAGACACACGACAATGTAATGCCGACCTATCTCGCACTATCAGGAAAAACTGCCGAACCAGAGCCCATACCGCCTGTCAGACCGTCTAGGCTCAGACAACTCAAAGCTCGCTCGAGGTCCTATCGATGACTCAAGAACCACTTGTTCGTGAAGCAGAGGTGGCCGCATTCCGCGACGCCGTCTTGACCAAACTCACCTACGCGGTGGGCAAAGACCCGGATCACGCCTTCGACCACGACTGGTTCGAAGCCATTGCCCTGGCAGCGCGCGACCACATGGTCGAGCACTGGATGGACCACACCCGGCAGATTTATCGCAAAGGGCAGAAGCGGGTTTACTACCTCTCCCTGGAATTCCTCATCGGCCGCTTGCTCTATGACAGCCTGAGTAACCTTGGGTTGCTGGACGTCGCCCGCGAAGCGTTGACCGAACTCGGTGTCGACCTGGAACGCATCCGCCTGCTGGAGCCCGATGCGGCGCTCGGTAACGGTGGTCTCGGTCGTCTGGCCGCCTGCTTCATGGAAAGCATGTCGACCCTCGGCATCGCCGGTCATGGCTATGGCATTCGTTATGAGCACGGCTTGTTCCGCCAGGCCATCGTCGATGGCTGGCAACAGGAACAGACTGAACACTGGCTGGATTTCGGTAACCCGTGGGAGTTCGAACGGCCAGAAGTCGTGTACCCGATCGGCTTTGGCGGCAGCGTCGAAACCGTCACCGACGAGGCCGGCAAGTCCCGGCAAGTCTGGACCCCGGCAGAAACCGTGCGGGCCATTGCCTACGACACCCCGGTGGTCGGCTGGCGCGGCGCGAGCGTCAACACCCTGCGCCTGTGGCGCGCCCGCGCCGTGGAAGATCTGCACCTTGAGCGCTTCAACGCCGGCGACCACTTGGGCGCCGTGGCTGAAGTGGCCCGGGCGGAAAGTATTTCCCGCGTGCTCTACCCGGCGGACAGCACTGAAGCCGGCCAGGAACTGCGCCTGCGTCAGGAATACTTCTTTGTCGCCGCGTCCCTGCAGGATTTGCTGCGCCGCCATCGCAACATGCACACCTCGGTGCTGACCCTGGGCGACCACGCGGCGATCCAGCTCAACGACACCCACCCCTCGATTGCCGTGGCCGAGCTGATGCGTCAGTTGGTCGATGTCTACGACGTGGCGTGGGATGCCGCGTGGCAGGTGACGGTGGATACGCTGTCGTACACCAACCACACGCTGTTGCCGGAAGCCCTGGAAACCTGGCCGGTCGGTTTGATGGAACGCATGCTGCCCCGGCACATGCAGATCATTTACCTGATCAACGCCCAGCACATCGATTCGCTGCGGGCCAAAGGCATTCACGACTTCGACGTGCTGCGCGCGGTGTCGCTGATCGAGGAAGACAACGGCCGCCGCGTGCGCATGGGCAACCTGGCGTTCCTCGGTTCCCACAGCGTCAACGGTGTGTCGGCGCTGCATACGCAGTTGATGCGTAAAACCGTGTTCTCTGAACTGCACAAGCTCTACCCGGAGCGGATCAACAACAAAACCAACGGCATCACCTTCCGCCGCTGGCTCTACCAGGCCAACTCCGAATTGACCTCGATGATGGTCGATGCCCTCGGCCCTGATCTGCTGGATAACGCCGAGGAACGGCTGATCGAACTGGAGCCGTTCGCCGAGAAACCGGCGTTTCGCAAGGCCTTCGCCGAACAGCGGCTGCACAGCAAGAAAGCCTTGGCGTATCTGATTCATGAGCGGCTAGGCGTTGCGGTCAACCCGGCGGCGATGTTCGACGTGCAGGTCAAGCGGATCCACGAATACAAACGCCAGTTGCTCAACCTGATGCACACCGTCGCGCTGTATCAGGCGATTCGCGCCGAGCCGGAAATCGACTGGGTGCCGCGGGTGAAAATCTTCGCCGGCAAGGCGGCGGCCAGTTATCACCAAGCCAAGTTGATCATCAAGCTGACCAACGACATCGCCCGGGTGGTCAACAACGACCCGACCGTGCGCGGTTTACTCAAGGTTGTGTTCTTGCCCAACTACAACGTCAGCCTGGCGGAGAGCATTATTCCGGCGGCGGATTTGTCGGAGCAGATCTCTACCGCAGGTTTCGAGGCGTCGGGCACCAGTAACATGAAATTCGGCCTCAACGGCGCACTGACCATCGGCACGCTTGATGGCGCCAACGTCGAAATGTGCGAGCGCATCGGCGCCGAGCACATGTTTATCTTTGGCCTTAGCGCGCAGCAGGTTGAGGCGCGCAAGCAGAACCATGAGTTCAACGCTGCGCCAGACATTGCCGCGTCCCATCGCCTCAACGACGTGCTGCAAGCGATTCGCGGCGGGGTGTTCTCGCCGGATGATCCGTCCCGCTACGCCGGGTTGATCGATTCGCTGATCGACTACGACCGCTTCCTGGTCTGCGCCGATTTTGACTCCTACTGGGACGCGCAGATGCGCGTCGAAGCGCACTGGCACGACTCTCAGGCATGGTGGCGTTCGGCGGTGTTGAACACCTCGCGAATGGGCTGGTTCTCGTCGGATCGGACGATTCGCGAGTACGCCACGGAGATCTGGAAGGCTTTGGAGTAACTTTTAGCAATAATTGCGAGCAAGGCCCAACGTACGTTGGGCCGGATCGATATACTAAGCGCCAGTTTCACCGGATGTTTCAGTGGCGTCTGCGCGAATGCTTTCGCGGGCAAGCCTCGCTCCTACAGGTTATGTGTCGTGGCCCAATCCATGGCACACGCAAAACCTGCAGGAGCGAGGCTTGCCCGCGAAGACGTCAGCGCAGGCGACTCCAGGCTTCTGGACTTGCCCGCCAATGGGCCGCTTAGGGATATCGACCATGCAATGGATTTTCATGCTGATTGGCTTGGTGCTGGGCTGGATACTCGATGAGTCGTTCAGCGATGCGCTGTTGGGTGCGTTGCTCGGGTTGGGCATCGGCCAGACCATTCGCATTGTCCGTCTGGACAAGCAAGCCGCCGAGCAGCACCAATTGCTTGAACAGACGCAGGTGGCGCTGAATACGTTGCTGCAACGCCTGATCTCGCTGGAGGGTTCCGGCGTCAAAGCCGCTGAAACCAGCCAGCCGCCCATCAGCGAACCCGTCGCCACCCCTGAATTCATCCTCGACGAAGTCCACGTCGACATCCCCATCGAAGCCCCCGCCGAATCTCTGGAACTGGTCTGGGAGCTCCCGCCCGAACTGCAACCGATCACCGCTGCGGCCACCGAAACCAGCCGTCCGTTGCCTGCCGATGTCTGGACCCCGGAGCCGGTCGCCCGCGAACCTCGGCAACCGGCAGCCCCGCGCGAGCCCAATGTTTTCGACCGCGCTATCAATGGCGCCCGCAACTGGCTGTTCGGTGGCAACACTGTGCTGCGGGTCGGTGTGGTGCTGTTGTTCCTCGGCCTGGCGTTCCTGCTGCGTTATGCCACTGAAGGCATGGTGGTGCCGATCGAAATGCGTTACGCCGGTGTCGCCGCCAGTGCCTTGGGTTTGCTCGGCCTGGGCTGGTGGCTACGCCATCGCAACAATCATTACGCGCTGATGCTGCAAGGCACCGGGATTGCCGTGTTGTACCTGACGGTGTTCGCCGCGATGCGCTTGCACCCGCTGCTCGACCCGACAGCAGCCCTGGGTTTGCTGGTGGCGGTGACGGTGTTTTCGGCGATTCTGGCGATCACCCAGGATTCCCTGGCCCTGGCCTGCGCCGCCGCATTGGGTGGTTTTGCCGCGCCAATCCTGACCTCGACCGGTGCCGGCAACCACGTCGCGTTGTTAAGCTATTTCGCCCTGCTCAATGCCGGCATCCTCGCCATCGCCTGGTTCAAAGCCTGGCGGCCGCTCAACCTGATTGGCTTTGTCGGCACCTTCGGCATCGGTTTCGCCTGGGGGCTGCGCTCTTATGCGCCGGAACTGTTGTGGAGCACCGAACCGTTCCTGATTTTGTTTTTCCTGATGTACCTGGGCATCGGTCTGTTGTTTACCCGGCGCAAATTGTTGGAGATGACCGACGCGCCGGAAGACGACAGCCGTCAGGCGCTGCTGCACTGGTCGGCGCGCAAGGGCGATTACGTCGACGGCACGATGCTGTTCGGGCCACCGCTGGTGGGCTTCGGTTTGCAGTTCGCGCTGGTGCAGCATCTGGAATTCGCCGCTGCGTTCAGCGCACTGGCGCTGGGCATGATCTACATGGGCCTGGCCCGGTTGCTGATGGGCGGTCGCGCGTTGCTGCTGGCGGAAACCTGTCTTGCTCTGGGCGTGATCTTCGCCAGCCTGGCGATTCCCTTGGGCCTCGACGCGCGTTGGACGGCTGCGGCCTGGGCCGTGGAAGGCGCAGGGATTTTCTGGCTCGGCTTGCGTCAGCAACGACCGCTGGCCCGCGCCTTTGCGCTGCTGCTGCAACTGGGTTCGGCGCTGGCGTTTCTCAGCGAATTGCGCATCGGCGAAAGCAGCTTGCTGGACGGTTCATGGCTGGGCGCGTTGATGCTCGGCGTGGCGTTGCTGTTCAGCTTCTATCAGTTGCGTAAAGCCTCGCCAGATCAGACTTCACCGTGGGAACGCCAAGGCCTGCCCGTGTTGGCGTGTTTGGGCCTGACCTTCCTTTATCTGCTGGCGCCGTTGTTCTTCTTGACCCACGGCACGGCGATCAGTTGGGCGCTGGCCGGGTTGGCGACTTTGTTCGTCGGCTTGCGCCTGCAATCGCGCACGTTCCTGTTCACCGCGTTTGCCGTGCAGTTGCTCGGCGGCGCGTTGTTCCTGTTGCGCCTGAAAGGGGCGGGCGGCGATTCGGCGGTGGTGTTCAGCGCTGGCTGGAGCGGTTTGCTCAGTGCCTCGCTGATAGGCCTGGCGTTGATCGCCGGCATGTTGCTGGCGGCTCGTGACGAAATGGTGCGCAGCGATGTTCGGTTGCTGCGCGGTTTGTCGGTGGTGTTGCTGGCCGGTCTGGTGTTGATCAACCTCGCGGTCCTGTTCGTACTGCCATGGCAAACCGCGAGTGCGGTGTGGGCTGCCAGCGGCTTGTTCATCATCTGGCTGAGTCTGTACCTCAAGCAGCGCGTGAGTTTTGTCTTTGGCCTGCTGTTGCAGGTGATCGGTGGAGCGGCGTTCCTGTACGCCGGGCCTGATCTGCTGGGACCATTGGCCAGCGAAGGTTTGAAGCCTCTGGCCCACAGCGGCTTCTGGACGCCGTTGGTGCTCGGTCTGGCCGCGTTCGTGGGTGCCTGGCGCTTGCAGCTTGGCAATCACGCTTCGGCGTTCGATGTGCTGAGCCTGAATCGCTTGTCTGAATTGCTGCTGGTGTGGGGCGCGGGTTGGTGGGCGCTGGCCTGGATCAGCGAAGTGCTGCGCTTTGCCCCGGTGAACTTGCAAGCGACCTTGTTGCTGGCGGTTGCGGCGCTGAGTGTGGCGATTTGGGCGGCGTTGGCGCTGCGATTGAAATGGTCGGCGTTGGGCTTGCTCTGCACCTTGTTGATTCCAGCGGCAGGGCTGGTATTGGTCGCTGCTTGGCATTCGCGTTATCACCCGGCGGCCAACTTCGGTTGGCTGGTGTGGGCGGCGGTGTTTGCTGTGCACTTCTTCTCCCTTCGGCGCTTGGCGCCGATGCTGCCGGCACGCGCGCTCAGCACCGCCCACGTGCTCGGCTGCTGGCTGTTGATCGGTGTGTTGGCCCTGGAGCTGCGTTACGGTTTGCTGCTGTTGTCCGAGCAGTACAACGCCTGGCGCTGGTTGGGCTGGGCGATTCTGCCAAGTCTGTATCTGGTGCTGGCCGCCGCGCCGCGCAGTTGGCCATGGCCGGTGTCGGCGTATGCGCGCGAATATCGGGTCTATGCTGCCGCGCCGCTGGCGTTGCTGATGCTCGGCTGGTTCTGGCTGGCGAATGGCGTCAGCGACGGCACCGCCGAGCCATTGCCTTATGTGCCGCTGATCAACCCGTTGGAATTGGGCCTGCTGTTTGCGCTGTTCGGCGTTTACGTATGGTCGCGCAGCGCGGTGACGCAATTTGCCCTGCCGAAGGTTTACACCGAAAACGCCACGCAATTGATCGCCGGTGTTTCGTTGTTTGTCTTCTTCTCCGGGGTAGTCACGCGCACGGCTCACCATTGGGGCGGCGTACCGTTCGAGCTGGACTTGCTGCTGGCATCGATGCAGGTGCAGGCCGGTCTGTCGATCGTCTGGACCCTGATGGCGCTGGGCCTGATGATCGGCGGCCATCTGCGTCATCGCCGTGAAGTCTGGCTGATCGGCGCCGCGCTGATCGGCGTGGTGGTGGCCAAACTGTTCTTTGTCGAATTGAGTAACCGTGGCGGACTCGCCCGGATCGTCTCGTTTATCGGCGTTGGCGTGTTGTTGCTGGTGGTGGGCTATTTCGCCCCGCTGCCGCCCAAGCGTGCCGAGGCTGAGCCGGAGTCAGAAAAACCGGCCCCTGAAACCGAAGGAGTGTCGTCTTGAGTCAGAAGCTGAACCTGGGGTGGTTGGGCGCAGTTGCGCTGGGCGTGGCGCTGTCGGCCGGTGCCCAGGAAAAACCGTCGGACTTCAGCACTCAGGTGCCGTTGTCCGTGAGCGGCGAAGGGCCGTGGTATCGCCTCGAATTGCCGCTGAGCGTGCAACTGAACGCACGACAAACCGATCTCAGCGACGTGCGTGTATTCAACGCGGCCGGTGAGGCCCAGGCCTACGCCTTGGCTCGGCAAACCGCGCAATCCGCCGAAAACCGCACCACAACCGACGTGAAGTGGTTCCCGCTGTACAACTCGGCGGACGCCACCGAGCGCGCGCCGAGTGTGCGGGTGCAATCGAGCGCTAACGGCACGCTGGTGGAAGTGCAGCCGTCCAGTCAATTGGAGGCGGGGGAAGAAGTGCTGCGTGGCTGGTTGCTCGACGCCAGCGGGATCAAGGCACCGTTGCAGCAGTTGATCCTCGACTGGACCAGCGAGCGCGACGGCTTCCAGCGTTTCAGCATCGAGGCCAGCGACGACTTGCAGCATTGGCAGTCGTGGGGCGAAGGGCAGGTGGCGCGGTTGTCGTTTGCCGACGAGCGGGTCGAGCAACATGAAGTCGGCTTGCCGGGCCAATCGGCGCGCTATCTGCGTTTGTTGTGGAACGCCCCGCAATCGGCGCCGACCCTGACTTCCGCGCAACTGGAAAGCGCCAGCACCCGCAGCCTGCCGTTGCCGTTGGTCTGGTCGCCACCCTTGGCCGGTACGCGGTTGAAGGATGGCGAATACACCTGGCAATTGCCGATGGGGCTGAACGTTGAGCGAGTGCAGATTGAGTTGAATCAGCCCAACAGCCTGGCGCCGGTGAACTTGTCCGGTCGGCGCGAAAGCAGTTTGCCGTGGCAGCCCTTGAGCAGCGGTTTGCTCTATCGCCTGACCCAGAATGGTCAGGACGTGGTGCAGAACGAATTGCAGTTGTCGGGGCAAACCGTGCAGCAGTTGAAACTGACCGTGGATGAGCGCGGTGGTGGCCTGGGCGTTGAAGCGCCGACCGTGAAATTTGCCGTGCGCTCGACGCAAGTGGTGTTCCTGGCGCGTGGCGCCGGGCCCTATACGCTGGCGCTGGGCAGTGCGACGGTGAAGACAGCGAATTTGCCGTTGTCGACGTTGATTCCCGATTACAGCCCGGCGAAGTTTGCGTCGTTGGGCAAGGCTACGGTTGATGGCGGGGCGGTGGTGACACAGGCGCCGACGGCGGTTGCCGCTGCCACGGCGGACACCAACTGGAAGAAATTCGGGTTGTGGGCGGTGTTGTTGCTCAGTGTGCTGTTTTTGGCGGTAATGGCGGTCAGCCTGTTGCGCAAACCACCCGTCAAACCCTGAGATTGTTCGGCGCTGCGCGCCGTTCGCGGGCAAGCCTCGCTCCTACAGGTTCGCATCGTGCCAATTTGCGCGAACGACACAAAACCGTAGGAGCGAGGCTTGCCCGCGAAGGCGTCCTCCAACCCAGCAAAAATCCCGAAACTGCGTCGGTTTCGAACTACGCTAAACCCCGCACATGAACTCTATTGGGCGTATCACGTCTGATAGGAGGAAATGCGCCCCGACTCGCGTTAAACTGCGCGGGTTTTTAGCCCCCCCATTCCACCGGAGCCTTCCATGTCCCGCGTTACCCTGAGTCGCTATTTGATTGAGCAGACCCGTAGCAACAACACCCCTGCCGATCTGCGTTTCCTGATCGAAGTGGTGGCGCGCGCCTGTAAAGAAATCAGCCACGCCGTCTCCAAGGGCGCCCTCGGTGGTGTTCTGGGCAGCATGGGCACTGAAAACGTCCAAGGCGAAGTGCAGAAGAAGCTCGACGTGATCTCCAACGAGATCCTGCTCGAAGCCAACGAATGGGGCGGTCACCTGGCCGGCATGGCGTCCGAAGAAATGGACAATGCCTACCAGATCCCGGGCAAATACCCGAAAGGCGCGTACCTGCTGGTATTCGACCCACTGGACGGTTCGTCCAACATCGACATCAACGCCCCGGTCGGCACGATCTTCTCGGTGCTGCGTTGCCCGAGCGAATACCTGAGCCAGAACGAAGCGCTGAACGAAAAAGCCTTCCTGCAACCAGGCACCGAACAAGTTGCCGCCGGTTATGCCATCTACGGCCCGCAAACCATGCTGGTGCTGACCCTGGGCGACGGCGTGAAAGGCTTCACCCTGGACCGTGAAATGGGCAGCTTCGTACTGACCCACGAAGACATCACGATCCCGGAGTCCACTCAGGAATTCGCGATCAACTCGTCCAACCAGCGTCACTGGGAAGCCCCGGTACAACGCTACGTCGGCGAATTGCTGGCGGGCGATGAAGGCCCGTTGAAAAAGAACTACAACATGCGTTGGGTGGCCGCGATGGTTGCCGACGTGCACCGGATCCTGACCCGTGGTGGCCTGTTCATGTACCCACGTGACAGCCGCGAGCCGTCGAAGCCGGGCAAACTGCGTTTGATGTACGAAGCCAACCCGATGTCGTTCCTGGTCGAACAGGCTGGCGGCGCGTCCACCGATGGCCACCAGCGCATCCTCGACATCAAGCCCGATGGCCTGCACCAGCGCGTAGCGGTGTTCCTCGGCTCGAAAGAAGAAGTCGCACGCGTCACGGCTTACCACAAGGAATAAACCCATGACCGCGCCCTGGCAGCCGTTGCTCGAATGGTGGTTCGGAACAGCCGAATCCCCTGACGACATTCAGGCTGACAAGGGCAAGTTATGGTTCGGCAAGCGCGACAGCCAGGACCTCGAAGCGCAAACGCGTTTCGGGGACTGGGTCGAGCAGGCACTGGCCGGCGGTTTGACTGACTGGGCGCAACGCCCCGAAGGTTGGCTGGCCCTGGTGCTGCTACTCGACCAACTCCCGCGAATGATCTTTCGCGACACCCCCAAATCTTTCTCTGGTGATCTCCGGGCCCAGGCCCTGGTGGCGCAAGGCATCGCCGCGGATTTTGATCGGCAGTTGCGACCGATTCAGCGGGTGTTCATCTATCTCGTGTTTGAGCATTGCGAGAATCTGGCGGTGCAGAACGAAGCGGTTTCGCGGTTTATCGATTTGGTCGCGCAGCAGCCTGAGGCTGAACGGGCGGTGTTTGCCGATAACCTGGATTATGCCGAGCGGCATCGGAAGGTAATTGCGCAGTTTGGACGGTTTCCCCATCGCAATGCGGTGTTGGGAAGAGCGTCTACGGTTGAGGAGATTGAGTTTCTTTCGGGGCCGGGTTCCCGGTTCTAACCGATCGTTCCCACGTTCTGCGTGGGAATGCAGCCCGGGACGCTCCGCGTCCCATCCAGAGCCGAACGCGGAGCGTCCGAAGAGGCATTCCCACGCAGAGCGTGGGAACGATCAGTGCCTGTAGGAGCGAGGCTTGCCCGCGAAGAGGCCCTCTAGAACGATCTAGATCCTGAAACTACCCACCAACTGCTTCAACCGCGCCGCCTGCTGCTCAAGGTCTGAGCAAGCGCGCAAGGTGGCTTGCAGGTTTTCCACACCCTCTTGGTTCAGCGTGTTGATCTCAGTGATGTCGACGTTGATCGACTCCACCACCGCGGTCTGCTCTTCGGTCGCGGTGGCCACGGATTGGTTCATGCCGTCGATCTCGCCAATGCGCTGAGTCACGCTGCCCAGGCGTTCACCGGCCTGGTTGGCGATGCCGACGCTGCTTTCGCTCTGGCGCTGGCTGTCGGTCATGGTGCTGACCGCTTCCCGGGCGCCGACTTGCAGCTCTTCGATCATCTTCTGCACTTGCTGCGCCGAATCCTGGGTGCGGTGGGCGAGGTTGCGCACTTCGTCGGCAACCACGGCAAAACCGCGTCCGGCTTCACCGGCGCGCGCGGCTTCGATGGCGGCGTTGAGTGCCAGCAGGTTGGTTTGTTGGGAAATGCTGGTGATCACTTCCAGAATCTGCCCGATGTTCACCGTGTTGCTGTTGAGCGTCTCGATGTTGCCGCATGAATCGCTGATCTTCGCCGACAGCTGCTGCATCGCCGCAATGGTTTTATCCACCACCTGCTGACCATCTTCGGCCAGGGCGCGGGCGTCGCTGGAGTGTTGAGAGGCGAGGGCGGCGTTCTGGGCGATTTCCTGGGCGGCGGCCCCCAGTTCGTTGATCGCTGCGGCAACGCTGCTGGTGCGCGAGGCTTGCTGATCGGAGTTGTACATCGACGAGTTGGAAGCCGCGACAACCCGCAACGCTACTTCGTTAACCTGGCCGGTGGCCGAGGCGACTTCACGAATCGAGGTGTGGATTCGCTCCACGAAGCGGTTGAACGAAGTGCCCAGCGCGCCAAATTCATCGTGGCCGTGGATGGTCAGGCGCTTGGTCAAATCGCCTTCGCCTTCGGCGATGTCATGCATGGCGCGACCCATGGTCAGCAGCGGTTGCATCAGGAAACTGATCAGCATGCCCAGCAACGCGATGATGATCACCACGGCGATGACCATGGCGATGATGGCCGAGGTGCGGAATTCGCTGAGCATCGCGAACGCGGTGTCTTGATCGAGGACCAGCGCCACGTACCAGTCCGCCGACGGTACGCCGTTGACGTGGGTGAAGGAGATGAACTGCGACTTGCCGTCGAGCTCGACTTCTTTCAGGCCCGGGCTGACTTTCGGCGCGCCGTTCGGGTAGGCCTCGGCCAGGGTCTTGAGCACCAGTTTGCTGTCCGGGTGGATCAGGATCTTGCCGTCGGCGCTGACGATAAAAGCATGGCCATGACCGCCGAAATTCAGCGAGTTGATGATCGCGCTGACGCTGGTCAGGTCGATGTCCGCACCGGCAACGCCGATCATCTTGTTCTCATGCTGCACGGGCGTGGCGACGGTAATCACCAGTTTGCCGGACGACGCGGCGATGTACGGTTCGGTGACGATGGTTTGCCGCGCGCTATCGGCGGCCTTGTACCAGCCACGGGCGCGCGGGTCGTAGTCGGCGGCGCGGTTGCCCGCCGGGATCGAGGTCATCACGCCTTCGGTGCTGCCGAAGTAGCTCAACTGGAAATTGCCGGTGTAGGCCGGCAGGTCGATGGCGCGTTTCAGGCTGGCCGGGGCGCTGCCATCCACGGCGATCTGCTGAGACAGCGATTGCAGCAACTGAATGCGGCTTTCCAGCCACGTCTGGATGTTGCTGGTGGTCAGGCTGCCCAGTTCCTGCATCGAGGACTCGGTACTGCTGCGCAGGGTCTGGCGCTGGCGGTAGTCGTTGAAGAGGATGAAGCACGCGAATGCAACGGCCACTACGAGGGCGGCAGCCAACAAAATCTTGTGGCTGAACTTCATGTTTCTGGTCATTAGGTGAACTACCGCAAAAGGGCTGGTCAACGAGGGAGCGGCAATTTGCCACAGTAGCGGGCTTTGCGCTGCCTCTATTTCGACTGACCAGCGCCAAAGATTAGGCGTTATTCAGCGAAAACCGACGAATTGCCCAACCGCGCGACAAAGTCGCTGATTTATTGGCAAAAGGCAGACGAGCGGCCAAACAAATAGCCGGGCGGTCGGGGAACCAGATAGGGGTTTTCTCTTCTAAGCTTCAGCTTGGCAGCCATGCCAGTCCCCTTCGCCCCAGGAGCTACACCATGTCGCTGCGATCTATCGCCTTGCTCTCGTTTTGCGTGTTGTTGGTCGCATGCAGCAAGGTCAATCAGGAGAATTATTCCAAGCTGTCGGCCGGTATGGCCAAGGCCGAGGTTGAAACCTTGTTGGGTAAACCCGCCGATTGTTCAGGCGCGCTTGGCATGTCCAGTTGCACCTGGGGCGACAAAAACAGCTTTATCAGCGTGCAGTACGCCGGTGACAAAGTGCTGATGTTTTCCGGCCAAGGCCTGAAGTAAACCGGGGCTACGCGCCCACGGGAGAAAAACAATGAAGCGGTTATTGATAGTTCTTTTCGCCGGCCTGGTATTGGCTGGCTGCGCCTCTTCTGGCGTAGACCCGTTGGCGCCGAAGACGGCCAACAGCGTCAACCTCAAGCGTTACCAGGGCACCTGGTACGAGTTGGCCCGCCTGCCGATGTATTTCCAGCGCAACTGCGCGCAATCCGAAGCCCATTACACGCTCCTGCCGGACGGTAACGTGGCGGTACTCAACCGCTGCCTGACGCCGGACTGGCAATGGGAAGAAGCCAAGGGCACGGCCTGGCCGCAGGTGCCGGGCAAGACCGACAAACTGTGGGTCCAGTTCGATACCTGGTTTTCGCGTTTGATTCCGGGTGTGGCGAAGGGCGAATACTGGGTGCTGTACGTCAGCGATGACTACAAGACCGCCATTGTTGGCGACCCGAGCCGCAAGTACCTGTGGCTGCTGTCCCGGACCCCGACGGTCAACGGTGTGGTGCGTGAAGAACTGCTGAGCAAGGCGCGGCAGCAGGGTTACGACACGACGCGACTGATCTGGCGTGCGACGGATACGCAGATGGCCAAAACCTCGAACTAACGAGCTGATCGTTCCCACGCTCTGCGTGGGAATGCGGCCCTGGACGCTCCGCGTCCCTTTCAAAGCGGACGCAGAGCGTCTATTGAGGCATTCCCACGCGGAGCGTAGGAACGATCGGTCAGGGCTTAGCCGAGCAAATCGCGCAGGACTTGGGTGAATGTCCGGTTACTTTCTTCTTCGCCCGCATGCCGCCCGTCACGCACAACCCACTGGCCATTGACCAGCACATCGCGCACTTGACGGTCACCGCCAGCAAATAGCCAGCGATTCAAAATCCCGTCGCCATTGGCCGTCGCCAGGTACGGATCGTTGCCATCGAGCACCAGCCAATCCGCCCGCTTGCCGACTTCCAATGCACCAATTGGCTGCCCCAGCGCTTGAGCCCCACCATCCAATGCTGCGTCATACAGTGTGCGGCCGACCATCGGCTGATCCGCGCCATACAAGCGATTACGCCGCTGATCCCGCAGCCGCTGGCCGTATTCCAGCCAACGCAATTCTTCCACCACGCTTAACGACACATGGCTGTCGGAACCAATACCCATGCGCCCGCCCTGAGCAAGGAAATCCACCGCTGGGAAAATCCCGTCGCCGAGGTTAGCTTCGGTGGTCAGGCACAGACCGGCGATGGCGCGACTCTTGGCCATCAACGTGACTTCTTCCGGGTTGGCGTGGGTCGCGTGGACCAGGCACCAGCGCTGATCGACTTCGGTATTTTCGTACAGCCATTGCAGCGGACGGCGGCCGCTCCAGCTCAGGCAGTCATCGACTTCCTTCTGCTGTTCGGCAATGTGAATGTGCACCGGGCATTGCTTGTCGCTGGCGGCCAACACTTCGCTGATCTGCTGCGGGGTGACCGCGCGCAACGAGTGGAAACACAACCCCAACGACTGCGCCGGTTGCTGCGCCAGGATCGGCTGCAAACGCGACTGAAGCTTCAGGTAGTTTTCGGTGCTGTTGATAAAGCGCCGCTGGCCATTGTTCGGGGCCTGGCCGCCGAAACCGGAGTGGCTGTAGAGCACCGGCAGCAGGGTCAAACCGATGCCGGCGGAACTGGCGGCCTGGCTGATACGCAGCGCCAATTCGGCTGGATCAGCATAAGGCTGGCCATTGGTGTCGTGGTGTACGTAATGAAATTCCGCGACCGAGGTGTAACCGGCCTTGAGCATTTCGATGTACAGCTGACGAGCGATGACGCCGAGTTGATCCGGGCTGATTTTTCCGACGAGGCGATACATCAAATCGCGCCAGGTCCAGAAACTGTCGTTCGGATTACCCGCCACTTCCGCCAGCCCGGCCATCGCGCGTTGGAAGGCGTGGGAGTGCAAATTCGGCATGCCTGGCAGCAGTGGACCGCTTAGCCGTTCGGCGCCATCTGCATTGGAATCGGCCTGGATATGGGTCAAGACGCCGTCGGCGCTGACCTCAAGACGTACATTGTTGGCCCATCCACTAGGCAGCAGCGCGCGTTCGGCAAAGAAGGCGGACATGGTTCAGCACCCCATCGTGTGTTATTTGTATATACATATACAGACGTTTGCCTGCTCGGTAAACTCCGGCAAGCTAGCAACCTTTACTAAACGAACAGGGATTAACCGTGCCGACTCCGCCTGCAGTGTCACCGTTGGCCGCGAACATGGGCGACAGTCCGGCGCCCTTGTACGCCCGCGTCAAACAGATGATCACCCAGCAAATCGACAGTGGAAACTGGCCGCCGCACTACCGCGTTCCGTCGGAAAGCGAGCTGGTCAATCAACTGGGTTTCAGCCGCATGACCATCAACCGCGCCCTGCGCGAGATGACCGCCGACGGTCTGTTGGTGCGCATGCAGGGTGTCGGCACGTTCGTCGCCGAGCCGAAAAGCCAGTCCGCGCTGTTTGAAGTGCACAACATCGCCGACGAAATCGCCTCTCGCGGTCACCGCCACACCTGCAAGGTCATCACCCTTGAAGAAGAGGCCGCCGGTTCCGAGCGCGCGCTGGCCCTGGACATGCGCGAAGGGCAGCGGGTGTTCCACTCGCTGATCGTGCATTTCGAAAATGATATTCCGGTGCAAATCGAAGACCGTTTCGTCAACGCGCTGGTGGCGCCGGACTACCTCAAGCAGGACTTCACCCTGCAAACGCCTTACGCCTATTTGAACCAGGTCGCGCCGCTGACTGAAGGCGAGCACGTGGTCGAGGCGATTCTGGCCGAGGCGTCCGAGTGCAAGTTGTTGCAGATTGAAAAGGGCGAGCCGTGCCTGCTGATCCGTCGCCGCACCTGGTCCGGCCGTCAACCCGTGACCGCCGCCCGTTTGATCCACCCCGGTTCCCGTCATCGTCTGGAAGGACGGTTCCATAAATAGAGAGCCATAAATGAAAGCAAAGGTTCTACGCGCCAAAGACTACCCGCGCATGCCGTGGAAAAACGGCGGCGGCAGCACTGAAGAAATCACCCGCGATGCAGGCACTGGCCTGGATGGTTTCGGCTGGCGTCTGTCGATTGCCGATATCGGTGAGTCGGGCGGCTTCTCGACATTCGCCGGCTATGAGCGGGTGATCACCGTGCTGCAAGGCGAGGGCATGACCTTGCGCGTTGACGGCCAGGACACGCGCCCGTTGTTACCGCTGGACCCGTTTGCCTTCAGCGGCGAGAGCCAGGTCTCCTGCACCTTGCTCGGCGGGCTGATTCGCGATTTCAATCTGATCTATGCGCCGCAGCGGTATAGCGCGCGGTTGCAGTGGTCGGATGGCGAGCAGCGGTTTTTCAGTTCGGCCGGGACTGTGCTGGTGTTCAGTGTCACCGAGACGCTGGAAGTGAAGGTCGGTAACAGCGACGCACAACTTGGACGCCATGATTGCCTGCGACTCGACGGCAATACCGGTCTGCTGGAAGTCGCCAGTAACGGGCCGTGCTGCGTGATCGAGCTGATCGCACGCTGATCCAAACCCTCCACTGATCGTTCCCACGCTCCCGCGTGGGAATGCATCCCGTGACGCTCCGCGTCACAGTCGTAACAGCGGACGCGGAGCGTCCCTGGCGGCGTTACCACGCAGAGCGTGGGAACGATCATGCGATTCGAAACTGCGCACCACTTTGTTACCGAACGCCCCAGCGTGGCGCAAAACCACGCTCAAGTAACAGCCGCCACGCCCCCGCAAAATCCCCGCGAAAAATTTCATCTTCCGCAAAACCCTTGATCTACAGGCTTTCCAGCCCGACCAAAACTTTTCTTGAATGCCCATCCAACAAGTTGGCCGCTTGATTGCATATGCTTGTATGTACAAGTAAAGACGTATGCGTATGAGTCGACCGAGACTCCTCGCAGCGTCCACTGATTCGCTTGTGGCGCAACGACGCGCACAGGCTGGCTTGCCCACTGCCAGGGTTGGTTTGAATTGATCGCTGAGGAGTCTTTTTCGTGACTGACAATAAGCCTACTAAATACCGCAATGTTGAAATCCGCGCTGCCCGCGGTAACAAGCTGACCGCCAAGAGCTGGCTGACCGAAGCGCCGCTGCGCATGTTGATGAACAACCTCGACCCGGAAGTCGCCGAGAACCCTAAAGAACTGGTGGTTTACGGTGGTATCGGTCGTGCGGCGCGTAACTGGGAATGCTACGACAAGATCGTCGAAAGCCTGACCAACCTGAATGACGACGAGACCCTGCTGGTGCAATCCGGCAAACCGGTCGGCGTGTTCAAGACCCACACCAACGCCCCACGCGTGCTGATCGCCAACTCCAACCTGGTGCCACACTGGGCGAGCTGGGAACACTTCAACGAACTCGACGCCAAAGGCCTGGCCATGTACGGCCAGATGACCGCCGGCAGCTGGATCTACATCGGCAGCCAGGGCATCGTCCAGGGCACCTACGAAACCTTCGTCGAAGCCGGTCGCCAACACTACAACGATGACCTCAAAGGTCGTTGGGTCCTGACCGCAGGTCTGGGCGGCATGGGCGGCGCTCAACCGCTGGCCGCAACATTGGCCGGCGCGTGTTCGCTGAACATCGAATGCCAGCAGGTGAGCATCGATTTCCGCTTGAACAGCCGCTACGTCGACGAGCAAGCCAAAGACCTCGACGATGCACTGGCCCGCATCGAAAAATACACCAAAGAAGGCAAGGCGATTTCCATCGCGCTGCTGGGCAACGCGGCAGAAATCCTGCCGGAACTGGTCAAGCGCGGCGTGCGCCCGGACATGGTCACCGACCAGACCAGCGCCCACGACCCGCTCAACGGTTACCTGCCGGCCGGCTGGACCTGGGAAGAGTACCGCGCTCGCGCCAAGACCGAGCCTGCTGCCGTGGTCAAAGCCGCCAAGCAATCCATGGCCGTGCACGTTAAAGCGATGCTCGAATTCCAGAAAATGGGCATTCCGACCTTCGACTACGGCAACAACATCCGTCAGATGGCCCAGGAAGAAGGCGTGGAAAACGCGTTCGATTTCCCAGGCTTTGTACCGGCTTACATCCGTCCACTGTTCTGCCGCGGCATCGGCCCGTTCCGTTGGGCTGCACTGTCGGGCAACGCCGAAGACATCTACAAAACCGACGCCAAAGTAAAAGAACTGATCCCGGACGACGCCCACCTGCACAACTGGCTGGACATGGCCCGTGAGCGCATCAGCTTCCAGGGTCTGCCGGCCCGTATCTGCTGGGTTGGCCTGGGCCTGCGCGCCAAGCTTGGCCTGGCGTTCAACGAAATGGTGCGTAGCGGCGAATTGTCCGCGCCAATCGTCATCGGTCGCGACCACCTGGACTCCGGTTCGGTCGCTAGCCCGAACCGTGAAACCGAGTCGATGCAGGACGGTTCCGACGCTGTGTCCGACTGGCCACTGCTCAACGCTCTGCTCAACACCGCGAGCGGCGCGACCTGGGTTTCCCTGCACCACGGCGGCGGCGTCGGCATGGGCTTCTCCCAGCACTCGGGCATGGTGATTGTCTGCGACGGTACGGACGAAGCGGCCGAGCGTATTGCTCGCGTACTGCACAACGACCCGGCGACCGGCGTTATGCGTCACGCCGATGCGGGTTACCAGATCGCGATCGATTGCGCCAAGGAACAAGGCCTGAACCTGCCGATGATTACCGGCAAATGATAGAACGGGCCGCCTGTGATGGGTGGCCCAACGCAAAATCTGTAGGAGCGAGGCTTGCCCGCGAAGGCGTCTTTTCTGACACACCGCGGTTCGCGGGCAAGCCTCGCTCCTACAGGGATTCCACCAACACCAACTAACAATCCACAGAGGTTGAATCATGGCTGTTAACAACGATCGTGCAGGCAACAAACCGTTGATCGAGAAACGTTCGATCGACTACATCCCGGAAGCGGAAAGACACGGTCGTCTGTTGAGCCAGTTCACCCTGTGGATGGGTGCCAATCTGCAAATCACCGCGATTGTCACCGGGGCCCTGGCCGTGGTGCTCGGCGGTGATGTGTTCTGGTCGTTGATCGGTTTGCTGATCGGCCAATTGCTCGGCGGTGGCGTGATGGCGCTGCATGCGGCGCAAGGGCCGAAGCTTGGCCTGCCGCAGATGATCTCCAGCCGGGTGCAGTTCGGCGTGTATGGCGCGGCCATCCCGATCGTGCTGGTGTGCTTGATGTACCTCGGTTTCACCGCAACCGGAACCGTGCTTTCCGGCCAGGCGCTGGGCCAGTTGTTTGGCGTCAGCGACAGCGTCGGGATCCTTATCTTTGCCAGTGTCATCGTGCTGGTCACGGTGCTCGGTTATCGGGTGATCCATTGGATTGGCCGTGTTGCCAGCGTCATTGGCGTGATTGCCTTTGTGTACCTGTTCATGCGTCTGGTGAGTCAGACGGACATTGGCGCACTCCTGCAAATCCGCCACTTCAGCTGGAGCAGTTTCCTGCTGGCGGTGTCGCTCGCGGCGTCCTGGCAGATCGCCTTCGGCCCCTACGTGGCTGACTACTCACGCTACTTGCCGAGCAAGACGTCCTCGGTGAAAACCTTTTTCGCCGCTGGCGCAGGTTCGGTGGTTGGCGCACAAGTGGCGATGGTCCTCGGCGTGTTCGCCGCTGCCTCGGCCAACGGCCAATTTGCCGGCCACGAAGTCGCCTACATCGTGGGTCTGGGCGGTACCGGTGCCACCGCTGCGCTGCTGTACTTCAGCATCGCGTTCGGCAAGGTCACCATCTCCACGCTGAACTCGTACGGCAGCTTCATGTGCATTGCGACCATCATCAGCGGTTTCCGTGGTGATCTGAAAGTAACGCGCTTGCAGCGTCTGGTGTTCGTGCTGGTCATCGTCGGTGCCGCGACCCTGATGGCGTTGCTCGGTCAGCACTCGTTCCTCGGTGCGTTCAAGTCCTTCATCCTGTTCTTGCTCGCATTCTTTACGCCATGGAGCGCGATCAACCTGGTGGACTACTACTGCATCACCCGCGAGCGCTATGACGTGCCGGCGCTGGCCGATCCGAACGGTCGCTACGGTCGTTGGAACATCCTTGGCATCAGCGTCTATGTCTTCGGTGTGCTGGTGCAATTGCCGTTCATCTCCACCAAGTTCTACACCGGTCCGCTGGTGGCGGCCCTGGGTGATGTGGATATTTCCTGGATCATCGGTCTGGTGCTTCCCGCCGCGCTGTATTACGTGTGCGCGAAAAAATGGCACAGCGCAGTACCCGATCACCTGATTCTGCCAGTCGAGCAGGACAGCGAAGCAGCACCTATAACAAGCGGGGCCAGTCGCGCTGCGGCGCGGGCCTGATTGGACGTGGACAGGGCTGGATGCCTCTTGACTGCCGTAAGCCAACTCATGATTAGGAGCGTCACTACAATGAAATCGAACAAGACCCTGCTGACCACATTGCTTTCCATGGGCCTGCTGGCCAGCGCCGGAGCCACCCAGGCAGCCGGTTGGTGCGAGTCGGGCAAACCGGTGAAATTCGCCGGCCTGAACTGGGAAAGCGCGATGTTGCTGACCGACGTGCTGCAAGTCGTGTTGGAGAAAGGCTACGACTGCAAGACCGACAGCTTGCCGGGCAACTCCATTACCATGGAAAACGCCCTGAGCAGCAACGACATCCAGATCTTTGCCGAAGAGTGGGTTGGCCGCAGCGAGGTCTGGAACAAGGCCGAGAAGGCCGGCAAGGTTGTCGGTGTCGGCGCTCCAGTGGTGGGTGCAATCGAAGGCTGGTACGTGCCGCGTTATGTGATCGAAGGCGACGCCAAGCGCAAGCTGGAGCCGAAAGCGCCGGACCTGAAAAACATTGCTGACCTGGCCAAGTACGCCTCGGTGTTCAAGGATCAGGAAGAGCCAGCCAAGGGCCGTTTCTACAACTGCCCGGCCGGCTGGACCTGTGAACTGGACAACAGCGAAATGCTGAAAAGCTACGGCCTGGAAAGCACTTACACCAACTTCCGCCCAGGCACCGGCCCGGCGCTGGATGCGGCGGTGTTGTCGAGCTACAAGCGTGGCGAGCCGATCCTGTTCTACTACTGGTCGCCAACGCCGCTGATGGGTCAGGTTGACCTGGTCAAACTCGAAGAGAAACCAGGCGTCGACAAGCGCGTGACCATCAAGGTCGGCCTGTCCAAGACGTTCCACGAGCAAGCCCCGGAACTGGTGGCCGTGCTGGAAAAGGTCAACCTGCCAATCGACTTGCTGAACCAGAACCTCGGGCGCATGACCAAAGAGCGGATCGAATCGCCAAAACTGGCCAAGATCTTCTTGAAGGAACATCCTGAAGTCTGGCACGCATGGGTGAGCGACGACGCAGCCAAGAAAATCGACGCGGCCTTGTAGGTTGAGCCTCTCCGACTGTCGGCAACGGCAGTCGGACGCTTGATCGCAACCCCTTGATTGAGAGTCTCTTATGTTTCCCGAAAGCTTTACCTTTTCCATCGCCGACTGGGTCAACAGTTGGGTCGATTCGCTGGTCACCAACTACGGCGACGTGTTCCGGCACATCTCCGACACCCTGTTGTGGGCCATCGTCAATCTTGAAGGCATGCTGCGTGCAGCTCCGTGGTGGCTGATGTTGGCGATCGTGGCGGGCGTGGCCTGGCACGCGACCCGTAAAGTCGTGACCACGGCGGTTATCGTCGGTCTGTTGTTCCTGGTGGGTGCGGTCGGCCTCTGGGACAAGCTGATGCAGACCCTGGCGCTGATGATGGTAGCGACGATCATTTCGGTGCTGATCGGCATTCCCCTGGGCATTCTTTCGGCGCGCAGCAATCGCCTGCGTTCGGTGCTGATGCCGCTGCTGGACATCATGCAGACCATGCCGAGTTTCGTGTACCTGATCCCGGTGCTGATGCTGTTCGGCCTGGGCAAGGTTCCGGCGATTTTCGCGACCGTGATCTACGCCGCGCCACCGCTGATTCGCCTGACTGACCTTGGCATTCGCCAGGTTGACGGCGAAGTGATGGAAGCGATCAACGCCTTCGGTGCCAACCGCTGGCAGCAACTGTTCGGCGTGCAACTGCCGCTGGCCCTGCCGAGCATCATGGCCGGGATCAACCAGACCACCATGATGGCCCTGTCGATGGTGGTGATTGCCTCGATGATCGGTGCCCGTGGCCTGGGCGAAGACGTGTTGGTGGGGATTCAGACCCTCAACGTCGGGCGTGGCCTTGAAGCCGGTCTGGCGATCGTGATTCTGGCAGTGGTGATCGACCGCATTACGCAAGCATATGGTCGGCCACGGCATGAGGTGAGCAAATGAACGACGCAACCGTGAGCAAAATCGAAGTCAAAAACGTCTTCAAGATTTTCGGCAATCGCTCCAAGGAAGCGCTGGGCATGATTGGCCAGGGCAAGACCAAGGATCAGGTGCTGGCCGAAACCGGCTGCGTGGTCGGCGTGAACGACTTGTCCCTGAGCATCGGCACTGGCGAGATCTTCGTGATCATGGGTCTGTCGGGTTCCGGTAAATCGACCCTGGTGCGTCACTTCAATCGCCTGATCGACCCGACTAGCGGCGCGATCCTGGTGGACGGCGTGGACATCCTGCAATACGACATGGAAGCCCTGCGCCAATTCCGTCGCCACAAGATCAGCATGGTGTTCCAGAGCTTCGGCCTGCTGCCGCACAAGACCGTGGTCGACAACGTTGCCTACGGCTTGAAAGTGCGTGGCGAGAGCAAGCAAATGTGCTCCGAACGCGCGCTGCACTGGATCAACACCGTGGGCCTCAAAGGCTACGAAAACAAATACCCGCACCAGCTCTCCGGTGGCATGCGTCAACGTGTGGGCCTGGCCCGCGCCCTGGCGGCGGACACCGACATCATCCTGATGGACGAAGCGTTCAGCGCCCTCGATCCGCTGATCCGCGCCGAAATGCAGGACCAGTTGCTGGAACTGCAAAAGACCCTGCACAAGACCATCGTGTTCATCACCCACGACCTCGACGAGGCTGTGCGCATTGGTAACCGGATTGCGATTCTCAAGGATGGACGCCTGATTCAGGTGGGTACGCCGAGAGAGATCCTCCACTCGCCGGCGGATGAGTATGTGGACCGGTTCGTACAGCGGCGGGCGGCGGTGGTTTAACCGTCGATCGTTCCCACGCTCTGCGTGGGAATGCATCCCGTGACGCTCCGCGTCACCCATGCGCCGGGCTTGAACCTTGCGCTGAACACGGGACGCGGAGCGTCCCAGGCGGCATTCCCACGCAGAGCGTGGGAACGATCAACTTCAAGAGGTCAAAGATGTCCCAGGCTGAAAAAATCGTTATCGCCGACGCCCCGTTGCGTTGGCAGGATGTGGTGGCCGTCGCCCGTCATGGCGCGCAGCTTGAGCTGTCGCCCGAGACCTGGGCGCGGATCGACAATGCCCAGGCCATCGTGCAGCGCATCGTCGCCAGCGGCGAGCGTGCGTATGGCGTCAACACCGGTCTCGGTGCCTTGTGCAACGTCTCGCTGAAAGACGAACAACTCAGCCAACTGTCGCGCAACACCTTACTCAGCCACGCTTGCGGCGTCGGCGCGCCATTGGCCGATGAACAGACCCGCGCGATCATCTGCGCCGCCATTCGCAACTACAGCCACGGTAAATCCGGCATTCATCGCCGGGTGGTCGAAGGCCTGCTGGCGCTGCTCAATCGCGGCATCACCCCGCAAGTGCCGTCCCAGGGTTCGGTGGGTTACCTGACCCACATGGCCCACATCAGCATCGCGCTGTTGGGCGTCGGCAATGTCAGCTATCGCGGGCAGATCGTTTCCGCGCAACAAGCCCTAGCCGAAGAAGGCCTGGAGCCGGTTCAGCTCGGCGCCAAGGACGGTTTGTGCCTGGTCAACGGTACGCCGTGCATGACCGGCCTGAGCTGCCTGGCCCTGGCCGACGCGACGCGTCTGGTGCAATGGGCCGATGTAATCGGCGCCATGAGTTTCGAAGCCCAGCGCGGTCAGATTGCTGCATTCGACGCCGAAATCATCGCGCTCAAACCACACCCGGGCATGCAGCAAGTCGGGATCAATTTGCGGGCATTGCTCTATGGCAGTGAAGTGATTGCGTCGAGCAAAGGCATTCGCACCCAGGATGCCCTGAGCATCCGTTCGATTCCGCAGGTTCACGGCGCCGCTCGCGATCAGCTCGAACACGCGAAAAAACAGATCGAAACCGAACTCAACTCGGTCACCGACAACCCGATGCTGCTGGGTACACCGGACAACTATCGCGTGATGTCCCAGGCCAACCCGCACGGTCAATCCGTGGCCATGGCGGCGGATCTGCTGGCGATGGCCATGGCCGAAATCGGCTCCATCGCCGAGCGTCGCCTGGATCGTTTGATCAACCCGCATGTCAGCGGTTTGCCGGCATTCCTGGTGGCCAATCCGGGGGTTAACTCCGGGATGATGATCGTCCAGTATGTCGCCGCTTCGCTGTGTGCGGAAAATCGCCAATTGGCGCAACCGGCAGTGCTCGACAACTACGTCACCTCGGGCTTGCAGGAAGACCATTTGAGCCTGGGCACCAATGCCGCGCTGAAGCTGCATCGCGCCTTGGAAAACGTTACGCAGATCCTCGCTATCGAGTACCTGTTGGCGGCCCAGGCGTTTGAATTTTTGAAAGAACAGCGTTTTGGCGCTGGCACTGATACCGCGTGGCGTCTGCTGCGTGAGCGCGTTCCGGCCTATGACCAGGACCGTTGGCTGGCACCGGACATTGCCGCTGCTGCCGGCGTGTTGAAAGACCCGATTTTGCTACACAAGGCTTTACCCAACCTGAACTGAAATCCACAACACCAGCGTGCCAAGGCGCGGCTCTCCACAAACGAGACGCGACGGACAACGGACATCTCCGGAGCGTCTGGTTAGTTAATAACAAACTCTCAAAAGGAGAATGATGTGACTGCGCTTAATTTGATTCCCGGCCAACTGAGCCTTGCCCAACTGCGTGACGTGTACCAGCAACCGGTGAAACTCACCCTCGACAACAGCGCCTCGGCCCAGATCGAAGCCAGCGTTGCCTGCGTGGAACAGATCCTCGCCGAGAACCGCACCGCGTATGGCATCAACACCGGTTTCGGCCTGCTGGCCTCCACCCGCATCGCCAGCGAAGACCTGGAAAACCTCCAGCGCTCCCTGGTGTTGTCCCACGCCGCCGGTGTCGGCGAGCCGATCAGCGACGCGCTGGTGCGCCTGGTCATGGTGCTTAAGGTCAACAGCCTGAGCCGTGGTTTCTCCGGGATTCGTCGCGTGGTGATCGACGCGCTGATCGCGCTGATCAACGCCGAGGTTTACCCGCACATTCCGTTGAAAGGCTCGGTCGGTGCCTCCGGTGATTTGGCGCCTCTGGCCCACATGTCGTTGGTGCTGCTGGGTGAAGGCAAGGCTCGCTACAAAGGCGAGTGGATGGAAGCCACCGAAGCGCTGAAAATCGCCGGTCTGACGCCGCTGACCCTCGCTGCCAAAGAAGGCCTGGCACTGCTTAACGGCACTCAGGTGTCGACCGCTTATGCCTTGCGCGGTTTGTTCGAAGGTGAAGACCTGTTCGCCGGCGCCCTGGCCATCGGTGGCATGACCGTTGAAGCGGTATTGGGCTCGCGCTCGCCGTTCGACGCGCGGATCCACGCCGCCCGTGGTCAGAAAGGCCAGATCGACGCCGCTGCTGCTTACCGCGATTTGCTGGGCGAGCGCAGTGAAGTGTCCGATTCCCACGAGAACTGCGAAAAGGTTCAGGACCCGTACTCCCTGCGCTGTCAGCCGCAAGTCATGGGCGCCTGCCTGACCCAGTTCCGTCAGGCCGCCGAAGTACTGGCCGTCGAAGCCAACGCCGTCTCCGACAACCCGTTGGTGTTCGCAGCTGAAGGCGACGTGATCTCTGGCGGTAACTTCCACGCAGAGCCAGTGGCCATGGCCGCTGACAACATGGCGCTGGCTATCGCGGAAATCGGTTCCCTGAGCGAACGTCGTATCTCGCTGATGATGGACAAGCACATGTCGCAACTGCCGCCGTTCCTGGTGGCCAATGGCGGCGTGAACTCCGGCTTCATGATCGCCCAGGTGACTGCGGCGGCACTGGCCAGCGAGAACAAGGCGCTGTCCCATCCGCATTCGGTGGACAGCCTGCCGACGTCGGCCAACCAGGAAGACCACGTGTCGATGGCCCCGGCCGCCGGCAAGCGTCTGTGGGAAATGGCCGAAAACACCCGCGGTGTGTTGGCCGTGGAATGGCTGGCGGCGTGCCAGGGCCTGGATTTGCGCGAAGGTCTGAAGACTTCGACCAAACTGGAGAAGGCCCGCGCGATCCTGCGTGCTGAAGTGCCGTTCTATGAGAAGGATCGGTTCTTTGCGCCGGACATCAATGCGGCCAGTGAGTTGTTGGCCACGCGGTGCCTGAATGAACTGGTTTCGGCGAAGTTGCTGCCTAGCCTCTAACTCTCCCACCCACCGATCGTTCCAACGCTCTGCGTGGGAATGCAGCCCGTGACGCTCCGCGTCACTGGACGCGGAGCGTCCCAAGAGGCATTCCCACGCAGAGCGTGGGAACGATCAAGACGAGGAATTCGGGATGAAAACTCTCTGGCAACACTGCCACGTCGCAACCATGGCGCAAGGCGTCTACTCGATCATCGAGGATGCGGCCATCGTGACGTCCGGTGCGCACATTGAGTGGATCGGCCCACGTGCTGAACTGCCGTCCGGCGAATACCCGGCCGTCAACGATTTGAAAGGGGCCTGGGTCACTCCGGGCCTGATCGACTGCCACACCCACACGGTGTTTGGCGGTAACCGCAGCGGTGAATTCGAGCAACGCCTGCAAGGCGTCAGCTACTCGGAAATCGCTGCGGCCGGTGGTGGCATCGCCAGCACCGTGCGCGCCACCCGTGCAGCCAGCGAAGACGAATTGTTCGCCAGCGCCGCCAAGCGCTTGAAAAGCCTGCTGCGCGACGGCGTGACCACGGTCGAGATGAAGTCCGGCTACGGTCTCGACCTGGCCAGCGAACGCAAGATCCTGCGGGTCATCCGCCGCCTCGGCGCCGAACTGCCGGTCAGCGTGCGCAGCACTTGCCTGGCCGCCCACGCCTTGCCGCCGGAATACAAGGATCGCGCCGACGACTACATCGATCACATCTGCGCCGAGATGTTGCCAGCCCTGGCTGCCGAAGGGCTGGTCGATGCCGTAGACGCCTTCTGCGAATACCTGGCGTTCTCGCCGGCTCAGGTCGAGCGGGTGTTCGTCACCGCACAAGAACTCGGATTACCGGTGAAACTGCACGCCGAGCAGTTGTCGTCGCTCCATGGTTCGAGCCTGGCCGCGCGTTACCACGCACTGTCCGCCGATCACCTGGAATTTATGGACGAAGACGACGCCATCGCCATGGCCAAGTCCGGCACCGTCGCGGTGCTGCTGCCGGGTGCGTTTTACTTCCTGCGTGAAACCCAGTTGCCACCGATGGACGCCCTGCGTAAGCACAAGGTGAAAATCGCCATCGCCAGCGACCTCAACCCCGGCACCTCGCCGGCGTTGTCATTGCGCTTGATGTTGAACATGGCCTGCACGTGCTTCCGCATGACCCCGGAAGAAGCCCTGGCCGGCGCCACGATTCATGCCGCCACCGCACTGGGCATGGCCGAGACTCACGGTTCGCTGGAAGCCGGCAAGGTCGCAGACTTCGTCGCTTGGCAAATCGATCGTCCCGCCGACCTGTCGTACTGGCTGGGCGGCGACCTGGAAAAACGCGTCGTGCGTCATGGCGTCGAAACAAGCCTTTAGGAGAACAGTTGTGGATAAGGTTCTGAACTTCAAACAAGGCCGCGTGCCGCTGCTGATCAGCATGCCCCACGCCGGCCTGCGCCTGACCCCGGCGGTCGAGGCCGGGTTGATCCCCGATGCACGCAGTCTGCCGGATACCGATTGGCACATTCCGCAGCTTTATGAATTCGCCGCCGAACTGGGCGCCAGTACCCTGGCCGCCGAGTACTCGCGATTTGTCATCGACCTGAACCGACCGTCCGACGACAAGCCTTTGTATGTCGGCGCCACCACCGGTCTGTACCCGGCGACGCTGTTCGACGGTATTCCATTGTTCCGCGAGGGCATGGAACCGTCGGCGGCCGAACGCGCGACGTATCTGGAACAGGTCTGGACGCCGTATCACAGCACTTTGCAGAACGAGTTGGCGCGATTGAAAGCCGAGTTCGGCTACGCGCTGCTGTTCGATGCGCACTCAATCCGCTCGATCATCCCGCACCTGTTCGACGGCAAACTGCCGGACTTCAACCTCGGCACGTTCAACGGTGAAAGTTGCGATCCACAGTTGGCCATTCAACTGGAAGCGATCTGCGCGACACACACCGACTACAGCCATGTGCTGAACGGGCGCTTCAAGGGCGGCCACATCACCCGGCATTACGGCAACCCGGCCGAAAACATCCATGCGGTGCAACTGGAGCTGGGGCAGTGCACGTACATGGAAGAATTCGAGCCGTTCCGCTATCGCCCGGATTTGGCGGCGCCGACGCAGGTGGTGCTCAAGGAGTTGCTGGAAGGGTTGTTGGCTTGGGGCCAGAAGCACTACGCGTAACGGATCGTTCCCACGCTCCGCGTGGGAATGCCTCAAGGGACGCTCCGCGTTCCAGCTCTCGAATGGGACGCAGAGCGTCCCGGGCTGCATTCCTTTGCTGCGCGTGGGAACGATCAGCACTTCGCTATCAAGTCGCCACCGTGCAAATCTCGGTCGCTACAGTTCGCTTTTACCCTCTCGACGCTGCGTAATGTTCTGGGCACGGTGCATGAAGACACCGGCCCCCAACAATAATCTGCCGCACGAGAACGCCATCCATGACAAGCACCAAAGGTTTGTTCACCCGCTGTCTCTCAATCCTCTGCGGTACCGCTCTTCTGAGCACCGGCGTCCTGGCCAGTGAAGACCCCTCCTGCAAGGCTGTGCGCATGGGTGTGGTCAACTGGACCGACGTGATCGCTACCAGCGGCATGGCCGACGTGTTGCTCAATGGCCTGGGCTACGAAAGCAAGCAAACCAGCGCCGTGCAGCAAATCATCTTCGCGGGCATCCGTGACAAACGCCTCGATATTTTTCTGGGTTACTGGAAACCGGCGATGGACAAGAACATCGCCCCGTTCGTCGCAGCCAATCAAGTGAAGGTCATGGACACACCAAGCCTGGCCGACGCCCAGGCCACCCTCGCCGTACCTGACTACGTCGCCGCGGCGGGCCTGAAAACCTTTACCGACATCGCTAAATTCAAGGAACAGCTCGGCGGCAAGATCTACGGCATCGAGCCAGGCAGCGGCGCCAACACCAATATCAAAACGATGATCGAGACCAATCGCTTCGGCCTGAAGGATTTCAAACTGGTCGAGTCCGGTGAGGCGGGCATGCTCGCCGCCGTGCAACGGGCGGTGAACCACAAGGAGTTCGTGGTGTTCGTCGGCTGGACCCCGCACCCGATGAACATCAACATGAAAATCGCCTACCTGACTGGCAGCGAAGATATCTACGGCCCGAACGAAGGCGCTGCGACTGTCTCTACGGTGACTGCCCCGGATTACGCCGAACGCTGCCCGAACGTGAATCGCCTGCTGCAGAACCTGACCTTCACTGCGGCCCAGGAAAGCCAGTTGATGGTGCCGATCATGGAGCGCAAGACGCCTCAGGAGGTTGCCAAGGCCTGGTTGCGTGATCACCCGGAAGATCTGCAGCGTTGGCTGGCCGGGGTTAGCAGTTTTGATGGCAAGGATGGCGTGGCCACCGTACAGGCCAGCCTCAAACCCTGACGCCAGACGCAAAACCTTGTGGGAGCGAGCCTGCTCGCGAAGGCGGTATGTCAGACAAATTAGTATCGACTGACACGACCTCATCGCGAGCAAGCTCGCTCCCACAGGGATCTCCATTTCCAGACACAATCCCCTGAACAGGCTCACAGCAAGCCCATGTCTACTTTCCCCCTCTCTGACCAAATGTCAGCCTTCGTCGAGAAAACCCTCGTCTTCAACAGCACCGACAGCAGCCTCAACGGGTTGCGCCAGGCCTACAGCGAGATGTGTCGGGCGTTTACCCCGCCACGTCCCGCCGGGCTTGAAGTCACCGACTTCACCTTGGCGGGCGTGGCAGTACGCTCCTATCGACCGCCAGTGACGCCACCGACCGGCGGTTGGCCGTGCATTCTGTATCTGCACGGCGGCGGTTGGGTGGTCGGGGATCTGGATTCCCATGATTTCATCTGCGCTGAACTGGCGACGGCATTGGGGACAATGGTGGTGGCCGTGGATTATCGGCTGGCGCCGGAGCACCCCTTCCCGGCGGGGTTCGACGATTGCCTGAAAGTCTGGCGCGCCTTGCGCTCGGGGCCATTCTGGTTCGATCCGGAACGGATGCTGGTGGCCGGGGACAGCGCCGGCGGAAATCTGGCCGCGGCGTTATGCCTGGCCCTGCGCGATGCGGGCGAGCCGATGCCTTGCGCACAAGTGCTGATTTATCCGGGCCTGGGTGGCGATCATCAATTACCGTCCCGCAGCGAATGCGCCGACGCACCGTTGCTCAGCAGCAGCGATGTGGATTGTTATCACGCACTCTATTTACGCGGCACCGCACAACCGAGCGCTTATGCCATGCCATTGCTCGCCGACGATTTCAGCGGCTTGCCCTGCGCGTTGATCGCCGTGGCGCAATTCGATCCGCTACGCGACGACGGCGTGCGCTACGCTGAACGACTCAATGCCGCTGGCGTGAGCGTGAAACTGTACGACGGGGAAGGGCTGGTGCACGGCTGCCTGCGCGGCCGCGGGCAGGTCGCCGAGGTCGACCGACTGTATGAAAACCTGCTCGGGTTTCTGGCTGACAGACTCTGACGCTGCAAGGACATGCTCATTGACGTAATTCGGGTTTATGATGCCGGACGGCAGAATAATTGAAGTCCCCACAGGGATGACCTCGACCCCTTACGGAGCGTGCAATGCAGACTTTGTACCCGCAGATCAAACCCTACGCCCGGCACGATCTGGCCGTCGATAAAACCCACACACTGTACGTCGACGAAAGCGGTTCACCGGAAGGGTTGCCGGTGGTGTTCATTCACGGCGGCCCCGGCGCCGGATGCGATGCACAGAGCCGCCGGTACTTCGATCCAAACCTGTATCGCATTGTGACCTTCGACCAGCGCGGCTGCGGTCGCTCCACGCCCCACGCCAACCTGGAAAACAACACCACCTGGGATCTGGTCGCCGACCTTGAGCGGATCCGCAAGCACCTGAACATCGAAAAATGGGTGCTGTTCGGCGGCTCCTGGGGCTCGACCCTGGCCCTGGCCTACGCGCAAACCCACCCGGAGCGTGTGCACGGCTTGATCCTGCGTGGGATCTTTCTCTGCCGTCCGCAGGAAATCGAGTGGTTCTATCAGGCTGGCGCCAGCCGTCTGTTTCCCGACTACTGGCAGGACTACATCGCGCCAATCCCGCTGGACGAGCGCGGCGACCTGCTCACCGCTTTCCACAAGCGCCTGACCGGCAACGATCAGATCGCCCAGATGCACGCAGCCAAGGCCTGGTCCACCTGGGAAGGCCGGACCGCGACCCTGCGCCCGAACCCGCTGGTGGTTGATCGCTTCTCCGAGCCGCAGCGCGCGCTGTCGATTGCCCGGATCGAATGCCACTACTTCACCAACAACGCTTTCCTTGAGCCGAACCAGTTGATCCGCGACATGGGCAAGATCGCCCATTTGCCCGGCGTGATCGTTCATGGCCGTTACGACGTGATCTGCCCGTTGGACAATGCCTGGGAACTGCATCAAGCCTGGCCCAACAGTGAGCTGCAGGTGATCCGCGACGCCGGCCACGCCGCGTCCGAACCGGGTATCACCGACGCCCTGGTGCGCGCCGCTGGTCAGATGGCCCGGCGCTTGCTCGATCTGCCACCTGAAGAAGCATGAAGGGCCTGCTGCAACGCGTGCGTGGCGCGCGAGTCGAGGTGGCGGGGGAGGTGGTTGGCGCGGTTGACCAGGGTTTGTTGGTACTGGTGGCGGTCGAGCCCGAGGACACTCGGGCCAGCGCCGACAAACTTCTGCATAAACTGCTTAACTATCGTGTATTCAGTGATACAGAAGGCAAGATGAATCTGTCCCTCACGGATGTCGGTGGTGGCTTGCTGCTGGTCTCGCAGTTCACCCTGGCGGCCGATACCAAGAGCGGGTTGCGCCCGAGTTTTTCGACGGCGGCGCCTCCGGCCCTGGGCGAAGAACTTTTCGACTATTTATTAGGTAAAGCGAAAGAGGTGCATGGCACTGTGGCATCAGGTAGATTCGGCGCGGATATGCAGGTGCATCTGGTCAATGATGGCCCGGTCACCTTCCTGTTACAGACCTGAAACGCCTTGAAACCTGTTTTTAAGGGCGTTTGGACTGAAAACAGGGGTTTTTCGCGATAAATACTTTGTTACCCCCTGATGCTTTGTAACGCGGCCTACTAGATAATCGCGCGCTACGGGGATCAGCGTTCGTTGGCCCATTTTGACTTAGGTAGAGACTTGCCCGGACCTGTTGGGGAATCATTTAGCCCCATAGGAGTCGGAACAATGCTCGCCAACCTGGCATATAGATAGCTGGCCGTTGGTTTTTTGATCTGTTTTCGGCGAGGGTTGCTCGTGATTGTTAGTCCCTGTAATGCACCAAAATTGTCTGCCCAACGGTTCCGAAGCGCTCTGGTAGCGGGCTCTGCACTGCTGTGCCTGCTCAGCGCCGGCCAGCTTTGGGCATTCAACCTGGATGATGTGTCGGTCAAGGCGAAAGAGCTGGCCGGGCAAAAATACGAAGCCCCGCGCAGTAACCTGCCGAACGAATTCCGCGAGATGAAATTCGCGGACTATCAGAAAATTCGTTTCCGCACTGAAAAAGCCGAGTGGGCCGATCAGAAAACCCCGTTCAAGCTTTCGTTCTATCACCAGGGCATGCACTTCGACACCCCGGTGAAAATCAACGAAATCACGGCTAACACCGTCGAAGAGATCAAATACGACCCAAGTCGTTTCGATTTCGGCGATGTGTCGTTCGATCCTAAAGCCACCGAACAACTGGGCTATGCCGGTTTCCGTGTGCTGTACCCGATCAACAAGGCCGACAAGCAAGACGAAATCATGACCATGCTCGGCGCGAGCTACTTCCGCGTGGTCGGCAAGGGTCACACCTATGGCTTGTCCGCTCGCGGCATGGCCATCGATACCGCATTGCCGTCCGGCGAAGAATTCCCGCGTTTCACCGAGTTCTGGATTCAACAGCCGAAACCGGGTGACAAGCACCTGGTGATCTTCGCCCTGCTGGATTCGCCGCGTGCCACCGGTGCGTACCGCCTGACCCTGCGTCCGGGCAGCGACACCGTGGTTGACGTCAAGGCGCGCATGTTCCTGCGTGACAAGGTCACCAAGCTTGGCGTTGCACCGCTGACCAGCATGTTCCTGTTCGGCGCCAACCAGCCGTCCAAAGTGCTGAACTATCGCCGCGAGCTGCATGACTCCAGCGGTCTGTCGATCCATGCCGGCAACGGCGAGTGGATCTGGCGCCCACTGAACAACCCGAAACATCTGGCGGTGAGCAACTTTGCCATCGAAAATCCGCGTGGCTTCGGCTTGCTGCAACGTGGTCGTGACTTCAGCCACTACGAAGATCTCGACGACCGCTACGACAAGCGCCCAAGTGCCTGGATCGAGCCAAAAGGCGATTGGGGCAAGGGTTCTGTAGACCTGGTGGAAATTCCGACCGCCGACGAAACCAACGACAACATCGTGGCTTTCTGGAGCCCGGAAAAACTGCCTGAGCCAGGCCAGCCGCTCGACGTCGCCTATCGCATGCACTGGACCATCGACGAAGCCGCCATTCACGCTCCCGACAGCGCCTGGGTCAAACAGACCCTGCGTTCCACCGGCGACGTCAAACAATCCAACCTGATCCGTCAGCCGGATGGCACCGTTGCCTATCTGGTGGACTTCGAAGGCCCGTCCCTGGCCGCATTGCCGGAAACCGCAGACGTGCGCAGCCAGGTCAGCGTTGGCGACAATGCCGAGCTGGTCGAGAACACCGTGCGCTACAACCCTGAAACCAAGGGCTGGCGCCTGACGCTGCGCATGAAGATCAAAGACGCGAGCAAGGCCACCGAGATGCGTGCATCTCTGGTCGAGAAGATCGTGCCTGAGGATCTGGCCAAGTCTTCGATTCCTGCTTCCAATTCCTCTGTTGCCAAGGCCGACAAGGTCGCCGCCAAGCAACAGGAGAAAGCGGACAAGGAAGCCAAGGACGCCAAGCAAGCTGAAGCCAAACAGGCCGATGCCAAGCCGGTTGCCGACACCAAGAACAAGGACAACAAAGACGCCAAGCAGCCAGTCGCTGCGGACGCGGCCCCAGCCACACCGGATTCGGCGGCGACTGATGAAGTCCTGACCGAAACCTGGAGCTACCAGTTGCCTGCCGATGAGTAATTCTCAAGTAAAGCCAGAGACTCTGTCGGAGTATCTGGCGCATTTACCGATGACCGACGAGCAGCGCGCGGAACTCGCGGGCTGCCAGTCCTTCAGTGAACTGCACCAGCGTCTGTCGTCCTCGACGTTCGACGCACCGGCCGAGGCTGCACAAGCCTCGGTGGGCAAGCGCCTGCTCCTGAACAGTGCCGAAGAACTGGAAGAAGCGGAAATGCTGGCGGTTGACGCCAGCGGTCGTGTGGTACTCAAAGCGACCCCGCCGATTCGCCGGACCAAAGTCGTGCCGGAGCCGTGGCGTACCAACATTCTGGTACGTGGCTGGCGCCGGATGACCGGTCGCACCAATCCGCCGGCGCCGCCGAAGGATGAACGCGTGTTGCCGGCGGCTCGCTGGCGCACCGTCGGTTCGATCCGTCGCTACATTCTGCTGGTGCTGATGCTCGGCCAGACCATCGTTGCCGGTTGGTACATGAAAGGCATCATGCCGTACCAGGGCTGGTCGTTCGTCGACCTGAACGAAGTGCTGCATCAATCGCTGTTGCAGACCGCTACGCAAGTGCTGCCGTATGCGCTGCAAACCAGCATCCTGATTCTGTTCGGGATTCTGTTCTGCTGGGTGTCGGCCGGTTTCTGGACCGCACTGATGGGCTTCCTCGAATTGCTCACCGGTCACGACAAATACCGTATTTCCGGCAAAAGCGCCGGCAACGAGCCGATTGCCAAGGACGCACGCACCGCACTGGTGATGCCGATCTGCAACGAAGACGTGCCACGTGTATTTGCCGGTCTGCGGGCGACTTTCGAGTCGGTCGCCGCCACGGGTGACCTGGATCGTTTCGACTTCTTCGTCCTCAGCGACAGTAACGAAACCGATATCTGCGTGGCCGAACAACAGGCCTGGCTGGACGTCTGCCGCGAAGCCAAGGGCTTCGGCAAGATCTTCTATCGCCGCCGTCGCCGTCGCGTCAAACGTAAAAGCGGCAACCTCGACGACTTCTGCCGTCGTTGGGGCGGTGACTACAAATACATGGTCGTGCTCGACGCGGACTCCGTGATGAGCGGCGAATGCCTGACCAGTCTGGTGCGCTTGATGGAAGCCACGCCGGACGCCGGGATCATCCAGACCGCGCCACGGGCGTCGGGCATGGACACTCTTTATGCGCGCATGCAGCAGTTCGCGACCCGGGTGTACGGCCCGCTGTTCACCGCCGGCCTGCACTTCTGGCAGTTGGGCGAATCCCACTACTGGGGCCACAACGCGATCATCCGCATGAAGCCGTTCATCGAGCACTGCGCCCTGGCGCCGTTGCCGGGTAAAGGTGCTTTTGCCGGTGCGATTCTGTCCCACGACTTCGTCGAAGCTGCGCTGATGCGCCGTGCCGGCTGGGGTGTATGGATTGCCTACGACTTGCCGGGCAGCTACGAAGAACTGCCGCCGAACCTGCTGGACGAACTCAAGCGTGACCGTCGTTGGTGCCACGGCAACCTGATGAACTTCCGGCTGTTCCTGGTCAAGGGCATGCACCCGGTGCACCGTGCGGTGTTCCTGACGGGCGTGATGTCTTACCTGTCGGCGCCGTTGTGGTTCTTCTTCCTCGTGTTGTCCACGGCGTTGCTGGCGGTGAATACGTTGATGGAGCCGCAGTACTTCATGGAGCCGCGACAGCTCTATCCGCTGTGGCCGCAATGGCATCCGGACAAGGCTGTGGCGCTGTTCTCGACAACCATCGTGCTGCTGTTCTTGCCGAAGCTGTTGAGCATCATCCTGATCTGGGCCAAGGGCGCGAAAGAGTTCGGTGGCAAGTTCAAGGTGACGTTCTCGATGCTGCTGGAGATGTTGTTCTCCATGCTGCTAGCGCCGGTGCGGATGATTTTCCACACCCGTTTCGTACTCGCCGCGTTCCTCGGCTGGGCCGCGACCTGGAACTCGCCACAACGTGACGACGACTCCACGCCATGGAGCGAAGCGGTCAAGCGCCACGGCCCGCAAACCTTGCTGGGCTTCTTCTGGGCCCTGCTGGTGATCTGGCTGAACCCGAGCTTCCTGTGGTGGTTGGTGCCGATCGTCGGTTCGCTGATGCTGTCGATCCCGGTGTCGGTGATCTCCAGCCGTGTCGGCCTGGGCCTCAAGTCCCGTGACGAGAGCCTGTTCCTGATCCCTGAGGAATACAATCCGCCACAAGCGCTGCTGGCGACCGATCAGTACACCCATGAAAACCGTTATCACGCGCTGAAAGACGGTTTTGTGCGGGCGGTGGTCGATCCACAGCAGAACGCGTTGGCGTGCTCGCTGGCGACGTCCCGTCACGGTCAGGCCGAGCCGATCGAGTGGTTGCGAGTGGAGCGGGTTCGTCATGCGTTGAAGGCCGGGCCTGCCGGGCTGAACAACCATGAGCGCCTGCAACTGCTGAGCGATCCGGTGGCATTGGGTCGCCTGCATGAGGCGGTCTGGAGCGAAGGCCACGCCGAGTGGCTGGACGCCTGGCGGCAATCGGTGAAAGCCGATCCCCATGCGCCGCTGCTACCGCTCAAGCCACTGAGTGCACAGCCTCAGTTGGCATAACGAAAAACCCCGCGAAAGCGGGGTTTTTTGTTTGGGGCGTGGCTGGAATTTGTATTGACCCTCAGAACCACCCCTCTCCCTAACCCTCTCCCCAGAGGGGCGAGGGGACTGACCGAGGTGTCTTGCGTCATACATCGACCTGAAATACCGAGTCGAACTCAGGATTGAAGCGCCCCCGATCTGCTCCCTTCCCCTAAGGAAGAGGGGACTAATCGAGTTGTTCTTGGAGCTACATCGACTTGAGATACCGAGTCAAGCGCAGGTCTCGAAAGGCCCCCGATCTGCTCCCTTTCCCCCTCTCCCCTTTGGGGAGAGGGCTGGGGTGAGGGGTCGATCTTGAATTCAAAACAAATCCCAACCAAACCCTTGTGCAAACAACCCAGTGCGATAGGATCCGTCCCCGAATTGGTGCGCCCGAACAGCTTTCTGTTCGTATCTGCCGGTTTTCCAAGGAAAATCGCCGATTGCGCGCCTCACAACGCAATGGTTTTGGGGACTTGATGATGAAGAAGTATCTGTCGATGCTGCTGGTCGGCGTCACGGCATTGGTTGCAGTCAGCGCGGCGCAGGCCGGTGCCATCGATGACGCGGTCAAGCGTGGCACGCTGAAAGTCGGCATGGACCCGCCTACATGCCCTTCGAAATGACCAACAAGCGCGGCGAGATCATCGGCTTCGAAGTCGACATCCTCAAGGCCATGTCCAAGGCCATGGGCGTGAAGTTGGAGCTGGTATCCACCGGTTACGACGGCATCATCCCGGCCCTGATGACCGACAAGTTCGACATGATCGGCAGCGGCATGACCCTGACCCAGGAACGCAACCTGCGCCTGAATTTCAGCGAACCGTTTATCGTGGTCGGCCAGACCCTGCTGATCCGCAAGGACCTGGAAGGCACCATCAAGTCCTATAAAGACCTGAATACCGAAAACTATCGCATCACCTCCAAACTAGGCACCACCGGCGAGATGGTCGCCAAGAAGCTGATCTCCAAAGCCACGTACCACGGCTACGACAACGAGCAGGAAGCCGTGCTCGACGTGGTCAACGGCAAGGCCGACGCGTTCATCTACGACGCGCCGTACAACGTGGTCGCGGTGAGCAAGGTCGGCGCCGGCAAACTGGTGTTCCTCGACAAGCCGTTCACCTACGAACCGCTGGCCTTCGGCCTGAAGAAGGGCGACTACGACAGCCTCAACTTCATCAACAACTTCCTGCACCAGATCCACGAAGACGGCACCTACGATCGCATCCATGACAAGTGGTTCAAAGACACCGCTTGGCTCAAGGACATGGATTAACCCCACCGCTGATCGTTCCCACGCTCTGCGTGGGAATGCCGCCCGGGACGCTCCGCGTCCCTTCGCTGGCGTGACGCAGAGCGTCACAGGATGCATTCCCACGCAGAGCGTGGGAACGAGCGAATCTAAGAGTCCTGCAAATGAAACCTGAAAAATCCCAACTGCCCTGGCACTTGCTAACGGTGCTGGTGCTGATCGGCCTGGCCGGCGCGTTGTATTACGCCACCTCGCTGATGTCCTACGAATGGCGCTGGAACCGCGTGCCGCAGTACTTCGCCTACCACGCCGAAGAATCCCAGCGCGCCGCCGACATCTCCACGGTTAGCGAACTGGTACGCCAGGGCGGCAAGGCCGAAGTCACCCTGCGCAATGACGCCGGCGATGAGCAGCACCTGAGCGTCGACGACAACAGTCTGCAAGTCGCCCAAGACGATGACGTGGCGGAAGGCGACGTGATCGGCGTCACCCGGCATTGGGCCGCCGGACCGTTGCTGTGGGGGCTGTGGACCACACTGTGGCTGTCGGTGGTGTCTGGCGTGCTCGGTCTGTTGATCGGCCTCGCCACCGGCCTGTGCCGTCTATCCAACAACCCGACCCTGCGCGATCTCTCGACCATTTACGTCGAACTGGTGCGCGGTACGCCGTTACTGGTGCAGATCTTCATTTTCTACTTCTTCATCGGCACCGTGATGAACCTGTCCCGGGAGTTCGCCGGGATCGCCGCGCTGTCGCTGTTCACCGGCACCTACGTGGCGGAAATCATCCGCTCCGGCGTCCAGTCCATCGCCCGTGGCCAGAACGAGGCCGCGCGATCCCTGGGCTTGAGCGCCGGACAATCAATGCGCCATGTGGTACTGCCGCAAGCATTGAAACGCGTGCTGCCGCCGCTGGCCGGGCAATTCATCAGCCTGGTGAAAGACACTTCGCTGGTGTCGGTGATCGCCATCACCGAACTGCTGAAAAGCGGCCGCGAAGTCATCACCACCTCGTTCTCGCCGTTCGAAATCCTGTTCTGCGTGGCCGGGCTGTACCTGTTGATCAACCTGCCGCTGTCGAAAATCGCCAGCCGGCTTGAGCGGAGGCTCGCGCAAAGTGATTGAAGTCCGCGATCTGGTAAAAGTCTTCGACACCCGTGGCCAGGTGGTGCGCGCGGTGGATAACGTGTCCACGACCGTGGCCAGGGGCGAAGTGCTGGTGGTGATCGGGCCGTCCGGCTCCGGCAAATCAACCTTCCTGCGCTGCCTCAACGGCCTGGAAGCATTCGATTCGGGCTCGGTGAGCATCGACGGTTTGCAACTGGCCGACCCGAAAACCGACGTAAATGCCTATCGTCGGGAAGTCGGCATGGTGTTCCAGCACTTCAACCTGTTCCCGCACATGACCGTGCTGGAAAACCTCTGCCTGGCCCAGAAGGTCGTGCGCAAGCGCGGCAAAAAGGAGCGCGAGGCCAAGGCCCTGGCATTGCTGGAGAAGGTCGGCATTGCGCAGAAGGCCAACGAGTTTCCGTCACGCCTGTCCGGCGGCCAGCAGCAGCGTGTGGCGATTGCCCGGGCGCTGGCGATGGAACCGAAGGTCATGTTGTTCGACGAGCCGACCTCGGCGCTGGACCCGGAAATGGTCGGTGAAGTGCTGGACGTGATGAAAACCCTGGCCGTGGAAGGCATGACCATGGTCTGCGTGACCCACGAAATGGGCTTTGCCCGGGAAGTCGCGGATCGGGTGTTGTTCTTCGATCACGGCAAATTGCTGGAAGACGCTTCGCCGGCGCAGTTCTTTGATGCGCCGAAGGATCCTCGGGCGCAAGCGTTTTTGCGGCAAGTCCTCTAACTGATCGTTCCCACGCTCTGCGTGGGAATGCATCCAGTGACGCTCTGCGTCACGCTTGAGAAGGGACGCGGAGCGTCCCGGGCGGCATTCCCACGCAGAGCGTGGGAACGATCGGTTTGCTGATTAAACCTTGAACCGCCCCACCAACATCTGCAAATGCGTCCCCAGCCGCGCCAACTCAACGCTGGACGCCGCCGTCTCTTCACTCGCCGCCGAGGTCTGTTCGGACACATCGCGCACGTTCAGCACGCTGCGGTTGATCTCTTCGGCCACGGCGCTCTGCTGCTCGGCGGCTGCGGCGATCTGCTGGTTCATTGACTGGATCGCCGACACCGTACGGGTGATGCTGGCCAGCGAACCGCCGGCGCGGCGGGTCAGTTCGACGCTGCTGTCGGTCAGGCTGCGGCTGTTGTCCATGATGGTCGCGACTTGCTGGGTGCCGGTTTGCAGGCCGACGATCAGCTCTTCGATTTCTTCGGTGGACTTCTGGGTGCGCTGGGCCAGGCTGCGGACCTCATCGGCGACCACCGCAAAACCGCGTCCGGCTTCACCGGCACGGGCGGCTTCAATCGCCGCGTTGAGCGCCAGCAGGTTGGTCTGTTGCGCCACGGACTTGATCACGTCGAGCACGCTGCCGATCTTGTCGCTTTCGCGCTTCAGATCGCTCATGGCGACGGTGGAGTTGCCGACTTCGATGGCCAGGCGTTCAATTTGGGCGATGGCTTCACCGACAACCTTGTCACCTTCGCGGGCCTGCTGATCAGCGGCGACGGCAGCTTCGGAAGCTTCTTCAGCGTTACGTGCGACTTCCTGCACGGTGGCCGTCATTTCGTGCATGGCGGTGGCCACCTGGTCGGTTTCCACCTTCTGGCTGTTGACCCCGGCGCTGGTTTGCTCGGTCACGGCGGACAGCTCTTCGGCAGCGCTGGCGATCTGCGTGACGCCATCGCTGATGCCGCCGATCAACTCGCGCAGACCCAGGGTCATGCTCTGCATGGCACGCTGGAGCTGGCCGAGTTCGTCCTGGCGTTCGGAGATCAGGTTGTGGGTCAGGTCGCCAGCGGCCACGCGCTCGGCGACTTTGAGGGTCTGGCTCAGGGGGATGACGATCTGGCGAGTGATGGCCCAAGCGGCGAGCAAGCCAAACGCCAGGGCGAGAACCGTGGCCATCAGCAACAGGTTCTTGGCGTGGGCGGCATCGGTGTCACGCACGACGGTTTGCGAAATGGTCAGTTTCTTGCTGAGTTCGCGCAGATTGTCGCCTTGGTCAGCCATACGCTTGAGGGCGGCAGCGCTGGCGACCTGGGAGTCGCGGTACTGGCTGACAGCGGCGCGGTAGGCCTTGAGCGAATCGGAGGCCTGTTGCAGGTTGGCGCTGAACTGTTCCGGCAGTTTGGCTGGCAGGCTCTCGAGGTTTTTCAGGGCGTTATCGATGGCGTCCAGCGCAGGCTGTTCGGCCTCGGTCTTGGCGCTGTAGGTGTAGCCGCGTACCTGGAAGCGCGCTTGCTGGATCAGCTTGCTCAGGTCGATCACGCTGTTGAACTGGGCGACGCTGTCACCTTGCAGCAGTGCCTTCTCGACCTCAGACACCTTGGCCACTGCGTTGTCGGCGGTTGCGCCGAGTTTGCTGCGGGCATCTTCGCGGTTGGCACCGGCCTGGATCATGGCGGTGAAGGCTTGCCGGTACTGGCTGACGCCGGCCAGTTGCTGGTCGATCATCGCGACGTCGGCGGGTTGCTCGATCATCTTGCGTGCGGTTTGCAGGCCGGCGTCGATCTGATCCAAATAGCCGTTGACCGCGCCCGGGCCTTGTTCGCCACGGCGCATTTCGTAGTCCAGGCGCGCCACGCGTAAATCCTTGGCCAGCTCATTGATGCTGGCAATGAACCCGAGCTTGTCGCCACGGCTCATCACACCCGTCAAACCGGTCCAGGCGGTAAAGGTGATCAACAAGGTCAGGAGCAGGACGAGACCGAAGCCGACACCCAGTTTGCGATTAACGCTTACGTTTCCCAGTTTCTCGGCTAGCCAACGGTACATGCTGCTACTCCCCTCGAACCACAATTTGGTTTTATAGGAGCTGTATCGGCTGGCGAGTGGGAATCTGTAGGCGTACACGTTGGTTGTGACGACGAAATCCCCTGTAGGAGCAAAGCTTGCTCGCGATGGCGGCGTGTCAGTCAATAGAGGGGTGACTGACCGTTCGCTATCGCGAGCAAGCTTTGCTCCTACAGAAGAAGGGTGCGGTTAGAAGAGGCGGGCGAGCAGCGCTGTAACGGCGGTTTCAACCCGCAGAATACGATCGCCCAGTTGCACCGGATTCAGCCCGGACTTGCCCAGCAATTCGATTTCATAAGGAATCCAGCCACCTTCGGGGCCGATGGCCAACGTCACCCGTTCGTCCAGGCCGCGAGGGCAGGGCGGGTAATTTCCGGGATGGCCAACCAGGCCGAGGGTGCCTTCAGTGATTGCCGGCAGCCGGTCTTCGACGAACGGCTTGAAGCGCTTCTCGATGACGACTTCCGGCAGCACGCTGTCCCGGGCCTGTTCCAGACCCAGGATCAACTGCTCGCGAATCGCCTCGGGTTCCAGGAACGGCGTTTGCCAGAAGCTCTTCTCGACACGGTAGCTGTTCACCAGCACGATCCGTGGCACACCCATGGCCGCCACGGTCTGAAACACCCTACGGAGCATTTTCGGGCGTGGCAGGGCCAATACCAGGGTCAACGGCAGCTTGGTCGGTGGCTGTTGATCGAGAACGACGCGTAATTCAGCTTCACCGGCGTCCAGGCGCAGCACTTCGGCCGAACCCATCAGCCCGCCGATCCGCCCGACGCGCATGCTGTCGCCCACCTCACAGCGGTGGACTTCCTGCATGTGGGTCAAGCGCCGATCACGCAGGATCACCCGGTCGGCCGCAATGAAGTCGGCCTCTTCGAGAAGCAGCAGGTTCACGGCTGGGTCGCTGGCGGCTGGTCGTTGTGATCGTCAGCCGGTTGGTCGTCCGGGTGTTCGCCACGCTTGCTGACCAGGCTGCCGAACAGGATGCCGATCTCGAACAGCAGCCACATCGGTACGGCCAACAGCGTTTGCGAGAAGATGTCCGGCGGGGTCAGGATCATGCCGACCACGAAGCAGCCGATGACCACGTACGGGCGGATTTTCTTCAGGTATTTGACGTCGACCACGCCGATCCACACCAGCAGCACCACGGCCACCGGGATCTCGAACGCCACGCCGAAGGCGAAGAACAGCGTCATGACGAAATCGAGGTAACTGGTGATGTCGGTCATCATTTCCACGCCGGCCGGGGTGGCGGCGGCGAAGAATTTGAAGATCAGCGGGAAGACCAGGTAATAGGCGAATGCCATGCCGGTGTAGAACAGCATGATGCTGGAGATCAGCAATGGTACGGCGATGCGCTTCTCGTGCTTATACAGGCCCGGAGCGATAAAGCCCCAGATCTGATGCAGGATCACCGGGATCGCCAGGAACAGCGAGACCATCATCGTCAGTTTCAGCGGCGTCAGGAACGGCGACGACACGTCGGTGGCAATCATCGTCGCACCGACCGGCAGGTACGCCCGCAACGGCGTCGAGACGAAGGTGTAGATCTGCTGGGTGAACGCGAACAACCCGGCGAAGATGATGAAAATCGCCGCTACACAGCGCAGCAGGCGAGTACGCAACTCGGTGAGGTGCGAAACCAGTGGCATGTGCTGGTCGTTTTCAGGAAGTTCGCTCATGGGGCTCGCGGCGGCAATGTAGGGTCGTGAGGAGCCGGCGTTGTCGGCGCGGCGGGCGCAACAGGTTCTACGGGTGTCGGCGCGGGGACAACAGGCGCGGGCTCGACGCCGCCCATGGTGGCCACCGGTTCAGTGCCCGGCGCGTGAATCGTCGGCTCGACCACCGGTTCAACCGGCTGCACCGGGGTAGCTTCCTGCTGGGTTGGCGTGAAGATCTTCCGCGCCTCCTGTTCCAGCGACAGAATGTGCTCGTTGTGCAGTTGCCGACGAATCTCGTCGGCACCGATTTCACGTTCAACTTCCTGTTTGATCGCGTTGAAGCTGCGCTTCAGCCGCCCGATCCACAGACCGGCGGTGCGCGCAGCGCCCGGCAAACGCTCGGGACCCAGCACCAGCAGGGCAACGAGGCCGACGAGCAGCAGTTCAGAGAAGCTGATACCAAACATTAGTCAGTGCTCACACGTCTTTGCGGATCGGCTCTTCGACTTTCTGTGCCTGCACGTCGATGGTGTGCGGCTGGTTCAGTGGCGAGGTCGTGGTTGGTTGAGCAGGTGGCACCGGTTGCGCCGGGGTCACGGTTGGGTCAACCGGCTTCTCTTCGTCGTTCATGGCTTTGCGAAAGCCCTTGATCGACTCGCCAACGTCAGTGCCGAGGTTTTTCAGTTTCTTGGTGCCGAACACCAGCACCACGACAACCAGGATGACGATCCAGTGTTTCCAGTCAAAAATGCCCATGTTGCTGCTCCTCTCAAATAGTTATTCAGGCGGACGGACGCGAGGCTTTCTCGGCGTGTCCGGACAGACCGAAACGACGGTCCAGTTCATCGAGCACAGCCTGTGGATGCTGCCCCAGTTGGGCGAGCATGACCATGCTGTGGAACCACAAATCGGCGGTTTCGTAGATCACGTCGCTGCAGTCACCGCTGATGGCGGCATCCTTGGCGGCAATGATGGTTTCGACCGACTCTTCGCCGACTTTTTCCAGAATCTTGTTCAAGCCCTTGTGGTACAGGCTGGCGACATACGAGCTGTCGGCGGCGGCGCCTTTGCGCTCTTCCAAAACCTGCGCCAGACGGGTGAGAGTGTCACTCATGTGTGTGTCCTGCGGAATAGATGGCGTGCGGATCTTTCAGGACCGGATCGACGGTTTTCCAGTCGCCGTTCTCGAAGACGCGGTAGAAGCAGCTCTGGCGGCCGGTATGGCAGGCGATGCCGCCAATTTGCTCGACCATCAGGATGATCACGTCGGCGTCACAGTCCAGGCGCATCTCATGCAGGGTCTGCACGTGACCGGACTCTTCACCCTTGCGCCATAACTTGCCACGGGAACGCGACCAGTAAATGGCCCGGTTCTCGGCAGCGCTCAATTCCAGCGCTTCGCGGTTCATCCAGGCCATCATCAGGACGCGCCCGGTCTTGTGATCCTGGGCAATCGCCGGCACCAGTCCGTCAGCATCCCACTTGATCTCGTCCAGCCAGTTTTTCATGGTCCGTCCCGGAGCAGCGGCGAGCTTTAAGCTGCAAGCTGCAAGTAAAAAACAATCTGCGTCGTGCACACGAAGCGCTTGAAGCCTGAAGCTTATCGCTTGCAGCTCAATCCGGCTATCGGCGAACGACCAGATACAAACCGACAATCATCATGATCCCGGCCGGCCAATGGCCCAATTCATTCAACGGGCCACCCGCCGCGAGTACCGCGCCACCACCCAGGTGCGCGCAACCGAGCAGGCGCAGGAACCAATCGTCCTTGCGCCGATGCCACGGCGGTGGCGGGTCGTAGGCGTGGGGCTGGGACATGCGTTCCAGCAGGTCGCGGGCCATGTTGGCCAGGTGCGGCAGTTGCTCGAACTGGCTCTGCACGTTGCCGATCAAGGCTTTCGGGCTGACGCGCTCACGCATCCAGCGTTCTAGGAACGGCTGGGCGGTGTTCCACAGATCCAGGTCCGGGTACAGCTGACGGCCCAGGCCTTCGATGTTCAACAGGGTTTTTTGCAGCAAAACCAACTGCGGTTGCACTTCCATGTTGAAGCGGCGAGCGGTCTGGAACAGGCGCATCAGCACCTGACCGAAGGAAATATCTTTTAACGGTTTTTCAAAGATCGGCTCGCAAACGGTACGGATAGCCGCTTCGAATTCATTGAGCTTGGTTTCCGCCGGCACCCAGCCCGAATCGATGTGCAGCTGCGCCACGCGACGGTAGTCACGCTTGAAGAAGGCGAACAGGTTGCGCGCCAGATAATCCTGGTCTTCCGGGGTCAGGCTGCCGACGATGCCGCAGTCGATCGCAATGTATTGCGGGCTCCACGGATTGACGGTGCTGACGAAGATGTTGCCCGGGTGCATGTCGGCGTGGAAGAAACTGTCGCGGAACACCTGGGTGAAGAAGATCTCCACACCACGCTCGGCGAGCATTTTCATGTCGGTGCGTTGGTCGGCCAGGGTTGCCAGATCCGTAACCTGAATCCCGTAGATGCGCTCCATCACCAGCACTTTCGGCCGGCACCAGTCCCAATAGACCTGCGGCACGTAAAGCAGCTCCGAGCCTTCGAAGTTGCGCTTCAATTGGCTGGCGTTGGCCGCCTCACGCAACAGGTCGAGTTCGTCGTAGATGGTTTTTTCGTAATCCTGGACCACGTCCACCGGGTGCAGCAGTCGCGCATCGGCCGAGAGTTTTTCAGCGGCGCGGGCGAGGATGAACAGCCACGCCAGATCCTGGGCGATGATCGGCTTCAGGCCCGGGCGGATCACCTTGACCACCACTTCTTCGCCGGTTTTCAACTGCGCGGCATGCACCTGCGCCACCGAGGCCGAGGCCAGCGGTTCGACGTCGAAACGGCTGAACACTTCGCTGATCTTTTTACCGAGCTGTTCTTCGATCAACTTGATCGACACTTGCGAGTCGAACGGCGGGACCCGGTCCTGCAGCTTCATCAGCTCATCGGCGATGTCTTCCGGCAACAGGTCGCGACGGGTGGACAGAATCTGCCCGAACTTGATGAAAATCGGCCCCAGGTCCTGCAACGCCAGGCGCAATCGTGCGCCACGGCTCAGGTCCAGGGTCTTGCGCGGGAACCAGCGCCACGGCAAGGCATAACGCAGCGCCAGCAGAAACCAGGGCAGCGGCAGGGCGAACAGCAGGTCATCGAGGCGGTAGCGGATCACGACGCGCTGGATGCGCAACAAACGGCGGACGGCAAGCAGCTTCATGCGTTATCGCTTGGGTCGAGGGATCGGGAAAGGCGCTCGAAACGCGCCTCGAGACGTTCCAGATCGAGTTTGATCTGGTCCAGTTCACTGAAACGGGCTTCGGCTTCGCGCTGACCGACGAGGGTGCGCGATTCTTCGGCCAGGTATTCGCCCAGATTCTGATTCAGGCTGGCGAACCCTTGTTGATAAAAGCGTGCGCGGCTGCGCAGGTGACCGCCGACCAGTTGCGTAGCGACCGGGCCGAGCCAGCGCGAGAGTTCGTACTCCCAGTCCAGCTCAAGGTCTTGCAGGATGGCTGCCAGTTCCAGCAGCACGCCGCTGTCACCGTCGAGCTCGACTTCCGGGCCGTGCAGCACCGAGGTCTTGTCCTTGCTCAGCGCCAGTTTCAACAGGCTCGAGGCCGGTGCACGCAAGGTGCAATCGGCGCCGGTTTCCCATTGGGAGGCGAGCATCAGGCCTTCATCGCTGGGCAGGATGAACAATTGCAGCGCCGGGCTGCGGCAATCGACGGCAATCACCCGGCCGCTCAAATGCGCCAGGCGCGGCAGCGCGGTGCTGTCGAGGCGCAGCACCCGGTTCAGGCCGAGTTCGACGCTGGCGAGCAGGCCGGCCAGCAACATCAGGGCTTGATGCCGCGGTGCAGGGCGACGATGCCTGCGGTCATGTTGTGGTAGGTCACCCGGTCGAAACCGGCCTCGACCATCATCGACTTCAGGGTTTCCTGATTCGGGTGCATGCGGATCGATTCGGCCAGGTAGCGATAGCTTTCCGAGTCGTTTGTGATCAGCTTGCCCATCAGCGGCATGAAGGCGAACGAGTAGGCGTCGTAGGCTTTGGACATCAGTGCGTTGGTCGGCTTGGAGAATTCCAGCACCAGCAGGCGACCGCCAGGCTTGAGCACACGCAGCATCGAGCGCAGGGCGTCTTCTTTATGGGTGACGTTGCGCAGGCCGAAGGCGATGGTCACGCAGTCGAAGTGGTTGTCCGGGAACGGCAGCTTTTCCGCGTCGGCCTGGACAAATTCAACGTTGCCGGCCACACCGAGGTCCAGCAGGCGGTCACGACCGACCTTGAGCATGGATTCGTTGATGTCGGCCAACACCACCTGGCCGGTCGGGCCCACGAGGTGCGAGAACTTCTTGGTCAGGTCGCCGGTGCCGCCGGCGATGTCCAGCACGCGGTTACCGGTGCGAACGCCCGACAGTTCGATCGCGAAACGCTTCCACAGACGGTGCATGCCGCCCGACAGGAGGTCGTTCATCAAGTCGTACTTGGCGGCTACCGAGTGGAAAACCTCAGCGACTTTTTCCGCTTTTTGGCTTTCCGGAACGTTTTTGAAACCGAAGTGAGTGGTGGGTTCGGCATCGCTGCCTTTGCGCTGATCAGTCATATCGCTGTCACCAGAAGAGAATGCGGGACATTCTAATCCCGGTGGCCTGCTTTGTCTTGGCAAGGCTGAAGGTAAGATGTAGAACCGCCGGGACGTTTTGCCGCAGCAGCGGTCAAGATGCTTCAGGAAAGTATCCATCAAGCAGGAGTCATTCGATGGCCCGAATTAGTGTTGAACGTGCCCACAGCCTGGGCAAGGACGCGGCTCGCGAGAAGGCCGACCTGTTGGCGCAAAAACTGTCCGAACAATATGGCCTGGAACCGTCATGGTCCGGCGACACCCTGAACCTCAAGCGTTCGGGTGTGAAAGGCGCGGTGCTGGTGGGCGAGGATTCGATCAAGGTGGATGTCGAGCTGGGCCTGATGATGTCGGCCATGAGCGGCATGATCAAATCTGAAATCGAAAAGGCGCTGGATAAAGCGTTGGTGTGATCCCCGTAGGAGCAAAGCTTGCTCGCGATGGCATCACCGCGGTCTAACTGATCTACCGAGGTGCCTGCATCGCGAGCAAGCTTTGCTCCTACAGGTGTGTGGCGCCACGGTTTATGTCAGTTGTTAGGGTGCCGTTTCTAATTTTTCTCCCTACTTTGTGCCTGAGCCCGACACTTTCGCGGGCAGTTCCTCAAACCTTCTGCGCGTGAGGTGCACCATGGCCAAAGTTATTTTGAAGAAAAAAATCGACGCATCGACTAACGCTCTGCAAGACGTCCGATCGTATGCCCGCAAGATCTGGCTGGCAGGCCTGGGTGCCTACACCAAGGTTGGGATCGAGGGCAGCGAGTACTTTCAAGAGTTGATCAAGGCTGGTCAAACTGTTGAAAAGAAAGGCAAAAAAGTCGTTGCTGAAAAACTCGAAGCGGCCAATGCCGAGATCGATGAAGCCAAGAGTGAAGTGAGTACTTTCAAAGGCAAGGTCGAAGTGCAACTCGACAAGGTCGAGAAGGCTTTTGACTCGCGTGTCGCAAGTGCCTTGAATCGTATCGGCATTCCGTCTAAACATGACGTTGAGACACTCTCTGCTAAGCTCGATGAGCTGACGGCATTGCTCGAACGTGTCGCGCGTAAATCTTAAGGAGAACGGGATGGCTGGCAAAAAGAATACTGAAAAAGAAGGCAGCTCGTGGATCGGGAAAGTCGAAGACTACTCCCGCAAAATCTGGCTGGCTGGTTTAGGCGTGTATTCGAAGATCGACACTGACGGCAGCAAACTCTTCGATACATTGGTTAAAGACGGCGAGAAAGCCGAGAAGCTCACCAAAAGCGCTGTTGGCAAAAAAGTCGACGCCGCCAAGGACTCCGCTTCAACGGCCAAGTCGCGCATCAGCGGCGTGAAAGATCGCGCACTGGGCAAGTGGGATGAGTTGGAAGGGGCTTTCGACAAGCGCCTGAACAGCGCCATTTCGCGCCTCGGTGTTCCGAGCCGCAATGAAGTCAAAGCGCTGCACAGCAAGGTCGATACCCTGACCAAGCAAATCGAAAGACTCACCGGTGCCAAGGTTACGCCGGTTGCGGCGAAAACCGCGGCGGCCAAACCTGCTGCTAAACCAGCGGCCAAAACCGCTGCCAAGCCTCTGGCCAAAGCTGCCGCTAAACCGGCTGCCAAACCAGCAGCCAAAACAGCCGCAGCGAAACCTGCAGCAGCCAAGCCAGCGGCCAAACCGGTCGCCGCCAAAGCCGCTGCAAAACCAGCCGCCAAACCAGCCGCTAAACCGGCTGCCAAAACCGCAGCGGCCAAACCTGCAGCCAAGCCAGCGGCAAAACCTGCCGCCGCGAAAAAACCTGCAGTGAGAAAACCGGCAGCGCCAAAAGCCGCCGCACCAAAACCAGCAGTGGCTGCCGCCAAACCGGCAACCCCGGCTACTTCAGCGAATTCCGCTGCAGCGCCGACCCCTGCTGTGACCCCGACTGCCGCGCCAGCTCCATCGACGCCAACCAGTCAGTCCTGATGATCGTTCCCACGCTCTGCGTGGGAATGCCTCAACGGACGCTCCGCGTCCACTGCGGCAGTGACGCAGAGCGTCACCGGCTGCATTCCCACGCGGAGCATGGGGACGATCACGCCCGACCTGAAAAGGCCGGGCGTTTTTTTATGCGCGGATTCATGCACACCGCAGATCCCCTGTGGGAGCGAGCCTGCTCGCGAAGGCGTCGTGTCAGTCGCCCTCAATGTTGAATGACACACCGCCTTCGCGAGCAGGCTCGCTCCCACAGGGGTCAGTCGTGTTCTTCCAGGTATTGAAGGGCCAGCTGCTCCGTCGCAGCCTTGATCGGTGGCAGCAAATGCGGCGCCACCAGCATCATGATCTGGTACACCACCAACCTCACTTCACCCTCGCGATCCAGAATCCGCTGGTAATCCAGTGAGAACAGCAACGTCATGGTGATCTGCTCCACCAGTTGCCCCAACGCCTGGGTGTCGCTGACCAACTGCCCTTGAGCCTTTAACCGCGCCAGCAATGAAGCCAATGTGCGCTTCAAGGCATTGAGCAAATTGCGGATGCCCTTGGCCAGTTTCGGCAGGCGCCCGGCCAGGTTCGACAGGTCCTGGAACAGGAACCGGTAATGCGCCAGGCGCTCGACGATCAAGTGCAGGAACAGCCAGTAATCTTCAGGACCCAACTCCACATCGGAAGGCGGATCGAGCAGCGGCGCCAGCTCATTCTGGAAGCGTTCGAACAACCCCAGAATCAGCGGTTCCTTGCCGTGGAAGTGGTAGTAGAGGTTGCCCGGGCTGATCCCCATTTCGTTGGCAACTTCCATGGTGGAAACGTTCGGTTCGCCCTTTTGGTTGAACAACTGCAGGGCACATTCGAGGATCCGGTCGCGGGTTTTCATCCAGTCTTCTTAATGGTCGGGTCATGCCACGGCCGGCGTCGGCCGTGGTGGTTTGAGCGTCAGCGCACGCGGACGTAAGTGCCGGGTGCGGCTTCCATCGGTGGATAGTTCTGGTTGCCAAGGGCCATGTGGGTTTCTTTTTGCGCGCCGGAGCGTTCCTGAATCCAGCCCAGCCAGGGTGTCCACCAACTGCCGTCGGTTTGCTTGGCGTCGTAGTACCAGGCCCGTGGGTCGCTGCTCAGTTTCGGGCTTTCGACGAAGTTGGCTTTCGGGTTGGAAGGTGGGTTGAGAATGCTCTGCACATGACCGCTGTTGGACAGCACAAAGCGCCGCTCGCCACCCAGCAGCAGGGTTGAGCGATACACCGCATCCCACGGGGTGATGTGATCGTTCATGCCGGCGACGCTGAAACTGTCGACGGTGACTTTCTGCAAATCGATCGGCGTGCCACACACTTCCAGACCACCCGGATGACTCAGCGGGTTGTGCTTGAAGAAGTCCAGCAGGTCGCCATGAAACGCCGCAGGCAGCCGCGTGTTGTCGTTGTTCCAATAGAGAATGTCGAACGCCGGCGGCTCCTTGCCCAGCAGGTAGTTGTTGACGAAGTAACTCCAGATCAAATCGTTGGGGCGCATCCAGGCGAACACTTTGGCCATGTCGCGACCGTCCAGCACGCCTTTCTGATAGGAGCGGCGCTTGGCCGCTTCCAGGGTCTGCTCGTCGGCAAACAGGGTAGCCGGGCTGTCCATCTGGCTGTCGAGCAGGCTCACCAGATAGGTCGCGCTGGAGACTCGCCGCAGTTGCCGTTTGGCCTGGAGATGCCCCTGCAACGCCGCAATCGTCAGCCCGCCGGCGCAGGCGCCCATCAGGTTGACCTCCCGCGCGCCCGTGATCGCCCGACAGACGTTCATCGCTTCTTCCACGGCCTCAACGTAAGTCGACAGCCCCCACTCGCGATGACGCACATCCGGGTTGCGCCAGCTGATCATGAAGGTTTGCAGGCCGTTCTTCAGGGCGAACTGGACGAAGCTGTTGTGCGGGCTCAGGTCGAAAATGTAGTACTTGTTGATCTGCGGCGGCACCACCAGCAGCGGCTTGGAATACTGTTTTTCGCTCATCGGCTTGTACTGGATCAGCTCCAGCAGCTCGTTGCGAAACACCACGGAGCCGGTGGTGGTGGCGACGGTTTTGCCGACTTCGAAGGCTTGCTTGGTGACCTGCCGGGGCAAGCCATCGTTGTGCAGGAAGTCATCGATCAGGTGCCCGACACCGCGCACCAGGCTGTGGCCGCCGGAGTTGAATATCTCCTTGATCGCCAGCGGATTGAGCAAGGTGTTAGAGGGCGACACAGCGTCGTTGAGCAGGGCGAAAGCGAAGTGGGCGCGGGCGCGATCGTCCGGGCTCATGTTGCTCTCGTCAATCCAGCTTTTGACCTGTTTCTGCCAGCTCAGGTACGCCTGCAAACTGCGCCGGTAAAACGGGTTGAGGCTCCATGACGGGTCGGCAAAGCGACTGTCCTGCGGATTGGTCGGATGCAGGGTTTCCCCCAGCAGCACACGACCCAACTGGCCGCCCAGTTTCAGGGCGTGCCGGGCGCTGTGCACCGGGTTGCGCAAACCGTGGGCGGCCACGCTGCGCAGGGTCGAAAACAGATCCCGACCGCGCAGGCCGGTAATCGCACTCTGTGCGTTGATGAACGCGGCGGGAGTGGGCAAAAACTCCCTCGCTGGCTTTTCGCGCATGAATCAACACTCCTTCGTCTTCAGGCCAAAAACAAACACACCGAACCAGAACACCATAGACGCTGTTACGGGTTGTTGCGCGGAACGGCGTCCTGCCGTCCGACATTGGGCTCATTAGCCGCCCAATGGTGTCGGGTGCGGATGCATCACCGCACGCTGACGTTCTTCCTCGAGGAATTTCATGATGATCGGCGCCACCGCTTCGGCCCGGGTAATCAGGAACAGATGCCCGTCATCAATGATGTGCAACTGGGCGTTGGGGATCCGCCAGGCGAGCATGCGCATGTTGATCAGCGGGATCAGCGGATCGTCGTCGCCGGCCAGCACCAGGGTCGGCTGGTGGATCTTGTGCAGCCAGTGAATGCTGGTCCAGCCGAGGCCCGCGAACAGTTGCCAGTAATAACCGAGCTTGCCTGCCGAACGCACCTTCGCCGCGTGGCTGGCGGCCAGCGTCGGGTCGCGACGGAACGAGCCGCCGTAGATCATCGGCGCAATGCGAATCACGTGGGATGGCTGGATGTAGCGTCGGGGGCTTGCCATCATCCAAAGGACTTTCGGCTTGCCCGGCACCATTACCGCACCGGCGGCGGTGGCGGCGAGCACCAGTTTCTTGCAGCGCTCGGGATAGTCATAGGCGAATTGCTGCGCCAGGGCGCCGCCCCAGGACACGCCGATCACGTTGACTTGTCCGTAGTCGAGATAGTCGAGCATCCGTGCCGTCAGTTTCGCCAATCCCGGAAAGCGATAGGGCCGGTTCGGCGTCGACGAACCGCCGACACCGGGAACGTCGAAGGCGATGACCTCCAGGTCCGGGTCCAGCGCCGCGACGAACGGAAACACCAGCTCCAGGTTGGCGCCGATGCCGTTGAAAATCAGCAAGGGCGTCAAGTGAGGCTTGCCGGGGCGTACCGCGGTGCGGAGGGTCTGGCCATCCAGGTCGACGGTACGAAAAATGAACGGTTGCGGCATGCTTCAGGCCCTGTGGGTCACTCTCTCAAATTCATCCCCGATCCCCTGTAGGAGCACAGCTTGCTCGCGATGGCGCCGGGTCAGTCGACATCAATGTTGAATGATCGACCGCGATCGCGAGCAAGCTTTGCTCCTACGGGAGTGTGGGGTGTGTCAGTTACCGCTCATGCACGTAAGTGCCCGGGGCAGCTTCGCCCGCGGTATAGGTTTTGCTGCCCAGTGTGGTCGGGGATTTCTTCAGCTTGCCCGAACGCTCGGCCTGCCATGCTTGCCAATGCAGCCACCACGAATCGGTGTGCTTGGTGGAGTTTTCTTGCCAGTCCTCGGCCTTCACCGGCATGTCAGCGCTGGTCATGTAGCGCGACTTCGGGTTGCCCGGCGGATTCAGGATGCTTTGGATATGCCCGCTGCTCGACAGCACAAACTCAACGTTGCCGCCGAACAGTTGCGCTGACTTGTAGCAAGACTTCCACGGCGTGATGTGGTCGTTGGTGCCAGCCAGGGAAAAGATGTCGGCGGTGACCTGCTTGAGGTCGATCGGCGTGCCGCACACTTCCAGAGCGTTGGGGCGGATCAGAGGATTGCTCTTGAACATCTCGATCAGGTCGCCGTGAAACGCGGCCGGCAACCGTGTGGTGTCGTTGTTCCAGAACAGGATGTCGAACACCGGTGGCTCGTTGCCAAGCAGGTAATTGTTGACCCAGTAATTCCAGATCAGGTCGTTGGGGCGCATCCAGGCGAAGACTTTCGCCATGTCGCGGCCTTCCAGCACGCCGGCCTGGTAGGAGTGACGCTTGGCGGCTTCGAGGGTCTGCTCGTCGACGAACAGGGCCACGTCGCTGTCCAGGGTGGTGTCCAGCACGCTCACCAGCAAGGTCAGGGCGTTGACCTTCTTCTCGCCGATCGCCGCGTAGTGGCCCAGCAGGGCGGTGCAGGTGATACCACCGGAGCAGGCGCCGAGCATGTTCACGTCTTTGCTGCCAGTGATCGCCATGACCACATCGACCGCTTCCTTGAGCGCTTCGATGTAGGTGGACAGGCCCCACTCGCGTTGTTCCTTGGTCGGGTTGCGCCAACTGACGATAAAGGTCTGCACGTTGTTGCGCAGGCAGAAGCGCGCCAGGCTCTTGTCCGGGCTCAAGTCGAATACGTAGAACTTGTTGATCTGCGGCGGGACTACCAGCAATGGGCGCTCGTGCACCTGCTCGGTAATCGGCCGGTACTGGATCAGCTCCAGCACGTCGTTGCGAAACACCACCGCGCCTTCGGTCACGCCCAGGCTCTTGCCCACTTCGAACGCGCCCATGTTGACCTGGCTCGGCATGCCGCCGTTGTGCACGATGTCTTTGGCCAAATGGGAGAGGCCGTCGAGCAGGCTCTTGCCGCCGGTTTCGAAAAAGCGTTTGACCGCCGCAGGGTTGGCCGCACTGTTGGTCGGGGCCATGGCTTCGGTCATGAGGTTGATCACGAAGTGCCCGCGAGCGACGTCTTTGGGCGACAGGCTGCTGTCGTCGATCCAGGCATGGAGTTCCTTGCGCCACGCCAGGTAAGTTTGCAAATAACGTTTGTAGAGCGGGTTCTGGCTCCAGGCCGGATCGTTGAAACGACGGTCATCACCTGGCGGATGCAGCTCGGATTTACCGAACAGCACGTTCTTGAGTTCGAGGCTGAAATGAGCGACATGTTTGACGCTGTGAATCGGTTGTTTGATGGCCTGCCTGAGCACCATCCGAGCAGAAGCCAGTAGATCCTTTCCACGCAGCCCAACAACAGGATTAAGCCCAAGGGTATTTTCCGAGGCTTGATACTTCAGGTCATCGTTGTTCTTGTTACTCATCTACGACGCTCCATTGTCCTGAGACGAGTACCCGGGCCCAGCCGTGTAGTCACACAACCAATACCAGGTACTGCTGCTCGGGTGACCGTTAATACTGCATCGCTGCTTTTTCAACACAACGAGCACTGCAGGGAACTTGCCAGTTCCATTGGTTACCCGAGTTTAATTTTTTTCGCAAGCGGGCCGATCCTCAGCCACACAGCGGAGCATTCAAACAGATGAAATTAGAAAATGCCCTCTAAAGAGCAAGAGGCCTGACCTAGAGCATCAGCTTGACGATGGACTGGCTCGGATCGCGGGTTTTGCCGGCGGCTTTGAGCTCGGCAAGATAATCGCTCCACAAGTCTTCCTGGCGTACGGCCAACTGGTAGAGATATTCCCAAGTGAACAGGCCGCTGTCGTGGCCGTCGTCGAAGGTCAATTTCAGTGCGTACTGACCGGCCGGTTCTACTTTGCTCAGGCCGACGGCGATCTTGCCAAATTGCAGGATAGGTTTGCCGTGGCCCTGGACCTCGGCGGAAGGCGAGTGCACGCGCAGGAACTCGGCGGGCAGGTGATATTCCTCGCCGGACGCGTATTTCAGCGACAGGGTTTTCGAGGCTTTGTGCAACTTGATGTCGGTGGGAATCATAGAAAGGGCCTTGGGCGGCAAGCTACAAGCTGCAAGCTTAACGCGATCAGCTTGACGCTTGTAGCTTGCAACTCGAGGCTCTACAGAATGTAGCGTGACAGGTCTTCGTTCTGCGCCAATTCGCCGAGGTGGCTGTTGACGTAATCGGCGTCGATCAGGATCACCTTGTCGTCGTGGGCGCTGGCCAGGTCGCCGGCGCTGAACGACACCTCTTCCAGCAGACGCTCAAGCAGCGTGTGCAGGCGACGGGCGCCGATGTTCTCGGTCTTTTCGTTGACCTGCCAGGCGATCTCGGCGATGCGCTTGATCCCGTCCGGCTGGAACTCGATGACCAGGCCTTCGGTTTTCAGCAGCGCGCAATATTGCTCGGTGAGCGATGCGTGCGGCTCGCTGAGAATGCGTTCGAAGTCTTCCGGGGTCAGGGCTTTCAGTTCGACGCGGATCGGCAGACGACCTTGCAGCTCAGGCACCAGATCGCTCGGCTTGCTCAGGTGGAACGCACCGGAAGCAATGAACAGGATGTGGTCGGTCTTGACCATGCCCAGCTTGGTGTTCACGGTGCAGCCTTCGATCAGCGGCAGCAAGTCACGCTGCACACCTTCGCGGGACACATCGACGCCACCGGAGTTGCCGCGTTTGGCGACCTTGTCGATTTCGTCGATGAACACGATGCCATGCTGCTCGACCGCTTCCAGAGCCTTGGCCTTCAACTCTTCTTCGTTGACCAGGCGCCCGGCTTCTTCGTCACGCACCAGTTTCAGTGCTTCTTTGACCTTCAGCTTGCGGCTTTTCTTTTTGCCCTTGCCCATGTTGGCGAACAGGCTCTGCAACTGGTTGGTCATCTCTTCCATGCCCGGTGGCGCGGAGATATCGACGCCCGCCATCTCGGCGACTTCGATTTCGATCTCCTTGTCATCCAGCTGACCTTCGCGCAGGCGTTTGCGGAACAGTTGGCGGGTGTTGGAATCGGTCGGCGATCCGGCGTCTTCGTTGCTGAAACCCATGCGTGCCGGTGGCAACAGGGCGTCGAGGATGCGATCTTCGGCGGCGTCTTCGGCGCGGTGGCGAACCTTGGTCATTTCCTGTTCGCGCAGCAACTTGATCGCGGCATCGGCGAGGTCACGAATGATCGATTCCACGTCACGGCCGACATAACCGACTTCGGTGAACTTGGTTGCTTCGACTTTGATGAACGGCGCGTTGGCCAATTTGGCCAGGCGACGGGCGATCTCGGTTTTACCGACACCGGTCGGGCCGATCATCAGGATATTCTTTGGTGTTACTTCAACACGCAGCTCTTCCGGCAGCTGCATCCGGCGCCAGCGGTTACGCAGCGCGATGGCGACGGCGCGCTTGGCATCGTCCTGGCCGATGATATGGCGATTGAGTTCGTGGACGATTTCACGGGGAGTCATGGACATAGTAATTGGCGGTCCTCTGGCAAAAGTAAGCCGTGGCACGGGGCCGAAACAGGCTTACTCTGCGAGGTCCTGCTCCTCAATGGTGAAGGTGTGGTTGGTGAATACACAGATGTCGCCGGCGATACCGAGCGCGGTTTCGACGATTTCCCGGGCCGACAGGTCGGTTTTCTTCAGCAAGGCGCTGGCTGCGGCTTGAGCGTAGCCGCCACCGGAACCCATGGCGATCAGGCCTTCTTCGGGTTCGACCACGTCACCGTTGCCGGTGATGATCAGGGAAGCGTCTTTGTTGGCGACCGCGAGCATGGCTTCGAGGCGGCTGAGGGAGCGGTCGGTGCGCCATTCTTTGGCGAGTTCGACGGCGGCGCGAACCAGGTGACCCTGATGTTTCTCGAGCTGGCCTTCAAAACGCTCGAACAGGGTGAAGGCGTCAGCGGTGGCCCCGGCGAAACCGGCGATGACCTGACCGTGGTACAGGCGACGAACTTTCTTCGCGTTGCCTTTCATCACGGTATTGCCGAGAGAAACCTGGCCGTCGCCGCCCATGACGACTTTGCCGTGGCGGCGAACTGAAACGATGGTGGTCAAGGGAGAGTCTCCACGCAGCGGGGCGAAAATGCCTTATGCCAACTCATATGGGGGTGGTGGAGATTTTTTCAACTGTAGGGCGGAAGTGGGGTGGGAACGATCGGAGGTGGGTCAGCGGCTCTGGCGTTGTTGTAACAACAGGTTGCTGAAACCGCTGCCGGCCAGTTGTTTCTGGGCGGTGGTCAGTTGTTCACGGTTGCTGAACGGTCCGACCAATACGCGATACCAGGTCTCGTCCTTGACCATGCCGGACTCAACCGCCACGGCCTGGCCGAGCAGGATGATCTGCGCACGCACCTTGTCGGCATCAGCTTCCTTGCGGAACGAGCCGGCCTGCAGGAAGAACTTGGTCACCGGCGCCGCTTTGGAAACCGGTGGCGGCGGTGGCGGAGTGATCCCGGCCAGCGCGGCCTGGGCTCGAGCGGTGTCGATCTTCGCGGCTTGCTCTGGCGTTACCGGCGTGGTCGGAACCACCGGCACTTGTGGTGTCGGCAGGGTTTTCTCCGGCACTGCGTCCGGCGGCACGATTACTTCCGATTCCGGCAGCAAGGTGTAGAAGTCGTACTTCGGCTTCACCGGTTGCGTCGGGCTCGGCGGAGTCTTGTTGGCCTCGGCGATCTTGGTGGCTTTCTGCTGCTCGATCTTCTCGCGCTTGACGCTTTCGCTACCCTTGCCCGGCTCCAGCTTCATCAGGAACACGATAAAAGCGCCGACGGTCAGGCCGATGGCCATCCACAGCCAGCCCGGGATCGGCTGCTTGGCAGGAGCGGTGTAACGACTGGCGCCACGCTTGGGTGCAGGTTTTTTCTTGGCAGCCAACTTACATACGCTCCAGAGTTTCCAGACCCAAGAGTTCCAGGCCTTGCTTGAGTGTGCGGCCAGTCAGCGCGGCGAGGCGCAGACGGCTCTGCATTTGCGCCGGGGTGTCGGCGCTGAGGATCGGGCAGTTCTCGTAGAAGCTGGAGAACAGGCCGGCGACATCGTACAGGTAGGTGCAAAGGATGTGCGGCGTCCCTTTGTCGGAAACGTTGTTCAGCACTTCGCCGAACTGCGCCAGTTTGGCCGCCAGCTCGTGTTCGTGCGGTGCTTCGAGAACGATCTGGCCTTCGACTTCGCTGAAGTCCTTGCCGAGCTTGCGGAACACCCCGGCCACGCGGGTGTAGGCGTACAGCAGGTACGGCGCGGTGTTGCCTTCGAAGTTCAGCATCAGGTCGAAGTTGAAGCTGTAGTCGCTGGTGCGGTGCTTGGACAGGTCGGCGTATTTCACCGCGCCAATACCCACGACCTTGGCGATGTTGCGCAGATCGTCTTCGGCCAGCTCAGGGTTCTTCTCTTTCACCAGGGTGTAGGCGCGGTCCTTGGCTTCGTTCAGCAGGTCAACCAGCTTGACGGTGCCGCCATCACGGGTCTTGAACGGACGGCCATCAGCGCCGTTCATGGTGCCGAAGCCCATGTGTTCCATTTCCATCGGGTGGGTGACGAAACCGGCCAGGCGCGCAACCTGGAACACTTGCTGGAAGTGCAGGGCCTGGCGCTGGTCGACGAAATACAACGCGCGATCAGCCTTCAGCTTGCCGCTGCGATAACGCACAGCTGCCAGGTCGGTGGTGGCGTAGAGGTAGCCGCCGTCAGCCTTGACGATGATCACTGGCAGCGGGTCGCCGTCGGCGTTCTTGAATTCGTCGAGGAACACGCACTGGGCGCCATTGCTTTCGACCAGCAGGCCAGCAGCCTTGAGGTCATTGACCACGTTGATCAAGTCATCGTTGTAGGCGCTTTCGCCCATCACGTCGGCCATGGTCAGTTTGACGTTCAGTTGTTCGTAGATCGCCTGGCAGTGGGACAGCGAAATATCGCGGAAGCGCGTCCACAGCGCCAGGCACTCGGCGTCGCCGGCCTGCAACTTGACCACCAGGCCCCGGGCACGGTCGGCGAATTCTTCGGATTCGTCGAAGCGTTGCTTGGCGGCGCGGTAGAAGTTTTCCAGGTCCGACAGTTCGTCGCTGGTGATCGGGTTTTCTTGCAGATACGCCATCAGCATGCCGAACTGGGTGCCCCAGTCGCCGACGTGGTTCTGACGGATCACGGTGTCGCCGAGGAACTCCAGCACCCGGGCCACGCCGTCGCCAATGATGGTCGAGCGCAAGTGGCCGACGTGCATCTCTTTGGCCAGGTTCGGTGCCGACAGGTCGACTACGGTGCGCTGCACCGGAGCGGACTTGCGCACGCCGACGTGATCGTCGGCCAGGGCGGCGTCCAGGCGCGCGGCCAGGGCCTGGGTGTTCTGGAAGAAGTTCAGAAAGCCTGGGCCGGCGATTTCGGTCTTGGTGACGTTTTCGTCGGCGGGCAGGGCGGCGATGATTTTTTCCGCCAGGTCGCGGGGCTTCATGCCCGCCGGTTTGGCCAGCATCATCGCAATGTTGCTGGCGAAGTCGCCGTTCTTCTTGTCCCGGGAGTTTTCCACCTGGATCGCCGGCGACAGGCCTTCAGGCAACACACCTTCGTTGACGAGTTGGGTGATGGCTTGTTGGATCAGCTGGCGAATGGTGTCTTTCATGGTGTTCTCTTTCGACCGCAAGCGCGGCGGCGCCTGGATGCGCTAGTGGAAAAACTGGGCATTATCCGTGGCATGGACGTGCTTGCCAACTATAGCGGGCAGGTTAGGGGTATGTGGTGACAATTAGACCGCCATCGCGTGTAGGAGCAAGGCTTGCCCGCGATGGCGATTTGTAGGGCGCTATCGCGGGCAAGCCTTGCTCCTACACGCGGTGGCAATCTCAAATTCAATACAAATCGACGGGATCAACATCCAAAGACCAGCGCACCGCCCGCCCACTTGGCATTTGTTCCAGAATCAGCAGCCAACTGCTCAATAAACGATGTAAAGGCGCCCGCGCCGTGGCCTGCAACAACAACTGCGCCCGATAGCGCCCGGCCCGACGCTCCATTGGTGCCGGGACCGGCCCGAGCAACTCGATACCGGTCAGATTCTGCTCGGCCAGCAATCGTTCCGCCTCGCTGCAGGCCTCATCGAGAAAACCTTCGGCCTGACCCGGTTTGTGCGCTTCGGCCCGCAGCAGCGCCAGGTGCGCAAACGGCGGCAGGCCGGCGGCGCGGCGTTCGCTCAAGGCTTGCTCGGCGAAGGCGAAATAGCCCTGCTCGGTGAGTTGCACCAACAGCGGATGGTCGGCCAAGTGGGTCTGAATGATCACTCGGCCCGGCTCTTCAGCCCGGCCCGCGCGGCCGGCGACCTGAACGATCAGCTGCGCCATGCGTTCGCTGGCGCGGAAGTCTCCGGAGAACAGCCCGCCGTCGGCATCGAGGATCGACACCAGCGTCACCCGTGGAAAATGGTGCCCTTTGGCAAGCATTTGCGTGCCGACCAGAATGCACGGCTGGCCTTTCTGGATCGTCGCAAACAGCTGATTCATCGCGTCCTTGCGCGAGGTGCTGTCGCGATCGACCCGTAGCACCGGCACATCCGGGAACAGAATCGCCAACCGTTCCTCGGCGCGCTCGGTGCCCGCGCCCACGGGCCGCAGATCGACCTTGCCGCATTTCGGGCAGTGCCGGGGCACGCGCTCGACATAACCGCAATGGTGACAGCGCAGTTCGCCGGAGCGCTGATGCACGGTCATCCGCGCATCGCAGCGCTGGCATTCGGACATCCAGCCGCAATCGTGGCAGAGCAGGGTCGGCGCAAAGCCACGGCGGTTGAGGAAGACCAGAACCTGCTGACCGGCAGCCAGGGTCTGGCCGATGGCTTGCTGCATCGGCCCGGAAATGCCGCTGTCCAGTGGGCGACTTTTCACATCCAGACGCAGGAAACGCGGCTGCTTGGCACCCCCGGCGCGCTCGTTCAGGCGTAGGAGGCCGTAACGGCCGGTGTAGGCGTTGTGCAGGCTTTCCAGCGAAGGCGTGGCGGAACCGAGGACGATCGGGATGTTTTCCTGCCGCGCGCGGACCAGAGCCAGGTCGCGAGCGTGATAGCGCAAACCTTCCTGCTGCTTATAAGAGCCGTCGTGCTCTTCGTCGATGATGATCAGGCCGGGGTTCTTCATCGGCGTGAACAGCGCAGAGCGGGTGCCGATAATAATGTCGGCGTCGCCGTCCCGGGCGGCGAGCCAGGCTTCCAGGCGTTCGCGATCATTGACCGCCGAGTGGATCAACGCGATGCGTGCATTAAAGCGCTGCTCGAAGCGCGCCAGGGTCTGCGGGCCGAGGTTGATCTCCGGGATCAGCACCAGCGCCTGTTTGCCGGCTTCAAGAGTTTCGCGGATCAGCTGCAAATAGACTTCGGTCTTGCCACTGCCGGTGACGCCGGCCAGCAGGAACGCGTGATAACTGTCGAACCCGGCGCGGATCGCTTCATAAGCGGCGCGTTGCTCCGGGTTAAGCGGCAACTCCGGTTGCGCCAGCCAATGTTCGTGGCGGGCGCCGGGGGCGTGCTTGCGAACTTCCACTTGCACCAGGTCTTTGGCCAGCAACAGGTCGAGGCTGTCCTTGCTCAGCATCAGTTTGCTCAGCAACTGATGGGCGACGCCGTGGGGGTGCTGGGCCAGGGTCGCCAGGGCTTCACGCTGGCGCGGGGCGCGGGCGATACGCGGATCATCCAGGCTGGCGCCGGGGGCGGCAGACCAGAAGCGTTCCTGGCGCGGTTCGGCCAGTTCACCCTGACGCAGCAACACCGGCAGCGCCCAGCTCAAGGTGTCGCCGAGGCTGTGCTGGTAATACTGGGACGTCCACAGGCACAGCTTGAACAGTGCCGGCGGCAGCGGTGGCGTGGCATCGAGCAGGGCAATCGCCGGTTTGAGCTTTTCGACCGGGACTTCGCTGGTGTCGGTGACCTCCACCAGAATCCCGATCATTTCCCGTCGGCCGAACGGCACCCGCAGGCGCATGCCCGGCTGCAACTGGGCGCGCAGGACCCCGGCCGGGGCACGGTAATCGAACAGGCGACGCAGAGGCGAAGGCAGGGCGAGGCGCAAAATGGCGTCGGGCACGCGGGGGGATCTCAATCAGCGAAAAATTAACAGCAGTGCTACGACCTGTGGGAGCGAGCCTGCTCGCGAAGAGGGAGTGTCAGTCAGCATTCATGCCGTCTGACACAACGCTTTCGCGAGCAGGCTCGCTCCCACAGGGGTGGCGATTTGGTCGGGAGCCTAGCAGACGACCGGTGTAAGCGACAGCTTGCGTGATCAGGATTGTCTGGTAGAATCCGCGGCCTAATTACGTGCGGTATTCAACAATAGTGTTGAGTGGCGGCACGCTAGCCTGAGGAATACACCATGAAAGCCGATATCCATCCAGCGTACGAAACCATTGCAGTAACTTGCAGCTGCGGCAACAAGTTCGAAACTCGTTCGAACCTGTGCAAGCCACTGGGTACTGACGTATGCAACGAGTGCCACCCGTTCTACACCGGTAAGCAGAAGACTCTGGATACTGGCGGCCGTGTACAGCGCTTCGCAGACCGTTTCGGTGCTTTTGGCAAAAAGCCTGCTGCTGCAGAGTAAGGTTGAGAGGCCCTATGGGCTTTTCCTCGCTGTTGAAAAAGGCGTCCCTTGCGGGCGCCTTTTTTGTGTCTGCGATTTGGCTTCCAGGCGCCCAGGCCTTCTGCCCGGCTCCGAGCGGTTTGACGCCTGTTGCCGTGCAGCGCGTGGTGGACGGCGACACCTTGCGCCTGAGCGATGGTCGCAGTGTGCGCATGATCGGCTTGAACACCCCGGAACTTGGCCGACAGGGTCGCTCCGACGAGCCGTTCGCTGTCGCGGCGCGCAAACGCCTCGAAGCGCTGGTGGCTGCCAGCAATGGCCGGGTTGGTTTATTGCCCGGTAAAGAGGCTAAGGATCGCTATGGCCGTACCTTGGCCCATGTCTTTAGCGCCAATGGCGCCAACCTCGAAGCGCAGATGCTCGCCGAAGGCCTCGGTTTTCAAGTGGCGGTCGCGCCGAATGTCGATTTGGTGAGTTGCCAGCAAGCGGCGGAGCGCACGGCTCGACAGGCCAGTCTCGGACTGTGGCGGCAGTCGCCTGTACTGAAAGCGGAGCAGATCAAGGCCTCCGGTTTTGCGCTGATCAGCGGTCATGTGAGCAAGGTTCAGCGCAATCGTGGCGGGGTTTGGATCGAGTTGCAGGATTCGGTTGTATTGCGCGTTGCACCCAATTTGCTCGGCCGGTTCGATGTCGCCGCGCTCGAGCGGCTGAAGGGCAAGCAGATCGAGGCGCGCGGCTGGGTGCTGGACCGTTCGCGCCGTGGTGGACTGAATGATGGTCAGGCGCGTTGGTTACTCCCGTTAAGTGATCCTTCGATGCTTCAAGCCACGCAACGATAAAAAATTGTAAACATTTTTAAAGTCGATTGTGAACAGTCTATCCCTTGTGTTCCGTGGCTCTTGGCCCAAAGTCGTAGGGCAGGGCGCTTGACAGGGGTGACCGGTCAGTCTTGTAGGGACTTTGCGACACGCGTATCCTCGGCGGTCCGTCTGTCCAACAGTAAAAAGCGGAATGCCCACATGTCTGATTTGAAAACTGCCGCTCTCGAATATCACGCCCATCCTCGTCCAGGGAAGCTGAGTGTCGAGCTCACCAAGGCCACCGCTACCGCCCGCGACCTGTCGCTGGCCTACAGCCCCGGCGTAGCCGAACCAGTACGCGAAATCGCCCGCGATCCTGAACTGGCCTACAAATACACCGGTAAAGGCAACCTGGTTGCAGTCATTTCCGATGGCACCGCGATTCTCGGCCTGGGTAACCTCGGCCCATTGGCTTCCAAGCCAGTGATGGAAGGTAAAGGCGTGCTGTTCAAGCGCTTCGCCGGCATCGACGTTTTCGACATCGAAGTCGACTCCGAAAGCCCGCAAGCCTTCATCGACACCGTTAAGCGCATCTCCATCACTTTCGGTGGCATCAACCTGGAAGACATCAAGGCACCTGAGTGCTTTGAGATCGAACGTGCTCTGATCGAGCAATGCGACATTCCGGTGTTCCACGATGACCAGCACGGCACCGCGATCGTTACCGCCGCCGGCATGATCAACGCCCTGGAAATCGCTGGCAAAACCCTGGCTGACGCCAAGATCGTCTGCCTGGGCGCCGGTGCGGCCGCTATCTCCTGCATGAAATTGCTGGTGAGCATGGGCGCCAACATCGAAAACATCTTCATGGTTGACCGTACCGGTGTGATCCACTCCGGCCGTGACGACCTGAACCAGTACAAGGCTGTCTTCGCTCACGCGACCGACAAGCGCACCCTGGCTGACGCCCTGACCGGTGCTGACGTGTTCGTCGGCCTGTCCGGCCCGAACCTGCTGAGCGCTGAAGGCCTGAAGTCCATGGCGGCCAACCCGATCGTGTTCGCATGCTCGAACCCGGATCCGGAAATCGCCCCGGAACTGGCTCACGCCACCCGTGACGACGTGATCATGGCCACCGGCCGTTCGGACTACCCGAACCAGGTCAACAACGTACTGGGCTTCCCGTTCATCTTCCGCGGTGCCTTGGACGTTCGCGCCAAGCGCATCAACGAAGAAATGAAAGTGGCCGCTGCCAACGCCCTGCGTGAACTGGCCAAGCTGCCGGTTCCTCAGGAAGTGTGCGACGCCTACGGCGGTATCAAACTGGAATTCGGTCGTGAGTACATCATCCCGAAACCAATGGATGCCCGCCTGATCACCGTGATCTCCGATGCCGTGGCTAAAGCCGCTATCGAGACCGGTGTAGCGACCCTGCCGTATCCGAAGAACTACCCGCTGAAAAGCGTGGATGATGTGTTCAACGGATAAGAGCAGCGCCCATAAAAAAACCCAGCCAAGTGCTGGGTTTTTTTATGGGCTTCAAGTGGCAAGCTACAAGCTGCAAGTTAAAAGCAGCGCGCATGGTTCTTGCTTCTTCTTGCCGCTTAAAGCTTGCCGCTTGTAGCTGTTTCTCTAGAACAAATCGATCGGTGCCGCTTCGTCCGCCGGCAACGGGCTGCCCGGCGCTGTGCCGTTGCCCAGCTCGTTCACCGATGGCGGCGTGTCTTCGGCCTTGAACAGCTCGAAGTAGGCCCCAGGCGTGCTTGGCGTGGCTGCACGGCCACTCACCGGGTCAACCCGCAGGCTCAGGATGCCTTCCGGCTCCGCTTGCGTATGCGGCGGCTTGCCTTTAAGCGCGGCGCCCATGTAGTTCATCCAGATCGGCAGGGCGACGGTGCCGCCGAATTCCTTGCGACCCAGGCTTTCAGGCTGGTCGAAACCGGTCCAGACGGTGGTCACGTAATCGGCGTTATAGCCCGAGAACCACGCATCCTTGGATTCGTTGGTGGTACCGGTCTTGCCCGCGATATCGGGACGGCCCAGGGCCAGCGCGCGGCGGCCGGTACCCAGTTTGATCACGTCCTCCAACATGCTGTTGAGGATGAACGTGGTGCGCCCATCGACAATCCGTTCAGCCAAGGCCGGGGTTTGCGGCACCGTGCCAGGAGCAGCGGTTGCCTCGCCCGGCGTCGCGTTGACCGTGAACGGCTGTGCGACCGGTGCGGCCAGGCCAGCAGTCGCCGCAGCGCCCTGAGGTACGGCCGGCGGGTTGGCGACGAACAGCGTGTCGCCGCTGCGGCTTTCGATCTTGTCGATGATGTACGGCGTGATCTTGTAGCCGCCGTTGGCGAACGTGCTCCAGCCGGTGGCGATTTCCATTGGCGTCAGGGTCGCGGTGCCCAAGGCCAGGGACAGGTTGCGCGGCAGGTCCTGCTTGTTGAAGCCGAATTTGCTGATGTAGTCGATGGTGCGATCAACGCCCAGCGCCTGCACCAGTCGGATCGATACCAGGTTGCGCGACTTGTACAGACCTTCGCGCAGGCGGATCGGGCCGAGGAAGGTGTTGGTGTCGTTCTTCGGACGCCAGACCTTGTCCAGGTACTCGTCGACAAACACGATCGGCGCGTCGTTCACCAAAGTGGCGGCGGTATAACCGTTATCCAGGGCGGCGCTGTAGACGAACGGTTTGAAGCTCGAACCCGGCTGACGTTTGGCCTGCAAGGCGCGGTTGTAGTTGCTCTGCTCGAAGGCGAAACCGCCGACCAGCGAGCGAATCGCACCGTTCTGCGGATCCAGGGACACCAATGCGCCCTGGGCCTGCGGAATCTGGCTGAACTTCAGCGAGTTGTCCGGCTGGCGTTGTACGCGAATCAGGTCACCGACCTGGGCCACGTCCGACGGCTGCTTCGGATTGGCGCCCATGCTGTTGGTGTTCAGGAATGGCCGCGCCCACTTCATGCTGTCCCAGCTGACGTGTTCGTCGCCGGTACGAGTCATCACTTGCACGCCGTTCTTGTCGACCTGGGTGACGATGGCCGGCTCAAGGCTGCTGATGGTGCGCTGTTTGGTCAGCTCGGTGGCCCAGGCTTCGCGGGTCTTGCCTGGCAGGCGCGACTCAGGACCGCGGTAGCCGTGGCGCTGGTCGTAGGTCATCAAGCCTTCGTGGACCGCCGTGTTGGCCATTTCCTGCAGATTGCTCGGCACGGTGGTGGTGACGCGGAAACCTTCGGTGTAGGCGTCACTGCCATAGCGACCGACCATTTCGGCACGGGCCATTTCGGCGATGTACGGCGCGTTCACTTCCGGGGTCGGCACGTGATAGCTGGCGTTCAACGGTTCGTTGATTGCGGTGGTGTAGTCGGCTTCGGTGATTTTCCCAAGCTTGTACATGCGCCCCAGGATCCAGTCGCGACGTTCCTTGCTACGGGCCGGGTTGGCCAACGGGTTGAAGCGTGACGGGGCTTTAGGCAGGCCGGCGATCATCGCCATCTGCGCCAGGCTCACATCACGAATCGACTTGCCGTAGTAGACCTGCGCCGCCGCCTCGATGCCGTAGGCGCGGTTGCCCAGGTAGATCTTGTTGACGTACAGCTCAAGGATTTCGTCCTTCGTCAGCTGCCGTTCGATCTGCAGGGCCAGGAGGATTTCGGTGGTTTTGCGCGAGAAGCTGCGTTCGCTGGTCAGGAAGAAGTTCTTCGCCACTTGCATGGTGATGGTGCTGCCGCCGGACTGGATGTGACCGCTTTTGACCAGTTGGGTCGCGGCGCGCATCAGGCTGCTGGGGTCGACGCCATAGTGGTTGGCGAAATTGTCGTCTTCAGCACTTAGTAACGCATTGATGAAATTGGGGGGAATGTCGGCGAACCGGATCGGAGTGCGGCGCATTTCGCCGAATTCTGCAATCAACTTGTTATCGCTGCTGTATACCCGTAGAGGAATCTGCAACTGAATGCTTCTCAGCGCCTCCACGGACGGCAAACCCGGACTAAGGTAAAGATAGGCGCCACTGAGACCTAAAAGCAGTCCGCAGAAAACGGCGACGATGGACCAACCGAAAAATTTCAGCAGACGAATCAAGGCGTTTGAACATCCAGGGCAAAGAATGAATTTGGCGTCAGGGTCTCGACTACACAGAGAACGACCCGCGCTGGCAGTAAAAGCGGAAAAAAACGCTGGGCATTATAAGCATTTTTCCGTGGTGGGCGTCATTTGCGCTTCTGTCAAGACGCAACGATTGAACGCAATGCACATTACAGAGTCCGTAACTCACGGATAGTCATAGGGAATTGGTAGTGCTAGGACTCTTCAATAAAAAGACCAGAACGCTTCTGGGGATCGACATCAGCTCCACGTCGGTGAAGCTTCTGGAGCTGAGCCGTCAGGGCGACCGCTACCGGGTCGAAGCCTATGCGGTCGAACCGCTGCCGGCCAGTGCGGTAATCGAGAAAAACATCGCCGAGCTCGAAGGCGTGGGCCAGGCACTGTCGCGCGTGCTGCTCAAGGCCCGGACCGGGATCAGGAACGTCGCCGTGGCCGTGGCCGGTTCGGCGGTGATCACCAAGACCATCGAGATGGACGCCGGGCTTTCCGACGACGAGATGGAAAACCAGCTCAAGATCGAGGCGGATCAATACATTCCTTATCCCTTGGACGAAGTCGCCATCGACTTCGAAGTCCAGGGCGCATCGGCGCGCAACCCCGAACGGGTCAATGTTTTGCTTGCCGCCTGTCGAAAAGAAAACGTCGAGGTCCGTGAGGCGGCCCTGGCCCTGGCCGGGCTGACCGCCAAGGTGGTGGACGTCGAGGCCTACGCCCTGGAGCGTTCCTTTGGTCTGTTGGCGACCCAACTCGCCTCCAATCAAGAACGCCCGACCGTCGCGGTGGTGGATATCGGCGCGACCATGACCACCCTGAGCGTGCTGCACAACGGCCGGATCATCTACACCCGCGAACAATTGTTCGGCGGCCGCCAACTCACCGAAGAAATCCAGCGTCGCTATGGCCTGACCGTCGAGCAGGCCGGGCTGGCGAAGAAGCAGGGCGGCTTGCCGGACGATTACGTCAGCGAGGTGTTGCAGCCGTTTCGTGAGGCGCTGGTGCAGCAGGTTTCTCGTTCATTGCAGTTTTTCTTTGCGTCCGGCCAGTACAACGCGGTCGACCATATCCTGCTGGCCGGCGGCACCGCTTCGGTTTCCGGGCTCGATCGGCTGATCGAGCAACGGCTGGGCACGCCGACCCAGGTCGCCAATCCCTTCGCCGACATGGCGCTGAGCAGCAAGGTCAACGCCGGCGCCCTCGCCAGCGATGCACCCGCGTTGATGATTGCCTGCGGTCTGGCCCTCAGGAGTTTCGACTGATGGCACGGATCAACCTTTTACCCTGGCGTGAAGAACTGCGCGAAGAGCGTCGCAAGCGCTTTCTATTGGTGTTGGTGGGTGTGCTGGTCGGCTCGGTGGGCCTGGTCCTGATTGCCGATCAGGTCATTGGCAACGTCATCAACCAGCAGGCGGCCCGCAACGAGTACCTTGGCAAACAGATTGCCGTCGTCGACGAGCGCATCAAGCAAATCAGCGACCTCAAGGCTCGGCGCCAGCAACTGGTGGAGCGCATGCGCATCATCCAGGACCTGCAAGGCAACCGGCAGATCAGCGGGCGAATTTTTGATCAATTGGCGCGTACCCTGCCGGACGGGGTGTATTTCACTGAAGTGAAAATGCAGGGCAAGACGTTGGCGATCACTGGCGCAGCCGAGTCGAACAACAAGGTGTCGGAGCTGATGCGTAATCTCGATGCCTCGGACTGGTTCGACGCGCCGAGCCTGACTGAGGTCAAGGCGACGACCGCCGGTCAGTTGGACCAGGCCAACGTTTTCCAGCTGACCGTTCGTCAGACACAACCGGCCACGATGGAGGTCGCTAAATGAGGCCATCCGAATGGTTCGAAGGGCTGCGCAAGATCGATATCAACGATCTGGACACCAACAACATCGGCTCCTGGCCCCCGGCAATCAAGGCGGCGGCGGGCATTCTGCTGATGGTTCTGGTGCTGGGGCTGGGCTACAACTTTTACATCAGCGATCTGGAAAGCGAACTCGATCTCAAGCGCGCGGAAGAGTCGACGCTCAAGGATCAATTCGCCAGCAAGGCCAGCATGGCGGCGAACCTGGAGCTCTATACCCAGCAGATGAAGGAGATGGAGAATTCCTTCGGCGTGCTGTTGCGGCAATTGCCCAGCGACACCGAAGTCCCCGGCCTGCTGGAGGACATCACCCGCACCGGCCTGGGCAGCGGTCTGGAATTCGAAGAGATCAAATTGCTGCCGGAAGTCACCCAGCAGTTCTACATCGAGTTGCCGATCCAGATCACCGTCACCGGCGCTTACCACGACCTGGCGACCTTCGTCAGTGGCGTGGCCGGGCTGCCGCGTATCGTCACCTTGCATGACTTCGACCTTGCGCCGGCCAATCCCGACGGCGGTACGAAGTTGCGCATGAGCATCCTCGCCAAGACCTACCGCTACAACGACAAGGGGTTGCAAAAATGACCCCGATTCGTTGTTTACCGTTGGTTGTGTTGCTGGCCGGACTGGGTGGTTGCGGTGGCGACAATGGCTTCGGCGATCTGGACGCGTACCTGAACGAAGTGCGCCTGCGTCCACCGGGCAAGATTGAACCAACGCCCACATTCCGGTCTTACCCCACATTCACCTACAGCGCCGCCAACCTGCGCAGCCCGTTTACCCGACAGGTCAGAATCGACCTGACCGGCCAGAAGCACGGATCGCGCAACGTCAAGCCTGACCCCAATCGGGCCAAGCAGTACCTCGAAGGTTTCAACATCGAGCAGTTTGAAATGGTCGGCACGATCTCCAATGCCTCCGGTTCCTTTGCGCTACTGCGCGGGGCGGGCGGGGTGCATCGGTTGAAAGTCGGCGATTACCTGGGGCGTAACGATGGGCGGATCGTCGCCATCAGCGGCTCGCAAGTCGATGTGGTCGAAATCGTTCCCGATGGCGAAGGCGCCTGGCTGGAACGGCCGCGGACCATCCCTTTGAAAGAGCACTCATAGTGGAACTCGAATAATGAACAGGATTTTCTCAACCCTCGGTATTTCGCTATGGATAGCGCTGCTGTCGCCGATGGTACAAGCGGCCACTCTTAATGCGCTGGATGTCGCCGCGCTGCCGGGTGACCGTGTCGAGTTGAAGTTGACCTTCGACGGGCCACCACCGCCGCCCCACGGCTACACCACCGAATCGCCGGCGCGTATTGCACTGGATCTGCCGGGGGTGGTCAGCAAACTGGCGAATAAAAATCGTGACCTGGGCGGCGGCAATGCCCGCAGCGCCACGGTGGTGGAGGCCAAGGACCGGACGCGACTGATCATCAACCTGACCCAACTGGCGCCCTACAGCTCCAGGGTTGAAGGCAACAATCTGTTTGTGGTCGTAGGGCAAGGTGCTAAAGGCGCGGCGGCCAAACCGGTCACCAGTGCGCCGCGAGCCGCTAGCGCAAAACCGGCTCCCGCCAAGGCTTATGCGCCCGTGGGCAAAGCCATCCGGGGCGTGGATTTCCAGCGCGGCACTCAGGGTGAAGGCAACGTCGTGATCGACTTGTCGGATCCGTCCATTGCGCCGGACATCCAGGAGCGCGATGGCAAGATCTTCCTCGGCTTTGCCAGGACCCAATTGCCCGATCCGTTGCGCGTGCGCCTGGACGTCAAGGATTTCGCCACTCCGGTGCAGTTCGTCAACGCGAGTGCCACCGGCGACCGCGCCGTGATCAGCATCGAACCCAGCGGCGCCTTCGAATATTCGACTTACCAGACCGACAACAAACTGACCGTCAGCATCCGCCCGGTCACTGCCGACGACTTGCAGAAGCGCAACGCCGAACGCTTTGCCTACACCGGTGAAAAACTCTCGCTGAATTTCCAGGACATCGATGTGCGCTCGGTGCTGCAACTGATCGCCGATTTCACCAACCTGAACCTGGTGGCCAGCGACACGGTGCAGGGCGGTATTACCTTGCGTTTGCAGAACGTGCCGTGGGACCAGGCGCTGGACCTGGTGCTGAAAACCAAGGGTCTGGACAAGCGCAAGATCGGCAACGTCTTGCTGGTCGCGCCAGCGGATGAAATCGCCGCCCGTGAGCGTCAGGAGCTGGAGTCGCAGAAACAGATTGCCGAGCTGGCGCCATTGCGTCGGGAGCTGTTGCAGGTCAACTACGCCAAGGCTGCGGACATCGCCAAACTGTTCACCTCGGTGACCAGCGCCGAGGCGAAAGTCGATGAGCGGGGCTCGATCACCGTCGACGAACGCACCAACAACATCATCGCCTACCAGACCCAGGACCGCCTCGACGAGCTTCGGCGCATCGTCGCGCAACTGGATATACCGGTGCGCCAGGTGATGATCGAAGCGCGGATCGTCGAAGCCAACGTCGATTACGACAAGAGTCTGGGCGTGCGCTGGGGCGGGTCGATCCAGAACAAAGGCAACTGGAACACCTCGGGTGTCAGTAATGGCGCCAACGCGTCGTCCACCATCGGTACGCCCGGCAGCACCAGCACCAACTCGCCGTTCGTCGATATGGGCACGGCGGGCAATACCTCGGGGCTCGGCATCGCCTTCATCACCGACAACGTGCTGCTCGACCTTGAACTGACGGCGATGGAGAAGACCGGCAACGGCGAAATCGTCTCGCAACCCAAGGTGGTCACGTCCGACAAGGAAACCGCGAAAATCCTCAAGGGCACCGAAATTCCGTATCAGGAAGCCAGCTCCAGCGGTGCGACGTCGGTGTCGTTCAAGGAGGCTTCGCTGTCCCTGGAAGTGACGCCGCAAATTACCCCGGATAACCGCATCATCATGGAGGTCAAGGTCACCAAGGATGAACCGGATTACCTCAACAAAGTGCAGGACGTACCGCCGATCAAGAAAAACGAGGTCAACGCCAAAGTGCTGGTCAACGACGGCGAGACCATCGTCATCGGCGGGGTTTTCTCAAATACTCAGAGCAAGGTTGTAGATAAGGTGCCATTTCTCGGCGATGTGCCGTATCTTGGCCGCCTTTTCCGGCGTGACGTGGTTTCGGAGAAAAAATCCGAGCTGCTGGTATTTCTCACTCCGCGTATCATGAATAACCAGGCGATTGCTGTGAGTCGTTGATTCTGTGCGAAATTTGATTCTTGTTGGACCGATGGGTGCTGGAAAAAGCACCATCGGTCGTTTGCTGGCCAAAGAGCTGCGCCTGCCATTCAAAGATTCCGACAAGGAAATTGAATTGCGCACGGGCGCCAATATCCCGTGGATCTTCGATAAGGAAGGCGAGCCCGGCTTTCGTGATCGCGAGCAAGCGATGATCGAAGAGCTGTGCGCCTGCGACGGCGTAGTGCTGGCGACCGGCGGCGGTGCAGTGATGCGCGAAGCCAATCGTCGGGCCCTGCACGCCGGGGGACGCGTGGTGTATCTGCACGCGTCGGTCGAGCAGCAAGTCGGCCGCACGTCGCGTGACCGCAATCGTCCTTTGTTGCGCACCGCCGATCCGGCCAAGACCCTTCGGGATCTGCTGGCGATCCGCGATCCGCTTTATCGGGAAATCGCCGATCTGGTGGTGGAAACCGATGAGCGGCCGCCGCGAATGGTGGTGCTCGACATCCTTGAACGCTTGCAGCAGCTTCCTCCCCGTTAAAGCGCAGCGCGAAATGCGCTATCCTCGGCGTCCTGTCATGGCCGCTCAAGGTTGTGGCGGATGGCTATCAAACGGCGTCACACCAGCAGACGCCGCGCACATTTGTTAACTCAAGGCAGGACGCCTGATTCCATCTTCACTGTGGGGACACATGCAGACACTCAAGGTCGATCTAGGCGAGCGCAGCTACCCGATTCATATTGGCGAAGGTTTGTTGGATCAGCCCGAGTTGCTGGCCCCGCATGTTCGCGGGCGGCAAGTGGCAATCATCTGCAACGAGACCGTGGCGCCGCTCTATCTCGAACGTCTGACCAAAAGCCTCGCACAGTTTTCAGTCGTCTCGGTGGTGCTGCCCGACGGCGAAGCCTTCAAGACCTGGGAAACCCTGCAACTGATTTTCGACGGTCTGCTGACCGCCCGGCACGACCGCCGCACCACGGTCATCGCCCTCGGTGGCGGCGTGATTGGGGACATGGCCGGTTTTGCTGCCGCCTGCTACCAGCGCGGCGTCGATTTCATCCAGGTGCCGACCACGTTGCTGTCGCAAGTCGACTCTTCCGTGGGCGGCAAGACCGGGATCAACCATCCGCTGGGCAAGAACATGGTTGGCGCTTTCTATCAGCCCAATGTGGTGCTGATCGACACGGCCACCCTCAATACTTTGCCGGCTCGCGAGCTTTCTGCGGGCCTGGCGGAAGTCATCAAGTACGGGTTGATCTGCGACGAGCCGTTCCTTACCTGGCTCGAAGAAAACGTCGATCGCCTGCGCGCCCTGGATCAGGTCGCCCTGACGTACGCTATCAAGCGCTCCTGCGAGGCCAAGGCTGAAGTGGTGGGCGCCGATGAAAAAGAAACCGGCGTGCGCGCCACGCTGAACCTGGGGCACACCTTCGGCCACGCCATCGAAACCCACATGGGCTATGGTGTGTGGCTACACGGTGAAGCGGTCGCTGCTGGCACCGTAATGGCGCTGGAAATGTCCGCACGTTTGGGCTGGATCAGCGAACAGGAGCGAGATCGCGGCATTCGTCTGTTCCAGCGTGCCGGCTTGCCGGTCATCCCGCCTGAAGAGATGACTGAAGCCGATTTTCTCGAACACATGGCAATTGACAAGAAAGTGATCGACGGTCGTTTGCGCCTGGTGCTGCTGCGCCATATGGGCGAAGCGGTGGTGACCGACGATTATCCGAAAGAGGTTCTACAGGCCACGCTGGGAGCGGATTACCGCGCCCTGGCTCAGCTTAAAGGTTAATAAGATCCCGATGACTAGTTTGCATGCCGACGAGGCTTTCCTCGGCCATTTCCAGTTAAGTCATGACCCTTTCGCTCCACGGGTGCCTGGCTTCAAATTTTTCCCGGCCCAACGCAAACCGGTGCTGGGACAACTGCATCACCTGGCCCGCTACAGCCAGTTGCTGCTGGTGGTCACCGGCCCGCACGGCAGTGGCAAGACCCTGTTGCGTCAGGCCCTGGTGGCCAGCACCAACAAGCAGTCCGTGCAAAGCGTGGTGGTTTCCGCCCGTGGCGCCGGCGATGCCGCAGGTGTGCTGCGTCAAATTGCCCAGGCGCTGAATGTGGCCCAGGCCGAGATCGGCGCGATTCTGGCCCAAGTGGTGCAGCTCGCGCTGACCGGGCAGGAAGTCTATTTGCTGGTGGACGACGCCGAGCAACTTGACGAGTCCGCGTTGGAAGCCCTGATGGCTTTGGCGGCCGGTGCACCGGAGGGTCGCCCTCATGTGTTCCTGTTCGGCGAATCGTCGCTGATTGCGCAACTGGAGGCGCTGAGCCTCGAGGAAGAGCGCTTCCACGTCATCGAATTGCAGCCGTACACCGAAGAAGAAACCCGCGAATATCTGGATCAGCGTCTCGAAGGCGCCGGTCGGGGTATCGAACTTTTTACCGCGGATCAGATCTCTGATATTCACGAAAGCTCCGACGGTTGGCCTGGCACCATCAACCAGGTCGCCCGCGATGCGATGATCGAAGCCATGATTGCCAGCCGCACAGCGGTGAAGCGTCCAAGTATGGGGTTCAACATGCCGAAGAAACACGTATTGGCGATTTCCGCCGTAGTCGTGGTCGCGGTAGCCGCCGCCTGGTTGATGCCGGGCCGCAGCAAGACACCGACCACCGGCGCTCCGGCCAACGAACAGGCCCAGTTGCCATTGGGCACACCAAAACCAAATGCCGCCGGGGGCGCACCTTCGGTGGAGTTCGCTGGCAATACGCAGCCGATGCCATTGCCGCTGGTCGGCCAATCGCAACCGGTCATGCGCAGCCCGTTGGCCGAAGCGGCCGGTGGTATCACTGAAGGCGACGACGGCGTGCCGGTCGAAGGCTCCAGCGCCACACCGCCGACCGTGACCACTGTTGCGCCACCTACGGGCATCCAGCCAGGTCCTGCGCCAACGCCAGCCGCCAAACCGGCTCCGGCACCGACTCAAGTCGCCACCGCCAAGCCTGCGCCTGCACCCGTGGCCAAACCGGCGCCAGCGCCAGCCAAGCCTGTGGTTGCCGCCAAACCGGCCGAGAAGCCGGTTACCGTCGCCAAAGCCGCCGGTGGCAGCTGGTACGCCGGGCAAGCACCGGGTAACTATGTGGTGCAGATCCTCGGCACCAGCTCCGAAGCCGCTGCGCAAACCTTCGTCAAGGAGCAGGGCGGCGAGTACCGTTACTTCAAGAAAGTCCTCAACGGCAAACCGCTTTACGTCATCACCTACGGCAGTTTCGCCAACCGCGATGCAGCCGTTACCGCCATCAAGGCCTTGCCAGCGAAGGTTCAGGCTGGTAAACCTTGGCCTCGCTCCGTCGCCAGCGTCCAACAGGAACTGGCTACAGCTCGCTGATGATTCGGCGGCCTTACCCAGGCCGCCTCTCCCGGCACCTCAAAATATTCCGCAAGCGCATGCCGCCTCTACAGGCCGCGTGCCTTGTGGTGTCTGCGTCATAGTGGTCTTTGAGTCGTTGCGGTCAAAATTAAAAAAGTTTTGACTAGCACAGCATATCGCTTTAAACCTTTCACAAATGCGACATAGATTTGCGACATTTCGTCGTCAAATTTGTGAGCGTAAGTGTCGGTGTGTACAATGACCTCCCTTTTGCCCCCGCAAAGCCGACGTACGTTCGGCGTGGATGGCAAGTGGTTGAATTGAAAAGAAATTTGCCTCGAAAAGAGGCAGCCTGGTGAGAAAGTGTCTATGAAAGCAGGTCTGTACCAACCAGATGAATTCAAGGATAACTGCGGTTTTGGCCTGATAGCCCATATGCAGGGCGAGCCCAGTCATACCCTTTTGCAAACGGCCATTGAGGCCCTGACCTGCATGACCCACCGCGGTGGGATCAACGCCGACGGCAAGACCGGTGACGGTTGCGGCTTGCTGATTCAAAAGCCGGATGTGTTCCTGCGAGCCATTGCCCAGGAAACCTTCGGCGTCGAACTGCCCAAGCAATATGCCGTGGGCATGGTCTTCTTCAACCAGGACCCGGTGAAAGCCGAAGCCGCTCGCGAGAACATGAACCGCGAGATCATTGCGGCCGGCCTGACCCTCGTCGGCTGGCGCAAAGTGCCGATCGACACCAGCGTCCTCGGCCGCCTGGCCCTTGAGCGCCTGCCGCAGATCGAACAAGTGTTCATCGCCGGTGAAGGCCTGAGCGATCAGGACATGGCCGTCAAGCTGTTCACTTCCCGTCGTCGCTCGTCCGTGGCCAACGCCGGCGATGCCGATCACTACGTGTGCAGCTTTTCGCACAAAACCATCATTTATAAAGGCCTGATGATGCCGGCGGATTTGACCGCCTTCTATCCAGACCTCAGCGACCAGCGCCTGCAAACCTCGATTTGCGTGTTCCACCAGCGCTTCTCCACCAACACCCTGCCGAAATGGCCGCTGGCCCAGCCGTTCCGCTTCCTCGCCCACAACGGCGAGATCAACACCATCACCGGTAACCGCAACTGGGCCGTGGCCCGTCGCACCAAATTCACCAACGATTTGATGGACCTGGAAGAACTCGGCCCATTGGTGAACCGCGTCGGTTCCGACTCCTCCAGCATGGACAACATGCTCGAGCTGATGGTCACCGGTGGCATCGACCTGTTCCGTGGCGTGCGGATGATCATTCCGCCTGCGTGGCAGAACGTCGAAACCATGGACCCGGATCTGCGTGCGTTCTACGAATACAACTCGATGCACATGGAACCGTGGGACGGCCCGGCCGGCGTAGTAATGACCGATGGTCGCTATGCGGTGTGCCTGCTCGACCGTAACGGTCTGCGTCCGGCGCGTTGGGTCACCACCAAGAACGGCTTCATCACCCTGGCCTCGGAAATCGGTGTCTGGAACTACCAGCCTGAAGACGTGATCGCCAAGGGCCGCGTAGGCCCGGGCCAGATCTTTGCCGTGGACACCGAAACCGGTCAGATCCTCGACACCGATGCGATCGACAACCGCTTGAAGTCCCGTCATCCGTACAAGCAATGGCTGCGCAAGAATGCCCTGCGCATCCAGGCGACGATGGAAGACAACGACCACGGTTCGGCTTTCTACGATGTCGACCAGCTTAAGCAGTACATGAAGATGTATCAGGTCACGTTCGAAGAGCGCGATCAGGTGCTGCGTCCGCTCGGCGAGCAAGGCTACGAAGCCGTGGGCTCGATGGGCGACGATACGCCGATGGCCGTGCTGTCCCAGCGCGTGCGCACGCCGTACGACTATTTCCGCCAGCAATTCGCCCAGGTGACCAACCCGCCGATCGACCCGCTGCGTGAAGCCATCGTCATGTCGCTGGAGATCTGCCTCGGTGCCGAGCGCAACATTTTCCAGGAGTCGCCGGAACATGCCTCGCGCGTGATCCTCAGCTCGCCGGTGATTTCCCCGGCCAAGTGGCGTTCGCTGATGAACCTCGATCGTCCGGGCTTCGAGCGCGCGATCATCGATCTGAACTACGACGAAAGCGTCGGTCTCGAAGCGGCGATCCGCAACGTCGCCGATCAGGCTGAAGAAGCCGTGCGCGCCGGTCGTACCCAGGTTGTATTGAGTGACCGGCACATTGCTCCGGGCAAGTTGCCGATCCACGCATCCCTGGCCACCGGCGCGGTGCACCACCGCTTGACCGAAAAGGGCCTGCGTTGCGACTCCAACATCCTGGTAGAAACCGCCACCGCCCGCGACCCGCATCACTTTGCGGTGTTGATCGGTTTCGGCGCCTCGGCTGTTTATCCGTTCCTGGCCTACGAAGTGTTGGGCGACCTGATCCGTACCGGTGAAGTCCTGGGCGACCTCTATGAGGTGTTCAAGAACTACCGCAAAGGCATCACCAAAGGTCTGCTGAAGATCCTGTCGAAGATGGGCATCTCGACCATTACGTCGTACCGCGGTGCGCAGTTGTTCGAGGCTATCGGCCTGTCCGAAGAAGTCTGCGAGCTGAGCTTCCGTGGTGTGCCGAGCCGCATCAAGGGCGCGCGTTTCGTCGACATCGAAGCCGAGCAGAAAGCCCTGGCCGCTGAAGCCTGGAGCCCGCGCAAGCCGATCCAGCAGGGCGGTCTGCTGAAGTTCGTCCACGGTGGCGAATATCACGCTTACAACCCGGATGTGGTCAGCACCCTGCAAGCCGCTGTGCAGCAGGGCGACTACAGCAAGTTCAAGGAATACACGGCGCTGGTGGATAACCGTCCGGTGTCGATGATCCGCGACTTGTTCAAGGTGAAGACCCTGGACACGGCGCTGGACATCAGCGAGATCGAACCGCTGGAATCGGTGCTCAAGCGCTTCGACTCCGCCGGCATCTCGTTGGGCGCCCTGTCGCCTGAGGCTCACGAAGCCCTGGCCGAAGCCATGAACCGCCTCGGTGCGCGTTCCAACTCCGGCGAAGGCGGCGAAGACCCGGCGCGCTACGGCACCATCAAGAGTTCGAAAATCAAGCAGGTTGCGACGGGCCGTTTCGGGGTCACCCCGGAATACCTGGTCAACGCTGAAGTGCTGCAGATCAAAGTCGCTCAGGGTGCGAAGCCTGGCGAAGGTGGTCAGTTGCCAGGGGGCAAGGTCAACGGTCTGATCGCCAAACTGCGTTACGCAGTGCCGGGCGTGACCCTGATTTCGCCGCCGCCGCACCACGACATCTACTCGATCGAAGACTTGTCGCAGCTGATTTTCGACCTGAAACAAGTCAACCCGAAGGCTCTGGTCTCGGTGAAGCTGGTCGCAGAAGCCGGCGTCGGCACCATCGCCGCCGGTGTGGCCAAGGCCTACGCGGACTTGATCACCATCTCCGGCTACGACGGCGGCACCGGCGCATCGCCGCTGACCTCGATCAAATACGCGGGCGCACCGTGGGAACTCGGCCTGGCCGAAACCCATCAGACCCTGCGCGGCAATGACCTGCGCGGCAAAGTCCGGGTCCAAACCGACGGCGGCCTGAAAACCGGCCTCGACGTGATCAAGGCTGCGATCCTCGGCGCCGAGAGCTTCGGCTTTGGCACCGCGCCAATGATCGCCCTGGGCTGCAAATACCTGCGTATCTGCCACCTGAACAACTGCGCCACCGGCGTCGCGACCCAGAACGAGAAGCTGCGCAAGGACCACTACATCGGCACCGTCGACATGGTGATCAACTTCTTCACCTACGTCGCCGAAGAAACCCGTGAGTGGCTGGCCAAGCTGGGCGTGCGCTCCCTCGAAGAGCTGATCGGCCGTACCGATCTGCTGGAAGTCCTCGAAGGCCAGACCGCCAAGCAGCAACACCTGGACCTGACCCCGTTGCTGGGCAGCGATCACATCCCTGCAGACAAGCCGCAATTCTGCCAGGTCGAGCGCAACCCGCCGTTCGACAAAGGCCTGCTGGCCGAGAAAATGGTCGACATGGCCACCTCGGCCATCAACGACATGAGCGGCGCCGAGTTCGCCCTGGATATCTGCAACTGCGACCGTTCCATCGGCGCGCGGATCTCCGGTGAAATCGCCCGCAAACACGGCAACCAAGGCATGGCGAACGCGCCGATCACCTTCCGCTTCAAAGGGACGGCCGGTCAGAGCTTCGGTGTGTGGAACGCCGGCGGTTTGAACATGTATCTGGAAGGCGACGCCAACGACTACGTCGGCAAAGGCATGACCGGCGGCAAACTGGTCATCGTTCCGCCGAAGGGCAGCGTCTACAAGACCCAGGACAGCGCCATTATCGGCAACACCTGCCTGTACGGCGCCACCGGCGGCAAGCTGTTTGCCGCTGGCACCGCGGGCGAGCGTTTCGCCGTGCGTAACTCCGGTGCTCACACTGTGGTTGAAGGCACTGGCGATCACTGCTGCGAGTACATGACCGGTGGTTTTGTCTGCGTTCTGGGCAAGACCGGTTATAACTTCGGCTCAGGCATGACCGGCGGTTTCGCCTACGTGCTCGACCAGGACAACACCTTCGTTGACCGGGTCAACCACGAACTGGTGGAAATCCAGCGGATCAGCGGCGAAGCGATGGAATCCTATCGCAGCCACCTGCAACGCGTGCTGGACGAATACGTCGCGGAAACCGACAGCGAATGGGGTCGTAACCTCGCTGAAAACCTCGATGACTATTTGCGTCGTTTCTGGCTCGTGAAACCTAAGGCGGCGAGTCTGAAGTCGCTGCTCTCCAGTACGCGGGCAAGTCCGCAGTAATCGACGTAGCTGCAAGCGGCAAGTTTCAAGCCGCAAGCGAACAGCAGTGCGCGATGTGCCTGCAGAGTGATTTTCTTGCAGCTTCAAGCTTGTAGCTTGACGCTGCTGTTATGAGGTTTTGAAGATGGCCGAACGTCTCAGCAACGACTTCCAATTCATCGACGTCGGGCGCAAAGATCCGAAGAAGAAACTGTTGCGTCAACGCAAGAAAGAGTTCGTGGAAATCTACGAACCCTTCAAACCCCAGCATTCGGCCGATCAGGCCCACCGCTGCCTGGGTTGCGGTAACCCGTATTGCGAATGGAAGTGCCCGGTGCACAACTTCATTCCGAACTGGCTGAAGCTGGTGGCCGAGGGCAACATCCTCCAGGCTGCCGAGCTGTCGCACCAGACCAACACCCTGCCGGAAGTGTGCGGCCGGGTATGCCCGCAGGATCGTCTGTGCGAGGGTGCCTGCACCCTCAACGACGGCTTCGGCGCGGTGACCATCGGTTCGGTCGAGAAGTACATCACCGACACCGCGTTCGCCATGGGCTGGCGCCCGGACATGTCCAAGGTCAAGCCGACCGGCAAACGTGTTGCGGTGATCGGCGCAGGCCCTGCTGGCCTGGGTTGTGCCGACGTTTTGGTACGTGGTGGCGTGACTCCGGTGGTGTTCGACAAGAACCCGGAAATCGGTGGCCTGCTGACCTTCGGCATCCCCGAGTTCAAGCTGGAAAAGACTGTGCTGAGCAATCGCCGCGAAGTCTTCACCGGCATGGGCATCGAGTTCCGCCTGAACACCGAAGTGGGCAAGGACGTGACCATCGAGCAACTGCTCGAAGAATACGATGCCGTGTTCATGGGCATGGGCACCTACACGTACATGAAGGGCGGCTTTGCCGGTGAGGACCTGCCGGGCGTGCATGACGCGCTCGACTTCCTGATCGCCAACGTCAACCGCAACCTGGGCTTTGAAAAGTCGCCGGAAGATTTCGTCGACATGAAAGGCAAAAAGGTTGTGGTGCTGGGCGGCGGCGACACGGCGATGGACTGCAACCGCACGTCGATCCGCCAGGGCGCCAAGTCGGTGACCTGCGCTTATCGTCGCGATGAAGCGAACATGCCGGGCTCGCGCAAAGAGGTGAAGAACGCCAAGGAAGAAGGCGTGAAATTCCTCTATAACCGCCAGCCGATCGCCATCGTCGGTGAAGACCGTGTCGAAGGCGTGAAAGTAGTCGAGACCCGTCTCGGCGAACCGGACGCCCGTGGCCGTCGCAGCCCCGAGCCGATCCCGGGTTCCGAAGAGATCATCCCGGCGGATGCCGTGGTCATCGCATTCGGTTTCCGTCCGAGCCCGGCGTCGTGGTTCGAACAGTTCGAGATCCAGACCGACAGCCAGGGCCGCGTTGTGGCCCCGGAGCAGGGTAAATACAAACACCAGACCAGCAACCCGAAAATCTTCGCCGGTGGCGACATGGTTCGCGGCTCTGACCTGGTGGTAACGGCGATCTTCGAAGGCCGTAATGCCGCCGAAGGGATCCTGGATTACCTGGGCGTCTGATCACTTTCCAAAATTGATGATCGTTCCCACGCTCTGCGTGGGAATGCAGCCCGGGACGCTCCGCGTCCCAAAAGGCGTGACGCGGAGCGTCACCGGAGGCGTTACCACGCAGAGCGTGGGAACGATCTTGCGGTGGCAAAACCGCGACAAATTGACCCGATAGACAAAAGGTGCGGCGCTTGCCGTGCCTTTTGCCTCGCGCTCTGAGAAAATGCCCGCACTTTTTTTCCGGATGCCGACATGACTGCCCTGAAGAACGACCGTTTCCTTCGCGCCCTGCTCAAGCAACCCGTAGACGTCACGCCTGTCTGGATGATGCGTCAGGCCGGTCGCTACCTGCCGGAATACCGCGCCAGCCGTGCCAAGGCCGGTGACTTCATGAGCCTGTGCATGAACCCGGAGTTCGCTTGCGAAGTCACGATGCAACCGCTCGACCGCTATCCACAACTGGACGCGGCGATCCTCTTCTCCGACATCCTCACCATCCCGGATGCCATGGGCCAAGGCCTGTACTTCGAAACCGGTGAAGGTCCGCGCTTCAAGAAAGTCGTCAGCACCCTGGCCGACGTCGAAGCCCTGCCGATCCCGGATCCGCACAAAGACCTGGGTTACGTGATGGACGCGGTCAGCACCATCCGCCGCGAACTGAACGGCCGCGTGCCGCTGATCGGCTTCTCCGGCAGCCCTTGGACCCTGGCCACCTACATGGTCGAAGGCGGCTCGTCGAAAGACTTCCGCAAGACCAAGGCCATGCTCTACGACAACCCGCAAGCCATGCACCTGCTGCTGGATAAACTCGCGCAGTCGGTCACCAGCTACCTCAACGGCCAGATCATGGCCGGCGCCCAAGCGGTGCAGATCTTCGACACCTGGGGCGGCAACCTCTCGGCGGCGGCGTACCAGGAATTCTCCCTGGCCTACATGCGCAAAATCGTCAGCGGCCTGATCCGCGAACACGAGGGCCGCAAAGTGCCGGTCATCCTGTTCACCAAGAACGGCGGCCTGTGGCTGGAAAGCATTGCCGATGCCGGCGCGGATGCGTTGGGCCTGGACTGGACCTGTGACATCGGCGAAGCCCGCCAGCGTGTTGGCAACAAAGTCGCCCTGCAAGGCAACATGGACCCGACGGTGCTGTACGCCAAACCAGAAGCCATTCGCACCGAAGTCGGCCGGATTCTCGCCAGTTATGGCAAGGGCAGCGGTCACGTGTTCAACCTCGGTCATGGCATCACCCCGGAAGTTGATCCGGAGCATGCGGGTGCGTTCTTGCGCGCGGTGCATGAGTTGTCGGCGCAGTATCACGAATAACGTTTGCCGAGTTTTTTACAGCCTGTCCCGCCTTGCGCTGGACAGGCTTTTTTTTTGCCTTTGAAGCGTCACGACGCTCCTAACTATTACTTGCTGTAAGAATCTTTTCCTCCTTTGTCAGAAAAAAGAACTGAGAGACGCTTCCTGCTGAGAGCGGTGATTTGCCCTACAGAGAAGCCTCACTCATCCCCGTAAAGTTTCAGACGCGTATTCGGTATAGCGCCGAACCCTATCGCAAACGAGGCGCCAGCAAAGCGCCTCACTCTTCGATAAGTCGTCTGGAAATATCATCATGGAAGTTAAATTTTATAAACGAAGTGCGTTAACCGCCTGCACTTCTTCAATGGTCCTGTTATCGGCGATGCTGGCGTCGCAAAGCGTTTCCGCGCATGGCTATCTTGAGGTTCCTCCTTCGCGAGCACTGGCCTGCCAAAAAGGTTTGAATACCAACTGTGGTGGTGCGCAATACGAGCCACAAAGTGTCGGCGAAACCTTCAAAGGGTTCCCCGCCGGTGTTGGCGGCGCGCCGCTGCAGGGGCCGATCGATGGCAAGATTCCCAGTGGCGGTGCCTCGATGTTCTCGGCACTGGATGTGCAGTCGGCCAGCCGCTGGCACCTGAGTGAAATCAAGGATCGCAATATTGATTTCCAGTGGCACTACACCGCAGTCCATCCCGCCACCAAGCATGAGTATTTCATTACTCGCAACGACTGGAACCCGAACGAGTCGCTCAAGCGTTCTTCGTTCGAAAGCACGCCGTTTTGCATGGTCGATGGCGGCAATCAGAAGCCGGTTTCCGGGGCCAAACACAACTGCGATATCCCTGAAGACAAGTCCGGCCAGCACGTCATTCTGGCGATCTGGACGGTCGGTGATACCGATGCGGCGTTCTACAACGCGGCCGATGTGAACATCCTCGCCGAAGCGTCTCTGCCCGGCGGCTGGTCGTCGGTAGGCGGCATTGCACCTGCGAACGCGCTGCTGGTGGGCGATAAGGTCAAGGCCCGCGCGTTCTCGGCCAACGGTGAAAACCCGGACTACAGCGTTGAAGTCAGCATCGACAGCGCCGAAGAAGGCCAACCGCAGAACTGGTCCTTCAAGCTTGCCGAGCAAATCAATAAGACCCACACACTGGTTCGCGCCGGCATTCGTGATGAGCAGGGCAACATCGAAGCGGTACGGGGCAACAACAGTTTGTACGCCCAGAAAGACAGCGGCGTAACCCGTTACGAAGTGCAACTGAACATGCAGGAAGATGCGGCGGCTCGCCTGGCGGTGGCGTCGCTGAAACCTGAGTACGTGTTGGACAAAGGGTTGGCCAAGGTCGATTTCGGGGTGATTGCCAACCGCAAGATGAACATCGAAGCGACCTTGTACGACGAACACAACAAGTCGGTCGGTTCCACCTCGGCCCAGTTGGACGGCGGGGCACCGATGCTGACGATGGATGTTCGCGGCAACCCTGGCCAACACACCCTGACCTTGATCGGCACCACGCTGGATGGTCGCACCACCCGCCAGGACACCCAGGTCGTGAACCTGACCGGCGAAGGCACCGTCGTCGACTATGACTTCGTGTTCCCGCAAAACATTGGCGACTACACCGCCGGGACCAAAGTGCTGCAACCCAAGACCAAAGAAGTCTTCGAGTGCAAGCCATTCCCGGCCTCGGGTTACTGCAAGCAGTACGCTCCGACCGCCAACGGCTTCGAGCCGGCTATCGGTGCCGATTGGCACCTGGCGTGGGACAAGCGGTAAATCCCCCCACGGCCCTCGGGCGATCTGTAAAAGATCGCCCGAGGGCTGGTCTTCCTGTTGATAGTCGAGTTGAAAATGACCGTTATCGGTTACTCCAAACAACGCGTATGGCTGCACTGGTTGTCGGCAGCGGTCATCGTGTGGGCCTTGCTGTCCGGGTTCTATGTGGCGTGCTTCGAGGTGTCCGCGCAACTGAGGCGCTGGGTGTCCATCATCAATGTGTCGCTGACCACCGTGTTCATCCCTTTTTTTGTCTGGCGGCTGATGCTTTTTCTCGCGTACGTCCGACAGGTGAGCCTGGGATCCATGGCCGTTATGGAAGGCTTTGCGCTGCTCGTTCACACACTGATTTACCTCACGGTGACAGTCGTGTTGATGACCGGGGTATTGACGATGGATCGCCCGATTGATGTTTTCGGCCTGATCGAGATCGCGCAACCGCTGAGCGATCCTTGGCTGATCGCGCTGTGTGTGACGGTCCATATCTGGGCCTGCGTGGTGCTTGGATTACTGATCGTTTTGCATGTGAGCGCAGTGGTTTTTCATGAATGCCGGGGCCACCGGGTATTGCGGCGAATGTCGTTGCGACGTGCCGGTCATCGTCTGTACAACCTCCATGAGTGAACTCATTCGCAGGCTTTCGTCGGGAAGCGGGTTGCGACTGTGCAAGGGTGTTTTGTGGGTTCTTCCCTTCGGCTACGCAGTGTTTTTGCTGTGGCAGGAGTGGCACTTTCGCCAGAACCCGGGCGCGTCATTGCCCGTTGTCGCACCGGCACTCGAAACGGTGCCTGCCGAAGTGCCGCCCGATACCTCGGCGGTCGCCACTGTGTTCGGTCTGAATACGCAGACCGCGTTGCGACCGAGCACCGAAGCGCTGACCTTACAGGCATGTTTCGTCGTCGGCACAGGATTGTCCAAAGCGCTGCTGACCAACGCCCAAGGCCCGCGCCTGTACCGGGTGGGCGAACGCTTGCCCGGTGGCAGCGTCCTGCGGCGGGTCGAAGTGAACCAAGTGGTGCTGTGGAACAAGGGCCGCGAAGAACGGTTGGTGTTGCAACCACCGGCAGCGCGGTTCCTGCGCCGACTCGAATCGCCCGCCAGCGCACCGGCATCGCCTTTTGCGCGTCATCTACGCCCGATCTCAGGGCCGTCAAAGTGATGGATTCCATGAAAATTTTCACGGCCGCGCACACCTTGCGCGCCCTGCTTCTACTTGCCGTTCCGGCACTCGCGCTCATGGCGGGCACGCTGCGGGCCGAAGAGGAAAAATGGCAGTTGGCAATGAACAATGCCGAGCTGCGCGACATCGTCGAAGAGTTCTCCACGATCCTTGGAACGACCGTGGTGCTGGACCCCAGAGTCTCGGGACGGATCACAGTGATGTCTCCCCAGGCCCTCGACCGGGAAGGGGTTCGCCGACTGTTCTATTCGGTGCTCGATGCTCATAACTTCACCGTGATCGATGAAGGCGAGCGACTCCTGATCACGCCGGTTGCCGAAGCCAGGACCCGTGCTGGCAAAGGATCGGTCAACAACGCCACGGCCTCGCAATTTGTCACCCGGGTCATCGAGTTGAACACCAGCAGTGCCAGCGATATCGCCGGGCTGATCCGGCCGCTGGTGTCGGTCAATGGTTATGTCGGCCCGTCGGTGTCGGCCAATGCGTTGGTGGTCACCGATACCACGGCCAATGTGCAACGCATCGCCGAGATCGTCCGGCAACTGGACGCCGGGCAGAACAATCTGCACGCGGTGGTGCAACTGCATCATGCCCACGCCGTGGATGTAGCGCCGGTCATCGAAGCCTCGATCGGCAAGCGCAATGCCGAGACCGTGGCTCAGGTGCTGGCCGATCCCCGGACCAATCGTCTGATCGTTATCGGCCCGCCGTCGGTTCGCCAGCGCTTGATTGCCCTGGCACAGGGGCTGGATATCCCCGACACGGCGACCCCCGACAACGCCCGGGTGATTCGCCTGCGCCACAGCGATGCCAGGCAATTGGCTGAAGTCCTGGAAACGCTCGGACAGGGCAAGCGGCCGGCGCAAGCGGTCGGCGGTGCCAGAGACACGGCCTCCAGCGCGACCTTCATGATCAAGGCTGACGAAAGTCAGAATGCGCTGGTGTTGATCGCCGAGCCGGCGCAAATCAGGACCATCGAAACTATCGTGCGCCAATTGGACCAACCTCGGGCCCAAGTGCTGATCCACGCCGCAATCGTCGAGATTTCCGGCGACATCGCCCAAGCCATAGGCGTTCAGTGGAGTATGAGTACCGGCGATGCGAAGGGCTTTATCAACTTCCCCGGCACCGACATCCCGATCGTTGGCGGGCTGGCGTTTGACGAGAAAAGGTCGGCACCCGAAGGCGCGTTGTTGCAACTGGGCAGCGACCGCTTTGGTGCCTTGGTTTCGGCGTTGGCCAGCAGCACCCGCAGCAACCTGCTGTCCACGCCGAGCCTGTTGACCCTGGACAATCAGGAAGCGGAAATCATCGTTGGCCAGAATGTGCCGTTCAAGACCGGTTCCTACGCCACCAACAGCAACGGTGCGGAAAACCCCTTCACCACCGTCGAACGCAAGGACGTAGGCATCAGCCTGAAGATCAAGCCCTACATTAACGAAGGTTCGACTTTGCGCCTGGAGGTCGAACAGGAGGTATCGGATATCGCGCCCTCGGTGTCGGGCATCGATTCCTCGGACCTGATTACCAATAAACGCGCGCTCAAAAGCACCATTCTGGCCGACGATGGCGAAATTATCGTGATTGGCGGGCTGATCCGCGACAGCGTGCGCACTCAGCAGAGCGGGGTGCCGCTGCTGCGCGATATTCCTTATCTGGGCGCGCTGTTTCGCTGGAGCCGCGACACCCAGACAAAAAGCAATCTGATGGTGTTTTTGCGGCCCACCATCGTGCGCAGCAAGGAAGATCTGTCCGGTGTCAGTCAGCAGCGCTATGACACCTTGCGTGATTTGAGCAAGCCCGGCGCAGGGGGTAATAGCTCGTTGCTGTTGCCTGCGCATTCACGGCAACTGTTCGACCCGGCGCCTGATGTGCCGTTGCTCGACCTCGAACCGGGTACGCCATGAGCACCGCCCTGTGCGAACAATTGCCCTTCGGCTTTGCCCGGCGTTTTGGTGTGTTGCTGGAGCGGGACGGGGACGACTTGAGCCTGGTCTTGCGCGCGGATACGCCACTCACGGCGGTGGCGGAGGCGCGTCGGATATCCGGCGAGGCTCTGCCGATCAGAATGCTCGAAGCCGGCGTGTTTGCGACACGCCTGGCAGCGGCTTACCGTGAAGGGCAAAGTGCGGCGGAGCAAGTTGCCCAGGGACTGGACGACGAGCTGGACTTGCTGAGTCTGGTCGATCAAGTCCCGCAAACCGCTGATTTGCTGGAGCAGCAGGGCGATGCGCCGATCATCCGGCTGATCAACGCCCTGCTCAGTGAAGCGGTGCGCGAGCACGCCTCGGACGTGCACCTGGAAACCTTCGAGCAGTACCTGTCGGTGCGCATGCGCGTCGACGGCCAACTGCGAGAGATGCTCCGGCCACGGCGTGAGCTGGCGACCTTGCTGGTGTCGCGGATCAAGGTCATGGCGCGTCTGGATATCGCTGAAAAACGCGTCCCCCAGGATGGCCGGATGGCCCTGCGACTGGCGGGGCATGAAATTGATGTACGGGTCTCGACCCTGCCGTCGGCGCACGGTGAGCGGGTGGTGCTGCGGCTGCTGGACAAACAGGCCGGGCGCCTGGAATTACCGCGTTTGGGCATGCCGGATGACCTCCTGGCAAACCTGCGCCAACTGCTCGGCAAGCCCCACGGCATTCTGTTGGTGACCGGCCCGACCGGCTCCGGCAAGACCACCAGCCTGTATGCGGCGCTGAACAGTCTGAATGATCAGACCCGCAACATCCTCACGGTTGAAGACCCCATCGAATATCACCTGCCGGGTGTCGGGCAAATGCCGGTCAATCCGAAAGTCGACATGACGTTTGCCCGAGGTCTGCGCGCGATCCTGCGTCAGGACCCGGACGTGGTGATGGTCGGCGAAATCCGTGATCGCGAGACCGCGCAGATCGCTGTTCAGGCTTCCCTGACCGGTCATTTGGTGCTGTCGACGTTGCACACCAACAGCGCGGCCGGTGCGGTGATCAGGCTGGTGGACATGGGCGTCGATGCCTATCTGCTGGCATCGTCGCTGGTGGGGGTTTTGGCTCAGCGCTTACTGCGCACCTTATGCGCCCGTTGCAAGACGCCCTACCTCGCGGATGCGTCAGCCTGCCAGCGCCTCGGGCTGGACGCTGCGTCGCCGCCCTCGCTGTTCAAGGCTGTGGGGTGTGCGCAGTGTCAGCACGGTTATCGCGGGCGTATCGGGATCTACGAACTGATCAGTGTGACGCCCGCGCTGTCGGTGCTGATCCACCAGGGCGCGAGCGAGCAGGCACTGGTCGATGAGGCGCGCAAAGGTTCTCGCAGCCTGTTCCAGGACGGTCGGCAACGGGTGCTGGACGGCGTGACCAGTCTCGACGAATTGCTGCGCGTGACTCAGGAGCACTAGCCGTGTCGACGTTCGACTATCACGCCCAAGACGCCCAGGGCCGTGCCTGCAAGGGGCGGCTGGAGGCCGACAACCCGCGGCATGCCCGTCAGCAATTGCGTGAACGCGGTTTATGGCCGCACAAGCTGATTGAGCAGCGCCACGCAAGCGTTGGGCATTCGCACCTGCGTGGCGCGCGCCTGAGTGCCGCCGATCTGGCCTTGCTGACGTTGCAGCTGTCCACGTTGATCCAGGCGGGTCTGCCCTTGGAGGAAGCGCTGGAAGCGGTGGCGAAACAAAGTGCCCGGCGCCGGGTAGCCGGTGTGCTTTCGGCCGTGCGCCAGCGGGTCATGGAAGGCCATGCCTTGGCGACGGCGTTGGCGCAGTTTCCCAAATCGTTTCCCGAATTATTCCGGGCCACCGTCGCCGCCGGTGAGCGTTCCGGCCACCTGGGCCAAGTACTGGAGCAATTGGCCGCCTACACCCAGGCCCGTCAGGCCTCTCGGCAAAAGATTCAGATGGCCCTGGTCTATCCGTTGATTCTCCTGCTGGCCAGTGTGGCGATTGTCGGTTTTCTGCTGGGCTACGTGGTGCCGGATGTGGTGAAGATCTTCATCGATAGCGGCCAGCCATTGCCCTGGCTGACCCGGGCCCTGATCGGCTGGAGCCAGGCGCTGCGCAATCATGGCCTGCTGTTGCTCGGTGGTCTGCTCGGGTTGATCGGTTTCTGGCGCTGGAGCCTGCGCCAGCCTTTATGGCGTCTGCGCTGGCATCGCCTGTTCTTGAATCTCCCGGTCATCGGCGAGGTGTTGCGGGCGATGGAAGCGGCACGGTTTGCCAGCACGCTGGCGATTCTTGGCAAGAGCGCCGTGCCCCTGGTGGACGCGCTGGAAATCGCCGCCGCGGTGATTGGCAATCTGACCATTCGTGCGCGGATGGTCGACGTCGCTCGTTCGGTCCGCGAAGGGGGAACCCTGACCCGTGGCCTGGAGCTCAGCGGCGACATCCCGCCAATGATGTTGCACATGATCGCCAGCGGCGAGCGGGCTGGCGAACTCGATCAGATGCTGGGCCGTGCCGCCGAACAACAGGAAAACAGCCTGGCCGCGCGCATTGCCCTGGTGGTGAGTCTGTTCGAGCCCGCCATGTTGGTGCTGATGGGTGGCGTCGTGCTGCTGATCGTCATGGCCATCCTGCTACCTATTCTCAGCCTCAACCAATTGGTGAATTGACCCATGAAATCCGTACCCGACAACGTGCCTGTCACCCAGCGCGGTTTTACCCTCATCGAAATCATGGTGGTGGTGGTCATCATCGGCATTTTGGGCGCCATCGTGGTGCCGCAGTTCATGAGCCGCCCCGATCAGGCCAAAGTCACCGCGGCCCGGATTGATCTTCAAGCCATCGCCACGGCCCTGGAAATGTACCGCCTCGACAACGCCCACTATCCCTCGACGCAACAGGGGCTGGAGGCCTTGAGCAAACGCCCGTCCGGAACCCCGTCGGCGAGGAATTGGAACCCTCAGGGCTACCTGAAAAACCTGCCCGTAGATCCATGGAGCACGCCCTACCAATACCTCAATCCCGGTGTGCAATCGAACAATGGCACCTACGACTTGTACTCCCTGGGTGCCGACGGCGTGGTGGGCGGCGAGGGGCACGCGGCGGATATCGGCCACTGGGGCGATTGACGGATGCGACGCCGTTGCGAGGGCTTCACCTTGTTGGAACTGATGATCGTGATCGTGCTGATCGGCGTGCTGCTGGGCATGGTGAGTCTTGCCACCGGCCCGAGTCCGGCGCGTCAGGCGAGGCAGGAAGCGGTCGCCATGGCGGCGGTGATTCAGCAGTTACGTGAACGGGCGGTGCTCGACGGCCGCGAATACGGCGTCAGGCTGAGCGTCGCGGGCTATCGGGCCGTGCGGCTTGAGGGGCGAGCGTGGGAACCGGTGGCGGCGTTTTCTCGTTGGCCCGACGATCTGCATCCACGCCTTGAACAGGACGGCCAGCCCTTGAGTCTGGGCGCCGACGAAGGCCCGCCGCAGTTGTTGATGCTCAGCAGCGATGAAACCAGCGCTTTCCGGTTGACGTTTACGAGCCAGCGCAAAGCCTGGCTGAGCCTGTCCAGCGACGGTATCGGTGAGGCGGTGATCGATGGCTGATCGACGCCGGCTATCCCCGATGGGTGGTTTCACCCTGCTGGAAATCATGGTGGCGCTGGCCATCTTCTCGACCCTGGCTGCGGCCGTACTGTCCGCGAGTCAATACGTCGTAAAGCAGACCCGGGCGGTTGACGAGCGACTCTTCGCCGCCTGGCTGGCGGACAACCAGTTGAATGAACTGCGTCTGCAATCGGCCGCGACCATCGGACGAGAACAACGTGTCCTGCGCATGGACCGCCGCGATTGGCTACTGCGTCAGCACATCCGTGTCGCGAGCGACCCGCGTCTGCTCAACGTCGACATTGAGGTCAGTCTTGCCGGCAATGAACACGCGTATCGCCTCAGCGGCTGGATCGTCAATCGTCATGAATAAACAGGCCGGGTTCACCTTGCTGGAGCTGGTCATTGCCCTGGCGATCTTTGCCTTGCTGGGGCTGGCCAGTTGGGGGCTGTTCGATGCGGTGGTGCGCGTGCAGCAAGGCACAAGCAACGTTGAGCGCCAGCTCAGAAACCTGCAACGGGCCGTGGGGGTGATCGAACGGGACCTGCTGCACATCACCGAGCACCCCGTTGCGCTTGATAACGCCCGGCTGCAATTGCAACGCGGCAACTGGCGAAATCCCCTGGATCATCCCCGCAGCGAGCGCCAAACAGTCACCTATTCACTCGACAACGGCACGTTATGGCGCGAGAGCCGGGGTGAGGGATTGCTCATCGTGCAACGGCAAAAACTTCTCGACGATGTCCGCGATCTGCGTTGGCGCGTATACGACGCTGCGCTTGGCTGGCGCAGCGACTGGCCTGCGGGGCAGGTCGCGACGGCGCCGATGGCGGTGGAGTTGCAGGTATCGAGCGGGCGCTTCGAGGGCGTTCGTCGGGTGCTGCTATTACCGGGCGCACTGCCGTGATCAGTCATCAACGGGGCATCGCGCTGATCAGCGTGTTGCTGGTCATGAGTCTGGCGCTGTTGATCACCGGTGGTCTATTGCGTAGCCATCGACTGTTGCTGCAAAGCAGCGGGCAACAGTTACAGCAGATTCATTTGCGGCAACTCGCTGAGGGCGGGGAAATCCGGGGCCTGCTGTTGTTGCAAGAGGTTGCGCAAACGCCGCAGAAAACCGTCGACCTGACCCAGGACTGGGCAGGTTCGGCGCTGGGCGTTGACCGTGACGACGCACAAATCAGCGTCGACATTGAGGACCTGGCCGGGCGCTTCAACCTCAATGCGTTGCTGCATCAGGGACAGGTCGATCAGCTCACGCGCCAGCGCTGGGTGCGCTTGTTAGCGTTACTCGATCTGCCAGCGATGCCCTTGAGCCAGGTCGGATCCTTGCGCGAGCTGAGCCAACTGCGCCTGCTGCCGGGCATTGACGCGCAGTGGCTGAGCAAACTGGAGCCCTGGGTCGCGCTGCTGCCCACCGACGCCGCGCTCAACATCAATACCGCCTCGGCGCACGTATTGCGCACGCTCGAGGGCGTGCAAGCTGCAACGGTCGACGCCTTGCTGCGTCAGCGTTCGACCCAGGCATGGGCGAGTGTCCAGGCGTTTACCCAGGACCCGCTACTGTCCGGGGCGGGCCTGAGCAGTCATGGCCTTGGCGTTGACAGTCGCTGGTATCGAATAACCGTTCAGGTCAACCAAGGGCAGGGCAGCTTGCGGCTGGTCACTGACGTCGAACTCGATCCTGACACGCGCCGATTGAACATCCTGCAACGACGATTTCTTCCTTCCCACGCCAATGAGACGCGCCGATGAAAACCTGGCTCTACCTGACTACCGCCGGACTGGCTGCACCGTCGGCGGGCTGGCCTTGCTGTGTCTGGTCTTCGACCGGCCAACGCCAGTTGATGCCGTTGAGCGAGGCGGCACGCGCGCTGAACGGGCAGGCCGTCGATGTGTTATTGCCGATGGAATTGTGCAGTTGGGTGCGCAGTGATCCCTGGCCTTCCCGGCGCCAGCCGAGTGCACAGGCCATCGCGTTCGCCGTTGAAGAGCAACTCGGCGAAGCGATGGAGACGCTGCACTTGAGCGTCGGCGCCCGCGACCGGGAAGGGCGGTATGCGGTGGTGGTGATCGATCGCCAGCGCTTTGCCGCGGTACTCGCGCGGCTGACCGCGTCCGGCATTGTGCTGCGTTCAGTGTTCGTTGATGCGGACGTTTTACCGGCGCAGCAAGCGTTCGGTGTCTGGTGGTTCGGCCGCTGGGTGCTCGGCGGCGGACTGCCGGCCCGTCTGGCCATCGACGACGCCGGATTGGCCGCGCTCAAGCCCGGTTTGCCGAAGGACATCCGTTGGCTCGACGAGCGCCAGGACCTCAGCGCTGCCGAGCAGTGGCTGATGCAGGAACACGGCCACGCCATCAACTTGCTGCAAGGTGAATTCGCCCCGCGCCATCAACCCCTGCCCTGGCGTTTCCTTGGCTTGGCGCTGTTGCTGGTCGGGTTATTGACATGGGGCGCCAGCGAAACGCGAATCCATCACCTTGACAGTGAATCCCGGCGCTTGTCCGCACAGAACGAACAGCGGTTCAGGGCGCTCTATCCGCAGCAAACCCGCATCGTCGACCTGGCAGCGCAGCTGCAAACCCTGCAGAACCCGCAGTTGCCAGCATCGCGTACGGCGATGGTCACGTTGGTCAAACTGATCGAGCAGGTTGTCGGCTCCAGCGCCGTTGACGTCCAACGCATTGAATATCGCGCTGGCGATGGTTGGAAAATCCAGCTGATCGCCAACAGTTTTGCCGAGTTGGAGCAATTACGTGAACGTGGGCGCCAGCATGACATGCCGGTCAAACTCGACAGTTCGAACAAAGTGCGAGAGGGCGTGCAAGCGACCCTGACCCTGGAGGACGGTGTATGAAGCAAGCATGGCGCAGCGGGTATTGGGCGACGATTCTCGGCTGGCAGCGTCTGTCCCGGCGTGAGCAATGGTTGCTGTCAGGCCTGAGCGGGCTGATTCTGGGCATCCTGGCGTTCAGTCTGGTCTGGCAACCGACGCAACAGCGTTTGAGCGTGGCCGAGCGACAGTATCGACATCAGCAAAACCTCGCGGCGCAACTGCAACAGACGCAACCACCGGGCATTGCGCCTGCCATCTCCGATCAGCCGCTGTCGTTACGTCTCAGCGAAAGCGCCACCACGGCGGGACTCGAACTGCAGCAGATGGACGCCGACAACGACCTGCTGCGCTTGACCCTCAGCGGCGAAGCGAACGTGTTATTGCACTGGCTGCACCGCGTCGAGCGTGACGGCGTATCCCTGCAATCACTCACCCTGGAAAAACGCGACGCGGTGCTGCAAGCGCGGGTGGTGATCAGGTAGTCGGCACTGTGGATATTTGGCAGGACCTGTCAGCGCCTCATGATTTGCTCAGCGTATCGGGCGATGACGTGATCGAAGGCTTTTTGATTAGGCAATTCGGTAGCGCGCATGGCGCTCGCCAATAAGGCGAGATCTTCATCGCTGGCCTGTGCCAGGAAGTCGTCGTCGAATACATGGCGAATGGCGCTCTGACGTCGATTGTTGAGGTACGCGATGTCCAGTGCGAGCACTTCAATCATCTTCGTGGCCGACAGGTCATCAGAATCGGCTGGTTGAATGACGCCAGTAGGCAGATAACGGAAGCGTTGTTCACAGTGCTTCGCCATTGGCGAAATGTGCTGCGTTTCATCGAACCAGTTGCTCTTACGATGACCACAATGCAACGGATTGCCCGGTTTGGTTTCGCGCAGGCACGAGGCATGGAGATTGTGATAAGCCAATGCGAGCTCTTCATACTGCTCTTGTGGCCTGAAGTGTTCGATGTGGCTGCTGTTCGCGTCTATTTCTCTGCCGCAGTAGCAGCAGAAGAATCCTTGTTCGAGCAGCAGACTATTGTGAAGGTCCCGTTTTTGCGGGTTTTGCAACGTTGGATAACTAGGACTCCACCCATCGTTTGCCGAGTTTTTCCATTCTGTAAATGACGCCGGTTCAGTTCCTTTGAGCACTCGCTTCATTTACCGAGAATCTCCTTGCGCCTCATCAACGCTTCGGCTCCTGCGAACTCTGGGAGGTCAGGGGCCTTTTTCTTCAGCGCCTCAAGTTGGACTTTTGCTTTTTTGAGGTCGTTGTCTTCCAGGGTGGAGAACAGCTCAGAGAGCAGTTTTTCAATTTCTGGCTCGCGCTGAGTCACGCCCATGACTTCCTCCAGAACACTGCTGGAATCCAGGCCATAGGTGACTCGTGGGTGGGAGGCGTCGCCATTGTTTAGAACGATCACTTCTTCGGGTTTCAGGCTACCGATGATTTGTGGGGAGTGGCTGGCGGCGATGAACTGGACGTTGGGGAAGGCTTCTTTCAATGCTGGAACGATGCTGCGTTGCCAGGCTGGGTGAAGGTGGATATCCAGTTCGTCGATGATGACCACGCCTGAGGTGTTTTTCAGGACGTCCTTGCCCAAGTGCGGGTTGAGGATGCACATGCGGCGGGCGATATCGGCGAAGAGCGCGACCATGCCGCGTTGGCCATCACTCAGTTCGTTAAAGGGAATGGTTTTCTGGTCGTCGATATCGATCAACAGGCTTTGTAGTCTTAGGTCGTAGCGTAAGTTTCGCGCTTTGGGTACTGCACACTCGATAGCACTATTGACCCATGCGAGTTCGTCTTCGAAATCTAACGAGACAGGTTTTGCATCAAGCAGATTTTGCATCCGTTCAAGCGTTTTACCGATCAACCAGCTTTCGAAATCGCGAAGATCGGCGACGGCATCGAACCAGTTTATGTATCCGTCGAAACGCGATACTCGATGTTGTGCAGCGAACTCAGCAGTTACCCCTGCACCTTGCCAGCGACGATCGGACCGGTAGAAAGCGAGTACGGGTAAATCGACCTGAATGGCCAAGTTGATTTTTTTAACGACTTTGTCTTTTTCAGAGTCGAAAATGGAATCGACCAGGTGTGGAAGGTCTTCGCCATCACGTTTCATCACCCATTCTGTTGCTTCGAACACGTCGCCCATGCCGTGCACAAGCAATGGAAATTTGCGTTCGTAACGGCTTCGGCCGTCAAAACGATCTATGACAAAACGTATGTCTTCATTTTTTAGGGAGGTCTCGCTGGGTTTCATCGCATTGCCGAATTCGATGAATGAAACTGCCACCGCCTGCAACAACGAAGTCTTACCACTCCCGTTAACCCCCACCACCAGATTGAAACCCGGCTGAAAGTCGAAAGTGGCATCTTCGTAGCAACGAAAATTCTGAATGTGGAGACGGTCCAGGCGCATTCTGGCTTCCCTTTACCAAGACTGACGAATGCCGTCAGTGTACCTTGGCTCGCGATTACCGCTAGGGCGCAGTTGTGGCTAAACCTGCGCAGTGCCCGGCAGCGGCGGCAACTTCGCCAGCTTCAACGCCACCAACAGCGCAATCACCAACAATCCACCAATAAACATCCCAATCCCGTTCCAGCCACCGAGATGCCAAAACACCCCACCCGCCGTCCCGGCAATACTCGACCCGGCGTAATAGCTGAACAGATACAGCGACGACGCCTGCCCCTTGGCCTTGATTGCTCGCCGTCCAATCCAGCTGCTCGCCACCGAATGCGCGCCGAAGAAGCCGAAGGTGAAGATCAGCATGCCGATGATCACCAGCGGCAGCGGTGTGAACAGGGTCAGCGCCAGGCCTGCGAGCATCAAAACGATCGTCGCCCACAGCACTTTGCGCCGCCCCAGTTTGTCCGCCAGCGAACCGATTTTCGCCGAGCTATAAATCCCCGACAGGTACACCACCGACAGCAGCCCGACAAAGGCCTGATCCATGTTGTACGGCGCGGCCAGCAGGCGATAGCCGATGTAGTTGAACAACGTGACGAAGGCGCCCATCAGCACAAAGGCTTCGAGGAACAACAGCGGCAGGCCGGCATCGCGAAAGTGCATGGTGAAGCCGTCGAGCAGGCTGCGCGGGTGCAGTGAACGGGCGCGGAAGTTGCGTGATTCGGGAAGGATCTTCCAGAACACCGTCGCCGCGATCAACGCCAGGCCACCGATCACCAGCATCGCGGTGTGCCAGCTGACGAAGTCGATCAACACGCCGGTAATCAAGCGCCCGCTCATCCCGCCAATCGCGTTGCCGCCGATGTACAGGCCCATCGCCAGACCAATGTGCTGCGGATGAATCTCTTCGCTCAGGTAAGTCATGGCCACCGCCGCCAGGCCGCTCAACGACAACCCGATCAACGCGCGCATGATCAACACGCCTTCCCAGCTCGGCATCATCGCGCTGGCCATGGTGCACAGCGCCGCGGCGAACAACGCGGTCACCATCACCGGTTTGCGTCCGACGCGGTCGGAAATCGGGCCGGTGATCAGCAAACCAATCGCGAGCATGCCCGTAGCCACCGACAGAATCAGACTGCTCTGCGCCGCGTTGATCGAATATTCGTGGGACAACAACGGCATCATCGGCTGCACGCAATACAGCAGGGCGAACGTCGCGAAGCCGCCGGAGAACAGCGCCAGCACCGTGCGCATGAACATCGGCGTGCCTTTTTCGATGTAGATCTCGTTCAGCTCGGCGACGACATCGTCCAGCGCAGTGGGCGGAACTTCATGGGCGAGTGGGGCGACAGCAGTTTTCACTTCGGACCTCGGAGGGCGCAGCCGGTCAGGCAATGAAAAAAAGCATATAGCTGCCTAACGATTCAATCCAATATATTGTTCGACCTGTTTAAGACGTTTTACGACCTAATGGAGTTTTCATGGAATTGCGCCACCTGCGCTACTTCATCGCCGTCGCCGAAGAACTGCACTTCGGCCGCGCCGCCCAGGTGTTGGGCATCTCTCAGCCGCCCTTGAGCCAGCAGATTCAGGCACTGGAAGCCGAGGTTGGCGCACGCCTGTTCGAGCGAACCAATCGTCGGGTCGAACTCAGCGAAGCCGGCCGGTTGTTTCTGGAAGAGGCGCGGCTGGTGTTGGCGCAGGTTGATAAAGCGGCAGATGTTGCCCGTCGTGCGCAGCTTGGTGAACTGGGCGAACTGAAAATCGGCTTCACCTCGTCGGCACCGTTCAACTCGACCATCCCCCAGGCGATTTTCTCGTTTCGCCAACGCTTCCCGGCGGTGCACCTGAACCTGCGAGAGATGAGCAGCACCCAAGTGGCCGACGCGTTAGTGGATGAATCGATTGAAGTCGGAATCATGCGACCGCTTGGCTTACCGGATTCCCTCAGCGTGGTGGAGCTGATGCGCGAGCCGCTGGTGGCGGTGCTCAGTTCCAAGCATCCGTTGGTCGACAACAGCGAAGAAGGCCTGTTTCTGTCAGCCCTGGCCCTCGAACCTTTCGTATTTTTCCCACGCAGTTATGGCAGTGGTCTGTATGCCCAGTTGCTTAGCCTGGCGCGGGATGCCGGTTTTAGCCCGCACTTCGCCCAAGAGGCGGGCGAGGCGATGACGATTATTGGATTGGTGGCGGCGGGATTGGGCGTGTCGGTGCTGCCGGCGTCGTATCAGCGGATGAGGATTGATGGCGTGGTGTATCGGCCATTGCTTGATCCGGAAGCGGTTTCGGCGGTGTGGCTGGTGCAGCGCAAGGATCAGAAGTCGCCGATGGCGAAGGCGTTTGTGGAGTTGTTGACGAGGAAGGTTGAGTCCGTTGATTAAGGCTTTTCGTCAAGATGAGTCTTTTATAGCGTTTGTATTGATCCGCTAAATAGGCAAAGAGTGTAATTAAGTAAAGTGCGGATATAGCGAAGTGATTAGGGGTGAACCAGTAATTTATGCTTTCAATAAGCAGCGCAAGTGAAAGTGTTGAAGCAAGCAGTGCGAGTGCTATCGGTATCAAGCTCGATGGCTTTTCATGTACTTGCTGTTTGTGGAGTGGGATTTGAAATATAGACGCCAATAAAAGTAACGCCATTATTGCAGTTATAGCGCTAAGTGGAATTGCAATCGTATCGTGGGTGGCGGGGTAGAGGTTGTCCACATAGTTTGAAGTTAAGATGTAACAACTGAGTATCGAAGAAAACACCAATGATGTGATGTAGAGCATTGGAGTATTTCTATCCAGATTTCGGAGAGTGCGTTTTTGAGCCCGGATGGAATCACCCATAATTAACCATGGATAAGCAGGGCGCTCAATGGGGTAAATACACGCTAGGAAATGTATTACACAGATTACGGAACGGTCTGAAAAAACAGACGACCTGAATAAGACCGTCTGTTTTCATTTCTAAGCAGAAACCTGCTTCTGCAATCGTCGCCCGATCACATCCATCAAATCGCAACCATCGCGCAGTGATGTCACCAATACCCGCGCCAGCTCACTATGAATCCCTTCGCCAAACGCGATGTTCTCCAGCAGCTGAGTTGCGGTGCGGATGCGGTAGGCCGCTGTTTCGTGCAATACGTCCAGCGGTGCCTGTGTATCGATCACCAGCGACGCGATGGTGCAGTCGATGCCGGTGATGGGCATATATCTATCCATGACAAAAAACCTCCATTTGGAAAAGACCGCGATAGCTCAAGCATTACTGGTGGGTGGGGTTCCACGTGAACCATCGGGCAGCTCCAGAAGGTCCAGCGCCCGGTTAACCAGCAACTCGGCCATCGCGGCCAGTTGCTGAATGGCCAGCGCCACATTGCGGCGAGAGCTTTCCAGGTCGCCAGCAAGGTCGGTGCTCATGACATTCAGGGAGGCGAGGGTTTCACTGGCGTGACAAAGCAGGGTTTCCTTGTCGACGTTCGGGAGGATGGTGAAGACATGGCTGACGGGGTCAGGGCGGTTTGGATTGCGCAGGCGTGCGCTGACGAGGGGTTCGGTGATATCGGAGAGTTTGGACAAATCGATGTCATCGGCGCGAGATGGCTTTGCTGACTCCGGCGGAGCTGGGGGGATCTTTTTCATATTGGAATTCCCTTAAAAATTTAAGAAACCACCTAGCCCTATGTCGTCAGCCAAGATTGGTGGGCTGCGTACAAAGAGGAGTGGCGCGGTAGATTTATTACCAGAAAATTCTTTTTTATTAATCAAATAAATGAACATCTATGTAATTAAATGATTCATTTCTTGTCTGGCAATTTCTGTAAGAATCGGCTGTAAGAAATAGTTGTCGGAAGTTTCTATAAGTGTTGTGGGGGATATCAGCAGGCACCCGTGCAGGGTGTCGTTTGTGAAATAATATCTAATGATTGTTAAGCGTGTTTGTGATATTGCTTTTGTATAAGGTTTGACCCTGTAGGATGCTGTATTCACAGCGAGATACCTGCATTCGATTCGGTTCGGATACGCGGTTTGTTGAAGGTGTAAGTGAAGGCTAAACATGCATAAGAAAGAAAAAACAGAAAACTTGAAGAATAATATTAAATATCTGATAAAGAGTCGCGGAGAGACGCAGCTATCCTTGTGCAATTCCGCCGGCCTAACCCGGACCACGATATATAATATTCTGGAAGGACGGGTGGTGAATGTTCAGCAATCTACAATTCGCAAGATTTCTGATTTCTTTGGTGTGTCGTACAAAGAAATAGAGACTGTTGATTTTGAAGAAAAAGAAATAATTGAGAGTGATATTTCGCTGCTGGGGAATATGAATCCAGCAGCTGTTCCGGTAATTAAAGAAACTCTCTTGGTTAGAAGTTTGGAGAAAAGAATCGGCGAGCTGGCGACCATTCAACCGCTTACTTACTATTTTGGTTCAGCCTGCAATGTAATAGGTGTGCTATTGGAGAATGAAATCAGAGGCTTCTATGAAGCGGGGGATTTGTTAATAGTAAAGAAAGGTCTGTCGAGCAGTGCCAAGGAGAAATTGGTGTATGACAAGAAAACGCAACAGTTGTTTGTGATCGCCAATGCTTATGTCGATTGTAGTGTTGTTGGTGTCGTAGGAGATATATTGGAGCAGCGATTCAATGGATGATGCTGCTGAAAATAGTAAGTACAAACTTCTAGGGTTTGAAAATAGCAAAAGTCTTGCTGTGATCATGGTGATCTCTACAGGGAAAGTTATCCGAATAAAGCTAAGTGAGTTATTGAAGAGTGAAGTATTAGACAATTTAAATAGATCTGAAATTAAAGATGTTTACAGAAAATTCTATTCCGGTGGGACGGCCCCGACTGCATATGAAGTCAATGATCGTCATGAAAGATCTTGGTTGACCTATGTTGTGCTCAATCTTTTGCTTTTTGCGCTTTACATATTCACAAACGTCGCAGCTACGAAGCTTATTTATCTGGAGCGCTTTGATGTTGTTGTCACGCCCGGTGTTTTCCTCTATCCGCTAACATTTTTGATAGTCGATTTGCTGAATGAATCTTATGGGTTTAGGCTCGCAAGGAAAGCCATATTATTTGCGTTTGCAAGTAATGCACTCATTATTATTCTGCTGAGCACTACCAGTTATCTACCCGGGTTGGCTGGTTGGAAGCTAGATGCACCGTTTGGCGAAGTTATGGGTCACGTTTCTTCAGTTTTGATAGCGTCTTCCATTTCATTTCTTTTTTCTGAATATTTGAATTCTTGTCTGTTGTGCAAGATAAAAGAACTCACAAATTCAAGGTTTTTGTTTCTTAGGGTGTTTTTCAGTACATTTTTTGCCGTGATAATAGACAGCTTTATTTTTTGCTCTATTGCGTTTTATGGGACTATGCCAAATAGTGAAATTCTAAGCATAATTTACATTCAGATAGCCATAAAAATGTGTTTCGCTGTTTTTAATATTTTTCCAGCCTACGGAGCAAGATACTTGTTCAAAAAATACGTAGCGGTGGTTCCGGCTGCATGAGAACGCGAGGGGAGTGGGCCACTCCCCTTGTGGTATAGTTACGTAGTTATATCCAGTTTTTCCTTTAGGCTGTTCGTAATGACTGTTTTGTTTTTCATAAAGTCATTTAAACCCTTTGCACGAAGAACGCACGCATCGCAATCGCTACAGCCACTACCTATTATTCCGTTGTAACAAGAAAGCGTATGGTTACGAATCAAATCCAGCTGTTTGTAGCAGTCGGCTAGGGCCCAGGTTTCTGCTTTGTTCAACCACATGAGCGGGGTTTCAATTCGTAACTTGTAGTCCATTCCCAGTTCAACTGCGTTATTCAACGCCTTGATGAATGCGTCCCTGCAATCCGGGTAGCCTGAAAAATCTGTTTCACAAACACCTGTGATGACCGTTTTCGCACCAACTTGATATGCATAAATAGAAGCCAACGTTAAAAACAAAATATTCCGGCCAGGCACGAAAGTATTTGGCAGGCCGTCACTTGAATGTGCAGCAATTGGAACTGGGATGTTGTCGCGAGTCAGACTGCTAATTGCCAACTCATTTAATAATGCCGTATCGAGGACCTTGTGTACCGCCACACCCAGCTTTACAGAGAGCTGCTTCGCAACTTCAATTTCCGCACGGTGCCGCTGTCCATAATCAAACGTGATGCAGTGTATTTCATCGTAGTTTGGCAATGCGTGGATCAAGCAGGTTGTTGAGTCTTGGCCGCCACTGAAAACGATAACTGCTTTTGTACTCATATTCTTCATCCTTGGAAGGTCCCGAAAGGGTCGCTGGATCATTGACCCTATCGAGAAGTTCAAGGTCTTGCTGTGGGACGTTTCCGAAATTAGGTGCTCCGCTTTCCCTTGTTTCATTAATTGATGATCGTTCCCACGCTCCTGCGTGGGAATGCCTCAACGGACGCTCTGCGTCGCTTCAGCTGGGACGCGGAGCGTCCCGGGCTGCATTCCCACGCAGAGCGTGGGAACGATCAAGACTTCGCCCAAGAGGCGGGCGAGGCGATGACCATTATTGGATTGGTGGCGGCGGGATTGGGCGTGTCGGTGCTGCCGGCGTCGTATCAGCGGATGAGGATTGATGGCGTGGTGTATCGGCCATTGCTGGATCCGGAAGCGGTATCGGCGGTGTGGCTGGTGCAGCGCAAGGATCAGAAATCGCCGATGGCGAAGGCGTTTGTTGAATTGCTGACGAGTAAGGTTGAGCCGTTAACAGTTTGATGGCCGATAGTTGACGCATAAAAATTCGGGTTGAGCTGGTGTAGCTCAAGGGCTACACTCGGGTTTATGACGGAGATCCTTCGAAGTTCAACATTCTCTGGTTGGCTGTCGAAGCTGGCCGACAGCCGCGCCAGGATGCGTATCCAGGTGCGAATTGACCGCATGGCCGATGGAAATTTTGGTGATGTCAAAGCCATCGGGGAAGGGCTAAGTGAGGCGCGTATTGATTATGGACCCGGTTATAGGGTCTATTTCATGCAACAAGGCCGTCAATTGGTCATCCTCCTTTGTGGTGGTGACAAAAGCAGCCAAACCCGCGACATCAAACAAGCCAGGTTCATCGCGAAGTCCTGGCAGGAGCAAAACCCATGACCGAACAATTCACTCGTTGGGACTCTGCTGAGTACCTCAAGACCGAAGAGGACATGGCTAACTATCTGGACGCTTGCATGGAGGAGGCGGGGGATGATCCTGCTTTCATCGCCAAGGCTCTTGGTACTATCGCTCGTGCTCGTGGCATGACTCAGGTGGCGCGTGACGCGGGGCTTTCCCGGGAAAGTCTCTACCGGGCCTTATCAGGCGAAGGTAATCCAGAGTTCGGCACCATTTTAAAAGTGGTCAAGGCGTTGGGACTGAAGTTACACGCTAGCACTTGAGTTGGACAAAGGCCGAAGAGTTGCCATGTTCCCGAGTGGGGCACTGAAAGCTGTTGTGCAACTTCAATTTCCGCACGGTGCCGTTGTCCATAATCAAACGGGATGCAGTGTATTTCATCGTAGTTTGGCAATGCGTGGATCAAGCAGGTTGTTGAGTCTTGGCCGCCACTGAAAACGATAACTGCTTTTGTACTCATATTCTTCATCCTTGGAAGGTCCCGAAAGGGTCGCTGGATCATTGACCCTATCGAGAAGTTCAAGGTCTTGCTGTGGGACGTTTCCGAAATTAGGTGCACCGCTTTCCGATATTCACCTAGCCTTGTAGGAGCTGGCGCAGCCTGCGATCTTTTGATCTTGCTTTTGGAAAATCAAAGTCAAAAGATCGCAGCCTTCGGCAGCTCAGAGAATGCGTTGTGCATTCCGGTTTCGGGTACTGGCTGATAATTCCCACGCGGAGCATGGGGAACGTCGCTGGATTTGGAAGGCTATCATCTATCTAGTACTGATTAATTTCAGCTTTAGCTCCAGCGTTTTCAACTGTTTTTTTAATAGCCTCTGCTGCTTCCATTGATTTAACAGTCAGAATTTGTGCTGGTGCAACATCTACTATCGCCTTGGCTTCTTTTAAACCAAGGCCTGTACTTTTTCGAATGGCCTCTATTACGTCGACTTTCTTTGTTCCTGCCTCTAACAATATTACTTCGAATACGAATTCGGTTTTTTCGTCGGCCGCCGCTTCTTGTTCATCGGTTGACATTGAAGGATGCTCCATATTGGTCAGGTAACCATTACGATATTCAGTTCTACCAAAAAACAAACCTGTTACTTTTGACAGTTTTTAATATCGATTTGAAATAATTTCTATATAGATTTGATCTTTCTATCGAGACAGGTATTGGGCGACCACTGGTGGATAACTGCGACTTACCTTGATTCAACGATAAAAAAAGGGTGCCAGAAAGGCACCCTTTGTCGATTCTGGCGTTACTGAACCTTCGCCAAATCCCCTTTCAACGCAACCCCGGCCATGATCGCCCCGGCGTGGCATTCATAGTTGGTGGCGTCTTTGCGCTCATTGCTCTTGTAGAAACTCACAATGTTGGTCACCGCGTTAGCCCCGGCGCTCTTGGCTGCCTGGTGCAGGCTGATGATTGCCGATTGCGCGACCCATTCGCAGGCGACTTCGTCGGACTTGTTGAAGGCGTTGGTTTTCTTGTTGGTCACGGCGCCAGGGCTGACGACGGTGACGTTGCCGGCCGGGGTGTTGCCGGCCAGGTAGAACTTCACGCTGCCATCGATTTTGCCGGTGCGGGTGGCTTCGGCGACGGCTTTGTCGAAGGGCAGGTACACCGGGGTGTCGCGGGCCTGGCTGACGGCGGGGAAGGCGCAAATCAGCAGGGTGGCGGCGGCAGCGAGTTTCTTGAAGTGCATGGAGGTCTCCTTGACCCGGATTAATTCGGTTACGACCAGCGGCGGAAGATCAGCGAGGTGTTGACGCCGCCGAAGGCAAAGTTGTTGTTCATCACGTATTGGTTGCTCATCTGCCGGAACTCGCCGCGCAGGTAGTCGAGCTTGCCGCAGTGCGGGTCGATCTCGTCGAGGTTGAAGGTGTGGGCGTAGAGGTCGCGGTTCATCATTTCGATGCTGAACCAGGATTCCAGCGCGCCGCAGGCCCCGAGGGTGTGGCCGAGGAAACTCTTCTGCGAGCTGATCGGCATGTGCTCGCCGAACAACGCACTGGTGGCCAGTGTTTCGGCGATGTCGCCCTGTTCGGTGGCGGTGCCGTGACCGTTCACGTAGCCGATGTCCGATGGCTGCAAACCGGCGTCTTCAAGGGCCAGCTCCATGGCTCGGCGCATGGTGGCCTGTTCGGGGCGAGTGGTGTGCTGGCCGTCGGCGTTGCTGCCGAAACCGACGAGTTCGGCATGGATGTGCGCACCGCGAGCCAAGGCGTGTTCGAGTTCTTCGAGCACCAGCATGCCGCCGCCTTCACCGATCACCAGGCCATCGCGGCCCTTGTCATACGGGCGTGGGCTGGTTTGTGGCGCGTCGTTTTTCAGGCTGGTGGCGTAGAGCGCGTCGAAGACCATGGCTTCGGTCGGGCACAGTTCTTCGGCGCCGCCGGCGAGCATCAGCGGCAGGCGCCCGAACTTGATCGATTCGTAGGCGTAGCCGATGCCCTGGCTGCCGCTGGTGCAGGCGCTGGAGGTCGGGATCAGCCGGCCGGTGAGGCCGAAGAAGATGCTGATATTCGCCGCCGTGGTGTGCGGCATCATCCGCACGTAGGAATTGGCGTTCAGGCCTTCGGCCACCGAGTTGAGCAGCATGTTGCCGAATGCCTTGATCTCGTCGGTGCTGCCGGTGGACGAACCGCAGGCGACGCCCATGCGTCCGTCCTTGATCGATTCATCGCCCAACAACCCGGCGTCGGCCAGCGCTTGCTCAGCAGCGCCGACAGCGAGCCGCGAGACGCGACCCATGCTGCGCAGCTGTTTGCGGGTCCAGTGGCTCGGCACCTTGAAATCGTCGATCGGCCCAGCCAGGCGGGTGTTGAGTTCGGTGAACCGATCCCACTCGTCCATCCGGCGAATGCCGCTGCGGTTGGCTGCGAAGTTGCCAGCGATGGTCTCCCAGTCGCTGCCCAGTGAGGTGATGCCGGCCATGCCGGTGACGACGACGCGCTTCATCAGCACAGGCCTCCATTGACGGCCAGAACCTGGCGGGTGATGTACGAGGCTTCCGCCGACATCAGGAAATTCACCGCGCCGGCCACCTCTTCAGGGGTGCCCATGCGTTGTGCGGGGATCATTTTCATCAGTTCTTCCACCGGCACGTTTTCGTCGAGCATTGCGGTGTCGATCAGGCCGGGTGCGACACAGTTGACGGTAATCTTGCGTTTGCCCAGTTCGATCGCCAACGCTTTCGCCGCGCCGATCAACCCGGCCTTGGAGGCGCTGTAGTTGACCTGCCCGCGATTACCGATCAACCCGGAAACCGAAGTGATGCACACAATCCGCCCGGCGGCGCGACGACGGATCATCGGCATCATCACCGGGTGCAGCACGTTGTAGAAACCGTCGAGGTTGGTGCGCATCACCACATCCCAATCATCCTCGCTCAGTGCCGGAAAAGCACCGTCGCGGGTCAGCCCGGCGTTGAGCACCACGCCGTAATAGGCGCCATGGGCTTCGACGTCGGCCTCAAGAATGGCTTTGCAACTGGCGCGGTCGGACACGTCGAATTGCAGCACGCGAGCGTTGCGACCCAAGGCTTCGACTTCAGCTTTAACCGCTTCAGCCTCGGCCAGCCCACTGCGGCAATGCAGCACGATGTCGTGCCCGGCCTGGGCCAGACGCAACGCGATAGCGCGGCCAATGCCACGGCTGGAACCGGTGACCAGTACGGATTCAGTCATCACTCGACTCCTTGGGTTTCTTTAAGGTATTGCGCCGCTTGCGGCGGGCGGTACACGTTGAGCCGGGCGGTGGCGTGGATGCCGGGGGCGTGGATGTGGCATTCGAACACGCCCATGCCGCTGTCGTCTTCCAGGGAGCGCACACCGTGGATAGCCAGCTCGGTGCCGACGGGGAAGTGCTCGACGTTGCATTCGAATTTACGGGTGCCGAGCAAAAAGCCCAGCTCCACCGCATCACCCCGCGCACGGGCATGGCAACCGGCGTAGGCCGCCACGCTCTGGGCCATCAGTTCGATGCCGACCCAGGCCGGCAGGCTACCGTCGGGACGGTTGAACAGGCCACCGGGTTTGACGGTGAGGCGAGTGTGAATCTGCTCGTCATCGAACGACAGGATCTGCTCGATGAGGATCATGTCGCCAGCGTGAGGCAGCAGTTCGGCGAGCGGCCAGTCAATCATGGGGCGTCTCCGATAATCAGGCTGACGTTATTGCCACCGAAGGCAAACGAATTGCTCATCAGGTAGCGGGGTGCAATGGACGCCAGGCGATGGGCCGGGGTCACCCAATTGAGTGGTGGCAGGTCCGGATCGGGCTGGCCGTCCCAGACGTGGGGCGGCAGGGCGTGCTCGGGGTTGTCGGCGCTCAGGCTCAACCAGCAGAACGCCGCTTCCAGGGCACCGGCGGCACCAAGGGTGTGGCCGGTCATCGGTTTGGTCGACGAGCAGGGCACACCGTCCGGGAACAGCGCCGAGACCGCCAGGCTTTCCATGGCGTCGTTGTGCTGGGTGGCCGTGCCGTGCAAGTTCAGGTAACCGATTTGCGAGGGTTGCAGGTGGGCGCGGCTCAAGGCTTTGCGCATCGCTTGCAGGGCACCCCGGCCGGTCGGTTCCGGCGCAGAAATATGGTGCGCATCGGAACTGGCGCCACTGCCGAGCAGAGCAATCGATGGACCGTCGCCGGCACTTTTGCTCATCAAAAACAGCACTGCCGCTTCGCCGATATTGATGCCGTTGCGATTCACCGAGAACGGATTGCAGCGCTGCCCGGACACCGCTTCCAGGGCCGAGAAACCGTTGAGCGTCAGTTTGCACAAACTGTCGACGCCGCCGCACAGCACCGCATCGCACAACCCCAGGTCCAGCAACCGCTGGGCGCTCATCAAGGCCCGAGCGCTGGAGGTGCAAGCCGTGGAAATTACATAGGCCGGGCCGCTCAGTTGCAGCCAGTCAGCGAGGAAATTCGCCGGTGCGCCGAGCTCCTGCTGCTGATAGTCGTAGTCGTCGGGGAACTCATGCTCGCGCACGTAATGGGCCAAACCGCGACTGGCTTCGTCGATGCCCGAGGTGCTGGTACCCAGCACGACGCCGACGCGGCCATGGCCGTAGGTCTGGATCGCGCGATCAATGTCCGGGCGGATTTGCAGCGCCGCTTCCAGCAACAGTTGATTATTGCGGCTGCGTTGCGCGGTCATCTCGGGCGGAATCGGCGCCAATTCGCCATGAACCGCCGCGACCGGCAAAGAACGTCCCGTCACCCAACCGGCCTCGCTGCGCATGCCGGAGCAATCGCCGGCAAACAGATTGTGGGCGACTTCCGCTTTGTCGCGACCCAGGGCGCAAATCACCCCGAGGGCGTTCAGCCAGACAGTCATGGTGTGTCCCCGCTCAGCGGCGTCACTTGATATTTCGGGCCTTTGGGCAGGTTCAATTCAAAACTCAGCGGTCGTGAATAACGGACGTCCCAATGCTCGGGCAAGGAGCGCTGCCCGCCATGCTGCCACGCGGCGGGATAGTTGCTTTGCAACTCGCCTTCGGGCGTCAGGGCAAACAACAGCGCGGCGAACAGCTCTCGCGCTTCCGGATTCGGTGGCAGCAGACCATCGGCATGCCAGTCGCCGTCGATCAGCTTCTGCCGGGCCTGGGGAATGCCGAGCAAATCCATCATCGACCAACGCAGGGCCGGGCCTTCCTGCTGGATCACCAACACCCAGTCCTGACGATCATCGGCCACCAGCCGCTGGATGTGCAATTGCAGCGGCAGCGCCAGGGTTGGGCTGTGCTCGGGCAACGGCGCGCGGTTGGCGCAAGCGCTGAGCAACAGGATGAAACCGAGCAGCACAAATCTCAGCAACACCACAAACCCTGTGGGAGCGGGCTTGCTCGCGAAGGCGTCAGCATATCCACCAATTTTATTGACTGACCCACCGCCTTCGCGAGCAGGCTCGCTCCCACAGTGGTTAGCGTGAGTAAGCATCAAACAACACCTTCAAGCGGCTTGCGCGCCACCACATTGACCAACGTTTCTTCCCGCTGGCCAAAGGGTTTGGGCTTACGCAAGCCAAAGCGTTCAAGCAAACCGAAATCCGTGGCGCGGCTCCACCACAAGTACGGGTAAGACACGTTCTGCGGGCCGAATTCGAAACCCTGTTGACGAATCATCTCCAGATACCCGGCCGCGCTCTTTTGCACGTGCATCGGGTGGCGGAACAACCAGCGAATCACCCACGTATCAATGTAAGCCTCGGTGGACTCGGCGAACAGCAGATAGCCGCCGGGCTTGAGCACGCGATAGAACTCAGCCAAAGCCTGATCCTGCTCCACCAGATGATGAAAGGTCTGGTGGCAGAACAGCAGATCAACACTGGCGTCCGCCACATTGAGCGTCGCGCAGTCACTGCCGATCAGGTCCACGGTCATGCCCTGACGCGCCGCCTCTTCAGCGCTGAGGTTCAGGCTGTGCGGGTCGGCATCAACACCGATCAAACGCTGGGGCGCAAAGGTCTGGCGCAAATACTGGAACGACTTGCCCTGGCCGCAGCCAGCATCCAGCAGCACCGGGTGACTGGGCAGCGATTCACTGAACAAACGACGCAGATCATTGATCGCCACCCGCAACACATGGTGCTGCCAGGTGTGGCTGCGCAGGAACCAGAAACCGAATTTGGTTTCTTCGACGTAGTTGTCGCTCAAGTAACTCATGTGGCATCCCTTGCACAAAATTCCGAGATCACCTTCAACCGGCGCTTCGCTTCGCTGACGAACGGGTTGCGTTCATCCCAGGCATAACCGGCGAGGATCGAGGCGATCATGCGGCGGATTTCCCGTGAGCTGCCGTCATGGAAAATCACGTCCTGGAAGGTGCCGGTGTACCAGCCTTCAACGTAGCATCGGAACGTATCGACGCCGCGCTTGAGCGGGTCGGCGAACTCGGTTTGCCAGTCGACGCTTTCACCCTGCAATTGGCGGTGCAGCACACCGGCGGCCATGCTCGCCGAACGCATGGCGATGGTCACGCCGGAGGAGAACACCGGGTCGAGGAATTCTGCCGCGTTGCCCAACAGCGCAAAGCCTGGGCCGTGCAACGCTTTGACGTTGGCCGAGTAGCCGCCAATGGTGCGCGCCGGGGTGTCCCACACGGCATTGTTCAGCACCCCGGCCAGGCTTGGGGTTTCGGCGATGAAACCGCGCAGGCACTGGTCCAGATTGGCGGTGCGACCCTCGAAATGTTCAGCGGCGGCCACCACACCCACCGAGCACCGGCCGTTGCTGAACGGGATGGTCCAGAACCAGATATCGCGATGAATCGGGTGGGTGGTGACGAGGATTTTGCTGCGGTCGAATGTCGGGTTGTCGATGTGGTCTTCGACGTGGGTGAACACCGCTTGGCGCACCGGAAAATTCGACGGTGCTTCCAGGTCCAGCAAGCGCGGCAACACTCGGCCGTAGCCGCTGGCGTCGAGCACGAAATCCGCTTCGACCCGGTACTCGCTGCCATCCTCGCGCAACACGTTCAGTTGCGGTTTCGCCAGGCTGAAATCGGCGCTGACGATGGCTTCGCCGTAACGCAATTCCACACCTTGCAGTGCTGCCTGATCGGCCAGCAGTTTGTCGAAATCGGCGCGCTGCACCTGGAAGGTGGTCGGCTTGCCGTTGCTGAAGGTGTCGCCAAAATCGAAGGCGCTGTATTCATCGCCCCAGGCGAACGCAGCACCGGTTTTCACCTGGAACCCGGCGGCATTCACCGCTTCCAGCATGCCGGCCTCTTCGACGAAATCCAGGCAATGGGACAACAGGCTTTCGCCGATGGAGAACCGTGGGAAGTGCTGGCGCTCGATCACCAACACATCGTGACCCTTGCGCTTGAGCAGCGCGGCGGCGATGGCGCCCGAAGGACCGGCACCGATGACGATGACCTGACGATGTTCCATTTCAACGGTTGGCACGGGGGCTCCTTGCCGGGGCGGCGATAGTCAGCGGGATTCGGTGCATGCCGGCCAGTGCCGGCAGCAGTGTGGCGATCAAACCCATCAGCATCAGCGCGAAGTACAGCGCCGGGCTGATGAGTTGTTGTTGCAGCAGCAGGTTGAGAAAGACGATCTCGCTCAACCCGCGAATATTCAGTAAAACGCTTTCCCGCCAGCGGCTGGCGCCGTCAGACGAGACACCGGCCCAGCCCAGGCCCAGCCAGTTGCCCAGCAGTTTGCTGAAGATCGGGAACAGCAGCAGCGCCGCCAGTTGCAACCAGCCAAGGCTGGCCATGGCGCTGTGCACGTTGATCTGCACGATGCCGAACGTGAGGATCAGCGGTATGGCGATCCACGTCTGCAAGCGATGCATCCAGACCGCCGGCAACGGCAACACCAGCGGGATTTTCAGCGCCGCCATGCACAGCAGATAGCCGATGCCGAAAATCAGCGCATTGAGTTTGAAGTGCTCGGCCACCACCAGCAGCGCAAAGAAGCCGCCGCTGTACAACAGCGATTGGCGCAGACCGAGCAACCGTAACACCACCGGCAGGCAGGCACCGGCCAGTGGCAGCAGCAGACTGCTCAGGTGCAGGCTGCCTTGGGCGAAGCCGAACAGCGTCCAGCACGTGAGGTCGATGAGGATCGCGGTTTGCACCAGGCGCCGGGTGGCGTCGGGCGGATAGTTGATGTGCCGCAGGTACAGGTACAACACAGGAATCGCGGTGATGGCGAACACCAGACCGACCGCCAATGAGCTGAGCCACGACTGCGGTGGCAACAGCCAGACGGCGGTGGCCAAGCCACAGGCGAACGGCAGGCAGAAACTCGGCAGGGCGATTTTCAGGCTCTGGCGATCCAGTTGCAGGTCGATCACGTCGCTGAGGATATGCCCCAGCAACAAGGCAAAACTCAGGCTGTAGAGGTTTTTCAGCCACACCGGCGAGATCAGGTCCGCGCCGCTGAGCTGCCAGCCCGGTTCGATCCAGAAGTACATCAGCAGCGGCAACCCAAACGTCGCCAGCAGCAACTGACTGACAATCGGGATCAGCCCGAAATGCCGACCGACGCGGGTGGCCACGGCGAACATCCCCAGGGCCATCGCCCAAAACAGCGCGATCATCATGCTGCCTGCTCCGCGACCGGAAGGGCGTGGACTTGTCGTCCGGCCCATGGCGCCAGAATGAAGCTGAACGCCAGACCGAGGCTCACCGACAGCCCGAAGTTGCTGACTGCCGGCGTACTGGACACCGCCAGCAACCCGAACGACAACCAAGTGGTCAGCGCCGCCAGCAACGTGCCCAGCAGGCTCACGGCAGCGCCGCCGACCTGTTCGCGCATGAGGATCGCGTAATCGACACTAATCGCCGTCACCAGCAACAGGCCGAACAGGCTGAACAGCGTCAACGGCTGGCCGAGCCAACCGAGGCAGGCCAGGCTGCACAGTGCGGCCAGCAGCGGCAGGGCGACGATTCGCAGCGCACCGCCGAGGCCGAACGGCAGGATCAGCACCAGCACGATCAGCACGCAGGAAGCGAGCTTCAATTCAGCGGCGCTGATCTGGGTGTCAGCAAACACTTTGTTCAGTTCGCCGAGGCGATCCACCAGTACAACCCCCGGCAAGTCCAGGGCCTGGACCCGCAGCAGCGACGGGTTGTTCAAGCCTTGCAGGCTGACCATGGCCGCTACGCCACCGTCATCGGTCGGCCCCAGCCACAGGGTGCGATACGGTTCGGCCAACGGCCCGACCAGCGCGGCGTCGATGTCTTCGGTGGGCAGCGCTTGCAACTTGGTCAGTTCGGCGTGCAACGCTTCGGCCGGCACGCCGACATCCAGCAACGGTTGCCAGAATTGCGGCAACTTGTTCAGCGCCTCGCGCACTTGCTTTTGTTCACTCGGCTGGCTGACCAATTGATTGAGGGACAGAAAGCCTTGGAGTTTGTCGAGGTTGACCAGTTGCTCCAGGCGATCATTCAGGGCGCCCTGGCGCTCAAGCAATTCTTGCTGGTTGGCGGCCCGGATCAGGAAAAACTGGCTGGTGGGTTGGAAACCGGTGATGCGCGCGATGGCTTGGGCTTCGTCGGTCAAATGTTGCGGCATGCCGACCCACTGGCGAATGTCGTTCTTGGTGCTGAGCTGCAACAAACCGCCGACGCAGAAAGCGATCAGCAGGGCCAGCAACACCGGCGTACGGGCGCGTTGGAGCAGCGCTTCACGCAGGTTCACCAAGAACTCGGCAACCCGCAGCGGCCATTGCGCCGGGCGTAGATCGGCACCCTTGAGCAGCGCCGGCAGCAGACACACCGCCGACAAGTAGGCGCCGAGCAGACCCGCGGCGGAGAACACGGCGATTTGCGTCAGCGCCGGGAACGGCGTCCAGGCCAGGGCGAGGTAGCCGATGCAACTGGTGATCAGGCTCAGCGTCAGCCCCGACAGGGTCAGGCGCAGGGCTGGCCAACTGTGCCAGGGTTTCAGGCTCCAGCTCTTGGACAGGTAATGCAGCGGGTAATCGACCGCGACGCCGATCAGGCTGGAACCGAGCACCAACGTCATCACATGCATATGGCCGAACAGTGCCACGCACGCCACCATGCCAAACAACATCCCCACCAGCACCGGAACAAACGCGAGCAACACGCGCAAACGCCGGAACGCCAGCAACAGCAACAACAGGATGCCCAGCGTGGCACCGCCACCGACCCAAGTCATTTCCCGGGTCGCTTGCTGCTGACCGTTGGCGGCATACAGCAAGCCGCTGGCAGCCAGCAGTTGCACGTCGCCCTGGGCCGCTTCTTCACGGCTGTGTTTGAGCAATTCGGCGACTTGCAGCGGCAGGTTCATGTCGAAGGCGTTGCCGGTGGTGCGCGCGCGCAGCAGCACCCAACTCTTGCCGTCGGCATCGGCGATCAACGCGCCGCTGCCGATGTCCAGTTGCACCGCGCCGTGTTGCGGCTGACTGTTCTGGATGCGCCCGGTCAGGCCCAGCCAGTCGTCCTGGCTCGGCACCAGGCTGAAACCGGTGAAGGGGTCGAACAGCGCTTGTACCCGCTGCTGGATGAACGCGTCGGGATGTTCGATCAGTTGTTGCCGATCGACATCCGAGAGCATCGCCAATCGACCTTGCAACAGCTGCGTGCGCAGGGCTGGCAAGTCAGCTTGCAGGGTCCACTGGACCTTTTCGAACAAGCCGCTGGCCTGCCACTGCTCGCCCAATTTCTGCGCCATGGCCACGGCGTGCTGGCGATCGGTATGGCCGACCAGCACCAGCATTTCGCGGTTCAGCGGTTCTTGCATGCGTTGTTCGGCGCGCAGTTCCAATGCGTCCGGCGCCGTGCCTGGCACCAGTTCCATCAGGTTGGCCGACAGCGGAGCGCCGTCACGCCATTGCCAGCCGGCGAGCGCAAGCACCGCCAGCAGCAGGATCAGAAACAGCCGTGGGAGCATCCGTTCACTCGGCAAAGTCATGTTGCTCCGCGTCGCTCAACGGTTGGGCGCTGGTGCTGTCCTGCATGCGCATGAGGGTGCTGTCGCCCTGGGTTTCCAGCAGCTCGATGGTGTTCACCAACTGGCCGCCATCGATGTTGATCTGGTTGAACACTTGCTTGAGCAACATCGAACGTGGGGTCAGGGTCAGCTTCCATTTTTGTGCGTCGCCGCTTAGCGACAGCTCGAAATCCCGTTGCAGGCCACTGCTGTCACCTTGCAGTACGGCCAGGAACAACCGGTTCTGCTCGGCGCCGGCACTCTTGCCCGGCAGCAATTGCCAACCGTTGGCATCACGGCGGGCGATGCCCTTGGCGTTGATCCGGTAATCCTGTTGCAGCGGGGTTTTCAGCAGCCACAGCAAACCGTGGTTTTTCGCGAGGACGAAGGTGCCCTTGCTGACCAGCGGCTGGGGCAGGGCCCGCAGGTGTTTTTCCTGGATGAAATGGCCGTGGATCACATCGGGCTTGGCCAGTTGATCGCTGAGTTGTTGCAGGTCGAACGCATTGGCGAACGACGACAACCCGAGCAGCGCCAAGGCGCCTAGGCAATTGAAAACGGTGTTCATGGCAGCATCCTTTCGACGGCGTCGGTGAAGACCTTGGGCGAGGCCAATAGCATCTCGCGGCTGCTCATATCGACGGCGACCTGCACCGTGCTGGCGCGGGTCAGGCGTTCGCCGGTGTGCTGATCGCTGATCAGGTAGTTGATCTTCAACCGGTTCTCCCATTCCACCAGACTGGCGCGCACGTTGAGCGTCTGTCCGAACACCGCACCGCGCACGTAACGCAGTTGCAGATCGATCACCGGCCAGGCAAAACCCGACTCAACCATCGCGGTGTAGTTGTGGCCGAGCTTGTCCAGCAGCGCACAACGGGCGACTTCCAGGTATTTGACGTAATGGCCGTGCCACACCACGTTCATGGTGTCGACGTCAAAGAACGGCACGAGGATTTCCGTATCGGCGTGAAGCACTCCCTTGCTACGCATGCAGCCTCCAGTGTTGCTCGGCGATCCGTTTCAGGCACAGGCGCAGTTCGCCTTCCAGGGCCCGGTCTTCGATGACCGGCGGGAAGTCCTTGGCCAGCTCTTCGTGCATGGCGGCCAGGGAGGGCGGCAATGGGCGTGCGTCTTCGGCCTGGCTGCGCAGCCAGACGCCTTGATTGGCGGCCAGCAAGGTGGCGGCGGCGACTTGTTCGGTCAGCTCCAGCACGCGGACTGCATCGCGAGCGGCGATGGTGCCCATGCTGACTTTGTCCTGGTTGTGGCATTCGGTGGATCGTGAAAACACGCTGGCGGGCATGGTGTTTTTCAGCGCTTCGGCGGTCCAGGCACTGGTGCCAATCTGCACAGCCTTGAAGCCGTGGTTGAGCATCGCCCGGTCAGCGCTGGCGCCGGACAGGTTGCTCGGCAAACCGTGGTTGTAACGCTCGTCCACCAGCAACGCGAGTTGCCGATCCAGCAAGTCGGCGACGTTGGCGACGAGGGTTTTCAGGCTGTCCATGGCGAACGCGATATGCCCGCCGTAGAAGTGCCCGCCGTGCAGCACGCGTTCGGCTTCGGCGTCGATGATCGGGTTGTCGTTGGCGCTGTTGAGTTCGATCTCGATGAACGAACGCAGCCAGTTCAGGCTGTCGGCCAACACGCCGAGCACGTGGGGTGCGCAACGCAGGGAGTAGCGATCTTGCAGGCGATGCAACGGCGCGGTCGGCGCGTCGATGGCCAGATCCTTGCGCAGCCACGCGGCGACTTGCATCTGCCCCGGATGCGGTTTGGTGGCGAACAGACGCTCGTCGAAATGCTCCGGATTGCCTTGCAGCGCAACTACGTTCAGCGCGGTGATGCGGGTGGCCAGTTGCAGCAGGTAATCGGCGCGGGCGAAAGCCAGGCAGGCAATACCAGTCATCACGGCGGTGCCGTTCATCAGCGCCAGGGCTTCTTTGGGGCGCAGCACCAGCGGCGTCCAACCGAGTTCGCGATGCACATCGGCGGCTTGGCGGCGTTCGCCACGGAACATCACTTCGCGCTCGCCGGACAAGGTCGCGGCGACATAGGACAGCGGGGTCAAATCACCGCTGGCCCCCACCGAGCCTTCTTCCGGGATCAGCGGCAGGATGTCGTGTTCAAGGAAGGCTTGCAGGCGTTCCAGCAACTCCACGCGCACCCCGGACACACCGTGGCACAACGACTGCAAACGCGCTGCCAACACGGCGCGAGTCGCTTGGGCGTCGAGCAGTTTGCCCAAGCCGCAACCGTGAAACGTGTACAGATGACGCGGCAAGGCTTCGACGTGATGCAGCGGCACGGCGACCACGCAGGAATCGCCGTAACCGGTGGTCACGCCGTAGATCACGCCTTCCTTGTCCAGCAAAGAGTCGAGGAAGCGCGCGCCCTTGGCGATGCGCTCGCGATAATCAGGGTCGTCCTGCAACCGGGTCGGCGCCTGACGGTTGGCCAGGGCCAGCACGTCTTCGATGCGCAAAGGGAGTTCGCCGAAGGTTACCGGCTCAAGCGTTGGCGTCGTCATCGGTCTTCCAGAAAGGGTAAAAGTTGAACCATTGTTGTGGCGCTTCAAGGCAATAGTGGCCCAAGCGTTCGGCGTAGCGGGAAGCCCACTGATGAATGACCTGTTCGCGGTCGCTGCGTTTCCACACCACGGCCTCGGCGAACGGTTCGAGGGTCAGTCGATAATCACCGGTGGGTTTCTTCAGGCACAGCAGCAGATTGACTTTGCACTTGAGCAAACCGGCCAGCAGCCACGGCCCCTGGGGGAACGCCGCCGGGTGCCCGAGGAAGTCCACGGTCACGCTGCGCCCGCCATGCAAGGGCACGCGGTCGCCGGCAATCGCCAGCCACTCGCCGCGCTCCAGGCGTTCGTGCAGTTGCAGCATGATCACCGGGTCCAGTTCGCTGACCTGGACCAGCCGCAGATTGGTCGCCCCGGCCTCGCCCAGCAGACGGTTGAACTGCTCGGCGTGCTTGGTGTGCACCAGCACGTTCATGGTGACCTTTTCGCCGATCTCCGCCAGTGCGCGGCAGACTTCGAGATTGCCCAGGTGCGCGCCCACCAGCATCTGCCCACGGGCACCGCGCAGTTGTGTACGCAATAGCGCCGGGTCGATGATTTCGATCTGCTCCAGGCGCAGTTTGCCGTTCCATACATCGAGCTTGTCGAGCATCGAATCGGCGAAGGCCATGAACTGGCCGAAGACACGCCAGTGAGTGGGTTGCAGTTGCGGGCGAGCGCTCCAGTCGGCGAGGCGCTGCTGATATTGCCAGGCACTTTTGCGCGCGCTGCGGCCGAACAGGAAGAAGTACAGGACGATGCCGTACAGCAACGGGCTCAATAGCCGCCGGCCCAGCACCTTGGCGCAGAGTGCGGTGAATTTCATCAGCCAGAAGCTGCCGCGTTCCTCGCGGTCGGCCCAATGTTTTTTGTCTGCGTTAACGGTCATGTGCGCCACCGTCGCCAGAGGATCACCGGAGCGCGCAGCAACATGCCGAAGAACAGGCGGGTGTGCATGCTCGAAATCAATACGTTGTCGTGGAACAGGCGAAAGTGCGAGACGCCGTCCAGCGGATAGTGAACTTTGGTTTGCAGCCACTGCATCGGCAGATTGCGCCAGGCCAGCCGCACCAGAATGTCCGAATCGAAGTCCATGCGTTTGCCGATCTTCGCCGAACTGATCAGCGCCAGGGTCGGTGGCAACGGATAGACGCGAAAGCCGCACATCGAATCGCGGATCTGCAGTGACAGCGTGTTGATCCACACCATCACGTGGGTCAGGTAGCGCGCATACAACCGGCCCTTGGGCACGCTGGCGTCGTACAGCGGGTAACCGCAGATGACCGCTTCGGGATGGGCGCGGGACTGTTCGATGAACGCCGCGACGTCAGCCAGGTCGTGCTGTCCGTCGGCGTCCACCTGCAAGGCGTGGCTGAAACCCAGGCGTGCGGCTTCACGAAAACCGGTCATCACCGCGCCGCCCTTGCCTTGATTGACGGTGAGGCGGATCAGGTAAGTGTGGTCGCGGTGGGCCAGTTGATCGAGCACCTTGGCGCAGGCCGGGGTGCTGGCGTCGTCCACCAGAATGCACGGCAAACCTTGGGCGAGCAGGGCATCGACCACCGTGGTGATGGCGGTTTCGTGGTTATAGACCGGGATGATGGCGCAGGGGTTATGCATGGTTGCCAACACCTGATGTATCGAGTTGTTCCCTTCGCGAGCAGGCTCGCTCCCACATTGGATCTGTGTGGGAGCGGGCTTGCTCGCGAATGAGTGCGTAGCACTCTCCAAACTCAGGCATGCGCCACCTCCAACACAATCCGCCCACTGGAGCAGGTGGCGGTGTCGTTGCGGAAGGTGAAATACAGCTTGCTGCGGTCCGGGTCGAAGCGCAGGTGCAGTTGGATTTCATCGCCCGGGCGCACCAGTTGCTGGAATTTCAGCACTTCCATGCCGGCGAATTTGGCCGGCAGATCCATCAGTTGCTGGCCAAGGCTCAGCGCCCAATCCACTTGCACCACGCCGGGCAATACCGGCGCTTGTGGAAAGTGTCCGCTGAAGTACGCCAAGTCCGGCGGCACCGCCAGTTGCAGGCTCCATTCGCCATCGGTTTCAGTCTGTTCCAGCACGTCCGGACCCTTGGGGCGCGGCGCGAGCAGCAAGGCTTCGACGTCGGCCTGGGGCAGTTTGCCCTGGGCATTCAGCGGCAGTTGTCGCAGCAAGCGCCAGCGTCGTGGCAAGGCCAGGGCTTCGCAGTGTTGGCCCAGGTGCTGGCGCAGTTCCTGAGTGAGGGTGCGCCGGCCCTGATTGCGCAAGGCGTGCAGCCCCTGTTGGCTGAGCACCAGCAACGCGCCCAGGGAGGCGCGGTTTTCCTGAACCACCCCGAGACGCGCTTCGGCGACCCAGTCGTGGGCCATCAGTGCCTGTTCCAGCATCGGTAGCGAGATACGTTTTTCTTCCAGTTTGACGATCCGGTCCAGCCGTCCCAACAGTTCGAAACGGCCGTCGGCGGCGATCCGCGCAGCGTCGGCAGTGTGTTCGATGTGGCCGGCCGGCAAGTACGGCGAAGCAATGAGCAGCGCGCCGTCGCTGTCCTGACTCAGCACGACGTCGGCGAACGGTTGCCACAGGTCTTGCCCCTGACGCCAGGCAATCCCGCCGGTTTCCGAGCTGCCGAGGATTTCCGTCGGCCATTGTTGCAAGCGCTCGAACAGGCTTCGAGCTGCCTCGGCGGGCAGGGCGCCCCCGGAGGAAAACACCCGGCGCACCGTGCTCAGGGCCGGCCAGTCGAGGTTATCGCCCATGCGCTTGAGCAGCGCCGGACTGGCGACCCAGGCAAACGCCGTGTGTTCGCGGCTGGCGCGTTGCAAATCTTCCGGGAAGGCCAGTTGCTTGCGCACGAACGGCCGTCCGGCGCACAACGGCCAGAGTACGCGGAACAGCAAGCCGTAAATGTGCTGGGTGGCGACGCTGCCGATGATGCAGGCCGGGCCCAGGTCGGCGCCCCACAGCTGTTCCAGCGCTTCGACTTCATTGGCCAGTTGCCGCAGGGTTTTGTCGATGCGCTTGGGTTCGCCGCTGGAGCCGGAGGTGCACAAGCTGAGCTGACAGCGATCCAGGTCCAGCGCGACGGCGGACATCGGCTCATGCTGATAATCGGCCAGGTGCGCGTCGTCGGCTTGATCGGTCAGCCACAGATCGACTTCGGATGACCAGCGCTGACGTGTCTGGGGCTGCAAGTCGGCGGGCAGCAACACGCTGACCCCGACCCGCCAGGCGCCCAGCAGCGCAATCGCCAGATCGGCGGCGTCTTCGAGGTGCACGGCAATGCGCCGCACGCCTTGGGCTTGCAGGCCGGCGGCGAGGCTCAGGGCCTGGCGGCACAATTGCGCGTGATTCAACGCCGGATCGGCCGTCACGGCACGTTCCGGCTGAGCCTTGAGCAGTAATTGCTCAAGTGTTATCCAATTCATGGGTGGCCTCGTACCCGTTGTCGTATTAGCCATTCAATGGCAAACATCAGGCCGATCAATCCGTAGGAGATCAGGCCGGTGTACAACATCCACCAACTCAGCGGCGCCCAAAGGGTCAGCGCGGCGGCGCACAAACCGTTGCAGAGAAAAAACACACTCCAGGCCACCGTGACCTGGCGGGTATAAACAATCGCCTTGGCCGGCAACTGCGGTTCACGCAGACGGGCCAAGCGTTCGGCCATCGGCGGGCCGTATTTCAGGCTCAGCCCGAACAGCGCCAGCATGAAACCGCTGATCAGTACCGGATACCACCGCAGCAGTGCCGGACTGTCGAAAACCGCCAGCAGCAGGCAAAACACGATGGCGACGATGGCCATCCACAAGCTGCCCGGCCTGCGTACGCCGGTCAGAATGCGGGCCAGCCACAGGCTGCCCAGCAGTAAGCCGAACTGCCACGGCGCGAAGTGCTCCATGCCGAAATACACCGCAAAGGGGTACAGCAGGCCCGCCAGCAGCAGGCCAAGGCCGATCACTCGACTCATGCGGCCGGTTGAACCAGGCGGTACACCGCCTCGACCACGTCGCTGACGGTACGCACCGATTTGAACTCTTCGGCGGCGATTTTCTTGCCAGTCTGGCGCTTGATGTGATCGATCAGGTCGACGGCGTCGATGCTGTCGATTTCCAGATCCTGATACAGGTTGGATTCCAGGCTCACGCGCTCGGGGTCCAGCTCGAAGAGTTCGACCAGAGCATCGCGCAGGGTGTTGAAGATATCGTCACGAGTTTGCATGGTCCGGTCTCAAGCTGCCTGTTTTGCAGTGACGAACGCCGCAAGGCTCGCCACGTTGCTGAAGTGATTGCGGGTGTCCTTGGCGTCGGCATCGATTTTGATGCCGTACTTTTTCTGGATGGCCAGGCCGAGTTCCAGGGCGTCGACCGAATCCAGGCCCAGGCCTTCGCCAAACAGGGTCTGGTCGTCGCCGATGTCGTCGACGCTGATGTCTTCGAGGCCCAGGGCGTCGATGATCAGCAGTTTGATATCACGGTGTAGATCGCTCATCTTCGGCGAGCTCCTTAATAAAGTAGTGATGCAAGTAATCGTTGAGCTTGCGCGAAGCCTGAGGCGCAGGACCCTGCGCGGCAAAGGCCTGTGGGTCTATATCGGCCCCGACACGAAAACTGAAGTGCACGCGGCGTTTTGGGATCCGATACCAGGGCTCGGCCTTGGTCAAAGTGGTCGGGCTGACTTTGATAACCACTGGGGTGAGGATTTTCGCACCCCGCAGGGCAATGGCTGCGGCACCCCGATGAAAGGCCGGCGGTTGGCCGGGCTGGGTGCGGGTGCCTTCGGGAAAAATGATCAGGGTCTGGCCACTTTTCAGTGCGTCAGCGGCGGCGTCGAGCATGTCCATGCTGCCGTCGTTGCTGATGTATTCGGTGCGGCGCAACGGGCCACGAGTGAAAGGGTTCTCCCAGAGGCTCTTTTTGACCACGCAGTTGCTGTGGCGCACCAGGCCAATCAGAAACACCACATCAATCAGCGACGGGTGATTGGCAATGATCATTTGCCCCGGACGCCCGAGCTTTTCCGCGCCCTGAATGTCGTAGGTCAGCACGCCGCTGCGGGCCATGAACCGGACAAAAAACCAGAAACAGCGACTGACGATTTTCCGCGCCCGCAGGCGATGGGCCTGAGCATCGCCGGGCAGGCAGCCGAGTAGCGGGAAAACCAGCAATCGCAGGCACAGCCCGCCCAACCCGAAAAGGGTGAAGCTCGCAGCGGTGGCCAGCAGGCGCCAGTAGTAGGCGTCGCGGTTTTTATCGATTACGGGTTGCGTTGCCAGGTCCATACACGATTTTTCCAGGCATGTTGGCAGGTTGACTGCTGGCCGAGCAGGGTACGCAATAGATTCAAGGCATGGGGCCAGTGAGCGTTGGACAGCTCATCCGGGTTGCTGTTCAGGGACAGCTGCCAGTCGTTGCCGGGGGTGAGCAGCAGACCGACCGCGTAGGGGAACGGTACATCGTCGATCCAGGCCGAATAGGCTTCGGGCGGTTGTTCTTCGGTGACCACCAGCAGCACGGCGGGCGCGCCCTCGGAAAGTAAAGCCGCCGCCTCAAGCATGCCGTGCTCAAGCCCGTCGCCAGCGGCGGCGAGGGCGGTCATTTCGCTGGTTTCGCCGCGCATGATCGACCACAGGCCGATGATCGCGTTGTGCACCGAAAGGCTGAACTGGGTCGGCGACAACGGCTGATCGGCCGCCAGGTCACTGAGAATATCGAAAGTGCGCGGGGTTTCGCCGTGGCGGGAAATAAAGACCAACGGTAGGTCCTGCCGACCATCGGCCAACGGCCAGCCAACACTGAAGGCCATCCGCGCCAGGCGGCTGAGTCGTCGACGCTGCATGGCCGGCAGAAACGACACGTCGGGGGCGGCATCGCTGCTTTGGAGGGCGACCGGCTGTCGGCTCCAGGCCTGCCAATCGTCCACGCTTTCGAGCCCAGGGGCCCATGCGCGCCATTGGGCGATGTTGAAGTTGATCACAAAGACTCATCCCGCCCCTGCGGGCTTCCTTGACGTGGTCAGTCGCTAAAACAGCGCCCGACCGTACGTGGCGCTTAACGCCGAGTGGCGCGCATTATCCCGGTGCGGCGGGCGTGTAGCAAATGCTGGTTACATTTTGCGCAATCAAATGTACCGTTTGGTTCGTGAAAAAGCTGTCGTATGGCCATTATCCACATTTCGGCGAGCGGATCTGTCGGCTCTGTCTGCGATCAACGGACGAGTTCGCGGCTTTTTAACCAAGATATTGCGCCCGACTGTGTAGTCCCCATACCCGCGAGGTAGCTAAGCGACGCCGTGGACTACTACACTCGGTCATTCTTTGATACACGGAGGTTTTGACATGCGGCGCGTGGTGTTCAATCAGAAGGGCGGTGTGGGTAAGTCCAGCATCGCCTGCAATCTGGCAGCGGTCAGTGCCAGCGAGGGCTATCGCACCCTGTTGGTGGATCTCGATGCCCAGGCCAACTCCACTCAATACCTGACCGGCCTCACCGGCAATGACATCCCCATGGGGATCGCCGATTTCTTCAAGCAGACCTTGTCGTCCGGGCCGTTCTCGAAGAAAAACCAGGTGGATATCTACGAAACCCCGTTCGACAATCTTCACGTCATCACCGCCACCGCCGAGCTGGCCGATTTGCAGCCCAAGCTTGAGGCCAAACACAAGATCAACAAGCTGCGCAAACTGCTCGACGAGCTGAGCGAAGACTACGACCGGATCTACCTCGACACCCCGCCGGCACTGAACTTCTATGCGGTGTCGGCATTGATCGCCGCTGATCGCGTGCTTATTCCTTTCGACTGCGACAGCTTCTCGCGCCAGGCGCTGTATGGCTTGCTGGCGGAAATCGAAGAATTGAAGGAAGACCATAACGAAGGGCTGGAAGTGGAAGGCATCGTGGTTAACCAGTTCCAGGCCCGGGCGAGTTTGCCTCAGCAAATCCTCGACGAATTGATCGCCGAAGGTTTGCCGGTGTTGCCGGTTTACCTGGGCAGCTCGGTGCGCATGCGCGAATCCCATCAGGCGAATACGCCGCTGATCCACCTTGATCCGCGCCACAAGCTGACCCAGCAGTTTGTCGAGTTGCACAACCTGCTCGAAAACACCTGATTCCCACAGGTGACGCAGAACCCCTGTGGGAGCGAGCCTGCTCGCGAATACGGTATGACAGGCGACATTGTTGTCGACTGACACTCCTTCTTCGCGAGCAGGCTCGCTCCCACATGTTGTTTTGCGGTGGCTTTAGATTCCCTGGCTGCGCAACCAGCTCATCAACTGCGGCAACGGGAAAGCCCCGCTCTGGCGCGCCACTTCCCGGCCATTCTTGAACAGAATCAGACTTGGTATCGAGCGAATCCCCAACTGCGCCGACAACTGCTGATTCGCCTCGCTATCGAGCTTGGCCAACCGACACTTACCCGCCAACTGCCCCGCCGCCTGCTCGAACACCGGTGCAAACGACTTGCACGGCCCACACCACTCGGCCCACACGTCCACCAGCAACGGCAAATCGCCCTTGATCTGACTGGCGTAATCACCTTGTTTCAATTCGAACGGCTTACTCAGCAGCACCTCAGCCTTGCAACGCCCGCATTTCGGATGATCGCTGAGGCGTTCGGCGGGGATGCGGTTGAGGCCGTTGCAGTGGGGGCAGGGGATGAGGAGTGGGTCGGTCATGGTGGGCTCTGGATAAATGGACAATCTATGCAGCTGATTTGGAGTCGTCGCTCACGATTATCAAGCGACGATTCACATGTTGAACCCGCCATCACGACGAACAGCTAATCTCCAAATGCTTACCCCACTCCGGCGGCCGCTCGGCGTAACTCTCCATCCCCGCCTGCTCCACAAACGGATTGCTCAGCACCGTGTGCAGGCGGCGGACTTCGGCATAGTCGCCACTCTCCGCCGCATCGATGGCTTTCTGCGCCAGGTAGTTGCGCAGGATGTACAGCGGATTAACCGCGTGCATCCGAACCCGGCGTTGCTCCTGATCGACGGCGCCTTCACGGGCAACCCGGGCGATATAGAGCTCACCCCATGCATCAAAGCCCTTGATATCGACAAAGTCATCGCGCAATCGGGCAGCAGCCAGTTCGGGTGATTCATCCCCCAAACGTCGGAAGAACAGCGTGTAATCCACCCCACTGTTCTGCATCAGTTGCAGCAAACGCTCCAGCAGTTTCTGGTCATCGTCTTCGGCGATGGTCAGGCCGAGGCGGCGGCGCATCAGGTCGAGGTAGTGGGCCTGGTACAGCGGCAGGTACAGGCCGAGGGTTTCGCGCAGGGCTTCGACGCTGATGAATGGCGTCAGGGCTTGGGCGAGGGCGCTGAGGTTCCATTGTCCGATCGGCACCTGGTTGCTGAAGGAGTAGCGGCCCTGGTCGTCGGAGTGGTTGCAGATGAAGTTGGCGTCGAAGTCATCGAGGAAGGCGAACGGGCCGAAGTCGAAGGTGATGCCCAGGATCGACATGTTGTCGGTGTTCATTACCCCGTGGCAGAAACCATAGGCCTGCCATTTGGCGATCAGTTCGGCGTTGCGTTCGACGATTTCCCGGAACATCGCCAGGTACGGTTCCGGCTGCTCCAGGCATTCGGGGAAGTGCATCGCCAGCACGTGTTCGCCGAGGGCTTTTTGCTGCTCGGGGCGCTTGGTGTAGTAGAAATATTCGAAATGCCCGAAACGTACATGGCTCGGTGACAGGCGCAGGACCATGGCCGCCCGTTCCTGTTTCTCGCGCCATACCGGCGTATCGGAGCCGATCACACACAGGGCGCGAGTGGTCGGGATGTTCAGGGCATGCAGCGCTTCGGAGGCAAGAAACTCGCGGATCGACGAACGCAGGACCGCTCGTCCATCGCCCATCCGTGAATAAGGCGTCTGGCCGGCACCCTTGAGGTGCAAGTCCCAATGCTCGCCGGCCTCGTTGTAGACCTCGCCCAGCAACAAGCCGCGTCCGTCGCCCAGTTGCGGGTTGTAGGAGCCGAATTGATGCCCGGAATAGACCATCGCCCGCGGTTCGGCTTCGGCCCAGAGCTTGTGGCCGCCGAACAGTTCGGCGAACACCGGCGTCTCGGCCACGGCCGGGTCCAGGTCCAGCAGCGCCATGGCGGCGGGGCTGGCGACCACCAGTCGCGGATTCGCAATGGGCTCCGGCAGCACATGGGTTGAGAACGCGTCGCCCAGGCGGGCGAAGCGATTGTCGAAGGTCAGTTCGTCGAGGGCTTTCAACGGCACTCTCCAGCAGAATGTCCGAGCATTCTGCTAGGGATAAGGCGGTTAGTCGAGTTTGGTCGGAGGCGGCTCTTGCTCCGGGACGTCGACAGGCGCGTCGGTCGGGGCCTCGCGAGAGAGGATGGTTTTGTTCTCTTCCTCGACCGGCACCAACTTGTATTCCTGGCCGTGGAGGTTCTTCAGGTAAACCTCCATCTGCCGGAACGAGATGTTGATGTGCTGCTTCTTGAACTCGTGGTTGATGAAGCGGTTGACCTCATCGAGCACCGGGTTGCGGTCGCCGAGGTCGCGTACGTGCATGCGCAACTCGTGGTCGAGGGTGCTTTCGCCGAAGTTCAGGAAGTACACGTGAGGCTCGGGCTCTTTCAGTACTCGTGGGTTGTCCCGTGCGGCTTGCAGCAACAGCGACTTGACCAAGTCCAGGTCCGAACCGTAATCGACGCCGAGCTTGAGGGTTACCCGGGTGATGGTGTCGGTCAGGGACCAGTTGATCAGTTGCCCGGTGATGAAGGTCTTGTTCGGGACAATGATGTCCTTGCGGTCGAAGTCGGTGATGGTCGTGGCACGAATGCGGATCTTGCTCACGGTGCCCGACAGGTTGCCGATGGTGATGGTGTCGCCGATCCGTACCGGGCGCTCGAACAGGATCATGATGCCGGAGATGAAGTTGGCGAAAATCTCCTGCATCCCGAAGCCGAGCCCTACCGATAGCGCCGCCACCAGCCATTGCAACTTGTCCCAACTCACGCCGAGGGTGGACAGGGTCGAGACGAAACCGACGCCGGCGATCACGTAGGACAGCAGCGTGGTGGTGGCGTAGGCGCTGCCTTGGGCCAGGTTCAGCTTCGACAGCACCAACACTTCCAGCAAACCGGGCAAGTTGCGCGCCAGGGCGAAGGTGATACCGATAATGATCAATGCGCCGAGCATGTCGCCGATGCTGATCGGCACCATGCTCATGTTGGCGCCGGTGCCGCTGGTGTATTCGTAGAGGGTGACGTTGTCCAGGTACGAGAACACCGAAATCAGGTCCGACCAGACCCAGTACAGCGCCGCGATGAAACCGCCGAGCAAGGCCAGGCGAATCAGGCGCAGGGACTGTTCGTTGACCTTCTCGATGTCCAGGGTCGGCTCTTCGATCACCGCTTCGCCATCGCCGGCCTCTTTCGCGGCCTGGCGTTTGGCCAGGGCGCGCTGATAGGCCAGGCGCCGTGCCGCCACGCTGAGGCCACGCACGAACGTGGCTTCGATCACCAGCCAGAACATCAGCAGGTACAGGGTGTTGATCAACCGGTCGCTGAGTTTCAGCGCGGTGTAGTAGTAGCCGAAGCACACCGCCACGAACAGTGCGACGGGCAGGACCGTGAACATGATCCCCACGGCCTTGCGGAACAGCGAAGCGCTCTCATGGGTCGGGCTGCTGATCAGCAGGCGACTGAGCAGCCAGGCCATCAAGGCATAACAGGTCAGCACCACTGGCATGCCCAGTACGTCATCGGCCAGCGCCGCCGGTTGCAGTTCTGCGACCGCCACGACGGCGACCAAGGCCATCACGACCAACCCGAGACGACGAACCCAGCCTTGCAAGAACTCGACCTGGGGTTTTTCCCAACGGAAATGCAGTTCCGCCACGCCGCCCGGCGCGAGGATCCGGTAGGCGGTGTAGAACACCAGCCAGGCCTGGCCCATTTGCACCAATGCCGCGCCCATATTGGCGTTCTGCCCGCGTGCGTCGATCTGCAAGGCCAGGCCACACAAGGCCAGGCCCAGCGCGACCGGCATCGCCAGCAGAATGTTGATCAGAATCGCCTGGGGCGTGTGCCACTGGCTGTCACGCTTGAAGTGACCGATGTCCTGGTGAACCTTGTTCAGACGGGCATACAGACTCTTGCGCCGCCACAGCAATGCACCGATCAGCAGCACCAGGGGCAGGAACAGCAACGGCCGCTGGATCAGGCCATCGCTCAATTCGCTCAGGCTCGAAGTCCAGGGCAGCGTGGTGACCTGGCGTTGCAAGCGCTCCGGCACACCGTGCATCCATTCCAGATCCAGCGGCTTGTTGCTCGGGATCCAGAACATCTGCTCGTCGAGGGTCGACCGCAGGCTTTTGGTGGTGCTGAGCAACTGCTTCTGGTTCAGCTGCAAGGTGATGGATTGGTTGAGCACCGCGCTCAGTTCGCGGTTCAGTCGCTCCAGCAGTTCGGCGCGGGTGTTGGCCAGTTCCAGCAAGCTTTTGCGCAGTTGCGGGGTGACTTGTTCCGGCGGTTGGGTTGCCAACAGGCTGTCAACGTAGCTTGCCGGGTTGCTGAGCAATTCCCGCTGTTGGCTGACTTCGAATTGAAACAGGCGAATGTCAGCGATCTGGTCCGCCAGGTCACGGTCAAGCTTGAGTGGCGGCAGGGACTGCTTCTGTTTGTAGAGAATCTTGGAGAGCAGCAAGCTGCCCTTGAGTACGTTGATCTGCTCGTCCAAAGCCGAATCGCTTTGGGTCACGCTGTCCAGTTGCTGCTTGGTTTGCAGGTTCTGTTGGGTGATGACGTTGAGGCGGTCGGTATTTTTCAGCAGATAGTCAGAGAGCTTCAGGTTCTGTGCGCTTTCCGTGGCCAGCAAACTGCTGCTGCCAGACTTTTGCGCTTCGATGGATTGTTGCGTCACCGTCTCTTGGGAATGGGCCAGGCGCTTCTGGTTGATCAGGGTTTGCAGCTCCTGGATTTCCTGATCCTGGCGCGCGACTTTTTCCGAGAGTACGTCATGCTGGCTGTTGCCCAGATCCTGCAACTGGCTGTTGCCGGCCAGTTCCTGGCGGCGCAACGGGATAAGTGCGCTTAGCGCGGCGAGTTCGGCGTTGAGTTGGTCGCGCTGCTCGACGCTCAAGGACTTGCCGTTATCTTTGCCGGCCTTGAGGATGTTGTTGATCTGCTGGATGCGCGTCTGGCTGCTGGCGATCTCGGCCTGGGCGCGCTCGGGGCGGGTCTGGGCGGTGATGATCAGGCTGTTGGCGTCGGCCAGGGCTTTTTGCAGATCGCCTTGCTGGGTGGAGCGCTCGGTCAGCATCTGTTCGAGTTGCGGGATCGACAGATTGGCGTAGCGCTGCTCGATCGGCGCAACTTTGGAGGCCTTGATGCGGGCCAGTTCACGCTGGTTTTCGATGTTCTGCTTGGGCGCGGTGGCCAGTTGCTGGTTCAGATCGATCAGTTTTTGATCGTAATCACGCTTGTTGTCGAGCTGAGTCAGGGTGTTCTGCAGGATCGATTGCAGGGCTTTCTGATCGGCTTCCGGCAGTTTGCGCTCGGCGATCCTGTCCAGGCTTCCCTGTACAGCTTCGCTGGACGGCGGTTCGCCGGCTTGCAACGTACCAATGGAGAGACTCAGGCCCAGCAGGGCAATGGTGAACAAAGAGCGCAGGGTTGGCATAGAGACCGATCGAGCTAGGTGAAAAGAATGGCAGTTTAGAGGAACAAGCCCGGACCCGGGCGACTTCCTTCGGGGAATCTGACGCCCACTTTGCCGATCTTGTTCCCTTCCATGACCGCGACCGTCCAAATGGTGTTGTTCCACTCCACCTGGTCGCCCACGACCGGCGCCCCGCCAACCTTCTGGGCAATGAAGCGGGCCAGGGACATGTCCGGATCGATGCCTTCGACTTTCAATCCGTACAGCGCCGCAACCGCCGCCAGCTGGGCGTCTCCTTCGAGTACGAAGTCGCCAAAGAAGCGCAGGTCGAGGCCCCGTTGCGGTGCCTGGCTGAAGAGTTTTCCGAGGGCTGGGAGGTTGTGTTCATGGCCGATCACACAGAGCAAATCATCGACTTCGAGCACCGTACTACCCGACGGATGGAGCAGTTGTTGGCCACGAAACAGTGCCGCGATCCGGGTGCCTTCGGGCATTTTCAGTTCGCGAAGGGGCGAGCCGATGCACCATTTCTCGGCACCGAGGCGGTAAACGAACAGCTCCCACTCGCTGGTAACGTGGACTTCCAGAGCCGAACGGGAGATCGGCGCCGGCTCCGGCGGAACCGTCACCTTCAACAATTTTGCGACCCACGGCAGGCTCGTGCCCTGCACCAGCAGCGACACCAGCACGATAAAGAACGCGAGGTTGAAATAGAGTTGGGCGTTCGGCAGCCCGGCCATCAGCGGGAACACCGCCAAAATGATCGGTACCGCGCCGCGCAGGCCTACCCAGGAAATAAAGGCTTTTTCGCGACCGTGGAAGGCTTTGAACGGCAGCAGGCCGACCATCACCGACAGCGGCCGGGCAAACAGAATCATCCACAGCGCCAGGCCCAGGGCGGGCAGGGCGATGGGCAGCAAGTCGTGGGGCGTGACCAGCAAGCCCAGCACCAAAAACATGCCGATCTGCGCCAGCCAGGCCATGCCGTCGAGCATGTGCAAAATGCCGTGGCGGCTGCGCACCGGGCGGTTGCCGATCACCAGGCCGCACAGATAAACGGCGAGGAAGCCGCTGCCGTGCAAGGCGTTGGTCAGGGCGAACACCAGCAGGCCGCCGGCAATCACCAGAATCGGGTAGAGGCCGTTGGCCAGGTTGATGCGGTTCACCAGTTGCAACATGACCCAACCGCCGCCCAGGCCGATCACCGCGCCGATACCGAACTCGCGCACCAAGTGCCCGAGCAGGCTCCAGTGCAGGCCGGTCTGGCCGCTGGCGAGCATGTCAATCAGGGTCACGGTGAGGAACACCGCCATCGGGTCGTTGCTGCCGGATTCGATTTCGAGGCTGGCGGTCACCCGCTCGTTCAGGCCTTTACCGCCCAACAGCGAGAATACCGCCGCGGCGTCGGTAGAGCCGACGATGGCGCCGATCAGCAAGCCCTGAATGATGTTCAGGTTGAACAGCCACGCGGCGGCCATGCCGGTCAGCCCGGTGGTGATCAACACCCCGACCGTGGCCAGCGACAGCGCCGGCCACAACGCCACGCGGAAACTGGCGACCCGGGTGCGCAAGCCGCCGTCGAGCAAAATCACCGCCAACGCAAGGTTGCCGACCAGATAAGCCGTGGGGTAGTTATCGAAAATAATGCCGCCGCCGTCGACGCCAGCGGCCATGCCCACGGCCAGGATAATCACCAGAATCGGGATACCGAGGCGGGACGAAAGGGAACTCACCAGAATGCTCGCACCTACCAGCAACGCGCCGATCAAGAACAGGCTGTTGATGGTCGTCGCATTCAAAGGCAGTACTCCAGAAAGCTGAAAGGCGGGCACAAACTGACCATGCAGTCTACGTGCCAGCGATTCTAACCTGTTGAAATGTGATGCTGTCAAAAAGCTTTTAGCGATGATCGTTCCCACGCTCTGCGTGGGAATGCTTCAACGGACGCTCCGCGTTCGGCTCTTGATGGGACGCGGAGCGTCCCGGGCTGCATTCCCACGCAGAGCGTGGGAACGATCAACATCGAACTCAGGATCGGATTGGCGATTGTGAGTCGAACTCAGGGTTTGAAACGCTTGAAGATCGGCTCCCTTTCCCCTCTCCCCTTTGGGGAGAGGGCTGGGGTGAGGGGTGGCTCTTGAGCGCACCGCTCATTTCAGATCAAAGGCTAAACCGCCCAACCATATTGTTCAGGTCCAGCGCCAAGCGCGACAGCTCGCTGCTGGCCGCGCTGGTCTGATTCGCCCCGGTCGCCGATTGCACCGACAGATCCCGAATGTTCACCAGGTTGCGGTCCACTTCACGGGCCACCTGCGCCTGTTCTTCCGCCGCGCTGGCGATCACCAGGTTGCGCTCGTTGATCTCGACAATCGCACTGTTGATCGTGTCCAGCGACATACCGGCACCACGGGCGATGTTCAACGTCGATTCAGCGCGCTCGGTGCTGTTGCGCATCGAATCCACCGCGTGTTCGGTGCCGCTCTGGATGCTGCCGATCATGCGTTCGATTTCGCTGGTGGATTGCTGGGTGCGGTGCGCCAAGGCACGAACCTCATCCGCCACCACCGCGAAACCACGCCCGGCTTCACCGGCGCGGGCCGCTTCGATGGCCGCGTTCAGGGCCAACAGGTTGGTCTGGTCCGCCAGGCCGCGAATCACGTCCAGTACCTTGCCAATGTCCCGGGATTCGTTGGCCAGGTCGCCGATCAGCGTTGCGGTGCTCTGCACATCGGCGCTCATGCGTTCGATGGCGCTGACCGTTTCCTGCACCAGATCACGGCCGTCACCAGCGGAAGTGGTGGCGTTCTTCGAGGCTTCGGAGGTGCTCACCGCGTTGCGCGCGACTTCTTCCACGGCGCTGGTCATTTCGTTGACTGCGGTGGCGGCCTGTTCGATTTCGTTGTTCTGCTGAGTCAGGCCTCGGGCGCTTTCGTCGGTGACGCTGTTCAACTCTTCAGCGGCGGACGCCAATTGCGTAGCCGACCCGGAAATCCGTTGCAGGGTGTCGCGCAGTTTGTCCTGCATCTTCGACATCGCCAGCAGCAGGCGACCGGCTTCATCCTGGCCATCGACGGTAATCGGACGGGTCAGGTTGCCTTCAGCGATTTCTTCAGCAGCGCTCAAGGCATTGGCGATTGGCTTGGTGATGCTGTTGGTCAGCAACCAGGCGAACAGCAGGGTCAGGCCGGTGGCGATGACCAATAGGGTCACGACCAGGTCGAACGCTGACGAATATTGGTCGGTGGCTTTTTGATTGGTGTCTTGGGACTGCTGGGTGTTGATTTCCAGCAACTTCGCCAGGGCATTGTTGACCGCCTCGGAGTTGGCCAGCAGTTCGGTGTTGAGCATTTTGCGCAGGTCATCGATCTGATTGTTGCGCGACAGACTTTTCATCCGGTCTTCAAGTTGACGGTACTGCGCCAGCAACTGCACGTACTGATCATAAGCCGCACGCTCCTGCGGGCCGTCGATCAGCGGTTCGTAAATCCGCTGGGCGTCGCGGATCTGCTGGTTGCGCACGTCAAACAGTTCCATGGTTTTCTGCTGCACATCAGGTTCGCGGTTGATCAACAAACGGTAGGACAGCACCCGCAGACGCAGGGTCAGTTGCGTGAACTCGTCCAGGCTCTTGATGCTCGGCACGCTGGCGTTGGCGATGTCTTCACCGGCTGCGCGAATCTTGCTCATCTGATTCAGGGCGAATACGCCCAGGATCAGCATCAGAGCGCCAATCAAGGCAAAGCCAAGGAACGCCCGCGGCGCGATATTCATATTACGAAGGGACATGGTATTTACCGTGAAAAGCGCATCCGTGCGGGGCTGAGACTGCTATATGGATGACTTATCGGTCATACGACTAAAGTCTTGAGCCCCTGTGCGAATTTGTCGCAGACAGGCCCCGGCGACGAAGTGCAGGAACCAGAGCCGCCAATCACAGTCTTTAAAACTCGCGAGGAACGTCGCCCGCCAGGAAAATCAAGGCCTCGCGCCCCAATAACCCTGGCATCCGTGGTGACTTTTCTTTATCGTACGCGCCCTTTGAAAAAGCTTGGAAAATCAAAATGTTGGAAGCATCCCTGAGTCAATTGGAACAACTGGTCAGCGACCTGGTGCAACAGAACCAGAGCCTGCTCGGCACCAACCAGACCCTGAGCGCAGAACTGGCCCAGGCCAAGGATGAAAACGAAAGCCTGCAACTGAGCCTGATGGAACAGGAAGAGAAACAAGGCGCCACCGCCGCACGCATCCAGGCCCTGGTTGAGCGCGTCAGCGCCGGCCCTGTCAGCGCATGAATCAGGGCGCCGCAGGGGTAAAAGTCGTCTCGATCCTGGGGGAGGACTATTCGATCAAGGCGCCGGCCGGGGAAGAGCAAACCCTGCTGGACGCCGCGATGATGTTGAAGGCAGCCCTGGCCGACACTAAACGCAAATACCCGACGCTGATCGGTGATCGTTTGCTGGTGCTGGCGGCGATGAATCTGTGCTCCCAGCAGATTGAAATGAAAAAGCAGCACCAGCAGGAACTCGACCGTTACCAAGAGCAAGTCAGCGCCACGGTTGAAGTGATTTCAAAGACCATCGGCCACCAAGGCTGACGCGCACACCTGAGTGCCCCTTGGCCAGGGGCACTGCTGCCGGTTGTATCAACTGCGCCAGATAACCACGACGCGCCAGCTTCCATCGGGTTGTCTGTCGTAGCGAAACCCTCCCACCGTCTGTGTGCTCCCATTTGAGAGGAGGTAATCACCTACGTCCAAGAGAGCCACGAACTCCTCGACACTGACCGGTTGTGAGGTTCTTCTGATTTCGGAGCCTACGATAATCTGGACGAAGTAACGGCCGTCGCTTGTAGTCACAAATTCCTTTCGGGTCACCTTGGGATTTGTCGGGCCATCCAATACTGTCCCGCCCACCTTGGCGTGCTTGATCAAACTGTCATCGTCCCATGCGAGATTCGTCGGGGAAGTGTTGCTGTCGTTGTTCATGACTGTGCGCTCATTGATTGAAAGGGAGGCGTGCAATTGTGAGCCCGGGAGTTCCAAATTAGTCGCAAGGTGCTGCTTTGTAACCTGTCAGAGTTGACAGGTGCAGGGCGTTTTCGACGAGGCGGAGTACGGCGACTGATTCTCTAAAAGAGAGGGCTGTTGCTGCAGGATGCGTTTGGCTCAAACAACTGGGCACACTTGCGTTTCATCCTGCGGCAAATAGTTGCGTCGGTTGTATACAATCGGCACGCCAGTTGCATCGATTCAACCTCTTATTCCTTGGGGGTGCTCCATGCAGTTCTGGCGACGCAGTATTCAATGGCAGTTGATCCTGAGTATGGGCACCGCCCTGCTGGTCAGTATTCTGATCGTGGTTGGCGTTTATACCCTCGTGGTCAACCGCCTCGCCCAGCGCTATCTGGTCGAACAGGCGCTGCCGTCGAGCATCGAAGCGATGCGCAACGACATCGAGCGCATCCTCGTGCAACCCCTCACCGCCGCCAAGGACATCGCCAGCAACAGCATGGTGCGCGACTGGCTGGCCGCGGGTGAAAACAGTGCCCAGACCGACACGTTCGTGAAGTACCTGGAAGGCATCCGCGCCGAACACAAAGCCTTTACCGCGCTGATCGTCGGCACCGCGTCCAATCACTACCTCACCGAAAAAGGCCTGGACCGGACCCTCAGCCGTTCCAATGCAAAAGACGCCTGGTTCTATGCCTTCCTTGATAGCAACCAGCCGCGCACCCTCAATATCGACAATGACACCGCGACCGGAGAATTGGCGCTGTTCATCGACCTCAAGGTCGAGCAGGCCGGCAAAGTCGTGGGTGTTGCGGGGCTTGGGCTGAGCATGAAAGAGCTGTCGGAGCTGATCCACAACTTCAACTTCGGGGAGCGCGGCAAGGTCTACCTCGTGCGTTCCGACGGTTTGATCCAGGTTCATCCCGAGGCGCAATTCAGTGGCAAGCGCACGTTGGCCGAGCAAATCGGCGCCCCGGCGGCGCAAGCGGTCATGGGTCAAAAAGTTGCCACCAACAGCGTATTTACCCGCGATGGCGAAGATTTTCTGGCATTGAGCCTGCCGCTGCGGGACCTGGGCTGGACCCTGGTGGCCGAAGTGCCCCAGTCGCAGATCTACGCCGAAGCCCGCCGCGCCATGTGGACCAGCAGCGCAATTGGTCTGGCCGTGGCGCTGGTGTGCCTGATGTTGGTGGTGTTGCTGGCCCGTGGGCTGGTGCGGCCGATTCGTCAGGTAACAGCGGCGCTGGTAGCCATCGGTAGCGGTGGTGGAGATTTGACCCACCGGTTAGATTCCAGTCGCGCCGATGAACTGGGCGACCTGGCTCGCGGCTTCAATCGATTCCTGGAAAGTCAGCGCGACATGATTGGCGAAGTGCTGACCACCAGCGAGCGTTTGCGTACCGCTGTCGGCCAAGTGGCGAAGGTGGTGGACAACACCGCCGAGCGCTCCGGGCGTCAGCAGGAAATGACCGACATGGTGGCCACCGCCGTCCACGAAATGGGTCTGACTGTGCAGGAAATCGCCCAAAACGCCGGCAATGCCGCGGTCGCGTCGCAAACCGCTCGCGATGAAGCGCTGCGGGCGCGGGAAGTGGTCGGCGGCTCGATCCGCCATATAGAAAGCATGTCCGACGAAATCGGCGTCGCCGCCACGGCGGTGGGGGAACTGGCGCATCAAGTGGCGTCCATCGATCAGGTGCTGGCAGTGATTCGCGGGATTTCCGAGCAGACCAACCTGTTAGCGCTGAATGCTGCGATTGAAGCGGCGCGTGCCGGTGACATGGGCCGTGGGTTTGCGGTGGTGGCGGATGAAGTGCGTACTTTGGCCAGACGTACGCAATCGTCCACCGACGAGATTCAGCAGATGATCGGTAGCCTCAAGCAAGGTGCGGAGAATGCCGTTTCGTCCATGCATTCGGGGCAAGCGGCGACGGGCACTGGCGTTGAGTCAAGCCAGCGTACCGGCACGTCGTTGACGGCGATTACCGGGCAGATCGAGCGCATCAGCGACATGAATCATCAAGTGGCGACGGCGACGGAAGAGCAGTCGGCGGTGACCGAGGAGATCAACCGCAATGTGCAGGGGATATCGGACTTGGCACGGGCGACGGCGGGGGAGGTAAGAGCGTGCCGTGAAGACTGTCAGACGTTGCAGCGTCTGGCGGATGATCTGGCGCGGCAGATGGGTGGTTTTAAGTTGAGCTGACCGATCGTTCCCACGCTCCGCGTGGGAATGCCTCCTGTGACGCTCCGCGTCGCGCTTTTAGTGGGCCGCGGAGCGTCCCGGGCTGCATTCCCACGCAGAGCGTGGGAACGATCGGTCGGTCGGTGTTAGAACCACTCATCCTGCATCCTCAGGCACACATCATCCCGCGCCTCAAGAATCGCCAGCTCATGGTGGCAACCCGGCACTTCCCAGGTCAGGAAATACCGCGCCGCCTGAAGCTTGCCCTTATAGAAGCTCACATCCGCCGCATTGCCCTTGGCCAAGCCTTCCTCGGCGCGAATCGCCTGTTCCAGCCAGCGCCAGCCAATCACCGTGTGCCCGAACACTTTCAGGTACAGCGCCGAGTTCGCCAGGCTGCTGTTGACCTTGCCTTGTCCTAGATCGGTCAGCAGGCCGATGGTCACGGTTTGCAGGCGCGCCACCAGTTTCTCCAACGGCTCACGCAGCGGAGTCAACGTTTCATACGCCTGGGCGCGCTCGGCAGTGTTGGCGATCAGGCGAATCAGTTGCTTGAGCCCCGCGCCGCCGTTCTGCGCCAGTTTACGTCCGAGCAAGTCCAGGGATTGAATGCCGTGGGTGCCTTCATGGATCGGGTTAAGACGGTTATCGCGGTAGTACTGCTCCACCGGGTATTCGCGGGTGTAGCCGTGGCCGCCGAGAATCTGGATCGCCAGTTCATTGGCCTTCAGGCAAAACTCCGAGGGCCAGGATTTGACGATGGGCGTGAGCAAATCCAGCAGTTCATGGGCTTGTTTGCGCGCGTCTTCGGTCTCAAGGGTCGTGGTGTCGTCGAACAACCGCGCCGCGTACAACCCCAGATCGAACGAACCTTCGACGTAGGCTTTTTGCGTCAGCAGCATGCGCTTGACGTCGGCGTGCTGGATGATCGCCACCGGCGCGGTGTTCGGGTCCTTGCTGTCCGGCACCCGACCCTGCGGCCGTTCGCGGGCATACTCCAGCGAGTACAGATAACCGGCATAACCGAGCATCACCGCGCCCATGCCGACACCGATTCGCGCCTCGTTCATCATCTGGAACATGTAGCTCAAACCGTGGTGCGGCTTGCCCACCAGATAGCCGACACACTCGCCTTTATCGCCGAAATTCAGTGCGGTGGAGGTGGTGCCGCGCCAGCCCATCTTGTGGAACAACCCGGCCAGCAACACGTCGTTGCGTTTACCCAGGCTGCCGTCATCGTTGACCAAAAACTTGGGCACGATAAACAGCGAAATCCCCTTCACCCCGGCCGGTGCGTCCGGCAACTTGGCCAACACCATATGCACGATGTTTTCCGACAGCGGATGGTCGCCGCCGGAGATGAAGATCTTGTTGCCCTTGAGTCGGTAAGTGCCGTCAGACGCCGGCTCCGCGCGCGTACGAATATCCGACAGCGACGATCCGGCATGGGGCTCAGTCAGCGCCATGGTGCCGAAGAAACGGCCGTCGATCATCGGTTGCAGAAAGCGCTGCTTCTGCTCCTCGGTGCCGAAGCTTTCGATCAGGTTGGCCGCGCCCATGGTCAGGAACGGATACGAAGTGGACGCCGCGTTGGCGGATTGGAAGTGCGCAAAACAGGCCTGGGACAACAATGTAGGAAGTTGCATGCCGCCCGCGTCGAAACTTCGCGCGGCATTGAGGAAACCGGCTTCGAGGAACGCATCCACCGCCGGTTTCACCTCTGGAATCAGAATCGCCTGACCGTTCTCATAGCGCGGCTCATTCTCGTCGCCCTTGCGGTTGTGCGGGGCGAAAAACTTCTCGGCGATGCTGCGGGCGGTGCCGATGGCGGCGTCGAACGTCTCGCGATTGTGCTCGGCGAACCGCTCACGCTGGGTCAGGCCCTCGGCATCGAGGACTTCATACAGCTCGAAAGCCAGATTGCGGGAACTGAGCAACGTCTCGGACATGTCGGACTACCTTTAAAAAAGTATGCCGCAGTCTAGGGTTGCTTATAAAAATGGGGAAGGAAGATAGATGGGGGTGATGGGGCGGCACAAGTTACAAGCTTCAAGCTGCAAGTAAAAGCAGTTAGCTTTCTACTTGCAGCTTGCAGCTTGCAGCTTGCAGCTTGCAGCTTGCAGCTTATAACTTGCCGCTGCTGCTTAACCTATGATCGTTCCCACGCTCCGCGTGGGAATGCAGCCCGGGACGCTCCGCGTCCCTCAACGGCTCGACGCAGAGCGTCGCAGGAGGCATTCCCACGCGGGAGCGTGGGAACGATCAGTGGTGTGTCAGCCGATGGTCATCAGGCTGGCATTACCACCCGCCGCAGCCGTGTTAACACTCAACGCCCGCTCGATCACCAACCGCTCCAGCGCAATGTTGGTCTCGCCCTGGGACAACCCATGAACCCCAACAATCGCCCCGGCACGCTTGGCCACTTGCTGGCACACCGCACGCAGTTGATCCGAATGGCCATGATGCAGGACCGCATCAAACACCACTTCGTCCTTGTTCCAGTCGGAAACCAGTTTGATCTTCGCCTGAATGTCCTTCGGCAAACGTGCGAACAGTGCCTTGGTCACGTCAGCTTCCGGCCATACCGCCGAACCGCCCACCGCCAATACCGCCGCCAGTTGAGTCAGCAGATCGCCTTCAACTTCCGCCAGGCACAGCACGTGTTCGCGCGGCAGGATGGCGTAGCTGTTGCGCTCGCCAGTCGGACCCGCCAGAACACGGGTGATCCCGCTTTGCGACTGGGCGGCGAACTGCACGCACAGGGAGCTCAGGTCGGCAAACTTGTTGCTGTCGGCCCAGGCTTGCAGGGCGGTCAGCGGCTTGCTCATGGCATCACGCAGACGAACGTCCGGTGCTGCGATGGCATCACCGCGAGCGAAGGATTGTTCGATTGCATCCGTAGGACGTGTCGACAACAAACGGTAGAGGTACAGCGGACCACCGGCCTTCGGCCCGGTGCCCGACAGACCTTCGCCGCCGAACGGCTGCACGCCAACCACGGCACCAACGATGTTGCGGTTCACATAAACGTTACCGGCATTGACGTTGTCGATCACCTTGGCGATGGTTTCATCGATCCGGGTGTGCACACCCAGGGTCAGGCCGTAGCCGGAAGCGTTGATCTGGCCGATCAGTTGGTCGATGTCTTTGCGCTTATAGCGAACCACGTGCAGCACCGGGCCGAAGATCTCCCGTTGCAGTTCGTCGAAGCTTTCCAGTTCGATCAGGGTTGGCATCACGAAGGTGCCGCGTTTGACTTCTTCCGCGTCGGCGATGGCCACCTGGTACACGTTGCGACCTTTGTCGCGCATGGCCTGGATGTGCTTCTCGATGCCAGCCTTGGCTTCGGCGTCGATCACCGGGCCGATGTCCACGGACAGGCGCTCTGGATTACCGAGACGGCATTCAGCCATGGCGCCCTTGAGCATTTCGATGACACGGTCGGCGGAATCTTCCTGCAAGCACAGCACGCGCAGGGCCGAGCAGCGTTGACCGGCGCTGTCGAAGGCCGAGGAAACCACGTCGATCACCACCTGTTCGGTGAGTGCCGAGGAATCGACGATCATCGCGTTCTGGCCGCCGGTTTCGGCGATCAGAGGAATCGGACGACCTTGCGCATCCAGACGACCGGCGACGTTGCGTTGCAGCAAACGCGCAACTTCGGTCGAACCGGTAAACATCACGCCTTTGACCCGATCGTCACCGACCAAGCGAGCGCCAACGGTTTCGCCACGGCCCGGCAACAGTTGCAGCACGCCTTCCGGAATCCCGGCTTCGAGCAGCAAACGCACGGCTTGAGCCGCCACCAATGGGGTTTGTTCCGCAGGCTTGGCCAATACCGGGTTACCGGCGGCGAGGGCGGCAGCGACTTGGCCACTGAAGATCGCCAGCGGGAAGTTCCACGGACTGATGCAAACCACCGGGCCCAATGGACGGTGGGCGTCGTTGGTGAAATTGTTGCGCGCCTGCACCGCGTAATAACGCAGGAAGTCCACGGCTTCGCGCACTTCGGCGATGGCGTTGGCGAAGGTCTTGCCGGCTTCTCGAGCCAACAGGCCCATCAGCGGCTGAATCTCGCCTTCCATCAAATCAGCGGCACGTTCCAGGATCGCGGCGCGTTCGGCCGGCGGCGTGGCCTGCCAGATCGGGCCGGCGTTCAGGGCGCACTGGATGGCGTTGTCGACGTCTTCGACGGTGGCTTCTTGAACATGACCGACGACGTCACGCAGATCCGACGGGTTCAACACCGGTGCCGGGGTTTCAGTGCTGGACGCGCAACCGAGCATCGGCGCGGCTTTCCAACTGTTGTGCGCCGTAGCGAGCAGGGCGCAGGACAGCGACGCCAGACGATGTTCGTTGGCCATGTCGATGCCGCTGGAGTTGGCGCGCTCGGCGCCATAAAGGTCACGGGGCAGCGGGATACGCGGGTGCGGCAGGCCGAAACCGCCTTCCGCCGTCGCCATCCGCTCGATGCTGGCCACTGGATCGGCGACCAACGCCTGAATCGTGATCGACTGATCGGCGATCTGGTTGACGAACGACGTGTTCGCACCGTTTTCCAGCAGACGGCGTACCAGGTACGCCAGCAGTGTTTCATGAGTACCGACCGGTGCGTACACGCGGCACGGACGATTCAACTTGCCTTCGGAAACTTTGCCTACAACCTGTTCGTACAGCGGTTCACCCATGCCGTGCAGGCACTGGAACTCGTACTGGCCGGGGTAATAGTTCTGACCGGCGATGTGGTAAATGGCCGACAGGGTGTGGGCGTTGTGCGTGGCGAATTGCGGGTAGATGACTTCCGGCACCGACAGCAATTTACGCGCACAAGCGATGTAGGAAACGTCGGTGTACACCTTGCGGGTGTAGACCGGATAGCCTTCCAGGCCTTCAACCTGGGCACGCTTGATTTCGCTGTCCCAGTACGCGCCTTTTACCAGGCGGATCATCAGGCGATGACGGCTGCGGCGAGCCAGGTCGATCACATAATCGATCACATACGGGCAACGCTTTTGATAGGCCTGGATCACGAAACCGATGCCGTTCCAGCCAGTCAGTTGCGGCTCGAAGCACAGGCGTTCCAGCAGATCCAGCGACAGCTCGAGGCGGTCGGCTTCTTCGGCGTCGATGTTCAAGCCGATGTCGTATTGCTTGGCCAGCAAGGTCAGCGACAGCAGGCGCGGATACAACTCGTCCATCACACGCTCGTACTGCGCACGGCTGTAACGCGGGTGCAGTGCCGACAGTTTGATGGAGATGCCCGGGCCTTCATAAATCCCACGACCGTGGGAGGCTTTGCCGATCGAATGGATGGCTTGTTCGTACGAGGCCAGGTACTTCTGGGCGTCGAGCTCGGTGAGTGCGGCTTCACCCAGCATGTCGTAGGAATAGCGGAAGCCCTTGGATTCGAACTTGCTCGCATTGGCCAGGGCTTCGGCGATGGTTTCGCCGGTGACGAACTGTTCGCCCATCAGGCGCATGGCCATGTCGACGCCCTTGCGGATCATCGGCTCGCCACTTTTGCCGATGATGCGGCTCAGGGACGAGGTCAGGCCGGCTTCATTATGGGTGGCGACCAGTTTGCCGGTCAGCAACAAGCCCCAAGTCGCGGCGTTGACGAACAGCGACGGGCTGTTGCCCAAATGCGGATGCCAGTTGCCGGTGCTGATTTTGTCGCGGATCAGGGCGTCACGGGTGCCTTTGTCCGGGATCCGCAACAGCGCTTCGGCCAGGCACATCAGCGCCACGCCTTCCTGGGACGACAGGGAAAATTCCTGCAACAGGCCCTGAACAATCCCGGCACGGCCACCGGCGCTTTTCTGATTGCGCAGTTTCTCGGCAATCGAGGAGGCGAGCTTGTTGGTGGCTTCGGCCATCGCGGCAGGCAGGCGCGCCTGTTCGATCAGCATCGGCACCACTTCTGGTTCCGGGCGACGGTAAGCGGAGGTAATGGAAGCGCGCAGAACCGATTGCGGCAGGATGCTTTCGGCGAATTCGAGGAAGCACTGGTGGGCATGATCCGTTGGCGCATCGACGGCGTCGTCGGAATCCTTGGTCAAACCGCTCAGCTCAGTCAGGGTTGCACCACCCTCGAGTTTTTCCAGGTAATTGAAAATTGCCTGCTTGATCAGCCAGTGCGGCGTGCGATCAATCGAGGTCGCGGCAGCCTTGAGGCGCTCGCGGGTTGGGTCGTCAAGTTTGACCCCAAGGGTGGTGGTAGCCATATTTTTATCCTCATGTTTGCCACGATCGCGTGGCATCAGCTGGCGGCAAGATTAGCTGTGCGCTGGCAGAGGTGCAACCGGGTGCAACCCTTTTTTTGTCGGAATAATAAGCGGCTCGTCAGGAATTAAATTCCGGTACGAACGTAGCGCCCTTGCTTGGTGCTTTTACTTCTAGCAAATGCGCCTGACTGCGCTAAAAGGGAGCAAAAAACAGTCTTTTTCAGTTTAATTGGTGTAGGTGCAACTGATTCTCAAGAAATGGGTTGCACCTTATTTGCGTTGTTGAATAGGATTCGCGCCCAAGGTGCAACCGATCAAAAAAGACAGGTGCGCCGGCTGATGGCTTTCCTGGGGAAACATCAGTCATAAATGCGCGGGGCTGGAAACCGTCTGAACAAACAGTGTCGTTTGTCGGCGTTTCACACTTCGCCGCTACATAAAAACAAAGCCAGGGCAGCATTCGAATGAGCGTAAGCAATCCAACCCTGATCACGTTTGTGATCTATATCGCAGCAATGGTGCTGATCGGCTTCATGGCCTATCGCTCCACCAACAACCTTTCCGATTACATCCTGGGCGGTCGCAGCCTGGGCAGTGTGGTGACCGCGCTTTCCGCCGGCGCTTCCGACATGAGCGGCTGGTTGCTGATGGGCCTGCCGGGCGCCATCTACATGTCCGGCCTGTCCGAAAGCTGGATCGCCATCGGCCTGATTGTCGGTGCTTACCTGAACTGGTTGTTCGTCGCCGGTCGCCTGCGGGTGCAGACCGAGCACAACGGCGATGCGTTGACCCTGCCGGACTACTTCTCCAGCCGTTTCGAAGATAAAAGCGGCCTGCTGCGGATCATCTCCGCCATCGTGATTCTGGTGTTCTTCACCATCTACTGTGCCTCCGGCATCGTCGCCGGCGCCCGTCTGTTCGAAAGCACCTTCGGCATGTCGTACGAAACGGCGCTGTGGGCCGGTGCTGCGGCGACGATTGCCTACACCTTCGTCGGCGGTTTCCTCGCCGTGAGCTGGACCGATACCGTACAAGCGACGCTGATGATCTTCGCCCTGTTGCTGACGCCGATCATCGTGCTGCTGGCCACCGGTGGCATCGACACCACCTTCCTGGCCATCGAAGCGCAAGACCCAAGCAACTTCAACATGCTGAAAAACACCACGTTCATCGGCATCATCTCGCTGATGGGCTGGGGCCTGGGTTACTTCGGCCAGCCGCACATCCTCGCGCGTTTCATGGCGGCGGATTCGGTCAAGTCGATTGCTAATGCACGTCGTATTTCCATGACCTGGATGATCCTGTGCCTTGGCGGCACTGTCGCTGTAGGCTTTTTCGGTATTGCCTACTTCTCGGCGAACCCTGACCTGGCCGCGCCTGTGACCGAAAACCACGAGCGTGTGTTTATCGAACTGGCGAAAATCCTGTTTAACCCTTGGGTTGCCGGTGTGTTGCTGTCGGCCATTCTGGCTGCCGTGATGAGCACCCTGAGCTGCCAGTTGCTGGTGTGCTCCAGCGCTCTGACCGAAGACTTCTACAAAACCTTCCTGCGTAAAACCGCTTCCCAGGTTGAGCTGGTCTGGGTCGGCCGCGCCATGGTGTTGCTGGTTGCCCTGATCGCCATCGCGTTGGCCGCTAACCCGGACAACCGTGTACTGGGTCTGGTCAGCTACGCCTGGGCCGGTTTCGGTGCAGCCTTCGGCCCTGTTGTGTTGATCTCGGTGATCTGGAAAGACATGACCCGCGATGGCGCACTGGCCGGCATCCTGGTCGGTGCAATCACCGTGATCGTCTGGAAACATTTCGAACTGCTGGGTCTGTACGAAATTATCCCGGGCTTCATCTTCGCCAGCCTGGCGATCTACTTCGTCAGCAAAATGGGCGAGCCAACCCGTGGCATGCTGCAGCGCTTTGCAGCGGCCGAAGCGGATTTCCGTCTGAACAAGTGATGCTTTAACTCCATCGCTTGTATGAAAGCGGCCCGTCTCCTTTGGAGGCGGGCCGTTTTTTGTTTGCGGGAAAGAAATTGGTGTTATCGGAGCAGCCTTCGCGGGCAAGCCTCGCTCCTACAGGGTTCAGTTCGGCTCACGATCCAACGCAATCCTGTAGGAGCGAGGCTTGCCCGCGAAGGCGTCTTCAACTCCAACACACTTCTTCCAAAGGGAAATGTCTGTAGCCAAATGCACTGATTCTTGAAGGACGATTCTCTAAAAAAGTAGGGCAAATCTGATTTTCCTGACCTCCACTCAACACCCCTTGTCGCTCATGCAGAATCGCCCGCCTTCATTCTGCAGAGACACATCGGATGTTCGCGCCTGCCAATCAACCGCGTTTCACGTTGACCCTCGACGGCGTCCAGAATGAGCTCAAAGTGCTTGAGTTCAGGGGCAAGGAAGCCATCAGCCAACCCTTCCGTTTCGACCTGGAGCTGGTCAGCGAACGGCCGGACCTCGACCTTGAAAGCCTCCTGCATCGTCAGGCGTTTCTGAGTTTCGATGGGCAAGGGTCCGGCATTCACGGTCAGATTTATCGCGTTGGCCAAGGGGATTCCGGTAAACGTCTGACACGCTACCAAGTCAGCCTGGTCCCGCGTCTGACTTACCTCGGTCAGCGCTTTAATCAGCGGATTTTCCAGCACCAAAGTGTGCCGGCAATCATCACGCAAATCCTCAAGGACCACGGCATCCAGCGTGATGCCTTCGATTTTCAACTGGGCAGTGACTACCCGGAGCGCGAGTACTGCGTGCAATATGCGGAGAGCGATCTGGCGTTCATTCAACGCCTGTGCGCCGAGATCGGCATTCACTTCCACTTCCAGCACAGCCCCGACGGGCACCTGTTGGTGTTCGGCGACGATCAGACGGTTTTTCCGCGCCTGCCCGAACCCACCTTGTACTTGCCCGGCAGCGGCATGGCGGCCAGTGCTCCGGCGATCAAGCGTTTCAACGTGCGCCTGGAAACCAGGACTACAGCGGTTACACGCCGGGACTACGACTTCCACAAACCGCGCCTGCCACTCGAAAGCCACGTCGATAGCGAACAACGTCCGGTGCTGGAGGATTATCACTTTCCCGGTCAATTCACCGACCGCGAATCCGGCAAGCAACTGACCCAACGAACCCTGGAGCGCCACGGTGCGGATTACCGTCAGGCCGAAGGGCGCAGCGATCAGTCGGCGTTGGTCAGCGGACATTTCCTGCAACTGGCCGAGCATCCGCGTCAGGTCTGGAATGACCTGTGGCTGATCACCGAAATTGAACACCGTGGCCGGCAGCCGCAAGTGCTGGAAGAGTCCGCCACCGACGACGGCGAATTCCAGGGCTATCGCAATACCTTTCTTGCTACACCGTGGGACGTTTCCTACCGTCCACCGCTAGGGCCGGACAAGCCGCGCATGCTCGGTTACCAACCCGCCGTGGTCACCGGCCCGACCGACAGCGAAATCCATTGCGATGAGTTTGGTCGGGTCAAAGTGCAACTCGCCTGGGATCGTGACGGTGAGCTGAACGAGCATTCCAGTTGTTGGCTGCGAGTCGCCACCGGTTGGGCCCACGACCGTTACGGCAGCGTGTTGATTCCGCGAGTCGGCATGGAAGTGCTGGTGGGTTTCATCGACGCCGATGCCGACAAACCGCTGGTGATGGGCTGCCTGCCGAACGCCGCGACCCCCGTTCCACTGGACCTGCCCGCCGACAAAACCCGCAGTATTTTCCGCAGCCAGAGCAGTCCCGGCGGCGGTGGCTACAACGAATTGCGCATCGAGGATCGCAAAGGCGCCGAGGAAATTTACCTGCGCGCCCAGCGAAACTGGACTCAGCACGTGCTGAATGATCAACAAGTGCAAGTGGATAACGCCCGCAGCATCGTCGTCACCGGCATCGCTCGCCATGAGTTGAAGGCCGACGAACAACGCATCACCCACGGCCAGCGCCAGACCGAAATCCGCCAGGACGATCACCTGCTGGTGACCGGCGACCGCCACATTCGCGTCACCAGCCAGGCCCTCAACGCCAGTCAGCAATTCCATGTCAGCGCCGGTCAGCAAGTGGTGATCGACGGCGGCGCCAGCGCAACCATTCAGGCGGGCGGGCAGTGGATCAACATCGGCCCGGGCGGGATTTTCAGCAGCGCGCCGATCCAGGTCGGCGGGGCGCCGATGGCGGCCATGGCGGCGGTGGCGAACTCGCCGGACGTGCCGTTGAAACTCGCCGCGGCTCCAGCGGCGTTGCTTAGCGCGGCGCAGATTCTGAGCCTGAAAGGTGATGCGCCGTTTTGTGAGGAGTGTGAGCGCTGCAAGGACGGTGTCTGTGCAGCCTGATCAGGTGTCGCCTCTTTTATGGCTGGAACGCCAGCCATTGAAACCGTCGGAACAACTGTTTGCGATCTTCAGCAATGCGAGTGCCGCTGAACCGTTCAAAGCCTGGCAACGCTCGATCACCGCGCAAGCACCGAGCCCGATTTGGGCCGACACCGCCTACGCCGAGTGGGAAGCGGTGATGCCTTTTGTGGGAATCGTCGCTGCTGATGGTGAGTTTCTGCAGTGGGTCGCGGCTACCGAGTCTCGTGACTGGGGCTGGTTGGCGGTTTCCTCGGCCAGCCATGAAGCGCTGATCGACCACTTTCGTTCTCTCACACACGCGCTGCTGCCCAATGGCGAAAAGGTGTTTTTCCGCTTTTGGGATGGCCGCTATTTGCTGCCGATTCTGCAATCCACCGAGGTCCGAGTCGCTGAGCTGATGCCCGTGATCGACCGTTGCCTGATCAATGGCCAGGCGCTCGAAATCGGTGGTCGCGCACTGAAAAGCTCTCAGGTTTTTCCGTGGTGGAACGTCCCCGAAACATTGTTGGAAGCGCTCGCTGCACAGTCCGCCGTCACCCGAATCAACAACCTGCTGAAGTGGCTCAGCGAGGAACGCCAGGACCTGTTCGAAGCATTTTCCGACAGTGTTTTGCGGCGCAAGGTCGCGAGTTTTCTTGAAGCACCGGAACTGTCCCAAGCACCGAAACAAGCCCTGGTGGATTACCTGATGGCGGAGCTGAACTGATGGATCAGATTGTGCGCATCGAGCAGGAGCTCGACAGTTTTCCAAACACCCTTTCTCTTTATCGCGAACAACTAAAGCACTGGTTCAGCCGGGCGGCGGACACGGCCAGTCATGCGGCGGATTTGCCTTCGCTGATGGGGATGGAGCGGATCGTTCGGTTCGGCAATTCCAGCACCATCGTGAGCACTGGCGACGATGACTTTATCTCCACCGTCGTGCAGTGCCCGAAGGGTGGAGTGCTCGAAATCGAGAGCAAGTTCGAATCGGTCTATGACATCCCTGTAGGAAATATCCAGGTCGATGTGATCGCGGCGGATGGCGGGAAGGTGACGCCGGTTACGCTGGGTGAAAACGGGAAAGGGACATTCAGAGGGGAGGAGGGGAAGCTCTACCGCATTCGCGTTCATAGCGAAGTCACGCCGCAGCAAGTGGATGAACTGTTCTCTTCCTACGGTGGGCTGACGAAGGAACTTGAACAGTGGCTGCATGATGAGTGGAAGACGTTTAAACCGAAGTGGTCGGAATCTTCGTCGGCGGCTGTAGGCAATGGAATGCTCGCGGGCAGTTGGGCGGCCATCGAAGGCGTGTGGGACGGCATCAGCCTGCTGTCGGAGATTCTCAAGGATCCCGGAAAGTTTGCCGAGCGGTTGGGCGAGAGCGCCGCAGCGCTGAAGGACCTCGCGCAAACCGCCCCGCACGTTATGGAAAAAGCCCAATTGCTGGCCAGTGACGAGGCAGCGCTGTGCTTGCTGGTGCGCAGTGCCAGCCTCTGGTTGGACATGCTGCCGCCGAGCGAAATCGCCGGTAAAACCGCCGAAGCCGTGTCGACCTTTATCGTGGAACTGTTGATCGACATCCTGATTGGCATCGTCCTGACGTTCGCCGCGGCAGGGGCCGGTATCGCTTATCTGACGATGCGTCTAGGTAATCGAGCCGCGCAGTTGCTGAGCGCTGTTCTGCGTTTGGTGAAGGCAGTCTTCACGATCATCAATAACTTCATCAGCTACGTTGACCGCTACAAAAAAGTCGCCGCCCGGGGCGTCGCGGCCGGCATGAAAAAAGGTCGGATGCAGTTGAAGTGGAGCGCCCGCCGCAACGCTTCGTTGAAGAAAGACGAGCACCACGACGACGCCCCCGACCAAGCGAAAAACCCCAACGGTGACAGCGCCGATTGCGGGCCTTTGACCTGTAAAAATGGCTGCCCGGTGTCGATGGTCACCGGCGAAGAATTGCTGACGTTGACCGATGGCACCCTCGACGGCGTGCTGCCGTTCGACTTCACCCGGCTCTACCGCACCAGCGCCGCCGAGATCGACAGCGGCCTCGGATTTGGCTGGAGCCATACCCTCGCGCATCGCTTGGAAATCGATGGCGACAGCGTCATCTGGATCGACCACGAAAACCGACGTACGACATTTCCGCTGCCGAGCAGTGAGCGCCCAGCGATCCACAACAGCCTGTCGCGCGCAGCGATTTATCTGGGTGATGAACCCGAGGAACTGATCCTCGCCCAGGCCGGCGAAGAAACCCGTTTTTACCACTTTCATAACGGTTTTCTGACAGCAATCAGCGACGGGTACGACAACCGACTGCGCATTACCCGCGACCGTCAGGGACGCATTCAACGTCTCGATAACGGCGCCGGCCGCGCCTTGCTGTTGCGCTACGTGCGCCGCCATTTAATCGCCATCGACTACCAGCAATTCCGCCCGGCCCAGACCCTCGGAGAGGCCTGGCACACCGAGCAGACGCTGGTCAGTTACGACTACGACGAGCGCGGTCAACTGATCGCCGCCATCAATGCTGCCGGCGAAAGCGAGCGTTATGACTACGACGATCAGCACGTAATCCTCCAACGGCAGTTGGCCGGTGGGGCGAGTTTCTTCTGGGAGTGGGAAAAGTCCGGCAAGGCTGCGCGATGTGTCCGGCATTGGGCGTCGTTTTCGCAGATGGACACGCGTTATGTCTGGGATGACGAAGGCAGTGTCACCGTTCAGAACATCGATGGCAGTGAAGAGGTTTACGTCCACGACGATCGGGCGCGACTGGTGCGCAAGGTCGAACTTGATGGCGGCGAACACCTCAAGTCCTACGACGAACAAGGGCGGTTGATCGCCGAGCAGGATCCCCTCGGCTCGATCACCGAATACCGCTACGACGAAGTCGGACGCCTGGTGGCGCTGATTCCGCCGGAAGACGAGCCAACGGCCTACGAATATCGCAACGGTTTCCTACACGCACGCTATCGCGGCGAAGCGGTGTGGACCTATCGGCGTAATGCCCAGGGCGATGTCACCGAAGCCGTCGATCCGGACGGGCAGGTCACCCATTACTACTACGACGTTCAGGGGCGGTTGCTGACGATCCGCTATCCCGACACCAGTCGGCACATATTCGCCTGGAACGGCTTGGGGCAACTGGTTGAAGAAACCTTGCCGGGTGGCGGGCAACGGCGGTTTTCCTACGACGTCATGGGGCGGCGGATTACCAGTCAGGACGAACACGGCGCTGTCACCCGTTACCAGTGGGACGACATCGGCCGACTGATCCAGACGACACTTCCTACAGGCGCCACCCGCGCCTTCAGCTACAACGCCTACAGCCAGGTCACCGCCGAACAGGACGAACTCGGCCGTATCACTCGCTATGAATACGCCGACGACCTGCATTTGGTCAGTCGCCGGATAAATCCCGACGGCACGCAACTGAAGTATCGCTACGACAATCCACAGCTACTTCTGACCGAGATTGAAAACGAATCCGGCGAAAAATATCAGCTGGACTACACCGCCAATGGATTAATCCGACAGGAAACCGGATTTGACGGGCAGCGCACGGCGTATGCCTACGACCTTAACGGACAACTGCTGGAGAAAACCGAATTCGGTGATGACGGCTCGCAGTTGGTCACCGGTTACGGGCGGGATTCGGCCGGTCGGCTGTTGGTCAAGACGCTGCCAGATGGCATCAAGGTCGAGTATCGCTACGACAGCCTCGGGCGCCTGGTCAGCGTGGATGATGGCCATGACCATCCGCTGGAATTTGCCTACGACAAACAGGGCCGGCTAATCACCGAGCACCAAGGCTGGGGGACCCTGCGCTACAGCTACGATGCCTGCGGCCAACTCAAACGCCTGCGCCTGCCGGACAACAGCAATCTCGATTACCGCTATGCCAAGGGCGGCGCACTCAGCGCCATCGACCTCAACGGCGCGCAACTCACCACCCACCAGTACCAATTCGGTCGTGAGCAACAGCGCCAACAAGGCCTGCTGCTCAGCGAATATGCCTACGATGATCAAGGACGCCTGAAGGCCCACGCTGTCAGCCAACACCGCCAACCGCTATATCGCCGCGATTATGCCTACAGCGCCAACGGCAATCTCGACAGCATCGCCGACACCCGGCACGGCCAGCGCAGCTATATTTACGACGCTCTAAACCGCCTGACCCGCGTCCGCCACACCCGCGACGACCCACCGGAAAGCTTCGCCCACGACCCGGCGGGCAACCTGCTGATGCAGGATCGCCCTGGTTTAGCGAGCGTTAAAGGCAATCGCCTGTTAATGCAGGGCGACCGGCACTACGACTACGACGCCTTCGGCAACCTCATCCGCGAACGCCGCGGCACTGCACAAAAACTCGTTACCGAATATCGGTATGACTGCCAACACCGTTTAGTCGGCGTCACCTTGCCCGATGGAAGCTGTGCGAAATATCGCTACGACGCGTTCGGCCGCCGCATCGCCAAAACCATCGACGGCAAAACCACCGAATTCTTCTGGCAAGGCGACCAAGTCGTCGCCGAAAGCAGCCGCGAACACTACCGCAGCTATGTTTACGAGCCCGGCACCTTCCGCCCGTTGGCCATGCTCGACGGCAAAGGCCCGCGCAAAGCCTGCCCGTTCTACTATCAGCTCGATCATCTCGGTACGCCGCAAGAACTGACGGATTTTGGTGGTGAGATTGTTTGGGCGGCGAAGTACAGCGCTTACGGAAAAGTCACTCGCCTGACACACGGGGCCGGTGAACAACTTGAACAGCCGTTGCGGTTTCAGGGGCAGTACTTTGATGCTGAGTCAGGTCTGCATTACAACCGGCATCGGTACTATGATCCGGAGGTTGGGCGGTATCTGACGCCGGATCCGATCAAGTTGGCGGGTGGGATCAACCAGTATCAGTACACGCCGAATCCGACGGGGTGGGTTGATCCGTTGGGGTTGAGCGGGGATTGTCCGCCGCCGAATAAATCGGGTTGTACGGTGCCGGGGGATACGACTGGCGCTAGGGTTGATGAGGGTGAGCCAGCGTTACCGAAGACTAAGTTAAGTGCTCGGGAGGTCGCCAAGGCCAAAATCAAAAAATTGAACGACGATCAGGGCATGCATATGGTTGGGAAGCATGATCCGGAAGTTCCAGATGCAAAGTTTAAGCAGCGAGCTATTGACGGTACGGATCCTATTACAGGTAAGACTCCTCGGAATCGAGGTGGTAATCCAAGTTCTCGATTTTATAGCTGGGAATTGATGCTCGATGCATATGAATTGGCAACAACCAGAGCGGCTAATGGGCTCCCACCTTTTACAGGGAAGGACAAAAAGAACAATGATATTGTGAGGATGAAATTTCCGGGAGCGGGGGAGGGATATATTCCTAATCCGGCGTCTCCAGGGAATCCAAGGCTGGTTAAAATGAATCGAATAGAAATGAAGTTCGATCGAAGAACGGGTGTCCCGTTTACGTTGTATCCGATTAAATAGGTGGGCTTAATAATGATAGATCCAAGCAGTGGTCAGCCGTATGTTCCAACTCCGTCGTATTTTTTAGGGTGCTTTGATATATACGATAGAGAGGAGACGCTGGGTGAAGAGTTAGAGGCGTTCGATCCTAATAATCCAGCAGATAGGGAAGTACTGATTCGCGAATATTGTTTTGATCGTCGATGGAAGCCGCCGTATCGACAAAAATTTTTGATGGTGAAATGTTTAGAGGAAGCTTTGCAGGATGGCGAATATGATTTTCAGGCGTTGCTGAAATATGATCCTGAAGCATATTCCTCATTTCCTGATGGGTGGGATGAGATGGAAGATGTTCGTGGTTTTTTTGAAGATATACTTAAACTGGCTCTCATTGAATGGAGAGATGATCTTCAAAAAGCGGGCTTAGAAGATCCAAGCACTTGGGTGACTGTGTAGGGCATGATATTGATATGTATGTGAATAGTTTGTTGAATGGCATGTCGTTGGTAGGCCTTTAGTTGTTGTTTTTTTTGGTAAGGTAGTAAGGGGTGGGGTTTGCAATAAAAGTTGTAGGGTCTTCAAGTGATAGATAAGTATGTTGTGATTGTCCTGGCAGTAAGTCTCATCGTTGAAGAAGAAGTTGTATTGCTTGTTAATGGCGTGGAAGTTAAATGCTTTACGAGCTGCTGCCCTGAAAAAATTCAGGTAGGGCGATCCTATGAGGCTGCGTTCGAGATAGCCCTTCCTAATGATGACTTCATTACCGTTGCAGAAAAGCGGCCCGACTCACTGATTGAAGTGATAGGTGATGGATTTTCATGCTTTCTATATGGCTATTTGGACGGTAGTGTCTTCCGATCCTTCGTTGACTTTATGGATCAGGAAATCCACTACGATTATCCAGCGCTTAACGAAGAATTCGTCAAGGTCAGGGTGGACAGAATTGATGTGTCTTTCTGATTTAGGAGCGAAATTTCCGGACAAGTCCATCGGAAGTTTCCTTCAAGCTGTGGCGGCTTCCATGAACTGGTGCGATGTGAGATCGGTGGATAGTCTTTGGCTGTCACTGCGAATTCAGTGGCAGGGTGTAGGAACCCTTGGAGATTCACCGCGCATCAGCGCTGTCGTTTGATTGCGGCACTTAATTCGTGTCCGTAAGATCGTTCGCGGCAGCTTTGCGCGGGACACGCTTCGGCGTGGCTGAGTTTGGTGGATTTCCTCAGTTTCCTACTCCCGCGCACGGCTGCCACCCAAGCCCGTAGGAAAGGCCGTTGGTAGCTTCAATTTATCCACCAAGGTCTAAAAAATATGAAAACTCTTCACCCCGACCCACCCTACGAAAAACCAATCCCCCATCCCGATAACCGCTACATGGCACTCACCAGCAATTGCTGTGAGATGCCTACCTTATTTGTCGATACCCATGCCCCGCTCGATATCTTGTATGACGCCGCCAATTATCGAATCCGCGCCGTTACCCAGGTGCTTGAGAACCTGTCCATGCGCGGTTCAATCGAGTGTGATTCGATGATTCTCAGTGACTTTGCCTTGCTCTGCGCCATTCCGTTGCGCGATGGGTGTGATGTGCTGGATGTGGTTGGGCGGCGGTTGCGGGCTCGGTCGCCGGAGTAGGGCTAAGCGATGATCGTTCCCACGCTCCTGCGTGGGAATGCAGCCCGTGACGCTCTGCGTCACCTCGGTGTCAGGCGCGACATCGGTGGTGCGGCTGGAACGCGGAGCGTCCCGGTCTGCATTCCCACGCGGAGCGTGGGAACGATCGTGCGTCGGTGTTTCGTTCCCACGCTCCTGCGTGGGAATGCAGCCGTGACGCTCTGCGTCACCTCGGTGTCAGGCGCGACATCGGTGGTGCAGTTGGAACGCGGAGCGTCCCCGGCGGCATTCCCACGCGGAGCGTGGGAACGATCACCGTGTGGCGTCAGGCGCGATCAAGTGCCCGCTCGGCCGTGAACCCCTGACGTTCGGCTCGGTACAAGGTAAACTTCCCGGCCTTCGCAGGAGCAATCATGAATTATCGTCACGCCTTCCATGCCGGCAATCACGCCGATGTGTTCAAACACCTGACTTTGACCCGCCTCATCGCCCTGATGTCGCGCAAGGAGCAGCCGTTTGCCTATCTCGACACTCACGCCGGTATTGGTCTGTATGACCTGCAGGGTGATCAGGCGAGCCGTACCGGTGAGTATCTGGAAGGGATCGCGCGGTTGTGGGATCAGCCGGATTTGCCGGCGCTGACCGCCGATTACATGAAGGTGTTGCACGACATGAACCCGGATGGCCAGTTGCGCTATTACCCGGGATCGCCGGAGTTGGCGCGGCGCCTGACGCGGCCGCAGGATCGGGTGATGCTCAACGAGAAGCACCCTGAAGACGGTTTGCTGCTCAAGGACAATATGGCCGGTGATCGTCGGGTGAAGGTTCACCTTGGCGAAGGCTGGCATGTGCCTCGCGCGATGTTGCCGGTGCAGGAGAAGCGCGCGGTGATGTTGATTGATCCGCCGTTCGAGCAGCTCGATGAGATGCAGCGTTGTGCGGCGTCGCTGAAAGAGGCGGTGGGGCGGATGCGTCAGACCGTGGCGGCGATTTGGTATCCGGTGAAGGACCAGCGCTTGCTGCGTCGTTTTTATCAGGATTTGGCTGGCTCGGGCGCGCCGAAGTTGTTGCGGGTGGAGTTGTTGGTGCATCCGCTGGATACGCCGAACAGCCTGAACGGTTCGGGGTTGGCGATTGCGAATCCGCCGTGGGGGCTGGAAGAGGAATTGCGTGAGTTGCTGCCGTGGTTGTCCCAGAAGCTGGGGCAGACCCAGGGTGGGTGGCAGATGGATTGGTTAATTGCGGAGAGTTGATCGCAGATCAGATGAATCTGTGGCGTCTGACTTGACGCCTTCGCGGGCAAGCCTCGCTCCTACAGGGGATTGCGTAACCTTGTAGGAGCGAGGCTTGCCCGCGAAGCTTTTCAGCGTTCGAACATCAAATCGGACAAACCACGCCCGTACCGCCAATCCCGCAATACCCTTCAGGGTTCTTCGCCAGGTATTGCTGGTGATAGGCCTCGGCGAAGTAGACCGTCGGCGCTTCGTCGATTTCGGTGGTGATGGTGCCTTTGCCAGCCTTGGTCAGTTCAACCTGGAACACTTGTGCGCTGTGCTTGGCGGCGGCCAACTGATCGGGGTTGGTGGCGTAGATCACCGAGCGGTATTGGGTGCCGATGTCGTTGCCCTGGCGCATGCCCTGGGTTGGGTTGTGCAGTTCCCAGAACATATTCAGCAGCGCTTCGTAGCTGACTTTCGCCGGTTCGTAGACCACCAGCACCACTTCGCTGTGGCCCGTCAGGCCGGAGCAGACTTCTTCATACGTCGGGTTCGGCGTGAAGCCGCCGGCGTAGCCCACCACGGTGCTGACCACGCCTTCGCGCTGCCAGAATTTGCGTTCCGCGCCCCAGAAGCAGCCCAGACCGAAGATCGCGAAATCCACGTTCATGTCGAACGGGCCCAGCAACGGCGCGTCGTGGACGAAGTGTTTTTCCGGCAGGTTCATCGGGGTTTCGCGGCCAGGCAGAGCTTGTTCTTTAGTCGGGAGCACGTTTTTGTTCACCAGAATTTCCGAGCGCAAGACCATCATCAGTCCCCTCAGTCAGGTTGAATGTAAATTGTCAGACACGCAGTTTGCCCAATTATCCCTGTGGGAGCGAGCCTGCTCGCGAAGGCGGCATGACATTCAACATAGAGGGGACTGACACACCGCTTTCGCGAGCAGGCTCGCTCCCACAGGGAAGGCGGTGTGGTTTCAGGCCAGAGGGCCACGCGGGTAGCGTTTGAGCTTTTCGATCAGCTCGGAACCCGGGATCGGGCGGTCGAACAGGTAGCCTTGGCCGACGTCGCAGCGGTGGCGGCGCAGGAACGCCAACTGCTCGGCGGTCTCGATGCCTTCAGCCACGACCTTGAGTTTCAGGTTGTGGGCCATGGCGATCACCGCGGAGGTGATTTCCATGTCGTCCTGGTTGTCCGGGATTTCGTGGATGAAGCTGCGATCGATCTTGATGATGTCGATCGGGAATTTTTTCAGGTAGCTGAGCGACGAGTAACCGGTGCCGAAGTCGTCCATGGCCAGGGTCAGGCCCAGGCGCTTGAGCTGGTCGAGCTGCAAGTGGGTGTCTTCGGTGGCTTCCAGCAGCAGGCCTTCGGTCAGTTCCAGCTCCAGCAGGTTCGATGGCAGGGCTTCTTCCTTGAGGATGCTGGCGATGGACGCCACCAGGTCCGGGTCAGAAAACTGCTTGGGCGAGAGGTTGATCGCTACCTGAAGATTGCCCAGGCCAGCAGCCGTCAATTGCTTGCTCATGCGGCAGGCCTGGCGGGCGATCCACTTGCCGATCGGAATGATCAGGCCGGTTTCTTCCGCCACGCTGATGAACTGGTCCGGGCGGATCATGCCTTTTTCCGGATGGTTCCAGCGCAGCAAGGCTTCCATCCCCAGCAGACGACCGCTGCGCAGGCACAGCTTGGGCTGGTAGAACACGTCCAGTTCGTTCTGGGTCAGGGCGCGGCGCAGGTTGTTCTCGACGAACAATTTGTAGCTGGCCTCGGCGTTCAACGCTTCGGTAAACACCTGAACCTGATGCTTGCCGTTGGCCTTGGCCTTGTGCAGCGCCAAACCGGCGTTGCGCATCAGCGTCTGCGGGTCACGACCGTGCAGCGGCGCGCAGGCCAGGCCCACGGAGCCGGTGACGCTGATCAACTGGTTATCGACGAACATCGGTTTGTCGAGGGTCGCCAGCAGTTGGTTGGCGACTTGCTGGCCGGCCGAGAGGTCGGTGTTGTCCAGCAGTACGGCGAATTCGTTACTGGCGAAACGCGCCAGGCTGCCGCTCGGGCTCAGGCTGTTGCGCAGGCGCCGAGCGAGGCTGATCAGCAGTTTGTCGCCGGTCTGGTGGCCGAGGCTGTCGTTGATCCGCTTGAAGTTGTCGATGTCTACCAGCAACAGGCTGATCGGGGTATCGCTGTCTCGGGCGAAGCGTTCGTCCAGGTTACGGATAAACGCCGGGCGGTTGCCGAGGTTGGTCAGGTTGTCGGTGTAGGCCAGGCGCTCGATGCGCTGCTGCGCGAGCTTGGTCTGGGTGATGTCTTCGTAGATGCCGATGTAATGCGTCAGCTCGCGGTTGTCGCCATACACCTTGGAGATCGACAACTGGCCCCAGTACGGTTCGAGGTTTTTGCGGCGGCTCTTGAATTCGCCCTGCCAGCTATTGCTCTTGGCCAGTGCCGAGGGCGCGTCGAACAGCAATTCGCTGAGGTTTTCCAGCGCCGGCAGTTCCGACAACCGCTGGCCGTGGACTTCCTCGGTGCTGTACTGGGTGATCGCGGTGAAGCTCGGGTTGACGTACTCGACTACGCCGTCGCAGTTGACCAGCAAAAAGGCGTTGGCACTTTGTTCCACCGCACGCTGGAACAGGTGCAGGGCGCTGGTGGCGGTGCGGCGGTTGTGGTTGTTGATGACCTGGGCGAATTGATCCGCCAGCTCGCCGGCAAAGGCAATTTCATCGGACTGCCAGGCGCGGGTCGCGCCGGTCTGCTCCAGGCACAACACGCCGACCACCTGGCCATCGACGCGGATGCTGGCGTCGAGCATGGCGTTGACGTCCCGCGGGCGCAGGCTCTCGGCCATGTCCCGGGTGCGCGGGTCGCGGATGGCGTTGTGGGCATCGATGGCGCGGCTGGTGTGCAGGGCGTCGAGGTAGTCGGGGAAGCTGCTGGCGTCGATCGGCTCCGGCATCAGGTATTCCTGAGTGGCGCGGTGATACGACGAGATCGGCACCAGGGTTGAGCCTTCAAGGTTCCACAGGCTGGCGCAGTCGATTTCATAGATATCGCAGGCGCAGCGGGTGATCAGCTCAGCAGCTTCTTGCAGGGAGTTGCCGGTGCTGTAGCGCTGGCGGGTCAGCAGCAGGATCAGGTCTTGCTGGGCACGCACCCGGTCCAGATGCTGCAGTTGTTCCTGCTGGGCGCGCTGGTTGAGTTCCAGAGCGATTTGCAGGCGCGAGTTCTGGGTTTCCAGGTCCAGGGCCGGCAACAGCGGCTCACCGTCGAACAGGCCGTCCACGACCATCAGGTAGCCGCGCAGCAGGTGTCGATTGTGTTGTTTGTAGGCTTCGCCCAGTTCCAGCAGGCTCAAGGTGCCGGCGGCGGTGTGCAGGGTGTAGCGGATCAGGTAATGCGGACTGTCGGCGAGTTGCAGCTGGATCGTGTCATGCAGTTGATAGCGCGCTTCGGGCTCCATCAGGCTGGCGTAGGGCGAACCGACCAGGGCACAGAGCTCCACCGCCGGCAGGCCGAATTGTCGTTCGCAATTGGGATCGAGAAACAACAGCGCCCAGCTTGCTTCATTCAGCCGTTCGAAACGCAGCATGCCGAGCCGCGAGGGCACAGGCAACTGCGTCACTACCTCGGCCACCATACGGCTGGCGGCATCGGGTTGGCTTTTCATGGGGGGGAACTCGCTTCGAATATGCTGATCGCGCCGGGCTCTCGCCCTCTTAACTGTTGCCTGCGGCAAGGTTGCATCATTGCAGCACCGACTGACAAGAGACATGAAGGCCAAGTGCTATAAGAATATGTCGGCAGGAGAGAGGATTTCTCCAGCGCAGGGGTAAAAGTAATGATTTTTCTGAATTGAACACTGTCCTGTGGCGAGCTCGCTCGCCACAGGATTGCGACTTAATTTAAAGGAATGCTGATGGATTGCAGCAACTCACCCTCCCGATCATGGTAATTGACCCGAATCTGCTCAGCCTCAACCACCAGATGCGCAAAATTGTCCTGACTCACCACCTCGCTCGTCAGTTCATGCCGATAGTCGCCGGCTGCCGTTTGCGCCAGCGGTTGATCAAGGATAAAGGTCGATTTCGAGGCATACGGCAGCAGTTTGCTGTTGCACAGCGGCGACGACACGATGGTGTGCACCTCGAAGTCCGGATCCTCGCTGTGGGTCAGACGACTGGTCAGGGAGCCGTGGACATCGCCGGAAACGAAGAAAACGTTCTGGATACGGTGTGTACGAATGGTCTCCAGCAGCCGCAGGCGTTGTTCCGGGAACGCTTTCCAGGCATCGTCGCCGAGGTTTTTGCGGTCGGGGTAGAACATCACGCTGGTGACCACAAATTTGACCCGCGCCGGGCTATGGATCAGCCAATTGAGCAACGCTTGCTCCTGTTCTTCGTCGAGAATGCGTCGATCATCGGCTGACAGATTACGTCGGCTCCGGCTATCGGTGACAAACCATTCGATATCGCCTTCGGCAAACTGATACCAATAGTGTTCAAGTTTTCGGCTTATTTGCCCGTTGCTCAATAGTTCATGCGCGGGGCTGTGGCTGGCTTGATACAGCTCATAAGCAGCCATGGCATTTTCATACAAGTAGTCATCACTTTCGTTTTTATTGGCAGGCCAGTTATCTTCGATTTCATGGTCGTCGAGGATCATGTAAGTCGGTGTGCCGGACATCAACTTGCGAATATGGGGCTGGGAAAACGCCGCGCGGTACTTGGCAAGTATCTCTTTCTGTTCCCGGTCAGGCGCAATGAGGTTCAAGTCGTCGATATAGACCTGGTCCCCGGTCATCAGCGTGGCGCTGATGGGCGGATCGGCCTGTTCCGCCAGTTGGGTGATCGAGGCAAAAATCCGGTCACCCAACTGCGGCAGCGACGCAATGCCTGCGGTCAGGCGCAGATACCTGCACGACCCGACGATATAGGCACGCGGCAATAAGCGCTGACTGGAGCGAGTGCGGAAACGATAGATCTCCCGCGGCCATTGCAGCGGCAATTCCTGCACGGTTTCCACGGTATGCACCGGGTTCATGGGGCTGAACCAGCCAGCCTGGTATTCGTATTCGGTATCTTCACCCAGATTATTCAAGGCAATGACATCGCACCTGTCTCGCAAGCGTGACAGTTTGGCAAACACGCCTTTAGTCCAGCGTTCATCGCCTACGCGCCGATAACGGATGCCGGCAAATACACTGTCGCTATGTTGAGAATCTCCGCGCAGGAAAATGCGCGCGTGGTTAGTTGTAGTGTGGCCAATAATCGGGCCGATAGTCGGTTTGAACATATTCGAATCCATTCGAAGTAACGCTAACTAAGCTATTGAGAGTGTCAAAGTTCAGACTGAACTTTATGGAACGAAGCCTAGTTATTGGCTGGCAAAAAATATCGCGCCGAAGGGGACTGGAGTTGTGGGCCAAATCAGCCACGGATGTAGGAAGACGCCAGGTTTTGCTCAGGCAAAAAAAGCCCCGCCAAATTGGCGGGGTTGAGGTACGAGCGTGGCGCTCGGAAATCGTGGAACGCAACAGGCCCTCCGGTGAAGGAGGGCCCGTCGGTGTTACAGCAGAATGGTGCGGATGTCCGCCAGCAGGTCGCTCAGACGCTTGGTGAAGCGTGCAGCAGCGGCGCCGTTGATCACACGGTGATCGTAGGACAACGACAGCGGCAGCATCAGTTTCGGCTGGAAGGCTTTGCCGTCCCAGACTGGCTGGATGGTTGCCTTGGAAACACCGAGGATCGCCACTTCCGGCGCGTTGACGATCGGCGTGAAGCCGGTGCCGCCAATGTGGCCGAGGCTGGAAATGGTGAAGCAGGCGCCTTGCATGTCGTCAGCGGTGAGCTTCTTGTCGCGGGCCTTGGCGGCCAGCACAGCCGCCTCAGCAGCAAGCTGCAGAAGGCTTTTCTGGTCGACGTTCTTGATGACCGGCACCAGCAGGCCATCCGGGGTGTCGACCGCGAAGCCGATGTTCACGTACTTCTTGCGGATGATCGCCTTGCCGCTTGGTGCCAACGAACTGTTGAAGTCCGGCAGTTCCTTGAGCAGGTGTGCGCACGACTTGAGCAGCAGCGGCAGGATGGTCAGCTTGACGCCAGCCTTCTCTGCAACGGCTTTCTGCGCGATGCGGAACGCTTCCAGGTCGGTGATATCAGCCGAATCGAACTGAGTCACGTGCGGAATGTTCAACCAGCTGCGGTGCAGGCTCGACGCGCCGATTTGCATCAGGCGAGTCATCGGCACTTCTTCGGTTTCACCGAAGCGGCTGAAGTCCACGACCGGAATCGGCGGGATACCCGCGCCGCCGGTTGCGCCGCCAGCGGCCGGTGCTTCCTTGGCCTTCTGCATCATGGCTTTGACGTAAACCTGCACGTCTTCTTTCAGCACACGGCCGTGCGGACCGCTTGCGCCAACCGCGTTCAGCTCGACGCCGAATTCACGGGCCAGTTGGCGGACAGCCGGGCCAGCGTGAACCTTGGCGCCAGGCTTGGCCGGTGCCGCAGCAGGAGCGGCGGCAGCAGGAGTAGCAGGTGCAGCGGCGGCTGGAGCAGAAGCGGCAGGTGCGGCAGCAGCGGCCGGGGCCGGTGCAGCAGCAGGCGCAACGCCTTTGACTTTGAGCTTCAGGATCAGATCGCCGGTACCGACTTCGTCATCCAGCTTGATGGAAACGCTTTCCACCACGCCAGCGGCAGGCGATGGAATTTCCATGCTCGCCTTGTCGGATTCCAGGGTGATCAGCGACTGGTCGGCGGTGACGGTGTCGCCAGCCTTGACCAGTACTTCGATGATCTTGGCCTTGCCCGACGAGCCGATGTCCGGGACATGAATGTCCTGAACCGTGTCGGCAACCGGTGCCGCCGGAGCCGCAGCGGCTGGCGCTGGAGCAGCGGCGGCGGCCGGAGCAGCAGCCTGGGCTGGCGCGGCAGCAGCAGGGGCCGCAGCACCCGCCACTTTCAACGCCAGGATCAGGTCGCCGGTGCCGACTTCGTCATTCAACTTGACGCTGATGCTTTCGACCACGCCAGCAGCAGGCGATGGAATTTCCATGCTTGCCTTGTCGGATTCCAGGGTGATCAACGATTGATCAGCGGCGACGGTGTCGCCGACCTTGACCTGGATCTCGATGATCTGGGCCTTGCCCGACGAACCGATGTCCGGCACGTGAATCTGCTGGGTAGTTGCAGCAGCCGGCACGGCGGCTGGAGCAGCGGCGGCAGGTGCAGCAGCCGGTGCAGCTTCAGCTTTGGCGGCCGGCGCAGCAGCAGCGGTTGCCGCAGGGGCCGCAGCAGCGGCACCTTCGACTTCCAGCTCCAGCAGTTCGTCGCCTTCTTTCAGGCGGTCGCCGATTTTCACTTTCAGGCTTTTGACGACGCCGGCCTTGGGAGCAGGAATCTCCATGCTCGCCTTGTCCGACTCAAGCGTCAGGATGCTCTGGTCGGCTTCGATACGGTCGCCGACCTTCACAAAGAGTTCGATTACTTCACCTTCACCGCTGCCGATGTCAGGTACTCGAATGAGTTCGCTCACAGATTGTCTCCTCAGCAGTCCAGTGGGTTGAGTTTTTCCGGGTTGATCCCGAACTTGACGATAGCCTCAGCCACCACCTTAGGTTCGATATCACCACGGTCAGCCAAGGCTTCCAAGGCTGCCAACACCACGAAGTGACGGTCGACTTCGAAGAAGTGACGCAGCTTTTTACGGCTGTCACTGCGACCGAAACCGTCGGTGCCCAGGACTTTGAATTCCTTGGACGGGACCCACTGGCGAATTTGTTCTGCGAACAGCTTCATGTAGTCGGTGGAGGCGATGACCGGACCTTTACGGCCGTTCAGGCACTCTTCGACGTAGCTCAGCTTAGGCTTCTGGCCAGGGTGCAGGCGATTGGTACGCTCTACGGCCAGGCCGTCGCGACGCAGTTCGTTGAAGCTGGTAACGCTCCACACGTCAGCGCCGACGTTGAACTCTTCACGCAGGATCTTCGCCGCTTCACGCACTTCACGCAGGATGGTGCCGGAGCCCATCAGCTGAACGTGATGCGCCGCTTCGCGGGTGTCTTCTTCGAGCAGGTACATGCCCTTGATGATGCCTTCCTCGACACCGGCCGGCATGGCTGGCTGCTGGTAGGACTCGTTCATCACGGTGATGTAGTAGAAAACGTCCTGCTGCTCTTCGGTCATCTTCTTCATGCCGTCCTGGATGATCACCGCCAGCTCATAGCCGTAAGTTGGATCAAAGGTGCGGCAGTTCGGGATGGTGCCGGCCAGGATGTGGCTGTGACCATCTTCGTGTTGCAGGCCTTCGCCGTTCAGCGTGGTCCGGCCGGCGGTGCCGCCGATCAGGAAGCCACGGGTACGGCTGTCGCCAGCGGCCCAGGCGAGGTCGCCGATACGCTGGAAGCCGAACATCGAGTAGAAGATGTAGAACGGCAGCATTGGCTGGTTGTGGCTGGAGTACGAAGTACCGGCAGCGATGAAGGAGCTCATGGCGCCCGCTTCGTTGATGCCTTCTTCGAGGATCTGGCCCTTCTTGTCTTCGCGGTAGAACATCACCTGGTCTTTATCGACTGGCTCGTAGAGCTGGCCGACGGACGAGTAGATGCCCAACTGACGGAACATGCCTTCCATACCGAAGGTACGGGCTTCGTCCGGGATGATCGGAACGATGCGCGGGCCGATTTCCTTGTCCTTGACCAATTGCGCGAGGATCCGCACGAACGCCATGGTGGTGGAAATTTCACGGTCGCCCGAGCCGTCAAGGATGGCCTTGAGGGTATCGAGGGATGGCGTCGGAACGCTGATGCTCTTGGCGCGGCGCTGTGGCACGAAACCACCCAGTGCAGTACGGCGCTCGCTCAGGTAGCGGGCTTCGGCGCTGTTTGGCTCTGGCTTGAAGAACGGCAGGTTCTCCAGCTCTTCGTCGCGCACTGGAATGTCGAAACGATCGCGGAACAGCTTCAGGCTTTCAACATCAACCTTCTTGGTGTTGTGCGCGGTGTTCTTCGCTTCGCCGGCACCGGTGCCATAACCCTTGATGGTCTTGGCCAGGATGACGGTCGGTTGTTCTTTGTGGTTGACCGCTTCGTGGTACGCCGCGTAGACCTTGTACGGGTCGTGGCCGCCACGGTTGAGTTTCCAGATCTCGTCGTCGGACAGATCAGCAACCATCGCCTTGAGTTCTGGCGAGTTGAAGAAGTGTTCACGCACGAACGCGCCGTCTTTGGCTTTGTAGTTCTGGTACTCGCCGTCGATGACTTCGTCCATGCGACGTTGCAGGATACCGTCGACGTCTTTGGCCAGCAGTGGGTCCCAGAAACGGCCCCAGATGACTTTGGTCACGTTCCACTGAGCACCACGGAAAACGCCTTCGAGTTCCTGGATGATCTTGCCGTTGCCGCGAACCGGGCCGTCGAGGCGCTGCAGGTTGCAGTTGATGACGAAGATCAGGTTGTCGAGCTTCTCGCGGCCAGCCAGGGAGATAGCGCCCAGGGATTCCGGCTCGTCACACTCGCCGTCGCCCAGGAAGCACCAGACTTTTTGCTTGCCTTCAGGAATGAAGCCACGGGCTTCCAGGTACTTCATGAAACGTGCCTGGTAGATCGCCTGGATCGGGCCCAGACCCATGGATACGGTCGGGAACTGCCAGAAGTCAGGCATCAGCCATGGGTGCGGATAGGACGACAAGCCGTGACCGTCGACTTCCTGACGGAAGTTGTTCATCTGGTCTTCGGTGATGCGACCTTCCATGAACGCACGGGCGTAAACGCCTGGCGAGGTGTGGCCCTGGAAGTAGATCAGGTCGCCGCCGTGTTCGTCGGTCGGGGCCTGGAAGAAGTAGTTGAAGCCGATGTCATACAGGGTGGCGCTGGAGGCGAAGCTGGAGATGTGACCGCCCAGGTCCGAATCTTTCAGGTTCGTACGCATCACCATGGCCATCGCGTTCCAGCGTACCAACGAGCGAATGCGGCGTTCCATGAACAGGTCGCCAGGCATGCGTGCTTCGTGGGTAACAGGAATGGTGTTGCGGTATGGCGTGGTGATGGCGTAAGGCAATTGCGAACCGCTGCGGGTCGCCAATTCGCCCATACGGGTCATCAGATAGTGAGCGCGGTCTTCGCCTTCTTTGTCGAGAACCGATTCCAGGGCGTCCAGCCATTCCTGGGTTTCGACGGGATCGAGGTCTTGCATGGCTTGCTCCAGGGCGGAAAGGCTTCCAGAATCGGTTGCCTGAGTTTGCGACTGGCCTTGTGGGCAGACGATATAAATTCTTGGATTGCCGAGAGGTTGTTCCGGCGGCGTGTAGTTTTACTACAAATCAACGGGCATTTCAGCCTTTCGAATGTATAGACGAGTAGTAAAACTACAGATGAATGGCTTGTGGCCTCCGGCTGCGTTGTGAGAATAATCGTTAAGGTTGGTCTTTTGCCAACCAGAAAAGGTGAAAGCTTGATGTTGGCTGCCAAAATAAAAGAAATTTCAGCTATTTCTAACCTTTGTTCGACAGTCGGTCACGTAGTGTGTTTTCAAAATTCACTACATGCAGCCCTTCACACGCCGATCAAGGATAGACCATGACCCTGCCTTCGCTTGCCGAACTGCCTGCCATTCTCCAGCCGTTGGTCACCCGTGCCGAGCAGTCGTTCCGTACGGCCGTCGCCTTATTAGAAGACGATCATGGCCTGTCCAGCTGGACGCCTGAACGCTGGGCGCAATTCGCCCGGGTCAGCGCCGCCAGCGATTTCGTGATTGAACAGAGCGTTCGTGACCCTTTGATGTTGCTGGGGCTGGTGCAGTCCGGTGAACTCGATCGCAGCTTCGCCACCGGCGAACTGTGCGCGCAGATCGCGACGGCCGTAAATGCAGCCGAAACCGAAGACGAACTCGGCCGCGCCCTGCGCCGCCAGCGCACCCGCCAGCAAGTGCGGATCATCTGGCGCGACCTGACCCGCCAGGCCGACCTTATCCAGACCTGCCACGACCTCTCGGACATGGCCGATGCGAGCATCGATCAGGCCTATCAGTGGTTGTATTCGCGGCATTGCCAGCAGTTCGGCGTGCCCACTGGCCGGCGCAGTGGCGAGCCGCAGCAAATGGTCATTCTCGGCATGGGCAAGCTCGGCGCGGTAGAGCTCAACCTGTCGTCGGACATCGACCTGATCTTCGCCTACCCCGAGGGCGGCGAAACCGTGGGCGTGAAGCGCTCGCTGGATAACCAGGAATTTTTCATTCGCCTCGGCCAGCGTCTGATCAAGGCCCTCGACCCGATGACCGTCGACGGTTTTGTATTTCGCGTCGACATGCGCTTGCGGCCTTACGGTTCGGCGGGTGCTTTGGTCTTGAGCTTCAACGCACTCGAACAGTATTACCAGGACCAGGGCCGCGACTGGGAACGCTACGCGATGATCAAGTCGCGGGTGGTGGCTGGCGACCAAGTGGCCGGCGCGCAGTTGCAAGAAATGCTGCGTCCGTTCGTTTATCGCCGTTATCTGGACTTCTCGGCCATCGAAGCGCTGCGCACCATGAAGCAGTTGATCCAGCAGGAAGTGCGGCGCAAAGGCATGGCCGACAACATCAAGCTTGGCTCCGGCGGCATTCGTGAAGTCGAGTTTATCGCCCAGGCGTTCCAGTTGATCCATGGCGGTCGCGACCTGAGCCTGCAACAACGTCCGCTATTAAAAGTACTGAGCACACTGGAAGGCCAGGGTTACCTGCCGGCGCCGGTGATCAGCGAGTTGCGCAACGGCTACGAATTCCTGCGTTACACCGAACACGCGATCCAGGCGATCGCCGACCGCCAGACCCAGATGCTGCCGGACAGCGCGCAGGATCAGGCGCGTATCGCTTTTATGCTCGGCTTTGCCGATTGGGACGCGTTTCACGAGCGGCTGATGTATTGGCGTGGCCGGGTGGCCTGGCACTTTGCTCAGGTGATTGCCGATCCTGATGAAGAGGAAGGCGCCGAGGCCGAAGTGGTGGTCGGCGGTGAATGGCTGCCGTTGTGGGAAGAATCCCAGGATGAAGAAGCCGCTTGCCGACAGTTGGAGCAGGGCGGCTTTGCTGATGCTTCCAAGGCCCTGAAAACCTTGGCCAGCCTGCGTGGCAGTCCGCAATTGCGGGCCATGCAACGCTTGGGGCGCGAGCGCCTCGATGCCTTTATTCCACGGTTGCTGGCCCAAGCCGTAGAGCACGCCAATCCGGACTTGGTGCTGGAGCGAGTGTTGCCACTGGTTGAAGCGGTGGCCCGGCGTTCGGCTTATTTAGTGTTGCTGACGGAAAACCCCGGCGCCTTGCGCCGTTTGCTGACCTTGTGCGCAGCGAGTCCGTGGATTGCCGAGCAGATCACCCGCTTCCCGCTGTTGCTCGATGAATTGCTTAACGAAGGCCGGTTGTTCAAACCACCACTGGCGCCGGAACTGGCTGCCGAGTTGCGCGAGCGTCTGACGCGGATTCCCGAGGATGACCTCGAACAGCAGATGGAAGCCCTGCGCCATTTCAAACTGGCGCACCGCTTGCGCGTTGCTGCGTCGGAAATCTCCGGCAGCCTGCCGTTGATGAAAGTCAGCGATTACCTGACCTGGCTCGCCGAAGCGATCCTCGAACAAGTGCTGGCCCTGGCCTGGCGCCAAACGGTGGCCAAATACGGCACGCCCCTGCGTACCGACGGTACGTTGTGCGATCCCGGCTTTGTGATTGTCGGTTATGGGAAGGTCGGTGGCCTGGAATTGGGGCATGGTTCGGACTTGGACCTGGTGTTTGTCCACGACGGCGATCCGCAGGCGGAGACCGACGGGGCGAAACCTATCGACGGTGCGCAGTTCTTCACCCGATTGGGGCAGCGGATCATTCACTTGCTCACGGCGCAGACCAACTCCGGCCAGTTGTATGAAGTGGATATGCGTCTGCGGCCGTCCGGTGCGTCCGGGTTGCTGGTGAGTTCCCTTGGGGCGTTTGCCCGTTATCAGGAAAACGAAGCCTGGACCTGGGAACATCAAGCGCTGGTGCGGGCGCGGGTGCTGGTCGGCAGTCAGGATGTGGGCCAGGCGTTCGAGAAGGTGCGCGCGGCGATTTTGGGCAAGGCCCGGGATTTGCCGACCTTGCGCCAGGAGGTCAGCGAGATGCGCGCCAAGATGCGCGATAACCTCGGCAGCAAGAGCACCGCCGCCGGCACCGGGGCAAATGCCTTCGAGGCCACGGCGCCGTTCGATCTCAAGCAGGACGCCGGAGGTATCGTCGATATTGAATTTATGGTGCAATACGCGGCCCTGGCGTGGTCCGAACAGCACCCGTCATTGCTGCGCTGGACCGACAACATCCGCATTCTGGAAGAGTTGGAAAAGGCAGGGCTGATGCCCGTCGAAGATGCGAGCCTGTTGCGCGAGGCCTATAAAGCCTACCGCTCCGCCGCACACCGGCAGGCCTTGCAGAAGGATCCGGGGGTGATCCCGGGTGATCAGTTCGCGGACGAACGGCGCCAGGTGTTGCGGATCTGGAAAGAGATGGGGTTAAGCTGAAACCGTATAGTTGAAACACCGAATACCCAGTGTGGGAGCGAGCCTGCTCGCGAAAGCGGAGTATCAGTCACCATTGATGCTGGATGTGCCGGTCCCTTCGCGAGCAAGCCCGCTCCCACAGTAGATCTACAGTGTTTGGTAGATTGAGCTACACCGCACTGGATGTGCACCAATACCCAATGTGGGAGCGGGCGTGCTCGCGATAGCGGAGTGACAGTCGACAGTAATGTTGAAGGTGATGACCCATCGCAAGCCGTCTTGCTCGCGCAGTGATTCTCGAGGCGGGGAGGCGTATGCCTCCCCGGTTCGTTTTTGGAAACCACATGAAAATTCTGATCGTTGGGCCCAGTTGGGTCGGTGACATGGTGATGGCGCAGACACTGTTTCAGTGTCTCAAGCAACGCCACCCGCAATGCGAAATCGACGTCCTGGCCCCTGAGTGGAGCCGGCCGATCCTGGAGCGCATGCCCGAAGTGCGACAGGCCTTGAGCTTCCCGCTCGGCCATGGCGCCCTGGAGCTGGCGACCCGTCGGCGCATCGGCAAATCCCTGGCCGGCCAGTACGACCAGGCGATCCTGCTGCCCAATTCCCTGAAGTCGGCATTGGTGCCGTTCTTCGCCGGCATCCCGAAACGCACCGGCTGGCGTGGCGAGTTCCGCTATGGCCTGCTCAATGACGTGCGCACGCTGGATAAAGAACGTTACCCGCTGATGATTGAGCGCTTCATGGCCCTGGCCTATGAATCGGGCGTTGATCTGCCGAAGCCCTATCCACGCCCGAGCCTGCAAATCGACCCGGTCACCCGCGAAGCCGCGCTAGCCAAATTCGGCCTCGCGCTGGATCGCCCGGTGTTGGCCCTGTGCCCCGGTGCCGAGTTCGGCGAGTCCAAGCGCTGGCCGTCCGAGCATTACGCCAAGGTCGCCGAAACCAAGATCCGCGAAGGCTGGCAAGTCTGGCTGTTCGGCTCGAAAAACGATCACGCGGTGGGTGAAGACATCCGCGCGCGCCTGATTCCCGGCTTGCGTGAAGAGTCGGTGAACCTCAGTGGCGGCACGTCCCTGGCCGAAGCGATTGACCTGATGTCCTGCGCTGACGCGGTGGTGTCCAACGACTCCGGCCTGATGCACGTCGCTGCGGCGCTGAACCGTCCGCTGGTCGCGGTCTACGGCTCGACCTCGCCGGGCTTCACCCCGCCGTTGGCCGAGCACGTCGAGATCGTGCGCCTGGGTATCGAATGCAGTCCGTGCTTCGATCGCACCTGCCGCTTCGGCCATTACAATTGCCTGCGTCAGTTGGAGCCGCAACCGGTGAATGAAGCCTTGCAGCGGTTGCAGGGCACTGTGGTCGAGGTCAATTAGTTTGCGGGTACTGTTGATCAAGACTTCATCGCTGGGGGACGTGATTCATGCGTTGCCAGCGTTGACCGACGCCGCGCGGGCGATTCCCGGCATCACGTTCGATTGGGTGGTGGAAGAAGGCTTTGCCGAGATTCCGACCTGGCACCCGGCCGTGGGCAAGGTGATCCCGGTGGCGATCCGCCGCTGGCGCAAGAACATCTGGCAGACCATCAAAAGTGGCGAGTGGAAACGCTTCAAACAAAGCGTTCGCGCGACGAAATATGATTTGGTCATCGATGCCCAAGGCCTGCTCAAAAGCGCCTGGTTGACGCGCTACGTCAAGGCCCCGGTGGCCGGACTGGACAAGGATTCAGCCCGCGAGCCGATGGCCGCGCGCTTCTACTCCCGGCGTCTGGCCGTGGGCCGTGGTCAACATGCGGTGGAGCGAGTGCGTCAATTGTTCGCGTTGGCCTTGGGCTACGACTTGCCCAAAGGCCTGGGCGATTACGGCCTGAACGTCGAGCGTCTGGTCGAACTGCCGCGCAAGAATCCCTACGTGTTGTTCCTGCATGGCACGACGTGGGACACCAAGCACTGGCCCGAAGCCTATTGGCGTGAACTGGCCGAACGCGTCGGCCACCTCGGTGTGGCGGTGAAACTGCCCTGGGGCAACCCGATCGAGAAGGCCCGGGCCGAGCGCATCGCCGCCGGTTTCCGGCATGTCGAAGTGCTGCCGAAACTGAACCTGGCCGGTGTCGGCAAGGTCCTGGCCGGCGCCCAGGCGTGTGTGGCCGTGGACACCGGTCTCGGTCACCTGGCCGCCGCACTGGACGTACCGACCCTGTCGCTGTTCGGCCCGACCAATCCGGGCCTGACCGGCGCCTACGGCAAGGCGCAGATCCACATCGCCAGCGACTTCCCGTGCGCGCCCTGCCTGCAAAAGAAATGCACCTATCAACCGACGGCCGAAGATGCCCGTCAGTTTGACCTGAAACGCGAGTGGCCCCTGTGCTTCACGCGTCTGAATCCCCAGCGTGTCGCCAGCCGACTGAGCACGTTGTTACTGGCTGAGGAGCTGCGCTGATGCAATTGGCTTTTGTCCTTTATAAATATTTCCCGTTTGGCGGTTTGCAGCGCGATTTCATGCGCATCGCCCTGGAATGTCAGCAGCGCGGGCATCAGATCCGCGTTTACACGCTGATCTGGGAAGGCGACGTGCCGCCGGGTTTCGAAGTGTTGGTGGCGCCGGTCAAGGCGTTCTTCAATCATCGGCGCAACGAAAAACTCAGCGAATGGATGGAGGCCGACCTGGCCAAGCGTCCGGTGGATCGCCTGATCGGTTTCAACAAGATGCCGGGCCTGGACGTTTACTACGCCGCCGACGGCTGCTTCGAAGACAAGGCGCAGAACCTGCGCAACTCGCTGTACCGGCGCTGGGGCCGCTACCGGCACTTTGCCGAGTACGAGCGCGCGGTGTTCGCCAAGGACGCCAAAACTGAAGTGCTGATGATTTCTGAAGTCCAGCAGCCGTTGTTCATCAAGCATTACGACACGCCATTGGAACGCTTCCATTTGCTGCCCCCGGGCATTTCCCAGGACCGTCGCGCACCGGCGAATGCGGCCCAGATTCGCGCCGAGTTCCGTCGTGAGTTCAAGCTCAAGGATGACGATTTGCTGCTGGTGCAGATCGGCTCCGGGTTCAAGACCAAGGGTGTGGATCGCAGCCTCAAGGCGCTGGCGGCATTGCCCGCTGATCTGAAGAAACGTACCCGGCTGTTTGTAATTGGCCAGGATGACCCCAAATTGTTCCAGATGCAGAGCGCCACACTGGGGCTCGGCGACAACGTGACGTTCCTCAAGGGCCGCAGCGATATCCCGCGTTTCCTGTTGGGCGCCGACCTGTTGATCCACCCGGCGTACAACGAAAACACCGGCACGGTGCTGCTTGAAGCTCTGGTGGCCGGGCTGCCGGTACTGGTGAGCGCGGTGTGTGGTTACGCCCATTACATCGCCGAGGCCGACGCCGGCCTGGTGCTGGACGAACCCTTTGATCAGGCGCAGCTCACGCAGTACCTGACCGGCATGTTGAATGACGCGCAAGCACGGGCGGCCTGGAGCCGCAACGGTCTGGCTTTCGCCGAGACGGCCGACCTCTACAGCATGCCGCAACACGCGGCCGATGTGATTCTGGCGGAGCACGCTTAATGAAGTTGATGCTGGCTGAACCGTTCAAAAGCCTGTGGGATGGACGCGATCCGTTCGCCGAAGTCGAAGGCTTGCAGGGCGAGGTGTACCGCGAGCTTGAAGCGCGCCGGACCTTGCGCACTGAAGTGGACGGCAACGGGTTTTTCGTGAAGATTCACCGTGGCATCGGCTGGGGCGAGATCTTCAAGAACCTGCTCACCGCCAAGCTGCCGGTACTCGGCGCGGGCCAGGAATGGAAAGCCATTCAGCGCCTGCAAGACGTCGGCGTGCCGACCATGACCGCCGTGGCTTATGGCGAGAAGGGCAGCAACCCGGCGGATCAGCATTCGTTCATCGTCACCGAAGAACTGGCGCCGACCGTCAGCCTCGAAGATTTCAGCATCGACTGGGTCAAAAACCCACCGCAGCCGAAACTCAAGCGCGCGCTGATCGCCGAAGTCGCGCGCATGACCGGCATGATGCACCGCGCCGGGGTTAATCACCGCGACTGCTACATCTGCCACTTCTTGCTGCACACCGATAAACCGGTGACTGCCGACGACTTCAAGCTCTCGGTGATCGACCTGCACCGCGCCCAGACCCGCCCGGCGATTACTCAGCGCTGGCGCAACAAGGATCTGGCGGCGCTGTACTTTTCGGCCCTGGACATCGGCCTGACCCAGCGCGACAAATTGCGTTTCCTCAAGGGCTACTTCCAGCAGCCGTTGCGCCAGATTCTGGCCGAGGAAGCGGCGTTGTTAAGCTGGCTCGAAGGCAAGGCGAACAAGCTCTACGATCGTAAACAGCGATACGGGGATGCGCTCTGATGCCGGGTTGGAAACTGGAACCTGCCTACAGTGATCTCGCCGAAGACTTCGGCAGTCTGGAAGCAGTGTTTGCCCTTCAGGGCGAGCGCCTGACCCGCGACCCGTTGTCCGAGGTGATCCGTGTCGAGCGCAATGGCGTCAACTATTACGTCAAGCGCTACGTCGGTGCCGGCAAAGGCCTGCGTCGTTACCTGGGCAAGCCTCGGGTCAAGGCTGAATGGCAGAATCTCAAGCGCTTCGCCAAGTGGGGCATTCCCACCGCCGAAGTGGTGGCCTGGGGCCTGAAGCGTCGCGGTGCGGCGTACGACCGTGGGGCGATGATCACCCGCGAGTTGCCGAATACCGAAGACCTGTCGGCCCTGGCCGACCGGCATGACCCGAAACTGGCGGACCGCGCCTGGGTCGATAACATCAGTCGGCAACTGGCGGGTTACACCCGGACCATGCACGACAATCGCTTCACCCATAACGATTTGAAGTGGCGCAACCTGCTGATCGATGACGAAGCCAAGCTGTTCCTGATCGATTGCCCCAACGGCGATTTCTGGCGCGGCTTCTGGCTGAAATATCGCATCACCAAGGACCTGGCCTGTCTCGACAAGGTGGCCAAGTATCACCTGTCGGCGACCCAGCGCTTGCGCTTCTACCTGCAATACCGTGGGCGTGAACGCCTGAATGCCGCTGACAAAAAGCGTATTCGTCACGTGGTGAGATTTTTCGAGGGACGCGAATGACTGATTTTCTGGCCGCTGAAGACCGTGCGCTGCTTGAGCGCCACGGCCTCGGCACCTTCGACGCCCTCTGGGCCAAGCAGCTCGACGCGGTGGATGAACCCAACACCGCGGGTGGCGGCTGGAGCAGTGTGTTTCGGCTGGACCTGGAAGGTCAGGGGTTTTACCTCAAACGCCAGAGCAACTACTTGACGCGCACCTTTCATGCGCCGTTCGGCGAGCCGAGTTTTGCCCGTGAGTTTCGCAACATTACGCGTTATCAGAAGATGGGGATTCCGGCGCTGCAAGCGGCGTTTTTCGGTGAGCGCAAGGTCGACGGCGAAGTCCGGGCGATACTGCTGACCCGCGCCCTGGATGGATGGGATGACCTGGATACGCTGTTGCAGCGCTGGTCGGACCTGAGCGCGGCGCAGCACTCGGCGATTCTGCACGCCTGTGGACAACTGGCGCGGCGCCTGCACGGCGTACGTCAGGTCCACGGTTGCTTCTACCCCAAACACATTTTCCTGCGGGCCACTGGTGACGGTTACCAGGCGCAGTTGATCGACCTGGAAAAGACCCGGCCCTTGCTGTTCGGCCAGCGTGACCGGATCAAGGATCTGGAACCATTGCTGCGTCGCGCGCCGGAGTGGGACGAAGGTCAATTGCGCGAGTTGTTGGCGAGTTATGTGGACCAGGCCGGTGACAGTTCGCTGGTGGACAGCTGGGTTTCGCGACTGACCGCGCGACGCAGTCACAAGGAGACGCGTTGATGCGTTTGTCCGAACTGAAGAACGCCGGCCGCAGTCCGCGCCTGCCATTGAACATCCCACTGGCGGATGCCGCCGGACCTGCCGAGCTGCAACTGTTGAGCTTGTTGCGCGTGTTGCCGGGGCAGCGTTATGTCGGTGCCGGTGTCTGGCGCGGCCGCCCGGTGTTGGCCAAATTACTGGTGGGCAGCAAAGCGGCGCGGCACTTTCAGCGTGAACGCGATGGCGTGCACTTGCTGGCCGATCAGGGCCTGACCACGCCGCAACTGCTGGCGGATGGCTTGAAGGACGGCGAGGGCGGTTGGTTGCTGTTCGATTTCATCGAAGGCGCCGAGAGCCTTGGCGAAACCTGGAAAAAAGTCGAGCACTTGCCGGTACTGGCGGATATGCAAGGCGCGGTGTTGGCTGAGGCGTTGGGTGCTATCGGCCAGATGCATCGCAAAGGCCTGTGGCAGGAAGACCTGCACCTGGACAACCTGTTGCGCCAACGCGGTCGGTTGTATTTGATCGATGGCGGTGGCGTCTGCGCCGAAACCCCTGGCCAGCCGCTGTCGCGCCAGAAAGTCCTGGAAAACCTCGGCGTATTTTTCGCCCAGCTGCCCAAGTCACTGGAACCGTTTACCGAAGAGTTGCTGGTGTATTACCTGTTGAGCAACGGCGAACACGCCTTGCCGATGGAAGCCTTGCAGAAGCAGATCGACAAGGTTCGTCGCTGGCGTTTAAAGGACTTCCTGATCAAGTGCGGCCGCGAATGCACGCTGTTCAGCGTCCAGCGCGGGGCGTTCGGCTTGCGGGCGATTCGTCGTGAAGAAGAAGCGGCGATGCTGCCGGTGCTGGAACAGGCCGATGCCTTGCTCGACCAGGGCCACTTGTACAAGACCGGCGGCGCGGCGAGCGTCGGCAAGGTCGAAGTGGCCGGGCGCACGCTGGTGATCAAACGCTACAACATCAAGGGTTTTGCCCATTGGCTCAAGCGCTTCTGGCGCCCGAGCCGTGCCTGGCATTCCTGGCGCGAGGGCAATCGCCTGGCGTTCCTGGGGATCGCGACGCCGAAGCCACTGGCCGTGCTGGAAAAGCGCTTCCTCTGGTTGCGCAGTCGGGCTTATCTGGTGACCGAATACCTGGCAGGGCCGGACATCATCGAGCGGTTTGCGCCGTATGTTGAGAATGGTTCGGCACCAGAAGCCGAATTGCTGGCGCTGGATCACTTGTTCGCCGAACTGATTCGCGAGCGGATCAGCCATGGTGATTTCAAGGGCCACAATCTGTTCTGGCAGCAGGATCGCTGGGCGCTGATTGATCTGGATTCCATGTGTCAGCACGGCTCGGCGGGCAGCTTTGCCCCGGCCTATGCGCGGGATCGGGCGCGGTTTATGCGCAACTGGCCTGAGAGCAGTGCGCTGTATCAGGTGATCGATCAGCGTTTACCGAAAGACATCTCCAGCGCTGCCTGAATCGGGCCTGCGGCCCTATCGCGAGCAAGCTCGCTCCCACAGGGATCGGTTCTGTACACCTATCTTGTGTACGCCGCAGAACTACTGTGGGAGCGAGCTTGCTCGCGATTAGGCCCTTACATTCAGCGAAAATCCCCCGGTCGATCATCGGAGGACAAGTTCTTACGAACCGTCCTACACAATCCACAGACCCCATGAACTGTGCCCTGAATAACCCCGATGCTAGTTTGCCTGACGTTCTCGACAGGCAGATTCAGATGAAAAAAATGGCGGCTGTACTGGGTGCTTTCTCCCTGATCTTATCCGGCTGCGGCACCGCCGTAACCGTCCTGCAAGACGACGCCGACGCCGCCCGCAGCCTCAGAAAACAAAAAACCTACTGCCAGTCCATCCCCCGGGTCTACAGCGGCCTGGCCTATGACTTCTGTGTATTGAACGCACCACCCGACCCCACCGGATTTCTAGTGCCGCTGGTGTTGCTGGATTTAAGCCTGTCGGGCGTGCTGGACACGGTGGTCTTGCCTTACACGATCTATCGGCAGGGCGTTGACGGTAATATCGCGATTTATTGGCGGGCGGGGCGTGGGTAACTCACTTGCCTCAACAATTCTTTGTTTTTGAAAACGAAAGCGATAGCGAAGCCAATGCTGATACGAAGAAGCTGTTGCCTTCAACTGGGAAGTACAGCGACTTTATCGTTTATGTCGACGAGAGCGGCGACCATGGAATGCAAAAGCTAGACCCAAACTATCCAATGTTTGTGTTGGCATTCTGTGTTTTTCATAAAAGGCATTATTGCGAAAAGGTCATTCCTGCCCTTCAGAAATTTAAATTCAATCACATGGGGCATGACCTGATCTGTCTGCATGAATTGGAAATTCGGAGGGAAAAGGGCGCATTTTCCGGGCTCTTCCTGTCCAGGCAACACAAACATGCCTTTCTCGATGAGCTGACGGACATTATTGAGGCCAGCAATTTCGTCCTGATCAGTTGCGTGATCGACAAGGCCGTCCTTCGCGAAAAAGAGGGATCTGTTCACAATCCTTATCACGTCGCACTCGGCTTCTGCTTGGAAACGCTTTATGAGTTTTTGCAGGAAAAGAACCAGCAGAGCGCATTGACTCATGTGATTTTCGAGCGGAGGGGGAAGAGAGAGGATAACGAGCTTGAGTTGGAGTTTCGCCGCATGCGTGATGGCGCGAACCGATTGGACATTAAGCTGCCGTTCGAAATCGTCTTTGCAACCAAACAAGTGAATTCCACGGGGTTACAGCTGGCGGACCTCGTTGCAAGACCCATTGGTATGAGCGTTTTGCGGTCGGGGCAGGAAAATCGTGCCTTTGACGTGCTCAAGCGTAAGTTTTACTGCAGTGGTGGTCGTAATAATGTGGGAGAGGGTTTCGACAATTGGGGTTTAAAGATTTTCCCGCGCTCAGAAAGCGAAAAGCCCCGATGAAACTCACCGAGGCTAGAACGCCGACCAGGTTCTCCCAGTCCACTTGCGCAGGAGTCTATGTCGTGGTCGCGTGTCTGTCAACGCGCGACCCCGCCGCTTCTCGCTAGAGGTTTGCCAGCGCTTTTACGCTATAATCCCGCCCTTTAGCTGTCTCTCGCCCCTTGCGAGGGCACATTAATTTTTGAGGCGCTTGTCGCCTGAATGCAGACTAAAGAGGCTAGACCCCTGTGGCATTGACGATTCTTGGCCTGTCCGGCGCCCTTAGCCATGATCCTTCCGCAGCCTTGTACATCGACGGCAAGCTGGTCGCGGCGGCAGAGGAAGAGCGCTTCGTACGCGATAAACATGCAAAGAACCGCATGCCCTACGAATCGGCGAAGTTCTGCCTCGAACAGGCCGGCATCAAGCCGTCCGACGTTGACGTGGTCGCGATCCCGTTCGCGCCGATCAGCCTGTTCGGCAAGGCGCGCTGGCACTACGCCAAGCGTTACTGGTACGCCCCGGACCGCGCCCTCGACGCGATCCTGATGGGCAACCGTCGCTACAAGCGCTATCGCAACAAGATCGTGTTCTGCCTTGAGCAACTGGGTTTCGACCCGAAGAAAATCAAGATCGAACCGGTCGAGCATCACCTGGCTCACGCCTCCAGCGCTTACCACTGCTCCGGTTTCAAAGAGAAAACCGCGATCCTGGGGATCGATGGCAAGGGCGAGTACGCCACGACCTTCTTCGGTTACGGTGAAAACGGCAAGATCCACAAGATCAAGGAATTCTTCGATCCGGACTCCCTCGGCGGCCTGTACGGCGCGATCACCGAGTTCCTCGGTTTCGAGATGCTCGATGGCGAGTTCAAGGTCATGGGCATGGCGCCGTACGGCGACGCCGGCAAATACGATTTCTCGCGCCTGGCCTCGTTTGAAAACGGTGAGTTGGTGATCAATACCGACTACGCCAACGTCATCGGCTTGCGTCGCTATAAAGAGAAGGGCAAAGGCTTCTACTTCTCGCCGAAGCTGATCGAGTGGCTGGGTCCCAAGCGCGAAGGCGACATCGCCGACGAGCCGTACATCCACTACGCCGCCAGCATGCAAGCGCTGTTCGAAAAGATCTCGCTGCAGATGATCGACCATTACCTGGGCGACGTGCTCAAGGAAACCGGCAAGCTGGCCTTCGCCGGCGGCTGTGCGTTGAACGTTAAGCTCAACCAGAAAATCATCGCCCGCGACGACGTCAAGGAACTGTTCGTGCAACCGGCGTCCGGCGATGCCGGTACGGCGGTGGGTGCCGCAGCCTACGTGTCCCACGCCCGTGGCGTACCGGTCGAGAAGATGGAACACGTCTACCTCGGCCCGTCCTACAGCAACGAAGATGTGATCGCCGCGTGCGCCCGCCACCCGAGCAAGCCGACCTGGCGCAAGCTCGAGAACATGCCGGAAAACATTGCCAAGATCATGGTCGACGGCAACCCGGTGGCCTGGTTCCAGGGCCGCATGGAGTTCGGTCCGCGCGCGTTGGGCGGTCGTTCGATCATCGGTTGCCCAAGTGCGACCGGCGTGGCTGACCGTATCAACCACCAGATCAAGTTCCGCGAGCGCTGGAGGCCTTTCTGCCCGTCGATGCTCGACACCGTGGCCCCGCAGATGATCAAGGTTGATCACCCGGCGCCGTTCATGACCTTCACCTTTGAAGTGGCTGAAGAGTGGAAGACCCGCGTGCCGGAAGTCGTCCACGAAGACGGCACGTCCCGGGCCCAGGTGCTCAAGCGCGAATACAACCCGCGCTACTACGACATGATGAAAGCGCTGGAAGTACTGACCGGTAACGGCGTGTCGCTGAACACCTCGCTCAACCGTCGTGGTGAGCCGATGATCTGCTCGCCGACCGACGCCCTGAACATGTTCTTCGGCTCCGACCTGCAATACCTGATCATGGAAGACATTCTGGTGGTCAAAGAAGGCGCGGACGCTTATGACACGCTCGGCTGAGCGCCATGTGCTGCAGTTCTGCCACGGCTATGACGGGCCGTTCCTGGACTGCGCCCGGCAGTACGCCAGCCTGTTCGCGGGGACCGGCTATCGAGTGACCACGGTCTTTTTGACCGGGGCCGCCGATGCCGAAGTCGCCGCGGGCTGCGCTTCTGACGAAGTGCTGTTCATGGAATACAGCTCCAAGGCCATTCGTGGCTTGAAGCTGGGCGCCATCGGCGATCTGCGCAAGATCGCCGCTTCGCGCAATTTCAGTTTCTGCATCGCCCATCGCTTCAAACCGAACTACATCGCCTTGCTCGGCACCTCGTTGCCGGTGATTGGCGTGCACCACGCGTTTGATGATTACAAACGCGGCACGCGCAAACTGTTCGCGCATATTTTCCGCAAGCGTTTGAGCCTGCTCGGGGTATCCGATGCGGTGCGCGACGACATGCGAAAGTGCCTGCCGAAATGGCCGGCGGCGCGGATCCAGACGCTCTACAACCGCATCGATGTGCAGGGCTTGCAGGTCACGCAGGTGTCGACTCGCGAAGCCCGGGAAACCCTCGGTCTGTCGGCGGATGCCTGGGTGGTCGGCAACGTCGGGCGGCTGCATCCGGACAAGGATCAAACCACGCTGCTGCGCGGTTTTGCCGAGGCGTTGCCGGGCTTGCCGGGTAATAGCCAACTGGTGATTCTCGGCTCCGGGCGCCTGGAACAACACCTTAAGGATCTGGCCCGTGAACTCGGGATCGGCGATCGCGTGCTGTTCCTCGGCCAGGTGCCTGAGGCTCGGCGTTATTTTCGCGCGTTCGATGTGTTTGCCTTGAGCTCTGATCACGAACCCTTCGGCATGGTGCTGCTTGAAGCCATGGCCGCCGGTGTGCCGTTGCTGGCGACCGCATGCGGTGGGGCGAAGGAAGTGGTCGAAGGCGTGGGCATTCTGTTTCCGCTGGGAGATGCCGAACACTTGGCTCAAGGGCTGCAGCATTTGGCCGCGATGGACGAACAGCAGCGTCGCCAGTGTGCCGAGCTGATGCTCGACCGCTTGCGTGAGCGCTTCAGCGACCGCGCGGTGCGCGACGCTTTCTGGCATTTGCCACACGTTACCGAACTGGCACAGAGGGGCTGATGCTCAACCGATTTCAAGGCTGGCGCGAACGTGGCTGGGTGTCTGTTGACGCCTCGACTTACGCGCACGCCTGGCAGCGTTTTGGCGGCAGCGTCGCAACTCATCCAATGGTCGTCGAGCGGCTGGCAGCGCTGGCGCAGATTCCGGTGCGCTATCTGGCCTGGGAGCAAAACGGCGAAGTCCAGGCCGCAATCCCGACCTGGGGCCGCGACCTTGCCTTGTCCAAGGACGTGCTCAAACGCAGCGGTAAAAAAGGCCTGTTCGATCTTGGCAATGCCGAGCTGATCCTGCCGGCCGCCGCCGATGCCCAGGCGCCTCTGCGTCATCGCGGGCGTTATCTGTCCGCGCTGAACGAAGGTCGCTTCACCGGTATCAAGTTGCAAACCGAACAACTGGCGATGGCCCGTACGCCCGAAGAACTGTCGAAGAAGTTTCGCTACAACCAGCGCCGCGAACTGCGCTTGCTGGAAGAGGCGGGCGGGGTGGTAAGGCCGGTCAGCGAGTTTTCCAGCGGCGAGCTGGCGGCGATTTACTGCGACCTGTTCCAGCGCCGCTGGGGCTTCCCGGCCACCGGTGCGGCGCGCATGGGCGAAGTGATCGAGTTGCTGCGCGAGTTGTTGATCGGCTCGGTGATTTTCCTCAACGATGCGCCGATTGCGATTCAACTGGTGTACCGCGTCGAAGCGCCGCAGTGGATCAGCGTCGAGTACATCAATGGCGGCGTCGACCCTGAAACCCGCGAGTTCAGCCCTGGCAGCGTACTGAGTTTCCTCAACACCCAAAGCGCCTGGGAGCACGCTCGAACCCTGGATAAACCCCTGAGGTTTTCCTTCGGTCGGGCCGACCGTGAATACAAGGACCGCTGGTGCAATCCTGTGCCGGTCTTCACCGTATGAGCCAACCCATGAGTCGCAAACAACAACTGCTCAAGCGTCACCGTCGCACCAAGCGCATCGGCCTGCTAATCGCCCTGGCATTGTTGATTGTCGTCGGCCTGCTGGTGGCCTGGTGGCTGCCGCTGGTATTGGCGGTGCTGGGCTGGATCGCTCATGAAGCCTGGTTCGCCGACCATTTGTTCTATTCGCCCAACGACGATTACCAGTACAGCTTCCCGCCCTACACCCAGCGGCCGAAGGTTCACCTGGTGGGCGAACATTTGCGGCTGGACGAAGGCGTCATGCTGGTCGATGACGCCACGCTGGTGCTGGCACTGCGGGTGAAAAGCACTTGGCTGGGGCGCTTTTTCGACCCGGTCATCGAATTGGCGGGGGGAAATCATCCTGACCGGCAAACCTTCGAGCGTGGCGTCAATGGCCTGCGTTATTTGAACCTCACGGGTCAGGCCCACGTTCTCTCCCAAGGGCAGCTGCGGTTGCGCGGGCGTTTCTGCAAAGTGTTCGGCGAACCGGTGCTCTGGGCCTTTGAACAACCGGATTACCACCGCCAGCGAGTGATGGTCATCGCCCCTCACGCTGACGATGCCGAACTGGCCGCCTACGGTTTATATAGCCAGGCCAGTGAAGCCTGGATCGTCACCCTGACCGCTGGCGAGATTGAAGCCGAACACTATCAGCGGATGGGCCTGAACAAGGTCGAGGCGGCGCGTCTGAAGGGGCGTTTGCGGGCCTGGGACAGCATCGCCGTGCCGCGATGGGCCGGCGTGCCGCAAGAGCATTGTGTGCAGTTGGGTTATTTCTGCCTACAACTGGCGGCGATGAAAGCGGCGCCGTCTCAGCCAATGGGCTCGAAGGAAGCCGAACTGGGCGACACGCGCCTGTTTCGCCAGTTGAACCCGTTCACCTTGCCCGGTGACGCCGACGGTGCACCGACCTGGAACAACTTGCTGGCCGATCTGCGCGAAGTGCTCATGCGGGCACGCCCGGACGTGATCGTGCTGCCGCACCCGACCCTCGATCCGCACCCCGATCATATCTGTGCGCAGGAAGCCGTCCTCGAAGCGCTCAAGGGCCTGGACTGGCAGCCGACCCTGCTCGGTTACGCCAATCATCTGCACGACAACGATCGTTGGCCGATGGGCAATGAGGGAGAAGGTATCGCGTTGCCGCCGGCGTTCGATTCGAGCCTGGCGATGCAGCCGTGCTGCCTGCCTATGTCCATTGAGCTACAGCGCGACAAGGCGATGGCGCTGGGCATGATGCATGACTTGCAACCCGCCATGCCGTTCAAGCGACGTTTGCGCCGCTGCATACAGCGACTGTTGGCCGGGCGGGTACCGCCGACTTATGGCGAGAATGAGTTCTTCCGCAAAGCCGTCAGGCGCCATGAATTGTTGTGGGTTTTGAAGCATATGGATACATCTGCACAGTAAAAATGAAGCATGACGCGGTTTAGCATGGCGGCAAATTAAACAGCCGCAGTGACTTTGTGTAATGAGCCCACGCCCGCGTATTCTTTTTCTGATTCCTTACTTCGGCCAATGGCCGTTCTGGATGCCGTTCTTTCTGGAGAGTTGCAGGCGTAACGCCGATATCGACTGGTTGCTGTTCAGTGACTGCGGCATTCCCGAGAATCTGCCGCCCAACGTCAGCGTCGAAACCATGACCTTCGGCGACTATTGCGGGTTAGTGTCCCGGCGCTTGAATATCGACTTTGCACCCGATGCCGCTTACAAGCTCTGCGACATCAAGCCGGCGCTGGGACACATTCATGCCGACCGCCTGCAAGGCTATGATTTCTGGGCATTCGGCGATATTGATCTGGTGTATGGTGACCTGCGAAGTTATTTCACCCCGGATCGGCTGGCCGGCTATGACCTGTTTTCCACCCATGAGCGGCGGATTGCAGGGCATTTGTGTCTGATGCGCAACACCGCTCGAAAGCGTGAGTTGTTCATGCAGATCAAGGGTTGGAAAAAGCGTTTCACCGATCAGGAGCATCACGCGCTGGACGAGGGGGCATTCAGCCGCATCTTCCTCTGGCGCAAGAATTTTCCCGAGCCTTTGTTCACCCTGGTGGGCAAGCTCAATCCGTGGCGTCGCCGCAGCGAGTTCGCCGAGGCATTCAGCACGCCGGGTGGCTGCATCAAGTGGCATGACGGCACGGACGATTTTCCGCGTCACTGGTATTGGCGCGATGGCAGTTTGAGCAATGATCGCGATGGCGATCGCCGGTTTCCGTATTTCCACTTCGTTTGCTGGAAGCGCAACGAGTGGCCACGGTTGCCCCAACCCGATCCAGCCGAGGTCAGGCGCCTCGCCGCCGAACCGGCCTGGGTCATCGATGCAACTGGTTTCCACGGGGAGAGTTATGAGTCAACGGTCAAAGGTTCTGCAACTGCAGCCTGACTACAACGTCAAAGCCCATGATTTTGCCGACCTGGCAGAGCAGATCGTCAAGGCACTGCCGAACGATCGCTATGAGGTGACCGCCGCGTTCCTGCGTGGCAAGCCGGGGCCTGGCGAGGCGGTGAGTCGTGCCGACCGTTCGGTGTATTTCGAGTTTTCCGACAAGTCCCTCAAAGGCATGCGTCTGCGCGCCATGTGGCAGTTGTACAAGTTTTGCCGTGCCGAAAAGTTCGACGTGGTGATCTGCAACCGTTTCAAACCCGTGAACATGATGCTGACGCTCAACCGTTGGCTGAAAGTGCCGCTGTGCATCGGCATTTCCCACGGTTTCGGCGAGTACGACCGGTTTTACCGACGCCGTCAGACCCAGCGCCTGGTGGATCGTCACTGGCGCTTTGTCGGCGTCTCGCCGGCGGTCAAACAGTACCTGCTGGACAGTGACTGCGGTTTTACCGACCAGAACACCTACGCCATTACCAACGCCATCGACATCGAACAGGCCGAAGGCTTGCAGCACAGCCGCGAGCGGGCCCGTGAGATGTTGGGCATCGACCCGTCGGTCCGCCTGATCGGCGCTTTGGGCCGCTTGGTGCCGGTCAAGGGACACACCTATCTGTTGCAGGCGTTTGCTGCGCTCAAGGACAAATACCCGGACACCCAACTGGCAATCATCGGTGCCGGCCGCGAAGAGTCGAAACTGGCAGTCGAGATCGAACGCCTGGGTCTGACCGGTCGTGCACACCTACTGGGCTTCAAGGAAATCGCCTTGCAGTACATTCGCGCCTTCGACGTCTGGACCATGCCGTCCCTGGCCGAAGGCCTGGGCCTGGCGCTGCTCGAAGGCATGAGCGGGCATCTGCCGGTGATCGCGTCTAACGTGCCGGCTATGCTGCCACTGATCGAGGGCGCCGGTGGTCTGGCGATTACCCCGAAAGATGTGCCGAGCCTGGTCGCGGCGCTGGATAACTACCTCGCCCTGTCGGATGACGAGCTCAAGGCCAAGGGCGAACAGGCATTCCGTTATTTGCAGAAAGAACACGACATCGAGGTGTTCCGCCAGGAATACCTGAACCTGATTGAATCCGGCCTGGAACAGGCCCGCAAGGAACAAAAATGAACGACGCGCAACCCATCGTCACCGTCATCATTGCGTCGTACAACCACGCTCCCTACATCGAGGAAAGCATCCTCAGCGTCCTCAACCAGACCTATTCGAACATCGAATTGCTGGTGGTCGATGACGGCTCCAAAGACGACAGTGTCGAGCGCATCAAGGCGTTGCAGGCGCAGCACGGTTTCGACTTTAGGGTGCAGGAGAACCAGGGCCTGACCAACACGCTCAACGGTGCGATCGCCCGGGCCAAGGGTAGCCTGATCGTGCCGTTCGGTTCCGACGACATCATGTTGCCGGAGCGCATCGCCACTCAGGTGGCGTACATGGACGGCAAGCCCGAGGTCGGCATTTGCGCCGGCAATATCGAATTGATCGACGCCGACGGCAATCTGTACCCGGAGAAGCGCCAGCGCCGGGACGTACCGTTTCGGCGTCTGGACTTCGATGACATGTTCCTTGAGCGCAAGCCCTATCCGCCCGCGCCGACCCTGATGATTCGCCGCGAGGCGCTGGACAAGGTGGGCGGGTTCGATCCGAACATCCGTCTGGAAGACTTGCTGATCGAGTTGAAGGTGACCCGTGCCGGTTACTTCATCGATGGCCTGAACGTGCTGATGGCGCGCTATCGCAAGCACGCCACCAACTCCTACAAGAACCATCGCTTCATGATCGACAACATCCTGCGCTCCTACGCGCTGTTCAGCGATCATCCGCTGTACGACGAGGTGCGCTACAAGTTCCTCAGCTCGATGTTCCTCAAAACCGCCAACCGTGACCGCACGCTGGCGCGGGAACTGCTGGCGCAGATCCCGTTCAAGGCCTGGAACAAGAAAACCTGGCGAGGTCTGGGGCGGCTGTACTTTTCGCCGCTGGAAAAGGACTGAGTCCGTTCAGGAAGATCGCTCGATGTTATCGAGCGGTCCTTTCCCTCAGGTTCTTCGTTATCCGGCCCTGACGCAGCCATAGCAAGAAGTGCTTGCCGGCGTTGATGCCGGGCTTTTCGATGTACAGGAAGGTCAGGCTGCTGATGATAATCAGCAGGCAAGCACACAGCGCCATCATCGGCAGGAAGACCCAGGTTTCACGGGTATCGATGGCCAGCACGTGCGGCAGGCGCTGCACCATGACCCAAAGTAGCAAACCGTGCAGCAAGTAGGTGCTGTAGCTGATTTCTCCAAGCCAGCGGATGCTGCGCGGCTTCAGGGCGCCGAACAGCGTGTGCCCGGACGCTACGATCACAAAAAACACAGACATCAGCAGCAGCGGCATCAAGCTGAACGCGCGACTGTAGGCGGTAAAGGCAATCGCCAGTGCAATCAACGCAATGATGCCGGCCATGCGCGTCTGACTCCAGGCCACCAGTTTCGGCCGACGGACCCAGTACGCCGCACCTATACCCCCGAGGAAACTGGCCAGGAAGTGCTTCTTCAGCGAGTGTTCCCAGCCGATCACCTGATACAGGGCGTAAATGCCGATCAGGCACAACACCACTTGCAGCCAACTGCCGCGATAGATGAACACCATCGCGGTCAGGGGCAGTGCCAGGTAGAAAAACACCTCGTAGCCCAAGGTCCAGGTGACGTTGGAAATCAACATGCCGGTCTGGTGGTACTGGTTGACGTCCGGTCGGTCGAAGGTCAGCCAGGCGAGGATCTGGCCGGCGAACCGCAAAGCGGAATCCTTCAGCTCCCAATTCTGCAGATAGAAGACCGAGACAAACACGATCAGCATCAGCGGCAGATACAGCGGGTAGAGGCGAAACAGTCGGGATACCGCAAAGGCCAGCCAGTCGTGGTTACGCCCCTGGGCGAGTAACCGACTCCAGAATAGAAAACCGGTGATCATGAAAAACAGCGCAACGCTGCCTTGGCCGAGCTGGGAGTAGAAGTTGCTCGGCGGAAAATCAATCACACCGGTGCGTAAAAAGATCCAGGTGATGATCGAGTGGTGCACGAACACACCAAACGCCAGATAGCCGCGCAGGCCATCGATACTGGCGTAGCGGCTTTCACCGGAATGCTGCAGGTGCCGGGCGATTTTCGGAACGGCACGCAGCAACAGCGCGGCGGTCACGATGGCCAGCAGGTACGCTACCAGCGCTATGAGGGGGTTGGTTTCGGTCATCAATGAGCCCGGGCCGGGTGACTGGCGGCCAGCACTTGCCTGTGCAGGTTGCTAACGGCGGATTCAGACGCTGTCATGGCGTATCCTTGGAGCAGCGCTTCGAAGTGATCTTCGAACAACCAGCGTCGATCTTCGGTATAGCGTTGCATATGGCGCAAATTACGTTGACGCAGGGACAGACTCAGTGACGACGGGTAGATGCGCATGTCGGCCAGATCGATCAGGCCGAACTCACCGTCCTCCAGCACCAATACGTTACCCAGATGCAGGGAGCGGAAGTAAACGCCTTGTTCATGCAACTGCGCCATGAACTTGCCGAAACGCTCGACCAGTGCCTGACGCACCGCTGGTGCGGTGATCCCTTGCAGGACCTGACGCAAGGTGTTGCCCGGCAGCGGCGAGTAATGCACCGCACTGCTGCCGTCTTCGAGACGGTACAGGCCCAGGGTCAGGGGTGTTGGTATGCCCATGGTGCGCAGTTGTTCGCTGTTGACGGCAAAGCGTTCGGAATAGGGATTGAAGCTGCCCGAGGTATACCAGCGGCGACGGCGGAACAGCTTGAGGAAACTGCCATCGACCAGACGCAGCACCTTCGGCCCCAGGCCATCTTCCTCGATCACCTGGGCATTGGCGCTCATCTGCTCGAAAGCGGCCGGCGCCAGCGTATTGACTGGCAAGGCGAGCAGGCGTCTGGCGCGCTGGTTAATGGTCAGTGCCGCGATCAGCGCCAGCGGAATCCACAGCAGGAACCAGTGTTCCTTGGGCCGCGAGATGATCCCGCCGCCTTCGGTCAGACCGGCACCGATGCCGAATATCAGCCAGGTCGAAGCGACAATAAACAGCGGTTGGACGCGATAGCGCCAGCTGCTCAGCAAGCCCCAGGCCTGAAAGAACAGCCACGGCAACAAGCCGAAGATTCCGACGTAATAGAGCACGCCAAGGGCAAAATTATGCGGTTCTTGCAGGGCATAGCCGACGCCGGGATCGAGGGTCAGGCTGGCGTTGTAGCCATGGCCAATCCATGGATGTTCGGCAATACGCTGCAGGGCCAGTTGCCAGATTTCAAGGCGGAAGGAGTCGCCTCGCTCAATGAGCATCCGCGCAAACAGCACGCTGACCCCCGACCCGCCGACGGCCAGCGCTACGAGTAACACGATCGAGCGACGATTCCAGCAGATGAAACTCAACCAAAGCGCGGCCAGTGTCAGAGCAACCAGTGGGGTCCGAGACCCCGTGGCAATCACCGCAGTGAACATGACAGCCATCGCCGGAAGGCTGAGCCAGAGCATCTGGCGACGTTTGCAGATCATGCTCAGGCTTAGCCAGTAGGCGCAGAAAAAGCCGAAGATATGGGAACTGAGCAGTGGATTGTCGAACGCGCCGCCGCCGATCAGTCGCAGGCCCGGCTCATAAATATGCGCAAACATGTACAGGTTATAGACCGTAGCAATCAGCCCGACGATCGCGGCACTGAACAGCAACGGCTGGATGATCTCGCTGCGGTGGCGCACCAGCAGGTAGGAGCCGGCGAACAACAACAGCGTGTGTAATGCGGGCTTGAACTGGCCGGGGATGCTTTCGTCATCCTGGGGGCCCCAGCACAGGCTCAACATGGCCCACGCGGCGAACATCAGCAATGCAATGAACACTGGTTCGCGAATCAACTCCTTGATTTCCCGCGGGCGCAGGCAAAGGGCGATCAGCGATGGAATGCTGAACAGACCGTAAAACAACTTGTGGTGAAGACTGCGCCCCGGCAGAAAGAACAGCGCACTCAGGAGCAAGAGATAGCCCAGTGGAAGAATCCACAGGCAAATGAAATCGAAGATTCGATTGGACGTGCTGTTGAAACCGCTGACTTGCATGCTGAGAAATTCAATCCTGAAGTTGATCGGCCATTTCGGTGTGATGGCTATTTGATGCCGAATGCAGTGCCTAACAATAACAGCCTTTATGCGTTTGCCAGAACCCTGAAGAAGCTGTGCTAAAGTCAGCGTCCTTTTTATCGACATTCGCGTGATATGACCGACTCCAGTCTCTCCGCAAGCCCATCGAGCTTGAAAATCTACTTCCGCCTGCTCGGCTATGTCCGGCCGTATATCAGTCTGTTCCTGATCAGCATCGTCGGCTTTCTGATTTTCGCTTCGACGCAGCCAATGCTCGGCTACATCCTCAAGTACTTCGTCGATGGCTTGTCCAATCCTGAAGCCGTACTGTTTCCGACCGTGCCTTACCTGCGCGACCTGCAACTGCTGCAGGCGGTGCCGTTGCTGATCATCCTGATCGCGGCGTGGCAGGGGTTTGGTTCCTACCTGGGCAACTACTTCCTGGCCAAGGTTTCCCTCGGGCTGGTCCACGACCTGCGGGTGCAGTTGTTCAACAACCTGCTGGTCTTGCCTAACCGGTACTTCGACAAGCATAACTCGGGTCATCTGATTTCGCGCATCACCTTCAACGTGACCATGGTGACCGGGGCGGCGACAGATGCGATCAAGGTCGTAATCCGTGAAGGCATGACGGTGATCTTCCTGTTTGCCTCGCTGCTGATCATGAACTGGCGACTGACGCTGGTGATGGTCGCGATCCTGCCGCTGATCGCGGTCATGGTGCGCACCGCCAGCAAGAAATTCCGCAAGCAGAGCAAGAAAATCCAGTCGGCCATGGGCGACGTGACGCACGTGTCTTCGGAAACGATCCAGGGCTATCGCGTGGTTCGCAGTTTCGGCGGCGAAGTCTACGAACAGAAGCGCTTCCTGAAGGCCAGCCAGGGCAACACCGACAAGCAATTGCGTATGACCCGCACCGGTGCGATCTACACGCCGCTGCTGCAACTGGTGATCTACAGCGCCATGGCGGTGTTGATGTTCCTGGTGCTGTACCTGCGCGGCGATGCTTCTGCCGGTGACATGATTGCCTACATTACCCTGGCCGGCCTGCTGCCCAAGCCGATCCGCCAATTGTCGGAAGTCAGCTCGACCATCCAGAAAGGCGTGGCCGGTGCCGAAAGCATTTTCGAGCAACTGGACGTCGAGCCGGAAGTCGATACCGGCACCGTCGAGCGCGATTCGGTCAGCGGTCGCCTGGATGTGCGCCACCTGAGCTTCACCTACCCGGACACCGATCGCCAGGTCCTCAACGACATCAGCTTCTCGGTCGAACCTGGGCAAATGGTGGCGCTGGTGGGACGCTCGGGCAGTGGCAAATCGACCCTGGCCAACCTGATTCCACGCTTCTATCACCACGACAAGGGCGAGATCCTGATCGATGGCGTGGAAGTGGAACAATACAAACTGCTGAACCTGCGCAAGCACATCGCCCAGGTGACCCAGCATGTGACGCTGTTCAGCGACACCGTGGCCAACAACATCGCCTACGGCGATCTGGCCGGCGCGCCCCGTGAAGACATCGAGAAAGCGGCGAAAGACGCGTACGCCATGGACTTCATCGCGCAGTTGCCCGAAGGCCTGGATACTCAGGTCGGCGAGAACGGCGTGTTGCTGTCCGGTGGCCAGCGTCAGCGTCTGGCGATTGCCCGGGCACTGCTGAAGAACGCACCGCTGCTGATCCTCGACGAGGCCACCTCGGCCCTCGATACCGAATCGGAACGGCACATCCAGGCAGCGCTGGACCAGGTCATGAAAGGCCGGACCACCCTGGTGATCGCCCACCGTCTGTCGACCATCGAGAAGGCTGACCTGATTCTGGTCATGGACCAGGGCCGGATCGTCGAGCGCGGCACCCATGCCGAACTGCTGGCACAGAACGGTTACTACGCCCGTTTGAACGCCATGGGCCTTGATGCCCCGGCTGAAGACATCGCCTAGCGGGGTGCGAGGGTGAGCCCGGCTCACCCTCGCGCTTACTGGACGTGCAACGCGTACGGTGAGTTTGTATCCGAATCCTTACCCTTCTTGACCAAACCTGAATAAATATCTGCACCGCGCTTGTTAAGGTTCCTGAACGAACTTTGACTTCCATCGAAGGGGCCATCCCCATCGCGCGGGTACTGCAATGTTGCAACGATATCTGTGGAAACTATTGCCCAAACAGCAGCGAGCCTTCCTGTTGGGGCGCCTGTCGGTCGTGGACCGTCAGGTGGTGAACAAGTCGATGTCAGCCAATCTGCAATTCCCCAAATCCTTCGCACAGCATGCGTGCCTGTTCATTCACGTACCCAAATGCGCCGGGAGCAGTGTCTGTGCGGCATTGTTCGACGACTGGAGCCCCGGTCACTTGCCGTTGTACTGGTACGAAGAGCAGTTTCCCGAACAGTTTGCCGACAGTTTCAAATTCGCCTTCGTCCGCGACCCGTTGGAAAGAGCCTACTCGGCTTACGCTTTTCTACGGGGCAACGAACTGGGCCGGCGCGATCAGGCGGCGCAGAAACTGGTTAGCCAGTACCGCGATTTCGACGACTTCGTGGCGCGCTGGCTGCACCCGGAGACGATCAGCCGCCAATTGCATTTTGCCGCGCAAACGGATTTTCTCACCGATTCCCTGGGGCATCTGGCCCTGGACTTTATCGGCTATCAAGAACACCTGGCGCGAGATTTTGCGCTGGTTTGCGAGCAGTTGAAGCATCCGGTGGCGCTGCCCCATATCAATAGTTCGCAGCAGCGCCAGCCAAGGCAGGCCCGTGATTTCTGTTCGGTTCGGACCCGTCGGCTGGTGCGCCGGGTTTATCAGCGCGATTACGAGATGCTCGGTTATGAATGAAGCCCAATCGATGTCAGCGCCAATGCCTGCGATTCGCCCCTATGGATTGGCGCTGACGAACGAGGCCCGGGCCGCGCTCAAATCGCAGCGTCCGCGCTGCCTCTGGTTGACCGGGTTGTCCGGGGCGGGCAAGTCGACACTGGCCAATGCCCTGGAGCTGCAACTCAATCAGCGTGGCTTTCACACCTTTATCCTTGATGGCGACAACCTGCGCGGCGGCCTGTGCAGCGACCTGGGCATGGGGGCTGATTGTCGCCGGGAAAACATTCGGCGCATGTCCGAGGTGGCGCGCCTGATGGTCGATGCCGGGCTGATTGTGATCGTGGCGGCGATCTCGCCGTTTCGCGCCGAGCGTGAAACGGCGCGGCGGTTGTTCGCCGAGGGCGATTTTATCGAGGTTTATGTGAGCACCTCATTCGCGGTGTGTGCGCAACGCGACCCCAAAGGTCTGTATCAGGCGGCCCTGCAAGGGCGGATCAAGGACTTCACCGGCATCGATAGCCCGTATGAAGCGCCGCTGACGGCGGAGTGTGAGATCGACACCCAGAATCTGAATCTGGAAGACGCCTGCGCTCGTTTATCGACTTTTTTGCTCAATAAATGATCAAAAAAACCTGCCAATTCATCCTGTTGCAGCCGCCGCACAAGCCTGCGCCAACCCTGTGTTAATATCGCGGCCCTGTTCATTTTGTATGTGGGTTGCTCCATGAAGTTGTCCATGCCGCGATTCGATCAAGCCCCTGTCTTGGTGGTCGGCGATGTCATGCTCGACCGTTACTGGCATGGTGGTACCTCACGGATTTCCCCTGAGGCGCCGGTACCGGTGGTCAAGGTCGAGCAAATCGAGGACCGCCCGGGCGGTGCCGCCAACGTTGCCCTCAACATCGCCGCCCTCGGCGCCCCGGCCTCACTGGTCGGCGTGACCGGTGACGACGAAGCCGCCGACAGCCTGGCCAACAGCCTCAAGGGCGCTGGCGTGCGGGCATTGTTCCAGCGCATTGCGCACCAGCCGACCATCGTCAAGCTGCGGGTCATGAGCCGTCACCAGCAACTGCTGCGTATCGACTTCGAAGAACCGTTCGCCACCGACGCTCTGGCGCTGGGCGAGCAGGTCGACGAGTTGCTCGAAGGCATCAAGGTGCTGGTGCTGTCCGACTACGGCAAGGGCGCGCTGAAAAACCATCAGGTGCTGATCCAGGCCGCCCGTGCCCGTGGCATTCCGGTGCTGGCCGACCCCAAGGGCAAGGATTTCTCGATCTACCGCGGTGCCAGCCTGATCACGCCGAACCTCAGCGAGTTCGAAGCCATCGTCGGCCGTTGCGCCGATGAACACGAACTCGTGAGCAAGGGCGCGACCCTGATGCATGACCTCGACCTCGGCGCCTTGCTGGTGACCCGTGGCGAGCACGGCATGACCTTGCTGCGCCCGGATCATCCGGCGCTGCACCTGCCGGCTCGCGCCCGTGAAGTGTTCGACGTGACCGGTGCGGGCGACACAGTCATTTCCACCCTGGCGGCCGCGATTGCTGCTGGCGAAGAACTGCCCCACGCCGTGGCCCTGGCCAACCTGGCGGCGGGCATCGTGGTCGGCAAGCTCGGTACGGCGTGCATCAGCGCGCCGGAACTGCGCCGCGCCATCCAGCGTGAAGAAGGTTCCGAGCGCGGTGTGCTCGGCCTTGAGCAGCTGTTGTTGGCGGTCGACGATGCCCGAGCGCACAACGAGCGGATCGTCTTCACCAACGGTTGCTTCGACATTCTGCATGCCGGCCACGTGACCTACCTCGAACAGGCACGGGCCCAGGGCGATCGTCTGATCGTCGCGGTCAACGACGATGCTTCGGTGAGCCGTTTGAAGGGGCCCGGTCGTCCGATCAACAGCGTTGACCGGCGCATGGCAGTACTGGCCGGTCTGGGCGCGGTGGATTGGGTCATCAGCTTCGCTGAAGGCACCCCGGAAAACCTGCTGCGCGAGGTCAAGCCAGACGTGTTGGTCAAGGGCGGGGATTACGGGATCGACCAAGTGGTCGGCGCGGACATCGTCACGGCTTACGGCGGCACGGTGAAAGTGTTGGGGCTGGTGGAAAACAGCTCCACCACCGCGATTGTCGAGAAGATCCGTAATAACTGACCCTGGGTGATCATTCCCACGCTCTGCGTGGGAATGCCTCAATGGACGCTCCGCGTCCGCTGTTGAGACGCGGAGCGTCTCGGGCTGCATTCCCACGCGGAGCGTGGGAACGATCAATCAAGAACCGACTTTCTTGCGCGGCACGATTTTCTTCAGCAACTGCTTGGCCTTCCCCCGCAACCGCGCCAACCCTGAATCCTTCCCCGGCGGCGCCAACCCTTGTTGCCGCACCCAATCCTTCCAGCGAATTCGCTCATCGCGCACCAGCCAGCCTTCCTGCTGGGCAAAACTCTCAGCCAGGTACAACCCGCGCGTACTCGCCGGGTACAGCTGATCCTTTTTCAGCGTGTAGAGCTCAGCCATCGGCTGGCCATCCTGCAACGGCATCAAATACAGATCGGGACGCTTGCGATCCAGTCGCGCCACCAGTTGATCACCTTCCAGTCGCTCATCCACATGGAACAGGCTCAGGGATTTGGCTTCCTTGGGCACGTCCAGGCGCAAGTCATAGATCAATTGCAACGACGCGGTCGGCAAATGCACGTAGGCCCTAGGCCGTTCGATCAACTGCATGGCGGCGCAACGCACCGGCCGCGCCGAGCCGGATAACGGCGTCAGGCGAAAGGGCAGGGCTTCGCGATAATGCAGGGCGGACGAGTAGGGCGCCGGCAACCAGGTGTCGTTGAAACGCCCGCTGAGCCAGCCTTCCGGGGTTTCCAGCAGGCACTCTTCGGCAATCTCCTGGATGGCCGTGTGCAGCGGCAGGTTCAGCTCGTGGGCCGGCACATAACCGGAAATCAGCTTGAGCACCACATCGCCACGGTCCTGTCGGCGCTGGCGCACCAGCACCCAGTAGTCGCGGTTCTGCCAATGCAGGGTCAGGCGCACCGAAACCCCGAGATTGGCCAGCTCCAGCGAAAATCGCTCAGTGTCGGCCACCGCCACCGGGCGGCGACGTTGCAGGGTCTGGGAGAAATTCAGCGGCATCCCGACGCTCTGATAACTCAGGCCTTCGGGAGTCGCTTCGACGTACAACGGCAGGGTCTTGAAGTTGCTCGGATTCTTTCTAATGAGCGTACGCGGCATGTCGGCTCCTGCTTAAGGCCGCGTGGGCGGCGTCAGTTACTACGAAGGACCTGGGCAACGGTCGCGACGTTGTGGGCGAGGTGCAGCGGATTGATGGTCCCGACAATAGCACTGGCAACGCCCGGATGTTCAAACAACAACTCGAAGCTGGCGCGCACCGGGTCCACGCCGAGGCTCAGGCACACATGACCGCTGGCAAGGGCCTTTTTCACCAGGATCGCTTTGCCGTGGACAGCAGCATAGTCAATCACGGCTTTCTCGCTCAATTCGTTCAGATTGTAGGTGACCATGGCGCAATCGCCCTGTTCCAGAGCCTTCAAACCACCCTCGACGGTTTTGCCGGAAAAACCGAAACCGCGAATCTTGCCTTCGGCCTTGAGCTCGGCGAGGGTCTCGTAGACTTCACAGTCGTTGAGGATCGCAAGGTCGTTGCCATCCGAGTGCACCAGCACCAGGTCGATAAAATCCGTTTCCAGACGTTGCAGGCTGCGCTCCACCGAGAAGCGGGTGTGGGCGGCGCTGAAGTCGTGGCGGGATTGGCCGTCGGCAAACTCTTCGCCGACCTTGCTGACGATCACCCACTCCTGGCGCTGACCGCGCAGTAGCGGGCCGAGGCGTTCTTCGCTGCGACCATAGGCCGGGGCGGTGTCGATCAGGTTGATGCCCATGTCGCGGGCGAGTTTGAGCAGCATCCGCGCCTCGTCATCGTCGGGGATCTGGAAGCCGCTGGGGTATTTCACACCCTGGTCGCGGCCCAGTTTCACGGTGCCCAGGCCCAAGGGTGAAACCAGCAGGCCGGTGCTGCCCAGCGGGCGATGCAGGTCGTGCAGGGTTTTTACGCTCATGGCAGCAGTTGCTCCCAGGCAGGGACGCCCATCGGTGGTTTTGGCAGGTCGGGCAGGGAGGCCGCCGGGCCGGGTTGAATACCATCGCGGGCCAGGCTGGCGATGACGCGATCAGCGAAGTCCGGCGCCAGCGCCAGTTTGGTCGGCCAGCCGACCAACAGCCGCCCCTGTTCGGCCAGGAAGGCGTTGTCCGGGCGGGTCAGGCCTGATTGCAGCGGCTCGGCGCGGTCCACGCGCAAGGTCGCCCATTGCACGGTGCTGAGGTCGATCCACGGCAGCAACTGCCCGAGTTCTTTTTGCGCGGTGGCGATTTGCTCGGCGGGGTCGCGGGCCACACCTTCGGCTTCGGCAATGTCGCCGCCCATGTACCAGACCCATTGGCCATTGGCGGCCGGGTGAGTGGTCACGGTGATGCGCGGCTTGGTGCCGCCGCCCAGGCAGTGGGCGTACAGCGGTTTGAGGCTCGGGCCTTTGGCGATGATCATGTGCAACGGCCGGCGCTGCATGGCGGGCTGGCTCAGTCCCAAGGTTTCAAGCAACGCGGCCGTGCCGCCACCCGCGCTGAGGACGATGCGTTGGGCGCGAATCTCGCGGCCATCGACTTTCAAGCCAACCAGAATTCCGCCATCCAGCAACGGTTCGATGGTCTGCCCGGCGAGCAAGCCGTCGCCCGCCAGATCGGCCAGGCGTTGGATCAGGCTTGGTACGTCGATCACCAGTTCGGCCAGGCGATACACCTTGCCCTTGAAACGCTTGTCTTGCAGCGCCGGCGGCAGTTGATCGCCCTTGACCTGATCGACCCGGCCACGCACGGCTTTGCTGGCGAAGAAACTGGTGAGGTTGCCGGCAATCGTGCCAGGGGACCAGAGGTAATGGGCTTCGGACAACAGGCGCACGCCGGTCAGGTCCAGCTCGCCGTCACCGGCCAGCGCTTCACGCCAGCGGCGCGGCATGTCGGCGATGGCTTCCGACGCGCCGGTCAGAGCGCCATGCAACGCGTACTTGGCGCCGCCGTGGATGATGCCCTGGGACTTCACGCTCTGCCCGCCACCGAGGCTGGCACTTTCCACCAGCACGGTCGAAAAACCCTGGCGGCGCAGACGTGCGTTGAGCCAGAGGCCGGCGACACCAGCGCCGACAATCAGAACGTCGGTGGAAATAACGGATGGCATGCAGCGACCTCAGTGATCAAGACGAGGGCGCAGTATACAGACTCGTTGCGGAGGGGATTTGTCGACGACTAATCAGGTGTACACAAAACTTGTGGGAGCGAGCCTGCTCGCGAAAGCGGTGTATCAGTCGACATTGAAGTTGCCTGACACATCGCATTCGCGAGCAGGCTCGCTCCCACAGTGGATTGGATTTCGGCAGTTAGTGCCCGGCGGTTTTGGAGAATAGCTGGATCACGACAACGCCCAACACAATCAGTCCCATCCCCAGCATCGCCGGCACATCCAGCTTCTGCCCATAGATAAACAGCGCCGCGACGCTGACCATCACAATCCCCATCCCGGCCCACACCGCGTACGCCACACCCACCGGCACGCTGCGCACTACAAGCGTCAGCATCCAGAAAGCGATGCCGTAGCCAACAATGACCAGGATCAGCGGCAGTGGCGTGCTGAAGCCTTTGACCGCTTTCATCGAAACAGTGGCGATCACTTCGGCGCAGATGGCGATGGCCAGGTAGTAGTAAGCGGTCATGGGTCAATCCTCGTATGAAGTGTTGCTCTCTGAGGTCGGCATTCTAGAGATTCCACAGATGCGGTAAAGTCATTACCTATCTGCTATCGAGATGGGTTGAGCCATGAACATGCAATGGAACCTGGAACAGCTGCGTTTGTTTGTCATCGTAGCGGAACAGCGCTCGTTTTCGGCAGTGGCGCGGGAGCAGCGCAAGGCGCAGTCGGCGGTCAGCAGTTCGATTGCGTTGCTGGAGGAAGACCTGGGCATAAGCCTGTTCGACCGCAGCAGCGGTCGCCAGCCGAAGCTGACCGAAGCCGGCGCTGCCCTGCTGGAAGAGGCGCGGGAGGTGCTGCGTCAGTGCGAGCGCCTGAACGGCCGGGCGCTGGCGATGATGCGCGGCCAGGAAGCACGCATTCGCCTGGCCCAGGATGAGGCGATGCCTTTTCAGCCGATCATTGACAGTCTCGACGCGTTGGCAGATCAGTTCCCCAGCCTGGAAGTGCAATTGTCCAACGGGACTCAGGGCGATGTGGCGAGAAAACTGTTGGAGCGCCGGGCCGACCTCGGCCTGCTGTTCTACCACGATCAAATTCCCGAAGCGCTGGAGCGACGGGTGCTGGGCAGCATCGAAATGGTCACGGTGTGTGGCGTCGGTCACCCGCTGGCGGCGCTGGATGAGGTCAACTGCCAGCAACTGGCTCAACATCGCCAATTACTGATGGCCGCTCAATCCAGCGTCTATCCCGGTAGCGAGCCGGCCAGCCCGCAGGTGTGGCGCGCCGACAGCTTCTACGTGATCGCCGAATTGCTGATGCGCGGCCTCGGCTGGGCCTGGTTACCGCGCAACGTTGTGCAGTACTCCGGGTATCAACGGCAGATGGTCGAGTTGGTCAGCGAATGGACGCCGCCGGCGCTGGTGGTGGAGCTGGTCTGGCGGCGCGACGAACCACTCGGCCCGGCCGCTCGTTGGTTGGCTGAACGTTTTGCGGTGCACTTGCAGGCGATCGGCTGAAAAACCGATAAACTCCGCCGCCATGAATAGAACTCTCTATACCGCGCTGTTTTACCTGGGGCTGCCATTGGTAGCGATTCGACTGTGGCTGCGCTCGCGCAAGGCGCCGGCCTATGCCAAACGCATTGGCGAGCGCTTCTCCTACGGCTTGCCGACGATGCAGCCGGGCGGCATCTGGGTGCACGCCGTGTCCGTCGGCGAAAGCATCGCCGCCGCGCCGATGATCCGTGCCTTGCTGCAGCGTTATCCAACGCTGCCGATCACCGTGACCTGCATGACCCCGACCGGCTCGGAGCGCATCCACGCCTTGTTCGCCAATGAGCCGCGCATCCAGCACTGCTATTTGCCTTACGACTTGCCATGTGCGGCGGCGCGGTTTCTGGATCGGGTCCGGCCGAAACTGGCTGTGATCATGGAGACCGAACTGTGGCCCAATCACATTCACCAGTGCGCCAAGCGCGGAATTCCCGTGGCGCTGGCCAATGCGCGATTGTCCGAGCGTTCGGCCAAAGGCTATGGCCGCTTCCATAAACTGACCGGGCCGATGCTCGCCGAGATGAGCCTGTTCGCGGTGCAGACCGAAGCCGAGGCCGAGCGCTTCCGTTCACTCGGTGCGCGTGCGGAAACCGTCGAGGTGACCGGCTCGATCAAATTCGACCTGACCATCGACCCGCAATTGCTTGAACGCGCCGCCGAGTTGCGCGGGCAGTGGCAGGCGCTGGAGCGTCCGGTGTGGATCGCCGCCAGTACCCATGAAGGGGAAGACGAAGTGGTCCTCGCGGCCCATCGGCAGTTACTGGCCAGTCATCCTGATACGTTGCTGATTCTGGTGCCGCGTCATCCGGAGCGTTTCAATTCGGTGTTCGAGTTGTGCAAGCAGCAGGGTTTTGCCACGGTGCGGCGTTCCACGGGCGAGCCGGTCACCCCCGATACCTCGGTGCTGCTGGGCGACACCATGGGTGAATTGCTGTTTCTCTACGCCTTGGCCGACAGCGCTTTTGTGGGCGGCAGTCTGGTGCCGAATGGCGGGCATAACCTGCTGGAACCGGCGGCACTGGCCAAGCCAGTTTTGAGCGGGCCGCACCTGTTCAACTTCCTTGAAATCGCCGCGCAATTGCGCAGTGCCGGGGCGTTGGCGGAGGTCGATGATGCCGAAGGGTTGGCGGTGGCCGTGCAGCGGTTGTTCGAATTGCCGCGAGATGCGCAGCGGATGGCCGAGGCGGGGTTGAAGGTGATGCGCACCAATCAAGGCGCGTTGCAGCGGTTGTTGGATGGACTCGGACGATTGATCGAGCGCTAACTTGTAGGAGCAAGGCTTGCCCGCGATGGCGCCCTCAAGATCGTCATCGCGAGCAAGCTATGCTCCTACAGATTTGGCGTCAGGGCCGGGCCTTGAGTTGCTCGGCCGCAGCTTTGGCCAAATCCGGCGGCAAGAAGTCTTTATCCGGGTTGTAGTCAGCCTTGAGGTAACGCGACAAATCCTGCAAATCCCCCGGGTTCAAAGTGCCCGCCGCTTGCTTGAGGCGCAGGTTGTCGAGGATGTAGTCGTAGCGAGTGTTGTTGTAGTTGCGCACCGAGGTGTACAGCTGACGCTGGGCATCGAGCACGTCGACGATGTTGCGCGTGCCCACCTGATAACCGATTTCCGTCGCTTCCACCGCGCTCTGGTTGGAAATGATCGACTGCTTGCGCGCCTGCACCTGCTCGACATCGGTGTTCACCGCGCGGTGCAGGTTGCGGGTGTTTTCCACCACTTGCCGGCGCAGTTGTTCGCGTTGCTGCTCGGACTGATCAAGGCGTGCGTAGGACTCGCGCACTTGCGAATTGATCAGGCCGCCGCTGTAGATCGGGATGTTCACTTGCAAACCGACGGTGGTCTGCTCGACGTTGCCGCCATAAGGCTGGCCGAACGCGCTCGGGTTGCTGAAGCCCAGTGCGTCGTTGTCACCCTTTTCGTATTTGGCCACCGCATCGAGGGTCGGCGCGTGGCCGGCCTTGCGTTGCTTGAGGGTTTCTTCGGCGGCGTTGACCGCGTAGTTGCTGGCCAGCAGATTCAGGTTTTGCTTGGCGGCGGTGTCGACCCAGGCCTTGGCGTCGTTCGGCGCCGGCGGCAGGATCGGCAGCGTATGGACGATGCCCTGGATCGAGTTGTACTGGCGGTTGGTCAGGGTGATCAGCGCTTCAAACGCATCATCCACCTGGCGCTGGGCGAGGATCCGGTTGGCCCGCGCGGTGTCGTAGCTGGCCTGGGATTGCAGCACGTCGGTCTTGTCCGACAGGCCGACATCGAAGCGTTCGTTGGACTGGTCGAGCTGGCGCTTGAACGCCGCTTCTTCAGCCTTGGTCGAGGCCAGGTTGTCTTGGCTGCGCAGCACGTTGAAATAGCTTTCCGCCGATTGCAGGATCAGGTTCTGCTCGGTGGCCGACAGTTGCAGCGAGGCTTGCTCGTTGACGTCCTTGGCGGCCTGGAACTGGAACCAGCGATCAGCGCGAAACAGTGGCTGGGCCAATGTCGCCTGATACGAATGAGCATCGCGGTTGGCGGTGCCTGACGGTTGATCGAGCTGGGTGCGCACCGAGCTCAGGTTGGCCCCGCCCGACAGGTTCGGCAGCAGGCCGGCACGGGCCTGGGGCACGACTTCTTTTTGCGCGCCGTATTGCGCGCGGGCAGCCGCCAGGTCGGCGTTGTTATCCACTGCCTCCTGATAGACGCTTACCAGGTCGGTCTTGGTGGATAAGGGCGCTTCAGCTGCCCAGGCCATTCCATTGGACGCACAAGACACGGCAAGGGCCAGTGAGAGTTTGCGCAGCATGAGGCCATCCCTAAAAAATTACGCTGATAATTTGAGCGCCAAAGGTAAGACGCGGCCCGCGTAGCGTCAAGGCGCAGCACGGCGTAGCGAGTGTAGTTGCACGGGCGTACGGCAACAATCTGGTAATTGCGCCATTCATCATGGTGTTTACCGCGGTGTTGGCGTTCTTTGCCAGTTGTGTCTAGACTGGCCGGGTTCTTGTCGGGGTGCCTTGCTATGAGGCTGAGATCGAATAATTTCGGATCCCGTTGAACCTGATCAGGTTAACGCCTGCGTAGGGAACAAGATTTCTCGTCACCCGGCGAGTCCTCTTGTGCTTCGTCCGGGATGTTGTTCGACAATCGACAGTCGACAGCCCTCGAGCACAGAGCACAGCACCAACAGCATTGTCATGGCTGATTGGTCGCGTCCATTCGTTACAGGTTCACTCCGACAAAATTCCACCGCCTGGATGCTGTCTGGAGAGCCCGTGATGACGATAAAACTAAAAAATACGACGAACCTGAGTGATTCGGCCCAAGTCGATCAACAATCGGTTCAGCCGTTTACCCGCTCGCAAAAAATCTATGTGCAGGGCTCCCGCCCGGACATCCTCGTGCCGATGCGCGAAGTCAGCCTCGACGTGACCCCGACCGACTTCGGCGGCGAGATCAACGCGCCGGTGGTGGTCTACGACACCTCGGGTCCGTACACCGATCCCAACGTCATCATCGACGTGCGCAAAGGCCTGGCCGACATTCGTTCGCCGTGGATCGAAGCCCGGGGCGACACCGAGCGCCTGCCCGGCCTGAGCTCCAACTTCGGTCGTGAGCGCCTCGCCGACGCCGAACTGACCAAGCTGCGGTTCGCCCACGTCAACAACCCGCGCCGCGCCAAGGCCGGTGGCAACGTCACCCAGATGCACTACGCCCGCAAAGGCATCATCACGCCCGAGATGGAATTCGTCGCCATCCGCGAAAACATGAAGCTCGAAGTGGCCCGCGCCGCCGGGCTGCTGGACCAGCAACATGCCGGTCACAGCTTCGGTGCCAGCGTGCCGAAAATCATCACCCCTGAATTTGTCCGTGAAGAGATCGCCCGTGGTCGCGCGATCATTCCGGCCAACATCAACCACACCGAACTGGAACCGATGATCATCGGCCGTAACTTCCTGGTGAAGATCAACGGCAACATCGGCAACAGCGCCCTGGGTTCGTCCATCGAAGAAGAAGTGGCGAAACTGACCTGGGGCATTCGCTGGGGCGCGGACAACATCATGGACTTGTCCACCGGCAAGCACATTCATGAAACCCGCGAGTGGATCATCCGCAACTCGCCAGTGCCGATCGGCACCGTGCCGATCTACCAGGCCCTGGAAAAAGTCGGCGGCGCCGCCGAAGACCTGACCTGGGAGCTGTTCCGCGACACGCTGATCGAGCAGGCCGAGCAGGGCGTCGACTACTTCACCATCCACGCCGGCGTGTTGCTGCGCTATGTGCCGCTGACCGCCAAGCGTGTGACCGGCATCGTCTCCCGTGGCGGTTCGATCATGGCCAAGTGGTGCCTGGCGCACCATAAAGAGAGCTTCCTCTACACCCATTTCGAAGACATCTGCGAAATCATGAAGGCCTACGACGTCAGCTTCTCGCTGGGCGATGGCCTGCGTCCGGGCTCGATTGCCGACGCCAACGACGCCGCGCAATTCGGTGAGCTGGAAACCCTCGGCGAGCTGACCAAGATTGCCTGGAAGCACGACGTGCAAACCATGATCGAAGGCCCGGGCCACGTGCCGATGCAGTTGATCAAAGAGAACATGGACAAGCAGCTCGAGTGCTGCGACGAGGCGCCGTTCTACACCCTCGGCCCGCTGACCACCGACATCGCGCCGGGCTACGACCACATCACCTCCGGCATCGGTGCGGCGATGATCGGCTGGTTCGGTTGCGCCATGCTTTGCTACGTCACGCCGAAGGAACACTTGGGCCTGCCGAACAAGGATGACGTGAAGACCGGGATCATCACCTACAAGATCGCGGCCCATGCCGCCGATCTGGCGAAAGGGCATCCGGGGGCACAGATTCGCGACAATGCCTTGAGCAAGGCGCGGTTCGAATTCCGTTGGGAAGACCAGTTCAACCTGGGCCTCGATCCGGACACCGCGCGGTCGTATCACGATGAAACCCTGCCGAAGGATTCGGCCAAGGTCGCGCACTTCTGCTCCATGTGCGGGCCGAAATTCTGCTCGATGAAAATCACCCAGGAAGTCCGCGAATACGCGGCCAACCAACGGATCGAAACCGTCGACGCCGAAGTCGCCCAGGGATTGGCGGACCAGGCGGAGCGGTTCAAGCAGGAAGGTAGTCAGCTGTACAAAAAGGTTTGATCCAGCACTGATCGTTCCCACGCGGAGCGTCCCTGATCGTTCCCACGCTCTGCGTGGGAATGCAGCCCGGGACGCTCCGCGTCCCCGAACGGCGTGACGCAGAGCGTCACAGGAGGCATTCCCACGCGGAGCGTGGGAACGATCAACGGTGGTGGTCAACACAACAACAAATGTCCCTCTGAGATAACACCCTTGAGCATTCAACCCAGCACTTATTCCCCAGACATCGCGGTGCCGACTGACAAACGCGTCTTCGGCGGCCGCGATCTGTTTTCCCTGTGGTTCTCCCTCGGCATCGGCCTGATGGTCTTGCAGACTGGCGCATTGCTCGCGCCAGGCCTGGGTCTGTCCGGCTCGCTGCTGGCGATTTTCCTCGGCACGTTGGTTGGCGTTCTGCTGCTGGCCGCCGTTGGGGTGATCGGCAGCGACACCGGCCTGTCGTCGATGGCCGCGCTCAAACTCAGCCTCGGCAAACGGGGCGCGAGCCTGCCGGCGGTGTTGAACCTGCTGCAACTGATCGGTTGGGGCTCGTTCGAAATCATCGTCATGCGCGACGCCGCCAGCCTGCTTGGCGCCCGGGCATTCAGCGAAGGCAGCCTGCTGTCCAATCCATTGCTCTGGACCTTGGTATTCGGCGCACTCGCGACCCTGCTCGCCGTCAGCGGTCCGTTGACTTTCGTGCGGCAGATCCTGCGCAAGTGGGGCATCTGGCTGTTGCTGGCCGCGTGCATCTGGCTGACCTGGAACCTGTTCGCCAAGGCTGATCTGGCCGCGTTGTGGGCCCAGGCTGGTGACGGTTCGATGCCGTTTGCCGTGGGTTTCGACATTGCGATTGCCATGCCGCTGTCCTGGCTGCCACTGATTGCCGACTACTCGCGTTTCGGCAAACGCGCGAAAAACGTGTTCGGTGGAACGGCGCTGGGTTTCTTTATCGGTAACTTCTGGCTGATGAGCCTCGGCGTGGCTTACACCCTGGCGTTCGCGCCGAGTGGTGAAGTGAATGCCTTGCTGCTGGCGCTGGCGGGTGCTGGCCTGGGGATTCCACTGTTGCTGATCCTGCTCGACGAGTCGGAAAACGCCTTTGCCGATATTCACTCGGCGGCGGTGTCCAGCGGGATTCTGTTGCGCTTGAAAGTCGAGCATCTGGCCCTGGCGATTGGCGTCATCTGCACATTGATCGCCTGCCTGGCGCCATTGGCCCAGTACCAGAACTTCCTGCTGTTGATCGGCTCAGTGTTTGCGCCGCTGTTCGGCGTGGTGCTGGTGGATCACTTCATCCTGCGCAAACGCAGTGCTCAAGTGGCGTCAGCCGCGTTGCGCTGGCCGGCGTTGCTCGCCTGGTTGGGCGGGGTGAGCACCTATCATTTGCTGGCGAATCTGTATCCGGATGTCGGCGCAACCCTGCCGTCGCTGGTACTGGCAGGGCTGCTGCAACTCGTGCTCGGTCGAGCCTTCAGTTACGGCCGGGAAACAGCTCGGGCTTGAGAATGCCATTGAGGCGCGGGTAGGGGATCTTCAGTTCGATGTGGCCCAACGCGTAAGGCGCGATGGTGCTCACTTCGTACTTGAGGATTACCCCGCCGTAGGTCAGCGCCACGTTCTGGGTTTTCTGGAAATGCCAGGTCTTCAGGAAATCCGCTTCCTGATCGAGCTTGGTGCTGATCAGCCAGCTGTTGTGCGCCACTTGCGCGGCTTTCCAGAACGCTTCTTCCTGACCCGGCAGCAACATGTCCGACAAGCTCAGCACTTTATGCTGCTGGCGCGAATAGTTGATAAAGCTGCGGCCCGGCGTGCCATGGGCGCCGCCAGTGTCCAGGTAACTGGAAAACTCAACGATCACCAAGCCGTCATGCTGCTCCCGTACCTTGGCTTGCAAATAGCTGCTGGAGCGCGGCGCGGCAGTGCGCAGGAATTGATCGCGGTAGGCGGCCAGGGTCGGCGCTGCCGGAGCGTCCGGGGTGCGGGTCAATTGCAGCAGGTTTTTTTCCACGATGCCGTCCAGCTGTGGCTCGGCCGGGAATTTCAGGGTGTCGATGTTCACCAACGGGCAGTCAGGCGTGGTGCAACCCGGTTTCAGTGTTTCCGAGGCATCGCGGGTGGTTTCCAGCGGCGTGCGGTAGTTGGGTTGGAACAGACTCTGGCAAGCGCCCAAGGTCAGGGCGATGGCGGCCACGGAGGCGATTTTAAAAAGCGACATGGGCGTCCTTCATAAAACAGGGAAAGGCGAAAGTTACCGCTTCGACTATCAACGAAGCAGTCAGTTCGCCACTAAGCTAATTAGAGTTGGTTTCGCCCTCACCGTCTATCCCGCTGAAGGTAAAGGGGCTGCATCAAAGGTCGCGGGCGCGTTAGGATGGCGCGAAGTCGAGGTTGCAAGTAACAAAAAGGAACCTCGTAACGGATTGCAGTAAAGAGGATTGTCATGACTGATTTTGCCAACGCCATTCCGACCACCGTTGAGATCGTTCGACGCGAACAGTGCTACGCGGGTTTCTACAAGCTCGATCGCCTGCATTTGCGCCATGAATTATTCGCCGGCGGCATGAGTCGCGAGATCAATCGTGAAGTGTTCGTGCGTCACGATGCGGTGTGCGTGCTGCCTTACGATCCGCAGCGCGATGAAGTGGTGTTGATCGAGCAGTTCCGGGTCGGCGCCATGGGCAAGACGACCAACCCGTGGTTGATCGAGTTGGTCGCCGGTCTGATCGATAAAGACGAAGAACCGGAAGAAGTTGCTCACCGCGAAGCGCAGGAGGAAGCTGGGCTTGTGTTCGGGGCGCTGTGGCCAATGACCAAGTATTTTCCATCCCCGGGCGGCAGCAACGAATTCGTGCATTTGTACTTGGGGCGTTGCGAAACGAATGGAGTAGGTGGCCTGCATGGACTGGCAGAAGAAGCGGAAGATATCCGCGTCACGGTCTGGGCCTTCGAAGATGCCCTGCAGGCCGTACGCGATGGACGAATTGCCAACGCGGCCAGCATCATTGCTTTGCAATGGCTTGCTTTGAACCGCGCTGAAGTGAGGGGGCTATGGTCGTAAACAAGCTGCGCGATCGCTATCGGGTGGACCTCGTGGGGCTGCAAGCCTCCTGCGAGGCGAACTACGCGCGTTTGATGCGACTGCTGCCAGACATGCGCAGCGAACCCGAGGCCCGGCGCATTGCCGTGACCCAGGGCGACCAGATGCTCGGCGTCCTGGCGCTGGAAGTGCTGCAAGTCTGTCCGTACACCACCACCCTGCAAGTGCGCCAGGAACACAGCCTGCCGTGGCTGCCGGTGCCGCAACTGGAAGTTCAGGTCTATCACGACGCGTGCATGGCCGAGGTTGTCAGCGCCGAACATGCAAGACGCTTCCGGGGCATCTATCCTTACCCGAACGCCGCCATGCATCAGCCGGATGAAAAGGCCCAGCTCAATCTGTTCCTGGGGGAATGGCTGAGTCACTGTCTGGCGTGTGGGCACGAGTACGCAGTCGTTCGATAGATGTGAACTGCGTCCGGTTCACACGTTTCCTCTTTTGACCTTCCCCCAGCATAATTGCGGCCACTATCCACCTCCGTGATTCAGCCCTGGGAGAACGCCTTGCCGAGCGTATCCACATTGACCACCGCCGATTCGGCGTTGCTGGTGCAAATCTCCGACAGTCATCTGTTCGCCGAGGCGGACGGGACGTTGCTGGGCATGAATACCCGTGAGAGCCTGCAAAAGGTCATTGAGCTGGTGCGCCAGCAACAGCCGCAGATCGATCTGATCGTCGCGAGTGGCGATATTTCCCAGGATGGGACGCTGGAGTCCTACCAGCAGTTTCGCGACCTGACCCGACAACTCGACGCCCCGGCGCGCTGGATTCCCGGCAATCACGATGAGCCGATGATCATGGCTGAGGCGGCAGTGCAGAGTGCGCTGTTGGAACCGGTGGTGGATATCGGCAACTGGCGGGTGACCTTGCTCGATTCCGCCGTGCCGGGTTCGGTGCCGGGGTATTTGCAGGATGAGCAGTTGCAGTTGCTGGCGCGGTCATTGAGTGAGGCGCCGGAGCGGCATCATTTGGTGTGCTTCCATCATCATCCGGTGTCGATTGGGTGCGCTTGGATGGAGCCGATTGGTTTGCGTAATCCTGAGGGGTTGTTTGCGGTGCTGGATCGGTTTCCGCAGGTGCGGGCGGTGTTGTGGGGGCATGTGCATCAGGAGATTGACCGGATGCGCGAGGGCGTGCGGCTGATGGCTTCGCCTTCGACGTGTATTCAGTTTGAGCCGGGGAGTGAGGATTTCAAGGTTGGGGAGCAGGCGCCGGGGTATCGGTGGTTGCGGCTTTTGCCTGATGGTCTCATTGAAACCGGTGTTGAGCGGGTTATCGGGTTTGATTTCCAGGTTGATTATGGGTCTGACGGTTATTGAGACTTGGCGGCCTTTGGGCCGACCATGCTCTTGGTTGAGTACATATCCATTTCTGCGGTAACGGCTGCTTAAGGTTCCGCTCTTACAGCGGGTCACTTTTGGCAAACGCCCCAAAAGTAACCAAAAGGTCTCGCCCCGGCGTCCGGCCCCTCGCTTAGGCTCGGCGTTCCCTCGCTCCGGTCCTGCTCCGTGGGCCCGCCGCCATCGGCCATCCATGGCCGGGGGCGGCTAGCCCGGCATCCATGCCGGGCTGCCCACTGCGCAGAACCTCCACTCGGCCTCCCGAAGGGGCGGTAGAGCAAGATCAAGAGCAGGCGAGCTAACGCTCGGCCTAATGAGTGGTGAAGGGCGGGCGGTGCATGCCGCTCTGCTTCTGTTTTTGATTTTGTAGGAGCAAGGCTTGCCCGCGAAGGCGTCCTGACAGCCGACCAACCCCTCCCGGATACACTCAATCAAACTGTAGGAGCAAGGCTTGCCCGCGAAGGCGGCCTGACAGCCAACCAACCCCTCCCGGATACACTCAATCAAACTGTAGGAGCAAGGCTTGCCCGCGAAGGCGGCCTGACAGACAACCAATCCCTCCCGAATACACTCGATCAAACTGTAGGAGCGAGCCTGCTCGCGAAGGCGTCCTGCCAGCCGACCAATCCCTGCCAGATGTACTCAATCAAACTGTAGGAGCGAGGCTTGCCCGCGAAGGCGGCCTGACAGCCGACCAACCCCTCCCGGATACACTCGATCAGAATTGTGGGAGCGAGCCTGCTCGCGAAGAGGGTCCGACAGCCGACCAACCTCTCCTGGATGCACCAACTCTCTGTCGGAGCTGCCGAAGGCTGCGATCTTTTGACTTTTATCTTCAAAATCAAGATCAAAAGATCGCAGCCTTCGGCAACTCCTACGACGGTGTTTAATCGTTAGTAAAATTTTCAGAACCTTCCCACAAGGTTTTCAGGTTGCCCGTCAGACGCGGCTTCTCTAGCCTTTTGCCTGTCGCTGACACATTCAGTGATCGGGCTTCGCGGCCTCAATCAGATTCACTTGGTGCATAATCCGCCGGTTCAAACTGGAGTGTCTTGGTGCACGTCGTTTGATGTCATGGCGGCTGTGCGCGGGATACCTTCGGGTATGCCGAGTTGCCAAGTGTTCGGTCCGCGAACCTGCGCACGGCTGCCACCCTTAATTGCTTCGCGGCAATAATCAGTGGCGGCTCCATTTCTCACTTGGAGTACCACCATGTTCAAACCAACCCCAAACCCCCCGACCCGCAAACCCAGCACGATGTACATGATCGTCCCCGAAAAGGACACGGAAAGCCTATTAGCCAATGCCTGCGAGTCCCTGGCGTCGGCGAGTGTCCTGGCCAGCGATTTTGCCGCGCGCCTGCAATGGCCGGACCGGCAGACGGCGATGGCGATCCAGCAACTGGTCATGCTGGCCGATCTGGCGGTGAATCGGGCGCTGGATAATGTTGATCCGGCGTAATTTTTTCAGATAGACCGCGTTATCGTTCTTCGCGAGCAAGCCCGCTCCCACATTGGATCTGCGCCGTTCACAAATCTCTGTGGGAGCGGGCTTGCTCGCGAAGGAGTCCTTACTGATTTCGTCAAACGGCTCATTTTTCAAGCATGAATTAAGCGCAGTACCTCTGTAACGAGGCCTGTTGCAAAACGTTGAGCTTGTATCTGTTCATCTGACGCTTCTTCGTTTTTACCATGCATAAACTGACCGTATAGGACGGGGCCAGTCAGGAGGTATCCCTCCACACCATTTCCCTCCGCAAATTTTCTTTGCAACGCATCTAAACCGGCGTGCATTGCCTCCTTATGTGTCCCGCTTTCAATTTTTGTCAGGAAGCGGCTCGCGATGTGTTCTGGAGGGCCTGCGTATTGCATCACATGAATGAGATCGCCTGCGTCCTTGGGCTCACCGCGGCTGTCGAATGCAAGTGCTTTGAGAATGATGAAAGCTACCAAATCGGCGTATCGAATATCCTCAATCGCGATGCCTGCACCATTCAGCAGTTTTGCGGTAATTCGCTTTTCTTCGTACCAGTCATGAGTGATCTCGGCATATTCAATCGCAAGCGCGGATACCGCCTCACCATCGATCGAAATTTTCGAGAAGGGTTCTTTGTCACCTGCTCCCTTCAGAAACTCGACAAGTACGACATGCTGTTGCGAAATACGTCTCTGCCACCGCCAAGCCGAGACCCAGCCGTTCTCTTCTTGAAACCGTTCAAAACCGCGTTCAGTAAGTTGCTGAGCCAACGATGCGTATCCCTTGCCCTCGGCGATCACTTGAAGATTTAGCACTACATCGACATCGGATGTACCTGCATGCGGCGGGATATCGGGATGCGACTCAGGGGTGAGATATCGTGGTACCAGTCCTCCCACTAGGCGGATCGTGGACTTCAATGTTCCAAAAGCACCCAAGAGGGTGACGAGGACTTGCTCGCAGGCATTGGTGTGATCGCTGGAATAACCGTCAGCGGTTTTAGGCTTCGATGCCAGTGCCATCGTTAAATCCTCAATATGTCCGCTCGCAATTTTTCGGCGAGCTCTTTGTTTCTTCCTCGACCATTTTGGAGGTCGATGTATTGAATGAATGGGCTGGCGAGCCAAACCCCATCCTCTTCTTGTCGGAAGAGCATCGCTGCGCCGCTGCGCTCAATCAAGATGACGTTCGATCCTTTCTCGGCAGGCTTAAGCGCCAAGGCCTCTACGAAACCACTGAATGACTCTGGAGGAACAGCGATGTCAGCGACGTCCACACTCGTCAAAAGAGGCGATATGGCGTTTGCTGCAATAGGTCCTGTAAACGCCCAATCCTGAGATGCATTAGCCTTTTTGGCTGCCTGAGAAATTTGGGTGAGGAGATGCTTGGGGTTTGAACAGAATAGATACCAGCGAGATGTCTTTTCTTTGGCCTTCAGTCGAGCCAATGACCACGCATCAAGTAATTTTCCCGGTTGAGTCAGTTTCCTGCGCTGATCCCGGCCCCGTCCTTGCGATGCGACTACCCATTCAAGCTTTTCGAGTTCTTTAAGAACAATCGAAACTGAATAGACAGAAGTCTCGGATATATCCGCAAGCTGGTATCCAGTGAACCAGTCGTCTCCCAGATGAAGCAGGGCGTGCACGACCTTTTCACGTGAACCGCTGAACAGTGATATCTGGCGTTGTTCACGACCGCCAGAATGTGCCCGTTCAATGTTTACCAGCCAACGCTCATGGCGCAGATACATGGAGCCGCTAGCGTCGTAGTACCCAATGTTTCTAATCCTGAGCTCATCGCGGGCGCCTTGACTCAGGCGTTGCGCAACGATCATCGGCACAACATCAGACCCAATAGCATTCTGGGGAAGCCGCGCGCGATATCCATCAAGCGCCCATACGGCATTGCGAACATCACGTGGATAGCCCTCGTTCAACATTTGGATGGGTATCCGCCATTGGCCGTCTGGTGTATCGACCTCCAGCACGGCATCAAGTGGACCGTCCGTGCTTGGGACCTCATGCGAGATAGTCGAAACTGTGACGCCCGTTGCTTGCTCAAGCGCTGAAATGAAGTCATTTAGCAGGGTTTTTTCTGAATGCTTCGGATAATTGCTCTGCATGGTATTTCCAGATAACTGAACCGGATCGAGCCTTTCGTTATGAAATCAGCATAAGTTATCCGCACAGATAAACAAGGTGAAATTTCTGTTTTGTTATCAAAAATGGCTATGTTATCTGTACTGATAACAATGCTTTTTTTGATAACAATGGTGTCTAGGAAGCATTTCAGCTACTGGTCAGATTCGACAGGTATCTAATGGATCACGTTCATTCTGGCCCCATCACGCCCCCGTCTCCCTGTAAACTGCGCCTCTTTACCCGACGCCCAGGGAGTTCAAATGTCCGGTTCGATCCTTTATATCCACGGTTTCAACAGCGCGCCGGCCTCGAAGAAGGCTTGTCAGTTGATCAAGGTGATGGAGCGTCTGGGCTTGAGCGATCAGTTGCAGGTTCCGGCGTTGCATCACCACCCGCGCGAGGCCATCGGTCAGTTGAACCGGGCGATTGAGGAGCTGGGACGGCCACTGCTGGTCGGCAGCTCACTCGGCGGCTACTATGCCACTCACTTGGCCGAGCACCATGGCCTCAAGGCCCTGTTGATCAACCCTGCCGTCAGTCCGCACCGGATGTTCGACGGGTATTTGGGGACGCAGAAAAACCTGTATACCAATGAAGCCTGGGAATTGACCCACGACCATGTGACGGCCCTGGCCGAGCTGGAAGTGCCGGCGCCCCAGGACCCGCAGCGGTATCAGGTGTGGTTGCAGACCGGCGATGAAACGCTGGACTACCGCCTCGCCCAGCAGTATTACCGAGCCTGTGCCTTGCGCATCCAGGCCGGCGGCGACCATAGTTTCCAGGGCTTTGCCGGGCAATTGCCGGCAATGCTGAGTTTTGCCGGCATCGGCGCAGATTTGTATCAGGCGATTGATTTCACTGCTCTATAAAAAGCTTCGCCTCTTATTAACAGAACATTGACGACGAGACCCCATGGCCACTCCCAGCGCTAGCTCTTATAACGCAGACGCCATCGAAGTCCTCTCGGGCCTCGACCCGGTGCGCAAACGCCCCGGCATGTACACCGACACCAGTCGGCCGAACCACCTCGCCCAGGAAGTCATCGACAACAGCGTCGATGAAGCCTTGGCCGGGCACGCGACGTCGGTGCAGGTCATCCTGCACGCCGATCACTCCCTGGAAGTCAGCGATGACGGCCGTGGCATGCCGGTGGACATTCACCCGGAAGAGGGTGTTTCGGGGGTCGAGCTGATCCTCACCAAGCTTCATGCGGGCGGCAAGTTTTCCAACAAGAACTACCAGTTCTCCGGCGGTTTGCACGGGGTGGGTATTTCCGTGGTCAACGCCCTGTCGAACGAAGTCCGGGTGCGCGTAAAGCGTGACGGCAACGAATACCAGATGACCTTCGCCGACGGTTACAAGAAAACCGAGCTGGAAGTCATTGGCACCGTCGGCAAGCGCAACACTGGCACCAGCGTGTTCTTCGCCCCGGACCCGAAATACTTCGATTCACCGAAATTTTCCATCAGCCGCCTCAAGCACGTGCTCAAGGCCAAGGCCGTTCTGTGCCCGGGGTTGCTGGTCAGTTTTGAAGACAAGGCCACCGGCGAAAAAGTCGAATGGCATTACGAAGACGGCCTGCGCTCCTACCTGGTGGATGCGGTCAATGGTTTCGAGCGCCTGCCGGACGAGCCGTTCTGCGGCAGCCTGGCCGGTAATAAAGAAGCGGTGGATTGGGCGCTGCTGTGGTTGCCGGAAGGTGGCGACAGCGTGCAGGAAAGCTACGTCAACCTGATCCCGACGGCCCAGGGCGGCACCCACGTCAACGGTTTGCGCCAAGGCTTGCTCGACGCCATGCGCGAGTTCTGCGAATTCCGCAGCCTGTTGCCGCGCGGCGTGAAGCTGGCGCCGGAAGACGTCTGGGAACGCATCGCCTTCGTGCTGTCGATGAAGATGCAGGAGCCGCAATTCTCCGGCCAGACCAAGGAACGTCTGTCGTCCCGCGAAGCGGCGGCCTTCGTCTCCGGTGTGGTCAAGGATGCGTTCAGCCTGTGGCTCAACGCCAACCCGGAAACCGGCATGCTCCTGGCGGAACTGGCGATCAACAATGCCGGCCGTCGTCTGAAGGCCAGTAAAAAAGTCGAGCGCAAGCGCATCACCGCGGGGCCGGCGTTGCCGGGCAAACTCGCTGATTGTGCCGGGCAAGACCCGATGCGCTCCGAACTGTTCCTGGTCGAAGGTGATTCCGCCGGCGGTTCGGCCAAGCAGGCGCGGGACAAAGAGTTTCAAGCGATCCTGCCGTTGCGCGGCAAGATTCTGAACACCTGGGAAGTCGATGGCAGCGAAGTGCTGGCCAGCCAGGAAGTGCACAACATCGCCGTGGCCATCGGTGTCGATCCGGGCTCGGCGGACATCGCCCAGCTGCGCTACGGCAAGATCTGCATCCTCGCTGACGCCGACTCCGACGGTCTGCACATCGCCACACTGCTCTGCGCCCTGTTCGTCCAGCATTTCCGCCCGTTGGTGGATGCCGGTCACGTCTACGTCGCCATGCCGCCGCTGTACCGCATCGACTTGGGCAAAGAGATTTACTACGCCCTCGACGAGGCCGAGCGCGACGGCATCCTCGATCGTCTGGTGGCCGAGAAGAAACGCGGCAAGCCACAGGTCACCCGATTCAAAGGCCTGGGTGAAATGAACCCGCCGCAGCTGCGCGAAACCACCATGGACCCGAACACGCGGCGCCTGGTGCAGCTGACGCTGGACGATTTCGAAGCGACCTCGGAAATGATGGACATGTTGCTGGCGAAGAAACGCGCCGGTGATCGCAAATCCTGGCTGGAGTCCAAGGGCAACCTGGTCGAGGTTCTGGGCTGATGCGGTTTGGCTTTGCCCTGGCGTGTGCGTTACTGCTGACCTCGTTGACGGTGTCTGCCGAACCAGCGCCAGAGCTGCGCGTGTTGTCCGAGCATGCCGTCGATGGCATGCGCGGTGGCAATCTGTCGGGGCTGGCCCAGTGTGGCAAGGACCTGTGGACCGTTTCCGATCGCGACGATGATCAAATCTACCGTCTCGATACGAGCGCCAGCACCTGGCAAGCCGAAACCGTACGCATCGATGTGCCGCCCGTGCCGGACACCGGTTTGCCCTGGGGTTTGCGTTCGCGCAACTGGGCGGCGTCTTTCGTGCGGGGCGGGGACCTGGATTTCGAAGGCATCACCTGTGACAGCGCCGGTAATCGTTACATCGTCAGCGAAGGCCATGCGGCCGTGCTGCAAGTACCGCCGACGGGTCCGGCAAACTGGCTGAAAATCTCGCCCATGATGGTTCGCGAAGCTCGGGCCAGGGGCATGCTGCTGCAATTCAATGCGATATTCGAAGGCCTGGCGATCAATCCCGCAGGCGATCAGATGTGGCTCGCCGCAGAGCGCCAAAGCCGCGGTTTACTGCTGATCAAACGCAAGCAGACGGTCTGGGATTGCGACGGTCACTGTGTGCTATTGAGCGAAGCTGGCAAGGAAATGCAGCCGCCGCAGTTTCCCAAGGCCAGAGCAGTTGACCGGGATTTTTCCGACCTGTCATTGTTCGACGGCAAGCTGTTTACCCTTGAGCGCAACGCCTATCAGATCTGTCGTCGCGATCCGCAGACGGCCAAGGTCGAGCGCTGCTGGTCGTATGCCGCCGAGCTGTTGCAGGAAAACCGGCGTTATTCGCAGAACTTCGGTTTGGAAGAGGCATTGATCATCGACGCCGACGGTGCCTGGATTGGGGTCGACAACAATTTCGGTCCACGCGTTGATGGCGAGCTCCGCCCGATTGTCTGGCGCTTCGCCGCGCCTGAAGGTGGCTGGAGCGCCAAGCCATGAGCCAGCAACCGCCGGGCAAACGCGCCGGTCGGGTGTTCATGATCTTGGCCTGGTGCGCCGCATTGTTTTTGGCGACGCGGTTTTTCGGGCAGTTGGAACAGCGTCAGCACAATCCCAACGCGGTGGTGACTTCACAGCAGGGCGAAGGTTTTGTCGAAGTGAAACTGATTGGCAACAGTCAGGGGCATTTCGTCGCCAGCGGCCAGATCAACGGTCAGCCGGTGGATTTTATGTTGGATACCGGGGCGACCGATGTGTCGATCCCGGCCAGTCTGGCCGAACGGCTGAAACTGGAGGAGGGCTTCGGGGTGACCCTGAGCACCGCCAACGGTTTGAGCCAGGGTTATCGAACCCGCATCGACCGGTTGCAACTGGGCGATATCGTGCTGCGTGATGTTCGCGCGCTGGTCGCGCCAGGGCTGGATGGCAATCAGGTGCTGCTCGGTATGAGCGCACTGAACAAACTTGAATTTACCCAGCGCGGTGGCACCATGCTGCTGCGCCAGACAACGAAATGATGAGGCCCGCATGAGCGACTCCCTTGATCTCAGCCTGGACGGTGTAGAGCGCCGGTCACTGGCTGACTTCACCGAAAATGCCTACCTCACCTACTCCATGTACGTGATCATGGACCGTGCCTTGCCGCATATCGGCGACGGCCTGAAACCGGTACAGCGGCGCATCATCTATGCGATGAGCGAGTTGGGGCTGGACGCCGATTCCAAGCACAAGAAATCGGCGCGTACCGTCGGTGACGTGCTCGGCAAGTTCCACCCACACGGCGATTCGGCGTGCTACGAAGCCATGGTCCTGATGGCCCAGCCGTTCAGCTACCGCTACACGCTGGTCGACGGCCAGGGTAACTGGGGTGCGCCGGATGATCCCAAGTCCTTTGCCGCCATGCGATACACCGAGGCGCGGCTGTCGCGTTATTCGGAAGTGCTGCTCAGCGAACTGGGCCAGGGCACCGCGGACTGGGGCCCGAATTTCGACGGCACCCTCGACGAGCCACTGGTGTTGCCGGCACGTTTGCCGAACATCCTGCTCAACGGCACCAGCGGTATCGCCGTGGGCATGGCCACCGACGTGCCGCCGCACAACCTGCGCGAAGTCGCGACGGCGTGCGTGCGTTTGCTCGATGAGCCCAAAGCCACGGTCGAGCAGCTCTGTGAGCACATCCAGGGCCCGGATTACCCGACCGAAGCGGAAATCATCACGCCCCGCGCCGACCTGCTGAAAATGTACGAAACCGGCAAGGGCTCGGTGCGCATGCGCGCCGTCTACCACGTCGAAGACGGCGACATCATCGTCACCGCATTGCCGCATCAGGTGTCCGGTGCCAAGGTGCTGGAACAGATCGCGGCGATGATGCAGGCCAAGCCGTCCAAGGCCCCGCAAATCGCCGACCTGCGCGACGAATCGGACCACGAAAACCCGTGCCGGATCGTGATCATCCCCGGCGCGCGGAAGAATTTTGACCACGATGCATTGATGACCCACCTGTTCGCCAGCACCGAGCTGGAGTCGAGCTATCGGGTCAACATCAACATCATTGGCCTGGACGGCAAGCCACAGCTGAAAAACCTGCGGGCATTGCTGGTCGAGTGGCTGGAGTTCCGGGTGCAGACCGTGCGTCGTCGCCTGCAATTCCGCCTGGACAAGGTCGAGCGTCGCCTGCACCTGTTGGACGGTTTGCTGATTGCCTACCTCAACCTGGATGAAGTGATTCACATCATCCGCACCGAGGAGCACCCGAAAGCCGCACTGATCGCGCGTTTTGCGTTGAGCGAAATCCAGGCCGACTACATTCTCGACACCCGTCTGCGTCAATTGGCGCGACTGGAAGAAATGAAGCTGCGTGCCGAGCAGGATGAACTGCTCAAGGAACAAGCCAAGCTGCAAGCCCTGCTGGGCAGCGAAGCCAAGCTGAAAAAACTGGTGCGCACCGAGCTGATCAAGGACGCCGAAACCTATGGCGACGACCGCCGCTCGCCAATCGTCGAGCGCGCCGAAGCCAAAGCTTTGACCGAACACGATCTGTTGCCGAACGAGAAAGTGACGGTTGTGCTGTCGGAAAAAGGCTGGGTTCGCTCCGCCAAGGGTCACGAAATCGACGCCACCGGGCTTTCCTACAAGGCCGGTGATGGTTTCAAGGCCCTGGCGCCGGGGCGTTCCAACCAGTTTGCGGTGTTTATCGACTCCACCGGTCGCAGTTATTCGGTGGCCTCGCACACACTGCCATCGGCCCGTGGCCAAGGCGAACCGTTGACCGGTCGTCTGACACCGCCGCCAGGGGCGACGTTTGAATGTGTGCTGATGCCGGAAGACGATTCGCTGTACGTGATCGCCTCCGACGCCGGTTACGGTTTCGTGGTCAAGGGCGAAGACTTCCAGGCCAAGAACAAGGCGGGTAAAGCGTTGCTGAGCTTGCCGAACAACTCGAAAGTCATTCTTCCGCGCCCGGTGACCGATCGCGAGAACAATTGGCTGGCGTCGGTCACGACCGAAGGTCGCCTGCTGATCTTCAAAATCAGCGACCTGCCACAATTAGGTAAAGGTAAAGGCAATAAGATCATCGGTATTTCCGGTGAGCGCGTTGCCAGTCGCGAAGAATATGTCACGGACATCGCCGTACTGCCGGAAGGCGCCACGTTGGTGCTACAGGCCGGAAAACGTACCTTGTCACTGAAGGCGGACGACCTCGAACACTACAAAGGTGAGCGTGGACGTCGTGGTAACAAACTGCCACGTGGCTTCCAGAGGGTAGATGCGCTGCTCGTCGAAAACCTCAATTAGGCGTGCTAGACCGCTCGATCTACGATTTAACCCGTAGATCGACGCTTTGGCGCTGGAGTCGGAACGCATATTCACGGATGATATGGCCTTTCAAGCGCCGGCGTGGCCGAGCGTTCTTCATATTTATTGAGTATTTTCACTGTGGTTAGCCTTGTGGCAACCACCTGGATGGGACGATGACTGCTCTGCGCCTTCCGTTAATTTTGATGCTCGCTGGGGTTCTTGGCCTGGCGGGTTGCAGCGTTCACCAACCGGTGTCGCTGTATCAGCTGGACAGCGGAAGTCCAGCTCAGCCTGCGCAAAGCGCGGGCATGGCTGTATTGCTGGGCCCGGTCACGATTGCCGACTATCTGCAACGTGAGACTTTGCTACAGCGTCAGCCGGATGGCAGCCTCCAGGCATCGGCCGATGGTCGCTGGGCGGGTAGCCTGTCGTCGGACATCGATCAATTGCTGTTGCGTCAGGTTGCGGGTCATCTGGACAGCCAACGCGTAGTGCTGGCGCCGGCGACATTGGGGTTTGCCCCGGATGTGCAAGTGCTGCTGACGATTACTCGCCTGGACTCGGGTGAGTCGCAACCGGCGATCCTGGATGCGCAATGGCGTTTGATCGACCGTCGTGGCCAGGTTCGCGATAACCGCATCATTCATCTGCAAGAACAACATGCGGGCGGGACGGCGGCACAGGTCCAGGCGCAAGGCGTGTTGTTGCAGCGTCTGGCCGAACAGTTGTCCGTAGCGCTGAAGCCGTTGGCCAACCAGCCGCCGATTGCCGAAGCGCCGCGTAAAAAGGAGCCCAAGCCTGTAGCGCCTGCCGCGGAGCAGGACAAGCAGCCGAAGATCCCGATGGCTTCGCCGATTCGTACCGATATGGAAGTGTTCAGGTTCTAAAGCCTGGATTGATCCGACACAAAGCCTGCAGAAATGCGGGCTTTGTTGTTTCTGCGGGTTGGGAATGCAGCCCGTGACGCTCTGCGTTACATCGCTGCCAGGCTGGGTTGTGAGGTGAGGCTGGACGCGGAGCGTCCCTGGAGGCATTCCCACGCGGAGCGTGGGAACGATCAACAAAGCCTGCAGAGATGCGGGCTTTGTTGTTTCTGCGGGACGGATCTGCGGTGTTGCTGATGGCCTCTTCGCGGGCAAGCCTCGCTCCTACAGGGTTTGTGTCGTGCGCCACGTGTGTGAACGCCACAAACCCTGTAGGAGCGAGGCTTGCCCGCGAAGGCGTCAGTGCAGTGTCTAGTCCTGAAATAGGTTTACACCTGTTTCACCCTAACGCCCGATGCAC
>NZ_MOBR01000015.1 GCF_003732705.1 Pseudomonas frederiksbergensis | reverse complement strand
ATTCCGGTCAACATTGTTATCGACCGGAATGACGCCTTCGCGGGCAAGCCTCGCTCCTACAGGGGGCGCGTTAAGTTTTAGAGTTCCATACCCAGGAAAATCAGGGTATTGCCATGGGCCTCGACCGCTGCACGCTGGTTATAGCTCTCGCGATGGGAGCAGTTGAAGCCATGCTCCGCTTCCGGATACACCACAATCTCCACGTTGTCGTTGGTGTCGAAACGCTCGGCGATTTTCTCAACGGCTTCCAATGGAATGTGGCTGTCCGCTTCGCCGAAGTGCATCAGGATCGGCACCTGGATTTCGTCGGCACGGTCCAATTGGTTCTGGATGCCGCCGCCGTAATAGGCGATGGCCACGTCGACGAAACCGTTGGCGGCGGTGTGATACGAAAGCAGGCCGCCAAAGCAGTAACCGATCGAGGCGATACCGCCATCCAGGCCCGGTTGGGCTTGCAGGGCATCAATGGCCAGTTTGATGTCGGCCTGTGCCGCGTTCACGTCGGTGGCATTCATCAACTCAACCGCGCGTTTCCAGCCGGCTTCGTCGTAGCCCAGTTCGATGCGCGGGCCGCTGCGCCAGAACAGGTCCGGCGCGATCACCAGATAGCCATCGGCAGCGTATTGCTCGGCGACCGAGCGGATGTGTTCGTTGACGCCGAAGATCTCCTGGATCAACACAATCCCCGGACCCTTTTGGGTATGGGGAATCGCCAGGTAAGCGCCGAATTTACCTTCGGGGCTGTCGATTTCGATCCATTGGGTGGTCACGCTCATGGTGGCTCCTGTCTTCGTCAGTGAAAGTTGGATTTATTGCGGGATAGTTGCCTGGAAACTCGGCAAGGCCTGTAGACGTTTCCACCACTCGGCGAAACCGTCCACGGCAAACACGAGCGCCGCGTCGGGTGTCATCGCGATGTAGGCGCAGGCCGGCGCCAGGTAGAAATCGCTGAAACTGGGGGCAAGCCCGGCGATGAACGGATCATCACCTTTGATCTTCATTAATTCGCGTATCACACGCTTGGAATTGTCGATGCCCTTGCGTCGCGAATCCTCATTCTGCCCACCGATGAAATCCGGAAACAAGTGAAAACCGAACACCGAGACCAGCGCGCCGTAGCCATAGGAATCGTAGAGCCCCATGGCCATGTGATTGCGGGCGCGGTCATGGGCGTTGTCCGGGGTCAGCGACGGGCCGGGCAGCACTTCATCCAGATACGCCATGATCGCCGCGGTTTCGAGCACGCGGAAACCGTCGTGATCAACCACCGGCACCTTGCCGAAAGGGTGACGCGCCAGGTGTTCCGGCAGGTGCGGCTCGCCTTTGATGACGTTGACCTGCACCTGATCGAAATCCGCGCCTTTTTCCACCAGCAGCATCTTCACCGTGCGTACATAAGTGCTGCCGTCAAAACCGTAGAGTGTGAGGCTCATGACGATCGCTCCGTTTTTTTCATTGTGGGATGTTTTCGAGACACTGACGTTTCAGCGGTTGTGACGACGCCAGAAGAATCGGGCCAGCAAGGCATCCAGACTGAGCTTGCCTGCGCCCGAGAGCAACAATGGCATCAGGGCGGCGAGGTAGATCAGCGGCAGTTTGAAGTTACCGTGCCCTTTGTTACTGATGGCGTAGCCCTGGGCAAGTTCACTCAATGTAGACCAATCGGCCGGCCAGTGAACAGCAGCGGTCGCGACCACGGTGACGACGATCAAAATCACTGTCGAGATCCGCGTGCCCAGGCCTACCAACAGCGCAAGGGCGCAGATCAGCTCGGCCCACATCGACAATTCCCAGTTCAGCGTGGCGGGTACGTGGTTGAACGGAAACGGAAAGGCATCCTGGATATCGGCAAACCAGTTCTCGCCATTCCATTTCTCCAGGCCCGACTCGAAAAACTCCCAGGCGAGGAAGATGCGCAGGGTCAACGGCGCAATCCAGCTGCCGGCACGGTCGAGGTTCAGGTGCAGGCCTTTGACGGCCGAAGAAAGTGAAGTGTTCATGGGCTTGATCTCCGTTGAGGGCTTTGATCGGCTGGGCCAATCGACCAGCACATTTCAGCAAGGGGGTGTATCCGGGGTGTGTCGTTGAAGCGGGGTTTTAGGCAAGCGGTGTATCGGAAGGGCGGCTGTACACACTCGGATACACAGCCGGATGAAAAATCGCCAAACAATACAAAACAACTGTGGGAGCGAGCTTGCTCGCGATGGCGTCCTGTCAGTCGATATCACTGTTGACTGTTAGTCCGTTATCGCGAGCAAGCTCGCTCCCACAAGGGTTCAGTGGTGGATTTCAGGTATAGGCATGGCGCTGAATGCGTTTGTTCTTAAGCGCCCACTTACCCACCAACCTCAGGGCAATCGCCGCACACATCATCCCGAACGGCAACACGTACCAATCACTCATCGGTATCCGCTTGAAGTTGGAGTAGGTAAACACCGCCGCAATCACCCACATCCCTGTCACGTGCAGGGCTTTCCAGGCTTTGGCGCCGATTATCCGCGTCGTGGTTTTGAACGACGTGATCGCCATCAGCAATATGAACAAGTAACCGACCGACCCCGGAATGTTGCCCACCGTAGTGCGTCCCGGCCAGAACTCAGGATTCAACTGCCCATAGCTATAAATCAGCACCGCATGCACCAGGTGCGAAAAGGCAAACGCCAGGCCGATAAACCGCCGCTCGCGCACCAGGGATTTGCTGAAGGGTGAGGGCACCAGCACGGCAAACGCAGACGCCAGAAACGCCGCGAGAAACAGCGCAAACGAGGTCCGGGCCGTGGCGCGGATGGCGCTGCGGGTGGCTTCCACCAGATCGGGGTTGAGCACCAGGATCAGGCCGGTCATCAGCAGCACCAGCAAGGACAACAGGCCGAACAGCGACCAGCCGTGATAACGCGGGATTGAGGTATTCATGGCAACGCTCCGGAACAAGGGCCGACCAGGGTCAGCAGACACCCGAAGTGTTCCAGCGAGGTGTGTTGGCGATATGTCCCGAAAGCAACTCCATGTATCAGGACGGGCCCCAGATACATTCCCCTACAAAACTGTGATCCGCCGTGCACCAACGGCGTCTAGCGACTGTGTCCCCGCAAACCCATGGGGCGAGACTTCGGAACCCGGCATGCAAGCGCTGTTGAACGAGATCCTTGACGCAGTTCGTCCCCTGATCGGCCAGGGCAAGGTGGCTGACTACATTCCCGCCCTCGGCACCGTGCCGGCCAACCAGTTGGGCATCGCCGTGTATGGCAATGACGGCGAGCTGTACTGCGCCGGCGACGCGCAGACGCTGTTCTCGGTGCAAAGTATTTCCAAGGTCTTCAGCCTGGTGCAGGCCATCGAACATTCCGGCGAAGCGATCTGGGAACGCCTGGGCCACGAGCCGTCCGGCCAGCCGTTCAACTCCCTGGTGCAGCTGGAGTTCGAACGTGGCCGCCCGCGCAATCCGTTCATCAACGCCGGGGCGCTGGTGATCTGCGACATCAACCAGTCACGCTTTGCCGCGCCAGCCCTGTCGATGCGCGATTTCGTGCGGCGCCTGTCCGGCAACCCGCAAGTGATGGTGGACGGCAAAGTCGCCGAATCCGAATACCAGCACCGTGCGCGCAACGCCGCCATGGCGTACCTGATGCAATCCTTCGGCAATTTCCACAACGACGTCGAAGCCGTACTGCGCAGCTATTTCAGCCACTGCGCCCTGCGCATGAGTTGCGTGGACCTGGCCCGGGCGTTCTGCTTCCTGGCCAACGACGGCTTCTGCAAACACAGTGGCGAACAAATCCTCACCGCCCGCCAGACCCAGCAAGTCAACTCGATCATGGCCACCAGCGGCCTCTATGACGAGGCGGGCAACTTCGCCTACCGCGTCGGCCTGCCCGGCAAGAGCGGCGTCGGTGGCGGGATTGTGGCGGTGGTGCCGGGGCAATTCACCGTGTGCGTGTGGTCGCCGGAATTGAATGCGGCCGGCAACTCGCTGGCGGGCATGGCGGCGCTGGAGTTGTTGAGTCAGCGGATCGGCTGGTCGGTGTTCTGACGGGGCGTTGGTAATGACGGTTCGGGAAAATTGCTATACATTTTTCCGCCCGCCCCCCTGCATGGTGAAACCGCTTCATGTCCCTCACGCTCGAACGTCTCGTCGCTGGCACACCGATCCCTTTCGCTGGTAACCGCGTCACCGTGGTCAGCCCCGAACTGGCGGCGCGCTTTCAGCCCGGTGACCATTTGCTGGTGGAACAGGTCAGCGGCGAGTTGTTGTTGATTCCGGTGGTGGATCAGCAAGCGGCAACCGTGGCGATCGAGCGTGCGCAAGCGGCATTCAACGCGATGTCGGCGGTGTCGGACGAGGCCATCAGCGAGTTCTTTGACCTGTTCGCCCAACGCCTGGAAACTGCCGAAACCTGGGCCTTGATCGAGGCCGCGAACCTGGCCGACATCGAGCGCGCCAAGGCGCGCGGGCGTTCCACCACGCGGTTGCTGGCCGATGAGCGCATGCGCCGCGACATGATTGCCGGCTTGCGGGCCTGGCGCGATGCGCCGGCCACTCGCGGCAAAGTCATCAGTTGCGTCGAGCATGACGGCTGGAAAGTCGAACAAGTGGTGTCGCCGCTGGGCATCGTCGCCTTCGTCTTCGAGGGCCGGCCGAATGTGTTTGCCGACGCCGCTGGCGTATTGCGCACCGGCAACACCGCCGTGCTGCGCATTGGCAGCGATGCCTTGGGCACCGCGCAAGCCATCGTCACCCACGCCTTGAACCCGGCACTGGCGGACGCCGGGTTGCCGGCCGGTGCGGTGTCGCTGGTGGAAAGCGTCAATCACGCCGCCGGTTGGGCGATGTTCGCTGATCGACGTCTGTCGCTGGCCGTGGCCCGGGGTTCGGGGCGTGCAGTCAGTCAACTGGGCAGCATCGCCCAACAGGCCGGCACCGCCGTCAGCCTGCACGGCACCGGCGGTGCCTGGCTGATCGCCGATAAAGCCGCCGATGCCACGCGTTTTGCCGCCGTGGTGCGCAACTCCCTGGACCGCAAAGTCTGCAATACCCTGAATGTCTGCCTGATCCAGCGTGAACGCGCCGCTGAACTGGTGCCGCTGTTTCTCGACGCTTTGCAGCAGGCCGGTACTGCTCGCGGCCAGGGCTGCAAGTTGCACATCGTCGAAGGCAGCGAGTCGCATTTGCCGAGGGATTGGCAAACCGCCAGCGTCGAGGTCTACCGCGCCGAAGGCTATGTGACCGAAGCACTGGCCGAGCCGCTGGCGGAAGATCAATTGGGCCGTGAGTGGGAGTGGGAAGAAACCCCGGAAGTCAGCCTGAAAATCGTCGACGACCTCGATCAGGCCATCGCCTTGTTTAACCGTTACAGCCCGCAATTCACCGTGTCGCTGATCAGTGAAACTGCCGAGGCGCATGAACGTTTCTACAACGCGGTGAATGCGCCCTTTGTCGGCAACGGCATCACCCGTTGGGTCGATGGCCAATACGCGTTGAACAAGCCGGAACTGGGCCTTTCGAACTGGGAAAGCGGTCGATTGTTCGCCCGCAGCGCGATTCTCTCGGGGGATGGCGTGTTCACCGTTCGCAGTCGCATGACCCAGACCGATTTGTCGGTCAAACGCTGAGCCCCTGGGACCGCACTATACTTATCGGGTGTCTGTGTTTGTGTAATGGAGGTTTTCACCATGAAACTTCATTCCTTTGAGCATTACTCCCATGACCTGGCCATGGCCGCCCGCGACTCGTGGACGACCGCGAGGGTGAAATCGGCCCTGACCCGGGCCGATCCCAACTTTGGCTTGCACATCCATGTCAAAACCCATGGCGGTGCGGTGTCGTTGAGCGGCATGGTCGATACACATCGGCAATGTGATCAGGCGATCGAACTGACCCGTTCGGTCCAGGGTGTTGTCGATGTCGAGGCCAGTGGCTTGCGCACTCACGTGTTCAAACCGGGAACGTATGACGACGAATAAACCTGGCGTTTAGCGGGAAAACCTTCGCGCCCCGGCCACGCACAGGATCACCGCAACGGTGACCCCCAGCATCCCCAGGCTGACCTGCTCGTGCAGCAGCGTGGCCGACAGCGCCAGGCCAAAGAACGGTTGGAGCAATTGAAGCTGGCCCACGGCGGCAATCCCGCCTTGGGCCAGTCCGCGATACCAGAACACAAAACCGATCAACATGCTGAACAGCGACACATAGGCCAGGCTCAGCCAGGCGGGTGCGCTAATCGTCGAAAATGAAGCGGGCAAGCGATACCAGGTCAGCGCCGCCATCACCGGCAGCGACACCAGCAACGCCCAGCAAATCACCTGCCAGCCGCCCAGTGTCCGGGACAGCTTCGCGCCTTCGGCATAACCGAGCCCGCAAACCACCACCGCCAGCAGCATCAGCAAATCGCCTTGTGGCGAGGCGGTGAGTCCCTGGGACACGGCAAATCCCACCACTAGCAAACTGCCGAGGATCGAGAATAGCCAGAACGCCGGTTTTGGCCGCTCGCCGCCGCGCAGCACACCGAACACGGCGGTCGCCAGTGGCAGCAGGCCGATAAACACGATGGAGTGCGCGGAGGTCACGTATTGCAAGGCCAGCGCCGTCAACAACGGGAACCCGACCACCACGCCCAGCGCGACAACGATCAGCGGTACAAGCTGCTGACGGGCCGGGCGCTTTTCCTTGAACAGCCACAACAGGCACAGCGCCAGCAACCCGGCGATGGTCGCCCGCGCTACGGTCAGGAATATCGGATCGAATTCCAGGACTGCCAGCCGTGTGGCCGGCAGCGAGCCGCTGAAGATCACCACGCCGATCAGTCCATTGATCCAGCCGCGGGTGCTGTTTTCCAGCGACGGATTGTTCAGCTTCGAGGTGCGTTCCATTGTGGTCTCATCCGGTCGGGTTGCTTTCAGCGCATCGTATGACCGAAGATCAGGACAATCAAAAAATTGTCATGGATACATTTCTCGATGCCACGCTCCCGGTACAAGTCGTTGGTGGACACCTTTGCCGCCGATATCCGTTCAGGCCGGCTGCCGCCCGGCACGCGTTTGCCGACTCATCGACAGTTGGCGACCACCGAAGGTCTGGCTTTGGTCACGGCCAGTCGGGTTTACGCCGAGCTGGAAGCCATGGGGCTGGTCAGTGGTGAAACCGGGCGCGGGACGTTTGTCCGGGAGACCTCGCTACCGCCCAGCCTGGGCGTGCACCAGCCCAGTGTTGTCGAGGGGATGCGTGATCTGAATTTCAACTATCCCGCGTTGCCGGGCCAGGCCGATCTGTTGCGCATGGCTTTGCGTCAACTGGCGTTGTCCGGTGACCTGGAGGCCCATTTGCGCTACCAGCCCCACGCCGGACGCCTGCATGAACGGGCCTCGGTGGCGCGTCATCTGCTGACACGCGGGCTGACGGTGGCGGCCGAACACGTGGTGATTGTCAGCGGCGCCCAGCACGGTTTGGCGGTGACGATGATGGCGCTGCTGCAACCCGGCGACGTGATCGCCGCCGATGCCTTGACCTATCCGGGGTTCAAGGTGCTGGCCGAGGCGTTGCACCTTGAGGTGGTGCCGATTCCCGTCACTGACACCGGGCCTGATCTCGCGGCTTTGGCAAAACTCTGTCGAAGCCGTCCGGTGCGCGCGGTCTACAGCATGCCGACCTTGCATAACCCATTGGGCTGGGTGATGGCCGCCGATCAGCGCGAGCAACTGGTGGCGATTGCGCGCCAACATGATGTGTTGATTATTGAAGACGCCGCTTACGCCTTCCTGGCTGAGGCGCCGCCACCACCGTTGGCTGAATGGGCGCCGGAGAGGACGGTCTACGTTTCCGGGTTATCCAAGAGTATCGCCACCGGGTTGCGGGTCGGTTTCGTTGCCGCGCCGTTGTCCATGGTGCCCGCGCTGGAACGCACGATCAGGGCCACCACCTGGAACACGCCGGGGATAATGACGGCGATTGCCACGGCCTGGCTGGACGACGGCACCGTCACCCTGCTGGAAGCGCAAAAACGCGCGGATGCCCAGGCCCGGCAGGCGATTGTCGACGAGGTGCTCGCGGGCATGCACTACGTGCGTCACCCAGCGTCCTACTTTGTCTGGCTGCCCTTGTCGGAAGAGGCGAGGGCGGATCAGATCGCCGTGGCGTTGCTGCAAGAGCAGGTGTCGGTGTCGACTGCCGAACCGTTTGCGACATCGGTCCATGTCCCCCATGCGATCAGGCTGGCGCTTGGCTCGGTGGACATGGACTCGCTTCGACAGGCGCTGATAAAAGTGAAGCAGGTGGTCGGGGCTTACTTTTAGCTCAGGCGACCTGCGCAGCCTTCGCATACACCGCGCAGGTTGTCGGGTGTTCGACCAGGGACACAAAGCTGCGGCTGTCAGCATCCAGCGCATCGATCGAACCGGTTTCGATGTCGTACACCCAACCATGCAGGTTCAACTGACCTTTTTCCTGAGCCAGGCGCACGCTCGGGTGGGTCTGGATATTCGCCAGTTGCGCGATGACGTTCTCGCGCACCATCGAACTGACCTTGGCCGCTTCGTTGGCGTGAGGCCGCGATTCGTTGATGACTTTGGCCGACTCGGCGTGTTGCAACCAGCCGCTGACCGCAGGCAGGTGATCCATGCATTTGCACTTGGCCACGGCGGTCATGGCGCCGCAGTCGGAATGGCCGCAGATCACAATATCGGTGACGCCCAATACGGCGACCGCATATTCGACCGTGGCCGAGACACCGCCCGGATGTGGGCTGTACGAAGGCACGATATTGCCGGCGTTACGGATCACGAACAGCTCACCGGGCTCCTGTTGCGTCAACAATTCGGGCACTACGCGGCTGTCGGAACAGGTGATGAACAACGTGCCGGGGTGCTGGGTGGTGGCCAGGTGTTTGAACAGGTCAGTGCGTTGCGGGAAGGCTTCCTTCTGGAACTTCAAAAAACCGTCGATGAGCGCTTTCATGGGTGCTTCCTCTTTAGTGATGGACCGTGGAGGCTCAGTTCGAGCAACCGGTACCGAATTCGCTGTACTGCAAAATGTGCGTTGCGCCTTTGGAGTCGAGGTAGGTCATCTCCACCGGCGCCGGGCCGCAGACATCGGCGACAGGGGTGATGTTGATGACTTGGGCGATGTCCAGGTCCATGCCGTACTGGTAGGCGACGGCGCTTTCTTGAGCTTGAACCTGGGTCGCCAGGCCGGCGATCAGCGAGAGTGCGAGCAGAAATTTATGCATGGGGCAGCCTCCAGGTGAATGGGGTGAATAAATCGGTGTTGGATGGTTGGCCCGCTCAGCGCGGGCCGGTACTGATTTAGAAAGGACGCAGTGGCAGGAACTTGCCGTCCAGGGTGATCACGGCGCGGGAGCCGCCTTCCGGGTCTTCGACTTTCTTCATGTCCAGCTTGAAGTTGATCGCGCTGATGATGCCGTCGCCGAATTGCTCGTGAACCAGGGCTTTCAACGTCGTGCCGTAGATCTGGATCATTTCGTGGAAGCGGTAGATGGTCGGGTCGGTTGGCACACCGGCCAGGCTGCCGCGCAGCGGGATGATTTGCAGACGGGCGATGCTGTCAGCGTCCAGGTCCAGCTTCTCGCCGACCACTTTGGCGGCGGCTTCCGGCAGTGGGTGCTGGCCGAGCAGGGCGGCGGTGACGTAGGCCAGGCCCAGGCCGGTGCCGTCGGTCAGGTCCTGCCAGGACAGGTTTTTGCGCGCCTTGGCATCAAGAATCGAAGTGGTCAGGGCCAGACTCTGATCGTTGTAAGCGTGGGACTGTTGCATGGTGTGACTCCTTTATCGGATTGGGTTGTTGCTGTGTGTGGAGCAATCTTCTGCCGATTGATCCATAGCGTCCAAGACCGATATACAATGCCGCGCATAAGCACAGCCTATAGATGGATTTGCCCCATGCTGCTCCGACATCTGCGTTACCTGATCGCAGTCGCTGACAACGGCGGCTTCACCCGCGCGGCTGAAGCGCTGCACGTCTCCCAACCGACCCTCTCCCAGCAGATTCGGCAACTGGAAGAAACCCTCGGCGTGAGCCTGTTCGATCGCACTTCGCGCACGGTCAAACCCACCGATGCCGGCGAGGCTTACATCGAGTGCGCGCGGCGGGTGCTGGTGGAACTGGAAGCAGGCAAGCGTGCGTTGCATGACGTGAAGGACTTGTCCCGTGGCACCTTGCGCCTGGCCATGACGCCGACCTTCATGGCATACCTGGTGGGGCCGCTGGTGCGCGACTACGTGGCGCGATTCCCGAACATCCACCTGGAGATTTTCGAGTTGTCCATGGACGACATCGAGGCCGGGCTGGCGGACGACTCACTGGACATCGCCATTGCCTTTACGCCGGTTCGCAATCCAGAGATTGAATGCATCCCGGCGTTCGTCGAAACGCTGGGGGTGATGGTCGGGCGTGATCACCCGTTGTATGAGAGCCAGGGCACGCTGGCCCCGAGCGAGGTGGCGCAACTGGAATTCGCGTTGCTGGCGCCTGAGTTCATCACCCGGTCATCCATTGACGAGTATTTCCGCCAGCAAGCCATCACGCCCAAAGTGGTGATCGAGGTGAACTCGGTGAGTACGCTGCTGGAAGTGATTCGGCACACGGCGGTGGCGACGATTTTGCCGGAGGCGATTGCGACGCAGGACCGGGCATTGCGCAAGATTGCGGTGCAAGGTGAGGCGCCGCAGCGAGGGGCGGCGTTGTTGCGGCGGCGAAATAATTACCACAGCGCGGCGGCGTTGGCGTTTGTGGAGATGGTGTTGGGAACACCTATGGCTTAGTCACCACGATTCCCTGTGGGAGCGAGCTTGCTCGCGATAGCGGTGGGTCAGACAACGACGATGTTGAATGAAATGGCCTCATCGCGAGCAAGCTCGCTCCCACAGGGGGCAGGTTGTTCAGGCGTTTGTGCCAGGCACAAAAAAAGGGCCTGCTCCGTAATGGAAGCAGGCCCTTTTTTCAATCTTGCTTAGTAGAACCGATCAATCACCCGAACTTCGTTCTGGTTCTGCATCGATGCCCACGCCTGTTTCAGAGTTTGCAGAACATGACCGATGAAGTCTTTGTCGGCTGCGGCTTTCTTGCCGACATAGCCCTGGCCGCGACGGTACATCTTCAGGCGGGCCAGCAAGTTCTGGTTGTTCTTGTCGAACTCTTCTTCGTGAGCATGGGGCGACAGGCAGTCCATATGCACCTGGCCCGACTTGCTGATCCACAGGATATGGCTGTCGTGGCTGTCTTTTTGTGCAGCGAACATACGAGCCAGTTCATCGATAGTGGGTTGATTGTTCAGATTCATAATTAAGCCCCTTGACCATTTGGTGATCTTTCAAAGTTGATTCGCTAATACAGGTAGCCCATCGGTTAGTTGATCCCTGGCACCGAAACCAGGACGTCAGCGGTCGGCCGCGAAAAAGGCGGGGTCTCGCGTCTGTTGCATGTAGTCGTGTTGAATAACTGCTACGCAATAGCGTCACAACGAAGAGAAGCGGCGAAACCTGGAGGCCACTGCCGACATTTTCAGGGTCGGCCACAAGCGTCATGAGAACGTTTCGCCAGCGCTTCTCGTCCTTGTACTGGACGTTCGGGCCAGGTCAGCTTCTTCAATCTGCCTTGTGGGCAGCGTGTATCCGGGAAAAACAGCTCGGCGGTCAGACGAGCTTGCTCAAACGTGTTGCCTGTACTCCCGATCGGGGAGACGTCTGCATCATGCAAGGGCAAATCGACGGCGTCAACGGTTATGTAGTGATTATTTTTGGTCACTACATATTGTCGGACAAAGTGGTTTTGGAATTAGAAAAGGTTGCCCGGAGGGCTGTGGCCGGGGCTTGTGAAGCAGTAGGACGTGCATGGATAGCCGTCAACCTGCAGCTGATGCGTTGTGAATTCTCCCAGGGTGAGAACCGGGATGACATGCGCCCAGAACCGCTGCGCAGGCTGGTTCACATCGATGTGGAAAATTTGCCACTGACCGGGCAATCGGCTCAAGAGGGCAGAGACGACAAACTTCGCGACACCTTGGCCACGAAAGCGCCGGCTGACAAAAAAGTAACCGATATTGAACTCGGCACCCGCGACGTGGATGTCATCATCGACGGTCACGAACCCGGCCAGTTCACCGTCAACCTTGATCAGGAACGGCTGCGTCGCCGGATTGCGCCAGTAACCCGGTTTGGGCTGGATATTGAATAACCCGTGCTCGCCAAGCTTCAGCGGCAGCCATTCGCTGAAGTCGTACACGTAAAACTGCATCAGGTTTTCAATCGTCTCCAGCTCATCGCGCTGGGCTGCGTGCAGTTCTATGGACGGCATGGCGGGCTCCTGATGTTCCGGGCCGTCCCTGGCCCGGACGTGATCACTCAGTGGGGCGCGAAGTCGTACTTGCCACCGGTTTTCAACGCCGCCGCGTAGGCTGGACGGGCCTGGAAGCGTTCAATCCACGCGGCGATATGAGGGTAGTCGCGCAACTTGCCCTGGGCCCTGGCGATCTCGCCGATAAAGCTCATCTGGATATCGGCGGCGCTGAATTCATCACCCAACAGGTAATCGGACTGGCTGAGGGCGGTGTCGAGGTAGCTCAGGTAGTTGGCCACTTCCGAATTGATCCGTGGATGCAGCGGCGCGCCAGCCTCACCCAACTTGCCGACGTATAGATTCAGCATCAGCGGCAACATCGCCGAGCCTTCGGCGAAGTGCAGCCATTGCACGTATTGATCGTAAGCGGCGGTGGACGGATCAGGTTGCAAACGACCCTGGCCATGGCGGCGAATCAGGTAATCGATGATTGCGGCGGACTCGATCAGCTTCTGCGCGCCATCCTGAATCACCGGGGATTTGCCCAGGGCGTCGATGGCTTTCAACTCCGGCGGCGCGAGGTTGGTCTTCGGGTCACGCTGATAGAGCTTCAGTTCGTACGGGATCGCCAGTTCCTCCAGCAGCCAGAGAATGCGCTGGGAACGGGAGTTGTTCAGGTGGTGGACGATGATCATGGTCGGTGCCTTTTCAAAAAGTGGGGCAAGCGCCCGGGCTTGAGCAACACTAGACCATTCGGGGCTTGCCGAAGTGCCCACAGGCTTTACCGTCGGTTTTCACCTACCGTCGAATGCCCCGTGAACCGGTGCCGTGTTGATCGCTTGTATAGTTCGCTGGCGAGGAATAGATTCGATTCCTTAAGGATGCCATCTAGCCATCAGCCAAAGGGAAATTGCCGTGACTTGCTCAAATTCGCTCGGTTACAACCTCACCTTTTGACCTCAACAACGTCAGTTTTTTGCGGGTGGCCGATAGTTAGCCACTAAGGCGTTGCGACGTTGCGTGTCAATCCAGTGAGGATTATCGAATGCGAGTGATGATTCTGGATGATGACCCCTGGATATCAGATCTTTTAAAACAGCTCGTGTTGAGCATCCGCCCGGTTGCGCAAGTCGATTGCTTTATCGATGTCGCCAGTGCGTTAAACGCTTGGCAGCCGAGCACTTATCAGTTGGTTATGGCCGACTGGAATCTGCCGGATGCCCTGACGCGGTTAGGGGGGCTTACCAGCGTGAATCTGGCGATTAGTCAGGCCCTGCGACAGACCAATACTCAACTTGACGAAGAAGCGCTCTCGCACGCGGTCCGCGATTTTGCAGCGCCTTTTGCCGTTCGCTTGAAAGCACGCTGGGGACTGCCTATGGTTCTACGTGAGTTGATAGGCGCTATTTATGCGTTGCCTCCCATGCAAGTGCGCCGCGAACAAGTGGTGATGCGCCTTGCTGCCGCCATGAACAACGGTGAGCCCGACGCAGACGTCGAAAGGCTTCAACGATTAGCCGGCCTGGCCTGAGCCTGGCAGGCGGGATGTTCCGGTGCAGATAGACGCTGTTCAGGATGGCTTGTCACTCAATGCAAGGGATTTGGCAGGAGTAAGGGAATGCACGACAAGACGTTCAGCCTCAAACCCGTCGTCCTGATCGTCGATGACCAAGTCACCGATCTAAGAGTTCTGAGCACGGCAGTGCAAGATTTAGCTGAAGTCTATATCGCCCAAAATGGTCAGCAGGCGCTTGAGATTGCGCGCCAATGCAGGCCCGATGTGGTTTTGCTCGACATAGAAATGCCAGGAATAAGCGGCTTCGAGGTCTGTCGGGCACTAAAGTCTGATCCCGAACTGTTGGACGCGGCGGTCATTTTTGTCAGCGCTCATACGCAGACAGCCGATGAGCTGCTCGCTCTGGAGTGCGGCGGCGTGGATTTCATTCAAAAGCCGCTGAATGTCCCGGTTGCCAGAGCCCGCATCAAAGCCCATATCGCCTTGCGCAAGGAGGCGAAGAGGCTTGCCAATCACGATGCATTGACCGGTCTGCCCAACAGAATACTGTTGCAGGATCGTACCGAGCAGGCGTTACAAAAGGCTCGTCGCAGCCATGGCCGTGTGGCGATGCTGCTGCTGGATCTGGACAACTTCAAAGTCATCAACGATTCGATGGGTCACTCGGTGGGTGACCTGGTGTTGCAAAAGGTTGCGTTCAGATTGTCGCGATCGTTGCTCAGCGAGGATACCGTCAGCAGGCAGGGAGGAGACGAGTTCATCGTCCTGTTGCCGGAGGTGATCGGTTTCGATGCCGTGGGCGATTTCGCGCAAAGGGTGCTCGCCACCATCTCCAGCCCCTTTTCAATTCATGGAAACCGCTACGACCTTGGCGCCAGCATCGGCATCAGTGTGTTCCCTGAGGACAGCGACGATATGGAATCGCTGTATCGGCACGCCGATGCGGCCATGTACCAGGCGAAGCTTTCAGGCCGTAATCGCTATTGTTTTTTCTCTTCGCATATCGAGAGCAGCATGCGTGCCAGGCACCTGCTTGAGCGCCATATGCGTAACGCCCTGGAAGAAGGTGTCTTCGAGGTTTTTTACCAGGCGAAGGTTGATGCCCGGCATCACCGGGTCATTGGGATGGAAGCGCTGATCCGCTGGCGCAATCCTGACGGTGTCTTGATTTCACCTGCCGATTTCATTCCTCTGGCAGAAGAAACCGGGCTGATCATCCCGATTGGCAAATACGTTCTGCTCCAGGCCTGCAAGGACACGAGGGTACTTCGTGAGCTGGGTCATGACATTTCTATCAGCGTGAACATTTCTGCTGTGCAGTTTCGCGAAGCCTCCTTTCTGGACATGGTGAAAAGCATCCTGGTCGAATCCGGACTGGAAGCAAGATTTCTGGAACTGGAGATTACCGAAGGGGTGTTGGCCAGGGACATTGATAACGCCCGAGAAACCCTCTCTCTTCTCAAAACCCTCGGGGTGCGCATTTCGATCGACGATTTCGGTACTGGTTATTCGAGCCTGGCTTATCTCAAGCGATTTCCCATTGATGTGCTGAAAATAGACCAGAGCTTTGTGCGAGATATGCTCACCGACAAAAGCGATTCGGCAATCATTGAAGCGATCATCAAATTAGGTCAGGCGCTAGGTCTTGAATTGGTGGCCGAAGGTGTAGAAACCCAGGAACAGGCCGATACGCTTCTGAGGCAGGGCTGTCAGATCATGCAAGGGTATTTGTATTGCCGTCCGATTCCCTTTTCTCAGATAGCTTCATTTTTATCATCCGGGCTCAACGTTGATGTTGCGCAGACGAACTAAGCTGCAGACGCCCCCAACAGGGTTCGAACCTTAATATTGAAGGCTTGAAAGTCTTCTGCGACGGGGCAATGCGGGTGAAGAGATTGAAATTTTTTGCATTGAACCGTGGCGTCGCTGTCACTCTGGTGTTGGGCCTGGGGGCAAGCGTTCTGGGCGGTTTGACCGTCGAGCGAATCAACGGGCAGCAGGCTCAAGAAGCGATCGCAGCGGCTACCGAGGACGCCGCAGAGTTGGTTTTGACGCGCCTCGATCTTTACCAATACGGTTTGCGAGGCGCTCGTGGAGCGGTGCTGACAGCGGGAGAGCATGGCATCAGCCGCGAAGTGTTTGACCGATATCACCAAACCCGCGATCTCGCGTCCGAGTTTCCGGGCGCCAGTGCCCTTGGCTTTATCAGGCGTGTGCCGGAGCGCGATGAGAGCGAGTTCCTCAACAAGGCTCGTGCCGATGGCAAGGCTGATTTCACCATTCGCCAATTCTCACCGCATTCAGGCGAGCGTTACATTGTCCAGTATGTCGAACCGATTGAGGGTAACCAGCCTGCAATCGGTTTGGACATCGCGTCGGAAACCTCCCGGCGAGAGGCCGCCCAAGCCTCGATACAAAGCGGCTTGGCACGGATCACCGGCCCCATCACCCTGATCCAGAACACCGCGAAACCGAAGCAGTCTTTCCTGTTGTTGATGCCAATCTTTCGTGGCGCAGAGACTCCGCCTACCCCTGCCGAACGCGAGGCAGCAGCTTTTGGCTGGAGCTATGTCGTGTTGCAGACCGAGGAAGTCCTCAAAGGTCTGCGCATAGAAAATGAGACGGTGCATCTGCGATTGAGGGATATCACGGTCCCTGGGCAAGAGCAGTTGTTTTATGAAAGCACCGACGACTCGGCCAGCCTGGAACCGTTGATGACCCACCGGTTGGAGCGCGAGGTATACGGGAGGCGATGGCAGATCGAACTCGGCGCGCATCCGTTGTTCATCCAGCGCCTGCATCAGATTTCCCCCAAGGTCGTCCTGTTGATGGGAGGTTTGGTCACGCTTCTGTTGGCAACTCTGGCGGGGGTCGTGAGTGTCAGCCGTCAGCGTCGGCGGCAGATTTTCGCAGAGCAAGCAAGGCTGGCCGCCATCGTCGAAAGCTCGGCGGATGGCATTATCGGGAAAACCCTCGACGGCATCATCACCAACTGGAACAAAGGCGCCGAGCACCTTCTTGGCTATACCGCCGATGAGGCGGTGGGCCGGACACTGGCCGAGTTGGTGGTGCCTGAAGAGCTTGTCGGGGAGGAAGCCCATATCCTTGTGTGCATCAGGGCGGGGCAGCGTATCGCCAGTTTTGACACCCAGCGCCGTTGCAAGGACGGTCGGCTGATTGATGTCTCTGCCAATGTCTCGCCTATCTACGACGAGGGTGGGCGCGTTGTCGGGGCGTCCAAGACGTTAAGGGATATCTCGGCAAAAAAAGCCGCAGAGGCCCGGATTCTCGAACTCAATTCCAACCTCGAAGAACAGGTTGCGCAGCGCACGTCCGAGTTGCGGCATTTGAATCTGTTGTTGGGTACCGTGCTGCGCTCGGCCACGGAGGTCTCGATCATTGCGACGGACCTGGAGGGTGTTATCCGTGTGTTCAACAAAGGCGCCGAGCATTTGTTGGGTTACGACGCCGATGAATTGTTGGGTCAATACACCCCGGCGCTGATCCATGTGCCGGAGGAAATTGCGGCACGAGGTGTTGAGCTGAGTGAGGAATACGCCCAAACCATCGACGGTTTCCGTGTGTTAGCCCATAAACCCGAGCTTGACGGTGCAGAAACCCGGGAGTGGACTTACATACGCAAGGATGGCGTGCGGTTTCCTGTCACCCTGGTGGTCACCTCCATGCGCGACGCCGATGGGGTATTGAGCGGTTACCTTGGTATCGCGGTAGACATCACCGAACGTAAAGCGGCAGAAAAGGAACTGGCTGCGAGCCTTAAGACAACACTGGAACAACGCAGCGAACTGATGGCCCTGCACGATCAGTTGCTGATGGCGGCTGAAGTGGCTGAACTGGGCATTTGGTCCTGGACGTTGGCAGACAATGCCTTGAAGTGGAATGACCGCATGTTCGAGTTTTACGGGCAGCCACTGACGTTGCGCGATACTGGGCTGAGTTATATGCACTGGTACTCGCGTGTTCACCCTGATGATGTTGTGGCCGCGGCTGCAAAGTTGAATGGTGCAGTCGAGGGCACGGATGTGTATGACACCATTTTCCGTGTCGTGCGCCCGGACGGCCAGACCCGCTTCATACAGGCCGGCGCACAGATAGAACGCGGTCCCGGCGGCAAAGCTTTGCGCGTGACCGGGATCAATCGGGACATCACTGCCCAGCGCGAACTCGAGTCATTTCTGCTTCACGCCAAGGAACAGGCCGATGCCGGGAGTGCGGCCAAGTCCGCCTTCCTGGCCAACATGAGTCATGAAATACGCACACCGATGAACGCCGTGTTGGGGATGTTGCAGTTGGTGCAAAACACCGACCTGGACGGTCGCCAACTCGATTATGTAAGCAAAGCCCAGACCGCCGCGAAATCACTGCTGGGTTTGCTCAATGACATCCTCGACTACTCCAAGATTGAAGCCGGCAAGCTGCAACTCGACATGCATCCGTTTGAGCTCGAACCTCTCATGCGTGACCTCGCCGTCGTGCTGGCCGGCAACCAGGGCCAGAAAGAAGTCGAGGTACTGTTCGACCTGGATTCCAATTTACCCAACGATCTGATCGGCGATAGCCTGCGACTGCAACAGGTGCTGATCAATCTGGCGGGCAATGCCCTCAAGTTCACTCTGGAAGGCCAGGTCGTGGTCAGCGTTGAACAACGGTTGCGCACGAAAAGTGCGGTGAGCTTGCGCATCGCCGTTTCTGATACGGGCATCGGTATCAGCCCGGAGCAACAGCAGCGCATTTTTGAAGGGTTCACACAGGCCGAGGCTTCAACCTCCCGGCGCTTTGGTGGTACAGGCCTGGGCCTGGTGATCTGCAAGCGCCTGGTGACCTTGATGGGCGGTGAACTTCAGGTGCAGAGCCAGCAAGGTGTGGGGAGCCGTTTCTGGTTCGATATCACTCTGGATGTAGCGCCGACGTCACTGCCCAAATCCACCGGTCCGGGAGTCGATGCGTCCATACGGATACTGGTGGTCGACGACAACGCCATGGCGGGTGAATTGCTGTTGCGAACTGTTCATGCATTGGGCTGGAAAGGCGACCACGTGAGTGGTGGCACGCAAGCGGTGGAATGGGTGAAGATAGCCCAGGCGCGAGGTGAGGCTTACGACATGGTGCTGATGGATTGGCGGATGTCCGATATGGATGGTCTGAGTGCTGCGCACTTGATCCAGCAACAAAGTAGCGGTGTGTCACCGCCCATGATCATTATGATCACGGCTTACGGCCGCGAAGTCTTGGCCGACGTCAACGAGGCGGGAGACGCGCCCTTCGTGGGGTTTCTCACCAAGCCCGTCACGCCCAGGCAATTGACCGATGCCATCGAACGAGCCCTCGGCGGCAAAGGCCTGCCGCATTCCCCCCTTTCTCCGTCGACGGCTGACCGGCCGCAGCGTCTGGCCGGGCTGCGGCTGTTGGTGGTGGAGGACAATATGCTCAATCGCCAGGTTGCCGATGAGTTACTGACAAGGGAAGGCGCCGAGGTGAGGCTGGCGGAAGGCGGACTGGAGGGTGTCAGCAAAGTGATGAATGAGCGCTTCGACGTCGTATTGATGGACATCCAGATGCCGGATATCGATGGCTTGGAGGCGACTCGTCGTATTCGATCAAACCCGCGTTTTGCAACGCTGCCGATTGTGGCGATGACCGCCAATGCCTCCAATAGCGACCGTGAGGCGTGTCTTGCCGCAGGGATGAATGAGCATGTTGGCAAGCCCATCGACCTGGAACAACTTGTCGCAACGCTGCTCTTTCAAGTGGGCCGCGAGGGCAGTCAGGCAGCTTCAGGCCTGGGACAAACCATGATGGACGAAGGCGTCATCGATTCCCGGGCGTCAATCGTTGATCGCTTTGGTGGTGACCTCGATTTGATCCGCATCGTACTGAAAAACTTCGGCCCGGAGCTGGAAAAACAGCTGGTCCGGTTGCACGAACAGATCCAGCAACAAGACGCAGCGGGGGCCGCTTTCGTGCTCCATTCCATTAAAGGCAGCAGCGGCACCATGGGGGCCAAGGCGTTGTCAGCACTGGCCGGTCATCTGGAGCACACACTAAAAGATCCTGCGTCTGCGGCGAACATCTTCGCTGACGTTACCTGGTTTGACGAATTAAGCAGGTTACTGCAACTCAGTCTTGAGCAGATGAATGTCGACTTCGCTCAAAGCCCCCGAGCGACTATCAGTGCGGACAAGGAAACCATGGAACCGACGCAATGGAAGCAATCCCTTGAAGAGATTTTGTTATTGCTGGAGGCGGGAAATCTTCAAGCCCTTGAGTTGACCGACGCATTGGTGGCAAAAACCCCGCCATCCCTGCGACCCCGGTTCGACGAACTGGTGGCCAGGGTCCAGTCCCTGGACTTTTCGGCCGCGATGCCGATCGGTCGTGACCTGCTGAGATCTGCCTGATGAAACAGTCGATGGAAACCTGGTTGCCGCATCCCCACAGCCGTCCAAAATTGCTCGTTGTCGACGACCAGCCGATTAATGTCCGGGTACTGCATGAGCTGTTTCGCGAGGACTTTGATGTGTTTATGGCCACCAGCGGTGAGCAGGCCATTACCGTATGCCAGGCTCAACAGCCCGATTTGATTCTGCTGGATGTGGTGATGGAGGGCATGGACGGGCATGAAGTATGCCGTCGACTCAAGGCAGACCCGGCGACCCAAGACATACCCATCATCTTCATTACCGCACAGCAACAGGAGTCAGAGGAACTGCTGGGCCTGGCGCTTGGTGCGGTGGATTTCATCAGTAAACCCATCAATCCAGTCATTGTTAAAGCACGGGTGCGAACACATCTGACTTTGAAGTTACAGAGCGATCTGCTAAGGACCATGGCGCTGATGGATGGCCTTACCGGGGTGGCCAATCGACGCAAATTCGATGAGGACATTTCGGCTGATTGGCGTGTGTGCTTGCGAGAGCAAAAACCGCTGTCACTGATTTTGGCGGATGTCGACTTTTTCAAACGCTACAACGACCGATACGGGCACCAGGCTGGAGACGGCTGTCTGAGAGCCGTTGCCCAAGCGTTAGCTGAAACGGTTAGACGTCCCTATGATCTGGTGGCCCGATATGGCGGCGAAGAGTTTGCCTGCGTTCTGCCGAACACAGATCTTTCTGGAGCGGTTGAGATTGCAACACGAATGCAAGCGGGGGTCAGGGCATTGGATATCGAACATTCTGCTTCTGATGTTGATCGTGTGGTGACTATTTCACTAGGCGTCGCCACATTGACACCCTCGGCTGATCTTGAATTCCAGGCCTTGATAGAAGCTGCAGACAAGCAACTCTACGAAGCGAAGAGCGCTGGCAGGGGGAGGGTATGCTCGTCTTCAATGGCGGCCAGTTAAGGCCTCCTTTTTGCTGAGTCTTGAAGGCAAGTGTTGAATCAAGAGCTTGCGCCCATCTAAAACGCGCCGTTGTTGCCTGGCTGCCCACACACTACGCTTTGCTCGTTGGTTTGGCGGCGCGCTTGGCGCCGGTCGCCGGTTTGCGTGCCGTGGTCTTGCGTTTTTTCTTCCAGGGCGTGGCGCCGCGCCCGGCCGGGCTCGCAGGGCCGCTGATGGTCATGCTCAGGCCGGCGCAACGAGCGACCTGCTTGCTCATCCACGCGGCCTGCTTGGTGACGAATTCTTCCAGGCTCATCTCACCGCTTTGCACCATGTCCAGTGCTTGTTCCCAGATTGCGGTGGTGCCGGGGTCGGCGATGGCTCGCGGTACGGCGTCGATCAGGCTGAACGCTGCCGGCGTTGCGGCCAGGGCCTTGCCGTTCTTTATCAGGTAACCCCGGTCGAGCAGGCCCTGGATGATCGAGGCGCGGGTCGCTTCGGTGCCGATGCCGGTGGTGTCCTTGAGTTTCTGCTTGAGCAGTGGGTCTTCCACCAATTTGGCGACGTTCTTCATCGCCTTGATCAGGTCACCCTCGGTGAACGGCTTGGGCGGTTGGGTCCAGAGGTCCTTGAGCCTGACCTCGTCCACCGCGCAATCCCGTCCTTCGGCCAGGGTTGGCAAGGTTTGCGGTGCGGGCGCCTCACGTCCTTTGGCCGGTGCCAGCGCCTCGGGCAGGGCACGTTTCCAGCCGGGCTCGACGATCTGCTTGCCCACGGCGCGCAAGGCTTCACCGGCACAGTCGAAGTCAGCCTGGGTGCGGTCGTATTCATGGTTGGGCAGGAACTGCGCCAGATACCGTGCGCGGATCAGGGTGTAGACCGCCCGTTGCTTACCCACCAGCCGCTCGAGGTTTTTCGCGGCGGCAGTGGGGATGATGCCGTGGTGGGCGCTGACCTTGGCGTCGTTCCAGGCCCGAGAGCGGCGCTGTGGCTCCAGGTGCTCGTTCAAGGCGTTCAGGCTCGGATCGGCCTGTCGTAACGCGGCGAGAATGCTCGGGGCTTCGCTGTGCTGGCTCAGGGGCAGGTAGCCGCAATCGCTGCGCGGGTAGGTGATGACTTTGTGGGTTTCGTAGAGGGCCTGGGCGATGTCTAGGGTTTCCTGGGCGCCAAGGCCGAGTTTCTTCGAGCAGACTTCCTGCAAGGTGCCCAGGTCGAATGGCAGCGGCGCGATTTCACGCATGCGCTCGGTGCGTAGCTTGATCACCCGGGCGCTCGTCGCGCTGCTCATCGCAGCTGCCGCTTGCTGGGCCAGTGCCTGGTTCAGGCAGCGATCCTGATCATCACAGGCGTCTGGATTCGCCCGCCATTGGGCGGTGAACGCCGTGCCATCGTGCAGCAATTGCACGTCGATGGCCCAATAGGCGACCGGGACGAAATCGGCAATGCTGCGATCCCGGTCCACCACCAGGCGCAAGGTCGGCGTTTGCACACGACCCACCGGCAACACCCCTTGATAGCCGGACTGCCGGCCCAGCAGGGTGAACAAGCGACTCATGTTCATCCCGATCAGCCAGTCGGCCCGGGAGCGACCCAGCGCCGAATGATAGAGGCTGAACGTCTCGGCCCCAGGCTTGAGCGCCGCCAACGCCTTGCGGATAGACGCATCGTCCAGCGCCGACAACCACAACCGCCGGATCGGCCCGCGATAGCGGCAATGCTCCACCAGTTCCCGGGCGATCATCTCACCCTCACGGTCGGCGTCCGTGGCGATCACCAGTTCCGTCGCCTCGCCGAGCAAGCGTTTGACTGCCTTGTACTGGCTGGCGGTACGCGGTTTGACGGTCATCTTCCATTTGTCGGGGATGATCGGCAGGTCCGCCAGTACCCAGCGTTTGTAGCGCGCGTCGTAGGCATCCGGCGGCGCGGTTTCCAGCAGATGGCCGATGCACCAGGTCACCGTGACGTTCGTTCCCAGCCAGCAGCCGTCGCCCCGGCGCTTGGCGCCGAGGACTGCCGCGATGTCTTTGGCCTGGGAAGGTTTTTCACAGAGGTACAGCTGCATAACCACCATCGTTCAAGTCGGTTTGAAGAAGGTGAACAGAATGCGCAGGGATTTTGATTGGAGCAACCTTTATCTGTATGGATATACAGATAAAAGGTTGCCGATGATGACGAAGACTCAGACCAAGGCTTCAGCGCCGGCCACGGCTTTCCACCCGGCCAGCGGTGTCAGGAAGTGCAGGTCGAAGCGGCGTTCGGTGAAGGCCCAGCGGCCATCGCGACGCTCGAAGCGGTCGTGATAGAGGCCACTGATCTGCACCTGGCCCATTTCGACATGGGTACACAGGCAGTCCACCGCCACGCGCCCGGTGGCGGTTTCGCCGTCGATATCGAGCACCGCGTTGGCCATCCAATGATGCATGTGCGGCATGCTCGCCCAATTGCTGTGGGCCGATTCGATAATCGCGGCGATCCCCTGGTAACTGCCGAATGCGGCACCCAGATCCAGCAGGGCGCCTTCGTGCCAAATGGTTCGCAGCAGATGTTCATCGCGGCCATCGAAGGCATGGGCGTATTCGGCAATCAGCCGTTCCAGGGCGACGCGGGTTTCAAGCAATTCAATGCGTGCAGCGAGCATATTCAAACCTCATTGAAGTCCGTGGACAGCGACAGGTCGCGCCACTGGTTGAGTTCTGTGGCCACAAACGCCAGTTTGTCGTCGACCACCTTCACCGCATCAGCCCCGGCGACAAAGCGCAGCGGCGGTTGGGGCAGGGCGGCCAGTTTCACCACCGCATCCCCCAGTCGATCCGGATCACCGACTTGTTGATGATTGCGCGCCTCGAAAACCGCCAAAGTCTTCGCGCGCAAATCGTTGTAGTCCTCCAGCGCCCGAGTCCCCAGTTTCAGCATGCGGCTGTCGAGGAATTCCGTGCGAAACGCCCCCGGTTCCACCAGCGTGAGCTTGATCCCGAACGGCGCAATTTCCAGCGCCAACGCTTCGGAAAAACCCTCGATGGCAAACTTGCTGGACGAGTACATCGACGCCCCCAACACCCCTTTGAAACCGCCATTGGAGGACATGTTGATCACATGCCCGGAACGCTGCCGGCGCATCACCGGCAACACCGCGCGGGTCACGTTGAACGTGCCGAACACATTGGTCGCGAACTGACGCTCGATAGCTTGCGGCTCCACCTCTTCGAAAGGTCCGAACTGCCCGTAACCGGCGTTGTTGACCAGCACATCGATGCGCCCGAAGCGCTCGATCGCGGCGGCAACCACCGCTTCGGCCTGGGTGAAATCGCGAATATCCAGCACCGCGTTCAGCGCTCGGTCGCCGTACACCGTTTCCAAGCGCGTCAGGTCAAGATCCGTCGCGACGACCGCGTCGCCATTGGCCAGCGCTGCCTTGGCAATGCCCGCGCCCAGACCGTTGGCGGCCCCGGTAATCAGCCATACGCGCTGCTCGTTCATAGCGGCATCTCGTTTTTGATCCAGTCCAGAATCGACGCATGACGCGGTGTCCAGCCCAGCTCCGCCCGTGCGCGTTTGGCGATCACCCGGCTGTTGGTGCCGAAGGTGAAATGCACGTGCATCGGGTCCCAGTGCTGCGCAGCTTCTGTCACCGACCAGGACTGCACCGGGCCCAGTTCCATGCGCTCGGCGAGGGCCGGCCCGATGTCGGCGAAGGAGGCTTCACCGTTTTCGACAAAGTAGAACGCGCCGGCCGGGGCCTTTTTCAGGGCCAGCACGTACAACTCGGTCAAATCGTCGATGTGCACGTTGGACCAACTGCTGACCCCTTTGCCGATGATCCGCAGCACCCCGGTCTCCCGGGCACGGGCCATCAGGAATGGCAGCTGGAAGCTGTGATTGGTCAGACCGTGACCCACGCCGTAGATGTTGCTCGGGCAAATCACTACGGTGCGAATGCCTTCGCTGGCGGCTTTTATCAGGCGCAAATCGATGTTGTAGCGCGGCTGTTTCAGCGGGTCGACGATGAAAGGCGTGTCTTCGTCGAAGATGTTCGGGGACAGGTAATCGCCCTTGGCGTCATCGCCGATGATGCTCGAGCCGCTGGTGTGGATCAGCAGTTTGCCGGTGCCTTGCAGCGCTTCGATAAACGATTCGACGGCGCCGGCATGGTCACTGTTGGCGGCATCAATCACCGCATCGGCCTGGCGCGCTTCAGCCATCAGCAGTTCGTGATCATCGAGGCTGCCGAGCACCGGCGTGATGCCCCGTGCCCTGAGTTGTTCGGCTTTTTGTGGGTCGCGAACCAGTCCGCGAATCGAGTGCCCGTCAGCCATCAGCCGATGAGCGACGCTGCCGCCAACGAAGCCGTTGGCACCGGTCAGGAAGATATTCATTGAGCAAGAACCCTTGGAAGATGAGCGAGCACCCACCTTAGTCCCGGACAATTAGCGGAAAAATAGGCCGTAGTTCTGTTTAGAATGGACTCCAGAGTCATCAATGGAGCCATCATGGAAAGTCTGAATGCCATCGGCGTATTCGTCGCCGCCGCCGAAGCCCGCAGCTTTGTCGGTGCGGCCCGGGCCTTGGGGATCTCGGCCTCGGCGGTGAGTAAAAGCATTGCGCGCCTGGAGGCTAAATTCGGTGTGCGGCTGTTCCATCGCAGCACCCGCAGCATCACGCTGACGGCTGAAGGCACGCAGTTTGTCGAGCGTTGCCGGCGGGTACTGGCGGAGCTGGAAGTGGCCGGCGAAGAGCTGTCGCAGAATGTATCGCTGCCCCAAGGGCCACTGCGCATCAGCCTGCCGATGATTGCCAAGCCCTTTGTGTGCATTTTCGGCGAGTTTCAGTCGCGCTATCCGGACATTCAGCTGGACCTCGAATTCACCGACCGCTTGACCGATGTCATTACCGAAGGCTTCGATGCGGTGATCCGTAGCGGCGTGCCCAGTGACTCGGGACTGTCCGCGCGGCCATTGGGCACTTACCGCATGCTTACGGTTGCATCGCCGGTTTACCTGGCCCGCCGAGGCATCCCACAACAACCGGAAGACTTGCACCAGCACGCTTGCATTCATTTTCGCTTTCCCAAGTCCGGCAAGTTGCAGGCGTGGCTGTTCAATCGGGGCGACCAGGCGCTTGAACTGGAGTTACCGCGCTCGATGATCTGCAATTCGGTGGAAGGGCGCATGGACCTTGCCGTGCAGGGCCTCGGCATCACCTATGCCGCTGACTTTGTGGTGCGCGAGGCCTTGGCCGATGGTCGTCTGGTGGAGGTGCTCGGGGATTTCACCTGGGAGAAGGGGCAGTTCAATCTGCTATGGCCGTCGGGGCGACAAGTGCCGCCGAAGCTGCGGGTGTTTATCGAGTTTTTAGTGGGCCATACGCCGTTTACGCGCTGACACGAATCCCCGATTCACCCCCGAACAACTGTGGGAGTGAGCCTGCTCGCGAAAGCGGTATGTCTGGCGACATCGATGTTGAATGTACCGGCCTATTCGCGAGCAGGCTCGCTCCCACAGGGAGATTGCGGTGGTGCGCAAATATTCCGCTCACCACTGAACAACTGTGGGAGCGGGCTTGCTCGCGAAAGCGGTATGTCTGGTGATATCGATGTTGAATGTACCGGCCTATTCGCGAGCAAGCCCGCTCCCACAGGGGGATTGCGGTGGTGCGCAAATATTCCGTTCACCACTGAACAACTGTGGGAGCGAGCCTGCTCGCGAAGGCGGTATGTCTGGTGATATCGATGTTGAATGTACCGGCCTATTCGCGAGCAGGCTCGCTCCCACAGGGAGATTGCGGTGGTGCGCAAATATTCCGTACACCACTGAACAACTGTGGGAGCGGGCTTGCTCGCGAAAGCGGTATGTCTGGCGATATCGATGTTGAATGTACCGGCCTATTCGCGAGCAGGCTCGCTCCCACAGGGGGATTGCGGTGGTGCGCAAATATTCCGTTCACCACTGAACAACTGTGGGAGCGAGCTTGCTCGCGAAAGCGGTATGTCTGGCGACATGGATGTTGAATGTGCCGGCCTATTCGCGAGCAGGCTCGCTCCCACAAGGGATTTCAGTCAACGATGAATAACCTGGCGCCAACGGCCGTTGAGGAGCGATGTGCCTCTGCATTGTCGGCGACTTGGTAGCTCATGCCGGGCTTGAGGATGAATTGGCGGCCATCGTCCAATTCGGTGTGCAGTTCCCCTTCAAGACAAAACAACACATGGCCCTTGGAGCACCAGTGGTCGGCCAGGTAGCCCGGCGTGTATTCGACGATGCGCACGCGAATCACGCCGAACTGCTGGGTGCGCCACAACGCGCTGCCGGTTTGTCCGGGGTGTTCGGTGGGTTCGATCTGCGACCAGTCGGTGGTACCGAAGGGAATGTTTGCAATGTCCATTTGCTCTCCAGAGGGGCGGTCATGCAGTGGCGATGGACCGGCACTGTACCTGAAGACAGTGCTCGGCGGCATCGCTCAGTGCGACGATACAAACACCGAATCGGCCACCGGCGGCGGCAGGGCAAATGAGCCTTTCATGCGAGCCACTTCAGCGGAGGGCGTTCGGCCAAACAGTCTTTTGAACTCACGACTGAACTGCGAGCCGCTTTCATAACCGACTTTGGATGCCGCCATCGCCACGCTGTAACCGTTGCGCACCATCAACAGGCGCGCCTGGTGCAGGCGGGTGGATTTCAGATACTGCATCGGCGACGTGTGGGTAATGGCTTTGAAGTGCGTGTGAAAAGTCGGCACGCTCATGTTCGCCTCCGAGGCCAACTGTTCGACGTCGAGCCGTTCGCCAAGGTCGGCGTGAATTTTGCGCAGGGCCTTGGAGATTCGACCAAATTGCCCGCGAGCGGCGAGGGCCGCGCGAATCGAGCCGCCCTGGGCGCCGGTGAGGATTTGGTAATAAATTTCCCGCACCAGCGACGGTCCAAGCATGCGGCCATCCAGTGGCGAGTCGAGGGCTTCCAGCAGGCGCAGCACCGATTGGCTCAAGGCCGGTTCCATCGGTGAGGCGTACATGCCCTTGGGCGCGGCGGCGGGCTCGTGGTCGAGTTGCAGCATCAGGTCGGCGGCGAGGTTGAAGTCCAGATGAAAATAGATCGCCAGCAGCGGCTCCTCGGCGCTGGCGTCGGTTTCCATGGTGAACGGCACGGGCACGGCAACGGCCAGATAATGTTGGGCATCGTAGCGATACGTCGCGTCACCCCAGTACCCGCGCTTACTGCCCTGACAGACGATGACAATGCCCGGGTCGTAGAGCACCGGCGTGCGCGCCAGCGCCCGGTTGGAGCGCAGCAAACGCACATCCGCCAGCGCGGTGAGGTTGTAGCCCTCATCCGGTGCGAGTTTGGCCAACAGCGCAATCGTCTGTCTCTGGCAATCGTTTTGATCTATACCTGAATCGCTCATCAGACCTTTTCACCCAATAACACAAGGCTTGAATGTGAACGGCTGCGAGCCGCAAATCAATCGACTCATAGGATTAGGCAAAAGACCCACAGTAATCGGCGTTCAGCCGTTGCTGGTGCAGCCCTATCATGGCCAACACACCACAGAGGAACGCGATCATGACGGCAAACAAAACCCTGTTCATCACCGGCGTCAGCAGCGGCTTCGGCCGGGCCCTGGCCAACGAAGCCCTGGCAGTGGGGCACCGTGTGATCGGCACCGTGCGCAACGAAGCGGCGCGCATCGAGTTTGAACAACACCCCTCGAAAAACGCCTTTGGCCGCTGCCTCGACGTCACCGACTTCAGCGCCATCGATGCCGTCGTCGCCGAAGTCGAAAACACCCTCGGGCCGGTGGATGTGCTGGTCAACAACGCCGGTTACGGCCATGAAGGCATTTTCGAGGAATCGGCGCTGGAAGAGATGCGCCAGCAGTTCGACGTCAACGTGTTCGGTGCGGTGGCCGTGACCAAGGCGTTCGTGCCGTTTTTCCGTCAGCGTCGGGCCGGACACATCATCAACATCACCTCCATGGGCGGCTTTATCACCATGCCCGGCATCGCTTATTACTGCGGCAGCAAATTTGCTCTGGAAGGCATTTCCGACACTTTGAGCAAAGAACTCAAACCATTCGGTATCGCGGTCACGGCGGTGGCGCCGGGGTCGTTTCGCACCGACTGGGCCGGGCGCTCGATGCGCCGCTCCGAGCGCAGCATCGCCGACTATGACGCCTCCTTCGACCCGATCCGCACGGCGCGCCAGAACAAGAGCGGCAAGCAGTTGGGTGACCCGGTCAAAGCTGCTCAAGCCATGCTGACCTTGATCGCCAGCGACGCACCGCCCGCGCATTTATTGCTGGGCAGCGATGCACTGCAACTGGTGCGCGAACGGTTGGCGAACATGGCGCAGGAGATTGAGGCGTGGGAGGCGGTCACGCGCTCCACGGACGGTTGAACCATAGCGCTATCGAGAAATTGATTAGCGCCGCGTTTCAAGCTGTGTCAGTTTCACCGCGCCTGCAATGGGGCGAGTGACAGGACGATCTCGCCAAGGGATCGCCGTGGTCTGTCGGAAACTGACTACTTTGAACAAGGACGTAAGCAATGTCTCAAGCAAAATCCAGGGCCAGTGACGCCTACTCGACAGTCGATACCTTCAGCCACTTGTACGACCGTGGCGGCAGCGCGCTGATAAACGGCAAGCCATCGTTCACCGCCGATCAGGCAGCGGACCAGATCCTGCGCAAGGGCGCGTCCTGGCACGATCAGAATGCCGACGGCAAAATCGACCTCAGCTACACCTTCCTGACCTCGAAACCGGCGAACTACAACCCGGCCCTCGGCACGTTCAGCGAATTCAGCGCCCAGCAAAAGGCCCAAGCGGTGCTGGCGATGCAATCCTGGTCGGACGTGGCCAAAGTCACCTTCAGCGAAGGCGCTGGCGGCGACGGTCACATGACCTTCGGCAACTACAGCAACAATACCGGCGGCGCGGCGTTCGCCTATTTGCCCCAGGGCAGCCAGTACGACGGCCAGTCCTGGTACATGATCAACGACCAATACCAGGTCAACAAAACCCCGGACACCAACAATTACGGGCGTCAGACCCTGACCCACGAAATCGGCCACACACTCGGCCTGTCACACCCGGGTGTCTATAACGCCGGCAACGGCAACCCGACCTACAACGACGTGACCTACGCCCAGGACACCCGTGGCTACAGCCTCATGAGCTACTGGAGCGAAAGCAACACCCATCAGAATTTCAGCAAGGACGGCAGCGGCGCCTACGCCTCGGCCCCGTTGCTGGACGATATCGTGGCGGTGCAGAAACTCTACGGCGCCAACCTGGAAACCCGCGCCAGCGACACGGTCTACGGCTTCAACTCCAACGCCGAACGGGATTTCTACAGCGCTACCTCGACCGCGTCGAAAGTGGTGTTTTCGGTGTGGGACGGCGGTGGTAACGACACCTTGGACTTCTCCGGTTTCAGCCAGAACCAGAAGATCAACCTCACCCAAGGTTCGTTCTCCGACGTCGGTGGTCTGGTCGGCAACGTCTCCATCGCCCACGGCGTGACGCTGGAAAACGCCATCGGCGGTTCGGGCAATGACCTGCTGATCGGCAACGCCGTAGCGAACATCCTGGAAGGCGGGGCCGGCAACGACATCCTCTACGGTGCCGGTGGCGGTGATTCATTGTGGGGCGGGGCCGGGGCGGACACCTTTGTGTTTGGCGCCGCCAGCGACTCGACCATGACCGCGCCGGACTGGATCATGGATTTCACCAGCGGCCAGGACAAGATCGACCTGTCGGGCATTGCCCAATTTGCGTCGGGTGCTGCGGCGTTGAATTTTGTCAGTGGTTTTACCGGGCATGCGGGCGACGCGATCCTTACGTACTTTGCGCAGACCAATCAGACCAGTTTGATGGTGGATCTGACCGGGCATGGCGCGGTGGATTTTGCGGTGGGCACGGTGGGGCAGGCGGCGGTGTCGGATATCGTGGCTTGATCTGAAAAGGCTGCGATCTTTTGATTTTGTGGCGAGGGAGTTTGCTCCCGTTCGGCTGCGAAGCCGTCGTGAATGCGAAATTTGGGTTATACCTGACAGTCGTGGTCCAAGGTTTTGGGGCTGCTTCCCCGCCCAGCCCGTAGGAGCAAAGCTTGCTCGCGATGGCGTTACGTCGGGTATACCGCGTTTTCGTTCATCGCGAGCAAGCTTTGCTCCTACAGGTCCATCACCGTCATGAGGAACGTATTCCATGAAAAGCTCCGGTCCCAGCCCTGTCATCACCATCGCCGAGCAGCCCGGCTGTCTGCTGGTGAAGTTCCACGGCATCCAGGTGGCCGCGTCCTCCCGGGCGCTGGTGCTGCTTGAGGCCAACTATCCGCCGGTGTATTACGTCCCGCGCGAAGACATTGACGAAAAGTATTTTGCCCGCACCGATCACACCAGTTATTGCCCCTACAAGGGCGATGCCAGCTATTTCAGTTTGCAGGTTCCGGGGCATGAAGGCGCCAACGCGGTGTGGAGTTATGAAGACCCCAAGGTGTCTGTCGATCAGATTCGTAACTATGTAGCGTTCTATCCCGATCAGGTGAAGTTCGAGATTATCGAAAACTTTGAGTGACTGTGGCGAGGACTTTGGGCCGGTATTACAAGGCCAGGACGCCACAACCCCTGTGGGAGCGAGCTTGCTCGCGATGACGGTTTAACGCTCCGCGCATGTATCGCCTGCCAGTCCGCTATCGCGAGCAAGCTCGCTCCCACAGGTTTTACTGACATCAGGGCAAGCGTCCCTGCCTTAAGGCAGCTCAAATCATCGAAGCGCACCGACCAACGTCGATTCATCAATCTGCCCAATCGAAGTCACGCCGGTCAATGTCATCGCCACGCGCATTTCCTTGGCGAAAATATCCAGCATGTTTTCCACCCCACGCTGGCCATCGGCCGCCAATGCATAAGCCATGGAGCGCCCCAGCAATACGCCTTTGGCCCCCAGCGCCAACATGCGCACGACATCCAGCCCCGAGCGGATCCCCGAATCGACCAGCACCGTCAGATCGTTGCCGATGGCCTGCATGATCGGCGGCAATGCCTTGGTGGTGGACAACACGCCATCCAGCTGCCGCCCGCCGTGGTTTGACACGACGATGCCGTCCGCGCCAAAGCTCACAGCGTCCCGTGCATCCTGAGGGTCGAGAATGCCTTTGATGATCATCGGGCCTTTCCAGAACTCACGAATCCATTCCAGATCACTCCAACTGATCGACGGGTCGAAGTTATTGGCCAGCCAGCCCATGTAGTCTTCGAGGGTGACGGCTTTGCCCAGGTACGCGGAAATATTGCCCAGGTCATGCGGCCGGCCCATGACCCCGACGTTGAAGGCCCAGTCGGGTTTGGTCATCGCCTGGAGCATCCGCCGCGACGAGGCAAAAGGGCCGGACATGCCCGAATGAGCGTCCCTGTACCGCGCTCCGGGCGTCGGCATGTCCACGGTAAACACCAGATTCTTCACTCCGGCGGCCTTCGCCCGCTCCAGGGCATTTTTCATGAAGCCCCGGTCTTTCAAGACGTACAGCTGAAACCAGATCGATTGCTGGCTTTGCGCCGAGACTTCCTCGATCGAGCACACTGACACCGTCGAGAGGCACAGCGGGATACCTTTGTTTTGCGCCGCTTTGACCGCCTGCACTTCACCACGCCGGGCGAACATGCCCGTCAGGCCGACCGGCGCCAGAATGATCGGCATTGAAAGGGGTTGATCGAAGAGGGTGGTTTCCAGGCTCAGGGTTTCGACGTTTTTCAGGATGCGCTGACGCAGGCTGATGCCGCTCAGGTCGGCGCTGTTGGCCCGCAGCGTTTGCTCGGCGTAGGCGCCGCCATCAATGTAATCGAACAGGAATCGGGGAAGTTTGCGGCGTGCTGCCTCGCGGTAGTCGGATGCGGATGAAATGATCATGGGGCCTCGGTCTGTGGGATGGCGGGGCTGTAGGGTTGCGTCGAGCTTAACCTGTGGCGAGGGGGCTTGCCCCCTCGCCACAAGGTATTGCGGTGAACTCAGTTGGTATCCAGATCCACGTTTTTCGTCTCACGCAAACAGATCAACCCCACAATCAAACTCACCCCGGTAATCACCACCGGGTACCACAGCCCATAGAAGATGTCCCCGGTGTACACCACCAACGCAAACGACACCGTCGGCAGGAACCCGCCGAACCAGCCGTTGCCGATGTGGTAGGGCAGGGACATCGAGGTGTAGCGGATGCGCGTCGGGAACAGTTCAACCATCAGCGCCGCCAGCGGGCCGTAGCACATGGCGGAGATGATGATCAGCGCGACAATCAACGCGACGATCATCGGTTTGTTGATCGACTGGATATCTGCCTGTGACGGGTAGCCCGCCAGGGTCACCGCGCCGCGCAGGGCCGCTTCGTCGTAGCCGTCGATTTTCACGTCACCGACGCTGACCTGCACACCCGCGCCCGCTGGAGCGGCAGCGCTGGTATAAGGCAGGCCTTGCTTGACCAGGAAGGTCTTGACCTTGTCGCACGGGCTATCAAATTTCGCCTTGCCCACCGGGTCGAACTGGAAGGTGCAGGTGGCCGGGTCGGCCAGTACGGTGATCGGAGCCTGTTGGCTGGCCTGATCGACCGCCGGGTTGGCGTAATGGGCCAGGCTCTTGAAGATCGGGAAGTACAGCGCAGTGGCCAGCAACAGGCCGATCATCAGCACCGGTTTGCGCCCGACCTTGTCCGACAGCCAGCCGAAAAAGATGAAGAACGGTGCGCCAATAATCACGCTGACAATCAGCAGACTGTTGGCCAGCGCCGGGTCCATTTTCAGGAACTGGGTGAGGAAGAACAGCACGTAAAACTGCGCGGCATAGAACGTCACCGCTTGCCCGGCGTTGATGCTGAACAGGGCGATCAGCACCACTTTGAGGTTTTCCCATTTGCCGAAGGAATCGCGCAGCGGCTGCTTGCACAGCTTGCCTTCCTCTTTCATTTTCACGAAGGCCGGCGACTCGTGCAGGCTCAAGCGAATCCAGGTCGAGATGCCCAGCAGCACGATGGAAAACAGAAACGGAATGCGCCAGCCCCAGACTTCAAATTGATCGCCGGTGAAGTAGCGGCAACCGAGCACCACCAGCAACGACAGCAGCAGGCCAAGGGTGGCGGTGGATTGAATCCAACTGGTGTGGAAACCGCGTTTGCCCATCGGCGCATGTTCGGCCACGTAAGTCGCAGCGCCACCGTATTCGCCACCGAGGGCCAGGCCCTGAAGCATGCGCAGCACCACCAGGATGATCGGCGCGGCGATGCCGATGCTGGCGTAGGTTGGCAGCAACCCGACACAGAACGTCGCCAGACCCATGAGGATAATGGTCGCGAGAAACGTGTATTTACGCCCGATCATATCCCCCAACCGACCGAACACCAGCGCCCCGAACGGGCGCACGATGAAGCCTGCGGCAAACGCCATGAGCGCGAAGATAAACGCCGTGGTGTCGTTGACCCCGGCAAAAAACTGCTTGCTGATCACCGCCGCGAGGGCGCCGTAGAGGAAAAAGTCATACCACTCGAACACTGTGCCGAGTGACGACGCGAAGATGACTTTCTTGGTGCCGCTGCTGACGCCCGCGCTACGCGTGGCTTCCAGGGGCTGAACGTGTTCTGACATATCGGTATCCCTCACAGTGATTGTTTTTGTTGTTCCACTGTCGGCACCGGCCTTGTGGGCCAGTGCCGCGTTTATCCATAAAGCGGGGTGTACGTACCGCGAATCTTCCTGTGCCCCCATTCCCTGTAGGAGCAAGGCTTGCCCGCGAAGGCGTCCTTGAAATCCCCATCGAATCCTGCTCTTTGTAGGAGCGAAGCTTGCTCGCGAAGGCGTCCATGAAATCGCCATCGCGGGCAAGCCATGCTCCTACAGGTGTGTGATTCAGGCGTTACTCAGCAGTTCCTTCTGGGGGGCGAAGCTCCTTGTTTCAGGGTTCAGCATCAACTGCGCCGCCTTCTCGGCAATCATCAGCGTAGGCGAACAGGTGTTGCCCGAGGTAATCCGCGGCATGATCGACGCATCGGCGATGCGCAGCCCCGGAATGCCATGGACCTTCAGTTGTGCATCGACCACGGCTTCGGCGTCATGACCCATCCGGCAAGTACCCACCGGATGGAAAATCGTCGTACCAATCCGCGCTGCCGCTTCGTGCAATTCTTCCTCACTCTGCAAACTGTCCCCCGGCAAATATTCAACCGGTTTGAACGCCGCCAGCGCCGGCGCGGCAACGATGCGCCGGGTCAGGCGAATCGCATCCGCCGCCACCCGCAGATCCTCAGGATCACTCAGGTAATTAGGCTGAATCAGCGGCGCTTCCTGTGGATCGGCACTGCGAATCTCAATCCGTCCCCGACTCTGCGGCCGCAGATCACACACCGACGCCGTAAACGCAGGAAACCCATGCAACGGTTCGCCAAAACGCTCCAGCGACAGCGGCTGCACGTGATATTCAAGATTCGCCGAAGCCTGCTCCGGCCCCGAGCGGGCAAACGCACCCAACTGACTCGGCGCCATGGACAGCGGCCCGCTACGGTCATACAGGTAACGCAGGCCCATGCCCATCTTGCCCCACACACTGCCGGCGATCTGGTTCAGGGTGCGGGCGTTTTCCAGTTTGTAGATCAGCCGCAATTGCAGGTGATCCTGCAAATTGCCGCCCACCCCCGGCAGCTCATGCACCACGCCGATCCCCAGGCGTTGCAACAGCGGGCGCGGGCCAATCCCGGAGCGCTGCAAAATGCTCGGCGAACCAACGGAACCGGCGCACAGGACGATTTCCTTGCGCGCCTTGAAGGTTTTCGCCTGACCCTGCCAGCGAGTGATCACCGCCGAAGCACGCCCGTTTTCCAGCAGCACGCGGTCCACTTCAACCTCGGTTAAAACCGTGAGATTGACGCGATGTCGGATCGGTTTGAGAAAGGCCTTGGCCGCGTTCCAGCGAATCCCGGCCTTCTGATTGACCTGAAAGTAGCCGCAGCCTTCGTTATTACCCTGGTTGAAGTCATCGATGCTGGCGATGCCGCTTTGCTCGGCAGCGCTGCGGAACGCATCCAGAATCGGCCACGACAGTCGTTGGCGCTCGACTCGCCATTCCCCGGCGGCGCCGTGAAATTCCGAGTCGCCGGCAAAATGGTTTTCGCTTTGTTTGAATAACGGAAAAACGTCCTTCCAGGACCAACCCGGATTGCCATCAGCGGCCCAGCCATCGTAATCCCCAGCCTGTCCGCGCATGTAAATCATGCCGTTGATCGAGGAGCAACCGCCGAGCACTTTGCCTCGTGGGTAGCTCAGGGCGCGACCTTGCAGGCCCGGTTGCGCTTCGGTCTTGAAGCACCAATCGGTGCGCGGGTTGCCGATGCAGAACAGGTAACCCACCGGAATATGAATCCACGGGTAGTTATCGCGCCCGCCCGCTTCCAGCAGCAGCACCCGGTGTTGCGGGTTGGCCGACAACCGATTAGCCAGCAAACACCCGGCCGGCCCGGCGCCGACCACGATGTAATCGTATTCATCAAGGGGAGCCTGCATCCCTGACCTCTCATTGTTTTTGTTGTTGAGGTTCATCCTAGTTGTTAGCTTTCGTATAAAGAATGTTAGTTTTTGCGCAGCCGCTGTGCGTTTTCAGACAGCGTAGCCCTAAGGAAGCCTGATGTTCGACTGGAATGACCTGCGGTTTTTTCTCGAATTACAGCGCAGCGGCCGCTTGCTCACCGCCGCCCGCCGCTTGAACACCACCCACGCCACCGTGGCCCGGCACATCGAGGCGATTGAAAAGAGCCTCGGCACCGCGCTGTTCGTCCAGCATGCCCAGGGGTATCAGCTAACCCCGGCCGGCGAGGCGCTGCTCAAACACGCCGAAGCCATGGAGAATGTGGCGCTGCTGGCCCAGGAAGAAATCACCCAATCCACCGCGCCGCTCGGCAAAATCCGCGTCGGCGTCACCGAAGGGCTGGGCATCATGTTCCTCGCCAGCCGCATGAACGGCCTGTTCGAACGCTACCCCGGCCTGGAAGTGGAACTGGTCGCCGTGCCGCGCTTCGTCAGCATCCTCAACCGCGAAGCCGAAATCAGCATCCACCTCGAACGCCCGGCCGCCGACATGCTGGTCACGCGCAAACTCACCGACTATCGCCTGGCGCTCTACGCCAGCCAGGCCTACCTCGACAAAGCGCCACCACTCAACAGCCGCGAAGACCTCGGCCGCCATGCGTGGATCGGTTATGTCGATGATTTGCTGTTCAGCCAGGAACTGATGTTCCTCAACAGTTTCTGCCGCAACCCCCAAGTCGTGTTCCACAGCACCAGCGTCATCGCCCAGCAACAAGCGGCGCGCTCGGGGCTGGGGATTGCGGTGCTGCCGTGCTACATGGCCAGTGCTGATCCGGAACTGGTGCCGTTGTTTGCGGATGAGAGCATTCAGCGCAGCTACTGGATCAGCACGCGGCGGGAGTTGCACAAGTCGGTGCGGTTGCGGGTGTTGTGGGATTACGTGGTGGAGTTGTGTGAGCGCGAACAAAGCCTGCTGCTAGGCCCCGATCTACTGTAGGAGCTGTCGAGAGAAACGAGGCTGCGATCTGTTGATCTTGACCTCGCTCTTCATCTCTTCATCTCTTCATCGGTCTCTCGGCCACCCACACCTCAGAACGCGCCAACACTCTTCGGCACGGGACTGAAGGCCATCGTCACCTTGTTGTTGGGATCGGGTTGCCACTTGACGTCGGTCGGGTCGTTCTCATTGCGCACGATACACTTCCACTCCACCTCATCACCGGGGTTCGCGCCTTGGAAATTTACCGTGCCGGCCCATGTAGGGTAGGCACCAGGGGCGAGTTTTGCGGCTTTTGCCGGATCCCAATTCCCTAACTCTGGACTGGCGCCAGCCACATACACACTGTAGCCGGGCGTCGTGATGCCGTTGTTGCATTGAAAATCCACTTTGAGCAAGTACGTAAACTGGGCACCCGGGGCATCGCGCAACACGGGTAGCATCGCCAACAAGAAAACGCCCAGCGGCAATAAGTAACGATGGCGGGACATGATGAACACCTCAATTCACTCCAGTGGGTTCAGCTTACCCCCGGCCAAATTGAACGTGACCTGTCATAAATGACAGTTTTTTAGAACGCTTGGCGATAGTTTTAATGGTTGCTTATGAACTTGTTCGCGCTGGACGGTGCTGCTGTCCTGGCCTTCAATTCGGAGGGTAAAACAAGGAGCGTCCATCGACACTCCGTCGTGAACAAAGGAGCTTGCAGCAATGACCGATGAGACAAAAACCAAAGGCCCGGCATCGTATTTCCCCTCAATTGAAAAAAAGTACGGCCAACCCATCGACCACTGGCTGGGACTACTGGGAACGGTGAGCGACAAAAAGCATATGGAAATGGTGGCGTGGTTGAAGGCTGAGCATGGCATGGGGCACGGCCATGCGAATGCGTTGGTGGCGCATTATTTGGCGGGCGCTAAATCGTGAATTCTATTTAAGCGGCATGCCGTTAGATGGATGCCGGATGTGCCGACGTCTTCGCGAGCAAGCCCGCTCCCACATGGGGCTGGTGTTGTTCGCAGGATTTGTGGTTGGCGCAGGTCCCTGTAGGAGCGAGGCTTGCCCGCGAAAGCGGCGTGTCAGTCGACATCATCGTCATTGACATACCGCCTTCGCGGGCAAGCCTCGCTCCTACAGTTGGTTGGTGTTGATCGCGGGATTTGTGGCCGGCGCAGATCCCTGTAGGAGCGAGGCTTGCCCGCGAAAGCGGCGTGTCAGTCGACATCATCGTCATTGACATACCGCCTTCGCGGGCAAGCCTTGCTCCTACAGTTGGATTGGTGTTGTTCGCAGGATTTGTGGCCGCCACCGGCCCCTGTGGGAGCGAGCTTGCTCGCGATGGCGCCAGATCTGACACCGCATAAACATGTTTAACGACGGCTGTTTAAAGACACTCGGTGTTACGTCATAAGCGGCTACAACGCCTTGCGCCGTTGCCTACGCGTGCGCCAGAATCCGCCGGCTTGTGCGGCTGAGGGGTGGGCTATATCGTTTCCGGGTCACTGCAAAACAGTGATCGGGTTTGGTAGCCCGCCTCGAAACCGTCGCATGGCGACACCTTATGCAGTCTCTTTTTGGGGACTCAGCTTTATATGGTGGGCATGCGTGGGGCTCCTTGTGAGCGCCGGGTTTCCCGTTTCGACCGGTCTACCAACCCACGTATGGCCGCCACCCTTCGTTTGGTAGCGAGGGTGATGGCTCCTTAATTTTCGAAACCGGAGCTTCATCTATGTTCAAAGTAACGCCCAACCCCCCAGATACTGATCCAGTACCCTACGACGCCTCTTTTGATCTTGACCCCAAGAAAATGAAAGCGGCGACAGACCGCGCACTCGATTTCTACCTCAAGCCCGGGGCGACGAAAACGCAGATACCGCCCCGCACATCCGGCACCTTCCTCACCATCGACGCAGCGGTGGATGACGAAACGTTGCTGGTCGAGGCCTACGAGTCGCTGTCATCGTCCCGCAAAATGGTCAACGACCTCGCCGAACTGGAAGACAACCCGCGACGCCATACGATGCTGGTGTTGCATCGGTCGCTCCTGATCGGTGAGCTGGCGCTCAATCGCGTACTGGATAACCACAAGCCTGGGTAGCAGCCAGGCACATCCCCTGTAGGAGCAAAGCTTGCTCGCGAAGGCGTCAGGTCTGACACACCGCGTCATAGTTGTTTGCGGGCAAGCCTTGCTCCTGCAGGGGAAATCTGAAATCCATCTGGCCGACTTCTCCACCTCAAGGAGGCAATGCAAAGTCTGAACTTCGACGAATCTAGGATGAAAGTTGCGTTTCACTCATTCAATGAAAACCCTAGCGTATTAGCTATCGAGTCTTTTGCTAAGCCTGTCGGCCGCCAGGTCTCGGTATGAGGCATAGATAGGCATTTTAGTGATGGATCTATTAGTGCTAGTTTTTCAATGTAATGTACGTCTATGACGTTAACCGAGATAAGTAGTTCGAGTAAGTTTGTGCCTTTATTTTCTACATATTTTTTGTCGTCCTCGTCAAATCGCAAAATCAGTGTTTTGATAGATTTTCTAAGTTTATGTTCCTCTCCAGATATTCCTGCGATGCTTGATAAGGCATATTCTTTGGAGATGGCTGCGTGCAATCCTGATGGGCAAAAACAAAGCAGAGAAGCATAGTAGCCTCTTTCCGCTGTGCGACCGGATAGAGCTATTTCGGCAAGCGATAGTTCCTCTCGCAAGCCTTTTATGCGATGAGAGTACTCACCTTCTTTTTCATATTTTTCCACGGCGTCAGCAACATCGCCTATGGTGGTTGAATCCGATTCGCTTAAAAGATCCTCACCCTTGTCGATTAGGATTCTTCCGTAGATATAAATGGCCTGAGCAAGCCTTAAATTCCAAAATGACCAAACAATGCTCAACGTCCTTAGTCCAAATCTATTTTTTGCTGAGCAAATATTTTTTATTAGTTTAATGTCCCAGCTTGGAAACAAGTCGCTAGAGCGAACCTCATTGTCAGGGATAAAGGACGGGCGCACAAACGAGCACGGAACAACTAGGCAAAAATCTTTTATACGTTCAATGAATATGGTTGAAAATACTCTTTCAGTCGCCAGTTCGTTAGCAAAAGATACCAGCTCTTCAGTAGCAGTTTCTGCTGCCTTAATATTGCCAGCTGGATAATGCATAGTGGTCGGTATGCCATTTATTCGAGACGAGCCTTCTCTATTAACAACGTGATCTTTACTATACTCGGAAAATGGGAGTACTAATGTTGTTGCAATTCTAGAGAAACTTTTAGGGAGCCAGCGGAAGGCCAGCATCCATCCATCTGAAGACGCAGTCGCGATTAAATTACGTTCGATATCTTCGTTGTCAAATATCTGACATTTGAATGTCGGATTATTTTCTTTGGTTTGCCTTAACTTTGCCTCTAAACCAGACGAAGGTTCGGGGTTGTAGAATCCGATAAACTGCTGGCATCCCCACTGTTGCATATCTCCAAGGGGTGCTTTTTCATCGTCACGTGGAATGGAACCTTTAGAGTAGTTTTTGCAACTTACAAGCCAGCGCTCATTGCCTACTCGAATAACAATATCTGCGCCGCCATCAGGTCCGCGGCCAACCGTTTTTTCGACTACTGCACCATAAATAGCAATAAAGAAGTCTTTTGCAAATTTCTCAAAGGCACTGACATCTGAGGATGGAGATTTAGATGGAGGGATTTCTGAAAAATCTAATAACGCCATTTTTATTTCCAAAAAATAAAGTCTTTTGTACTGGCCGGATGCTATATGCCAGAAGCTGGACATGCAACCAGTCTGTTCGAGCATACAGCCTTCGTCGGCTTCGTATCATTGAAGAAGCGAGTGGGAGCAGTCTTGGATTCAGGGCATGTCACGACCCACCAATTGGAATCGTAGCGGTCCTTTGTGACCTGTCTTCGATGCATTTTTCCTGAAGGTGGATTTGAAGGACGCTGCGATTTTCTCAAGGGGACTTGGAGGTCAGTATTGACCAGTCAGCGGCAGACCGCGCACCCAACTACTACCTCAACCCCGGGGCGACGAAAACGCAGATACCGCCCCGCAGTTGCGGCACCTTCTTCACCATCGACGCAGCGGTGGATGACGAAACGTTGCTGGTCGAGGTCTACGAATCGTTATCAACGGCCCGCAAGATGGTCAACGATCTCGTAGAGCTCACGGACGGCCCGCGACGCCATACGATGCTGGTGTTGCATCGGTCGCTCGTGATGGGAGAGTTAGCGGTCAATCGGATACTGGATAACCACAAGCCCGGCTAATCACCCGGCCCTGTAGGAGCGAAGCTTGCTAGCGATGGCGTCAGGCCTGACACACCGCGTTATCGTTCATCGCGAGCAAGCTTTGCTCCTACAGTGACGGCGTCAGGCCTGACACACTGCGTTATCGTTCTTCGCGGGCAAGCATCGCTCCTACGTTTGTCAATGTAGGAGTTGCCGAAGGCAGCACCTACGGGGATCGTATTTCAGGGGAGTATTTCAAATGAGGTACTGGCCAGCCGTTCGCCATTCACCATGATGTGCACGGCATGCTCGCCCGCGTAATGCCGGCGTGTGGTGAGCTCCTTGATCTGCTGCCCACGGCTGACCAATTCGCTGGCATGGCCGGGCAACGTCAATGCCTTGAGCTTGAACACTTTCGCGGAAGTGCTGCCGTTGGCTTTGACGTAATCAATCGCATAGTCGATCACCAGCCGCTGACTGTCCGGGACTGTGGATTTCACAGTAAAAGAGAGCGTGATTTTCTCCCCCAGCCAAATAACCTTCGGTTCCACTTTCACATCGATGATCTCCACCTCAGGCTTCCCGCCAGCCCCAATCACCGCCAACGCCCGCTGATTCCCCTGTTTGATCAAACTGCGCAACGCATGTTTGGCAATCCACGCGGTGTGCTTGTTCTCCAGCGCCCAACCTTCAATCAAGTCCAGCACCCACTCCGGATGATCCTTGGTGATGTCATTGAGATGGTTAGCCACGGATTTGCGCACGTACAGGCTTTCATCAGCCTTGAGGTTATCCAGAATCTTTGCGGCCAGTGTCGGATCAGCCTGAATCGGTTCCAGGCGAAACGACCACGGCAAACGTGGGCGGCTGCCTTCGCTGGCCAGACGCCGGACGTGTTCGCTGTCATCCAGCGACCACACCTGCATCAGCGCCAGTGACCGCTCAAGATCGCTGCGCAGAAAATGCCTGATCGCGAATTCAGAGGAGCCGAATGAGGTGAAAAACTTGAGCGCTTCCATCGACTGCTCAAAGTCATGGGCGCCATACATCGCCACGTAATTCGGCAGCGAGATGCTGACAAACCCGCTGTTCAGACGCGGGGCGAGGGCGCGCAGTACGTCGAGGGATTCTTCATACCCCAGCGGCAACACCGCATGCAGGCACTCACTGACCCGCGCCATGCGCTGCATGATCGACAGTTCGGCCAAGCCATCATTGGCCATTTTGAGAAAGGCTTTGGCATTGAACGCCGGGTAAACCGCCGTCATCTCTTTCGCGATGTGCTTGAGGCGCTCGGCGTTGAAGATTTCCTTCAGCGCCGGGGCAGAGGTTTCAGCGGCAGTCATGGGCGAATCCGTGGAGAAGGGCGGCTCAGGTTATCGGGGTAGCGACGAATGCCTCAAGCTTTTCTGCCTGCGCGGTGAATTGAGCAATGTGCGGGAAGCGCTCGGCATCGACCTGATCCGGGACCACGAGGTTGGTGAAGCTCCAGGCGACGGCGACGGTAATGCCGTCCTGGGCAATCTCGGAATCACTCAACAGCGGTTGCTTCGACAGCTCCCGCTCCAGCGCCGAATAGGCCGCAGCGAGTTGCCCTTCAACCCGCTCAACCCAAGGCTGATACTGAATATCCGCCGGGCGCAGGTTGCGTTCGTAGTAAAGCTGCACCGACTTCTCACACGCCGCCAGCGCTAGCCCGATTACCCGCAACGAACGCAGACGCTGTTTCAGATCACTCGGCATCAAACTCTTCGACGGGCCGGCAAGCGCTTCCAGGTAGTCGATGATCAGCGTCGAATCCACCAACACCTCACCGTCATCCAGCACCAGCGTCGGCGCCTTGACCACCGGGTTGATCTGCTGGAACTGCTCGAAATGCCGGAACACCGACACCGATTCATGTTCCAGGTCGATGCCCAACAACCGGGCGGAAATAGCCGCCCGACGCACATAGGGCGAGTCCAGCATGCCGATCAGCTTCATCAACGTTCTCCTGTAAACGCTTTGATGTCAGTCCTCAAACCCCACCTGCTCATGAATCTCATCCACCTTCAATTCCAACCGATACGCCACCGCAATAAACAACGCCTGACACAAGCACAACGTCGCACTCAACGACCGGAACGCAAACGAACTCCCTTCATTCACCAGCAACACCGTGCTCGCGCGCTTGGCCAGCGGCGATAAATTGCTGTCAGTGATGATCAACGTTTTCGCCTGATGGTGCTGGGCGATACGCAGGCAGTGCTGGGTTTCCTTGCCGTAGGGCGTGAAGCTGATGGCGATCACCAGATCATTGGCGCGCACGCTGCGCATCTGCTCGCGGTAGCTGCCGCCGAGACCGGAAACCAGGTGAATACGCTTGTTGGTGTGTTGCAGGTTGTAGACGAGATAGTCGGCGACGGCGAATGAACGGCGCACCCCGACGACATAGATGTTGTCGGCATTTACCACCAGATCGACGGCCTTGTCGAAGGCCACATCGTCGAGCTCCATGCCCAAGCGTTCGATGCCCGACAGCGTGGCGTCGATGCACTCGCGCGCGAGGTCGCCGCCGCTGGCCTTCTGCGACTTGTTGGCGATCATGCTGCGGATGCGCTGCTGGTAGTTCTGCACCGGCGTGGTTTTGTGCGTGTACGCCTCGCGGAACAACGCCTGCATTTCGCTGAAACCGCTGAAACCGAAGCGCTGGGAGAATCGCACGATGGCCGACGGGTGCACTTCGCATTCACGGGCGATGTCGCTGATGCGATCGACCATGATTCGGTCGCTTTGCTGGCTCATGTAGGTGGCGATGCGTTTGAGCTGGCGCGGCAGGCTTTCGTATTCGTTGGTGATCAGCTGCAGCAAACGCTCGGCATTGATCGGTGGGCTCTGGAGGTCGCTCTCGGGCGGGCTCTCGGTCGTGGCCGGCTGATCGGTGCGGGACATAGGAAATCCTTCTGGCTTGTTCTTATAGGAATGACGAATCGGTCATCCCCTGACAATAGGTTGGCTGTGCGCAGTCTACAGGGTAGGCCGGAATAAAATCTTGAGCATGCCGTCGGCACACACGCTGCTGAAACGATGCACTGCGCTCTGGAACGCTCGTACCGGAGTTTATTGGAAAAAATATTCCACGTAAAAAATATATAGAATAAATATTGATTGTTCGGTCCCGGTCGTTTTAGTCTGCATCCACCAAGAGTGTTCGGCACGGCCATCGTCCCGAACGCAGGCTGATAAAAATAACAGGAGCCAGCATGGGCCAGACTCGTTTTGCCAGTGGGCGTCAATTGGATCTGATTTGCCTGGGGCGCCTTGGCGTCGACCTCTACGCGCAGCAAGTCGGCGCGCGGTTGGAAGATGTTTCAAGCTTCGCCAAATACCTCGGTGGATCCTCCGCCAACATCGCGTTCGGCACTGCACGCCTGGGCCTCAAGTCGGCGATGTTGAGCCGGGTAGGGGACGACCACATGGGCCGCTTCCTGCTTGAATCCCTGGCCCGCGAAGGCTGTGACGTCAGCGGCATCAAGGTCGATCCGGAACGCCTGACCGCCATGGTCCTGCTGGGTCTCAAGGACCGCGAAACCTTCCCGCTGGTGTTCTACCGCGAAAACTGCGCCGACATGGCGCTGCGGGCCGAAGACGTCAACGAAGCCTTTATTGCCTCCAGCAAAGCCTTGCTGATCACCGGCACCCATTTCTCCACCGACGGCGTGTACAAGGCGAGCATCCAGGCGCTGGACTATGCCGAGAAGCACAACGTCAAACGCATTCTGGACATCGACTATCGCCCGGTACTATGGGGCTTGGCGGGCAAGGCGGACGGTGAAACCCGTTTCGTCGCCGACCAGAATGTCAGCCAGCACGTGCAGAAAATCCTCCCGCGTTTTGACCTGATCGTCGGCACTGAAGAAGAGTTTTTGATTGCCGGTGGTTCCGAGGATTTGCTCACGGCACTGCGTAACGTTCGACGTTTGAGTGACGCGACGTTGGTGGTCAAGCTCGGCCCACAAGGTTGCACGGTGATTCACGGGGTGATTCCGGTACGCCTTGAAGACGGCGCGATTTACCCCGGCGTACGGGTTGAAGTGCTCAACGTGCTGGGCGCCGGCGATGCCTTTATGTCGGGCTTCCTCGCCGGGTGGCTGGAGGACGCCAGCGACGAGCGTTGCTGCCAGTTGGCCAATGCTTGCGGCGGGCTGGTGGTGTCGCGCCACGCTTGCGCCCCGGCGATGCCGACTCGCGCCGAACTCGACTATCTATTCAACAGCCCGGTGCCGATCACCCGGCCAGATCAGGACGTCACGCTGCAACGCCTGCATCAGGTCAGCGTGCCGCGCAAACAGTGGAAGCAACTGTTCATCTTTGCCTTCGATCACCGTGGGCAATTGGTGGAACTGGCGCACAAGGGCGGACGTGAGCTGAGTGCGATTTGCGAACTGAAGCAACTCTTTATTAAAGCTGTTGAACGGGTCGAAGCGGATTTGCGTACGCAAGGCATCGAAGCCGATGTCGGGCTGTTGGCCGATCAACGCTTCGGCCAGGATTCGCTGAACGCCGCCACCGGTCGCGGCTGGTGGGTGGCGCGGCCGGTGGAAGTGCAGGGTTCGCGGCCACTGGCCTTCGAACACGGGCGCTCGATTGGCAGCAATTTGATTGCCTGGCCGCAGGAACAAATCATCAAGTGTCTGGTGCAATTTCACCCGGATGACGAGCCGCTGCTGCGCCTGGAACAGGAAGCGCAGATCAAGGGTTTGTACCAGGCGTCCCAGGTCAGCGGGCATGAACTGCTACTGGAAATCATCCCGCCCAAGGATCACCCATCGACCCATCCGGACGTGCTCTATCGCGCGCTGAAACGCCTCTACAACCTGGGCATCTACCCTGCGTGGTGGAAGATCGAAGCGCAGAGTGCCGAGGAATGGAAACAGCTGGATGAGTTGATTCAGGAACGTGATCCGTACTGCCGAGGGGTCGTATTGCTAGGCCTGAATGCCCCGGCGGCGGCGTTGGCTGAAGGCTTTCAACAGGCCAGTCAGAGCCAGACCTGTCGTGGGTTTGCCGTGGGACGCACGATTTTCCAGGAACCGAGCCGGGCGTGGATGGCCGGGGAAATCGACGACGAAACGTTGATCCGTCAGGTGCAGGGGACGTTTGTCGAATTGATCGATGCCTGGCGGAGCGCCCGCGCCTGAAGCGCCGAATACCTGTAGGAGCAAGGCTTGCCCGCGATGGGGCCCTCAAGAACTCTAAAAGCATCGCGAGCAAGCTTTGCTCCTACAGGGCCGGTTTGCAGAGATCTCATTTGGACAACAATAAAAGGTGCAGCCATGCCCGCTATTCGAATTGGCATCAACCCGATCTCCTGGAGCAACGACGATTTGCCGTCCCTCGGTGGCGAGACGCCGCTGAGCACTGCGCTGAGCGAAGGCAAGGACATCGGTTACGAAGGTTTTGAACTCAACGGCAAATTCCCCAAGGATGCCAAAGGCGTCGGTGACGTGCTGCGGCCTTACGATCTGGCGTTGGTCTCCGGCTGGTATTCCAGCCGTTTGGCCCGCCGTTCGGTGGCCGAGGAAATCGACGCCATCGGCAGCCATGTCGAGCTGCTGGCGAAGAACGGCGCCACGGTGCTGGTCTACGGCGAAGTCGCGGACTCGATCCAGGGCCAGCGCATTCCACTGGTCGAGCGCCCGCGTTTCCACACCGAACAAGCGTGGCAGGAATACGCTGACAAGCTCACCGAACTGGCGCGTTTCACCCTGTCCCAAGGCGTGCGCCTGGCGTATCACCACCACATGGGCGCCTACATCGAATCCCCGGCGGACATCGACAAGTTGATGGCCCTGACCGGCAGCGAAGTCGGCCTGCTGTTTGATTCGGGCCACTGCTACATGGGCGGCGGCGAACCCTTACAGGTGCTGCGCAAACACATCGAACGCATCTGCCACGTGCATTTCAAGGATGTGCGCAAACCGGTGGTGCAACTGGCGCGCAACCACCTGTGGAGCTTCCCGGATTGCATCATCAACGGCACCTTCACCGTGCCGGGGGATGGCGATATCGACTTCGGCGCCTTGCTCGACGTGTTGCTGGCCGCTGATTACCACGGCTGGCTGGTGGTCGAGGCCGAGCAGGACCCCGCCGTGGCACCGAGTTATGTTTACGCCAAGAAAGGCTTCGACACCTTGCGTACGTTGCTCGACGAGAGGATTGCGTTATGAGCCTGCTGGTCAAAAGCAATGCCCATGGCCGGACCATGGTCGAGTTGGGCAAGGGTGAGCTGGAATACGTCGGTTTCGCCGCGTATCGCTTGAGCCTCGGCGAAACTTTGCCGGTGTCTGCGGGCGATAAAGAGTTATGCCTGGTGCTGCTCAGCGGTCGCGTCAGCATCAAGGGCGAAGCACCGGGGCAGGGCGCGTTCGACTGGGACAATATCGGCGACCGCCAATCGGTGTTCGAAGACAAATCGCCGTTCGCTGCTTATTTGCCGCCGGGCAGTCAGGCGCAAGTAGTCGCCCTCAGCGACGTGCAAATCGCCGTGTGCGCCGCGCCCGGCTCAACCGCCGACAACCTCGGCCCACGTTTGATCAAACCCGAAACGATGAAACGCAGCGTACGCGGCAAAGGCGCCAACACCCGTTACGTGTGTGACATCCTGCCCGACACCGAGCCCGCCCATTCGCTGCTGGTGGTGGAGGTGCGCACACCGTCCGGGCATTCGTCGAGCTACCCGCCGCACAAGCACGACACCGACGACCTGCCGCACCAGAGCTTTCTTGAAGAAACCTATTACCACCAGATCAACCCGCCCCAGGGCTTCGTGTTCCAGCGGGTCTACACCGACGACCGCAGCATCGATCAGGCCATGGCCGTGGAAAACAGCGACCTGGTGGTGGTGCCCAAGGGTTACCACCCGGTCAGCGTGCCGTACGGCTACGAGTCGTATTACCTGAACGTGATGGCCGGGCCGAAACGCGTCTGGCAGTTCCATAACGATCCGCAGCACAGTTGGCTCCTGGATCTCTAATTCCAACACTTGCACGGAGAACAAGAACAATGAGCAACGCCCCGGTCATCGGCCATTACATCAGCGGCCAAGTGCAAGACACCGGCAGTGAGCGCTTTAGCAACGTGTTCAACCCGGCCACCGGTGCGGTGCAGGCGCGGGTCGGCCTGGCCAGCGAGAAGACCGTCGTCGAAGCCGTGGCCTCGGCCCTGAAAGCCTTCCCTGCGTGGTCCGAGCAATCGTCCCTGCGTCGCTCCCGGGTGATGTTCAAGTTCAAGGAACTGCTCGACCGTCATCACAACGAACTGGCCGAAATCATCAGCCGCGAACACGGCAAAGTGCTGTCCGACGCCAAGGGTGAGGTCACTCGCGGCATCGAAATCGTCGAATACGCTTGCGGTGCGCCGAACCTGCTCAAGACCGAATTCAGCGACAACATCGGCGGCGGCATCGACAACTGGAACCTGCGCCAGCCTCTGGGCGTTTGCGCCGGGGTCACGCCGTTCAACTTCCCGGTGATGGTGCCGCTGTGGATGATCCCCCTGGCGCTGGTCACTGGTAACTGCTTCATCCTCAAGCCGTCCGAGCGCGATCCATCGGCCAGTTTGCTCATGGCCCGTTTGCTCACCGAAGCCGGATTGCCAGACGGTGTGTTCAACGTGGTCCAGGGCGACAAAGTGGCGGTGGACGCCTTGCTGCAACACCCGGACATCGAGGCGATTTCCTTTGTTGGCTCAACGCCGATTGCCGAGTACATCCACCAGCAGGCCACCGCTCGCGGCAAGCGTGTGCAAGCACTGGGCGGCGCGAAGAACCACATGATCGTCATGCCCGACGCGGATCTGGATCAAGCCGCCGACGCGTTGATCGGCGCGGCTTACGGTTCGGCCGGCGAACGCTGCATGGCGATCTCGATTGCGGTCGCGGTGGGCGATGTCGGCGACCAATTGATCGCCAAGTTGCTGCCGCGCATCGACCAATTGAAGGTCGGCAACGGCCTGCAGGGCGACAGCGACATGGGGCCGCTGGTCACTGCCGAGCACAAGGCCAAGGTCGAAGGTTTTATCGGCGAAGGCGTGGCCCAGGGCGCGCAACTGATCGTCGATGGCCGCAACTTCAAGGTGCCGGGGGCCGAGAACGGTTTCTTCGTTGGTGCGACGCTGTTCGATAACGTCACGACCGAGATGAGCATCTATCAGCAAGAGATTTTTGGCCCGGTGCTGGGCATCGTCCGTGTGCCGGATTTTGCCAGCGCCGTGGCGTTGATCAACGCTCACGAATTCGGCAATGGCGTGTCGTGTTTCACCAGTGACGGCGGCATCGCCCGGGCGTTTGCCCGCACCATCAAGGTCGGCATGGTCGGCATCAACGTGCCGATTCCGGTGCCGATGGCCTGGCATTCGTTCGGCGGCTGGAAGCGCTCGCTGTTCGGCGACCACCACGCTTATGGCGAAGAGGGCATCCGTTTCTACAGTCGCTACAAAAGCGTGATGCAACGCTGGCCCGACAGCATCGCCAAAGGCCCTGAATTCAGCATGCCAACCGCCAAATAATTCACCTGCGGAGAACAACAATAATGAGCAAGCCCCTGCGTTTCGCCCTGAACCGTATGGTCGCCCCACGTTTGTCCCTGCCGGCGTTCATCGACCTGGCGGTGACCCTCAAGGCCGACGCCATCGAGATCCGCAACGACCTCAAAGGCGTTGAAATCGAAGACGGCACCGCGCCTGAAACGGTGCGTGAGTTGTGCGCGGCCAAAGGCATCACCGTGCTGTCGATCAACGCGCTGTACCCGTTTGATGTGTGGAATGACGAGCGCCGTGTGCAGGCATTGAAACTGGCGGCTTATGCCCGGGATTGCGGTGCGCAAGGGCTGGTCATGTGCCCGTTGAATGATCGCGCCGATCCGCGCAATGAAGCGGAACGAGCTTCGGGGTTGCGCACGGCTCTGACTGAACTGGCGCCGATTTTGCGTGATCACGGCATCCTCGGTTTCATTGAACCGCTGGGGTTTGAAGAGTGCTCGTTGCGGCGTAAACGCACGGCAGTGGACGCGATCAAGGCCATCGGTGGGCTGGATGTGTTCCGGCTGGTGCACGACACTTTTCACCATCATCTGGCCAGTGAACAGGAGTTTTTCCCTGAGCTGACCGGGCTGGTGCACATCTCGGGTGTCGAGGATGCCGAAGCCCCGCTCAACAGCATCCGCGATGGCCATCGAGTGCTGGTGGGCGAGGGCGACATCCTCGGCAACGCCGCGCAGATCGAACGGTTGCTCGGTAGCGGTTACAGCGGCTACCTGTCGTTCGAACCGTTTGCCGACAGTGTGCATGGCCTGGCGGACATCGAACAGGCGATCGGCGCGAGCATGAACCACCTGCAAAACTCTCAAGGCTAATGAAGATCCCCTCTGTGGGAGCGAGCCTGCTCGCGAAGACGGCGGCACATCCAACATCCATGTTGCCTGACACTTCGCTTTCGCGAGCAGGCTCGCTCCCACAAGGGTTTCTTCGTTTATTGAAGGATCGGACATGACCACAACAAGACTGACCATGGCCCAGGCCCTGGTGAAATTCCTCGATAACCAGTACATCGAGGTCGATGGCGTCCAGAGTAAATTCGTCGCCGGGGTCTTTACCATTTTCGGCCATGGCAACGTGCTCGGCCTGGGCCAGGCGTTGGAGCAGGACAGCGGCGATTTGATCGTGCATCAGGGCCGCAACGAGCAGGGCATGGCCCACGCCGCCATCGGTTTCGCCAAGCAACACCTGCGGCGCAAGATCTACGCCTGCTCGTCCTCGGTCGGCCCCGGCGCGGCCAACATGCTGACCGCTGCCGCAACCGCCACGGCCAACCGCATTCCGTTGTTGCTGCTGCCCGGCGATGTCTACGCCTGCCGCCAACCGGACCCAGTGCTGCAACAGATCGAACAGTTCCACGACTTGAGCATCAGCACCAACGATGCCTTCAAAGCCGTGAGCAAATACTGGGACCGCATCAACCGTCCCGAGCAACTGATGACCGCCGCGATCCACGCCATGCGCGTGCTCACCGACCCCGCCGAAACCGGCGCGGTGACCCTGGCCTTGCCGCAAGACGTGCAAGCCGAGGCCTACGACTACCCGGATTACTTCCTGCAAAAACGCGTGCACCGCATCGAGCGGCGTCCGGCTACTGAAGCGATGATTGGCGATGCGTTGGCGCTGGTCAAAGGCAAGCGCAAGCCGCTGATTATTTGCGGTGGCGGGGTGCGTTACTCCGGGGCAAATGCGGCGTTGCAGGCGTTTGCCGAACGCTTCGACATTCCCTTCGCAGAGACCCAGGCTGGCAAGAGCGCGGTGGTGTCGAGCCATCCGCTGAACGTCGGCGGCATTGGCGAAACCGGTTGTCTGGCGGCGAATCTGCTGGCCAAGGACGCTGATCTGATCATCGGCATCGGCACCCGCTACAGCGACTTCACCACCGCCTCGAAGTCGTTGTTCCAGCATCCTGAGGTTCAGTTTCTCAACCTCAATATCAGCCCCTGCGATGCGCTGAAACTCGACGGCGTGCAACTGCTGGCCGACGCCAAAACCGGTTTGCTCGCACTGGCTGACGCACTGGGCGATTACCGCTCCAGCTGGGGCGATCAACCGCGTCAGGCCAAGGCGCAACTGGATGAGGAAGTCGACCGCATCTATCAGGTCGACTACCAGGCCAAGGACTTCGTCCCGGAAATCAACGACCACATGGACCCGGCCGTGCTGCGGGAATTCATCGAATTGACCGGTTCCTGCCTGACCCAAAGCCGCGTGCTCGGCGTGCTCAATGAAACCTTGGCCGACGACGCGGTGATCGTCGCCGCCGCCGGCAGCCTGCCCGGCGACTTGCAGCGCAGTTGGCGCAGCAAGGGCGTGAACACTTACCACGTCGAGTACGGCTATTCCTGCATGGGATACGAGGTCAACGCCGCGTTGGGCGTGAAGCTCGCCGAGCCGGATCGCGAGGTCTACGCGCTGGTCGGCGACGGCTCCTACATGATGCTGCACTCGGAGCTGGCGACCTCGATTCAGGAGCGCCGCAAGATCAACGTGGTGCTGCTGGACAACATGACCTTCGGTTGCATCAACAACCTGCAGATGGAACACGGCATGGACAGCTTCGGCACCGAGTTCCGCTTCCGTAATCCGGAAACCGGCAAGCTCGACGGCGGCTTCGTGCCGGTGGATTTCGCCATGAGCGCGGCGGCTTATGGCTGCAAGACCTACAAAGTGAACACCGTCGAAGAGCTGCAAGCGGCGTTGGCGGATGCGCGGTTGCAGAGCGTTTCGACGCTGATCGATATCAAGGTTCTGCCCAAGACGATGATTCATAAATACCTGTCGTGGTGGCGGGTCGGCGTGGCGCAAGTCTCCACCAGTGCACGCACCGATGCGGTGGCCAAGACCCTGAACGAACGACTGGCGAAGGCTCGTCAGTACTGATTGCCCTCAAACCAATAAGCGGGAGTGTTTATATGTCTTTGAAGATCGGCGTCATCGGCACCGGGGCCATCGGCCAGGACCATATCCGTCGTTGCAGCCAGACCTTGCTCAATAGCCAGGTCGTCGCGGTGACCGACATCAATTTGCAGCAAGCCGCCAAGGTTGTTGCTGATCTGAAACTGACCGCAGAGGTCTACCCCGATGGCCACGCGCTGATCAAGGCGCCAGAAGTCGAGGCCATCCTCGTCACCTCCTGGGGCCCGAGCCACGAAGAATTTGTGCTGGCCGCGATTGCTGCCGGCAAACCCGTGTTCTGCGAAAAGCCACTGGCCGTCACCGCCGAAGGCTGCCGCAAGATCGTCGAAGCCGAAGTGGCCCACGGCAAGCGCCTGGTGCAGGTCGGTTTCATGCGTCCGTACGACGAAGGTTATCGCGCCCTCAAAGCGGTGATCGATAGCGGCCAGATCGGTGAACCGCTGATGCTGCACTGCGCGCATCGCAACCCGACCGTGGGCGAAAACTACAAGACTGACATGGCGATCACCGACACCCTGATCCATGAACTGGACGTGCTGCGCTGGTTGCTCGACGATGACTACGTTTCGGTGCAGGTGGTGTTCCCACGCAAATCCAGCAAAGCCCTCGCGCATTTGAAAGACCCGCAAATCGTCCTGCTGGAAACCGCCAAGGGCACACGCATCGACGTGGAAGTGTTCGTTAACTGCCAGTACGGCTACGACATCCAGTGCGAAGTGGTGGGGGAGACCGGCATCGCTAAATTGCCGGAACCGCAACAGGTGCAATTGCGCAGTGGCGCGAAGCTGTCGAATGCGATTCTGATGGACTGGAAGGATCGGTTTATTGCTGCCTACGACGTCGAGCTTCAGGCCTTTATTGATGGCGTGCGAGCAGGTCAAGTCGGCGGTCCATCGGCATGGGATGGCTTTGCCGCCGCCGTCGCCGCAGACGCGTGCATTGAAGCCCAGAACAACGGCCAGATCGTTAAAGTCGGCCTACCAGAGCGCCCACATTTCTACGGCTAACGATGATCGTTCCCATGCTCCGCGTGGGAATGCAGCCCGGGACGCTCCGCGTCCCAAGAGCGGACGCAGAGCGTCCATGGCGGCATTCCCACGCAGAGCGTGGGAACGATCAGTGTCAGGGCTGAGATTGGTGAAGGAGAACAAGAACATGCGCATCGCACTAGACCCTTACATGTACCGCACCCTGTCCCTGGGCAAGATGGTCGATAAGGTCGCCGAGCTCGGTTACGAACACATCGAGCTCTCGCCCCGCGAAGACTTCCTGCCGTTCTACAAAGCCCCGAGGGTCGACAAGGCGCGGATCAAGGAATTTCGCAAAGCCCTGAGCGACACCGGGGTCAAACTCTCTTCCTTATTACCGATGTACCACTGGGCCGCCGCCGACGAGGGCCTGCGGGTCGCCGCCGTGCGCAACTGGAAGCGCGCGATCCAGATTGCGGTGGAGATGGACTGCGAACTGGTCAACACCGAATTCACCGGCCAGTCGGACAACCCGCTGGTGTGCGAAAACCAGTTCATGCGCTCCATGGACGAGTTGATCCCCGAATTCGAACGCGAAGGCATCAAGCTCGACATCCAGGCGCACCCTTACGATTTCTGTGAGCGCAACAACGAGTCGGTGGACATCATTCGCGGGCTGGATCGCGACTGGATCAACTACCTCTACGCCGCGCCGCACACGTTTTTCTATGACGACGGCGTGGGCGATATCACTTCGATGCTCAAGTACGCCGGCTCGAAACTGAGCCACTTGATCATCGCCGATACCTACAACCACAAGGCTTCTTCGGGGTTGCGCTACATCGTCAACCCGCCGGGTGTGGTGGCCACCGTGCACCAGCATTTGGACATCGGGCAGGGCGAAGTCAATTGGGAGGCGTTCTTCGGCACGTTGCGCGAGATTCAATTCGACGGGATTGCCACGGTGTCGGTGTTCGCCTGGGAAGACCGGCCGGACGAGTCCAACCGGATGATGCTGGAACGGGTCAAAAGCGAGCTCTGCCGTTAAGCCCCACACAATAACCCTGTAGGAGCGAGCGGTGCGGCGATCCGACTTGCCCGCGAAGGCGGCGGCACATTCAACATCGACGTCGCCTGACACACCGCCTTCGCGGGCAAGCCTCGCTCCTACCGGGATCGCGGTTAACCGATCGTTCCCACGCTCTGCGTGGGAATGCAGCCCGGGACGCTCCGCGTCCCAAAAGCGGACGCAGAGCGTCCATTGATGCATTCCCACGCAGAGCGTGGGAACGATCAAGAAGGAGTTGAGTCATGCGTATCGGACTTGTCGGTTACGGCCATGGCGGCCGGTTTTTCCATGCTCCGCTGCTCAGCAGCCTGCCGGGTGCCACGTTTGTCGGTGTGGTCACCCGTTCCCCGGAGCGCCGTCAGTTGTTGGCCGCCGAGCATCCCGGTGTGCCGGCCTTCGACAGCATCGGCCAACTGGTGGAAGCCGGGATCGACGCACTGGTGGTGTCCACGCCGCTTAAGGGCCGTCCGGCGCTGGTACTCGATGGCATCGAGCACGGGGTCGCGGTGGTCAGTGACAAACCGTTCGCCGCCGATGCGCAACAGGCACAAACCCTGATCACCATGGCCGAGCGCCAGGGTGTGCGGCTCAGCGTCTATCAGAACCGACGCTGGGATTCGGACTTCCTCACCGTGCGCAAACTCATCGAATCTGGCGCGCTGGGGCAGGTCACTCGCTTCGAATCCCGGATCGAACGCTATTCGCCGCAAGCGGTGAACAACGGCAGCGGTGGTGGTTTCCTGCGGGATTTGGGCAGCCATTTGGTGGATCAAGCGTTGCTGCTGTTCGGCCCGGTCACACAGGTCTACGCCGAATTGGAGTACCTGGAAAAAGGCCAGACCTACGACAACGGCTTCTTTATGTCCCTGACCCACGCCAACGGCGTCACCTCGCACCTGGGCGGGAGTTGCCTGCAGAACACCCCCGGACCCCGCTTTCGAGTCACCGGCACCCAAGGCTGCTACAGCGTCGATGGGCTGGACGGGCAGGAGGCCCTGACGCTGGCCGGGCTCTCGCCAAAATCCGAAGGTGAACGCTGGGGCGTCGAAGAGCACCGACGCTGGGGCTGGTTCGAACAAGGCGAGGTGCGCGAACGGGTGCCCTCCGAACGCGGCTGCTGGAACCAGTTCTATTTACAGCTACAAACCGCGTTGCAGAGCGGTGGCCCATTGCCGGTGGAGGCCCGTGATGCACTGGCGGCCACCCGTGTTCTGGACGCTGCGCGCTTGAGTGCCGAGCGTCATCAAGTGGTGGAATTGGGCCAGTTTGATCACCGTGGAATAAAATCAGAATTAAATTCTAAAACTGGTTGATATAGAAATTATATTCCAATAGAGTCATTTCCAGCGACCTGCCTCGCGCCACGTTTCACCCTGTTGCCGCTTACTGAAATCGTCACGCCATATCCATAAAACCAACAAGAATGTGGAGAAAGACTTTTCATGAAGACCCAGATCCGTTTCACCGCCCTTGCTCTCTCTTTGATGTTCGCCAGCGGCGCTGCACTGGCCGATATGAAGATCGGCGTGAGCATGTCCCAGTTCGATGACACCTGGCTGACCTACCTGCGCGAATCCATGGACAAAAAAGCCAAGTCCTACCCTGACGGCGTGCAGCTGCAATTCGAAGACGCCCGCAGCGACGTGGTCAAGCAGCTCAGCCAAGTGGAAAACTTCATCAGCCAGAAGGTCGATGCCATCGTGGTCAACCCGGTGGATACCGCCGCCACCCGGAAAATAACCGAAGCCGCGGTCAAGGCCGGGATTCCGCTGGTCTACGTCAACCGCCGCCCGGATGACCTGAAACTGCCCAAAGGCGTGGTCACCGTCGCTTCCAACGACCTGGAGGCCGGTGAAATGCAGATGCAATACCTGGCCGACAAAATGGGCGGCAAGGGCGACATCGTGATCCTGTTGGGCGACTTGGCGAACAACTCCACCACCAACCGCACCAAAGGCGTCAAAGAGGTGCTGGCCAAATACCCGAACATCAAGATCGAGCAAGAACAGACCGGCACCTGGCTGCGGGATAAAGGCATGACTCTGGTCAACGACTGGCTGACCCAGGGCCGCAAATTCGACGCGGTCGTGGCCAACAACGACGAAATGGCGATTGGTGCGGCGATGGCCCTGAGCCAGGCCGGCAAGGCCAAAGGGGAGGTGCTGATCGCCGGGGTCGACGGTACGCCGGACGGCTTGAACGCGATCAAGAAAGGCAACATGACGGTCTCGGTGTTCCAGGATGCCAAAGGCCAGGCGGACGGTTCGATCGACACGGCGGTGAAAATGGCCAAGAACGAACCGGTTGAACAGAACGTCTGGGTTCCCTACCGCTTGATCACCCCGCAAAACGTCGACACGTTCAAATAGCCTGTCCGTCCAATAACAACAATAAGCACGCAAGGTTGCCACCGCGACCTTGCTGATGGAGTACCTGATCATGTTCGCTTCAGCGACTGCTTCGAGCACCCCGTTGGTGGGTAGCCAGCCAACCGCAACACCTGTCGATGAGCCGTACTTGCTGGAGATCATCAACGTCAGCAAGGGTTTTCCAGGTGTGATTGCCTTGTCCGATGTGCAACTGCGAGTGCGTCCCGGCTCCGTGCTGGCCCTGATGGGCGAGAACGGCGCGGGCAAATCGACCCTGATGAAAATCATCGCCGGCATCTACCAGCCGGACGCCGGTGAAATTCGCCTGCGGGGCAAACCGGTGGTCTTCGAAACACCGCTGGCAGCGCTGCAGTCCGGGATCGCGATGATCCACCAGGAACTCAACCTGATGCCGCACATGAGCATCGCCGAAAACATCTGGATCGGTCGTGAGCAGCTCAACGGCTTTCACATGATCGATCACCGCGAAATGCACCGCTGCACCGCCGCACTGCTGGAACGCTTGCGCATCAACCTTGATCCAGAAGAACAGGTCGGCAACCTGAGCATCGCCGAGCGGCAGATGGTTGAAATCGCCAAAGCCGTCTCTTATGACTCCGACGTCCTGATCATGGACGAACCGACCTCGGCCATCACCGATAAGGAAGTGGCCCACCTGTTCTCGATCATTGCCGACCTCAAGAGCCAGGGCAAAGGCATCATCTACATCACCCATAAAATGAACGAAGTGTTCGCCATCGCCGATGAAGTGGCGGTGTTCCGCGACGGCGCCTACATCGGCCTGCAACGGGCCGACAGCATGGACGGTGACAGCCTGATTTCGATGATGGTCGGTCGCGAGTTGAGCCAGTTGTTCCCGGTGCGCGAGAAGCCGATTGGGGATCTGCTGTTGTCGGTGCGCGACCTCAAGCTCGACGGCATTTTCAAAGGGGTGTCGTTTGACCTGCATGCCGGGGAGATTCTTGGTATCGCCGGGTTGATGGGCTCCGGGCGGACCAACGTGGCCGAAGCGATTTTCGGTATCACCCCCAGCGACGGCGGCGAGATTCGCCTCGACGGCCAGGTGGTGCGCATCAGCGACCCGCACATGGCGATCGAGAAGGGCTTCGCGCTGTTGACCGAGGATCGCAAGCTCAGTGGCCTGTTCCCCTGCCTGTCGGTGCTGGAAAACATGGAAATGGCCGTGCTGCCGCATTACGCCGGTCACGGTTTTATCCAGCAGAAAGCCCTGCGGGTGTTGTGCGAAGACATGTGCAAAAAGCTGCGGGTCAAGACCCCGTCGCTGGAGCAGTGCATCGACACCTTGTCCGGCGGCAATCAGCAGAAAGCCTTGTTGGCGCGTTGGCTGATGACCAATCCACGGATTCTGATTCTCGACGAGCCAACCCGCGGCATCGATGTCGGCGCCAAGGCCGAGATCTACCGGCTGATCTCCTACCTCGCCAGCGAAGGCATGGCGGTGATCATGATTTCCTCGGAACTGCCGGAAGTGCTCGGCATGAGCGACCGGGTGATGGTCATGCACGAGGGCGACCTGATGGGCACCCTCGACCGCAGCGAAGCGACCCAGGAACGGGTGATGCAATTGGCCTCGGGCATGTCCGCGGTTCACTAATTGATGCCGGCGCTGGCTGCGGCCAGCACGGGCGACGCGATAGAAGGGTGAGTGGTTATGAACGCGATACTGGAAAACAAGCCAGCAACGGCACCGACCAAGAGTCGTCGGCGCTTTCCGACGGAGTTGAGCATCTTCCTGGTGCTGATCGGCATCGGCCTGGTGTTTGAGGTGTTTGGCTGGATCGTGCGCGACCAGAGCTTCCTGATGAACTCCCAGCGTCTGGTGCTGATGATCCTGCAAGTCTCGATCATCGGCCTGCTGGCCATCGGCGTGACCCAGGTGATCATCACCACCGGTATCGACTTGTCCTCGGGTTCGGTGCTGGCGCTGTCGGCGATGATTGCCGCCAGCCTGGCCCAGACCTCGGACTTCGCCAGGGCGGTGTTTCCGTCGCTGACCGACTTGCCGGTGTGGATCCCGGTGATTGCCGGGCTCGGGGTCGGACTGCTGGCGGGGGCGATCAACGGCAGCATCATCGCCGTCACCGGGATCCCGCCGTTCATTGCCACCCTCGGCATGATGGTCTCGGCCCGGGGCCTGGCGCGGTATTACACCGAAGGCCAACCGGTGAGCATGCTGTCCGATTCCTACACCGCCATCGGCCACGGCGCCATGCCGGTGATCATTTTCCTGGTGGTGGCGGTGATCTTCCACATCGCCCTGCGTTACACCAAGTACGGCAAATACACCTACGCCATCGGCGGCAACATGCAGGCGGCGCGGACTTCCGGGATCAACGTCAAGCGGCATCTGGTGATCGTCTACAGCATCGCCGGGTTGCTCGCAGGCCTGGCTGGCGTGGTGGCCTCGGCCCGTGCCGCGACCGGGCAGGCCGGGATGGGCATGTCCTATGAGCTGGATGCGATTGCCGCGGCCGTGATCGGTGGCACCAGCCTGGCGGGTGGCGTAGGGCGCATCACCGGTACCGTGATTGGCGCGCTGATTCTCGGGGTGATGGCCAGCGGCTTTACCTTTGTCGGGGTCGATGCATATATCCAGGACATCATCAAGGGGTTGATCATTGTGGTGGCGGTGGTCATCGACCAGTACCGCAACAAGCGCAAACTCAAACGCTGAAACCGCAATAAACAGCAAAAATGCGCCACGCCTGACCCGCGTGGCGCAGCCGTTTGTCTTCTATATAAAGCCGCTGGACTGAATTTCTTGCTATAAACGCACTCCGATAACCACCACAACGGCTGCCAAAGCGCACTTTCCGGGTGTTGTCGGACAAATTCGCTGTCTTTTCAGTTGCTGAGGCCTCAAGTCGGCCTTAGACTGCCGCCCCTCGTAAATTGAGTGCCGGGTGGCGCTTGGAATACATGGCGCCTTTCCGACGGCCGACGAGGTCCGACGGAACGCTCCCTAATTCGCCTTAATGCACGTTTTTTTATAGAGATATCAATGACAAAGGACAAGTTGCTGGCCATGCCGGCGGATGACTACATGAATGCCGAGCAACATGCTTTTTTCTACGAGCTGTTGCAGAACATGAAAGTCGAAACCCACGAGCGCATCGAACAGAACCGCATCGCCATCGAAAGCCTGGACACCCCGGCTGACCCGGCCGACGCGGCTTCCGTTGAAGAAGAGCGCACCTGGCTGGTCAACGCGATCGATCGCGACCAGCGCATGCTGCCTCAGTTGGAACAGGCTCTGGAACGCATCAAAGAAGACAGCTTCGGCTGGTGCGACGACAGTGGCGAGGCCATTGGCCTGAAACGCCTGCTGATCAGCCCGACCACCAAGTACTGCATCGAAGCTCAAGAGCGTCACGAACAGATCGACAAGCACCAGCGTCAGGCCTGATTCCGTAGCGCCCCCTTCGCGGGCAAGCCTCGCACCTACACACATCCTGTAGGCGCGAGGCTTGCCCGCGAAGCTTTTTGCCGTCCGCGAAACCCCAACACTTCTATTGACCTGCTGCAATATCCACGACTAATGGACCATAGATAATGGCCCACTAGTGGCGTTTAATGCAGTCACAACAAATAGAAGACGCATGGGGTGATGAAGATGACGAGAGACGGATCTCTGGTTGGGCATGTGCCTGCACCAGTACTTGCGCCAAAGAACCTTTGGCTGACGCCGACGGTGCAAAGCATCGCCCTGGTGCTGTTGCTCTGTGGCATGGCCTTGGGCGGCGCGTCGCTCTACATCGGCCTGCCCGTGGCCGTGCTGATCATCTGGCTGCCGCGCCTGCGCACACGCGCAATCCCCGATTCAATCCCTGCCGACAGCTCAAGCGCCATTGCCGAGTTGACCCGCGACCTTTCCTACACCACCAGTCACAACGCGCTGTCCGCTGCTGGCGTGGCGTTTTCGGTCAAGCAACTGGCCGAGAAGGTGCAATCGCAACTCGATGCCGCCAAGCGCATCGTCAGCAACGCCGAAGTGATGATTTCCACCGAACAAGCCACCTCGACGCTCAGTCGCGAAGCCTTGAGTGCGGCCAGTGAGGCCCATCAGAGCAGTGCCGCCGGGCGTACGGAGTTGATCGAATCGATTTCCCGCATGCATCAGCTCAGCCAGCGCGCCAGTGCCAGTCGAGAACTGATTGAAGCCCTGAGCCTGCGCAGCGACGACATTCAGCGGGTCACCCTGGTGATCCAGTCCATCGCCAGCCAGACCAACTTGCTGGCACTGAACGCCGCTATCGAAGCGGCACGGGCCGGGGAACACGGTCGCGGTTTTGCGGTGGTGGCGGATGAAGTTCGCGGTCTGGCCGCCCGCACCGCGACGGCCACCGGCGAAGTCGGGGAAATGGTCGCCGACATCCAGCAACGCACCGCGCAAGTGGTGGAACAGATTCGCCAGCTCTCCAGCGATCTGGACGTCGGCGTCAAACAGGTGGAGCACACCGGCCAGCATCTGGAAAACATCGCGCGCCTGGCCGCCGGCGTGGAACAGCAGGTCGGGGAAATCGCCCGGGGCGCTGACACCAACCGCGAGCAACTGGACGGCCTGTTTCATGCCATCGAGCAGATGCGCAGCGATTTGGCGATCAGCGATCAACAGACCCAACATCTGGCCAAGGCGGCGGTGCAGATGGAAGGGCAGGCCGAAACCATCAGCGAGCGCCTGGCCGAGGTTGGCCTGGACGATTATCACCAACGGATTTATGACCTGGCCCGCGAAGGCGCGAGTCAGATTGCTGCGCGTTTTGAGGCGGATATCGATCAGGGCCGGGTCAGTCTCGATGATCTGTTCGATCGCAATTACCAGGCGATTCCCAACACCAGCCCGGCCAAGTTCCAGACGCGTTTCGACCGCTACACCGATCAGGTGCTGCCGGCGATCCAGGAACCGTTGCTACCGCGCCATGAAGGTTTGGTCTTTGCCATCGCCTGTACGCAGCAGGGCTATGTGCCGACCCATAACACGGTGTTCAGCCAGCCGCTGACCGGCGATCCGCAAGTCGACACCCTGCAAAACCGCACCAAACGCAAGTTCGCCGACCGCACCGGGATCCGCTGTGGCAGCCATCAGCAACCGGTGTTGTTGCAGACCTACACCCGCGATACCGGTGAGTTGATGCACGATTTGTCTGTGCCGATCATGCTCAAGGGGCGGCATTGGGGTGGATTGCGGCTGGGCTACAAGCCCGAGAAACCGCGCTAGTGCGAGGCTTATTGATGACTTGACGGGCTTTTTGTGGCGAGGGGGCTTGTCGGAATGCCGCATCACCCCGTTCGGCTGCGAAGCAGTCGCCAATCCAGGCAACTCGGTAAGCCTGAGGGGGCCGCTTCGCGGCCCAACGGGGGCAAGCCCCCTCGCCACAGGCAAGTGCACACTTCAGGGGGCTCTTTTTTGCTCAAGATTTTTCAGGTGTGCGGCCTAGTGAACCTGATGCATCCGCAGGTTCAAATCGTCCACCACCCGCGCCCAGTCCGCGTCTTCACGCAGTTGTTCTTTTAGGAAACCGGCTTGTTGCGGGGTCCAGAACTCGGCGTCGATCAGTTTCTTGTCGTCGGCGAGGGGGGAGTGGCTGGCGATGAAATCGTCGATGGCCTTCTCGCTGGAGTCCAGGCCGAGTTGGTCGAACAAACCTTTCAAGTCGTGTGTAGGTGAATCCATGTTCATCTCCTTGCGGGTCGCGTCGAGTGCGAGATCTGAGGGGCGGCTTCACTGCATCTGAGGGAGCCGCGCTTCAGGAGTTCGATTGCGATGGTCGAAAGCAGGGGAGAGCATAGACGGCAAAGCGGGATCAGTCTTTCAATGCGCCGCCATCAACCGCCAGCTTCAGGGCCTTGGCGGCTTCCTGGGCGGCAATGAACGCGACGTCCGAGGTTTTGAACCAGCGATCCTTCTCGACTTGGTGATAGGTCACGGTGGTCAAGGGTGGTTTGGCACGCATCACAATGACAGCCTGGAATTCGCCTTCAACTTCTCTGGCTTCGCCCCGGATAAAAAATTCACCGATATCAAATTCCGTCACGTAGCAGCCTTCCCTTGGAAATATTATGTTGTATTGAAAGCCGTCCGCCGAGGGGCCGGAATTCATGGGGTGCGCAGTATGGCAGTAGTTGCCGGCCGACGGCTGAGTTAAGTCGTCGGCGTGACGAAACGTCATTCGGGATAAAAGGCAATGGTGGGCGTCAGGTGCGTGTGGCCAGTGAACGGGCGAGGGCACAGGCTTCGTTATGGTGGGTGCGGAAACCTCTTACACGACCGGTGGCCGTTTCCTTGATGTGGAAGAACGCCTTGCCGGCCGGTATCACCTGGAAGCGCGGCATGACCAGCGTTGCAAAGGGCAGGACATACGCCTGGAATACCACGGGATGCAGGGGCGCCGGGTGGTTGGTGTGGATTGTCGAGTGATTCGCAAAGTGAGTCATGGTGCACATAAGAAGTCCTTTTCGTGTGTTAACCGACGTGTGTTCGTCGTTTTGAGTAGTCTCGACGAGCGTCGCTGCTCTAGAATCGCCATCACTGTTGGCGATTGGCATCCATCTAAAGCAATTTTTTACGGGCGATATGTCGGAAAAGTGCTTTTATTGAAGGGATTTTTCCCTAAAGTCAGTAGTCCGCTTTTTCCGGCGGCAAGAAGGGTGTTTTCCTTCAAGGTTTGGCGAACGTCAGGGAGGACGGCGCGAGTGACAATCCAGTAATCTCTCTTACCTCGCGATAGATGAGCGCTCTGCTCAGTTCAGGATTTCGACCCGGCTCATTCGGCACACATTCGCCATGGCCGCTTTTTCTGCTGTGCGTTTTTCCTGCGTGCGGCATCATTTTCAGATGTGGGGATGTTTCCTTGGCAGTAAGTAATCTTGATATGCACGCGTTGTTCGTCCTGGGTGATTTGCGTGCGAAGTTGGTTAAACAGTTTCAGTCCCGTTTTGTCTATGTCACCGAACAGAACGCTGAAGGCATCTACATTGCCGAAATCGATACCGAAGCAGCACTGGTGGTGGACGACAAGCCCGGCCTCAAACTCAAGGTCGGCGATCATTTCAGCGCCTCGGTATTGCCCAGTCGCGAAGGCGGCAAACTGGACATCAAGTTCCGTGAAATCAAACTGACGGTCTACGGCCTGGGCGATTACGCGTTTGTCACCACCGCCGACGGTCACGGCATTGTGTTCAAGGAAGGTCATAGCGTGGTGATGGTGTTCGCCGCTCACCAACAGTTGCAGGAAGGCCTGACCAAAACCCTGAAAGCCGTGACGGCCAAGGCCGCCAAGTGGCGCAAGGGTGAACTGGTGACCTTCAAGGCCAGCGAGTAATGCCCCTGACCCGCGCCGATTTTCACGTGCAGAACCTTGCCAGCGCACAGGTCGAGGCCCAGCGCCTGTTCGACCAGAAGGCCGTTCTGCAAAGCGGTTGGCTGACTTGGGTGGCGTCACAGATCTACACCTTGCGTCCGGCGGAGTACGCCAGCATGGTGCGAAGGGAATTGGCCCGGTTGCAGCAACCTTCTGAAAAGTAATCCTCGCACCTCGTGATCCCTAAAAAGCGGGAACCTCTACTACAGTCAATGGACTGAGTATTCAGAGGCTTGCGGTCTTGTCTGTCAGGCCATCCTGCTATTGCTGTGAACAGCACGAGGTGCAAAAGCATGAAAGGACTTCGACAGTTGCTGGCCGCTACCCTGGCCACCTTTGGTTTGTTGGCCTCGCCGGTCCCGGTGTTCGCGGCCCAGGCGCCAATCCACTTCGCCGACCTGAACTGGGAAAGCGGCAGCCTGATCACCGATATCCTGCGGATCATCGTCGAGAAGGGCTACGGCCTGCCGACCGACACGTTGCCCGGAACCACCATCACGCTTGAGACCGCCCTGGCCAACAATGACATCCAGGTCATTGGCGAAGAGTGGGCCGGGCGCAGTCCGGTGTGGGTCAAGGCGGAAGCCGAAGGCAAGGTCGTGAGCCTGGGCGACACGGTCAAGGGCGCCACCGAGGGTTGGTGGGTGCCGGAATACGTGGTCAAGGGCGACCCGGCCAAAGGCATCAAGCCCCTGGCGCCGGACCTGCGCAGTGTCAGCGACCTGCCGCGCTACAAGGATGTCTTCAGCGACCCGGAAAGCCCAGGCAAGGGCCGCTTCCTCAACAGCCCGATTGGCTGGACCTCGGAAGTGGTCAACAAGCAGAAACTCACGGCCTACGGCTTGAACGACAGTTATGTGAACTTCCGCAGTGGTTCGGGCGCCGCGCTGGACGCGGAGATTGCTTCGTCGATCCGCCGTGGCAAACCGGTGCTGTTCTATTACTGGTCCCCGACGCCGTTGCTTGGGCGCTTCAAGCTGATTCAACTGGAAGAACCGCCGTTTGACGCCGAAGCCTGGAAAACCCTGACCGACGCCGATAACCCGAATCCGAAACCGACCCGTTCGCTGGCTTCCAAGCTGTCGATTGGCGTGTCCACCCCGTTCCAGAAGCAATACCCGCAGATTGCTGAGTTCTTCACAAAGGTTGATTTGCCGATCGGGCCATTGAACAAGGCCCTGGCGCAGATGAGTGAGAAACACACCGCACCGCGCCAGGCGGCGGAGGCGTTCATGAAGGCGCATCCGGACGTGTGGCAGGCGTGGTTGCCGAAGGATGTGGCGGATAAGGTGAGTGCCTCACTGAACTGAGCGCATACCCTGTAGGAGCAAGGCTTGCCCGCGATGGCGATCTCATGGATGTCATCGCGGGCAAGCCTTGCTCCTACAGGAGGTGTACTTAGAACCGCGTCTGTACAGCCAACTCGAATGTCCGTGGCGTCCCCAGGTAATACGCCGGCGAAACATGCGCAAACTCGGCATACACCTCGTTGGTCAGGTTACGCACCCGGCCGGTCACGGTGGTGTGCTGGTCGACCTTGTAGCTCAGGAAACTCCCGAACAGCGTGTACGACGGCACAGTCATGGTATTGGCGCTGTCGGCAAACACCGAAGCCACGTACCGCGCATCGACACCGCCCTGCCATTGCGGCGCGAAGTCATAGGTCAGCCACAGGTTACCGACCCGATCCGGCACGTTGGTCGGCGTGTTGCCTTTACGTGAAACCACTACGCCTGCCGCGTTCTTCTCGGTGAACTCGTCGTATTGCGCATCGACCCAGGCGAAGTTGCCTTCGGCCAACAGCCTGTCGGTGATCTTGAAGGACGAGGCCAGTTCGATGCCTTTCGACGTCTGCTGACCCACCGGAATGCTTAGGGTCGGGTCCAGCGGATCGGTCACCGCGAAGTCTTTACGCTCGATGGTGTACGCCGCCACCGTCGCCGATCCGCGACCGCCCAGATAATCGAACTTGCTGCCGACTTCCCACTGTTTGCCGGTGGACACATCAAAGTTCTGCGTGCCGTTGGGCTGTTCGGCGGCGGTGCTGTATTGCACGTAGACGTTGGCCGTGGGGATGAACTGGTAGGTCAGGCCGACCCGCCCGGTCACCGGCTCCCACCTTTGCTTGAGGTGCCGGGGATTACTGGCGGTTACCTCGCGGTGATTGGTCACGTCCAGGTCGATGTCGTCGTAACGCAGCCCGGTCAGTAGTGCGAGTTTGTCAGTCAATGCCAGCCGGTTCTCGACGAACAGCGCTTTGGTGGTGACCTCGTTGGTCTTGTCGCTGATCAGTTTGGGATTGGTGCCAGGGATGTCATAGAAGTGCCCCGGCTGGAAATTGTTCGGGTCAACGGTGCTGGCGCCTTTGACGTTCAGCGGCGAGTTGGTGGTCTGGTTGACCTTGTACTCGAAACCGCCGGACCAGGTGGTGTCCAGACCGAACAGGGTGTTGTCGTGGCGCAGCTCGAACTGGTTGCCATTCTGCTCACCCTGATGCCGCACCTGATACGCCGTGGAGCGGTTCACCGCGCTGTTGTCGGCGTTGTACTGGTAGGTTTCCAGGTTGCGGTAGTCGCGCTGACTGTCGAGGTGATACAGGGTGTTGCGCAGGCTGGTGCTGTCGTTGATCCGGTAGTCGATGATCGAGCGCACCCAGATCGTGCGCTGCTCGTAGCGACCATCCTCGACGTTGTAGTTATTGAAGCGGTTGTGTTTGTCGATCTTCAACTCGCCAGCCTTGGGATTGAGCACGGGCGTGCCCCAGTACGGACTGTCTTCGTGTTCGTCCTGATATTCCAGGGCCAGGGTGTGGGACAGGTTCGGCGTCAGGTCGCTGAGCAGCGAGAACGCCACGCTCCAGGCATCGCGCTCCTGACGGTCGATGTAACCGTTGCTGGCGTTGTGGCTGACGTCGAGTCGCTCGTAGTGCTGAACGTCCGCCCCGGCCTCACTGAGGGCGTGGTTGAGGCCAAATGCGGTCTCGGTGGTGTCGTAGCTGCCATAGCTGACCCGACCTTCGGCGGCTTGCTCTTCGCGGGTCGCCAGTTTGGTCACGTAGTTCAGCGAACCGCCCACGGAACCGGCGCCATTGATCAGCGACGAGGGGCCGCCCACCAGCTCCACCCGATCATAAATCCACGCATCCACGGGGCGCGCCAGACCGCCGGAGACGTTGATGCCATTGAACATCTGGGTGATCTGGCTGCTGGTGAATCCACGGTAAGAGACAAATCCGCCGAAACCCGGCGGTGCACTGGCATTGACGCCGGGCAAGGTGTTGGCGGCGTCCTGGAAGTTCTGCGCGCCATGGCGCTCGATGTCGTTGCGGTTGGCGATGGCCACCGAGGCCGGGGTGTCCCGTACGCTCAGGCCCAGTCGCGAGGCCATGCCGCTGGATTGATCAAGGCTCAGGCCCGGTTCGGTATTAGCTTCGCCATCAATGGTGATCGGCGCCAGATCGACGGTGGATTGCGCCCAGACATTAACGGACAGGCAGCCAAACAGGCTCGCCAGTAAAGGGATGTGTTTCATCGATGAATCCTGAATTCTTGGCTAGGAAACAGCACACAGGCGAACGCCACGCGTAGGCGTAGTGAGCTGATCGGAAAGGCAAAAAAATCAGGCGTAAGGCGGGGCGCGGGGGTTGGCTGAAGGCCAGGTGTAGCGGGCAGGGAGGTCTATATCGGCAGCGACGGCCAGCGGTGGGCTGTGCTGTTGCGGGAGAATCGCCAGGGTCAGGCTGGAATTGAGCGCCGGACCCATGCCGCCGGTAGAGCACAGCGGGCAGCCAAACGCCTTGGACAGGGTCGGCAGCTTCTCATCGGAGGTGTTCGAGGCGGCCGGCGCCTGGGTCGCCGGGTCGACGCTGCAGAACTGGCCGCCGAGGCCGTTGAGCTGCATCCCGACCATTTGCCCGTGACCGATACTGCAGGCGAACACGTTGAACAGGACGCAGCAATAAAGCATCCAGGCCATCAATGTGCGATCAGTTCGGGCGAGTTTCATGGGGCGGCACTTTACCACCGCCGATGACATTTACCCTTACAAAAATGCTCGATGAAGTTCATCCTGCTGCGACATTTCACGCTGGAAGTCTGAATATGAGCCTAATGGTCGCGCAATGGATTGCTGCAATCTTCCTGTTGATCAGCCTGATTCACTTGTATTGGGCGGCAGGTGGCAAGCTTGGAAGCGAGGCGGCGGTGCCGCGAGTGCCCGGGGAGGGCGGTGGGGAGTCAAGGCAAGCGTTCAAGCCCTCGGGCTTTGCCACGTTGCTGGTGGCGGTGGGTTTGCTGCTGATTGCGATGCTGGTGTGTTTGCGGGTCGGTCTGTATTTGCCGACGGTGCAGCATTGGTCGCTGCAATGGGTGATCAGCGCGATTGCAATGCTGATGTTTGCTCGGGCGATCGGGGATTCGAACCTGATGGGGTTCTTCAAGCAGGTCAAGGGCTCGAAGTTTGCCCGGCTTGACACCTGGGCCTATTCGCCGTTGTGTGTGGTGTTGGGGGCGGGGTTGCTCGCAGTGGCCTGGATTTAAAAGCTTCGCGGGCAAGCCTCGCTCCTACGGGTCATGTGTTGAATCATCAACCCCAACCTGTAGGAGCGAGGCTTGCCCGCGAAGAGGCCCGCCCAAACACCAAAAATCCTGAACCTAACCCTGACTGTCAGTCCGCCGACTACTCACCTCAGCCGGCACATCATCCCCGGCCATGCGCTTGCGGAACAACGCCGCCCGCGCCAGCAGCAACGTGGTCACCGGCACCGTAATCGCAAGCAAAATCGGGATCAACCACGCATGCAGCACCGGCGCGGACTTGAGGGCCGAAAAGTAAATGATCGACGCCAACGCCACGCACCACGCGCCCAAGGTCGAAGCCAGGGCGGGCGGGTGCATGCGCTGGAAGTAATCCTTCATCCGCAGCAACCCGGCCGCGCCAATCAGCGCAAACAGACTGCTGAGCACCAACAGGATCGCCACCGGGATCTCGACCCACAACGACAATTCGCCATTCATTCGATCACCTCGCCACGCAGCAGGAATTTGGCCAGGGCAAACGAGCCGACGAAGCCGAACAGGGCGATCAGCAGCGCCGCCTCAAAGTAGGTGTCACTGGCATAACGAATGCCCAGGGTCAGCATCATCAGCATGGCGATGATGTACAGGTAATCCAGCGCCAGAACCCGGTCCTGGGCCGATGGGCCCTTGAACAGCCGGATCAGGGTCAGGATCATCGCCACCGAAAAGATGAACAGGCTCAGCAGAATCGCGTTCGACAGCAATTCGCTCATTCGAAGATCTCCATCAAGGGGTGCTCGTAGGTTGTCTTGAAGTGCTCGATAAACGACGCTTCATCATCCAGGTCGAATACGTGCAACAACAGAATGCTGCGGTCCAGCGCCAGTTCCGACCACACCGTGCCGGGCACCACCGTGCAGATCATCGACAACGCCGCCAGGCCGTTGGCATCGCGCAAGTCCAGCGGCACTTTGACAAATGCCGAGCGCGGTGGGCGCCGACCGGCATTGAGCACGCCCCAGGCCACCGTGAGGTTGGACACCACGACGTCGCGACCGACCAGGAAGAACAACCGCACAATCACCCCCGGCCGCCGAATACGAATCGGCAATGGTCGCAGCTTGCGCATCATCAACGGCGCACAGAACCCCAGTGCCGCGCCCAGCAGCAGATTACCGGGGCTCATCGACAGGTTCAGCACCAGCCACAACAGCCACAGCGCCAGGGACAACCAGGGTGCAGGAAACACACGGTTCATGGTTGCACCTCCGCCATCGCAGCCTTGGCTTCGGGGCTCGGAACCGCGCGGGTGCCGAGCACCGCCATCACGTATTGCTGCGGGTTGTTCAAGGCATCCGCGGCAGCCTGGGTGTAGCGCAGCAGCGGTTCAGCCTTGAAGGTCAGCACAATGCTCAGCCCCAACAGCGCGATGATCGGCACGCACTCGAAGCGTCGCAACAGTGGCGAGGGCCGCTCCTCAGGCGTCCAGAAACGCTGGATGCCCAGGCGCGAGAAGGCAATCAGCGAGGCCAGGCCGGACAGGACCAGCAATGCCAGCAAACCCCACGCCGCGTTCGAAACCGGTACATCACCGCTGTTGCCGATGCCCAACGGATTGAGGAGGGCGCTGAGCAGGCCGAGCTTGCCGATGAACCCGGAGAGCGGCGGCATGCCGATGATCAGCAGCGAGCAGGCAATGAAACTTAAACCGAGGAACGCCATGGTCCAGGGGATCACCTGGCCGACCACGGCTTTCTGTTCATCATCGAGGTTGATGCCTTTGGGCGGTTGCAGGGATTCCATCGGCCGTGGCAGCAAGTCGCCGTCATCGTACAGCGGCATTTCGTTGACCGAACGGGAGCGCTCGATCAACTCGGCCAGCAGGAACAGCGCACTCAATGCCAACGTCGAGCTGACCAGATAGAACAGCGCCGCGCCAATCAGGTTCGGTTGGGCGAAACCGATGGCCGACAGCAGAATCCCCGCCGACACCAGAATGCTCAGGCTGGCGAGGCGTTCCAGCCGTTGCGCGGCCAGAATCGCCACGCCCGCGCAAACGATGGTCGCCATGCCGCCATAGATCAGCCAGTCGCCACCAAAGTAGGCGGACGCCCCGGCCTGGCCGGAGAACAGCAGCGTCCACAGCCGCAGCAACGTGTAGACGCCGACCTTGGTCATGATCGCGAACATCGCCGCCACCGGCGCACTGGCAGCGGAATAGGCCGGGACCAGCCAGAAGTTCAGCGGCCACATCCCGGCTTTCGCCAGGAACGCCACCGCCAGAATCGCCGCGCCGGCATGCAGCAGGCCGCGATCAGCTTCCGGCACCAGCGGGATTTTCAGCGCCAGATCGGCCATGTTCAGGGTGCCGGTGACGCCATAAATCAGCGCCGCGCCAATCAGGAACAGCGATGAGGCCAGCAGGTTGATCGAGATGTAATGCAATCCCGATGAAACCCGCGCCCGGCCCGAGCCATGCAGCATCAAACCGTAGGACGCGGCCAGCAGCACCTCGAAGAACACGAACAGGTTGAACAGGTCCGCGGTCAGGAACGCGCCGTACAGGCCCATCATCTGAATCTGGAACAGCGCGTGGAAGCTTGAACCGGCGCCGTCCCAGCGGGCCATGGCAAACAGCAGGGCGCTGACACCGATAATCCCGGTCAGCACCAGCATCAACGCCGAGAGGCGATCCACCACCAGTACCAGGCCAAACGGCACTTGCCAGTTGCCGGGCAGGTACACGCCGATGGAGCCGGGCACGCCGGTGGTTTGCGTCCATTGCAGCAACAACACGGAAATCCCCAGGCCCAACAGGCTGGAGAACAGGTTGATCTTGGCTTTCAGCGGGCGATGTTTTTCGCCAAGCAACAGCATGATCGCGGCGGTCAGCAGCGGCAGCAGAATCGGTGCGGCGATCAGGTGCGTCATCGCATTCATTCTTTAGGCTCCCGGCCATCCACATGGTCGGTGCCGGTCAGGCCCCGGGAGGCCAGCAACACCACCAGGAACAGCGCGGTCATGGCGAAGCTGATGACGATGGCGGTCAGCACCAATGCTTGCGGCAGCGGGTCGGTGTAATGCAGCAAATCCTGGGGCACGCCGTCCTTGATGATCGGCTCCTTGCCGATAAACAGGCTGCCCATGCTGAAGATGAACAGGTTGACGCCGTAGGACAGCAGGCACAGGCCCATGACCACCTGGAACGTCCGTGGCCGCAGGATCAGCCAGACCCCGGACGCGGCCAGGACGCCGATGGCGATTGCGATGACTTCTTCCATCAGACGGCTCCTTTGGCGGCAACGGATCGGGGCAGGCCGGCGGATTTGGGCTGCGCTGCGGTCTTGTGACCCCGGACCGATTGGTGGGCGATGGCGGTGAGCATCAACAGGGTCGAACCGACCACCACGGCGTAGACGCCGATGTCGAAGAACAGCGCACTGGCGATATGAATGTCGCCGAGCACCGGCAATGAGAAATGCCAGGTGTGGGTGGTCAGGAACGGATAGCCAGCAGCCATCGCCCCCAGCCCGGTGACCGTGGCGAACAGCAGCCCGGTGCCCATCCAGCGCAGCGGCCGCAGGCTCATTTGCGCCTCGACCCACTGCGTGCCAGCGACCATGTATTGCAGGATGAACGCCACCGACATCACCAATCCGGCAACAAACCCGCCGCCCGGTTGGTTGTGACCACGCATGAACAGATAGAACGACACCACCACTGCAATAGGCAGCAGCAGGCGCACCAGCACCGCCGGCACCATCATGAAACCGAGGGCGGTGTCGCTGGCGTGACGCGGGTTGACCAGATCGGTCACCACATCCGGCGCGAGCAAGCGCTGCTGGGCCGGCAACTGCAGGCTTTCTTTCGGCGGGCGGAAGCGACGGAGCAGGGCGAACACGGTCAGCGCCACGGCCACCAGCACGGTGATTTCGCCGAGGGTGTCGAAGCCACGGAAGTCCACGAGCATCACGTTGACCACGTTGCTGCCGCCACCTTCAGGTAGCGCGCGACTGAGGTAGAACGAGGAAATATCGTTCGGCGTCTGGCGGGTCAGCATCGCGTAGGCCAGCAACGCCATGCCGCCGCCCACGCCGGTCGATAACAGCAAGTCACGGATACGGCGGATGCGCGCCTTGCGCAGGCTGCTCGGCAGCGGTGATACCTCTTCGATCCGTCGAGGCAGCCAGCGCAGGCCCAGCAGGATCAGCACGGTGGTCACCACTTCGACCACCAGTTGGGTCAGGGCCAGGTCCGGCGCCGAGAACCAGACGAAGGTCACGCAGGTCATCAACCCGCACACGCTGACCATGGTCAGGGCTGCGAGACGGTGATACTTGGCCTGCCACGCCGCGCCAAGGGCACAGGCAATCGCCAGCAGCCAGAGGATCACGAACACAATCGAGCCCGGAATCTTTGGCCGATCGCCCCAGCTCAGGCTGCTGTGGAGCATCGGGATCAACCCGGCCAGCACGGCCGCGAGCACCATCAGGAACAATTGGGTTTGCAGGCGCTTGGTGCTGATCCGCCGCTCCAGACGCCGGGCCAGGCGCATCATCACCACCAGGCTGCGCTCGAACAAGCGCTTGCCGTTGAAGCGGCCAATCAGCGGCGGGTACTTGAAGCGGCCGCGCTTGAGCTGATTACGCAGCAGCAGGTAAAGCACGATGCCGCAGGACATGGCGATCAGGCTCATGATCATCGGCGCGTTCCAGCCGTGCCAGATGGCGAGGCTGTATTCAGGCAGCGTGCCTCCGACCACGGGCAGGGCCGCCGCCGCGAGCAACGGGCCGACCACTTGCGCCGGGAAGATCCCGACGATCAGGCAGGTGAACACCAGCAACTCGACGGGTGCGCGCATCCAGCGTGGCGGTTCATGCGGGGTGTGCGGCAGGTCGGTGGCGGGCGGGCCGAAGAACACGTCGACGGTAAAGCGCAGGGAGTAGGCGACGCTGAACGTACCGGCGATGGTCGCCACGATTGGCAGGGTCATCTCGACCCAGGCCGTGGCGTTGATGAACACGGTTTCGGCGAAGAACATCTCTTTGGAGAGGAAACCGTTAAGCAGCGGCACGCCCGCCATCGAGGCGCTGGCGACCATCGCCAGGGTGGCGGTGAATGGAATCAGTTTGATCAGGCCGCTGAGCTTGCGAATGTCCCGGGTGCCACTTTCGTGGTCGATGATCCCGGCGGCCATGAACAGTGAGGCCTTGAAGGTGGCGTGGTTGAGAATGTGGAACACCGCGGCCACGGCAGCCAGCGGACTGTTCAGGCCCAGCAGCAGGGTGATCAGGCCGAGGTGGCTGATGGTCGAATAGGCTAGCAGCCCCTTGAGGTCGTTCTGGAACATTGCGCAATACGCGCCGAGCAACAGGGTGCAGGCGCCGGCGCCACTGACGATGTAGAACCATTCTTCACTGCCGGACAGCGACGGCCACAACCGTGCCAGCAGGAAGACCCCGGCCTTGACCATGGTTGCCGAGTGCAGATAGGCCGAAACCGGGGTCGGCGCCGCCATCGCGTGGGGCAGCCAGAAGTGGAAGGGGAATTGTGCGCTTTTGCTCAAGGCGCCGATGAGGATCAGGGGCAGCAGGATAGGGTAGAGGGCATGTGCGCGAATCAGATCGCCGGCGGCCAGGACCTTGTCCAGGTCATAGCTGCCGACCACATGGCCGAGCAGCATGACCCCCGCCAGCAGGCACAAGCCCCCGGCACCGGTGACCATCAGCGCCATATAGGCGCCGCGTCGCGCATCGGCGCGGTGGTGCCAATAGCCGATCAACAGGAATGAGAAGAGGCTGGTCAGCTCCCAGAAAAAAACGATCTGGATCAGATTGCCGGAGATTACCAGCCCGAGCATCGCGCCCATGAACGCCAGGAAAAACGCGAAGAACCGCGGCACCGGATCGTCCGGTGACATGTAGTAGCGGGCGTACAGTGACACCAGCGTGCCGATGCCCAGCACCAGCAGCGAGAACAGCCAGGCAAACCCGTCCATGCGCAGGACGAAGTTCAAACCGAGGCTGGGCAGCCAGAAAAACTCTTCGCGGATTACGCCGCCATGGGCGATTTGCGGGTACAGGAAAGCGACCTGGATGGTGCCAATCAAGGCCACCAGGCCAGCCAACAGCGATTCGGTATTACGCGCGTTGTGTGGCAGCAAAGCCGCGACACAGCTGCCGATAAAAGGCAGAAGCAGTAGAACTATCAGGGACATAGGCTTCTAATCTGCGGAAGTTTGTGAAGCATCATACGTGCCAGCTCTCGGATCGCAAAACGCCAACGTGTGGCAGGATCCTACAAGGTAGGCGGGAAAGGCGGGTTTTTCACTGTTTCAGAGGAATGGTTTCAGCAAGCCCGGCGCCTTCGCGAGCAGGCTCACTCCTACAATGGTTCGGAGTACACCAGCCCATGTGGGAGCGGGCTTGCTCGCGAAGGGGCCATCACATTCAACGGAAATGTTGACTGACAGTCCGCCTTCGCGAGCAAGCCCGCTCCCACAGGGATCTGCATTGATAGGAAATGTTGTGTGCAGCGCCAAACCCCTGTGGGAGCGAGCCTGCTCGCGAAAGCGATTTATCAGTCACATCAACCTAATCAACAGCCTCATTCTCCAACTCGCCCTCAACCTGCTCGCGCTGCTTACCCTTGGTCTTCAATTCACTGACAATCACCGCCGCCACAATCAACCCAGCCCCCAGCAGTGCAATCCCCGGCAACCGCTCCCCGGCAATCCGCCCGACAATCCCGGCCCACACCGGCTCGCCGGCGTAGATCAACGTCGCCCGGGTCGGCGAAACGCTTTTCTGCGCCCAGTTCATCGCCACCTGGATTGCCGCACTGGCCGCGCCCAAACCCAGGGCGCTGCCCAGCAGCAACCAGGAGAAATGCGGAATCGCTTCCTGTGTTGGCACCACCATCAGAAACGCCAGCATCGAAGTCACCGCCAGTTGCACCACCGTCACCCGCCGCACATCCACCTGGCCGGCATAGGTGCTGATCAAAATGATCTCGGCGGCAATGGCGACGGTGCTGATCAGCGTGGCGATTTCGCCAGGGCTGAAATCCAGCGAAGCCCCGGAAGGCCCGGACAACATCATCAACCCGGTAAAGGCCAGCATGATGCCAATGCTCGGCATCAACCCCGGACGTTTGCCAAACACCATCCACTGCAACAGCGGTACAAACGGCACGTACAACGCGGTAATAAACGCCGACTGACTGCTGGGAATCGTCTGCAAACCGACGGTCTGCAAGCCATAACCGAGCATGATCGCCACGCCGATGAATGACCCGGCCTTGAGTTCCAGCAGCGTCAATGCCCGCAGGCTGCGCCAGGAAAACAGCGAGACAATGCACGCCGCCGCCGCAAAGCGCAGGCCGACGAAGAACATCGGCCCACTGACCGTCATCGCATGCTGCACCAGCAAAAAGGTGCCACCCCAGACCATGGTGATCAGCACCAGCACGCACTCGGCCTTGCTGAACCGCGAGAAACGGGAGGAGGTGTGGGGAGTGTTCACCGACGTCATGACCTTGCGCGCTACCTGAGGCGGACGCACAATGCGCCCGAATGTTGCGCAGTATACTGCCCAACCCTACCGAGTGAGCAATATAGTGCACAAAGATTCTCCCCCACGGGCTTCGGTCCTCCAGCACGTCAGCCAGAACGTCAAACGCCTGCGCCACGCCGCCGACATGAGCCAGACTGCTCTGGCGGAAAAGTCCGGGGTCAGCCGCCGCATGCTGGTGGCCATCGAGGCCGGCGAGAAAAACGTCAGCCTGACCACCCTCGACCGTGTGGCCGAAGCGCTGGAGGTGGCGTTCAGCGACCTGATCCAGGCCCCGGACGCCCGTGATCCGAGCCGTATCAATGAACTGGCCTGGGCCGGCACGATCCCCGGCAGCAAAGCCGTCCTGCTGTCCAAAGCCACCGCCACCCGCGAAGTGGAGCAGTGGGAATGGTGCCTGCAACCGGGGGAAATTTACCCGTCGCAACCGGATGCCGATGGCTGGAGCGAACAGATCTACGTGTTCGAAGGCTGCCTGACCCTGATGCTCGGCGATACGCCCCACGCAATCGCCGCCGGCGAGTTCTATATGTTCGCCAGCAACCAGCCCCATACCTATCGCAATGACGGGGAAGTGGCGGCGCGGTTTGTGCGTAATGTGGTGATCTGACAGGGGATCACCGATCATCGGAAAGATCGCGATACCTGTAATTTCTGACAGTAGACGTAGAACCTTCGTGAACTTTAAATGGGTCAGCAAGCGCTTGCCTGAGCCCAGCCGTGGAGACGTGTAGTCGTCGCTTGTTTCAGGCTTTATTGGTGATCAACTGAAGGAGTTCAGAAATGGAAGATTCTCAAGATGCTGTGAATCTCGCCTTAGACCCCGAGCGTCAACCACTCACCGTCGCAGAAGCGGATTCGGATAACGTCATCAAACTAACGAACATTGTCGGAGAGTTTGCCACAGGCGTTATTTCTGCCCCGGATGGATGGTCGGAAGGTGATACTGTCAGAGTGTTCATCACGAGAGATAGGCACACGATTGAAGCTGGGTATGTACCTGGCGTCGGCAAACCTGACGTTAATGGGAATTTCAATATTCCACTGCGTAAATACGCCTTTCTGGAGTACGTAGCAGGGAATCCAGTTGTGTTTTTTTACGGTTGGTATTTCGCGTCAGGTCCTGCTTTTCAATCACCTAATTCTATTCCGTACAGCATCCAGCACAGTTGATCGAGAATGTTCTTAAATGCCCAATCCTTTATGTGTTGGGCATTTTTTGTTTTTGCTGTTGTTCAGGCAACAGCTAACCAACATTTTGCGTGGATATTTTTTAGGTGTGCATTTATAAAGTGATCCCAAGCATATGAAAAATATCGAATAAATTAATTGGCACGACTTGTGTAAAGGTTCATGGGTACTCACTCGGAACCACGGAGTCGGCCCCATGACAACTTTCCCCAGCACCGCCCACCTGATCCGCTCGGACGCCGAAGCCATCGCCGTCGCGCACAAACTCGCGGCTCGCTTCGCCGTCGAAGCCAGCGTCCGCGACCGCGATCGACGCTTGCCGGTGGCCGAGCTGGACGAATTCTCCGCGAGCGGTCTTTGGGGCATCACGGTTCCCAAGGAATACGGCGGTGCCGGTGTGTCCTATGTGACCGTCGCCGAAGTGATCAAGATCATTTCCGCCGCCGATTCATCCCTCGGCCAGATCCCGCAGAACCACCTCGGCGTGCTCGACATCCTGTTGCAAACCGCCACTGAAGAGCAGAAGCGCTACTACTTTGGCAAAGTCCTGCAGGGTTACCGTTTCGGTAACGCCTTCTCCGAATCCAAAAGCAAAAACGCCGGGGCCTTTGAAACCCGCATTCGCTTCGACCAGGACACCGCGCAGATCGACGGCGAGAAGTTCTACTGCACCGGCGCGTTGTTCGCACACATCGTGCCGGCGGTGGCGGTCAACGAACAGAATCAAGCCTTCATCGCCTTCATCGAGCGCGACAATCCCGGCCTGACGGTGATCGACAGCTGGGACGGTTTCGGCCAGCGCACCACCGCCAGCGGCGGCGTGACCCTCAACGCGGTGAAAGTGCCGTTGAACGCGGTCATCCCGGCCCACAAAGCCTTCGACGAACCCACCGCCGACGGTCCTATCTCGCAAATCATCCAGGCTGCCGTGGACACCGGCATCGCCGTCGGTGCGCTGGAGGAAACCAAGCGCTACGCCCGCGAATCCCGTCCATGGATCGACAGCGGTAACGATCACGGCTGGCAGGACCCGTTCAGTATCGCTGCGATTGGCGATCTCGAATGGCGCGTCCACGGCACCGAAGCGATTCTGAAAAAGGCCGGTCTGGCCATCGACGCGGCGTTACTCAATCCCAACGAAGACACCGTTGCCCACGCCTCCGTGGTGGTGGCCCAGGCCAAGGTCCTGTCGGCCGACATCGCCTTGCTCACCAGCAGCAAACTCTTCGAGCTGGCCGGCACCCGCTCGGTGCTTGGCAAGTACAACCTCGACCGCCACTGGCGCAACGCCCGGACCCACACCCTGCACGACCCGGCGCGCTGGAAATACCACCTGATCGGCAACTACTTGCTCAACGGCGTGAAGCCCGCGCGCCATGCCTGGAACTGAGGAGCCCACCATGAATGCCTTGACCCAACCGATTAGCGCCGGGCAACCCCTGGCCAAAAGTCAGCACGACTTGCACAACGCCCGCAGCCTGCTCGACGCGACCCTGCGGTTTGTCCGCCAGCACGAGCAAGCCACGCAGGATCCCTATGTCATCAGCCGCTTTGGCGATCTGCACATTCGCATCGAAGTCGCCGCCGCGCTGCTCGAACGCGCCGAAGAATTCCTGAGCAGCACTGAGGACGACACGGAAATCAGCGTCGCCATCGCCGAGTCGCACCTGGCCAGCGCTGATGCCTTGAGCGCCGTGAGTAATGCGGAATTCGAACTCACCGGCCAACGCACTGCGTTGCACGGTTCACTGCATGACCCGCTGCGCTGGAAACTTCACCTGATCGGCAACTTCCGCCTCAACGGCATTCATCCCCCCAGTGTTCGGAGTGCCGTTTGATGGCCCGTGAAATTCGTCTCAACGCTTTTGACATGAACTGCGTCGGTCATCAGTCGCCGGGGTTGTGGGCACATCCGCGGGATCGTTCCTGGCAGTACAAGGACCTCGAATACTGGACCGATCTGGCGAAAATCCTTGAGCGTGGCAAGTTCGACGGCTTGTTCATTGCCGACGTGCTCGGGATCTACGACGTCTACAACGGCAACGGTGATGCGGCGATCCGCCAGGCGGCGCAGGTGCCGGTCAATGATCCGCTGCAACTGATCCCGCCGATGGCGCTGGTCACCGAGCATTTGGGTTTTGGCCTGACTGCATCGCTGTCCTTCGAACATCCGTATCCGTTCGCCCGCCGCCTCTCGACTCTGGATCACCTGACCAAGGGCCGCGCCGGCTGGAACATCGTCACCTCGTATCTGGAAAGCGGCGCCAAGAATCTCGGCCAGAAAAACCAGACCGAACACGATGCCCGCTATGACTTCGCCGAAGAGTACCTGGAGGTTTGCTACAAGCTCTGGGAAGGCAGTTGGGAGGAGGGCGCTATTCTGCGGGATCGCGAGCGGCGGATCTTCAGCGATCCGAGCAAAATCCATGAGATCCAGCACGTTGGTAAACACTTCCAAGTGCCGGGCATTCACCTCTGCGAGCCTTCGCCGCAACGCACGCCGGTGTTGTATCAGGCCGGTGCGTCGAGTCGTGGCAAGCAGTTCGCAGCGGAGCATGCCGAGTGCGTGTTTGTCGCCGCGCCGTCGAAAGTACTGCTGAAGAAAACCGTGGCGGATATCCGTCGTCGTGCCGCTGAAGCGGGGCGCGATCCGAAGAAGATTCTGATCTTCAACCTGCAAACGGTGATTCTTGGCGAGACCGATGCCAAGGCCAAAGCCAAGTTCGAGGAATACAAAACCTGGGTCAGCTACGAGGGCGCCATGGCGCTGATTTCCGGCTGGACCGGGATTGATTTCAGCCAGTTCAAACCGGATGAACCGCTCAAGCACGTGCACACCAATGCGATTCAGTCGGCGGTGGAAGCGTTCTCCACCGCAGACCCGAACAAGGTCTGGACCCCGAATGAACTGGCGGATTGGGTCGGGATTGGCGGGTTTGGGCCGTTGTTTGTCGGCAGCCCGGAAACCGTCGCGGATCTGCTGCAGGAGTGGGTCGAGGAAACCGATGTGGACGGCTTCAACCTGGCGTATGCGTTGACCCACGAAACCTTTATCGACGCCGTGGAATTGCTGGTGCCGGAGTTGCAAAAGCGCGGTGTGTACAAGACCGAATACGCGCCGGGGACCTTGCGCGAAAAGCTGTTTGGCGAAGGGCCGCGACTGCCCGAGATTCATCCGGGGGCAGGGTATCGGGATTTGGTGGGGTTACGGCAGCAGGAGAAGAAAGTGGTGTCTGCGTAGACGCCTTCGCGAGCAAGCCCGCTCCCACAGGGGAGCGAGTTGCCCGAGAGACATGATGATCGTTCCCACGCTCTGCGTGGGAATGCCGCCATGGACGCTCTGCGTCCGCTTTTGGAGCTGGGACGCGGAGCGTCCCGAGATGCATTCCCACGCGGAGCGTGGGAACGATCATTACAGGGGATGGCGATCAATTTTCAGCCCGGCGGACCACCGCACGCTTTTGCCCATGAACAGGAGGTCAATCCATGAGCGTGCATGAACTCAAGCGTCCGCCAATCGCGGATTCTGTCGAATGGCAGGTCAAGGCGCCCCAGGCTTTGGAGCAGTTGCGCCATTGGGGCCAGGTCAGTCCATTGCAAACCGCGCTGCGACACAAACGCCACGGCCAGTGGTTTGTCTGGCGCTGGATCGATGCCTTGCGCGATGTCGAGCGTTTGGCCGATGGCTTGCGCCAGCAGGGTTTTACCGAAGACTCGCGGCTGGCCCTGAGCGGTACTTTCGAACCGAATCTATTGCTGCTGGCCCTGGCGGCGAAGCATGTCGGCGGTGAAGTCCTCACCTTGCCCGACACCCTCGACGCCGAATCGCTGCACAAAGTGCTGTGGCGCAGCCGTCCGACCCACGCCTTTATCCAGGGCCGGCAAACCCGACAACTGTGGCTCAACCACGGCCAATCACTGCTGAGTTTCGACGAACTCCTCGGCCCGGTCGAACCGCCGCAACGCCTGCGTCTGGGCGTCAACAGCGCCCAACTCTGGAGCGAAGAGGGCACCGAGTGGCAGGACGGCCTCACCGTGTTGCTCGATCAATGGCTGACCAGCGGCCAATCCCTGGCCTTCCCGGAAAGCCCCGGCAGCGCCAGCCGTGACCGCCGCGAAGTCGCGCCGTCCGGGCTGCTGTTGTCCGCCGAACGTCTGCAACGCCTGGCCGATGAAATCGACAGCCGCCTCGCGCCCCCAGGCACCTGGCGCCGACGCCTGTGCGACTGGGCCATCGCCCACCCGGAAAAACCCCTGCAACGCCTGATCAAAAACCGCGTTCGCCGATTGCTGGGCTTCCACAACCTGCATTTCATCTGGCAAGCCACCCGCAGCCCTGACGCTCAACCCGCGCCAACCTGGCTTGCCGAATTCAAACGGGACATCGCATGAGCTCGACCGACTCCATCCTGCAAGTCAGCGGCATTTCCCTGTCGTTCAAAGGCGTGAAGGCGATCAACGAATTGTCCTTCGACGTGCGCCGGGGCGAGATCTGCGCGCTGATCGGCCCGAACGGCGCGGGCAAGAGTTCGCTGCTCAACGTGCTGAACGGCGTGTACCGCTTCGATGCCGGCTCGATAGTCTTTGAGCAGCAACCGTTTAAACGCATCGATCCATTAAGCGCCGCTCGCCGGGGCATCGGTCGCACGTTCCAGAACAACGCACTGTTCAAGAAGATGAGCGTGATCGACAACATCCTCACCGGCCTGTCACGCCACCTGCGCAGCAGCTTTATCGAACAAGCGCTGAACCTGCCGCGTGCCCGACGCGAGGCGCAAGACTTCCGCCAGCAAGCCCAAGGCATTCTCGAATTCCTCGAACTGCAAGCCCACCGCGACGTACCGGTGGGCAATCTGTCCTACGGCCTGCAAAAGCGTGTGGAGCTGGGCCGCGCCTTGATCGCCGGCCCGCGTCTATTGCTGCTGGACGAGCCGATGGCCGGAATGAACGCCGAAGAGAAACAGGAAATGGCCCGCTTCATCGCCGACATCAACCGCGACCTCGGCACCACGGTGGTGTTGATCGAACACGACATGAGCGTGGTCATGGGCCTGTCCGACCATGTCGTGGTGCTGGATTACGGGCGCAAGGTCGGCGACGGCACCCCCGCGCAAGTGCAGGCCGATCCCGAAGTGATCGCGGCCTATCTGGGAGTGGTGCACTGATGACGTTCTTCTTCGAAACCCTGCTCGGCGGCTTGCTTGCCGGGACCATGTATTCCTTGGTCGCCATCGGTTTTGTGCTGATCTACAAGGCCAGCGGCGTGTTCAATTTTGCCCAGGGCTCGATGCTGCTGTTCGCTGCGCTGACCTTTGTCAGCCTGCATGACCAAGGCGTGCCGTTCGCGTTGGCGCTGTTGCTGACGGTGCTGGTGATGATCATCGGCGCGTTGCTGATCGAACGGCTGGTGCTGCGGCCCTTGGTCAACCGTTCGCAAATCACCCTGTTCATGGCCACGCTGGGCCTGTCGTTCATCATCGAAGGCCTGGCCCAGGGCTTGATGGGTTCGCAAGTGCGGGCGCTGGACCTGGGCATCGATGACGTGCCGATTTTCATCGGCGGGATGATGGTCAGCCAGTTCGACCTGATCGCCGCCGCAGCCGCCATCGTGTTGGTGACGGTGCTGGCGCTGCTGTTCAACAAGACCCGGATCGGTGTGTCCCTGCGCGCCGTGGCGGATGACACCACCGCCGCGTTGTCGATCGGCATCAACCTCAATCGCATCTGGCAGATCGTCTGGGCGGTGGCCGGGGTGGTCGGGCTCGTCGCCGGATTACTGTGGGGGGCGCGCCAAGGGGTGCAGTTTTCCCTGTCGCTGGTGGTGCTCAAGGCCTTGCCGGTGTTGATCATCGGTGGCTTCACCTCGATTGGCGGGGCAATTGTCGGCGGGCTGATTGTCGGTGCGGCGGAGAACCTCGCCGAGGTCTATATCGGTCCGCTGATCGGCGGCGGCATCACGCCGTGGTTCGCCTATGTCCTGGCCCTGGCCTTCCTGTACATCCGTCCCGCCGGCCTGTTCGGCGAGCGCGCCATCGAGCGAGTCTGAACCCATGTCGATTTCCCTAACCCGCGAAACCGCGCCGTCAGTGTTGATCCAGCGTCGCGTGCCCATCGGACTGAGCGCTCTACTGCTGATCGCTTTCGTCATCGTGCCGCTGACCGGCAATGACTATTGGCTGAACGCGATTCTGATCCCGTTCCTGGTGCTGTCCCTGGCCGGGCTCGGCCTCAATCTGCTGACGGGTTACACCGGCCAGACCTCGGTCGGCGCGGCGGGATTCATGGCGGTGGGTGCTTTTGCCACTTACGGCTTTCTGCTGCGACTGCCCGAGTTGGGCCTGCCGGTGGCACTGCTCGGCGGCGGCTTGATCAGCGCCGTGGTCGGTTTTGTGTTCGGTTTGCCGAGTTCGCGGATCAAAGGTTTTTACCTGATGGTCACCACGTTGGCCGCGCAGTTCTTCCTCGAATGGCTGTTCGTCAAATTCCCCTGGTTCTACAACTACGGCTCGTCCGGGACTATTTCCGCTCCGAAACTGGCACTGTTCGGCCATGACCTCAACACCCCGGTCGGGCGTTATTTGCTGACCCTGAGCACGGTGCTGCTGTTGACCTGGGTCGCGGTGAACCTGGTGAAAAGCCAGATCGGCCGCAACTGGATGGCGATCCGCGACATGGACACCGCCGCTGCCGTGATCGGCATCCCCGTGGTGCGCTACAAACACTTGGCCTTCGCCGTCAGCTCCTTCTATCTCGGCATCGCCGGCGCCTTGTGGGCTTTCGCCTACCTGGGCACCGCCAGCGCCAGCAGCTTCGATATCAATCGTTCATTCCAGATCCTGTTCATCATCATTATTGGCGGCATGGGCAGCATCGCCGGCAACTTCGTCGGCGCGGCGTTTATCAGTTTGCTGCCGATCTTGCTCAGCCACGCCGGGCAAGCCTTGTTTGGTGGTTCGGTGGACGCCGGGCAATTGCAAAACCTGCAAAAAATCATCTTCGGCGTGTTGATCATCCTGTTCCTGATCAAGGAACCGGAAGGGCTGATTCGCCTGCTGGGCAACCTTCGTGAACGGCTGAGCCACTGGCCGCTGCGCTTCTGAATTCCTATCTGATTAGAGAGACAACATGCGTGCATCCTTGAAACGTTCCTTGCTCGGCGCGGCCCTGACACTGGCGGTTTTCAGCAGTGCGGTACCGATGGTCCAGGCCTCGCCAGACCAACAGTTCTTCCCGTTGGCCACGTATCGCGTTGGCGCGTATGCCTCCAGCGGCGTGCAGGTGTGGGCCGGGATGCTCGATTACCTGAACTACATCAACGAGGTGGAGGGCGGGATCAACGGCGTCAAACTGGTCTGGCAGGAATGCGAAACCGAGTGGACGGCGGAGAAGGGCATCGAGTGCTATGAGCGCTTCAAGAAAGGCCTGGACGGCGCGCCGGTGGCGATCTATTCCCCCAACGGTGCCCCGGCGGCGTATGCCTTGAGCGAGCGGGCCGAGGTCGACAAAATCCCGCTGATCACCCTCGGCTACGGTCGCACCGAAGCCACCGACGGCACGGTGTTCCCCTACAACTTCCCGGTGATGCTGACCTTCTACAGCGAGGCCTCGAGCCTGATCAACTACATCGCCCAGCGCGAGGGCGGCTTCGACAAACTCAAGGGCAAGAAGATTGCCACGGTCTATCACGACTCGGCTTACGGGCGCGAAACCCTCGGCCCGCTGAAGCTATTGGCGGAGAAATACGGCTTCGAAAATATCCAGATTCCGGTAGCGGATCCAGGCAACGAACAGTCGTCGCAATGGCGGCAGATTCGCCAGGTCAACCCGGACTGGGTGTTCCTGCGCACCTGGGGCGTTTCCACGCCCGTGGCGGTCAAGACTGCCGCACGGTTCGGCTTCCCGGTGGACCATATCGTCGGCGATATCTGGGCCAGTTCCAGCGAAGACGTGTTGCCCGCCGGTGCCGCCGCCAAAGGTTATCTGGCGCTGACGCCATACCCGGCCGGCACCGATTTCGAGATCCACAAACGCCTCAAGCAATACATCCTCGACAAGGGCAAAAGTGACCTCAAGGACCTGAAGAATTTTGGCAGCGTCTACTACAACTCCGGGCTGGTGAACGCCGCCGTGATGGTCGAAGCGATTCGCACGGCGCAAGGCAAGTTTGGCAAACGTCCGTTGAATGGCGAGGAAGGGCGCTGGGGCCTGGAACACTTGAACATCGACGATGCGCGGCTCAAGGACATGGGCTACTTCGGGTTGATGCAAAACCTCAAATTGTCGTGCAAGGATCACGAGGGCGGGGGTTCGGCGCGGGTGCAGCAGTGGGACGGCGCCAACTGGACGCTGATCAGCGACTGGATTGCGGCGGATCGCGCTTTGTTGCGGCCGTTGATCGACGAAAAATCCGCCGCGTTCGCCAAGGAAAAAGGCCTGACGCCGCGCACCTGCACCGGGGATGAATAAGCTATGAACCACGCCGCCACGGATAACGCCACGCAGGCGCTGTTGCAGGTCAAGGACATCGAGGTGATCTACGACGGCGCGATCCTGGCCGTGGCCGGGGTGTCGCTGACGGTGCCCAAGGGTGGCATCGTCGCATTGCTCGGGGCCAACGGCGCGGGCAAAAGCACCACGCTCAAGGCAATTTCCGGGTTGGTGCGGGCCGAACGGGCGGAGGTCAGTCGCGGCAGCATCGAGTTTTTAGGCCGCGACACGGCCGGGGTCGATCCGAGTGTGCGGGTGCGCCAGGGCATGGTCCATGTGCTGGAGGGTCGGCACGTGTTCCCGCAACTGACGGTGGAGGACAACCTGCGCAGCGGCGGGTTTGTCCGACGCTTGAGTCGCCAGGACCTGGCCCGGGACCTGGAGCGGATCTACGCCTGGTTCCCCCGCCTGAAAACCAAGCGCAAGACCCAGGCCGGGCTGACCTCCGGGGGCGAGCAGCAGATGGTCGCCATCGGTCGTGCATTGATGACACGTCCTACTTTGGTACTGCTTGATGAACCTTCCATGGGTTTGGCGCCTATTATCGTCCAGGAGATTTTCGAGATCGTCGCCCAGCTCAATCGCGACGAGCAGGTGAGCTTCCTGATTGCCGAGCAAAACATTAATGTGGCGCTCAAGTACGCGTCCCAGGCTTACGTGCTCGACACCGGGCGGGTGGTGTTGTCCGGCAGCGCCGAAGAGCTGCTGGCCCGGGGCGATCTGCACGACTTCTATTTAGGCAAACACTGACCGTGAGAATGCGATGAATCAAACCTCCAGCGGACAGGCGACCGACGCCATCCGCCATGCAGACATCCTGATCATTGGCGGTGGCCTCAGCGGCGCGATGCTGGCGGCGCAGTTGCTGCGTTTGCCCGGCAAGCGGTCGTTGCTGGTGATCGAACCCCGCGCCGAACTCGGCCGGGGCGAGGCCTACAGCGCGGTCGAATTGGGCCATACGCTGAACGGCAACGCGGCGCGGATGAGCGTCGATCCGGACAACGCCGATGACCTGACTCAATGGTTGACGGACTACATCGCGGCGGGTGGCTGGCCGGAGTCGGATCAGCAGCATGTGCCGATCAGCGAGTTGTTTCCGCCGAGGGGGATTTTTGGCTTGTACGTGCAACAGCGTTTGGTGCAAGCCCAAGCGGTGGGGGCGGTGAACGGTTCGTCGGTGGAGCATGTGCGGGCCGAGGTGGTGGACCTGCAAACCTTCGATGATTGCGTGCGGCTGAGTTTGAGCGACGGTCAACGCTTGCAGGGCACTTTTGCGGTGCTGGCCACGGGGATGTTCCCCGCCGCACGCACGCCGCAGACCGAATCCAGCGGTTTGAACGCTGCGGCGCTGGATCCGTGGGATGTGGCGGCTATGCAGCAACTTGATCCGCAATCCACGGTGTTGATCATCGGCTCGGGCCTGACCATGGTCGATGCGGTGGTATCGCTGGAACAGGCCGGGCATCGTGGGCCGATCGAAGTGTTTTCCCGTCACGGATTGCTGCCCCATGTCCGGCGCCAGCCGCCGGCCTGGGTGGATTTTCTAGCCGAGGACCACAGCATTCGCACGCCGCGTCAGTTGCTGCGCGAACTGCGCCGGCATTGCCGGGACGCGATCGCCCAAGGCATCGACTGGCAATCGCCGCTCGACACGGTGCGGGCGCACATCGGTCGCTTGTGGAATCAGGCGACGGACGTGCAGCGTCGGCAATTCGTGCGGCATGTGCGGCCATGGTGGGAAAGTCATCACCACCGTTCGCCGCCGTTGAGTGCGGAGTTGGTGGCGCGGCTGCACGGGGAAGGGCGGCTGCGGATTCAGGCGGCGTCGTTCAAGGGGTTGGCGCCTTCTTCGAGCGCTGAAGTAAGCATTCGCATCCGTCGTCGTGGCGAAGCGCAAACGGTGATCGTCAGCGGCGCGGCATTGATCAATTCCAGCGGCATCGAATACGACTGGCGCCGGGTCGCCCGGCCGCTGCCACAGCAGTTGCTGGCGCGAGGGCTGATCAAACCGGGGCCGTTGGCGCTGGGGATTGCGGCAGCGGTGGATGGCGCGGTACTGGACACCGAAGGGCAGGTCGCCCAACGGCTATTCGCCATGGGCCCGCCATTGCGCGGCATGTGGTGGGAGAGTACGGCGGTAACGGATGTGGCGAGTCAGGCCAAGGCCTTGGCGGCGCGGCTGGTAGATAAATCCTGAGTCAAATTTGCTTGCTGGACCGTAGCAGCTCGGCAGCTGCTACAACGACGAAACCCCGGGTAGATCGGATCTATCCGGGGTTTCTTGTTTGAAGCGGCACAAACTTACGAATCAATACGCTGATATTTCGAACCGAACTCAGGGCGGTTTTCAGCCACGTAGAGTTTGGCTTGTTCGGCGTTTTGCTGCAGGTTGACGCTGCCTTTGTGTTCGGTGTCGATGCTGACACTGTTGACGTTCTGGGTTGCCGGTTGGCCGACTTTTACCGCAGCGATGGATTGTGTGGCGGCCATGGCCGAGGTAGCGCCAAGGACGGTAAGGGCGAAGGTAAGGCCGATAATGCTTTTCATGATGTTGCTCCAGAGAGTGGGAAGAAGATGTCGCCACTCTAGTGGCGAAGCGCGGCGATGAAAAAACACCCTTGCGCATAGTCGATATCGAGCGCGTTGATCCATGGATCACCCCTGTGGGAGTGGGCTTGCTCGCGAAAGCGGTGTAACAGTCGATATTTTTGTTGAATGTTAAACAGCCTTCGCGAGCAAGCCCGCTCCCACAGTTGATAGGTGTTGATCACATAATTTGTGCCTGGCACAAAACCATTGTGGGAGCGAGCTTGCTCGCGATGAGGGCATCACATTCAACATCGCTGTTAACTGACTGGCCGCCATCGCGAGCAAGCTCGCTCCCACAATTGGATCAGTAGCGCTGATATTTCGAGCCGAATTCAGGGCGGTTTTCTGCAACGACCACACCGGCGTGTACGGCATTGCTTGGACTGATCAGCGCAACCCGTTCGCGCAGTTCTTGCAGACGGTCAGCGCCACCTTCGGCTACACGATTCTGGATCAGGCGATCGGAGCCACCTTCCGCCACACGTTCACGCAACTCTTGCAAACGGTCAGCACCGCCTTCCGCGACGCGATTCTGTTGCAGCCGATCCGAGCCACCTTCCACCAACAGTTGCTGAGTCGGGGCGTGGGACACGGCAGGGGTGTTGGCCGAGGCCAGGTTCGACAGGCCGAGGCCGCCAATCAGTGCCAGACCGAGTGCCAGGGACGAAACTTTCGAGAAGTTGAACATGGGTGATTCTCCGTGCGCTTAATGATTGAGTGAGTCAGCAGCACTGGGTTGGTCAGTGCTGTCTGGTGTTCACAGTTAAACGCCGGGGTGTATCGGTGATGTGTGCTGCAACGTCGCGAAGTCGGGTTTTGCGTATCTATCGCAGGGTTTTATACACAAGGATACAAATCCCCCTCATGACGACGCACCCAGCATCTCCACAGGGTAAGAGAACACGTAGCCTTCGTTGCGCACGGTCTTGATGTAGGTCGATTCCCGAGAGTCATCCATCAAGCGCTGGCGCAACCTGCTCACCAGCAAATCGATGGAGCGGTCGAACAGGTCGGCGTCGCGGCCCTGGGTCAGGTTGAGCAACTGGTCGCGGCTGAGTACCCGTTGCGGGTGATCGAGGAATACCCGCAGCAGTCGGTACTCGGCGCCGCTGAGGGCGACCATGGTGTCGTCTTCGTCGAGCAAGTGGCGGGCGGTGGTGTCCAGGCGCCAGCGGCCAAAACCCAGCAGCCGGCCGCTTTCGGTGATCAGCAGGTTCGGCGGCAGCATGCGGGTGCGGCGCAGCACGGCGTTGATCCGCGCCAGCAACTCGCGGGCGGCGAAGGGTTTGGTCAGGTAATCGTCAGCGCCCATTTCCAGGCCGAGGATGCGGTCGGTTTCATCGTTGCGCGCGGTGAGCATCAGGATCGGCGTGGCTTTGTGTTTGCCCGCGCGCAATTCGCGACATAACAGCAGGCCGTCATCGCCGGGCATCATGATGTCGAGCACGATCAGGTCCACCTGGTTGGCTTCCAGAAAGCTGCGCATCTGCCGGCCGTCGGCGACCACGGTGGTGCGCAGGCCATTCTTCTTCAGGTAATTGCCCACCAACTCGCGGATCTCGCGATCGTCGTCGACAATCAGAATGTGGTCCACATGTTCCATTGCTCAACCCTCTTATTATTCGTACGCCAATCCCTGTGGGAGTGAGCCTGCTCGCGAAAGCGGTGTAACAGCAAACATCTTTGTTGAATGTTAATCAGCCTTCGCGAGCAGGCCAGCTCCCACAGGTTCCACCTGTTTGTATCGCACTGTATCTCACGCACCGTTGGACACGTTACGCCTTAATTGCAGTGGTTTTACGACACATGGCAGATACCTCGAGACGATTGAATGGATCCATTGAGGCAAGCCCACTTGCCTGCAACCACTGGTCATTGCACCCCTGAGGAAATCACCATGAACTGGAACAAACTCGCTATAGCCAGCTTCTTCGCGGTCCTGAACGTTGCAGCGTTTTCGGCGCATGCCGATGTTAAAACCACGGAGCCTGTGGCTGCCAGCGTCGGCACCCTCAAGGCAGACCCGTTCGGCGCGCTGAAACATGTCAACGCCGGGTTGTTGAATGTGGCATACGCCGAGGTCGGCCCCGCCGATGGGCCGGTGGTGATTCTGCTGCACGGCTGGCCCTACGACATCCACAGTTACAGCGAAGTGGCGCCGTTGCTGGCGGCCAAGGGTTATCGAGTGCTGATCCCGTATGCGCGTGGCTATGGCGATACGCATTTCCTGTCGGACAAGACCCTGCGCAACGGCCAGCCCGCCGCGCTGGCCAGTGACGTCATCGACTTCATGGACGCCCTGAAGATCAAAAAAGCGGTGCTGGGCGGCTACGACTGGGGCGCGCGCTCGGCGGACATCGTTGCGGCGCTGTGGCCGGAGCGGGTAGAAGCGCTGGTGGCGGTGAGCGGCTACCTGATCGGTAACCAGGCGGCGGGCAAGAATCCGTTGCCACCCAAGGCCGAATTGCAATGGTGGTACCAGTTCTACTTCGCCACCGACCGCGGCGAGGCCGGTTACGAAAAGAACCGCCACGATTTCGCCAAGTTGATCTGGCAAACCGCATCGCCGAAATGGACCTTCGACGACGCCACGTTCGACCGCAGTGCCGCAGCGTTGGACAACCCTGATCACGTCGCGATTACGGTATTCAACTACCGCTGGCGCCTGGGCATCGTCCAGGGCGAACCGCAATATGAAGCGCTGGAGCAGCGATTGGCCAAGGCGCCGAACATCAGCGTGCCGACCATCACAATGGAAGGTGACGCCAACGGCGCGCCACATCCGGCTGCCGAAGATTACGCCAAGCGCTTTACCGGAAAGTATGAGTACCGCTTGATCAACGGCGGCATTGGCCACAACTTGCCGCAGGAAAATCCGCAAGCCTTTGCCAAAGCGGTGATTGACGCGGATCACCTGTAACGAATGCCCGTTGCGCATGATCGTTCCCACGCGCAGCAAAGGAATGCCTCAACGGACGCTCCGCGTTCGGCTGTGGATGGGACGCGGAGCGTCCCGGGCTGCGTTCCCACGCGGAGCGTGGGGAACGATCAACGTGACAGCTAACTTTTCAGGTTTGTTACGCAACCACTTGGTAACACGGCACATACGCCGCGCCGCCCGGCAGTTTCATCCGGTGCTGGGCGACGAAGGCCTTGAGCAACTGATCCAGCGGTTGCATCACCGCCGCGTCGCCACGGATCTGGTACGGCCCGTGTTCTTCGATCAGGCGGATGCCCTTGTCCTTGACGTTGCCGGCGACGATGCCGGAGAACGCCCGGCGCAGGTTGGCGGCGAGTTCGTGGGCCGGCAGTTTGCGGCTCAGTTGCAGGCTGGCCATGTTTTCGTGGGTCGGGTCGAACGGACGCTGGAAGCCTTCGTCGATCTTCAGCAGCCAGTTGAAATGGAACGCGTCGTTGCGCTCGCGGCGGAACTGTTTGACCTCTTTCAGACCGGCCGTCATATGCCGCGCCACTTCGGCCGGGTCGTCGATGATGATCGTGTAGTGCTGCTTCGCCGCTTCACCCAGGGTGGCGCCGACGAACGCGTCCAGTTGCTCAAGGTACGGCGCCGCGTGTTTCGGCCCGGTCAGCACGACGGGGAAGGGCAGGCCCGCGTTGTCCGGGTGCATCAGGATGCCCAGCAGGTACAGGAATTCTTCCGCAGTACCGGCGCCGCCCGGGAAGATGATGATGCCGTGGCCAACGCGCACGAAGGCTTCCAGGCGTTTTTCAATATCCGGCAGGATTACCAGTTCATTGACGATCGGGTTCGGCGCCTCAGCCGCGATGATTCCCGGCTCGGTCAAGCCCAGGTAACGGCCGCCGTGGATGCGCTGCTTGGCGTGGGCGATGGTCGCGCCTTTCATCGGGCCTTTCATCACACCTGGGCCGCAACCGGTGCAGATGTCGAGGCTACGCAGGCCCAGTTCGTGGCCGACTTTCTTGGTGTACTTGTATTCTTCGGTGTTGATCGAGTGGCCACCCCAGCACACCACGATCTTCGGCTCCACGCCGGGGCGCAGGGTGCGGGCGTTGCGCAGCAGGTGGAAGACGTAGTCGCTGATGCCCTGGGACGTGCTCAGGTCGATACGCTGGGCGTCGAGTTCGTTTTCGGTGTAGACAATGTCGCGCAAGGCGCTGAACAGCATTTCCCGGGTGCTGGCGATCATTTCGCCGTCGACGAAGGCGTCGGCCGGGGCGTTCAGCAGTTCCAGGCGCACGCCACGGTCTTGCTGGTGAATGCGGATTTCGAAGTCTTTGTAGGCTTCGAGGATGGTCTTGGCGTTATCAACGTGGGCGCCGGTGTTGAGGATGGCCAGGGCGCACTGGCGGAAAAGGGTGTAGGTGCTGCCGGAACCGGCTTCGCTCAGTTGCTGGACTTCACGTTGGGACAGGGTTTCCAGGCTGCCTTTAGGGCTGACAGAGGCGTTGATTACTTGGCGTTGGGACATTCAATGATCCTTAAAACGATGCCAGTCATACAGGAGGAGCGATTGGCATCCGAATAAAAATGTATCCATGAAAGAAGATGGCACGAACTACGGGGTCTCGCCATGTTCTCCTTTTGACGATGAAAAGATGAAAAGGAGCCCCAGCATAGCTAAATCCCTCATAGAGGCGATAATGCCCCGCACTCTTTTTGCTCACTGATTCAAGGATGCCAGCCAAGATGTTCGAGATTCTGCCGATGAATGCCGAAACCTTCCGACGCCAGACCCGGCGCAGCACGGTGATCATCGCCCTGATTTTCCTGGCGCTGGCGATGGTGCTGTCGACCACGGCGGTGGCGCTGTTCGGTGAACCCGGCGGCGACAACCTGCGGTTTAACGTCGGCGGCGTGTTTGTCGCTGTGCTGCTGATGGCGGCGCTGATGCGCGGCCGGTTCTGGAATGAAGCGTGGATGGCCCCGGCCGTCTACGGCTGGCGGCTCAAGCGCAGCCTGATGAGCGTCACCAACGTCATGCACCAGGTGACGGCGGCGGTCGAGAAGCAAGATCCCACGGCCATGAAACTGCTGCGTTTCTATCACCTGGGGTTGAGCCAGATGCACGAACTGGACGCTAACTCCAGTGATCACAGCCAGTTGACCCGGGAAATGGATCAACACAAGGCGCGGATGGAAGCGCTGGGCCTCGACACTGAGCAGACGCGATTGAATCCAGCGTGGCTTGAGGCGGTGAAGCAGCAGGCGTCACACTAAAAATCAGGATGATGAAAACACGCCATCAGCTAATCTGAGCAATGATCAAGCCTAGTAAAGCGCTCGATGGGTCAAGGACGCGATCAGGAAGCATCGCCTCTTCAACAGAATTCAGGGAACGTCATGGGACATCCGGCCGTAAAGGTTCATATCGAGGCTCTTCAGCCTGGCTCTGCGTTATTGGCCGAGCAGGTCGAGGCAAAGCTCAAGGTCCGTTATGCCGTGGTTTTGCTGGTTGCGGTGTGCCTGTCCATGGCCGCCATTGCAGGCTGGGAGGCGTGGAACTCGCGTCAGTACCACTTGCATGACAAAGAAGTGGCGATGTCCAACCTGGCGCAGACCTTGGCCTCCCAGGCGCAGTCAACGATCAAACAGGCCGATACGTTGCTGTTTACCCTGGTCGATCGCATCGAAAAGGACGGCATGGGGCCGGCTCCGTTTACCCGGATGCAAGCGTTGCTTAGCGCGCAGCGCAGCGAACTGTCCCAGCTCCATGGTTTGTTCATCTACGACGAAAACGGCCGTTGGCAGGTCAATTCCAATGGCGCCTCCATGCCAAACGCCAACAACTCCGACCGTGAATACTTCATCTTCCATCGCGACCATCCCGACCGTGGCCCGCATATCGGTCCGTCGATCAAGAGTCGCTCGACCGATGAATGGATCATGACCGTGTCGCGCAGGCTCAATCATTCCGATGGCAGTTTCGCCGGCGTGGTGGTGGCCACGATTTATCTCAGTCACTTCCTTTCGCTGTACGACAGCATCGATATGGGCACAAACGGTGCGATTAACCTGGTGGCCGACAACGGCACCCTCATCGTGCGCCGCCCCTTCAAGGAAGCCGACATCGGCACCAGTGTCGCCAGTGGGCCGTTGTTTACCCAGTTGCTGCCCCACGCCAGCTTCGGCACAGCAACGATCAAGTCAGTGATCGATGGGGTCGAGCGGGTCCTGGGATATCGACGGGTTGACGGGTATCCGATGGTGGTTTCTGCGGCCCTCAACAAGGATGAAGTCCTGGCAGGCTGGCGCCAGCAATCGTTGAACAGTGCGGCTATCGTGGCCTTGCTGCTCGGATTCCTCGGCGTACTCGGTTATCGGCTCATCCGGGTCATGAAGCAGCAAAATCACATTCAAAGCGTATTGCTGGACGCCCAGGAAAAACTCATCGAGGTCAATCGCAGCCTTGAACTGCTGGCCCTGGAAGACGCGCTGACGGGGCTGGCCAACCGGCGCCAGTTCGATCTGTTCATGGTGGCGGAGATGGGGCGGGCTCGACGCAGCCAGACGGGCCTGGCGTTGCTGATGATCGATGTCGATCACTTCAAACTGTTCAACGATCACTACGGGCATGTGGCAGGCGATGAGTGTTTGCGCAAAATCAGCGCCATCATCACGGAAAACATCAAGCGCCCCGGTGATTTGGCCGTTCGTTATGGTGGCGAGGAATTCGCGGTGGTGCTACCCGGCACTGACTATGTGGGCGCCTTCCTGGTGGCGGAAAAAATCCGCCGTGCGGTGCAGTTGGCGGGCATCGAGCACACCGAAGGTGCCGAAGGCGTGGTAACGGTCAGCCTGGGTGTCTGTGCCTACGACCCGGCCTCGCAAGCCAGGGTAGACGATTTGGTCGGCGCCGCGGACAAGGCGCTATACGTGGCCAAGGCCAGTGGCCGGAACATGAGCGTCATCGCTAACTGAGTTCAGACGAAGCGGTCACTGCCCTGGACCAGTCTGGTCGCGAGCCAGGGTTGCTTGAGCTGTTGTGTGCGAATGGCTTCGAGCAGGGCCAGGTCTTCAATCGACAGCATTTCAGATCCTCGAGCGGTAGGCGCAAAGCTTGCTCGCGATGCGGCCACTGCGGTCTGCCTCAAGATCAATGTTGAATGTGCCGGCGCCATCGCGGGCAAGCCTTGCTCCTACAAGGGGCGGTCAGGCCGTTCGACGCAATCTCCACAACCGGATCAACCGCACGTAAACCACCAGGTTGACCGTCAGCACCACGCTGCCCAGCCCCAGTTGAATCGTCGGGGTCAGCCCGGCCGGGTAGATGATCGGCAACACGTAATGCTCGACAAAACCACCGCCATACACGGTTTGCCCGGCCGCCTCGCGCATCAGGTTTTCCCAATAGGTCAGCGGGCAGGTCAGGTGAAAGACTTCGACGATCACGCCCCACGCGGCGGCGGGCAGGTGCCACCAGATCAGGGGGCGCCATTTGAGCACCAGCAGCCCGCCGAACAGCACGAACAGAATGAACGACAGGTGAAACAGCACCAGCCCGTCGGCGGCGATTCGGTAAAGCATGTCGATTCCCTGACTCTTCAATTGAATGGCTCCATGTTACTCGGGCGTGCGGCCTGCGCTCTATCAATTCAGTGCGAGCGCCCCAAGTGCGCAAGATTGTTCAAGCCTTCTCCCGCGTCTGCTGGCACAGTCGGCGGTCTTTCCCCTGGTTGTAGAGCGTTATGTCCCATTCACACATGCCGCGCAGCGCCTTTCTTCGTGGCGCGGCGGCGATCATGCCGTTGTCCCTGGCCACCGCGCCGTGGGGGCTGTTGGCCGGTTCCATGGCCATCGAGGCCAACCTCACGCCCCTGCAAGGCCAGGGTTTGTCGAGCATCGTGTTTGCCGGCGCCGCGCAACTGGTGGCCATCGGCATGCTCAAGGGCGGGGCCGGGGTCTTTTCGATTCTGCTGACCACGCTGCTGCTGACCTCCCAGCACTTGCTGTACGGGATGAGCATGCGTTCGGTGATTTCACCGTTGCCGGGTCGTTGGCGCGTGGGGTTGGGGTTTCTGCTCACCGATGAGTTGTTCGCCTTGACCAGCCAGCATGACAAACAACAGTTCAACCGTTGGTACGCGTTGGGCGTGGGGCTGACGTTCTACATCGCCTGGAACCTCTTCACCCTGGCCGGCATCGTGTTGGGCAGCAGCATTCCGGGCCTGGAACACCTGGGCCTGGACTTCTCCATCGCGGCGACCTTTATCGCCCTGATCACTCCGGTGGTTCGTAATGTGCCGACGGTGGTCTGCGTGGCGGTGTCGCTGTTCTGTTCGGTGCTGTTCAGCTATTGGCAATGGGGCTCGGCCCTGGTGCTGTCGGGGCTGGCGGGCATGACTGCCGGGTTTATCTGCAACAAGCTGTATCTGGAGCGCACATGATCGTTTGGGCAGTGATTATCGGCATGGGCGTGTTGGTGTTTTTGAACCGCTATGTGTTTCTCGAACCACGCCTGCCATTGCGCCTGAGCAGCAATGCGCGGCAGTTTCTCGGGTTTGCCGTGCCGGGCATGTTGACGGCGATTTGCGGGCCGATTGTGTTTATGCCGGACAAACAGCTGAACCTGCAGTGGGACAATCCCTACCTGATCAGTTCGCTGGTGGCCGTGGGGCTGGTGCTCTACACCCGTAACACGCTGCTCAGCATGTTGTTGAGCATGGGATTCTTCTTTTTGCTGCGCTGGTGGCTTTGAGCCGGGCGGGGGGAAATGTTCTACGCTTAAAGCGGATAACTGATCCCTTCAGGAAGAGAGGTGCACATGGCAACTGATCCCAAGCCGCCGGACCTGGACGAAGACACGGATGAGCCGAGCGAAGAAGAGATCAAGCGGCAGAAGCGCTCGACGCCGGACTGGAAGCATCCGGATGATGGCAAGGAACTGTCTGATCGCGATATGGAGATGCCGCTGAAACCCTGATTTCTTTGAAAACAATGAAACCAGTGCGGGAGCGGGCTTGCTCGCGAAAGCGGTGTGTCAGTTGATGTAAATGTCGATTGATACGACGCTTTCGCGAGCAAGCCCGCTCCCACATTGAATCACCGCAAAATATCAAATCGCCTCATTCCACCGAATATGCGTAATACCCAATTGCTGAGCTTTATTACGCGCGGTTTGAGGCTCGCGTGTGGCGCAATCTTTTGCCCGGATTCGGGATAGGCATGGGCAGAGGCCGAATGGATCGCTTCCACTTCGGAAAACCCTGCCGCCAGTTTGAAAAAGTGTTGTCGCACACCATCGAGCAGGTAATGCACGGCATAAGGGACAAGTTCGCTCATGTAATTCCATTTGGAGCCAGCCGTCACTTCGGCTTAGTCGTTGAGCAGGGAATTCAGAGAGATCTGCGGTACCAGTGTCATGCAGAAATAGGACGCCTGAAAAAACAAGAGGCCAATCCGGCCTCTTTATTCAGAGTGTCTTCAGGGTGGGATCGTTCAGTTCTTCCGCCGACTGGCCCTGGAGCGTGGTTTCAAGCGTCTTCCAACTGAGGAAAGTCGGGGTGGGCCGCTCGATAGCCGAGTGTCTTGTCGAGCCAGGCATTGAGTTCATTGACCATCACCGGCGACTTGCCCGGATAGCTTTGCAGGGTGGTGCGCAGCAGGTCGCCGATATCATCGACGCAGCGCAGGTTTCGAGTTTTTATGTAATTGCCGATAAAACAGTCGAGTTGCAAGTGTTCCGTCATTGAAAGATAGACACACGCCAGCTCACCGACTTGATTGATTGCAAAATCGTCGCGCAACTTATTTCTCTGCAAGGTGTAAAAGTTGTAGGGATTTCCTGGGGTTGTTGACTCTTTGGTCAACTGGGAAGACTTATGGAAATGCGGCGCGCATGCTATCTGTAGTCCTGTTAAATGTATGTATGACGGTTTAAATGTCAGACCAATGGTTAGGGAGTCAAATAGCCATCTATTTATAGGTGTCTCGTCAATGAAACACTTGATGTAACGTTTGAGTTGCCTGTTTATATAGGCAAGCTTTTTGTAAGGGTACTCAAACAGTGCCGGATAAACTTCACGGCAGCTCATCAATCAATGCGGCGCCCTGGTTGCGAACATTTCCCACCGCTTTGCTCACCCTGAACCACTGGAAACTGTCGCTGGTTTCGCCCTGCATCCGCAGCATGTCTTCTGCGCGCTCCCTGGGTGTGGCGGGGTCGAGCCATTCCCGCGCCAACTCCGCCGACAACACCACCGGGCGCCGGTCGTGGATGTCGAGCAGTCCACCCGCGCTGTCGGCGGTAATGATCACAAATCCGTCGTCCTCTCTGGGTTCGGTTTCACCGGCCGGAAACTGACCGATCGCCGCACAGAAAATCGGTGTCCCGTCGCGGTGGCGGATCAACCACGGCTGGCGCTTGGAATCCCCTTCATCCACCCATTCGAACCAGTTATCGATCGGGCAAATGGCCCGGTGCGGCCAAATCCCCCGAAAGAACGGCCCGTGGGCGACTTTCTCGACCCGGGCGTTGATCGGTGCCGCGCGGTCTTTCGCCCAGTGCGGCCGCCAGCCCCAACGCACGTTGTCAGCGTGCAGGCCATCGCTTTCCAGATGAAACAAGGCCAGTTGCGTGGTGGGCGCGGCGTTGTAGCGGGCCAACGGTTCATCACCGACGTGGTTGATCAGCGCGTCGGGGATGCTCAACACCGCCACGAAATCGTGAATGCCCCGGTACTGCGACAGGCGTCCGCACATGAGCAAAATCTCCCATTGGAGATTTCAGCTTAGATGACATGCGCCAGTTGCAACTCGGTCAACGACAACGCCTTGAGCCGCGCCAGTACTGGATCGCGACGATCTCGCGGATGGGCCAGCTCCACGGCCAGTTCCTGACGAATGCGGCTGGGCCGATGGTCCATCACCAGCACCCGGTCGCTCAGGTACAGCGCCTCATCGACATCGTGGGTCACCAGCAGCAGGGCAATTGCGTGGCGCTCGGCCAGTTGCAGCAGCAGGTCCTGGAGTTTCATCCGGGTAAAGGCATCCACCGCGCTGAAAGGTTCGTCGAGCAACAGCACCTGCGGGCGCGAATACAGGCCGCGGGCGATGGCCACCCGTTGCGCCATGCCGCCGGACAAGGCTTTGGGCAAGGCCTGGGCAAAACCGCCGAGGCCGACTTCTTCGATCAACTGCGCCACCCAGGCCTTGTCGTAGTGGTTGTCGGCACTGAAACCAATATTTTGTTCCACCGTCAGCCAGGGCATCAGGCGCGGTTCCTGAAACACGAACGCCACTTCACCGGCAGTGTTTTTCAGTTCGCCCTGGAAGTCCTTTTCCAGGCCGGCGACGATCCGCAGCAAAGTGCTTTTGCCGCAACCGCTGGGGCCGAGCAGGCTGACGGTTTCCCGGGGCTTCAATTGCAGGTGGATGTTGTTGAGCACGGTGGTGGTGGCGAAGGTTTTGCGCTCCACGCGGATGTCCAGCAGGTGTTCGGTCATGCCTCAATCCTCTGCGCTTTGGCCGTTGAAGGTGTCGCGCCAGGCCAGGAAACGTTTCTCCAGGCCGGCGAGAATGCCGTCGCTGAGTTTGCCCAGTACCGCCAGCACGATAATCGCTGCGAGCACGATGTCCGGGCGCGAGGTTTCGCGGCCGTCGCTGAGCAGGTAACCGAGGCCTTTGGTCGCGGCGATCAGTTCGGCGGCCACCAGGAACATCCAGGCCAGGCTCATGCCGCTGCGCAACCCGGTGAACAGGCCGGGCAGGGCGGCGGGCAGCAAAATCCGCCGCACCAGTCGGGCGCGACTGAAACCGTACATCTGGCCGACTTCCACCAGTTTGCGGTCGATGTCGCGAATCGCCGAAACGCCGTTGAGGTACACCGGGAAGAAGGCGCCGATGGCGATCAGGACGATTTTCGAGGTCTCGTCGATGCCCAGCCACAGCAGCAACAGCGGCACCCAGGCCAGGCTCGGAATCGAACGCAGGCCGGCGAACGTCGGTTCCAGATACGCTTCGGCTTCCCGGCTCAAACCGACCCACGCGGCAAACACCAGGGCCAGGCTCGCACCGATCGCGAACCCCAGCAGCACCCGCAACAGACTGGCGCTGATGTGCTTCCACAGCGCGCCTTCGGCCAGATCGCCGAGGGTTGTGGCGACTTCGCTGGGGGCGGGCATCTGGTAGGAGGGGAGCCAGCCGATGCGCACGACGAATTCCAGGATGAGGATGATCAGCACCGGCAGGGCCAGGCCTTTGAGGCGCAGTTTCCAGGCGTTATTCAGGCGTCGTGGTTCAGGTAGTGCCAAGTGCGCGGGGAGGTCTTTGCTTTTGCTGGTCATGGGGTTCTCCAGACAGATCACAGCCCCCTGTAGGAGCAAGGCTTGCCCGCGATGAACGGTAATGCGGTCTTTCAGAAAGACCTCGTCATCGTTCATCGCGGGCAAGCCTTGCTCCTACAGGGCTGCGTTCTTTATTGACGGGCCACGGTTTCCTTTGTGTCGATCAGTTGATCAATGACTTGGTCGACGTTAACCCCTTTGCGCACCAATTCCTCGGACACCAGAATCGGCGCCGCCGCCTTGGACGCAATCACATCCTTGGCCGTCAATTGCGGGCTGCTCAGGTCGGTGCGCGACAATTGCAACTTGGCCACTTCCAGCGGCAGGCCCGATTCCGTGGCGAGGAGTTTCGCCAGTTCTTCCGGGTTTTTAACCGCCCATTCCCGCGCCTGTTCGTAGGCGTTGAGCACGGTTTCGATGGTTTTCGGGTGTTCCTTGGCGTAGCTGTCAGTAACGCTGACCACGCCGTAGCTGTTGAAATTGGTGTTGCGATACAGCAAGCGCGAACCCGCCTGGACCTGGCTCGCGGCCATGTGCGGGTCAAGCCCGGCCCAGGCGTCGACGTCACCTTTTTCCAGGGCGGTGCGTCCGTCCGGGTGCTGCAAGTGCACCAGCTCCACATCGTCCTTGCTCAGGCCGGCCTGTTGCAGGCTGCGTAAGGTAAACAGGTACGGGTCGGTGCCTTTGGTTGCGGCGATTTTTTTGCCTTTGAGGTCGGCAACGGTCTTGTAGGGCGAATCCTTGCGCACCACCAGCGCGGTCCACTCGGCGCGGCTGTAAACGTACACCGACTTGATCGGGCTGCCATTGGCGCGGCTCAACACCGCCGCGAGGCTGGCGGAAGAAGCGAAATCGACGCCGCCGCTGTTGAGGTATTCCAGGGAGCGGTTACTGCCCTGGCTCAAGACCCAGCCGACCTTGGTCTGGGGCAGGGTTTTTTCCAGGAAACCGAAGTGCTTGAGTACCAGGCTCACCGGCGAGTAATAGGCGTAGTCCAGATGCACTTCGGCCGGTGTGGTTTCGGCGGCCTGGGCCAGGGGTTGCAGGCTTAGGGTGATGGCGACGGCGCTGATCAGGTGCCTGGCTTTGGGAAATCGGAAGATGGGTTTCATGGAACGGCTCCGGCAAGGCAACGGGATTCTTATGTCCTGATTAATGGTTTTTATGAATGCTTCCTGCATAAAAGGAATATTGCAGGCTCTGTGCCATGTCGCGGATTTCACCGGTTTTCGGGGCTTTGCCGGGGGTGGTGAGCGGAAACGATGTTTCGAACAGAACAGTGTGTTGAGTCACTGTTGCCAGGCAAACACTGTGGGTTGCCGGTCATGAGCTTATGCATAAATCGAATTTAAAAAGCTTGCGATAAGAGCGTTATGGTCTATCGGAACAACACCCCCGGAGCCTCCGATGAACCTGTCCCGATCCCTGCGCAGTCTGTTGACCTGCGCGCTGTTTACCGCACCGTTTGCCTACGCCGCCGAGCCCGTCGTCCTGCATGTCGGCGACCAGAATTACTACAACGTTCGCGCCTCGGTGGAGGCTTCAGGTGTGTTGGAAGGGGCGCCTTACACGGTTGACTGGAAACACTTCCAGGCTGCCGCGCCATTGGCGGAAGCGCTGAACACTGGCGCACTGGACCTGGGCTTTCTAGGCGATTCGGGCTTTCTGTTCCTCGCCGCGAAACAGGCGCCGGTGAAGCTGATCGGCGTGTCGCGGCAAAACCCGGACACCATCGCTTTGCTGGTGCCCAAGGATTCACCGGTCAAGACCATCGCCGACCTCAAGGGCAAAAAAGTCGCGTATTGGCCCGGTGCCTGGAGCCAGCAACTGACTTTGCGCGCTCTGGAGAAAGCCGATCTGCCGGAAGACTACGTGGACTTCATCAAACTGATGCCCATCGACGCCGCAGCGGCATTACCTCAGGGCAGCATCGACGCGTTTCCGGTGTGGGAACCGTACATCTCGCAACAGATTCTGTTCTCCGGCGCCCGACCGATTCTCACCGCGAAAAACCTGATGCCCGGCCTCAGCGCCATTGCCGCCTCGACGCCGTCCATCGACAGCAAGCGTGAAGCCATCGCCGACTTCCTCGGGCGCCTGAAAAAGGCCCGGGCCTGGGTCGATAACCACACCGACGAATACGCTGACCTGTGGGCGAAGAAGGCCAATCTCGATCAGGACGTTTCGCGCCATTGGTTGCGCCAGGCCCACATGACGGTCGGCCCGGTCGATCAGCAAGCGGCGACGGATTTGCAGAGCACCGCGGACTTCCTGTTCAAGGTCAAGGCGTTGCCAGCGGCATTGGCTACCGCGCCGATCATCGACAACTCATTCCAGAAGTCCCTGGCCGAGTAAGGCCTCACTCTGCAGCATGTCGATAAAGCGCTGTGCTGCCGGCGCCATGGCCTGACCCGTGCGGGTGATCAGGCCAATCTGGCGGGTGACGCCGGGATGATCCACCGGCACTTTGACCAGATCATCCCGGCCGTCATCGGCTGACTCGGGCAGCAGGCTCACGCCCAGTCCCTGGCGCACCAGTGCCAGCACCGTCGACATGTAATTGGCTTCCAGCCCTGGCGATAACGGCAACTGTGCGTCGGCGAACAGTTGCTCCACCAACTCCCGCACGCTGCTGTCGCGGCCGGTCAGGATCATCGGCTGCGCGGTCAGTTCGCTCAATTTGACGGCGCGCCGCCCAGCCAATGCGTGATCGGCGGGGATAAACAGGCACAGCCGATCTTCCAGTACCGTCTGAAACTCCAGCCCATGGCTCATCCGCGCCCGCACACCCAGGCCAAAGTCCACTTCGCCATCGCGCACCAGCGTGTCGATCCGTTGCGCTACCACGTCGCGCAATCGCACCTCGACCCCCGGAAACTGCTCGCGAAATTGCTTCAATAACGGCGGTAGGGCGGCGGCGCACAGCGATGGCAGGGCGGCGATAGTGACCACGCCCCGGCGCAGCGCCGCCAGATCCCGGGAGGCGCTGACGATGTTGTCCAGGTCCAGCAGCAGCTTCTCCATGGGCAACAGCGCACTTTGCCCGGCGCTGGTCAGCGAAACATGCCTAGGACTGCGTTCCAGCAGGGCGACGCCGAGCCAGTCTTCCAGTTGTTGAATTTGCACGGTCAGGGCTGAGGGCGACAGGTTCAGCGCCACCGCAGCCTTGGCGAAGTTGCCGGTTTGCGCCACGACCAGAAAGGCGCGGATGTGCTGGATCGAGTTCTTCATTTTGTTTTTCCGAATGCAGGAAGCCGAACATTTCAATTTACAAAGATTACCCGCAATTCCAATACTCGATGAAAACAACAACAGCGCATTTCATCGCCGCCGCGAGCAGAAATGCCGAACAGGACCTGCCCATGCTTGCCACACTCGGTGTCATCACCATTCTCTGTTTGCTCGTCGCGGTGATGAGCAAACGCCTGTCGCCCCTGGTTGCGCTGATCGCCTTGCCGATCATCGCCGCGCTGCTCGGTGGTTTCGGCCTGCAAACCAGCGGCTTCATAATTACCGGCATCAAGAACGTCGCCCCGGTGGTCGGGATGTTTGTGTTCGCGATTCTGTTCTTCGGCGTGATGACCGACGCCGGCATGCTCGACCCGATCATTGACCGCATCCTCAAACGCGTTGGCACCCGCCCGACGCGGATTGTCATGGGCACTGCGCTGCTGGCGTTGTTGGTGCATCTGGACGGTTCGGGGGCGGTGACTTTCCTGGTGACCATCCCGGCGATGTTGCCGTTGTACACGCGCCTCGGCATGGACAAACGCATTCTGGCCTGCGTTACGGCGATGGCGGCGGGGGTTAACTTTTTGCCTTGGACCGGTCCGGTGTTGCGCTCCTCGGCGGCGTTGCATGTGCCGGTGGCGGATCTGTTCCAGCCGCTGATTCCGGTGCAGATTGTCGGTCTGATCTTCGTCTTCACCTGCGCCTGGTTCCTCGGTCGTCGCGAAGAAAAACGCTTGGGCCTGGGCGCCGGTGCCGTGGTGGACGTGATGCCGCAACGGGTGTTGACCGAGGCCGAAGTGGCCCTGCGCAAGCCGCGCCTGTTCTGGCTCAACCTGGTGCTGACCGTGGTGGTGATGGGCGTGATGATTGCCGGGGTTGTCGACCCGGTGGTGATGTTCATGCTCGGCACCGTCCTCGCCCTGTGCATCAACTACCCCAACGTCGATGCGCAACGGGCGCGGATCGACGCCCATGCCAAAACCGCGCTGACCATGGCCAGCATTCTTTTGGCCGCCGGGGTGTTCACCGGGATCATGCAGGGCAGCGGCATGCTCAAGGCCATGGCCGAGGTCGCGGTGGCGCAGATTCCCGCCGGGCACGGCAAATTGATTCCGATGGTGGTGGGTTTTATCTCGATGCCCTTGAGCCTGCTGTTCGATCCCGATTCCTTCTATTTCGGCATCATGCCGGTGGTGGCCGAGGTCGGGCGTGCCTTGGGCGTCGATCCGCTGCAGGTTGCTCAAGCCTCATTGTTGGGCGTGCACACCACCGGGTTCCCGGTCAGCCCATTGACCCCGGCGACCTTTCTCCTGGTTGGCCTGTGCAAGATTGAACTGGCGGATCACCAGCGCTTCACCATCCCGTTTCTGTTCGCGGCCTCGGTGCTGATGACCCTGACCGCGCTGCTCTTTGGAGTGTTCTAAATGAAAACCTTACGCATCGGTTCCGGTGCCGGTTACTCCGGCGATCGCATTGAACCGGCGATCGAACTGGCCGAGCACGGCGATCTGGATTACCTGGTATTCGAATGCCTGGCCGAACGCACCATTGCCCTGGCGCAACAGGCGCGGTTGCTCGATCCGCAAGCCGGTTTCGATCCTCTGCTGGGCGAACGCATGCGCCGGGTGCTGCCCTTTGTCGGGCGTGGCGCCGATGGTTCGCGTCGGCGCTTGCGGGTGATCACCAACATGGGCGCGGCCAATCCGCTGGCGGCGGCGCAGGAAGTACGGCGCATCGCCGGGGAACTGGGCTTGGCGGGCCTGAAAGTCGTCGCGCTGAGCGGCGACGATGTGTTGGCGACATTGCTGCGTGATCCGTCCCAGGTTCTGGATAACGGCAAGACGCTGGCCTCTTTGGGCGAGCGTTTGATTTCGGCCAATGCCTATCTCGGCGTGGACGGCATCGTCGAGGCGTTGCGCGCGGATGCCGACGTGGTGATCACCGGTCGCGTGGCGGACCCCTCGCTGTTTCTCGCGCCGCAGATGTTCGAATTTGGCTGGGCGGCGCACGATTGGTCGCTGCTGGGGCGCGGTACGTTGGTCGGGCATTTGCTCGAATGTGCCGGGCAGATCAGCGGCGGTTATTTCGCTGATCCGGGGTTCAAGGACGTGCCGGACCTGGCGCGCCTGGGCTTCCCGCTGGCCGAGGTGGATGCCACGGGGCGTGCGGTGATCAGCAAGGTGGCCGGCTCCGGCGGGCGCATCGATACCGCGACCTGCACCGAGCAGATGATCTATGAAGTGCATGATCCGGCGGCGTACCTCACACCGGACGTCAGCGCTGATTTTTCCGGGGTGTCGTTCAGTGTTCAAGGGCCGGACCGGGTGTTGGCCGAGGGCGCCGACGGTCGGGCGCGACCACCATCGCTGAAAGTCTCGGTGGGTTATCTCGATGGCTGGATCGGCGAGGGCCAGATTTCCTATGGCGGACCGGGCGCATTGGCCCGGGGGCGACTGGCGCGAGAGGTAGTGCTGGAGCGCTTGAAGCTGACGGGCGTGGTGTTTGAAGAGATCCGCGCCGAGTTGATCGGCGTCGATGCCTTGCACGGTGCCGAGTTGGGTTCACGGGCGGACAGCGAACCCTGGGAAGTGCGCCTGCGCGTTGCGGCCCGTTGTGCTGATCGCGCTGAAGCCGTGCGGATCGGCAATGAAGTGGAAACCCTCTACACCAACGGCCCTTACGGCGGTGGCGGGGCGAGCAAGTCAGTGCGCCAGGTGGTGGCAGTGGCTTCGCTGTTACTGCCGCGCGATGCCGTCGCGTTGCAGATTCATTCAGAGGATTTGGCATGAAACTGCGTGAACTAGCCCATTCTCGAACGGGTGACAAGGGCGATACCTCGAACATTTCGGTGATTGCCTTTCGTGCCGAAGACTTTCCACAGCTGTGTGAGTGGCTGACGGTGGAGCGGGTGACCGCGCATTTCGCTGAGCTGTTGGACCCGCAAAGCCCGGCGGTGCGCCGCTACGAATTGCCCAATGTCCAGGCGCTGAATTTCGTGTTGCCCGGCATCTTGCGCGGTGGTGTCACCCGGTCCCTGGCCCTCGATGCCCACGGTAAGGCGCTGGGCGCGGCGTTGCTCGATCTGGAGCTTTGAAACACCTCAAATAGCGGCACTTGAACCAAAACTGTGTACCCTGTTCCAACCTGGGCCCGCCGCCACCGGCGGGCCCATTGGAGGATCACCGGGCGAGGGGTTTTTGCCATTAACGTGACGACCGCAACGGTCTGGCCCAAGGCAAAACATGACGCAACTGTTCAAGGTTTTATCAGCGCTTGCCCTGGCTATCGGGTTAACGGGCTGCATCGCGTCGCCCATCGCACTTACGCCGCAGACACAACAGCGTCTGTCTGAGCAGCCGCCGATCCGTTTTTTGCTGACCTTCGACGACGGCCCCAGCGCATCAAGCTTCTGGAACCCGACGGACACCGTGCTCGATGGCCTCGCGCAAAACCCGCTGCAACCGAATATCAAAGCGGTGTTCTTCGTCCAGACCGGCGCACCACGGGCCGGCGACAGCGACATCGGTCGGCGGGTCATGCAGCGCGAGCACGCCGAAGGGCAAATCCTCGGCTTTCACACGGCGACCCATTTCCACACCAATCATCGTTCGTTGAGTCCTGAAGACCTGGAGCAGTCCCTGAGCAAGGGCAGCGCCGACATCGCCGCGATCACCGGGGCGCCGCCGAGCCTGGTGCGGCCGCCGTTCTGGAATTACGACAAGCGCACCTTCGCCGCCTATCAACGGCATGGCATGCACGTGTTGTTGACCGACCTGAGCGCCAATGACGGCAAAATCTGGGGCTTCAACGCCAGCCCCCGGCGCCGGGCGAATATGCTGCGCCAACTCTCGGAAGTCCGCGAGCGTATCGCCCAAGGTGAGCTGCCAACGGTGGACGGGGTGATTCCGGTGGTGGTGACTTTCCATGACCTGAATCGCTACACCGCCCGCCATACCCGCGAGTACCTGCAAATCCTGCTCGACAGCGCCAAGGCCACCGGAGTGAAAACCGCGCCGAAGCCGTTTTACGACGATCAACGGCAACTGCTGAGCGCGGCCATGGCCCGCACCGTCAGCGAAAGTGCGGAACCGGTGCAATTGCCGGGCATCTGGAATTGGCTGTGGGATGGGGATTCCCATTAACGGCTCGCCAAAATGTTAAGCAATTCGCATCGATTGTTGGCGTTTCTGGACGCAGTCTGGCGAAAGCGCATCTATGCTGAACGGGTCCAACTCGATCAATCGCCATGGAGGGCCCCGTCATGGTTTCGATTCCAGAGCTTTGCCGCATTGTGACGTCCGGTTTTCAGCCGCTCTCGTGCGACTGCACGGTCAACCCCGACGGCACCCTGAGGATCAAGGTCTACGAACCGGCGACTGGTCGGATCGATCTGCTGCTCACCGGAGTCTCGCCGGCACAACTGACCACCGTGCGCGATATCTCCAACCTGATTGGCGAACTTCGCACCGAAATGCGCGCGGGGCGCAGGGCGTTCGCCGGCTGACGAATCAATTCTCGAGTACACACCAAACCTGTGGCGAAGGGGCAAGCCCCCTCGCCACAGGTTATTCGTCGCCCATCACATCGTGGGGCAACAACTCATCAATCATCTGCAAGCAATGACTCAACCCCGGCGAGACATCGCCCACTCGTCGGCTGAGGATGATCGGTGAGGTGGCGTTGTCTTCCAGCAGCGGGGTGAAGCCGATGTCGTCGCGGTGCAGCAATTGCACCGAGGCGGGCACCAGGGTGACGCCGATGCCAGCGCCCACCAGGCCAATCGCGGTTTGCAGTTCGTTGGTCCATTGCGCCACATGAATGCTCACGCCATAGGATTCGAACAGGGCGATCACATGGTCGGCGTAGCTCGGTCGCGGATTGCCGGGGTAGAGCACGAACGGCTCTTTCGCCAGTTCGCGCAGGCTGATCGGACCGGCCAGCAACGGGTGGCCGGCGGGCAGGGCGGCGACCAGGCGATCTTCGGTGAGTACGGTCTGGATAATCGCCGGGTCGTCGATGCGGATGCGGCCGAAACCCACATCAATGCGCCCGGCCTTGAGCGCCTGCACCTGTTGCAGGGTGGTCATTTCCGACAGCCCCAGCTCCAGTTCCAGACGCTCGTGGTTGCGCAAGCGGCGAATCAGTTCCGGCAACACGCCGTAGAGCGTGGAGGGCGCGAAACCGATGCCCAGCCACGTCTTTTCCCCCAAGCCGATCCGCCGCGTGTTGTCGCAGACCTTGCCCAGTTGTTCCAGCAGCGCGCTCGAATGCTCATGGAAAAACCGCCCGGCGTCGGTCAGCTTCAGCGGCCGCCCGCGTTCCAGCAACAGCACCCCGAGTTCGTCTTCCAGTTGCTGGATCTGTCGACTCAATGGCGGCTGGGCAATGTGCAAAAGCTCGGCGGCGCGGGTGAAATTGAGGGTTTGAGCCAACACCTGAAAATAACGCAGGTGACGCAGTTCCATGAGGCCTCCAGATAAAAGCGAGTTGGATACCTTTAAGGTATCAATCCAGACCAATTCTATATTGGCCGCCACGTAAAAGCCGTATGAGAATCCGATTCAGAACTTTAAGAACCTGACGGGTATCGACATGCGTGCAACAGCCATTGAATCGATCGAGACGATCATCGTCGATCTGCCGACCATCCGCCCGCACAAACTGGCGATGCACACCATGCAGAACCAGACCCTGGTGATCATCCGTGTGCGCTGCGCCGACGGCATTGAAGGCATCGGTGAATCCACCACCATCGGCGGCCTGGCTTATGGCAACGAAAGCCCCGACAGCATCAAGACCAACATCGATAAACACTTCGCCCCCTTGCTGATCGGCGAGGACAGCGGCAACGTCAACGCAGCGATGTTGCGTCTGGAGCGCAGCATTCGCGGCAATACCTTCGCCAAGTCCGGCATCGAAACCGCGCTGCTCGACGCCCAAGGCAAACGCCTCGGTTTGCCGGTCAGTGAATTGCTCGGCGGCCGGGTTCGCGATGCGCTGCCGGTGGCCTGGACCTTGGCCAGCGGCGACACCGGGCAGGACATTGCCGAAGCGGAAAAAATGCTCGACCTGCGCCGTCATCGGATCTTCAAACTGAAAATCGGCGCCGGTGATGTCAACTGCGACCTGGCCCACGTCATCGCGATCAAGAAAGCCCTGGGCGATCGCGCCAGTGTGCGGGTCGATGTCAATCAGGCCTGGGACGAAGCGGTGGCACTGCGCGCCTGCCGGATCCTCGGCACCAACGGCATCGACCTGATCGAACAGCCGATCTCGCGCAACAACCGCACCGGCATGGCTCGTTTGAACGCGATCAGTCCGGCGCCGATCATGGCCGACGAGTCCATCGAATGCGTGGAAGATGCGTTCAACCTGGCGCGTGAAGGCGCGGCGTCGGTGTTCGCCCTGAAAATCGCCAAGAACGGCGGCCCGCGCGCTGTGTTGCGCACCGCCGCGATTGCCGAAGCGGCCGGCATCGGCCTGTACGGTGGCACCATGCTCGAAGGCGGGATCGGCACGCTGGCCTCGGCCCATGCCTTTGTCACCCTGAACAAACTGGCCTGGGACACTGAGCTGTTCGGCCCGCTGCTGCTGACCGAAGACATTCTCGGCGAGCCATTGGTTTATCGCGATTTCCAGTTGCACGTGCCGAATACGCCAGGCCTTGGCCTGAATCTGGACGAAGAGCGCCTGGGGTTTTTCCGCCGCGACAAGTCATCCACTGCCGTTTATCAAGCCTGAGGAGAGCATCATGCTGTTCCACGTAAAAATGACCGTGAACCTGCCGCTCGACATGAACCCCGAACACGCTGCCCGCCTCAAGGCCGACGAAAAAGCCCTGGCCCAGCGCCTGCAAGAGCAGGGCAAGTGGCGTCACCTGTGGCGCATCGCCGGGCACTACGCCAATTACAGCGTGTTCGATGTCGACAGCGTTCAGGAACTGCACGATCTGCTGATGCAGTTGCCGCTGTTTCCGTACATGGCCATCGAGATCGACGCGATGTGCCGGCATCCTTCGTCGATTCGCGAGGATGACCGCTGAGCCCGGCCAGTTCAGTTCGCTACGATAATAATGACAAGATGAGGAACCACCATGAACGTCAAGATTTCCCACACTGCCAGTGCCCAGAAGTTTCTCGAAGAGGCCAGCGGTCTGCTCAACGAGGCCGGTGATCCACGGGTCAAGGCGCTGGTTTACCGGATCCTGCGGGATTCGGTGAACATCATCGAAGACCTGGCCGTGACCCCGGAAGAGTTCTGGAAAGCCGTCAATTACTTGAACGTGCTGGGCGCGCGTCAGGAGGCCGGTTTGTTGGTGGCCGGGCTCGGTCTGGAACATTACCTCGACCTGCTGATGGACGCCGAAGACGCGCAGGCCGGCAAGTCCGGCGGCACGCCACGGACCATTGAAGGGCCGCTGTATGTGGCCGGTGCGCCGCTGTCTGAGGGTGAGGCGCGACTGGATGATGGCGTCGATCCGGGCGTGATCCTGTTTATGCAAGGCCAGGTGTTCAATACCGCTGGCGAACCGTTGGCCGGGGCGGTGGTGGATGTCTGGCACGCCAACACCGGTGGCACGTATTCGTACTTCGATACCACGCAATCGGAATTCAATCTGCGTCGGCGCATCGTCACCGATAGCGAAGGCCGTTATCGTTTTCGCAGCATCGTGCCGTCGGGCTACGGTTGCCCGCCGGACGGTCCGACCCAGCATCTGCTCGATCAACTGGGCCGCCATGGCCAGCGCCCGGCGCATATCCACTTCTTCATTTCGGCGCCGGATCATCGTCACCTGACCACCCAGATCAACCTCGACGGTGACCAGTACCTGCACGACGATTTTGCCTACGCCACCCGCGACGAGTTGATCGCCCACATCACCTTCAGCGACGATCCGCAACGCGCTGCGGTCCACGGAGTCAGCGGCCGGTTTGCCGAAATCGACTTCGACTTCACCTTGCAGACGTCCGCCCAGCCCGAGGAACAACAACGCCCTGAGCGTGTGCGCGCCCTGGAAGACTGAAAGGTCCCCTGTGGGAGCGAGCCTGCTCGCGAAAGCGGAGTATCAGTCAACGGTGATGTTGAAGCTGATTCCGCCTTCGCGAGCAGGCTCGCTCCCACACACACATCAACAATAACAACGAGAGTGACCCGATGATGCACGCGCAACTGTTGAGTCAGCGCAGCAGAATATTCGACCACGCCGACCCTTATGCGGTGTCGGGTTACGTCAATCAGCACGTCGGCAACCATTGCCTGCTGATGCCCCGCGCCGGTCGGCCGCTGGCCAGCCTTGACCATCGCAAATTCGCCAGCCTCGACCTGTGCCGCATCAGCTACGGCGCCAGCGTGCGGGTCACGTCGGGTGCGCTCGACAGCATCTATCATCTGCAAGTGCTGCTGCGCGGCCACTGCCTGTGGCGCGGGCATGGCCAGGAACACTACTTCGAGCCTGGCGAGCTACTGCTGATCAATCCTGATGATCCGGTGGACCTGACGTACTCCGACGATTGCGAAAAATTCATTCTTAAAGTCCCGACCCGGTTATTGGAGTCGGTGTGCGATGAACAGCGCTGGAGGTATCCGGGGCAGGGCGTGCGGTTTCTGCAGAACCGCTATCAGCTCGATCAACTGGAGGGTTTCGTCAACCTGTTGGCGATGATTTGCCAGGAGGCGGAGGCCACCGAGCAGCTACCTAAAGTTCAGGAGCACTACGCGCAGATCATCGTCAGTAAAATGCTCAGCCTGATGAAAACCAACGTCAGCCGGGTCAGCCTCGGTTCGTCGTCGGCCACGTTCGAGGCGATTGCCGATTACATCGCGCGCAACCTCAAGCAAGACATCGACAGCGAAACACTGGCGCGCCAGGCGCGGATGAGCCTGCGTTCGCTGTATGGCTTGTTCGAACGCAACGCCGGGGCCACGCCGAAAAACTACATCCGCCAGAAACGCCTCGAACGCATCAACGCCTGCCTGAACGACCCGACCTGCAACGTGCGCAACGTCACCGAAGTGGCGATGGATTACGGTTTCTTGCATTTGGGACGGTTCTCCGACAGCTATCGCAAACAGTTCGGCGAATTGCCGTCCGACACCCTCAAGCGCCGGCACTGAGCACGTTGAGGCATTCCCACGCTCTGCGTGGGAATGCCTCAACGGACGCTCCGCGTTCGCTCTTGGGACGCGGAGCGTCCCGGGCTGCATTCCCACGCGGAGCGTGGGAACGATCAGGGCTGCAGTAAACGGATAAAGGTCTGCACTCATCGGATAGTCCGCCCCATCCCCCCGTCCTAGCATGGCCCTGCCTGAATAAAAACAATGGAGGCGGCGGCCATGTCCCTGCGACCCGAATACCTTCACTCCCTGCTTGAAGATGACAAAGAACACGGCATCTACCGCTGCAAGCGCGAGATGTTCACCGACCCGCGACTGTTCGATCTGGAGATGCAGCACCTCTTCGAGGGCAATTGGCTGTACCTGGCCCACGAAAGCCAGATCCCCAAGATCAACGATTTCTACACCACCAGCATGGGGCGCCAGTCGATCTTTATCGCGCGCAACAAGGCCGGTGAACTGAACGCGTTCATCAATGCCTGCAGCCATCGCGGCGCCATGCTGTGCCGGCACAAGACTGGCAACAAAAGCTCCTACACTTGCCCGTTCCACGGCTGGACGTTCAACAACTCCGGCAAGCTGCTCAAGGTCAAGGACCCGGCCGAAGCGGGCTACCCGACGAGTTTCAACTGCGAAGGCTCCCACGACCTGACTAAAGTCGCGCGGTTCGAGTCCTATCGCGGCTTCCTGTTCGGCAGCCTCAAGGCCGATGTCGTGCCGCTGATTGAACACCTGGGCGAGTCGGCGAAGATCATCGACATGATCGTCGATCAGTCCGCCGATGGCCTCGAAGTGCTGCGCGGTTCTTCCAGCTACATCTACGAAGGCAACTGGAAACTCACCGCCGAAAACGGCGCCGATGGCTACCACGTCAGCTCGGTGCACTGGAACTACGCGGCCACTCAGAACCAGCGCAAACAGCGCGAGGCCGGTGACTGCAACCCGACCATGAGCGCTGGCACCTGGGCCAAGCAGGGCGGTGGTTTCTACTCGTTCGACAAGGGCCACATGCTGCTCTGGACCCGTTGGTCAAACCCCGAGGATCGTCCGTTGTTCGAACGTCGCGACGAACTGGCCCGGGACTTCGGCCAGGCCCGCGCCAACTGGATGATCGAGAACTCGCGCAACCTGTGCCTGTACCCGAACGTGTACCTGATGGATCAGTTCAGCTCGCAAATCCGCATCGCCCGGCCGATCTCGGTCAATCGCACCGAAATCACCATTTATTGCATCGCCCCCAAAGGTGAAAGCGATACGGCGCGGTCGAGCCGGATTCGCCAGTACGAGGATTTCTTCAACGTCAGCGGCATGGCCACGCCGGATGATCTGGAGGAGTTTCGCTCCTGCCAGACCGGTTATCAGGGCAGCGTCACCACCTGGAACGACATGTCCCGTGGCGCCGAACACTGGATCGAAGGCGCCGATGACGCGGCCAGGGAGATCGACCTGCATCCGCTCCTCAGCGGCGTGCGCACTGAAGACGAAGGCCTGTTCGTGCTGCAACACAAATATTGGCAGCAGACGATGCTCAAGGCGTTGGCTGCTGAACAGCCCGAGCTGATTGCCGTGGAGGCCGTGCAATGACTATCACTTATGAAACCGTGCGCGACTTTCTCTACCGCGAAGCGCGCTACCTCGACGACAAGCAATGGGACGACTGGCTCGAACTGTACGCCGCCGACGCATCGTTCTGGATGCCGTCCTGGGACGATAACGATGAGCTGACCGAAGACCCGCAACGGGAAATCTCGCTGATCTGGTACGGCAACCGAACCGGCCTGGAAGACCGCATCTTCCGTATCAAGACCGAGCGTTCCAGCGCCAGCATTCCGGACACCCGTACCTCCCACAACCTCAGCAATATCGAGCTGCTGGAACAGGCTGACGGCCTGTGCCAGGTGCGTTTCAACTGGCACACCCTGAGCTTTCGCTACAAGACCGTCGACAGCTATTTCGGCAGCAGTTTCTACACCTTGGACGTGCGCGGTGAAAACCCGTTGATCAAGGCCAAGAAAGTGATCCTGAAGAACGATTACGTTCGCCAGGTCATCGACGTTTACCACTTGTGAGGCGGCCGTCATGACTCATTCCATCGCATTCAATTTTGAAGACGGCGTCACCCGGTTCATCGACGCCAATGCCGGCGAAACCGTGGCCGACGCCGCGTACCGCCAAGGCATCAATATTCCGCTGGACTGCCGCGACGGCGCCTGCGGCACCTGCAAATGTTTCGCCGAGGCCGGGCGATACGACTTGGGCGAGGAGTACATCGAAGACGCCCTCAGCGCCGATGAAGCGGAGCAAGGTTTTGTCCTGACCTGCCAGATGCGCGCCCAAAGCGATTGCGTGGTGCGGGTGCCAGTTTCCTCGGATGTGTGCCGCACCCGCCAAGCCAGTTTTGAGGCAACCATCAGCGCCGTTCGCCAGTTGTCCGACAGCACCATCGCGCTGTCGATCAAGGGCGAGGCCCTGAGCAAACTGGCGTTTCTGCCGGGGCAATACGTGAACCTCGGGGTTCCGGGCAGCGAGCAGACCCGCGCCTATTCCTTCAGTTCGTTGCAGCGTAATGGCGAGGTCAGTTTCCTGATTCGCAACGTGCCTGGCGGCTTGATGAGCAGCTTCCTCACCGGCATGGCCAAGGCTGGCGACAGCATGACCCTGGCCGGGCCGCTGGGCAGTTTCTATCTGCGCGACATCCGCCGTCCGCTGTTATTGCTGGCGGGCGGCACTGGCCTGGCACCGTTCACCGCGATGCTGGAGAAAATTGCCGAGCAGGGCAGTGAGCAACCGCTGCATCTGATCTATGGCGTGACCAACGACTTCGACCTGGTGGAACTGGATCGACTCGAAGCCTTCGCCGTACGCATCCCGAATTTCAGTTTCAGCGCCTGTGTGGCCAACCCCGACAGTCAGCACCCGCTCAAGGGCTACGTGACCCAGCACATCGAGCCCCGGCATCTGAACGATGGCGACGTCGATGTCTACCTGTGCGGTCCGCCACCGATGGTCGAGGCGGTCAGCCAGTTCATCCGCGAAAAAGGGATCGCCCCGGCGAATTTCTACTACGAAAAGTTTGCTGCCAGCGCGGCATAACAATTTCTACGCCGATCCACCTCCCACGGGAGAGGGGCGTCGCCATGAGGTAGGTATGAACAGATTTGATGGAAAGGTCGTGCTGATTACCGGGGCTGCCCAAGGCATTGGCCGGCGGGTTGCAGAGCGGATGGCGGCAGAGGGTGCGCGGTTGATTCTGGTCGACCGTTCAGAGTTGGTCTTTGCGCTCCAGCAGCAATTAGGCCAGGCCAGTCAGGTGCTCGCGCTGACCGCCGACCTTGAGCAATACAGCGAATGCAGTCGTGTGATGCAGACCGCCGTCGAGCGCTTCGGGCGCCTGGATGTGTTGGTCAACAATGTCGGCGGGACGATCTGGACCAAGCCCTTTGAGCATTACGAAGAACAGCAGATCGAAGCCGAAGTCCGCCGCTCACTGTTCCCGACGCTGTGGTGCTGCCATGCGGCGCTGCCATTCATGCTGGAGCAGGGCTGTGGCGCCATCGTCAATGTTTCATCCATCGCCACCCGCAGCCTCAATCGCGTGCCCTATGGCGCGGCGAAGGGCGGGGTGAATGCGCTGACTGCGTGCCTGGCCTTTGAAACCGCCGGTCGCGGGGTTCGGGTCAATGCCACGGCGCCCGGCGGGACCGAAGCACCACCACGAGCCATCCCGCGCAACAGCGCCGAGCAAAGCGCCCAGGAGAAGGTCTGGTATCAGCAGATCGTCGAGCAAACCCTCGACAGCAGTTTGATGAAGCGTTACGGCACGCTGGATGAGCAGGCGAGTGCGATCCTGTTTCTGGCCAGCGACGAGGCTTCGTATATCACCGGGATGATCATGCCGGTGGGCGGTGGCGATCAGGGTTGAGGTGATAATTACAAGCGGCGCTGAAACGCTTTGACGATTCGCAGCGTGGCGTCGCTGGTTTTCAGGTTGTGGATGGTGTCCAGCGGATGCCACATGCAGTCGATGATTTCATTGAGCGGCCGGACCTCATGCAGGTTGACCACTGACGCCTCATAAACATGATGGCGAGTACTGCCGTTCTCCAGCTCCATCAGGTACAACATGCCGTCGACCCTCAGCCCGGTTTCCTCCGCCAGTTCCCGTACGGCTGCGTCCTCTCTGGTTTCGCTCGGCTCGACCGTTCCACCGGGCAAGGTCCAGCGACACCTTGGCTTGCGCACCAGGAGGACGTGTCGGTCTTGTTCGCAAATCACGGTGGCGCGTACTTTCATGTGTTACCTGATTGCCCGTTTGTCATAAAACGGTCATAAAAATGCAATATTCAGGCCGAGGCCCCGTGTTCAGGCGGTTTCAAGGGTTGGAGTCAGCGTGTCAGCCGAAAGTGCCACCGGATATCGCGACGTCTGGTCGGCACTCTGGCCGGGGGCGGGTGTAAGGTAGGCCGGTCAATCTTTGATTTTCACTGCCCAAAAGGAGGTGACTATGAGCATTGAGATGCTGACCAAGATGCACATGAACGGTTACGACGTACTCAGCGTGAACCACGGCCCATGGCGGGTGTGCACCAAAGGTGACCGTTTGGGTGCCTTTGGCAGCCGGGAAGAGGCACTGGCCTTCGCCGCGTCCTTGCCTGCTTACAAAGCGCGGCCAAGTCGGCCGGCGAATAGCCAGTAGTTCATGGTGTACGAGTAGCCCCGGCCGGTACCGGGGCTTTTTTATGGTTGATCGGTCAGTAGCCGCCACCACCGCCCATTCCGCCGGAAGAATGGGAGGGCTCCCTGGCTTTGCGCTGGACGTTGCTCCACTCCGCGCAGCTCATGAAGCTGGTGTGATCGACCTTGCCGGTGCCATCGAAGCTGACGTTGTAGGGTTGTTGATGGCCAGCCTGGGTCAGCTTGTAGTCAAAGCAACTGCCGGGTTCCACCGTGCGATCCGTGACGGTCAACGGCTTGCCGCCGATCTGCTCGACCTGATCCTTGCTCATGCCGTTCTCGACTTTGGCGACCAGCGGCTGGTTGCGATAGACATGTGAATCGGAGCTGCAACCGCTCGACGCTGCCAGCACGACGAGCAGGGCGAACAGAGGCTTGTTCATGACAGTGGTCCCGTTATTGAGGTTTGGTTCGGCTGATGTGCCGCGCCTTAACCTCCTCGGCGTAGCTCTTCAGCCGTTCTTCGTCCCCCTGGAGCACTTCCCGCAGCCGTAGGGCCACTTGGGCATCCACTTCATTGCCGGCCTGGCGAAACTGTTCCGCCAGGCGCAAAAGTTCTACCGCCGACCACCGCAGATTCGACTCCACACTTTGGAGGTCGCGCCGAAGTTCCTGTTCGAGTTCGTTAAGCCACATGATGATCTCCTGCAAATTCCCCGCTACGAAAGATTAGTCCCGATTCCCGTGCCGGGTGTTCCGTTCGTAAGGACGTGCGGCGGTTCTGTCGCTTTTACCAATCGTTCGCTGGATGTCTGTGTAGCTTCAAGTTACATTCGCCGTTTTTCAGGATGAGGAAGTGTCATGCGGATGTTGATAGCGGGGGTAGCGGTGGCTATGTTGGCGGGTTGTTCGTTGCCCGCGTCCCTTGTGCCCGGTGAGCCCAATGTCAGCAAATACAGCAGCAAGCCGCCTAAAGAATACGTGGCGTGCGTGCTGCCGTTGTGGCAACAGCAGATTCCCAGGACGACTCAGATTGGCATTTCCAACGGCTATCGCCTGACCGCGCCGAGCATCATCACGGCTGACGAGATTCTGGATATCGTGAAATCGAAGGATGGCAGCCGGGTGTCGTTGTATCAGGGGCCGCCGTGGGCGAAATCGGCGGCGTTGAGGCAGGCGGTGCGGGACTGCTTGTAAGGCTGGATATCGATTGTGAAAAAGCCGAAGCCCGGATTATTCCGGCTTCGGCTTTTTACATTTGGGCTAGTCGGTGATGTCAGTCACCGCAATGCTCTGCTCTGCCGTTGTGGCGTTTTTCTTCTCTTTGCGATCCACCAGCCATTCATCCACCTGCCCGGCGAACTCCGGCGGGGCTTTGCGTCCGACCTTTCTGGCCAGGTCAAGAATCGTGGTCTGGGCGAGGGCGTCTTCCATGCGTTTCTGCGCCGTCATCATCGCCCCGTGCACCGCGCACCCGCCGTCCAGCGCCCAGGCCGGTGGGGAGCCTTCGAACAAGGCGCAGCGGCCGCGAATCTCGCGGCAATCGAAGATCAGCTTCTGGCCATCGATGGCGTTGACGATATCCAGCAAGGTGATTTCATCGGCAAACCTGGCCAGTTTGAAACCACCGCGTACGCCCTCAGTCGCGACCACCAGTTTGGCCTTGGCCAGTTTGGTGAAGATCTTCGCCAGATAGTCCAGCGGTACACCTTGCAGCTCCGCGAGATCGCGCACGCTCGCTTCGCGGGAGTCGCCGCCATTGCCTACCAGAAAAAGCAGGCAATGAATGCCGTACTCAACGCCTGCGCTGTAAAGAGACATAGGGATCTCCGACTAAATTTGTCGCAAATATTAGCAGCGGGACAGGAGGGCGGCAACGCGCTTCATCGACTGCGGCTTGTTCGTTGTTTGTTTCTCACAGGCACGCAAGATCGTTGAAGGCCGGTTTAGAAGGCTTGCAGGAACAGATCTGATAAACCGATAGGAATGATCAGTAATGTTGACTTGTTTGGATTAAAGGCGACCAATAGAGTCGTAGTTGTTCGCTCGGCAGCGCTCGCTGATCCTAAACAAATTCATCATTTGGTTTACCTCTCGGAGTTATAAATGAAACAGCAGATTCTGGTCATTGGTGCAGGTTTCGGTGGTATGTGGACGGCGTTGAGCGCCACGCGCCTGTTCGATATTCACGGTCACGATGGGGTTGAAGTGACCGTCCTGGCCCCACAGGCCGAGCTGCGGGTGCGTCCGCGCTTTTACGAACCGAATGCTCATCAATTGGCCGCGCCGATTGGCGAGCTGTTCGATGCGGTGGGCGTGAAGTTCATCAAGGGCGCCGCCGAAACCATCGACGTTGAGCAAAAACGCGTTGGCTACATCGATGCTTCCGGCACCAAAAAGGAGTGCAGCTACGACAAACTCGTTCTGGCTACAGGTAGCCGTCTGGCGTCGTCCAACACCCCGGGCGTGGCCGAATATGCCTTTGACGTCGATCAGATCGAACAAGCCGTGCGTCTGGAAAATCACTTGAAATCCCTGGCCAACCTGCCAGAAAGCAACGCCCGCAACACCGTCGTGGTGGCTGGCGGCGGCTTCACCGGGATTGAAACTGCGACCGAAATGCCTGCCCGTCTGCGAGCAATCCTGGGTGACCGCGCCGACATCAACGTGATCATCGTTGATCGCGGCGAAAAGGTCGGTGCGTCCATGGGCGCTGAAATCAGCCAGTCCATCGCCGAGGCCAGTACTGAGCTGGGTGTGAAGTGGCAGCTGAAATCGACGGTCGTATCGGTCGATGAAAACGGTGTGACGTTGGCCGATGGCCAGCGCATCGAAGCCAGGACCGTGATCTGGACCACCGGTGTGCGGGCCAGCTCGTTGACCGAACAGGTGCCGGGCGAACGCGATAACCTTGGCCGCCTGCACGTTGACGCGCACCTGAAAGTCATTGGCCAGGACGATATTTTTGCCACCGGTGACGTGGCGTACGCGGCATCCGACGACATCGGCAACCACGCACTGATGACCTGCCAGCACGCCATCGTCCTGGGCCGTCACGCCGGTAACAACGTGGCTGCGCAGATTCTCGGTGTGGACCCGACCCTGTACAGCCAGCCCAAGTACGTGACGTGCCTGGACCTGGGCGCCTGGGGCGCGGTGTACACCGAAGGTTGGGATCGCCAGGTGAAACTGGTGAAGCAGGAAGGCAAAGAGCTTAAAACCCAGATCAACACCGTGTGGATTTACCCGCCAGCAGCCAATCGTGAAACGGCATGGGCCGCTGCGGATCCGCTGATCCCAATCGCTTGAGGCGCAGAAGTCCGCACAAATAGTGATGATATATAAGGGCTTACGAGTCTAATTAACCGAACAGTGCGCAGAAATATATTGTTTCAAAGTGTTTTAGTAGGTTAATATCGCCCCGCGTTCACCACCACGGTTTATGCATTTTTAAGTCCCAGGCGTCCATCAGCTGCCTGGGATTTTTTTTGCCTGCGATTTGACATCAGAACGCGTACTGCAAGCGGGTGTAGTAGTAGCCGCCAGTAAAACCGAATGGCGAATAGCTGCCCCAGTTGTCGCCGAACGACGAGTTGGGCACGCCGATGTGGTCCGGGTACTTGTCGAACAGGTTCTGCGCGCCCACGGCCACGGTCAGTTGTTTGCTCAGCGCATAAGCGACGTCGAGGTCGGTAATCCATTTCGCCGAGTACTCGCGGTCCAGGCTCGGATCGCTCGAGCTGTTGACCTCGGTGTACGTGCCATAACGGGTCAGCCGCAGGTTGACGTCGAAGTCGCTGATGCCCCAGTCGGCGGCAAAAATCATCTTGCTGCTCGGCGAGGTCTTGGTGATCAGCGCCCGGGACTGGCGCCCCATCAGCTGAAAATTCCCCAGTGCCGTCAGTTGCTCCGGCGTGTCGTTCACGCTGAGGATCTGCGTGTGGTTGTAGTTCAGCGCTGCCGTCCACTTCACCGTGCCGTAGCGGTTGAGGTTCTGCCGATAGTTACCGACCACATCGACCCCGGAAGTGCGGGTGCTCGCGCCGTTGGTGAAGTACTGCGCGCCCGCCGTGGCCGGTACGCCGATGCCGTCGAGCAGGGCGGCGATGCCGGGGCCCTGGAAGCGTTCGCTGAGGACCAGGCGATCACGCAGATTAATCACGTAACCGTCGACGGTCAGGCTCAGGTCTTCGCTCGGGGTCAGGGCGAAGCCGAGGCTGAAGTTGGTCGAGCGTTCGGGTTTCAACGCTTCGGCGCCCAAGGCCTGAGCACCCGCTGAGTCCACCGGCAGGATCACGTAGTTATAGGACTGGTAGACGCCATTGATGGTGTCGAACCCGGTCGAGCGCGCGGTAAAAATCTGGTTGGCCAGGGACGGCGCGCGAAAGCCGTTGCTGACGCTGCCGCGCACCGAGAACACCGGGTTGAACTCATAGCGGGTGCTGAGCTTGCCACTGCGGGTGCCGCCGACGCCTTCGTTGTAATGCTCGTAGCGGCCGGCGATGCCGACGTACCACTGTTCAACCGGGTAGAAACCCAGGTCGATGTAGCTGGCGACGCTGTTGCGGCTGACTTTCTGCGCATCCTGCGGGGTAATGCCGTTGGTGACCTGCGCCCCCGGATCGGGACGTTGTCCGGCGCGGGGATGACCCGCCGGGAACACATAACCGCCATCGATATACGACGCTTCGGAGCCGGCGCGGGTTTCGTAGCTTTCCCGCCGATGCTCGAAGCCGAACGCCACGTCCATGGGTTTGGCCAGGCCGATGTCGTAGCTGTTTTTCAGGTCAAGGTTGCTGGTCAGTTGATCGGCAATGTAGATGCCGGAAGTGAATTTGTTCGGGGTATTTTCCCCAAGGGACGGGTTCTGGTTGTCGTAGGTCCGCTGCTTGGCGTAGTTGCGCCCGTAGGTGCTGCTGAGGTCCCAGGCCCAGCCGCCGAAGTTGTCGCCCTTGGCGCCGAACGCGGACTGGAAATCGGTTTCGTTGACCAGCCAATAAGGGCTGTAGCCGTCGGGATAACCGTTGGGGCCGGTGGTGATGGTGTTGCGCCCGCTGGGCAGGCGAAAGTTCTGGCCGTCGTTGTTCTCGCGGGTGGCCACGGTTGAGAACGAGTACAGGGTCAGCCCATCGTTGAGCGGCAGGTCGAGGTTGTAGCCGGCATCGGCCAATTGACTGCGGGGCAAGCCGTAGCCTTTGTAGGTGTGGTGGCTAGCGTCGGCTTCGCGAGGGTCGGGCGAGCCGTCGGCCTGGGGGTAATAATGCGCGCTGTAGCCGTTGCTGCCGGCCTTGTTGTCGCGCTCCTGATACCGGGTGTCCAGCGAGACGTTGAGCACCCCGGCTTCACCTACCTGGAAACCATAATTGAGCGCTTCCTGGCCGGTGCCGCGCTTGCCGTCATAGCCCTGGCCGAGGGTGGTGTCGGAGCTGCCGCCGGTGGTCTGCTTGAGGATAATGTTGATCACCCCGGAGATCGCATCCGAACCGTATTGCGCTGCCGCACCGTCGCGCAGCACTTCGATGTGGTCGATGGATGCCACCGGGATCAAGTCCAGGTCGCTCGGCGCAGCACCGCTGTTGATCCCGTTGATGTTCAGCGTGGCGCTGGTGTGTCGGCGTTTGCCGTTGACCAGCACCAGCACGTGGGAGGCGGTCAGCCCGCGCAAAGTCGCCGAACGCACCACGCCGCTGGCATCCCAACCGGCGCGGTCGGGCAAGTTGAACGAGGGAATGAATTTGCTCAGCGCTTCCAGCAGGCTCGGTTTGCCGACCGAGCGCAGTTGTTCGCCGGTCACCACGTCGATGGGTGTCGGGCTGGTGGTGACGGTACGTTGCTCGGCGCCACGGTTGCCGGTGACGACCACCGTGTCGAGGGTCGGCGCGCCGGTTTCAGCGGCTTCGAGGCTGAACGAGGTCAGGCTGCACGCGAAGGACAGCGGCAATAACAAAGGACGATAAGCAGGTACTGGGCAGTTGCGCATAAGGGTGAAGCTCCTGAATTTCTAGTGTTGTCCGTGTCACTTCTTGCGTGCGGCGACGGCTTCGATTTCCACCAGGCCACCGGGCAGCGGCAGGGCCACGACCTGAATCGCCGTGCGCGCCGGTTTGTTCGGTTGCGCGGCACTGCCGAAGAACGGCGTATAGCCTTCCTGCAACCCGGCGAAATCGAGTTTGTTGCCCTTGGCCGGATCGCCCACCAGGAACACTCGCAGTTGCACCACATCGCCGAGGTCCAGGCCCTGGCTTTGCAGCACGCCTTTGAGCTTGTTCAGGATCGAAGTGGTCTGGGTCGCGGTATCGCCATAAGCGGCGAAGGAATCTTTGGGCGCTTTTGGATCATGCAGATCGGCGAGCAATCCGCTGACAAACAACAGCTCGGTTTGCGCCGGCACCGACACCGCCAGGGAAATCGGGAAGTTCGAGTTGGGCAGGGCGATGCGTTTGATCTCGTCGGCCTGGGTGGTGAGGGCGGTGGCGGTCATGAGCAATCCTGTGAGCAAGGTAATGGCTTTCATCGTTCAGTCCTTTAATTGAGGCGGGGGAGATGACCTGTGGGAGCGAGCCTGCTCGCGAAAGCGGTGTGTCAGGCGACATCGGTGTTGAATGTGCCGACGTCTTCGCGAGCAGGCTCGCTCCCACAGGGTTTAACTGGCATCAGGCGGCTACGCCCGATTGAGTGCGTTCGGCATGTCGGCCAATCAGCGCGACGATGCGTCGGGCCGAGTCGGCGGCGCTGTTCTGCCAGATGCCGACACCGCCGTGGGCGAGGGCGTCGCTGGCCAGGTAAGTCCGGCCCTGAGGTTCGTTGAGAATCTGGTAGGCGCTCTCGCCAACCTCGTCGTTGACGATCCACGGGCCTTTGCTGAAGGGCACTTTGGCCCAATTGATGGCCACCGGTTTTTGCAGCTGGGCGCTGTGGCCGGGGTGCAGCAATTCGACGGCTTGCCGGGACGAGGCAAACTGTTCGGCGATGGATTTTTTGCTGAAGGCCTGGGCCGATTCGCTGGTGTTATAGGCCGCGACCAAAATGCCCTGGGCGCTGTTCAGCCGATCGCTGGGGTACCACAAACCTTTGACTTCATGGTCCAGGTAAGAGAGGCCGCCGTAGATGTTGAAGTCGGTTTCCCAAAAGCGCGGCGACTGCCACGCCACTTTGTTCGCCTGATCGCTTTGCGCGCTGAGAATCGCTTGCTTGAACGGCGGGCTGAAGTTGCTCGGCAGTTTCGCCAGCAATGGCAGCGGCACGGTGACCACGGCGTAATCGGCGTTCAGGGTCTGGGTCTTGCCGGTTTTGCGATCCCGATAAGTGATGCGACTGCCGCTCTCGGAGGTCTGGATATCGCTGACCTCGGCGTTGAAGCGCACCGCATCCTTGAGCTTGTCGTAGAACGCGTAGGGAATCCGGTCCATGCCGCCGACCGGTTGGAACATGGTCGAGGAAAACTCCGGGATTTCGTCAAACACCAACGCGCCCCAGAGCTTGGGATTGAGCAAGGTTTGCAGCTCCAGCGGTGCGCGGGTCACGCCGGTTTGATCGCCGGCACCGGGCACGCGGGTGTAGCCCGAGCGCACCGAGCCTTTGTATTGGAAGTCAGCATTCAGGTCGCCATAGACCTTGAGGAAATTCAGCAGCGCCTTGCGATCATCGACGCTCAAGTCCTGGTCCAGGGCTTTGCGACTGACGGTGCGTGCCAGCAATTCCGAGAGTTGCCCGCGAGTGTCGTTGACCGCCTGGCGCAACTGGAACGCCGGTTTGCTTGGGTCCGGCAAGGCCAGCGCGTTGCGGCTGCTGTTGACCAGCACTTGCAGCTCCACACCCAACTCGCGGCAGTAGCCGAGGATGGTCTGGTGGTGGCTGGGAATCCGCGCCGGGCCGGCGTTGAAGAAGTGCCCTTCATCGAAGTCGACGGTCTGGCTGACACCATCGTCGAAATCGACTTGAGTGCCGCGTCGCAAGGTCCAGTTGCGTCCGCCGACTCGTTCACGGGCTTCGAGAATCGTCACGTTGAAACCGGCCTTGCGCAGCTCATAGGCACTGACCAGCCCGGAGATGCCGGCGCCGACGATCACCACGTTTTTGCCTTTGCCACTGCTGCCCAATTGCAGCGGTTTGAAACTCGCCGCCACGGCTTGAGGCGTCAGCCCCAAAGCGCCGAGGGCGCCGACGGCGGCGGAGTAGCCACCGACAGCGGCAATGCGGGTAATCAGTTCTCTGCGGGTAAAAGCCATCGTGTTGCTCCTTGGCAGTAAGCGATATCGAATCCGGTGTAGGGGGGAGGGTTAGAGGTCGTAACGCAGCGACAACAACAGGGTTCGCGGGTCGTTGATCGAGTAGAAGCGGGCGCCACTGGACGGCACGTAGCCGACCGATTGCGGGTAGGCGCGGTCGAGCAGGTTTTTCACCGCCAGCGTCGTGGTCCAGTGACCGTCGCTGGAGATGTAGCGGGTGTTGGCGTTCCAGAAGGTCTGTTGGGGGATTTCCTGCACGTCGTCGTTCAGTGCGTTGGCGTAGGACTTGGTCTGGAACTGCGCATCGGTGCCCGCCAGCCAAACGCCGGGCAGTCCCGCCGGGATCGTGTAGTTGAGGCCGACGCTGGCGTTCCAGCGTGGCGAGAACACCAGTTGTTTACCGTTGGCATCGACCCCGGCGCCGCTGGCGTTTTCGAAGTCGTCGTACTGGCTTTGCAGATAGCCGACGTTGGCGGTCAGTTGCAGGTCGCGGGTCAGGGCGATAAGGGTTTCCAGCTCGACGCCGTAGGTGTGGGCCTGGCCGACGTTGGTCCGCAAACTCACCCCCAGCGCCGGGTCATAGGCGTTGGTTTGCAGGTCTTTGTAGTCGTTGTAGAACACCGCGACGTTGGCCCGCAGGCGTTGGTCGAAGAAGTCACCCTTGAAGCCGGTTTCGTAGGTGGTCACGTCTTCCGGCGAGAACGCTTGCTCAGCAGCCGCCTGGGTCGGCGCGCGGTTGTCGTAGCCGCCGGCCTTGAAGCCTTTGGCGACGTAGGCGTACTGATTCAGGTGTGGGGTCCAGGCGTATTCGAAGCCGATTTTCGGGCTGGTGGATTGCCACGATTTGCTCGAATCCGCCGTGAAATTGGTCCCGGTAATCTGCCGGTTGGTGTTGATTGCGTAGTTGGTGTAATCGAAGTTCTTGTGTTCGCGGGTAAAGCGCAGCCCGGCGATCAGCGACAGTTGCGGGGTGATTTTGTAGCTGCCCTGGCCATACAGCGCGTAGCTTTCGGTGTTGGTCGTGCTGTATTGGCCCTGACCGATCACGCGGTTACGCGCCACGGAATAGGTGAGGTTGTCGCGGTCGGCTTCGAATTTTTCGCGGTACAGATACAGGCCGGTGCTGAAACTGAATTTGTCGTAGTCGCCGTTGAGCTGGAATTCCTGGGTGGCGTAGTCCTGCTTGTAGGTGATCAGGTTTTGCTGGATCAGCGCAGCCTGGCCGGAGTTGTCGTAGTCCACCGGTTGGTTGAACCCTGAATAAGCGGTCACCGATTTGAAGTTCAGGTTGTCGTTGATCGTGTAGATCGCGCGCAACACCGAACTGCCCTGATCGAGGCGGTTTTTCGGGTCGAGGCTGCTGTAGCTCTTGAATTTGTCGAAGTGACCGTTGGCATCAAACGGCGTGTAGCTGGTGGTGTCGCCACGGTCGAAGGTGCCGGCCAGGGTCAGTTGCACATCCCACGGCGAATCGATGGGGTTGAAACGCAGCTTGCCGCGATAGGACTGGATATCAACGTTGTTCACATCCTTGCCCCGGGTCGGGTCCGAGACGGTGCCGTCGCGGGTCAGGCGAATCGCCGAAAAACTGCCGAACAGCGCGTTATCCACCAACGGGCCGCTGATCAGGAAACGGCCGTTCTGCGCGTTGTAATTGCCCGCGCCGAGTTCGAAGAAACCGCGGGTTTCCTGGGTCGGATCGCGGGTGATCACACGGATCGCGCCGGCGCTGCTGTTACGCCCATAGAGCGTGCCCTGGGGGCCGCGCAACACTTCCACGCGCTCGACATCGTTGAAGTCGAGCATCGAGGAAATGGCGCGCGGGATGTACAGGTCATCGGCATACACCGCGACGGCGGATTCCTGGATCGGATCGGTTTCACCGATGCCACGGATGCCGTAGGTCTGGGCGCTGTAGGAGATCGACTGGCGACTCAGGGTCAGGTTCGGCATTTGCCCGGAGAGATCGCGGATGCTTTTGATCTGCTTGTCGTCCAGGGCTTTTTCGTCGAACGCGGAGATCGCCAGCGGGGTTTTTTGCAGGTCTTCGCTATGGTGTTCGGCGGTGACTGTGACAACGGGGAGGGCACCATCCTTGGTGTTTTCGTCGGCGTGGGCCGACAAGCCGAACAAGGCCAGCGAGACGGCCAGCGTCAGTCGGTTTGCAGTGAAGGTGTTGTGCATGGTGAGCCCCAGGTGTGTCGTTGGCGTTGTTCTGTTTTTTTTGGGCAAAGCGTTGCCGGGGCCATGGTTTGAACGCCATGGCAGCGGGGCTTTAGCCGTTTTCAGGTTTTGGGTGTGGCGGTTGACCGTGGAGTGGTGTCGGCCGGAAAAACATGCAGTTCCGTGGGCCTCCACCTGGTCAGGGGTCGGTGATGGTTGTAACAGTATTTGTATAAAGCAGCGCTGTAAAAGTCCGATTAGTTATAAGTTAATTATAAAAAATAGGCATTAAGTGCTGATAAGAAATGCGTAATGCTGATGTTGCTGTGGCGGATGATAAAACGCCTTCGCGGGCAAGCCTCGCTCCTACAATTGGAATGTATTCCCCTGTAGGAGCGAGGCTTGCCCGCGAAGGCGATGGATCGGCTGGAATCAATACCCGCGCTGTACGTTCGCCAGATTCTCCGGCGCCAACCCATTCAGGAATCGCTCAAGATTGGCCAGGAAACTGTCCGCAATCTCGTGCCGACTGTTGCTGGAAATCGCCGAAGTGTGGGGCGACAAACGAACCCGGGGATGGGAATAAAGCGGATGTCCATCGGGCAGCGGTTCGGGCTCGGTGACGTCCAGCGAAGCCAGGCCAATCGCGCCATTGTCCAGCGCTTCAAGCAGCGCGCCGTGGTCGAGCAGACCACCCCGGGCAATGTTGATCAGGTGCAGGCCCGGCTTGGCGCTGGCGAGCACCGCGCTGTTGACGATATGCCGGGTCGCAGCGGTCAGCGGTGCCGCCAGCACCAGGTGATCGGCGCGGGCAAACAAGTCATGGATGTCCTGCGCAGCCTCAACACCTTCCACCTCGAACGGCGTCTCACTCTGGCGCAAGGCAACCACGTTAATGCCCAAGGCATGGGCCTTGGTTGCCAGACTGCGGCCAATCGCACCGAAACCGAGGATTCCCAATGTGGTGCCCTTGATGGGCGTCAGTGCGGTGAAATTCCATGTGGAGTCATGCACCCAAATGTCCGGCAGATGCTTGGCGGCGGCGAAGATCGCGGCCAGGGCGAACTCGGCGATGTTCTCGGCGGCGCTGCCACGCGAGGTGCTCACCGGCGGGCCGTTAAACAGCCATTTCGGGTAGAAGTCGATACCGGAAGACACCACTTGAACCCACTTCAAACCGTACGGCCAGCCCGGTGGCGGCGTGTCCGGCGCCAGGTAACCGCGCACATTGATCGGCCGCGCCAGCAGAATGCTGACCTCGGCCGGCAGGTCGCTGGGCACACCGGCCGGCACATCCAATACCTCGGTGCCCGGGTGCGTGAGGGCGAGGCGCTGGCGGATCACCTCATTGAAATCTTCGTCCAGTTGGCTGGCGATCACGAGCTGGCTCATTGGCTGTCCTTTTGCGGGCGCTGGGCGAAAACGGCTTTGCCGACGCCTTGCAGCACGGCGTCGTTTTGTGGGGTATGGACGCGACTGCACAGCACATCGCGGTAATGCCGTTGCAGCGGGTTGTTGCGGGACAAACCGGGATTGCCGGACGCTTCAATGGCCAGCTCGACCGCGCGAATCGCGTTGCCGGTCACCAGGTATTTCAACTGCGCGGCGTTACTCACCGGTGTGCGTCCCTCGGCGGCGGCATCCAGCAGGCTACGGTTGGCGAACAACAGTGTGTCGATGTGGCCGACGGTTTCCTGAAAGCGCGGCAGGGTGGACAGGGCCGCGCCGAGGTTGGACGGCTTGCGTTGTTCCAGCCAACTGACGAACCAGTCGCGAGCGGCTTGGGCAACGCCGTCGTACACCGACGACAGCAACACCGACATCCACAGGAAGCCGTCGCCATCGAGTTCCGGTTGCGGCGCGCTCCAGGGGCTGACGCTGACGGCGTGATCCAGCGGCACCAGCACGTTGTCGAAAATCACTTCATGGCTGCACGTGGCGCGCATGCCGAGGTGATCCCAATCTTCGATGATGCTGATACCTGGCGTGTCCTTATGCACCAGCCAGGCGCCGACCAGCGGGTCTTCATCGGTGCTGCGCGCCCAGACGCTGAACCACGTCAGGCCAGGGCTGCCGGTGGAGTAGATCTTGCGCCCGCTGATCCGCCAACCGGCGGCGGTGCGTCGGGCAACGGTGGCCGGCAAACCACCGCGAGCCGGGGTGCCAAGGTCGGGCTCGACCCGCAGGGCATTAATCAGCGCGCCTTGCTGGACTGCGTCTTGGGCCACTTGCAGGCGCAGGGTTTCGGGCCAGGTTTTGCTGTCCTGCAGGCGCGTGTGCTGGAGATACTGCATCACCAAAATCAATGCGGTCGAAGGCTCACCTTTGGCAATGGCGCTGATCGCCTTGCGCGCCTGGACCAGATTCGCACCGCCACCGCCGAGGGTTTTGGGCACGGTCAGGGCGACCAGACCGTGCTTATGCAGCAGCTTGAAATTGTCGTGGGGGAAGGCCCCGCTTTCGTCATAAACGTGTGCGGTGGCGCCGAGTTGCCCGCCGATGTTTTCCAGCAGTGCTTCGAAATTGGCCGCTTCGATGGAGCGCAGCGGCGGAGCGTGTTGAGAAGAAAGACTCATGGTTGATTCATCCGATCAATAGGCTGGAAATCCGTTCACAGCGGTAGCAACTTGAAGTTTTTGTCCCACAACGGCCCGACATCCAGCCGCTCACTCAACACCCCGGCATCAAAGAACAAATCCGCCACTTCCTGCTGCGAGGCAATGGCCTGGTCGTCCACTTCGAGGACCTTCCACGGCTGGCTGCGGCTGTTGTACATATCGAGGAACACCGCTTTGTCCACGCCCAGCAACTGCGCGGATTTGGTCGCCCACGGCTCGGGGTTGTTGTTGATCCAGTCCAGGGTGCGCGCCGTGCGCTGCAAGTAGTCCTGAATCGCCTGTTTGCGCAGTGGGTCTTCGAGGGCGGCGGGGCGGGCCGCCATCAGGTAATTGCCGGACAAATAACCCTGGGCGGTCTTCAGTACCCGGGCGCCGCTGCGGAATTTCGCCAACTGGATGAACACCCCATAAATCACCCACGCATCGAGCTGACCGCTCTGGAATGCACTGAAGCCGTCCTGGGGTGTCAGCGCGACGGCGGTGATGTCCTTCATGGTCAGGCCCTGTTCCTTCAAAGCCTTGATCAAAAAATAGTGCGACGTGGTGGAGCGCACATAACCGACCCGTTTGCCGCGCAACTGCCCGACGGATTCAAGTGTCGAGTCCTTGGGAATCAGGAACACCTGGTTGTTCACGTCGCCTTGAATCACCGCGATCAGCTTCGGTTGACGATGGCTCTGGATCGAGAAGATCGGCGGGATCTCACTCATGGAGCCGATGTCCAGGCTGCCCGAGGCCAGCGCTTCGACGATCAGATTGCCACCGGCAAATTCCGCGTAGTCGACTTTGTAAGGGCGGTTGGCGGTACCGGCGTCCTCGGTGAAATACGACTCCTGGCCACGGTAGGTGGCGACACCCAACGTCAGGTCCGAGAGCTGGGTGTTTTGCGCGAATGCACGCGGGCTCAAGCCGAGCGAGGACAACCCCAGCGCGCCGACGGCAATCGAACTGGCCGTCAGGAAGCCGCGACGATTGAACTGCCCCTGTGAGATGTTTTTCGTCATGGTCAGGCTCTTGTCAGATAGCGAGTTGCAAGGCTGATTGCCCCAGCAGTTGTTCAACGGCGCGCAGCACCGGATCGGCTTCGGTGCGCACCAGCCAGTCCGGGCTGACCTCGGCGAAGGCCACGCTGCCGTCCCGGGCGATCACCACCACGGTCGGCTGCGGCAATTCCCAAGTGCCGGTGCCGGTGGTTTCGCCGATGCTCTTGCCCTTGGCCAGCGCGGCGTTGCGCGAGGCTTCATCGAAGCTGTAGAGAATGCCCAGGCGCCGGCCGAGCTGGTTATCCGGGTCGCTGGCCACTTGCAGATCCAGGGTGTGGCGGGTCTTGATCTCGATCAGGCGCTCCGGCACTTGCGGACTGACCGCGACCAATGGAACCCCCAGTGCATGCAGTTGCGGATAGAGCCGGCGCTGGTAATAGGGCAGGGCGATATTGCACGCCGGGCAACCGGCAAAGCGGAAGAAAATCAGCACCGCCGGGCCGTTGGCGAGCAATTCGTCGCGGCTCAGTTCGCCCCCTTCAACCTTCAACAGTGTGAAGGGCTCAAGGGTGTCGCCGACCTTGACGAAGTCCTCGACCTTGGCTTCGTCCACCAGGCGTTGACGCTGATCAATATTGACTTGCAGAGCCGCCGGCTCCCACGTCGCCACACGTTCGGCATGCAAATTCGCGAGCAATTGATTGAGGGATTCGCTCATGCCACGGCCTCGTTTTTTTCATGGATTTGAGTGATGGCGTGACGGTTGGCAGGGACTTCCAGACCCAGGTTGTCGCGCAAGGTGTTGCCGCTGTACTCATCGCGAAACAGACCCCGTTGTTGCAGCACCGGCACCACCAGTTCGGTGAAGTACTGCAAGCCATCGGGTAGCAACGAATTGATGATGAAACCGTCGGCGGCGCCTTCTTCGAACCAGGTCTGAAGGGCATCGGCCACCTGCTCGGGCGTGCCGACGAAATCCCGTCGTGGCCGGGAGAAGCGCAGGGCGACCTGGCGCAAGGTCAGGCCTTCATCCTTGGCCAATTGTTTGATCCGGTCGGACCCACCTTTCTGACTGTTGGAACCCAGATCACCCAGTTCGGGGAACGGCGCATCCAATGGGTACTGGCTGAAATCATGGTCATTGAACGGCCGGCCGAGGGCGACAATCGCGTCCTCGATGCTCACCAGTTCCACCGCTTGCTGATAACGGCTTTCTACCTCCGCTTCATCACGCCCGACGATGGGGCGGATGCCCGGCAGGATCGACAGCTTCTGTGCATCACGGCCAAAGCCGCTGGCCCGTTGTTTCAGGTCCTTGTAGTAGGCTTTGGCTTCATCGAAGGTTTCGGGGCTGACAAAAATTGCGTCGGAGTTTTCCGCCGCGAAATTGCGCCCGGCCTCCGAGGTGCCAGCCTGGAAAATCACCGGTTGACCCTGCTGCGAGCGCGCGATATTGAGCGGGCCTTTCACCGAGAAAAATTCGCCCTTGTGCTCCAGCGCATGCAATTTGCCGGGGGTGAAAAACTCGCCGCTTTGCTTGTTGTAGGCGAAGGCGTCGTCTTCCCAGGAATCCCACAAGCCCTTGACCACATCCACATGCTCCTTGGCGATGCGGTAGCGCACGGCATGGGGCGGGTGCTCGGCCTTGCCGAAATTATCGGCGGTGCCACTGAGCCAGGAGGTCACCACGTTCCAGCCGGCGCGACCGCCGCTGATGTGGTCCAGGGAGGCAAACTGCCGGGCGACCTGGAACGGTTCGGTGTAGCTGACGGTGACGGTCGCCACCAGGCCAATGTGTTTGGTGGTGGCCGCCAGCGCCGAGAGAATGGTCAGCGGCTCGAAGCGATTGAGGTAGTGCGGGCTGGATTTTTCGTGGATGTGCAGGCTGTCGGCGATGAACACGAAGTCGAACTTCGCGCCTTCAGCGAGTTGCGTCTGCTGCTTGTAAAAATCGAAGTTCACGCTGGCGTTGGGTTGGGCCTGCGGGTGGCGCCATTCGCCCCAGCCGTGGCCGACGCCATGCACCATCGCACCGAGTTTCAGTTGGCGTTGTTTGCTCATGGTTCTACTCCTGAATTAGCGCGATGCCTGGGTGGTCGGGGCACGCTGGGCGTTGAAGCTCTTGTCGAAGCCTTGGGAGACGTCGATGTGTTTGGTCAGAATTCCTTCTTCCTGATAAATGTCCGCCGTGGTTTGCAGGCCGGCGATCACCGTGTCGTCAATCTCTACCGGTTGCATGTGCGTGCCTTTGGCCACGGCGACATGCACGGCCAGCGGCAGGCCGGTGACCTTGGCCTGGGCGGCGGCATATTCTTCGGGATGGCTGTTGGTCCAGCGGTAGGCGCGATCGACCCGGGCGACGAAATCGTCCAGTTGCTGGCGTTTGCCGGCGATCGCCTGGCTGGTGGCGGCGAGGTACAAATGGTTGGTCAGCAGCGAGTCGCCGCTGGCCAGAACCTTGGCTTGGCTTTGCGTGGTGGCAATCGTGGTGTACGGATCCCAGGTCGACCAGGCATCGGCGCTGCCATTGTCCAGCAAGATCCGCGATTCGCTGGGCAGCAAGTAGATGAACTGTACGTCGTGGGTGCTCAAACCGACGCTGCGCAAGGCTTTGATCGCCAGAAAGTGGCCGATGGAGCCGCGGGTGGTGACGATGCGCTTGCCCTTGAGGTCGCTGGCGTTGTTCAGCGGCGAGTCCTTCAGCGCGAGGATCGCCGTGGTGTAGCGACCTTCGGCGTGGATGATGCTGACCACTTTGAGCGGCGCACCGGCGCCGAGGGCGAACACGTAAGGCGCGTCGCCGAGGGCGCCGATGTCCACGGCGCCGGCGTTCAGCGCCTCGCCTAACGGTGCGGCGGCGGGAAACTCGGAGAACTGGATTTCGTAAGGCACATCCTTCAATTCGCCGGAGACTTCCAGCAGCACCTTGATCGACGACTTTTGATTGGCTACCAGCAGTGGTTGCAGGTCGGCGGCATGGCTGATGGCGCTAAAGCCCAGGGTGCAGAAGAGGGTCAACAACAGCGGTTTGAGTGACATGACAAGCTCCAGGCAGGTTCGTATGGCCTCCGCCTGGAGAAGGGGTCGGTCTGTGCTTGACGTTATCTCTATAAAAAGCGGTTGGGAAAGTCTTTCTGGTTATATGCTAATTATTAAGTAAGTTGATTATCGAGATGATCAATATGAAATAAATGCATTTAATTGGAGCGAAACACAAATCCCCTGTGGGAGCGGGCTTGCTCGCGAAGGCGTCGGGTCAGCCACCATCCATGTTGAAAGTGAAACCGCTTTCGCGAGCAGGCTCGCTCCCACAGTTGATCGTCGTCGAGCGCAGATTTTTATGCCCACCGAAGCTCCTTGTGGGAGCGAGCCTGCTCGCGAAGGCAGTGTGTCAGCCACCATCCATGTTGATGGTGAAACCGCTTTCGCGAGCAAGCCCGCTCCCACAGTTGATCATCGTAGGGCGCAGATTTTGTGCCCACCGAAGGTCCCTTGTGGGAGCGGGCTTGCTCGCGAAGGCGTCAGGTCAGCCACCACCGATGTTGAAAGGGAAACCGCTTTCGCGAGCAGGCTCGCTCCCACAGTTGATCGTCGTCGAGCGCAGATTTTTATGCCCACCGAAGCTCCTCGTGGGAGCGAGCCTGCTCGCGAAGGCAGTGTGTCAGCCACCATCCATGTTGAAGGTGGAACTGCTTTCGCGGGCAAGCCTCGCTTCTACAGTTCGGCCATCAGAAGTTGTACGCCAACCGTGTGTAGTAATACGCGCCGCCAAAGCCAAACGGCGAAAACTGCCCGTATTTGTAGCCGCCAGCCCAGTCCTTGATGCCGTTTTTGTCCGGGTACACGTTGAACAGGTTGTTCGCCCCCAGCGCCACCGTCAGGTGCTTGGTCAGGTCGTAGGCCGCGTCCAGGTCAGTGATCCACTTGGCGCTGAATTTGCGGTCGTTCACCGGGTTGTTGTCGCCTTCGGTGTAACTGCCGAAGCGGGTCAGCGCCAGGTTCAGGTTGTAGTCGGTGACTTTCCAGTTGGCGGCCAGGATCAGTTTCGATTGCGGCGTGGCAACGGTCAGGTCCTTCTGCAAACGGCGGTCGAACAGTTGGTAATTCGAGCCCAGGCTGGTGAGTTTGGCCGGGTTGTCCTGGAGTTTTTCGATCTTGGTCTGGTTCCAGTTGTAGGCCGCGCTCCAGCGCACTTGGCCGTATTCATCCAGTTGCTGGCGATACTCGTTGATGATGTCGATGCCGCGGGTTCGGGTGTCGACCGCGTTGGTGTAGTACTGGGCAAACAGTCCCGGCGACAAGCCGTTGGCGACGAGGATTTGCGAAACCGCCGGACCGCCCAACAGGCTGGTGGACACGATGCGGTCGCGGATGCCGATCTGATACAGATCGGTGGTCAGTCGATAGTTTGCCGTGGGGTCGTAAGTGAAGCCGAGGCTGTAGTTCAGGGACTTTTCCGGCTTGAGCTTTTCCGCGCCCAGGGCCTGGGCCTCAGGCGTGTCCACCGGTAAGACTTTGACTGGCACCGAGATCTGCTCGCCATTGACCACGCCGCCGGAGGTGAAGGTGGACGAGGCATAAATGGTCTGTGCCAGGGATGGTGCTCGGAAGCCGTTGTTGACCGTGCCGCGCAGGGCGAAGGCGTCGGTGATTTTGTAGCGGGTCGAGAACTTGCCGCTCCAGGTACTGCCGATGTCCTGGGTGTAGTGCTCATAGCGCGCGGCGGTGCCGACGTACCATTTATCCGTCACGTCCAGGCCCAGATCGACATAACTGGCGACGTTGCTGCGACTGATTTCCCCGGCGTCGGCGGGGCTGGTGCCGTTGTAGGAGGCCAGGCCCGGCAACGGGGTCCGGCCGGCAAACGGTCCGCTGGGGATCACGTAGTCACCGGGGGTATAGGACGCAAAGTCGCCGGGCTCGATCTGGTATTTCTCCCAGCGGTATTCAAAACCGAAGGAGGTTTGCAGCGGATTTTTCAGGCCAATGTCAAAGCCGCGACTGAAGTCGAGGTTGTTGGTCCATTGATCGAAAATCTGCGACGCCAGGTTGAACGAGGTCGGGCTGGTCGGCCCCAGGGACGGGTTGAGGGTGTTGCTGGCATTGAGGGTCGAATCGTCCTCGCCCCAGGTCGAACTGGCGTCGTAGTTCCAGCCGCCGACCTCACCCTTGAAGCCGCCCGCGAACTGGAAGTCGATGGTGCGATTTCGCCGCTGGGCATGCACGCCGTCGGGGTAGGGGGTGTTCGGATCACCGGCCAGGGACGTGATGTCGTTGGGGCGATAGTTGCCCGTGACCTTGGTGGTTTCCATATAGCTGGCGGTGGAGAACGAGTAGAACTTCAGATCATCCTGGATCGGCAGCTCAAGGTTGTAACTGGCGTTGGTGACCTTCTCTCGGCCCAGACCATAACTGGGGTTCCAGCCGTGGCGATTGACGGTCTGATCGCGGCTGTCGGGGAAACCAGGTGATGAATAAAGATTGCCCGTGGCACTGCCGGTGCGGTCGAAAGGTTCCTGTTCCTTGCTGTCCAGCGCCAGGTTGGCGAAGCCGTCATTCGGCAGCGCCAGGCCGTAGTTGACGGTCTGGTGCACGGTGTCGCCATCGCCACTGCCGTAGCGCCCGAACGAAGTTTCGGCGCTGCCGCCGCTGTCGTTTTCCTTGAGGATGATATTGATCACCCCGGCGATGGCGTCCGAACCATATTGCGCCGAGGCGCCGTCGCGCAGCACCTCGATATGATCGATGGCCGAGACGGGAATCAGGTCAAGGTTGACCGGCACCGCCGCCGTGCCGATCCGCGCCAGGTTGTTGATCAGCGCGGTGTTGTGTCGGCGTTTGCCGTTGACCAGTACCAGCACCTGATCCCCGGACAAGCCGCGCATGGTCACGCCGCGCACCGACCACGACGTCCCGCCGCCATTGATCGCCGGCAGGTTGAAGGACGGCAGCAAGCGGGCAAGCAACTCCTTGAGGCCGACCTTGCCACTGGCTTGCAATTGCTCGGCGCTGATCACATCGATGGGCGAGGGGCTGTCGGTGATGGTGCGCGGCTGATTACCGCGATTGCCGGTCACCACCACGGTGCTCAGGGTCTTGTCCGGCTCGCTGCTTTCGGCATGGACCTGGAGGCTTGCAGTCAACAGACTCAAGGCTGCGGCGGCGTAATAATCGTATTTCACTCGGGGGCTGGATGAGGTCATGACGCGAATTCCTGAAAGATTGCACGCACAGGCAAACCCCTTCGCGAATGTTCGCGAATAGCCGGGGTTGCCAGGTCTTTTCTTGGGGGTGGAGTCAGGCCGCGTTGGCGCGTTTTACCCGATGTGGAATGTCGTCATAAGCGATGAGGACCCGTTCCATGCGGCGCGGATAATCGCCGTAGTTGTAGACCGGGTAGTGCAGCGTCGAACGGTTGTCCCAGAACGCCACCGAGTTTTCACGCCATTTGAAGCGCACTTGGTGTTCCGGCTTGTTGAATTCCAGCAGCAAGCGATCGATCAGTTGCTTGCTCTTTTCCGGCGTCCAGCCAATGACCGAAGGGTTCTGCGAGAAGTTGATGAACAAGCCGTCCTCGCCGGTTTCCGGGTGGGTGCGCACCAACGGATGCGCCAGGATCGGATAGTCATAGCCAACCTTGTCCAAAGCTTTCTTGAAGTCGTGGACCACATACACATCATCGATTTCAGCGCGCAGGTCATCGGGCAAGGCGCGATACACCGCGCCGGTGTCGGCCCACAGGGTATCGCCGCCCACCGGTGGCAAATCCACTGCACGCAATATCGCGCCGAGGGTCGGGCGCAGCAGCCAACTGGTGTCGGTGTGCCAACGACCGCTGATCCTAGGGCCGTAGAGTTTGCGCTCGTCCTGGGCTTGAATCAGGTGCGCTTGCGGTTGCGTCGGGTCGTTTTGCTGAGTGGTCGGGTGAACGTACAGCTCACCGAATTCACGGGCGAAGGCGATCTGCTGTTCGGTGCTGATGACCTGGTCGCGGAAGAAAATGACTTTGTGTTCCAGCAGTAACTGGCGCAGTTCATCGCGCAGTGCGGGCGTCAGCGGCTGGCTCAAGTCGATCCCGGTGATTTCGGCGCCGATGGTCGGTTCCAGGCGGGTGACGTGCAAGGTCGGTTGAGGCTGTAAGTCGGTGCGGTGCAAGACTGCGGACATGGTGGAACTCCTCTCGGTTATGGGTTCAGCCTCCGCCTGGAGAGGGGTCGGATGTATGTTGGATGTTTCTAATAATGTGTGGCGAGGGAGCTTGCTCTAGGGCCGCTTCGCAGCCCAGCGCGAGCAAGCTCGCTCGCCACAGGTTCGGTGTGAAGCTGGCATCCGTTGCTTAGATCACAAAAAAGCCATGGGTGGCATCGCGAGCCAGTTGCGCGACCAGGCCATATTCCCAATCCAGATACGCTTGCATGGCTTCGCGCGGGCTGTCGGTGCCTTCGTATGGGCGGCGATAGCGGTCGATGCGCGGCGAGGCCAGATGACTTTCGCCATCCTCCAGCGGCAGTTGCGCGGCGACCCAACTGGCGGTGCCGCCCTTGAGCAGAAACACCGGTTTGCCGGTCAAGGCCTCAACATCGGCGACCGCCAGCCGCGCCAATTGGCTGCTGCCACAGGTCAGCACGTAGCGCTCTGCTTCAGGCACATTGACCAGGGCTTCGCGCAATTGCCCGCGCAGCGCCCACCACGTGCCGGGGATGTGGCGTTTGACATAGTTGGCGCTGCTGGTGAAATCCAGCACCACGCTGTCGCCATGGGTGAGCCATTCGGCCAGGGATTCGGGGCTGATTTCCTCGGCCTGTCGCGGGGCGGGAACTGGCGCCTGCCAAGTGCCTTTTTCGCTGAAATGCGCAGGCTGCACATCATCCAGCACATGCACCTCCCAACCCAGTTGCGAGAGCCAGGACGCCGACATGTTGGCGCGCACGCCGTCGTCATCCACCAGTACCAAACGTGCGCCGCGCACACTGGCGAAGTGATCGGTTTCCTGCACCAGTTGGCCGCCGGGGGTCGAACGGGCGGTGGGCAAGTGGCCTTGTTCAAATTCTTCTGGCGTACGGACATCGAACAGGTAAGTGCTGCGCGTCGACTCCTGCTGCCAGCGCTGAAGATCAGCCAGGGTGGCGCGGCCTACCAGCGCTTTATCGGCGACCCGACGGGCATCCTGGGCGGCAACGTGGCGATGTTCTTCGCTGGTCGGCGCAAACCGGCGCGACTGGCCATGTTGCAGTTGTTGACCGGCGAGGGTCCAGCCGATGGTGCCGTTGCGCAGGGCCGAAACCGGATTCGGAATGCCGGAGTTGATCAGCGACTGCGTGCCGATAATGCTGCGGGTGCGCCCGGCGCAGTTGACGATGATCCGCGTCGTTGGGTCCGGCGCCAGTTCCCGGGCACGCAACACCAGCTCCGCGCCCGGGACGCTGATGCCGGTGGGAATGCTCATGGTCTGGTATTCGTCGAAACGCCGGGCGTCGAGCACCACCACGTCGGCCTCGCTGTCGAGCAGCGCCTGCACCTCTTCCGCCGCGAGGGATGGCGTGTGGCGCTGGCTTTCCACCAATTCACCGAAGGCTTTGCTCGGCACGTTGACGTCGATAAACAACTCGCCACCGGCGCGGCGCCAACCTTCCAGGCCACCTTCCAACAGGCCGACATTCACATAACCCAAATCTTGCAAACGCTGAGCAGCGATCTGCGCCAGACCTTCGCCGTTGTCGTAGACCGTCACGGCGGTATCGAGCCGTGGAATCCGCGAGTACACCTCCAACTCAAGTTTCGACAGTGGAATATTGGCCGCGAACAACGGATGCGCTTCAGCGAACGGCGCTTCTTCGCGCACATCCACCAGGGCCAGTTCTTCCTTCTTCAGCAGAGCCTTTCGAATGTCGGCGAAGGTGCGGGTCAGTACGTTGCTCATAAGGCTTGGCTCTCTTTGGACAGATCCCAAATGTTGGGGAGAAAGGCGTTGGAATAACCGGAGATAAACAGTTTCTCGCTGCCGTCGGGCTGATACACCGCGCGGCGCACGGCACCGATATTGGCGCCATACACATGAATGCTGATGGAAACCTGATCGTCAAAGGCGTTGCTGACTTGATGGATATCGCCAATCTTCGGCGACACGGCCTCGACCTGACCGGGTTGCAGTTGAATCCGGTTGCCCTCGGGCACCAGCGTACCGTCGGTGTGGCGGGCGAACCCCTGGGAATATTCCGCGCCGCGCAACATGCCGATCAAACCCCAGACCCGATGATCGTGGATCGGCGTGCGTTGCCCCGGCCCCCAGACAAAACTGACCACACTGAAGCGCTGCCGGGAATCGGCGTGCAACAGAAATTGCTGATAGCGCTCAGGGTCGGGGCGGGCGAAGTCTTCCGGCAGCCAGTCGTCATGGCTGACCAATTGGCCGAGCAGCTTGCCGCCGCGATGCAGCAGGTCACCCTCGCGCGGATTGCTGTCGATCAGTTCCGCCAAGGCGCCTATGAATGCTCTGAGTCTCTCCGGGTGTTGGGCCTGGGTCATGGCGATTCCATCGTTGGTTTGGAAGGTTGATGTGGGTTATCTAAGCATAATGATTTGTCTTAATATGCAATTTTTAAATGATTAGCTTATAGCTGAAGGGAATTTAGAACTCGATTGAATAGCGTTAATCGTTATCGATCTGGACGCCTGAAGCTTCGGGCTATCCAGATTTCATCAATAGAACTATGCTTTTCAGACATCTTATTGACTGTTCTCTATGTGCGGCCCAAATGAAAATTGATGATATCGATGCCTTTGTCGAAGTGATCCGTTGCCAGTCCATCAGCCACGCCGCCGAATCGTTGCAGCTGACTCAGCCCGCCATTACCCGGCGGGTGCAGAACTTCGAGCAAGCGTTGGGCGTGGAATTGTTCGACCGCAATACCAAGCCGCTCAAGCCTACTTTGATCGGAACCCGGGTGTATGAACAGTGCCGTTTGATCCTTCGGGAAATGGACGCGCTGCGTGAACTCGTGGCCACCGACGCACCGCCCACCGGGCTATTGCGCCTGGGCGTGCCGCAAACCATTGGCGATGTGGTGCTGCTCGATGCCCTCAAGCATCTGCGCGTCGAATACCCGGAACTGCGCGCCCAGGTGGCGACAGGGTGGGGCAGTCAACTGGTGGGCAAAATCGAACGCGGTGAACTGGATGCCGCCGCGGCGCTGTTCCCGGCGGGCAAGATTTTCCCGGACAACATCGTCGGCGAATCCATCGGCAAGATGGAGCTGGTGGTGGTCTGCGCCAAAGACCAAGTGCCCAAGCGTCCGTGCAAACTCGCCGACGTGTACCAAAGTGGCTGGATTCTCAACCCCGACGGTTGTGGGTTCCGCGCCGGGCTGCAACGCACGCTGTCGGATCAAGGACTGGCGCTGCGGGTCAACCTGGAAACCTTTGGCACCGAGTTGCAGTTGGGCCTGGTCGCTGATGGACTGGGTCTCGGACTGGTGCCGCGTCCGTTGCTGGAACGCAGCGCGCATTTCGATCAATTGGCGGTGGTGCCGCTCAAGGATTTCAAACCGGTGATGGACCTGTGGCTGATTTACCCGCACTTTCTCGGCAACCTGCAGGGGCCGGTGGATGCCTTCGGAAAACTGGTCGCCGGGTCGCTGCAAAAGATCAAGAGCGCCGCATGACGGGAGGCTCAAGACATAAAAAAAAATGATAATTAGCTTAGATTAAAATGTGCTTTTTATTATTTTTTCGCTTCCCATAGGCTGGCTGCAATTCTTAAGGCCATCCAGGAAGTTTTGCCATGAGCAGCGTCAGCCCGTTGTCCAGTGTCTCGAAAAATGTCCGCCAGCGCGTCACCCCTGAAGAATGGGACGTGCGGGTCAAACTGGCCGCGGCCTATCGGTTGGCGGCGTTGTTCAAGTGGACTGATCACATCTACACGCATTTTTCCGCGCGGGTGCCGGGGCCTGAAGAGCATTTCCTGATCAATGCCTTCGGGCTGTTGTTCGATGAAATCAGCGCCTCCAACCTGGTCAAGGTCGACCTCGACGGCACCATCGTCGACGACCCCACGGGCCTTGGCATCAACTACGCAGGGTACGTGATCCACAGCGCCATCCACGGCGCGCGTCCCGACCTGCAAGCCGTCTTGCACACCCATACCCGCGACGGCATCGCGGTATCCGCCCAGCGCGACGGGCTGCTGCCGATTTCCCAGCATTCCATCGGTTTCTCCGGACGCGTGGCTTACCACGGCTACGAGGGCATCGCGCTGGATTTGGACGAGCGTGAACGCCTGGTGGCGGACCTGGGGGACAAAAGTGTGTTGATCCTGCGTAACCACGGTTTACTGACGGCCGGTGTCAGTGTTGAACATGCCTTCCAGCAACTGCATGGCCTGGAGCGCGCCTGCAACATTCAGATCGCAGCGCAGGCGGGTGGCAATGCCGAACTGGTTTTCCCGCCGGCTGAGGTGGTGGCCAAGGTCGAGAAACAGGCGGAAGTGTTCAAAAGTGGCGACGGGCCGGGCGTGGCGCGGCACTGGAATGCGCTGATCCGGCAGTTGGAGCGCAGCGATACCGCTTACAAAGAGTGAATTCCACACCACATTTAAAAAGGGGACAGATTTATTTTTCCCACATCTGTAGGAAAAATAAATCTGTCCCCTTTTTAAGGTGTGCGATCTGGCAAGTCTTCAAGCAAGTCCGCTGAAGGCACGAAGAACAAGCCGCCCGTGACCGCCGTGCTGAAGTCCAGCAAGCGGTCATAGTTGCCCGCAGGCCGGCCGACAAACATGTTCTCCAGCATCAGCTCAATCGGCTCCGGTGAACGGGCATAGCCGATGAAATAAGTACCAAACTCGCCCGCGCCGGGCCGGCCGAACGGCATGTTGTCACGCAGGATTTTCACTTCCTGGCCGTTCTGGGTGATGGTGGTCAAGGCGCTGTGGGAATTGGTTGGTTTTACGGCGTCATCCAGTTCGATATCCGACAGTTTGGTCCGCCCGATAACCCGTTCCTGAGCCTCGACGGACAGCCCGTTCCACGCGTCCATCTTGTGCAGGTATTTCTGCACCAGCACATAACTGCCGCCGGCAAACGCCGGATCTTCATCACCAATGATCGTGAATCTGGCCATGTGCCGATCATCCGGATTCTCCGTGCCATCGACAAAACCGATGATGCTGCGCATGTCGAAATAGCGGAAACCCTGGACCTCATCGACCACCGTCACCGCATCGCCCAAGGCCGAGAGCAACTGCGTGGCCAGTTCGAAACACAGGTCCATCTGGTCCGCACGAATGTGCAGCAGAATGTCCCCCGGCGTTGCTACCGCGCGCCGTCCCTCGTCACCGAACTCGCGAAAGGCATGCAGCGAAGCCGGGCGCGGGCCGCCGAAGAGCGTGTCCCAGGCACTGGAGCCAAAGCCGCAGACGCAGGACAAGTAACCGGTCGGCACACGTTTGCCGACGGAGCGGGTGAGGGCGGCGATGTCGCCGCACCAGCCTCGGACCTTTTCAGCAGCATCGCTGCCGGGCGCCAGGGTGGCCACGATGAAAATCGCGCTTTTGGTGATTGGGGCGCAGACGGCTTGAGGATCAGGCGTTTGATTGGTCATGGGCGTGAACGCTTTCGTCGACAAAAAGTGCCAAGACAGTAGCAGATTCCGCTCTCAGGGAATCAAGCCCGCCGCCCGGTAGGACGCGATCATTTGGTCATACACCGCGATGTCGTTGCGCCCACGGGACACCAGTTGCGCGCCTTGGATGGCGCCAAATACTGACAGCGCTTGCCGTTCAAGCGCCTCTGGCTGAGCGTTGGGTTGCCTCAACGCCAGTACCTTGCTCAGCCACAGCACATTCGCATCGGTGAACCCGTCCACCTCGACCCGCACTTCGTCCGGGAGATCATGGTGCTCGGCGGCGAGAATTCCGCACAGGCACATGCGATTGTCATTTTCCAGAGCCGCACGGAAAGCCGCGGTGTAGGCGTCCATCATCGCGACGGGGTCCTGGGATTGCGTCAGCAATTGCTCCAGATAACCTGCGGTGTCTTCGGTGTAGCGCTTGGCCAGCGCCGCGCCCAAATCGCCCTTGGTGGGAAAGTGGTAGTGGATGCTGGCGCTCTTGATCCCCACTTCCTTGGCCAGTTCGCGAAAACTCAACGCGTTGTAGCCCCGGGCCTGCACGACGCGGCGAGCGGCGTCGAGGATGGTCTGTTTGGTATCTGTTGCCGTCATAATCTATTTGCCTACCTACTGATAGATATCTGTTGACCGATTCGATCGCTGCCCGCATTGTCTACCTCCCGATAGATAGATAGCAACGGAGTTCACGTGAAGATCTACGACATCCCCGGTTTTCCTAGCCCGTTACGCATTCGTGTGGTCATTGCCGAGAAGGCCCTGGCGTCCAGAATCGAGTTCATTAAGGTCGATTTGCCCGCCGCTGAACACAAGCAGAGCGCGTTTCTGGCGATCAATCCGACCGGTACGGTGCCGGTTTTGCAGTTGGACGACGGCACTTACCTGTCCGAATGCACGGCCATCACCGAATACCTCGACAACCTGGAAGGCAACCCGACGCTCACCGGCACCACGGCGAAAGAGAAAGGGCTGATTCACATGATGCAGAAACGTGCCGACGACCAATTGATCGACGCCATCGGCATCTATTTCCACCACGCCACCGACGGTCTTGGCGCACAACTCAAGCCGTATAAAAAGCCTGAGTGGAGCGACCGCGCGGTGTGGGGCCAGATGCATCGCGACAAGGCGATCAATGGCATGAAGTATTTTGACGAAGTGCTGAAAACCCAGCCGTACGTGGCGGGCGATCAATTCTCGATGGCGGATATCACCGTGTGGGCAGGGTTGATTTTCGCCGGGTTTGCGCAGATTGCGATTCCCGAGGAATGCGCGGCGCTGGTGGCGTGGAATGCCAAAGTCAGTGAGCGGCCGAGTGTGAAAAATCCGGCTTGATCCGCAAGTCATAGCCGAAAGAAAAGGGGCTTGCCGCAAGGTAAGCCCCTTTGTCGTGTGCGCCGGAATCAGGCGACTTTTTCCGCCGCTTGCCGCTCCCGTTCGGCCACCAACTGACGAGTCAGCGGGATCAAGCGTTTGCCGTAATCGATGGCGTCATTGAGCGGATCAAAACCACGAATCAGGAACGTGGTGATGCCAAGATCGTAGTAATCGAGCAGCGCCTCGGCCACTTGCTCCGGCGTGCCGACCAGTGAGGTCGAATTGCCTTGGGCGCCAAGCAGGCCTGCAATCCCGGTCCACAGTCGCTTGTCCAGCCGCGAGCCTTGAGCCGCTGCCGCCAGCAGACGTCGCGAACCCTCATTCGGCGGTTCGCGCCGCACGAAGCCATTCTGTTCCGCCAGGGCCGTGGCCTGTTGCAGGATGCGCTCGGCACGCTCCCAGGCTTGCGCTTCGGTGTCCGCCAGAATCGGGCGCAACGACAGGCTGAAGCGAATGCTGCGTCCATGCTTGGCGGCTTCGGCGCGCACCTGATTCACCACTTCGCGCACCTGCTCGTAGGTTTCACCCCACAGCGCGTACACGTCCGCATGCTTGCCCGCCACCGCGATGGCCGCCGCCGACGAGCCGCCGAAATACAGCGGAATGTGCGGCTGTTGTGGGGACTTCACGGACGAGTGCGCGCCCTCGACCTGGTAGTACTTGCCCTGATAGTCGAAGGGCTTTTCGCGGGTCCATTCCTGGCGCAACACATCGAGGTATTCATCGGTGCGGGCATAGCGCTCGTCCTTGCCGATGTAACTGCCATCGGCGCGCAGTTCGCGGTCATCGCCGCCGGTAATGATGTGCACCGCGGTGCGGCCGCCATTGAACACATCGAGGGTGTTGAACTGGCGGGCGGCGAGGGTCGGTGCGGCGAAACCGGGGCGATGGGCGATGAGGAATTTCAGGTTTTTCGTCACGCTGGCGGCGTGGGAGGCAATCAGTGTGCTGTCCGGGCTGTTGGAGTGGAACGCCACCAGGGCGCGGTCGAAACCGGCCTCGTCATGGGCGCGGGCGACGGTTTCCACATAGTCGGGTTGCAACACCGGGCCGCTGCGAGGATGGATCTCCGAGGAATGGTGGCCGCCGATGTAGCCGATAAATTCGATGCTCATGCTGAGTTCCTTGTCTTTGGATAGGCGTGATTCACCTCCACCGGGCAGGGGGTCGGTCCATGGTGTCGAAAGTAGGCGCAGGAGGGCGGGGCTGTGAAATGCCGTTTTGTTCTAAGTTAATTATTAATTAAATGAATCATAATAAATTACAGATATCAGAAATACGCATTTTATAAGTCGATGCAAGCCGACGCCGTACGGGGCGCGGGCTCAAGGCTTTAATTATGCAAATAATTTATCTGGATGATTTCCTATCTGATTTTTAATCATATTAGGTTATTCCTAAAAAGCCTTTCACTGGCGTTTCTTATACGAATAGCATGAATCCGAAGCCATGTTTTTGATGAGGAAGGAAGCCTGATGACCGAAAAGACCTTCGATACACAGAGCGCCAGCAGCTCGTTTTCTGTCGATAAGGCTGTTGACCGCCCGGATGCCTCAAGGCTTATCCCCGACTGGCTGCGCAACTGGCGAACCCCAGAAGTCTTCCTGCGCTTGCTCAGCCCGATTGCGCTGCTGCTGTTGTGGGAACTGGCGTCGCAGTTCGGCTTGATCCCCCAGCGAGTGATTGCCGCACCGTCGCAGATTGGCGGTACCCTCTGGGCGATGATCATCTCTGGCGAGTTGGGCAAACATTTATTGGTATCCCTGCAGCGCGCGTTGCTGGGGTTGAGCATCGGGGTCAGCGTTGGCGTCGTCGCAGCGCTGATCACCGGCCTGTCGAAGCGCGGCGAGGTGATCCTCGATTCGCCCATGCAGATGCTGCGCACCATTCCTTCCCTGGCGCTGGTGCCGCTGTTCATTCTTTGGTTCGGCATCGGCGAGTTCACCAAAATCGCGCTGATCGTCACCGGCACCACCTTCCCGGTGTACCTCAATCTGTTCTCCGGCATTCGCAACATTGACCCCAAGTTGATCGAGGCCGCCAACACCCTGGGCCTGAACCGTCGTGAGTTGATCTGGCACGTGATCCTGCCGGGCTCCTTGCCTTCATTCTTTGTCGGCTTGCGTTATTCCCTGGGGATTTCCTGGCTGGCCCTGGTGTTTGTCGAGCAGATCAACACCACCGCCGGCATCGGCTTTCTGGCCAGTGACGCCCGGGACTTCATGCGCACCGACGTGATCGTTATCTGCCTGTTGATTTACAGCGTCCTCGGTTTGTTGATCGACGGACTGATCCGCACGCTGGAGCGTTTCGCCCTGGCCTGGCGCCCATCTTTTGTGAGGAACTGACATGTCGAACATCGATATTCTGGACACGCCATCCGCGGCGCCTGTGCAACTGCGCAACGTGGTGCGCCAGTTCGGTCAGCAGCGGGTCATCGATGGCCTGGACCTGGACATTGCACCGGGGGAATTCGTCGCTTTGCTCGGGGCCAGCGGTTCCGGCAAGACCACTTTATTGCGCAGCCTGGCCGGGCTCGACAGCATCGACAGCGGCCAGTTGCGCGTACCCAAGGCCCGGGCGGCGGTGTTTCAGGAGCCGCGCCTGATGCCTTGGAAACGCGCCTGGAAAAACGTGATTCTCGGCCTGCACATCCCGGACGCCAAGGCGCGCGCGGTGCAAGCCTTGACCGAAGTAGGGTTGGCCCATCGACTGGAGGCCTACCCGGCAACGCTCTCCGGCGGTGAAGCGCAGCGCGTGGCATTGGCCCGTGGCCTGGTGCGCGAACCCAAGCTGTTGCTGCTCGACGAACCCTTCGCCGCCCTCGATGCCTTGACCCGAATCAAAATGCATCGGCTGATCATCGAACTGTGGCGCAAACACACGCCGGCGGTGCTGCTGGTGACCCACGATGTGGACGAAGCGATCCTGCTGGCCGACCGGGTCATTGTGTTGGCCGACGGCAAAATCGCCGAGCAACTGACCATCGACCTGCCCCGCAGCCGCGACACCGGGCAGGACGGTTTCCAGGCCATTCGTGCACGGCTGCTGAGCCTGTTGGGCGTTGAAGTCGAAAGCGCTGCGGTGGCTGAACGTCAGCCGGTGCTTCGGCGGTTTGCCCATGCTTGATCGACGACTATGGAAATCAGCGATGCTGTTGCTCTCAGGTGCCGCGCTGTTGCTCGGTGGCTGCGGTGACGCCGTCGCGCCAAAAAAACAGGCGGACTTGTCCAGCGTCAAACTGATCCTCGGCGATCAAGCCAAGGGCCTGCGCACGGTGGTCGAAGCCGCCCATGCGCTGGAGGGCATTCCCTACAAGGTCGAGTGGGCCAACTTCCAGGGCGCCGCACCGCTGTTCGAGGCCTTGCGCGCTGGCGCTGTCGATCTGGGGCCGGCCGGTGATACGCCGGTGCTGGCGGCGGCAACCGGTGGCACGCCGTTGCGTATCGTCGCGGTGCGGCGCAGTCAATCCCGAGGCATCGGGATCCTGGTGCCGCAGGATTCGCCGATCCACAGCGTGGCTGATCTGAAAGGTCGCAACGTGGTGGTGTCGTCGGCGCGGGGCAGCATTTCCCAGTACCTGTTGATTCGCGCGCTGGCCAATGCCGGGGTCGATGAGAAGGACGTCAACGTCGGTTTCGTCCTGCCCACCGACGCTTTGTCGGCCTTCAACGCCGGCAAGATCGACGCCTGGGCCACGTTCGGCATTTACCAGGCGTTTGCCGAGCAGCAGGGTGCCCGGGTGCTGATCAGCGGCGAAGGGATCAACACCGGCCTGACGTTCATCACCGCCTCGGATGAAGTGCTCACCGACCCGCTCAAGCGCCAGGCCCTCAGCGATGTGTTGCAGCGATTCGCCAAGGCTTTTGAATGGGCCCGGCAAAACCCCGATGAGTACGCCCGAGTGTTCGCCAAGGCCAACGATGTGCCGCTGGAAGTCTCGCAGCGGTTGCGCAGTTGGGGCGATGAGTCGCTGTTGCCGATCGAGCCTCGGGACGTTCAGGCCTTGCAGCAGGTCGATGACTTGTTCGTCGAGAAGAAGATCTTTCCCCATCGTGTCGACGTGGAAAAATTCACTGATGCTCAGGCGTTTGCAAAAGAGTGAAATCCGCGCCAGCGTTAGATCGATTATTTCTTTCGGTTATTTATATAGGCGTGCATCGCATATCTATAACCGAGAGAAACACGTTTCCATCTACAAGTTATCTGTCATAAAAGCCGAATAAGAGCAGCAGCAGATAATCCCGTTCCGCTCACCCATTTAAAGTCGCTTGAGCATGCATTCCGGCTGTTTGATCGCCATCTTGCTGCGTATTGGCCAATCCATAGAATCCTCCCCATCAGCTTCGTCCAACTATTCAATCCTTCGGGGAACAACACCATGATGAACGCCATGCAGATGCAAATGCCGATGAACGCCAACATGCCAATGATGCCGATGATGGGCATGCCGATGATGATGGCGACCATGACCTGCGACATGATGGACGACGGCATGATGTGCAAAATGATGCCGGCTGCTGGCATGGACATGGCCATGTTCAAGAACAGCGCTGAAATGATGCAGATGATGATGAACTGCGGCATGCCGATGATGATGCATTGCGGCAACATGAGCATGATGTGCATGTCCCAGGCGGCCATGAGCATGCCGATGATGAACATGATGATGCCGATGCCGATGATGGGCATGCCGATGCCATCGATGAAGTGCGTGATGGAATGCACCCTGATGGACGACGGCATGATGTGCAAAATCATGCCGATGGCCGGCATGAACATGGACATGATGAAAAACTGCTGCACCCTGATGATGAAAATGATGAACGATTGCAGCATGCCGATGATGATGAGCTGCAACGGCATGCCGCTGATGTGCTGCACCTGCTGATTCCGGGCCGCACAAAAAAGCCCCCGCGTCCATAAGGCCGCGGGGGCTTTTGCATTCCAACAAACACCAAAAATCAAAATGTAGGAGCGAAGCTTGCTCGCGAAAGCGGTAGTTCATTAACCAGTGAGGTCGCCTGATACACCGCTTTCGCGGGCAAGCCTCGCTCCTACAGGGGTTATTTGTTAGTCCAGGCGTTCCGGGTAGGTCACCACGAGATAGGCGACCGCTTCGCTATCAGCCGGGTTGCGATAGCGGTGAGGCTGGTCGGCATAGAACAGGATCGAGTCGCCGGTAGAAAGCAGATAGCGCTCATCATTGACGCTAATCTCCAGCACACCCTGGGACACCACCAGATTCTCCTGCACCCCAGGCCCATGGCCCTCGGAAACATCCTCACCCAACGGGCTCAAGCGCAGTTCGTAAAACTCCGATTGCCGCGCCACGTCGAATGGAAACAGCGCCCGGCTGACAAACGCGCCGCTGGCACTGACCAGGCGTTTGCTCTGGTTCGCCGACAACACCGCTACCCCCTCAAACGCCCGGTGCTCAAGAAACGCCGCCACCGACACCTTCAAACCCTTGGCGATTTTGCACAGGACTTTGATCGACGGCACACTGCGGCCGGATTCGATCTGCGCCAGCATCGCCCGGCTCACACCGCACTGGCGGGCGAGGGCGTCGAGGGACAGATGCCGTTTGCCGCGCAGGCGTTGCAGGTTCTGCGCGACACGATCACAGATCGGGTCTTCTTCCAGGGATTCCAGGTTATTCAAATCCACGACAGGTTCGTCGGCGCTCGCCAGAAACCGCGAGGGTTGCTGCCCGTTCACGCGTGACGCGTCTCGGTGGCCTGTTGGGCCGCTTGCACCCACTGCCAGGCCTGCAAACCGGCGTTGCGTGCGTACATTTCCCACATGGCCCGCGCCCGTTGCTGAGCCTGTTTGCGTTTACGGTAGCTGGCGAAGTCGATGATGTTGGCAGTCGGATTCATGGGGCACTTCACTGTGTGATGAATGACGGGATGAACTGACAATACGCGGATATTTTTATAACGATAAATACTGATTTTGTATTTATTAATTCTTTTTGGTTCTTATGTCGCCCACCCCTTCAAGTCTAAACATACAAGCGGGCTTGCTCGCGAAAGCGGCCTGGCTTTCAACATCTTCGTTGACTGACGCACCGCCTTCGCGGGCAAGCCCGCTCCCACACTGGATCACTGTCGCGCACAGATTTTGCGCAAGCAGCCGATCCCCTGTAGGAGCGAAGCTTGCTCGCGAATGCGGTAGTTCATTCAATATTGCTGTTGCCTGACGCACCGCCTTCGCAGGCAAGCCTCGCTCCTACAGGGGATCATCGTCGTACATAAAATTTTCATGCACAGCAAACCCCTGTGAGTGTTATGGCTTCCAGATTTCTACGTCTTTGGCATCCACCGCTTTAGGCAGCAACCCCTCGGCAAAAAACGCATCGGCAATTTTCTGCTGTTCACCCAACTGATCCGCCTTCACCGCTTGCACCTGGTAACTGCGATGAGCGTTCGCCGCCTCGACGGTTTCCACATCCAGATTGCCCCACAACGGGCCCAGCACCTGCGCGGCGTCACGAGGGTTGTGCTTCACCCAGTCACCGGCCTTGTGCAGTTGTTCGTAAACCAGTTTCAAGACTTCAGGGTGTTCCTTGGCGTAGGCATTGCTGGTCAGGTAGTAGCGTTTGTAACTCGCCAGGCCGACACCGTCCGCCAGGGTGCGGGTCGGCAGTTGGCGTTGCACGCCGGTGAGGAAGGGTTCCCAGGTGACCCAGGCATCGACCTTGTTGTTCTCGAACGCCGCCCGGCCATCGGCAGGGGACAGGTAAGCCGGTTCAATGTCGGAGAACTTCAAACCGGCCTTGTTCAACGCGGCGATCAGCAAATAGTGGGAGCCGGCGGCTTTGGTCACCGCGATTTTCTTGCCTTTCAAATCCGCCAGTTGCTGCAACGGCGAATCCTTGCGCACGACAATCGCCTGGGCTGAAGGCGAGGGCGCTTCCTCGGCAAAGTAGGTCAATTTGGCCTGTGCTGCCTGAGCGAAAATCGGCACGGTATCGGCCACATCGGCGCTGATATCGACATTCCCCACATTCAGCGCCTCCAGCAGCGGTAAGCCACTGGAGAACTCATGCCAGGTCACGTCGATATTGTTCTGGGCGAGTGTCTTTTCCAGGGTGCCCTGGGTTTTCAGCAGGGTGATCAGGGTCGATGACTTCTGGTAACCGATGCGCACCGTTTCCCGGGCTTGAGCCGGCAGTGCGAAAGACAAGGCCAGTGCAACCACCAGACCGGTAAGGACAGCATTCTTGAAGGGTTTTGACATGGCGAGCTCGACAGTTGACAACGGAGAAGGTGGCGATCTGTCATGAGCATAGGGTTCTAAGAATTATTCTTTAAATAATTTTTGGATCTTAGCTTAGGGGATTCTTATATGCGATTCAGGAATAAATAAATCGTTATTTATTCCTTTTGTTCTCTCGGTAAGCAGTGCATTTTGAAGGCCTGCACCTCAGTGCGGTTTTGCCCCACATCAGACAGGAAGCCTCAACATGACCATCAAAGCGATCAACGTTCGTAACCAGTTCAAAGGTGTTATCAAAGAAATCCTGGAAGGCGAAGTGGTCTCGGAAATCGATGTGCAAACCGCGTCCGGCATCGTCACCTCGGTGATCACCACCCGCTCAGTGCGCGATCTGGAATTGAAGATTGGCAGCGAAGTGATTGCGTTCGTGAAGTCCACCGAAGTGTCGATTGCCAAGCTCTGAAAGACACCCAGACCTGTGGGAGCGAGCCTGCTCGCGAAAGCGGTGTGACAGTCAACGAATGGGTTGAATGTCAGAGTCCTTTCGCGAGCAGGCTCGCTCCCACAAGGGGCGTGGCGTCCAGGCTTATCGGGAAATCAACCCACGCTCAATCGCGTAGTTGAGCAACGCCGCCGGCTTATCGATGTTCAACTTGCGGCGGATGCTCAGGCGATGGGTTTCCACGGTGCGCACGCTGATGTCGAGTTCGCGGGCCATTTCCTTGTTGTTCATGCCCGACACCATTTTGCACAGCACCTCGCTTTCACGCGGGGTCAGTTCGTTATCGGCGGGGCGGTCTGCGGCCAGTTTTCGGGCGATTTCCGCACTGTAGAACGTGCCACCACTGGCAATCGCTTCGACCGCGGCAATGATTTCCCGGGAAGGGGAATTCTTCAGCACATAGCCGCTGGCCCCCGAGCGCACAGACTCGCTCACGTACTCGTTGTTGTCGTACATGCTGAGAATCAGAATCTTGATCTGCGGGTGCTCGCGGCGCAGTTGCCGGGTCAGTTCCAGGCCGTTCATGTCCTTGAGGCCGATATCCACCAGCAGCAAATCCGGCTGGGTGTCGCGAACCATTTCAATCGCGCTCGCACCGCTGTCGGCTTCACCGACGATGGCAAGAAAATCCACCACCGCCAGTAAGGCGCGGATGCCGTCGCGCACCAGTGAATGATCGTCGACCAAGGCGACGCGGATCGGGAAGGGCAGGCTCATCAATGCAGCTCTCTTATTGTTTTGTGAGGATGACGGGCCTCAAGCGGCCGTCAGGCTCATCGGGATAAGGACGTTCAGTTCACTTCGGCCCGGCGTTGAATGAAGGTCGAGTCGGCCACCAAAATGTTCGACCCGTTCACGGATATTACGCAGGCCGATGCCGGCGTTCAGACGATCGATCCGATTGACGTTAAAGCCAATGCCGTTATCCACGACGACCAGTCGCAACGCCTCTTTGGAGCCCTGCAAGGTGATCGACACCGCGCTGGCCTGGGCGTGTCGTTCAATGTTGGTCAGCCCTTCCTGGGCAATGCGGAATACCGCCACGGCGGCGCCGTCCACCAGATCACAATCGAACAAGTCGCTTTGGTAGTTCACCTGCAAGCCACTGCGCTGCTGGAATTCGGCGGCCAGTTGCCCGATGGCGGCGGGCAGGCCCAGGGTGTCGAGCAAGGACGAACGCAAGTCATGGGAAATGCTGCGCACCTCGCCGATGGCACTGCCCAGTCGCTCCGTGGCTTCGCGCAAAATATTCAAGCCATTGCCGCGCCCGGCCTCGATCAAATGGCTGGCCAGTTCGAACTGAAACTTGATCGATACCAGCAACTGGCTGATGCCATCGTGCAGTTCCCGGGAAACCCGCGAGCGCTCTTCTTCCTGCAAGCTGACGATGCGCTGGTTGAGACGTTGGAGTTTTTTGTCGGCCAGGCGATGTTCGCTGACGTTCAATGTCATGCCGCTGACGAACACCAGCAGCACCGCAATCAACGCCACCGCGGCAATCGCCAGCATGGTGCCGTGGATGCCATTGGCCACTTCATCCCGGGCTTGCTGGGTGGCCTGTTCGACGTCTTCGAGGTAGATGCCGGTGCCGAGCATCCAGCCCCAGCGGTCGAGCATGACCACGTAGGCGAGCTTGTCGGTGACCGCGCCGGTGGAGGGTTTTTTCCAGGCATAGCGCTGGAAACCGGCGCCGGATTCGGCGCTTTTCAGCAAGGCTTGAATCACCGGCAAACCGTGCGGGTCGGTCATGTTCCACAGGTATTTGCCCACCAGATCCGATTGCCGCGCGTGCATCAGGCTGCGGCCCTGGCGGTCGTAGACGAAGAAGTAGCCGTCGATGCCGAAGCTGAGCTTGCGCAGTTCTTCGAGCACCCGCTGCTGCGCCACTTCGTCGCCCTTGCCATCGGCATACAGCGGCTCGATCAGGCTCTTGGCCATTTCTACGTAGTTTTTCAGTTCGGCGCGTTTGCTCGCGAGGATGCTGTCCTCGATCAACTGCGCCTGCTGCTCGCCGAGCTGGCGATTCTGAAACATGACCAAGGCGCAAATAACGGCAATCGCCAGGATCAGCGGCAGGATGCCCAGGGCAACGATTTTATGTTTGAGCTGCATATCTACTCCTGTCCAGACCGGGCGACGGTGCGGCAGGGCCGTTGGCGGGTGGCGTGGTGGGGGCATGATAGGCCAAAAACGGCACGACCTTGCGCGTGTAAAACGCGGTCGGACTAACGGGGGCGGACGATCTGCGTAGTACTACGTAGAAGGGCCTTACGTAGTACTGCGGATTTCACTGATGGCGACATGCGCGGATATTAGGCACGCTCGCATAACGGGCACCATTATAAAAATTATCGCCGCGGCCTATCGGACTGCCGGCAGGAGACACGCAATGACCCGTCTGGTTAAACACCTCGCCTGGTTTGTCGTGGCTGTCATTGGAGCGATTGCGCTGAGTGTCGTGGCCTTGCGCCGCGGCGAAGCGATCAACGCCCTCTGGATCGTCGTCGCCGCCACCGCCATCTACCTTGTTGCCTACCGCTACTACAGCTTGTTCATCGCCAACCGGGTGATGGAACTCGATCCCAATCGCGCCACCCCCGCAGTCCTCAATAACGATGGTCTGGACTACGTCCCGACCAACAAACACATCCTGTTCGGTCACCACTTCGCGGCGATTGCTGGCGCGGGGCCTTTGGTCGGTCCGGTACTGGCGGCGCAGATGGGCTATCTGCCCGGCACGCTGTGGCTGATCGCCGGCGTGGTGTTTGCCGGTGCAGTGCAGGACTTCATGGTGCTGTTCCTGTCCACGCGCCGTAATGGCCGCTCCCTGGGCGACATGGTCCGCGAAGAAATGGGCCGCATCCCTGGCACCATCGCGCTGTTTGGCTGCTTCCTGATCATGATCATCATCCTCGCGGTGCTGGCGCTGATCGTGGTCAAGGCCCTGGCCGATAGCCCGTGGGGCATGTTCACGGTGATGGCGACCATCCCGATTGCGATGTTCATGGGCATTTACATGCGCTACATCCGCCCGGGCCGCATTGGTGAGATCTCGGTGATCGGCGTGGCGTTGCTGCTCGGTTCGATCTTCGTCGGCGGGCAGATTGCTGCTGATCCGGTCTGGGCCAAGGTCTTCAGCTTCACCGGCGTGCAGATCACCTGGATGTTGATCGGTTATGGGTTTGTCGCGGCGGTATTGCCGGTGTGGCTGATCCTGGCGCCGCGTGACTACCTCTCCACCTTCTTGAAAATCGGCACCATCCTGGCGTTGGCCGTCGGGATTCTGATCACCATGCCTGAGCTGAAAATGCCGGCATTGACCCAATTCATCGACGGCACCGGGCCGGTGTGGAAGGGCGGCTTGTTCCCGTTCCTCTTCATTACCATTGCGTGTGGCGCGGTTTCGGGTTTCCACGCGTTGATCGCTTCCGGCACCACGCCGAAACTGCTCGCCAGCGAAGGCCATGCCCGTTACATCGGTTACGGCGGCATGCTGATGGAATCATTCGTCGCGATCATGGCCATGGTCGCCGCTTCGGTGATCGAGCCAGGCGTGTACTTCGCCATGAACAGCCCGGCTGCCGTCGTCGGTGGTGATGTTATCCAGGTTGCGCAAACCGTCAGCAGCTGGGGTTTTTCGATTACTCCGGAAGCGCTGCAAGCGGTGGCTAAGGACATCGGTGAAACCACCGTGCTGGCTCGTGCCGGCGGTGCACCGACCCTGGCGGTGGGTATCGCGCAGATCCTGCACAGCGTGTTGCCAGGTGAAAACACCATGGCGTTCTGGTACCACTTCGCGATCCTGTTTGAAGCGTTGTTTATCTTGACCGCCGTCGATGCCGGCACCCGAGCCGGACGTTTCATGCTCCAGGATTTGCTCGGCTCGTTCGTGCCGGCGCTCAAACGCACTGAATCCTGGACCGCCAACCTGATCGCTACTGCCGGGTGCGTGGCGATGTGGGGCTACTTGCTCTATCAGGGCGTGATCGATCCACTTGGCGGGATCAACACTTTGTGGCCGCTGTTCGGCATCTCCAACCAGATGCTTGCTGGTATTGCACTGATGCTTGCCACGGTTGTGCTGATCAAAATGAAACGCCAACGCTACATCTGGGTGACCTTGTTGCCGGCCGCGTGGTTGCTGATCTGCACCACCACTGCGGGCTTCATCAAGTTGTTCGACGCGAATCCGGCGATCGGCTTCCTGTCCCTGGCCAAGAAATACAGCGACGCCTTGGCCAACGGCCAGATCCTCGCGCCGGCCAAGGACATCAACCAGATGCAGCACGTGATCTACAACGCGTACACCAACGCAACGCTGACGGCGCTGTTCCTGTTCGTGGTGTTCAGCATCCTGTTCTATGCGCTCAAAGTCGGCATCGCCGCCTGGGGCAGCAAAGAACGCACGGATAAAGAATCGCCCTTCCAGGCAGTACCGGACGCGTGATCGAGGATTGCCCCCCATGTTCAATGACCTGAGTCGCCTCGGTAAATACCTCGGTCAGGCCGCGCGCCTGATGGTCGGCATGCCCGACTACGACAACTACGTCGAGCACATGCAAACCAAACACCCGGACAAACCGGTGATGGACTACGAGATGTTCTTCCGCGAACGCCAGGAAGCGCGTTACGGCAGCAAGGCTGGGCCGAAGTGTTGTTGACCTGTCGGCACTGATGTAACGCATCACCCTGTGGGAGCGAGCCTGCTCGCGAAGGCAATCTGTCAGTCGGCGCTGCTGTTGACTGACACACCGCTTTCGCGAGCAGGCTCGCTCCCACATTTGATTGGGGTTGAGCCTTGTATTTGTGAGCGCCGCAAAACCACTGTGGGAGCGAGCTTGCTCGCGATAGCGGTCTGACAGTCAGCATCATTGTTGAATGTTAAGCCGTCATCGCGAGCAAGCTCGCTCCCACATTTTTTCTGCACATTCCTTTCTACTGTTGTGAATCAGTGGCCCTGGTTGCTTTTGATTAGATCGTAGGCCCTGCGCACCAACGGATTCACGGTATTCGGCCGTATCCATAGGTGATACGTCACATCCGGCAATCGCGGCAACCCGTCGTTTTCCCCCAGTACCCGCATGTCCGGCCCGAGCATTTCCATGCTTCTTGGGGTCACGCCCAACCCTGCGCGGGTGGCGGCTTTAATGCCGATCAGGTTCGACGCCAGGTACGCCTGGCGCCATGGGATATTGGCGCGTTCAAGGGCCTCCAGCGCATAACGCCGATAGATACTCGGCTCATCCACCAGAATCAGCGGCAGCGGTTCGCCGGGGTTGTGGATGTATTGCGCCGAGCAGATCCACCACACCGGCGAGGTGCGCAATGCAAAGCCTTCGAGTGATGGATCGGCGCGGGTGGAAATCACCATGTCGACCTTGCCCCGGTGCAGGTCATCCATCAGGAACGGACTGCGCCCGACATCGATCTCCAGGCGCAAGCGCGGCGCCGAACGCGCGATGTGGCTGAGCATCGGCGGCAGGATGGTGTCGGCGATGTCGTGGGGCGAGCCGATGCGCAGCACGCCGCTCAAGCTGCTTTCGCGCAGGGAATTCAGCGCGTCGTCATTCAGAGACAGCATCTGCCGCGCGTGCCGCAGCAATTGCTGACCCGCTTCCGTGAGCTGTTTTTGCCGCCCGCGCTTTTCGAACAGGCTCACGCCCACCTGCTGCTCCAGGCGTTGCATGTGTTGGGTGACGGACGATTGCGTGCGGTCCAGTTGCGCGCCGGCTTCGGCAAAGCTGTGGTGATCGACCACGGCAATGAAGGTACGCAGTAATTCGAGATCGAGGGTCGACATGGCGGCTGCTTTTTATATCAGGGGTGCAAACATAAACATTACATAATTTTATGTATTTGTTGATGGGTATTTTCCTGAAGGATCTCGGGTCCCAGCAAATACGGGGATATAAGCGTTTTACTCAAAAAGGAAATACTGCGAGTTATAACGATATTAGATATTTGTATTTCCGTTACCTGGGCGCTGTACCCAGGATGCCCACTCATTAGGTCGGGGTACGCCGATCATCCATGAGGGGGAAAATCCATGTTGCTCGAGCGCTCACCCGTAAAACGATTATTGCCTGTCATGCTGGGCGCCTTGATCTCCTTGTCCGGCATCACTGCCGCCCAAGCCGATGCCACCCTGGATAAAATCCAGGACCGCCACGTATTGGTGGTCGGCGTGCTGCTGTCCGGCGGCCCCTTCGGCGGGATCGACCCTGCCAGCCAGAAACCTCGCGGTTTGAACGTTGACCTCGCTGAAGAACTCGGTCGGCAACTGAAAGCCGAAGTGCAACTGGTGCCGGTGCTGCCGGCCAACCGCGTACAGTTCTTGCAGCAGGGCAAGGTGGATTTGCTGATCGCCAACATGGAATGGACCGCCGAACGCGGCGAGATCCTTGGCTTTGTGCCGACACCGTTCTACCGCGTCGGCGGCACCGCAGCCGTCCTGAAGGACAGCAAGATCACCCGCTGGGAAGACCTGAAGAATCAACCGGTGTGCACCTCCCAGGGCAGCAGCTATGTGAAGCCGCTGACCGAGTTGGGTGCCGAGATCAAGGCGTTCAAGAGCTCTTCGGAATCCTTGCTGGCCCTGCGCGGCAACAATTGCGTTGCCGCCGTGCACGACGCCACGCTGATCAATCCATTGATCGCCGACACCGCCGAATGGCAGGGCTATCGCGCCATTGCGCCGGAACTCAACCCGGCGCCGTCGGTGATCTGGACCCGTCGTGGCGAAAGCGAGACCCAGGCCAAACTCGACCCGATCATCAAGGAGCTGCACCGCAGCGGCTGGTTGATCGAGGCCCAGACCCGCAATCACATCACCCCGGCATCCCCGGCGCTGGTCGAGTTGCAGAAACAGTTCCAGGCCAACGGCGCCTGAGCCCGGCTCAGCGTTTTCAACCGACCAACGCGCAAGGTAGCCGTGCATGAAGCCACTTTTTTCCGCTAGAACCCTGACCACCCTGTGCCTGGCCGGGTGCGCCGCGCTGGCCGCCAGCCTGGCCCGGGCCGATGCCACCCTGGACAAAATCCAACAGCGCCACGCCATCAGCGTCGGGGTGATTCTCAGCGGTCCGCCGTTCGGCACCATTGACCCGAAGAGCGGCGAACACCTGGGCTACAACGTCGAGCTGGCCAAAGGCATCGGCAAGGCGCTGGGGGTCGAAGCCAACACCGTTTCGGTGCTGGCGCCCAACCGCGTGCAGTTTCTGCAACAGGGCAAGGTCGACATCCTGATCGCCAACATGCAGTACACCGACGAGCGCGCCGAGATTCTCGACTACGTGCCCACGCCTTACGAAGAAGTCGGCGGCGCTGCACTGATTCGCAAAGGCGCGGGCATCACCCAGTGGGACGATCTGAAGGGCAAACCGGTGTGCGTGTCCCAGGGCAGCAACTTCATCAAGCCGTTGCAGGAAACCTACGGCGCCGAGATCAAGGCGTTCCGCAGTCAGTCGGAATCGCTGCTGTCCCTGCGCGGCAATGGTTGCGTGGCGGCGGTGCATGTCAGCCCGACCATGCATGCGTTGTTGAGCGATGCCGAGTGGGCCGGTTACGAGATTCCGCTGCCGGGGGATCTGATTCCGTCGAACTCGGTGATCTGGATTCGCAAGGGCGAACACGATACCCAGGCCAAACTCGACGCCATCGTCCGTGATTGGCACCGCAGCGGTTGGCTGATCGCGCTGGGCGAACGCACCGGCATGGCGCCGTCCCAGGCCTTGCGTGACCTGCACGAACAGTATCGCAACGCCGCACCGCTGGCGGTTCAACCATGAGCCAAGGGTTGTTCGCGACATTGCAGCAGTTGCTCGACGCCAGCCATGTGCAGAGCAGTGAGGAGGCTGCGCCTTACCTGACGGATAAGCAGGGCCGCTACGTCGGGCAGGTGATCGCCGCCGTGCACCCGGCCACTACCGAGGAAGTCGCAGCGGTGGTTCGCGCTTGCGTGGCCAATGACATTCCGGTGGTGGTGCAGGGCGGCAACACCGGTCTGATGGGCGGTGCGACCCCGGACGCCAGTGGCCGCGCCGTGTTGCTGTTGCTCGATCGCCTGAACCGCGTGCGCAACGTCGATACGGACAACGACACGCTGACTGTCGAGGCCGGCTGCATTCTGCAAACCGTGCAGGACGTGGCGCGTAATGCCGGGCGCCTGTTTCCGCTAAGTCTCGGTGCCGAAGGCAGTTGCACAATTGGCGGCAACCTCGGCACCAACGCCGGCGGCACGGCGGTGCTGCGTTATGGCAACACCCGCGAACTCACCCTCGGTCTGGAAGTGGTCACCGCCCAGGGCGAAATCTGGAATGGCCTGCGCGGTTTGCGCAAGGACAACACCGGTTACGACCTGCGCGACCTGTTTATCGGCAGCGAAGGCACCCTCGGCATTATCACTGCCGCGACCCTGAAACTCTTCCCACTGCCCAAGGCCCAGGCCACCGCGCTGTTGGCCTTCGACTCGTTGGCCCAAGCCGTGCAATTCCTGTCCCACGCCAGGGCCGGTTTCGGTGCCAGCCTGACCGCGTTCGAACTGCTCAGCGCCGATTGCCTGGCGTTGCTGCGCGAACAATTTCCCCAAGGCCCGCAACCATTCCTTGGTGCAGTGCAGCCGTGGTTTGCGCTGCTGGAACTCTCTGACAACCACAGCGAAAGCCATGCCCGGGAAGCGTTTGAAACGGTGCTGGGTGAAGCCTTCGAACGGGAACTGCTGGCCAACGCGCTGATCGCTGAAAGCCTGGCCCAGAGCGAAGGCCTGTGGCTGCTGCGGGAAAACATGAGCGAGGCGCAGAAGCGTGCCGGTCGCAACATGAAACACGACATCTCAGTGCCGATTTCCCAGGTCGTAGACTTCGTCGCCCACACCGATGCGCTGCTGCAACAACACTTCCCAGGCGTGCGGAATTTCACCTTCGGCCATTTGGGCGACGGCAACCTGCATTACAACGTCGCTCATCCGCTGGACTCGACGGTCGAGGCGCACATGGCGAACTACGCGGCGCTCAGCCTGTTGGTTCACGACAGCGCCCACGCTCATGGCGGTTCCATCAGCGCCGAACATGGGATCGGCCAGCGCAAGGTCGGTTTGCTGGACCGCTACAAAAGCCCGGTGGAACTGGACCTGATGCGGCGGATCAAGCACGCGCTGGACCCGAAAAACCTGCTCAATCCGGGCAAAGTCGTGGAGGTGTTCAAGCCATGAGTGTTCGCCTGTCCAAACGCGTGCAGCGCGTATCGCTGTCGGCCAACGCAGCGGCCAAATCCCAGGCCACGGCGTTGCGCGAGACCGGTCGCGATATCCTCGACCTGACCACCGGCGAGCCGGATTTCGACACCCCGGAACACATCAAACAAGCCGCGTATGCCGCGATTGCCGCCGGGGCCACCAAGTACACGCCGACCCCGGGGGTGAAAGCGTTAAGACTTGCCGTACAACGCAAACTTCAGCGGGAAAATCGACTGGAGTACCCGCTGGAATCCATCGTGATTGCCAACGGCGCCAAACAGATCATCTTCAACGCCTTTGCCGCGACCCTCGATGACGGCGATGAAGTACTGGTGCCGACGCCGTACTGGCCATCGTTCCCGGACAGCGTGCGTTTCAATGGCGGCGAACCAGTGTTTATCGAATGCGGGTTGGTCCAGGGCTGCAAACTGACGCCGCAGCAGTTGGAGCAGAACATTGGCGAACGCACCCGCTGGCTGATCCTCAACGGCCCGGGTAACCCGAGCGGCGCGGTGTACAGCGCTGCCGAGTTGCAGGCATTGGCCGAGGTGCTGCGTCGGCATCCGCAGGTGCTGATTCTGTTGGATGAGCTCTACGAACATATTCGCTTTGACGGCAAGCAACCGCTGAGTTTGCTTAACGTCGCGCCAGATTTGCAGGCCCGTTGTTTGCTGGTGGGCGGTGTGTCCAAGACCTACGCCATGACCGGTTGGCGCATCGGTTTCGGCGCCGGGCCAAAAACGCTGACCAATGCGATGGCAGTCGTGCAGTCGCAATCGACCTCGGGCGCTTCCTCGGTCGGACAAGCCGCCGCGCTGGCAGCCTTCGACGGCGGACTGGATTTCTTGCCGGCGCAGGTCGCGGCCTATCAACAACGGCGAGATCTGCTGGTGAAAGCCTTAAGCGAAGTCGACGGCCTGGAAGTGCTCGAACCCCAGGGGGGGTTCTTCGTGTTCATCCGCTGCGAAGGCTTGTTGGGGCGTCATCGCCCGGAGGGTGAACCTCTGAACAACGACGCCGATGTCGTCGCGTACTTGCTGGAGGAGGGCGTCGCCGGCGTGGCGGGCAGCGCTTATGGACTGTCCCCGTGGTTTCGCCTGTCCATCGCCACCGCAACCGATAGCGTTGCCGAAGCCGGCCGCCGCATCGCCCACGCCTGCGGGCAACTGCGGGGCAATCCATGAGTCATCTTCTGGAGCTGTTCGTCCACTGGACCGCCGGGTTCGGCCTCAATTACAACTTCCTGCTGGACGCCTACCAGCGCGGCACCCTGGAGCAAGGCGCGCTGACCACCGCGTTGTTGTGCCTGTTCACCATCGTCGGCAGTCTGCTGGCGGGTGTCGGCTTGGCGGCGATGCTGACCTCGGGCAAACCGTGGCTGGCGAAACCGGCGCGGGTCTTCATCGAAGTCACCCGCAACACGCCGACCCTGGTGCAACTGTATTGCGCGTTCCTGGTGTTGAACATGCTGCTCACTCAGGCGGTTGGCGCGGCGAATCCGCTGACACCGTTTGCCTGGGTGGTGATCGTGATCTCGTTGCATAAAGGCGCGTTCCACGCCGAAGCCTTGCGCGCCGGCATCGAAGCGGTGCCGGCAGTGACCCTGGAAGCCGCCAGTTCCCTCGCGTTCAGCAGCCGCCAGTTGCTGTGGAACGTGCAACTGCCCCTGGCCCTGCGCTTTGCCTTGCCATCGCTGATCAACAACCTGATCGACCTGGTGAAGATGACCGCCGTGGCCTCGGCCATCGCCGTGGGCGACATCACCTACGCGGCGATCATGATCTGGACCCAAAGCGATAACGTGCTGGAGCTGATGATCCTGATCCTGAGCTTTTTCGGCCTGCTGAGTTTTATCGTCAATTGCGTGGGGCGCTTGCTTGAAGCGCGCCTGAGGATGCCCGGCTATGGCCATTGAATCGACCGTCAGCGCACCGCTGGCCTGGCCACGGCGGCATGTCGGCAAGTTGCTGTTGTTGGTTGGCGTCGTGCTGTTTTTGCTGTACTTCGCCCCGCAGAGCCCGGTGCTCAAGGCTTTGTTGCAATGGTCGCCGGCCCTGGCGGTGGGCTTCGGTCAAAACATTCTGATCAGCCTGGTGGCGATCGGTTTGGGCTCGTTTTTGGGGTTGCTGGTAGGCGCGCTGGCGGTGTCGCCGCTGCGCCTGTTGCGCCTGCCGGCACAGATCTGGGTGCAGATTTTCCGCAACGCGCCGTGGCTGGTGCTGATCTATTTCACCACCTACGTGTTCCCGTTCGAGATCAAGCTTGGCAGCACCTATGTCTCCTTCCCCGACTGGGTAAAAGTCACCATCGGCCTGGCCTTGCCGGCGAGTGCCAACGTCGCGGAAATCTTCCGGGGCGCCATCGGCTCGATCCCCAGCACTCAGTGGGAAGCCGCCCGCTCCCTGGCGTTCACCCGTGGGCAGATCTTTCGTTCGATCATCCTGCCGCAATGCTTCAAACGCATGTTGCCGCCGTGGATGAACCTCTACGCGGTGATCACCATGGGCACCGCGCTGGCGTCTTTGGTGGGCGTGCATGACGTGATCGACACCGCGCAAATCGCCAGCAACACCGTGAACATGACCGGTTTTACCGTAGTGATTTACCTGAGTCTGCTGGTGTTGTTCTTTGCCTATTGCTACCCGATTTCCCGACTGACCCAACGCCTGGAGCGACGTTATGCCTTCTATTGAAACCGTCGCCGAGCCCCTGGTCAGCCTGCGCGACCTGCACCTGTCGTTCGGCGCCAACCCGGTGCTCAAAGGTATCGACCTCGACGTTCATCGCGGCCAAGCGGTGTCGATCATCGGCCCGTCCGGCTCCGGCAAATCGACGATCCTGCGCTGCATCACCGGGCTGTTGCAGCCCCAACGCGGCAGCATTCGCGTCGGCGCCACCGAGGTGCACACCCTGGCCAAGGAAACCCAGCGCATCGAGTTGCGTAAACGGGTGGGCTTCGTGTTCCAGCAATACAACCTGTTCCCGCATTTGTCGGTGCTGGAAAACCTGGTGATCGCCCCGCGCAAAGTGCTGGGTCGCAGCCGCATCGACGCCGAAAAAGAAGCCCGAGCGTTGCTGGCCAAAGTGCGCATGGAACACAAGGCCGATGCCTATCCGGGGCAGTTGTCCGGCGGCCAGCAGCAGCGGGTGGCGATTGCCCGGGCGTTGGCCATGCGTCCGGAACTGATTCTGTTCGATGAAGTGACCTCGGCCCTCGATCCGGAAACCGTCGGCGAGGTGCTGACGGTGATTCGCGAGCTGACCGAAGAGGGCATGACCTGCGTGCTGGTGACCCACGAAATGCGCTTCGCCGAAGAAATCAGCGACATCGTCTACTTCACCGAAAACGGCGTGATCGTCGAACACGGCAGCGCCGCGCAAATCTTTCAGCACCCCACCAGCGAACGCACCCAGGAGTTTTTGCGTCATGCCCTGGGTGATCCGGGCCGCCGACCGACGAATGCCAATGATCCATACCTGTTGACCAACCTGAGCCGCTACAGCCTGTCCGTGTAACACCGAGGAGCTAATTCATGAGTACCGATAACCGTGCCGTCGTCATTGAGGATTTCCTCAAGAAAATCCGCGTGATCAATCAACGGGGCGTCGACCGCGCCGCGCTGGTGGAAATTGTTGCCTTGCTCGAAACCCTGGCCGAGCGCCGGGACCTGTTCAACTTCGACGCGTTCCCGGCGCCGGTGCCGGGGCAGGGCAGCACTGCGTTTCGCTATCGCCTCAACGACGATGGCGACACGCCGACGCTGTACCTGAATTCGTTGTTGCCGGGTAAAAGCACGATCCCGCACAACCACGAAACCTGGGCGATCATCAGCGCCGTCGAAGGCCAGGAAATCAACTATGTCTACGGTCGCAGTGATGAAGGGCGCGAGCCTGGGTTCACCACTTTGCACCTGGAAAAAGAAGTGATCGTGCAACCCGGTACGTCGATCTCGTTTCTCGGTGAAGACCTGCATGGGATTCGGGTCGAGGGCGAGCAGGCAACCCTGCATTTCCACCTCTACGGCTTGCCGCTGGAATCCCTCAATGGCCGCTATGGCGTTGAAGCCGACGGGCGGATTCTCAACTACAACGCCTCGCAAATGGCGCCATCGATCAAGGCTTACGCATGATCGACTTGTATTACTGGCCCACCGGCAACGGGCTGAAGATCGGCATCCTGCTTGAAGAACTCGGGCAGGAATACCGCGTGCTGCCGATCAACATCCGTACCGGCGAGCAGAAGCGTGCGACGTTCCAGCGCATCAGCGCCAACGGGCGGATTCCGGCGATTGTCGATCATGCGCCTGAAGGATCGGGCGCGCCGTTGAGCCTGTTCGAGTCGGGCGCGATCCTCAATTATCTGGCCGACAAGGCCGGGCGTTTTCTGCCGCCAACCGGGACGGCCGAGCGGCAAAAGGTTCAGGAATGGCTGTTCTGGCAGGTCGGGCATGTCACGCCGTACCTCAGCCAGTTGCAGGTGTTCAAAGAGAAGGCGCCGGAACCGATCCCGTTCGCCCTCGACCTGCTCAACGCCGAAGCGACGCGGTTGTATCGGGTGCTGGAAACGCGGCTGTCGAAGGTGTCGTATGTGGCGGGCGAGTACTCCATCGCCGACATGGCGATCTTCCCGTGGATTCAGCCGCTGCGACAGGGTCAGGACCTGGCGGACTACCCGCACATCGATGCCTGGCGCGAACGCCTCAAGGCCCGGCCGGCCATCCAGCGCGCTTATGCCAAAGGTCGCGAGATCGCCGCCAACGAGCGCTCCCTCGCGCTTCAATAACTCTATTTTCCAAGCGGGACTCCCATGAGCCAGACCGTAACTCCAGGGCAATTGCAGCAGTGGCTGTTCGACGGGCAGGAAATCGCCCTGTTTGACGTGCGTGAGCACGGCCAATATGGCGAAGCCCATCTGTTTTTCGGGGTGAACCTGCCCTATAGCCGACTGGAGCTGGAGGCCCGGCGCCTGGCGCCGAATCCTCAGGTTCGGCTGGTGATTTACGACCAGGACGATGGCGACGTTGCCTTGCGCGCCGCCCAGCGTTTACGGGTGTTGGGCTACGCTCATGTGCACATTCTGGAAGGCGGCGCCGAGGGCTGGCAGGCCGCCGGTTTTCAGTTGTTTGCCGGGGTGCATGTGCCGTCCAAGGCCTTTGGTGAATTGGTCGAGGAGGCCAGTCATACGCCCCACGTCACCGCCACGCAATTGGCCGAATGGCAGGCCCGAGGCGAGCCGTTGGTGGTGCTCGACGGTCGGCCGTTCGACGAATACCGCAAGATGACCATTCCCGGTTCGGTGTGCTGCCCGAATGGCGAGTTGGGCTATCGCGTCCACGATTTGGTGCCGGACGAGAACACGCCGATTGTGGTCAATTGCGCCGGTCGCACCCGCAGCATTATCGGCGCCCAGACGCTGATCAACCTTGGCGTGAAGAACCCGGTCTACGCCTTGGAAAACGGTACTCAGGGCTGGTATCTGGAAGATTTTCAGCTGGAGCATGGCAGCACGCGGCGTTATGCCGATGAAGTGTCATCTGCTGCCTTGCCAGGACAGCGCTTGGCCGCCGCGCAATTGGCGCAGAAGGCCGGGGTGAAAACCGTCGGGGCCGCGCAGGTCGAACAGTGGGCCAACGAGGCTGGACGCAGTCTGTTTCTGTGCGACGTGCGCACCGCCGAGGAATTCGCCGCTGGCAGTCTGACCGGTGCACAACACACGCCGGGCGGGCAGTTGATTCAATCCACCGATTTGTACATTGGTGTGCGCAAGGCGCGGTTGGTGCTGATCGACAGCGATGGCGTGCGGGCACCGATTGTCGCCAGTTGGCTGCGCCAGTTGGGGCATGAGGCGTATGTGCTTGAGGGTGGCGTCGGCAGTACTTTGGCGTTGCCTGTATCGGAATCCGTTGCACCTGAAGCGTTGCCATTGATCTCGACGCAAGCGCTGGCCGATGCGTTGAAGGACGATGCGCTGGCACTGATTGATCTGCGCCCGAGCATGAGTTATCGCAAAGGTCATATCGCCGGGGCGCGCTGGTCGATTCGTTCGTTGCTGGCGGCCGAGGTGGCCGGTGAACAGCGGCCGCTGGTATTGCTGGCCGACGATCCACGGTTGGCGGCGTTCGCGGCGCTGGAGTTGCCCGAACATCAGCGTCGGCAAACCCGGTACGCCGGAAATGTGGCGGGTCTTGAGCTGCAAGAGGACGCCAGCATACCGCCCGACGCGCAGTGCATCGATTTCCTGTTTTTCACCCACGACCGTCACTCCGGCAACAAGGACGCGGCGCGGCAGTACCTGGCCTGGGAAATCGGTTTGCTGGCGCAGATGAGCCAAGCGGAAATCGCCAGTCTCAACCCGCTGAAAGCGTCCAGTGATGATCGGGTCCGCACTCGCTTGGTCCATTCCTCGCGTACCGAAAAGGGCCAGGGTGGTCGTGCCGTCAACGTCCCGGTTACACGCTTAAGCACGGTGCTGTTCGACAACCTCGCACAAATGCGCGACGCCCGCGCCCGCCGCGACCACGAGCGCGTCCTGAGCTATGGCGCCCGAGGCAACCCAACGGGGTTCGCCCTGGAGGATCTGGTCACGGAACTGGAGGGCGGTTATCGCACCCGTTTGTTCGGCACCGGCCTGGCCGCCGTGGCGCAGACGTTCCTGGCCTACCTGCGGCCCGGCGATCATGTGCTGATCACCGACGCCGTGTACTCGCCGGTGCGGCGCCTGGCCCGGGAGTTTCTCCAGCCGTTTGGTATTGAAGTGAGCTACTTCGCCCCTGACGGCAGCGATCTGTCCGCGAAGCTGCAAGCCAACACCAAAATGGTCTACGCCGAAGTGCCCGGTTCGTTGCTGTACGAACTCTGTGATTTGCCGGCCCTCGCCGCACTGTGCAAACCGCGCGGCATTCTGCTGGCCGTGGACAACACCTGGGGCTCGGGCTACCTGTATCGACCGCTGACCCTGGGCGCGGACATTTCGATCATGGCATTGACCAAATACCTGTGTGGCCACAGCGACGTGGTCATGGGCAGCGTGTGCACCCGGCAAGACGTGTGGCAACCGTTGGCGGCCATGAGCGACACCTTCGGCAGCGCCGTCAGCCCTGACGACGCTTATCTGGTGCTGCGCGGCGCCCGAACCCTGGCGCCACGCCTGGAAGTCCATGAGCGCCAGGCGCTGGAAGTCGCCCACTGGCTACAGGCGCAACCGCAGGTGAAACGGGTGTTCCATCCCGCGTTGCCCGATCACCCCGGCCATGCCCTGTGGCAGCGCGACTTCAAGGGCAGCAACGGTTTGCTCTCGTTCGAACTGCGCGACGCGGATGAAGGTTATGTCGAGCGCTTCATCGATGCGCTGCAACTGTTTGGGCTGGGGGCTTCCTGGGGCGGCTACGAAAGCCTGATCACGGTCGCCGAGCTCAAGGAGCGCAATAGCGCCGAGGATCGCGCACGCAATCCAGTGCTGCGATTGCACATCGGGCTGGAGGATGTCGAGGCGTTGATCGAAGATCTGCAGCGGGGATTCGCTGCGGCAACGTGAGGTTTGAAACCTCCCTGGCAGCGAATCGGTGATGAGCGGCCGTTACCAGAATTTGTCGCGCTTGACCGGACCGGTGTTGCGCCGTTCCGGGCCGTTGGGGTTGCCGCTGTCCAGCAGTCGTCTCTCTACCAGCACATTCTGCAATGCCTGGCGGGCCACCGGGTCCAGCTGATGCTCGCGCTCCTTGAGTTCAAGCAGGATAGGGCTGGACCAGGTGCGATAGGTTTGCTCGGCGATACGAACGGGTGTCATCTATCTCTCCTTGATTAAGCGCCCGCAACTAAGTGGGGGCTGTTCGATGAGGTAGAAACGTTAGTTGAGGAAACGGGTTGTCGCCAGCCATGGGGACTGGCGGCGTGACATCGGGCAAACACATCTTGAAAACACTTCTCCCCGAGCAGAAAGCCACGTAACGTACCGCGCAAAATAATCAGACATTCAGGGATGATGCGCGTGGGGGCTTATCGACTACTGCTGGCGATGCTGGTGGCGATTTCTCATATGGGCGTGACGCTGGCGGGCTTCAATCCCGGCGTGATTGCGGTGGTGTCTTTCCTGCTCATCAGCGGCTTTGTGATGACCTCGTTGATCGAGCGCAACTACAACGCGCCTGAGCAATTCCACTTGTTTTACGCGGATCGGGTGTTGCGGCTTTACCCGCAGTTCCTGCTCTACTTCGCCTGCTCCTGCGCCGTGATCTATTTCCTGTTGCCCGGCACGCCCCAAGCGGCGGCGCTGACCGTCAACAACATCGTCACCAGCCTGCCGATCGTGCCCATGGGTTTTTACATGTACGGCATCACCGTGCCCGAGATCCTGCCAGCGGCCTGGTCGCTGGGGCTCGAAATGTGTTTCTACCTGCTGATCCCGTTCTTGCTCGTCTACAAGGTCCGGGGCGTCGCGTATGCGCTGTCCGTGGCGGTGTTCATGGTCGCTTCCCTCGGTTACATCAACACCGATGTCTACGGTTACCGACTGCTGCCCGGTGTGCTTTTCGTCTTCCTCTGCGGCAGTTACCTGTACCGGATGCAGGCCCGGGGAGGGGTGATCATTGCCGCTACCGCCATCGTCGCAGCCCTGATGTTCCTGGCCATCGTCATGGGATTCATTCCCCGCAGGCCCTTTAACGCGGAGGTCACCGCCGGCATTGCCTTGGGCGTCCCGGCGGTGTTCCTGCTGAGCAAGCTGAAGTACCACTGGATGGATGAGTTGCTGGGGAACATCAGTTATGGCGTGTTCCTCAACCATTTTGTGGTGATGTATGTGTTGCGGGCCTTCTGGCCCGTGGTGTACGACGGCCAGATGGTCACGGCGGTGCTGCTGCTCTCGCTCGTGTTGAGCGGCATTTCGTATTACTACGTCGAACGGCCGGCCCTGAAGCTTCGTCATGCGCTGCGGTCTGGGGTCAGGTATGGCGCGGGTCAAAAACAGGGCGGTGGAACCGTCGCTTAGAGCCCTTTTCAGTCAGCGTCATGCTTGATGTGGCGAAGGCAGATATTGCGCAGTCACTGGAAAATGGCTCAGGGTTCGACATTACCTTTCGGGAATTGCGAACGATGACGCTGGATAACCTTGCGCTGTTTTTGATGATCGTCGAGAAGGGCGGCTTGTCTGCCGCAGGCCGCGAATTGGGGCTGTCGCCGGCTTCGGTGTCCGAGCGCCTCGCGGTGCTTGAGAGTTACTACGGCGCGAGCCTGCTGACCCGCACCACCCGTTCGCTCAGCCTGACCGATGAAGGGCGCCTGCTGGCGGACGGTGCCCGCCGTCTGCTGGCCGAAGCCGATGAACTGGAAACCCGCATTCGCCTGGGCACGCAAAAAATCTCCGGCCTTATCCGTCTCAGTGCCCCGGTCGACCTCGGGCAATCGCGGATCGTGCCGATCCTTGACCGGTTTCTGGCCGAGCATCCGTCGGTGTCGATCGACCTCAACCTCACCGATGGTTTCGTTGACCTGGTCAGTCAAGGCATCGACTTCGCCGTGCGTTACGGGGTGTTGGCCGACAGCACGTTGCGCTCCAAACCGATTGGCGAGAACCGCCGCGTCATCTGCGCGGCGCCTGGATACCTGGAACGCAATGGCACGCCCCGACACCCGGACGATCTTTCCCGGCATGACTGCATTGTCATGCGCTTTGGCAGCAACATTGATCGGGTCTGGACGTTCCGGGTGGCGAGCGAGGCCTACCGCGTTGTCGTCAGGGGCCGCCGAGTGGCGAACGACGGTGGATTGGTCCGGCAGTGGTGCCTGGACGGCAACGGCCTCTGCAACAAGTCCATTTGGGATGTCCAGGCTGATCTCGTCGCGGGCAGGCTCGTGGAAGTGCTGCCGGATTATTCCCCCGGTCAAACGGCGCTGCAGATTGTGTATCCGCCGGTGAGTGTGTTGCCGCGGCGTGTCCGGGCCTTGATAGACACCATCAGTTCGGAACTGGCGTTAAGTGATGTCCAGCGTGGACATGATGAATAAATCCAAAACTGCCCGGTGGTTTCGCTGCCGGCGTGAAGCCGCACTGACTGACGCGAGAAGAGGCATCGCCCGATGCCTCTTTTCATGGGAGGTGCACCGAAGTCAGGCGCAGGCCTGGCCGAGGTGATTGTCCAGCGCGCCAGCGATGAGGTGCACCGGAATGTGCTGTTGCGTCTCAACGGACGGGACTTCGAAACTGCCTACGATATGAAGGTGTCGCTCGCTCAGCCCGGTCGACTCTTCTTCCTTTGCCTTAGCCATTCTCGCGTGGTTCATTGCGATTTCATTGAGAGTTGACACGTTACTTCTCCGGGGGACTGACCAAGGTATTGATTGGATGGCTGCCGCGTCAGAATTACGTCGTTCTGGGGCCGCTACGACCGCGTGTGCAAACCCCAAGCCAAGATTTGGTCGCGTAGCGGTGCAGGTTTTTATAGGCGACGAATGGTGTGGTAGAGGGGCCGTGAGAGCGCACCGACCGTCAGACCACTTGAATTATCGGTAGGGGACGAACTCCATTATTCGAGGGGCAATTGCTTCTCGATGGCGGTGAACTCCGCGCCGAGGCAAGTCAATGACATCATTCGAAGACTTCAGGAACCAATCCCAGGCGCTTCTGATCGAGCTGGATGCTGCCACTATAGGCATGATGACGTTGGTGACATCGAAATGCGTTTCAGGGCCGGAATGGGACGCGGCCACCAAGAGACAACACGATGCTTATGAACGCTGGAATGCTTTCCTGAATATCCCTGGCTAGGCCCCGTAACGCGGGCTGTTTGCGATTCGGGCGGAAAATGCCAATGCACTTCATCCAGAGGAGCCGCACATGGACACCGACCAAGTGAATAAGCAAGCATCAGAGCAACGAGTCTGGGACCGGTATTTCTGCGCTGCGCTGATAGCGGAAAGTCATCTGACGGCACCGGTCGTGGGCGTGGCCACTCACGAAGACCGGCAGGATCTGTTGATTGAAAGGGCCAAAATGCTCGCCGACAAAATGATGGAAAGCAGAAAGTGAAGAAAAGAGCCCAGCCACCGTGCCGGGCTTTTTCATGCCTGATCGAAGGCAAGCGGCTGGGTACTCCTTCCCCTAAGAAACATGGAGGGGACGAAAACGTACACTGCAGTGAGGTTCTTTTTGCCCACCCGCTTTTGAAGGAGCTTCGATCAGCCTTTACTGTGACCGCGCTCCACCATCGCGCGCCATTCCTGAACACTCGGTCGCTCCTGCATCCTGGCATGCCAGGCGCGCAGTGCTTCACATTCATCAGGCACCGGCAGTTTCACCAGCGAGGCGAAGATCATGCCGCCAAGTACCGCGATGTCGGCCATCGAAAATTCATTGCCCGCCACAAACGGCCGGGTTGCCAGGGCGCCGTTGAAATAGTGCATCCCGCGCACGGCCTTATCGCGCATCCGCTCACCCCATTCACGGTTCTGGTAAAGCTCGACGTCCGGCCCAAGCCCGGGCGTGGCGTGGTGGAAGTAGGTGCTGATCGCATCCAGGAATTCAATTTCCGCACGTTTGGTCATCATGTGGATGAGGCCCTTTTCAGCGGGGGTTTTACCGGTGAGCAGCGGCTTGTCGTCCAGCACATCAAGGTATTGGGTGATGGCCGTGCACTCGGCAATCAGCGTGCCGTCGTCCAGTTGCAGCACGGGCAATGTGCCGGAGTAGTTGATCGCTAGAAACTCCCGTTTCTTGTGCTCGCCGGTCCATAGGTTGACCGGTACGAACTTGATCCGCGATAGCAGGCCTTTCTCGGCCAGCGCAATACGCACACGGGCCGGGTAGGGGCCATCGAACCAGTCGTAGATTTTCATCATCGGGAGTGTGGATACGTCGGGATGTGGCTGTTGGGTCGTCATGGTTTATTCGCCTGCCTGTCAGTTGGTAGGTAAACCATGGGCGCATAGTTATGCCTTGTCAATCCCTACCTACCAATTGGCAGGTAACAGGCGATGGGAGTAGAATCGGGCCAAACGACCCAGTGAAAGGAGTAAAGACGTGAGCGAAAACGCGCGGGAAGCCATCTTGGAGGCGGCCAAAGGCGCTGCGCAAATCCACGGCTACAGTGGCATCAATTTCCGCAGCATTGCGGATCAGGTGGGGATCAAGAACGCCAGCATTTACTACCATTTCCCAAGCAAGGCCGACCTCGGCGCCGCAGTCGCCAAACGCTACTGGGAACAGACCTCCGGTGTTCTGGAAGCCGTCCGCGCTGCCAACCCCGATCCGGTTCACTGCCTGCAGGTGTACCCGAGCATCTTCCGCCAATCACTGGAAGACGGGAACCGGCTGTGTTTGTCCAGCTTCATGGCGGCGGAATACCAGGACCTGCCCGAAGAGGTAAAGGGTGAAGTGCTGGCGTTTGCCGACATCAACGTGGCGTGGCTGACCCACGTGCTCGCTGATCTCGGCCTGGGAAGCGTTGATCTGTGCGAGCGCCGCGCCCGCGCCATTTACACCGCCGTTGCCGGCGCACAATTGATTGCCCGGACTCGCCTCGATATCGGTTTGTTCGACGAATTGATTCAGAGCTATCAGGAGGCGGGACTGTTTTCGGCCTGACTCCCGGGCTTCAGTCAGCGTCAATCAAAGCCTGGGCCGGTGGATGGCCCCGCGTGTTTGCTGCGACGTGGGCCGCCTCTTTCATTTTATTGGGGTCAAAATCAAGAGAGGCGCCGTAGGGTACTGGACCCGTGTGCGGGGGATTCGGCGTTACTTTGAACATAAGCAGAGTTCTCATATTGTGTGCCAATCCCTCTCGCTACTAAACGAGAAAGGGTGGCAGCTGTACGCAGGTTAGTAGACCGGGGAACTCAGAAAGCCGGCGCGCCGAAGCGCCCTACGTACAGCCACCATCAAGCACAGATATGAAAATCCTGTCCGATGGATGCACGTGCAGCCTGAATTACTGCGGGCTACTAAACCCGACCACTGATGAGCAGTGGCAGGAACAAAGTTACCGACGAGCCTCAAGGCGCACAAGCCGGCGGATTCTGGCGTGCGCGTAGGCAACGACGCAAGGTCTTGTGGCCTTTTATGACGTAACACTGAGTGTCTTTAAACGCTTGCGTGGAAACCTGTTTAAGCGCGGCAAAGCCGAACGACATTCCATTCGTCTTTGCCGTCAAGTTGCGCACGCAGTGTTAGCTGGAAGCCACGGAACGTTGGTCATCATCGATATTTAAGCGGCTGCCGCCCAGCACCGCTTCTGGCCCTGCTACGCTTTGAATGCCTCGAAGGGAGTCGGGCGGTCATCAAGAAACAATGCCACTTGACTGTCGAGGTTGCGGATGTGAAGGGCCGAATGATGGGTGCCGCCATCACCATTGTGGTCATGGGTGTGACGACGCAAGCATTTATGGAATGGAAAGCTGTCGAGAGCCAACGGCGGATTGCGGCGTGCGAGGTCGCACAGCAGCATATGGAAAACCTGGAAATTCAAACACGAGCGATGGCTGCGGGGTTGTCTGTCGATGGGTACGCTGAAGCCGAGAAGACGGAAGCAGGCAAACTGATCAAAGCCCTGGATACCGCGAGTAATGAAGCTGAAGTTGAAGCGGTGATAGATGCACATGCTGCAGAATTAAAATCGCAGGAAGCTTCAACCGATGCCGAGGTAAAAAGTCAGGGAAGCCAGCTCTTTCTGGAGCAGCAGCTGAAAAAACAGCGAATATCCCCTGATATCAAGCAGGAAATCAAACGTGCCGAGAAGGCTCGGAGTGATGCCTGTGATTAATACACTTAATTGGGCGTGGCATTGCGAGTCCGCAGTTTTTGAGGTCAGTGTAGATGGCGTAGGCGATGGGATTCGAACTCCCTGTTACAGTCGACGGTTTTCAAGACCGATATTGAAAGCCGCTGAATAGATGACCAAGCCAACTATCAAAAACAGAAAGCCAGCCATAAGACTTCCACTATCCATATCAAGGACCTGATCCAATTAATTGAATCAGGACTCCACCGTTCGTGGCGCACGGCCACCATTGGTCGCATGAAGTGCCATCATACTGAACGCCTCTCACGTTCCATCCTCTACCTAGAACAATGATACGGGGGGCTCCAATGAGAGAGGCACAGCGAAGACTGGCGATGACAGCCTGGCGCGAGCTGTTCGCACTGACTGGAAGCCAAATGGACCCAGAGGTTAAGTACTTCGGGTTGTTAAGGCGGGCTGACGCCATGGAGCGCGCCGATCTCATCAACAGCGACGAGTGGCGCAAGCTTGTCCAGCAGGCAGGAGCATCACTTGCCAGCACCGCAGAGTGCATGGGCGGGCCGGGTTAGGGCAGAGCGAGAAACCAGATTTAATCGGGTCTGGATTGACCCCGCAGCCATCGACACTATTGCTTTGGTTTCTTCTCTTCTTTAGAGCTGCCCGAGGAGCCAGAATCTTTCTTCTGAGTTTCCGAATCGGCACCGGAATTTGAACCAGAAGCCTCCTCGCCCTTTTTGCTCGCTTTATCCTCGTCAGGCTTGGCGCTACCGGATTGGTTAACTCCGGGAAGAACAGTAGGGGGCACGGCTGACTCCGCAGCCATCTTCTCGACAGCAAGCGAGAAGAGCGGGCAGGACGACAGCAAGCCCGAGAGCGTGAGAGCTGCGATTCTTCTGTTCATGACTGAGGCTTCCAAACAAGGAGACATAAGCTTTGGAAGCGCGGGGGCAGGGGATGGTGCTGTGCACCGGACGAGCGGCAGAACAAAAAAGCCCAATTCAATTAATGAATGAACCTGTGGCGCTCTTCAATGAAGAGTCTTGCGACTTTCACCAATCCTGATCCTGTCCAGCGCTCTATTGAGAGCGTCCAGGGCATCAAGGAGGGCTTTCGCCTCCGCTTCTCGACCGTCACCCCACAGGCGTTCAGCCATTTTATTCAGGGCCTGGATAGAGTGTTCAATTTCAGTAGCTGACGCTGCAACTCTACTTTCTGGCTTGGTCTTCGGCATTCAGTAATCCTTCGGCTGGTATTGCTCTGTCAATTGTGGAGGGCCGACCAGGGCGATGTATAGCAAGGAAGGGAGCAGAACTGAATGGTGGACCGCGATTCCTCGGTTAAAAGACCAGCGTAGCATCGTGTTACATGAAGGATATTTAACGATCGGCAGGACGCCGGAAGAGGGGCAAAACGAGCCTGGTTATGGAACGGTTCCAGAATAGTTATGGAACACATGCCAAAAGACAGTGATTTCACCAAACCCCAGAAACGAAAAAGCCCTGACTAATCAGGGCTCTAACGTATTCAAGATGGCGGAGGCGATGGGATTCGAACTCATGGACCTGTTACAGTCGACGGTTTTCAAGACCGTTGCCTTAAACCACTCGGCCACACCTCCGTTTGCGTTGCGGGCGCCATAATACCTGAATGAAACACACTGTCAAACTCTCTGCATGGCTTGTTACAGAGCGTCTGTTATGATCTTTGCGACTGAACGTTTCAAACCAACAGGAGTGTCGCCATGCGCGAACAGGATTACGCAGTTAATAACAGCGTGCAGGCTGAGCAGCTAGAGGTTAGCCGCGTCCTGCGCAACACATACGGCTTGCTCGCTCTCACCCTCGCATTCAGCGGCGTGATGGCGTTTGTCGCCCAACAGATGCGTGTCGGCTACCCGAACGTTTTCGTGGTGCTGATCGGTTTCTACGGTCTTTTCTTCCTGACCAACAAACTCCGTGATTCCGCATGGGGCCTGGTGTCCGCGTTTGCCTTGACCGGTTTCATGGGTTTCCTGCTCGGCCCGATCCTCAACCGTTACCTGGGCATGCAGGGCGGTGCTGAAGTCGTGAGTTCGGCCTTCGCCATGACGGCGCTGGTGTTTGGTGGTCTGTCGGCGTACGTGCTGATCACTCGCAAGGACATGAGCTTCCTTGGCGGTTTCATCACTGCAGGCTTCTTCGTGCTGCTGGGCGCGACGCTGGCGAGCATCTTCTTCCAGATCAGCGGTCTGCAACTGGCGATCAGCGCAGGTTTCGTGCTGTTTTCCTCGGTCTGCATTCTGTTCCAGACCAGCGCCATCATTCACGGCGGTGAGCGCAACTACATCATGGCGACCATCAGCCTGTATGTATCGATCTACAACCTGTTCATCAGCTTGTTGCAGATCTTCGGCATCATGAGCCGCGACGATTGATCGCAAGCCTTGAGTAATAAAAAAACCCGCTTCGGCGGGTTTTTTATTGTCTGCGATTCAGGATCATTCGTTAACGATAATGCTGCCATCGGCATGCTGCCGGTAGACGGTGTAGGGCAGCAGCAGGGTGTCCGCCACGCCGGAAACGACCGCATCAACCAGCACCACAACCGGAATAGTGGTATGTGTCTGCGCATCGATGCCACTTTCCAGCGGCGCATTCAGATAACAGAAGTCATAGGTCACGCCGCTGTAGATCCGCGGGACAGCGCCGCAGTAACTCTTGCGCTCCTTGAGGTCCTTCGCAGCCGCTTCGTCACTGCGCACCACGGTCTGCACAGTGCCGCAACCCGCGAGCATCAACGCTGCCAACACCATTACCTGAGTTTTCATACCGCCAATCCTTCGCCGGAAAGCCGTCAATCTATCCTATTCATTAACAAACAGCACTTATGCCATCGGCGGCAACCGGCGTTTGACCGGGGTTTTCTTGACGATCGCGGTGTTGGTTTCGGCGTGGGTGTTGAGGCGGTCGAGCAGGGTGTCCAGTTGTTCCATCGAGCGGACATGCAAGCGCGCAATGAAGCAGTCATCGCCGGTGACCTTGTCGCACTCGGTGAACTCGGGAATCGCCTGGATTTGCCGTTCCACTTCCTGCAATTGCCCCGGCAGCGGGCGGATGCGCACGATCGCCTGCAGTTGATAGCCGAAGCATTTTGGATCGATCTCGACGGTGTAGCCCTTGAGCACGCCGCGTTCCTCAAGACGACGCAGGCGCTCGGCAACGCTGGGCGATGACAAGCCGCTGATGTGCGCCAGGGCCTTGAGCGAACGCCGTGAATCTTCCATCAATGCGCTGATCAGCACTTGATCAATGTCGTCGGTCATGGTGAAGCACCTGTTAGGCAGTTGAACGAAACAGCCTTGATAAAAAAGGCAGAAACCGAGTTTAGCCTGATTTTTGCGCTGGAGAAGCGCCTCTGCGCGTTGGCATAATTTGGCCTCAAGCACAGGAGGTTGATGATGGACAAAACACTACGTCGCGGCTCATTCGAAATGACCGCCGCCATGCTCATTTCCGGGACCATCGGCTGGTTCGTGCTGGTGTCCGGGCAACCGGTGCTGGACGTGGTGTTCTGGCGCTGCGTGTTCGGCGCCGGCACCTTGTTGCTGATCTGCGCGGCGTTCGGCTTCCTGCGGCCTGGCATTCTCACCCGCACCACGTTCCTGCTGGCGGTGCTCAGCGGCATGGCGATTGTCGGCAACTGGGTGTTGCTGTTTGCCTCCTACTCCCGCGCATCGATTGCCATCGGCACGGCGGTCTACAACGTTCAACCGTTCATGTTGGTGGGTCTGGCCGCGCTGTTTCTCGGGGAAAAAATCACCCTGCGCAAGCTGTTCTGGCTGGGTGTTTCGTTCCTCGGGATGCTGGCGATTGTCAGCGCCCATGGCGAGCAGGGCGCAGGTGGCAATGATTACCTGATGGGGATCGGTCTGGCGCTGGGTGCAGCGTTCCTTTACGCGATTGCCGCGCTGATCATCAAACGCCTGACGGGCACGCCGCCGCATCTGATCGCGTTGATTCAGGTTTGCACCGGTGTGTTGTTGCTCGCGCCTTTTGCGCACTTTTCGGCACTGCCCCAAGCACCGAGCGCCTGGGCCAGCCTGGTGACCCTGGGCATTGTGCACACCGGTTTGATGTACGTGCTGCTCTACGGCGCGATCCAGAAACTGCCAACGGCACTGACCGGTGCGCTGTCGTTTATCTATCCGATTGCGGCGATCTTTGTCGACTGGTTTGCTTTCGGCCATCGCCTGGAACCCCTGCAATGGCTCGGCGTGGCGGCGATCCTGCTGGCCGCCGCCGGTATGCAACAGGGGTGGGGCCTGAAGTTGCGTCGAGTGGTCGCGCAGTAAGCCTTAGAGGTTCCAGCGCGGCGCGGTCTTGGCCAGGCGCTGGCGCATTTCGCCGATGTTGGCGGCCAGTTGCCGGGTCAATAATCGGTAACCGTCCAGCGGGCTGTAGACCGGCGCGTCGAGGCTGGCGTCCGGCAACTCCACCGGCCGGTTGAGCCGCTGGGATGCCCCGGATTTCAGGGCCCGAGCCATGCCGATCAATTGAACGCGGATCTGCCGGTGTTCGGCTTTCAACGCGGTTTGCAGGTGGAGCATGGCGTCGGGGTCAGTGGCGTCCGGTCGTGTATTGCCAAGGATTTCCAGCGTGCTGACACACATCCGCAAGTTGCGCTGGATGGCATCCAGTTCGGTCATGGAGATCCGCACTTCCTTGGACACCGACGGCATCAGCGAGCGCAGTTGCACCAGTACCGTGTTCAGCCGACCCATGATCTTCAGGTGTTCATCCGCAGTGACCGGTTGGCCATTGATGATGCGCCCATAAAGGGTCGCGCAGTCGCGCAAGGCATCGGCCAGGTTGTAGCGCCAGGAGAACACCGCGTACAGCGGCAGGGCGAAGGAAAACGCCAGGGCCAGGGCGATGCCGATGAGAATATCGACCCCACGCCACAACCCGTCAGTGACCGGGTTATCGCCATGCCCGGCGACGATAAACACGGTGATCGCCGACAACAGTGCCGTGTAGCCGCCCTTGCCGATGGCGTGATACGAGAAGAACCCGCACACCACCGACATTGCAAAATAGGTCAGCCAAGGCATTCCAAGCCAGGCCTGTTGCGCCACCAGCAGCAGGCCGACACCCGCGCCGATCAAAGTGCCAATCGCCCGCTCGGCGGCTTTCTTGCCGATGTTGCCGTGATGCTGCAAACCGCCAATCACTACCAGCATGGTCACCGACGCCCACTCGCCGTGGGGCAAGTGGATGCCGGTGGTCAGCAGGATCGTCGCCAGCAGCCCCAGTGAAACCCGCACCGCGTGGATCACCCGGGCATTGCGATAACGCCGATACGGGTCCAGCAACGGACGCAGCAGTCGGCGCATCAACGGTGGCAGGCGATAGGCGCTCAGATCGGCTCTCCTCAGAAAATGTAATCAGTGGTCAGGAAGCTCGAATCCCGTCCGCGAATAATCTCGCTGATGAGGGCTTTGTTGCTGTCCTGGAACTTGGTCGCCACCAGTGTGCGGATCGAAAACACCCGCAACGCGTCATGCACCGACAGGGTGCCTTCGGCGGAGTTCTTGCGGCCGTTGAACGGAAAGGTGTCCGGGCCGCGCTGGCACTGGGCGTTGATGTTGATACGACCGACCTGATTGGCAAAAGTATCGACCAGTCGGCCGACCGCCACCGGATTAGTGCCGAAGATACTCAACTGCTGACCGAAGTCCGATTCCAGGACGTAATCGATCACCGTGTCCAGATGCCGGTACGGCACGATGGGCACCACAGGGCCGAACTGTTCTTCCTGATAGACGCGCATCTGCGGGTTCACCGGGTACAGCACCGCCGGATAGAAGAACGACGCACGCGCTTCGCCGCCATTGGGATTGACCACGGTCGCGCCTTTGCTCACGGCATCGGCCACCAGCCCATGCAGGTAATCGACCTTGCTCGCTTCCGGCAACGGCGTCAGGGCCACGCCGCTGTCCCACGGCATGCCGGGTTTGAGGGAGGCGAGTTTGGCGTTGAATTTCTCGATGAACGACTCGACCACGTCTTCGTGGACGAAGAGAATTTTCAGCGCCGTGCAGCGCTGACCATTGAACGACAGCGAGCCGGTGAGCGCTTCGCTGACGGCGTTGTCCAGATCCACCTCGGGCAACACGATGCCGGGGTTTTTCGCATCCAGGCCCAGTGCCGCGCGCAAGCGGTGTGGTTTCGGATGCAGTTTTTTCAGGTCGCTGGCGGCCTTGTTGGTGCCGATAAACGCAAAAATATCGATCTTGCCGCTGGCCATCAGCGCACTGACGGTTTCGCGACCGCTGCCGTAGATCACATTGATTACGCCGGTAGGGAAACTGTCGCGGAAGGCTTCCAGCAGCGGACGAATCAGCAACACACCAAGCTTGGCCGGCTTGAACACCACGGTGTTGCCCATGATCAGCGCCGGAATCAGCGTGGTGAAGGTTTCGTTCAGCGGGTAGTTGTAAGGCCCCATGCACAAGGCGACGCCCAGCGGTACGCGGCGAATCTGGCCGAGGGTGTCCTGCTCCAGCTCGAAACGGCTGGAGCGGCGGTCGAGTTCCTTGAGAGCGTTGATGGTGTCGACGATGTAATCGCAGGTGCGGTCGAACTCTTTTTCCGAGTCCTTGAGGTTCTTGCCGATTTCCCACATCAGCAACTTCACCACGGCGTCCCGTTGCTGGCGCATGCGCCCGAGGAAGGCTTCGACGTGTTGGATGCGCTCGGCCACGCGCATAGTTGGCCACAGGCCCTGGCCACGGTCGTAGGCGCGGACGGCGGCGTCGAGAGCGGTCAGCGCGGTGTCGGCGTCCAGCAGCGGCGTGCTGCCGAGGATCACTTGCTCGTCGCCATTTTCGCCGGTCAGGTACACCGGGCTGCGGACCTGGGCGAGCGGGCCGTCCCAGGTGCGCAACTGGCCATCGACCAGGTATTCGCGCTGCTCGGTCTGGCCGTCGAGGCGGTATTTTTCCGGGATGTCGCTGCTGTCGGGAAACAGATTGCCAAGGATGTGTGCTGTGGTCATGTCGCTACCCCGTCTGGATTCTGTAATGCGCTGATGAATCGTTTTAGCAGACCTGGGCCTCGCTTGTCATGACCCATCTCAGGTGAGCGTTGCTTATTCAAGATAGACGCTACTCGCACTAATCGACACCAACCCCTGTGGGAGCGGGCTTGCTCGCGAAAGCGGTAGGTCAGTCACCATTGATATTGGCTGGTCCACCGCATTCGCGAGCAGGCTCGCTCCCACAGGTAATGCGCGCTGGCCTGAGAAGCCCCCCTTTATGTCCCGCAATGCCCTCAACCTCCCGTCACGCCTGGCTTACCGTGACCTCTCCTTGATCACAATAAAAAATGTGCACACGGCTGGCCGGTGCACCACACGAGAGGACGGCTATGCCGACAAACAGGTACGCGGCGTTTCTGATCGTCGCCACGCTGCTCAGCGGCTGCGGCGAAGAACCCAAGACCCCGGCCACCCGCAGCGAAGCGGCCAACGCAGCGCCCAGCGACGCAGCACTGGCCCAGGTCTACGCCAACAGTTGCCAGCTCTGCCACGCCAACCCCGCTGCCGGGGCGCCGCTGACCGGTGACAAAAAAGCCTGGGAGCCACGGGTACAGCAGGGCGCCGATACGCTGCTCGATCACGCGATCAATGGCTACAACGGCATGCCGCCGATGGGCCTGTGCATGCAGTGCTCGGAGGAAGAATTCCTCGCGCTGATTTCGTTTATGTCCGGTCAGTCCATCCAACAATAAGAACGGCAGGTGCACTTCATGACAATGGACCTGACACGACGTCAGTTACTGCAACGGGCGAGCGTCATCGGCGCCTTCACCGCCCTCGGTTCCAGCCCGGCGCTGGCCGAGTTGCTGCGGGCGCCGCGATTGATTCCGTGGCGCAACTGGTCCGGCGGCCAGAGTTGCCTTCCCGCGGCGCGGCTGGCACCGAAAAACCTCGATGAACTGACCCAGGTGATCCGCCAGGCGCCTGGCAAAATAAGACCGGTCGGCTCGGCCCATTCCTTCAGTGCCCTGGTGCCCACCGATGGCACGTTGTTGTCCCTGAGCTACTTCACCGGCCTGCTCGGTCACGATGCCAACACCTTGCAGGCCGAGTTCGCCGCCGGTACGCCGATGTCGCGCATGGGCACACCGCTGAAAGACATCGGCCAGGCCCTGCCCAACATGGCCGACATCGACTACCAGACCCTCGCCGGGGCGATTTCCACCTCGACTCACGGCACCGGAAAAACCTTTCAATCCTATTCCGCCCATGTCTGCGGCTTGCAATTGGTAACCGCCAGCGGCGAGGTCTTGGACTGCGACAGCAGCCGTCATCCCGAAGTGTTCAACGCCGCCCGTGTCTCCCTCGGCGCCTTGGGGGTGGCCACCAAAATCCGCCTGCAAAACCGCCCGGCGTATCGACTACGGGAGCGTCAGTGGATCGCCAAGACCGAAGAACTGCTGGAAGACATCGACAAGAACACCCAGGAAAACCAGCACTGGGAAATGCTTGTGGTGACCCATTCGGACTACGCCTTGTCGATCGCCCTCAACGAAACCACCGACCCGGCCACACCACCGATCCCGGCGGACGAAGAGGGCGGCAACGAGTTCGTGACCCTGATCGAGAAGATCGACAAGTACGCCAGCGACTTCCCCGACCTGCGCCGCACGCTGCTCAATAACCTGCGCCACCTCGCCAGTTTCGATAACCGGGTCGGCGACTCGTTCGACATCTACGCCAACGTGCGCACCGTGCGTTTCAACGAGATGGAATATTCAGTGCCGGCGGAGTACGGCCCGGCCTGCCTGCGGGAAATCCTCAAGCTGATTCAGGACAAGGATCTGCGCACCTGGTTTCCTATCGAGTACCGCTACGTCAAGGCCGACGACATTCCCCTGAGCATGTTCGAAGGCCGCGACAGTTGCTCGATCTCGGTTCACCAGCATTACCAGATGGATCATCACAATTTCTTCGCTGCCGTCGAGCCGATCTTCTGGAAGTACAACGGCCGGCCGCACTGGGGCAAGTTGCATACCTTGAATGCGAAAAACCTGCAGCCGCTGTACCCACGCTGGCGGGAATTTGTTGACGTGCGCCAAGCCCTCGACCCCAGCGGCAAGTTCCTCAATGCGCATCTGACATCGATTCTGGGGGTGAACTGATGGCCGTGAATCGTCGCAATTTTCTGCTGGGGACCTTGGGCGTCGGCGCCTTGCTGGTGGGCGTCGGCGCGTGGCTGCGGCCGGGGGATCGGGGCGGGCCGTACAGCGATTATTTCCGTGCATTGAACCGTGAACTCAAGGACCACGGCCCGATGCGCCCGGTGATGCTGATCGATCTGGATCGTCTCGATCACAACATCGATGTGGTGATGCAGTCGGTCGCCCGCGCCGGCAAACACCTGCGTCTGGTGGAGAAATCCCTGCCGGCACCGGGGCTGCTGACCTACATCGCCCAGCGTGCCGGCACCAAACGCCTGATGTCGTTCCACCAGCCGTTTCTCAACCATGACGCGGTGCAGTTTCCCGATGCCGACATCCTGCTGGGCAAGCCACTGCCGGTGCGTTCGGCGCAGCTGTTTTATGACACGCATAAAGGCCCTTTCGACCCGGCGCAGCAGTTGCAGTGGTTGCTCGATACCCCCGAACGGCTCCAGCAATACCTGGCGCTTGCCCAAGGGTTGGGCACGCGGTTGCGGGTGAACATCGAACTGGACGTCGGCCTGCATCGCGGCGGCGTCAGCGACCTCGGCGTGCTCGGGCAGATGCTGACGCTGATCAGCGCCCACCCGCAGCACCTGGAATTCGCTGGGTTCATGGGTTACGACCCGTTCGTGGGCATGGGCGTGCCGGGGATTCTTGGTTCGCCGGAGGAACTGTTCGCCAAAGTGATGGTGATCTACAACCGCTGCGTTGATTTCACTCGTCAGCAGTACCCCGGCCTGTGGCGCGAAGGGCTGACGCTCAACACCGCCGGCAGCCCGAGTTATCGCATGCACGAACAGGAACGCCTGAGCACTGAAGTCTCGGTGGGCACCGCGATGCTCAAACCGACGCACTATGATTTGCCGTCTTTGGTGGACCATGTGCCGGCGGCGTACATCGCCACGCCGGTGCTGAAAAGTACCGGGGCGGTGAATATTCCGGCGCTGGATGATAAGTCGAGGCTGTTCTCCTGGTGGGACGCCAATCAGCGCCAGACGTTCTTCATCTACGGCGGCAACTGGATGGCCGAGTTCGAATCGCCCCAGGGCTTGCAGAGCAACGGGGTGTATGGCCGTAGCTCCAACCAGGAAATGGTCAACGGCTCCAGCGCCGTGGGCCTGACGGTGGAGGATCAGGTGTTCCTGCGGCCGATGCAGACGGAATCGGTGTTGCTGCAGTTTGAGGATTTGTTGGCGGTGCGGGGTGGCAGGATTGTCGACAGGTGGCCGGTTTATTCCTGAGGATTGTTTTGATCTTAAAAACCCCCTGACACACAAGTGCAGCATTCTTCAGGCAACAATCCGTAGAGCTACGCGCGGTCCACCGCGAAGGACGCAAAACCCACCAGATCGACAGGGAGTCATCGATGGCATTCACAGAACCCGCAGCGCTTCAGGACTCTGGCAATTACCGCTACCCCGAGGTGACATCCGAATCCTGGCTGGCGCTGGCGGCCGGGATCGAGGCCGAGGTGGCGCAGTACTTCATGGTCAGCGCCCGGTGCGGCTGTTTCATGCAGGCCGCGCGCAGCCTCAACGTCAGGACGACGTTGCTGCGCAAGCAACTGGCAAAACTGGAGACGCAGGTCCAGCGCTCCCTGTTCAATTTTCAGGGGAGCAACCTGACCCTCAGCCGCGAAGGGCTGCAACTGCATGCCCAACTGATTGCGCTGGCCCATGAGCGCACATTGCCGCTGGTCGAACAGCCACTGATCCGGCTCGCGGTGGCCGAATCGATCCTGCATGACATCCTCGGCCGCGACTTGATCGCGTTGCTGCGACGCAATGCCAGCGTGCGCCTGGAAATCATCTCGCTGGACAGCGAACTCGCCTTGCAAGCCGTCAGCGCCGATGTGGTGCTGTGGCTGGGGACCGGCGACTCACCGCTGCCCGGGCCGACCTTCGCCATCGATGAACCGCAACGCCTGGCGCGCCTGGAGTATTTTCCGCACATCGCCAAACGCTATTCACGGGTCACCTCCAGGCCGGAAAGCATCGACGACCTGGCGGATTTCATGCTGGTGCATTGGCAACATGACCGCCAGATCGACAGCTTCGGACCCTGGAACCACCTGGTGGAACAACGCCTGGCTGGCGTCGTGCAGTTGCAGTCCTACGAACTGATGCTGGAAATGATCCGTTGCAGCGCTTGCATCGGCCTGCTGCCCGGCTACATCAGCCGCTTCGACCGTGCACTCGTTGCGCTGCCGGGGTTGTTCAAAGAGCCGATGCAGCGCCAAGCGTGGTTGGCAGTGAATACCGATTCCCGAGCAAACGCCGAAGTGCAAGAACTCGCCGAACTGATCCGCCACACCTTCCACGAACGGCGAGACTGGTTCGAGCATTAACGGTCATCAATCCCCTGTAGGAGCGAGCGGTGCGACGATTCGACTTGCCCGCGAAGGCGGAGTGTCAGCCACCCTCAATCTTGACTGTGAAACCGCCATTGCGAGCAGGCTCGCTCCCACAATGGTTTAGCGCCATGCACAACATCTACGTACACCGCCGACCCCCGTAGGAGCGAGGCTTGCCCGCGAAAGCGGAGTGTCAGCCACCCTCAATCTTGACTGTGAAACCGCCATTGCGAGCAGGCTCGCTCCCACAATGGTTTAGCGCCATGCACAACATCTACGTACACCGCCGACCCCCGTAGGAGCGAGGCTTGCCCGCGAAAGCGGAGTGTCAGCCACCCTCAATCTTGACTGTGAAACCGCCATCGCGAGCAAGCTCGCTCCCACAATGGTTTAGCACCATGCACAACATCTACGTACACCGCCGACCCTCTGTAGGAGCAAGGCTTGCCCGCGAAAGCGGTGGGTCAGTCAACATCAATGCTGACTGTGAAACCGCCATCGCGAGCAAGCCCGCTCCCACACTGATTTGGCGCCATGCACAACATGTGCGTACACCGCCGACCCTCTGTAGGAGCAAGGCTTGCCCGCGAAAGCGGTGGGTCAGTCAACATCAATGCTGACTGTGAAACCGTCTTCGCGAGCAAGCCCGCTCCCACACTGATTTGGCGCCATGCACAACATCTACGGACACCGCCGACCCTCTGTAGGAGCGAGCGGTGCGACGATTCGACTTGCCCGCGAAGGCATCCTGACAGCCACCATCAAACCCGGCGCTTACCCACGAGCCCGAATCCGCCGCCCCAACACATCCATCACATCACACCCATCGCGCAACAACATCGCCGCCGCGTTCGCCAACTGCTGCACGTCAGCACCTTTTGCCTGGGTGATATCGAGACTGGCCAGACTCTCCACCATCTGCGTCACCGCCAGAAACCGGGTGGCAGCGTTGCTGTGCAGCACCTCCAGCGGCGCTTGCGTGGCCACCAGCAACACCGGGATATCGCCGTCGTTATGGGTCATCGGCATATGCGGATTCATGCGTCACCTCCGGCTCGTGCGGCGTGCATGCCGTCGATGGAGGCTTGAACCAGTGAGCGCGCAGTGCCGAGCATCTGCTGACTGGCCCAACGCAAGGATGCACCGTGTTCCGGGCGGGTGGCGGTGGGGGCCTGATGGGCGAGGGCTTCGGCGCAGCTTAGGTAGACGGAGGCGTGTTCGAGGGCGTCTAGGAGGGGGATGTCGGGTTGTACGGCGAAGAGGTGGTGATCGATGTGATCGCAGGGGGCGAACGGGGTGGATTTTGTGGTTGCGTTTGGCATTGGTTTAACTCTTGAGAAAGTGGGAGTTGCCACTTGCTCGCCGTCAAACGAATGGGTGGCAACTGTGCGCAGGTTGACGGACCGGTCTCAAGTACCCGGCGCACCCGAAGGTGCCCCACGCACAGTCACCATATAACTTTGCTGCGGACGAAGAAGTACGCGTGCGAAGTTAAGGAAACCATACGTCTTGAGATGCAGCCCGAGCCGTCAAACCCGATCACGAATGAGTCGTGACGGGCGTGAGGATAGGGAGCCAGGGCAGGGCAGTCAACCCGGCGCAACGCCTGAAACAGCTGCTTTTCCCGTAGGCAACTTCCGCACCCGGCCACACCCCCGTAGGAGCTGCCGAAGGCTGCGATCTTCTGATCTTGCCCTTGAAAATCAAGATCAAAAGATCGCAGCCTCGTTTCACTCGACAGCTCCTACAAGGGGCGGGGGCTCTTTCAAATCACGGGTTAAATAAATGCGTCCTCTTTGTTATTTCCTTTTTAGTTATAAAAGCGTGTCCAGTTTTCCTCTAAATAGTCGTTATGGTTAGATTATCTACTTCATAATCATTGCCGAGGCCAGTTGCTACATGATTAACAATCATGAATTCCATAATGTTAGTTTCCGCTGTGAAATCCCCCTGTATGAGTATCCAGCGGTCTGAAAGGGTTACGGGTTGAGTGAGTGCACCTTGCGTCGTACTGAGTGAAAGACTAGAGGTGTATTCTCCCCAACTGCTTCGGACCGCCATTATTGAAAATCGGTAGCGCTGTCCTATTTTTATATTTTGAAAGGTTTTCGTCAGGACTACCCCCGCGGAGTTATTGCTGTGGGTGTTATTGAATGCTCGATGATTACCGTCCCTCAGCCTAATGCTCCAATCTTGTGGATCTGTAGCAGGCCCTCGCTGCCATCCACCGAATGTTCCGTCTTCAAAGGTTGTTAAGTCATATTGCAGAGTTTGTTTAACCGTAATGAGCCATTTCTCCGACGTCTCGCCCGAATCATTTAGGGCCTTGGCGGTAAAACTGTGGGCTGCCACGCTCAATTCCGACACGTCTAGCGTCCAGATACCGGTGTTCTCATCAGCAGTGGTTTCGTCCATAGGTGTCGTGCCATCGAAAATCTGCACCTTCTGTCCTTTGGTGGCCTCTCCGGTCAAGGTCACGCTGGTTTCGAAAGTGTCGCGACCGTTGGGAATCTCCAGTCCACTCAGCGAGCCTTTTACCGAGGTAATGGTTGGGTCAACCAGTTCGATAGCCTTGACGGTATAACCCCGCACCGGAAACCTAACCGCCATCGCTCTATCCGCCACCTTGTCAAAGTTGACCATAAACGTAACGGTCAACTCCGAACCCTCCTTCAACGTCCTCAACCAATCAATAGGTGCCGGTGTCTCCAGCCCTGACGATGCGTTATGAGCCGGACCTTCCCAAATGATCAACTCATCTTCAGCACCGTTTTCTTTTATTCCTTTAAAACTCAGCCACACCCGTTGACCGCTAAGTTGCAACAGCCACTCGTTCACGGCCAATTTGTCATCACCCTTCAGCCCAGCGACGTTCAGATCCCTTGCCGTTACACCCGCGATGGTCGGTGTGGGCAAGTCGCCGCTCGGAATATTGAGGACATTCAATAGCAACGGGCGCGAAGGTTGGGCGGGGTCACTGCCGCGCGTGACGCTATACGTCACGGTGACGGTGGTCCCCAGACAAAACGCCACTAACGAGTTCGGCAGCGGCACTTCTTTTGGACTCACCGTCACAATATCGATCGACGTTGTGGTGTGAGAACCTTCGGCCGGTCTGCCAGCGGCGGCAGCCCAGGTGACGGTAATCTTGTCGCCGACCTGCATGTCGTCGTAGTCCACGACAGCAGTCAAAACGTCTTTGGCAGCCACCGGATTGAGCGTGGTGCCAGGGGCTTGTTTGATCTGCGGCGCTTTTAATTCCAACGCCACACCCACGCTAAACACCAACGCATTCGCATATTTGGTCCGTTCATTCGCCCGCTCAATAAAATACGAAGCCGACACCATCCCGCCTTCATTGCCCTTGATCAGTTCAGCCTTGATGGTAAACGGCACCGGTTTGCCTGCCGTAAACGACGACAGATCCACCCAGTCAATGTCTTTCCCGGTTTTCGAACCGACCCATTCACGGGTTACTCGGTCGCCTGGCAGGGTCAGCAGGTAGTTCACGGTCAGCGTGGTGCCTGGCCGATCTGGTGGCAGTGCGCCGTCGACCACGCCCGCCACCGTCGGCTCTGGCAATTCCAGGCGCGGTTCACCGACGTTCAGCAGCGGCAAGTGCTCCGACTCGCGGATGGCATGGGTGGCGTTGACCCGGTTCATCGTTGCGACCACCGCGTCATCGCTGAGCAACTGGTAATACAGTTCCAGCGTGCCGCCGTTGATTTCCCGCAGGTGCTGGCCGTCCACATCAATGAACAGCGGCTCCTTGGCCTCGGCCTCTCCACGGCTGATCGAGTGCAATGGCAGGTCGGGCAAGTAGGTGGTGAAATCGGGGCGGGTGCCGAGCCAGAACAGTTTGATGGCGTCGCCGGCATTGAACGATTCGTCATAGAGGATTTTTATCTGCGTGCTGGTCAGGTCCGGGTCGATCGCCCCTTGCTGGGCGTCCACGGCAATCGGGGCTTTGAGCAGTTGCAGCTCGCCGATCACGCTGATGAAGCGGCCTTTGGAGTGCAGGTCCGGGGAGCCGTCGGCCTTTTGCAGGCGATAGGAGAGCACCATTTGCGACTTGGCCAGTCGCCGCAGCAGGGCATTTTCGATTGTGACTTCCCACGCAACGGGCAGGCCGCTCAGTACCTCGCCGGGCAGTTCAATGTCGATCGGCGCGCCTTCGTGCGGGGTGCCGCGAACCCGGACGAACAGCGTGTCGCCATTTTTGAAGTGGGTGTCATCCACCGCCCAGACCTGGGCCGTGCCGTTGTTGTTGCCCAATTCATCGAGGTCGAGCACGTTGCCTTGGCTCTCTTTCAGCAACGGCGCTTGCAGCAAGGTCACATCCAGATTGACCACCACCCGCTGCTCAGAGCTCCAGTCTTCGGAGCGGTTATCGACCCGGTCATAGACTTCGAACGCCACTGCCAACCCTCTGGAGTCCGAGTCGCCGGCCTTGCGGATGGTGGCTTCGTCGATCAGCAACGTGATGGCGACTCTGCCGTCAGCCTGGTCCTGGGTCAGTGGCGGGCTGAGGACGAAGACGCCGCCCCAGGTCACCTGAATCACATCGCCTGCCGCGATGTTCGGGTAGCGGTCGCACAACATCAGCACGCCGGCGCCGACGTTGTCCTGATCGATGCCGCCGTCGATGATCGGCTGCGGCAATTTCATCACCAGTTTCGAGTGACCGGGCTGGTCGTTGTCGTCATGGCCGCCGGGGCGGGTGAGCTTGACCAGCACCTTCATCACCTCCGACGGCTCGGCCGTTTGACCCACGCGCTGCACGGTGTAGGACACATCGAACGCGCCTTCGGTGAGATGCCGCGACGGCACAAACTGGGTCAGTTCCTTGTTGACCTCTTCCGGGTCGATGGTGTCCTGCAGCACCTGATTGCCCGCGCCCCAGAAAATCCGCAGCACGTCCCCCACACCCATCACCCCCCACGGCCCGGCCCGGCACTGCAAACCCTGACGCGGAAAATTGTCCAGCGCGGCGGCGATGTTGATACCCCACACATCGGGCGCTGTGCTGACGGGACCGGTGCGACCGGGGATGTCGAGTTCTTTGAGCAGCAAAGGGCTTGCGATGGGGGTAGGCATGATGTGCTCCTGTCGGGAGAGGCGTTGGGTTATTACGCCGATGACAGGGGAGCGGTGGCTACTGTCAGATCTGACAGTGGCGACGGATGGTCAGGGGTAAACCCTTGTGGGAGCGAGCCTGCTCGCGAATGCGGTGGATCATTCCCTATTGATGTTGACTGACACGACGCCTTCGCGAGCAGGCTCGCTCCCACAGTGGTTTTGTGGTGAGTCAGGAATTTGTATGCGACACGATCCCCTGTAGGAGCGAGGCTTGCCCGCGAAAGCGTCGTGTCAGCCACCCTCAATCTTGAATGTGAAACCGCCATCGCGAGCAGGCTCGCTCCCACACTGATTTGGCGCCATGCACAACATGTGTGTACACCGCCAATCCCCGTAGGAGCGAGGCTTGCCCGCGAAAGCGTCGTGTCAGCCACCCTCAATCTTGAATGTGAAACCGCCTTCGCGAGCAGGCTCGCTCCCACACTGATTTGGCGCCATGCACAACATGTGTGTACACCGCCAATCCCCGTAGGAGCGAGGCTTGCCCGCGAAAGCGTCGTGTCAGCCACCCTCAATCTTGAATGTGAAACCGCCATCGCGAGCAAGCTCGCTCCCACACTGATTTGGCGCCATGCACAACATCTACGTACACCGCCAATCCCCGTAGGAGCGAGGCTTGCCCGCGAAAGCGTCGTGTCAGCCACCCTCAATCTTGAATGTGAAACCGCCTTCGCGAGCAAGCTCGCTCCCACAATGGTTCAGCGCCATGCACAACATTTGTGTACACCACCGATCCCCTGTAGGAGCGAGCGGTGCGACGATTCGACTTGCCCGCGAAAGCGTCGTGTCAGCCACCCTCAATGTTGACTGTGAAACCGCTTTCGCGAGCAAGCTTTGCTCCTACGGCGCTTGAGTGAGTCTGTTAAATAAATGCGTCCCCTTTTTCTGGAGCAAGCTCGCTCCCACAGGGATTGGCGGTGTATGCCGATGCCGGGATCAAAGGATCACAGTCTTCGACAGCATCCTACCGGATGCTGTTGCGGTTGGTTTAGAGTGGGGGGCCATGTACGTTTCACGGAAGAATCACCATGCCGACCACCGACGCCAACATCACCATTCAGCGTTTCAGCGAAACCCACATCGACGGTATCACCGCGCTCTACAACGATCCCGCGATCACCCGTCAGGTGTTGCAAATGCCGTTTCAATCTACCGAAGTCTGGCGCAAACGCCTGATGCCGGAGAACGAGCGCGTGGTGCAATTGATAGCGCTGCATCAAGGGGTGGTCATCGGCAATATCGGTCTGGAGCAGTTTTCGCGCATTCGCCGCAGTCACGCCGGCAGTATTGGCATGGGCGTCGCCGGGGAATGGCAGGGCAGGGGCATCGGCTCGAAGTTGCTGGCGACGGCGCTGGACGTCGCTGACAACTGGATGAACCTGCGCCGGGTCGAGCTTTCGGTGTACGCCGACAACGCTGCGGCCATCGGGCTGTACCGCAAATTCGGTTTTAAAGACGAAGGTCTGTTGCGCGACTACGCCGTGCGTGACGGCGTGCTGGTGGATGCCTTGAGCATGGCGCGGCTGCGTTCCACGCCCAAGGCCGGTTGAGTCAGTCGCCCAAGGCAAACGCCACCGCCGCCCGGGCATGCAGTTCGGTGGTGTCGAGCAGGGGCAGGGCGCTGTGCTCGGGTTTGATCAGCAGGCCGATTTCCGTGCAACCGAGGATGATCGCCTGGGCGCCGCGCCGGGTCAGCGACTCGATCACTTGCTGGTAGACCTTGCGCGACGTTTCACTGATCACCCCGACGCACAGTTCGTCGTAGATGATCCGGTGCACGGCCTGGCGTTCCTCGGCTTCCGGCACCAGGACCGTCAATCCCTTGGCCGTCAGGCGCTCCTTGAGGAAATCCTGTTCCATGGTAAACGCGGTGCCCAGCAACCCGACGTTCAGCGTCCCGGCATTCACTGCCGCTTGACCAGTCGGGTCAGCGATGTGCAGGAACGGAATGCCAATCGCCGCCTGAATCTGCCCGGCAACCTTGTGCATCGTGTTGGTACACAACACCACGCACTCGGCGCCGCCGGCCTCAAGCCTGCGCGCGGCATCCACCAGAATCGCCGCTGCATCGTCCCAGCGCCCGGCGTGCTGGGCCTGTTCGACAGGCCCGAAGTCGACGCTGTACATTAGCAATTGCGCCGAGCGCAACGGCCCGAGGCGGTCGCGGACCTGTTGGTTGATCAGGCGATAGTATTCGGCGCTGGACTCCCAGCTCATGCCGCCGATAAGGCCGATGGTGCGCATGCTGTGCTCCTGTGGTTGGCTACCCTTTGATGGAGAGTGTCCCGTGGATCCGAGCGTCGATCTATCAGGAAATTTCACATGCTGAGCCACCGCCTGCTGGGCGACAGACTTTGCCTGCAACTGCTGCCGCGCGCGGCCTACAGCGCCCGGGATCCGGCGCAATGGCACACGCTGGGCGTGACCCTGGAGCGCCAGCAAGGCGTGCATGCCATCGATTCCGACCGCCGGGTGGACTTCGACACACTGCCCGGCGTATTGGCGCATACCCCGGTCGGCGTCGAGGTGTTTTCCGAGTCAGACAGTGGCGGCGAATACCTGCTGTTGCGCCTGGACGAGCAGTTTGCCCGTCAGCACTTGCCGTCGGTCAATCATCGCGTGCAGTCACTGGGCCAAAGCCAGGCGCTGGGATTGGCCCGAACGTTGCGCCGCCTGTTGCTCGATCCGCAACCCGACGGTCTAGCGCTCGAACACGCGGCATTGCAGCTGGTGGGGCAGGCGAGTGTGCAAAGTGATTACCGGACCCCACCCAAGGCGTTCACCCGGGTACTGGACCAGATTGCCGAACAGTTCCATCAACCCTTGCGTCTGGAGCAGTTGGCCGTCACTTACGGACACAACGAACTGCGGTTTCTGCGCGACTTCACCCGAACCATTGGCCTCACGCCGCACGCCTACCTGATTGAAGTCAGGCTTCAGGCCGCTCGACGGATGATCGAGCAAACCGACCTGCCATTGGCCAGCATTGCCCTGGACGCCGGGTTCGCCCATCAGTCGCACATGGGCAGTGCCTTTCGCAAACACCTGGCCATGACCCCCAGCCAGTACCGCTCACGCTTTTAGTCGTACGCCGGTCGCTGGCATCTGCCATGCTCAAAGTCCGCAGCACCGCTTCAACCAAAGGAACACCGCAATGGACGACGTACAGCAACTGGGCGAGATGCTTCGCCACTACGCAGAAAGCGAAGCGCACAAGAAGCAATTGTTTGAGTCGCAATCGGCCGTGTGGGCGACGCGCATTGGTGAGCTGTTCGATCAGATCCAGCACTGGCTGGAACCGGTGGGTGCGCCGAACCTGCTGGAGGTGAGCCGCGAGCTGTACGTCGCATCCGGGCCGAGCGTGCCGGTCGAGACGTCGACCTTCAAGACCGAGAAACTGACGATTGTGATTGCCGGCAAACCGGTGGAATTCGTGCCGGATGTGATGGGCGTGGGTGGCCAGATTTCCCTGGCGGTGATGGGCCTGACGGCCGCGCGTTACGGCAGCATTTCCCTGGTGTGCCTGCCGCCGGCAACCAATTGGCAATGGCGCAAAACCAATGGTTTGAAAGACCCGGATACCTTTGCCTTCGATGCGAACTTTCTGGCGCAGCAGCTGCAGAGCCTGATACCCCGCGAGCGCGGCTGAAGTTTCTTGCCAGCCTGAAGAGCCACCCCTCACCCCAGCCCTCTCCCCAGAGGGGAGAGGGGGAAAGGGAGCAAACCGCGTGCTTGTGTGATCGTTCCCATGCTCCGCGTGGGAATGCAGCCCGGGACGCTCCGCGTCCCATTGGAACGCGGAGCGTCCCTTGAGGCATTCCCACGCGGAGCATGGGAACGATCATCAAACCTCCAAATTCCCCCACCCAGGCTTAACCTCTTCCGGCGCCACCGCTTTCACCTGCTTCCCTGTCGCCAATTCCACCCGCTTCGCCACCTCCGGGTCATCGGCAAACGGCATCAAACTCGCATCCTCCAGGCTCTCGGGCGTCTGATGCTTCAGGCAATACTCGATCGCCAGCCAAAACCCCACGACGCCAAACAGATTCAACAGCATCTCCATCATCCCGACCCTCACGCAATCTGCGCTTCGTGCTCAGCCATGGACACGTCCGCCACCCGCACGGTGCGCCAGGTGTTGTACGCCATCAGCAGCATGCCGCTGAGGAAGAACACGCCACCGGTAAACCGCACGACAAACCCCGGATGGCTGGCCTGCAAGGCTTCGACGAAGGAATAAGTCAGCGTGCCGTCGTCGTTGATCGCGCGCCACATCAGGCCTTGGGTGATGCCGTTGACCCACATCGACGCGATGTAGAGCACGGTGCCGATGGTCGCCAGCCAGAAGTGCGCGTTGATCAGGCCGACGCTGTGCATCTGCGGCCGGCCGAAGACTTTCGGCACCATGTGGTAGATCGCGCCGAAGGTGATCATCGCCACCCAACCGAGGGCGCCGGCGTGGACGTGGCCGATGGTCCAGTCGGTGTAGTGGGAGAGGGCGTTGACGGTTTTGATCGCCATCATCGGCCCCTCGAACGTGGACATGCCGTAGAACGCCAGGGACAGTACGAGGAAGCGCAGGATCGGGTCGGTGCGCAACTTATGCCACGCGCCCGAGAGCGTCATCATGCCGTTGATCATCCCGCCCCAGCTCGGCGCCAGCAGGATCAGCGACATCGCCATGCCGAGGGACTGCGCCCAGTCTGGCAGCGCCGTGTAGTGCAAGTGGTGCGGTCCGGCCCAGATGTACAGGGTGATCAGTGCCCAGAAATGCACGATCGACAACCGGTAGGAATACACCGGCCGCCCCACTTGTTTGGGCACGAAGTAATACATCATCCCGAGGAACCCGGTGGTCAGGAAGAAACCTACCGCGTTGTGCCCGTACCACCACTGCACCATGGCGTCGGTGGCCCCGGAATACACCGGGTACGACTTGAACCAGCCCACCGGAATCGACAGGTGATTGACCACGTGCAGCATGGCGATCACCACGATAAACGCGCCGAAGAACCAGTTGCCGACATAGATGTGCTTAGTCTTGCGCTGCACCACGGTGGTGAAGAACACGATGGCGTAAGCGACCCACACCACCGTCATCCACACCGCGCCGGAGAACTCGATCTCGGCGTATTCCTTGGTGGTGGTGTAGCCCAGCGGCAGGCTGATCAGCATGATCACGATCACCGATTGCCAGCCCCAGAAGGTGAACGCGGCGAGCGTGTCCGAGTACAGCCGCACCTGGCAGGTGCGCTGCACCGCGTAGTAACTGGCGGCGAATTGCGCGCTGCCGGCAAAGCCGAAAATCACCAGGCTGGTGTGCAGCGGGCGCAAGCGGCCGAAGGTGGTCCACGGCAGGTCGAGGTTCATCTCGGGCCACACCAGTTGCGAGGCGATCCACACGCCCATGGCCATGCCCACCACACCCCAGACAATGGTTGCCACGATGAATTGGCGGACGACCTTGTAGTTGTAGGCCTGTCCGATTGTTGCTGTGCTCATGGTCAGTTCATCCATGCAAAGTCTTGCCAGGCCACCCGGTCTGGCATGGGATGCACTGTAGGAACCTTGCCGGAAACAAAACAGACTCAGGAAAACTCGATTTATGCGGATCAGATATGGAGCATGCCTGCGGCCATCTGCCGCGCTCTGATACGGTTTTTTAGGTTTCAGGTGGGTCTGTAACGCGCTGCGCCGCAGGTTCATAGTCGCCCCATCGAAAACGGGCCGCAGAGCCCGACTCCCGGCGCAATCCCTGTGGGAGCGGGCTTGCTCGCGAAGAGGGCGGCACAGTCAACATGGATATCGCCTGACCCACCGCTTTCGCGAGCAAGCCCGCTCCCACAGGTTTTGTGCTCAACCCTGATGAGAGGCCACCACATGTATCAGTACGACGACTATGACCGGGCGCTGGTGTTCGAGCGGGTCGCGCAGTTTCGCGATCAGGTCGAGCGCTTCATGGCCGGTGAACTGAGCGAAGAAGAGTTCCTGCCCCTGCGCCTGCAAAACGGCCTCTATATGCAAAAACACGCCTACATGCTGCGGGTCGCCATCCCCTACGGCACCCTCGGCGCCGGGCAAATGCGCACCCTGGCGAGCATCGCCCGGGATTACGATCGCGGCTACGGCCACTTCACCACCCGGCAGAACATGCAGTTCAACTGGATCGCACTGGCCCAGGTGCCGGACATCCTCGAACGCCTGGCCCAGGTGGAAATGCACGCGATCCAGACCTCCGGCAACTGCGTGCGCAACATCACCACCGAAGCCTTCGCCGGGGTGGCGGCGGACGAGCTGATCGACCCGCGCCCCCTGGCGGAAATCCTCCGGCAGTGGTCGACCATCAACCCGGAATTCCTGTTCCTGCCGCGCAAGTTCAAGATCGCCATCTGTTCGGCGGAACAGGACCGCGCGGCGATCATGATGCACGACATCGGCCTCTATCTTTACCCCGGTGCCGACGGGCAAATGCTACTGCGGGTGATCGTCGGCGGTGGCCTGGGGCGCACACCGATCCTCGGCTTGCAGATTCGCGAAGGCTTGCCGTGGCAGCATTTGCTGTCCTACGTTGAGGCGGTGCTGCGGGTCTATAACCGCCACGGTCGGCGGGACAATAAGTACAAGGCGCGGATCAAGATCCTGGTCAAAGCCCTGGGCATCGACGCCTTCGCCTAGGAAGTGGAGGAGGAGTGGCAGCACCTCAAGGATGGCCCGGCGCAGCTGACCGACGTCGAGTACGAGCGGGTGGCGAGTGCCTTCGTTCCCCCGGTTTATCAGGCGTTGGCCGACACCGACCTGGATTTCGGCACGCGCCTGGCGCAGAACCCGGCGTTCGCCCGCTGGGTCGCGCGCAATGTGCAACCGCACAAAGTGCCGGGTTATGCCAGCGTCGTGCTGTCGACCAAACCGGGGCTAGCCTCGCCACCGGGGGACGTCACAGCCGAGCAGATGGACGCGGTGGCGGGTTGGTCCGAGCAGTTCGGTTTCGGCGAGATTCGCATCGCCCACGAGCAGAACATAGTGCTGCCAGACGTGACCAAAGCCGACCTGTACGCGCTGTGGTGCCTGGCCTGCGATCAAGGGCTGGGCAGCGCCAATATCGGCTTGCTGACCGACATCATCGCCTGCCCCGGTGGCGATTTTTGCGCACTGGCTAACGCCAAGTCGATCCCCATCGCCCAGGCCATTCAAGGGCGATTCGAAGACCTCGACTACCTGCATGACCTCGGCGACATCAGCCTCAATATCTCCGGCTGCATGAACGCCTGCGGCCATCACCACATCGGCAACATTGGCATTCTCGGCGTGGATAAGAACGGCAGCGAGTGGTACCAGATCACCCTCGGCGGCGCCCAGGGCAAGCGCAGCGCGTTGGGCAAAGTCATCGGCCCGTCCTTCAGCGCCGCCGAAGTGCCCGACGTGATCGAGGGCATCATCGGCACCTTCGTGCGTTACCGCGAGACTGAAGAACTGTTTGTCGATACGGTGCAGCGCATCGGGCTGGAACCCTTCAAGGAACGGATTTATCCGAAAGCGCTGGAGGTGTCGGCGTGAACAATCTATTGCGGCTGGAGGAGGGCGTGGCGCGGATTGATCTTGAGGATCCGTGGACGCTGGTGCGGGAGGTTGACGCTGAATTGCCTGCGGGACGATTGATTCTGCCGTTGGCCCGTTGGCTTGATCACCCGGCTCGGCACGGGGTGTGGCTTGGGCCGGACGATGAGGTTGAAAGCCTGCAATCCTGTTTCAACCTGTTGCCGTTGATCGCCCTGGATTTTCCGAGTTTTCGCGATGGTCGCGGGTACAGCCAGGCGTATCTGCTACGCACGCGGCTGGGTTGGGTCGGGGAGTTGCGGGCGATTGGGGATGTGCTGCGTGATCAACTGAGTCATATGCGCCAGTGCGGGTTTGATAGTTTCGCGGTGCGCGAGGACAAGTCGGCTGAAGATGCGCTCAAAGGGTTGGCGGGGATGAGCGTGTTGTATGGGCGGTCAGTGATCGAGCCGCGCCCATTATTCAGACGCCGCTGATTTTTGATGTGGGGAAGCTTTTGTGGCGAGGGGGCTTGTCGGAATGCCGCATCACCCCGTTCGGCTGCGAAGCAGGCGCAAAACCTGCACGCTCGGTGTAACTGAAAGAGTGCTGGGGCCGCTTCGCGCCCCAACGGGGTGATGCGGCATTCCGACAAGCCCCCTCGCCACAGGGATCTTCTTAGCCACCTCATTTTGCTTGGGCCAGTACTGGCCTTTTGGTAGAGTCCGCGCATTCAGCTGTTTTTCTGGCTACATGGACGAAATCAAGAAGGGAGTCTGGCGTTGTGAGTTTCGGCAAAAAGATTTTAGGGCTGACGGCATTTCTGCTGATGCTGACCCTGTGGGCTGGCTACTTTTACGTGTTCCAGGAAAACCGTGGCGGGCAGTTGGGGGGCGCTTACGACAGCACCGCCTGGTGTGGCACGCCACCGTCGGCCGACGCGCTGTCCCTGGGCAAGGATCAACTGACCCTGCGCGTCACCAACAACCTGCGCGGCGAGTTCATGCTGGGTGGTTCGGTCATCGTTTCCGAGCGCACCTTCAACCGCTACGACCTGGGCCGCAACGCATTGCGCCTGCGCCTGGAGCCGTTGCAATGGTCGTTCGGCGCCACGCCGATTTTCCTCGAACAGGTGCGGATCAAACCCCTGAGCCGCAACCTCGCCGCCGACAATAAAAGCGCCTACGCCGAACTGGAGCCGCGACCGATTGGCGTGCAGGGCCGGGCCACCGAGTTTCCCTTCGACACTTACCGCTACGGCTACAAACCGGTGCTGTATTACCTCAAGGGCAATGAGCGCATCGATCTGCGTTTTCGCCACGTCACCACCGTGATGGACATGTCGAACACCTTCACGCCGATCCAGAAATACAACCGCGCCGAGTACATCAACGAGAAAAGTCCGCTGGTGCGCGATGAGGATTACAAACCTTACGCCACCACTGAATGTGCGTTCAGCGTCGAGCGCAAAGGCTCGTTCAAGGTCATCGTCCTGCTGCTGTTGCTGGTGATTTGCCTGCCGCTGATGCATGTGTTTTATCGCGATGAACCGGGTATCGATTTCCTTGCGACGCTAGTGGGAATTGGTGCGGTTCGGGTGATGCTGGTGGGGCCGTTGCAGGATTTTCAGTTGTACAACATCGACTTCCTGTTTGGCGCGGCGATTCTGTTGGTGGGGACGGTGTCGTTGATCAAGGCGATGCGGGCCAATAGTCGGCGGGCGTTGGCGGCGCAGAGTGGGTCGTCCTGGTGATGATGGGTCCAGAGATTTGGGTTGGTTGAGCTGACGTCTTCGCGGGCAAGCCTCGCTCCTACAGGTCCGGGTCGTACGCATTAATTGTGTCCGACCACAATCCTGTAGGAGCGAGGCTTGCCCGCGAAGAAGCCCTCAGATCAGCCCCAATCATTTCAACGCCGGATCCCCCATGTTCATTTTCTTCCAACCCTGCAACAACACCTGGGCCTTCGTCTCCTGCCCGTTCTCCAGGTAGTACTGGATCAGCGACAACCGCGCATTACGATTCGCCGGTTGCACTTTCAATAGCCTTTCCAGTTCAAGGCACGCCTCATCCACCTTGCCGCTGTCATGCAACGCCACCGCCAGCACATACCCGTACTGCGCACTCTGGGGTTCGAGCGTGGCGGCTTTGCGCAGCAAGGGCATGGCTTGCGCGGTTTTTCCGGTCCGAATCAGCGACAGGCCCTGGGTATGCAGCAATAGCGCCGCGTCCGGGTGATCCTTGACGCTCTGTTCCAGCAGCGCTTGCGCCTCCTGAGCGCGGCCACTGGCCTCCAACCATTGCACCAACGTCACCAGCGCCGGGTAGAAGTCAGGGTCACGCTTGAGCGCGGTACGCAGCAGTGGCTCGACTTCCGCCGTGCGACCGCTGGCCTGATAGAGCATCGCCAGGTTGAGGTTGGCTTCGGCCCGTTCCGCCAGGCTTTTCTGCACATCCTCGTACTCGGCGATGGCCGCGTTCCAATTGGCCTGGGCGCTGCCAAAACCGTTGTGGGCCACGCTCAGCAGATCCCGGGCGGCGACGATCCGCACGGCTTTCACCGAGTCCCCGAGCAACGGCATCAGCAGCGGCGCGCGCTCCGCTGGCGGCAGGAATGCACTGATCGCCCGCACCGCGCTTTCGCGCACTTGTGGCGCCGGGTTGCTCAGGTCCTGGGTCGCCAGTTTCAGCGCTTGCTCGCTCGGGTACAGCGGCAGTTCGGCCAGCAGGGTCGCTCGTTGAATCGCCGGCAGGTTGCTGCGCTGCAACTGCTCGTACAAGGCGTGTGCCGCGCCCGGTTGACCATTGCGGATCAGCCACAGGCTTTCGTCGTAACGGGGCGCCTGAAGCGCGGTAGCAGTGTTCCAGAGCTTGAACTGCTCGGTGACCTTGTCCCCGGCCTTGCCCTGGTGACAGGTCAAACAGGCGTCCGGCGTGCCGAGCCTCGAAGCCCTCTCAGGGTTGGGAATGCTGAAGCTGTGGTCATGCCGGAAATCGTTGCCCATGTAGAACTTGCCCGGCATGTGGCAATCGACGCATTGCGAACCCGGCTGGCCCAGGGTGTGGCGGGTGTGTTCGATGGAATCGTAGTTCTTCGCTTGCAGGCCCTTGCCATCGACGCCTGCCACCGCCGTCTTGCCAGCGGTGTTGTGGCATTGCAGGCACACGCCATTGCCCGGGGCCTTGAGTTCGGTGCTGTGGGGGTTGTGGCAATTGCTGCAACGCACACCCTTGTCGAACATTTTGCTCTGGGCGAAAGAGCCGTGTTCGAACACTTCGTCCTTGATCTTGCCGTCCAGTGCATACAGTTCACGGGTGAGGGGGCTGGGCAGATAGTCGTCCATCATGCGCTTGCCAACGGTATAGCCATCGCCCAACGGTGCGCGGCGCGAATGGCAGCGGGCGCAGGTTTCCAGTTCGACGGTGGCGTTCTTGTCCTTGAGATCGACGGCAAAACCGGCGTGGATCAAGTCACCTTTTTTCGCCGTCCATTCCAGATGATTGGACGCTGGCCCGTGGCACGCCTGGCAGCCGACGCCGAGGCTGTTCCAGTGACTTTCAAAGCTGTTTTTCGCCGCATCGAAATTACGCTTGTAGCCCGTGGTGTGGCATTCGACGCACATGAAATTGGCATTCTGGCTCGGCTTGCTCCAGTGCAGCGGGTTCTTGAAGTTCACGCCCTGGCCCGGATACAGATGAAACCAGCGCTGCTTCTCGGTATCCCAGGCCACGCCCAGGGCTTGCAACCGACCTTCGCCGACCTCGATCAGGTATTGCTGCAGCGGCGCGATGCCGAAGGTGTAGGCGACCTTGAAATCTGCATTCTTGCCGTCGATCCCCGGCGTGTGGACCCAGAAGTCCTCACCCTTGCGCGAGAACACCGTGGTCTCTTTTTCGGCCTTGAACGTGACGTTGTTGAAGTCCCCGAGCATCGTCTCGGCGGTGGCCGGTTGCATCGCCAATTGATGATGGGAACCTTGCCAATCTTTGACTTGCTCGGTGTGGCAACCCTGGCATTGCTGCTCATCGACCATCGTTGCCGGTGCCGCGTTCACCATCGGTTTGGCCGGTTGAGCGATGGGCGTGCTGACGGGGGCAGGCTTCACAGACACCGGCGCGCTGCTACTGAACAGAAACCCGCCAATCGCCGCCACGGCCAGCAGCAATACACCGATGGTGACGGGAAACAGGTAGCGGTTAATCAGGGTCGGTTGCGCATCAGGGTTTAGGTTTACACCTTTATTTTTATGCTTCGGCATTGCGACTTCCGTAGTCCGAGTGCGTTGGCCGTTCAGGGCGCGCTTTGAAGCTCGATGCAGCTTTGCCGGATGGCAAGCGTCTGTCAAATAGGCGTTGTGCGCTGAGCCACCGGCTTGGATGAACCTTCGATGATGATGACGGCAAAATATGGATATTTGGCTATAACTACCTAGGCGCGTTTTCGACCTCTTACAGGAGTTACAGCATGAAGCTTGCGTTAATGATGAGCACTCTGTGCATCGCCTCGATCGGGGTGGTCGGCTGCTCCAGTAAAGTGGTCGAACCTGACCAGTATTCCGGGTTCCTCAAGGACTACAGCCAGCTCAAGGAAGCCAAGTCGCCGTCGGGCGCCGAAGTGATGCGCTGGATGGACCCCAAACTCAAGATCGATAAGTTCACCAGCGTCTACATCGAGCCGACCCAGCTCTATCCCAAGCCGCAACCGACCGTGAAAATCCCCCAGGCCACGCTTAACGGCATCACCGGTTACTACGACCAGGCGCTCAAGCGCGAACTGGGTAAATCCCTGCCATTGGCCACCGGTCCCGGGCCTGGTGTGATCGTGGTGCGTGCGGCCATTACTGCGGTCAGCAGCAAGACCGAAGGCCTCAAGCCTTATGAAGTGATCCCGATTGCGTTGGTGGCGGCGGCGGTCAGCACGGCCAGCGGGGTTCGTGATCAGGAAACCACGTTGGCGACGGAGGCGGTGTTTCTCGATGGCGGCAACAACAGCGTAGTGGCCCAAGTGGTGCGCAAAGGCACGGGCAAGCCGCTGGAAAATGATACTCAGGTGATGAAGGCCGATGACGTCAAAAGCGTGATCGATGGCTGGGCTTCGGATTTGCATCAGTCGTATCTGAAACTCAAGTCCAAGTAGCCCCCACCGATCGTTCCCACGCTCTGCGTGGGAATGTCTCAAGGGACGCTCCGCGTTCCAATGGGACGCAGAGCGTCCCGGGCTGCATTCCCACGCAGAGCGTGGGAACGATCAACCTGTAGGAGCGAGGCTTGCCCGCGATGGCGGGCTCACAAGCGCCACATCACTGCCCGACAAACCACCGGTAATACGGATTCCCCCCATCCCCACGCATCACCTCGCCAATATCCCGCGCCCAGGCATCCCGGTCCCCGTCATAGGCATGCAAACTCGCCCGATAAAACTGCATCAAGCGCTGGCGATGGGCGTTCATTCGCTCATTGAATCCCGCATCGGCATTCACCAGGGGTGGCGCGACATGCAAGTCCAGCAGCGCGGGTAATACGCGGCTGATTTCCTTGGCGCGTACCCACGGCGCGTACTCGATTCGCGGCTGATCGTCGGTCACCGGTTGTGCGTCCGCAGCAAAACGTTCAAGTCCTGCGCGATCAGTCACCCAGGTCGCAAGCAACGCCGCAGCCGAGCCAATCCCCACATCCTGCAAGGTGCTGCGAACGCTGTCCTGCTGGAAGCGTTGGGTGATTTTCGCCGCGTCCAGCTCAATCGGCTCCATCGAGCCCACCAGCAGCATTTCGTGGAACTCGCTGGTCCACAGGGTGGCGTAGGGGTAGACATCAAGGAAGCTGCGCACCAGCGAGCGCGAGTCGTCGATGTTCTGGGTCGGCAGCGGCAGCCATTGGGCGACCAGGCCATTTTTCTCCAGGCGACTGGCAGCTAATTGGTAGAAGTCCCGGGAATACAGATTCACCACCCCGGCGGCGGAGGGCGGTGGTGGTTCGAGGGTGATCAGGTCGTACGTCTGCGGGTTGCGCAGCAGTTCCTGGCGGCCATCGCGCAAGCGCACATCGACGCCCGGATCGCTGGCGGCATTGAAGTTGCCCTTGAACAGCGGCGCGGCTTTAACCACCGACGGCAGCAACTCGGCGACCACCCGGTGCTCCAGCCCCGGATAACGGGTCAGGGCGCCAGCGGTGATGCCGGTGCCGAAACCGATCACCAGCGCCGAGCGCGGTTCGCCGTTGTGGATCAGCAGCGGCAACAGCGCCTGGATGCGCATGTAGCGCAGGGACGGCATGGCGTCGCCGGTATTGGAGACGCCCTGGATGTACAAGCGCTGAAAGGCCTTCTCACCTTTGCCCTGGGTGACCACCGCCACGGTGCCGCCGCGTCCTTCTTCGTAGAAGGCCAGGGTCGCGTTGCGGGCGCCGGGAAGCAGGCTCGCGAGTTTGTTGACCGGGGTGAATATCGCCAATGCCACGGACAACAAACCAATCGCCACCACGCCCTGGCGCCGACCTTTCTTCACATGGTGACCTTTGCGCACCGCGAAATAACCGATCCCGGCGGCGACCATCGCCAGCAAACCGAGGGTCCGCACCAAGCCCAGCAACGGGATCAGCACGAAGCCGCAGAGCATCACCCCGACAATCCCGCCAAGGGTGTTGAACGCCACCACCGCGCCGACGTCCTGGCCAATGCGCTGGCGGCCAACGCTCAAGCGCAAGGCCAAGGGAAACGCCGCGCCCAGCAGCAGGGTCGGCACAAACACAATGCTCAGCGCCGCCACCGCAAACCGCGTGCTCATTCCCAGCAGTTCGCTGGCGCCCAACGACAACACCCAGGCTTCGGCCACGCTTTGAGCGACGATCAGCCAGCGGCCGAGCAGGGCGATTTCCAACAGGGCGATTAACCCGGCACCGGCAATCAGCAACCCGAACATGCCCCAGGGATCGCGAATGCGCTCGACCCGACGGGCCAGCAGCGCGCTACCGAAAAACAGCCCGGTGAGGTACGTCGCCAGCACCACGGCAAACGCGTAGGTGCGGGTACTCATGAACTGCACGATGGATTGCGACCAAACCACTTCGTAACCCAGGGCCACGCCGCCAGCGATGGAATACAGCCACAACGCCAGGCGATCCGGGGCTTTATCCGCGTGATGCTTCGCGGGTGCTGCGAGCGGTGTCGAACGGTGACGCTGAAACCACAGCGCACCGGCAGCGGCCAGCAGGTTCAGCATTGCCGCCGCCAGAGCACTGCCGCGCACGCCGAGGGTTGCGATCAGCACAAACGCGGCGAGCAGGGTGCCGGCGATGGCCCCGGCGGTGTTGGCGGCATACAACTGGCCGCCGGCCTTGCCCAATTGCTGCGGATCGGCGGCCAACGAGCGCACTAACACCGGCAACGTGCCGCCCATCAGCAACGCTGGAAGGCCCACCAGCGCAAACGGCAACACCCAGGCCAGCAGACCGACATGCTGATCCAGCCAGGCGAAGGGACTGGCGGCCAGGCTCATGGCAAACGTCGCGCCGACACCAATCACGGCCACCAACACTTCCAGCCCGGCATACAGCAACACCGGCTGCTGCAAACGATCCGCCCAGCGCCCGAACAACAAGCCACCCAAGGCCAGCCCGGCGAAAAACGCGCTGATGCCGGTGGTGATGGCATAGACCTCAACGCCGACTACCAGTGACAGTTGCTTGATCCAGAGCACCTGATACACCAGCGCGGCGGCGCCGGAGACGAACAGCAGCAGGGCAGGGATCAACAGCGCCGGGGCGGCTGTGTGAGGTGTGGGTATGGCCGACGACTTGCTGGCGACGCGTGAGGACATTGCGGGGTGCCTTGTGCATGATCGTTCCCACGCTCTGCGTGGGAATGCCTCTAGGGACGCTCTGCGTTCCATTGGGACGCGGAGCGACCCGGGCTGCATTCCTTTGCTGCGCGTGGGAACGATCAGATTCAAAAAAATAAGGCCGCCCGCCGATGAAGGCGAGCGGCGGTCCAGCGTCTTACTGTGCAGCCGGTGCCGCTTTCATTTTTTCTGCGATTTTGGCATCTACCGCAGCACGGATCTGGTCAATGCTGAAGCTCGCCGGTCTCTGGCTCGGTGGATACTCGATGAACGTCTGCAAGAACTCCGCAGATTTGGTCACCGCAACGCCAGCCAGGTAAACGTTTTTAGTGTTCCAGTCGTAGAACTGATCCGACACCACGTCGGCCCGTTCATACGGGTCCATCCGCAGGTTGAGGATTTTCGGTACTCGCAGGCACACGAACGGTTCGCTCCAGACCCTGAACCCACCCGGTTGGCGCTGCTCACAGAACACCACTTTCCAATTGTCGAAGCGCATGGAAACCAGCACCCCGTCATCGTTGAAGTAGTAGAACTCCTTGCGCTCGCCTTTAGGCTGTTGGCCGGTCAGGTACGGCAGTTGGTTATAGCCGTCGAGGTGCACTTTGAAGTTGGTGCCGCCAGCGGTCGGTGCCCAGCCTTTGAGCAGTTTGTCTTTGACCTGGGCGTCGCCAGCCGCCGCGAGCAGCGTCGGGAACCAGTCCATGCCCGAGAACATCTCGTTGGAGACTTCGCCGGCCTTGACCTTGCCCGGCCAACGAATAATCGCCGGCACGCGATAAGCGCCTTCCCAGTTGGAGTTTTTCTCGTTACGGAACGGCGTAGTCGCCGCGTCCGGCCAGGAGAACTGGTTCGGCCCGTTGTCGGTGGTGTAGACGACAATGGTGTTGTCGGCGATTTTCAGGTCGTCGAGGGTTTTCAGCAGTTTGCCGACGTCACCGTCGTGCTCAAGCATGCCGTCCGCGTATTCGTTGCCGGGCATGCCGCTCTGGCCCTTCATCGAATCACGCACGTGGGTGAACACGTGCATGCGCGTGGTGTTCATCCAGACGAAGAACGGTTTGTCCGCCTTGGCCTGTTTCTCGATGAACGCCTGCGCGGCCGCCGTGGTTTCGTCGTCGATGGTTTCCATGCGCTTGGTGGTCAGCGCGCCGGTGTCCTCGATCTTGCCGTCGGCGAAGCTGTGGATCACCCCGCGCGGGGTGTTCGACTTGACGAACTCAGGGTCATCCTTGGGCCAGTACGGGCGCTCCGGTTCTTCTTCGGCGTTGAGGTGGTACAGGTTGCCGAAGAACTCGTCGAAACCATGGTTGGTCGGCAGGTATTCATCCCGGTCGCCCAAGTGGTTCTTGCCGAACTGGCCGGTGTTATAGCCGAGGCCTTTCAGCGCCTGGGCGATGGTGATGTCGCGTTTTTGCAGGCCCACCGGGGCACCCGGAATGCCGACTTTCGACAGGCCGGTACGCAGTGGCGTCTGGCCGGTGATGAAGGATGACCGTCCTGCGGTGCAACTGTTCTCCGCGTAGTAGTCGGTGAACATCATGCCTTCCTTGGCAATCCGGTCGATGTTCGGAGTTTTGTACCCGACCACGCCCATGGAATAGGCGCTGATGTTGGTCTGGCCGATGTCGTCGCCGAAGATCACGAGAATGTTGGGTTTTTCAGCGGCCCCGGCAGTCGCCGAAATCGCCATGACCGAGGCTGCCACCAGGGCAAGTTTCGGTAGCCACTTGCGTATGCGAGTCATCTGACTTGCTCCTTTTGCTCACTTGCGTCGCCTCAAGCGACAAACGTTTGATTCAGTCCTTCGTCACGCTTTTGTTATTGCACTTGCTCGGCTGTGGCGGCCTCGAACGGGTAGACCCGGCGCCATTCGGCAGCCATGTCCACGATAGTCCAGCCACGGGATTTTGCTTCGTCGAGGGCCTTGTCGAGCTTGCCCACCGGGGATTGGCGGTCGTAGGCCCATTCGCGTTTGGCGTCGGTGTGATGCACCAGGCCCATGAAGCGCTTGCCGGTTCCGGCGGCGGTCCACTGCAGCATTTGCAGGTCGCCGTCGGAGTTGCCGAATGCGAGGATCGGGCGGCGGCCAATCGCCGCGTCGATGCTTTCCGGTTTGCCCGGGCCGTCATCGTTGTGCGCCAGTTTGGCGGTGCGCAGGATCGATGGCTGTCCGTCCTTGAGCTGGAACGCGGTGACGAATGTGGTGCCGATCACTTGCTCCGGCGGGATGCCATAGACCTGCTCGGCGAAGGCGCGCATGAACGCGGTGTCGCCACCGGAAACGATGTAGGTCTTGAATTGCTGGCTGCGCAGGTAGTCGAGCATTTCCAGCATCGGCTGGAAGATCATCTCGGTGTAGGGCTTGCCGGTTTTCGGATGTTTGGCCTGGCTCAGCCAGGTCTTGGCGTCGTCATCGAAGGCTGCGGTGGTCATGCCGGTGTGGGTGGCGCCGAAGATTTTCAGAATCCCATCCATACCGGCAGCGGCCAAGGCTTTGTGATCGTTTTCCAGCACGGCTTTGAAGGGCTGGGTGGTTGTCCATTCCGGGTGCTGCGGCGCGGTGCGCTTGACCTCGTCGAAGGCGAACAGCAACTCGAAATACGCCGGTTGTTCGCTCCACAAGGTGCCATCGTTGTCGAACACGGCGATGCGTTCGGCGGGTTTGACGAAGTCCTTGCTGCTTTGATCGGTGACGGCCTGGACGAATTCGATGATGCTGTTTTTCGCCGGGCCGTCGTTCCACGAAGGCAGCGGCTCGTTGGCCTGCACCAGTAGCGGCAGGGCCAGGGTCAGCAGCAGGATCAGCCCGTAGCGGTGGCGGATCAACAGCGGGTTCGTCATGGGAATTCCTTCTCGTGGACGGGGTTGAGTGGCCGTAACGCGGGAGGCGCCGGGGCCCGGTGATGCTGAGCCTGACTATGCAGAGTAGCCAAGGATTGCTTGAGCTGGCGCAGGGCCTGATCTTCGGTCGGTTGGCGGCCGTAACAGGCGCGCAACAGGGTTTGCAGGCGTGGCCCGAGGTGGGTCAGCTTCAGGCCCTGGTGGCTGCGCCGGAGCCACAGGTATAACGCGCTCAATTGCGCGGGTTTGCCGTCGATTTGTGCCGGGATTTGCTGCCAGGCGTAGTCGGCCGATTGCAGCCATGCGGCGTGTTTTGCCTGGCGCCGAGCTTGCCAGCGCAGTCTTGATTGCTGGATCAACGGGCGTGCGAAGTAGCCGAGCAGCGCCACGATCAACAGCAGCGCGATAAGCCCCAGCCAATGCCCTGAGAGGTGCACGCGGCTTTGTTGGCCGAGTTTCTTCAGGTCTTCTGTGATGGAGAACACCGGGCGATAAGCGCTGTTGGCCGTCGCTGCAAACGTAATGGCTGGCACTTGGGCGGTGCGGGTCTGTTGGCTGCTGGCATCCCACCATTTCACCTCGATGGCGGGTAGGGTGTGGTTGCCTTCGGTGTCGATCCGGTAAGTCACGGTGTCGATGCGCTGGCCACCGTTGAAGTTGCCGCGACCGTCGTCCAGGGAAGTGACCTGCGGGGCTTTCGGGTAACGGCTCAGACCCGTGACGTCGGCCAATGTCGGTACCGGCAGCGACATCGCCAGGGCACCGTCGGCTTGCAGGGTCAGTTGCCGGGTGAGGCTGTCGCCGACCTTCAACGGTGTTGCCGAGTTGAAAACCTGTTGGGTGAAACGCAGACCGCTGGCCACCAACACCGCTTCGCCGGCCTGGAACCCCGGCGGTTGGGCGGCGCTAAAGTGCAGCGGCTGGCTCTGGGCGCTCAGTTCCGCGCTGGCTTGCGCAGGCGTGGCGCGTACGGTCAGCGCCGGTATGTCGAAACCCTGGGCCAGGTTCGGGGCGATCAGGTAGCTGTAGCGCATGCCGCTGAAAGATTTGCCGTCGAGGGTCTGGTTCAGGTGCTGCGCGTGGCCGTTGGGGGGCATGACCAGAGCGCCGTTGAGCTTGAGGTCGGGCAGGGTTGGGGCGTCGGTGAACCAGGTGTCGGTGAGGATGTCGAGTTGGAGTTCGATGAGGCTGCCGACCATGATTGAATCGGTGGGTTGCAGGCGGGACTGGATCTGGAGTTCGGCGGCCAGGGTGTGGGTGCTGATCAGGCAGAGGAGCAGGGTGCAGAGTTTTTTGGTGACTGGGCGGGCCTCATCGCGAGCAAGCTCGCTCCCACAGGGGATTTGTGGTGTGCGCAGATCCAGTGTGGGAGCGAGCTTGCTCGCGATGGCCGCGACTCGGTTTCGAAGGGTCATGGCTGATCCTGCAAACTGAACTTCTGCCTCAAGAACTTCGCCGGCGATGTCGTCAGGTTCTGCAACCAAAGCTCATCCGACGCTGCCTGTTCGGTCTGCACCGCTTTGCTCTGGCCCTTGCCCGGGGCCTTGTCCATTTTGATGTCGTCCGGCTTGGTCTCCGGCGCGTTCTGCTCGGCGCTGTCGGTGTCTTTCTGCAAGGCAACGGCCAGCGCCAGGTTGGCCGTGGCTTCCGGGAATTGCGCCTGCAATTTCAACGCCTGGGTGTACGCCGCAATCGCCTGATCGAACTTGAAACGCTTCACATAAATGTTGCCCAGATAGAAATACGCTTGAGGCGTTTGCATCCGCGCAAAACTCGCCAGCGCCAGGTCGTAATCAGCGGCGTGATAGGCGGCGATGCCTTTCCAGTACGGGTCGACGAATAGCGCCGCTGCCTGGGGCAGATGCTCATGCTCGAAGGCCCAGCGACCTTGCTGGTCCTTGGTAAAAAACGCATCGGTCAGGGCATTGGCTTCGGCGGTGGTCGGTTGCAAACCGATGCCCAGCGCCAGCAGCAAACCGGCCATCCAGTTCAGGCTCCAACCCTTGCGCACGCTGAAAAAAGCGATCAGCAGTAATGGCCAGCACAGCCAATAACCGGCGTCTTTCCAGTGCAGTTCCCGTTGTTCGTCACTGGCGCTCTGGAAATGCTGCCGGGCGTGCAGCTCAACCCAGTCCAGATCATCGTTATTCAGCGTCAGGCTGCCCAATGGCGCATCCAGCGCCGAGGCCAATTGCTTGAGTGCGGCTTGATCGAAACTGCCCAGAGTCGGGCGACCGTTGCTGTCGGTGCGCGGCTGGCCGCTGGCATCGTGGATGATGCCGCCGTCTTCATTGCCGACGGCGAGGATCAGCACTTGCAACGGGCTGTCATCCAGCAGCTTGTCGAGACCGCTCAGTTGCGCGGTGTCGGCGCCGTCGGTGATCAGCAACAACGTGCCCGGAGTTTTTTCGGCGGCCAGCAGGCGTTTGGCTTGCTCGATCACCGCGCCGACGTTTTTCCCGGACTTGACGATCAGGTCAGTGCTCAGCGCCTGGATAAAGGTGTCGAGCAACGCCGGATCGTCGGTGGGCGGCAATACCAGATGCGCGCTGCCGGCATAGGCAATCAAACCACTGCGAGCCCCGGCGCGGCGCTGGATCAGGTCGTGGAGTTTGTGTTTCGCCGCTTCGAGGCGACTCGGCGGCACGTCGCTGGCGTCCATGGACGGCGACAGGTCGATGGCGATGATCAGCGGCGCGCGGTTTTCCAGAAAGTCCGGGCGATCCTGTTCCCAGGTCGGACCCGCAGCGGCAAGAGCACCAAGGATCAACAGCGCGCACAGCAGATGCGCCGGGCGCAGACGCTGTTGATCTTGCGGCGTAATCAGCAAATGCGGCAGCAAATGCTCGGCGATATTGCCACGCAAACGTCGCTGCAAGTCGTGGCTACGGCGCCACAGCAGCGGCAGCAACACGCCGAACAGCGCCAGCAACAGCCACAACGGGCGCAGGAAATGGAAGTCGCTGAGATTGATCTCCATCTCAGGCCTCCTGCCGCTGACGGGCTATCGACAGGCGCGGACGCAGCAGGGCGCCCAGGTGATAAAGCGCCAGCAATGCAAGCGCAGCCCCCAGCGGCCACCAGAACAGATCGCGTTTGGGCTGATGGCTGAGGGTTTTCACCTGGTGCGGGGTGAGTTTGTCGAGGGTGCTGTAGACCTGATCCAGCGCCGTGCGGTCCTCGGCGCGGAAGAACTGGCCACCGGTGGCCTCGGCGATTTGCTGCAAGCCTTGCAGGTTGACCTTGGCTTCGCCTTCGGCCGTCGGGTCGCCGATGCCGATTGTGTGAATCACCACGCCTTTGGCCGCCGCCATGGCCGCCGCGTGGTCCGGGGTGATGGCGCTGCTGGTGTCGTTGCCGTCGGTGAGCAGGATCAGCACTTTTTCTTGTTCGTGGGCCTGATCCAGCAGTTTCAGGCTCAGGCCGATGGCATCGCCGATGGCGGTGTTGGGCCCGGCCATGCCAATCCCGGTGTCGTCCAGCAACAGCGACAGGCTGGCGTGATCGAGGGTCAGCGGCGCTTGCAGATAAGCGCCGCTGCCGAACACGATCAGGCCCAGTCGATCTTCTTTGCGCTTGTCGATAAAGCCATGGACCACCTCTTTGACGGCGGCCAGGCGATTGATCTTCTGGCCGTTGGCATCGGTGAAGTCGGTGGTTTCCATGGACTGGGAAATGTCGATGGCGAGCATCAAGTCACGCACCGGTTGCTGGCGCTCGATGGGTTTTTCCACGAAGACCGGGCGCGCCACGGCTACCAGCAACAACGTCCAGACCAGCAGATTCAACAGCAATTGCCAGCCATTGCGGCGGCTACCCGGCGCACTCGGCGCCTGGCCGACCACGCGGCTCATCGCGGCGAAAAACGGTACGCGCACCGCGCTGCGGGCCTCGCGGTAGGCGGGCAGGTAGCGGTAACCGAACCATGGCAACGGCAGCAGGAGTAACAGCCAGGGGTAATCAAGCTGCCACATGATGATGCTCCACCCAGAGTTTGCAGGTGGCGAACAGGTGTTGGCGGTGTTCGTTCGGTAGCGCCAGCAATGTCGCGTCGGGGGCATAGGCCAATTGGGCGAGGTGTTGACTGAAATCTGCGGGTAAAGGTTTCGGGCTATGCCGCTCCAAAAAGGCTTGCCACTCCTCACCAGACAGCGCACCAACCCCCTGTAGGAGCAAGGCTTGCCCGCGATGAAGGATGACGCGGTTTTTCAGGGGGACCGCGTAACGGCCTTCGCGGGCAAGCCTCGCTCCTACGGGATTGGGGATGGATAGGGCCACTCTCTTCAGTAGTTCAGGCAGTTCGCGCAACGCACTGAGGTCATCACTACGCCGCTGCAATTCCGCCAACCGCACCAACCCATCCCGCCGATACCGATCCCGCCGCCATTGCCAAACCTTGCGCGCACTCACCAGCAACACCGCCACCCCCAGCAATCCGAGCAACACCCACCAACCCCAGGTCTGCGGGGCGTAACTGACAGGTGCGGGCAATCCCAACTCCTTGAGTTGATCAATGCTCGGGATATTCGGATTCATCTGCGTCCGCCGCTGAGCTTGCCCAGTTCTGCGCGCAATTGTTCGTGGGCTGGTGTGGCGGTGCTGAACATCATCAGCGGCACCTGGCTGCGGCGCAGCAGGGTGGCGACATCCTTGAGCCGGCCACTCAGGAAATCCCCCAGCGGCTCATGCACCCGCCGCTGTTCCACCGCCAGTTCCACCTGCAATTGGCCTTGGGTCACCAGCAAGCGCCCGTTCTTCGGCAGGTTCAGTGCCAACGGGTCGTAAACCTGCATGGCGATCACATCGTTGTGAGCCGCCAGTTGCCGCATCAGTTTCAAGGTGCGTTCGCCGGCCCCGGCAAAGTCACTGACGATGCAGATCAAATGATCGTGACCAGCCACCGCGAGGCAATGCTGCAAGACTTTATCGAGCTGGTCTTCATCCTCAAAGTCGGGGTTGGCGGCGTTCAATTCCTGATTCTGCCGGGCGATGCGGCTGCACAGCGCTTCGATGCGTTTGCGACTGCGCAGCGGGGCGATGCTGTCGATGCGTTGATCGTTGAACACCAGACCACCGACCCGATCCCCCGCGTTGAACACCATCCACGCTGCCAACGTACCGAGCTCAGCGGCAATGGCGGATTTGAAGCTGCGTTGCGAGCCAAAGAACATTGACATGCGCTGATCCACCAGAATCAGTGCCGGGCGGTCGCGCTCTTCGGTAAACGTGCGCACCACCGGTTTGCCAGTGCGCAGGGACGCGCGCCAATCGAGGTGGCGCAAGTCGTCGCCCGGCTGATAGCGGCGCAGCTCATCGAAATTCAAGCCACGGCCACGCAGGCGCGAGGCGTGGTTGCCGGCGAGGATGCTGCCCTGGGGCTGGCGCGCGAGAGAACTCAGGTCACGGGCCTTGAACTCCAGCGCCATCAACTGCGCGAGAGAGACATAGACCAGCCCGTCCTCGTTCATGCAGGAATCGCCACTTTATCGAGCAAACGGTCGAGCACTTGATCCGCCGTCACGCCGTCAGCCACCGCGTCATAGCTCAATTGCAGGCGATGACGCAGCACCGGGTGCACCACCGCGCGCACGTTGTCCGGCGAGACGAAATCCTGCCCTTGCAGCCAAGCGTCGGCGCGGGCGCAACGGTCCAGGCCAATGCCGCCGCGAGGGCTGGCGCCGATGGCGATCCAGCGTCCGAGGTCGGCGTCGTAATCCGCCGGGTGGCGGGTGGCGTTGATCAGGTCGATCAGGTAGGTGTCGATGGCAGGGGACACATGAATGCCGCTGACCTCACGACGTGCCGCAAAGATCACCTCTTGCGACAGCGCAAAACCCGGCACCGCAGCGGTTTTGGCGCCCAGGGCAAACTCCTCTTCGCGCAGCAGTCGCAGCACTTGGCTTTCATTTTCTGCACTGGGGTAATCCAGCAGCACTTTCATCAGGAAACGGTCCATCTGCGCTTCCGGCAGCGGGTAAGTACCTTCCTGTTCAATCGGGTTTTGCGTCGCCACCACGATGAACAATTCGGGCAGCACATGGCTGTTGCCGGCCACGGTGATCTGCCGTTCTTCCATGGCTTCCAGCAAGGCCGCCTGAACCTTGGCCGGGGCGCGGTTGATCTCATCGGCGAGGATCAAATTGCCGAACAGCGGCCCGGGCTGGAAGCGGATTTCATGCTGGCCTTCGACCTGGTGCAGCACCTCGGCGCCGGTGATGTCTGACGGCAGCAGGTCCGGGGTGAACTGGATGCGACTCATCTTCGCGTCCAGGTGCTTGGCCAAGGCCTTGACCGTGCGGGTCTTGGCCAGGCCGGGCAGGCTTTCCAGGAGCAAATGGCCGTTGGCTAAGAGACCCAGGAGAATCTGGCGGATCACCTGATCCTGGCCGAGCACGGCTTCGGCGATGCTGGCTTGCAGGGCGTTCAAATCAGTGAGTGCGGTCATGGCTGTCCCTCGCTCAAAACATAAAGGTCGGAATGACCGGAATGAATGACAAACGGAAATTCCAATGGCGCTCGGTTACCAGGCGTATTGCAGGCGCAAGGTCCAGGTGTTCACGTCCGGCGAGCCGGTGCGCTCCGACACCGTGTCCGAGTAAGCGAGCATCCCGCCGAACTGCGGCGACAACATGAAGCCGAGGCTGGCGCCGAACAGGCCGTTTTCCTGTTTGTTGTCCTGCCAGTCGCCATTGATTTTGGTTTCGCCGCCGCGGTTATAGGTGGCGTCCAACGAGGCCCATAACGCGCGGTTGATGGTGTAGCTGTAGTGGGTTTCGATGGCGTAAAGCGGTTTTTGCTCGAGCTTGCCGTCGCCGTGGTAGTCGTTGTTGTCGCCGTACATCGACACGTAGGTGTTGAACTCCAACCAGGTCGGGCCGATGGGCGTGCCGAAGGCGATTTCCGGTTTGAACGCCCAGCGGTTGGAACCGATGTTGATGATCCGGTCCTTGTCGTAATCCCCGGTGGGCGCGGTGATCCACAAGGCGCCGGTGAGAAAGGTTTCCGGGGTCCAGTTGGCGAACTCTTCCTTGGTCAGCGCCGGGCCGCCGAACAGGTTGTGCACCAGCACGAACTGGGTGTCAGCCATGCCGCCGTTGTGCTTGGTGCCATCGAAGAACTGCGCGTTATCGAACGACGCGGAGATGTCGGCGTAGGGTTGCAGGATCTGGATCGCGCTGTTGCGCCCGTCCACCGCGAACGAGCGGGCGTAACGGGCGATGTACAGGTCGGCGTTCAAGGACAGGCCATCAATCGGCAGCGCGGTGTCGATCGGCGTGTTGGTGTCGATGCGGTTGTAATAGCCGAACACCATGTTCAGGTCGGTCGGCAGGTTCTGCCAGTCCCGGGCGTTATCCGCCTGCGCCAGCAACGGTGTCGCGGCCAGCGTCAGTGCCGTCATCCTTGATTTTTTCAAACGCATTTTTCTACTCCTGCAATAGTCGGTATGACGGCTGATGAGTTACTGACCGATGGGCGTCAGCAACGGAATCTGCCATTGGCCGCTGACCATTTCCGGTTTCGGCAGATACACCCGCAGCACGGCATAGAACGGGCCGTGGGGCGCGGGCAGCCAGTTGCTTTTGTTGCCGTCCACCGGTTCCGAATGCTGCACGTACAGGGTCAAGCCGCCGTCGGCGTCACGCTTGAGTTTGGGCAACATCCGCGAGTTGATCAGGTAGCGTTTCATGTGATTGGCCACCAGCAACTTGGTCTTGCCGTCGTACATCGTCAGCGACCAGAAGGCGTCGGCCGGCGGCAGTTCGTCCTTGTTGAAATGCAGGGTGTAGCTGTGGCGCGCACCGTTGACCGGTTTGCCCTGGTTGTCGACGAAGTAGCCGATGTAGTTCGCCTCTTCGGCGGAGTTGCCGAAGATCCCCATGTTGGCGCCGGCGTAGCGGTACAGGTAGTTGCCGTTCAGGTGCTCGCGGGTGCCGAAGAAGTCGCCGCTGGTGACTTGGTGGGTGTCAACCTTGTCCTTCTTGAACTGAGCGAATTCGGCTTTGGCGTCGCTGATGCCATCCTCCAGGGCCTTGCGTTGTTCGGCGGTGAGGCTGGTGAGTTTGAACGGCTGCCCGCCGACGATGCCGATTTTGGCGAAGCGTGCCAGCAGGTCTTTTTCCGCGTCCTGGGGCGGGGCGAAACCGAGCATGAAACTCAGGTAGCGAAACAGGTCCGGGGTGTCGCTCATGTCAGCGGTGGGCTTGGGCCAATCGACCTTCGGCGCGGCAGCGGGCGCCGGTTGCTTGAGGTATTGGCTCAGGGTCTGAACCTTGTAGGCGTTCTGGATCAGCTTGACCTTGGCCAGGTCGGTATTGTTGAACAGCTGCGTGCGATACAACGCGTAGGCGATGTTGCTTTCGCTGCGCACCAGACGATCAATGTTCACCGGTTGCTGGCCTTGCCAGTCCGGGCCGGCGACCATGAACGTGCCGCCCTTGTTGCCAGTGCTACGGGTGCCGAGGTAGGCGAAGTTCTGGGTGTAGAGGTCGATCAGTTGCACCGAGTAGTAACGGTTTTCCGCGATGGGTGGCAGGGTCAGCACCACCGGTTCGGCGCGCAGGTCCATCCACACGAAGGAGTAGGGCGTGTCGGAATTCGGCGTGACAAACGCGGTGTCAGCCGGGGTGAAGACCTTGGCGGTGTTGCCGATCTTGTTGAATGGCGCCTTGAAATTTGCCCCGGCCTTGTCCACGGCTTGGGTGTAGAGGGTTTTGTACATCTCCACTACCGGGAAGCCGTACAGGTAGGCCTCCTTGGCAATGCCCCGGGCTTCTTCCGGAGTGGCGCTGAAGTCGGCCCAGGCGCTGCAACTCAGCAGGAGCGAGAGGCTGGCGAGGATCAGGCGTGGGGCTTTTTCAAAACGCATGGGGTGTCCTTTTTAATGGTTACTGCGCAAACCCTGTGGGAGCGGGCTTGCTCGCGAAGGCGTCGGCACTTTCACCGCAGATGTCGTCTGATACACCGCTTTCGCGAGCAGGCTCGCTCCCACAGGTTGTTCAGTGATGGCAGGCTGCGTGTCGATTTCCTGGGCCTGGACGCCGACGCCGCAACTGACGAACGTCGCCATGATGCTGAAACCAGCGGCTCGAAGTGCAATGTGCATATCAATCTCCTTACTTGCCGAACGTGACGTTGATCCCGGCGAACAGCGTGAATTGCGGCAGGCCATCGCCTTTGCGTTCCACGGTCCATTGGGGCTCTACGAAGGCGTTGAAAATGTTGGTCCCGGATTTCCAGACCTTGCCGCCACCGAAACCGATGGGGATGTAATGGGTGTCGTTCTTCAGGTCGAAGGTCCAGGTACCGGTGGAGCGCAGGTACCAGCCTTTGGCCAGGTTATGAATGATGAACGGCTGCATCGTCGCGGTTTCGACGTGGGCGCGATCGTGGTCGCCGGCGAACGAACTCTGATACTGCACCAGCGCGCCCAACAGGCCCCGGGGGGAAGAGTCGATGGCGACAGCAGCCAGGCCGGCCTGCCATTTGCCGGTGCCCAATTCGTCCTGCTCGGCGGTGGGCGCGGTGATCTGAGGGCCGATGCCCAACTGCACGCCGTCGGTCTTGAGCAGGAAAATATCGAACAGGTTCAGGTCACCGATGCCGGTGCTATAGCCGTTGTGCGGGTCGGGTCGGGTGCTGATCGGCAGGGTCGCGCGCAACAACTGCGGGACGCCGATGAAATCGTTGGGCGCCACCGGCAAGGTGCCGCGCAGCAACGCGTCATTGGTGTGGACGTTGGTATCAAAGAGTTTGGGCGTGTAGTAATCCTGCAGATTCGCGCCCGGCGCGAGGTTCAGCGGGTTGTTACTTTTGTTGGCTTCCTCGGCATTATCGGCGTGAGCACAAAAGGCAGACGCCAGGAGTGCCGCCAACAAAAAGGCGTGCTTTCCCTGAGTTTTCGACATGATTCCCCGGTTCCTTGGTGGCTCAGTGGACGAACTCAGCCATATTTTTGGCCGTTACTGCGTAGTCTTTTTCCTAATCAAGCCTGTAGGACACGTCTTCTGACGCTAGCAGCTAACCGCGAGTTATCCAGTCGAAAGGGTTAACTCTTTGGTTTTATGCGCGGATTTGGGTTTTTTCTGTGTACTAAAAAGTTAATAAGAATCAACGGGTTGGTGACGGGGTGTGAGGGAGTTTGTGAGGTTTTACTAACTGTGTCGGGCACAAATGCCATGCCCACTGAAGATTCCCTGTGGGAGCGAGCCTGCTCGCGAAAGCGTCAGTCCAGCCACTCGATGTGGTGACTGACACTGCGCTTTCGCGAGCAGGCTCGCTCCCACAATGGATTGTCTATCCAGGGCTTTCAGTTCTTTTTCGCCTGCTCCCGCACCCGATCTTCCTGTTCCCGCAACTGCGGCGTGAACTCGGCACCGAAATCCTCTGCCGCGAACACCTGACGAATCTCGATCTCGGCCTCGGTCCCCGGCATCGGGTTCGGGCAGCGCTTGACCCATTCGATGGCTTCTTCTTTCGACTTCACGTCCCACAACCAATACCCGGCGATCAATTCCTTGGTTTCGGCAAACGGCCCGTCGATCACCGTGCGTTTTTCGCCCGAAAACCGCACGCGGGCACCTTTGCTGCTGGGTTGCAGGCCATCGCACGACAGGAGAATGCCGGCCTTGGCCAGTTCCTCGTTGTAATTGCCCATCGCGGTCAGCAGTTCCTCGGTAGGCATGACACCAGCCTCGGAATCCGCGCTGGCTTTGACAATGATCATGAATTGCATGGTGTTATCTCCGCTGGAGGTGAGTGATTCACTGATTAGTCGAATAGGCATTTGCTGAATCGACAGTGCGGCTGAAAAAAAAGCCGCCTTGTTAGCGTAGGAGCTGCTGGCTGCCTTTCGTCATGAACACCGGGTGGCGGCGGGAGAGGGCGGTACGCTATATACCGACCGGGTGACCTACGCGGCCGTTGCTGGCCTGAACACAGACCTGTAGGAGCGAGGCTTGCCCGCGAAGAACGATGATGCGGTCTGCCTGATACACCGCAGTGTGGCCTTCGCGGGCAAGCCTCGCGCCTACAGGGTTTTTGTGTCGCGTGTAAGAGTTGTATCCAATTTGTGCGCTGGCACATCACAATTTGTATCCGGGCATAGGTCGGCGGACCATTTCGTGGTTAACTTCGGCCTCTTCAGATTTCCAACAACACCATCAGAAGGACTCCGTTCATGGCTCAAGTCACTCTTAAAGGCAACCCGGTTCAAGTCAACGGCCAACTGCCACAAGCCGGTTCCAAGGCGCCAGCCTTTTCCCTGGTTGCCGGCAATCTGTCGGACGTGACCCTGGCGAGCTTCGCCGGCAAGCGCAAAGTGCTGAATATCTTCCCAAGCGTCGACACCCCGACCTGCGCGACTTCGGTTCGCAAGTTCAACGCTCAGGCCAATGACGTCGCCAACACTGTCGTGCTGTGCATCTCCGCTGACCTGCCATTCGCTCAAGCCCGTTTCTGCGGCGCCGAAGGCCTGGAAAACGTGCAGAACCTGTCGACCCTGCGTGGCGCCGAGTTCATTGAAAACTACGGCGTGGCCATTGCTGACGGCCCGCTCAAAGGCCTGACCGCCCGTGCTGTCGTCGTGCTGGATGAAAATGACAACGTGCTGCACAGCGAATTGGTAAAAGAAATCGCAGAAGAGCCTAACTACGAAGCGGCGCTCGCCGTTCTTAAGTAAGCGCTTTTACAATTGTTAACGGCCTGGCACTCGCTAGGCCGTTTTCATTTGTGGTTCAGTGTTTTAGACAAACATCCTGTTACGTAAGCCGAAGGTAAATTGCCGGTAAAGCCGCTTTGCTTAATGCGCGCCAGTGCTTATCGTTCAGCCTCCCGTAGAAGAAGCCCACGCGCCCAATGGTTGATCATTCAATGCAATCCTCCTCCCGTAGTCCCCGTCGCTGGCTGTTCGGCCTGCTTGTCCTGTTGGTCGTCGCTGCGGTGTGCTGGAAATTCTGGCCGGCCGGTACTGACCATAAAACGGGCGAAAAGCCGAAAGCCGTCGCCGGGCATACGGGCAAGTCCGGGGGCATGCGTCCGGGCTTTGGTGGCGCGACCGGGCCGATCCCGGTGCGGGTGGCCCCGGCGGTCAAGGGGGACTTCCCGCTGTATTACAAGGCGCTGGGCACGGTCACGGCGCTGAACACCATCAATGTGCGCAGCCGGGTGGCGGGTGAGTTGATGAAGATTGCCTTCGAGGAAGGGCAGATGGTCAAGGCCGGGGACTTGTTGGCCGAGATCGACCCGCGCCCTTACCAGAACGCCTTGCTCCAGGCCGAAGGCACCTTGCTGCAAAACCAGGCACAACTGAAAAACGCCCAGGTCGATGTCGAGCGCTATCGCGGTCTGTTTAAAGAAGACAGCATCGCCAAACAGACCCTCGACACCGCCGAAGCGCTGGTCGGCCAATACCTGGGCACGGTAAAGACCAACCAGGCGGCGGTCAACGACGCCAAGCTCAATCTCGAATTCACCAAAATCCGCGCACCGATCACCGGGCGTGTCGGCCTGCGCCAGCTCGACGTCGGCAACCTCGTCGCGGCCAATGACACCACGGCCCTGGCGATCATCACCCAGACTCAGCCGATCAGCGTCGTCTTCACCTTGCCGGAAAACAGCCTCGACACCGTGCTCGCCCGTTACCACACCGGCGCCAAGTTGCCAGTTGAAGCCTGGGATCGTGGCGATATGAAAATCCAGGCCAGCGGCGTGTTGCAGAGCCTGGACAACCAGATCGACGTCACCACCGGCACCCTGAAATTCAAGGCGCGCTACGATAACCGCGATCAGGCGTTGTTCCCCAACCAGTTCGTCAACGTGCACCTGCTGGCCGACACCCTCAAAGACGTAGTGCTCGCGCCCTCGGCGGCGATTCAGTTCGGCACCAACGGCACCTTCGTCTATGCCATGGACGGGGACAACAAGGTCAAGATTCGTCAACTGAAAGTCGGCGCCAGTGACGGCGACAACACCGTGATCACTGAAGGTCTGGCCGTGGGTGATCGCGTGGTTCTGGAAGGCACCGACCGCCTCAAGGAAGGCAGCGAAGTGGAAGTGGTCAACGACAGCCAGGACGTGCCGACCACGCCGACCGAACACCTGCAAGGCAAATCCGCGGCGAAAACCACTGAAGCGACCGCCAACGACAAGGTGAAGAAGGGCGCATGAACATCTCGCGGCTGTTCATCCTTCGCCCGGTCGCCACGACCCTGAGCATGCTGGCCATTATCCTGGCCGGCATCATCGCCTACCGGTTGCTGCCGGTGTCGGCATTGCCTCAGGTCGATTACCCGACCATCCGCGTCATGACGCTCTATCCCGGCGCCAGCCCGGACGTGATGACCAGTGCGGTGACCGCGCCCCTTGAGCGCCAGTTCGGGCAAATGCCCGGCCTGACGCAAATGGCGTCCACCAGTTCGGGCGGTGCCTCGGTGCTGACCTTGCGTTTCAGCCTCGACATCAACATGGACGTCGCCGAGCAACAGGTACAAGCCGCGATCAACGCCGCGACCAATTTGCTGCCCAAGGATCTGCCGGCGCCGCCGGTGTACAACAAGGTCAACCCGGCGGACACCCCGGTGCTGACCCTGGCCATCACCTCCAAGACCATGCTGCTGCCCAAACTCAATGATTTGGTCGATACCCGCATGGCGCAGAAAATTGCCCAGATCAGCGGCGTCGGTATGGTCAGCATCGCCGGCGGCCAGCGTCAGGCGGTGCGGATCAAGGTCAATCCGGAAGCCCTGGCGGCCAATGGTTTGAACCTGTCCGACGTGCGCACCCTGATCGGTGCGTCCAACGTCAACCAGCCCAAGGGTAACTTCGACGGCCCGACCCGGGTGTCGATGCTCGATGCCAACGACCAACTGACGTCGCCCAAGGACTACGCCAACCTGATCCTCGCCTACGCCAACGGCGCGCCGTTGCGGCTCAAGGACGTGGCGCAAATCGTCGACGGTGCCGAGAACGAACGACTGGCGGCGTGGGCCAATGAAAACCAGGCGGTGTTGCTGAACATCCAGCGTCAGCCCGGTGCCAACGTCATCGAAGTGGTGGACCGGATCAAGGCCTTGTTGCCGAGCATCACCGACAACCTGCCGGCCGGCCTTGAAGTGACCGTCCTGACCGACCGCACCCAGACCATCCGCGCCTCGGTCACCGACGTGCAACACGAACTGCTGATCGCCATCGCCCTGGTGGTGATGGTGACGTTCCTGTTCTTGCGCCGGGCCAGTGCGACCATCATTCCATCGGTCGCGGTGCCGTTGTCGCTGATCGGCACGTTCGGCGTGATGTACCTCGCGGGGTTCTCGGTCAATAACCTGACCTTGATGGCCCTGACCATCGCCACCGGTTTCGTGGTGGACGATGCCATCGTGATGCTGGAGAACATTTCCCGGTTTATCGAAGAAGGCGACACGCCGCTGAACGCCGCGCTCAAGGGCGCCAAACAAATCGGCTTCACCCTGATTTCCCTGACCCTGTCGTTGATCGCGGTGCTGATTCCGCTGCTGTTCATGGCCGACGTGGTGGGGCGGCTGTTCCGTGAATTCGCCATCACCCTGGCGGTGGCGATCCTGATTTCCCTGGTGGTGTCCCTGACCCTGACGCCGATGATGTGCGCGCGGCTGCTCAAGCGTGAACCCAAGGAGGAAGAACAGGGCCGTTTCTACCGGGCCAGCGGCGCGACCATCGACTGGATGATCGCCGCTTACGGGCGCAAGTTGCAGTGGGTGCTCAAGCATCAGCCGCTGACCTTGCTGGTGGCCATCGCGACTCTCGGGTTGACGGTGTTTCTTTATATGGTGGTGCCCAAGGGCTTCTTCCCGGTGCAGGACACCGGGGTCATCCAGGGCATTTCCGAGGCGCCGCAGTCGATTTCCTTTGCGGCGATGAGCGAGCGTCAGCAGGAACTGGCCAAAGTGATCCTGGCTGATCCGGCAGTAGAGAGTCTGTCGTCCTACATCGGCGTTGACGGCGACAACTCGACGCTCAACAGCGGACGCATGCTGATCAACCTCAAGCCCCACAGTGCGAGGGACCTCAGCGCGACCAAGATCATTGCGCGCCTGCAACCGGAAGTGGACAAACTGGTGGGCATTCGCCTGTTTATGCAGCCGGTGCAGGACCTGACCATCGAAGACCGGGTCAGCCGCACCCAGTACCAATTCAGCATGTCGTCCCCGGACTCGGAGCTGCTGAGCCTGTGGAGCGGGCGTCTGGTGGAAGCCCTGGCCCAACGGCCGGAACTGACCGACGTCGCCAGCGATTTGCAGGACAAGGGTTTGCAGGTGTACCTGGTGATCGACCGCGATGCGGCGTCACGGGTCGGGGTGTCGGTGTCGAACATCACCGATGCGCTGTACGACGCTTTCGGCCAGCGGCAGATTTCCACGATTTACACCCAGGCCAGCCAGTATCGCGTGGTGCTGCAATCCCAGTCCGGCGAGAAAATCGGCCCGGATGCGCTGAACCAGATTCACGTCAAGACCACCGATGGCGGTCAGGTGCGCCTGTCCAGTCTGGCCCATGTCGAGCAACGGCAGACGCAATTGGCGATCACCCACATCGGCCAGTTCCCGGCGGTGATGATGTCGTTCAACCTGGCGCCCGGCGTGGCGCTGGGGCATGCGGTTGAAGTCATCGATCAAGTGCAGAAAGACATCGGCATGCCGATTGGCGTGCAGACCCAGTTCCAGGGCGCGGCCGAAGCGTTCCAGGCGTCGTTGTCGAGCACCTTGCTGCTGATCCTCGCGGCGGTGGTGACCATGTACATCGTGCTCGGCGTGCTCTACGAGAGTTACATTCACCCGATCACCATCCTGTCGACCTTGCCCTCGGCGGCGGTCGGCGCCTTGCTGGCGCTGCTGCTGACCGGCAATGACCTGGGGATGATCGCGATCATCGGCATCATTTTGCTGATCGGCATCGTGAAAAAGAACGCGATCATGATGATCGACTTCGCCCTCGACGCCGAGCGCAATCAGGGCATGGCGCCGGAACAGGCGATCTATCAAGCGGCGCTGCTGCGCTTCCGGCCGATTTTGATGACGACACTGGCCGCATTGTTCGGCGCGGTGCCGTTGATGCTGGCCACCGGGTCGGGCGCGGAGTTGCGTCAACCGCTGGGTCTGGTGATGGTCGGTGGGTTGCTGGTGAGTCAGGTGTTGACCTTGTTCACCACGCCCGTGATTTACCTGTATTTCGATCGGTTGGGGCGCCGCTTTGGCAAGACTGATTCGAAAGAGGTCGCGGTATGACGGCTTGGAATGGCACATCTGTACCTGCAAGGCGCGCCCCTTGTGGGAGCGAGCTTGCTCGCGATAGCGGTGTGTCGGTGAGCATCGATGTTGCCTGTGCCGGCCTCATCGCGAGCAAGCTCGCTCCCACAGGGATCGATGTCCGGAGCTGTCGTCCATGAACCTGTCCGGTCCTTTCATCAAGCGCCCGGTCGCGACCATGTTGCTGAGCCTGGCAATCATGCTGCTGGGCGGCGTGAGTTTCGGCCTGTTGCCGGTGTCGCCGTTGCCGCAGATGGATTTCCCGGTGATCGTGGTTCAGGCCAGTCTGCCGGGGGCGAGTCCCGAAGTGATGGCCTCGACCGTGGCCACGCCGCTTGAGCGTTCCTTCGGCGCCATCGCCGGGGTTAACACCATGAGCAGCCGCTCCAGCCAGGGTTCGACCCGGGTGATTTTGCAGTTCGACCTCGACCGCGACATCAACGGCGCTGCGCGGGAAGTGCAAGCGGCGATCAACGCCTCGCGCAACCTGCTGCCGAGCGGGATGCGCAGCATGCCGACGTATAAGAAGGTCAACCCGTCGCAAGCGCCGATCATGGTGTTGTCGCTGACTTCGGATGTGCTGGAGAAAGGTCAGCTCTACGATTTGGCCTCGACGATCCTGTCCCAGAGCCTGTCCCAGGTGCAGGGCGTGGGTGAAGTGCAGATCGGCGGCAGCTCCCTGCCGGCGGTGCGCATCGAGCTCGAACCCCAGGCGCTCAACCAATACGGCGTGGCCCTGGACGATGTGCGCAACACCATTGCCAACGCCAACGTGCGCCGGCCGAAAGGCTCGGTCGAGGACGACCAGCGCCTGTGGCAGGTGCAGGCCAACGATCAACTGGAAAAGGCCAAGGACTACGAGTCGCTGATCATCCACTACAACAACGGCGCGGCCCTGCGCCTGAAGGATGTGGCCACGGTCAGCGACGGCGTCGAGGACCGCTACAACAGCGGTTTTTTCAACGACGACGCGGCGGTGCTGCTGGTGATCAACCGTCAGGCCGGCGCCAACATCATCGAGACAGTCAACGAGATCAAGGCGCAGTTACCGGCGCTGCAAGCGGTGTTGCCGGCCAGCGTCAAGCTGAACCTGGCCATGGACCGTTCGCCGGTGATCAAGGCCACGTTGCATGAAGCGGAAATGACCCTGCTGATCGCCGTGGCCCTGGTGATTCTGGTGGTGTTCCTGTTCCTGGGTAACTTCCGTGCCTCCCTGATCCCGACGCTGGCGGTGCCGGTATCGCTGGTCGGCACCTTCGCGGTGATGTACCTGTATGGGTTTTCCCTGAACAACCTGTCGCTGATGGCGTTGATCCTGGCCACCGGGCTGGTGGTGGACGATGCCATCGTGGTGCTGGAGAACATTACCCGGCACATCGACGAAGGCGTGCCGCCGATGAAGGCCGCGTACCTCGGTGCGCAGGAAGTCGGGTTTACGCTGCTGTCGATGAACGTTTCGCTGGTAGCGGTGTTCCTGTCGATCCTGTTTATGGGCGGCATCATCGAAAGCCTGTTCCGCGAGTTTTCCATCACCCTGGCGGCGTCCATCGTCGTTTCGCTGATTGTGTCCCTGACCTTGACGCCGATGCTCTGCGCCCGTTGGCTCAAGCCGCACACCCCGGGCCAGGAAAACCGCTTGCAGCGCTGGAGCCAGCGGGCCAACGAATGGATGGTCGGCAAATACGCCACCAGCCTCGACTGGGTGCTGCGTCACCGACGCCTGACGTTGCTTAGCCTGATCATCACCGTCGGCGTCAACGTTGCGTTGTACGTGGTGGTGCCGAAAACCTTTATGCCGCAGCAGGACACCGGTCAGTTGATCGGCTTCGTTCGCGGCGACGATGGCCTGTCGTTCAGCGTGATGCAGCCGAAGATGGAAATCTTCCGCCGTGCGGTGCTCAAGGACGAGGCGGTGCAAAGCGTGGCCGGGTTCATTGGCGGCACCAACGGCACCAACAACGCCTTCATGCTGGTGCGCTTGAAACCGATCAAGGAACGCAACGTTTCGGCGCAAAAAGTCATCGAACGCTTGCGCAAGGAAATGCCCAAGGTTGCCGGTGCGCAGTTGATGTTGATGGCGGATCAGGACCTGCAATTTGGCGGTGGCCGTGAACAGACCACTTCGCAGTATTCCTACATCCTGCAAAGCGCCGACCTGGGCTCATTGCGCGAGTGGTATCCGAAAGTCGTCACCGCGCTGCGGGCCTTGCCGGAGCTGACCGCGATTGACGCCCGTGAAGGACGTGGCGCGCAACAGGTGACGCTGATTGTTGACCGCGACCAGGCCAAGCGCCTGGGTGTGGACATGGACATGGTCACGGCGGTGTTGAACAACGCCTACAGCCAGCGGCAGATTTCGACGATCTACGACAGCCTCAACCAGTATCAGGTGGTGATGGAGGTCAATCCGAAATATGCCCAGGACCCGATTACGTTGAAGCAGGTCCAGGTGATCACGTCCACGGGCGCACGGATTCCGTTGTCCACCATCGCTCACTACGAAAATAGCCTGGAAGACGACCGCGTCAGCCACGAAGGCCAGTTTGCTTCCGAAAGCATCTCCTTCGACATGGCCGAAGGCGTCACGGTGGAGCAGGGCACGGCGGCCATCGAGCGGGCGATTGCCAAGCTGGGTATGCCGGAAGACGTCATTGTGAAAATGGCCGGCACCGCCGACGCCTTTGCCGCGACCCAGAAGAGCCAGCCGTTCATGATTCTCGGCGCGCTGGTGGCGGTGTACCTGGTGTTGGGCGTGTTGTATGAAAGTTACATTCACCCGCTGACGATTCTGTCGACCTTGCCGTCGGCCGGGGTCGGCGCATTGCTGTCGATCTATGCCCTGGGCGGGGAGTTCAGCCTGATTTCGCTGTTGGGGCTGTTCCTGCTGATCGGGGTGGTGAAGAAAAACGCCATCCTGATGATCGATCTCGCGTTGCAGTTGGAGCGGCATCAAGGCATGACGCCGCTGGATTCGATTCGCAGCGCTTGCTTGCAACGTCTGCGACCGATTCTGATGACCACCCTGGCGGCGATCCTCGGCGCGTTGCCGCTGTTGCTCAGCCGTGCCGAAGGTGCGGAAATGCGCCAGCCGTTGGGCCTGACCATCATCGGCGGACTTATTTTCAGCCAGGTGCTGACCCTCTACACCACCCCGGTGGTTTACCTCTATCTCGACAAACTGCGCCATCGATTCAATAAATGGCGTGGGGTACGTACCGATGCAGCTCTGGAAACTCCGCTATGACTGACCGTTCGCTTATCACTCTGGCTGCACCGATCGCCATGGCCCGGGGCTCGCGCCTGTTGAGTCTGGCGCTGTGCATGGCGCTGATCAGCGCTTGCGCCGTCGGCCCGGACTATCAGCGTCCGCAAACCGCCGAGCCGGCGCAGTACAAGGAAGCCGAGGGCTGGCGTCAGGCCAGTCCGAGCGATTCCCTGGCCCGGGGTGCCTGGTGGGAGTTGTATGGTGACCGGCAGCTCGACGGCTTGATCGAGCGACTGAACAGCGCCAACCAGACTGTGGCCCAGGCCGACGCCCGCTATCGTCAATCCCAAGCCTTGGTGAAAAGCGCCCGTGCGGCGTTTTACCCCACGGTTGACTTGAGCGCGGGTAAAACCCGCTCCAGTCAAGGGGCCGGCAGCAGCAGTTCAAGCCTGAGCAGCTCCGCCAGCGGTATTCGCAATACCTACACCACGGAACTGGGGGTCAGTTGGGAAGCGGATATCTGGGGCAAGCTGCGTCGCGGCCTGGAAGCCGACACCGCCAGCGCACAGGCCAGTTTCGCCGATCTGGCGGCGATGCGCCTGAGTCAGCAGTCGGAGCTGGTGCAGAACTACTTGCAGTTGCGGGTGATTGATCAGCAGAAACGCTTGCTGGAATCGACGGTCGTGGCGTACCAGCGCTCGCTGCAAATGACGCAGAATCAGTACCGCGCCGGCGTGTCCGGGCGTGATGCGGTGGCCCAGGCCCAGGCGCAGTTGAAAAGCACCCAGGCCGATCTGGTGGACCTGATCTGGCAACGTGCGCAGTTCGAAAACGCGATTGCGGTGCTGATCGGCAAGGCACCGGCGGAGTTCAACCTGGCGCAAACCCAGGACATTCCGAAACTGCCGCAGATTCCCCTGAGCCTGCCGTCGCAATTGCTCGAACGCCGGCCGGACATTGCCTCTGCCGAACGTTCGGTGATTGCCGCCAACGCCAATATCGGCGTGGCGAAAGCCGCTTACTACCCGGATTTGAGCTTGAGCTTGAGCGGCGGCTACAGCAGCAGTACGTCCAGCAACCTGATCAGCTTGCCGAACCGTTTCTGGTCGGTGGGGCCGAAACTGGACTTGCCTTTGTTCGACGGCGGCGCGCGCTCGGCGGAAGTGGATCGCAACGAAGCGCTCTACGATGAAACCGTGGCCAAGTACCGCCAGACCGTGCTGGATGGTTTCCGCGAGGTGGAAAACTACCTGGTGCAGCTCAAGGTGTATGAGAACGAAGCAGCGGTGCGCCAGGAAGCCCTCGACGCCGCCCGGGATTCCTTGCGCCTGACCGAGAACCAGTACAAGGCCGGGTTGATTGCTTATCTGGATGTGGTGGTGGTGCAAGCCACGGCATTGAGTAATGAACAAAGCGTGTTGAACGTGTTGCAGAGCCGGTTGATTGCCAGTGTGCAGTTGATTGCGGCGCTGGGCGGCGGGTGGGATGGGCAATTGCAGGTGAGCGACAAGGAATAACCTGGCTGGCACCGATCGTTCCCACGCTTGCTGATCGTTCCCACGCTCTGCGTGGGAATGCAGCCAAGGACGCTCCGCGTCCCGGACGCAGAGCGTCCGATGAGGCATTCCCACGCAGAGCGTGGGAACGATCACCGGCGTTGTCATGACGATTTAAAAGTGTCAAACAAGCGTTTCATCGGGTTGATGGCCATTTGATAATTTTGTCAGTGCGTTCTTCTGCGCAATCAGTACAATCGCCGACTTTGCCCCCCGAGAACGGACGCAGTACGGTGGGCAGGCCTCGGAAAATCCCATGCTCATCGGCACCTATTCCCCCACGTTGGTTTTCATCTCGCTGTGCGTGGCGATTCTTGCGTCCTATACCGCCCTGGACCTGACTGGCCGGATCGCCACCACCCAGGGCCGGGCCGTTCACCTGTGGACTGCCGGCGGGGCGGTGGCCATGGGCATTGGCGTGTGGTCGATGCATTTCATCGGCATGCTCGCCTTCAAATTACCGATTGATCTGGGCTACGACCTCGGCCTCACCGTGCTGTCGCTGGCGATCGCGATCTTGTCCTGCGGCTTTGCCCTGTGGCTGGTCAGCCAGCCGAAGCTGCCGGTGTGGCAGTTGGCATTTGGCGCGCTGATCATGGGCGGCGGCATCAGCGCCATGCATTACACCGGCATGGCGGCCATGCTCATGCAGCCGGGCATCGACTACGACCCGACGCTGTTTAGCGCCTCGTTGCTGATTGCTGTCGGTGCGTCGGCAGCCGCCTTGTGGATCGCTTTCCGCCTGCGCCAGCACACCCCCTACGTGGGCCTGATCCGTGGCGGTGCCGCCGTGATCATGGGCTTCGCCATCGTCGGCATGCATTACACCGGCATGGCGGCGGCGCGGTTTCCTGACGGCAGCTTCTGCGGCGCCGCCCTCAATGGCTTGAGCGGTAAGGGCCTGGACAACCTGGTGTTGATCACCACGTTGGCGGTATTGAGCATCGCCTTGCTAACCTCGATTCTTGACGCACGCCTGGAAGCGCGTACCGCCGACCTCGCGCACTCGTTGACCGAAGCCAACCGCGAACTGACCCAACTGGCCCTGCACGACACCCTGACCGGCCTGCCGAACCGCACGCTGCTGGCGGACCGCATCGAACTGGCCATGTCCAAGGTGCAGGAGCAGGGCGGTTGTTTTGCGCTGATGTTCATCGATCTGGATGGTTTCAAACCAGTCAACGACGCCTTCGGCCACCACATGGGCGACCAGTTGTTGCGTGAGGTCGGCTTGCGACTGCGCGAGGACTTGCGCAGCCAGGACACCCTGGCGCGGATCGGCGGTGACGAATTCGTGTTGCTGGTGCGCTTGAGTGAGCCCAACGATGCGCTGAACCTGGCAGCGCGTCAGGTCAGCCTGATCGCGCGCTCGTTCAGGGTGGCCGAACATGATCTGCAGATTTCCGCCAGCGTCGGCATCGCGCTCTATCCAGGCAACGGCCAGACCGCGCAAGAGCTGCTGATGAACGCCGACGCCGCGATGTACCACGCCAAGGGCGCGGGGAAAAACGGCCACAGCTTTTTCGACGCCTCGATGAACAGCAACGCTCGCAAACAGCTGCAATTGTTGCAAGACCTGCGCGCCGCTCTCGACCAGCAACAATTCAGCTTGTATTACCAACCCAAATTCGACGCCAGCAACGGCCGCCCGGTCGGCGCCGAGGCGCTGCTGCGCTGGGTGCACCCGACCCAGGGCATGTTGCTGCCGGACAAGTTCATCGATCTGGCGGAAAAGACCGGGCTGATCATTCCCATCGGCGAATGGGTGTTGAACGAAGCCTGCCGGCAAATGCGCGAATGGTACGTGCTCGGCTACACCGACTGGCGTATCGCGGTGAACCTGTCCGCCTTGCAGTTCTGCCACGTCGGCCTGGTCCAGAGCGTGGCCAAGGCCCTGGCTACGCACCATTTGCCGGCCAACAGCCTTACCCTGGAAATCACCGAAACCACCGCCATGAGCGACGCCGATGCAAGCATGACGGTGCTGCAGGAGCTGTCGGACATGGGCGTCGATTTGTCCATTGATGACTTCGGCACCGGTTATTCGAGCTTGATGTACCTCAAGCGTTTGCCGGCCAATGAGTTGAAGATCGACCGTGGCTTCGTCCGCGACCTGGAGCACGACAGCGATGACGCCGCCATCGTCTCGGCGATTGTCGCGCTCGGCCAGGCGTTGGGTTTGCGGATTGTGGCGGAAGGTGTCGAGACCGGTGTGCAGCAGGATTTCCTGACGAAATTGGGGTGTGATTCGTTGCAGGGTTATCTGCTGGGGCATCCGCTGCCGGCGGAGCGATTCATGCACGACATTCATCGGGGTGAGCAATTGGCTGCCGGTTGACCCCTGTAGCAGCCATGACAATTGATGCAGGCCCATGCAAAACCCGCCAATGGCGGTTATTCTTGCCCCCGACTGCTTAAGCTTGAAACGGGGGAACGTCAGCATGGAAAAAGTCATCGTCATCACCGGGGGCAGCCGTGGCATCGGCGCCGCCACGGCGTTGTTAGCCGCCCAGCAGGGCTATCGGATCTGTATCAACTATCTGGCTGACGAACAGGCTGCGCAAAGTGTGCTGGAGCAAGTCCGTGCACTGGGCGCCCAAGCCATTGCAGTGCGGGCCGATGTCAGCATCGAAGACGAAGTGATCGCCATGTTCCACCGCGTCGACACCGAGCTGGGACGGGTCACGGCGCTGGTGAACAACGCCGGCACCGTCGGGCACAAGTCCCGGGTCGACGAAATGTCCGAATTCCGCATTCTCAAAATCCTCAAGACCAACGTCCTGGCGCCGATTCTCTGCGCCAAGCACGCGATCCTGCGCATGTCGCCCAAACATGGCGGGCAGGGTGGCAGCATCGTCAATGTGTCTTCGGTCGCTTCGCGCCTGGGCTCGCCCAACGAGTACGTGGATTACGCCGCGTCAAAAGGCGCGCTGGACAGCTTCACCATCGGCCTGTCGAAGGAAGTGGCGGGCGAGGGGATTCGTGTCAACGCCGTGCGACCCGGTTTTATCTACACCGATTTCCACGCGCTGAGCGGTGATCCGGATCGGGTCAGCAAGCTCGAATCGGCGATCCCGATGGCCCGTGGCGGCCGGCCGGATGAAGTGGCGGAGGCGATTGTGTGGTTGCTGTCGGATAAGGCTTCGTATGCGACCGGGACTTTCGTTGATCTTGGGGGCGGGCGCTGACCCTGATCGTTCCCACGCTCCGCGTGGGAATGCATCCCGTGACGCTCTGCGTCACATCCGAAGCCGAACGCGGAGCGTCCGTGGCTGCATTCCCACGCGGAGCGTGGGAACGATCACTGTCAGAACGACCTGACGATCCGCCCCAACGTCTCCATCGCCTTCTCCGCCGCTTCATTCCACGGGCTGCCATAGTTCAAGCGAATGCAATTCCTGAAGCGCTGGGTCGGTGAAAAGATCGGCCCCGGCGCGATGCTGATGCCTTGGGCCAGGGCCATCTGGAACAACTTCAACGAATCCATCTGCGGTGGCAGTTCCAGCCACAGGAAGTAGCCGCCGGCCGGTTGGCTGACGCGGGTCTGCGCAGGGAAGTAGCGGGCGATGGCGGCAAGCATGGCGCTTTGCTGTTCTTCCAGGGCGTAGCGCAGTTTGCGCAGGTGGCGGTCATAGCCGCCGTGTTGCAGGTAGTCGGCAATCGCGGCCTGGGCCGGCATCGAGGCGCAAAGTGAGGTCATAAGCTTCAGGCGTTCGATTTTCTGCGCATAACGCCCGGCGGCGACCCAGCCAATGCGATAGCCGGGGGCCAGGCTCTTGGCGAACGAACCGCAATGCATCACCAGGCCTTCGGTATCAAATGCCTTGGCCGGTTTCGGCGCTTGCTGGCCGTAATAGAGTTCGGCGTAGACGTCGTCCTCGATCAGTGGCACCTGGTGGCTGCGCAACAATTCCACCAATTCCTGTTTCTTTGCCTCGGGCATGGTCGCGCCCATCGGGTTCTGAAAACTGGTCATGCACCAGCAGGCCTTGATTGGATACCGTTCCAGGGTTTGTGCCAACACGCCGAGGTCGATGCCGTCCCGTGGATGCACCGGGATTTCCACCGCTTTGAGCTTCAAGCGTTCCAGCACTTGCAGGCTGGCGTAGAACGCCGGGGCTTCGATGGCCACCAGGTCACCGGGTTCGGTGACGGCTTGCAGGCACAGGTTCAGCGCTTCGAGGGCACCGTTGGTGATCAGCAGTTCTTCCATCGGCAGCATCAGCCCGCCGACCATGTAGCGCAGGGCGATTTGCCGACGCAGCTGCGGGTTGCCCGGCGACATGTCGGTGACGACCATGCGCGGGTCCATCTCCCGGGCGGCACTGGCCAGGGAGCGGGACAGGCGTTGCAGCGGGAACAGGGTCGGGCTGGGGAAGGCCGAGCCGAACGGCACGGTGTTGGGGTCCTTGATCGAGTCGAGGACGGAAAAAACCAGTTCGCTGACATCGACTTCGGTGGATTCGTTGACCTGGTTGCTGATCACGGGCTCCGAGAACGGGCTCGGGGCGTGGGTGTTGACGAAGTAACCGGAACGCGGCCGGGCGCGGATCAGGCCGCGACGTTCCAGCAGGTAATACGCCTGGAATACCGTGGACGGGCTGACCCCGTAGGTCTGGCTGGCGTAGCGCACCGACGGTACGCGCTGGCCGGGGCCAAGGACCCCGGAGCGGATCAGTTCAGCGATGTCATCGGCGAATTTTTCGTAGCGTTTCATCGAATGCCTGGGTTGGTGTCAGTCAGGGAAATCGGCGGTGACTTCTTCGCGGGCAAGCCTCGCTCCTACAGTACGCAGGTGTCTGTAGGAGCGAGGCTTGCCCGCGAATGGCCGCACCGCAGTCTAAGGGATCAGCGATTCATCGGCGCAACAAACCGGCTCTGGGCCACGCTGTAGATCTCCGGTTCATCGCTGTCGACAATCTTGAAACTGATGGTCTGGGAGCTGCTGCTCGGCCGTTCCGTGGTCATCGCCACCGACACCGGCACGTCGACAATCTCACCCGGCGCCAGGCTCAACTCCGTCTTGCCTTGCAACTGGAAGCCCTCGCCATCCACCAGGCTCAGGCGGTAATCCTGACGCTGCTGGGTTTTGTTGATGACTTTCAGGCTGTAGATGTTCTCGATCAGACCTTCGCTGTTTTCACGGTACATGCCACGGTCCTTGGTGACGTCCAGGGACACCATCGGCCGTTCCACCAGCGCCAGGGCCAGTGCGCCAATCATGATCAGCAGCACCGCCGTGTAGCCAATCAACCGTGGCCGCAGCAGGTGGGTCTTGCCGCCCTGCAACTCATGCTCGGAGGTGTAACTGATCAGCCCGCGAGCGTAGCCCATTTTGTCCATGATCGAATCGCAGGCGTCGATGCACGCCGCGCAGCCGATGCATTCCATTTGCAAACCGTCGCGGATGTCGATGCCGGTGGGGCAGACCTGCACGCAGACCTGGCAGTCGATGCAATCACCGAGGCCGACATCGGCCGGTTTCACTTCGCGCTTGCGCGGGCCACGGTTTTCGCCGCGTGCCACGTCGTAGGAAATGGTCAGGGTGTCCTTGTCGAACATCACGCTCTGGAACCGCGCATACGGGCACATGTGCATGCACACCGCTTCACGCAGCCAACCGGCATTGATGTAGGTGGCGCCAGTGAAGAAGATCACCCAGAACAGACTGACGCCGGCCATTTGCAGGGTCAGCAGTTCTTCGGCCAACGGCCGGATCGGCGTGAAGTAGCCAACAAAGGTCAGGCCGGTGAGCAGGCTGATACCCAGCCATAGCGTGTGCTTGGCCGAGCGCCGCAGCAGTTTGTTCACGCTCCACGGCGCGGCTTGCAGCTTGATCCGCTGGTTGCGCTCGCCTTCGGTGATTTTCTCGCACCACATGAAGATCCAGGTCCAGGAGCTTTGCGGGCAGGTGTAACCGCACCAGACCCGGCCGGCGAACACCGTGATCGCAAACAGGCCGAACGCAGCAATGATCAGCAACGCCGAGAGCAGGATGAAATCCTGCGGCCAGAAGGTCGCGCCAAAAATGTGGAATTTGCTTTCGGACAGGTCCCACAGCACCGCTTGGCGACCGCCCCAGTTCAGCCATACCGTGCCGAAGAAAGCGAGGAACAGAAAACCGGCGCCGCTCATGCGCAAGGTGCGGTACAGGCCGGTGAAGCTGCGGGTGTGGATCAGGTTATCGCTGGATTTGACCTTCATCTTCGGGCGTGAAGGTTCATAGGTTTCAACGGTTCGGACGGGGATTCTCTCGCTCATGGTCGTTCGCTCATCAGCCTCCATCAGGCCGGGGCACTATGAGCGTCGATCTGTTTGCATAACAGACTCAGGTATTGCAATAAAAAGCGGATCAGATGGTTTCGCGGCGAGTGCCTGCGACAACTTGTTACACCTGCGAACGCAGGGCACAGGCGCCTATCCCAGGCGCCTGCATGCGTTGTTGATCCGGGTCAGTCAAATCACCGAATCACTGTCCGTGGCCTTCAAATGCTTACGACCGTCCACGGCACCTGCTACGGTCAATGCGTCGGCTTCTGCTTCGGTGATGTAGACGCGCTGGCCGTTGATCTCCACCGCCGACATGGCTTTTTCCGAGTCGGTGATGATGGTGACGTCGGGGCAGAGGCGAATTTCTTCGCCGTTTTCGGTGATGAAAAAGCAGGTCTGGTTTTCGATGCGCACGGTCATGGGATTGTCCTTTTTTCAGCGGAGACTAAAACGTTAGGTCGCCAGGGCTGGCTATCGTTCTGTGCAACCGATTAATGGTCGGCGCGGTCCACCTTCTATCGATTCATACAAAGGACTGCGCCATGAACGCCTGGTGGCATGAGGTTTGGGTGACGTTGCAAGCAGAGTTCGCCGACGTTGGCGACGCTTCACAATTGACACGCATTACCGTGCGCCTGCTGATGGCCGCGGTGCTGGGGGGCATTCTCGGTTTCGAGCGCGAGCACAAGGGCAAGGCTGCCGGGGTGCGCACGCATATGTTGGTAGCGTTGGGGGCGGCGCTGTTCGTGCTGGTGCCGCAGATGTCCGGCTCCCAGGCCGATGCCATGAGCCGGGTGGTGCAAGGGGTGATCGCCGGGATTGGTTTCCTTGGCGCCGGGACGATTCTGAAAAACACCGAGGGCGATGAGGGTCATGTAAAAGGCCTGACCACCGCCGCCGGGTTGTGGATGACCGCGGCCATTGGCGTATCGGCCGGGTTGGGCCGCGAAGCGACAGCGGTGCTCAGTACGTTGCTGGCATTGGCGATATTCAGCGTGATGCCGATGGTGGTGCGGATGCTCGACAAGAATAACAACCGCGAACCGTAAGATCGTTCCCACGCTCTGCGTGGGAATGCCTCAAGGGACGCTCCGCGTTCCACTGGGACGCAGAGCGTCCCGGGCTGCATTCCCACGCGGAGCATGGGAACGATCACCGCTACTCGGGACTGACGATCACCGGTGGTATGGTGTCCGGCGGGTCTTCCCGAGGTGGCGGGGTGGTGCCCGGTGGCTCTTGCTCGGGCACCGGTTCCGGCTCGGTGGGCGGAATGGTCGGGTTGTCGATGTTCGGATCTGGCGTTTCAGCGGGGATCGGTATGCTCATCGTGAAGCCTCCTTGTGGCACATGGCGTAACTCGTGCTTAAGTTTGTTGACCACCGCGCAGAGGATTTGATTCCCACCAACACTCTGGCAAATCCCCGTGAACTTTTACCGGCGCCTGTCGCTCGGAACCTAAGTGAGTTCATTCCGGGCGGATCGCCCCATGTGGATGAATATCAGGCACAAGAGCGTCCTTGGGGCGTAAAGGAGAGATGCTCGATGATCGCTGAAAAACCGACCGAACTCAGTTACAACCCGCATATGCCGCTGTCGCAGGCGTTATTGCTGCCGCGCATCGCCATTGAAAGCGTCATGCCGACCCTCGATGGCGGGCTGTTTGCCGTCAAAGCCGTGGTGGGGCAGGAGGTGCTGGTCACCGGCAAAGTGTTTGCCGATGGCCACGACAAAATGGCCGTACGCATCCGTTGGCGCGGCGAGGGCGAAGAGTCCTGGCACAGCGAAACCATGCATGAGCTGGGCAACAACGGCTGGCAAGGCCGGTTTCGCGTTGAGCGCCAGGGCCGCCATGTGTTTTGCATCGAAGCCTGGATCGATCAGTTCGCCAGCTTCTGTTATGAACTGGAAAAGAAACACACGGCGCGCGTGCCGGTGAGCCTGGAGTTGCAGGAAGGCCGGACGCTGGTCCAGCAAGCCGCCGAACGTAGCGAAGGACAACTCAGCGAGCAACTGGCCGGGCTGCACCATGAATTGTCCGGGCTGCTCGAAGCCGAGCAGGTCGCGCTATTTCTGCACCAGCGTAGCGCCGATCTGATGGCCCAGGCCGATCATCGCGCCTACCTGAGCCTCAGCCAGGAATTCCCGCTGGATGTGGAGCGAGAGATCGCCCAATTTGCCAGTTGGTACGAGCTGTTTCCACGCTCGATCACCGACGATCCCGCGCGCCACGGCACGTTCAACGATGTGCACTCGCGGCTGCCGATGATCCAGGACATGGGTTTCGACGTGCTGTACTTCCCGCCGATCCACCCGATCGGCCGCAGCTATCGCAAAGGCCCGAATAACTCCCTGACCGCCGGCCCCAATGATCCGGGCAGCCCGTACGCCATCGGCAGCGCCGAGGGCGGGCATGAGGCGATTCACTCCGAACTCGGTACGCGCGAAGACTTCCGCAGACTGGTGGTGGCGGCAGCGGACCATGGGCTGGAAATCGCCCTCGACTTCGCCATCCAGTGTTCCCAGGATCACCCGTGGCTGGAGCAGCATCCGGGCTGGTTCAACTGGCGCCCCGACGGCACGATCAAATACGCCGAGAACCCGCCGAAGAAATACCAGGACATCGTCAACGTCGATTTCTACGCCGCCGACGCGATCCCCAGCCTCTGGGTTGAATTGCGTGACATCGTGGTCGGTTGGGTCGAGGAGGGCGTGAAGATCTTTCGCGTCGACAACCCGCACACCAAGCCGCTGCCGTTCTGGCAATGGCTGATCGCCGACGTGCGAGCGTTGCACCCGGAAGTGATCTTCCTCGCCGAAGCCTTTACCACCCCGGCGATGATGGCGCGCCTGGGCAAGGTCGGTTACTCCCAGAGCTACACCTACTTCACCTGGCGCAATACCAAGTACGAATTGTCGACCTATTTCAGTGAACTCAATGAGTCGCCCTGGAGTGAATGCTTCCGGCCGAACTTCTTTGTGAATACCCCGGACATCAACCCGGCGTTTTTGCATGAGTCCGGGCGCGCGGGTTTTCTGATTCGCGCGGCGTTGGCGACCATGGGCTCTGGCTTGTGGGGCATGTATTCGGGCTTTGAGTTGTGCGAAGCCGCGCCGATCCCGGGCAAGGAGGAATACCTCAACTCCGAGAAGTACGAGATCCGCCCGCGAGACTTCAATGCGTCGGGCAACATCATTGCCGAGATCGCCCAGCTCAACCGCATCCGCCGCCAGAACCCGGCGTTGCACACGCATTTGGGGCTGAAGATCTACAACGCCTGGAACGACAACATCCTGTATTTCGGCAAACGCAGCGCCGACGGCAGCAACTTCATTCTGGTGGCCGTCAGCCTGGATCCGCATAACGTCCAGGAAGCGAATTTCGAATTGCCGCTGTGGGAAATGGGCCTGCCCGACGACGCCCACACCCAGGGCGAAGACTTGATGAGCGGCCATCGCTGGACGTGGTACGGCAAGTACCAATTCATGCGAATCGACCCGGCCCATCAGCCGTTCGGGATTTGGCGCATAACCGTCTAGCACGCCGCTGATCGTTCCCACGCTCTGCGTGGGAATGCAGCCCGGGACGCTCCGCGTCTCCTCCAGAGCCGAACGCGGAGCGTCCGTCGAGGCATTCCCACGCAGAGCGTGGGAACGATCATCAACAGGAGTTTCAAATGGCGAAGAAACCCAAGACCACACCCTTCACCAAGGACCCGCTCTGGTACAAGGACGCGGTCATCTACCAAGTTCACGTCAAGTCTTTTTTCGACTCCAATAATGACGGGATCGGCGACTTTCCCGGACTTATCGCCAAACTCGATTACATTGCCGATCTGGGCGTCAACACCATTTGGCTGTTGCCGTTCTATCCGTCGCCACGCCGCGATGACGGGTACGACATCGCCGAATACCGTGGCGTGCATTCCGACTACGGCACCATGGCCGATGCCAAGCGCTTTATCGCCGAGGCGCACAAGCGCGGTCTGCGGGTGATCACCGAACTGGTCATCAACCACACCTCCGACCAGCACGCCTGGTTCCAGCGCGCGCGCAAGGCCAAGAAAGGCTCGGCGGCACGGGACTTTTACGTCTGGTCCGATGACGACCAAAAGTACGACGGCACCCGGATCATTTTCCTCGACACCGAAAAATCCAACTGGACCTGGGACCCGGTCGCCGGCCAGTACTTCTGGCACCGCTTCTATTCCCACCAGCCGGACCTGAATTTCGATAACCCGCAAGTCATGAAAGCGGTGCTGTCGGTGATGCGCTATTGGCTGGACATGGGCATCGACGGCCTGCGCCTGGATGCGATCCCGTACCTGATCGAGCGTGACGGCACCAACAACGAAAACCTGCCCGAGACCCACGACGTCCTCAAGCAGATCCGTGCCGAAATCGATGCCAATTACCCGGATCGCATGCTGCTGGCCGAAGCCAATCAATGGCCGGAAGACACTCAGCTGTACTTCGGCGATACCGATAAAAAAGGCCTGAATGGCGACGAATGCCACATGGCGTTCCACTTCCCGCTGATGCCGCGCATGTACATGGCGCTGGCCCAGGAAGACCGGTTCCCGATCACCGACATCCTGCGCCAGACCCCGGCGATCCCGGCCAACTGCCAGTGGGCGATTTTCCTGCGCAACCACGATGAGCTGACCCTGGAAATGGTCACCGACAAGGAGCGCGATTACCTGTGGAATTACTACGCGGCCGACCGTCGGGCGCGGATCAACCTGGGGATTCGCCGCCGTCTCGCGCCGCTGATGGAGCGTGATCGTCGCCGTGTGGAACTGCTCAACAGCCTGCTGCTGTCGATGCCCGGCACGCCGACGATGTATTACGGCGATGAAATCGGCATGGGCGACAACATCTACCTCGGCGACCGCGATGGCGTGCGCACACCGATGCAATGGTCGATCGACCGTAACGGCGGCTTCTCCCGCGCCGACCCGGCCAGCCTGGTGCTGCCGCCGATCATGGACCCGCAATACGGTTACCTGTCGGTCAACGTCGAAACCCAGGCCGGCGACCCGCATTCGCTGCTGAACTGGACCCGACGCATGCTCGCCGTGCGCAAGCAGTCCAAGGCCTTCGGGCGTGGCACGCTGAACATGCTTTCGCCGAGCAACCGCCGGATCCTGGCCTACACCCGTGAATTCACCGGCACCGATGGCAAGCACGAAATCATCCTGTGCGTGGCCAACGTGTCTCGCAGTGCGCAAGCGGCGGAACTCGACCTGTCGGCCTACGTCGGCATGGTCCCGGTGGAGATGCTCGGCGGTAACGCCTTCCCACCCATTGGTCAGTTGAACTTCCTGCTGACCCTGGCGCCGTACGGCTTCTATTGGTTCGTATTGGCTGCGGAGAATCAAATGCCGAGCTGGCACGTGGAACCGGCGCAGAGCCTGCCGGACTTCACCACCCTGGTGCTGAAGAAACGCATGGAAGAACTGCTCGAAGCGCCATCTCGCGGCACCCTGGAGCAAGGCATCCTGCCGAACTGGCTGCAAAACCGTCGCTGGTTTGCCGGCAAGGACGCGGTGATCGAGAAGGTCAACCTCGCCTATGGCGTGCGCTTCGGCGATCCGCAGCATCCGGTGCTGTTGAGCGAAATCGAAGTCACCAGCGGCGGCCAGACCAGCCGTTATCAACTGCCGTTCGGCTTTATTGCCGAAGATCAGGTTGGCGCGCCGTTGCCGCAACAACTGGCGTTGTCGCGGGTTCGACGCGGGCCGCAGGTCGGTTTGATCACCGATGCGTTTGCCCTGGAAAACTTTATCCGCACCGTAGTGGAGGGCATGCAGAGCAACACCGTGTTGCCGTCCGATGGCGGTGAAATTCGTTTCGAACCGACCGCGCAACTGGCGAAGCTCGGCCTGACGGCGGAGTCCGAAGTGCGTTACCTGTCCGCCGAACAGTCCAACAGTTCGGTGGTGGTCGGCAAAAGCATGGTGCTCAAGCTGATCCGCAAAATTGCCTCGGGCGTGCACCCGGAGCTGGAGATGAGCGCCTACCTGACCGACGCCGGGTTCGCCAACATTTCCCCGTTGCTGGGTTCGGTGATTCGTCGCGATGCCCAAGGCGAAGACAACCTGCTGATGATTGCCCAGGGCTACTTGAGCAATCAGGGCGACGCCTGGGAATGGACCCAGAACAACCTCGAGCGTGCGCTGCGCGATGAACTGGCCGATGCCATGTCCGAGCAAGAGCAGCACTACAACGCCTTGGGTGAACTGAAAGATTTCGCCGGCATGCTCGGCCAGCGCCTGGGGGAAATGCACGTGGTGCTGGCCGCGACCACCGACAACCCGGACTTCGCGCCGCAGGTCACCACGGAGAAACAAGCCCTGGCCTCGGCCAAGGACGTGGCGGCGCAACTGGAGCACGCGCTGAAGTTGCTCAAGCAACATCAAAACGAATTGAACCCGGCGGACAAAGCACTGGTCACTCGCTTGCTGGATAACAAAAAAATCATCCTCGGGCATGTCCAGGAACTGGGCAAAAAAGCCGCGGGTGGTTTGCGCATTCGGGTCCATGGCGATTTGCATTTGGGCCAGGTGCTGGTGATCAAGGGCGACGCTTACCTGATCGACTTCGAAGGCGAGCCGGCACGGCCGCTCAGCGAACGTCGCGGCAAGCACAGCCCGTATAAAGATGTCAGCGGTGTATTGCGATCCTTCGACTACGCCGCCGCGATGGCGATCAACGTGCACAACGTTGATAACACCGCCGATGCCCAAGCGGCGCGGCAACGGGTCGCTGATCGCTATTTAAATGAAGCGCAACAGGCATTTATCGACGCTTATCGGCTGGCGGCAGCTAGTCTTGCTCATGCGTGGCAAGATCCTGAAGGCGAGGACGCTGCACTGGCGTTGTTCGGCCTGGAGAAGGCGGCCTATGAAGTGGCTTATGAGGCGGAAAACCGCCCCACTTGGCTGCCGGTGCCGTTGCACGGTTTGTATGGGTTATTGAGTGGGCTCAAACCCTTTTCCGATCTTGGTGGAGAGTAGTCATGAGTTTCTCGAACAAGGAACAGGGGCATCACAAAGAAGCGTTGCTGCCCAGGGCGCGGGACATTGACGCGCTGGTACGCGCCGAACACCACGATCCGTTTGCCATCCTCGGCCCCCACGGCGATGAGCATGGCGGGCAATTCATTCGTGCCTATTTGCCGGACGCGCTGAGCGTCCAGGTGTTGGCCAAGGATTCCGGGGAAGAACTCGGCAACCTTGAAGCCACCCAGACACCGGGGCTGTTTGTCGGCCACTTCGACCGTGCCCAGCCCTATCTACTGCGCACCCGCTGGGCCGGCGGCGAGCAAGTCGCCGAAGATCCCTACAGTTTCGGGCCGCTGCTCGGTGAGATGGACTTGTACCTTTTCGCCGAAGGCAATCACCGCGACCTCAGCGCCTGCCTTGGCGCGCAACTGAAGAACGTCGATGGCGTGGACGGCGTGCGTTTCGCCGTGTGGGCGCCGAATGCCAAACGGGTTTCCGTCGTGGGCGATTTCAACGTGTGGGACGGTCGCCGGCATCCGATGCGTTTACGCCATCCGACCGGGGTCTGGGAGTTGTTTATCCCGCGTCTGCAAGCGGGGGAGGCGTACAAGTACGAAGTCCTCGGTGCCCAGGGCATTTTGCCGCTCAAGGCCGACCCGATGGCCCTGGCCACGCAACTGCCGCCGGATACCGCGTCGAAAGTCGCTTCACCGCTCAGCATCGACTGGCAAGACCATGAGTGGATGCAGGCTCGCGCTGACAAACATAAACCGAGCGCACCCCTGTCGATCTACGAATTGCACGCCGGCTCGTGGCAATGCGAGCTGGATGATCTGGGTGAAGTCGCCCGCCAGTACACCTGGCATGAGTTGGGCGACCGACTGATTCCTTACGTGAAGGAATTGGGCTTCACCCACATCGAACTGATGCCGATCATGGAACACCCGTTCGGCGGTTCCTGGGGTTATCAGTTGCTGTCGCAATTCGCCCCGAGCGCCCGTTACGGCACGCCGGATGACTTCGCTGCATTCGTCAATGCCTGCCACCAGGCCGATATCGGCGTGATCCTCGACTGGGTGCCGGCGCATTTTCCGACCGATACCCACGGCTTGGCGCAGTTCGACGGTACGGCGTTGTATGAGTACGCCAATCCGATGGAAGGCTTTCACCAGGATTGGGACACCCTGATCTACAACCTGGGCCGCACCGAAGTGCACGGCTACATGCTGGCGTCGGCGCTGCACTGGCTCAAGCATTTCCATGTCGATGGCCTGCGGGTCGATGCCGTGGCGTCCATGTTGTATCGCGACTACTCGCGCAAGGCCGGTGAGTGGGTGCCGAACCGCCATGGCGGTCGCGAGAACCTGGAAGCCATCGATTTCCTGCGCCACCTCAATGACGTGGTCGATCTCGAAGCGCCGGGCGCGCTGGTGATCGCCGAAGAATCCACGGCGTGGCCGGGTGTCAGCCAGAACACCCAACAGGGTGGCCTCGGTTTCGATTACAAATGGAACATGGGCTGGATGCACGATTCGCTGCATTACATCCAGCAGGATCCGGTGTACCGCGCTCATCATCACAACGAACTGAGTTTCGGCCTGGTGTACGCCTGGTCCGAGCGCTTTATCCTGCCGATTTCCCACGATGAAGTGGTGCACGGCAAGCACTCGCTGATCGACAAGATGCCGGGCGATCGCTGGCAGAAATTCGCGAATCTGCGGGCTTATCTGAGTTTCATGTGGGCGCATCCGGGCAAGAAGCTGCTGTTCATGGGCTGCGAGTTCGGCCAGTGGCGCGAGTGGAATCACGATCAGCAACTCGATTGGTACCTGTTGCAGTACTCCGAGCACAAAGGTGTGCAGAAACTGGTCGGCGACCTCAACCGCTTGTACCGCGAAGAACCGGCGCTGCACGATCAGGACGACGCGCCGCAAGGCTTCCAGTGGTTGATCGGCGATGATGCGGTTAACAGCGTCTATGCCTTTATGCGCTGGAGCAAGGACGGTCGGCCGGCGCTGGTGGTGGCCAACTTCACTCCGGTGCCGCGTCCGGCCTATCGCATCGGCGTGCCGTTTGCCGGGCGCTGGGCCGAGGTGATCAACAGCGATGCCGACACCTATGCCGGTTCCAACTACGGCAATGGTGGCGGGGCGTTTACCGAGGAAGAGCCGAGCCATGGCCAGGCATTGTCGCTGGTGTTGAACCTGCCGCCGTTGGCGGTGTTGATCTTGCGGCCGGAGGGCTAGCTCCTGATCGTTCCCACGCTCCGCGTGGGAATGCAGCCCGGGACGCTCCGCGTCCCATTGGAACGCGGAGCGTCCCTTGAGGCATTCCCACGCGGAGCGTGGGAACGATCACCTCACCACCGCATCCGAATCCCCAGACTCCCGATCAACCCATTCAAATCATTGTCATCCACGTTACTGCTGTAATCGGCGCTGACGTACAGGCTCACTGTGGGCGAAACCCTGGCCACCAGGCCCAGACCCAAATCCACGGTCGATGAATTGCGGCTGCTGCTGATCTTGTCCACCTGGTCCAGCGTCACAGTGGTGCCGGTGTACACCGTGTGCCACAAGTTGGTCCGCACATAGGGTTCGACCGGCAGGCCGTTGATGTCGTAACTGCCTTTCAACCGCGCACCGACCCGGCCGCTCCAGGACGACAAGTCGCTGGAGGTCCCGTTGTTGGCGCCAGCATAGGGTGTGTCCAGGGTAATGCGTTGATTGATCAACTGCGCCTGGGGTTCCACCACCCAGTTATCGCCCAGGCCGATAGGAAAGCCACCTTCCACCGACACGGTCATTGCGCTGCCTTCGGCGGTTTGCCGCATGCCCTGGGCATCACGGCTGTAGCCATTGACCCGGCCACCGCTGGCGGTCAAGTCCACGTGCCAGCCTTGGGGGCCGGTCAGGCTCCAGTAGGCGCCGAGGCTCTGGCCTTGCAGGTTGAGGGTGTCATTGCCGGGGTCGACCATCGCGCGGCTATTCAACAGGCCGTTGCTGTTGCCCTGGTATTGGCTGGTACCACCGAGCAGCCCGACCCGTTGCACATGACCGCTGCTGCTCTGCAGGGTCAGGATGGCCGGTCCTTTGAAATCGTCTGAGCCGGGGATCGCAAAACCCTCGGACTGAACATCGGTTTCGGCCTGGCGTGACGCCTGCCCGTAGAGTTGATCCCAGGCAACGGGGGCGGCGTCTTCGGTGGTCAGGTGTGAACTTCGCAAGTCCGGGTTGAAGGTGTAGCGACCCGGGTAGGTGGCGGCGACGTTGGGCAAGGTCAGTGACGGCACCTCTTGGCGATACCAAGGGCTGGCGTCATCCTCGGCAGGACCGGCCTTCACCTCCATGGATGAACACAGCAGGAGTGTGCTCGAGACTGTGCAAACAGTGATTTTGATCTCTTGTGGGGTGAATGAGGTTTTCATGGAGGTCTACCTTGCACACGCATGCCGTTCTCGCTTTGGCGTCTCTCCTACCCCGAATGAGGGGCGACCGAATGGAGTGAGGCAAGCCTGAGGCGCCCGTTTTAACGGGTGTCTGAAGGTTTGCCCCTGGTGGTATTTCCGGGGGTAGTAAGGTGTAGCTAAGAAGACCACTGGCCTTGCGTCAAGAAAATGGCCGATAAGTGGTATGGCTATTTTAGCGATTGCAAGTGTCTGTTTTCTGGCGTGTCCATAAGTGATTGTTTGTACAAAAAATCATCAAAAAACTGTCCGGTCAGGCGTGTTTGATAGTTGGCTAAACACCTACCAGCTCATCCTGATCCCCACGTTACCGACCACGCCACGCAACTGATTGCTGTCAATATTGCTGGTGTAATCGGCACTGGCGTACACACTCACGGAGGAATCGAGGCTCAGCACCACCCCGACCCCGAGATCGGCGCTGGAGGATTTCTGTTCGCTCTCGATCCGGTCAACGTGATCGAACGTCACCGTGTCGGTGCCGGAGAAGGTGTGCCACAGATTGGCCCGCAGATACGGCTCCAGCGGTCGGCCGCTGACTTCGTAGCGACCCTTGAGGCGTGCGCCGAGACGACTGGTCCAGGCGCCATCGGAGTCGAAGGACACCCGGGAAATGCCGTCGTCCTGGCTGTCCAGGGAAATCTTCTGGTGGATCACTTGCGCCTGGGGTTCCACCACCCAGTTGCCGGCCAGCGCAATCGGGTAGCCGGCCTCCGCCGAAAGCGTCAGGGCATGGCCACGGTTGTCGAGCTTGAGGCCTCGTTCGGAACGGTTGTCGCCGTCAAATCGGGTGCCCATGACCACCGTATCGACGTACCAACCCTTGGGATCGGTCAGCGTCCAGTACAGGCCGTAACTGTCGCCTTCCAGTTCGACGCTGCCGGCGCGTTTGCCCTCGAAGCCTTCGTTGAAACCATCGACATCGCCCTGCAAACGGGTGTGGCCGACAAAGAACCCGGTGCGCTGGGTTTGTCCGCGGTCGGTTTGTGAGCTGTACAGATCGTTGCCCACCTGAAAACCGTTGAGTGAACCGTTGAGCCGTGGCGTCACGGTGCCGGCCCAGGTCTGGTCGAAGTTCTTGCCATAGACCCGGGCCCAACCCGCGCTGAAGGCACCGGTTTCTGTGAGCAAACGCTGATCGCCTTGTCGGTCATGGAAGGTGCCGAGGGCGCTCAAGGTCAATTGTGCGGCGGCGGGTGGCAGCACCGACCAGGTCGGAACTTCGGGGCGGTACAACGGAATCGGCGCCGCACCGGGTATGGCGGCGGGCAGCACCGGCAGCGGCGAACTGCCGACCGCCGCTGCGGGCACCGTGACGAGGGTCGGTGGCAGCGTTGGGTCGGCGTTGGGAATGCTGATGACCGTCGGCGTCGCGGCTGCGGCCACGAGGATTGGTGGCAAGGCTGGATCGGGGTTGGGAATGCTGACGATCGTTGGCGTGGCCGCCGCCACCGGTGTCGCGGCTGCCGCCACGAGTGTCGGCGGCAAGGCCGGATCGGGATTGGGAATGCTCAAGATCGCCGGCGCGACCACCGCCGAACGCAGGTACCAACTGTTCTCGGTACCCGCGGTCACGCCACCCTTGAACAGACGGTAATCGTAGGCACCCGCCGATATCGGGCCACTGAGGACAAACGCGCTGTTGTCGCTGACGGCCGTGCCCTGGGCCTGGACCAATTGAATGCCGTTTTGCTGAGTCAGACCGCCGACGCCGCCTAGGTTACTGACGCTGATCACCGTGCTGCCGGTCAAGGTGCCGTCATTGACCACCAGTTTGTCGCTGGGGGAAGTGTCGTCACCCACCACGCTTTGCAGCAGCAGTTGGCCGCTGTTGCCGACGTAGTTGCCTTGCACCGTCAGGGTGTCGCTGGTGCGGCTGTTGCCGCTGGTGAGGTCGATCACCCCGGCGTTGTTCAGGGTCGCAAACCGCCCGGCGGTGAACGGGGTGATGCTGCCTTGGGCAGAGGTCAGGGTGCTGCTGCTATCGATGTTGAACACGCCGGTGCCGCTGGCGCTGTCGCCAAGCACGAAGTTGCCGTCGAGGTTGAATTGCGCGCCGTTGCTCAGGTTGAGCGTTTCCCAGTTGATGTAGCGGGCGGCGGTGGAGGTTGTGGTGTGATCGAAGGTCAGCAGGTCGTTGCCGGGACCGCCATCGAGGCTCGGGGTGAGGGCGAGGGTGCTTTCGTCGAGATTGCTCAGGGTTGCGCGGTCATTGCCCTCGGCCATCAGGATCGCCGAACGGATGATGCCGCCGCCATTCCATAGCAATGTGTCGTCACCGACGCTGGCGCGGATTTCACCGACGATCTCGCCGCCGGTCACGGTGATGCTGTCGTTGCCGCCGCTGACACTGATGTTGCCGCCGATTCGTCCCCCCGACACGATGATGGTGTCGGTGCCGAACCCGGTCACCAGGTTGCCGAGGATCTGCCCGCCGGACAGGTCGAAAATATTGTTATCGAGCTTCATGTCGACCCGGCCGATGGTGCCGCCGGTCATCCTCGCCACATCACCGTCCTCGAATGCACCGGTGATCGTGCCGCCGGTCATCAGGAAGGTGTCGCGGCCATCGCCCTGGGCGAGGGACTGGATCGTGCCGCCGCTCATGACGAAATCATCGATGCCATTGCCCTGGCTCACGGCCCCGGTGATTTGCCCGGCGCTGATACGCAGGCTGTCGTTGCCGTTGCCCTGATCGAGCGCGCCGGCAAGGGTGCCGGAGTCCATCTGCACCGAGTCGATACCGGCGCCGAACGTCACGTTGCCGTTGATGCGTCCGCTGCCGTTGACCGGAAAGGTCAGGCTGTTATTGCCCGCCAGATCGGTCAATGGACCGCTGGTGGCGCTGTCGCAGATGAAGGAATCGTTGCCAGGACCGGCAATCAACGTGCAGGCACCGGAAGCGGGAGGGCTGACGAAAATCAGCAGTGAGGCGGGTACAACGAAGACCTGCGGCACTGACCGCAGCAGTCGGGCGTAACGCGTCATGGCGAATCCCTTCTCGAGTTTCGGGATGTCATCCTTGGTGGTTCGCCGGACTGCGTATTAACCCTAATTCATGAACTGCGTGAGGCCCATGCCCTAACGAATTGAATGCGCTGCTCCTTAGCTTTTTTAAGGTGTAGTCGCATTTTCTGGTGGCGGGTAGGGCTGCTGACGAATGGTTCTGCCAGATGTGCGATTCACAGATGCACTTCCACCGCCAATGGCAGATGGTCCGAGAGGTGCGTCCAGGGCCGGGTGCCGAGGATTGTCGGGTGATGGCTGCTGGCATTGCGCAGGTAGATGCGGTCCAGGCGCAGCAACGGAAAGCGCGCCGGATAGGTCTTCGCGGGGCGGCCGTGATGGCGTTCGAAGGCTTCGTGCAGGTAGTCACGCCGGGCGAGGGCGGCATTCCCTTGCAGCTGCCAGTCGTTGAAATCCCCGGCGATGATCACCGGCGCATCGTCGGGCAGGGATTCCAGCAACTGGCAGAGCAACTGCAGCTGCAATTGGCGGTGGCTTTCGAGCAGGCTCAGGTGCACGCAGATCGCATGGACTTCGGCGTGGCCCGGCACGTCCAGTACGCAGTGCAGCAAGCCGCGACGCTCGGGGCCGGTGATCGACACGTCGAGGTTGCGGAATTCACGGATCGGGTACTTCGACAGCAGCGCGTTGCCGTGGTGACCGTCGGGGTACACCGCGTTACGGCCATAGGCGAAATCACTCCACATGCTGTCGGCCAGGAACTCGTATTGCGACATCTGCGGCCATTCGTTGTAGCGGGAAGAATGCCGCTCGTGTTCGCCAACCACTTCCTGGAGGAACACCAGGTCCGCCGAGGTACTGCGCACCGCCTCGCGCAACTCCGGCAGGATGAACCGCCGATTGAGCGCGGTGAAGCCTTTGTGGGTGTTGACCGTCAGCACCCGCAGTCGATGAATCGCCGGGGGTGTGTTCAGGGGGACTGATGCGGCGGCCTGCCCCTTGGGATCACTGGTCACGTTCGCTCCTCTGAATCAGGGTTACTTATGCATGCGACTCGTGAGGGGGGCGGGCAGTTCAGTCCAAATGGCTCATGCGTCACTCGGTGTCGAATGTCTCCCGATAGGCATACAGGCCCGGTGTTCCGCCGGTCATGACAAACAGCACGTTGTCGCCGGCGCGGTAGCGTCCTTGTCGAAGGTTGGCCACCAGCCCGGCGAAGGCTTTGCCGGAATACACCGGATCGACCAGCAGACCTTCGCAACGAGCCATCAGCCGCACGGCCTCCAGCATGGCTTGAGTGGGCAGGCCGTAACCTTCTCCCAATTGACCGCCATCGACATCGATGGCTTGCGCCTGGAGATCGGTCGGACTGCCCAGCAGCGCCAACACCTCTTGGGTCAGCTGCAGGGTCCTGGCAGCGGAGGTATCCCGATCAGACAGCACCGACCAGGACTGCACGGTCGCCGCGCCGCGCCCCAGCAGTTCGAACCCGGCGGCGAGCCCGGCATGGGTGCCTGCGCTGCCATTCGGGACGATGACCTGCGTGAACTGCACGCCCGATTCAGCCTCTTGTTGCGCAATCTCCGCGGCGCAACGGGCATAACCCAGACTGCCCAGTGGCGTCGATCCGCCCGTGGGAATCACCAGTACCTTGCGCCCCGACTGCCGCAGATGAGTGGCCCGTGCCTCAGCCATCGCCAGGGAATCCGTGCCTTTGGCCAGCACATTCAGTGCGGCGCCAAAGAGCTGGTCCAGCAAAACGTTGCCATTGAGCTCGTAATCAACCTCGGACTTGGGCACCGAGCGGGTCAGGAACAATTCGCAGGCGATGCCCAGGCGGGCGCACACGGCGGCGGTGAGTCGAGCGTGGTTGGACTGAATACCGCCCACGGTAATCACGGTATCGACACCGTCCTGCAATGCCGCGCCAAGGTGAAATTCCAGCTTGCGCAACTTGTTGCCGCCCCCGCCGATGAGCATGTGGTCATCGCGTTTGAGAAAGAGCCTGACACCTTGGGCCCGCAGGTTCAGTTGCTGTTCCAGACGCTCGGCGCGTTGAATCGGGGTAGCGCCTTGCAGTAGCTCGGCCCGGGCGAATGCATTCAGCGCCTTGTCCAGTACGGTTGGCATTTGATAAGACCTCTTCCTTCACTGTATTCACGATGACTCTATGGATAACGCCGCCGGTAATAAACCCACTCAAGGTTAGTAGTTATAAAACCTCAAGTTTGTAATGCAGACCTGCGTGATCAATCACCCATTGCCGCTCAGTGTTCTTTGCCTAACGGCAGGGCGGTTTTGTAACGCACCTGTTTTAGCGAAAGACTGGAACGGATCTTCTCCACTTCCGGCATCGGCGACAGCCGTTCGATGATGAAATGTTCCAGCGCCTGCATGTCCGGCATGACCACGCGGATCAAATAGTCGGCATCACCGGTCATCAAATAACATTCCATGACTTCGTCGCACTCGCAGATAGCGCGCTCGAAATTCTGCAGTGACTCCCGGCCCTGCTGCTTCAGGCTGATGGAGATAAACACGTTCAAGCGCAAACCCAGATGCTCTGGCGCCAGCAATGCCACGTACTCGCGAATGCACCCGGACGCTTCCAGCGCCTTGACCCGGGTCAGGCACGGCGACGGTGAAAGATGAACGCGCTTGGCCAACTCGACATTGGACAGGCTGCTGTCGCGTTGCAGTTCTCTGAGGATCTTCAAGTCGATGCTGTCGAAGTTCATTGTGCTTCTACTTTTATTATTCGAAGTGTTTTATGCCGCCGAGCGCGGAAGTTGGGGGGTAGAACAGTCAGAAAAGTTGTTGGCTGCGGCATAGACTAATAAAAAAGCGAGGAGGGTGCCATGAGCCGTTTTGATTACATTAACCCTGTCAGTGCGCACGACCAGGCCGACATCGACGAACTTCAGGAATGGCGTGAATCCCTGGAATCGCTGGTGGCCAACCGAGGACCGCAAAGGGCCCGGCAGTTGCTCGATATGCTGAGCGACATCGCCCGTGATCCCGCGATTGCCTGGCAGCCTTCGCCTAACACGCCATACATCAACAGCATCCCGGTCGAACAGCAACCACGCTTCCCGGGCGACCTCGCCACCGAAGAACGCCTGGCCTCGATCATGCGCTGGAATGCCCTGGCCATGGTGGTGCGCGCCAACCAGGCCTATGGCGAGCTCGGTGGCCACATCGCCAGTTACACCAGTGCGGCGGATCTGTTCGAGGTGGGCTTCAACCACTTCTTCCGCGCACGGGGCGAGCGATTCGACGGCGACCTGGTGTTCTATCAGCCGCATTCCGCGCCGGGCATCTACGCCCGTGCCTTTCTCGAAGGGCGCTTGAGTGAATCCGACCTGGAGCACTATCGCCAGGAACTCAGCGCACGCAAGGCCGGTGCCCAGGGACTGTCGAGTTACCCGCATCCGTGGTTGATGCCGGACTTTTGGCAGTTCCCCACCGGGTCCATGGGCATCGGTCCGATCAGCTCGATTTTCCAGGCGCGGTTCATGCGCTATCTGCAGCATCGCGGTTTGCAGGACACCACAGACCGGCAGGTGTGGGGCGTGTTTGGCGACGGTGAAATGGATGAACCGGAAAGCATGTCGGCGCTGACCCTGGCCGCCCGCGAGGGGCTCGACAATCTGACTTGGGTGGTCAACTGCAACCTGCAGCGTCTCGATGGGCCGGTACGCGGCAATGGCCGGATCATCGATGAGCTGGAAGCCTTGTTCAGCGGTGCCGGATGGAATGTGATCAAACTGGTCTGGGGCTCGGATTGGGATCCGCTGCTGGCGCGGGACGCCAGTGGTTTGCTGGTGCGCACGCTGTCGCAAACGGTGGATGGCCAGTTCCAGACCTTTGCCGCCAAGGATGGCGCGTATAACCGCGAGCACTTTTTCGGACAGGACGAAGCGCTGGCCAGCCTGGTAAAAGACCTGAGTGATGAGCAAATCGACGGCCTCAAGCGCGGTGGTCACGACATGCTCAAGATCTACGCCGCCTACCGCGCGGCGAGTCTGCACGAAGGCAAGCCGACGGTGATCCTGGCGCAAACGAAGAAGGGCTTCGGCATGGGCGCGACCGGGCAGGGCAAGATGACCACGCACCAGCAGAAGAAGCTGGATCGCGAGGCGCTGATTGCCTTTCGCAACCGCTTCCAGTTGCCGCTGACGGACGATCAGGCCGCCGCGTTGAGCTTCTACAAACCGGCCGACGACAGCCTCGAAATGCGTTACCTGCACCAGCGCCGTGCGCAACTGGGAGGCAGCCTGCCGGTGCGCAACCGCGACGCGGCCAGGGTGGCAGTGCCGCCCATCAACGGTTACGCGGAGTTTTCGACCCAAGCCGACGGCAAGGAAATGTCCACCACCATGGCTTTCGTGCGGATGCTCAGCAATCTGCTCAAGGACAAACAACTGGGGCCGCGCATCGTCCCGATCGTCGCGGACGAGGCGCGCACCTTCGGCATGGCCAACCTGTTCCGGCAGATTGGTATCTATTCCAGCGTCGGGCAGCGTTATGAGCCGGAGGACATCGGTTCGATTCTCAGCTATCGCGAAGCCACCGACGGGCAGATTCTCGAGGAGGGCATCAGCGAGGCCAACGCCATCAGTTCCTGGGTCGCGGCCGCCACCAGCTATTCGGTGCACAGCCTGCGCATGCTGCCGTTCTACATCTACTACTCGATGTTCGGTTTCCAGCGCGTCGGTGACTTGATCTGGGCCGCCGCCGACCAGCGTGCCCGCGGCTTCCTGCTCGGCGCCACGGCCGGACGCACCACACTCGGCGGCGAAGGGCTGCAGCATCAGGACGGCTCCAGCCATCTGATCGCATCCACCATCCCCAACTGTCGCGCCTACGATCCGGCGTTTGCCGGTGAGTTTGCGGTGATCCTCGATCACGGCATGCGCCAAATGATGGAACGCGAGGTCGACGAGTTCTACTACGTCACCCTGATGAACGAAAACTACGCGCAACCCACGTTGCCTGAAGGGGTCGAGCAATCGATCATTCGCGGCATGTACCGCTTGAGCGAGCATGCGTCGCCGACAGCGCGAGGCCAGGTGCGGTTGCTCGGTTCCGGCACGATCCTGCGCGAAGCGCTGGCCGCCGCCGAGTTGCTGGCGAGCGAATGGCAGATTGAAAGCGAGGTTTGGAGCATCACCAGTTTCAGCGAACTGGCGCGGGAAGCTCGCGACGTCGAACGCTGGAATCGCCTGCACCCGCAACAGATCGCGAAAAGCAGCCATCTGGCCGACTGCCTGCCAAAAGGCGCGCCGGTGATTGCCGTGTCGGACTATGTGCGCGCGCTGCCGCAACTGATCGGTTCCTACCTCGAGTCGCGCTACACGGTGCTTGGCACTGACGGCTTTGGCCGCAGCGACACACGGGCGGCGCTGCGCGACTTTTTCGAAGTGGATCGCTACCACATCGTGCTCGCGGCCCTGTCGTCATTGGCCGACGAAGGTCATCTCGATCGCAGCGTCTGCGCACAGTGCATCGAGCGGTACGCACTGGATGTGGATGGCCCTGGCGCCTGGACCTGTTGAGATGAGCAAACTCAGGCAAATGGAAGTGTTCGTCGCCGTGGTGGAGGCCGGCAGTTTTGCCGAAGCCGCCGTGCAGGTCGGTATGTCCGCAGTGATGGTGGGCCGACATATTCAGAGCCTGGAAACGGCGTTGAACACCAAATTGATTCAAAGGACCACCCGCCGGCAATCGGTCACCGGTGAGGGGCGGCTGTTTTATGAAGAGTCCAAAATCGCGCTGGAACAGGTGAAGTACGCCTTCAGCAGGGTTGAAGAAGCCACGGGTAAACCGGGCGGGCTGTTACGGATCACGGCGCCGATGACCTTGGGCGTGTCGTTGGTCGGTCCGCTGATTGCCGAGTTCATGCAGCGTTACCCGGATGTCCACATCGAGTTGATCCTGAGCAATGAAGTCGTGGATCTGTACGAAAGCACCTACGATCTGGCGTTCCGCATCTCCGAGCTGATTGGGGCCAATCTGGTTTCAACACGACTGCCGCCGTACCGGATGGTGATCTGCGCCGCCCCCGGCTATCTGGACCAGTGGCAAGCACCGCAAACCCCGGAAGACCTTTATAAACACCGGATTCTGACCCATACGTCCTGGAACAATCGATTCGCCTGGCCGCTGCGGCACGGCAATAAACAGGTGCCCTGGCCCGAGCGTGCGGTATTGAAAAGCAATGACGGTCAGGTGCTTCTTCAAGCCGCCATTGCCGGCGGCGGGATATTGATGCAGCCCGATTTCCTCGTGGCGGCTGCGCTGCTCAAAGGTGAACTGGTGACCATCATGGAGGCTTGTGTGCCAGCGCCCAAGCCTGTGCAAATGGTCTATCCACGCTCAAAGAAGTCGCTGCCAAAGCTGAATGCGTTTATCGCGTTTGTACTGGAGAGGCTGGGCGCGACGGGGATGGGATGACAGTGGGCGCCTTCCTGGCGCCCATAGCGTTCAGAACGGGCTTAGACGAACACGATTTCATACGGTAATCGAATCCGCTCCAGCAGCGCCTTGGGCAGCAGCGGGGGAATGCCGATGGCCGGTTCGCCGTCGAGTTGGCTGGCGTAGGCGTGGGTGGCGTGGCTTTTGCGGGCGATGGTCCAGGTGTCGAGGCGCACCTTGCGCGCGCGGTGCCAAGGGATCATCCCTTGTTCGCGCATCGGCCAGTGCCAGGCCCAGACGGGGAGTTCGTGGTACGCCACACCGACAATTGCCGCTGCCCTGGCGGCAGCGCGGCCGACCGCGTCGTGATCGGCGATGCCGTCTTCGCGCCAGGTACTGAACACCACATCCCCCGGTCGCAGGTAGCGTGCAATGTAGTGGCTCAATTGCTGCTCACGCTCGGCCAGGGCGTTATCGGTGAAGCCGCCGCGAATCCACTTCAGGCTGTGCATCGGCAAACCGAGGCGGCGCACGGCTTCGACACTTTCCTGCGGTCGAAACACGCTCAGGCGTTTTTCCGACCATTGCTGCGAGCCGGGGTGGCTGGCGCTGCCGTCGGTGATCGAGATCAATTGCAGGGGGTGGCCAAGGGTAGACAGCAGTTGCAGCAAGCCGCCGCACATGACCACTTCGTCGCCGGGGTGAGGCGCGATCACCACGGCGCGTGCGCCTTCGGGGACCAGACTCTGAGTGTTGATGACCGGAATGTTGTCCAGTTGCGCAGCGTTGTTCCAGATCTGTGTCGGCAGGGTACTTTCGTTGAGGTAAACCGTTTTCATGGCTACGTCCTTGTTCTGTCTCGCCCTCAGTCATGCCACTTGAATGTTCAAGCCTGGCCGACCCGTGAAGGCTGGTTGATAGCAATGTGCCGCGCTCCGAACCCTGGATTGCGGCCAGCAGAGTATTGCTCATACAAGTGCATTCGTCGCGTGACTACGCAATCTGATACGGTTTTTTTTAGTCCATCTGTACTAGATTCCGTAAAAAATCCCCGAAACCACCCCGTGCCCGACTGTCCAGACGCGCACTGGTCAGCACTTGCGGCTGATGGCTCCAGGCGATATTCGCGCCACAGCGTTCGAGCTGCCGCACCAGTTGCACATCTTCATCGCAGGCCAGCGGTTCGAACCCGCCAGCGCGCTGATACGCCTCGGCGCTGATGCCCAGGTTGGCACCGTGAATATGCCGGTGACCGTCCCGGGCCTGGTAATGCTGGCGATAGCGAATCTGTGCTGACTCGTCGAAATCGGCGGTCCACTGATCGACCGTCACCGTACCGCACACCGCGTCGGCGCCGAGGGCCAGCTGTGCCACCAGCCAATCCTTCGACACCAGGCTGTCGGCATCCGAGCAGGAAATCCAGCGTGCCCCCTGTTCCAGCAGATAGCGCGCCCCGGCAGCCCGGGCTTCCCCGACATTTCGGGCGTTGATCGCGAGGCTGTGCACCGGGTATTGCGCGACGATCTGTGCCGAGCGGTCCGTGCAACTGTCGAGCACCACCAGCACCAGCACCGGTTCACCCTCCAGCTGTGCATGGCACCCGGCCCGCAGGGCCGCGCGGATGCACGGTTCGAGCAGGTCTTCTTCGTTATGCGCCGGGATCAGGATTCCAATCATCGCAAGCCCTCCAGAGACGCCACGGAGCGGGGTTCTCGGCTCCAGAGTTCCAACAGGAAATCCGCTTCCTGATGCAAGACCAGGCGCGGCAAGTGCAAATGTTCGTGGAGCAAGTCATGGACCTGGCGGGCGTTCAGCGGGCAGCCGTCGATAGGCGGACGCCAGTGGCAGGCGAGCAGTTGGCCGTCGGCCGTCAGTGACTGCTCCGCCTGGACGATCAGGCGTTTCAGGTCGTCGGCATCCAGGTAGTAACCGATCTCGCTGATCACAATCAGGTCGAATTTTTCCTCGGGCCACTCGGCGGGCAAACGGCTTTGCCGGACTTCGGCGTGGTCGAACAGGCTCAAGCGTGTGCGGGCCAATGCGACGGCGGCGGCCGCGGTGTCACAACACAGCAAGCGGTCGCAGCGGCCGGCCAGTTCGGCGCTCAGCTCACCGTTGGCGCAGCCCGGTTCGAAGATCGCGCGGTAATGCGGTCGGGGCAGGGCGGCGAGGGTGACCGCGCGTTTGCGTTGTTCGTACCAGCGTTGGCGAAACGCCCACGGGTCATCGCTGCCTGAGAACAACCCGTCGAAATAGCGATCCTCGACGCTCATAGAAACACCACTTCGAAGGGTTGCAGCAATCGCTCCAGCACATAGGGCGCGAGCACCGGCGGCAGACCGACCTGCGGATCGCCTTCCAGCTGGCTGGCGAAGGCGTGGATGGCGTGGCGCTTGCGCGCGACCAAATGCGGGTCGAGCAGAATCTTCCGGGCGCGATGCCACGGTACAAAACTGTCTTCCGGGGTTGCCCAGTGCCAGGTCCAGACCGGCAGTTCATGCAGGGTTGCGCCGACCCGCTTGGCCGCGTCGGTACTGGCCCGCCCCACGGCTTCGTGGTCGCAATGGCCGTCCTCGCGCCATGTGCTGAAGACCACGTCGTCGGGGCGCAAGTGACGTTCGATGAACGCGCTCAACTCGGCTTCCCGCGCCGCTACCTGACTGTCGGCAAAGCCTCCGCGCAGCCATTTCAGGCTGTGTAGCGGCAGGCCGAGCCGGCGCAGGGCTTCGGCGGACTCCTGAGGTCGCACCGCGCTCAAACGCTCCACGGGCCAGCGCCGGGAGCCGGGGTGACTGGCGCTGCCATCGGTGACCGAGATCAACTGCAAGGACCGGCCAGCGGCGGCGAGCAATTGCAGGAAGCCGCCGCAACCGAGCACTTCGTCATCCGGGTGCGGGGCGATGATCACCGCGCGAGCGCCTTCGGGCACCAGTTCCAGAATGTCGATCACCGGCAATTGCGCCAGATGCCGGGAGGTTTGCCACAGGTGCAGCGGCGTGCCCTGGCCGACGATGGGGTTGGCTTTCATAGCGTCCATGCCCCGTTGACCACCTGTTGGCCGAGGGCGGCGAGGTCCCGTTCGGCGTGGCTTTGGCGCAGGAACACCGGTAAGTCAGCGATCAACCGGGCGAACTGTCGATCCTTGCAATAAGGGCCGGCACCGAGGGCATGGCCGACGTGCTGGATCACCTGTTCAGCGCTGTGTTCGACCACGGCTCGGGCGCGCCGGGCCAGCAGCTCGGCGTCGTCCAGCGGTGTAGTGTCGATGGTCAAGGCACTGACCCGCAGCACTTCGGCCGCCGCGTGCAATGCACGGTCGACCGCGCCGAGATGCGCCAGGGCATGGGGTTCCGGCCGTTGCGCGCAGTGCCGGCGCAAGCGCTCGGCAATGCTCTGCGCCGCGCCATACCAGCACGCGGCAATCCCGATTCCGCCCTGCCAGAAACCGGGCCGCTGCAAATAGTCGCCGGGGTTGCCGATGGCTTGGGCTTCGGCCCCTTCGAACAGCACTTCGACGCTGCCGGTGGCGCCCATGCCCACCGCGTGCCAGCCATCAGCGGTGATGTTCACCCCCGGCTGGTCCAGCGCCACCGCCACCAATTGCTGGCGGTCCTGCTCATCCCAGGCCGTGAGCAACGCATGGCTGAGGACCGCCGCGCCCGAGCACCAGGCCTTGCGCCCATTGAGCAACACCATGTGCCCCGAAGGGCTGAGCCGAACCTTGGCTTGCGGCGGCTCGGCGGCCCACATGCCCCAGGTGCTGGCAGGCGTTGGCGAGCCGCCGAGTTGCTGGATGATGGCCAGCGCGTCGGTATGGCCTTCATACAATTTGCACAACCCGAGGTCGTGGCCACCGACCTCGGCCAAGCGCTGAAAGCGTTCCAGCGTCCGGCCACTGCCGGGCAGCGGCAACTGATCCAGGCCAGCCTCCACCAGCGCCCGCAGGCACCGACCTAACGCTTGGGTGTCGGCGTAGTCGGTGGGCTGCTGTTGCAGAAACGTCTGAAGGTCCATTTCACTCATCTTCCTCATGCTGCAATTCGAACAGCAGCAGCGAACGGCCGGTGACCGAATATTCGTGACCGATCTCGAAGCGTTCCTGACCGCGAATCGACGGCTGATTGGTGTCGATCATGCAGGTCCAGTGACCGCCATCCGGGACTTCCGGCAACGTGAAGTTGACGATGTCATGGTGGGCATTGACCACCAGCAGCAACGTCGCATCGCCACCCTTGCGACGGATGCCGGTTTCCTGGGCGCGACCGTCGAGCAGCATGCCCAGGCAGCGACCGTGGGCTTCCTGCCATTGTTCGGTGCTCATCTCGCTGCCGTCCGGGGCCAGCCAAGTCACGTCTTTTACGCCGATGTCCTCGTTGTAATTGCCCACCAGGAAGCGCCCGCGACGCAGGATCGGGTAGGCCAGGCGCAGCTTGATCAGGCGTTTGACGAATTTGAGCAAGGCCTTGCCGTCTTCGCTCAGGTCCCAGTTGACCCAACCGATGTCGCTGTCCTGGCAATAGGCGTTGTTGTTGCCGTCCTGGGTCCGGGCGAATTCATCGCCGGCCACCAGCATCGGCGTGCCCTGGGACAGCAGCAGCGTGGCGAAGAAGTTGCGCATCTGGCGCAGGCGCAGTTCATTGATTTCGGGATCGTCGGTCGGGCCTTCGACGCCGTGGTTCCACGACAGGTTGTTGTTGCTGCCGTCCTGATTGTTTTCGTCGTTGGCTTCGTTGTGCTTGTCGTTGTACGACACCAGGTCGTTGAGGGTGAAACCGTCGTGGGCGGTGATGAAGTTCACCGAGGCATACGGCCGCCGTCCGCGCTGATTGAACATCTCGCCGGACGCGGTCATGCGGCTGGCGAAGTCCGCCAGTTGCCCGTCATCACCTTTCCAGAAGGCGCGCACGGTGTCGCGGAACTTGTCGTTCCACTCGACCCAACCCGGCGGGAAGCCACCGACCTGATAGCCGCCGGGGCCGCAGTCCCAAGGCTCGGCGATCATCTTCACCTGACGCAACACCGGGTCCTGGCGACAGGCAACGAGGAAGCTGTGGCGTTCGTCGAAACCGTCGTGGTAGCGCCCGAGGATGGTCGCGAGGTCGAAGCGGAAACCGTCCACGTGCATTTCCGTGGCCCAGTAGCGCAGCGAGTCGGTGACCATTTGCAGCACGCACGGGTGACTCAAATCCAGGGTGTTGCCGGTCCCGGAATCGTTGATGTAGAAGCGTTTGTCATCGGGCATCAAGCGGTAGTACGAGGCGTTGTCGATACCGCGCATCGACAGGGTCGGACCTTGTTCGTTGCCCTCGGCGGTGTGGTTGTAGACCACGTCGAGGATCACTTCCAGATTCGCTTCGTGCAGGTGCGCGACCATCTCCTTGAACTCGGCGATCTTGCCGCTGGCCAGGTAGCGCGGGTCCGGGGCGAAGAACGCGATGCTGTTGTAGCCCCAGTAATTGGTCATGCCTTTGTGCAGCAGATGCTGGTCGTTGACGAAGGCGTGGATCGGCAGCAATTCCACGGTCGACACACCGAGTTTGCGGATGTGTTCCAGCACGTCATCGACCATCAACCCGGCGAAGGTGCCACGCACGTTCTCGGGGACGGAAGGGTGACGCATGCTGATGCCGCGCACGTGGGTCTCATAAATGATCGTTTTGTCCCACGGCACACTGACCCGATGGTCATGGCCCCAGGTGTGGGCCGGGTCGATGACTTTGCACTTGGGCACGAAGGGTGCGCTGTCGCGCTCATCGAAACTGAGGTCGGCGTCGGGGTGGCCGATGGTGTAGCCGAACAGCGCTTCGGACCATTTCAACTGGCCGACCAGTTGTTTGGCGTAGGGGTCGATCAGCAATTTGTTGTGGTTGAAACGATGGCCGTTGGCCGGGTCGTAGGGACCGTAGACCCGGTAGCCGTAGATCAGCCCCGGATGGGCGTCGGGCAGGTAGCCGTGATAGATCTCGTCGGTGTATTCCGGTAGCTCGATGCGTTCCAGTTCCACTTCGCCGGCGTCGTCGAAGATGCACAGTTCTACTTTGGTGGCGTTGGCGGAGAACAGCGCGAAGTTGACCCCCAAACCATCCCAGGTCGCGCCCAGCGGGAAGGGCAAGCCTTCACGGATTCGCGAGGCCTCGGCTTGAGGTTCTGGCGCGGCTTTCTTTGGATTGGTCATAGATGCTCCTGCAAATGGGGTGCGGGTGATGTCTGTCAGTCAGTGTGGACGACCTCTGTGGGAGCGAGCCTGCTCGCGAAAGCGGTGTATCAGTCAATATCGATGTCGCCTGATACTCCCTTTTCGCGAGCAGGCTCGCTCCCACAGGGATTGCGGTGTTTCATTTATTCCGGGCGAGTGCGCCCACAATGGCGAGCGAACTCGCCACGAGATCAATCAGGACAAGGCGTGAAGCGTCAAACCGTCGGTGGCTTTTTCGCGGCGCGAGGTTTTTTCTCGGCGGCTTTTTCACCCGGCGGGGTTACTTTGGCCGCCGCAGCAGGTTTGGCTTTGGCTTTTGCCGCCGGGGCCTTGGCATCGGCTTGACCGTTGAGTTTGCCGCCGGCTTTGGCGGCGGCTGGTTTGGCGGCAGGTGTCTTGCTGCCGGCAGCCTTGGGCGATTTCTTGGGCGCCAGGGCTTCAGCTTCGGCCAGCTTGCGCGCCATCTCCCAGTGGCGGGCGTCCTGGCCTTCGGGTTTCCCTTCCGACTCCCAGATTTGATAGGCAAATTCGCGAACGCGTTTATCTTCGGTACTCATCGCAATGCTCCTGAACTGAACTCAAGTGTCGATAGTTTGGATAAAGAGATTGACCGGGAAGTCCCCCAGCGCGGCGCTGATTTCCAGCTCCATGTTTTTTGTGACTGCTGCGTTTGAAAAAAGTCCCTTCAGGTTCTGGTTTGGGGCGGCGAACGGTAATTTCACCCGCGTATCGCCCCATCGCAGCGCGTCCACCTGAGGCGTGGCACTGTTTTCCAGCAGCCCGGCACAGCGTATCGGTACGATCACGATGGCGCGTTTGCCTTCCAGCGAGCGCGTAAACGCCAGCACTCGATGCGCCTCGCTGCCGACCACTTCAAGGGCATCATAGGCCCCTTGACGAAACAGCTCGGCGTGGTCGGCCCGACGGTTCAACGTCGTGGCGATCAGGCGTTGCTTGATGCGCCCGTCACGCCAGTTCGCCAACAGCCCGGACAACTCAAGTGGCGTCTGCAACGCCTGTTGTCGGCTGGCGTAATCCACCGGCCGGCGGTTGTCCGGATCGACCAGGGTAAAGTCCCAGAAGTCGTTGCCCTGATAGAGGTCCGGCACCCCCGGCACAGTCATGCGCAGCAAGGTTTGCGCCAAACCATTCAACGCGCCGGGCGTGGCAATCGACTGCGCTGCTTCGCCCAGCGCTGAACGCAAAGGCAGACCTTCGGGGCTCAGCAGCAAGCGATTGAGAAAGGCTTCGGTGGCCTGTTCGTAAGCGTCGTTCGGTGCGCTCCAGCTGCTTTGCAACTTGGCTTCGCGCAGGGCTTTTTGCTGCCACTGCCACAGGCGTTTGGCGTAGTCCGCCAGCGCCGCTTGATCATCGCTGCGCAGTTCCAATGGCCAACTGCCGAGGAGCGCTTGATAGAGAATCAACTCGTCACCAGCCGAGGGTGCGCTGTCGTCGCTGCGCAGTTCCCGCGCCAGGTTGCGCCAGTGTTCGACCTGTTCGGCGTACCAGTCGCTGCGTTCGCTCAGTACCGCGAGCCGCGCCCGGGTGTCTTCGCCGCGCTTGTGGTCGTGGGTCGCGGTGGCCAGCAGGTTGTTCGGGAAAGCTTCGAAGCGTTGCAGGCAGGCGTCATGGAAATCGCTGACCGGTGCACTGAACTGTTCGGTGCTGAAGCCCACGTCATTGCGCGACAGCAATACCGCCGAGCGATAGAACGCGGTGTCTTCCACGGCTTTGGCCGCAGCGGGAGAGGTCAGTTGCTGAAAGCGCACACAGGCGTGCTTGAGGATCTTGCGCTGGCGACCCACCGGACGTTTGCGCCAAGGCTCGCCGCCGAGCCAGCCGGCCAGGCAATCGAGCACCGGCCAATCGGCCTCGCCCAAGGTCTGCCGTGCGCCGTCCATGGCCTGTTGGAAAAACACATCGTCTTCCTTCGAGCGACCACAGGGGCTGATGTAGGTGCGGTACACCGGGAAGTGCACGATCAATTCCTGCAACGCCCGGCGGATCGCGCCGAGGGTCAGGTCGCGGGTCATCAGGTCATCCCGGGCCACTTGCAACAAGGCCTGGGCGACACTTTCAAAGTCCCCGGCCAGCGAACCGTTGAGGATTTGCTGCCGCGCCAATTGCGCTTCCTGGATGAACCCGGCGGGGCGTTCACTGTGGCGGTTCCACAATTCGCCCAAGGTCTCGGCGCCTGCCGGATCGTGTTGCAGCAACGACAACTGGTTCATGAATTCATAACCGGTGGTGCCATCCACCGACCAGTCCCGGTGCAGGGTTTCACCTTCGCCGAGGATCTTCTCGACGTAGATCGGCAGATGTCGCTGGGGTGACAGGCTATCGACCCGACGCCGCAGTTTGCGGCAGTAACCCCGTGGGTCGGCGAGGCCGTCGATATGGTCGATGCGTAAACCATCCACCAAACCCTCGGCGATCAGTTCGAAGATTTTCGCGTGGGTTTCTTCGAACACCGCCGGACGCTCGACCCGTAGGCCGCCGAGTTCGTTGACATCGAAGAAGCGCCGCCAGTTGATGTCGTCCGCCGCCGTGCGCCAACTGGCCAGGCGATAACTCTGGCGCTCCAGCAGGTTGTGCAGGTTTTGAAAGCCTTCTGTTGTCAGCGAGTCATACGTGCTGATGTGCTGTTGGATGGCGTGCAGGATGGCCGGGTCGCCTGCCAACTCGCGCAATTCCTCTTGAAGGAGAATCGCCAGGCTGTGGGCGTCGGTCTGGTAGCTCAGGGCCGCAAAACGATCGCTGAGGAATTTCAGTTGTTCGGTTTGTTCGGCATTCAACTGCTCGTTGGGCTTGAGCAGTTCGCCGTAGCCGGTCGGGCAAATCGGAAAGTGATGGTCGTAGTGCTCGACGTAAAACGCGCCGTGCTCGGCGTCGAAGCGCAAGGGCAGGGTGCCGTCCTGTAAGGCGACGCCGTAGTCGCTGCCCAAAAACGGCAGCAGCAACTGGCCTTCCATCAACGGGTCGGGGGAGTGCCACTGGATGTCGAAAAACTCGCCGTAAGGACTCAGGCGACCCCATTCCAGCAAGTCCAGCCACCACGGATTGTCGCTACCACCGACGGCCATGTGGTTGGAGACGATGTCGAGGATCAGCCCCATCTTTTGCTGGCGCAGGGCATCCACCAAGCGCCGCAACGCGGCCTCACCACCGAGCTCCGGGTTGACCGTGGTCGGGTCCACCACGTCGTAGCCGTGCATCGAACCGGCGCGGGCGCTCAGCAGCGGCGAGGCATAGACATGGCTGATGCCCAGACTGGCGAAGTACGGCACCAGCGGCACGGCATCGTCGAGGGTGAAGCCTTTATGGAACTGCAGCCGCAGGGTCGCCCGCAGCGGTTGGATGAGCGTCTGGTTCATTGGTCACGCTCGGCCGCCTGGAGTCGCGCGCAGGCGAGCAGTTCAAGGCGTCGGGCGGCGTCCGGGTCATCGAGCAAGGTTTCACTGGCACCGGGCAGGCGCCGTGACCAGTTGGGGTGCGTGTCGATGGTGCCGGGCAGGTTGGCTTGCTGTTCGATGCCCAGGGCATCTTCCATCGGCAACAGCACCAGCGGCGCACGGGTATGGCCCAGGAAACGGATCGCGGCGTCGAGCACTTGATCGGTTTCGTGGGACTCTTCGCGGAAGTTTTGCGGGTCCTCGCTTAACACCCGGCGCAGGCCTTCGCGCTCCCGTTCGCGGTGATGGCGCCACTCGATCTCGCCACTGGCATCCACCAGGCCGAGGCGGGCAGTCCAGTCGATGTCGTGGCCATGCCACCAGCCATTGAGCGTGGGCAGGTCATGGGTGCTGGTGGTCGCCAGGGCGTTGTCCGGCCAATCGAGGATCGACTTGAAGTGGCTGTTGTCCTGTTCAAACAACAGCACGCGCATGCCAAGAATCGAACGGGCGATGAGTTTTTCCCGCAGGCCGTCGGCCACGGTGCCCAGGTCTTCGCCAAGGACGATGGCCTGATGCCGATGGGATTCGAGGGCCAGCAAACGCAGCATGTCGTCCACCGGGTAATACAGATAAGCGCCGTCGGCGGGAGGCGCGTCATTGGGGATCACCCACAGCCGTTGCAGGCCCATCACGTGGTCGATGCGCAAGCCACCGGCATGGGCGAAGTTGGCCCGCAGCATTTCAATGAACGCCCGGAAACCATTGCGCACCAGACCTTCCGGGGAAAACGCAGAAATCCCCCAGCCCTGGCCGGAACGGTTGAGGATGTCCGGCGGCGCACCGACGGTCAGGGACGCGAGCAATTCGTCCTGGCGGCTCCAGGCCTGACTGCCACCGCCATCGGCGCCGACGGCCAGATCTGCCACCAGACCGATGCCCATGCCGGCGCCGAGGGCTGCGGTTTGCGCTCGCGCCAGGCAGCGGTCGATTAACCATTGGCAGAAGGCGAAGAAGCCGATGCGCCCGGCGTTTTCTTCGGCGAAGTCGGCCAGGGCGGCGCTGCGCGGGTCTTGCCATCGTTCCGGCCAGTGGCGCCAGTCCAGGTCTTCACCACGGGCGGCCCGGGCTTCCTGGATGGCTTCGAAGCGACAATGGTTTTCCAGCGCTTCACCACCGGCATGGCGGAAGCTGCTGAAGTCTTCATGCAAGGGATGTTCACCCTGGACAAAACCTTCGTAGAGCGCCTGCAACAACCGATGTTTGGCTTCGGCGGCTACCGGCCAATTGATCAGCGGCAGGGCTTCAAGTGCTTGCAGTTGCTCGGCCAGCCCGGTGGCGTCAATCGCATCACGCAAGGCGCGCTCGCCAAGGATCGCCCCCGGCGCGGCGTAGAGGCTGTTGAGGAACAAGCGGCTGGACGGCGAATACGGGCTGTAGCGATGGGTATCGCTGCTGAACATCGCGTGCATCGGGCTGATCGCCAGCGCCTCGGCACCCCGTTCACCGGCCACGCGGGCCAGGTCTTCCAGGGCTTGGGTATCACCGAAGCCGCCGTCGCCGGGACGCCGCAGGGAATACAACTGCACGCTCAAACCCCAGGTGCGCGGGATCGGGCTGTCCACGGCATCGCCGACGCTGTAGCAGCGCTCGGGGGCTACGGCCAGCGTGAAGGATTGGCCGTCGATGCTGACGTGTTGATAGCCGACCGGAATCAGGCCCGGCAGGATCGCCTCGGCATCGAGTTTCAGGTGCAGGCGCGAGCCGTCTTCAAGATGCACCTCGCACGGCGTTTCAGGTTCGAAATAGCGCGCCAGGTCGAGGCCTTTGCCGACGTCCGCGGTGATCAGCGGCGGCAGGTGGCGGGTCTGTTGCACTTGCTGCAATTGCAGCAGGCTGGCGTCGATTTCCTGAGTCGTGCTGGCCGGGTGGCCGAGCCCGATCAGCACCGCGCGCAACACGGCCGGAGCGACTTTCTGTGGGCGTCCGTTGGCGTCGATCCAGTCGACTGCCAGGCCAGCACGGCTGGCCAGTATTTCCAGTTGCGCATCGCTCATAGGCGCTCTCCATCAGGTAGCAAAGGGTTTGCAGCCGTGAGGCTGACGAGCACGCAATAAGGGGCGAGGCTGCTCTGGTTCAACAGGCCGGACGCGGGTGGGTGTTCGAACAACAGCGAAGCATCGGCCTGTGGAGGGTGGACCACGGGCGCGTCGCTGAGGTTCAGGTCAATACGCAGCAGATTGCCGTTGCCCAGGCGCCAACTCGCTGAAACGGCGCCTTCTCCCAGCACTTCAGTGCCCAGGGCACGGGAGCCGGGCAGGTGCGGAATGATGTGTTCATGACGCAGCTTCAGCAGTTGCCGATACAGGTCGTGAATGGCCTGTTGCGCCGGCTCATCTGCCGGGCGTGGCTGCGACGCTTCAAAGGTTTGCGGCGCATTCGGGTCGGGAATCTGCTCGCGTTTGTGCGGATCCTGGAAGGCACTGAACGCCGCGAATTCGTTGCGTCGGCCTTCGCGCACCAGTTCCGCCAGTTCGCCGTGGTGGCTGGTGAAAAACAGGAATGGTTGCTCGGCGGCGAACTCGTCACCCATGAACATCAGCGGAATCATCGGCGACAACAACAGCAGCGCCGTCGCCGCTTTCAACGCGTCGGTCGGGGCCAGTTGATGCAGGCGTTCGCCAAAGGCGCGATTGCCGATCTGGTCGTGGTTTTGCAAAAACAGCACGAAGGCACTCGGCGGCAAGTGACCACTGGGTTCGCCCCGGGACTCACCGTGGCGATTGATGTGGCCCTGAAACACGAAGCCTTCGCTCAGGCAACGGGCCAGTTGTTCCGTTGGGTTTTCGGCGTAGTCGGCGTAGTAGGCGTCGGTTTCTCCGGTCAGCAGCACGTGCAGGGCGTTGTGGCCGTCGTCGTTCCACTGCGCATCGAAACCTTGCTCCAGCAGGCTGGCCTGGTTGTGTTCGTTTTCCAGGTTCAACCACACGTGCCGGCCCGGCGCGGCCTGTCGGCGTACCCGTTGCGCCAATTCCTGGAGGAAATCCGGGTCTTCGATGGCGTGCACCGCGTCCAGGCGCAAACCGTCGAAGCGGTATTCGAGCAACCACATCAGCGCGTTTTCAATGAAGAAGTCCCGCACTTCGCGACGGCGGAAGTCGATGGCGGCGCCCCACGGGGTGTGTTTGTCTTCGCGAAAGAAGCCTTTGGCGTAGCGATGCAAATAGTTGCCGTCGGGGCCGAAGTGGTTGTAGACCACGTCGAGAATCACCGCCAGACCATGGCCGTGGGCGGTGTCGATCAGGTGTTTGAGTTGTTCGGGAGAGCCGTAGGAGGCTTGGGGCGCGTAGGGCAGGACCCCGTCGTAGCCCCAATTGCGCTCGCCGGGGAATTGCGCCAAGGGCATCAGTTCGATGGCGGTGATGCCCAGTTCAACCAGGCGCGCCAGGTGTTGCTCGACCTCGCTGTACCCACCGAGCGTCCCGACGTGCAGTTCGTAGATCACCGCTTCATTCCACGGCCGACCTTGCCAGTCGTTGTGTTGCCAGTGGTAGGCGAGGGGATCGACCACCACGCTGTGGCGGTCGAGGTCCCCGGCCTGGGCGCGGGAGGCCGGGTCGGGCACCTCCAGTTCGCCATCGATGTTGTAGCGGTAACGCGTGCCGGCCGGGCAGCGGGTCTTGATCACAAACCAGCCATCACCCTGGGGCTGTAGTGGTATGGAGTGTCCATCATCCAGTTCGACACTGACGTCAAACGCATCTGGCGCCCACAAGGCAAAACGCGTGTGTTCTGCGTCCAGCATGATTGCGCCGTGGGGCCAGGTCTCAAGGGTCCGTAACGGCATCGTTGAAAGCCTCTGATTTATTTATGGCCCGATTTGCCCAAGGCTTTGCCTACCAGTTTTTCGTAGAGTTCGGCATAGGGTTCGACGGCCTTGCACCAGTTGAACGGCGCGGCCATCGCGCGGCAGCGCATGGCGTTCAGCAAGTCGGGGAAGGCGAAGACCTTGAACGCACGGCCCACGGCTTCGCGGTAGCTTTCGACGGTGGATTCGTCGAACAGGAAACCGGTCACACCGTTTTCAATGGTGTCGGCCAGGCCGCCGGTGTTACGCGCCACCGGCAACGAGCCGAAGCGCTGGGCGTACATCTGGCTCAGGCCGCAAGGTTCGTAACGCGAAGGCATCAGCAGGAAATCACTGCCGGCGAACATGCGTCGGGCATCGGTTTCGTTGAAGCCGATACGCACGCCGACCTGGCCGGGGAAACGCAGGGCCAGTTCACGCATGGCTTGTTCTTCTTCCGGCTCGCCACGGCCGATGATGGCCACCTGGCCGCCGTTTTCGACGATGAAATCGGCCACGGCTTCCGTCAGGTCGAGGCCTTTCTGGTACACCAGTCGCGAGACCACGGCGAACAGCGGGCCTTCGGAATCTTCGAGGCCGAACAACTCGCGCACATGGGCGGCGTTGACCGCTTTACCGTCCCAGTCACCGATGGTGAACGGGCAGAACAGGTGCGGATCGGTGGCCGCGTCCCAGCTCTCGTCGATGCCATTCGGAATGCCACTGAGCAGGCCTTGCTGGGTCTTGGCGGCGAGAAAACCGTCGAGGCCGCAGCCGAAGGCCGGGGTGGTGATTTCCTGGGCGTAGGTGGCGCTGACCGTGGTGATGTGGCTCGAATAGGCCATGCCGGCCTTGAGGAACGACATCTTGCCGTAGAACTCCATGCCTTCCTGTTGCAACGCGTGCATCGGAATGCCCAGCTCCGGGCAAGAGCCGAGACTGGTCACGCCCTGATAGGCGAGGTTATGGATGGTGAACAGGGTCGGGGTGCGTTGTCCACGCCAGTGCATATACGCCGGGGCCAGGCCAGCAGGCCAGTCATGGGCGTGCACCAAGTCCGGGCACCAGTGGATTTGTGCGAGGTTGGCGGCAATGTCGGCAGCGGCCAGGCCCAGGCGGGCGAAACGAATGTGGTTGTCCGGCCAGTCGCGGCCGTTGTTGGCGCCGTAGGGTGAACCCTCGCGCTCGTAGAGTTCGGGGCAGATCAACACGTAAATGACCAGGCCATCCGGCATGTCCATGCGCCCGATCTTGCAGGGTGGCAACGCCGCATGACCGCCCAGTTCACCAATAATGTGGATCGGGTTTTCGCTGTGCAGCACTTGCGGATAACCGGGGATCAACACGCGAACGTCGTGCAGATGAGCCATGGCCCGTGGCAGTGCTGCGGAGACGTCACCCAAGCCGCCGGTCTTGACCAGGTCGGCGATTTCCGAGGTGACGAATAAAACCTTTTTGCGGTTGGGGTTCTGACTGGCGATCGGTGCCAGCGTCTTGGTGCCGGGAACGCTGATCGTCTTGGTGCTGGGGGCATTCACGGCGCTCGATTCGCCGACCTGCTGATGAGCACGTTCTCCCTGAATATCTAAAGCCGCACTGATCATATGAATCTCCCGTGTTGTTGATCTAATTCTAGGCGTGGCACAAACAGTGTCCGTGGCCAAATCCTGTGGCCGGGCGCAAACGCGCTACGCATTGAGGAGCAATGGCTGCCCAATACGCTAAAGCACAAAGGGTGGAGCGGCTCATACAAGGGCTATTGCAAGGATTGCACCAGTCGGAACGCACCTGTCTAAGAGAGGACTCTGCACAACAGGTAAAAGTTTCGACTATTTTCCCGCTTTGTGACCGACCGGTTTCAACCCGCGAAAATCAGTCTAGGCCAGAACTTAGAGCGGCACAGACCAAATGGCAAAATTGTTCGACAATCGGTTTAAAGAGGTACGGACGTGCAAATACGCAGGGCTAACGCACCGACGAAGGGCATGTTTTTTTAGGATTGCGGGCCAAAATGTCACGCGCAAGTCACATGGGTGTGCGAGGGGGGAAGAGGTTTTGCACCATTGCGGTGCGTCTTGATTTTAGGGATTTAGTGGTTGGGAAGGCCTCATCGCGAGCAAGCTCGCTCCCACAGTAGATTGGTGGTGTACACAAAACGCGTGTTCACAAGAAATCCCTGTAGGAGCGAGGCTTGCCCGCGAAGAACGATAACGCGGTCTTAGCTCAACAACCGAACCGGCGCACCCGCCGCCCAAGCCTGTATGTCATCAATCATCTGCGCAAAAAACTGATGATAATTTTGCCGGCTGACATACCCGACATGGGGCGTGGCCAGCACATTGGGCAGGGTGCGGAACGGGTGCAATGCGGGTAACGGCTCCTGATCGAATACATCCAGCGCCGCACCCGCCAGGCGATTCTTCTGCAACGCCTTGATCAGCGCCGCTTCATCGACAATCGGCCCGCGAGCGGTATTGACCAGCAGCGCCGAAGGTTTCATCCAGTCCAGCGCCTGGGCGTCGACGATTCCACGACTGCGGTCGCTGAGCACCAAATGCACCGACAGCACGTCGGCCTGCTCGAACAGTTCCTGTTTGCTGACATAGGTCACGCCGACCTCGGCGGCCCGTTCGGCAGTAAGGTTTTCACTCCAGGCAATCACCCGCATGCCGAACACCTGACCAAACTGCGCCACGCGCTGGCCGATGCTGCCCAGGCCGAGGATCGCCAGGGTCTTGCCATGCAGGTCGCCGCCCAGGCCTTGTTGCCACTGGCCGGCGCGCAGGGCGTTGGCTTCGGCCACCAGGTTGCGGGTGGCGGCCATGATCAGCGCCCAGGTCAGTTCCGGGGCGGCGTGTTTGTAGCTGTCGGTGCCGCTGACCTGAATGCCCAGCGCGGTGGCGGCTTTCAGGTCGAGGGCGGCGTTGCGCATGCCGCCGGTGACCAACAGTTTCAGTTTCGGCAAACGGCGCAGCAGGTCTTCGTCGAACCGTGTGCGCTCGCGCATCACGCAAATCACTTCGAACGCGCCCAGGCGTTCGGCCAGAACGGCGTTGTCGGCCGGATAGTCGTGGATAAAACTGACCTGGCCAATGCTCTCCAGCACCGACCAGTCCACCACGCCGCTGGCCACGTCCTGCCAGTCATCGATCACCGCAATCTGCACTGCCATCAGCCTTACCTCATCCGCGAACAGGGTTGTATTTGCTTAGCCAGCCCAGCAGGGCCTGGTGGAATTTTGCCGGTTCTTCCATCTGTGGCGCATGGCCCAGGCCTGGAAATTCGATCAACGTCGATTGCGGGATAAGCCCGGCCACCTGCTTGCCGAGCACTTCATAGTGACCAATCTTCGCCTTGACCGCCGGTGGCGCGATGTCCTTGCCGATGGCCGTGGTGTCGGAGGTGCCGATCAGCAATAGCGTCGGCACCTTCAAATCCTTGAACTCGTAGTACACCGGTTGGGTGAAGATCATGTCGTAGATCAGCGCCGAGTTCCATGCCACCTGAGTCTTGCCCGGGCCTTTGCTGAGCCCGGCGAGCATGTCGACCCAGCGGTCGAACTCAGGCTTCCAGTGCCCGGCGTAATAGGTGCTGCGTTCGTATTCGCGGATGCTGTCGGCGCTGACTTTCAGTTCACGCTCATACCATTGATCGACGGTGCGGTACGGCACGCCGAGGGCTTTCCAGTCTTCCAGACCGATGGGATTGACCAGCGCCAGTTGTTCGACTTGTTCCGGGTATTGCAACGCATAACGGGTGGCGAGCATGCCGCCGGTGGAGTGCCCGAGCAACGTGGCTTTCTGGATGCCCAGGGCCTTGAGCAACTGCTGGGTGTTGGTCGCCAGTTGCTGGAAGCTGTACTGATAGTTGTCCGGTTTGCTGGAGGTGCAAAAGCCGATCTGGTCCGGCGCGATCACCCGGTAACCGGCCTCGCTCAGGGCCTTGATCGAACTGTCCCAGGTGGCGCCGCAGAAATTCTTGCCATGCATCAGCACCACGCTGCGCCCGTTGGCCTTGCCATGGGCGGCGACGTCCATGTAACCCATTTGCAGGGATTTGCCCTGGGACTGAAAGGCAAAGTGCTTGACCGTGTAGGGGTATTCGAAGCCCTGGAGTTCCGGGCCATAGGCCGGACCTTCGGCGTGGGCCAGCAGGGGCAGGGCGGCGGTCAGTAGCAGGCTGGGCAGCCAGCGGGAAGGGGGCATAGGTTCACTCCATGTAAATGAGGCGATGTTGGGAGGACGCGATTACGCCGACATTAAACACCGGCCCCTGTGGGAGCGAGCCTGCTCGCGAAGAGGCCAGCAGCTTCAAAATAAATGTTGTCTGGAGCACCGCTTTCGCGAGCAGGCTCGCTCCCACAGTTTTAAGCCATCCAGCCCAATGTAATGGCTGCCAGCACCCCATAACGGGCACCCTTGGCGAAGGTCACAATCAGCAGAAATCGCCCCAGCGGCTCGCGCATCACACCCGCGACGAGGGTCAGCGGATCACCGATCACCGGCACCCAACTGAGCAGCAGCGACCAGTGACCATAGCGCTGATAATGTTTTCGCGCTGTTTCCAGGTGCCGGGGGTTGACCGGGAACCAGCGCCGCTCACGGAAGCGTTCGATGCCGCGGCCTAACCACCAGTTCACCAGCGAGCCCAGCACATTGCCCACGGTCGCGACCGCCAGCAGCGACCAGAGCCAATAACGATTGCTGAGCAACAGCCCGACCAGCAGCGCTTCGGATTGCAACGGCAGTAGCGTTGCGGCACCGAATGCCGCCAGAAACAGCCCGATCAATGCGCCGGACATCAATGGGCGGGGTAGTCCGCCACCACCGTGTCAGTCCCGTCTTTTTTCAGGCCGATGATTTGATAAGCATCGCTCATGCCGTCCATTTCCATGCCCGGCGAACCCATCGGCATGCCCGGCGCGGCAACCCCCAGCAAATCATCACGCTTGCTCAGGGCCAGCACTTGCTCGGCCGGCACATGGCCTTCGACAAACTTGCCGTTGATCAGCGCCGTGTGACAGGACGCCAGGCGTGGCGGCACGCCGTGCTGTTGCTTGAAGGTGCTCATGTCGGCTTCGACGTGATCTTCGACCTTGAAACCGTTGGCTTCCAGATGGCTGATCCATTTTTTGCAGCAACCGCAATTGGCGTCGCGGTGGACTTCGATGGGGATCGGGTTGGCGGCCTGGGCCAGGGAGGAAATGAACAGGGCGCTCAGGGCGAGCAGACGCAGGTGGGTTCGCATGGGGGGATCTCGGCTCGGGTGGCGGTCAAAAAAAGAGGCATTTTGACGACTTTAGCCAACGAAGCGGGGCGAGAGTGTTTCGAAGTAATACAAGAACGACACCCATCCTGTAGGAGCAAAGCTTGCTCGCGAAGGCGTCGTGTCAGCCAACATCATTGTTGGATGTACCGTCGCCTTCGCGAGCAAGCTTCGCTCCTACAGGGGTTGTGCGGACTAGCGGACTTTGAACCGTCCCATGATCGCGCTCACCCGGCTATTGGCTTCCAGCAACTGCTGGGTATTGAGTTCGCTGGCGTGACCACTTTTCACCAACTCATCCACCATATGGCGGATCTGCACCATGCTGCGGTTGATCTCTTCGGTGACCGCACTTTGCTGTTCGGCGGCGGTGGCGATCTGGGTGCTGAGGCTGTTGATGTGGCTGACAGAGCCGGCCATTTCATCCAGGCCGGAGTTCACCCGTGCCGTCGCATCGGCGGCGGACTGGCAGCTGGCCTGGGTGTTTTCCATGGCCGCGACCGAGGAACTCACGCCCTGGGTCAGGCGTTTGAGCATTTCGTTGATTTCCGACGTGCTGGCCTGGGTCCGGGCGGCGAGGGCGCGGACTTCATCAGCCACCACCGCAAAACCACGACCCTGTTCACCGGCCCGCGCCGCTTCAATCGCCGCGTTGAGCGCCAGCAGGTTGGTTTGCCCGGCAATCGCGCCAATCACCCCGAGGATTTCGGTAATCCGCTGCGCGTCCTGCTGCATGTTTTCGACTTTATGCGTGGCGCTGGCCACTTCTTCAATCAACGCCACCACACTGCTGGAGGCTTCACCGACCACCACCCGCGAACGATCCGCGTGTTCGCTGGCGCGCTGGGTGAACGATGCGGTTTCGGCGGCGTTCTGCGCCACGCTGTCGGCGGTGGAACTCATTTCGGTGATGGCGGTGACGGTCTGATCGGTTTCCGAGGCGTGACGCACCAGGATCTGACTGGTGTGCGCCGAGGTCCGTTGCAGGTTGTCCAGGCTCGACGCCATGGCGCCGGTGGCCTGGGTCACTTCGCCGATCATGTTCTGCAAGTAGATGATGAAGGCGTTGACCGAATGGCCGATGGCCCCCAGTTCGTCCTCGGCGCGGATGGTGATGCGCTTGGTCAGGTCGGCATCGCCGGCAGACAGGGCGTCGATGTTGGCCTTGAGGATTTTCATGCGGTGGATCAGTTGGCGAATCGCGTAGATCTGCAGCAGCACCAACAGGATCACCATCGGAATCTGCAACAGGCTCAAGGTGTTCAGTACATCGTCACGTTGGGCGGTGATCAGTTTGGTCGGCAGGGCGGTGGCGAGGTACCACGGCGTGCCTTCGATCGGGCGCATGAAGAAGGTGCTGGCGTCACCGTTGTTGTCGAATTCAACGCGCTGGGCCTTGTCACGGTTTTGCAGGCCGGCCTTGACCTGGCTGGCGAACGGCGAGTTGCCGGCCAGTTCGCTGACGTTCTTCAGCACGATCGGCCCGCTGATGCGCGAGCTGTTGCTGATGATTTTGCCGTCGGCCTCGACGATCAACATCTCGGCGCCGAGGTCTTTTTCCTTGCGGGCGATCAGGTCGTTGAAAAAGCCCAGGGTCACGTCGATGGTCGACACACCGTAGGCCGCGCCGTTTTTCTGGATGGCCATGGCGCAGTTGGTGCGCGGCTCGGCACTGGCGTCATCTTTATAGGCCGCGGCCCAGGCGCACTGGCCGCGCGGGGTGGCCATGCCGCCCTTGTACCAGGTCTGGTCGTAGTAGTTGGGTGCCGCGTCGCTGTTCCAGAAGGTGTTCACCGCCAGTTTGCCGGAGCTGTCGCGGTGCCAGAAGGTACTGAATTTGTTGCGGCCCGCTTCACGCTGGCCGGGCAATGGCCAGATCCCGCCGCCAAACACTTTCAGCTCGCCGTACTGGTCCACCAGACCGGGCAACACCGTATCGATGGCGGCGCTGTCGAGCAGGGGAATGGTCTGGGTGATGCTGCGTTGCTGGGCTTGCACCTTGTTCAGTTCGCCCTGGATTTGCTCGGCGACTTCAGCAATGCGGTTGAGGGCCACCTGTTCTTCGGTATGCCGTAGTTTCGGCGCGACCAGCTGGCTGATGCCCACTACCGTGAGCACCGACAGCAGCAGGATGAACAGGACCAGAAACAGCGTGTAGCGAGCCTGAATGGTACGGAATGCGGGCATGGGACTGGTCCTTGTGCTGCGTTTTTATTGTTGGGTGTCGTATTTGAAAGCGCGGCTATCCATGGCTTATCGGCCCGCCGTGGGCGAGCTTTAGTACGCACGTACAAGAAATGGGACAGGGGGACAGACGGTACAGGAGGGGTGAGTATCGAAATCGCTACAAACGGACAGGATCTGTAATAAATGACAATCAATGTAGCGGCTATACCAAGATCAAAAATTTCATATAGGCCAATGAAACCGGGCACTTGGTGATTTGTATCGAAAATGTACGAGAATTGTAAAAAGTCGAAATATTAGTAGGTGGACCGTCGTTTCGCGCCGATACTTCCCCGCAATCATCTCGCTCTAACAAGGATTTTTTATGTTCCAGTCGAAAGGAGTACGGTCATGACTATTGGTGTGGTCGGCAACTGGACTGCTAAATCGGGCCTGCTGGTACGCCAGGGTTCGCCCAATGCCAAACCGGTTTCCCAGAGCGCCAAGGTGCGGGAAATCCTGACCATGGTCGGTACCAACCCGACGATCCTCGACCGGACGAAAATGGACAGCTTGCAGCTGTTCAAGCAGGTCAAGGGCTTTGATCCGACGAACATCTCGACCAAGCAACTGGGCAACATGAGCACCTTCCTCAAGCAGAACGGCATCATCGGCGATGTGACCGCGCTGACCTTGCTCAACGCTGGCTCCCAGTTTGACAAGTTTGGTATTCCGAACGACCCCGATGCCAAGTTCAATGCGCTGGAATACTTTGCTACGCAACTGGACTCGATCCAGAACAACAACCTCAAGGGCAACAAGTACGCCAACTACCTGGTGCCTGAGTTCAAGAAAGCGATCTACGTGCTGCAGAACCTGAAGACCTACGGCGAAGGTAACGGCACGACGGTCAAGAAAAAAGACAAATGATCTTCAGCCCCGCTCAACACATTGAGCGGGGCTGAAGTCGATGGATCAGCGGTCGAGCATTTGCATCACCGCTTGCGGGTAACGCAAACCGGCCGTGGCATCCGCCGGGAAGATCGCCTCCAGCGCCTGCAACTCGCCGGCGCTCAGTTTCACCTCCAGCGCCGCGATATTTTCCTCCAGGTATTTACGTTGCTTGGTCCCGGGAATCGGGATCAGGTAGTCGCCCTGCGCCAGCACCCAGGCCAACGCCAGTTGCCCTGCGGTCACGCCCTTGTCGGCGGCCAGTGCCTGCACCTGCTGCACCAGCAGCAGGTTTTTCGCGAAATTCTCCCCTTGAAAACGCGGACTGAAGCGCCGGTAATCGTCCGCTGCAAAGTCGTCCGGGCTTTTCAGCGCGCCGGTCAAAAAGCCACGACCCAATGGGCTGTACGGAACAAAAGCGATACCGAGGCGCTGGCACGCGGCCAGGCAACCGTTGTCTTCCTGATCACGGCTCCACAGGGAGTATTCACTTTGCAGTGCGCTGATCGGATGCACCTTGTGCGCCCGTTCCAGAGTCGCCGCCGAGGCTTCGCTCAAACCCAGGTAACGCACTTTGCCGGCCTTCACCAGTTCCGCCATGGCGCCGACGGTTTCCTCGATGGCGACTTGCGGATCGATCCGGTGCTGGTAGTACAAATCCAACGTGTCCACGCCCAGGCGTTTGAGGGTGCCGTCGATGGCCTGGCGAATGTAGTCCGGGCGGCCATTTACGCCCCGTGCGGTGGGGTTGGCCGGGTCGCGCACGATCCCGAATTTGCTGGCCAGGAACACTTGGTCACGTTTGCCGGCAATGGCCTTGCCGATCAGCTCTTCATTGGTGTGCGGGCCATACATGTCGGCGGTGTCGAGCAGGTTGATGCCCAGTTCCAGCGCCCGATGCAAGGTGGCGGTGGCTTCGCGGGTATCGGTGCCGGTGGTGTAGAAATCGGTCATGCCCATGCAGCCCAAGCCGATGGCGCTGACTTGCGGCCCGTTCTTGCCCAGTTGACGTGTTTGCATGAGATCAGCTCCTTGAAAGGTGAGCCGCCATTGTTCCCCTCGACAGAAACAAGATAAACCGGCTAAAACTGCTATCACTATTCATGATTTCTAAATAATCGGCAGGTGCCCCCGAACCATGGACCGTCTCAACGCCATGCGCGTGTTTACCCGGATCGTCGAGCTGGGCGGCTTCGCCAAGGCTGCCGACAGCCTGCAAATGCCCCGTGCTTCGGTGACCATTCTGATCAAGCAACTGGAGGCACATCTGGGTGTGCAACTGTTGCAGCGCACCACCCGGCAAATCAGCCTGACCCTCGATGGCGCCGCCTATTACCCCCGTTGCGTGCGATTGCTCGCGGACCTTGAGGAAACCGAAGCGGTATTTTCCGCCGCCCGGCACAATCCCAAAGGCTTGTTGCGGGTAGACATGCCGGCGGGGATCGGACGGCTGATCGTGATTCCGGCGCTGCCGCAGTTCACCGCCCGCTACCCGTTGATCGAACTGGAAATCAGCCTGAACGACCGCACGGTGGACCTGATTCGTGAAGGTGTGGATTGCGTACTGCGGGGCGGCTCACCGCTGGATGATTCGCTGGTGGCGCGCCCGCTGGTGATGCTGGATCAGGTGACCTGCGCCAGCCCCGACTACTTGCAGCGTCACGGCGTGCCCGAGTGTCCGGCGGATTTGCAGGGGCATCAGATGGTGGAGTATTTCTCCGCGACCACCGGTTCGCGCTTCGGGCTTGAGTTTGTGATCGACGGGCAGGTGCAAGCGGTCAATCTGCCCCGGCAGGTGTCGGTCAACAGCGCCGATGGCTACATGGCCGCGTGCGAGGCCGGTTATGGCCTGGTTCAGGCCCCGTACTACCACGTCGCCCGACAGTTGAGCGAAGGGCGCTTGTGCGAGGTGCTCAGGGATGCGCCGCCACCGGGAATGCCGTTGACGGCGCTGTACCCGCCACACCGCCAGTTATCCCGGCGGGTGCGGGTGTTTGTCGATTGGCTGGTTGAACTCTGCGCGCAACCGGGCCAGCATTTTTATAGAAGCGACTCAGGCAGCTGAGCGATCGGTCTGAGTCACGTTACGCGAAGCGTGCTGCAGATGGTCATGCAACCGTTGCATGTGCGGGCAATGCAAGTCCAGGTGGCGTGACCGGGCGCCGCGATGGAACAGGGCGAACCATCGATCGTGATCGGGTGCGGGGATCAGCCCGGTAAAGATCAATCCCTTGATGCTCAAGCGCTGAAAGTCCTCGGCAAAGCTCGGTGACAAGGCAAGCCTGAGCGAAATCATCCAGCCCTGGGGCAACTCGATCAGCTGATCGAGCAAGCGTTTGTCCAGGCGCTCAATGACCACATCGACCCTGTGCTTATGCTGCTGCATGTGCAGGGGTTGCGCCGGATAAACCGATGCGCCCTGGGTGCTGCCAAACACCGAGCACATATGTTGCATGAACCCCCGGCAACTGTCCGGCCACACAATGTCCGGCAGCGGGCGGGTGTGGCCGTCGAGCAGATGCACACCGACCACGAGGCTCTCGGCTAAAGGACTGGCGAAAGGAGAGGGCACGTAGTCCGGCAATAAACCGGTGCAGTGGAACCTCAGGGTTTGCGCCATGCGCTGGGTATAAGGGTGATGAGAGACCTGCTTGATCAACACGCAGCGACCTGCGACAGCATTGGCGTGTTCCAGCAGTTCGCGGCCCAGTCGGGTGGCGATGCTCTGCCCGCGGGCTGCCGGGTGCACGGCAATGAGGGCCAGTTCGGGGCTGTTGGATGGGTGCCCGTCACGGATTAACGCGGCGTGGCCGAGTACTTCGCAACCCTCCACCGCGACCATCGATTGCCAGCGACCGTCGTTGTTGTGCTGCATGATCAGCTTCGGCAAATACACGTCCGGCTGCACGTAATGATCACCGTAGACCCGACGAAACAGGCGACTGATGGCGCGTGCGTCAGAGGCCCGGAAGGGGCGGAAAATCATCGCTCGACCTCCGGCGCGGACGCGTACACCCGCAAGTCCAGAACCCGCAGTTGCTTGCCCGAGCGCGCGTGCAGTGCGAGTTCGCTGGCGCTACACGACTTGACCTGGAAATTCAGCAAGCCGTCATGGCTCAACGTGCTGATGGCGGGGTAGTGGGCGACGAGTGCATCGCGCAGTGCATCACTCAAGTGTTCGATGGTCCGGGAGCCGGTCTCGGGTACCCAATTCACGCTCAATTGGTCGATGTATTCCACCTGTTCAATGCGTATTTGCCACTGCTCGCTGCCGGTAACACGCTGGACAATCCCGTGTATTTCATCCGTCATCAGTGACATCACGCCCACTCGCACCCGCTGGCTATGGGCGCTGCGGCCTCTGAGGGCGAACTTGCGTCTGGGGCTGGCAACGGGGTCGAGCCAGCAGGCGCGGTCGCCCACTGGGTAGCGCAACAGCGGCATCAGGCAGCGACTCAGATTGGTCACCACCAACAAGCCCACACGGTTGCATTCTTCGATGATGTCGCCGCTTTGTTCGTCGATGATTTCCAGCAAGGTGTGCTTCTCGAACACCCGATGCTCGCCCAGGGCACAGTCGCGATCACTGTCGCCGATCAATCCGGCGTCAACACTGGCGTAACCGATGGAGGCGACGCGGGCATTGGGGAAGACCCGGGCGAAGATCGCCAGTTGCCCGGCAAATACGCTTTCCCCGCCATACAGCAGCGTGTCGACGTCGCTCAGCACGCAGTTGTGTTCGGTCAGGTAGGCCGCGAACTTCAGCAACTGCGCCGGGATGCCCGCCAGCACATTGATCCGATGGTCGCGAATCGACGCCGTCAAACCTGGAAAATCAGCGTTGCCGGTGAAGGGGAACTCGCTGATCGAGACGTTAACGTGGGCCAGCGAGTCGTGGATGAACAGGAAACTGGCGCACAGGTCGCCGGTGAAAAACATATTGGCCACCCGATCGCCGCTGCTCAGTTGTGACGAGAGGCTTTGACCGAACGCCGTGACCAGGGTTTGCCATTCCGCGTGGGTGTAGATCGCCAGTTTGCCCTGGCTGGTGGTTCCCCCGGTTTTAAACAGCAGCGCGTCATCGACCGGGGCCGTGAGGACGGGCCAATTCGCCAGGTCGTGGCTGCCGGCCCAATACGTATTGCCGTCGATCAAGGGGATATCGCCTGGGGTAAATCCCTGCGGCGGTAAGTGTTCAAGGTGCTTGTTATAAAAACGCGAGTGTTCGCGTATGTATTGCACCAGTTGCTCTAGCGTGAGCAGTTCGTTCATTGGAATTCCTTTTCCGTTATTTGGCGTTGGCGCTGGTCGATGACCAACGGCGTCTTGCCGCTGTGTTTGTTGCGTTTGAATTGAGTGGCGGTGCAGGTGTTCACTTCCAGCACCAGCATTGCGGTATCCACGGCATTTTTCAGCGCGGTGTCGAACAGCAATTGGTTGTAAACCTGATCAGCTTCGGCATCGGCATGCACCACCAGGCGTTCAACCCCGTTGGGCGCATGGTCCAGCACCATTTGAATCGGTGCACCGGCGTAGCGAGCCAGTTGTGAGGGGGAAATGAACTCGGTGCCAATCCGCAGCCATTGCCCATGACGTTCCAGCAATTCGAAGCGTGGCGAACTCAGCCCGCAGGGACACGGCCCGACTACCCAGCGCCCGGTGTCACCGACTTCGTAGCGCACAACGGTCTGGCTGTGGCGGGCCCGTGATGTGAACAGCAGACGTCCGACTTCACAGCCCTGAACCGGCACATCCTGCTCAAGATGAACGATTTCCAGATGTTGGGTATCGCACATCAGGTGAAAGATGCCATCGGTGGTCGCCGCGCAGGCATGGCCCAGGGGACCGGCGTCGACAGAGCCGTAGATCGCTGAACGGATCGTCGAGACACCGCAGCTTTCCATCAACTGGCGGCTGGCCAGCCCCGGATGCTCGCCACCGAGGAACACCTTGCGGATCCCCCCATACGCCCGCAGGGTCTCTTGCTCGTTGAGAAACAGACGATGCAGGGTGCTCGGCATGCCGATCAGCACGCTGACCTGTTGCTGCACGATCATCCGGGCGATTTCACTGAAGTCATCGTCATGCGGTGCGCCCATGGGGAAATGCGGCGCGCCCATGTGTTGCAGGATCCAGGAAAAACTGGAAAAACCACCATAAAGGTTGCCGCTGTAGAACAGGTTCATGACCCGGTCCTGTGACGGATCCAGCCCCGCGGCGAATAGCCCGTCAGCCGCTGAGCGCATTTGCCGGTGGAAATCGCGGTAGCTGAAACCGGCCAGCGCGGGGGTACCGCTGCTGCCGCCGGAACGGAAGTACAGCTGGGCCGTTCGATCGATGGGCTGGGCCTGAAACGCCGTTTTGTCCATGATCGCAAGGCCCCAAATGTCCGGGGCTGCGGGCAGTGCATCCAGGCTGGCATGGTTGCTCAACACCTCTGCGGGCAGGCTCACCGAGATCCGGCGGCTCAATCGCGTCAGCGCGAACACGCCATCGTGGGGCTCACCAGGGTAGCCGTCATGGATCGACCGGACAGGCGCGATGCGGGTGACGCCGGCGTTGACCAGCGTGCGCACCAGTATCGGGGTTTGTGCTGGCGGGCAAATCAATGCGCAGCTTTGCAGGACGGTGCGCCAGGGCAGCAGCGTTTCGGCAATCAGCCGCTGCGGCACCGGTTTAAGCACCAGCGTGCGAAACAGCGGTGAAGGCGCGAGGGTCCGATGATGTTCCCAGATGACCCGCCATCCCGCTCCGGCCCAGACCTCACCGGTTTGCCCGGAAAAACATTGACCCAGCTTCGCCATCGCGCAGCGCGTGGTGATTTCCGAGGCTTCCTGATCGGTTGGAATTAGCGCCGGCCACTGAGCATGGCGTCGTTCGAACGCCTGGGCCAGGCACGTACCCACGTCCCGCAGAACGGCCGGGTCATCGCTGTCCACCAGCACCCACTGGGGGCTGGAGCACGCTTGCTGGTCCAGGCGACAGATTTCATCCACCAAGGCATCGAGTGCCTGGGGTTGCGCAGCGTCCGGGCACAGATAAGCGAAACTGATCCGATGACCCCAGTCGATCCAGCGGCATCCGCCGGGCAACTGCTGACGAATGGCCTTGAGCGCGGTGTCGCCGCCCCACGCGGCCACGGCGTCCGCCCGGGTGCAGAGGCGCGCAATGTGCGCGGTTTCCACGGGCAATACCGCGATAAAGTCGGCGAGCCTGCCGCTGCTGTCACATTGGCCGAGGGCGTGTAGCAAGCGTGCCGTCAGCCCTTGGTCGGTGGAGCTGGGGCGTAGCCAGTTGATGTTGCCCGCCAGCAGGCTTTCCAGCACTGCACAAAATGCCAGCGTCGGCGCATTGCCCGGGGTGATATGCACCACCAGCCCCAGGGGATGCCAACTCTCGAGGCGCGGTTGCTGGTAATCGATACGCCGCAGGGACCGAGGTTGCATCCCCAGTTCGCGATCAAGTTTGTGGATCAGGTGGTCGGGTTGGCAGAAATCGATCAGCACCAGGCGTTGATCATCCTCCAGGTCGATGTCCAGTTCGCGGGTCTGCAAGTGCTCGGCAAAGCGAGTGGCTGCGGCGATCACCGTGTCACCGTCGATTGGCGCCTCCAGCAGTCGCGGCAAGACCTCGTGCAGGCTCTCGAGAGTGGGGTCGAGGGCAAGGTCGGCGTGCAATTGGCCATTGATCAAAAACATCTCAAGCCCTCCCGATCAGTTCGCCGGCCGCCATGGCACAGCTTCGTCCGGGGCGGGTGCCGGCGCGTCCGTGCAACTGGAACCAGTCGCTGGACAGGCCACAGCCGCACTGCTCGCCGGGGTACAAAGTGGCCAGGTCGCTCATGACCACGGCATGGGCCGGGCTCGACGAAATATAGGGTGACACGAAGGTCAGCAGGCCACTTTGGCCGTAAGGCTGGACGCTGAAGTCGGCGGGATTGCGCACGAAAACCTTCGCGTAAACCGGGACATGAAAATGGTGTCGGGCACATTCGATGTAAGGCACCGCGTGCTCGACCGCGCCGTAGCCGTCCCGACAGCGGGCCGTCTCGATGCCCAGTTGTTGCTCGATCCGCTTATACAGGCGAGCACGGGGAATCTCTTGGGCGGCCTGGTTTTTCCAGCCACCGCCGAGAAACACCAATGAGCCTGCGGGCAATGTCAGTGGCGCAACGCCGGTCGCCTCCATCCGTTGCAGCACCTGCCAGAGCAGCGCGGGAAAGCCAAAAATGCGCGCGGGCAGTGGCTGCTCGGCGAACGCCTGCAAGGCGCGGATCACGCCGAACAGATCGAATTCGTGGCCATTGCCGGTGCTGCGCAGGCCATAGACGACTTGGTTGATCGGCGCATAACGACACAAAAACTGGTCGGTGTATGAGGTGCCCAGACGGTTGTCGGCTTCGGGTTCGTAGCTCAGCAACAGGTAATTGCACGGAGTGTCCGGCGTGTCCCAGCCATAATGCTGGAAAATCCGGGTGACCATGCCTTGGGCGGCCGCCATGCTCCGCGTGTCATAACGCATACGGCTTTTCTGGCCGCTGGTGCCGGACGAGGTCAGCTCCAGCGCACCTTCACCCGTCGGGCTGATCAGTAGCTGTTGTTTGAAAAAGTTGGCGTAGATCGGTGGCAGGCAGGACCAGTCATCCAGTTGATCCAGGGCCTGGGCATCCAGGTCATGGCGCTTGAGCCAGTGCTCGTAACCGGGGGTGTGGTGGCAATGAAACAGGCTGATTTCAGCCATGGCACGGTCGAACAGGCCGGGCGGCACAGCGTCCAGGTCGTAAGGCTGCGCCAGCGCACAGAGCGCGTCGGTGTGGGGAAGTTGAATCATCAAAAATCCTTTTTGGTTAATTCAGACGGCGGCCGTGTTGCGGCAGCCGTGCAGGAAGTGTTGTAAAGGCAGAAGGCAGGCAAGGCCGGCGACACTGGCGATGAGCGCAAACGAATCGAGGCTGTCACCGGCACCGAACGCCGCGATCATCGACCCGAGGCCGCCCATGATCGAGATCGAAATCATGCCGATCATGGCCGACACCAGTCCTTTGCTATCCGCGCTGGAAAACAATGCCAGCCGATACAGCGCGGCATTGCTCATGCCCAGTCCGACGCCGTAAAGCGCCAGGCAGCCCACCAGCCATCCCGTCGAAGCACCGTAAATGCCGACGATCAGCAGGGCGACGAGCCCGCCGCAAAATGGCCAGAGTGCATAGCGGATCAATTGCGTCAGGGCTGTACCGGCGATCAGTCGATCGAGCAGCAGATTGCCGAGAATCACCGCGCCGAACACCGGGATCTGCCAGAACCCATAATCCAGCGTCGATAACCCCTGACCCTGGATCAGTAACAGTGGCGACAGGCCAATCCAGGCAATCAGCGTCAAGCCCAGGGCAACGGACGACAGCACAAATGCCCGATTGCGCAACAACCTGCCGTAGCGGCGCAGAATCGCGCGTAAATCGAAGGGCTTGATCGGCGTTCGCAGGCCTTGGGTATGCGGCATGAACCCATACAACCCAAGCCAGACCGCGAGGCCAGCGATACCCAGCACAAGGAACAGTTCCCGCCACGAGAGCCATTGCAATAGCAGACTGCCGAGCAAGGGGCCGAGCAGCGGAGAAAGCAGGGCGATGTTCCCCAGCCAGGCCATGATCCGCACGGCATCGGCCTCGCAAAACAGCTCTTGCAAGGCGGGATAGCTGACCGCGATGACAAATCCGAGGCCCATGCCCTGAATCAATCGCAAGCTGTTGAACGCCTCAATACTCGGGACCCAGTAGGTTACGAGGCACGCCAAGGCAAATAGCGCGCTACCGATCAGCAGCAGCGGACGGCGCCCATACTGATCGGACAGCGGCCCGACCAGCCATTGCAGCAGCATGCCCCCGATCAAATACAGCGTGAACGCATACGGAACATGCGCAGGGCTGGCGTGCAGTTGTTCGGTCACGCTCAACATGGCGGGCATGACCAGATCGCTGGCCATGTAGGTCAGGAGTTCGAATGCCGCAATGGCCAGGCAAAAACCGGTCAATCGAAAGGGCCGGATGTTTATAGATGATGTGCGCATGACTTCCTTGTCGATACTGAGTGTTTAAGGAGGTACTCCTCTAACGGTGTATCGAGAGTAATCATCGCTATGGCAGTGCTCTAGCGAGCGTTTGAGACTTGGGGTTTCAATGGTTTGCCGTGTATTGCAAGTGACCGGAACGGCCCAGGCGAGCGGGAGATCTGGATCCAAAGTTACATGGGTGCGAACAATCCGCTGTACGAAAAATGCCCGCTACGGGGCGGGCATTTGTTCAGGGTGGGTAAAAACGATTTGATGTCTTACAGATGATTAAAGGTATGGATTACCGATGTTGGTAATAACCCGGTCCGCCACGATCATAGTGGTGGTCCCCGTGCCAGCCGCCGTGGGGGAAAATGATACAGCCGCTCAGGGAAAGCAGAGCGATCAGGGGAATCAGCAGTGTGATTCGACGGAACATTTCAAAATCCTCATGGTTATCGCCGCAATGAAGCCAAATCTCTTCATCGGCTGTAACATGAGACTGCGTTTGCCGGCGTTTATCCCCGTCCGAAGGTAGGGGCTTGGCATGCAAACGGATACAAACCGGATACATTTCAAGATTCAGGAACCCGCAATGACCCAGTCGCAACGTTTGAAATACTCGATTCTGATCTCCCTGGTAGTGCTGGGGATCATGTTCGGCCTTTCGTATCTGCAAAACGCAGGGATCATCAGCGAGAAGCTGTTTCAGTACATCGCCATTGGCGTGGCGGTGATCGTCGTGGTCGTCAATGGCGTGATGCGCCGCAAGGTCAAGCCTTGAGCGAAGCGTCCGAGCCCGATTCGCTGTAGAGAATGGCAATGGCCTGCGGATGCAGGCTGTAGCTTTTGTCCGGATTGAGCGTGATCACGCCCTCACTGCATAACCGCTTCAACACTTCCCGCACACTCAGGAAGGACAGGGGAATATCCAGGTCCAGCAAATACGTGTGCACGCCGCGCACGCCCAGGTTGCGCTCGCTTTCGGCGGCATTCAGCAAGGCGTCGATGACTTTCAGACGAATCAGGCTGGTCCTCAGGCCAAAGCTCTTGAGCAGTACCCGGATACGTTCGTTTCCGTGGCGCTCAGCCTTTTCTACAAAAATTCCTGTGCCAGCATTCATGGAAACACTCTTTGGTACACGTCTACCGTCCGTTGGCAGTTGCGAGTTGTACATGCAAAAACTCCTTATCAGAGCCTGATCAGGAAAAGTGATGGTGCTCTCAATCATTAAGACGAACGAGCACGGCAAATCATGAAGGCTCAAATGTAGAAAATTTGTCGAGGGGATGTGACTTCTCTGTGACGGGATCGCCGTTGATCGTTGCGCCGGCTAAATTTGCTGATGATTTTTTCGTTCCTAAGGCCAGGCACATTCCGCGCAGCGCGCAGCGCGCAGGGTGTGATTTTTCCAGGTCATGTCCATCAGGAGCGAGCGTGATTATTAGCAGGCAGTTAACCCGGTTGAGTCTTGCAGGTGTGTTGCTGGGGCTGAGTGTTGCGGCAAACGCCCGCAGTGAACTGCAACCTTCGGCCGTGGATATTCGTCGCACCAGTTTCGGCGTGCCGCACATCCGCGCCGAGAACGAGCGCGGGCTCGGTTACGGCATCGGTTACGCCTACGCCCAGGACAACCTGTGCCTGATGGCCAACGAGATCGTCACCGTCAACGGCGAGCGCTCGCGGTACTTCGGCCCGGATCAGTTCACGATAGAAGAGCGTGCCAACCCGGCCAGCGATGTGTTTTTCAACTGGCTGAATACCCCACAAGCGGTCGCCGGTTTCTGGCAGGCACAAACCCCTGAAGTGCGTGATCTGATCGACGGTTATGTGGCGGGTTACAACCGTTCATTGGCCGAGCGTCAGGCCCAGGGCCTGCCGGCACAGTGCCAGGGCGACTGGGTACGGCCGATTGCCGCCGAAGACCTGGTGAAGCTGACGCGGCGCCTGTTGGTCGAAGGCGGGGTCGGGCAGTTTGCCGAAGCCCTGGCCGGCGCCACGCCACCGACCGCAGTCGCTCAAGCGGCGGACGGTGCGCAGTCGTTCCAGCTTGCCGCCGAACGTCAGCAACGCTTCGCGCTGGACCGTGGCAGCAACGCGGTGGCCATCGGCAGTGAGCGTTCGTTCAACGGTCGCGGCATGTTGCTGGCCAACCCGCATTTTCCTTGGGTCGGCGGGATGCGCTTCTATCAGATGCACCTGACCATTCCCGGCAAACTGGATGTGATGGGCGCCGCGTTGCCCGGTCTGCCGATGATCAATATCGGTTTCAACCAGCACCTGGCCTGGACCCACACGGTGGATTCGTCCAAGCATTTCACCTTGTATCGCCTGCAACTGGACCCCAAGCATCCAACCCGTTACGTGCTCGATGGCAAGTCGTTGCCGCTGGATAAACAAACCCTGACGGTGAACGTCAAACAGCCCGACGGCCAGGTAAAACCGGTTTCCCACGTAATCTATAGCTCGGTGTTCGGCCCGGTCGTGCAATGGCCCGGCAAGCTCGATTGGGACAACCAGTTCGCCTACAGCCTGCGGGATGCCAATCTGGAAAACGACCGCGTCCTGCAGCAGTGGTACGCGATGAACCGCGCCACCAGCCTCAAGGATTTGCAGGCCTCGGTGCACACGATCCAGGGCATTCCGTGGGTCAACACCCTGGCGGCGGACGATCAGGGTCAGACGCTGTACATGAACCTGTCGGTGGTGCCGAACGTCAACGCCGACAAGCTCGCCAAGTGCAGCGATCCGCGTATCGGTTTGAAGATGATCGTGCTTGATGGCTCCAACAGTGCCTGCGCCTGGGACATTGATCCGAACGCCGCACAAAAGGGCATTTACGCAGCGGAGCAGTTGCCGCAATTGCTGCGCAAAGACTTTGTGCAGCATTCCAACGACTCCGCGTGGCTGGTCAACCCGGCGCAACCGCTCACCGGTTTCTCGCCTTTGATCAGCCAGGACAGCCAGCCGCTGGGGCTGCGTTCGCGGTTTGCGCTGGATCGCCTGGGCGCTCTCGCCAAGACCGGGAAACTGGCAGCCGCGGACCTGCAACGCATGGTGATGGATGATCAAGTGTATCTGGCGGCCCAAGTGCTACCGGACCTGTTGAAGTTTTGCAGTGCCGATGCCGCGGCGCAGGCCTCGGTGTGTGCCAGCCTGAAGGCGTGGGATGGCCGGGCGAATCTGGACAGCGGTCCGGGCTTGGTGCATTTCCAGAATGTGATGCAGACGCTGCAGCAATCGCCTGACATCTGGCGTGTGGCTTTCGATCCGAAAGATGCGCAACACACCCCGCGCGGGCTGGCGTTCGAGCGGCCGGAGGTGGCCAACGCCCTGCGCGAAGCGATGCTCGCGTCGGCGGAACTGACCACGAAAATGGGGCTCAAGCCGGACAGCCGCTGGGGCGATATTCAGGTGGTCAGCAGCGGCGGGCAGCAAACGCCGATCCACGGTGGACCGGGCCCGCTAGGGATTTACAACGCAATCCAAAGCGTACCGAGACCCGACGGCAAGCTTGAAGTGGTCAGTGGTACCAGTTACCTGCAAATCGTGACCTTTGATGAAAAAGGTCCGCATGCCCAAGGCTTGCTGGCGTTCTCGTTGTCGAGTGATCCGGCATCAAAATATGCCCGGGACCAAACGCTGGCGTTCTCGCAGAAACAGTTGAGCGTATTGCCGTTCACCGAGCAGCAGATCAAGGCTGATCCGCAGTATCAGGTGCAGACAATTCGCGAGTCGGACGAAAAAACCGGGACGGTGGCGGCACAGTAAAAACCGCTCTGTTTGCAGCAAACACGAAGGCCGCACCCCTCAGGGGTAGCGGCCTTCAGCTTTTTGGCGCTTGCTTGGGAATCGAATTGAGCACCGGGTTGCCGTTCTCATTGCGAGTCAGGTAGACCGGCAACACTTTGGGCAGATTCGTCACCAGATTGTTAATTTCCTTGATGTTATAAACACCGCCGAGGCGGATCGAAGCCGTGCTGTTGTCGGCCACCATCACGGGCTTGGCCAGGTAGCGATTGATCAGCGGCAATGCATCGCTCAGCGGCAGGTCATCGAGCACCAGTTTGCCGCTGCGCCAGGCCAATGAGCTGTCGTTGGCGTAGGTCTCGCTGATCTGCGGCATGTAGTCGCCGTGGCGAAAGCGCGCTTGCATCGACGGCCCCAGTCGCAAGCCGTCGCCGTCGAGGGCGTCGTTGCTGGTCACCAGCACCGAGCCTTCGATCAGGTTCACTCGCACCTGGTCTTCATACAGCCAGACGTTGAATTGGGTACCGGTCACCCGGATCCGGCCTTCAGCAGCCCTGACGATGAAGGGGTGTTTCATGTCGTGGCTGACGCTGAAGAATGCTTCACCTTTTTTCAGCGTGACCCGACGTTCATCCTTGTAGTTACGGAAGGTCAACTCGCTGCCCAGATTCAGCTCCACCTGACTGCCGTCGCTCAGGGTGACCTGGCGCACATTGTCAGTGGTTTCGAAATGCTGATAGGCGTTGGGCAGCCAGCCGAGGTTCCAGCCGGTGTACGCCGCCAGTGGCAGGGCCAAGGCACAGACCGCAGCGGTGATGCCGAAGGTGCGCCAGGACGTTGAGGATTTGCCGGGCAGGGGCGTTGTGGCCGACTCCGGACGCGGCAAATCCCCGGCGACATCCCAGATCTCCAGCATGGCTTCGTATTCGAATGCATGCAGCGGATGAGCATCCCGCCACTGTTCGAACGCCTGGCGCTCCTCGGCGGTGCAGTCGATGGCGTGCAGACGCATGCACCAGTGCGCAGCGGCATCGGTGACGGCGTCGTATTCGGCTTCCGAGAAGGTGTGTTCGGTCATTGACTCATCCTGATTTGCTGCATTCTAACCTTGAGGGCGAGGTGGCGAGAACATCCGTCATGGCATTTGCCCATCAAAGTGGAACTTATTTTTCCCGACAAGGCCCTAAAAAACAGGACTTCAACGCACAGTATCCACAAATGGAGTGAAAAAATGATCAAGAAAACCTTTGCTGCCGTCATTGCCGCTGCAACGTTGTTGAGTGCCGGTGCAGCTATGGCGGATCGCCCTGGTGCCGGCTGGATTTCGATCGAGAAGGCCATTGAAACGGCGAAGACCAAGGCCGGTTATGTCGAGGTCTATGAAGTCGAAGCCGATAACAACGGCTATTGGAAAGGCGAGGGCCGCAAGGCTGATGGCGTGGTCTATGAGTTCCGCATCGATGGCGCTTCCGGGAACATTCTGCGCGATCAGAAGGATTGAACCACTCGCTGTTGGGGCGCGGCTTGATACGACTGAAGCACTGGCGCGCAACTGACTGAAAGCAAAATCCCTGTGGGAGCGAGCAAGCCCGCTCCCACAGGTTTAGTGCCTCAGGTCAGGCTTTCAGGGTGTAGTGGTGTGGAGCTGGCGCCCCAGATGGCTGATCAGCCACGACACCGAATCGGCGTTGCCCAACTGCACCGCCAGCCTCACCGTTGCGTTCTTCTTGAAAATGTCCCGGGCACCGGCCAGCGTGTCCTTACCAGTCAATTTCAAAACGTGGGCCAGTGCCCGATCGCTGTACTCGAACGTGGTATTGCCAAAATCTTCCCAGGTCCGGTTTTCGCCGTTGTAGAGCGTGAACAATTCCGTATCGGGGGTTTTCATCGACAGCGCCTTGCTCTGAAGCCTCGTCAACTCGACCTTGAGCGCGATGGCGCGCAGGTTCGAGGTTTCGATCAGGTCGGCAAAGGGGCGCGGCGCATCCAGATACGCAATGTCCTCGGTCTTGCAGATCATGTGGGACAGCTCATGGATTAACGTGGTGGCTCGGGCATGGGCACTGATCGGAAACGCAGCATCGGTCATGTAGTTACGGTAGTGATCGAATTTGGGGAAAAAGAACTTCTCCGTGAGGTAGATCTTGTTCCTCGCGTCTGCGGGGATCGCGAACGCCAAGACGTTTTCCGGATCGTCCTTGGCCACACCGATGACAAACCGATTGGATTTCTCTTGCCGCAGTGTCGGATCAAGCAACGCCCCGAAGATCTCCTCCACGACTTTTTCAATCATCGTCACGTGTTCGGGCAGCACCGACGGTACATCCAGAAAATCCTTGATCAGTTGATGGACCGGTGTGATTCGAGTCCCCGACGTTTTCAATAACTGGAGATTGCGAAAGCTGTTCCAGGCGTACGTGGTTGCCAGGTCGAGGCCCTCGTTGATCAATCGGGCCCGGACCGGAAAGAGCCGCTGAATATCAGCCATGCCATCTGCCTGGACATTCATTCCATGGCTGACCGCCTCCCAGGTTTTCAAACGGCGCAGCAGGCTATAGCGCTGTGTCTGAGCATCTGAGTCCACTACCCATTTTTTCGCCGAGTCCTGCACGGCATAAGGGCCGTCCACCTGGTTGCTGCGGATGATCCAGCGCTCGCCACGCTTCTGGATCGGATACACCTTGCCTTCAATCGGCGCGTAATGCTGCCCGGTGGTCGAATGGGCGTACAGCGCCCGTGTGCTGTCCAGTGTCAGGTCGCCCAGATCGACATCGGTGCTTTCGTGACGCTGCAACCGGGTGCGTTCGGGGGCGGTGATGTCGATCCGTTCACAGGGCGTGGCGGTGTCGGCGGCTGGCGGCGATGGCTCGCGAGGGGTCATCGACTCGCGCAACATGGCCAGTTGCGTCATCCCACGAATGAAGGCTTGCAGCGCGGCCCCCCATTTATGTTGTTGCAGGTTTTCGGCCGACACCTTGATGTCACGATAGCTGCGCCATACGGTGACCGGGTAGGCCAGTTTGCCGGTAACGAAGGTCAGCGCCTGATCCAGGTCTTCGCCCAAGACCTGTTTGATGGTTGCCCATTCGCCTTGCCCGTCGGTGTCCGCCTGGCAGCCGAGCAAGCGGGCCAACAGCTTGGCGTTGTCGTTGAACAACTGCTTGAACAACGATCCTTTAACCGGATTGGAGGCCAGGTTGACGCCCGCCGAGGCCGCCAGGCGACTTTTGCACAGTGCCCGATCGGATGGGGACAGACTATTGAGCACCCAGCGCTGCAACGCACCGGCCGTTTTCAACTCGGCCAGCAGCGTGCTTTCGCTTTCATACTCTTTCACCCCGTGTTCCGGGCTATAGGGCGCCAACAGGACCTGCGGTGCGTTCGCGTCCTTTTTCGGCCCGATCAGGTAAACCCCCGGCACTGTGACTGTCGACTCACCGCTGGCGCCCAGCAGCTCAAGCGGGCGGATCAGTGCATTGCTGCCGTCCACCGCGTCACGGGCAATGGCGTCGGGCATGTCGATGATTTGCCGAATCAGGTCAAACCCGGTTGCGCTCAGGCGTTCCTGGAGTTTCTCGGCATGGGCGTACTGCAACAGTTGCCAGGGCAATTGCGCGGCGAAGCGCTTTCTGCGTGTGGCGGCGTCGGCATGGGCGTCGGCGAATGCCTTGCTCAGTTCGGTCCGCTGATGTTCCCCGGGCTTGAGGTGGCGGATCAGGTTTTTGATGTAGGTTTCGTCTACCCCGGCAGGCAGGGCCTTGTTGGTCAGCGACGCCGGTTTGAAGCTGTGACTGTCCAGCGTTTGCAGGTGGATCAAGGCAAAGGCCGGTAACGGTTGCGTTCGTGCATCAGCGGTTGCGCCAGGGTTGATGCGGATTTCTATCGTGTCCGGGTCGATGTCGTGCTTGTCGGCCTTGAGTTGCTTGTGTAATTCATGATGAGCCGTACGCTCCAGAGAGCGAATGCCACTCAGGTAGTCCTTGTCCTCCTTGACGTTGTTCAGGTACTGCGCCAGCAGTTCAGTGTGCAGTATCTGATCTTCCAGCGAAGCGTTGGCCAGCCATGCCGGGAGTTTTTGTCGGGTGATCAGGGACCGGGCAATATCCGTCGCCCGTTGCAGGCCAGTCTTGGGTAAACCCAGCGCCATCAAACTCAACAGATCGGCCCGATGTCGGGTCGGCAGGCTGGAGGCCAATGCGCGTTCGACGGAGGTTTTATCCAGTCGAACATGGGGCTTTTGCAGGTGGTCGAGGAAATCCTCATGAATCAGTTGCAGCGGCGCGAGGGTGAACGCCCGACCCGGGGCGCGTTCGGCACGTTCCAGGTTTTCCAGCAACCCGTGGCGTTCCACCTCACTTTGCAAGCGTCGGTTGACCTCGGCCAGCATCGGGGGCAACGAAGGAAAGGCTTCCAGCCCCCGGGCCGGGGTCCACAGCACGGTTTTACCGGAATGGTCCGGGTCCAGGCCACCGCGTTCGGTGAGCACAAAACAGCTCGCCAGTTTGAGTAACGCGTCAGCGCCGTCAGCCTTCAGCGCCAGGCCAAAGACGTCCGGCAGAAACCCGTTCAATGCGCCGCGCTTTTGCCGCACAGGCGTATCGAGCACCGTCTGCACCATCGCTTGTTCTACGTTTCCCAGGCTGCGGCTCAGGGTTCGCAGCTTGAGTTCGCTGCGCAACGCCGCCGATAACATATGGGCAAACTTGGGCTTGAGTAATGCCAGAGAGTCCTGAACACCTTCTTCGGCCTGCTCGATCGTGCTGACAGCGCTGGAAATGACCGGGAATCTTTGCAGCAGTTGTTCGGTGGAGTTCTCCAGGCTGGCCAGCAGGGCCAGTTGTTGCTTTGCCGAGTCGGCACGCACGGTCGCCGGTTGCGCACTCCAGCGCTGATCGGCACGGGTACTCCAGCGGCCGTTGGTTTCGGCAGTCAGCAACCTTTTATCAATCAACGCGCGCACGTCCAGCGCGTTGTCGAGCAATGCGTGGGGATCCAGCACACCGGCGCTTTCGCGATAACGGCTCAAGGCATGACTCAGGTTTTGCAGTTGCTTGGCGACGATATCCGCCATCAATTGATGGAACACCGGACCGCTGATCGGTGCCCCCACAATCGTGCGTTGTTGCGCCTCCAGCGAGATAAACAGGTCGCGTTCTTCGCGCGCGAGAAAGTTGAACAGATGGTCGTCGTGGCCCTCGCTTTTCAGCATGCCCAGAAAGGTGTTCTTGATCTGGCCAAGGTTGCCGCTGTTCTCTACGCCCCGGGATTGGGTGTACAGAAAAGCGCTGGTTTTGTCGGTGCCGATCATCAGGGTGGCGGCGGGCTCGACGTAGTGTTTGAGCGGCGCGGTGACGCGTATTTTTTCAATCTTTACCGGGTCGGTCGAGGAGGTTGAATCATCGGTGCCCGCCCGATTGACCTCCATCAACCGTTGGTATTCCTCGGTGCTCAGCACGCTTTGCTGGCGTTTGAACAACAGGTCCACGCAATAGGTGTCTTGCAGGCTCTGGGCGAAAAACTCCGAGCGAGCCAGGCCGTTGCTCATGGGACTGTTCCAGAATGTCTCGAGCAAGCTGCGCAGATGCGGCGTCAGGCTTTGCGCAATGCCCTTGATCGCCACTTCCCACGCTTGATTGTCCGCGTCGCCGACGATGTCACGGCCAGGGTGAACGAAAACCCTGGAATCGCCCTCTGGCCACTGGTTGTTCAAGTAGAAGTGCAGCACCGCATCGCGCAATGACAGCGAGGATACTTTGCGCTGCGGTTCACAGCCGGCAAAGCTGTCCAGTCGCGTGCGACGCTGGTCCAGTGCCGGGAAATGCTTGGCCAGGGCGTTTTTAAGCACGTCATCGAGCATGGATCGCAGGGTCGGGAACTTGATCAGCTCGGCCAGCATCGTCTCAATGTTGTGGTTTTGATTGCGATGGATGACGGCTTCCTGATCTTCAAAAACAGCACCGTCAATCGTTTGGGTGGAAATGCTCAACGTCCGGGCCGCCAGAAGGCTGCAGCGTTGTTCGATGGACTGATAGCGCAGCAACTCGCGTTTGCCGGCCGATCCGCCCAGCCATGTTTTCACGGTGCTTTTAAGGTCATTGATGTCTGCGTATTTGATCAGGCCTTTCCACGGGGTATAGAGCATCGCCTCGCCATCGTCAGGCTTGCTCATGGAAAACGCCCCGGCCAGGGCGATCGCCGAGCCGTTGTCCGGCGTCAATAACAGCCGGTGGACCTGCATGCCGGGCTTGTGGGCGACGCGGGAAGTATCAGTGGCCAGATAAACGGCCATCAGCCATTTGAGCTCATCAATGGAAAAATCCAGTGCTTTTTCTCGATCGCCAGGCTGCTTGAAATTCGAAGCCCGTGCGGCTTCGTCAAAAAAATAAGGTAGCTGGGGGATGCTCATGGTTTTTCCTCTATAGGCCGGAATCGCCGGCCATTGGATTGAGGAAAAACAGTAAGGCCGGGGCAAAGCCTTGGTGCGGTACATATTGCTTGCGTCGATCTGTCGCCGAGGCTTGACAGGACACCTCTAGAACAGCGCTTAATCGGCGATGTTTGACCGGGTTGCCGCGCAACCTTCGTTTCAGCCTGTTGCCCGAACTCAATAATAAAACTGGAGCCTCAGATGACCGCAACACCCGTCAGTTCGAACACCGAACCCCTTGATTTCGATTCACTCGTTTTGTTGCTCGAGCAAGTCTTCCTGCGCCATGGCACCTCGGCCGACGTCGCCAGGACATTGGCGCTCAACTGCGCCGGTGCCGAGCGCGACGGTGCCCACAGCCACGGCGTGTTCCGGATTCCCGGTTATGTGTCGACGCTGAAAAGCGGCTGGGTCAATGGCCAGGCAGTGCCGGTGGTCGAGGACGTGGCCTCGGGGTTTGTCCGGGTCGATGCGGCGAACGGTTTTGCCCAACCGGCGCTGGCCGCCGCCCGGCCGCTGTTGGTTGAGAAGGCCCGCAGCGCCGGGATTGCGGTGTTGGCGATCCGCAACTCCCATCACTTCGCCGCGCTCTGGCCGGATGTCGAACCCTTCGCCTATGACGGCCTGGTGGCCCTGAGCGTGGTGAACAGCATGACCTGCGTGGTGCCCCATGGCGCCGATCGTCCGCTGTTCGGCACCAACCCGATCGCCTTCGCCGCGCCAAGGGCGGACGGCGAGCCGATTGTCTTCGACCTGGCCACCAGCGCCATCGCCCATGGCGACGTGCAAATTGCCGCGCGCAAGGGCGAGCGTTTGTCGCCGGGCATGGGCGTGGACAGCCTCGGCCAACCCACCCAGGACCCGAAAGCGATTCTCGAAGGTGGCGCGTTGCTGCCGTTTGGCGGGCACAAGGGTTCGGCGCTGTCGATGATGGTGGAGTTGCTGGCAGCGGCGTTGACGGGCGGTAACTTTTCTTTCGAGTTCGATTGGTCGAACCATCCGGGCGCCAAGACGCCGTGGACCGGGCAATTGCTGATCGTGATCGATCCGAGCAAGGCCGCCGGGCAAAGCTTTGCCGAGCGTAGCCAGGAACTGGTGCGGCAGATGCACGGGGTCGGGCTCAAGCGTTTGCCGGGGGATCGGCGTCATCATCAACGGGCCAAGTCGGCGGCTGAGGGGATTCGGTTGGAGCCGGAAGTGTTGGCGAATCTGCGGGAATTGGCTGGGTTCTGAGGTAGTACAAAAACCTGTGGGAGCGAGCCTGCTCGCGAAGAGGGCATTACATTCAACATTAATGCTGACTGTTACGCCGCTTTCGCGAGCAGGCTCGCTCCCACAGGGAGAGGTGTGTCTGGCAGGTCGGTTTAGCGACGACCGAGCAACAACCCCACCACCAGGCCGAAACCGGCGGAGATGGCGACGGTTTGCCACGGATGGCCACCGATGTAGGTTTCAGTGGCATCGACCGCGGGCTTGGTGCGCTCGCGCACACTGGTGACGGATTCCAGCGCCTGTTGCAACTTCTGGGCGACTTGCCCACGCAACGTATCGGCTTCTTCACCCACCAGTGAGGCGCTGCTTTTGAGCAGTTTGTCCGACTCTTCAATCAGCGCTTGAAGTTCACTGAATGCCTGGTCCTTGATTTGGTCTGCTGCGGCTTGTACGGCGGTTTTGCGGGCCATTGAGTAACTCCTTGCGGATAAGTGGGCAGTGAACAATGGAGTCTGCGGCGGTTGAAAAAGTTGCAGTCAATTTGCGTGTTGACTCAACCCAGGAGAAAAATCCAGGGTCGGAGGATTCGTCCTACAGTGTAAGATGTCGCCAATTTACGCAGCAGGTATTTCCCATGAGCTTCAATCTGGCCGACAAACCCCTTGCCGAGCGCGCTGCGCTTGAAGACGAAAAATCCCGTCTGTTCGACCTCTGGCAAAGCAACCTGGGCAAGTCCAAGGGCGAAGCCGCACGGTTGTTCGGTGAACGGGCCAAGCGCAAAGGCAAATGGGCCGAATGGGTCCGGTCCGAACTCGATCTCCTGTCGCCGCCCGAGTACGCGAACATGGTGCGCAGTGAAGTCAATCGCCTGATGGCCGCCAAATAATTCCTGACACCGATCCCCGTAGGAGCGAGGCTTGCCCGCGATGGCGTCCGTGAGATCGCTATCGCGGGCAAGCCTTGCTCCTACAGGTCGTGTCCTTGAGATCGCTATCGCGGGCAAGCCTTGCTCCTACAGGTCGTGTCCGTGAGATCGCTATCGCGGGCAAGCCTTGCTCCTACAGGTCGTGTCATTGATGACGCCTTCGCGGGCAAGCCTCGCTCCTACAACGGCATGCCGTTTTCAGGGTCGCCATCGTGGGCAAAGCTCGCGACAATCGCCTCGCGCACTTTCAGCACCACCGGATCGAGCTGGGTGCTGGTGCGCCAGCCCAGTTCGATCGGGTAGCGCGGCAATGCCAGCGGGCAGGGCAGCAGTGCCAGGCCCGTGAGCGCGGCGATGCTTTGCGCGGCGTGGGCCGGAATGGTCGCCACCGCCTGACTGCCCTTGAGCAAATACGGCAACGCGGCAAAATGCGTGGTCGAGGCGCACACTCGCCGACTCAGCCCCAGCGCCGCCAACCCCTCATCGGTGATCCCGATAAAACCGCCGGACGACACCAGAATGTGCTCCCGCGCGACGAACTCCTCCAGGCTGATGGTCTGCTGTCCCTCAGCCAGACTGGCCTGATCCACCAGGCACAAATACCCCCCTTCGCCCAACACCTGACGGCTGAGCAACCGCTCGGCAAACCCGCCGGCGGTAATCGCCAGATCGATACTGCGATCCAGCAACGCATGGGCGACGATCTGGCTGTGGGTCTGGCGGAAAATCAGTCGCAGCTTCGGCGCACGGCGGGCGATTTCCTCCATCAGCCGCCGTCCGTAGGCCATCTCGAAATCGTCCGACAGGCCCACGGCGACCGAACGTCCCTCGTAGTGTTGGGCGGCCGGATCGATCATCGCCAGGCTCTGTCGGCATTTGTTCAGGGCGTCGCTGACCACCGGTTTCAACTGATTGGCCCTGAGGGTTGGCGCCAGACCCCGGCCGGTGCGCACAAACAACTGATCGCCATACAACTCTCGCAGTCGGCGCAACGCGGCGCTGACTGCCGATTGCGTGACCCCCAGGCGCAGGGCGGCGCGGCTGGCGCTGGACTCTTCGTGCAGGGCTTCGAAGACTTTGAGCAGATTGAGGTCGACGGTGGCGATATTCATCGTGTTCATATCATTCAGCAGTGAACGGGGCTTTATTCATGATCCGGTGAGGGCGGAAAATCAGCAACACCTCATTGCCGTCGGAGTTACCGAGATGTCCAAGTCAATCGTTGCAGCCCTGCAAATCGGCGCCTTGCCCGGTGGCAAGGGCGAGACACTGGAACAGATCCTTTCCTGGGAAAACGCAATCATCGAGTCCGGCGCCGCGCTGGTGGTCATGCCGGAAGCGCTGCTGGGCGGCTATCCCAAGGGCGAGGGGTTTGGCACGCAACTGGGTTACCGCTTGCCAGAAGGCCGTGAGGCGTTTGCGCGGTACTTCGCCAACGCCATCGATGTTCCGGGCGTCGAGACTGAAGCGTTGGCCGGATTGTCGGCCCGCACCGGGGCCAATCTGGTGCTGGGGGTGATTGAGCGTGCGGGCAGCACGTTGTATTGCACGGCGCTGTACTTCGACCCTGCGGCTGGCCTGGTCGCCAAGCACCGCAAACTGATGCCGACCGGCACCGAACGGCTGATCTGGGGCAAGGGCGATGGCTCGACGTTGCCGGTGATCGACAGCCAGGTCGGGCGCCTGGCGGCAGTGGTGTGCTGGGAAAACATGATGCCGCTGCTGCGCACGGCGATGTACGCCAAAGGCGTGGAGGTGTGGTGCGCGCCGACCGTGGACGAGCGCGAGATGTGGCAGGTCAGCATGCGTCACATCGCCCATGAGGGCCGGTGCTTTGTGGTCAGCGCGTGCCAGGTGCAGGAATCGCCCCAGGCGTTGGGCGTCGAGATCGCCAACTGGCCGGCGGACCGACCGTTGATTGCCGGCGGCAGCGTGATCGTCGGGCCAATGGGCGACGTGCTGGCCGGGCCGCTGCGGGGTGGGCCGGGTTTGCTGACGGCTGAAATCGACACCGACGAACTGATCCGTGCGCGTTACGACTTCGACGTGGTCGGCCACTATGCGCGGCCGGATGTGTTCGAGCTGAGCGTGGATGAACGCGCCAAACCCGGCGTGCGCTTCACCGCATGAGCCACTGATTGATTGCCGATACCCTTGTAGGAGCATGGCTTGCCCGCGATGGCGATCTCGAATACGCCATCGCGGGCAAGCCTTGCTCCTACAAGGGGTGGGCGGGTCTACCAGGTCGCCGCACTCGGCCCCGGCAACCTCAGCTTGCCCGTATCCACAAACCGCATCGTGCCAAACAACCCGCCGGCCAGTTTGCCGCGCAGTACGTAGGGCAGGTTGTCGAGGGTTTGGGTCTGGCTCAGGCCGAGGGTCTGGCGCAGTACCGAGAACGCCGAGACGCTCACCGGCACGGTCAACACCGTTTCGGAAAACCGTGGGATTGTCCCTGACTGATCGCTGACACCGGAAGCCAGTGGTTGACCGTTGACTTCCAGGTCCAGCGCCACGCCGTTGTAGTCGATGGCGGTTTCATTCGGGTTTTGCACGCGGATCTTTACCGCGAAACGCACTTCCAGATCCTGGCTTTGCAGCGGTTCGATCCCGACCACGTTGATGTTCAGCGGATCGCGATTCGGGAACAGCGCGCAGGCGCTCAGGGAGAGCAACAGCAGGGAAAGGGACAGGGCAAGAAGTCTGCGCATGAAGGGCTCTCGACAGAAAAAGGGACTGAACCGCCCTTGAAGATTATCGGGCGGTTCACCTGTGCGACCACGCTCACTGTGAGGGGTTCGCCCGAGGCTGTCACTTGTTCATGATTGCCGGCGGTTTCAACTGCCCTTGACCGGTGTCGGCAAGGTCACGAGGTTCACATAGCCGTCCCAGAATTTCTGCTGGTCGATGGCGAACACCACTTTGGCTTTTTGCGTACCCACCGGTGGGCTTTTCTTGTAGCCCAGTGCGCGGCCGTAATTGGCGCCGAACTGCGCGTCCACATCCACCCACAAATCCCGGGATTCGGTGACGATGCCCGGCTGCACCAGAAACAGCGCCGGCAGACTGTCCCAGGTGAAACTGTGATACGCCGGATCCTTGTCGAACAACGGGCCGAATTCGTGCTTGTACAGGTCGGCAATCGGCCCCGGTTTCGCGATCACCCGTTTGTACACTGAGGCATCGAAGGTGACTTTCTCGCACACGTCGTTGGGGAAGATCACGTGTTCGATGGGCGAGCGCAGGACGATCTTCGCCGCCTCGGGGTCGAACCACCAGTTGAACTCGGCGGCCGGGGTGGTGTTGCCTGGAATCTCCAGGGCGCCGCCCATGTACACGATGCGTTTGATCAGCGGCACGATGTCCGGCGCGGAACGGATCGCCAGCGCAATATTGGTCAGCGGCCCGACCGCCAGCAACGTCACTTCATGGGGATTGGCGCGCACGCTCTCGACGATGAACTGCGCGGCGGTTTCCTTGCGCAGTGTGGTGTGGGTGGCCAGGCCATCCGGCGGCGCGACCAGTTGCGCGGCAGAGGTCGGACGCGGCGCCTTGAACGCCCCCGGCCAACCGGCGCCGAACAGGGCTTTTTCCTGCTCATAGGTGGCGAAGTCATGCAGCAGCGGATACGCCGCGCCGGAATACACGCCGATGTCTTTTTCCACGCCCATGCGCTCCACGGCTTTGAGCGCATCGACCTGTTCCTGATCGACCCAGGCGTTGCCGCTGACCAGGGTCATGCCGAGCAAGTCGATGCGTTTTTGCGCGTGCAACTGGGCAAGCATGATAAAGGCCTGGCCGTCATCATTGAGCACGTTGAAATCGGTGTCGAAGATGACTTTTTCCGCGGCTTGCAGGGACCCTGCACACAGGCCGACGGCGACAAGCAGGGCACAGCGTTTGATCAAACCTTGCATAAGAGGCACACCCGATAGGTTGGAATGAACACCTGTAGGAGCAAGGCTTGCCCGCGATGGCGATTTCAACGACGCCTTCGCGGGCAAGCCTCGCTCCTACAAGTTTTGCACGCATCTGTAGGAGCGAAGCTTGCTCGCGAAGACGATCTCAAGGACGCCATCGCCAGCAAGCCGTGCTCCTACAAAAGTAGTGTGGTGTCAGCGGTTGACCAGTTTGGCCGGCAACGCAATCACCAGGAAACTACTGAGAATCAGGCACCCGGCAAAGAACCACAACGCCCCGGCGCTGCTGCCCGTCACGTCAATCGCCACCCCCATCAGCGAGTTGCTCACCAACCCGGCAATGTTCGCCAACGAGCAGGCGAGGGCAAACCCGGTAGCCGCCGCCGTACCCTTGAGAAACGTCGCCGGCAGGCTGAAAAACACCGGCACCGCGCCAATGATCGCCGCCGAAGCAATGGCGAACAGCGCCACGGTCGCCACCACGTTGTGCACGAAGAACGGCGCCGTGGCCATCGCCGCCGCGCCGACCAGGAACGGCACGATGATGTGCCAGCGGCGTTCGCGGTGTTTGTCGGAGCTGGCACCGATCAGCAGCATGCCCAGCAGCGCGGCGACGCTCGGCAACGCGGTGAGGATGCCGATGTGGAACGTGTCGACGATCCCGGCGTTGCGGATGAAGGTGGGCATCCAGAAACCCATGGCATAGGCGCTGAGCAGGATCGAGAAATCGATGCCGCCAAGCATCCACACTTTCAGATTGAAGAACCCGTCGCGAAAGCTGTGTTTGCTGTCGCCGGCACTGGCTTCGTCGGCGCGCAGTTCCTGTTCCAGCAGGGCTTTCTCTTCGTCATTGAGCCACTTGGCTTGTTGATAGCTGTTCGGCAGCGCCCAGAAGGTCAGTACGCCGAGCAACACGCTGGGCACCGCTTCGATCAGGAATAGCCACTGCCAGCCGCGCAAACCGCCGAGGCTATCGAAATGACTCATCACCCAACCCGAAAGCGGCCCGCCAATCACGCTGGACAACGGCAAGCCGATCATGAACAACGCGATGATGCGACCCCGTCGATAGGTCGGGAACCACGTGGTCAGGTAATACAGCACGCCGGGCAGGAACCCGGCTTCAGCGGCACCGAGCAAGAATCGCAGGACGTAGAACTGGGTGGTGGAGGTCACCAGCATGGTGCAGGCCGAGAGCAGGCCCCAGGTGATCATTATCCGGGCGATCCAGATCTTCGCGCCGACCTTTTCCAGCACCAGGTTGCTCGGTACTTCGAACAGGATGTAGCCGACAAAAAACAGCCCGGCACCGAGGCCGAACGCGGTTTCGCTGAAGTGCAGTTGATCGAGCATCTGCAGTTTGGCGAAGCCGATGTTGATCCGGTCGAGGTACGCGGCCAGGTAGCAGAAGCACAGGAACGGAATCAACTTCCAGGTGATCTTGTGGTACAGCGCTTGAATCGGGTCGGCGACCGTGGTCGCGGGTGCTGCGTTCGCAATGGGCATCGGATGTCTCCTGGCGGTGACTTATGGTTTTTATACAGCCGCTTTTTCCAGCGCTCTGGCGCGCTGAAAGCGGCGTCCAAAGGCAGTGTCAGAAGACTGAGGTCGCACACCCTGTGTAGGAGCAAAGCTTGCTCGCAATGGCGTCAGTGAAATCGCCATCGCGGGCAAGCCTTGCTCCTACAACGGATCACCCGTAGGAGCAAAGCTTGCTCGCGATGGCGTCAGTGAAATCGCCATCGCGGGCAAGCCTTGCTCCTACAACGGATCACCCCGTAGGAGCAAAGCTTGCTCGCGATGACATCCTCGAAATCGCCATCGCGGGCAAGCCTTGCTCCTACAACGGATCACCCCGTAGGAGCAAAGCTTGCTGGCGAAGGCGTCCTTGAAATCGCCTTCGCGGGCAAGCCTCGCTCCTACAACGGATCACCCGTAGGAGCAAAGCTTGCTCGCGATGGCGTCAGTGAAATCGCCATCGCGGGCAAGCCGTGCTCCTACAGAACGTACACCTCAGTTTTGTCACCAAGACCTGCGCTCTATGGCGCGGTTCTTGTGGCACGCATTACATTTTTTCGAAGTGGGCGATGGCCTCCTGTTTGCTGATGACATCGCCATACTTGCTATCGATGTCGAACAGATTGGCTTCGTGGGGCGCCGGATGCCGGTCGCCGACGCACTGGCGCACGACGATGGTGCGAAAGCCGTGTTGCACCGCGTCCACGGCCGTCGCCCGAATGCAGCCGCTGGTCGAGCAGCCGGCCAGCACCACCGTGTCGATGCCTTGGGCGTGCAGCATCGAGGCCAAACTGCTGCCGAAAAACGCACTGGCGTACTGCTTGCTGATCACCACTTCATCCTTGGTTGGCAGCACCTCTTCACAGAACGCCGCCAAGGGATTGCCCTCGACCATGTCTTTCATCACTGGCGCTTTTTTCACCCAGATCCCGCCATTGGCGAAATGGCCGGGATGGTAGCGGATATTGGTGTGCACCACCGGGATGCCGTTACGTCGGGCGCTGGCCAGCAACTCGACGCTTTCAGCCACGGCACTGACCACGCCGGGAGCAAACAGCGGCGCGCCTTCGGTGGTGTAGCCGCGCATGAAATCGATCATCAGCAACGCAGCCTTCTGGCCAAACCCGATGCGCTGGCCCCACACGCCTTGATAGTTGTCGTTGGCGGTTTGTTCGCTCATGTCACTCACCCCTTAATAAGCGCCGGAGAGCAGGGCGCCGGCGCCGGGAACGATGGGTTCCAGGTCCAGGGCCTTGAGCATGGCGTAAGTCGTGGCAATCGCTGCGGTGAGCACCGGTTTGCCGGTTTGCGCTTCGACTTGCGCCACCACCGGCAGCGACTGCATTTGCACGCAGGCCGACAGTACGATCACATCCACCCCTTCCAGATTCATGCCAGCGACGATGCCGGGCAGATTCGCCGGGTCGTGCCGGGCCACGGCCAAGTTGTCGGGGATCTCCAGGGCGCGCCAGTCCACCACTTCAAAGCCTTCTTCGCGAATGTAATCCACCACCAGTTCCGTCAGCGGCTTCATGTACGGCGCGACAATGGCGATGCGTTTGGCGCCCATGACTTTCAAGCCTTCGATCAAAGCGCCGGCACTGGTAATCACCGGGGCGTTCGCGTCGTTATCGGCGGTGGCTTTGCGCAGCCGCTGCTCAGACTGGCGATGATAACCGAGCCCCATGGCCATGATCGCCACCAGGCAGGCATAACCCAGCACATCGACCTTGGCGTCGGACAACTCGACGGCGCAACGGTCGGATTCGCCGTCCATCGCCGCCAGTTCTTCCTTGCGTACTTGTTTCATGCGCATGCGGCTGGAGTGAAAGGTGAAGCGCTCCGGGCGGATCAACTGGCGCGCGTTGAGCATCGCCGGAATCTCGGTTTCCATGGTGGTGTTGGAGCTCGGCACAATCTGGCCGATGCGGTAAGGCTTGAGCATAAAAATCTCCCAGATGCGTTTAGTTCAGGCGCGGGCCAAGGAAATCACCGAAGGCGCTGAAGAAGCCTTCGAGGTCATCCCAAGGAATCATGTGCCCGGCGTTGGCGACGTGGACGCTGCGAATGTTCGGCTGCAGGTCGAGGATTTCCGCTTCGTCCTCGGGCGCAATCACACCGCCACGACCGGCAATCATCAGCAATGCAGGTTGCTGGAGTTTCGGCAGGTCCTGATGGAAATCCACGTCATGAAAATCGTTAAAGGCGCGCACAATCGCCGGTTCGTAGCAGGTGTGCAGCCATTCGGCGCGCAGTTGCAATTGCTCATCGGTCCAGGTGGCGCAGAAGGCGCGCATGGCCTCGGCATCCATCCCGATCAATGACTGGCGGATCGAATCGACGTACCACGGCAGTTTGCTCGGGTATTCACGGCGACCGGGGCCGGAGACGGGCGGGTCAATCAACACCAGGCGATTGACCCCGGCCGGATGTTTCACGGCACTGCGCACCGCAAAACGGGCGCCCATGGAGTGGCCGACCAAGTGGTAGCTGTCGAGGTTCATGGCGTGGGCGAAAGCACCAATGTCATCGGCGCAGGTGTCGGCGCTGTAGTCCAGCTCCGGGCCGGTGGAGGAGAGGCCGCGACCGCGCACATCGAGCACATAAGTGTCGAAATGCTCGCCTAGGCGTTCCGCGACAAACCCCCAGGTAATCGCCGGGCTGGTAATGCCGGGGATCAGCACCAGTGCCGGGCCTTTGCCCCCATAACGCAAGTAATGCTGGCGAATGCCGTTGGCCTGGACGTTGCCGCCGTGGACGAAAGAGCTCACGCGGCCACCCCCGATTTCAACTGTTGGGCGTACAGGTCGTAGCCATAGACCCAGGCCGGGTCTTCCTGAGTGCGCAGCCAGGTGTTGGCGTTGGACACGGACTGAACGCGGGAGGCGCGTTCCTTGCGGTTGGCTTCATACAGTTCGAACGCGGTGCGGTAGTCGCCGAGGCCGGTTTCCTGCAAGCAACGAGTCAGCATCGCCGCATCTTCAATGGCCATGCCGGCGCCTTGGGCCATGTGTGGCTTCATTGGGTGGCAAGCGTCGCCGAGCAATACCAGACGTCCACGACTCCACAACGGCAACGGATTGCGGTTGCGCAGCGGCCATTTGGTCACGCTTTCGGTGGATTCGATCAGCGCCTGGACCGTCGGGTGATAGCCCTGGAACGCTTCGAACATTTCTTCGCGGCTGCTATCGACAAACGCGCCCTGGAAATCCCACTCCGGGTGCGGCACGCCGGTGACGTAGTAGTACTCGTCGCGCTTGCCGGTGGTGTAGTAGACCATCATGTGCCGGTCCTCGGTCCACCACTTGATGCAGTCCTCGAACTTCAAATCGTACTTGGCCAGTTGATCGCCACGGATCAATGCGCGGTGTGCGACCCAGCCGCTGTACAGCGGTTTTTCCGCGCCCAGCAACTCTTCACGAATCTTCGAATTGATCCCGTCGGCACCGATCACGATGTCGGCGTAGGTGACTTCGCCGTCGCTGAAAGTCAGGCGCACCTGGGTGTCGGTTTCTTCGAGGGTTTCCAGGCGTTTGTTGAAGTGCACGGTGCCGGGTTTGATCGTCGACATCTGCAAGGCATGCAGGTCGCCACGGTGCACGGTGACGTAGGACGCGCCGTATTCCTTGCGAGCGAAATCACCCAGCGGGATGCGCGACAGGTAGTCGCCGCTCAAGCCGTCACGGCTGAACCAGTGATCCGGGTGCGAGCCCATTAGGTCGAGTTGCTGCTCGATGCCCATGCGCCGGAAGATTTTCATGATGTTGGGGCCCATGTGGATCCCGGCGCCTAGGCGGGAGAACTCCGGGGCCTGTTCGTAGATGTCCACCTGGAACCCGGCTTGTTGCAGCAACGTCGCAGCGGCTGCACCGCCAAGACCTGCACCGACGATGGCGATTTTTTGTGTTTGGGCCATTGGGCTTGTTCCTCTTCTTCGAATGGTCGCTGGCGGGTCGCCGCAAGGTTTTTAAAGTGTATACGCTGTATTTTTCAAAAAGAAAGAGCCGTTGGTAAAAATTAATTTTTGGCGTTTTTTGCCCGTAGTCACCGAATGTAACCTTTGTTTGTTGGGTTTGTGTGGGTTGGTAACGTTATGGTCCGGCGCTTGCAGTCCGCTCGCATTTGATGTCTTATCGATAACAAATGGCGTACACGCTATAAAAATGCACTATGGTGAGGCAGGGCGCCTCGACTTGGTGCGCAGCAGACGATTGAGGAGACAGGAAATGCCGGTAAGCGATTGCGAACTGACCCAGATGTTCGAACACGTGTTGAAGCTGTCGAAGGTCGACTCGACCCAGAGCGTCGCCGTGCTCAAGAGCCACTATTCCGACCCGCGCACCGTGCGTGCCGCGATGGACGCCGCGCAGCGCCTGGGCGCCAAGGTCTACGCCGTGGAATTGCCGTCGTTCAACCATCCGACGGCCATGGGCAACGACATGACCGCCTACTGCGGCGACACCGCGCTGACCGGCAATATCGCCGCGCAACGGGCGCTGGAAGCGGCGGACCTGATCGTCGACACGATGATGCTGCTGCATTCGCCGGAACAGGAGCAGATCCTCAAGACCGGCACGCGCATTCTATTGGCCGTCGAACCCCCGGAAGTACTCGCGCGCATGCTGCCGACCGAGGCCGACAAGGTGCGGGTGATGGCGGCGGAGAAGCTGCTGAAACAGGCGCGTTCGATCCATGTCACGTCCCGCGCCGGCAGCGATTTCCGCGCGGCGTTGGGGCAATATCCGGCGGTGACCGAGTACGGTTTCGCCGATGAACCGGGGCGTTGGGACCATTGGCCCAGCGGCTTCCTGTTCTCCTGGCCCAACGAAGAAACCGCCGAAGGCGTGCTGGTGCTGGACATCGGCGACATCGTGCTGCCGTTCAAGACCTACACCCGGGAGAAGATCACCCTGGAGATCGAAAAGGGTTTCATCACCTCGATCCATGGCGGTTTCGAGGCTGAATACCTGCGTGATTACATGAAGTATTTCAATGATCCCGAGGTGTACGGCATCTCCCACATTGGCTGGGGTTTACAGCCAAAAGCCCAGTGGACGGCCATGGGTTTGCACGACAAGAACGACGGCATGTGCATGGATGCCCGGGCGTTCTACGGCAACTTCCTGTTCTCCACCGGGCCGAATACCGAAGTCGGCGGCAAGCGCAAAACCCCGTGCCATTTGGATATACCGCTGCGTAATTGCGATGTGTACCTGGATGATCAGGCAGTGGTGATTGGCGGGGATGTGGTGGCGCCGGAGGCCTCCCGAGTTCGCTGAAATTGACTTGTGTGGACTTGCTGAAACGCTGAAACCTGTAGGAGCAAGGCTTGCCCGCGATGG
>NZ_MOBR01000014.1 GCF_003732705.1 Pseudomonas frederiksbergensis | reverse complement strand
CTCGCGCCTCTCAGTTTTCGAGGTATTTAGCGCGTTTTCACACAGCCTGGACCAATAGCCGCCATTCACGAAAGGCCTCCGGCCCAATGAGTTACGGATCTTTGCTTGGGGCAGAACGCACCGTTATCTCACCGTAGTCATGGACTGATGTAGATACTTCGTAGCGTTTTCCATGCAGCGCTGTCAGATAGAAAGCTTTTAACGATTGGCTTTGGGTCGGCTCAAAATCTTCGCGTATAGGGTAGCCTTTAGGGTTGCGTTTACGCTTTAGCCACAGAGAAAAGAAATAGAATCCCGAGATCACTGGTATGAATATGCCTAGGTATAGCATCGCTGATAGAGTTTTTGGTAGTTTGTCTGGCTGAAGAAAAACTTCTGCCAATGTGTAGTCCTCATATATCCACCACAATGCAAAAAAAAGGCAGAACGGGCTGCTGACGATCATCGCAAACGCAATCAAAGCAGTTAGTCTTTCATAAATAGTAGCCCTGGAATCATCAGTGGTTAGAGCGAAATCTGAATGCTGTCCGAACACACGGCCAGTCCCTTTTATTACCGCTTTGGGATTGCCAGCCGTATAAAACCCGATTTGTACCCATTCGTCTTGGTTCAAACAGTCAAAACCAATTTGATATCTATTCTGATCTACTGAGCTGATGGAAAAATCCATCGCCTGATGAGGTTTAGTCACACGGGGTGGCCCAATAACTTTGATATCCTCACCCAGGTCAATCGTGATAGGTGCACTGGGAGAGATTTCGTCGCCTCGCACGGCTTCTCTACCTCTATTCCACACTCGTACAACAATAAAATAAACGTTGTCCAGCGGCTCGCCAGCGAGATCAACAATCCGAAAAGGACAATATTCGGTGGCTTCTGCAACGATCTGTCGCCCTAGGACCTCCAATACTAAGTCTTTCTTTTTCTCGGTTTGTTTGGCAGCGATAAGACTGAGCAAATATCCGAGGACTCCCCCTAGCCCCAACAAAATCAGGTCCTTCGTATCTAGAAGGGTTATTGATTCTAAGATTGCTTGCATTTTTATCCTAAAAAATATCGCATTTGAAATGGTGAATCTTGATTATAGCCGCGATGATGCACCTTCATATCAAGCAGAGTCTGTGTTCGGATCATAGAATCGCTATCAAATCCGTAGACACATTGAATGACTGCTCCTGGCCGATAGATGTCATTGACGTCCAGCCACTTTCGGCCGGAACCTGCTATTAAGTTTGTCCGCACCAATAAAGCATGGTAATTTTACGTGCATTACTCATCGAGCTTTATGCGCCCAGCGATTGTCTCAACTAGAGCTTTTGCCGTCACAGGCTTATCATGCACCCTTCTCCAAATACTTGCGGCTGTGAAAAACCCAGCAATACCAGCTGCAGATATAAATATCGTCTTCCAAGTATTCGCAGCAAAGACAAAGTCATTAAAGCTGCTTGCGGTCAATGAAGCCATTAGGCTTAGGAGTATGCCTAAATAAGTCACCCAGTCCCTCGATCTGGTTAGTCCTTGATGATAGTCTTTTATTATTCGATATAGCTTGTCCTCGGTAATATTTATAACATGAGTATCCGTGTTCTGGGATATTCCAGTATAGTTGATTCCGTTCGACTCAGGAATAATAACCCTTGGAGCAGTAACGTCACCTGCCTGATCATTTTCCATATTCTTGCCCCCTAAATACTTTCACGCCACCAAAGTTGTAAGGTCAAGTGATTGGTCCCTGCAATGCTTGTGTTGACCATTAGCATCTCCACCACGCCTGAGTTATTAACTTTGGCAAGTTCGTAAGGGGTATTTAATGCCGTCCCCAAAGAATTACTCCAGTTAATCAGCGTCATCAAAGAGCGGCCATTCTCTGGGGTAAAGGTGACGTTTTGTGTCCCTGTGGCCTGTTGAAACACAATGGTCAAAGGAAGCGTAGTTAAAGACCCTCCATATTCTGGTCCTAACTCAATATCTATCTCACATTTCATAGAACCAGGAATGATGAGGTTAAATGTCGAAATCAACCGTTTACCATTTAATCGAATTTTTTGAGTCATGATACTATTCTCAGATCATTAAGTTGGTTGTGAAGGGTTATGTCAGCAAAGCGAATCTCGCCGGGTCGACTGCATCGACCGGCATGAAGCCACTGCCTTTTTTGAAACTCATGTTATGGACGAAATTTTTCATGGCATCTGATGGGTCGATGGCTTCGAGATTTAGAGAGCCTAAAGTTAAACGCGAGAATGCAACACTCAAAATCGGCAGTTCCTCCAAATGACCAGTTGAACCGTTAAGGACCTTATCATTTGCGGTGACGATCACAATTTCATCGGGCAATATTGCTAGGAGTTCGAGTCCGACTCGTAATGCACAGCTGCACACATAGTCTTGATGCAAATCATTAAAACGTCCGACTGGCATTGCCTTGGTCGACAGCTTTCCACTTTTCAGCAGAGATTTTATTTCTTTCGGAATGACGCTGGCCCCGTGAACGGATAACCGACATTCGACTGTACCGCTTTCATGAACAACCAACTGAATGGCTGATCCTAAGTGCGCAATCTCTGCGAAAGGCTCCAATGCCTCGATCGCATCCAGTTTGGCCTGGCGATCACCATTGAGAATACGCTCAGCCAAATCTTTTTCCTGCGCCCACTCAGAATGGTTTATTTCCCATTCTCTGAATTCTGCCAGGGAGCTGTCTGAATCCATCACTTTGGCGGCCTCAACCTTGGACATTAGAGCTGCCCGCTGACGCGTTTCCAGCTTTAGCAAGCGGCCCCAGAAGTTTGGGCTATAGCGTGCATACTTTTCAAAAGCAGCTTTTTCTAGCAAGTCGCTTAACTGCGGCGCTGTAGGCTCAGGCTTGGACCGCATCCGTCTCCAGTTAACCTCCTCACCACACTCTTTGTGCATGGATAGAAGGACTTCGAGATAGTTTTCGTACACGTCGACTTCGTGCACGGCTTGTTCAAGCGCTTCCATTCGAGCGTACTCCTTACTTTGCCGCTCGAGATCACGCTGCCGACGATGAGCGTTGCGCTCTGATCTTCTTGCTGACGCTTGCAGCGACCGTACTGTTCCCTTCCACCCCATGACCACCCTCCTTAGCCAATTCATAGTGATGGCACATTAGCACACGCTAAAGCTGCTACATCATCGCTTTACGGACTCACACCGTTTTCATTAATACCCCAGAGCCAATTTGTAGCGGAAATGCCAGAGAGACCCTTGTAATGAAGGACAGCTATTGGCCGATTGCTGCCTTTGGCGAAGGTCAAGCTTGAGTGGGTTTCTAATCCTCACGAGAGGCAGCAACCGGCCACCTTTGCTAAACAGCCTTCCAAAACGACCACATTCACCATAAGCTGATCAGAACAACCTGCAGACTTGCGAGTGTGTGCTTTTTGTTAAGCATCTGCTTGAGTTAATATATGAATTACTTATTATGATCGGTTGGCAATCGCATCATGACTGTGCTTGTTAGGTATAAAAATGTTTGTTTTTTGAAACTGCTTTCGATTAGCAAGTAAGCATCATCTACACTCAGAAGAACGTGGGCTTTCCCTTGGTATTGTTCGTTTTTGAAATCAATAACGTCTTCGGTCATTATCTTGTCAAATCTTAGCATGCCCGTGTAAAAGGAAAGCGCCACGGCCGAACCAGCAAGCAAATAGCTGTAATCCCGTATTAGCGATCTTCTGAGGGCTATTCTTTTTTTATCTAGAATTCGTTGAATCTGCGTTGTTGGGCGAATTAGTATTCCGCATTTCAGTATTGCGGCTAAAGTTACGCCGCTTGCCCACATCCATGTCATCTTGCCAACAGTAGAGTAGTCAAATTTCAAGTACGAAAAATTAAACATAAAGCTGAATATAATAAAGAAAAATGTCCAATATATGAGTTTCTCCGCCATATTGGTTTCTCTGTGCATTCTTCTCGCAGGTTTTTTTAGCCATGCTGGAAACCTTTTACTTGCCGCGAATGTTAGCGCTGCAAGGGGGGAAAGAACAGAGTAGTAGAACTGTGATATAGCGAAGGAGAACACTTTCGTGACCATGTAACAGAACGTTAGGTAGAACGTGAAAGTGGCAACAAAATTTGTCAGAAATTTAAGTGATGCGATGGATACAATCTCGAAGGGTACCTCCATAAGAAATCCAATATAATGGACTGTGCCTAGTGAAAAAAATGCCAATAAGGCTTTTATCGCCGAGGCGATGGTAGTTTTGTCTTTTGGTAGTTTTGCCTGGGTTAGAATCTGTTTTAGCAAAGCGACATCTCGTTGATCAGCAGAGGTGGGGACGGAAACTCCGACAGGTTAGTCCGCGACCGAGGCGGGTAGCAAGGACGTTCGCCGGCGTCAGCATGGCCCACTTAACTGTTAAGCTTGAGTGCATCTGACGTTGCGAAAGGGATGATGTGATGCAGTACCAGCGAGCGGAAGAGCTAGAAAGAGAGTTCAACACCTTGATTGGGTTGATGGCGGAGATGATCACAGCCCAAGCAAAACAGTACGATCCGACATTGAATAATCCAACGTGGATGTTCAGTCAGCATGACTTAGCCAAGAAACTATTTCGGCACATGTGCTCGGCGCGCTCATTGCTGGAGCCCTCGCCATTTCGGAGTCAGACAATTCCCCCGGGCAGTTTTATCGACCACTCGTCGATGGCGGTCCTGACTCGCTCCGCACTTGAAAACTACTTGGTAATGACGTGGCTTCTCAGCGGCGGAAATGAGTCTTTGCGAGAGTTCCGGCATAACGTGTGGGAGTATTGCGGCTGGAAAAAGCGGAGCAAGATGGCCGCGACTACGGGTGATGCTCGGGTAGCTCGGCAGAGAGCGGTAGCAGATGCTGCAGCACTATGGCCGGTCATTCAGAGCTCGCCCCACTTCCAAAGCTATGCAGAGCCTCAGCAAGTTCGCCTTCGCAAAGGTAGTTGGGATGTAGGTTGGCATTGGAACGATTTAGCCGTAGATGCAGGATTACATAAGACCTATTTCACGTCGTACTACCCATTCCTTAGCGGACATGTGCACAGCGATTTCATCGGAACGCTTCAGAGTGGCCAAGCGAGCTCTTTAGGAGATCAGTACATGCTGGGGTCAGCCAATCTACAGGTGATTCTGATGTTGATCGGCCATTTCGCGCACCACTATGCGAGCTTGTTTCCACCGGCCAAAAACGTGCTACTCAACGCAGGTGCCGCACGCGAGATCGCGGAAAAGTGGCACATTCGCGCGGAAGATATGGATTTTCTCTACCAGCCAGATGCGCCGCCCTTATTTTCTTAGACACCCTCACCGACTGCTTTTGGCCGGATTCAGCCCTTCACGACAGGCAACAATCGGCCGAGGCTGTGTGAAAACGTTTTTGAGCGCGACAGGTACTCAAAACCGGACTGAAAATCGCGCTCCTACGCGAAATCCACATCTCTGACGTGCCGATAAATTTCAGATTTAACGTAGACGCGCACACTTCAATTTTGGCGAAGCGTTTTTACACACTCTGGGCCAGAAGCAGCCCTTCGGAGGTGGGCATCGATGGTCCGTCTAAATTTCATACGTTTCACAAAAATTGTAACCTCCAAACACCAAGTGATATCATTTTGACATGAAGGGCTTTCAAGATTAACCATAAAGTGCCTAATAGAATCGAGCGCAAGACAAAATTTCTATCGACCACTGTCAGAGGATAATAAAACATGTTCGATCTGGATAAACTACGAAAAGAAATCCATGAAAATATCGACTCCAAGAACGAGTTAGTTTTAGCCAAAGTGCGTGGCCAATTGCACTGGCTGTCGCACACGGACAAAACGCACCAAAACTCGGAAATCACTTGGACTCTCAAAGCTCAAGAGGGAACACTTGAAAAATTCCGAGACATCTATAGCACATCAAAACTAGAAAGCGACACCGAATTGGTAGCGCTTGCACGAAATCTTTTTGAAAACATAATATGGTTAAAGCTTTTCAATAAAGACCATGGCTACGGCTTGGTGTTTTACTATCAATTGCTTAACGAACAATTAAAAAGCCAAGAGCAGGTTATTGAAAAGGCCCTCGGCGAGATAGAGCTTTTCAAGGAGCTGGCGGAAGAAGATACATTTGATCTTGGGCCATACAGTCACTTAATGAGTCAGAGTAGTGCTTCTGAAGAAGAGCTTGAGAAAGCACGAGAGTATCTCTCCAATCGAGGTGCCATGGTGGATTCTAAGGCCAGAAATGCTTTCTCTATATACGCTGCATCCGCCAAGCACAATGGCTATTCTTATCAAGCCCACTTAATAAAAACCAAGGTTATTCCACATCATGAGGAGCGTATATCAGTACTGCGCAAGAATCTAGATGATCTAAAAAAATCACACTCTGAAGCAGATCTTTCAAAACTAAAGGAGCTTGGGGTAAGTGCGCGCTGGAATTGGTGCGACAAGGCGAAAAGCGTTGGAATGGCAGACCACTACTATTTTCTCTACGCTTTTACAAGTCGGTCACTGCATTGCACAGCAATGAACATAATCACGCCCAAAGTTCTTGATGACAGCGAGAGGCATCTTCTTTTGGACTACATTTGTATCACCAGCAATAATTGCTACGACGAGATAGAAAAATTTGGTTATCCTGGAAAAGTAAACTTAGCGTATGTAGATATTTAGCAACCACAGGACAAACAAGGCATCTCTAGCATTAACATAGGCTTGGATGCCAGGACATTACAGAACTAGGCCCCTCACTCCGCGCTGCCCCGTTGAAGGCTGTTTATTCGCAGATCGCGAGGAATGATATATCCCCGTGCCGGAGTGGGTACCGTTTGTTTGTCGTCAAACTCACTTTGGTTGATAGCAAGCGGCATACTTGAATTCTTGGCTGTGAAGCCTTGCTGTGAGAACTCCGGATCCACACTCATCAAATCTGGAATGAAATCCCTTCCGATGTCTCGCTGCCAATGTCCGCTTTGGGTTGTGGATTCCACCGGTCGCCACAGGCAGAAAACGGCCAAAAGCGGCCATTTGCTAAAGCTTGATAGTTCGTCAGTAGTCGCTGGTTCGCTGACATTCCTATCGCCACTTGCCAATTCTGCTCACTCACGAAACGAGTACTTCTGGGCAACGTATTTGGCCGAATTCTCAATATATGGGAAGACGGTGCTTTCGTTGATGTTCAGCAGGTCAAGTTGTTTCAGAATGTTCTCCTTCTGCGAAACCGTGATTCTCATCACCACGATCTCAGGTGTGCCCTTCTCATCCAACACCGCATCCAGACCAAACAACAAAAATGCTCCTGATTGGGAAGATATTCGGTCGTTGCTTCGCTTTCCCTTAACGCAGACAATTGTGCGCAGGTGCTCCCGCTGGATACGTGGTTCAAAGAACGACTTCTCTTCTTTTACGAAGTGGATAAGGCGTCTTATTGGTAACTGAGCGTTGAATTCATCGACGTCTTCGATAGTGTGGTCGATTGAATCCTTATCCGCCTTTGGCAGTCGAGCCAAGTTTGCAATGCAGCTTGCCGTGTCGGAGTCGAAGTATTTTATTTGATCCCTGGACACCGCCAGAATGATAACCTCGCCATCTTCGTCATGGTTCGATTTGCAAGCAAAGTAGAGCGCGATGAGCGGATTTGATGTGATGTCGAGCAGCCTGGTCGGCAACGAGTAGTGCTGCATCCGAACAAGTCTATCAAGTGTGTAGCTATCACCGTGGAAGTCGATTGAGTTGGAGACGAGCAGCTCCCGGTAGAGCGTGTGCTCGGTGTCAAGGTAACGATAGTTGCCGCGCTTATCCTTTCTGAACAGCGATGGCTCTAACTTGTACGTTCCCTTATTTGAGTGACCTCGGTAAAACACTTCCTTTTCGTCGTGCTGCACCTCGAGCACCTTTTGGATGAACTCACCCACTGTCGACACTATAGTGGAGGGCTCTGCGTCAGGTAGTTGATCGACGGACGCAGGCTCTTGTTCAGGATAGGCCAGGCCGGCCGAACCGAGTAAGCCGTTGGCGCGCAGGCGTTGGAAGAGATCCTCTTCTTTGATCGCCCAGTGGGTCCGATTCATTTCCCAATCCCTGATGTCAAGCAACGGCGCGATCGGTTTGATAGCCGCATAAGAGATAGGCTGAATTTCGTCGTTTAAATCGAATTCGATCCGGATTGAGCGGCCCTGCTCCTTGATCGAGCGCAACGTGCCAACCCGAACATCGTGATTATCTCCTTCGTAAGCAAAAAGACATGGCCATGAGAGCAATGTCTTAATGTGAGTATCTGTCAGCACCTCGAACGCTTTTGCGATCTTGTCGTTGGTGTACTCAAGGAACCGGCTGCGATCGTATAGATAGAAGCCCTGACTCCAACCGTCGGTTTTTCCCGTGACTAAGAAGTGGTACATGCATCCCTCTATCTTATTTGAAGTCTGAATTACGCGTGGTGGACCTAAGGTCACTAGCTTCTAAAGGGCCTTAGGTAGCAGTGTGCTACAGGTGTTAGAACGATCTGGTGGAAGTGTAAGACCGCAGCGTTTTCGGAGTCCAGATAAGCTGTGGACCCAACCGGTTGATATAACAGATTGGCTAAATCTACCAGCCACACCATACTAGCACCGCTGATTTCCAACGTTATACCGCGGATTATAGATCTATGGCCAATAAAGTCCCCATCGAAGATCGCCCTAAAAAAAACTGCACCAAGTGTGATGCGATCACCCCTTGGAACAGCCATAACCGGTGCATGACGTGTCAAAAGCAGCGGAGCAAGGGCTATTCGGCCCGACTAAAGGCGTCGGGAGGTGGTTTTTCGTCTGAAACAAAGGAGCGATTAAAAGCTGCTCATCCAAACTGCTGTCCTCTATGTCTCACTCCTTGGCAAAATGTTCCACAGCATAGCCAACACCCAAATACACCTTGGCACTTTGATCACATCGTTTCACCGCAAATGGGCGGAACAAACGCCCCCAGCAATGCCCAAATTCTGTGTTGGTCATGCAATCTAAAAAAACTTAATAAACTAGCATCAGCCACCTAGGGTTCTTGTCGTTTGCTACTCAACCGGTAAACGACGCATATCCAAAAAACCTAGGTATCCAACCGGCTGCTTTGGGTCGCCTTGAGCCGGTCGCAACAGGCAACAATCGGCCAATAACAGACGCTCATAGAGCATCGATATCGACCCTCAGTGGACTGTGACACGTAGAAATGGGTTTAGAGCGGATTTCAATGTATCGATGAAATCAGTTCGATTCATTTCATATAACATGTATATGGGGTTTTCAGGAGTTAGTTCTTTTGAAGTTCATAGCGCCAGCGGTGTTACTCGCTCGGCGCCAATTACGCTCCGTCCAATATGTTCCTACTAGTGTTAGTGCATCTCCGGCGTTATCGATGTATAGCTGTGCAGCGCCTATGTGCGACTGGGTATCATCTGCCTCTGGGTTAAGTCTTGTAGATTCATAGATGTACAGCAAACGATGTGGTTCACCATTGACCGATGCAATTGGCTTGGCTACTACGCTGTGAGAACTGGAGGTTTTGTCTCGGCTAACGACGTTTATTTTTACGTCAATTTTCAGGATATTCGCTTTTATTGTGAGTTTTGTTTCAATTCTGTGCAAAGCAATATTTTCTATCTGCTCTGGGTCAAACTGGTTGAATTGTTTTTGATTAGATCTCGCTGCTTCGCGCAGAGCTTCCTGTACCGTCACATTTGAATCCAGGTATCCTTCCCATTCACCAGTAATGTTTGGGTATGAGCTTGGCAGGATTCTATTCATTAGGTTCCAGAAAAAATTAAATATTGGCTGAAAGCATCCAAGAAGGAAGAATGCAGAGACCGTGTAGGAACCTACCTTCAGTGCCAGCTTTCCCGTGCTCATCACATCGTCTGGCTTCTCTATAAACATCATGAGAAGTGTTATTAAGATAACCAATGTTACGACTGAGCCTAGAAGTTTTTTGAGCCCGAAAACTGCGTACATATCCGTTCCTTTTTGCGGATTGACTGCTAATTATCCTATCCCATATAGTGCTGGCAATGTGAAATGACAACGGCAGGGGGTACAAGGTGCAAATACTCAATCTCCACAGCTTGTTCAGCAGCACCGTTCACTCTGACGTTTTCATCAACAATCTTAGCCTGCCAGGCGACGAATCTCAGATGATGCTTGATGCACGCACGGACATTCGTAACCGGCTGAGGGACGAGCTGCCTAAGCGTCTGCGAGAGACTCTGGAGGACGCTGGGGCTGCTCCAAGGCCTCGTTTTTTCACTCAGGGTTCGTGGGCATATAAAACCCTTAACGCACCTTGCAAGAAGCCGCAGCAAGCGGACCTCGATGATGGGACCTACCTGCCTTTCAGCTATATCGAGTCCGCTCCGCCCTCTGAAATGAGCAGCATCCTCTTCAACGCCGTTGAAGACATACTGGGGGAGCTTGGCGCCGAAAAGGGTTGGACGCTTGTCACCGAGAACCCCAACTGCACACGCTTGGAGATCGACAGTGATAAACACATCGATGTCCCTGTCTATAGCATTCCCGATACAGAGTTTGCACTGCTCACAAAAGCCGCAGTTGCTTTGGAAAGTCGGGGTTTGGCGACGGACGCGGCAGCGACTATCGATGACAACTGGGACCTGATGCCGACTCACGGCGTTTTAATGGCGACCAAGACCAACGGTTGGCGTGATAGCGATCCTAGGCCAGTCAAGGACTGGGTCAACAGTGAGGTCGGTATCAAGGGTGAGCAGCTGCGTCGTGTGATGCGATACATCAAGGCGTGGCGAGACCATCAGACCTGGGATCCTGAAAAGGATCCGAAATCGATCCTTTTGATGGTGGCTACCGCCGAAGCGTTCGACGTTTCAGTTCATGGTCATGACGACGTTGCTCTGGCTAAGGTTTGCGAACGTTTGCCCAAGATTTTGCGGGGTAAGGTCATAAACCCTGTCACGTTGGATCGGCCAGCCGATAAGCAGGAAGATCTAGCTGCGCGCCTCGATCGCGACGGGATCCGTGACTTACTGATCAGCCGAATGGAGAATTTGTCGAGGTGCATAAATCATGCGATCTACGAATGTGGCGATCCTGAAAAGGCGTGCGTCATTCTTCGTTCAGAATTTGGCATTCGCCTGCCGAACGATCCAAACCGTGTGGTCGTCGAATCGGTCAAAGCAGTAGCACCAGTGGCGACTGCGGCAGCCAAACCGGTAGGCGATATTACAGCAGGCTGATTGATGATTGCGCAGTTCAGTCAGGTCCACGAAGCCCTCATCCACAAGGGCTTCAAACTGGTTAAAAGCTATCCGCTCCCTATTTACTCGGTGGATCTCTATGTCGATGGGGCGCCGTACGCAGCGTACCTCTCGTTCATTGACTCGGCATTAGTCTACCTGCCGAAAATCCGTTTGATCCAACGCCCACCCGGTCTGCCTAGCAACTGCGCTCATCTTACGTCCTTAGGGCACTTGTGTTACATCGGCCCGAACCAGGCCCACTTACCTCGTGACAACTTAGCCGGTGGTGTACTCGGGTGCATCGAGATTGCAGAAAATCTCCTTACAAGACTTGCAAGCGGTGATGCGCTTACTGATACCCAGGATGAATTTTACGCCTCATGGCTTGGCGAACGGCTCCTTATCGACCTTGACCGAGAGCCGACTGGGACGATTTTCGACTCGACGTTGATTCGAGTGATGACTGACAGGGGGCGCCCTAACATTTATCTACTCGGCCGAGATAAAGATGCTCTTTTAGCTCGGTATGGCCAGTGGAACCCCGAGGTCTCTTCCATCTCACTGATCACCCGTGTTGTAGAGGCTCAATTTCCCCTCGGGGCGACCGAGAATGAATGGCCACCCACTAACCTTTTCATGCTTTTGAAATGGATTGCAGGGGATCAGAGAGCGACCAATGGCATTCATTCGGCCCTGAAGGATGTTTATAGGTCCGGGGCAGCAGACCTGATTCTCATCATCAAGGGCCCGAATACCTCCTGTGCTGCCTTCCTTGAACTGCGGGAACTGCTCGAAGAAACGCTGCCAATACGCTCGCCTATTCAATATCTGAAAGTTGTCACACAACGGCACTCTAAAGGTCTGAAAATGATTCCCTTGGACCCAGCGTACGTAGATCCCGGTTCTTGGCTGGAAAGAAATATGCAAGACGATCACAGGGGGTTGGCAGGGAAAAGCATCGTGTTGGTGGGCTGTGGGGCAATCGGAGGCTACCTTACAGATCTGCTCGCAAAAAGCGGGGCTGGATTTCTAGGTGGTTCGTTAACGCTAATCGATTCTGACATTCTGTCTGTAGGAAATATTGGGCGACATGCGCTTGGGTTTGGCGATTTGGACAGGAAGAAATCTCAAGCTCTGGCTGAAGAGTTGAGGCGTCGATATCCCGCTATAAATGTTCTTCCATTGATGGAGGATTTTCTCAATGTAAAGGGGCTATCAGGGACAGACCTAGTCATCAACGCTACGGGTGATCAAGCACTTTCACATCACATGAGTGAGCAATGGCTTGAGGGGAATATGCCTGCGGTGTTGTTCTCTTGGATTACGGGAACCGGTTGTGGCGTCCAGGCATACCTATTGAGTGACCCAGGCCAAGCTTGCATGTCCTGTTTAGATTACAGCGTTCCGGGAGGTGTGTATTCGGTAATGGCCTCTGAATACAGGCATCAACACAAGCATGCCCCTTCCTGCGGCGATTGGTTGGTACCGTACTCAGCGGCAGCGGCTGTACATGCCGCTGCTCTTGCTTGTGATCTGGCTGTTGCCTGGGCACGGGGAAGCCCTGCCCCGATGCTACGGAGTTTCACCCTCGATTACGCTGCCGGAAAGGTCGTTCCTCCCGCAACTCCACCTCGCAGGAATGATTGCAAAATATGCAGCCGTTATCACTGATAGACCGTGCGACTTGCCATTTGGTGGTGATCTCTTCTGAGGTTCTGGAGCTGATCAGTCGTTATAAGCAATCGGCTCCTGACGATTGTGAGGCTGGTGGTATTTTGATTGGTGTGATGCATGGACCACATCTAGAAATAACTGGTGCGACTGGGCCTCAACAGACTGACAAGCGCTACCGGATGCGCTTTCGACGCTCTGAAGCGGGGCATCAATTCATATTGAACCGGCGCTGGGAGAATAGTGGAGGTACTGAAAACTATGTTGGTGAATGGCACACGCACCCAGAATCCGATCCGCAACCTAGCAGCATCGACCTGAAGGAATGGAGTCGGACATCCAAACGTCTCGGTGAGCCAATGATCGTCATTATAGGAGGTCAGATCTCTAATTATTATGCTGTGATTGATGATCGTAAGTGCCGAGTTCTTCACGTGATAAACTGTACCCCTTAAGCTTTCAGTGCCATATAAGGTCTGACCACGCCCCTTAGAAGGTAAACGTTATAATCCTTAACCTCGTTTTGCCCGGCAACGTCGTCACGAGCTAGCTGAGATTCACATCTTCGTGCAGAGCCATTGAGGTGCCATCACAGCATGCTACTATTGGGTTCCCAACCTATGGCAGCATGGATGACATGAAGTATCTAACGATTGATGGTGACGACATTGGTCAGAAAATCGCCGCCGCCTACCTTACCAACAACACCGCCGAGCTAGTTCGCGTTAACAACCTCGTTCAAGAAAGGACGCATTTCATTGCTGAGTTTTTGCGGCTAGAAGGTTTCGATATTCATTTTTGTGCGGCAGACGGCGTGGCTGCCTCGATTGCATATGATTTCGACGTAGATCAAGTTTCTGCACAAATCGAAAAAATTGCCAATTCAGAAATCACCTTTTCTGCGGGTGTAGGCAACTCCCTAAGAGAGGCCTATATAGCTCTTCTATTCGCGAAAAGCTCCGGCAAAAACAAGTTTTGTGATTTCAGGGAAATCGATTAAAGATGTTCAGAATTATAAGATTTGAGTGGCTCTTTAGGTGGCTCGCGATTGGTACTACCGCGATTAGTCTTCTTGTCTACGTCGCGTTGCAGGCCTATCTTGGCACCGAATTTTCCCTTTCGTTACTTTTTAAGATCGCCGGCTGGACATCATTCGTTCTCATTGTGTGCCTCACAACGGATATTCCTGCTCGCCTGATTTGGGGGTGCGTAAGAGCATTTAATAAGCGGCTGTTTCCTGATTTGAATGGAACATGGGAAGGAGAAATAATAGTCTCGGACACCATAATAATACCTGCGCGAGCAATTATTCGACACTCATTGCTCAAAGTGCAGATAGATATCCATACCGAGACGTCAAAATCAGTGACTATCGAAACGACGCCAACACTCGAATTTAACCAGCACAAGGTCTATTACGTCTATAGAGCTATCCCGAAGAACCCTGATTGGAGCGAGTACAAGGGGACAACTACGTTTGATATCAGATCGGTTAAATTCGGTTCCTACGACGCACTTGAGATGTCCGGTGAGTATTTCACAAGTAGGAAGACTGTAGGGCGTGTGCGTTTTCGCCAGGTCAGTGGCGATACATCTTGTGACGTCTCTTACTACTAGCAGTTATTCCTATCAGCAGAGGCCGTGGCTCTTGGTGAGGGAAATACTTACGGTCATATGGACTGTACATTATTTTAAGTGCTATTTAATCTTAAAAGTGAATATTAAAATTGAGCTTGCAGTTGCTCACTTAGGCCAGCTGTATGAGCACGGGTAAGGGGCGGCTCACGTCGAATTCTTCATGTCGCTATTGTCAGCTTTGGGTCAGAAACGGTCACTCATGAACGTCTGCTAATGGCCGAAAACGGCCTGTCACAGAGGGCTGTTTACGGTCATTAGCAGCCCCTCTGGAACATGGCTGACGCCTCGCCACCAGGAGTGGCAACCGCCCCGGAGAATAGGGGGCATAGCATGTTTTCAATAATGGTGGTCTGCCCCCCTATTTCTTCATTGAATAACGCAGTAGATGTCTTGAACATGAGAAAAAACGTGGTCAGCGATAAGCTCAAGCAGATTACGGATTATTTGATTACCAACGCGGCCAATGTTGACTAGGTCATGAACTCTGCAGATTTTAAAGCTTTGGCGCCGACTTACATTAGTTTTGGTTAGGTTCCCATAGGACGAGAAGGGGGCTATTTGCCAAAATACCCCCTCCTTTTTAAGATAATTCCCCCGAAAGAGCACCTTTAATCAAGTCGCAGCGCACTCCACGATTGCTTTGCAATTCAGTGTGGTTGAGTTTTTACTGTGTACCAGATGAAGGACGATATATTTCTCCGATTCGCTCAGTCGGATAATATCACCTATGGCTACCTGATGATGAAGCGAGATTTCCTCTGGCAAGTTACTCGAATCAACAGAAACTTTGTATTTGTAACTATTTATAGTAAGTTCGCCTTCGGAAAGCCTGTGCGCGAAGTAACGATCTTTCGATTTTTCATAATCTTCATATCGACCAGCCTCAATAAGTGCCATCTGATACTCTGAAAATTTGGCATTATTGGAGAGTGAGGCTTTTAAACTAAGCTTGAATACAACGCCCCCTAGAATAGCTGTAATGACCGCGCATACAGCGGCTGGCATGTAATAGTGCCATATCAATAGCAAAGTACCTAATATAGGCAAGGAAAGCGCGATTGTCTTGTAGAAAGTCATCGGGATAGTAGAGTCAAGGTCCCAAATATCCTTTCGATCCGTTGTCGCTTGGTAATGAAAGAAAAGTAGTGCGTTTGAAATAAGGCCGATCGCAAATGACACTTCGGATATTTTTAAAAGAATTTCAGTTGACGCAGCCTCGCCGGCGCTAAAAAGGGCTAGAAAAAATGCAAAAGAAATAGCTCCTAGCACCGAGTGCATATGTCGCTGATGGGAAATTATGCTTCCATCCTCGTAGCCCCTTTTAAAGCTGATGTAGGCGAGCTCCTTCGCTGTTCGGTTATTTATCATCGGCTCGGGGTTTGATTTTTTTTTCAATTTGAATTCCTTTTACTGAGTTCCCAAGTTGACTACTAAGGTAAATGTTGTTCACCTTATACTTCTCGGCATCACTTAAAATGGCTAGCATACTGTCATTGCTTGTATTCGCTACGGTGCCACTTAGGCTTGTCTCGGCTGTGACAAGTCATTTATGCAGGGGCCGATCGCCAAAGGCCTGGGCACCGCATTTTACGGCCCCATCCTAGCATTTACTGAACAGGTCAATGTCCGTTATTGGCCGGTTTCTGCCCCTGGTGACAGGCGGCTATCGGCCCAGAGTGTGTAAAAACGTACCTGGAGGTGTATCACATCCAGCTAGCAAGCTGGGCCAACCGCCGGAACGCTCTGACGAACATAATAATTGTCGAATTCACTGCTTTCGACAAATTGGAAGCCATGGCGGATATAAAAGCGATTCGAAGCGCTTTCTTTGAGAGCTCCAACTTTAATAGGGAGCGCAGCCTCATCCGCCACTTTGAAAATCTGAGTGAGAACAACAGTGCCTATACCTGATCCTTGCGCGCTCGGTCTCACATACAAGTGGTCGAGCAAGAGTTCATTGTGGTGATGCTTGACCACTACAAAACCAACCTTCTTTCCAGATACCTCGATGTAGTGTGTGTTGCGAGTTTCAAAACCGCTAAGAAATCGCTCACGCGCACGCACCGGATCAAATCGCCCAACACGCTCCAGACTTTCGCGCATGGCCTCAATTCGAATGGCTACAAGATTGTCCAAGTCGCTTTGTTGAGCTGGGACCAAAATGACTGGGGAATTTTGATTGGGTGTGACGGGCATATTTTGCGCTCTATTTACCATTCTGGAAGGCCAGTATAGAGAGCCTGATCTGTGGGGCCCAGTTTGTCTTCACCGTCGAATTCAGACTGAGTTGCACCTAGTTTTCTAGGTGTCGCGACAGGCTGCTTTTGGCCGATTGCAGCCTGTCACAAAAAGCTATCCCCCTGAGCGGACACTCGCCAACGTCAGCCAAGCTCAATAAGCAGCTCGCCCCGTTACTGCAACGGAACATACACATCCGTTTGCCATTGATCCTGCGGTGTTTGCGGATACACGCTCAGGTAATGGAAGAACAGTGGCTGATCACGCAGTTCTTCGCCACTGGCAGGCAGCCAATCGCGGTAGATCGGATAGATCGATTCGCCGATGTGGTCCGGCGATCCCACGTGTCGCACTACGACGCAGCGACCGCCAGCAATGACCAGTTCGCGCACGCCGAACGCATTCGGTTCCACCGTCTCGTGAATCTCGCCGCAAATAGCGAAGCGGAATGCTTCTGCTGGCGTGGTGTCGGGGTTGCCGTAGGGAATGCCAAAGCTGCGACTTGATGCCACCGGCGACTGCCCGCTCTGCATGCGCCACTCGATGAACCTGCTCACGCTCTCATTGACGAGCCCGGGGGAGCCGCAATGTTCAAGCGCTGCGACCCGGACTTCGGGGAACTCTACGATTCGTACTTGCATGATGATAGTCCTGGAAAAGTGAGGGATGGCGAACACCGTATGCCAGACCTGCCAGTTCGGCGCCTTCCTGAACGCACTCGGCGTCATACCGACCGCTCGCTTGAACGCCCTGCAAAATGCCTCGGGACTGTCGAAACCGGCACCGAGTGCCGCCTCCAGTACCGAGTGATCCGCAACGGCGGCCAAGCGATGGGCGGCGCGTCGTAGCCGCATCAGTTGCACATAACGTGAAACCGGCACGCCGACGAACGCGGTGAATTGGCGATGGAAGTGAAACGTCGAAAAATTCGCCACATGACTCAACGTCTTCACCGACAGATCACCTTCGAGATTCTCATCAATGTAGGCGAGTACGGCGTTGAAGCGCTTTGTGTAAGCGACGTTGATCGGCGTGTCAGACACTGGGACAAGCTCCTGGAAGTACGGTCGGCAATAGAGTCGACTATAGCGACGGGAGCGTGCCTAGCCGGGTTTGCTCAACGCGGGTTTTGGGTTGGAACATCCATAGATGAGTGACCGCCCCTTTCACCCCCGCGACGCCTTCCATTGAGCGTGCGTAAGTCCGTAACACTTCGCCAAGGCAGGCGCGGCGGATATTTTCAGTTCGGCGTCATACAAGTGCACCGCACCCAACTTCATCGTGGCCGTTTGCGAACGAATGTTCGTAGTCGCTATGTGGAAATAGACGATGTCGTAAGCCGTGAATGCATGCTCCAGCATCAACTGCTTAAGCTCGCGGTTGGAATTGCCACCCCACTTCGCACGCACCAGAAATGTAAAACCGATGGCAATGCTGTTCGGTAGATCCGGCGGCGTGTAGTAGCTTGATGTGCCAACGATTTTCCCCGAGGCAATATCAATGACAGTGAGCGCTTTCTTCGTGGCGAGTAGAGAGGTGAAGTACGCCTCGAACACCTCGCGTTTATAGCGATCCCTGGCGGGATGGCCGCCCCAGATGTCTGGATCAGCCGCTGCCTGAAACATACCTTCAAAATCACTGTCGGCCAGAGGTTTAAGACTCAGGGTGCTTGCGCATAGATAGGGTTGGCAGTCGAAGTCGGGGGCGGACATGGGTTTCTTTCCGATTGGCCAAGGGATTGAAGCCAGTCTAGAGCGGCAGTTTGATAAAGAAAGATCCAATGTGACGGGTAACGATGGAGCCATCGCTGTAGAAAAGAGGACGGATTATTTTCCGGAAAAGGGGACGTATTTATTTTTCACGGCTGTCCCTTTTTCACAATAGTGTTCATGGAAGGGGGAAGGGGACAGATTTATTTCTTAGAGACATGAAAATAAATCTGTCACCTTTTCTGTCACCTTTTCTCACGGAGAAGCTTCGACGGCACCCTCGAATCTACGCACTAGTACTAGCGATCAAATGCAGCTTGAAGTTCTGCCTGAGCGCTGACACCGCTCTGCAGCAAGAGCATGAGAAGCAGGCGCGCCTTTTGAGGGCTCAGATCGCCGGCCATTACTGCACCTGCTTCGTAGCTGGTCTTGCCGCCGCCAACGAAACCATAGACCGGCATCGTGCGGCCGTTGGGCACTCGGGTCGCAACCACCACCGGTACGTTCTTCGAAAGGGCGTACTTGACCGCCTCGAACATAGAGACGTTCATGTTGCCCATGCCAACAGCTTGCACCACGATGCCTTTGGCGCCCTGGTCGACGGCATAGCGCAGCAGCGATCCATCCGCCCCGCCGAACATGGCTAGAATCTCTACGCGCGGCATCTCTGCGGTACCGATGTCGATATGCTGGCGGCGCAGCGGTGCGTTAGTGAAGATGACCTTGTCCTCCCAGACCTCGCCAAGAAAGCCGAAGTCACCAGACTTGAAGGTCTCGACATCTCCTGTGTGAGTCTTGGTGACGCTGCGCGCCGCATTGATCTGGTTGTTCATCGCCAACATCACGCCCTTGCCGCGGGCTTGCTCCGTGGTAGCAATGCGGATGGCGTTGAGCAGGTTTCGCGGACCATCGAAATCGGGCGAGGATGCATTACGCTGCGCACCGATCAGGATTACCGGTTTGTCGGACTCGACGGTCAGGTCCAGCCAGTAAGCCGTTTCCTCCATCGTATCGGTGCCGTGCGCGATGACGACGCCGGCGACCTCGGGACGCGCGAGCGCGTCATCAACGGCCTTGGTGAGACGTGTCCACCACTTCGCTTCGACATAGTTGGCCGACATGTTCGAGAAGTTGTTGACTTCGACGGTCGCGTATTTGCCGGCATCCGGCACCGTCTGCATCAGGTCATCTCCCGAAATCGCGGGGACGACGCCTTTGGTCACCGGGTCGATCTTCATGGCTATCGTCCCGCCCGTGGCGATGAATTGCACCACAGGTTGTGCTTGGGCCGATGCATCCATCGCCGCGAGGCATATCGCCAAAGTTACAAGCGTTTTTCTCAATGTCCTCATGCATGAATAGTTGCGCCCATTGGCAACCTGGATGGTTTTATCGCCATATCGCGTAGCCGAAGCGCTGAGAAGGGTTCCGATCGAAAATTCCATTCATCCATCCAATTTTTTTGTTGTGTCGGGATTGGGTTTTCAAGCAGCAATGAGAATGTTGTTGCGACAGATCTTATGCGCTGCTGGTACCAGCGTCTATCTCACACGAGAAAATCTGAACATTCAGAAGGGGCATGGAGGAAGACAATTGAAGAGTTGTGATGGGGGCCGGCTTCAACATGATGTCCGTTTACGCCAAACCTCCAAAGGACTTGCAAGACCAGTTTGTCCGCGATGCCATGGAGCTGAGGAAAAGGCCGGATTTATTTTTCACGGCTGTCCCTTTTTCACAATAGTGTTCATGGCTCGTCCTCCACTTTGAGGGAGGACAAGGTTGGATCAGTCACAACGAGTGGTGGTCGCTATTCGGCCCAAAGCAGTCGTTCAAACTTCTTTTTCAGCCCGTAAGGTTGTCGCACAAGCGCAAGTTTGATGGCGCTCGCGCGATCACCTGAGCGTGTATAGCCAGCCTTCTTCCATCAAAGACCATACGCTCTGGTGTATGTCGAAATCAGACTTGCACATGGCGCGCTCAGGCTACTTGCATGGAGGACTGGGCGCGTAAGGTTGCGTGTCATTTCAAGTCAGTGTGCAGTTGCGATGACAGATGGGGAATGCTCCAAAGCGCTGAGGCAGGCGCTTTCGATTAGGGGCAACAGGAATAAATGATGATCGCCTGCCCCCTCAGTCAACACGCTCTAACGTCGATCACCAGAGATCAAAAAAAACAATGAATAGCCTGAACTCTAAAGATTCGAACGGTCAGTTGGCACAGGGTTTCAAGCCGCGACACGTCACCATGCTTTCCATCGCAGGGATTATCGGCGCAGGTTTGTTCGTCGGGTCGGGACATGCCATCGCTGCTGCCGGCCCGGCGGTATTGCTGGCTTATCTGTGTTCCGGCCTGTTGGTCGTATTGGTCATGCGCATGCTGGGTGAAATGGCGGTGGCCAACCCCGACACCGGTTCTTTCTCAACCTATGCTGATCAGGCGATCGGCCGTTGGGCAGGCTTCACCATTGGATGGCTCTACTGGTGGTTTTGGGTGTTGGTGATTCCGATCGAGGCGCTCGCGGCCGGGCATGTCATGAATCAATGGTTTCCCCAAATCGACTCCTGGCTGTTTGCCTTGTTATCCATCGTCCTGTTGGTGGTGACCAACCTGTTCAGTGTATCCAAATACGGCGAGTTCGAATTCTGGTTTGCAATGGCCAAGGTCGTGGCGATCATCGGGTTTATTGGCCTTGGTTTTGCGGTGCTGATGGGTTGGATTCCCGAGCGGGAAGCCAGCGGGTTGAGTCGACTCATGGAGGAACATGGCGGGTTTGCGCCCAACGGCTTGTCAGCGGTCGTAGGCGCGTTCATCACCATCATGTTCAGCTTCATCGGGACAGAAGCGGTGACTATTGCAGCCGCCGAATCCAGCAACCCCGCGCAGAATATCGCCAAAGCCACGCGCTCGGTGATCTGGCGCATCGGAGTGTTCTATTTGCTGTCCATTTTCGTGGTCATTTCCGTGGTGCCCTGGAATGATCCGTTGCTGGCGTCTGTGGGCTCTTATCAGCGGGCACTGGAGCTGATGAACATTGCGCATGCAAAGTTGCTGGTGGATATGGTGGTGTTGATTGCCGTGGCCAGTTGCATGAACTCGTCGATCTATATTTCCTCGCGCATGTTGTTTTCCCTGGGCAAACGCGGTGATGCTCCGAAGCCGCTGAGGGTAACGTCGTCGGCGGGCGTGCCGAGGGCTGCGGTGATTGCCAGCACAGTACTGGGTGCCGGTGTGACCTTGTTCAGCTACTTCATGCCCGCTGGTTTATTCCAGTTTCTGCTCGCCAGTTCCGGCGCCATTGCGTTGCTGGTGTACCTGGTTATCGCCGTGTCGCAATTGCGCATGCGTGGGATCCTGCGTCGGCAGAACGTCACGCTGACCTTTAAGATGTGGTTGTTTCCATGGCTCACCTGGTTGGTCATCACCTTCATCTGCGCAGCGTTGGCGGTGATGATGGTGACGCCAGAGCACCGTCTGGAGGTGTCTTCAACCATCGGCCTGGCGCTGGTGATTTCCTTTATCGGCCTTGTGACCACGCGTCACCATGGACGATCGCAGAGGGCGGTATCGGCGCAACGTGCATAGTCGCCAGCACGAATGTGCTTGCGATCTCATCAGTGCGTGAGCAGCCGCGGATGGTTAAAGCGGCCTGCGCGGCAGGTCCCAGGTCCTGACCGTTCGCTGCGAGAGTAACTTCGATGGCATACGACATATCTAAGCCCGCTCCTACGCAAACCATTGGTTTTTTGCTTCTGGACCAATTCACTCTGATCTCTCTGGCGTCTGCTGTAGAGCCTTTACGAATGGCCAATCAGTTGACAGGTCAGGAGCTGTATCGTTGGCAAACTTTCAGTTTGGGGGGCGAGCAAGTATGGGCAAGCGACGGGATGCCGATCACTCCGGACTCGTCAATCAATAACGCATCGATGCTTGATACGGTGATCGTCTGCGGTGGCACTGGGATTCAAAGTGCGGTGACCCGGGAGCACATCACTTGGTTGCGGGTCCAAGCGCGGCGCTCGAAACGGATCGGGGGCGTGTGTACAGGTAGTTGGGCGTTGGCCCAGGCAGGCTTGCTTGATGGTTTCGATTGCAGCGTGCACTGGGAGTTTCTGGCTGCCATGCAGGAAGCTTTTCCGCGAGTGAATCTCAGCCCCAGTTTGTTCACCCTCGACCGAGACCGTCTCACCAGCTCCGGTGGAACCGCGCCAATGGACATGATGCTGCATCTGATCAGTCGCGATTATGGGCATGAGTTGGCAGCCGCCATCTCCGAAATGTTCGTCTACGAAAGAATCCGCGACGAGCAGGATCACCAGCGAGTGCCCCTCAAGCACATGCTGGGTACACATCAACCAAAGTTGCAGGAAATCGTAGCTTTAATGGAGGCCAATCTGGAAGAACCTATAGATCTCGACGACTTGGCAAATTATGCCGACTTGTCCCGTCGACAGCTCGAGCGGTTATTCCAGAAGTACCTACATTCTTCGCCTTCGCGGTATTACCTCAAACTGCGTCTGATACGCGCGCGTCAATTGCTTAAGCAAACACCGATCTCCATCGTAGAGTTGTCGGTGGTATGCGGCTTTGTGTCGACTCCACACTTCTCTAAGTGCTATCGCGAATGTTTTGGAGTTCCACCCAGCGAAGAGCGCTCGGTAGCACAAACGCAACCGCGAGTGACAGCACGACCGATCGCGCAGGCATTGCCCTCGGTAAAGCCGATGAGTTCGCTGGATCAGGCTCGTGATGAGTTGACATTCGCAAGTATAAAAATTTGAATCCTGAAGACGTTGGATGATGTATCGGCACTTAAAATAATAGAATCAAGTTAGTTCATATGCAGCGTTAATAAAAACATTAATTTTATGCACTGCATTCCTATAAGGAAAATAGCGTACAAACAATTGCTCGTGCGACGCTGCATGGCTTCGCCGTTGTCCCGTTTGTCCCCTATGCAGAAATCGAAGCTTTCCTGGGCCATCCAGCGTCCCATCCCTGACCGGCAATTCTGTCTGCTCCAGTCCTGAAAATCAGACGATAAGGTAAATTTTCAGACCCCAACGCAGAACTCCCTTTCCCCAGGCAAGGCGCTCCCTGCGCCTTTCTCACACACTCGGCTCCAACGCTATCGCGCTGCATAACAACAAGAGCCGCGAAAAAATGACTGGTTTCCAACTTGCTACCGACAGCCAGATCGGCCACATCGCCGTTCCCGGTGGGTTTGCGGCAGCCGATGGGCAAGGGTTTTTCCCTTACATGGTGATGATGGGCCTGGTGTCATTCATTTGATTTGGAGATGGTGCTGTGCGAAAGCTTGGCTTGGGCTTCCTGCTAACTGGCGTTTTTGGACAACTATCAGCACTACTATGGACCTACACGTCTACAGGACCAATTTGTCAAAATAACGCCGATAATTCATACCTCCAGCAAAAAGTGACAAAGTTCGAACAACTACTTGATGACACCGCAAATAAAATTGCGACAGAGCTCAATACAACACTTTCCGACGAGTTCGCGCACCCTGCGAAAAACGAATCCCGCATACCCGACTCAACGGAGGCTGGCGCTGTACAGCTTTTGATCGAAAAGCCAGACGAAACACCAATACTTACGCTGCGTTCATGGCCCACACAAGCGCATAAATGGACAATTATTCTCAGCGGTCTTATTACTTTTACCGGCTTGCTCTTGGCACTCTTCACCCGCAAAAAAACCATTAATCCGCAATGGCATGTCTTTCACACCTTGCCAGGCTCGCTAATCACGCTGGAACGCCCGTGCTTGACGTGCGGCGGCTACATTTCCCACGCTAAAAAAGAAGCTTCAACCACGCCTTCATCCGGCCTATGGGTGGTCGAAATTGCATTGAACACACCCAGTCGCCATCGCGCAGTAAAAGCCATTCAGCAGTTGGAGTTACCGGTAGCGCGTAAAGAAAACAATTTTGTTGTCATCGGCCCGTATAAACACAAGCAGGAAGCGGCTCAAGTCGTGAAGGAGCTAAGTGAAAGTTATAGCGTACGAGGATGGATGATGGCAGGAAATTGACATAGCCCGATTTAGCGCTGGGCCGACCTCGAACCACCAGCTACTTACTGTATGCCACAAGAGAGTATTCATGATCGCGAAAGAACTTAGAGGCGAACTCGCCCTGAAGAAATTCCTGGACGCCAACTTATGGATCCAACTTGAACTCAATGATCTGAACTATAGCCTCGCTGAAAACTGCGGGCTCTCGCCAGATGAATATCGCCTTAAATTTCTGAAAGAAGCATTTGAAGCAGAAGCGGACGCTCACGACTGCGATTGCTGGGACTTCATCCTGCAGTGGGTAGCCGAAACTAAGGAAGAACTTGAGTTGATGCGCCAAGAACGCATGAAGGAGATTTATGACTTTCTGGACAATCAATAGACTCTACAAATTTCGCACCCTATAAAAGCCGCCAGTTTCAAGATGAAAGACGATCTTCATCGGCGGGAGTATTGCCCAATACCCCGTCCTCCTCTCGGTTCAAACCGTCGCATAACAATCCACTACACGCCGATACTGACTAGGTGAAGCTCCGATGTGCTGACGGAAAAACCGTGTGAAATGACCTTGCTCGGAGAACCCGAGGTTCTCCGACAACAGGCCCAACGTTCCACTGCGCTCACACTCAAGCCAGGCAAAAGCCCGTCGCATGCGCGCGTCGTTAAGCAGCAGGGTCGGCGTCATGCCGGTATCTTTCTTGAACAGCGCAAAGAAGTGCGCCCGCGACAGACCACAAGCTCGCGCGGCGTTGTCGATCGGGTTCGGATCATCGAGGTGCTCAAGCAACCAGGCGGTGCCGCGGCGCACGCGCGCGTCCCGGAACTCAGTTGAGTTCGGCGCACCCAGTCGCGACAAATGCCGCCAGCTTGAAAAGTCCTCGATCAGTTCGATCAGGAAGTCGAACAGCATGAATTCCATGCGTTCTTTCGGCACGATCCCGCAGCCATGCGCTTCGGCGACCAGGATGTCTGCCAAGGTGCGATTACGACTCGACAGCTCGATGCATGACTGCGCAAAAAAGTCCGGCCGACCGCTGAGCGCCAGCGACTGCTGGGCAGTGGCCAGCCAGGCGGGCTCTATGTAGAGCGCCAGGATTAGGGTGGCCCCGGCACCCGGCTGCGGATCGTAGAAATGCGGCTCCCAGGCGTTGACCAGCACCGCCGTGCGATCGCTGAGTGGAACCCGGCGACCGTTGACGTTGAAGTAAGTGTCTTCGCCGGATACTTTGACCAGCACATGGCATTCGGAATGGGTGTGGGTGACCAGCGAACGATCCATATTCAGCAAGGCAACCCGGCCAAACCTGCCGTGGAAAACCCTTTGGGCAATCGACATCAAATTCCTCCGCTCGCTTGAAGCGATATTGTTACCGGCCACAATGAGGGATCATCGCGGCGTCTATCTGTTTCCGAGCCCCGGCGCTCACTCATGTTTAAGCAACATTTGGCTGGCCACTATCGCGCGCGAATGTCCGACACTTTATAGACTGGTGGTTGACGAAAAAGGGTCAGGTGATCGGGAAAAAACCGTATCAGGTGGATTTGAGGGTGATCGACTAAAACACCTGTATCTAAGGTGAATGTCGTGGCCAAAGTGCCTGTCGCAAAGCCCCTCAATCGCCTACCCAACTGCTAGCGTTAAACAAACCTACTATCCAAACCGGAGGAGAGCCCCAATGAACCCATTCACCGGCGGCTGCCTATGCGGCAACATCCGCTTCGAAGCATCCGGCCAACCCTACCGCGTCGGCCTCTGCCACTGCCTCGACTGCCGAAAACACCACGGAGCTTTGTTCCACGCCTCCGCGATTTTCCCTGAGGACGCAGTAACGATCCAAGGCGAAACCCGCGACTACGCCGGACGCTTCTTCTGTCCAAACTGCGGCTCATCCGTTTTCTCTCGCAGCGACGACGAGATCGAAATCAACCTCGGCTCCCTCGACACCCCGGATCAACTAAAACCCACCTACGAAAGCTGGATTATTCGCCGCGAATCCTGGTTGCCAGCGTTCCCACTCACGCGCCGATATGAGCACGACCGGGAAGGTACTGACCGTTCCGAGGGATGATCAGGACATCACCGCCGACTGCTGCAAAAACCGCTCAATCAACCACTGCGCCGCAGGACCCGGTGGCAGGTCCGTGCGGTAGATCGCTTCAAACGAATAAATCCCGCTCTGATATTCCGGCATTTTCAGGTGCACGAGACGGCCCGAATCCAGGTCTTCCTTGACCATCGCCGCCGGCATATTTCCCCACCCGATCCCTTCGCGCAGCAGCATGTGTTTGGCGCCCAAATCCGCCAGTCGCCACGTGCGGTTGCTGAGTACGGCGAAGTCTTTGTCTTTGGTCAGTTGCGAGCGGTCGGACAGGACCAGTTGGGTCATTTCGCGTCCGGCCCCCGGCGTGTTCGCGTCGTGTGAGGCCAGTGGGTGATTGGGGGCGGCGACGGGGATCAACTCCACGCTGCCGACCGCGATTCTTTCTATCCCGTCGATGCCTTCGTTCATGGGGCCGCTGACGCCAATGATCGCGCCGCGGTTGATCACCAGTTGCGTGACGGCGCCGAGGGCTTCCATGTGCAGGTGCAGGGCTACGGTGGGGAATGCTTCGCGGAAGGATTTGAGGGCGTCGACCACGCGTTCGGCGGGGAGCATGACGTCGAGCACGACGTGGACTTCCGCTTCGAGCCCTTGCAGCAGGCCTTTGACTTTGGCGCGCAGGCCATGGATGCCGCTGGCGATGGTGCGGGCTTCGGCCAGCACGGTGCGGCCGGCCTCGGTGAGTTGCGGTTTGCGGGTGGTCTGGCGATCGAACAGCGAGACGCCGAGTTGCAGCTCAAGGTTGGCGATGGAATAGCTGACCACCGAGGTGGCGCGGTGCAGTTTGCGGGCGGCGGCGGCAAAGCTGCCGACTTCCACCACGGTCAGGAACACGCGCAACTGGTCCAGGGTCGGTGTGCCGGGGTCGGAGATCATCGGTATTACCTCGTACAGACGTAGTGCGAAAAATGCCGCGTCAGGCAGATAAGCGCAAGGCCCCGACAGGCTGAGCAAGGCTCCTAAAGAGTGGCGGGGCGCAACCGGCGACAGTGGCGTCGTCGAAAGCGATAACCCTCTCAACAGGAGATTGAAAATGACTGATTTTATGCCGACCCCCAACGAAATTGCTGACAAAGTTGTGATCGTCACCGGCGCCGCCAGTGGCATTGGCCGCGCGATTGCCGAGCTGTTCCATGCCCGTGGTGCCAAGGTGATTGCCGAGGATATCAACCCAGAAGTAAACACCTTAAAGCGCCCCGGACTGATGCCGTTCGTGGCGGATATCACCGTCGATGGCTCGGCGGAAAAAGCGGTGGCCTTGGCCGTCGAGCACTTCGGCCGGCTCGATGTGTTGGTCAACAACGCCGGGCGGATCATCTACAAACCGCTGGTGGAATTGACCCGGGAGGAGTGGAGCTGGCAGATGGAGACGAACGTGACGGGCGCGTTCCTGCATTCCCGGGAAGCGGCCAAGGAAATGATGAAGAAAAAGTCCGGCGCCATCGTCAACATTGCCTCCTATGCGTCGTACTTTGCCTTCCCCGGGATTGCGGCTTATACCGCTTCGAAAGGTGCGCTGGCGCAGTTGACCCGGACCCAGGCCCTGGAAGCGATTGAGCATGGCATTCGCGTGAACGCGATTGGCGTGGGTGACGTGGTCACCAACCTGCTCAATCACTTTATGGAGGACGGTCCGGGGTTCTTGAGCGAGCACGGTAAATCGGCGCCGATTGGCCGTGCCGCAGCGCCCGAGGAAATTGCCGAGATCGTCGCATTCCTGGCTTCGGAGCGTGCCAGTTTTATCGTCGGTTCGGTGGTCATGGCGGACGGTGGTATGAGCATTCCGGTCGGCGGTTAAGCCTCACTTGTGCCGCTGGTCTCATTGCCGGTAGTGACTGGGCGGCACACCCACTTCACGCTTGAACACTTGGGAGAAATGGCTGGCGCTGCTGTAGCCGACGTCGAGGCCGATATCGATGATGCTCATGCCGGTTTCAACCAGCAGTTGCTTGGCCTTGGTCATTCGCAATTTGATGAAATATTGCGAGGGCGAATGCCCCGTTGCTCGTTTGAACAAGCGACTGAAGTGGTACTCGCTCATGCCGGCTTCCTGGGCCAGATCGCCCAGGTGAAACGCCTCGGCCAGCGACGCCTCCATCGCATTCACCACACGCTTGAGCTTGTACGCCGGCAACGCATTGCGCGGCACGATGTTTTGCGCGTCCACATCCAGATAGTTGCGTGCCAGGTGCACGGCGATGCACTGGGCGATGCCTTGCATCCACAGGGTGCTGGTTTCGCCTCGGTGGGCCAGCTCGATCCGGAACTGTTCCAGCAGCTGCGACAACCCCTCGTCACGCCCGCCGGAGACTTCGCGCAAACGAATGGAACCGGTCACTTGCTGGTGGTTTTCCTGAATCGCCCGCTCCAGCAGTTGCAGCCCGAGGTAGATGTGCATCACCACAAACGGCTCCGGGCTGCTCACCCGCCAGCGCATTTCATAGGGCACGGCGGTGGTGGTCAGGAAGAAATCGTCCTGGGTGACCTCACTCGCCACCCACTCTTCGCCGGCCTCCCGCTCTTCGATGGTTGCCTGACCGGACAGCACCCAGACAATCAACGGTTCCGCCACGGCGGGCACGATCACGCTTTGCTCGATGCGCTCTCGAATGAAGATTTGCGCCAATACATCATTGGCGGCCACGTCGTCCGAAGCGGCCAGGCGTTCGCCGCGAATGTGCGCTTCCAGGCCCGTGGCAGAGGTTCGCTCGGCGGTGTGCATGGTTGAAGTCCTTGGTGATGGCTTGTCTATTTTATCGAGCCTAATCGTCGAAATTTGTCGGCTATTCAGATGAGCAGGCCGCACGCATCATTTCCTCACTCGGGCGATTCATGTCGAATCGCACCTTATTGAAGGAAATACATCATGACTGCAAACATCGCTCATTCCACCGCCTCTGAACAGAGTCGCTCCGACGTCACCCAGGCTTCGGCGGCGTTGATTGGCCGGGTCCTGCTCAGCGCGATTTTCATCCTTTCAGGCGTGTCGAAACTCGCTGCGCCAGCGATGATGATCGGCTACATCAGCTCCGTAGGCCTGCCGCTGCCGCAACTGGCGTTGGCCTTGGCGATCATTGTTGAAATCGGTGGTGGCCTGGCGCTGATTGCTGGTTACCGCGCCCGCACTGTCGCGGCGGTCCTGGCGGTGTTTAGCGTAGTGACGGCGCTGGCTTTCCACAGCGCGCTGGCGGATCAGAACCAGTTCATCCACTTCTTCAAAAACATCGCGATGGCCGGTGGCTTGTTGCAAGTCGTGGCGTTTGGCGCCGGTCGTTTCAGCCTCGACGCACGTCGTCGCTGATCCTTGGGCGCTCAGGTCATATAGCCACTGACGCCGTCCCACAGCAGCTTCACCGCCGTCACCACCAGCAAGCCGTAGCAAGCGCGGTACATCTGGCGCTGGTCCAGCCGCGCGTGCAGCCGCCAACCGAGCCAGACGCCGCAAGGAATGGCGAGCAGGCAGACGGCGGTCAAGATCAGGACGTTGCCGGTGGGTGGGGCCAGCAGCAGCCAGGGTCCGGCCTTGAGCAGATTGCCCACGGTAAAAAACATACTGGTGGTGCCGGCATACATCTGTTTGCTCAGGCCCAGCGGCAGCAGGTAGATCGCCAGCGGTGGCCCACCCGAATGCGCAACCATGGTGGTGATGCCCGAGGTGATGCCGGCGGCCACGGCCTTGGGCGAGGAACGCGGCTGTACCCGGACTTCGCCACCGGCCTTGAACCAAAGGCCGACGAACGTCAGCGTGATCGCCGCCATCACGATGGCAATCGCCCGGTGGTCCATCACCCGAAACAGCAGATAGCCGACGCCAATCCCGGCGACCAGCCCAGGCACCAGCAGCTTCAAATCCGGTTTGGACCAGGTGGACGGCTTCCAGTAGCGCAGGCTGAACAGGTCCATGGCGATGAACAACGGCGCGAGCAGGCCTCCGGCGGTGATCGGGTCCATCACCAGCGACAGCAGCGGGATGCCGATAATCGCAAAGCCGCCGCCGAACGCGCCTTTCATGAAGCAGATCAGAAAGACGCCGGCGAAGGTGACCAGAAGGGTAGTGATCGTCAGTTCCAAAGAGGGCTCCTGGGGAGGGAGGTTATGGGCGATCCTGGCACCGGGATTGGACGGGTTCCTCCGCGTCGTGTTCGTGCTCCGCTTCTTCATTTTCGGGAGCAGCAGGCCAGGTATTGATGACCGATTGCAGGAACTGCTCGGACAACTCGGGTTTGTCCAACGCCCTGGCAATCAGTATTGCGCCCGTTATGGATGACAGGATGCGCAATGATTCCTGGTGCTTCGCGTCATGGGTTTCGCCCTCGACCAGCGCCATCAACGTTTCGATCAAACGCTCAACACCCTGGGTGAAGGAATGGCTGACGGTGCCCCCGGTGCGGGCCACATCAGCGGCCAATGCGGGGATCGGGCAGCCCTCGGTCCAATTGTCCAGGTGGGCTTGCGTCAGGTAACCCTTGATCAATTCGGGAATGGATTTGGCGTCGCGCCAGTCCTGGATATTGGACTCGAACGTCCGGCTCACGGCCTCTGAAGCCAGTTGTTCCTTGCCGCCCGGGAACTGTCCGTAGAAGCCGCCATGGGTCAGGCCCACCGAGCGCGACAGTTCACCGATGCCGATGCCGCCGATACCTTTTTCCCGGTACAGCCGGGATGCAGCCTTGAGGATCGACTCTTTGTTCGCGGCGGCCTGGTCTTTCGTGACTTTCATGAGACTGCTCCTGTAGCCAGTTCGGCGGCGCTTGGGAAAAGCTTCGCTGAGAGGCTGGTATTGATTATGACTGTCATATAAAGTCGCTGCAACGGCTTTGCCTGTATTGGCGCAAGTCTGGCGGATCCCGAGCCTGTGGCTCAAGTCGAAAATCTCTACGTGGACCGGACTCATGAATCGTAATGATCTGCGCAGTATCGATCTGAACCTGTTGGTGGTGTTCGAGGCGCTCATCCAGGAACGCAATCTCACCCGTGCCGCCAAGCAATTATCCCTGGGTCAGCCGGCGGTCAGCGCGGCGCTGGTGCGGTTGCGCAAGCTGTTCAATGACCCGTTGTTCGAGCGCATCGGTCGCAGGATGGTGCCCACCGAGCGGGCGCTGAATGCGGCGCAAACGCTGGGGCCGGCGCTGGATTGCGTGTGTGTTGTGCTCACGGAAAGCAAGGCTTAAGCGGGATCGATCCCTTTTTTTGGCTTTAAACATGACGCCTATCATTAAAGATGATAGCCAACTTCATTCCATTCGATTCGTCGCCACCTCGCGCGACGCCCAGAATCCGGAAAATTCCTAAACCGTCTGGCGGACACTACCTATGGAACAGTCACTCAAACCTTTGCGTTATCCCCTTGCTGCGCTGGCGCTGGTAGTGCTCACCGCGTGTGAACGCACACCCAATGCCGCCCAGGCAATCGGTGCGCCGCACGTCACCGTGGCCAAGGTGCTGGAGCAGCCCATTACGGAATGGGACGAAGTCACCGCACGCCTGGAAGCACCGGAAACCGTCGAGGTCCGCCCACGGGTAACCGGGCAGATTGACCGCGTAGCCTTTGCCGACGGCGCGTTGGTGAAGAAGGGCGATTTGCTGTTCCAGATCGATCCACGTCCGTTCGAACACGAAGTGCACCGCATCGAAGCGCAGCTGCAACAGGCGCGCGCCACCCTGATCCGCACCGGCAACGAAGCGCAGCGCGGCCAGCGCTTGTTGAGCAGTAATGCAATCTCCGCCGAACTGGCCGACACCCGCACCACCACCGCCCAGGAAGCTCGGGCCGGGGTCGATGCCATTCAGGCGCAATTGGACCTGGCGCGCCTGAACCTCAGTTTCACCCGCGTTACCGCGCCGATCAGCGGCCGGGTCAGTCGGGCAGAAATCACCGCCGGCAACATCGTCACCGCCGACACCACGCCGCTGACCAGCGTGGTCTCCACCGACAAGGTCTACGCCTATTTCGATGCCGACGAGCGCATGTTCCTCAAATACAGCCTGCTGTCCCGTCAGGGCCAGCGCGGCCAAGCCACGCCGGTGTACATGGGCCTGTCGAACGAGGAGGGCAACAGTCACCTCGGTCAGATGAACTTTGTCGACAACCAGGTCAACCCGAAAACCGGCACCATCCGTGGTCGCGCGGTGTTCGACAACGCCGACGGCCAGTACACCCCCGGCCTCTATGCGCGCCTGAAACTGGTGGGCAGCGCCGCTTACCCCGGCCTGCTGATCAAGGACGAAGCGGTGGGTACCGACCTCGGCAAAAAATTCGTGCTGGTGGTCGATCAGGACAACAAAGCGGTTTACCGCAGCGTCGATCTGGGGCCGAAGCTTGAGGGCTTGCGCATCGTGCGCAGCGGTCTGCAAAAAGAAGATCGCATCGTCATCAACGGCTTGCAGCGCGTGCGTCCTGGCGCGGTGATCAGTCCTGAGGACGCGCCCATGGCCAGTCCTGAAGTCGTAGCGGTCCTGGCGCAAAAACGTCAGGCCATCGAAGCCGCCAATCAGCCGGATTCCGCCAAGTCACCTGCCCTGGTGAAAGCGGAATCTGCCGCCGCACCCCGCGGATAAGGAGCCTCGACATGAAGTTTTCCCAGTTCTTTATCACGCGGCCGATCTTCGCCGCGGTGCTGTCGCTGCTGATCCTGATTGCCGGCGCCATCTCGCTGTTCCAGTTGCCGATCAGCGAATACCCGGAAGTGGTGCCACCGACCGTCGTGGTTCACGCCAACTACCCCGGCGCCAACCCGAAAGTCATTGGCGAAACCGTCGCCGCGCCGTTGGAGCAAGCCATCACCGGGGTCGAGAACATGCTGTACATGTCCTCGCAATCCACGGCGGACGGGCGACTCACCCTGACCGTGACCTTCGCCCTGGGCACTGATCTGGACAACGCTCAGGTCCAGGTGCAGAACCGTGTGACCCGCACCGAACCCAAGCTGCCCGAGGAAGTGACGCGCATCGGCATCACCGTCGACAAGGCGTCTCCCGAGCTGACGTTGCTGGTGCACCTGGTGTCGCCGGACAAGCGCTACGACATGCTCTATCTGTCGAACTACGCGATCCTCAACGTCAAGGATGAGCTCTCGCGCCTGGACGGTATCGGTGACGTCAAGATGTTCGGTATCGGCGATTACTCGCTGCGTATCTGGCTCGACCCGAACAAGACCGCTTCGCGCAATCTGACGGCGACCGATGTGGTCAACGCCGTACGCGAGCAGAATCGCCAGGTCGCGGCCGGGCAACTGGGCTCGCCGCCGGCACCGAATGCCACGAGCTTCCAGATGTCGATCAACTCCCAGGGGCGGTTGGTCAGTGAGGAAGAGTTCGAAAACGTCATCATCCGCGCCGGCCCGAACGGCGAAATCACCCGCCTGAAAGATATTGCCCGGATCGAGCTGGGTTCCAATCAATACGCCTTACGCGCCTTGCTCAATAACGAGGAAGCGGTGGCGATGCCGATCTTCCAGCGCCCGGGCTCCAACGCCATCGACATCTCCAACCAGGTGCGGGCGAAGATGGCGGAGCTGAAGAAAAACTTCCCGGAAGGCATGGACTACGAAATCGTCTATGACCCGACGATCTTCGTGCGCAGTTCGATTGAAGCCGTGGTGCACACGCTGTTCGAAGCACTGATCCTGGTTGTGCTGGTGGTGATCCTGTTCCTGCAAACCTGGCGCGCGTCGATCATTCCGCTGGTCGCAGTGCCGGTGTCGCTGATCGGTACGTTTGCCGTGATGCACCTGTTCGGGTTCTCGCTGAATGCGCTGTCGCTGTTCGGACTGGTGCTGGCCATCGGGATCGTGGTCGACGATGCGATCGTGGTGGTGGAGAACGTCGAACGCAATATTGAGTCGGGACTTGAACCGGTCGAGGCGACCAAAAAAGCCATGGGCGAGGTGACCGGACCGATCATCGCCACGGCGCTGGTGCTGTGTGCGGTGTTCGTTCCCGCCGCGTTTATCTCGGGCTTGACCGGGCAGTTCTACAAGCAGTTCGCCCTGACCATCGCCATCTCCACCGTGATCTCGGCGTTCAATTCCCTGACCTTGTCGCCGGCATTGGCCGCAGTGTTGCTCAAGGCCCACGGCGCACCGAAAGACCGCTTTTCGAAAGTGCTGGATCGCCTGCTCGGTGGCTGGTTGTTCAAGCCTTTCAACCGTTTCTTCGACAAGGCCAGCCATGGCTATGTGATTGCCGTGGCCAAGGTCATTCGGGGCAGCAGCGTGGCGTTGCTGGTCTACGCCGGCCTGATCGCCATGACCTACATGGGCTTCAGCACCACGCCCACCGGTTTCGTGCCGACCCAGGATAAAAAGTACCTGGTGACCTTCGCCCAATTGCCGGACGCCGCTAGCCTGGATCGCACCGAAAACGTGATCCGGCGCATGAGCACCATCGCCATGAACGAGCCGGGTTTCGACAGCGCCGTAGCGTTTCCGGGCCTGTCGATCAACGGCTTCACCAACAGCCCGAACGCCGGCATCGCCTTCATCGGTTTGCGGCCGTTCGATGAGCGTAAAGACCCGAGCCTGTCCGCCGGCGCGATTTCCGCTTCGTTGAACGCCAAGTTCGGTGGCATCCAGGACGCCTACATCGCGGTGTTCCCGCCGCCGCCTGTCCAGGGCCTGGGCACCATCGGTGGTTTCCGCTTGCAGATCGAAGACCGGGGCAACCTGGGTTACGAAGAGCTGTACAAAGAGACCATGAACATCATCGGCAAGAGCCGCAGTGTTCCGGAACTGGCGAATCTGTTCACCAGTTACACGGTCAACGTGCCCCAGGTTGACGCCGCCATTGACCGGGAAAAAGCCAAGATCCACGGCGTGGCCATCAACGACATCTTCGACACGTTGCAGGTGTACCTGGGCTCGCTGTATGCCAACGACTTCAACCGTTTTGGCCGGACTTATCAGGTCAACGTGCAGGCCGAGCAACAGTTCCGCCAGGAGCCGGAGCAGATCGGTCAGTTGAAAGTACGCAACAACAAGGGCGAGATGATCCCGCTGGCGACCTTCGTCAAGATCAGCCCGACCTCCGGACCTGACCGCGTCTCCCACTACAACGGCTTCGTCACCGCAGAAATCAACGGCAGCGCCGCGCCGGGCTACAGCTCGGGCCAGGCCCAGGCAGCGATTGAAAAGTTGCTGAAAGAAGAACTGCCCAACGGCATGACCTACGAATGGACCGACCTGACCTACCAACAGATTCTGTCCGGTAACACGGCGCTGCTGGTGTTCCCGCTCTGCGTGCTGTTGGCGTTCCTGGTCCTCGCGGCGCTGTACGAGAGCTGGAGCCTGCCATTGGCGGTGATCCTGATCGTGCCGATGACCCTGCTGTCGGCGATTGCCGGGGTGATCATTTCCAAGGGCGACAACAACATCTTTACCCAGATCGGCCTGATCGTGCTGGTGGGCCTGGCCTGCAAGAACGCGATTCTGATCGTCGAGTTCGCCAAGGATAAACAGGAGCAGGGCATGTCGCCGCTGGATGCCGTCCTGGAAGCCTGTCGCATGCGGTTGCGGCCGATCCTGATGACGTCCTTCGCCTTCATCATGGGTGTGATCCCGTTGGTGACGTCCACCGGCGCCGGCTCGGAAATGCGCCGGGCAATGGGGGTGGCGGTGTTCTCCGGGATGCTCGGTGTGACCTTCTTCGGCTTGCTGCTGACGCCCGTGTTCTTCGTGTTGATTCGCCGCGCCATCGAGCGCAAGAACGCGCGCAAAGCGGTTCGCATTAATCCAACCCATTCGCTGAATTCGGAGGCCCACTGATGAACGCTTTCAAGCTGTTTTTACCCAGCCTTCTGGTCGCCGCACTGGCCGCTTGTACCGTGGGCCCCGACTACAAAACCCCCGACACCGCGCCGGCCACCCTGGTGTCGATCCAGGGCGGGCACTACGATCAATCGCGGTTTGAAACGGTGTGGTGGCAGCAGTTCGATGACCCGACGCTCAACCAATTGGTGAGCAAATCCCTGGAAGGCAACCGCGATCTGCGCGTCGCCTTTGCCCGCTGGAAAGCGGCCCGGGCGATTCGCGATGACGTCAGCAACGACAATCTGCCGGTGGTCACCAGCCGCGTCAGCAGCCAACAAGGCAAAGGGCAAGTGCCGGGCCAGACCGAAAGCCGGGTCCATCAGGAACGCTATGACCTGGGCCTGGACATGGCCTGGGAAGTCGATTTGTTTGGGCGGATCCAGCGCCAACTAGAATCCAGCGATGCCCAGGAAGACGCCGCCGCAGCGGACTTGTATCAGCTTCGCGTGACCATGATTGCTGAACTGGTGGACGCCTATGGCCAACTTCGTGGCGCGCAACTGCGGGAAAAAATCGCCCTGGCCAACCTGAAAAACCAGCAGGATTCCCGGGCCGTGACGGTCAGCCTGCGGGATGCAGGCGTGGGCAATGAACTCGACGTGGTGCGGGCCGACGCACGGCTGGCGGCGGTCGAGGCCACGGTGCCGCAACTGCAAGCGGAGCAGGTACGGGAGAAAAACCGTATCGCCACGCTACTGGGCGAGCGCCCGAATACCTTGAGCGTGTCGTTGAGTCCCGCCGAGTTGCCGGCCATCGCCAAGGCGCTGCCGATCGGTGATCCCGCCGAACTGCTGCGTCGGCGTCCCGATGTGCTCGCGGCCGAGCGCAGGCTGGCGTCCGCCACGGCGGATATCGGCGTGGCCACCGCCGACCTGTTCCCGAGAGTGAGTTTGAGCGGTTTCCTCGGTTTCACGGCGGGCCGTGGTTCGCAGATCGGTTCCAGCGCCGCCCGAGCCTGGAGCCTGGGCCCGAGCATTACCTGGGCGGCATTTGACCTCGGCAGTGTGCGAGCACGCATCCGTGGCGCCGACGCCAATGCCGAAGGCGCCCTGGCGACTTATGAGCAGCAAGTGTTGCTGGCGTTGGAAGAATCGGAAAACGCCTTCAGCGACTATGGCAAACGCCAACAACGCTTGTTGTCGTTGATCAAGCAGAGTGAGTCGAGCCGTGCCGCCGCCGACCTCGCGGCGATCCAGTACAAGGAAGGCACTGTGGACTACCTGGTGCTGCTGGATGCACAGCGCGAGCGCCTTAACGCCGAAGATGCCCAGGCCTTGGGTGAAACCGATCAGTACCGGGGCATCGTCGCGATCTATAAAGCGTTGGGCGGTGGCTGGGACAGTGGCGTGGGCAAGGTTGCGGGGATCAATTGATCCCTTGCGCCAGCCTCAGCGCAGGCTCCACGACAACCCGACGTACGCCGCCAGGCCTTCACCCGGGGTTGAGCGGGCGGCGTCCAGTCCCTTGTCGTCGTAGCCCGGGGTGACGGTGGCGGCGTAGTGCTTGTTGGTCAGGTTGCGCAGGTCCAGCCAGGTCTGCCAGTCGCCCTTGGGCTCGTTGTAGCCCAGGGTGGCGCCGAACAGGGCGTAAGGATCGGCGTCGTAGCTGTTGGCGTAATCCACCGCCACTTTGGAGACTAACTGCGTGTTGAACGCGGCGAAGAAACCCTGGGGCCAGTCGTAGCGCAGTTCGCCCTGGTAGTAGTGCATCGGCAGGCCCGGCAGGCGGTTGTCGCCGAAGCGGTCGTCGTCGCGGTAGTGAAAGTCGCTGAAGGTGTAGCTCTGACGCAGGCTCAACTGGCCGCCATCGTCCCGCGTCCACAGATTGCTTTGCAGGCTGGCTTCCACGCCCTGGTGCACGGTGGGGCTGGCGTTGAGTTCGTAGGGCGTGGTGGCGTTGGCGTCCGGCAACACCGAAAGCAATTCGTGGCGCACCTGAGCGTAGTACCAAGCCAGGCTCCATTGGCCGATTGTGCTGTCGCCGCGACCGCCAAGTTCCAGGGTGGTGGCGGTCTGGTTTTGCAGTTTGATCGGATCGCGCTGGGCGCCGGTGGCGGCGCCGCTGCCCGCCGGGAAGCGGATATTGGAGCTGTAGATCAGCGACCACGGGTGCGGCGCTTCGACCGAGCGACTGAGGTTACCGAACACTTGCAGGTCCGGCGTCACTTGGTAGCGCAGGCCCAGACGCGGGGCATAGTCCCAGTCGTTCATGCTGGTCTTGCCGCCGTCTTGCGGGTAGGTCACGGCGCTTTCGCGACGGGTGTAGATCGCGGCGAGGCCGGTGGTCAGCCACAGGTCGTCGGCGATCTCCAGGTCATTGCCCACATGCAGGACCGTGTCCGAACCCTGGTAGGTGAAGTTGCGCATGTGCGTGCCCGGCGCGTAGCCGGCGGTGTTGCCGGTGGGGATGCGCACCAGTTCGCTGGCGCCGTCATTGGGCAAGTGCTTGGTCACGCGCAAACCCACGGTGCTGCGGCTTTCCAGGCCCCACAGCGTATCGCGCCGCTTGTAGTCGAACGTGCCGCTGACGTCGGTGTACGCCACCTTCAAGCGGTTCGGCCCCTCGCGCAAATCCATCGGATAGTCGTGGTAGACGAGGCCGGTCTGGATGCTCGAATCGTCGTCGATGTAGTAGGTGGTTTTGTTGCCGAAAAAAGTACTGCCGGGTTGCTTGCGGCTGTCGTCCCGCGACACATAGGCCGGGTTGGCGGCCCGTGGATCATGCTCGATGGAGTGCTTGGTCACGCGGCCGGCGAGGTCGTTGTCAGTCTCGCGATAGCGGAAATAGAAACGGGTTTCCAGATTCGGGTTGAAGCGGTAACCGAAGTTGGCGATCACCCCCTGGCTCTCGCTGGCGGTGTGATCCTGGTAGCCATCGGCGTTCGCGTCGGTCATGGACACGTAGTAATCGAAATCCCCCAGCACCTGCCCGGAGCTGACCTGGCGCTGCTGATAACCATGACTGCCCATGGCGTAGCGAACCTGCAACTTCGGCGCGTCGTAGCCGGTGTGACTGACGTAATCGATGGCCCCGCCCAAGGCCAGGGCACCCCGGTCGAAACCATTGGCGCCGCGCAGCACTTCCACGCGATCGAGCCACAGCGGTTCCAGCAATTCATAAGGCGTGCCACCGGGGCCGCTCAGCGGCAGGCCGTCGAGCATCGTGTACAACCCCGAGGCATGAGCGCCGGGTGCGCGGTTGATGCCCGAGCCGCGAATCGAAATCTTCACCCCTTCATTCCCCGCCGACTGCGCGTAGACCCCCGGCTGATACGCCAGCACATCCTGGTTGCTGGCCACGCGGCCCTGCAACGGACGGCGCAGGTCAACCACGTTGGTGCCGCCGGGCACCTGGGGCAGCCGGGTTCTAGCGTCCTCGACCGACGCGTCTTCGCCGCTCAATTCCTCGGCCCCGATCAGCACTTGGCCAAGCTCCAGGCCTTCGGCTTCGGCCAGGGCCGGACAAACGAGGGCCAGGCCCAGCAGCGCGGCGGGCAGGGATTTGGGCGAGGGCATTGGGAAACTCCAGACGTGCAGGAACGGGCAGTGAAGAACTGCGACGTAAGGAAGGACGAAGGAAACACATGGCAATTCATAAAAAAACCCGCAACCGAGTGCGGGTTTTTTCAGGCGGGAAGGTTACACGCTGCTGGCCAGTTTGCCCGTGGACAACCGACGCTTATAGGCACTGTCCCGACTCGCCAACCAGAAATACAGCGGCGAAGTCACCACCAACCCCACCAGCCAGGACAAGTCCGCGCCATTGATGTGCTCGGAAATCGGCCCGACATACAACGGCGTGTTCATAAATGGAATCTGCACCGCAATCCCGATCGCATAGGCCAACAACGCCTGCGGGTTGTAGCGCCCATAGATCCCGCCATCGACATGGAAGATCGAGTCAATGTCGTACTGACCTTTGTGGATCGCGTAGAAGTCGATCAGGTTGATCGCGGTCCACGGCACCAGCACCACCAGCAGCACCAGCACCATGTCGACAAAGTGGCCGATGAAGTCCGCCGAGGCACCGACAGCAGCGAAGCAGCACGCGCCGAGGACGATGACTGAGAGCACGGCGCGGCTTTTCGCGGTGGGGATCCAGCGGTAGGCGAAGGTTTGCACCAGGGTGATCAGCGACAACACGGCGCCGTAGAGGTTGAGGGCGTTGTGGCTGATGACGCTGAGCAGGAACAGCACCAGCATCAGCGGGCCGATGGAACCGGTGGCGAGTTTGACCGCGTCCATGGTGTCCATGCCCACCGGTGTGGCGAGTACCGCGACGGCGCCGAAGATGAACGAGAGGCTGGAGCCGAGCACCGTTCCGAGGTAGGTCGTCCAGAAGGTCGAGGCCACCGGCACATCCGCCGGCAGGTAGCGCGAGTAGTCAGAGACGTACGGCGCAAACGCAATTTGCCACAGCGCTGCCAGCGAAACCGTGGCCAGCCACCCGGAGATGTTGAAGCTGCCGCGGGTGAGGAAGTCGGCGGTCTGCACGTGGGTGAAGATGTAGCCGAAACCGAGCACGATGCCGGCGCCGAGCACCCAGGTGCCGATGCGGTTGAGCACGTGGATGAAGCGGTAGCCGATGATGCCGATGATCCCTGAACCGAGGGCGCCGATGACGATGCCCACCGGCACCGGCACGCTGTCGACCACGCCGTGCAGCGACTTGCCGGCCAGGACGATGTTGGAAGCGAAGAAACCGATGTACATGATGCCGGCGATCAACACCACCAGCAGCGCGCCGAGGGAGCCGAACTGGGCGCGGCTCTGGATCATTTGCGGGATGCCCATTTGCGGACCTTGCGCCGAGTGCAGGGCCATCAGCACACCGCCGACCAGATGCCCGACCAGAATGGCGACGACGCCCCACACCAGGTTCAGGTGAAACAGTTGCACGCCGAGGGCGCCGGTGACGATGGGCAGCGGCGCGATGTTGCCGCCGAACCAGAGGGTGAACAAATCCCGGACCTTTCCATGGCGATCTTGCGGCGGGACGTAGCCGATCGTGTGCTTCTCGATCAGCGGAGCGGACGTTGTTGCGGAGGTGACCATGACGAACTCCAAGGCAATGTGAGTACGTGGACGTACTTCGGTGAGCGCCGCGTGGGCGACGCTTTTCTTGTTGGGGTGATCATGTGCAAAGCATCGGCATAGATAAATTAGTAAGTTTGTTGCTTCAAACCTTAAAAAAAATATGCCCGGGGCTTGGGTGGGTCCGGTATGTTCTGGGTGCGGTGTTCCCGCTGTTAACCAGCCCACACCGCCCTCTGTAGGAGCAAGGCTTGCCCGCGATGGCGCCCGTGAGATCGCTATCGCAGGCAAGCCTTGCTCCTACAGGATTATGGGTGTGGTGTGTTTTTCTGGAGATCCGCATGGCCGCTTACAACCTGCGACAGCTGCGTTATTTCGTCACCACCGCCGAGTGCGGCAGCGTGGCGGAAGCGTCGCGCAAGCTCTATATCGCCCAGCCATCGGTGTCGACGGCGATCAAACACCTGGAAGAAAGCTTCGGCGTGCAGCTGTTTATCCGCCATCACGCCCAGGGTGTTTCGCTGACGCCGAGCGGCTCGCGGTTTTACCGCAAGGCCCTGGAGTTGCTGCGGGTGGCCCACGAGTTTGAGCAGAACGCGCTGGCGGACAATGACGTGGTGGCGGGGCAGATCGATATCGGCTGTTTTGAAACCGTGGCGCCGCTGTACCTGCCGCGTTTGATCGCCGGTTTCAAAGAGCGCTGGCCGGGGGTGGAGATCCGCATTCGCGATGGCGAGCAACAGGAATTGGTGCAGGCCCTGACCGCTGGCAGCATCGATGTGGCGATGCTGTTCGAACACGATCTGGACAGCACGATCGAGACCGTTGCGCTGATGCCGCCACAACAACCGTACGCCTTGCTGCCGGCGGACCATCGCTTCGCGCAGCAGGCGAAAGTGTCGCTGGATGACCTGGTGCTGGAGCCGATGATTCTGCTCGACGTGGTGCCGAGTCGCACCTATTTCGTCAGCATCTTCGAGGAGCGCGGATTGACCCCGCACATCGTCTTCAGCTCGCCTTCGATCGAGATGGTGCGCGGCATGGTCGGACGCGGTTTTGGCTTTTCGATTCTGGTGACCAAACCGTTTTCACCCTACACCTATGACGGGCAGAAACTGGTGTGCATCCCGCTCGCAGAAACGGTAACCGGCTCGGGATTATCGGCGGCGTGGCTCAGAAGGTCGCAACTGACCAAACCGGTGCAGTTGTTCGTGGATTATTGCCAGGAGGAACTGGCCCGACTTTACACCTGAACGTCGGGCCAATCGCTCAACTGATCGATGCGAGTATCCGCTGCAGCAGGGCGTCGCAGCCGTTCAATTGTTCGACGCTGACAAACTCGTCCGGCTTGTGGCCCTGATCCATGCTGCCCGGACCGCACACCACCGTCGGGATGCCCGCCGCGTCAAACAGACCGCCCTCGGTACCAAACGCGACTGTCCCGAACTCTCTGGAACCTGAGAAAGCAGCGATCAATTCAGCGGCTTCGCTGCGAGTGTCCGTCACCAAACCGGGATAGGCCGACAACTCACTGAAACGGATAGCGCTCTGCTCACTTACGGCACGCATACGCGGCAAAACCTGCTGCTCGGCGTAGGTCTTCAATTGCTGCGCAACTTCGCTTGGATCGTGGGAGGGCAGGGCGCGGATTTCAAAGTCGAAGCGGCAATCGGCGGGGACGATGTTCAACGCCTTACCACCGGAAATCACCCCGGTTTGCACGGTGCTGAACGGCGGATCGAACCGCGTGTCGTGATGCTCCGGCGCCTTGAGTCGCTGGCCAATTCGCCCCAGCTCACCGATCAATTCGGCGGCGTATTCAATCGCGTTGACCCCGAGCGGTGCGTACGCCGAATGGCAGGCTTCACCGTGAATGTCGCAACGCATCGCCAGTTTGCCTTTGTGGCCGAGCACCGGTTTGAGTTCGGTCGGCTCGCCAATGATGCACAGCATCGGTTTGATCGGGCGTTGCTCTAACACCTTGAGCAGCGAGCGAACGCCCAGGCAACCGACTTCCTCATCGTAGGACAGCGCAATGTGCACCGGCCGCTTTAGTGAAGCCTTAACCAGTGACGGTACCAAGGCGAGCACGCAAGCGATGTAACCTTTCATATCCGCCGTGCCACGGCCGTACAGCTTGCCCTCGCGCTCCGTCAGCTCGAACGGCGCAACGGTCCACGGCTGGCCGTCGACGGGCACCACATCGGTGTGCCCCGACAGCACGATGCCCGGCAGGTTGGCCGGGCCGATGGTGGCGAAGAGGTTGGCCTTGCTGCGCTGGTCGTTGTAGACCAGTTCACACGGTACATCGAAGCCGGCGAGGTAGCCGCGGACGAATTCGATCAGGTGCAGGTTGGATTCACGGCTGGTGGTGTCGAACGCCACCAAGGTTTCCAGCAAATCGCGACTGCTGTTCATCGGTCGTCTCCGGCGACGCCATAACCTGGGGACCGGTCGGGGGCGAGAGCACGGTCGATGTAATCCTGAACCTGCGGTCGATAGGCGTTCCATAGTTTTTCAAGTTGGCCGATCGGGTCTTCATCGGCCCAATCGACCCGCAGGTTGATGATCGGCCAGGTCAGTTCGCCGACCACCACCATCGCGGCAGAATGCACCGGTCCGGCTTCACCGCCCGCCACCATTGCGGCTTGCATCGCGGCCAGCAAGCGGTCGGCCAGGTGACCTTCACCCTGTTCGAAGGCACGGACCATGGCCTCGATCACCGAACGATCCGTCAGCATGTTGCCGGCGGCCACGCATTGCTCGCCGGATACGGCGTTGTGGTTGCCCAGGGTTTGCGCACCGCTGAAATGCGCGGTGCGGCCGAGGTGGTCAATCGCGGTGATCTGGCGGTATTGGCTGTAGCCGTTGCGCGTCAGCACTTTGTCCAGCGCATCGGCGGGCGCGAGGCCTTGCTCCATCAGGGCGAGGGTTTCCGGGCCGAGGGACGGCAGGGTGATGTTTTGCGTCGAGACCGCGCCGACACCCGGCAGCAGCCACGGGCAGCGGGCGCCGACGGCGATGCTGGAGGAACTGATGGCGATGCCGAACTGACCGGTTTCGGGGCATCTTGCGGCGATGGAGAAGGTCATGGGTTTTGCTCCTTGTTCAGACTTGGAGAAAAGGGTGTCTGGGCGGGCGCCTTCGCGGGCAAGCCTCGCTCCTACAGGGGGACGCATTCCAAATGTAGGAGCGAGGCTTGCCCGCGAAGGCCGCACCTCGGTCTGTTTCCCTACTCAGGAATCACCGCAATCACATCAATCTCCATCAACCACTGCGGCTGCCCCAACGCCGACACCACCAGCCCGGTCGAAATCGGAAACACCCCTTTAAGCCACTTGCCGACTTCCTGATACACCGGCTCGCGGTAACGCGGGTCGATCAGGTAGGTGGTGGTTTTCACGATGTGGCTCAAGTCGCTGCCGGCTTCTTCCAGCAACTGTTTGACGTTGCGCATGGCTTGCTCGGCTTGCGCACGCGGGTCGCCGAGGCCGATCAGGTTACCTTCGAAATCGGTGCCCACCTGGCCGCGAACATACACCGTGTTGCCGGCGCGGACGGCTTGGCACAGGTCATTGTCCAGGCTCTGGTTCGGGTAGGTTTCCTTGGTGTTGAACATGCGAATACGAGTGTGGGTTGGCGTGGACATGTGAAGCTCCTGAACAAGAATTAAGCGCTGACGCTGGTTTTATGGGCGGCTTGGGCGGTTTCGGCTTCACGCTGGTCCGCATCGCGATACTCAAGGTACGAACGCTGGATGGCGATGTGGTCCGCGACGTACTTGGCGTCGTGCCAAACACCCCAGATAAACGACGAGCCGCGACGGGACTGCCAGGGCAGGCCGAGGAAATACACGCCGGGCTCGCTCGACACTCCGCGCTGGTGCTGCGGTTTGCCGTTGTCGTCGAAGGCATTGACCTTCATCCAGCTGTAATCCGTGGCAAAACCGGTGGCCCAGATAATCGAGGTCACGCCGGCCTTGACCAGGTCGAGCTCCAGAATCGGGTTGCTCACACAGTCCGGGTCCGGGAAGGTGTGGCGGGCTTCGGGTTCTTCCGGCAGGTCCAGGCCATTGCGCTCGATGTAGGCGTCGGCGGCATCGAGCAGCGCCCGGTAGTTGTCGTCGCCACGGGCCAGGTTCTCCGCCAGGTTCGGCTGGAAAGTCGCCACGCTGCCATTGAATGATTGGGTCAGGCCGACCAGCGTCATGCCGGCGTGGGCCAGGCCACGGAAGTCCACGGTGCGGCCGCCATGGGCGCCGCTGACAGCGATGGTCACGTGTTCCCGGCCGGGTTTCATCGCCGCTTGATCCCACTCACCCAGTACGCCCAGCCACCAGCAGAAATCGCGGTTGCGATAGGCGCGGGGAGGGCGGTCGTGGGCACCCACCGAGAGGTAAACCTTCTTGCCCGCACCCTGTAATTCATCGGCAATCTGCACCCCTGACGACCCGGCGCCCACCACCAGCACCGCGCCTTCGGGCAGTTGCTGAGGGTTGCGGTATTCGGCGGAATGGATCTGGGTGAACGGCGCGTCTTTCGGTGCAATCGGCGGGATCACCGGACGCTGGAAAGGCCCGGTGGCCGCCACGACGCGGTTGGCTTCGATCACGCCTTCGGAGGTTTGGATGGTGAAACCGGGGCGACCGAGATTGCGCTCGACCTTCAACACGTCCACGCCGGTACGAATCGGCGCGTTGAATTTCTTGGCGTAGGCTTCGAAATAATCGGCTACCCGCTCTTTCGGGGCGAAGCCGTCGGGGCTGAGGTCGTCAAACTCCATGCCAGGAAAACGATCGTGCCAGGCCGGACCATTGGCCACCAACGAATCCCAACGCCCGGTGCGCCAGCGTTCGGCAATGCGATTGCGCTCCAGCACCAGATGCGGCACTCCGAGTTTGCTCAGGTGTTCACTCATGGCCACGCCAGCCTGACCGGCGCCAACAATCAGCGTGTCTGTTTTTATTTTTTCAGTGGTCATCTCTTTACCCTTCGAAGTGGGAGTCAGGTCGGTTATGGCCTGCCATCTCTTGGGGTCAAGACTAGGGTTCACCCTGGTATCGGTAAAATATTATTAAGCTGGGAACTGAGCATAAATAACGGATGCAGAGGGTTTGGCCCTGGCTTAAAAGGGTTCAAAGGGAGAGATTGGGTAATGAACAAACAAACACTGAGCGACACCTACCGCGCCTATATCGACTGCCTCAACCGCCAGGACTGGCCGCTCCTGGGGCAACTTCTCGATGAAAACGTGCATTACAACGGCGAACACGTCGGGTTGTCCGGTTATCGGGCGATGCTGGAACGGGACTTCCGCACGATCCCTGACCTGCGTTTCGAGATTGAACGGCTCATCGCCGACCCACCGCACATCGCCGCCCGACTGTGCTTCGACTGCACGCCGGTGGGGGAACTGTTTGGCTTGCCGGTGAATGGACGGCAGGTGGTGTTCAGCGAAAATGTGTTTTACGAGTTCAAGGACGGGAAGATCTGCGCTGTGTGGTCTGTGATCGATAAAGCGGCGGTCGAAGCTCAGATCTCTTAAAAGGGGACAGATTTATTTTCCAGAAAATAAATCTGTCCCCTTTTTAGGGCAGCAGCTACTTCGTTTTCCAGTGCCCACCGCCCGACTCGCAATCAATCCGCGCTTGTTCGAAGTGTTCCACGCCGTAGTAATACGTCGTGACCTGAGCATTGTCGGGAATGTTCAGTGATGTGGCGTTTTTGTCCTTGCTGGTGGAATGCGGGTTGGCCAGGGATTCCTGGGTCAACGTGGCGATGCAGGTGGCTTGGTAATGATCGGCGCAGTGTTCGACCTTTTTCTTGGTGCTGACCACCGTGTCCTTGCTTTCATTGCTGCAGGACCAGTCGATGGAATTCACCGGCATGCCTTCGTATTCATAACAACTGTGGGATTCGACGACCGGTACCGAAGGGCTTTGGGAGCGGGTCTGCACGTCACAGCCTTGCGCCATGGCCCAGGCGGGGCTCAGGCTGGCGAGCAAAAGCACAAGCAGGCATCTACTGTTCATCGGGTTTTCCTCCAATGACGCTTTCCCTGGTCAGGGATCGGCGCTGATGGAGTTTTGAAAACGCGAGGAAGGGCGGGGTTCAATCCGTTTTTTGCTGAAGTTGACAGCAGACACCGTGGCGAGAGAGCTTCTTGCTCCCTCGTCATTGAACAGTGATCGATCAGGCTTTACTGGCGGCCAGATACGCACCCAGTCGCTGGCCCATTTCCGCACCCAACGCCTGCAAGCCGCTGAGCGGGCGAACCATCACTTCAAACTCGACGATTTTCCCTTGCTCGTCGAAACGGATCATGTCGATCCCTTTTAACTCTTTTCCGCCGACGTTGGCGCTGAACTCCAGCACGACATTCAGCCCGTCCGCCGTCGCCAGCTCACGGTGGTATTCAAAGTTCTCGAAAACCTCGAACACTGTGTTGAGAATCATCGACACCACGGCCGCGCCGGGATAAGGCGTGTGCGCCATGGGCGAGCGGAATACCGCTTGCGGGTCCAGCAACTCGGGCAGGCCTTGCAGGTTGCCGGTGCGGATCATCGCGTGCCACAGGGTCAGGGATTCTGCGGCTTTGGGGTGCAGGTTCAGTTCAGACATTTTCAACTCCTGTTTTGTTGTTATTGGCAAACGTCGGGACGGTAGATCAAAAGATCATAGCCTTCGGGTTCGTGCTGGCATATTCGGATACACTCCCGTGATGCCAAAACATCATCACCCGCCCCTCGATTTCACCCGAATCGCTAACAGCGTCGTTACTCGACTGCTGTTATTGGCGTTGTGCATGGTCATTTTTGGCGCCGTCGTGCGCTATTTCGTCTTGACCAACTTCCTGCGTGAAGACTTAAGCGCCGTGGTGGAAGGCCAGCAATTAACCTTGGCCACCTATGTCGCTCGCGATATCGACTACAAGATAGTCCAGCGCCAACTGATGCTGGATCGCCTTGCCGATTCCGTTCCGATCGAGTTGCTGACACAACCGCAGCAGTTGCAGGCGTGGCTGAAAGAGCGTTACGAGTACCAAACGCTGTTCACTGCGGACTTACTCATCGCCAGCCCAACGGGGCGTTTGCTCGCGAACTACCCGGAACCGGTGAATATCGATTACGCCGCGCGTGATTACGTCCGGGCAGGACTGGCGGGGCGCTCCTTGATTGGGCAACCGGCGCTGGACAAGGTGACCCACGAGCCGATCCTGCCCATGTCCGCCCCCATCAAGAATGCCGCCGGTGACGTCCAGGCCGTGCTGGTGGGCGTCAGCGTACTCGGTACGACCGGGCTTCTGGATTCGCTGCTGCAAAGTCGCGTCGGTGATGCCACCGGGGATTTCCTGCTGGTTTTCCCCGAAAGCCATATGTTTATCGAGTCCTCCAGCCGTGATGTGCAACTCAAGCCCACATCGCCTCCCGGCGCCAATACGTTGCACGATCGGGCGATGGCGGGGTTTCGCGGCACAGGGTTGACGCTTAATTCCCAAGGCGTCGAGGAAGTCGCCGCCATCTCCGCGGTGCCAAGCGCCGGCTGGTACATCGTGGCCCGTTTGCCGACCAGCGAAGCGTTTGCGACGGTGACGCGCACCCAGCACTTTTTGATCAAGGGGGCATTCTTATCGATTCTTTTCTTTGCCACCTTCGCTTCCATCGGGCTGTACTTCGTCTTCCGTCATCTGTTCCGTGCCACCGCGCAAGCTGACCGCATGACCCGCGATGAAATACCCCTCGCGCCCTTGCCGGTGGTTCGCAATGATGAAGTCGGGCATTTGATTTCGGCGTTCAATCGCTTGTTGGTCAAGTTGAATGACAAACAGGACGAACTGAAAAAAATCGCGCATCACGACACCCTGACCGGGCTGACCAATCGGCACCATCTCTCTGGCCAACTTCGGCAAGTGTTGGCCCAGGCGCGACGCTCAGAGACTCAAGTCGGCCTGCTGTTTATGGATCTCGATGGTTTCAAACACATCAATGACACCCTGGGGCATGAGGCGGGCGATGAGGTTTTGCGTCAGGTGGCGCGGCGATTTTCTTCGGTCGTGCGCGAGAGCGACACCCTGGCGCGCATCGGCGGTGACGAGTTTGTCGTACTGCTGAGCGACCTTGGGGATCATGCCGAAGAGACGCTGAGCAGCGTGGCGACTCACTGCATCGATGCCTTGAGCGCGCCGTTTTTCATCTCCGGCACGGTGTGCATCGTCGGTGTTTCGATTGGCATCGCCTTGGGTAACGGGCAAAGTTCTGCCGATACGCTGCTGCTGGCCGCCGACCGCGTCATGTATCAAGCCAAGAAAACCGGGCGTGGGCGGTACGTGACCTACAAGCTTTAGGCAATCGGCGTTTAACTCAAGGAGAACCATGATGAGCCAGACACTCGAACGTGCCATCGCAATCGCCGCGGCTGCCCACGAAGGGCAGGTCGACAAGGGCGGCGCGCCATATATCCTGCATCCGCTGAAAGTCATGCTGCGGGTGACGACCCTGGAACAACGGATCGTCGCCGTGCTGCATGACGTGGTGGAAGACACCGGCATCAGCCTCGACACACTACGTCAGGAAGGCTTCAGCGAAGCGGTGTTGGAGGCCATTGAGTCAGTGACCAAAGTGCCAGGTGAATCCTATGAAGCGTTCGTCGAACGTGCGGCGCTGAACCCGATTGGCCGGGTGGTCAAACTGGCGGATCTGGAAGAGAACAGCGACTTGTCGCGGATTGCGCAGCCGTCGTGGGAAGACCTGGAGCGGGTTGAGAAGTATCGGCGGGCGATTGGGGTGCTGCGCTCGTAAGCGTAACGCCTAACCCTGTGGCGAAGGCGGAGTGTCAGCCGGCATTGATACTGGATGTGCTGACCCCTTCGCGAGCAAGCCCGCTCCCACATTGTTCAGTGTTAATCAGCAATTTTGTGCCCACCGAAGATCCCCTGTGGGAGCGAGCCTGCCCGCGAAGGCGGAGTGTCAGCCTACATTGATGTTGGATGTGCCGACCCCTTCGCGAGCAGGCTCGCTCCCACATTGTTCAGTGTTAATCAGTACTTTTGTGCCCACCGCAAATCCCCTGTGGGAGCGAGCCTGCTCGCGAAGGCGGAGTGTCAGCCGGCATTGATGTTGGATGTGCCGATCCCTTCGCGAGCAGGCTCACTCCCACACTGTCCGGTGTTAATCAGTGATTTGCTATCCACCGCAGATCCCCTGTGGGAGCGAGCCTGCTCGCGAAGGCGGAGTGTCAGCCGGCATTGATGTTGGATGTGCCGACCCCTTCGCGAGCAAGCCCGCTCCCACACTGTTCAGTGTTAATCAGCAATTTTGTGCCCACCGCAGATCCCCTGTGGGAGCGAGCTTGCTCGCGAAGGCGGGGTGTCAGCCGGCATTGATGTTGGATATGCCGACCCCTTCGCGAGCAGGCTCGCTCCCACACTGTTCAGTGTTAATCAGCAATTTTGTGCCCACCGAAGATCCCCTGTGGGAGCGAGCTTGCTCGCGAAGGCGGGGTGTCAGCCTACATTGATGTTGGATGTGCCGGCCCCTTCGCGAGCAAGCCCGCTCCCACATTGTTCAGTGTTAATCAGTAATTTTTGTATCCACCGCAGATCCCCTGTGGGAGCGAGCCTGCTCGCGAAGGCGGAGTGTCAGCCTACATTGATGTTGGATGTGCCGACCCCTTCGCGAGCAAGCCCGCTCCCACACTGTCCAGTGTTAATCAGTGATTTGCTATCCGCCGCAAATCCCCTGTGGGAGCGAGCCTGCCCGCGAAGGCGGAGTGTCAGCCGGCATCGATGTTGGATGTGCCGACCCCTTCGCGAGAAAGCTCGCTCCCACATTGTTCAGTGTTAATCAGTGATTTGCTTTCCGCCGCAGATCCCCTGTGGGAGCGAGCTTGCCCGCGAAGGCGGAGTGTCAGCCTACATTGATGTTGGATGTGCCGACCCCTTCGCGAGCAGGCTCGCTCCCACATTGTTCAGTGTTAATCAGTAATTTTTGTATCCACCGCAGATCCCCTGTGGGAGCGGGCTTGCTCGCGAAGGCGGATTGTCAGCCGGCATTGATGTTGGATGTGCCGACCTCTTCGCGAGCAAGCCCGCTCCCACAAGGGTTTGGTGTTGATCGATGATTTCATGTCCGCCGCAGATGAAGGCAGTGCCGTTTCGCCGGCACTGCTTTCCTCATTTCTTAACGCGTTGCGCGTATTGCTGCGCCAGCGTGCCAAAGTCCTGCGGTGCAGGGAATTGCTCAAAGCTATGTTCAGCGCCGGTCGCGACCCACGGCAGTTTTTCGCTCGTCCAGGTTTCGATAAACGGGGCGTAGCGTTGCGGGTTGTCGAGCAGGCTGGAACGGACGCCAACCACCTGATCATTGCCTTCCGGGCGGGTAAACAACCAACTCAGGCAATGCGGGCAGAAGAAGTGTCGCGTTAGCCCATGCAAGCCACCGATGACGGGATTGCCTTGGGTGACCACGAAGCCGTCAGCCGGCACCAGAACACTCAGAGAGAAAGCGCTGGAAGCCATTTTCTGGCAGCCCGTGCAGTGGCATGCCGTGGTGATGATCGGTGGGGCGCGCAGCTCAAAAGCGACTTGGCCGCAGCGGCAACTGCCTTTAGCCATGACTGAGTGATTCATCAAACCTCCGGTGCCGTTTCGGATGGCTGCAACACCTGGCTTTGCGCGCTCAACGCTTGAGCGAATGCCTGCGGAGTCGGGCTTTGCGGCCAGGTCGCGATACCTTCCGGCAACGTCAGCCAGGGTTGTTTGTGTTTGACCCAGATATGCGCGACCGGCTGCAGGGATGGGCTGTGGTCCAGCGTCCCGGCGCGCAGCACCAACAGGCCCGGCGCCGCACTCGTGGTGTTATAGAGTCGGGTATGACAGACGCTGCACAGCGTGTGGATGGAGTGCTGGCCGTCGGCGTCATAGGCATAGTGCGTCACCGGACCTTCATGGGTGATGGCTTCCGATGGCGCCAAGGCGTGGAGGGCGAAAGCGCCGCCACTCCAGGTCTGGCAATCCCTGCAATGACAGGCATAGACCGCCAGCGGCGCATCGGTTGCGAGGGTGTAATGCACGGCGGTACAGCGGCATTGGCCGGTCAGCGTCATATGAAAAGCTCCTTTCAGCATCAGGGCAGCGGATAAAGCTGGGTGCCCGTGGGATATTCTTGGCCAGCATGACGGTGTGCTTCCAGAAAGAAAATCAGCCAAAGCTGCCCAGCGGCTCATAGGAAATGTATGAACGCCCCTCAATTACAGTGGGAAACCCAGCGAGCCTTTCTAGCCGTACTGCGTACCGGCAGCCTGTCCGGCGCGGCACGTTTGTTGGGCATTGCGCAGGCGACGGCGCGGCGGCGGATCGAGGCGTTGGAGCAAAGCGTCGGCGTCAGTCTGTTCATTCGTTCTCCCGCCGGATTGCTGCCGACGGAGATGGCCAAGGATCTGATCAGCCATGTCGAGGCCATGGCCATGGCGGCAAACGCATTCAATCGGGCTGCGTCAGCCGATGCGGGGCTGGCCAGCGGCACCGTTCGCCTCACCAGCAGCAAGCTGCTCGGGGTCGAAGTGCTGCCACCGATGCTGCGCACATTGCGCCAGGCCTGTCCGCAATTGGCCATCGAACTCAGCGTGTCGAACCGTCTGCAAGCGCTGGCAAGGCAAGAGGCTGACGTGGCGGTGCGTATCCGTCGTCCGACCGAGGCATCGGTGGTGACGCGCAAAGTGGGTGACTTGCGCGTCGGGCTGTACGCCACACCTGATTTGTTGGCGGAGCAGGGTACGCCGGGTACGGTCGCGGAGTTGAATCACCATCCGCTGATCGGGCCGGATCGCAATCTGGTGGAAATAGAGTTTTTGCGCGAGAGAGGCTTCGATTGCGGGGCGGAGCACGCACTCATTCGCACCGACGATCATCTCGCGCAGCTGGCTGCGCTGCGTGCAGGGCTGGGAATCGGCGTCTGTTCAAGTCAGTTGGCACAGCGTTACGGGCTGATCCGGGTATTGCCTCGGCAGGTGGATTTTTCAGTCGATGTCTGGATTGCGATGCATCAAGACATGCGCCGGGTTCAACGTATTGCCCTGGTGTTTGATGCGTTGGGGGAGAGCCTGCGGGATTTCCTGGAGAAACCACCCATTCAATAAACATCCCGCAAATAGCGCTTCTGCTCACTCATCTGCCGCCAATAATCCGCAGCACTTTCCTGACTCAACCCGCCATGCAGCTGCGCCACTTGGCGCAACGCCTGGTCGACATCCTTGGCCATGCGCCCGGCATCACCGCAGATGTACACCTGCGCACCTTCCTCTAGCCAGCGCCAGAGTTCGGCACCTTGTTCGCGAATGCGGTCCTGCACGTAGATCTTCTCTGGCTGGTCCCGGGAAAAGGCCAGGCTCAGTTGCGTCAGCAGGCCATCGTGCTGCATGCCTTGCAGTTCCTCGCGGTAGTAGAAATCGGTGGCGGCGTGTTGCTCGCCGAAGAACAGCCAGTTGCGGCCCTGGTCGCCCCGGGCGCGGCGTTCTTGCAGGAAGGCGCGGAACGGTGCCACGCCGGTGCCGGGGCCGATCATGATCATCGGTAGATTGCCATCGGCTGGCGTGCGGAAGTGTTTCGACGGCTGGACGAATACCGGGACTTCGCCGTTCTCCAGTCGGTCGGCGAGGAAGGTCGAGGACACGCCTTTGCGTTTGCCGTAGCGCACAGCAGCCACGGTGAGATGGACTTCCTGCGGGTGCGCCTTGGCGCTTGAAGAAATCGAATACAGGCGCGGTTGCAGGCGTTTAAGCGTGCCGAGCAACTCACTTGCCGAGCAGTCGATCGGGAAGGCTTGCAGCACATCCGCCAGTTGCCGGCCCCACAGCCAGTCTTTCAATTCTGCCTTGCGCTCACTGCCCAGCAGTTGTTTCAGCGCCGGGTTGCTGCTGCGTTCGGCGATAAAGGCCAGGGTGTCGTTGTTCGGTCGGGCGATTTCGAAGTGTTCGGTCAACGCCCGGTGCAAAGGGACTTCACCGAGTTTGTCGACGTTCACGCTGGTGTCGGCACCGAGCCGGGTCAGGTCGAGCAATTCACTGACCAGTTCCGGGCAGTTGCGCGGCATTACGCCCAACGCATCACCCGCCTCGTAGCTCAGCCCGGAATTCGCCAGGTCCAGGGAAAACATGCGGGTTTCCTTGTGGCGGCTCTGGTGATTCAGGTGACGGTTGATCAGTAGTCGCGACGCATGGGGCTTGGCTTTGCCGGGCGTCTCGAGGGGGCTGACGGCCATGCTCGGTGCCGTCGGTTTCAGCGTTCGTTGGAATTGGCTCAGCCAAGCCTCCGCGCGTTCTTCGAATTCGGTATCGCAATCCACCCGATCCAGTAACCGGGTCGCGCCTAATTCCTGCAGGCGTTGATCGAGTTGCTTACCGTGCTTGCAGAACTGGTCGTAATTGGGATCGCCCAGCGCCAGAACCGCATAACGCAGGGAGTCCAGACGGGTTTGAGCGGTACTCAGGGTGTGCCAGAAACCTTCGCCATTATCCGGCGGATCGCCGTCGCCGAAAGTGCTGCTGATCAGGGCCAGTGTGTGGGTGCTTGCCAGTTTGTTCGCCGGGAAGTCCGCCATCGCGCTCAGCTCCACGGCGATCCCGTCGTTACGCAACCGCGTGGCAAAACGCTCGGCCAGGGCTTCGGCGTTACCGGTTTGCGAGGCCCACAGCAAGGTCACGCCGGGAACGCTGTCACAGGTCAGTTGTGGCGCGCCAGACTCGACGCGGCTGAACAACCCACCCAGCAAACCGTCCAGCCATAACCGAGTATTGTCGGCCAGCGGCGCATTGGCGGGCAGGGCAGGGACGCCACCCGCCTGGCGCCCGGCCGGGGACTGCAAGCCGCTGAGAAAACCGGCGAGGTAGGTGCGTTCACTGTCGCTCAGTTGCGCAGAAGGCACGCGACTGATGCCGGCGAGATCGGCGAAGGCCTCGATGCGCGACATGGGCAATTCCTCAGGTAAGGGGGGAATGTCGATAACAGCCGGCGCGTCGAGAAACTGATGCTCGATCAATTCCACCCGTTGCAGGGCGACGGCGCAAAACTTGAATTCAGGCTGGAGCGAAATCGGATCGACGGCGTCGTTGGTCACCGCGTTGATGGCCAGGTTTTCACCAAACACATCGTTCCAGTGGAAGGGCGCAAAACAGTTGCCCTGGCGCACCCGGTCGGTGACCACGGCTGGCAACACCGCCCGGCCACGCACAGAGCGCACCTCGACGTGATCCTTGTCTTTTATCCCGAGGCTGGCGGCATCTTCCGGATGAATCTCGACGAAAGGCCCCGGATTCAGCTTGTTCAGGGTCGCGACTTTGCCGGTCTTGGTCAGGGTGTGCCATTGGTGCTGCAAGCGACCGGTGTTGAGCACAAAGGGGAAATCCTCGTCCGGCATCTCTGCTGGCGACAGGTGCGGACGCGGGAGGAAGATGCCTTTGCCGCGCTCGGTGGCGAACACGATGGCGGGTCGGTTGCCGTCGGCTTCGACCTTGAGCGTCTGGCTCACACCGTTGTTCAGGTAGCGGATCGGATTGCGATCCGCGCCGTCGTCTGCCGCGCAGGGCCATTGCAGCGGTTGGTCCCGCAGCCGCGCATAACTGGCACCGCGAATGTCGTAGCCAGTCTTCGGGTTCCAGGCCTGTTTGATCTCTTCAAACACCTCCGATGCGCAGGTGTAAGTGAAGGCCTCGGCGAAGCCCATTTCGCAGGCAACCCTGGCGATGATCTGCCAGTCGGCCAGCGCCTCGCCGGGCGGTTCCACGGCTTTTTGCATCAGCGTCAGGTTGCGTTCGGAATTGATCATCACGCCCTCGGCCTCGGCCCACAGCGCACCGGGCAGGAGAATGTCGGCGTAGCGATTGGTTTCGGTGTCGAGAAACGCGTCCTGAGTGATGACCAGTTCGGCAGTCTGCAAGCCTTCGATGACTGTCTGCCGGTTGGGGGCCGAGGCGACCGGGTTGGTGCAGATGATCCAGCAGGCCTTGATCTGGCCGGCGCTCATTTGCTCGAACATCGCCACGGTGCCACCGCCGACTTTCCGGGGGAGGCTGTCGTGGGGGATGCGCCACAGGTCTTCGATGAATTGCCGATCCGCCTCGACCAGCACCGAGCGCTGCCCCGGCAAGCCGGGGCCCATGTAGCCCATTTCACGACCACCCATGGCATTCGGTTGCCCGGTCAGGGAAAACGGCCCGCTGCCCGGTCGGCAAATCGCTCCGGTGGCCAGGTGCAGATTGCACAGGGCGTTGGTGTTCCAGGTGCCGTGGGTACTTTGGTTGAGGCCCATGGTCCAGCAACTCATCCACTCGGCGGCCCGGCCGATCCATTCTGCGGCCTGACGAATGTCGGCCTCGGGAATGCCGGCGATCTCGGCGACGGTGTGCGGCGGATAGTCTTCGAGGAACGCCGGCATGACGTCCCAACCTTCAGTAAACGAGGCGATGAAGTGCGGGTCGGTGTGGCCGTTTTTCACCAGCAGATGCAGCAGGCCATTGAGCAAGGCCAAGTCTGTGCCGGGTTTGATTTGCAGGAACAAACCGGCCTTGTCCGCCGTGGCGCTGCGTCGTGGATCGACCACAATCAGCCTCGCCCCGGCCTTGACCCGATCCATCATGCGCAGGAACAGAATCGGGTGACAGTCGGCCATGTTGGCGCCGATCACGAAGAACAGCTCGGCGTGATCGAAGTCCTCGTAGGAGCCCGGTGGCCCGTCAGAGCCGAGGGAAAGCTTGTAGCCGCTGCCGGCGCTGGCCATGCACAGGCGCGAATTGGATTCGATGTTATTGGTGCGGACAAAGCCTTTGGCCAACTTGTTGATCAGGTACTGAGCCTCCAGCGACATCTGCCCGGACACGTAGAACGCCAACGCATCCGGGCCGTGTCGATCAAGGATGGCGCGCAATCGGCTGGCGGTTTCGCTGATGGCCTGGTCCATGGCGATGCGCACCGGATCCCGGCTGCGCTCGTGGCGCAAGAAGGCATTTTCCATCCGCCCCGACTCGGCGAGCGCCTGGCCGCACGTGCTGCCCTTGGTGCAGAGCCGACCGAAGTTGGTCGGATGGGTCTTGTCGCCGGTGACCTTGATGACCCGGTTGTCTTCAACCTGCATGACGATGCCGCAACCCACGCCACAATAGGGACAGACGCTGCGTACGCTGGTGTTTGTCATCCTCGCCCCTTGATCTCTTGCCTGCAGTTGCCCGACCCCAAAACAAAAAAAAGCGCCATGTGACCCTCCGTTAAAAAAACGGGGAGTTACACGGCGCCTTTGTCGTAGGTGAGCAATCAGCGTTGACTGCTTGGTTTGAGTGTTACTAGCAAGTCACGCGCCAGAAGTATTTTTCAGTCTTGAGCGGCAGATAATTCGCGGAATTTGTTCCCTTATCCGGCATGCCGCCATGTGTATTCGGTGCACTTTTATATGGCGCCGTGCACCAGTCGGAGGCGCGATAACACCGTTTCCCACCGGTGTGATTACCTCCGAGCACCGTGGCTTCTGGCTCGCGTCGATTGGCACAATCGCTGCAAGCCCTTGTTCAAACCCACTGCCAAACACGCAGTGGGTCGCCCCCTCGGTCAACGACGATCGAATGGCCAACAGGTCGTGGGCAACATCGGTGAATCCGGCATAGACGTCGGGTTTCAACACCGCAAAAGAACAGGCAAAGACGCCTGGAACCGCAAGGTTTCAGGCGTTTTTTTTTGCTTTTTGAACCGTGATTGGCCGTGCCAAGGGTGCTTCTTATGAATTCCAATGTTGCCGCGTTGAACAAACTGCAAACGCTGATCGTGATCGGCAATGGCATGGTCGGCCATCATTGCGTCGAACAACTGATCGAGCGCGGCGTGCTGAATCAATACCGCCTGCACGTCTTCAGCGAAGAGCCGATGCGGGCCTATGACCGCGTGCATCTGTCCGAGTATTTCACCGGTCGCGATGCCGAGTCGCTGGCGCTATCGGACGCGTCGCTGTACCAGACGCCCGGCGTCACGCTGCATCTGGGTGTGCCGGTGCTGGAAATCGACCGCGCCCGTTTCGAAGTGATTACGGCCCAGGGCTGCGTCGCTTACGACAAGTTGATTCTGGCCACCGGCTCCTATCCGTTTGTGCCGCCCATCGACGGCGCCGAGGGCGATTCGCGGTTGGTGTATCGCACGCTGGAAGACCTCGACGCCATTCGTGCGGCGGCGGCCAACGCTCGGCGCGGTGTGGTGGTCGGCGGTGGCTTGCTTGGCCTGGAAGCCGCCAACGCGCTGAAGAGCCTGGGGCTGGAAGCGCACGTCGTCGAGTTCGCCCCACGGTTGATGCCGGTGCAGTTGGATGACTTCGGCGGTCTGGCGCTGAAGACGCAAATCGAACGGCTGGGCGTCGGTGTGCATGTGTCCCGTGCCACCCAGTCGATCAGCGCGGGCGTGGATTACCGCTACCGGATGAATTTTGCCAACGACGAATTTCTCGAAACCGATCTGATCGTGTTCTCCGCCGGTATCCGTGCGCAAGATGCGCTGGCCCGGCAATGTGCCTTGGACATCGGCCCGCGCGGCGGTGTGGTGATCAACGACGAATGCCTGAGCAGCGACCCGAATATCTACGCCATCGGCGAGTGCGCGGCGTGGAATGGCAGCCTGTTCGGCTTGGTCGCGCCGGGCTACCAGATGGCCCGTGGCGTTGCGGCAAAGGTGTGCAACCAGACTGCCGAACCGTTCCTGGGCGCGGACATGTCGACCAAGCTCAAACTGCTGGGCGTTGACGTCGGTTCCATCGGCGATGCCCACGCCCATACGCCGGGCGCACGCAGTTATCAGTTCATCGACGAAGCGACGGCCAGTTACCGTCGGTTGGTGGTGGACGCCACTGGCAAGTATGTTTTGGGTGCGGTGTTGGTCGGTGACAACAGCTACTACGACACACTGCTGCAATACATGCAGAACGCCATTGCGTTGCCGGCGGAACCGGCCAGCCTGATCCTGCCGTCGTCCGAAGGCGCGCCGACCCTCGGCCCCGGCGCACTGCCCGAATCGGCCACGGTGTGCTCGTGCCATAACGTCACCAAAGGTGCGATTTGCTCGGCCATCGACGGCGGCTGCACCGACCTCGGCCTGCTCAAGTCGCAAACCAAGGCCTGCACCGGTTGCGGTGGTTGCGCCGGGTTGCTCAAGCAAGTTTTCGAGCATGAGTTGATCGCCCGTGGCGTCAGCGTCGACAAGAGCCTGTGCGAACACTTCGCTTACACCCGTCAGGAACTCTATGCGCTGGTGCGGGTGGAAGGGGTGATCACCTTCGAAGAATTGCTGGCCAAGCATGGCCGTGGCCACACCGGTTGCGACGTGTGCAAACCGGCGGTGGGCTCGATCCTCGCGTCGTGCTGGAACCAGCCGATCATGGACCCGTCGCTGGTGCCGTTGCAGGACACCAACGACACCTTCATGGCCAACATGCAGAAAAACGGCACGTACTCCGTGGTGCCGCGCATCCCCGGTGGCGAGATCACCGCCGACAAGCTGATCGCGATTGGCGTGGTGGCGAAGAAATACGACCTCTACACCAAAATCACCGGCGGCCAGCGCATCGACCTGTTCGGCGCGCAATTGCATGAGTTGCCGGACATCTGGAGCGAACTGATCGAAGCCGGATTCGAAACCGGGCACGCCTACGGCAAATCGACCCGCACGGTGAAGTCCTGCGTCGGCAGCACCTGGTGCCGTTATGGCGTGCAGGACAGCGTGAAAATGGCGCTGTTGATCGAAGATCGCTACAAGGGCCTGCGCTCGCCGCACAAACTCAAATTCGCCGTGTCCGGTTGCACTCGGGAATGCGCCGAAGCGCAGAGCAAGGACGTGGGCGTGATCGCCACCGAGAAAGGCTGGAACCTCTACATCGCCGGCAATGGCGGCATGCGCCCGCGTCACGCCGAGCTGTTCGCCACCGACCTCGATGATGAAACCCTGATCCGCTACATCGACCGCTTCCTGATGTTCTACATCCGCACCGCCGATAAATTGCAGCGCACCTCGGTCTGGCGCGAGAGCCTGGAGGGTGGTCTGGATTTCCTCAAGGACGTGATCATCAACAACAGCCTTGGGCTCGGCGCTGAGCTCGAAGCGCAGATGCAACTGGTGGTCGATCGCTATGAATGCGAATGGGCCAACGCCCTGAAAGACCCGGAAAAACTCAAGCGCTTCCGCACCTTCGTCAACGACAAACGCCCGGACCCGGACATCCACTTTGTCCAGGAACGCGGCCAACGGCGCCCGATCATGGCCGCCGAACTCAACCTGATCCCGGTCACCGAGGAGATTGCCTGATGAGCCCATCCAACATCCAGCGCAGTGCTGTTCTGAAACATGCCGAGGCCTGGCAAACCGTGTGCGCGCAACAGGACCTGGTCGACAATTCCGGCGTGGTCGTGTGGCTCGACGGCGCCCAAGTGGCGCTGTTCTACCTGCCGGATGCCGAGGGCCAGACCCTGTTTGCCATCGACAACCACGACCCGCAATCCGGGGCGAATGTGATCGGTCGTGGCTTGGTCGGCAACATCAAGGGTGATCTGGTGGTGGCGTCACCGATCTACAAACAGCATTACCGGCTCGAGGACGGCAGTTGCCTGGAGTATCCGCAACAGCGGCTGCGGGTTTGGCCGGTGCGGTTGAGCGGCGGGGTGGTGGAGATCGGAACACTCACAGCCCGATAGTGCACAAACCCTGTGGGAGCGGGCTTGCTCGCGAAGGCGGAGTGTCAGGCAACATCGATGCTGAATGTGCCGGCCCCTTCGCGAGCAAGCTCGCTCCCACAGGGGATTTGTGCTGTACGCGGAACATGTGTCCGACAGAGCTCAATTGTGGGAGTGAGCCTGCTCGCGAAGGCGGAGTGTCAGCCGACATCAATGCTGGATGTGCCGGCCCCTTCGCGAGCAAGCTCGCTCCCACAGGGGATTTGTGCTGTACGCGGAACATGCGTCCGACAGAGCTCAATTGTGGGAGTGAGCCTGCTCGCGAAGGCGGCGTGTCAGCCGGCATTGATACTGAATGTGCCGGCCCCTTCGCGAGCAGGCTCGCTCCCACAGGGGATTTGTGCTGTACGCGGAACATGCGTCCGACGGAGATCAATTGTGGGAGCGAGCTTGCTCGCGATGGCGGTGGGTCAGGCACATTAATATTGACTGACTCACCGCCATCGCGAGCAAGCTTTGCTCCTGCAGCGTTATGTAAATGTGTTCTCTTTCTTCGGCAAGCCGCTGACATGCTGCTGAAGCCAACGTATGCCTTTCCAATACAGCCATGCTGTCAGCATCAACAGACAGGCACCGCCCAAGGTAGGCACCAGCAGGAACGACCAGCCCGGTTGTGTCATGAACACGATAACCGGGTTGCCGCCCGCCGGCGGGTGAACGGTGCGGGTGACTACCATCAACACTGTCGCCAAGGCGCCAGCCAGCGCCATCGGCAGCAGTCCCGGCCCGAAGAGCTGCAAGCAGGCCAGCGCGACAAACGAGGTCAGCAGGTGTCCGCCAATCACGTTGCGCACCTGGGAAAACGGTCCTTCCGGATACGCGAACAGCAGCACACCGCTAGCGCCAAAGGAGCCGATCAACCACGGCTGCCCAGTGTTAAGAGCCATCGCGCCCAACCCCGCCAAGCCAAGAAAAGCACCGAGCCCGATCCACAACAGCGAAAGGGCCCGGATGCGCCGAGTGGGGCCAGGTTTCTGGCCCGCTTCTGTCGAGGTCGACGTCATTTCTTGAAGCGTTCTGCTTCTTCAGAGCCCTTGGTGGCGTTGCCCGCGCTGTACGAATGCGCGCCGACTCCGGCCAACTCACCACCCTGCACGATTAGGTATTCATCGCGAATCGGTCGGTTCTCGAAATAGCATTCAAGAATCTCCCGGGTACCCGCCGCATAACGCGCCTGGGCCGACAGGCTGGTGCCGGAAATATGCGGCGTCATCCCGTGGTTGGGCATGCTGCGCCAAGGGTGATCCTCGGGTGCCGGTTGCGGGAACCAGACATCACCGGCGTAACCCGCCAACTGGCCGCTTTCCAGGGCCGCCGCAATCGCATCGCGATCACACAGCTTGCCCCGGGCGGTGTTGATCAGGTACGCGCCGCGCTTGAAATTCTTCAGCGACTCGGCGTTGACCATGTGCTCGGTTTCCGGGTGCAGCGGGCAGTTGAGCGTGACCACATCGCAGACTTTCGCCAGGCTTTCCAGGGTCGAGTGGTAGGTCAGGTTCAGCTCTTTTTCCACGGCTTCCGGCAGGCGATGGCGATCCATGTAGTGCAGGTGCATGTCGAACGGCTTGAGCAGACGCAATACCCGCAGACCAATGCGACCGGCCGCGACAGTGCCGACATGCATGCCTTCCACATCGTAGGAACGGGCCACGCAATCGGCGATATTCCAGCCGCCCTTGAGCACCCAGTTGTGTGACGGAATATAGTTGCGCACCAGCGCCAGCACGCTCATCACCACATGCTCGGCCACGCTGTTGCTGTTGCAATACGTCACTTCGGCGACCGTGATGCCACGGTCCATGGCGCCTTGCAAGTCGGTGTGATCGGAACCGATACCGGCGGTGACGATCATCTTCAACTTCGGTGCCTTGTCCATCCGTTCGGCGGTCATGTACGCCGGCCAGAACGGTTGGGAAATGATGATCTCGGCGTCGTGCAATTCGCGGTCGAGCACGCTGTCCGCGCCGTCCTTGCTGGATGTGACCACCAATGTGTGGCCGTTGGATTCCAGGTATTTACGCAAGCCCAACTCGCCGGACACGCTGCCGAGCAAGGTGCCAGGCGTGAAGTCGATGGCATTCGGGGTCGGCAGGGTCTGGCCGTCAGGGTAGCGTTCGAGAGTCGGCAGGCCGTCTCGCGCATAAGTCTCGGGTTGTCCGGTGATGGGGTCGTCGTAGAGCACGCATACAATCTTCGCCATGGGGACCTTCCTGTTATTGGAATGGATCAGCGCGGGTAACGGCTGACTGAGCAGGTCGTGCTGCTCGATCGGCATAGTCCGGCAGGGCGAATGGCACTGGCTAATCGCTTGTGCTGATCTATAGATCAGCGCGGGTTATCAGCAGTGCAAGAAGGCATCGACCCGTGCTTGCAGGTCCAGGGTGGCGAAGATCGCCAGGGCCGACGCCAGCAGCAGCGGTTGAGGATCGCGCTTGAGCATCACCAGGCCGATCTCCCGTTGCAGCTCCGGCAGGATCGGCACGGCGGTGATTTCCTGGCGCATTTCGATCAGCGACAACGCGCTATGGGGCACAACGCTGCACAGCCCCGAGCAGCGGACGTGGGCATATAGCACCGTCATCGAATCGGTTTCCACCCGTGGTGAAACCCTGATCCCGGCCTCGGCGAACGCCGCGTCGATGCCCTGGCGGCACTGCATGTTGGCGGTGAGCAGGCACAGCGGCAGCTCGGCGACGTCCGCCCAGGACAGTTCGCTGGCATCTTGCAACACGCTGTCATCCCGGGTGATCAGCACATACCGCTCCTTGAACAGCGGCAGGGTCTGAAACTCCCGCAGACGCCCGTCGGACAGGTAGGTCATGCCCAAGTCCAGTTCAAAATTGGAGATTTTTTGCAGCATCTGCGACGTGGCCAGGGTGTACACCTCGTGGCGCATGTCGGGGTAGGGCCGCAGGCAAAAATCGGTGAGCAGCGGCACCATCGACAACGTCGTCGGAATCGCGCCAAACCGCAGAACCCCGCGAGGGCTAAGTTCCCGAGTGCCCACTTCCTGACGCAACGAGCCGCAATCGGAAAGGATCCGCCGCGCCCAAATCAACACGCGCTCGCCATCGGCGGTAAAGCCCTCAAAGCGCCGACTGCGCTGCACCACCGATACGCCCAATTCCTGTTCAAGACTGCGAATCGCCCCGGAAAGCGCCGGTTGCGAGACGTTGCATTTTTCCGCTGCGCGCCCGAAGTGTTGTTCCTGGGCGAGGGTGACGAGGTAAGTCAGTTGACGAAGGAGCATGGGCTTTTGGGCTCTTATTGGCGGTGGGCAGGTGAACGCTACGCAATAAGGCGCTGTGTAGTAAAGGATATAGCGACGGGCCGAACAGATTGGGCAGCGACGTTCCAAGGCCAACACAAAACCTGTGAGAGCGGGCTTGCTCGCGAAGGCGGCGTGTCAGTCAACATTGATACTGAATGTGCAGGCCCCTTCGCGAGCAAGCTCGCTCCCACAGGGGATTTGTGCTGCACGCGGAACATGCGTCCGACAGAGCTCAATTGTGGGAGTGAGCCTGCTCGCGAAGGCGACGAGTCAGCCGGCATCGATGTTGGGTGTGCAGGCCCCTTCGCGAGCAAGCCCGCTCCCACAGGGGATTTGTGCTGTACGCGGAACATGCGTCCGACGGAGATCAATTGTGGGAGCGGGCTTGCTCGCGAAAGCGGTGTGTCAGCCACCATCAATGTTGAATGTGAAACTGCTTTCGCGAGCAAGCTCGCTCCCACAAGGTTTATGTTTGCCCAGTCCAACTGCGCTATCAGATTGACTGCTGATTCACCCGCCGGGTCAGTTCTTCCGCCGATTCCTTGCGCTCCGAATAGCGGTCAACCAGATCCGGGCGATCGCGCAGCAATAGCGTGAATTTCACCAGTTCCTCCATCACGTCCACCACCCGGTCATAAAGCGCGGAGGGTTTCATGCGGTTGTCCTCGTCAAACTCCAGAAAGGCCTTCGGCACGGACGATTGATTGGGGATGGTGAACATCCGCATCCAGCGCCCCAGCACGCGCAGTTGATTGACCACGTTGAACGATTGCGAGCCGCCGCAAACCTGCATCACCGCCAGGGTTTTGCCCTGGGTCGGGCGAATCGCGCCAATGGCCAGCGGCACCCAGTCTATTTGCGCCTTGAACACGGCGGACATCGAACCGTGGCGTTCCGGTGAGCACCAGACCTGGCCCTCGGACCATTGCATCAGTTCCAGCAACTCCTGGACTTTCGGGTGATCGTTCGGCGCATCGTCCGGCAGTGGCAAACCTGAGGGATTGAAAATCCGTGTTTCAGCGCCGAAGTGTTCGAGCAAACGGGCCGCTTCTTCGACCAGTAATCGGCTGAATGAACGGGCGCGGGTCGAGCCATACAACAGCAGGATTCGTGGTTTGTGCTGATCGTCGTGATCATGGTGCTGGATCAATGACGGGTCGAGGTTGGGCAGTGGATGAGTCATGGGCGGTTCCAGTTACAAGGTGCCGATGCGGTCGAGTTCACGCTTCAAGGCATTGCGATCAAGTTCGCTGAAGGGCAGGGCGAGAAAGGCCCGGCAGCGGGTTTCGATACGCGCCAGGGTCGCGTGGAAAGCGGTGGATAGCGCGGCCTCGTCACCCGTCACCTCCGACGGATCTTCCAGTCCCCAATGGGCCTTCAACGCTGGGCCGAAGTACACCGGGCAGGCTTCACCGGCGGCCTTGTCGCAGACGGTGATGACGATATCTGGCGGGTTGGCTTCGAAGGCGTCGTTGCCTTTGCTGCTCAAGCCATCGGTGACGATTCCGGCTGTTTGCAATGTGGTCAGGCTGCGGGGCAACACGTGGCCCTTTGGAAAACTGCCGGCGCTGACGGCCTCGAAACCCTTCGGTGCCAGGTGATTGAACATCGCTTCAGAGAGGATGCTGCGGCAGCTGTTGGCGGTGCACATGAATAGAACACGCATGGAAACTCCGTTGGGTCAGGTCAGCAGCACGCTGCGGTATTGAGGGGGCGGTCGTTCATCTGCTTGAGGCGGGCAGTGTTTTCTTCCAGCCAATGGGCATTGGCGTGTAGCGTGGTTTCAAGCACCGCGCGAACCCAGTCGGGCAGATTGGGGTTGAGCCGGTAATACACCCATTGGCCCTGGCGTCGATCAAGCAACAGGCCGCAAGACCGGAGTTGGGCCAGATGGCGAGAGATTTTTGGTTGACTGTCATCCAGCGCACAGACCAACTCGCAGACGCATAACTCGCCTTCACGGGTGATCAGCAGCGTGGCCCGGGCGCGGGTTTCGTCGGATAGGCATTTGTAGAGGGCTGGAGGACTGAGCATGGGGTGGCCGCCAATATGTGAAGGTCCGAATATACGGATATCCACATATGTCGAGCAAGCGGCTTCTCAGTTCGCTACCCAAATAGGCGCTTTCGAGTAAAGAGTGATGAAAAACCTGTGGGAGCGGGCTCGCGAAGAGGGCGTGTCAGCCGACATTCATGCAGCTGACACACCGCATTCGCGAGCAAGCCCGCTCCCACAGGGAACAGCGTGGACTGAAAATCGTGTGAACAACGCTGAACAAATGTAGGAGCAAGGCTTGCCCGCGAAGAACGATGACGCGGTGTATCAGACCTGACGCCTTCGCGAGCAGGCTCGCTCCCACAGGGAACAGCGTGGACTGAAAATCGTGTGAACAACGCTGAACAAATGTAGGAGCAAGGCTTGCCCGCGAAGAACGATGACGCGGTGTGCAGGCCTGACGCCTTCGCGAGCAAGCCCGCTCCCACAGGGAACAGCGTGGACTGAAAATCGTGTGAACAACGCTGAACAAATGTAGGAGCAAGGCTTGCCCGCGAAGAACGATGACGCGGTGTATCAGACCTGACGCCTTCGCGAGCAAGCCCGCTCCCACAGGGAACAGCGTGGACTGAAAATCGTGTGAACAACGCTGAACAAATGTAGGAGCAAGGCTTGCCCGCGAAGAACGATGACGCGGTGTGCAGGCCTGACGCCTTCGCGAGCAGGCTCGCTCCCACAGGGAACAGCGTGGACTGAAAATCGTGTGAACAACGCAAAACAAATGTAGGAGCAAGGCTTGCCCGCGAAGAACGATGACGCGGTGTGCAGGCCTGACGCCTTCGCGAGCAGGCTCGCTCCCACAGGGAACAGCGTGGACTGAAAATCGTGTGAACAACGCTGAACAAATGTAGGAGCAAGGCTTGCCCGCGAAGAACGATGACGCGGTGTGCAGGCCTGACGCCTTCGCGAGCAAGCCCGCTCCCACAGGGAACAGCGTGGACTGAAAATCGTGTGAACAACGCTGAACAAATGTAGGAGCGAGGCTTGCCCGCGAAGAACGATGACGCGGTGTGCAGGCCTGACGCCTTCGCGAGCAAGCTTCGCTCCTACAAGGGCTTGAGCCACAACGCTCCCACAAGGATTGCGGTGTTCAAATCCCTGACCAATCGGCATCAGTGCAGGTTGAGCGCCCTGATGTAGGCACAAAACATATCCGCCATCGCGTCAGAGTAAATAACGATCTCGTCAGGGCTACGCGGACTCCCCGAGAAAGACTTCCCCACCGAACTGAGCGTCGTGGAGACCAGGTCACAAGCCAGTTCGCGGGTTTCGTCGCAGGCTTCTGGCAACGCTTCAAGCATGAATTCCTGAAAAATCTGCTGCCCCGCCGCACGAACTTCATGAGCTTCCGGCGCATCACGATAGAGCGGCGCGGCGTCGCTGAGCGCGACTCGCATCTGCGCCTCTTCACACTCGGAACAAATGAACGCATGCACCAACGCACGCAGCCGCTCCAGCGGCGGCTTGCCCGCATCCTCCAGAATCCCGCGCAGCATTTGCGTGGTCTGCTGCCACTCATCACTTTGCAGCCGGAACAGGATGGCGGCCTTGTTGGGGAAATATTGGTACACCGAGCCGATGCTGACGCCGGCTTTTTCCGCCACGCGGGCAGTGGTGAAACGTGCAGCGCCTTCCTTGGCCAAAACCTGAATAGCCGCTTGCAGAATGGCCGCCACCAACTCGGTCGAGCGGGCCTGCTGCGGCTGTTTGCGCGAGGAAATCTGCGAGGTCTGGCGGGTTGTCATAGGGGCTCCGGGCCTCGGGGCTAATGCGATTAGCGAATGTGACGAATGGCTCGCATAATTTAAATGCGACGAATTAGTCGCATCTTAGCCCCGGCGCCGACAGGCGCTCAACCTACAAACGGGAAGCACCCATGACCACCATCACTTCGGCCCCTATGGCCCCGCTGATTGAACGCCTGTACGCAAAAGCTAATGCCACTACCAGTCCGGTTTTCAACGACTTTTCCGCTGAGGAACGCGATCGCCTCATGCACAGCAAGACCGACTACCTCGAACTCTACGGACTGCTCAAAGACCTGTGGTTGCCGGTTTCGCGGGACACCGGCAAGCTGCTGTACACCCTGGCGCGCAGTGCCAAGGCGCGGGCCATCGTCGAGTTTGGCACCTCGTTCGGCCTTTCAACCTTGCACCTGGCCGCTGCACTGCGGGACAACGGCGGCGGCGTGTTGATCAGCAGTGAATTCGAGCCGTCGAAGATTGCCCTGGCACGCCAACACCTCATCGAAGGCGGGGTCAGCGATCTGGTGGAGATCCGCGAGGGCGATGCACTCACCACCCTGGCAACCGATCTGCCCGAGACCATCGACCTGCTGCTGCTCGATGGCGCCAAAGCGCTTTATAGCGACGTCTTGGGTCTGGTGGAAAGTCGCCTCAAGCCCGGTGCCTTGGTGGTGGCCGACAACTCCGATTACTGCCCGGAATACCTGGCCTACGTGCGCTCGCCGGCAAATGGTTACCTGTCGGTGCCTTTTGGTGAAGACGTGGAGTTGTCGGTGCGCCTTGGCTGACACCCATCAATCGAAGATTTAATCCACGCGGTGCCGTTCAACACCATCGCCGAGGTGGTGGGCGTGACCTCGGCTTCACCTTTTGGCGGCTCCCCACCGGCCACGCATTTCAGGGTCTCTAATGCCAACTAGACTCTGTAGGTAAGGAGGAACACGCAATGAGCATCGAACCGGCGGCACCTGAAACGAAAGGCGTTACGGTGACCTTACTGTCAACGATTGATCTCGGTCCCGAGATCGAGGGCATGGCAGGGCGTCAACTCAGAATGCGCAGGGTGACCATCGAGCCCGGAGGCGTCTTCGGGCCGGTGCACAACCATATCGACAGACCGGGTACCGTCTACATCCTGCAAGGGACAATCACGGACCATCGCAATGGCGTCGCCACGGATTACGGGCCCGGAGTGGGTTGGCCCGAGGATCGCAACACCACCCACTGGCTCGAAAACAGAGGCTCGGAAACGGCGGTGGAGATTTCGGTGGATATCGTCAGGCAACCCTGAAACCAGCGTTTTCCTGACCATTCGTTCAATCGATAGTCATCATCAAAAAATGCGAGTTCTGTTTTTTCCTCAACGGAGGAGGATAGCGACATACCGATCTCGCTTCTGAAGGAACCTGCGCGATGAGAATCTCAACTGTCTTGGCCCTTGTCGCCGTCCTCACCGGCGGTTTCGCTGCCACCGCACCGGCCTACGCCGCCGACCCACAGGTCTGCCATTTCCTGCCGATGGGGGACAGCAGCGCCGAGCTGAAGCATTCCCAATCGGTGGGCGTGCTCTACAGTGAAAACACCGTCAACACCCTCCAATACCTTGAGAGTTACCACACTGTCGCAGTGAACGGCAGCAAGAACGCCGCCCTCGATTCGCGCATCAGCAACGCCTTTATCAAAAGCTCCGATCCGAAACTGGCGATCAACTGGCTGATGGGTTCGTTGCAGAAACAATTCGCTTCGGTGACCGTCTACGACAACCTCGATGCCCTGGTGCAAGCGAAGCCGGACGTGGTGGTCATGCTCGACACTTACAGCCGCCTGGTGAGCAAGCGTAACAACCAGGTCGAAGCGCGGTTCCTCGCCAAGTTCTATGACTCAAACCTGCAATACATCGGCCAGGCTGAAGGCGCCCGTGAACAGCAAATGCCTTCGGTGTGGGTGCATGGCAAAGCAGCGCCGGAGATTGCGGCGCAAATCGACCAGCAAACCGAACTGCAAGTGAATGCGTTGAAGCAGTTTGATGCGTCGTTGAAGGCGCTGGTGAAGTCGGGCAGCGGGGCTCAAGTGGCGACGAACTAAAGAGACGGTTTACTGGCCACCCTTAACCAGACCGACACGCTCAAACCACGGTGCTCCACCTCATCGGTGAAGCCTAAATCGATCCGCGCCCCGGTACGCTGCGCAATCGCCTGAACGATCGACAACCCCAACCCGGAGCCTGCTTCGTCCGTCCCCAGGCTGCGATAAAACGGATCAAACACCCGCGCACGTTCCTCCAGCACAATCCCCGGCCCAGAGTCCTTGATTTGCAGGCGCGCCGCGCCTTGATCCATGACAACCGAAAGGTCGATCCGGCCACCCTCAGGCGTATAGCGAATCGCGTTGTCCACCAGATTCTTGATCAGGGTCATCAGATCCGTTTCGTCGATCAGCACCTGTATGTCTTGCGTGCCTTCGACGCCAATGTCGAGGTGTTTGATATCGGCCAGCGGCAGCAGATCCTCCAGTACCCGTCGATAGACGTCATGCACCGAAACCGGTGAGATTGGCGTGCTGTTGTCGGATTGCACCTTGGCCAGGGTCAGCAGTTGATCGATCAGGTTTCTACCGCGCTCGATGCCCCGGCGCAGCGGCGCCAGACGTTCGTGGGCCTGGGGTGACATGTCGGCGGCAGCCAGGCGTTCGGCCTGCAAGGACAAGGCCGTCAGGGGAGAGCGGAGTTCGTGGGCCGCGTCGGCAACAAAACGACGCTGGGTGTCCAGGGTGTTCGCCACGCGCTCGAGCAAGCGATTGATCGCCACGACAAAGGGCCGGATCTCGGTCGGCAGGTGACTTTCATCGACAGGATGCAGCTCCTGTTCGGTGCGCTGATCGATTTCCGAAGAGAGCGTCGCGATGGGGCGAAACAGCTTGCGCACCAGGTCACCGACCACCAGCAACAGCACCGGAAACAGAATCAGAAACGGCAGCAGGCTACGCCAGGCACTCTCCCGGGCATCCTTGTCCCGGGCGCCGGTTTCCTGGGCAACGGCAATGCGCTCGCCACGGGCGGTGGTTTTTACCAGTACGCGAAACGCCTCACCGCCAACCGTTACTGTGGACAAGCCATCGGCCAGCGTCGTGGGGAAGGGCAGCGGGGTTACGTCATCATTGTTGCCGGAGGCTTTGCTGCTGTCGGCCAGGTACTGAATGACCAGCCTGGATTCGTCATCGTCATCGTCATCGTCACTGTCACTGATCTGGCCCTCGGGGTATTGCAACGTCATGTGCTGCCGGTCAAACAGCACGGCCACTTGGCGCAAGGTAGCGTCCTGCATTTCGTGGGCTTCGTCGAACGCGGAGACGAAGGCGAAGATGCCGGCCAAAATCGCAACGATCAGGATCGCCAGCGACAGGGTGACAGACAGCCTGAGCTGGACCGATTCACTCAAGCGTTTTTTGAAACCATCCATCCCATACCCCTGACGTTCTTGATGACCTGGCTGCCCAACTTGCGCCGCAGCGCATGGATCAAAAACTCCACTGCGTTGCTTTCCACTTCATTACCCCAGCCATAGAGGCGGTCTTCGAGCTCGCTGCGCGAAAGGATGGCCCCCGGTCTGATCAACAGCGCCTGCAACAGCGCAAACTCGCGGCTGGAGAGCTGGACGCCTTGATGCTCCGCGGTCGAGGCTTCTTTGGAAACAAGGTCCAGGGACACTACGCCGTTGTCGAGCACCGAGAGGGCGTTGCCGCCCTTGCGTCTTAAAACGGCTCGCATGCGCGCCAGCAACTCGGCGATGTCGAAGGGTTTGAGCAGGTAGTCGTCTGCACCGCCATCGAGGCCGCGCAACCGGTCGTCGAGGCTGTCCCGGGCGGTGATGATCAGCAGCGGCACGGGATTGTTGTTGGCGCGGATGCGGGTCAATACTTCCTGTCCGTCCTTGCCGGGCAGGCCGAGGTCCAACAGCACCAGGTCGTAGTGTTGAGTCTCCAGCGCCGCCAGGGCAGTAAGGCCGTTTTTCACCCAATCGGCGGCGTAGCTGGCATCGTTCAGTGCGCCGTGGATCGCATCGCCAATCATCGGGTCGTCTTCGACCAGCAATATCCGCATGTCCCGCTCCGACAAAAGAAAGGCGCGAGGGTCATGACCCTTGCGCCTGTATTGAAGCACCTGTGTTCGCTTACTGCTTTGCTTTCATCGAATCGAACGCTTTCAACAGTTCATCCATCATCGCTTTGCAGTCGCTTTGCTGTGGTGTATTGGCGCGCAAGGCATCGAGGGCGCGGTCGATGGCTTTATCCACCACGTGCCAATCGCTCGCGGCACGGGGCTTGAGCCCGGCTTCGGCCGAATCCCAGCTCGTTTCCAGGTCCTTGATCCGGGCTTTCGCGGCGGGCAGATCGTTTTTATCGACGAGGCCTGCAACGTCGGCGGCGATCGTGCGGAACTCGGACAAGTCGCCCAATTTCGATGCTGAGCTCTGGGTCATTTCGATTGCCGAGGTCGTACCGGCCTTGGGTTTGTCGGCCGGTTTCGAGCAGCCGGTGGCGATGCCGAGCAAAAAAATGGCCGAGACGATGCAAACGTGACGAATAAGGTGTTGAACGTGGCGCATGACGGATCCTTGATGGGCTATTGAATGAATTTATTGAGTGACGGCTTTGCGATTGCCGACGCTGATTTGCGCCACGGCAACCAGGATGACGATGACGCAGAGGAACAGCGCGCTGGTCCAGGTGGCACCCATGCCGAGGCCGCCATAGGTTTTGGCCTGGGTCAGCAAGTCGCCGAGGGAGGCACCGAACGGGCGGGTCAGGATGTAGGCGATCCAGAAGGTCAGCACCACATTGCCGCCCATGCGCCAGGCCACCAGGGTCGCGGCAATCAACGCGCCGAAAATCATGGCGCCGACAGTGAAGCCCAGGCCCAGCGCTTCGGTGGCCAGGTCGCCCGCCGCCGTGCCGAGGGCAAACGTGCAGAGCACAGTGGCCCAATAGAACAACTCCCGCCGTGGCGTGACGATCTCGCGAATCGACAGGTTGTGCTCCACCCGGTACCAGACCCAAAAGTTAACCGCCAGCAACACGGAAAACACGGCCGTGCTGGTGTACAGGCTGACATCAAGCATGTCGGTCAAAATGTCAGTGATTTGCGTTCCGACGATGCTCACCAGCACCACGGTCAGCCAATAGATCCAGGGGGTGTACGCCTTGGTGCGCAGTTGGCAGAACAGAGCGAGCGCCAGCAACACGGCCATGCCAATGCTGGTCCAGCCCGCGCCGAGACCGGCATCGACGGCCAGGAAGTCCGCGCCGGTTTCACCCACGGTCGTGGACATGATTTTGATCACCCAGAATGACAGCGTCACCTCGGGGACCTTGTTGAGCCAGCCGGCTATGGTCGGATTCATGTGGATTGTCTCTCCTGAGCAAGTACTTTAAGTGCGTCAGGGAGAGGCTACGGGCGCAAACTTAGCTGGGACTGAGGCGCGGAAGGTGAATCGATAAAACGCCGATTGTGTTTACGGGGTGCTTTGGCTAATCTCGCACAAACCCGCAAAAACAGGCATTACCATGCAAGACCACTCCATCGCCGAACTGCCTTCCTTGCGCCGACAAAAAATCCTGTTGATTCTGGAACGCGACGGCAAGGTCATGGCCTCCGAGCTCAGCCAGCATTTCGCCGTGTCCGAAGACACCATCCGCCGGGATCTGGCGGAGCTGGACAGCGCCGGGCTGGTGCAGCGGGTCCACGGCGGGGCGTTGCCGCGGCCGAAGGACACCGGCAAGGATTTTTTTACCCGCGTCGGCGAAACCGATGAAGTGAAATCCTATCTGGCGCAACTGGCGGCGAGGTACGTGAAGGATGGCCAGATCGTGATTTTCGATTCTGGTTCCACGACGCTGCAGATCGCCCGTTCGCTGCCCTCCGACATCACCATCACTGCGGTCACGGCCTCGCCGATCATCGCGATCGCCCTGGCCGAGTACAAAGGCATCAAGGTGATCCTGGCCGGTGGTCAGCTCAATCCGGCGACGATGTGTGCAAGCGGGCATGAAACATTGCGCCTGCTTCAGGGGGTCAAGGCTGATCTGCTGTTCACCGGGGTGTGTGCGATTCACCCTGAGGTGGGCATCAGCTCGCTGCATTTTGATGAGGTGCCGGTGAAGCAGGCGATGCTCGACAGCGCTGCCCATGTGATAGCCGTGAGCATGGCGGACAAACTGGGCGCGGTGGAGCCGTTTGTGGTGGCGCCTTGCCGACGCATCCAGACACTGATCACCGAGCGTCATCTGGCCTCGGGCAATGTCGAGGATTACCAGCGGCTGGGCATCGAAGTGGTGCAGGCCGACACGGATCTTTAGCGGATTAAATGCACCGCCAAACCGATCAACGCACAGCCGATCAACACCTGGATAACCCCGCGCTTGAAGCGAAATAAAGCAATCGCCGCTGCAATCGCAATCAGCGCTGAAGGCCAGTCGAGGTGAGCGCTGAAGCCGTTGGGCCAGAGCACGTGGTAGCCGAAGAAACACGCGAGGTTGAGAATCACCCCAACCACCGCAGCGGTTATCGCGGTCAGCGGCGCGGTGAATTTCAGTTCGTTGTGCGTCGATTCCACCAGCGGTCCGCCGGCGAGGATGAACAGGAAGGAAGGCAGGAAGGTGAACCAGGTCACCAGCGTGGCGGCAACGGCACCGGCCAGGAACACGTGATCGGAGCCGAACACCTGCTGCACATAACCGCCGACAAACGCGACGAAGGCCACCACCATGATCAGCGGCCCGGGCGTGGTTTCGCCCAGCGCCAGGCCATCGATCATCTGCGTCGGCGTCAGCCAGCCATAGTGGCCGACCGCGCCCTGATACACATACGGCAGAACCGCGTAGGCGCCGCCGAAGGTCAGCAGCGCGGCTTTGGTGAAGAACCAGCCCATCTGCGTCAGCGTGCCGTTCCAGCCAAACAGCAGCGTGAGAAGCCCCATCGGCACGATCCATAACACGGCGCCGATCAGCGCCAGACGCAGCAGTTTCACCGCACTGAAGCGCGCATGTTCAGGGGTTGGGGTGTCGTCATCGATCAGCGCCGGGCCGTAGGATTTATTCGTCGCGCGGTGGCCACCGTTGTTGAATCTCTGCGGAGCCAGGCGTCCGCCGACATAACCGATCACCGCCGCCCCCAACACAATCAGCGGAAACGGCACATTGAACGCGAAAATGGCCGTGAACGACGCCGCCGCAATCCCCCATAGCCAGTTGTTCTTCAGCGCCCGGCCGCCGATGCGATGGGCCGCCTGCAGCACAATCGCGGTGACTGCCGGCTTGATCCCATAAAACAACCCGGCTACCACCGGCACATCCCCGAATGCGATGTACATCCATGACAACCCGATCAGGATAAACAGCGACGGCAACACAAACAGCACACCGGCGATCACGCCACCCCAGGTCCGGTGCATCAGCCAGCCGATGTAGGTCGCCAGTTGCTGCGCCTCCGGCCCGGGCAGCAACATGCAGTAGTTGAGCGCGTGCAGAAAACGCCGCTCCGAAATCCAGCGCCGACGCTCGACCAACTCCTGATGCATGATCGAAATCTGCCCGGCCGGGCCACCGAAACTGATGAAGCCGAGTTTGAGCCAGAAGAGGAAGGCTTCGCGTAGGGGAACTGCCTGGGGTTTTGCGATTGTATCGCTCAAGGGGTGAGCCTTTTTCAGACCGGCAAGTGGCTAACAATAGCGGTGAAGGACCGCTTCCGTAGGAGCAAAGCTTGCTCGCGAAGACGGCAGCACACCCGGCAATGATGTGACTGACACACCGCTTTCGCTGTAGGAGCAAAGCTTGCTCGCGAAGACGGCAGCACACCCGGCAATGATGTGACTGATACACCGCTATCGCTGTAGGAGCAAAGCTTGCTCGCGAAGACGGCAGCACATCCGGCAATGATGTGACTGACAGACCGCTATCGCGAGCAAGCTTTGCTCCTACAGGGATGGGTGTGCTTGGGAGTTACTGCGTCCCGAACATCGCCGTCCAATAGATCCCCGCGTCACTCTTCGGGTCCACTGCATACGCCGCGCCCAGTTCGCGGAACTGCGGGTTCATCAGGTTGGCGCAATGCCCGGGGCTGCCGAGCCAGCCGTCGACGACTTTGCGTGTGGTGTCTTGCCCGGCGGCGATGTTTTCGCCGATCTGCTGCGCGATGTAGCCGCCCAGTTCCGCGCGATCACCCGGCGTGCCGCCCGAGCGGTCCTTGTGATCGAAGTAGTTATTGTTGGCCATGTCCCGACTGTGAGCTTCGGCGGCGGCGCCCAACGTGGCGTTCCAGGCCAGCGGCGTGGTGGCGGCATACGGTTGGCCGCCGCATTGGCGCGGTTGGGCGCGGGCGGCGTTAAGCAGTTCCAACAGCTTTTGGCCTTCCGCGGAAGCATCCCCCAGACGCCCGCTCAACAGCGGACGCGCGAGGACGATGCGCCATTGGCTGCCTTCGCGGCTGACCCCGACATCGATGAACTGCGGATTCAGCACCACCTGGCAGAAGCTCTCCTGCACAGCCTTCATGGCTGACTGCGCATCACGCGGCCCGGCCAGGGTGATCGCCTGCACATTGACCATCGGGTATTTCGCTTGCGCCATCGCCTGTTGCAGGTCGACGTTTTGCGTGGCGGACAGCACCAGGCGTGGATCGCTCGCCAGCGGTGGCAACTCCGGCGATGCCTGGCCGCCACAACGCTGCACCTGACTGCGATAGGTATTGATCGACTGAACCAGTTGCGTCTCGTCAGTGGCCAGGGCCGTGGTGGCGAACACCAGGCCCGACGACAACGCCGCAACACGCAAAACGGATGATAGGACGCGCATGAAAATCCCCCTTGAACGGACTGCGCCCATGATGCGCGATTTCGTCCCTTTCAGGGCACTGCCTTTTTCAATGATTTGCCGACTACAATGAAGCGAAGTCGCCCGTCGACGCCCTGAAGAGCCTGCCCATCATGCGCCTCCCGTGGATTGCAACCTGCCTCGCGTTAACGCTGCTCGCCGGCCAGGTCATGGCTGACGACCAGGAACAAAAAAAAGAAGTGGCGGTGGACAAGGCTCAGGTCCTGGAAGAGAAAGCTGCCGATAAAGGCAGCACGGCACCGGCACCGAAAAAGGCCGAGACGATCACTCAATCCGAAGTCCAGGCCGTCGACCCGGCCGGCACCGCGCCACTGGACGAAGCCATCACGTGCATGGCCCGCAGTATTTATTGGGAAGCGAAGGGTAAGGACTCTGCCGACATGGAAGCTGTCGCCAACGTGGTGATGAATCGCCTCGGGCACGAGGGCTTTCCGGATACGGTGTGCGGGATCGTCAAGCAGGGCTCGGAAAAGCATGCCTGCCAGTTTTCCTGGTGGTGTGACGGCAAGCCCGACACGGCCCAGGAAGAAGCGCCTTACGCGATGGCCAAGGAAATCGCGCGCAAGGCGCTGAACAAACAATTACCGGATCGCACCCACGGCGCGATGTATTTCCATGACCGGACGGTGAAACCGGACTGGGCACATGAATACATCAAGACGGCTCAGATCGGTCTGTTCACGTTTTACAAACCCCATGACGGCGACGCGAAATAGCGCGGTCAGGCGTGGCCCAGCGCAATGGCGAAGGACACTACGATGACACAGGCAATCGCCAGATTGAAATTCATGAGGGAGCCGTCCGAGCTGTTTTAGGTGGAGCCATGGTGAACAGGTCGGGGGGAAATGAAAAATTCGCTTTCGTGATTTGAATGATCGAAAGAAATGATGGGTAGGTGGGCAGATTCAATTTCTGCGTTGCCTGTCAGGCCGTATTCGCGAGCAGGCTCGCTCCCACACTGGTTTGGTGCCGTTCACACATTTTGCCTACACCACTGATCCCCTGTGGGAGCGGGCTTGCTCGCGAAGAGGGCGTGTCAGTCACTATAGAAGTTGCCTGATACACCGCCTTCGCGAGCAAGCCCGCTCCCACATGGATTTGCTTGCGCCGCAGATCCAGTGTGGGAGTGAGCCTGCTCGCGAAGGGGCCATCAGCCTTTACTCAATAACCCTTCCAATGCCCCGGCACCCACACCCACTCGTTGTGAGCCCAACGATACTGCCCGGCCACCCAGTGATAACCCGGCGCGGGCATCACCGGGACCATTTCGACCCGTGGTGGCGGTCGGTGTGGACGGGCCGGCTCGATGACGCAGCCGGACAGGGTGATCGCCATGAGGCTGGCGATTACAGCGGTCTTCAATAATCCAGACATTGGCTGATTCCTTGATTCATACGAACCGGCGCCAGGATGGCGAGCCGGCAGGTCTTGTGTTTAGGGCTCAACGGACCCAGCGCCCTTCGATCCAGTACCAGTTCGGCCCGCGTGCCTCCCAGTGGCCGGGCATCCAGCGCCCCTCGTGGCGCATCCGCTGCCAGTGACCGGGCGCCCAGACATAACCGCGGCCGTCCCAGCGCCAGTGGCCGTTATCCCAGGCATAACCGGGACGCGCCATGGGCGCCTGCTCCATGCGCGGTGGCGGCGGCGCCTGGCGAATGATGATCTCGGGCTGAGCAAACACCGGCGTACTCGCCAGCGCCGCCAGCGCCAGGGGGACGAGCAAGACATGCCGCAACTTGATCAGGGGGCGCACAACGTTCATGACAACTCCTCAGGCTGCATCCGAAAATGGATGTTGCTGATGGATTGGACGTCGAATCGGGAAAAGATTGGATGCGCAGGAAATGAAATTTTTGTCACGTAGCCGGCGCCCCCCAAACCTGTGGCGAGCGAGCTTGCTCGCGCCGGGCTGCGCAGCAGACCTTTCTTCAGAGCACTGCGTACTCAAACGGGAGCAAGCGCCCTCGCCACAAAAGTGCAAGGCCCCGGCTTCCAGCTATTGGGCCTGGCCATGTGCGCCACGTTCGAGATGGCCAACAGCGCCGCCGACGCGCCGGTCTACAGCATTCGGCGTGCTTCGTGGTCAACTCCACCGCGTGGCTGAACCCGGAGCAGCAGGCACAATTCATGGTCGACAGCGGTTGTCCGATCGGCCCGATCTCAGGGGGGGCTTCATCGCCATTGTAGGAGCGAGGCTTGCCCGCGAAGGCGTCATTCCGGTCAACATTGTTATCGACCGGAATGACGC
>NZ_MOBR01000013.1 GCF_003732705.1 Pseudomonas frederiksbergensis | reverse complement strand
TCCTACATCATGGTCCAAAAACATTGAGCCACAACAGCCTCGCTCCTACAGGGGATTGCGTAACCCTTGTAGGAGCGAGGCTTGCCCGCGAAGAGGCCCTAAAGGATGCCTCAGATACGGAAACTGCCCACCAACTGCTTCAACCGCGCCGCCTGCTGCTCCAGGTCCGAGCACGCGCGCAACGTCGATTGCAGGTTCTCGACACCTTCCTGGTTCAGCGTGTTGATCTCGGTAATGTCGACGTTGATCGACTCCACCACCGCCGTCTGTTCCTCCGTCGCGGTAGCCACCGACTGGTTCATCCCATCGATCTCGCCAATGCGTAGGGTCACGCTGTTCAGGCGTTCGCCGGCCAGGTTGGCGATTTCCACGCTGTCCTGGCTGTGGCGCTGGCTTTCGCTCATGGTGCTGACGGATTCCCGGGCGCCGACTTGCAGCTCCTCGATCATGGTCTGCACCTGTTGCGCCGATTCCTGGGTGCGGTGCGCCAGGTTGCGCACTTCGTCGGCGACCACCGCAAACCCGCGCCCGGCTTCACCGGCACGTGCTGCTTCAATCGCGGCGTTGAGCGCCAGCAGGTTGGTTTGCTGGGAGATGCTGGTGATCACTTCCAGAATTTGCCCGATGTTCACGGTTTTGCTGTTCAGCGACTCGATGTTGGTACTCGACGCGCTGAGCATGCTCGACAGCTGATTCATCGCCTTGATGCTGCGGTCCACCACTTGCTGGCCGTCTTCCGCCAGGCTGCGGGCATCGCTGGCCTGGTTCGACGCTTGCGCGGCGTTGCGGGCGATTTCCTGGGCGGCGGCGCCGAGTTGGTTGATCGCGGCGGCCACGCTGTTGGTGCGCGAGGCTTGCTGGTCGGAGTTGAACATCGACGAGTTCGAAGCCGCGACCACCCGCAGGGCCACTTCGTTGACCTGGCCAGTGGCCGAGGACACTTCGCGGATCGAGGTATGAATTCGCTCCACAAAGCGGTTGAACGCGGTGCCGAGGATGCCGAATTCGTCCTGGTTCTGGATGGTCAGGCGTTTGGTCAGGTCGCCTTCACCGTCGGCGATGTCTTCCATGGCGCGAGTCATGACGTGCAACGGCTGGATCAGGATGCGGATCAACATACCGAGCAGGGCGATGATGATGGCCACGGCAATGATGGTTGCGATGATGGCCGAAGTGCGGAACTCGCTGAGCATGGAGAAGGCTTTGCCCTTGTCCACGGAGAGCCCTACGTACCAGTTGACCGAGGACAGGCCCTTGATCGGCGTGAAGGTGACGATGCGGGTTTTGCCGTCAACGTCGATTTCGCTCAACTGACTGCTGATTGGCGGGGTGTCTTGAGGGTAGACATCCTTGAGCGTTTTCATCACCAGCGCTTTATCCGGGTGGGCGAGGATCTTGCCGTCGGCGCTGACCAGGAAGGCATAGCCCATGCCGTCGAAGTCCAGTTCGTTGAGGCTGTCGGCGATCACCTGCAAGCTCAAATCGCCACCGACCACACCCATGTCCTGACCGTCCTTGATGACCCGGTTGACGATGGAAATCACCAGTTGGCCCGAGGCCAAATCGATGTAGGGGGCCGTCAGGGCCGAGCCGCTGGCGCTTTGCGCAGCCTTGTACCACGGGCGAACGCGAGGATCGTAGCCGTCAGGCATCTTGCTGTTCGGGCGGATAATGAACGAGCCGTCCTTGTTGCCCAGGAAAGCCCCCATAAAAGTCGAGCTCACAGACTTTTGTTCGAGCAGGGTGCCGACGTTGCCGGCCTCTGTGTTCAGGGCAACGGTTTGCGACAGGTTTTCGATCAGCAGGCTGCGACCGGCCAGCCAGGTTTGAATGTTTTTGGCCGTGACGTTGCCCATTTCTTGCAGATAGTTGTCCAGATCACGGCGAATTGCGTTGCGTTGCAAATAGTCGTTGTACAGCGTGAATGAGGCGAAGGCGGCAATAACGATGAGGGCGGCGGCAAGCAGGATTTTATGGCTGAAGCGCAGATTTTTATTCATGGCTTGGGGTGTCCGCTAAGGTCTTATATGTCCAGGGCGTGCTTTTATAAAGACGCGCAAAATGGGCAGTGTTGAAATTAAGCTGATATTCCGTCTCTCCTTAGGGAATTACCGACGCTCTTTTCAGTCTGGTCTCTCACTTCTTTTTATCGGCCGTGAAGGATCAAAGATTAACCATGGGTGACAAAATGCCTGACTCATCGCAACTCGTTATCGGCGCCGACCTTGCGGGGCAGCCGATCGCCCAGGCCATGCGCCTGGCGAACCGTCACGGTCTGGTCGCGGGCGCCACGGGCACCGGCAAGACCGTCACTTTGCAGCGCCTGGCCGAAGCCTTCAGCGATGCTGGCGTGGCGGTGTTCGCTGCTGACATCAAGGGTGACCTGTGTGGCCTGGGCGCCGCCGGCAACCCGCAAGGCAAGGTTGCCGAGCGGATCGCCGGAATGCCATGGCTGAACTACAAGCCCCAGGCCTATCCGGTGACCTTGTGGGACATTCACGGTGAGACCGGTCATCCATTGCGCACCACCTTGAGCGAAATGGGCCCGCTGCTGATCGGCGCCCTGCTGGAATTGAGCGACAGCCAGCAATCGGCGTTGTACGCCGCGTTCAAGGTCGCGGACCGCGAAGGCTTGTTGCTGCTGGACCTGAAGGACTTGAAAGCGCTGCTCAATCACCTGCGGGACAACCCGCAATTGCTCGGCGACGATGCGGCATTGATGACCACTGGTTCCAGTCAGGCGCTGTTGCGGCGGCTGGCGACCCTTGAACAGCAGGGTGCCGAAGCGCTGTTCGGCGAGCCGGCGCTGCAACTCGAAGACATCCTGCAACCGGCGGCCGATGGTCGTGGGCGTATTCATCTGCTCGATGCCAGTCGTCTGGTGCACGAAGCGCCGAAGGTCTACGCGACCTTCCTGCTGTGGCTGCTGGCGGAACTGTTCGAACAACTGCCGGAACGCGGCGATGCGGACAAACCGCTGCTGGCGCTGTTTTTCGACGAAGCGCATTTGTTGTTCGCCGACACCCCCAAAGCGTTGCAGGAGCGTCTTGAGCAAGTGGTGCGCCTGATTCGTTCCAAAGGCGTGGGCGTGTATTTCGTCACCCAGTCACCAGGGGACTTGCCGGACGACGTGCTGGCCCAACTTGGCCTGCGGGTCCAGCATGGCTTGCGGGCGTTCACGGCCAAGGAGCAGAAGTCGCTACGCGCGGTGGCCGACGGCTTCCGGCCGAATCCGGCGTTCGATGCCTTGTCGGTGTTGACTGAACTGGGGATCGGCGAGGCATTGGTCGGCACCTTGCAGGACAAGGGCACGCCGGAGATGGTCCAGCGGGTGTTGGTCGCACCGCCGCAGTCGCGAATCGGGCCGTTGACCGAAACCGAGCGCACGGTGCTGATCGCCGGGTCGCCGTTCAAGGGCCGTTATGACAAGCCGATTGATCGTGAATCCGCCTATGAAGTGTTGATGGGGCGCAAAGGCCTGGCGCCTGAGGCTGAAGCGGCACCGGGTAAACCGGCGCCTGAAGAGCCGAGCTTTACCGACAAGGCCGGGGAATTCCTTGGCACGGCGGCGGGGCAGGCGCTGAAATCGGCAATGCGACAGGCGGCAAATCAATTGGGCCGACAACTGGTGCGCGGGTTGATGGGCTCGCTACTCGGCGGCAGCAAACGCCGCTGAATCGCTGACTGCGCACAATCAATGTAGGAGCGAGGCTTGCCCGCGAAGCTTTTGGCGCCCTCAAGGGCCTCTTCGCGGGCAAGCCTCGCTCCTACAGGGTTCGCTCAGTCTTTGGGTTTGGCGTGCGCCGCCAGGCGTTCCAGCGCCGCCCGCAGATTCGGATCACTGATCCCATCAGCCGTCGCCTGAATCGTCGCGCCCGCATCGCTGGACAAACTGATGGTATGCCCCGCCGCGCCCTGTTGGACGGTCGGTGGTTGCACCTTGAACAGAATCCGGGTCAGGCTGGCGAACTCATCAAACAACTGCAATTGCCGTTGCAGACGCTTTTGTTGATAACGCAGGCGTGTCGCCCAGTGACCGTCGGTGACAATCAGCAACAAACTGCCCTCGCGCCACGAGGCCACATGGCAGTGTTCCCGCGCAGCAGGTTGCAACTGGCTTTCCACCAGACGTTGTAAATGACCCAGGCGTTGAGCATGGCCAAAGATGGCTTTCAGCGGTTTGGCTTCGCGAAGCAGAACGGCGGGTGCTCTGGCCGTGAGAGGGCGAAATGCCATGATCAGACACCTGAAGTAACAGAGCGGCCATGGTAGCAGAAAGCACCCGATGCACCTGACCCATTGCTTTGCGAGCGCTTTACCCATTAAATCAACAAGTAACTTCTGCCGTGAATGGCTTGAAGTTCAGCAAAAAGCCCTTATTTTAAGTGAGCCCCGTAACAGCGCAGTGCATGCATCGTGGAATAACGCCACTTTCCTCACCATCGTTTCCGGGTAGAATGCTCGTTCGCATGCGGCCATGAGGGCTGCACGGGCGACTCACGGGGCCGCCCTCCATCCCTTTAGTGTGGAAGATCCTGCCGATATGTTTGCGCCTTTGTTAAAGAAACTTTTTGGAAGCAAGAATGAGCGTGAAGTCAAACGCATGCTCAAGACGGTGCAACTCGTCAATGCCTTCGAAGAGCAAATGGTGGCCCTTTCGGACGATCAATTGCGTGCCAAGACAGACGAGTTCAAGGCCCGCATCGCCAAAGGGGAAACCCTCGACAAGCTCCTGCCAGAAGCCTTTGCGGTCGCACGCGAAGCCGGCAAGCGTGTCATGGGTATGCGTCACTTTGATGTCCAGCTGATCGGCGGCATGACCTTGCATGAAGGCATGATCGCGGAAATGCGTACCGGTGAAGGCAAGACCCTGGTGGCAACACTGGGTGTTTACCTGAACGCGCTGTCCGGTAAAGGCGTACACGTTGTAACAGTGAACGACTACCTGGCTCGTCGTGACGCCAACTGGATGCGTCCGCTCTACGAATTCCTCGGCATGACGGTCGGCGTGGTGACACCCTTCCAGCCGCCGGAAGAGAAACGCCTGGCTTACGCTGCCGATATCACCTACGGCACCAACAACGAATTCGGTTTCGACTACCTGCGCGACAACATGGCGTTCAGCATGGAAGAAAAATTCCAGCGCGAACTCAATTTTGCCGTGATCGACGAAGTCGACTCCATCCTCATCGACGAAGCCCGTACGCCGCTGATCATTTCCGGTCAGGCCGAAGACAGCTCCAAAATGTATGTCGAGATCAATAAACTGATCCCGCAGCTGGAACTGCACGTCGAAGAAGTCGAAGGCGAAGTCACCAAGGCTGGCCACTACACCGTTGACGAGAAGACCCGTCAGGTCGAGCTCAACGAAGCCGGTCACCAGTTCATCGAAGACATGCTGACCCGCGTCGGCCTGCTGGCTGAAGGCGAGAGCCTGTACTCCTCGCATAACCTGGGCCTGCTGACCCACGTTTATGCCGGTCTGCGTGCGCACAAGCTGTTCCATCGCAACATCGAATACATCGTGCAGGACGGTCAGGTTGTCCTGGTCGACGAACACACCGGTCGTACCATGCCGGGCCGTCGTCTGTCCGAAGGCCTGCACCAGGCCATCGAAGCCAAGGAAAACCTGAACATCCAGGCCGAAAGCCAGACCCTGGCCTCGACCACGTTCCAGAACTACTTCCGTCTGTACAACAAGTTGTCCGGCATGACCGGTACCGCAGATACCGAAGCGTTCGAATTCCACCAGATCTACGGTCTGTCGGTGATGGTTATCCCGCCGAACAAACCGCTGGCGCGTAAAGACTACAACGACCTGGTGTTCCTCACCGCGGACGAGAAATACGCGGCCATCGTGGCCGACATCAAGGAGTGCATGACCCAGGGCCGTCCGGTGCTGGTGGGTACTGCGACCATTGAAACGTCGGAACACATGTCCAGCCTGCTCGTGAAAGAAGGCATCGAACACAAGGTTCTGAACGCCAAGTTCCACGAAAAAGAAGCCGAGATCATTGCCCAGGCCGGTCGCCCAGGCGCACTGACCATCGCCACCAACATGGCCGGTCGTGGTACCGACATCCTGTTGGGCGGTAACTGGGAAGTGGAAGTGGCATCCCTGGAAGACCCGACCCCTGAGCAAATCGCGCAGATCAAGGCTGACTGGCAGAAACGCCACCAGCAAGTGCTGGAGTCCGGTGGTCTGCAGGTTATTGCCTCCGAGCGTCACGAATCGCGCCGTATCGACAACCAGTTGCGTGGTCGTGCCGGTCGTCAGGGTGACGCCGGTTCCAGCCGTTTCTACCTGTCGCTGGAAGACAGCCTGATGCGCATCTTCGCCTCTGACCGGGTGAAGAACTTCATGAAGGCCCTGGGCATGCAGTCCGGTGAAGCGATCGAGCACCGCATGGTGACCAACGCCATCGAAAAGGCTCAGCGCAAGGTTGAAGGCCGCAACTTCGACATTCGCAAGCAACTGCTCGAGTTCGATGACGTCAACAACGAACAGCGTAAAGTGATTTATCACATGCGTAACACGTTGCTGGCCGCCGACAACATTGGCGAAACCATCGCTGACTTCCGTCAGGACGTGCTCAACGCTACCGTCAGCGCACACATTCCACCGCAATCGCTGCCTGAACAGTGGGACGTGGCGGGTCTGGAAGCGGCGTTGCAGAGCGACTTCGGTGTGGCCCTGCCGATCCAGAAATGGCTCGACGAAGACGATCACCTGTACGAAGAAACCCTGCGCGAGAAGCTCATGACCGAGCTGCTGGCGGCGTACAACGAGAAAGAAGAGCAAGCAAGCGCCGAAGCGCTGCGTAGCTTCGAGAAGCAAATCGTTCTGCGCGTACTCGACGACCTGTGGAAAGACCACCTGTCGACCATGGATCACCTGCGTCACGGCATCCACTTGCGTGGTTATGCGCAGAAGAACCCGAAGCAAGAGTACAAGCGCGAGTCGTACACGCTGTTCTCCGAGCTGCTGGATTCGATCAAGCGCGACTCGATCCGTGTGCTGTCCCACGTTCAGGTTCGCCGCGAAGATCCGGAAGCGGAAGAGCAGCGCCTGCGTCAGGAAGCCGAGGCACTGGCCGCCCGCATGCAGTTCCAGCACGACGAAGCGCCGGGTCTTGAGCAACCGGAACTGCTGGGTGAAGAGGTCGATGTCGCCCTCGCCACCGCGCCAGTACGCAACGAACAGAAGCTGGGCCGTAACGAACTGTGCTACTGCGGTTCGGGCAAGAAATTCAAGCATTGCCACGGGCAGATCCAGTAAAACCCGTCTCAATCGCTGAAATACCCGCGCCGCGACCGGCATCAGCCGTCGCGGCGTTTTGCCATTTAAACCACCGTTCTTCCTGAAAGCGGTGCAGACATCATTTATTAAGGAGCGCATTCATGGCTGTTGGTCTTGGTCCTTTGCCAACGTTGCACCCGGTTGCCGGTTTTGAACTCGGTATCGCTTCGGCCGGCATCAAGCGCCCGGGGCGCAAGGATGTCGTGGTCATGCGCTGTGCCGAAGGTTCCACGGTCGCGGGCGTGTTCACCCTGAACGCGTTTTGCGCGGCTCCCGTGATCCTGGCCAAGCAACGCGTGCAAGGCCCGGTGCGTTACCTGCTGACCAACACCGGTAATGCCAACGCCGGCACCGGCGAACCGGGCCTGGCGGCTGCCGAGCGCACCTGCGCGAAACTGGCTGAACTGACCGGCGTCGACGCCAGCCTGGTGCTGCCGTACTCCACCGGTGTAATCGGCGAGCCGCTGCCGGTCGAGAAAATCGAAGGCGCGTTGCAAGCCGCCCTCGACGATCTGTCGGTGAATAACTGGGAAGCTGCCGCTACCGGCATCATGACCACCGACACCTTGCCTAAAGGTGCCAGTCGCCAGTTCCAGCATGACGGCGTGACCATCACTGTCACCGGCATCAGCAAAGGCGCGGGCATGATCCGCCCGAACATGGCGACCATGCTCGGCTACATCGCCACCGACGCCAAAGTTGCCCGGGATGTGCTGCAAAACCTGCTGCTGGACGGCGCCAACAAGTCGTTCAACCGCATCACCATCGACGGCGACACCTCGACCAACGACTGCTGCATGCTGATCGCTACCGGTCAGGCTGCGTTGCCGGAAATTACTACCGCCAGCGGTGAGTTGTTCGCCAAGCTGAAGCAGGCGGTGTTCGAAGTGTGCATGGACGTGGCCCAGGCCATCGTGCGTGACGGCGAAGGCGCGACCAAGTTCGTGACCGTTGAAGTCAACGGTGGCGGTAATCATCAGGAATGCCTGGACGTCGGTTACACCGTGGCCCACTCGCCACTGATCAAGACCGCGCTGTTCGCCTCCGACCCGAACTGGGGCCGCATCCTGGCCGCCGTCGGCCGTGCCGGCGTGCCGGATCTGGATGTGAGCAAAATCGACGTTTTCCTCGGCGAAGTGTGCATCGCCAGCCGTGGCGCGCGCGCTGAGACCTACACCGAAGCCCAGGGCTCGGCGGTGATGCAGCAGGAAGAAATTACCATTCGCATCGAACTGGGTCGCGGCGATTGCAGCGAAACCATCTGGACCACCGATTTGTCCCACGAGTACGTCAAGATCAACGCCGAATACCGGACTTAAGACCGCGTCGACCCCATCGCGAGCAAGCTCGCTCCCACAGGTTTTGTGAACGCCGCAAATCCAATGTGGGAGCGAGCTTGCTCGCGATGACGGACTATCAGACGCCAGAGATTCTGGTCTGACCCCCCTCACCAAAAGGTCCCGAACATGAGCCTCCACCTGATCATCGGCGACAAACTGCTTTCCTCCTGGTCCCTGCGCGGTGCCCTGGCCCTCGACCTGACCGGCGCTCCTTACACCGAAGAGCTGATCAAACTCGGCCAGCCGGACACCCGTGAACGCCTGCTCAAGCATTCGCCCACCGGCAAAGTCCCGCTGCTGAAAACCGAACACGGGGTCATCGCCGACTCGTTGGCGATTGCCGAATACCTGGCCGAGCAGTTCCCCGACGCCGGCCTCTGGCCCAAAGACACCGCCGCCCGCGCCCAGGCTCGTTCGGCTTGCGCGCAGATGCACAGCGGTTTCTTCGCCCTGCGCAGCAACATGTCGTTCGACCTGAGCCGCGACGAAGCGCTGCCCGCGACACCACCTGACGTTCAGGCGGAAATCGAGCGGATGCTGGCGTTGTGGGCTGAATGCCGTGCTGTCGCCAGCGAAACCGGTCCATTCCTGTTTGGCGCTGCAACCCTGGCGGATGCGTACTTCGCACCGATTGCCGTACGTCTGCGCACCTATCGGGTGAAGCTGCCGGCGGTGGCCGAAGCCTACGTCGAAACCATTTACCAATGGCCAGCCTTCAAGGCTTGGCAGAAGGCCGGTCTGGAGGAGGTAGGGCAGTGAAACGAGTACACGTCGCCGCCGCTGTGATCCGTGACAGCGCTGGCAAGATCCTCATCGCCCGCCGTGCCGATACCCAGCATCAGGGCGGTTTGTGGGAGTTTCCCGGTGGCAAGGTCGAAGCCGACGAATCCGTCGAAAGCGCCCTGGCCCGTGAACTTCAGGAAGAGTTGGGGATTGTCGTCGGCGCTGCGCGACCGCTGATCAAGGTTCAACACGACTACCCGGACAAGCAAGTGTTTCTGGATGTCTGGGAAGTCTCGGCATTTACCGGCGAGCCCCACGGCGCCGAAGGCCAGCCGCTGGAGTGGGTCGCGCCCCGGGATCTGCTGAACTATGAATTCCCGGCGGCCAACCAGCCGATCGTCGCGGCCGCGCGCCTGCCGGCAGAGTACCTGATTACCCCCGAAGACCTGGAAACCCCGGCCTTGCTGCGCGGTATCCAGAAAGCCATTGCCGGTGGTATCAAATTGATCGTGCTGCGGGCACCCAACGGCTACGACCCCAAATACCGCGATCTGGCGGTGGACGCGGCGGGGCTGTGTGCCGGCAAGGCGCAGTTGATGATCAAGGGGCCGTTCGAGTGGCTGGGCGACTTCCCGTCCGCCGGTTGGCACATCACCGCCGCACAATTGCGCAAGTACGCGGAGAAGGGCCGACCACTACCGGCATCGCGCTGGTTGGCGGCGTCCTGCCATAACGCTGAAGAACTGGCGTTGGCCGAGCAGATGGACGTGGACTTCGTGACCCTGTCTCCGGTGCAAGTGACCCAGACGCACCCGGATGGCCAGCCGTTGGGTTGGGAACAGGCGAAGGCCTTGATCGAAGGCTTCAGCAAACCGGTGTTCCTGTTGGGCGGCGTTGGCCCGGCGGATCGGCAGAAGGCTTGGGAAATAGGGGCGCAGGGTGTGGCGGGGATTCGGGCGTTTTGGCCTGAGGCGTAACACCTGATCGTTCCCATGCTCCGCGTGGGAACGCCTCCCCGGACGCTCTGCGTCCGCTTTGGGACGCGGAGCGTCCCTTGCTGCATTCCCACGCGGAGCGTGGGAACGATCAATTAACCCTGAGGCTTCGCCGCTGCCTGCCACAAAATCTCGGCAATCCCCTGGCGCTTGGCAATCAACCGCGCCACCACAAACAACAAATCCGACAACCGATTGATATACGCCAGGCCAACCCCGGCCAACGGCTCAACTGCATTCAAATGCTGACACCGCCGCTCCGCACTGCGCGCCAGGCTGCGGCAGACGTGCGCTTGGGCAATCAACACCGAGCCGCCCGGCAAGATGAAATTCTCCAGCGGCCCCAACTCCTCATTCCACACATCAATCGCCGCTTCCAGCCGTTCGATCTCTGCTGTGTTCAGCGCCTGATACACCGGCATCGCCAGTTCACCGCCCAGGTCAAACAACCGGTGCTGACAAGGCGCCAGCACCTCAATGACTTCATTCAGACCCGGATAGGCAGAGCTTTGCGCCTCCAACCCGGCCAGCAGCACACCGACCTGACTGTTCAGCGTATCGACCTCGCCAATCGCCTCGATCCGCGGGTGGTCCTTGGGCACGCGGCGGCCATCGCCCAGGCCGGTTTCGCCTTTGTCGCCGGTGCGGGTGTAAATCTTCGACAGGCGAAAGCCCATGGTTACCTCGATAACTGATTGAGTTCTTGGGAGACGAGCGGGGTGCCCGCCAACGGCAGGCGCAAGGTGAAGCACGTGCCTTGGCCGAGGGTCGATTGCACTTCCATCTGACCCTTGTGATTGTTGGTGATGATGAAATACGAAACCGACAACCCGAGGCCGGTGCCCTGGCCGATTTCCTTGGTGGTGAAGAACGGCTCGAACGTGCGTTTTCGCACGTTTTCGCTCATGCCAATGCCGTTGTCCTCGACCTGGATTTCCGCCCAGGGTGGATTGAGTTTGGTGCGCAGGATGATGCGCCCCGGTTCGCGATCGTCTTCCCGTTGATGAATGGCCTGGGCGGCGTTTTTCAACAGATTGAGCAGCACCTGTTCCAGTTCGTTGGCGGTGCCGGGTACCGGGCCCAGCGCTGGATCGAACTGACGAATGATCGCTTGGCCCTTGAAGTCGAAACCGATGGCCAGGTCAAAGTCGTTACCGGCGATTTCCACCGCTTGATCAATCAGCGCCGGCAGGTCGCACGGCGCCATCTGACGGGTGCTGCGCCGGCTGAAACTGAGCATGTGCGTGACGATCTTCGCCGCCCGCGCCCCGGCTTGCTGAATGCCATCGAGCAACTGCGGGACTTCCCGGGCTTGCAGGTACTGGTTGACTGTTTCCAGCTCGATGCCGACGTGCTCGGCCTGCTCCAGGTTTTTCGGCAGGTCCGGGGACAGCCGTCGGCGGATGTTTTGCACGTTGTGCAGGATCGCGCCCAGCGGGTTGTTGATTTCGTGGGCCATACCGGCGGCGAGGCCACCGACGGAGAGCATTTTTTCCGACTGCACCATCATCTCTTCCAGGGACAGGCGCTGGGTGATGTCGTCGATCCTGATCACCACGCCACGCCCGGCGCCGCCCATCAGCGGATAGAACGTCAAAGCGTAGTGCTTGGCTTCATCGTCCTTGAACCAGGTCACCCGCTCGATCTTGGCCACGGTGTGCTGCTCGACGGTTTGCTTGAGTTGCGGCAGGAATGGCTTGAGTGGTTCGAACGCCAGGAAGATCGGCTGGTTCAGCGCTTCATCCAGGCGCGTGCCGGACAGGGCGCTGGCCTCCTGATTCCACTGGGTCACGTAAAGCTGTTCGTCGAGGGCGATCAGGGCCGACGGCATGGAGTCGATGATGCTGTTGAGGTAATTCTGGAAACCGGTGAGTTTCTTCTCGATTTTGCTCCGTACCTGAACTTCCAGTTCCAGCTTGCGGTTGGTGTGGCGGGTTTCTTCCGCCAGACCCTGGGCCTGATCGTAAGCGGCCTGGGAGTCGTCCCGGGCGCGCTTGAGCTGCTGCTCCCGGGCTTCAATGCGCGAAAGCATGGTGTTGAACGCCTCGGCGAGGCTGCCGATTTCGTCGTGGTTGCCGCGAGAGGCACGCAGGGCGTAGTTCTCTTCCCGGGTGACTTGTCGGGACAGCTCTTCGAGTTCATGAATCGGCCGGGTGATCAGGCGTTTGATCTGCCGGGCGATCACCAGCCACAGCAGCACGCTGAAGATCAGGATGCCCAGGCTCGCGGTCAGGGTGCCGGTGTAGAACGCCACCGGCAGTTCGCTGCTCGCCACCAGCAGCAAGTGACCCGGCTCGGTGCCGGGGCGGGGCAGGGTAATGATTTGATTGCTGCGAAACTCCGTGGCCTGCCACGCTTCGATATGTCGGTAGCGCTCCGGCAGCTTGAGCTTTTCGCCGTGCTGCAACTGCGCCAGGCGCACGCCGTCACCGTCATACAGCGCGGCGGCCCGCAACGGTGAATAGCTGTTGAGTTCGTTGAGCAGGCGCTCGGCGCTTTGCGGCGACTTCAGCGCTTCGGACACCAGGCTCGGGTTGGAAACCAGCCGGCCAATGGTCTGCAGGGCCTGGGGCGCCATGCTTTCCTGGGAAATGTAGTATGCGGCGCTGATAAAGGTCAGGTTGGCGACCAGCAGGACGGTGATCAACAGCACCAGCAGGGCAGCCAGCAGTTTCTGGCCGACAGGGAGGTTTTCGAGGCGCTGGCGCAGTGGCATCAGGTTCATCGCTGCAAAGGAACAAGTGGCCAGCGTAGCCGCTGCTTAGTCGCTGGGCAATCCAAGGCTGTGCAGATGGGCGGTCAACCTGGCCTCAAGCTGATTGAGATGCGGCAGATTCAACTGGTGCCGCGCCGCGACTTTGCAGACATGGCCCAATAGATAGCTGATTTCGGTGCGGCGCTGATTGGCCACGTCCTGGTACATCGAGGAGTAATTGGCGGCGGTGGCCTGGATCACCCGTTCCACTTCCTGTTGCAGATCTTCGGCGGCAGCCGGTTGACCGCAACGCTCCAGCAGTTCCGTCAGTTCGGCGCAGAGGGTGGCCACTTCGCAATGGTGCTGCTGCAAACCACCATTGCGACAGTCGTGCAGTACGGTCAGCGGATTAATCGCACAATTGAGCGCGAGTTTTCGCCACAGACGGGTGAGGATGTCGGTACTCCATTCGTGGGGAATCCCGGCCGCCGCCAAGTCTTCAAGCCAGATGGGGGCTACCGGATGACCGGCATCCCCCAGCCAGGTGTAGCCATGGCCGGCGAACACCACGCGCCAGTCGCCATCGCGAAACGCGCCTTCGGTGCTCGAAGCGCTGATGCAGCGCGCCTGGGGCACCTGTGCGGCGACCGCATCCTGACTGCCGAGGCCGTTCTGCAACAGAATCAGCTCGGCGCCAGGCGCCAGACGCGCTGCCAGTCGGGCCACGGCTTGCACGGCGTCATAGGCTTTGCAGGCGACCAGCAGGCGGTTGATCGGCTCACTGCTGTCAGCGGTCTCGCCGGGAATGTCGTAGGTTTTTGCTTCGCCGTGCTCCACCAGCGTCAGACCACCGGCCGCCCGGTACGCCTGCAAGCGTTGCTCATCGCGCACAATCAAGCGCACTGGAACGCCGGCCCGGGCCAGGCGGGTGGCCCACAACGTGCCAAGGCTTCCGGCGCCCAGAACATGCCAGGTCGTGGACATCAGCTTTTTGCTCGGTTTGAGGCTGGCATGTGAGGCTCGCAGTATCGGTGGGGAAAGACCCGTTATAATGAGCCCGATTTTAACCGCAAGCCAAGCGCGCGCCGTCGTGATCGAGCGCGCCTTTTTATTGGAGAAACTACATGCCGTCGTTCGACGTGGTATCCGAACTGGACAAACACGAAGTCACCAACGCGGTCGAGAACGCCGTCAAGGAACTCGATCGTCGTTATGACCTGAAAGGCAAGGGCACCTTCGAGTTCAAGGAAAAGGACCTGACCGTCAACCTGACCGCTGAAGCCGATTTCCAGCTCGAAGCGATGATCGAGATCCTCAAGCTGTCCCTGGTCAAGCGCAAGATCGATGTGCAGTGCCTGGAAGTCAAAGATGCCTATGCGTCGGGCAAGCTGATGAAGCAGGAAGCCGTCCTCAAGGAAGGCATCGACAAAGAGCTGGCAAAGAAAATCGTCGCTCACGTCAAGGACGCCAAGCTCAAGGTCCAGGCCTCCATTCAGGGCGAGCAAGTGCGCATCACCGGCAAGAAGCGCGACGATTTGCAGGAAGCCATCGCGGCCCTGCGCGCCAAGACGTTCGACATGCCGCTGCAGTTCAACAACTTCCGCGATTGACCTTGCAACGCTGGAACTGTGGGAGCGAGCTTGCTCGCGATGAGGGCGTATCAGTCGACATCATTGTTGAATGACACACCGCAATCGCGAGCAAGCTCGCTCCCACAGGGATTGGGCTCAACTCGACAAACCCTTTATGCCGCTAATGTTTCGCGTGCCGGATGGCCGGAAATCAGGAGAAAGTAGATGGATTTGAATGCTGAAGTAGACAATCTGGTCAAGGCGTCTCAAGCCTGGATCCCGATGATCATGGAGTACGGCAGCCGTGTGCTGCTGGCGGTGATTACCCTGGGCATCGGCTGGTGGCTGATCAATAAGGTCACGCAAAAGCTCGGCGGCTTGCTGGCCTTGCGTAGCGCCGACCTGGCGCTGCAAAGCTTTATCAGTAACGTGGCCAACATCATTCTCAAGGTGTTGCTGATTGTCAGCGTCGCTTCGATGATCGGTATTGAAACCACCTCGTTCGTTGCTGCCATCGCTGCGGCGAGCTTTGCCATTGGTATGGCGTTGCAGGGCAGCCTGACAAACTTCGCCGGCGGTGTGCTGATTCTGCTGTTCCGCCCGTTCCGCATCGGTGACTGGATTGAAGCGCAAGGTGTAGCCGGTACGGTTGACGCCATTCAGATTTTCCACACCGTGCTGCGCACCGGGGACAACAAAACCATCATTGTCCCGAACGGCAGCCTGTCGAACGGCATCATTACCAACACCAACCGTCAGCCAACCCGTAAAGTTGTGTTCGATGTAGGCGTGGACTACGAAGCGGACTTGCAGAAGGCCCGCGAAGTGTTGCTGGAACTGGCCATAGATGAACGCATCCTGGCGGAACCTGCGCCACAAGCCGTGATTTCTACCCTGGGCGACAGTTCGATTACTGTGTCCCTGCGAGTGTGGGTGAAGACTGCAGATTACTGGGATGTGATGTTCATGTTCAATGAACAGTCCCGTGATCGTTTGAAAACTGCCGGTATCGATATTCCGTTCCCGCAGCGAGTTATTCGTGTGGTTCAGGAAGCATCGGTGAATTGAGATGAGTTCTACTAATGCCTGACTTAACGGTCAGGCTAATTGAGTAGCAAGCTAATCATTAAAGTGCTGTGCAATAGTAATAAAAAAAGGCCCATCCGAAGATGGGCCTTTTTTATGCTTACTAACTAACCAACTGCGATTACATGATCGACAGTGGGTAGTCAACGATCAGGCGGAACTCGTCAATGCTGCCTTCGCCTTCGTCAGCATTGGCGCGGTGCCATGCTTGACGGATGCGGAACGACAAGTCTTTGGCCGGGCCAGCTTGAACTACGTATTTGGCTTCCACGTTTGTTTCGTGGTGTTTGCCATCTGCGCCGTACAGGCCAGTGTAGGTGCTGTTCGACGGAGTGTTGGTACCGTCGATGTCCCAACCTTTCACGTAACGGGTCATGAAGCTCAGACCAGGAACGCCGTACTCAGCCATTTTCAGGTCATAACGAACCTGGGCAGACTTCTCGCCAGGGGCGTTGAAGTCAGAGTACTGGATGGAGTTGGCGAGGAAAATCGAGTCGCCGCCGCGGTTGTTTTTACCCACACCGATGTAGTCGAACGGGGTATCGCCGTTAACCTTCTGGAAGGCTACGGTCAGGGTGTGCGCTTTCAGGAACGAGAAAGCAGCAGCCAGGGAGTACGCAGTGTTGCTGATGTCGCCAGCTTTAGCGCTGCCGGTATCAGTAGTACGGTAGATGTTACCGTCCAGGTTAACCGACTGATCGCCACCCATTGGAATGGTGTAGTTCAGGTTGCCGTAGTACTGGTTCCAGACGTCTTCCAGCTTGGCACCGTACAGCGACGCGGACAGGTTTTCGTTGATGCCGTACTTGCCACCGAAGTAGTCGATGGAGTTGGCTTGCACGCCAGCGTAGGTAGCCCACAGGTCGCCGTCACGGGCGTTGCGGTCCTGGCTGGTCGCCGAGTAGAAGTGGCCGGCTTCGAGGTCAAGGTCTTTGACTTCGCTGCTCTGCAACTGAATACCGCTGGCGGTTTGATGAAGGATACGCGAGCCGCCAACAGCGAACACTGGAGAAGTGCTTGGCTGCATATCACCGAGTTTCAGCTCGGTTTTAGAGACGCGGAACTTGACGGCTGCGCCTGCTTTGCCTTGGCTGTCGTCGTTCTCGCCCCGAGAGTTGGTGCTCAGGTTGCCCGAACCGGAGTATTTGTCTTCACCGTCCAGTTTGATCGCCAGTTGACCCCAGGCTTCAACACCGACACCAACAGTACCTTGGGTGTAACCCGAGCTGAACATGCCCTGGATGCCCTGGGTCCAGTCTTTGTCATCGACTGCGCCGTCTTTCTTGTTCCGGTTGTAGTAGTAGTTACGAACCAGCAAGTCCAACTTGGCGTCTTCTACAAAGCCTTTGGCTTCCGACTGGTCGCTTACGAAAGGTGCGGCCGTAGCCAATTGAGTACTGGCTGCTGCTGCAACTGCCAGTGCGATCATGCTCCACTTCATCACGCGCATCGTGATTTGCTCCTTTGGTTTTAGAAGAGTACTGCCGTCCCACCTGTTTTATTATCTGGGCGGCTCTTTCTTTTTGTGTCGGCGCAAACTTATATCACGCCGACAATGTTGGCGATACTTGCGTATCTAACCTTTCAGCTTCTTTACGACCCTGTCGCAAATGGCTTGGTAGATGTCGCAAATTCACTGCCCCAATGCAAGCGGATTGACAACTTTAGCGTTGTTTTCCAAGCTTTGAGCACCGGTAAAAAGAGTCCCTGGTGAAACGTTTGAATCTCCATCGGGCAACCCTGCCGCTGTTTTTATTTGCCTAAAAGCTTCCACTTCCAGCGGACGCTTTGTAGGCGATATGGGTGTGAATGCAACAAGCGTGCTCAAATCAGAATTCTGTAGCTGTTTTTTTCTGAAGGCCCGTTCGCTGCTGTAAAAACCTCATAAAACCGGGGGTTTCAAGCGCGTTTTGTTTGCACTTGACGCCGTTCATTGCATGGTGTTGCGCCGTCATGACAATTGCGCGACCACAAAAAACGTTACCGGTTCACCCCGAAAGTGAGTAATCGGCGGATCCCCGACGATCTCAGCGTAGACGTGATGTGCGGTTTTGGTGCAAAAAATTTTAATCGCTGTGCTGAATTCATACAGCGCGGCGATCAGCAACCTGCGAACAGACGAGTATTTATCGGTCACTTCAGCGTTTTTTGTCATCGCCTCGGTTCTGTATTGGTGCGCTCGAGTGAAAAATGTCTTATGTCGGGGCGCGTTCCCGCTCGGCGGAATAAATCGGGTGGATGGAGACCAAGGTTCGTCGTGAAGCGCGGCGCATTCGCAGGTATGCTGCCGTCCTGTCGCTTGGCGCGCAGCCTCTATTGAGGGGCGCTAAGCTGAAAATGATGAAACCGGCGGGAGTGCGCACAGTGTTCGCTTTAGATTCACGACTTCAACAAGACACGTTACTGATCGGCGATTTCCCTCTCTGCCGGTTGCTCTTGTCCAATGATTCCAACTACCCCTGGTTCATCCTGGTACCGCGCCGCGAAGATATCAGCGAGTTGTTTCAGTTAGATGTCGCCGATCAGCAGCAGCTGTGGCAGGAAACCACCGCCCTGGCGGAAATGCTCAAGGACTCGTTCGACGCCGACAAGCTGAATGTCGCAGCCCTGGGCAACGTCGTCAGCCAGTTGCACATGCATGTGATTGTGCGCAAACGCGAGGACGCTGCCTGGCCGGCACCGGTCTGGGGCAAACACCCAGCCAAGCCCTACAGTGCCGAGCAGGTCGCGGTGATTCGTGAACGGCTGCGACTGGTGTTGACCGATCACTTCACGTTTCTGGAGGGCTGAGCCATGAGCCTGGAAGAACGCGTCAACGATCTGGAAAGCCAACTGGCGTTCCAGGACGACACCATTCAGTCATTGAACGATATTCTGGTGACGCAACAGCGGGTGGTCGAGCGCCTGCAACTGCAAATGGCCGCGCTGCTGCGGCGCCAGGAAGAAATGGTCGGCCAGTTCGAGTCTTCTGAAGAAGAGGCGCCACCGCCGCACTACTGAGTCAAAGGCATTGAGTTCGCCGGCTAAACGCCGGGCAATAAAAAACCGCGAACAGCCAGGCTGTTCGCGGTTTTTTTATCGCTCGGGATCAGCGACGGGGCAATGCGGCAATCACATCTTCGGCTTGCAGGCCTTTGTCGCGATTCATGACGGAGAATTCCACGCGCTGGCCTTCGACCAGGACGCGGTGTCCTTCGCCACGAATGGCCCGGAAGTGCACGAAAATATCATCGCCGGAATCCCGGGAGATAAAGCCGAAGCCTTTGGAAGTGTTGAACCACTTGACGGTGCCAGTATCGCGGTTGCTCATGTCATAGCTTGGCGAAGAGGCGGCCGGTGACGATTTGTAGAAGCTGATGGTCAGGTGCAGAAGGACTGCGACCACGGCAGTCAACAGGCTGAACAGAACGGAAGGTTGGCCGGCAATAAAAGGCATCTTCGCGATCAGTGTCAGGGTTTGCAGGACAACGGCCAGGATCAGCAGGGCGCTGACCAGGTTTTGCAGTTGGTGACGAGGACCTTTGTTCCAGTATGGGATAACCGGAGCGAGGGTCAGGTTGAGCAGGCCGAAAAAGGCCAGGTACAGCGCATCGGGTTGTTGCAGGTAAGGAACAGCTTCGGGTTGCAAGCTAGGGAAGAAGGACAGCAGCAAGGCTGCTGCGCCCATTAGCAGGTGGACGATTTTCAACATTTTGATTGACTCACGTTAAGACGGATCACAAGGAAGAGCTGATTGAGCACGGTCCGCTTCAGAACAATAAGAGGCGGTGGACACGTACCCGCTACCAGCCTATGCGCTGCGCCCGGAAAAATAGGGGCATAGCGACACGCTGCCTATTTAACAGCAAAGCCTGCGGCTACTCAAATCAGGCAGTCCGGCGGTGCCCCCATGGGCGATTTGTCGCAGGTCGACTGGCCATCCAGGGCGGCAGGGTGTGGATAGCCTTGCTACAGTGGTCCTGCACTTGTCGGATGAATTTCATCACCTTTAGGGGGTAAGCATGGCAATCGATATCGGTATCAGTGAAGAGGACCGCAAGTCCATCGTCGACGGGCTGTCGCGTCTGTTGTCGGACACTTATGTGCTGTATTTGAAAACCCATAACTTCCACTGGAACGTCACGGGCCCGATGTTTCGGACCCTGCACTTGATGTTCGAGGAGCAATATAACGAGTTGGCCCTGGCGGTCGATTCGATCGCCGAGCGCATTCGCGCACTGGGTTTTCCGGCGCCCGGCGCCTATTCGGTGTATGCCCGTCTTTCTTCTATTAAGGAGGAAGAGGGCGTACCCAGCGCCGAAGACATGATCAAGCAGCTGGTCGACGGGCAGGAAGCGGTGACCCGGACGGCGCGCGGGATCTTCCCGTTGCTGGACAAGGTCAGCGACGAACCCACGGCGGACTTGTTGACCCAGCGTATGCAGGTCCATGAAAAAACCGCGTGGATGTTGCGTTCGCTTTTGGATCAGTAACCACGCCAGTGTGCGAATAACGCCGGGGGTGTTGTTCGCACGCGGTTTTTCACGCAGAAAAATGCCGTTTCAGTTGAAGAAAATATCCCGGGTTTCGTAGGAAACGGTCCGGCGTAGGACCGGCTCCATGATCCTCACTCAGTTGTTGGCTTATCCTACGCAGATGGTCATAAAGTCATCTGGATATAACTTTGCGCCTGCGTTTTTATAAGGAAAGAGGAGATGGCTCTTATAAAAAATCAAGGCTGACAAAGGAGTGTCAACGCTATGGTTCATGGAGAAAGTCGGAGCGAGTGGAGGCTCGGCGCGCAACAGGCGGTAAAGATTGATCCGTTCGTCAGTGAATTCGATATGGGGCTGGCCAGGCCTTTATCCCGATCGGTGCGCTTGAACGGTTTTGCGACCTGCCTGCGGCTTGAGCAGGTCTACTGGGAAATCCTCAACGAAATGGCCACGCTTAATGGTTGCTCGGTCAGTGCGCTGTTGTCCCACGTGGATCGTGAAGTGCATTTGCGTCACGGCGGGGTGAAGAATTTCACCGGGCTGGTGCGCGTCGTCTGTGTCGTACACAGCCTGAAGTAATGCTTGGCTCGCCTGTTTCGGCCAGGAACGGGTGGTATGTCAGTCTGTGCAGTCTTACGGCTGCACAGGCTGCATTTAATGGATATAATCCCGCTCTTTGCCGCAAAACCCAGCGTAAGCGGTAGCAATCCTGATCGCCGAGACAACCCCATGCCGATGTACGACTATCAATGTGCTTCCTGTGGTCATCAGTTGGAAGCCATTCAAAAGATCAGCGCAGCACCGCTGGTCGACTGCCCTGCGTGCCAGGCACCAGAGCTCAAGAAGATGCTGTCCATGCCAGGTTTCCGCCTCAGCGGCACCGGCTGGTATGAAACCGACTTCAAGACCGGTTCCAAGAAGAATCTGGCCGGCGGCGACAAAGCTGACTAAGGTCTGGAACCTGAGTTGAACGACACGCGTGAGCTCTTGCATCTGCTGCAAGGCCTCCAACCGAATTTCGATTACGAGAAGTGAAACCACTACCATGATGCGCAGCCATTATTGCGGCCAGCTGAACGAAGCCCTGGAAGGCCAGGAAATTACTCTTTGCGGTTGGGTACACCGTCGCCGTGACCACGGCGGGGTGATTTTCCTCGATATCCGTGATCGTGACGGCCTGGCCCAAGTGGTATTCGATCCGGACCGCGCCGAGAGCTTCGCCGCCGCTGATCGCGTGCGCAGCGAATACGTCGTTAAGATCACCGGCAAGGTACGCCTGCGTCCGGCCGGTGCCACCAACGCCAACATGGCGTCAGGCATGATCGAAGTGCTGGGCTACGAGCTTGAAGTACTGAATGAATCGGAAACCCCGCCGTTCCCGCTCAACGAGTTCTCCGACGTCGGCGAAGAAACCCGCCTGCGCTATCGCTTCCTCGACCTGCGTCGCCCGGAAATGCTCGAGAAGCTGCGCCTGCGTTCGCGCATGACCACCAGCATCCGTCGCTTCCTCGACGAGAACGGCTTCCTCGATGTCGAGACGCCGATCCTGACCCGTGCCACGCCAGAAGGCGCTCGCGATTACCTGGTGCCGAGCCGTACTCACGCCGGTTCCTTCTTCGCCTTGCCGCAATCGCCACAGCTGTTCAAGCAACTGCTGATGGTTGCCGGCTTCGACCGTTACTACCAGATCGCCAAGTGCTTCCGTGACGAAGACCTGCGCGCCGACCGTCAGCCGGAATTCACCCAGATCGACATCGAGACCAGCTTCCTCGATGAAAAAGAGATCATGGCCATCACCGAACAAATGATCCGCAACCTGTTCAAGGAAGTGCTGGATCTGGAATTCGGCGATTTCCCGCACATGACCTTCGAAGAAGCCATGCGCCGTTACGGTTCCGACAAGCCGGACCTGCGTAACCCGCTGGAACTGGTTGACGTTGAAGACCAACTCAAAGACGTCGACTTCAAAGTGTTCAGCGGCCCGGCCAACGATCCGAAATGCCGCATTGCTGCCCTGCGTGTTCCGGGCGCGGCGAGCATGCCGCGCAAGCAGATCGACGACTACACCAAGTTCGTCGGCATCTACGGTGCCAAGGGCCTGGCGTACATCAAGGTCAACGAGCGCGCCAAAGGCGTCGAAGGCCTGCAGTCGCCTATCGTCAAGAACATCCCTGAAGCCAACCTCAATGTGATCCTCGATCGCGTTGGCGCGGTTGACGGCGACATCGTGTTCTTCGGTGCCGACAAAGCCAAGATCGTCAGCGAAGCCCTGGGCGCGTTGCGGATCAAGGTCGGCAACGACCTGGACCTGCTGACCTGCAAGTGGGCGCCAATGTGGGTCGTCGACTTCCCGATGTTCGAAGAGAACGACGACGGCAGCTTCACCGCATTGCACCACCCGTTCACCGCGCCGAAGTGCACCCCGGAAGAGCTGGAAGCCAACCCGGCGACCGCACTGTCCCGTGCCTACGACATGGTCCTGAACGGCACCGAACTGGGTGGCGGTTCGATCCGTATCCACCGCAAGGAAATGCAGCAGACCGTGTTCCGTCTGTTGGGTATCAATGAAGCGGAACAGGAAGAGAAATTCGGCTTCCTGCTCGACGCCCTGAAATACGGCGCGCCGCCCCACGGTGGTCTGGCCTTCGGTCTGGACCGTCTGGTGATGCTGATGACCGGCGCCCAGTCGATCCGTGAAGTGATCGCGTTCCCGAAAACCCAGAGCGCGGCTGACGTCATGACTCAGGCACCGGGTGCTGTCGATGCCAAGGCATTGCGCGAATTGCACATTCGTCTGCGCGAAACGCCAAAGGCTGAGTAAGACTGACCCTGAAGGCGCATCCTTATGGGATGCGCCTTTTTTACAGGTCGAGATTTTTTTGTTGCTGGCTGGCGCTCAATGCGCAGCGGGCAATGTTTCAAAGAGAATTCGGAGCGAGATATGGCGGGTCATTCCAAGTGGGCGAACATCAAGCACCGCAAAGAACGTCAGGATGCCAAGAAGGGCAAGATTTTCACCAAGTGGATTCGTGAGCTGACTGTTGCGGCCCGTCAAGGCGGCGGTGATCCAGGTTCCAACCCGCGACTGCGCCTGGCGCTGGACAAGGCCCTTGGTGCGAACATGAGCCGCGACATCATTGATCGCGCAGTCGCCCGCGGTGCTGGCGCTGCCGATACCGACGACATGGTCGAGCTCAGCTATGAAGGCTACGGCCCGGGCGGTGTGGCGGTGATGGTCGAGTGCATGACCGACAACCGTAACCGCACCGCAGCCGCGGTTCGCCATGCGTTCAGCAAGTGCGGCGGCAACCTGGGCACTGATGGTTCGGTGGCCTATCTGTTCGAACGCAAGGGGCAGATTTCCTTCGCGCCGGGCGTCGATGAAGATGCGCTGATGGAAGCGGCGATGGAAGCCGATGCCGATGACGTGGTCACCCACGAAGACGGCTCGATTGACGTGTTCACTTCGTTCGCCGGTTTTTACTCGGTGCGTAACGCCCTGGAAACCGCCGGTTTCAAAGGCGATGACGCCGAAATCGTGATGCTGCCGACGACCAGTGCCGAACTGGACCTGGACGGCGCCGAGAAGGTGCTCAAGCTGATCGACATGCTGGAAGACCTGGATGACGTGCAGAACGTCTACTCCAACGCGGACATTCCGGAGTCGGTTGCTGCACAGCTCAGCTAAGGGCGATCAGGATTCAATGTGGGAGCGAGCCTGCTCGCGAATGCGGATTTTCAGGCAACATCGTTGCTGAATATGAAACCGCTTTCGCGAGCAGGCTCGCTCCCACATTTTATTTGGTGTATTGGATATCTTGCTTTTACTTAACCCGCAGGCGTTATGACTTTAATCCTTGGTATCGACCCCGGTTCGCGCATCACCGGTTATGGCGTGGTACGCGATACCGGGCGTGGCTGCGTCTACGTGGCCTCGGGCTGCATCCGCACCGGCTCCGGCGAGTTGCATGAACGTCTGCAAATTGTCTATCGCGGCGTGCGTGAAGTGATCCAGACCTACGGCCCGACGACCATGGGCATCGAAAAAGTCTTCATGGCCCGCAACGCCGACTCTGCGCTGAAACTGGGCCAGGCACGCGGTGCAGCCATCGTCGCCGGCGCCGAAGAAAGCCTTGAAATCGCCGAATACACCGCGACCCAGGTCAAGCAGGCAGTGACCGGCACCGGCGCGGCGAATAAAGAGCAGGTACAAATGATGGTCATGCATATGCTCAAATTGACCAGCAAGCCGCAAATCGACGCCTCGGATGCCCTGGCCATTGCGATTTGTCATGCTCACACCCGTTCCAGCCTGTTGCCTCATGGCCTGGGGACGGCACGCAGTCGTGGCGGGCGCCTGCGTCTCTGATAGCATCAGCAATCATTTTTACGGGATGAGGGTTTTGCGCCTGTGTTGTCGGCGCAAAACCCTTGCTCTGTCAGTCGCTGGCCTCGGGCTGGCCAACGCTCAAGGATTCGAAACGTGATTGGACGCTTGCGCGGCACCCTGGCTGAGAAACAGCCGCCGCACCTGATTCTGGATGTAAACGGCCTGGGGTATGAGCTGGAAGTCCCCATGACCACGCTGTATCGCTTGCCGTCGGTCGGTGAACCGCTGACCTTGCACACCCATTTAGTCGTACGCGAAGACGCGCAGTTACTCTATGGCTTCTACAGCAAGCGTGAGCGAGACTTTTTTCGCGAGTTGATCCGTCTCAATGGTGTAGGGCCGAAATTGGCCCTGGCCTTGATGTCGAGCCTGGAAGTCGATGAGCTGGTGCGTTGCGTGCAGTCTCAGGACACCTCGGCGCTGACCAAGGTGCCGGGCGTGGGCAAGAAGACTGCCGAGCGCCTGCTGGTGGAACTCAAGGACCGCTTCAAGGCCTGGGAAACCGTGCCGGCGATGTTCGCTCTGGTGCCCAACCAGCCTGGTGGCCCGGAAGCGCCAGCCCCGGCGGTCACCGCCGAGAGTGATGCGATCAGCGCGCTGGTCTCCCTGGGCTACAAGCCGCAGGAAGCCAGCAAGGCGATTACCTCGATCAAGGAGAAAGGCTTGAGCAGTGAAGACCTGATTCGCCGTGCCCTGAAGGGAATGATTTAAGTGATTGAAGCTGATCGTCTGATTGCCGCCACGCCTGGCCCCCGCGACCGCGAGGAAGTCCAGGACCGGGCGATTCGTCCCCTCAGTTTGGCCGAGTACATTGGCCAGCCGACCGTTCGCGAGCAAATGGAGTTGTTCATCCAGGCCGCCCGTGGCCGCAGCGAATCCCTGGACCACACGCTGATCTTCGGTCCGCCGGGCCTGGGTAAAACCACGCTCGCCAATATCATCGCCCAGGAAATGGGCGTATCGATCAAAAGCACCTCGGGCCCGGTCCTTGAGCGTCCGGGTGATCTGGCGGCGCTGCTGACCAATCTTGAGCCCCATGACGTGCTGTTCATCGACGAAATCCATCGGCTGTCGCCGATTGTCGAAGAAGTGCTGTACCCGGCCATGGAAGATTTCCAGCTCGACATCATGATCGGCGAAGGGCCTGCCGCGCGTTCGATCAAGCTGGATCTGCCGCCGTTCACCCTGGTCGGCGCCACCACCCGGGCCGGTATGCTGACCAACCCGTTGCGCGACCGTTTCGGGATTGTCCAGCGCCTGGAGTTCTACAGCACCGCTGACCTGGCGACGATTGTCAGCCGTTCTGCGAGCATTCTCGGCTTGCCGCTGGACCCGGAGGGCGCCTTCGAAATCGCTCGCCGCGCCCGTGGCACCCCGCGGATCGCCAACCGTCTGCTGCGCCGGGTGCGGGATTTCGCCGAAGTGCGTGCCAAGGGCCACATCACCAAACCGATCGCCGACCTGGCCTTGAATCTGCTGGATGTCGACGAGCGTGGCTTCGATCACCAGGACCGGCGTCTGTTGTTGACCATGATCGAGAAGTTCGACGGTGGCCCGGTAGGCGTAGACAGCCTTGCGGCGGCCATCAGCGAAGAACGCCACACCATTGAGGACGTGCTGGAGCCCTACCTCATCCAGCAGGGCTACATCATGCGAACACCGCGGGGGAGGGTAGTGACCCGGCATGCGTACCTGCATTTCGGTTTAAACATTCCGTCACGATTGGGCGATATGCCTGTGGTAGACGAGTTTCTCGATGCAGTAGACGATTAATTAACGTTTGGGGGCTGATCGATTGAGCGTTTGTGTGGTCCTAGGGGCTCACATGACGAATCTTTCACTAGAAAGCCGCAGAACAATGAAAAACAGTTGCCTCGCCGGATTGGCAACCTGAGGAGTAAGCACTAGAGTATGCGCGCGCAAAACGGGCTTGAGCCTTTCGCACATCGTTGTCGCGTTTATTACGAGGACACCGATGCGGGCGGCATCGTGTATTACGTTAATTACCTCAAGTTTATGGAACGGGCTCGAACCGAGCGGCTCCGGGAACTGGGCTTTGCCCAATCCCAGCTGGCAGGGGAGGACCTGTTGTTCGTCGTGCATTCCAGCGAAGCGCGATACCACGCGCCGGCGCGACTGGACGACGAACTGCTGGTAAGCGCTGAAGTAATCGAATTGAACCGTGTCAGCCTGCGCTTTAAACAGCAGGTCAGGCGGGCTACGGATAATGCGCTGCTCTGTGAAGGGCAGTTTTTGGTGGCCTGTGTGCGCACTAACAGTTTGAAACCCCGGGCCATTCCCGAAGCTCTACGTGCGGCCTTTGCCGACGTGAGCGGCGCGGGTACACACTCAAAGCAGGAGATAAAGCGTGGAAGCTAACGTCGTCGACCATTCCTCCATGTGGAGCCTGGTCAGCAATGCCAGCGTCGTGGTGCAGTTGGTAATGCTGATTCTGGTAGCCGCATCGGTGACCTCATGGATCATGATCTTTCAGCGCAGCAACTTGCTGCGCGCCGGTCGACGTGCCCTGGAGAGCTTTGAAGAGCGCTTCTGGTCGGGTATCGACCTGTCCAAACTCTACCGTCAGGCCGGCAGCAACCCTGACCCGGATTCGGGCGTCGAGCAGATCTTCCGTGCCGGCTTCAAGGAATTCTCCCGTCTGCGCCAGCAGCCAGGCGTTGACCCGGAAGCGGTCATGGAAGGCGTGGCCCGTGCCATGCGCGTGGCCATTTCCCGCGAAGAAGAAAAGCTCGAGCAGAGCTTGCCGTTCCTCGCCACTGTCGGTTCCGTCAGCCCGTACATCGGTCTGTTTGGTACAGTCTGGGGCATCATGAACTCCTTCCGTGGCCTGGCAACTGCCCAGCAAGCGACCCTGGCCACCGTGGCCCCGGGCATCGCCGAAGCACTGGTGGCCACCGCCATCGGCCTGTTCGCAGCCATCCCGGCCGTTATCGCTTACAACCGTTTTGCTGCCCGCAGCGAAACCCTGCTGAGCCGTTACTACACCTTCGCCGACGAATTCCAGGCGATCCTGCACCGCAAAGTGCACACCAGCGAAGAATAAGCAGGTAATTTCCAATGGCTTTAATCGCTCGAGCTCGCAAAAAGCGCAAGCCGGTCGCCGAGATGAACGTAGTGCCTTACATCGACGTGATGCTGGTACTGCTGGTCATCTTCATGGTGACCGCGCCGATGCTCAATCAGGGCGTGAAAGTTGATCTGCCCAAGGTTTCCAGCGAAGCCTTGCCGCAGGACAACAACACCCAGGTCCTGACCATTTCGATCAAGTCTGACAAGACCTACTACTGGAACCTTGGCAGCGAAGTCGACACCGACAAGCAGCAAGACAAGGCCATGACCTTGCCGCAGATGACCAGCGCCGTGACCAAAATCATCAGCGCCGGTAACGAAAACGGCAAGCACACCCAAGTCTTCATTCGTGGCGACAAGACCGTCGACTATGGTTCGGTCATGGGCGCCATGGGCGGGTTGCAGAAGGCCGGAGTCGGTAATGTTGGCTTGATTACCGAGGCGCCCTGATGCAGCAACAACGAGAGCCAACAGCCTCGGAAAGCTACTTCTGGCCTAGTGTCTGGGCGATTGGCTTGCACGTGCTGGTTTTCGGCATGCTGTTCGTCAGTTTCGCCATGACGCCTGAGTTGCCGCCGGCCAAGCCGATTGTCCAGGCGACCTTGTACCAGCTGAAATCGAAAAGTCGGGCGACCACCCAGACCAATCAGAAGATTGCGGGTGAAGCGGTGAAGTCTGCTGCGCGCCAGACCGAAGTCGAACAGATGGAACAGAAAAAGGTCGAGCAGGAAGCGGTAAAGGCTGCGGAACAAAAGAAAGAAGAAGCGGCTCAAAAAGCCGAGGAAGCCAAGAAGGCCGACGAGTCCAAGAAGTCTGAGGAAGCGAAAAAGGCTGATGAAGCCAAGAAAGCCGACGAAGCCAAGAAGACCGCCGAAGCCAAAAAGGCCGAAGAGAAACAATTGGCTGATATAGCCAAGAAGAAATCTGAAGAAGAAGCCAAGAAGGCAGCTGAAGAAGAGGCCAAGAAAGCGGCCGCTGAAGAAGCGAAGAAAAAGATCGTCGAAGACGCGAAGAAGAAAGCCGCGGACGACGCCAAGAAGAAAGCTGAAGCTGAAGAGGCGAAGAAGAAAGTCGCCGACGAAGCGAAGAAGAAAGCTGCTGCCGATGCTGCGAAGAAGAAATCGCAGGATGCGGCACGTAAATCGACCGAAGACAAAAAGGCCCAGGCCTTGGCAGATTTGCTTTCCGATAAGCCGGAGCGTCAGCAGGCGTTGGCCGATGAGCAGGGCGATGAAGTCGCCGGCAGTTTCGATGACCTGATTCGTGCTCGTGCAGCGGAAGGCTGGGCTCGTCCACCTTCGGCACGCAAAGGCATGACGGTCGTGTTGCAAATCGGCATGTTGCCGGACGGTACGGTGACTTCGGTCAGCGTTTCCAAGTCCAGTGGCGATGGTCCGTTTGACTCGTCTGCCGTGGCTGCGGTCAAGAATATTGGACGTTTGACAGAAATGCAGGGAATGAAGCCGAGCGATTTCGCTCCGTATCGTTCATTCAAGATGACATTCACACCTGAGGATCTAGCCTTGTGAGAAACCTTCTTCGAGGAATGCTTGTCGTTATCTGCTGCCTGGCAGGGATGGCGGTAGCAGATGAAAAAAACATTCTGGTCACCAGCGGCAGTGATCGGGCTACTCCGATTGCGGTAGTGCCGTTCGGCTTCCAGGGCGGCACTGTCCTGCCGGACGACATGGCCGAAATCATTGGTAACGATTTGCGCAACTCGGGCTACTACTCGCCGATTCCAAAGCAGCAAATGATCAGCCAGCCGAGCCAGGCCAGCGAAATCATTTTCCGTGACTGGAAGGCGATCAGCGCCCAGTACATCATGGTCGGTAGCATTGTTCCGGCGGGCGGTCGCCTGCAGGTTCAGTACGCACTGTTCAACGTCGCCACCGAGCAGCAAGTGCTGACCGGCAGCGTGTCGGGCAGCGTCGATCAACTGCGTGACATGGCGCACTACATCGCTGATCAGTCATTCGAAAAGCTCACCGGTATTAAAGGTGCGTTCTCGACACGCCTGCTGTACGTGACGGCCGAGCGTTTCTCCGAGAAGAACACGCGCTACACGCTGCAACGTTCGGACTATGACGGTGCCCGTGCCGTGACCCTGTTGCAATCGCGCGAGCCAATCCTGTCGCCGCGTTTCGCACCGGATGGCAAGCGCATCGCTTATGTTTCGTTCGAGCAGAAACGCCCGCGCATCTTCATGCAGAACATCGACACCGGTCGCCGTGAGCAGATCACCAACTTCGAAGGCCTGAATGGCGCGCCAGCCTGGTCGCCGGATGGCAATCGCCTGGCGTTCGTGCTGTCGAAAGACGGCAACCCGGATATCTACGTGATGAACCTGGGTTCGCGTCAGATCTCCCGTGTCACCAACGGTCCCGGCATCAACACCGAACCGTTCTGGGGTAAAGATGGTTCGACCATTTACTTCACCTCCGACCGTGGCGGCAAGCCACAAATCTACAAGACCAGCGTCGGTGGTGGCGGTGCGGAACGCGTGACTTTCATCGGTAACTACAACGCCAACCCGAAACTTTCGGCCGATGAAAAGACCCTGGTGATGATTCACCGCCAGGATGGCTTCACTAATTTCAAGGTGGCGGCCCAGGATTTGCAGCGCGGAAGCGTAAAAATCCTCACTGATAGCACTCTGGACGAGTCGCCTACTGTTGCGCCCAACGGCACCATGGTAATCTACGCCACCCGCCAGCAGGGCCGGGGAGTCTTGATGCTCGTGTCCATTAATGGACGCGTAAGGCTCCCGCTTCCTACCGCACAAGGCGAAGTCAGAGAACCTTCCTGGTCCCCTTACCTGAACTGACGCGGCGCTACACGTTTTACTTAACACACTGGGGTTCATTAGGAGTTTCACGATGGAAATGCTGAAGTTTGGTAAATTTGCTGCGCTGGCTCTGGCCATGGCTGTAGCTGTAGGTTGCTCGTCCAAAGGCGGCGACAATGCCGGTGAAGGCGCTGTTGATCCAAACGCTGGTTACGGCGCTAACACTGGTGCAGTTGACGGCTCCCTGAGCGAAGAAGCTGCTCTGCGCGCAATCACCACTTTCTACTTCGAATACGATAGCTCGGACCTGAAGCCAGAAGCCATGCGCGCTCTGGATGTTCACGCTAAAGACCTGAAAGCAAACGGCGCTCGCGTTGTTCTGGAAGGCAACACCGACGAACGTGGTACTCGTGAGTACAACATGGCACTGGGCGAGCGTCGTGCGAAAGCCGTTCAGCGCTACCTGGTACTGCAAGGTGTTTCCCCAGCTCAGCTGGAACTGGTTTCCTACGGCGAAGAGCGTCCAGTTGCTACCGGCAACGACGAGCAGTCCTGGGCTCAAAACCGTCGCGTCGAACTGCGTAAGTAATTCGTCATGCGAACGTGCCGTCGTGCTGTAACTGTTCTGGCTCTCAGTCTCGCACCGCTTGCGGTGTGGGCTGCGGTTCCTGTGGTCGATGACAACTCCGGTTATAACAATAGCGGGAGCAGTTATCCGCCTGCGGGTTACGGTACGAACGGCGCCTATGCCGGGGGAGGGGTTTCGGCCCCTGTCTCGGCACAGGGCGAGCTGTTCAACCAACTGCAATCCATGCAGGAGCAGATCTCACGCCAACAAGGTGTGATCGAAGTTCTGCAAAATGATGTAGCGCGCATGAAGCAAGAAAACCTGGAGCGATACCAGGATCTTGATCGGCGCATAGGAACCGGCGTTGCACCAGCCGCGACTCCTGATAATTCTTCCACCGGTGGCACGTTGAATGCCCCCGGTGCAGCAGCCGCTGCAGGCGCCAGTGCAGGTGCAGGAGCGGCCGCCGCTCAAGCCCCGGCCGCCAGCAGTGAACCGGGTGATCCGGCGAAGGAAAAACTGTATTACGATGCAGCCTTCGACCTGATCAAAGCCAAGGATTTCGACAAGGCCAGCCAGGCTTTCGCCGCTTTCCTGCGCAAGTACCCGAACAGCCAATACGCGGGCAATGCCCAGTACTGGTTGGGCGAAGTCAACTTGGCCAAAGGTGATCTGCAAGGTGCAGGTCAGGCGTTTGCCAAGGTTTCGCAGCTGTACCCCAAGCACGCCAAAGTGCCTGACTCGCTGTACAAGCTGGCTGATGTAGAGCGCCGCCTGGGTCATACCGACAAGGTCAAAGGCATTCTGCAACAGGTCGTGTCCCAATATCCGGGCACTTCCGCTGCTCAGCTGGCCCAACGCGATCTGCAACGCATGTAAGGCTGCTTGATCCGAATTGAAGAAACCCGCGCTTGTCGCGGGTTTTTTCGTTAGAATTCACGCCCTTTTTCTGAAACACGCTTTTTGGGATTCGCGCGTTGGCGGGGTTCCTTGAAGAGCCTGACGGAGGCGGACAGCCTGTTTAGCTGTTACGCCCGTGGCGACTATGCAAGACACATTAAGAATCACCGAAGTTTTCTACTCGTTACAGGGTGAAACGCGGACTGCCGGGCTGCCCACAGTTTTTGTGCGCCTGACCGGTTGCCCATTGCGTTGCCAATACTGTGACAGCGCTTACGCGTTCACCGGCGGCACCATTCGCCCCCTCGACGACATCCTCGAGCAAGTGGCCGGTTTCCGTCCGCGCTATGTTTGTGTCACTGGCGGCGAGCCATTGGCGCAACCCAATGCCATCCCTTTGCTCAAACGGTTGTGTGATGCCGGTTACGAAGTGTCACTGGAAACCAGTGGTGCGCTCGACATCTCGGCGGTAGATTCCCGGGTCAGTCGCGTCGTCGACCTGAAGACTCCGGGGTCGAAAGAAGCGCACCGCAACCGCTATGAGAACATCGAACTGCTGACGCCCAACGACCAGGTGAAGTTTGTCATCTGCTCGCGGGAAGACTACGACTGGGCTGTGTCCAAGTTGATCCAGTACGGTCTCGATCGACGGGCCGGCGAAGTCCTGTTCTCGCCAAGTCACCATGACCTCAATGCACGGGATCTGGCTGACTGGGTGGTGGCAGACAATTTGCCAGTGCGCCTGCAATTGCAGCTGCATAAATATCTTTGGAATGACGAGCCGGGGCGCTGATATGACTGAACAACTGAACACCACCGAAAAACGTGCGGTGATCCTGCTGTCCGGCGGTCTGGACTCGGCAACGGTCGTGGCCATGGCCCGGGCTGAAGGCTACGCCTGCTACACCATGAGCTTCGATTACGGTCAGCGCTCTCACGCTGAATTGCACGCCGCTGCCCGTGTCGCTCGCGACTTGGGTGTAATCGAGCACAAGGTGATCGGTCTGAACCTGGACGGTATGGGCGGCTCGGCACTGACCGACAGCAGCATCGATATTCCGGAAGAGGCGGGTGAAGGTATCCCGGTGACCTATGTGCCAGCGCGCAATACGGTGTTTCTGTCACTGGCCCTGGGCTGGGCTGAAGTGCTCGGCGCACGTGACATCTTTATCGGTGTGAACGCGGTGGACTACTCCGGCTACCCGGATTGCCGTCCAGAGTTCATCGAGTCCTTCGAGCGCATGGCCAACCTGGCGACCAAGGCCGGTGTCGAGGGCAACGGCTTCCGTATCCAGGCGCCGCTGCAGAATCTGAGCAAAGCGCAGATCGTCCAGGCGGGCGTGAAGCTGGGTGTCGATTACGGGCTGACTGTTTCCTGCTATCAGGCCGACGATAAAGGCTATGCGTGCGGCAAATGCGATAGCTGCCGCTTGCGTGCAGAAGGCTTCGCAGCAGCCGGAATCAGCGACCCAACACCTTATTTTTGATTTATTTCAAATTAGGTGTTGAATAGTCCTTAAAAATCAGTATTATACGCGCCACCACACAGCGGGTCGTTAGCTCAGTTGGTAGAGCAGTTGGCTTTTAACCAATTGGTCGTAGGTTCGAATCCCACACGACCCACCATTTTTGTAGCAGTTTTAAAAGTCTGGAAGGCCCACGCAAGTGAGGATTTCCGGATTTTTTTTTGCCCGCGATTTGAGCTCGGCTCAACACGGGGCTACACCGCGTGACGCAGGTCAGAATCATCTTTTGCATCCACGGGATATTCTGTAGCCTTGCCCGGCTCCAACGTTGTGCCTGATGACTACTCACTCTCCCGGCGGTACCCATTAGCGGTCCGGAGCCGGGTGTATACTCGACTTTCGCGCGAAAGCGCCCGCAGGTCTTGCGAACATGACGCAAATTTCCGAACGCCTACTGGTTCAAGCTCACCTCGACGCCAAGCAGCCCAAGCCGCTGACCGCCGAGGAAGAGGCCTATTACCGTTCTGCCATCGCTGCCGAGCTCAAGGCTCAGGACGCGGTGCTGGTTGCTCACTTCTATTGCGATCCGGTGATTCAGGCCCTGGCCGAAGAAACCGGTGGCTGCGTCTCCGACTCCCTGGAAATGGCGCGCTTCGGCAATGCCCATCCGGCCAAGACCGTAGTGGTCGCGGGTGTGAAGTTCATGGGCGAGACTGCGAAGATTCTCAACCCCGAGAAACGCGTACTGATGCCAACCCTGGAAGCGACGTGTTCGCTGGACCTGGGTTGCCCGGTGGACGAGTTCTCGGCGTTCTGCGATCAGCATCCGGAACGCACGGTGGTGGTGTATGCCAACACCTCGGCAGCGGTTAAGGCCCGGGCCGACTGGGTAGTGACTTCAAGCTGCGCGCTGGAGATTGTCGAAAGCCTGATGGATAACGGCGAGACGATCATCTGGGGCCCGGATAAACATTTGGGCACTTACATCCAGCGCAAGACCGGTGCGGACATGTTGCTGTGGGACGGTGCCTGCATCGTTCACGAAGAGTTCAAGTCCAAGCAGCTCGAAGACATGAAGGCGCTGTACCCGGACGCGGCTATTCTGGTGCACCCGGAGTCGCCGACCTCGGTGATCGAACTGGCGGATGCCGTCGGTTCCACCAGTCAGTTGATCGCTGCAGCACAGAGCCTGCCGAACAAGACCCTGATTGTCGCCACCGATCGCGGTATCTTCTACAAGATGCAGCAGCTGTGCCCGGACAAGGTCTTCATCGAAGCCCCAACGGCTGGTAACGGCGCAGCGTGCCGCAGTTGCGCACATTGCCCGTGGATGGCGATGAATACCCTTGAGCGCACGCTCAAGAGCTTGAAGGAAGGGACGAACGAGATCTTTGTCGATCCGGCGTTGATTCCCCAAGCGATTCGGCCGTTGAAGCGGATGCTGGATTTCACCCAGGCGGCGCGGATGAAGTTGGCCGGTAACGCCTGAGTTCTGTCAGATAAGTCACAAAACCTGTGGGAGCGAGCCTGCTCGCGAAGACCGTGTATCAGTCGACATTGATGTTGTCTGACACACCGCTTTCGCGAGCAGGCTCGCTCCCACAGTGATTTTCGTATGACGAATTTATTTGGTCTTCTTCGGAATACGAACGAGCTGCGTATTGGAATACATGTCATGCCAGCTGCGTTTCTGCTTATCAAGCAGCGGCCAGAGAAACCCCAGGCCCACGCATAACCACGACCCGATCGACACCACAAAGCGCAACAACGCCTGCCACAGACTGATGGACGAACCATCGGCATTCTGCACGCGGATTCCCCACACCTGCATACCCAACGTCTGACCGGACCAGGTCCAGAACTTGGCGAAGAACCCGAACAACACGAACAGCAGCACCGTCGACAGCAGTGGATCGCCATCCAATGCCCCGGCTTCGGTCAATGCGCGCATCTTGTCTTCGCCGATGATCGCCATCTGGATCATCTTGTAGATGCCGCTGGTGACGATCAGCAGGGCGGTGCATAACAGGAAGTCATAGAACATCGCTGCCAGGCGACGACCCAAAGTGGCGGCGGGAAAGTCGCCCTGGGGTTTGAGCAGGTGTTTCGACATGGCAGCCTCTGGCGGAAAAAGAAGCCATTTTACGGATTTACGCGCACAAAAAAGCCCCTGATGTCAGCATCAGGGGCTTTTTCGTTACAGAAGGTTAGGCTTCTGCTTGGACTTCGTCAGCCTGCATGCCTTTCTGGCCTTGCACAGCGACGAAAGTCACTTTCTGGCCTTCTTTCAGGCTCTTGAAGCCGTTGCCCTGAATAGCGCGGAAATGCACGAACAGATCCGGACCGCTTTCTGGAGTGATAAAACCAAAACCTTTCTCGTCGTTAAACCACTTGACGGTACCGCTCTGACGTTGGGACATTTCTTATTTCCTTTGACGCAAAAATTAATGACAGTCTCTTTCTCATGAAAGAGTACTGGGGCTGGTTGCAGGAGAGTAAGAAGACGTCGAACGGGATGTAGCTAACTTGTAGGCTACTGCCCAGGTCACGATTCCAAGCGACCCATGCAAACACAGTGAACAAACTCTACGCCAACTAGCCGATAAAAAACAAGCCCCTGTGAGGGGCCCGGTTTTGCTCAGGTTGATGGCGGTTAGTCAGTTCACTAGTACGGCTTATTCGATAAGAGTGTTCAATCGTTTTCGATCGTTATAAGACAAGTTCATAATCGAAAGCTTGCACTGTTTTATGGCGGTTGCGTTACAGATTAGTGCACTGTTAACGCAACCGCGTTACTTATAGAAACAGTCAATCAACCACGATAGTAGCGTTGCGGAACAAATGGCATTTTGCTTACAAGCAAAGGCACCTTTTTCCCACGAACAATTGCCCAAACTGGCGTTTCCAGTGCGATGTAAGCGCTGTCGAGGTAACCCATGGCCAGAGGGCCACCGAGGGTCGGTCCGAAGCCGCCGCTGCACACGCTGCCAATGATGTCGCCAGCTTCGTTGACGATCTCTGCGCCTTCGCGCACCGGTGTGCGTTCTTGCGGCAGCAGGCCAACACGCTTGCGGCTGACACCGCCCTGGTGCTGGGCGAACACGGTTTCAGCGCCAGGGAAGCCGCCAGCCCGCGCACCATCGGCACGACGGGGTTTGGAGATGGCCCACAACAGGCTCGCCTCGATCGGGGTGGTCTCGGTGTTCATGTCGTGGCCGTAGAGGCACAGGCCGGCTTCCAGGCGCAGCGAGTCGCGCGCGCCGAGGCCAATGGCCGCGACTTCCGGTTCGGCCAGCAGGGCGCGAGCCAGGTCTTCGGCATTGGCCGCTGGTACGGAGATTTCAAAACCGTCTTCGCCGGTGTAGCCCGAACGGCTGACAAAGCAGTCCACACCCAGCAGCTTAACGCGAGCGAACTGCATGAACGTCATCTTCGCAACGGTAGGCGCCAGGCGTGCGAGTACAGTCACCGCCGCCGGGCCTTGCAGGGCCAGCAATGCGCGTTCTTCGAACAGCGGCTCGATGGTGCACTGCTCGCCAATGTGTTTACGCAGGTGCGCCAGGTCTTGATCCTTGCAGGCAGCGTTGACCACCAGGAACAGTTCGTCGTTACCGAGGTTGGCGACCATCAGGTCGTCAAGAATGCCGCCGGTCTCGTTGGTGAACATCGCGTAACGCTGCATGCCCACCGGCAAGTCGATGATGTCCACCGGCACCAGGGTTTCCAGGGCCTTGGCGGCATTGGCGCCGGTCAGACGGATTTGGCCCATGTGCGAGACATCGAACAGCCCGGCCTGCTCACGGGTGTGCTGGTGTTCTTTCATCACGCCCAGCGGGTATTGCACCGGCATGTCGTAGCCGGCGAACGGCACCATGCGCGCGCCGAGTTCGATGTGCAGGGCGTGCAACGGGGTTTTCAGCAATTGTTCGGTGGACATATTCAGCTCCTGAAAAAGTGTGCAGATGCCAATGCGCGCGCATCAGCACTCGATAATGTTGACCGCCAAACCGCCACGGGCGGTTTCCTTGTATTTGCTTTTCATGTCAGCGCCGGTCTGGCGCATGGTGCGGATGACCTTGTCGAGGGAGACGAAGTGTTGACCGTCGCCACGCAGGGCCATGCGCACCGCATTGATGGCTTTCACCGAGCCCATGGCGTTGCGCTCGATGCACGGCACTTGCACCAGGCCGCCAATCGGGTCGCAGGTCAGGCCGAGGTTGTGTTCCATGCCGATTTCCGCGGCGTTTTCCACCTGCGAAACGCTGCCACCGAGGACTTCGCACAAGGCGCCGGCCGCCATCGAACAGGCCACGCCGACTTCACCCTGACAACCGACTTCGGCGCCGGAGATCGAGGCGTTTTCTTTATAGAGAATGCCGATGGCCGCTGCAGTCAGCAGAAAACGCACGACGCCGTCTTCGTTGGCGCCGGGGATGAAGCGCATGTAGTAATGCAACACCGCCGGGACGATCCCCGCTGCACCGTTAGTGGGCGCCGTCACCACGCGTCCGCCATTGGCATTTTCTTCGTTGACCGCCAACGCGTAGAGGTTGACCCAGTCCAGCACCGACAGCGGATCGCGCAGCGCCGATTCCGGGTTCTTGCACAGTTGCCGATGCAATGCCGCCGCCCGGCGTTTGACCTTCAAGCCACCGGGCAGGATGCCTTCGTTGCGGCAACCGGCGGCGACGCAGTCCTGCATCACTTGCCAGATATTCAACAGCCCGGCGCGGGTTTCCGCTTCCGGGCGCCAGGCGCTTTCGTTGGTCAGCATCACCTGGCTGATCGACAAACCGTAGGTGGCGCAGTGAGCGAGCAGGTCCTTGGCGCTTTTGAACGGGAACGTCAGCGGCGTGGCGTCTTCGACGATACGGTCGGCGCCGGCAGCGTCTTCATCCACGACGAAACCGCCGCCAACCGAGTAGTACTCGCGGCTGCGGATCTGTATCCCCGCCGCATCGAAGGCGCGAAAGATCATGCCGTTGGGGTGATAGGCCAACGGTTTGCGAATCATCGCCAAATGTTCTTTCTCGTTGAACGCGATGCTGTGTTCGCCGAGCAGGTTCAAACGACCGTTGCCACGAATTTCTTGCAGGCGCGCGGCGACGGTTTCGGTGTTCACAGTGTCCGGGTGTTCGCCTTCCAGGCCGAGCAACACAGCCTTGTCGCTGCCGTGGCCCTTGCCGGTGGCACCGAGCGAGCCGTAGAGCTCGACTTTGACGCAGGCAGTGGCGGCCAGCAGCCCTTCACGGCGCAGACCTTCGGCGAAACGCGCAGCGGCACGCATCGGGCCGACGGTGTGAGAGCTGGAGGGGCCGATGCCAATCTTGAACAGGTCGAACACGCTTAATGACATGAGTTGTTCTCCGGTTTCTTGTTATAGGCGCAACGCAAGTCTGTAGGAGCGAGGCTTGCCCGCGATTGGCTTGATGCGGTGTATCAGTTACACCCCGTCATCGTTCATCGCGGGCAAGCCTTGCTCCTACAGGGGGCGAGCGAACTCGCCCCCATGGATCAAGCGTAGCTTTCGATCGACGGGCAGGCGCACACCAGGTTGCGATCGCCAAACACGTTGTCGACGCGACCGACCGGTGGCCAGTATTTGCCTTCGATCAGCGACGCGACCGGGTAAACCGCTTGCTCACGGCTGTACGGGTGGGTCCACTCGCCGACGATTTCCGCCGCGGTGTGCGGGGCGTTTTTCAGCGGGTTGTCTTCCTTGTCCAGCGTGCCGTTTTCCACTGCGCGGATTTCTTCGCGGATGCGGATCATGGCGTCGCAGAAACGGTCCAGCTCTTCCTTGGATTCGCTTTCGGTCGGCTCGATCATCAGCGTGCCAGCCACCGGGAACGACATGGTCGGGGCGTGGAAGCCGAAGTCGATCAGGCGCTTGGCCACGTCATCGACGCTGATGCCGCTGCTGTCTTTCAGCGGACGCAGGTCGAGGATGCATTCGTGCGCCACCAGGCCATTGCTGCCGGTGTAGAGCACTGGGTAATGCTCTTCGAGGCGACGGGAAATGTAGTTGGCATTGAGGATCGCCAGTTGCGAGGCACGCTTCAAACCGGCGCCGCCCATCATGCGGATGTACATCCAGGTGATCGGCAAAATGCTCGCGCTGCCGAACGGTGCCGCGCAGACCGCGCCTTCTTTACGTTCCATGGTGCCGTGACCCGGCAGGAACGGGGTCAGGTGCGATTTGACGCCAATCGGACCAACGCCCGGGCCGCCACCGCCGTGGGGGATGCAGAAGGTTTTGTGCAGGTTCAAGTGCGACACGTCGCCGCCGAACTTGCCCGGTGCGCAGAGGCCGACCATCGCGTTCATGTTCGCGCCGTCGATGTACACCTGGCCGCCGTGGTCATGAATGATGCCGCAGATTTCGCGGATGCCTTCTTCGAACACGCCGTGGGTCGACGGGTAAGTGATCATCAGCGCCGCGAGGTGTTCGCGGTGCTCGATGGCCTTGGCGCGCAGGTCTTCGATGTCGACGTTGCCACGGGCATCGCACGCGGTCACGACTACGCGCATGCCAGCCATGTTGGCGGTGGCCGGGTTGGTGCCGTGAGCCGAGGACGGGATCAGACAGATGTCGCGACGGTCTTCGCCACGGCTCTGGTGATAGGCACGAATCGCCAACAGACCAGCGTATTCACCTTGGGAGCCGGCGTTCGGTTGCAGGGAGATCGAGTCGTAACCGGTGGCGGCGCAGAGCATCGCTTCCAGTTCGTCGGTCAGCTGCTGGTAACCGGCGCTTTGCTCGGCCGGGGCGAACGGGTGCAGGGCACCGAACTCAGCCCAGGTCACCGGGATCATTTCGCTGGCGGCGTTGAGCTTCATGGTGCACGAACCCAGCGGGATCATGGTGCGATCCAGGGCCAGGTCCTTGTCGGCGAGCTTGCGCAGGTAGCGCATCAGCTCGGTTTCCGAGTGGTAACGGTTGAACACAGGGTGGCTGAGGATCGGCGATTGGCGAACCAGGGCTGCCGGCAGAGTGCTGACCACGGAGGCGGCGAGGGCGGCGAAATCTGGCAGCGCTTTGCCGTCGGCCAGCACGCTCCACAGGGTTTCAACGTCCGCTTGCGAGGTGGTTTCGTCGAGGGACAGACCCAGGCGCTCAGCATCGACCACACGCAGGTTGATCTGCTGGGCGCGTGCCTTGTCGTGCAGCTTGGCGGTGTTGGCGCCAGTCTTGATCGTCACGGTGTCGAAGAAGTTTTCTTGCTCGACGCTCAGGCCCAGCACATTCAAGCCTTTGGCCAGGATGGCGGTCAGGTGATGAATGCGGTTGGCGATCTGGGTCAGGCCTTTCGGACCGTGGTACACGGCGTACATGCTGGCGATGTTGGCCAACAGCACTTGGGCGGTGCAGATGTTCGACGTAGCCTTCTCGCGACGGATATGTTGCTCGCGGGTCTGCATGGCCAAGCGCAGGGCCGGCTTGCCGAAACGGTCCACGGAGACACCGACCAGACGGCCCGGCATGTCGCGCTTGAACGCATCTTTCGTCGAGAAGTAAGCCGCGTGCGGGCCACCAAAACCCAGCGGCACGCCAAAGCGTTGTGCGCTGCCGATGGCCACGTCGGCGCCGAATTCGCCCGGTGGGGTGAGCACAGTCAGGGCCAGCAGGTCAGCCGCGACGGCGACCAGGGCGTTGGCGGCGTGGAAGCGTTCGGTCAGTTCGCGGTAGTCGAACACGTCACCGTTGCTGGCCGGGTATTGCAGCAGCGCGCCGAAGAACGGCGTCACGTCGGTCAATTCGAGTTCATCGCCGACCACCACGTCGATGCCCAACGGCTCGGCACGGGTGCGCAGCACGTCGAGGGTTTGCGGGTGGCAATGCACGGAGGCGAAGAAGGCGTGGCTGCCCTTGTTCTTGCTCAGGCGTTTGCAGAAGGTCATCGCTTCGGCAGCGGCGGTGGCTTCGTCGAGCAGGGAGGCGTTGGCGATCGGCAGGCCGGTGAGGTCGCTGATCAGGGTCTGGAAGTTCAGCAGCGCTTCGAGACGGCCCTGGGAGATTTCCGGTTGGTACGGGGTATAAGCGGTGTACCAGGCCGGGTTTTCCAGCAGGTTGCGCAGGATCGGCGACGGCGTATGGGTACCGTAGTAGCCCTGGCCGATGTAAGTCTTGAACAGTTGGTTCTTGGCGGCGATGCCTTTGATCAACGCCAGGGCGTCGGCTTCGCTCAGGCCATCGTCCATGCCGAGGACGCTGGTGCCTTTGATGCTTTCCGGAATGACGCTGGCGCTCAGGGCTTCCAGGGAGTCGAAACCGAGGCTGTTGAGCATGGCTTGCTCATCGCCGGAACGCGGGCCGATGTGGCGGGCGATGAATTCGTTGGCGGTGCTGAGATTTACTTGAGTCATGTCGGTTTCCTCAGGCGTCGGCGTTGGCTTTGATCAGACGGTCGTAGGCGTCCTGATCCAGCAGTTTGGCAACGGCCGAGGCATCTTTTGGCTGGAAGCGAAAGAACCAGCCTTCGCCCAGTGGATCTTCGTTGACCAGCTCAGGGCTGCTGTCGAGCGCCGGGTTTACTTCCTGCACTTCACCGTCGAGGGGCATGTACACGCCGCTGGCAGCTTTGACCGATTCCACAGTGGCGGCTTCAGCGCCTTTGTCGTAGGACTGCAGCTCAGGCAGTTGTACGAAAACCACGTCGCCCAAGGCGTTCTGCGCGAATGCGGTGATGCCGACTGTAACGCTGCCGTCAGCTTCAGTGCGCAGCCATTCGTGATCTTCAGTAAAACGCAACTCGCTCATGGAAACTCCTAAGGGGGCCAGACTCGTCTGGTGGACGCGATTGAATGCTTGGGCTAAAGCCCTTCTTTATGAGCGGTTACTAAGCAAGATCGCGGCCAAGGTTATTAAATCGTTACGAATCAATACCTTGGGAATTTTTTGAGAGCGAGCAATTCGAATGCCTGTAGCGAAATCGCTACAGCACGAAGCAAAGAAAAAAGCCTAATGGGATCAAAGCCTTGCACAGCGGTGATCAAAGGAGGGTGTATCGATATCATTCCACTGTAGCGCTTTCAGTACAGATGAAGGTCGCTTTTAAACACGATTTTGAAGGCAGCACAAACCCGTAGGAGCAAAGCTTGCTCGCGATGAGGCCATGTCAGTCAACATTTGTTTTGAATGATCTACCGCTATCGCGAGCAAGCTTTGCTCCTACAGAGTTATGCGGTGTTCGGGGATTTGTGGTTCATCCACAAGCTTCACGGCTTGTTGGGGATGCCGTACTTACGCAATCGATGGGCAATCGCTGTATGGGAAGTTTGCAGCCGACTGGCCAGTTGCCGGGTGGAGGGATAGCTGACGTAGAGTTTTTCCAGCAGGGTTTTCTCGAACTCTTCCATGGCCTGTTCGAGGCTATCCACTTCGCTGTCACTCTGCCGCGCTACCGAGGTACCGGCGATGTCGAGGTCCCCAATATCCACCAAGCTGCTTTCGCAAATCGCGGCGGCGCGGAAGATCACGTTTTGCAGTTGCCGCACATTCCCCGGCCAGCGGTTGCCCAGCAGCGCGGGATAAGTGCCCGGCGCGAGGCGACATACGGGACGCTGGATTTGCGCGCAGGCCTGCTGCATGAAGTAGCGAGCCAGCAGCAGAATGTCCTGGCCGCGTTCGCGTAGTGGCGGGACTTCGACGTTGAGTACGTTGAGGCGATAGAACAGGTCTTCGCGGAAGGTGCCTTCGCTGACCATTTTTTCCAGGTCGCGGTGGGTCGCGCTGAGGATCCGCACGTTGACCTTCACCTCGCGATCACCGCCCACCCGGCGGAAGCTGCCGTCGTTCAAAAAGCGCAGCAACTTGGCCTGCAAATACGGCGACATCTCGCCGATTTCATCTAGGAATACCGTGCCTTGGTTGGCCAACTCCATCAGCCCCGGTTTGCCGCCCCGTTGCGCGCCGGTGAAGGCGCCGGGGGCGTAGCCGAACAGTTCGCTTTCGGCGAGGTTCTCCGGCAATGCCGCGCAGTTCAATGCCAGGAACGGCGCACTGTGTCGCGCACTGATGGCGTGGCAGGCCCGGGCCACCAGTTCTTTGCCGGTGCCGGTTTCACCCTGGATCAACAGCGGCGCATCAAGGGCGGCGACCCGTTGGGCTCGGGCCTTGAGGGTGCGAATCGCCGGGGACTCACCCAGCAGCGCGTCGAAACCTTCCGCGTGGTCGTGGTGCAGGGCCGACAGGCGTTCGCCGATGCGGCTCGGCTGATAGAGCGTCAGCAAGGCGCCGGCGTCGGTGATCGGCGTGGCGTCCAGCAGCAACGTCTGGCCGTTGACGGTGATTTCCCGCAGCGGCAGGCGGAAGCCGTTTTCCAGCAAGGTATCGAGCAGCGCCGGGTCGGCAAACAGTTCGGCGATGCTTTCGCCGGCGGGTTCACGACCGTACAGGGCAATCAACGCCGGGTTGGCCAGCAACACTTTGCCGGCGCTGTCCAACGCCAGAACCGGGTCGGTCATGGCGGCGAGCAAGGCGTCGAGCTGCAAGTGCCGGCGCTGGCCGGGGAGGATGTCGACCACCGTCATCGCCTGCACGCCGCGCACGCTGAGCAACGCGTCGCGCAACTCTTCAAGGACTTCCGGGCTCAGGGTCGGGGCGTCGATGTAGACGTTGGGCGGAACCATTTCCACCGCATCCAGATTGAGATTGCGCCCACCGAGCAAGGCCAGGACTTCCTGGGTAATGCCGACGCGGTCGATGAAGCTGACGTGGATACGCATGGGGCCGTTTTTGGTTCTGGAGTGCGGAGGGTGGCAAGTATGCCTTGGAGGAGGGGGTTAGGTGAAATGCTGGACCGATGATCGTTCCCACGCTCTGCGTGGGAATGCTGCCCGGGACGCTCTGCGTCCCTTCAGAGCCGAACGCGGAGCGTCCGTTGCGGCATTCCCACGCAGAGCGTGGGAACGATCAGGGGGAGAGGTGGCCCTCAAACTCACTCGAGGTGTTCAGGCTTCACCGGATCACCGGATTTCATATCCAGCTGCACCCGCACATCTTCAAACATCGCATCGTAATGCTTGTGCACCGAGCCAATGCCGCTATGGGTCTTGGGAACCCCGTATTGCTCGGCGATTTTCGTCACGTTGCTGGCGAAGTTATAGGCCTGATCCTTGGGCAGGAAAAATGACTCTTCCATGTCCTTGCCCATGATGTTGCCGTGCACGGTGAACTGCATGCCTTTTTCCGGATCCTGGGTGACTTCATAGTCAATGCACAGGTTGTAGCTGACATCGTCGTCATTCAGCGCGTGGCGCTCGATGTGCAAGTGACCGGGCTCGAACGTAGCCATATTCATCTCTCCTTCGAAGGCATTGGAGAACGGCAGACCCCGGGCCTGCCGCCGAGTTTCTTTTTAAAGGTAAGTAATGCCAGGTGTCGCCGTGCTGATACGGGTGCCGGCCTTGCCCTGGACGATCGCTTCGATGTCCGAGAGTGAACCGATGACTGCGACTTTGCCAGTCTTGCGCGCGAACTCGCAGGCAGCCTGAACCTTCGGCCCCATGGAGCCGGCGGCGAAGCCGAGTTTTTCCATGTCGTCGGGGTGGGCCTGGGCGATGGCTTTTTGGGTGGGTTTGCCGAAGTCGATAAACGCGGCGCTGACGTCGGTGGCGATCACCAGCAGATCGCTTTCCAGCTGTTCGGCCAGTAGCGCCGAGCACAGGTCTTTGTCGATCACCGCTTCCACGCCTTCGAGTTTGCCGCTGGCACCGTACATCGTCGGGATACCGCCACCGCCCGCGCAGATCACGATGCTGCCCTTGTCCAGCAGCCACTTGATCGGGCGGATTTCGAAGATGCGTTTTGGCCGTGGGCTGGCGACCACGCGTCGATATTTGTCACCGTCCGGGGCAATCGCCCAGCCTTTTTCGGCGGCGAGTTTTTCGGCTTCTGCTTTGGAGTAGACCGGGCCGATGGGTTTGCTCGGGTTTTGGAACGCCGGGTCTTTTGCATCGACTTCAACTTGCGTCAGCAGCGTGGCGAACGGCACTTCGAAGTCCAGCAGGTTGCCCAGTTCCTGTTCGATGATGTAGCCGATCATGCCTTCGGTTTCGGCACCGAGCACGTCCAGCGGGTAAGGCGACACCGAGGTGTAGGCCGCCGCTTGCAGCGACAGCAGGCCGACTTGCGGGCCATTGCCGTGGGCGATGACCAGTTGGTTGCCGGGGTAGATCCTGGCGATCTGTTCGGTGGCGACGCGGATGTTGGCGCGTTGATTGTCCGCGGTCATGGGTTCACCACGGCGGAGCAGGGCGTTACCGCCCAGGGCAACGACGATACGCATAGTGCAGTCCTTTCAAAGAGGGAGCGGTCAACACGATGATCGTTGCGCCGATCGTTCCCACGCTCTGCGTGGGAATGCATCCGGTGACGCTCTGCGTCACATGGGACGCGGAGCGTCCCGGGCGGCATTCCCACGGGGACCGTGGGAACGATCAGCGCGTCGGTCCTTAGATATCCGCCAACGCCGAGACCAAGATCGCCTTGATCGTGTGCATGCGGTTTTCCGCTTGCTCGAAGGCGATGTTGGCCGGGGATTCGAAGACTTCTTCGGTCACTTCGACGCCATTGGCCAGGTGCGGATAGCGCGCGGCGATGTCCTTGCCAACTTTGGTTTCGCTGTTATGGAACGCCGGCAGGCAGTGCATGAATTTCACTCGCGGGTTGCCCGAGGCTTTCATCATGGCGGTGTTGACCTGGTACGGCAGCAGTTGCTCGATGCGCTCGTCCCACGCTTCCACCGGCTCACCCATCGACACCCAGATGTCGGTGTGGATGAAGTCCACTCCTTTGACCGCTTCTTTCGGGTCTTCGGTGATGGTGATGCGTGCACCACTCTCGATGGCGAAGGCTTGGCACTGGTCGATGAAATCCTGATGCGGCCACAGTGCTTTCGGCGCGCCGATGCGCACGTCCATGCCCAGTTTGGCGCCGATCATCAGCAGCGAATTACCCATGTTGTAGCGGGCGTCGCCCAGGTAGGCGTAGCTGATTTCATGCATCGGCTTGTCGCTGTGCTCACGCATGGTCAGCACGTCGGCGATCATTTGCGTCGGGTGGAATTCAGCGGTCAAGCCGTTGAACACCGGCACGCCGGCAAACTTGGCCAGCTCTTCGACGATTTCCTGTTCGAAACCACGGTACTCGATGGCGTCGAACATCCGGCCCAACACGCGGGCGGTGTCTTTCATGCTTTCTTTGTGGCCGATCTGCGACGACACCGGATCGATGTAGGTGACGTGGGCGCCCTGGTCGTGGGCCGCGACTTCGAAGGCGCAACGGGTGCGGGTCGAGGTTTTTTCGAAGATCAGCGCGATGTTCTTGCCTTGCAGGTGCGCACGCTCGGTGCCGGTGTACTTGGCGCGTTTGAGGTCGCGGGACAGGTCGATCAGGTAGTTGAGCTCGCGAGTGGTGTGGTGCATCAAGCTCAGCAGGCTGCGGTTGCGCATGTTAAAAGCCATGATTTGGATCTCCTTGGGTTTCGGTTATCCCCCGGCCTCACGCTTTATAAGGGCGAGGCCGGGCGCAAAAATTAATAGTCGATAGGGTCGCGAATGATCGGGCAAGTCATGCAGTGGCCGCCGCCGCGACCCCGGCCAAGTTCGCCGGCACTGATGGTGATGACTTCCACGCCAGCCTTGCGCAGCAAGGTGTTGGTGTAGGTGTTGCGGTCGTAGCCGATCACCACGCCCGGTTCCAGGGCCACCACGTTGTTGCCGTCGTCCCATTGCTCGCGTTCGGCGGCGAAGCTGTTGCCGCCGGTTTCCACCACGCGCAGCGCTTTGAGATTGAGTGCGGCGGCCACGGTGTCGAGGAAATTGGTTTCTTCGCGGCGCACGTCAATGCCACCCGGTTTGCTGTCGTCCGGACGCAGGGTGAAGGCGACGATCTGGTTGACCACTTCCGGGAAAATCGTCACCAGGTCGCGGTCGCAGAAGCTGAACACGGTGTCCAGGTGCATCGCTGCCCGGGACTTCGGCAGGCCGGCGACGATCACCCGCTCAACGGCGTTGTGCTTGAACAGGTTCAGCGCCAGTTGGCCGATGGCCTGGCGGGACGAGCGTTCGCCCATGCCGATCAACACCACACCGTTGCCGAGCGGCATCACGTCGCCGCCTTCAAGTGTCGAGTTGCCGTGTTCCTGATCCGGGTCGCCGTACCAGACCTGGAAGTCGGCGTTGGTGAATTCCGGGTGGAATTTGTAGATGGCGCTGGCCAGCAAGGTTTCCTGACGGCGCGCCGGCCAGTACATCGGGTTCAGGGTCACGCCACCGAAGATCCAGCACGTGGTGTCGCGGGTGAACTGGGTGTTGGGCAACGGCGGCAGAATGAAGCTGGAGTGGCCGAGGAAGTCGCGGAACATCTCGATAGTTTTGCCACCGAAGCTGTTCGGCAGGTCATCCGCCGAGACGCCGCCAATCAGGAACTCGGCGATCTTGCGTGGCTCCAGGCTGCGCAGCCATGAACCGACTTCGTTGACCAGGCCCAGGCCCACCGTGTTAGCGGTGATCTTGCGTTCGAGAATCCAGTCCAGGGCTTCGGGAATCGCGACGATGTCGGTCAGCAGGTTGTGCATTTCCAGCACATCGACATTGCGTTCGCGCATCTTGGTGACGAAATCGAAATGGTCACGCTTGGCCTGGGCGACCCACAGCACGTCGTCGAACAGCAGTTCGTCGCAGTTGTTCGGGGTCAGCCGCTGGTGGGCCAGGCCTGGGGAGCAAACCAAGACTTTGCGCAGTTTGCCGGCTTCGGAATGTACGCCGTACTTCACTTTTTCCGTGGTCATTACAGTGATCCTCCAGATTGAAACGGTTACAGAGTCAGGAAGCCGGCATACAGCCCGTAGGCCGCGATCAGGGCGCCGACAACGACGGCGGCGAAAATCAGCTTCTCGACGGTGGTAAAAACCGGTTTGCCCACTTCGATCTTGGCCTTGGCGAACAGGATCGCGCCGGGGGCATAGAGCAGGGCGGACAGCAGCAGGTATTTGATGCCGCCGGCATACAGCAGCCAGACCGCGTAGATCACCGCAATGCCACCGATGATCAGGTCTTTTTTGCGTTCGGCCAGGGCGTTCTCATAGGTTTCGCCGCGCACCGCCAGCAGCAGCGCATAGGCCGCCGACCACAGGTACGGCACCAGAATCATCGAGGTGGCGAGGTAGATCAGCGACAGGTAAGTGCTGGCCGAGAACAGCGTGATGATCAGGAACACCTGGACCATGGCGTTGGTCAGCCACAGGGCGTTGACCGGCACGTGGTTGGTGTTTTCGCGGCGCAAAAACGCCGGCATGGTGTGGTCCTTGGCGGCGGCGAACATGATCTCAGCACACAGCAATACCCACGACAGCAAGGCACCGAGCAAGGAGATGATCAGGCCGACGCTGATCAGCACCGCGCCCCAATGGCCGACCACATGCTCCAGCACCGCCGCCATCGACGGGTTCTGCAATTTGGCGAGTTCCGGTTGGGTCATGATCCCCAGCGACAACACATTCACCAGCACCAGGAACAACAGCACGGTGATGAAACCGATCACGGTGGCTTTACCGACGTCGCTGCGTTTTTCCGCACGGGCCGAGAAGATGCTCGCGCCTTCAATGCCGATGAACACCCACACGGTGACCAGCATCATGTTGCGTACCTGGTTCATCACACTGCCCAGGGTGGTGTTTTGCGTGCCCCAGATGTCGGCAGTGAAGATGTCCAGTTTGAACGCGAACACCGCGATCAACACAAACAGCAGCAGCGGCACGACCTTGGTGACGGTGGTCACGAGGTTGATGAACGCCGCTTCCTTGATCCCGCGCAGTACCAGAAAGTGCACGGCCCACAGCAATACCGACGCGCCAATCACCGCCGCAGGCGTATTTCCCTCTCCAAAAACCGGAAAAAAGTAGCCGAGGGTGCTGAACAGCAATACGAAGTAGCCGACGTTACCCAGCCAGGCACTGATCCAGTAACCCCAGGCGGACGAGAAACCCATGTAGTCGCCAAAACCGGCCTTGGCGAAGGCGTAGACACCGCCGTCCAGATCAGGCTTGCGGTTGGCCAGGGTTTGAAAAACGAAGGCGAGGGTCAGCATGCCGACCGCGGTAATGGCCCAACCGATCAACACGGCGCCGACGTCCGCACTGGCGGCCATGTTTTGCGGCAAAGAGAAAATCCCGCCACCAATCATTGAGCCAACGACCAATGCAACGAGCGCACCGAGTTTCAGTTTTCCGGGGGATTCAGACATTGCATGACTCCAGTGCAGGAGAAGAGAGGCAACAGATTAAATCTGTTAACTGTTCAATCAGCTGACATAGATCAGTGCATGGGCACATTCCATTGTTAATGAAAGACTTATGAACTTTTAGCGCTCATAACTGTATTGCTGGGAAAGCCCGGTCCAGAGGCGTTGGCGGGTGGTGAGGAAATAAAGCTGAATGCGGTGAGGTTTTTAAGTTAGTTCGCTTTTGTGTTTTCGCAAGTTTTGCCGATTGTTTGCAGTACAGAATGATTGATCAGAACTTACATATATAACTGCCATAGATGGATCGGCTATAAATAACAGGCCCTTGTGGAAGCAAGCTCGCTCCCACAGGTTTTGCGCTAACCGTTGGAGGGTTGTTGCGATGAGGTTGCTGCTGGCGTATCGGCCGCCTTATGACTGGGTGGCGATGCTGGGTTTCTTGTCGGCGCGGGCGATTATCGGGATGGAGACGGTAGTCGATGGGGTGTATTCGCGCAGCATTGGGTTGAACGGTGTGCACGGCACGTTTTCGATTGCTCCGGTCAGTGTTGATGCGCTGGAAGTGACGCTGGAGTTTCCGGACCCGAACGCCGTGCCCGAGATCGTGGCGCGGTTGCGGCGGATGTTTGATCTGGATGCTGACTTGCCCGAGGTCCATCGACATTTGGCGGCTGATCCTTTGATGGCCCGCTTGATTGCCGAGCGCCCAGGATTGCGTGTGCCGGGGGCGTGGGATGGGCTGGAACTGGCGATTCGTGCGGTGTTGGGGCAGCAGATTACCGTGGCGGCGGCGATCAAACTGGCCGGCAAATTAGTCGCGCAGTATGGCGATCCGCTGGATTCGACACGGCCGGGGCTGACCCATGTGTTTCCTGAAGCAGCGGTGTTGGCGGCGGCGGACCTGGCAACATTGGGCATGCCGAAAAGCCGTGGGCGAACGCTGTCGGGCGTGGCCCAGGCGTTGCTCGATGATCCGCTGTTGTTTGAACCGGGCCGGGAGGGTGGCATGGCGCGGTTGTTGGCGTTGCACGGGATTGGTGATTGGACGGCGCAGTACATTGCGTTGCGGCAGTTGCGGGAGAGGGATGCGTTTGCGTCGGGGGATGTGGGGTTGATCAATGCGCTGGCGGCGCTGGAGGGCGGGGCGGTGACCGCGCGGGAGTTGTTGCAGCGGGCGCAGGTGTGGCGACCGTTTCGGGGGTATGCGGCGCAGGTGCTTTGGAGTTCTTTGAGTCGAGTGGATTGATACGGGTGTGCTCGGCTTGAGATCCACCCCTCACCCTAGCCCTCTCCCCAAAGGGGCGAGGGGACTGACCGAGTTGTTTATTCGAGCTCCATCGACCTGAAATATCGAGTCAAACTCAGGATTGAACTCGCGATTGCGAGTCGAGCTTGGGAGTGGATTTTCGATCGCGAGTCGAGCTTGGGAGTGGATTTTCGATCGCGAGTCGAGCTTGGGAGTGGATTTTCGATCGCGAGTCGAGCTTGGGAGTGGATTTTTGATCGCGAGTCGAGCTTGGGAATGGATTTGCGATTGCGAGTCAAGCTTGGGAATGGATTTGCGATTGCGAGTCAGCTTGGGAATGGATTTGCGATTGCGAGTCGAACTCGGGATTTGAAAACCATGGAGATCGGCTCCCTTTCCCCCTCTCCCCTTTGGGGAGAGGGCTGGGGTGAGGGGTGGATCTAAAGTAGTACCCAACCTCAAATCCACTGCGCTCGATGGGAACCCAATTCAGAAGCCGGCAGTGTCCATTGCAACGGCGTCCCCGTGATCTTCAGCGGAACATGCAGCCGATGCGCCGGCCCCCAAGGTGTCTGTTCAACCAACAGCCCCTGATCATTCTCATCCTCGGCCCGCAACGCCTCATCCGTCCCGCGTCCATGCTCAATCAACAACTTCGCCGTGCGCGCCAACGACAGCCGCGCCGATCCTCCCTGTCCCAACAATTTGATCGCCGCCGCCGCCATTAAATACCCGGTCGCGTGATCCAGCGCCTGCACCGGCAGCGGCGTTGGTTTGTCGGCCTTTTTCCACTGCTGGCCGGCCTCGGCAATCCCGCTGCTCATCTGCACCAGACTGTCGAAACCCCGACGGTTCTGCCACGGGCCGCTCCAACCGTAGGCGTTGAGGCAGACATCGATCAAACCGGGGGCCAACTTCTGGCGCTCGATCACGCCGTAACCCAAGCGCTCCAAAGCATCGGCGCGGTAGCCGTGGAGCAGAATGTCGGCGTCCTTGAGCAGGCTTTCGAACACCGCGCGATCAGCCTTGTCATGCAAATCCAGACGCGCGCAACGTTTGCCGAGGGTGACTTCCGGCACCACACCGGGCTCGTTCCAGGTCGGCGGGTCGATGCGCAAGACATCGGCGCCGAGCCCGGCGAGAAAGCGGCTGGCGGTGGGGCCGGCGAGCACTCGGGTCAAATCCAGCACTTTGATTCCGGCCAACGGTCGCGCCACCGAGCCTTGCCACGGTTTGGCGATGCTGTTGGCGCTGAACTGAATCAACGGCTCAGCATTCACCGCGATGCCTTGAGGGTGAGCCTGCCATTGCGCCCAGGAGCGCATTTCGGCGGCGCAGCCACCGGCCTCGACCACGGCGTGTTCCAGATCGGTTTTCGCCCATGTCGCCACTTGTTTCGCCATGGCGGCACGGTCGGCACAGGCACCGAGCACGCTTTCGGCGGCGGCGCGGTGATGCGGGGCGTTGGTGTGCAGGCGGATCCAGCCGTCCTTCGTCGCATAGTCACCGGCGACCGGGTCCCACAGCGGCGGCACGTTCCAGCCCACCGGGCGCAGCGAGGTGGCGAACCAGAACGAGGCCAGGCGGCGATCGACTTCAAGGCTGGGCAAGCGGCCGGTCTGCTGGTGCAGTAACTCGCTGACAGCTTGGCCGGCGGCGGCGATGCTGGCGCAGGCCAGGTCAGTGACGGCAAACGCCGAGGGCAGGGCGCCGCTCGACGTGAATGGGATCGGGGTGTGCGGCAAGCCGAGTGCGGCTTGAATGGACGTGAGTAAATCAGTCATCGAAGGCCCTCCGGAACGAGGGATCGATCATAGATCAAAACAGATGACAGGCCGGATGAAATGATCGTTCCCACGCTCTGCGTGGGAATGCATCTATGGACGCTCTGCGTCCGCTTCTGGGACGCGGAGCGTCCCTGGCTGCATTCCCACGCGGAGCGTGGGAACGATCAGTGGCTAGACGCGGAACTGATCCATCAATTTCATTTGGTGTGTAGCCAGGGCATTGAGTTGGCTGCTGATCTGCGCCGACTCAGTGGCTTGTCCGGTCAGGGTTTCGGTGACGGTGCGGATCGCCGAGACGTTGCGGTTGACCTCTTCGGCCACGGCGCTTTGCTGTTCGGCGGCGCTGGCGATTTGCAGGTTCATGTCGCTGATCACCGTGACCGCATCGCTGATCTTGCCCAAGGCCTGGACCGCTTGCTGGATTTGCCCGGCGTTGCTGTGGGCCTGGGTCTGGCTCGAATGCATGGTGGCGACCACGCCACGGGTGGCGGTCTGGATGCGTTCGATCACGATGCGGATTTCTTCCACCGAATCCTGGGTGCGTTTGGCCAGGTTACGTACTTCATCGGCGACCACCGCAAAACCACGACCGCTTTCCCCGGCACGGGCCGCTTCAATCGCCGCGTTGAGGGCCAGCAGGTTGGTTTGTTCGGCGATGCTGCGGATCACCTCCAGCACCGAACCGATCTGCTCGCTGTTGACCGCCAGGGCTTCGACTTCGGTCACGGCTTTGCTGACTTCATCGGCCAGCAAGTTAATGTCCCGAGTACTGCGCTCGATGATCTGCATGCCATCCCGGGCCGACTGGTCGGCACCCTTGGCCGCGTTCGCGGCGTTCGATGCGCTATTGGCCACATCGTGGGCGGTGGCGCTCATTTCGTTGGACGCCGTGGCGACCTGGTCGATTTCGCGGAATTGCACCTGCATGCCTTCGCTGGTCTGGCGGGCGATTTCCGAAGACTGGTCGGCGGTGCCACGGGCGTCGGTGATGCTTTGTTTGATCTGGGCAATGGTCGGTTGCAGCTTGTCGAGGAAACGGTTGAACCAGCTCACCAGTTCGCCGAGTTCGTCTTTCTTGCTGTAGTGCAAACGTTGGGTCAGGTCGCCGTCGCCGCTGGCAATCGCCTTGAGCATTTCAGCCACGCTGTTGATCGGCCGGGTCACGCCCGACGCCGTGAGCCAGATCAGCAACAGACCAACCAGGCCCGCCGCGATCGCCACCAGCAAGGCTTTGATGGTGCCGCTTTGTTGCGCGTCATCGAGCACCGCTTGCAGCTTCACCGAGTCGGCCAGCAGCACTTGTTTCGGCAGATCGATCACCACGCCCCACGCCTTGGAATCGGGGATCGGGCTGACCGGGTACACCGCGCGGATCAGGTCGCCTTGTTCGAGAATCTTCGGCGCGCCGCCGCTCAGCAATTGCAGGGCTTCCTTGCCGTCTGCACCGAGGGTTTCGCCGATGCTCTTGCCGACTTTGCTGGCATCGACGCTATAGCCGGCGAGCACACCGCTGCCGGAGACAATCAACATATGGCCAGCGCCGTTAAACAGGTCACGCTGGGAATCCACCGCTGCCGCTTGCAGGGAGTCGAGGGCGATGTCCACGCCGACCACGCCGATGGCTTTGCCGTCCACCAGCAACGGCACGGAAATGGTGGTCATCAGCACCTCCTTGCCCCCCACGGTGTCGGAATACGGGTCGAGCAGGCAGGTGCGTTTGTTGTCCCGAGGGCAGGTGTACCAACTGTTGTAGGGCGTGCCGCTGAGGCTCAGGGTGGTTTTGGTCATGTCGTCTTCGACCATGATCGTGTTGAGCCCGACCCCGCCCGCGCGACTCCAATAACTGGCAAAACGCCCGGATTCGTTGGACTGGCGCGCCGCATCATTGGCGAACTCGCTGTCCTTGCCGTCCAGGCCATTGGGCTCGAACGCCAGCCAGATCCCCAATACTTTGCTGTTGCGCTCGAAAGCGGTTTTCAGGCTCTGGTTCAACTCTTCACGCAACGCACCGGCGTCCAGCGAACGCTTGGCGGCCATGTTGCGCATGTCCTTGATCTGATCGGCCAGGGCCGTCACCACCAACAGGCTTTCACCGAAGGTCTTCTGCACCCGCACGGCTTGCTCGGCGGCTTTGGCCTGCAGCAGGTTTTGCACACTGCCGGTGAGCATTTTGCTGCTGGAGGCGTTGACCAGTTCGTCATTCTGATTGGTCTGGTAGAAGTTCATGCCGACGATCAAAGCGACGACGCCGAGCAGGCACAGGCCAGACAGCAGGACGATTTTCAGGCGGATGGACAGAGAGTCGAACATAGGGCGAACTCGCAAATGGATGAGGTGTTGGCCAAGAGACGGGAGTGCTCCCGCTTGCCAAGTCCATTCAGCGCCATTCCTGAACCATCGGCGTGGAGGAGGGTTGCATGAGGAAAAGCCGATGAGTGGTCTGCGTAAACGTTTGCGCCGGACTTTGTGGTGTTTGGGCTGGCCCTTTCGCGAGCAGGCTCGCTCCCACATTTGGAATGCATTCCCCTGTGGGAGCGAGCCTGCTCGCGAATGCAGACGACTCGGTAATCAGGAAGGTTGTGGCAAGGATTCCGGCCGCGACCAAATCCACAAGTTACCCAAACTCATCCCCGCAATCGCCAGGTAAATCGGCCAGCCATGTTCCAGCATCACCAGCATCAACCCCGCGCACAGCAACATGCTGACGGTGGCGCTGACTTTGGCCCGGCGGGCGATGATTTTGCCGTTGCGCCAGTTGCACAGGATCAGTCCGAACAACCGGTGGTTTTCCAGCCAGGCACTCAGGCGCGGCGAACTCTTGGTCGCGGCCCACGCGGCGAGGAGGATGAACTCGGTGGTCGGCAGGCCCGGCACGACAATCGCGATCAGGCCGATGCCCAGGCTGACGTAGGCCAGCAGGGCGAACAGGACGCGGGCGAGTTTGGAGGAGGCGGGGTGTTTGCGGGTCATAAGGTCGACATTTATACCCTGTAGGAGCATGGCTTGCCCGCGATAGCGATCATTCAGTCGACATCGATGGAGAATGTCAGTCCGTCATCGCGGGCAAGCCTTGCTCCTACAAAAGCGAGTGTCAGGCGATATCAATGTTGCCTGACACGCCGCCTTCGCGAGCAAGCCCGCTCCCACAGGAAGATTGTGTTGTGTCAGGCGAGTTCCGGGGTGTAGGCCTGTTCCAGCAGCACGGTGAAGCGGTTGAACGCGTCGACGGCGGCTTGTTCGATTTGCGCTTCTTCCTCGGCGCTGAATTCCAGCGAGTCGAGGGTTTTGACGAAGCTTTTCCAGCCTTCCGCGCGACCACCGGCCGGCTCACCCAGATGACGGGCGCCGAAGGTTTCGCTCAAACCCAACCCTACGGCACGCTTGATCAAAAACGCAGCGCCGAGTTTCGAGCCTTCAGAAACGAACAACCAACCCAGGGCCGCCGCTTTGGTTGGATTCTTTACCGCGCCAGCCACCGGTGCTGGAACCTCGGTGTCCAGATCCGCCAAATCAGCCTTGGCCGCTTCGGCCCGGCAGCGCGCCGGCAGGTCCGGGACGATGGCGGTCAGTTCGGCGTCGTTGTACAGCGACACCAATTCCGACTGGAACAAATACTGCGCGACCACGAAGCGGGCGAAGTTGGCCTGGGTTTCGAACGGTGCGTGGGCTTTGACCAGAGCATCGAGCCTGGTGTGCGGCTCGTTGGTGATTTGGTTCAAACGTTGCGAACGCAGGGCCGGGCGTTGAGCAGTGTCCTGGGAGGTCATGGGAAATCCTTGAGAAAATGGAAGCGCTTGGTAACGAGACGAACAAGAAGACGCCCGAGCGTAAAAAAACCTCACTGCGACCCATTAACACATGTGCCGCCGTGAGGTGTTCAGGGTCAGATATCCCAGACCAGGTTGATCGCGAAGTTGCGACCCGGTTGGGTCAGGCGATCGAGGTTGGCCGGTTGCGTGACCGAGGCTTCGCCGACGCTGTCGTAGCCGCGCACGTCATCCCACTGCCAGTATTTCTTGTCGGTCAGGTTGTAGAGGCCGGCGTTGACGGTCACATCGTCCGTGACCTTGTAGAAACCGGCGAGGTCGAGCACGCCATAACCCGGGGTCTTGAACTGGGTGCTGGTGCCGTCCGGGGTCTTGAAGCTGGTGCTGTCGACGCGGTCCTTGCGCTTGACCAGGGTCCAGCTCAACAGCGCGCCGTAATTGTCCTGGTCGTAACCGAGGCCAAACACGCCGGTCAGCGGGTTGATGCTGTTCAGCGGCTGGCCGCTGTCATCGTTGCGGCCATACAGGTACGACGCCGAGCCTTGGGTGTAGAGGCCGGTCGGCGCGCCGAAGGTGTCGAGGTTCAGGCGACCTTTCAGCTCCACACCCTTGATGGTGGCGTGCTGGATGTTGTTGCTCTGGAACGTGGTCTCGGTGTAACCGGGAGTGATCGCATTCTCGTCGATGAAGTCGCGGTACTTGTTGTAGAACACCGCCACATCGAAGCTGCCCGCCTCGAATTGGCCGCGCAGGCCGGTTTCATAGCTTTTGCTCTTTTCCGGTTCCAGGTCCGGATTCGGCGCAACCTGATAGCCGCCCGCGAGGTTTTCGAAGCGACCGTACAAGGCTTTGGCGGTCGGTGTGCGGAAGCCTTCGGCGTACTGGCCGTACCAGGTGTAGTTATCGTTGAAGCTGTACGTGGTGCCGAACTTCGGCGACAGACGATGCCAGGTTTTGGTCTTGTCGCTGACCACGCCGTTGCCGCTCTGGTCGGCGGTGGCCAGGAACTCGTCAGTGATGTGCGGCTTGAGTTGCGTGTAGTCGTAACGCGCGCCGGGCAGGAAGGTCCAGTTGCCCCAACTGATCTGATCCTGGGCGAACAGGCTGTAGCTGTTGATGGTCGGGTCGGGGAAATCGCTGGCCGGTTTCAACGTGTCGGCGGCGCTTGGCGCACCGATCACCCGGCAGGCGCCGGCCACGGTCAGGCAGGTGCCGGTGCCGGTACGCAGGCCGGTGACTTTGTCCTGCTTAATGGTGGTGCCATAGGTGACGGTGTGATCGGTGTCAGCAATCGCGAAGGACTTGTCAGCCTGGGCGTCGAACACCCATTGGCGATCCTTGTAGTTGGTGTTGCGCTCACGCAGCACGGTGCGCGACGGCGCGTAGATTTCTTCGGTGCTTTGGTCAGTCTTGGCGATCTGGTAGTTCAGCGACCACTTGATGTTGTCAGCCAAAGCGCTGTCCAGGCCAAAGCTGTGTTCCAGGCCGAAGCGTTCGCGGCTGACGGTGTCGTTGCCGGTGCGGGATTTGTAGAAACCAAAACCGCGTCCAGCGTTGAACGGACCACCGACGGCGCTCAGTTGATTGGTGTCGCGGTCGTCTTTGTATTTCTCGTAGGTCAGGCCCAGGCGCGCGTCGTCGGCGTAGTTCCAGCCGAGTTTGGCCAGCACGTTGGTGGTGCGTACGTCCTCGGGATTCGCCTCGGTGCGGTTCAGGCCGGTGCCGCCGGTTTCGCCGTAGGAGTCGGTTTCATGGCCATTGCGTTGGCTCAGGTGCAGCAAGCCGTCGAAATCGCCAGTGCGGCCGGCAATGGTGCCGGAGGTCAGCCAACTGTCATCCGCCGAGCTGTAGCCGGTTTTCAAACGGGCGCCAACGTCTTTGCCGGGCTTGATGATGTCGTCCGGGTCGAGGGTGTAGTAGCTGACGGCGCCGCCGATGGCGTTGCTGCCGTAGAGCACCGACGCCGGGCCACGGAGGATTTCGACGCGTTTGACGATTTCCGGGTCGACGTAGTTGCGGTTGGTCTGGGCGTACGGACCATTAAAGAAGCTGTCAGGCACTTGCACGCCGTCGACTTGAGTCAGCACGCGGTCGCCATCAATCCCGCGAATGTTGTAGCCGGTCAGCCCGGCACGCTGGCCAGCGCCACCTACCGAAACACCCGGTTCGTAGCGCACCAGATCCTTGATGTTGTTGACGTTGTTGCGGTCCAGCTCTTCGCGAGTCTGCACGGTGACGGTGGCCGGCACGCTGTCGATGCTTTGTTCCTGGCGGGTGGCGCTGATCGTCATCTGTTGCAGATTGAGAGCGCCGCTGCTGCTGCGTTTCTCCAGCACGATGTTGTTATTGCCCAGTTTGCGATAGCCGAGGTTGGTCCCCACCAACAGGCGATCCAGGGCTTTTTCCGGTGGCAACGAACCGCGCACACCCGGCGAGGCGACGCCTTGCGCCAGTTCGGCGGGCAAGCCGACCTGCCAACCGGTCACGGCGGTGAAGGCATTCAGTGCCGACACCAGCGACTGCTGTGGAATGGCGAACGAATAATCGCCCATGTTGCGGCTCGGCTGCTCGGCGGCGGTGGCCGCCATCAGCGGCGCGGCACCGGCCATCAGGATGGCGGCGGTCAGCAGTGACAACACGCGGGAAGGGGTAGAGGACTGGCGGGTATGGCGAGAGGACATCGATAGCGCTCCGTGTCGCACGAATCTTTATAGGTGCAGATTGGCATCGATAGATGCGAATCAATTGCATTGGCTATAACGAGACGAACGAGCTTCGGCTATCGAGTAAAAATAATTCTCATTTAGTTCAAGATCACCAGGGCGGGGAATTCTTGCAGGCGCGCCGAGGTGATGTGCGCGAGGGAGCGCACCACGTCCAGCGGCTGGTCGAGGCGATAATTACCGGTGACGGCAACGTCGGCCAACTGTTCGTTGTTGTTGATGATCCAGCCCGGATAGTAGCGCCGTAGTTCCGCCAGCACCTGGCTCAGCGGGCAATTCTCGAATACCAGACGACCCTGGACCCACGCCAGGTCGGTGGCGGCATCGAGCTTGGCCGGGCGGTCGAAACCGTTGGGGCCGATGCGGATGCTTTCGCCGGCCGAGAGCCGAACCCGCGCATCGTCACGGGTGGCGCGCAAATCCACATCGCCACGTTGCACCCGAACCTGCGCCACGCCGTCGAGGTAACGCACGGCAAACGCGGTATCGCGCACGCTGGCCCTGACCGGTCCGGCGTCAATTTCCAGTGCCTGGCCACGGTTGGCCGGCACCTCGAAAAACGCCTCGCCCTGATACAAGCGGGCCACGCGTTGCTGATCGTTGATGGTGCTGGAGAAGGCCGAGTTGGTATTGAGCAGGACTTTCGAGCCGTCCTCCAGTTGCAGGCGCTGGCGTTCACCGACCACGGTCAGGTGATCGGCCTGCAAGCGCATCGGCAGATTGCTGAAACTGAACAAACCGAGGATCAACACCGCTGCCGTAGCCAAGGGTTTCCAATGCGGGCGCAGGCGCGACAGCACGCTGATTTTCGGTGGTTGGGCGGCGAGACTTTGCGCGCATTGGATGACCAGCGGACCGTCCCAGATCGCCTGGGCCTTGGCGAACGCTTCGGCATGCAATGGATCGGCGGCGAGCCAGTCGTGGAACTGGCGGGTTTGTTCCGCGCTCGGACTGCCCAGCACGATCAGCCAGTCCAGGGCCTGGTCCATCGCGCTGGCAGGGTCCCGCGCCGGGGAGGGCGCTGAGGAGCGGTGGGTGTCCGTCACGGGGTTTCCTCGGAAACAGCGGGTGGAGAAGTTTCAAGCTTCAAGCCGCAAGCTGCAAGCTCGGTTTTGAGTTTCGCTTGCGGCTTGCGGCTTGCAGCTTATAGCTCGCTGCTGTCGTTATGCCTTTCTGCAACACCGATGCAGATCGCCATGATCAGCTTCAGTTCCTTCTGCACCGTGCTCAACGACACGCCAAGCTTCTCGGAAATCTCCAGGTAACTGTGCCCATGCAAGCGACTGAGGATGAAGATTTGTTGCTGACGGTTGCTGAGTTCACTGAGGCTCACGTTCAAACGCTCCAGCAATTGTTCGGCATGGGCGGCGTCTTCGGCGCTGCTGGCGGGGGCGGCGACGCTTTCCACCACGTCCAGCGGGACGTCGTCGAGCAGGGTCCGCGACTGGATACGTCGCGCACGCAAATGGTCCAGCGCCAGGTTGCGGGCGGTCTGGAAGACGAAGGGTTCGAGGTGATCGATGGCCCGCTCACTGAGCGCCCGGGTCACGCGCAGGTAGGTTTCCTGCAGCAGGTCTTCGGCGGTGCTGTGATTGTTGACCATCCGCTCCAGCGTGCGCAGCAGCGAAACCCGCTGGGCGATGAAGACGTGATTGAAGCGCGATTGACTCACGGGAGGACCTGATCCATTTCGAGCGAATGATAATGCTTATCATCCGCCTGAGTGGTCAAGTGTTGATTTGTAGGCGAAGAGAAACTGTAGGAGCGAGGCTTGCCCGCGAAAGCGGTGTGTCAGGCACGTTGATGTCACTGACACACCGCTTTCGCGGGCAAGCCTCGC
>NZ_MOBR01000012.1 GCF_003732705.1 Pseudomonas frederiksbergensis | reverse complement strand
CAAATGCCCCCATGGCCGAATCGTTATAAAAATGTGTTTTCACACAGCCTGGGTCGTTCTCTGCCGTCAGGCTCATGAAGCGTGTTGGTCAAGTCAGATGTAAACGACTGGTCAAGCTGAATGCCGATTGGAACGCTTGACGCAGACGCTCGGCATTGATGTCGTAGGCTTACTTCAGCCTTCTAGCGTTGGGAAGTCGTTGACACTTCTTCAAGCGAAGTATCGCCTTTCATTTCTCAATATTTACGCCCTGCCTATTCCTATCGCTCAGCTCCTCTGGCACCTGGTTGCAGGTTTTGCGGGCTTACTCGCCCGATTTTTCTAGCGATCCACGATTGCCATCCAGAGTTTTCGGAGCAGTATGCGCGCGAGGCTGTGGCTCTCGCATGAAGGGCTGGCCGAAGCACCACGCAAGGTAGGTGGGCGGTTCGGGGCTTACGGCTCAGTTGTGTTGTCGATATTGGCTGGGAAGCAATCAGCCAGCCACTCCTCCTCTGTTTGTTCTGCGGGTTGTTTACGTGAATGAACAGGCACAGTCGCTGTCGTGTACACTTTTGTACTGATTAACGTTTTTACGTAGTTTTTTGCACACGCACTAGGTTTTGGCTGGAAGCCTTGATTTTGCTGGGCTGGAGCCGCATCCCTATCCGGCACCACTGTCCGGCAGTTGTCCGTCACTTGTCCGGTAGTTGTCCGTCCGTTGTCCGGCTGAAAAGCTTTGCGCACCTCAGCAGTAGTGATGGAAAGAGGGCGCAGAGTGCCGGTGTCTAGCCGGTTTTTCCGGCCGGCTACCATATCTGCGCTAAACAGAATGCCCCGCAGGTTGCCCAGATAGTCATGGAGCGAAGTAAGACTCTTGGGCGTTGAAAGCCCGGTCGACTGCCAGAGCTGAAAGAGATGGCTGCGTGGGCTAATGCGAAAGTGCCCTTTCGGCAGAGGCGAGCCTTTTGCCCCTGCCTTGGTAGTACGTTCACGATTCAAGTCCGCGTTGAAGATGGCATGAGTTTTCATACCACCTACAAACGACGGAAACTGTACCGTCACGCCACCCGCCTTGTGAGGGCCATACAAGCCCGTCGAATAGCCGCCGTACTCATATGCCTCCGCCCCAAGAGTGAGCAGGATTTCACCCAGGAGAGCTGGTGAATGTATGTCCCGCCACTCCTGAGGCACAGACTTACCACTGGACGGGCGAATGACGAGTCGGCCAACCTCGATACTGATTTCGTCTCCTCGGGCGAGCAATTTCTCGACGGTGACGGTCATTCGAGTGCCAAGGCTTTGGTCAAGTTGTCCTCCACTGCGACCAGGCCAACACCAGCGGCCAGCATCAGCAACTCAACTACCTGCGGGTAACGATGAATCCAGACGGTGACCTTCATCAGACAGGCCAGGGCCAGCCCGACCAGGCGGGTGCGAATGTTCGTCATTGGATTAGCCCTCAGTGGTGGAGCGGGCGATGAGCTTCAGGTAAGCCAGCACCTTGCGGGCTTTTTCGCGTTCGCTGAATGGCAGGCTGTAGCGCTTGACACGGCAAGGCTTGCCCCAGTGGTTCGGGGCGAGCTCATAATTACGCTGAATGAACAGCCCGTAACGGTTGGCCAGCGCGGAAATAGTGGTATTCAGGCAGTGATCGCCCAAGTCTTCAGCCTCGAAGCGGTTAAGACTGGCACCCGTCGACAGGTGGATCAGAATGCGGGCGATCTTGCACGTAGCTTCGGTGATAAGCTGGCTTTGCGAGGGGCTGCTCTGCTGGGATTGGGGGCGGCTCTTTTTCATTACGCGCGCTCCTCGCCGGTATGGCTGGCGGTGCGGCTGGCCAGGAACTCGGCAAGGTCGCTAACGCGGTATTTCACCAGGCGGCCTACCTTGAGGAAAGGCAGGTTGTAGCGACCGGTCGAACGCCATACAGCGAGAGTGTTCGGTTTAACGCCAAGAGCGTCGGCGGCTTGCTTGTCGTCTACTTGAACGGGTGGGTTGAGCGGGTTACAGCCAAGTGCGGCGAGAATCTCGGCTTTGATGGCGTCAATATTGGTTTGCATTGGGAAAGCTCCGTATCGGTTTATAGATCGGAGCTGATTTTTTCTGGCTTTTTTGGCTAAGGCCGACGTAGCCAATCCACTATTTACTTAACCACTTTGGGTTTGGAGAGGCCCGCGCGGATCGTGCTTTCTGCATCCGGTAGGTCTAGTTGCTCTTTCACCAGCTTCGCGAGCTTTCGCCCGCTGGCGGCCCTTCGCCGTGTTCGCTGAATTTCATCGGCGGCATCGCGCCATCGCTGGTGCTCAACGGCTCGGGCATCATGTCGCTCTTGATTCTTCGCGGCAAAGTCTCGATATCGCTGACGAGTTTCCGCACCCAAAGCTGCGTCGGACTGATTCGGCGTTACCGATGAGCTGGGACTATCCAGCGCTGCCTGGATTTTCTGCGCCTCAATCACCGCAAGCAATGCGTCTTCATTGATGGGCACGTCATAGCCAACACTCGTTGCCCAATCAAGAAAATTCTTGAACTCCCTTAATGTAAATGGGAAAGCCAGTACGGGATCATCTGTCCTTCCATTGGGGTGCCGAAAAAGGTCTTCACGCTCAAGTGTTGTCAGAGAAGCCAGTACCCTTTTTTGCGGCAATTTCCGATAAACACCTTCTTTTCTGATCTTGAACCAGCCTCCGAAGTCATTCAGAGGAATTCCGCCATATTGGTCGAGTTCTACAATCCGGATGAAGTTGTAATAGTCGATCCGAACGCCTTCGAACTTAGCACTTTCTAAATCCAGTTCAAGCTCAACGCCTTCCAGTTCGTAAAGACTCATAACATCCTCAGGTAGCATGTTGAAAAAGGTGTCCAATTAAGCTGGTGATGGTTCGGTTACTTCCGACTCTGGTTCGAAATCAAAACCACTGAGGCGGTCTGTTTAACTCCCGCAGCTTCTAACATGGCTTGCGTCGCCGTCTCGACGGACTGGCGCACCGGGTCGAGGTCTAGGCGCGCATAGATCGCGGTGGCTTGGTGGGTCTTGTGGTTGAGCGACTTCCCGATGATTGCCAACGATGCGCCAGTCTTGGCTTGCCAACTCCCAAGGGTGCGCCGCAGATCATGGATGCGCAGGTCAGTCATGTCGTAGAGCGCCGAGTCGATTTTCAGCACGGCGGCGATGGATCGATAATGCTTCTCTGCGGCGGCTGGCGCGGTTGTGATCTGCTGGTCAGCTTGTTTACGCTCCTTGGCAGACAGCTTGCCGAGTCCGCCCAGATGATCGAGTAGGCGGCGCAGACTTGCGCGCAGCAGGACAGCGGCCCATGCCTTCTTCGGCTCCACCAGATGGCCAGTCTTACCCTCGCCGGGAAACACGAAAGGAGAAGTGCCAGTCGTGAGTTTGCGGGCCTTGAGTGCGGCCACAGCTTCAGGCGATAAAGTGACGTTCTGCGGTGTGCCGTTCTTGGTCATCTCGATACGCCAGACGCGTGCCATCAGGTCGAGGTCGCGCCAGGCCATTGCTTGTACGTTCGAGCGGCGCGCACCAGTGAGCAGCGCCAGCAGAAAGAAGTCGCTCAAACTCGACTCGCCGATGGCGGCGAACAAATAGGGCAGCTCGGTGGCCTGCGCGAAGCGGTCACGCGACACCACCATGTTTTTCTGAATGCGGATAGCCGGGTTGGTGCCGCTGAAATGTTCATGGTCGGTTGCGTAATTGAAGACCGACGAAATGATGGCGACGGCTTTGTCAGCTTGGCGTGCGCTTTTCTTGCTCACCTTGCTATGAATCGCCTTCACCTCGGATCGGTTGATATGCGACAGCTTGCTATTAGCGATGGCCACCATGTGAAGACGTGCGTTGTCGAGGTAGTCCTTTTTCGTGCGCTCGCTGATTGGAGAGCCGTCACGCTTTTTCTTCTTCTCCAGCATCTCGGCCAACATCTCGGCAAAGATCGGCTCTTCGCGGATGGCCCGGCGAACGGCAGCCGGATTAGCCCCGGCCTCAATCTCGGCATTGATGACAGTGGCCTGCTTGCGTGCTTGTTCGACCGTCATAGTAGGGAAGCGGCCAAGCGTGACGCGCTCGGGCTGGCCCCCTTTCATGCGGCGATAGACGGAAAAGGTTTTGACGCCGGTGAACGACACTCGAAGCTGTAGCCCCTGAATCTTGGTGTCGTGATAAGTGGCGCGCTTTCCGGCCTCCGGCGTCGGCAATGCGGTCAGTCGTTCCTTGCTGAATGAGATATGGCTTTCGCTGCTCATGTCTTCCTCGCCGGGTACGGGGTTACGCCGGGGTTACGCTAGAGATCGAAAATGGTAAATTTTCGTGTAACCCCATAAAGACAAGAATAGGCTGAACGCCCTGCTGTGTATAGGCTTATAGAGTTTCGTAAATCAGTGGGTATCATAGAACCCTCTGACTTGTAATCAGTAGGTCCCGGGTTCGACTCCTGGTGCCGGCACCATACAAAACAAAGGCTCGCAGCTATGCGGGCCTTTTTTTTTTGCCGTATACGTCATAACAGACGTAATAAGGCTTGCTGTACACCCTGGTCGAGGGTGGACGTCGAACGCGCAATGATGTTCATTCGGAAAAGGAGCTACCTGTGACTTGGAAGACTTGGGACTGGAAGTTTGTGGCCACTATAGCGATCACGATCGCCAGCCTCGTCATTCCCTTGTTCATCTGGCAGGTTGATTTATCATCCCGCTCGATTACCGTGAGATTGGTCTCAACGTCTCCGTTGCAGCCCGCTGCGAACATCCAAAATCTTCAGATTTCAATAAACGGCCAAAATATTGAATCGCCGTATCTCTCTACGTTGGAGCTGGAAAATACCGGTTCGAAGCCCATTCTGACTGCCGAGTTCGATACTCCACTTGAGATTTTCGTGAAAGGTGGGGCTAAATTTATCAGCGCTGAAATTGCGAATACGGCCCCGAAAAATATCCCGGTTAAGATCAGTAGCCTTGGGCAGGAAGCTTCCATTTCGCCGTTCCTGGCGAACCCTAAAGATAAAATAACCATTTCCGTTATTACGTCAGGCCCCGCCCCTGAGTTCGAACCCCGTGCACGGATTGCAGGCATTAACGAAGTGGGCTACGAGGACACCTCGCTCAAGAAGACAAGCTATTGGAGAGATGCCTATAACATCGCCATCTCATGCTCGCTGCTCTTCATCTACTTCATCTATTTGCCGAATGGTTTACGAAGTGGCGGACTCAAAGTTTCTCGCGGCTTCGCAATCTTCACCGCGATGGCAAGCGCGTTCGCTGCTCTTGCTTTGACAAAGCCCGCATTCGAATTCCTGAACTCCTTGCCATACGCAGGATTATTGAAATTCTTAGCTACAGTGGCGTTGACCATTTTTGTTGCCTTTATTGCACTCCGATACAACAGGGCCCTGAGAAGGAAGAACCTTTCCGCCCCTAGTTAGATTCCCCCCTCCCAAGCTGATAACGAGGGTTCGAGTCCCTTCACCCGCTCCACTGTTTTCAAAGCCTCCAGCGGTGCATGTACATGCATTCGGCCAGTAAAGGGGACGGATTTATTTTTCGTTCAAGTTCGATTCCTGGTTTCGGCACCAGACAAAAAAAGCCCTCGCATTTCTGCGAGGGCTTTGTTGTTTCTGCAGTTTGTAAAATCAGATCTTAGTGACCCGCACTCTGCCCACCATCCACATGCAGAATTTCACCAGTAACAAAATTCGCAGTATCGAGATAGACAATCGCCTGTGTAATGTCGTGAACTTCGCCCATGTGCCCGACCGGATGCAGTGCACCAAGGGCCGCGTGAGTTTCCTCACTGTGCATCGGCGTTTTAATGATGCCCGGCGAAACAGCATTCACCCGAATCCCACGTTTGGCGTACTCAATCGCCAGTGACTTGGTCGCCGCATTCAAGCCACCCTTGGTCAACGAAGCCAGTACCGAAGGCACACCATCAATCGCATGGTCCACCAAACTGGTGGTGATGCTGACCACATGACCGCTGCCCTGCTTTTCCATCTCGGTAATTGCAAGTTGGGTGATGTAGAAGAAGCCATTCAAATTCACCGACAGTACCGCGGCGTAATCTTCTGGGGTGTAAGCGGTGAATGGCTTGGCGACGAAGATCCCGGCATTGTTGACCAGCGTATCTACACGACCAAAACGCTCAATCGCTTCACGGATAACGCGCTGGGCAACCGCGGGATCACCGATGTCGCCGGCAACTGTGTGAATGTCCGGGTCAGTGGACGGTTTGATCGAACGCGAAGTGGCGACGACTTTGTAATCCAGTTCACGAAACGCCTTGACCATGCCAGCGCCGAGACCTTGGGAAGCGCCAGTGATAACGATGACTTTCTTCGAATTGCTCATGATGAACCTCAACTAATAAATGATGGTTTGAAAAAGTGATGAATCAGGCTTCAACAGGCGCCTGCGCCATTTGTCGCAACATCTGTTCGTAGTACTCGACCGACTGTGAACCGGACACCAGGTGACGACCGTTCAGCACCATGGCCGGGACCGAGTTGATGCCGCGCTCGCGGTAAAACTCCTCAAGATCACGCACTTCCGTGGCGAACGCCCCGGACGCCAGCACCTCGCGGGCTGCAGCCGCATCCAGCCCCACTTCCGCCGCCAGTCGAACCAGCGTCTCGCGATCACTCAGGTTCTGGCCGTCAGAGAAATAACCACGCAGCAAGGCTTTCTTCAGTGCGACCTGCCGCCCTTCCCGCAACGCCCACGTCAGCAACCGGTGCGCATCAAAGGTGTTGTAGAAGTGGCTGCGTTTCTCCAGATCGAACTTGAACCCGATGGCCTCACCGCGAGCGATCTGCATCGCTTTGCCAGCAGCGACGTCTTCGGCGGTGCGTCCATATTTGCGCATCAAGTGCTCGACAGCGTTTTCGCCGACTGCCGGCATGTCCGGGTTCAACTCGAAAGGCTTGTAAGTCAGCTCGACCGAGACTTCACCGGCCACGTTCTCAATCGCTTGCTCCAGCGCCGTCGCACCTAACGCACACCACGGGCACACCACGTCGGAGATGAAATCGATAGAAACGGACGCGGTCACGATTTGCCCTCCGCGTCAGCCAGTTGCTTGCGGTACTGGGTGGTGGTAATCCCGGCGTAACCCCAGTTATCGGTGTCGACTTCTTCGATCACGATGTGGGTCAGGTGCGGATCCTTCTTGAGGACGCGCTGCAGGGTTTCAGTGATTTCGGCGATCACCTGAGCTTTCTGCTCCGAGGTAACGCCATCGCGGGTGATGCGAACGCTTACGAAAGGCATGAGGAATCTCCAGTGACCTGCCCCGTCGGGATGATGGGGAGGCGTTGGAGATAAATGTAGGAGGTTGGGTCAGGGGGATAAAGGTGGGGGCGGGTACTTCATTAGTTACTTGGTGTAATGATTACGCCAGCGGCAGGCGCTAAAACTGTTTGCGTCAAAAATGTTGAATCGGCCAATCTCCATTTTTTCGCAATCATTAGATATAGGAAAATGCTCATGACAATTCAATACTTCTACAGTCCTTTCCATGTCACGCATGACGGGGAAGTCGCTAGCATAATCGCGGGGGAAATGGAGCTTTCAATACTCGCCGATTGCATCAACAACCCGGACGTAAAAGAGGATGAAGGTGCAGCTGGATTAGACGTGATCGATTCGCGTGCTTCCGAGCTCGCAACGGGTAAGATCGAGTAATTGCGATCGATGCAGGGGCGTTAACAGTCGACACCGACTGTGGGGCTCATCTCCGTTTCATGTAATCCGCTAGGTTACGTGTCGCTATTTCTCAGCTTTTTCGACGCGTTCTGGCGACGTGTCTCTGCGCGATTCGAACCGTTTCTCACCGTTTAAGTCTTCTTTCTCAGCGGCAGGAAGGACTTGTCTCGTTTTCATCTGACGCACAGATTCCAGAAAATCCTTCTGAAACTGATTCAGTTCTACATCCATTGCTGATGCTCCTCGAGCAAATCGACAACCCTATTGGTAGGTCATCCAAATTATCAAAATTATGCCCGGCCAATAATTATTGCTCAGCCATAAAAAACACTAAACCGTTCACCCCACGCCACCACCTCGCCACGATTGCGCATCCTCCCGCCTCAAGCTACCTTCAAGCCGTCGCTGCCGATTCAGCGACCGGGCCTGAGAACCCGGGTAATATGTAGGCGCACGAGCGCCACCAAATCACGATTGTCGGCGTTTTTTTGTGCCTGCATTTCCGTGTTATGGCGGCTGTGCGTGGGAGGCCTTCGGGTCTGCCGGTTTCCTACATTTCCGGTTCTCAGCCTGCGCACAGCTGTCACCCATTCGCCTGAGAACGAACGTGGCAGCTCTCACTTATATGTAGGAGTTTTGCTAATGCTTGCCATCAGTCCGTCCAAAGTTTGCGCCACTGCTGCACCGGTCATAACCCACCACCGCCCAAAAACCGGAGGTGCCCAATGACCATCCCTCAAGACCTGAAAACCATCGGCCTCACCCCGTTCTCCTACCACGCCAACGAAGCGCTGTTTCGCATCAACTCCGGTGTCCCGGTGATCGAAGCCCTTTCCCACGCTTCCAACCTGCTCCACGTCGCCAAACTGCTCGCCTCTGACGCTGCTATGGTTCGCGAAACCGACCGGCATGCCTGGGCGTCGTATTATTTGCAGGAAATGAGCAAGGCGATCATTGATGACGTGGTGAAGGTTCTCGACGCACCGTGTAACAACCGCCGTCCAACGTAGTCGCGCACGCATAAAAAAGCCCCGAACCAATCGGGGCTTTTTGCTTGTCGGAAATCGTTAAGAATTTGAGCTCCGTGCATAAAATCGACTCTCCCTGCATAAAAACGATCATAAAACCGACCTTTTGCATAAAAACGATTAGAAATCGGCCAAAATCGTCGCAATTTCTAACAATTTTGGGACTCACTGCTCATACTTCACTCACCTCAAACACAAACGAAATCCGCCGACTGCTCGCACTCCAAACATACCGAATGTGCTTCCCCTGCTTCGGAATCGACACCGCCGGCGGGCGAAACGCCGCAACACATTCATGCCCAGGCAACCGAACGCTGTTGTAGAGCAATCCCCACGACATAGCTTCACGCAACTGCCGAGCAAAAGCCTGGGACGGGCCGTAAGCAGTCGGGTCTGGATCATGAAGCTGCGGATAGTTTTGGCGAATGTCATGCAACGGTTTGACGACTTTGTTGACGTAAGTCCGCATGGTCAACTCAAGGTCTGGCTCATTGGTCGCAGCGAGAAATCGTTCCTGGTGATAACTCGTCTCGGCGATAGCCGCAGCCTGGCTGCTAGCGGCGTAGTAGACGCCAAACGTGCCATCGGTGAAGCGACTGGTTTTGCCGATGTGAGTGAACGCTGCCATCACCGGAGTAGAACCAGGCCCGGAGATTCGGTCTTCGGGCCGCACGCGAGAAAGCACGCCGGCCTCTTCCATCAACCGATCATTGGTCAATGCTTCCAGCGCATAAGCGGTGGGCAAGTCTTCCGGATCGAGCACATCTTCAAACAACGAGATCGGCGGGAAACAACTGTTAACGATCCGATAGGCCCGCGGCCACTGCGGATCGGCCAGTTCCGGCGCCATCAACCGCGTACTCCGTCGAGGTAGCGGCGTACATCAGCGATGTCTACGACGCGGCCGACCAGCATGTAGTCCAGCGCGGTTTGGCCATTGAACGGCGCGGCGGTGTTCGGGCTGCTGACCCATTTGTAGGCGCGCTCGCGGCTGTTGCTGAAGATGATGCTCAGCGCTTTGTGGATGCCCATCAGGTAGGAAATGCGCTCCAGAGTGTCGTGGGGCAAACGCACGTTGGGTGGCAGATGTTTGTACTTGTAGAACGTGGTGTTGCCGACTTTGCCCAGCAGCGTGCGTTGTTGCTCGGCGCTGCAACCCCAGCGTTCCATGAGGTTGAAGAAGAACTTAAGCGCGACGCGGCCGGCTTCTGGGGAGTCGAGTTGTTGCTGTGGGCTGAGGGCGGGGGATGAGATAGACATGGGATCGCCTCCGTAGCAATGTCTGGATTCAGACTAGTACAGATACGGATGAATATGTGAATTTAATCCATAAGCGAATAAAGAGCCTTCATTCACCCAACCGAAAAGTCGCACACCTCCCGCGTTTTTTTGATCCCAATCACCTCACCACCACCAAAAACCCCGATCCTGTGTAAGCCTCCAGCCATCGGCTGCGGAATCAATTCGCTACTAAACCCGCGACAACTATGCTCAGGTGCAGGAATATAGCCGGCATAGGCGCAGGATCGGCCGCTAAGTACACAACAATTGCCAGCCCACTTTAGAGGGCATTACCCCATGGATAGCAGAACCTTACGCAACCTCATGCGCATTGTGCAGACCGGCTCGTTGTCGGCGGCGGCAGAGCATTCCTGTTTGACGGTGCAGGCGTTGGCCGCGCAGTTGAACAAGGTCGAAGAGCAGTTTGGTTTTCGCCTGTTTCGACGTTCCAACAAGGGCCTGACCCTGACGGCGCAGGGCACCGAGCTCACGCCGTATATGGACAAAGTCCTGGTCGCCACGCGGCAGATGGAAGAGAAAGTCGCTGCATTGAAGGTGCCCGGTCAGCGCACGCTGAAGGTGGCGTTGAATACCACGCTGTCGGAAGACTTCAATCGGCGCATGATCGGACGCCTGTTTGAGGTGTTTCCTGATCATCAACTGGAGTTCTCCTACGCAGAGTCGATGGAAAACCTCAGCAAGCTGAAGAATGAAGATTTCGACCTGGCCGTGTTGATCGGCCCGCAAAAGCCAGGGCTGCCGAGCATTTTGCTGCCGGATGTGCACGTTCAGGTGGTCGGTGCGCATTGCGGCCAGGAGAACGATCCGCTGGTGTTGCTGGGCGACAAGCTTCAGGTGCGTCCGGCAGACGATTGTCCGTACTCCAACAGCTTCCTGCGCTTTCTCGACGCGGGACTGGGTAATTACGAAACCGGCCAACGGACGATTTACTCATGCAGCGAGACCCTGACCTTGTCGCTGATCCCGCAAATGGACGGCATCGGCATGGTGTCCCGCGACGCCGCCCAGCGTAACGGCTTGACCATTTTCCCGGATTTCGAGGACTTCCTCGAAGTGCGGCTGGCGGTCAATAACCCCGAGTTGTCGGGCCAGGCGTTGAGCGACGTGGTCGACCTGCGCCTACATGAACGAGCCGAGCGCAATGTACGCAGCCGTCCCAACCGCCACACTGAGAAAGAGGTTTTTGCTGAAATACGCACATAACAACGTCGGAATCGCGGCATAGAATTCCGGGCGATCGAGCTGCACATGCTGGTCCTTGATCAACAAGGGCGTAAGGCTGATCGCAGCGACGATCGCCACCGGCAAGTATTCCAGCGCCCTGGCGACGAAGGGCGGCCAGTGGTCGGTGTTGACTTGCAGCGGGAGTGCGCGCGGCAGGAAGGTCACGGTCATCATCAGCACAACGACCAGAATCAGGAACGTTTGGTCAGGCATACACCCACCCCGCAACCCACGAATGTGGCGATAAACACGTTGAACGGCGAGCTGCCGACCAGGCTCAAGGCGCCCATGCAGGCGACCGCGGCCATGGCGGCGATCAGCTTATTGCGGGTGTTGCACAGCGACACCAGCACGTAGAGCATCATCGCGGTCAGAGCGTAATCGAGTTGGTATTTGATCAGGTGCGAGGCGTACTGCGCGCAAATCGCCCCCAGCAAACCGCCAATCACCCACGAGGTGTGGCAAAACAGGTTGAAGCCGATCAGGTAACGCACGTTGACCGGCGCGCCGCTGCCCAGTTTCACGCTGTGGAAGGCGAACGATTCATCGGTCAGTCCGCCGGCATAACACCAACGTTCAAAACGACTGAGCCCCAACGCCCGCAAGGCCTTGGCCATGTAGACCGACATCAGCATGTGCCGCGCGTTGATCAGGAAGGTGGTGAGGATAATCGTGGTCAGCGAAGCGCCGCTGGAGATCAACGCCAACGCGGCGAACTGCGAAGCGCCGGCATACACAAACAGGCACATCGCGACCGGCAGCCACACGGGCAACCCGGCGTTGACGGCCATCAAACCAAACACAAACGACACCGTGAAGTAACCGGCCACCACCGGGCTGGCTTCTGCAAAGGTGCGCGAAGGCTGCGGCTCGACCATCAGCGGCTGGCTGCTGGACGTCTCATTCATAGGTCCCTCTCAAAGGTCGTTTCGCCACGCGGCTCGCAAAAACCCTGGGCAGTCCAAAAACGTTTGCCGGCAAGGTTAGCATCGTCGACAAACAGGAACATCCGCAGTACACCGACGCGTTTCATGTCCGCCGAAGCGGCTTCCACCAAACGCTGGCCCACGCCCTGGGCGCGATACAGCGGGCTTACCGCCAGATGGTTGATGGTGCCGCGACTGCCGAGCATGCCGCCCAGCACCGCGCCGACCACTTCACCACTGAGGTCGAGCGCCAGGTACGCGGTGGTGGTCTTCTGTACCAACACGCCGCGCAGGCATTTGGCGTCCTGCCAGTCGCAGAACGACACTTCGTCGAACTGCCGGAAAAAGCGCTCCAGGCGCAGCGCATCCTTGGCATTGGCCCGCCACAGCATCACTGATGCCGAGGCGCTGTCCATGGGGTCAAGCTGTTCAGCGAACAATGTCGAAAGCGGTCCCGGGCCGCGAGAATGAAATCGCCAGGATTTGCCGGTACGCCATGTCGTGGGAATGGACATTGCGCGCCGGGGTCACGTAGTGGCGCATATCGCGATCGAGGAAGAAGGTGGTGTCGAGGATTTCCTGATAGGTCGTCGAGGCCAACTGTTCTTCATGGGTACTGTAAAGACGACTCTCGGCACCCTCCACATTGTTGCGTCCCCAGAAGTGCACACCGCTGAACGGGTAGCCATCGCAATGGATGCCTTCAGGGGTGATTTCCAGCTGCTTGCCCGGTTTGATCTCGATGCGGATCTGATGGATCTGGCATTGCCAGATCTCGTCGTGCAACTCCGGCGGCAGGACGTTTTTGTACACTTCAAAGTCGATGTCGATGAGGCTGCGCATCACCGGCGAATTAATCACTTCTTCGGAGAAATCCTGGAAGTGACGAATCATGCCGCCGACGTAGCTGTTGTTGGCCTTGGACTGAACATAGGCGCGGTGTTCCAGCTGCGTCAGTTCGCGGGTCACCGGGTTGTATTCAAAATCGCTGTAGCGACGGAAGCGCATACCGGATTCGGCCTGGCCGTAGTAGCTGTCCGGCTCCATGTTCTCCCAACTTTTGGTCAGTCTGACGAAGTCGGCGAAATGACCGTAGAGATTGAAGTCACCACCCTGGACGTTGACAAATTTGTCGCGCCTTAGCGATTCGCCAACTTCTCTGTTTAAAACGATCATTACTAGTCTCCGCTGCATTTAGCGGCTCAATCTAGTAGCTGTAGGATTTTTGGCCCATGAGAAAGAATTTCAGGCATATCAAGCGTTGCTTGAAGCGCCATAAAAATATCTTTTGAATCGACGTTTTTATGCCAAAAAAAGCGCTTTTAGAACGTTTTAACCAAAATTCAGCCAAAAAAAACCCCGAACCAGTCGGGGTTTTTTAGTGAGTTTTATCAACTCAAGCGATCATCAGAAGATGTTGATCGGGTAATCCACGAACACACGCACTTCGTTGCCGCTGACGTTGTACTCGCTGGATTTCTGCGACACCCGCAGGATCGAGCTGCGCAATTTCACGCTCAGGTCTTTGGCCGGGCCACTTTGCACGACGTACTTGAACTGGTTGAAGATCTCGCGCTCGGTGCCGCCTTCGCTGGTGGACGTGGTGATGTTGTCACCGCGTACATAGGCGAAGTTATAGCTCAGACCCGGAACGCCGAAGGTGCTGAAGTCCAGGCCATAGCCCAGCTGCCAGCTGCGTTCGTCTTCAGCGTTGAAGTCAGACCAGTAGGAGTTGGCCAGGTAGATGGTGTTGCCGCCGTCGCCGACACGGTTTTGGTCGCGCTGATAGCCGCCGTAGGCGTAGCCCAAGTTGCTGTCGCCGGTGCTGCGTTGGTGAGCGAGGGTGAACGAGTGCGGGCCGGTGGCGAACGTCGCTGCCAGGCTCCAGATCTTGTTGTCGTCGCCGGTGATACCGTTTTCGCGGACGTAGGAATTGTCCAGCTTGGTGCGATAGCCGTTGAAGTCCAGGGTCAGGGACTGATCCTTGTCGATCGGGAACACGTAGTTGGCGTTCACGTATTGCTTCTTCAGCACGTCTTCGACGTCGGAGGCGTAGACCGCAGCCTTGAACTGTTCGGTGAACTGGTAGCTGCCGCCCAAGACGTTGATCGACTTCAAGCCACCGCTGTCACGGCCTTCAGCGCTTTTACGCGATTCGGCGGTGAAACGACCGGCGTTCAGGACCAGGCCTTTGATCTCTTTGGAGGTGATCAAAGTGCCGGTGTAGCTTTCCGGCAGCAGGCGCGAGTTGTCGTAGTTCAGCACCGGCAATTCCGGCATCTGGTCGCCGTAGGTCAGCGTGGTGCTGGACAGACGGAATTTGACGGCGGCGCCGCCCTTGGACAGGTCATTGGCCGGGTTGCCGCTGTTGCCCTTCTTGAAGAAGTCGATGCCTTGGGCACCGCTGCGGTCTTCACTGCGCTCAAGATTGAGTGCGTACAGACCGAAAGCGTCGACGCCGACACCGACGGTGCCTTGGGTGAAACCGGACGAGAACGTACCGATGGCCGCTTGGCCCCACTCGGATTTGTCCGGGTTGCCGTCCTTGTAGTCACGATTGATGTAGGCATTGCGCAGCAGCACTTTGAGGCTGCTGTCTTCAACAAATCCCTTGGCTTCGGCCTGGTCGTTAGCCATGGCCTGTGTAGCGCTCAACATCCCCAGAGCGATCAGGCTGATTCGCTTATTCAACATTTTGTTTTCCTTATTACCGGTTGATACGCGCTGTGCCGAACGGCTGAAACGGCGCTGTTGCGCTCTTTTTTCACCCTGAAACAAAAAGGCCCGCCCACGAGAAATCGCGGCGGGCCTTTTATTGTTTTGTGAGTCGTGGCGGTTGGCCACAGGCGTTGGCGCGAATCCTATCCGCGCCCTCAAGGTTATGTCAATTTCATGAATCGTCTGAGATTAGGCAAAAATCATCTAAGAAATCAGTTATCGCTTAGCGTCAGTTGCAGGAATTCGCGGGAATTCAGTGGATGCAGCCATCGAGGCCACAGGCTTGAAATTCGGTCGCCGAGGCTTGGGCCGGCAGCGATTGACTCAACCAGGCGGCGAAGGCTTCTGGTTTGCCCAGCCACGGGCCGATGTCGATCAAGGTGAATTGGCCGTTGTGTTCCAGGGCGAAGGTCGGGAAGCCTTGGCCGCCTACATTGGCCAGGAGTGCACGGCTTGCCTTGATGTGGCGCTCGGTGTCGGCTTCTTGAAAAGCGCTTTGGAAAACTTGCTGTTCGAGACCGATGGCGTTCGCCAGCTCCAGCAGAACCGCTTCGTCAGCAATGCGGCGCCCTTCCAGGTAATGAGCCGTCTGCAAACGCCCCAGCAATTCCAGTCCACGGCCGGCGATCTGCTCGGCAGCCAGCACCGCTGCAATCGGTGGTGTGGAATCGAAGACAGCGGTTTCGTCGCGCAACAAACCTTCGAAATATGCCTCGCCAAACGGCTGGCCGGTGAATTCAGCGATGCGCCGGTCGTGGGGCATCACGTAGTTACGCAGTTGTGGCGAAACGGTCTGGCGGTTGGCGCCGGTCATCATGCCGCCGCCATGGGCGATCACCGGCAGTATGGCTTGGGCGGCTAGCACCAGCGGTTTGGCGCCGTAGCACCAGCCGCACAACGGGTCGTAAATGTAGTGAAGGTTCATGGGAAGACTCCGGCGAAGAGGTGGGCAAAATCGATGCCGGCAGACTAGCCCTCAGACCGTTTCGGAAAAACGCTGGAATGGCTTTCAGTCTGTTTCATGAATCGGTCGAATGCGTTGGCTTGGCCAAAATGTTCACTGCCAGACACCATAAAAACCCTGTGGGAGCGGGCTTGCTCGCGAAAGCGGTGTGCCAGTCAACAACATTGCTGAATGACACACCCCATTCGCGAGCAAGCCCGCTCCCACATTTTTAATCTCCACGGGTCGCAAAAAAGTGTCGCCCATAAAAAAGCGCCGCCCTCCCGGCAGCGCTTTTATCAATCCGTTGTTTTTCTTCTTATCCTTCCATCACATCCCACAACGCTTCCAGTTCCGCTTCGCTGAATAAACCAGCGGGGTAGCGCTCGATCATCATCCGGCGCGGATCAGGTTCCCTGATCTGACGCGTTCCATTGGATTTCAACCAGTGCGCAAGGATCTGCAGCGATTCGCTATTGACTGCCAGGGGATGCAATGTCCGCTCGCTCACTACATTCACTTCGGCGTTCATTTCGGCGCTCTCTCCCGGTTTGTGAGCGGCTAACTTATCCAAGGTTTATGACAGAACATCGCAGTTCTCCCCTCCCTGTTTTGCCCCATGACAGATACAAGAGCTGTGCCAATGTTTCCGACCTGTCGATGAGCGGATACAAAAAAGCCCGCAGTCCTGACGGGCTGCGGGCTTTCTCTCAAGCGCTATGGGGCAAACGCTGCTGAGTTGAATAAGCAATCAACTCAAGCTGTTACAACCCCACTCACTCATTGTGCGGCGCGGGCTGTTGTTGAGTAAGGCAGTGGATATTACCGCCGCCCAGTAACAGTTCACGGCCTGGCACCATCACCACTTCGTGCTGCGGGAACAGGCTTTGCAAAATCTCTTTGGCCGGGCCGTCCAGCGGATCGTCGAAGCTCGGCGCGATGATGCCGCCGTTGACGATCAGGAAATTCACGTAGGAACCGGCCAGACGAACGGTAGGATTACGCTCCTGGGTGCCGTCCACCGGATCGACACCGGCACACTCTTCTTCAGTCGCATACAGCGGCCCCGGAATCGGCATCTTGTGCACCGTGAATGGGCGACCTTTTGCGTCGGTGCTGCTTTCCAGCACTTTCATCGCCGCCTGGCAACGTGGGTAGTTCGGGTCCTGTGGGTCATCGGTCCAGGCCAGCAATACTTCGCCCGGGCGCACGTAGCAGCAGAAGTTATCCACATGGCCGTCGGTTTCGTCGTTGAACAAACCGTCCGGCAGCCAGATGATCTTATCCACAGCCAGATTCGCGCTGAGCACCGCTTCGATATCGGCACGCTTGAGGTGCGGATTGCGATTGCGGTTGAGCAGGCATTCTTCGGTGGTGATAAGGGTGCCTTCACCATCGACATGAATCGAACCGCCTTCGAGCACGAAGCCCTCGGTGCGGTAGCGTTGGCTGCGTTCGATCTCGAGGATCTTGCCGCCGACCTGGGAATCACGGTTCCACGGCGAGTACAAACCACCGTCAAAACCGCCCCAGGAGTTGAAGTCCCAGTTCACGCCACGGAATTCGCCGCTGTTATTGATCACGAAGGTCGGGCCGGTGTCGCGAACCCAGGCGTCATCGCTGGACATCTCGACTACGCGGATATTCGGCACGTCGAGACGGGCACGGGCGTTTTCGTACTGGCCGGCGGAAACTGCCACGGTCACCGGTTCGAAACGGGCAATGGCCTTGGCCACCGCGACGTGCGCAGCTTGCGCCGGTTTGCCGCCCAGACGCCAGTTGTCCGGGCGCTCGGGCCAGATCATCCAGGTCTGGGTTTGCGGCGCCCACTCGGCGGGCATGTAGAAGCCGTCGGCGCGCGGGGTGCTGTTTAAAGTGGTCATGCGATCAGGACTCCAGGGAACCGTCGAGGGTTTTGAGCGCATTGTATAGGTTCGGACGACGATCACGGAACGAGCCCCATGCACTGCGAATGTGCTCCAGCTCATCAAGGTCAAAACTCTGGACCAGCACGCCTTCTTCCGTCTGGTTGAGTTCCTGAACCTTCTCGCCGAACTGGTTGGCGATGAACGACGAGCCATAGAAGGTAATGTCGTAGCCGTCCTGCTCTTCGTTGCCAATACGGTTGCTGGCGATCAGCGGCATCAGGTTGGCGCCGGCATGACCCTGTTGCACGCGCTGCCAGTGGTCGCGGGACGAGATGGTCTTGTCGTGGGGCTCGCTGCCGATGGCGGTCGGGTAAAACAGGATTTCCGCGCCGAGCAGCGCCATGCTGCGGGCGCATTCCGGGAACCACTGGTCCCAACAAATGCCCACGCCGATTTTCGCGTAACGGGTGTTCCAGACTTTGAAGCCGGTATCGCCCGGGTTGAAGTAATACTTTTCGTGGTAGCCCGGGCCGTCCGGGATGTGGCTTTTCCGATAAATCCCGAGGTTGGAGCCGTCGGCATCGATGATCGCAATGCTGTTGAAACGCGCACGGCCGGCCAGTTCGTAGAAGCTGATCGGCAGTACCACTTGCAGTTCCCTGGCGACTTTCTGGAAGTGCTTGATCGCGACGTTGTCTTCAACGGTCGTGGCCAGTTGCAGGTATTGCGGGTTTGGTTTCTGGCAGAAGTACGGCGCCTCGAACAATTCCTGGATCAGGATGATCTGCGCACCTTTGGCCGCGGCCTCACGGACCAGTTTCTCAGCGATCTCGATGTTGGCTTCGAGATCCCAGGAACAAGCCATCTGGGTGGCGGCGACGGTAACGATACGGCTCATGAATCATCTCCTGGATCTTTTTATTGGTAGGCAATGGCGACTTTATAGCCGATAAATATCGGCTTTAAAAGTCACACAAACGCCATCCATCTAAAAAAACCCAGAAAATACCGATAACAATCGATATTTTGCATCGCACTCGAAGACGCCTTCGCGGGCAAGCCTCGCTCCTACAGGGGCGGTGTCGTTCGCGAAAAATGAGTGCGACATAAGACCTGTAGGAGCAAGGCTTGCCCGCGAAAGCGATCTAAAGTCCTACAAACCTTCACCCAACACCTTCGAAAGCATGTCCACAAAGAAATCCACGCTCCGGCGCGTGGTCACCATTGGCGGTTTAATCTTGAGCACGTTCAGATAATCCCCCGTCGGTTGCATGAAGATCCCCAGTTCGCGCAAGCGATCACACAGCGCCGTGGTTTCTTCGGTCGCCGGCTCGAGGGTTTCGCGGTCGCGGATCAACTCGACGCCCAGGTAGAAACCGGAACCATGCACCGCGCCCACCAGCGGATGACGATCGATCAGCGCCTCAAGCCGTTTCTTGAAATAGCCGCCCACGATCTGCGCGTTTTCCCAGAGTTTTTCTTCCTCCATGACATCCAGCACCGCCATGCCGATCTGGCAACTCACCGGACTGCCGCCCGCCGACGAGAAGAAGTAACCCTCCGCCTCCAGCGCTTCGGCGATTTCCCGGCGGGTGATCACGGCGCCCAAGGGTTGGCCATTGCCCATGCCCTTGGCCATGGTGATGATGTCCGGCACCACACCCTGCTCTTCAAAGCCCCAGAAGAAGTGGCCCATGCGCCCGTAACCGACCTGCACTTCGTCGGCGATGCACACGCCGCCCTGGGCGCGGACCCGTGCATACACCTGCTGCAAATACCCCGGCGGCAGGGAGATACCGCCGGCATTGCCGTACACCGGCTCACAGATAAAACCGGCCAACTGGCGTTTCTGTTCAGCGATTTTCGCCAGGTTGTGCTCGACGCTGCGCACGTAGTCCGGCGCACTGTCCGGGCCGCGGAATTCGCCGCGATAGGTGTTCGGCGCGATCACCGGATGCACCCAGTCCGGGCGGCTGCTCAAGGCCTTGGGGTTGTCGGCAATCGAAGTCGACACCGCGTCCGCGCCCACCGTCCAGCCGTGATACGCCTCAAGCACGCTGAGCATGTCGCGCCCGCCGCTGTAGGCCCACGCCAGGCGTATCGCCAGGTCGTTGGCCTCGCTACCGCTGTTGACCAGGAACACCCGGTCCATGGAGTCCGGTGCCAACTTCAACAACCGCTCGGAAAACTCGGCCACCGCCGCGTAGTTAAACCGAGAGTTGGTATTGAGCAGCGACCATTGGCGACTGGCGACGGCGGCCATGCGCGGATGACCGTGACCGAGCACCGCAACGTTGTTGAGCATGTCGAGGTAAGAGCGGCCCTGCATGTCGATCAGGTGATTGCGCCAGCCGCGCTCGATGCGGGGCGGATCGACGTAATAGTGTTTTTGCGTGCGAGCGAAACTCGCATCGCGACGCGCCAGCAGGGTCTGGGCATCGAGTTCTTTTTCAGCGTCACACGCCAGTCCCAGCAGCACCGCCGGCGACGGGCACAACGCTTGCCAGGCCAATGCGCGGGACGGCGTGCAAAACAACGGCGCATTCAAAGAAGCGCCTCGACACAACTGCACCACCAGCGGCCCGTTGACCGAACCCAGCACCTGGCCTTTGACCAGCGCCGCACCGGTGTGCAGCGATGGGGTCACGCCCCACAGACGCACACTCAGTTGCGGACCGTCGAGTTGCAACACCCCCGCCGACAGCTGGTGAACAACGCCGGCAAACGGCGACTCAACAGCGGTGCCGTGGGGCACACGCAACTCCACGTGCAAGGGGTAGGTGTCCGGTTCCGTGGCCATGTCCGGGCGGGTCCGGGACAAACGGTATTGGCCATAACGACTGGCCGCCAGACCGTGGGCCGCAGCGGCTTGCGTCAGCAGACGCTGATCGATCCCTTCCTGCTCCCAGTTACCAGCCTCGAAATGCGGGCTGAGTATGCCCAGGTCGATCAAGGCAAACTCACGCCCGACCAGGCTTGGCAGCAACGGCGCGAAACCTTCACCGCCAATACTTGGCAGGTTCTGTCCGACGGCGGTCAGGATTGCCGCTTCCATCAGCTCCAGCGGCACCGAGGTGGCGACGCGGAAAATTTCCCACTCGTGGGTCAGGTTGTCGCGGCTGTATTCGTTGCCCGGATCAATGCTGACCTGCTGTTCACCACTGAGCACCAGCACCGCCGCCCGGGCCACGATCAGCGGCCACAGCGCCTGCAACTCTTCAGGCTGCAACGGATTGACCGCGTGATAGGCCTGGACCGCGGGCAAGATGTAGAACGGATCACCATCGGCGTGATGCAACAATGCCGCGCAGGTCACCGACAGATCGGTAATGCGCCAGGTTCGGATCAGGTCGCCAAAATCGATCACACCTTGCAACTGCCACTGGCGTTGCGAATCCCGCCGCCAGACCACGTTGTCGTCGGTGATGTCCATGTGAATTGCCTGTATTGGCAGCTTCGCCACCAACGGCAGCAAGCGTCGCTCGGCCTTTTCGGCGGCTTCGGCAATCAACCCGCGTTGCTGGTCATCTTCGATAACGGGCAGCAAATGGGCGATCAATGCATTGGCGTGGCGGGCATCCCATTGCAGCGTACGTTCAAGCCCAACATGGTCGAAACCGGCCAGGGCCAGGTCCATTTCACCGCAGAGCCGACCGAAACCGGCGACCACTGAACCCGGCAAATGATCGAGGTGGGTCAGCGACTGGCCTTCGATGTAATCCAGCAGGCGCACATGCACGGCCTGACCGCCGACTTCCAGCGACAGCAAGTCTTCGCCATTACGCGCCGGGATCACCCGAGGCACCTGCACGTCGCCCTGTTTGGCCAGATGCTTGAGCCCGGCGTGCTGGGCCTGCAATTCCGGGACAGCGTAGTCACCCCGGCAGATTTTCAGGACAAAACGGCCGCGCTCACTGTCGACGCGAAAGTTGAGGTCTTGCTGGCTGCCCAGGGACTGCAATGACCCGCTCAACCCGTAATGTGCCTGCAACAGCTCTAGCGCTTGCTCCGCAGACACTTGCGGGCTGGGCAGACTGGCGCGGTGAATCAACGTGGCGAGCGGCATACAACGACCCCTGAGATTTTATTAGGCGCTTATATCGCCACTGCATCGGTTGATAATCAACCCCCGGGGATCAGTGGCCCTCGCCGTTGGCCGGTCCGCGGGTCGATTACTTGCTGATAAAGGGCTGCAAAACCTAAATACGACCAACAACCCTCTTGCACCACGTCCCGCCTGCCGACAAGCTATGCTCCACTCGCTTTATCGTCTTACGGAAAAAGGCCAACGAACATGCGTATTCTCATCACCGGCGGCGCCGGATTCATAGGCTCTGCTCTGGTCCGTCACTTGATTCGGAACACCGAACATGAAGTGCTCAACTTGGACAAGCTGACCTATGCTGGCAATCTTGAGTCGCTGACCAGCATTGCCAGCGACACTCGCTACGAGTTCGTTCAGGCCGACATCGTCGATCAAGCCGCGATGAGCGCGGTACTGACTCGTTTCCAGCCTCACGCAATCATGCACTTGGCTGCTGAATCCCACGTAGACCGCTCCATTGACGGTCCGTCGGATTTCATCCAGACCAATATTGTCGGCACCTACAGCTTGCTGGAAGCCACCCGCGCCTACTGGCAAACCCTGGCCGAGCCTGAAAAAAGTGCCTTCCGCTTCCATCACATTTCCACAGATGAGGTCTATGGCGACCTGCATGGTGTCGATGACCTGTTCACTGAAACGACGCCTTACGCACCCAGCTCACCGTATTCTGCCAGCAAGGCAGCGTCCGACCACCTGGTCCGTGCCTGGCAGCGCACCTATGGTCTGCCGGTCTTGCTGACTAACTGCTCGAACAACTACGGACCGTTCCACTTCCCGGAAAAGCTGATCCCGTTGGTGATTCTCAACGCCCTGGCCGGCAAACCCCTGCCGGTGTATGGCAATGGCCTGCAAGTAAGAGACTGGCTGTTTGTCGAAGATCACGCCCGTGCGCTGTTCAAGGTTGTCACCGAGGGCGTGGTCGGCGAGACCTACAACATCGGCGGTCATAACGAGCAAAAGAACATCGACGTGGTTCGCGGCATTTGCGCACTGCTGGAAGAGCTGGCACCAGGCAAACCTGAGGGCGTCGCGCACTTCACTGACCTGATCACCTTCGTCCAGGATCGCCCTGGCCACGACCTGCGTTACGCCATCGACGCCAGCAAGATAGAGCGCGAACTGGGCTGGGTTCCTGAAGAAACTTTCGAAACCGGCCTGCGCAAAACCGTTCAGTGGTACCTGGATAACCTTGAATGGTGCCGCCGGGTTCAGGATGGCAGCTATCAGGGTGAGCGACTGGGCTTCACAGAGATCAAGGATTTGATCGCATGATGAAAGGAATTGTACTGGCGGGCGGCTCGGGCACGCGCTTGCACCCGATCACCCTCGGTGTCTCCAAACAGCTGTTGCCGGTCTACGACAAACCGATGATCTACTATCCGATCTCGGTCCTGATGCTGGCTGGCATCAAAGACATTCTGTTGATCTCCACGCCTCAGGATCTGCCGCAATACCGCAATCTGCTGGGCGATGGCAGCCAGTTCGGAGTGAATTTCAACTATGCCGAACAGCCGTCCCCGGACGGCCTGGCCCAGGCGTTTCTGATTGGCGAAGAATTCATCGGCGATGACCCGGTGTGTCTGATCCTGGGCGACAACATTTTCCACGGCCAGCACTTCGGCGAACAACTGCAAAGCGCCGCCAGGCAACGCAGCGGCGCGACCGTGTTCGGTTACTGGGTCAAGGATCCGGAGCGCTTTGGCGTGATCGACTTCGACAGCGAGGGCCGTGCACTTTCGATCGAAGAAAAACCGGTCAAGCCGAAGTCCAGCTACGCGGTCACCGGGTTGTATTTCTACGACAACGACGTGATCAAGATCGCCAAGGCCGTCAAGCCTTCTCCCCGTGGCGAGCTGGAAATCACTGACATCAACAATGCTTATCTGCAACGCGGCGACTTGCAGGTCGAGCGCTTTGGTCGTGGCTTTGCCTGGCTCGATACAGGCACCCACGACAGCCTGCTCGAAGCCTCGCAATATGTGCAAACCATTGAACATCGCCAGGGTTTGAAAGTGGCCTGCCTGGAAGAGATTGCCTACCAGAACGGCTGGATCAATCGTGAATACTTGCTTGAGCGCGCGCAGTACTTTGGCAAAACCGGGTATGGTCAGTATCTGTTCAAGATCGCTGGAGAAGATCAATGAATGTCACGTCCACTGATTTGCCGGGTGTTTTGATTATCGAGCCCAAGGTTTTCGGTGATGAACGGGGGTTTTTCTACGAAAGTTTTAATGCCCGGGCCTTCGAACAAGCCACGGGCCTTAAAAAAGCCTTCGTTCAGGACAATCATTCGCGCTCGCGAAAAGGTGTACTGCGTGGCTTGCACTATCAGCTGGAACACACCCAGGGCAAGCTGGTTCGTGTGACCGCCGGTGAAGTACTGGACGTCGCCGTGGACATCCGCCGCAGCTCGCCAAATTTCGGGCGCTGGGCCAGCGTGCGCCTGTCGGCACAGAACAATCGTCAGCTATGGATTCCGGAAGGATTTGCCCACGGTTTCATGGTGCTGAGCGATTTCGCCGAGTTCCTCTATAAAACCACCGACTACTACGAACCCAGCGCCGAGCGCTGCATTCGCTGGGACGATCCGACCCTGGCCATCGATTGGCAACTGGAAGAACCTCCCCAGTTATCGGAAAAGGATCAGCACGGTAAAAGCTGGCTAGAGGCCGACCTGTTCCCATGAGAATCCTCATCAGTGGTCAACACGGTCAGGTCAGCCGTGAATTGCAGCGTCGCCTGGGCGGGCTTGGCGAGTTGATCGTGCTCGGTCGCGATCAGCTCGACCTGGCTCAGCCAGAACAGATTCGTCAGCATGTGCAAAAGCTCCGCCCCGACCTGATCATCAACGCCGCGGCGCACACCGCTGTCGATCAGGCGGAAAGCGAACCGGAGCTGGCGTTTGCGATCAACGCCACCGCGCCCGGAATACTGGCCCGGGAAGCCCGTGAGCTGGATATTCCATTGATTCACTACTCCACCGATTACGTGTTCGATGGCAGTAAAGCCGCGCCGTACAACGAAGACGACGCGCCCAACCCGCTTGGCGTCTACGGCAAAAGCAAACTGGCTGGCGAACACGCGATCACCGAGGTGCAAGGCCAGCATCTGATCCTGCGCACCAGTTGGGTCTACTCGACCCACGGCCGCAATTTCCTGCTGACCATGCAACGCCTGCTGCAAGAAAAACCGGAGTTGCGCATTGTCGCGGATCAGATCGGCGCGCCGACCTGGGCCGGCACGATCGCCAGCAGCACCGTTGCCCTGATCGAACGCTGGCAGGCAGGACAGGCCGGCGCATGGGGCACTTATCACCTGACGGCCCAGGGTGAAACGTCCTGGTTCGGTTTCGCCCAGGCCATCGGCGACGCATTGCGGGCACAGGGCAAGCCTTGCGCGACCCTGTTGCCGATTCCCTCCAGCGACTATCCGACACCGGCCGCCCGCCCGTTGAATTCACGCCTGGACTGCACTCGCCTGCAGCGGGAATGGGGCGTCAGCCAGCCAGACTGGCAAACCGCGCTACGCGAGTGTCTTGCCGAACAACCCTAGGCATAATGCGCCTGTCCCCCCAGGCGCTCGATGCCCATGACTCCGACCCTCCCCCGCAGACCCCGCTGGCGCAGCCTCGCCCTGCTTGCCCTGTGCCTGGCGCCGTTGCTGTGGCCGTTGCAGCATCTGGCCGAGCGTTACTACCGCAGCGAACTGGCCGGGCAGAACCGTCAGACCCTCGACCTCTACGTCGCCAACCTGCTGGGCACCCTGCACCGTTATGAAGTGTTGCCGCAGATCCTCGGCGACCTGCCCGCCCTGCGCGCCGTGCTCGGTGCGCCTGACGATAGCGTCACCCAAGGCAACGCCAATCGCTTGCTGAAAAACATCAGCGCCCAGACCGGCGCCGAAGTCATGTACCTGATGGACACCAGCGGCAAGACCCTGGCGGCGTCCAACTGGGACAAACACGACAGTTTCGTCGGGCGTAATTTTTCCTTCCGGCCGTATTTCAGCGAAGCCATGGCCGGACGGCTCGGACGCTTTTTCGGGCTGGGCACCACCTCGGCCAAACGCGGTTACTTCTTCGCCGCCGCCGTGCGCGAGGGTGAGAAAGTCATCGGCGTGCTGGTGGTCAAGGTCGATCTCGATCACACCGAAAGCCTCTGGGGTAAAACCCCGGAACAACTGCTGCTGACCGATCACAACGGCGTGGTCATTCTCACCTCGCGGCCCGAGTGGCGTTTTCGCTCCACCCGCGTCTTGAGTGACGAAGAGAACAAGGCCATCGGCACGATCCAACCGTACCCGACACGCAATCCGAAACCGTTGAAACTCAACCCCAACGCCTGGCTGACCCAGACCCAGTCGATTGCGGAAACCGGCTGGAACGTGAGCATCCTTGCGCCCCGCACCTTGATTGATCGCCCGGTGCGCACGGTCCTGGCCATCGGTGGTGCGACGCTGCTGGTATTGATGCTGCTGCTCGGTCTGATGATGCAGCGCCGCCGCCATTATCTGGAGCGCATCGCCTTCGAAGCCAAGGCCCGCCGCGAACTGGAAGGCCGGGTGGCCGAGCGCACCAGCGACCTCGAAGGCCTCAACCGACGCCTGAAACAGGAAGTGCTGGAGCGCGAACAGGCCCAGCAAGAACTGGTGCGCGCCCAGGATGATCTGGTGCAGGCCGGCAAGCTGTCGGCGCTGGGGACGATGTCGGCGAGCATCAGTCATGAACTCAATCAACCGCTGGCGGCGATTCGCAGCTACGCGGAAAACGCTGAAGTGCTGCTCGATCACCAACGCACCGACGATGCCCGTGGCAATCTCAAGCTGATCAGCGAGCTGACCGGGCGCATGGCCTCGATCATTGCGCATCTGCGTGCCTTCGCTCGCCGTGATCGCCACGCCCCGGAAAGCGTCGCCCTGCAACCGGCACTGGACGATGCCCTGGCCTTGCTGGCCAAACGTCGCCGCAGCATGGAAGTCGAGCTGATCCGCGATTTGCCGGCCGCCACGTTGTGGGTCGAGGCCGGGGAAACCCGTTTGCGTCAGGTGCTCGGCAACCTGCTGGCCAACGCCCTCGACGCCCTGACCGAAAAAGGCCCGCCGCGCAAACTCTGGTTGAGTGCCCAATCCACCACTGACGGCGTCAACCTGTACATTCGCGACAACGGCCCGGGGTTTTGCATGGAAGCCCTGGGTCGCGCCAGCGAACCCTTCTATACCACCAAGACCCGCACCCAGGGCCTTGGGCTGGGGCTGGCGATCTGCGACACCCTGATGCGCGCCTTCGGTGGTGAACTGTCGTTCTCCAACCACAAGGAGGGCGGCGCCCTGATTACCCTGAAGCTACGCGCCGGCGCACCGGGTGTAAGCCTGCAACCGTCCGAGGACCGAAGTGCATGACCATCGATAACCGCATCCAGGTCGTGTTGATCGACGACGATCCGCATTTGCGTCAGGCCCTGAGCCAGACGCTGGATTTGGCGGGTCTGAAAATCCTGCCGCTGTCTGAAGCCAAGGGCGTGGTCGGGCAACTGGAACGCGACTGGCCGGGCGTGGTGGTCAGTGACATCCGCATGCCCGGCATGGACGGCCTCGAGCTGCTGACCGAACTGCATGCCCAGGACCCGGAGCTGCCGGTGCTGCTGATCACCGGTCACGGCGATGTACCGCTGGCGGTGCAAGCGATGCGCGCCGGGGCCTATGACTTTCTGGAAAAGCCCTTCGCCAGCGATGCCCTGCTCGACAGCGTGCGCCGCGCCCTCGCCCTGCGCCGGTTGGTACTGGACAACCGCAGCCTGCGTCTGGCCCTGAGCGACCGCAATGAACTGAGCACTCGGCTGGTCGGGCAGTCGGCGCCGATGCTGCGTTTGCGCGAGCAAATCGGCGCCCTGGCGGCGACCAAGGCTGACGTGCTGATCCTGGGTGAAACCGGTGCCGGTAAAGAAGTGGTGGCCCGGGCGCTGCACGATTTGTCGAGTCGGCGTAACGGTCCGTTCGTGGCGATCAATGCCGGGGCGCTGGCCGAATCGGTGGTGGAAAGCGAGTTGTTCGGTCACGAGCCCGGCGCGTTTACCGGCGCGCAAAAACGCCGCATCGGCAAGTTCGAATTCGCCAACGGCGGCACGCTGTTCCTCGATGAAATCGAAAGCATGAGCCTGGATGTGCAGGTCAAATTGCTGCGCATGTTGCAGGAGCGAGTGGTCGAGCGCCTGGGCGGCAATCAACTGATCCCGCTGGACATCCGCGTCATCGCCGCCACCAAGGAAGACCTGCGCCAGGCCGCCGATCAGGGCCGGTTTCGGGCCGACTTGTATTACCGACTGAACGTCGCGCCACTGCGCATTCCGCCACTGCGCGAACGCGGCGAAGATGCGCTGATGCTATTCCAGCATTTCGCCGACGAAGCCAGCGCCCGTCACGGCTTGCCGCCCCACGAACTGCAACCGGGGCAACGGGCCTTACTGCTGCGTCACTCCTGGCCGGGCAACGTGCGCGAACTGCAAAACGCTGCCGAACGCTTTGCCCTCGGGTTGGAACTGGCGCTGGACAACAGCGCGCCGGATGGCGGCGTCAGCACCACGGTGGAAGTGGTCAGCGGCGGTCTGAGCGAGCAGGTGGAAAACTTCGAAAAAACCCTGATCGCCGCCGAACTGGCTCGCCCCCACAGCTCGGTGCGCAGCCTCGCCGAAGCCTTGGGCATTCCGCGCAAGACCTTGCACGACAAGCTGCGCAAGCATGGGCTGAACTTCGCGGACAGCGGTGCTCACAGCCACACTGACGAGCTCGATTGAGCTACCGTCAAATCATCACTTCCAAACAAGAGACCCGTGAATGAGCCGCGACAGTCGTCACCTGGAATCCGTTCTCCATCGCGACATACCCTTGACGCGGGACATGGGCGTCACAGTGCTCGACTGGCACGACCAGCAGCTGCGCCTGCACTTGCCGCTGGACCCCAACGTCAATCACAAAAGCACCATGTTCGGCGGCAGCCTGTATTGCGGCGCGGTGCTGGCGGGTTGGGGCTGGCTGCATTTGCGTCTGCGGGAAGAGGGAATTGAAGACGGGCATATCGTGATTCACGAAGGGCAGATCAACTATCCGCTGCCGGTGACCACCGACGCCACGGCGATTTGCCAGGCGCCGAGTGCGGTCGTCTGGAAGAAGTTTCTGGCGATGTATAAACGCTACGGAAAAGCGCGGCTGACGCTGCATTCGCGGATTGTGAATGTGGGGACGGAGGAAGATGCGGTGACGTTTACCGGGCAGTACGTCCTGCACCGCTGACAACTGATCGTTCCCACGCTCTGCGTGGGAATGCAGCCCGGGACGCTCCGCGTCCCATTGGTACGCGGAGCGTCCCTTGAGGCATTCCCACGTGGAGCGTGGGAACGATCTTAGTTACGAGCTAACTCCAGCAATTTCTCGCGCCAAGCAGCCTTGGCGGGCAACGCCAAGAAGTACTCATTCAACAACGATTCCCGCGCCGGATAGCAAAACGGCGCACCGCTCAAATCCAGCACCTCACCGCCCGCCCCTTCCAGTACACCTTGCGCCGCTGCGGTGTCCCACTGGGAGGTCGGCGCCAGACGCGGATAACAGTCCGCCGCCCCCTCCGCCAACATGCAAAATTTCAGCGAACTGCCGAAATTCGCCAATTGCAGCTCACCCAAACTGGCACTCAACCCCGCCAACAAACGCTCCTGCTCAGGGCTGGAATGCCGACGACTGGCCACCACGGTGAACGCTTCGCCCGCCGCCGGTACATCGCGAACCTGAATCGGCAGCGGCGTCGCGCCATGATCGCCACGCCAGGCGCCCAACCCGGCGCCACCGACATAGAAGCGGCCGTTGGTCGGCATCGACACCACGCCAAACACCACGCGGCCCTGCTCGATCAACGCGATGTTGACGGTAAATTCTTCACTGCCGGAGATAAATTCCTTGGTCCCGTCCAGCGGATCCACCAGCCACCAGCGCTGCCACCCGGCGCGCACGCTCTGGGGGATATTGGCGTCTTCTTCGGACAGCACCGGGATGCTCGGGTCCAATGCCGTCAACCCGTCGAGGATCACATGGTGAGCCGCCAAATCAGCGGCCGTGACCGGTGAATCATCGGACTTGGCGGTCACCGCTGTGCCGGTGCGCCAGAACGGCAGGATGACTTCGCCAGCCCTCAACGCCAGCTCAACCACCGGCGCCATCAACGGATGGGGGAAATTCATGGCAGGAACACCCCACGCTGAGTCAGCAGATCCCGGGCCAGGTACAGCGCCGCCAAGGCACGGCCCTCGGTGAATTGCGGGTTCTGGGCCAGGGCCGACAGCTCGCGCAGGTTGACCTTGTCCACCCTCATCGGCTCGGGCTCGTCACCCTCCAGGCTTTCCTCGTACAGATCGGTGGCCAACACCACCTGGATCTTCTGGCTCATGTAACCGGGTGACAACGACAGCTCGGTCAAATGCTCCAACTGCCGCGCGCCATACCCGGCCTCTTCCTTGAGTTCCCGCTCGGCCGCCGCCAGCACGTCTTCGCCGGGCTCGATCAAGCCTTTGGGCAAGGACAGCTCATATTCATCGGTGCCGCCGCAATATTCTTCGACCAACACCGCGTGGTCCGCATCGAGCATCGCCACGATCATCACCGCGCCATACCCGGCGCCTTTGCCGACCAAACGCTCGTACGTGCGCTCCACGCCATTGGAAAAGCGCAATTTCAGCTCTTCGACGCAGAATAAACGGCTGGTGGCGACAATCTCGCGGGCAAGTACGGTGGGTTTCTGGCGCATAAGCGGCTCCTTGGCGATAGCGGGTTACTATACCCGGCCTATCCTGATTGTTTGAGCCGGATATCTTTTTTACCGCTGGAGAAGTTTTTTATGTCCCTGCTGCCCTGGCGCGACATCGACACCGTTCTGCTGGACATGGACGGCACGCTGCTGGACCTGCACTACGACAACCATTTCTGGATGGAGCACCTGCCTCAGCGTTATGCCGAGTTGCACGGGGTGAGCCGGGCCATGGCCGAGATGGAATTGCAGCCATTGTTCGAACGCAATGCCGGCCAGTTGCAGTGGTACTGCCTGGACTTCTGGAGCGCCGAACTGAAAATCCCGGTGCGCGAGCTGAAACTGGAAACCGCGCACCTGATCGCCCTGCGCCCGGATGCGGACACCTTCCTGGCGGCGATCAAACAGGCCGGCAAGCGGGTGGTGATGATCACCAATGCCCATCGTGATTCGCTGTCATTGAAGCTGGAGCGGATTGAACTGGCGCCGTATTTCGAGCGGTTGATCAGCTCCCACGATTACGGGTTCGCCAAGGAGAATCCGCAGTTCTGGGATGCCTTGCAGGCGGACATCGGTTTCGATCCGGCACGCAGTCTGTTCATCGACGATACGTTGCCGATCCTGCGCAGTGCGCGCAATTTTGGCGTGGCGCATTTGTTGGCCGTAAGCGAGCCGGATAGTCGTAAAGGGCCGAAAGACACGGCGGAGTTCGCGGCGGTGGTCGATTATCGCGAGTTGATTGCCGGGTTGTAGATAGATCGAATTGCCTGCACCTGATCGTTCCCACGCTCCGCGTGGGAATGCAGCCCGGGACGCTCCGCGTCCCTTTTAGAGCCAAACGCGGAGCGTCCGCGGAGGCATTCCCACGCGGAGCGTGGGAACGATCGACGGGCCTCACATTATTCGGGAATCCGCAGCGACTGCCCCGGGTAGATCTTGTTCGGGTCCTTGAGCAGCGGCTTGTTGGCCTCGAAGATCTTTTGATACTTGTTGGGATCGCCATACACACGCTTGGAAATCGCGCTGAGCGTGTCGCCCTTCTCGACCGTGACGAATTTCGCGGCGGTTGCGACTGGCCCAGTCACAGTGATCTGGTCATCAACACCACTGATACCGGCCACGTTACCGAGGGCCAGCAGGATTTTTTCTTTCTCCTCCTGACTCGAAGCCTCGCCCGTGGCGATGATTTTCTCGCCCTCGACCTTCACTTGAATCTTGGAAGTGTCGATTCCCTTCAATGCATCTTGTACGTGCTTGGTCAACGCTTCGCCATTGGCCTCGGCCTTGTCCGGCGTCAGCGCATCGAGGATTTTTTCACCGGCTTCTTTGATAAAGCTGAAAAGGCTCATCGTGTTCTCTCCATGGGATAAGGGTCCAGACGCAAAAGACTAGACCAAGCCCACAGACCCTGGTTCCAACCCGACCAATGACCCCACCCCGCGCAAGCGCTAGAATCGCAAACCCTGCCCGCGCCCTGGAGCGAAGATGGACATCAAGCAGCTCAAATTCCTCATCGCCCTCGACGAAACCCGGCACTTCGGCCAAGCCGCCGCGCGCTGTCACATCACCCAACCGACCCTGTCCATGCGCCTGCGCAGCCTTGAAGAAGAGCTGGAATTGCCGCTGGTCAATCGCGGCCAGCGCTTCGAAGGCTTCACCGCGCCAGGCGAGCGGGTGCTGGCCTGGGCGCGCACGGTGCTGGCGGCTTATGACGGTTTGCAGGCCGAAGCCGCAGCCTGTCGCGGCAATCTGGTGGGTACGTTGCGCTTGGGCGTGGTGCCGCTATCGAGTTTCGATCCGCTGCCCCTGATGCAACGCCTGCACGCCGAGCACCCGAACCTGCGCTTCGAGCTCTCGGCCCTGAGTTCCGAGCAAATCCTCGAACAATTGGCGAACAACCGTCTGGACCTCGGCGTGTCCTATCTGGAGCGTCTCGACGGCGAGCGTTTCGATTCCCTGGCCTTCAGCGAAACCCGCATGGGCCTGCTCTACGATCAACGTTTTCACACATTCGGCGAGGCGCCACTGAGTTGGGAATCGCTGATCGAACTGCCCCTGGGCATGCTCACCAGCGGCATGCACTTTCGCCAATCCATCGACCACAATTTCCACAGTCGCGGGCTGACGCCACAACCGTTGCTGCAAACCGATGCGGTGCACCAATTGTTACAAGCGGTGCACGGCGGTTTCTGCTGCGCCGTAATGCCGTTGGACAGCGGCCTGGAAAACCTCACCGACCATTTGCGCCTGCACCCCATCGAAAACGCGCAAACCCTCAGCCGGCTTGGACTGATCATGCGTCGCAGTGCCCCGCGCTCGGCGTTGGCGGAAGCCTGCTTCGCGATCTATCAGAAATCACAGACAGAGTCTTGATCGACGGCATCTATCGGCAGATCAGTAATAGCGATTAGACGCGACAAGTTGACGCGCTTACGCTTAGGGCTGATCAAACCGTCGGTGATGCCATGAACGCCAAGCGCCCTTCAAGCGCGGCGCCCGCACTCGAAACGCCCGCGCCAGACGCAAGCCAGACTTACAGTTACAGCGACCTTCAATACACCGAATCGGACAGCACCGCGCTGGCCGAGGAAGTGGCGTTGGCGATCGCTTATAACGGCATCAGCCAGGCTGTGATGCTGGTCACGCCGACGGATCTTGAAGACTTTATCGTCGGTTTCAGCCTCGGCAGCGGCATCATCGAAGACGCCACCGACATCTATGACCTGCAACTCAGCGGCACGGGTTCGGCGCAATACGCGCAAGTGACCATCGCCAACCGCGCCTTCTGGAACCTCAAGCAGCAACGTCGGCAACTGGCCGGCACCAGCGGTTGCGGGCTCTGCGGCGTGGAAGCGGTCGAGCAGGCGTTGCCTGACCTTAAAGTGCTGCCCGGTGCACCGCTGCCACCCGCCGCATGGCTCGATGGTTTGCGCCAGCGCATCGGCGCGTTCCAGCCACTGGGCCAGCATTGCGGCGCGGTGCACGCGGCGGTGTTCATGAACGACCAGGGCGAGTTGCTGCTGGGCCGCGAAGACATCGGCCGGCACAACGCCCTCGACAAGCTGATCGGTGGCCTGATCCGGCAGAACATCCCGACGGCCGGCGGCCTGGCGATTGTCACCAGCCGTTGCAGCCTCGAACTGATCCAGAAAGTACTGCGTGCAGGCATCCAGACCCTCGTCAGCCTGTCATCGCCCACGGGCCTTGCCGTGCAATGGGCCCGTCGTCACAACCTCAATCTCATCCACCTGCCGCAAAAAAGTGCGCCGCGGGTCTACAGCCCTGCGTTGGAGAATCAAGCGTGAGTCAACACAATCAAGCCGACCAGACACCCGTTCCGCGCTACAAGCCCTACAAAGGTCCGGCCGGTGGTTGGGGCGCGCTGGCCAGCGTTGCCCGGGCGTGGTTGTCCAGTGACAACGCCCTGAAAAACCTGCGCATGATGCTCAAGACCAACAAGAATGGCGGGTTCGACTGCCCCGGTTGTGCCTGGGGCGATTCCAACGAAGCCGGCATGGTGGCGTTCTGTGAGAACGGCGCTAAAGCGGTGAACTGGGAAGCGACCAAACGGCGTGTCGATGGCGCGTTCTTCGCCAAGCACAGCGTTAGCTCTTTGCTGGAGCAAAGTGACTATTGGCTCGAATACCAAGGCCGTTTGACCGAGCCGATGAGCTACGACGCCGAAACCGATCGCTACAAGCCGATCAGTTGGGAAGCCGCGTTCTCCTTGATCGCCAAACATTTGCAGGGACTGTCGAGCCCGAATCAGGCCGAGTTCTACACCTCGGGCCGCGCCAGCAACGAAGCGGCGTACCTCTATCAATTGTTCGTGCGCGCCTATGGCACCAACAACTTCCCCGACTGCTCGAACATGTGCCACGAAGCCAGCGGTGTGGCGTTGGCGCAAAGTGTCGGCGTCGGCAAAGGCACCGTGACCTTCGACGATTTCGAACACGCCGATGCAATTTTTGTCTGGGGCCAGAACCCCGGCACCAACCACCCGCGGATGCTCGAACCGCTGCGCGAAGCGGTGAAACGCGGCGCTCAGGTGGTGTGCATCAACCCGCTGAAAGAGCGCGGCCTCGAACGTTTCCAGCACCCGCAACACCCGATCGAAATGCTCACCAACGGCGACAAGCCGACCAACACCGCGTATTTCCGTCCGGCGTTGGGCGGCGACATGGCGCTGCTGCGCGGCATGGCGAAATTCCTGCTGCACTGGGAGCGCGAAGCGCAGCAGACCGGCCAGCCTTCGGTGCTCGATCACGACTTCCTCAATGAACACAGCGCCAACGTGCTGGAATACCTGGGCGCAATCGACGACACGCCGTGGGCGCAGATCGTCGAGCAGTCCGGCCTGACCCTGGTGGACATCGAGCAAGCGGCGCGCATGTACGCCAAAGGCAAGAACGTGATCATGTGCTGGGCGATGGGCATCACCCAGCATCGCCATTCGGTGGCGACCATTCAGGAAATCGCCAACCTGATGCTGTTGCGCGGCAACATCGGTCGTCCGGGTGCCGGCCTGTGCCCGGTGCGCGGCCACAGTAACGTGCAGGGCGACCGCACCATGGGCATCAATGAGCGCCCACCGGTGGCGTTTCTCGATTCTCTGGAACGCCGCTTCCAGTTCAAAGTGCCCCGTGAAAACGGCCACAACGTGGTCGAGGCGATTCACGCCATGGCCGACGGCCGCGCCAAAGTGTTTATCGGCCTGGGCGGCAACTTTGCCCAAGCCACCCCGGACAGCCCACGCACCTTCCAGGCCCTGAGCAATTGCGACCTGACCGTGCAAATCAGCACCAAGCTCAACCGCAGCCATTTGGCTCACGGTAAAGACGCGCTGATCCTGCCGTGCCTGGGCCGCACTGACATCGACATCCAGACCGAAGGCCCGCAAGCGGTGACCGTTGAAGACTCCTTCAGCATGGTCCACGCCTCCAACGGCCAGTTGCAGGCCCTGTCGAACCAGATGCGCTCGGAGCCTGCAATCATCGCCGGCATCGCCGCCGCGACCCTGGGCAGCAAACCGGTGGACTGGAACTGGCTGGTGGCCGATTACGACCGCATCCGCGACCTGATTGCCGACACCATTCCGGGTTTCCGCGACTTCAATGAGCGGGTCAAGCACCCGGGCGGGTTCTACCTCGGCAACAGCGCCGGCGCGCGCAAGTGGAACACGCCGTCGGGCCGGGCCAATTTCCGTCCGAACGTGCTGCCCAAAGACCTGGTGCACGAACGCACGCGCGCCACGGGGGTGTTGCCGGACCTGATCATGCAGTCGATGCGCTCCCACGATCAGTACAACACCACGATTTATGGTCTTGATGACCGTTATCGCGGGGTGAAGGGCCAGCGGGATGTGTTGTTTGTGAACGAGGCGGACATCATTCGCCTGGGGTTCAAACCGGGGCAGAAGGCCGACATCGTTTCGATCTGGGACGATGGTCGTGAGCGTCGGGTGAAAGGGTTTACGCTGTTGGCGTTTGATATTCCTGCGGGGCAGGCGGCGGCGTATTACCCGGAAGTGAATCCATTGGTGCCGCTGGAAAGCACCGGGGATGGCAGCCATACGCCGACGTCGAAGTTTGTGGCGATCCGGTTGGAAATGGCCAGTGAGACGGGATTGATTTTCGCCAAGTCGGCTTGATGTGGCGGCAGGTCCGGCCTCTTCGCGGGCAAGCCTCGCTCCTACAGGTTAGAGTCGTCCACAAATTATGTGAACGACGCCCCCCTGTAGGAGCGAGGCTTGCCCGCGAAGGCGTCCGAACTTTGAAATGCCTGTATCGGCCCCCTTCGAACACTTTCCAATCGCCCACAAAAAAGGCCGTTTCTGCATAGAAACGGCCTGTCCGAAGTAGCTAAAGACCGGCGAAAAACCCTTAAGTTCCGCCCAAAAAACAGCAACTTATAGAATTGTGTACAAGTCGTGTTACTCGTCGGAATTCGATTGTCACAATCAGGACACAGCCTCAGGATCGCGCCGTCATCCCCTTGAGGTTCCTCTATGAAGTTCTCCTCGATTCTCTTGTTGTCCCTTAGCCTGGCCAGTGGCTTAGCTTCTGCCGGAGGCACCACCGAAGCAGGTGTGGGCGGCGCATTGGGCGGGGTTTTGGGCTCGGTCGTCGGTCAGTCACTAGGCGGCAATACAGGTTCCACCATCGGCGCGGCCCTGGGCGGCGCGGGTGGTAGCGCCGTCGGCGCCGACAAACACAGCCGTGGCCAAGCCGCCATTGGCGGTGCGTTGGGCGCAGCGGGCGGCAACGTGGTCGGTCGCAGCCTGGGCGGCAGCACCGGCAGCCTGATCGGCTCGGCAGCCGGCGGTGGCGCCGGTGGCGCGCTGGGCAACTACATGGGCAACTCGAGTAACGACGATGATCGTCGTTCCTATCGTGGCGGCCATGATGATCGTCGCTACTACCGTGATGACCACCGGGGCCGGGGTCATGCCTATGGCCACCGTAAGCATCACAGATACTATCGTGATCGTTGATTGCTGATTGCTGATTGCTGATTGCCCGGCAAGATGATCAAAAGATCGCAGCCTTCGGCAACTCCTACGGGTGTACACAAATCCCTGTAGGAGCTGCCGGAGGCTGCGATCTTTTTTCGTTTCAGACCACCAATCGCTCCAACGCCCCGCGCAACCCGGCGGGAATCGTCACCGGCTCATTTGAAGCCCGATCCACAAACACATGCACGAAACGCCCGGCCGCACAGGCTTCGTCGTCCCCTTGCTTAAATACCGCCAGTTCATATTGCACCGAGCTGTTGCCCAACTTGCCAACCCGCAGGCCGATCTCGATCCGATCCGGAAACGCGATGGACGCAAAGTAATCGCACGCCGAACTCACCACAAAACCCACGACTTCACCGTCATGGATATCCAGCCCACCGACCTCAATCAGATAAGTGTTCACCGCCGTGTCGAAAAAGCTGTAGTAGGTGACGTTGTTCACGTGGCCATAGGCATCGTTGTCGTGCCAGCGGGTGGTGATGGGTTGGAAGTGCGGGTAGTCGGTGCGTTGGTTCATGGGTTCTCATCATAATGATCGTTCCCGCGCTCTGCGTGGGAATGCAGCCCGGGACGCTCCGCGCCCCAACAGCGGACGCAGAGCGTCCATGGAGGCGTTCCCACGCAGAGCATGGGAGCGATCGAATCGGTGGAGTTTACTTGTCAGCAAACCCCTTCCCAACAGCCGCCAACTCCCCAATCAACCGCGCCGGTTTCCACTGGTCCCCCTGCCGGGTCTCCAGCGCCAGCAACCGCTGATGAATATCCGCCAACCCCTGCTGATCCGCCCAGGCCATCGGCCCGCCCTTGTCCGCCGGGAAGCCATAGCCATTGAGGTAAACCAGATCAATGTCATGGGCCGACCCGGCAATGCCTTCCTCAAGAATCTTCGCCCCTTCGTTGACCAGCGCCAGCAAACAGCGCTCCAGAATCTCCTCAGGGCTTATCTCACGCCGCTGGAAGCCCAAACCCTCGCTGACCTCCAAGACCAGCGCATCGACTTCCACATCGTGCTCAGCCTGGCGACTGCCCGGCTCGTAGTGGTAATAACCGTCACCGCTTTTCTGACCGAAACGCCCGAGTTCGCATAGCCGATTGTCGACCTGAACCTCCGGCGCATCCTGACCTTTGCCAGCCAGTTCGCGGGCACGCCATCCCAGATCAATACCGACCACGTCGTACATACGGAACGGCCCCATGGCGAAACCGAAACCTTGCAGCGCAGCGTCCACTTGATAAGGGAATGCGCCTTCAAGCAGCATCTTGCGCGCCTCGAGCACATAGGTATTGAGCATGCGGTTGCCGATAAAACCATGGCAATTGCCCGCCACCACGCTGACTTTGCCCATGCGCTTGCCCAGCGCCTGCGCCGCTTCGAGCACCGCCGGAGCGGTTTGCGCGCCGCGGACGATTTCCAGCAATTTCATGATGTGCGCCGGGCTGAAGAAGTGCAGGCCCAAGACTTGTTGCGGGCGACGCGTGGCAGCGGCAATCGCGTCGATGTCCAGCGCCGAGGTATTGCTGGCCAGGATCGCTTCGGGCTTGAGCAAACCGTCGAGTTCGCGGAAGATTTTCTGCTTCAGCTCAAGGTTTTCGTACACCGCTTCAATCACCAGATCGACATCGCGAATCGCCGCGTAATCAGCCGCGCTGGTCACTCGCGCCAGGCGGGCGTCGGCTTCGGCCTGATCGATCCGGCCCTGGCGCACATTGTGGGCGTAGGTGTCGGCGACAGCGGCCAATGCCTGCTCCAGCATCTGCGGATTGTTATCGACCCACTGCACTGGCACCCCGGCATTGGCCAGGCACATGACAATCCCACGGCCCATGGTGCCCGCGCCGATCACGGCGGCGCGCTGAATATTGAACGGCGTCTGGCTCATTGTTGTTCTCTTGTTGGCGATCCAAAGACTGCCTTCACCATAGTCAGCCGCCAGGGGTTTTTGAAATTTATTCCTGTGATGGGAGACATTCAGGGGATGGATGCGCCCGTAGATACACCACAAATCCCTGTGGGAGCGGGCTTGCTCGCGAAGGCGGTGTGTCAATCAGTGGTGATGTTGGCTGACACTCCGCCTTCGCGAGCAAGCCCGCTCCCACAAGGGGTCCATGTTTCAACTGGGTAAATGCGCTTGGGCCCACTCCCGCACTTCGGCATATGGGTAATCCTCCAGCGCACCCGACCCCGGAATCGTCCGCGCCTTGAGCTTGGTGAACAACGGCACACTAATCCCGCAGAGGAAACGCGTCACCCGCTCCGCTGACGGCAGGCTCCCGGTGTAGTGCTCATGCCTGTGGATAAAATCACCACACAGCGCTTCAAAGTTTTTATCCACAAGCGCTGGCAACTCCGGCGGTGCGGGCAGTCGCGCCACATCACCATGGCATACCGAGCAATGCCCGCACTGCCGAGGCGCGTTTTCATCGCCGAAGTACTCGGCCAGGCGATAGCCCAAACAATGATCGGTGGCGAACAGATCAAGCATTGCGTGAATACGCGCGATCTCGGTTTGTTCATGGCGGGTGAAATAAGCGTGCAATTCTTCGCTCAAAGCCTGGGGGTCAAACCCGGTTTGCAGGAGGCTATAGACCTCGGTCATCTGCTTGCTTTCAAGTTCGACCCAGCCCTTCTCCTGGAAATAATCCAGCGCCTTGACCACCCGATTACGCTCGGCCGAATGCTGCTCGTACAGCGCGTCAAAATCCACTGTCGCCCAGGTCCGTGCGCGCGTAGAGGTCTGGATGATCGCCGCAACGAAGTCCCTGCGCTCACCCTCGAAACGGGCGAGCAATGCCTCGGGCTCCTGCAAGTATTTGAAACGGTATTCCGCGTAATAGGCGTAACGCGGGGCGATGATCCCGCGCAGTTCCAATTGCACCAGCAAGGTCTTGAGCGGCAATTGGCGAATGTTGCTCTGATCCGCCAACGGCCCCAGCAGAAACTCCCACTGCCCTTGGGGAGCGGCAGCTTGTAACTCGTCGAGCACGCAGCGAATGCCGTCCAGTTCCGGCGTGTCACCGTAGACGAAGTTTTCCAGCACGTTGAGGCTGTCGCGATTGGCCAATACCAGGCAGTCGGAAGGCTGCCCGTCACGTCCGGCGCGACCGATTTCCTGGCTGTAGTTTTCGATGGATTTGGGCAGGTCGAAATGCACGACGTTGCGGATGTCGCTCTTGTCGATGCCCATGCCAAACGCGATGGTGGCGACGATGCAATTCGACTGCCCGCCCATGAAGCGCTTCTGAATGCCTTCCCGTTGTTCATGGGGCAAACCGGCGTGATAGGCCTCGGCCTGAATGCCGTTGCGGCCCAGATGCTCGGCGATGTGTTCGGCGGTTTTCTGCAGGGTGACGTAGACGATGCTCGGCTGGCCGGGACGCTGGCTCATCCACTCGACGAGACGGCGGCGTTTGTCCTGGCCGCGCACCGGTTCCACCAGCAGGTTGAGGTTGGGGCGATAGAAACCGGTGGTGACCACGTCCTCGGGGGCGATGGCGAATTTCGCTTCCATGTCCGCGATGACTTTGGGGGTCGCCGTGGCGGTCAGCAGCAAGGCTTGGGGGATGTTGAACTGGCGCTGGTAGTCCGGGAGCTTGAGGTAGTCGGGGCGGAAGTTATGACCCCACTCCGAGATGCAATGCGCTTCATCCACCACCAGCAGCGAGATCGGTACCTGCTGCAAGAAATTGCGGAAGCGCTCGTTCTTCAAGCGCTCTACAGAGATCATCAAAATTTTCAACTCGCCCGACTTGGCCCGGGCCATCACGTCACTGGCGTCGTCGCGGCTCTGGGCCGAATCGATACTGCCTGCCGAAATGCCGTGGCGTTGCAGAAACGCCAACTGATCCTGCATCAACGCCAACAACGGCGACACCACCAACGTCAGGTGCGGCAGCAGCAATGCCGGCAATTGATAACACAGGGACTTGCCCGAGCCAGTGGGAAAAATCGCCGCCGCCGAGCGCCCGGCCAACACCGCGCTGACCGCCGCCTCCTGACCGGGCCGAAACTGTGGATAACCGAAAACCTGTTCCAGGGTGTTGTGCATAAGCTGTCACTCCGTTGACTGCTGCGATGCCAAAAGCCTAGCCGGCGATTGCAGCGAGTCGAGAAAAGGTCGGGGACCAAAACGATACGGGATGATACAGCCTTGCCGCCCTGAGCCTTTGCCACAGGATGAAACAAACGAAACACTTTTGGCCCTCGCGGCGCCACCCGTTCTGCAGGTAATGTTCGCCCTCACAAAACCACTGTCCGCGCATCTCTCATCATGGCAGGACGCCTGATACGCGCGGATCCAGACGAAGGAACGACCATGCTACCCACCCCCTTTTATCCAATAGCCCTTGCCTCTCTGCTGCTCAGCGGTTGTATGCAACTCCCCGAAGATCCACCGTTCCTCGCCACGTTCGAAACCCCGGAATATCAGGCCCAGAAAGGCCTCGCAGTCATTAATGCCGCAAGCCTCTACGCACGCGGCGGCACCGGTCAGGGCGTGTCGGTTGCGCTGGTCGACTCAGGCCTGAACAGCCTGCTGCCGGAGTTTCAAGGGCGGGTTCGTGACCCGGGATTCGACTACGTCGAGCAAAGGGTCGGCACCATTGACCGGGTCGGTCACGGCACTCAAATGGCCGGTATTCTCGCGGCCAACAAGGATGATCAGGGCATGCACGGGGTCGCGTACAACGCGCAACTGATCCCCTTCCGATTCGGCGACGACAATGAGCCGTTTTTTTTCGACAGTGAAATCGCGCGTTCCTGGCAGTCGGGTTTCGATAAAGGCGCACGGATTTTCAGTAACTCGTGGGCCAATGCGATTCCGGCGACAGCGATCAACAAGGCGCGTTATCGCCAGGTAATGCCCAAATCGATGACGACCGCGCAAAAGCTTGTGCAGGAAGGCGCGGTGTTTGTGTTCCCGACCGGCAACGAACTGAAAAGAGAACCGTTGGCCGAGCCCGGTTTACCCATTGCGTTACCCGAGCTGGAGAAGGGATGGCTGGCGGTGGTCGCGCTGAAAAATGACGGCAGCGCCATCAATGCCCAATCCAATTACTGCGGCGTAGCAGCAGACTGGTGCATCGCCGTACCCGGTGGCGACTCTGGTGAAGAATACGGCTTGTTGACGACCAGCAAGGACGGCAAATATGTACAAACCGCGGGCACGTCTCCTGCCACTGCATTGGTCAGCGGCGCGCTGGCAGCCCTGCAAAGCCACTATCCCGAACTCAGCACTCAGCAAGTGCGCGATCACCTGTTGGCGACCGCAAATCGGACCGGCATCTACGCCAACAGTGAAGCTTATGGCAGAGGTCTGCTGGACCTTGACGCTGCATCGCGCCAGTCTCCGAAACAGATGAATAATTGATTCAAGCTGCTTAAGGAATCAACACCGCCACCCGCAGTTGTTCATTCAATGCCTGCTCGTGAAACACCCGGCTCTTGCTCGCCCATGCCGCATAAGCCGGGCTGATTTCGCCGGTGAACGCCGCCGCCAACTGACGCAAATCCGCGACGCTGCGCACGCGCGGGCAGAAGGGTTCGCTATCACAGTTCTGGCTGGCATTGCGGTAAGTGCTGAGCAACCGATCCCACAAGCCGTCACGCACTTGTCGCACAGACTTGAGCTTCACAGCCTGCACGCCCAGACGTTGTCGCAGACCGGGTTCATCCAGCGTTTCGCTGTCCAGCAACGCCTTGCCGACCATCAGCACTTCGGCGCGGGACGCGGTATCGACTTCAGCCTGGGTGGTGAGGGCATCCGGCCAACCGGTGCGATCCATATTGGCCTGCACCATCGAGCCCCCAGCATCAGTGCCGCCCGCCACACGGCAAACACCGGCCCACAACAACAAAATCGAGGCCATACGTAGCCATTGCATACCTAATTCCCTTTAAGCGTGTGTCAGACGTTTGGAAACGCCCTACGGATTCTGGCGCGCACCATACAGAGGTTTGCCGCGCAATGCCTGACAAACCCGTGGGAAATTTAACCCGTAAGGGTTTTTCCATAAAAATACTCGGGAAACGCGTAGGCCAAATCCTAAAACACGGGTAAAACCCCTACGAATCCTGTCCATCGCAGTCCTATTGCCGCGCCGCGTGATGCCCTTTTATAGTCTTTGGCGCGGCTGAATCAGTGTCTCGGCCTGCCGTGATTTCGCACAGGACAAACCTCAATGAATACGCTTCAATCACAGACCAAACGCTATCGCCCGCTCAAGACCAGCTACAGCAATACCCCGGTGCTGGTCATCGATACCGAAGCCGACCCGCACGAAATTCTCGACGCCGCCCGCCAACGCATCCGCGCCGCCAGCGACTTGCTTGAGACACTTTATTGCCAGAGTTACAACGAGGCGGATATCAAAGACATTCCACATATCATTAATGCACTTTACCTATTAACCCAAGACGGACACCAACTGCTTGAAGTTGCAAAAACAAGAATCAAACCTTAATACAAAACCAGCAACAACTAACGGCTTTATCATTCACCCAGCCGAAACTAGTCTGCAGACTCTTTTAATCAATCAAGAGTTTAACAATGACTACATTAACTATTTTCTTTTGCGGTACCGGCTCGACTAAGTTCGACAATCAGAATCCTGCTTACTGGGACGGCGAACTGGTTTCGACACTGGCCTCCCATCATGCCGGTCGCGAGTTTGCCGAGTGGATCGTGGTCGACGGCCCGGGCACCAGCAACCTGCAAGCCGACGAACTGTTCACCCAATCCAAGGACTACGGCCTTAGCGGCACCCTGTTCGGCAAGGGCTGGGAAGAAAACGTCAAGCACGCGACCAATATCATCATCGGCCGCTGTGACTGGCAGCGGGAACAACTGACCGAGACTGAATACAACCGTCTCAAAGCGGCGGGCATTCCCATCGATGATGTGAAAATCGAGGGTTCCTGGATGTGGCGTAAATACAACTACGGCGACCGAAGTGTCACTCAGCAAAAGTTACAGGAACAGATTATTAAAACGTTCCGCAAGGACGGGGTTATCCCTACTCAAATCAACTTGGTCGGCTGGAGCCGTGGCGGCATTAGTTGCCACATGCTGGCCAACGCACTGTACAACGACATTCAACTGCGAGACATTCCAGTCAATATCTTTGCCATTGACCCCGTACCGGGCATTTCCAACTTCCAGAACGACAAAGTCAAACTGGACAAGAACGTCAAAGAGTACGTCGCCTTCTACGCCCGCGACGAACGCTCCAAAGGCTTCTGCTGTGTCATCCCCGAAACCTCCGCCCTCACCAAAACCCACATCTACCCCATGCCCGGCCGCCACGGCACCCTGGTCTGCAACGCCTCCGCCGATGGCGTCAGCGGCCCGAAAGTGCTGGCCGAACCGGGTCTGATCGTCCGCCACTTCGCTGAAGTCTGCCTGAAGCGTTGGGGCGTAACGCTGAACAAAACCCTGAACCTGAGCCAGGCGCAACTGGAGAACTACCACAACGCCATCGCGGCCGCAGAAGCGGAGTACGTGGCAATGCAGAAGTGCTCGTACACGTACTTCACGGACCTGGATCAGGGCGAGCGCTACGTTTCGCTGGGGAGCAAAGGGGTTAATTTTTCGGCGGTGAAGGGTGTGGGTTATGCGCCGGCGACAGGGTTGGCGGCGGGGTTGAAGATGGATGAGGGGTCGTATCAGGATATTCGTTGAAATGGCCTGTTGGTCTGTAGGAATGGTCTTATCGAATCTTCGTCCAGCTCCTACAAGAGAAGACGTCTCGTCTTCTATCGCTGCCTTTAGCTGAATACATATAGTTCTGACGTCGCTGAGAATTCAGCGACTCGGGCTTGGTCACCCGAAAAGAGAGGACGCATATTTCCAACTCAATAGAGGTGTTCCTCAGTGACATCGTTAAATTCGTTGCTTGATCGCTACCGTCCACTCCAAACCAACCTCACCGACTCCCCGCCCCTGATCATCGACACAGAGGCTAACCCCCAGGACATCCTCGAAGCCGCCCTCCAGCGAATCCGAGCCTCCAGCGACCTCCTCAAAACCCTGCACTGCACCTGCTTCAAACACGGCGACGTCGAAGACATCCCCCACATCACCCACGCGCTCTACCTGCTGAATCAGGACGGCTGCGACCTACTCAAAGTCGCCCAGCAACGCATGATGGGCTGGAAAGCACCCACCTGACGCCAGCAAAGATCGTTCCCACGCTCCGCGTGGGAATGCCTCAACGGACGCTCCGCGTTCGGCTCTGGGACGCAGAGCGTCCCGGGCTGCATTCCCACGCAGAGCGTGGGAACGATCAATCAAAACCTGAGAATAACCATGAGCAAGTTTTTTGATGAGCTAATGGAAAGCGTGCAACAGATGAACGAAATCCTGCGCGGTGAAGGCCAGCCTATAGATCATTCCCATGCTCCGCGTGGAAACGCCTCTTCGGACGCTCCGCGTTCGGCTCTTGGGACACAGAGCGTCCCAGGCTGCATTCCCACGCAGAGCGTAGGAAAGATCAAGCCTTCAACGCCTGAGACAATCGAGATGTCTAAATTAACGTTCAAACACAAACAAGCGCACTACGAAAAGGTCCGCCGCTCTAATTACCTAGCCAGTCTGCATCTCGCTGGTTTCGACACATCACCGGCAGACCTCGACATACCACTTCCTACGCGAGAGGAAGCGCTCGCCAAATACCAACAAGACAAACCGTCGCAACCCGCTCCCGCCCTTCCCCACAAGCCTGACGATCAATAAGATCCATCCAAGCCCAACCGGACACCCCCGCAATGAACCTCGCCCCCAACTTCCCCAACGACCATGCCATGCATCTGCTCATGCAGTTGCTGCACGAAGAACTCGGCCTCCCCGAACGCAAAACCATCAGCCTCACCACCTCGATCAACCTCGACCTGGGCTGCGACGGCACCGATGCGCGACATTTGTTGGAGGCGCTGGAAGAACAGTTTGAGATCGACTTCATCGACTACGACGCCTACCGCTACTTCCAGCCCGAAGGGTTCGATGTGCATCTCAAGCGCAGGGCAAAGGGGCGCGAAGACAAAGTCCCGCTGACCATTGGCATGCTTTACCAAGCGGTCAAAGTGCAGCGCTGGGACACGCAATCTTTGGAAGGTCTCTAACGAATCCATAAGTGGCAATATTCTGGCTGTTTATCGCGAATTCAGTTGGAATAATGGCAGTTATCGCAACGCTGCTCGCCTGACCAGCGCCCACAAAAAAGCCGCCCCGAAGGACGGCTTTTTCATTTCGCTAAACCAAGCCTTACAACTTAGGCCCAGCCGCCTTGATCGCATCACTCACTTCAAACTTCTTGAAGTTTTCAACGAACAACCCAGCCAACGCCTTAGCCGCTTCGTCGTAAGCAGCCTTGTCAGCCCAGGTATTACGCGGGTTCAACAAACCAGTCTCAACACCAGGAACAGCCAACGGCACGTCCAGGTTGATGGTGTCCAGGTGCTCGGTTTCAACACCAATCAACGCGCCGCTCTGGATCGCTGCAATTACGCCACGGGTGGTCGGGATGTTGAAGCGTTTGCCAACGCCGTAGCCGCCGCCGGTCCAACCGGTGTTGACCAGGTAAACCTTGGAGCCGAAGCCGCGGATGCGTTTGATCAGCAGTTCTGCGTATTCGCCGGCCGGACGCGGGAAGAACGGTGCGCCGAAGCAGGTGGAGAAGGTGGATTTGATGCCGCTGCCGGAACCCATTTCGGTCGAGCCCACCAGTGCGGTGTAGCCGGACAGGAAGTGGTAGGCCGCTTGTTCTTCGCTGAGGATCGAGACTGGCGGCAGGACGCCGGTCAGGTCGCAGGTCAGGAAGATTACGGCGTTTGGCTCACCACCGAGGTTGTGCTCGGAACGCTTGGCAACGTGCTCCAGCGGGTAGGCGGCGCGGCTGTTCTGGGTCAGGCTGACATCGGCGTAGTCGGCGTGCTTGGCGTCGTCGATGACGACGTTTTCCAGGACTGCACCGTGCTTGATGGCTTTCCAGATGACCGGCTCGTTCTTCTCGGAGAGGTCGATGCACTTGGCGTAGCAGCCGCCTTCGATGTTGAAGACAACGCCTTCGCCCCAGCCGTGTTCGTCGTCACCGATCAGGTAACGGCTTTCGTCAGCGGACAGTGTGGTTTTGCCGGTGCCGGACAGACCGAAGAACAAGGTCACGTCGCCTGCTTCGCCGATGTTGGCGGCGCAGTGCATTGGCAGCACGTCCGAGGCCGGCAGCAGGTAGTTCTGCACGGAGAACATGGCTTTTTTCATTTCACCGGCGTAACGCATGCCGGCGATCAGCACTTTTTTCTGTGCGAAGTTGAGGATCACGCAACCGTCGGAGTTGGTGCCGTCACGCTCAGGCACGCACTCGAAGTTGGCTACGTTGAGCACTTGCCACTCATCACGACCGGCCGGGTTGTACTTCTGCGGGTTGATGAACAGGCAACGACCGAACAGATTCTGCCAGGCAGTCTGGGTGGTCATCTTCACGGCCAGGTAGTGGTCTTCAGCCGCACCTACATGCACGTGGGAAACGAAATGCTCTTGCGCGTTGTTGAACGCCTCGACGCGAGTCCACAGGGCATCGAACTTGTCGGCCGGGAACTTGCGGTTGATCGGGCCCCAGGCGATGGAAGCCGAAGTGGACGGCTCGTCAACGATGAAACGATCGACTGGCGAGCGGCCGGTGCGGTGACCAGTGCGAACAACCAGCGCGCCGGTATCGGCAAGCTCGCCTTCACCGCGATTCAAGGCTTCTTTTACCAGATCATCAACACTCAGATCGGTGTACACGGCGTTATTGGCTTGCGTCATGAGATTCCCCGTCGGCCAGTGGCCGAGTGTGCTCCAAACGTTTTGTAGTAGAAAGTCGTGCACTACTACCGCGACAAAAAGTGGGCCGGATTATGCCAGAAACGCCCAAAAATAGTAGGGCCCTCCCGTCGTAACGGCGTTATTCCGGCGCTAACCAGTGAATTTACCTGCGCTGAACCGTTTTAGTGCCGGGTATCTGACGGCGTATCGACACCCGCGCCAGCGAACAATTGAGTGATATCCGCGGCATCAAACAGGTAGCGCTGGTTGCAAAACTGGCAATCGATCTCGATGTGGCCGCCGTGTTCGATCACCAGCGACTGGGCATCTTCCAGACCCAAGCTGACCAGCGCATTGGCAGAACGTTCGCGCGAGCAACTGCAACGGAAACGCAGTTTCTGCACGTCGAATAGGCGAACCTGCTCTTCGTGATAGAGGCGATGGAGCACGGTTTCGTTGTCCAGGCTCAGCAATTCGTCGGCGGTCAGGGTGCTGCCCAGCGCGGTAATGTGCTGCCAGCTGGCGGCGCGTTCTTCTTCGTCTTTCAGACGGTCGGCAGGCAATTGCTGCAGCAACAGGCCTCGGGCGCGACGGCCATCGGCGTACAGCCAGAAGCGCGTGCCGACCTGCTGGGACATGACGAAATAGTTGGTGAAGCACTCAGACAGGGTTTTGCCGTCGAGGTCAACGATGCCTTGGTAACGCTGGCCCTGAGTCGGGTCGACGGTCAGTGCCAGCACGCCGTTGGGCATGAGGTCGGCGAGGGTCGCATCGGGGGCGATCTGGTCGGCTTCATAACGGGCCAAGCCACGGATTTCACGCTCGCTGGAACACTCGATCATCAGCAGCGGGATCGGGCCATCGGAACGCGCTTGCAGGATCAGCAGTCCATCGAACTTAAGGGTGCCAACCAGCAACGCGGCGGCGGCCATCAGTTCGCCCAGCAGTTGCGCGACCGGCTCTGGGTAGGGGTGTTTGGCCAGCACTTCGGCATAGCTTCGTTCCAACGCCACCAGCTCGCCGCGGGTGTCGCTGTCATCGAAGATGAAGCGTTGGGTGAAGTCGGAATCCGGTAGATCGGTCATAGGTCTGGGTATCTGAAGTGATGACAATTTAGTTACAGGTAGTGACAATTACGTCTTCGCGGCACTGTTTTGGTGCGCAATGTTCAGCCATTGGAGGCATTTTATGAACAATCCGGGTTTGTTCCAAGCAAGGTGGAACCTCCGCCGGTTGGTACTGTGCAATGTGGTGCCTTTGGCGCTGCTGGCATTCTGGTTATGGCCCACAGGTCAGATGTTGTGCGTGATTTTCGACGAGTGGCTGTTTCACCGGCTCAATGCTCCACTTACCAGCAACCCGATATGGCTCCACATCTGGGCAATTGCAAGTCTGCGTCCGTTTGACGCGGTGGTCGGGGTGATTTTGCTGACGTTGCTTATCAAGGGTGATTGGGTGTTTGACGCCATGGATGTACGCCGGGCGTTTTTCGGCTTTCTGGCAATCCTGCTGTTATTGCTGTTTATCCGCATGCTGTTTTCTAAATTCGCCGATTACATGGACTGGCAGCACAGCAGTCCGTCGATGATGATCAACGGCGCCGTGCACATGAGCGACTATTTTCCTGAGCTTGAGAAAACGTGGCAACTGAAGGATCGCTCAAGCCAGAGCTTCCCTGGCGACCATGCTTCCGTGCTGTTGATCTGGGCGATGTTCATGACAGTGTTCAGCCGTGGTACCGGGCGAACCCTGACAATCTGGGGCCTGGCGTTGCTGTTCATGATGCCGCGGCTGGTGGCGGGCGCGCATTGGGGTCAGGACGATTACATCGGTGGCGTGTTGCTGGCGGTGTGGGGGTTGGGCTGGGGTTACTACACGCCGTTTGCGTATCACGTTTCGGAGTTTTTCCTGAAAGTGACCGCGCCGCTGTTTGGGCTGCTGGAGAAATTGCCGGTGGTTTCGCGGATGAGTGTGGTGCGAACTGCAAGTTGAAGCTTGATCGTTCCCACGCTCTGCGTGGGAATGCAGCCCGGGACGCTCCGCGTCCCAAACCGGACGCAGAGCGTCCATTGAGGCATTCCCACGCAGAGCGTGGGAACGATCCTTGAATCACTCGTCGTTGCTACTACCCCGAAACTTGAACAAATCCCGCCGCTGCTTCTTGCTCGGCTTGCCATCGGTGCTCACACCCAGCGACCCAGCCTTGCGCATCGCCGCGGCCGCTTCACGCTTGGCGACGCTCGCTTCGGTTTCCGCATACAACGTCTGAGCCTCCGGTGCGCCACGGCGCACAATCGACAGCGCCTGCACCACTACGGTCTTTTCTTCGAACCCGACGCGGATCTGAAACTCGTCGCCGATACGCGGCTCCTTGCCCGGTTTGCAGCGCTCGCCCCGACAATGCACCTTGCCACTCTCGATCGCCGACTTGGCCAACGCACGTGTTTTATAAAAACGCGCGGCCCACAACCATTTATCGAGACGGACCTTGTCGTCCTCTTCCTGTTTTTGTGCCATATGAATTCTCTTCCTTCAGCCAGTAGTCAGAACTGTACTACCGATTGCGTCGGACGCAAGAACCCCACCCGCCAGCTAGAATGGGGGCTCGGCCGGATCACCGGCATGGAGTGATCGTGTGACTATATTTCCGTCTTCACTGACTTCGCCTAATCCCGGTTGCCAAGGCTGCCAGCAGAGCGAGCCGCTGGGCTTCGATTTTGCCTTCGCCTTCCAACCCATCGTCGACTTGCGCGACCAGTCGATTTTCGCCCACGAAGCCCTGGTCCGTGGCCTGGCCGGTGAGGGCGCGTTGTCCGTGTTAGATCAGGTTACAGAAGAGAACCGCTACCGCTTCGACCAGCGCTGCCGGACCCGCGCCATCGAAGGTGCGGCCAATCTAAATATGCAGACACACTTGTCGATCAACTTCATGCCCAACGCCGTCTATCGTCCGGAGCTATGCATTCGCAGCACCCTGGAGGCGGCAAAAAAACACAATTTCCCGATCAACCGGCTGATTTTCGAAACACTGGAAAGCGAGCACGTAGATAACTATCGCCATTTGACCAATATTCTGCGTGAATACCGCGAATTCGGCTTCAAGACCGCCATCGACGATTTCGGTGCCGGTTATTCGGGGCTCAATCTGCTGGCTGATTTCCAACCGGACCTGATCAAACTCGACATGGCGCTGATCCGCGATGTCGATCGCGACCGTGTTCGTCAGGCTATCGTTCGGGGGGTTGTCACAATCTGTGCGGAGTTGAACGTTACAGTCATTGCCGAAGGCATCGAGAGCGCCGGTGAACGGGACTTCCTGGCGGACTGTGGAATATTTCTGATGCAGGGTTACTGGTTCGCCAAACCTGCATTCAAAGCGTTGCCTCCGGTATCACCTGAGGCCTGGACGCGTTAATCGCTGGTTTTTTCCTATTGAAGACATTTGACCATTTGACCGTTGTCGGTCTGCGCGAGTGGGTGGCGCTCCCGGATTTGGGAGTCGCAGGCCTTCGGGCAAAAATCGACACCGGCGCCAGCACCTCCAGCCTGCACGCCACCGACATCGAGACGTTCGAGCGCGACGGCCAGGAATGGGTGCGCTTCACCGCGCACCTGGGCACGGTGGTGCAATTGCGCCACCGGCGCTGCGAGGCGCCGCTGGTGACGATGAAAACCATTAAAAGCTCCAACGGCCACGCGCAGATGCGCTACGTGGTCAGCACCACCCTGGCCCTCGGTGATCGAGTCTGGCGGGTCGAGTTCACCCTCGCCTGCCGCAAGTCCATGCGTTATCGCCTGTTACTCGGTTCCAAAGCCCTGATCGACGGCCAGTTGGTGGTCAATCCGGGGATTAAATATGTACAAGACAAGCCGGTGTTCCCGGTATCTACCTCTTCCACAGGTGTTGCATGAAGATCGCTGTGCTGTCGCGGAACCCGCGTCTGTATTCCACCCGTCGTCTGGTCGAAGCCGGTATCGAGCGTGGCCATGAAATGGTGGTGATCGACACCTTGCGCGCCTACATGAACATTGCCAGCCACAAGCCGCAGATCCACTACCGCGGCAAACCGCTGGAAGGTTTCGATGCGGTGATCCCACGGATCGGTGCGTCGGTGACGTTTTATGGCTGCGCGGTGTTGCGCCAGTTCGAAATGATGGGCGTGTTCCCGCTCAACGAGTCGGTGGCCATCGCCCGTTCGCGGGACAAATTGCGTTCGCTGCAATTGCTGTCGCGCCGGGGGATCGGTTTGCCGGTCACCGGATTTGCCCACTCGCCGGATGACATTCCCGACCTGATCGACATGGTCAACGGCGCGCCGCTGGTGATCAAGGTGCTGGAAGGCACCCAGGGCATCGGTGTGGTGCTGTGTGAAACGGCGACGGCGGCGGAGTCGGTGATTGAAGCGTTCATGGGCCTGAAGCAGAACATCATGGTTCAGGAGTACATCAAGGAAGCCGGCGGCGCGGACATTCGCTGCTTCGTGGTCGGTGACAAAGTGATCGCGGCGATGAAGCGCCAGGCCAAGCCTGGGGAGTTCCGCTCCAACCTGCATCGCGGCGGCAGCGCCAGCCTGATCAAAATCACCCCGGAAGAACGCATGACCGCATTGCGGGCAGCGAAGGTGATGGGCCTGGCGGTGGCCGGAGTGGATATCCTGCGTTCCAATCACGGGCCGCTGGTGATGGAAGTGAACTCGTCGCCGGGGCTGGAAGGGATTGAGACCACCACAGGGAAGAATGTAGCGGGGATCATCATCGAGCATCTTGAGAAAAATGGTGGGCCGAATATGACGCGCACCAAGGGCAAAGGCTGACACACCGATCGTTCCCACGCTCTGCGTGGGAACGCCTCAACGGACGCTCTGCGTTCGGCTGTGGATGGGACGCGGAGCGTCCCGGGCTGCATTCCCACGCGGAGCGTGGGAACGATCGGGTTAGACGGCGTCTCTAGGCAACATCAACCCCAGCGGCAACCGAACCCGAGCCTCAAGCCCGCCACCCGACCGGTTACGCAATTCAACATTCCCGCCATGCATCGAAGCAATCCGCTTCACGATCGCCAAGCCTAACCCGGTGCCTTTCCCGCCCCGTGCCCGATCACCCCGGGTAAACGGATTGAAGATCGCCTCCAGCTCCGACGGATCAATCCCCGCCCCACGGTCCATCACACTCAGCACCACATACGGCGCACTGGTGTCCCCGGATACATAGGCCGCGACTTCAACGCCGTTGCCGGCATGGTGCAAGGCGTTGCCGATCAGGTTGTTCAGCAAGCGTTTCATCGACACCCGACGCAACGGAAACGGCTGGATCGGTTCCAGACGCAAGCGCACTTTCTCTTCGTTCTGGTTGTACGGCGCAGCGACTTCGCGCACCAGGTCGCTCAGGTCCACCTCTTCCACCGACTCGTCACGACCGTCGCGAATGAATGCCAGGAACTGATCGAGAATCGCGTCCATGTCTTCGATGTCGCGCACCATGTCGTCCGACAGATCGCTATGGTCGCCCATCAATTCCAGAGACAGCCGCAAACGGGTCAACGGCGTGCGTAAATCGTGGGACACCCCGGCCAGCATCAACTCACGTTCGCGACCGGCCTGTTCGACATCTTCGGCCATCTGGTTGAAGGCGCGGTAAACCTCGGCCATCTCGCTCGGCGTGTCGCTGATCGGCAGGCGCACGCTGCGACCCTGGCCGAGTTGCCTTGCGGCATAGACCAGACGTTTCAGAGGTTGGTTGAGCTGGCTGACGAAGATCCATGCCGAAGCAGTGGACAGCAAACCGATGGCGAGGAACCAGCCCAGCACGTTCCAGATTTTCTGACCACGCAGTGGATGCGGGTACAGCGGCACCTTCAACCAGCCATCGCCCAGGCTCGGCGCCCGGACCCACAGCGCCGGCGGCGAGTGCATGCGTAATCGAACCTCGGTGTCGGCACCCAGTTCCGCCTGCATTTGGCGCTGATAGATCTCGCTGTACGGCCAGTGTTGTTCGCCTTCCGGCACACCGGCACCGACCACCCGGATCAGGGTCGCTGCGTCGGCGATTTTCGTGCGGTTTTCTTCATCGGCGGCCCAATAGGCGCGCAGCGTCAGGGCGACGCCGTGGCTGTATTGGCGGTCCACCAGCACGTCTTCGTTCATCAACAGATAAACCAGGGTCAGCGCCTTGGAGAACAGGACGACAATCAGCACCAGCCACAGGGTGCGGGAGAAGAAACTCTGGGGGAACCAAACGGGGGTTTTCATGAATAACCGCTACACACTTGCAGGAGCGAGCGATGCTCGCATATTGCGGATCGCGAGTCTGCGGACAACGTCGTCCGCAAACCCGCTCCTACAAATCGCCGATCACTTGGTGGCGGCGCCATCCGGAACGAACACGTAACCCACACCCCAAACGGTCTGGATGTAGCGCGGTTTGGATGGATCGGGTTCGATCATCCGGCGCAGACGGGAGATCTGCACGTCGATGGAACGCTCCAGGGCATCCCACTCCCGGCCACGGGCCAGGTTCATCAGCTTGTCGCGGGTCAGCGGCTGACGGGCGTTCATGACCAGGGCCTTGAGCACCGCAAACTCACCGGTGGTGAGCATGTGCACTTCATCGCCGCGTTTCAGTTCGCGGGTGGCCAGGGACAGTTCGTAGTCACCGAAGGTCACGCTTTCGTCTTCGCTGCCCGGCGCACCCGGCACTGGCGCAGCCTGACGGCGCAGGACCGCTTTGACCCGCGCCATCAGCTCGTCCGGGTTGAACGGCTTGGCCAGGTAATCGTCGGCGCCCAGTTCCAGGCCCTTGATGCGGCTCAGCTCATCACCCTTGGCGGTGAGCATGATGATCGGAATCTGATTGTTCGCACCGCGCAGACGGCGGCAGGCGGTCAAACCGTCTTCGCCGGGCAGCATCAGGTCGAGGACGACCAGGTTGAACACTTCGCGCGCCAGCAGGCGGTCCATTTGTTCAGTGTTCGGTACGGCGCGGGCGCGGTAGCCCTTGCTGACGAAAAAGCGTTCCAGCAGGCTGCTCAGCCCTGGATCGTCATCAACAATAAGAATTTTTTCGCCTTCAGCAATGTTTGCAGTGCTGCTCATTAGATGCTCCTTTTAGCTCGGCGCGCATTATGGCGTAGCTGCCGTTATACGCACCGTGTGCATTGTTAGCAGATTTTTCCTTCACTGCCAGAAAACCGGCCTTTTTGCCTACAGAGTGCAATGCCCCCGAATGACAGAACGCTGGTTATAATGCGCGGCGTTTTGTGTCAGGCAACGTCTGATCGTTACTGTAGTAGGCCGCTTTTTATTTTTCCGGCGTGCGCAGTAATTGTTCGATTTCACGGGTCAACGGGATGCCTGTTGACCCAGGTAGCGGCGCAGGCCAGGCCGCTCAACCAGTCTCGCCGAGCCTTTAACCCTGCGCCTGCGAGCCTGCTTTCACAATTTGTCAGGTGGTTTTATGGACAGCATCAACAGCCGCATCGCCGAGGAACTCGGTGTACGCCCACAACAGGTCGAAGCGGCCGTCGCGCTACTCGATGAAGGGTCTACCGTTCCCTTCATCGCCCGCTACCGGAAAGAAGTGACCGGCAGCCTCGATGACATCCAGTTGCGGCACCTGGAAGAGCGTCTGCGCTACCTGCGAGAACTCGACGAACGGCGCATCAGCATCCTTGCCAGCATTCAAGAGCAAGGCAAGCTGACCCCGCAACTCGAGCGCGACATCAAACTCGCCGACACCAAGACCCGCCTCGAAGACTTGTACCTGCCGTACAAGCAGAAGCGCCGCACCAAGGGCCAGATCGCCCTGGAAGCCGGCCTCGGCGACCTGGCCGACGGCCTGTTCAACGACCCAAGCCTGACGCCAGACGCCGAAGCCGCACGCTTCGTCGACGCCGAAAAAGGCGTGGCGGATGTGAAGGCAGCCCTTGAAGGCGCCAAATACATCCTGATGGAACGCTTCGCCGAAGACGCCGGCCTGCTGGGCAAGCTGCGCAGCTACCTCAAGCAGGAAGCCACTCTCAGCGCCCGCGTGATTGCCGGCAAGGAAGAGGAAGGCGCCAAGTTCCGCGACTATTTCGAACACGATGAACCGCTCAAAAGCATGCCGTCGCACCGCGCCCTGGCGATTTTCCGTGGCCGCAACGAAGGCATTCTCAGCTCCGCGCTGAAAGTCGGCGACGAACTGCCAGGCACCATGCACCCGTGCGAAGGCATGATCGGCCAGCAATTCGGCATCCAGAACCAGAACCGCGCCGCCGACAAATGGCTGGGCGAAGTGGTGCGCTGGACCTGGAAAGTGAAGCTCTACACGCATTTGGAAACCGATCTGCTGGGCGAACTGCGCGATGGCGCGGAAACCGAAGCAATCAACGTGTTCGCCCACAACCTGCACGACTTGCTGCTGTCGGCCCCGGCCGGCCCGCGCGCCACCCTGGGCCTCGACCCAGGCCTGCGCACCGGTTGCAAGGTCGCCGTGGTCGATTCCACCGGCAAACTGCTGGATCACGCCACGGTTTACCCGCACGTGCCGCACAACAAGTGGGACCAGACCATCGCGATCCTCGCCGCCCTGTGCGCCAAGCACGCGGTGGACTTGATCGCCATCGGCAACGGCACCGCCAGCCGCGAAACCGACAAACTGGCCGCTGAGCTGATCAAAAAATACCCAGCCATGAAGATGACCAAGGTCATGGTCTCCGAGGCCGGTGCATCGGTTTACTCGGCGTCGGAACTGGCTTCCAAGGAATTCCCGGACCTCGACGTGTCGATCCGTGGCGCGGTGTCGATTGCCCGTCGCTTGCAGGATCCACTGGCTGAACTGGTGAAGATCGATCCGAAATCCATCGGTGTCGGCCAGTACCAGCACGACGTGTCGCAGCTAAAACTGGCGCGCGGCCTGGATGCGGTGGTCGAGGACTGCGTAAACGCCGTGGGCGTGGACGTAAACACTGCTTCGGTAGCGCTGCTGGCCCGTATCTCCGGCCTGAACGCGACACTGGCGCAGAACATCGTCAGCCACCGCGACGAGCACGGCGCGTTCAAAACCCGTGCGGCGTTGAAGAAAGTCGCGCGTCTGGGCGAAAAAACCTTCGAACAGGCTGCCGGTTTCCTACGCGTGATGAACGGCGACAATCCGCTGGATTCCTCCGCTGTTCACCCGGAAGCCTATCCACTGGTGCAGCGCATTGCCGCTGAAACCGACCGTGATATCCGCTCGCTGATCGGCGACGCAAGCTTCCTCAAGCGCCTCGATCCGAAGAAGTACACCGACGAAACATTCGGTCTGCCAACGGTCACCGACATCCTGCAAGAGCTGGAAAAACCTGGCCGTGACCCGCGTCCCGAGTTCAAGACCGCCGAGTTCCAGGAAGGCGTCGAAGACCTCAAGGACTTGCAACTGGGGATGATCCTCGAAGGCGTGGTGACCAACGTGACCAACTTCGGCGCATTCGTCGACATCGGCGTGCATCAGGACGGCTTGGTGCACATCTCTGCGCTTTCGGAGAAGTTCATCAAAGATCCACGCGAAGCGGTGAAGGCCGGTGATGTGGTGAAAGTGAAGGTCATGGAAATCGATATCCCGCGCAAACGCGTAGGCCTGTCGATGCGCATGAGCGACACCCCGGGCGAGAAAATCGACGGTGCTCGTGGTGCACGTCCGGGTTCGGCCCCGCGCCAATCCCAGAGCAACGCACCGCGCAAGGAAACCACCGCAGCGGCCCCGGCCAACAACGCCATGGCTTCGCTGTTCGCCAACGCCAAGCAGTTGAAGAAACGCTGATGGAAATCCCCGCCGGCCTGACCGAAAGCGCTTTTTTCAAGCTGCTGGGGTGTCGTTTGCACAGCCTGGAAACCGGGGTGGCGCAAGTCGCCCTGGCACTTGAGCCAGAACTGCGCAATCGCGGCGGCAAGCTGCACGGCGGGGCTTTGTTCAGTCTGGTGGACATTGCCATGGGGCTGGCCTGCTCAAGCACCCACGGCTTTGACCAGCAGAGCGCGACCATCGAATGCAAGATCAACTACATTCGCGCCGTGTCCGAGGGCGAAGTGATGTGCACGGCACGGGTCATCCACCCGGGCCGCCGCACGCTGGTGGTCGAGGCCGACGTGATGCAAGGCGACAAACTGGTCGCAAAAGCACAAGGCACGTTCGCTGTCCTGTAGATGAAAGCCATCATTTTGAGTTAATTTCAGCGCTGTGACCGCAGCGCCGAAATTCCCTGTGGGAGCGAGCCTGCTCGCGAAGACGGTTTGTCAGCTGACTTAAATGTTAGCTGACAAACCGTCTTCGCGAGCAGGCTCGCTCCCACAGGGGGTTGGCGGCTAGCACTCACTGGCTGGCTTTCACCCGTCCAGTGCGGTCCGAAAACCAGGCGAAAACGCCAGTTTTAACTTCACCCTTGTAGACCGTCTTCCCCACCCCCTTATTTGGGCGACTGACGCGTGAAG
>NZ_MOBR01000011.1 GCF_003732705.1 Pseudomonas frederiksbergensis | reverse complement strand
CGCGATGGCGTCCTTGAAATCGCCATCGCGGGCAAGCCTTGCTCCTACAGGGGCGGGGCGTTACGCCAGACGCTGGGCTTTTTCGTCTTCACCCAGGCAAGCCGCCGCTGTGAACAACACATCGGTGGACGAATTCAACGCCGTCTCCGCTGAATCCTGCAACACGCCAATAATGAAACCCACCGCCACCACCTGCATCGCAATCTCACTCGGAATGCCAAACAGGCTGCACGCCAATGGAATCAGCAACAACGAACCACCGGCCACGCCCGAAGCGCCACACGCGCAAATCGCCGCCACGACGCTGAGCAAAATCGCCGTCGGAATATCCACGGCAATCCCCAGTGTATGCACGGCGGCCAGGGTCAACACGGTAATGGTGATCGCCGCGCCGGCCATGTTGATGGTCGCACCGAGCGGGATCGACACCGAATACGTGTCTTCATGCAGGCCCAGGCGCTTGCTCAGTTCCAGGTTGACCGGAATGTTCGCCGCCGAACTACGGGTGAAGAATGCGGTAATGCCGCTTTCTCGCAGGCACATCAGCACCAGCGGATACGGATTGCGGCGCAGTTTCCAGAACACGATGACCGGGTTCATCACCAGCGCCACAAACAGCATGCAGCCCAGCAACACCGCCAGCAGATGCGCATAGCCGATCAACGCCCCGAACCCCGAGGTGGCCAGGGTCGAAGCCACCAGCCCGAAGATTCCCAGCGGCGCAAAGCGGATCACCAGGCGCACGATCAGGGTCACGCCATTGGACAGGTCACCCAGCACTTCGCGGGTGGTATCGCCGGCATGGCGAATCGCGACACCCATGCCGATCGCCCACGCCAGAATGCCGATGAAGTTGGCGTTCATCAGCGCGCTGACCGGGTTGTCGACCACGCTCAGCAGCAGACTTTGCAGCACTTCACCGATACCGCCCGGCGCCGTTATCGCGACATCCTGCGTCGATAGAACCAGGTGCGACGGGAACAACGTACTGGCCACCACCGCGACCACGGCTGCGGCAAAGGTCCCCAGCAAGTAAAGAAACAGGATCGGCCGGATATGGGTTTCCTGACCGTGTTTATGGTTGGCGATCGAGGCCATCACCAGCACGAACACCAGGATCGGCGCGACGGCTTTAAGGGCTGCAACAAAGACTTTGCCGATGAACGCGGTGGACTTCGCCACGTCGGGCGCGAACAAGGCCAGGGCAATGCCGGCGATCAGGCCGATGATGATTTGCGTGACCAGGCTGGTGCGTTTCAAACGGTGTAACAGGGTCGGGGATGCAGCGCTCATAACGGTATCTCTGATTTTTTTAGGTGCAGGGTTCCGCGGATCACGCAGCAATAAGCAGGGCAGGCCACATGGAGGAACCGAGGGGGTGTCGCGACATCAATGCCAACAACTGGCCGATGAATAGGGTGTACGAATCGCAGGGCGCGGACTTTATCACAGGGTCGTCTCGATCCTTCAGACCTGTGACGATCTGCCACCGGGCTGTTCCACGCGATATGCAGGTTCGTGCAACCCGGTATGGAGACACTCTGGTAAGCTTCGCCACCTTCATTTTCAAGTTCTGCCAGCGGGCCTCCGGGCTATCGCTGCTGTCGGCGTTTTCTGGAGTTCTGCATGCTGCTGCCCATCCTTCTGTTGTCTGCCGCCGGTTTTACGGTGCTGACCACGGAGTTCATCATCGTCGGCCTGTTGCCGGCGATTGCCCGGGACCTTGAGGTCACGATTCCCCAGGCCGGACTGCTGGTGACGCTGTTCGCGTTTACCGTGGCTGCGTTCGGTCCGTTCCTCACCGCGTATTTCGCCCGCTTCGAGCGGCGCAAGCTGTTCATCTCGGTGCTGATCATGTTCGGCGTGGCCAACACCGTCGCAGCGTTGGCGCCGAACATCTGGGTCATGGCCGCCGCCCGGTTGATCCCGGCGTTAGGGCTGCCGGTGTTCTGGGCCCTGGCCAGCGAAACGGCAGTGGACATCGTCGGGCCGGACCACGCCGGTCGCGCGATTTCCAAGATCGGGTTCGGGATTGTGTGTGCGATGGTGTTTGGCATTCCGGTCGGCACGCTGATTTCCGATGCGTTCGGCTGGCGCAGCGCCTTCGGCATCCTGGCGGTGATCGCCTTTGCCAAGGCGTTGCTGTTGTTTATCTACTTGCCGAAAACCATTCTGCATCAGCAGCAGGCGAGCTTTCGTTCACAGTTCAAAATCCTGCGCAGCCCGTTGATGATCGGGCATGTGCTGCTGTCGATCCTGGTGTTTACCGGCATGTTCACCGCTTATACCTACCTGGCGGACATCCTTGAGCGCCTCGCTGGTTTCAATGGCACGGTGGTGGGTTGGTGCCTGATGGGCTTCGGTGCGGTGGGGCTGATCGGTAACTGGTGGGGCGGCCGCGCGGTGGATCGTCATCCGCTGATCGCGTCGATGATGTTCTGCGCGTTCCTGATTGCCGGCCTGATTGCGCTGGTGCCGAACATTCAGTCGCCGATGGGGCTGGCGGCGGCAATGGGCATTTGGGGGATCACCCAGGCTGCCTTGTTTTTGGTCAGCCATGTGCGTTTGATGAAGGCTGCGCCTGAGGCGCCGGCCTTTGCCGCCTCGCTGAACATCGCCGGGGCCAACCTCGGGATCGGCCTGGGCGCGATGGTTGGCGGTCGGGTGATCAATGCCTTTGGCCTGGGTGGCCTGGGTTTCGCGGCGGCGGCGTTCATCCTGGCTTCGATCCTGCTGGCCATGGCGCTGATGACCATGGCCCCCCGTGAGCCGCTCACAGTTCAGTAAACAACTCGCGTCGGGCACCTTCGGTAATCGCAACGATGCCGGGGTGCTTGACCTTGCGTTCCACTGAAATGGCATAGAACGACTCGGTCACCGCGTCGGTCTGGCCGATCAACTCCACGCCGTATTGGCGTTTCACTTCATCGGCAATCACGCTCGGGCCGATGAAAATCCCGCTGCCGGATTGACCGAAAGCCTGCATCAGTGCGCTGTCGTCGAATTCACCGACGATGCGCGGCTGAATTTGCTGCTCGGCAAACCAGCGTTGCAAACGACTGCGTACCACGGTTTCCGGCCCGGGAATCAACAAAGGTGCGCCGTGCAGGCTGCGCGGGAAATCCTGACCGTATTGCTCCGCCAATGCGTTTGTCGCAAAAAAACTGATCCCGCATTCACCGAGCTTCTGGCTGTAGCCCTTGATGTCCAGGTGCGATGGCATCGGGCTGTCGGAGATCACCAGGTCCAGGCGCTGGATCGCCAGGTCCGCGAGCAAACGGTCCAGTTTGTCCTCGCGACAGGTGATGCGCAGCGGCTCGCTCAATTCCATGGTCGGCGCGATCAGTCGATAGACGATGGATTTGGGTACCACGTCCGCCACACCGACCCGAAACAGAATCTGCTGCTCATTGGGCTGCGCGCGGAGCATCAGCTCCAGTTCGCCACCGAGCTGAAACATTTGCTCGGCGTAGGGTAGCGTCTGGCGCCCGGCCTCGGTGAGTTCCAGATTGCGCCCGACCCGGCGAAACAGCTCGATGCCGTAGGTTTGTTCCAGCAGGGAAATCTGCCCGCTGATGGTCTGCGGCGTCAGGTTCAGTTGCTCGCAGGCGCGCACGATGCTGCCGGTTTTGGCCACCACCCAGAAGTAATGCAGTTGTCGATAGTTGAGCATTTGGGTGAACCCCTGTTCGCGATCACATCGAGGCCTGTTGGCCTGGATTCGTAATGGCCGAAGTATAACCGCTAAAAATACGAATTTTACTGAAGTGTTTGTCTCCATAGAATGCCTCGCTATCGACGGGGTGCCTTTTCGCACCTGTCCGTTCTATCGAGGAAAGCCCCATGAAACTTACTGCCACGGCGCTGTTGATCACGTCTTTACTGGTATTGGCCGGTTGCGACCAGGCCGAAAAGAGCGCCCAGCAACTGATGGGTAAGGCCACCGAAACCGCCAAACAGGCCATCGACGACACCCATAAGGCCGCCGAACAGGCGCTCAGCGATGCCACCGGTGGTCTGATCAGCAAGAAAGAACAACCGGCCGAAGATAAAGAGAAAACCGAATCTTCGTCCCAGGAAATCTAAACCGTCTTACAGCGAGTCAGGACTGACCCATGGAATACCTTGTAGAACTAGCCGCCAGCCCCACTGCCTGGGTCGCCCTGGCCACGTTGATCGTCATGGAAATCGTGCTCGGCATCGATAACCTGATCTTCATCTCGATCCTGACCAATAAACTGCCGGAACAGCATCGGCAGAAAGCGCGCCGCATCGGTATCGGCATGGCGTTGATCCTGCGCCTGGCGCTGTTGAGCACCATCGCCTTCATCGTCCAGTTGACCGAGCCGGTGATCGATATCCTCGGCCAGACGTTCTCCTGGAAGGACATGATCCTGATCGCCGGTGGCCTGTTCCTGTTGTGGAAGGCGACCACCGAAATCCATCACAGCATGGACCCGGCGCCGCAAGATCCTAAGTCGGCGACTTCAGGCGTCACCCTGGGCTTTGCCGCTGCAATTGGTCAGATCCTGATGCTCGACATGGTGTTCTCCATTGACAGCATCATCACCGCTGTCGGCATGACCGAGCATTTGCCGATCATGATCATCGCGGTGGTGGTGTCGGTACTGGTGATGTTGCTGGCCGCTGACCCGCTGGCCAAGTTCATCAACGACAACCCGACTGTGGTGATGCTGGCCCTGGGCTTCCTGATCATGATCGGCATGACGCTGATCGCCGAAGGCTTCGGCGCCCACGTGCCGAAAGGCTACGTCTATGCGGCCATGGCGTTCTCGGCAACGATCGAAGGGTTGAACATGATGTCCCGGCGGGCCAAGCAGAAGCGCATCGCTGCTGAAGCCTGACCGGCGCTGAAACAAAACGGCCGCCTGCACTCGAAAGAGTCCAGGCGGCCGTTTTTGTCTGGCCGGATAAAAAATGTCGGTCAGTGGGCGGCGGCGGCGGGGCGGGCCACCGGTTGATCGGCTTTGGCTGCGGTCACCGATTGCACGGGCGGGTGATGGTGCCGGCGAGTGATACGCAGGACGCCCCATAACATGGCGGCGGCCACGGCCAGCCAGCCGGAAATCAGCATTACGATTGTCATTGTCAGGCTCATCGGCGCCTCCTCTTTGCCCTGCATCGGGCACACGCTCTCTGCAAATGACAGTCTAGTCGCTGCTGTGTTTCAGGCTATTGACCAAAGGTAGCCTGTCACCAACCCGTTCGCTCTATCGAATGCAAACAACTGCCGGTTTAGGCTATACCGCTGTCGCGCGGCATCCTATGATCAGTGGCCAAGCCGGGGGCACGATTGCCTGGCGTCTGAACAAGAGAGCGATGATGGTGCGGGTATTTTCTCGAATTCGAGGTGCAGTGTTAGTGACTGGCTGTGTTGCCGCGCTGGTGGGGTGCGCCGGTACTGTGGCGCCGGAGGTCAAGCGCCTGCCGGAACGTGTTGAGCTCAGCGGTACGTTCTACCGCGGCCAGGCCAATCAAAGTGGGCCTCAGGTGTTGGCCAGCATGCTGTCTCAACAGGGCGTGGTGATTACCCCGGGACTGCTGGAAAAACCCCTGCATTTGCCGGGCGCCGAGGCGCAGTTGCAGCAAAACATGCAGAACCTGGCTCGCGAGTACGGCATGGTGGTGTACCCGCTCGACAACAATCTGCCGGCGTTGTTGACCCAAGTGGCGGCCGGTTATCCGGTGATGGTGCGCTTCACCGAGGGCTCGGCGTTCTGGGCCGAGCCGCGCTACGCCATCCTCGCGGGGTACAACCGCCAGAAGCAGACAGTGCTGTTGCGTTCCGGGATGGACCGGCGGTTGCTGAAGAGCTTCAGTTCGTTTGAGTCCTCCTTCAAAGACGCCGGCGGCTGGGCCGTATTGATCCAGAAGCCGAACCAGATTCCGGCCAAGGTCGATGAGCAGCGCTGGCTCAAAGCGGCGAGCGATCTGGGTCAGGCCGGTCAGGAGCAGGCGGCAGCGCAAGCGACCAAGGCGTTGAAGGCTCAGTAGCTCCGTTCGTCATCTGCAGGGCACCGTCGCGTGCGCTTGGCCTCTTATGAATAAGGCCCGGATCTTTCCGGGCCAGATTCAAGGAGGCGTCCCATGGAAAATTTCTCTACCCCAAGCGGCCCGCACTCGTCCGAGCATTCGTCTGGCCATGACCTGGGTTTCGATCCCGATTCGCCGGATCTCGCCGACCCTCAAGTCGATCCCATAGGACCTGCCAAGGCGCCCAGGGATGTAAAGCCGGGTGACGACGACAAGAAACCTGCGAAGCCTTACGACCCGCTTGCTGATCTCAAACCCTGATGCGCAATGAGGTGGCTTATGTCTACCGATTCGAGTTTTAACGATAAACGTCCAGACAGCGTGCCAACCACTCCCGAAGACGACGTCGATCCAGTGCTGGATCCGGACAGCCCGCTACGCGATCCACTGGCGCGTCCAATGGTGGTGCCGACGGAGCATCCCCACGGCTGGAAAGACCCGAGTGCCGGGGACGGCATCCCCGATGACGACCAGATGCCGTTGCCCAACGATTAACTCACTGGGATACGATAAAAAAGCCCCGACTGATCGGGGCTTTTTATGTGCGATTGCTGCCTATTTCGAGGCTTCAACCACGCCGCTTTGACGTTGCTTCAGGTTCTTCGCGGCTTTGTACTGCAAGGCAACCGACGGCGCGTTAGTGCTCCTGCCGGTTTCGACCCAGCTGCGAATCCGGGTGGCATCGGCAAAGTGCGTGTACTTGCCGAATGCATCGAGAATCACCAGTGCCACCGGGCGATTGCCCATGCTGGTGACCAGCACCAGGCAGTGGCCGGCTTCGTTAGTGAATCCGGTCTTGGTGATTTTGATATCCCAATTGGCCTTGTTCACCAAATGATCGGTGTTGTGGAAACCCAAGGTGTAGTTGGGTTTACGGAACGCCACGGTGGTTTCCTTAGTGGTGGTCAGCTCAGTCAACAGCGGGTACTTGTGCGCGGCGATCAGCAGTTTGCTCAGGTCGCGAGCCGTCGAGACGTTGCGCGGGGAAAGCCCGGTCGGTTCGACGAAGTGGGTGTTGCTCATGCCCAGCGCCTTGGCCTTGGCGTTCATCGCCGCAATGAATGCGACGTAGCCGCCCGGGTAGTGGTGGGCGAGGGTCGCAGCGGCGCGGTTTTCCGAGGACATCAGCGCGATCAGCAGCATTTTCTTGCGCGGCAGTTCGCTATTGAGCTTGACCCGGGAGAACACACCTTTCATTTCCGGCGTGTGGCTGATGTCGACGTTGATGTATTCATCCATGTTCTGGCGCGCTTCAACCACCACCAGGCCGGTCATCAGTTTGCTGACCGATGCGATGGGCACGACCACGTCCGGGTTGTTGGCATAAATGACTTTGTTGGTCTGCAAATCCATCAGCAAAGCGCTGCCTGAAGCGATCTTCAGTTGTGACGCGTCTCGCGGTGCCGCGGTGGTTTCCGCAGCATGGGTCATTGGCGTGATAACAGTCCCTGTAAATGCAAAAAATAGACTCAGGATGGAAAGACGGATTTTCACGCGGGCGAACTCATAAGGGTGGATATGCCGTTTTGTTACGGGCTGTTTCTTAAAAACGACGCATTCTAGGAGTATGAGCTACGAAAGCGCTAGGCGCCCGTATGACGAGCGCTTTATATGAAGAAAATTTAATGTTTTTACGCCGGATTCACTCGCTTTTATTCCCCGCGCTCGCGGTCGGGTTTACGTTTGGTCAGGGGCACAAGCATGGCGACGTTCTGTTGATAGCGTTGGTATCGCTCGCCAAACAAGTCCACCAGGTCTTTCTCTTCAAAATGAGCCCCGATCAGGATGTAGACCGTATTGAGCAGCGCAAACAAAAGATGTCCGGCCGTCATGTCCGGTGTCGCCCAGAACACAATCAGAAACCCCAGGTACAAAGGGTGGCGGACCAATTTATAGAGTAAAGGGGTTTTGAACGTGGGATTGTCGGGCCTGGCAGAGTGCCAGGCGCTGAGTGCCTGGGTGATGCCGAGCAATTCGAAATGACTGATCAGGAATGTGGAAAGCACCACTACGCCGCAGCCCAGCCAGAACAAAGCCATGAGCAATCCGTGGCCCCCTGTGGACGTTACGCTCCAGATGGACGTTGGCATGGGTTGCCACAGCCAGAAAATCAGTATGAGCACCAGACACGTTGACAACACATAGGTCGCGCGCTCGATGGGGGCTGGAATAAATGTGATCCACCAACGTTTGAAAGGCTGTCGTGCCATGCCGCTGTGCTGGATGGCAAACAGCGTAATCAGCAAGGTGTCGACGATGACGGCCAGTGGCCAACTGAGGCCGACTCCCGAATTAATGTCTTTGGGCACTCTGATACCAGAGAGAAAACCGATCAGGTAAAGCGCGGTGAGCAGAAACAGCAGGTAACTGCAGAGGCTGTAAAGCAGGCCTGCCAGTTTGCCTGCGAAAGCATTCGTGTGCAGTTCAGGTAAGTTCTTTGGCTTCATGGACGGCTCCTGGCGAGTGCCATTTATATCCGCTAGTCCTTGCTGAGGTCTGTAGGTCGTTTTCCCCTTGGCCTGTCTCTTTATTCTGAAACCCGTGAATTGTTTGTCCAGTGCCCAAAAATAAAAAGCCCCGCAAATAGCGGGGCTCATTGATGCGGCAAGCCTGCGAACTCAGCTATGCAGGGTTTCCGCTGCGTACAGCGTGTTTTCCAGCAAGCACGCGCGGGTCATCGGACCGACGCCACCCGGAACCGGAGTGATCCAGCCGGCGCGGGGCAGGGCGGTTTCGTAGATCACGTCACCCACCAGTTTGCCGTCTTCCTGGCGGTTGATGCCGACGTCGATCACGATCGCGCCTTCCTTGATCCACTCACCCTTGACCAGGCCCGGCTTGCCGGCGGCCACCACCACCAGATCGGCACGGCCGACGTGGCCGGCCAGATCCTTGGTGAAACGGTGGGTGACGGTGACTGTGCAGCCGGCCAGCAGCAATTCCATCGCCATCGGGCGGCCAACAATGTTGGAGGCGCCGACAATCACCGCATCCATCCCGTAAAGATCAGCCCCGGTGCTTTCCAGCAGAGTCATGATGCCTTTGGGGGTGCAGGGGCGCAGCAGCGGAATGCGTTGGGCCAGACGACCGACGTTATAAGGGTGGAAACCGTCGACATCTTTATCCGGACGAATGCGCTCCAGCAATTTGGAGGCGTCCAGGTGGGCCGGCAGAGGAAGCTGAAGCAGAACGCCGTCAATCGCCGGGTTGTCGTTCAGGCTATCGATCAGATCGGTCAGCGCTTCTTGAGTGGTTTCAGAAGGCAGGTCGTAGGCTTGCGACAGGAAGCCGACCTCTTCACAGTCTTTACGCTTGTGCGAGACATAAACCTGAGAGGCAGGATCGCTGCCGACCAGGATCACCGCGAGGCCGGGCGTGCGCAGACCTTGCTGGCGACGCTCGGCAACTCGTTTGGCGATCTGCTGGCGCAGGCTGGCGGCGATTGACTTGCCGTCGATTAGTTGTGCAGTCATTGCGCGTGATTAACCATCGAGAGGGGAAAAAAAGAGGGCGCATTCTCGCATGTCAGGCGGCAAGGGCAAAGGCGCTTGGTCTGCAAATTCTTCTAAGCCCTTTAATTAAATGAATTTTTTTTAAAAAGGATTTGACGGCCTCCGGGGCGCTCTATACTATTCGTCGCACTTGTCGGGCACAGCCTAGCACTGGATGAGAAGGTCAATCGGAATTACGGTTCTGAAAGACTGGAAGCACTTAGTTTGTAGTCCTCCAAGAGTACAGATTAATAAGGCGCCCGTAGCTCAGCTGGATAGAGCATCCGCCTTCTAAGCGGATGGTCGCAGGTTCGAGTCCTGCCGGGTGCGCCATTAGGCAGCTTTGGCACAAGTAGCGCAATATGGTGGGCGTAGCTCAGTTGGTAGAGCACGGGATTGTGACTCCCGTTGTCGAGGGTTCGATCCCCTTCGTCCACCCCATATTTCGAAAGGCGCCAGATTAACAGTCTGGCGCCTTTGCTTTAACAGCTTCAGTCCGCGGATGTGGTGGAATTGGTAGACACACTGGATTTAGGTTCCAGCGCCGCAAGGTGTAAGAGTTCGAGTCTCTTCATCCGCACCAAATAAAGCTTCACTCAGGCCGGTTGGCCTGATTGGGGCACAGCAAGGAGGTTGTTTGGCTTCTTTGCAATGCAATATGGTGGGCGTAGCTCAGTTGGTAGAGCACGGGATTGTGACTCCCGTTGTCGAGGGTTCGATCCCCTTCGTCCACCCCATATTTCGAAAGGCGCCAGATTTAACAGTCTGGCGCCTTTTTTGTTTTAGCGGTTCGAGTGTTCGGCGACTGCATGTCCTGGGTCGCAGGGGCGGGGTGTTTCGTCGTATTTATGTTTCTCGATGATGCCGCGCCGCTCGCCGGCCTTGCTCGCAAGATCGGCTGTCAGGGAGATGATTGGCCACTTCTTCTATATATAGAAGGGTCGGTGCAGAGCCCTGGCTTGATTGGCTGTATTTGCTAACAGGGCGAGGCATAACCATTTGTCCCTCGCCTATAAATTGCCTGCTGTTTTTTTACCCGTTTTCAGTAGGGTGACTTCTTGAGTTTGACCCACTAGAATGCATGCCCTTGATTCTGGGGTCGGAAACGGCCGGCTAACGTCTGTGCAACGAGGAATATCCATGCAAGTTTCTGTTGAAAATACTTCTGCTCTTGAGCGCCGCATGAGCATCACCGTGCCGGCTGAGCGCATCGAGACTCAGGTCAACAAGCGTCTGCAGCAGACCGCCCAAAAGGCCAAGATTGCTGGCTTCCGTCCAGGCAAAGTGCCAATGAGTGAAATCAAGCGCCGTTTCGGTGCTGATGCACGTCAGGAAGCTGTTGGTGACGTGATCCAGTCCTCCTTCTACGAAGCTGTCGTTGAGCAGAAGCTGAACCCGGCTGGCGCGCCTTCGATCGAGCCTAAGTCGATCGAAGCTGGCAAGGATCTGGAATATGTCGCTATTTTCGAAGTGTTCCCGGAGTTCACTGTAGCCGGTTTCGAAGGTATCACCGTTGAGCGCCTGAGCGCTGACGTGGCTGACGCTGATCTGGACAAGATGCTGGACGTGCTGCGCAAGCAGAACACCCGTTTTGAAGTGGCCGATCGCGCTGCCCAGAACGAAGACCAACTGAACATCGATTTCGTTGGCAAGGTTGACGGTGAAGTGTTCGCTGGCGGCTCCGCCAAAGGTACTCAACTGGTTATCGGTTCCGGCCGTATGATCCCTGGTTTCGAAGACGGTCTGGTTGGCGCTAAAGCCGGCGAAGAGCGCGTTCTGAACCTGACTTTCCCAGAGGACTACCAGAACCTCGACCTGGCGGGCAAAACCGCCGAGTTCACCGTGACTGTGAACACTGTTTCCGAGCCAAAACTGCCAGAACTGAACGAAGAGTTCTTCGCTCAATTCGGCATCAAGGAAACCGGTCTGGAAGGCTTCCGCACCGAAGTTCGCAAGAACATGGAGCGCGAGCTGCGTCAGGCAATCAAATCCAAGGTCAAGAATCAGGTAATGGACGGTCTGCTGACCACCAACCCGATCGAAGTGCCTAAGGCTCTGCTGTCCAACGAAGTTGACCGTCTGCGCGTGCAGGCTGTTCAGCAGTTCGGCGGCAACATCAAGCCTGACCAACTGCCGGCCGAGCTGTTCGAAGAACAAGCCAAGCGCCGCGTTGTACTGGGTCTGATCGTGGCTGAAGTGGTCAAGCAATTCGACCTCAAGCCTGACGAAGCCCGCGTTCGCGAAATGATTCAGGAAATGGCTTCGGCCTACCAAGAGCCTGAGCAGGTTGTGTCCTGGTACTACAAGAACGACCAGCAACTGAACGAAGTCCGTTCGGTTGTGCTGGAAGAACAAGTTGTGGATACTGTTCTGCAGAAAGCTAGCGTGACCGACAAGTCGGTCTCTTACGAAGAAGCAGTCAAGCCGGTAGAAGCTCCACAAGCCGACTGATCGTTTCTTGCGGTAAGAAGTAATCACCATAAGCCAGCCTTCGTGCTGGCTTATGCGTATTCAAGACATAACTATTTGGGAGTGACTGCAGAGCATGTTCCGTAATTCGTATATTCAGCAGAACTCTGATATCCAGGCCGCAGGCGGCCTGGTCCCGATGGTTGTCGAGCAGTCCGCTCGTGGCGAGCGCGCCTACGACATCTATTCGCGCCTTCTCAAGGAGCGAGTGATCTTTCTGGTTGGCCCGGTAGAGGACTACATGGCCAACCTGATCTGTGCGCAACTGCTGTTCCTTGAAGCGGAAAACCCGGACAAGGACATCCATCTTTATATCAACTCCCCGGGCGGTTCGGTGACAGCTGGCATGTCGATCTACGACACCATGCAGTTCATCAAACCCAACGTGTCGACCACCTGTATTGGACAGGCGTGCAGCATGGGCGCTTTCCTGCTGACCGCAGGTGCTCCTGGCAAGCGTTTCTGCCTGCCGAACTCGCGTGTGATGATTCACCAGCCATTGGGCGGTTTCCAGGGCCAGGCCTCGGATATCGAAATCCATGCCAAGGAAATCCTCTTCATTCGTGAGCGTCTCAACACGCTGATGGCCAAGCATAGCGGGCACACTCTTGAAGAAATCGAGCGCGATACCAACCGCGATAACTTCATGAGTGCAGAAGCCGCGCGTGAATACGGCTTGATCGATGAAGTGATCAGCCAGCGCCCCGCTTAAAATAAGCAGCTCAAAATAGGCTTGGTCGGCTGCTCCGATCACTAGCGGGCTTGAAAAAGCCCGCAATAGCCTTCATCTTGTGTTGCAAGCCTATCGGATTTGGATCGAACGAATGACTGACACCCGCAACGGCGAGGACAACGGCAAGCTGCTCTATTGCTCCTTCTGTGGCAAAAGCCAGCATGAAGTGCGCAAATTGATTGCCGGCCCCTCGGTCTTTATTTGCGACGAGTGCGTCGACCTGTGCAATGACATCATCCGTGAGGAGGTGCAGGAAGCCCAGGCCGAGAGCAGCGCGCATAAATTGCCATCGCCTAAAGAAATCAGCGGCATCCTTGATCAGTACGTGATTGGTCAGGAGCGTGCGAAAAAGGTTCTGGCCGTAGCGGTATACAACCACTACAAGCGTCTGAACCAGCGTGACAAAAAGAATGACGACGTCGAACTCGGCAAAAGCAACATCTTGCTGATCGGCCCGACAGGCTCGGGTAAAACCCTGCTTGCCGAAACACTGGCCCGCTTGCTGAACGTTCCGTTCACCATCGCCGACGCAACCACCCTCACCGAGGCGGGTTATGTAGGTGAAGATGTCGAGAACATCATTCAGAAGCTGCTGCAGAAGTGCGATTACGACGTAGAAAAAGCCCAAATGGGCATTGTCTACATCGATGAGATCGACAAGATCTCGCGCAAGTCTGACAACCCGTCGATCACCCGGGACGTTTCCGGTGAAGGCGTGCAGCAGGCCCTGCTCAAGTTGATTGAAGGCACGGTCGCTTCCGTTCCGCCGCAAGGTGGCCGCAAGCATCCGCAGCAGGAATTCCTTCAGGTCGACACCCGTAACATCCTGTTCATCTGCGGTGGTGCTTTCTCCGGTCTGGAAAAAGTTATCCAAAATCGTTCCACCAAAGGTGGTATCGGTTTCAACGCAGAAGTGCGCAGCAAGGAAGAAGGCAAGAAAGTCGGTGAGTCCCTGCGTGAAGTCGAGCCTGACGATTTGGTCAAGTTCGGTCTGATCCCGGAGTTCGTCGGTCGTCTGCCGGTCCTCGCTACGCTGGACGAGCTTGATGAAGCTGCTTTGATGCAGATTCTCACCGAGCCGAAAAATGCTCTGACCAAGCAATACGCCAAGTTGTTCGAGATGGAAGGCGTGGACCTGGAATTCCGGGCCGACGCACTGAAATCGGTCGCCAAACGTGCCCTGGAACGCAAAACCGGTGCCCGTGGACTGCGTTCGATTCTTGAAGGTGTATTGCTCGACACTATGTATGAAATCCCCTCGCAGTCCGAGGTGAGCAAAGTAGTGATCGATGAAAGTGTTATCGAAGGCAAGTCCAAGCCACTGTATATCTACGAAAACAGTGAGCCGACAGCCAAGGCCGCGCCAGACGCTTAAGCGTCACGCTGCTGGAACAAAGAAGGGGCCTTCGGGCCCCTTTTCTTTTAAAGCGTTTTTAACACCCTCTTTGCGCTTGTTTTTTTTGAAAGCAGCCCCCATCTTGGTTTCAAGCTTACTTCCATCTGTTTACGGCCATATGGCCGCCGTAGAGGCGAAATCATGAAGACAACCATCGAATTGCCTCTCTTGCCATTGCGTGATGTCGTGGTTTATCCGCACATGGTTATCCCGCTGTTCGTGGGGCGCGAGAAATCCATCGAAGCCCTCGAGGCTGCGATGACGGGCGACAAGCAGATCCTTCTGCTGGCTCAGAGAAACCCTGCTGACGACGATCCCGGTGAAGAAGCACTTTATCGCGTAGGTACCATCGCCACCGTTCTGCAACTGCTCAAGCTGCCTGACGGCACCGTCAAGGTTCTGGTCGAAGGCGAGCAGCGGGGCGCCGTGGAGCGCTTCAGCGAAGTGGACGGTCACTGCCGTGCCGAAGTCTCGCTGATCGACGAAGTCGACGCGCCTGAGCGCGAGTCGGAAGTGTTCGTTCGCAGCCTGCTGGCTCAGTTTGAACAATATGTGCAGTTGGGCAAGAAAGTCCCGGCTGAAGTCCTGTCGTCGCTCAACAGCATCGACGAGCCAGGCCGCCTGGTCGACACCATGGCCGCGCACATGGCCCTGAAGATCGAGCAGAAGCAGGAAATCCTCGAAATCATCGATTTGTCGGCCCGGGTCGAGCACGTCCTGGCGTTGCTGGATGCCGAGATCGATCTGCTGCAAGTCGAAAAACGCATTCGCGGCCGTGTCAAAAAGCAAATGGAGCGCAGTCAGCGCGAGTACTACCTGAATGAGCAGATGAAGGCTATTCAGAAAGAACTCGGCGACAGCGAAGAAGGCCACAACGAAATCGAAGAGCTGAAAAAGCGCATCGATGCCGCCGGCCTGCCAAAAGATGCCTTGGCCAAGGCCCAGGGCGAACTGAACAAGCTCAAGCAAATGTCGCCAATGTCCGCGGAAGCGACGGTGGTGCGTTCGTACATTGATTGGCTGGTCCAGGTGCCGTGGAAAGCTCAGAGCAAGGTGCGTCTGGACCTGGCTCGTGCAGAAGACATTCTCGATGCCGACCACTACGGTCTGGACGAAGTCAAAGAACGCATCCTCGAATACCTCGCCGTGCAAAAGCGCGTGAAGAAGATTCGTGGTCCGGTGTTGTGCCTGGTCGGTCCTCCTGGGGTGGGTAAAACCTCCCTGGCGGAGTCGATTGCTCACGCCACCAACCGCAAATTCGTCCGCATGGCCCTCGGTGGCGTGCGTGATGAAGCGGAAATTCGTGGTCATCGCCGTACTTACATCGGTTCGATGCCAGGAAGATTGATTCAAAAGATGACAAAGGTGGGCGTCCGCAACCCGCTGTTCCTGCTCGATGAAATCGACAAAATGGGCAGTGACATGCGTGGTGACCCGGCGTCGGCGTTGCTGGAAGTGCTCGATCCCGAGCAGAACCACAATTTCAACGATCACTATCTGGAAGTCGATTACGACCTGTCCGATGTGATGTTCCTTTGCACCTCCAACTCCATGAACATTCCACCGGCGCTGCTGGACCGGATGGAAGTGATTCGTCTGCCGGGCTACACCGAAGACGAGAAGATCAACATCGCTGTCAAATACCTCTCGCCGAAGCAGATTACTGCCAACGGCCTGAAGAAAGGCGAGCTGGAATTCGACGCCGAAGCGATCCGCGACATCATCCGCTACTACACCCGCGAAGCCGGTGTACGGGGGCTTGAGCGCCAGATTGCCAAGGTTTGCCGCAAGACGGTCAAAGAGCACGCACTGGAAAAACGCTTCTCGGTGAAGGTCACCGCAGACATGCTGGAACACTTCCTCGGCGTGCGTAAATTCCGTTACGGCCTGGCTGAATCCCAGGATCAGATCGGTCAAGTGACCGGCCTGGCGTGGACTCAAGTGGGCGGCGAACTGCTGACCATCGAAGCCGCCGTCGTGCCGGGCAAAGGCCAGTTGATCAAGACCGGTTCCCTGGGTGATGTGATGGTCGAGTCGATCACCGCCGCACTGACCGTGGTCCGCAGCCGTGCCAAGAGCCTGGGGATCCCCCTGGACTTCCACGAGAAGCGCGACACGCATATCCATATGCCGGAAGGGGCGACCCCGAAAGACGGCCCTAGCGCTGGTGTAGGCATGTGCACGGCCCTGGTGTCAGCATTGACCGGGATTCCTGTACGCGCGGACGTCGCCATGACCGGCGAAATTACCCTGCGTGGCCAGGTGCTGGCGATCGGTGGATTGAAGGAAAAACTGCTGGCGGCTCACCGCGGCGGGATCAAGACTGTGATCATTCCTGAAGAGAACGTACGCGATCTGAAGGAAATTCCTGACAATATTAAGCAAGATCTGCAGATTAAACCGGTTAAATGGATTGACGAGGTCCTGCAAATTGCGCTGCAATACGCGCCGGAGCCCTTGCCGGATGTGGCTCCGGAGATAGTTGCAAAGGATGAAAAACGCGAGTCTGACTCTAAGGAAAGAATTAGCACGCATTAGTACGCATTTGCCTGGGGGGCTTCCTTGACAGCTTTTTAGAGCCCTTGTTATAAAGCGGCTCTTAAGTGTCTGTAGGCCATTCAGCACTCGTTTTTGCTTTCACCAAAAAACTTAGAATCATACTCAAATAGATATAAGGGGACTTAGAGTGAACAAGTCGGAACTGATTGATGCTATCGCTGCATCCGCTGATATCCCGAAAGCTGCTGCTGGCCGTGCGCTGGACGCTGTAATCGAATCCGTCACTGGCGCTCTCAAGGCTGGCGACTCCGTTGTTCTGGTTGGTTTCGGTACGTTCTCCGTCACTGATCGCCCAGCTCGCATCGGTCGTAACCCACAGACTGGCAAGACGCTGGAAATCGCTGCAGCCAAAAAACCAGGTTTCAAAGCCGGTAAAGCACTGAAAGAAGCTGTCAACTAAGTTCGATTCAGGTTTTTGCCTATCCGGGTCGGGGTCATGCCTGACCTGGCAGCGGAGCGGTAGTCCAGCCAACAAGTCGTTGATCTGAGACACCGAGGGTCGCAAGTTCGAACCCTCGGTCCGCTCCGCCAGTTACGAGAAGGCGCATCCCCGGATGCGCCTTTCTTCTATCCGGATTCTACCCACGCTCCACGGTTGCCTAATTTTGAAGTTCAACCGTTTCTGGGGGACGCATGCTGCAGAATATCAGGGACAATTCACAAGGCTGGATTGCCAAGACCATTATCGGGGTCATCGTTGCACTGATGGCTTTGACCGGTTTCGACGCTATTTTCAAGGCCACGACGCACAGCAATGATGCGGCCAAGGTCAACGGCGAAGAAATCAGCCAGAACGAGCTGAGCCAGGCCGTCGATATGCAACGCCGTCAGCTGATGCAACAGCTGGGCAAGGATTTCGATGCTTCCTTGCTTGACGAAAAAATGCTGCGCGAATCGGCCCTCAAAGGCCTGATCGATCGCAAACTGCTGCTGCAAGGCGCAGAAAAATCGAAATTCGCTTTCTCCGAAGCCGCTTTGGACCAGGTGATCCTGCAGACGCCTGAATTCCAGGCCGACGGCAAGTTCAGCCCTGAGCGTTTCGACCAGGTGATCCGTCAGCTGGGCTACAGCCGTATGCAATTCCGCCAGATGCTGGCTCAGGAAATGCTGATCGGTCAGTTGCGTGCTGGCCTGGCCGGCAGTGGTTTCGTGACTGATGCACAGGTACTGGCCTTCGCCCGTCTGGAAAAACAGACCCGTGATTTCGCTACCCTGAACATCAAGGCTGACCCGGCGGCAGTGAAACTGACCGACGATGAGGTCAAGGCTTACTACGACGAACACGCCAAGGAATTCATGACGCCGGATCAGGTCGTCATCGATTACCTGGAATTGAAGAAGGCAGCCTTCTTTGATGAGGTCAGCGTCAAGGACGAAGACCTGCAAGCGGCGTATCAGAAAGAAACCGCCAACCTGGCCGAACAACGCCGGGCTGCGCACATTCTGATCGAAGTGAACGACAAGGTGACCGAGGCGCAAGCCAAGGCCAAGATCGAAGAAGTGCAGGCGCGCCTGGCCAAAGGCGAGAAGTTCGAGGCGTTGGCCAAGGAATTCTCCCAGGATCCGGGTTCGGCGAACAATGGCGGTGACCTCGGTTACGCTGGTCCTGGTGTCTACGATCCAGCGTTTGAAAAAGCCCTGTATTCGTTGAGCAAGGACCAGGTGTCGGAGCCAATCCGCACTGACTTCGGTTTCCACCTGATCAAACTGTTGGGCGTTGAAGCGCCGGAAGTTCCGACGTTGGCCAGCCTCAAAGGCAAGCTGACCCGTGAGCTGAAGACCCAGCAGGTCGAGCAGCGTTTCGTCGAGGCGACCAAGCAACTGGAAGACTCGTCGTTCGAAGCGTCCGATCTGGCCCAGCCAGCACAAGACTTGAAACTGACCGTCCATACCTCCGCGCCTTTCGGCCGTGAGGGTGGCGAAGGTGTTGCGGCCAACCGTGCCGTGGTCACTGCAGCGTTCAGCCCTGAAGTGCTGGATGAAGGTGCCAACAGCACCGCCATCGAGCTCGATCCGGAAACCGTGATCGTGTTGCGCGCCAAGGAGCACTTGAAGCCTTCGCAGTTGCCGCTCGAAAGCGTTGCCGCCAGCATCCGTACGCAATTGGCCAAGGAGCACGCCAGTGCTGCCGCCAAGACCAAGGCCGATGAGTTGATCGTCAGCCTGCGCGAGGGCAAGACACCGCTGGACAAGGCGATTGACGGCCAAGGCTGGAAAGTCACCGCAGCCGCTACGCGTGCGCAGGAAGGGGTTGACCCAACTGTGCTGCAAGCGCTGTTCCGCATGCCTAAGCCTGCCGCCAAGGACAAGCCGACGTTCAGCAGCGTGACCCTGGCCGACGGAAGCCTGGTGATCGTGCGCTTGAACGGCGTGAACGAAGCTGCGGCGCCGACCGACGAAGAGAAGGCTCAATACCGTCGCTTCCTCGCGTCGCGCATTGGCCAGCAAGACTTTGCGGCCTACCGCAAGCAGTTGGAAGGCGAGGCTGACATCAAGCGTTATTGATGGCTGGCTGAGTTTGGCGCTACACAAAGACCCCGGCCGAAAGGCTGGGGTTTTTTTTTGATCTTTGCCCTGTCCATCGGAAACCACCGACGATATGCGACTTTTCCCCCATATAACGGTCAACACACCTGTAACCGTTTTAAGACACTAATCGATACGCACCTAAGCAACGATCTGTTGCACAATACGCCCCGGACCGTTTTCTCTCAGGATGTTCAATGTTTAGATCAATTCCCATGCGTGTTGTAGGGCTGGCCCTGGTGCTGGCCATCGCTGCCGGTTGTTCGTCGAAAAAAGCCGCCATCTATGAGCATGAGAACTTCGACGATTCCGGAACGTTTTCTCGCAGCTATCCGGTGACCGACGCGCAGACTTGCGAAGCCGCCCGTCGTGCCTTGCTCAGCCAGGGCTACATCATCACCAGCAGCGATCCGAAACTGGTCAGCGGCCACAAAAGCTTCCAGCAAACCGGCGAAACCCATATGGAGATCAGCTTCAGTGTGGTCTGTGCCGATGATGGCTCCGAAGGGCACCATGCGACCATGTTCGCCAACGCCTTGCAGGACCGCTATGCGCTGAAGAAGACCAATAACTCCGCCAGCCTCGGCGTCGGCGTGTTGGGCTCGGTATCGATGCCGATCGGCTCGTCCGATGATTCGATGGTCAAGGTCGCCAGCGAAACCGTGTCCTCAACCAAGTTTTATGAGCGTTTCTTTACTCTGGTGGAATTGTTCCTGCCGCCGGAAGCGAAGAAAGCGGCGCACATTGTCGAGAAGCCGAAAACTGACTTGGGTGTGCCTGAAGCCAAGGCTGCCCCGGCGGCACTGGCGCCAACACCGGCACCCGCCGCCCAGCCTGCTGCTGCCCCAGCGCCTGTCGAAGCCGCACCTGCCGCCTCTGAGCCGGTCGCTCCGCCAGCGGAGTCCACCCCGATCACGCCGGTTGAAACCTCTGAGCCAGCGCCGGCCACTGAAAACATCACGCCACCGTCGCACCCGGACAACATGCCGGCCCCAAGCGAACCTATCCCGGCCCAGTAAGCGCTCCAGGCGTTACGCGAGCGTGTCGCACGACACGTCTCCCGTAACGGCCGTCAAGCTTGATCCACGTCAAACCAGGCCGTTGTCCTACGGCCTGTATCGAAAAAATCCTGTGATAAATTCCTGACCACCTGCTACGTTTTATTTAGTAGCGAACGAGTGTCGTGTGAGCGTCATTTTTCTTTCACGCGGGCACTTTATGCTCAAGGCGCTGGTCACTTGATCAGGCGATTTTCAATGAGCGACAGGGGGACACCACAATGGATGAGTATCAAGAAGAGTTGCTCGAGTATTCGGCGTTTGAACTGGATCCGCTGGAACCGGCTGAAGACGCAACTGAACTTTAAGGCTTCACGCGGATTGGCGGTGACTGCGGCGATACTCGCCAGGTGTCTGGCCGTTCCAGCGTTTGAAGGCCCGTTGAAAGGCTTCGGCTGAGGCAAAGCCCAGCAGATAGGCGATTTCCCCGAACGCCAGTTCGGTATCGCGAATGTAGGTCATGGCCAGGTCGCGGCGAGTGTCGTTGAGAATTGCACGGAATTGCGTGCCTTCCTCGGCGAGTTTGCGACGCAAGGTCCAGGTTGGCAGCTTCAGGCGTGCCGCCACTTCTTCCAGGTCGGGTTCCCGGCCACCATTGAGCAACGGCCCCAGCAACTGAGTGACTCGTTCACGCAGGCTGCGGGTGCGTGTCAGCTGTTCCAGTTCCCGTTCACACAATTGCAGCAAGTGCTTCCACGTGCTCGGGCAGTGTTGCGGGTTGCGTTGGGCGAGGCTGGCCAGGCTCAGGCGCAGTTGATTGTGTTCGGCGCCGAACTGAATCGGGCCATCGAACACGTTGTAGGCTTCTCTATACGGCGGTTCTTCGAATTCGATTTCGATGCGTTCGGCGCGCAGCGGGGTTAGGCACACGCTGGATAATTGTTGCAACCAGCCGGCAATGATCGAGTCCACCACGAAGCGGTTGTAGGCGTTGTAAGGGCTGATGGAATAGAACCGCAGCCACGCACCCTTGGCGTCTTCGTGAAAGCTCGACTGGCCGCGATAGTTGGAACCGTACAAAGCTTCGAAGCGAATCAGGCATCGCGCGGCTTCCCGAACCGTCGGCGCCTGGGCGGCGGTGACCCCCGCCAAACCGGCCTGACTCAAGCGACTGAGCTGCCCCATGCGCAAACCCAGCGCCGGGTCGGCAGTCAGCTGAATTGCCCCGTGGCCAACGCGCATGTAGCGCGGGATCGACAGCCGCGCGCCGGCTTCACCGAGGCGGGCGGCGTCCAGGCCGTATTGGTCGAGCAATGGCTGAGGATCGGCGCCATGGCTGCGCACGGCATCGGCCAGGCTGTGAACGAAGCCCACCGACAAATCCCCGAGGCGCATCGGCTGCGGCTTCATTGTTTATAACCACAGGTTCAGCAAGCGTGCGCCACGGGTATCGCCGTCGGCGGAGTGCTGGCCATTGCTGCTGAGAAAGCTCTGACCGGCGCTGCCCTTGTCCCAGAACTGTCCACGCAAGAACACACTCATGCCGGCAATTGCCTGACTGCTGGGTGGCTGGGCGATCAGCGTCAGGCGATGCCAGGCCTGGCCTTCGCTGAGTTCGCCGGCCTTGAGGCTGACGGAGCCCGGCGTCGACGCGCCTTTGTAACCGCGCCACGGTTTGTCCCAGGTCCCGTGCCCGACCACGAATGCCGGCACCGCCACCAGTTGCGCACCCTGTTCGTCGAGTTTGCGGTAGTTGTCCGGGTACCAGCTGTCGCTGCCGATCAGGATCCCCAGGCGTCCGGCCGGGGTGTCGATCACGTTGACCGTGTGCTCGGTATTGGCGGCGAGGGTGTCCTGTTCATCGAAGATCGGGTGCATCTGCCGTTGCGGCTGGCCGATCGGCAAACCGTCGCGACCGAACACCACGCTGCTGTTGTACAGCGCACCGTGACCGATTTTCAGTTTGCCATCGATGACGCTGGGCTCAGGCAATACGATCGAACCGGCCACCAGCGTGACATGGAATTCTTTCGCCAGACCGCCGAACAGCGCCTGGTAATCCTTGGCCATGCCTTTGGCTTTCATGCGCAAGTGAGCGTCATCCAGACGATTGGTGCCCGTGGCGCTGATCAGGGCGCGGACGAATTGCAACGGATTGCTCGCCGCCAGCCAGTTCATCGCTTCCTTGAGCGTGCTGGCCTGATACAGCTCATCTTTCTCGCCGCTGACCATCAGCCACGTGCCGACATGTTCAGGCAGCACGACGATGGTTTTTTCATTCAGCAGGCCCTGGTCCTGGGCCTTTTGCAGATAGGCCGCGAGCTTGCGATGCAGGCGCTCGGGGCTTTGGTAGTCGGTGGGGAACAGCTCGGGCTGGATGCCCAGCAGGTTGCCGCGATCGGCCGGGTTGCCTTGATCGACCGCGAGGTTGATCCGCAGGTCCGACAGGTAATGGCCCACCGGACGGTCCGCGGCCCACATGGCGTAGGTCGTGAGGGCGGCGACCAGCGCCATGGAAAAGGTCAGGTACAGAAGTTTGCGCATGGGAAAGCAGTCAACAGCCGTGTGCAGGATTCGTCGACTAGGGTAGGGCGCCAGTTAGCGCTTGCCAAGGGGCGCTGCGCATTTGGATCAATAAGTTGTCAGTTTGGGTCATTGAGTGACAACCACGCGACTCTTAGTCTGTGGCACATGACTGACAGGCGCCGAAGAGCTCCTGCATTTTTCCGTGATCGCTCGATGTGGAGTTACCGATGGCCGCCGCTCATTACCCGCACCTGCTGGCCCCGCTGGACCTGGGTTTTACCACGCTGCGTAACCGCACCCTGATGGGGTCGATGCACACCGGTCTGGAAGAAAAACCCGGCGGTTTCGAGCGCATGGCGGCGTATTTTGCCGAACGTGCCCGGGGCGGCGTGGGCCTGATGGTCACCGGCGGTATCGGCCCGAACGATGAGGGCGGTGTGTATTCCGGCGCGGCCAAGCTGACCACCGAGGCAGAAGCGCTCAAGCACCAGATCGTCACCCGCGCGGTGCACGAGGCGGGCGGCAAGATTTGCATGCAGATTCTCCACGCCGGGCGTTATGCCTACAGCCCGAAACAGGTAGCGCCGAGTGCGATCCAGGCGCCGATCAACCCGTTCAAGCCTAAAGAGCTGGATGAGGAAGGTATCGAGAAGCAGATCAGTGATTTCGTCACCTGTTCGGTCCTGGCGCAGACCGCCGAGTACGACGGCGTCGAGATCATGGGTTCCGAAGGTTATTTCATTAACCAGTTCCTCGCGGCCCACACCAACCACCGCACCGACCGTTGGGGCGGCAGCTACGAAAACCGTATGCGTTTGCCGGTGGAAATCGTCCGTCGCGTGCGAGAAGCGGTGGGCCCGAACTTCATCATTATTTTCCGCCTGTCGATGCTCGACCTCGTAGAAGGCGGCAGCAGTTGGGAAGAAATTGTCACCCTGGCCAAAGCTATCGAGCAGGCCGGTGCAACGATCATCAACACCGGCATTGGTTGGCACGAAGCGCGGATTCCAACCATCGCCACCAAAGTGCCGCGAGCGGCGTTCAGCAAAGTGACGGCCAAGCTGCGGGGTTCGGTGAACATTCCGCTGATCACCACCAACCGCATCAACACCCCGGAAATCGCCGAGCAGATCCTGGCTGAAGGCGATGCCGACATGGTCTCCATGGCGCGGCCGTTCCTCGCCGACGCGGATTTCGTCAACAAGGCTGCTGCGGGTCGTGCTGATGAAATCAACACCTGCATCGGCTGTAACCAGGCGTGCCTCGATCACACCTTCGGCGGCAAGCTGACCAGTTGCCTGGTGAATCCGCGGGCCTGTCATGAAACCGAGCTTAACTATTTGCCGGTGCAACAGATCAAGAAAATCGCCGTGGTCGGTGCCGGGCCGGCGGGTCTTTCCGCTGCCACCGTGGCTGCCGAGCGTGGGCATTCGGTGACGTTGTTCGATTCGGCGAGCGAAATCGGCGGCCAGTTCAACATCGCCAAGCGTGTGCCGGGCAAGGAAGAATTCTTCGAAACCCTGCGCTACTTCAACCGCAAGTTGCAGACCACCAACGTCGAGGTGTGCCTGAACACCCGCGTCGATGTGGCGCAACTGGTGGCCGGCGGTTACGACGAAATCATCCTCGCCACCGGCATCGCGCCGCGCACCCCGGCCATTCCGGGTGTCGAGAACGCCAAGGTGCTGAGTTACCTGGACGTGATCCTCGAGCGCAAACCCGTGGGCAAACGCGTGGCGGTGATCGGCGCCGGTGGTATCGGTTTCGACGTCTCGGAGTTCCTGGTTCACGAAGGCGTGGCCACCAGCCTGGACCGCGCGGCGTTCTGGAAAGAGTGGGGCATCGACACGCACCTTGAGGCACGCGGCGGTGTGGCCGGGATCAAGGCTCAGGTGCATGCACCGGCCCGCGAAGTGTTCCTGCTGCAACGCAAGACTTCCAAGGTTGGCGACGGCTTGGGCAAGACCACGGGCTGGATTCACCGCACCGGTCTGAAAAACAAGCAGGTGCAGATGCTCAACAGCGTTGAATACCTGAAGATCGACGACGAAGGCCTGCACATCCGCATCGGCGAAACCGGCGAGCCGCAAGTGCTGGCGGTGGACAACATCGTGATCTGCGCCGGGCAGGACCCGTTGCGCGAGTTGCAGGAGGGTCTGGTCGCAGCCGGGCAGAACGTGCATTTGATTGGCGGCGCGGACGTGGCGGCGGAGCTGGATGCGAAGCGGGCGATCAACCAGGGTTCGCGCCTCGCTGCCGAGTTGTAATCAGCGGCTGAATTTGCCAATGGCCATCGCGAGCAAGCTTTGCTCCTACGGTTGAGGTCGTACACCTGTAGGAGCAAGGCTTGCCCGCGATGGCGTCCTGTCTGCTGCTAAGATGCTGGCTCTATCACCAGAGCCGGCCTCAATGCTCCTCCCTCCCAACGACTGGCTCCCCCAAGCCCCTCTAGAACCCCTGCACCTCGACTGGCTCACCGCCGCCAACATCGAAGTCGCGATCCTGCGCCTGGACCAAATCGACCCGCTGATCAGCGGCAACAAGTGGTTCAAACTCATCGAACACCTCAACGCCGCGGACAGCGCCGGTGCCGACGGCATCATCAGCCTCGGTGGCGCTCATTCCAATCATCTGCACGCACTCGCCGCCGCCGGTAAACGCCTGGGCTTCAAAACTGTCGGATTACTGCGCGGACATCCACAAGTCACTCCGACCGTGACGGACCTGCAAGACTTCGGCATGCAACTGCACTGGCTGGGCTACGGCGGTTATCGCGCGCGGCATGAACCGGGTTTCTGGCAACCGTGGCAAGCGCTATACCCGACGCTGCATCCGGTGCCGGAAGGGGGCGCAGGTTTGCTTGGGGCGCAGGGCTGCATGGGGCTCAAGGATCAGGTTTGTGAGCAACGGGCCGGGCTGGGCTGGAACGACTACGACGGCTGGTGGCTGGCCTGCGGAACCGGCACCACCCTGGCTGGGCTGGTGCTGGCCGAGGCGGGGGAGCATCCGGTCTATGGCGCGTTGGCGGTGCCCGAGGATCACGGTGTGGCGCAGCAGGTTGAAGCGATTGTGGCAGGGGCGGATTCGGCTTATGAACTGTTCGACGCCAGTCGCGGCGGGTTTGCCAAGGTTGATCCGCTGTTGCTTGAGTTCATCGAGAAGACCGAGCAGGTCAGCGGTATTCCTTTGGAACCGCTGTACACCGGCAAGGCGTTGCTGGCCCTCAAACAGCAAGTCGAAGCGGGGAGATTTCCCAAGGGTACGCGGCTGATCTTCATCCACACCGGCGGCCTGCAGGGCCGCCGCGGCTTCAACTGACCCGACACATTTCTCCCTGTGGGAGCGAGCCTGCTCGCGAATGCGGTGTACCCGTCGACACATGGATCGACTGACCCACCTCTTTCGCGAGCAGGCTCGCTCCCACAGGGGATTGGTGGTGGTTTCAGGTATTGCGGCTGACCCTTTTGGGCATCATCCGCAACAAGGTGTTATCCCCCACCACATAGTGGTGATACAGCCCGGCCACCGCATGCAGGCCGATCAGCCAATAGCCGATCGTGCCGCCCAGTTCATGCCAGCCCTGGATCCGCTTGGCCAGTACCTTGTCCTCAGACACCAGCAACGGCAGGTCAACCCCGTAGAACATCACCTGATGCCCTTTGGCGCTGGTCACCAGCCAACCGAGCAGCGGCATGGCGATCATGAACAGGTACAACGCCCAGTGCATCAGTTTGGCGAGGGTGATTTGCCAATGTGGCGAAGCCGGAAAGATTTGCGGCGCCGGGCCCAGGCTACGGGCGAACAGCCGCAGCCACACCAGCACAAACACCGTCAGGCCCAGCATGAAGTGCGATTCGGTGATCAGCGTCCGGCCGCCACTGCCTTTGGGAAAGATCCCGCGAAATTCGATGCAAGCGTAAACCAGGATCAGCAGCACCAGCATTAGCCAGTGCAACGCGATCGACACCGTGCTGTAGCGTGAGTCGGAGTTCTTCCAGGGCATACGGGGCTCTCCACAGGTCAATGCTCAAAGCGCCGTTCTTGTGCGGCACTGTGCTTTAACTGTAATCCTGTTTTGCCGTATTTGCCTGAGGCGATTTGCCCGTTCAATGCTCTGGTTCAGCTAATTGACAATAAAACACCCTGTAGGAGCATGGCTTGCCCGCGATGGCGTCCTTGAGACTGTCATCGCGGGCAAGCCATGCTCCTACAAGGTGGGCGGTGGGTCAGGCGGTTTGCGGCATTTCGCCATTGGCCAGGCGCTTGTTGATATCGGCGATCACCTGGGGCAAATCGGTGATGGTGTCGATCATGTAGTGCGGCCGCGAGCCTTCGAACATTGCGTGAATACGCTTGCGCTCGCTGGCCAGTTCCTCACTGCCGAGGGCCTGATAACCCGCGTAGTCCAGGCCCAGCGCATTGCCGGAGCAGATCAGCGCCACGGTCCACATGCCCGCGCGGCGACCTTCAAGAATCCCAGGCACGGTGTCGTCGATCTTCACGCAGGCCGCGACATCGTCGATGCCCAGGGCGATGACGTTGGCCAGGGCCTGGGCCGGCCATGGGCGACCGTTGGGCACTTCGTCGGTGGCGACTACGTGGTCGGCGACGTAACCGTTGGTGGCGGCCAGTTCCACGACTTTGTCCATGACCTGTTTCGGGTAGCCGGAGCACGAACCGATCTTGATCCCTTGCTGGCGCAGGTTGGCGATGGTGTCCAGGGCGCCGGGGATCAGCGCCGAATGCTCGGCGATTTTCTCGATTTGCAGCGGCATGAAGCGTTTGTAGATCGCGGTGACGTCGTCGTCGGTCGGCGTGCGGCCGAAGGCCTTGCGATAACGCTCGGCCACTTGCGGCTGATCGCACAGAGTGCGGATGTGGTCCCACTTGCCCATGCCCATCGGCCCGCGGGCTTCTTCGATGGAAACCTGGACGTCGAACTCGGCGAAAGCCTCGACAAAAATCTGCGTTGGCGCGAACGAGCCGAAATCGACCACGGTGCCGGCCCAGTCGAGGATGGCGGCCTGGAGTTTGGTAGGGGTGGTGTAGTTCATGGTGATCAGATCCTGTTAGCTAATTAGGTGAGCGAGGCTTTTTGTGGGAGCGAGCTTGCTCGCGATGAGGTCCTGTCTGCCGACGTCGATGTTGAATGACAGTCCGCTATCGCGAGCAAGCTCGCTCCCACAGGGGGCTGAGGCGTAATCAGATTTCGATGACTTCCATTTCCTGCAACACCTCGGCAATCGCCGCCACCGCCGCGTGCATTTCTGGCGGGTTGACGTGGCCGATGCAGCCGACGCGGAAGGTTTCGACCTGGGTCAATTTGCCGGGATAGAGGATGAAACCCTTGGCCTTGACCCGTTCGTAGAACTCCTTGAACTGGTAGCGAGGGTCTTTCGGGGCGTGGAAGGTGACGATGATCGGCGCCTGGATCGCGGCGGGCAGGAAACTGCGCAAACCGAGTTTGGCCATGTCATCAAGCAACACCTGGCAGTTATTGGCGTAGCGCTGATGCCGCGTTGGCAAGCCACCTTCTTCGTTGTATTGCAGCAGGGCTTCGTGCAGCGCCGCGACCACGTGGGTCGGCGGGGTGAAGCGCCACTGGCCGGTCTTGGCCATGTAGGTGTGCTGGTCGAACAGATCCATCGCCAGGGAGTGCGAGTTACCGCCGGCATTCGCCAGGGATTCCTTGCGAGCGAACACAAAACCCATCCCCGGCACCCCTTCCAGGCACTTGCCCGAAGCGGCGATCAGCGCGTCGAACGGCACCTGTTGCGCATCGATCGGCAGGGCGCCGAAGGAACTCATGGCGTCGATGATCAAGCGTTTGCCGTGTTGCGCAATGACTTGGGCGATTTCCGGCAGCGGGTTAAGAATGCCGGTGCTGGTTTCGCAGTGAATCAGCGCGATGTGAGTAATGCTCGGGTCAGCCCGCAGCAGGCGATCCACATCGGCGGCGGTGGTCGGTTCGTCTTCGGCGGTTTCGAAGGTGCTGAACGGGCGACCGAGCACTTCGCAGATCTTCGCCAGGCGTTTGCCGTAGGCGCCGTTGATCAGCACCAGAACTTTGCCATCGCGAGGCACCAGCGTGCCGATGGCGGCTTCGACGGCGAAGGTGCCGCTGCCTTGCAGGGGCACGCAGTGGTGACTGTTGGCACCGTTGATGATGGTCAGCAGTTGTTCGCACAGGCTGGCGGTCAGTTGGTTGAAACGGTCATCCCATGAACCCCAGTCGACCATCATCGCCTGGCGGGTGCGGGCCGAAGTAGTCAACGGGCCGGGGGTGAGCAGGATGGGTTCGGCAGTACTCATTCTCATGTCCTCGCAATCGATGGGATGACGCTACGGGGCTTAAATTGCAATTTGCCGTCGCATCAATCAAATTGTTTGTTGTTATGCCAGCCATCAGCGAGGGTTATTCATGAATCTGTTCCAGCTCCGCGCGTTCGACGCCGTGGCCCGGGAAGGCAGCTTTACCCGGGCCGCCGCACGGCTGTTCATCAGCCAACCGGCGGTCACCGGGCACATCAAGGCGCTGGAAGAGCACTACCAAATCATCCTGCTGCGCCGCACCGCCCGACGGGTGGAGCTGACGGAGGAGGGCACCAAACTGGCGGCGATCACTCGGGCGATGTTCGGCCTGGCGGAAGAGGCGCAAGTGATGCTGGAGGCCAACCGCCAATTACTCACCGGGCGCCTGGAAGTGGCAGCGGACGGGCCGCACATGGTCATGCCGATGCTCGCCAGCCTGCGGGCGCGTTATCCGGGGATCACCGTGAACCTGCGTTTGGGCAATGCCCAGGAAACCCTCGCCGCGTTGCTGTCCGAACACGCTGATGTCGCGGTGCTGACCGAAGTCGAACCGCGCAAGGGCCTGCATCTGCAAGCGTTAAGCGAATCACGGATCTGCGCGCTGGTGCCGGCCGGGCATCCGTGGGCGCAACGTTCCAGGGATGTGCAACTCAAGGAACTGGATCAGGTGATCATGGTGTTGCGCGAACCGAGTTCGATAACCCGGCGCACGTTTGATGATGCCTGCGCTCAGGCAAAGGTCAATCCGCGGGTGTTGCTGGAGTTGGACAGTCGGGAGGCGGTGACTGAGGCCGTCGCGGCTGAACTGGGGGTTGGGGTGGTGTCGTCGGTGGAAGTCAGCCATGACCCGAGGGTGGTGGCGGTGCCGATTGTGGGGGAAGGGTTGGTCAATCGACACATGATCGGCTGCATGGAGCGGCGGCGGGATTTGCGCTTGATCCAGGCGTTTTTCGGGTTGGCGCCAGACCGGTAGACCGAGGCGCGGCCTTCGCGGGCAAGCCTCGCTCCTACGGGAATCGCGTTGATCGTTCCCACGCTCCGCGTGGGAATGCCTCAATGGACGCTCCGCGTCCGCTTTGGGACGCGGAGCGTCCCGGGCTGCATTCCCACGCGGAGCGTGGGAACGATCAACGTGAGGACGATCATTTGGGCAGGCTCTCGCGCACCATCTCTAGAAACGTCGCCACCACCCGCCGCGAACTCTGCTCGCGCAGGCACACCAGCGTCTCCGTCAGCCGGCGCTTGCAGTCAGTAATCGGCAATGCGCACACCCGTGAATCCGCGCCAAACTCCGCAGCCGAAACCACGCCAACCCCAATTCCCACCACCACCGCTTCGCGCGCCGCTTCCCGGCCTTCGACCTGAATCGCCGGGCGAATCCGCAACCCGGCACCGGCCATTTCTTCTTCCAGGGTCTGTCGCGTCACCGAGCCGATTTCCCGCAGCACCAACGGCGTGTCGTCCAGGTCCGCCAGGCAAATCGACTCGCGATCCGCCCAGGGATGATTGCGCGAGACGAACGCCACCATCGGGTCATTGCGCAGCGGCAACGAGATCAAGCGCTCGTCGCTGACTTCCCGCCCCAGCAACGCCAAATCCGCCTGATAGTTGAACAGCCGAAACAGCGATTCATCGGTGTTGCCGGTCTCGATCTTCACGCTGATGCCAGGGTAGCGCTCACAAAACCGGGCGATCTGCGGCAGCACATGGACCGGCGCGTCCACGGCGAGGATCAGGCTGCCGGTCTGCAACGCCCGGGAATCCTGCAACAGCTCCTGGGCTTCGGCCTCGATGACGAACAGGCGCTGGGTGATGCTCAGCAAGCGCTCACCCAAATCCGTCAGGCGCACCGAGCGTTTGTTGCGGTGGAACAGCAACACGCCGAAGCGTTCTTCGAGTTTGCGCACTTGGTCGGAAATCGCCGGTTGCGTGAGGAATAGCCGCTCGGCGGCCCTGGTGAAGCTTCCGTGAACGGCCACGGCGTGGAAGGCTTTGAGTTGGGCGTGGGAAACCGACATCGAAACCTCCAGTAACAAGCTGAACTTATATTGGAAATACGATAAATCGATTTCACTTATTAATCAGTAATTGTTTTTATCGGCCTCAGCCCCGGTGACTGGTCAGTCGAACAGCATCGGGTGCCATGAGCCTGCAGGTGCAACAGCAGGACTCATCTGACCGGTATCGCTTCAGGGAAGCCGCGATATCGAAGTGCTCAACAATAAAAAAACAGGCGTTATTTCTCAATTTCTGCCGGCACACTCACACCCTGAGGTCAGAACCACCATGAACAAGCACATCGGCACCATCAAGCGTTGGCGCGTGCAGATCTTCGCCATCACCTGGCTCGCTTACGCCGCTTTCTACTTCACCCGCAAAGCCTTTTCGGTCGCCAAACTGGGGATCGCCGAAGACCCCACCTTCATGCTCGACAAAATGGCCATGGCCAACCTCGACGCGATTTACCTGACCGCCTACGCCATCGGCCAATTCACCTGGGGCATCCTCGCCGACCGCTTCGGCCCACGGGTCGTGGTACTCGGCGGCTTGCTGATTTCCGCGGCGGCGGCACTGGTGATGGGCAATTTCGCCACGTTGCCGATCTTCGCCACCTGCATGCTGATCCAGGGACTGGCCCAGTCCACCGGATGGTCGGGGCTGTGCAAGAACATCGGCAGTTTCTTCCCCGCCGAGCAGCGCGGGCGGGTGCTGGGGTTATGGAGTTCCTGTTATGCCTTCGGCGGACTGGTGGCCTCACCGTTCGCCGGTTGGTGGGCTTACACGCTGGTGGGCACTTGGCACGCAGCATTCATTTCCAGTGCGGCGGTGGTTGGGCTGGTCGCCGTGCTGTTTTTTATTTTCCAACGCAACAAACCGGAAGACGTCGGCTTACCCGCCGTGGAGCCGGAACCGGAGCTGAGCAGCGAGGAGGCTTACGCACAAAGCAAGATCAGCGTGTGGGAGCCGTTGAAGGAAATCCTGCGCAACCGCACCGTGCTGGTGCTCGGGCTCTCGTACTTCCTGTTGAAACCGGCGCGCTACGCGATTCTGTTGTGGGGGCCGGTGATCGTTTTCGAGCAAATGCCCTCGGTGGGCAAGGTCGGTGCGGCGATTATTCCGACGTCTTTTGAACTGGCCGGGCTGCTGGGACCGATCATGATTGGCCTGGCCTCGGACAAACTGTTCGGCGCCCGACGCATGCCGGCCTGTGTGATCAGTCTGTTGGCACTGACGGTTTCCCTGGCGCTGTTCATGGGCGCTTTGCACACCGGCAGCGTGATGCTGGTGGTGGCGTTGCTGTTCGTCATGGGCCTGACCCTTTACGGCCCTGACTCGATGATCAGCGGCGCGGCGGCGATTGATTTCGGCACGGCCAAGGCTGGCGCCACGGCGGCGGGGTTTGTGAATGGCTGCGGTTCGGTCGGGGCGATTCTCGGCGGCTTGCTGCCGGGGTATTTCGACTCGGTGACGGTGTTCATCATCTTCGCCGGTTGCGCGATGTTTTCGGCCTTCGTCCTGATCCCGCACTGGAACAGCCGCCCGGCTGGCCTGAGCCTCGACTGCGCCTTCGTGCCCAATCAACCGATGACCATCAAACCCCTGCGTACCTGAGGAAACCCCCATGAGACCTTTCTGGCTGGACCAAGCGCTGGCGGCGGAGCCCTGCGCGCCGTGCGAGCCATTGGCGGGCGACACCCGCGCCGACGTGTGCATCGTCGGCGGCGGCTACACCGGGCTGTGGACCGCGATCATGCTCAAGGAGCAAAACCCTGAGCTTGATGTGTTGCTGATCGAGGCCGATATCTGTGGCGCTGGCGCCAGTGGGCGCAACGGCGGTTGCGCGTTGTCGTGGTCGGCCAAGTACTTCACCCTGGAGCGCTTGTTCGGTGTCGAGGAAGCGGTGCGGCTGGTCAAGGAATCGGAGCGCAGCATCCACGCCATCGGCGCCTTCTGCGAACAGTACGGGGTGGATGCCGATTACCGCCTCGACGGTACGCTCTATACCGCAACCAACCGCGCCCAATGCGGCTCGACGGATGCGGTGATCGCGGCACTGGAACGCAACGGCATCAACTCATTCAGCCAGCGGCCGGTAGCGGACGTGCAACGCATGGCCGGTTCCAGCAAACACCTGGAAGGCTGGTTTTCCCCGGCGGCGGCCAGTGTGCAACCGGGCAAACTGGTGCGCGGCTTGCGTCGGGTTGCCTTGCAACTGGGCGTGCGGATTCATGAAAACACGGCCATGACCGGGCTGGAGGAAGGCAAACCGGCGGGGATTAAAACCCCGAACGGCACCGTCCAGGCGGATCGGGTGGTACTGGCGATGAACGCCTGGATGGCCCGGGCGTTCCCGCAGTTCGAACGCAGCGTGGCGATTGTCTCCAGCGACATGCTGATCACCGAGCCACGCCCGGACTTGCTGAATGAAATCGGTTTGACCAGCGGCGTCACCGTGCTCGATTCGCGGATTTTCGTGCACTACTACCACAACACCCCGGACGGCCGGATCATGCTCGGCAAGGGCGGCAACACCTTCGCCTACGGTGGGCGAATGCTGCCGGTGTTCGATCAGCCATCGCCCTATGCCGGGTTGTTGCGCAATAGCCTGGCGGACTTCTTTCCGGCGTTTGCCGAGGTCAAAGTCGAGGCCACCTGGAACGGCCCTTCGGATCGCTCGGTCACCGGATTGCCGTTCTTCGGTCAAATGAGCACCAGCGGCAACGTGTTTTATGGCTTCGGTTACTCCGGCAGCGGTGTTGGGCCGTGTCACATGGGCGGGCAGATTCTTGCCTCGATGGTGCAAGGCCTGGACAACCCTTGGACCCGCTCGCCGCTGGTCAACGGGCCGTTGGGGTACTTCCCGCCGGAGCCGATTCGTTACCTGGGTTCGTTGATGGTGCGCAACGCGATCCGGCGCAAGGAGCGCGCCGAGGATCACGGGCGCCGGCCACGGCATCTGGATGTGCGCCTGGCGAAATTCGCAGCGGCGGCGGGGAAGGCCGACAAGGGCTGAGCCGACACAAAACCTGTGGCGAGGGGGCTAGCCCGCGTTGGGTCGCGAAGCGGCCCCGGCATTCTGTCAGGCACACCGCATGGGCAGGAATTGCGACTGCTTCGCTGCCGAACGGGGGCAAGCCCCCTCGCCACAGTGGTTTTTTGTTCGCCCCATTGCGTCAGGGCATGTCCGGGCGGTTGACCAGCCAATCGAACAGCAGACGCGTATCGCCGCGCGGCGGTGGCGTCTGTGGCGGTCGTGGATTCTGAAGGCCTGGGCCGGCGCAAATCACCGGGCGATCCGGGTCGCTGTCGAGAAAACTGATGAACACATCGCTTCCGGCCACGGGTAGCCCGGACGCGCCTACCGCCACCGGTAGCCAGAGACTGTCAGTCGCCTGCACAACCGATCCCGGCCACAGGCTGACCTGAATCCGGCCCTGTTCATCCAGCGTCACGGGTTGCCCCGATTCGCCCAGCACTCGCGCCGGTTGATAGCCGGGTATGCTCGGCCTGGGTTGTTTGAACGCGGGTCGGAATACCGTTGACCAGGGAATCGCGCTGAACCGGTTGCAATAGCCGGGCGTTTCAAACGGCTCGTCCGCGAGGATCGAGGGTTGCTGTCCTTGATGCTGTATTTCGGTCAGCAGCCATTGATCGTTGAAACTCGATATCGGGTGCTGCTCCACCTGCACGATCCGGCCGCTGAGCAAACCGGTCTCATCGCTTTGGCCATGGACTTGCCGATGCTGGCAGCGCAGCCGCTCCAACGTCCGGCGGCTGCGTTGATCGCGGTGCAACTGCCCGCCCGCGAGGCGGGTGTTCATCGTCGGTTTGCCGGTCAGCGGATGATTCGCTGCGCCGAAACTGGCAGCCACCGCGCTTCTGTCTTGAACCTGTTTTGGCGAGTGGAGCAGCGGCGAATCATGGCGCTGGAACATTTCGCGGATCGCGGCATAGGCAGGTTCGTCGAGGGGATTGTCATGGAAAGGCGTCAGCACCGGCTCCTGGGGAAAACTCAAACTGTCGTCGGCCAATACCAGCACATGCCCGTCGCGGCGATGTTCGAAGTGATAGTGGATGCCTTCCTCTTCGCAGAGCCGATGCAGCAACGCCAGATCAGTTTCTTCGTACTGAATGCAAAAGGGCCGGACCGGATAGTGCCCGGTACTCAGCTCAAAGCGGTAGCTGTGCCCGGGCAAGGCATGCTCCTCCAATAATTGGCGCAGGATGGCCGGCACACTGAGGCGATGAAACACCCGGCGGGTGGGCTGTTGTTCGAGGTGTTGCAGATGCGGCACCAATTCCAGTCGATAGCCGACCCGGTACGGACCGCGATGTTCGCGGCTGACGCTGTGGAGAATGCCGTGAAAGCCCTGGTCGGCACCCAGGCTCAAAAAGGCGGGTTGTTGCAGCAACCGATCAAGGTTCATGGCCGGGGCCAGGCCGATGACTTCGATGTCGAATCGAAAGAGCTGGTTGAGGCCTTCATGGCCTCTGAACTGCAGCACCTGCAAACTCAAGTCAGCCTCGACGAGGGTCAGGGTGAATGGACTTTCCTTGTCGTTGTGCATCGAGTGCGCTTCTGCCATGAAATACGGGGTGCAGAGGGTACGAAACCGCGGCCCTGAATAGTCACCGCTAATCGACTTTTCAGATTTGCCCTACAAGTGCTGTTGAAGATGCCGATGCGTCTTGGCGGTAAACAGGATGGAATTTTTGGTCGATTGCCGACTTTAGGCCGTATAAACTTGCCGCCATGCGTCGGCCAATAGATGTCTCGGCGCCACAGATCAAGAGAGTGAGTAATGGGCGCACAGTGGAAGGTTAAACACAAAGAAGCGGCATCAAACGCCAAGGGCAAGATCTTCGGCAAACTGGTGAAGGAAATCACCATTGCTGCGCGCAACGGTGCCGATACTGCCACCAACGCACACTTGCGTCTGGTGGTCGAGCAGGCCAAGAAAGCCTCGATGCCCAAGGAAACCCTGGATCGCGCGATCAAGAAAGGCGCAGGCCTGCTGGGCGAAACCGTGCAATACCATCGCGTGACCTACGAGGGTTTCGCTCCGCATCAGGTGCCGTTGATCGTTGAATGCGTCACCGACAACATCAACCGCACCGTGGCGGAAATCCGCGTGGCATTCCGCAAGGGCCAATTGGGCGCTTCCGGCTCAGTGGCCTGGGATTTCAACCACGTCGGCATGATCGAGGCGTCCCCGGACAGCCCTGACGCCGACCCGGAAATGGCCGCTATCGAAGCCGGCGCCCAGGATTTCGAGCCGGGCGAAGAAGAGGGCACGACCCTGTTCCTGACCGAGCCTGCCGACCTCGACGCCGTGCAGAAAGCCCTGCCAGAGCAAGGTTTTACCGTGTTGGCGGCCAAGTTGGGCTACCAGCCGAAGAACCCGGTCAGCGGGTTGAGCGATGAGCAAATGGCTGAGGTTGAAGCCTTCCTGGAAGGCCTCGATAACCATGATGATGTGCAGGATATGTTTGTCGGGTTGGCGGGTTAGTTTGTTTCGTCAGTAATACCGCTATCGCGAGCAAGCTCGCTCCCACAGTGGTTTTGTGTCGTACACAAAATGTGTGATCAACATAAATTCCCTGTGGGAGCGAGCTTGCTCGCGATTGACCGCGCCGCGGTCAGCGACTCTTCAGTTCCCGCACAACCTCAGTGAACCCCGGTCGCTTTAGCACATCCGGCTGACAGCACCGCTGCTGCAAATCCTCCAGTGCCACCCGATCATCATCGCTCAACCCCGAATCAATCCGCTCCAGCAACTCCCCCAACAACACCCCAAACGCCCGCACTTCAATCCGTTGCAGCGCGCGGGTTTCAACGCTGTCCGTGGTGGCGTGAAAAGAGGCGCCGCCAAAGTCACCCAGCAAACAATCCCCGTGCTCGTTCCACAAAATGTTGTGGGCGTAGAGGTCGCCGTGGGTGATGCCTTGTTGGTGCAGGTGCTCGGCCGCTGAAGCAACGCCACGGGCCATGCGCAAGGCTATCTTCGCCGTGAAACGGGTGTCATCGGCGTATACGTCACGACTGCAAGACGCCAGGCTCGGCAGTCCCGCCAGGTTGCGATAACTCGGATCGATCAGTTGCATCACCAGCCCGGCCTGGTCCTGCGGATGCCCGACGATTCGCCCTTCGACGCGGATCAGATTGGGGTGCAGGCCTGCGGTGATACAGGCATTCATTTCATGCAGTGGCGAACCATCACTGGTCATTTCACCTTTATAGAGTTTTACCGCGACGGGGGTGGCTGGCTGCGGCTCTCGTTCCCAGGTGGCGCGATGGATGACACCGGAAGCGCCTTCACCGAGTTTTTGTTCAAGACGCAACGCAGTCCACGGGATGCTCGGCGTGGCATCGAGTGCGCTGGCATCGGCCTCGGTTTCCAGCGGATTGCCGGCGTAGGCCAGCCAGGTCAGGGCCGGCAGGGTCAGCAGCCACTCGGGCAGTTCGGTAAAACGGTTGGCCGAGATACGCAGCAGTTCCAGTCGATGGCACCGCACCAGGCTCTCGGGCAGTTGCTGCAAGTGATTGCCGGCCAGCATCAGTTTTTGCATCAGCGGACGCTCGCCCAACTCAGCCGGCAGTTCGCTGATGCAGTTATCGGTCAGGATCAGCCAGCGCAATAACGGCGGCAGCGCGGCTCCCGGCACCCGTTCGATGCGGTTGGCCCGGAAGCCGATCATGCTCAGCGCAGCGCATTGGCCCAGGCAGGTCGGCAGTTCGGTGAATTGGTTGTCCGAGCAGAACAGGATGCGCAAACGGGTCAGGCGATGCAGATCGTCCGGCAGACTGCTCAGGGCATTGCCGCTGAGGTTGAGAATCTCCAGCGAATCCGCCAGCTCAAAGATTTCCCGGGGGAACTCCGTGAGGCCACAGGTCAGGTCCAGACGGGTGATGCCGGCCAGCTCGCCGGCTCGCAGTTGTGCAAGGGTATTCATGAACGGGTTCGCTATTGATCGGGAAGAGGGCCGTGGGGGCCTGAAGATGGGCTGCATGATAGCGGGAGTTTGTGGTGTCAGTCAGGCCGCCTTCGCGAGCAAGCCCGCTCCCACAGTGGTTTTTTGGACTACTCAAAATCTGTGGCCAACACAAATTCCCTGTGGGAGCGGGCTTGCTCGCGAAGAGGCCGGCAGCCATCCCCAAAATCTATCTTTTAAACAGGCTCCCGGACTTCCACCAACTGCCCCAACCGACTACGCGTGCGCGCCAGGTCAATGGCATCCCCACCCAGGCTTTCGCGCAACGACCGCTGCCCGAGTAAAACCAGATGCTTGTCCTGATCGTACAAAACATCGATCAGGTTGATAAACCGCTGCTGCGCGGCCATCGAGCAACTGGCCAGGCTTGGCAGTTCGTCAATGATCCAGTGATCGAACCGGCGGCACAGTTCCAGATAATCCATGACCGCCGTGGGTTGGTCGCACAGATCGCTGAAGGTAAAACCGACAGTTCGCTCTTCGCAGTACCGCGCCGGCAAATGCCGCTTGCCAACGGGCAACGTCAGGGAGGCAATGCTTTGCGGCAGGTTCAGTGCCTGGCGCTGGGCCTGGGTCGCAGGCCAGACGTAATGGCCCTGGGTAAACACCTGCTGGGCGTGGGTTCGCGCCTGGCTTCGGTAGTCGTGGGGGCCGCCGACCTCCATGACGTGCATGCGCGTATTGATCAGGTCGATCACCGGTTTGAACCGCGCATGGTAAAGCGGGTTGGGCAGCAAGCCTTCCGGCGGGTAATTGGAGGTGACCAGCAGCAGGATGCCCCGGCGGAACAGGGCCTTGAACAGCCGGGTAATGAGCATCGCATCGCCGATGTCGTGGACGTGAAACTCGTCGAAACACAACACCCGACAATCGCGCAGCAACTCATCCAGGGTCGCCGCCAGGGCGTCGTGCTGCTCGCGATGGTTGAACATGCCCTGGTGCAGTTGGGCGAAAAACTCATGGAAGTGCAGGCGTTGTTTTTGCGCGATGGGCATGGCCTGGAAGAAACCATCCAGCAGCCAGCTTTTGCCGCGCCCGACCGCGCCATGCAGGTACAGACCCGGCAGGATTTTCGCCGACTGGCCCAGCAACGTCGTCGCCTGTTGGGCCATGTGGTCGATGACCCGCTGCTGGCTATGGCTGAGGGTGTAGCCCTGGACAAGTGCCTTGTGGCGGAAGTAGTCGTGGATGACCCGATGATTGGCCGCCAGCACAGCGGTCTTGCCGAACAAGCGGCGCAATACGGGCCAGCGTGGTGTGAGACGCGAACGGATTGGCGGTCGAATGGCCACGATACTGTCACCCCCGGGTTCTTCAGGCCGGCTCACCGAGCTGCGGCGGCGTAGTGTAACCAGATGGGGAATTGTCCTACCACCCGTGCTGACATAGTCGTGGCTTAGTGAGACAGAAATCTGCGGCATGTACAGGTTATTTCCCGCAGGGGCAGTGCCTACACTGTGGGCTTGAACGATGGTCTGCAGGCAGTGAGTGTCGGCGGGACGGCGGATGATTTCCGGGGAGAGTTATCTGGCGTATGACATTTTCATAAGCGCCGGCACGACGCGGTGGGGGGGAGTGTCGGCAGTGCGCGGCGGGCCAGTTCGGATGCCGAGGCCAATCCGGGCAATGGTCTAGGCACCGGGAGTCAGGTCTTCAACTACAACGCGAAAATCTACACCGACCAAGCCACACCGCCCGCCGGGACTTACCTGGACAGTGTGGTGCTCGACGTAGGTTTCTGATCACTGCGAACCCTGTGGGAGCGGGCTTGCTCGCGAAAGCGGTGTATCAGTCAATATTGATGTGGCTGACACACCGCTTTCGCGAGCAAGCCCGCTCCCACAAGGGGTTTGTGGTGTTGGTCAAATATGCCTAGCGCTCGATGCTCCGATTCCACCGCGCATTCCACGCCGGGCGCTGTTCGTTCACCTGGTCCCAATCCACCGCAATCGCGGTCTCCAGGTACTTCTTCATCGCCTCAACCTGACCACGGGTTTTGTCGGTGGTCGGGGTGTTGGGGTTGGACGGGATCTGGTCGCCGTCTTCAAGCGCAGCGGCTTGTGCGTCTGGTGTCAGCAGGAACGCTGCGAGTTTTTGCGCCAGTTCCGGTTGGGTGTTGTTGGCGATCGCGCACTCGGCAACGTTGAGCACCACGGCGCCTTCCTTAGGCTGCGCGTATTCCACCGGCATGCCTTTGAGTTTCAGCGCCGTGACCTGGGTCGGGGTCAACGGGAACAGCGCGGCTTCGTCGGTTTGCAGCATTTCGGAAATCTTCGCCGAGCTCGGAATGTATTCCAGCACGTTGCGCCCGACGGTATTCGGCCAGGCCTTGAAGCCCGGTTCGACGTCGGTTTCGCTACCGCCCTGGATGCGGTTGAACATCAGGAAACCATGCAGGCCGAACGTCGAAGAGGCCATCGACTGGAACACCACTTTGTCTTTGAAGCGCGGGTCGGCCAGGTCCATCCACGAGGTCGGCGCGGCCCAGCCTTTTTCCTTGAACAGCCGCGTGTTGTACGCCAGCCCGGTGACACCGAGGCTGACGGCCACGGCCTCATCCTTGATCCGACCCTTGGCCGGAATTTGCGCCAGGGTCGGGCTGTCCTGGAGTTTGTCGCACAAGCCCATGGAGATGGCGCGGTACATGATGCCGTCGTCGAGGAACATCACGTGCAGTTGCGGATTGCCCTTGCTGGCCTGGACCTTGGCCAGGATGTCGGCGGAGGTCCCCGGCACAATCACCACTTTGACGTTGTTGGCTTTCTCGAACACCGGCAGCACCTTGTCGGCGTAGAGCCGCTCCATGGTCCCGCCATTCATGCCCAGGTAAAGCGTCGGTTCGGCCTGGGCCTGGCTGATCGTGAGCAGGGCGCCCATGCAGGACAACCCGAGCAGTGCGGTGCGTTTGACGTTATTCATTGGCGCGACCTTCCTCTATCAAGCAACGGAGATGGAGTGAAACCGGGTGATGGAAAACGCATCCAGCGACGTTTTTGGCGCGCCGCTGCAGATGATCTCGGTGAGCGCCTGGCCCACCGCCGGACCGATCTGGAAACCGGCGCCGGCAAAGCCAAACCCGTGCAACAGACCGGGTTGGGTGCCGCTGTGCCCGATCACCGGTTGGCGGTCGGGCAAATAACCTTCGGTGCCGCTCCAGGTACGGATCGCCTGGGCGCCTTCAAGAAACGGGTAGAGCTCGACCGCTTGGCGCAGGATCTCGATCACCGCGTTCTGGCCCGGCCGGGCGCGGGCGTCGTCGAGGGCGAAACCCTGGCCACCGCCCAACACGCAATTGCCGCGAGCAACCTGTCGGGCATAGATGCCACCGCCCTCGACCCCGGTGCTGGCGTTCATCACCATGGGCAACGGCTCGGTGACCAGCATCGCCGGGTGGCCGGCGTGCATTGGCACTGGTTCGCCAAACTGTTCGGCCAATTTGCCGGCCCAGGCCCCGGCGCAATTGAGCAGCCACGGCGCGCGAAGTTCGAGGCCGCTGGCGGTGCTGACGTGAAAGCGCTGACCGTCGTGTTCAACCTGAGTGACGGCGCATTGCTCATGAATTTGTGCGCCATGCCTGCGGGCCGTCTGGGCAAAGGCCGGGGACACCAGTCGCGGGTTGGCGTGACCGTCGTCGGGGCAGAACGACGCGCCGGCCGCCACATCACCGACCCACGGGAACCGCGCGCGAAGTTCATCTCGTTCAAGAATTTGCAAGTCGAGGCCGAACCCCTGGCTGCTGGCGGCGTAGTCCTGCAATGCGCGCAGGTCGTTGAGGCTGCGGGCCAGTTTCAGGTGACCGCTGCGCTGGTATTCACCGTCGATGCCGATCAACTGCGGTAGTTGGCCCCAGAGTTCGTGGGCCTGTTGCGACAGCGGCAGTTGCGACAACGGCCGACCCTGGCGCCGCACACCGCCGTAGTTCACGCCGCTGGAGTGGGAACCGCAAAAGTCCCGCTCCAGCAGCGCCACGCGACGGCCGGCCTTGCTGAGAAACAGCGCGGCGGAGGCACCGACAATGCCGCCGCCAATGATGATGGCATCGACTTCGATCATGGCTCGACCTCCAGGCCAAACGGCAACGGTTTGATCGGCGACTGGGCGCGCAATCGGCCGATCTCCGACACGGGACGTTGGCTTTCGCAGGCGATGATTTCTGCGGCGGCGGCACCGCACATCCGGCCCTGGCAACGACCCATGCCGACCCGGCAATGGGCCTTGACCCGGTTGATTTCCCAGTGACCTTCGCGCACGACCTGACGGATATCCCCGGCGCGGACTTCTTCGCAGCGGCAGATGATCAGGTTATCGGCGCTGTTGGCGGCCCAATCTTCGGGGAAGGCGAAGGCGCGCTCCAGGCCCTGGCGGAAGTCGCCGATGCGCTGGAGGGCGTGTTCCAGTTGCAGGCTGCGTTGCGGTGGGATCAGGTAGCCACTGTCTTCGAGCAGGGCCAAAGCGGCGCGCTCGCCGGCCATTTCCGCGGCGTCGGCGCCCATGATCCCGGCGCCGTCACCGGCCAGGTAAACCTCGGCGACACTGCTGCGACCGGCGCTGTCACGCTGGGGTAGCCAGGCGCGGTTGAGGGGGTTCCAGGCGAATTCGCAACCGAGCAGATCAGCAAGTTGGGTTTCGCTGCGCAGGCCATGGGCGAAGGCGACCGAATCGCAGTCGATTTGTTGGGAGCCTTTGGCGTTGCGCCAGTTCAGGGATTGCACGCGCTGTTCGCCGTTGACCTGGACCAGGCTGGCGCCCTGATGCACCGGGATGCCGTGGGCGGTCAGCCAACTGCGGTAATAAATGCCTTTGGCCAGGGTCGCCGGTTGCGAGAGCAGGCCGGGCAGGGCGCGGGCCTGAGCGCTGAAGGGCGAGCTGTCGAGCACAGCCACAACCTTTGCGCCGGCCTTTGCGTATTGATAGGCGACGAGGTACAGCAACGGTCCGCTGCCGGCGAACACCACCCGTTCGCCGATGGCGCAGCCCTGGAACTTCAACGCAATCTGCGCCGCGCCGAGGCTGTAGACCCCCGGCAACGTCCAGCCCGGCACCGGCAGAACCCGGTCAGTGGCGCCGGTGGCGACGATCACCCGAGAGAACTCCAGTCGCGTGGCTCGGCCGTCATGCAAGGTATCGAGGGCACCGGCCTCGGCGTTCCACACTAGGGTGTCGGGGCGATAGTCGAGTTGCTCGCGCAGTACGTCGAGAGCTTGATGAATCGCACTGGCCTTGCGGGCTTCGAAGCCATACAACTTGACCGCCGAGCGCTTGAAATTCGCCGGTTGCCGCCGATAAATCTGCCCACCACCGCGCGCGGCTTCGTCCAGCAAAATCGGACGGACACCATGCGCCACCAGCGTCTGCGCCGCACGAATCCCCGCAGGGCCAGCCCCGACAACAATCACCGGATTCATACCAGATCCCCTGTGGGAGCGAGCCTGCTCGCGAAGAGGACGGTACATTCAGAAGGGATGGCGACTGACACGACGCCTTCGCGAGCAGGCTCGCTCCCACAGTTGATCTCGGTTGGCTGCAATATTTGTGAACGACGCAAAACCCCTGTGGGAGCGGGCTTGCTCGCGAAGAGGCCGGCACATTCAACAGATGCGGTGGCTGACACGACGCCTTCGCGAGCAAGCTCGCTCCCACAGTTGATCTCGGTTGGCTGCAATTTCTGTGAACGACGCAAAACCCCTGTGGGAGCGAGCTTGCTCGCGAAGGGGCCGGCACATTCAACAGATGTGGTGGCTGACACGACGCTTTCGCGAGCAAGCTCGCTCCCACAGTTGATCGGGGTTGGCTGCAATATTTGTGATCGGCGCAAAACCCCTGTGGGAGCGGGCTTGCTCGCGATGACGGCAGTACACACAACATCTGTGGTGGCTGACAGATTGCTATCGCGAGCAAGCTCGCTCCCACAGGGGATGCGGTTTATGCAGTTGGATTGGGTGTTCATAGCGAGCGCCCCGGTTCGCGGCTGATGTGTTGGCCGGGTTCGAGGAGGGTCGAGCAGGCCCGTACTCGGCGGCCGTCGCCCAGGCGTACCCAGCAATCCTGGCACGCGCCCATCAGGCAGAACCCGGCGCGGGGTTCGGCGCTGAAGTCGCTGCCGCGCAGGTGTTCGCTGCAGGTCAGCACGGCGGTCAGTACGGTGTCGCCGAGCAGGGCGGTGGCCGGTTGGCCGTCGAGGACGAAGTCCAGGGCCGGGCGGTCGCCTTCGGCCAGTCGTTTCAGCAAAGCCATGGCGCCCTCATTGTTTACCTACCAGAACCCGATCCAGGCCATACACCCGATCAAGCAGAATCATCGTCAACGCCGTCAGGCCAATCACCAGAGCCGAGACCGCCGCCATCATTGGATCGATGGACTCAGTGGCGTACACGTACATCCGCACCGGCAGCGTCTGCGTGGCCGGCGAAGTGACGAAAATCGACAACGTGACCTCATCGAAACTGTTGATAAACGCCAGCAACCAACCCCCGGCCACCCCCGGCAGAATCATCGGCAAGGTGATTTGCTTGAACAGCGTGAAACGCCCGGCACCCAAGGATTGCGCCGCATGTTCGGCACTGCGATCCAGGCCAATCGCCGACGCCAGCACCAGCCGCAGCACATACGGCGTGATCACCAACACATGGGCGAAGATCAGCCAGCCGAAGCTGCCATTCACGCCCATCAACGCAAACAGGCGCAGCAGTGCGACGCCTAAAACCAGATGCGGAATGATGATCGGCGACAAAAACAAACCATTGAAAAAGCCCCGCCCGGGAAACTCATAACGGGTGATGGCCAACGCCGCCGGCACCGCAATCAGCGTCGCCAAGGTCGCGGCGCAGAACGCCAGAATCAGGCTGTTGTAGAACGCATCGACAAAGTCGGCACGCTCGAACACCGCGCGAAACCAGCGCAGCGAGAAGTTTGTAGTGGGCAGGCTCAGGGTGTTTTCCGGGGTGAAAGCCACCAGGCACACCACCACCAGCGGTGCGAGCATGAACAGCACCACCAGGGCATGAAACAACAGGGCGAAAGGACCGTTCTTGGACATGTCGAGTTATCCCAATGACTTCTTGTAGCGGCCTTCGATCATCCGGTTCCACGACAGCATGATCAGCAGGTTGAGCAACAGCAGAGCCACGGCAATCGCCGCGCCCATCGGCCAGTTCAGCTCTGACAGGTACTGGTCGTAGATCAGCGTGGCGACCATTTTCAGTCGACGTCCGCCGAGCAAGCCCGGAATGGCGAAGGAGCTGGCAGCCAGGCCGAACACGATCAAGGTGCCGGACAACACGCCGGGCATGATTTGCGGCAGCATCACTTTGCGCATCACCGTGAGGTGGCTGGCACCCAGCGAGAGCGCGGCTTGCTCGGCGGCCGGATCGAGTTTCTGCAGCGAGGTCCAGACCGGAATGATCATGAAAGGCAGCATCACGTGGACCAGCGCAATCACCACCGCAAACGGCGTGTACAGCAGCTTCATCGGCGAACCACCGAAGGCTTGCAGGGTCTGGTTGACCAGGCCGTCGGCGCCGAGCAACAGGCTCCAGCCGAAGGCGCGCACCACCACCGAAATCAGCAGCGGGGTGAGGATCAGAATCAGGAAAATCGAACGCCACGGCGCGCCCATGCGGCTGAGGATGTAGGCCTCGGGCACGCCAATCACCACGCACAGCAGGGTGGTCAGGCCGCTGATCCAGAACGTGCGCAGGAAAATCTCGTAGAAGTACGGATCGCCGAGCAGGCTGCTGTAGTGGTCGAGGGTGTAGGCGTCGCTGTTGATCCCCGAGCTGTAGTCGAAAACGTTGAACGACAGCACCAGTGTCAGCAGCAAAGGAATCACCAGCAGGCACACATACAGCGCCAGCGCCGGTGCCGACAATAAATAGCCTTGGCGGCCCTGACGGATGTTGGCGAGCACACTCATGCCGACACCTCATCGACACTCAGCACCCGCAGCAACGCCGCGTCCCAGTCCAGGCCCACCGCCGTGCCTTCGGCCAGCGGCGCCGAGCCGTCGTTACGACGCACCACGCTGAGTTCGCCCAAGGTCGTCGAGACGCCATACAACCATTGGCTGCCGAGGAAAAAGCGGCTGACGATGTTCCCAGGCAAGCGACCCTGACCGACTTCCCTCAGATCGATTTTTTCCGGGCGCAGGCTCAGGGTCAGGTCGCCGCCGCTGCGGACTTGAACCACACCGGCGCCATCGCGCTCGCCGGGCAGCAGATTGGCCTTGCCGACAAACCCGGAAATAAACTCGGTGCGCGGGTGTTCATAAAGAGTGTACGGCGCGTCGATCTGGGTGATGCGCCCGGCCTGCATCACCACCACGCGGTCGCTGATCGACAGCGCTTCGGATTGGTCGTGGGTGACCATCAACGTGGTAATGCCGACTTCACGCTGGATGCGGCGGATCTCGAATTGCATCTCTTCGCGCAAGTTGGCGTCGAGGTTGGACAGCGGTTCGTCGAGCAACAGCACCGGCGGTTCAATCACCAACGCCCGAGCCAACGCCACACGCTGACGCTGGCCACCGGACAATTCCCGTGGATAGCGCTCGGCGTGTTGGTTGAGGCGCACCAGTTTCAGGACGCGATCAACGCGTTGCTGCAATTCTGCGTTGGGCACTTTGCGCATGCGCAGGCCGAAGGCGACGTTGTCCTGCACGCTCATGTGCGGGAACAGCGCGTAACTCTGGAACACCACGCCCAGGCCACGGCTGGCGGGTTTGGCGTGGGTGATGTCGCGACCGTCGAGCACGATGCGTCCGCTGCTGACTTCGACGAAGCCGGCGATCATTTGCAGCGTGGTGGTTTTGCCGCAGCCGGAAGGGCCGAGCAGGGACACGAACTCGCCTTTCTCCACCGAGAGGTTGGTGGCGACGACTGCGTCGATTTCGCCGTAGCGTTTACCGAGGTTTTCAAGTTGCACGAATGCCATAGCTGCGCTCCACCTGAGATTGTTATGCGCGGCCGGGGTCGCGCTTTTTTGTATGGGCAGATACGAAAGGATGATGCGGGGTGCGTTGGCGCTCGACGTGGGTCGGCTGCCGCTGTTGTTCGAATCGCCCCTGTATGGACGCAGAGTAGGACGAAGAATAGGATGGGCTCAATGGCCTATTTCACTGAAGCGATGACTATTTTCAGTTTCATTCAGTGAGTAAATTTTTCATCGAGAAAACCCATGTCTGATTCCACTGAGCGGAATGAAAACAAAAATGAAGTCGGTGTCGGCGCCGTCTCCCGGCTGTTTGCGGTGCTGCGCAGCCTCGGTGATACGGTCGAGGGCGGTGAGCGTGTGACGCAACTGGCCCAGCGCATTGGTTTGTCGCAACCGACGACGCATCGTTTGCTGCGCAGCCTGATGGACGAAGGCATGGTCGAGCAGGATGCACGCAGTAAACGCTATCGCCTGAGCCTGGATTTCTTCGCCCTGGCGGCGCGGGCGGGGAACACCGGCAACCTGCGGGAACTGGCGCGACCGGCGCTGTTGCGGCTGTCGGCGTCGTTGGGGGATTCGTTGTTTCTGCTGGCGCGCAGTGGCTTTGATGCAATCTGCCTGGATCGTAGCGAAGGGCCGTTTCCGATTCGTACCTTTACTGGCGATATCGGCGGGCGGGTGGCGCTGGGCGTCGGGCAAGGGAGTCTGGCGATCCTGGCGTTTCTGCCGGAAGAAGAGCGGGACACGGTGATTCACTACAACCTGCCGCGGCTCAAGGACTTCCATTTGTATGACGAAGTGTTCCTGCGCTCGGAAGTCGATAACGTGCGAGCGTTGGGGTATGCCGGACGGAACACGGGGGTGTTGCAGGGCATGGCCGGGGTGGCGGTGCCGATTCTGGATCGTGACGGGCGGGCGGTGGCGGCGTTGAGTGTGGCCACCGTCAGCGATCGCTTGGGGCCGGATAGGTTGCCGACGGTGGTGGAGATGCTAAAGCGTGAGGCGGCGCTGATCGGGCCACGGATTAATCCGTTTGATCCGTTATTGCGCAGGCCCTCCCAAGTTTTCGGTCAGGCCTGATGATCGTTCCCACGCTCCGCGTGGGAATGCAGCCCGGGACGCTCCGCGTCCCTTGCCGGAGCTGGAACGCGGAGCGTCCCTTGAGGCATTCCCACGCAGAGCGTGGGAACGATCGCTCGGCTAAAACTGTGCGGTTTGCTTGAGCATCCGCGCCGCTGCCGTATCACTCGGGCTGACCATCGCATAGTTGTACCCGGCGCCCGACCAATACTCGGCCTGCAACTCACCATCGCTGCGACTGCCCCGTGGCAGCAGGTAGTTTTTCGGGCCGGGCGGGCGCACGTAGAAGCTGATCTTGTGCCCGCCCTGATCTTCATAAACCACCATCGCCGCCGGCCCTTGCTCGGTGCTGAGCAAACGTCCGCTGACCGGTTTGAAACCGGCCCCCGCCAGATCCGGCAGGCGATGGGCTTGGGTGAAGTAGCGGTCCAGCCAACCCTGTATGTCGCCGTCGTCGCTGACCTTGTAGTCCGCCGGCAACATGCCTTGCTGAGCGAACAACCGGTACGCCTGCATGGCATCGGCCATCGGCGCCTGAGTGCTGAGCAGGGTCATCTCCCGCGCCTGCCAGCCACTGATCCCGCCCACGCTGACCGCGATCAACAACACCGCCGCGCTGGCCAGATGCCGCCGGGACTGACGTTTCAGGCGCTGGCGAATCAGCGCCGGATCGAGTTCCGGGTTGGCCGGTTGCTGCAAGGCTCCGCCAAGGGCCGCGCGCAGTTGTTGGGCGTCCTGTTGCCAGGCGCGCACCTGCGCGCAAATGTCGGCGTTAGTGGCCAGAAAAGTCTCCACCAGACGTCGGTCCGCATCGCTGAGCTGGTGATCGACGTAGGCGTGCAGGTCACGCTCGCTTGGGGGCATGCTGATCATTTGAGTCTCCGCAGGGAAGGGCGGCTGATTTCGCCGTCGCTGAGTTCGCGCAAGGCCTGGCGGGCGCGGGACAGGCGAGACATCACGGTGCCCGTCGGGACGCCGAGAATCTCGGCGACCTCTTTATAGGTCAGGCCTTCCACCGACACCCACAGCAGCAAGGCGCGCTGTTCGGTGTTGAGCTGATCGAAGGCTTGCAGGGTGGTTTGCGCGATTACCGTGCGCTCGGCGGACGGCTGCGCATCGTCACGCCCGGTAAAGAATTCGAGCATCCGCGCATACCGCCGGGAGCGCCGGTGAGCGTCGAGAAACTGCCGATACAGGATCGAAAACAGCCAGGCGCGCAGGTCGCCGTCGGGGCGTTTGTCGCTCCAACTCGACAGCGCCCGCTCGAGGCTGGCCTGGACCAAATCGTCGGCGCTGCTGGGGTTGCGCGTGAGCGACACTGCGAACCTGCGCAATCTGGGAATGATTTCTCTCAGTTGTTCGTCGATATCGTTCATGAGTTTCTGAGTAGTCACTACGCTGGACTAGGAAGACGCCCGGCATGCGAGGTTATTCCACGTCCGTAAAAATAAATACGGAGCGATGGAATAAACCGGTTTGGGGCGCGTCTGCTTGGTTCTTCTCACTTGTGGCCGATGGCCCTGGAGTCTTTCATGGTAGATAGCTCAACACCGCCCAACCGGCCGCCGCTGAGTACCGCCAGCCTGACAGCGCGCCTGGCCGGCATCGCGGTCATCGTCGCGGCAGTGGCCGGGGCTTTTGCCTACGTCAATGGCACCTTTGACCCACAACGCCTGACGCCGAAAAAACTGATCAATGTGTTGGAAACCAACAACGGCGTGCACCCGGGGTTCCGGCGTAACCACTCCAAAGGCGTGTGCGTGATCGGGCATTTCGAGAGCAGTGGCGAGGCGCGCAGTTATTCCAGCGCCCAGGTATTCAATGAGGCGCAGACCCCGGTGGTAGGACGTTTCGCACTGCCGGCCGGCAATCCTTACGCACCGGACAGTGCGGTGCCGATCCGCAGCATGGCGTTGCGCTTCACCCAGGCCAACGGTCAGCAGTGGCGTACCGGGATGAACAGCATGCCGGTGTTCCCGGTGGGCACGCCCGAGGCGTTCTATCAGTTGCAGCAGGCGCAATCGCCGGATCCGGCCACGGGCAAACCCAATCCTGCTGCCGTTCCAGCATTTTTTGGTTCGCATCCAGAAGCCGGGCCGTTCCTGGCCTGGATCAAAACCGCTAAACCGTCGGCCAGTTACGTGACGGAAACCTACAACAGCGTCAACGCGTTTTACCTGGTGAATGCATCCGGTCAGAAGCAGGCCGTGCGTTGGAGCATGGTGCCGGTGGTCAAGGACGCGGCGGGAGCCACAGCGCCTGAAGGAGGGGATTTCCTTGAGAAAGACCTGGTGCAGCGGATTTCCGCAGGGCCCCTGCGCTGGCAGTTGAATATCATCCTGGCCAACCCCGGTGACCCGGTGAATGACGCCAGCAAGGCTTGGCCCGATGGCCGAAAAGTGCTGAATGCCGGGACTTTGGTGCTGGAAGCGACCCAGCCGCAATTGAACGGTGAGTGCCGCGACATTAACTACGACCCGCTGGTATTGCCGGCCGGGATCGAAGGTTCCGACGACCCGCTGCTCGCCGCGCGTTCCGCCGGTTACGCCAGTTCCTATCTGCGTCGCACCAGCGAAGTCAATCAGTTGCCCGCCGCCAAACAGGAGGCTCAACAATGAGCGCCCAACCCAAGCATTTCGTCCCGCTGGCGCGCCTGCTGCACTGGCTGATGGCATTGATGGTCATCGCGATGCTGTTTATCGGCGCGGGCATGGTGGCTTCGGTGTCCGAGCGCCATGAGTGGCTGATTCACCTGCACAAACCTTTGGGTATTGCGATTTTGCTGTTGGTGATCGTGCGCCTGGTTGTGCGTTTTTCCACGCAGCAACCGCCGCTGCCGGCAGACCTGCCAGGTTGGCAGGTGCTGGCGGCCAAGGCGTCCCATGTCTTGCTGTATGCGCTGATGCTGATTTTGCCGCTGCTGGGCTGGGCGATGATTTCGGCGGCGGGCGACCCGGTGATGCTCAGCAGTTCGTTGCAGCTGCCATCGATTGTGCCGGCCAATGCGCAGGTGTTTGCGGTACTGCGCAAGGCTCACGGGTATCTGGCGTATCTGTTGTTCCTGACGGTGCTGCTGCATCTGGCGGCGGCGTTGTTTCATGGCTGGGTGCGTCGCGATGATGTGCTGGACAGCATGTTGCGGGGTAAGGATCGCGGTTGAGTTTGAGTCAGCAGGATCCCATGTGGGAGCGGGCTTGCTCGCGAAGGCGGCGTGTCAGTCGGTATTTATGTCTCTGACACACCGCTTTCGCGAGCAAACCCGCTCCCACAGACTTCGGGGGTTTTGGCGGGCAGTGTTCGCCACCAGTAGATCAGCGCTACAGCATTGATCCCGGCCCCCAACAGGCAAACACCGATCCACCCACCCCACGCATACATCGTCGTCGAACCAATCGACCCCAGCGCACTGCCTATTGAATAAAACAGCATGTACCCGGCGGTCAGTCGACTCTGCGCTTCAGGCCGCACGCTGTAGATCATGCTCTGGCTAGTGACGTGCACCGCCTGCAAACCCAGATCCAGCGTAATGACCCCCAGCAACAACGCCCACAACGAAGATTGGGTGAAGGCGATGGGCAGCCACGACGCCAGCATCAGCAACAGCGATAAACCACTGGTCCATTGACCCAGACCACGATCAGCCAGATGACCCGCGCGGGCCGCTGCGAGTGCGCCCGCCGCGCCGGCCAGTCCGAACAGTCCGATTTGTGTGTGGGACAACGACAGCGGCGGGGCGCTCAGGGGCAACACCATGGGCGTCCACAACACCATGGCGCTGGCGAAAGTCAGCAGGGCGAGGATCGCTCGTTGGCGCAGCACCGGTTCTTCCTTGAACAAGGTGAAGACCGAGCCGATCAGCGCTGTGTAAGTGTGGGAGGGTTGCGGCGCTTCATGTTTGGGCAGCACGCGAAACAACAGCAGCGCCATCAGTAGGGTCAGCCCCGCCGATAACAGATAGATCGAACGCCAACCGGCCAGATCCGCCATGCCGCCAGCGACTGTTCGAGCCAACAAAATGCCGACGACAATGCCGCTGGTGACCACACCCACCACACGTCCGCGCTGTTCCGGAATTGCCAGGGTCGCCGCATACGCCACCAACACCTGCGTCACCACCGCCAACAACCCGGTCAACGCCATGCCGATCAGCAGCCAGGTGCTGTTCTGTGCGAACGCGATCATCAGCAACGCCAGGGCCGACAACAGCGTTTGCGTCACGATCAGGCGCCGCCGGTTGAGCAGATCCCCGAGCGGCACCAGCAACAACCGCCCCGCGCCGTAACCGACCTGAGTGAGGGTGACGACGATGCCGATAGTCGCCGGGTTCATGGCAAAGGCGTCGGCCATGGCATCGAGCAGCGGTTGGGCGTAATACACGTTGCCGACGGCCAGGCCGCAGGCGACAGCGAACAGCAACACCACGCCGCTGTTTAAAGAATGGTTGGGCTTCATGCCAGACTCCTTGTGGTTTCAAGATAAAACCAGTTGTACGGTAAGGAGGCTTGTTTTATATTGCAACCACATTTGCAGTCTGCGAGCGCGATCATGGTTAAACGTACAAGCATGGAAGGCGCCGAATGCCCGGTCGCCCGGTCACTGGATGCCATCGGCGATTGGTGGTCGTTGCTGATCGTGCGCGATGCGTTCGATGGCATCCGTCGGTTCGGCGAGTTTCAGCGCAACCTGGGCATGGCCAAGAACATTCTCTCGGCGCGATTGCGCACATTGGTGGCCCACGGGATTTTTGATCTGGTGCCGGCATCGGATGGCAGTGCGTATCAGGAGTACGTGCTGACGGCGAAGGGCAAAGGCCTGTTTCCGCTGATCATCGGGTTGCGGCAGTGGGGCGAGGCGTTTTTCTTTGAGGCGGGGGAGGCACATTCACGGGTGGTTGATCGAGAGCAGGGGCGGCCGGTGCGACCGTTGGAATTGCGCGCCGAGGATGGGCGGTTGTTGGGGCCGGAGGATTGTGTGCGGGTGGCGGCTGAGTAAAGATCGCGCCTTCGCAGGAGCTGCCGAAGGCTGCGATCTTTTGATCTTAGCGCAACGTATCAACCATCTCCGCAACGGTCGTCAGCACATCTTTACCCAACTGCTTGGAACGCTTGCCAGACCAACCCGTCAGCGCATTCGGCGCATCGTTGTTGTCTTTGAACGGCATCTCCAGGGTCAGCGACAGGCAGTCGAACTTCTGGCCGACGCTGTTGCAGGCCAGGGTCATATTGGCCTGACCCGGCAGGTCACGGGTGTAGCCGTACTTGGTCTGGAAGTCTTTGGTCAGATGCTTCAGATGATCGCGGAAGTGGGTTTCGAGTTTCTCGAGCCGCGGCGTATAACCCGGATTGCCTTCGCAACCGGCGGTGAACACGTAGGGGATTTCTTCATCGCCATGGATGTCGAGGAACAAATCGACGCCGTATTTTTCCATCTGCTGCTGGACAAAAAAGACTTCCGGGCTGATTTCCTGGCTGGCGCTCTGCCAGGCGCGATTGAGGTCCTGGCCCATGGCATTGGTGCGCAGGTGACCGTGGAAGGCACCATCCGGGTTCATGTTCGGCACCAGGTACAGGTCGGCGCTGGCCAGGAGTTTGTTCAATACAGGGTCGTCGTGCTTTTCCAGGCGTTCGATCACGCCTTCCATGAACCACTCGGCCATGTGCTCGCCCGGATGCTGTTGCGCAATCATCCAGACCTTACGCTGACCTTCGGCGCCACTGCCTTTGCGCAGTAACTGAATGTCGCGGCCCTCGACGCTTTTGCCGGTGGCCAGCAGTTCAGTGCCGGCCTTGGTCAGCGCCTGCTCGATCAGCCAGTCATGGCGACCGCGGCTGTAGGGTTCGAAGTAGGCAAACCAGGCGTGGGTGGCCGTGGCTTCGAGGCTGAAGCGCAGGCAGTCGCCTTCGAAAATCGTGGGCACCCGGAACCAGTTGACGTGATCGTAGGACGCCACGGCCTGATAACCGTCCCAGGCTTTGTTGTACGAGGATTTGCTGGCGTTGTTCAGGCGAAACCAATGCTCTTGACCGACATGCAGACCGCTTGCCTTGAAGTGGAACCACTGGAAATGCTGGCTGCGGGTGTCTGGCTTGATCGCCAGAAGCGCTTGCAACGGGTTGCTGATGTCCAGCACTTCAATGTTGCCGCTGTCGAAGTTTGCGCTGATATCGAAAGAGGATTTAGCCACGGTCATAGTCGATTCCTGATTATGATTTTATGGCTGCTACTTTACACGCAAGGCGGGAATGAATCGGGGGAAAATTGCGGTGTGAAGCGGGGGGCGTCCTCCTTGACGCCGAAGCAGCTTAGAGACTGTGGGATTGATTCTCAAGTGCTATTTTGGATTAGTTTGGCCCAATGCTGCCGGGGTTCTCTTGCCAACAGATATTCTTTTGATATCATGCCGGCCATCGGATTCGCAGCACCTACAGTCTTCATTAGCCTGAAGCCAAAGCCAGAATAACTGGCAAAAAAAAGACCCGGCATAAAGCCGGGTCAAAAACCGTGATTAGCCTGATGAGGAGATAGTCCAGGAGACCGACCTAAGGTCCTCTGGTCCATCGACTGATCTCGCGACCAGCTGCATGCAATAATAATCATTCTCGTTTGCAAGTCAAATAATTTTATCTGCTCGATTGGGAAATTCTTTCCCGTCCTCCTCGAAAACACATCCGTCTCAGTCGTTCTGATCGCCATCCAGGGATCGGTCGACCATTGCCTGCGCCATGTCGATCATGTGCACCACCGAAAATGCCAGCGCCCGGTTTACGCCTTGCAGGTTGTCGGCCGACTCTTGTGCGGTGGCGGCGGCACAGCGCAGCAGGTCGGACGCATGAACCAACTCCTCCTCACTGCTGACATTGCGGTTTACATCAAAAAAGCGCGTCTGGATTTCTACTTCTGAAACAGATGGTTTCAAGTAATAGTCCAGCGCCCGCTGCGCGGCGGCACAGCCTTTTGGCGAGGTGAAGGTCGTGTCGAACTGGGTGTCTGGCGCGTCGTGATTGGGGTTGGTCATGGTATTGGGTGAACTCCGTGATTGATTCAGATCCGTTCACTTATCCTAGTACGTACTGTATTTGTGACCAGAATTTAAATACTACAATATGTGTTTTGATGGCCGGAGGCGTCCACGTATCGTGCCGCACATGGATAAATGGATTGAATTGGTCAAGGCCAAAATGAGTGAACTCAAAATCACTCAAGAAGAACTCGCAGATCGCCTCGGGATGTCCCAGGGCGGCGTCGGCCACTGGCTGAACAAACGCCGCGATCCTGGCGTCGTCAACATGAACCGTGTGTTGAAGGCGTTGGGCATGGACTTTCTCGAAGTGGCGCTGGTGATCCGCGAACCACTCATCTTGGAAGAGGAGGAGATGCCGCTGGCGCTCAAGTACAACCCGTACTTCCGCTACCCGGTCAGTGACTGGAAGGAGCCGGCGCAACTGCGCGACGGGGAGCTGACGGTGTACCGCAAGGAGGAACGCTTCGAGCTGACCGACTACCACGCCCAGGGCCCGGCCTTCTGGCTGAGCGTGATGGGCGACGCGATGACCGCGCCCACCGGCATCAGCATTGCCGAGGGGATGATGATCCTGGTGGACCCGGCCATTGTGCCGGAGCCCGGAAAACTGGTGATCGCTCAGTGGCCGGACAGTTCGGAAGCGACGTTTCGCAAGCTGATCGAAGAGGGCGGGCAGCGTTACCTGGTCCCGCTCAATCCGACGTATCCGAAAGCCCTTTTCACCGAGGAGTGCCGAATTATCGGCGTGGTGGTTCAGGCGACAGCCAAATTCTAATCAGATCGGTCCTCGCAATGCGTAGGACCGATCTTCATTTCACGCTTCTTCCAGCTCCACCAACGCACTGCCTTCACTGACCATCTCGCCTTCCTGGCAGTACAACGCCTTAATCACTCCGGCATGGGGCGCACGAATGCTGTGCTCCATTTTCATCGCTTCCAGCACCACCAGTTGCGCCCCGGCTTCCACCGTTTGCCCGGCCTCCACTAACACGCGAACAATGCTGCCATTCATAGGCGCGGTCAGGCCGCCCTGATGGCTGTGACTGGATTCGACCGCAGCGATCGGATCGTACGTTTCGACCCGGCGCAGTTCACCTTCCCATTGCAGGTACAGAGCGTCGCCACGGCGGATAGCCCGATGCTGGCGGCGCAAGCCGTTGTGCTCGGTCAACAGTTGCTCGCCCTTGAGCTGCGCAGTACTCACATCGCCCAGGGTCAACGCTCGATCCTGACCCTCGCAACTCAAATGCAGGGTGATTTCTTTGGGTAATCCGGCACGGAAACCACTGTTGATCGCCCACGGCGAACTTGGATCATCGGCACGGAACACCGAGGGTTGGCCCTGCGCAAACCCCTGTGCCGCCGCTTTCCAGAACTCATCGCTAAGGTCGGCAGGTGCTGGCAGCAGTTGCTCCTGATAACGGGGAATGAACCCGGTATCCAGTTCCGCCGCGGCGAATGCGGGATGGCCGATGATGCGGCGCAGGAAGTTGATGTTGGTCTTGAGCCCGCCGATGGCGAATTCATCCAGCATACTCAACAACCGCAGGCGCGCCTGTTCACGGTCCTCGCCCCAGGCAATCAGCTTGCCGAGCATCGGATCATAGAACGGTGAGATTTCATCGCCTTCTTCTACACCGCTGTCCACGCGGCGTCCCGGACCCTCGGCGGATTCGCGATACAACGCCAGGCGCCCGGTGGCTGGCAGGAAATCATTGCCCGGATCTTCAGCGTACAACCGCACCTCGATGGCATGGCCGATCAGCGGAACCTGATCCTGGGTCATCGGCAATACTTCACCGCGCGCCACGTGAATCTGCCAGGCCACCAGGTCCAGGCCCGTGATGGCTTCGGTGACCGGATGCTCGACTTGCAGGCGCGTGTTCATCTCCATGAAGAAGAACTCGCCACGGGAATCCAGCAGAAACTCCACCGTACCGGCACCGACGTAACCGATGGCCTGAGCCGAACGCACCGCCGCTTCGCCCATGGCCCGGCGCAATTGCGCGCTCAGGCCTGGGGCCGGTGCTTCTTCGACGACTTTCTGATGTCGGCGCTGGATCGAGCAATCCCGTTCATTCAAATACAGGCAGTTGCCGTGCTGATCGGCAAACACCTGGATTTCCACGTGACGCGGCTTGAGCAGGTATTTTTCCACCAACATCCGCGAATCGCCGAACGACGATTGCGCTTCACGCTGGGCCGAGGCCAGGGCTTCGGCCAATTGGCTGACGTCCTCGACCACTTTCATGCCTTTACCGCCGCCACCGGCCGTGGCCTTGAGCAGCACCGGATAACCGATGCGTTCACAGGCGTCGCGGAAGGTGTCGAGGTCTTGCGCCTCGCCGTGATAGCCCGGCACCAGCGGCACGCCGGCGGTTTCCATCAAGGCTTTGGCGGCGGATTTGCTGCCCATGGCGTCAATGGCCGAGGCGGGCGGGCCGAGGAATATCAGGCCGGCGGCTTCGATTGCACGGGCAAACCCGGCGTTTTCAGACAGAAAACCGTAGCCCGGGTGAATCGCCTGAGCGCCACTGGCTTGGGCGGCGGCGATGATTTTGTCGATTTGCAGGTAGCTGTCGGCGGCTTTGCTGCCGCCCAGGTCCACGCGGATATCTGCTTCGCGGCTGTGCCGGGCTTCACGGTCGGTGGCGCTGTGCACGGCAACGGTGGTCAGGCCCAGGGCTTTGGCGGTGCGCATGACGCGGCAGGCAATCTCGCCGCGGTTGGCCACCAGCAGGGTGGTGAGAACAGGTGCGCTCATCAACGCGGCTCCTTGGGGGTGGTTGCGGCTTGCCAGCTCGGCGGACGTTTTTGCAGAAAGGCCCGTAGGCCTTCCTGGCCTTCAGGGCTGACGCGGATGCGCGCGATGGCGTTTTCGGTGTAGCGCCGCAGCGCCGGGGTCAGTGCGCCATGGCCGACTTCGCGCAGCAAGTCCTTGCTGGTACGCATCGCCGCCGGGCTGTTGAGCAGCAGATTGTCGATCCACTGTTCGACCTTTTGCTCCAGCTCGGCCACCGGATAACTCTCCGACAACAAGCCGATTTCCCGTGCCCGTTGCCCACCGAAACGTTCGGCGGTCAGGGCATAACGCCGTGCCGCGCGTTCGCCGATGGCCTGCACCACGAACGGACTGATCACCGCTGGCGCCAGGCCGATGCGCACTTCCGACAGGCAGAATTGCGCGTCATCGGCGCCAATGGCCATGTCGCAGCAACTGATCAGGCCCAGCGCGCCGCCATACGCCGCACCTTGCACCACGGCCAGGGTTGGGATTTTCAGCTTGGCCAGGTTGTACATCAGCTCCGCCAGTTCCCGGGCGTCGTCGAGGTTGGTGTGGTAGTCGAGCTCGGCCGATTGCTGCATCCAGGCCAGGTCGGCGCCGGCGCTGAAATGCTTGCCACGTCCACGCACCAGCAGAAACCGCAGGCTGGCATCGCCCGAGACTTTGTCGAGGGCGAGGATCAGTTCGCGGATCATTTCGGCGTTGAACGCGTTGTTCTTTTCTTCACGGCTGAGCCACAGGGTCGCGAAACCCCGCGGGTCGGTCAGCAGTTCGAGGGTGTTGAAGTCGCTCATATTGGTCCGTCTCCACAACTTTATTCTGTAGGAGCGAGGCTTGCCCGCGAAGGAAGCGCCGTGGTGTATCTGTTGCACCGCGTCCAGCCTGTTCGCGGGCAAGCCTCGCTCCAACAAATCACATCCGGAACACGCCGAAGCGGCTCGGTTCGATTGGCGCGTTCAGCGACGCGGACAAGGCCAGGGCCAGTACATCCCGGGTCTGCGCCGGGTCGATGACGCCGTCGTCCCACAGCCGTGCGCTGGAGTAGTAGGGGTGACCCTGCTCTTCGTACTGATCGAGGATCGGCTGCTTGATCTCGGCTTCCTGTTCGGCGCTGAAAGCCTGGCCACTGCGTTCGGCCTGCTCGCGCTTGACCTGCACCAGCACGCCAGCCGCCTGCTCGGCGCCCATCACGCCAATACGTGCGTTCGGCCACATCCACAGAAAACGTGGATCGTAAGCCCGCCCGCACATGCCGTAGTTACCGGCGCCGAAGCTGCCGCCGATGATCACGGTGAATTTCGGCACTTTGGCGCACGCCACGGCGGTCACCAGTTTGGCGCCGTGCTTGGCGATGCCGCCGGCCTCGTATTTCTGGCCGACCATGAACCCGGTGATGTTCTGCAGGAACAGCAGCGGAATGCCACGCTGACAGGCCAGTTCGATAAAGTGCGCGCCTTTCTGCGCGGCTTCGGCGAACAGGATGCCGTTGTTAGCGAGGATCGCGATCGGGTAGCCATGCAAGTGGGCAAAGCCACACACCAGCGTGGTCCCGAACAGTGCTTTGAACTCATCGAACACCGAACCGTCGACCAGTCGTGCAATCACTTCGCGCACATCGAACGGCTGTTTGGCATCGGCCGAGACCACGCCGTACAACTCGTCGCTGCTGTACAGCGGCGCGATCGGCGTACGTTGCTGCAACTCGCCGAGCTTGCGCCAGTTGAGGTTGGCAACGCTGCGTCGGGCCAAGGCGAGGGCGTGTTCATCGCTTTCCGCGTAATGGTCGGCGACCCCGGAGATCTTGCAGTGCACATCGGCCCCGCCAAGGTCTTCGGCGCTGACCACTTCACCGGTGGCGGCTTTCACCAGCGGCGGACCAGCGAGGAAAATCGTTGCCTGATTGCGGACCATGATCGCTTCGTCAGCCATGGCCGGTACATAAGCACCGCCAGCGGTGCACGAGCCCATGACCACGGCAATCTGCGGAATGCCCATGGCGCTCATGTTGGCCTGGTTGAAGAAGATCCGGCCGAAGTGCTCACGGTCCGGGAACACTTCATCCTGACGCGGCAGGTTGGCGCCGCCGGAGTCCACCAGATAAATGCACGGCAAACGGTTTTGCTGAGCGATGGTCTGGGCGCGCAGGTGTTTTTTCACGGTCAGCGGGTAGTACGAACCACCTTTCACCGTGGCGTCGTTGGCGACGATCATGCATTCGACGCCTTCCACGCGGCCAATCCCGGCAATCACGCCAGCGGCCGGAACGTCTTCGCCGTACACCGCGTAGGCCGCCAGTTGGCTGATTTCCAGAAACGGCGAGCCCGGATCGAGAAGGCGATTGATCCGCTCACGGGGCAGCAATTTGCCCCGGGAGGTGTGGCGTTCTTGCGCCTTCGGACCGCCACCTTGCTGCACTTGGGCGAGCAGGGTGTGCAAGGCGTCGACCTGGGTGAGCATCGCCGCGCTGTTGGCGGCGAACTCCGCCGAACGGGGGTTGAGCTGGGTATGCAGGATCATGGTGCTACTCCGTAGCAGCTTCAAGTTTCAAGCTGCAAGCCACAAGTAAAGCAAGAGCGCATCTCTCTTGCCGCTTGAAGCTTGTCGCTTGCCGCTGGCGAAATTCATTTCGTCTCGTTAAACAGTTCGCGACCGATCAGCATGCGACGGATCTCACTGGTGCCGGCGCCGATTTCGTACAGCTTGGCGTCACGCAGCAGACGACCCGCCGGGAATTCGTTGATGTAGCCATTGCCGCCGAGAATCTGGATCGCGTCGAGGGCCATTTGCGTGGCGCGTTCGGCGCTGTAGAGGATCACGCCCGCCGCATCCTTGCGCGTGGTTTCGCCGCGTTCACAAGCCTGGGCCACCGCGTAGAGATAGGCGCGGCTGGCGTTGAGTTGGGTGTACATGTCGGCGACTTTGCCCTGGATCAGCTGGAATTCGCCGATGCTCTGGCCGAACTGTTTGCGGTCGTGGATGTACGGCACGATCAGGTCCATGCACGACTGCATGATCCCGGTCGGACCGCCCGACAGCACGACGCGCTCGTAGTCGAGGCCGCTCATCAGCACTTTCACGCCGCCGTTGAGCACGCCGAGGATGTTTTCTTCCGGCACTTCGACGTCATCGAAGAACAGCTCGCAGGTGTTGGAGCCGCGCATGCCGAGCTTGTCGAATTTGTTGCTGCGGCTGAAGCCTTTGGAGTCGCGTTCAACGATAAATGCGGTGATGCCGTGGGGGCCTTTTTCCAGGTCGGTCTTGGCGTAGATCACGTAGGTGTTGGCGTCCGGGCCGTTAGTGATCCAGGTCTTGCTGCCGTTGAGCACGTACTTGTCGCCGAGTTTGTCGGCGCGCAGTTTCATCGACACCACGTCGGAACCGGCATTCGGTTCGCTCATGGCCAGGGCGCCGATGTGCTCGCCGCTGATCAGTTTGGGCAGGTATTTGGTTTTCTGTTCGTGATTGCCGTTGCGGTTGATCTGGTTCACGCAGAGGTTGGAATGCGCGCCGTAGGACAACGCCACCGAGGCCGAGCCACGGCTGATTTCTTCCATGATCACTACGTGCGCCAGATAGCCCAGGCCAGCGCCGCCGTATTCTTCCGGCACGGTGACGCCCAGCAGGCCCATGTCACCGAATTTGCGCCACAGGTCAGCAGGGAACAGGTTGTCGATGTCGATCTGAGCCGCGCGCGGGGCGATCTCTTTGGCGACGAAGGACTGAACCTGATCGCGCAGCATGTCGATGGTTTCACCGAGGGCAAAGTTCAGGGATGGGTAGCTCATGGGTCACCTTTTGGCTTTTTTGTAGGGTAGGGAGGGCAGTGATCCGGCTCTCACCTTTACGTTAACGTAAGCCTGTGACGAATGGCTGTCAATCACCCTTTACGTTAACGTCAACTTGAGCGACTCTGTAGGAGCAAAGCTTGCTCGCGATGAACGATAACGTGGTCCTACAGCCACACCGCATTGCTCCTGTCGCGGGCAAGCCATGCTCCTACAAAAAAGACAATAGGGGTCGTCATGGATCAACCCAGTGCAAACCCGCAGCGCAGCTATACCTGCGGTTCCCAGGACAAAGCCTTGCTGGCGATGACCATCGGCGAGAAGTTCGATCACACGGTCGCGCAATACCCGGACGGCGAAGCACTGGTCGTGCGTCATCAACAGCTGCGTTATACCTGGCAGCAACTGGCCGATACCGTGGACCTGCACGCCCGGGCACTGCTGGCGCTGGGCTTGCAGGCTGGCGACCGCCTCGGCATCTGGGCGCCGAACTGCGCGCAGTGGTGCATCAGCCAGTTCGCCAGCGCGAAAATCGGCGTGATCCTAGTCAACATCAACCCTGCCTACCGCAGCTCCGAACTCGAATACGTGTTGAAGCAATCCGGTTGCCAATGGCTGGTGTGCGCCGGGGCGTTCAAGACGTCCGATTATCACGGGATGTTGCAAGGGCTGGTGCCGGAATTGGCGGAGCAATCCATCGGTCAATTACACAGCGAACGCCTGCCGGACCTGCGCGGTGTGATCAGCCTCGACACCCGGCCGCCCTCGGGTTTCCTGCCGTGGTCGCAATTGGCCGATCTCGCCGCCAGCGTCTCGGTCGAACAGTTGAATGAACGCCAAAACAGCCTGCATTTCGACCAACCGGTGAACATCCAGTACACCTCCGGCACCACCGGTTTTCCCAAGGGCGCGACCCTCAGTCACTACAACATCCTCAATAACGGTTACATGGTCGGCGAAAGCCTGGGCCTGAGCGCCGATGATCGGCTGGTGATCCCGGTGCCGCTGTATCACTGCTTCGGTATGGTCATGGGCAACCTCGGCTGCATCACCCATGGCAGCACGATGATTTACCCCAACGATGCTTTCGATCCGCTGCTGACCCTGACCACCGTCGCCGAAGAAAAAGCCACCGCGCTCTACGGCGTACCCACCATGTTCATCGCCATGCTCGATCAGCCGCAACGCGGGTCCTTCGATCTGTCGACCCTGCGCACCGGGATCATGGCCGGGGCGACGTGCCCGATCGAGGTGATGCGCCGGGTGATCAATGAGATGCACATGAGTGAGGTGCAAATTGCCTACGGCATGACGGAAACAAGTCCGGTGTCTTTACAGACCGGTCCGTCAGACGAGCTGGAACTGCGCGTTACCACCGTGGGCCGCATTCAGCCGCAACTGGAAAGCAAAATCATCGACGAGGCCGGTAACCTGGTGCCCCGCAGCACGATTGGCGAACTCTGCACTCGCGGCTACAGCGTGATGCTTGGTTACTGGAATAACCCGCAGGGCACGGCTGAAGCTATCGATCAGGCCGGATGGATGCACACCGGCGACCTGGCGAGCATGAACGACGAGGGCTACGTGTGCATCGCCGGACGTAACAAGGACATGATCATCCGTGGCGGTGAGAACGTTTACCCACGAGAGCTGGAAGAGTTCTTCTTTACCCATCCGGCGGTGGCGGACGTGCAGGTGATTGGTATTCCTTGCTCGCGTTATGGCGAAGAAATAGTCGCCTGGATCAAATTCCACCCCGGCCACAGCGCGACCGAAGAAGAGCTGAAAACCTGGTGCAAGTCGCGCATCGCCCACTTCAAGACGCCGCGTTACTTCAAATTCGTGGAAGAGTTTCCGATGACCGTGACCGGCAAGATCCAGAAATTCCGGATGCGCGAGATCAGTATCGAGGAGCTCAAAGCGATACCGTAGGAGCGAGGCTTGCCCGCGAAGAACGATGACGCGGTTTTTCTGTTAGATCGAGGCGTTCCCTTTGCGGGCAAGCCTCGCTCCTACAGAAGCCGGTTTTAGTGAAATACAGACAGCACAAAGGGGAGCCGAAGCTCCCCTTTAATTTGTCGTTGCGCGTGCTCTTTTTTTATTATTGAGGGGCGGTCTGTTGTTGTTTTTGGCAACCGTGGCCCTTTACCGCTGTTTTAGTCGACCCCCATCCGGGGTCAAGAGCAAACGTATTTTTTTGAGCGCTGATCTACTTTTTCGCCAAGCGATCCAACCAGTTCGGGAGCTACCTGAAGGTAGTTTTATTGTTCTCTGCCCGGTTGCGGGTTACTCCGAAAAGCACCCTGAAAAGTACATCTTCTCCAAAAAAATCTGTTAGCTGCGTCTCTGCCGTGTTGTTTTTGTTATGTCAGAGTCGTTACGTCTTATTTTTATTAGGTTTGCCGCTTTTTTTGTTCTTGTTATGCAATAGAGATAGCAGGAGCCGTGCCAAGTTTTAAAAATCCTTTTAAATCAACGGCTTGTGTTTTCAATGGATTTTTCACTCGGTAAAAGCCCGACAATTTGTTTCCGTGTTACTCGCTTGTCCCCCACGTTTCTTACACAGCGGTAACACCTGGACACATCCGCTCCCTCACTGGGCGCTGCGAGCCTTGGCCACGCGCGAACCGGTCGGGCGCCCCAGTACTGTGCAAATTTGCTGGCCCGCCAGAATCAACGCGTCGAGGTCGATTCCGGTCTCGATTCCGAGGCCGTTGAGCAGGTACACCACGTCTTCGGTAGCGACGTTACCGCTGGCACCCTTGGCGTATGGGCAGCCGCCGAGGCCGGCGATAGAGCTGTCGAACACGGCGATGCCTTCCAGCAGGCTGGCGTAGATGTTGGCCATGGCCTGGCCGTAGGTGTCGTGGAAGTGCCCGGCCAGTTTGTCTCGCGGTACATCCGCCGAAACCACTTCGAACATTTTGCGGGTCGCGCCCGCAGTCCCTGTGCCGATGGTGTCACCGAGGGAGACTTCGTAGCAGCCCATGGCATACAACTCGCGCGCGACCAGGGCGACTTGCTCCGGCGCGACGTGACCTTCGTAAGGGCAGCCCAATACACACGACACATAACCGCGCACGCTGACGCCATGTTGCTTGGCCGCCTCCATGATCGGCACGAACCGCGCCAGGCTTTCGCTGATCGAGCAGTTGATGTTGCGCTGGGAAAACGCTTCGGACGCGGCGGCGAACACCGCGACTTCCTTGACGCCGGCCGCGATGGCATCTTCAAACCCGCGCAGGTTCGGCGCCAGTGCGCCGTAGGTCACGCCGGGCTTGCGCTGGATCTGCGCGAAGACCTCGGCGGAGCCGGCCATTTGCGGCACCCACTTGGGCGAAACAAAACTGCCGACTTCTATATAGCCCAGGCCGGCGGCGCTCAGGGCGTCGACCAGTCGCACCTTGTCCGCGACGCTGATGGGCTGGGCTTCGTTTTGCAGACCGTCGCGGGGGCCGACTTCGATCAGGCGTACGTGGGAGGGGAGGGACATAACAATTCACCTGTCTGTTAGAGATCGTTCCCACGCTCTGCGTGGGAATGCCTCAATGGACACTATGCGTCCGCTTCGGTAGGGACGCGGAGCGTCCCGGTCTGCATTCCCACGCGGAGCGTGGGAACGATCAATTGTGTAAGGCTTTATTGAACCGGTTGCTGGCTTTTGATCGTCTGCTCCAGCGCCTGGGTACAACGCTCCTGCGCGGTATCCAGTTCCAGCTTCATCTGCTCGATGTCGAGCATTTGCTGTTCCAGCTGTTCGCGACGTTCGGCGATTTTGGTCAGCATGGTTTGCAGCTGTTTCTGATTGCCGCCGGTGGGGTCGTAGAGTTCGATCAGCTCGCGGCATTCGGCCAGGGAAAAACCGATGCGCTTGCCCCGCAGGATCAGCTTCAGGCTGACCTTGTCCCGGGGCGAGTAGATGCGTTCCTGACCACGGCGCTCGGGGCTGAGCAGGCCTTGCTCTTCATAAAAGCGAATGGCCCGGGTGGTGATGTCGAGCTCGCGGGCGAGGTCGGAAATGCTGTAGGTCTGGCTGCTCATGGAAGCGCTCGAAGAAGGTCATGGCGCTAAGCTAATGGCAGGTTGACGTTTACGTCAAGGGGCGGAAGTTTTTGGTGTGGCTGATGGCCTCTTCGCGGGCAAGCCTCGCTCCTACGGGATTGGGTTGTACCGAAATGGTGTGAACAACTCCAAACCTGTAGGAGCAAGGCTTGCCCGCGAAGAACGATAACGCGGTCTTTCAGGCACACCGCAGCGATCCTATCGCGAGCAAGCTTTGCTCCTACGCTTTGTCGAGCTTCTTCTCATGCGCCGTCACTTGCTGGCACAACTCGATCATCTGCTCGCGCATCCAGCGGTTGGCCGGGTCCTGGTCGGTGCTTTCGTGCCAATACAAGTGCGTTTCCACCGGCGGCACGTCGTTGACCGGCAGGTTAAACGCGTGCAGATCATGGCGACGGGCAAAACGCTCCGGCACGGTCATGACCATATCGGTCTGCTGCAACACCTGGGACGCCATCAAATAATGCTGGGAGCGCAGGGCGATCTTGCGCTGAATCCCCATTTTTCCCAGCGCCAGATCGACATGCCCCAGGCCACTGCGGCGGCTGGAAATATGGATGTGAGTCAGCGACAGGTAATCGTCGAGGGTGAATTTTTCTTTGCCCGCTAACGGATGACCCTTACGCATGGCGCATACGTAACGGTCTTCCATCAACTTGACGTGGCGCACTTGTGGGTCGGTGTTGAGCGGCGCATCCACCGCAAAGTCGAGGCGACCGGCCGCCAGTTCCTTGGTGGTCTCGCGGCGCTTGGACAGAAAACTCTCGATGATCACCGCCGGCGCCAGGCGACGCAGGCGCTGGAACAATGCCGGAAGGATCACCGCTTCGGTGAGGTCGGTCATGCTGATGCGGTAAGTCTTGACTGCCTGCAACGGATTGAAAATCCGGCTTTCCTGCACCGAAACCCGCAGCAGAGAGAGGGCGTTGCGCACCGGACCGATGATGTTCTGGGCCATCGGCGTTGGCACCATGCCTTGGGCGGTACGCACGAACAACGGGTCGTTGAAGGTCTCGCGCAGGCGAGCCAGAGCGTTCGAGACCGCAGGCTGGGTAATGCCGACAATCTGCCCGGCGCGGGTCAGGTTGGCTTCGGTGTAGATCGCGTCGAAGACGATGAAAAGGTTGAGGTCGACCTTGCTCAGATTCATTGCGCGGCACTCTTATTGTTTGGGGCTTTTTGTTGTGGCCGGAGGCCTTTGCGATCACCCGATCATATATCGGTGATGAATGTTAATACACGCCGAGAATAGGCTAGGTAAATTTTCGTAGCTGTTCTAGCATCGATTGCATGCCCCAAACAACTTCACAAAAGAAGGTAGCTGCCCATGGATTTCGCTTATTCGCCCAAGGTTCAGGAACTGCGTGAGCGCGTGACCGCGTTCATGGACACCTACGTTTATCCCGCTGAAGCCGTGTTCGAGCGTCAGGTCGCCGAGGGTGATCGCTGGCAGCCGACGGCGATCATGGAAGAGCTCAAACTCAAGGCCAAGGCCGAGGGGTTGTGGAATTTGTTTCTGCCTGAGTCCGAGCTTGGCGCGGGCCTGACCAACCTCGAATACGCGCCCCTGGCAGAAATCATGGGTCGCTCGCTGCTGGGGCCGGAGCCGTTCAACTGCTCCGCGCCGGACACTGGCAACATGGAAGTGCTGGTGCGTTACGCCAACGAAGAACAGAAGCAGCGTTACCTCGAACCGCTGTTGCGCGGCGAGATTCGTTCGGCGTTCGCCATGACCGAGCCGGATGTGGCCTCGTCCGACGCCACCAACATGGCCGCCCGCGCCGTGCGTGATGGCAACGAGTGGGTGATCAACGGCAAGAAATGGTGGACCTCCGGTGCTTGCGATCCGCGCTGCAAGATCCTGATCTTCATGGGCCTGAGCGACCCCGACGCGCCGCGCCATGCCCAGCACTCGATGATTCTGGTGCCGGTGGATACGCCGGGCGTGAAAATCGTGCGGCCGCTGCCGGTGTTCGGCTACGACGATGCACCCCATGGCCACGCCGAAGTGCTGTTTGAAAACGTCCGGGTGCCGTACGAAAACGTCCTGTTGGGCGAAGGACGCGGCTTCGAAATCGCCCAGGGTCGCCTGGGCCCTGGCCGGATTCACCACTGCATGCGCTCAATCGGCATGGCCGAGCGTGCGCTGGAGTTGATGTGCAAACGTGCGGTCAGCCGTACCGCGTTCGGCAAACCGCTGGCGCGATTGGGCGGCAACATCGACAAGATTGCCGACTCGCGGATGGAAATCGACATGGCGCGGCTGCTGACGTTGAAAGCCGCCTACATGATGGACACCGTGGGCAACAAGATTGCCAAAAGCGAAATCGCCCAGATCAAGGTTGTTGCACCGAACGTGGCGTTGCGCGTGATCGACCGGGCGATCCAGATTCATGGCGGTGCCGGGGTGTCCAACGACTTCCCGCTGGCCTACATGTACGCCATGCAACGCACCCTGCGCCTGGCCGACGGCCCGGACGAAGTGCACCGCGCGGCGATTGGCAAATTCGAGATCGGTAAATATGTGCCGAAAGAGATGATGCGTAGCGGGCAATAACACCTACAGATCGTTCCCACGCTCCGCGTGGGAATGCCGCCATGGACGCTCCGCGTCCGCTTTTGTAGCGGTGACGCGGAGCGTCACGGGATGCATTCCCACGCAGAGCGTGGGAACGATTGACGTGGTCAATACACCCAAACCTCAACCCGCCGATTTTTGATCCGTCCCTCATCCGCGCTATTCGCCGCCACCGGCATCTCGGCGCCAAAGCCACGAATCTCGCGAAACACCACACCGCTTTTCACCAGTTCCCGCCGCACCGCCATCGCCCGCAGTTTCGACAGCAGGTCGGCCCGCGCCGGATCGCTCTTGGCATCGCCAAATCCCACCAGCGTGACCTCACGGGTTCCCTTGTCGTGCTGCTTTATATAGTCGAGCACCCGCGAGAGATCCTGCCGAGCCTTGTTGTCCAGGCTTGCGCTGCCTTCTTCGAAGCGAAAATTCACGGTCAAGCGCTGGGCATGCCGGCTCAGGGCCTGATAACCCTCGGGCATCAGCGCATTCGGCGTGACGGCCATCGCCTGCACGGTCTGGGCGATAAAGCCGTTGGCCGCGACGATCGCCTGGCCCTTGTTGCTTTGCGCGAAGGCCACCAACGCCTCGGCCCAGGGATTTTTGCTGTTGGGCGGCAGGTAAAAGAACAGTCGCCGGGACAGCGGATAGTCTTCGGTGGCAATCAAACTATTGAGCGGCAACATCGCTTGGGACTGTCCGTCGACAATCGCCACCGCTTTGGCCTGGCGCACGTAGGGCAAGCCGATGAAGCCGATACCTTGCGGGTCGAGGCTGACCGCGTCGGACAATTGCTCGCTGGACTCGAAACGTTTCGCTGCGCTGCTGAGACTTTTCCCACGCCGACTGAGGACCAATTCCTTGAAGGTGTCGTAGGTGCCCGACTGATCATCCCGCGCATACAGATGAATCGTCCCACCGATCCCGCCGAGTTCTTCCCATGTGCTGGCCTCGCCACTGAAGATCCGCGCCAGTTGTTCGGTGTTGAGCTGATTCAACGGATTTTGCGGGTGCAGGATGATCGCCAGGCCATCGATGGCGATGACTTGTTCGGCGCTGGGGCTTTTCAGATCGCCCAGGGATTTCAGGTCCGCCAGTTCGCTGTCCTTGATCGGGCGCGACGAGGCGGCGAGATCGGCGGTGGCGTTTCTCAGGGCGGTGAAACCGGTGCTGGAGCCGTGGGCCGCGACTTCCACCACCACCCGCCGACCCTGGGCCGTTTGCCCGACGATCCGCTGTTCGTTGGCCTTGTCCGGGGTTTCGCTGTGCACCCTGAGCAGGCCTTGCTCCTGCATCAGCCCTGCGACCAGCGCCGGGCCCAAATCCGCGCCAATGGTGTTGGAGCCCTGGATGCGCAGCACGGGGCCACTTTCAGACATCGGCAAGTCACTGGCGGTGGCCATTAACGGCAGGTTGAGACACACCATTAACAGGAACAATACGCGCAGCGTCATGCCGGCACCTTAAGTAAGCCAAAGGGAGTGCCGGGAGAATAAGTCAGTAAAGTTTCCAAAAGATGACACTGATCGTTCCCACGCTCTGCGTGGGAATGCCGCCGGGGACGCTCCGCGTTCCGCTGCTGAATGTGACGCAGAGCGTCACGGGATGCATTCCCACGCAGAGCGTGGGAACGATCGGTCGTGCGAGATCAGCTCAATTCCAGCCAGATCGGCGCATGATCCGATGGTTTTTCCATCGCCCGCAGGTCGTAATCCACCCCGGCATCCTTCACCCGCGGCAACAAGCCATGGGACGCCATGATCACGTCGATCCGCAGCCCGCGCTTGGGTTCGTCTTCAAAGCCGCGGCTGCGGTAATCGAACCAACTGAAACGGTCAGCCACGTCCGGGTTCAGGTGCCGGAAACTGTCCACCAGGCCCCAGTTCTTCAGGCGTGCCATCCACTCGCGCTCTTCCGGCAGGAAGCTGCACTTGCCGGTTTTCAGCCAGCGTTTCATGTTGTCCGGGCCGATGCCGATGTCGCAGTCTTCCGGGGAAATGTTCACATCGCCCATCACCACCAGCGGCTGTTCATTCGTGAACTGGCTTTCCAGCAACACCTGCAAATCGTTATAGAAACGTTGCTTGGCCGGGAACTTGGTCGGGTGGTCGCGGCTTTCGCCCTGTGGGAAATAGCCATTCATGATCGTCACCGGCACGCCATTGGCGTCGGCGAACGTGCCCCAGATAAAGCGCCGCTGGGCGTCTTCTTCATCAGTGACGAAACCTTTGTGCAGGGCCAGCGGTTCCTGACGCGAGAGCAGGGCAACGCCGTAATGGCCTTTCTGGCCATGGAAATACACGTGATAACCCAGAGCCTGGACTTCGGCCAGCGGGAATTGGTCGTCGTGGACCTTGGTTTCCTGCAGGCCGATGACGTCCGGTTGATGCTTTTCAATCAGCGCCGCCAGCTGATGCGGGCGAGCGCGCAGCCCGTTGATGTTGAAGGAGACGATCTTCATGGTCGGCAGTCCTGGCAAAAGGGCGATGCTAGCTGACATGTAGGAATGGGGCCAGTGTTGGGGTGAGGGGATTCGTGTTTGGCTGAAGGAATGTGGCGCCATTGCTGGCGCCTTCGCGAGCAGGCTCGCTCCCACAGGGTTATGGTCTATACCTTTGTGGGAGCGAGCCTGCTCGCGAAGACGGCCTGAGCCACAACACTGATTCGGATCAGAAAGGAACTGTGCCAGCGCTATAGGCTCGTAACCAGAAGAGTGCCGTCATTTGAACGGTGCCCCGGGGAGATCTACCGTTATGCCTGAAACCTCGACCGCCATCGCCGATATCCACATGCTCGACAGCGGCTACTCCCGCGAAGCGCGCTCTTTGCTGTACCAGGCTTACCGCCACGAGCCGACGTTCGGCTACCTGTTCGAAGCCGAGCGTCCTGGCTATGAGCAGCGAGTTCGGGCCACGGTGCGCGAACTGGTGAAGCAGCATTTCCTCCAGGATTTGCCGGCCATCGGCCTGTTGGTCAACGACCGTTTGATCGGCATCGCCCTGATCGCACCGCCACAACGCCGATTGGGCATCACTGAAAGCTGGGCCTGGCGCCTGCGCATGGTGCTGAGCACCGGTTTCCGCTGCACCCGTCGCTACCTCGAATACCACGATGCGGTCGCGGCCTGCGTGCCGTCCGACGCCGTGCACGTGCTGCCCTTGCTGGGGATTCACCCGCAATTCCAGGGCAAACACTTCGGCGAGCAACTGCTGCAAGCGGTGCACAACTGGTGCGCGGTGGATGAACACTCGGAAGGGGTGATTCTCGACACTGGGAATCCGCGTTATCTGGAGTTCTATAAGCGTCAGGGCTATGAGGAAATCGGCGAAGTGGCGGTAGGACCGATCCGCGAACACGTGTTTTTCCACGCCAATCCCCAGGTGTTACAAACTGCAACGGCATAACGGTAGAACTTTCGCTGCACGCCAGGCTCTATCACGCTCCCAAGCTCGTGATAGCATCCGCGCCTATGAAGTTTCCAGGAAGATTTACCAGTGGCGTGCTCATGCTGTTAACCAGCTGCACGGCGCTGGCGCAAAGTGAATTGGATGTGCGGATCAAACCGTCCAACGATGAACTGAAAGCCAATATAGAGGGCTATATCGGCAGCCTCGGCGATCGTGATGAAGAAGCCTTGTTGCGCTTCAGTCGTGGCGCCGAAGAACAGGCACGCAAGGCCGCCCAGGCCTTGGGTTACTACCAGCCGCAGATCGACAGCGAAGTGAAGGGCGGCGAGAAGCCGCGCCTGACGCTGAAGATTGACCCTGGCGAACCGATCCATTTGCGCAACGTCACCGTGCGCATCGACGGGCCGGCCGGTTCCCTCAAATCTTTTCGCAAGCCGCCGCCAGAGCTGCTCAAGCCCGGCGCCGTGCTCAATCATGGCCATTACGAAGACGCCAAGCGCCTGATCCAGAACCAGGCCTCGCGCTTCGGCTTTTTCAATGGCCACTTCACCAGCCAAAAGCTGTTGGTGGACCCCCGCGCCGGCGTTGCCGATGTCGAATTGATTTATGAAAGCGGCCCGCGCTACGCATTGGGCAAGGTCACGTTCGAAGGCGACACACCGTTCGACGAAGACCTGCTGCAACGCATGGTGCCGTTCAAGGCTGGCGCGCCGTATGACTCCGAACTGATCGCTGAACTCAATCAGGCCCTGCAATCGAGCGGCTATTTTGAAGGCGTGCGGGTGGACGCGGCCCCGACGGCATCCAAGGACGATGTCATCCCGGTGGCGGTCAAACTCGACACCCGCAAGCCGCGCACCATGGGCCTGGGTCTGGGTTACTCCACCGACGTCGGGCCGCGGATCAAGGCCAACTGGACCCGGCACTGGGTCAACTCTCAGGGCGACAGCTATGGCTGGGAAGCCGAAGTGTCAGCGCCACGGCAGAACGTCGGGGTGTTCTACGACATTCCCCTGGACCCGCCGCTCACCGACAAGCTGCGCTGGGCCGCCGGTTATCAATATGAAGAAATTTCCGGCACCGACTCTCTGAGCAAGCTGCTGACCCTCGGCCCTGAATGGCACAGCAAGTTGCCCAGCGGCTGGCAACGGGTGGTGTCGCTCAAATGGCAGCGCGAGGAATACACCCTCGGCGATGACTCGGGCCTGAGCACGTTGTTGATGCCGGGCGTCAGCTATTCGTATCTGAAAAGCGACAACCGCATCGACCCGCACAATGGCTATCGCCTGACCTTCGAAACCAAAGTCGCCAAGGAAGGGCTGGGGTCGGACACCAACTTGCTTTACGGCACCGCGCTGGTCAAAGGCCTGACCACGGTCTTCGACAAACACCGCTTCCTCGGCCGGGTGCAGGTCGGCGGCAGCGCCACCAACGGCTACAAATCGGTGCCGCCGTCCTTGCGCTTCTTTGCCGGTGGCGATCAGAGCGTGCGCGGTTACGACTATCAGAGCCTATCCCCGGAAAACTCCGAGGGCGATCGCATCGGCGGTCGCTACATGATTGCCGGCAGCGTCGAGTATCAATATTCCATTGCCGAGAAATGGCGGGTCGCGACCTTTATCGACCAAGGCAATTCCTTCAACACACTCGAACTGCCGAACCTCAAGACCGGTGTCGGTATCGGCGTGCGCTGGGTCTCGCCGGTCGGGCCGATTCGCCTCGACCTGGCCCACGCGATGGACGACGACGGCGGCATTCGACTGCACTTTTCCATGGGGCCTGAGCTGTGAAGCGTGGTTTGAAAATAACGCTGCTGACGATTCTGACGCTGCTGTTACTGGTCGTCCTGGCCGTGGCCACGGTGCTGGGCACGGCGACCGGCAGTCGCTGGGCGCTCGGATTTGTCCCGGGTCTGACCGTGGAGAATTTCCAGGGCCGCTTGGGCGGGCAGTGGAGCGCCGATCATCTGCTGTGGCAGCAGGACAGCAGTCGGGTGGAGCTGAGCAAAGTGATTTTTGCCTGGTCGCCGCTGTGCCTGACGCGCATGACCTTGTGCATCGAGCAATTGCAGGCCGATCAAGTCAGCCTGCAATTCCCGCCGGGCGCCGAAGAAGAAAGCAGCGGCCCGATCAAACTTCCAGACTTAAAGCTGCCACTGGCAATTGAACTGGGCGACGTCAAGGTCGGCAGCTTGTTGTTCAACGGCAGCGAAGAACTCAAAGGCCTGCAACTGGCGGCGCACTGGACCGCAAAGGGTTTGCAGATCGACTCGGTGCAATTGCAGCGTGACGACCTGAGCCTGAACCTCTCCGGCCTGCTGCAACCCGGCGGCAACTGGCCGCTGACCGCCGAAGGCAAGCTGACAATGTCGACGCCCGCGCCCTGGACGCTGGCCTTGAAAGTCGATGGCGACCTGCTGAAAACCCTCAATCTGAAAGCTGACAGCAGCGGTTACCTGAACGGGCAACTGACCGGCGAACTGCAACCGCTGGTGGAAAACCTGCCGGCCAAGGTGCGAATCACCGCCGACGGCTTCAAGCCCGCCGCTGGTCTGCCGGACACCCTGCAACTCAATCAACTGGAACTGACCGGCGACGGCGACCTGAAAAACGGTTACCAGCTGCTCGGCAAAGCCACACTGCCCGCCGAACAAGGCCCGGTCGCATTGATGCTGCAAGGCAAGGTCGACGCCAAGGGCGCACAAATCGCCGGGCTCGACCTGACCGCCAACGACAAGCAAAGCCTCAAGCTCACCGGCAACCTCGACTGGAGCAAAGGCCTCAGCGCCCAGGCGAAGATCGATTGGCTGGACTTCCCGTGGCACCGCCTCTATCCGCTGATCGACGAACCACAAGTGGCATTGCGCAGCTTCAATGGCGAAGTGTCCTACACCGATGGCAAATACCTCGGCAACTTCAAAGCCGCACTGGATGGCCCGGCCGGGGCGTTCACGATGAGCAGCCCATTCGCTGGCGATCTGACAAAAATCTACCTGCAACAATTCCAGCTCGAAGCCGGGCAGGGCAAGGCCGAAGGCCATCTGAACCTGCAATTCGCCGATGGCATTGCCTGGGACACCGCGCTCGACCTGTCGGCGATCAACCCGGCGTACTGGATGGCGGAGTTGCCGGGCACCTTGGCCGGGCCGTTGCGCAGCAAAGGCGAGATGAAGAACGACCAGCTCAGCCTGAGCGCCGACCTCGATTTGAAAGGCAAACTGCGCGGCCAGCCGGCGGTGATCCAGGCCAAGGCCGATGGGGCCGGTGAGCAATGGAACCTCAATGCCCTGCAGATTCGTCTCGGCGACAACAGCATCAACGGCAAGGGCCGCCTGCAACAGAAACTCGCGGGCCAAATCGACATCAAGCTGCCGCGCCTCGCTCAACTCTGGCCGCAACTGCGCGGGCAACTCAACGGCCGGGTCGATGTCGCCGGCACCCTCAAGGCGCCCCAAGGCAAGCTCGGTCTGCAAGGTTCGCAACTGGCCTTCGAAGACAATCGCCTGCAAAGCCTGAACCTCGACGCCACCCTCGACAGCGCGCAACGGGCGAAAATCGACCTCAAGGGCAGCGGCATTCAGGCCGGCGAAACCTCGCTGGGCACTTTGACCGCCAGCGCCCAGGGCGATATCAAGAACCAGAAACTCAGCCTCGACCTGCAAGGCCCGCAGCTGAAACTGGCCCTGGGCCTCGACGGCACGCTGGACAAAGGCAACTGGCGCGGACGTCTGGCCAGCGGCGATATCCAGGCTGGCGGTCAGGACTGGAAGCTGCAAGGTCCGGCCAAGCTTGAGCGATTGGCGGACGGCAAAATCAATTTCGGCGCGCATTGCTGGATGTCTGGGCCGGCCAGTTTGTGCGGCGAAGACCAGCGCTTGATGCCGGAACCGAAGCTGCGTTATCACCTCAAGCAATTCCCGATCGACAGTCTTGCCCAGTGGTTGCCGAAGGACTTCGCCTGGAAGGGCAAGCTCAACGCTGACCTGCAATTGGACCTCCCAGCCAGCGGCCCGAACGGCCAGATCAGCATCGATGCCAGCGGCGGCACCTTGCGTATGAAAGAGAAGGATCAGTGGCTGGACTTCCCGTACCAGACGCTCAAACTCACCAGCAAGCTCACGCCCAAGCGTATCGACACCGACCTCAACTTCGTCGGCGGCAAGCTCGGCGAGTTGATGGTGCAGGCGCAGATCAACCCGCTAGCCAAGAACAAACCGCTGACCGGCTCGTTCCGCCTCAACGGTCTGGACCTGTCGGTGGCGCGACCGTTTGTGCCGATGGTCGAGAAGCTCACCGGTCGTTTGAATGGCAGCGGCACCTTGTCCGGCGGACTGCTGGCGCCGCTGGTCAACGGCAATCTGCTGCTCAGTGATGGCGAGGTGTCTGGGGCTGAACTGCCGATGGAAGTGCAAGACTTGCAGCTTAAAGCGGTGATCGCCGGCGAAACCGTGCAATTGAACGGCGCCTGGAAAAGCGGCAAGACCGGGCAGGGCAGCTTGAACGGCAACATCGCCTGGGGGCAGGCGCTGGTGGTGGATTTGGCGCTCAAAGGCACGCAATTGCCGGTCACCGTCGAGCCCTACGCGAAGCTTGAAGTGGCGCCGGACCTGAAAATCTCGATGAAGGGCGACGAATTGGCCATCGCCGGCAAAGTGCTGGTGCCCAAGGGTGAAATCACCGTGCGCGAATTGCCGCCATCGACGGTCAAGGTCTCCGATGACACGATCATCGTCGGTGCGCAGACCGAAGAAGGCAAGCCGCCCATCGCCATGAAAATGGATATTGATGTGGTGGTGGGGGAGGACAAACTCAGCTTTGCCGGGTTTGGCCTGACCGCGAATCTGCAAGGCCATATGCACATCGGCGACAACATGGACACCCGCGGCGAACTCTGGCTTAACGACGGTCGTTACCGCGCCTATGGCCAGCGCCTGACGGTGCGGCGTGCGCGGCTGCTATTTGCCGGGCCGCTCGATCAGCCCTATCTGGACATCGAAGCGATTCGCCAGACCGACGACGTCATCGCCGGCATTCGCTTGAGCGGCAGCGCCGAGCAGCCGACCACGCAAATCTTCTCCGAACCGGCCATGAGCCAGGAGCAAGCGTTGTCCTATCTGGTGCTGGGGCGTCCGCTGAGCACCAACGGTGAAGACAACAACATGCTGGCCCAAGCGGCCCTCGGGTTGGGTTTGATGGGCAGCTCCGGGGTGACCAGTGGTTTGGCCAAGGATTTGGGCATTCAAGACTTCCAGCTCGACACCCAGGGCAGCGGCACGACGACGGCGGTGGTGGCCAGCGGCAACATCTCCGAGAAACTCAGTTTGCGTTATGGCGTAGGGGTGTTTGAACCGGCGAATACCATTGCCCTGCGTTACAAACTGAGCAAAAAGGTCTACCTCGAAGCCGCCAGCGGCGTAGCCAGTTCGCTGGATATCTTCTACAAGCGGGATTTCTAAACCCGTCCACCTGATCGTTCCCACGCTCTGCGTGGGAATGCCTACCGGGACGCTCCGCGTTCCGCTCTTGAATCGTGACGCAGAGCGTCACTGGCTGCATTCCCACGCAGAGCGTGGGAACGATCAGTCACGCCGCCATTTATCAGCTAAATACAAAGCATCCTAACTATTACGTTGACATTCGCTGCCTAGGCAGTAACATCTCGACATACATTCTCTGCCTAGGCAGCTAATTGGTGGTCAGATGAAGCATTTCACCCCGGAACAATTCAAGCATTGCCACCTCGGCCTCCTGCTCGGGCGCGCCGCGTTGCTCAAGGACCGGATCATCGATACGCACATGGAACCTCACGGCATCACCGCCGCGCAGTTCAAAGTGCTGATCATCATGGCCCAGTTCGGCGTCGATACCCCGGCTGAGTTGTGCCGTCACCTGTCCTTGGACAGCGGTTCGATGACCCGAATGCTCGATCGTCTGGAACAGAAAGGTTTCCTCGCTCGCCAACGCTCCGAAGCCGATCGCCGACAGGTGCAACTGGTGCTGACCGAACAAGGCCAGCAATTGACTGATCGTCTGCCGGACATCGGCGCCGATGCCATGAACGAACTGGCCGGCGCCATCACCCCGGACGAGTTGCAAACCCTGGAACGAATCCTGAAGAAAATCTTGGTGGCAGCCGGTGACTCGATCACCTTGCTGCGGGTAGGTGACAAATGAGCAGCAAAACCTTGCGTACTGGCCTGAGCCTGGTGCTGGTGTCGATGATTCTGGCCGGTTGCGCCAGCTACAGCGGCCTGAACACCGAAGGCAAAAGTGTCGATGCGAAAACCCTCAAGGCCGGGCAATCCCTGAGCGGCGTAACCCTGTCGCCCGCTGCCTGGCCGAAAAGCGACTGGTGGAAAAGCCTCGGCGACCCACAACTCGACGGTCTGATCCGCGAAGCCTTGCACGACAGCCCGGACATGCAAATCGCCGACGCCCGCGCCCATCAGGCCAGCGCCGCAGCGTATGCCGCCGATGCCGCGCGGATGCCGACCCTCGATGCCAGCGCCGGTATCAGCCGTTCGCGCCTGGCCAAGGATCAAGACCCGCTGGGGCAGGGCGACGCCTACGCCACCGTGCGTAATGTCAGCGCCAGTTTCAATTACAACTTCGACCTCTGGGGCGGTCAGCGTGACGCCTGGGAGGCCGCGTTGGGCCAGGCCCGCGCCGCTGAAGTCGATCAGCAGGCCGCGCAGTTGACCCTGTCCGCCGACGTCGCTCGCGCCTATAGCGATCTGGGTCAGGCGCACATCGTTTATGACCTGTCCAATGAAGACCTCAAGCGCACTAAGCAAATGCTTGACCTGAGCCAGCGTCGCTTGAGTTCGGGGATCGACAGTCAATACCAGTTCCAGCAGACCGAAAGCCTGGAAGCCAGCTCTGAAGCCAGCCTGATCGATGCGGAAAAACGCCTGAACAGCGCGAAAATCGCTCTGGCCGTGTTGCTGGGCAAAGGCCCGGATCGCGGCAATGAAATCGCCCGGCCGAAGATCCTCCAGGCCAGCGCCGTGGCCTTGCCGTCGGTGTTACCGGCCGAGTTGCTCGGTCGTCGCCCGGATCTGGTGGCCGCGCGCTGGCGGGTCGAGGCCGCGAGCAAGGACATCGCCGCGAGCAAGACCCAGTTCTATCCCAACTTGAACCTGACGGCTGCCGCCGGTGCCGAATCCTTATTGGGTGACGCGATGTTCGGTTCGGCCAGTCGCTTCTTCAACATTGCCCCGACCCTCTCGGTGCCGATCTTCGACGGTGGCCGCTTGCGCGCCAACCTCGATGCCCGCGACGCCGACTATGACCTGGCGGTGGCGCAGTACAACAAGAGCCTGGTCAAGGCGCTGGGGGATGTCAGCGACACCATCAACCAGTTGCGCGATATCGGCCGGCAGATTGGTGCCCAGCAGCACGCCACCGAGATTGCCCAGGATTCTTACAACACCGTGGTCCAGCGTTACGGTTCCGGCATCGGCAATTACCTGGACGTGCTCAGCATCGAACAGCAATTGCTCCAGGCCCAGCGTCAACTGGCAAACCTGAATGCCGAGCAGATCGATTTGTCGATCCAACTGATGCAGGCGCTCGGCGGCGGCTTCCAGGCCGAAACCATCGCCTCGGCCAATCCAGCCCCAGCCAAGCTGAACAACTAATTCAAGGTACTTGTCATGGCCACTGCCGAAACTACAAAAGCTCCTGAAAACGCTCAAGACACCAGCAACCCACGCAAACGCAAAGTCATGCTGACGGTGCTGGCGATTCTGGTGATCCTCGCCGGTGCCGGCGTGTGGGCGTATCACGAATTCTACGGGCGCTGGAACGAAAGCACCGACGACGCCTACGTCAACGGCAACGTGGTGGAAATCACCCCGCTGGTCACCGGTACGGTGGTGAGCATCGGTGCCGACGATGGGGATCTGGTCCACGAAGGCCAGGTGTTGGTTAACTTCGATCCGAATGACGCCGAAGTCGGTTTGCAAAGTGCCCAGGCCAACCTGGCTCGCACCGTACGTCAAGTGCGCGGCTTGTACAGCAACGTCGATGGCATGCGCGCCCAGGTCAACGCTCAGCAAGCCAATGTGCAAAAAGCCCAGGACAACTTCAACCGTCGGAAAAACCTCGCCGCTGGCGGCGCGATTTCCCAGGAAGAACTGTCCCACGCCCGCGACGACCTGACCTCGGCGCAAAACGCCCTGGCCAATGCTCAGCAACAACTGAAAACCACCAGCGCGCTGGTCGATGACACGGTTGTTTCGTCGCACCCGGACGTGATGTCAGCCGCCGCGAACTTGCGTCAGGCTTACCTGAACAACTCCCGCAGCACCTTGATCGCGCCGGTGACCGGTTACGTGGCCAAACGCTCCGTGCAACTGGGCCAGCGCGTTCAGCCGGGCACGGCGCTGATGGCGGTGATTCCGCTGGATCAACTGTGGATCGACGCCAACTTCAAGGAAACCCAACTGCGCGATATGCGCATCGGCCAACCGGTGGACATCGAGGCCGACCTGTACGGCAGCGACGTGAAATTCAGCGGCACCATCGACAGCCTCGGCGCCGGCACCGGCAGCGCGTTTGCCTTGCTGCCAGCGCAGAACGCCACCGGTAACTGGATCAAGATCGTGCAGCGTGTGCCGGTGCGGATTCACGTCAACGCCGAAGAACTGGCCAAACATCCGTTGCGGGTTGGCCTGTCGACTCAAGTGGATGTGAACCTGCATGACCAGAGCGGCCCGGTGCTGGCGCAACAGCCACCGCAAAAGGCTTCGTTCAGCACCAACGTCTATGACCGTCAATTGGCCGAGGCCGATGCGATGATCACCCAGCTGATCCATGACAACAGCGCTGCGGTCAGCAAGACCGCGCAACGCTGATTCGCCATCACACCAACCTGTGGGAGCGAGCCTGCTCGCGAAGGCGGCTTTCTATTCAACATCTCTGTTGATTGAATCACCGCTTTCGCGAGCAGGCTCACTCCCACACAAGGTCAGCGGCGCCGGTTGAACGGCGCCGCGCACGCCACGGTTCCATAGGATTAGCGATGAGCAATAACGCGTCTTTCACGCCGCCCAGCCTGGTGCTCAGCACCATTGGCCTGTCGCTGGCGACCTTTATGCAAGTGCTCGACACCACCATCGCCAACGTGGCCTTGCCGACGATTTCCGGCAACCTGGGCGTGAGTTCGGAGCAGGGTACCTGGGTGATCACTTCGTTCGCCGTGAGCAACGCGATTGCACTGCCGCTGACTGGTTGGTTGAGTCGGCGTTTCGGCGAAGTGAAGCTGTTTCTCTGGGCCACGATTCTGTTTGTACTGGCCTCGTTTCTCTGCGGCATCTCGACCTCGATGCCGGAACTGATCGGCTTCCGGGTGCTGCAAGGCCTGGTGGCCGGGCCGTTGTACCCGATGACCCAAACCCTGCTGATCGCGGTGTATCCCCCGGCCAGGCGCGGCATGGCCCTGGCGTTGCTGGCGATGGTCACGGTGGTGGCGCCGATTGCCGGCCCGATCTTGGGTGGCTGGATCACCGACAGTTATAGCTGGCCGTGGATCTTCTTTATCAACGTGCCGATCGGGATTTTCGCGGTAATGGTGGTGCGTTCGCAGCTCAAGGCGCGTCCGGTGGAAACCAGTCGCCAACCGATGGATTACGTCGGTTTGATCACGCTGATCATTGGCGTCGGCGCGTTGCAGGTGATCCTCGACAAGGGCAATGACCTGGACTGGTTCGAATCGAACTTCATCATTATCGGCGCAGCGATTTCCGTGATTGCCCTGGCGGTGTTCATCATCTGGGAAATGACCGACAAGCATCCGGTGGTCAACTTACGGCTGTTTGCTTACCGCAACTTCCGCATCGGCACCATTGTCCTGGTGTTGGGTTATGCCGGGTTCTTCGGCATCAACCTGATCCTGCCGCAGTGGCTGCAAACCCAGATGGGCTACACCGCTACCTGGGCCGGTCTGGCGGTAGCGCCGATCGGGATTCTGCCGGTGCTGATGTCGCCGTTTGTCGGCAAATACGCACATAAATTCGACCTGCGGCTGTTGGCTGGGCTGGCGTTCCTGGCGATTGGCCTGAGCTGCTTTATGCGCGCCGGGTTCACCAACGAGGTGGACTTCCAGCACATCGCCCTGGTGCAGCTGTTCATGGGCATTGGCGTGGCGCTGTTCTTCATGCCGACCTTGAGCATTTTGATGTCGGACTTGCCACCGAGCCAGATCGCCGATGGCGCGGGCCTGGCGACCTTCCTGCGAACCTTGGGCGGTAGTTTTGCGGCGTCGTTGACCACGTGGATCTGGATTCGTCGGGCGGACCAGCATCACGCCTACTTGAGCGAAAGCATCACCACCTACGACCAACCTACCCGGGATGCCTTGAACACCCTGGGCGGGGCGAGTACCCCGGCGTATGCGCAGCTCGATCATGTGTTGACCAGCCAGGCCTACATGCTCTCTACCGTGGATTACTTCACGTTGCTGGGGTGGGGATTCTTCGGGTTGATGCTGATCGTGTGGCTGGCCAAACCGCCGTTCGCGGCGAAAGCCGGGCCTGCGGCGTCTGGGCATTGAGTGCAGGGCTTGAGATCGACCCCTCTCCCTAACCCTCTCCCCAGAGGGGCGAGGGGACTGACCGAGGTGTTCTTTCGAGCTACATCGACCTGAAAGTCTGAGTCGAACTCAGGTTTGGAAAACGATGGAGATCTGCTCCCTTTCCCCCTCACCCCTCTGGGGAGAGGGCTGGGGAGAGGGGTGGCTCTTAGCCGTTAGGCAATGCAAGCTGCGGCGGTGTCCCAAAATCAAACGGGGCCAGGGAAAACCCTTGCTCATCCACCTGCAACGCCCAGCCCTGACGATCCCAATCCCCCAGCACAATGCGCCGGGCCGCTTGTTCGCCAATCTGCAACTTGTGTATCGCCGGTCGATGGGTATGCCCATGGATCAGCGTCTTCACGCCAAACGCCTGCATGATTCGCGGCACTTCTTCGGGCGTGACATCGACGATGTCATTGGCCTTCATCCGCGTTTGCGCACGGCTTTCGCTGCGCAGCTTGCGCGCCAGGTTGTGGCGGGTGCGCAGGGGCAGGTGGCGGAGGATGAACAGGGTGATCGGGTTTCGCAGGTAGCGACGCAGCTTCATATAGCCGACATCGCGGGTGCAGAGGCTGTCGCCGTGCATCAAAAGCACGGGTTCGCCGTAAAACTGCACGACACTCGGGTCCTTCAGCAGCGTGCAGCCGGCCTGTTTGCAAAAGGCCTTGCCGAGCATGAAGTCGCGATTGCCGTGCATCAGAAAAATCGCCGTGCCGCTGTCGCTGAGATCGCGCAGGGCCTGGCAGATGGAACGCTGGAACGGCGTCATGGCATCGTCGCCAATCCACGCCTCGAAAAAGTCGCCGAGGATGTACAACGCACTCGCCGAGCGGGCGCGTCCGGCGAGCAAATCCAGAAACGCCCGGGTAATGTCCGGGCGCTCCTCTTCCAGATGCAAGTCTGAAATCAGCAATATCACGCTTCGATGATCTCGGCTTTCTCGATGATCACGTCGTCTGCTGGTACGTCCTGGTGGCCGGACTTGGAGGTGGTGGAAACACCTTTGATCTTGTCCACGACGTCAGTGCCGGCAACCACTTTGGCGAAGACTGCATAGCCCCAGCCTTGGGTAGTCTTGGCGCTGTGGTTCAGGAAGCTGTTGTCAGCTACGTTGATGAAGAACTGCGCGGACGCCGAATGCGGCTCCATGGTGCGAGCCATGGCCACGCTGTACTTCTCGTTCGGCAGGCCGTTGTCTGCTTCGTTCTGGATGCTTGGGCGCTTGTCTTTCTTTTCTTTCATGCCTGGCTCGAAACCGCCGCCCTGGATCATGAAGTTACCGATCACACGGTGGAAAACGGTGTTTTCGTAGTGGCCGGCTTTGACGTATTCGATGAAGTTGGCAACGGTAACCGGTGCTTTTTCAGCGTTCAGTTCCAGGACGATGTCGCCATGGTTGGTCGTCAGTTTGACTTGGGTCATGATCGGTACTCTTCTAATAAATTCGTGGGTTTGGGGGCATCAAGGCCCTTAACCGGTCCGGCCAACAGCAGCCAAGGTGCGCAGTTTAGCGCGACGGGCGTTAATTTCGAGGCAGTTTTTAAAAACAGGTGGATTAAACGCACCTGATTTAGGGCCTGCTCTGTCAGCGGCTTGACAGCATCGGCTATGATAGCGCCTTTGTTTTGTCAGGCCTTTCGTTCCGGCCGCGCACTCGTACGTTCAAGGATCCTATGAGCAAGCCCACTGTCGACCCTACCTCGAATTCCAAGACCGGCCCTGCCGTGCCGGTCAATTTCCTGCGCCCGATCATCCAGGCGGACCTGGACTCGGGTAAGCACACGCAGATCGTCACCCGTTTCCCGCCTGAGCCCAACGGCTACCTGCACATCGGTCACGCCAAGTCGATTTGCGTGAACTTCGGCCTGGCCCAGGAATTTGGCGGCGTCACGCACCTGCGTTTCGACGACACCAACCCGGCCAAGGAAGACCAGGAATACATCGACGCGATCGAAAGCGACATCAAATGGCTGGGTTTCGAATGGTCCGGTGAAGTGCGCTACGCCTCGCAGTATTTCGACCAGTTGCACGACTGGGCCGTCGAGCTGATCAAGGCCGGCAAGGCCTACGTCGACGACCTGAGCCCGGAGCAAGCCAAGGAATACCGTGGCACCCTGACCGAGCCGGGCAAAAACAGCCCGTTCCGTGACCGCTCCGTGGAAGAAAACCTGGATTGGTTCGCCCGCATGAAGGCCGGCGAATTCCAGGACGGCGCACGCGTGCTGCGGGCCAAGATCGACATGGCTTCGCCGAACATGAACCTGCGTGACCCGATCATGTATCGCATCCGCCACGCCCATCACCACCAGACCGGTGACAAGTGGTGCATTTACCCGAACTATGACTTTACCCACGGTCAGTCGGACGCCATCGAAGGCATCACCCACTCGATCTGCACCCTGGAATTCGAAAGCCACCGTCCGCTGTACGACTGGTTCCTCGACGCGTTGCCAGTACCGGCGCACCCGCGTCAGTACGAATTCAGCCGCCTGAACCTGAACTACACCATCACCAGCAAGCGCAAGCTCAAGCAACTGGTCGATGAAAAGCACGTGTTCGGCTGGGACGATCCGCGCATGTCCACGCTGTCGGGCTTCCGCCGCCGTGGCTACACCCCTGCGTCGATCCGCAATTTCTGCGACATGGTCGGCACCAACCGTTCCGATGGCGTGGTGGATTTCGGCATGCTCGAGTTCAGCATCCGTCAGGATCTGGACCAGAACGCTCCGCGCGCCATGTGCGTGCTGCGTCCGCTGAAGGTAGTGATCACCAACTACCCGGAAGATCAGGTCGAAAACCTCGAACTGCCGCGTCATCCGCAGAAAGAAGAACTGGGCGTGCGCCAGTTGCCGTTCGCCCGTGAAATCTACATCGACCACGATGACTTCATGGAAGAGCCGCCAAAAGGCTACAAGCGCCTGGAGCCGAACGGCGAAGTGCGTCTGCGCGGCAGCTACGTGATCCGTGCCGACGAAGCGATCAAGGACGCCGATGGCAACATCGTCGAACTGCGTTGCTCCTACGATCCGGAAACCCTCGGCAAAAACCCTGAAGGCCGCAAGGTCAAAGGCGTGGTGCACTGGGTGCCGGCCGCGGCCAGCGTCGAGTGCGAAGTGCGTCTGTACGATCGTCTGTTCCGCTCGCCGAACCCTGAAAAGGCGGAAGACAGCGCCAGTTTCCTGGACAACATCAACCCTCAATCGCTGCAAGTTCTCACTGGTTGTCGTGCGGAGCCTTCGCTGGGCAATGCACAGCCGGAAGACCGTTTCCAGTTCGAGCGCGAAGGTTACTTCTGCGCGGATATCAAGGACTCGAAACCGGGCGCTCCGGTCTTCAACCGTACCGTGACCTTGCGTGATTCGTGGGGCCAGTGATTCAAGGGATTTAACGTGCTAACGATCTACAACACGCTCACCAAGAGCAAAGAAGTGTTCAAGCCGCTGGATGGCAACAATGTGCGCATGTACGTTTGCGGGATGACCGTTTACGACTACTGCCACCTGGGCCACGGCCGCAGCATGGTCGCGTTCGACCTGGTGACCCGCTGGTTGCGCTTCAGCGGTTACGACCTGACTTATGTGCGCAACATCACCGACATTGACGACAAGATCATCAATCGGGCCAACGAGAACGGCGAGTCGTTCGAGGCCTTGACCGAGCGCATGATCGCGGCGATGCACGAAGACGAAGCGCGCCTGAACATCAAGAAGCCGGACATGGAACCGCGCGCCACCGGGCATATCCCCGGCATGCACGCGATGATCCAGACCCTGATCGACAAGGGTTACGCCTACGCCCCGGGCAATGGCGACGTGTACTACCGCGTCGCCAAGTTCATGGGCTACGGCAAGCTGTCGCGCAAGAAGATCGAAGACCTGCGCATTGGCGCACGGATCGAAGTCGACGAGTCGAAACAGGACCCGCTGGACTTCGTGTTGTGGAAAGGCGCCAAGCCAGGCGAGCCGAGCTGGCCATCGCCGTGGGGCGACGGTCGTCCGGGCTGGCACATCGAGTGCTCGGTGATGTCGACCTGCTGCCTGGGCGAGACCTTCGACATTCATGGCGGCGGCAGCGACCTCGAATTCCCGCACCATGAAAACGAAATCGCCCAGAGCGAAGCGGCCACCGGCAAGACCTACGCCAACGCGTGGATGCATTGCGGCATGATTCGCATCAATGGCGAGAAGATGTCCAAGTCCCTGAACAACTTCTTCACCATCCGCGACGTGCTGGAAAAGTACCACCCGGAAGTCGTGCGTTACCTGCTGGTGTCGAGCCACTACCGCAGCGCGATCAACTATTCGGAAGACAACCTAAAGGACGCCAAAGGCGCACTCGAGCGTTTCTACCACGCGTTGAAAGGCCTGCCGAGCGTGGCGCCGGCCGGTGGCGAAGCGTTTGTCGAGCGCTTCACTCAGGTGATGAACGACGACTTTGGCACGCCGGAAGCCTGTGCGGTCCTGTTCGAGATGGTGCGCGAGATCAACCGTCTGCGCGAGAGCGATCTCGAGGCAGCGGCGGGGCTTGCGGCGCGCCTGAAAGAACTGGCGAGCGTGCTGGGTGTGTTGCAGCTTGAGGCGGATGACTTCCTGCAGGCCGGCGCTGAAGGCCGGGTTGATGCGGCTGAAGTCGATGCGCTGATTGCCGCGCGTCTGGCGGCTCGTGCCGGCAAAGACTGGGCCGAATCCGACCGCATCCGCGACCAGCTCACCGCGATGGGCGTGGTGCTGGAAGACGGCAAGGGCGGCACGACCTGGCGTTTGGCTGACTGATGATCGTTCCCACGCTCCGCGTGGGAATGCCTCAACGGACGCTCTGCGTTCGGCTCTGGGAGGGACGCGGAGCGTCCCGGGCTGCATTCCCACGCGGAGCGTAGGAACGATCAAAAGCAAAGCCCGCCTTGTGCGGGTTTTTGTTTACGTGCGGGTTCCAAGTGCGGTGGTGACAGGGCTGACGCCTTCGCGGGCAAGCCTCGCTCCTACAATTGTGTCGTTGATCGTTCCCACGCTCTGGTCTGCACCCCAAAAGTTGGACACAACCGATGGGGTGTTTCATGAGGAAGT
>NZ_MOBR01000010.1 GCF_003732705.1 Pseudomonas frederiksbergensis | reverse complement strand
GCGAAGGCGGTGTGTCAGGTATGACGCCTTCGCGGGCAAGCCTCGCTCCTACAGGGGACCGCTTCACGGCGTACGGTTACGCCGGGTTTCGATGATGTTCGGCAACTGGGAAATCCTTCCCAGCAACCGACCCAACGCGTCCAGCCCCGGAATCTCGATGGTCAGGGACATCAGCGCAGTGTTGTCCTCTTTGTTCGAGCGGGTGTTGACCGCCAGTACGTTGATCCGCTCATTGAGCAGCACTTGGGACACGTCACGCAGCAGACCGGAGCGGTCGTAGGCGCGGATGATGATGTCCACCGGGTAGGTGAGCACCGGCACCGGGCCCCAGCTGACCTGAATGATCCGCTCCGGCTCGCGCCCGCCCAGTTGCAGCACCGAGGCGCAGTCCTGACGGTGAATGCTCACACCGCGGCCCTGGGTGATGTAACCGACGATTGCATCCCCCGGCAATGGCTGGCAGCAGCCGGCCATTTGGGTCATCAGGTTACCGACGCCCTGAATCTGAATGTCGCCGCGTTTGCCCGGTTTGTAGCCAGTGGCTTTGCGCGGGATCAGTTCCAGCTGTTCGTTGCCGCGTTCCGGCTCGACCAGTTGCTGGGCCAGATTGACCAGTTGCGCCAGGCGCAAATCGCCGGCACCGAGGGCGGCAAACATGTCCTCGGCGGTTTTCATATTGGCTTTTTCGGCCAACTTGTCGAAATCCACCGCAGGCAGACCGAGACGCGTCAGTTCGCGCTCGATCAAGGTTTTACCGGCCGCGACGTTCTGATCGCGCGCCTGCAATTTGAACCAGTGAACGATCTTCGCCCGCGCCCGCGAGGTGGTGACGTAACCCAGGTTCGAGTTCAGCCAGTCGCGGCTCGGGGTGCCGTGCTTGCTGGTGATGATCTCGACTTGTTCACCAGTTTGCAGGCTGTAGTTGAGCGGTACGATTCGCCCGTTGATCTTGGCGCCGCGGCAGTTGTGACCGATTTCGGTGTGCACGCGGTAGGCGAAGTCCAGCGGTGTCGAGCCTTTCGGCAAGTCGATGGCGTGACCGTCCGGGGTGAAGATGTAGACCCGGTCCGGCTCGATATCGACCCGCAGTTGATCCGCCAGGCCGCCGATGTCACCGAGTTCTTCGTGCCACTCGAGAACCTGACGCAGCCAGGAGATTTTCTCTTCGTACTGGTTGGAACCGGCCTTGACGTCGGTGCCTTTGTAGCGCCAGTGCGCACACACCCCCAGCTCGGCTTCTTCGTGCATGGCGTGGGTGCGGATCTGCACTTCCAGCACTTTGCCTTCAGGGCCGATCACTGCGGTGTGCAGCGAGCGATAGCCGTTCTCTTTCGGGTTGGCGATGTAGTCGTCGAATTCTTTCGGGATGTGCCGCCACAAGGTGTGGACGATGCCGAGCGCGGTGTAGCAGTCGCGCATTTCCGGCACCAGCACGCGAACGGCGCGCACGTCATAGATCTGGCTGAACTCCAGGCCCTTGCGCTGCATTTTGCGCCAGATCGAGTAGATGTGTTTCGCGCGGCCGCTGATGTCGGCATCGACGCCAGTGGCGGTCAGCTCATTCTTCAGCTGGTTCATCACGTCGGCGATGAAGCGCTCACGATCCAGGCGTCGCTCGTGAAGCAACTTGGCGATCTGTTTGTACTGGTCGGGCTCAAGGTAACGGAAGGACAAGTCCTCCAGCTCCCACTTGATATGACCGATACCGAGACGGTGGGCGAGCGGCGCGTAGATGTCGAAAACTTCACGGGCCACGCGATTGCGTTTCTCGTCGTCGGCGGTTTTCACCGCACGGATCGCGCAGGTGCGTTCGGCCAGTTTGATCAGCGCGACGCGCACGTCGTCGACCATAGCGACCAGCATCTTGCGCAGGTTTTCCACCTGGCCCTGAGTGCCCAGCACCAGGGATTGACGGGGGCTCAGGCTGGCGCTGATCGCCGCCATGCGCAACACGCCGTCGATGAGTTTGGCGACCACCGGACCGAAGCGCTGGCTGACCGCCGGCAGTTCGATCTGGCCTTCGCGCACGCCGCGATACAGGATCGCGGCCACCAACGAGTCCTGATCGAGTTTGAGGTCGGCGAGAATCTCGGCGATCTCAAGGCCCGTGCGGAAACTCGATGTCCCTTCGGACCAGAGATTTTTCGCCGCATTGGCTTGCTGTTCGGCCTGTCGAGCGAACTCGCAGGCTTCCTTCAAGGCTTCGCGATCCAGTGCCTGATCGACAGTGACCGCGTGATCGAGCCAAGCCTCGAGATTGATACTGCCGTCGGTGTTGATCGGCTGGTGTGCTCTCACCTGTACCATCTTGCTTTACCTTCCCTACGACGCAGATTCAATGCGTCAAATCGCTGACCTTCAATGCCCGTGAGCCCGCGCCGGGCTGGTGCGCGGCGGCTGCACGGGCGGCCAGTCGGACCAGACGAGCCGTCCTAGCTCGCTTCAAATAACGCCATGGCCTCGACATGTGCCGTCTGAGGAAACATATCGAGAATCCCGGCACGTTTTAACCGGTAGCCCTGCTTGATCAATTCGACCGTATCGCGCGCCAGAGTTGCAGGGTTGCACGACACATACACCAACCGTTTGGCGCCCAGGGATGCCAGGTTGCGCACCACCTCGAAAGCACCGTCCCGTGGTGGGTCCAAGAGTACCGCACAAAAGCCTTCGCGCGCCCATTCGGCATCAGCCAAAGGCTGGGATAAATCGGCCTGAAAAAACTTCGCGTTATGCAGATTGTTGCTGGCGGCGTTCGCGGCTGCCCGCTCGACCATCGCCTGCACACCTTCGACCGCCACCACTTCGCGAACAGCTTTGGCCAGCGGCAAGGCAAAGTTGCCCAGGCCGCAGAACAGATCCAGAACGCGCTCATCGGCTTGCGGCTTGAGCCAGTCCAGCGCCTGAGCGACCATTGCTTCGTTGACACCGGCGTTGACCTGGATGAAATCCCCCGGCCGATACGCCAGGTTCAAGTCCCACTGTTCCAGGCGATAACCCAGCTGTTGCGTGATATCGACCGGTTGCGGTTCGCTATCGCCATGCAGCCACAACTGGGCCTCATGAAACGCACAGAAATCCTTGAGGATTGTCAGGTCGGCCTCGGACAACGGCGCCATGTGCCGCAGCAACACTGCCAGCGATGAACCGCTGAACAACTCCACATGCCCCAGCGCCTGAGGTTTGCTCAGACGTCGGAGCATTTCCGGCAAGCGGGTCATGATCGGCTGCAAGGGCTGTACCAGCACCGTGCATTCGGTGATTGCAACGATGTCCTGGCTGCCGGCAGCGCGGAAACCGACTTCGAGTTTTTTCGCCTTCATGTCCCAACGCACCGCCACCCGGGCGCGACGGCGGTAACCGAATTCCGGTCCGCTCAACGGCGCAGCCCACTCTTGGGGTTCGACACCGGCGACCTTGGATAATTGCTCGGCGAGCATGCGCTGTTTCAGGGCAAGTTGTTCGTTGTGGGGCAGGTGCTGCACGCTGCAACCGCCACAGCGACCGGCATGTGGGCACGGTGCCGGACGACGCAGCTCGCTGGCCTGGAACACCCGCTCGGTGCGGGCCTCGACCACTTTGCCGTGGGCATTGAGCACCCGCGCCTCGACTTCCTCACCGGCCAACGCGCCGATGACGAACCAGGTGCGACCTTCGAAAAACGCGATACCACGACCGTCATTGGCCAGTCGCTCGATGCTCAAGCGCTGCTTTTTGCCGGTCGGAATTTGTGGGGCCTTGCTGCCGCCCGTGGGTTGGAAGCGCAGGCCTCTCTCTTGCTTGGCCATCAGTTGGGCGCGTCGAAAATGCCGGTCGACAAGTAACGGTCGCCACGGTCGCAGATGATCGCGACGATCACCGCGTTTTCAACTTCCCGGGACAGACGCAGCATCGCTGCCACCGCGCCACCCGAGGACACGCCACAGAAGATGCCTTCTTCGCGGGCCAGACGACGGGTCACGTCTTCGGCTTCGCTTTGGGCCATGTCGACGATGCGGTCGACACGATCGGCTTGATAAATCTTCGGCAGGTATTCCTGCGGCCAGCGACGGATGCCCGGAATCGCCGAGCCTTCCATCGGTTGCAGGCCGATGATCTGCACGTTGTCGTTCTGCTCTTTCAGGTAGCGCGACACGCCCATGATGGTCCCGGTGGTGCCCATCGAACTGACGAAATGCGTGATGGTGCCCTCGGTCTGACGCCAGATTTCCGGGCCGGTGGTGGTGTAGTGCGCTTCAGGGTTATCCCCGTTGGCGAACTGGTCCAGCACCTTGCCACGGCCTTCAGCTTCCATTCGCTGGGCGAGGTCGCGAGCGCCTTCCATGCCTTCTTCCTGAGTGACCAGGATCAGCTCGGCGCCATAGGCCGTCATCGCGGCCTTGCGCTCGGCGCTGGAGTTGTCCGGCATGATCAGGATCATCTTGTAACCCTTGATCGCGGCGGCCATGGCCAGCGCAATCCCGGTGTTACCCGAGGTCGCTTCGATCAGCGTATCGCCGACGTGAATCTGCCCACGCAACTCGGCGCGGGTAATCATCGACAGCGCCGGACGGTCCTTGACCGAACCCGCCGGGTTATTCCCTTCGAGCTTGAGCAAAAGGGTATTGCTGGTGGCGCCAGGCAGGCGCTGCAAACGAACCAGCGGAGTGTTGCCGACGCAATCGGCGATGGTTGGGTACTGCAAGGTCATGGCGTATTCGCAATCCAGACTGCGGGGGCGCCTATCATACCGGCAAACGTTCGCAGGCCATATCACGCAAAGTGTGGTGCTTATGGCTTATGGGAATAAGGGGCTGGATCAGCCCTCCCCGCCCTCCGCGACATTCAATGCGTAGAACTCATGCAACTTAGCCTGCAGCAACTGTTTATCCGGCAACTGCACCTGATATTCAGCGATCAACGCTGGCGACAGACTGCGGTTAAGCGCGTACTCAACCACCTCGTCTTCCTTGCTGGCGCAGAGCAACACGCCAATGGCCGGGTTTTCGTGGGGTTTGCGTTCACCGCGATCCAGCGCCTCCAGATAGAAGTTCAGTTTGCCTAGATACTCCGGTTCAAATCGACCGACCTTTAGCTCAATGGCCACCAGACAATTGAGCCCACGGTGGAAGAACAGCAGATCCAGGGCGAAATCACGCCCACCAACTTGCAGTGGGTATTGGGAGCCGACAAAGCAGAAGTCGCGGCCCAACTCGATCAGGAATTCCTTGAGACGCCCCAGCAATCCTTGATGCAAGTCAGTTTCGGCATGGCCGCCGGGCAAGTCGAGAAACTCGACCATGTAGGCATCGCGGAAGATCTCTAGCGCCGACGGGTGAGTTTGTCTCAGCGCTGCTGAGACTTTTACTGGTTGGGTGACGCTGCGTTCGAATAGCGCAGCTTTGAATTGACGTTCAAGCTCGCGCGTTGACCACCGCTCCTGAATCGCCATACGCAGGTAAAACTCACGTTCCTCCGGGAGCTTGCTCTGAGTCAGAATGAGCAGGTTGTGGGTCCAGGGCAATTGTGTCAGCAGTGCTGACACTTTTTCATCGCCGCGATAAGCCTCGTAGAACTGGCGCATGCGGAACAGATTACGCCGAGTAAATCCACGTAACCCTGGCTGAGTCTGAGCCAGATGTTCAGCCAACTGGCTGACCACCGAATCCCCCCACTCGGCCCGCTCCAGCTTGCGACTGATATAAGCCCCTACCTGCCAATACAACTCGATCAGTTGGGTATTTACTGCCTGGATGGCTTGCTGTTTGGCACTCTGAATCAGTGCCAGCACTTCATTGAAACGGTCATCGGTGGTGTTGCGGGGAGCGTCGGGAGCAGTCATGCCCAATTCCTTGAAGGCGAGGGAAAGCGCGAGCTTAAACCGTCAAGTCGGCTTCAAAACGCCGTCAAAACCCTTTAGGAAATGTCGTACAACAAACCCGGAACGCTCTGGCCTGCTCAGCCCGTACGCCCGCCCTCACGTAGGCAACACACACCCTGTAGGAGCAAGGCTTGCCCGCGATGGCGGCGACACGCTTAAAACGTCATCCGCTACCAACCGCATATTCAGCCGCAACCCCACCCCAGTATTCTCCGCCCAAAGCGTCCCACCCTGACGCTGCACCGCATTCCTGGCAATGCTCAACCCCAACCCAAACCCGCCGTCCCCCGGGCGTGAACCGTCGAGGCGAATAAAGGGCGAGAAGATCCGCTCAAGATCGTCTTCAGCCACCCCGCCGCCCTGGTCCTCCAGCCATAAATGCCAGAAGTCGCCGTCACGCTGTCCACCGAGGCTGACCACGCCACCGTCAGGGGAATGCCGAATCGCATTGCGCACGATGTTTTCCAGGGCCTGGGCCAGGGTGTTGAGGTGACCGCGCACCCAGCAGGATGAATCCACCGCGCAGTGCAATTGACTCGCCGGCCAGCCACTTTCATAGCAGGCGTTTTCCGTGAGCATGTCCCACAGCGCCTGGATCTGGATCGATTCGTCGGGCAACCGGGTGCGTTCGGTGTCGAGCCAGGCCAGTTGCAGGGTGTCTTCCACCAGTCGCTGCATGCCGTCGACTTCGCGGCCAATACGCTCGCGCAATTGCACCAGCCCCTGCTCGCTTTCACTGGCCACCCGCAAGCGGCTCAACGGTGTACGCAGTTCGTGGGACAGGTCGCGCAACAGTTGCTGTTGCAGGGCCACAGTGCTTTGCAGGCGCTCGGCCATGTGGTCGAAGGCGCGGCCCAGTTCGCCCAGTTCATCCGAACGATTGGTGGTGTGGCGTGACAGACGTACGTTCAACTGGTCGGCGCGCCAGGCGTTGGCCTGTTCGCGCAGGCTGTTCAACGGCACCACCAGTAACCGGTACAAACCGACGCACAACAGCAAGGTGAACAGTCCGGGAATCACGCCGTTGGTGATCACTCGCCAGAACACCCGATATTGCCCGGGCAGGAAACGTTGCGGCAGTTCGATCACCAGACTGCCGGCGCCTGGCTCCTTGGGGAATGGCACCCGCAGCCACGGCAAGCCTTGGGTATGGCGACTGGTGGGCCAATCGAGGCCGCGCAGAAAAGTCAGGCGCTGGATTTCCCTGTCCACCAGCGGATAGCTGCTCAAGGACTGCAAGTCGCCGCCAATCACGCCGACCCAGGTCGTCTCGCGCTGGCCGACGCGCTGCAACCAGGCATCGACGCCAGCGCTCTTGCCCTCTTCCCACGCCTGTTCCGCCTCGGCGGCATAACGCGTCAAGGTGCCCCGGGCTTCGTCGGACAGAAACAGGTTTTTCTGTTCCATGTAGCGGCCCCAGGACCAGCTCAACCAGATCATCAGCAGACAGAATGCCACCAGCAGGCACGCCAGTTTCCAGAACAGCGAGTGCCGGCCCGGCAGGTCAGACCATTTCATCGACGGCACTCAATACGTAACCCTTGCCCCACACCGTGCGCACTTCCCGCTCGGTGTAGCCGATGGCCTTGAGCTTGCGACGGATCTGGCTGATGTGCATGTCGAGGCTGCGATCATGGGCCGCGTACCCCCGTTGCAACACGTGCTGATATAGAAAGGCCTTGCTCAGCACTTCGTCGTTGTTGCGATTGAGGGTTTCCAGCAGTCGATATTCACTGCGGGTCAGGCCGGCGGCGCGTTCGCGATAGAAGACTTCGCATTGGTCTTCGTCGAACAGCAGGCTGTGAACGGGACTGATCACCGCGAAAGGCTCGGGTCGACGGTCGAGGGCCACCCGGCGCAGGATGGCTTCGATGCGCACCCGCAACTCGGCCATGCTGAACGGCTTGGGCAGGTAATCGTCGGCGCCCAGGCGAAAACCGCTGATGCGATCGGCCTCGGCGCCCAGTGCCGACATCAGCACCACCGGCGTGGCATGGCTCTGGCGCAATTGGGTCAGGACGTTCAAGCCGTCCAGCCCCGGCAGCAGGATATCCATCAGCACCACATCAAACGGTTGCCCGCGGGCGATGGCCAGGCCTTCCTGGCCGTTCTGGCACCAGGTCACCTGAAAACCGCAGCGCCCCAGGTGCTCGTGAACATAAGCTCCGAGCACGAGGTCGTCTTCTATAGACAGGATACGAGGATGGCCAGCAGTGATGGGATTCATGACTATCTGCAAATAATTCTCAGTTGGCGATTATTCAAGATTGCCTCGCCAGGGGCAACCCAAGGTTTGCGCGGCAGGCAAAAGCAGTGATCGAGCCGACGAATGACGACATCAATTTTACGAAGATTGCCCGCAAGCAAATCGCTACACTGCGCAAGTGGTGCGTGCCGGATGCACGCGCGGGTCTAATAAATAGCGGGATGCAGGAGAAATGCGTGCTCAAGAAACTGGGAATTAAAGGCCGCGTGCTGTTGCTGACCTTGCTTCCGACCAGCCTGATGGCGTTGGTGCTGGGCGGTTATTTCACCTGGATGCAGCAATCGGACCTGCAAGCCCAACTCATGCAGCGCGGCGAGATGATCGCCGAACAGCTCGCGCCACTGGTGGCCCCGGCCATGGGCCACAAGAACATCGAGCTGCTGGAGCGGATCGCCACCCAGTCGCTGGAACAGACGGACGTGCGCGCCGTTACCTTCCTCGCCCCCGACCGCACTCCCCTGGCCCACGCCGGCCCGACCATGCTCAATGCGGCGCCGATCGGCAACAGCTCGCAGATGCTGCGGCGCAGCGGCAATGACGCAACCCGCTACTTGCTGCCGGTGTTCGGCAAGCATCGCAACCTGGCCGGCGACGTGATTCCCGATGAAACCGAGCGCCTGCTCGGCTGGGTCGAACTCGAACTGTCCCACAACGGCATGCTGCTGCGCGGTTACCGCAGCCTGTTCGCCAGCCTGTTGCTGATTTTCGCGGGGCTGGCCGGCGCGGCGCTGCTGGCGTTGCGCATGGGTCGCACGATCAACCGGCCGATCAGCCAGATCAAACTGGCGGTGGCGCAACTCAAGGACGGGCACCTGGAAACCCGCCTGCCGCCCCTCGGCAGTCAGGAACTGGACGAACTGGCCTCCGGCATCAACCGCATGGCCGGCACGTTGCAGAACGCCCAGGAAGAACTGCAACACAGCGTCGATCAGGCCACCGAAGACGTGCGCCAGAACCTCGAAACCATCGAAATCCAGAACATCGAGCTGGACCTGGCGCGCAAGGAAGCCCTGGAAGCGAGCCGGATCAAATCCGAGTTCCTGGCCAACATGAGCCACGAAATCCGCACGCCGCTCAACGGCATTCTCGGCTTCACCCACCTGCTGCAAAAAAGTGAGCTGACCCCGCGCCAGCTCGACTATCTGGGCACGATCGAAAAATCCGCCGACAGCCTGCTGGGGATCATCAACGAGATTCTCGACTTCTCGAAAATCGAGGCCGGCAAACTGGTGCTGGACAACATTCCGTTCAACCTGCGCGACTTGCTGCAGGACACCTTGACCATCCTCGCCCCGGCCGCCCACGCCAAACAGCTGGAGCTGGTGAGCCTGGTGTATCGCGACACGCCGTTGTCGCTGGTCGGCGATCCGCTGCGACTCAAACAGATTCTGACCAACCTGGTCAGCAACGCGATCAAGTTCACCCGCGAAGGCACCATCGTCGCCCGGGCCATGCTCGAAGAAGAACACGAAGACAGCGTGCAACTGCGCATCAGCATTCAGGACACCGGCATTGGCCTGTCGAACCAGGACGTGCGCGCCCTGTTCCAGGCGTTCAGTCAGGCCGACAACTCACTGTCGCGCCAACCCGGCGGCACCGGTCTGGGTCTGGTGATTTCCAAGCGTTTGATCGAGCAGATGGGCGGCGAGATCGGCGTCGATAGCACACCGGGCGAAGGCTCGGAATTCTGGATCAGCCTGAGCCTGCCAAAAACCCGCGATGACGCCGAAGACTTGCCCGGCCCGCCCTTGCTCGGGCGTCGGGTGGCGGTGCTGGAAAACCACGAACTGGCTCGCCAGGCGTTGCAGCACCAATTGGAAGATTGCGGCCTCGAAGTCACGCCGTTCAATACCCTGGAAAGCCTGACCAATGGGGTTACCGGTGCGCATCAGACCGAGCAGGCGATTGATCTGGCGGTGCTCGGCATCACCAGCAACGACATGCCGCCGGAGCGCCTCAACCAACACATCTGGGACCTGGAGCATTTGGGCTGCAAAGTCCTGGTGTTGTGCCCGACCACCGAGCAGACGCTGTTCCACCTCTCGGTGCCCAACCCGCACAGTCAACTCCAGGCCAAACCGGCGTGCACGCGCAAATTGCGCCGGGCCTTGTCCGATCTGGTCAACCCGCGCCAGCAGCGCAGCGAACCCGGCGAACCGGTGTCGAGCCGCGCGCCCAAAGTGCTTTGCGTCGACGACAACCCGGCCAACCTGCTGCTGGTACAAACCCTGCTCGAAGACATGGGCGCCAAGGTCCTGGCCGTGGAAAGCGGTTACGCCGCAGTCAAAGCGGTGCAGAACGAAACCTTCGACCTGGTGCTGATGGATGTGCAAATGCCCGGCATGGACGGTCGCCAGAGCACCGAAGCGATTCGCCAGTGGGAAAGCGAACGGCATTGCACGCCGCTGCCGATCGTGGCCCTCACCGCCCACGCGATGGCCAACGAAAAGCGTGCGCTGTTGCAAAGCGGCATGGACGATTACCTGACCAAACCGATCAGCGAACGGCAACTGGCCCAGGTTGTATTGAAGTGGACTGGCCTGGCCCTGCGCAATCAGGTGCCAGACCGTTCCAACGACAACCATGGTGCCAGCGACTTGCTGGTACTTGATCACGAAGAAGGTTTGCGCCTGGCCGCCGGCAAGGCCGATCTGGCGGCGGACATGCTGGCGATGCTGTTGGCCTCACTGGAGGCCGATCGCGAAGCCATTCGCGTCGCCCGGGAAGCCAACGACCAGAATGCCCTGATCGAGCGGGTCCATCGCCTGCACGGCGCCACGCGTTATTGCGGCGTCCCGCAACTGCGCGCCGCCTGCCAGCGCAGCGAAACCCTGCTCAAGCAACAAGACCCCAAAGCAGCGGCGGCACTTGAAGAACTGGAACGTTCGATCAATCGTCTGGCCGCGCAGGCGCGTATCAGCGCCTGACTCAACCCAGCGCTGTACGACTGTGGGAGATTCTATGTTGTCTGGCACACCGCTTTCGCGAGCAGGCTCGCTCCCACAGGGCGTCGCCAGCGGCTACAAGAAATCTCCAGGAGGAAAAAATGCGCACGATTGTTTTCAGCAGCCAGACCTACGACCGCGACAGTTTTCTCGCGGCTGATGTGCCTGCCGGGATCGAGTTGCAGTTTCAATCTGCTCGCCTGAGCCTCGACACCGTAGCGCTGGCCGAGCAACACGAAGTGGTGTGCGCCTTCATCAATGATGACCTCAGTGCGCCGGTACTCGAACACTTGGCGGCCGGTGGCACGCGCCTGATTGCGCTGCGTTCGGCCGGTTACAACCATGTTGACCTGATCGCGGCGAAACGCCTGGGATTGTCCATCGTACGGGTTCCGGCCTACTCGCCCCACGCCGTCGCCGAACATGCAGTGGCGCTGATCCTGGCGCTTAATCGGCGCCTGCACCGTGCCTACAACCGCACCCGCGAAGGGGATTTCAGCCTGCACGGGCTGACCGGTTTCGATCTGGTGGGCAAGACCGTCGGCGTGGTCGGCACCGGGCAGATCGGCGCGACCTTCGCAAAAATCATGAATGGATTCGGCTGCACGCTATTGGCCTATGACCCCTTCCCCAATCCCCAGGTCGAGGCCCTCGGTGCGCGCTACCTGAGCTTGCCGCGATTGCTGGCCGAGTCGCAGATCATCAGCTTGCATTGCCCGCTCAACGAGCAGAGCAAACACTTGATCAACCGGGAGTCACTGGCCCACATGCAACCGGGCGCGATGCTGATCAACACCGGGCGCGGTGGTCTGGTGGACACCCCGGCGCTGATCGACGCGTTGAAGGACGGGCAATTGGGTTATCTGGGCCTGGATGTGTATGAAGAGGAAGCGCAGCTGTTTTTCGAGGATCGCTCGGACCTGCCGCTGCAAGACGATGTGCTGGCGCGGCTGCTGACATTCCCCAACGTGATCATCACCGCGCACCAGGCCTTTCTCACCCGCGAGGCCCTGGGCGCAATTGCCGCGACGACCCTGCAAAACATCGCGGCCTGGGCGGCCGGTGCGCCGCAGAATCGGGTCGAAGGCTGATCAGGGTCAGGCTTTGGGGCTGATCGAGGACGCCAGGATCAACAGTGCCAGCCAACCGAAGCCGATCACGCGCTGTTGCAGGGAATGACCGGGACGCAGCAAAAACCAGACGAAAAACGGTGGCAGTAAAAATGCCATGATTTTCAGCCAACCTTCCACAGGACGCACGGTGTCTGTCCACGCATCGGCCGTCGGCACATTGACCGGCGCGCCCCGACGGCGGTGCCGGGAAACAGGTGCCGGTGGCACTTCAGGCGTTGGTTCGACTTGCGGTTCCGGCTCGTATTCAGGCTCCGCTGTCGAAACCTCAGGCACCTGTTCATCCCGCGGTCGGTGCCCGAAGGAGATCGGTATGGCCCGGGAGGGACTTGCTCGCCTTGCCGAGATCGGCGCGCCGCAATGAATGCACGAAGCTGTTTCAGAGTTGATGCTCCGTTTGCATTCAAAACATTCGATCAAGGCCATTTCCATTCCTTAGAGGTGTAAAAGCGGCAGTGTGCCATGAGTGGGCGGTTGATTTGAACCTGATCGAAGGTCATATGCCCGCGCCATGCTGCGTTGATGCCCGTGCTAGCATACCGCGCATATTTGGAGGACCCATGGTCGAACACGATTTCCGCTACAACCTGATGAACCCGCAGCACACCCTGACTGAATGCCGCGCCCTGGTGCCGGGGCGTTATCAAGTCACCGGCAACGGCGGCTCGATTCGCAATAATGACGTCCTGGTGGTCACCCTCAAAGGTGCAAAGGACTTGTCCATGCGCCTGACCGTCGAAACCGTCCGCCACCTGATCAACCCGCCCGGCCAATGGGTCGCGGTGGCCAGTGGTCCGGTGTTCGGCGAACTGGCGATCCACACCTGGAAGGTCAATTGCGACAGCTGCGCCAAAGAACTGAGCTTCGAGTTCGCGGTCGACGCCAAGCTGGGTAACAAGGCCGAAAAGCCTGCCGCCACCGCGCGGATTACCGAGTTGGGCTGGACCACCGCTGGCGAGAAACACCTGTGCCCAAAATGCCAGGAGCCTGCGTGATGAAACACCTTGCTCTGGCGGCCATGGTTGGCGCCAGTCTGATAGGCTGCGCCGCCGAACCGGTCCAACTGCAACAGAACCGCAGCTACATTCTGGAGTGGATCGGCGAACGGCCATTGATGGACTACAGCCACCTGACCATCACCCTCGGTGACGACGGCCGGGCCTACGGCAACGGCGGCTGCAACCACTGGTTCGCGCCGTACACCCTGGACGGCGACAAGCTGAGCTTCGGCAAAGTCGGCAGCACCCGTAAACTCTGTGCACCGGCGTTGATGGAGCAGGAAAAGCGTTTCCTGCAAGCGCTGGAAAATGTACAGCGCTGGGACATCTCGCCGATCGACCAGATGCGCTTCTGGCCGGCCGAGGGCAAGCCGTTGCGCTGGTGGCTTGAAGAGGGTTGATCCCTTCCTCACCGATCATTCCCACGCTCTGCGTGGGAATGCATCAAGTGACGCTCTGCGTCACAGGGACGCGGAGCGTCCGGGGCGGCATTCCCACGCAGAGCGTGGGAACGATCAAAAGCATGCGGTCTGCTCCCTTTCCCCCTCTCCCCTTTGGGGAGAGGGCTGGGGTGAGGGGTTGGATCTAAGGACCAACACCCATTTCAGTCCTACTCAATTCGTCGCCTTCAACTCCTCAAGCTTCGCCATCACCCCCGCCGCCGTCTGCTCGCCCATCAACTGTTCCCGCACCTTGCCCTTGTTATCGATGATGTACGTCACCGGCAACGCTTCACTGCGCGGCAAATCAAACAGCTCGGCCGGATCCTGGGCCAGCACGGTGAACTTGATCCCCAGTTTTTCACTAGCGCCCTTCAGTTCTTCACCCTGCACGTTGTCGAAGTTGACCCCGAACACGCCGATCTTCTTGCCCTTGAGTTCTTCGGCCAAAGCATTCAACTGTGGAATCTCGGTCCGGCACGGGCCACACCACTCGGCCCAGTAATTAAGCACGAACCACTGTTTATCGAGACGCCCGGCCGCGACTTTGTGACCGTCCTGGTCAATGCCATAGTCGTTGCCGCAGCCCCCCAGCATCAGCGCCCCGATGATCGCCAATGCCGCTGCCAATCGCCTTGTCATGTCGTGATCCTTGTTCAAAATTGAATGCGCCTGCGACCCATCGCCTCCCGAGGTTCTGGATTGCGCGCTGCACAGTTAGAATAGCCGTCACCTTACGCAAGATGCGACCCGCACATGACCGATCTGACGCTTTATCACAACCCGCGCTGCTCGAAATCCCGCGGTGCGCTCGAACTGCTCGAAGCCCGTGGCCTGACCCCGACTGTGGTCCGCTACCTCGAAACCCCGCTGGACGCCGCGCAACTCCAGGGCCTGCTGAAAAAGCTCGGGATCAACGCCCGGCAATTGCTGCGCACCGGTGAGGATGAATACAAAACCCTCAACCTCGCCGATGCCAGCCTGACCGAGGCGCAATTGATCGCAGCCATCGCCGCGCACCCCAAACTCATGGAGCGGCCGATTCTGGAAGTCGGCGACAAAGCCGTCATCGGCCGTCCGCCGGAGAATGTGCTGGAGCTGTTGCCGTGAGCGCGCCGTACATTCTGGTTCTGTATTACAGCCGCAGCGGCTCGACCAATGAAATGGCCCGGCAGATTGCCCGGGGTGTCGAGCAGTCCGGGATGGAAGCGCGACTGCGCACGGTGCCGGCGATTTCCACCGAGTGTGAAGCGGTGTCGCCGGACATTCCGGACGAAGGTGCGCTGTACGCCAGCCTCGATGACCTGAAGAACTGCGCGGGCCTGGCCCTCGGCAGCCCGACCCGTTTCGGCAACATGGCGGCGCCGCTCAAGTACTTCCTCGACGGCACCAGCAACCTGTGGCTGACCGGCGCCCTCGTTGGCAAACCGGCCGGGGTGTTCACTTCCACCGCGAGCCTGCATGGCGGCCAGGAAACCACCCTGCTGTCGATGATGTTGCCGTTGCTGCACCACGGCATGCTGATCACCGGCCTGCCCTACAGCGAGTCGGCCTTGCTGGAAACCCGTGGTGGCGGCACGCCGTACGGCGCCAGTCATCACGCCGGGGCCGACGGCAAGCAGGGTTTGAATGAGCATGAAGTCGCGCTGTGCCGGGCCCTGGGCCTGCGCCTGGGCAAAACCGCGCAAAAGCTGGAGGGCTGACATGGCGAAGAAACCGAAGATTCTGCCCTCGATCGAATGGCTCGAACCCCGGGTCCGGGCGATGCGCGCGGTCAGCCTGCTGTGCTTTTTCGGTCTGGTGGGGTTGCTGTGTGCCTACTACCTGCTGGTCGCCGACCTGCATGGCGCTCGGCCGTGGGTGATTTTGCTGATCGAACTGGTGCCGCTGCTGTTGTTGGCGCCGGGGATGATTGTCGGCAGCGCCCGCGGGCATTCGTGGATGTGCTTTGTGGTGAATTTGTATTTCATCAAGGGCGCACTGGCCGCGTATGACCCGAACCGGCAGCTGTTTGGTTTGCTGGAGATGGGCGCGAGCCTGGCGGTGTTTTGCTCGGCGCTGTTGTATGTGCGGTGGCGGTTTCAGTTGAATCGCAAGTTGGCTGGCGAGGGTGAGATCTCCGTCGCCTGACTGTCTACAGTGATCGTTCCCACGCTCTGCGTGGGAATGCATCAAGTGACGCTCCGCGTCACAGGGACGCAGAGCGTCCCGGGCGGCATTCCCACGCGGAGCGTGGGAACGATCAACGCAGAGTATGGGAACGATCCTGCGCGTCAATGATTGACGGTATACGCAAGCATCATCGATATCTGGCTCATCGCCCGCCCGCCACTCTGTTCATGCCACTGGTTGAACACGTCCTGCACCAACGCCAGATCCCGCTGGCTGGTCGGCACCTTGTCGACGATCTTCTGCGCATTCAACCCCGCGACCACGTCGTAGCTCGGCACAAACGTATCCTTGCCGACCATGCGCAAGAAACGCGGCGCCGACAACCCGCCCAGTTGATGACCGCGCTTTTTCAGGAAGGTCCACAAGCCAACGATATCGGTCACCGGCCACTCGGCGATCAATTCGCCAAAACTGCCCTTTTCATGGGCCACATCGAGAATGAATTGCGCATTGCGCGGCACGCTCTTGAGCTTGCCCAGGTGGCGGATGATCCGCGCGTCCTGCATCAGGCGCTCCAGGTGTTCGGCGCTCATCAGCACGACTTTTTCCGGGTCGAACTTGAAGAACACTTCTTCGAAGGACGGCCACTTGGCGTCCACCAGGCTGTGCTTGAGCCCGGCGCGAAACACCCGCAGCGCCATGGTCGAGAGGTAACGGTCATCGCTGATCTTGCGCAATTGCGCCGGGGTCTTGGGGACCGGCAGATGGGCTTCCAGTTCAGCCGCCGAACCGAAGCGGTTCAGACAGTACTCGTGTAGCCACTTGTAATCGCGCATGCCCTCTCCTGAGGATTGAAACGAAACTGATGTGGGAAAACTAATGTGGGAGCGAGCCTGCTCGCGAAGACGGTGTGCCAGTCAATAGAGATGGCGACTGGCACACTGCCTTCGCGAGCAGGCTCGCTCCCACAGTTTTGATCAGAGATTGACCACGTTGACGAACCGCGAAGCGGCGGTTTCATCAATGCGCAAGTTGGTGAAGTCAAACAGGTTACGATCCGCCAATTGCGACGGCTGCACATTCTGCAGACTGCGGAAAATGCTGTCGACGCGCCCCGGGGTCTTGCGCTCCCAGTCTTGCAGCATGTCCTTGACCACCTGGCGTTGCAGGTTTTCCTGGGAGCCGCAGAGGTTGCACGGGATGATCGGGAATTGCTTGAAGTCCGAGTAGGCCTGGATGTCTTTTTCGTTGCAGTAGGCCAACGGACGGATCACCACGTTGCGCCCGTCGTCGGCGCGCAGTTTCGGCGGCATGGCCTTGAGCGAACCGTTGAAGAACATGTTGAGGAAGAACGTCTCGACGATGTCGTCGCGGTGGTGACCGAGGGCCATCTTGGTCGCGCCGATTTCATCAGCAAAGGTGTACAACGTGCCACGACGCAGGCGCGAACACAGCGAGCAGGTGGTCTTGCCTTCCGGAATCAGTTCCTTGACCACCGAATAGGTGTCTTTCTCGACGATGTGGTATTCGACGCCCAATGCCTTGAGATAGGCCGGCAGTACGTGCTCGGGGAAACCGGGCTGCTTCTGGTCCATGTTCACGGCGACGATGTCGAACTTGATCGGTGCGACCTTCTGAAAATGCATCAGCACATCGAGCAGGGTGTAGCTGTCCTTGCCACCGGACAGGCAGACCATGACCTTGTCGCCGTCTTCAATCATGTTGAAATCGGCAACAGCCTCACCGGCCTGGCGGCGAAGGCGCTTTTGCAGTTTGTTCTGGTTGACCGTGAGAGTGCCCATGACGCGAAATCCGTGAGGAGTGACGAAAGGCCGGCATTTTACGCAAAAATTTTCCATCGGCGAAGAGCCCACTATCCCCCTGTGGGAGCGAGCCTGCTCGCGAATGCGGTGGATCAGTCGACACAACATTGCCTGACACACCGCATTCGCGAGCAGGCTCGCTCCCACAGTGGATTGTGGTGACAGACCCGCTCGCGATTAACAGAGGTGTTTACAGCGCGATTTGCTCTAACGCCCTGCAACCTGCGCCGGTAACTCCTTTCTATACTGCGACATAAGGTCGCATACATATCCAGACCTTTACTTACTTGGCCCCTTTGGCCCGTAGGCGCTCCGCTGGGGGGCGATGGTAAAAACAAGAGGAGTGACTGGCATGATCCATCACGTAGTGGGGCTCTTCACCCACCCCGATCAGGAATGGAAAGACATCCGTGGCGACCAGGAAGAAAGCATCAGCCACATGTACCTTACCCACACGCTAATTCTGGCGGCCATCCCGGCTGTTTCGGCCTTTATCGGTACCACCCAGGTCGGCTGGGTCATTGGCAGTCGGGCGCCGGTGATGCTGACCACAGAGAGCGCGCTATGGATGACGATCATGTCGTACGTGGCGATGCTTGGCGGCGTGGCCGTGATGGGCGCGTTCATCCACTGGATGGCCCGCACCTATGACGCCAACCCGAGCCTGGCCCGTTGCGTCGCGTTTGCCACCTACACCGCGACACCGCTGTTCGTCGGCGGGCTGGCAGCGCTGTATCCACACATGTGGCTGGGGATGATCATCGGCACGGCGGCCATCTGCTACACGGTGTACCTGCTGTATGTGGGGTTGCCGACCTTCATGAACATTCCATCGGACGAGGGATTCCTGTTTTCAAGCTCGGTGCTGGCTGTAGGCCTGGTGGTGTTGGTCGCCATCATGGCGTTTACCGTTATTGTCTGGGGACTCGGCGTGGGGCCGGTCTATACGAATTAACCTTTGCATAAAACAAGATCTGCCAATACAGGCCGCCGCAAGGCGGCCTTCTAATGAGCGGGGCACGACCATTCGGCGCCTCACTGATTCGCAAGTCCCGGGGGTTGCGGCATACTCGACGTCTCTGGAGATCCATCAAGCATGCCCGAGCAACTCAATACCCGCGTCGAAGACTGTTTCCAACAAGCTGAATCCTTTTTCAAACGACCTTTCAAACGCCCTGTGGTGAGCCTCAAGCTGCGCGGGCAAAAAGCTGGGGTCGCGCATCTGCATGAGAACCTGCTGCGTTTCAACCCGCAGCTGTACCGGGAAAACACAGAAGACTTCCTCAAGCAGACCGTGGCCCACGAAGTCGCGCACCTGATCGCCCATCAGTTGTTCGGCGACCGCATCCAGCCCCACGGCGAAGAGTGGCAACTGATCATGCGCGGCGTGTACGAACTGCCGCCCAACCGTTGCCACACCTACGACGTCAAACGCCGCAGCGTGACCCGCTACATCTACAAATGCCCGTGCGCCGACAGCGATTTCCCGTTTTCGGCGCAGCGGCATAGTTTGGTAAGGCAGGGGCGGCGGTATTTGTGTCGCAGATGCCGCAGTACCTTGGTGTTTAGTGGGGAGATGCGGGTCGAGTGACCGCATGATCGTTCCCACGCTCCTGCGTGGGAATGCCGCCATGGACGCTCCGCGTCCTCTGTGACGCGGAGCGTCACGGGATGCATTCCCACGCGGAGCGTGGGAACGATCAATTTACGACTTTCGCCGCTCGCAATTCCTTGATCCGCTGCGCACTGAACCCCAACTCCCCCAACACCTGATCCGTATGCGCCCCCACCGCCGCCCCGATAAACCGTGGCGCCGGCAATCCCTCGGAAAACTTCAACGGACACGCCATCTGTTGCTGAGTCGAGCCATCCCCCCGAGGCACTTCAGTCACCACGCCCCGCGCCTTTAACTGCGGATGCCGCACCGCCTCGCCCACGCTCAACACCGGCTCGACACACGCATCGACCCCGGCAAACAACGCGCATAACTGGGCAAAGTCACGCTTCTCGAATTCCATTTTCAACTCATTCTTCAGCGCCTGTTGCTGCTCGGGTTTGGGCGATAGCCCTTGGGCCGCCAGTTCCGGGCGCTCCAGCGCCGTACACAGTTGCTGCATGAACGCCGGTTCCAGGCTGCCCACCGACAACCAGCGGCCATCCCGCGAACGGTAATAGTCGTAGAAGCTGCCACCATTGAGCATCTGCTCGTCGCGCCCCGGTTCCACGCCGCAAGCCAGATACCCGGCACCCGCCATGGCATTCAGGCTGAAGGCGCAGTCGGTCATGCTCACGTCCAGATGCTGTCCCTGCCCCGTCTGCTGCCGGGCGATCACCGCCGCCAACAGGCCGATCACCCCGTGCAACGAACCACCGGCGATATCCGCCACTTGCATGCCCAACGGCACCGGACCGCTGTCGGCGCGGCCGGTGTAGCTCGACAGTCCGGCCAGCGCCAGGTAGTTGATGTCGTGGCCAGCGCGGTCCTTGTAGGGGCCGGTCTGGCCATAACCGGTGATCGAGACGTAGATCAGTTTCGGATTGATCGCCTTCAACGCCGCATAACCCAGGCCCAAGCGCTCCATCACGCCGGGGCGGAACTGTTCCAGCACGATGTCGTAATCCGCCAGTAACTGCTTGATCACTTCCAGTGCTTCGGGCTGCTTGAGGTCCAGGGCCAGGCTGCGTTTGTTGCGATTCAAATAAGCGTGGCTGGCGGAGACGCCCTGATCGTGGGGCGGCAGCACCCGCAGCAGGTCCATGCGGGTCGGCGATTCGATGCGCAGCACCTCGGCGCCCATGTCTGCCAGCAACAACGAGGCGAACGGCCCCGGCAGCAGTGTCGAGAAATCCAGAACCTTGAGTGATGCCAGTGGACCAAGCATGGGAATAAGTGATGCCAGTGGACCAAGCATGGGAATACTCCGTGAGCGATGCCTCCAGACTAGGCAACCGAGGGCATTGCAGCAATCACCTGATGGGTCAGCAAAAGTGGCCGTTTCGCTCAAACCGCAGGCATGAAAAAACCCGCCGAAGCGGGTTTTTTCAGTACAGCCTGTCTTATTTGACGTTGCTTGGGGTTGGGCCTTCGGCCACACCCAGGTCGTCTTCAACGCGCTCGTCGGAGATACCGCGACCACCAGAAGCCAGCTCGGCGTGCATCACGTCGGTGTCCAGCTCCTTGACCCACTTGGCCACCACCAGGGTGGCAACAGCGTTACCTACCAGGTTGGTCAGCGCGCGGGCTTCGGACATGAAGCGGTCGATGCCGAGGATCAGCGCCAGACCGGCAACCGGCAAGTGGCCAACAGCGGACAGCGTGGCAGCCAGGACGATGAAGCCCGAACCGGTCACGCCGGCAGCGCCTTTGGAGGACAGCAGCAACACCACCAGCAGGGTGATCTGGTGCGTGATGTCCATGTGGGTGTCGGTCGCCTGAGCGATGAACACGGCCGCCATGGTCAGGTAGATCGCGGTACCGTCGAGGTTGAACGAGTAACCGGTCGGGATCACCAGGCCTACGACGGATTTCTTCGCGCCCAGACGCTCCATTTTGATCAGCATGCGTGGCAGTACCGATTCCGAAGAAGAAGTACCCAGTACGATCAGCAGTTCTTCACGGATGTAGCGAATCACTTTCAGCACGCTGAAGCCGTGGGCGCGAGCGATACCGCCCAGCACCACCAGCACGAACAGCAGGCAAGTAATGTAGAAGCACGCCATCAACTGACCCAGTTGCACCAGCGAACCCACACCGTAGGCACCGATGGTGAACGCCATGGCGCCCAGGGCACCGAGTGGCGCGAGCTTCATGATCATGTTGATGATGTTGAACATCACGTGGGCGAAACGATCGATGAAGTCCAGGATCGGCTTGCCGTAGGCACCCAGGCGATGCAGGGCGAAACCGAAGATCACCGAGAACATCAGCACTTGCAGGATATCGCCAGTGGCGAACGCGCCGAAGATGGTGTTCGGGATGACGTTGAGCAGGAAGCCGATAACGCTTTGATCAGCACCAGCGGCGACGTATTGAGCGACTTTGGAGGCATCCAGCGTGGTCACGTCGATGTGCATGCCGGCGCCCGGCTGGACGACATTGACCACCACCAGACCGACCAGCAGTGCGATGGTCGAAACGATTTCGAAGTACAGCAGCGCGTAGCCGCCGGTCTTGCCGACCGATTTCATGCTCTGCATGCCCGCGATACCGCTGACGACGGTGCAGAAGATGATCGGGGCGATGATCATTTTGATCAGTTTGATGAACCCGTCACCCAGTGGCTTGAGGGCCACACCGGTCTGCGGGTAGAAGTGACCGACCAGGATGCCGATGGCGATGGCAACGATCACCTGGAAATACAGGGATTTGTACAGTGGCTGACGAGTCGTCATTGCAAAGTTCCTCAAGAGTGCCCCATCACAACATCCATCTGTTGCCCGTGACACTTCATTTGCGAACCCTCCTGCACTGGAGGGATTTGTTTTGTCGAGCTGCGCAACGGCAGGCATCTGCCCGTTATATCGCAAAGCCCGTGCCACCTTCGCCGAATTCCCTGCAAGCCTTTTGACATCAAGGCCTGCAGGGTTTTCTTTGTCACCGGTCGGTTACAGCAATGTGGCGGAATTCCGCCGTTCCTACAAACATCGTCCTACAATATGGCGGATATCCGCCTTGTCCCTTGCCAAGTCCTGCCGCTACCATCGGCCGCTTAATGGACGGACCTGCCCTTTCTATGCGCGAACGCACCATCGCCAGTCATTTCGCCCGTGCCGCCCTCGGTGGTGCGCGTCGGCGTGGCTATGATTATTCCGGGCTGTTGTTACAACTGGGGATCAGCCCCGAGTTGCTCGACGAGCCCCGGGCACGCATCGCGCCGGAGCAGTTCACCCACCTGATCCAGAGCCTGTGGCTGGCGCTGGACGATGAATACCTGGGGTTCGGCAAGGTATCGAGCAAACCCGGCAGTTTCGCCATGATGTGCCATGCCATCATCCATTGCCGCAATCTGGAGAAAGCACTGCATCGCGGCTTATTGTTTTATAGCCTATTCCCCGACGCTCCGCGCCTGACCCTGAGCCGCGAGGACGAAATGATCCGCTTGAGCCTGGACGATTCGCAATTGTGGGACCCGGATCACTTTCTCAGCGAATCCCTGCTGGTGATCTGGCATCGCCTCGGCAGCTGGCTGATCGGCCAGCGCATTCGCCTGGAACAAGCGACATTCAGTTACCCGAAACCCGAACACGGCGCCGAATACGATCTAATGTTTCCCTGCCCGCAGGTGTTTTCGACGTCCCACAGCAGCCTGCTGTTTCACAGTCGCTACCTGGCCATGCCGTTGCTGCAGGACGAGCGAACCCTCAAGCATTTCCTCGAACGCTCCCCCGCCGACCTGTTGTCACGCCCGGACGACGGCGACAGTTTGAGCAGCCAGTTGCGCCGTTTGCTCAGCCGCGACAGTGCTCGCTGGCCGGACCTGGAAGCCGTCGCCACGCACCTGCACATCAGCCCGCAGACCTTGCGTCGGCATTTGCGTGAAGAAGGCAGCAGTTTTCAGGAATTGAAAGACCAGTTGCGCCGGGATATTGCGATTTATCACCTCGGGCGCGCGGATCTGTCGTTGCAACAGATTGCCGAACAGTTGGGGTTTTCCGAGCCGTCGGCTTTTCATCGGGCGTTCAAGAAATGGACTGGACTTACCCCTGGCGCCTATCGCGCGCAGGAAAACTGAAGCCCCCCCGGATCGTTCCCACGCTCTGCGTGGGAATGCAGCCCGGGACGCTCTGCGTCCCAAAGAGCCGAACGCGGAGCGTCCGTTGAGGCATTCCCACGCGGAGCGTGGGAACGATCATCAAACGATCATTACATCACCGGAAAATGAATCCGGAACGCTGCACCCCCCATGGCCGAATCTCCCAGGGTCAATTTGGCGCTGTAGCTTTCAATAATGTCCTTGACCACCGCCAACCCGATCCCCTGCCCCGGATGCTGGCGATCCAGCCGTTCGCCCCTTTGCAGAATCCGCGCGCGCTGGTCCGGCGGCACGCCCGGCCCGTCATCTTCCACGCATAACTCAATCCCGCTCAGGGTTTCGCGCACGCTGATGCGCACTTCGCTCAGACACAGGCGATAGGCGTTTTCCAGCAGGTTGCCCATCATTTCCAGCAAGGCGCCCTGCTCGATCGGCACGTAACACTGGTCCGGCAAATCGAAAGCCACCCGCACGCGTTTGTCGCGGTAGACCTTGTCCAGCGTGTCGCACAGGCTTTGCAGCACCGGGCGCAGGCGCACCTGATGGCGCACCAGGCCGCTTTTGCGCAGGCTGGCGCGCTGCAATTGATAGCTGATCTGCTGGCTCATGCGTTCGATCTGCGATTGCAGCACCCAGGCCTGATCACGATCCGCCGGGCGCTGGGCCATGTCCTCGCTGACGCTTTGCAACACTGTCAACGGGGTTTTCAGGCTGTGGGCCAGGTCGTCGAGGGAATCGCGATAACGGCTGCGTTGCTCGCGTTCGCTGTGCAGCAAACGGTTGAGGGAGCCGGTCAGGCGCAGCAGTTCTCGGGGGTGTTCTTCGGTGAGGCTTTCCCGGGTGCCGCTTTCGATTTCATCCAGTTCCTGGCTCAACCGGCGCAACGCCTGCAAGCCCCAGGTCAGGCCGATCCACAGCAATGCCAGCAACACCAGTAATGCCGCGCCGAAGCCCAGGTAAAGGTTTTCCCGCAGGCCTTCAACGGTGACTTCGTACTCGCGCACCGGTTGCAAGGCGACGATGCTGAACGCCGCGCTTTTGCCGCCCAGCAGTTTGACTTCGACGTCGTAGACGAAGAACTCCTGGCCGTTGGCTTCACGAATCCGTGCGAACTCATTCCCGCGCCCGTCATAGCGCGGCTTGTAGTTGATGTTTTCTTCCTGGGTGGCTTTCGAGCGCCAGACCAGATGCCCTTCGCGGTCGTAGATGTAGCCGAGCAAACGGCTGTCAGTCAGGTTGAAACGCTCATCGGGCAATTGCAAAGGCATCTGCAAGCGATTGCCTTCCACCCGTGCGGCGGAGATCAACGTGGTGACGTCCGAGGCCAGGCGTTGCTCGATGGAATCCTGCAACGCCAGGCTGAACGCGCCCTGCATCGCCGGCAGCAACGCCAGCATGAACAACACCGCCAACAGGGTGGCGGCGAGCATCAGGCGAACGCGAAGGGAACGAATCAAGTGCAGCGCTCATTGAACAGATAGCCGAGGCCACGCACGGTATCGATCGGCTTGAACCCGGCCGGGCCTTCGAGTTTGCGGCGCAGACGGCCGACCAGCACTTCGATCACATTCGGATCGCGCTCGTCGTCGTCCGGGTAGAGCTGTTCCATCAAGCGGTCCTTGGCCACCACTTGCTGGTGATGGCGCATCAGGTACTCGAGGATCCGATACTCATACGCGGTCAGCGCCAGCGGCTGATCATCGAGGGACGCCTGCTTGCGGTTGAGGTCGAGCAGCAAGGGACCGGCGACGATGGTCGACTGGGTGAAGCCGCTGGAGCGGCGCAACAAGGCATTGAGCCGGGCGTCCAGCTCTTCGAACTGGAACGGCTTGACCACGTAGTCGTCGGCACCGGCGGCCAAGCCTTCGACCTTGTCCTGCCAGTTGCCGCGGGCGGTGAGGATCAGGATCGGAAAGGTCTTGCCCCGGGAGCGCAGCTGACGAATCAGGTCGAGGCCGCCCATGCCCGGCAGACCGAGGTCGATCACCGCCAGGTCATGGTTGAACTGCTCAGTCTGGTACAGCGCCTCTTCGGCGTTGGCCACGGATTCGACCACGTGGCCGCTATCCGTCAGGCGGGTTTGCAGGTGATGGCGCAACAGCGCTTCATCTTCGACGACCAGCAGTTTCATAACGCTCTCCCGGGCAAAACAACATCTCCAGAGGCATGCGCACATGCCTCGAGGGTCAACATGGCAACGCCGGATCACCCTTTTTGGGTGACCCGGCGCAGGTCTGTCACGAACCGCTTATCAAAAAGCGTAGTTGGCAGACAGGTACGTCTGGGCGCTGCTGTTCAAGGCCAGCGACCCTTGTTTGCTACCACCGCGCTCGCTCATTTCGGTGCTGGCATTGCTGCGCAGGTAACGGTAACCCAGCTCGACCGAGGTGTTCTGGGAAACTTGCTGCAACACACCGACCTGGCCGCCGAGGGCGTAACCGATGTCGCTGTCGCGGCTGAAGCCTGGGGACTCTTGAGTCATTTTGGTGATACCGGCCGTGGCACCGCCGAACAACTGGGTGCTGCCGCCTACCGGGTAGAACAAATCGTAGCTGCCCAGCAGGTTTTCCTGGCGCAGTTTAATGCCATTGTGCGAGCCCGACACGTTGTCGTAAGTGGCGTAGTAACGGCCCTGGCTGTTTTGCTGGCCCAGACGCACACCCCAAGTGGTGTCCTTGCCGATCACGCCATCGGCGTTCGGGCTGTTGAGGTTGTCGTTCAAGGCGTGGGATTTTTTAACCTTGTCGCTGGTTTGGCCGAGCGTCAGGCCGGCGAAGGTTTCGTCGGTGGCGTGGGCCGCGGCGCTGGCGCTCAAAACGGTGAAAGCCAGAAGCAGTTTTTTCAATCCAGTCATAGGAAGTTTCCTTATGCGCTATCGCTTTTTGGGTACGGGGCAAGGTTACTCACCCGGCCCTGAACTCCCCCTGAACGCACTCTGAACCTAAGCTGAATCAAATCGACTAGGCTGATTTGACGACTTTCTTTCAGGAGAACCGACCATGCGCATGTTCCTTGCCCTCGTCTTGCTGGCCGTGAGCGGGCTGACCCAGGCTGCGATCAAGACCCAGGAAATCCCTTACCAGAGCACCGACGGCACGAAAATGATCGGCTACTACGCCTATGACGACGCGATCAAAGGCCCGCGCCCGGGCGTGGTGGTGGTGCATGAATTCTGGGGACTCAACGATTACGCCAAGCGCCGGGCACGGGACCTCGCTGGGCTGGGTTACAGCGCGTTGGCCATCGACATGTATGGCGGCGGCAAAAATACCGAGCATCCGAAGGACGCCATGGCGTTCATGCAAGAGGCGCTGAAAGATAGCGCGGTGGCCAGTGCGCGCTTCCAGGCCGGGCTCGATGTGTTGAAGCAACAGCCGCAGACCGATCCGAACAAACTCGCGGCCATCGGTTATTGCTTCGGCGGTGGCGTGGTGTTGAATGCAGCGCGCCAGGGCTTGCCGTTGAAGGGCGTGGTGAGTTTCCACGGTGCGCTGGCGACGAACACGCCGGCAACACCGGGCAGCGTGAAGGCGAAAATCCTCGTCGAGCATGGCGCCAAGGACAGCATGATCACCCCGGACAATGTGGCGGCGTTCAAGTCGGAAATGGACAAGGCTGGGGCTGACTACAAGTTCGTCAGCCTGGCGGATGCCAAGCATGGGTTTACCAATCCGGATGCAGACCGGTTGGGCCATGGTGATCATGGCGGGCCGGATATTGGCTACAACAAAGCGGCGGATGAGCGTTCGTGGGCGGATATGAAGGCGTTCTTCAAGAAGATTTTTAGCTGACACACTGATCGTTCCCACGGTCCCCGTGGGAATGCAGCCCAGGACGCTCCGCGTCCTCTGTGACGCGGAGCGTCACTGGATGCATTCCCACGCAGAGCGTGGGAACGATCCGCGTGGGGCTACCCAGCATCAATCCAACCCGGCAAAATGCCCGCCATGACCTCGACCCCCGCCCTACCCGCCTGCTGCACCCCACTCGAGCCACACTGGCCGTTGCCCTTTGTGCTGCCCGATACCGTGCTGCTGAGCACTCACTTCGACACCTCGCAACTGGCCATCGATGATTTCCAGCGCAGCGCCATCGCGCCGCCGGCGAGCATCCAGCGTTCGGTGGCCAAGCGTCAGGCAGAGTTTCTCGCCGGACGGGTCTGTGCCCGGGCCGCGTTGCAACAATTGGAAGGGCTGAGTTTTGTCCCGGAGATTGGCGAAGACCGCGCACCGGTGTGGCCGGCGCACATTGCCGGGTCGATCACCCACAGCACCGGCCGAGCCGCGGCGATTGTCGCGAACAAGGCGCACTGGCGCGGCCTGGGCATGGACCTGGAAAACCTGCTCAACGTTGAACGGGCCGAGCGCCTGGCCGGGGAAATTCTCACCCCTGCGGAGTTACAGCGCATGGCCGCGGGACCAAGCGATCAAGTGGCGTTGCTGGTGACCCTGACGTTTTCAGTGAAGGAAAGCCTGTTCAAGGCGTTGTATCCGATCGTTCAACAGCGCTTTTATTTTGAACATGCGGAGGTGCTGGAGTGGACCGTGGACGGCCAGGTGCGGTTGCGGTTGCTGACTGATTTGTCCAGCGAATGGCGCAACGGGACTGAGCTGGAGGCGCAGTTTGGGGTGCAGGATGGGCAGTTGTTGAGTTTGGTCAGTATCAGGGCCTGAGTATTTGCAGTGTCTGGAAGGGCCTCTTCGCGGGCAAGCCTCGCTCCTACAGGTTTCGCGTCATGCCCGCCCCATACGTTTCGAGTCATGCCCGCCCCCGCCCTTGTAGGAGCGAGGCTTGCCCGCGAAGGCGATTGCCCAGGCACCAACGATCTCAACGCTTCTCCTGATTCCTCGGCCAACTCAAGCTGAAACACGCCCCACCCAGGCTTTTGCTCTTGCTGATCAGCGCCCGCCCACCATGCCAATGCACAATCCGCCGCACGATGGACAACCCTAACCCATGCCCGCCCGACGCGCGGGTGCGGCTGTCATCGAGCCGCAAGAACGGCGTGAAGATTTTCTCCCAGGCGACTTCCGGCACGCCCGGCCCGTCATCCTCGACATCCACCCGACAGCGTAACTGCCCGACCTGATAACTGACGGTCACCCGCGACTGGGCATGGCGCATGGCGTTGCTGACCAGGTTCTGCAAGGCGCGGTGCAGGTAGCGCGGTTCGGCTTCGACCCAGGCATCGTCACAATCGGCGGCCGACAGGCACAACCCGCGTTGCACCGTGACTTCGGCGCGCAACGGCGCCAGTTCCTCGATCACCTGATTGACCAACGCATCCAGATCGACACGCTGGAAATTCAGCGCCGGAGAGCCCTGCTCCAACCGCGCGTAAGTCAGCATTTCATCGACCAATTTATCGAGATCTTCTATGTCGTGGTCCATGCCTTCGCGGTACTTTTCCAGCGCCTGGGGGGTGGTGGCCGAGCCGATCATCTCCAGGCCAAAACGCAGACGCGCCACGGGTGTGCGCAGTTCGTGGGACACCGCGCGCACCAGTTCACGCTGGATCGCCAGCAACTGCTGCAAGTGCTCGGCCATGCCGTTGAACGCCGACGCCAGGCGCCCGACCGAATCCGCACCGCGCGCCGGGACGCGGGTTTCCAGACTGCCCTTGGCGATGCGCGTGGCGGCGGCTTCGAGGCCGCGCAAACGGCGCTCCAGTTGCCGCACCAACAGGTAGACGATCAAACCGATCAGCGACAAGCCGAGGGCGGCGATCAGCACCAGCCACTCTGGCGGATACGGGTTCATCTGAAACAGCGGGCCGATCTCCAGCACCCACGGCGTGCCGACCATGCCGGCAAACACGCGGATCGAATCGCCGCCCTTGCCCAGCGCCATCACCGTATCGCCCTCGGACACCCGGCGGCTTTGGTCCTCGTCCATGTCTGCCTGTTCGACCGTGACCAGCCGCAGGTCAAAACCAAAACCTTTGTCTTCCTTCAATTGCGCCAGGCGCTTGGGTTGCTCGGCGACCGGGTAGCGCACCAGTTCGTCGGCCAGCAGGTAAATGGTCGCCCGCGCCAGTTGTTCGCTGATCTGCTGCACTTCGCCGGTGAGCACCAGTTGTTCTTTGTCGCTGACCAAGCGGTAAACCTTTGCCGCATGGGGCCCGGTCTGCTCGACCAAGGCTTGGCCACGCAGCACCCGGGTGCGCTGGGTCAGGTCGAGGTCGGTCTGGGAGAAGGTTTGCAGCGCCAGAGGAATCCCCAGCAGGCGCTCCCACACCAGCAACGCGCGGTGGCGCTCGGTCTCGTTCATCGGTTGCAGGTTGTCGGCCATCAGCGAAAACGTGCCGTGGGCCAGGCGTTCACGGTATTGCTCGCTGCGCACCTGGTTCAGCAGGTGTAGCGCCAGCACACCGAGCACCGCCACGAGGATCAGCGCCGCGCACATGCCGCCGTAAATGCGCAGGAAGATCGAATTCACAGCGGCAGGTCTACGCAGGCTTCCGGCACGAACAAATAACCTTTACTGCGCACGGTCTTGATCAGCCGTGGATGCTCCGGGTCGTCGCCGATTTTCGGGCGGATGCGCGAGATGCGCACGTCGATGGAGCGGTCCTGGCCGTCATAGCCAATGCCGCGCAGGGCGGTGAAGATTTCTTCCCGGGACAAAATGCGCCCGGCGTTGGCCACCAGCAGCCACAGCAGGTCGAACTCGGCGCTGGTCAGTTCGATGCCGTGGTCATTGAGCCAGGCTTCGCGCAACGCGTTGTCCACCACCAGCGGACCGAATTGCAAACGGCGGAGTTTTTCCGGGGCCACTTCCGGGGCTTCGCTGCGGCGCAACAAGGCCTGGATGCGTGCCAGCAACAAACGCGGGCGCACCGGTTTGCACACGTAGTCGTCGGCGCCCAGGTCCAGGCCGAGAATCTGATCGGTGTCGTCGGTGCGGGCAGTGAGCATCAGGATCGGGCCGTCGTACTTGTCGCGCACCTTGCGGCAAATGCTCAGGCCGTCTTCGCCGGGCAGCATCAGGTCGAGGATCACCAGGTCCGGTTGCTCCTTGATGATCCGCACGGCGGCCAGGGCACCGTTGCCTTCGATCGATACGCGCAGGCCATTGGCTTCCAGGTAATCGCGGGTCAGTTCGGCCAGACGCTGGTCGTCTTCGACAATCAATACCTGCCAGGCTTCTTGCTCCACGGGTGACCTCTGCTTGCCAACAACACTAATAAGAAAGGATCCGCCCGTCTTTTTGTAATGATTGGGGAGGATAAAAATGCGTGTGTACCGGCCGATTGTATAAACGTCGCTCAACGAGAAAACAAGTCGGCAAATGCGTTCGGACAACCCGGTTTTTTGTGATAGGGTTCGCGCCCTTAAAAAACCGCCCAGGCTGTTTTCGATTGTGAAAATACCGTGACAAACGGTCTACTCCAGTAGGGTCGCGGCCTACACGCTGTTTCCACGTTTCACACACAATTTACGCACAGGTTTATCCACAGGTAGTACGTTGCAATCACCCCCCAAAACGCATTATCTTGTACCTCGGCGCTGAAAAAACCCTACATGTAGGGTTTTAGCCAAAAAACCAAACACAAATCAGACACCGATTTCAAGCGCTTTTATTGCCTTTGTCTGGTTGAACCAAACGTATTTCAAGAAGCCCAAACCGCACGAGCGGATGGCGACTGTTTTTGAGCCCAAAACGGCAAAAACGGTACGGGTGTTGCAGTCCCCAACTGTCACCCAACACGAATTCGGTCTTCAGCCCATGGCTTGGGACCAAAGACTTCGGCATGGAAGCGGCGCCCTATAGCCCCCTTCCGACTGTCCCGAAGTTGTTATGCCCGGCGCTCGCTGGTTGTAGTGCTTCAGGACGGAACGGTGGGCACCGTGATGGTGCCCAAACAAACATAGAGAACGTGGAGACACCCATGCAAACCGACACAACTCGCGAGAACCCGCAGGGCACCTTGCCGCAGGCCGCTGATTCGACTTCGGATCTGTCCGCCACCGCGCCTGGCCAACTGCGCGTGATCAAGCGTAACGGCACTGTCGTTCCTTACACCGATGACAAAATCACCGTCGCCATCACCAAAGCGTTTCTCGCAGTTGAGGGCGGCACCGCTGCTGCCTCGTCGCGAATCCACGACACCGTTGCCCGCCTGACCGAACAAGTCACCGCGACCTTCAAGCGTCGCATGCCTTCGGGCGGCACCATCCACATCGAAGAAATCCAGGACCAGGTTGAACTGGCCTTGATGCGTGCCGGCGAGCAGAAAGTCGCTCGCGACTACGTGATCTACCGTGACGGTCGTTCGAAAGAACGCGCTGCCCACGCACCGACCGAAGAAACCGTCAACGCTCACCCGTCGATCCGTATCACCCGCGCCGATGGCACCTTTGCGCCTCTGGACATGGGTCGCCTGAACACCATCGTCACCGAAGCGTGCGAAGGCCTGGAAGAAGTCGACGGCGACCTGATCCAGCGCGAGACCCTGAAAAACCTGTACGACGGCGTGGCCCTGACCGACGTCAACACCGCCCTGGTGATGACCGCCCGTACCCTGGTTGAGCGTGAGCCGAACTACTCGTTCGTTACCGCCCGCCTGCTGATGGACACCCTGCGTGCCGAAGGCCTGAGCTTCCTGCAAGTCGCTGAAAGCGCCACTCACCACGAAATGGTCGACCTGTACGCCAAGGCCCTGCCTTCGTACATCGCCAAGGGTATCGAATTCGAATTGCTGAACCCGATCCTGGCCACTTTTGACCTGGAAAAACTCGGCAAGGCGATCAACCACGAGCGCGATCAGCAGTTCACGTACCTGGGCCTGCAAACCCTGTACGACCGTTACTTCATCCACAAGGACGGTATCCGCTTCGAACTGCCGCAGATCTTCTTCATGCGCGTGGCCATGGGCCTGGCGATCGAAGAGAAGAACAAGGAAGACCGTGCGATCGAGTTCTACAACCTGTTGTCGTCCTTCGACTACATGTCCTCGACCCCGACCCTGTTCAACGCCGGCACCCTGCGTCCACAGCTGTCGAGCTGCTACCTGACCACCGTGCCGGATGACCTGTCGGGCATCTATCACGCGATCCACGACAACGCCATGTTGTCCAAATTTGCGGGCGGCCTGGGCAACGACTGGACCCCGGTTCGTGCCTTGGGTTCGTACATCAAGGGCACCAACGGCAAATCCCAGGGCGTTGTTCCGTTCCTCAAAGTAGTGAACGACACCGCCGTTGCCGTTAACCAGGGTGGCAAGCGCAAAGGCGCTGTATGTGCCTACCTGGAAACCTGGCACATGGACATCGAGGAGTTCATCGAGCTCCGTAAGAACACCGGTGATGATCGTCGTCGTACCCACGACATGAACACCGCCAACTGGATCCCTGACCTGTTCATGAAGCGCGTCTTCGATGACGGCCCGTGGACCCTGTTCTCGCCATCCGAAGTACCGGATCTGCACGACCTGACCGGCAAGGCCTTCGAAGAGCGTTACGAGTACTACGAAGCCCTGTCCCAGTACCCAGGCAAGATCAAGCTGTTCAAGACCATCCAGGCCAAAGACCTGTGGCGCAAAATGCTGTCCATGCTGTTTGAAACCGGCCACCCATGGCTGACCTTCAAAGACCCGTGCAACCTGCGCAGCCCGCAGCAGCACGTGGGCGTGGTCCACAGCTCGAACCTGTGCACCGAGATCACCTTGAACACCAACAAGGACGAGATCGCCGTTTGCAACCTGGGCTCGATCAACCTGCCGAACCACATCACCAACGGCAAGCTGGACACCGCCAAGCTGGAACGCACCGTGAACACCGCCGTTCGCATGCTCGATAACGTGATCGACATCAACTACTACTCGGTGCCACAAGCGAAGAACTCCAACTTCAAGCACCGTCCGGTCGGCCTGGGCATCATGGGCTTCCAGGATGCGCTGTACCTGCAGCACATTCCTTACGGTTCCGACGCGGCCGTCGAGTTCGCCGACAAGTCCATGGAAGCGGTCAGCTACTACGCGATCCAGGCTTCCTGCGACCTGGCCGACGAGCGCGGCGCCTACGAGACGTTCCAGGGTTCGCTGTGGTCCAAAGGCATCCTGCCGCTGGATTCGCAACAGATCCTGATCGAGCAACGTGGCCAGAAGTACATCGACGTTGACCTGAACGAATCCCTGGACTGGGCACCGGTTCGTGCCCGTGTACAGAAAGGCATTCGTAACTCCAACATCATGGCCATCGCACCGACCGCGACCATCGCCAACATCACTGGCGTCTCGCAGTCGATCGAACCGACCTACCAGAACCTCTACGTGAAATCGAACCTGTCGGGCGAATTCACCGTGATCAACCCGTACCTGGTTCGCGACCTGAAGGCTCGCGGTCTGTGGGACTCGGTCATGATCAACGACCTGAAGTACTACGACGGTTCGGTGCAGCAAATCGAGCGCATCCCGCAAGAACTCAAAGAGCTCTACGCGACGGCTTTCGAAGTGGACACCAAGTGGATCGTTGACGCGGCCAGCCGTCGTCAGAAGTGGATCGACCAGGCGCAGTCCCTGAACCTGTACATCGCCGGCGCTTCGGGCAAGAAGCTGGACGTGACCTACCGCATGGCTTGGTATCGTGGCCTGAAAACCACTTACTACCTCCGTGCCCTGGCCGCGACCAGCACCGAGAAGTCGACCATCAACACCGGCAAGCTGAACGCTGTTTCCAGCGGCGGCAACCACGGTGAAGATTCGGTCCTGGCCGCTCCCGCCGGTCCTGCTCCAGTGCCGAAGGCTTGCGCCATCGACGAGCCGGATTGCGAAGCTTGCCAATAAGCTGAGCCGGTAGGCGCTGAAAGGCGCTTATCTGAAACCCCCGATGAGCCTCTGGCTGATCGGGGGTTTTCTTTTGTCTGGAGGAAAGAAAGTTCCGGGCGAAAAAAACGGCGAAACCTCAACTTCAGGTTTCGCCGTTTTTGTTACGTACCGCCTGAGCGTCAGACCATCGACAGATGATCAGACATGGCCTGCCCTACGACCGGAATGGTGAACGAGTCGCCATTGACGGTGGTGAATGACTCGATGGTGTTGGAGCCCGCATACCAGTCGGCAAGAATCACCGCGTTGTTCTGGTTGCCGGCGTTCCATTCCACGGCATTGAAGATGAAGGCGTTGGTGCCATCGGTCTTGATGATCACGTCGGCGTAGGACTGGATGTTCATGAGCTCGACTTTATCACCGCCCGAGCTGCCGATATCCTTGATCATTACGCTGGTAGACGATTGCACCGAGTAGGTGTCGCTGCCCTCGCCGCCATAGGCATAGCCACCGCCGGTCATGATCAGGGTGTCCGAACCCGCACCACCATGCAGTTGGTACTCAGGGCCCTCGCCCCACAGCTGGTCACTCCCGTCATCGCCATAAGCAATGCCTGCGTAGACTTTGAGGTAGTCGTTGCCGGCATCACCGTGCAGGACGCTCCCGACATCGTTGTTGGCGCTGAAAATAGTATCGTCACCGTTGCCGCCAAAGAGTTGGTCCGCTTCGGCGACGCCACTGCGATCCGGGCCGTTGATAGCATAGGGCTCGTACTTGCCACCATAGATGGAGTCGTTGCCGTCGCCCCCATAAACCAGATCATTCCCTTCGCCGCCAAAGAGCTCGTTTTGAATGGCGGTGCCCGTCAGGGTGTCGTCGAACGCCGAGCCATGCAGGCCTTCAATGTTGACCAGTACATCACCGGTCGCATCGCCGCCGGTCACCGTGCCTGCCAGCAAGTTGATTTGTACCGCTGCCGAACTGCCGATGTACCAGGCCGTGTCAGAGAGCCCGGCCCCGCCATCGATAAAGTCAGCGCCCTTGCCACCGATAAACGTCTCGATGCCGGCACCACCGATCAACGTGTCGTTGAACGCCGTCCCTTCCCAGTTCTCAATGTTGGTGTAGGTGTCCCCTGCCGCCACCCCGGTGAACGGCTTGGTAAGGTCCAGCGTGATCGCCGAGGTTTCAAAGGCAAAACTGACGGTATCCCGACTAAAGCCACCATCGAAATTATTGACCTCGTCGTTACCGACAAAGACATCGTCACGACCCGACCCGACAAACTTCTCGATGCTGTCAAAGGTATCGCCCTTGGCGATCGCCGTATGCTCACCCGTCCTGAGGTTGATCGTCACGCCGACCGGCCCGATGTCGTTGTAGCTGACGGTATCGAAACCAGCCCCGCCAATGAAGGTGTCGCCTCCGTCGCCGCCCATCAGGATGTCGTTACCGGCCCCGCCCGTGATGACGTTGTCGAGCGCATTACCCCGTGCCTGGAAATCGAGGATGCCGGTGTAGGTCAGGCGCTCGATACCCGCATTCATCTGGTAGTAGCCCTGATTGGTGCGCACTTCATCATTGCCGCCACCGGCCAACTCGACAATCGCGCCATAGGTGGCGTTGTTGAGGACATAGACATCATCGCCTGCGCCACCCTGCACGGTGAACCCGGCGGAGTTGGTATTGGCGATGAAGACATCGTTGTAAGCCGAACCGATGATTTTCTCGATCCCCAAGAAGCTGTCGCCCTCGGCATCGCCACCGCTGCCGACGCCCGACCCGATCCCCGCCGCACCGAGTGTCAAGGTCACGCCCTGGCCGGACTGCGAGTAATCCGCGATGTCGGTGCCAGCGCCACCGTCGAATTTATCCGCCAACGCCCCGCCCATAAACGTATCGCCGTACTGCGTGCCGCGAATCAGTTCGATATCGGTATAGGTGTCGCCCGCCGCAATGCCGCTGTATACGCCGGTCTTGAAGTTAAGCGTCACGGCGACCGTGCTGTCGTCGTAGCTGACGGTATCGGTGCCGGCGCCGCCGATGAAACTGTCGGCGCCACCGCCACCCAGCAAGGTGTCGTTCCCCACACCGCCGGTGATGATGTTGTCAGAAGCGTTGCCGCGACCGGTGAAGTTGCCGGTGCCGGTGTAGGTCATGCGTTCGACGTTGTTGTACATGCCCAGGCTGGCCTGGTTGGTGCGTACTTCGTCGTCACCACCACCGACTGCTTCGACGATCACCGCCGACGCGCTGTTGTTGACGATGTAGACGTCATTGCCAGCCCCGCCCTGCAGGGTGAAGGAGCCCGCAGTGGAAGAGTTGAACACATCGTCATACGCCGAGCCGATGACCTTCTCGATAGCGGAGAACGAATCGCCTTCAGCATCGCCGCCCGTACCGGTGCCGGTTCCTGAAGCCAGTGTCAGGTTGATCGCGGCAGAGGACAGCGAGTAGTCGACGACGTCGATGTTGTCGGTGCCAACTGCGCCGCCCTCGAACTTATCGATATTTGCACCGGCAACAAAGGTGTCGCTGAACTTGGAGCCTCGAATGACTTCGATGCCGTCAAAGGTATCGCCAGCGGCAATGCCGGTGTGAACGCCGGTTTTCAGGTTGATCGTCACGCCGACGGTGGAGTCGTCGTAAGTAACCGTGTCGGTCCCGGCCGCGCCGATGAAGACATCAGCACCCGCGCCCCCCATCAGCAGGTCATTGCCGATATTACCGGTGATGATGTTGTTGCCCGCATTGCCGGTACCAATGAAGTTGCCGGTGCCGGTGTAGGTCAGGCGCTCGACTTCGGCACTCAATGCCAGGTTCGCCATCGAAGTGCGGACCTCATCATCCCCGCCACCCGCGACCTCGATAACCGCCTGGTAAGCCGGGCCGTTGAAAACGTAGATATCGTTGCCCGCGCCGCCCTGCAGCGTGAAAGTCGCAGCACCGGTGGTGAACACGTCATCCTGAGCCGAACCGACGATTTTCTCGATGTTGGTAAAGGTGTCGCCTTGAGCGTCGCCACCCTGGCCACTGCCGACGCCGAGTGTGGTGAGGGTGATGTTGACGGCCTGCGCGGACGTCGAGTAATCAACCGTGTCGACACCGCCAGCGGTGCCTCCATCGAAGATGTTCGCCTCCAGGCCGCTGACGAAAGTGTCACCGTTCTGGCTGCCACGAATGATCTCAATGCCGGAGAAGGTATCGCCTGCAGCGAAACCTGCGTTGACTCCGGTTTTCAGGTTGACGGTCACGCCGGCGGCGGTGCTGTCCTCATAACTGGCCGTGTCGATGCCTGCACCGCCAATCAGTTGGTCGGCACCCGCGCCGCCGATCAGCAAGTCGTTGCCCGCGCCGCCGGTGATGATGTTGTCCCCGGCGTTGCCGCGTCCGGTGAAGTTGGTGGTGCCGGTGTAGGTCAGGCGCTCGACTTCGGCACTCATGCCCATGGAGGCCTGGTTGGTACGGATTTCGTCGTCGCCACCGCCAGCCAATTCGCCTACGCCCATCGCCCCGGCGTTGATGATGTAGACGTCGTTGCCGGCGCCACCGTAAAAGGTCGCATTCCCGGAGGTCACGGTATAGACATCATCGAAGGCCGAACCAATGATCACCTCGATGTTGCTGAACGTATCGCCTTGCGCATCGCCGCCCACACCGCTGCCAACACCATTTGCCATTGTCAGATTGATCGCTTGGGCGGAACCGGCAAAGCTCAGGGTATCGTTGCCAGCACCACCATCAAAATTAGTAACACTTGCATCGCTGACAAAGTTATCGACGTAGCTCGAGCCGCGAATCACTTCAATGCCACTGAACGTATCGCCGGCCGCAATGCCCGTGTGTACTCCGGTTTTCAGGTTGATCGTCACCCCTACGCCCGAGACGATATCTTCATAACTGGCAATGTCGATGCCGGCACCGCCAATCAGTTGGTCGGCCCCCGCGCCACCGATCAGTAAGTCATTGCCCGCCCCGCCGGTGATGATGTTATCCCCGTCGTTGCCACGCCCGGTGAAGTTGCCGGTGCCGGTGTAGGTCAGGCGCTCGACGTTGGCGTTCATCCCCATGTTGAGCTGATTGGTACGAACCTCATCGTCACCGCCGCCGGCGCTCTCACCTACCCCAACCCCACTGGCGCTATTGATGATGTAGACGTCGTTGCCGGCACCACCATAAAAGGTTGCGCTACCGGAAGTCGCGGTAAAGACATCATCGAAGACCGAACCAGTGATGGTTTCGATATTGCTGAAGGTATCACCCTGTGCATCGCCGCCGACACCGGTACCTGTGGTTCCCGTCACGGTAATATTGACGGCCTGGGCAGAGGTGGAATAACTCAGGGTGTCGGAACCGCCGGCTCCATCAAAGGTATCGGCGGCAGTTCCGCCGACAAAGTTATCGACGTAGCTCGAGCCGCGAATCACTTCAATGCCACTGAACGTATCGCCGGCCGCAATGCCCGTGTGTACTCCGGTTTTCAGGTTGATCGTCACCCCTACGCCCGAGACGATATCTTCATAACTGGCAATGTCGATGCCGGCACCGCCAATCAGTTGGTCGGCCCCCGCGCCACCGATCAATAAGTCATTGCCCGCCCCGCCGGTGATGATGTTATCCCCGTCGTTGCCACGCCCGGTGAAGTTGCCGGTGCCGGTGTAGGTCAGGCGCTCGACGTTGGCGTTCATCCCCATGTTGAGCTGATTGGTACGAACCTCATCGTCACCGCCGCCGGCGCTCTCACCTACCCCAACCCCACTGGCGCTATTGATGATGTAGACGTCGTTGCCGGCACCACCATAAAAGGTTGCGCTACCGGAAGTCGCGGTAAAGACATCATTGAAAGCCGAGCCGGTGATCACCTCGATATTGCTGAAGGTATCACCCTGTGCATCACCGCCGACACCGGTACCTGTGGTTCCCGTCACGGTAATATTGACGGCCTGGGCAGAGGTGGAATAACTCAGGGTGTCGTAGCCACCAGAACCATCAAAGTTATCGGCGGCAGTGCCCCCAACAAAGTTGTCGCTGTAGGCCGTTCCACGGATCACTTCAATACCGCTGAAGGTATCGCCCAAAGCCAGCCCCGTATTGACACCGGTTTTTTGGTTGATGGTCACCCCTGCACCCGAGACATCATCCTCGTAGCTGGCAATGTCGATGCCGGCGCCACCAATCAGTTGGTCAGCCCCCGCGCCGCCGATGAGGAGATCGTTGCCGTCCCCGCCATTGAGCACATCATCTCCTGCCAAACCGCGTATTTGATCATCGCCTGCAGTACCTACCAGCGTATCTGCACCGTTGGTCCCGTTGATTACCGCCATTACATCTTCCTTGTGTGTGTTGGAAACTACGTTTAAGCGCCGGGTGCCTCGGGGGTTTCACCCCTCTCTGAATGCACGGCACGTGATGACTGATCGTTTTAAACAGGCGAGACGGCAGAGCGCCATCCGCCGTTAGCAGAGGGTTTCGATGAAGTCGTTGAAATGATGCTGAAGACCCTGGCGAACAAAGCCAGGCCTTGGGAGTAAGCCGATGCTCGATGCCAGGCCACATTCAGTTGCAGCGCCACCCTGGGCGCACTGACGGTTCTATGACGGCTCACTGAGTTCCCTCCTTGGGATTTACTATCGCTTCCATGTCGCCGAAGAGTGTTCTGGCGAGATAACGCAGGCCGTATGAAAGTTTGACGCTTGCTGGCCTTTGCCCGCCGAGAGTGCAAATTCCGCACCACAGAGGCGGACGAACGGTATAAATCTGAGCGTACGCGTTTGCCGCGCGCATAAAAAAACCCCTCTCGCGAGGGGCTCTTGGTGAAGCTCTACAACCCAGCCAGCATCAAGTCATCTGAATGATGGTCTGCATGATGGTGCTCTGGGTGGAGATGGTCTTGGCGTTCGCCTGGTAGTTGCTCTGCGCCTTGATCAGGTTGACCAGTTCGTTGGTCAGGTTGACGTTGGACTCTTCCAGGGAGTTGGACTGGATGGAACCCAGGGTCCCGGTTTCCGGCGCGTCGTAGCCCGGGATACCCGAAGCGAACGTCTCTTTCCAGCTGGTGCCGCCAATCGCTTGCAGGCCTTGTTCGTTAGTGAAGCTGGCCAGCGCAACCTGGCCGATGGCCTTGCTCTGGTTGTTGCTGAAGTTGGCGAACAGGGTGCCGGTGCCGTCGATGGTCAGGTTGGTGATCTGGCCGGTGGCATAACCGTCCTGGGTCGGGATCGAACGCGCGGTGTCGGCGTTGTACTGGGTGGTATTGGCCATGGAGATGGTCACGCCTGCCGGGTTGGCGGCCGCGCCGTTGGCTTTCCAGACACCATTGGTGACGGTGCCTGGTATCCATTTTTTCATCGTCAAGTCACTGCTGATGATCGGAGGATCGGTCGCCACTGGTGCAGGCGTACTTACCTGAGTCAACTTACCGCTGGTGTCGAACGACAGTGTCGAAGCGACCGGGGCAGTGACTTTCGGATCGCTGCCGGTAGCATCCGGGTTGCGGCCGTCTACCAGAGTGTAGACCTTCCAGGTATTGGCACCGGTTTTCACCATGTACTGATCCATGGTGTGCTGGTTGCCCTGGCTGTCATAAATCGGGGTGCTGAACGATTTGGTGTAGGTCGCCGTCAGCGTCGGGTCGAACTTGCCAGCCGGGACGGTATCGTCGATGACCGGAGCCGTCGAGTTCAGGTTGATCGTCGAGGTCACGGTCGAAGTGGTCTTCGGCGCCAGGTTCGAGGTGTCGAGTTTCAGGTCGGTCAACACGCCGTTGATGATCTTGCCGTTGGCATCCACACCGTAGCCTTGCAGGCGGGAGGTGTAGTCGGTGTTGGTGATGAAACCGTCCTTGTCGACCTTGAACGTACCGTTACGGGTGTAGGACGTCGAGCCGTTGTTGCTCAGGGCGAAGAAACCCGAACCGTTGATGCCCATGTCCAGCACGTTACCGGTGTTGTTGATGTCACCCTGGGTAAACTGCTGAGACACGTTGGCCAGGCGCACGCCGCTGCCGACGACCTGGCTGCCGCTGCCGAGTTTGGTCGCCGAGTAGACGTCTTCAAATTCGGTGCGGGAGGATTTGAAACCGGTGGTCGCGACGTTGGCGATGTTGTTGCCGGTCACGTCCAGTTGTTTGTTGGCTGCATAGAGACCGCTAAGGCCGATATTGAAAGACATATTCCACTCCTTTGTGCCGGGTTAGTCGGCTCTATATACCAATGGTTTGAACTTTGGACAGGGCGACCGGGCCCAGGCCTGCGAGGTTGAGCATCAGCTCGCCGCCGGTCTGGCTGAGGGTCACGCTGTTGACGGTGGCCGGCAGGTACACCGCCAGGTCCGTCGCCTTGCCGTCGATCGGCGTACTGGCCTTGATGGTGTAAGCGCCGACCGGAACGGGGTTGCCACTCGAATCCTTGCCATCCCATGTGAAGCTGGAACTGCCGACCGCGCGGGTGCCCAGGTCGATGGTGCGGACCGTCTTGCCGTCTTTGTCGGCAATGGTCACGGTGCCACCGGCGATCGACGAAGTCAGGTTCACCGAACCGGTGACTGCCTTGGTCGGGTCGTCGACCTGGATATTGTTGGTCTGCACGATCACGGAGCGGCCGACCAGGGACGAAGCCTGCAACGCCTGAGAAGAGCTGTAGTTGCCGGCGATCGAGCTGACCGTGCTGTTGAGCGTGGTGATGCCTTCCAGGCTACTGAACTGGGCCAACTGGGCGACGAACGCACTGTTGTCCTGCGGGTCCAGCGGGTTCTGGTTTTTGAGTTGGGTCACCAGCAATTGCAGGAACGCATCCTTGCCCAACGTCTGGCCACCGGTCGCGGCGCCGGCCACGGAGCCAAGGCCATCCTTGGTGGCATTGGACTTGACGGAAGAGTTCGCCAGGATGTCGTTAATGCTGAGGCCGCTGGTGGAATCGGTAACACTCATCTGAGTCGCCCCTTATCACTGACCGAGGGTCAGGACCTTCTGCATCATGGTTTTGGCGGTGTTCATCATTTCGGCGTTGGTCTGGAACGAACGGCTCGCGGAAATCATGTCAGCCATTTCTTCGACGACGTTGACGTTCGGGTAGTAGACGTAGCCCTTGGCGTCGGCAGCCGGATGGTTCGGCTCGTAGCGCGCTTCAAGGTTGCTCTGGTCTTCGACCACGCCCAACACTTGCACGCCCTGGCCGGCGGCGTCCTGGCTCTGGAACAGCGAATCGCTGCCGCCGTTCTGGCCACCCTGGAACATGGTGGCGAACACCGGGTGACGGGCGCGATAGGTCTGGTCGATGCTCGACGAGACGGTTTCGGCGTTAGCGATGTTCGAGGCGACGGTGTTCAGGCGAGTGGTCTGGGCACTCATGCCGCTACCGGCAATGTTGAAAACACTGGCAAGGGACATGACTTACTCTCCTCGCAGGGCTGAAACCAGCCCTTTGAATTTGCTGTTGAGCAGGGTGAAGCTGGCCTGGAAGCCGACCGCGTTTTCCGCGTAATTCGACTGTTCAAGCTGAGCGTCCACGGTGTTCTGGTCGATCGACGGTTGCATCGGCGTGCGATACAGCAGCGACTCGTCGCCATTGCCCAGGCCTTCGGCTTCGATATGACGGCTGTTGGTCATGTTCAAGGCGAAAGAACCGTTCTTGGTCTTCTCGTTCTGTGCGGCAAGCACTTTGGAGAAGTCCAGGTCCCGAGCCTTGTAGTTCGGGGTATCGGCGTTGGCGATGTTGTTGGCCAGGACTTCGGCACGCTGGGCGCGGAAGCCCAGGGCTTGTTCGTGGATACCGAGCGCTTTATCGAAGCTGATGCTCATGTCGGGAAACCTTCGGGTGACCTGATTTTTCGTAACATGAACATAGCAAGCGGCGTGCCAATTCAAAAAACGCCGTAAACCGGGGCTTTGCGGGCATCGGCAAAGCGGCAATGCCAGAAAAGCGGCAACGGGTTTCCGCCGTCTGCCGCTTTTCTGCCGCTTTCCCACGGGCAACACCGATCCCTTGTAGGAGCATGGCTTGCCCGCGATGGCGGCGTATCAGCCAATGATGATGTTGTCTGACACACCGCCATCGCGGGCAAGCCATGCTCCTACAGGGATTGCGGCGCGCATCAGAAATCATCAGGCAAAAAAAACGGGAGTCCCTGAGGACTCCCGTTTTTTATGCCAGCCGCTTTTGCATCACTTCGCTTGGTAAATGATCCCTGGGCTGCACTGGACCATCTGGTAATGATCCGGCAAACCGTTCAGCGCTTCGGAAGCGCCTAGGAACAGGTAACCACCTGGCTTCAACGTGCTGTGGATGCGCAACAGGATGTCTTTCTTCACCTCGGCGGAGAAGTAGATCAGCACGTTGCGGCAGAACACGATGTCGAACTTGCCCAAGGCTGCGTAGCTGTCCAGCAGGTTGAACGAACGAAACTCTACCCGGCTCTTGATCGGTGCCTTGATGGCCCAGCGCCCCGGCCCTTTCGGATCGAAGTAACGCTGCAGGCGCTCGGGCGACAAACCGCGACCGATCGCCAGGCTGTCGTATTCGCCGGTCTTGCAGTTGGTCAGCATGGTGCCGGACAGGTCGGTGGCAACGATCTGCACGCCCATCTTCAACTGGCCCAGGTTGGTCCGCTCGAACTCGTCGATCGACATCGACAGCGAATACGGTTCCTGACCCGATGAGCAGGCCGCCGACCAGATGCGCAGGCGTTGACCGGGAGCCGCCTTGATTGCTTCGGGCAGTACCTTGTTCTTCAAGACTTCAAACGGATAGGTGTCACGAAACCACAGGGTTTCGTTGGTCGTCATGGCATCCACCACCATCTCGCGCAAACCACTGCGCGGCTGGGTCTGGATGCGCTGGACCAGCTCACCCAAGGATTTGATGCCCTGCTGTTCCATCAGTTTGTTGAGACGGCTCGAAACCAGGTATTGCTTGTTTTCACCGAGCAAAATGCCACAGGCTTTTTCCAGGAAGACCCGGAACTGTTCGAAATCCAAATTACCCGTAGACAAAGATACCGCCTCTTAAATCGTGTTGACCGCCAGGGGCAAAGGGCCCCTAGCTGATATCTGCTGCTTTGATCCGGTCGACTACCCGGGATGCCAGGTCATCAGGACGGAATTTGGCCAGGAAGTCATCGGCACCGACTTTCTTGACCATCGCCTGATTGAACACACCCGACAACGAAGTATGCAGGATGATATGAAGCTTTTGCATGCGAGGGTCGCTGCGGATCTCGGCCGTCAGGGTGTACCCGTCCATCTCCGGCATCTCGATGTCGGAAATCATCATCAGGAACTCTTCTTCCGGCTTCTTGCCCTCGTCGACCAGCTTGCGCAGGTAGTCCAGCGCTTGCCGACCGTCGTTCAACGCCACCACTTCGACGCCGACCGTTTGCAGGCAACGCGAGACCTGCTTGCGCGCCACCGACGAGTCATCGACCGTCAGCACCCGCAAGGACAACGCCTTGTGCTGGGTTTCGACATCGACCACACCGACCGAAATCGCTTCCGGCGTCGGCGCTACTTCGGCCAGGATCTTCTCGACGTCGATGATTTCGACTAACTGATTGTCGACCCGAGTCACAGCCGTGAGGTAATGATCGCGTCCCGTGCCCTTGGGTGGCGGATGAATCTCCTCCCAGTTCATGTTGACGATGCGCTCTACCGACCGGACCAGGAAACCCTGGGTCTTGGTGTTGTACTCCGTGATGATCACGAAGGGATTGCTTTGATCGAGCAACCGACCGGAACCGGTCGCCATCGCCAGATCAAGGATCGGGATGGTCGCTCCACGAATATTTGCCACACCGCACACGACGGGACTGGACTTAGGCATCAGAGTCAGTTTGGGGCATTGCAGCACCTCACGAACCTTGAACACATTGATGCCATACAGCTGCTGGCCGTCGAGACGGAACAACAACAGCTCCAGGCGATTCTGCCCTACCAGTTGCGTGCGCTGGTTTACCGAATCCATTACACCAGCCATGCCCAGACTCCTACACCAACAACGCTAAGTTGTGTTGCGACGCACATTCATCACTAAACGGCACGGCGCTTGCTTTTTAACCCGTATGAACGAACAAACGACATTTTTCCGACGCCTGACATCAAACTACCGCAAATTGCTGTGCGTGGTGTCGGCTGTTTGCCTGTTAGCCCCTGGCAGCCCTGCCGTTGCTGATTCGGTTACCTTGCCTGATATGCTTATCGGCGTGACTCAGGGGTTTCTTGAATTCACCGTAGAAGACTATCTGGCCACCAGTCAAACGGAAGGACGCTACGAAATCGAGGTCAAACAGCTCGATCCACGCCTGCGCATGCCCATGTGCGACAAGGAATTGACAGCCTCACTGGAGAGTCCGGCGACCCCGATAGGCCGAGTAACGGTCAAGGTTCGCTGCGAGGGCAGCTCCCCGTGGACAGTGTTCGTACCCGCTCAAGTGCGCCTGTTTCGAGACGTTGTCATCACTACCCGTCCACTCAAGCGCGCGGGGATTATCGAACCCGGCGATGTCGCACTGCGCGAGCGGGACATCAGCCTGATCAACCAGGGGTATTTCACCTCGGTCGATCAGGCCATCGGACAGAAACTTACCCGACCAACGGTAGGCGACCAAGTGATTACCCTGGTTCATCTGGAACAGGCAGAAGTCGTGCGCAAAGGCGATCAAGTGGTGATTACCGCCCGCAGTGGTACGCTCAGTGTGCGCATGCCGGGCGAAGCACTCTCCAATGGCGGCCTGGCCGAACAGATACGCGTGAAAAACCTCAATTCCATGCGGGTCATCAAAGCGCAAGTCACCGCGCCGGGCCAAGTGGAAGTGTCCATGTAGAGGCTCAGCTATGGCGCTCTGGCAGGCTGTTACCTAAACTGTGTCCATGCAGCGTTGGCGCATGCAGCTCATTGCACAAATGAGCCTAAAGTTTTCGCAGGTATTGCCGAAAACATGGCAAGCGTCCAAATACCCAGAGGTTTTTTTATCATGGTCATCGATTTCAGCCGTTTGAACAGCTCCTCGTCACTTACGGGCAGTACACGTACCAGCGTTGCCAAGGAAACCGCCGACGCCGGCAAATCCGCGCCGCTGAATACCCCGGCCGATCAGGCCAGTACCGTCAAAAGCGGGGAGTCGGTACATCTCAGCAATGAGGCTCAACAGTTGCAGAAGGTCACTGACAAGCTGCGCGATCAGCCTGCCGTCGACAACGCCCGTGTGGCCGAGTTGAAAGCAGCGATTGCCGATGGCAGCTATAAAGTCGACAGCAGCCGTGTAGCCAGCAAACTGCTCAACTTCGAAGCCCAGCGCTAGGCCCTCGCCTGCGCCAGGCTTTTGGACGCTTAAAACCCAAGGCCAGCCATGCACGACACTAATCTACTGCAACTGATCACCGACGACTTTGCTCCAGCGCAACGCTTGCTGGAGTTACTGCAAACCGAGTCCCTCGCCTTGCACGGTCGCGACATGCCACTGCTTGAAGAGATTCTGGCGCAGAAACAGGCATTGATCATTTTGCTCGAACAGCATGGCCGCAAGCGCAGCGAAATCCTCGCCAGCCTCAACTTGCCCATCACTCGCAGCGGCCTCGAGCAACTCGCCAGCCACTCGAGCATCGGCGATCAGTTGCTGCAACAAGGTGATGTACTGACCGATCTTCTGGCTCAGTGCCAGGCAGCCAACGTCAAGAATGGCCAGTCGATCCTGATGCAGCAGGCCGCCACGGCCAATCAGCTGAAAATCCTCACCGGTGGCGAACCTCCAGCGCTCTATGATGCCCGCGGATCAACCGCCAAGATGGCAAAGCCACGCCCGCTCAGTCAGGCTTGATACCCCGCCAATGAGCACGCCCTATCAAGACGCGAAACATACTGGCAGAATGCCCGCTAGTAGTCATATTTTGTCTGGAGATTGATGAACCGTGTTCAATGCCTCAAGCGCGGAAGACGCTCCGCAACCACCCAAGGTGCTCACCACACCTCTGGAAATCTCCGGCAACCTCCGGCAGCTGCAAGACAGCCATGACCCGCTGATCATCACGTTCCATGAGCGCAGCCAGCGCTTCCAGAGTTATCTGGTGGACCTTGATCGTGACAGCAACATGATTGCCCTGGATGAAATGATCCCCCGCGACGGTGAACGCTTCCTGCTGGCCGGCGAACCCTTCAAGGTCGAAGGCTTTCACGACGGTGTGCGCATTGCCTGGGAAAGTAACGGCCCGCTGACTATCGACGAGTCCGGTGGTGGTCGTTGCTACCGTGGCGCGCTGCCTTCCGAAGTGGTTTATCACCAGCGCCGCAATGCCTTTCGCGCTGCGTTGAAGCTGGCGCAACTGGTCAGTGTCGAGTTGGGCGGTGAAAAGCTCAAGGCGCCGATCAGTGGCAAGTTGCTGGACATCTCCGCCACCGGCTGCAAATTGCGCTTCGAGGGCGACATCACCTCCAGCCTGCAACTGGGCCAGGTCTACGACCGCTTCATGGCCGCCCTGCCCTTTGGCAGCATGACCGCCCCAGTTGAATTGCGTTACCTGCACTTCGAAGAAAGAATCTCCACCACCTTCGCCGGCGTGCGCTTTCACAACATGAGCGGCCTGGTGCAACGGCAGGTCGAGCGCTTCGTCTATCAGCTGCAACGCGAAGCCCGACGCTTCGACAAAGACGACATGTAATACAGCGCTTCAATAAAAAACGGGCAGTCCCTCGCGGTGACTGCCCGTTTTTTTATGCCTCGATTTAAGGCCTGGCCTCGGTAAAGCTTTGTTCGCGACCGGTGTCCGGGTCTTCCGGATCGTCTGGAGTTGTCTCGGGATCAGGTGTCGGCTCGGGTTCGGGTTCAGGCTCAACCGGATTGTGCATCTGGTCTTGTACCACCTGCTCATCGACCCGCGGGTCAAGCGCTGCCACCAGGGGTGAACTCGACATGCTGTCCGGCATGGCCACGTGATGCAGCGGCGCATCGTCGACCACGTGCAGGTTGGTCACTGCTTTCGGGCGAATCCGCCACACCAGCACCAGCGCGAAGAAACTGAAGAAGGCATACAGCATGTGGCTGCCGAACAGCTTCATCAACACCCCGGCCACCAACGGCCCGATACTCGCGCCGACACCATAGGTCACCAGAAGCATCGCCGTCAGGGACACCCGGCGATCGCCCTCGACGTGGTCGTTGGAGAACGCCACGGCCAATGGATACAGACAGAACTGCACCAGCGAACAGAGGAACCCGGCGATGAACAACACCTCCAGCGGCACCTCGGTCATGATCGCCAGCGGCAACGCGGCCAGTGCCAGGCAAAAGGCAAAACAGCGGATCAGCAACGCTCGATCATACCGATCGGACAACCAGCCCAGCGGCCACTGCACCACCAGCCCGGCAAAAATGCAGCTACCCATGAACAGACCGACCTGCTCCGTGGACAACCCCTGCTGCGAGGCATACAGCGGCGCCAGACCGTAGAACGAACCGACGATCAACCCGGCCCCCAACACCGTGCTCAACGACTGCGGCACGCGCTTGATGAAGAACCGTGGCTCCATGGGTGCCGGATGCAGAGCTGCCGGGTGAATGCGTCGGGTCAGGGCCACCGGCACCAGGCACAGCGCGAAACACAGCGCGACCAGCATCAGCAGTTCCAAGCCAAGCGCCGGGTGCAGGACCAGAATCAACTGCCCCAACACCAGCCCCAGGTACGAGGCAATCATGTAGCCGCTGAACACCAGCCCGCGCTGCTTGGCCTCGGCCTGCTCATTGAGCCAGCTCTCGATAACCATGTACTGACACATCATGCCCAGGCCGACGATGACCCGCAAAAACAGCCAGGCGGGCAGCCAGTCAATCAAGCCGTGGCCCAACACCGCGGCGCCGACAATCCCGGCGCACGCCGCATAGGCGCGAATATGCCCGACCCGGGCAATCAGCCGGTGGCCGATCTTGCCACCCAGCACCAGGCCGAAATAGTTGGCCGCCATCAGCGCACCGACCCACAAGCTGTCGACATGGTCAGCCGCCAGACGCAAGCCCAGATAGGTACTTAACAAGCCAGAGCCGATCAACATCATCAGCGAGGCGAAATACAGCGCTCGAAAGGATTTCCAGATTTGGCGCATCGGCGTTCCGAGCGGCTCCTTGCAGTGGGATCGGGCTATCGAAAACGATAGCCCGAAGACGACGGATCGTCAGGCCTGGGCTGCTAAAACACGCCGTTCCCAGGGAGTAATTTCATCAAAGAAGCTGGTCAACTCCATGGTCTTCGAAGCGATGTAGCCTTCGATGAACTCCTTGCCGAACAGTTCCATCGCCAATTGGCTACGTTTCAGACGTTCAAGAGCAGCATGCAAGGTACATGGCAACGAAAGATTATCCGGCACTACGAATTCACCCTGAATCGGCTCGCTCGGTTCCAGCTCGTTTTCGATGCCGTGCAACCCTGCGGCCAGGCTCGCGGCAATCGCCAGGTACGGATTGGCATCGGCGCCGGGCAAGCGATTCTCGACCCGGCGGGCCACCGGCGAACTGGCCGGAATGCGCAAACCCGCAGCCCGGTTGTCATGTGACCAGCAGGCATTATTCGGTGACGCATACGGGTGGCACAAGCGCTGATAGGAATTCACGTTCGGCGCAAACAACGCCGTAAAGTCGGCCATCCCGGCCTGCTGACCGCCGATGAAATGGCGGAAGGTCGCCGTCGGTTCCCCGGCCTTGTCGCTGAACACATTACGGCCGCTGCCGATCTCGACGATGCTCTGGTGAATATGCATCGAACTGCCCGGCGTGTGCGCCAATGGCTTGGCCATGCACACCACGGTCAGGCCATGCTTGAGCGCGACTTCCTTGAGCAGGTGCTTGAACAAAAAGGTCTGGTCGGCCAGCAACAGTGGATCGCCGTGCAGCAGATTGATCTCGAACTGGCTGACGCCCATCTCGTGCATGAAGGTATCGCGAGGCAAGCCCAGGGCCGCCATGCATTCATAGACTTCACTGAAGAACGGCCGCAAGCCGTTATTGGAACTGACGCTGAACGCCGAATGACCGTCCTCGCGACGACCATCCAGGCCCAGCGGCGGCTGGAAAGCTTGCGTCGGATCGGTGTTGGGCGCGAAGACAAAGAATTCAATCTCGGTCGCCACAACTGGCGCGAGCCCCCGTGCGGCATAACGGGCAATGACGGCTTTGAGCTGACCGCGAGTCGACAGCGAGGAGCTCTCCCCGGTCAGTTCGTCCGCATCGCAAATGGCCAATGCCCGGGGTTGCTTGCTCCAGGGCAAGCGGTGGATCTGCGCAGGATCCGCGACCAGCGCCAAGTCGCCATCATCGCTGCCGTAAAAGCGCGCTGGCGGATATCCGCCCATGATGCATTGCAGCAGCACACCCCGCGCCATCTGCAACCGTCGCCCTTCGAGGAAACCCTCGGCGGTCATTACTTTGCCCCGTGGTACGCCGTTCAAATCCGGCGTGACACATTCAATCTCATCAATGCCCGTCAATCGCTGAGCGAGTGAACGCTGGCCATCGGTTGTCATGACGCAATCCTTGTTGTTGTGCGAGCCGCGAACGGCGACCCGTACAAAATAGGCTCCGGCCGTTCGGAATATCAAGCAGCGGCAAACAAAAATGCGTAATTGCGTCGCAGCTGTCGAAAGCTGCGATCTTTTGATCTCGCCTCTGAAAGTCAAAAGATCACAGCCTTCGCCAGCTCCTAAAGGGAGGATATGGGTCAGGGGAGATAGAGGCTGAAGACGCCACCACCCAGCGGGCCGCCATTACTGATTTGCGTGTAACCGCCAACGCCATTGCGTTGATGCAGCGCCGCAATTCGTCCGGCGAAGTACAAGCCCAGGCCAGTACTGCCAGAGCTTTGGTTGATGCCCTGCACATAATCGGCCTGGCGCTCGATCATCTCCGGCGGATAACCCTCGCCGTCGTCGTTGATGGTGATCACCAACTGACCGGCCTCATCACTGACCGTGATCAACAGCGCATCCTTGGCATAGCGAATCGCGTTGTTGATGCAGTTGGCCAGCACCGAAGCGATCAGCTCCCGATCGAAGAAACCCAATGGGCTCAACGGGTCGACTTCATACGTAGCCATGATGCCCCGACTGGCGAAGACCTCCTGATGCGCCGCCAATTGCGCTTCAATGAAATCGTCCAACTCGTGGTAAGCCGGCTGCAACGGCATCTGGTTAACACCGAGCTTATATAGCCCCAGCAACTGCACGAGCATGCCGTTGAGGTGGGCGAACTCAAAGTCGATGACGCCCTGCTCCCTGGAATGCTGCTGATCGGGCAAGCGTGCCAGCCATTGGCTGTGGGCCTGCATCAGCATTGCCAAGGAGTTCTTCATGTCGTGCACGGTAGAGGCGATCACCGTGGAGAAATCGAGAGCTTGTTCACTGTCGTTCATTCGCCAAACGCCTTGCTTCGCAGCTTCTGATAACGGGAAAAACGCGCGTCGGTATCGGGCATCAGGCCGACCGTTTTCAGGCAGGCCCGGCACTCCTCGAGTTCTGCCGACGGGACACTGGTGTCAGTGCCATGCAGCAGCGATTGCGCCATGTTCAGCGCGATACTGATGTTCTTCGGTTGCAACGCCAGGGCTTTGCGGAACACGTCCCGCGCTTCCACCAGATTACCGGTCTTGTACACGCGCACACCTTGACGGTTGAGATCGGCGGCGGCGTTACCGGCGTTGAGAATAGTCGGGTCGTCGGTCAACTTGGCGATACCCTGCATTACCGACGGGTCGTCACCGTAGATCTCCGCACAGTTTTTCAACATCGACGCACCTGCACTGGCCTGTCCGAGCATTTGCAGTTGCTTGGCCACCAGGAGCGCCGCTTCGGCACTCATGAATTGCTCCATGCCATCGAGGCGCATCATTGCTTGCTCGGTGAGCTTTTCGGCGGTCTCGGCATCGTTGAGCAACAGACTGGTGGCTTTCATCAGCCGCGCCCGGATCTGCAGACCCGGGTCGGAAGGATTCTCCTTGGCCACTGCGCTGAGCGTCGTGTTGATTTCCAGTCGGGTCCGGGTATCCAGGCCCTTTTCACTGCCTTTGCTGATCAAGGCGTGGGCCAGGCCAAGGTTGCTTTCCGCATCCTTGAAACGTGACTGAGCACCTTGAGCCACCGCTTGCCGATAGGCTTTGGAGGCGGTTTCAAAATCTTCGTTGGTCATCGCCAGCTTACCCAGCAACGCTTGCCGACGAACCGCTAGCGGCGACAGGCGGATGGCTTCCTCCAATACGCGCTGGGCGCCCTTGGTATCGCCTTCGGCGACCAGCACGTCGGCCATGCCGTCATACAGCGCCGGCATCATCGGGAAGACCTTCAGCGCCTTCTCGTAGACACCTTTGGCCTGGCTGACCTGGCCGCGCTTGAACAGCAACTTGCCCAGCCCGGCAAACGCCCATGGCAGCGGTCGATCAGCGATGATGCCGTCGTAGAGACGCTCCAGCGCCTCGTTCTGGTTCAGGTCGCGCAGGGCATCGGCGCGATAACGCAGGCACAGCGGCGAATAGCGGATGTCCTGCTTGCACAAGGCGATACAAGCATTGAGCACCTCGACCGGCTTACCCCGGTCAAGCGCCTGCAGGATCGGCTTGAGCAACGTCTTGCGCTGTACCAGCCGCTCAAGGCGCTGGGCCAGACCGGAGCGGTTGAACGGTTTGGTCAGGTAAGCATCGGGCTCGTGCTCCAGAGCACTGAGCACCATGGCCTGGCTCGTCTCGGCGGTAACCATGACAAACACGCTTTCATGGCTGATCAGCTTCTCGATCATCAGGTCTTCGAGCACCTGTTGACCGTTCTTTTTGCCATCGCCCAGGTGAAAATCCTGCAGGATAAAATCGTAAGACTTCTGCGCGCACATACGCAGCGCCTGTTCACCGGTATCAGCGGTGTCGACATCCTTGATGCCCAGCTCCCGCAGCATGGACCTGACGGAACTGCGGAAATCCGAAAAATCATCGACGATCAGAAAACTCTTTTGGTGATACGACAGCATCGAAGATTTCCAGGCAATTTAAGAAGAACAACCCAAAGGTGAACATACGGCTTTGCTGCGCGTTCGGCGCGCAGATGATAGCTGGCGGCAAAAGGCTATCAAGCGATTTCTCATCAGCCCGCGGGATATCTGTGAATCGCCGCAAACAAAGAGAACATCGATCGTTCGGGTTATCGGCCAGGAGAGGCGTTCCCTTGAAGCGTTGGGCGTATAAACGTGTATTTGGTTGCGCCGACGCTGGTAATTAATCAAGAGCCTTGGAACCATCGATCACGCTTACCGACCACGCGCAAAAAAGCCCCGCCAGAAGATCTCTGTACGGGGCTTTTTTAGAGGTGCGTTTTAGTTAGTGCATTTCCTGCAGTCAAAACAAAACCCCTACCTGCATACGCAGATAGGGGTTTCGGAATTTAATCTT
>NZ_MOBR01000001.1 GCF_003732705.1 Pseudomonas frederiksbergensis | reverse complement strand
GCAGATTCAACTTTACCAGTTCACCTTTGCATCGCTCGAAGGGCTACTTGGGGTCGTAAACGGACATTCACGAATGGCTGCTTATGGCCGAAAGCCGCCGTTCTTGACCGCCAGCGTTCGGCCAAAAGCGGCAAGCGTCTGCTGATCGCCCCTTGCTATGTAGAGCTTTTAGCTGGCGCTACTCCTCGGATAAAAATCGTTTAGTGATCATTGCAACTGCCTCCGCCGGAGACGTCAAGGCTGTGTCGATATCAAACGGAGCGTTATCCCACGGCTCATATTCATGATCCAATACAGACTGCCAGGTTGGTGGCGACAGGCCAGGAATATCAATCTTCCTGGTTTCTACCCGTCGCTGGTGTTCATATTTATCAGAACAAACCACCTGGATATTCACTAATGGAGTACCAGAGCGAGTAGCGATCTCGCTCCACGCGTTTCGGCTTTCGATTACTGGGTTAACACAGTCGACTATGACAGTACTGCCAAAACGAAGATTGCTCAGAGCAAGCTCATTAGCGACCATATAACCGCTCCGCCCCACGTCTTGTGCCAGAGCACCGGAGTTTCGGATAGCCTGCTCAATCGTATCGATCCGCAGATACACCGCACTTGTTCTGGTGGCAAGGTCGCTTGCTATAGTCGTTTTTCCAGTACCTGGAAGGCCGCTGAAGTCAATAAGCATTCTATGTCCTTCGATTATTGAGTTGACCCAGTCTAGGCCAATACCTGCCGAAGCCAATGACCGCTTCTGGCCGTTAGCCGCCACTCATAACGCATCAACTGAGAAACACGCTGAGGAATAGTTTTTCGCAGAAAGCGGCGAAGTGAATCTAGAAAACGCGATCCGTCCCTCAGCACAGCCCAACAAATCGCACCCAAACAAAAATTCCGACTGCCGTTTCGCCTGGTTTTCACGCAAAGCCGAAGCCTCATAAAACCACCCAATGTAATCAACGACGCAATTAACCTTCACCCCTCGCTTCGCACCATGGCCCCCTGCCCCCGTTCCTGAATATTCAAAACTAAAATTCGCGCACTTCACCCACAAACGACCTGCTAACAGCAGAACCGACTATCCTTTCGAACAGTGAACGCTGCACTCTTGGCAAAAAGGGACGCCATGCCAGTCTATGATCGCGCCATCGGCTCCAGACCCGGCATCCTATGGGGAGATCGAACCTGTTTGATCACGCCTTGGCGACTCCGCATGGCTTCAATAACGGTTTTGTGTCTTTTCACGGCAATTCCCGGATACGGCCAGGATCTGCCAACCGCAGCGGGCGCCGAAAACGCCACGGTTACGGTGATTCAAGCGCAGGAAGTCGTTTCCAGGGCCACCCTCGGAGCCGTTCGCTGGAGCGGCCCTGAATCCGGTCCGCGAGCCTTGCGGGGCAAGAGCATCGCTTTTGTCGCCGAAGATTTGCGTAACGGTGGAATTGTCGGGGTCGCTCAAGGCGCTCGCGAGGCGGCCAAGGCGATGGGCTGGACGCTGAAGATCTTCGATGGCGCGGGATCTTCGGCCGGGCGTGCAAAGGCTTTTGCCGATGCGTTGGCAGCGAAACCCGACGGCCTGATTCTGTGCGGCTCCGATGCTGTTGAAAACAATGCGGCGCTGGTCCTCTTCGCCAACAGGGATGTGCCGGTGGTTGGCTGGCACGCCGGGGCGCGCCCCGGGCCGATTGACGGCACGCCGGTGGCCATGAACGTCACGACCGATCCGCTCGAAGTGGCGCGTCTCACGGCGATGGCGGCAGTGGCTCAGTCAAACGGACACGCCGGCGTGGTAATCCTGACTGACTCCAAGTACAGCATCGCCATGGCAAAAGCCAAGGCCATGGAAGATGTCATTCGGGCCTGTCGGGACTGTACGTTGCTGGAAGTGCGCGATGTCGCGATCTCCGAAAGTGGCGAGAAGATGCCGACGATCACCAAGGAGTTGCTTCAACGCTATGGCAAGCGTTGGACCCACACGCTGGCTATCAACGATATTTATTTCGACTACTCGATTGCCTCATTGACCAACGCCGCAATACCCAGTGACGGCATCAGTCTGTTGTCTGCCGGTGATGGAAGCGCTTCGGCTTTCTTGCGCATCCAGGCAAAAACCTACCAGACCGTCACCGTGGCCGAGCCACTCAATCTGCATGGCTGGCAAGTGATGGATGAATTGAACCGGCTGTTTGCAGGTCAGCCGGTGAGCGGCTTCGTAGCACCGATTCACCTGGTCAACGCCGACAATATTGCCTTCGACGGCGGGAAGAAGTTCCAGTACGACCCGGATAATGGCTATCGAGACATTTACCGCCACCAATGGAATCCCTGAGATTGGACGTTACTTCCCGACTCGGACGCTGGCTGTTGCCGCAATCGCTACGCGCGCAGTTCACGCTGGCGTTTCTAACGCTGGCGCTGCTGATCTTGGCGGGTGGTGCAACGGCGGTCTACGCCTTGCGCACGTCAAACAGCGCCACCCGCCAACTGACAGATGAACGACTGGTCCGCATGCAAAACGGGCAAGACATGCTGCAGCGGACTTTGCTGATCGAACGCCAGACCGATCAGCTTTTGACAACCCGCTCCCCCGACGCCCTGCGTTCAAGCTATGCGGCGACCGTCGAGCAGCTCGAAGCCCTTGATCAACTGGTGCAGCAGCTGACGGCCGCGAACAGTGGCGTGGCGATACTGGACATGTACCAGTCGAGCCAGATGTTCCGCAATACCGCCAACATCGTTGCGCAACTGCGAGAAAGCCTGCTGCAAACCGAGGTCACCTTCGAGCAAACCCTGACGGATCACACTGCGCGGTTAACCGCGACCCAGACCCAGGCCAGCCTCGAACTGGCGGTGCTACTTTTCGATCTGCCCCAGGCGGTTGACAGTGATGCCGTGCAACGGCTGCAGACCCGATATGAGCGCCTGTCACGCACGGCGGGCAAGTTACCCGACGCTGATCTGGAGACGCCCGATCTCTTCTCCCTTCGCCTGAGGCTCATCAACCAGAAAAACGTCATACAGCGCTTCAATGAGGAACTGAAGAGTGAGGCCGGGGTTCTGGTCGCGGTGGCCCGTGCGCAATCCAGTGCTTACACCGAAGACTATCGCGAAGCCGTGCAGCGCCTGGTTGAGGCCTCAAATCGTAGTCAGCAATGGGTGCTGATCATGTTGGGCGCCAGCCTGGTGTTCGCCTGGTTCGTGACCCGGGTCTTCATGGGCCGTCATGTGCTCGTGCGCCTGAATGAAATCAGCCGGCAATTGCGTCAGGAGCACACGGACAAAACGCATTTGATGATGGCGGAACACGGGAAGGACGAGATCGGCAACATGGCTCGCGCGGTGAATCAATTCCTTAAAGACCGACTTCAGCTGGAAAAAAGAACGGTCCAATTGAGTATCGCCACAGAGCGGCTCGCCGTGCAAAACAGCCGATTGGAGCAAGAAGCCATTATCCGTGCCGGACAAGGTCATGTCCTGGAGCTGATCGCCAGGAGTACCGAGCTGGCAGAAGTCCTCGACAGCCTGGCTCACCTGGTCGAATCCCAACTGGAGGGGATGATGGTGTCCATCCTGGTGCTGGATGAGGATGGTACGCACTTGCTGCACGGGGCTGCCCCCAGTTTGCCGAAAGCCTATAACCAGCTGATTGACGGAATAGCGATCGGTCCGAACGTCGGTTCCTGCGGCACCGCGGTGTATCGACGAGAACCGGTCATCGTCACGGATATCGAACTGGATCCGCTGTGGGAGGCGTACCGTTCAATCGTTGCGCCCTATGGATTTCGCTCCTGCTGGTCGACACCGATTCTGTCCCATGAGCGAAAGGTATTGGGTACGTTTGCCTTGTACTCCAACACCGTACGCAGCCCTCGCGCGACCGAAACGCGGCTGATCGACATGGCGACACCTCTGGCCGGCATTGCGATAGAACGCCAACTGACCGAAAAACGCATTCGCTATATGGGCGACCATGACGCACTGACCGGGCTGCCCAATCGCACATTGCTCGAAGATCGCCTCAAGCAGGCAATCCTTTACGCTCAGCGCTACAACCGCCTGGTGACGGTGGTGTTTCTCGATCTGGACAAATTCAAACTGGTAAATGACAGCCTTGGGCACAGTGCTGGTGACGAGCTGCTGAAAACCGTCGCCCGGCGCATGCTGGAATGTGTCCGTCGCACCGACACCGTCGTGCGACTGGGCGGCGACGAGTTTGTGATTATCCTGTTCGACCAGCCTTCAGACGTGGACGGCATTACTCCTGCCCTGCACAAAATCCAGGAAGCCATCCTGCGGCCGATTCAGCTCAGCGGACATACACTCCACGTCACCTGCAGCATGGGACTGGCCACCTACCCTACCGACGGCAGCGATACCGACACGTTGCTCAGCAACGCGGACGCCGCCATGTACCGGGCCAAGGAGTTGGGTCGCAACAGTTACCAGTTCTATACGAGCGAGATGAATAACAAGGTTCAGGGCAAGCTCGCCATGCAAGACGGGCTTAGAAACGCACTCAACCATGACGAGTTCCTGCTGCTGTACCAGCCACAGGTGGATTTGCAGTCGGGTCAGATTATCGGCGTAGAGGCACTGATCCGCTGGCAGCATCCCGAGCTCGGCATCGTGCCTCCAATCAAATTCATTCCCCAGGCCGAAGAGACCGGATTGATTGTGCCCATCGGCGACTGGGTGATTCATACCGCGTGCAGACAGAACAAGGACTGGCAGGATGCGGGCTGTCCGCCGATCACCATGTCGGTGAATATTTCAGCACGTCAGTTCATCGAAAGGGACCTGATCGACCGCGTGAGGCATGCCTTGCAAGAAACCGGACTGGACCCGATGTACCTTGAACTTGAGCTGACCGAAAGTCTGATCATGCAAGACCTTCAGCAAGCCATCAGCAAAATGAAAGAACTGCAAACAATGGGGATCAGTCTCTCGATCGATGACTTCGGCACTGGCTACTCCAGCCTCGCCGCATTGAAAAGCTTCCCGATCGCGAGACTCAAGATCGACCAATCTTTCGTGCGCGATCTGCCCGACAACGAGAACGACAAAGCCATCGCTACCGCGGTGATTTCGTTGGGGCACAAACTGAACCTCAAGGTCATTGCCGAAGGTGTCGAAACCCAAGAACAGCAAACTTTCCTGCGTGAAAACGGCTGCGATGAAATTCAGGGCCACTTTTTCAGCAGAGCAGTTAGCGCAGAGGACATCAGTCTGTTACTGCGTACGCCCCGGCTGGCTCAACCGAGCCCCATTGCGAGCCCTGACTCGGCCAGGCGAAAACGCGATGTAAAACGCCCAAGCAGTCCAATGCCCAGGCATTAATGACCTCTCCGTAAATACCAGGCACAAAAAAAGCGCCACTCCCTGAGTGGCGCTTTTTCTATATGTGGAGCGGAAAACAAGACTCGCATCGGCAGGTTGCTTTGCGGCCCGCCGCCACTGCCTACGCCGCACGAAGAGAAGCTTCATGGGCATCGGCCTGATCGCCGACGCCCACCTGGTAGTTGAGGATCAACAAAGCGCTGTTCATTGTTTCCGGGAGGGTATTTTTCTCCTGGCTCAAGGATGCTTCTGCGGCATAACCAAACGTGCGAGCGCGGCAGCCAGCAACAGAAATACTGCACTTGCGATGAATGTTGCCTGGAAGCCAACTCCGTCATAGAGCAACCCGCCCACCGTCGCGCCGAGTGTGATCGCCAACTGAATCACCGCTACCATCAGACCACCTCCGGTTTCGGCATCTTGTGGAAGCGTGCGCGATAACCATGTGAACCAACCTACAGGTGCACACGTCGCAATCAGGCCCCATACCCCCAGTAGAGCGGCTGTCGCCCACATCGAACTGCCAAACACCAGTAGAGCCGCAGCAATCCCCGACATCAAAAATGGAATGATCATCAGCACTCGATGAAGGCTTCTGTTCAACACCGAGCCAATCACCATCGTGCCCATCAATCCGGCCATTCCGATAATCAGCAATAGCAGGGAGAGTTCAGACACATCAACGCGGGTCACCAACTCCAGGAACGGACGCAGATAGGTGAATAACGCGAATTGCCCCATAAACAAAAATGCCACTGCTGCCATGCCCAGCGAGACTTTGGCGTTACCTAATAGCCGAAACACATCCGCTACAGAGCCAGACTCATTTTGGCCAGGCATTTTCGGCAACGTGAATGCTTGCCAACAGAGCGCCAGCGCGGCGAGCGGAACCACGCAGAAGAATGCACCTCGCCAGCCGATCAGCCCCCCCATGTAACTGCCAATAGGGGCTGCAACTGCCGTGGCGAGTGCGGTGCCGCCCTGGATCAAAGCGATAGCCTTAGGCACGAAACGCTCAGGTGCAATCCGCATCATGACGGCAGTCGACATTGACCAACTGCCACCAATGGCGATTCCCAAAATGGCTCGGCCCACCATCAGTGTCGAGTAGTTCGGGGCAAAAGCGACGAGCGTGCCTGAGGCAATCATCAAGGCTGTCAGGAAAAGCAAAACGGGCCTTCGGTCGAGCCGGCGAATGACTGAAGAGATGAAAAGACTGGTGACAACCGCAAAGAGTCCAGAAATCGAAATCGCTTGCCCGGCCTGCCCTTCTGTCAGCGCGAGATCGGTCGCAATCGGTGTGAGCAAGCTCACCGGCAGAAACTCCGAAGTCACCAGGGCGAAGGCGCACAGCGACATCGCCAGGACTGCTCCCCATACCTGTCGACTCGCTGCCTGGATGGGTAAGGTGGTGCTGCTCATCTGATTTCCTCCAACACGTCGAAAGGCCCCGCTCAATGGCAGGGCCGGCGTCTCAGTTGCCTGGTCGCTCAGCGATAGATTTCACTTAAGGCTGGTTTTGAAGAACGAGGTCAGCTTGGCAAACGGGATAAGGCCGACCCGGTCATAGAGATCCACGTGGCCCGCACCTGGAATGATCACAAGTTCTTTGGGTTGACCCGCCAGTCGATAGGCCTCTTCACTGAACTCACGCGAGTGCGCATTTTCACCGGCAATGAACAACATCGGGCGTGGCGAGATCGTCTCGATATCGTTGAACGGATAGAAGTTCATGAACTTGGCGTTGCTGGTCAGCGTCGGGTGAGTGGTCAGCAACGGTGACTGACCTTTGGGAGTGAACTCACCACGTGGCGTGCGGTAGAAATCGTAGAACTCGCGTTCGATGGGGTTGGATTTGTCCGTCAGCTCATGGACAGTTCCGCTGGTGTATTTGGTTTCGCCTCCGGTGAACTCGACATAACGCTGCTCGGCAGCAGCGGCGATAGCTTGCTTTCTCTGCTCGACAGTGACGGAATGCTTCAGGCCATTGCGGTTGGCCGCACCCATGTCGTACATGCTGACCGTGGCAATGGCCTTCATCCGAGGATCGATCTTGGCAGCGCTGATGACAAAGCTCCCGCTACCGCAAATGCCCAGGACACCTATCCGGTTCCGATCAATGAACGTCTGTGTGCCGAGGTAATCAACAGCTGCACTGAAGTCCTCGGCATAGATTTCTGGCGAGACCGCGTTGCGCGGTTGTCCTTCGCTTTCGCCCCAGAACGACAGATCGATGGCAAGGGTCACGAAACCTTGATCCGCCAGTTTCTGGGCATACAGGTTCGAACTCTGCTCTTTGACCGCACCCATGGGATGGCCAACGATGATCGCCGCGCTTTTGCTACCGGGCTTCAAATCTTTAGGGATGAACAGATTCCCCGTAGTGTTCATCTGGTACTGATTTTTGAAGGTCACCCGTTGCATCGTGACCTTCTCACTTTTGTAAAAGTTATCGGCTCCGTTAGACATGTCGGCTCCCAGTGCAGAGAGCGACGCCATCACAAGGCCGAGCAAGATAACGAGTTTTCTCATGTGCGGCTCCCATCAGTGAATAGGTGCTGATCGACGTGGTTGCCAGGTCTGGATCAGCAGATCGTATGGGCTCTGCCTGTGACCACAGGTGAGGCTTGCCCTATTCTCTGGGAATACGTCATGCTTGATAATCTAATGAAAGCTTGTTGAAGTTATAAGCACAGCTAATCAATTGCGACAGGCAGGCTCCCATGTCACGACATAACCTGAACGACCTTCTGGCCTTTGTGATGGTCGCCAGGGAAGGCAGCTTCACCCGAGCGGCCGCCCTCTTGGGCGTCTCGCAATCCGCCCTGAGCCAGACAGTTTCCGGGCTTGAAAAGCGGCTGAAAATTCGCCTGCTAACGCGCACCACTCGCAGCGTTTCGCCGACCAGCGCGGGTGAACGCCTGATGCACGCTATTGGTCATCGCTTTGACGAGATCGAGGCCGAGCTGGATGCGTTGACCGAACTTCGTGACAAGCCTGCAGGCACGGTACGCATTACCTGCGGTGATTTTGTCCTGAAGACAATCCTCCTCCCGCGACTCACGCCTTTGCTCCTCGAATACCCTGACATCAAAGTTGAGTTTGATATCAACTATGGCTTCCGGGACATCGTTGCCGATCGCTTCGATGCGGGCATCAGATTCGGCGACACCGTCGATAAAGATATGATCGCCGCTCCAATCGGGCCCGAGGTACGGATGGCTGCTGTGGCATCGCCTTCGTATTTCGCACGCAACAGCATGCCCAAGAAACCGCAGGACCTGGTGAATCACAAATGCATCGACATACGCTACCCAACCCTCGGCGGAGTTGACGCCTGGGAGTTTGAAAAGCGTGGTCGAAAAATCAACGTGCGTGTGGTTGGCCAAGTCATTGTGAACACCAGCGCACATGTCCCGGCGGCGGCCGTTAACGGTTTGGGTATCGCCTATTTGCCGGAGGAAGAATTTGCCCCGCATATTGAAGAGGGTCGCTTGGTGCGGGTACTGGAAGACTGGTGCCCTTTGTTCTCGGGTTATCACCTGTACTACCCAAGCCGCCGTTTACCAACACCCGCCTTTTCGCTTGTTCTGAACGCTCTACGCGGTAAGTCTTCCTAAGACACGCCAAGGCGGCGACGTTTCCACTGAGTCGAGTCATAGGGATCTCTAATTTGAGAGTCGTTTGGATGACCGCTGACGGCGGTGCGTAAGGCGACGGATATTCGCGAACGGCGTTTTGTGTCACGAAGGAGGCGGCCAGTAGACTGAGTCCCAAGGCTGCCGGGATAGAACCTTTGGGCTTGTGAACATCCAGGCTGCCTCAGGTGTAGAAATCCTTGTATCGGAGCTGCGACGGCTCGCGCAACAAGGGACCTATCGGTTATTCAATCGACCCGAATTGAGGATCTCTTCAAGAAAATCGATGAACACATTGATGCGGCTGGAACCTCGGTGATTGGGCAAGTACAGCGCATTGATGCAACTACTCGCACTGCCGGGATTGACTTCATAATGTTCCAACAAACGTGTCAGCCGGCCTGCGGCGACGTCGTCGCGCACCAGCCAGTCGGCCAGAAGGGTCACCCCGTCGCCAGCGATTGCCGCTTCGCGCAAGATGTCGGCGTTGTTACTTTGCAGGCGGCCGTGCACGTTCAGCTGGATAGCTTGCTCCTCGCCCTGGAACGTCCAGTGTTGATGCGAAGCACCGTAATCGAAGCGCAGGCATTGGTGCTCGAGCAAGTCACGGGGATGACTCAGTGCCGTGTGACGGCTCAGGTAATCCGGGCTGGCCACCACCCAGCGCTGGAAGGTCCCTACCCGTTTACTGACGATGTCCTCACTGACCACTGACGATCCGAGACGCACGGACACATCGATCTGCTCGCTCAACAGGTCACTGACCTGATCACTCAACGACACGCTTATTTCCAGACCCGGATGACGATCGAGCAACCGGCCCAGATGCGGCGCGATGATTCGCCGACCAAACTCGACGGGGACACTGATCCGCAGACGTCCTTGCGCCTCGCTGCCGCGGTCGGCGACCACGGCATCGGCTTCATCGATGGCATCGAGAATGGCCACTGCTTTTTCGAAATAGGTTTGCCCGGCGACTGTCACGCTGGTGTTGCGTGTCGTGCGGTTAAGGAGGCTGGCACCCAGCTCGTTTTCCAGTCCCGCCACCTGACGTGTCACCGAAGATGTCGAGATTCCGAGTTTGCGCGCGGCGGAGGAATAACCGCCGCAACGTACGGTTTCAACAAACATCTTCAGTGCCAGCAACTTGTCCATAAGCGGAGTCCGGTCGAAAAGGAACGGAGATGATTGTGCATCACCGTTTGCCAGCCGTCTTGTAGGACTGTGCTTCGCCGGGATCCCCACTGCCTGGCGGTCAGACATTTGCCTTGTGGCTCAGGAACATCGCCAGGGCCAAAGCAGGCAGCAATGCTATCGTCACGGCAGACAGGTTCCAGCCGAAGTGCTCGTAGAGCGGGCTCGCCACCAGCGATCCCAAGGCGCCGCCGACGAAAATGCTCGTCATATACACGGCATTGAGGCGTGCCCGGCTGTGCGGATCGATGGCGTACACCTCGCGCTGGCCCAGCACCATGTTCAGCTGTACCGCGAAATCCAGCAGCACCGCACACACCACCAGCCAGACATAACTGCTACCGGGCAGCGCGGCGATCAACAGCGAGACCGGCGCCAGCAGCAGCGCGACCAGCGTCCCGCGGCGGCCATGCCCGGCATCGGCCAGACGCCCGGCGATTGGCGCAGCCACTGCACCTACTGCCCCGACCAGCGCAAAAATCGCGACTTGCATTTGGCTGAAACCATGGTTGCGCATCAGCTCGATGGGCGCGAGCGTCCAGAACAGGCTGAAGCTGGCGAACAATAATCCCTGATACAACGAACGTTGACGCAGAACCGGATGACGACGGGCAAGCGCAAACACCGAGCCAATCAACGCCGCATAAGTCGCCTGATGAGTCGGCACGCGGCGCGGCAGCGCAATCGCGGTGATCAGGGCGATGACGGCCATCAGTGCCGCCGCGCTGAAAAACACGCCGCGCCAGCCAAATACGTCCACCAACACGCTCGACAGCGGACGCGATAGCAGAATACCCAGCAGCAAGCCGCTCATGATGTTGCCCACCACGCGGCCACGCGTTGCTTCAGGCGCCAGGTGTGCCGCCAGTGGCACCAGGATCTGCACCGCCACCGAGGTGAGGCCGATCAGTAATGACAACACGAGGAATATCGATGGCGAATGCGTCAGTCCGGCACACAGCAGGGTAACGCTCGAAGCCAGGGTGAATCCCACCACCAGGCGCCGGTTTTCCATCAAGTCGGCCAGCGGCACCAGCAACAACAAACCCAGTGCGTAACCAAACTGGGTCAGTGACACGATCAGGCTGGCATTGGCGCTGGACAGGCCGATCTGCGGCGCGATCAGTTCGACAATCGGCTGAGCGTAATAGAGGTTGGCCACGACCGCGCCGCAGCAAAACGCCAGGAACGCGACCATCAGGCCGGAGAGTGAAGCAGGCTGTTCGCACTTGGCTGTCGCTGCAGGATTGCCCGTGAGCATGATGACACCTCGGTAAGTTCGGGAAAGTGGTGGCAAGGCTAAGGGCACGGTTCGACGCTGAGAATCCATTCCTCGGGCAATTGAGTGATGCGCCATGCGCAACGACCCCGGCGTTGCTGTTGGCGCAATGCGCTATTGCGCGACTTGGCAATACTCCGGCGCTTGCACCTTCTCTACCCTTGGGCACTTGGCACAGGGCTCTCTTTCGGCGCCCTGCCCCGGCTGTTCAAGGAGCTGTTCATGACCTCGAATCCATCATCAATGCCCACAGCGCGTCTCTGGCGCTTCGAATCCTCATGAAGGGCAATCTCATGAGATCCAGACCGCTATGGATCAGCGCCGCGGTCCTGGCTTCGATAGGCGCAATCGGCGCCGTCGTGCTGATGTGGCGTCCGGCGATTGTGCCCATCGAGCGCCCGCGAGCGTTCGACTCTGCGCAACTGCAGCGCGGCGCGCGGGTCGTCGAGGCTGGCGACTGTGCGGTGTGCCACACGCGTCCCGGCGGCCAATACATGGCGGGAGGACTGCCGCTGGTGACGCCGTTCGGCACGCTCTACAGCACCAACATCACACCTGATCCACAGACCGGACTGGGTCAGTGGTCACTGCCGGCGTTCGAACGGGCGATGCGTGAAGGAATCTCCCGTGATGGCCACTTTCTGTACCCGGCCTTCCCGTACGTTCACTACCGGCGCATGACCGCAGGCGACATTGCAGACGCCTATGCGTACTTGATGAGCGGCCCTGCCGTGAACTCACCGGCCAGGCAAAACCGCATGAATTTCCCGATGAACATCCGTCCGTTGGTGTCGTTCTGGAATGTGCTGTTCCTGCATGCAAAGCCACTGACGCCTGTGGCGCAGCAATCTGATGCGTGGAATCGCGGGCGCTACCTGGTTGAAGGGCCCGGACACTGCGCGGGCTGTCATTCTCCGCTGAACCTGATCGGTGCCGAGAAGTCCGGCGAAAGCCTGGCGGGCGGCGCCGTGGATGGCTGGGAAGCGCCTTCGCTGCTCGGCATGCCCCGTCGCGCAAACGCGTGGAGCAATGATCAGTTAGTGAGCTACCTGCGGGGAGAAGTGGTGGACGGACACGGCACTGCTGCCGGCCCGATGCGCCCGGTCAGTCTCAGTCTGGCGCGCTTGCCGGTCGGCGATGCACAGGCGATTGCCGAGTATCTGCTGAGCCTGCCAGCCAAGGCTGTTATCACCGAAACCCAACCCGCCGTTACGACTGCCGAGACCTCCGATCAGGCCAGTGGCGCCCTGCTGTTCGCCAGCGCCTGTGCGGGCTGCCATGGGCCGGCCGCACCGATGCGCGAAATCGACGGGCGTCCGTCGCTGGATCGAACATCAGCACTGCAAGCCCCGAGCGCACGCAATTTTCTGAAAACCGTGCTCGAAGGCGTCCCGGCAACTCCGGGCATGCCAGGACCTGTGATGCCGCCGTTTGCCGCCAGCCTCGACAACGATCAACTCACCGCACTCGCCTCATATCTGCGCCGACAAGCCAGACCCGACCAATCCTGGACAGACCTTTCTTCCACCCTTGAAACGATACGTCAGGAGACGAAATGACCCAAGTCACGCTCAACGTCAATGGCTCGGCCCAGACACTGGAGCTGGAACCTGACATGCCGCTGCTCTACGCGCTGCGCAATCATCTGGGGCTCAACGGCGCCAAGTACGGGTGTGGTTTGGGGCAATGCGGCGCCTGCACGGTCATCGTCGATGACAAGCCAGTATTTTCCTGCGTGACACCCTGTGCGGGCCTTGGAGGCAAGCAGGTTCGAACGGTGGAAAGCCTCGGTACGGCTGAACATCCCGGCCCTTTGCAAAAGGCCTTTATCGACAAACAGGCGGCCCAGTGCGGCTACTGCATCGCCGGTATGTTGATGCGCGCCCAGTCATTGCTGGAAAGCAACCCGCACCCGGATGAACAAACCATTCGAGAGTACATGGCAGGCAACCTGTGTCGCTGCGGCACCCACTTGCGGATTATCGACGCGATCAGCCTGGTGGCCAGGCAAAACGGGAGCGCGCTATGACGGTGGTTAAAGAGCTCAATCACAGTCGCCGCGCCTTCTTGCGTGGGGGGGCCTTGCTGGTGGCGTTTACCCTGGTGCCGGCGGCGCGGCGTGCATGGGCGGACACTGAAGTCGACACACTTGGCACTGTGGTGCTGGCACCGGATCTTCCCGGCAGCCTGCGCACCAATCCCTATCTCGATGCCTGGATCCGCGTCGGTCCTGAAGGCATCACCGTCTACACCGGCAAGGTTGAATTGGGCACTGGCGTCAAAACTGCCTTGCTGCAAATTGCCGCTGAACGTCTGGAGGTTTCCCCGACAGCGATCAACCTGCTTACCGCCGACACGGCTCTGACACCCAACGAAGGCTACACCGCCGGCAGTCACAGTATTTTCGACAGTGGGACCGCGCTGTTCAACGCGGCGGCGCAGGTGCGTGAGTTACTGCTGGAGTCGGCCGGACGTAGCTGGGAGGTTGCGCCGGCACTGTTGACGACTCGGGAGGGCATCATTCACGCCCCCACCGGACAACAAATGTCCTACGCCGACGCCGTCAAAAAAGTCGATCTGCACCTCTACGCCAAGTCCGAATCGCCGACGATGCCGGCAACGCAATTCAAGCTGATCGGCCATTCGCTGCAACGGCTGGATATTCCGGCCAAAGTCAGCGGCGGCGCCGCGTTTGTTCAAGACATCCGTCTGCCGGGCATGCTGCACGCTCGGGTGATTCGCCCCCCGCGTCCCGGCTGCACGCTGGAAGCCTTTGATGCGGAGTCGATCAAGGCACTGTCCGGGGTGGTGCAGGTGATTCGCGACGGCGACTATCTTGCCGTAGTAGCGCGGGATGAATGGCAAGCGATCAAAGCGATGCGCAGCGGATATGAATCGGCGCGATGGAGCGGCGGCCAGGCAATACCCGAATCCCGGAACATTCACGCCTTGCTCAAACGCCTCCCCTCACGCCCCTACCCGATCAGCCATGAAGGCACTCCGCAGGGCGCGACCGACAACAGCTATCGCGCGCGCGTGACCAAGCAATATCTGATGCACGGCTCCATCGGCCCGTCCTGCGCCGTGGCCTGGTTCAAGGACGGCACCCTTACTGTCTGGACCCACACTCAGGGTGTGTATCCCCTGCGTGCCGGGATCGCCGAAATGGTACGGCTACCGCCCGAGCGCGTTCGCTGTATCCACACCGAAGGGTCCGGTTGCTATGGCCATAACGGCGCCGACGATGCTGCGGCCGACGCGGCGTTGATTGCCATGCGAATGCCGGGCACGCCGGTGCGGGTTCAATGGATGCGCGAACAGGAAAATCTCTGGGAGCCCTACAGCTCCGCGATGGTGACCGAAGTACAAGCCAACCTGGATGCCAAAGATCGATTACAGGACTGGCGCTATGAACTGTGGACGACGCCGCATAACGAACGGATCGTTAATGCCGGACGGTTGCTGCCGGCGAGACTGCTGGCTCGACCGTTCGCCTCCGCGCCTTCGGTGCCTATCGCTCAACCTGAAGGCGACGGCGATCGCAATGCCGTGCCGCTGTACACGATGGCCTCTACGCGCATCAACATGAACTTCGTCACTGCGATGCCGTTTCGCACGTCGGCCATGCGCTCGCTGGGCGCGCACATCAACATTTACGCGATCGAAGCTTGTATGGATGAGCTTGCCTCCAGGCACGGGGTCGATCCGGTTGCCTTGCGCCTTGCCCATTTGGAGGATCCCCGGGCACGGGCCGTGGTAGAGCGGGTTCGCGATGCCATTGGCTGGCCGCACAAAAGCAGCGAGCCTGGCGCCGGCATCGGCTTCGCGTTTGCCCGCTACAAAAACATCATGGGCTATTGCGCGATCGCGGTACGTCTTCAGGTACATCCACAGACCGGCGAAGTGCAGGTCGATCACGTGGTCACGGCGGTGGACGTCGGGCAGATCGTCAATCCCGATGGCCTGCGCAACCAGGTGGAGGGCGGGATCGTCCAGTCCACCAGTTGGACGCTGTATGAAAAAGTCGCCTATGACGCCGGGGGCATTCGCAGCTACGACTGGAGTGGCTACCCGATCCTGCGCTTTTCGCAAGTGCCCAAAAAGGTTGACGTTCATCTGCTCGACCAACCGGGACAACCGTTTCTCGGCGCCGCCGAAATCGTCCAGGGGCCAATGGCCGCGGCCATCGGCAATGCCGTGGCGAACGCCACCGGCCGGCGCTGGTTGAACCTTCCTCTGACCCGCTCGGAGCAGCCGTCCTGACCTGCGCAGCGTTGCGCTTCACGCAATGCAGCGTGGAGGTTTTTACGGATTAACAAGCGCCATCTCGCGGATTAACTTAAGGCCATCCGATGCCTGGCCAAACGTCCGACACCGCCCTGCTTGCTCTTTTCGAATACTGGAGAACACCCTATGACTCAGCACCTGTTTCAACCCATCGCACTGGGCCCGTACACACTCCCGCACCGAGTGGCGATGGCGCCATTGACACGCTCGCGCGCGGGCCAACCGGGCGACATTCCGACGGCCATGAATGCCGAGTATTACCGCCAGCGTGCGAGTGCTGCGTTGATCATTACCGAGGCGACACAGATTTCCCGACAGGGCCAGGGCTACGCCTGGACGCCGGGAATCTACAGCGATGAACAGGTGCAAGCCTGGCGTGAAGTCAGCAGCCAGGTGCACGAGGTCGGCGGTCTGATCTTCATGCAACTCTGGCACGTGGGCCGCGTGTCACACCCCAGTTTTCAACCTGACAACGCACTCCCGGTTGCCCCGAGCGCATTACCCGTGCCGGGCAAGACGTTCATCGTCGACGCCGATGGCAGCGGTGTCTGGGACGATGTGCCGGTGCCGCGAGCGCTGCAGACCTCGGAGATCGATGACATCATCAGCGACTACCGCCGGGCCGCTCGCAACGCGCTGAACGCCGGTATGGATGGCGTGGAAATTCATGCAGGCAACGGTTATCTGCTGGACCAGTTCATCAACAGCAACAGTAACCAGCGCGAGGATGCTTACGGCGGCAGCCTGGAAAACCGCGCACGCCTGTTACTCAAAGTGGTCGCTGCCGTGGTCGACGAAGTGGGCGCAGAGCACGTGGGCGTGCGTCTCACGCCGATGGGACGCTTCATGGGCATGGGCGATGAGACACCGCAAGCGACGTTCGGCCACATCGTGCGTTCGTTGAACCACTGGACGCTGGCCTACCTGCACCTCGTCGAGCCAGCTGTCGTCGGCACCGTCAAGGACGAGAACTTTGACCCGCGCTGGGATGAAATCATCGGCCAATTGCGCGCAGCATGGGACGGCGTGTTGATGATCGCCGGCGGTTACGACCCCGAGACGGCGGAACAGGCCTTGATCGACGGCCGTGCAGACATCATTGCGTTCGGCAGACCGTTTCTGGCAAATCCTGATCTGCCACGGCGAATTCGCGACGGGTTGCCGCTCAATACGCCGGATCCGAGCACCTTCTTTGGTGGCGATCAGCGCGGATACGTGGATTACCCGGTTCATTCCTGACCTGGGCTCAATGGAGTTGACCGGGCTGAAAGTCGGCCGCCACCGGGGCGGCTGACTTCATCTCGGCCCGCAAAGTTCGCGGATCTGACGTTTCGTCCTGGCCATCGCCCATGAACACACACGAAAGCGGTTGAGCGATGAACAATCACGTGTTGGACGGTGATTGCGGAGTATCGGGGTTGAGTTGCTGACGTAGGGCTGTTCCGCAAACGTCATGATCGGTTGACAGTCTTGGCAAACAATCACCGCAACTTAATTGATCCAATTTCGTCGGCACTGCAATGGTTGAAAAAAGCCCTTTTCACCTCGTGAATAATGGTATTGAGCGGCTCTCAAGCTACGATCTTCCCCAATCCAGACTTAGTCTGCCAGACGAGGTTCGGACCCGGTTTTGGCCTGCTATACGAATCAAGCCCCGAAAGGTTCGGGGCTTGATGGCGTCAGCAGGCATCAGGGTTTGCGTCCACCACCTCCACTTACCCCACCGTCTTTGCGCCCCATGTCAGATGACTTGTCATCGGCAAGGTTGCTACCGCGTCCACCACTGGACGATTGATCAGGCTTGTTGGACTGTTGTCCGCCTGACGCCTGGCCACCTTTCTGGCCTGGTTTGGACATGTTTTCTTTATCGTCGGCAAATTCCCCTCCGCGATTCGTACCCTGTCCGCCTCCGGACATGCGGTCGCTGTCGCGGGATTGTTGTCCGCCGGAAGCTTGACCACCTTTTTGGCCTGCTTCAGATGCGCGCTGTGGGTCGTTGGCAAAATTCCCGCCGGAAGCTCCTCCACCTTTCTTACCGGCTTCTGAAGCCTTGTCCCGATCAGTAGAAAAATTGCCTGGCTTATCATTTCCTGTATTGGCCATTTTCGTTCACCTCTACATCGTTGGCACGAGCAAGGGCTCGTTTAATTCGGAGGACGCACAAAATAGAAAGTTTGAATGAAAATATGGGGCTCGCGACGAGTGGATTCGCGCAGATGGTTCCATTGGAAACACGCGTATTCGACTGACGGCACATCACCGTTTATCGACGGAGCCTTACGCCCGTTTGCATGCCAAATGTTCGATATTTACTAAACTTAATAACTCGTAGAAGCCCCCTCCCCGCATCACACACAGGAGGTCAAGTGATGACAGAACACATCGTGCATTTTCATTGCCAGATCGATCAGGGAACGACTGAGCGCTTTCGAGATTCCTGTCTCGAGGCCATCGATCAAGGCGCCACCTCGTTGCTCCTCAATCTTTCTACAAGCGGCGGCAGTACTAACTTTGGTTTCACCCTCTACACATTCCTGAAGTCATTGCCGGTGCCCCTGTGCGCGATCAATGCAGGCAACATCGAGTCAATGGGCATCATTATGTTTCTGGCGGCAGGCCGCCGTATCACATCGCCCCACTCACGCTTCCTGATTCACCCGATGAATTGGTACTTCAGCCAAAAATCAGTCGACCACCAGCGCCTGCGTGAATACCTGTCGAGTCTCGACAACGACTTGGCGCGCTACGTCCAGATATTCATGCTCGAAACCGCCGACGCGGAGACCAAGCTCGACATTTTTCATTGCCTGTCAGCGGAAGAAAAAGTCATTGCCGCGCACGAATCCTTGGCCTATGGGATTGCTCATGAGATGAAGCAGATGGTGTTCGCTGAAGATGTCAAACACTGGAAAATCAGCGGCAACTGAATAAGCGTGTTTTTAGCGGAGGGTGCATCGATCAAGGAAATTGAACCTGGACTGCGGACAGGCCTCGGATATTAAAACCCCTCATTGGTGAACCTATGACAATCGAGGATACGTTACTGCGCCAACGCAAAGTGCTTGCCAAATTTGGCGAGCTTGCCTTGGCGTCTGATGACCTGGAGCACATCCTTGATGAGGCGTGTCGATTAGTCGGAGAAGCGCTGGAAACCAATCTGGCCAAATTTATGTTGCTCGAAGGAGACGGCATCACGTTCTTCGTGAGAAATGGCGTGGGCTGGGCGCCCGACGTCGTTGGGAAGGTTCGGGTAACAGCCGCTCAAGGCAGCCCGGAGTTGTACTCCCTCAATACCAATGCGCCCGTCGTCTCGACAGACATTGGGGCGGAAACCCGATTCCGTTATCACGACTTTCAAAAGAAAAACGGAGTAAAAGCCTTCGTCAACGTTTTAGTCCACGGCGCCAATGGCGAGCGGCCCTTTGGCATCTTCGAGGTAGATAGTCGCAGCCCCCGCCAGTTCACAGACAGCGATATCGACTTCCTCAGGGGCTACAGCAACTTGCTTGGCGCAGTGTTGAAGCGTTCCAAAACCCAGGAAGCCATGCGGCTTACGGAGAACCGACTGCGTGAAAGCGAGCGGCATTACCGCATCGCGGCTGAACTCAATCCGCTATGGCCCTGGACGGCTGACAAGCACGGCAATCTTATCTCTATCGATCCGCGCTGGTATGAATACACCGGATTGGCACCCGCGCTGACATTGGAACGTCAGTGGGCCAATGCCGCTTATCCGGCCGATCAGGTGCCAATAGCCGCACTGTGGGATCAGTCACTAGTCACTTTGCAGCCTTTCGATTTACAAATCCGCTTGCGAAAACACTCGGGCGATTATCGTTGGTTCAGAGTTCGGGCCCTCTGCAGTCTCGACGCTTGCGGACAATGCGAGCAATGGTACGGCACCTTCGAGGACATTGACGATCGGATACAGCTGGAAAACGCACTGCGCGAATGGAATGACTTGCTCGAAGATCGTATCGCTCAACGTACTCAGCAACTTGAGGACGAACAGCATGAACGCGCCATGATGGAATCCAAGTTGCGGCAGAGTCAAAAAATGGAAGCCGTCGGCCAACTCACCGGGGGAATAGCCCATGACTTCAATAATCTGTTGGCTGGAGTCATTGGTAGTTTGGAGCTGATGCAGCGACGCATAGACGCTGGCCGCCACACCGACCTGGCGCGTTATAACTCGTTGGCAATGACCTCTGCTTCTCGAGCGGCTGCATTAACGCAACGCCTTTTGACGTTTTCTCGTCAGCAATCACTCGAACCCGAGCTGTTGGATCCTCGCCAAGTAGTGGCCGGGCTTGAAGATCTGATTCGTCGCACAGTTGGGCCAAGCATTACTGTCGAGTGCTCATTTCGTGCAAACGATCACATCAGGTGCGACCTCAACCAGCTGGAGAATGCACTGCTTAATCTTGCGATCAACGCCAGAGACGCAATGCCTGAAGGAGGTGCGCTTGATCTGCTGGTCGACCGTTGCGTTATAGATGAAGCGTGCGCCTGCGAAAAAATGTTGCCACCTGGAACTTATGTGAGCCTATCCGTGACGGATTCCGGTACTGGAATCAGTCCTGACATTTTGTCGCGCATATTCGACCCGTTTTTTACTACCAAGAAGATTGGTGAAGGCACAGGACTAGGCCTTTCGATGATTTACGGCTTTACCCAGCAATCAGGTGGCCAAGTGAAAGTTCACAGCAGTGTGGGTGTCGGAACAACGGTGATCATGTATTTTCCAGTCGACAACTCCCAGCCGGATGACTCCCCGGCCACCCCCGGCAAGACTGATCAGCCAGAACCCTTCGGCAACAATGAAACTGTATTGCTGGTGGACGACGAAGCGGTAGTTCGGCAGACCACATCGGAGCTTTTGTCGGAAATCGGTTATCGCGTTTTTGAAGCAGTAGATAGCGTGTCTGCGATAAAGCAGGCGGAGAAACTCGACCATCTTGATTTACTGTTGACCGATATAGGCCTCCCTGGGTCAATGAACGGAATCAGTTTGTCTGCGGAACTCCGGGCCAAGTATCCAAAACTCAAAGTGCTTTTTATCACCGGCTTCGCTGGCGGTGCGGGATTGGTCACGGCCGATGCCATTACCGCGGTTCTGACCAAGCCCTTTAGTTTGAACGAACTCAGCTCGCGAGTGAGCTCTTTGATAAACACATCTGTTGATTAGCGCACGGCCCACACAGTGACGGGTACCCGTGGCCAACCCCGGACTCTGCTCAGTACGTACAGGCACGGAAGTCTCATAGGGCCTTTGCGCGCCAAAATCACCTGGCGGGGCCTTTGAATAGCCTGCTGCCACTCGATCACTGCCACCTGACGCTGCTCATGATCGTAGAGCGCGCACACGCCGTTTTGCAGAGTCAGAGGAACACCCAATTTGTCATCCGAACTTCTCGTGATGCTTTGCGCAGCCGAGTTCGATGGCGAATCTTTCAAGATGACGTGACGAAACAGAGAGCAGCATATTCTGTAGGAAAATAGACAGATATGTGTAAGCAGCATCTTCGGTATCGGTCGCGAATGAATGTTTAGCCAGGTGTTGATTCACATTTGTTTAAAATGACTTCTGATCGCATGGAGCGATGATTTTGAAAGGGAGAATGACTCGATCATGGTCATAGGGATGGACGACTCGCGAGACGCTGGACCGGCTTTCAGTATGCGTCGACACAATCGTCGTACCTCGGGACAACGCTTGCGACGGCTGCTTCATGAGTACGGTATTACACCAATAGGTATCGCAGAATTCCTTGGGGTCAGGCCTGCGTGTGTCACCAACTGGTTTGTGCGCGGGATTCCCCGACAGCGCATGAATATGATTGCACACCTGCTGAGTGTCAATGTGGATTGGCTATCGACTGGTAACGGGCTTGATCAATGTATCGGCCTATCGCGAAAATCGTTCGATTACGGACAGGAGAGTTGTTCCATTCACAGCACCTGATGCTCGTCTGGCGCCCTGAAGGGATCCAGCAACGATACGAATTCGAGTCTGCCCTGAAAAGGGACTTAAATGTACCGGCTTCTACTGGATTTCAGTGGTTTTCCGCAGAAACGAAAAAAGACGCCGAAGCGTCTATTTCGCTAATCCTCAGCGCCCAGTGGACATCTGTGGATCAATATTTGGAGCGGGAAACGAGACTCGAACTCGCGACCCCGACCTTGGCAAGGTCGTGCTCTACCAACTGAGCTATTCCCGCGTCTTGGTGTGGCGCATTCTATAGAATCCAGAAGCCCCGTCAACCCTTTGATTCGAAAAAGTTTTATTTCTTTTCTACATCGGTCTTCAGATGCGGCCAGGCAGCCCGTAGATATTGGACCATGGACCACAATGTCAGGCCGGCAGACACCAGCAACAAGGCGTAACCCACCAGTACCCAGAACGTGAAGTCCGAGGGGTTGGCCAGCAGAATCACCAGCGCGAGCATTTGCGCGGCGGTTTTCCATTTGCCCAGGTTCGACACAGCGACATGAGCCCGGGCGCCGAGTTCGGCCATCCACTCTCGCAACGCCGAGACGACAATCTCGCGACCAATAATGACCGCGGCTGGCAGCGTGAGCCACAGGTTGCCGTGTTCTTGCACCAGCAACACCAGCGCAACGGCGACCATCAACTTGTCGGCCACAGGATCGAGGAAGGCCCCGAACGGTGTGCTTTGTTCCAGACGGCGGGCCAGGTATCCGTCGAGCCAGTCAGTGGCGGCGGCGAATGCGAAGACCGAACTGGAGGCCAGGTAGCTCCATTGATAAGGCAGATAGAACAGTAAAATGAAGATCGGGATGAGCAGGACGCGTAGAACGGTAATCAGATTAGGGATATTCATCGGCACAACTGGCTACGAGGTGAGTTGGCATTCTACTCGCTGTGTAGATTTGCATAAATCGACTCAGCGAGCTTTTTACTGATCCCGGGTGCTTTGGCGATCTCTTCGATGCTGGCACGAGACAGCTCCTGCAATCCACCAAAATGTTTCAACAAATCGCGCCGACGTGTCGGCCCGACGCCCGCAACGCCTTCCAGCGTGGACGTTCGACGGGTTTTGCCGCGCCGTGCCCGGTGCCCGGTAATGGCGAAACGGTGAGCTTCGTCGCGAATCTGCTGGATCAAATGCAGCGCGGGGGAATCACCGCGCAATGTGAATTCGTGTGCAGCATCATTCAAGTACAGGGTTTCAAAACCGGCCTTGCGCGTCGCGCCTTTGGCCACGCCCAACAGAATCAGGTCAGGCACAGCCAGTTCATTGAGTACGTCTCGGGCCATGGACAGCTGCCCTTTGCCGCCGTCCACCAGCAGAATGTCCGGCAGTTTGCCCTCGCCGTCCTTCAACTTGCTGAACCGTCGGGTCAAGGCCTGGTGCATTGCCGCGTAATCATCGCCCGGCGTCACGCCCTCGATGTTGTAGCGGCGGTAATCTGACTTGATCGGACCTTCCGGACCGAACACCACGCAGGACGCCACGGTGGCTTCGCCGCTGGAGTGACTGATGTCGTAACACTCGAGGCGCTGGGGCGGCTCATCCAGGTTCAGGACCTCGGCCAAGGCATCGAAACGCGCCGCGACGTGCTGACGATTGGCCAGCCGCGCGCTCAGCGCCTGCTCGGCATTGGTCACCGCCAACTGCTGCCAGCGCGCACGCGTACCGCGGACCCGGTGACTGATGGACAATTCGCGACCGCGCAGCTCGTCGATGGCCGAGATCAGCACCGGAAAATCGTCGTGGACTACGTTGACGATCAACTCGCTCGGCAAATCCCGTTCGGGACTGCTGATGTAGTACTGGCCCAGAAACGCCGCCATGACTTCGGAAACGTCCTCTTCAATCCCAACCTGCGGGAAGAAGTTTTTGCTGCCCAGCACCCGACCGCCACGCACGCTGATCAAGTGAACACAGGCGCCGCCCGGATTGATGAACGCGGCGATCACATCGATGTCGCCCGTCCCGCCTTCCATGCTTTGCTGGTCCTGGACCCGACGCAGCAATGAAATCTGATCGCGCAATTCGGCGGCGCGCTCAAACTCGAGGTTGATCGCCGCCTCTTCCATCCCGGCGGACAGCTCGTCCGTCAGCGCATTACTGCGCCCTTCAAGGAACATCACCGAATGCCGCACGTCCTCGGCATACACCTGCGGCTCCACCAGCCCGACACACGGCGCCTTGCAGCGCTTGATCTGGTATTGCAGGCAAGGCCGCGTGCGGTTCTTGTAATAGCTGTCTTCGCACTGGCGAACGAAAAAGGTCTTTTGCAGCAGGCTCAGGCTCTCGCGAATGGCGCCCGCACTTGGATAAGGCCCGAAATACTTGCCCTTAGCCTTTTTCGCACCGCGATGGATGCTCAGGCGCGGAAACTGACCGTCGGAGAGAAAGACATAAGGGTAAGATTTGTCGTCGCGCAGCAGAATGTTATAGGGCGGACGCCATTCCTTGATCAGCGTCTGCTCAAGCAACAAAGCTTCGGTTTCGTTGGCCGTGATCGTGGTTTCGACCTGAGCGATACGGCCGACCAGCGCGGCGGTCTTGGGCGCAAGACCGGTTTTGCGGAAGTAGCTTGCAAGGCGCTTCTTGAGATTCTTGGCCTTGCCGACATAAAGCAGGCGCGCGTCGCTGTCGAACATGCGATAGACGCCGGGGCGTCCGCTCACTGTCGACAGAAATGCACTCGGATCGAAGACTTCAGTCATTTTCAGAGATTGGCATCGACCATGCCGTGACGAACCGCCAACAGTGTCAGCTCGACGTCACTGCTGATCGAAAGCTTCTCGAAAATGCGGTAACGGTAGGTATTCACGGTTTTCGGCGACAGGCAAAGTTTGTCGGAAATGATCTGGACCTTCTGACAGCCGACAATCATCAAGGCAATCTGGATCTCGCGCTCAGACAAGGCGTCGAAAGGCGAATCATTGGTTGGCTGGAACGACTTGATCGCCAACTGCTGGGCGATTTGCGGACTGATGTAGCGTTGCCCGGCAAACACCAGGCGAATGGCCTGGACCATTTCCGGCAAACCTGCGCCCTTGGTCAGATAACCCGCCGCCCCAGCCTGCAACAGCCGTGTAGGAAACGGATCTTCCTCGCACACAGTGACCGCGACAACCTTGATGTCGGGATGACTGCGCAGCAATTTTCGCGTGGCCTCAAGACCGCCGATCCCGGGCATCTTGACGTCCATCAGAACCACATCGGGTTTCAACTCACGCGCCTTGAGCAAGGATTCCTCCCCTGACTCGGCCTGGCCGACTACTTGCAGGCCATCGATGTCAGCCAGCATTCGTGTAATGCCTGTACGAACGAGATCATGGTCATCGACTACTAGCACCCTAATCAAGCAGACACCTCGCGATATGGTCGTATTGGGTTGCGAACACCTTAGCAAAAAGCGACTGGCAGACCTAGCGGCAAGCGTCATATAAAAAGTTTCCATTCATCTTTCAAGGCTTGCCCTCTGCGCGTTTCAGCGATGAGGGGCATCAATTTCACGCTGCATTCTCAGGAAACACTCGTCTTCGCCGACCACCTCCAGCCCCATTCGCCGATACAACACCTGCGCCGGATTATTTTTGAAGACCGTCAGGCGCAAGGCAGGTCGTCGTTCCGCCCGGACCATGGCCCATACCTGATCGATCGCCCAGGAACCTGCGCCCTGCCCCTGAAAGGCTTCGGCTACGTGCAGTTCGCGGACATACAAGGCCTTGGCATCACGACTCAGGCTGAAATAACCCACCGCAACGTTGCCCTGCACGATCAGCCAGTTTTCACGCCCCGCCCAGGCCACATCAAAGGCCTCATCCAGCCATAGCAGGTCGTACTGAATGTAATAGCGCAACATGTTTTGACAGGTCAGGTCCCGAGCAAAATCCAGATCCAGGGATGTCGACTGACGTAATTCGAAAACCATTCAAAGCTCCGAAACGACATTGTTTTCTACGAGGCATTCAGTGTGTCATACCCTTTCGGCCACTCAGGCAATAGAAAACACCGTAGTTGCCCAATAGCATTTTCTGATTGAATCTGCCTACGACCCTCGAGTAAGCTCGGCTCATTCATCGGAGACAGACCATGTTCAACGCCCTCTCACAGCTTCTTACCGTCAGCGCCCTGCGCTCGGTGGCGGCTGCCCGGGTGAATGACGTTTGTGCTCCGGTCAGCTTTTATTTTGGGTATTGGTTTAGCCACTGGCGCGCCTGATACCCACACGGCGCCCACTTTAAACGGGTCGCCACCAGAGAATTCTCAACCCCCGGTCGGCCTCCCGACCGGGGGTTTTGTTTTTTCAGCCCCCTGACTTTTTAGCGACATACCAGACAACTTGAGGATTTAGAAAATGACCTACGCCACTTATTACCGTTACGACAGTTTTACCGCCTGGCGATTTACCAGCCTCCGCTCGGGACAGCCTGCCGCCTCCGATCGGTCACCCACAGGTGGCAAGCACACACACGCAGCCAATCCGGCCAATTGTCGAACACCCCAGTAGGGCCGAGCACGCGGGAATGAACCCGCAGCCAGTCCAGGAAGCCTGAATATGAACTCGTCCGTCTCTGCTCTGCCACTGTCCACTTTGAGCCCGGCCAATGAAGCGCTGACCCTGCGCCTGCCCAGCTCATTGCAACTCAAACAGCAACTGCCACTCAGCACCGCCCTGACCCAGCAGGTCGCCGCCCACCGCCACGCGGTCCGCGCGATTCTCAACGGTGAAGACTCCCGCCTGCTCGTCATCGTCGGGCCCTGCTCCATTCACGATCCCCAGTCAGCGCTCGAATACGCCGCTAACCTCGCCCGCCTGGCCGCTGAAGTCAGCGATGAAATGCTCCTGGTGATGCGTGCCTATGTCGAAAAACCCCGCACCACCGTCGGCTGGAAAGGCCTCGCCTACGATCCCCGACTCGATGGCAGCGATGACATGGCCGGCGGCCTGACCCTGTCTCGGGAGCTGATGCGTGAAATGCTCCACCTCGGCTTGCCGATTGCCACCGAATTGCTGCAACCGATGGCCGCCGGTTACTTCGACGACTTGCTCAGTTGGGTCGCCATCGGTGCGCGTACCACGGAGTCGCAGATCCACCGGGAAATGGCCAGCGGCCTTAACATGCCAGTGGGGTTCAAGAACGGCACCGATGGCGGCGTCACGGTTGCCAGCGATGCCATGCGCTCGGCGACTCACCCTCATCGGCATTTCGGTGTCGATAGCCAGGGCCATCCCGCAATCATTCAAACCCCAGGCAATCCGGATACCCATTTGGTATTGCGCGGTGGGCATCATGGACCTAACTACGACCGTGACAGCATTGCCCGGATTAATCACGACCTGACCAAACTGAAGATTCCGGCACGGATCATGGTCGATTGCAGTCACGCCAACAGCGGTAAAGACCCGTTGCGTCAGCCAGCCGTGTTCAACGATGTCCTTGAACAACGCTTGCAAGGCGATCGCTCGCTGATCGGCATGATGATCGAAAGTCACCTGTTCGAAGGCTGCCAACCGTTGAGTTCATCCCTGAAATACGGGGTATCGGTAACGGATGGCTGCCTCGGTTGGAGCGGGACCGAACAGTTACTGCGCCAGGCCGTTGAGCGACTTCGCACACAGCACCGCACCCGGCAGCCGGCCTGACCAGCGACCCCTTCCAGTCTTCCATCGAAGACTGGAAGACCTCGAAACGGCTTAGTCTTGCACCTGAACAAGTGCCACATCTGACAGCTGGCTCACGTCGTCCAGTCGTTCAACCGAATAGCTGACGCGAACCGTCGAGTCCAGATGTTCTCTCCAGAACCGGTAAGGAACAATAAACACCAGTGGTTCACCCGCCATCTCCTGGGCAATATCCCGCTCATCCCGGTGGCTGAAATGGATGCCATCGCACCTCAGATACACCAACTCGCCCGCCTCGGTTCGGGCATCGTCAATTACGACGGTGACACCATCAATCGAATCCTGCAGATCCAGCCAGCCTTCCTCGGCTTCCAGCACCACAGGCGCCATCAGTGGCGCGCGCTCCACAGGTCCGATGGAGAATCTCGCCGGTTCCGAGTAATGCGGTGCCTGGCCATGCTGCTCGATGCAATACGTGATCGTCACCGTTGACCCGAGGCCAGGTGCAATGAACTCGGGATCCACCCAGAACGAAAGCTCGCTCCCAACCGCGAAGGTTTCGATACTCAACCTGTCGCTGAAGCTCGTTTCCGGTGTAGCGCCTTCCCAGAACAGCACCACCTCATCACCTGCCGCCATTCGCGCATAAGGTCGAATCGTCACGCGCGCTCCTTCAGCCACCCGGTCCGGGTCGAGCATGCCTCCCAAGGCATCATTCACAACCACCGGCAACAACCCGGAGCGGGCATCCCCCACATTCAACTGCAATCGCCGGGACTGCGCCGACTCGGGCAAAGAACGACTGGTGAGTGTGTAGTAGATCTCCAGCGAACCACCCTCCAGCGCACCGATGTGTACACCGGCGACGCTGAAGACAACCTCCCTGCCAATCTGCCCCTGACTGACAAAATGCAAAACTTCGTGCCGATAGGCCTGGCCCTCGGCGTCGAGACCCGACCAGTGCAGCACCAGCCTGTCTCCGCTCGCCATACCCGGATAAGGCAAGACCTTGACCACCACTTTCCTGCTGGCCGGATCGAGAACAGCGTTATTCGCCTGTGCCAACTGCGGGGCCGGCAGTGACAGCTTTCCTGCGTCTACTTCATTTGTACTCATGCATTGACTCCAGTCCTTGGAAATTCCCGCCGTCCCGCAGGTCGGCATCGAACGGAGCCTATTTAAGCCTATCGCGCTGCCTGGCGATGTCAGGTGATCACTACAGATGGCTAGGACAAATGCGGCTTGCAAAGTAGTCCGCTGGTGAGAATCACTCTTGACGGCATAAAAAGATGTCGAAATGTTCCGAAGTAAGCTTCAGACAGATCCGAATTTTCATACTTTCTCTATACCGCTTTCCTTCAATAACAGCGGCTTTTTCATACATCGCCTAGCGGCGGGAGTGTTTTAGAGTGGGCCCCGGCGCACATCCAAGAACTTCTGCGAAAAAGGTACGATCATGCAACGGAATGCAACAACTCAACACCCAATCCTGTTGGTACATGGGCTCTTCGGCTTCGACCGTATCGGCAAATATGAACTGTTCCATGACGTCAAGCAGGCCTTGAGAAGCCATGGGGCCAGAGTCTTCGTACCCCACCTGTCAGCCACCCACAGCAACGAAGTACGCGGCGATCAGTTGTTGACCCAAATCGAACGGGTACTGGAAGGCACCGGCGCGAACCGGGTCAACCTGATCGGCCACAGCCAGGGCGCACTCGCCGCGCGTTACGCAGCCGCCGTCGCACCACAGTGGGTGGCGTCGGTGACTTCCGTCAGCGGCCCGAACCACGGCTCGGAACTGGCCGACTTCTTGCGCAAGGCCCTGACACCGGGGCGTTTGCCGGAGCATGTGGCCAGAAAGGTCGCGACGCTGTTTGCTGATTTCCTGTCGCTGCTCAGCGGCAATCTTCACTTACCGCAAAACGCCATTGCCGCACTCAATGCCCTGACCACCGAAGGCGTCGGCGCTTTCAACGACAAGTACCCTCAAGGTCTGCCGAAAACCTGGGGCGGCAAAGGTCGAGAGCTGGTCAATGGGGTGCGGTATTACTCCTGGAGCGGCACCCTGCAAGGGACCATTCTCAAAGAAGGGCTCGGCGCCCTCGACCCGACACACGCTTTTTGTCGCGCCTTCTCCGAATATTTCATTACTGAAGCCGGGCAAAACGACGGGTTGGTCGGTCGATTCAGCTCTCACCTGGGCAAAGTGATTCGTTCCGACTATCCAATGGACCACATGGACAGCCTCAGCCAGACGACCGGACGTAGCCACGAAGGTGTCAACCCGATTGACTTGTACGTAGTGCACGCCGAGCGCTTGAGAAATGCCGGGCTCTAAACCCTTCCTTTATCCGGATCCCCATGGCCCGACTGGCTCCGGATGGAACTTTGAGAAGAAATAGGCCACTGAATCCGGTAGGCTCGACACTTTACTGAACATTGAATGGAGAATTTTCCCATGGCTAAAGCCACTGCCCGTCACATCCTTGTTGCCAGCGAAGCCAAGTGCAACGAACTCAAGGCCCAAATCGAGGGCGGCGCTGATTTCGCCGAAGTTGCCAAGGCCAACTCCACTTGCCCGTCCAGCCGTCAGGGCGGTGATCTGGGTTCGTTCGGTCCGGGCCAAATGGTCAAGGAATTCGACACCGTGGTATTCAGCGCACCGATCAATGTCGTGCAAGGCCCGGTCAAAACCCAGTTCGGTTATCACCTGCTGGAAGTGACCAGCCGCCAGGACTGATCCGGCGTTTGAGTTTTACGCACAACGGCCCGCCTTTTGGTGGGCCGTTGTGTATTTGGTTACGTGATTCGGCTGGCGAGTGACGCGTCGCTAGCGTACAAATTGTGCTTATCGACCACCCGGCTCTAAGGCTGACAATGCGACTGCTTTTCCCCACATTGATATTCACTGCCGTGGCCCTGCTATTGAGTGCCGCCGGTGTGAATGCAGCACCGCAACACGCGTTGACCGTGTATGGCGAACCGGCGAAATATCCCGCTGGCTTCAGTCATTTCGCCTACACCAACCCGCAAGCTCCCAAGGGCGGCACGATGCGTCGTTCGGCCATCGAGATCGGGCATTTCGACCATATCTTGCCGTACATCGACAAGGGCATCGGCGTGACCCAGATCGATGGCTTGCTTTACTCGCCCCTGGCCCAGCGTTCGCTGGATGAGCCCTATACGGTGTACGGCCTGGTAGCGGAGAAGATGGAACGATCTGACGACGGTTTGTCCCTGCGCTTCTACCTGAACCCCAAGGCCCGATTCGCCGATGGCACGCCGATCACCGCCGAAGACGTGCGTTACACCTATGACCTGCTGATGACCCAGGGCAGCCTGCGCTATCGCACCCAGTTCGCCGATGTCAAAGGCGTCGAAGTCGAGTCACCCCTGACCATCCGCTTCGACTTCAAGAGCAATGAAAACCGCACCCTGCCCCTGGACATCGCGACCTTGCCTGTATTTCCCGAGCATTGGTGGAAAACCCGCGACTTCGCCAGCGGTGGCGGCTACGAAGCGCCACTGGGCAGTGGCCCGTACAAAGTCAGCAAGGTCGACTCCGGCCGCAGCATCACCTTCGAACGCAACGCCGACTGGTGGGGCAAGGACCTGCCGGTCAGCCGCGGCCTCTATAACTTCGATCATTTCAGCATTGAGTACTTCGGCGATACCGACGTTGCCCGCCAGGTGTTGCGCGGTGGCGCCTACGACTACAACCGTGAGTTCTCTGCCACCGGTTACTCCATCGGCTACGATAGCCCGGCGCTGAGCGACGGTCGCCTGCGAAAAGCGCATCTGGCGACCGACGCACCGCAAACGGCCCAGGGTTTCGTCTTCAACCTGCAAAACCCGATGTTCCAGGACCGTCGTGTCCGCCAGGCCCTGGCCATGCTCTGGGATTTCGAATGGAGCAACCGGCAGATGATGCGTGACCTGTACATTCGCCAGCAGAGTTACTTTTCCAATACCGACCTCGCCGCTCGCAAACTGCCGGATGCCGCCGAACTGGCGATCCTCGAACCGCTTCGCGGGCAGATCCCCGACGAGGTCTTCACCCAGGTGTTCGAAGCACCGAAGACCGATGGCAGCGGACTGATCCGTGACAAACAACTGCAGGCCCTGGACCTCCTCGAACAGGCCGGCTGGAAACCCGACGGTGATCAACTGGTGAATGCCCAGGGTGAACCTCTGAGCTTTACCTTCCTCACCAGCCAGAACGGCATCGACCGACTGCTGCTGCCTTACAAGCGCACACTGAAACAGATCGGTATCGACCTCAATATTCGCCGCATCGACTCGTCCCAGTACGTCAACCGCCTGATGTCCCGGGACTACGACATGGTCATTACCGGCTACCCGGTCACCACGTCTCCGGGGGGCGAGTTGGTCAACTACTTCGGCTCGGCCTCGGCCAACGATCCCGGCGCCAACAATTACATGGTGTTGAAGAACCCTGCGGTCGATACCCTGATCAACGGTCTGATCCGTGCAAACACCCAGGCCGAGATGCTGCGCTACGCCCACGCTCTGGACCGGGTGTTGCAATGGAACTACTACTGGATTCCCAACTATTACCCGCCTGGCAGCTCGACCGTGTGGTGGAACCGCTTCGGCATTCCCAATGTGCAAGCCAGCAATGACGAAGCCATCGAGAGTTGGTGGGAAGTGAGCTCCACGCCCCTGACTAACGAACAGATGACCGCCGAACTGATCAAGCGCGGCAAATCCGGAGGGCCGCGCTGATGTGGGCTTACATACTGCGGCGGTTGCTGCTGATCATTCCGACCCTGGTGATCATCCTTCTGGTCAACTTCGTCATCGTGCAGGCAGCGCCCGGCGGTCCGGTGGAACAAGCGATCGCGCACCTGCAAGGCATCGGCGGCGCCACGGTCGGCGGTGGCTCCAGCGAAACGATGCACGGCAGTTCCCGGGCCAGTCGCGGCCTCGACCCGCAACTGATCAAAGAAATCGAAAAACAATACGGCTTCGACAAACCGGCGCCGGAACGCCTGTGGCTGATGCTTAAAAGCTATGCGCGGCTGGATTTTGGCAAGAGCTTCTTCCGCGGTGCCACGGTTACCGACCTGATCCTGGAAAAAATGCCGGTGACCATTTCCCTCGGACTCTGGGCGACGCTGATCACTTATCTGGTGTCGATTCCCTTGGGGATCCGCAAAGCGGTGCATCACGGCAGTCACTTCGACATCTGGAGCAGCACCGCGATCATCATCGGTTATGCCATGCCAGCGTTCCTGTTCGCGATGTTCCTGATCGTGGTGTTTGCCGGCGGCACGTCGCTGAACTGGTTCCCGGTACGCGGGCTGGTGTCGGACAACTTCGAATCACTGTCGACCGTGGGCAAAATCGCCGATTACTTCTGGCACTTGGTGTTGCCGGTTACCGCGCTGGTGATCGGCGGGTTCGCCACCCTGACCATCCTGACCAAAAACTCCTTCCTCAATGAAATCACCCGCCAGTACGTGGTCACGGCCCGGGCCAAAGGCTTGAGCGAACGCCGGGTGTTGTATGGACATGTGTTTCGCAACGCGATGTTGCTGGTGGTATCAGGGATTCCCCAGGCATTCATCAGTGTGTTCTTCGCCGGTTCCTTGTTGATCGAGGTGATCTTCTCCCTCGATGGCCTCGGCCGCATGAGCTACGAAGCGGCGGTGTCGCGGGACTATCCGGTGGTGTTCGGCTCGCTGTTCATCTTCACGCTGTTCGGCCTGCTGATAAAACTGGTCGGCGACCTCTGCTACACCCTGGTCGACCCGCGTATCGACTTCACCGCGAGGAACGCCTGATGTTCAAGCTTTCGCCGCTGGGTCGGCGCCGTTTCGAACGTTTCAAGAAAAACCGCCGGGGCTGGTGGTCGTTGTGGCTGTTTATCGGGCTGTTCCTGTTGACCCTCGGTGGCGAACTGATCGCCAACGACAAGCCACTGATCGTCAGTTACCAGGGCTCGCTGTACTTCCCGGCGTTCAAGCGTCACACCGAACAGGAATTTGGCGGGCAACTGCCGTTTCAGGCTGACTACCGCAGTGACTATGTACAGAAGCTGATCAAGAAAGACGGCGGCTGGTTGCTGTTCCCGCCGATCCCGTTCAGCGACGACACCCCCAACTACGACCTGAACAAACCGGCCCCGAGCCCACCGTCCAAGGTGAACTGGCTGGGCACTGACGATCAGGCCCGGGACGTGCTGGCCCGGGTGATTTTCGGCGCGCGGGTGTCGATTCTGTTTGCCCTGATGCTGACCTTCGTCAGCGCGCTGATCGGCATTGCCGCCGGTGCGTTGCAAGGTTATTACGGTGGTTGGGTCGACCTGCTCGGTCAGCGTTTGCTGGAAGTCTGGTCGGGGCTGCCGGTGCTGTACCTGCTGATTATTTTGTCGGGGTTTGTCGAGCCGAATTTCTGGTGGTTGCTGGGGATCATGGCGCTGTTTTCATGGCTGGCCCTGGTGGACGTGGTGCGTGCCGAATTCCTGCGCGGACGTAATCTGGAATACGTCAAAGCCGCGCGGGCGCTGGGCCTGAGCGACCGCAAAGTGATCGTGCGACACATTCTGCCAAATGCCATGAACGCGACCTTGAGCTACTTGCCATTTATCCTGACCGGGGCGATTTCCACGCTCACCGCGCTGGACTTCCTCGGTTTCGGCATGCCGGCCGGTAGTGCGTCCCTGGGCGAATTGATCGGTCAGGGCAAGCAGAACCTGCAAGCACCATGGCTGGGGCTGACGGCGTTTTTCACCTTGGCGCTGATTCTTTCTTTACTGGTGTTCATTGGCGAGGCGTTGCGCGATGCCTTCGACCCTAGAGCATGAAGCGGATACTGGATATGAGTGACAACCTGATCGAAATCCGTGACCTCAGCGTGGCCTTCAGTGGCCAGACCGTGGTGCGCAACCTGTGCCTGGACATCCGCCCCGGCGAATGCCTCGCGCTGGTGGGCGAGTCGGGTTCGGGCAAATCGGTGACGGCCCATTCGATCCTGCAACTGCTGCCCGAGGAAGGCACTGAAACCAGCGGCAGCATTCGTTATCACGGCCAGGAGTTGGTCGGTGCTGATGCCAAGGTATTGCGCCAACTGCGCGGCAACCGGATCGCAATGATTTTCCAGGAGCCGATGACCTCCCTGAATCCGCTGCACAGTATCGAAAAGCAGATCGGCGAAACCCTCCTTATCCATAAAGGGCTAGCGGGCAAGGCTGCACAGGCGCGGATTCTCGAACTGTTGGAGCTGGTCGGCATCAAGAAACCCCAGGAACGCCTCAAGGCTTATCCCCATCAACTGTCCGGCGGCCAACGGCAACGGGTGATGATCGCCATGGCCCTGGCCTGCGAGCCGGAACTGCTGATTGCCGACGAACCCACCACTGCGCTGGATGTGACGGTGCAACGCAAGATCCTGTTGCTGCTCAAGTCCTTGCAACAACGACTCGGCATGTCACTGCTGCTGATCAGCCATGACCTCAATCTGGTGCGCAGCATTGCCCAGCGCGTGTGCGTGATGAAGGCCGGGGAAATCGTCGAGCAAGCCCCTTGCGAGACGCTGTTCACCGAGCCAAAGCATCCTTACAGCTGCGTGTTGCTGAACGCCGAACCGGAAGGCGAAGCCCTGCCCCGGGACGAACGCGAGAAGGTGCTGGAAGTTGACAACCTGCGGGTCAAGTTCGCCCTGGGTGGCGGGTTGTTCCAGCGCAAAACCTGGCTGCACGCGGTGGATGGCATCAGCCTGAATGTGCAACGCGGCAAAACCCTGGGCATCGTTGGCGAGTCTGGCTCGGGCAAGTCCACCCTGGGTCAGGCGATCCTGCGTTTGCTCGACTCCGAAGGCAGCATTCGCTTTCAGGGCGAAGCACTGGATGGCTTGACGCAAAAGCAGCTGCGGCCGTGGCGCAAGAAGATGCAGGTGGTGTTCCAGGACCCCTTCGGCAGCTTGAGCCCACGCATGTCCGTGGCACAGATCATCAGCGAGGGCCTTGAAGTTCATAGCCAGCTGACCGCCGAGGAATGCAAGGCTGAAGTGATTCGGGCATTGGTGGAAGTCGGCCTCGACCCGCAAAGCCGTCACCGCTATCCCCATGAATTTTCCGGCGGCCAACGACAGCGCATCGCCATCGCCCGGGCACTGGTGCTCAAACCGGCGCTGATCCTGCTGGACGAACCGACCTCGGCCCTGGACCGCACCGTGCAAAAACAAGTGGTCGCCCTGCTCCGGGACCTCCAGGAAAAACATGGCCTGACGTACCTGTTTATCAGCCATGATCTCGCGGTGGTGCGTGCCCTGGCCCATGACATGATCGTGATCAAGGACGGCAAAGTGGTGGAAAGCGGCGCCAGCCATGATGTGTTCGACTCGCCGCAGCATCCGTATACCAAGGAACTGCTGGCGGCGGCGCATCCGACGTAAGCCTTTGAACCGTGGCGCGGCCTTCGCGGGCAAGTCTCGCTCCTACACGATGGTGCCCTTGTAGGAGCGAGGCTTGCCCGCGAAGAGGCCCGCACAGACAACACAACTTCCGGACCTGACAAACATGAACACCACCGAAAGCCTCAAGGACTACCAGCGCGTGCGCATGCTGGCGATCCGTTCGTTGTTCGAGATCATCGAACAATCGAGCGAAGGCACGGTGATTGTCGACCGCGACGCGAATATCGTCTGGATGAACGAACGCTACGCTCGGCGCTTCGGCCTGGAATCGGCGGAAGTCGCGATCGGCAAGGCCTGTGAAAGTGTGATCCCCGGCAGTCTGCTACGCGAAGTGGTGCGCACGGGCCGGCCGATCCTGCTGGACATGCAAGACACTCCCAAGGAACCGCTGGTGGTCATGCGCCTGCCGATTCACGACGACGCCGGCGCGGTGATCGGCGCCATCGGTTTTGCCCTGTTCGACGAATTGCGCAGCCTCTCGCCAATGCTCAAGCGTTACCTGAGCATGCAGGAAGAACTGGCCTCCACCCGCTCCTTGCTGCGGGCGCGACAGACCAAGTACAACTTCGCCCACTTCATTGGCACCAGCGCCGCCAGCCTGGAAGTCAAACGCCGGGCCCGGCGCAGTGCCAGTGCCGAATCCCCTGTCCTGCTGCTCGGTGAAACCGGTACCGGCAAAGAGCTATTGGCCCAGGCGATCCACGGCGCTTCGCCCCGAGCGCACAAGGCGTTTGTCAGCATCAACAGTGCGGCGATTCCCGAGTCATTGCTGGAAGCGGAATTCTTCGGCACCGCCCCTGGTGCGTTTACCGGCGCAGATCGCAAGGGCCGGGTTGGCAAGTTGCAGATCGCCCAGGGCGGCACCTTGTTCCTCGATGAAATCGGCGACATGCCCTTGCCCCTGCAAAGCAAATTGCTACGGGTGTTACAGGAAAAGGAATTCGAGCCGGTGGGCTCCAATGAAGTGATCCAGAGCGATGTACGGGTCATCGCCGCCACCTCCACCGACCTGGAAGCGGCGATCAAGCGTGGTGAGTTTCGCGCGGATTTGTACTACCGCCTCAATGTCCTGCCGATCCAGGTTCCACCCTTGCGCGACCGGCTCGACGATATCCCGGCCCTCAGCGAAGCGATTCTTGAAGAGCTGCGCAGTCAGCACGAGTTGAACCGCGAAGCGCTGGAGCTGCTTAGCCAACACGCCTGGCCGGGGAACATTCGTGAGCTGCGTAATGTGCTGGAACGGGCGGCATTGCTCAGTGATGACTTGATGTTGAATGCAGACGATATCCGGGCGGCGATTGGGACGTTTACTCCGGTGACGCGGGTGAACAACCTGACGATTGAGCCCGCAGGCCATGAGACATTCAGTGAAGCCCGGGAGCGCTTTGATCGGCAGTTGATTGAGTCTGCACTCGCGCAATGTGGGGGCAAGGTGATTGAAGCAGCGGCGCGGTTGGGGCTGGGGCGGTCGACTTTGTATAAGAAGATGGTGGCGTTGGGGATTGCCGAGTCTCAATAAGGAGACATTCATCTCTGTTGGTAGATATGGCCTCTTCGCGGGCAAGCCTCGCTCCTACAGGTGCGAGATGTACGCGCCATTCGCGAATGCCGCCTCCCCCTGTAGGAGCGAGGCTTGCCCGCGAAGGCGCCCGTCAGCTCACCAACAATCTCAAAACAGAGACAAAAACCAGAAAAACCACATTGCAAAGAAATAATATCCTTGTATTTCAACAAGTTAACGATCTGGCACGATTCCCGCTAAAGCCCTCTCCCACAAAAGATCCACCCTACAAAAATAACAATCCCAGGAGACACACCCATGAGTGTGATCATTGCCTTGGCAGCTCTCGCGCTGCTGATGCTGGCTGCCTACCGTGGCTACAGCGTTATCCTCTTTGCCCCGATTGCCGCTCTCGGCGCCGTCCTGCTCACCGACCCTTCCGCCGTCGCCCCTGCCTTTACCGGGGTGTTCATGGAGAAAATGGTCGGGTTCATCAAACTGTATTTCCCGGTGTTCCTGCTCGGTGCGGTGTTCGGCAAGCTGATTGAGTTGTCAGGCTTCTCGCGCTCTATTGTTGCGGCCGCGATCAAGCTCCTGGGCACCCGCCAGGCGATGCTGGTGATCGTGCTGGTCTGCGCCCTGCTCACCTACGGCGGCGTGTCGCTGTTTGTGGTGGTGTTCGCGGTCTACCCGTTTGCCGCCGAAATGTTTCGTCAGAGCAATATTCCGAAACGCCTGATCCCGGCGACCATCGCCCTCGGCGCGTTTTCCTTCACCATGGATGCCCTGCCCGGCACCCCGCAAATCCAGAACATCATCCCCAGCACGTTCTTCAACACCACCGCGTGGGCGGCGCCGTGGCTGGGTCTGATCGGCACGATTTTCGTATTCTGTACCGGCATGCTGTTCCTCCAGCGCCAACGCAACAAAGCCCAGCGCGCCGGTGAAGGCTACGGCACCGAGTTGCGCAACGAGCCGGAAACCGCCGAAGACATCAAGCTGCCGAACCCGTGGCTCGCACTGTCGCCGCTGTTGGCGGTGGGCATCATGAACCTGCTGTTTACCCAGTGGATCCCACAATGGTATGGCAAGACCCACAGCCTCTCGCTGCCGGGCATGGCGACGCCGGTGACCACCGAAATCGCCAAGCTCACCGCCATCTGGGCGGTTCAAGCGGCACTGCTGATCGGCATCCTCATGGTGCTGGCGTTCGGTTTCCAAGCGATCAAAAGCAAACTGGCCGAAGGCAGTAAAAGTGCAGTCAGCGGTGCACTGCTGGCGGCGATGAACACCGCGTCGGAATACGGTTTTGGCGCGGTGATTGCCTCCTTGCCTGGCTTTCTGGTGCTGGCCGACTGGCTCAAAAGCATTCCCAACCCACTGGTCAACGAAGCGATTACCGTGACCTTGCTGGCCGGTATCACCGGTTCCGCGTCGGGTGGCATGAGCATCGCCCTCGCGGCAATGGCCAATGACTTCATCGCCGCCGCCCATGCCGCCAATATTCCGCTGGAAGTGCTACACCGAGTGGCGGCGATGGCCAGTGGCGGCATGGACACCCTGCCACACAACGGCGCGGTGATTACCTTGCTCGCGGTGACCGGCCTGACGCACCGCGAAGCCTACAAAGACATTTTCTGTATTACGCTGATCAAGACCCTGGCGGTTTTTGTGGTGATCGGTACTTTCTACGCCACTGGCATTGTGTGAGGTATTCATGACGACTCTTACAGGCAAGACCGCATTGGTCACCGGTTCCACCAGCGGCATTGGCCTGGGCATCGCCCTCAGCCTGGCCAAGGCTGGCGCCAATGTGGTTCTCAATGGTTTCGGCGATGCGTCCAAGGTGATTGCCCAAGTGCAGCAGTTTGGCGGCAAGGTCGGGCATCACCCGGCCGACGTCAGCAACCCGGAACAAATTGCCGAGATGATCGCCTACGCCGAACGTGAGTTCGGTGGCGTGGATATTCTGGTGAACAACGCCGGGATTCAGCATGTGGCGGCGGTGGAAGATTTTCCGTTGGAACGTTGGGATTCGATCATTGCGATCAACCTGTCATCGGTGTTCCACAGCACTCGCCTGTGCTTGCCACGCATGCGCGCCAAGAACTGGGGGCGGATCATCAACATCGCCTCGGTTCACGGCCAGGTCGGTTCGGTGGGCAAAGCCGCGTACGTCGCCGCCAAACATGGGGTGATCGGGTTGACCAAAGTGGTCGGCCTGGAAACCGCGACTACCCAAGTGACCTGCAACGCCATCTGCCCGGGCTGGGTGCTGACACCGCTGGTGCAGAAGCAGATCGATGATCGCGCGGCCACCGGGATCGACCCGCAGCAGGCGCAGCATGATTTGCTGGCTGAGAAGCAGCCATCGCTGGAATTCGTGACCCCGCCGCAACTGGGTGAACTGGTGTTGTTTTTGTGCAGCGAGGCCGGTAGCCAGGTACGCGGCGCGGCGTGGAATATTGATGGTGGGTGGTTGGCGCAGTAACCGCCACCCGGATCGTTCCCACGCTCTGCGTGGGAATGCCTCAATGGACGCTCTGCGTCCGCTTTTGGGACGCGGAGCGTCCCGGGCTGCATTCCCACGCGGAGCGTGGGAACGATCTGATCTGAAGACCAGAACAAGAGGCAAGCCATGTCCGACATCCTGTGGCAACCCAGCACCGAGCGCATCGGCAAGACCCGCATGGAGGCCTTTCGGCGCTTCATCAATCAGCGGCATCACGCCAAGATCGACGACTACCCTGCCCTGCACCAATGGTCCATCGACCAGCGGGAAGCGTTCTGGCAAGCGATTGTCGATTTCTTCGATATCCGCTTCCACGACCAACCCGACGCGGTGCTGCGTGAAGGCCCGCAGATGCCCAGCGCCGAGTGGTTTCCCGGTGCGACCCTGAACTTCGCCGAACACCTGCTGCGGCGACGCGACGATGCCGTGGCGGTGGTCGCGGTGGCTGAAAACGGTCAGCGCGAGCAATTGACCTGGGCCGAACTGGCCAGCCACGTCGCCGGGTTTCAGAACAGTCTGAAAGCCGCTGGCGTCGGCCTCGGTGACCGGGTGGCGGCGTGCATGCCCAACACCTGGCAAACCCTGGTGGCGATGCTGGCCACCACCAGCCTGGGCGCGATCTGGTCCTGTTCTTCGCCGGACTTCGGCACCCAAGGGGTGATCGACCGTTTCGGCCAGATCGAGCCGAAAGTGCTGATCACGTGCGCCGGTTATCGCTATGCCGGCAAGGAGATCGACCAGCGCGCCAAGGTCAATGAAATCCTCGAACGGCTGCCCACCTTGCAGCAGTTGATCGTCGTGCCTTACGCACGGCCAAACACGCATATCGACGAGTTTCACACCCAGGCCAACGTCACGCTCTGGGACGACTTTTATGACATCGGTGGCGAGCCGGATTTCGTTGCTGTGCCGTTCGCCCATCCGCTGTACATCCTCTATTCCAGCGGCACCACGGGCGTGCCGAAATGCATCATCCACAGCACCGGCGGCGTGCTGCTGCAACACGTCAAGGAACACGGTTTGCATTGCGACTTGGGCCCCGGCAGTCGTTTGTTCTACTACACCACGTGCGGCTGGATGATGTGGAACTGGCTGGTGTCGGCTCTGGCGGTCGGCAGCGCCGTGGTGTTGTACGACGGCTCGCCGTTTCATCCCGGCCCGGAGCGCTTGATTGACCTGATCGATGACGAGCGCATCAACGTCTTCGGCACCAGCCCCAAGTTTCTCGCGACCCTTGAAAGCAGCGGCCTGAAACCTCGGCAAAGCCACGACCTGAGCAGCCTCAAAACCCTGCTGTGCACCGGTTCGGCGCTGTCACCGCAGAGTTACGATTTTGTCTACCGCGACTTCAAGACAGACGTATGTCTGGCCTCGATGTCCGGCGGCACCGACATCGTGTCGTGCTTCGTCAATGGCAATCCGCTGTCGCCGGTTCGGCGCAGCGAGATGATGGGCAAGAGCCTGGGCATGGCGGTCGAGGTGTGGAACGACGCCGGCCAGCCAGTAATCGGCGAGAAAGGTGAGCTGGTCTGCACTCGGCACTTTCCCGCGATCCCCATCGGTTTCTGGAACGATCCGGCCGGGGACAAACTCCGCGCGTCGTATTTCAGCCAGTTCCCCGGCGTCTGGGCCCAGGGCGACTACGCCGAACAACTGCCCCACGGCGGCATGCTGATCCACGGCCGTTCCGACGCCGTGCTCAACCCCGGCGGCGTGCGCATTGGCACGGCGGAGATTTACCGTCAGGTCGAGAAAGTGCCGCAAGTGCTGGACAGCGTGGCGATTGGTCAGCAGTGGCAGGATGATGTGCGGGTGGTGCTGTTTGTGCGTCTCAAGGATGGCGTCACGCTCGATGAACCACTGCAACAGCAGATTCGCCAGGTCATCCGCGCCAACACCACGCCGCGTCATGTGCCGGCGAAAATCCTCGCGGTCACCGACATACCGCGCACCATCAGCGGCAAGGTCGTCGAATTGGCGGTCAGGAATGTGGTGCATGGGCAACCGGTAAAAAATACCGATGCCCTGGCCAACCCCGAAGCCCTCGAACAATTCCGCAACCGCCCCGAACTCAAAGACTAAAACACAGACTCATTGTGGGAGCGAGCCTGCTCGCGAAAGCGTCAGCCCATTCAACATCAATGCAGGCTGACAAACCGCTTTCGCGAGCAGGCTCGCTCCCACATTTTGATGGCGCGTCAGTCCATGAGTCCCCATTCACCGGGCGATGGCTGGATGCTCGGTGAGGTTTCGGTGTGAAGCTTCAACCGCAACCGCAAATTATTCACCGAGTCCGCATGCTTCAACGCCTCATCCTCGCTGATCGCCCCTTCCACCACCAACCCGTAAAGCGCCCCATCAAACGTCTGCATCCCCAGTTCCACCGACTTTTCCATAATCCCCTTCAGCTCATCAAACTCGTTACGCCGGATCAGGTCGGCAATGGTCGGTGTGCCCAGCATCACTTCCACCGCCGCCCGGCGCTGGCCGTCGAGGGTGCGCACCAGACGCTGAGACACGAAGGCCTTGAGGTTGTTGGCCAAGTCGTGCAGCAGTTGCTCCCGGCGCTCCTGCGGGAAGAAGTTGATGATACGGTCCAGCGCCTGGTTGGCGTTGTGGGCATGCAGGGTGGAGATCACCAAGTGGCCGGTATCGGCAAACGTCAGCGCATGTTCCATGGTCTCGCGGTCGCGAATTTCGCCGATCAGCACCACATCCGGCGCCTGACGCAGGGTATTTTTCAACGCGGCATGAAAACTGCGGGTGTCGACGCCGACCTCCCGCTGGTTGATGATCGATTTTTTGTGCCGATGGATATACTCCACCGGGTCTTCGATGGTGATGATATGGCCGCTGCTGTGGCGGTTGCGGTAGTCGATCAGGGCCGCCAGGGACGTGGATTTGCCCGAATCGGTCGCGCCGACGAACAGCATCAGCCCTTGCTTGAGCATCACGGTTTCCAGCAGCACTGGCGGCAGATTGAGGTCTTCGAAGCGCGGGATGTCGAGCTTGATGTTGCGCGCCACGATCGATACGTCGTTGCGCTGCTTGAACAGGTTGATCCGAAAACGTCCGACCCCGGCCAGGGAGATGGCCAGGTTCATTTCCAGTTCGCGATCGAACTCCAGACGCTGTTCGGCGTCCATGATGGACTCGGCGATGGCCGCGATTTCCCCCGGTTTGAACCGCTGATCGGACAAGGGTTTGAGCACACCGTCGAACCGTGCGCTGGGTGGCGCACCCGTGGAGAGGTAAAGATCGGAGCCCTCCTGGCTGGCCAGTTGCCGCAACAATAAATCGATTTCCATGGCAAAAAGCACCCGCGAAGCATTCAATGAGCAAATATGACCCGACAGCAAGACGCCTCGGGTCATCCAGCGACTACCGCCCTGTGAGGATAGTAGACGTAGCCACACCGACTGACGTGCAGGACATCTTGATGAACGCATCACCGACCGGCAGCGATGCCCAGGCCCTGATCGCCCGACTGGACTGGAGCCGCAGCCCCTTGGGCGCCGCCAGCACCTGGCCGCAGAGCCTGCGTACCGCGGTGGACATCGTGATTCATTCGCCGATGCCCATGCTCTTGCTGTGGGGGCCGCAGCTCACGCAGATCTATAACGATGGCTTCGCCCTGCTGTGTGGCAGCAAGCATCCACACGCTTTCGGACAGCCTACGCACCAAATCTGGCCCGAATTAACAGACTTTACCGACCCGATCTACAGCGCCGTCCTACAAGGCCAGGTGCGCACCTACAGCGAACAGCGCTTTTCCTTACAACGCGACGGGCAAGATTCCGACTTCTGGCTGGATTTGACCTACAGCCCGATTCGCGATGAAAGCGCCGAGGTTGCCGGAATCCTGGTCACCGCCATCGAAACCAACGAACGACGGCGCATCGCCCTCGAGCTCGAACAGCGCTCCGCCGCCAGCCTCAAAGCCCAGCACGAAACCGAGCAGCGCCTGCAACTGGCCCTGGCCGCCACCGACGCGGTCGGCACCTGGGACTGGAACATTGGCGAAGACCGCTTTATCGCCGACGCCCACTTCGCGCAACTGCACGGCATTGATCCGGCGATGGCCAGCCAGTTGCCGATCAGCGAATACTTGCAAGGCGTGCACCCGGAAGACCGTGGCATGGTGGCGCGCAGCATCAAGCACTGCATCACCCACGGCACCGAGTACGCCGAGGAATATCGCCTGATGCAACCCGACGGCGAGCTGCGCTGGGTGTTTGCCAGGGGCCGTTGCTACAAGGACCACCATGGTCGGCCGGTGCGTTTCCTCGGCGCCGCCCTGGACCTGACAGAACGCAAACACACCGAACAGGCCCTGCGCCAGAGCCAGACCGAGTTGCAGCTGATCATCAACGCGATGCCGATCCTGATCAGCTATGTCGACCGCGAGGAACGTTTTCGCCTGAACAACGCCGCGTATCTGGACTGGTATGGCCTGACGCCCCAAGAGCTGTTCGGCCGGACCATCCATGAAGTGCTCGGCGACGAAGCCTACGCCCTGCGCGCCGAATACATCGCCGAGGCGCTGGCGGGCAAGCCCTGCTCGTTCAGCATCGATGCGGCGCACCGTGACGGCAGCATTCGCAGCGCCCTGATGAATTACCTGCCGCGCCATGGCTCGGATGGTGCGGTCAACGGTTTCTACATCTTTGTGATCGATGAAACCGAGCGTAAACAGACCGAAGAAGCCCTGCGCAACCTCAATGAAACCCTTGAGGAACGGGTGATCGCCCGTACCCAGCAATTGGCCGAAGCCAATCAGCGCCTGCAAAACGAGATGTTCGAGCGCGAGCGCGCTGAAGATGCGTTGCGCCATGCGCAAAAAATGGAAGCGGTCGGCCAGCTCACCGGCGGCATCGCCCATGACTTCAACAACATGCTGACCGGGATCATCGGCAGCCTCGACCTGATGCAGCGCTATATCGCCGACGGGCGCACCGCCGAGATCGGCCGGTTCACCGAAGCCGCGGTGTCCTCGGCCAACCGGGCGGCGGCCCTGACTCATCGGCTGCTGGCGTTCTCCCGGCGTCAGTCGCTGGACCGCAAGCCGCTGAACGCCAATGACCTGATTCATTCCCTGGAAGACCTGCTCAGCCGCACCAAGGGCGACCATATCAAACTGGTGCTGCAACTGGTCGATGAGGTGTGGCCGGTCAGCACCGACGTCAGCCAATTGGAAAACGCCCTGCTCAACCTGGTGATCAACGCCCGGGACGCGATGCCCGATGGCGGCCGGTTGCTGATCGAAACCGCCAACGTCTACCTCGACGGCAGCGACCTCACCGGCCTGGAGTCGGTGAAGGCCGGGGACTATCTGATGATCGCCGTCAGCGACAACGGCACCGGCATGTCCGCGTCGGTGCTGGCCAAGGCGTTCGATCCGTTCTTCACCACCAAACCGATCGGCCAGGGCACAGGCCTGGGATTATCGATGATTTACGGTTTTGCCCAACAGTCTGGCGGCCACGTCAGCCTCGACAGCGTGCCGGGCCAGGGCACTTGCGTACGCCTGTATTTACCGCGCCTGCACCTTGGCGCGCCGCAAGACACCCTGCTGCCCGTCACAGGCGAAGCGCCGTCGGCGATTGCCGGTGAAACCGTGGTGCTGGTGGAAGACGACCCGGCGGTGCGTATGCTGGTGCTGGATTTGCTGAATGAGCTGGGTTATCACGCCCACGAAGCTGAAGACGCCAGGGCCGCCCTGCCCTTGCTCGAATCCGACCTGCGAGTGGATTTGCTGGTGACCGATGTCGGGCTGCCGGGGATGAACGGCCGGCAACTGGCGGAAATCGCCCGCCAGCACCGCCCGGACCTCAAAGTGCTGTTCATGACCGGTTACGCGGAGAAAGCCGCCGAGCGCCAGGGCTTCCTGGAGGAAGGCATGGACATGGTGGCCAAACCGTTTTCCATCGACCTGCTGGCCAACAAGATTCGCACGATGATCGGCCAACCGGAGTGAGTTCAGGCATAATCCCGCGCCCCCGCTGGCCCCAGCATAGCCACCACCGTTACAAGGTCTGCCTCAATGAAAGCTCAAGCCCGCCATATTCTGGTGAAAACCTCGGAAGAAGCCGAGCAGCTCAAACAACGCATCGCCAAGGGCGAAGCCTTCGATGTGCTGGCCAAAAAGTACTCCACCTGCCCGTCCGGCAAACGCGGCGGCGATTTGGGTGAAGTGTGGCCGGGGCAGATGGTCGGGGTGATCGATGCGGTGATCTTCAAGAAACCGCTGCGGGTGGTGCATGGGCCGATCAAGAGCAAGTTTGGCTATCACTTGGTGCAGGTGTTTTATCGGGATTGAGCTGTTGGCTTGAGGGCCCCCTCGCCACAAAAGCTCCCTCGCCACAGAACTGCATTTCAAGTTTTGGGAATGAGTGCGCCCGGCACTTGGATGACTTTGCTCGCCAACCGATGCCCCGCCTCTGCCGCCTCTGCCGGGCTCCCGCCCTTGAGGCGACTGGCCAGATACGCCGCACTGAACGAATCCCCCGCCGCCGTGGTGTCCACCACCCGCTCGACTTTCTGCGCCGGCACTTCGAATGACTCTTCACCACAGCGAATCAAACACGCCTCAGCGCCACGCTTGAGCACCACTTCCGGCGTGCCGATCTGCGCGTACGCCTCAAACACTGCATCGCAATCGGAAAAATGGAACAACGCCTGTTCGTCATCGACGGTCAGCAACGCCAGGTCAACGTACGGCAACACACTGCGATACGCCGCCCGAGCTTCTTCCAGCGAGGCCCACAAACGTGGTCGGTAATTGTTGTCGAAGACAATCCGCGCATCCCGCTGCCGGGCTTCGATCAGGGTTTCCAGTAATTTTTCCCGACCTTGCTCGCCCAGCACTGCCAGGGTGATGCCGCTGAAATACAGCACATCGTAATCCGGCAATGCCGCCAGAATCGGCGCGGCCGCCGGGGTGGTGAAGCAACTGCGCACCGCCGCTTCGTTGCGCCAGTAGAGAAAACGTCGCTCGCCAGCGGCGTCGGTCTGGATGCAATACAAACCCGGCAAGCGACCGGGCAAGCGCTGGACCATGTCCAGGCCAATGCTCTCGGCGGCCCAGCTCTGGCACATGGCATCGCTGAAGCTGTCATCGCCCAAGGCCGTGACGTAATCCACCGTGCCACCAACTCCCAGTTCCCGGGACAGGTAGACCGCAGTGTTCAAGGTGTCGCCGCCGAAGCTTTGTTGCAGGCTGCCGTCGGGCCGCTGCTGGAGCTCGATCATGCACTCGCCGATCAGGGCGATGCGCGGGGTGTTGGGGCCGAGGGTGTTGATGGTGTTCATGGGGGGAATCTCGCGGTTCGGTGGTGTTGATCGTTCCCACGCTCTGCGTGGGAATGCAGCCCGTGACGCTCCGCGTCACATGCCGAAGCGGACGCAGAGCGTCCAGTGAGGCATTCCCACGCAGAGCGTGGGAACGATCACTTACCTCGGTTTCAGGGTTTAGAAACAGGTGTCCATGGTTTCAATCACCTGCAACTGCTCATCCACCAGACACCCCGTACGCCACTTATCAAACGTCAGGCACGGGTGCGATGTGCCGAACGAAATGATGTCCCCGACCCGCAATTCAACGCCGGGCGCCACAGTCATGAACGCGTGTTGGTCCATCACCGCCGTCACTTTGCACGCGCTCACATCGTCGCCAACCGCTGGAATCACACCCGCCTTGTAGCGCAACAATGGCACCGGCAAACCGGCGTCATACGCCACGTCGCGTTTACCGAGGGCGATCACCGCAAAGCCTGGTTCCGGCAACGATTGCACATGCGCCCAGACTTCCAGCGCCGGGCGCAGGCCTTCGTGCAAATCGCTGCGACGGTCGAGCACGCAGCATTGCGCTTCTTTATAGATACCGTGGTCATGGGCCACGTAACTGCCGGGACGCAGCACGCTGAGGAAGCGTCCGCCGGCGTTCTGGGCTTCGAAGGATTCGGCAATCAGGTCGTACCAGGCCGAACCGGACGCGGTGATGATCGGCTTGGGAATCGCGAACGCCCCGCTGTCCTGCAACTGCACCGCCAGGCGCACCAGAGAAGAGGCGAATTCACGGATGCCGCTGACCGCATGATCACCATGGATGACGCCTTCGTAACCTTCGATCCCGGTCAACGCCAGTGCCGGTTGCGCCGCGATGGCCTGGGCCAGGGCCACCACTTCGGCTTCAGTGCGGCAACCGCAACGGCCGCCGACCACGCCGTACTCGATCATCACGTTCAAACGCACGCCACGGGAAGCGAAGTACGCCCCCAGGTCGGCGACGTTGTCCGGGTGATCGACCATGCAATGAAAGTCGAACGTCGGGTCCGCCAGCAGATCGGCGATCAGCGCCATGTTCGGCGTGCCGACCAATTGGTTGGCCATCAACACGCGGCGTACGCCATGGGCATAGGCCGCGCGGGTCTGGGTGGCACTGGCCAGGGTGATGCCCCAGGCGCCGGCATCCAGTTGGCGGCGAAACAGCGCCGGGGTCATGCTGGTTTTGCCGTGGGGCGCCAGCTCTGCGCCGCTGTTGCTGACGAACGCCTGCATCCAGCGGATGTTGTGTTCCAGCGCTTCACGGTGCAACACCAGCGCCGGCAGGCTGACGTCACGCACCAAGTGCGCGCCGGTGTGCGCAAAGCCTTTATCTACGGCGGCAGTCGTTTCGGCAGAAGACATGTTCGAACTCCTTACATTCGCGGCCGCAGGCAGCCGCTGTTATTCGTTGATACGCCGGGCCAGGTTGTTGGCGCTGTCGATCAGCACCCGGCGATAGTCGTTGTAGTTGTTCTTGGCATCGGCCCGTGGAGCGACGATGCACAGGGTGGCAATGGCCACGCCGTTGGGGTCTTTGACCGGGGCGGCGAAGCAATGGGTGAAGGTATCGGCGACGCTATCGAACGAGAAGAAACCGTCGATACCGGCCTGGCGGATTTCCTGGAGAAACTGTTCCAGCGGCAGACGTTCGCCGTTGGGCAGGATGAAGTCGTCGTGGTCGATCAGGTCGATGATGGCCTGGTCGCTCAAATGCGACAGCAACAGACGCCCGGAGGCGGTCCAGGGGATGGGTGCGTTTTCGCCGATGTCCGAGGAAATGCGGAAATGCCGCTCGCCCTCTTTCATCAGCGCCACGGTGTACTTGCGCCCGTTGAGCAGGCACATCTGCGCGGTTTCATGGGTCTGGCTGACGATTTCCTGCAAGGCGTGATCGGCCTCGCGGGTCAGGTCGAAATGGCGCAAGTGCGCTTGCCCGAGGAAGTACAGCTGACGGCCGAGGTAGACATGACCGTCCTTGCCCACGGGTTCGAGGATGCGCCGTTCCAGCAGCGAGGCCACCAGTTCGTAGACCGTGGATTTCGGGCTGCCGATGCCGCTGGCGATTTCGTTCGGGCGCAGGGGCTGGCCGATTTCCTTGAGGAAATCGAGAATATCGAACGCCCGGTCCAGACCACGTGCCCGGCGCTTGATGGTGTCTTCGGTCATGTTTCAGGTTCCCATTCAAAGTGCCGGGAGTTTACCGCTAATGATCGTTCCCACGCTCTGCGTGGGAATGCATCCCGTGACGCTCTGCGTCACATCAAAGCGGAACGCGGAGCGTCCCAGGCGGCATTACCACGCGGAGCGTGGGAACGATCACATACCCTGTAGGAGCGAGGCTTGCCCGCGAAGCAGTCACCGCCAATCTCAAGCCTTTTTCTTGTACGCAATGCAGTCAATCTCAACCTTGCAATCGACCATCATGTTTGCCTGCACGCAGGCCCGGGCCGGGGCGTGTTCGCTTTTGAAGTACTCGGAAAAGACCTTGTTGAAGCTCCAGAAATCCCGCGGGTCTTCCAGCCACACGCCAGCACGCACCACGTCTTCGAGGCCGTAACCGGCTTCTTCGAGGATCGCGATCAGGTTCTTCATGGTCTGGTGAGTCTGCTCGACGATGCCGCCCACGATGATTTCACCATCCAGTGCCGGCACCTGGCCGGACACGTGCAGCCAGCCATCGGCTTCAACAGCGCGAGCGAAAGGACGAGGTTGACCGCCACCGGCAGTGGCGCCGGTGCCGTAACGAGTAATGCTCATGAGTGTGTCTCCTGCTTAAAAATTCTTCTGAAAAAATCAGAAACGAGTGTTCTTGAGAAATTCTGCCAAACGTGGCGATTTCGGGTGTTCAAACAGTTCTTTTGGCGGCCCCTGCTCTTCGATCCGGCCCTGATTCATAAACACGATCTTGTCCGAGACTTCGAAGGCGAAACGCATTTCGTGGGTCACCAGCAGCATGGTCATGCCTTCATCGGCCAGGCCTTTGATCACGTTCAGCACTTCGCCGACCAGTTCCGGGTCGAGGGCCGAGGTGACTTCGTCGAACAGCATCAGGCTCGGGTTCATCGCAATCGCTCGGGCAATCGCCACGCGCTGTTGCTGACCGCCGGACAACTGGCCCGGATAGTGATCGCGGCGTTCATACAGGCCCACGCGCTCCAGCCATTTTTCGGCCAGCGCCACGGCTTCGTCCTTGTGCAGCTTTTTCACCTTGAGCAAACCGAGGGTCACGTTTTGCAGTGCCGTCAGGTGCGGAAACAGGTTGAACTGCTGGAACGCCATGCCGGTCATCGCACGATGGCGGGCGATGACTTTTTCCGCGTGGCGCACGCGTTTGCCGTTGACCTCGTCATAGCCGATGGACTCGCCGTCGAGCAGGATCTGCCCGCCCTGGAATTCTTCGAGCATGTTCACACAACGCAACAGCGTGGTTTTGCCGGATCCGCTGGAGCCGATCAGCGTGACCACGTTGCCGCGTTGCATGGTCAGGTCGACGCCCTTGAGCACTTCGAGCTTGCCGTATTGTTTGTGCAGGCCGCGAATGTCCAGCAGGGCCTGGCCGTTTGGTGCAGTAGAAGTCTGAGTCATGGCAATGCCACCCGCTTTTCAATGTGCCGGCCGAGTAATTCGATGGCGTAGTTGATGACGAAAAAGAGGAAACCGGCGAACAGATAGAACTCGAGAGTCATGAAGGTCCGGGCGATGATCTGTTGCGTGCTGAGCAGTAACTCGGCGACGCCGATCACCGAGAGCAAGGTCGAGGCCTTGACGATTTCAGTGGACGAGTTGACCCAGGTCGGCAGGATTTGCCGCAGTGCCTGAGGCAACAACACGTAACCCAGGGACTGATAAAACGTCAGGCCAATCGCCTTGCTCGCTTCCATCTGCCCACGTGGCAGGGCTTGCAGCGCACCGCGCACAATCTCGGCGACGTGGGAGCCACAGAACAGCGTCAGCCCCAACGCACCGGCCTGAAACGCACTGATCTGCCAACCCAGCGCCGGTGCCATATAAAAGCAGGCCAACACCAGCACAAACACCGGCGTGCCACGGATCAGATCGACGTAGAAACGAAACGGTGCGCGCATCCAGACATTGCCGTAAGTCAGCACCAGGCCGGCGACGATGCCGATCAGCGTACCGAGCAAAATCGCCAGGGCCGAGCACTGCACCGTGACCAGAAAGCCTTGCCAGAGCACTTCCCGCGCCACCCACAATTCATGCAACCAACTAGGGGATTCGTACATGGGAGGCTCCTATCGGCGGATCGCCAGACGCTGCTCGAGGTAACGCAGGATCATGGCAATGAGGTAACAAGCCGCAACATAGAGCGCTGTGGTCACCATCCAGGTTTCAATCACCCGGTAGCTTTCGACATTGATCTTGCGCGCGTAATAGGTCAGCTCCGGCACCGCAATCGCGGCCGCCAGGGAGGTGTCCTTGAACAGCGAAATGAAGTTATTCGACAGCGCCGGCAGCACGTTGCGCAGCATTACCGGCACGGTGACATAGGCTTTCACCTGCCACTCGCCAAGACCGATGGCCAGCCCGGCTTCGCGTTGCCCTTTGGGAATGCTCAGCAGCCCGCCACGGAACACTTCGGTCAGGTACGCCCCGGCATACAGCGACAGAGTGACGATGAACGAGGGGATCTTGTCCAGACGAATACCCAGGCTCGGCAAGGCGAAGTAGATCAACAGAATCAACACCAGAATCGGCGTGTTACGGATCACCGTCACGTACACCGACGCCAGCACCCGCAACGCGCGGTGCTTTGAAAGCAAAGCAAACGCCATCAGCAGGCCGATCACGCAGCCGATGGCGATCGACACCAGCGCCAGCTCAAGACCCAGACCGAGCCCCGCCAGCAAGGTGTCGAAATCGCGCCACACGGCGGCAAAGTTCAACTGATAGTTCATGGTCAGCAGTACCTTGAACGGGGCGCGTTATCGCCGCCCCGCTCTCACGGGATCATTTGAATTCGACGGGAAAACCAATGGCAGGGGTCGGCAGATCAACACCGAACCATTGTTTGAACGACGCTGCGTAGGTCGGGAACTCGACGCCGGTCATGGCTTCATGCAACACCGTGTTGACGAAGTTCAGCCAATCCTGATCGCCACGTTTAACTGCACAGGCGTAGGTTTGCGGGCTCCAGGCGTAAGTCGGGCTGCGATAGCGGCCAGGGTTCTGCACCATCAGGTATTTGACCGAAGACTGATCGGTGGCGGCGGTATCGGCACGGCCCGAGTTCACGGCCTGGTACATCAAATCCACACTGTCGTACTGATCGACCTTGGCTTTGGGCAGCGCCTGATGCACCAGTTCTTCGGCGTACACGTTCTGCAGCACAGCCACAGTCACGCTATCGCCGGCGGCTTTCAGATCTTCGATTTCCTTGTACTTGCTGTTCGCCGGCAGCAACAGACCGACACCTTCGCGGTAGTACGGCAGGGTGAACGCAACCTGCTGCGCACGGCTGGCGGTGACGGTGATGAACTGGCAACTGATGTCGACCTTGTCCGTCAACAGGTTCGGAATCCGCGCATCGGACGACTGCACCACGTACTCGACCTTGCTCGGGTCGTTGAACAAACCCTTGGCGATCATGTGCCCGATATCAATATCAAACCCCTGCAACTTGCCGTCCGCTCCCTGGAAATGCCACGGCGCGTTAGTACTGCCCGTCCCCACGATCAACTTGCCACGGGCCAACACGCTATCGAGCTTACTGTCCGCCGCCTGGGCAACACCCATGGCAGCGGCCGAAGCCGCGAGGATAAAAACACACGCTTTGAACAAGGAAGGTCGGCGATGCATGGCAAGCACTCCAGAGTGTTGTGTATTCCGTTATACCGGATATTGGTGTGTAACAACGGAATAGACAGCAGAAAGTGTGCCATAGGATGTGGGGGTGATGTTGGGGAGATTGAAAGGTGTTTTGAATCAAAGGGATGCGGTTTTGCGCGGGAAAAGCGTTACCGAACGCATGGGCGGGAGAGCGCTACCGGGGGACACACGTGGGCGGGTACTTGCACCACATTCGGCGGGTGGCGATTCAAAATGTGGCACCGTGCCGTTTGCGGGCCCACCTGTAATTTCTGACAGTAGACCCGCCCGACACCCTCCTTTACCGTCAACAAGCCTTCGATGATTGTTGTGAAAAGGAGACTTCAATGACTTCGACTACCGCGCAAACGGCATTGGCCCCGACCTACCGCAAGGCCCTGAAAACCTGGCGTCCGGTGATTCTGTACTTCGGCAATCAGCACTGCCCTGCCTGTGAAGAGGCCGAGCCGGTTTTTCGGGGGATTGCCGAGGCGTATCGGCATCGGGCGGATGTTTATATGTTGAATACCAGTGAATCGCCCCGGCATCCGAACGTTACGGGGACGCCGACGGTGTTGTTTTACAAGGATGGGAAACTGGTTAAAAAGCTTAAGGGGATTGGTAGTCCACAATCGCTGGCGGAGGATTTTGTGGCGCATGTCGGGAAGGTGAAGCCCCGGCAGGTGGCTCGGAAACCGGGGCATGATTTGGTTTGGTTGCGGCGGACTTTTCGGGGCCTGTGCACGGTGGCTCGGGCACGTTACTTGGTCAGGGCTTGAGATTTTTGTCGTTGGGAAGATCGCTATCGCGAGCAAGCTCGCTCCCACATGAACGGTGTACACACATCCATTGTGGGAGCGAGCCTGCTCGCGAAGAGGCCCTAAGTCTCGACGCAAAATTACCCGCCGCTGCGGACCAACAACACCCGCACCACCCGCCGTTCTTCAACCGCCATTACCGTCATGGTCCAGCCTTCCCGTTCATGGCTGTCACCGATCATCGGCAACCGATCCAGCACACTCATCACCAACCCGGCCAGTGTCTGGTAATCCTCGGTCGGTTCAGCGCTAAAACCGGTCAACTGTCGCACCCGAGCCAGGTTCAACGCGCCGCTGACCATGAACCCGCCCTGCTCCTCAAGCACATCCGGGCCTTCGATTTCGCTGGCATCCGGCAGTTCGCCGGCAATCGACTCGAGAATATCGGTCATGGTCAGCACGCCAACGAAGTCGCCGAATTCATTGACCACGAAGGCAATGTGGGTCGAGGCTTTGCGCATCTGCTCCAGGGCATTGAGGATCGAGTAGCTGTCGAGCAGATTGATGGTCGTGCGCGCCAGGTCTTCAAGGTCCGGGTCATTGCCGCCCAGGTACTCTTTCAACAACTCCTTTTTGTGCACGAAGCCCAGGGGTTCATCCACCGCGCCATCGCGGATCAGCGGCAGGCGCGAGTAGGACGAGTGCATCAGGCGTGTACGAATAGTCTCGGCATCGTCGGCCAAATCGATGTGATCGACGTCAGCCCGCACCGTCATCAGGGTACGAATCGGCCGTTCGGCCAGTTGCAGCACACCACTGATCATCACCCGTTCACGGCGATCGAACAGCACCTCACTTGGGGCTTCACCGTTATCCAGCAGGTCGGCAATCTCCTCGCCGACCTCTTCCACCGCCAACCGGCGACCGCCAAGCAAGCGCATCACCGCATGGGCTGTACGCTCGCGCATCGGTCGCAAGCCTTGCATGGAGCGCTTGCGCCGGGCGCGGGCGATCTGGTTGAACACTTCGATCAGGATCGAGAAGCCAATGGCCGCGTACAGGTAACCCTTGGGAATGTGGAACCCCAGGCCCTCGGCCGTCAGGGCGAAACCGATCATCATCAAAAAGCCCAGGCACAGCATGATCACCGTCGGGTGTTCGTTGACAAAGCGAGTCAGCGGCTTGCTGGCGACGATCATCAGGCCGATGGAAATGATCACCGCGATCATCATCACCGCCAGTTCATCGACCATGCCCACGGCGGTAATTACCGCGTCGAGGGAAAACACCGCATCGAGCACCACGATCTGCGCCACGATCGGCCAGAACATCGCATACGCCGCATTGCCGGCACGCTGGCCAACATGGCCTTCGAGCCGCTCGTGCAACTCCATGGTGGCCTTGAACAACAGGAATACACCGCCGAACAGCATGATCAAGTCACGCCCGGAGAAGCTCTTGTCGAACACCTCGAACAATGGCTGCGTCAGGGTTACCAGCCAGGAAATACTCGCCAGCAGGCCCAGGCGCATCAGCAGCGCCAGGGACAAACCGATGATCCGCGCGCGGTCGCGCTGATGTGGCGGCAACTTGTCCGCCAGGATCGCGATAAACACCAGATTGTCGATGCCCAGCACCAGCTCCAGCACGATCAACGTCAACAAGCCCAGCCATGCGGTGGGGTCAGCTATCCATTCCATAAAAATGTCTCGATCTCTTCAGCGAATTCAGAATGCCGGGCACGGCGAAGTGCAGCCCGAGGGCCGTGAGGGCGTAGATGCAAAAAGAGAGAGAGGTCGGAAGACCGGGTGTTTGACGTGCGTCAGGGTTGCGCGGATGCGCGAGATGGAAGGCTGACTGGGAGGCTCCGAGAGGGTGTTCATGCAGGTCCTGAATGGAAAAAAGGACTTGGAGCGTACAGGTGAAGGTCACAATTCCCACAGTGGGAAATCATTACAAGATCTGTATCAGCGTCGTTTGGGCGGACGCCTTCGCGAGCAGGCTCGCTCCCACAGAGGATCTTCAGCGCTCACAAGTCCAGTGTGGGAGCGAGCCTGCTCGCGAAGCTTCTAGCGGTTTCGAACTTGCTCGATATACCGAGCCACCGCCGCCGACTTCTCAAACCGCCGATAAACCATCGACAACCACGAACGCGCCTCCCCGCCCTCGATCCCCCGATATACCACCCCCGGCAACCCGACATGCCCGACCACCGATTCCGGCACCACCGCCACGCCCTGCCCCAGCGACACCAAGGCAATCACCGCCACCAACCCACCCGGCTGCGGCCCCAGCTTCGGCGCGAACCCGCCCTGGGCCGCGACTTGCAAAGTGCCGTTGATTTGCTCGGGCAGGATGAAGGTTTCGTTTTGCAAATGCGCCGGGCTGATCTGCGGCAGGCGGCACAGCCAGGATTCGCTCGACACGGCCAAGACAAAGCCTTCCGCATCGAGCCGGATCGCCTCCAACCCGTCGGGCAAGGTCATGGGCGAGCGCACGTAACCGATATCGAACCGGCCCTCGATCACCAGGCCCGGCAACGCCGCCATCGGGCTTTCCCGCACATTCAGGCTGACGTCCGGGCACTTGCGGCTGAAGGCTTGCACCTGTTTTTGCAACAGCCCCGAGTACACCGCCGACGCCACGTAACCCAGCTCGATATGCCCGATATCACCGCGCCCGGCCCGTTGGGCACTGCGTTGGGCGAATTCGAATTGGCGCACCGTGGCTTCGGCCTCGATCACCAGCGCAGCGCCGGCCTCGGTCAGGCTGACTTCCCGTTGCTGACGCAGGAACAACCGGGTGCCCAGTTCGGTTTCCATGTCCTGGATCTGTCGACTCAAGGTCGGCGGGGCAATCCCCAGTTGTTCAGCGGCGCGGGTGAAGTTGCGCTGCCGGGCAACGGCCAGAAAGTAGCGGAAATGGCGTATGTCCATCGGTGGATTAGCTCAAAGGTAATGAAGTCCCGACTGTCAGCTAACAACGCTTGATATCGACCGGGATAAGCTTTCGGTGCATCCACAGTAGAGAGCCGAAGCCATGACCGTCAAACACCTTACTCAAAAGGCAATCACCTCATGAACCGGGTCAGCCCGCGCCTGACGCTGCTGACCGCCTCCGGGGTGTGTTCGCTGATTGTCCTCGACACCAACATTGTCGCCGTTACATTGCCAACCATCGCCCGGGAGCTGGGCGCCAATTTCGCCGATATCGAGTGGGTGGTCAGCGCCTACATGCTGGCCTTCGCTGCATTGTTGCTGCCAGCGGGCAGCATTGCCGATCGCTTTGGCCGACAGAAAACCCTGCTCTGGGGCCTGGGGATCTTCATCCTCGCGTCCCTCGGTTGCGGCGCCGCGCCGAATGCGGTGTTCCTCGATATTGCCCGGGCGATCAAGGGTGTCGGCGCAGCGTTGCTGTTGACCTCGGCGCTGGCCTCGATTGGCCATACCTTTCACGATGAGGTCGAGCGGGCCAAGGCCTGGGCGTTCTGGGGTGCGTGCATGGGCGTGGCGATGACTGCGGCGCCTACCCTGGGCGGGTTGATCACTGAGTACATCGGCTGGCGCTGGATTTTTTACCTCAATCTGCCGGTGGGTCTGCTGCTGATGGCGATGGTCTGGCGCAACGTGCCGGAATCCCGCGACACGCAATCCGCGCGCCTCGACCCGTGGGGCAGCCTGGCGTTCAGTGCGAGTCTGTTATGCCTGATCTGGGGCCTGATCGAAGCCAACCGCATCGGCTGGAGCAATCCACTGACCTACGCCCGACTGATCGGCGGCGCCTTGTTGTTGGGGCTGTTTGTGCTGATCGAACGGATGCAGCAGCGGCCCATGGTTGACCTGCAATTGTTCAAGCATCCGCGTTTTATCGGCGCGCTACTGGGGATGTTCGCCTACGCCGGTTGTGCCCAGGTGATGATGACGTTGCTGCCGTTTTATCTGCAGAACGGCTTGGGGTTCTCGGCCATTGCCTCCGGGTTGGGGATGTTGCCGTTTGCCCTGACGATGCTGATTTGCCCGCGCATTGGTGCGCGACTGGCAAATCGGTTTGCCCCCGCGACCTTGATGGCGGCCGGTCTTGCGTTGGTCGGCTGCGGCAACTTGCTCAGCGCCTGGGCGGTCAATAGCGGCGGCTATCTGCCCTTCGCCCTTGCGATTGCGGTGACCGGTGCCGGGGCTGGGTTGCTCAATGGTGACACCCAGAAAAACATCATGGTTTGTGTGCCACGGGATCGCGCCGGCATGGCCTCGGGCATGAGCACCACCATGCGCTTCAGCGCGATCATGCTGGCCATCGGCGTGTACGGCGCCTTGCTGGCCAGTCACACCGAATTGTTGCTGCGTAACAGCTTGTCGGGGCAATGGCTGGATCAGACCCAAGGCATCGCCTCGCGAGTGGTGGCCGGTGACATGACCGCAGCGCTGGGCCTGCTGCCGGACACCGCGCGTGGCGTTGTCGAACCCTTGGCCCGGCAAGCGTTCGTTGGCGGTTTCAGTTTGTTGCTGTTGGTCGCGGGGTTATTGGCGCTGCTGGGGGCGTTGGTGGTGGGTACGTTGATGCGTAATCCAATACCGAGTCCTTCAAACCACTTATCGGGAACCGTTGCTCGCCAGTGATGACATTGCGTTGACTATCAGGGCCTCTTCGCGGGCAAGCCTCGCTCCTACAGGGGGTCGGTGGTGAACACAGATTTGGGGGGCAACGATACACCCAGTAGGAGCGAAGCTTGCTCGCGAAGGCGGTTTCACATTCAACAGGGATGTTGGCTGGCCCACCGCGTTCGCGAGCAAGCTTTGCTCCTACAAGTGATCAGCGCGGCTGTTTGAACGAAGCCAGCACCCGCTCGGCATTGGCATCGCAGCCCATGCCTTCGGGCTTCGCCTGGATATCTTCGATCACCGCCAACAGCTTCGCCTTGCTCTGGGCCAGATGCTGCTGCATTTCTTCGATCTGCTCGACTTTGCGCGTCAGCCCCGCCAGCAGTTCGTCGTGCTTGAACTCACCGGTCGCGGTGTCCGGCATCAACTGCTTCAACTCTTCCAGGCTGAACCCGGCCTGTTGGGCGCACTGGATCAGGTACAGCGTCTGCAACACCTGCTCGGGGTAATGCCGATAACCGTTGGCCCGGCGCTCGACTTTCTGGATCAGCCCCTGGGCCTCGTAAAACCGAATGCGCGACGGGTTGAAGCCACTTAACTCTGCCAATTCACCAATCTTCATCCCAACCTCATTTGCCTGCTTGACATTAAAGTTAACTTTAAGCTTAGCCTCCACCCATCACTGATGAGGAGTCAAGCATGTCGCCCTTTCAAACGCTGAATTTGCCCAACGGCCAGACCATCGGCAATCGCATCGCCAAAGCCGCGATGGAAGAAAACCTCGCGGACAGGCAGCAGGCCCCTTCGGATGCGCTGTTGCGTTTGTATCAGGCCTGGGCCGAGGGTGAAGCCGGGTTGTTGCTGACCGGTAACGTGATGATCGACCGCCGCGCGATGACCGGCCCCGGCGGCGTGGTGTTGGAAGACGAGCGGCATCTTGAACGCTTCCGCCAGTGGGCAACGATTGGCCGGGCCGGTGGCGCGCAGTTCTGGGTGCAACTCAACCATCCGGGGCGTCAGACCATGGCCAATCTCGGCCAGCAAGCCTTGGCGCCGTCGGCGGTGGCGCTGGACATGGGCTCGTTCTCGAAGATGTTTGCTGAACCCAAGCCGATGTCGCAAAGCGATATCGATGAAGTGATCCAACGCTTCGCCACCAGCGCCGCGTTGGCGGAAAAGGCCGGATTCACCGGCGTGCAAATTCACGCGGCCCACGGTTATCTGCTCAGCCAGTTTTTGTCGCCGCTGACCAATCGCCGCACCGATCAATGGGGTGGTTCACTGGAGAACCGCGCACGCTTGCTCCTTGAAGTGGTGAGCGCGGTGCGCAAAGCGGTGTCGCCGCAATTCTGCGTGGCGGTAAAACTCAACTCTGCCGACTTCCAGCGCGGTGGCTTCGATGCCGACGATGCCAAGCAAGTGATCCAGTGGCTCAACGAGCAGCCACTCGACTTACTGGAATTGTCCGGCGGCAGTTACGAAGCCCCGGCCATGCAAGGCGAAGCCCGGGACGGCCGCACTTTGGCGCGCGAAGCGTACTTCCTGGAGATGGCCGGCGAACTGGCCAGCGTGGCGCGCATGCCGGTGATGGTCACCGGCGGCATCCGTCGCCTGGCCATCGTCGAACAAGTACTCGACAGCGGCATCGCCATGGCCGGGATCGGCACCGCGATGGCCGTTGAGCCGCACCTGGTCAAGCACTGGCGCGAAGGCAAGAACAGCCATCCGCAACTGCCGCCGATCCTCTGGAAGCGCAAACCCTTGGCGGCGCTGGCGACCATGGCGGTGGTCAAGTTCCAGTTGCATCGCCTGAGTCGCGGACACCAACCCCGGCCGCAGGTCTCGGCGCTGTGGGCGTTGATCCGCGATCAGCTATACATCGCCAAGCGCACCCGCCAGTACAAACAGGCCATGGCCAAGTAAACGAGTCTTCACAAATCCCCGGGAGTCATGCCAGCCGTTGAGTTGTCCCTTTTTCTATCCCAAGGGCCACTCATCGATCACTGGAGTACCTCATTCATGGCGAAAATCACCATTGCCCAGCAACTGGCAACCACCCTGGAACAGGCCGGCGTCAAACGCATCTGGGGCCTGACCGGCGACAGCCTCAATGGCCTGACCGAAGCCCTGCGCACCATGGACAGCATCGAGTGGATGCACGTGCGCCACGAAGAAGTCGCGGCATTTGCCGCCGGGGCTGAGGCGGCGGTTACCGGGGAGTTGGCGGTGTGCGCCGGCAGTTGCGGGCCGGGCAATCTGCACTTGATCAACGGGCTGTTCGATTGCCATAGAAACCATGTGCCGGTGCTGGCCATCGCGGCGCAGATCCCCTCCTCCGAAGTCGGCCTCAACTACTTTCAGGAAACCCATCCGCAGGAACTGTTCAAGGAGTGCAGCCACTTCGTCGAACTGGTCAGCAACCCGGCGCAGATGCCGCAGGTGCTGCATCGGGCGATGCGCAGTGCGATCCTCAATCGTGGCGTCGCGGTGGTGGTGATTCCCGGTGACGTGGCGTTGCAGGAAGTCGAAGACAACCTCAAGCCCTGGCCGACCCTTTCCCGGCCGCGCACCCTGCCCGCGCCGCAGGATCTGGATCGACTGGTGGAACTGCTGAGCCAAAGCAAAGCCGTGACTTTGATGTGCGGCGCCGGTTGCGCCGGGGCTCATGATCAAGTGGTGGCCCTGGCCGACGCCCTCGGCGCGCCGGTGGTGCATGCCTTGCGCGGCAAGGAACACGTGGAGTGGGACAACCCGTTCGACGTCGGCATGACCGGGCTGATCGGCTTCAGCTCCGGTTATCACGCGATGCTCAACTGCGACACTTTGGTGATGCTCGGCACCGACTTCCCGTATCGACAGTTCTACCCCACCGACGCCACCATTATTCAGATTGACCACAACCCCGAAGCCCTCGGCCGCCGGACCACCCTGGACCTGGGCATCGCCGCCGACGTTAGCGAAACCCTCGCGGCGTTGCTGCCGCGCCTGCCGTATCGCGGTGATCGAAGCTTCTTGGAATCATCCCTCGAACACTACAAGAAAGCGCGCCAGGGCCTCGACGACCTGGCCCAACCTTCCGCGCCAGGCCGGCCGATTCATCCGCAGTACCTCACCCGCCTGCTCAGTGAACTGGCGAATGACGACGCCATCTTCACCGCCGACGTCGGTACGCCAACGGTGTGGGCGGCGCGTTACCTGAAAATGAATGGCAAACGCCGGTTACTCGGGTCGTTCAACCACGGTTCTATGGCCAACGCCATGCCCCAGGCCATTGGCGCCCAGGCTGCGTTCCCTGATCGGCAGGTGATTTCCTTGTCGGGCGATGGTGGTTTCAGCATGTTGATGGGGGATTTCATCTCCCTGGCGCAGTTGAAGTTGCCGGTGAAAATCATCGTCTACGACAACGCATCCTTGGGCTTTGTCGCGATGGAAATGAAGTCCAGCGGATTGCTCGACACCGGCACCGACCTGCACAACCCGGACTTCGCGGCGATGGCGAATGCCATGGGGATTCTCGGGATTCGCGTTGAAGAGTCGGAAGACCTGGAGCCGGCGCTGCGCCGGGCGCTGGCCCATGACGGGCCGGTGTTGGTGGATGTGATTACCGCGACCCAGGAACTGGCGATGCCACCGGCGATCAAGCTGGAGCAGGCCAAAGGGTTCAGTTTGTACATGCTTAAAGCGGTGATGAGCGGGCGTGGGGATGAGGTGATTGAATTGGCGCGGACTAACTGGTTCCGTTAACCAGTAAGGTCTGCGGCGCCCCTTTCGCGAGCAGGCTCGCTCCCACAGGATTTGCGCAAAACCTGTGGGAGCGAGCCTGCTCGCGAAGGGGCCATTAAAAGCGCCGACTTACCGCCCGGAGAATCGCAGCCGCGACAGCTCCCGCAAATCCCCTTCCACATAGTAATCATTGGTCCAGCTGTCATCCGCCGCCAATGGCGACACCTCTTTCAACGCCAGTTTCTTCGCAAAATAACGAAACCGGTAATGCTCGTAAAACCGCAGCAACTCCAACCCATAGCGATCCGCCAAATCCGTATCGCCGCGAATGATCAGGTAATTCTCGTCATTGCCATTACTCGCCGCCGCGCTGAGGTTATGGCTGCCGCTGATGATGGTCGGTGTGTCGGTGGTGAAGTCGGTGACGATGGCTTTGGTGTGCACCAGCAGGTTGCCCTTCTGGCCTTTCATGTTTTCCTTGAGCCAGCCCTCCAGCCCGGTGTTGAGCAGCGCCGTGGCGGCGAATTCGGCGGTGCGGTCGGCGTGGAAACCGGTGATGCGGCTGACCGTGTTCTGCAGGCCGTAGCGCAGGATGTCGTCGTGGGGTTCGCCGAGCAAGGCGTTGAGGATGTCGTCAGGCAAGGCGAACGCGGTGACGAACAGCACGTCCTTTTTCGCGCCGTTGATGATCTGCACGAACTCCTTCAAATCGCCCTGCCCCGTGCGCGGTGAAAATCCGGCGAACAGCGCTTGCGTCGGGTCCATTGGGTTGTTTTTGGTCAGCCAGGTGCGCGTCGCCCCGACGTCCGCCGGGTTGGCCCAGACTTCTTCGAAGGTTTGCAGGTAACTGGCGCCGATCCGCGCGTCGTCGAGTACATGCACCACGTTGGCCTGGCGGTAGACACCGTTGGGCGTGAAGTTAGTGCTGCCGCAGAGCACGGCTTGCGGGCGATGCTCGCCGCCATCGAGTTTGCTCAGGACGATGAATTTGTCGTGGAAGATGTTGTGGGTGACCCGCCCACGCTTGTTGGCTGCCGGGATTTTTTCCAGGCTGGCCTCGTTCATCGTGGTGTCTTCGTCGTCCGGTTGCGCGTGATACAGCACTCGCACCTTGACCCCACGGGCAAACGCGGCGTTCACCTCGTCGACGATCGACTGCAATTGATATTCGTAGATGGCAATGTCCAGCGCCCATTGATCGTCCACGGCGCGCCGGATAAACCCCAGCAAGCGCCCGAGCAGACCGTTTTCCAACCATTGCTGCGCCGCGATTGGCCACGCTTCGATGGGCAGGCCTTTGTTGGCGCTGATCTGTGCGTCGAGGTCGGGGAATTTGCGCTGAAACGCCTGGCTCGCGGCCACCGCCCGGTTGAAAATCACGCTCTGGTTGCTCGGCAGGCCATCGTCGGAGGTGATCGTCAGTTCGACGAATTCACCCAGTTGCGGCGCATCGGGTGTGCCGTAGGCCAGGTGCACGCGGTAATGCATGGTCGTCCCTGGATTGACCGCGTAATCGGCCCAACGGAATTTTTGCAGCGGGGCGATATCGCTGGGGGTGGCGTGATATTGGGGGAAGGTGTGGACCTTGCCGGGGAAGGTCAGGCTGTTGAACAGGAACAGCCAGGGTTTGGTGCCTGACTGTTTCTCAATGGCAAAACCGAGCAAGCCTTTGCGGCGAGGTTCGGCCAGGTCCATGGCCAACAGCACGCCATTGGTACCGGCGTAGGCTTTGACGCGGAAATCGTCCTGAGGGTTTGCGGCTAGAACGCGCATGGTTCACTCCTGTGAATGGCTGGCTTGCTGAGCATAGGGCAGTGATGCGGATTTGCCTTGATGATCCGGAACCGCGTCGCTGCCAATCGCGAGCAAGCTCGCTCCCACAGAGGATCTTCAGCGTGACGGAGTACCAGTGTGGGAGCGAGCTTGCTCGCGATGAGGCCGGCCCATGCACCACACCTCTTAACCAGTAATCAGATCATCAATATGCCGATAGTCTGCCTTTAGTTCAGTAGCCAACACCCTGGCCCGCCCAAGCCGAATCGGCCCACGCTCAATATCAATCAGCAACCCCGGACACGCCAGCACCGGCAACCCCGGCCATTCCTTCAACCGCCCATCCGTCACCAGCAACAAACGCTGCTGCTCCGCCGGAAAACGCTTCTGCCGAGCGCTCAGCCACTGCCCCGCCTCATGCAGCGCCGCCAGCATCGGCGTGCCGCCGCCCGCCCCCAAACCATCCAGCCAGGTGCGCAAACCGCTGGACGCCTTCAAACCTTGCACCTGCCACTTCGGCGCGTGGCCGCTGGCGGTCAGCAAGGCCAGGCGCGCCCGTTGCCGATAAGCGTCGTCGAACAGCTGCGCAAGCAAGCCCTTGGCGTCGCTCAACGCCTGATGCCGCCGGGTCGACGCCGACGCATCAACGATCACCAGCCACAGTTCGTGGGCCGAACGGGTGCGCAGATGAAACAGCAAATCTTCGTGCTGACGCGGGCGCCCGTTGAGCAACGTGCCTGGCCAGTTGATCGTGCCCTTGGGGGCTGCACGGCGCTTGCCTTGCCGACCATTGTCCAGCCGTCCCGCGCGGGGTTTGGCATTCGCCCCCGCGTCAGATCGAGGGCGAATGCCTAGGGCTTTTTTGGCCAGCTCGGCACGTCACGTCGGGCGCCAACCGGCAGGGCCTGGGCGGGCATTTCGCCCCACTGGCCCTGGCCTTCGCTCGGGCTCGGCGTGTGGGCGGACGGTGACTGCGGCGCCGGTTGCGGCGGTGCGTGGGGATGTTCGCGGCGGCGATGACGCAAGGCAAATTCGGCGACCGCGTCGATATCTTCCTCGGCAATCGCGTGTGCCCCGCGCCAGGCCGCGTGAGCACGGGCGGCACGCAGCCAAACCAGATCGGCACGTAAACCATCGACGCCGGCGGCAAAACAACGCTCGGTGATGTGCGCCAGTGCCACGTCGTCCAGCGGGATGCTCGCCAAGGCAGTGCGTGCCTGCTGGCAGCGTTCGCGCAGCGCGTGTTGCTGGCCTTCCCATTCGGCGCAGAAACTTTGGGGATCGCTGTCGAAATCCAGCCGCCGACGGATGATCTGACCGCGCTCGGCGGGTGCGGTGTGGCCACTGAGGGCGACGTTCAGGCCGAAACGGTCGAGCAATTGCGGACGCAACTCACCTTCTTCCGGGTTCATGGTGCCGATCAGCACAAACCTCGCCGAATGCCGATGGGAAATGCCGTCGCGTTCGATCAGGTTGGTGCCGCTGGCGGCCACGTCGAGCAGCAGGTCAACGAGGTGATCAGGCAGCAGATTGACCTCATCGACATAGAGCACGCCGCCGTCAGCCTTGGCCAGGACGCCGGGGGAAAACTGCGCGCGGCCGTCGCTCAGGGCGGCGTCGAGGTCGAGGGTGCCGACCAGGCGTTCTTCGGTGGCGCCCAACGGCAAGGTGACGAATTGACCGCTGGCAAGCAGGTCCGCCAGGCCACGGGCCAGCGTCGATTTGGCCATGCCGCGCGGACCTTCGATCAACACCCCGCCGATTTTCGGGTCGATGGCGGTCAGGTACAGGGCGAGCTTCAAGTCATCAGCGCCGACCACGGCGGAGAGCGGGAAATGGGGGGTGTCGGTCATTGGGTTTGTCTCGGTTCGTGGTCTTGGTTTTTCGGTGTTATGGGTGTTGGTGGTGGGTCAGTGGGATCGCCCCCCTCACCCTAACCCTCTCCCCAGGGGGTAGAGGGGACTGACCGAGGTGTCTTACGAGCTACATCGACCTGAAAAATCGAGTCGAACTCAGGATTTTTACGAGCTACATCGACCTGAATAACCGAGTCGAACTCAGGATTTTTACGAGCTACATCGACCTGAATAATCGAGTCGAACTCAGGATCTGAACAGCATGGAGATCGGCTCCCTTTCCCCCTCTCCCCTTTGGGGAGAGGGTTGGGGTGAGGGGTGGCTCTTGAAGCGCTCACCCCTCTTCCTCTATATCCAACAACAAATTCTCCAGCGCCTCGCGGTACTCGCCCGGCTCTTTCCACATTCCCCGCTGCTGCGCTTCCAGCATCCGCTCAGTCATATCGCGCAAAGCATGGGGATTATGCTCACGGACGAAATCCCGGGTCGCCGGGTCGAGCAAATACGCATCCGCCAGCAACGCGTATTGGTGATCGTCAATCAGCTGCGTCGTGGCATCAAAGGCAAACAGATTATCCACCGTCGCCGCCAATTCAAACGCACCTTTATAGCCATGGCGCTTCACGCCGTCGATCCACTTCGGATTCGCCGCCCGGGAACGAATCACCCGATTCAACTCTTCCTTCAATGTGCGGATCTTCGGCAAGTCCGGCTGGCTGTGATCGCCGTGATAACTGGCCGCCGCTTCGCCGCTGAGGCTTTCCACCGCCGCGAGCATACCGCCCTGAAATTGGTAGTAGTCATTGGAATCAAGCAAGTCATGCTCGCGGTTGTCCTGATTCTGCAGCACCGCTTGCACCTGGCTCAGACGCTGGGCGAATTGTTCGCGGGCTGCGGTGCCTTCATCGGAACCGCCATAAGCGTAACCGCCCCAGTTCAGGTAAACCTCGGCCAGGTCCTCACGACTTTGCCACAAGCGACCGTCGATGGCGCCCTGCACACCCGCGCCATAGGCACCGGGCTTGGCTCCGAAAATGCGCCAACCGGCCTGACGTCGCGCGGTTTCTTCATCCAGACCGCTGGCCAGCAAGGCTTCACGCTCGGCGCGAACCTTGGCTGCCAGTGGGTTGAGATCGTCCGGTTCGTCCAGCGCGGCGACTGCTTGCACAGCGGCGTCAAACAGACGAATCAGGTTAGCGAAGGCATCGCGGAAAAACCCGGAGACACGCAAAGTCACGTCCACTCGCGGACGGTCGAGCAGACTGATCGGCAGGATTTCGAAATCATCGACCCGCTGACTGCCCGTGGCCCACACCGGACGCACACCCATCAGCGCCATGGCCTGGGCGATGTCATCGCCGCCGGTGCGCATGGTCGCCGTGCCCCAGACCGACAGGCCCAATTGGCGCAGGTGATCGCCGTGGTCCTGCAAGTGCCGCTCAAGAATCAGATTGGCCGACTGGAAACCGATGCGCCACGCGGTGGTGGTCGGCAGGTTGCGCACGTCCACCGAATAGAAATTGCGCCCGGTGGGGAGTACGTCGAGACGACCGCGACTCGGTGCGCCGCTGGGGCCGGCCGGGACGAAACGGCCGCTGAGGGCGTCGAGCAGGCCACGCATTTCTGCGGGGCCGCAGGCGTCCAGGCGTGGGGCGACCACTTCACACAAATTGTCGAAAATGGCATGCACGTCAGACCAACTCGCCCCCTGTGGGAGCGAGCCTGCTCGCGAAAGCGGTGGGTCAGTCACCATTGATGTTAAATGATCGATCGATTCGCGAGCAGGCTCGCTCCCACAGGATTCGGGGTTGCTTAAGGTCTGCGAAATCAGCTGGGCGGCGAACAATTCGAGACGTTCGCGGGTATCCCCCGCCGTACGCCACACTTCATCGCTGACCGCTAGCAACTCATCAGGACGCGCCCCAACCCACGGTTCAGCCAACTCACAATCCAGCGGATCAAACCCGAGCGCAAACGCCTTGGCCAACGCCCGCAACACACTCGATTGCGCGCCCCGCCCATCACCCCGAGGAATCCGCAGCAACGCCAGCAACGTATCAATGCGCAAGCGCCCGGTCGGCGATTCGCCAAAGATGTGCAGGCCATCGCGGATCTGCGATTCCTTCAAGTCACACAAATACGTGTCCAGGCGCGGCAACCAGATCGCCGCATCCGCATCGCTGTCGAGTTTCTCGTCCAGTTGCAGTTCGCGGTCGATGTGGGTGTCGCGCACCAGTTGCAGGATGTCCCGCTGCAACTCCCGGGCGCGGCGCGGATCGAGCAGTTGCGCTTCGTAATACTCGTCTGCCAGCAACTCCAGGTTACGCAACGGGCCGTAGGTTTCAGCGCGGGTCAGCGGTGGCATCAGGTGATCGATGATCACCGCTTGCGTGCGACGCTTGGCCTGGGCGCCCTCGCCCGGATCGTTGACGATAAACGGATAGATGTTGGGCAGCGGCCCGAGCAGCGCGTCCGGCCAGCAGTTTTCCGACAGCCCCACGCCCTTGCCCGGCAACCATTCAAGGTTGCCGTGCTTGCCGACGTGGATCACGCCGTGGGCGCCGTAGGTGTTGCGCAGCCAGAAGTAGAACGCCAGATAGCCGTGGGGCGGCACCAGGTCCGGGTCGTGATAAACCGCGCTTGGATCGACCTGATAACCCCGGGCCGGCTGAATGCCGACAAACGTCAGGCCGAAGCGCAGACCGGCAATCATCATCCGCCCGCCACGGAACATCGGATCGTTTTGCGGCGGGCCCCAGCGTTCCAGTACCGCTTGGCGATTGGTTTCGGGCAGCGCGTCGAACATCAGTAAATAGTCATCCAGCGCCAGACTTTGCATGCACGGGCGCTGGTCGAGGGTATCGAGGTCGTTGCTGACACCGCCGAGCAGTTGCTGGATCAACGCGGTGCCGCTGTCCGGCAGCTCGGCGGGCAGTGGGTAGCCTTCTTTATACAGTGCACGCAGGATATTCAGCGCCGCCGCCGGGGTGTCGAGGCCGACACCGTTACCGATGCGACCGTCGCGCGTCGGGTAGTTGGCGAGGATCAGCGCGATGCGTTTTTCGCCGTTGGGCACCCGCGCCAGATCAATCCAGCGCCGCGCCAGTTCGGCAACAAAGTCCATGCGTTCCGGTTGCGGCCGGTAGCAGACCACGTCGGACTGACTGCGCTCGCTGCGCCAGGCCAGGTCCTTGAAGCTGATCGGGCGGCTGATGATCCGCCCGTCGAGTTCCGGCAACGCGATGTGCATCGCCAGGTCCCGTGGGCCGAGGCCCTGTTCGCTGGCGCGCCAACCGGGTTCGTTGTCCTGGGCGCAAATCGCCTGGATCACCGGGATGTTGCGGCGAAACGGTCGCAAGTGCGGCGCTTCAGGGCTGGATTGAGCGAAACCGGTGGTGTTTAGAATCACCGCCGCTTCCACTTCATCGAGCCAATCCTCGACCACCGTCAGGCAGCCCGGCTCTTTCAAACTGGCCACCGCGATGGGCAACGGGTTCAATCCCGCCGCTTGCAAGCGCTGGCAGAAAATATCGATGAAACCGGTGTTCGCCGCCTGCAAATGCGAGCGGTAGAACAGCACCGCCGCCACCGGTTGATCGGCCTGCCAGTCGGCTTGCCAATCACTCAGTTCAGCGGGGCTTTTGTGCGGGTGGTAGATCGCAGTGCGCGGCAGGGTTTGCGGCTCGGCCCAGGCGTAGTCGCGACCCAGCCAGCGCGTGGCCAGACAACGGAAAAAGTCCAGGGCATTGCCCATGCCGCCCTGACGCAGAAACTGCCAGAGGCGGTCGCGGTCTTCAGCGACCACGGTGCTGAGGTCGCTGAGTTCCGGGTCCGGGCGGTCATCGCCGGGCACCAGGATCAGTTGCACGCCGCGTTCGGACAGCTCGACCAAGCGCTCGACGCCGTACCGCCAATAAGCGATGCCGCCGTGCAGCGAGATCAGGATCACTTTGGCGTGACGCAGCACTTCATCAACGTACAAATCCACCGAGGCGTGATTCTGCACCTGCATCGGGTTGGCGAGGCGCACGCTCGGGTAGTCGTCGGGCAACTGCTGCGCGGCTTCGGCGAGCAGCGCCAGGCTGGAATCGCCGCTGCACAGGATCACCAGTTCGGCGGGAGTTTGTCCAAGGTCGGCAATGTTGTCATCCGACACAAAACCGCCGGGCTGGGTCCTGAGCAGGTGCATGGCTTAAACGCTGAGCGCTGCGCGCAATTGCGCTTCGAGCAGTGCGGCGTCCAGCTCCTGGCCGATCAGCACCAGACGTGTGGTGCGCGCTTCATCGGCGCCCCACTGACGGTCGAAGTGCTTGTCGAAACGGGTGCCCACGCCCTGGATCAGCAGGCGCATCGGTTTGTTCGGGATCGCGGCGAAGCCTTTAACGCGCAGGATGCCGTGCTTGACCACCAATTGCGTCAGCGCGTCCATCAGCAGGCTTTCGTCGGCTTGCGGCAGCTCGATGGAGATGGAATCGAAGGCGTCGTGATCGTGGTCATCATCGCGGTCACCGTGGTGATGGTCGTGATGGCTGTGACGGCTGTCGATGTGCTCTTCGGAACCGGCACCGAGGCCGATCAGCACGTCCAAAGGCACGCGACCGCTGCTGGCTTCGATAACTTTTACGGCCGGCGGCAGTTCTTCGGCGACTTCCAGGCGCACGCGGGCCAGGTCTTCAGGGCTGATCAGGTCAGCCTTGTTGAGGATGACCAGATCGGCGCTGGCCAGTTGGTCGGCGAACAATTCGTGCAGGGGCGATTCGTGGTCCAGGTTCGGGTCGAGTTTGCGCTGGGCGTCTACTTGACCCGGGAACGCGGCGAAGGTGCCGGCTGCGACAGCCGGGCTGTCGACCACGGTGATGACCGCGTCAACCGTGCAGGCGCTGCGGATTTCCGGCCACTGGAAGGCTTGCACCAGGGGTTTTGGCAGGGCCAGGCCCGAGGTTTCGATCAAGATGTGGTCAAGGTCGCCGCGACGGGCCACCAGTTCACGCATCACCGGGAAGAACTCTTCCTGGACGGTGCAGCACAGGCAGCCGTTGGCCAGTTCGTAGACGCGGCCGTTGGCTTCTTCTTCGGTGCAACCGATGGAGCACTGCTTGAGGATTTCGCCGTCGATGCCCAGTTCGCCGAATTCGTTGACGATCACCGCGATACGGCGCCCCTGGGCGTTGTCGAGCATGTGCCGCAGCAAGGTGGTTTTGCCCGAGCCGAGGAAGCCGGTAACGATGGTGACGGGGAGTTTGGCCAGTGTTTTCATCGGATGCCCTTTGGCAAGGTGGCGGGCATACGGGACGACGACCGCAGCGATGAATGCGCGGAAGATTTCGCCACCGGATCACCCCGCCCGGTTGTAGTGAGAATTCGTTTCGAGGCAGGTCTCCTGGCTTTCAGTGCGCCAGCCTTGCGGGCCTGGCATTCGCTGCGCCTTCCCGCGAACCCGTTGCCAGGGTTTGCAGTGGCGTGGCAGCGAACATCACCGTTCACAGTTGCGGGGGCAGCCGCGGCATCGACCGCGTTCCCTTCTTAGCTTCGGCGCGCGCCGAAGAACCTCGAAAGCGCAAGGCTACGCATCGTGTGGGGGCGGGTCAATGTCTTGTGGCGGCCATCCGGACGCCATCGCGGGCAAGCCTTGCTCCTACAGGAGCGCCACCGCCTGTAGGAGCAAGGCTTGCCCGCGATGGCCACACCTCGGTTTCCAACTGAGAACCCCTGCCAATTGACTCCCCCGCCCCGCCCATGCTCTCCTGTACGCCTTGTTACGGGTGCCCTTCACAGGGTGAAACGGGAAACCGGTGAATCATGTGCTTTACTCAAAGCCATGTCAGTCCGGTGCTGCCCCCGCAACGGTAAGCGAGCGAAGAGTCAGATCCACTGTGCCGGCAGTTCGGCATGGGAAGGTGATTCTTGCAGGTCCGGCGCAAGCCTTGACCCCTCGCGAGCCCGGAGACCGGCCCGCAACACAAAGTGACCACTACGATCACTGAACAACAAACCCGCGGTGGGCGGGCGCTGTTTGAATCTCTGCGCGCACGCTCGCAGGGGTTTGCATGCGCTCAATTCACCCGCTGACAGACCAGAGGGACGCGCCATGTCGATCATCAGCAGCACCGACCACAGCAACACCGCCAGCACCACCACAACCCTGAGCCAACGCCTGACCGCCGCCGTGTGTGCGTCGATCCTTGGCGCGTGCCTGGTGTATTTCGCCGGTTTCTCGCACATCGAAGCGGTGCACAACGCCGCCCACGATACCCGTCACAGCTCCGCGTTCCCGTGCCACTGAGACCTGCCGACATGATCAAGCGTATCGCGCAAACCGCAGGTTTCACCGGGCTGCTGGCCGCCCTGCTGCTGACCCTGCTGCAAAGTTTCTGGGTCGCCCCGCTGATTCTGCAGGCGGAAACCTATGAAAAATCCGAGCCTGCGGCAGTGGTTGCTCACGAGCACACCGAAGGCGCCATGGCCGCTCACACCCACGACGCCGAAGCCTGGGAGCCAGAAAACGGCTGGCAGCGCGTGCTGTCCACCACGGGCGGCAACCTGGTCGTTGCGGTTGGTTTCGCGTTGATGCTCGCGGGTCTCTACACCCTGCGCGCGCCGACCAAAACCGCCCAAGGCCTGCTCTGGGGCCTGGCGGGTTACGCGACGTTCGTACTGGCGCCGACCCTCGGCCTGCCGCCGGAACTGCCGGGCACCGCTGCCGCCGATCTGGCGCAACGGCAGATCTGGTGGATTGGCACGGCGGCGTCGACTGCTGTGGGCATCGCACTGATCGTGTTCAGCCGTCACTGGCTGATGAAGATCCTCGGCGTGGCGATCCTCGCGGTTCCGCACGTCATCGGTGCGCCGCAACCGGAAGTTCACTCGATGCTGGCTCCGGAAGCCCTGGAATCCCAGTTCAAAATCGCTTCGCAGTTGACCAACGTGGTGTTCTGGCTGGCCCTGGGCCTGATCAGCGCCTGGTTGTTCCGCCGCAAAAGCGATGGCCAATACAACGCATGACTGACACCAGCACAGCGCCGACCTTAGTGGTCGGCCTGGGCTGCCAGCGAGGCTGCCCCGTCAGCACATTGCGGGCGCTACTCGATCAGGCACTACAGGCGCATCAAATCGAGCTTCATGAGATCAAGGCCCTGGCCAGTATCGACCTGAAACGCGATGAACCGGGCCTGATCGAGTTGGCCGCACAACTTGGGCTGGAGCTGATGTATTTCAGCAGCGCGCAATTGGCCGGGTATCAACCGCAACTTAGCCATCAATCGCAGATCGCGTTTGAACGCACCGGTTGCTACGGCGTCGCGGAAAGTGCCGCCCTGGCCTTGGCTGAGCACCTCGCTCAGGCACCGGCGAAACTACTGATTTCCCGACAAAAATACGCCCAGGCGACCCTCGCATTGGCCAGTGCTGCCTGAAATCCCCGATAATCCCCGCCTCGATCATGAGCAATCTTCATCTGAAGCGTTGCCCAAGCCCTTTTCTGACAGCTCTTTCTTTAGGAACAGACGATGACCGTCTACTTCATTGGCGCAGGTCCCGGCGACCCGGAACTGATTACCGTCAAAGGCCAGCGGCTGATTCGCAGCTGCCCGGTGATCATCTACGCGGGCTCACTGGTGCCTGCTGCGGTGCTGGAAGGCCATCAAGCTGAAACGGTGGTCAACAGCGCCGAGTTGCACCTGGAACAGATCATTGAATTGATCAAGACCGCTCACGCCAAAGGGCAGGATGTAGCGCGGGTACATTCTGGCGATCCGAGTTTGTATGGTGCGATTGGCGAGCAGATTCGTTACCTGCGTGAACTCGACATTGCGTTTGAAATCATTCCTGGCGTCACCGCCACGGCCGCCTGCGCGGCGCTGCTGGGGGCTGAGCTGACGTTACCGGATATCTCGCAAAGCGTGATTCTGACCCGTTACGCCGACAAGACGGCGATGCCGCCCGGTGAAGAACTGGGCAGCCTGGCGCAGCATGGGGCGACCATGGCGATTCACTTGGGGGTCAATCATCTGCAGAAGATCCTGGCTGAACTGCTGCCGCATTACGGCGCGGACTGCCCGATTGCGGTGGTTCACCGGGCGACGTGGCCGGATCAGGATTGGGTAGTGGGTACGATTGAGGATATTGCCGCGAAGGTTGAGGCCAAGGGGTTTCGGCGTACGGCGTTGATTCTGGTGGGTCGGGTGTTGGGGAGTGATGCGTTTAGTGAGTCGTCGTTGTACCGTGCCGGGCATGCGCATTTGTATCGTCCGTAAGGTGATCGTTCCCACGCTCTGCGTGGGAATGCCTCAACGGACGCTCCGCGTTCGGCTTTGGAGGGGACGCGGAGCGTCCCGGGCTGCATTCCCACGCGGAGCGTGGGAACGATCATACTCACCCATAAAAAAACGGCGCTCACGGGGCGCCGTTTTTTTATGTTTGCAGCGAACACCTTACTCAGTAGTAGGCGTTTTCTTTCTGCGTGTGGTCAGTCACGTCACGAACACCCTTGAGCTCGGGAATGCGCTCGAGCAAGGTGCGCTCGATGCCTTCGCGCAAGGTGACGTCTGCCTGGCCGCAGCCCTGGCAACCGCCGCCGAACTTCAGGACGGCGATGCCATCTTCGACCACATCGATCAGGCTGACCTGACCGCCGTGGCTCGCGAGCCCCGGGTTGATCTCGGTTTGCAGGTAGTAGTTGATGCGCTCGTTGACCGGGCTGTCGGCGTTGACCATCGGGACTTTGGCGTTTGGCGCCTTGATGGTCAGCTGGCCGCCCATACGGTCGGTGGCGTAGTCGACGACCGCGTCGTCCAGGAAAGCTTCGCTGAACGAATCGATGTACGCGGTGAAGCTTTTGAGCCCCAACGCGGTGTCTTCAGGTTTTTCTTCGCCCGGCTTGCAGTAGGCAATGCAGGTTTCGGCGTACTGGGTGCCAGGCTGGGTGATGAAGACGCGGATGCCGATGCCTGGGGTGTTCTGCTTGGAGAGCAGATCAGCCAGATAATCGTGGGCGGCGTCAGTGATGGTAATAGCGGTCATGGAAACTCCTCGCAGGCTTGGGCGCAGTTTACGCCAATCATCGCGCCGCACAAAGTCCTAGTATTTTTGTCGGGAAAGAGCCGGCGCCGGCTCAGTGAGCGTTTCGCCGTCGATCCAGGCTTTAAGCCACCGATAGCTGCGTTTTTCCACCCATTCGTAACTTGCCCAGGATCCCAGGCCGATGGTCGCCGCGCACACGACGAACATCACGTAGGGATTTACGCCATAACGCTGTGCGACAAATCCCCCGGCGGACAGCACCAGCACGTGCATCAGGTACACCGAGTAAGAACAATTGCCCAGCAATTCGAACACCCGGTTGTTCTCGAAATGCCGTTCCAGCGCGATGCACGCCATCACCAACACCGCACTCGGCAAGCCCCACGTCAGGAATCGAGGTTGCGGCGCCCAGTGATAAATCGCCAGCAACGCGCCGCCAATTCCCAGCAGCGGCAGCCACAGCCCCGGTTTGATCCAGCCACGACGGTAAAGCATGCCGATGGCGATCCCCAGCAAGAACTCATAAACGATGTCCGAGCGGTAGAACTCGCTGACCCAGCCATAGCCCGTCCAGGCCTGGCACACCGCGAACAGCAGCGCCGCAACGATCAATAACCTGAAGTGCAAGCGGAACAGCAGCGCCCATCCGAACAGCAGGTAAAACAGCATTTCGTAGTTGAGGGTCCAGCCGACGTTGAGGGTCGGATAAATCCCGTAGCCACCCGGATTCTCCGTAGGAATAAACAACAACGACAGCAGGAAATGCGACCAGTCCACGCTCTGATCCGGCAATACCGGCCGGGCAAACACCACCACCAGCGCCATCAGCACGGTGTACAGCCAGTACGCCGGGACGATTCGAAACAGCCGATACAGCAGGAATCGCGCGGGCGGCAGGGATTTGCCTTCGGTGGAAAGAAAAATCACCAGACCGCTGATGACGAAGAAAATGTCCACGCCCACCGCGCCCTTGTCGATGAACATCTGGCCCACCGGGCCGCGGGCGTGGAAGTCGAAGAAAATCTGCATGAAATGGTGACAGACCACCGCCCAGGCAGCGATGGCGCGCAGGGCTTGTACAGAAATCAACATGGATGGCCCTCCGAGCGCGATTCGCAAATCACCGCAAATCCCCTTGTGGGAGCGGGCTTGCTCGCGAAGGCGGTGTGTCAGGCGCTATCAATGTCGACTGAAACACCGCTTTCGCGAGCAAGCTTTGCTCCTACAGGGATTGGTGGTGCATTACAGGTGGGACACCGGGCGATGTTCAAAAGTCGATCAAAGATTCTCATACCGATTCATGTCCAGCACGCCCTCTTCCACCGGGTCCGTTTCGTGGACGTAGGTACTCAGGTCATGGAAGTAAAACCAGAACTGCGGATGACTGCGCCGAATCCCCCAGCGCTCGACAATCTTCTCGAAGCGATGGGCATCCTTGGCGTTCTCCATGGCGTCCACAAACGCCGGCACCTGCTCCGCCGGGATGTTGAACATGAAGTTCGGGTAGCTGCTGAGCACGCCCGGATAAATGGTCAGCGTGTCGAGCCCCGGCTGATAACGCAGGGACTCACCAAGCAAAAACGCCACGTTGCTGTGGGCGCGGTTGCGCAGCAGGCTGTAGATCTCGCGTTTGCCGCTCGCCGTTTCGATGCGCAACAGGGTCGCTTCCGGCAACTGATCGATCACCTTCAAACCCGCCGCCGGTCGCGACGTCAGGCGACTCAGGGCTTGTTCGGCGTTCTGCAACGCCGGATCAATGTTCGGCCGCGAGCAATAGGCGCCGTCGCAACGGTTGATCGGATCAGGCTTGGCATTCAGGTCGCCGTAACGGGCGAGCAACTGCAGGGCGAAATCCCGTTTCGGGTCTTTTTCGTCGAGTTTCAGCGCCGTCGGTTTGTCGTTGTCGATGGCTTCGTAATCCAGCCACATCTTGAACTTGCCGCTGCTCTGGTACCAATCGTCGAGGTAGTCGTTCCGGGAGTCGGCGGGCATCAGGCGCAGGAAATTCTGCTCGGCGCCATTTCGGATCAGGTCGAAATACAGGCGCGTCTGGGCCTGATGGGAGACGTTGCCGAACACATCGAAGTTGACCGCCAACTGGTAATAGGTGCGCTCCAGCAGCGGGTAATCGAACAGCCAGATGGTTTGCGGCACATCACCGATCAGGCCTTTATTCACCGAAGCGCTGTCGAAATGCCGGAAAATGCTCAACAACGCATTGTCATTACCGGCCCACAGGGTCGACCAGCTCGGCGCCGGCGCGTCGGCGTAGCTGTCCCGGCGCAGGGCTTCGTATTCGTTGCGCTTGTCGCGATAGTCGTGCCACAGGCTCAGCACGCTGCCGACATCGTCGTTCTGCCCCGGCATCGCCAGCAGCGGCGTGGCCTGGCCGCGATAGTTCGGGTCGGTGATATAGAGGTCGTGTTCCGGGGCCTGAAACAGCGCCCAGAAGTTATCGCGGATCACGTCGGTGGCGATCTGCCCGCGACACACCGGGCCGCGAATAAAGGTACGCACGAAATACTCGGCGTTATCCAGCATGAACTGATAGCGCGCCTGGGCCGGGATCGCTTCAAACGTGGTGAACGGATTGGCCCGACGTTTCGGGCCGTAACCCGGCAACGCGTTGACCTGCCAGTTACCGCTGAAAAACAGGCTTTTGACCCGCGCCAGCTTCGCCGCGCTCAGCGGATAGGTGATGTGGGTCTTCTGCACGATCACGCCCTGCACCGGCCACAGTCGGTAGTAAACCTGTGTGCCCGGATCGTCGTTCGGGCGGCGCGTATTGATCAGGTCGATCGGCTGACCGGTGGGCGTACGCGAACGCACCCACTGGAAGAAATGCCCTGGCTCCCCGTCCTTGAAGTAGATGTGCGCCAGGAACCAATGCTCAAACAGCCAGCGCCCGACCAGACTGCCGCGAGAGCCGTTAGCGTTGAGCAGGTTTTCCCATTGCACCACCTGCAAGGCTTCCTGCGCGGAAGGCACCAAACCTTGCTCATCAATCGGCGCCCCGGAGGCGAGCCAGCGTTGCAACGTCTGGTATTGCTGATCGGTCAGGCCAGTCACCGCCAGGGGCATGCCTTCTTTCGGGTGGGCGCCGGCATAACCGTCGAATTCCGCCGGCATGGCGCACATGTTTTCCCGATTCAGGCCCAGCACGATGTCTTCCGGCAACTTGGCGTTGGGCGTCAGCGGGGTTTTGTGGCCGAGTTCCAGCATCCGCGCCATCAACGCCGCCTGACTGCCCTGGGCGTCGAGGACCGAATAGAAGTCCTTGTGCTGCCAGGCCCGTTTGCCGAAGGCGTCATAAAACAGCCGGGTCGGCGCGGCGGTGACACTGCGCTCGCCGTCGTAAACCGGAATCTTGGTCGCGCCACGGGCCGCCCCTTCGCCACTGCCCAGGTTGAGCTGACAGGCGGAGTCGTAGCAGGCATGGCAGGCCACGCACTTTTCGGTGAAGATCGGTTGTATGTCGCGCGTATAGGAAATGACAGAGGAGCTTTCGGGACCTTGCGCAGCGGCGCCCCAGCTGGATAGCAGCAATAAAATGCTGACGACGACGCGATACGACATGTCCCTGGTCCCGATCATGGAAAAACGCCGCGATTCTACCGGTCTGCCGTCGCCACCAACATGAGCGATATTCATGCAAAACCTTGGCATGCTCTAAAAGCGCACAGGTTTGCTATTATCCCGGCCCTTCGTCATGGTCTTTCCGAGTAGTCCAAATGTCCGATCGCAGTGTTCGCCTTCAAGCTCTCAAGCACGCCCTCAAAGAGCGCATCCTGATTCTCGACGGCGGCATGGGCACGATGATCCAGAGCTACAAGCTCGAAGAGCAGGATTACCGTGGCAAACGCTTCGCCGACTGGCCGAGCGACGTCAAGGGCAACAACGACCTGCTGATACTGACCCGTCCGGACGTGATTGGCGGCATCGAGAAAGCCTACCTGGATGCCGGCGCCGACATTCTGGAAACCAACACCTTCAACGCCACCCGGATTTCCATGGCCGACTACGGCATGGAAGAACTGGCCTACGAACTGAACGTAGAAGGCGCTCGCCTGGCGCGCAAGGTGGCCGATGCGAAAACCCTCGAGAATCCGGACAAGCCGCGCTTCGTCGCTGGCGTGCTCGGCCCCACCAGCCGCACCTGCTCGCTGTCCCCGGACGTGAACAACCCCGGCTACCGCAACGTGACCTTCGATGAACTGGTGGAAAACTACACCGAGGCCACCAAAGGCCTGATCGAAGGCGGCGCCGACCTGATCCTGATCGAAACCATTTTCGACACGTTGAACGCCAAAGCCGCGATCTTCGCCGTGCAAGGGGTGTTCGAAGAGTTGGGCGTCGAACTGCCGATCATGATTTCCGGCACCATCACCGACGCCTCCGGCCGTACCCTGTCGGGCCAGACCACCGAAGCGTTCTGGAACTCCGTAGCCCACGCCAAGCCTATCTCGGTCGGCCTGAACTGCGCCCTCGGCGCCAGCGAATTGCGCCCGTACCTGGAAGAGCTGTCGAACAAGGCCGGCACCCACGTCTCGGCGCACCCGAACGCCGGCCTGCCGAACGAATTCGGCGAGTACGACGAACTGCCGTCGGAAACCGCCAAGGTCATCGAGGAATTCGCCCAAAGCGGCTTCCTCAACATCGTCGGCGGTTGCTGCGGCACCACGCCGGGGCACATCGAAGCCATCGCCAAAGCCGTGGCCGGTTATGCACCACGTGAAATTCCGGATATCCCGAAGGCTTGCCGCCTGTCGGGCCTGGAACCGTTCACCATCGACCGCAACTCGTTGTTCATCAACGTCGGCGAGCGCACCAATATCACCGGTTCCGCCAAATTTGCCCGCCTGATCCGTGAAGACAACTACACCGAAGCCCTGGAAGTCGCCCTGCAGCAGGTCGAAGCCGGCGCCCAGGTGATCGACATCAACATGGACGAAGGGATGCTCGATTCGAAGAAGGCCATGGTGACCTTCCTCAATCTGATTGCCGGTGAACCGGACATCTCCCGCGTGCCGATCATGATCGACTCCTCGAAGTGGGAAGTGATCGAGGCCGGCCTGAAATGCATCCAGGGCAAGGGCATCGTCAACTCGATCAGCATGAAAGAAGGCGTCGAGCAGTTCATTCATCACGCCAAACTGTGCAAGCGCTACGGCGCCGCAGTCGTGGTGATGGCCTTCGACGAAGCCGGCCAGGCCGACACCGAAAAGCGCAAGAAAGAAATCTGCAAACGCTCCTACGACATTCTGGTCAACGAAGTCGGCTTCCCGCCGGAAGACATCATCTTCGACCCGAACATCTTCGCCATCGCCACCGGCATCGAAGAACACAACAACTACGCTGTGGACTTCATCAATGCCTGTGCCTACATCCGCGACGAACTGCCGTATGCCCTGACCTCCGGCGGCGTGTCCAACGTGTCGTTCTCGTTCCGGGGCAACAACCCGGTGCGCGAGGCGATTCACTCGGTGTTCCTGCTGTATGCGATCCGCAACGGCCTGACCATGGGCATCGTCAACGCCGGTCAGCTGGAGATCTACGACCAGATCCCGGCCGAACTGCGTGACGCCGTGGAAGACGTGGTGCTCAACCGCACCCCGGAAGGCACCGACGCCCTCCTCGCCATCGCCGACAAGTACAAGGGCGATGGCAGCGTCAAGGAAGCCGAAACCGAAGAATGGCGCGGCTGGCCGGTCAACAAGCGCCTGGAGCATGCGCTGGTCAAGGGCATCACCACGCACATTGTTGAGGACACTGAAGAATCCCGTCAGTCGTTCAACCGTCCGATCGAAGTGATCGAAGGCCCGCTGATGTCCGGCATGAACATCGTCGGCGACCTGTTCGGCGCCGGCAAAATGTTCCTGCCGCAGGTGGTGAAATCCGCCCGCGTCATGAAGCAGGCCGTGGCCCACTTGATCCCGTTCATCGAGCTGGAAAAAGGCGACAAGCCGGAAGCCAAGGGCAAGATCCTGATGGCCACGGTCAAGGGCGACGTGCACGACATCGGCAAGAACATCGTCGGCGTGGTGCTGGGCTGTAACGGCTACGACATCGTCGACCTCGGCGTGATGGTCCCGGCGGAGAAAATCCTGCAAGTGGCCAAAGAGCAGAAGTGCGACATCATCGGCCTGTCCGGCCTGATCACGCCGTCGCTGGATGAAATGGTTCACGTCGCTCGCGAGATGCAGCGCCAGGATTTCCACCTGCCACTGATGATCGGTGGCGCGACCACCTCCAAAGCGCACACCGCAGTGAAGATCGAACCGAAATACAGCAACGACGCAGTGATCTACGTCACCGACGCCTCCCGCGCCGTGGGCGTGGCCACGCAGTTGCTGTCCAAGGAATTGAAGCCGGCCTTCATCGAGAAGACGCGCCTGGAATACATCGAAGTCCGCGAGCGCACCGCCAACCGCAGCGCCCGCACCGAGCGCCTGAGCTACCCGGCGTCCATCGCCAAGAAGCCGCAGTTTGACTGGAGCACTTACGAGCCGGTCAAACCGACCTTTACTGGTTCCCGCGTGCTGGACAATATCGACCTGAAAGTCCTGGCCGAATACATCGACTGGACACCGTTCTTTATCTCCTGGGACCTGGCCGGCAAGTTCCCGCGCATCCTTGAAGACGAAGTGGTCGGTGAAGCCGCGACCTCGCTGTACGCCGATGCCAAGGAAATGCTCGCCAAACTGATCGACGAGAAGCTGATCAGCGCCCGTGCGGTGTTCGGTTTCTGGCCGGCCAATCAGGTGCGTGAGGATGACATCGAAGTCTATGGCGACGACGGCAAGCCGATTGCCAAGTTGCATCACTTGCGCCAGCAGATCATCAAGACCGACGGCAAGCCGAACTTCTCCCTCGCCGACTTTGTTGCGCCGAAGGACAGCGAAATCACCGACTACGTGGGCGGCTTCATCACCACCGCCGGGATCGGCGCCGAAGAAGTGGCCAAGGCGTATCAGGACGCGGGCGACGATTACAACTCGATCATGGTCAAGGCCCTGGCCGACCGCTTGGCCGAAGCCTGCGCCGAGTGGCTGCACCAACAAGTGCGTAAAGAGCACTGGGGTTATGCCAAGGACGAAACCCTGGACAACGAGGCACTGATCAAAGAGCAATACACCGGCATTCGCCCGGCACCCGGCTACCCGGCCTGCCCGGATCACACCGAGAAAGGCACCTTGTTCGCCCTGCTCGACCCTGAAGCCAGCGAAATGCACGCGGGCCGTAGCGGCGTGTTCCTCACCGAGCACTACGCGATGTTCCCGGCAGCGGCGGTCAGCGGCTGGTACTTCGCCCACCCGCAGGCGCAATACTTCGCCGTCGGCAAGATCGACAAGGACCAGGTGCAGAGCTACACCTCGCGCAAGGGCCAGGAACTGAGCGTCACCGAACGCTGGTTGGCGCCGAACCTCGGTTACGACAACTAAGCCCCTGTGGGAGCGGGCCTGCTCGCGAAGAGGGTGTGTCAGTCGACATTAATGTGGCTGATCCACCGCATTCGCGAGCAGGCTCGCTCCCACACTGATTTAGGGCGCTCGATTCACCTTGGCCATAACCCATAATCCCCCCCGCCTCTGCCGTGGTTGGGTAAACTGTCGCCCTTTTACGCGGACAGGAAGACGGGCTTTTGAGCACACGGCAGACGGCTGGACTTTTGTTACTCACGGCATTACTGGCCGGCTGCAGCACCTCGCCGCCCCGCGCCCCCAACGATCTGTGTGAGATTTTTCGGGAAAAAAGCGACTGGTACGACGCCGCCCAAGTCACGCAAAAACGCTGGGGCGTGCCGATCCAGGTGCCCTTCGCGATCATGTATCAAGAATCCGGCTATCGCCACGACGCCAAGACCCCGCGCAAATACCTGCTTTGGATAATCCCTTGGGGCCGGGTCTCAACGGCATCGGGCTACGCCCAGGCCAAGGATGAAGTGTGGTCCGACTATCAGAAAAGCACCGGTAGAAGCGGCGCCGACCGCGAGGATTTCGATGACGCCATCGACTTCGTGGGTTGGTACATGGACAAGACCGCCAGCATCAACGGCGTGTACAAATACGACGCTTTTGGGCAGTACCTGAACTACCACGAAGGCTGGGGCGGGTATCGTCAGAAAACCTATGCCAGTAAAGCCTGGCTGGTGGCCACGGCGGGCAAGGTCCAGGGCCGATCCGATATGTATGCTCAGCAATATGCCGGGTGCAAGAACGATCTGAATCGCGGGTTCTGGAGCCGGTTCTGGCATTGGCTTTGAGGCACCGCGCGCGAAGGTTCTTACGTGCGGCAGCTGGCTTTAGTCTGAAAATGACCGTTAGTTCTTCGGTACGGCCCTGACCCTGGGCCACCCTGAACCTGACGATTTGCCGATCAACCCCCGCATTTACTGGCTAAAACCCGGCCCTTAAGGGTTTTCCCTATAGATGAGGTGGCCCTCACCTACGGCATTTGCGCCTTGAACGCGCCCGGTTAATCCTGCACCATCCGCTCCAGCTTATTCAAAGGACGGAATTCAAGGCATGCTGGACGCGAACGCAACCCATATCACCCTCACGCTGGAAGGTGTTTCCGCCGACCTTCAAGTGCTCAGTTTCGTCGGTCGCGAAGCCCTCAACCAGCCGTTCAGTTTCGACATCGAACTGGTCAGCGCCCGCCCCGACCTGAAACTCGAAGAGCTGCTGCACAAGCCTGGCTGCCTGACCTTCGGCGCCACCGGCAAAGGCATCATCCACGGCCAGGTCTATCGCATCGAGCAAGGCGACTCCGGCAAAAAGCTGACCCGCTACAGCCTCAGCCTGGTGCCGCAACTCGCCTACCTGCGGCACAACCATGACCAGCAGATCTTCCAGCATCTGACGGTGCCGAAGATCATCGGCCAGGTACTCGAAGCGCGGGGCATTCTGGCCGACGCCTACAGCTTCCAGCTCGGCGCGATCTACCCCGAACGCGATTACTGCGTGCAGTACGACGAATCCGACCTGCATTTCATCCAGCGCCTGTGCGAAGAAGAAGGCATTCACTTCCACTTCCAGCACTCCGCCAGCGGCCACAAACTGGTGTTCGGCGACGACCAGACCGTGTTCCGCAAACTTGCGCCGGTGGCCTACCAGCAAGACTCCGGCATGGCCGCCGAAAAAACCGTGATCAAGCGCTTCAACCTGCGCCTGGAAACCCGCACCACCCGCGTCAGCCGCCGGGACTACGACTTCGAAAAACCGCGCCTGCTGCCAGAAGGTGCTGCGAAAACCGAGTTCGCTCCAGACCTGGAAGACTACGATTACCCCGGTCGCTTCACCGACCGCGAACGCGGCAAGCAACTGGCAACCCGCGCCCTTGAGCGCCACCGTAGCGACTACAAACTCGCCGAAGGCAAAAGCGACGAACCGATCCTGGTCAGCGGCCACTTCCTGGCCCTGAGCGAACACCCGCGCGCCGAGTGGAACGACCTCTGGCTGCTGCTGGAAGTCGTCCACGAAGGCAAACAACCGCAAGTGCTCGGCGAAAACGTCACCAGCGACGTCACCGACAACAAGGACGACTTCCACCAGGGCTACCGCAACCGCTTCCTCGCCACCCCGTGGGACGCGCACTTCCGCCCCGCCCTCGAACACCCGAAACCCAAAGTCCTCGGCAGCCAGACCGCCATCGTCACCGGCCCCAAGGGCGAAGAGATCCACACCGACCAATACGGCCGCGTCAAAGTCCGGTTCCACTGGGACCGTGACGGCCAAGGCGACGACAACACCACCTGCTGGCTACGCGTCGCCACCGGCTGGGCCGGCAACGCCTACGGCGGCATCGCCATCCCGCGCATCGGCATGGAAGTGCTGGTGTCGTTCATGGAAGGCGACCCCGACCAACCGCTGGTCACCGGCTGCCTGTACCACAAGGAAAACGTCGTCCCCTACGACCTGCCGGCCAACAAAACCCGCAGCACCTTCAAAACCCTGAGCTCACCGGGTGGCAAGGGCTACAACGAATTCCGCATCGAAGACAAAAAAGGCGCAGAACAGATTTATCTGCATGCCCAGCGCGACTGGGATGAAAACATCGAGCACGACCAAAAAATCCGCATCGGCAATGAACGGCACGACACCGTTGAAGCGAACACCTACAGCGAATTCAAGGTTGAAGAACATCGCATCACCCATCTGGATCGCAAAAGCGAAGCGCGGGCGGATGATCACCTGACCGTTGCGGTTACCCAAAATGTGAAGATCGGGACGGCGCAGTTTGTCGAGGCAGGGACGGAGATTCACTACAACGCTGGGGAAAAGGTTGTGGTTGAGGGAGGGATGGAGCTTACGGCCAAGGCTGGCGGGAGCTTTGTGAAGATTGATGCCGGGGGCGTGACGATCAGTGGCGCTAACGTGAAGGTTAACTCCGGGGGTGGGCCGGGAGCGGGCACGCCGGCTGCGCCGTTGTTACCGGGGCCGATGAAAGTGGCGGATGCGGATGTAGCAGGCAAGGCCCCTCTTCCTAGCCGTCTCAACGAGTCGGGCATCACGCCGTTGTGCGGCAAACAAAGCAACGGCGCTTGCAGCCGTAAGGATTGCACATGCATGTAAAAGCGTTGAACGCCCTCCTCGCCGAACCTCGTTATTCGTTCGAACAACTGCCGAGAGAAGCATCGAGCCAGACGCTGTGCTTCATCATCGACCGCACCCGACAGCCTGAGGCCATGAGCCGCCTCTACCGCGTCGGCGAGCCGATGGTCTCCCAAGGCTTGTTCATCGGCACCGACTTCTCTGAGATCGCCGCTGACGGTCCCCTGTGGCTCACCGCGCCTTGGGGCAGCCGCCTCGCAGCCGAAGCCGCGAAGCTGTGTGAAGAAAACTATTCCGGCATCGCCCTGACCACTGACGATCCAGCCAAAGCGCTGGCCCATGCCCGCTGGTTGTTGCGCGCCAATGACGGTTCCGGCGGCCAAAGCTTGCTGAGCTATCACAAACCTAGCCTGTGGGTGGCATTGGCCTACACCGCAAGCGAGACCTCGCATCAGCTCTTCGGCCCTTGGCAAAACGTCTACTCCCCTGCCCCGGCCCACTTCGGCGCTAGCAACGGAAAATGGCTGAGCTGGCGCCCAGTCTCGGAACTCGAATGGTTGGGTGACGTCTCAGCGTTCAGCATCCCGGACGACGCACCAAAGGTCCAAGGGCGATTGGGTTGGGTTTACTGGGTCGACGAGCAATACACCGCCTTCGGCGAGCCTACCGACGAAGAACTGCCTAACATCGCAGAAAACCTCGATGCGCTGGTCAACCACAACATCTATGAAGGCCGCCACCTGCTCAAACTGGCCCACATCGCCAACGGCCCGCTGCTCGAAACACAGGCCCAAGCCATGGCCATCCTGCAATCCAGGGAAGAGTCGTTCATCAAGGTTGAACAGCTGAAGCAACTCGCCACCAGCGCCGCCTGATGAACCCGTCCGCGTAACGAATGAATGGAAGCATTTATGGAATCCAGTAACAGCGCAGCACCCAAGGCTGAAACGCCCATTACCCAGCCAGAAGCCGAAAAAGTTTGTCGGGATATCGGCGACCAGCCCGAGGCACCGGAGGACACTCCTGGGTCCCATGACAAAGTAAAAACGCCGTGCTCGACGACCTACGGCAGCGCGATTTATGACACAGAGAACGAATCATTCTGGCTGCTGCCGGAACGCACAAGCTCTGCACTTAAAGAATCAGCCAACGATCTGGATCAAAAAGTAAGTACCAGTAAATCTGCCGAGGAACGCAAAAAAGGCCTCTACGACTCAGGCTTGCTGGAGTACTTCCTCGAACCCAAGCTAGGCAACTTTCTCGAGGGCGAGCAGCAGACCCGCATGCTCGAGATCGAAACTCAGTACCCGACTATCAGCAATCTCGACGCTACGCTGCTGGCAGCTCAAGAACAGAGAAAAGCCGCAACCCAACCCGTTTCAGCCCCTGCAACGCCTCTGACGCGCCTCCAACAGGACGAAATCAAAAAGTCCGAATGGATGGCGGCGCAAGAAGATGCAAAGCGAGTTCACGGGGTTTATGGGGAATGGCAAAAACTGAAGAGCGCTGCAGTCACCATCGCCAAGAAAAAGGGTTATGCCTATGAAAGTGGCAGCCTGTATTCCCCCAAGGCCCTTGCTGCGCGAGAAGGTGTTCATAAATACCTGAAAGCGCGAGAGGAACTGCTTAAAGAAAAAGACCTGGCAACATTGGGCTCGGCTGAACTGGCACCGTTGCTGGCTGAAGACAAAAAGCGATTAGACGAGATCGCGACCTGTGGCCTGAATAACAAACTTCCCCTTTGTACTTACATGCGCGATCAGGAAACACAGCGCTTAAAAAGAAAGGCCACATACGTCGCGTACCTTGACTCCATTAAGGATGTGGCTCAGTACGGCATCGCCTTACCCGAATTCGCTCTGATTCCCGCGGCAGGTGCTTCGGTCGAGGGCGGCGTAGATCTGTTCAAGCAATACTTGGCGCTTGAAAAAAAGCAGACAGAAGTCAACGAACGTCTCAGCAAAAAATACAAAGGCTGGATCGAAGCAAGCGGTCGGCAAGCCAAGGCTCCGGCGAATTTAGTTTCCGCGGAGCGGACCGAATGGGATCGCTTGCAGGTCGACAAAGACAAGTTGCGGCTGCAGGCCGAGAAGAATATGGAAACCGCGACCGTTCGCCGATACCTGTTGTGGGAGCCCGAACAGTTCCAGCCCAAGCCTGAAGATCGCCTGGTCAAGAATGGCTTTCCGCTCCACGAAATGAGCATGCTGGACGATCCCAAGAAGCCGTTGACTTACCTCAGCATGCTCACGCTTCCAAGATTGAAAAAAACCTTGGGTGAGGACTGGAAAAAAGTCGGTGCCAAGGTCAAGGACCTGACCAAGCGCCCTGGCAATAGTGATGGCAAAGCAGCGAAAGACAGTGAACTGAACCTGTTTGGCCAATGGCTTGTGAACGAAGGTGCGCTGCGGATCAAAGACCAGGAAAGTGACTGGTTTACTGCTGAAGGATGGTTCGACATCGAGCTGTTTCACGGCTTCCTGCAAAAAAAGAACTACAAAGTCACCTCTCTGGACAGTGCCGGCAGCCGCAAAGAATGGGGAACCCGCCTGCAACAAGTGCTGTTCAAAGACAACGTGCGCAAGACCTTCCGCATATTCGATGTCAGCCCGCAAGCACAATTGGTTCGCTGCTTGACCGCGTCTTCTTCGAATATCCTTCACGGCTCAGTGAAGGTTGAAGGCCCTGCTTTCACCGTAGCGGAAGGCTTCAAGGCCTCGGCCAACGCGTCCTTTGCGGTGGACCTTGCCCAAGGTGAAGTCGAACTGTTCAAAGTCGACCTGCCGGAACGCAGCAAAGCCAAGGAAATCAAATTCACTTATCTGGACGGACGTAACGTCCAGCAGACGATGAATCTCGGCCGATTTTCGTTGTACCTCGGCGCCAAAGCCTGGGGCTATGCCGGCGCCTCACTGCTGCTTTCCACGGAAATTGCGCTCGACGTCGGCAACGCCGGATTCCACCTGGCGCCGCCCGAACCTGTCGTTCGTACCGGCGACAAGCGCGACTTCGTCCACACCGAAACCAGCGGTCAAACGAAAGCAGTCCCTGCAAAGCTGCAAGTGCAGAACGGCGGCAAAGCCGCGTTCAATCTATTCGCCGGTCTGCAATCCGGCATCATGATCACCGGCGCCCTGAACTGGGCCCCTCCCTCAGAAGTCGCCATGTTGCAACGGGCACCTACAGCGGGGCCCAAAGACTCAATGAAGGTCAACGAATGGTTCAGCCTCGCTCGCCTTTCAGCAGAGTTCAGCGTGGCGGCGGGATTCGGCGCTAAAGGTGAAGCCAGTATTTCGCTGTATGACGGACGTTTGATCCTGGTACTGAAAGCTTCGTTGATAGCCGGACCTGGCGTGGGTGGGGCTTTCAAATTTGAAGTGGGTTACGACGCGGTGACGGAGTTGATTAACTTGTTCCGTCGAGAGCTCTATAAGAACAAACAGAATCCGTTTATCACGGTTGATGACAAGGCATTTACCTTGATGTCGAACCTCAACACCTTGGCTGTTTGTGGGTTTGATGTTGGGATGGTGTATTTGTTGGGGATTGATACTGTGATGTCGATCTATGAATCGTTGACCGCTGCGGGCAAAGGTGGGCCGATTGCGGATACCATTATCAATTATGAAAATCAGGCGGAGCTTGAGGAATGGTGTGTGAATGCTATTCCGGGAGCACTGGGACCTTTATTGTTTACATTGATAAGTCCCCCTGAAGAGTTCACCGTCACGATTACAACTAGTACAGCGGACACTTCAAGCAAAGAGGCAACACGCAAATACAACGAAGATCAATCACACCTACTTCAGCAAAAAGCGATCGAGCGCATACTCGGCTGGATTATAAATCGAGCTAACAAGCAAAACTCGATTGATAAAGCCCGAAGTCAATTCGAAGATATTTGCGCATGCATGAATCGCTTTGGCGTAAAACCAGCAGAAGCTGGGCAGCAATATTGCGAAAGTCGTTTAGCGCTGGACAACTTCATGGCAGAGGCTGTTCTTCGTCTAACTGAACGTGATGGGGATGATATGCGAGCGGACTACAAATCTCACGTAAAAACACTTGGCGCAAATAGAGACGCCCTTTGCCAGCGTAGTCAATATTTTGGTCGCACTTACATTCCATCAGGCAAGACAACCTATATTGGTCCTGCTAATTAAGCCTAGAGAAGGGAAAAGCATGTCACCGAGAGTATTTTTAGCCGCTTTCATCTTACTACTGGGCGCTAGCAATGCATGGGCTCAGCTGACTTCAGAGCAAAAGCTGGCAAAAGATCGTGGTATAGTGCTTTTCAATCAGCTTAAAGCTGTATCCGCTACCCCATTCCTGACTGTCGCTGCAGAAGCGGGCGATCCTGAGGCGCAATATTTTCTAGCAGAGTCGCTAAGAGCTAAAAATCATTATATGAACTCCGAAGCCAGACACTGGTATGAGGCCGCCGCAGCTCAAAATGATTTGTACGCAATGATTCAACTCGGGCGCAGCAAAAACGATATTTGCGATTTAAAGAATGATTGCCCAGCGAATGAAAAAAAGGCTGCTGAGTGGTTGAACCAAGCCCGAGATCTCGCAAAACCAAAAGCAGACCTAGGGGATGCTGAAGCGATGTTCATCATGTACGAGCTCACACTAGATGATAGCTGGCTCGAAAAATCAGCTTCAGCCGGGCATGCGATTGCGCAGTACTGGCTGGCTGTAGGCTATAAACAAGGCGATGGAGTGTTTCTACCATGGAAACGCTCAGAAGCAGTTGCGAAATGGTTTAAAGCTTCTGCTGAAGGCGGTTATCCAAAATCAATGATGGAGTACGCGGCGATCTTGTATGAAAAGGGGGATCTGGATGGATTTCGCCATTGGAATGAACAAGCTGCTTTAGCAGGTTACGCATCTACAGTTTATGGTTATGGATCCGACCTGGCTCATGAACCAGATACATATGGCTTTCCACTCGACATCATTAAAGGTTACGCACTCGTATACTCACTTAAAGAGCTCGATGGCGGCGGTGGATTACAGGCACGGGTCGAAAGCAAGCTTCCAAAAATTGCTGCAAAGATGACACCAGAACAAATAGTGGAGGCCCAACTGTTCGCTCAAAAGTGGAAGCTTACTCATCCACCACTATCTTTTTTTCCTGACAGACTAAGTCACTAAACTCAGTGCACTATCTTTTGGCACGTGCGCTCTTAATCACAACCATCTCGACTAGTGTGCATGCAGACTTATCTGCCAGTCCGCAAGTAGCAAAACAGGCGGGGCTGGTTTTCTATAATCAACTGAAAGCCACCTCCGCAGTTCCCCTTCTCACTATTTCTGCTACGACGGGGGATGATGAAGCACAATATTTTCTTGGCGAATCATTACGAAAGAAAAATCACTATATGAATGCTGAGGCTCGTAAGTGGTACGAAGCCTCAGCGAACCAAGGCAATCTTTACGCGATGATCCAGTTAGGACGAAGCGAAAAAAATCTCTGTCAGTTTTCGAACGATTGCGATCCAACGCTAAAACGACCAATCGACTGGTTAAATCTCGCCCAAAATTTGGCGAAGCCTAAAGCTGAGCAAGGCGACGCAGAAGCCATGTTCATCATGTATCAACTCACGATAGATCAAGACTGGCTAGAGAAGTCGGCAAATGCCGGTCACGCTATCGCACAGTACTGGATGGCAGTCGGTGAACAAGAAGGGAATGGCAAATTCCTGCTGCCTTGGAAACGGTCCGAATCCATTGCCATGTGGTTAAAAGCTTCTTCTGAAAGGGGCTACCCTAAAGCGATGATGGCTTACGTAGCAGTCTTGTATAAAGAAGGCGACATGGAGGGTGTTCGTCATTGGCTGGAGGAAGCAGCAAAAACAGGTGAGCAGAATGCTGTAAGTACCTACGGCGCCTATCTGACTCATACGCCCGATAAGGTCGGTTACCCCTTGGATTTGGTAAAAGGCTATGCACTCGTTTCGCTTCTGAAGGAGCTTGATGGTGGCGGCAGTGTTCGGGATTACCTTGAAGTTAAGCTACCGGAGATAGAGGCAAAAATGACGCCTGAGCAAATTTCACAAGCGAACGAGTTTGCGAAAAAATGGAAACTCACACATCCACCTTTGTCGTTTTTTCCGGAAAAATTGAGCCATTGATTTCAATTAAAAGAATAATGATATGCGCATTGCTGCTCACGGCAATTACAAATAATGCGTACGCTGAACTTAATACAGAACAAAAATTAGCAAAGACCAAAGGAATAACTCTCTACAATCAATATAAAGCCATTTCTGCAATTCCATACCTAAAGCTTGCAGCTGAAGGAGGAGATGGTGAAGCCATGTATTACTTGGGTGAGGCCATAAGAAAAAACAATCGCTATATGAATGTTGAAGCGCAAAAGGCGTATGAGGACTCTGCAGCGCTAGGCAATATTTATTCAATGATAAGGCTTGGACGATCGACAGATGACCCATGTACCGAAATGAATAATTGTCCAAAAGGAAAAAAATCGGCACAAGAGTGGATGGATATAGCCAAAAAATCTGCTGATCTAGACGCAGAGCGCGGAAACTCCGAGTCAATGTATTTATTGTATGAAATATCCGGCGATGATAAATGGTTAGAAAAATCTGCAGCCAGTGGCTTTTCTCTCGCGCAATTTCGTTTAGCTACAAAATATCAAGAAGGAGGCGGGTTTTCCCTACTCCCCTCAAATCGATTAGATGCCATAGAGCGCTGGATGAAAGCTTCTGCAGAAGGTGGCTATCCTCCTGGCATGATGGGGTTCGCTGCAGTCTCAATAGAAAAAAAGGATCTTGAAAGCTTCCGAAACTGGAACGAAAAAGCAGCTGCTTCAGGGTATGTAGAGGGAGTATTTGGTTATGGCTCTTACTTAGGAGAAAACCCTTCCAACTACGGATTCAAACCTGACCTTGTTAAATCTTATGCTCTACTTTCTCTCCTTTTCGAACTTGACGGGGGTGGTAATGTACGACGAGATGTAGAGGATGTGCTACCGGATATTGCAAAAAAAATGTCACCTGAGCAAATAAACGAAGCCAAACGCTTTTCAGAGGGTTGGAAATCTAGCCACCCGCCACTTTCTTTCTTCCCTGATAAGCTATGAAAAACTGACACTATGAGAGTGTATTATTTATGCGTCCTTCTTATGATTGCCCCTCTTTCATGTTTTGGCGCTGAGCTTACTGCTGAGCAACAAACCGCAAAAACGCAAGGCATCGTACTTTACAATCAATTCAAAGCGATTTCCGCAACACCGTTACTTAAAATCTCTGCAGATGCTGGCGATCACGAAGCCCAATATTATCTCGGCGAAGCAATACGCAAAAACAATAGATATATGACGTCTGAAGCTTTGAGCGCCTATGAAGCATCGGCACTTCAGGGCGATACCTACTCAATGATAAGGCTTGCGGGGGATACGAATGACCTTTGCGTCACTATGGGCAATTGTCCTCAAGGCCGAAAAGAACCGAGCGAGTGGAGAAAGTTGGCTTTGGACAGTGCTGGCGCGGAAGCAGTCAAAGGCAATGCAGAGGCGATGTACTTGATGTTCCGCCTTACTGGCGATGACATGTGGCTGGAAAAATCAGCAGAAAAAGGATACGCATTCGCCCAATATTATCTAGGAATGGGATACCGCGACGGAAAAGGCTTTTTTGCTCTTCCCTCAAGTAGAGCAGATACAGTAGAACGCCTGATGAAAGCGTCCGCCGAAGGTGGTTACCCTCCAGGCATGATGACGTATGTAGAAGTACTTGCGACAAAAAAAGACTATGTAACACTCAGAGTCTGGTATGAAAAGGCTGCCGAGTCTGGATACGCGAGTGCTGTATTTGGTTATGGCTCATATCTCTCTAAAAACCCCTCAGAGCTCGGATTCCCTTATGAGCCAGTAAAAGCTTACGCGTTAATTTCAACTTTACTTGAACTTGATGGTGGGGGCGGCCTACAAAAATACGCCAAGGAGATGCTTCCTGAAATCGCAGAAAAATTGACTCCTGAACAAATCGAACAAGCAAAGCAAATATCCAAAGAATGGAAATCGACACACCCACCACTGTCGTATTTCCCCGATAAATTGTGAGTCCAATAGCATCTCGAATATTTATTCTTCCGAACAGGCCAAGCTCTTAGGAGCCCGGCCTGCTCGAAGTGTCAAATCATCAGACCGGCGCCTTCCACCCCAACATCTGCTGCTGCGCGACTTGCAGCAAATCAAACCCATCCTGCGTCAATAAATACAGCGCATGGGTGATATGTGGAATGTCCTGGACATCACCATCTCTAAAACACTGGCAATGCAACGTTTCCAGCAAATTACTGGAGGCACGAATTCGCTGCATGGCGGCTTCGAGAATGTCTTGGGGATTGGCCTCGGTGTCGATGACCATGGGGTTCGTGTCGGTGACGTTGCTTTTGATTGAGCGATAGCGATCAGGGAAAGGATTTATCGTAGGCATAGTAATTACTCGAGTATTCATTAGTAATCGCCTGCACCGTGACCAAACGATGGAGGCGGCTGTGCACAGGCTTGGTCAACCGCTAACACTCAAAACGGCTCGCTCGAAAGCGTCCTGCACACAGCCACCATTGCAACGCACTACGAGACGTAGAAGTCCACAGCGCGAATGATGGCACATATATGTGCAGTGTTAACCAGGTGACCAAACCTGCTCGCTGATTTTGCAGCGAAGCCAAACAGTAATCGCTCCACCCCCAATACCGAAAGCAGACAAGGCATCCGCGCTTGTAGGAACACGCCTAACCTCCCGCAGTTTTTTTCCTCACATGAAATCTCTGTCAGAAATGCCTTCACGACCGGTGGCATTCATCCGGGTTAACCATCGCTTAACCCCGCGGTCCAAAACTTTACGGGACCGCACGCCTTCAGGCTTTCCTGATGCCCAGTGCGGCAGGTTCGACGCTTTTGACGTCGAGCTGACTTCAAGCCTGCACCGGAGAACCTCCATGAACATGCGCACTCTGCTGATCACCACCGCCCTCGCCTGCACCGCGTTCACTGGTCTGGCCCAGGCCGCCAGCTCTTCAACTTCCCAGGCTAAACCGTACGAGTACGGTATGCCGCTGCATGTGGGGAAGGTGGTTGCCTTGACCGAGCCTTCGACTACGGACTGCAAAGTGGTCACAGCGGACATGAAGTACATCGATAGCGTCTCGGGCAAGCCTTCGGAAATCACCTATCGGAAATTGTCTGACGCGTGCAGTTATCAGAACTGACAGAAGGTTCTGATTTGGCGTTTTGCGGTTTGCCTGTGAGGGTTCTGGCGCTATGCTCGGTGCCTCCCTCACTGCCGCAAAGGATTGGCCATGCAGTTATCGTTTCGTACGTTGTCGACGTTCACCGCCGCACTGTGTTTTCTGCTGGCGCTGGTGTGGGGTTTGCTGCCGGATCGATTGCTGGCCATCTGGGACATTGAATATTCGTCAGTGGCGGGGTTGGTCGCGCGGCGTAGCGCAGTATTGTTCGCGGCGCTGGGGGTGATGTTTTATCTGGTTCGCAACGAAGCGCCCTCCGCCACCCGAAGTGCGTTGAGCAATGGTTTTATTGTCGGCTGTTGGGGGCTGGCGGCACTGGGCTTCGGCGAATGGCTGAATGGCCATGCCGGGCCAGGGATTTTGCTGGCTGTCGGGGTCGAACTGGCGCTGGGCCTGGGGTTTTTCCAGGCCCGGCGCGTGTCGGTAGAACTTGAAACAGCGGGTTAAAGCGCTTTTCGGTCCAGATGCAACGGCTGGACTTGCGCCCTGTGCTGCATGTCCGAGCGAAGTTCGGCGATCAGGTCGTTGATTTCTCGACAACCATTCAAACGTTTAGCATTGATGCCGGTCACCAATAGATCGAGCTGATCGGTATGTGTGTCGGCGTAGACTTTTACGGTCATCGACAGGTCCGGCGATAGCGTGCATTGACAGCGCTTCGGCAAGAAGCTGCTTTCAATGATATTGCGTAGTTCCAAGGCAGATAGAAACATGGCGACCCTCTCCTTAATGTGAGACTGCCAATCAACATAAATATCGGTCGGTGATGGAGTAACCCGTTAATCGTCCGTGCGGGTCTGAACACTCCATGACGTGACCGTTCTCTCGTAGCAACGCTGGCTCATTAGAATCGTCGGCCAGCTTAAGACCAGCTACAGCATAAAACATGCCCAGGATTTCGCTCTGCACCTCGTCGGCAAATCAACGGCTTAGTGAAGGCGCTATCAAATTGCTCTCATGCAATTTGCAAGAAAGGCCTGTTACAGCCCTGCAATTTGCGGGTGTCAGGCGTGGGGTTGCATTAGTCGGGCATGGAAGTAAAAAATGCTACCCCATATTTCAGTATCCGCTGACCCCATTCACACGCAAGGAGGCATCATGGGTTCTTTGACCTTAATCACTACCGCCGGGCTGATAGTTGCCGGATTGTCGTGCTCGGCACAGGCGGCAAAACTGGAAGAGATTGCGCCGTTTCCCAAAGCCGAGAGCGGTTTCACGCGCCAGGTCATTCACCTGACGCCGCAAACTCAGGAAGACAGTTATCAAGTCGAGGTTCTGGCGGGCAAAACCTTGAGCGTGGACTGCAACCGTCAGCGCTTGGGCGGGATACTTGAAGAGAAGAATCTGGAGGGTTGGGGTTATCCGTTCTATCGCCTTGAAAAGGTGATTGGCCCGATGAGCACGATGATGGCTTGCCCTGATACCAAGACTAAAAAGGACTTTGTGCCGGTGGTCGGTGACGGGTTTATGTTGCGCTATAACAGTAAGCTGCCGATCGTGCTGTATGTGCCCAAGGATGTTGAGGTTCGTTATCGGATCTGGTCGGCGTCGAGCAAGGTTGAGAAGGCTGTTCAGGAATAGCCTGCCACAAATCCCCTTGTGGGAGCGGGCTTGCTCGCGAAGAGGCCTTCACATTCAACATTGATGGTGACTGGCATGCCGCCTTCGCGAGCAAGCCCGCTCCCACAGGGAATTGCGTTTACACCTAACCCTAGGAACCGACCTTTGATCACCTGCCACGTCAAATACGTCATCGACCCTTATCAGCTCAGCGAATTCGAAGCCTACGCCCAGGCCTGGCTCGGGATCGTCGAGCGTTTGGGCGGTACGCACCACGGGTATTTCCTGCCCTCCGAAGGTGCGAGCAATATCGCGTATTGCCTGTTCAGTTTTCCTTCGCTGGCGGACTACGAAAGCTACCGGCATATCGCAATGACCGACCCGGAAAGTACCGCGCTGGTGGCCTCGCTGGTGGAGAAGAAGTTCATCGTCAGCTACGAGCGCACGTTCCTGCGCCCGATGTTGCGCTGACATTCGCTAACACTGGGGCGCTGCAAACAGCGGCGCGCTCGGCAACATGACGCAAACTGTCGAAATTGATATTGGCGCCCGAATCGATGGCTACAAACGTCCGTCCCAGGACGCCTTTTTGGGCCACGTACTTCTTGATCCCGGCCACGGCCAATGCGCCGGAAGGTTCGGTGATCGAGCGAGTGTCGTCGTAGATGTTCTTGATCGCGGCACAGAGTTCGTCGTTGCTGACGGTGATCACGTCGTCGACACAAAACCGGCAGACTTCGAAACCATAAGCGCCGATTTGCGCGACTGCTACGCCATCGGCGAAGTTGCCTACATTGGGCAGGGTCACCCGCTCACCCGCCTGCATTGCCGCTTGCAGGCACGCGGAATGCTCCGACTCGACGCCGATGATGCGCACTTCAGGGCGCAGGTATTTGACGTACGCGGCAATGCCGGCGATCAGACCTCCGCCGCCCACCGGGACGAAGATGGAGTCTAGCGGGCCTTGGTGCTGGCGCAGAATTTCCATGGCGACGGTGCCCTGCCCGGCGATCACGTCCGGATCGTCGAACGGCGAGACAAAGGTGCGACCGGTTTGCTCTGCCAGCCTAAGTGCATATTCCAGGGCAAACGGAAAACTCTCGCCATGCAGCACCGCCTCGGCGCCCCGACTTCGCACGCCCAACACCTTCAACTCCGGCGTCGTGCAGGGCATGACGATGGTCGCGGCGATCCCCAACTGACGGGCCGCGTGCGCCACGCCCTGGGCGTGATTCCCGGCTGAAGCAGTGATCACGCCACGAGCCTTTTGCTCAGCGCTGAGCTGTACCAGTTTGTTGTAGGCGCCGCGGATCTTGAAGGAAAAGGTCGGTTGCAGGTCTTCTCGTTTGAGCAAGATCTGATTGCCCAGCGCCTCGGACAACCCAGGCGCTAGCTGCAGCGGTGTACGCACCGCCAGCTCATACACCGGCGCGGCGAGGATCTTTTTCACGTAGTGCTCAAGCAAACTTTGTTGGGCGGCAGTGCTGTTCATGCACATCTCCTGTTGTACACGTCCGGCAGCGTCTACGCCGGATGTGTTTCGATTCAAGACCCAGGAGACAGAAAGTAAAAACCCGCCTCTAGGGCGGGTTGGGTGCTGCAGTCGTGAGCTAGCCCGCCAAATAAGGAATGGCGGTAATAATGCTTGGCTGGCAGCGCAATACGGTGGAAGTCATGGCTGGAAATTAGCCGGGCGCCGAGGGCAAGTCAATGGTCAATTTTCTCTGGCCTCTGTAGGCTGGCGACTCTGCTCATTGTCCCCAAGGAAGGAAACCATGAAGTCTGTCGCCCTGCCCCTCATTGCCCTGATCGCGTTTGCCGGCTACACCGTTTCGGTGATGGTGCAGGCGGAACAGTCGTTGATCGAATTCGGCATCAGCCTGATGTCGCAACCGGATACGGCGCAGGTGGTGATTGATCTTTATCTGCTGGCGACGCTGGCGGGGGTGTGGATGTACCGGGATGCTCGCCAGCGTGGGCGGACGGGGTTGTCGGTGATTCCGTATCTTTTGCTCACGGCCATTTTCGTGTCGGTGGGGCCTTTGTTGTACTTGGTGGTTCGGGGGGTTCAAAACCGTAAAGCGCTTGTCGATGCAAGCCAACAGGTTTGATCCAGGACTAACTGAGATTTTGAAATTGCTTTCGCGAGCAGGCTCGCTCCCACAGGGAGTCTTGTGAACGCCACAGATCCAGTGTGGGAGCGAGCCTGCTCGCGAAGGCGGCCTGACAGTCACCCAAAAATCACTTGGCCAACCGCCTGAGCCCCAACACCATCACCCCCGCCCCCAACATCATCGCCGTCAAAAACAACGGATAAGAAATCCACCAAGGCGTCCCCGCCGTCATCATGCTGAACTCGGACATGCCGCCAATGCTCGCAATCAGGTTCAACGGCAAAAACACCACGTTGATCAGCGTCAGTTTGCGCAGCAGGTTGTTCATGCTGTTGTTCATCAGGTTGCCCCGGGCGTCGATCAGCCCGGAGAACACCGTGGAGTAGATTTCCGCCTGTTTGTAACACTGGTTGTTTTCGATGATCAGGTCGTCGATCAGGCCGATGGCTTGCGCGCTGAAGTGTTCCTTTTCCGCGTGGTTGCGCAGTCGGGTCAGCACCGCGCCGTTGCTGTGGATCGCATTGATGTAATAGATCAGGCTCTCACTGAGGTTGAACATCTGGATCAGGTGCTGGTTTTCCATCGAGGCGTTGAATTTCTGCTGCAACTCCCGGGCAACCAGTTTGATCACCTTCAAATGGCCCAGGTAGTGATGGATGTTGTTGAACAACAAATCCAGCAACACATCCAGCGGTGTGTTGAGCCGCTGCCGAGTGCCGAGGCCATGCAGCGGCGAGTCGTCGGTGGCGATCACCAGCAAGCGGCCGGGGGAGAACAGCAGGCCGCAGGACGACACCTCAAACGCCAGGCTGCCGGCGCCGGAATAGTTTTCCGGACGTTTCCAGATCAGGAACAGGTTGTCGGGGTGAAACTCGATGCGCGATACCTCGTCGGGGTCCAGCGCCGAGGCCAGGGCGTGCTCATCGAGTTTGAAATGGCTGTGCAGCAGGTCCCGCTCGGCGGCATCGGGGTTGCTGAACAGCATCACTTCGGCGTCCAGCCGGTCGACGGTATGCAGGACGCCGTGGGTCAGTTGAAAGCTCTTGATCATCGGCCGCTCACCAGGCCTGGCCGCGGCGCTTGAGCTCGAGGCGGCGGACGAACTCTTCCAGTACCAGCGAGTACAAATCGTCCTGCAAATAGGCGTCTTCGATGCCGGCGTCCATGTTCGGGTTGTCGTTGACCTCGATCACCACCACTTTGTCGCCGGACTGCTTGAGGTCGACGCCGTAGAGGCCGTCGCCGATCAGGTTGGCGGTCTTCACGGCCAGTTCCACCACCGCGCGCGGCGCTTCGTGAACCGCCAACGTGCGACATTCGCCGTTGATGTCCTGGCCCTTGGCTTTGTGGTTGTAGATCTGCCAATGGCCCTTGGACATGAAGTACTGGCAGGCAAAGATCGGTTTGCGGTTGAGCACGCCGATGCGCCAGTCGTACTCGGTGTAGAAAAACTCCTGAGCCAGCAACAGCACCGAGTGTTCGAACAGTTCGGCGGTGGCTTCAAGCAAGGCTTGCTGGCTTTCGACCTTGATCACGCCCCGGGAGAAACAGCCGTCCGGGATCTTCAACACCAGCGGAAAGCCCAACCGTTCGCCAACCCGCTCGAAGTCTTCCGGTCGTTCCTTGTAGAGAATTTCGGTGGCGGGCATGCCCAACTGGTGGCTTTTCAGCAGATCGGTCAGGTAGACCTTGTTGGTACAGCGCAAGATCGACGTCGGGTCGTCCATCACCACCAGCCCTTCGCTCTCGGCTTTCTTGGCGAAACGGTAAGTGTGGTTGTCGACGCTGGTGGTCTCGCGAATCAGCAGCCCGTCGTATTCGGCGATACGGGCGTAGTCTTTGCGCTCGATCAGCTCGACGTCGATGCCCAGGGTTTTGCCGACCCGGACGAAGTTGTCCAACGCTTTGGCGTTAGACGGCGGCAGCGCTTCTTGCGGATCATGCAGGATGGCCAGGTCATAACGGGCCAAACGGCGGGAGCGCGGCACACGCCAGATTTTGCGACTGAAACTGTCCAGGGAGTTGGCGAACTGGTCTTCCTGATCTTCGCGCAACTTATGCAAGGCACCGGACTTTACACCTTCAATGTGCCATCCATTAGTTCGTCGAAACTCAACTAACAAAATCGGACACGGAAACACTTCAAATAACTGTCGTGCCAGATCCTGCAAGGGCTCGATATTAGTCTTGCCAAAATAAAGGGTTAGCGTAAAGCCTTCAGTGTCGCTGTAAAGATGATTACTGAGGGCTTTTTCCAGCGGCTTATCCAGATCGTCAAGCGCTAAACCGTAAAGGGATTTACGTGTCAGTTCGCTGATGGTACGCACCGACGGAATGACCTTGTGCCCCCGGGCTTCGGCCAGCAGCGAGCAGTAATAACCGTGCCCCAGGTACTTGTAGCTGCGGCACAGGTTGATCACCTGGACCCGTTTGCCCTGCTCGTTGTCGCGGGTTTGTTCCAGGTATTCCTGGGCCGTGACGATGTCTTCACTGGGAAAGTAGGACGCCCAGTCTTCCTTGCGTTCGACGATGATAATCAACTGGCTGGAAGTTCTAACCGCGTCATTTAAATAAGTTGCCGCCGGCAAAGTTTGCTCGGATACTTCGCGCCAATGACCTTGTACCGCTGACATAGTGATTGATCCGTTGGAGAACAAGACCTTTCCTATTAAGCACGAACTTTTTCGAAAGTCCCGTTTCGTTACGCAACTTTTACGGTGGTCATATGAGTCCTGTCTTTCGCTTGGCGGCAGTTGAAGACTTACCGGCGCTGCTCACACTCGAAGAGCAATGCTTCACCACGGATCGGCTTACCAGTCGCAGTTTTCAGTGGATGATCACGCGCGCTCACGGGCAGTTGTTGGTCGCCCAACACGGGGAGCAACTGGTCGGTTATGCGGTGGTGTTATTCCATCGCGGCACGTCCCTGGCGCGGCTGTATTCGATAGCCATCGCCGTCGAGGCCCGTGGCAATGGCTTGGGCAAGCAGTTGCTGGAGCGGGTCGAGGCCTGCGCCCTTGAGCACGATTGCGCCTACCTGCGGCTGGAAGTGCGCACCGACAACCCGGCGGCGATTGCCCTGTATGAGCGCAACGGTTACCGGCGGTTCGCGCTGATTCATGACTACTACGAGGATCACGCCGACGCGCTGCGACTGGAGAAGCGCATCCTCCAGCACCGCGATTCGCGCAACATCCAGGTGCCCTGGTATCGCCAGACCACTGACTTCACCTGCGGCCCGGCCTGTTTGCTGATGGCTATGGGCGCATTGCAACAAGGTCGACTGCTGGAGCGGCGTGAAGAACTGCAAATCTGGCGCGAGGCGACCACCGTGTTCATGACCTCGGGCCACGGCGGTTGCAGTCCCCAAGGCCTGGCGTTGGCGGCATGGCGCCGCGGGTTTCACGTGAGATTGCAACTGAGCATGGCGGGGCCGTTGTTTCTCGATGGTGTGCGCGATGAGCATAAAAAGGACGTAATGCGTTTGGTCCATGAGGAGTTCACCGCGCAGTTGCAGGACACCGATGTGGAGCGGGTGATCGGCGGAACGCTGGATCTGCCGACGCTGCTGGGGGATGGTGGTCAGCCGCTGGTGCTGATCAGCAGTTACCGCCTGACCCGCTCCAAGGCGCCACATTGGGTGATGGTTACGGATTGTGATGAAGAGTTTGTCTACCTGCACGACCCGGATGTGGATCACAGCCAGCATCGACAGCCCATGGATTGCCAGCATTTGCCGGTGAGTCATGGGGAGTTTGAGAAGATGTGCAGTTTTGGGCGGGGGAAGCTCCGGGCTGCGGTTGTCCTGTATGCCCGGACCTGATCGTTCCCACGCTCCTGCGTGGGAATGCCTCTTGTGACGCTCCGCGTCACGCTTTGGGACGCGGAGCGTCCCGGGCTGCATTCCCGCGCGGAGCGTGGGAACGATCAGCGCAGAGACTTTACTTCAGGCCAACCTTGTAAAGCGTCCCATCCTCCTCATCCGTCAGCACATACAAATACCCGTCCGGCCCCTGCCGCACATCGCGGATCCGCGCCTTCAACTCGCCCATCAACCGCTCTTCATGCACCACTTTGTCACCCTCGAACTGCAACCGGATCAGTTCCTGGCTGGCCAGCGCCCCGATAAACACGTTGTGTTGCCATGGCTTGAAACGATCGGCGTCGTAGAACGCCATGCCGCTGATGGCCGGAGAGACTTCCCAGACATGGTGTGGCGGCACGGTGCCTTCGGCGGTCTTGCCCTTGGCTTCCGGGATTGGCTGGCCGGAATAGTTGATGCCGTTGGTTGCCAGTGGCCAACCATAATTCTTCCCGCGCTCGATCACGTTGATCTCATCGCCGCCCTTCGGGCCATGCTCGTTTTCCCAAATCGTCCCGCTCCACGGATTGAGCGCCAGCCCCTGCGGGTTGCGATGCCCGTAGGACCAGATCTCCGGACGCACGCCGGCCTGACCGACAAAGGGGTTATCGTCCGGCACCTTGCCGTCCGGGTAGATCCGCACGACTTTGCCTTGCAGCTTGTCGAGATCCTGGGCGGTCATGCGGTCGTTGTTTTCGCCAAGGGTGATGAACAGATAGCCGTCCCGGTCAAACACCAGCCGCGAACCGAAATGATTGCCCACTGAAAGCTTCGGCTCCTGGCGGAAGATCACTTTGAAATCCTTGAGGGTCGTCAGGTCTTCGGACAAGTGCCCGCGGCCGACCGCAGTCCCGGCCTTGTCGCCCTCGCCACCGCCCTCGGCGTAGGACAGATAGACCGTGCGGTCCTGCTTGAAGTCCGGCGACAGCACCACATCGAGTAAACCGCCCTGCCCCTTGGCCCAGACCTTGGGTACGCCGCTGATGGGCGCGGAACGTTTGCCATCGACGCTGACCACTCGCAGGTTTCCCGGCCGCTCGGTTACCAGCATGCCTTGGCGATCCGGCAGAAATGCCAGGGCCCACGGGTGTTCCAGGCCCTTGGTAATCGGCGTGACCTCAAGGGTGCCTTGTTCGCTTTTCAGTTCCTGGGTGGGCGCCGCGAAAACAGGCGCCGCGGCGGTGATCAATACGCTGGCGCAGAAGGTGGCCAGGAGGGTTTTACGCAACATGCACGCTTCCTTTTGTCGTTCGAATGGCTGACAGAATCAATCCTGCCGTTCAACGGTTGCTGCTGTCCGAGTCCCGGGGTGGTGGGTTTGGAATGAATTTGGGTGGTGTGCTCGGTGCCGGTTTGTTCTGCGGATAGCGGTTGCCAATCCCGCCGTTTTCCAGGGTGGGTGGACGCGGCACGGGGACGAATGTGGGCTGCCGGGTGGCTGGCTGCGTGCCTTGCATGCTGTTGGGGTTGGCCCGGTGAATCGGGCTGTTGTAGGGATTGTTGTTGCTGCTGCCCGTCGGGCTCTGGGCCAGGGCCGCCTGGCCGAGCAATGCGCTCAAGGCCAACACGGTGCTGCCGAGCAAAAATCGATTCATGGGGAGCCTCTCTACGAATGCGGGAATAGAGTCTTCGATGCCACGCTACGCCCGACGTTCGGATTTGTTAACTGAAACCTCCTTCACAGATGTAACACCCGTTTGCCGCACCGCTGATCCCCCCGCAGGGCCTGGGCGAAAGCCGCTGAAACTTTTGCGCCGGGCCGCAGGTCACCTGATCATCACTTGCGAGTAGACGACGATGGCCCGAGCAATCTGGAAAGGCGCAATCAGTTTTGGCTTGGTGCACATCCCTGTGGCACTGGTGTCGGCAACCTCATCCCAAGGGGTGGATTTCGACTGGCTCGACAGCCGCAGCATGGACCCGGTGGGCTACAAACGCGTCAACAAGGTCACCGGCAAGGAAGTCACCAAGGAACATATCGTCAAAGGCGTCGCCTACGAAAAGGGTCGCTACGTGGTGCTCAGCGAAGAGGAAATCCGCTCGGCGCACCCACTGTCGACCCAGACCATCGACATCTTCGCCTTTGTCGACAGCGAGCAGATCCCGCTGCAAAACATCGACACACCCTATTACTTGGCGCCGGACAAACGCGGTGGCAAGGTCTACGCACTTTTGCGTGAAACCCTGAGCAAAACCAACAAGGTCGCCCTTGCCCATGTCGTGCTGCATACCCGCCAGCATTTGGCAGCGCTGATGCCGCTGGAATCGGCGATGGTGCTGGTGATGCTGCGTTGGCCGGCGGAAGTGCGCAGCCTGGATGAATTGGCCCTGGGCAGTGAAGTGACCAAACCCGAACTGGCTAAAGGAGAGCTGGAGATGGCCAAGCGCCTGGTGGAAGACATGAGCGCCGACTGGAAACCCGAGGATTACCGCGACAGCTTCGAAGACAAGATCATGGCCCTGGTGGAGAAAAAGGCCCACGAAGGCAAAATCGAGGACGTCGAGAGCACCACCGGCGAAGAGGAACGTAAAACGGCGGATGTCATTGACCTGACCGAACTGCTCAAGCGCAGCCTCGGTGGCAAGGCAGCCAGCAAACCGGCGGCCAAGCCGCGCAAAGCCGCCGCCAAACCGACCCCGGCGAAAAAAGCCACAAAGAGTTCTCGCGGCTGACGGCCCGGGATTCGCAGCACAAGGTAGTCCGCCATGGCTAAACCGGTGAGTGAATACACGCGCAAACGCAATTTCGAGATCACCTCGGAACCACCCGAGTCAGCGCCGGCCAAACGCGGCAAGAAAGCGCCTTCGGCCTTGCGTTTCGTGATCCAGAAGCATGATGCGCGCAACCTGCATTACGACTTTCGCCTGGAGCTCGACGGCACCCTGAAAAGCTGGGCCGTGCCCAAGGGCCCGAGCCTGGACCCAACGCAAAAGCGCCTGGCGGTGCACGTTGAAGACCATCCCATCAGTTACGGCACCTTTGAAGGCAGCATTCCCGAAGGCCAGTACGGTGCCGGGGATGTGATTGTCTGGGATCACGGCGTCTGGCAGCCGATTGGTGATCCGCAGGAAACCTACAAGGCCGGCAAACTGAAATTCACGTTGATTGGCGAAAAGCTCTCCGGCGACTGGGCACTGGTGCGTACCCATCTACGCGGCAGTGGCGACAAGGAACAATGGCTGCTGATCAAGGAAAAGGACCAACAGGCACGCCCGATCAGTGAGTTTGACGTGGTCGCCGAGCTGCCCAAAAGCGTATTGAGCGATGCCACTGTGGGCGACAAAACCACCAAGACCACGAAGAAAGCCGTCAAAAAACCCAAAACGGTCAAACCCAAACCGACCACCCTGCCCGAACAGTTCAGCCCGCAACTGGCCACGCTGATGGATAAAGCCCCGGCCGGCGATTGGCGCTATGAAATCAAGTTCGACGGTTATCGCATCCTGGCTCGCATCGACAACGGCGAAGTGCGGTTGCTGACCCGCAACGGCCACGACTGGACCGCCAAACTACCGTTGCAGGCTAAGGCCTTGGCGCAGATGAAACTCGACGGCAGTTGGCTCGATGGCGAAGTGGTGGTGCTCAACGAAAAAGGCTTCCCTGACTTCCAGGGGTTGCAGAACGCGTTCGAGATCGGCCGTTCCGTGGACATCATTTATTTCCTGTTCGATGCGCCGTTCCTGCAAGGCGTCGATCAGCGTGAAATGCCCGTTGAAGACCGGCGCGCCGCGTTGAAAAAAGCCCTGGGACGCAAGTCCCGCCAGATCGTGCGCTTCTCCGAGGCCTTTACGGCTAAACATCAAGACATCATCGAGAGTGCTTGTGCGCTGTCGCTCGAAGGCGTCATCGGCAAACGCGCGGGCAGTCCTTATGTTTCGCGGCGAAGCCCGGACTGGATCAAGCTGAAATGCCGTTTGCGTCAGGAGTTTGTGATCATCGGCTACACGGCACCGCAAGGTTCGCGCAGCGGTTTCGGCGCGCTGCTGCTGGGGGTCTACGACGATAAGGGGCTGATTTACGCCGGGCGCGTCGGCACCGGGTTCAATCAGGCCAACCTCAAGTTGTTTCATGGGCAATTGCAGGAGATCGAACGCAAAATTTCACCGCTGGCCAAGCCATTGACCGCCGCCCAGGCTCGAGGCGTGCACTGGGTCGAACCGACGCTGGTGTGCGAAGCCGAATTTGCCGAGTGGACCCGTGAAGGTGTGGTCCGGCAAGCGGCGTTCATCGCCATGCGTACCGATAAGCCGGCGACTGAGATTGTTCGTGAACAGCCACAATCCCCCAAAGCGAGCAAACCCGTGAGCGAGAAGAAAACCAGCAGCAAGGACAGCACCGTCGCCGGGGTCAAGATCACTCATCCCGAGCGTGTCATCGATAAGGACAGCGGCACGCAGAAACTTGAACTGGTGCAGTTCTACGACAGTATCAGCCAGTGGATCCTGCCGTTCTTGCGTGACCGGCCGGTGTCGCTGTTGAGGGCGCCGGATGGTGTCGAGGGCGAACAGTTTTTCCAGAAACACGCTGAACGCCTGGCCATCCCCAATATCAAGCACCTGGACCCGAACATCGACCTTGGCCACGCGCGATTGATGGAAATCGACAGCGTCCAGGCGCTGATCGGAGCTGCGCAAATGGGCACGATCGAGTTGCATACCTGGGGCGCCACCCATGACCGGATCGAAACCCCGGACCTGTTTGTCCTCGACCTTGACCCTGATCCGGCGTTGCCCTGGAAGAGCATGGTTGAGGCAACACAACTGACCCTGTCGGTGCTCGACGAAATCGGCCTGGAGGCCTTCCTGAAAACCAGCGGCGGCAAAGGTATGCACATCATCGTGCCGCTGGCGCGCAAGGATGACTGGGATACAGTCAAGGCGTTCGCCAAGGCCATCGCGCAGTTTATGGCGCAGCAATTGCCGGAACGGATCACCGCGACCATGGGCCCGAAAAACCGGGTCGGCAAGATTTTCGTCGATTACCTGCGCAATACACGCGGTGCGAGCACGGTGTCGGCGTATTCGGTGCGGGCACGGCCGGGGTTACCGGTTTCGGTGCCCATCAGTCGAGATGAGTTGACCCAATTGCACGGTTCGCAGGAATGGACGGTGGCTAATCTGCTGGGGCGATTGGAGGGGTTGAAGGGGGACCCGTGGAAGGGATATGCCAATCGGCAGAAGATCACGGCGAAGATGTGGAAGCAGTTGGGAGCCAAGAAGCCGTAGGTGATGTGGTGAATTTACCGGCCTCTTCGCGGGCAAGCCTCGCTCCTACAGGTCACACGATACCTGTAGCAGCGAGGCTTGCCCGCGAAGGCGTCAGCCGCCCTGATACAAAACTCAGATCAGCACGAAAACCGCCAACAACCCACCAAAAATCGCCCATTTCTCAAGGTAGTAACGCGCCCGGTTACGCTTTTTCAGCTCCTTGCCCCGCAACCGAACCTTGTAGATTCTGGTAAACAAACGGTTGATGCCACCCGTCTTGTCGCCCGCATCATTCGGCGCGCCCGCCGCCGACATCACATTACGGCTGAACCAGGCGTTGAACGCCGCCGCCCAACGGTACTTCATCGGCCGTTCGACATCGCAAAACAGGATGATGCGGTTCTGATCCGTGGTGTTTTCCGCGTAATGAATGAACGTTTCGTCGAACATCACCGCCTCACCGTCGCGCCAATGGTAGTTCTCGCCGTCGACGTTGATGTAGCAACCGGCATCGTTCGGTGTTTCCAGGCCCAGGTGATAACGGTAGGAACCGGCGTATGGATCACGGTGGCGTACCAGTTTGGAGCCCGGTGGCAGTTCGGCGAACATCGCAGCCTTGATCGAGCCGATGCTCTGCACCAGTTCGGTGGTGCGCGGGCAGAGCTTTTCGGCCGAAGGATGGCTGTCGCCGTACCACTTCAGGTAGAAACGCTTCCAGCCGCTTTTGAAAAACGAGTTGAAACCCACATCGTCGTACTGGTTCGAGCGCTTGATCTCCCCGGCCCGCAGCAGATTCTGACCCTCGGCGCGGATTTCCTCCCAGTGGGCCTGTAACGGGCTCAGGTCCGGGAAGTCGGCCGGGTTAAGGTAAGGCTTGCTCGGAATTTTGGAGAACATATAAAGGAAGCAATTGATCGGCGCCAAAAACGTCGAGTGATCGCTCAGTTGGCGGCCCAATTTGTGGCGCACGCGGCCGCGCAGGTGAACATAGGCGATCGAGACAACATAAATAGCGGCAATGATGATTTTCACGGCAATCGTCACACGTCAGAAGTGAACAAACTGCGCTGCCGGCCAAGCGGTCTTGCACAGTGTCTGTATACGAATCAGCGGTCCCGGTGGCACGTCCTTGAGCCCCTGCCTGCAGTGGCGTGGGTTGAATAGATGGCATTTTAGCCACGGTTTGTAACAAATAGTTAGCATCCAGATGTGAAAATCTGTCCGCTGATGCAGCCAAAGTGACCGCGCAGGCTCAACGCCCTATCGTTTAAAGAGCCAGACCAGTACAATCGCCGCCAAACATTACGCGCCCCCCTTGGTTGATGACGGGAATGAACCCCGCCTCAGCGCACTTCGACTCGGGCCAAGCGCTCCATTGCTGCTGTCCACTTATTGCCAGATGGACCTTCCGCTTCTGACCGGGATGTATTTCCCGTGGTTTGAATACCGGAACCAGGTACTGAATCGGTACTGCCGCACCCCTAGCTACTCTGAATGCTTCGCAGGAAAAACCTTTGATTTCTACAGCTAACATCACGATGCAGTTCGGCGCCAAGCCGTTGTTCGAGAACGTTTCGGTCAAATTCGCGGCGGGCAACCGCTACGGCCTGATCGGCGCCAACGGTTGCGGCAAGTCGACCTTCATGAAAATCCTCGGTGACGATCTCGAGCCGTCCGGCGGCCAGGTCATGCTCGAGCCGAACGTGCGTCTGGGTAAATTGCGCCAGGACCAGTTCGCCTACGAAGAATTCACCGTGATCGACACCGTGATCATGGGTCACGAAGAGCTGTGGAAGGTCAAGGCCGAGCGCGATCGCATCTATTCGCTGCCGGAAATGACCGAAGAAGACGGCATGGCTGTGGCTGAACTGGAAACCGAGTTCGCCGAAATGGACGGCTACACCGCCGAATCCCGTGCCGGCGAATTGTTGCTGGGCCTGGGTATCGGCATCGAGCAGCACTTCGGCCCGATGAGCGAAGTGTCCCCAGGCTGGAAACTGCGCGTGTTGCTGGCCCAAGCGCTGTTCTCCGATCCTGAAGTGCTGTTGCTCGACGAACCGACCAACCACTTGGACATCAACACCATCCGCTGGCTGGAAAACATTCTGACCCAGCGCTCCAGCCTGATGATCATCATCTCTCACGACCGTCACTTCCTGAACAGCGTGTGCACCCACATGGCTGACCTGGATTACGGCGAGTTGCGTCTGTTCCCGGGCAACTACGACGAGTACATGACCGTGGCGACCCAGTCCCGCGAGCAACTGCTGTCGGACAACGCCAAGAAGAAAGCGCAGATCTCCGAACTGCAATCGTTCGTCAGCCGCTTCTCGGCCAACGCCTCGAAAGCCAAGCAAGCGACCTCCCGTGCCAAGGCGATCGACAAGATCCAACTGGCCGAGGTCAAGCCTTCGAGCCGTGTGAGCCCGTTCATCCGTTTCGAACAGAACAAGAAGCTGCACCGTCAGGCGGTCATCGTCGAGCGCATGGCCAAAGGCTTTGACGGCAAGCCGCTGTTCAAGGACTTCAGCTTCCAGGTTGAAGCTGGCGAGCGCGTAGCGATCATCGGCCCGAACGGTATTGGTAAAACCACCCTGCTGCGCACCCTGGTCAACGAACTGACCCCGGACGCCGGCACCGTGAAGTGGACCGACGCCGCGGAACTGGGCTACTACGCCCAGGACCACGCGCACGACTTCGAAGACGACTGCAACCTGTTCGACTGGATGGGCCAATGGACCCAGGGCGGCGAGCAAATCGTTCGCGGCACCCTCGGCCGGATGCTGTTCTCCAACGACGAGATCCTCAAGTCGGTCAAGGTCATCTCCGGTGGTGAGCAAGGTCGCATGCTGTTCGGCAAGCTGATCCTGCAAAAGCCGAACGTGTTGATCATGGACGAACCAACCAACCACTTGGACATGGAATCCATCGAGGCGCTGAACCTGGCGCTGGAAAACTACCCGGGCACGCTGATCTTCGTCAGCCATGACCGTGAGTTTGTATCGTCGTTGGCCACGCGCATTATCGAACTCAGCCCTAGCGGCGTGATCGACTTTAGCGGTACTTACGATGATTACCTGCGTAGCCAAGGCGTGGTGTTTTAAGGGCAGCGATTAGTTTCAAGCTGCAAGCGGCAAGTAAAAGCCCTGTCCTGGTGACGGGGCTTTTTGCGTTCGGGCTTTTGATCGTTCCCACGCTCTGCGTGGGAATGCCTCAAGGGACGCTCCGCGTTCCAATGGGACGCGGAGCGTCCCGGGCTGCATTCCCACGCGGAGCATGGGAACGATCTGCGTTGAGAATATAGTTAGCCTGCTTCCTTTTATTCCCAGCCCACGCCATGATGCAGGTCTCCCACCGCCGCCCGCGAACGAGCCCTTCATGTCTGCGCAGCAACTGCCCCCGCAAAGCTCCATGGCGATCACACTGCAGATCGTCTCCATCGTTTTTTATACCTTTATTGCCTTCCTCTGCATCGGCCTGCCGATTGCGGTGATTCCGGGGTATGTCCACGAACAGCTGGGTTTCAGCGCGATCATCGCGGGGCTGACCATCGGCTGCCAATACCTGGCCACTCTGCTCAGCCGCCCGATGGCCGGGCGCATGTCGGACAGCGTCGGCACCAAGCGGGCGATTGTCTACGGCCTGTCGGGGATTGTGTTGAGCGGTCTTCTGACCTTGCTCTCGACCTTGCTGCAAAGCTTTCCGTTGCTGAGTCTGTTGATCCTGATCGCCGGCCGGCTGTTGTTGGGGATCGCCCAAGGCTTGATCGGCGTCGGCACCATCAGTTGGTGCATGGGCCAGGTCGGCGCCGAACATACCGCGCGTTCGATTTCCTGGAACGGCATCGCCTCTTACGGCGCCATCGCCATCGGCGCACCGCTAGGGGTGGTGATGGTCGCCGAGTACGGCTTTGAAAGCCTGGGGGTTGTCCTGTCAGTGCTGGCGCTGGGGGCGTTGCTGTTGATCCGCAACAAACCGTCGGTGCCGGTGATTCGCGGGGAACGCCTGCCGTTCTGGAACGTGTTCGGGCGTATTGCCCCGTTTGGCGCGAGCCTGAGCCTGGCGTCCATCGGCTATGGCACCCTGACCACGTTTATTACCTTGTATTACCTCAACCGTGGCTGGACCGGCGCCGCCTATTGCCTGACGGTATTCGGGGTGTGTTTCATTCTGTCGCGGCTGTTATTCATTTCTGCCATCAGCCGTTTTGGCGGCTTCACCTCCGCCATCGCCTGCATGACGATCGAGACCATGGGCCTGGTGCTGCTGTGGCTGGCGCCGTCCACCGGTTATGCGTTGATCGGCGCCGGGCTCACCGGGTTTGGCCTGTCGCTGGTGTATCCGGCGCTGGGGGTCGAGGCGATCAAGCAGGTGCCCAACTCCAGTCGCGGCGCGGGGCTGAGTGCTTATGCGGTGTTTTTCGATCTGGCACTGGCGATTGCCGGACCGCTGATGGGCGCGGTGGCGTTGAACTTGGGGTATTCGTGGATTTTCTTTAGTGCGGCGTTGTTATCGGTGACCGGGTTGGGGCTGACATTAATGCTGAAACGCCGCGCAATGGCCTGATAGACGCGATATCTGTAGGAGCAAGGCTTGCCCGCGATGGCGTCCGTGAGATCGCTATCGCGAGCAAGCTTTGCTCCTACAAGGGGTTGCGTCAGTCTTATTGATCAGCGGTTTGCATCCCCGCCCGACTCGGTTTGCCCAAGGCGTGGGAGAAGAACCGCCCCGCTTCGGAGATCAGGTTGCGGTGGATGTCTTCACGATCGACACCATCCGCATCGGTGCACAGCGCCGGCATGGCGATGATCTGTTCTTCATTGCAAGGCGCCATGAACACGAAGTGCCCTGCCCCGGCCAGTAACTTGAAGTCCGGCGCGATCGGCAGTTTGCGCGCCAGCGCTGCGGCGTTTTTGTCGAACGCCACCAGTTTGTCGCCGTCACCGCTGTAAAGCAGCACCGGCACATGCACATCCGCCAGGGTATGGCGGCCGAACTTCAGACTCAGCGGCGCCATCAGCAGCAAGGCATGAACCCGCGGGTCGGCCACTGGCTGCAAATCGTCACGATCGACAATCAGCTCGCCCTGAGTGTTGCAGGCGTCGCGGTCATCCGGGCGCTCCTGGCAATAGCGGCGCAGGCGATCCAGATCAGGCGTGGCGCCGGACAGGATCAACGCCGTCTCGCCACCCGCCGAGTAGCCAATCACCCCGACTTGATCGGCATTGACGAAAGGCGCCAGCATCGCATCGCCCAAGGTGGCGGTAATCGCTTCGGAAATTTGCAGGGGACGACCGTACAGGTTGCTCAACGTGCCGAGACGGCTGTGATCCTTGGAGTTGTCACCGGGATGGATCACCGCGACCACTACAAAACCCTTACGGGCCAGCGAGGTGGCAAGATCGTGCAAGGCCAGCGGAGTGCCGACGTTGCCGTGGGACAGCATCAACATCGGAAAACGGCCGATGGCGACCCGGGCGTCTTCACCCGCTTCGACGGTGTAGCCCTCAAGTTTGCTGGTGCGATCCTTGTCGCTGGACGGATAAAAGGCGATGGCACGCATCGGCTGCAAATCCAGCGGATCGAGGAACGTCATCTCGTGATAACCGACGCTCCAGTGCGCATGCAGGCCGGGCGCAGCGTGCACTGAAATCAGGCTGCTGAGCAGGCATATCAGTAACGTTGCACAAAGACGCACCATGGGATGCCCTACCTTTGTTACTTGACTGAAAAGCCCGTAGTACTCCGCCAGGCGGAGGACGCGGCCTTGTGCCAGTGTTTGCGGCCACCAAGGTCGTTGCGCAACGGGGACGTTAAACCCTCGACTGCATAACCTGGGCCACAACATGAAAAGCCATCAAAAACAAAAAAACTCTGTAACTGATCATTACCATGATCAGAATACAGAGTTTTTCAGGTATTGCCTGAGCTGTTTAGAATTCTTTACGCAACGCTTACGAAAGCATTACGCAGCGGCGAACAATTGCTCGCTGATTTGCGTGTGGGCATCGGTCAGGGCTTTGGTGCGCACTTCGTCACCGTAAGCCAGGCCATGGGCGCGAACGAACTCAATATCAGTGATGCCCAGGAAACCGAACAGAACCTTCAAGTAGTCTTCGTGGGCAACGCCGGTTGCCTGACCTACGTGGAGGCCACCCGAAGTCGAAACGATCACCAGTTTCTTGCCACCGCACAGGCCTTCAGGGCCGGCTTCGGTGTAGCGGAAAGTCTGGCCGGCAACGGCGATGCGGTCGATCCAGGCCTTGAGTTGGGTCGGGATGGTGAAGTTGTACATTGGCGCGGCAATCACGATGGCGTCAGCTGCGATGAATTCAGCCAGGGTCGAAGCGCTCAGTTCGGCTTCGTGCTGTTGCGCGGCGTTGCGCAGCTCAGCGGTGGTGCCGGCAGCGACCAGGGTCGTGGCGGAGAAATGGCTGATGGCATCAGCGGCCAGGTCACGGTAAGTCACGACGGCCGAAGCGTCAGCGGCTTGCCAGGCTTTGACCACTTCGCCGCTCAACTGACGGGAAGCGGAGTTGTCACCCAAAATGCTCGAATCGATATGCAACAGTTTCATAGAAGGATCTCCAGGTGAGGATCGCCACCGGGCGATCTGATGGAGAGGATCCTACAGATGAATCTAATAGCTGATTAGCCCGCAACAATGCGATAGTTCGTCTCACTGATAGAACAGTCGAGTTTCAAATCATGCAAGACCTGAACGACCTCTACTATTTCGCCAAAGTCGTCGAAGCCGGTGGTTTCGCGGCGGCTGGGCGGTTGCTGGGGATTCCCAAGTCGCGGCTGTCGCGGCGCATCGCCGAGCTGGAAGAACGCCTGGGCGCGCGTCTGCTGCAACGCACCACCCGCCAACTCAAGCTGACCGCCGTCGGTGAACGTTATCTGCGCCACTGTCAGGCGATGCTGCTGGAGGCCGAGATGGCTGACGAAGCGGTGGCCAGCATGTCCAGTGAACCCCGAGGCCGACTCAGGGTGTCCTGTCCGGTGGGTTTGGCCAATCAGATGTTGCCGACGATCATCAGCGACTTTCTCGAGAAATACCCGCAGGTCCAGCTGGAGGTCATGCTGGTCAACCGTCGGGTCGATCTGGTCACCGAAGGCGTCGATGTCGCCCTGCGCGTCCGTGAATTGGGGGATGAAGATCCGTTGCTGGTCACCCGACGCCTGCGTCAGGCGCAAACACTGATGGTTGCCAGTCCTGCCTTCCTGCACGGTCGCGAGATCAATCACCTGGAAGACCTCAAGGGCTTGCCGGTACTCGGCGCCCTGGAGCCCGACCGCATGGTGCATATCCGCATGCTCGATCAACAGGGCAAAAGCCATGATCTGGCGCTGGAGGCACGGCTGGGCATCGACGACTTTATTGTGCGCCGGGCCTGCGCCCTCGCCGGCCAGGGCTTTACGGTGCTGCCGATGATGTATTGCGAACAGGAAATCGCCGACGGCTCGCTGATCCAGTTATTGCCGGACTGGGCATTGCCTGGCGGCTGGCTGCAAGCGGTCTACCCTCATCGACGCGGGGTAATGCCGGCGGTGCGCGCCTGGCTCGACCATTTGATCGAATCATTCAATGCTTGTGGGGACCGATTGATATGAAGGCTGGACGCATGAGCGAAGCGGACGTCGCACAATTTTGCCTGGGGCTGCCCGGTGCCCGGGAAGACTACAAATGGGGTGGCGTGCGGGTGTTTTCGATTGCCGGCAACAAGATGTTCGCGCTACAGAACCTGCGGGGCGATTCCCTGGCGTTCAAGGTCGACAAGGACTTGTTTCTCGGTCATTGCGACCGCCCGGGCATTCACCCGGCGCCGTACCTGGCCCGGGCGCAATGGATCATCATGCAGGTGCCCTACCCGCTGGGCGCCGAAGAACTGCAAGCCTTGCTGCAACGCTCCCACCAACTGGTGGTGAGCAAATTGCCCAAGCGCACCCAGGTCGGATTGCTTCTTTAGAAGAACGCCAGCAAATGCGCGCCAAGGAACAACTGGTCGATCCAGAACACCTGATGCAACAACACGATGAGCCAGAACACCAGTTGAAACGAGACTTTGCGGGTCTTGTGTCGAAACACTTGCTGGGCCAACAACGCACCCGGCCAGCCACCGGCCAGTTCCACCGCGTGCAGGACGTTTTCCGGGGTGCGCCAGGTGTCGGCGCGGGCCTTGCGCTTGTCAGCCCAGTACAGGAAAAACGCCACCACACTGACCAGGCCGTAGGCCGCCAGCGGAATCACCGAAACCGCGCGCAGCCACAACGCCAGCGAGCCATACAGTGGCAGCGCGCAGAGGGCGACGAACACCAGCAGCTTCAAGCGAGGCTGCTGGATCTGCCCACCGGACGGGCGTCCGGGGTTGTACCGCGCGCCGGAGTCACTCATGGCTTGGCAGCGGCCCAGTCAACCCAACCGAACTGCCAGGTCGCCAGGATCACCAGACCGAACGCAATGCGATACCAGGCAAACGCCGCATAGCTGTGGCTGGCGATGAACTTGAGCAACGCCTTGACCGCGATCATCGCGAAGATAAATGCAGTGATGAAGCCCACGGCGAACACCGGAAAGTCTGCCGGCACGAACAAATGACGGTACTTGAACCCCGAATACACCGCCGCCGCCACCATGGTCGGCATGGCCAGGAAGAACGAGAACTCGGTCGCGGTCTTGCGCGACAGCCCGAACAGCAGGCCACCGATGATCGTCGAGCCGGAGCGCGAGGTCCCCGGAATCATCGCCAGGCACTGGGCGAAACCGACTTTCAGCGCATCTTTCCAAGTGATTTCGTCGACCGTTTCGGCATGCACTTCATGCTGACGCTTCTCGGCCCACAACATGATGATCCCGCCCACCACCAACGCCGCTGCCACCGTAATCGGGTTGAACAGGTATTCGTGAATCAAGTCGGAAAAGATCACACCCAGCACCACGGCTGGCATAAAGGCGATCAGCAGGTTTGCGGTGAAGCGACGTGCACTCGGTTGGGTCGGCAAGCCAGTCACCACATCGAGGATCTTGCGGCGAAACTCCCAGACCACCGCCAAAATTGCGCCCAACTGAATAATGATGTTGAACGCAATAGCGCGCTCGCCACCGAAGTTGAGCAAGTCCGCGACGATAATCTGGTGTCCGGTACTCGAAATGGGCAAAAACTCCGTCAGCCCTTCTACAACGCCAAGAATCAGTGCCTGAAAGGCGGTCCAAAGATCCATCAATCCCCCAAGAAGCGATGCGAAAGGCATGCCCCGTTAATATTTTTTAGAACGTTCACTGCCGGTCAGCGTAGCTGAAGTCGCGCGCACAGGATCTACACGAAACGGTAAAAATTCCGTGAAAAATCAACTTGGATTCAGGTTTTCCCGTGCGAGGCCGAAATCCTATCAGAGATGCCTGATTAACGCCGCTGCGTAATTGGACTTGCGTCGCATAGTTCCGGCCGGCAAAGCGTGGTTGGATGCTGGCGGTCGTTTATGACAAGAATAAGAATCTGGAGTGACAGCGTTATGAACAGCTTGCGCAGTGTGTCGATCAGCCGACGCTTGTGGCTCATCTTGATCGTGGCCATCGTGATGTTATTGACGTTGGGCATGCTGATGCTCAAACAGATTCACGATGACCTGTACCACGCCAAGGCGCAGAAAACCCAGCATGTGGTGCAGACCGCCAGTGGCATTCTGAATTACTACCATGACCTGGAAACCGCCGGCACCCTCACCCGCGAGGCCGCGCAAAAACAGGCGCTGACCGTGGTTCGCGGCCTGCGTTATGACCAGAACGACTACTTCTGGATCAACGACCTGACGCCGGTGATGATCATGCACCCGGCGAATCCGAAACTCGAAGGCCAGAACCTGTCGGCGATCCGCGACCCGGATGGTTTTGCGCTGTTCAACGAAATGGTGGTCATCGCCAAGGCCAAAGGCGCCGGCATGGTCGATTACCGTTGGCCGAAACCCGGTGCCAGTGCGCCGGTGGAAAAAACCTCCTATGTCAAACTGTTTGAGCCGTGGGGCTGGATCATCGGTTCCGGGGTGTACATCGATGACATGCAAGCCGAGTTCTACGGTCAGGTGTGGGAAGCATCGTTTATCGGTGTGGCGATTGCGCTGATCATGGCGCTGCTGGTGATCATGATTGCCCGCAGCATCGTGCGGCCGTTGCAGGAAACCGTGAACGCCATGGCCAACATCGCCAGCGGCGAAAGCGACCTGACCCGCAGTCTCGATACCCACGGTCAGGACGAAGTCACGCAACTGGCGCACCACTTCAATGCCTTTACCGCCAAGCTGCGTCTGGTGATCAGCCAGTTGCAAGTGTCTGCCAGCGCGTTGGGTCAGTCCTCCAGCGACTTGGGCAACGACGCTGTGCAGGCCCAGCAACGCAGTCAGCAGCAGTCCCAGCAAATGGAACTGGTGGCGACCGCGATCAATGAAGTGACTTACGGCGTGCAGGATGTGGCCAAGAACGCCGAACATGCCGCCAGCGAAATGCGCGATGCCGAGTCTCAGGCCCAGCAAGGCCAGGTCAACATTGATGGCAGCTTGCAGCAGATCGACAAACTCTCCGGGACCATTGATCAAGCGGTCGAAGTGATTCGCACCCTGGCGGCCGAAAGCACTCAGATCGGCAGCGTCCTGGAAGTGATCCGCTCGATTGCCGAACAAACCAACCTGTTGGCACTCAACGCGGCCATTGAAGCGGCTCGGGCCGGCGAGCAAGGTCGCGGGTTTGCGGTGGTGGCCGATGAAGTGCGCCTGTTGGCGCAGCGTACCCAGAAGTCCACGGCGGAAATCCAGGCGATGATCGAACGCCTGCAAAACCATTCCGAAGCGGCGGTCAAGGTGATCGGCGACAGCAGCCGCGCTTCACAATTGACCATCGAACAGGCCGGCCTGGCTGGCGCAAGCCTGAGCGCCATCGGCCAGGCGTTGCGCAACCTCAACGGGTTGAACGCTTCGATCGCCAGCGCCACCCTGCAACAAGCCCATGTGGTGGAAGACATCAACCAGAACGTCACCCAGGCCGCCGGTTTGTCCCATAGCACGGCATTGGCGGCAGAACAGTCGAGTCTGGCCAGTGTGCATCTCAAGGAATTGAGCGAACAATTGAACGGGTTGCTCAAGCAGTTCCGCGTTTAATGGATATGTAGCAGCTGCCTCGCGCTGCCCGGCAGCTGCTACATGGGTTTGCGCTAGCCGGTCCTGCCGCTACAATCGCCCCCTCTTCGACTTCCCCCAAGGTACCGCCATGTCCGGGCTTGAACTGTTTGCCGCCGCCCTCGGCGTCATTGCCGTCTGGTTGACGGTCAAACAGAATCCCTGGTGCTGGCCGATCGGCCTGGTCATGGTGCTGCTTTATAGCTGGATCTTCTTCGAAGTGAAGCTCTATTCGGACATGTTGCTGCAGGTGGTCTACGCCGCATTGCAAGTCTATGGCTGGTGGCAATGGACTCGCGCGGGCGATGCCCATGACGGTCGGCAAGTGAGTGAACTGGATGCGCGTTCAATCCTGCTCGGGCTGGCGGCGGGCGCCATCGGCAGTCTGCTGCTGGGCGCGGCCATGGCCCACTGGACCGACGCCGCCCAGCCCTGGCTCGATGCCGCGCTGACCGGTTTCAGCCTGGTGGCGCAGTTATGGATGGCGCAAAAACGCGTGCAATGTTGGCCATTGTGGATCGTCCTGGATGTGATCTTCGTCAGCCTGTTCATCTACAAAGGCCTGTACCTGACCGCGACCCTCTACGGATTGTTCACCGTGATTGCTGTGCAAGGCTGGCGTGAATGGCGGGCCGATCCGGCACTGCACGCATGAAAGTACTGGTACTCACCGGCCCGGAATCCAGCGGCAAAAGCTGGCTTTCGAGTGAGATTCAAGCCAGATTTGGCGGCCTGTTGGTGGGCGAGTACGTTCGGCACTTTATCGACAGCGAAGCCCGCGACACCCGCTACGACGACATTCCATCCATCGCACTCGGCCAACTGGCCTGGGAAGATGAAGCACGGGCCAAACTGCCGCCCTTGTTGATTCTCGACACGCACCTGTTGAGCAATATCCTGTGGAGTCGCACGTTGTTTGGCGCTTGCCCGACGTGGATCGAGCAAGCCTTGCTGGCGCGCCGCTACGACCTGCATTTGCTGCTAAGCCCCGAAACCGTGGCCTGGCATGACGACGGGCAGCGTTGCCAACCGCAACTGGCGCAACGCCAGGCTTTTTTCCAGGCCAGCCGCGAATGGCTTGAGCTGCACCGCCAGCCTTTTGAGGTACTGCAAGGTGACTGGCAACAGCGCAAGGACGCGGCATTCGAGCTTGTGAAGCATTTGCTCATGGCCTGACAGGGCTCCCCGCCCTGCCGCAAGTGTCCATTTCTGAAACACCCCCTCCTGAGAAAACCCGCGAACTAAAGCGGTTTGGGTGCTTGAAAAAGAAACTGTTACGCCACTGATACAACCGGGGTTTCCGCGTCCCGGCAAGCAGCGCCGCCCGCATGGACGGCGAATTTGCCTGGCTCTGTCTCAGTGGCGTTACACAGTTTTTTTGACTCGCTCGAAAATTTTCGCCAACGCACTGTTTTCAAACGAAAAGCAAAAAGCGGCACACCTTCTGCTCTCTTCCTCGCAACGCTGATAAGGGCCAGCGTTTCATCACAGAAGGAATTGCCGCCGTGGGGAAATTTGATAACAGCATCTACAGCTTCCTGCTAATCGGATGCGCATTGGGCTCGATTGTCTGCCTGCCTGTTCAGGCTGACAACGGCATCATTACCATCAAACGTGATGTCCAGACCCGCAACGCAACGATTCCGCCGCTGATCCCGGACCCTCACCCAACTACCGTCAATGCCAACCCGTCCCAGCACATCCTCAATCAAACAAATGAGTTGAGCGACGGCGACTTTGCCGGTGTCGCCAGTGGTGCAGGCATCAGCAACCTGGTCACTCAAAACACCAACAACCTGGGTGGCAATATCAGCAACCAGACCCAACTTTCCAACCTGCCCGGTGGGCGTTCAGGCAATTCGGGCAGCGGCATCGCCAACATGGTCAATTCGAACGTCCAGCAAGGTCTGGGTGCTCTGAAAATCATAACGGGAGACCGGTAGCATGAATCGTTCGCTGCTGATTATCGCCATGTTTTGCAGTGCATCGTCCTTCGCCCAGTCTCCCGTCATCGATAACGCTGACATCGACAGTTCGGGCTCGCAGTACCAGGGCAATCTCGGGGTCAACCAGGCCGCCGGCGATCAGCAACAACAGGTCAACGCCCGGGCCATCGCGATTGGCACCAACGCCAATGCATCCACCCAGATTCGCCAACGGCTGCATTCACCCGCAGACCCCAGAATCGACGCCAGCTCCACCATTCAAGGTAACGCCTTCAGCCACGGTAACGGCGTGCTGGGCGTCAACCAGAGCTCGGGCGCCAACAACCAGCAGGCCAATGCCCTGCGGATAAGCATCAGTGCACAGCCGCAAAGTATCGACGACAGCGTCCTCCTTCAACAGAACGTGGCGCTGCTCAACAACTCCGATCCAACTGACTCCGCACCAGGCTATCGCCGGGTCGCTACCAGCGATCAGGCCTTCACCGGTAGCCGTGGAGTAATTCAGTTGAATCAGAGCGCCGGGGTGGGAAACCGAACGGCCAACACCGTGAGCGTACGGGTCGCGGATTGACCCAAAACAGGTAAAAAAAACAACACTTAACCTATAAATCAGTACGGAGAATCACCATGAAACCTTCGATGGCAATCAAGCCTCTGGTTTTCGCAATTGCTGCGGTCATGGCTGTTGCTGTACAAGCTGGACAAAGTGACGACCACCATAATGGCCACCACAATGGCCATAATAACAACGGTCAGCACACCCCTCCTCCAACCAAAATCCCTGTCTACGCCACGGCGAATGCGTGGGATACCCAAAGTAGTACCGATAACCGCATTAGCAACGCCGGGACTGTCAACAGTGCCGAGATGAACAACTCTGCCACAGGCACCAGCGGCAACGTCGGCGTCAACGTGGCTGGCGGCGACGGTAACCAACAAGACAACGCAGCTGCGATTGCCAACGCCGCCGCTGCTGCGCCTGATAATGCGTTCGTGTTCGGCAACGCCAGTGCCACGGCTTCCGTCACCCAAACCAGCCGCAACAACCGGGTCGACAACTACGGCAGCCAAGCTACTGCTTCTATGAGCGGTTCGGCTAATGGCGGCAGCGGCAACATGGGTGTCAACGTTGCGGCCGGCGACCTGAACCAACAGAAAAACACCATGGCCATTGCTAACACCAATGCTCCACTGGGTAACGCAACAGCCACCGCCTCTGCCGAACAAACAGGTCCTGGCCTGACTGTCAATAACAGCGCCGATCGTACCTATCGCGTGGATACGCTGACCTTCACCACCTCGGCCAGCGGCAGTGCCGACTACGCCAAGGCCAGTGCAGCGAGCGGCAGTAAAAGCTCTTCATCGAGCTTTGACGTGAGCGGTTCGAAAAGCTTCGATGCCAGTGGTTCAAAAAGCTTCGAGAAGAGCAGTTCCTCTAGCTCTAATTTGAATGCTTCGTTGAACGCTACGCTGGATGCTTCGGCTGCGGCTGCTCAAAATGCTTCCTGGGATAATGGCTATCACCATTCGGGTAGCAGCAGTTCGTCATCCGACGCTTCTCTGACCGCATCGCTTGATGCAACGCTGGACGTATCGGTCGATAAATCGCACAACAAATCGGGCAGCTCCTCGTTCGATAAGTCGTTCGATTCCTCGTTCGAAAAATCCGGCAGCAAATCCCATCAGTCCGAGTATGACAAACAGAAAGCCTACGCTGAGAGCAGTTCATATGATCTGAGCAACTCCGTTTCCTATCAAGTGCTGACTCCAACCGGCTGGGCCAACCCTGTAACCAACACTGCAACCCTGAGCGGTTCGGTGAATGGCGGCAGCGGCAACCTCGGCGTCAACGTGGCTGCTGGTGTGGGCAACCAACAAAGCAACTCGCTGGCCATTTCCAACAACTCGTTCTAATGGCTGTCTTTGGGGCCCCCTCACGGGGGCCCTTTTTCAACAACAACCAGAAGGCATCCCACCATGCGCATTATCGCCTTGGTATTTTTGCTTTGCGTGGCCAGTGTGATCGAGGCTGCACAGATGCCGCTTTCCGTCCTGCCGGGCGGCGCGGTGGTGTACAAGCCGATCCAGAGCGTACGCGAGCGTAAATTTGCCGACCTGGTGCAACAGAAAACCGACTTCAGTTGCGGCGCCGCGGCGCTGGCGACCATCTTGCGCCAGGCCTATTGGCTGGACGTGAGTGAGAATCAGATCATTGAAGGCATGCTGGCCCACTCGGATCAAAATCTTGTCCGCGTCCAGGGCTTCTCCATGCTCGACATGAAGCACTACGTGGAAAGTATCGGCATGCGGGCCCGTGGCTACCGGGTAGCAACGGAAACGCTGAATGAAATCAAAATTCCGGTGGTGGTACTCATGGACATCCGTGGCTACAAGCATTTTGTAGTCCTGCAAAAAGTGCAAAAAGACTGGGTCTATATCGGCGATCCGGTACTCGGACATAAACGCTACAAAATCGATGATTTTGTCAAAGGCTGGAACGGCATCATCTTTGCCGTCATCGGCCAGGGCTACGACAAAACCAATGCGCTGCTCGACCCACCCATACCACTGACGGCCAAGAGCCGTATCAACGCATTCAGCCCGGTGCAAGACGCGGAGTTGATGGATTTCGGATTCATCCAAAGCGACTTCTTCTAATAACAAGGGAGCACGAAGCTCCGGGAGCATCCAATGAAAACTTCAACCTGGCTGGCCGTGGTTTGCCTGGCCGCCAGCCTGCCAACCCAGGCAGCGACGTTCAAACCCATTGAACTGAAGGATCAGGAATTGGCGACCCTGCGCGGCCGATTTGTCATGCCGGGACGGATCGTCAGTTTCGGCATTGTCATGACCAGCACTTGGCAGAATGCCGAAGGTCAGTTGATCGGGGCGACGTCCGCGATGAAAATTCAACAATCGACCATCAAACCCCAGTTCTATGTGTCGATGATCGACGAAAAACCTGCTGGCCAAACGAGTTCGCAAGGCTCCGGCTCCGGCTCCGGCGCAGGCACAGGTTCCGTCACAGGTACAGGCACCGTCACTGGCGGTAGCGGCCTCAACACCACTGAAGGCGTCACTCAAGTCGTGCGTGCCGCCGGCGACAACAACACCGCCTACAACAACGTTGATATCAACGTCGCAAAAGCCAGCCAGGTCGACCAGGCTCCAGCAACGCCACCGCAGGGCCAGGCATTGGCCCCAGGCCAGACGTTGGTGGGCAACAATGGCGCGGGCTCGCTCAGCGTTTCCTCAACCGGTAGTGGAGTGCAACTCAACATCGTGGCAAACAACAACCAGGGCAGCACCGTACAACGCCTGGCCCAGGGTGGACTGATGCAGAACACGACTTTGCTTGGCAGTAGCAACCAGGTTCGCAACCTCACGTCCTTGAATGTCGTGCTGCGGGACACCGTGCCGACAGCCGGATCGCTCAACGGCAACCTGGATCAGCTTAAAGGTCTTCGCACTATCGGATTCTGATCTACGCTCAGTCTCATTCAGATCTAATCAGAAGGGACGGCTTACCCATGCACCGATCGTTAACGTTCAGAGCTATCGTCTGTTTGAGTAGCCTGACCCCGGCCACACTGCTATACGCAGCACCGGATCCTCAGGTCGAAGCATTAAAACAAGAACTCACGGAGTTGAAACAGCGTTACGAAGCACAACAGAACGCGCTGATGGTACTTGAGCAGCGTGTTCGCCAAGTCGAACAAGCACCTGCGACACCGGCGCCCAAACGCCTGACCAAATCCCCCGCCGAGCCGGCCAAGGGCGGCCAGACGGTGGCCACCGGTGCGCCAGGCACCTCCGGCAGCTCATACGGCCAATCGCTCAAGGACGATTCGGAGCCTGCGCAAAGCGTCTCCAACCTGTATGACGAGGCCAGCGGCTTCTTCGGTGGCGGCAAGTTCAGCCTCGAAACCGGCGTAACCTACACGCACTACGATACCCGGGCGTTAACGCTCAACGGCTTCCTGGCACTGGATTCGATTTTCCTCGGCAACATCAACCTCGACCGCATCAAGGCCGACAACTGGACCCTGGACCTGACCGCCCGCTATAACGTGGCGCAACGCTGGCAGTTCGACATAAACGTCCCGATTGTTTATCGCGAATCGACGTATTCCTCCGGTGGCGCGGGTGGCGCAGGTCCGGTGACGTCAGACGCAACCGTTACACGGGACCCGACCATCGGCGATGTGAACGTCGGTGTGGCTTACAAGTTTCTGGATGAGTCGGACAATTGGCCCGACGCGGTCGCGACCCTGCGCGTCAAGGCACCGACCGGCAAGGACCCTTACGGCATCAAGCTGGTCAGTGACCCGACCAACGATAACCTCTCGGTACCCCAAGACTTGCCTACCGGCAATGGTGTCTGGGCGATCACCCCGGGGCTCTCGCTGGTCAAGACCTTCGACCCTGCCGTGCTGTTCGGCACGCTGTCCTACACCTACAACATGCAAGACTCTTTCAGCGACATCAGCCCTCAGGTCGGCTCCAAGGTCAAGGGTGACGTGAAACTGGGTGATTCCTGGCAGGTCGGCGCCGGCATAGCATTCGCCTTGAACGAGAAGATGAGTATGTCGTTTTCGTTCACCGATCAGTTCGCCCGCAAGAGCAAGATCAAACCGGACGGTGGTGATTGGCAATCGATTTCCAACAGCGATTACAACGCCGCCAACTTCAACATCGGCATGACCCTGGCGGCTACGAATAACCTGACGATCGTGCCCAACCTGGCTATTGGCCTGACCGAAGACTCACCGGACTTTTCCTTCAGCCTGAAATTCCCGTACTACTTCTGATCCACTACAACGGCAAAGCCCCGCTGCGACTTCCATCGCAGCGGGGCTTTTTTGTATGGACCATTAAAAGATCTTTTGCGTTAACGGATCTGATGCTTGTGCAACAAACGGTAGAAGGTCGGCCTGGAGATCCCCAGCACTTTGGCGGCGATGCTCAAATTGTCGCTGTGGCGGTTAAGTACATCGCACAAGGCCTGGCGTTCAGCGCGGGTCTTGTAGTCTTCCAGGGTGCCCATCGGCGCGGCAATGGTCTGCTGGCTGATCAGCCCCAGATCTCGCGCTTCGATCTGGCGCCCTTCGGCCAGTACCAACCCGCGACGCACCCGGTTGGCCAGCTCGCGAACATTGCCCGGCCAGTCATGCTTGCCCATGGCGATCAGCGCGTCTTCGCTGAAACTACGCGGGCGGCGACCGGTTTCATGGCTATAGAAATGGGAAAAGTGGTTGGCCAGCATCGATAGATCACCGTGGCGTTCACGTAGCGGCGCGGTGACCACCTGCAAAACGTTGAGGCGGTAGTACAAATCTTCGCGAAAGCGTTTTTTCTCGATTGCCGCCTCAAGGTCGACGTGAGTCGCCGCCAGCACCCGCACATCCACCGGGATCGGCGTACTGCCGCCGACATGCTCGATGTGTTTTTCCTGGAGGAAGCGCAGCAGATTGGCTTGCAGCTCCAATGGCAGGTCGCCGATCTCATCGAGAAACAGCGTACCGCCATTCGCCGCTTCGATCCGCCCGATCTTGCGTTGATGCGCGCCGGTGAAGGCGCCTTTCTCGTGACCAAACAGCTCGGACTGGATCAGGTGTTCGGGAATTGCGCCGCAGTTGATCGCCACGAAAGGCTTGCTGTGGCGCTGGGATTGTCGATGCAGGGTGCGGGCCACCAGCTCCTTGCCGGTGCCGCTTTCGCCGCGGATCAATACCGGCGACTCGGTCGGCGCCAGTTTGCTTAACAACTTGCGCAGCTCGCGGATCGGTTTGCTGTCACCCAGCAACTCGTGCTCCGGCTGGTCGATGTGAATCGTGCCCTGCCCGCGCAGCCGCGCCATGCCGAATGCGCGGCCAAGGGTCACCTGGACCCGGGAGACATCGAACGGCAAGGTGTGGAAGTCAAAAAACCATTCACACACAAAATCCCCGACATTTTGCAGGCGCAGGACTTCCTGGTTAAGCACGGCAATCCACTCGGTGCCGCTGCGGCTGATCAATTCTTTGACGGCTTCAGGACGTTCCAGGTGGAACGGCTGCAATCGCAGGAGCCCGACATCGCAGGTGCGGTCGGCGGCGTTTTCCAGCGTACAGCTGTCAACATCCCACCCCACAGAACGCAAACCCGGCAAAAGACGATGGCAATCGTCGCAAGGATCAACCACTAACAGACGTCGTAAGGCAGGCGCTTCGATCATGACTGTTCCTTGGCGCCAAATTTAAGGAAATATTATTAAAAACAGTCATTTGGCGGACCTGGCTGTAACATTAGCAAGAATTTGACGGGGCCTTGTATCGTTTGACTATAGGAGTCTTAACTAATTAGTTATAAGAAGGAACTTTGTTAGTTGCCTAACGACTGAACCTTTCACCCAGCTTTCAAAAACTACCTGAATATTGAGTATATGAAAGAAAGTTGAATTTTCTTTGGATTGTGTGTGACCCAACCCCCTATTGAGCGCATCAGTACAAGTAACCAGCCGAACGGTAAGCCCAACCGACGGCCTATCACTTGATTGGGCATACAGAGAGAAGATCCCATGACCGCCCCGCTCCGTATCAACGAAGCTCTTTTGATTGCCGACCGCGCGTTCAAGCCATTTCAATGCGTCGCCTGGGCCCCACAAGACGGCAACGGCGAACTCAGCCTGAGCGTTATCGACCGCACCAACAACCGCATCGGCCGCGCGCAGATTCCGTGCAGTGCTTATTCCGATCCGGTACAACTTGAACATCTGCTGGAACAGGCGCGTGCTGCACTCAGCGAAGATGGCTACACCTTGCAATCGTGGTCCATGCCTCATTAATTAAAGATCAAAAGATCGCGGGGGAATAAACATCTCCCTGTAGGAGCAAAGCTTGCTCGCGATGGCGTTTTCAAGATCGCTATCGCGAGCAAGTTTTGCTGGTACTGGTTCCAAAAGACACTGTTCTGGCACAAAGCGACCCTCCACCTGTTAGTTATGACAGTTGTGCGGCCATGCATTCAGGGATTGAATGTTTCGCACGCGCAGTCACCCTTCCGGTTACCGGGATGAGGTCGACTGGCAAGGAGATGCGTGCATGTCAAACCAGACCGCTTTCGCCTGCCCCGCCACAGTCCATTCAGGTGGCCAGCTCGACCCGGATTTTGCCGCCGCCGGCAAAACCCAAGTGTATTTCGCCGGCAGTTCCTCAAGCATGGCCAACGGTGTCGCCATCGACCCGCAAGGCCGTTTGCTGGTCGCCGCCAAGGTCGGCACCCATGGCGGCAGCCGTTTTGGCCTGGCCCGCTTGTTGGAGGATGGCTCGGCAGATCTAAGCTTTGGCAATCAAGGCAGCCTGATCGGCCAATTCGCCCTGGGCTTCGAGGCCATGGCCAGCAAGGTGCATGTCCTGCCCAGCGGTGCCATTCTGCTGGCCGGCCTGCACTACGAAAACGCTCACCGCACCCTGCCCGCCCTGGCGCTGTTCGATCCCTATGGCCAGCCGGTTCGAAGCTTTGGCGACAACGGCCGCCAAGTGGTGCGGCTACCCGGTGATCTGTCCCAGGGATTGCGCGACGACTGGCTGCCACCGGGCGTGCCGGGCGCCGAAGCCTGCGATATCGCGGTACAGGAAGACGGTCGAATCCTGTTGCTGGCCAATCATCATTTCGAACTCGCCGACCACGTCGGCCTGCTGATCCGCCTCAATGCCAACGGCACCCTGGACAGCGATTTCAACGGTCGCGGCTTCGTGGTGGTCCGGCATCTGCTGATGAACACCTGGCTCGCCAGCCTCATGGTGCAACGGGACGGGCGAATCCTGGCGGGTGGCTCGATCAATTTCCCGGCGGAAGGATTGCTCGCGCGCTATCACGCCGATGGCCGACTGGACGACAGCTTCGCCGTGGACGGATTCATGACGTTCAAGGCACAGGGGCACAGCGCTCAAGTCAGCCAGATCATCCAGCAGGACAATGGTGACTTGCACTGTTTTGGCAGCAGTCGCGACCCGATGCACTGCCTGTCGCTGAAAATACACAGCAACGGTCGCCCGGATAATCATTGCAACGGCGGCCAGCCGCAACGCCTGGAAATTGGCCACAGCGGCTGCCAATGGACCGCCGCCCAGGCTCAACCGGACGGCAGCGTGATGGCCGTTGGCGCCACGATCGGTGGGGTCGAAGCCGATTTCATTCTGGCCCGGTACCTGCCGCAAGGGCATCTGGATCGTAGCTTTGCCAATGGCATCGGCTGGGTTCGCACGCGGTTGGGCCGCAGCCTGGACACCGCCACTTCCCTGGCCGTGCAGGACAACGGACGGATCGTCGTCGGCGGCTACTCACTGGACGGTAACTTCCGGGCGGTCGTGGCGCGATACCTGAACTAGCCGCTGCCCTTGATCTTCCCTGCCGCATCCGGCAAGTTGCGCGCTTCTTAATACAAGGAGTAGCCGATGTCCGGTTCGATGGCCCAGGCGTTCGCGCACAACTTTCTCGGGCACTCTCCCCGTTGGTACAAAGCGAGCATCGTCGGCTTCCTGATACTCAACGCCCTGGTGCTGTGGGCAGTGGGACCGGTGGCCGCTGGCTGGTTGTTGGTGCTGGAGTTCATTTTCACCCTGGCCATGGCGCTCAAGTGTTATCCGCTGATGCCCGGCGGGCTGCTGCTGATCGAAGCGCTGCTGTTGAAGATGACTACGCCCCAGGCGCTGTATGACGAACTGGTGCACAACTTCCCGGTGATCCTGCTGCTGATGTTTATGGTGGCGGGCATCTACTTCATGAAAGACCTGCTGCTGTTTTTGTTCTCGCGCCTGTTGCTCGGGGTGCGTTCCAAAGCGTTGCTGGCCTTGATGTTCTGTTTTCTGTCGGCGTTTCTGTCGGCGTTTCTCGACGCCTTGACCGTCACGGCGGTGATCATCAGCGCGGCGGTGGGGTTTTACTCGGTGTATCACCGCGTCGCCTCGGGCAACGATCCCCGTCAGGACAGCGGGTTCAGCGACGATCAGCATCTGCCCACACTGCACCATGAAGACCTGGAACAATTCCGCGCCTTTCTGCGCAGCCTGCTGATGCATGGCGCCGTGGGCACGGCACTGGGTGGTGTGTGTACGCTGGTTGGCGAGCCGCAGAACCTGTTGATCGGCCACGAGATGGGTTGGCATTTCGCCGAGTTCTTCTTGAAGATCGCCCCGGTGTCATTGCCGGTGCTGGCCGCCGGCCTGGTGACCTGCGTGCTGCTGGAGAAGTTGCGCTGGTTCGGTTACGGCACGCTGCTGCCAGACACGGTGCGCTCGGTGCTGGCCAACTACGCCGCCGAAGACAACGCCGAACGCACCTCGCGCCAGCGTGCGGCGTTGCTGGTCCAGGGCGCAGCGGCGTTAATCCTGATTGCCGGACTGGCGTTTCACATCGCCGAAGTCGGGCTGATCGGTTTGATGGTGATCGTGTTGATCACCGCATTCACCGGCATCACTGACGAACACCGCATCGGCAACGCCTTTAAAGACGCCATGCCGTTCACCGCGCTGCTGGTGGTGTTCTTCGCCGTGGTGGCGGTGATTCACGATCAGCAACTGTTCACGCCGCTGATTCAATGGGTGCTGGCCCTGCCGGCGGATCAACAACCGGGCATGCTGTTCATTGCCAACGGGTTGTTGTCGGCGATCAGCGACAACGTGTTTGTGGCGACGATTTACATCACGGAAGTGAAACAGGCATTCCTCTCCGGCCACATGAGCCGCGAGCATTTCGAAACCCTGGCGATTGCCATCAATACCGGGACCAATTTGCCGAGCGTGGCGACGCCCAATGGTCAGGCTGCGTTTCTGTTTTTGCTGACCTCGGCGATTGCGCCGCTGATTCGTCTGTCGTATGGACGGATGGTGTGGATGGCGTTGCCGTATACGGTGGTGATGGGGGTTTTGGGTTGGTATGCCGTGAGTTTCTGGCTGTAACCCCGCGCTGATCGTTCCACCACTCTGCGTGGGAATGCCTCAAGGGACGCTCCGCGTTCCAATGGGACGCGGAGCGTCCCGGGCTGCATTCCCACGCAGAGCGTGGGAACGATCATTACGCGTGAAGGAGGATGTATTGCTCGATGGCTTGCGCCGCGCCGTCTTCGGTGTTGGCGCCGGTGACCACATCGGCCTGGCGCCTTACCGCTTCCTCCGCCTGCCCCATGGCAATCGATAATCCGGCGCGATGGAACATCGCCGGGTCATTGCCGCCGTCGCCCAGTGCAGCCGTCTGCTCCAGCGGTACGCCGAGAAACTCCGCCAGTGTCGCCAGCGCCGCGCCCTTGTTGGCTTGCATCGCGGTCACGTCCAGGTAAATCGGCTGTGAACGGGAGACTTGGGCCTGGCCTTCCACTTTCGGCAGCAGCAGCGCTTCCAGTTCGATCAACAACTGCGCGTTGTTGCTGGTGGCGACGATCTTGTCGATGCGTTCCAGGTACGGCTCAAAACTCTCGACCACCACCGGCGGATAGCCCAAGCCGTGTTGTTCACGGGGAACCATCGGGCCGTTCGGATCCTTCAACAACCAGTCGCCACCGCTGAATACCCAGATTTCGATGTCCGGCCGGTCGGCAAACAGCGCCAGCGCGGTCAGGGCCGCGGTGGCCGGCAAGTAATGGGCGACCAGCAAACTGCCGTCCGGGTTGACGATGGTGCCGCCATTGAAAGCGGCGGTCGGCAGGTCGACGCCCAGGGCTTCGATCTGCTGCAGCATGGCTTTCGGTGGCCGGCCAGTGGCCAGGCTGAAGAAAACACCGGCCTCGCGCAATGCGCGGACCGCTTCGATCGTGCGCTGGCTGAGGCTGTGATCGGGCAGCAGCAAGGTGCCGTCCATGTCGCTGAGCAGAAAACGGATGGGGTGTTTCGCGGCGTCACTCATCCGAGACCGTGCCAGACGCGACCATCACGGGTCAGCAGGTCCTCGGCGGCCTGCGGGCCGTCCTCACCCGCCGCGTAGCCCTGCACGCTTGCATCCTGCTGCCAGGCGTCGAGGAACGGCTGCACGGCGCGCCAGCCGTTCTCGATGTTGTCGGCGCGCTGGAACAGCGTCTGATCGCCGGTCAGGCAATCGTAGATCAGGGTTTCGTAGCCGGTGGACGGCTGCATCTCGAAGAAGTCCTTGTAGGCGAACCCCAACTCGATGTTGGCCATCTTCAGCGCCGGCCCCGGCCGTTTGGCCAGCAGGTCGAACCACATGCCTTCGTTGGGCTGGATCTGGATCCGCAGGTAAGTCGGCTGCAACTCATCGACTTCGGTGTCGCGGAACTGCGCGTACGGCGCAGGCTTGAAGCAGATGACGATTTCGGTGTCGCGCACGCTCATGCGCTTGCCGGTGCGCAGGTAGAACGGCACGCCGACCCAACGCCAGTTGTCGATCATCACTTTCAGCGCGACGTAGGTTTCGGTGGTGCTGTCCGGCGCCACGTTGTTTTCCTGGCGATAGCCGGTCAACGGCTTGCCATCGACTTCGCCTGCGGCGTATTGGCCGCGTACCGAGTTGGCCCGCGCCTCTTCAACGGACCACGGCCGGATCGCGCCGACCACTTTGGCTTTCTCGCCACGGACCGCATCGGCGCCAAACGCGGCCGGCGGTTCCATGGCCACCATCGCCAGCAACTGGAACAGGTGATTAGGCACCATGTCCCGCAAGGCGCCGGTGTGTTCGTAAAAACTGCCACGGGTTTCCACGCCGACGGTTTCCGCGGCGGTGATCTGTACGTGGTCGATGTAATGGTTGTTCCAGAACGCTTCGAACAGGCTGTTGGAGAACCGGCTGACCAGAATGTTCTGCACGGTTTCCTTGCCCAGGTAATGGTCGATCCGGTAGATCTGCTTCTCCGACATCACCTTGAGCAAACAGGCGTTCAAGGCTTCGGCGGTTTGCAGGTCGGAGCCGAACGGTTTTTCGATCACCACCCTTCTGAAGGCTTCGGGCGTCTCTTCCAGCAAACCGGCGCTGCCGAGGCGGCGCACCACTTCACTGAAGAAACGTGGCGCGGTGGCCAGGTAGAACACCGCGTTGCCGGTGCCGCTGTCGGCGATTTTTGCCGCCAGGGCTTGATAGGTGCTGTCGTCCAGGAAGTCGCCCTGGACGTAGCTGATGCCTTTGGCCAGTTTGGCCCACAAGGCCGGGTCGAGGGCGTCATCGCCCTTCCCCACCTTGGCGGCTGCTTCGGTGCGAATGAAGTCTTCGAGCTTTTGCGCGAAGGCTTCATCGCTGATGGCGTTGTGGTCAACGCCGATGATCCGCAGTCCATTGCCAAGCAGGCCGTCGCGACTGAGGTTGTACAGGGCCGGCATCAACAGACGCTTGACCAGATCACCATGGGCACCGAACAGGAACAGCGTGGTCGGTGGTGCGGGTTCTGCCTTGGATTTCCTGCGGATCGTATTGGTCATTTTTTCGAAGTCTCCACATGGCCGCCGAAGCCGAAGCGCTGGGCCGAGAGAATTTTGTCGCCAAAGGTGCCTTGGCCACGGGAACGGTAGCGCGAGAACAGAGAGTTCGACAGCACCGGTACGGGCACCGACTGCTCCATGGCGGCTTCGATGGTCCAGCGACCTTCGCCGCTGTCAGCCACCGAGCCGGAGTAACCGTCGAGTTTCGGATCGCTGGCCAGGGCATCGGCGGTCAGGTCGAGCAACCACGACGACACCACGCTGCCACGGCGCCAGACTTCGGCGATGTCGCCGACGTTCAGGTCGAAGCGCTGATCTTCAGGCAAGTTCTCGCTGGATTTGGTTTTGAGAATATCGAAGCCTTCAGCGAAGGCCTGCATCATGCCGTACTCGATGCCGTTGTGGATCATCTTGACGAAGTGGCCAGAGCCCGCCGGACCGGCGTGGATGTAGCCGCGTTCGGCACGATCGTCATCGGACTTGCGGTCCTTGGTGCGCGGGATGTCACCCAGGCCCGGCGCCAGGCTTTCGAACAGCGGATCGAGGCGAGTCACGGTTTCGGCGTCGCCGCCGATCATCATGCAGTAACCGCGCTCCAGGCCCCAGACGCCGCCGGAGGTGCCGACGTCGATGTAGTGCAGGCCTTTTTCCTTCAGGGTCTTGGCCCGGCGGATGTCGTCTTTATAGAAGGTGTTGCCGCCGTCGATGATGGTGTCGCCGGCTTCGAGCAGGTTGCTCAGGGTTTCGATGGTGTCTTCGGTCGGTGCGCCGGCCGGTAGCATGACCCAGATCGCACGCGGTTTGGCCAGGCCTGCGACCAGCGCCGGCAGGTCGGCGACACCGGTGGAGCCTTCTTTGGCCAGGTTCTCGACGAAGGCGGTATTGCGGTCGTAAACAACGGTGGTATGCCCATTGAGCATCAGGCGGCGCGCAATATTACCGCCCATGCGGCCCAGTCCAATAATCCCGAGTTGCATGTGCTGATGCTCCTTACTACAAATAAAGTGTGTCAAAGGTTATAGCCCAACGCGACCAATGTGGGTTAGTCCAGAGCATTGGGATGAAGTTTCCGGGCATTGTGCCCGATTCACATTGATAACGTCGGGAATCGTGCCGAAGACACACCGACCATGAAAAATAAAAAAGTTCCCTTCAGGGGCAAAAGAAATCAAAATCGGCGCCGATAGTGAAGGTGTCGCTTGAAAGAACGACACAATCACAGTTGATGCAGGCCATTTGCGAGGTGAGCAATGGACACAATCGTTACCGCACGTCCCCCACAAACTCTCTACGTCACGATTCGTCGTGATGAACTGCGCCAATTGAAAGACGAGCGTGACACCTTGAAGACCCAGGTGGCCCAGCTCCGGCAATTGTTGCAGCAACAGGCTCAGCTGTCGGGGCAACCGATGCCCTCACTAAGCGCCTGATTCCTCCCGGATCTCTTCAAGCCCCTGCAAACGAGCTTTTTTGTGGTGAGGGGGCTTGCTGTGGCGAGGGGGCTTGCCCCCGTTGGGGTGCGAAGCGCCCCCCGCTTTTCCCAAGCCCCCCCCAAAAAAGAAAGAGACTGCTGCGCAGTCCAACGGGGGCAAGTCCCCTCGCCACAAAACCCGCTCCCACAATGAAAAGCCATTCGTGCCAAAGCTTCCTGTCGCGCTCCTGAACGAAACTCACAAAGTTTTCACATTCGTCTAGCGATACTCCCGATCCTTGTGGCTGTTCGGTTCTCGTGCAGCGTTTTCTCATAGGTTCGTTTGATGACGCCGGTGAATCCATGACGCCGGTGGGAGTACGTACTTAATGGCTTTGTTCAAACGCAGCAAACCGTCTGCGACAGGTTTCGATTGGGCCGGGTTGATCTGGCTATTTGTCTTCTTCTGGTACTTCTCCGGCATTACCCAGCTGCTAATCCAGTTGACCGGCACATCCGGTTTCAGCGGGTTTCGCCAAGCCTTTGTGATGAGTGCCGTGTGGCTGGCGCCAATGCTGTTGTTCCCCAAGCGCACCCGTCTGCTGGCTGCGCTGATCGGCGTCGTGCTGTGGGCCTGCTCGATGGCCAGCCTGGGTTACTTCTTCATCTATCAGCAGGAGTTTTCCCAGAGCGTCATCTTCATCATGTTCGAGTCGAACGTCTCTGAAGCTGGCGAGTACATGACCCAGTACTTTGCCTGGTGGATGGTGCTGGCGTTCCTCGCTCACACGGCGTTCGCCTACTTCCTGTGGACGCGTTTGCGTCCGGTGTACATGCCCCGCGGACGTGCGCTGGTGGCTGCGACCGCCATCCTGATCGCGGTGGTCGGTTACCCGCTGATCAAGCAAACCGCCCGTACCGGCAGTTTCGCCGGCGGTTTCGAGAAGTTCGAAACCCGGATCGAGCCGGCAGTGCCGTGGCAGATGGCCGTGGCGTATCACCGTTACCTCGACACCCTGGCTGGCATGCAAGACATGCTCGACAGTGCGAGCAAGATCGCGCCGCTGAAAAACCTCAAGAACACCATGGCCGACCAGCCTTCGACCCTGGTGCTGGTGATCGGCGAGTCCACCAACCGTCAGCGCATGAGCCTGTACGGCTACAACCGCCAAACCACCCCGGAACTGGACAAGCTCAAGGATCAACTGGCGGTCTTCAATAACGTCATCACCCCGCGCCCCTACACCATCGAGGCGTTGCAACAGGTGCTGACCTTCGCCGACGAAGAGAACCCGGACCTGTACCTGACGACCCCGTCGCTGGTCAGCATGATGAAACAGGCGGGCTACAAGACCTTCTGGATCACCAACCAGCAGACCATGACCAAGCGCAACACCATGCTCACCACGTTCTCTGAACAGGCTGACGAGCAGGTGTACCTGAACAACAACCGCAACCAGAACGCCGCCCAGTACGATGGCGACGTGATCGAGCCGTTCAACAAGGCCCTGAGTGATCCGGCGGCGCACAAGCTGATCGTTGTGCATTTGCTCGGTACGCACATGAGCTACCAGTACCGTTACCCGCCGACCTTCGACAAGTTCAAGGACCGCACCGGGGTTCCGGCCGGCGTGCGCGACGACGAAGTGCCGACCTACAACAGCTACGACAACGCGGTGCTGTACAACGACTTCGTGGTGTCGAGCCTGATCAAGGATTACGCAAAGGTCGATCCGAACGGTTTCCTGCTGTACCTCTCCGACCACGGCGAAGACGTGTTCGACTCTCCTGGCCACAACACCCTGGGGCGTAACGAGAACAAACCGACGGCGCCGATGTACACCATTCCGTTCATGGCCTGGGCCTCGCCGAAATGGCGCGACACCCACGACTGGAGTTTTGCCGCCGACCTGAGCCGCCCTTACAGCAGCTCGCAGTTGATCCACACCTGGGCCGACCTCGCGGGCCTGAGCTTCGATGAACTGGACCGCAGCAAGAGCCTGGTGAGTGACAGCTTCAAGCCGCGCCCGTTGTTGATCGGCAACCCTTACGAGCGTGAGCAACGCCCGCTGATCGACTTCAGCCTGATGAAACCCAAAGCCGCCGTGACGGAAGTGCCATCGGTCGTCAAGCAGTAACACCGCAATACCCCATGTGGGAGCGAGCCTGCTCGCGAAGGTGCCAGTACATTCAACATTGATGTTGAAGCTGCCAACCTCTTCGCGAGCAGGCTCGCTCCCACATTTTTTTTGCGCGTTGAAACATCCATAGATGACAATTATTCTCGTTTAAAGCTAAATCCCCCCTCTCCCCTTCGTCTTTGAGCAAACGGAATTTTTCCCTCGAAGACAAGGAGTCGGCTGCGATGTTCGCGCCTATCACCCGTTCCATGACCTTGACCCTTGGGCTGTGCAGTGCAGCCCTGAGCCCGGATTTGCTGGCAGAAACCGAACCCGACAAGGACCCTGCCGCCAACGCCCTGGAACTCGCCAGCACCCGCGTGACCGCCGAAGGATTGGGCAGCACCACCGAACACACCGAGTCCTACACCACCGGCGCCATGAGCACCGCCACGCGGCTGAACCTGTCGATCAAGCAAACACCCCAGTCAGTGTCCGTGATCACCCGCCAGCAAATGGACGACTTCAAGCTCGGCACCCTCTCCGAAGCCATGAGCCAGACCACCGGCGTGGTGGTCCAGCACAATGACTCGGATCGGGTGAGCTATTCGTCCCGTGGCTACGAGATCAACAACTTCCAGATTGACGGGATGCTCAACACCTTCGGCCGCATGAAGTCCGACGCCGACACCATCATCTACGACCGCATCGAAGTGGTTCGCGGCGCCACCGGGTTGACCACCGGCGCGGGCGACCCGTCGGCCACCATCAACATGGTGCGCAAACGCCCGACGGCGCAATGGCAGGCCCAGACCGGCGTCAGTGGCGGCAGCTATGACGATTACTACAGTTACATGGATGTCGGTGGCCCGCTGGCGTTCGACGGACGTTTGCGCGGGCGCAGCGTGCTGGCCTATCGCGACAGCCAGTCGTTTCGCGACCATTACCAATTGCAACGGGAAGTCGGCTACGGAGTGCTGGAGGCCGATCTCACCGACGACACGCTGCTGGCGGTGGGTTACGACTACCAGGACAAACAGGTCCAGGGCACATCCTGGGGCACGGTGCCCTATTGGAATTCGTCCGGCGGCAAGGCCGACCTGGGCCGTTCCACCCACATGACGACGTCGTGGAGTTCCTGGCCGCTGAAGGACAAGACCGCCTTCGCCAACCTCGACCAGCAATTGGGCGGCGGCTGGCATCTGAAGGCGGCCTACACCCACCGCGAGAGCGATACCGACGGCAAGGTTTACTACGGCGGCGGTGGCTTCCCGAACGAGGATCGCAGCGGCATGAGTGCCTACCGTGGTCACATGCTCGGCACACAGAAAATGAAAACCTATGACATCAACGTGGCCGGACCTTACGCGTTGTTGGGCCGCGAGCACGAACTGATGTTCGGCTATGGCGAAGCCGAGCGCAGCGCCGAGTCGCCCTACACCGTGGGCGGGGCCGTCCCTGCGGGCTACGGCAACATCCCCGACTGGAAATACATGGGCGGCATCGCCAAGTTTCCCGACACGGTCACCGGCCTCACGGGCGCTTCGGATAGCACCCGCCAGAAGGCCGGTTACCTGGCCACGCGCCTGAACCTGAGCGACCGCTTTCACGCAGTACTCGGCAGCCGCTACGGCAGCTGGAAAGCCTCGAAAATAAGCAACCGTTACGATAAAAACCTGCAACTGACCGGCGTCGAAACCACCAGCCAGCAACAAAGCGATATCTGGACGCCCTACGCCGGACTGCTATACGACCTCACGCCCGAGTACACCGTCTACGCCAGCTATACCGACATTTTCAAACCCCAGGACAATCGCGATGCCAATCGCCAATACCTGGAACCGGTGGTCGGCAGCAACTATGAACTCGGCCTCAAGGGCAGCCTCTTGGACGAACGCCTGAACGTCGCCACGGCGTTGTTCTGGAGCAAGCAGGATAACGTCGCCGAACTGGACGACTCGGTCCCACAGGACCCGTTGACGAGTGAGCAGTTCTATAAATCCGGGGGCAAGGGGCAGAAGGTCCAGGGCTTCGAAGTCGAAGTCTCCGGTGAAGTCATGACCGACTGGAACATGACCGCCGGTTACACCTACACCCACGCGGCCAACGGCGACAAACAGCGGGCCAACACGGCGGAACCGTTGAACCTGTTGCGCCTGTCCACGGCCTATCGCCTGCCTGGTGAATGGCATGGGTTGACGGTGGGCGGCGCAGTGAACTGGCAAAGCGATATCTGGGGCAAATCCGAACGCCCGGTCGGTCGGGACGCCCAGGGCGACTTGATCACCGAGAGCGCGAAGATCCGCCAGGAGGCCTACACCGTAGTCAAATTGATGTCGCGCTATGAGTTCGACCGGCACCTGTCGGCCTCGTTGAACGTCGATAACCTGTTCGATAAAAAGTATTACGACAACGTCGGTTTTTATAACGGCGTGTTCTGGGGCGACCCACGGACCGTGACGCTGAGCCTGGACTGGAAACTCTGAGGCTTGCGCGCAATCTACCGTGGGAGCGAGCTTGCTCGCGAAGGCTATGTCCCATTCTCCATGGATGGTGCCTGACACACCGCTTTCGCGAGCAAGCTCGCTCCCACAGGGATCTGCGTCGAACGCAATACCCGGTACACCACAGATCCACTGTGGGAGCGGGCTTGCTCGCGAAAGCGGTGTGACATTCAGCATAGATATTGCCTGACACACCGCCTTCGCGAGCAAGCCCGCTCCCACATTTTGATCTCGGTTAATTCAGACTTAATTGGGTCTGCCGATACTGCGCCCACGCCCTTGAATCACGGATGAAAGGCCCCCGTCATTCTTAGTGGGAGATACACCATGAAACCAGTCAACCTGATCTTCGCCGGCCTGCTTCTTGTCGGTTCCGCCAGCGCATTTGCCGAAGGCGGCGCAGAGCGGATGAAGCATCACTGGGACAACTTTCCGGTCCACACGGCGCAAAGCCAGACCGATCAGCGACCAAGCGGTGAACTCCGGGTCCCGGACGATCAAACCGCGCAAGTGACCGAATATTACAAACCCTGAACCATGAACCTCTGACGGCCCCTGCTCCGCCGTCAGAGCTGACACCTTGGGCGTCCTGATGGACGCCCTTTTTTATGCCCGGGATTTACAGCGCCTTGATCCAGAACTGCATGCGGCCATGGGCCGGGTCAAACATGCCGGCGGCAAAGCCGAACTTGGCATAGGACGCCTGGGCGATGTCATTGCCTTCCAGGACTTCGAGGGTGATTTTGCAGCAACCGCGCTGGCGGGCGATGTCTTCGACCTTTTGCAGCATCTTCTGGCTCAACCCCAGGCCGCGGAACTTCGCCACCACCGCCACATCGTGCACGTTGACCAACGGGCGGCAGGCGAAGGTCGAAAAGCCTTCAAAGCAATTGACCAGCCCCGCCGGCTCGCCGCCGACGAACGCCAAAACGCTGAACGCAAATGAACGCTTGGCCAGCTCCGCCGGCAGTTGCTGCAGCACGTCGGCGGGCAGCGATTCGCCGCCACCCATCGGGTCTTCAGCGTAGTGATTCAACACCAGACAAATGGCCTCGGCATGCACCGGGTTGGTGTAGCTGGCTTGAAGCACAAGTATTTCTGCGGATTCCATTTCCACCCTCGAACACAACATCAAATTGGCTGCGGACATTAGCGCGGGGGCTGGAGTGGATCAAGATCAAAAGATCGCTGGCTCTTAGTGCCCCCAAATCAACTCTTCAGTCCAACCCAACTCAGCAAAATCCCCGGCCCGCAACCCCGCCTCCCCGGCGCAAAAAAACTCGTCCAGTTGCGGCGGTTTAACGGTAGTGCCACTGAGCATGCCGTGAACCTGTCCGCGATGATGGATCTGGTGTTCGAACAAATGGGAAAGCATGCGCAACCGACTGTCGTGCTGTGGCGTGTCACGGGCGATGGTCACCAGACGCCCGAGGTCGGCGTCACGCAATTGTTCGCAATAAGCGATCAACCGTCGGTCAACGCTGGCCTGTTCGTGCTTGAGGTCCCCAGCGTCGGTGAAGGGTTGTTCATCCTTGAAAAACACATAGCAATCAGGATGCGGCACATCACCGCGCAACTCGCGCTCCAGGGCATCCACATAAAACCAGTCACAGGTCAGGATGTGGTTGAGGGTCGCACAAAGGCTCGGGAAAAAACTGACCCGCGTCGCGGTCAGTTCCGACGCGCTCAATTGACCCCAGGCCTTGGCCAGTCGGTGGTTGGCCCAGGCGTTCTGGTAGGCCATGGTCAGCAAATGGTGAGACAGAGGCTGATTCATCGTCGTTCCTCCTGATGCTCAAGTGTCGGCAAAGCGTTGCAGCTGCATTTCCTGCAAGCGACTGAGGGTGCGGCGGAACGGGAATTCCAGGTAACCCTCGGTGTACAAGGCATCCATCGGCACCTGGGCTTCGAGGTACAGCGGCACCTTGCGGTCGTAGCACTCGTCCACCAGCGCAATGAAGCGGCGCACGCCGTCGTCATGCACCGACAACTGGGGCAACTCGCGGTCACCGGCCACAACCCGTTCCACGCCGTCTTCAGTGCCCCGGGCGATGCGCCCTGCGCGTTTTTGCGCGCTGAGGTTGGGCACTTCGCTCATCAGAATAGCGCTGTAGGTGTCGCACAGGGCCATGAAGTCCATGGCGGCAAAAGGCTGCTCACAGAGATCGGCGTAGCGACACCAAAGCACCGTGGCGCTGGCCTGCACCACATGGACGCTGCGGTAGCCGACCTGAATCGGATCAGCGGACACCGACTGGCCAGCGGTCAGGGCCTTGAACGCGTCGGCCAATCCGCTGGGCTGATCGAGTGCCCCCACCCAATAACGCTGCAACGCCGTGCCGGGGTGCAAGCGATGGTCTTCGCCGCCATCCACTGCGATCACCTGCATGTGCTGCTTGATCGCCTCGATGGCCGGGGTAAAACGGTCGCGATTGAAACCATCGGCATACAGCTGATCCGGCGGCTGGTTGGAGGTACTGACCACCACCACGCCTTCCTCGAACATCACCTGGAACAAACGGCCGAGAATGATCGCGTCGCCGATGTCGTTGACGAACAGTTCATCGAAACACAACACCCGGACTTCCTGGGCCAACTCACGGGCCAGAGCTTTGAGCGGGTCAGCGGTGCCCGTCAATTGAAACGAACGCTGGTGCACCCACCCCATGAAATGGTGGAAATGCTGGCGCCGGGCCGGCACCCGCAGGCTTTCGTAGAACTGATCCATTAACCAGGTCTTGCCCCGACCCACCGGGCCCCAGAGGTAAACACCGGTGATCGACTTGCGCCCTTCGTGCAAGGCTTCGTGGCACTTTTGCAGGGCCCAGACAGCATGTTCCTGGGCCTCGTCCTGGACGAAGCCCTTGTGTTCGACGGCGTATTGCCACGCGCTTAACGGGGAATCGAAAGTCATAGGGCCGCGCTTCAGGTTTGAAGCTGAGCAGTATGCCAGTCAATAACTCATTTAAAACACTGTGATCCCTTGTGGGAGCGAGCCTGCTCGCGAAAGCGGTGTGTCAGTTACTGAATATGCTGGCTGACAGAACGCCTTCGCGAGCAGGCTCGCTCCCACAGGGGAGATTGTGGTGTTAGAGGGAGATGTCGAGCCGGGCAATCTTGCCCTGTTCATTCAGGCGAAAGGTGTAGCGCAGTTCCAGTGGGCTACCGGGAAAGGTCCCGGAGATCAGATTGTGGACCAGCACCTTGCCGGTACGCAGCTGCACGTCAAGCACTTCGACCCGAGGCTGGTAGCGTTGCGCGGTGTCTTGCATCCATTGGGCGATGGCCTGGGTGCCGATCTGATGTTCGCCTTCATCGAAGACGTTGGCATCTTCAGCAAAAAAACTGGCGACCCGCGAGGTGTCACGGGCATTGGCGGCGGCGATGTAATCGGCGATGGCTGGTGCCAGTGAAGAGGCTGGGTTAGACATGGTGAAGGCTCCTTGTTGTTTGATTCTGGAGCCATGCTAAAGCACTGCTGTGTCAGTTCTTGTCAGGAGTGAATCGCCCGGCCTCGTCCAGTTGCATCTGCTTGCGCCAGGTGCGCAGCAAGTCACTGCGACGACCCGGATAACGTTCGCCCTGCTCGCTCGCGGCGGATATCCGGTCGGTGCGAAAGGTCCGGTAGGCGCTGCGCAATTCGCACCAGGCGACGATGATCCGCACCTCGTTGAGAAACCCCAGGGCCAACGGCCAGATCAGGCGTTGAGTCGGCACTTGATTGGCATCGGCGTAATCGATGTGCAACTTAGCCTGATCGCGAATCGCCTGGCGAAATACATTCAAGGGCACGGCGTTTTGCGCAAAGCCGAAACCGGGCGGGCCGGGCAAGACGGTGGGGTTGTGCAACGCGTCCAGTGCCTCGGGCGCCAACACCGCAGCAATCTTGGCCAGCGCATCCGCCGCCGCTTTGCTCAACACCTCGTCTCCGCGCTGATCGACATAACGCAAACCCAGCACGATGGCTTCGGTTTCGTCGGCGTTGAGCATCAATGGCGGCAGGAACAGGCCGCTACGCAACACGTAGCCGATCCCGGCCTCGCCGTAGATCGGCGCGCCAAGGGCCGTGAGTTCGGCGATGTCGCGATAGAGCGTGCGTTCGGAAATCTCCAGTTCGCTGGCCAGGGTCGCGGCGGTCGCCGGACGGCTCTTACCCCGCAGCACTTGCAGCAAGGTCAGTAAACGAGTGGTTCGCGACACGATCGGCACCCAGTGCGGAAAAGTTGTCGCAGCTTAGCAAAGGCTGGTGTCAGAAACTGGCAGGAGTGAAACGCCCAATGGTCGCCCCTTGGAAAAGCATATTGACGTTGGATATTACTCGCATCATATTAAATACATGTTGCTGAACATTTAAACCCAACCCTCACGTCTTTCTTCAGGAGTCATCCCATGCATTACAAAGTCTTCGGCCGCAAAACCGGCCTGCGGGTTTCGGAACTGGCGTTAGGCGGTGGCAACTTCGGCACCGGTTGGGGCCACGGCGCGGAGCGCGATGAAGCCAAGCGGATTTTCGACGGTTACCTGGAAGCCGGCGGCAATTTCATCGACACCGCCAACGGTTATCAGAATGGCCAGTCCGAGGTCATGCTCAGCGAGTTCATCGCCGCAGAACGGGATCGCCTGGTCATCGCCACCAAATTCACGATGGGGACTGATCGAGTTGCCAATATTTCCTTCACCGGCAACAACCGCAAGAACATGGTCCGCTCCGTGGAAGAGAGCCTGAAACGGCTTAAAACCGATCACATCGATCTGTTCTGGGCGCACATCACCGATGGCGTCACGCCGATGGAAGAAATCCTGCGTGGCTTCGATGATCTGGTGCGCGCCGGCAAGATTCACTACGCCGGGCTGTCGAACTTCCCGGCCTGGCGCATCGCTCGCGCTGACGTATTGGCCGAAGTGCGCGGATTCTCCCCGATTGCCGCGATCCAGACCGAATACAGCCTGGCCGAGCGCACCGCTGAACGTGAATTGCTGCCGATGGCCGAAGCCCTTGGCCTGGCCGCAACCTTATGGTCACCGCTGGGCGGTGGCTTTCTGACCGGCAAATACCGCACCGGTGACGATAACAACCGCGCGGCCAAACTCGGCATGTTGATCCACGCCGAGAAAAGCGCCCGGGAAACCGCCCTGCTCGACACCTTGCTGGCGGTGGCGGCGGAACTGGAATCGACCCCGACTCACGTGGCGATTGCCTGGTTGCGTGAGAAAGCCAAGCGTTCGACCACGGCACTGATTCCGATTCTGGGATCACGGACCCGTGAGCAACTGGACGCAACGCTGGGCGCGCTGAATGTGCATTTGAGTGATGAGCAATTGGCGCGGCTGGATGGCTCCAGCGCTGTGGAACCGGGCGTGCCACACGCGATGATCGCCGGGTCGGCGGCGCGGTATACCGGGGTTGAGACGCTGGATTTGCCGAAGATTCCGGTGGCCTGAAAAAGCTTCGCGGGCAAGCCTCGCTCCTACAGGATTTCCACAATCCCTGTGGGAGCGAGCCTGCTCGCGAATGCGGTTTTACATTCAACAGGGATGTTGGCTGATTCACCGCTTTCGCGAGCAGGCTCGCTCCCACATTGGTTTTTTGTTACTTGTCGACTTTGTGTCTGGCCGCATACAGGCACAGCATTTCCATCGCCAACGTCGCCGCCGCCAGTGAGGTGATGTCCGCACTGTCATAGGCCGGCGCCACTTCCACCACATCCATCCCCACCAGATTGATCCCGCGCAAGCCGCCAAGAATCTCCAGCGCCTGCACCGTGCTCAAACCGCCGCACACCGGGGTCCCGGTGCCGGGGGCGAACGCCGGGTCCAGGCAATCAATATCAAACGTCAGGTACACCGGGTTATCGCCGACCCGCGCCCGAATGGCCTCGACAATCGCCTCGCAACCCTGGCGATGCACCTGCCGTGCGTCCAATACTTGAAAACCCATGTGATCGTCGTTGGTGGTGCGCAAACCGATCTGCACCGAACGCGACGGATCCACCAGCCCTTCCCTGGCCGCGTGCCAGAACATCGTGCCGTGATCGACGCGCTTGCCCTCCTCGTCCGGCCAGGTGTCGCTGTGGGCGTCGAAGTGGATCAGCGACAACGTTCCATGTTTGCGGGCATGGGCCTTGAGCAGCGGATAGGTAATGAAGTGATCGCCACCCAACGTGAGCATCGCGCTGCCGGCGTTCAGGATGTGCTCGGCGTGGGCTTCGATGCTTTCCGGGATCGAGTGCGGCGAGCCGTAATCAAAGTCGCAATCGCCGTAATCAATCACCGCCAAGTGATCAAACGGGTCGAAAGTCCACGGCCAGTGGCGTTCCCAGGCGATCCCGGTGGACGCGGCACGAATACCCCGCGGCCCAAAACGCGCACCCGGACGGTTGCTGGTGGCGGTGTCGAACGGTACACCGCTGACCGCCACATCGACCCCGCGCAAATCGCGGCTGTAGCGCCGGCGCATGAAACTGGTGATACCGGCGTAGGTGCTTTCGGCGGCAGTCCCGTAGAGGCTGTCGCGGGTCATGGCCTGGTCGTTTTGCACAGGGACATCCATGGTGAGTTCCTTATTATTGGCGGCTACGGAAAGTGGTCCACAGGCGGGTGCGCTGGCGCATGTCCTTTAGGCTCATGCTGCGGTCGGCGTACAACCGATCGCGAACGTCGGCCAGTGGGTAGATATCCGGATCGGTGCGCACCGCTTCATCCACCAGCGGAGTGGCAGCGGAGTTGGCGGTGGCGAAAAACAGGGTGTTGGTCAGCGCGGCGACGGATTCAGGGCGCAGCATGAATTCGATGAAGGCACGAGCGGCTTCGGGGTGTGGCGCGTCCTTGGGGATGGCGAGGTTGTCCTGCCACACCAGCGTGCCTTCCTTGGGAATCCGGTACGCCACTTCATACGGCTTGTTGGCCTTGCGCGCCTGATCGGCGGCCATGCTCGCGTCACCGTTGTAGGTCAGGGCCAGGCACACGCTGCCGTTGGCCAGGTCGCTGATCTGCCGGCCGGTGGCGACGTACAACACATTCGGCTGTAGCTGATGCAACAGCGCTTCGGCGGCTGACAGATCTTTCTGATCGGTGCTGTAGGGATCTTTACCGAGGTAATGCAGCGCCAGACCGATCACCTCTTGCGGCGAATCGAGAATGGCGATGCCGCAGTCTTTCAGTTTGCTGGCGTACTCAGGCTTGAACAGCAAATCCAGGCTGTTGAGCGGCACGTCCGGCAAACGCTGTTTCACCGCTTCGACATTCATCCCCAGGCCCAGCGTGCCCCAGGTATAGGGCACGCCGTAGCGGTTGCCGGGATCCACCGCCGCGAGTTTTTCCAGCAAGTCCGGGTCAAGGTTGGCGTAGCCCTTGAGGCCCTCATGGGGAATGGCCTTCAATGCGCCGGCCGCCAGGCCACGGGCCAACACGCTGGAGGACGGCACCACCACGTCATAGCCACTGCCGCCGGTGAGCAATTTGGTTTCCAGCACTTCCGACGAATCAAACGTGTCGTAACGCACGTGAATGCCGGTTTCCTTTTCGAAGCGCTGCAAGGTTTCAGGGGCCACGTAATCGGCCCAACTGTAGAGGTTGACGACTTTTTCCTCAGCCTGGGCGGACACGGCCATGGCGAGTAACAGTGCGGGAAAACACAGCTTGAAGAGAGGAGCCATGACAAACACCTGACCAGTTGGAGTGGTTGCAGCGTGCGCCCTCGGATACATTGGAAAAATATCAAGTTTGTTAACCTGACTTTATCCAGGAGTAATGTGATGCTCGGTCAACTCCACGATCTGGACCTGCAACTGCTGCGCCTGTTTGTCAGCGTGGTCGAGTGCGGCGGTTTCAGTGCGGCCCAAGGCGAATTGGGTTTGAGCCAGTCGAGCATCAGCCAGCAAATGGCCAAGCTGGAAACCCGCCTCGGTTATCGGCTATGCAGTCGCGGCAAGGGTGGTTTCCGGGTCACGCCCAAGGGTGAGCAACTGCTGATCGCCATTCGCGGACTGTTCGAGTCCATCGAAGCCTTCCGACATCAATCCAACGGCGTGGCCGGGCGTTTGATTGGCGAAGTGCGCCTGGGGTTGTCTGAAGCACTCGATCAATCGGTGCTGCAACGGGTGGCGGACGCGATCCGGCGTTTTCGCGAGCGGGATGAGTCGGTGCGCATCGAACTGATCAGCGCCATGCCCGGGGAAATGGAGCGGCTGATGCTGCAACAACGGCTGGACCTGGCGATCGGCTATTTCTCACAAGTGCAAAGTGCGTTTGATTACCGCGAGCTGTTCAGTGAGACGCAGCATTTGTATTGCGCGCAGGGGCATCCGTTGTTCGCCAACGACGCACCGGATGATCAAGCGCTTCAGGCCTGTGACCGGGTGGATCATCCTTATCGGTTTCTGCGCAGTGACGAGCCGTTTCAGGGGAATCTGTGTTCGGCGCGTTCGGAACAGGTTGAAGGCACCCTCGCCTTTATTCTGTCTGGCAAACATGTCGGGTATTTGCCGAATCACTTTGCCCGGAGCTGGGAGGACAAGGGGTTGCTACGGGCAGTTCGTGTAGGGGAAATGAGTTTTGATGTGGGATTTCACCTTGCGCGGCATCGGGCGCAAGTGCCGGGGGATGCGCAGAAGGCGTTTGAAGAGGATTTGCTGGCGGCGTTTGCCTAACCTGATCGTTCCCACGCTCCGCGTGGGAATGCCGCCCGGGACGCTCCGCGTCCCATTGGAACGCAGAGCGTCCCTTGAGGCATTCCCACGCAGAGCGTGGGAACGATCGGTAGGGTGACTGACACGACGCCTTCGCGAGCAGGCTCGCTCCCACAGGGTTTTGTGTAAGTCGACAGGTTTTCTGGCATCCTGCGCCTCCTTTTTCTGACCTGGCCCCTGGCGCTTTCCTCGTGACCCCATCCGAACACGCAAAACCCCAGCCCCGCTCCGACCTGATCTACGGCCTCAACGACCGCCCGCACCTGACCGCCACGGTCTTCGCCGCCCTGCAACATGTGCTGGCCAGTTTCGTCGGCATCATCACCCCGACCCTGATCATGGGCGGCGCGCTGGGTCTGCAAAGCGAAATCCCCTACCTAATCAGCATGGCGCTGTTCGTTTCCGGCCTGGGCACGTTTGTTCAGGCGCGGCGGTTCGGGCCGGTGGGTTCCGGGTTGTTGTGCCTGCAAGGCACCAGTTTTTCCTTTATCAGCGTGATCCTCAGCGCCGGGTTCATGGTCAAGGCCCGGGGCGGCGGCACCGATGAGATTCTGTCGACAATCTTCGGCGTGTGTTTTTTCGCCGCGTTTATCGAAGTGGTCCTGAGCCAGTTCATCGGCAAGCTGCGGATGCTGATTACTCCGGTGGTCACCGGGACCATCATCACGTTGATGGGCCTGTCGCTGATCAAAGTCGCGATGACCGACATTGCCGGCGGCTTCGGCGTGGCCGATCTCGGCGCCAGTCATCATCTGGCGTTGGCGGCGCTGGTACTGGGGACCATCGTGGTGCTGAACCGGGTCGATGTGCCGTTCCTGCGCCTCGGCGCGATTGTGATTGGCCTGACCCTCGGCTACGTCGTTGCGTGGCTGATGGGCGATGTGAATTTTGCCAGCCTGCCTGCCGTGCCGTTGGTGAGCGTGCCGGTGCCGTTCAAGTACGGTTTCAATTTCGATTGGGTCGCGTTTGTGCCAGTGGCGGTGATTTTCCTGGTGTCACCGCTGGAAGCCGCCGGCGACCTGACGGCCAACTCGATGATTTCCAAACAACCGGTCAAAGGCCCGATCTACATTCGGCGGATCAAGTCCGGCCTGCTCGCCGACGGCCTCAACTCGGCCATGGCCGCCGTGTTCAACAGCATGCCAATGGTGACCTTCGCCCAGAACAACGGCGTGATCCAACTCACCGGCGTGGCCAGCCGCTACGTGGCGTTCTTCATTGCCGGTTTGTTGGTACTGCTGGGGTTGTTCCCGATGATCGGCGCGGTGCTGCAACTGATGCCTAAACCGGTGCTCGGCGGCGCGGAGCTGGTGATGTTCGGCACCGTCGCGGTGGCCGGAATCAAGATCCTCGCCGAAGCCGGCCTGCATCGACGCAACATGTTGATCGTGTCGATTTCCCTGGGGATGGGCCTCGGGATCGCGGCCGTGCCGCAAGTGTTGCGCGAGTTGCCGCTGGCCCTGCACAACATCTTCGAATCGCCGATTACCGTGGGTGCGTTGTGCGCGATCATCCTCAACATGTTCCTGCCCGAGGAATTCATGGAGCTGGAAGAGGATGATTTCGACCCGGAAGCGTCGATCCTGCAGGTCATGGAAAACCCGCCGGCCAGCGAATCGGCCCCAAGCCTGAACCGCTGAAAGGACCGTGCTACATTCGATGCGACTCTGTCTGGCACAAGGTTGACCGCACGTTGAACAAGAAAACCGGTATCCGGGCCGCCCAGGCCCAGCAGACCCGCACACGGATCCTCGAAGCGGCGGTGAAAGTGTTCACCCGCGACGGCTATTCCGGGGGGCGGGTCGAGAGTATCTCCCGGGAAGCCGAGTCCAACGACCGCATGCTTTATTACTACTTCGGCAGTAAGGAGCAGCTGTTTATCTGCGTGCTGGAACACACCTACGAGCAGTTCAACAAGGCCGAAAGCCGATTAAAGCTCGACCTGAGCCAGCCGCTGGTGGCGTTGCAGGATCTGGTGGCGTTCGTCTGGCATTACTACGTCAAGCACCCGGAATTCGTGGCGATCCTGAGCAATGAAAACCTCCACGGCGGCAAGCATGCGCAGCAGTCCAGCGAGTTGCGGCGGTTGTCGGGGGAAGCGGTTGGGGTGTTGAAGCCGATTATTGAGGCCGGCCAGGAACAAGGGTTGTTTCGTGAGGTGCTGGACATCAAGCATGTGTATTTGATGATTGCCTCGCTGTGTTATTTCTATAACTCCAACCGGCATACCTTGAGTTCGTTTTTGGGGGAGGATTTGGCGGACAAGGGGCAGCAGCAGGATTGGTTGGGGTTTATTCAGGATTTGGTGGTGCGGGGGGTGATGAGATTGCCCCCGCAGGATCTCGGTTGATAGGGCCGGCCCCTTCGCGGGCAAGCCTCGCTCCTACACGCGATGCTTTTAATGGCTGCCGGGATTCGCCCGCAGGTACGCCACCTTCGATTCCAACCCTTCCCACCCCGGCGCATTCCCCGCAAACCGGTTGCGCAAATACGCCGCCAATTCCGCCACCTGCGTATTCGACAAACTGTCCTTGAATGCCGGCATGTACCCCAGATCCTTGGTCGCTGGCGTGTCGATGCCTTGCAGAATGACTTTGATCAGATTGTCCGGCAGATCGCTGTGCACATTGGTATTGGTGGCCAGCGACGGACTCACGCCAAACAGCTTCGGCCCCAGGCCATCGGCATGACAGGCCTTGCACGAACCTTCAAATACGCGCTGGCCGTTACTCAGCGACAAACTAGGCGCTGGACGCGTGACCTTCTCCACCACTTGCGCCTCAGCCTGCGCGCCATTGAGTGACGCCAGATACACCGCCATCGCCCGGATATCATCCTTGGGCAGCTTCGCCAGTTCCGTGACCACCGGCCCCATCGGCCCGGTCGCCACCCCGTGTTCGGCGGAATAACCGCTGCTCAGGTACCCGAACAGTTGATCCTCAGTCCACGTCGTCGGCGACTTGGACAAACCGTTCAGCGCCGGCGCCTCCCAGCCATCGACCATCCCGCCCGCGAGGAACGACGCACCGCCCTTTTCCGCCCCCATCAAATTGCGCGGCGAATGGCACGCCGCGCAGTGGCCCAAACCGTTGACCAGGTACGCGCCGCGATTCCACTGCTCACTGCGTTCAGGTTTGACACTGATTTCGCCCTTGCGCAGAAACAACGCATTCCACCCCGCCATCAATGGCCGCAGGTTGAACGGGAAACGCATGTCGTTGGCCTGCGCCGCTTGGCTGACCGGGGTTTGCGACATCAGGTACGCGTACAACGCCTGCATGTCCGCGTCGTTGATATTGCGAAACGCCGTATAGGGAAACGCCGGATACAGATTGCGCCCATCGCGGCCAATGCCGTCGCGCATCGCCCGTTCGAACGCCGGATAGGACCAACTGCCAATCCCGGTTTTCACGTCGGGCGTGATGTTGCTGCTGTACAGCGTGCCGAACGGTGTCTGCATCGCCAAACCACCGGCATTGGTCGCGCCGCCGGGCGCGGTGTGACACACCGCGCAATCGCCGACCGCCGCCAGCAATCGCCCACGTTCCAGGGTGGCGGTGGACCAAGTGCCGGCGCTCGGCGGTGCAATCGGCGCGATTTCGCCGTGAAATGGCCACGCGGTCGCCGCCATGCCGAGCACCGCGCCGAATGCGGCAAACAGCGAACCGAACAGCCACTTGGAACGCTTGGCCGGGGACTTCGGCGGTTCATCACAAGTGCCGGCATTCAGCGCGGCCAAGACCCGCTCGGGAGTGATCGGCAATTCGCGAAAACGAATCCCGGTGGCGTCATAAATCGCATTGGCAATTGCCGCCGCGCTCGGCACCGAAGCCGATTCACCAGCGCCCATCGGTGGCTGGTCCTGACGCGGCATCATCAGCACGTCGATCTGCGGCACTTCCGGGAAAGTCAGGATCGGATAACCGCCCCACTCCTTGCTCGCCACCGTCGATTCTTCGAAGGTCACCCGTTCCTTGAGCACGCGGCTGGTGGACTGGATGACATTGCCGTGAATCTGATGCTGTACGCCGGCCGGGTTAATCATCATCCCCGAGTCATGGCCGATCACCACCCGCGTGACCGAGACATCGCCGGTCTGGCGGTCAATCGCCACGTCCGCGACCCACGCCGCCCACGCCGCGCCGAAACCGGGAAACTTGCTGTGGATGTAGCGCGCATAGGCGAAGCCGCGACCGCGCAGCAGTTGATCGTCGTTCGGGGTTTGCATCGGCGCGGTGCGCGGGGTCCAGGCGGCGCGTTCGGCGGTGGATTTCACCAGCTCGATGGCGCGTTCGTCGTTTAGATAACGAAGCCGGTATTCCACCGGATCGACGCCGGCCGCGAAGGCCAGTTCATCGATGTACGACTCGTGGGCGAAGGTGTTGGGCAGCGCTGAAACCCCACGCATCCACGACGCGCGGACAATTGGCGCCATGTCGTTGATGGTCACGCGCATGTTTTCAAAGTCATACGGTGGGATCGACGTGCGGTCGCCCATTTCGAACATCGCCGCCACCGGCTCGACCCGGCCGGTCAACAGCAAGGCCAACGTTGGCGCGCCGTTGGACGGGTAGCTTGTCTGAAAGTCATAGGCGGCGACGCTGCCATCGGCGTTCAAACCGCCGTCGACGTCCATCAGTTGCGCGGTGCCTTTGGGTTCCCACAAATGCTCTTGCTCGCGGGTCAATTGCACCCGCACCGGTTTGCCCACGGCGCGGGACAACAGCAAGGCATCGGCGCACACATCGTCCGCGCAATTGCGCCCGTAACAGCCGGAGGCTTCCATGCGAATGATCTCGATGGATTCTTCCGCGCACTCCAGCAGCCAGGCCAGATCGGCCCGCAGCAAGTGCGGATTCTGGCTGCCGGACCACACGCGACTGCCGGACGCCTGATAGTCCGCCACCCCACAGGACGGGCCGATGGAACCGTGCATCTGATACGGCCACAGGTAAGTGCGCGGCATGCGCTGACTGGCGTTGGCCAGGGCTTCGTCGACGTTGCCTTGATCGAGAACGACCCGTTGCACCCGAGGGTTGTCGCGGATCGCCTGCTCGACATCAGTCAAATCCGGCAACCCCTGATTCCAGGTTTTCCAGGTGATTTTCAACGCCTGGGCCGCCTTGATCGCTTGCTCTTCGCGCAGCGCCACCACGCCGACGAAATCGCGGATCACCACCACAGCAACGATCCCGGCGATATGCGCGATGGACGATTCATCGACTTCCAGCAGGCTGTTGCCGACAAAGTCGCCGCAATCGAGCCCGGCATAGGGCGGGCGAATCACCCGGCCGTGGAGCATGTCCGGCACGCGCATGTCGTGGACGTAGGTCAATTCGCCAGTGGCTTTGGCCGGAATATCCACCCGGGCGGCGCCCTTGCCCACCAGTCGGTAATCTTCGGCAGGTTTGAGCGGTGCGGTGCCGGAGATGCGCAGTTCGACGTGTTCGCCGCTGATCAGTTCGGCGTAGGTTGCGCTGCGGCCATCTTCGGTGCGAATGACCCCGGCTTCGATTTTCAGGCCACCGACGTCGAGCGACCAACGCTGCGCCGCCGTTTCCAGCAGATAACGCCGGGCTTCAGCGGCAGCATTGCGCAGCGGAATCGCAGAAATCTGCAACGTCGCACTGGCAATCGTCGCGCCCTGATTCGGCGCACGCTCGGTGTCGCCGAGCACCATGCACACCTGATCCAGGTTCAGGTCGAGTTCTTCGGCGACGATTTGCGCCAGCGAGGTGCGAATGCCGGTGCCGAGATCGACGTGCCCGTTGAACCCATACACGCGCCCGTCATCGCTGATGGCAATGAACAGCCCCAGCTCCTTGGGTTTGATCAGCGGGGTACCGCCCTTCGCCACCGGGCCGGAGGGCGGCAGGATGTCGTCGACGATCAGCAGCACGCCAGTCTTGGCCAGCAGTTGGTCGCGGGTCGGGATGGAAAGCGGGATGGAGTCAGTCATGGTCATTGATCCACCTTCAAGGCATTTGACGGGCGGCACGCAGCACCGCGCGGAGGATTTCGATATGGGTGCCGCAACGGCAGAGGTTGGCCGAGAGTTCGTTGCGGATCTGGGTTTCGCTGGGGTGCGGGATGCGGTCGAGCAAGGCCTTGGTGGTCATGATCATGCCGTTGAGGCAATAGCCGCACTGCGCCGCTTGCTCGTCGATAAAGGCTTGCTGCACCAGGTGCGGCTCGGCGCGGGTGCCGAGGCCTTCGAGGGTGACGATCTGCCGATCCACGGCGCCGGCCAGGGGAAACACGCAGGAGCGCGCCGCCACGCCGTCGATGATCACCGTGCACGCCCCGCACTCGCCCAGGCCGCAGCCGTATTTGGGGCCGTTGAGTTGCAGGTCATTGCGCAAAATCAGCAATAACGGCGTGTCCGCCATGGCTGTGACGGTGGTGACGAGGCCGTTGACCTCAAGCGCTACGGTGATTTCCTGGCTGCTCATTCGCTTCGCCTGCTTCGTTTGATGAAGTGGCTACTACACCAAAAGGTCGAAAAAAACGTCGCGGGCCATGTTGGATTGTGGCGACGCGACACACTCGACTGGTGAAGTGGCTACTACATGAAACAGGAGCAAAAACGATGCCAGACGCAAAAAACTGTAGAAGCAAAAAACCTGTGGGAGCGGGCTTGCTCGCGAAGGCGTCGTGCCAGTCAGCATTTTTATTGACTGACTCACCGCATTCGCGAGCAAGCTCGCTCCCACAGGGTTTGGGGTGGGTCAGTCGGATTGATTTGACTGAACCACCGCCTTCGCGAGCAGGCTCGCTCCCACAGGTTCTGTGCTAATCAGTCCTGCGGGTCGTCGATCATTTTGCGCAGCAGGAACAGCACGGCGACCCGTTCTGCCGGGTTGAGGTTGCTCAGGGTCAGTTCGGTGATTTTCCCCGCGCAGGGCACGGTTTGCTGCACCAGGCGATCGCCCGCTTCGGACAAACCGACGATGACTTTGCGCCGGTCTTGCGGATCGGGTTCGAGGGTAATCAGTTCCCGGGCCTTGAGCCGCTCGACGATGCCACGAATGGTCGCCTGGTCCACGGCGGTGGCCTTGACCAGTTCGGTCAGGGAACTGGGACCGTGATCGCGCACGGCGCACAGGGTCACGAACTGCACGGCGGTGAGTTGGGAATCACCGACGTTCTGCTGAAAAATCGCCATGTGCCGCTGATAGGCCTTGCGCAGCAAATGCCCGACTTGTTCGGAAAAAACGTAGGAAGCATCAGGAGTTTCAGGCACGGCAGACTCGAAAGGCGATGAGTGGTGGGGAGGCATGATGGACAGGTTGGGTGGCGGACTCAAGAGCGGTTTTGGGGCAAACACCGGAACCGCTTTTCGTAGGAGCAAGGCTTGCCCGCGATGGCGCCCGTGAGATTGCCATCGCGGGCA
>NZ_MOBR01000046.1 GCF_003732705.1 Pseudomonas frederiksbergensis | reverse complement strand
ACTTCCTCATGAAACACCCCATCGGTTGTGTCCAACTTTTGGGGTGCAGACCACTCTGCGTGGGAATGCATCCCGTGACGCTCCGCGTCACAGTGGACGCAGAGCGTCCATGGCGGCGTTCCCACGCAGAGCGTGGGAACGATCGAAATGAAGTATAAGGATCGCAGGTACAGACGTGGAACCCTGTTCTAAGCTCACAGTCGTATCGTCACTTGCACGTTCGTACAAGGAAAAGGAGTCTGCATGGCGAGTACCGGATTGAAAATAATAGTGGGGCTGGGCGTGTTCGCCCTGCTGACCGCTTGCGGCGATAAAAAACCGGTCGAGAAAGACCTGCCTCGGGTCTTCGTGCAAGCGGTCAAACCCGCGGATTACGCCGCTTCGGTGACCCTCACCGGTGACGTCCAGGCCAGGGTGCAGACCGAGTTGTCGTTCCGCGTCGGCGGCAAGATCATCCAGCGCATGGTCGATGTCGGTGACCGGGTTTCCGCCAAACAGGTCCTCGCCAAACTCGATCCGAAAGACCTGCAGACCAACGTCGATTCGGCCCAGGCCCAAGTCACCGCCGAGCAGGCGCGGGTCAAACAGACCGCCGCCGCGTTCGTGCGCCAGCAAAAACTGCTGCCCAAGGGCTACACCAGTCAAAGCGAATACGACGCCGCCCAAGCGGCGTTGCGCAGCAGCCAGAGCGCCCTGACCGCCGCCCAGGCGCAACTGGCCAACGCCCGGGAACAACTGAGCTACACCTCGCTGATTTCCGAAGCGCCCGGCGTGATTACTGCGCGCCAGGCCGAAGTCGGCCAAGTGGTGCAAGCTACCGTGCCGATCTTCAGCCTGGCCCGGGACGGCGAACGCGATGCCGTGTTCAACGTCTACGAATCGCTGCTGGCCGAGCCGCCCTCGGACAAATCCGTGGTGGTCAGCCTGCTTGATAACCCGGCGATCAAAACCACCGGCACCGTTCGCGAAATCACGCCGGCGGTGTCCGCGCAGACCGGCACCGTGCAAGTCAAAGTCACCCTCCATGGCCTGCCCGACGGCATGCAACTCGGCTCGGTGGTCAGTGCCACGGCCAAGACGCCTGGCAAATCGGCGGTGGAATTGCCCTGGTCAGCCCTGACCAAAAACCTCAGCGACCCGGCCGTATGGCTGGTGGACGCTGACGGCAAGGCGCAACTGCACACCGTCACCGTCGGCCGTTACCTGACCGGCAAAGTCATCATCAGCGGCGGTCTGGACGGTGGTGAAAAAGTCATCATCGCCGGTGGCCAGTTATTGCACCCGGGAATGAAAGTGGAAATCGCCGAAAACACCTATAAGGATCTGGCACCGGGAGCCGAACAATGAAGCGCCTGATGCTGATGTCCGCCGGCCTGCTGCTGGTCGCCTGCTCGAAAAAAGAACCACCGCCGGAGCCGGTGCGCCCGGTGCTGTCCATTGAAGTCAAAGCGCTGAACGAGGAAAGCCTCGGCCGCTTCGCCGGCAGCATCCAGGCCCGCTATGAAAGCAATATCGGCTTCCGCGTGCCGGGTCGCATCGCCAGCCGTAACGTCGATGTCGGCAACGAAGTGGAGAAGGGCGCCTTACTCGCAACCCTCGACCCCACCGATCAGCAGAACCAGTTGCGCTCCGCCCAAGGCGATCTGGCCCGCATCCAGGCGCAATTCATCAACGCCCAGGCCAGTGCCCGCCGTCAGCAGGAATTGTTTGATCGTGGGGTCGGCGCCCAGGCCCAACTCGACATCGCCCAGACCGACCTGAAAACCACCCAGGCGTCCCTCGATCAGGCCAAGGCCTCGGTGGATCAGGCCAAGGACCAACTCAACTACGTGCAATTGCGCACCGATCACAAAGCCATCGTCACCGCGTGGAATGCCGAGGCCGGGCAAGTCGTGACCGCCGGTCAGCAAGTGGTGACCCTGGCGCAACCGGACATCAAGGAAGCGGTGATCGACCTGCCCGATACCCTGGTCGATCAACTGCCAACGGACGTGGTGTTCCAGGTCGCCGCGCAGTTGGACCCGAGCATCACCAGCACCGCGATCATCCGCGAAATCGAACCCCAGGCCCAAAGCGCGACCCGTACCCGCCGCGCGCGCCTGACCCTGACCGACACGCCTCCGGGCTTTCGTCTCGGCACGGCGATCAGCGTGACCCTCAGCTCGGCGATCAAACCGCGCCTCGAATTACCGGTCAGTGCGTTGCAAGAAGTCGATGGCAAAACCCGTATCTGGGTGATCGACCCGCAAAACCAGACCGTTTCCCCACGGGACGTCAGCCTGATCAGCCGCACCGATGACACGGTGGTGCTGGCCGACGGCGTGAAGTCCGGTGAGCGTGTGGTCAGCGCCGGTGTGAACAGCCTGAAACCCGGGCAAAAAGTCAAAGTCGACGAGGGCAGCCCACAATGAAAGGGAGTTTCAACTTATCCGAATGGGCCCTCAAACATCAGTCGTTCGTCTGGTATTTGATGTTCGTCGCGCTGCTGATGGGCGTGTTCTCGTACATGAACCTGGGCCGCGAGGAAGACCCCTCGTTCACCATCAAAACCATGGTCATCCAGACCCGCTGGCCCGGTGCGACCCAGGAAGAAACCCTCAAGCAGGTCACTGACCGCATCGAGAAAAAACTCGAAGAGCTCGACTCCCTCGACTACGTGAAAAGCTACACGCGACCCGGAGAATCGACGGTCTTCGTGTACTTGCGCGACACCACCAGCGCCAAGGACATCCCGGAAATCTGGTACCAGGTACGCAAGAAGATCAACGACATTCGCGGCGACTTCCCCAAAGGTCTGCAAGGGCCGGGGTTCAACGACGAGTTTGGTGATGTGTTCGGTTCGGTGTACGCCTTCACCGCCGACGGTTTGTCGATGCGCCAGTTGCGCGATTACGTGGAGCAAGTGCGAGCGGCGGTTCGTGATGTACCGGGGCTGGGCAAGGTCGAAATGGTCGGCGAGCAGGATGAAGTCCTGTACCTGAACTTCTCCACGCGCAAACTCGCTGCGCTGGGTATCGATCAGCGCCAAGTGGTGCAGAGCCTGCAATCGCAAAACGCCGTGACCCCGGCGGGTGTGATCGAGGCCGGGCCGGAGCGGATTTCCGTGCGCACCTCCGGGCAGTTCGCGTCCGAGAAAGACCTGGCCAACGTCAACCTGCGGCTCAACGACCGCTTCTATCGACTGGCCGATATCGCTGAAATCAGCCGTGGCTATGTCGATCCGGCCACCCCGCAATTCCGCTTCAACGGTCACCCGGCCATCGGCCTGGCGATTGCGATGAAGAAGGGTGGCAACATCCAGGAATTCGGCAAGGCCCTGCACCAGCGCATGACCGACCTGACCGCTGATCTGCCGGTAGGCGTCGGCGTGCACAACGTCTCCGATCAGGCCGACGTGGTGGAAAAAGCCGTCGGCGGCTTTACCAGTGCGTTGTTCGAAGCGGTGGTGATCGTGCTGATCGTCAGCTTCATCAGCCTTGGCGTGCGCGCCGGTCTGGTGGTGGCGTGCTCGATTCCGCTGGTGCTGGCGATGGTCTTTGTGTTCATGGAATACAGCGGCATCACCATGCAGCGGATTTCCCTCGGTGCGCTGATCATCGCCCTCGGCCTGTTGGTGGACGACGCGATGATCACCGTGGAGATGATGGTCACGCGCCTGGAAATGGGCGAGACCAAGGAACAAGCCGCGACGTTCGCCTACACCTCGACCGCGTTTCCGATGCTCACCGGGACGCTGGTGACGGTGGCCGGGTTTGTGCCGATTGGCTTGAATGCCAGTTCTGCCGGTGAGTACACCTTCACCCTGTTCGCGGTAATCGCCGTGGCAATGCTGGTGTCATGGGTGGTCGCGGTGTTGTTCGCCCCGGTGATCGCCGTGCACATCCTGAGTACGAACATTAAACCCCATAGCGCCGAGCCGGGTCGCATCGGTCGGGCGTTCAATGGCGGCATGTTCTGGGCCATGCGCAACCGCTGGTGGGCCATCGGTATCACCATCGGGCTGTTCGTGGCGTCGGTGTTTTCCATGCAGTTCGTGCAGAACCAGTTCTTCCCGTCCTCGGATCGCCCGGAAATCCTCGTTGACCTCAACCTGCCGCAAAACGCCTCGATGGACGAGACGCGCAAGGCGGTGGACAAGCTCGAAGCGACGTTCAAGGACGACCCGGACATTGTGCGCTGGAGCACTTACATCGGCGAAGGTGCGATCCGTTTCTACCTGCCTCTCGACCAGCAATTGCAGAACCCGTACTACGCGCAATTGATCATCGTCAGCAAAGGCCTGGAATCGCGCACCGCGCTCAGCCAGCGCTTGCGTGAACGGCTGCGCAAAGACTTTGTCGGCATTGGCAGCTACGTCCAGGCCCTGGAAATGGGGCCGCCGGTGGGGCGGCCGATCCAGTACCGGGTCAGCGGCAAGGACATCGATCAGGTGCGCAAACACGCGATCGAACTGGCCACTGAACTGGATAAAAACTCGCACATCGGCGAGATCATTTACGACTGGAACGAGCCGGGCAAAGTCCTGCGCATCGACATCGCCCAGGACAAGGCGCGGCAACTGGGGCTGTCGTCGGAAGACGTGGCCAACCTGATGAACAGCATCGTCGTCGGTTCGCCGATCACACAGGTGGACGATGACATCTACCTGATCAACGTGGTTGGCCGCGCCGAAGACGCTGAACGTGGTACGCCGGAAACCCTGCAAAACCTGCAAATCGTCACGCCGGGCGGCACCTCGATTCCGCTGCTGGCCTTCGCCACCGTTCGCTATGAACTGGAGCAACCGCTGGTGTGGCGCCGGGATCGCAAACCGACCATCACCATCAAGGCTGCGGTGCGCGACGAGATCCAACCGACGGATCTGGTGAAACAGCTGCAACCGACCATCGACAAATTCGCTGCCGGTTTGCCGGTGGGTTACAAGGTCGCTACCGGCGGCACCGTCGAAGAGAGTGGCAAGGCCCAAGGGCCAATTGCCAAGGTTGTGCCGCTGATGCTGTTCTTGATGGCGACTTTTCTGATGATCCAGCTGCACAGCGTGCAGAAGCTGTTCCTGGTGGCCAGCGTCGCGCCGCTCGGCTTGATCGGCGTGGTGCTGGCGCTGATTCCGACCGGCACGCCGATGGGCTTCGTGGCGATTCTCGGGATCCTGGCGCTGATCGGCATCATCATCCGCAACTCGGTGATTCTGGTGACGCAAATTGAATCGCTGGAGAAGGAAGGCCTTGAACCGTGGGACGCGGTGGCGCAGGCGACGGAGCATCGTCGCCGGCCGATTCTGCTGACGGCAGCGGCGGCGAGCCTGGGGATGATCCCGATTGCGAGGGAAGTGTTCTGGGGGCCGATGGCCTACGCGATGATTGGCGGGATTATCATCGCGACCTTGCTGACGCTGCTGTTTTTGCCGGCGCTGTATGTGGCCTGGTACAAAATTCGCGAGCCGAAGAAAGAGTCAGCCTAATGATCGTTCCCACGCTCCGCGTGGGAATGCCTCCCGGGACGCTCCGCGTCCCTACGGCGGTGACGCAGAGCGTCACGGGCTGCATTCCCACGCGGAGCGTGGGAACGATCAGTCGGCGCGGCGCCAAACGCTGGCCAACCAAGGCTGTTGCTCGCGCGGCAACCCCGCCGGGCGGTAGTAATGCTCCAACTCGACAAACCCGGCCTCGGTCAGCAATGCCTGCCACGCCGGTAAATCGTGATAAGCCCCATACCGTGGCCCATTCCAGCCTTCCTGATTCTCCCCACGTGGATTGGAACTGAACAACACCCCACCCGGTTTCAACGTGGCGTGCAGTTGCTTCAACACCCGAGGCAATTCCTGGCGCGGGATGTGAAACAGCACGGCGTTGGCAAAAATCCCGTCAAAGCGCTCCGCCGGCAGATCCAGCTTCAGAAAATCCTGCTGCCAGACTTCGCAACCGCTGTCTTCCCGGGCCATCTGCGCAAACTTTTCCGATCCATCGAGGCCGACGGCGGTGTGGCCCATGCGCGTAAAAGTTTGCAAGTCCCGCCCCGGCCCGCAGCCGAAATCGAGAATGCTGAACGGCGCCGAACCCTGGAGGTGCCGCAGTAAGGCATCGATGTTCTGGCTGACATCGTGATCACGCGTCCCCTCGCGAAAACCATCGGCCACCGAGTTGTAATGGCCCAGGGTGGTGGCGGTGATTTTCTGGAGGTCGTCGGGGGTCTGTTTCATGGGGGGCTGCGCAGGCAATGGGGATTTGCCGAATATACGCCATGAGCCCAAGGACGGGGTTGCGATGTGGGTGGCGGCTGTACTCAGGTTAGTAGGTCGGTCAATAGGAAAACCGGTGCACCCGAGAGTGCCCTGTGTACAGCCGCCAAATCTTCAACTCTGCTTCATCCCCAGACAATCAATCGAACTGTCAACCAAACGAACAGGGGGGGCGGCTGCGCACAGGTTAGTCGACCGGCTCCAGGCAATACCGGCGCACCCGAGGGTGCCCTGCGCACAGCCACCATAACGTTCAGGCAATGAAAACACCTGGAATGAGGTGGCGCTGTGCGCCTAGAAAAATCCGGGCGACTAAACCCGATCACTGATATGCAGTGACGGGCCGAAGACTAGCCACCGGATTTGGCAGGCGCAAGCGAGCGAAATGATCTAGGAAATGTCCTGCAAATGAAAGGGAACGGGCCTGCTGGCACTCTGATTTTCTTGTAGGAACTCTTCCCTTCGCAGGTCGATGATGACCTGCGCCGAGAGATCACCCAACAATAGGTGTTCGCAACTTGCCTAGCGTTTGTTGAGGCCCCGTGCGAGGCGATCGCCACCGAGTTGGATGATGGCCACCAACACCACCAGCAACACAATCACCGTCAACATGATCTGGCTGTCAAAACGCTGATACCCGTACCGATACGCAATGTCCCCAAGCCCACCGGCACCAATCGCCCCGGCCATGGCGGACGAGTTGATCATCGTCACCAACGTGATGGTGAAACCGCCAACAATCCCCGGCAACGCCTCTGGCAACAGCACATGCCAGACGATATGCCAGCGCCGGCAACCCATCGCCTGCGCCGCTTCGATCAAGCCGTGATCGACTTCACGCAAACTCACTTCGGCAATCCGCGCAAAAAACGGCGTGGCAGCAATGGTCAGCGGCACGACCGCCGCCCAGACACCGTAAGTGGTGCCGACGATCAACCGCGTGAACGGAATCAGCGCCACCATCAGAATCAAAAACGGAATCGAGCGGAACAGGTTCACGAACGCGCCCAGCACACGGTTCAGCGCGGGTGCCTGATAGATGCCGCCCTTGTCGCTGGTGACCAGAATCACGGCCATCGGAATCCCCGCCAGCAGTGCGATCAACGACGACACGCCCACCATCAGGAAGGTGTCGATAAAGCCCTGAAGCAAGCGATCAAACCACATAACCCAGCACCTCCACCTGTTGCGCCCAGTGGCCGGCGCGTTGACGCAGTTCCTCGGCGCCCAAGGCCGAACCTGCCACCGCCAACAGCAGTTGCCCAAGCGCATGGCCCTGAATCCGTTCCACGCCGCCCTGAAGCAAGCGCACGCGACCACCGAGGGCGGCGAACAATGCCGCCAGATCCGGTTCATCTGTCGCGCTGCCCGTGAATTGCAAACACAACACGACGGCCGCCTCCGCGGATTGGGGTTGAGTGCGCAAACGGCTTTGCAATTCTTCCGGCAACGCGTGTTGCAGCGGCGCGAGCAAGGTCTTGCTGACCTCATGCTGCGGGTTGCCAAACACCTCCCACACCGGCCCTTGCTCGACGACGCGCCCATGTTCGAGCACCACGACGCGATCACAGATATCGCGGATCACCGTCATCTCGTGAGTGATCAGCACGATGGTCAGACCCAGGCGCTGATTGATCTCGCGCAGCAGGCCGAGGATCGATTGGGTGGTCTCAGGATCGAGTGCCGAGGTCGCTTCATCGCACAGCAAAATTTCCGGGTCATGCACCAACGCGCGAGCGATGCCGACGCGTTGTTTCTGTCCGCCGGAAAGCTGCGCCGGATACACCTTGTGCTTCTCTTGCAGACCCACCAACTCCAGCAATTCACGAACTTTCTGTTCGCGTTTGTCCTTGGGTACACCGGCGACTTTCAGCGGCAGTTCAACGTTCTGCCAAACCGTCTTGGCCGACATCAGATTGAAGTGCTGGAAGATCATGCCAATGCGCCGACGCAGCGCCACCAAGCGGTCTTCATCGAAGTCACCGATGTCCACCTGATCGATCAATACTCGCCCGGTGCTCGGTTGCTCCAGGCGATTGATCGTGCGAATCAGCGATGACTTGCCGGCGCCGCTGCGGCCGATGATGCCGAACACTTCACCGCGCTGGATCGCCAGGTCGATGCCGTGCAACGCCGCCACCGGACCTTGCTGGCCGTTGTAGGTTTTGCCCAGGCCAATGAAGCGCACGTGGGCGCGATTCAGGTCCGGGTGCAGTTCAGTCTTGTCGGCTTTCTGAGGCTCTGGAATATCCAGTCGCCGTTGGATCGCGGCCGTCATTTTCAGCTTTCCCAACCGGCTTGATAGAGCTTGCCGTGGGCCTTATCCAGCGCAGCACGCACGGCTGGCGAATGTTGGTAGATGTCGACGAATTTGATCAGGCGCGGGTCGGTTTTGCTTTTGGGCTGGATCACGAACTGGATCACGTATTCCTTGTGGTCGAGGCCGTCGAACAGCAGCGCCGATCCGGCATCGAAGGTTTTCGCCAGGCGGATGTAGGCCGGGTAACCCTGGACCAGATCGGCGTCGTCGTAGGCGCGAACCAGTTGCACGGCTTCGACCTGAAGGATTTTGATTTTCTTCGGGTTGGCGATGATGTCTTCTTCGGTGGCCTTGTAGCCGACCCCCGGTTTAAGCGTGATCAGGCCAGCCTTGGCCAGCAGTTGCAGACCGCGACCGCTGTTGATCGGGTCGTTGGCGATGGCGACGCTGGCGCCTTGTGGCAGCTCGTCGAAGCTTTTGTATTTCTTCGAGTAGAGGCCGACGTTGTTGATGATCCCCGGCGCGAAGGGCACCAGGTCAAAACCGGCGGCAGCCTTGGCGTTTTCCAGGAACGGCACGTGCTGGAAGTAATTCACGTCAATGTCGCCGGCGGCGAGGCTGACGTTCGGCGCGATCCAGTCGGTGAACTCCACCAGTTCGACTTTCAGGCCTTGTTTGGAGGCTTCTTCGACGGCGGCTTCCAGCGGGATGGCGAACGCGGCGGTGGTGCCGACTTTCAGCGGCGCGTCGGCGGCGAACACCGCCGAGCTGAAGAGGCCGAGGGCCAGGGCCAGTGCTTTGACTGGGTGGGTCAGGTGTTTTTTGGTCATGTTGGTTATCCAGTCAGTGCATGAGATTTAGATCGTGTGGATCGTTCCCACGCTCTGCGTGGGAATGCCTCCCGGGACGCTCCGCGTCCCTGCGGCTGTGACGCAGAGCGTCACTGGCTGCATTCCCACGCGGAGCGTGGGAACGATCGGTTACAGGGGTTTGTGTCGGTAGTGGGAGCCTGTGTGTTGCTCCGGCAGATGCGCCTCGCCGTGAAACAGCTTCTCGCGCAGGCTGCCGGTGTCGTAAGCGGTCTTGTACGACCCGCGACGCTGCAACTCCGGGATCACCAGATCGATGAAATCCACATAGCTTTCCGGCGTGACAATCCGCGTCAGGTTGAAACCATCCAGCCCGGTTTCAGCGATCCACGATTCCAGCTCATCCGCCACTTGTTCCGGCGAACCCACCACGGTGATGTAGCGGCCACCGAGGGCGTGTTGCTCAAGCAATTTGCGCCGGGTCCAGTCGTTGTTTTGCAGGTTTTTGGTCGCCGACTGGATCGCGTTGCTCTTCACGTACTGGATCGGTTCGTCGATCTCGTACTGGGAAAAATCGATCGCCGTGGATGCCGAGAAATGCGCCACGCCGGCCTCGGCACTGGCGTAGCTCAGGTATTCGGCGTGCTTGGCCCAGGCCAGTTCCTCGGTGGCGCCGACGATCACGTTCAGGCCCATGAACACCTTGATGTCCTCAGGGTTGCGCCCGGCCTCGACCGCGCTGGCGCGGACCTTGTCCACTTGTACCTTGGTCGACGGTTTATTCTGGCCGCTGATAAATACGCACTCGGCATGGCGCCCGGCAAACAGCAAACCGCGATCCGAACTGCCGGCCTGGAACAGTACCGGCGTACGCTGCGGCGAGGGTTCGCAGAGGTGATAACCCTCGACCTGATAGAACTCGCCCTTGTGCTCAACCTTGTGCACTTTCTCCGGCTGCGCATAGATCCGTTGCTTGGGATCGTTGAGCACCGCGCCGTTTTCCCAGCTGCCTTCCCAGAGTTTGTAGAGCACCTCCAGGTATTCATCGGCCTGGTCGTAGCGGCGGTCATGTTCGACTTGCTCAGTCAGACCCATGGCCTTGGCGGCGCTGTCGAGATAGCCGGTGACGATGTTCCAGCCCACGCGACCGCGACTCAAATGGTCGAGGGTCGACATGCGCCGGGCGAACAGATACGGCGGTTCGTAAGTCAGGTTGGCGGTGAGGCCGAAGCCGAGATTTTTGGTGACCGCCGCCATCGCTGAGACCAGCAGCAACGGGTCGTTGACCGGCAACTGGATCGATTCTTTCAGCGGCACGTCCACCGAGTTTTGATAGACGTCGTACACGCCGACGATGTCCGCTATGAACAACCCATCAAATAGTCCGCGCTCCAGCAGTTGCGCCAGTTCGGTCCAGTATTCGATGGTTTTGTATTGGGTCGATGTGTCCCGTGGATGGGTCCACAAACCATGGTTGATATGCCCGATGCAGTTCATGTTGAACGCGTTGAGCAGGATCTTTTTCTTGGCGTCGGCCATCAGATGGTCCCCCGCAGTGGCGGGTTTTCATCGTTGAGGTAGTAATTGCCCACCGCGTGATACTTCCAGCGCACCGGGTCATGCAACGTGTGCACCCGGGCGTTGCGCCAGTGACGATCCAGACCGTGTTCGATCAGGGTGGCCTGGCTGCCGGCCAGTTCGAACAGCGTGGTGCCGGCGGCGAGGGAAATTTCGGTGCTGATGGCCCGGGCTTCGGCGACGGCAATCGACGCGGCGGCGACGGTCTCGGCGTTCATGTCGGCCTGGGCCTTGTCGAGAAATTCGCCGGAGCGTTCCAGCAGGGCTTCGGTGGCGTGCAAGCGAATCGCCAGGTGGCCGAAGCTCTTGATGGTCAGCGGGTCTTCGACGGCTTTTTCATGGGTGGCGTCGATCCACGGCCGGGTCTTGGTGCGCACGAAATGCAGGGCATCTTCGTAGGCGGCGCGGGCGATGCCGGTGTCGATGGCGGCGTGAAGAATCTGCGCCAACGGGCCGACGGTGGTCGGGCGTTCGAAGGCGCTTTGAAACGGGATCACGTCTTCGGCGGCGACGTACACGTCTTCGAACACCACCGAACCGCTGCCGGTGGTGCGCTGGCCGAAGCCGCTCCAGTCGTCGATGACGGTCAGGCCTTTGCTGTTGTGCGGCACGAAGGCCAGTTGCTGCATGCCATGTTCATCCACCACCGAGGTCGGAATGCGCTGGGCGTAGATCGCGCCAGTGGCGTAGAACTTGCGGCCGTTGATGCGGTAGCCATCACCGTCGCGGGTGAGACTGGTGATGCGGTCATGGGCGGTTTTTGTACCGAGTTCGGCGAGGGCATTGCCGAAACGCTGGCCGGCCAATACTTCGGCATAGAGGCGTTTTTTCTGGGCTTCGCTGCCATTCACTCGCAGCACTTCGAGGGCGTAGAAATGGTTCTGCGGGATTTGTCCGAGGGAGCCGTCGGCCTGGGCGATCAGGGCGATGACTTTGGCCAGGGTGACGTTGGACACGCCAGCGCCGCCGTACTCCTTGGGCACGCTGATGCCCCACAGGCCCGAACGGGAAAACACTTCCAGTTCCGGGTGCGGCAAGCGGCGTTCGCGGTCGCGCAGGGCGCTGTCGCGTTTGAAATCTTCGGCCAGGTCACTGGCGACGATCAGGGCTTGCTCATCGCTGGTTATGACCGCGACGTGGTGAGAAAGAGTCATGTGTTTCTCCAGAGGTCTGGTCAAATCCAGGAATGGCGAGCGGGCAACGTGCCGTTGAGGTGATAGGTGCCGACGGCGTGATATTTCCAGCGCACCGGGTCGTGCAGGGTGTGCACGCGGGCGTTGCGCCAGTGACGGTCGAGGTTGAATTCGGCGAGGGTGGCGCGGCTGCCGGCCAGTTCGAAGAGTTTTTCGCTGGCCAGCAGCGAGATCTCGGTGGTCAGCACTTTTGCTTCGGCCACGGCGATTGAAGCGCGGGCGGCGGATTCGGCGGTGAGCGGCGCGGCGTTGACTTGATCGAGCACTTGCCCGGCCTTGCGCAACAGCGCTTCGGCGGCGTGCAATTCGATTTTCAGTTTGCCGATATCAGCAATCACGTACAGGTCATCGCTGGCCCGTTCGACCTTGGCATCGATCCATGGGCGGGCTCGGGTTTTCACAAATTCGATGGCGTCGTCGATGGCGCCGCGAGCGATGCCGGCGTCGATGGCCGCCTGGATCAATTGCGACACGGCGCCCTGGATGTTCGGGCTGTCGTTGATTTTCCAGTTATCCACCACCAGCTCGGCGTCGACCCGCACGTTGTTGAGCAAAATGGTGCCGCTGGCGGTGGTGCGCTGGCCGAAGCCCGACCAATCATCAACGATGCGCAAACCCGGCGTGCCACGGCGGACGAAGGCCAGCACTTGCTTGCCGTCGTCGTTCAGCGCCTTGACCGCCACCCAGTGAGCGAACAGCGCACCAGTGGAGTAAAACTTCTGGCCGCTGATGACGAAACCGTCACCGTCAGCAGTGATCCGCGCCTTGAGTTCGAGGGTGTTTTTGGTGCCGCGTTCCGGCCCGGCATTGCCGATGCGCCAGCCTTCGAGCACGCTTTTGAACAGCTGTTTTTTCTGCGATTCCGTGGCGCTGCCGAGCACCAGGTTCAGGATGCCGAACTGGTTCTGCGGGATCTGCCCCAGCGCCGGATCGGCCGCGGAAATGATCGCGAACACATCAGCGATGGTGACGAACGAAACTTGCGGGCCACCGTACTCGCGCGGAATGGCAATGCTGCCGAGGCCGCTGCGGGTGAACTGTTCGATTTCCGACCACGGCAACTTGCGCTGCTGGTCACGTTTGGCCGCTTGCAAGCGGGCGGTTTGCGCCAGCTCATGGGCAGCCTTGATGGCTTGTGCGTCGTTGCGCAAAACCTGCGCGGGCAACAACAGGGGGGCGATATCCAGGTCACTCTGGATTGTGGCTTCTGCCAGACTGGACATCAGTGCCGCTCCTTGGCTGCACGCAATGCCCTGGCGATCTGCACTGGGGTGATTGTGTTCTGGACCATACCTACCTCACATCTCATGGAAACGCCGCGATGGTGGCGGCGAACGAATATCAAGAATGTCCGGTGGTCCGGTGCATATACCCTAAGCGCGTATAAATAATTAATAAACTAACTTTTGGGAATATGCATAGAAGGGCGTCTGTCCGTAGAGCAACAGTTGTTTGTGGAGCAACAGCAAGTTTTGAATTCGCACCCCTTGTGGGAGCGAGCCTGCTCGCGAAGAGGTCATGTCAGTCGACATCATTGTTGAATGACACAGCGCTTTCGCGAGCAGGCTCGCTCCCACAGGGTTGGTGGTGGTTTCACTTTTTGCGGGGTTCGGCGGCCTTGAGTTCTTCCTTCAGCGGCACTTTCAGGTAGGGGTTGGCGCAGCCGATCTTCAGCATCCGCGGTGGCGCCCAGCGTGAGTTATTGCCCACGCGGTCGAGGATGCAATAGGTCACTTCCAGCCTCATGTCTTCGCCGGCTTCGAGAATGATCGCCGGCGGCACCCAGACCTGAATCGGCTGGCCAATATCGCCAGCCGTGAGCTTGGGCAGGTCCATGCGCACATCGCCCCATTGCAGGGTGATTTCGTCATCGATGGCCATGTTCAGGTAAGGCTCGATGGTCAGCGGTACGCCGCGTTTGATCTGGTTCGGGTTGACCCCTTGGCGACGGATGGTATCGGGGAGGTTGACCGGAGCCAGGCTCTGGTTTTCGTCACCGGACACCGCGGGCGCCTGGCCGCCGGGGCAATCGAGCTTGATCTGCAACCGCGTGGTCAGCGACAGCGCCGGGTCCTGCCCGACCTGCATGACGCGGTAGTGGACGTGTGAGGTGCCATTGACGACAAAGCTCTCGGGCACGCGCAGTTGCACGGTTTGATTGACGTCGTCGACGATCAGGGCTTTTGAAGCCACGTAGCAGTCGTCCCAGTACAGTTCGATCAGATCGCCTTCGTCCATGCCGGGGTAGGGCGCTACAGCGATCAGCAAGTGGGCGGCTGAGGTAATGTTGATGCCACTCCTGTGGGATTGCGCCAGGGTCGGGGCCGCAAGTTCAGGTTTGTTCGAGGTGCTTGTCATGGGTTTCTCCTTGAAGCCTTGCAGCGAAGTCCGTTTCTGGAAGATCAAAAGGCGTGAATTACCGAGCAACAAAACAGCGAGTTATGTATGAGTGTTGATAACAATTGAGTTGAGTGATTGGCGCCCGTTGGGGACTAGATAAGAGTGCGCCGGAATAAGTGTCAATAGAGTTTGTTAGTTGGTTGTTGGATTCAGTGCTATTCAGACATTTCCTACGCGGTGCAGTTAACAAACTCCATCGCGCTGTCGAACTTTACCCCGGTTTTCTCCCGGTTTCAGGCATTGGTCACGGCGAAGTGTTGAGGCACTGCTGTGCGGATTTATGACTCATTCTAAGGTGAGAGATTCTGTTGCAGGACATATATATGTACCGCGCTTAGATAGGCGAAGTTCTATATGTTGGGCAGGAAGAGGAGTGGGGCGCGAAGTGTTTTATATCGGGAGGTGGCTGTCACTTCCTTCCATGGAAGTTAACAAGTTTTAAGTGGGTGTTTCAGTGGTGCGCGTTATTCAGGAACTTGCTGAGGAACTGTTTCGTCCGTTCTTCTTTCGGGTTGGCAAACAACGCCTTGGCTTCGCCCTGCTCGACGATCACACCCTTGTCGAAAAACACCACGCGATTCGCCACGTCCCGGGCAAAGCCCATTTCGTGGGTGACGATGACCATGGTGCGATTCTCTTCGGCCAGGCTGCGGATGGTCGACAACACTTCACCGACCAGCTCAGGGTCGAGCGCGGAAGTGGGCTCATCGAACAGAATGACTTCCGGTTCCATCGCCAGCGCCCGGGCAATCGCCACACGCTGTTGCTGACCACCGGAAAGGCGTCGCGGGTAAGCGTCTTCCTTGCCCGCCAGGCCAACCCTGGCCAACAGCTTTTTACCCAGGGCAACGGCTTCGGCGTGCGGGATCTTCTTCACGATGATCGGGCCTTCGATGACGTTTTCCAGGGCGGTGCGATGGGGAAACAGGTTGAAGTTCTGGAACACGAAGCCCACGTGCTGGCGCAAACGTCGCACCAGGCCTTGCTGCTGGTTCAGCGGGCGGCTGCCATCGATCTCGATGTCGCCGACCTTGATCCGGCCGCTGGTGGGTTCTTCGAGGAAATTCAGGCAACGCAGGAACGTGGTCTTGCCCGAACCGCTAGGCCCGATAATCGCCACGACTTCGCCTTCTTTCACTTCCAGATCGATGCCGTTGAGCACCACTTGACCCTTGAACTGCTTTGTCAGTTTTTCCACGACAATCATTGGGTCAGGACTCCTGGTCGTGCCGATTGACCCGCTCTTCCAACTTGTTCTGCAGGTGCGACAGCACCGTGGCCAGAATCCAGTAGATCAGCGCGGCGGCGAGATACATGGTGAACACTTCGAAAGTCCGGGCGGTGATCAATTGCGCCTGACGGAACAGTTCCGGCACCTGGATGGTGGCGGCCAGCGCCGTGTCCTTGACCAGCGAGATGAAGCTGTTGCCCAGCGGCGGCAAAGCCGTGCGCATCGCTTGCGGAATGATGGCCCGGCGCAGGGTCTGCGCGCGGGTCATGCCGATACTCGCGGCGGCTTCCCATTGGCCACGCTCGATGGAGCTGATCGCGGCACGCAGGATTTCACAGGCGTAGGCGGCCATGTTCAGCGAAAAGCCGATCAGGGCCGCGGGCAGCGGATCAAGTTCGACGCCCAATTGTGGCAAGCCGTAATAGATCACGAACAGCTGCACCAGCAACGGCGTGCCGCGAAAGAACGACACGTAGATGCGGGCCAGCCAACTCACCAGTTTGAAGCGCGACAGGCGCATCAACGCCAGGCCGAAGCCCATCACCAGGCCGAAGAACATCCCGCCCAGGCTCAAGATGACCGTGTAGTACGCGCCCTTCAGCAGGAAGGGCGCGGAGTCGAGCGCGAGTTGGAAAGCTTCTTCCATTATTTGGTGACGTCAGCTTGGAAGTATTTTTCCGAGATCTTGGCCAGGGTGCCGTCGGCACGCAGCTCGTCGAGTGCCTTGTTCACTGCAGCCAACAGCTCTGGTTCGCCTTTACGCAGGGCAATACCGGATTCCTGGCGGGAGAATGCCTGGCCAGCAGCCACGGTTTTCGGTGCTTTCTTGGCGTATTCAAGCGCAGCCAGACGGTCGATCAGGATGGCGTCGGTACGGCCGTTGTTCAGGTCTGCGAACTTGGTCGGATCATCGTCGTAAGTGCGCACGTCAGCACCCGGCACGTTGGCGCGGACCCACTGTTCGTAGTTGGTGCCCAGGCCTACACCGACTTTCTTGCCGGTCAGGTCAGCGGCTGTCTTGATGTTCAGCGCGGCTTCCTTGCTCTTCAGCACCAGCGCCTGAATCCCGGAGATGGTGTAAGGCTCGGAGAAGTCATACTTCTTCTTGCGCTCGTCGGAGATGGTCACCTGGTTGACCACCAGGTCCAGACGCTTGGATTCCAGAGCGGCGAGGATGCCGTCCCACTTGGTTGGCTGAATCTTGGCTTTAACACCCAGTTTTTTGGCCAGGGCTTCGGAGAGCTCGACTTCGAAGCCAGCCAGTTTGCCGTCGGCGTCGACGAAACTGAACGGTGGGTAAGTGCCTTCCAGGCCGACGTTGATCACGCCTGCGTCCTTGATTTTTTGCAGCTGCTCACCGGCAACCGCTTGCCCCAACAGGCCGGCGCTCAATGCCAGGCCCAGCGAACCTACCAGCAGGTTGCGACGTAGTGCGGAAAAATTCATGACAAGCCCCTGTGTTTTCTTATGGAAGACGCTATTAGGAATGTTGGCAAAATCGGGATTTGAACGATTGCGATATCCTGCCCTAAAGCAGCTTATGCGTCTCGCGCCAAATTCGCCTGCGGCGCGACTATATGACGGCGTTGTTAGATAGGAAAATACTAAATATCGATTTTGTTATTCTTTTATAGAATATGTGACGCATGATCGTTCCCACGCTCTGCGTGGGAATGCCTCAAGGGACGCGGAGCGTTCCATTGGGACGCGGAGCGTCCCGGGCTGCATTCCCACGCAGAGCGTGGGAACGATCGGTCAAAGGAAGTCTTTATAGGCAAACAACGCTGGCGCCCCGCCGGTGTGCAGGAAGATGATCGGGCCGTCGTCAAACCGCCCGCGCCCGATGCCATCCAGTAACCCGGCCATGGCCTTGCCGGTGTACACCGGATCAAGCAGCAAACCTTCCTGACCCGCCACCAGTTTCACCGCCGACAACGTCCCGGCGTTCGGCTCGCCATAACGCGGGCCGAAGTATTCATCCCACAGTTCAACCTTGAACGTCTTCGGCAGGCTCACACCCAGCAACTCGGCCGTGCGCTCGGCCAGCCCTTGGACTTTCGGCCTCTGATCTTCCTCACTGCGGGAAACCGTCACCCCGATCACTGGCAAATCCGGGAGTACTTCGCTCAACGCCAACGCCAGACCGCTGTGGGTGCCGGCACTGCCTGACGCCAGGACTACGGCGGCGAATTGCAGGCCGGTGTCCTTGATCTGTTCAGCCAGTTCCAGCCCCGCACGCACGTAACCCAAAGCGCCCAAGGCATTGGAGCCACCGATCGGTACCAGATACGGTTTCTTGCCGTTGTTGCGCAGGCGATCGGCCAAGGCTTGCAGTTGGTCGTCAGCGTTATCGAGGTTCTCCACCAGCTCGACCTTGGCATCGAACAGGTCCAGCAGCAGGCGATTGCCGTTGCCGACATAGTTGGCGTCGTCGGTGCCCAGCGGGTTTTCCAGCAGCGCCACACAACCCAGGCCCAGTTTGGCGGCGATGGCCGCCGTCTGGCGCACGTGGTTGGACTGCAGCGCACCGGCGGTGATCAAAGTGTCGGCGCCCTGGGCCAACGCGTCGGCGGCCAGGTATTCGAGTTTGCGCAGCTTGTTGCCGCCCATGGCCAGCGGCGTCAGGTCATCGCGCTTGACGTACACGTCGCGGCCCAGCCAGGTCGACAGACGTTCAAGTTTTTCCAGGGCGGTGGGATGGCCGAGCAGGTCGAGGCGATTAAAGCGGGCAAGCGATTGTTTGATCATGGGTCCGTACTGGCGGGGAGAGATGTCAGGACTATAGGCACGCCTATTTGTACGGGCAACCGCCAATCGCTTATATCCGAATGTATTGATCACAGCACAATTGGTTCTTAATTCGGCCTCAAGCCCTTGCCGTAAAGTAATCGCCGTCAGTGCGGCCAGACAGTCCGGCCGCCCGTGAGGAGTTTTTACCGTGAGCGAGCGTTCCAGCCATTGGCAATTGCAGACCATCGTCAGCCAACTGCGCACGGCGCGTGATCAATGGCGTGCACAAAACGGCCGCGCCAGCGGCGAGCAGGGTGGTCGCGAGCTGCCGTCCCGGGCGGCGATGGCGGAGATTCTCGAAGCCTTGTGCGGTGCGTTGTTCCCGATGCGCCTGGGGCCGGTGGATTTGCGCGAAGAGAGTGAAGACTTCTATGTCGGCCACACCCTTGATGTCGCACTGAATGCGTTGTTGGCTCAGGCGCGGCTCGAACTGCGTTATGCCGCTCGCCACAGTGACCAGGCCGACACCGAAGTCGAGGCCAAGACGATCCAGATCATCCAGGACTTTGCCCTCGCGCTGCCGGGGCTGCGCAGTTTGTTGGACACCGACGTGCTGGCGGCCTATCACGGCGACCCGGCGGCCCGCAGTGTCGATGAAGTGCTGTTGTGCTATCCGGGAATTCTGGCGGTGATTCACCATCGCCTGGCCCACCATTTGTACCGCGCCGGGTTGCCGTTGCTGGCGCGGATCAGCGCGGAAATCGCCCACTCCGCTACCGGCATCGACATTCATCCGGGCGCGCAGATTGGCCGCAGCTTCTTTATCGATCACGGGACGGGTGTGGTGATCGGCGAGACCGCGATCATTGGCGAGCGGGTGCGGATTTATCAGGCCGTGACGTTAGGCGCCAAGCGTTTTCCTTCTGATGAAGACGGGCAGTTGCAGAAGGGCCATCCGCGGCATCCGATTGTCGAGGACGATGTGGTGATTTATGCCGGGGCGACGATTCTGGGGCGGATCACCATCGGCAAGGGCTCGACGATTGGCGGCAATGTGTGGCTGACCCGTAGTGTGCCGGCGGGGTGCAACCTGACCCAGGCGAATTTGCAGCATGATGATGGGACGCAGAAGTAAATCCTGAGATCTCGGCCGATCGTTCCCACGCTCTGCGTGGGAATGCCTCCACGGACGCTCCGCGTTCGGCTGTAGATGGGACGCGGAGCGTCCCGGGCTGCATTCCCACGCAGAGCGTGGGAACGATCTTTTGGCAGTGAACGAATCCTCCACCCCCCGCGTCATACCCTTCCTTGAGCTAGCGTAGGAAAGCGACCGCCGAGCCCTGCGATTAGTCCTTAGCACGCTATTCATGTTTAACTTGAACGCTCATTCAAGTTAAACCGCCGGTTTGCTGCCCGCTCACAACAGGAGGCTTGCCCTTGCCGAGTCCGTTATTGATTGCCCGGTTTCACCCCCTTGAGGCGCACTGTTCATGAGTGCACCGTCCACCCTTCCAAGCGGCCAGGTCCGCATGAATCCGCCGGTGTTTTACTTCGCGGCGGGTTTCATCCTGTTGTTCGGCATCGTTGTAATAGCCTTCCCGAAACAGGCCGGTGCCTGGTTGCTGGAAGCGCAAAACTGGGCGGCCAATACGGTCGGCTGGTACTACATGCTCGCGATGACCCTGTACCTGGTCTTCGTGGTGGTCACCGCCTTGTCCGGCTACGGCAAGATCAAGCTCGGAGCCGACCACGACGAACCCGAATTCAGTTACCTGTCCTGGGCCGGCATGCTGTTCGCCGCCGGGATCAGCATTACGCTGTTTTTCTTTTGCGTGTCCGAACCGCTGACCCATTTGGCACAGCCACCCCAAGGCACCGCCGGTACGCCGGAAGCGGCGCGGCAGGCAATGCAGATTCTGTTTCTGCACTGGGGTTTGCATGGCTGGGGCGTGTTCGCTTTTGTTGGCATGGCCCTGGCTTACTTTGCCTACCGGCATAACCTGCCGCTGGCCCTGCGTTCGGCGCTGTACCCGCTGATTGGCAAGCGCATCAACGGCCCGATCGGCTACGCAGTGGATGGCTTCGGCATCATCGCCACGGTGTTCGGCCTCGGCGCGGACATGGGTTTCGGCGTGCTGCACCTCAACTCGGGTCTGGACTACCTGTTCGGCATCGCTCACACCCACTGGATTCAGGTCGGCCTGATTACATTGATGATGGGCGCGGCGATCATCGTTGCGGTGTCCGGCGTCGATAAAGGCGTGCGGGTCATGTCCGATATCAACATGCTGCTGGCCTGCGCGTTGCTGTTGTTCGTGTTGTTTGCAGGTCCCACTCAGCACCTGCTCAACACCCTGATCCAGAACATCGGCGACTACCTCGGCGCGTTGCCGATGAAGAGTTTCGACCTCTACGCCTACGACAAACCCAGCGACTGGCTCGGCGGCTGGACGGTGTTCTACTGGGCCTGGTGGATTGCATGGTCGCCATTCGTGGGCCTGTTCATCGCGCGGATTTCCCGTGGCCGGACCATCCGCGAATTCGTCTTCGGCGTGCTGCTGATTCCGCTCGGTTTCACCCTGGCGTGGATGTCGATCTTCGGCAACAGCGCCATCGATCAGGTGCTCAATCACGGCATGACAGCGCTCGGTATGTCCGCCATCGATAACCCGTCGATGACCTTGTACCTGCTGCTGGAAACCTACCCGTGGAGCAAAACCGTGATCGCGGTCACGGTGTTCATCAGCTTCGTATTCTTCGTGACGTCCGCCGACTCCGGCACCGTGGTCCTCTCGACACTGTCCGCCAAGGGCGGCAACCCGGATGAAGACGGGCCGAAATGGCTGCGGGTATTCTGGGGCGCGATGACCGCGCTGGTGACCAGTGCGTTGCTGTTCTCCGGCAGCATCGATGCGCTGAAGTCGGCCGTGGTGCTGACCTCGCTGCCGTTCTCGATGATCCTGCTGCTGATGATGTGGGGGCTGCACAAGGCGTTCTACCTGGAATCCCAGAAGCAGATCGCGCAGATGCATTCTCTGGCACCGGTGTCCGGTTCCAAGCGTGGAGGCTGGCGTCAGCGCTTGAGTCAGGCGGTGCATTTCCCGTCGCGGGATGAGGTTTATCGCTTCCTCGAAACCACGGTGCGACCGGCGATTGAAGAAGTGACGGCCGTTTTTGTCGAGAAGGGCTTGAACGTGGTCGCTCAGCCGGACCCGGCCAACGACAGCGTCAGCCTGGAAATCGGCCACGGCGAGCAGCATCCGTTCATCTATCAGGTGCAGATGCGCGGTTACTTCACACCGTCGTTCGCCCGTGGCGGCATGGGTTCCAAGCAACTCAACAACCGTCGTTACTACCGTGCTGAAGTGCATTTGAGCGAAGGCAGTCAGGACTACGATCTGGTGGGTTACACCAAGGAACAGATAATCAACGACATCCTCGACCAGTACGAACGGCACATGCAGTTCCTGCACCTGGTTCGTTGATCGGGCGTCGGTGGCGTCTAGGTTTTGCTCAGCACCATGAACAGAACCAGCGCCGCCACCGGCACGCTGAACACCACCGTGCCGACCACCAGTTCCGAACTTACGGACTGGTTGGCCGTGACCACGCCCACCGCGCCATTAATCACCGTCAGCGCCAGCCACAGCACGACGAAGCTGTAGGTCAAAGTCTGGCGACTGAAGCCGACTCGCTCGCCGATGTAGAGCATCAGCGCCAGCAGGACCAGGCCGAAGAAGATGATGATAGTGGTGTGCATGGTGTGTGCTCCTGAGTGAATAATCGTTCCCACGCTCTGCGTGGGAATGCAGCCCGTGACGCTCCGCGTCACTGAACGCGGAGCGTCCCCTGAGGCATTCCCACGCAGAGCGTGGGAACGATCGGTGTAGGTGCTTACAGGTTCACGCTAAGTAGGTCATCAATACCAATTCGCTTGGCAAAATCGATCCGCACCCGCTCCGAAACCTCCGTGACCTCTGCCGCGCCATCCCCGACAAAATCAATCACCGAGCGCGCCGGCCGTGAGCCCTGGGGCAGTCCGACGATTCGTACGATGTCATCGGCCACCGCTTGCGGGTCGGCATCCTCCGGGGTCAACGCACTCAATCGTTCACCGACTTTATCCATCACCCCGTCATATCGAGCATAGGCGTCGCTGCGCGCGACGTCGGCCGGTTTGCCGGCGCTGGGGAAATGGTCGGTGCCGCGAGTGAACGCACCGGGCACCACGATCGAGGTCTCGATGCCGAAGCGGGTCAGCTCGTAGGACATGCTCACCGCCAGGGAATCCATCGCCGCTTTGGCGGCGGCATAAGGCCCCATGAACGGTGGGAAACCGCCCTTGGTCGTGGAGCTGCTGATCCACAACACCAGCCCCGAACCTTGGGCGCGCATCTGCGGCAACACCGCGCGACTGACCCGCTGGGCGCCGTAGACGTTGGTGTCAAAGACCTTCGTGATTTCTTCGACGGTGAAGGCTTCAGTCGGGCCGATCACCAAATGCCCGGCGTTCTGCATCACTGCATCGAGTCGACCTTGCTCCTTGACGATGGTCGCTACCGCCGCGTCGGCCGACTCCTGGGACAACACGTCCAGTTCCAGTGGATGCAACGCGACGTTGTGCTCGTTGGCCCACAGGCGAATACCGTCGGCCCGGGCGGCGTTGCGCCCGTTCACGTCACGCATGCTGGCGTAAACGATGTGCCCGGCCCTGGCGAGGGATTCTGCGGCGAGTTTGCCTATACCAGTACCGGCGCCAGTGATGAGGATTACGTTTTTCATAAGGTTCTCCTTGATTCGGCTGGCTTAAACCAGACCACCGTTGACCCGCAGGATTTGCCCGTTGACCCACGCCGAATCCGGTCCGACCAGGAAGGACACGACGCGGGAAATGTCTTCTGGCTGAGCCAGGCGTTCCAGTGGCGGCATCTTGGCAAAGGTCTGAATTTGCTCTTCGCTCTTGCCGTGCAGGAACAGGTCGGTCGCCACCGGCCCAGGGGCGACGGCGTTGACCGTGATGTTGCGACCGCGCATTTCCTTGGCGAATACCTGGGTCAGGGATTCCACCGCGGCTTTGCTGGCGATGTACACCGCATAGCCCGGCAGGTTCATGCCGACGGTGCTGCTGGAGAAGTTGACGATGCGGCCGCCGCTATTCAGGCGAGTCGCCGCTTCGCGCAGGGTGTTGAAGGTGCCGCGAGCGTGGATGTTGAAGTTCTGGTCGAACAGTTCGTCCGTGTGTTGCGCCAGTGGCATCACTTTGAGGATGCCAGCGTTGTTGATCAGCACATCGACCTTGCCCAGTTGCGCTTCGGTTTCGTCGAACATCCGGCGCACGTCATCGGCATTGGCTACGTCAGCCTTGATCGCTATGGCTTGATGGCCGGCCTGACGCAACTCAACAACCAGTCGGGATGCTTCGGTGGCGCTGCTGGCGTAGTTGATGGCGACGGCAAAACCTTCGCTGGCCAGTTGTTTGGCGATCACCGCACCGATGCCGCGGGAGGCGCCGGTCACAATGGCAACTTTGGTTGTTTGAGTAGTCATGGCGGTGTTTCCTCTGAAGTTGTTTGCTTTGGGGTGGAGCCAATTTCACATGTTTACCCAGGGCGATAAATGCACGAGAGTTGCCTTGACTGTTCAATATTCGCCAACAACCAATCCAGGAGCTGACCGTGGATCAAGTCAAAGCAATGAAGGTGTTTGTGCGGATTTACGAGCGCAGCAGCTTCACCCTGGCCGCCGATGACCTGAACCTGCCCCGAGCCACGCTGACCCACACGCTGAATCAGTTCGAAGCCTGGCTCGGCACGCGTCTACTGGAGCGCAGCACGCGCAAGGTGCGCCCCACGCTGGATGGCGAGGCGTATTACCTGCGTTGCGTGCAGTTGCTGGCGGAACTCGAAGAAGCCGAATTGGCGTTTCGCGGCGTGGCACCGAAAGGGCGGTTGCGCGTGGACTTGCATGGCACCTTGGCCAAGTACTTCGTGATCCCGGCGTTGCCACAATTCATGGACCGTTATCCGGACATCGAACTGTCGATCAGCGAGGCCGATCGTTTTGTCGACCTGATCGCCGAAGGCGTTGATTGCGTGCTGCGCGCCGGCACGCTGAGTGACTCGGCATTGATCGGCAAACGCGTGGCCAACCTGCGCCAGATCACCTGCGCCAGCCCTGCTTACCTGCGCAAATACGGCGAACCGAAACGCCTCGAAGACCTGAAAAATCACCGCGCGGTGAACTACGTCTCGCGCACCACCGCCAAGCAATTTCCGTTTGAATTCATGGTCGATGGCGAACTGCAGGAAGTGACCATCGAAGGCGCGTTGTCGGTGTTCGGCGCAGAAATCTACGCGGCCTCGGCGATTGCCGGGCTCGGCATCATCCAGTGCCCGCACTACCGGATGGAAACGCAGATCGCCCAAGGCCTGGTGCAGGAAATCCTCATCGACACACCGCCGCCATCGATGCCGGTTTCAGTGCTGTACCCGCACAACCGACACATGTCGCCACGGGTTCGAGTGTTTGTGGATTGGTTGGGGGAGGTGTTTGCGGGGGCTCGATAGCGACGCAGATTTGTGCCCACTTTCGCTACCGTGCGACTTGCGCATCCGCTGATTTCTTGCGCTGCATCGAGCGACGTGCCAGCGCGCCTAGGCGCGCCCTCGAGGGCCCTGGCCCGTTAAAAACACGAATGCCATGTAGTACGAAACAATGGTTCATTTAACGGTGTTTGGACAGGCGCTCGAACGGCGGTGAGCGCGAATCCCGACGCGCACCATCGATCGATAAATGTGAGTTAAGACTAATAAGTACGGCACATCGACCTTTGATCCCGCGTTTGTACGCCACAAAGAAAACGGCGAGAGAGACGGCGGAAGAAGCAGTACGTACTGCCATTCGGAAAAGTACACATCCAGTTGAGCGTGGCGCAAACCTCTCGCAGAAATGTGAAACGTTTCAGCAATTAGTCGATCCCACGGTTGGCGTCGCATTCGTTGGGCGTATGCTGGTTAGCCTCGACTACCGCCCGGAGCAGATTGCGGACGGTTTATAGGGGGTAGGCGATCAAACCGTTTTATGTAAATCCCCTGTAGGAGCAAGGCTTGCCCGCGATGGCGATTTCAAGTCCGCCATCGCGAGCAAGCTTTGCTCCCACCGATTTCAGACAAAACAGACAAGAGAGGATTCGATGACATACACCGCTGCCGAAAACCGCTATGACTCTATTCCGTACCGCCGTGTAGGCCGCAGCGGGCTGGTGCTGCCGGCATTGTCCCTGGGGTTGTGGCACAACTTCGGCGACAGCACGCCGATCGACACCCAGCGCTCGTTGCTGCGCACGGCGTTCGATCTGGGCATCAACCACTTCGACCTGGCCAACAACTACGGCCCGCCGTACGGCAGCGCCGAAATCAACTTCGGTCGCCTGCTGCGTGAAGACTTCAAGCAGTACCGCGACGAGCTGATCATCTCCAGCAAGGCCGGTTGGGACATGTGGCCGGGCCCTTACGGCCAGGGCGGCGGTTCGCGTAAATACGTGCTGGCCAGCCTCGACCAGAGCCTGCAACGCCTGGGCCTTGACTACGTGGACATCTTCTACTCCCACCGCTTCGACCCGGACACCCCGCTGGAAGAAACCGCCAGCGCCTTGGCCACCGCTGTGCAACAAGGCAAGGCGTTGTACATCGGCATCTCGTCCTACTCCGGGGTGAAAACCCGCGAAATGGCCGCGCTGCTGCAAGAGTGGAAGGTGCCGCTGTTGATCCACCAACCGGCCTACAACCTGCTCAATCGCTGGGTGGAAAAGGATCTGCTGGATGTCACCGACGAACTCGGCACCGGCGTGATTGCCTTCACACCGTTGGCCCAGGGCCTGTTGACCGACAAGTACCTCAACGGCATTCCGAAGGACGCGCGGGTCAATCGTCCGGGTGGTGGTTCGTTGCAGGAATCGCACCTGTCCGAAGCCAACATCGCCCATGTGCGCGGGCTCAATGAGATTGCCAAGCGTCGTGGCCAGAGCCTCGCGCAACTCGCTTTGGCCTGGACCCTGCGCGACCCGCGCGTGACCTCGGCCCTGATCGGCGCGAGCCGGCCGGAGCAGATCATCGAGAACGTCGGGGCGTTGAAGAACCTGAGCTTTAGCGCGGAAGAACTGGCGGAGATTGACCGGTTTGCCCAGGAAGGCGGGATCAATTTGTGGGAGAAGCCTTCCACCGCTGAATGACTGAGCACTGATCGTTCCCACGCTCCGCGTGGGAATGCCTCCCGTGACGCTCTGCGTCACAGTGGACGCGGAGCGTCCATGGCTGCATTACCACGCAGAGCGTGGGAACGATCAGTTACCTGAAAAATGGCACATCCCCCAACACTGTCGCCCGCTGCATTACTCGCCGCGCCGGCCGATAGTCATCCACCGCGTAATGCTGGGTCACGCGGTTATCCCAGAACGCCACGTCGTCCTTCTGCCAGCGCCAGCGAATGGTGAATTCCGGCCGCGTTGCGTGGGCAAACAACAGCTTCAGAATCGCCTCGCTTTCCGTTTCCGACAGCTCATTGATCTTCGACGTGAACCCTTCATTGACGAACAACGAACGGCGCCCGCTCACCGGGTGCGTGCGGATCACCGGGTGCGACAGTGGTGGATTCTTGCGTCGTGCTTCTTCCCATTGGGCCAGCGCTTCAGGCGTGTTGCCGTAACGTTCCAGCGGGAATGAGCGGGTGAAATCGTGAGTCGCGGTCAGCCCTTCGAGCAGGCTTTTCATCGGCGCCGACAACGCCTCATATGCCGCAATCCCACTGGCCCACAACGTGTCGCCACCGAACTCCGGCAGCAACTTGGCGCTGAGTACCGCGCCCATGGCCGGGGTCGGCAGGAAGGTGACGTCGGTGTGCCAGATCGCGTTGTCGCGCACGTCGGTGACGGCGGTATCGAGGATCAGCACTTCCGGTTGTTCCGGCACGTTCGGGTAGATCGGGTGAATGTGCAGATCACCGAAATTCGCGGCGAAGCGTGCCTGTTGTTGCGGCGTGATCGGTTGGTCGCGGAAGAACAACACCTGGTGCTTGAGCAGCGCCTGCTCGATGGCATCGCGCTGTTGCGGGCTCAGCGGCTGGCTGATGTCGATGCCGCTGATCTGCGCACCGAGGGCTGAGCTGAGGGGGACGATGGTCAGGGTGCTCATGATCTTTCTCTTCAGTCCTGGATGTCGACTGTGGGAGCGAGCCTGCTCGCGAAAGCGGTGTGTCAGTCATAACACTGCCGACTGACACTCTGCATTCGCGAGCAGGCTCGCTCCCACAAGTGCTCTTACACAAATAATCAGTGGGCCTGGCCGTGCCACGGCACCAGTTTGCGTTGCAGTGCACGCAAGCCCATTTCCATGGCGAAGGCGATCAGGGCGATCACCAGAATCCCCAGCACCACCACATCGGTGACCAGGAACTGCGCAGCCGACTGCACCATGAAGCCCAAACCGCTGGTGGCGGCGATCAATTCGGCGGCGACCAGCGTCGACCAACCCACACCCAAACCAATCCGCACGCCGGTCAAGATATCCGGCAGCGCACTCGGCAGAATCACATGCCGAATCAACTGCGCCCGCGTTGCGCCCAAGGACTGCGCGGCGCGCAACTTGGCCGGATCAACCGTGCGCACGCCGGTGGCGGTGGCGATGGCAATCGGGGCGAAGATCGCCAGGTAAATCAACAAGACTTTCGACAGCTCACCGATGCCGCACCAGATCACGATCAGTGGCAGGTAGGCCAGCGGTGGAATAGGGCGGTAGAACTCGATCAGCGGATCGAGAATCCCGCGAGCGATGCGGTTGTGTCCGATGGCAATCCCGACCGGCACGGCGGTCAACACCGCGAAACCCAGGCCAAGACCGATGCGTTTGAGGCTCGCGCCCAAGTGCTGCCACAAGGTCGAATCCATGTAGCCGGTGGTCGCCAGCAGCCAGCCCTTTTGCAGCACGGCGGACGGTGGCGGCAGGAACAGCGGTTCGATCATGCCGGTGGCGGTGACGGCCCACCAGATGAACACCAAAGCGAACAACGTCAGCACACTGATCCAACGAGTATTGAGACTGCGGCGCACCGGAATCACCGTCGAAGCGGATTTCACCGTCACGGCCGGAAGGTCATAGCTGCTCATGCGCGCTCCTGCCGCGTGGCGGCGCTGCGTTGGGAGAACACTTTGGCGAGCACGTGTTCGCGGGTTTCGATAAAGCGCGGGTCGGATTTGATTGCCCGTGCCGACTCGCCAGCGGCGTAACGCTGACCGAAGTCCAGGCTCAGACGCTCGACGATTTGCCCAGGATTCGGGGCCAACAGAATCAAGTCAGTGGCGAGGAACACCGCTTCTTCGATGTCGTGGGTGATCAGGAACACCGGTTTGGCGGTGCGCTGCCAGACTTGCAGCAACAGCTCCTGCATCTGTTCGCGGGTGAAGGCATCGAGGGCGCCGAAGGGTTCGTCCATCAGCAGCACACGCGGATCAGCGGCGAGGGCGCGGGCGAGGCCGACGCGTTGCTTCTGACCGCCCGAGAGCTGCCAGATGCGACGGTTTTCGAAGCCGGAAAGGTCCACCAGTGCGAGCATTTCCCGAGCACGGATCTCGCGTTTGTCTTTGGAAACACCGGCCAGTTCCAGACCGAAACCAACGTTGGCCAGCACGTCCTGCCAGGGCAGCAGCGCGTCGTCCTGAAACACCACGCCACGTTCGGCGCTCGGGCCTTTGACCGGCACGCCATCGAGGGTGATGCGCCCGGCGCTGGGCTCGACGAAACCGGCAATCAGGTTCAACAGCGAAGTCTTGCCACTGCCGGACGGGCCGAGGGCCACCAGCAATTGCTGGGGCCCCAGGCTCAAGGAAATATCCGTCAGTACCGGATCCGGACTGCCGGGGTACTGTGCGCTGATGCGCTCCAGCTGTAGCAAAGCCATCGCAGTTAACTCCGATCAGTTGGTGATGTATTTAGCGCTGACGTACGGGGCGTAATCCGGCAGCACGGCCTCGACCTTGCCTTGTTCTTTGAGGAAGGCAGCGGTGTCGGTGATGGCCTTGGTGGTCGGTGCGCCGAGGGTGATCACTTGATCAGCCGCCAGCGGGTAGACGTTGCCTTGCAGCAGCAATGGAATGTCGGCGGCTTTGGCCCCGGACAGCTTCACCAGTTTGTCGACGTTGCTTTGGTTGGCGAGCCAGGTTTTCGGGTCTTTGCGGTAATCGGCGTAGGCATCCAGGGTCACTTTGGCGAACGCGGTGACGATTTCCGGGTGCTTCTCGGCGAAGTCTTTACGCACGATCCAGGCATCGAAGGTCGGTGCGCCGAACTTGGCCAATTCGCCGGAGGTGATCAGCACCTTGCCGTTTTCCTTGGCTACACCAAGCGCTGGGTCCCAGACGTAGGTGGCGTCGATATCACCGCGTTTCCACGCGGCGACGATGGCCGGCGGGGCGAGGTTGAGGATGGTGACTTTCGACGGGTCAATGTTCCAGTGCTTGAGCGCGGCGAGCAGGCTGTAGTGACCGGTGGACACGAACGGCACGGCGATTTTCTTGCCGATCAGGTCTTGCGGGGTCTTGATCCCGGAACCGTCGCGAGCGACCAGTGCTTCAGCGGCGCCGATCTGGGTGGCGATCAGGAACGTTTCGACCGGGACTTTGCGGGTGATTGCAGCCGTCAGAGGGCTGGAACCGAGGTAGCCGATCTGCACGTCGCCGGACGCGATGGCGGCGATGATGTCGGCACCGTTGTCGAATTTGCGCCAGTCGATCTTGGCGTTGGTGGCTTTTTCGTACGCGCCGTCGGCCTGGGCGACTTTGGCCGGGTCCACGGTGGTCTGGTAGGCGACGGTCACGTCAGCCGCCTGGGCAAAGAAACTCGCCGCAGCCAAAGACGCGGCCGCCAGGAGGCGAAGAGGGAAATTCAGTTTCATTGGAGAAGCTCCTTGTCAGGCGACCGAGGATCGGCGTGAAAGGAGACTAAATGATATAAGAATCCGAAAATAAATAACTTTTTCGAATGAGCTTATGAGCGGAAAATTCTAAGCACTTCACCAGATCGTTCCCACGCTCTGCGTGGGAATGCAGCCCGTGACGCTCCGCGTCACTGGACGCGGAGCGTCCCTTGAGGCATTCCCACGCAGAGCGTGGGAACGATCAACGTCGGACCGCCCCAAAGGGGAGAGGGGGAAAGGGAGCCGATCTTCATGATGTTCAGAACTTGAGTTCGACCCGGTTTTTCAGGTCGATGTAGCTCCAAGAACAACTCGGTCAGCCCCCTCTACCCTCTGGGGAGAGGGTTGGGGTGAGGGGTGGGTCTAGAGGTTAGTTGCTAATTGCCAGAATGCTCGCCTGATACGACCCGACAAACACATCGAAATCGCCAACCTCGTTCTGCTCCAGCTCCGCTTGTTCCGCCAGCGACGAGCGCGCCCGCGCTTCAAACTTCGCCTGTTCCTCAACGCTCAACGGCTCACTGCGGAAGTACTCGGCATGCACCCGGCTCTGACGCAGGGAGAACTGAGCAAAGCTTTCCTTATGCTCGGCCATCGCCGCCAGCACCATGGCCGAAGGCGTCCGGGACGGATCCTTGACCTTCTCCAGTTGCACGTCCAGCGCCTTGCTATGCGCATCGCCGCCATGGCTTTGATCGAGCAGCGCGGCGAGCGGGGCAATCTTCTCCAGCAGCTCGGTGGCCCATTCCTTCATGTCCACCGATTCACCGTCACGCTGCAATTGCAGGCCCGGGCGGCGACCTTCCTTGACCACGCTGAGGAAGTTGGTGGTCGCGTTGTTGCAGGTGTTGGCGGCCAGCAACGGACTGTCGTTCAACGCGCAGTACAGCAGGAATGCGTCGAGGAACCGCGATTCCGTCAGGTCGATACCCATCGGCAGGAACGGGTTGATGTCCAGGCAGCGCACTTCCACGTACTGAATGCCACGGGCCACCAGCGCCTGGATCGGCCGTTCGCCGGTGTAGGTCACGCGTTTCGGGCGGATGTTGGAGTAGTACTCATTTTCGATCTGCAGGATGTTGGTGTTGAGCTGAACCCACTCACCGTCCTTGTGCGTGCCGACTTCAACGTACGGCGCGTAAGGCGTGGCCACCGCTTTGCGCAGGCTGTCGGTGTAGCTCGACAGATCGTTGTAGCAAGGGGTCAGGCCGGCCTGGGCGTTGCTCTGGTAACCCAGGTCACTCATGCGCAGGCTGGTGGCGTACGGCAGGTACAAGGTGTCCGGATCAAGCTGTTCCAACTGGTGCGAACGACCGCGCAGAAAGCCCGCGTCCAGCGCAGGAGACGCGCCGAACAGGTACATCAGCAGCCAGCTATAGCGACGGAAGTTGCGGATCAGCGCGATATAGGCCGACGACTGATAATCGCGGTCGGTGCCGACAAAGCCTTCAGCCTCTTTAAGCAGCGGCCAGAGCTTTTCCGGCAGGGAAAAGTTGTAGTGAATCCCGGCGATGCACTGCATGGTCTTGCCGTAACGCAGGGCCAGGCCCTTGCGGTAGACGTACTTGAGCTGACCGATGTTGGACGTGCCGTAATAGGCAATCGGGATGTCTTCCTCGGCCGGCAACGGACACGGCATCGATGGACTCCACAGAAACTCGTTGCCGAGCTTGCTGTAGGCAAAACGGTGAATGCTGTCCAGGCTCGCCAGGGTATCTGCCGGGTCGGGCAGGGCGGGCGTGATGAATTCCAACAGCGATTCGGAATAATCGGTGGTGATCTGTTCGTTGGTCAGCGCGGAACCCAATTCTTCCGGGTGCGGCGTTTGCGCCAGGCGACCTTCATCGGTCACGCGCAGGCATTCACGTTCGATGCCGTGAAGGCACTGTTCGAGCAGAGAGAGGTTAGCGCGCTCGCCGAGCAGAGCCAGGCGGCGGTTGAGAAGTTCGCTCAAGTTGGATTCCTTCACGCGTCAGTCGCCCCAATATGGGGGTGGGCAAGACGGTCTACAAGGGTGAAGTTAAAACTGGCGTTTTCGCCTGGTTTTCGGACCGCACTGGACGGGTGACAGCCAGCCAGTGAGTGCTAGCCGCAAACCCCCTGTGGGAGCGAGCCTGCTCGCGAAGACGGTTTGTCAGCTAACATTTAAGTCAGCTGACAAACCGTCTTNNAAGACGGTTTGTCAGCTGACTTAAATGTTAGCTGACAAACCGTCTTCGCGAGCAGGCTCGCTCCCACAGGGGGTTTGCGGCTAGCACTCACTGGCTGGCTGTCACCCGTCCAGTGCGGTCCGAAAACCAGGCGAAAACGCCAGTTTTAACTTCACCCTTGTAGACCGTCTTGCCCACCCCCATATTGGGGCGACTGACGCGTGAAGGAATCCAACTTGAGCGAACTTCTCAACCGCCGCCTGGCTCTGCTCGGCGAGCGCGCTAACCTCTCTCTGCTCGAACAGTGCCTTCACGGCATCGAACGTGAATGCCTGCGCGTGACCGATGAAGGTCGCCTGGCGCAAACGCCGCACCCGGAAGAATTGGGTTCCGCGCTGACCAACGAACAGATCACCACCGATTATTCCGAATCGCTGTTGGAATTCATCACGCCCGCCCTGCCCGACCCGGCAGATACCCTGGCGAGCCTGGACAGCATTCACCGTTTTGCCTACAGCAAGCTCGGCAACGAGTTTCTGTGGAGTCCATCGATGCCGTGTCCGTTGCCGGCCGAGGAAGACATCCCGATTGCCTATTACGGCACGTCCAACATCGGTCAGCTCAAGTACGTCTACCGCAAGGGCCTGGCCCTGCGTTACGGCAAGACCATGCAGTGCATCGCCGGGATTCACTACAACTTTTCCCTGCCGGAAAAGCTCTGGCCGCTGCTTAAAGAGGCTGAAGGCTTTGTCGGCACCGACCGCGATTATCAGTCGTCGGCCTATATCGCGCTGATCCGCAACTTCCGTCGCTATAGCTGGCTGCTGATGTACCTGTTCGGCGCGTCTCCTGCGCTGGACGCGGGCTTTCTGCGCGGTCGTTCGCACCAGTTGGAACAGCTTGATCCGGACACCTTGTACCTGCCGTACGCCACCAGCCTGCGCATGAGTGACCTGGGTTACCAGAGCAACGCCCAGGCCGGCCTGACCCCTTGCTACAACGATCTGTCGAGCTACACCGACAGCCTGCGCAAAGCGGTGGCCACGCCTTACGCGCCGTACGTTGAAGTCGGCACGCACAAGGACGGTGAGTGGGTTCAGCTCAACACCAACATCCTGCAGATCGAAAATGAGTACTACTCCAACATCCGCCCGAAACGCGTGACCTACACCGGCGAACGGCCGATCCAGGCGCTGGTGGCCCGTGGCATTCAGTACGTGGAAGTGCGCTGCCTGGACATCAACCCGTTCCTGCCGATGGGTATCGACCTGACGGAATCGCGGTTCCTCGACGCATTCCTGCTGTACTGCGCGTTGAACGACAGTCCGTTGCTGGCCGCCAACACCTGCAACAACGCGACCACCAACTTCCTCAGCGTGGTCAAGGAAGGTCGCCGCCCGGGCCTGCAATTGCAGCGTGACGGTGAATCGGTGGACATGAAGGAATGGGCCACCGAGCTGCTGGAGAAGATTGCCCCGCTCGCCGCGCTGCTCGATCAAAGCCATGGCGGCGATGCGCATAGCAAGGCGCTGGACGTGCAACTGGAGAAGGTCAAGGATCCGTCCCGGACGCCTTCGGCCATGGTGCTGGCGGCGATGGCCGAGCATAAGGAAAGCTTTGCTCAGTTCTCCCTGCGTCAGAGCCGGGTGCATGCCGAGTACTTCCGCAGTGAGCCGTTGAGCGTTGAGGAACAGGCGAAGTTTGAAGCGCGGGCGCGCTCGTCGCTGGCGGAACAAGCGGAGCTGGAGCAGAACGAGGTTGGCGATTTCGATGTGTTTGTCGGGTCGTATCAGGCGAGCATTCTGGCAATTAGCAACTAACCTCTAGACCCACCCCTCACCCCAACCCTCTCCCCAGAGGGTAGAGGGGGCTGACCGAGTTGTTCTTGGAGCTACATCGACCTGAAAAACCGGGTCGAACTCAAGTTCTGAACATCATGAAGATCGGCTCCCTTTCCCCCTCTCCCCTTTGGGGCGGTCCGACGTTGATCGTTCCCACGCTCTGCGTGGGAATGCCTCAAGGGACGCTCCGCGTCCAGTGACGCGGAGCGTCACGGGCTGCATTCCCACGCAGAGCGTGGGAACGATCTGGTGAAGTGCTTAGAATTTTCCGCTCATAAGCTCATTCGAAAAAGTTATTTATTTTCGGATTCTTATATCATTTAGTCTCCTTTCACGCCGATCCTCGGTCGCCTGACAAGGAGCTTCTCCAATGAAACTGAATTTCCCTCTTCGCCTCCTGGCGGCCGCGTCTTTGGCTGCGGCGAGTTTCTTTGCCCAGGCGGCTGACGTGACCGTCGCCTACCAGACCACCGTGGACCCGGCCAAAGTCGCCCAGGCCGACGGCGCGTACGAAAAAGCCACCAACGCCAAGATCGACTGGCGCAAATTCGACAACGGTGCCGACATCATCGCCGCCATCGCGTCCGGCGACGTGCAGATCGGCTACCTCGGTTCCAGCCCTCTGACGGCTGCAATCACCCGCAAAGTCCCGGTCGAAACGTTCCTGATCGCCACCCAGATCGGCGCCGCTGAAGCACTGGTCGCTCGCGACGGTTCCGGGATCAAGACCCCGCAAGACCTGATCGGCAAGAAAATCGCCGTGCCGTTCGTGTCCACCGGTCACTACAGCCTGCTCGCCGCGCTCAAGCACTGGAACATTGACCCGTCGAAAGTCACCATCCTCAACCTCGCCCCGCCGGCCATCGTCGCCGCGTGGAAACGCGGTGATATCGACGCCACCTACGTCTGGGACCCAGCGCTTGGTGTAGCCAAGGAAAACGGCAAGGTGCTGATCACCTCCGGCGAATTGGCCAAGTTCGGCGCACCGACCTTCGATGCCTGGATCGTGCGTAAAGACTTCGCCGAGAAGCACCCGGAAATCGTCACCGCGTTCGCCAAAGTGACCCTGGATGCCTACGCCGATTACCGCAAAGACCCGAAAACCTGGCTCGCCAACCAAAGCAACGTCGACAAACTGGTGAAGCTGTCCGGGGCCAAAGCCGCCGACATTCCATTGCTGCTGCAAGGCAACGTCTACCCGCTGGCGGCTGATCAAGTGATCACCCTCGGCGCACCGACCACCAAGGCCATCACCGACACCGCTGCCTTCCTCAAAGAACAAGGCAAGGTCGAGGCCGTGCTGCCGGATTACGCCCCGTACGTCAGCGCTAAATACATCACCAACTGATCGGAGTTAACTGCGATGGCTTTGCTACAGCTGGAGCGCATCAGCGCACAGTACCCCGGCAGTCCGGATCCGGTACTGACGGATATTTCCTTGAGCCTGGGGCCCCAGCAATTGCTGGTGGCCCTCGGCCCGTCCGGCAGTGGCAAGACTTCGCTGTTGAACCTGATTGCCGGTTTCGTCGAGCCCAGCGCCGGGCGCATCACCCTCGATGGCGTGCCGGTCAAAGGCCCGAGCGCCGAACGTGGCGTGGTGTTTCAGGACGACGCGCTGCTGCCCTGGCAGGACGTGCTGGCCAACGTTGGTTTCGGTCTGGAACTGGCCGGTGTTTCCAAAGACAAACGCGAGATCCGTGCTCGGGAAATGCTCGCACTGGTGGACCTTTCCGGCTTCGAAAACCGTCGCATCTGGCAGCTCTCGGGCGGTCAGAAGCAACGCGTCGGCCTCGCCCGCGCCCTCGCCGCTGATCCGCGTGTGCTGCTGATGGACGAACCCTTCGGCGCCCTCGATGCCTTCACCCGCGAACAGATGCAGGAGCTGTTGCTGCAAGTCTGGCAGCGCACCGCCAAACCGGTGTTCCTGATCACCCACGACATCGAAGAAGCGGTGTTCCTCGCCACTGACTTGATTCTGTTGGCCCCGAATCCTGGGCAAATCGTCGAGCGTCTGAGCCTGGACTTCGGTCAGCGTTACGCCGCTGGCGAGTCGGCACGGGCAATCAAATCCGACCCGCGCTTTATCGAAACCCGCGAACACGTGCTCGCCAAAGTGTTCTCCCAACGCAGCGCCGCCACGCGGCAGGAGCGCGCATGAGCAGCTATGACCTTCCGGCCGTGACGGTGAAATCCGCTTCGACGGTGATTCCGGTGCGCCGCAGTCTCAATACTCGTTGGATCAGTGTGCTGACGTTGTTCGCTTTGGTGTTCATCTGGTGGGCCGTCACCGCCACCGGCATGATCGAACCGCTGTTCCTGCCGCCACCGTCCGCCGTGCTGCAAAAGGGCTGGCTGCTGGCGACCACCGGCTACATGGATTCGACCTTGTGGCAGCACTTGGGCGCGAGCCTCAAACGCATCGGTCTTGGCCTGGGTTTCGCGGTGTTGACCGCCGTGCCGGTCGGGATTGCCATCGGACACAACCGCATCGCTCGCGGGATTCTCGATCCGCTGATCGAGTTCTACCGCCCTATTCCACCGCTGGCCTACCTGCCACTGATCGTGATCTGGTGCGGCATCGGTGAGCTGTCGAAAGTCTTGTTGATTTACCTGGCGATCTTCGCCCCGATTGCCATCGCCACCGCCACCGGCGTGCGCACGGTTGATCCGGCCAAGTTGCGCGCCGCGCAGTCCTTGGGCGCAACGCGGGCGCAGTTGATTCGGCATGTGATTCTGCCGAGTGCGCTGCCGGATATCTTGACCGGCGTGCGGATTGGTTTGGGTGTGGGTTGGTCGACGCTGGTCGCCGCCGAATTGATCGCCGCCACCAGCGGTTTGGGCTTCATGGTGCAGTCGGCTGCGCAGTTCCTGGTCACCGATGTGGTGGTGCTGGGGATTCTGGTGATCGCCCTGATCGCCTTCGCCATGGAAATGGGCTTGCGTGCACTGCAACGCAAACTGGTGCCGTGGCACGGCCAGGCCCACTGATTATTTGTGTAAGAGCACTTGTGGGAGCGAGCCTGCTCGCGAATGCAGAGTGTCAGTCGGCAGTGTTATGACTGACACACCGCTTTCGCGAGCAGGCTCGCTCCCACAGTCGACATCCAGGACTGAAGAGAAAGATCATGAGCACCCTGACCATCGTCCCCCTCAGCTCAGCCCTCGGTGCGCAGATCAGCGGCATCGACATCAGCCAGCCGCTGAGCCCGCAACAGCGCGATGCCATCGAGCAGGCGCTGCTCAAGCACCAGGTGTTGTTCTTCCGCGACCAACCGATCACGCCGCAACAACAGGCACGCTTCGCCGCGAATTTCGGTGATCTGCACATTCACCCGATCTACCCGAACGTGCCGGAACAACCGGAAGTGCTGATCCTCGATACCGCCGTCACCGACGTGCGCGACAACGCGATCTGGCACACCGACGTCACCTTCCTGCCGACCCCGGCCATGGGCGCGGTACTCAGCGCCAAGTTGCTGCCGGAGTTCGGTGGCGACACGTTGTGGGCCAGTGGGATTGCGGCATATGAGGCGTTGTCGGCGCCGATGAAAAGCCTGCTCGAAGGGCTGACCGCGACTCACGATTTCACCCGCTCATTCCCGCTGGAACGTTACGGCAACACGCCTGAAGCGCTGGCCCAATGGGAAGAAGCACGACGCAAGAATCCACCACTGTCGCACCCGGTGATCCGCACGCACCCGGTGAGCGGGCGCCGTTCGTTGTTCGTCAATGAAGGGTTCACGTCGAAGATCAATGAGCTGTCGGAAACGGAAAGCGAGGCGATTCTGAAGCTGTTGTTTGCCCACGCAACGCGGCCGGAATTCACCATTCGCTGGCGCTGGCAGAAGGACGACGTGGCGTTCTGGGATAACCGCGTGACCCAGCATTACGCGGTGGATGACTATCGGCCGGCGCGGCGAGTAATGCAGCGGGCGACAGTGTTGGGGGATGTGCCATTTTTCAGGTAACTGATCGTTCCCACGCTCTGCGTGGTAATGCAGCCATGGACGCTCCGCGTCCACTGTGACGCAGAGCGTCACGGGAGGCATTCCCACGCGGAGCGTGGGAACGATCAGTGCTCAGTCATTCAGCGGTGGAAGGCTTCTCCCACAAATTGATCCCGCCTTCCTGGGCAAACCGGTCAATCTCCGCCAGTTCTTCCGCGCTAAAGCTCAGGTTCTTCAACGCCCCGACGTTCTCGATGATCTGCTCCGGCCGGCTCGCGCCGATCAGGGCCGAGGTCACGCGCGGGTCGCGCAGGGTCCAGGCCAAAGCGAGTTGCGCGAGGCTCTGGCCACGACGCTTGGCAATCTCATTGAGCCCGCGCACATGGGCGATGTTGGCTTCGGACAGGTGCGATTCCTGCAACGAACCACCACCCGGACGATTGACCCGCGCGTCCTTCGGAATGCCGTTGAGGTACTTGTCGGTCAACAGGCCCTGGGCCAACGGTGTGAAGGCAATCACGCCGGTGCCGAGTTCGTCGGTGACATCCAGCAGATCCTTTTCCACCCAGCGATTGAGCAGGTTGTAGGCCGGTTGGTGGATCAACAGCGGCACCTTCCACTCTTGCAGCAGCGCGGCCATTTCGCGGGTTTTCACCCCGGAGTAGGACGAGATGCCGATGTACAACGCCTTGCCTTGTTGCACAGCGGTGGCCAAGGCGCTGGCGGTTTCTTCCAGCGGGGTGTCCGGGTCGAAGCGGTGGGAGTAGAAGATGTCCACGTAGTCAAGGCCCAGGCGTTGCAGGCTCTGGTCGAGGCTGGCCAGCACGTATTTACGCGAACCGCCGCCCTGGCCGTAAGGGCCCGGCCACATGTCCCAACCGGCCTTGCTGGAGATGATCAGCTCGTCGCGGTACTGCTTGAAGTCTTCACGCAGCAGGCGACCGAAGTTGATTTCGGCGCTGCCGTACGGCGGGCCGTAGTTGTTGGCCAGGTCGAAGTGGTTGATGCCCAGATCGAACGCCGTGCGCAGCAACGAGCGCTGGGTGTCGATCGGCGTGCTGTCGCCGAAGTTGTGCCACAACCCCAGGGACAATGCCGGCAGCACCAGCCCGCTGCGGCCTACACGGCGGTACGGAATAGAGTCATAGCGGTTTTCGGCAGCGGTGTATGTCATCGAATCCTCTCTTGTCTGTTTTGTCTGAAATCGGTGGGAGCAAAGCTTGCTCGCGATGGCGGACTTGAAATCGCCATCGCGGGCAAGCCTTGCTCCTACAGGGGATTTACATAAAACGGTTTGATCGCCTACCCCCTATAAACCGTCCGCAATCTGCTCCGGGCGGTAGTCGAGGCTAACCAGCATACGCCCAACGAATGCGACGCCAACCGTGGGATCGACTAATTGCTGAAACGTTTCACATTTCTGCGAGAGGTTTGCGCCACGCTCAACTGGATGTGTACTTTTCCGAATGGCAGTACGTACTGCTTCTTCCGCCGTCTCTCTCGCCGTTTTCTTTGTGGCGTACAAACGCGGGATCAAAGGTCGATGTGCCGTACTTATTAGTCTTAACTCACATTTATCGATCGATGGTGCGCGTCGGGATTCGCGCTCACCGCCGTTCGAGCGCCTGTCCAAACACCGTTAAATGAACCATTGTTTCGTACTACATGGCATTCGTGTTTTTAACGGGCCAGGGCCCTCGAGGGCGCGCCTAGGCGCGCTGGCACGTCGCTCGATGCAGCGCAAGAAATCAGCGGATGCGCAAGTCGCACGGTAGCGAAAGTGGGCACAAATCTGCGTCGCTATCGAGCCCCCGCAAACACCTCCCCCAACCAATCCACAAACACTCGAACCCGTGGCGACATGTGTCGGTTGTGCGGGTACAGCACTGAAACCGGCATCGATGGCGGCGGTGTGTCGATGAGGATTTCCTGCACCAGGCCTTGGGCGATCTGCGTTTCCATCCGGTAGTGCGGGCACTGGATGATGCCGAGCCCGGCAATCGCCGAGGCCGCGTAGATTTCTGCGCCGAACACCGACAACGCGCCTTCGATGGTCACTTCCTGCAGTTCGCCATCGACCATGAATTCAAACGGAAATTGCTTGGCGGTGGTGCGCGAGACGTAGTTCACCGCGCGGTGATTTTTCAGGTCTTCGAGGCGTTTCGGTTCGCCGTATTTGCGCAGGTAAGCAGGGCTGGCGCAGGTGATCTGGCGCAGGTTGGCCACGCGTTTGCCGATCAATGCCGAGTCACTCAGCGTGCCGGCGCGCAGCACGCAATCAACGCCTTCGGCGATCAGGTCGACAAAACGATCGGCCTCGCTGATCGACAGTTCGATGTCCGGATAACGGTCCATGAATTGTGGCAACGCCGGGATCACGAAGTACTTGGCCAAGGTGCCATGCAAGTCCACGCGCAACCGCCCTTTCGGTGCCACGCCGCGAAACGCCAATTCGGCTTCTTCGAGTTCCGCCAGCAACTGCACGCAACGCAGGTAATACGCCTCGCCATCCAGCGTGGGGCGCACCTTGCGCGTGCTGCGCTCCAGTAGACGCGTGCCGAGCCAGGCTTCGAACTGATTCAGCGTGTGGGTCAGCGTGGCTCGGGGCAGGTTCAGGTCATCGGCGGCCAGGGTGAAGCTGCTGCGCTCGTAAATCCGCACAAACACCTTCATTGCTTTGACTTGATCCACGGTCAGCTCCTGGATTGGTTGTTGGCGAATATTGAACAGTCAAGGCAACTCTCGTGCATTTATCGCCCTGGGTAAACATGTGAAATTGGCTCCACCCCAAAGCAAACAACTTCAGAGGAAACACCGCCATGACTACTCAAACAACCAAAGTTGCCATTGTGACCGGCGCCTCCCGCGGCATCGGTGCGGTGATCGCCAAACAACTGGCCAGCGAAGGTTTTGCCGTCGCCATCAACTACGCCAGCAGCGCCACCGAAGCATCCCGACTGGTTGTTGAGTTGCGTCAGGCCGGCCATCAAGCCATAGCGATCAAGGCTGACGTAGCCAATGCCGATGACGTGCGCCGGATGTTCGACGAAACCGAAGCGCAACTGGGCAAGGTCGATGTGCTGATCAACAACGCTGGCATCCTCAAAGTGATGCCACTGGCGCAACACACGGACGAACTGTTCGACCAGAACTTCAACATCCACGCTCGCGGCACCTTCAACACCCTGCGCGAAGCGGCGACTCGCCTGAATAGCGGCGGCCGCATCGTCAACTTCTCCAGCAGCACCGTCGGCATGAACCTGCCGGGCTATGCGGTGTACATCGCCAGCAAAGCCGCGGTGGAATCCCTGACCCAGGTATTCGCCAAGGAAATGCGCGGTCGCAACATCACGGTCAACGCCGTCGCCCCTGGGCCGGTGGCGACCGACCTGTTCCTGCACGGCAAGAGCGAAGAGCAAATTCAGACCTTTGCCAAGATGCCGCCACTGGAACGCCTGGCTCAGCCAGAAGACATTTCCCGCGTCGTGTCCTTCCTGGTCGGACCGGATTCGGCGTGGGTCAACGGGCAAATCCTGCGGGTCAACGGTGGTCTGGTTTAAGCCAGCCGAATCAAGGAGAACCTTATGAAAAACGTAATCCTCATCACTGGCGCCGGTACTGGTATAGGCAAACTCGCCGCAGAATCCCTCGCCAGGGCCGGGCACATCGTTTACGCCAGCATGCGTGACGTGAACGGGCGCAACGCCGCCCGGGCCGACGGTATTCGCCTGTGGGCCAACGAGCACAACGTCGCGTTGCATCCACTGGAACTGGACGTGTTGTCCCAGGAGTCGGCCGACGCGGCGGTAGCGACCATCGTCAAGGAGCAAGGTCGACTCGATGCAGTGATGCAGAACGCCGGGCATTTGGTGATCGGCCCGACTGAAGCCTTCACCGTCGAAGAAATCACGAAGGTCTTTGACACCAACGTCTACGGCGCCCAGCGGGTCAGTCGCGCGGTGTTGCCGCAGATGCGCGCCCAAGGTTCGGGGCTGGTGTTGTGGATCAGCAGCTCCACGACCAAGGGCGGTTTCCCACCGTTCATGGGGCCTTATGCCGCCGCCAAAGCGGCGATGGATTCCCTGGCGGTGAGCATGTCCTACGAGCTGACCCGCTTCGGCATCGAGACCTCGATCGTGGTGCCCGGTGCGTTCACTCGCGGCACCGACCATTTCCCCAGCGCCGGCAAACCGGCCGACGTCGCGCGCAGCGACGCCTATGCTCGATATGACGGGGTGATGGATAAAGTCGGTGAACGATTGAGTGCGTTGACCCCGGAGGATGCCGACCCGCAAGCGGTGGCCGATGACATCGTACGAATCGTCGGACTGCCCCAGGGCTCACGGCCGGCGCGCTCGGTGATTGATTTTGTCGGGGATGGCGCGGCAGAGGTCACGGAGGTTTCGGAGCGGGTGCGGATCGATTTTGCCAAGCGAATTGGTATTGATGACCTACTTAGCGTGAACCTGTAAGCACCTACACCGATCGTTCCCACGCTCTGCGTGGGAATGCCTCAGGGGACGCTCCGCGTTCAGTGACGCGGAGCGTCACGGGCTGCATTCCCACGCAGAGCGTGGGAACGATTATTCACTCAGGAGCACACACCATGCACACCACTATCATCATCTTCTTCGGCCTGGTCCTGCTGGCGCTGATGCTCTACATCGGCGAGCGAGTCGGCTTCAGTCGCCAGACTTTGACCTACAGCTTCGTCGTGCTGTGGCTGGCGCTGACGGTGATTAATGGCGCGGTGGGCGTGGTCACGGCCAACCAGTCCGTAAGTTCGGAACTGGTGGTCGGCACGGTGGTGTTCAGCGTGCCGGTGGCGGCGCTGGTTCTGTTCATGGTGCTGAGCAAAACCTAGACGCCACCGACGCCCGATCAACGAACCAGGTGCAGGAACTGCATGTGCCGTTCGTACTGGTCGAGGATGTCGTTGATTATCTGTTCCTTGGTGTAACCCACCAGATCGTAGTCCTGACTGCCTTCGCTCAAATGCACTTCAGCACGGTAGTAACGACGGTTGTTGAGTTGCTTGGAACCCATGCCGCCACGGGCGAACGACGGTGTGAAGTAACCGCGCATCTGCACCTGATAGATGAACGGATGCTGCTCGCCGTGGCCGATTTCCAGGCTGACGCTGTCGTTGGCCGGGTCCGGCTGAGCGACCACGTTCAAGCCCTTCTCGACAAAAACGGCCGTCACTTCTTCAATCGCCGGTCGCACCGTGGTTTCGAGGAAGCGATAAACCTCATCCCGCGACGGGAAATGCACCGCCTGACTCAAGCGCTGACGCCAGCCTCCACGCTTGGAACCGGACACCGGTGCCAGAGAATGCATCTGCGCGATCTGCTTCTGGGATTCCAGGTAGAACGCCTTGTGCAGCCCCCACATCATCAGCAGCAGGATCATCGAGAACGGCAGCGAGGTCAGCACCACGGCCGACTTCAGCGCATCGATGCTGCCGGAGAACAGCAACGCACTGGTCACCAGCGCGGTCATCGCGCCCCAGAATACCCGCAGCCATTTCGGCCCGTCTTCATCCGGGTTGCCGCCCTTGGCGGACAGTGTCGAGAGGACCACGGTGCCGGAGTCGGCGGACGTCACGAAGAATACGAAGCTGATGAACACCGTGACCGCGATCACGGTTTTGCTCCACGGGTAGGTTTCCAGCAGCAGGTACAAGGTCATCGACGGGTTATCGATGGCGGACATACCGAGCGCTGTCATGCCGTGATTGAGCACCTGATCGATGGCGCTGTTGCCGAAGATCGACATCCACGCCAGGGTGAAACCGAGCGGAATCAGCAGCACGCCGAAGACGAATTCGCGGATGGTCCGGCCACGGGAAATCCGCGCGATGAACAGGCCCACGAATGGCGACCATGCAATCCACCAGGCCCAGTAGAACACCGTCCAGCCGCCGAGCCAGTCGCTGGGTTTGTCGTAGGCGTAGAGGTCGAAACTCTTCATCGGCAACGCGCCGAGGTAGTCGCCGATGTTCTGGATCAGGGTGTTGAGCAGGTGCTGAGTGGGACCTGCAAACAACACGAACAACAGCAACGCGCAGGCCAGCAGCATGTTGATATCGGACATGACCCGCACGCCTTTATCGACGCCGGACACCGCAACGATGATCGCCGCGCCCATCATCAATGTAATCAGGCCGACCTGAATCCAGTGGGTGTGAGCGATGCCGAACAGGTAGTCCAGACCCGAGTTGAGGTGCAGCACGCCGAAACCCATGTCCGCGCCGAGGCCGAACACCGTGGCGATGATGCCGAAGCCATCCACTGCGTAGCCGATCGGGCCGTTGATGCGCTTGCCAATCAGCGGGTACAGCGCCGAACGCAGGGCCAGCGGCAGGTTATGCCGGTAGGCAAAGTAAGCCAGGGCCATGCCAACAAAAGCGAACACGCCCCAGCCATGCAAACCCCAGTGCAGAAACAGAATCTGCATTGCCTGCCGCGCCGCTTCCGGCGTACCGGCGGTGCCTTGGGGTGGCTGTGCCAAATGGGTCAGCGGTTCGGACACGCAAAAGAAAAACAGCGTAATGCTGATCCCGGCGGCGAACAGCATGCCGGCCCAGGACAGGTAACTGAATTCGGGTTCGTCGTGGTCGGCTCCGAGCTTGATCTTGCCGTAGCCGGACAAGGCGGTGACCACCACGAAGACCAGGTACAGGGTCATCGCGAGCATGTAGTACCAGCCGACCGTATTGGCCGCCCAGTTTTGCGCTTCCAGCAACCAGGCACCGGCCTGTTTCGGGAAGGCTATTACAACGATGCCGAACAACAGGATGAAACCCGCCGCGAAGTAAAACACCGGCGGATTCATGCGGACCTGGCCGCTTGGAAGGGTGGACGGTGCACTCATGAACAGTGCGCCTCAAGGGGGTGAAACCGGGCAATCAATAACGGACTCGGCAAGGGCAAGCCTCCTGTTGTGAGCGGGCAGCAAACCGGCGGTTTAACTTGAATGAGCGTTCAAGTTAAACATGAATAGCGTGCTAAGGACTAATCGCAGGGCTCGGCGGTCGCTTTCCTACGCTAGCTCAAGGAAGGGTATGACGCGGGGGGTGGAGGATTCGTTCACTGCCAAAAGATCGTTCCCACGCTCTGCGTGGGAATGCAGCCCGGGACGCTCCGCGTCCCATCTACAGCCGAACGCGGAGCGTCCGTGGAGGCATTCCCACGCAGAGCGTGGGAACGATCGGCCGAGATCTCAGGATTTACTTCTGCGTCCCATCATCATGCTGCAAATTCGCCTGGGTCAGGTTGCACCCCGCCGGCACACTACGGGTCAGCCACACATTGCCGCCAATCGTCGAGCCCTTGCCGATGGTGATCCGCCCCAGAATCGTCGCCCCGGCATAAATCACCACATCGTCCTCGACAATCGGATGCCGCGGATGGCCCTTCTGCAACTGCCCGTCTTCATCAGAAGGAAAACGCTTGGCGCCTAACGTCACGGCCTGATAAATCCGCACCCGCTCGCCAATGATCGCGGTCTCGCCGATCACCACACCCGTCCCGTGATCGATAAAGAAGCTGCGGCCAATCTGCGCGCCCGGATGAATGTCGATGCCGGTAGCGGAGTGGGCGATTTCCGCGCTGATCCGCGCCAGCAACGGCAACCCGGCGCGGTACAAATGGTGGGCCAGGCGATGGTGAATCACCGCCAGAATTCCCGGATAGCACAACAGCACTTCATCGACACTGCGGGCCGCCGGGTCGCCGTGATAGGCCGCCAGCACGTCGGTGTCCAACAAACTGCGCAGCCCCGGCAGCGCGAGGGCAAAGTCCTGGATGATCTGGATCGTCTTGGCCTCGACTTCGGTGTCGGCCTGGTCACTGTGGCGAGCGGCATAACGCAGTTCGAGCCGCGCCTGAGCCAACAACGCATTCAGTGCGACATCAAGGGTGTGGCCGACATAGAAGTCTTCACTCTCTTCGCGCAAATCCACCGGCCCCAGGCGCATCGGGAACAACGCACCGCACAAGGCTTCGAGAATCTCCGCCATCGCCGCCCGGGACGGCAGCTCGCGACCACCCTGCTCGCCGCTGGCGCGGCCGTTTTGTGCACGCCATTGATCACGCGCCGTGCGCAGTTGGCTGACGATGGTCTGCAATTGCCAATGGCTGGAACGCTCGCTCACGGTAAAAACTCCTCACGGGCGGCCGGACTGTCTGGCCGCACTGACGGCGATTACTTTACGGCAAGGGCTTGAGGCCGAATTAAGAACCAATTGTGCTGTGATCAATACATTCGGATATAAGCGATTGGCGGTTGCCCGTACAAATAGGCGTGCCTATAGTCCTGACATCTCTCCCCGCCAGTACGGACCCATGATCAAACAATCGCTTGCCCGCTTTAATCGCCTCGACCTGCTCGGCCATCCCACCGCCCTGGAAAAACTTGAACGTCTGTCGACCTGGCTGGGCCGCGACGTGTACGTCAAGCGCGATGACCTGACGCCGCTGGCCATGGGCGGCAACAAGCTGCGCAAACTCGAATACCTGGCCGCCGACGCGTTGGCCCAGGGCGCCGACACTTTGATCACCGCCGGTGCGCTGCAGTCCAACCACGTGCGCCAGACGGCGGCCATCGCCGCCAAACTGGGCCTGGGTTGTGTGGCGCTGCTGGAAAACCCGCTGGGCACCGACGACGCCAACTATGTCGGCAACGGCAATCGCCTGCTGCTGGACCTGTTCGATGCCAAGGTCGAGCTGGTGGAGAACCTCGATAACGCTGACGACCAACTGCAAGCCTTGGCCGATCGCCTGCGCAACAACGGCAAGAAACCGTATCTGGTACCGATCGGTGGCTCCAATGCCTTGGGCGCTTTGGGTTACGTGCGTGCGGGGCTGGAACTGGCTGAACAGATCAAGGACACCGGCCTGCAATTCGCCGCCGTAGTCCTGGCGTCAGGCAGTGCCGGCACCCACAGCGGTCTGGCGTTGGCGTTGAGCGAAGTACTCCCGGATTTGCCAGTGATCGGGGTGACGGTTTCCCGCAGTGAGGAAGATCAGAGGCCGAAAGTCCAAGGGCTGGCCGAGCGCACGGCCGAGTTGCTGGGTGTGAGCCTGCCGAAGACGTTCAAGGTTGAACTGTGGGATGAATACTTCGGCCCGCGTTATGGCGAGCCGAACGCCGGGACGTTGTCGGCGGTGAAACTGGTGGCGGGTCAGGAAGGTTTGCTGCTTGATCCGGTGTACACCGGCAAGGCCATGGCCGGGTTACTGGATGGCATCGGGCGCGGGCGGTTTGACGACGGCCCGATCATCTTCCTGCACACCGGCGGGGCGCCAGCGTTGTTTGCCTATAAAGACTTCCTTTGACCGATCGTTCCCACGCTCTGCGTGGGAATGCAGCCCGGGACGCTCCGCGTCCCAATGGAACGCTCCGCGTCCCTTGAGGCATTCCCACGCAGAGCGTGGGAACGATCATGCGTCACATATTCTATAAAAGAATAACAAAATCGATATTTAGTATTTTCCTATCTAACAACGCCGTCATATAGTCGCGCCGCAGGCGAATTTGGCGCGAGACGCATAAGCTGCTTTAGGGCAGGATATCGCAATCGTTCAAATCCCGATTTTGCCAACATTCCTAATAGCGTCTTCCATAAGAAAACACAGGGGCTTGTCATGAATTTTTCCGCACTACGTCGCAACCTGCTGGTAGGTTCGCTGGGCCTGGCATTGAGCGCCGGCCTGTTGGGGCAAGCGGTTGCCGGTGAGCAGCTGCAAAAAATCAAGGACGCAGGCGTGATCAACGTCGGCCTGGAAGGCACTTACCCACCGTTCAGTTTCGTCGACGCCGACGGCAAACTGGCTGGCTTCGAAGTCGAGCTCTCCGAAGCCCTGGCCAAAAAACTGGGTGTTAAAGCCAAGATTCAGCCAACCAAGTGGGACGGCATCCTCGCCGCTCTGGAATCCAAGCGTCTGGACCTGGTGGTCAACCAGGTGACCATCTCCGACGAGCGCAAGAAGAAGTATGACTTCTCCGAGCCTTACACCATCTCCGGGATTCAGGCGCTGGTGCTGAAGAGCAAGGAAGCCGCGCTGAACATCAAGACAGCCGCTGACCTGACCGGCAAGAAAGTCGGTGTAGGCCTGGGCACCAACTACGAACAGTGGGTCCGCGCCAACGTGCCGGGTGCTGACGTGCGCACTTACGACGATGATCCGACCAAGTTCGCAGACCTGAACAACGGCCGTACCGACGCCATCCTGATCGACCGTCTGGCTGCGCTTGAATACGCCAAGAAAGCACCGAAAACCGTGGCTGCTGGCCAGGCATTCTCCCGCCAGGAATCCGGTATTGCCCTGCGTAAAGGCGAACCAGAGCTGTTGGCTGCAGTGAACAAGGCACTCGACGAGCTGCGTGCCGACGGCACCCTGGCCAAGATCTCGGAAAAATACTTCCAAGCTGACGTCACCAAATAATGGAAGAAGCTTTCCAACTCGCGCTCGACTCCGCGCCCTTCCTGCTGAAGGGCGCGTACTACACGGTCATCTTGAGCCTGGGCGGGATGTTCTTCGGCCTGGTGATGGGCTTCGGCCTGGCGTTGATGCGCCTGTCGCGCTTCAAACTGGTGAGTTGGCTGGCCCGCATCTACGTGTCGTTCTTTCGCGGCACGCCGTTGCTGGTGCAGCTGTTCGTGATCTATTACGGCTTGCCACAATTGGGCGTCGAACTTGATCCGCTGCCCGCGGCCCTGATCGGCTTTTCGCTGAACATGGCCGCCTACGCCTGTGAAATCCTGCGTGCCGCGATCAGCTCCATCGAGCGTGGCCAATGGGAAGCCGCCGCGAGTATCGGCATGACCCGCGCGCAGACCCTGCGCCGGGCCATCATTCCGCAAGCGATGCGCACGGCTTTGCCGCCGCTGGGCAACAGCTTCATCTCGCTGGTCAAGGACACGGCGCTGGCCGCCACCATCCAGGTGCCGGAACTGTTCCGTCAGGCGCAATTGATCACCGCCCGGACTTTCGAAGTGTTCACCATGTATCTCGCCGCCGCGCTGATCTACTGGATTCTGGCCACGGTGCTGTCGCACCTGCAGAACAAGTTGGAAGAGCGGGTCAATCGGCACGACCAGGAGTCCTGACCCAATGATTGTCGTGGAAAAACTGACAAAGCAGTTCAAGGGTCAAGTGGTGCTCAACGGCATCGATCTGGAAGTGAAAGAAGGCGAAGTCGTGGCGATTATCGGGCCTAGCGGTTCGGGCAAGACCACGTTCCTGCGTTGCCTGAATTTCCTCGAAGAACCCACCAGCGGCCGGATCAAGGTCGGCGACATCGAGATCGATGGCAGCCGCCCGCTGAACCAGCAGCAAGGCCTGGTGCGACGTTTGCGCCAGCACGTGGGCTTCGTGTTCCAGAACTTCAACCTGTTTCCCCATCGCACCGCCCTGGAAAACGTCATCGAAGGCCCGATCATCGTGAAGAAGATCCCGCACGCCGAAGCCGTTGCCCTGGGTAAAAAGCTGTTGGCCAGGGTTGGCCTGGCGGGCAAGGAAGACGCTTACCCGCGACGCCTTTCCGGTGGTCAGCAACAGCGTGTGGCGATTGCCCGGGCGCTGGCGATGGAACCGGAAGTCATTCTGTTCGATGAGCCCACTTCCGCGCTCGACCCTGAGCTGGTCGGTGAAGTGTTGTCGACCATCCGCAGCCTGGCCGAAGAGAATCGCACCATGGTCATCGTCACCCACGAAATGGGCTTTGCCCGGGACGTGGCGAATCGCGTGGTGTTTTTCGACAAGGGTGTGATCGTCGAGCAGGGCGAAGCCAAGGCGTTGTTTGCCAACCCGAAAGAAGAACGGACGAAACAGTTCCTCAGCAAGTTCCTGAATAACGCGCACCACTGAAACACCCACTTAAAACTTGTTAACTTCCATGGAAGGAAGTGACAGCCACCTCCCGATATAAAACACTTCGCGCCCCACTCCTCTTCCTGCCCAACATATAGAACTTCGCCTATCTAAGCGCGGTACATATATATGTCCTGCAACAGAATCTCTCACCTTAGAATGAGTCATAAATCCGCACAGCAGTGCCTCAACACTTCGCCGTGACCAATGCCTGAAACCGGGAGAAAACCGGGGTAAAGTTCGACAGCGCGATGGAGTTTGTTAACTGCACCGCGTAGGAAATGTCTGAATAGCACTGAATCCAACAACCAACTAACAAACTCTATTGACACTTATTCCGGCGCACTCTTATCTAGTCCCCAACGGGCGCCAATCACTCAACTCAATTGTTATCAACACTCATACATAACTCGCTGTTTTGTTGCTCGGTAATTCACGCCTTTTGATCTTCCAGAAACGGACTTCGCTGCAAGGCTTCAAGGAGAAACCCATGACAAGCACCTCGAACAAACCTGAACTTGCGGCCCCGACCCTGGCGCAATCCCACAGGAGTGGCATCAACATTACCTCAGCCGCCCACTTGCTGATCGCTGTAGCGCCCTACCCCGGCATGGACGAAGGCGATCTGATCGAACTGTACTGGGACGACTGCTACGTGGCTTCAAAAGCCCTGATCGTCGACGACGTCAATCAAACCGTGCAACTGCGCGTGCCCGAGAGCTTTGTCGTCAATGGCACCTCACACGTCCACTACCGCGTCATGCAGGTCGGGCAGGACCCGGCGCTGTCGCTGACCACGCGGTTGCAGATCAAGCTCGATTGCCCCGGCGGCCAGGCGCCCGCGGTGTCCGGTGACGAAAACCAGAGCCTGGCTCCGGTCAACCTCCCCGATACCATCCGTCGCCAAGGGGTCAACCCGAACCAGATCAAACGCGGCGTACCGCTGACCATCGAGCCTTACCTGAACATGGCCATCGATGACGAAATCACCCTGCAATGGGGCGATGTGCGCATGGACCTGCCCAAGCTCACGGCTGGCGATATTGGCCAGCCGATTCAGGTCTGGGTGCCGCCGGCGATCATTCTCGAAGCCGGCGAAGACATGAGGCTGGAAGTGACCTATTGCATCCTCGACCGCGTGGGCAATAACTCACGCTGGGCGCCACCGCGGATGCTGAAGATCGGCTGCGCCAACCCCTACCTGAAAGTGCCGCTGAAGGAAGAACTCAAGGCCGCCGAACCCCGCAAAAAGTGAAACCACCACCAACCCTGTGGGAGCGAGCCTGCTCGCGAAAGCGCTGTGTCATTCAACAATGATGTCGACTGACATGACCTCTTCGCGAGCAGGCTCGCTCCCACAAGGGGTGCGAATTCAAAACTTGCTGTTGCTCCACAAACAACTGTTGCTCTACGGACAGACGCCCTTCTATGCATATTCCCAAAAGTTAGTTTATTAATTATTTATACGCGCTTAGGGTATATGCACCGGACCACCGGACATTCTTGATATTCGTTCGCCGCCACCATCGCGGCGTTTCCATGAGATGTGAGGTAGGTATGGTCCAGAACACAATCACCCCAGTGCAGATCGCCAGGGCATTGCGTGCAGCCAAGGAGCGGCACTGATGTCCAGTCTGGCAGAAGCCACAATCCAGAGTGACCTGGATATCGCCCCCCTGTTGTTGCCCGCGCAGGTTTTGCGCAACGACGCACAAGCCATCAAGGCTGCCCATGAGCTGGCGCAAACCGCCCGCTTGCAAGCGGCCAAACGTGACCAGCAGCGCAAGTTGCCGTGGTCGGAAATCGAACAGTTCACCCGCAGCGGCCTCGGCAGCATTGCCATTCCGCGCGAGTACGGTGGCCCGCAAGTTTCGTTCGTCACCATCGCTGATGTGTTCGCGATCATTTCCGCGGCCGATCCGGCGCTGGGGCAGATCCCGCAGAACCAGTTCGGCATCCTGAACCTGGTGCTCGGCAGCGCCACGGAATCGCAGAAAAAACAGCTGTTCAAAAGCGTGCTCGAAGGCTGGCGCATCGGCAATGCCGGGCCGGAACGCGGCACCAAAAACACCCTCGAACTCAAGGCGCGGATCACTGCTGACGGTGACGGTTTCGTCATCAGCGGCCAGAAGTTTTACTCCACTGGTGCGCTGTTCGCTCACTGGGTGGCGGTCAAGGCGCTGAACGACGACGGCAAGCAAGTGCTGGCCTTCGTCCGCCGTGGCACGCCGGGTTTGCGCATCGTTGATGATTGGTCGGGCTTCGGCCAGCGCACCACCGCCAGCGGCACCATTTTGCTCAACAACGTGCGGGTCGACGCCGAGCTGGTGGTGGATAACTGGAAAATCAACGACAGCCCGAACATCCAGGGCGCCGTGTCGCAATTGATCCAGGCGGCCATCGACGCCGGCATCGCTCGCGGCGCCATCGACGACGCCATCGAATTTGTGAAAACCCGAGCCCGCCCATGGATCGATGCCAAGGTCGAACGGGCCAGCGATGACCTGTACGTGATTGCTGATATCGGCAAACTGAAAATCGAATTGCACGCCGCCGAAGCGCTGTTGCGCAAGGCCGGGCAAGTGCTCGATCAAGTCAACGCCGCGCCGCTCACCGCCGAATCCGCCGCCCGCGCTTCAATCGCCGTGGCCGAAGCAAAAGTGCTGACCACCGAGATCTCGCTGCTGGCCAGCGAAAAACTCTTCGAACTGGCCGGCAGCCGCGCCACCCTCGCCGAATTCAACCTCGACCGTCACTGGCGCAACGCCCGCGTGCACACCCTGCACGACCCGGTGCGCTGGAAATATCACGCCGTCGGCACCTATCACCTCAACGGCACGTTGCCCGCTCGCCATTCCTGGATTTGACCAGACCTCTGGAGAAACACATGACTCTTTCTCACCACGTCGCGGTCATAACCAGCGATGAGCAAGCCCTGATCGTCGCCAGTGACCTGGCCGAAGATTTCAAACGCGACAGCGCCCTGCGCGACCGCGAACGCCGCTTGCCGCACCCGGAACTGGAAGTGTTTTCCCGTTCGGGCCTGTGGGGCATCAGCGTGCCCAAGGAGTACGGCGGCGCTGGCGTGTCCAACGTCACCCTGGCCAAAGTCATCGCCCTGATCGCCCAGGCCGACGGCTCCCTCGGACAAATCCCGCAGAACCATTTCTACGCCCTCGAAGTGCTGCGAGTGAATGGCAGCGAAGCCCAGAAAAAACGCCTCTATGCCGAAGTATTGGCCGGCCAGCGTTTCGGCAATGCCCTCGCCGAACTCGGTACAAAAACCGCCCATGACCGCATCACCAGTCTCACCCGCGACGGTGATGGCTACCGCATCAACGGCCGCAAGTTCTACGCCACTGGCGCGATCTACGCCCAGCGCATTCCGACCTCGGTGGTGGATGAACATGGCATGCAGCAACTGGCCTTCGTGCCGCACAACAGCAAAGGCCTGACCGTCATCGACGACTGGAGCGGCTTCGGCCAGCGCACCACCGGCAGCGGTTCGGTGGTGTTCGAAGACGTGTACGTCGCCGCCGAAGACGTGATCCCGTTTCAAAGCGCCTTCGAACGCCCGACCACCGTCGGCCCGTTGGCGCAGATTCTTCACGCCGCCATCGACACCGGCATCGCCCGCGCCGCCTACGAAGATGCCCTGCATTTCGTGCGCACCAAGACCCGGCCGTGGATCGACGCCACCCATGAAAAAGCCGTCGAAGACCCGCTGACCATCAAGAGCTTCGGCCACCTGGCGATTCGCTTGCACGCCACCGAAGCCCTGCTGGAACGCTCCGGCGAATTTCTCGACAAGGCCCAGGCCGACATGAACGCCGAGACCGTCGCCGCCGCGTCGATTGCCGTCGCCGAAGCCCGGGCCATCAGCACCGAAATTTCCCTCGCCGCCGGCACCACGCTGTTCGAACTGGCCGGCAGCCAGGCCACCCTGATCGAACACGGTCTGGATCGTCACTGGCGCAACGCCCGGGTGCACACGTTGCATGACCCGGTGCGCTGGAAGTATCACGCGGTGGGCAATTACTACCTCAACGATGAAAACCCGCCACTGCGGGGGACCATCTGATGGCCGACGCCAAGAAAAAGATCCTGCTCAACGCGTTCAACATGAACTGCATCGGGCATATCAACCATGGTTTGTGGACCCATCCACGGGACACATCGACCCAATACAAAACCATCGAATACTGGACCGAACTGGCGCAACTGCTGGAGCGCGGACTATTTGATGGGTTGTTCATAGCGGACATCGTCGGCGTGTACGACGTCTATCAAAACTCGGTGGACGTGCCGCTGAAAGAATCGATCCAGTTGCCGGTCAACGACCCGTTGCTGCTGGTCTCAGCGATGGCGGCGGTCACCAAAAATCTCGGCTTCGGCCTCACCGCCAACCTGACTTACGAACCGCCGTATCTGTTCGCCCGGCGCATGTCGACCCTCGACCATTTGAGTCGCGGTCGCGTGGGCTGGAACATCGTCACCGGCTATCTCGACAGCGCCGCCAAGGCCATGGGTCTGACTGAGCAAGTCGAACATGACCGCCGCTACGACCAGGCCGATGAATACCTGGAGGTGCTCTACAAACTCTGGGAAGGCAGCTGGGAAAACGGCGCGGTGCTCAACGATCCCAAGCAACGGATCTATGCGCAGCCGGAGAAAGTGCACAAGGTTGAGCACAAGGGCGAGTTCTATCAGGTCGAGGGTTATCACCTCTGCGAACCCTCGCCGCAGCGTACGCCGGTACTGTTCCAGGCCGGCAGTTCGGATCGCGGTTTGCTGTTTGCCGGGCGCCATGCCGAGTGCGTATTTATCAGCGGCCAGAATAAACCGTCGACCAAGGTACAAGTGGACAAGGTCCGCGCCAGCGCGGTCGAGGCCGGGCGCAACCCTGAGGACATCAAGGTGTTCATGGGCCTGAACGTGATCGTCGGCGCCACCGAGGAACTGGCCTGGGCCAAGCACGCCGAATACCTGAGCTACGCCAGTGCCGAGGCCGGCGTGGCGCATTTCTCGGCATCCACGGCGATCGATTTTTCCCAGTACGAGATCGACGAACCGATCCAGTACGTGAAGAGCAACGCGATCCAGTCGGCGACCAAAAACCTGCAAAACAACGACTGGACCCGGCGCAAATTGCTTGAGCAACACGCCCTCGGTGGCCGCTACATCACCGTGGTGGGTTCGCCGGAACAAGTGGCGGATGAGCTGGAATCGTGGATCGCTGAAACCGGGCTGGATGGTTTCAACCTGACGCGGATTGTCACGCCGGAAAGCTATGTGGATTTCATCGATCTGGTGATCCCGGAGTTGCAGCGTCGCGGGTCGTACAAGACCGCTTACGACACCGGCAGCCTGCGCGAGAAGCTGTTTCACGGCGAGGCGCATCTGCCGGAGCAACACACAGGCTCCCACTACCGACACAAACCCCTGTAACCGATCGTTCCCACGCTCCGCGTGGGAATGCAGCCAGTGACGCTCTGCGTCACAGCCGCAGGGACGCGGAGCGTCCCGGGAGGCATTCCCACGCAGAGCGTGGGAACGATCCACACGATCTAAATCTCATGCACTGACTGGATAACCAACATGACCAAAAAACACCTGACCCACCCAGTCAAAGCACTGGCCCTGGCCCTCGGCCTCTTCAGCTCGGCGGTGTTCGCCGCCGACGCGCCGCTGAAAGTCGGCACCACCGCCGCGTTCGCCATCCCGCTGGAAGCCGCCGTCGAAGAAGCCTCCAAACAAGGCCTGAAAGTCGAACTGGTGGAGTTCACCGACTGGATCGCGCCGAACGTCAGCCTCGCCGCCGGCGACATTGACGTGAATTACTTCCAGCACGTGCCGTTCCTGGAAAACGCCAAGGCTGCCGCCGGTTTTGACCTGGTGCCCTTCGCGCCGGGGATCATCAACAACGTCGGCCTCTACTCGAAGAAATACAAAAGCTTCGACGAGCTGCCACAAGGCGCCAGCGTCGCCATCGCCAACGACCCGATCAACAGCGGTCGCGGTCTGCAACTGCTGGCCAAGGCTGGCCTGATCACGCTTAAACCGGGGGTCGGCTACAAGGCCACCGAAGAAGACATCATCGCCAACCCGAAGAAAATCAAAATCCTTCAGGTCGAAGCCGTGCAACTGGTTCGCGCCTACGACGACGCCGATCTGGTCCAGGGTTACCCGGCCTACATCCGCCTGGCGAAAACCTTCGATGCCGGATCGGCGCTGCTGTTCGACGGCCTCGACCACAAGGAATACGTGATCCAGTTCGTGATCCAGCCCAAAAGCAAAACCGACCCGCGCCTGATCAAATTCGTCGACATCTACCAACATTCGCCAGCCGTGCGTGCTGCGCTGGATAAGGCCCACGGCAAGCTCTATCAAGCCGGTTGGGAAAGCTGAAAATGACGGCCGCGATCCAACGGCGACTGGATATTCCAGAGCCTCAGAAAGCCGACAAGACTGAACTGCACCCGGACCTGAATCGCGCCCACGTGCGCTTCATTGGCCTGGGCAAAACCTACAACGGCCAGCAAGGTCCGGTGGCGGCGTTGCACGGCATCGACCTGGCGATCCAGCGCGGTGAAGTGTTCGGCATCATCGGCCGCAGCGGCGCCGGCAAGTCATCGCTGATTCGCACGATCAATCGCCTGGAGCAACCGAGCACCGGGCGAGTATTGATCGATCAGGTGGACATCGGTGACTTCGATGAAGACCGCTTGGTGGCGCTGCGTCGGCGCATTGGCATGATCTTCCAGCACTTCAATCTGATGTCGGCCAAGACGGTTTGGCAGAACGTTGAACTGCCGCTGAAAGTCGCCGGTGTACCCAAGGACAAACGCGAACAGAAAGTTCGTGAATTGCTGGAGTTGGTGGGTCTGCAAGAGAAGCACAAGGTGTATCCGGCGCAGCTTTCCGGCGGACAGAAACAACGCGTCGGCATCGCTCGCGCGTTGGTGCATGACCCGGAAATTTTGCTGTGCGATGAAGCGACCTCGGCACTCGATCCTGAGACCACCCAATCGATCCTCGGCCTGCTGCGCGAGATCAATCAGCGCCTGGGTCTGACCATCGTGCTGATCACTCACGAGATGACGGTGATCCGCGATATCTGTGATCGCGTCGTGGTGCTCGAACATGGGCGCGTCGTCGAGCAAGGGCCGGTGTGGGAGGTGTTTGGCAACCCGCAGCATGAGGTCAGCAAGACCTTGCTCGCGCCGCTGCAACACGCGTTGCCGGAAGAATTGCAAAGCCGTTTGCGCACTCAACCCCAATCCGCGGAGGCGGCCGTCGTGTTGTGTTTGCAATTCACGGGCAGCGCGACAGATGAACCGGATCTGGCGGCATTGTTCGCCGCCCTCGGTGGTCGCGTGCGCTTGCTTCAGGGCGGCGTGGAACGGATTCAGGGCCATGCGCTTGGGCAACTGCTGTTGGCGGTGGCAGGTTCGGCCTTGGGCGCCGAGGAACTGCGTCAACGCGCCGGCCACTGGGCGCAACAGGTGGAGGTGCTGGGTTATGTGGTTTGATCGCTTGCTTCAGGGCTTTATCGACACCTTCCTGATGGTGGGCGTGTCGTCGTTGATCGCACTGCTGGCGGGGATTCCGATGGCCGTGATTCTGGTCACCAGCGACAAGGGCGGCATCTATCAGGCACCCGCGCTGAACCGTGTGCTGGGCGCGTTCGTGAACCTGTTCCGCTCGATTCCGTTTTTGATTCTGATGGTGGCGCTGATTCCGTTCACGCGGTTGATCGTCGGCACCACTTACGGTGTCTGGGCGGCGGTCGTGCCGCTGACCATTGCTGCCACGCCGTTTTTTGCGCGGATTGCCGAAGTGAGTTTGCGTGAAGTCGATCACGGCTTGATCGAAGCGGCGCAGGCGATGGGTTGCCGGCGCTGGCATATCGTCTGGCATGTGCTGTTGCCAGAGGCGTTGCCGGGGATTGTTGGCGGTTTCACCATCACGTTGGTGACGATGATCAACTCGTCCGCCATGGCCGGGGCGATTGGTGCCGGTGGGCTTGGGGACATTGCGTATCGGTACGGGTATCAGCGTTTTGACAGCCAGATCATGTTGACGGTGATTGTGTTGCTGGTGGTGTTGGTGGCCATCATCCAACTCGGTGGCGATCGCCTCGCACGGGGCCTCAACAAACGCTAGGCAAGTTGCGAACACCTATTGTTGGGTGATCTCTCGGCGCAGGTCATCATCGACCTGCGAAGGGAAGAGTTCCTACAAGAAAATCAGAGTGCCAGCAGGCCCGTTCCCTTTCATTTGCAGGACATTTCCTAGATCATTTCGCTCGCTTGCGCCTGCCAAATCCGGTGGCTAGTCTTCGGCCCGTCACTGCATATCAGTGATCGGGTTTAGTCGCCCGGATTTTTCTAGGCGCACAGCGCCACCTCATTCCAGGTGTTTTCATTGCCTGAACGTTATGGTGGCTGTGCGCAGGGCACCCTCGGGTGCGCCGGTATTGCCTGGAGCCGGTCGACTAACCTGTGCGCAGCCGCCCCCCCTGTTCGTTTGGTTGACAGTTCGATTGATTGTCTGGGGATGAAGCAGAGTTGAAGATTTGGCGGCTGTACACAGGGCACTCTCGGGTGCACCGGTTTTCCTATTGACCGACCTACTAACCTGAGTACAGCCGCCACCCACATCGCAACCCCGTCCTTGGGCTCATGGCGTATATTCGGCAAATCCCCATTGCCTGCGCAGCCCCCCATGAAACAGACCCCCGACGACCTCCAGAAAATCACCGCCACCACCCTGGGCCATTACAACTCGGTGGCCGATGGTTTTCGCGAGGGGACGCGTGATCACGATGTCAGCCAGAACATCGATGCCTTACTGCGGCACCTCCAGGGTTCGGCGCCGTTCAGCATTCTCGATTTCGGCTGCGGGCCGGGGCGGGACTTGCAAACTTTTACGCGCATGGGCCACACCGCCGTCGGCCTCGATGGATCGGAAAAGTTTGCGCAGATGGCCCGGGAAGACAGCGGTTGCGAAGTCTGGCAGCAGGATTTTCTGAAGCTGGATCTGCCGGCGGAGCGCTTTGACGGGATTTTTGCCAACGCCGTGCTGTTTCACATCCCGCGCCAGGAATTGCCTCGGGTGTTGAAGCAACTGCACGCCACGTTGAAACCGGGTGGGGTGTTGTTCAGTTCCAATCCACGTGGGGAGAATCAGGAAGGCTGGAATGGGCCACGGTATGGGGCTTATCACGATTTACCGGCGTGGCAGGCATTGCTGACCGAGGCCGGGTTTGTCGAGTTGGAGCATTACTACCGCCCGGCGGGGTTGCCGCGCGAGCAACAGCCTTGGTTGGCCAGCGTTTGGCGCCGCGCCGACTGATCGTTCCCACGCTCCGCGTGGGAATGCAGCCCGTGACGCTCTGCGTCACCGCCGTAGGGACGCGGAGCGTCCCGGGAGGCATTCCCACGCGGAGCGTGGGAACGATCATTAGGCTGACTCTTTCTTCGGCTCGCGAATTTTGTACCAGGCCACATACAGCGCCGGCAAAAACAGCAGCGTCAGCAAGGTCGCGATGATAATCCCGCCAATCATCGCGTAGGCCATCGGCCCCCAGAACACTTCCCTCGCAATCGGGATCATCCCCAGGCTCGCCGCCGCTGCCGTCAGCAGAATCGGCCGGCGACGATGCTCCGTCGCCTGCGCCACCGCGTCCCACGGTTCAAGGCCTTCCTTCTCCAGCGATTCAATTTGCGTCACCAGAATCACCGAGTTGCGGATGATGATGCCGATCAGCGCCAGGATCCCGAGAATCGCCACGAAGCCCATCGGCGTGCCGGTCGGAATCAGCGCCAGCACCACGCCGATCAAGCCGAGCGGCGCGACGCTGGCCACCAGGAACAGCTTCTGCACGCTGTGCAGCTGGATCATCAGAAAAGTCGCCATCAAGAACAGCATCAGCGGCACAACCTTGGCAATTGGCCCTTGGGCCTTGCCACTCTCTTCGACGGTGCCGCCGGTAGCGACCTTGTAACCCACCGGCAAACCGGCAGCGAATTTGTCGATGGTCGGTTGCAGCTGTTTCACCAGATCCGTCGGTTGGATCTCGTCGCGCACCGCAGCCTTGATGGTGATGGTCGGTTTGCGATCCCGGCGCCACACCAGCGGTTGCTCCAGTTCATAGCGAACGGTGGCGAAGGCCAGCAGCGGAATCGAGGTGCCGCCCGGCGTGACGATTTGCAGGTTTTGCAGGGTTTCCGGCGTACCACGTTCAGCGTCTTCGGCGCGGCCAACCACGTTGATCAGGTAGATGTCATCGTCCACCTGTGTGATCGGCGAACCGACGACGATGCTGTTCATCAGGTTGGCCACGTCTTCCGACGACAGCCCCAGTTGCCGCGCCTTGTCCTGGGCGATGTCGATGCGCAGGACTTTGCCCGGCTCGTTCCAGTCGTAAATGATCTCGCCGATGTGCGAGTTTTTATCCAGTTCAGTGGCCAGTTCGATCGCGTGTTTGCGCACCTGATCGATGTCCTTGCCGCTGACCCGGTACTGGATCGGCCGCCCCACCGGCGGCCCCATTTCCAGGGCCTGGACGTAGCTGCCAATGCCGACAAAGTCTTTGCGCAGCCGTTCACGCAAGCGCTGGCTGAGCGCGGTGCGCGATTCCAGGCCTTTGCTGACGATGATCAATTGCGCGTAGTACGGGTTCTGCAATTGCTGGTCGAGAGGCAGGTAGAAACGGATCGCACCTTCGCCGATGTAAGTGCTCCAGCGCACAATGTCCGGGTCGTCCTTGAACGTCGCTTCGAGCTTGTCCACCGCCTTGCGCGTCTCGTCCATCGAGGCGTTTTGCGGCAGGTTGAGGTCAACGAGGATTTCCGGGCGATCCGAGGACGGGAAGAACTGGTTCTGCACGAACTGCATGGAAAACACCGACGCCACGAACAGCCCGATGGTGATACCGATGGCCCACCAGCGGTTGCGCATGGCCCAGAACATGCCGCCATTGAACGCCCGACCGATGCGACCCGGCTCGGCGCTATGGGGTTTAATGTTCGTACTCAGGATGTGCACGGCGATCACCGGGGCGAACAACACCGCGACCACCCATGACACCAGCATTGCCACGGCGATTACCGCGAACAGGGTGAAGGTGTACTCACCGGCAGAACTGGCATTCAAGCCAATCGGCACAAACCCGGCCACCGTCACCAGCGTCCCGGTGAGCATCGGAAACGCGGTCGAGGTGTAGGCGAACGTCGCGGCTTGTTCCTTGGTCTCGCCCATTTCCAGGCGCGTGACCATCATCTCCACGGTGATCATCGCGTCGTCCACCAACAGGCCGAGGGCGATGATCAGCGCACCGAGGGAAATCCGCTGCATGGTGATGCCGCTGTATTCCATGAACACAAAGACCATCGCCAGCACCAGCGGAATCGAGCACGCCACCACCAGACCGGCGCGCACGCCAAGGCTGATGAAGCTGACGATCAGCACGATCACCACCGCTTCGAACAACGCACTGGTAAAGCCGCCGACGGCTTTTTCCACCACGTCGGCCTGATCGGAGACGTTGTGCACGCCGACGCCTACCGGCAGATCAGCGGTCAGGTCGGTCATGCGCTGGTGCAGGGCCTTGCCGAATTCCTGGATGTTGCCACCCTTCTTCATCGCAATCGCCAGGCCGATGGCCGGGTGACCGTTGAAGCGGAATTGCGGGGTGGCCGGATCGACATAGCCACGGCTGATTTCAGCGATATCGGCCAGTCGATAGAAGCGGTCGTTGAGCCGCAGGTTGACGTTGGCCAGGTCTTTCTCGGACGCGAACTGCCCGGAGGTGCGCACGGAAATCCGCTCCGGCCCGGCCTCGATCACACCCGCCGGGGTCACGGCGTTTTGCGATTGCAGGCTCTGCACCACTTGGCGCTGATCGATACCCAGCGCAGCGAGTTTGCGCGTGGAGAAGTTCAGGTACAGGACTTCATCCTGCTCGCCGACCATTTCGACCTTGCCCAGCCCCGGTACATCACGAACCGCCGCTCGCACTTGCTCCACGTAATCGCGCAACTGGCGCATCGACAAACCGTCGGCGGTGAAGGCGTACACCGAACCGAACACATCACCAAACTCGTCGTTGAACCCCGGCCCTTGCAGACCTTTGGGGAAGTCGCCGCGAATGTCGTTGATCTTCTTGCGTACCTGGTACCAGATTTCCGGGATGTCCTTGGCGCTGGTGGTGTCGCGCAAGTACACGAAGACCGTCGATTCTCCGGGTCGCGTGTAGCTTTTCACGTAGTCGAGGGAGTCGAGCTCTTCGAGTTTTTTCTCGATGCGGTCAGTGACCTGCTTGAGGGTTTCTTCCTGGGTCGCACCGGGCCAGCGGGTCTGGATGACCATGGTTTTGATGGTGAACGAGGGGTCTTCCTCGCGGCCCAGGTTCATGTACGAGAACACGCCCATCAGCAGCGCGACGAACATCAAATACCAGACGAACGACTGATGTTTGAGGGCCCATTCGGATAAGTTGAAACTCCCTTTCATTGTGGGCTGCCCTCGTCGACTTTGACTTTTTGCCCGGGTTTCAGGCTGTTCACACCGGCGCTGACCACACGCTCACCGGACTTCACGCCGTCGGCCAGCACCACCGTGTCATCGGTGCGGCTGATCAGGCTGACGTCCCGTGGGGAAACGGTCTGGTTTTGCGGGTCGATCACCCAGATACGGGTTTTGCCATCGACTTCTTGCAACGCACTGACCGGTAATTCGAGGCGCGGTTTGATCGCCGAGCTGAGGGTCACGCTGATCGCCGTGCCGAGACGAAAGCCCGGAGGCGTGTCGGTCAGGGTCAGGCGCGCGCGGCGGGTACGGGTCGCGCTTTGGGCCTGGGGTTCGATTTCGCGGATGATCGCGGTGCTGGTGATGCTCGGGTCCAACTGCGCGGCGACCTGGAACACCACGTCCGTTGGCAGTTGATCGACCAGGGTATCGGGCAGGTCGATCACCGCTTCCTTGATGTCCGGTTGCGCCAGGGTCACCACTTGCTGACCGGCGGTCACGACTTGCCCGGCCTCGGCATTCCACGCGGTGACGATGGCTTTGTGATCGGTGCGCAATTGCACGTAGTTGAGTTGGTCCTTGGCCTGATCCACCGAGGCCTTGGCCTGATCGAGGGACGCCTGGGTGGTTTTCAGGTCGGTCTGGGCGATGTCGAGTTGGGCCTGGGCGCCGACCCCACGATCAAACAATTCCTGCTGACGGCGGGCACTGGCCTGGGCGTTGATGAATTGCGCCTGGATGCGGGCCAGATCGCCTTGGGCGGAGCGCAACTGGTTCTGCTGATCGGTGGGGTCGAGGGTTGCGAGTAAGGCGCCCTTCTCCACTTCGTTGCCGACATCGACGTTACGGCTGGCGATGCGACCCGGCACGCGGAAGCCGATATTGCTTTCATAGCGGGCCTGGATGCTGCCGGCGAAGCGGCCGAGGCTTTCCTCGTTCAGCGCTTTGACTTCAATGGACAGCACCGGGCGCACCGGCTCCGGCGGTGGTTCTTTTTTCGAGCAGGCGACCAGCAGCAGGCCGGCGGACATCAGCATCAGGCGCTTCATTGTTCGGCTCCCGGTGCCAGATCCTTATAGGTGTTTTCGGCGATTTCCACTTTCATTCCCGGGTGCAATAACTGGCCACCGGCGATGATGACTTTTTCACCACCGTCCAGACCGCCGCTGATGATGACTTTGCCGGTCAGGTAACGGCCGACGGTGACGGTGTGCAGTTGCGCCTTGCCGTCAGCGTCCACCAGCCATACGGCCGGGTCGCTGAGGTTTTTGGTCAGGGCTGACCAGGGCAATTCCACCGCCGATTTGCCAGGCGTCTTGGCCGTGGCACTGACCACCGAGCCGAGTTGCATGCCGTCGGGCAGGCCATGGAGGGTGACTTTGACTTGCACGGTGCCGGTCTGCGCGGACACCGCCGGCGTGATTTCGCGAACGGTGCCGGTGGTTTTGATCGCCGGGTTATCAAGCAGGCTGACCACCACGGATTTGTCCGAGGGCGGCTCGGCCAGCAGCGATTCGTAGACGTTGAACACGGCATCGCGTTCGCCGTCCCGGGCCAGGCTGAAGATCGGCACGGTAGCTTGCACCACTTGGCCGACTTCGGCCTGGCGCGCAGTAATCACGCCGGGCGCTTCGGAAATCAGCGAGGTGTAGCTCAGTTGTTCCCGGGCGTTGGCCAGTTGCGCCTGGGCGGCGGTCAGGGCGCTCTGGCTGCTGCGCAACGCCGCTTGGGCGGCGTCGTATTCGCTTTGACTGGTGTAGCCCTTGGGCAGCAGTTTTTGCTGGCGCACGAACGCGGCGGCGGTCTGTTTGACCCGCGCCTGCTCGGCGGTGACTTGGGCCTGGGCCGAATCGACGTTGGTCTGCAGGTCTTTCGGATCGAGTTTGGCGAGGACCTGTTTGGCGGAAACCCGGTCACCGACATCGACCATGCGCTGGATGATCTTGCCGCCGACGCGGAACGACAACTCGGTCTGCACCCTGGCCTGGACGTCACCGGTGAGGGTCACCGAAGCGGCGTAATCCGCGGGTTTGACCGCTTGCACGAAGACCCGAGGCAGGTCTTTCTCGACCGGTTTTTTATCGCCGCAAGCGGTCAGCAGGGCGAACACGCCCAGCCCCACTATTATTTTCAATCCGGTACTCGCCATGCAGACTCCTTTTCCTTGTACGAACGTGCAAGTGACGATACGACTGTGAGCTTAGAACAGGGTTCCACGTCTGTACCTGCGATCCTTATACTTCATTTCGATCGTTCCCACGCTCTGCGTGGGAACGCCGCCATGGACGCTCTGCGTCCACTGTGACGCGGAGCGTCACGGGATGCATTCCCACGCAGAGTGGTCTGCACCCCAAAAGTTGGACACAACCGATGGGGTGTTTCATGAGGAAGT
>NZ_MOBR01000045.1 GCF_003732705.1 Pseudomonas frederiksbergensis | reverse complement strand
GTGTCTCGTCCTGAATAAGGTTTACACCTTCTGACTTCTCATCAGGAAGGTGCAATGGATACGGGCGCAAAACGCAGTCAGCGCGATTACACGCTGACTTTTAAATTGTCGGTTGTCGACCAAGTCGAAAAAGGCGAGTTGAGTTATAAAGAGGCTCAACGGCGCTACGGGATTCAGGGCCGGTCGACGGTGCTGGTTTGGTTACGCAAGCATGGCCGGCAGGACTGGAGCCAAGGCGCTTCCATTCGCTCCCAGAGGGTCCGACCGATGGACGAGCCTACTTTGCCATTAACTCCCGAGCAGAGAATCAAAGAGCTTGAGGAGCAGTTGGCGCTGGCGAATCAGAAAGCCAAATTCTTCGAAGACGTGGTCGATGTCCTGAAGAACGACTACGGCGTATCTGTCGTAAAAAAGCGGCCCGGCAAGTCGTTGCGCAAACCCAAACCCTGAGTGTCAGCAGGGCTTGCCAGTTTATGGGGATCAGTCGCCAAGCCTTTTACAAACGTGATCGGGTCTATCGAACTCGGATCGAGCAGGATCAGAAGCTCATGCAGTTTGTGCAGGAGATCCGCGTACGCCAACCCTGCCTAGGCACACGCAAACTGCACTCGATGATGCATGAGAAGCACGATAGACCAGAACTGCATGTTGGTCGGGATCGTCTGTTTGAGGTTTTGCGTGAGCACCGGCAATTGGTTCGCAGGAAACGGGCCTATCACAAGACAACCGACAGCCATCATCACCTTCACTGCCATCCCAATCTACTGAAGCCTGGCCCGCAGCAAGTCGCGGCCTCCGGTCCGGAACAGGTCTGGGTGGCGGATATTACTTACCTATCAACCAAACGGGATGATCCGGTCTACCTGAGTTTGGTGACGGATGACTTCTCGAGGAAGATTGTCGGTTATCACGTGCATGGCAGCCTCCATGCCGACTCGGTGGCCCAAGCTTTGCGCATGGCTCTGAAAACACGCCGAACACGCCAGCAACTGGTTCATCACTCGGATCGAGGTGTGCAGTACTGCTCGGCGCTTTATCAAAAGCTCCATGCCAAGCATGGCATTACGTGCTCGATGACCGATGGCTACGATTGCTATCAAAACGCCAAGGCAGAGCGGGTTAACGGCATCTTGAAAACCGAACTTTTGCTCCACCGGCCGACAGACCTGGCAAGCGGAGCGGATGGTGCGGGAGGCAATCTTGATCTACAACCAGGAACGCCCGCACCTGTCCTTGAAATACAAAACGCCCGATGCGGTGCATCGGGCGTTAGGGTGAAACAGGTGTAAACCTATTTCAGGACTAGACATCGTTCCCACGCTGATCGTTCCCACGCTCCGCGTGGGAATGCCTCAAGGGACGCTCCGCGTTCCAGCTCCCGAATGGGACGCGGAGCGTCACGGGCTGCATTCCCACGCAGAGCGTGGGAACGATCGGCTAAGGCTGCGATCTTTTTCGGTATCAGGTGAACTCGAAGGTATCGGCATCCAGATTCGCCGGAAACCGCGTGCGATAGGCCGCCAGTTCCGCCGCATCCAGCACCACCTGAAACACGCCATCCGCCTCTCCGGCACTGAGCAACGTCTCACCCTGGAAATCCAGCACCTGACTGTCGCCGGTATAGGCGAAGCCCTTGCCGTCTGTACCAATCCGGTTCACCGCCGCCACATAGCACAGGTTCTCGATGGCCCGGGCTGGTAGCAAACGGTTCCAGTGCTGACGCCGCGCACCCGGCCAGTTCGCGGTGTACAGCAGCAGGTCGGTGTCCTGGGCATCTCGACTCCACACCGGGAAACGCAGGTCGTAGCAAATCAGTGGCCGAATCCGCCAGCCCTTGAGCTCGAACTGCACCTGACGCTCGCCGGGGGTGTAGTGGTTGTGCTCGCCAGCCATGCGGAACAGGTGGCGCTTGTCGTAGTGCAACACCTCGCCGTCCGGCCGCGCCCAGAGCAGACGATTGCGGTGACTGCCATCGGCGGCCTGGACGATGACGCTGCCGGTGATCACTGCAGCGTATTTTTCCGCCTGAATCCGCAGCCATTTGCTGGTCGGACCGTTTTCCGCTTCGGCCAGTGTCTCGGACTCCATGGAAAACCCGGTGGTGAACATCTCCGGCAGAATGATCAGGTCCGCGCCGCGCGCCTGTTCCAGCAATTGCTCGAAATGCTCCAGGTTGGCCTGGCGGTCGTGCCAGGCCAGGGTGGTCTGGATCAGCGCGATGTTCAGGTTGGGCAGCGCACTCAGATCACGCATAGTTTTGCCGCTGCTTCACGCAGGGTCTCCTCGCGTTTGGCGAAGCACAGGCGCACCAGGCGCTGGCCTTCGGGAGGGTTCTGGTAGAACACCGAGATCGGGATGCTCGCCACGCCGTGTTCGCGGGTCATCCACAGCGACATCTCGACGTCGTTGAGGTCCGGGCGGATCTGCGAATAATCGACCAATTGGAAATAGGTGCCGGTGACACGGGTCAAGCTGAAGCGCGACGGTGCCAGCAGATCGCAGAACAGATCGCGCTTGGCCTGGTAGAAACCCGGCAGTTCTTCGACGTGCTCAGGGTGCTCGGCCATGAAGTCGGCCAAGGCAAATTGCAGCGGGGTCACGCCGCAGAAACTGACGTACTGGTGCACCTTGCGCAGTTCCGCCGTGAGGGCTGGCGGTGCGACGACGTAGCCGGTTTTCCAGCCCGTGACGTGATAGGTCTTGCCGAAGGAGCTGACCACGAAGGCGCGTTGATACAGCTCTTCGTGATTCAGCACGCTGACGTGAGGCACGCCGTCGAATACCAGGTGTTCGTAGACTTCGTCGCTGACCAGGTAGATGTCGCGATCACGAATCAAATCCGCCAACTGATCCAGTTCGGCGCGACTGATCAGCGCACCGCTCGGGTTGTGCGGCGAATTGATCACGATCATCCGCGTACGCGGGGTAATCGCCTCGGACAGCTTCTGGAAGTCGATGGAGAAATCATCCCGCCCGAGCTGCACGTGGACGCAGCGGCCACCGGCCAGTTCCACCGACGGCTCGTAACTGTCGTAGCACGGATCGAAGACGATCACTTCGTCGCCGCTGTGGATAACCGCCTGAATCGCACAGAAGATCGCTTGAGTGGCACCGGGCGTGACCGTCACTTCATGATCGGCATCCACGCTGACGCCGTAGCTGCGGGCGATCTTCGCCGCAATCTGCTGGCGCAATGCCGGCAGGCCGGTCATCGGCGAATATTGGTTGTGCCCTTGGGCAATATGCCGGCCCACCGCATCGCACAAGGCCTGGGGCGCATCGAAATCGGGAAACCCTTGGGACAGGTTGATCGCCCCGGTCTGCGCCGCGAGCTGAGACATCTGAGTGAAGATAGTGATGCCGACATTCGGCAGCTTACTGGTGATCATCGGTGGTTCCCTGCTCTGCACCCGGCTCTAACGGCGGCGCGGGAGAGCCCGAGGATAGCCCATACGGTGCCCATAAAAAAAGGGCGCCTGCTGGCGCCCTCTCTACATTGATCGTTCCCACGCTCTGCGTGGGAATGCATCCCGTGACGCTCTGCGTCACATCCGCGGTGGACGCAGAGCGTCCATGGCGTCATTCCCACGCGGAGCGTGGGAACGATCAGGTACTCACCTGAATCAGCGCTTATCGCGGCGCTTCTTGTCGGCTTTCTTGTGGTGCGACATCATCCGGCGCTTCTTGTTGACCTGGCGGTCGGTGAGCGACGTCTTGTTGCCTTCGTACGGGTTCTCGCCGCCCTTGAACTCGATGCGGATCGGCGTACCGACCAGCTTCAAGACACGACGGTAAGTGTTTTCCAGATAGCGCACATAAGACTTCGGCACTTTCTCGATCTGGTTACCGTGAATCACGATGATCGGCGGGTTGGCGCCACCCAAGTGGGCATAACGCAGCTTGATCCGGCGGTTGTTGACCATCGGCGGCGCGTGTTCGCCCACCGCATCTTCCAGAATCGTGGTCAGGCGGTTGGTCGGCCAGCGGGTGACCGCGGACTTGAACGAGTTCTGTACCGAGGCGTAGAGGTTGCCCACGCCCGTGCCGTGCAGGGCCGAGATGAAGTGAATGTCGGCGTAGTCGACGAAGAACAGTCGACGTTGCAGCTCGACCTTCACGAAGTCGCGCTCACTCGGCGTCATGCCGTCCCATTTGTTGATCGCGATGACCAGCGCACGACCCGACTCAATGGCGAAGCCCAGCAGGTTGAGGTCGTGATCGACCACGCCTTCGCGGGCGTCCATCACGAAGATCACCACGTTGGCGTCTTTGATCGCTTGCAGGGTTTTGACCACGGAGAATTTTTCGACTTCTTCGTGGATCTTGCCGCGCTTGCGCACACCGGCGGTGTCGATCAGCGTGTACTTCTCGTCGTTACGCTCGAACGGGATGTAGATGCTGTCACGGGTGGTGCCGGGCTCGTCATACACGATGACCCGGTCTTCACCGAGCATGCGGTTGACCAAAGTCGACTTGCCGACGTTCGGCCGGCCGATGATGGCGATCTTGATCCCGTCTTTTTCGCTCGGGCCAGGAATGCGCTTGGCTTCCTCGCCTTCGGCAACGATCTCTTCTTCGCCTTCTTCCAGCTCGTCAGCGTCTTTCGGGAAGGTGCTCAGGGCGATTTCGAGCATCTGGGTGATGCCGCGACCGTGGGCGCCGGCGATTGGAATCGCGTGGCCCATGCCCAACGGGGCGAACTCGGCGCGGGCCATTTCAGGGTCGATGTTGTCGACCTTGTTGGCAACCACGTAGGAACGCTTGTTACGTTTGCGCAAATGCTCGGCGATCATCTGGTCGGCGGCGGTGAAACCGGCCTTGGCATCTACCAGGAACAGAACAACATCCGCTTCTTCAATGGCCAGCAGCGACTGCTCGGCCATTTTTTCGTCCATACCGTGCTCGTCACCGGAGATACCGCCGGTGTCGACCAGAATGTAGGAACGCCCTTGCCACTTGGCCTCACCGTATTGGCGATCACGGGTCAGACCGGACAAGTCGCCGACGATGGCGTCGCGAGTCCTGGTCAGGCGGTTGAACAAGGTGGATTTACCGACATTCGGTCGGCCCACCAGGGCGATTACGGGAACCATGCGGCTCTCCACTTCGTTAATTCAGAAAATACAAAAGCCGCTGCGAGGCAGCGGCTGGTGCTCGGGGCAATCACTGTGGGCTTCATGTGGGAGCGAGCCTGCTCGCGAAAAACGCTTAGGCACCGCGTTCATCCAGGCCGTAAACGTTATCGTTGACGTCCTTCGCGAGCAGGCTCGCTCCCACATTAATGCTCACAGGTGAAGCCGCTTGGGATTACCCAAGCATAGTCAAATCTTTACTTAATGGTCAGGGCTTCCAGTTTGCCACTGTTGCCATACACATAAATCGTGTCACCCACCACCAGCGGACGGGCACGCAGGCCGTCGCTGTCGATGCGTTCGCGACCGACGAAGCGACCGTCCACCTGGCTCAGCAGGTGCAGGTAGCCTTCCATGTCGCCGACTGCAACGTAGCTGGAGAACACTTCCGGAGCCGACAGTTGACGGCGAGCCAGCGAATCGTTGCTCCACAAGGCTGTGGTGGAACGTTCGTCGACGCCTTCAACGGTGCCGGAAGACAGGCTCACGTAAACGTTGCCAAAACCCTGGGCGACGCCGGCATAGCTGGAAGCATCACGCTGCCAGAGCTGACGACCGCTTTGCAGGTCCAGTGCCGCAACGCGACCCTGGTAGCTGGCCACGTACAGGGTTTCGCCGGACAACAGCAGACCGCCGTCGATGTCGACCACGCGCTCCAGTTCCGAACGCCCCTGTGGAATGGCAACCCGTTGTTCCCACACCGGCACGCCGTTGGAAATGTCGAGAGCAACCACTTTACCGGTCGACAGGCCAGCCACCGCGAGGCGGTTGGTGACGATTGGCGCACTGGTGCCACGCAGGGTCAGGACCGCCGGCGTGCTGTCATACAACCAGCGCTGGGTACCGGTAGCCGCATCCAGGCCGATCAGACGATCGTCCTGAGTCTGAACCACCACAACGTCACCGTTGTTGGCCGGCGGTGCGAGGACTTCGCTGGTCACGCGAGCGCGCCATTTCTCTTCGCCATTGGTCGCGTCCAGGGCAACGATTTCACCCTTGAGCGTACCGATCGTGAGCAGACCGTAACCTACGCCAACGGCGCCGGAAACAGGCAAGTCGAGATCTTTCTTCCATTTGACGTCGCCATTGCTGCGATCCATCGCCACGACTTCACCCGTGACGTCGGCGGCATAGATGGTATCGCCATCGATTGCCGGTACCAGCATGTTGTAGGTTTCGCCCTGACCGTCACCGATCGAACGACTCCACTGCTTTTGCAGAACCACTTCTTCTTTGAAGTCGGTCAACTCGGCCGGCGGCAATTCTTTTTTGCTGTTGCTGCTGCAACCCGCGGCCAGAACGGCCAGAGCCAGCAATGCTGCATGTTTCCAACGGATCACGTCACGCATCCCCTTTGGCCAGGTCGTCCAGCTTGATTTGTAGGCCGCCGACTGCCGCTTCATCCGACAGTGCTGCCTTGGCTTTTTGATACGCCGTGTTCGCTTCATCGGTGCGACCCAACTGCACCAGCAGGTCGCCCTTGAGTTCTTCGCGAGTGGCCAGGAACGACTTGTCGGCATCGCCTTCAAGCAGTTTCAGGGCGTCTTCGACCTTGTTCTGTGCCGCCAGCACCTGAGCCAGACGCTGACGGGCGATTTCGCCCAGCGCCGGGTTGGCCGGTTTGGCGGTGATGGCTTTCAGCTCGGTGGCGGCGTCGTCCAGCTTGCCGCTGTCGACCGCGACTTTCGCGACGAACAGGCTGCCGTATTGCGCGTAGGCCGAACCGCCGAACTCGCTGTTAAGCTTGCCGGCCAGGTCCGCTACACGGGCTGCGTCAGGCTTGCCATCAGGCGTCAGCGTGGTTTCCAGCAGTTGCTGATAGAGAATCGAGGCGCCTTGCGACTGATTGCTCTGATACTTGTGAAAGGCCTGCCAGCCGAACACGATGACCAGCGCCAACAGGCCGCCAGTGACCAGGGGCTTGCCGTTACGTGTCCACCAGTCCTTCAAATCCGCCAGTTGTTCGTCTTCGGTACTCGACACCCCAATACTCCTTAATCGCTAAATCGGCTGTTTGACAGCTTCAACCCTGCACGACGCAGGTGGCCAGGTGTGCAGCGAGCGCATCCCAGGCAATGCTTTGTTGTTCGCCCTGGCCACGCAGGGGTTTGAAACCTACCACTTGCTGGGCCATCTCGTCGTCACCGAGGATCAGCGCATACAACGCACCGCTCTTGTCGGCTTTCTTGAACTGACTTTTGAAACTGCCGGCGCCGGCATTGACTTGCAGGCGCAGGTTGGGCAATTGGTCACGAACACGTTCACTCAGGGTCAGACCCGCCAGCTCCGCGGCTTCACCGAAGGCGCAGAGGTAGACGTCGACCTGACGGGAGATCTCTTGCGGGATCTGCTCCAGGGTTTCGAGCAGCAATACCAGGCGCTCGATGCCCATGGCGAAACCAACGCCCGGGGTCGGCTTGCCGCCCATCTGCTCTACCAGACCGTCGTAACGACCGCCGGCACATACGGTGCCCTGGGCGCCCAACTTGTCGGTGACCCATTCGAAAACGGTCTTGCTGTAGTAATCCAGCCCGCGAACCAGCTTCGGGTTGATCACATAAGGAATGCCGGCAGCGTCGAGACGGGCCTTGAGGCCCTCGAAGTGCACGCGGGATTCGTCGTCGAGGTAGTCGGCCATTTTCGGCGCGTCAACCAAAACCGCTTGTGTGTCGGCGTTCTTGGTGTCCAGAACCCGCAGCGGGTTGGTCTTCAGACGGCGCTGGCTGTCTTCGTCAAGCTTGTCCAGGTGCGCCGACAGGAACTCGACCAGGGCTTCGCGATAACGACCACGAGACTCGCTGGTGCCCAGGCTGTTGAGCTCGAGCTTGACCGCATCACGGATGCCCAGCTCGCCCCACAGGCGCCAGGTCAGGATGATCAGCTCGGCGTCGATGTCCGGACCGTCGAGGTTGAACACTTCGACACCGATCTGGTGGAACTGGCGATAACGACCTTTCTGCGGACGTTCGTGGCGGAACATCGGGCCGATGTACCAGAGTTTCTGCACCTGGCCGCCGCCGGTGATGCCGTGTTCGAGCACCGCACGCACGCAGGCCGCCGTGCCTTCAGGGCGCAGGGTCAGGGAATCGCCGTTGCGGTCGTCGAAGGTGTACATCTCTTTTTCGACGATGTCGGTCACTTCACCGATGGAGCGCTTGAACAGCTCGGTGAACTCGACGATCGGCATGCGGATCTGCTTGTAACCGTAGTTATCCAGCAAACGCGAGACGGTGCCCTCGAAATGACGCCACAGGGGCGTCTGCTCGGGCAGGATGTCGTTCATGCCACGTATGGCTTGCAGAGACTTGCTCACTATCAATCCTTAAATTCGTTCGATCAGCCGCGAGCGATAACTGCTGCGTCGGCTTCGACCTTTTCGGCCGCTTTCTGGCGGATCAAGCGTTCAAGCTCATCCACCAGATTTTCATTCGTCAGTTTCTGCGACGGCTTGCCGTCGATGTAAATCAGGTTTGGCGTGCCGCCGGTCAAGCCGATATGGGCTTCCTTGGCTTCGCCCGGCCCGTTGACCACGCAACCGATAACCGCGACATCCAGCGGCACCAGCAGGTCTTCGAGGCGCCCTTCCAGCTCGTTCATGGTTTTGACCACATCGAAGTTCTGCCGCGAGCAGCTCGGGCAGGCGATGAAGTTGATACCACGGGAACGCAAGTGCAGGGATTTGAGAATGTCGTAGCCGACTTTCACTTCCTCGACCGGGTCAGCCGCCAACGAGATGCGAATAGTATCGCCAATCCCTTCGGCGAGCAGCATACCGAGGCCCACGGCGGATTTCACCGTGCCTGAGCGCAAACCACCGGCTTCGGTGATGCCCAGGTGCAGCGGCTGGACGATTTCCTTGGCCAGCAAGCGGTAGGCGGCGACGGCCATGAACACGTCGGATGCCTTCACGCTGACCTTGAAATCCTTGAAATTCAGGCGTTCCAGGTGCTCGACGTGACGCAAGGCCGACTCGACCAGCGCGGCCGGGGTCGGCTCGCCGTATTTCTTTTGCAGGTCTTTTTCCAGGGAACCGGCGTTCACGCCGATGCGGATCGGAATCCCGCGGTCACGGGCGGCATCGACCACCGCACGCACGCGGTCTTCACGACCGATGTTGCCCGGGTTGATGCGCAGGCAGTCAACGCCCAGTTCGGCTACGCGCAACGCGATCTTGTAGTCGAAGTGAATGTCGGCCACCAACGGCACTTTGACCAATTGCTTGATCTTGCCGAACGCCTCGGCGGCATCCATATCCGGCACCGAAATGCGCACGATATCGACGCCTGCGGCTTCCAGGCGATTGATCTGGGCCACGGTGGCGGCCACGTCATTGGTGTCGCTGTTGGTCATGCTCTGCACAGCGATAGGCGCATCGCCGCCAACAGGCACGTTACCGACCCAGATTTTGCGGGATTCGCGACGTTTGATTGGAGATTCGCCGTGCATGACTTATTGACCCAACTTCAGGCGAGCAGTCTCGCCACTGGTGAACGGAGCGACATCAACCACCTGCCCGTTGTAGCTGACCTGTGCGCCACGGGCAAAGCCCAGACGCACGGCAAACGGTGGCTTGCCGCTCACGGAAACGTTTTCGCCCTTGCGCTTGAGACCGCTCAACAGCACTTTGCCGTTGCCATCGGTCACTTGCGTCCAGCAATCGGCGGTGAACAGCAGTTGCACCGAGCCTTGGCCAGCCACTGGAACAGTTGCGGCCGGCGCAGCAGCAACCGGGGCCGCCGGAGCAGCCACGGTCGGTGCCGGAACTGCCGGCGCTGGAGCAACTGGCGCGGCAACCACTGGAGCGGCGTTGTGAACCGGTGCCGCAGGTGTTGCAGCCGGGGCTACAGGCGCTGGAGCAGGCGCAGCGGCTTCAGCTTCGGCCGGTGCTTCAGTCGATGTCTCGGATTGCGGCAACGCCAGAGCGGTCCCCGCTTCAGTCTGACCTTCCGCGACAGCCTGGTCTTCCGGCTCGTCCAGCGGATGGATCTGGGTGGTGCCGTCGGCACCTTCGACTTCTACGTGTTCCGGGGCCAGGGTGGCCAGGTCTTTAGTGCGCAATGAGGTTTGATCCTGCCACCAGACAAAACCACCGCCAATCACCGCGATCAGCAATAACAGGCTGACAATGCGCAAAATGGTGTGGGAAACCCGAACCGGCTCTTCGATACGACCCAGGCTGTGGACGTTGCTGCCCTGGGAGTCGGTGCCGGTGGATTGGTCGAATTGCTGGACCAGAACGGTCTGGTCCATGCCGAGCAATTTGGCGTACGCGCGAATGTAACCGCGAGCGAAGGTGTGCCCTGGCAGCTTGTCAAAAGCGCCGGCTTCCAGATTGCCCAAGGAATTGACGGTGAGGTTGAGCTTGAGGGCCACTTCGGCCAGCGACCAGCCATTGCTTTCGCGGGCCTGGCGCAAAGTATCACCGGGGTTAACGCGATTCGCTGCTACAACTTCGGGATGCGCCGCTTTCATCATTGCTCCGACAGGTATTGCTGATATTCCGGCGTACCGGGATAGAGTCGTTTTAATTGCAGGCCAAAACTGGCGGCCTTGTCGCGATCTTCAAACACTTTTGCCAGCCGAACGCCGAGCAATAGACTACGTGCATTTTGTTCGGTGAGCAGGCTAAAACGGTCGTAATAGTCACGCGCGGGCACATAATGCCTGTCTTCGTAAGACAACTCAGCCATTTCCAGCAATGCACGCGGTTGTTGGCGGTTCAAACGCAGGGCTTTTTCCAGTTGCTGCTGGGCCAGGTCACGCTGGCCGAGCTTCGAAGCGGTCATACCCAGGTTCTCGAACACCCGCGAACGCTCAGGATACAGGGTATCGGCGGCGGCCTGTTCAAAGCGCTCGTAGGCTTCCTTGTATCGTTTCTCTTCGTACAGAAAACTGCCGTAATTGTTCAGGATGCGTGCATCGCCGGGGCGGGAGGACAGCGCTTTGCGAAAATGCTGGTCGGCCAGCTCCGGCTCCATCTCGGCCTGAAACACCAGCCCTAGCGCCGCGTTGGCGTCAGGGTCCGAATTATCCAGGTCCAGCGCCTTTTTCAACGGCACTTTCGCCCGCTCGGTCATCCCTTGCTGCAAGTACCCCAGCCCCAGCTGCACGTAGGCGACACGCGCTTCATCGCGGCCCTTGCTGGTCTTCATCGGGTTGAAATCGCCCGACAGGACACAACCAGCACAAAGGCTGGCCAACAGCACAAGCAGCGCAAAGCGCAGGGACATAGAGATCCTCTCTTAATTTATTTCGCGGCGTTTTGCGCCATATCGTTCTCGGCGCTCAACTCGCGCACGGCGATATAACGTTCGCTGCGACGGGTGCGATCCAGCACCTGCCCTACCAATTGGCCACACGCGGCATCGATGTCTTCACCACGGGTGGTGCGTACGGTGACATTGAAGCCGGCATGGTGAAGCTGATCCTGGAAACGGCGAATGGCGTTGTTGCTCGGACGCTCATAGCCGGAATGCGGGAACGGGTTGAACGGAATCAGGTTGATCTTGCACGGTACATTCTTGAGCAACTCGATCATCTCGACCGCGTGTTCAACTTTGTCGTTGATGTCCTTGAGCATGGTGTACTCAATGGTCAGCACGCGTTTTTCGCCCAGGGTCGCCATGTAGCGCTGGCATGACTCGAGCAGCATCTTAAGCGGATACTTTTTGTTGATCGGCACCAATTGGTTACGCAATGCGTCATTCGGTGCGTGCAGCGACAACGCCAGGGACACGTCGATGTGCTTGGCCAGCTCATCGATCATCGGCACCACGCCCGACGTGGACAGGGTGACGCGGCGCTTGGAGATCCCGTAGCCCAGGTCATCCATCATCAGATGCATGGCGGCCACGACGTTGTCGAAGTTCAGCAGCGGCTCGCCCATGCCCATCATCACCACGTTGGTGATGGCACGGTCGGCGGTCGCCGGGATGCTGCCGAACGATTTATTGGCAATCCACACCTGGCCGATGACTTCGGCGGCGGTGAGGTTGCTGTTGAAACCTTGCTTGCCGGTGGAGCAGAAACTGCAATCCAGGGCACAGCCTGCCTGGGACGAAACGCACAGAGTGCCGCGTTTGCCCTGGGGAATGTAGACGGTTTCGACGCAGCTGCCGGACGCCACGCGCACCACCCACTTACGGGTGCCGTCGGTGGAAATGTCCTCGCTGACGACTTCAGGACCGCGAACTTCAGCAATCACCTTGAGCTTGTCGCGCAAGGCTTTGCTGACGTTCGTCATGGCGTCGAAATCATCGACGCCAAGGTGGTGAATCCATTTCATTACCTGACCGGCACGGAAACGCTTCTCCCCGATTGAGTCGAAGAATTTTTCCATTTCCAGCTGAGTCAGACCCAGCAGGTTAGTTTTTACAGTCGATGTAGTCATGGATTCACCTTCACTCATAAGCCAATGCTTAGCGAGTGGTTACTTCAGTAGCTGCGAAGAAGTACGAGATTTCGCGAGCAGCAGCGGCTTCGGAGTCCGAACCGTGTACGGCGTTGGCGTCGATGGAATCAGCGAAGTCAGCGCGGATGGTGCCGGCAGCAGCTTCTTTAGGGTTGGTAGCGCCCATCAGCTCACGGTTCAGAGCGATAGCGTTTTCGCCTTCCAGAACCTGAACAACAACCGGGCCGGAGATCATGAAAGCAACCAGGTCGCCGAAGAAACCGCGAGCGCTGTGTTCAGCGTAGAAGCCTTCAGCTTCGGCTTTGGACAGTTGCTTCAGTTTCGAAGCTACAACGCGCAGGCCAGCTTTTTCAAAACGAGTGGTGATCTCGCCAATAACGTTTTTTGCAACAGCGTCAGGCTTGATGATGGAGAAAGTACGTTGAACAGCCATGGTGTAACTCCAGAAACGGTAATTTGTGAAAAATTAAACCCGCGAATTATACGCGGGTTCTTTGGTATTGCCTAACTGCGTACGGCGCAGACTCAGTCTGCTTCTTCGATCCAGGCCGCCTGAATGGCTTCAAGCACCTTCTCGCCACCGCGGGTCGGATCATCGCTGAACTCCGGCAATGCCAGCACCCATTTGTGCAGATCGACGAAGTTCACGTAACGCGGGTCCACATCCGGCTTGGATTCAGCCAGTTGGATCGCGATTTCCAGCACATCAACCCATTTCAGACTCATGACAATTCCTTGAATCAGTGCGGCGCTTCGGCAGCATGGTTGAGCGAGTATTTCGGAATCTCGACGGTCAGGTCTTCATTCCCGACGAGTGCCTGACAGGCTAGACGAGATTGCGCCTCCAGACCCCAGGCCCGATCAAGAAAGTCTTCTTCCAGTTCGTCGGCTTCTTCCAGCGAGTCAAAGCCTTCACGAATGATGCAGTGACACGTGGTGCAAGCGCATACGCCGCCGCAGGCGCTCTCCATCTCGATATGGTGTTCATGGGCCAGCTCGAGAATGGAAGTACCGGGCTCAGCCTCCACAACCATACCGTCCGGGCAAAACTTATCGTGTGGCAGAAAAATGACCTGCGGCATCAGTTATCCTCGATTTCATTCAGGTTGCGCCCCGCCAGCGCGGCTTTCACCGTCGAGTCCAGGCGGCGGGCAGCAAAGGCATCGGTCACTTGCGACAGACGCTTGGTCTGCTGCTCGATGGCATAACCATCGGTGCCTTTCATCAATTCGGTCAGTTCCTGCATCTGCAACTCGATGACCATGCGCTCTTCGGCGTCGAGCAGACGTTCGCCGTCGACATCGAGGGCGCCCTGCACCGCTTCGATCAGGCGCTGGGCATCGACTTGCTGCTCACGCAACACGCGGGCGACTTTGTCGTTGTTGGCGTACTCGAACGAATCCTTGAGCATCTTGGTGATTTCACCGTCAGTCAGGCCGTAGGACGGTTTGACCTGGATGCTGGCTTCAACGCCCGAACCCAGTTCGCGGGCGGCGACACTGAGCAGACCGTCGGCATCGACCTGGAAGGTCACGCGAATCTTCGCCGCACCGGCCACCATCGCTGGAATGCCGCGCAGTTCGAAGCGGGCCAGGGAGCGGCAGTCGCTGATCAGCTCGCGCTCACCCTGCAACACGTGAATCGCCATGGCCGACTGGCCGTCTTTATAGGTGGTGAAGTCCTGGGCGCGAGCGACGGGGATGGTGGTGTTGCGCGGAATCACCTTCTCCATCAGACCGCCCATGGTTTCCAGCCCCAGGGACAACGGAATCACGTCGAGCAGCAGCAATTCGCCGCCATCGCGCTTATTGCCAGCCAATGTATCGGCCTGAATCGCGGCACCGATGGCCACCACTTGATCCGGGTCGATTTCGGTCAGCGGTTGGCGACCGAAGGCTTCGGCGACGGCTTCGCGAACACGAGGAACACGAGTCGAACCACCGACCATGACCACGGCGTGCACTTCTTCCAGCTCGATGCCGGAATCACGCACGGCGCGGCGGCAGGCTTTGAGGCTGCGAGCGACCATCGGCTCAATCAGCGCATCGAAGGCTTCGCGGGTCAACTGGGCTTTCCAGTCACCATAAGCAACTTCAACGGTCGCCACAGTGGTCAGCGCTTCTTTGGCCGCACAGGCAGTTTGCAGCAGATTGCGTTGCGCGCCCGGATCAAGGTCGGCGGACAAACCCGCGCTCTCGATGATCCAGCCAGCGATGGCGTGGTCGAAGTCATCGCCGCCCAGGGCACTGTCGCCCCCGGTGGCCAGCACTTCGAACACACCGCCGGTCAGGCGCAGAATCGAAATATCGAAAGTGCCGCCGCCCAGGTCATAAATGGCGACCAGGCCTTCGGCATGTTGGTCCAGACCGTAAGCCACCGCAGCGGCAGTAGGCTCATTGAGCAAACGCAGCACGTTGAGGCCGGCCAGTTTGGCCGCGTCCTTGGTGGCTTGGCGTTGAGCGTCGTCGAAATAGGCTGGAACGGTGATCACCGCGCCGACCAATTCACCGCCCAACGTCGCCTCGGCGCGCTGACGCAGCACCTTGAGGATTTCGGCGGAGACTTCGACCGGGCTTTTTGGGCCTTGCACGGTGTCGATGAACGGCATGTGCGACTCGCCACCGACAAAGCGGTACGGCAGTTGGTCGCCCAATTGCTTGACGTCGGACAGACCACGACCCATCAAGCGCTTGACCGACAGCACGGTGTTCAAGGGATCGGTAGCGGCCGACAGCTTGGCGGATTCGCCCACTTCCACGCGATCGGCGTGATAGCGCACGGCAGACGGCAGGATGACCTGCCCTTTAGCGTCAGCCAGAGGCTCGGAAAGACCACTGCGCAATGCAGCGACCAGCGAATTGGTAGTGCCCAAGTCGATCCCCACAGCCAGACGACGCTGGTGCGGTTGAGGACTTTGGCCGGGTTCGGCGATCTGCAGTAGGGCCATCGTTATCAGGACTTATCTGTATATCAGGCGTGCGACCGGAGCGGCACTGGGTTAATCGTCGAGGCGCTCTTCTAACTGGCGCACTTCGTAGGTGAGCTTGTCGAGGAACTGCATGCGCCGCATCAGGCGTTCGGCCTGTTCACGTTGCGCTGCATCATCCCAACAGGCTGCGAAGCTTTCGTTCAGTTCATCCTGCGCAACCTTCAAGCGACGCTTGAACACGGCAATGCCGGCCAGGTCGGCGCTGTCTTGCAGGTCTTCGAGCTCTTCGCGCCATTGCATCTGCTGCAGAAGAAACTCCGGATCATGCACCGTGACCTCCAGCGGCAACTCGCGACCACCCATGGCGAGCAAGTAGCGCGCGCGTTTCGGGGGGCTTTTGAGCGTCTGGTAGGCCTCGTTGAGGTTCGCGGATTGCTCGAGCGCCAGCCGCTGCTCGCGCTCGGGAGCGTCGGCAAAGCGGTCTGGATGAACACCGCGCGCCAACTCACGATAGCGCGTGGCCAACTGCTCGAGATCCAGACGGAAGCTCGGCTGCAGTTCAAATAAAGCGAAATGACAAGGAATACCCACGCGCAGCCTCAGATGTTGAAGCTTTCGCCGCAGCCACACTCACCGCGTACGTTGGGATTGTTGAACTTGAAGCCTTCGTTCAACCCTTCCTTGACGAAATCGAGCTCGGTGCCGTCCAGGTAGGACAGGCTCTTAGGGTCGATGATCACTTTCTCGCCGTGACTCTCGAACACCTGATCCTCTGCAACCACCTCGTCGACAAACTCCAGCACGTAGGCAAGGCCGGAACAGCCTGTGGTGCGAACACCCAGACGAATCCCTTCACCTTTGCCGCGCCCGTTGAGGGAGCGTCGCACGTGTTGAGCTGCCGCTTCTGTCATGCTGATAGCCATCGTTGACTCCTTACTCGTCGCCCAATGCTTAGATCAAGCCTTTCTTCTGCTTGTAGTCGCGAACGGCCGCTTTGATAGCGTCTTCAGCAAGTACGGAGCAGTGAATTTTCACTGGCGGCAAGGCCAGTTCTTCGGCTAGCTGAGTGTTCTTGATGGTCTCTGCTTCATCCAGAGTCTTGCCTTTCATCCACTCGGTCGCCAGGGAGCTGGAGGCGATAGCCGAACCGCAACCGTAGGTCTTGAACTTGGCGTCTTCGATGATGCCTTGCTCGTTAACCTTGATCTGCAGACGCATCACGTCGCCGCACGCCGGAGCGCCGACCATGCCAGTGCCGACATCCGGGTCTTCCGCGTCCATCTTGCCGACGTTGCGCGGGTTCTCGTAGTGGTCGATGACCTTTTCGCTGTAAGCCATGATTCTTAATCCTCACTCATCAGAGAGTCGCTCTTGAGCCCCATAAACCTGAGTTCACAGGGCCGGTTTGCGGCGACTTGAAATCAGTGTGCCGCCCACTCGATTTTCGAAATGTCGACACCGTCTTTGTACATGTCCCACAGCGGCGACAGAGTGCGCAGCTTGGTAACGGCCTCGCAGACTTTCTGCGCGGCGTAGTCGATCTCTTCTTCGGTGGTGAAACGGCCGAAGGTGAAGCGAATCGAGCTGTGTGCCAGTTCGTCGTTGCGGCCCAGGGCGCGCAGTACGTACGAAGGCTCCAGGGAAGCCGAGGTGCAGGCCGAACCGGACGAAACCGCCAGATCCTTGAGGGCCATGATCAGCGACTCGCCTTCAACGTAATTGAAGCTCAGGTTCAGGTTGTGCGGTACGCGGGCGGTCATGCTGCCGTTGATGTACAGCTCTTCCAGGCCTTCGACCTGTTTGAAGAAGCGGTCGCTCAAGGCTTTGATGCGCACGTTCTCGGCAGCCATGTCTTCCTTGGCTACGCGGAAGGCTTCGCCCATGCCGACAATCTGGTGGGTCGCCAGGGTGCCGGAACGCATGCCACGTTCGTGACCGCCGCCGTGCATGGTCGCTTCGATGCGAACACGCGGCTTGCGGCTGACGTAGAGTGCGCCGATACCTTTAGGACCGTAGGTCTTGTGGGCAGAGAACGACATCATGTCGACTTTCAGCTTCGACAGGTCGATGTCGACCTTGCCGGTGGACTGAGCCGCGTCAACGTGGAACAGAATACCCTTGGAGCGGGTCAGCTCGCCGATGGCTGCGATGTCGTTGACGGTGCCGATTTCGTTGTTCACGTGCATGATCGAAACCAGGATGGTGTCGTCACGCAGGGCAGCTTCGACCATCTCCGGGGTCACCAGACCATCGGTGCGCGGCTCGATGTAAGTCACTTCGAAGCCTTCACGTTCCAGTTGGCGCATGGTGTCGAGGACAGCCTTGTGCTCAATCTTGGTGGTGATCAGGTGTTTGCCTTTGGTCGCATAAAAATGCGCCGCACCCTTGATTGCCAGGTTGTCGGACTCGGTGGCACCGGAGGTCCAGACGATTTCACGCGGGTCGGCGTTGACCAGGTCGGCGACCTGACGACGGGCGTTTTCGACGGACTCTTCAGCTTTCCAGCCGAACACGTGGGAACGGGACGCCGGGTTACCGAAGTTTCCGTCGACCAGCAGGCATTCACTCATCTTTTGCGCGACACGCGGATCAACCGGGGTGGTCGCAGAGTAATCAAGGTAAATCGGCAATTTCATGGACTATCTCCTAAATCAGGCTGGCTGGCGTGCCGCTAGCTCTTTGGCTGTCATTCGACGGCGGACGCTTCAATCTTGTCCAGGCGTGGCGCCTTGCCATTGCAACGGCGCTGGTCCTGACGCTGGGCTACTTCTTGCACCTCACGGCGAGTCACAAGGTCAGCCAAGCTGATACCACTCAGAAATTCGTGAATCTGCAGGCTCAGATCGCACCACAAGTGGTGGGTCAGACAGGTGTCGCCTTGATGGCAATCACCCTGCCCCTGGCATTTGGTTGCATCGACCGATTCGTTTACCGCATCGATCACTTGGGCGACCTGGATGCCCTGCATGTCGCGGGACAGTTGGTAACCGCCGCCCGGACCACGAACGCTGGAGACCAGATTGCTACGACGCAATTTGGCGAAAAGCTGTTCGAGGTAGGACAGGGAGATGCCTTGGCGCTCGGAGATATCGGCCAGGGACACCGGCCCGTGCTGCGCATGCAACGCCAGGTCAAGCATGGCGGTCACGGCGTATCGGCCTTTTGTAGTCAGTCTCATGGACAATTACCACGGAGTTCGGAATGGGGGCGAGTATGCTATTCCCGAGTATTTAAGTCAACTATAAGACCTAGTACTTTAGTCAGGTTTACCCGCAAAAGAGCGCGCGCATCATAGCAAAGGCTGGCGGCGTACCACCAGTAAATGCGCGTTATCGTTCTTCGCGGGCAAGCCTCGCTCCTACATGGATTGCTCCCCTGTAAGAGCGAGGCTCGCCCGCGAAGGGATCAGCGCGGTCTAGCCAGCCTTGGTTTCGTCTTTGTCTTTTACGCAGGCGAAGTCTTCTTCACGCAGCTCAGGCAAATCCTTGGCGCAGTAGTTACTGCCCAGATCCTTCAGCGCGCCACACATGCCTTCCAGACGACCATCGACCGCTTGCAGGTGATCCAGCAGTTGACCAATGGCACGCGCCACCGGGTCGGGCATGTCTTCGCCGACACCATAAGCATCGAAGCCGATTTTCTCGGCCATGGCCTTGCGCTTGGCGTCCAGCTCATCATCGGACTTGACGATGATCCGCCCTGGAATCCCGACCACTGTCGCACCCGGCGGCACGGCCTTGGTCACCACCGCATTGGAACCCACCTTGGCCCCGGCGCCCACTGTGAACGGCCCGAGCACCTTGGCGCCCGCCCCCACCACAACTCCGTCTTCCAGGGTCGGATGACGCTTGCCCTTGTTCCAACTGGTGCCGCCCAGGGTCACGCCCTGATACAGGGTGACGTCATTGCCGATTTCGGCGGTTTCACCGATGACAATGCCCATGCCGTGGTCAATAAAGAAGCGACGACCGACCTTGGCTCCCGGGTGAATCTCGATCCCGGTCAACCAACGGCCGAAGTTCGATACCAACCGCGCCAGCCACTTCCAGCCCATGCCCCACAGGGCCGACGACAGGCGATGAATCCAGATGGCATGCATGCCGGGGTAGCAAGTCAGGACTTCAAAAGCGTTACGCGCAGCCGGATCACGATGGAAAACACTCTGGATATCTTCACGCAAACGCTCGAACATTTTTAATCCTTCCGCTTAAGAAGCTCGCCACGGGCCGCTTTCTGGGTTTCCGTGAGGATGCCACGCAATATATTCATTTCCGCCCGGCTGACCGAGCTTCGTCCGTACAACCGACGCAGGCGCGCCATCAAGTGCCGCGGCTTTTCCGGGTCGAGGAATTCAATGGCTACCAGGGTTTGCTCCAGGTGTTCATAGAATCGCTCCAGCTCATCCATGGTCGCCAGTTCGCCACTTTTGGTGGACGCCACTTCATCCTTCTCGACCTTGCTCGGCTGACCTTGGGCCGCGAGCCAGGACATGCGCACTTCATAACTCAACACCTGCACCGCTGCCCCAAGGTTCAGCGAGCTGAACTCAGGGTCTGATGGGATGTGCACGTGATAATGACATCGCTGCAGCTCTTCATTGGTCAGGCCGGAATCTTCACGACCAAAGACCAGGGCGATTTCCGCACCTTGCGCCGCTTCCTCGACCACTTTCGTACCGCATTCGCGGGGATCGAGCAGCGGCCAGGGAATGCGCCGGTCACGGGCGCTGGTTCCGAGGACCAGATTGCAGCCGACCAAGGCATCTTCCAAGGTGGCGACGACTTGCGCGTTTTCAAGGATGTCCCCGGCACCGGAGGCGCGGGCATCCGCCTCGTGATGCGGGAACAACCTCGGTTCGACCAGCACCAGCCGCGACAGGCCCATGTTCTTCATGGCACGCGCAGCCCCGCCGATGTTGCCAGGGTGGCTGGTATTGACCAGGACGACACGAATGTTATGCAGCACGGGAGGCGTTCTCGAACACAAAATGGGGAGCCGAATCTTACAGTTCATCCTACCGTTAAGCTATGAAAGCGAACACCGACCTTCACCTGTAGAAAAGTTCTGATAGAATGCCCGGCTTTCTTTAACAACCTTAGGTGACACATCCATGCAGCCCATGCTGAATATCGCGCTGCGCGCCGCCCGCAGCGCCAGTGAATTGATCTTCCGCTCCATCGAGCGCCTGGATACCATCAAGGTCGACGAAAAAGACGCCAAGGATTACGTATCCGAGGTGGATCGCGCCGCTGAGCAAAAAATCATCGACGCGCTGCGCAAGGCTTACCCGAACCACTCGATCCTCGGTGAAGAAACCGGCATGCACGCCGGCAACGGCATCGAAGGTGAAGAGTACTTGTGGATCATCGATCCACTGGACGGCACCACCAACTTCCTGCGCGGCATTCCTCACTTCGCTGTCAGCATCGCCTGCAAATACCGCGGTCGCCTGGAACACGCTGTAGTTCTGGACCCGGTTCGCCAGGAAGAATTCACCGCCAGCCGTGGTCGCGGCGCTCAACTGAACGGTCGTCGCCTGCGCGTCAGCGGTCGCACCAGCCTGGACGGCGCCCTGCTCGGCACCGGTTTCCCGTTCCGTGACGACCAGATGGACAACCTCGACAACTACCTGGGTATGTTCCGCGCCCTGGTTGGCCAGACTGCCGGCATCCGCCGCGCCGGCTCGGCCAGCCTGGACCTGGCCTACGTGGCTGCCGGTCGTTTCGACGCGTTCTGGGAGTCGGGCCTGTCCGAGTGGGACATGGCTGCAGGCGCCCTGCTGATCCAGGAAGCCGGCGGTTTGGTGAGTGACTTCACCGGTGGTCATGACTTCCTTGAAAAAGGCCACGTCGTTGCTGGTAACACCAAATGCTTCAAGGCAGTTCTGACGGCGATCCAGCCGCACCTGCCGGCTTCGCTGAAACGCTAAGCGAACGCCCACAAAAAAAAGCACCTTTCGAGGTGCTTTTTTTATGCCTGGAATTCGCATGCGCCAGCTGTAGGAGCAAAGCTTGCTCGCGATGGCGTCGTAACTGCCGACATTTTTTGTGGATGTGAGACCGCTATCGCGAGCAAGCTTTGCTCCTACAGAGTTATCGGTGGCTGATAAATAGCGGGCACAAAAAAAGCACCCTTTCAGGTGCTTCTTTTTGAATACAGCAATCAGCTCATCACTGAGCCGGTTGGTTCTGCGACAGAACCAGCTTGCCTTCTTTATCGACCGGAATCTGGTTGCCCGGATCGCGATCCATCCGCACCTTACCTTCCTTGCCGTCCAGCGAGTAACGGACGTCGTAGCCGACAACTTTATCGCTGATGTCATTCACGGTATTACAGCGAGTCTGGGTCGTGGTGTAGGTATCGCGATTCTGCATACCTTCCTGGACCTTGTTCCCGGCGTAACCACCGCCAACAGCACCCGCCACGGTGGCAAGTTTCTTGCCATTACCGCCGCCAATCTGATTGCCGAGCAAACCACCGCCTACCGCACCAAGGACCGTACCGAGGATCTGGTGTTGATCCTTGACCGGCGCCTGCCGGGTTACTGCAACGTCCTTGCATACTTCACGTGGAGTCTTGATCTGTGTCTTAACCGGTTCAACGGCCAATACTTGCGCATACTCAGGGCCGCTTTTAACCAGGCTGTAGGTGGCAACAGCGCCCCCGGCAGTCACACCGACAGCACCCAGTACCGCACCAACCAGCAACGACTTGTTCACATGAACCTCCTGACCATCACATGCGGGTCAAAGCCCGCGCTTCTCCCAGCCTTGGAGCACAAAAAAAGGCGCGAGTTCAACTCGCGCCTTTTTTGGCAGACAGCTGGAAGCGATGGCCGTTATGGACGGTCGTCGACTTCCTTCTCGGAAGCCGCAGGAGGAATCAGATCCTCGCTGCTCAGGTTCAGCCAGATCAGCACCACGTTCGCGATGTAGATCGACGAATAAGTACCCGCCAGAACACCGATGAACAGGGCGATGGAGAAGCCGAACAGGTTGTCGCCACCGAAGAACAGCAGCGCCGCAATCGCCAGCAAGGTGGAGATCGACGTCGCCATGGTCCGCAGCAAGGTTTGCGTGGTCGAGATGTTGATGTTCTCGATCAAGGTCGCCTTGCGCAGCACCCGGAAGTTCTCACGAACCCGGTCGAATACCACGATGGTGTCGTTGAGCGAGTAACCGATGATCGCCAGCACCGCCGCCAGTACCGTCAAATCGAAGGTGATCTGGAAGAACGACAGGATACCGATGGTCACGATCACGTCGTGAATCAGCGAAACGATGGCGCCGACCGCAAACTTCCACTGAAAGCGGAAAGCCAGGTAGATCAGGATGCCGCCCAGCGCCATCAGCATGCCGAGGCCGCCCTGGTCGCGCAGCTCTTCACCCACCTGCGGGCCGACGAACTCGACGCGCTTGACCGTCGCCGGGTTATCGCCGCCAACCTTCAGCAGCGCTTCAGCGACCTGATGACCCAGTTGCGGGTCTTCGCCAGGCATACGCACCAGCAGATCAGTCGTCGCGCCAAAACTCTGCACGATGGCTTCGTGGTAACCCGACTCAGTGAGTTGGGTACGCACCTTGGACACATCGGCCGGACGCTCGTAGGTCAGCTCAATGAGCGTACCGCCGGTGAAGTCCAGGCCCCAGTTCATGCCCTTGTGGAAGACGCTGAAAATGGCCAGCGCACTGAGGAACAATGTGACGCCGAACGCAAAGTTGCGAACGCCCATGAAGTTGATTGTACGTAACATGGCAGCCCCTTAAATCCACAACTTCTTGAAGTCCCGACCGCCGAAGATCAGGTTGACCATCGCGCGGGTCACCATGATGGCCGTGAACATCGAGGTAAAGATCCCGAGGGACATGGTCACTGCGAAGCCTTTGACGGGACCGGTGCCCATCGCAAACAGAATCCCGCCGACCAGCAATGTTGTCAGGTTGGCGTCGAGAATCGCGGTGAATGCCCGGCCGAAGCCTTCGTTGATTGCCCGTTGCACCGTCATGCCCGCCGCGATCTCTTCACGAATCCGCGAGAAGATCAGTACGTTGGCGTCGACCGCCATACCCATGGTCAGCACGATACCGGCGATACCCGGCAGGGTCAGCGTTGCACCCAGCAGCGACATCAGGGCCAACAGCAGCACCATGTTCACGCCCAGCGCGACGGTGGCGATGATGCCGAAGAAACGGTAGATGGCGATGATGAACAGCGAGACAAACAGCATGCCCCACAGCGATGCATCGATACCTTTGGTGATGTTGTCCGCACCCAGGCTCGGGCCAATGGTGCGCTCTTCAGCGAAGTACATTGGTGCAGCCAGACCACCGGCACGCAGCAACAGCGCCAGTTCGGACGACTCGCCCTGACCGTTCAGGCCCGTGATACGGAACTGAGCACCCAGCGGCGACTGGATGGTCGCCAGGCTGATGATCTTCTTCTCTTCTTTGAACGTTTGCACCGCGACGTCTTTCTCGACGCCATCAACCACTTGCTTGGTGTAAGTGGTGACAGGACGTTGCTCGATAAAGATCACCGCCATGCTGCGACCGACGTTGCTGCGCGTTGCGCGGCTCATCAGCTCGCCACCGTGGCCATCCAGACGGATGTTCACTTCTGGCGTGCCGTGCTCGCCGAAGCCAGCCTTGGCGTCGGTTACCTGGTCACCGGTGATGATCAGGCCACGCTCGATCTGTGCCGGCGGACGCTTGCCTTCACGGAACTCGAACGATTCGGAAGTGGCTTTCGAAGCACCTGGCTCAGCCGCCAGACGGAACTCGAGGTTGGCCGTCTTGCCGAGGATACGCTTGGCTTCTGCGGTGTCTTGCACGCCTGGCAGCTCAACAACGATGCGGTTGGCGCCCTGACGCTGGACGATCGGCTCAGCAACACCCAGCTCGTTGACGCGGTTACGTACCGTGGTCAAGTTCTGCTTGATGGAGTATTCACGGATTTCCGCCAGCTTGGCCGGGGTCATCGCCAGACGCAGCACCGGTTGACCATTCAGGTCGGCCGGAACAATGTCGAAATCGTTGAAGTTCTTGCGGACCAGCGCGCGGGCTTGTTCGCGGGTTGCTTCATCAGTGAAGCCCAGCTGAATGGCGCCGCCCAGTTGTGGCAGGCTGCGATAGCGCAGTTTCTCTTTACGCAACAGGCTCTTGACGTCGCCTTCGTAGACTTTCAGGCGTGCGTCGAGGGCTTTGTCCATGTCCACTTCCAGCAGGAAGTGCACACCACCGGACAAGTCCAGACCCAGCTTCATCGGATGCGCGCCGAGGCTGCGCAGCCATTGCGGGGTGGTTTGTGCCAGGTTCAGTGCAACGACGTAGTCATCACCCAATGCCTTGCGCACGACGTCTTTGGCCGGCAACTGGTCTTCAGCCTTGGTCAGGCGAATCAGGCCGCCCTTGCCGTTGGCCGACAGCGTGGCTGCCTTGACGTTGATCCCGGATTCCTTGAGCGCAGTGCTCACACGGTCCAGATCAGCCTGATTGACCAACAGCGCAGTGCTTGCACCGCTGACCTGAATGGCCGGGTCATCAGGGTAAAGATTGGGAGCGGAATAAATCAGACCGACCGCCAGCACCGCCAGGATCAGAATGTATTTCCACAGAGGGTATTTGTTCAGCATCACGCCGCCCGCTTATGACGCGGGGCGCCTTGCGCGCCCCGTCGATTGAGTAGAAGTTGAAACTTAGATCGCTTTTAGCGTGCCTTTTGGCAGCGTGGCGGCGATGGCGCCTTTCTGGAACTTCATTTCCACGGTGTCGGAAACTTCCAGAACCACGAAATCATCTGCCACTTTAGTGATCTTGCCGGCGATACCACCGGTGGTCACAACTTCGTCGCCTTTTTGCAGGCTGCCGAGCAGGTTCTTCTGTTCTTTGGCGCGCTTGGCCTGTGGACGCCAGATCATCAGGTAGAAGATGACCAGGAAACCGACCAGGAAAATCCACTCGAAGCCGCCGCCCATTGGGCCTGCAGCTGCCGGTGCAGCAGCGTCGGCCATGGCATTAGAGATAAAAAAGCTCATTTAGCACTCCAGTTGCAAATGTTGAATCTTGGGGTCAGAAAACTCAGTCCAAAGGCGGAACAGGTAGCCCGCGTTTGGCGTAGAAGGCATCGACAAAGGCGGCCAATGTACCCTGTTGAATAGCCTCGCGCAAACCAGCCATAAGCACCTGGTAATGGCGCAAATTGTGGATGGTATTCAACATGCTACCCAGCATTTCGCCGCACTTGTCCAGATGGTGCAGATAAGCACGGGAGAAGTTCTGGCAGGTGTAGCAATCGCAGGTCGGATCCAGTGGCGAATCATCATGGCGATGGAACGCGTTACGGATCTTCAGCACGCCTGTATCAATGAACAGATGCCCATTGCGGGCATTACGGGTTGGCATCACGCAATCGAACATGTCCACACCGCGGCGCACACCCTCAACCAGATCTTCCGGTTTGCCAACGCCCATAAGGTAACGAGGTTTGTCAGCCGGCATCAGGCCCGGCAGGTAATCCAGCACCTTGATCATCTCGTGCTTGGGCTCGCCCACCGACAGACCGCCAATGGCCAGGCCATCGAAGCCGATCTTGTCGAGGCCTTCCAGGGAGCGCATGCGCAAATCCTGGTGCATGCCGCCCTGAACGATGCCGAACAGCGCCGCCGTGTTATCGCCATGGGCGTTTTTCGAACGCTGGGCCCAACGCAACGACAGCTCCATGGACACACGAGCGACGTCTTCATCGGCCGGGTACGGGGTGCATTCGTCGAAAATCATCACGATGTCGGAGCCCAGGTCACGCTGGACCTGCATCGACTCTTCCGGGCCCATGAACACTTTCGCGCCGTCAACCGGGGAGGCGAAGGTCACGCCCTCCTCCTTGATCTTGCGCATCGCGCCGAGGCTGAACACCTGAAAACCGCCGGAGTCTGTAAGAATCGGGCCTTTCCACTGCATGAAATCGTGCAGGTCGCCGTGCTTCTTGATCACTTCGGTGCCCGGACGCAGCCACAAGTGAAAGGTGTTGCCCAGAATGATTTCCGCGCCGGTGGCGGTGATATCCCGCGGCAACATGCCCTTGACCGTGCCGTACGTGCCCACCGGCATGAAGGCCGGGGTCTCGACGGTACCGCGCGGGAAGGTCAGACGACCGCGACGAGCCTTGCCGTCAGTGGCCAGCAGTTCAAACGACATACGACTCATACAGTGTCCTCAGGGCCCGATTCTTTAGGGGCAGTCGGCGCAGGATTACGCGTGATGAACATCGCATCACCGTAGCTGAAAAAGCGGTAACCATGCTCCACCGCTGCTTTATAGGCAGCCATGGTTTCGGGATAACCGGCGAACGCCGAAACCAGCATCAACAGCGTGGATTCGGGCAAATGGAAGTTAGTGACCAAGGCATCGACCACATGAAACGGCCGGCCCGGAAAGATAAAGATGTCGGTGTCGCCACTGAACGGCTTGAGCACGCCATCGCGGGCGGCGCTTTCCAGGGAACGCACGCTGGTGGTCCCCACCGCCACCACCCGACCGCCCCGCGCACGGCAAGCGGCGACTGCATCCACCACGTCCTGGCCGACTTCCAGCCATTCGCTGTGCATGTGGTGATCTTCAAGCTTCTCGACCCGCACCGGCTGGAACGTGCCCGCACCGACGTGCAAGGTCACGAACGCGGTCTCGACGCCCTTGGCCGCAATGGCCTCCATCAGCGGCTGATCGAAATGCAGCCCCGCCGTCGGCGCCGCCACCGCGCCCAGGCGCTCGGCGTACACGGTCTGATAACGCTCGCGGTCCGAACCTTCGTCCGGGCGATCTATATAGGGAGGCAACGGCATGTGCCCGACGCGATCCAGCAGCGGCAACACCTCTTCGGCGAAGCCCAGCTCGAACAACGTATCGTGCCGCGCCAGCATTTCTGCCTCGCCGCCGCCGTCGATCAGGATCTTCGAACCGGGCTTGGGCGACTTGCTGGAACGCACATGGGCCAGCACGCGATGACTGTCGAGCACCCGCTCCACCAGAATTTCCAGCTTGCCGCCGGAAGCCTTCTGGCCAAACAGCCGCGCCGGAATCACCCGAGTATTGTTGAACACCATCAAATCGCCCGGGCGCAAATGCTCGAGCAAATCAGTGAATTGACGGTGTGCCAGGGCGCCGCTGACCCCATCCAGGGTCAACAGGCGACTACCGCGACGCTCGGCCAAAGGGTGGCGAGCAATCAGCGAATCAGGGAGTTCGAAAGTAAAGTCAGCAACGCGCATGATGGGGTTCGTCTAGCAGGGGCCGGAAGTCTAGCCGAAATAGTGAAAATTCTCTATGTACCTGATTGACCGACGGTAATCTCATCTCTATACTTCGCCGCCATTGAGCCCTGATGGCGGAATTGGTAGACGCGGCGGATTCAAAATCCGTTTTCGAAAGGAGTGGGAGTTCGAGTCTCCCTCGGGGCACCATCTAGAAATCCAAGGCGATCCTACGTGACCTTTGGTACCAAGCAAAAGGCCCGCTGCTAGCGGGCCTTTTGCTTTTCCACGTCCGAACACGGCCATTGCAATCCTAAAGCTAGTGAGTACATTTGTAGGTGACCCCGAGTTAGGCCACCGAAGGTGTACTCAAATGCCGCTCACCGTACTGCAAATTCAGAACGCAAAGCCTCAGATCAAACCGTATGGACTACCTGATGGCGGTGGGCTATCGCTTTGGATTAAGCCAGACGGCGGCAAGTATTGGCACTTCCGGTATAGGATCAACGGAAAACAGCCTCGTATTTCATTCGGCGTCTATCCCGTTGTCTCTCTTCAACTCGCCCGTGAACGCGCCGCCGAAGCACGAACGATGGTTGCTAAAGGCATTGATCTCAGCGAGAAGCGGAAAACTGACAAGCGCGCAGATGCAACGTCGCGCAGCAATACGTTCGAGTCGATAGCCAACGAATGGCATGCCCACCGCGCGGGAAGATGGGCATCCGCATCTGCTCTGAAAGCGCGAGCCTATCTTGATAAAGATCTGATACCTACACTCCGCAACAAACCTATAGATGCAATCCAAAGAACTGAGCTCGTCGCCACAATCTCGAAAATCGAGAAACGGGGCGCGCTGAATGTCGCCAAAAAATGCCGTCAGTGGCTTAACCAGATTTTTCGATACGCGCTAGCGAAGGGGTTATTAAATTATAATCCCGCCACGGACCTGGACGTTGTGGCTGCGCATGCACCAGCAACCAAGCATCACCCCTTTATTCCCTTTACCGAACTACCCAACCTACTCAGAAAACTGGATGAGAGCACTGCTGCCAACCTCTTGACCAAGTCTGCAATCCATTTACTACTCCTTACTGCAGCCCGCCCGGGCGAGCTCAGAGCGGCACCTTGGGGAGAGTTTGACTTGGATAGAGGCGTATGGACGATCCCAGCCAAACGCATGAAAATGCGCCGCGCTCATGCCATCCCTCTCCCAACCCAAGCGGTTTCTATTCTGAGAGTTCTTCAAGGGCTTACTGGATGCAACGAGCTGGTTTTTGCTGGGCGCAATGACCCAGATCGTCCAATGAGCGAGAACACGGTTAACAAATGTCTCTCGGATCTTGGGTTCAAGGGCCAACAAACAGGCCACGGATTTCGGCACCTTGTCAGTACCGAACTGAATAATCGAGGCTTCAATAGAGACTGGATTGAGCGCCAACTAGCTCACGGAGATGCTAACGAGATACGAGATACCTATAACCATGCCACATACCTAGATCAGCGTAGAAGCATGATGCAGGAGTGGGCCGACCTCGCATATCCTGTTGCATACGACTAATTTCGAGTTACAAAAAGAATTACTAAGTTCAGCCGCCACCTCGGCAGGGGGAATACGGTATTCAACAAAACTGTTTTGCCTATAGCTCATAAGAAGCGATGAAAATTTTTCACCTCGAATTTTGACCCTCTAACAGCATCTTCATTGTGTCTCGAGCGAACGCCCCTAAAAAATTAGTTAACGATATAGAAATTTCAAATCTATTAACTTCATCCTGATCAGAACGAATCCATTGCCAGAAAAAGTATGGGCCATCAAACGACCCCTCTCCACGAGCAGCAGATTTATTTAATCTTACCTACCTATCGTAATCTGCTGTGCGCACCTTTACTGAAAAAGGCAAGATCGAAGACACTTTGAAATAGAGTGCATGATGGCTCAGCCAATATCGAACGGCGAAATGACGAAAAGTTGATGAATACTGATATCAACGGGAGTTATCCAAGGACTCTGCTTGTTTTCAGCTCGCATCGCTAAGTAAGCCCTGGTGCTTGCAATATGCAGTTTTTGTTTTTGCTTCAACATCTGCTCAATCATTTGTTTTGGAATGCCGTAGTACCCGCAAGCTGGACAATCTACTTCCACAAAGTGGCTAGGCGAAATTAACTGTAACTCTATCGCCATAGATCCACAGATGAGACACGCCATTGTCGAGCACTCCCTGTAAATGACCTTTCAACTGTAGCTGATCACTAGCAGAGTGAATGCATTCCGACAGAAAAAACACGAACTTTTGGTTCCGGTCCAGCGTGAACGCTGGGAATGCCAATTACCTAGGGGCTATAGCATCTCACGCTGATCATGTCTCGTACGCTGGCTTCTTACGCTTGGCAGCTACAAATAATTGCTCGCCCGCTGCCTGCCGTGCTGATGAAAACAACATCATCTGAGTCTTAGTTGCGTCAAACTCGTCAATAGGTAGTAAGGCTGGAAACCAAAATCGCTCTACCTACCGCACACACCCCAAAGCCGACTTTGCAGTTCGAGCTTGGAAGGACGGTGTTGTTTGTAAAAAAGGATTGATACAATTACTCCAGCAGACGGTAAATAAGATGCATTTCTGCTTTTAAGTGAACCCATTTGTCATTAGTTGACGCTTCGCATCTGACCATCTGCTTTGGCTCAAAAGCCGCCTGCTACGGATGAAGGTTTCGGCCAGAAGCCAAATCTACTGAGCAACAGCGACTTGATTACGCCCTAGCGCCTTAGCTCGATACAGTGCTTTATCAGCATTGTTCATCAAGCTGTGCAGATCTTTATTACCGGCATCCGTTGACGCTACGCCGAGGCTGGCTGTTATGCAGTGAACAGGCTCGATCATCAATCCAGCAATTGTCTGGATGAGCTGTTCTGCAATCTTAACGGCGACCTCAATGGAGGTGTCCGGGAGCAGAACTGCGAATTCTTCTCCACCTAACCGGCCGTGGATATCCATTGCACGAAAGGATGAACTGATGACCACACCCATTTGGCGCAAAACCTGATCCCCAACCTGATGGCCGTAGGTGTCGTTGATATGCTTGAAGTGATCCATGTCCAACATTACGGCGCACAACCCTAACCGGTTGGTTTTACATTCGTTGTAGAGCTGCTGAGCATGCTCGAAAAAAGCTCGTCGACTCTTCAGGCCGGTCAGTTCATCGGTTTGTGCTGCACGGGTTGAAATTCTGTTCGCCTGTTCCATTTCACGGGTTAGACGAAAGGCGGTTTCCATTGCCTCGGACATTTTTCGTGTCGCGCGGGCAACAAATGACGCGAACACCAAAACCGAGAGTGCCATGCCGACTTGAATCGTGGACGATTGAAACAGCAGCCAGGCGGTGCACGGCAACAGAACCAGGCCAACGGACACTAGTGTCATATAGCGGTAGGCCGAGTAGCAGGACACCGCGCTGACAGACATCCCGACAGTAAAGAGCATGACCAACGCCTGCGACAAAAGATCGTCTGCTGGCATGACAACGAATGCGCCTCCCCCCCAGATGCTGGCGGATAACACGAGCGTGCTCCAGTATTTTCGCTCCCAGCGTTGAGGCGTACATTCACTTTCGTTGCTGCGAAAATAGGCAACAAACATCGAGATGCGCAACAGCGTCGATCCGGTCAGTATGACCAACCACCAAAGAACAACGCTGTGTTCAAAACGATCCCAACACAGCCAACACAGCATGATGGCAGCGAGGTAACTACCAAAAACCGCAGAAACTGATTGGCGAAATAGTTGATGCAATCGGTCAGTTCGCACCTGCTCAGCTATGAAAAAATCTTGGTCATTCCGAGATCCTGGGCCATCCATGTGATCCACCTGATCATGACGCAACTAAAAAACCATTGTGGCACCCTGCCACCAAAGCAAACAACCAAATTACGCTCGTGACCGTCCGCAAAGCTCTTGGAGAATTGCCCCGACTCGTAGCCAAGCCCGAACGCCAACCAGTTCAATGAGCTGCGCTCCTGTCGACCCATGAAGAGCGACCATCATGGGGCGAACATGGCCTGTCGCCACAAAAGATGTAGATGACTTCACTTCTAGAGTAATGGGCTCCGAATACTCCATACCCTTGCGCACGAGCGTCTGGAACCTCCTCTACGCGGGGCAATCAACCTAGTATGAATCTGAAGAACTGGGACGTTGATCTATGACGACGAACGATGATCTGATTGATTGGAATGGCCGCTGGCGAATCTCTAACAGCGTGGTGTCTTGCAGAACCTGCCAAGCACTGCAGCAAGAGATTGATCGTAGTGCAGCGTTTGTGCATTCGCCCGGCTGTGGGTACGCAGGACAACTACGTAACCCGTGGGATGACTTGGACGCCATCTGCAAAAAATTTGGTCACACCACCTAGACCACCCGTCCAAAAAAACTTTCATTCCAGATCTGCAATGTCCCCTATGGGGAGATTGCAGCCCACTGACAAACAGCTTCCAGCCAAGGGGGCCTTCTTCGAAAGCCTTCTCTCCCTTTCCGATAAAAAGCACACGTCCGGCAGCAATGTTGACCATTACGGCTATCATCAATACCACTGTACTTTTTTACGATTAAGTTCAGAGAGGGGAAGCGTCACAGCGGTTTGCGGTGTCGTCCAGCCTTCTTGGGGGTTGCATTATGAAATGGACTTTGTACTTGGCACTCGCGGCCCTTTGCATCACCATTGTCCAAGCTGCGGATGTGTACAAATGCACCACCTCAGATGGTCGTGTGATTTTCTCGAACTCCGGGTGCGGGACCGCAAGCGGAAGCGCAGAACTACAAGAGCTGAAAATCAACAACATGGGCCAGCCCATAAAACCATCATCATTTGGACAACCGAAAACCCAAGGCGCGGATCGGGATTCGCCTCATAACTCGCCGACTGTAGTCCGGGACTCCGCCAATGAAAATACAGCGGATGCTCATATCAAGCGGCGCCTAAGGGCGCAGGAGGAGTACCTCGACAGCCTGAAACCGAAAATCCCAGGCGTGACGGTGATCAAAGACGAGGGAAGCGAAACCAATCACGAAAAATCGATGCGATTGAGAGATGAGGCTCAAGAGCTTTACTACCAACACTAATTGTTTTGAGTGACTAGTTTAATTGATAGTCCCGCGCGACCGAACTTTGCGCGCTTCTCTAGCGTTTATCTAGTGGACAATTAATACGGTCGTTTCGCTCCAAGGTACGAAGCCGCTCTTCGTCGCAGTCAGTAGTCGGCAGTCAGCAACCGGCCAGAAGCAAACAATCGAGAATGTTGGGTTTGACCCAAAGCCGACTCTCACTAGTGACTATCTCGGCCAACGAATCTTCGCAGTCCGTGCTTCCGATCTCTATTTGCCTTATTCACTATGCTGGTGGAAGGTACTCCCGCTTCCGCAATTTCGTATGCGCTCTAGCCTAGCGGTATCTACCCTCCACCTTATAAATCTGCTCAACGCTCAGTTCTTAGCTCCGATGAAGGCTGGCCGGTGGCTACCTTGCCTCTCACTAAAAGGAAGTAAGATGACTATCAACTTCGAGTCCTTAGCATCTGACTTTAGGCTACACGATCTCTTCGGAGACACCGACATTCTCAGCGCCACTCAACTGTGGGTACTGGAGGTCGAGCGCGAGAACACGACCGAGGTCAAATTTCTATACGGACGCTCTCTGCCAGGTACCTTCTGTACAGATAAATGGACGGGTACGACCAGCAGCAGGACCCCTCTTGGCGCGAATAGCACCGTAAAAACTCACGCACTGACGCTACATACGTCGGCCGACAAGCTAAAGGCTTTCGTCCGAAGCTTCCTCGATGGTGCTTCTCTTCGGGAAGCGAGTCTCCGGGCGGATATCGAGCTAGATGCGAAACTGGTTGGACACGTCCTAGACGTCAACTTTGGCGGCAAACCCACTGCTCGGCCAGTGATGCATTTTCCATCACATGACTTGTATTTTTACCACATCAAACGGTTGAGTCCGACGAGCCTTGCTAGTGCCAATACTGGCGCTGTCTCATCGCCGAGCAAACCATTGCTTTTTGCTGCCGCTGAAGAGTTTGAGACTAAGCTTGCCAGGGCCGCGTGTGACGCGCTGGACGCCGATACGGGCATGGAGTTCGGTACCTTGGACGCTTGGCGTCTTGGGGATTTCGAGTTCGTCTGTGTGCCCGGTCTGACCAAGAACGAACGTCTGAAATTCAAGCTGGAGCTCAAAGGGAAAAACTCTTCGCTGAAACTGTTCGAGCCGCTAACGCGGGATCCTGCGGAGCTTTTGGTGGTAGTGAACTCCTACAGCGACGGTGCCTCGCAAATGTCGTACATCACTCGCCTGCCTAGGGATGTTGAGTATCCCGTAGACCATATCTTTGCCATCGATACCTTCAAGAACCAAGTAGCTACCGCGTACAGCCTGGAAATTTACGCCGTCGGTGCTGACGGCGGGGAATCGAACCTAGTGCTACAGACTGGCTCCTATTTCATTCGCAGCGTGAACATGAATATGCACGTCGTCGAATCCATTCACTCAACCGGTCGTATGGATTGGCTCGCGAAGCAGGTACCACACAAGGAGAAAACCAAGCTTGAAGCAGCGGGCCGTATTGGCCGAGCTCACCGGCCCAACCGCTCCGAAATCGGCGGGCACGCCGATGATCCTTGGGTCACTCAGAATCGGCTGATCGAGGACAATGTAGGTTCGCTGTTGCCTAAGCCCTCCAACGGACGCTTTTTCCAGACACTGTCGGTGAGTGGCGGAACGAGCCGCCTGCAGTTGACCGATTGGCTGCGAAAGATCTTGGAGCAGCACCATGACGCTCAGGTTGCTTGGATCGATCCGTACATGGAAAACGCGGGCATCGACCTGCTCAACACGCTTGGCACTGCGACCAGCGAGTATCTCATCATCACGACCGAAAAACTGTCCACTGAAGACTCCAAGGCTGCTCCAGGTGAGCCAAACCGCATCCAGAAGTTGCTGGCGAGCTGTGCTGCTTGGGGTAAGGGCTACTACGGTAACGTCCAGCTGAGGGTACTTGCTGTACCGGAAAGTAAACTTCACGACCGGATGATCCTAATCCGAGCGGCTAATGGAAGACCTATTGCCGGCTACCACTTGTCCAACTCTATACAGCGAGCCAACATTGAACATCCGCTTCTGGCCACCCCAATCCCGCTTGACGTGTTACCGAACGTCTTCGTATTAGCGGACCGTATCATCCAAAGCACTCTGCACACGGACGGCAAGAAAGCGCCCACTGCAAAGCTCATTTTTGATTCCAGCACTGAAAGCCCGAAGGAAGAAAACGATCCAATACTGCTAAGTCACCGCTCGTCCTTCACGGATCACAAACGGTCAGGAGATGTCCTTGCATGGTGGTTGGACGATCCAGAGCTGGCCGGTCGCTCAGGATCAGAATTGCACGATCTGATGCAAGCCAAGGGGAACCTAGAAGAAGGCAAGCTCGCCCCAAAACGTTTCGAGGACATTCCAACGAAATTCTGGAGCGATGGTTTTTTGCTCCCAGACGTCCACTCAGCATGGGACGCCGCAGGCTTTGTATTGGCTCATTCACATGCCGGTCACCTTTACAACGATGGCCAGACGTCACTGCCGGATCCACTGACGAGCGACCTTCTCGCGCACCTGAGCTCAACGCGGCAAGACGCGTTGGCGCCAAAGGTCAAAAAAAGCTATTTGGACATTGATTACTATCAACGCAAAAACCTCAAAGAACTATTACTCTCCAACGACCATCCGGAACGAGTGTTTGGACATTCAACCACCGATATCGCTTGGAGCGATTACTACGCCATCAAGATCCTGTGGTGGAAGGCGCCCCAAGCACTTGTCAATTGGCTGGATCAGGAATGCTCCAGTCCAATGAATGAAAACCTTCGCAGGCGTGCGTTAGTCGACCAGGCTCTGCGGCTCATTTGCCTGTCGCTTGAATTCGATAAGGATCCGTCGCAAATCAGTGCACTCTTGAGATGTAAAGCAAATATCCCGGTCTGGGTAGGCGTCCATGCTTTCAAGGGTGCGCTCAACGCCAGCACCTTCACGGTCGATGCCCTTGGTATGCTCGACATGCTCCAATCCGGGGATCGGCAATCCACGTTATGCTGGCTGATCAATGAGGCCAACTATGTCGATTCCTCTGCCAAGCTTCATTTAGTTAACAGGCTGACTGCCTCGATCGAGAGTCCGCTCAGCGACGTACAGCTGAAAGACATCCTCCAACCTGTACGTGGTCGCCTCGGAAGGCTCCATCACTTCACGCCCTGGATCCTGGAGTCAATTCTGATCCCGATGCTTGGGCTAAAGGTCGTCGACGTTGCACAAGTGTCACGCGAGTGGCTGGGGGACCTCACCACCCAGTGGAAATCTGCGCTCAAAGGCGGTTCGCTTTACTTCAAGTTTGATGGGGATGGAGCCTTCACCGACGAGCTCGCTACGTTGAGCGCACACCTTGCGCCAGCAGATCGGCAGTACCTCGTAGGTGAGCTCTCCAAGATCTTTAATAATCTTGCTCGGACTATTCGCCAGCCGCTGAGCGCGCAGGTCGATTGGACATCGTTCATCCGTGCGCATGAGGTCAACCTCTGGCTCTATGCCCTCGCCCGCCGAATCGCGGCTCTTATCCACACCGATGAAAGTCAACCGCTGAAGAAGCTTCTGGAGGACAGTGAGTCGCTGATTGAGCGAATCTCGGTTTCGGAGTGGGAAACGCTACCAAGCCAGGAACTCCTGAAGTATCTAATGGACGATCCTGACCAGATCAAATCTCATCCGCTACTGGATACCATCGCTTCTGCTATAGACAGCAGTCTTTGACTTAAGGAAAAGTCTGAACTACAAAACACCCGCTGAAAGATTTAGCCAATCTGTCGCATCGACCGGTTGAATCCACAGCCAAAAGCAATGGGATGGACTCCTCCTCACTTCGGCATCTTGAGTGCCAGACTGAAAGTGCGAACCACAGTCAACGGTGAGAAGGAGTCCACACATGAAGCTTATGCGAATTGGGGTCGACCTGGCCAAGAACGTGTTTCAGATCCACGGCGTGGATTGTCATGAGCTACCCGTCTGGCGGCAGCGCCTACCGCGTGATCGCTGGCTGCAAACGGTGTTGGAAAAGATCGAACCTGGCTGTGAGATCGGGATGGAGAGTTGTGGCGGTGCGCATCACTGGGCTCGGCAGCTACAAGCCCACGGATTTCGAGTCAAGCTGGTCGCGCCGCAGTTCGTCAAACCGTACGTCAAGAGCAACAAGAACGACGCGAACGATGCCGAGGCGATCTGTGAAGCGATGAGCCGTCCCAGCATGCGCTTCGTCGCCATCAAGACCATCGAACAACAGGATATCCAGGCGACGCATCGCATCCGGGCCGGCTTAATCGAACAGCGGACGGCCAAAGCCAATCAGATCCGCGGGCTGGTCGCCGAGTACGGTCTCGTTGCACCGAAGGAATTGCTGATGCTGCGTCGTGCAATACCGTGCTGGCTAGGGGATGCGGATAACGGTTTGACGGCACGCTTTCGTCGTCTGCTGGATGGTTTGTGGGACGACCTTCGTGCGCTGGATGGGCGTGTTTGACAGCTCGACGGCGAGATCACTGCGATCGCGACAAACGAGCCGTCCGCCGTTCGCCTTCAGCAGCTGCGCGGTGTCGGCCCAATGATCGCCACAGCACTCGTCGTCGCTCTCGGTGATGCCCGTCAGTTTGCCAATGGCCGACAGTTTGCCGCCTCGCTGGGACTGACACCGAGGCAACACAGTTCTGGTGGTAAGGATCGACTACTCGGTATCAGCAAGCGCGGTGATACGTATCTGCGAACATTGATGGTGCATGGCGCACGCTCGGCGCTACGCACAGCCAAATCCAAAGAGGATCGGCTCAGCCAGTGGGCCGTTCGTTTAGCCGAACGATCGCATCCCAATGTGGCCGCTATTGCGCTGGCCAACAAAACTGCACGCATGGCTTGGGCGATGCTGCGTCACGGCACTGATTACCAACCGAATCAGGCAGCGGCCTGATCTATTTACCCGACGTGTTCTACAAGAGAAACAACTCTTAACCACGATTGCGAAGCAACCTGAACGATGGCAAACCGGTCGAACCGGCGTCGGCAAAACCCTCGAATGTCCAAGTGCGAAAAGCACGAAAAAGCGATCGGGAGCCGGCGCGCGAATAGCCCATCATGGCCCTGCATCGAAACGATGCCGTATTTAGAGGCCGAATATACGTGTGCAGTCGGCACGGGCGCCAGAGCAACGGGGCTTGCAATGAGGGGGAGTCCATATACGGACGTTCGATCCAAGTGCTGCTTCTAGCCAATAGCTGACGTTGGTGCAGGAGAGGAGGTTTTCCATACCGTCAGCGAAATGAGCCACAGCAAACGTCATGTCTTCCAGAGCAAAAATACGAACCACATCGGTAGCAGGAGCACCACGGGGAGCACGATCAGAAGAACGAGGCCCTGAACGACATACCTCCAGCGGTAGAGTCGGGTCCCTTCAGTAGCGTCCCTGGCGTCCTTCCACACATCCCAGAGTTCGAAAATTCTGAGCAATTCAAGAAGGTCTAGAATATTAATAAGCACTTCTGGTCCTTCTTCAAGAATGATGACAGTGGTAGCGTGCGGGGCAACTATCGGTTAATCGCAACTACTGGTGAACGACCGATTTCGCCCCAGAGCTGCCCTTCGCGGAAGGCAGCCCACGGCCAAGAGCGGCCCGTAGACACTATAATGGCGAAATAGTAGCCTATATCACTAGTGGGCAAGAGAAAATCATCAGCGGATCACTTTGGATGATGTCGAGAGATGGGACCCGAAACTGAAGACCTGATCTTCATTCTTGGGGGCATCATGCTGCTGTTCGATCGGCTTCATCTGGCGTTCACTTATCTGCACGTAGAACTGTCTGTCCCTCGCAACCAACGAAAAACTAAATCGCCAAGGAAGTCACATGCCAGTCACATGCCCAAGTTGTGGTTCTGATAAAACACAAAAAAGAAATATTGGGACGAAAGTCGCAGGAGGGGTTGGAGCAGTAGCAGGTGGGATAGGAGCAGTAGCAGGCGGGGGCGAAGGCGCCGCTGCTGGTGCCGCGATAGGAAGCGCACTGTTTCCTGGGGTTGGGACGCTCGTTGGCGGTGTAATCGGTTTTTTAGGTGGCTTGGCAGTAGGTGCTACTGCGGGAGCAGTGGCAGGGAAAGCCGTAGATGAATACATCTTAGACAATTACAAATGCAACGCATGCGAACATACATTTAGTACAAGCTGATTACAGCTCGACGGCAAAGCGGCCGACCGCAGAGAGACTCGCCCAGGTGCGCAGTGCCTCGCGGCGCGAGCGCACTGGCGGCCAGCGGCTACCGACGACACTCAGGCGGACGGACGAAGTCTACTTTCAGCCTCCTGGCTGGCCAGCACCTCGCGCACAGCGCCACCTTCGAGCATGGCGCGCAGCGTCTCCTCGTGAATTCCAGCCCGCATACCGCGCCCTAGATCAGGTGACGAAAAGTAGGTTCGATGTTGCGGCTATGCAGCAACTTCACAATGTCTTCCAGAGAAGCATCCTTAAGCATCAGCTCAGCCGCTACCTCCTGGCCAGCTTCCGCTTGCGGGTCCTCCCACTGGTTATTCGAGTCCAGAGGACCGCTTTCAAATAATCCGGAGCTGTAGATCGATTCGGTCTTGCTAATGAAGTCATCAATATCCGTAGGAATCTGAAAACCCAACGCACGATTTAGCGCTAGCCAAGTGCTGTCCGGGCGTGGACGGGCGAACTCACCACAATCGGGTTCTTCATAACGACGGGGCATGACCTCATGAACACCTGCGGCACGGGCTAACGCAGCGCGGCTCATGCCGCGCAGCTCGCGACGGGCTTTCAATGCGGCAGGGAAATCAGGGTCACGAGGATAAGGGAGCATAAAGTCACCAAAAGTTTGTTTAAGGAGCCTAAAAGCGGGCCCGCCACCACTATACGCAGCTTTTTAAAACTATCAACCCCATAAAAAACACTTATCCAACTTTTAATATTTCATAATCTGCGTTGTGCTTAGTCTCGTTTGCTTACCTTGACTCGGCTCCGCAGTGGGTCAGCACCGGCTAAGGGCCCGAATCAATGTGGCAGGTCTGTCGGATACGACCGGCCGCTATGGGTCGGTGGCTGCCCTTCGTGACAGACAGCAACCGGACAAAAGAAGACGATCAGCCATGGCCTGTAGCTGCCAATATCAATCTGTCACGGCTTCAAAAAATTCAATAATTTTAGGCAGGACGCCGTTGTACGAATTCTTCGAATGTATATGGCCCATGCTCTGGCTCAAACGCATCTGCAAATTCCAGATGGGTGCAATACGATTCAGCTAGGCTTTCATTTCCTTCTGGTGGCATGAAGTCAACCTCCATTTCTTTCATGATTTCGAATACGGGCGATTTGTAGGGGTTGGGTATGTACCCCTTGATAAAAGCTTGATAAAGAAACACCCACTGCCGATCTTTTTGATAAACATCAAGTTCGCTTAGGGTTTCGAATACTCGTTGTAGGTTCTCTGTCCAGCCGGTTATTTTCATCAATATACACATTGACAGGCAGTCTTGAGAATTGATAACCGCCGCTTCTGCTAATGTGTTGAGGGCCAGTCCATGCTTGCCGATGAAGTGTAGAGGCCAGCACATTCCATCCGAGCGCCCATTTTTGGAGTTCTCGATTATGATTTGGTTTAGCCTTTCCTCGTAGTCAGAGTGTTGAACTTCATGCTTTTCAAAAATTATCCCCAAGTAGGGCAGTAATAGCGGGTAATGCCAGCTCAAGTTTGTCACATAGTCAGTGACAACTCTGATCCAATCATCATTAAGCAAGTGGATTAGTTGCTGCATAGCGTATTTTAATACGCTGCCATCCGGTGTTTGATTGTTGAGTGAAATCGCATATTCTAAAAAGTGTATCGTATCATCCGTGTCATACTTCTTGCCTTCGCCAACTTTTTGAGGAAGTGCGGCATGAAGTTTTGCCACCCAGTCCGTTTGTATTGCAGCGGGCAATGGTTCGACTTTGGTTTTCGATAAGTTTAATGAGAACTTGAACTTTTTCAATTCGCTGGCAAGCTTTTGCAAAAAGCGTTCGGCCTCCGATGAATCTGCGCAATAACATACATAATCATCAACATATCGCACAAATTCATATTCTTCTTCACGTAGTCTCTCGTCCACTACGCCAAGTATAAGTTCTACGATGACTGTCGATGTCGCTGGTCCGATTGTAATGCCCTGAGTTTCAAGACGTCGTGTATTCCTTTGCCACTTATCCAATTCTTTAGACCAGTGCTTGTTGCTGTTGTCCTTTACCCCAAGCTGTCTCTTGGCTTCTTCCTCACCCATTCCCGCCCATTCAATAGCATGCGTATAAACAGAGTTAAAGCAACTTGCAACGTCCGTATTCACCAAGTAACGCTTGCCGAATGATGTCCGGCTTTTCTCCAGAACTTTCTCTCGAAAGCTGTCGTAGTTCATCACTACCAATCGTTTGTCAGCATGGAAGTATGGTTTGATTTTACTACTTTCGTTATCGCAGATTCCCCGCATGTGCTCCCAATTTTCAGAGATACATTTTGCAAGCCGCCCGTATGCCTGCGGATGGGGAATTCCTAGAAGTCTGGGCACGTTGTTATACCGAGTGGACGCATATTCAACAAAATCAAAGCCCTTCGAAGGCCTTCCTGCCTTATTGCTCTCTGGGTCCTTTGCACGTTCATCGCATGCGTCTGGCTCCTGGATGATTCGAAGAACTACTTCGGGTGTGAATCGTCTGGAATCGAAGATCGGTGGAATCTCGCCAACGCCCTGCTTTTGATTAGGGAAGTAGTTGAATCGGGTAAGCGCTTCAAACACAAATCGTTCGTCGTCCATTTTGTAACCTGTCCTATTAAATGAAGTAACTTGTCTGGATCCATGCTTGTTTGTGTGCTGAAGGCACCGTACCCAGGTCGATATCTGGGTTTACCTTTCAGGTGAGTAGGGTAGTCGAAGATGTTGTTACTGGCAGCGTTGCCGACATTGAACGCCCGGGGGTTTGGATACTGCTTGATCGTAAGCAAGCAGGTGATGTTCCCATCGTGACGAAACTCGCTAGGTTGAAGGTCTGCTTTTGGCCGTTTTCCGCCTGTCATGACCGGCTGAAAACGGCCGAGGCTGTGTAAAAACGTTTTAGAGCAGGTATGACGGTCAGAACCAGAACGAAAATCGCGTTCCTACGCAAATTTCAGGTCTGCCGACTTGCCAAGCGCTGACAGATTTTACGTAGCAACGCAGACTTCTAAACGGTGTCTGCGTTTTTACACACTCTGGGCCAGAAACGGACGTTCGACGGATGAGTGCGTGGTAGTTAACGAAACCAAGAAATATTTTGTTTCAATTCTTTGAATCTCCCACGTGCTGGTTCTCTCCGGGCAACTGCGCAACTTCTTGCGCAGTTCAAGCAGGTTATCATTGCGCGCCTCATAAACTGCCGCTCGCACTGAGTCCACATACCTCACAGGCAGCTTGGGTTTTTACGGAAGAACTACACCACATCAAGGAGCACCAAGAGATGTTCAGTCCTGCCAACCAAGCTCATTTCAGCCTGACCATCGATAATCTTGAGCACGATCTTCAAGTGCTTTCGTTTACCGGCACCGAAGGTATCAGCCAAACCTACGCATTCGATGTGGAGTTGGTCAGTGAAAATCCCGACCTGGACTTGGAGACCTTGCTGCACAAACAGGCGTTCCTGGCTCTTGACGCGGCCGGCAGCGGCATCCACGGCCAGATCTACCGCATCGCCCAAGGCGATGCCGGCAAACGCCTGACCCGCTACCGCCTGACGCTGGTGCCGCAACTGAGCTACTTGAAGCACCGCACCAACCAGCGCATCTACCAGCAGATGTCGGTGCCGAAGATCATCGCGCTGATCCTCGACGAGCACGGCATTAAGGGCAACGCCTACAACTTCCAGTTGAGCGTGCCGTGCCCGGATCGCGACTATTGCGTGCAGTACGACGAAACCGACCTGCATTTCGTCCAGCGGTTGTGCGAGGAAGAAGGCATTCACTACCACTTCCAGCACACGCCCAAGGGCCACTTGCTGGTGTTCGGCGACGACCAGACCGTGTTCCCGAAACTCGGCCAGCCGACCGCTTATGTGCAAGGCAGCGGCTTGGTCGCTGATGAGCCGGTGATCAAGGGCTTCAAGTTGCGACTGGAAACCCGCACCGGTCGTGTTACTCGGCGCGACTACGACTTTGAAAAACCACGCCTGCAACTGGAGTCCGCCTACAAACCTGACGGCGAAAGCACCGAGCCGGATCTGGAGGATTACGACTATCCGGGCCGCTTCATCGACCGTGCGCGGGGCAAGTTCCTTAGCCAACGCACCCTCGAACGTCACCGCGCGGATTATCAACAAGCCGAAGGCCACGGCGACCAGACCACGTTGGTTAGCGGCCACTTCCTGGAACTCTCCGACCACCCGCGCACCGAGTGGAACGACCTCTGGTTGCTCACGGAAATCTTCCACGAAGGCAAACAACCGCAAGTCCTCGAAGAGTCGGTGACCAGCGACACCACCGACAACAAAGACGACTTCCACCAAGGCTACCGCAACCGCTTCCTCGCCACCCCGTGGGCCGTGTTCTACCGCCCGGCGCTGCAACACCCGAAACCCCGGGTCCTCGGCAGCCAAACGGCGATGGTCACCGGCCCCAAAGGCGAAGAAATCCACTGCGACCAGTACGGCCGCATCAAGGTGCAATTCCACTGGGACCGGGAAGGCCAGGCCGACGACAAAACCAGCTGCTGGATGCGTGTCTCCAGTAGTTGGGCCGGCGACCGCTACGGCGCCATCGCCATCCCACGCATCGGCATGGAAGTCCTCGTCACCTTCCTCGAAGGCGACCCCGATCAGCCACTGGTGACCGGGTGCCTGTACCACAAGGAAAACCAGGTTCCCTACGAGCTCCCGGCCAACAAAACCCGCACCGTGTTCAAAACCCTGAGCTCACCGGGCGGCGGCGGGTACAACGAACTGCGGATTGAAGACAAGAAAGGTGCGGAACAAATCTACCTGCATGCCCAGCGGGATTGGGATGAAAATGTTGAGCATGATCAGAAGATTCGGGTGGGCAATGAGCGGCACGATACGGTGGAGAAGAACACTTACACCGAGCTCAAGGCTGAAGAACATCGCACCACGGTTGCGGACCGCAAAGTGGAGGTGAAAGCTGACGATCACTTGGTGGTCGGCCAAAACCAGCACATCAAACTGGGTACCGCGCAATTGATGGCGGCGGGCAAGGAAATCCATCTCAAGGCCGGGCAAAAGATGGTCATCGAAGCAGGTATGGAACTCACCGTGAAAGCCGGCGGGAGTTTCATCAAGCTGGATGCGGGAGGCATAACCGTGGTGGGGCCGGTCATCAAATTGAATGCCGGAGGGGCGCCGGGTGTCGGGACCGGAAACGCCGCGCTCTTGCCGCTGGTGCCCCTGCCCGCCGCTTCTGACAAGGCAGGCGAAGTCCCCGAGCGTGGCGAGTCACAACCGGCGCCGGAAGTCATTCACAAACTCAGCGCAACCATCAGTGCGGTGCCCGGTCATCCCGGGTACGAAGATGAACCCTATACGCTGTTCGCCGATGGCGCCGTGATTCAGGAAGGCCTGACCGGCGAAGACGGCGTGATCAAGTTTGATCACGTCCCAGGCACCCAGACTTATGCAGTTGAACTGGTGAACGGTCATCGCTTCGAGATCGAGCCTAAGGAAGTCAGCGGCGAAGCAGGTTCACAAAATCAGCAATTGGCGCGCCAGGGGTATCGCGACTACCACGCGCAAGCCGATCAACTTGAACCTTTGGGCTCAACGGATGATTATCGCGGCGCCGCCCTGAACCCGGCAAACAAGCCGACGAGCCTTTGAGTGCAGGAAGCAATCGAATGACGACTGATTACAGCAAAGAAGTGATCCAGCTGACGCCGAAAGAGCACAAGTCCACTGCCTTGACCATGGACTGGTTCGCGGCCAAAGCCATGTACCCACCGCGAGCCGGCATCAAGATCACCCCGTTGATCAACGGTGATAAGGCGTTTGGTGCTGTCTACGATGCCATTCAGGCCGCGACTAAGAGTGTCGAAATCATCAGCTGGGGATTCGACCCGGCGATGCGTTTCAAGCCCGGCAGCGATCGCATCGGTGAGCTACTGGATGTTCGAGGTCGCAATGGCGTAAAGACCCGTGTTCTGATCTGGAAGAACCCGCTGGCCAACTTTGTTGAAAACACCATCATTGGCGATGGTCTGGCGGGCTCGGGAGGCACTGCTGCGGGGTCGGGTATGGCTAGAGGGAGCGCAGCGTCTGATAGCTCTGTGCAGGCTCGCCAGCAACTGGAGTATCGCCGCACAATTCACCAACATGAATTGACCAAACTTCGCGCCGGGCAAATCCCTGAGTACGGCACCAGCGGCTATCGCTACGATAAGCGCGAAAAGGAGCTGCAGGACATTCTGACCGACATCGAAGCACAACTGAACGGGCAAGGAGGCTACAACAAACTCAAAGGATCGGGGGCGCCAAAATATTCCCCGCAGGAGGAGGAATATACGCGGGAGTGGTTCAGCCGCGTCCACGATGGGCGGATGCAGAACGTCGAGTTCCGCACCCGAGACTTTTCCACTGAAATACCCCTGAATGCCGCCATACGCGGACCGCAGATGCGCAATGAAAAAGGACGCCTAGCGACCCTTTATCGATTGATGAAAGGGGAAGCACCCGATACCAACTTTGCGCATATGTTGCTGTTGACCCTGTTTGCCAGCCACCACCAGAAGATGGTGTTAGTGGACTATGAAGACACTGCGAACGCGGTTGGCTTCGTCATGGGGCACAACATGCATCGCAATTATTGGGATACCAGCGCGCACCTGTATGACGACAAAGCCGCTCGGCGTAGCCCAGGCTTCGGTCCATGGCAGGATTTGTCCATGAAAGTACAGGGCCCTGCCCTGCATGACCTGAACCACAACTTCAGCACCGCCTGGGATCGGGAAACCTTTTGGGTCAAGAAATGGTTTGCCGATGGCCTGCGCGATCAACGCCAGGCCATCAAACCGGACAATTTCAAAGCCGCCGGTTCAACCATGGCGCAGATTTGCCGTACGCAACCGCAAGAAGGTGCAGAGACCTCGATTCTGGAGCTGTACCACAAGGCTTTAGGCAACGTGCGCAACTACGCCTATTTTGAAAACCAGTATTTTCGTTACCCTCCGTTTGCCAAACAGTTGCGCGAGCTGGCGGCTGCTTATATCGCAAAAGGCAGAGACAAAGATTTGTACTTGTTCGTGGTCACCAACAACCCGAACGACAAGGGCTTTTCCAGCACCACCTATGCCACCTTGCAGGAACTGGGGCAGGAGCAACTGATGCCTCAGGCTCAGCGCACGCTGGTGGAGGAAATGTTGCAAAAACGCAGCCGTTTAGCTTTTCTAAACGAGAACCTGAGTCCCAATCCCGGCGTGCAGAGGAATCAGCTCAAACAAATCGGATGGCTGAAAAACGATATTACCGAGCTAGAGAAAAAAGGGGTCACGCCTGAGTTAGAAGAGCGCCTGGGCGGCCTCAAACCAAAAGATATTCCTGAACTCAGCAAGCCGAAATCGGATGACAGTGACGATCCAAAACCTTACACCCTCAAGGATTTACCGGGTCTCAAGGTCGTCATCGCGACGCTAACGGCGTGTAGCCCCGAGCCGGGCAGCACGTTGTCCGAAGGGGAGCAGGCGTTTTTCCGTGGAATCTACGTACACTCAAAACTGTTGGTGGTGGACGATGTCTTTAGTCTGCTCAGTTCGGCGAATATCAACACGCGCAGTCTGCATACCGACTCTGAATTAGGACTGGCTGCACCGGATGCTGAGCTGGCCAAGCATTGGCGGGAGGAGTTGTGGAAGTTGCATGTCGGTAAGTCGTTTAACGATGACAAGGGGCGCTGTGATGCAACTAAAAACTTCAAAAAATGGAACGATGTGATGGATAAAAACTGGGAAAATAAAAACAAAAATGAGCCATTGATAGCCCATCTAACGCGTTTTTGGGACGTGGAGACGCCTTATGCCAAAGCCATTGACTAAAGCCATCTATTTTTGTGCCCTCATTTTTTCACTTTTGTTGAGCGGAGCTCCGGCCATGGCCTATCCAACCTTTACCTGCGCCTACGAAAAAGACCACAACCCGCCGCTGGATGCTGAAGCTGAACGCTGGTTTCAACAAGCCCGCGCCTTGGAGAAAGTACGAGGAGTCAAAGACTGGAAAACCATCGTCGGACTCTACGAAAAAGCCATCGCCAAAGATCATTGGAAGGCGATGCACAACCTAGCTGGACTCTATCGCACGGGCTGGCCAGGACAACCCGGCGTTGAGCAAGACACCAATAAAATGCTCGATCTCTACGAGCGTATGGTGAAGCTCAAAGTCCCGCTGGGTTATTACAACTGGGCCGTGGTTTCCGAAAATGGTCAAGGGGTTTTGAAGTCGGACCGGATGGCCAGTTCTTATATGTTCCAGGCAGCGCAATTAGGCAGTCCATTGGCCCAGGTTCAAATCGGCCAATACTTCGCTTTTGCTCTCCCCAGGGATAAGCAGGACGATGACATGGCTGAGCGCTATTACCGATGTGCTGGCGCTCAGGATAATCCCGACGCCATAGAAAAAACCGCAAGTTTTTATGATACAGCTAGAAAAAACAAACCACGTGCGCTGTTCTATTATCAGCGTGCCGCATCGTTAGGTAGTTCCACTGGGTTTAGCTATCTCAGCGGAGTATTTGAGTCTGAACCTGAACCCATAAATAACTTTGGATATCAGCCAGATCCTAAGCTTCATGAGCTGTATGCCGGCCTATGGAAGCAACTGGATGCTAACCCTAATTTACGCTTCCCCAATCTCATGAAAGACCACCCGCTTCCAGCCCATCCCAAACAAGGCTTTGACGCGGAGCATCCGGACCGCCGACCGGAAATATGAGTAATTCCAATCAGTAACAAGATTTCTGTGTGCACCACCAATAGATTATTTCCAGATCTATCGGTGGTGATATAAACGCATGTTGGGTTAAAAGGGGCTACGTTGATTTTTTACTCCATTGCTCCCTAAGATCGCTATCTTTGACCCGTGAAATTGTAAAGTCAGCCTAGGGAAATCCTGAAAAAAAACTCCCGTTTCTGATGGAATATAAATTGCAAGTTCTTGCGAGCGTGGCCGCATGGATCGCCCTGGTTCCGCAGATACTTCTCAAGTACAGCAATTGGCCCAGGCTGTGTAAAAATTCAGGCTCAGTTTTAATGTCTGCTAGTGATTTGCAGCTCAGCGGATCTGAAATTTGCGTAGGGACGCGATTTTCGTTTCGACTCTGAACGTCAAAATTTCTCTAACCCGTTCTTACACAAACTCGGCCGATAGCTTCCGGTAAATACGGGGCATAATAGTCGAACTTAATAGAGGACTTTTGTAGGTCGAGAGTCTTGCCCTGCTATCTAAAATAATAATACCCCGCCAATTTCAACAGTGAGACACAAATGTCAGATAGTTCACTCAGCAAAATCGAAAAAGTCCATCTCGGAGTTCAGATCCTCGCCCAAGCTACTACGGTCATCGCTGCGATCGTCGTCGCGGTGTGGGGCTATTACTCCACCGTGTATGTGAAAAAGGAAAAGGAGGTCACAGAATACACACTTAAGGAACTGGACCAGAAGACCACGCAGAAACCGCATATCCAAGCAAAGGTCGAATCGACGGTTCAGCCACTCGCGGATGGGCAGAACTTGCTTCAGGTCAAGGTGATTCTTTCCAACCTTGGCAACAAGGAAAGTAAGGTTACCCTGGACAATGATGCTTTGACGCTGGTACCCGTCACCTTCGCTGAGGGGAAGCCGATCTACCAGAAACCGATCAATCTCCTTTCGGGTCGCTATGCGGGAACCCTTAATCGCGCACCACTAAGATTCGTGAATGTTGGAGCAGGTGAGAGCTACGAGATCACGTTCGTACAGAACCTCGAAAATCCGGGTATTTACCTCATACACTTTCTCGCCCTTAACGGTATAGATCCGCCGGCGAAGGAATTTCTAATTACAGGTGGCGTGCCATACAAGTATTCCGTTGGCGTAGACCAATACCTGGTTGTGGAATAGCCAACCTCGTCCCTCAACGAGCGTCTGCTGTTGGCCGATTACTGTCTGTGGTGAGGGGGCTGCGCTAATTGACAACTGACCCACCCTGCCGATTGCAATTTGATCTAAGGTGGGTTGCTGAAAGAAAATTTTATGTGCCCCGTGTCCTCTTGTTCCAAAGCTGAATTAAAGCAGTTGAGCACTTGGGTCAGTTTTCGGTCAGTAGCTACATTTTTCACACAGCCCGGGCCAATTGGAGTCATTCGTAACAGACCACAATCTGCCCAGAGTGTGTAACAACGTCAAATTGGGTTTTCTACATCGACGCCAGGAGCCCGTGCTCACATTTCGCAACCTTCGGCGTTTTCACACAGCCTGAACCCGAAGCCGACGATCAGAAGCGCCTATAAAGCTGCGAGCGATTCAGGTTTTTTCTTTTGGGCAACCACTTTCACAGTGGCATTTTTTTTATCAGGGCCTACAGATCGCTCTAAGTAATACTTAATAATGAACTGCTTTTCCAAAAGCCTTTTTACTTCTCCGGAAAGACTCAGCTCTCGCCAGTTTTCGCCATTGCCAGCAATGCTTTCATAAACAAAAAAACCGCCCGGCTGGATTACATCAATCAAGTTGACAATTAAATCTTCATAATATAAATGCACGACTATGACAGCTGAGAATGTATTGTTTAAAAACGGGAGTAATTTCCCGCAATCAAGGATCACCGGGTGTATATTTTCACAATCTAAATACCATAAGTCGCTGAAACTTTTACAAGAAACATCAGCGGCTATTACATTCGCGAAGTGCCTTGATAATAGTGCGGAATTACGACCATAGCCGCACCCCAAATCAAGGGCAAGAGACCCTTCAGGTAAATTCAGCCCTGATATCACTCTCGCCAAAAAACTTGACGGATCATTGGATATTGGCTTTTTATGTCGACTGTATTTTTCTATAATTTAAACTGACTCCACTGCGCAACAATTCACAGAATAATCTTGATGCCGACCTTTAACGTAGATCAACAAAAAGGTATTAGACTCTTGCTGTAGCCATGCTTGATCCCTGACGAAAAAAATCCTCCGCAGTCCGACTTGCGAGTACATGCCTCGCACTCGACGGCATATTCATTCTTCCAGTCACTGATTGACTTGCGGTAGTAGGGATAAATATCTGAGTTCACCAGGCAGAGTTGATGGTTGTAGACCGAGATATTCATTCCGTATTTGGCGAGGATGCCAACGGATTTGCTGAGTATGTCTTTGTATTCGATTGGGTCGATCCACAGCCCATCAAGATTGGCCCTAGTAAAGCCCATCATCTCAAGGCCCATCAGCGCCACATGGTCAACAAACAGTAGGTTGCGTGCGATGAACTCACACAGCTCTGGCAAGCGTTGCACCGACAGCTTGTGAATGACCACTCGGATCTCAACCTTCTGACCCAAGCGCTTCAGATTGAGAATGCCCTGTATGGTTTCATCGAATGCGCCTCGGGCCTGGACGATGTAGTCATGTAGTGTCGGATCTTCTGAATAGACAGGGATTCCGATCATCGCGTCAGACAATTCAATCTGCGCATACCGTTCAGCGAACGCTGGGTCTTTGAAACTGCGCCCATTCGAGAGAATGTGGATTGCGGTTCTTGGCAGGTAACTTTTTGTGAGGCTGATGATCTTAAGGAAGCGCTCCCGATTGGTCGTAGGCTCGCCCCCAGTAAACACCAGCTCGCGGGTATCTTTTGGAATCAGCGGAATCAGGCTCTCGATTTCGTCGAGTATCCATGAGTCATCAGCTGCTTTCGGCGGTTGGGAACACATGAGGCAGTAATGATTACACTGCTCTGTGACCAGGATACTGTTGTGCGGCGACGATGCGCGAAACAACACTCGTATGCTCTCACGATCCGCTGAAAGCCGGATAACATCGCCATCACCAATATAGCTGTAGTCCTCCGGTAGAATTGAGAAGTCGGAATTGGAAGGGAGCGCATCAACCAGATGCCGATGTTTATCAGCAAGCAGATAGTGCGCGAATCCGTGGGGTATCTGGTCATCGGAAACCAGGTAAGCCATTTCTCGTCGCAAAACTCCAGGCAGATTCCGACTGGTCGATACTTTGGCCAGGGTGATAGCTTTTTCAACGTCAACAGCATGTATACGGATAATCTTTCCGCCGAGTTTCAGCATCGGTTGGCCCACCCCATAAAAATCCGTTTCGTTTGCTCATCGCCTCCCATCAATTCAATGAGGTGTTTGAAGATCGACATATTCCGCTTGCAGAAAGCCGACTCAGGTTTTCTTGCCACCACATCCTTGTGTATTGCGTGATGGTAGACAGGTTCGGCACCACAGTAGGGTTCGAATGCGCAGTCAGAACACATGGGGGCACTTAAAGTGAAGGAGTTTTCCAGTGCATCCAGAAGCTGATCCGAGAGGATGATCTCCTCATATGAATGCTCAAGAATGCTGCCCAGCCGGAACGTATGATCACCCATTTCGGCAAGCATACGGCTTTCATCTGAGGCGTATACCGATCCGTCGTAGTTGAACACGATGGCTGCGATACCAGCACCGGCAGGGTTCATTAAATCAACAAACCCGGGGTCCCCTGATGTCAGCATTTTTGTCAGCACGATCGCAGAATACTGCTCTACAAATCGTATGCCCGACTTGTTTAGCTCAATGATGTACTCAAGACCTTCCTTGTAAAATTCCAGCCAGCGCTCCGTGTCATACGACATGAATTTTTTGGTCTTGATTGCAAAACCGTAAGGGGAAAGCGTGCGCAGGAAGATGCCATCAAAGCCCAAGCGCAAGTACTCATCAATGATGTCACGTGCTCGTGGCAGGCTCTTATCTGTGGTTGTCATCAAGGCTGACACTTGGTCATAGCCGAGGGCCGCACGGGCTTTCTTCAAGCCCTCCTCAAAACGCTGGTGGCTATCTCGGCCTGGCCGTGGGCGATTTTCATTATGCAAATCCATTGGCCCATCGAGAGAAGATGAAAGCACAATGCTGTGCTGCTTACAGAAATCGAGCATGTCATTGGTCAGTAGCGATAGTGTGGTCGCAATGACGAACCGCAGATCACGCCCTTCCTTGAGGTTACGTTTTTTTGCCTCAAGAACGACGTGCTTCACCATCTCAAAGTTCAGCAGCGGCTCGCCACCCTGAAACTCAATTTTGATGGCTGGATTCGGAGACCTGAAAACGAAATCCAACGACTTGTCTGCCATTTCCGTGGTCATGTCGAATTCGCCTTTGCTCTCCGACTGCCTCGACACCTGACAATATGGGCAGCTATGATCGCAGCGAAGGGTCACCACAAAGATATGCAGATTGGTGAACTGGGCCAGCCTGGATAGCCGCGTGCGAATCTTGAGTGCCAGAAGCTGAAGTGGCGCCTCCTCGTTGGTGAAGCGAATGAACTGTTTGGACCGCAGCTTAGCGATCAGTTCTGATGAGAGCGCGAGCGTCTTGCTTATGATCGGCTCAAGCATCGGCGCCGGTATGACGTGAAACTCACCGGCCATGTTGGTGATGACGTACTCATCGTCATTCAGGCGGTCAAATTTGAAGGGCAGCAACTCATAGGTGTGTTGCTGCGCGTAGAACTCCAGCTTCTGGAATTTACTCACTAGTCAGCCCGGTTTTTGAAAAAGCCAGCCCAAGGATCAGGTTCTTGATCGGCTGCGTCTCTGCGTTCAGCCGGTGGCGTAGCTGGTAGTCAAGTACGTCCTTCTTGAACTCTTGGATAGCAAACAGAAAGGAAGGCTCGTCAACACCAATATTCGAGGATAAGGCGCAGATAAATTGCCCCCCTGTTGATGTGATATCAACCGTCAGTGAATTGATTGAACGATAAGCGGCTTTTTGCAGAACCTGCACGTCATAAAGCCGCTCGTCAAAGACGAGCGTATCTGAAAGCGCCATTAGGAGCCCGAGGTATGGGAGGCATGAGAAACGTGAGAGGCATGAGAACTGTGAGAACTGTGGTAAGCCATCATCTGACCTTGGTCCCCGCGTTTGAGAACAAAGGCGAATTGTTCATTGCCACTGCGTACCAAAAGGTCTTCGACTTGGGCATCGGCCTGGAACGTGTTCGTGGCGTCGGTACTGGGCTCGACAACCTCATGGGTAGCTATCGCTGAAGCTTGTTCTGTGGCTATGGCTGCGGCCAGAGTAGCCAGAGGAACCAGAAAAGAACGCTTTTTCATTACGAGATATCCTTATCATTTTGGGGGTTATTTTTGAGTTTCGGCGCGCGCCCCCCGTGATGTCAATGTGCAATCGGTCACTGCGGCCTTTTTCCGATATCCGGTACCCCAAAAGCTGTCGTCCGAAGCGCAGGGATCGACGTTAGACAGCCTCTGTCATTGTGAAAAAACCTTATGGGTGTCCGGTTTCATTAGACCACTACACAAGCCTTGATAGGCGTGTACATTGGAGGAACCCAGTAGCGATGGTAGCTCCCCTGCGAATCCCACTTTCGTTTCCTTGACCACCCTAGCTGGATCAGTACTGGACTGATGAACCGTCCTTGGCTCGCAGTAACCTGCTCCAGCTCCTTCATTGAAAAAGGCCTGATACGCAAAAACTCTGAAAGGCTTGAGTGCCAACAAAAAATCCGCTCTGCTAGGCTTACAGGCGCAACAACTGCTGGTTTCTGAAGCTCAACTTTCCGCTGTAGATCCCGGATATAAGCATCGGCCACAGGTTTCATCCTCAAATCGCTGGTGGTTAGGGGCGGTTGTCCAACCGGTATCTATCTGAGATTACTAGTTGGACACGCAAGAGCACTGAAATCATTAAGCTGGTCCAACCTGTCCAACCTGTCTAACTTATTAATCTTTCACCCTGTAATGACTTACCACACTTGGTGATCTGGTTAACATTCGTCAAAAAGGTCAGGCAGCATGGGCAAAGATAATTGAACGTTAATGCCCAGATAGATATTTATCAAACTGCTGGCGGCATTCATCCAAAACCGGAAACTGCCAGCACCATTCGCGACGACCGTTAATTGTCGGTCTCGCATCCAATAGCTTTTCGCGCAGGATTTTTTTGAGCGCAACCCCCAGCCTTGTCGATGTAGCATGTGCGTTGAAACGATCCCGGCCTACCTGACGACAAAAATCTGTAAAATCATTTACCAAATGTTGCTTAACTTGTTGGGAAACCCATTCCATATCGCAAGCACGCAAACGCCCCTCCCTCAGTCGCTCGAATAACCACTGTGCAGGCAAATCAAGAGAAACAAGCTTCTGATCATATAAACTTCGAGTTACGGGTGGTCGACGGATATCGAAGTCGGTCAGGTCATAACAAAGCAAATCGAATAGCATCGCCTCGTAACCACCAGTCTCGAGCTGTTGATTTAAGGCGGCGAAATAACTTATATCTTGGCGCCTAATATCTAGCACATCCAACAAGAAAAACCGACGTTCGTCGTGGGAAACAGGTACAGCCCAATCTGCATTCGACGCCATCAATACATGCAAACAATTTTTTGCCTGCACCGCGTCGCGACCTTTAGCCTCAACCATCAAACTAGGCTCAGTAATCAACCCCTTCAATACAGCCTCACCTTTACGGTCGCCGGCATAAAATGCTTCGTCGGCAAAAAGAAACACACAATTACGCAGGTGCTGATTGAAATGCCCAGTTAGATGTTGGCCATTGGTGATGTGCAATCCATGACGGCCAAATAGTCGAAGCAGGGCATTTCCAAAGGTTCCTTTGCCTGTCCCCTTCCCTCCTCGTAAAACAACCGAGACCCCGGCAGGTTCGCCCGGACGCTGCACCGCAAAGGCCAACCAACCCTCAAGGTAGCGCCCATATTCAGCGACGCCACCACAGATCACCTCTCGAATGTGATCTCGCAAGAGCGACCAACTTCCCTCAACGGGGCGGACCGCAAACCCCTTCCAAAGGTTATAAGTGTCCTTCGGCGCGGCACTGCCAGGGGCAAAGATAATGTCTCTGTACTCGCGCCGCTGAGGGTGATGCAGCCAAAGACGAGCAGCTTGACGTGGTTCCTTATCCTGACCTGACGTTACAAACTCATTCGCATGCAGCAAGATGAACTCCCGCTCGCTGAGCGCATCAAGGTGGTCACGCTGGAGAATGGAGTCGTAGCGTTCTCGAAAAACACTGACCCGCCCTCCGAACGCAGCCACAAAATACTCCGCATTGAAATCATCAACATATTTCTGATTTACAGGCTCTGACCAGCCATTTTGTTTTGCCAAATGGAAGAGCGACCCCAACGTCAGAGTCGGCCCCTCTGGGAGGCTAAAACTGCTCCATTTCTGATGCTGCACAGATAGATCGTATTTTTTACTTCTCTTGCTCCATTCATCCCACATGTCTTTAGCCGACAACCAGTGAGTGCTATGAAGTGACATTCCTACATGTAGCCAGTTTTCATAGGTATCGCAGGTAACCGCCTCAAGTGCAGAATACACGCGAGCAAGAGCCGATGGGCTATCGATCTCGTTTCTAGTTGGGATTGTTCTGACATCTGTAATCGCGGAGCTCAGCAAACTGGATGGAAGACTTATCCGATTATTATTCACAGGCACGTCGCCTTGCTTACCGCTAAACGATCTGTAGAACCAATCCAATCCCGCTTGATTCTCAGCAACGAAGAGTGGCGCTTGAGGAATTCGTCGCCCTGTCACTGCTACAAACCGCCCGTGCGAATAGGCCTCTGTACCGTTTTCTCGGCTTTTGTTCCAAGAAGACTGTACGGTACCTTTTACAAAAAAGTGAGCCCCTTTGCCACTTTGGGAAAACTCCCCCCACGTTCCTAATCGCCTCGCTATTTCAAGAGCAGTTAATTTTCGGTCTTCACTTTCATTTACGTTATCCAAATCGACAAAGGTCAGGTGGTCCTCAGGCATCAGCACAAATCCCAAGCCATCACAAAGCGCTCTATCAATATATAATGCATGTGCAACTTCAAATGTCAGTTGACTTGTAGGACTTTGCCATCTGGAGCCTTTACCGGTCCTAGGGTCGATTGGAATTTTGTCAGTCTTACCGCCCGGCCGATGAATCAGATTAAAGCCTATCCATCGAGGCAGCGACATCAAATACTCTGGCAATAAACTGTAGTCAAACAATGGCGTTGAGGCCCTCATGAGCTCCTTCCCCCAGTAAATGCGGGAGAGTCAAGGTTCAGTGCGAAATAAGCACGCTTTAGCCCATCCAATGAAGCTTCAACCGTAAACGATTGTAATGATTTACCCTGGAGTGCAAGTTTATAGAGGAAACTGATGAGGCGTCCCTCAGGTGTCTGATCATCGTATTCGAAAGCGAGTATTAATTTGCCGTCCGGTCTTAACTCAGCCCCCTGTGTTACTAGCCGAAGCCCATCGTATCCGACTGTAATTATCGCCTCCGCTATCTCAATCAACCGGTCACTGCCATATACGTCGTCGCAATTGAGTGCCGTTTGGATCTGCCCAACACGATTAAGTAAAAAAGTTTCCGAACTGCGTTCGCTCTTATTCATGACCCGGCCCTCAGCTGTCTTGCCGGCTATTGGCAACTTGAGAAGAAAGCCATTCATCAAGTTCGCTTTCAATCCATCCAACTGCTCGTGCCCCGAGGCAAATTGGTTTGGGAAAAGTCCCCTGGGAAATGCGGGCGTAGATTGTCGATCGTGAAAGACCGGTGCGAGCCTGGACCTGATTTCGACGAATAATAGTCAGCGGCGTTTGAGTAGGCTTGATCATGCTGCGCTCCTAGGAAAGCCCGGGGCCTCCCGGGGTGGCTCTTACTTTCCTGTAAGCACATCAAGGCTGCATCAGCGATAGCCCCCCTATTTTTTGGGTGGCTGCGACTGAATACGGGTGGTATTTGCTTCAGTGATAATGTCGCGCCAAGTGGTCTCGGCACGCACGAGGCGAATGTCAGCTCCAATTGCTTCGAGAATCGTTATAACGAGACTCGGGGCTCCCGGGAGTGAGTTCACGCGAGTAGCAGTCGAAACATCATAATTTTCAAGAATGTTGAGAACTCTCGCAGCCATCTCGACAAGTGCACTATGTTGCACCTGCGCATGACGAAGTCCTTTAGGAAATTCTTCAGGATTCACAGCGCTGATGAAACCAAGCATCTCCTCAATTTTTTCTGCACACCCTAACGGATCAGCCTCTGCATCCAGGAAATTTTCGACCATAGGGGAAAGGGTCCGGAGCTTACTAGACGCGTCCTTTAACACCTCGCTGACCTTCCGAAGCTCCGCATAAGCTTCAGATTTGGAAACGTCGAATTTATGCCAAAATATATCTTCGGGGCCAACTCTTGCCGCAGAAAGCAATTCGTCGGCAAATTGATCAGCTGCGCCGCCGAACTCCAGCCTGTGAAGCTTCGCCAATGTGCGCTTCAGTCTGCGAGAAAACTCCTGAGGGCTGCCTGGATGACTTCCATACCCGTTGAACTTTGCTTTTGCAGTAGGCATGCTGAGCTCCTGGAACGACCGGCTATCCGATAGGAGCCCACAGAGTACGCTACTGCCCTGCGCGAGATTTCGAATCCTTAGGTTCTTTCTCCGCTCGTTTCCCCCGAGGATTACCTTCCAGCAGACCTGAATTGAGTACCCTTTTGAGTACACACTAATCAAACGTAAAAATTAATAGCCCTTTAAATCAACAAGATAGCTGCTTAATTCGAAGCCCCCTCGGGGCACCATATACAAAGATCCAGTGGTCCTTACCAGCCACTGGAAAACAAATAAACCGGCACTTAGCCGGTTTTTTTGTGCCTGCGATTCCTGCGCACTCCCCCTTCCCAAACTCGTTCATGCCTTTCGATAAACCCCGGCCAGCTCCCGCGCCAAACCAATAAAATTCTGCAACGGCGCCGAGGGATTGAATGCGCGCTGCACCAGCGTGATGGGCGCCAGCAACCTCGGCTGCGCGTCGCGGATGCGGCAATACACCACGGATTCGCGGTGTACGTCGCGCATCGACGCGGGCACCACCGAGATGCCTTCACCGGCGGCAACCAGGCTGACGTTGGTCAGCATCCGCTCCACTTCAAAGGCAATATTCGGCTCGAAACCGGCGTTCTGGCAGGCCTTGATCAGGTTGGCGTACATGCCCGGTGCGCCGGGGCGGCGGACGAGGATGAAGCGTTCGTCCTTGAGGTCGATCATGCTGATCTTGGGTTCGGCCCCTTTGAGCAACGGGTGCCCGACCGGCAGGGCCAGGAGCATTTCCTCGTTGAGCAGGCGGTGGAAGGTCAGGCTTTCGGGGGCGCTGACCGGTGCGCGAAGGATGCCGATGTCGATGCGTTTTTCGGTGGTGTCTTCGGTGACTTCACGGGCGCTGCCTTCCTTGATCGATAGTTCTACGCCGGGATATTGCTCGCGGTAGGCGCGAATGATCCGAGGGATCAGCGGGTGCGCGGCGGCAGAACTGGTGAAGCCAATCACCAACGTACCTTCAATCCCTTGTGCTGCGCGGGAGGCCTTGAGGGAACCTTGCTCGACCCGCGCCAGAATCGCCCGCGCTTCATCGAGGAACACCAACCCGCCTGCGGTCAGGTCGACGCCCTTGGGATGACGTTTGAACAACTCGAAACCCAACTCTCGTTCCAATGCACGTATCTGTTGGCTGAGGGGCGGCTGCTGCATATTCAGGCGCTCGGCGGCGCGGGTGATATGTCGCTCTTCGGCCACTATGATGAAATAACGTAAATGGCGAAGTTCCATGGTGGTATATCCCGTAACAAGGCCTTATTATTTGCGGCCTGAGTGAGTCTTCAGGCTGACCAATATGCCGAACATGGCCAGTCACGACAATAACAAATAATAAAAATCGCCTGGAGTACGGATGCCGTTCATTCATGCCAAAAATGGAACCCTGCCTATATTGATTGCCATTGCGTGTGGCATGACGCTGGGTCTGGTTTATCCAGAAGTGGCAATGGATATGAAACTACTCAGTGACACCTTCATAAAAACCCTCGGTTTATTGATGCCGTTCCTGCTATTTGTCTTGGTATCCACCGGTATTGCCGGCCTCAATCGTGAACACAAATACCCCAACGTGATCTACCGCGTCGTGCTGTATTTTCAGCTGATGTCCATCGCCGCGCTGGTGTTTGGAATGGCCACGGGATTGCTGTTCAACCTTAATCACGCCGCCGTTTTTGCCTCTGCGCCCACACCGGAAAAACTGCTTCACGGGCTGTCGTGGATCGCCATTTCGTCCAGTATTTACGCCGTTCTGACCCAAAGCCTGTTATTGCAGGTGATGTTGCTTGCGGTGATTGGCGGGCTGTTGCTCAAACGCGGCGGGGCCTTCAGCGACCGATGCCTGGGTTGGCTTGAAACCGGCGTGCAGATGATGTTCCTGCTGCTGCGAATCATCTTGAAATTCGCGCCGTTGGCGGCATTTGGCGCCATGGCTTTTGTCGTCGGCAAATATGGCCTGAGTTCGGTCATGCCGCTGCTTAAATTTATTGTGGTTATTTATCTGGCGTGTGGATTATTTGTCATCGTGGTATTCGCCACCATCACTCGAATGGTGGGTGTGAAATTATCAAGACTGATTGTTTACTTAAAGGAAGAGTTACTGTTAGTAACGTTCACCGGCTCGTCGGTCGCCGCACTTCCAGGACTTATCGGCAAACTTGAGGCACTGGGTTGCGATAGCCAGTTAGTGCGCCTGATATTGACCACCGGTTACACCTTTAACTTGTCCGGCACCAATCTTTATCTGACCACCGCACTGATGTTTCTTGCCCAATTGGCCGGGGTAGATATCACCGCGCCGCAACTCCTGGAGGTGCTGTTGATTTGTTTGTTTACCTCCCTCGGCGCGACCAGTGTCGCCGGTTCTGCATTGTTTACCTTGATCGCGACCCTGAGCATTCTGCAACTGGTGCCGCTGGAAGGCGTGGGATTGCTGCTGGGCGTGGAGCGGTTGATGAAGTGCCGGTCGCTGACCAATGTGTTGGGTAATGGCGTGGCATGCCTGGCGATATGTGGGTGGCAAAACTCCATCGATCGTGAGGCCTTGAACCGTGAATTTGCCGGTCTGAAGTAGCGCCGGGGTTGCCGGCGCCACATTTGATCACCTAGTTTTTAGCATCCGCCAACTTGCTGAACGCCTTGTCCAGATTGTCTTCAGCACCTTTCAGTTTTGCCCGACGCTCCACCAACCACTGCTGATCGCCATCCAGGGTTTTGCGCGCCTCGACCAGCATCCGCTTGACCTCTTCCGGTTGCGGGCCGCCCGTGCCTTTGCGGGTCTTGACCATGTTGGTCGGCGACAACGCCGTCCGGAATTGCGCCTCATCCAGCGGCAAGGTGTTAGGCGTCCACTTGAACTTGTCCGCCGCCTGGCGATACAGCTTCTGCGCATCGGCATACGGGAACGTCTTCGGCGTGGTGCCGTTGCTGCGCGCCTCGGTGACGATCAGCGAAGCAAAGCTATGGCCAATACGGAACGGCACCTTGAATTGCCGCTCGAGAGTGTCGGCCAGTTCCATCGAGGTGCTCCACTCCGACTCCAGTTCTTCCAGGGCGCGCTGCGGGTTGATTTGCAGCGCGTCGAGCACCGCATCCAGACTCTCGAACATCTCGCCCGTGGCGTGGAACAGCCCCAGTGAATCGAAGGCGAACTTGTAGTCGGTCATGCCAGTGGTGACGTTATGCGCGCGCAAGGTAACGGTTTGCGACAGCCCGACGACATCCGAAGCCGATTCACGGGTGCGCATCAGCAAGCCCGGATTGCGTTTTTGCGGCATCGCGCTGCTGGTGTAAGTGGACTCTTCATCCAGCAGCAGCCACGGGCGAATCTGATGATATTGGGTGTGGATGTCGCCAATCATCGCGCCCACCCGAATCGCCGAAGACGCCGCCAGGTTCGCCGCTTCAATCGGAATGTCATAAGTCGAGACCTGGCTCGAATCCAGGGAGTTTTCCCGCACGCCATCAAACCCCAACAAATCGGCCAGACGCTCGCGGTTCAGCGGGTAAGCGGAGTTCGCCAGCACAGCGGTGCCCATCGGGCTCTGGTTGAGGCGCACGTAGAGTTCGCGGATGCGTTGGCCATCGCGATCAAACGCGGCTTCGAACGCCAGCAGATAGTGCGCATAACTGATCGGCATGGCCTGCACGCCGTTGGTGTAGGCCGGCACCAGAGTGTCGACGTTCTTTTCCGCCAGGCTCAGGATGCGTTGGCGGGTAGCGTTCAGCGCCTCGCTGTAGGCCAACACCTGTGAGCGCAATTTGGCCAGGCGAAACGTCGCCAGCATGTCTTGCCGACTGCGGCCGGAGTGGATCAGCGACGCCTCGGGACCGATCTTGTCGGTCATGATTTTTTCCAGTTGCAGCACATCGCTGGGACGCACGCCGCCGGGCTGCGCGCCCTGGTCAATGGCGTAACGCACGCCGCCAGCAATCTTGCGCCCCATGTCCGGCTTGACGATGCCTTCCTCAGTGAGCATCACAATCGACGCCTTGTTGATGCGGTTCAGCCAGGCGAACTGGGTTTGGGTCGGATCGCCCTTGGCTTTGTGCGACGCCTGCGAGGTGTCCACCGAGGCGCCGACTTTCGCCGCCTGGGCCGCGCACTGTTCGGTGGTCTTGCAGGGCAGTTCGCCGGTGTCCGCAGCGTAGGCGCCGTAACTGCTGAACAGGGCGAAGACCACGGCAAGGTGGATGAGTTTTTTCTGGGTGAACATGTCAGTGCTCCGCTTTTTAATAGGGGGTTACAACAGGGTCAGGGTGTAACTGACGATGAACCGGTTCTGGTCGATGTCATTGCCCTTGTCGTTGCTGCGGTACGTGCCGTTGCGCCACTTCACGCCGAGGTTTTTCAGCGCGCCGCTCTGGAACACGTAGCCGATGTCGGTGTTGCGCTCCCACTCGGTGCCCTCCACGCCTTTGGAGCGCTCGAAGTTGTCACCCTTGAGGTAGCGCGTCATGAACGTCAGCCCGGGCAGGCCGAGGGCGGCGAAGTCGTAGTCGTAGCGAACCTGCCAGGACTTCTCCTCGGGGTTGGCGAAGTCCGGCGAGATCATCACGTAGTTGACGAGATAGGAATCGGTGCCATCGAGGTGCGGAAAACCGGTCGTGCCTTTCATGCGCTGATAGGCCGTGCCGAACGAGTGCCCCTGAATGCTGTAGGTGAACCGCGCACCAAAGGCCTGGTTGTCGATGTTGGTGTTGCCATCCTTACTGGAGTCGGCGTAACGCAAATCGGTCTTGAACGACTGCGACTTGCCCAGCGGCAAGGTGTACACCAGGTTGAAGATGTTCTGCGTGTAGTTGTCCTCCAGATGCGCGTAGTGGTAGCCGGTGGCGAGGTCCTTGCTCCACTTGTAGTTGGCACTCGCGAAGTCGAATTTATCGCTGGGCACCGCACCCTTGATGCCTTTGCCATCGACCTCGATGTCATCGTGACCGCTGACGTTACGCAAGGTATTGCTGGTCAGACGCCCCGCGTCGAAAGTCAGACCGTCGATGTCCAGACTGCTCAACTGCGCACCGCGAAAGGTTTGCGGCAACAGGCGTCCGTCGTTGGGCAGCACCGTTGGCAGCGACGGAATCAACGTCCCGACTTTCAACACACTTTTGGAAATCCGCGCCTTGGCCGTCGCGCCCATGCGGCTGTAACTGTCCGGCGCCTTGTCGCTGCCCACGGGCAACAGACCGGTATTTTGCCGATCAGGGCTGGAATCCAGCTTCAAACCCAACAAACCAATGGCATCGACACCAAACCCCACCGGCCCTTCGGTAAAACCCGATTGATAGTTGAGAAGCAGCCCTTGGGCCCATTCATCCCGCTTGGACTGACTGGCACCGTCCTGGCGGTAATCACTGTTGAAGTAGAAATTGCGAAGTTCGAGGTCGGCCTTACTGTCTTTAAGAAAGTCAGCTTCAGCGAAAGGAGAAAAGGCGAGCGACAAACCCAAAGTGGCCGACGTCAGCCCCAGGGCGATAGGTTTCTTATTCATTGTTATTCCCGATGCCTACTGCTTATTTTTAGAATTGTTTGTCCGGACGGCGACAGGGAGACGCATCCGGCATACGCAGGCTAACGAGCTGGTTTGCAGATTGAAAATATATTGAAAGTCTTGATTGCAGAGGTTTTGAGTATGACGAATCGACGGTGTTATTCGACGAACAGGAGAAAGCAAATATCAGCGACACCGCCCCTCCCACCGCTTAATATGGCGCCCGCAAACCAAGGCTCGAGTCTTCCTCGGCACCGAATCAAATAAGGTCTTGCTGCGCAGGGCTTTTTTTTCGCCCACACAAAAGTGAGCCCGCCCCGCCACTCCATAGGTGCTGTGGAAGGCTGCGATCTTTTGATCTTGCCTTAAAGGCGCACAATCCAAACCGCTCAGCTAACGAATCAAGGATTCACACAATGGAATTGCCACTGGAAACCGTTGCCCTATTCGCCCTCAAGCTGGCTTATGAGCGAGAGGGGGAAAGCCCGATTCTGCGGGATGATCCGATCATGAGTGATTATGAGCGGGAGGTTTTTGGGTTGTTGGTGCGGCGGGGGGATGTTGAGGGGATTCAGTTTCGGGTGGGGCATTGTGTGGGGTTGGCGTTGGAGGCGTTAGGTGGTGTTGATACGCCGTTGGGGCGGGAGTTGGATCGGTTGGTTGTTGATTTTGGTGATGCGCGGACGATGGAGCAGCTTGAAGCGCCGGTCATTGCGCTTAGGGACTATTTGAAAGATATTCAGTAAATGATCGGGCTAGGGTAAGTTTGGCGCAGTTTGTACACGACTGGTACTAGGTAAGTATTTGGCTGATATGGAAATAATCTGCCCACGTTTCCATTGCGCCAGCAGACAAATACAAAAGACTTTTTCAGCATCACAAGGACGTATCAATGCGGAAAATCGCGATAAGCAACAAGCCACTCAGAGGCATTCCCCGTCGCCTACGTGCACTGGAACGCTGGGCATCTGGTTTTCGCGACGAGTTTCACCCGCGATCCGCCCACATGGAGCGCTATACACATTGGAAAATCCCGGTGCACGAGGCCCTGATTCAAGGTCCTCAAGCCAGGATCGAAGTTCAAGCCTTGTGCATTCAGCAACTGCTCGAAGCCGCTAATCACCTGTCCAACGCTGCTGACCGCTCACAGGGTTACTATCGCGTCGCTTGCCTACTGGTGTGGCCATGGGTTCATCAAAGTGAAGTCACCGTCTTCTATGACCGAGATTATTATCTGGGTTTTCTCGGTGAAGCTAACGCTCTCATGCCAGAGCGGATCAGTCGTACTCTTGCGTTGCAAACACCAGCGAATTTCATCGAGCACGGGCATGACGTAACTCAACCTGACGATGAGGTCGCAGTTCAGTGGTGGTGCATCGGGGAACCGGCCTGATGTATTTCGCGAGCAGGCTCGCTCCCATCGGGATTGTGGTGAGCTGGCAGACATCGCTTGTTCCAAGTGCGCTGGAGTGCGTGAATAATAAATCAGTCCCCTTTTCTCTTACCGCATACGCCGGGGCAAGAGTTAGGCAATCACTCGGGTCATTCCGCAGAAAAATGCCCAAATAAATCCTCGTTTATGTTCCTTCTGCTATAACTGTCCTGTAATCAATTGAGTAATCAGCCCCAGCAGAACCAATGCCAATATGGAAAGATCAATGAGGCACTTATGGAACAGAGGATTGCCGTTGCTCGATGTCATGAAATTCACCTATCAATCCGTGACAAAGAGGTTCCACGATTTGAATCCATACCTCTTATCGGAATGGCCGTACAGCTAGCACTGCACATTAGGGGACTTCCATTAGTTGAGTATGAAAGATTAAAACTTGTTGCCTCTACGGCTCTTGGAATCCCTCGAATAGCTGTAGATAGAATCATTGACCTATTGGCAAAAATCGAATTCATTAAAATCCAGAGCGAAGGAAAACGCATAAAAGCCATCTTGCCGGTTATCCCATACTACGACGAACTGTATGATGGAATTGGCGAATACATGAAAGATGAGAGCGAAGTAGACGAATTTGAAGCGCTCACACTAGAAATCATGGACAAGTTGGCCGGGGCCCCGCACAACATTGATGCACTTGCCGGAAAGCTAGGCGCAGATCGAAAAGCATTTGATGCCAGTATTGAGCTTGGTGAAAAAGGCCAGTTTTTGCTCGTAAGACGTCACCGATCAAAAACCATACTGTTAAATCCCACATACTTTTCTGAAAATGCCGACGTTTTTGCGGATCACGTAGCAAAGTGCGGCGCAGGAACAATCAAAAGAACGTTAGAGCTAATCCAGTCCGCCCAAGGATGGCCATTATCCCTAATCATAAAAACTGGAGAAATTTCCGGAAAGAAAATCAGCTCCGACGACATACAACTACTTAAACGATTAGCTCAAGATGGAATGATAAAGCCACCAACAATCACAACTACACATTCGGGCGAGTCTGCGTTCATATTCACACCTACCCCAGGCTTTATGAACATAAACCCTTTAAGAAGAGATCAATACGAAAGAGCGCTAGCAATAGTTTCAGCCGTTCGACAAGGCCAATTATTACCGAACAAATTTCAGATCAGAAACCCAGGCGCACTTCTGTACAGATTGAAAACAGATCTACAGCTAAAGCCCACATCAGATTACGCAGAGCAATATCAAAATCTTGTACACCTTCGAATTGCGCAACTTGTACCTACGCAGGGAGGTTACACACAGCTCAAAATCATTGACACTCCCGAAAACAGAGAGTCTCTGAACATTGCATACAATTTGGTTCAAGGTAGTCTTCCGCCAGACATTCGCGTAGACAAAGACGCTCATAGAGCAATGACGGGACCACAAGACTACCTTGAGTCTTTAGTAAGCTCAAAAAATATGCGCGAACGCGAAAAAATCATATTATCTGGTGAATCAGAGTTTGAAGTAAGCCAGTTATTATTAGGATTTTAAGATGCTTAAAGATCGAGCTCAAAAAGCTATGGCCTTACGGCTAAGTATATCGAAAAGATGGCTACCTCAAATTGAAGTTGAAATTGAGCCGTCACAGAGGATAGAAAAAACAAAATCCCCTTTGACAGATATCGATGTTCTTGCGGTTGCACCATCAGCTGTAGGCGGTCATACCCGACTTGTTTTTGATTGTAAAAGTGGTTTAAGAGAATCCGCAATAGGTAGGGCCTTTTGGCTTCACGGCGTGATGACTCGCGCTAGTGCCCAGCATGGTTTCGTTATTCTTAATGAAAAGGTTAATGTAATCAGAGATCACAGGGTTAGCGCTTCAGACTTAAACATAACGTTACTTCATCAGACCGAAATAGAGGATCTCGCCCAGGGAATAGGTGGCTCCACACTCCCAACGAATGCTCTTATTGCCAGCATGGATTGCTGGGAGCAATTTTTAGCTATTGGCTCCAAGTACAACAACCTATCCGAATATCTGATTTTTTCAAGATCTAGTTTCTGGATGATAAAAAATTCTGGAGAGCAATGTAGAAAGACGGTGCAAAAACTGCGAAGCGTGAGCAGTGAATTAGATCCATCAAAAAAAGAACACTTAGCCGTTTTTGCAGATGCGCTATGCCTTTTTCTCCTTGCACTATCGGAACTATCTAATAAGCTATTTTTAGTTTTATTAAGACCAGCATCGCAGGCTGACTTTTCCTCGTCGCTTCTAGCTTTTCTGTATGGTGGTTATGAAAGCTTAGAGACAGCGATTAAAATAAGAAAAGTAACATCTGTAGGTGATAGCGAAGAGGCTATGAGTTTATTTCCAGAAATAAAGCGACTTGAACACTTGGTTAGAGAAATATTGCAGGCACCTCAACAGGCCCTCTCTGCAGCAATTTTAGCCCGAGAAATGGGTTTTGAAGCATTGGAGGGTACGACGTCAAACTTCAAAGAGACTATCGCTCAAGAAAGCCCCTACACACCTAAATTTGTACTTTTGGGGGCTGAATACCTACAGAAAGCTGCTCGTTTACCACCTGAGTTTTCAGCAACCTTTACTGATCTTTCTTTGGATCTCTTAAGCAGTTTGACCAGCCGGGCAATAGAGGCGCAGTTTCCTGAGCGCTTAATTTAAATAATTTCACACGCGTGGCGTGGGGCGTGAGTGAGCGAAGCTCACTAAGGTTGCAGGAATTGGACCTGCACGCTACCCTCCCACCGTCGCTGCCAATTCAGCGACCGGGTGTGGAAACCCGTGTAATTCAAGGCGCAACAGCGCCCCCATCACGTCTGCCGGCGCTTTTTTTGTGTCTGCGGCGTGAGTTATGGCGGCTGTGCGTGGGACGTCTTCGGGCGTGCCGGTTTCCTTGATTCCCGGTTTTCCACCCCGCGCACAGCTGTCACCCATTCGTGTGGAAACGGACGTGGCAGCTCCCATATCAAGGAGTCTGATAATGCGCAGCATCATTTCGTACACAGTTTGGCTTTCCCCTCTACGCAATTCCCAATCGCGTAACGCTTCCCCCCTGCCCCACCACCTCTCCACCACCGGAGATGCCCAATGACCGATCAACCCGAACTCAAAACCATCGGCCTGACCCCGGCCATTTATTGCGCAGACCGTGCCCTGTTTCACGTCACTCGCGATGTGCCGCTTGGTGATGCGTTGTCCATGGCTTCTGATTTTCTGTTCCTGGCCAAGGCGCTGACCAAAGACGCTGCTTTCGACAGAGACACGGGCACTCACGCCTGGGCTGCGCATTATTTGACGTCGATGAGTAAGGCGGTGGTGGATGATGCGGTGAAGGTGTTGATGCGGGGGCGGGTTTCTGCTGGGTCGCCTAAGCGGGCGGCGGGGACGGCTGAGGAGTAGCGGCTGGGGGGTGGGGTTTTTTGCGATGGGGGTGGGTCAGTTGGTTTGGGTGTTGGCTGATCTGGCGCTTTCGCGAGCAAGCTTTGCTCCTACGGGGGTGGGGGCGGGTCAGCGGTTTGGTGTTGGTTGGGCTGGCGCTTTCGCGAGCAGGCTCGCTCCCACTTTTGGGTTGTGGTTAGTTAGTTCGAGCCCCGAGTTTTCGGGGCTTTTTCGTGTCTGGGTCAGAGGACGTGTTGGGAGATCAGTTTTGAGATTTCGACCATTGATGTTCTGCCGGTGAATTCGAATTTCACTTTGCCCAGTGATGAGAAGTAGATCTCCAGTTCGGAGTCCAGGTCGAAGGTGCCGGAGGTTTCCACTGAGTAGGCGACGATGTTTTTGTAGGGCAGCGAGGTGAAGTCTTTTTTGCTGCCGGTGATGCCCTGGACGTTGACGGCGATGATGCGTTTGTTGGTGAACACGACGCCGTCGCGCATGGATTTGTAGGCGTCGATGACGTGTTCGCCATTGAGCAAAAGGTCGGTAACGCGTTGGGCGTATTCTTCGTTTTGCTTGAGTTTGAAGAATCCCTTGTTGTTGAAATCAATCATTTGTCGCTCCTGCTTTTAGTGTCCTTCGACGCTTCGCGTTGCTTGGCCCCGGCATCGCTGTCCGTGGCGGGGTTGGTGAAGCCGGCCTTGGCGTTTTCTGCCTTGGATTTGTGGATGTCGCAGCCTTGGGTTTCGCTGATTTGGGTGCAGCCGGATTGTTCCAGTTGTTTGCGGTATTTGTCGTTGATGGCGTAGGCCGGGGCTTGGGCGGCGATCAGGAGGATCAGCGCCGGCAGGATGGCTTTCTTCATGTTGACTCCTTGGCGATCAGTTCGCGCTGAGCGGCATCGTACGTTCACTGTAGTGGGCGGGTGTGCCGTGCTTGTGCCACAAAACATTTCAGACAGTGCGCGCCTTCTTCAGTGCTCTTCTAGACTTAACGGGTGGTCGTGGAAAGAACCGAGCACGTCGCTTTTGTGCAGTTGAACCGATGCCAGCGTGGCAAGCTGCAATTTATGCCCTGAAGAGGTGCGACAAAGATCGCACCGGGCCCAACAAGATGCCCGCTCAGGGTGCCTGGCCAACGGCCAAAAATGCCACGATACCGTGACGTGGTGTGAACGCCGCAGCCGACACTTTCGGACAACCGACGACCTTCTGGTTTGTCCGTGACCGTGAGGAATGCTGTATGCCTGATGAGATGTTGTTGCACCTGCCGATGGTCAACAGCTTGCTGGAGCGCCACAAAGGCTCTGCGGGTGCACTGTTGCCGATCCTCCATGAGATTCAGGAGGGTATCGGTTATATCCCCGATGTCGCCATTCCCGAGATTGCCCACGCCCTGAACCAGAGTCAGGCCGAGATTCGTGGGGTGATCAGTTTCTACCATGACTTCCGCACCGCGCCGCCGGCCCGGCATATCTTGCGTCTGTGCCGCGCCGAGTCGTGCAAGAGTCGCGGCGCCGAGCAGTTAGCGGCGCAGTTGCGTGAACGTCTGCAACTGGATGACCACGGCAGCAGTGCCGACGGCAATATCAGTTTGCGTCCGGTTTATTGCCTTGGTGCTTGTGCCTGTTCGCCGGCGCTGGAGCTGGATGGTCAGGTGCATGCGCGGCTGAGTGCCGAGCGTCTGGATGCGCTGCTTGATGCTTGCCGGGAGGACGCATGAGCCTCTATCTGCCCTGTGATTCTCTGGCCCGCGCCGTGGGTGCCGATGAGGTGGCGTTGGCCCTTGCCGGTCAGGACCTGCAACGCACCAGTTCTCGTGGCCTCTATTGGCTGGAACCGCTGCTGGAAGTGGATACCCCGAAAGGTCGGATCGGATTCGGCCCGCTGACTGCGGCTGATGTGCCGTCCGTGCTCGACGCCTTAAAAGGCGAGCCATCCGCGCATCCACTGGCCTTGGGCCTGGTGGAAGAGTTGCCTTATCTGAAGTCGCAACAACGCCTGCTGTTCGCCCGCGCCGGCATTACCCGGCCATTGTCGCTGGACGATTACCGAGCACATGGCGGTTTCGAGGGTTTGAACAGGGCCGTCACTATTGGCGGCGATGAAACCGCGACGGAAGTGTTCGATTCAGGCCTGCGTGGCCGTGGCGGCGCAGCCTTCCCCGCCGGGATCAAATGGCGCACGGTGCGCGTGACCCAGGCTGTGCAGAAATACATTGTGTGCAACGCCGACGAAGGCGACTCCGGCACGTTCGCCGATCGCATGCTGATGGAAGGCGACCCCTTCCTGCTGATCGAAGGCATGGCGATTGCCGGCATCACCGTCGGCGCCAGTTACGGCTACATCTATGTGCGCTCGGAATATCCACAGGCAGTCGCGACGTTGCGCGCAGCGCTGGACATCGCCCGGGCCAACGGTTACCTCGGCGCCAATGTCGGTGGCAGTGGCTTGGCGTTCGATATGGAAGTGCGGGTCGGTGCCGGCGCGTACATCTGCGGTGAAGAAACCGCGCTGCTGGATTCCCTCGAAGGCAAGCGCGGGGTGGTTCGCGCCAAGCCGCCGATTCCCGCATTGAAAGGTTTGTTCGGCCTGCCGACGCTGGTGCACAACGTGCTGACCCTGGCCTCGGTGCCACTGATTCTGGCTAAAGGCGCGCAGTTCTATCGCGATTACGGCATGGGCCGTTCCCTCGGCACGATGCCGTTCCAACTGGCGGGCAATATTCGTCACGGCGGCTTGGTGGAACGGGCCTTTGGCCTGACCCTGCGCGAATTGGTGGAAGACTACGGCGGCGGCACCGCCAGTGGTCGACCTTTGAAAGCAGCACAAGTCGGCGGCCCGCTCGGCGCGTGGGTACCTCCCGCGGATTTCGATACACCGCTGGATTACGAAGCTTTCGCCGGCATCGGCGCGATGCTCGGTCACGGTGGTGTGGTGGTGGCGGACGACAGTCTGGACATGGCGCACATGGCGCGCTTCGCCTTGCAGTTCTGCGCCGAGGAATCCTGCGGCAAATGCACGCCGTGCCGCATCGGTTCGACTCGCGGCGTTGAGGTCATCGACCGCATGCTGGCCGCGCCGGATCAAAGCGGTCGCGATGAGCAGGCGATCATCCTCAAGGACCTGTGCGACACGATGCAATACGGTTCGCTCTGCGCGTTGGGCGGCATGGCGCCGTTTCCGGTCGTCAGCGCCCTCAAGCACTTCCCCGCCGACTTCGGTCTGCAATCTTCGGAGGCCGACCAATGATCACTCTCTTCGACCCGAACACCGATATCGATCTGGGCACACCTGCCCGCGAAAGCCAGGTGCAAGTCACGCTGAACATCGATGGTCGCAGCATCAGCGTGCCCGAAGGTACGTCGGTGATGCGCGCCGCCGCGCTGCTGGGCACCACCATTCCGAAACTGTGCGCCACCGACAGCCTCGAAGCCTTCGGCTCGTGCCGCATGTGTCTGGTGGAAATCGACGGCATGCGCGGCTACCCGGCGTCCTGCACCACGCCGGTCACTGAAGGCATGAGCGTGCACACCCAGACGCCGAAGCTCGCGACCCTGCGCCGGAATGTCATGGAGTTGTACATCTCCGATCACCCGCTGGATTGCCTGACCTGCTCGGCCAACGGCAATTGCGAGCTGCAAACCGTGGCCGGTCAGGTCGGCCTGCGGGAAGTGCGTTACGGCTATGAAGGCGAGAATCATCTGGCGGATGTGAAAGACACGTCCAACCCGTATTTCGACTACGACCCGAGCAAGTGCATCGTCTGCAACCGCTGCGTGCGTGCCTGCGAAGAAACCCAGGGCACGTTTGCCCTGACCATCACCGGGCGCGGGTTTGAGTCCCGTGTGTCGGCCGCTGGAGGCGATAACTTCCTCGATTCGGAATGCGTGTCCTGTGGTGCCTGTGTGCAGGCCTGCCCGACTGCGACCTTGATGGAAAAATCCGTGGTCGAACTCGGCCAGCCCGAACGCAGCGTCATCACGACATGCGCCTATTGCGGCGTGGGTTGCTCGTTCCGCGCCGAGATGAAAGGCGACAAACTGGTGCGTATGGTTCCCGACAAAAACGGTCAGGCCAACCACGGCCATTCCTGCGTCAAAGGACGTTTTGCCTGGGGCTACGCCACTCACCCGGATCGCATCACCAAACCGATGATCCGCAACCACATCAACGATCCGTGGCAGGAAGTCAGTTGGGATGAAGCGGTGACCTACGCCGCCAGTGAATTCCGTCGCTTGCAGCAAAAATATGGCCGCGACTCCATTGGTGGCATCACTTCCAGCCGCTGCACCAACGAAGAAACCTATCTGGTGCAAAAACTGGTGCGCGCCGCGTTCGGCAACAACAACGTCGACACTTGTGCGCGGGTCTGCCATTCGCCGACCGGTTATGGCTTGAAACAAACCTTGGGCGAGTCCGCCGGGACCCAGAGTTTCGATTCGGTGATGCAGGCCGACGTGATCCTGGTGATGGGCGCCAACCCCAGCGACGCGCACCCGGTGTTCGCCTCCCAACTCAAACGTCGCCTGCGCGAAGGCGCGCGGCTGATCGTGATCGATCCACGGCGCATTGATCTGGTGGACTCGGTGCATGCCCGCGCCGAATTCCACCTGGCCCTGCGCCCAGGCACCAACGTCGCCATGCTCAATGCGCTGGCCCACACCATCGTCACCGAAGGCCTGCTCAACCAGGCCTTTATCGACGAGCGTTGCGAGGGCAGCGATTTCGCGCGTTGGAGCGAGTTCGTCAGCCGTCCGGAAAACTCGCCGGAAGTGCTTGGCGCCATTTGCGGTGTGGACGCCGCCGACATCCGTGCCGCCGCCCGTTTGTACGCGGGTGCCGGTAATGCGGCGATCTACTACGGCCTCGGCATCACCGAACACAGCCAGGGCAGTACCGCCGTCATGGGCATCGCCAACCTGGCCATGGCCACTGGCAACATCGGCCGCGAAGGCGTGGGCGTGAACCCGTTGCGTGGGCAGAACAACGTCCAGGGCTCCTGCGACATGGGGTCTTTCCCCCACGAGTTGCCCGGCTACCGGCACATCTCCAACGAAGTGGTACGGGCGCAGTTCGAACAGGCGTGGAACGTGACCCTGCAACCGGATCCGGGCCTGCGCATTCCCAACATGTTCGAAGCGGCCCTGGCCGGCAGTTTCAAGGGTTTGTACTGCCAGGGCGAAGACATCGCCCAGAGCGACCCGAATACCCAGCACGTCACCGCGGCGCTGTCGGCCATGGAATGCGTGGTGGTGCAGGATATTTTCCTCAACGAAACCGCCAGGTTCGCCCATGTGTTCCTGCCGGGCAGTTCGTTCCTGGAAAAGGACGGCACCTTCACCAACGCCGAGCGCCGGATCTCGCGGGTGCGCAAGGTCATGGAGCCTCTTGGCGGCAAGGCCGATTGGGAAGGCACGGTGGCATTGGCCAACGCGCTGGGCTACCCGATGAACTACACGCACCCGTCGCAAATCATGGATGAAATCGCCAGCCTGACGCCGACCTTCACCAACGTCAGCTACGCCGCACTGGACAGCCACGGCAGCCTGCAATGGCCGTGCAACGCTGCGGCGCCGGACGGCACGCCGACCATGCACATCGAGCAATTCGTGCGCGGCAAGGGGCGCTTCATGCTCACTGGCTACGTGCCCACCGAGGAGAAGGTCAACAATCGCTATCCGCTGCTGCTGACCACCGGCCGCATCCTCAGCCAGTACAACGTCGGCGCGCAGACTCGGCGCACCGAGAACGTGGCCTGGCACGACGAGGATCGCCTGGAAATCCACCCGACCGACGCCGAGAGCCGTGGCATTAACGAAGGCGATTGGGTCGGCATCGGCAGCCGTGCCGGCCAGACTGTATTGCGTGCGCGGGTCACCGAACGGGTCGCCCCGGGCGTGGTGTACACCACGTTCCACTTCCCGGAATCCGGGGCCAACGTAATCACAACCGACAACTCCGACTGGGCCACCAACTGTCCGGAGTACAAGGTCACCGCCGTGGAAGTCAGCCGCGTCTACCACCCTTCGGAATGGCAAAAACGCTATCAGGCCTTCAGCGACGAACAGGACCGCCTGCTGAAAGACCGCCGTCATGCACGTGGTGCCAACGCCGAGGTGCGCCGATGAGCACGGACAACCTGATCAAAATGGTCAACCAGATCGCCCTGTACTTCGCCACCGAACCGGACCAGCAACAGGCCGTACTCGGTGTGCGTAATCATCTGCAGATGTACTGGACGCCCGGCATGCGCAAGGAATTGCTGGCCTGGCAGACGGAGCATCAAGGGGCGGACATGCACCCACTGGCGCAGGCCGCGGTCAGTGGGGCGGGTTGGGAGGCTTAGGTTCGCTCAGTCGTTAAAATCAGCCCCGAGTTATTCGGGGCTTTTTTATATCGGCCATTCACTGTTTTTCAAATAAACCCGGACCGGGTCCTTTGCGGAAATGAGAGCAGTGGCGCGTGGCTACTATTTTGGTATCTTGCCACCCACTGGCTACAGGAATATGCCGGAAGGGACAGGATTGAATGGAAAAGATAGTGTTCGTCAGCGCAAGTTTCCTGATGTGGACATGGGTGGAGCACCAAAATAGAAACTGGTCTAAAACTTTCGTCTTCATGGCGTGCGCCATCAGCGGCTTTATTGTCGGCACCGTGGCGCTGACACTGTTCCAGGCTGCATCATCGTTGCCGTTCCTGCACCCGGACATCATGCCGTGGACCCTGTTGGTCATGGCGTCCATGGGTATCGGCTTTGGTATATGGAATTGGATTGCGGCGGGCCGCAAACAATTTTCCACTCAATTGTTGGGTGGATTGTGTGGCGGGTTCGCCGCGTGGACGACGGGTTCATTTCTCGCCACGTATTTACAGCTTTAGAGCGAATGTTCGAGCAGCTGCAAACTAAGGAATGGATGGCATGGAGTTTTTGCGGTTTTTGGTGTTCGCGATAGTTTGGGGATTCATGTGGCACTGGGTGGTCAAGAATCGCGGCAGTTGGGGTCTGCTGTTCGGCAATATCGCCGGAGCGGTTTCGGGGTTTATGGTCGGGGCGGTGATGCTATCCATCACGCTGTCGATTTTTCCGTCGAAGCCCAAGCCTGAACAGGCCGTGCCTGCGGCGGCTGAAGTATCGACGCCTGCAAAACAAGTTGCGGCTGACAACCTGCCGGAGTTTGTTTTTATCCCAACCGAAGCCAAAAGTGAGGACTCGCCTCCCGAGTCGGCCTTGTTGCCCTACAACAAAAGCATGCTGCCCAACACGCTTTCCGAGAAAATGATCCGCGACTTACTGCCCGAAAACGGACGCAGCATGTTAGATGCGATGCAGCAAAAAATCGGTGACAAGCCCGATGCTGACAAGACAGTACTGGCACTCACCCTGTGCCAAGTCTTTATCAGCGGCAAACTGCGTTTTCCGCAGTCGGGACATTTGGCCAATTCGCCGGGTGCCACCTCCCAACGCTACAAGGATCAGACTTACACCATCCATGGCCAGTTGACTGCGGATAACAACGTGGGCCAGTCCGTCCCCTACAAATTCGAATGCTCATTGCAATATCTGGCTACCGAGGACGGTGACTACGCGCGATGGCATCTGCTTGATTTGAAAGTTGCCGAAACCGACCGTTAGGAAGTTTCAGGTATTACGTTGGGGCCGGCAGTTATCGGGGGATAAGTGCCGCCTACCCCACCTGCACCGGCAACACCACCAACGCCGCCAACCCACCTTTCGTTCTATTGCGCAGCTTCAACTCCCCGCCATGTTCCAACACAATCGCCCGCGCCGCCGATAACCCCAAACCCACTCCACCGGTGCTCTTGTTCCGCGACCCTTCCATGCGAAAGAACGGTACAAACACCTGCTCAAGGCTGGCTTGCGGAATTCCCGGCCCACGATCCAGCACTTTGATCTCCACCTGTCCTTCGCCCGGGATCAACTCAATCGCCGGCTCACTTCCGTACTTGATCGCGTTATCCAGCAAGTTGGTCATCACCCGTTTAAGCCCCAACGGCCGACCGAAATACACCAGGCGCGGCGGTCCACTAAACGCAATATCGATCTGCTGATCACGGTAATCATCGAGCAAGGTTTGCAGCAGTTCCGCCAGATCAAACTGAGTCGCCGGTTCAAGCCGTGCATCGTCACGGAAGAACTCCAGCGCCGAGTTGATCATCGCCTGCATTTCATCCACGTCTCGAAACAGTCGCTGTTGTTGCTCGGTGTCTTCAATGAATTCGCCGCGCAAGCGCATGCGCGTCAGGGGCGCGCGCAGGTCGTGGGAAATGGCGGCGAGCATTTGTGTGCGGTCGCGGATGAAGTGTTGCAACTGCGCCTGCATCGCATTGAACGCGAGGATCGCCTGGCGGATTTCCTGTGGGCCCAACGGTTCGATCGGCGGTGCGCGGAAGTCCGTGCCGAAGCGTCGGGCGCCTTCGGCAAAACGCTGCAACGGCGTGGCGAGGCGTCGGGTGGCGATCAGCGCGACCAGAGCGGTGGAGATCAGCACCAGCAGGATGACGATTGAATAGCGCGGCGCTTCGTCGAGGCCCCAACTGCGCGAAGGCGCCGAGAACATCAGCCATGACGCGTCCGGCAGCTCGACCAGTAGCGCGTAATGCGCGTCCTGCGGATTTTCCGTCCAGTCTGACGGTTCATAGGCTTCGATTCGCCGGTCTGCGGACTTAAACAGCGGCTGCAGGATCGCCATGCTGTCGTGGGAAATGGGGTCATCCACTGTCGGCAGATTCAGTTCACGCCGATCCAGATGCCAACTGGCAGTGAAGCCTTTGTCGCTGACGGCTTGGGCCAATTGGCTGCGCAGTGGCGCCGGAGCGGCTTCGATAACGCGGGAGATGGCCGCTATTTTTTCCAGCAACCCGGTTTCGGTCAGCGGCGGCCGCGCCCACACGCCGGCCAGTTGGATAAACAAGCCGTTGAGGGCCAGGGAAATCAGCATGGCCAGGATGATCGTCAAGGCAATCCAGCGCGCCACCGTATCTTGCGGCCAGTCTCGGGCGCGAATCCGCTTCAGCCAACTCATCGCCGCGTCACGCTGGGGGTGAACAGGTAACCGCCATTGCGCACGGTGCGGATCATCGCCGGGCGCTTGGTGTCGGATTCGAGTTTGCGCCGCAAGCGACTGACCTGGACGTCGATGCTGCGATCGAACGCTTCATGGCTATGCCCGCGCGCCAGGTCGAGCAATTGCTCGCGGGTCAGAATGCGTTGCGGGTGTTCGACGAAGACCAGCAGCAAGTCAAACTCGCCGGCCGACAGCGGAATCATCACGTTGTCCGGCGAGCGCAATTCACGGCGCGTCACGTCCAAGTGCCAGTCGGCGAAGTCGATGAGTGGCCGTGGCCGTTCCTGCAAGACCGGGAGGCGTTCGTCCACACGGCGTAACACCGCGCGTACTCTGGCCAACAGTTCGCGGGCGTCGAAGGGTTTGGTCAGGTAATCATCGGCGCCCAGTTCGAGCCCGACCACCCGATCACTGAGCTCGCCCATGGCGGTCAGCATGATGATGGGAAAGGCGTGGCGAATCCGCAGTTGCTGACACAAGATCAACCCACTATCGCCCGGCAACATCACGTCCAGGATGATCAGGTCTGGCGCCTGTCGCTCGATGGCCGCCCACAGCGACGCACCGTCGGTGGCGACCGCGACGCTGTAGCCGTGCTGCACGAAGAATTTTTTCAGCAGATCGAGGACCTCAAGGTCGTCGTCCACAATTAACAGGCTGTTCACCGCAGGTCACTTAAGGGCCGAATGGAACCGCCATCTAAAACCATTCACGCCGGCCCGTCATATATTTCAATCGTGCAATAAAACGTCATCGGCGCAATAAACCGGACATCTTTGCGCAAGGCTTGGGGCCCAGCATGTCGGCGAATTCCTCCCGAGACTTGCGTCCATGTTGCCTTTCAAATGTGCTCCCTGGCTGGCCCGCAACACCTCGATTGCTGTGCTGGCCGCCGGGTTGGCGGGTTGCAGCAGTCAGCCGCCGTCCGACACCCGCGTGACCTGCGCCGAAATCAACTACACGGTGTACGACCCGGCGGAACCGCTCAATCGCGGCGTGTTCGCCTTCAACCGGGTGCTCGACGACTACGCTCTGGCGCCGGTTGCTCGCGGCTATCGTTACCTGCCGGACTTTTTCCAGACCGGTGTGCATAACTTTGTCGCGAACTTTGGCGAGCCCAAGGTCTTTATCAACGACTTGCTGCAAGGCAACCCGATGCGCTCGGTCAACACCCTGGGGCGTTTCGCGCTCAACACCACCGTCGGCGTGGTGGGGTTGATCGACGTCTCCGGCAAGGTCGGCATCCCGCGCCACAACGCAGACTTCGGCCAGACCTTCGGCGTGTGGGGCATCGGCAATGGCCCAATCGTCGAACTGCCGCTGCTCGGCACCTCCAACAGTCGCGACGCCGCCGGCCGTGTGCTCGGTTTTGTAGTCGACCCGTTCGGCAACAACAGCGACACCGTGGACACGCTCTCGACGATCAACACGGTTGGCGGCATCGTCGACGGTCGCGCAGAAGCCTTGCCGCTGACCGACAGCCTGAAAAAACTGCCGGATTATTACAGCGCGTTGCGCAACGTGGTGGCCGAGCATCGTGCGACTTACGTGGCGGATGGCAAACAAGGCTCGCCGCAGTCAACCAAAGCTCAATGCACAGGAGCGCCGGCCGATGGGTTCTGAAAGCAAAAGTTTGATACTGCAACAACGGGTGACCCAGAACGGCCCGGCCAATCTGCACTGCCGGGAGATAACCCTGCGCTTGTCGGCGGATTGTCGCGAATTGGTGCTGAGCCGTTACACCGAACACTATGGGCCGGCGCTGGTGCGCTGGATGGAGAGGAGCCATACGGTGTCGGTGAGTGATTTGTTTCGGTGGTTGGTGGCGAATGGTGAGGTCGTAGTAAGGAAAGCCGACAAGCCGAATTCGCCGTATTGACTCCGTCGGAGTCATCCCAGAAAATCGTCGCAATCGCGCCCGAACCTCTGGTGTTGGCTTAGTCCGGCATTATGTTTGGGCCTTCTTATTTCTGGGGCCTGGGCAGTTGCAGCAAGACAAGCCCAAGCACACCATATAAGTCGGCAACGATTCATTTACACCAGCTGCGCTATCATCCGGCGTCTCTACAGCTTCAGTCTTGAACCCGGATGTCCATGCCATTGCCACCGCCCGACGATCACCAATCCCTGCCACCCGTCCTCGTCGGGCCGTTGTTGCGGCGCCTTGAACCTACGCGGTTGGTGCTGTGGCTTGTAGGATCCCGGCCGTTGTCGCTGACGTTGCGTCTGCAAAATATGAGCGACATCTGCCTCGATGCCACGACGTGCACGATCATCCCGGCGGGCACCCATGCCTTTGTTCACTTGATCGATGTGCCGCTGGACACCGCCCTGCCCTGGGACACGTTGATCGAGTACGACTTGCTGATTGACGACGCCGGCATCGCCGACTGGGCGCCGCACTTGCTTTACGGCGGCGGCTGCCGCCCAAACTTCGTCCTGCGCTCAAAAATCGATCAGTTGCTGCACGGCTCTTGCCGCAAACCGCATCACCCGGCGGCGGACGGTTTGCTGTGTGTCGATCGTTTGTTGGCGACGGAGCATGAAGCGGCCGACCGCCCGGCCCTGTTGATGATGAGCGGTGATCAGGTCTATGCCGACGATGTCGCCGGGCCGATGCTGCGGGCGATCCATGCCTTGATCCAGCGGCTGGGGCTGTTCGACGAGCACCTCGAAGGCGCCGTGGTCAATGACAGCGCCAAGCTCTACGAACACCCGGCCAGTTACTACCATCGTGCGGATTTGTTACCGGCGCTTGAGAGCAATGAAACCCTGCGTGAGCGATTTTTCGGCGGTGCCCGTAAGCCGATTTTCACCAGCAGCAGCGCCGACAATCACCTGGTGACCTTCGCCGAAGTCATGGCGATGTACCTGCTGGTCTGGTCGCCTACCGCCTGGACGCTGATCGATCCGCAGCCACCGGCGCTGACACCTGAAAGACTCAAGCGCTATACCCTTGAACAGACCCGCATCGATGCCTTCAAGGCCGGCCTCGGTGGCGTTGGCCGGGCGATGGCGCATCTGCCGTGCCTGATGATTTTCGACGACCACGATGTTACCGATGACTGGAACCTTTCCGCGCAATGGGAGGAAACGGCCTACGGGCATCCGTTCTCCAAGCGCATCATCGGCAATGCGTTGCTCGCTTATATGCTGTGTCAGGGGTGGGGTAACAACCCGGATGCGTTCGGCGCGGTGCTGGAGAAAAGCGTTTCGTTAAGCACCACCGAGCGCTATCTCGACAGCACGGCTCAAGACAACCTGATCGACGAATTGTTGAGTTTCCAGAACTGGCATTACGTCTTGCCAACCACTCCCGCCCTGGTGGTGCTCGACACCCGCACCCGACGCTGGCGCAGCGAGATGAACCTCAAGCAACCCTCCGGCCTGCTGGACTGGGAAGCCCTCAGCGAGTTGCAACAGGAACTGCTGGATCACCCGTCAGCGATCATCGTTTCGCCGGCGCCGATCTTCGGCGTCAAGCTGATCGAGACCGTGCAGCGAGTCTTCAGTTGGTGCGGCTTTCCGCTGCTGGTGGACGCCGAAAACTGGATGGCCCATCGCGGCGCCGCCCAAGTCATCCTGAACATTTTCCGACACTCACGTACGCCGGGTAATTACGTGGTGCTGTCAGGTGATGTGCATTATTCCTTCGTCTACGAAGTATTGATCCGACACCGCAAGGCCGGCCCGCGAATCTGGCAGATCACCAGCAGCGGGATCAAAAACGAATTCCCCCGGGCCTTGCTCGAATGGTTTGATCGTTTGAACCGCTGGCTCTACTCGCCCCGCTCGCCGCTGAACTGGCTGACCAAACGCCGACGCATGCGCATCGTCCCGCACATTCCCGAACATGCTGAAGCGGGCGAACGGCTATGGAACTCGGCGGGGATCGGGCAGGTGCTGTTTAATGACAAGGGCCAGCCGCGGGAGATCTATCAGCACAACGCCGATGGCTCGCCGCGCACTCGAATGGTTGCGCCGGAGTAGCCATTGAACCTGGGGGGTGTCAGTCGATAAAAATATTGAATGTGCCGGCCTCTTCGCGGGCAAGCCTCGCTCCTACAGTGGGCGGCGCAGTTCCACTGTGGGAGCGGGCTTGCTCGCGAAAGCGGTATAACCTTCAACACATGGGCTGGATGTGAAGCAGCCTTCGCGAGCAAGCCCGCTCCCATACGTGCTCTTCGCTGAATTGAATAGCCAATGATCATGACTCAATCACTCGGCATGAACCTCGCCCGAACCCTGATCATCGGCAACTCCGGCGCGGGCAAGAGTTGGCTGGCCAAGCGCCTGGCCGAACGGCAGCATGTGCCGTGGATCGATCTCGACCGGATTCACTGGATCTCCGATGAACACAGCATCGCCCGGCCTCGAAATGAAGCCCTGGCCATTGCACAGGTAGCCGCCGGTGAAGACTATTGGATCATCGAAGGCGTCTACGGCTGGATCATCAGCGAACTCCTGCCCCAAGCGACAACGTTGATCTGGCTGAGTCTGGACGACGAGGATTGCGTCGCCCAAATCCGTCAGCGAGAAGCCCAGCGCGATACCCACGATGAGTTGCTCAAAGCGTTACTGGAATGGGCCGGCAGCTACCGAAGTCGTGAAGGGTCCAGTGGATTCCAGGCTCATCAGCGTTTATTCAAAGGGTTCCGCGGTTCGAAACTGCAACTGAAGAACCGGTCTGACATCACAACGTTCATCAACGCGTTACCACCCCGCTAACCTAGGATGCGTCATGTTTGCACGGAGCAAGTTAGTCCCTGAATTAATGGTCGCCGACATTCAAAAAAGCCTGCACTTCTGGACGTCGCTGATCGGTTTCAACATCGCCTATGAACGTCCCGAAGTTGGTTTTGCCTATCTCGACCAAAATGGCGTTCAACTGATGCTTGAGCAATACGATCCAGACGAAGGCCAATGGCTGACCGGGCCGTTGGAAGCACCGCTGGGTCGCGGCATCAACTTTCAGATCACCGTCAATTCAGTTGAACCCCTGCTGCTGCGACTGGCCGAAGTTCAGTGGCCGTTGTTTCGCCCCTGCGCCGATGTCTGGTATCGCGCGGATGCGGTAGAAGTCGGCCAACGAGAATTTCTGGTACAGGATCCGGACGGCTATCTGGTCCGGCTGGTGGAAAGTCTGGGGGAGCGGCCGTGTTTGAACACATAGATCTCCACTACCTGCTCGGCACTTACGGCTATTGGGCGGTGTTCTTCGGCTGTTTGCTGGAGGGCGAAACCATTCTGATTCTGGGCGGGATGGCGGCGCATCAGCACCTGTTGCACCTATGGCCGGTGATAGGTTGGGCCAGCCTGGGTGGGATGTTGGGCGATCAGTTGCTGTTCTGGAGTGGACGTTATTTCGGCGGACGACTGTTGCCGCGCCTGCATCGACAACAAGCGGCGATCGATCGCGTGACGGGACTGATCGCGCGTTATCCGTCGACCTCGGTGTTTGCCGTGCGTTTTCTGTATGGCATGCGTCTGGTGGGGCCGATGGTGATTGGGGCCAGTGGTTTGTCAGCGTTGCGGTTCTCGCTGTTGAATGCTCTGGGCGCGGTGGTGTGGGCCACCGTGTTCGCCGGTGCCGGGTATTGGGCTGGCGAAGCGCTGGAAACGATGTTGGGCAATTTGAAACCTTATCGACTGCCGATTGCGCTGGGGGTTTTGGTGCTGGCCGTGGTGATTGCATTGGTTCGGCATTGGCGAGCGAAAAACAAAGCGCGTCATCCCAAGTGATCACACCTGCGTAATGTTTGGGGGCACTATATTGCTCACTTTTCACGTCTGCGAACTTGAACCATGAGAGCGCCCAACCACCTCAATGCCCTGCGGGCCTTCGAATCAGCGGCCCGGCACTTGAGTTATGTACGAGCCGCCGAAGAGCTCAACGTCAGCCCCGCCGCCATCGGCCAATTGGTGCGTGGCCTGGAAGAAACCCACAACGTGGTGCTGTTCCATCGCTCGCGCAGCGGCCCGGCGCGACTGGAGCTGACCGATGAAGCGCGCGCCGTGTTGTCGGACTTGCAGACAGGCTTCGACTACCTCGCGTCGGCCGTGGAAAAGCTCAAAACCGGAGGTGCCGCCACGTCCATTAGCGTGACCGTGCCACCGGCGTTCGCGGACAAGTGGTTGCTGGCGCGGGTCGAAGGCTTTCAGGCGTTGTATCCACAGTACGAATTGCGCCTGGACACCAACGGTAAACTGGTGGATTTCACCACCGAGCGTATCGATCTGGGCATTCGTTTCGGCCAGGGTCATTGGCCCGGTTTGCTGAGCACACTCCTGATAGGCGATGAATTCTTCCCGGTGTGCAGCCCTTCCCTACTGACCGGCGAACATCCGCTGACCAGCATCGAAGCACTCAAACATCATCGGTTGCTGCACGATGTTTCAATGCGTGGCACCCCGGCGTTTCCAACGTGGGACATTTGGCTCAAGCAGGCCGGGCATGAGGCCATCGAGGCCGCGCGTGGTTTACAGATCAACGATTCGGCGGCGGTGCTGCAAACGGCCATTTCTGGCAATGGCGTGGCGCTGGGCAGAAGCAGCCTGGTGGCGGTGGACCTGGCGGCCGGGCGACTGATCCGACCGTTCGGAGAGGCTCAGCCCTGCGAGTTGGCGTATTACATCGTACAGCGCGAAGGCGTCGAGCCTACGGCTGCCAGCGATGCTTTCAAGTACTGGCTGCTGGCCCAGGCCCACGCAAAATGACCCGTCGGGCGCTAGCCGTTCGGGTCATTCGCAATAGTCGGCGGAACACTCGAATCAGAAGTGCGAGATGCCACCGTCGACAATGATTTCCGAACCGGTCATGAAGGAAGAATCATCACTGGCGAGGAACACCACGGTGCGGGCAATTTCACTGGCTTCGCCGAAACGACCCAACGGCACTTGCGCCTCGATACCCGCCGCGACGGCGGTGAGGTCCGCATCCGACAACCCCAGCTTGCTGTGAAACGGCGTGCTGATCGGGCCGGGGCTGATGGCGTTGACGCGAATCCCGCGCGATGCCAACTCGGCGCCCAAGGTCAGCGCCAGGGAACGTACGGCGGCCTTGCTGGCGGACAGGATCGACAAGCCCGGTGCACCAACACGATTCAGAAACGATGTGGTCAGAATCACGCTGCTGCCACTGACCAACAGCGGCGACGCTTTCTGAACGGTGAAGAAAACACCTTTGAAGTTGAGGGAAAACTGCTCGTCGATCTGCTCGTCAGTGACCGCTTCCAAAGGCGCGGCAGTCCCGGCACCGGCGTTGGCGAACAGCACGTCGATGTGGTCGTAGCGAGTGCGGATGGCAGCAATCACCTTGTCCAGATCGGCGGTATTGCGCAGATCTGCGGATATCACCAAAGCGTCCGGGCCCAATTCATTCGTTGCTGCTTCGAGACGTTCCGGATTGACGCCGGTAACAATCACATGAGCGCCCTCATCGCGGAATTGTTTGGCGGTTTCCAGGCCGATTCCGGAGGTGCCACCGGTGATCAACGCAACTTTGTTTTGCAGTTTCATAGTCGTTCTCCCAAGGGTTATCGATTGAGTGAGGCTGCCGAGGCAGATGCCCGGGCCGTGTGTTCACTATTGCGATTGTCTGTTGGGGTCACAACGCACAAGATCTGTGGGGGTGGGATAGAAAAACTTGGGTGCAGCGTACATCCCTGTGGGAGCGGGCTTGCTCGCGAAGGCGGTGGGTCTCTCAATATTGAT
>NZ_MOBR01000044.1:150757-221361 GCF_003732705.1 Pseudomonas frederiksbergensis | reverse complement strand
AGCTCCTACGGAGTGGTCCAAAAAAACTGGACCCCAACAGGCTTGCCCGCGAAGGCGGCCTATCAACCACCACATCCCCCACCGCGAAACCCCAACCGAACATCTATCCTTCATATAGGTCAACCTAGGGAGAGCAATAGACCGGAGGGATGTTCATCGTGCATATCGCGGACATAACCATGTTCTACGCCCCTGCCAGCGGTGGCGTGCGCACTTATCTGGATGCCAAGCACCGGCGCTTGAGCACCAGGCCGGGAATTCGTCACAGCCTGTTGATACCCGGTTCGCACCTGAGCGAGCAGGACGGTGTTTACAAGGTTCCCGCCCCCGCCCTGCCCTTCGGCAAAGGTTATCGTTTCCCCCTCCGTCTCGCGCCATGGCGCAATGTCCTACAGGATTTGCAGCCCGATCTGATCGAAGTCGGCGACCCGTACCTCACGGCCTGGGCGGCGCTGGATGCCCGGCGGCAACTGGATGTGCCGGTGATAGGCTTTTATCACTCGGACCTGCCGCTGCTGGTCAGCAATCGCATGGGCAATTGGGTCACCAACAATGTTGAAGCCTATGTCCGCAAGCTCTATGGCAATTTCGACCGGGTGCTCGCGCCGAGCCAGGTGATGGCCAACAAACTGATCGGCTTGGGGGTGCGCAATGTATTCGTGCAACCCCTGGGCGTCGACTTGCATACCTTTAACCCCGGTGCCCGTGATCCGGGCCTGCGGGCCGAGCTGGGCATTGATGAAAACACCCGGCTGCTGATCTTTGCCGGCCGTGGTTCCAAAGAAAAAAACCTGCCGGTGCTGCTCGACTGCATGAAACGCCTGGGACCTCGCTATCACTTGTTACTGGTGGGTTCCTCGATGCCGGCCCAGGTACCGGACAACGTCACCGTGGTCGATGAGTTCTGCCCGGCAGCGCAAGTCGCGCGATTGCTGGCCAGTGCCGATGCGCTGCTGCACGCCGGCGATCAGGAAACCTTCGGGCTGGTGATCCTCGAAGCCATGGCCAGTGGCATTCCGGTGGTGGCGGTGGCGGCCGGGGCTTTTCAGGAAATTGTCACTGATCAATGCGGCCTGCTCTGCGCGCCGAACAATCCCTTGGCCATGGCCAACGCAGTGCGCGAGTTGTTCAGCCAGAGCAGCGTCATCCTCGGCGAACAAGCCCGGCAGCATGTCGAACGGCATTACGCCTGGGATACGGTGGTCAACAGCCTGCTGGGCCATTATCACGCCGTGCTCGGTGCCCCTTGGCCGCTGACGGCCAATGGTTGAGCCCATGAACCCGCGCAGTTTGTTACTGGTCCTCCACGATGTCGCGCCGCAGACATGGGCCGATTACCAACCTTTCGTCGAAGCCGTCGATGCCTTGGGTGACGTGCCGATGACCTGGCTGGTGGTGCCCGATTTCCATAAACACAACGATCTGGAGGCACATCCGGGCTTTCGACGGATGTTGAGCGGTCGCGTCGAGCGCGGCGATGAACTGGCGCTGCACGGCTACTTTCATTGCGACGACAGTCCGGCGGCCACCACGCCTCGGGACTGGTTCATGCGACGCGTCTACACCCACGAAGGCGAGTTTTACAGCCTGTCCCGGGAAGCCGCCCTCGCCCGCCTGCGCGCCGGTATCGAAGTGTTTCACCGTTACCATTGGCCCTTGCAGGGCTTTGTCGCCCCGGCCTGGCTGATGAGCGAAGGCACGCGCCAAGCGTTGCGTCAGTTGCCATTGAGTTACACCAGCGATCCGCAACACCTGTATCGTCTGCCGGACTTCACCGCAATCGATGCCCCCGGGCTGGTGTGGAGTGCGCGCAGTGCCTGGCGCCGCGGGCTGTCGAAACTGCTCAGCGATCGGCGCGAGCAACGCTGGCAACAAGCACCGGTGATTCGCCTGGGCCTGCACCCGGTGGACATGCGTTATGGATTTTCCCGCGATTACTGGCTACAAACCCTTAAACGCTTACTCGACGAGGGCCGTGTGCCAATGACCAAGGCCAACTGGCTGACGCTGCACCATGACCGTATCGGCCGCGCCGCATGAGTCGCGGGATTCTGCTGTTCCTCGCCCTGCTCGCGGCGGTGATGATCCCGTTGGTGCTGGGCGGCAACGAAACCTGGTCGCGCCTGCAAAGCTTTCCGGTCAGCGGTTTGCTGGTCATGTTCGGCATGATTTTGCTGTGCTGGGTGGTGAACACCATGCGCTTGCGCCTGTTGCTGGGCGATCAGCGCGACAAGGTCAGTCGCGTCAAAAGCCTCGGCGTGGTGATGGCAGCCGAGTTCGCCTACTGCGCCACACCCGGCGGCAGTGGCGGGCCGTTGACCATCATGGCCCTGCTGGCCCGCAATGGCGTGCGCCCGGCCAGGGGCAGCGCGGTGTTTGCCATGGACCAATTGAGCGATTTGCTGTTTTTCCTCTGCGCCCTGAGCGGGATTCTGATTTATGCGCTGTTCCAGCACCTCAGTCAGCGCATGGAATGGCTGCTGACGGTCAGCGCCATTTCGATGTTCGGCGGGCTGGTGACCTGCGTGGTGGTGGCCCGTTATCACCGTTTGTTGATTCGCCTGAGCGGCCGGCTGCTGGCGCGCCTGAATGTCAAAGCCACCACACGCCTGCGCTGGGCGCGAAAACTCCTGCACTTTCTGGCGGCGTTCACTGACACCCTGAAGTTGCCCTATCAGACACTGATCAAGGTATTTGCCCTGACCTGCCTGCATTGGGTGCTGCGCTACAGCGTGTTGTACCTGGCATTGCGCGGGCTCGGGGCGGATTTGCAGTGGGCCTGGAGTTTCCTGATCCAGATGCTTTCGCTGAGTGCGGGGCAGTTCAGCCTGCTACCGGGCGGCGCCGGGGCGGCGGAATTGACGTCGGCGGCGTTGTTGGCACCGATGGTGGGGAAATCTACCGCAGCGGCGGCGATTCTGATCTGGCGGGCGGTGACGTATTACTTTTATCTGGTGGTCGGTGGGCCGGTGTTCTTGATGATGCTGGGGCGGCCGCTGCTCAAGAAGTTGATGAAGTTCAAGCAGGCCTGACGCCCAATGCAGGGGATCAGGCGTCCCCGGTTTCATTGTCGGGCGCTGGTTTCAACTGCTCCCACAACTCGGCCGCTCCCGGAAACTCGGTTCCGTCCTCCGGGCTCATGTCATCCGGGTCATAACGGCTCAAACACCCCTCGCCCAAGGTGGCAGGCGCCTTGGAAGTGGCTTTGTCCAGTGGATCGGCCATGGTCAATATCCTCTCGCTACACAGATCGTTCCCACGCTCTGCGTGGGAATGCCGCCCAGGACGCTCCGCGTCCGTTTTTAAGCATGACGCAGAGCGTCACAGGATGCATTCCCACGCAGAACGTGGGAACGATCAGGTATGGAGTTTAGAACACGACCGTTTTATTGCCGTGCACCAACACCCGGTCTTCCAGGTGATAACGCAAACCACGGGCCAGCACCATCTTCTCGACGTCACGACCGAAACGCACCATGTCTTCGATGCTGTCGCTGTGGCTGACGCGCACAACGTCCTGCTCGATGATCGGGCCGGCGTCCAGCTCTTCGGTGACATAGTGGCAAGTGGCGCCGATCAACTTCACGCCACGCAGGGAAGCCTGGTGATACGGCTTGGCCCCGACGAACGACGGCAGGAAGCTGTGGTGAATGTTGATGACCTTGTGGGCATATTCGCTGCACAACTCAGGCGGCAGAATCTGCATGTAACGGGCAAGTACCACCACTTCGGCATCGTGCTGTTTGACCAGACGTGAAACTTCAGCAAACGCTGGCTCTTTGTCCTGCGGATTGACCGGTACGTGGTAGTAAGGAATGCCGTGCCACTCGACCATGCTGCGCAAGTCGTCATGGTTGGAAATCACGCAGGAAATTTCGCAGTCCAGTTCATCGCTGTGCCAGCGGTGCAGCAAGTCGGCCAGGCAATGGGATTCACGACTGGCCATCAACACCACGCGTTTCTTCTGCGCGGTGTCGGTAATTCGCCAGTTCATCGAGAACTCTTCGGCAATCGGCGCGAACGCTTCGCGAAAGGCTTCGAGACCGAAAGGCAGCGAATCGGCACGAATTTCGTGACGCATGAAGAACCATCCGCTCAGATTATCCGAGTGATGGCTCGCTTCAGTGATCCAGCCGTTATGTGACGCCAGAAAGTTACTGACTTTAGCAACGATGCCGACGCGGTCCGGGCAAGCAATCACCAGCCGAAAAGTGCGCATGGGGGTCAAACTCCAGAACTTCGTAAAGGCCGCCATTCTAGCGATTGCGCAGCAAAACTGCAGTATTGATGAAGCCTGGGGCTGCACACCGTTCAGCGCCGCAGGTTTGCGGCAGCATCACCGCCCCGCGCGATGGTGTTCTTGCAGCCCATCTTCAAGAGCGCAATTGTGAATATCTGTGTTGAATCGCCTGACACTATTTAACAACACATCCAATTTGTGACGAATTCATCGCAACTAAATTAAATAAACTCCGGTTAAATGTTTACTTGATGAAACACCCTGACTATTATTGCCGCACTGTCCCCTGCCATCCCGCGTCCTACATAAGGTAGTCCTCATGTCCTTGATCAACGAATACCGCGCCACCGAAGAAGCTATCAAAGAGCTGCAAGCCCGTTTGAAGAACCTGTCCCAAGACGACAAACTGCAAACCGAGCTGGAATTCGAAGGCAAACTGCGCACCCTGATGGGTGAGTACTCCAAATCCCTGCGTGACATCATCGCGCTGTTGGATCCAGAGTCCAAAACCAAAGCACCACGCGGCGGCGCAGTAAAAACTACTGGCACCAAGCGTGCTCGCAAAGTTAAACAATACAAAAACCCGCACAACGGCGAAGTCATCGAAACCAAAGGTGGCAACCACAAAACTCTGAAAGAGTGGAAAGCCAAGTGGGGCGGTGACGTGGTTGAAGGCTGGGCTACCCTGCTGGGCTAAGCCGCACGCCTGTCGCAGAGCCATTCTGCGACACAAAAGAACGCCAGCGGATGCTGGCGTTTTTTTATGCCTGGAATTCAGGCTACCCGCATGTCGAATTCAAAGACTCAAACGTTTGCGTAATGCCTGGACATAATTCTGCCAATCATTCAGCACCTCTTGCTGAAACGGTGTAGCACTTATCATCCATTGAGCCGTCGCCTGCGCAAAAGAGTCGAGGGTATTAGGCGCCCCCCACTCCGGAGCGGACAAACGTTGCTGACAAAATATCCGCCAGCGCTCTTGCTCTTCGAAATTCAACGTATCGGGGAAGTTACGTGCGCGATATCGAAACAATAATTCCGGTAAACGTTCATCATCGAACGGCCATTGTTGTTGGGCTAATTGCGCAGGGTCAGCGGCCCGGACTTGCTCACATAGACGCCGATCCCGATCACCGATAAAGCCATCGTATAACTGTTGCTCCGGGTCCTGGCTCGCGGCGAAATCTTCGCTGGCATAAATCGCCATGACTTTATCTCGCCAAACTTGTTGTGCGTCACTTAGCCGCAGTGCCCGCGCCTGATATAGCGCCATATCCAGCCCCAGCCGTTGCTGATCTTCAGCGCGAAGTACCGACAGCGGCGCCACCACCGGGCACTTATTGATATGAATGAGTTTGAGCGGCACCGGCAGTTCGCCTTCGGCCAGATCATCGCGACGGGTATACAAGCGCTGACGCAACGTCTCGGCATCCAGATCAAGCAAGCCCTGGGGATCCAGGTGCAGGTCACAAACAATCAGCGCGTTCTTGTTCCGCGGGTGCCAGGCCAGGGGCAGCACCACACCGACATAACTGCGCGCCGCCGAAAATCGCCCGGAGATGTGCACCATCGGTTGCAACAACCGGATCTGATCCATCACCTTTTGTTTACCGCGCAACTGGAACAGCCAGTCATACAGCTTCGGTTGTTTCTCCCGGATCAAACGGGCCAGGGCGATAGTGGCGCGCACATCCGACAGGGCTTCGTGGGCATTGCCGTGATCGATGTTATTGGCCACGGTCAGGCGATCCAGCTTCAACGTCACCCGCCCGTCATCGTCCGTGGGCCAGTTAAGGCCATCGGGACGCAAGGCGTAGGCGGCGCGCACCACATCGATCAGGTCCCAGCGACTGTTGCCGCCCTGCCACTCCCGCGCATAAGGATCGAAAAAGTTTCGATACAGGCTGTAACGGGTCATCTCGTCGTCGAAACGCAAGGTGTTGTAACCGGCGCCACAGGTGCCGGGGGCCGCGAGCTGGGCATGCACCCGGGTCATGAAATCGGCTTCGCTCAAGCCTTGTTCGGCCAAGCGGCCCGGCGTGATACCGGTGATCGCGCAGGCTGCCGGGTGCGGCAGGATGTCGTCACTGGGCTGGCAATACAGATTGACCGGCTCGTCTATTTCATTGAGGTCAAAGTCGGTGCGAATTCCCGCCACTTGCAGCGGGCGGTCGCAACGGGGGTTGATGCCAGTGGTTTCATAGTCGTACCAGAAGATGGAGGTCACGGGCTATTCCTGAACTGAAGACCGGCGAAGTCTAGGCGCAGACCACTCGCTGCGGCCAGTCATCTTGTCATTCAATCATTTCCGGGTTTGCATCGTGCAATACATAGTTATGTCGTTTCCCCCCGAGAGGCTGCTAGCATCGGACGAACATTGAATCCCGATCCGGCCCCATCATTCAGGTTGCCCATGCTCGAGACCACAGCACTGCCAAGGATTGCGCCGCTGTCCCCGCCACTGGATACGCGGTATCAGGTTGAAACCCCGGAGGGCATCGACTTGCCACTGCGCCCGGCCGGGCTGATGGTCCGTGCGCTGGCCTTCACCATCGACCTTGGCCTGCGCGGGTTGATCCTCGGTCTGTTGTTCATCGTCCTGGCGTTTCTCGGCAAACTCGGCGCCGGGCTGGGCTCGATCCTGCTGTTCGGAATCAGCTGGTGGTACATGGTGCTGTTCGAAGTGCTCAACCAGGGCCGCTCGCCGGGCAAGCAGTGGATGGGCTTGCGGGTGGTCCAGGACGATGGCACGCCGGTCGGCTGGTCGGCGTCGCTGTTGCGTAATCTGCTGCGTTTTGTCGATCTGCTGCCGTTCGGCTACTTCCTCGGCGCCATCAGTTGCCTGCAACACCCGACCTTCAAACGCCTGGGCGATCTGGCCGCCGGCACGCTGGTGATCTACAGCGAACAAAAGCTCAGCAGCCCCAACCTGCCCGACGCCCAACCCCGACGCCCGGCCTTTGCCCTGACGCTCACCGAGCAGCGCGCCATCCTCGGTTTCGCCGAGCGACAGGGCGAGTTGTCCGCAGCACGGATCACTGAACTCGCGACCATCCTCGCCCAACCATTGCAGGTCCCGGCGCCCCGAGCAGTGGTCGAACTCAACGGCATCGCCCGCGGCTTGTTGGGCCCTACATGAAGCAAAGCCTTTTCGAAAGTCGCCACAAGGCCGAATGGGAACAGTTCGCCCTCGTCCTCGACCGGTTGGAACGGGGCAAGGAAGCCTCACGCATCGCCAGTTTCCCGAAAGACTATCGCCGGCTCTGCCACCATCTGGCCCTGGCCCGGGAGCGCGGTTACAGCAGTTTCCTCGTGGATTCGTTGCAGCATCAGGTGCTGCGCGGGCATCAGCAGTTTTATCGGCACCGTAGCCGGCTGGGGGCCAACGCGCTGGGGTTTATCCTGGCGGACTTCCCGCGCCTGGTGCGCCAGCAGTGGCCTTTCGTGCTCGCCGCCGGCCTGATGTTTTTTGCCAGCCTGATCGGCATGGGCCTGTTGGTGTATTTCTTCCCGGACCTGATCTACAACCTGATCCCGGCCGATCAGGTCAGTGAGATGCAAAGCATGTACGACCCGGTCGCCGGGCACCTCGGGCGTTCGGCCGAACGGGCAGCCAGCGAAGACTGGGTGATGTTCGGCTACTACATCATGCACAACATCGGCATCGCCTTTCAGACCTTCGCCAGCGGTTTGCTGTTTGGCCTGGGCAGCGCGTTTTTCCTGTTCTTCAACGGTTTGACCATCGGCGCGGTGGCCGGGCACCTGACCCACATCGGTTACGGGCAAACCTTCTGGTCATTCGTGATTGGCCACGGGGCTTTCGAACTGAGCGCCATCGCCCTGTCCGGCGCCGCCGGCCTGCAATTGGGCTGGGCCTTGATTGCACCGGGACGCCTGCCCCGGGCCGAAGCCTTGCGCCTGGCCGCACGCAAAAGCGTGCTGCTGATTTGCGGGGTGATGCTGTTTCTGCTGATTGCCGCGTTTATCGAAGCCTACTGGTCGTCCATGACCTCGATCACGCCGATGACCAAATACCTGGTGGGCGCGGCGCTGTGGTTATTGATGGCGGCGTATCTGCTATTGGCCGGACGGACTCGCCATGCGCCTGAGTGACGCTACGGTAGTGATTCGCCCACGCAATACCTGGGAAGCCATGGACCTGGGCGTGCTGCTGAGTCAGCGGCATCGACGCCTGTTGATGACCAGTTGGGCCATTGTCACCTTGCCGATCTTCGCCCTGCTCAGCCTGTTGCTGTGGGATTCACCGTCGCTGGCGGTGTTTATTTTCTGGTGGTTGAAACCGGCATTCGAACGATTGCCGTTGTACATCCTGTCAAAAACCCTGTTCGGTGAAACCCCGACCCTCAAACAAGCCCTGCGTGAATGGCCGCGACTGCTCAAGCCGCAACTGCTCGCCAGTTTGACCTGGCGCCGACTCAGCCTGAGCCGCAGCTTTGTGATGCCGGTGGTGCAACTCGAAGGCCTCGACGGCATGGCGCGCCAACAGCGTTTGCGCGTGCTGTTGCAACGCAACGCCGGCGCCGCGCAGTGGCTGACGATCATCGGCGTGCACCTGGAAACCGCCCTGTGGATCGGCCTGATGGTGCTGTTCTACCTGCTCCTGCCACAACAGATCGAACTCGACTGGGACTGGCAAACCCTGATCGCGGCAGCCACCCACGACTGGCGCTGGCTGGAGCACCTGACCAACGCTTTTTACGCTCTGGTGCTGGTGGTGTGGGAACCGGTGTATGTCGCGTGCGGGTTCAGCCTGTATTTGAACCGACGCACGGTGCTGGAAGCCTGGGACATCGAACTGGTGTTCCGCCGCATGCGCCAGCGCCTGAGCAGCGCGGCGGCGGTCCTGTTGCTGGCGCTGCTCCTCTTACTGCCGAGCACGCCAACTGTCTGGGCCGCCGAGCCGGTCATGTCCCCGGACACCCCGCGCCTGCTGGACCAGCCCCTGACCAGCCAGGCCTCCCGGGACAGCATCAAGGCGATCCTCGATCAGCCGCCATTCAAGAACAAGGAAACCGTGACCCGTTATCGCTTTGGCGAGGACAAACCCGAGGCCCAGACCAAGGACGACGGCACCACGCCCGAATGGTTGAAGGCGCTGCTCAGGCTGTTGGAGGGTCAACGCTTCGGCGCATTGGCGACGCTGATTGAAGTGTTGCTGTGGGGTGCGGTCATCGCCGCTATCGGGTTGCTGATCTGGCGTTACCGCGACTGGTTGCAGGCGTTTGTCAGCCGACGACCCGCCCTGCGCGGCAAGATTGATCGCCCGCTGCCCAAACAACTGTTCGGGCTCGACGTGCATCGCGAAACCCTGCCCGCCGATGTCGCAACCGCTGCCGAAACCCTGTGGCAAACCAATCCTCGCGAAGCCCTCGGCCTGCTGTATCGCGCGCTGCTCAGCCGCTTGCTGCATGACTTCAACCTGCCGCTCAAAGATGCCGACACCGAAGGCCAGGTCCTGGCGCGTGTCGACCAATTGCAGCAACCGGCGCTGCTGGCCTTCAGCCAAACCCTGACCCGCCACTGGCAGAACATGGCCTACGGGCATCGCTTGCCGCCGGCGCAGTTGCAACAGGAACTCTGCGATGGCTGGCGCGCGCTGTTCAATCCGGGAGCCGCGCGTTGAACCGGCGCGGATGGCAGGCACTCGGCGCGGTAGTGGCCGTGCTGTTCGGCGCGTTGTGTTTCTACCTGTACCTCAAGGCCACGCCGTATCAAGAGGTTGTGGATCACGGCCCATCCCCCGAAGCCCGGGCCAATCCCTACCTGGCAGCCGAGCAGTTCCTGCGCCAACACAATGTGCCCGTCACCCACGCCAACAGCCTCGACGTGCTGCCCGGCATCGACCCACGCCAACACAGTCTGCTGCTGTTCGGCGACCGCTCGAACATGACCCCGCGCCAGATTGATCAAGTATTGAACTGGACCCGGGCCGGCGGCCGGCTGGTGTTCGTCGCCGAGTCCCTGTGGGATGAAAAGACTGGCCAGAGCAATGACCTGCTGCTCGACCGGGTGCAGTTGCATCAATCCCTGAGCAAAGACCTCAAGGACTTGCCTCCCGATCCAGACGCCGATCCTTATCCGGAGCTGACCAAGCTTTACCTGGAAGACGCCGACGCCCCGGCCTACGTCAGCTTCGACACCGCGTTCCACCTCGAAGACCCGAAAAATCTCGCCCAAGCCTGGGCCAACAGCGGCAAAGCCACGCACATGATGCAGCTCAACCACGGGCTCGGTTCGATCACCGTGGTCACCGACGCCGACCTGTGGAAAGCCCCGGCCATCGAGCAATACGACAACGCCTGGCTGCTCTGGTATTTGAACGCCGACACCAGCGTAACGCTGCTCTACAACACCGATCACGATTCGTTACTGACGTTGCTGATGCGTTATTTCCCCCAGGCACTGGTGGCCCTCGCGGCGTTGATCGCCCTCGGTGGCTGGCACGTCGGTGTGCGCCACGGCCCGCTGCTGGAACCGGTGCCGAGGGCGCGTCGACAACTTCAGGAACACCTGCGCGCCAGCGCCGATTTCATCCTGCGCCGCCACGGTCAGGACAGTCTGTTGCAGGCCTTGCAACAAGACATCCTGCGCCGTGCCCGTCGCCGCCATCCCGGTTTCGAACAACTGGCGGTTGCCGAACAATGGCTGGTGCTCGCGCGCCTGACCCGGCAACCCACCCGCGCCATCAGCCAGGCCCTGAGCCCGCGCCCGAAACAGCGGCTGTCCAGCGCTGAATTCAGCCGTCAGGTCGCCCACCTGCAAACCTTGAGGAATGCCCTATGAGTGACATCGAGCCCGGCACACCCAACCACGCCGTCCAGCAACGCCAGCGCGCCAGTCAACTGGCCCAGGCCGTGCGCGGCGAATTGCAGAAAGCCGTGATCGGCCAGAACAGCGTGATCGACGATGTGCTCACCGCGCTGATCGCCGGCGGCCATGTGCTGCTCGAAGGCGTACCGGGGCTGGGCAAGACCTTGCTGGTGCGCGCATTGGCGCGCTGCTTCGGTGGCGAGTTCGCGCGCATCCAGTTCACCCCGGACCTGATGCCCAGCGACGTCACCGGGCATGCGGTGTACGACCTGCAAACCGAGCAATTCAAACTGCGCAAAGGGCCGTTGTTCACCAACCTGCTGCTGGCCGACGAAATCAACCGCGCTCCGGCCAAGACCCAGGCGGCGCTGCTTGAAGCCATGCAGGAACGCCAAGTTACCCTCGAAGGCCGGGCGCTGCCGATTGCCCAGCCGTTCATGGTCCTCGCCACGCAAAACCCCATCGAGCAGGAAGGCACGTATCCGTTGCCGGAAGCCGAACTGGATCGCTTCATGCTCAAGGTGCGCATGGACTACCCCGACGCCGAGCAAGAGCTGGACATGGTCCGTCAGGTCAGCCGTTCGACCCGGGCCGACATGCTCGACGTGCAACCGCTGCGCACCGTGTTGCAAGCCAAGGACGTGATGGCGCTGCAACGGATTGCCAGCGACTTGCCCCTCGATGAACAGGTGCTCGACTACGCGATACGCCTAGCCCGCGCCACCCGCACCTGGCCCGGCCTGACCCTCGGCGCCGGGCCTCGGGCTTCGATTGCGCTGGTCCGTTGCGCCCGCGCCCGTGCGTTGCTGCGCGGTGGTGAGTTTGTGATTCCGGATGACATCAAGGGCTGTGCCCTGGCGGTGCTGCGCCATCGGGTGCGGATTGCCCCGGAACTGGATATCGAAGGACTGAACGTCGATCAGGTGCTGCAACAACTGCTCGATCAAATCCCGGCGCCGCGTTTGTGAAACCGTCGCGCCTGCTGCTGATCTGGCTCTCGGTGCTGCTGGGCCTGAATATCGTGTTGGGTGCACTGCGGGCGCTTGAAATCCCAACGCCGCAAAACCTGCCCTCCATCAGTTGGGGACTGCTGCTGGCCCTTCTGGCCTTGGCCATTCTCGACGCTATCCGCCTCAAACGCCTGCCCTCGCCGCGCCTGAAACGGCAGATGCCCGGCAGCCTGGCACTGGGACGTTGGGGTGAGGTGCAACTGGCGATCGAGCACGACTTTGCCCAACCCTTGAACGTGCAGATGTTCGATCATGCACCCGAAGGCCTGGTCTTCGAACACTTGCCACAATCAGTTGAATTGCAGCCCGGTCAACACAGCCAGATCACCTATCGCCTGCGCCCGCTGCAACGTGGCCATTTCCATTTCCAACACTGCGAAATCAACCTGCCCAGCCCGTTTGGCCTGTGGTCCGACAAACGCGTGTTGAGCGTGAACGACAGCACCCGCGTCTACCCGGACTTCGCCCGCCTCTATGGCGGCGAGTTGCTGGCGGTGGACAACTGGCTCAGCCAGCTCGGCGTACGCCAGCGCCAACGGCGGGGCCAGGGGCTGGAATTTCATCAATTGCGCGAGTACCGCGAAGGCGACAGCCTGCGCCAGATCGACTGGAAAGCCACCGCCCGCCAGCGCACGCCGATTACCCGGGAATATCAGGACGAACGCGATCAGCAAATCATCTTCATGCTCGACTGCGGCCGGCGGATGCGCAGCCAGGACGGCGAACTCAGCCACTTCGACCACGCCCTGAATGCCTGCCTGTTGCTCAGTTATGTGGCGTTGCGCCAGGGCGACTCGGTGGGGTTGTGCACCTTTGCCGGCGAGACGCCGCTCTACCTCGCCCCGGTCAAGGGTGCGGGCCAACTCAAGGCCGTGCTCAACGCGGTCTACACGCTCAACACCACCCAACGCCCCGCCGATTACCAGGCCGCCGTCAGCCAGTTACTGGCCCGGCAGAAACGTCGTTCGCTGGTGGTCATGATCACTAACCTGCGGGACGAGGACGATCAAGAGTTGCTCAACGCCGTGCAACGCCTGAGTCAGCAACACCGGGTGCTGGTCGCCAGCCTGCGCGAGGAAGTCCTCGATCAATTGCGCCAAACCCCGGTGCAAACCCTGCCCGACGCGTTGCTGTATTGCGGCACGCTGGATTACCTCAACGCCCGGGCCGAACTCCATGAACAACTGAACGCCCATGGCGTGCCGCTGCTCGAAGCGCTGCCCCAGGAGCTCGGCAACGGGTTGGTTACCCGTTACCTGAGCTGGAAGAAGGCTGCAGCCTTATAGTCAGAAACTGTTTCAGGACGAGACAATAGTTACGTTTGCCGTTGTATACACGTCGTCGGTGGGATTGTTGACTCGCGCCTCAATGACCACAGTGCCGCTGAACCCCTCGGGTCGAAATCTGATTTCGGTCGAGCCTAATGCATTCGAGTAGGTCTGCCCCAAAGGCTTGCCATTGGCCATCCAGGCCACCCTGATTCCCTGAATGGGTACGATACCGACCGAGGTATACACCTTGATTTCCGATGTCATGGTGTAATCGATGGTCGCTGGCCAAGCGAGCATGCCGGATAAGGTCACCCTGGACAAACGTCTCACCGTAATACTCTGACGCTTATCCCCTGGCAGGCCTGACGCCAGGGACGCAACCAGCTCGAACTCACCTGCATCAGGCGTTTCAAAGGTCATCACGGCAAAACCATCGGCGCCTGTCACAGAATCGGACAGCGCCTGTTGCGCAAAAAGCCAGTTGACCTTGATGCCTTCCAATGGCTTGCCACTGACCGACTCGACGACCAGTACCCGAGCGTTCACTTCATATCCTGTGTAGCTGATAGTTCTGTCGCATATCAGCCGGTCGATGACCGGCACCCCCACTATATCGAGCCCCAGTATCGCCATATCCCAACCAGCTTCCCCACCTTCCACCACTGCCACTACTACTTTGTCCGGATCCGCGGCCAGGTTGAAATCCAGCCAGGCATATCCCTGAGCATCGGTCACACTGGATGGCAACCGTAAACCGTTCAACTCCCACATGACCGTCACACCTTGCAACGGCTCGCCGGTGCGGCTGGACGCGACTTTGACCCGCACCCGCGCCGGCTCCTGCCCCGCGCCGGCCACTTCAATCAATTCAACGATTTTGCGCGGTTCGTTCAGGGTAAAGCCCGACGTTATCGACTCCGAGTACAGCGCATCCCCCACCGTCGCCGTCAGCTCCGCCGGGCCCGGTTGCGTCGGGATAAAACTGATTTTCGCCACGCCGTAAAAATCCGTCACCGATGTCGCCACACCCAGGTCCGGGCTGCGCCAGGTCACGGTCAAACCAGCCATCGGCTTGCCGCTGATCACCGATACCACCGTGACCTGCTCAACCAGTGCCTGCCCCCAATCCAGTGTCTGGGCCACCCGGCTGTCGACCCGCAACTTGACCACCTGAGTCCCTGACCCGAGGGACATTGCATTGGCCGGTGACAACCGGGCGAGGCGGCTGGCGGCCAGGCGCAGGGCGAACGCGCCGTCCTTCACATCGCTGACCACAACGTTGTATTCCAGGCCGACGTCATAAAACCTGCGCGCGGTACCTAGCGCGTTCGACGGTTCAAATCGAATGCCCAACTCCGCCGGACCGGTGCCGGTCAGCCCCAGCGACAGGTCCCTATCGAGCAACGGACTGTTACCGGCGGCCATGATTTTGATCTGGTGATTGCCTTTGCGACGCGGGAAATAGGTCTTCTTGCCCCAGGGTTCTGGCGGTTGACCATCAAAGCTGACGGTCACCCCTTCCCACGGATCGTTCGCCAACACATTGACCCTCATCGAGCGCTTGTCCTCGTAGCCGTCGTAAGGGCTGATGAGCACCGCCTCCACCGTCTGCGGCTGCTCGACCGTGGGCGCGAAGGCGAAACCGGACCAACCGTCGGCATCGGTTTTCACCACAGCCGATTGCTCACCCGCCAACCAATTCACATCGACCAGATCGACCGCACGGCCGATGAAGTGGGAAAACACCTGGACCCACATCCAGGCCGGTTCCTGCCCCATCACCGGGTCCACCGCCGTGTCGCGGTGCGCCTCGATCCTGACTTTGTTGTGCGCCAGAATCATCTCGTTAGCGGATGTTTTCAGAACCAACTGCGGCAGGTCCAGTGCCAGGGCAAAGGTGCCTGGCGCCGGACTGCCCAGGAAGTCCAGGGACCAGCGCGCGCCGCCGTCGCCAATCACTTGCGACTGCGCCAGGGGCGGATCAATGGACGCACCCAGTTGTTCGGGCGGCGATCCGGTCCATAACAACGTCGTCGAAAGCCCCACCAGCGGACTCAGTGCATGGGGCAAAAAACTGAAACGGTGCACGGCCCCCAGGCACGGATAAAACGTCTGGCCACCGGGCGCCGCCGAGACCTGATCCAGGGTCAGGCTCGCCTCTTCGGCCAGATCCGGAGCGATCAGACGCCCGAACAATTCCCGATCCGATGCCAGCGTTGGGGTGCTCAAGGTCAGCTCGAACAGGCTGCTGCGGCTGGTATTCAGAGCAGACCTCAGCGTCCACTCCAGCCCCTCGTCGGTCAGTGTTCTGGGGGCTCCGAGATCACTCACGTCCAGGCCAATATTCGGTGCCGCGCCGCGCCACTTCAGCGTCACGGGTTGACCGATCAAATGGCTGTTGGGCAGTGGCTCGATTTTCAATGTATATGATTGACCCCGCCAACAGAGCACGCCCAGCACCACCCGATCGACCTCGATGTTATCCAGCAGGATCCTGACTTCACTTTTCCATGGACTGGTGGCCAGGGCTTTGACAGCGAAAGACTGCTCAACCGCCACCGCCTCTTCATGGGCCCGAACACGGGCGGTAACCACCAGGTCCCCGGCATTTTTCGGCGTGTACAGCAAACTGGCCCAACCACCGGCCCCGGTCGTGACCGTCGGCAGCGGTCCCTCCGGGGTTACCCATTCAACCAGTGCGTTGACCACGGGATCGCCGTCGTCACTGACCCGCACATGCACCACCTGAATCCGCAGCAGCACGCTTTCGTATTCATCCACCACCGGAAACTTGTTGGCCTCGCGCACCTCGCCGATGCGCACCAGGTTGCGTGCCAAAGACATGGTTTTTTTCGGCGACGGCAGCAACAGTTTCGAGCAGACCAGCGACAGTTCGAACCGACCGTCGAGGCGATCCTCGCTGCTCAGCGTCCAGGTCAGTTCACGGCCGTCCACCGGCACCGGCGACTCAAGCGCCGGCCTGACGACAACCCCCAGTTGTTCGGCGGAGTCGCCACTCCAGCGCAGCTGCATCTCACTACCCGACAACCGATGATCAGCCGGTAACCTCACCTGCACGGGGTAATCGGAGCCGCGATTGGGGTAGCCGGTCTTGTCCTCCCAGGATATTTCGGCGCCCTCGACGACCGTCGTCAGCGCCTTCAATGGGTCGGTCGCCAGTACCCGGACCGGCAGGGTGGTTGAAACCACACCAGAGGCGTAATAGAGACTGTCCACCGTCGCTTCGATGGCAAAATCCCCCGCCTCTGTCGGTACGAAATCGAAGTATGCCCAGCCATCCTCATCCGTCAGGCCCGCGCCTTTGATGCCCTGCCCGGCCACCCGCCAGCTCACCGTACGGGCGTCCAATGTCCGACCGGTGTAGTACGACGCGACCTGCACACCCAGGCGCACGGTCTGTCTGTATTCCAGGACCGGGTAATAGGCGGCCTGCAATTCATCACGGAACACCAGGCGATGGTGACCCAGCGATGCCCGGATCGAGTAAGGCGTGGCGGTGTACTGGTTGGCCAGCTGCATCGTGAACACATGCGGGCCTTCATCATCGAGCCATGGGGTTTCAAGCTCCCAGTACGATGCCAGTGGCTGATCGACGCCCCAGTCCGGCTCCGCGCGAATAGAGCCCTGCGGGTTGTCGTCAATCGTCAAGGCCGCTTGGGTGCCCAGCCAGGGATGGCCCGGCATGGGCACACACTGCAGACGATGCGACGAAAGGATCGGCGCACCCAGACACAGCGGCAAAATGCCCGTGGGAGACAGCGACTCCTCATCCAGCTTCAGCGCTTGCAACTCCAGCGGTGGCAGATGCAAGGCCAGGTTGATGCGCGTGATGCACACCACCATATTGCCCGTGGCATCGGTGGGGCTGTGCACCCTCAGGCGAATCTGGTCCTGGTCTTGCAGCGGCAGGTTCAGCAGCTCGTCGTACTTGATCGGCAAATAATCCAGCGGTAGTCCGTCCAGCAGACGCGCCCGGTCTTCTTCCTCGTTACGTGCCTGGCCAAGCCGTAAAGGAATGACCTGACTGGTCCCGGGCGAGCCAACCATCTCGATCACCAACCGCGCCTCTGCGCTAGCCCGCACTTCACAGAGAAAACTCAGCACATACCGGGCATCGGGTCCCAGTGCCTTGGGTGCTTCGATCACCTGACTGGCTGACGCGTCACGCCCCACCCTGAGAAGGTGGGTCTGCTCCCCCTGATAGAGTTCCCAAATCACGTCAACGTATGGCGTATTGGCGGGTTGCTTGGCCCAGTAAGTGGTGGCCTGTTTGAAGTCACCATTGAGCACCAGGTTTTGATCGGCCTGAATGACGGGATCACGCATGGCTGCCTGCTCCTTTATCTGCACGTTTCAATCCGGGGGTTTCGGCCAGGTTCACCAGGTTTTCCACCGCGAGCCTGAAACTCGGCTCGCCGCCCTTGGCGGTGTAGCGGATCCGCACAATGACATCGGTCAAAGAGCCCAGCATCGCGCTTTGCGCCTCGCGCTTGGGCCAGGGGAAATTCAGCTGCCAGCGCGACACGACCCCAGTGTTCTCGAACGGGTTGAGCAGCCCTTCATCGGGTTTGATGGCCGCCATGCCGTTGTCGGCAATGCCCGCCGAGAGCGCGATCTGTTGCCCGCTGCGCAAGTTGAACTGCACATCCGCCGGCGCCACCGCACCCTCCGGCCAGAGCAAGTATTCGACCGAATGCGCCGACGCTTTGGTGGCCGTCATGCTGCCAATTTGTAGCAAGGTTGCGCGCACATCTTCGTAGGGGCCGACCAGCACCGGCAGATCGACCTCCACCGAATTGATCAACCGGCAGTAGTCGCCGGGGTGTTCGCGATCGAACAACAACTGCGTGAGCTTGAATTCCAGCACGCCGGTGTCTTGCAACTTGAGCAACGCCGCGTCCCAGTTGGCATGCCCCGCTTGCGGGTCGCTGGCGTCGTCGAACAGCCGCCGCAGGGAAACGGTCTTGACCCGCTCCAGCCGTCGCTCATGGCGTTGCAGGTGGCTGCGCTCCATGCGCATCAGGTATTCGCGCAAGTGTTCGCCGGCCGTCAGCCCATAACGGTTCTCGAGCCAAACCTGAGGCAGGGGCGGTGTTGAATCGTACTCGCCGGTTTCCGCGCTCAGGGAGGCCTGGGCACTCAGGCACAGGCTGACCACCGCGTCGTAAGCCTGGTAGTGCAAGGCCTTGAGCTGGCCCAGCAACCAGCCGAACAACTCGGCATTGGTCGAGCGCTTTTTCAGGAAGTTGTACACCGTCAGCGCCTGGGCATTGCCGCGCAAGGTCTGATCGAGGCTGGCCCTGGCCGCTTCGACCGCGATCTGTTGCGCGTTGATTTGCTCATCGATGGCCAGCGTCTCCGCTTGAGCCTGGTCGCGTTGCAGCTCCCATTCGCGCTGGCGCAAGCGATAGGTCTCGGTGACCGCTTTCTTATCGGCATCCATTTGCGCCGCAGTCGCTGCGATTTCCAGGCCATAGCCCACGGCGTAGGCCAGGGACGCGGGACGAGCGCCGCCAGTGGCCGTGCCATAAATAGTCGGAAAGCTGTCGATGGCCGCCCCTGTTGACTGTAAGGCCGTCGCTGACATGTGCAGGACCTTGGCCATTTGCAGCGCATCCATCACCTCGTATTCCACTGCGCTGACGTTTTCGTCGTACCAGCAGTCATAGGTGTCGGCGCGCTCCTGGGCCGTGACTCGGCTTTGCCGCAACGCCGCCACATTCGCCTCCAGTTGGGCGATGCTCTGCTCCTGGACCGTGCGCGCGTAATCCCCCAGTTCCACCATGTGGCTCTGTTGCAGCTCCTCCAGTTCGGCCCGATCCCGTTGTTCAAGAAGACGCAACACTTGGTTGCCGTAGTCTTGCAAGCCCTGCACAGCACGCAACGCGACCTCGAAGGCCACCCGCCAGTGAAAGGCGCTCACCACCAGGCGCCCACCCATCGGCCGTGGTCCGCCAACGCCACCGGCGGCCAAATCGCGCAACAACTGGTTCGGATCGGTTGGCGGGCTGAACAGCGGGATATTCAGCGGCTTGCCATCCAGCGTCAGGTTGTTGCGCAGGTTATTCAGGCGCCGGCCCGGCAAATCGAACACGCTGAGCAATTGCTCGTTGATCGGCAGTTTGAACGGCGCGTTGGCCAACAACCCGAGCAAGGGTGCGGCCTGCGCGGAAGGCGGAATATCGGCCAGGGAAACATCCAGGGTTTTCTCGAACGCCTCCAGCGCCGGGCGCGTGCTGCTGGCGTTTAGCAATTGTTCAACGGTTTTTGTTTCCCAGTCAGTCACCGTCCGCGCCACCGGTGGCTTGCCCATCAGGAATTCGGCCTGCACATAGCACAGCTTGGCCGCCACCAGACTGTCCCGGGTGAGTTGGCGGTAATACCAGTCACCCCAGGCGATCAGGTTTTTCACGTAGTCGATGAACACCAGAATCCGCAAGTGCCGGGGCGCCGAGTAGCCGATGGCATCCGGATCGATCGGCAATTGGCTTTCACACCCCAGGTTACCGTCGCTGACCAGCGGCCGGCAGCGCCAGTAAAGCGGTTTGTCAGAGGGTTGTGGCGGGGTGGACGGCGCGTCTGCCGGCGCGCGCGGGTCGAACAGGTAATGCAGCCAGTTCTGTGCTTCCTGATACCGATCCTCGGCCCGAAGGCGAGTCGCCACCAGATGCGGCAGATGAAACGACAGTTCCCAGAAATACAAACCGTTGGCACCGTTGTAGGGGCCGTTCGGTTCGTCGAGGGTCGCCGAATCGGGCGCGGGCTCCGCAAGGAATTGCATCTCCCAGTCCAGGACCGCCTCCACCGAAACATGGGCGCGCTGCACCAGTTCCGGGCCGAACAATGAATTGAGGCGGGCGTGGGCCAGGGTGCCGGTCTGGTTGAAGGCGATGAATTGCGCGGCGTTGGCGGTGTTCTTTTTCAGGGAGGCGGGTACGAACCGGGGAAGGCCGGCCATCGCCAAGGTAAATCTCGAACGGCCATAGATCGTGCCCCCTCCCAACGTAAACACAGCATTAGAAGTAAAACCACCGACAGGCCGTTCGACCACCATCCAAGGTGTCGCCCAGCCACCCGAACCTGGAGCATTCAGGGGGATGGGTCTGGGATCGTCGCCACCCGGAGACTGCAACGTCAGCATGAACTGCGCGTTGGTAGAGCCGACCGAATTACGCTGGCACACCCCTCTGACCACCAAGCGGTCCTTGTCGCTGCCCGGTATAAACAGCACCTGCAGGCCGAAATAATCCGTTAACGTGCCTGCGTCCTCGACTGCTTTGGTGACCTTCGGCTGGTTCTGCCCGAACAGCGGATGCTGCACGATCAAGGCATCGGGGAAACGGTAGGTCGCCAGATAACTCAGCCAGGTGCCGTCGTCTTCCGGCACTGGGCGCAGCAACACGTCACGCACCACGAACTTGTCAAAATTGCTGTCTTTGCACCTCAGCATGACGCCCAACACTCCTTTGGGCTGACGCTCATCCACCGCAATCGTCGCGATCAACCGGGAGTCGACCGACAAATCTTGCGCAGGCTCACTGCTGTGCAGATTCAACGGCGCCGACCACTGCCCGTTCTGGGTCATGAACGCCAGATTGATCTCGAGCTTGTACGGCAAATCGTTAACCTTTTCGCGCCACTGCGCCCACACCACGCACAATCGCCCGTTCCAAAACACCGGGCGAACATCCAGCACCTTATCGCCGGTGCCGATATCCACCGCTTGCCATTCCCCCCACGCCACCGGGTTGATGGCTTTGCAGTCATCCACCAATTCGATCTCGGCCTTGCGCCAAAAGTACTGGAATGGCGGCACGCGCTGGCGGCCAATGAAGTAATAGTCGGCACGCCTTGGGGTGGTGCCGTCCATGTAACTGCTGAGCACATCCAGGTCGCAGGTCTGCTCGAAGGCTTGCAGGTAATTCTGCAACGCCCGTTGCACCGAATCGCTGTTGAGGCGCGTCTGGTTCAGATCGTTTTCCAGGGTTTTGAACAGGCCTGTCTTGCGCTGACGCACGAACGGGTTGATGTAGTTTTCCGGGTAGACCCCGATTTGTGTCACCGCCGCCCAGTCCGGGTAGTTGTTGTACAGCTCCCAGAGTTTGAGATCCTGCGGGCTGAACTCCGTCGTTTCATACCCGGGCTCAAGCTTGCGGTAGGCCGCATGAATGAACTGTTGGGCACAACTGGTCGCCTCCGCCACCCAAGAGCTTTGCACCGGATAACTGTCCAGCGGGTCCAGGCGCAGCAGTTCGAACAGATCTCCCGGCGTCCTCACGAAAGTATATTTACCAGTCCCGGTCTTGCCGACTTGCCCGATGCAGTACTCGACCAGTGCCGAACGGCGCTTTTCAAGCAGACCGCCGATATTGTTCTGTGCCATGTTCCTTGCTCCTGTGTCCGAGGGGCGCAAACCGCCATCCAGCCGTTGTCATTCGGCGCCAGGGCCGACAAAGGTGATGGAGTCGAAGACCACACCGCTCTCGGCTCCTTCGATAGAGAGACTGGCTACGAAGGTTCCGCCTGCCGCGCTGGAAATAAACGCCCGCGCCAGGCCGTCCTGATTGGTGAACCCCTGCGCGGGTCGGATGGTCGCGCCCTCGATCGGGCTTACATTCCAGCGCACCAGCTCGCCTTTGCCGAGGTTGCCGAACTGGTCCGTCAAAGTGCCGTAAAGCTCGACCTCCCGGCCCGCCGGTACCGGCGCGTCCGGCACCCGGGATTTGTCTCCCTGCGCTACCGTCAAAGTAGCCTTGTCGGCAATGACGTTGATGGTCGGCGCATACATCGGTGCCATCAGATCCAGCCAGAACAGGGGCGTCTCCGTCCCCAGGACCTTGCCCAGATACGCCGCGTTGACCTCGCCTTTTTCGTCTGTCTGCTGCGTCGCGATCGTGCCGAGGCTGGCTTGCCAGTACACATTGACGTGCGGGATAACGCTGCCGTCCGGGTCCGTGAGCGTCACGGTAAAGGTGATCGTGTCGTCCAGATCGTTGGCGACCACGTCGGTCTTGTCCACGGTGCAGGTCAGCGTGACGATCGGCTCAGGCACCTCGTCGTGGTAGGCCGCCACCGAAACACCGGATTCAGTGAGGCTCAGCAAGGCACTTTCAGCGGCGATCCGGTACACGTCTTTATTGAATGTCTCCGGCAGACCGCCCACCCGGAAGATCGTCAAGGCGTCCATGCCGGTGTGCCGGGACAACACCCGGATGCGCATCAACAGGTCCAGTTGAGTCAGGTTTTTCACCAGGCGTGTGTCGGGATCGATATGCGTAATGCACGCCCGCACTTCCTCAGCGCTCCAGTCGAAAAAAGTGGCCAGGCGGATGGCGGCCGCTTTCTGCGCCAGCCCCAGCGCTTCGTCGGTAATAGGTTCCGGCAGCGCGTTGACCTCGCGCAGGTAATTCAGCAGTTCACCGGCCGGTTGTTCACCGAGTTCAAAGGCCCGGGTCAGCGCCGTCAGGTAATACAGGGTGCGCACCGAAAACGCCTGCCGGTCGTCCTGTCCCAGCCACGCCTTGTAGCCATATTGCAGATAGTCCTGCAGCAGCGTGGCACTCAGGTCGAGTTGCAAAACCACGTTGGCGCGCCGCCGTACATCGGCGAGCAAGGTCAGCGAAGGATCCGGCTCGTTGCGCAGCGTACCCTGCAACTCGCGTCCAGCCTGTTCCAGCACCTGGCGCAGCAACTGGTAAACCGTGCTGTTGGCCCAGACCAACACATGGGCTACCCGCTCGGCATCCAGGCCGGTGTACACCGCCAGGGTTTCCTTGACCACCGAGGCCTGGGCCTCCCGGGCTTGCAACAGCACCGTGAGCATGCGTTCGACAATGACCTTGATCTCTGCGGCGTCCGCTTCCTCATCGAGGCCGAGACCATCGCGAACGGCCTTGTCCAATTCCTCGCGGGCGAACACCAGGTACTCGGCTTCGGTGCCGGCACGACTTATCACCAATCCCGAGGAATCGACCAGCGCCGTCAGCAGGTTCAGCCAGTCCGAGCCTACCAGCGGCGGCACGCCAGCCATCAACAAGGCGCCATGGGTGAACAGCGCAGCAGGCAACAGGTTGCCCGCCTGCTCGAACAACTGGCGTTCCTTCTCGGAAGCCACCGCCAACGCCGCCGGCGGCGACACCTGCTGCAACATCCACAGCACCGGCAGATCGCGATCCCGGCACCAGCCCACACACGCCTGCAGCGCATAAATGAGGTTCAACGCATCGGGCGTGGCATCGCTGCTGCCGTTCGTCTTGATACTCGGGGTTCCCGCCAGGCCATTGACCCAGGTTTCGCCGCCCAGCAAGGTCAGCATCAGCACGCCCTCGACCGGCGTGATGCCCAACAGGCGCGGCAACTTCACCAACCGATAGAACGCGGAAATGATCGCCGTGGTGCGCAACAAGTTGCCGTCGATGCGGTTGTGCGCACGGGCAATCGCCAAGGCCAGGTATTCATAGGTTTTCAGATCGATGCCCAGGCCACTGCACAAGCGGTTGATCGTCAGGTCCGTGGCCCCCGGCGCCGGGATGATCGGGAACGTCAAGCCATCCAGTACCAGCGCTGCGCGGTAGTCACCCAGGTTGTTGAACACTTGATCGAACTGCGACAGCGCAGTGCCGCGACCGTAGATCCCCACCTCATCGATAAATGCTGCGAAGTCCGGTGCCGTGCACCCGTAACGCTCACGCAATGACTGGAACAGGCCCAAGGCATGGACCGTGCCATTGGTTATCCACCACGTGTTGGCGTTGTCGCGGTTTTCGGCTTTCATTGCGGCCACCAGCAGCGCATCCACCTGTTCGGTGGGCAGCTCCAGCCATTGATCCAGGCGCAGCTTGCGGTTCATCCGGTCATAAACGGCAAACTCGGTGGCCGGATCTACGCTAAGGCGGTGGAACGTTCCCCCCGCCGCGCTGTAGTTGATCGTGACCGGTGGTGAGGCGCCGCCGTTGAGATAAACCGAGCCTGAACGGTGGCTTTCGCCCGTCGTTGATGGCGCTTCATATACCGTTATGTTGGGCGAACGGGTCGGCGCGAAATCACGCACCGACAGCAGCGCCTCGACACCCCGGGCATCGAGTTTGGTGCGCTCACCGAAAAACGCCACCTGACTGAGGTTGGTCCAGGACACCCCTTCGGCACCGAAGTCACGCAGGTAAAAGCGCTCCCACCCGTCCTCGTCAACCGCTTCTTCGGTCAATAGCAACCGCTGATACGGCCCCAACCGCGAAGCATGGGCCAAGGCCCGTTCCGCATCGCTGTCCCAGGCTTCGGGCTGAAGGAAATACGGCGAGGACACATCCACCATATGGTCAAAGTTACCCACCGACAGACCGTGATAGCGGGCGACCGTATCGAGCGTGACCCAGTGCTGGTAATACGGCAGCCCATTGGGATAGCGGGCCTCGATCATGGCGTGTTCCAGATCGGGCGCCGCAGTTTCGTCTTGTATGAAGGCCTCCAGCACCGAGACGATAATGTCCACCGCCGACACCGATTGGTGCACTGCGTTGAAATCCACGGGCAACGGCTTCAAGTCTCTGCGACGGTTATGCAAAAGCAGTTGTGTGCCCGTGCCCAGCGGTTCGATCCGGTCCTGGATCCAGCGCAGCAGCTCCACCATGTACGCCACAGGCGACATCACCGATTCCAGGGCATCGGGCGGGCACAATTGGTCAAAGTTGGGGGAGAACAAACGCTCATAACTGGGCCCCGGCACCAGCGACAACAGGCCTATCGAAAGCTTGCCATTCTGCTCCCCGCTGCCCGTCAGGCTGTGCTCGATAAACTGACGACGCACATACGCGGCCAGGCTGTTGGCCCGGCGCAGAAACGCTTGCGCCTCCTCATGACTCAGTCCGTAATCGCGCACCAGCCCCTGCACGCCGCGCTCCACCAGGGGAAAAATTGATCCGTCCTGCTGAATGTACGTCGACAGGTTGGCGTAGGTAGCACGCTGTTCCTCGTCGAATACCTGCTCGAACAGCTGTTGGATGGCACGATTACCGGAGTCCGCCATGGCCAAGCTCCTTGTTGGATCCTTGTTGGATATAGGCGCCCAAACGACTGTCCGGACATTCATCTTGTGTGACCAATCTGCACCTGTGGCGCGGGGACCGTCTACTGTCAGAACTGACAGTAGACGTGACCGTTTATCCGGTGATGGCGCTCAGCGTGCGGGTGGGCCGAGGACCTCAAAACGACCGCTCTCGCTCCAATCGGAAATCGTCGAGGCGTCAGCCCCATCCATGATCGTCTGCTGGAAGCGGCACCAGTTGCCGCCCACCGGCAGCTCCCGGCCCGACACCCCGCGCCAGCCCTGCGCATTGACGGGCTGATCCGGCACCCAGGACGTTTCCGGGTTGAACCAGCTCACCAGCTGGCCGGTGCCCAAGCGGCCCTGACCGCTGAAGATCACCGGATGACTGACCCAGCTTCCGGCCAGGGGCGAATCGATGGTCGGTAAATAGCGACCCAGCACTACGGGCTGTTGCGCGGAACGGTCCGACTCAAAACCCTCAAACGAGGCCACGGCCACCAGCACGTAAGCACCACCGGGTTGAGTCAGCGTCACGGGCACCGACCAGGTGCGATCCTCCAGCACCGCAGCGCTGCCGAGTAAGGTATCGCCCAGATAAATGCTGACCCTGTCCCCCGGCTCGCCGAAACCGGACACCACGGTCGAAGACCCGATATGCCCATCCTTGACCGGCGTTTCGATATTGGGCGCGGTGGGGACCACGTTGCACGTCAACGGTGGGCTGAGTTTGGAATCCACCTGCCCGATGGCTTGCTTGGCCAGCAGTTTCGTCACCCCCACGGACAACGCCACCGGGCCTTCCCAGCGGCCATCGGTATTCACCGGGATGCTGCGCAACAGAGGTTCATCGCGACCCTCCAGCCAGACCTCGACCAGCGCACCCGGCATGCCCGTGCCGTAAATCGTCGATCTGCGCGGCAAATCACCGCCCGGCACTGGCGTCGTGAACTTCGGTGGCATCAGCACCACATTAAAAGGCACGGATTCGCTGAGCTCGGACGGCCGACCGTCCAGGGTCTGCCGTGCATCCAGGATGAGCCGGCCGAAGGCCAGGCCCTTGAGGTCGATGGACCAGTCGCCATCGCTGGTCAGCTGTTTCGGCGCTCCCGCATTGATACCGTCGATACGAAGCTGCATCGACGCCCCGGTCACGCCTTGCCGACCACGGACAGTCAGATCGCGCTCCACCTCTGCCTCGTTCGTGGGTTCGGTGATAACGGGTTTGAACAACGTCCTGCGGACTTCGAACGTTCGCGTTGTGGGTGATGACGTTTGCTGCGCGACGGTCTGGGTGACGGTCACGGTATGGGGCACGTTCGGGGTAAACGGGGTGGGGCGACGATAGGTCCAGTTGCCGTCGGGCACAGGGAATTCGTGAACCGAGGTCGGCGCATCGCTGAAGACCAGTTTCACCACCGCCCCCGGCCAACAGGTGCCTTTGACGGTGGGTGAGCGTTGACTGTCATCGCCCCCGGTGATCTCAGTGATGACCGGCGCCAGAGGGGCAATCGTCACCTCCAGCTCCACCCAGCCTGAGGAGGTGTGGCCGCTCTGTTCCTGTCGCAGTTGAACCTTGCGCTTGAAGGTCGGGCCCCACACCTCAGACGCCGTACTGGACCAGCTTCCGCCGCTCACCCACGCATCCGGCGCGACCTTGCTACCGCCACCGGGATTGACCAGCACCACCGTGGCACCGGTGTAGCCGCCGCCGGAAAACACCGGCCGGTAATCGCCGGTATGCCTGGCCGTGGGCACCGGCAGCGCCAGGGTGTAGTTGAAGACGAAGTCCGTGGAGACAATCTCGCCACCGGTGTTATCGAGTACTGTTTGCGTGGCCTTGAAGCTGTATTGGCCCGGCGGCCAATTGGCGGCGTCCACGCTCCAGGTGCCAGTACTGCCGACCGTGACCGGCGGCACCGTCGACGAACCCGGCCCGCTGACCTTGATCACCTTGACGATGGCGCCTCCATAGCCCGTGCCTGAGAACCTCAGGCCGGCGTTGTCCAGCGGCGTGACTGTGATCGAGGTCAGTCTGGGTGGGCGAACCCTGAAGATGACCGGAGCACCGAGCGAGGACAAAACCCCTTGCGCGTTTTGCCGCGCCACCAGCGTCACCGCCCCCGGCGGGACAGTGACGGAGCCGTTCCAGCCTGGAGGGTTGAACACCCCCGCTTGCCCGACTTTGGTCTGGCTCAGGTCAATGAAAATTTCGACCGTGGCGCCCTGGACGCCATTGCCGCCGGTGAGATTGAACGTTGTGTCAACGATGTTGGAAGGCGCATTGATGGTGGGCGCGCCGAGGATCGTACAGGTCAGGGGCGCCGAATAGACAACACCCGGATAGGGAGTCGTTCGCGAGTACTGCGCCTCGACAGTAACGGTACGGCTGGCCAGCGTTGGAATGAGGGGACACTCCCAGCTTCGATTACTGCCAACGACGACAGCACTGCCAAGCACCTCGTTACGATTAGCGGCATTGACCACCTTCACCATCCATCCCGTCGCAGCGATGCCCTTGAAGAAGCTCCCACTGCCCGTGGGGATAACGGCACCCGGCGGCGGAGACGCAATCGTCGGGAAGGTCACATTCCACGTGTGTCCCGGATCGCCCCAATGAGACGCAAAGCCATTTAACGTCTGCCTGCAAGCAACTCTGAAAGTGCTGGTAGGAAACGGTTTCAAAAGTTGCACGTCCCAACTGCCCGAAGAGCTGACCACGTCTTCGCCATATACCGTGGTGCCATCACCGCTTTTGTGGATGGTCACCACAGCTCCGGGTGCCCCGTTTCTCCCACTCACAACAGGGTAGTAGAGTACATCAAGGTCGCTCCCATTGAGCGGCATCAGAACAACAGGCGCGGGCACCACTGTCACAATAATCAAATTAGAACGCTTGTGGCTTTCCGGATACATTTCCCATTGCAGAACCTGAAGGTCGTGATGACCGGCGGTAAGCGGGGTCCTCAATCGCAAACTGAAATGCCCCGCGCCATTCGTTTGCATCTCGTCGCTGAGGTAATCCAATCCTTCGGGGGGGGTGACGATTCGCACATTGCGCCGCGCGTGGCCAACCCCCTTGATCGTCAAATCGCCATCGTGCACGTACGCGTTATAGACGGGTTCAGTAACCCGCGGCGGCGTGTCGTTGGCTTCGGGTTCGACTGTTTCGGGAAGATCGGTTTCATCAGTCATGAAAGGAGCCCTCGGCCTCGGCAACAATGGTTCAGGCTTTTTACGCCCTGTCCTTGCCGCCTGCCTACCTGTAATAACTGACAGTTCAGACGAACGGCCTTACGGAGTTTTCCTACATTTCTTGAGGCCTACGAAGCCTTGCGCCGTTGCCTACAAGTCCCTCAGAATCGCCCGGCTTGTGCACTTTTGGCCTGCCCCGTAATTTGATTCGTGTCGCTGATTGGCAGCGGCCGGGTTTAGTCGCCCGGGAGGTGGATGCGAAGGTGCAAAGCACGCCAGACGGTCGGGATGTCCCTATCCCCCTTCCTGAACGTTATGGTGGCTGTGCGCAGGGCGCTCTCGGGCGCGCCGGTTTTTTCGCATTCCCTTCCGGTCGACTAACCTGTGTACAGCCGCCACCCCTCGTTTAGTCGCGAGACGGTGGCTGCTCAATAAAGGGAATGAAATATATGTTCAAAGCCACACCCAATCCGCCGAAAACGGACTCGTTTTCGGCCACCCTCGATGCAAAAAAATTCCGCGAGGCCGCCGACCGCGCCCTCGACCATTACCTCAAGCCCAATGCCCACCACTTGCGTGCCCCACAGGACCGTGCCATGAAAATGTTCGCCGTCGCCCCCGAAGCCAACGCCCGGGCCATCACCATCCAGACCTACGAAACCTTTTCCTCGGTCAGCATCCTGCTGCTCGACCTGGCCGAAAGCCTGGACAACAAACCACGGCACCTGGCGATGGCGATTTATCAGTTGAGTGAGATGGGGTTGTTGCTGGTGGAGAAGTCGCTGGAGAATGAGCCGGCGGTTAGCGGGGTTTAGCCGTTAGTGATGGGTTGTTTGTGCTGACGCCTTCGCGAGCAGGCTCGCTCCCACAGGGGATTGGGGTTAATCACACATTTGGTGATCAACACAAAACCACTGTGGGAGCGAGCCTGCTCGCGAAAGCAATCGCACAAACAACGCCGCTATCAGGCCGAAGCAGGCAACGGTTGAAAACTGAAGTACTGCCTCAACGCACAGACCAATTGCCCATACTCCGGCGGTGCCCGTTGCAGGCTGAACCCGGCGTCATAGTGGTGAGGGGTCGCATCTTCATGGCACCACAAACACGTTGCCCGTAAATCGATGACCTGCTGGCAACCGTCGCTGGCGGGGATTTTCAGGCGCAGGTCAAAGTCGGCGCCAATCATCATCGGCAATTGACTGATGAGCATCATCCCGTCTTCCGAAACATTGCCCAGAAAGCCGATCGGTTTATCGGTGACGCTGTTGAACACTTTCAGAAAATACGGCAGTTGATGCCGCTCGATCCGGCGGTCGGTAAACATGCTGAATTCGCTACGCAAGGCTCTTAAGCAGAGCCGCACTAATGCTTCGGAACGGGCCTTCTGCTCTCTAAAGGCAGGATGGGCCGCTCTCCCCGCTTCCGGTGTGACTGTTCATGCAAAATGCAGCCACTTCTACCGCTGCCGGTCGCAGGTGTTGCGTCGGGCTGGAGCAAAGGCTCCAACACCGATTTATTCGACTATAGCTGAACCTATACAGTCAGCCAGACTTTGTATGAGAGCTGTCATCAGAAGCGCGTCGGCCGCACCACTGCCGCAGCGCTGCGGGTCGGATAGTGGCCCAGTGACTCCAGGGTTTCCAGGCGTGCACGGGCGCGGTACGCGTATTCACTGTCCGGGTACGAGGCAATGATGTACTGATAAGTCTGGGCAGCGTCGATAAACAGCTTCTGCCGTTCCAGGCACTGGCCGCGCATCATCGACACTTCCGGTTGCACGTAACGCCGGGCGCGGCTGGCACGGTCAACCTTGGACAGTTCGAGCATCACCTGCTCGCAATTGCCCCGGTCATAGGCGCTGTAGGCGTTATTCAAATGATGGTTCATCGACCAACGGGTGCAGCCCGTGACGCTGAGGGCAATGACGGCTATGAGCGCAAATCGCATGAGGGTTCTCCTGTCTTGAGCTCTGTATCGACCCGTTGGCGGAAATCTTCAGGAATGTTCGTTTAAAGATAAAAACGAATAAGTAGTGCAAACGAACAATGACTACAACGGGAGAGCATAGTAGCCTCACTCAGCGCTTGAACTCAGGAGTCTATGCATGTCCGTCCGTCGCACCAAAATCGTCGCTACCCTTGGCCCGGCCAGTAACTCGCCGGAAGTTCTCGAACAGCTGATTCTGGCTGGCCTGGACGTCGCCCGCCTGAACTTCTCCCACGGCACCCCCGACGAGCACAAGGCTCGCGCGAAGCTGGTGCGTGACCTCGCCGCCAAGCACGGCCGCTTCGTCGCCTTGCTGGGTGACCTGCAAGGCCCGAAAATCCGTATCGCCAAATTCGCCGGCAAGAAGATCGAGCTGAAGATCGGTGACCAGTTCACCTTCTCCACCAGCCATCCGCTGACCGAAGGCAACCAGCAAGTGGTCGGCATCGACTACCCGGACCTGGTCAAAGACTGCGGCGTGGGCGACGAGCTGCTGCTCGACGACGGCCGCGTGGTGATGCGCGTCGATACCGCCACTGCCACCGAACTGAACTGCACCGTGCTGATCGGCGGTCCGCTGTCGGACCACAAAGGCATCAACCGTCGCGGCGGTGGCCTGACGGCGCCAGCCTTGACTGAAAAAGACAAGGCCGACATCAAGCTCGCCGCCGAAATGGAAGTCGACTACCTCGCCGTGTCCTTCCCGCGCGACGCCGCCGACATGGAATACGCCCGTCAACTGCGCGACGAGGCCGGCGGTACTGCCTGGCTGGTGGCGAAGATCGAACGCGCCGAAGCCGTGGCCGACGACGACACCCTCGATGCGCTGATCAAAGCCTCCGACGCTGTCATGGTTGCCCGTGGTGACCTCGGTGTGGAAATCGGCGACGCCGAGCTGGTGGGCATTCAGAAGAAAATCATTCTGCACGCACGCCGCCACAACAAGGCTGTGATCGTTGCGACCCAGATGATGGAGTCGATGATCCAGAACCCGATGCCGACCCGCGCCGAAGTGTCCGACGTGGCCAACGCCGTGCTCGACTACACCGACGCTGTGATGCTTTCGGCCGAAAGTGCCGCCGGCCTGTACCCGCTGGAAGCCGTGCAAGCGATGGCGCGCATCTGCGTCGGCGCCGAAAAGCACCCGACCAGCAAGACCTCCAGCCACCGCATCGGCAAGGTCTTCGAAAGCTGCGACCAGTCCATCGCCCTGGCGGCCATGTACACCGCCAACCACTTCCCGGGCGTGAAAGCGATCATCGCGTTGACCGAAAGTGGCTACACGCCGCTGATCATGTCGCGCATCCGTTCCTCGGTGCCGATCTACGCGTTCTCCCCGCACCGCGAAACCCAGGCCCGCGCGGCCATGTTCCGTGGCGTCTACACCGTACCGTTCGACCCGGCATCGCTGCCACCTGAGCAAGTCAGCCAGGCCGCGATCGACGAGTTGCTCAAACGCGGCGTCGTGGAGAAAGGCGACTGGGTCATCCTGACCAAGGGCGACAGCTACCACACCATCGGCGGCACCAACGGGATGAAAATCCTGCACGTTGGCGATCCGATGGTCTGATTGACCGCTTGCTGCAAAACAGAGGCCCCGCCATGTGAATGGCGGGGCTTTGTTGTTTTCACCGATGAAAATGTTCTCTCGGGCGCTCCCTTACCGTTTATCAGAACTGGCAGAACTAACAGCTAGGCGTACCGATATGTCTTTGTGATGCTTAGGTCGAACATCACAAAAGAAGGAACGCCCCATGACATCTTCAATGTCACTTCCCAGCCATCCTGGCCAACTTGATCTGTCGTTCGGAAATAACGGACGACTTCGCCTTCCCTCGATTGAATTGAGATTCACGCCGGTCAATATGGCGCTGACAGAAAAAAAAGATTTACTAATTTACGGTCACGTGTGGAAGCCGCAATTCCGTTTCCTGTTCGCCGTTTTACGTCTTAAATTGAACGGCGATATCGACAAAAGCTTTGGCGAAAACGGTTTCGCGACTGGATTTTTCGGCATTGACGAACTCCTCCATCGCAGCACCTCCTTCGCTGAGGACATGATTGAACTGCCCGGCGGAAAAATTTTACTCAGCGGCTATTATCAACCTGAAGACGGCAATTCGCGTTTTTGCGGTTTCGTGCGCTTGAATGCAGATGGCTCACTGGACAAAACCTTTGGCACTGACGGTAAGGTGCTGATAGCTCCACGCTCAACAACCGCAACCCGAAAAAAAGAACAGCAGCCGCCAGATTCACCAAACGCTGAAAACGTTTCGAATGCAAACGTAAACGTAAACATGCGTATGTGCGTACTTTCCGATGGACGAATCATCAAACTAATGACATTTGATCACGACGGCGTGTTTACTCAAGAAGTTGTTTGCCTTACGCGTGATGGTGTTATAGACCCTCTATTTGGTAATGCGGGATACGCTAAGATTGTGTTCCCGTATTCAAATATGGCGTACAACAAAGTCGTTGCCGTTGAGGACGGCAAGTTCGCCATCTGCGGTACTGCCGATGTACCACACACCATATTTGACAGGAGCGTGGTGCTCAAACTTACCGACGAAGGCGTACTGGATCTAAAGTTTGCTGAAGAAGGCGTCCTGGAGCTACCGAGAACAAAGGATATCGAATATCTGCTGCCAAATATGTGCGTGCAACCCAATGGGCGTCTGTTGCTATGTGGCAGCAGTAATGTCGATCCCAAAGAATCCTCCGGTCTTTTGATCAGCATAGAAAGCAACGGCACCCCGAATATTCAGTTCAATAAGGGTAAACCGTTTATAGCTGAGGTTGACGGCGACTTGAGCGGATGGGCGAGCGCTATCGTTGTACAGCCACAAGCCAGGATCTTACTCATCGGCGCGGCAGGTGGGGAATCCACCTTGACTCGTTTATCAAACGAAGGTGTTCCCGACACTGATTTTGCTCAGGGCAAACCAACCTTTCGCTTTTCCGGGGAGGATTTCGGCTTTATGGGTGCCGCAGTGATTCACGACAAACGCATCTATTTGCTTTCCGGGTTCGAACTGTTGCGTGCCGTTATACCCTGAGTATCGCAGGTGGCGTCTGCTGGTCCGGAATAGGAGCCCCTCCATGAAAATGGCGGGGCTTTTTGCATTCTGATCCGGGGGATGTGTTGTCTGGACGGGCGCCTTCGCGGGCAAGCCTCGCTCCTACAGGGGAACGCGTTCCAAATGTGGGAGCGGGCTTGCTCGCGACGAGGCCCGCCCAATCACCGCAAGACTCAACGCCGGTTGATAAACCCCGACAACGCCGCCATCGCTTCCGGCGAGCGCAGCCGTTGAGTGAACAACGCGCCCTCTTCTTCGATCACCTTACGAACCAATTCCCGGTCCGGCGCTTTCATCAATTGTTTGCTAATCCTCACCGCTTCGGTTGGCAACGACTCAAACCGCAACGCCATCTCCCGCGCCTTGGCCAACGCTGCTTCGCCGCTGCCCAACGCTTCAGTGGCAATGCCCCACTCCGCCGCTTGTTCACCGCTGAAACCTTCGCCCAGCAGTAACAATTCCGCCGCTTTGGCGTGCCCGAGCAGACGCGGAAGTATCAGGCTGGAGCCAAATTCGGGGCACAACCCGAGGTTGACGAACGGCATGCGCAACCGCGCATCGCGGCTGATATAGACCAAATCGCAATGCAGCAACAACGTGGTACCAATCCCCACCGCTGCCCCGGCCACGGCGGCGATCACCGGTTTGCGGCAGTCGAGCAGGCTGAGCATGAAGTGGAACACCGGGCTGTCGAGGCTGCTCGGTGGTTGCTGGAGGAAGTCGGCGATGTCGTTGCCGGCGGTGAAGCATTCGGCAGACCCGGTGATCAACACCGCGTTGATTTCAGGGTCTTGGTCGGCCTCGTTCAGGGCTTTGGCCAGTTGCGCGTACATGGCGCGGGTCAGGGCGTTTTTCTTGTCGGGGCGGTTGAGGCGCAGGGTCAGCAGGCCGCGTTCGCGTTCAAGTTGGATGGCATCGGTCATGGCAGGTCTCGCGTCGTTATACGATCAGCGCTCAACCACGGGGCAGGAACACGTCGGCCAGCAGTTGATTGCGCGGCAGTCCCGCCAGGTACAGGCGCCGGGCAAAGGCGTCGACGCTGTCGGGGCCACCGCAGAGTAAGGCCAGGGTTTGCCGGGAGACAAGCCGCAGTTGCGCCAACGCCTGGGGCAACTCGGCCGGGGTCCAGAGTTCGACCGTGAGGTTTTCGCGGCCGGCGGCCATGGCTTGCAGGGGTTTGGCCAGGTAGTGCTCGTCGGCGTCATGGGCCAGGTGAATGACTCGGATGGCGCCCTGGTGATCCTGGCGCAACGCCTCGCGCAATACGCCGAACAACGGACCCAACCCGGTGCCAGCGGCCAACAGCCACAACGGTCGAGTGTGCCAGTCCGCGTCGTAATGCAGGGCGCCGCCGCGCAATTCGCCGAGGCCCAGGGTGTCGCCGATCTGCAATTGGCGCGCCGCGTCGCTGAATTCCCCGGGCTGGCGGCAATCGAGGTGGAATTCCAGGAAACGGTCTTCGTCCGGCAGGCTGGCCAGGGAATACGGCCGCGCCACGTTGCCGGCCCACAACACCAAGTGCTGACCCGCGCCATAGCGCAGCGGACGTTGCGTGATCAGGCGCAACCGCAGCACGTTGGCGCTGAGCCAATCGACGGCGGCGACCTCTGCCGGGCGACCGTCCTGTAGCGGGTCGAAGGTGTGCACCTGCAAGTCTTCGATCACCGAACACTGACAGGCCAGGCGCCAGCCTTGCTGACGCTGTTCGGCGCTCAAGGCATCGGGGCGGCTGTCGCTGGGCAACCCTTGCACGCATTGAACGAGGCACGCATGGCAACTGCCGGCGCGGCAGCTGTAAGGCACCGACACGCCGTTTTGATTCAGGGCATCAAGCAAGTTGCTGCCCGCCGCCACCGACCACTGGCGTTCGCCAACCCGTAATTCAGGCATCGACGTTCTCCCACGCCGCCGCGCACCGATTGCGGCCGTCACGCTTGGCGCGGTACAGCGCCTGGTCGGCACGTTGCAAAGCGTCGTCGAGGTCGTCGCCCAGTTCCAGCAAAGTCATGCCGGCGCTCAGGCTGAGGTTGCTCACGCTCAGGCCGAACAACTCGACATCGGTGAACGCGATGCGCAGTCGCTCGCAACAGGAAGTCAGGCGTTCGGGGTTACAGTCGGGTAGCAACACCACGAATTCTTCACCGCCGTAACGGGCCAGCACATCGCCTTCGCGCAAGCAGGCCGAGGCCACGCCGGCGAAGGCTTGCAACACTTGATCGCCGGCAGCATGGCCGTGCACATCGTTGATGCGTTTGAAGTGATCGAGGTCGATCAGCGCCAGACCGTGCACCACGCCAGCGTCCATCGCGTTGAGCTCGCGGGAGGCCAGGCGCAGGAAGTGGCGGCGGTTGAACAGGCCGGTGAGTTCGTCGGTGGCGACCAGGTCTTCGAGTTGGCGCATCATCCCGCGCAGAGTGTCCTGATGCGCCTGCAACGCGAACCGCCGCTGGCGCATGAGTTGGCGCGAGGCCTGGACGTAACGGGCGTAAAGCACCAGCCACACCAGCACGATAAACAGCACGCACACCTGCAACAGCGCCAGGGCCGGGTCGGGCAACTGGAAGTGGTAGCCCTCCCACAGCGTGATGGCGCTGAAACTGAAGAACACCAACAGCGCACAGCGCACAAAGGCCCGGCGCGACAGGTGGAACAGACCGAACAGCAGGATCAGGATATAGAAAACCAGGAACGCGCCGCGGGCCTCGTCCAGATGAGAAATCAGCCACGTTTGCCAGCCCAGGCCCAGCAACACCTGGACTTCGGTCAGGCTCGGGTCGGCGAAGCGCAGGTTGCACCCGCTGTAGAACACCGCGAACAACGCCGCCTGACTGATCACCACCAACGCACTGCCGACGGCCACGCTGGCCAGGGGCGCATCGAAGTGCCCGGTGAAAAACGCCAGCCACAGCAGCAGTAATGCCAGGGCATAGGTGCCGGCCGCGAGGGCAAAACGTTTGAGCAACAGGCGCTGGATGGCGTTATGGGTCAATCGTTGACTCACCGAAGGAAAAGAGGCTGAAAGAGTGTCCTACTCTACAGGCCGATTGCCACTTTAGTGGCGCGACCGATAAATGACCATTCAATTTTGGGAGCGGAAAACTGGCGTCAAAAGCATGGCCCCTTGTGTGTCTGGGCATGGTGTTCACAGCTTGAGACCGCCCCCTCTCCCTAACCCTCTCCCCAAAGGGGCGAGGGGACTGACCGAGGTGTTCTTGGCCCTGCATCGACCTGAAACATCGAATCGAACTCAGGTTTTGAACAGCATGAAGATCGGCCCCCTTTCACCCTCTCCCCAAAGGGGCGAGGGGATTGACCGAGGTGTTCTTGGCCCTGCATCGACCTGAAACATCGAATCGAACTCAGGTTTTGAACAGCATGAAGATCCGCCCCCTTTCCCCCTCTCCCCTCTGGGGAAAGGGTTGGGGTGAGGGGTGGGTCTCGAATGGGTAACCCGATTCCGTCAACGACCGCCCTATACGACCAACGATTGACTGCCGGCGCGTGTACCCGCCAGCGAGGCGCGTTATACTGCCGCGCCTTTTTAGCGTCGCGCCAGCAGCCCCGGCGTGCCAGAGGATCAGCTACAAGCGTCAAGCTTCAAGCGGCAAGCTGAGGCAGTTCGCGTACTGCTTGGAACTTGCAGCTTGAAACTTAAGGCTTGTAGCTGCCCCATAGAATGTTCCCGTCTTTTAGAGGAGCGCGACTCATGACCGTGATCAAGCAAGACGACCTGATTCAGAGCGTTGCCGACGCCCTGCAGTTCATTTCTTATTACCACCCCGTTGATTTCATCCAGGCGATGCACGAAGCCTACCTGCGCGAAGAATCGCCAGCGGCCCGTGATTCGATGGCGCAAATCCTGATCAACTCGCGCATGTGCGCCACCGGCCACCGCCCGATCTGCCAGGACACCGGCATCGTGACTGTGTTTGTCCGCGTGGGCATGGACGTGCGTTGGGATGGCGCCACCATGAGCCTGGACGACATGATCAACCAAGGCGTGCGCCAGGCTTACAACCTGCCGGAAAACGTCCTGCGTGCCTCGATCCTCGCCGACCCGGCGGGCGCTCGGAAAAACACCAAGGACAACACCCCGGCCGTGATCCACTACTCCATCGTCCCGGGTAACACCGTGGAAGTGGACGTGGCGGCGAAGGGCGGCGGTTCCGAGAACAAGTCGAAAATGGCCATGCTCAACCCGTCCGACTCGATCGTCGACTGGGTATTGAAGACCGTTCCGACCATGGGCGCCGGCTGGTGCCCACCGGGCATGCTCGGCATCGGCATCGGCGGCACCGCCGAGAAAGCCGCGGTGATGGCCAAGGAAGTGTTGATGGAATCCATCGACATCCACGAGCTGAAAAAGCGCGGCCCGTCCAACCGTATCGAAGAGATGCGTCTGGAGCTGTTCGAGAAGGTCAACCAACTGGGCATCGGCGCCCAGGGCCTGGGTGGCCTGACCACCGTGCTCGACGTGAAGATCATGGATTACCCGACCCACGCCGCTTCGTTGCCGGTGTGCATGATCCCGAACTGCGCCGCCACCCGTCACGCGCACTTCGTGCTCGACGGTTCCGGCCCGGCCTCGCTGGAAGCGCCACCGCTGGACGCCTACCCGGAAATCGTCTGGGAAGCCGGCCCGTCGGCTCGTCGCGTCAACCTCGACACCCTGACCCCGGAAGACGTGCAGAGCTGGAAGCCGGGCGAAACCGTCCTGCTGAACGGCAAGATGCTCACCGGTCGCGACGCCGCGCACAAGCGCATGGTTGAGATGCTGAACAAAGGTGAAACCCTGCCGGTGGACCTGAAAGGTCGCTTCATCTACTACGTCGGCCCGGTTGATCCGGTGCGCGAAGAAGTGGTTGGCCCTGCCGGTCCGACCACTGCCACGCGGATGGACAAGTTCACCCGTCAGATCCTCGAACAAACCGGCCTGCTGGGCATGATCGGCAAATCCGAGCGCGGCCCGACTGCGATCGAAGCGATCAAGGACCACAAAGCCGTTTACCTGATGGCAGTCGGCGGCGCGGCTTACCTGGTGGCGCAAGCCATCAAGAAATCCCGCGTCGTGGCCTTCGCCGAACTGGGGATGGAAGCCATCTACGAGTTCGACGTTAAAGACATGCCAGTGACCGTTGCCGTAGACAGTAAGGGCGAGTCGGTCCACATCACCGGTCCTGCCATCTGGCAGAAAAAGATCAGTGAAAGCCTGGCGGTAGAAGTGCAGTAAGCACCCACACCTCCAAAAACGGCCGGGCCATCTCACCAGATGACCCGGCCGTTTTTTTTGCCCAATCCCCAACACCACAGGGGGATTGGAGTTGCGCATAAAAATTGTGAACAACACAGCTCAACTGTGGGAGCGGGCTTGCTCGCGAAGGGGCCCTGTCAGCCAACATCAATGCTGAATGACACACCGCTTTCGCGAGCAAGCCCGCTCCCACAGGGAATTGGAGTTGCGCATAAAAATTGTGAACAACACAGCTCAACTGTGGGAGCGAGCCCGCTCGCGAAGAGGCCCTGTCAGCCACATGGATGCTGAATGACACACCGCTTTCGCGAGCAAGCTCGCTCTCACAGGGAATTGGAGTTGGGCATGAAAATTGTGAACAACACAGCTCAACTGTGGGAGCGGGCTTGCTCGCGAAAGGGCCCTGTCAGCCAACATCAATGCTGAATGACACACCGCTTTCGCGAGCAGGCTCGCTCCCACAGGGGATTGGAGTTGCGCATAAAAATTGTGAACAACACAGCTCAACTGTGGGAGCGAGCCCGCTCGCGAAGGGGCCCTGTCAGCCAACATCAATGCTGAATGACACACCGCTTTCGCGAGCAAGCTTCGCTCCTACATTGATTTTCGGTGAACGCAAAATCTGTGCTCGACGGTGATCCCCTGTGGGAGCGGGCTTGCTCGCGAAGTGGCCCTGTCAGCCAACATCAATGCTGAATGACACACCGCTTTCGCGAGCAAGCCCGCTCCCACAGGGGAAGTGTGGTTTTCGGCAATCGCTATAAATCGCCACACCTTGCAACCCAATCATTCTAAAAACCCCACCCCCACCTGTCAGATCTGACAGGTTACGCCGCCCCTTCATCTTGATAGCGTTGATCCACCACGAAACCCTTTGCCGAATGCCGGTCCAGGGCCGAAACAGGATCCGCCGCATGGAAGACCACACCGCACTGAGCATCACCACGCCCTCCATTGCCCGTACCGCCTCGATTGCCATGGTCGGAAAAAGTGGTTCGATTGGCTTCACCGGCAGCGCTTCGTTCGAGTTGCCCCTGCCGCTGTCGCCCGGACGCGGGTTCGATCCCGCCCTGACCTTGAGCTATGACAGCCAGGCCGGTAACGGTCCGTTCGGGATCGGCTGGGGGTTGAACAGTGGCGCCATTTCCCGCCAGACCCACAAGGGTGTGCCGCGTTACCTCGATGACGACGTGATGATCGGCCACAACGGCCAGCAGTGGCGCCCCGAACGGGATGCCCAAGGGCAAATCATCTCCAGGACCGAAACCCATTACCGTGGCGAGCCCATGGGGTCCCACGCCGTGGTGCGTTATTTCCCCCGCGTCGAAACCACCTTCGAGTTGATCGAGTTCTGGCACTCCGATGCCAACCCGCAAGGTTTCTGGCTGGTGCACGGCATCGACGGCAGCCTGCACCTGTTCGGCAAAACCGATACCGCGCGCGTGGCCGACCCCAGCGATCCGTTGCGCGTGGCGTCCTGGTTATTGCAGGAAAGCCTGAATGCCCATGGCGAGCACATTGCCTACGAGTACAAAGCCGACGAGGCGTCACCAGCCCCCCACGACTACCGGGCCCAGCGCTACTTGCAAAAGGTGCTGTATGGCAACGCCGAGGCCAGCAGCCATTTGTATAGCTTGATCGAGCCGCCGTCCTCGCCGGCGTGGCATTTCCATCTGCTGTTCGACTACGGCGAACGCACTCTGGACCGGGAACTAAAACCGACCTACGAGCCCTTGACCCCGTGGCCGGTGCGCAGCGATCCGTTCCACACCTACGGCAACGGCTTCGAAGTGGGCACCCGGCGCCTGTGTCATCAGGTGTTGATGTTCCATCACTTCCCGCAGGAACTGGGGGCGAACCCGGTACTGGTGCGACGGCTGCTACTGGAATACCGCCCCACCTCGCTGGGCTACAACCAACTGGCGGCCGCGCACTATCAGGCCTACGACGCCAGCGGCGCGGTGGAACACCGGCCGCCCATGGAGTTCGATTACTCGGCGTTCACGCTCAATACGCAACCGGCGCCCTTGTTGCCCCAGGAAAACATGCCTGGCCTGGAAGACGGGCAACGCTATCAATGCCTCGATCTGTTCGGCGAGGGCCTGCCGGGTTTTCTGTGCCGCTACGATCAGGCCTGGTTTTACCGCGAGCCGCTGCGTGCCGAGTCCGGTGGTGATGCCATCGACTATGGCCCCTGGACCGAGTTGAGCCAGATCCCCCGCGCCGACCAGAACAAAGCGGTGCAACAAACCCTCGCCGACCTGACCGGCGACGGGCGCCTGGACTGGGTCATCGCTCAACCGGGCCTCAGCGGTTTCCACGCCCTGAACCCGGACCGCACCTGGTCAGGCTTCATCCCGTTCAACGCGTTCCCGGTGGAGTACTTCAATACCCTGGCGCAACTCGGCGATTTGAGCGGCGACGGCCTCAGTTCCCTGGCGCTGATCGGCCCCAAGAGCGTGCGCCTGTACGCCAACCGCCGCGCCGATGGTTTCGCCAAGGGTGAGGACGTGCCCCACACCCCGGACGATGACCGCTTGCCGCTGTTCAGCGATGTGCCCACCGAACTGGTGTTCCTGGGCAACATGCTCGCCAGCGACATGAGCGAGCTGTGCCGCATTCGCCACAATGAAATCAAATGCTGGCCCAACCTGGGTCACGGCCGCTTCGGCCAGGGTTTCGTGATGAGCGCCCTGCCCTTCAGCTATGCCGAATTCGATGCCGCGCGGGTGCGCATTGCCGACCTCGACGGCTCCGGGGCACCGGCGCTGATTTACCTGAAGTCCGCCGGTTTCGACCTCTACTTCAACCATGGCGGCAGCGGGCTGGAGCAAACCCCGGTGCAGGTGCCATGGCCTGAAGGCGTGCGCTACGACAACCTGTGTCAGGTGACCCTCGCCGACCTTCAGGGCCTGGGTTGCAGCAGTTTGATCCTGAGCGTGCCGCACATGAAGCCGCGCCACTGGCGCTATGACTTTGTCGGCACCAAGCCTTACCTGCTGAGCGCCAGCAACAACAATATGGGCCTTGCAACCCAAGTGATGTACCGCAGTTCGGCGCAGGAATGGCTAGATGAAAAACGGCAGTTACTCCAGCGCAAAATGTTTGCGGTGTCATCCCTGCCGTTCCCGGTTCAAGTCGTCAGTAAACAGCAGCAAAAGGACGAGATCACCGGCAACGTCCTCACCCAAACCCTCACCTACAGTCACGGTTACTACGATGGTTTCGAGCGTGAGTTACGCGGCTTCGGCCGGGTGCGCCAGACCGACAGCGAAGTCGTGCAAGCCAAGGACGACATCGGTTTCACGGAACCGGCGCTGGTCTGCACCTGGTTCCATACGGGTCGCAGCGTGGACATGCCGCGAGAAGATTATTTCGGCCGCGATGACGACGCCAGGCCCTTGGACAATACGTTGTTCTGTCGCTACCACGCCAACGATGGGGTCGATGAACCGATCACTGCGGACCAAGCCACCTCCCGAGAAATCGCACGTGCCCTCGCCGGTTCCGTGATGCGCATGGAAACCTATGGGCTGAACGACGACCGGCCCTTTCAGGTGGAGGAGTATCGCTACAAGGTTCGTGAGTTACGTGCCATCGACGAGCACTCGCCTTATGCCGTGCTGATGCCCTCGCCACTGGAAAAACTCAGCTACCACTACGAACGCTTTATCGATGACCCGCTGTGCCAGCACGACATCACCCTGAGCCTGGACGCCTTTGGCCTGCCGACCCATGCCCTCACCGTCCACTACGCCCGGCGCAAGACCGAACTCGACGCGCCCCCCTTCGATGACCCGGACGAACAAACCTGGTGGCGCGACGCCCATGACCCGGCGCAGCAGTCTTACTACCTGAGCGAAACCCGCGCCGAGTTCATTCACCTGACCGATGCGCAAGGCTGGCGCCTGGGGTTGCCTTATCGCCAGCGCGGCAATGCCTTGAAACTGCCCAAGGGATCGTTGCCTACGGGGCTCAACCCAGAGCAAATCAATTACGAGTTACTGCTTGCCCATCAGGCCAGCGCCCCGTGGAACAACGCCCGCGAACTGACCCGGCAAGCCGTGCAGCGTTACCTTAAAACGTCGGACCGCAGCGTTCTGCCCGACGGCACCGCCGACTTCGAAGCGCTGGCCGCGCCCCAGGAACTCGCGCAGCTGGATGAAACCGCGCTCAACGCCTACAACGCACTGCCCGCGCCGTTCGACATCCGCGCCGAGCTGGCGAAGATCGGTTATGCGCCCATGCCGCTGTTTCTTGAACCGGATACCGGGGAAGACCAGAAAAAAAACCTCTGGTCCGCCCTGTACGGTTTCGCCGAGTACGGCGACCTGGACGACTTCTACAAGGTACAAAACTTCCACGAGACCCAAAGCCATGGGATCACCCAGGCCAAGTACGACCCGTACAACCTGGCGATCACCGAAGTCACTTTGCCGGACGGCTGCACCACGCGGGCCGAGTATGACTATCACGCCCTGCAACCGCTGCGTCTGATCGATGCCAACGACAACGTAGAAGAAGCGATTTACGAACCTTCCGGCCAACCGCTCGCCATCAGTTTCTACGGCACTGAAAAGGGCCAACGAGTTGGTTTCAGGCCTTTGGAGGAATACATTCGTCCCGGCAATCTGCTCCCCGATCCGGCCATCGACAATCCCTCGACGGCACTGCAAAAAACCGCCAGCGTCCTGCGCAAGGACTTGTTCAGCTGGATGGGCCGGCTCGACGAATCCGTCCGGCAAACTTCAGCCTGGCTGACGGGTTGGATCGCCGACGGTTACCTCTTGCCGAGCCTGCACATTCGCGCCAGCGCCCGTACGCGCCTGACCCGGCTCAAGTCGCGGACCGCCGCCGAACAGGCACTCAAGGAACTCATCGCGACAACACCCCGGGAACCGGTGCACAGCGTGGTCCTCACCGCCGACCGTTACCCCGATGACCCGTTGCAGCAGATCCAGATCACCAAGGCCTGCGTGGATGGTTTCGGGCGCGCGCTGCAAACCCAGCAAAAGGTCGAACCGGGGCTGGCTTACAGTGCCGATGCAAACCTCGAACTGGAACTGGTGGACGGCAAACCGGTAGAGAAACAGGCCGACCCGCGCTGGCGGATCAGCGAGCGCGTCGAATACAACAACAAGGGCGCCGTGACCCGTGTGTTCCGCCCCTACTTCTGCAACACCCACGGCTATATCCGCGACCAGTCCTTTCGCCTGTTCGGCTACCACGATCAACAGTTCTACGACGCACTCGGGCGCCCGTTCAAATTGATCAATGCCAAGGGCTATGAGTCGTTCGACACCTTGCACCCCTGGTATCGCGCCAGTCACGACTTCAACGACACCTACGAACCACCAGAGCCCACCACTCCCAAGACGCTTGAGCCATGAACAACACCGTGCATTGGCGCACGCCTGCGCTGGCGGTCAATGACAGTCGCGGCCTGCCCATTGGCCAGGTCGCCTACTTGCGCACCGTGCCCGGCGCAACAGCGCAAGCCCTGATCACCCGCCAGCAGCATGACCGCGCTGGCCGCCTGACCGCCCAATGGGACCCGCGTCTCTACGGCCATGCGCCCAGGCCCAACCTGAGCACGGTGTATCGCCTGTCCGGCGACGTCATCAGTACCGACAGCGTCGACGCCGGCGGGCGCTTGAGCCTGGCCGGGGTGGCCGGCGAAATGCTTCAGCGCTGGGACACCCGCGGCAATCATGGGCGAACCACCTATGACGGCCAACTGCGCGTGATTGCCGTCGAGGAAAACGCCCAGCCCCACGTCGAGCGCTTCACCTATGCCGACGCCTCGGCCGACCCAGGGCACAACCTGCGCGGCCAACTGATCGAGCATCTCGATCCATCGGGCAGCCTGCGCTTGGACAGCTACAGCCTGGACGGACAGGCATTAAGCGAAAGCCGTGCGTTTGCCGAGGGCCAGCCCTATTCCAGCCGGCAAGTTGTCAGCGCGCTCGGCGTGGTGCTGGAGCAGACCGATGCACGGGGTCATCAACAGCGGTTTCGCCATGATGTCGCCGGGCAACTCAAGCAGGTTCAGCTGCGAATCGACGCTGACAGCGCGGCCCAGGACATCCTCATCGATGCCCGGTACAACGCCGCCGGCCAGATCATCGAACAACGTGCGGGTAACGCCGTACTCAGCACTTGGAGCTATGACCCGGCCGACGGGCGCCTGAGCCATCTGAAGGCGCAAAAGAACCCGGAAAAAGCCCTGCAGGACTTCGCCTATTTTTATGACCCGATGGGCAATGTGGTGCGCATCGAAGACCATGGGTTCACGCCGTTCCATTTTGCCAACCAGCGCATCGACGGCCACCGCGACTTCAGCTACGACTCGCAATACCAACTGCGTAGCGCCACCGGCCATGACACCGCCCCGCCGTCGGACTTGCCGGGACGGCCATTGCCCGGCGATCCGAATGATCGGCGCAACTACACGCAACACTACGACTATGACCCGGGCGGTAACCTGATCAGGCTGGTTCATGAACGCGAGGGCGCCAGTTACACCCGACAGATGTTCATCGACCCTTCGAGCAATCGCGGCGTGCGCTGGCAAGAAGGCGACCCGCAACCGGTCATCGACGAACTGTTTGACCGCAACGGCAACCTGCTGGCTCTGCAACGGGGCCAGCCGCTGAGCTGGAACCCCCGTGACCAACTGAGCAAGGTCACCCTGCTCGAACACGGCAATGGTTTGCCCGACGACGCCGAAACCTACCTCTACAGCCAGGGCCGGCGCGTCTGTAAAAGCCACAGGACCCACACGCCTTCGACCACGCATTACCACGACGTGCTGTACCTGCCAGGGCTGGAAATTCGCACCCGCGACAACGGTGAAGAACTGCACGTGATCACCTTGCCGGGCGGCCGTGGCCAGGTGCGCTGCTTGCATTGGGCGCAGGGGCAACCCGGCGCAATCGAAGCCAATCAACTGCGCTATAGCCTCGTCGACGCCCTGGACTCCTGCGCAATGGAACTCGATCAACAGGCGCGGGTGATCAGCCATGAAGGCTATTACCCGTTCGGTGGTACGGCCTGGCTGACGGCCGCTTCACAGCTGGAAGTCAGCTACAAGACCGTGCGCTATTCGGGCAAGGAAATGGACGACAGCGGCCTGTATTACTACGGTGCCCGGTATTACGCGGCGGGGTTGCAGCGCTGGGTCAGTGCCGACCCGGCGGGGGATGTGGACGGGCTGAATCTGTATGCCATGGTGGGTAATAACCCGATGGTGTATGTCGACCAGACCGGGCAGGGCAAGGTCGTGACCAATATCCTGTCGGTTATCGGCAAGTTTGCTGGCTACATGAAAAAAGCCAGCACGGTGGCGGATCAGATACACAACATGGCCGAGGAGTTTGATGGGCTCGTTCCCGAAGATGCCGATCCCGAGCAACTCGAAGAGCTGCGCAAGACCATGACCTTCTGGAAATTCATCCGCTCCAGTGGCGGCATCAGGTCGATCTTTGCAGGCATGGGCGCAGGGTTCTCGGCTGGCGCGGCGGTGGGCACTATCGTGCCAGGCATCGGCAACGCAATCGGTGGAGCGGTCGGGATGGTTGCAGGCGCCATTGCTTTACCCGTGGTGCGTTACATTTTCTTCAAAAGAGGCCTGAAAAGCGTGCAGGTGCTTCATACCCGGGAACTCAAGGACGGCATGCAAACGCTCGCGGAGACGGCCGACAGGCTGTCCGAGGGGGCCAAAAGCCTTGCCAGCGGTGGCGCCAAACTGCTCGAAAAAATCAAACACACCCATGACCTCATCGGTGCCTATCCGGATCAGCTGCGGGATATTTTCTACAAGCAGCTGGATGATTTGAAGGCGCAGACACAGCGCGAAGTGATAAAGCTGATGAACACCGGCATTGACCCCTTTGAAGCGATCGACCAAGTGCTGGCGGCGGCTGCGGATATCAGCCATGAGCTCAAAGAAGCCGGGAGCGCCAACCAGCGCTTGGCCGACGTGGCCGAATTGGCCGAGCAAATCGCCAGCACGCAGATCAAACCGGTGCCCAAGCCCAGAATAAGGTTCCCTCAGAGAACCGGGTCTGTATCGATGGCGTGACCCCCATCCATACGCCACTCAACTTCACAGCGGACGAGACTCATCCATGTGTCAGAACATTCACAGCCGAACCCCGACGTTGAACGCCATCGACAGTCGCGGCTTGCCCGTCAGGCAAGTCGCCTATTGGCGCCAGGATGCGGGCGCTGCGGCACAAGCCCTCATCACCCGCCAGCAGCATGACGTGCCTGGCCGATCGGTTGCCCAGTGGGACCCGAGGCTGTTCGGCCTCGCGCCCAAACCCAACCTGGCGACGATTTATCGCCTGTCCGGCGAAGCGGTTCGGGTGGACAGCGTTGATGCCGGTTGGCGCTTGAGCCTGGCCGGCGTGGCCGGTGAAGGGTTGCAACGCTGGGACCTGCGCGGCACGCATTGGCAAACCACCTACGACGACCAGTTGCGCGTGATTGCCCTCCAGGAAAATGCCCAACCGAACGTCGAGCGCTTCACCTATGCCAATGCCACGGCGGCCGCCGGCCACAACTTGCGCGGGCAACTGGTCGAGTAAGTCGACCTGTCGGGCAGCGTCAGCTTCGACAGCTATAGCCTGGGCGGCCAGGTACTGGACGATACCCGAACCTTTGCCGGCGGCGCGTCCCATGCCAGCCACCGAACCTTTAGTCCCCTCGGTGCCGTGCTGGAGCAGACCGATGCCATGGCGCATCAGCAACTGTTTGGCTTTGACATCGCCGGGCAACTCAACCGGTTGCAGTTGAAGATCACGCCCACTGACGTGGCGCAAGACATCGTGACCGATGCCCACTACAACGCTGCTGGCCAGTTGATCGAACAGCACGCGAACAATGGCGTGATCAGCCATTGGACCTACGACCCGGCCGACGGTCGACTCAGCCAGCAACACGCCGGTTTTCCCAGCCGGACGCCGCTGCAAAACCTCGGCTACCACTACGATCGGGTCGGCAATGTGCTGGCCATCGACGACCTGGCCTTTACTCCGGCGTTCTTCGCCAACCAGCGGGTCGATGGCCATCGCGAATTCAGCTACGACTCCCTGTACCAGTTGCGCAGTGCCAGCGGTTTTGAAACCGATACACCGAACCTGCGCCCCGGCTTGCCGACCCCGATCACGCCCATCGACACCGGCCGACTCTACAACTACACCCAGCAGTATGAGTACGACACCGGTGGCAATCTGCGGACCCTACGCCATGTGCGCGACGGCAACAATCACACGCAAACGACGCACATCGCCCCCGACAGCAACCGTGGCGTGCGCTGGGTTGAAGGCGAGCCGGAGCCGGTGTTCGACGAACACTTCGACGCCCACGGCAATCTGCTGTGGCTGCAAAAAGGCCAGCCCCTGACCTGGAACAGTCGCGATCAATTGGCGGTGGCCCGGCTGGTGGAACGCAGCGGTGGCCCCAACGATGAAGAAACCTATGTCTACAGCCAGGGTCAGCGCGTAAGCAAACGGCTGGTGACCCAGGCGCAATCGGTGTCCCATGTGCGGCAAGTGCGTTACTTGCCGGGGCTGGAAATCCGCACGTTGGACGACAGCGAAGAACTGCACGTCATCACCCTGGGCAACGTGCGTTGCCTGCACTGGGTCAAGGGCAAACCGACGGCCATCGAGCAGGATCAATTGCGCTACAGCCTCGACGATCATCTGGGTTCCAGCACGCTGGAACTGGACCGCAACGGCGCGCTGATCAGCCAGGAAATCTACTACCCCTTCGGCGGTACGGCGTGGTGGGCGGCGCGTTCGGCGGTGGAGGTGGATTACAAAACCATTCGTTATTCGGGCAAGGAAATGGATGTCAGCGGGTTGTATTACTACGGCGCCCGGTATTACGCGCCGTGGTTGCAGCGTTGGGTCAGTGCCGATCCGGGCGGGGATGTGGATGGGCTGAATATGTTTGCGATGGTGGGGAATAATCCGCTGCGCTATGTGGACCCCGAGGGCGGTGCCAGGGAAGAAAGCGTGATTTTTCTCTACTCGGGTTTTATTTCCGTCCTGGGTGGTTTGTCAGAGCAAACACTCGGACAGGTCGACAACATCATTCATCAGAAGAACATCGTCAGAAGTCTATTCAAGAACCTGGTGGGGGAGACGGCTCCGGGAGTTCTCGGCTATGAAGCCGGAGCAAGAGCCACAAAGATGTCCGGGGAGCGTTTTGCCAGCGTCCCTCATACCGTTCAATACCTGGATTCCCACGCGTTGACCGTCGGCAATCTCGCCGGGGATGTGTCTGGCGCGGTGGGAGGGCCGTTAGTCGACAGCGTCGGCTTTATCTCCTCGCTCATCCCGCAAACCTCGAAGATGTCCATTGCAGCGATTGACAGCGCGTTGGGTGTCTCGGCCGCCGCTAACGAAATACAGCCCAACTGGAGAAGTATCAAGGACGAGGTGATTCACCCGGCACTCAACGCCGTGCTCAATCCGGAGTTTGTGATGAACCGGATAATGGCCACCTGGATATCGATCATTCCCGGCACGCTGAATATGTTTGCCCGTGCGGTGGAAGCCGAAGACATCAAAAATCGCCTCGACCCGGTCAAGATCGCCAAGATCGAGGCCATGGCCGCTGAATGGAAAGCCGCGACCGAGCAACGCTGGGCCTGGGCACAAAATGCATTCGATGCGTTGGGCACCGATACCGTCAACCCGGCCGACGTCATACCCAACGTCAACTTCATGACCCCCAAAGCCATGCTGGAGCCGATCACCCGGGCCGGTTTGCAACAAGCCACCAGCCAAACCCTCGACTACATAAGCCGCATTCAAAAGGGTATGGCTTATTACAAGGAAATGGGCACCACAGACAATCAGTTTCTGGCCCGTCAAGCGAAGTCGGCTTCGAAGGCGTCCCGAAGATGAGTGATTGACCCGTGCGCTGGCAGAGGAGGATCTGCCAGCGTGACTCCATGCTATCGTGCGCCCCCGTATTGCCGACTGTTTACGACGCCATGCCCGCGACTGCCCGTCCCCTGCGCCTGACGCTTTACACCCTACTGATCGTTGCCGGCGCAGTGCTGGCCGCTGCCCTGGCCATGCGCCACGCCGAACGCCAGGCCCTGGAAGAAGACGCCGCGCGCGCCAATCAGCAACTGGCGCTGTACGCCAATTCCCTGCACACCCTGATCGACCGCTACCGCGCCCTGCCCGCCGTGCTGGCGCTGGACCCGGAATTGCGGTCGGCCCTGGATAGCCCGGTGAGCCCTGAACAACAGGACCTGCTGAACCGCAAACTGGAAAAGATCAACGGCGCCGCGCAATCCTCGACCCTGGAATTGCTCGACCACACGGGCCTCGCCGTGGCCGCCAGCAATTGGCGCTTGCCCAGCAGTTATGTCGGCCACAACTACGGCTTTCGTCCTTACTTCAGCCAGACCCGCACCCAGGGCACCGGGCGTTTTTATGCGGTGGGCGTGACCAGTGGCATTCCCGGATATTTCCTGTCCAGCGCAGTGACCCGCGACAACGGCGAGTTCCTCGGCGCCATGGTGGTGAAACTCGAATTCCCCGAGCTTGAACGGGAATGGCGCCAAGGCACCGACACCTTGCTGGTCAGCGATGCGCGCGGGATCATCTTCATCGCCAACCAACCGGGCTGGCGTTATCGCACATTGAAACCGCTGAACGACAGCGATCACACCGAACTGAAAGTCACCCGACAATACGACAAGCAACCGCTGACGCCGCTGGTCTATCAATCGAAACGCCGCTTCGACGACAACAGCGACCTGGCCCGAGTCGAAGGCCCCGACGGCACGGCGGATTACCTGTGGGAATCTCTGCCGCTGCCCGCCGAAGGCTGGACCCTGCACCTGCTGCGTCGCCCGCAAGTCGCGTTCGAAGACAGCCGCAATGCCGGCCTCGCAGCCGCAGGCTCGTGGCTGGCGCTGGTGTTTTTGCTGCTGTTCCTCAACCAGCGCTGGCGCCTGGCGAAGATGCGCCAGCGCAGCCGCGAAGAACTCGAACAACTGGTGGAAGAACGCACCCGCGACCTGCGCACTGCCCAGGACGGTCTGGTGCAATCGGCCAAACTCGCGGCGCTGGGGCAGATGTCGGCGGCCCTGGCCCATGAAATCAACCAGCCACTGACCGCCCAGCGCATGCAGTTGGCGACCTTGCGTTTACTGCTCGATCACGGCCGGGTCGATGACGCTTACAAAGCGCTGAAACCGGTGGATGACATGTTGACGCGCATGGCGGCACTGACCGGTCACCTGAAAACCTTCGCCCGTAAAAGCCCCAGCGGTTTGCGCGAACGACTGGATCTGGCGGCGGTGGTCGATCAATCCTTGCAGTTGCTCGATGCGCGCCTGCGGGATGAAAACGTCAGCACCGTGCTGCACCTGACGCGCCCGGCGTGGGTGCGCGGCGATGCGATTCGCCTGGAACAAGTGCTAATCAACCTGCTGCGCAACGCCCTCGACGCGGTGCACGACAAACCCTGCAAACGCCTGGAAATCCGCCTCGAAGCCGATGAACAACTGTGGCGCCTGACCGTCGCCGACAACGGCGGCGGGATTGCTGAAGAACACCTGCCGAATGTGTTCGATCCGTTCTTCACCACCAAACCGGTGGGTGATGGTTTGGGCCTGGGGCTGGCGGTATCGTTTGCCATCGCCCACGAATCCGGCGGACGTCTGTCGGCGGACAATCATGACAATGGCGCCGTGTTCACCCTGACCTTGCCGATCGATCTGGAGGTGCCCGTCTCATGCTGAATTCGGTGATGGTGGTCGACGACGAAAGCAGCATCCGCAGCGCCGTCGAACAATGGCTGAGCCTGTCGGGGTTTGAGGTGCAGCTGTTCAGCCGCGCCGATGAATGCCTGGCGCAGTTGCCGGCGCATTTCCCCGGCGTAATCCTCAGCGACGTGCGCATGCCCGGCATGACCGGCCTGGAACTGTTGGCCGAAGTGCAGCGCCGGGATGCCGATTTGCCGGTGATCCTGCTGACCGGTCACGGCGATGTGCCGATGGCGGTCGAAGCCATGCGCGATGGCGCATACGACTTTCTCGAAAAACCCTTCAGCCCGGAAACCCTGCTCGGCAGCCTGCGTCGGGCCCTGGAAAAGCGCCGGTTGGTCCTGGAAAACCGTGCGCTGCATGAACAAGCCGACAACCGCGCCAAACTCGATGCCACGCTGTTGGGCGTGTCCCGTGGCTTGCAGACGTTGCGTCGGCAGGTGCTGGATTTGGCGACGTTGCCGGTCAACGTGTTGATCCGTGGCGAAACCGGCAGTGGTAAAGAGTTGGTCGCCCGCTGCCTGCATGACTTTGGCCCGCGTGCAGACAAACCGTTCGTGGCGTTGAACTGCGCGGCGATTCCTGAGCAATTGTTCGAGGCCGAGCTATTCGGGCACGAGAGTGGCGCATTCACCGGGGCTTCGGGCAAGCGCATCGGCAAGCTCGAATACGCCGATGGCGGCACATTGTTTCTCGATGAAATCGAAAGCATGCCCCTGGCGCAGCAGGTCAAGTTGTTGCGGGTGTTGCAGGAGCAGAAGCTCGAGCGCTTGGGCTCGAACCAGAGCATTCGCGTGGACTTGCGAATCATCGCTGCGACCAAACCCGACTTGCTGGACGAAGCCCGGGCCGGGCGCTTTCGCGAGGATTTGGCTTATCGCTTGAATGTCGCCGAATTGCGTTTGCCGCCGTTGCGCGAGCGGCGTGAAGACATTCCGTTGTTGTTCGAAACCTTCGCCCAGAATGCCGCCGAGCGCCTGGGCCGGACCTTCCCGCCGTTGAGCGGCCCGCAACTGAGTCACCTGCTGAGCCACGACTGGCCGGGCAATGTGCGAGAACTGGCGAACGTCGCCGAGCGCCAAGTGTTGGGGCTCGGTGAACCGGAGCCGGTTGGGATCGACCCTGGCCAATCCCTTGCCGCGCAACAGGAAGCCTTCGAAGCCCACTGCTTGCGCGCGGCGTTGACCCGGCATAAGGGCGATGTGAAAGCGGTGCTTGAAGAGCTGCAACTGCCGCGCAGGACCTTCAATGAAAAGTTGCAAAGACATGGGTTGAGTCGGGAGATGTTCCTCTAACTGATCGTTCCCACGCTCCGCGTGGGAATGCAGCCCGTGACGCTCCGCGTCACTCGTACCTGGGACGCGGAGCGTCCCTTGATGCATTCCTACGCGGAGCGTGGGAACGATCATTAGGCGGAAATCCGCTCATCTGCTTCTTAACCTTGAGCGACTATCCGCTCAGCCAACCCCATCACCCCCTCTAAACCGGCCCTCCTCCCCTTGGCACACCTCCTGCTATAGCCCCTGCAGGCTGCGTTTACACGCGCTCCACAAAAACAATTAAACGAAGGATCCTTCAATGGATAACTCCAACGCCCTGCCCCTTGGGTCGGCCGCTGCGCCTGCCAAAGAAAGAACCACCGCCAGCCGGATCAAATCGATCTTCAGCGGCTCTGTCGGCAACATGGTCGAGTGGTACGACTGGTACGTCTACGCCGCGTTCTCCCTGTACTTCGCCAAGTCCTTCTTCCCCGCCGGTTCCTCCACCGCGCAACTGATGAACACCGCCGCGATCTTCGCCGTGGGCTTTCTGATGCGTCCGATCGGTGGCTGGTTGATGGGCCTCTACGCCGACCGCGCCGGGCGTAAACGCGCACTGATGGCCTCGGTGTACCTGATGTGTTTCGGCTCGCTGCTGATCGCCCTGAGCCCCAACTACGAAACCATCGGCATCGGCGCGCCGATCCTGCTGGTGTTCGCGCGCTTGCTGCAAGGCCTGTCGGTCGGTGGCGAGTACGGCACATCGGCCACGTACCTCAGCGAGATGGCGACCAAGGAACGTCGCGGTTTCTATTCCAGCTTCCAGTACGTGACCCTGATCTCCGGCCAGCTCATCGCGTTGGCGGTGCTGATCGTGCTGCAACAGACCCTGACCACCGAACAGCTGTACGCCTGGGGCTGGCGCATCCCGTTCGCCATCGGCGCGCTGTGTGCGGTCGTCGCGCTCTACCTGCGTCGCGGCATGGAAGAGACCGAGTCGTTCAACAAGGTCAAGAAAGAGAAAAAAGAAAGCGCCATGCGCACCTTGATGCGCCACCCGAAAGAGCTGATGACCGTGGTCGGCCTGACCATGGGCGGCACCCTGGCGTTCTACACCTACACCACCTACATGCAGAAATACCTGGTGAACACCGTCGGCATGAGCATCACCGACTCCACCAGCATCTCGGCGGCCACGTTGTTCCTGTTCATGTGCCTGCAACCGATCATCGGCGGCTTGTCGGATAAGGTCGGTCGCCGGCCGATCCTGATTGCCTTCGGTGTATTGGGCACGCTGTTCACCGTGCCGATCCTCACCACCCTGCACACCATCCAGACCTGGTGGGGCGCGTTCTTCCTGATCATGGCGGCGCTGATCATCGTCAGCGGCTACACCTCGATCAACGCGGTGGTCAAAGCCGAACTGTTCCCGACCGAGATCCGTGCCCTGGGCGTTGGCCTGCCGTATGCGCTGACCGTGTCGATCTTCGGCGGCACCGCGGAATACATCGCGCTGTGGTTCAAGAGCATTGGCATGGAAACCGGTTACTACTGGTATGTCACCGCGTGCATCGCCGTGTCGCTGCTGGTGTACGTGACCATGAAGGACACCCGCAAGCATTCGCGGATCGAGACGGACTGACAGCTACATTGATAGTGGCTGTAATGGCCTCTTCGCGGGCAAGCCTCGCTCCTACATTTGGAATGCATTCCCCTGTTGGAGCGAGGCTTGCCCGCGAACGCTGCGCCCCGGTCTATCAGGACAACTCGGCCACCGCGCGCTTGCCATATTTGTTCTGCGCGTAAGCCGCGCCCGCAATCATCACCACCAGAATCCCCGCCAATACCAGCGACGAGCCAATGGTGCCGAAATCCAGGCCACCCTTTTCATGGGGTTTGGTCAGGAAGTCGCCCAGGGTTGCGCCGAATGGCCGTGTCAGCACGAACGCCACCCAGAACAACAGCACCGACGAAATCTTCGTGAAGTATTTGAGCAGCACCACCACCGCGATGGTCGAGCCGATCAAGAGTGCGCCGCCAGCAAAGCCCAGGCCCGAGTCGTCCGCCAGGTAGTCACCGAGCGCGGTGCCCAGGGTGTTGGAAAACAGAATCGCCATCCAGTAGAACATCTCACCGCGAAAGGTTTGGACCTTGCTGACATTCAGCGAATCGCCGCTCAGTCGCCAGGCTGCGAAGATCCCCGCCAGAATCGCGATCAGGATCATCGACCCCGTGGCGTAACCCAACTCGAGGGTGCGGTCCATGAAGTCGGACATGGTGGTGCCGGCCGTGCTGGTGGACAGAATCACGATCCAGTACAGCCACGGTTTATAGGTTTTGGACATTAACTGCGTGACCAGGGTCAGCACGAACACACTGATCAAAATCAGCGAGCTGATGGCGTAGCCAACGTTGAGGGTCATCGACAGCAAGTCACCGGCGGTTTCCCCCAGGGTCGTCGCACAGATTTTCATCACCCAAAACGCCAGAGTGATTTGAGGCAGCTTATTCATTACGGATAAAACTCCAGTGGTCATGACGGCCGTTTTCTTAGGGTTATGGCCGACGCGCAGACTGGCGGCGAAGCGGTGAAAAATAGGTAGGTGCTGTATGAAAATTCTGTCATGTACACAAATTGCTTTACGCATAACCCAGCAAAATCACTGATCTGCGCGACCTTTTCCAGCCGGGTGCATCCATCCCCGCCTACCCCACGTATATCAATTGCAGGCCCCAAAGCCACTAAGGCCCCGGGATCGGGTAGACCCACATGAAAAAACTGTTACCCGGGATTAATCACCGGTTAATGCCCAAAACCCATCCTGCCTCTGTCTGATCGATTAACGGCGATACGCCCGCTCAAGCCCTGAAAGCGCGAACATTTGGCGGCCTTAACATCTAATTAATCGATGTTTTTTAGCCTGAAATTGCAGTTAAAGATCACCTTTTACGAAACCGGAGTCACTATCATGAAAACCAAACTGTTCCTCGCCCTGGCCCTGACCGTACTGGCAGCCAACACCTATGCCGCAGATGGTTCCGACAAAACCGGCACGGCAGACTTCATCTCTGGCGCCACTGCTGCCGTCGAGTACACCCACTCGGGCGCTGTCGCCTCGGATGGTTTTGATCACACTGGCACCGCAGGCGCGATTGCCGCTGACGGCTTTGATAAAACCGGCACTGCGGGTGCTATCGGTTAACCCATCGGAGGGATTGAACAGCCCGGCTTCGGCCGGGCTTAGTCGTTTTTGGGGGCAAAGAAAACCTGAAGGAATGTCGAAGAAACTGTGGGAGCGAGCTTGCTCGCGATAGCGGTTTCACATTCAACACTTAGGGTGACTGATCTTCCGCTATCGCGAGCAAGCTCGCTCCCACAGGGATCTTCGTCTGACTGGAAATTACCGGCGTGCGCTTGCACTATGGCCGCATCCCGAACACCGCCCCAGGAATCCAAAACATGCCCGACGACATCCACTACTACGAACCCGCCAACGGCCACGGCCTGCCCCATGACCCGTTCAACGCCATCGTCGGCCCGCGCCCCATCGGCTGGATTTCTTCGCAAGACGCCAACGGCCAGCTCAACCTGGCGCCCTACAGCTTTTTCAACGCGTTCAACTACATTCCGCCAATCATTGGATTCTCCAGCGTCGGGCGCAAAGACAGCCTGAACAACATCGAACAGACCGGCGAATTCGCCTGGAACCTGGCGACCCGGCCACTGGCCGAGCGGATGAACCAGAGCAGCGCGATGGTCACGCCCGACACCAACGAATTCGAACTGGCCGGACTGACAGCCGCCCCGTCGAAAATCATTCAGGTGCCACGGGTCGCCGAAAGCCCGGTGTCGTTCGAGTGCAAGGTCACGCAGATCATTCAGTTGCAGCGCGCGAATGGGGATGTGGTGCCGAGTTGGCTGATTCTCGGCGAAGTGGTCGCCGTGCATATCGCCAAATGGTTGTTGAAGGATGGGGTGTACGACACCGCCGCGGCAGAACCGATTCTGCGCGGCGGCGGGCCGGCGGATTACTTTCAGCTGGGACCAGAGGCATTGTTCAAAATGTATCGCCCAGGGGCGAAAAAATAACTTACCAAAGCAAGTCAGCGTCTTCTTTGACGTCTTTGAGGCGGGTCAGCTCTTTGGCGGCAGCCAGGTCGGCCTCGTTTGCGGTCTTGAAGATTTGATCTTCCAGCACTTTGTGGAAACGTGGCGCACCGGTGCCACCGATGGCTTTGACGGCGATCGCGGCGTGGTAACCACCCTCGCCCGGTACTACAGCGGATACAGCTTCAAAATGATCAAAGGCTTTACGTGCCATGTCGCGGATCCTGGCTAAATGAGAATGAAGCCATTAAACCCTCAACCGACCAGTTTGTGCACCTGTGCTTTGGTCGGCCCCAGGGCTTGGGCGGCCGAGACGTCCTTGAAGGTATGGAAATCCAGGCTGTTGACCACCAGATCCTGCACCAGCTCGGCGAAAATCTGCATGGCGGGGGTGCTGAAGTACGCGGTCATGGCCTGTTGATGGGTCCAGAAACCGGACACCAGCCACAGGTCGGGATCGCATTGCGAGTGTTGCAGGGAAAAGCTCAGGCAACCGCCGGCCGAACGGGACGGCTCGATCAACGCGCTCAGGCGTACACCGAGTTCCGCCGAACGCCCGGCGCGGGCACGAACAAAAGCCATATGGCTGACGGGAATCTGCGTAGACATGTTCAACCCTCCCAGGGAGTCGTGTGGCAGCCAGGGACGGGCTGCGACAGGATCCAAGGTTAGGCGGCGCAGCGGGGTTGCCGTTAGTCGATTCCTGCCAGCTTGTTGCACAATCCTGCGAGGATGGCCAAACCGCACTGAATCAACGACTTGGACGTGTCCGGATGATGACACAGCGATTTCAAGCAAGTTTCAGCCCGGCGGCACTGCTCTGGCAACGCCGCGAAACAAGCCAATGCAGAATCAGGCAAGCATCAGGCAGGATGTGTCTACCGCTGTCGATTGCACAAACTTAAGCTCTGCCCCATCAACAACGCTTCAACGACCACCCCCTCAATGAGGAATCCCCGCATGTCGTCGTTCGATCACTTTGAAGCCCCGCTGGACGCCGACATGGAGAAACAGCGCGAGGAACTGGCCGCGATCATCCGCCGCAATACGACGGAGGATGGCAATTATGCGACTGCCGTCGGTTCGCTGTTCATGGGTCGCTACAGCCAGACCCATCAGTTTTCGCCGGGGCTGGCGCAACCGGCACTGTGCATCATGGCCCAGGGGCGCAAGGAGGTTCGGCTGGTCGACGAGGTCTTCACATACGACCCACTCAATTACCTGGTGGTTTCGGTGTCGATGCCGGTGAGCGGCCGCGTGGTCACCATCACCTCCGAAGAACCGATTCTCTCCATACGCCTGGACATCGACCCGGCGGAAATCACCGCGCTGATCGCCGACGCCGGGCCCATGGGCGTGCCCACCCGGCCCACCGGGCGCGGCCTGTACGTTGAACGACTGGACGCCGCGATGCTCGACGCCGTGCTGCGCCTGGCCCGTTTGCTCGACACCCCGAAAGACATCGCCATGCTCGCGCCGTTGATCCGCCGGGAAATTCTTTATCGCCTGTTGCGCAGTCAGCAGGGCCATCGTTTGTATGAAATCGCCATCGCCAACAGCCAGAGCCATCGCATCAGCCAGGCGATCAAATGGCTTAACGGCCACTATGAACAGCCGTTGCGCATTGATGATCTGGCGAAGGAAGTGAACCTGAGCGTGTCGACCCTGCATCACCGTTTCAAGGCAATGACGGCCATGAGTCCGTTGCAGTATCAGAAGCAGTTGCGCTTGCAGGAAGCGCGGCGCTTGATGCTCGCCGAAGGGCTGGAAGCGTCGGCGGCGGGGTATCGGGTGGGGTATGAAAGTCCGTCGCAGTTCAGTCGCGAGTACAGCCGGTTGTTTGGCGCACCGCCGTTGCGGGATTTGGCGCGGTTGCGGTTGTCGGTTTGAGGTTTTGGGTGGGGCTCGAAAACCACCCCTCACCCCAACCCTCTCCCCAGAGGGGAGAGGGGGAAAGGGAGCCGATCTTCATGCTTTTCAAGGCTTGAGTTCGACTCGATATTTCAGGTCGATGTAGCTCTAAGAACAACTCGGTCAGCCCCCTCGCCCCTCTGGGGAGAGGGGGAAAGGGAGCCGATCTTCATGCTTTTCAAGGCTTGAGTTCGACTCGATATTTCAGGTCGATGTAGCTCTAAGAACAACTCGGTCAGCCCCCTCGCCCCTCTGGGGAGAGGGTTGGGGTGAGGGGTGGATCGAAAGGCAGAAACCCGATATCAGGCGCTGAGTACCCGGCAAGCTTCCGCCGGTAACGTCACCGAAACCGGATTGCCAATGCTCAACCCAAACCCCTGACACGGCGTACTCAACGCGGTAAACGACACCCCCGAACACTCAACCGTCGTCTCAATCGTCGCGCCGATGTCCCGCACAAACGTCACTTTGCCCAGCAACCGATTCCCCGCCGTCGCCTGGGGATGAGACAGTTGCAGGTCCTCAGGGCGAATCAGCATCTTGATCTTCTCCCCCACCACAATGCTGCTGCAGATCGGCACCTCCAGCGCATCACCACCCGGCAAGCCAACCTTGCCGTTACCCAATGCGGTAGCCGGAAAGATATTGCCCGAACCGATAAAGTCCGCGACAAACTCATTGGCCGGGTGCCGATAGATTTCAATCGGCGTGCCCACTTGCTGCACCTTGTGCTCGCCCAACACCACGACGATATCAGCCATGGTCATGGCTTCACGCTGATCGTGGGTCACCATGATCGTGGTGATGTTCAAGCGCTGTTGCAGTTGACGGATTTCCACCTGCATCGACTCGCGCAACTTGGCATCCAGCGCCGACAGCGGCTCATCGAGCAGCAGGATTTTCGGCCGCGAGGCAATCGCCCGGGCAATCGCCACGCGCTGGCGTTGACCGCCGGAGAGTTTCGCCACCGGGCGATCAATCATCTCCTTCAGTTGAATCAGCTCCAGCAATTCCACCACCCGCGCCTGCTGATCAGCCTTGCTCACGCCACGCAGTTTCAGCGGATAAGCGATGTTCTCCCCCACCGTCATGTGCGGAAACAACGCCAGCGACTGGAACACCATGCCGAAGTTACGCTGGTGCGCCGGGGTGTGGCCGATGTCTTCGCCGTCCAGGCGAATCTCGCCGCCGCTCAGGGTTTCGAGCCCGGCGATCATCCGCAGCAACGTGGTTTTGCCGCAGCCCGAAGGGCCGAGGAAACACACCAGTTTGCCCTCGGGCAAATGCAGGTTTACATCCTTTACCGCGCAGGCCGAGCCGTAGTGTTTCTCGACGTTTTCCAGAATCAGACCAGTCATGTTGCACCTCAAGAATCAGAACGAAACGCCACCTTCACCGACCAGCTTCTCCAACGCCCAGATCAGGACGAAGTCGATCAGCACGATCAGCACGGCAAACGAGAAAACGGTTGGGTCCAGCGATGACACGGTGCGGCTGTACATCCAGATCGGCACGGTCATGACGTCGATGGTGTAGAGGAAATAGGTCACGGTGAACTCGTTGAACGAGACGATGAACGCCAGCAGCATCCCCGCCAGAATCCCCGATTTCATCAACGGCACCACGACATCGATGATCGCGCGGGTCGGCGAGGCGCCGAGCATTTGCGCGGCCTCTTCGACTTCGCTGCCGATGGAGAGCATCGCTGCCGTGCAGTTTTTCACCACGAACGGCAACGCCAGGATCACGTGGGCGATCACCAATCTTGAAGTGGTGATCTGGAACGGCAGGCTGTCGAACACCAGCAGCAACGCCAGCCCCAGCACCACCATCGGGAACACCAACGGCAGCGACATCAATTGCAGGGCCACGGCTTTGCCACGGAATTCGCAACGGGTCAGCGCATAAGCCGCCGGCACGGCGATGATCGTGGCGAAGACCATGGTCAGGCACGCCACCATCAGGCTGGTGGTCATGGCTTTGCCGAGGCTCAGCACGTCGCTGGCGTCCGGCGAAACGAAGGTGTGCCAGGCCGCGCGATACCATTGCAGGCTGTAGCTGCTGGGCGGGAAGTCGAGGTTCGAGGCGCCGCTGAACGACATGACGATCATGGTCAGGATCGGCAGCACCGCCAACAGCAGGATGAAGCCCGACAGGATGCCGGCAAACTTGCCGGTTTCCCCCGGCAGCAGGCCATAACGTTTCTTGGTCAGCGTACTCATTGCGAAGCCTCCAGCATGCGCCGACGACGGCCGGTGATGTATTCGGACAAGGTCATGATCGCCAGGGTGGTGACGATCAACACCACACCGGCAGCGGACGCGGCGGGCCAGTTCATCAGCGGGGCGATCTGGTCATGCACCATGACCGCGAGCATCGGCACGCGACGACCGCCGAGCAGCAACGGCACCACGAAGCTGCTGGCGTTGTAGGCGAACACCAACGTTGCGCCGGTGATGATCCCCGGCAGACTCATCGGCAACACCACTTGGCGGAATACCTGAAAGCGACTGGCGCCGAGAGTGGCGGCGGCTTCTTCATAGGTGCGAGCAACGCCGCGCATGGCGCTGGCAATCGGCAGCACGGCCAGCGGGAACGCGGTTTGCACCAGGCCCATCAACACGCCGTTCTGGTTGTAGAGCAGCATGATCGGGCGCTTGATCAAACCCAGACCCAACAGCGCCTGATTGAGCATCCCGGCCGGGCCGAGAATCACCAGCCAGCCGTAGCTTTGCAGCAGCAGGTTGACCAGCAATGGCAGCAACACCGCCGCGAGGAAGATCCGCCGGATAAACGGCGACGTCAGCCGCGACATGGTGTAGGCCACCGGGATCGCCAACAGCACCGCGATCACTGCGCTGAACAACGCCAGGCGCAGGGTCAGCATCAGGGATTTGAGGTAGTACGGTTCGAGCAACTGCGCGTAACTGGCCAGGCTGAACCCGGTCCACTCCGCGCCTTTGGTGCCGACGCTCATGCGCAGTACCAGCAGGCTCGCGGCAATCAGCACGCCGAGAAACAGCATCGACGGCGACAGAAAAAGCCAGGCGCGGGTGGTCGGCGACACACCCCGGCGCGAAGGCGCTGGCGCGACGGCGACCGGATGAGTCAGATGTGGTTGGTGTTCCATAGCAAGAGTCTCGTCAATGGAAAGCAGCTGGCAAACACAGCCCTTGAATCCACCTCCACCCCCCTTGTGGGAGCGAGCCTGCTCGCGAAAGCGATCTGTCAGTCGACATCAATGGTGAATGTCAGTCCGCATTCGCGAGCAGGCTCGCTCCCACTGGGGGATTTGTGGTGATTTCGAAATCGGTGTTCACCACTCAATCAGGAAGAAAAGATTTCCGTGTAGCGACGAATCCATTGGTCATGCACGGTGGCCAGGAAGGCGTTGTCGTGCATGATCGCCTTGTCGGCAATCTGCTCTGGCGTGAGGATGTACGGGCTCTTGCGCGCTTCGGCGGAGATGATCGCCTTGGCGTTGACCGGGCCGTTGTAGATGTCTTCGGCCATCTTGCCCTGCACCAGCGGGTCCAGAGAGTGGTTGATGAAGGCGTAGGCCAGGTCGGTATCGCCCGGACGATTTTTCGGCATTACCGATTGCATCAGGTCGGTGTAGAAACCTTCCTTCATGCCAAAGGTTGCGCTCAGACCGTAGGCCGGGTCGCGGATCTGTTTCGGGAAAAACGCCGGGGCGTAGAGGCCGCCCATGTCCAGGGAACCGGTGCGGAACAGCTCGGCAATCTGGTTCGGGTTTTCGCCCAACGTGACCACGCGATCTTTCAGCTCCGCAAGTTTCTTGAAGCCCGGCTCGATGTTGTGTTCGTCACCCCCGGCCAGTTTGGCGGCGATGATGATCAGGTCCATCGCTTCGGTCCAGTTCGGCGGCGGCAGGAAAATGTTCGGCGCCAACTCGGCGTCCCACAGCGCGGCGTAACTGGTTGGCGCTTCAGTCTGGGTGCGAGTGCTGTAGACCAGGCTGTTGCACCACAGCAGGTAACCGATGCCGTGACCATTGGCGCCGGTGCGGTATTTCTCCGGCACGTCCACCAGGTTGGGGATGCGGTTGAGGTCGGGCTTTTCCAGAAGATCGGCGGCGGCCAGGCCTTCGGCACCGACGCCCGCCAGGGTGATGATGTCGTACTGCGGACGATCACCGCCGGCCTTGAGTTTGGCGACCATTTCCGAGGTGCTGCCAGTGCGGTCGGCGATGACTTTGCAGCCGTACTTGGCTTCGAAAGTCGCCGCGATATTGCGCAATGCGGCCAGGCCGGTGTCATCGGACCAGGTCAGCAGGCGCAGGGTTTTGCCCTGGAAACGGGTGTCGCTGGCATTGGCACGGATGAAGGGCATGCTCATGGCCGCCGCTGCAACCGAAGCCACGCCCACGGTTTTGATGAATTGACGTCTGTTCAGATCATGCTGGCCCATGAAGGACTCCCTTTGTTTTTGTAAGTATGAGGTTGGTCGCAACCGTTGCATCCGCGCGGTCGGATCTGCTTCCAGCCCCCGGTTTGAAAGGACTTGAGCTGAGCCGACGGGTTCATCCTGAGGTCGTGCAAAACACCTGACTATCGATAAAAACTCATTGAAGCCATGACGCCAACGCATGCCTCATGTGGGAGCGAGCCTGCTCGCGAATAGCGCACGGGCGCCGCGTTTATTCAGGCATCCCCGCGTCATCGTTAACGTCCTTCGCGAGCAGGCTCGCTCCTACAGTGAAAGGCGATCAGACGGTCCGAATCACGTGTTTGATTTCCTGGAACGCCTGCAAACCCCACGGCCCCAACTCGCGGCCGATGCTGCTCTGTTTGTAGCCACCCCAAGCGGTCTGCGGGAAGATCACTTGCGGCGCGTTGATCCACACAAGGCCCGCCTGCAGAGCGTTGGCGACCCGATCCGCCGCTGCGTTGTCACGGCTGACCACACTGGCCACCAGGCCGAACTGGCTGTCGTTGGCCAGGGCAATTGCTTCGGCTTCAGAGGCAAAACTGCGCACGCAGATCACCGGCCCGAAAATCTCTTCACACCACAGCGCACTGTCGAGGGGCACTTCGGTGAAGATTGTCGGCTGCAAAAAATAACCGCGCGGCAGATCCGCTGGACGATTGCCGCCGCAAATCAGCTTGGCGCCCGCGCTCAAACCGCGATCGATGTGGCCGAGTACACGCTGGTATTGCGCCTGATTGACCAGCGCGCCCATTTCCACGTTCGGGTCGAACGGGTCGGCCACGCGAATCGCTTCGGCCCGGGCCTGCAAACGAATCAGGAATTCATCCGCCAGTTCATCGGCGACCAGCACGCGGCTGGTGGCGGAACACATCTGCCCGGCGTTGAAGAAACCACCGCCGCAGGCCAGTTCCACGGCCAATTCGACGTCGGCGTCCTTGAGCACCAGCAGCGAGGATTTACCGCCCAGTTCCAGGCTTACGCCCTTCACGGTTTCGGCGGCGCGTTGCATCACCTGAACGCCCACCGCGTTGCTGCCGGTGAAGGAAATCTTGGCAATGCGCGGATCCGCCGACAGCGGCGCGCCGACCGCCAGACCAGTTCCGCAAACCAGGTTGAACACGCCTTTAGGCAGGCCGGCCTCGGCGATGATCGCGGCCAGTTCCAGCTCCGGCAGCGGCGTGACTTCCGACGGCTTGAGCACCACGCAGCAGCCGGCAGCCAGGGCCGGGGCGAGTTTCCAGGCGGTGGTGACCATCGGGAAATTCCACGGCACGATCAGGCCGACCACGCCGCACGGTTCACGGCGCAAGCGCGCACTGAAGTCGTCGCTTGGCAACTCGACGGAGCTGTCCTGCTTGGCGTCCAGGCCTTCAGCCAGACCGGCGTAGTACTCGAACGTGGCGATCACGTCGTCCACATCGATGGCCGCTTCGAACAGCGGTTTGCCGTTGTTGCTCGACTGCAAATGCATCAGCTGTTCGCGACCCGCCGCTACGCCAGCAGCGATGCGGCGCAGGATCGCGCCGCGTTCGGTGCCGGTGGTTTTCGACCAGTCCGTGAAGGCGTTGGTCGCGGCGTGGACGGCTTGATCGACGGCTGTCTCATCGCCGCCATTCACGGTGGTCAACAGGGCTTCGGTGGCCGGGTTGATCACGCGCAGGTGTTCGCTGCCCGCCGACCATTGGCCGTCGATATAGAGACCGTCCAGCGTTGTTGGAAAAGTCATTTCGACACCGCCTTCATCCACTGGGTCTGATCGATTTCAATCAGGGTCGGGCCTTGGCGGTCGGTGGCGGCGCGCAAGGCGCTGCGCAGTTGCTCGACACCGTTGACCGCTTCGGCGGCGCAACCCAGGGCCTTGGCCACACCGACAAAGTCCGGGGTGTAGATGTCCACGCCCACCGGTTCGATGGCGCGATTGACCATGTATTTCTTGATCTCTTCGTAGCCCTGGTTATTCCACAGCAGCACGATCACTGGCGTGCGCGCTTCCACGGCGCTGGCCAGTTCCGGCAGGGTGAATTGCAGGCCGCCGTCGCCGATCAGGCACACAACAGGAGGACGCGAACCGCTTTCAGCGCTGCCGCCAAGCCAGGCGCCAATCGCTGCCGGCAAGGCATAACCCAGGGTGCCGTAACCGGTGGACGAGTTGAACCAGCGGCGCGGACGTTCCGGGTTGAAGGTCAGGTTGCCGGTGTACACCGGTTGGGTCGAATCGCCGACGAACACCGCATCCGGTAATTCGTGGAGGACGGTTTCGAGGAAACGGGTTTGAGCCAGGGTCGGCGCATCCCAGGTCGCGGCGAGTTCTTCACGCAACCGCGCGGCACGCACCTGACCCCAATCGTTGCGGCGCTCGGCCAACGATTTGTGGGACAGCGCGCTGAGCAGGGCTTGGGCGGCGTTGCGCGAGTCGGACACCAGCGCCACGTGCGGCGGGTAGTTGCGCACGGTCTGGTCCGGGTCGATGTCGACGCGCAGCAGTTTGCCGGGGATTTCGAAACCGCCGGCGAAGGTCACGTCGTAGTCGGTCTCGGCCAGTTCGGTGCCGATGGCCAGCACGACGTCGGCCTCGGCGACCAGGGCGCGAGTGGCGACCAGGCTTTGGGTCGAACCGATCAGCAGTGGATGGTTGGATTCGAGCATGCCTTTGGCGTTGATGGTCAGCGCAACCGGTGCGTCGAGCAATTCCGCCAATTCAGTCAGCTCGGCAGCGGCTTCGATGGCGCCGCCACCGGCCAGGATCAGTGGACGTTTGGCAACCGCCAGCAACTCGGTCATGCGCGAAACGGCACTCGGCGCAGCACCGGCGCGGTCGATGTTGACCGGGACGCTGGCGAGCAAGTCGTCGGCCTCTTCCACCAATACATCCAACGGAATTTCAATGTGCACCGGGCGCGGACGCCCGGCCTGGAACAGCGCAAACGCACGGGCCAACACGCCCGGCAATTCGGACGCCGACATCAGGGTGTGGGAGAACGCCGCCACGCCGCCGACCAGTGCGCTCTGGTTTGGCAGCTCATGCAGCTTGCCGCGCCCGCCGCCCAATTGGTTGCGGGTTTGCACGCTGGAGATCACCAGCATCGGGATCGAGTCGGCATACGCCTGGCCCATCGCCGTGGTGATGTTGGTCATGCCCGGGCCGGTGATGATGAAGCACACGCCCGGTTTGCCGCTGGTGCGCGCATAGCCGTCGGCCATGAAACCGGCGCCCTGTTCGTGACGCGGGGTGACGTGGTTGATACTCGAACGGGCCAGCCCGCGATACAACTCAACGGTATGCACCCCGGGAATGCCGAACACCTGCTCGACCCCGTAGTCTTCGAGTAACTTGACCAATACTTCGCCGCACGTCGCCATGTCTTTGCCCTTTTTGTTCGTTTGAGACGCCGGGCCCGCGCAGTGTTTATGATGCGAAGGCAAGCCCAGGGATGGCCTCATTGGAACGGGCGGCACGTAGCCGCAACAATGGATAAAAAGTCATACTAGCCATGTCCTCACGTCATACCTTGGGTCCTCATGAAACGACTGCCTCCCCTGCCCGCCCTGCACACTTTTCTGATCACGGCCCAATGTTGCAACTTCACCCGGGCGGCTGAGCAGTTGCACATCACCCAGGGCGCGGTGAGTCGCCAGATCGCCGGGCTGGAAGATCACCTAGGGTATGAGTTGTTCATTCGCCAGGCCCGAGGCCTGGAACTGACCGCCGAAGGACGGGAGTGGCTGCCACGGGTTCAACAGATTTTCGGCTTGATCGGCGAGGCGGTTGAGCAGATCGGCGTCAAGCGCGAAACCCTGCAACTCAAGGCCCCGACCTGCGTGATGCGCTGGTTGTTGCCGCGCCTGATGCAATGGCAAAAGGAACGCCCGGACGTGCCGGTGGAACTGACCACGACGGTGCGGCATGGCGTGGATTTTCATCGTGAGCAGTTTGATGCGGCGGTGATCTACGGCGTACCACCGGATACGTCACTGGCGTCCCATCGCTTGTTCGATGAGCAACTGACGCCGGTGTGTTCCAAACCCTATCTCGAAGGGCCGGTGCCGTTGCAGGCGCCGGAAGATCTGGAACAACACATGCTGCTGCACCCGACTCGCGATGAGCGCGACTGGAAGGCGTGGCTGACCACGGCGGATGTGCACTTGAGCAATGTCGGCAAAGGCCAACACTTTGAAACGCTGGATTTGGCGATGTCGATGGCGTCCCAAGGGACGGGGGTGGCGATTGGGGATTGGTCGTTGATCGGCGATGATTTGAGCGCCGGGCGGCTGGTCATGCCGTTTGAATTGAAGGTGAAAACCGGGTTGGGGTATTACCTGGTATTGCCGCAGAAGCCGGCGCCTTCGCCGAAGTTGCAGGAATTGTTGGGGTGGTTGGTAGAACAGGCCGCTGTACGCTGATCGTTCCCACGCTCCGCGTGGGAATGCAGCCCGGGACGCTCCGCGTCCCATCCAGAGCCGAACGCAGAGCGTCCGGTGAGGCATTCCCACGCAGAGCGTGGGAACGATCAGTGGATCTCAATACCCCACGGCAAACCGCTGCCGCGAATGCTTCGGCATTTCCACTTCATCCAGCAGCGCAATCGCATAATCGGCGAACGTGATCCAGCTCCGGCCTTCTGCGCTGACCAGCAAATCATCCTTGCCGATCCGGAACTTGCCGGTGCGCTCACCTTCAACAAACTCCGCCGACGGCGACACGAACGTCCAGTCCAGTTCCTGCTCCTTGCGCAGGTTCTCCAGGAACAACGCCCCGGCACTGGCCTCAGCCTTGTACTCCTCGGGGAAGCCTTCGCTGTCGATCACACGAGTGCCATTGGGCAGCAACAACGAACCGGCCCCACCCACCACCAGCAAGCGTTTGACCCCAGCCTTCTTTACCGGCCCGATCACGGCACTGGCCGGCAAGGTCGAGAAATGCGCAGCACTGATCACCACGTCATGCCCGGCAACAGCGGCTTGCAGCGCTTCGGCATCCAGTGCGTCAACGTTCTTGCTGACCACACCGGCACGCTGGCCGATCTTCGAGGTGTCGCGAGCGATGGCGGTAACGCTGTGACCGCGACGCAGGGCTTCTTCCAACAGTTGGCTACCGGCACGACCGGTGGCACCGATGATTGCGATTTTGCTCATGACGTTCTCCAGTTGGGTAAGGTGTGGCAGGTTTTGATCAGGGCGATCAGGGTCAGCGGATTACCACTTCATCTCGCCCTTGGCGACTTTGGCGCTCAGTTCCAAGGAGCTTTCTTCGCCCAGGGTCGGGTAGCGTTTTTTCATGGCTGCGATCAGTTCAGCAGAATCTTTGGCCTTGGCGGTTTCTTCGTCGAACGCCTTGATGTACTCAGCCGTAAATTGCACAGCAGCCAGGGAACGGGCGCTCTCACCCAGGTAGTGACCCGGCACGATGGTTTTCGGTTTCAGGGTTTCGATCGAATGCAGCGTCGTCAGCCAATCGGCATGGGACTGCGCGGTCTGCGTATCCGCCATCCATACGTGGATGTTTTCCGCGACAACCACACCACCGACCACAGCCTTGATCGACGGAATCCACACAAAACTGCGATCCGGCTGCTTGCCGTCCAGGCCCATCACCTGCAATTTCTGCCCTTCGAGCATCAGGCTGTCGCCCTTGAGCACGCCCGGCACGATGGTTTTGGCCGGCACGTCGGCGCCCATTTTCGGCCCCCAGAACGCCAGTTTGCCGTCGACGGTTTGCTTGATGTGGTCCACGGTCGGCTGCGTGGCCAACACCTTGGCGTTCGGGAACGCGGCGGTCAGGGTGTCTAGGCCGAAGTAGTAATCCGGGTCACCGTGGCTGATGTAGATGGTGGTCAGTTGCTTGCCGCTGGCGCGGATTTTCTGCACCACTTGTTCGGCCTGGGATTTGCCGAACTGCGCGTCCACCAGGATCGCCTCTTTCTTGCCACTGACCAGCACCGACGTCACCGGGAAAATCGCCTTGTCGCCCGGGTTGTAGACATCCAGGGTCAGGGTCGAAGCCGCCGCAGCGTGAGCCGCGAAGCCGAGGGTGGCGGTTGCCAGGAGAATGCGCTTGATTGCGGTGAAACCGATCATCTGTTGCTCCGTTGTCCGATTGCCGTGTCTGGCGATGGGGACAGAGCTTAGTTGCCAATCTCAGTACAAAAAATGCGATGCTTGAACATAGTTTGTTTCTAAAAGTGGGCAAATCATGGATCGTCTTCAAGCAATGCAGGTGTTTGTCTCGGTGGTGGACCTGGGCAGCCAGTCAGCGGCGGCCGATCACCTGGACCTGTCGCGGCCGGTGGTGTCGCGGTATCTGGCGGAGCTGGAGGATTGGGTTGGCGCCCGGTTGATGCACCGCACCACGCGCAAGTTGAGCCTGACGGCGGCGGGCAGCGAAATCCTGCCGCGCTGTCGGCAGATGCTCGACTTGACCACGGATATGCAAGCCGCCATCAGCGAACCGGACGAAGCGCCCCGTGGCTTGCTGCGGATCAGCGTCAGTACCTCATTCGGCCAGGCACAATTGGCGGATGCTATGGCCGCTTACGTCAAGCGCTACCCCGGCGTCAGCATCGACATGCAAATGATCGACCGCACCGTGAACCTGGTGGACGAACGCATCGACCTGGCGATCCGCACCAGCAATGACCTGGACCCGAACCTGATCGCCCGCCGACTGACGGTGTGCCGCTCGGTGATCTGCGCCTCCCCGGCCTACCTGGAAGAACACCCGACGCCCCAGCGGGTCGAGGAGTTGAGCCAGCACAACTGCCTGACCCACTCCTACTTCGGCAAAAGCCTCTGGCATTTCGAGCAGGACGGCGAACAGGTGTCGGTGCCGGTACAGGGCAATATCAGCGCCAACGAGGCCAGCACCCTGCTGCGCGCGACCATGGCCGGCGCCGGCATCGCGATGCTGCCCAGCTACCAGGCCGGCGTGCATATCCACAGCGGCGAACTGATCCGCCTGCTGCCCCACGCCGAACCGCGGCAGATGAACATGTACGCGGTCTACGCCTCACGCAAACACATGCCATCGACAATGCGCAGCATGCTGGACTTCCTGGTGCTCAGATTCCCCGAAGAACCGGAATGGGATAAAGGCAGCTACTAGCTTTAAGCTGCAAGCTGCAAGTTAACGGCGCGCGGCTTGCAGCTTGAA
>NZ_MOBR01000044.1:0-150545 GCF_003732705.1 Pseudomonas frederiksbergensis | reverse complement strand
GCAAGTTAACGGCGCGCGGCTTGCAGCTTGAAACTTGCCGCTTGCGGCTGCCCTTGTCTGACCTATGCTGAATGTAAGTACCCAAGGGTATTCGTTCAGAGGTCAACGCCATGAACATCAAAACAAGAAGATACCTCGCCATTTTCGTCACCTGCGCGGCGACGCTGGCGCTGTATGGCACCGCGGCGTGGCGGGTCGAGCAGTTGCGACAACTGCCCCGTGAATACGCGAGCTGCAACTACGAACGCTGCATTCCCCACAACGCGACCCTCAACGCCCTGCGCTAACGCCGCGCGTCAGGCCTCGCTGTCCTGATCGGCCTTCAAACGGTCGCGAAAAGCCTTGGGCGAGATCCCCACGCGGCGCCTGAACAGGCGCGTGAAGTTGGTCGGATCGGAAAACCCCAACACGTCAGACATTTCATAAATGGTCATGCTGGTATAGGTCAGCAGACGCTTGGCTTCGAGCAACTGCCGCTCGTGCATGATCTGCAACGCCGGTTGCCCCGCCAGCTCACGGCACGTGCCATTGAGGTGCGACACGGAAATCCCCAGCCGATGGGCCAGGTCCTCGACCTTGACGTGCTGGCGGTAAGTTTCTTCCACCAGTTGAATAAAGCCATTGAGGTATTCCCGCGCACGCTGCGGTCGCTGACTGGCGCTGCGTCGCTGCAACACCTGGCGACTGACCCAGACCATGATCACGCTGACCAGGGAATGCATGAGCATTTCCCGGGCCGGTTGATGGCCGGTGTACTCGCTTTGCAGTGCCGCAAACAGGCTGTTGAGGTACTCGCTGTCCTTGCCCGCCGGATAGCTTTCGGCTTGGGCCAGGGCATTCACCGAGTTGCCCAGTTGTGCCTGCAAATGCGCCACCAATGGCGCGGCCAGGGTCACGACAAAGCCCTCGACGTCCTCGGAAAAGCGATACCCGTGCACCGACAGCGGCGGCAGGATCAGCATTGCCGGCTCAGTCAGTTGTGTGCGTTTACCTTCGATTTCAAGCTCTGCCTGACCTTTGAAAACGAAGAGTAACTGGCACAAATCAGCGTGGCGGTGAGGTTTGATTTCCCACTGATGTTCGCGGCTGCGTTTGGAAATGGTTTCACAGTGCAACAAGTCGGGGGTCGGCCAGTCCAGGCTTTCACCGTAGAGCTTGAACACCGGAATCGAAGGCAGGTCAGGCTTGTTCATCACTTCAATCCAGGCCTCGTAGTAGTCGGGGCGATAATCGCACCGATTGGCAGAATGTACAGGTATCGGCTCAGTTTTCCCCTTCAATTGACAGACTCGCGAGGGAAAAATGCAAGCACTCGATCCATAAAAATTAATCACCGGCCCTGGTCGCGTGAAGCTTGCGAGTCATAACAACAATGAAAACGCTGAAAACCCAAATCGCCATCATTGGCGCCGGCCCGTCCGGTTTATTGCTCGGCCAATTGCTGCACAACGCCGGCATCGACACGGTCATTCTCGAACGCCAGACACCCGATTATGTACTCGGCCGAATCCGCGCCGGAGTCCTTGAACAAGGCATGGTAGAGCTGTTGCGCCAGGCTGGCGTGGGTCAGCGCATGGACGCCGAAGGGCTGGTGCATGGTGGCTTCGACCTGGCCCTCGATGGCCGTCAGGTGCACATCGATTTGCAGGCCCTGACCGGCGGCAAAACCGTGATGATCTACGGCCAGACCGAAGTCACCCGTGACCTGATGGCCGCCCGTCGGGACGCCGGGGCGCAGACCCTTTATCAAGTGAGCAATGTCGTTCCCCACGGCATGAAAAGCGACGAAGCCTTTGTCACGTTCGAAAAGGACGGCGAAACCTGGCGTCTCGATTGCGACTACATCGCCGGGTGCGACGGTTTTCATGGTGTAGCGCGACAGTCGATTCCCGCCGAGTGCCTGAAGGTTTTCGAACGGGTCTATCCGTTTGGCTGGCTGGGGATTCTGGCCGACACCCCGCCGGTCCACGAAGAGCTGGTCTACGCGCGCCACGAACGGGGTTTTGCCCTGTGCAGCATGCGTTCGGCCACCCGCACCCGCTATTACCTTCAGGTGCCGGCCGAGGAGCAGGTCGAAGATTGGTCCGATCAACGCTTCTGGGATGAACTCAAATCCCGGCTGCCCCAAGCGTTGGCAGACACATTGGTCACCGGTCCGTCCATCGAAAAAAGCATCGCGCCGTTGCGCAGCTTCGTGGTGGAACCGATGCAATACGGGCGCCTGTTCCTGGTCGGCGACGCGGCGCACATCGTCCCGCCCACCGGCGCCAAGGGCCTGAACCTGGCGGCCAGCGATGTCAGCACGCTGTTCAATATTCTGCTGAAGGTTTACCGCGACGGGCGCGTGGACTTGCTGGAGAAATACTCCGAAATCTGTCTGCGCCGAGTCTGGAAAGCTGAGCGCTTTTCCTGGTGGATGACCTCGATGCTGCATCGCTTCGACGAGCATGACGCGTTCAGCCAGCGCATCAGCGCCTCGGAACTGGACTACTTCGTCAACTCCGAAGCCGGTCGAAAAACCATTGCAGAAAATTACGTCGGGCTTCCATACGAGGCTATCGAATAGCTTCCTACCGACTTACACTGGCGAGCATCAACCCGCTCGCCGTGCCTCTTGCGGGTCCATCACTGCCCGCAGGTTTTACCCGTGACCAATCTGAACCAGCCTGAAACGCCCAAACCGGCCATCCGCAGTGTCTTGATCGCCTTGATGCTGGCGATCTTTCTCGGCGCGCTGGACCAGACCATCGTCGCCGTGTCGATGCCGGCCATTTCCGCGCAGTTCAAGGACGTCAGCCTATTGGCCTGGGTGATTTCCGGCTACATGGTCGCGATGACCGTGGCGGTGCCGATCTACGGCAAGCTCGGCGATCTGTACGGTCGGCGCAAGTTGATGCTGTTTGGCATGGGGCTGTTCACCCTCGCTTCGTTCTTTTGCGGCATGGCCCAGAGCATGGAGCAACTGGTGCTGGCGCGGATCATCCAGGGCATCGGCGCTGGCGGGATGATTTCGGTCAGCCAAGCCATCATCGGCGACATCGTCCCGCCCCGGGAGCGCGGTCGTTATCAGGGATACTTCAGCAGCATGTACGCGGTGGCCAGTGTCGCCGGGCCGGTGCTCGGCGGTTACATGACCGAGTACCTGTCGTGGCGCTGGGTGTTTTTGATCAATCTGCCCCTGGGCCTGGGCGCGTGGCTGGTGGCCAATCGCACGCTGGTGGGGCTGCCGGTGCCGCAGCGCAAACCGATCATCGATTACCTCGGCACGGTGCTGATGATCATCGGCTTGACTGCCCTGCTGCTCGGCATCACCCAGGTCGGTCAAGGTCATTCGTGGCGCAGCGCCGAAGTGCTGGGCCTGCTCGGTTGCGCGGTGCTGGTACTGGCGGTGTTCGTCTGGCATGAGCGGCGGGCGCGGGAGCCGTTGTTGCCAATGCATTTGTTCGCCAACCGCAATGCGATCTTCTGCTGGTGCACGATTTTCTTCACCAGTTTCCAGGCCATTTCGTTGATCGTGCTGATGCCGTTGCGCTTTCAGAGTGTCACCGGCGCCGGGGCCGACAGCGCTGCGCTGCACCTGCTGCCACTGGCCATCGGTTTGCCGATCGGCGCGTATTTTGCCGGGCGCCGCACCTCGGTGACCGGGCGCTACAAGCCGATGATCCTGACCGGCGCGCTGCTGATGCCAATCTCGATTCTCGGCATGGCGTTCAGTGCGCCCCAGGCCTTGTTGATGAGCAGCCTGTTTATGTTGCTCAGCGGGATCGCCAGCGGCATGCAATTCCCGACTTCGTTGGTGGGCACGCAGAATTCGGTGGAACAGCGGGACATCGGCGTCGCCACCAGCACCACCAATCTGTTCCGTTCGTTGGGCGGCGCGATGGGTGTGGCATTGATGTCGGCGCTGTTGTTGGCGCTGTTGCAGGATTCGAGTTTCGCCCACCTGAGCGGCTCGGCGCTGATTGGCGAGGGTCACTCGGGGAATGTGTTGCTGGACGGTTTGAACGCCGCGCCGGGGGAGGCGAAAGAGGCCTTGCGTGCGGAGTTGCTGCTGACGTTCCGGCATTTGCTGATGGTCAGCGCGGCGGTGTCGTTGCTGGGGCTGGCGGCGGCGATTGCCATGCCGAACAAGGTATTGCGCGGACGGGAAGATAAGGTTCGGTAGTCCCCCGTCGATCGCCGATCGTTCCCACGCTCCGCGTGGGAATGCAGCCCGGGACGCTCTGCGTCCCAAAGCGGACGCAGAGCGTCCATGGAGGCATTCCCACGCGGAGCGTGGGAACGATCATGGGCTCAAGGGCTGTAATACCCGACCGCGACCAGAAAATGCCCAACCTTTTTCAGGTACGCATGCTTGTCCTCAACCTTCCCGGTCACCGGGTTCTTCCAGCGGTATTCGTACTCGCCCTGATCCTGCTTGCCGATCAACGCCAGGATCGGCTCGCCCACCGGTTTGCCTTCCGGGTCGTTGACCTTGCTGAAGTCGGTGTTGATCAGCCGCAGATTGGTGCCATGGGCGACGTAGCGCTGGTTATTCAGGTCAACCACGAACACATATAAGTCGTCCTGCAAGTACCCGCCCTTGAGGGAGTTGATCGCCGTCAGCGTGCCCTTCTCGTCCTTGGCCAGATCGATGGCCGCTTTATTCAGCAACGCCATCGCCTGCTCCGCCGACGCCCGGGGCACGTAGTAACCGACCGCCAGAATCCGCTGGCCAATGCGCTGATAAAACACGTGCTTGCGTTCGACCTTGCCGTCGGCCCAGTTCTGCCAGCGGTATTCGGCCTGTTGGATGCCGTTGCCTTCCGGCACTTTCAAGGCGTCCTTGAAGGCTTTCTGCATATCCGGCGGCAGCATCTCGGACACATCGCGCCCGATCAGCGCCGACGACGGCCCACCGCTGGCGAGCATCACGCCTTTGGTGTCGACCACGAACACGTAGCGATCCTTGTCGACAAACTCGCCCTGACGACTGAACGCCGCGAAGGCCTTGTCGCCGTTGTCGTGGTAGTACGCCAGGGCTTTTTCCAGCAAGGCCCGGGCGGCCTGACTGTCATCCTTCGGCGCCGTGGCCGCCTGAACCTGGCCCAGGCTCAGCCACAGCATCCCCGCCAGCCAGGCCATCTTGTGCACAAACCCCATAGCGCATCCCTCGTTCTTGTTGATGATTCAAGAGCGTAGACGGGTTGGGGATATGTATGGATATTCAGGAGAGTGCAGGGGGTGAGACTAGCTCTTGTGGCGAGGGGGCTTGCCTGTGGCGAGCCCCCTCGCCACAAAAGCTCCTCGCTACAGATTTTGCATCAGGGCTGTTTCGCCCGGGCGTTGATCTGTTGTTGCAAATTCTGGATCTGCGCTTGCAGGGTGTTGAGGTTGCGGGTGGTCTGGGCGCGGAAGGCGTCGAATTCGGCGGTGTTGGTCGGGTTTTGAGTAGGGGTTGCCGGGCGGTTGTCCTGCTCGCTTTTGAGCACGACGATTTCCTGTTCCAGACGATCGATTGCCGCCGTCGGGTTGCCCTGCTTCTTCAGCGCAGCGATGTCGGCGTTGAGGCTTTTGAGTTCAGCATCGACTTTGCTGGTATCAGCCGGGGCGCTTTTCAGGGCCGTCAGTTCATCGCTCAGGGTTTTGACCTGAGTCTGCAACTGCGTGTTGGCGGCCGTTTGTGCGGTGGTTTGCGCAGTCATTTGTGCCAGACGCTTGTCCAGCTCGCTGGTCTGGCCGACCACTCCCAGTTGCGCCTGGCTCTGGTCCTGGAGTTTGCTTTCCAGTTGTTTGATCTGCAGTTTCAGCGCTTCGCTGTCGCTGCTGACGTTGGTCTGGCTGGCGACAACTTTGCCGGAAATGTCCTGCAAGCGCCCCGCCGCTTCCTCACTGATCCGCGCGAAACTTTCCTGAGTCGCCACCAGTTGCTGCTCCATCAGCGAAATCTGCTGGAAGCTCCACCAGGCCAGACCTGCGAAGGCAAAAAACAAGGCGCCGACCAGCGCCCACAACGGACCGGTGCTGGCGCTTTTGACTTTGACCGCAGGCACAGGTCGCGAATGCACGGTGGTGCGAACGGTCGGCGGAAAATCATCGTCATCGATGGGGTCGGCACGCAGGCTCGGTACATCGTCGAAGTCGTCGTTGGCATCGTTACGCATGGACATTGAGGCAACCTTTGGGAAACGCGGTAATGGCTTGATGCGGCGCAGTATAAACCCCACAGCCGCAAGGGTTGACCCTCAACCCTGCACTCGGTTCAGTGTCGGGACAGGTCCTACAGCGATCAGCGAATATCCTGAGCCTTCCACCAGCCGCAGAATTCATCGAGGGCGGTCCACAGGCTGACTTTCGGATCGTAGTCCAGATAATGCCGGGCGCGACTGATGTCCAAGGTGAAATTTTTGTTCATCACCTGCATGCCCAGGCGCGACAGGGTCGGCTCGGGACGCCCCGGCCAGAGCTTGCACACGCCTTCGTTGAGCGCTGCCACGCTGTAGGCCAAGCCGTAGGAACGGTAGCGAGTGACTTGTGGGACGTCCATTTTTCGCATCACGTAATTGACCACATCCCACAACGGTACCGGCGCGCCGTTGCTGATGTTGTAGGCCTTGCCCAGCGCCGAACCACTGGCCAGCAAACTGCTGAGCAACGCTTCGTTGAGGTTGTGCATGCTGGTGAAATCGACCTTGTTCAAACCGTTGCCGACAATCGCCAGACGCCCCTTGCGCTGCATTTTCAGCAGGCGCGGGAAGATGCTCATGTCGCCGGCACCAGTGACGAAACGCGGGCGCAGGGCGATGGTTTCGAGGCCGAATTCCTGAGCTCCGAAGACCTTTTGCTCGGCCAGGAACTTGGTCGCCGCGTAGTGATGCTTGAAGCGTTTAGGCACCTGCTCTTCGGTCAGGCCCAGATGATCGCGGCCATCGAAGTAGATCGACGGCGAGGACAAGTGCACCAGACGCCGGACCCGTTGCTTCAAACAGGCCTCGACCACGTTTTCGGTGACCTGGACATTGCCCTGGTGAAAGTCCTGATAGCGTCCCCACAAACCGACGGCACCGGCGCAATGCACCACGGCTTCGACGTCCGAGCACAGGTCGCGCACCAGTTCCGGGTCGCTCAAGTCACCCTGGATAAATTCGGCGCCACGGCGCACCAGGTGCTCGACACCCTCGGCCCGGCGACCGTTGACCCGCACGTCCAGGCCCTGCTCCAGGGCGAAACGCGCAAAGCGCCCGCCAATGAAGCCGCTTGCGCCGGTGACCAGAATTTTCATGTAAAGCTCCAACAAAGCAGCTGCGAGCTCCAAGCTTCGAGCCGCAAGTTTAAAAACACACCACAAGCTCTTCACTTGCAGCTTGCAGCTTGACGCTTACAACTGTGCCAAAGGCACCAGCCATTGCTTCGACGAACGTACCAATTGGTCAGTGAGTAAACCCAGCAACTGACCGCCATTGCGCCAATGATGCCAGTACAGCGGCACATCAATCGGCTTATCTGGCAAAAGCTCCACTAAAACACCCCGTTGCAGTTGCTCGCGCACTTGCAATTCCGGCACCAGCCCCCAACCCAATCCCGCTTCCGTGAGGCGGATAAAACCTTCGGACGAGGGGCATAAATGGTGTTCGAAACCGCCGTCCACGCCTAAGGACGCGAGGTAGCGATGCTGTAGGAAATCGTCGGGGCCAAACACCAGCGCGGGTGTACGCGGTAATAACTCGGCGCGTACGCCGTCCGGAAAATGTCGAGCGATGAACGCCGGGCTGGCCAATGCCCGATAGCGCATAGCCCCCAGCAGTACGCTGCGAGCCCCGGCCACCGGGCGTTCGCTGGCGCAAACACATGCCGCTACCTCACCGGCGCGCATGCGTTTGAGGCCCACGGTCTGGTCCTCTACCACCAGATCCAACAGCAAATGTTGCTCGGCGCAAAAGTCCCCCACCGCCTCAGCCCACCAAGTGGCCAGACTGTCCGCATTGAGGGCGATGCGCAGGCGTTCCGGCAGGCCTTCTTCGTCCAGCGCCGGCACCAGGGTCTGCAAATCCCGCTCAAGCAAACGTACCTGCTGCACATGGTTGAGCAAACGCCGACCGATTTCAGTCGGCGAAGGCGGGGTCGCGCGCACCAACACCGGTTGGCCAATCCGCGCCTCCAACAGTTTGATCCGCTGGGAGATCGCCGATTGCGACAAACCCAGTACCTGCGCGGCCCGTTCGAATCCGGCCTGCTCGACCACGGCGGCCAAGGCAGAAAGCAATTTATAGTCGAACATCAGTTTTCCTAATGAGCGATCAGCACTATTGGTTTTTCTTATACAGCTAAGCGCCGGAGAATGGCCAGCAAGAACTCTTTCACAAGGAATACCGACATGGCTGGCGAAACGTCATTGGCAACCCTGCTGCGTAGCATGAGCCCGCAACTCAATGTCGGTGAATACGTGTTCTGCACGTTGCGCGACGGCAAGCTTCCGTCGGGGCTGGAGATCATCGGCAGCTTCCGCGAGCAGGAAGGTCTGACGGTGATTCTGGAACGTTCCCACGCCGAAAAGGCCGGTTTCAGCTTCGACTACGTCGCCGCGTGGATCACCTTGAACGTGCACTCGGCCCTGGAAGCCGTCGGCCTGACCGCCGCTTTTGCCACGGCGCTTGGCAAGGCCGGGATCAGTTGCAACGTGATCGCCGGTTATTACCACGACCATCTGTTCGTCGGTCAGGCCGATGCCGAACGGGCCCTGCAAGTGTTGCGGGATCTCGCAGCTAACGGGGAGTAGACAATCATGTGGCAAAGCTATGTAAACGGCCTGTTAGTCGCGGCGGGGCTGATCATGGCGATCGGCACCCAGAATGCGTTTGTGCTGGCCCAGAGCCTGCGTCGAGAGCATCACTTGCCGGTCGCGGCACTGTGCGTGGTTTGCGACGCGCTTCTGGTGGCGGCGGGCGTGTTCGGTCTGGCGACGGTGCTGGCGCATAACCCGACCTTGCTGGCGGTGGCCCGTTGGGGTGGCGCGGCGTTTCTGATTTGGTACGGCAGCCAGGCATTGCGCCGGGCCTGCGCGAAACAAAGCCTGGAACAAGGCGAAAACCAGACCGTGCGCTCGCTGCGAGCGGTGATGCTCAGTGCCTTGGCGGTGACCCTGCTCAATCCGCACGTTTATCTGGACACCGTTTTGCTGATCGGCTCCCTCGGCGCGCAACAGACCGAGCCGGGCGCTTATGTGGTGGGCGCGGCGAGTGCTTCTTTATTGTGGTTCTTCACCCTGGCATTGGGTGCGGCATGGTTGGCGCCGTGGTTGGCGCGGCCCAGCACTTGGCGGATTCTTGATCTGTTGGTGGCGGTGATGATGTTCACGGTAGCGTTCCAGCTAATCACCGCTCCGTGATTTATTCCAAAAGGCTCTGGAACCTCTATTCCACACAGTTGTTGCGTGGTTATGCCGCACCCCCGGTGCTATGATCCGGTTCGATGCGCCGCAAAGAGTACAAACTCCCCGGCGCTTGTCTGGCCGCCCGTGATCGGCCTTGCGCTCACCGCAACTGACCTGATTAGGAGAATCATCATGGCTTTCGAATTGCCGCCGCTGCCCTACGCACACGATGCCCTGCAGCCGCACATTTCCAAGGAAACTCTGGAATATCACCACGACAAGCACCACAACACCTATGTCGTGAACCTGAACAACCTGGTGCCAGGCACCGAGTTCGAAGGCAAGACCCTGGAAGAGATCGTTAAATCTTCTTCGGGCGGTATCTTCAACAACGCCGCTCAGGTCTGGAACCACACCTTCTACTGGAACTGCCTGGCGCCAAACGCCGGCGGTCAACCTACCGGCGCCCTGGCTGAAGCCATCAACGCAGCCTTCGGTTCGTTCGACAAGTTCAAAGAAGAATTCAGCAAAACCTCCATCGGCACCTTCGGTTCCGGCTGGGGCTGGCTGGTGAAAAAGGCTGACGGTTCCCTGGCCCTGGCCAGCACCATCGGCGCCGGCAACCCGCTGACCAACGGCGACACCCCGCTGCTGACCTGCGACGTCTGGGAACACGCTTACTACATCGACTACCGCAACGTTCGTCCGAAGTACGTCGAAGCGTTCTGGAACCTGGTCAACTGGAAATTCGTGGCTGAGCAGTTCGAAGGCAAAACCTTCACCGCTTAAGATCGATGCCCAAGAAAAACCCGGCTTAGGTCGGGTTTTTTTATGGGCGGGTGAAAGGTGATGGCTGTTAGGGCGCCTTCGCGGGCAAGCCTCGCTCCTACATTTGGAATGCATTCCCCTGTAGGAGCGAGGCTTGCCCGCGAAGAACGATGACACGGTCGACCTGACGGAATACCTACCCCTGCGGGTCAACGATATCCAATGCCCTGTTCACAGCAAGGTCCGCCAGCATCACCACCTGCGCAATGGCCAGCGCCGTACTGCGCTGGGGGCCGGTCAGGCAGGTGGCGAAATCACTGGCCAGGACATTTGCCGAGGCTAATGACTCGCAGGCATTTGCCAGGAGGGATTCGATATCCATGTTCGGGGAGATCATGTACATGGGGTTGGGGGTGTAGGGTGGGTCTGGGATTAATTTATCCATAAAAATTCCTCACGCGTTGAGGGCCACCAATTACCGTTCTCACGCGGTGAAGAGGTGGCAGCTATGTGCGGGGTGAGAAAACCGGTCATGGACACCCGGGCCAGACAAAAGTCTGCCCGCACACAGCCGCCATAACGCATTTGCGACAGGATAAACTGGCGGCAATTATGCGTGTACGAGCTCTGTATGACCATAAGTTGCCGGGTTCTCACACCCGATCACTGAGTTTTCAGCGACACCCAAAAGGTTATTGAACCCGCTTCCTACGGGCAACCTGAAAACCTCGTGGGAAAGGTCTGGTTTTTTTACCGATGTTTAAACAGACATATTCGTTGCCTGTGCGGCCGTCTTCGCGAGCAGGCTCGCTCCCACAATTTTGATTGAGTGCATTCGGGAGAAATGGGTCGGCTGTCAGGCCGCCTTCGCGGGCAAGCCTCGCTCCTACAAAATCAAAAACAGAAGCAGAAGCAGAGCGGCGTACACCGCCCCGCCCTTCACCACTCATTAGGCCGAGCGTTAGCTCGCCTGCTTTTGATCTGGCTCTACCGCCCCTTCGGGAGGCCGAGTGGAGGTTCTGCGCAGTGGGCAGCCCGGCATGGATGCCGGGCTAGCCGCCCCCGGCCATGGATGGCCGATGGCGGCGGGCCCACGGAGCAGGACCGGAGCGAGGGAACGCCGAGCCTAAGCGAGGGGCCGGACGCCGGGGCGAGACCTTTTGGTTCCTTTTGGGGCGTTTGCCAAAAGGGACTCGCTGTAAGAGCGAAACCGCCAGCCGCCATCACCACAAAAACGGATATGCACACAATCACCAAGAACATGGTCGGCCCAAAGGCCGCCAAGCCCCACAAGCCCCATCGCAAATTCCTACGATGAAACAAGACGCAAGCCCCTTGCCCCAACGCCACAGCGGACTAACATCAACCCAAAGGAAAAATAGTCCCGATCCTCCTCAAGTTGAAGGCAAAAACTACCGACACAGTACGAATAGGACAAAGACTCGAAACAACAGCATATTGGCCAAGCTGCAGGCAAAATCCCCTGAGCTGAATTGTCCCTTTGACTGCCATCACGGGATTGCCAATACTCATGGCAACTTGATGCTACCCGCACGGAACAAGGAATAACCCTTTGAAGCTGGAACTCAAGAACAGCTTGTCGGTGAAGTTGCTCCGGGTCGTGCTCCTGTCGGCATTGATCGTCGGCGTGGTCTTGAGCTGCGCGCAGATCGTTTTCGATGCCTATAAAACACGCCAGGCCGTGGCCGGTGATGCCCAGCGCATCCTCGACATGTTCCGCGACCCCTCGACCCAGGCCGTCTACAGCCTGGACCGGGAGATGGGCATGCAGGTGATCGAAGGCCTGTTCCAGGACGACGCCGTGCGCCAGGCCTCCATCGGTCATCCCAATGAAGCCATGCTCGCGCAGAAATCCCGCGAGCTGCAGCACTCCAACAGCCGCTGGCTGACCGACCTGATCCTCGGCCAGGAACGCACCTTCACCACCCAACTGGTGGGTCGCGGGCCCTACAGCGAGTATTACGGCGACCTGAGCATCACCCTCGACACCGCCACCTATGGCCAGGGGTTTATCGTCAGCTCGGTGATCATCTTCATTTCCGGTGTGTTGCGCGCCCTCGCCATGGGCCTGGTGCTGTACCTGGTTTACCACTGGCTGCTGACCAAACCGCTGTCGCGGATCATCGAGCACCTGACCGAGATCAACCCCGACCGCCCCAGCGAACACAAGATTCCGCAGATCAAGGGCCACGAAAAAAACGAACTGGGCATCTGGATCAACACCGCCAACCAGTTGCTCGAGTCCATCGAGCGCAACACCCACCTGCGCCACGAAGCCGAAAACAGCCTGTTGCGCATGGCCCAGTACGATTTCCTCACCGGCCTGCCCAACCGCCAGCAATTGCAGCAGCAACTGGACAAGATCCTGGTGGACGCCGGCAAATTGCAACGTCGGGTTGCAGTGCTGGTTGTCGGTCTGGATGACTTCAAGGGTATCAACGAACAATTCAGCTACCAGACCGGCGACCAACTGTTGCTGGCCCTGGCAGATCGCCTACGGGCCCACAGCGGTCGCCTCGGCGCTCTCGCCCGCCTCGGTGGCGACCAGTTTGCGCTGGTCCAGGCCGACATCGAACAACCTTACGAAGCCGCCGAACTGGCCCAAAGCATTCTCGATGACCTGGAAGCGGCATTTGCCCTCGACCATCAGGAAATCCGCCTGCGCGCCACCATCGGCATCACCCTGTTCCCCGAGGACGGTGACAGCACTGAGAAGCTGCTGCAGAAAGCCGAGCAGACCATGACCCTGGCCAAGACTCGCTCGCGCAACCGCTATCAGTTCTATATCGCCAGCGTCGACAGCGAAATGCGCCGCCGCCGCGAACTGGAAAAAGACCTGCGCGATGCCCTGATCCGCGATCAGTTCTACCTCGTCTACCAACCGCAGATCAGCTACCGCGATCACCGGGTGGTCGGCGTCGAGGCCTTGATTCGCTGGCAGCACCCGGAACACGGGCTGGTGCCGCCGGACCTGTTCATCCCGCTGGCCGAGCAGAACGGCACCATCATTGCCATCGGCGAGTGGGTGCTGGATCAGGCCTGCAAGCAATTGCGCGACTGGCATGACCAGGGGTTCGCCGACCTGCGCATGGCGGTGAACCTGTCCACCGTGCAACTGCACCACGCCGAGTTGCCACGGGTGGTCAACAACCTGCTGCAAATCTACCGACTGCCGCCCCGCAGCCTGGAGCTGGAAGTCACCGAAACCGGCCTGATGGAAGACATCAGCACCGCCGCCCAGCACTTGCTGAGCCTGCGTCGCTCCGGCGCGCTGATCGCCATCGACGACTTCGGCACGGGCTATTCGTCGCTGAGTTATCTGAAAAGCCTGCCTCTGGACAAGATCAAGATCGACAAGAGCTTCGTCCAGGACCTGCTCGATGACGACGACGATGCGACCATCGTTCGCGCCATCATCCAACTGGGCAAGAGCCTGGGCATGCAGGTGATTGCCGAAGGCGTGGAAACCGCCGAGCAAGAGGCCTACATCATCTCCGAAGGTTGCCATGAGGGTCAGGGTTATCACTACAGCAAACCGCTGCCGGCCCGGGAGTTGAGCGCTTATTTAAAGCAGGCCCAGCGCAGTAACGCGGCCATCCTCTAAGTTGACGGTTGCGTCTGGAGCCTTGATCCAGCGCAACCCCTCGCCAAATACGAAATATTTCCAAGCACAACCCTTTACACATAATGCGAAAGATTTGCATTATGTCGCAGTTTTGCGCGCCCAAAGCGCCATTCCACCCTCTATCGAAGCAGGATGTTCGCCATGATTCGTATGCCTCTGGCTACCGCCAGTCTGTTGGCCATCGCTATTTCCCTCGCCGGTTGCGGCGAAGGCAAAGACAAGACCGCTGCCGCGCCAACGCCTGCGCCAGCCGCCAGCACCACTGCCGCCGCTCCAGCTGCTGCGCCAGCCGCCGCCGGCAAAGTCGACGAAGCCGCCGCCAAAGCAGTGGTCGCGCATTACGCCGACATGGTCTTCGCCGTTTACAGCGATGCCGAATCTACCGCGAAAACCCTGCAAACCGCCGTTGATGCCTTCCTCGCCAAGCCGGACGCCGACACCCTGAAAGCCGCCAAGGCTGCCTGGGTCGCTGCTCGTGTTCCTTATCTGCAGAGCGAAGTGTTCCGCTTCGGCAACACCATCATCGACGACTGGGAAGGTCAGGTGAACGCCTGGCCACTGGACGAAGGCCTGATCGACTATGTCGACAAGACCTACGAACACGCACTGGGTAACCCGGGCGCCACCGCCAACATCATCGCCAACACCGAAGTCCAGGTCGGCGAAGACAAGGTCGACGTCAAAGACATCACTCCGGAAAAACTCGCCAGCCTGAACGAGCTGGGCGGTTCCGAAGCCAACGTCGCCACTGGCTATCACGCCATCGAATTCCTGCTGTGGGGCCAGGACCTGAACGGCACCGGCCCTGGCGCCGGCAACCGTCCTGCTTCCGACTACCTGGAAGGCAAAGGCGCGACTGGCGGTCACAATGATCGTCGCCGTGCCTACCTGAAGTCCGTGACCCAACTGCTGGTCAGCGACCTGGAAGAAATGGTCGGTAACTGGAAGCCGAACGTGGCCGACAACTACCGCGCCACCCTGGAAGCCGAGCCAGCCGAAACCGGCCTGCGCAAAATGCTGTTCGGCATGGGCAGCCTGTCCCTGGGCGAACTGGCGGGCGAGCGCATGAAGGTTTCCCTGGAAGCCAACTCCCCGGAAGACGAACAGGATTGCTTCAGCGACAACACCCACAACTCGCACTTCTACGATGCCAAAGGCGTTCGTAACGTGTACCTGGGCGAATACACCCGCGTCGACGGCACCAAAATGACCGGCGCGAGCCTGTCGTCTCTGGTGGCCAAGGCCGACCCGGCTGCCGACACCGCCCTGAAAGCCGATCTGGCTGCTACCGAAGCCAAGATCCAGATCATGGTCGATCACGCCAACAAGGGTGAGCACTACGACCAGTTGATCGCCGCCGGCAACACCGCGGGCAACCAGATCGTGCGTGACGCCATCGCGTCGCTGGTCAAGCAGACCGGTTCGATCGAACAAGCCGCTGGCAAACTGGGCATCAGCGACCTGAACCCGGACAACGCTGATCACGAATTCTGATCAACGCAGGCTGAATAAAAAGGCGACCTTCGGGTCGCCTTCTTTATTCCTGCCTAAACGCAATCCCCCTGTGGGAGCGAGCCTGCTCGCGAAGAGGCCGTAACAGACAACATTTCCAGCGCGGCCGATACCGCTTTCGCGAGCAGGCTCGCTCCCACAATGGATTGCGGCAAACCTGTGGGAGCGAGCTTGCTCGCGATAGCGGTCGCACATTCAACATCAATGTCGACTGCGATGACCCCATCGCGAGCAAGCTCGCTCCCACATTGGATTGCGTTCCCACAGGTGAATTGTGGTGGGCAGGGAAATCATGTCCCACATCAACCAAACGATAATTCCTCTTATTCAATTTCCCCTGCCCTGTTAGACTTTGCGCCCTTGTTTTGCTCGTCTTTCAGGAAACCTGATGCCGTCGTTGCCTCTTCGTCTGTGCACCTTGTTCATGGCCCTGGGCCTGAGTGCCTGCGATGACGCCCCGCGTTTTACCAAGGCCGAGCCCGGTGAAGCCCGGTCCGGTGGCAGCGCGACGGTGCGCAAGACCGATCAGAACGCCTTTTCCCTGCCGTCCGCCAATCTGCCACCGTCACGACGGGTGGATTTCAGCGTCGGCAACAGCTTCTTCCGCAGCCCCTGGGTGATCGCACCGTCGACCACCACCGCCCGGGATGGCCTCGGCCCGTTGTTCAACACCAACGCCTGCCAGAACTGCCACATCAAGGACGGTCGCGGTCACCCGCCGACGCCGGACGCCAATAATGCGGTGTCGATGCTGGTGCGCCTGTCGATTCCCGATGCGCCGGCCTACGCCAAGGTCATCGAGCACATCGGCGTGGTCCCGGAGCCGGTCTACGGTGGGCAGCTCCAGGACATGTCGGTGCCCGGCGTCGCCCCGGAAGGCAAGGTACGCGTTGACTACACACCCGTGCCCGTTCGTTTTAAGGACGGCACCGAAGTCGAACTGCGCAAACCGACCTTGCAGATCACCCAACTGGGCTACGGCCCGATGCACCCTGACACGCGTTTCTCGGCGCGGGTTGCGCCGCCGATGATTGGCCTGGGCCTGCTCGAAGCGATCCCCGACGAAGCGATCCTGGCCAACGCCGAGGCCCAGGCCAAAGACAAAAACGGCATCGCCGGGCGCCCGAACCGGGTCTGGGATGACGCCCAGCAAAAAACCGTCCTCGGCCGATTCGGCTGGAAAGCCGGGCAACCGAACCTCAATCAACAGAATGTTCACGCGTTTTCGGGTGACATGGGCCTGACCACCAGCCTGCGACCGTTCGATGACTGCACCGAGGCGCAAACCGCCTGCAAGCAAGCGCCCAACGGCAATGGCCCAAATGGCGAGCCGGAAGTCAGCGACAACATTCTGCGCCTGGTGTTGTTCTACAGCCGCAACCTCGCCGTCCCGGCCCGCCGCGACGTCAGCGCGCCGCAAGTGCTGGCGGGCAAGAATCTGTTTTTCCAGGCGGGATGCCAGTCCTGTCACACGCCCAAATACACCACCGCCGCCAACGCCGCCGAACCTGAACTGGCCAATCAAGTGATTCGCCCCTACAGCGATCTGCTGCTGCATGACATGGGCGACGGCCTGGCCGACAACCGCACGGAATTCCAGGCCAGTGGCCGCGACTGGCGCACGCCGCCGTTGTGGGGCATCGGCCTGACGCAAGCGGTCAGCGGTCACACCCAGTTTTTGCATGATGGCCGCGCCCGCAACCTGCTCGAAGCCGTGCTCTGGCATGGCGGCGAAGCGAGCGCGGCGCAGCAACAGGTTTTGTCTTTCAATGCCGAGCAGCGCGCTGCGTTGCTGGCGTTTTTGAATTCTCTCTAAGCACTTAAAAGAATCGGGAGCCCGACATGTTCCGTCCCAAGTTGTTATTTACCAGCCTTGCAGCGCTCGCCCTCGGCGCCTGTTCGCCGCAGGATCCGCAAGCCGTGACCTCGGCGGCCATCGCCAAGCAAGTGATCTTGCCGACGTACAGCCGCTGGGTTGAAGCCGACCGCCAACTGGCCGTCAGCGCCCTCGCCTATTGCGAAGGCAAGGAAGACCTGGACACCGCCCGCGCCGACTTCCTGCACGCGCAGAAAGCCTGGGCCGAGCTGCAACCGTTGCTGATCGGGCCGCTGGCCGAGGGCAATCGTGCGTGGCAGGTGCAGTTCTGGCCGGACAAGAAAAACCTCGTTGGCCGTCAGGTCGAGCAACTGGTCACCGCCCAACCGCAGATTGATGCCGCTGCGCTGGCCAAATCGAGCGTGGTGGTTCAGGGCCTTTCGGCCTACGAATACATCCTGTTCGACAGCAAGATCGACATGGCCGATGCCACCCAGAAAGCCAAGTATTGCCCGCTGCTGACCGCCATCGGCGAACGTCAGAAGCAACTGGCCGAAGAGATCCTGTCGCGCTGGAACACCAACGACGGGATGCTCGCGCAGATGAGCAAATTCCCGAACCAGCGCTACGCCGATTCCCACGAAGCGATCGCCGATCTGCTTCGCGTGCAGGTCACTGCGCTGGACACCCTGAAGAAAAAACTCGGCACGCCGATGGGTCGTCAGACCAAGGGCATTCCGCAGCCGTTCCAGGCTGATGCGTGGCGCAGCCAATCGTCGCTGCAAGGTATGGAAGCCAGCCTGGCCGCGGCGAAAACCGTGTGGGTCGGAGTCGACAACAAAGGCCTGCGCGGGCTGTTGCCGAGCGATCAGAAACCGTTGGCCGACAAGATCGATGCCGCCTACGCTGCCTCGCTCAAGTTGTTCGCCAGCAACCAGCGCTCGCTGACCGAAATGCTCAACGACGATGCCGGTCGCCAGCAACTCAACGATCTCTACGACAGCCTTAACGTCGTCCATCGCCTGCACGAAGGCGAACTGGCCAAGGCGCTGGGCATCCAACTGGGCTTCAACGCCAACGACGGTGACTGATGAGGGCGAGTGCCATGCTGCGACGTCAGGCTCTGACTTTAGGTAGTTTGCTGCTGGGAGCAGTGACACTGGGCGGCTGGACGCTGTTCAAGCACAAGGACAAGAGCCCGCTGCTGCTGTCGGCCCGGGACGACACCGACGGCAAGCATTACGCCGTCGGTTATCGGCTGGACGGCACCCGAGTGTTCGCCACCCAGGTCGGCCAGCGTTGCCACGACATCATCAATCACCCGACGCTGGCGATTGCGCTGTTTGTCGCCCGGCGTCCCGGCACCGAGAGTTACCTGATCGACCTGCGCGACGGCACGTTGCTGCAAACCGTGACCTCGCAACCGAACCGGCATTTCTACGGGCACGCGGTGATTCACAAGGATGGCGAGTTCTTGTACGCCACCGAGAACGACACCTCCGATCCGGGCCGTGGCTTGCTGGGTGTGTATAAGTTCGAAGGTCAGCGACTTATCCACAGCGGCGAAATCCCTACCCATGGCGTCGGTCCGCATCAGGTGTCGTGGATGCCCGACGGCGATACCCTGGTGGTGGCCAACGGCGGGATTCGCACCGAGGCCGAGAGCCGCGTCGAAATGAACCTCAACGCCATGGAACCGAGCTTGGTCCTGATGCAGCGCGACGGCACGTTGTTGAGCAAGGAAACCCTCGCCCAACAGATGAACAGCGTGCGCCATCTTGGGATTGCCAGCGACGGCACCATCCTCGCCAGCCAGCAATTCATGGGGCCGTCCCACGAGTCGTCGGAGTTGCTGGCGATCAAGCGCCCAGGGCAGCCATTCGTGGCGTTCCCGGTGCCGGAGCACCAGTTGCAGGCCATGGGGCATTACACCGCCAGCGTCGCGGTGCACAGCGAACTGCGGCTGGTCGCATTGACGGCGCCGCGCGGTAATCGCTTTTTCATCTGGGACCTGGACAGCGGCGAAGTGCGCCTGGATGCGCCGCTGCCGGATTGCGCCGGCGTTGGTGCCGTGGCCGACGGGTTTGTCGTGACCTCGGGTCAGGGCCGTTGCCGGTACTACGATTGCCGTCAGACAGATTTGGTTGCAAAACCGTTGGAGTTGCCGGCGGGGCTTTGGGATAACCATCTTCACTTGATCTGAAATCCCCCTCCCCTGTAGGAGCAAAGCTTGCTCGCGATGGCGGTGTATCAGTCAGCTTATTCGTACGATGACACACCGCCATCGCGAGCAAGCTTTGCTCCTACGGGGTTTGCGCCATCCTGTAATAAGTGCCAGTTGGATTCACTGCCGCACTCGGAGTAATGTTCCCGCCTGTCTCGCCTGATTTTCTCCAAGGAAGTGGAAATATGCTGCGTCGCCGCATGCTGATCATGTTGGGTGTTGTGTTGCTGATCGTGCTGGCCCTGGGCGGTTACAAGGCCTTTTCGATTTACACGATGATCCAGGGTTTTTCCAAACCGAAACCGCCCATCAGTGTCGCCGTGGCCACGGCCACCGAACAGCCGTGGCAGTTGCGCTTGCCCACTGTCGGCACGCTCAAGGCGTTGCAAGGGGTGAACCTGAGCCTGGAGATCGCCGGCACCGTCAAGGAGCTGATGTTCGAGTCAGGGCAGAAGGTCAAGGCCGGGCAACCGCTGCTGCAACTGGACAGCGCCGTGGAGAGCGCCCTGCTGGAAACCGCCCAGGCTGACCTCGGGCTGGCGCAGCTGGATTTCGGTCGCGGCAGTCAATTGGTCGACAGCCGCGCCATCTCCAAAGGCGAGTACGACCGGCTCTCGGCCCAATTGCAAAAGAACAAGGCCACGGTTAATCAACTCAAGGCCTCCCTGGCGAAGAAACGCATCCTCGCGCCGTTCAGCGGCACCATCGGCATTCGTCAGGTGGACGTCGGCGACTACCTCGCCAGCGGCACGATGATCGCCACCCTGCAAGACCTCAGCAGCCTCTACGTCGACTTCTTCCTGCCCGAGCAATCGGTGCCGAAGATTGGCCTCGGCCAACCGGTGCAGGTCATCGTCTCGGCCTATCCGACGCAGAGCTTCCCCGGCACCATCAGTGCGATCAACCCGAAGGTCGAGAACACCACCCGCAACATCCAGGTACGCGCCACGCTGGCCAACCCGGATGGCAAGTTGCTGCCGGGCATGTTCGCCAGCCTGCAAGTGATGTTGCCGGATCCGCAACAGCACATCGTCGTGCCGGAAAGCGCGATCACCTACACCCTCTACGGCAATTCGCTGTACGTGGTCGGGCAGAAAAAAGCCGAGGACGGCAGTGTCGAAAAAGACGACAAGGGCCAACCGATCCTGATCGCCGAACGACGCTTCATCGAAACCGGCGAACGCCGTGATGGCCTGGTGATGATCAACAAAGGCGTGCAGAGCGGCGAACAAGTGGTCACGGCCGGCCAGATCAAACTGGACAACGGCGCACACATTGCCATCAGCGACGACAAGACCCTGACCGATAAGAACAGTCAGCCACGTACTGACTGATCAAGGAATCCTCATGGCTTTTACCGATCCGTTCATCCGCCGCCCGGTGCTCGCTACCGTGGTCAGCCTGTTGATTGTGCTGCTGGGTTTCCAGGCCTGGAGCAAGCTGCCGCTGCGCCAATACCCGCAAATGGAAAACGCCCTGATCACGGTGACCACCGCTTACCCCGGGGCCAACGCCGAAACGATCCAGGGCTACATCACCCAACCGATGCAGCAGAGCCTGGCGAGCGCCGAGGGCATCGACTACATGACGTCGGTCAGTCGCCAGAACTTCTCGGTGATCTCGATCTACGCGCGCATCGGTTCCAACAGCGACCGTTTGTTCACCGAACTGCTGGCCAAGGCCAACGAGGTGAAGAACAAGCTGCCCCAGGACGCTGAAGACCCGGTGCTGAGCAAGGAAGCGGCCGATGCGTCGGCACTGATGTACATCAGCTTCTTCAGCAAGGAGTTGAACAACCCGCAGATCACCGACTACCTGTCCCGGGTCATCCAGCCAAAACTGGCGACGTTGCCCGGCATGGCCGAAGCCGAGATTCTCGGCAACCAGGTGTTCGCCATGCGCCTGTGGCTGGACCCGGTCAAACTCGCCGGTTTCGGCTTGAGTGCCAGCGACGTGACCAACGCGGTGCGCCAGTACAACTTCCTTTCCGCCGCTGGCGAAGTGAAGGGCGAGTACGTGGTCACCAGCATCAACGCCAACACCGAACTCAAGTCTGCCGAAGCCTTCGCCGCGATTCCGCTCAAGGTGTCGGGTGACAGCCGCGTGTTGCTCAGCGATGTGGCGCGGGTCGAGATGGGCGCCGAAAACTACAACGCCATCAGCTCCTTCGGCGGTACGCCGTCGGTGTACATCGGCATCAAGGCCACACCCGGCGCTAACCCGCTGGACGTGATCAAGGAAGTGCGCAAGATCATGCCGGAGCTGGAAGCCCAGCTACCGCCCAACCTGAAAAGCGAAATCGCCTACGACGCCACGCTGTTTATCCAGGCGTCCATCAACGAAGTGATCAAGACCCTGTTCGAAGCCGTGCTGATCGTGATTGTCGTGGTGTTCCTGTTCCTCGGCGCCCTGCGCTCGGTGGTGATCCCGGTGGTGACCATCCCGCTGTCGATGATCGGCGTGATGTTCTTCATGCAAATGATGGGTTACTCGATCAACCTGCTGACCCTGCTGGCGATGGTGCTGGCCATCGGGCTGGTGGTGGACGATGCGATTGTGGTGGTGGAGAACATTCACCGGCACATTGAAGCCGGCAAGACACCCCTGGATGCCGCCATTGAAGGGGCCAGGGAAATCGCCATGCCGGTGGTTTCCATGACGATCACCCTGGCGGCGGTGTATGCGCCAATCGGCTTCCTCACCGGCCTCACCGGGGCACTGTTCAAAGAGTTTGCCCTGACGCTGGCCGGGGCGGTGGTGATCTCGGGCATCGTCGCCCTGACCCTGTCGCCGATGATGTGCGCCTTTTTGCTGCGCCACGACACAAATCCCAGCGGCCTGGCCCATCGCCTGGACCTGATTTTCGAAGGCCTCAAGCGCCGCTACCAGAGCATGCTCCACGGCACGCTCAACACTCGGCCAGTGGTGCTGGTGTTCGCGGTGATCGTACTGTGCCTGATCCCGGTGTTTCTCAAGTTCGCCAAGTCGGAACTGGCGCCGGACGAGGACCAGGGCATCATTTTCATGATGGCCAACGCCCCGCAGCCAACCAACCTCGATTACCTGAACACCTACACCGACGAGTTCATCACGATCTTCAAGGAGTTTCCCGAGTACTACTCCTCGTTCCAGATCAATGGCTTCAATGGCGTGCAATCGGGCATTGGCGGTTTCCTGCTCAAGCCGTGGAACGAGCGCCATCGCACGCAAATGCAAATCCTGCCCGAGGTTCAGTCCAAATTGGGGAACATCCCCGGTTTGCAGATTTTCGGTTTCAACTTGCCCTCCCTGCCGGGCACCGGTGAGGGATTGCCGTTCAAATTCGTCATCAACACCGCCAACGATTACGCCTCACTGCTGGACGTGGCGGAGCGGGTGAAAAAACGCGCGCTGGCGTCCGGCAAGTTTGCCTTCGTCGATATCGATCTGGCGTTCGACAAACCGGAAATCGTGGTGGATATCGACCGCGCCAAAGCAGCACAGATGGGCGTTTCGATGCAGGATCTGGGCGGCACCCTGGCGACGCTGCTGGGTGAGGCGGAGATCAACCGGTTCACCATTGAGGGGCGCAGCTACAAAGTCATCGCCCAAGTCGAGCGGGCTTACCGGGATAACCCCGACTGGCTGAACAACTACTACGTCAAGAACACCCAGGGCGAACTGCTGCCCCTGTCGACCCTGATCACCGTCACCGACCGGGCGCGGCCACGGCAACTGAACCAGTTCCAGCAACTCAACGCGGCGGCCGTGTCCGGGTTCCCGCTGGTCAGTATGGGCGAGGCCATCGACACCGTGCGCCAGATCGCCCAGGAAGAAGCGCCGGCGGGTTTTGCCTTTGACTATGGCGGCACATCACGGCAATTCGTCCAGGAAGGCAACGCGCTATGGGTGACCTTCGCCCTGGCGCTGGCGATCATTTTCCTGGTGCTGGCGGCGCAGTTCGAGAGCTTCCGCGACCCGCTGGTGATTCTGGTCACCGTGCCGCTGTCGATTTGCGGCGCGTTGATTCCGTTGTTCCTCGGTTGGTCGAGCATGAACATCTACACCCAGGTCGGACTGGTGACGCTGATCGGGCTGATCAGCAAGCACGGGATCCTGATCGTCGAGTTCGCCAACACGCTGCGCAAGGAGAAGGGGTTGAGCCCGCGCGAAGCGGTGGAGGAAGCGGCGGCCATTCGCCTGCGCCCGGTGCTGATGACCACGGCGGCGATGGTATTTGGCATGGTGCCGCTGATTCTGGCCACGGGCGCGGGTGCCGTCAGCCGGTTTGATATCGGCACGGTGATCGCCACAGGGATGTCGATCGGGACGTTGTTTACCTTGTTTGTGCTGCCGTGCGTGTACACGCTGCTGGCCAAACCGGATAAGCCCTCCGTCCGATGATCGTTCCCACGCTCCGCGTGGGAATGCCTCTTGTGACGCTCTGCGTCACGCTTTGGGACGCGGAGCGTCCCGGGCTGCATTCCCACGCGGAGCGTGGGAACGATCAGGCATGTGGGAACGATCAGGCAAAAAAAGACCCCGCATCCGCGAGGCCTTTTATTTGGGCTTCAATCTGTTCAACTCTGCGGCCTCAATCCCTGTGAAAGTCCGAACATGAACAGTAACAAGTCATGGTCAGGTTGTGTCGCCACGGTTGCTTTGGCAACCCGTGGCAATGGACAGTGAGCGTCACCGTTCACTGCGCTGAGGACTTGCGTGCGGGGCTGCTCCCAAGCCGCCACCGCCAATGAAGCAACTGCCAAGGCTCCTAGAAGAAACACACCTCGTGCAATTTCGAGTTTCATCGCTATAAACCCTTGATAGCGCTGCCAAACGCCGTCTCATAAAAATAGACCAGATTCTTCCAGTCTGTATCGCTGAACGACGAGTGGCGCCGCAATTGCTTCATGTCATGGGCGGCGGCGCGCTGGGCGGTCAAACGCTGGCGACATTTCTCCAGATCGATCAGGGCGACTTCAACCGTGGCCGCCTCGCCTTCGCCGGTGACCCGCACAAACACGTGCTTGATGTAGATGCAGCTGTGCTGCCAGCGGCCCTTATGCATGCGGGCCAGGTTCTCGGCCAGTTCCTTGAGGACGCGCTCGTGCACCACTTCGCCGTGACGTTCGCGACCGCCACCGGCATACCAGTGTTCGATTTCTTCGAAACCGTCCAGAGACTTGGTGACCAGCAACGCACGCCATTTGTGCACCGGGTCCCGTTGGGCACCGCAGAACACCATTTGCGGAACGCGCACACCCAACGCAGTCAAGCCGATCAGCGCATCACGCTCGCGCAATACGGTCGGTCGGCCGAAGGGGTGCAACCAGCTGCGATAGATATGCCCGGTCTGGCGCTTGGCGTACAGCAGTTGCCCGTCGCTGCTGCGCACGCGCTGCACGCCACTTTCGCCACCGCGACGAATATTGGGTTCTTCTACCCATTCACCGCGCTGATTCCAGAAGTAGTCGAAGCGGTCCTGAGGAGCGACTTCCGTTTCTGCTGCACATTGCACTGCCATCCTGTTACCTCTTGCGTAATACGTAAACCCGCCACATGGCATAGAGCGGTATGAAGTCCAGTTGTTCCTGAATTCGGAAACCCGCCTGCTCGAATTCCTTCTCTACCGTAGCCGCTGGTAACACAAAGCGATTTTGGTAACCTTCCTGCCCGCGTTTTTTCTCGGCGCGCTTGCGTTTCCAGGCCTTGAAGTTGCCGTCCACCCACAGCGAAATGATCACGCTGTCACGGGTGACACGCTCGAACTCACGCAGAATGGCCAGTCGGTGCTCGGCTTCCCCGATGTGATGGAGCAAACGCATGCAGAAAATGCTGTCGACGGCGTTATCAGGCAAAGCAATGTCGAATGCAGACGTGTGCAAGGGTTGTACCCGTTTCACCACTTCGGCTGGCTGAGACTGAGTGGCGATCTTCAGCATTGACTCGGAGTTGTCGGCTCCGATGATCACTCGGTTGGGTTTTTCCGCCAGTAACGGCCAGAAACGCCCCGCACCGCTGGGTAAATCGAGGACCAACCCAGGCTCACCGGCCAGGGTCAAAGCCTTGCGGGCCAATTGCTCATCACGCCAATGGGACAACCGACGACCGAGACCGTCCTGATGCTTGCGCAAGTATTTTTGCGCGTGCTGATCGTCGTACTTTTCGGAAAAATCCAGTTTGATCGGGCCCGTCATCATCAAAATCTCCTGTATTGCTGATGACACCTACGTTAAGTAGCGCCGTGTCAGCGTCAGGTCATGACTTTGTGAAAACTTCGTTGTGTACAACAGTGAAGTATTTCAACGTTTTACAGGGGGTCGATGGTAGCGCGGGGCCACCACGGAAAAGATTGCGGCGCCCGAAGTCGCGCAGGAGTTGCCGAACGCTAGGGTTTTTCGCGCAATCAGACTCGAGGCTTACCCAACTCCACCTCAAAGCGGCATCCGTTAGGTTCCATGGTGGTCAGGCTGACGGTCCAGCCCTGGTTCTCACAAATCCGCTGCACCAGCGACAGGCCCAACCCCAGGCCTTCGCCACGCTTCTCGCTGCCACGCACGAAGGGTTCGAACATCGCCTCGCGCTTTTCTTCGGGAATCCCGACGCCACTGTCCTCGACCACAAACCCGTTGTTGGTCAGCGAGAGTCGAATGAAGCCGGTTTCGGTGTAGTGCAGCGCATTGCGCAACAGGTTGCCCATTACCGCGTGGAGCAAGGTTGCGTTGTAGCGGTTGCTCGACGGATTGCCCGGTTCGAAGGACAGCGCCAGCCCCTTGGACTCTATCGGCTCACGCCAAAGACCGAGCAGCCCGTCGGCGATCTGACTGACAGTCTGCTGCGGCGACATGCTGGCGTCTTCACGCTGGGCGCGGGCGAGCATCAGGAAGGTTTGCACCAGTTCGCGCATTTCCTCACAGGCCCGGGCGATTCGCTCGACCTGGGCTCGACCGCGCTGGTCGATGCCCGGGTTTTCCAGCAGCAATTCGCAGGAACTGGCTAGCACCATCAGCGGCGTACGCAATTCATGGCTGACGTCGCTGGTGAACAAGCGCTCACGGGTCAAGGCCTGCCGCAAGCGCCCGAGGGTGGCGTCGAAAGCCACCGCCAGTTCGCCCACTTCATCCGCGGCATAATCCGGCGCCAGTGGCGGCGCCAACCCGAGTAACTGATCGCGGTGACGTACCTGACGGGCCAATCGCACCACCGGCGCCATGACTTTTCGCGCGAGGATCCAGCCGAGAAAAACCGCCAGTGCCAGGCTCAGTACGAAGCCCACCAGCACCACGGCAAACAGAACACGCTCACGCTCTTCGAAATCACTCTGGTCTTGCAACAGCACGTAACGTCGGCCGTCGACGATTTCAACCATCGAGTGATACGACAGCTGCTCGCGAAAGACTTCGTGAAAACCGGGTTCCAGATGGCGCAGATCCTTGGGCAACTCGAAGTCCCCCGGGCCGCCGCTGAAATAGAACAGCTGATCCGGCTCCGGTCGGTGGCTCCAGTCTGTGACGCTGTCCATCAGCAACAGGCGCTGCAAATCACCGCCCAGGCCTGCCGAAATCAGTTTCTCTTCCACCAGGTGCACGGTCGCCACGATGCCCATGGCGAAAGCCCCTGCCACCAGTGCGCTCATCAGCGCAAAGGCGATGATGATCCGTTGAGCAAGGCTCTGCTTAAACTCCATCACGGCCCTCGGCCAAGCGATAACCCACGCCGTGCACGGTTTGCAGCAGCGGCTTGGCAAACGGTTTGTCGATCACCTGGCGCAGTTGATGAACGTGGCTGCGCAGGCTGTCGCTGTCCGGGCAGTCATCGCCCCACAGGGCTTCTTCGAGGATTTCGCGGCGCAGCACATGGGGGCTTTTCTGCATCAGCACCGCCAGCAATTTGAGGCCGACCGGGTTGAGTTTCAGCAGGCGGCCTTCGCGGGTCACTTCCAGGGTATCGAGGTCGTAGCTCAGGTCGCCGACCTGCAATGAACGGCGCCCGCCACCCTGGGTACGGCGCATCACTGCTTCAATGCGCGCGGCCAGTTCAGACAGGGCAAAAGGCTTGATCAGGTAATCATCGGCGCCGGACTTGAAGCCCTGCAGCCGGTCATCCAGTTGATCCCGGGCGGTGAGCATGATCACCGGCGTATCGCGGCGGGCGTCTTCACGCAGGCGTTTACACAGGGTGTAGCCGTCGATACCGGGCAGCATGATGTCGAGCACGATCAAGTCGTAGTGTTCGGTAGCCGCCAGGTGCAAACCCGACAAACCGTCCTGCGCGCAATCCACGGTATAACCCTTAAGCCCCAGGTAATCGGCCAGATTGGCGAGGATATCGCGGTTGTCTTCAACCAATAAAATTCGCATGGGCACTCCTCCGTACACAGTAACAGCCGTCTTGGCCCGCGCAGCTTACGACCAAGCGCAGCGCACGGCTAGGGCTGAGAACCGCATCCATCCATTCGTTCAACCAATTGACCGAGTTAACAAGTTTTTCACTATCGATTCACAACCTCACGACAGTGTCTGGTTTAAACTCCCGCGCCATTGATATAAGGAACGTAGCCAATGGACTTCTTAAAGACTGCGCCTATGCGCTTTCTGCTGCTTGTCACCAGCGCCTGGCTGGTAATTTTCTTTCTGACCCGAACGGTTCTGCTGCTCACTCACCTGGAGGAGGCTGGTAGCGGTTTCTTGTCGGTTTTTGCTATCGGATTTCTTTACGACCTGGGCTTCATTGCATACGCCGTCCTGCCGATGGGCTTGTACTTGCTGCTTTGCCCGCCCGGCTTGTGGCGTCGCCGGGGCCATCGCTGGTTTCTGCAGGCGCTGCTGACTGTCAGCCTGTTTGCGATGTTGTTCACCTCGGTGGCCGAATGGTTGTTCTGGGACGAGTTCGGTGTGCGCTTCAACTTCATCGCCGTTGATTACCTGGTGTACTCCGACGAAGTCTTGAACAACCTGCTGGAGTCGTACCCGATCGGCACGTTGTTGAGCGTTCTCGCCGTGCTGGCCGTGGCGCTGAGCCTGGTGTTGCGCAAGGCGTTCAATGCTGCACTGGATGCCCCGCTCCCACCCCTGCGCCGACGCCTGCTCAATGCCTTGGTTCTGTTGATCGTTGCCGGCCTGAGCCTGCAACTGCTTAGCCAGGACGCGCCGCGGGCCCAGGGCGGCAATGCTTATCAGAACGAACTGGCGAGCAATGGCCCGTACCAATTCTTCGCCGCGTTCCGCAATAACGAACTGGATTATCCGCAGTTCTATAAAACACTGCCGCCAGACGTCGTGGCCAAGCAGATTCGCGCCGAACTCAGCGAACCCAACGCCCAGTTCGTCGGCCAGGACCCACAGGATATTCGCCGCAACATCGACAACCCTGGCACCCCGCGCAAACCCAATATCGTGCTGGTGACCATCGAAAGCTTCAGCGCCAAGTACATGGGCAGCAACGGTGACGAGCGCAACCTGACGCCGAACCTCGATGTCCTGCGCAAGCAGAGTCTGTACTTCAACAATTTCTACGCCACCGGCACCCGCACCGATCGCGGCCTGGAAGCCATCACCTTGGCCATCCCGCCGACGCCGGGCCGTTCGATCGTCAAGCGCGTAGGCCGTGAAAGCGGTTTTGCCAGCCTCGGCCAGCAACTCGGCGCCGTGGGTTACGACAGCGTATTCGTGTATGGCGGGCGCGGTTACTTCGACAACATGAACGCGTTCTTCAGCGGCAACGGTTACCGCGTGGTCGATCAGAGCAGCGTCGATGAATCGGAGATTCACTTCAAGAATGCCTGGGGCATGGCGGACGAAGACCTCTACAACCAGACCCTGAAACTGGCCGATGCCGACTACGCCAAGCAGCAGCCCTTTCTGCTGCAACTGATGACCACTTCCAACCATCGTCCTTATACCTACCCCGACAACCGGATCGACATCAAATCCGGTAACGGCCGCGACGGCGCGGTGAAGTACACCGACTACGCCATCGGCCAGTTCCTCGAACAGGCGCGACAGAAACCGTGGTTCGACAATACGATTTTCGTGTTCGTCGCCGACCACACTGCGGGCAGCGCCGGTAAGGAAGACTTGCCGATCAGCAACTATCAGATTCCGTTGTTCATCTATGCACCGAAGCTGATCGATGCCCGGGAGACCGCACAATTGGCCAGCCAGATCGATCTGGCGCCGACCCTGCTGGGTTTGTTGAACCTGGATTACCAATCGACATTCTTTGGCCGCAATCTGTTGCAGGACAATCCGCTGCCTCCGCGGGTGGTGGTCGGCAACTATCAACATTTGGGGTTGTTCGACGGCAAGGATCTGGCGATCCTGAGTCCGCGCCAGGGGCTGCGTCGGCATGATGATGCGTTGACCGAGAGCCGCGAATCGAAAGCCCAGGCCAATGACCCGTTACTCACCCGCGCCATCACCTATTACCAAACCGCCAGTTATGGCTTCAAGCAACAGCTGCTTGGCTGGAAAGCGCCCATGGAGGGCACGCCCCAAGTCAGCGACCGTTAACCGAATGACCCCGGGCTGATGCCCCGGGGCTTTTCCCCTGTTCAGGATCCACCATGTCATCAACCGCTGTTCGCCCCGCCTCCCGGCCTCTCAATTTCTGGGTATGCCTCGGGGTTCCTGCCATTGCGGCGATCATTCTGGTGCTGCTCGAACTCACCGACCTGGACATGGACCTGGCCAGGTACTTTTATGATCCGGTGGCCGGTGATTTCATTGGCCGGCACAGTTACTTCCTCGAAGACATTCTGCATGACCGGGCCAAACAAGTAGTCATCGCCTTCTCGGTGTTTGCGGTGATCGGTTTTATCTGCGCGTTTTTTGTCGAAAAACTCAAACCGTTCAAACGGGAGCTGGGTTGCCTGGTGCTGTCTCTGGGCCTGGCCACTTCCTTTGTCACCCCGGTGAAAGTGGTAACGGCGGTGCAATGCCCGTGGAGCCTGGAACAGTTCGGCGGCCATGAAACCTACAGCGAACTGCTGAGCCCGCGCCCACACACCAACAAACCTGGCCGCTGCTGGCCCGGCGGTCATGCGGCCACCGGCTTCACCCTGTTTGCGCTGTTCTTCGTGTTGCGCGACCGTCGCCCTCGGCTGGCGCGCAAGGCGTTTATCTTTGCGGCAGCCCTGGGCACGGTGTTCTCCATCAGCCGGATGATGCAGGGCGCGCATTTCTTCTCCCATAACGTGTGGACGGCGATTTTCTGCTGGTTGATATGTCTGGGGTCGTATTACTACATCCTGTATCGACCGGCGGGCAAGGCTGAACGGGTTACCAAGGCGCAACCGGTCAGCGTCTGAGCTGACGTCTTCGCGGGCAAGCCTCGCTCCTACAGGATCGTGGTTGTCATCGCGATTGATGACACACCCCCCTGTAGGAGCGAGGCTTGCCCGCGAAGAGGCCGTAAGAAACAACATACCTTTTGACCAATAATAAAAAACCCCGCCTGCTTTCGCAGGCGGGGTTTTTTTACAGGGGTAAGGCTGGCTTACATCATGCCGCCCATGCCACCCATACCGCCCATGTCTGGCATACCGCCGCCAGCACCGCCTTCTTCCTTGATCTCGGCGATCATGGCTTCGGTGGTGATCATCAGGCTGGCGATGGAAGCCGCTGCCTGAAGAGCCGAACGAGTCACTTTGGCCGGGTCCAGGATACCCATTTCGATCATGTCGCCGTATTCGCCGGTAGCAGCGTTGTAACCGTAGTTACCCGAACCCTGCTTGACCTTGTCGACTACAACGCTTGGCTCGTCACCGGAGTTGGCAACGATCTGGCGCAGTGGCGCTTCAACAGCGCGACGCAGCAACTGGATACCAACGTCTTGATCGGCGTTGTCGCCTTTCAGTTCGGAGATAGCCTGCAGAGCGCGAACCAGTGCCACGCCGCCGCCAGGTACCACGCCTTCTTCAACGGCTGCACGGGTAGCGTGCAGGGCGTCTTCAACGCGGGCTTTCTTCTCTTTCATTTCTACTTCGGAGCCCGCGCCAACCTTGATCACTGCAACGCCGCCGGACAGCTTGGCCAGGCGCTCTTGCAGTTTTTCACGGTCGTAGTCGGACGAAGTATCAGCCACTTGCTGACGGATTTGCAGAACGCGAGCCTGGATATCAGCTTCAACGCCGGCGCCGTCGATCACGGTGGTGTTTTCTTTGGACAGGATCACGCGCTTGGCATTACCCAGGTGTTCCAGGGTAGTGCTTTCCAGGCTCAGACCGATCTCTTCGGAGATAACGGTACCGCCAGTCAGAACAGCGATGTCCTGCAGCATGGCCTTGCGACGGTCGCCGAAGCCAGGAGCCTTGACGGCTGCGACTTTAACGATGCCACGCATGTTGTTCACAACCAGAGTCGCCAGGGCTTCGCCTTCAACGTCTTCGGCCACGATCAGCAGTGGACGGCCGGCTTTTGCAACGGCTTCCAGTACTGGCAACATTTCGCGGATGTTGGAGATCTTTTTGTCGACCAGCAGGATCAGCGGACCGTCGAGCTCGGCAGTCATGGTCTCTGGCTTGTTGACGAAGTACGGGGACAGGTAGCCACGGTCGAACTGCATGCCTTCAACAACCGACAGTTCGTTTTCCAGGCCCGAGCCTTCTTCAACGGTGATCACGCCTTCTTTACCGACTTTTTCCATGGCTTCGGCAATGATGTCGCCGATGGAGTTGTCGGAGTTGGCCGAGATGGTGCCGACCTGAGCGATGGCCTTGGTGTCAGCGCAAGGCTTGGACAGGGCTTTCAACTCTTTGACGATAGCGATGGTCGCTTTGTCGATGCCGCGTTTCAGGTCCATCGGGTTCATGCCGGCAGCGACGGCTTTCAGGCCTTCGTTGACGATCGATTGAGCCAGAACGGTAGCGGTGGTGGTGCCGTCGCCTGCGTCATCGTTGGCACGGGAAGCAACGTCTTTGACCAGCTGCGCGCCCATGTTTTCGAAACGGTCTTTGAGTTCGATTTCTTTGGCTACGGAAACGCCGTCCTTGGTGATGGTCGGAGCGCCGAAGCTCTTCTCGATGATCACGTTACGGCCTTTAGGGCCCAGGGTCGCTTTTACTGCGTCAGCCAGGACGTTTACACCGGCGAGCATTTTCTTGCGGGCGGAATCGCCGAATTTAACTTCTTTAGCAGCCATGATCGATATTCCTTAAATACTTTGTAGTAGCGGGAAAATGAGCGGGGAATCAGCCTTCGACAACAGCGAGGATTTCGCTCTCGCCGATAACCAGCAGGTCTTCGCCGTCGACTTTCACAGTGTTGCTGCCGGAGTAAGGGCCGAACACAACCTTGTCACCCACTTTCACGGACAGCGCACGCACTTCACCGTTTTCCAGGACTTTGCCCGGGCCTACAGCGAGGACTTCACCCTGGTTTGGCTTTTCAGCAGCCGAACCTGGCAGGACGATGCCGCCAGCGGTTTTCTTCTCTTCTTCGCTGCGACGGACGACGACGCGGTCATGCAGAGGACGAAGCTTCATTGTCGATCTCTCCTAATTGTGGTTTTCATCGGCCGGTGTATTCCCGGCGGGTTTAACAAATCCGGCGGTGCCGGGTGCGGTTCGTCAAGCGAACCGCGGAAGTCTGTCTGGCATGATCGCCAGAAACCTTGCGGTGACCGTTACATAAGGGCGCATAAGCTTATTACAAGGGCGAGCAAGCAAATTTTTTCATGTGGCTGCCCGCAAACGAACACGGCACCCGAAGGTGCCGTGCAGCTGAAACGCTTTACTTGGGATCGTGGTGTTCGAACTCGCCTTCAATCACATTGGGCTCGCGGCCCAGCGGTTGTTGCCGTGGAGCAGGACCGCCCCGCGACTGCAGGTCTTCAGCGAATGCACGCTGGCGGATCGCTTGTTCTTCGGCACGCTGACGCATCTTGTTCGCCAGCAGACGACGAGACAGCGGCAGCAACATGATCAGGCCCAGCACGTCAGTGACGAAGCCCGGCAGGATCAACAGACCGCCTGCCAGTGCCAGCATCAGGCCTTCCAGCATGGTCTGGGCCGGCAGCTCGCCGCGGTTCAGGCTTTCACGGGCACGCAGTGCAGTGGCCAGACCGGCGATACGCAGCACGAACACGCCGAGCATCGAGCCGAGAATGATCAGCAGCAGGGCCGGGAAAAACCCGATCGCCCCGCTGACCTTGACGAATACGAACAGCTCCAACACCGGAAACAGTACAAAGAGCAATAAAAAAGGGCGCATCAAATGGTTCCTCAACGCAAGAATGCCTTGCCAGTAAGCCTTAGATGACGTCGCCACTTCGTGAATTCAAGCGTCGGCCACTTCATTTTTTGGCCAATGCTCGGCGTGAGCCAGGAAAACCAAGGCTTCGCGCACTTGTGTCGGCGTATTACACGGCGCTTGAAACGGCAACCAGTACAGCGCCTGACCGATGCGCAGGTGCATGCCTTCGGTGTCGATGCCGGCCAATACCGCCGGTTCGGTTTTCGGCAAACCGGCCAGTTCGACGTAATGGGCGATGGCTTTGGTGTGGTCAGCATTCATGTGCTCGACCATGCTCACCTCGGCCTTGCCGGCGAACGGGTTGGCCAGGGTCAGTTGATCGACCCAGTGAATCGCGCCGAAGCCGCCGATGTAACGGTGACGTACCGGCTTGAGCACCCAGAAATCGAAATCGTGGGCCTTGTGGTAGTTCTGCGAATCCGGGAAATAGCGGTAATAACGTTCGGCAGACGCTTCGATAGCGGCGGCGTCTTCAATCTTTTCGGCCTCGGCCAGATAGGTCAGGCGACCAACGGCTTGTACGTCTTCGGCCCCGCGCTCGCCCACGAACAGTGAGCATTTCGGATCTTTTTGCAGGTTGTGGGTGTGCTGGGCGATGCGGCTGATCAGGATCAGCGGCCAGCCCTGCTCGTCCAGGCAGTACGGAACCACCGAGCCGAAGGGGAAACCGGGCATCGCCTTGGAGTGCGTCGAAAGCACTCCGCGGTATTCCTTGAGAAGCAATTCTCGGGCATTCTTGGCCGCTTCAACGCTCAATTTATGACTCCTTATATAGAATCCGTCGAAAAAACGGACAGGCGCCTGGGGATAAGTATCCAGCACGCCATCGGGGCAGTTCTCATGTGCAACCAGGCCACATCAGGTGCAGATCGAGAGGCCCTCTACAAGGACACCACTCAGACCTGCTTATTGGGGCATGCGAATGCAACTCACTGACAAAGTAATCATTATCACTGGCGGTTGCCAGGGTTTAGGCCGTTCGATGGCCGAGTATTTCGCAAGCAAGGGCGCGAAACTGGCGCTGGTCGATCTGAACCAGGAAAAGCTCGATGACACCGTCGCCGCGTGCAAGGCCAAGGGTGTCGAGGCCCGCGCCTACCTGTGCAACGTCGCCAATGAAGAACAAGTGACGCACATGGTCGCCCAAGTGGCTGAAGATTTCGGCGCGATCCATGGCCTGATCAACAACGCCGGAATCCTGCGTGACGGCCTGCTGATCAAGGTCAAGGACGGCGAAATGACCAAGATGAGCCTGGCCCAGTGGCAAGCGGTGATCGACGTCAACCTGACCGGCGTGTTCCTGTGCACCCGTGAGGTCGCGGCGAAAATGGTCGAGCTGAAAAACAGCGGCGCGATCATCAATATTTCGTCGATCTCCCGTGCCGGCAATGTGGGCCAGACCAACTACTCCGCCGCCAAGGCCGGTGTTGCTGCGGCGACCGTGACCTGGGCCAAGGAACTGGCGCGCTACGGTATTCGCGTGGCGGGCATCGCGCCGGGCTTTATCGAAACCGAGATGACGCTGGGTATGAAGCCGGAAGCGCTGGAAAAAATGACGGCCGGGATTCCGCTCAAGCGCATGGGCAAACCGGATGAAATCGCCCATTCGGCGGCGTACATTTTCGAGAACGACTACTACACCGGTCGGATTCTGGAGATGGATGGCGGGTTGCGGATCTAAAGTCATCGCACAACCAATGTGGGAGCGAGCCTGCTCGCGAAGGCGATTGAACATTCAACAAATATGCTGACTGTTACACCGCATTCGCGAGCAGGCTCGCTCCCACACTGGATCGTGTTTCTTCTGTGATTAATCGTCGCTGACGGTGATAGTCGGCATCGCTGGTGTCGCCGCTTCTTGCAACACAATTCGCGCGCCGACATGGCGGGCGAGTTCCTGATACACCATCGCAATCGGGCTGTCCGGCTCGGCGATCACCGTTGGCTTGCCGCCATCGGCCTGCTCACGGATGGCCATCGCCAGTGGCAACGACGCCAGCAGTTCAACGCCATACTGGGTGGCCAATTTCACACCGCCGCCCTCACCGAACAAATGCTCGGCATGTCCGCAGTTGGAGCAGATGTGCACGGCCATGTTTTCCACCACACCCAGCACCGGGATGTTGACCTTGCGGAACATTTCCACGCCTTTGCGTGCGTCCAGCAAGGCCAGGTCCTGCGGTGTGGTGACGATCACTGCGCCGGCCACCGGGACTTTCTGTGCCAGGGTCAATTGAATGTCGCCGGTGCCTGGCGGCATGTCGATGACCAGGTAATCCAGGTCGCCCCACGCGGTTTGGGTCACCAGTTGCAACAGCGCACCGGACACCATCGGACCGCGCCAGACCATCGGCGTGTTGTCGTCGGTCAGGAACGCCATGGACATCACTTCGACGCCATGGGACTCGATCGGCACGAACCACTTCTGATCCTTGACCTTCGGTCGGGTGCCTTCTGGAATACCGAACATGATGCCCTGGCTCGGACCATAGATGTCGGCGTCGAGAATCCCGACCTTGGCGCCTTCACGGGCCAACGCCAGCGCCAGGTTGGCGGCGGTGGTGGACTTGCCCACGCCACCCTTGCCGGAGGCCACGGCGACCACGTTCTTGACGTTGGCCAGGCCCGGGATCTGTGCCTGGGCCTTGTGCGCGGCGATGACGCTGGTGATCTCGACGCGAGCGCTCGCCACGCCGTCCAGGCCTTGAATGGCCATTTCCAGCATCTGTGCCCAGCCACTCTTGAACAGACCGGCGGCATAACCGAGTTCCAGCTGGACGCTGACGCGATCGCCCTGGATCTCGATGTTGCGCACGCACCCGGCGCTGACCGGGTCCTGGTTCAGGTAAGGGTCGGTGTATTGGCGAAGGACGGCTTCCACCGCTGCGCGATTGACGGCGCTCATGGGCAACTCCGATAGCAAGACTGGAAAATCAGGCGGGTATCCTACGCCGGACACGGATTTGTGGCGAACAGATTACTGTGACTGGAATGCTTCCTGTGGCGAGGGAGCTTGCCCCCGTTGGGTGGCGGGGCCGCCCCAGCTTTTTTTCTGACCGGGACACCTTCGCTTGCAGATTTACGACTGCTTCGCAGCCGAACGGGGGCAAGCCCCCTCGCTACAAAAGCACGTTTGTAACAATAAGCCCTTGGGCCTCGGGGGTGAAAAATATGCGCCAGCGCTTTATAGTGGCCGACCTCCGTTTCATCAAGTAGCCGAGCCCCATGTCCGAGCCACGCAAGATCCTCGTCACCAGCGCCCTGCCCTATGCCAATGGTTCGATCCATCTTGGCCACATGCTGGAATACATCCAGACCGACATGTGGGTGCGCTTCCAGAAGCACCGCGGCAATCAATGCATCTATGTCTGCGCCGACGACGCCCACGGTTCGGCCATCATGCTGCGTGCAGAAAAGGAAGGCATCACCCCGGAACAACTGATCGCCAACGTCCAGGCTGAACACAGCGCCGACTTTGCCGAGTTCTTGGTGGACTTCGACAACTTCCACTCCACTCACGCCGAAGAAAACCGTGAGCTGTCGAGCCAGATCTACCTGAAGCTGCGCGACGCCGGGCACATCGCCCAGCGCTCGATCACGCAGTACTTCGACCCGGAAAAGAAAATGTTCCTGGCCGATCGCTTCATCAAGGGCACCTGCCCGAAATGCGGCACTGAAGATCAGTACGGCGATAACTGCGAAAAATGCGGTGCAACCTACGCCCCTACCGACCTGAAGGATCCGAAGTCGGCGATCTCTGGCGCCACCCCGGTGCTCAAGGATTCCCAGCACTTCTTCTTCAAATTGCCGGACTTCCAGGAAATGCTGCAAGCCTGGACCCGCAGCGGCACCCTGCAGGACGCGGTCGCCAACAAGATCGCCGAATGGCTGGATGCCGGCCTGCAACAGTGGGACATCTCCCGCGATGCGCCGTACTTCGGCTTCGAGATTCCGGGCGAGCCGGGCAAGTATTTCTACGTGTGGCTGGACGCGCCGATCGGCTACATGGCCAGCTTCAAGAACCTGTGCGCCCGTCGTCCGGACCTGGACTTCGACGCGTTCTGGGCCAAGGATTCCACCGCCGAGCTGTACCACTTCATCGGCAAGGACATCGTCAACTTCCACGCCCTGTTCTGGCCGGCGATGCTTGAAGGCGCGGGTTTCCGCAAGCCGACCGGTATCAACGTGCACGGCTACCTGACTGTCAACGGCCAGAAAATGTCCAAGTCCCGGGGCACCTTCGTCAAAGCGCGGACCTACCTGGACCACCTGTCGCCGGAATACCTGCGCTATTACTACGCGGCCAAGCTGGGCCGTGGCGTCGACGACCTGGACCTGAACCTCGAAGACTTCGTGCAGAAGGTCAACTCCGACCTGGTGGGCAAAGTCGTCAACATCGCCAGCCGTTGCGCCGGTTTCATCCAGAAAGGCAATGCCGGGGTGCTGGTGGCGGGTAACGCTGCGCCGGAACTGACCGAGGCCTTCCTGGCCGCCGCGCCAAGCATTGCCGACGCCTACGAGGCCCGCGACTTTGCCCGCGCCATGCGCGAGATCATGGGCCTGGCCGACCGCGCCAACGCCTGGATCGCCGACAAGGCGCCGTGGTCGCTGAACAAACAGGAAGGCAAGCACGACGAAGTCCAGGCCATCTGCGCCCTGGGCATCAACCTGTTCCGCCAACTGGTGATCTTCCTTAAACCGGTGCTGCCACTGCTGGCCGCCGATGCCGAGGCGTTCCTCAACGTCGCGCCGCTGACCTGGAGCGATCACGCCACGCTGCTGAGCAATCATCAGTTGAACGAGTTCAAACCGTTGATGACCCGCATCGACCCGGTAAAAGTGCAAGCCATGACCGACGCCTCGAAAGAAGACCTGACCGCCAGCGCCACCGATACCGGCGAAACTGCGCCGGCCGGCAATGGCGAGCTGGTCAAGGAACCGCTGTCGCCGGAAATCGACTTTGATGCGTTTGCAGCAATCGATTTGCGCGTCGCGCTGATCGTCAAGGCCGAACACGTGGAAGGCGCCGACAAGCTGTTGCGCCTGACGCTGGACATCGGTGACGAGCAACGCAACGTGTTCTCCGGAATCAAGAGTGCTTATCCGGATCCGTCCAAGCTCAATGGTCGTCTGACCATGATGATCGCCAACCTCAAGCCCCGGAAAATGAAGTTCGGCATCTCCGAAGGCATGGTGATGGCGGCCGGCCCTGGCGGTGAAGAAATCTACTTGTTGAGCCCAGACAGCGGCGCCAAGCCGGGTCAGCGCATCAAGTAAGGCACTTCGCTGAACAAGTCCCACAGTCGTGCCTGGCATGCCTGTGGGATTTTCATGTCTGGCCCATACTATCTCTCATGCATGGCCTCACTTTGTAGGGGTAATTATCAGCCCAACGATATGTGGATACGGACGCTTAGGTAACCAGGTCATGACCGAATTGCTTCTCACGCTTATCAGCGCAGCCCTGATCAACAACCTCGTGTTGCAGTGGCCGCTGGGCGTCGATCCGCTGGTGGGTGCCGAACAACGGCAGGTCCATGCGCTGGGCATTGCCACGGCGAGTCTGATGCTGATCGTTGGCCTGCTCGGTTACGCAATCTACCACTGGCTGTTGGTGCCGCTGGACCTCACGGCCCTGCGCCTGTTCGTGTTCCTGCCACTGAGCGTTTTGCTGATTGCCCCGCTGCTGAAGCTGCTGTCGCGATCACTTCCAAAACTTTCATTCGAGGGCCTCTGGCCATTGCTGCTGGGCAACGCCGGCGTGCTCGGCCTGACCTTGCTCAACGCTCAGGACGACCAGGGATTTTTCCACGCCACCGCCCTGAGCCTCGGCGCCGGGTTGGGTTTCTGGCTGGTGCTGAGCCTGTTCTGCGACTTGCAACAGCGCACACGTGATAACGATGTTCCCCTGCCCTTTCGTGGCTTGCCGATCCAGTTGATCGGCGCCGGACTGATCGCAGTGGCTTTTCTCGGATTCAGTGGACTGATCAAAACATGAGTCTGATTCAACGCATCGACGCCCTCTTGCCCCAGACCCAATGCGGCAAGTGCGGCCACCCCGGATGCAAGCCCTACGCCGAAGGCATCGCCAGCGGCGAGTCGATCAACAAATGCCCGCCGGGCGGCAGCGAAACCATCGCTGCCCTCGCGGATCTGCTGAAGGTGCCAGTGCTGGAACTGGATGTCAGTCGCGGTTCGGCGCCGGCGCAGATTGCCTACATTCGCGAAGCCGAATGCATTGGCTGCACCAAATGCATCCAGGCTTGCCCGGTGGACGCCATTGTTGGCGCGGCAAAGCTGATGCACACCGTGATCGTCGATGAATGCACCGGCTGCGACCTGTGCGTGGCGCCGTGCCCGGTGGACTGCATCGAAATGCGCCCGTTGCCGCTGGCCACGGTGCTGCCGATCGTCGGCGGCCTGGCGTTCAGCCTCGAAGAACAACGGGCCCGGGCCACCAAGCGCAATCGGGCGCGGCGGCGTTTCGAGCAACGCAACGCTCGGTTGCAGCGGGAAGTACAACAGAAAATTGCCGAACGTCAGGCCCGCGCGCAACGTGCCGCGCAACCCAGCGAAATGGCGGTTAATCCGGTCCAGGCGGCCCTTGAGCGGGTTCGCGCGCAGAAAGCGGCGACGGCTGATGCGGCGCTGAAAAAGGCCAAGATCGATGTGGCCATGAGTCGGGCGCAATTGAACAAATCGCTCAAGGCATTCGGGCATCCGCCGACCTTCGAGCAGCAATCGCAACTGATCGTGCTGCAACAACAGTTCGAAGTCGCCGAGCAGGCGTTGGCGCAACTGGAAAGCAGCGCGCCACCCGCCCCGGCGCCTGTTGCCCCGGCGAAAGACGCGGAGCTGAAACGGGCAAAAATCCAGTTAGCCATGCGCCGCGCCGAACTGAAAAAAGCGCAGACCAGCGAAGCTCCGGTAGAACAGATCGAAGCGTTGGCGCTCGCATTGAAAAATGCCGAACAGGCCTTGCACGAGGCTGAAGCGCTCAGCGATCAACCGGCACCTGACCTGATGCGCGTCGAAAAACGCCCGATCAACAGCCAACTTCGACAGCTGAAAACCGAATTGGCCTACGCCCGTGCGGACGTCAGCAAACTTGAACGACATCCCGATACGCCTGCCGAGTTGATGGACAAGGCCCGCGCCCGACTGCTGGAAGCCGAACGTCTGGTGGAGGCCTATGTCGCCCCTTGAATCGGTAGACGAACGCCTTCAGCAGGCCATGAAGCTGGTATTGCTGGCCACCGTGCCGGGGATGCTGGTGTTGTTTTGGCTGTACGGCTGGGGGGTTTTGATCAATCTGATTCTGACAGCGATGACGGCACTGGCCGTCGAGGCTGCCGTGCTGAAGCTGCGCCAACGCCCGCTCAAACCCACCTTGAGCGACGGCAGTGCCTTGGTCACGGCGACGCTATTGGCGTTGGCGTTGCCGCCTTATTGTCCGTGGTGGCTGACGGTCAGTGCGGCCAGCGCCGCGATGCTGTTCGGTAAACACCTGTATGGCGGCGTGGGCAAGAACCCGTTCAACCCGGCCATGCTCGGTTTCGCCCTGGCGCTGGTGACCTTCCCCCAGCCGATGACCCATTGGCCGTCATCCCATGGCATGGACCTGCTCGGCGGCCTTCAGCAGATCTTCGGTTTCAGTTTCAGCCAGACGCCGGATGCCTGGGTCCAGGCTACGGCGCTGGACAGCCTGCGCATCAATAAAAGCCTGACCATGGATGAGCTGTTCGCCGGCAACCCGGCGTTCGGCCATTTCGGCGGACGTGGCGTGGAATGGGTCAACCTGGCGTTTCTGGCCGGTGGCGCCTTTCTGCTGCAGCAACGGGTGTTCAGTTGGCATGCACCGGTCGGCATGCTCGCCAGCCTGTTCATCATTAGCCTGTTGTGCTGGAACGGTTCGGGCTCGGACTCCCATGGTTCGCCGCTGTTTCATTTGCTCACTGGCGCAAGCATGCTGGGTGCCTTCTTTATCATCACGGAGCCGGTGTCCGGCGCTAAAAGCCCGGGTGCCCGGTTGATGTTCGGTGTGGGCGTCGGGCTGCTGACTTATCTGATTCGAACCTGGGGTGGTTACCCTGACGGCGTGGCCTTCGCCGTGCTGCTGATGAACCTCTGCGTACCGGCGCTGGAGCGGTTTGTCGCCGCCCGGCAGGAGCGAAACGCACCATGAACCGGGCGGCCAGCGTTGTGACATTGGTGTTATTGGCCGGCCTGGGAATGGGCGCGACTTACCTTGTGCATCACACCAGCGCTGCTCGGATTGCCACTGAACAACGCCTGATCGACAGTCGCACCCTGCTGGATATGTTGCCGCCCGACAGCTACGACAACCAGCCACTGGAACAGCCATTGGCCCTCGACAACATTGCGCTGGCCAACAGCACACTGCTGGGGGGTTACCTGGCAACCAAGACCGGCCAACCCAGCGCCGTTTTGCTGCGTAGCCAGACGGTGGGTTATACCAGCACCATCGAGTTACTGGTCGCCATCGACGCCAACGGCAAACTGCTCGGGGTCAAAACCCTCAAACAGGCGGAGACGCCGGGCCTGGGCGGTCGTCTCGCCGACTGGCCGAACGCCTGGTTGCACCTCTTCACCGGTAAGTCGCGCACTGATCCCGCTGACACTGGCTGGGCGCTGAAAAAGGATCAGGGACAATTCGATCAAATGGCCGGTGCGACCACCACCTCAAGAGCGGTAATCAACGCCGTTCACGAGGCCTTGCGCTACTTTGATGAACATCGGCAACAGTGGGTCGGGAGCAGCGTCCATGAATAAGGCCTCTGTGCAGAACTCGCTGATGCTGGCGCCACTGATCGGCGCCACCGGCTCTCTGATGACCGCCCTGGGCCTGTGGCTGATGTTCGTGGCGGTGATGGCTGTGTATGGCGCCGGGATGGGACCTTTGCGTGCCCGACTCGTCCCGTGGGCACGTGTGCCAGCCGGCGTTATGCTGGCGGCCGCGCTAACCAGTTGCGCTGAGCTCGCCGGGCAAGCCTGGTCGCTGCAATGGCAGCAACACCTGGGGTTGTACGCCGGACTGATCGCCTTGCAATGCGTCGTAATGGACAGCAATGATTTTTTCCACAGCCCTTGGCCTGATCGCTTGCGCCTGTGTGGCCTGTTCGGCGCGTTAATGGTGGGCATGGGCCTGCTGCGCGAACTCATCGGCAACGGCACTCTCGCTGCGCATCTGTCCTGGCTGACCGGCGGGTTGGATTGGCCCGGCGTTGTTCTGACTGCCGACGGCGGCCTGCGCCTGGCTACCCTCGCCCCCGGCGGATTCATTCTGCTGGGGTTATTGATCGCCGGCTGGCAAGCCTGGCATCGTCAAACGCCCTCAAACTGACCGCTTACGAGGAAACGCATCACCCATGAATGCCGCAAAACGTTACGAAATCTTCCGCAGGCTGCACGAAGACAACCCGGAACCGAAAACCGAACTGGCCTACTCCTCAGCGTTTGAACTGCTGATCGCGGTGATTCTGTCGGCACAGTCCACCGATGTCGGCGTCAACAAGGCCACGGCGAAACTCTATCCGGTGGCCAATACCCCGGCGGCGATTTATGCCCTGGGGGTCGAAGGGCTGACGGAGTACATCAAGACCATCGGCCTGTTCAACAGCAAGGCCAAGAACGTGATTGAAACCTGTCGCCTGCTGGTGGAAAAACACGGCGGCGAAGTGCCCCAGACCCGCGAAGAGCTGGAGGCCCTGCCCGGTGTCGGCCGCAAGACCGCCAACGTGGTGCTCAATACGGCGTTCCGTCAGTTGACCATGGCCGTGGACACCCATATTTTCCGGGTCAGTAACCGTACCGGCATTGCTCCCGGCAAAAATGTGGTCGAGGTGGAAAACAAGCTGATGAAATTCGTGCCCAAGGAGTTTCTGCTCGACTCCCATCACTGGCTGATCCTCCACGGGCGCTACGTTTGCCTGGCCCGCAAGCCCCGCTGCGGCAGTTGCCGGATCGAGGACTTGTGCGAATACAAGCAAAAGACCTCGGACGATTGAGGCGCTATTAGATTTATTGATATGCCGATTGAAAAAATCTTTTTTACCCGCCGGGAGAATGTCGATATAAGGAGCGCCAAAGGCAGTCTTAGCCTGGAGTAACAAAATGAGCACTGGCAAAGAGCAATTGGACGTAGAAGACGACTTCACCCCCGTTGAAGCCGATGACGCTGAACCGGTGGTTGAGGTAGCAAAAACCAACCTGAGCAAGCGCCGCACCATCGACAATCTGCTGGAGGAGCGCCGACTGCAAAAGCAATTGGCCGATTACGATTTTGATTTATGACACCTGAAAGCCTCCCGAAACGGAGGCTTTTTACCAGGTGGCGTCATACCAGGCCATTACGCTGGGCCAGTTCGATCAAGTCCACCAGTGAGCGAGCATTGAGCTTCAACAACAACCGGGTTTTGTAAGTACTGACGGTCTTGTTGCTGAGGAACATTCCATCGGCAATCTCCTTGTTTGTCTTTCCCCTGGCCAGCTGTTGCAACACCATCATTTCCCGCCCCGACAAACGATCCACCATATCGGCTTCACTGGCATTGCCAAGACTGGCCCGAACGGTATGCAAGGCTTGATTGGGGAAGTAGCTGTAGCCTGACAATACGGCCTTGATAGCACTGAGCAATTCAGTGAGGTCCTGTTGCTTGCAAACATAACCGGCAGCACCCGATTGCATGCAGCGCATTGAAAAATGCCCCGGCGCCTGGGAAGTCAGTACTAACACTTTCAAAGGCAATGCTACCGATGTCAGGCGCGCGATGACTTCCAGCCCATCCAGTTTCGGTATTCCGATATCCAGGATGACAATGTCCGGCATATGTTCACGAGCAAGTTGCAATGCATCCACACCATTGTCAGTTTCTGCGATGACTTCGTAGCCATGACGTTCCATTAGCAAACGCACCGCAAGACGAATGACGGGATGATCATCCACGATCAGCACTTTATTCATGGGCAAGTCCAATTTCGCTGTTCGAATTTTTAGAGCCCGCACAATAGCCTAGTCGTTTCACCCGTGGCATGCCGCCCCCCCCAAGCACCTACACCGAGAGACATTCCCTACAAGCAACACGGATAATTCCTACAAAAAAACCTTGAAAGTAATGAGTTTGAAAACGTGAAATCTTAAGAGCGCCCGACGTCAGGTGCGTTTTTTTGTATCGACTTACAACCAACACCACGTATAACCGACAGCCCCGTAACAGTTCCAGCATTCTCTGCCTATAGGCCTACGCTGAAAGGTAACCGATATTGTCAGTATCAAAATCCATACCAGAATACAAACCGTTAAATACCTGCCCACATCGAAAGACTCGCACGCAACACGCAACATAAACTTTTGAAACAAGAACATCCAACATATAAAAACCACGAGAACTACAGTTAGCTGATATCACCACGACTACTTGCACAGAACGGATACTCACCAACAAAATACTAAACCTGAACCACCCGACCTACACACACTTTATTCACACGAGAAAAAGCCTATCCCATGAGCAAACAACATGAAAAAATTCAAAAAAAGAATCACGAACCCGCTGACGATTATTGCGATATTTGCAGCACTTTCTGAAACATCGGCAGCGGTCTCCCTGCCCTTTCTCGATAATAGCGAACGAGAACTCTACGTCTGGTTTTTAATCAGTTTTCCGTTTTACTTACTCTTTCTTTTTTTTCTCACGCTCAACTTCAACTATCGATCGCTTTACGCCCCCTCTGACTTTGATAAAGACAAGAACTTCATAAAAGTCATTGATAACGCCGAGCGACCTCCCGGCCCTGGGTTTTCAACCAGAGTGAGGAGGTTTCGTAGCTGGTTCTGGCGTGCACAGGACGCGCCAATTCCGATCCAATTGTTCACAGGCATCCGGGCGCAACACAGCATGTATCTGCCGGGGCCGATGAAGGGATTGAGCATCATTGATACGCGCGGGATAGGTAAGCCGGTGGAGTTCGCCACCTTAATGGAGAAAATCTGTGAACCACGGAGTCACCCCACAAAGGTGATCGTGTTTCTTGCTTGCGGCGAGTCAGAGAAGGTACTGAAGGAAAGCGCACTCAAGTATTCGAAGCACAAAAGCAAAGGCGCTTGCGAAACCTTCTGCATTGTCTACAACTTGAACTCACAAGGCGTGACGGTGCTGGATCACGGGTTAGACGCGTGATCAGAAAAAGTATGTGTTTGAATGGAATCGAGATAAGCATTTTTCAGAGTTGTGGCCCTGTCGACGACAGGGCCACACCCTCAGCTAGCGCTGCAAAGGTCAGAACAGCTTGCGACCCTTGTTGGCAGCAATGCGCATGCGCAAGGCGTTGAGCTTGATGAAGCCCGCCGCATCAGCCTGATTGTAGGCGCCGCCATCTTCTTCGAAGGTCGCGATGTTGGCGTCGAACAACGACTCATCGGACTTGCGGCCGGTGACGATCACGTTGCCTTTGTACAGCTTCAGGCGAACCACACCATTCACGTGAGCCTGGGACGCGTCGATCATCTGTTGCAACATCAGACGCTCAGGGCTCCACCAGTAACCGGTGTAGATCAGGCTGGCGTATTTAGGCATCAGCTCGTCTTTGAGGTGAGCCACTTCGCGGTCCAGGGTGATCGATTCGATCGCACGGTGCGCGCGCAGCATGATGGTGCCGCCAGGGGTTTCGTAGCAGCCGCGGGACTTCATGCCCACGTAACGGTTCTCGACGATATCGAGACGGCCGATACCGTGTTCGCCACCGATCTTGTTCAGCGTCGCCAGCACGGTGGCCGGGGTCATCTCGACGCCGTCCAGTGCCACGATGTCGCCGTTGCGGTAGGTCAGTTCCAGGTACTGCGCCTTGTCTGGAGCCTTCTCCGGGGAGACGGTCCATTTCCACATATCTTCTTCGTGCTCGGTCCAGGTGTCTTCCAGCACGCCGCCTTCATAGGAGATGTGCAGCAGGTTGGCATCCATCGAGTACGGGGATTTTTTCTTGCCGTGGCGCTCGATCGGGATGTTGTGCTTTTCAGCATAATCCATCAGCTTTTCACGGGAGAGCAGGTCCCACTCGCGCCAAGGAGCGATCACTTTCACGCCTGGCTTGAGTGCGTAGGCGCCGAGTTCGAAACGAACCTGATCGTTGCCCTTGCCGGTGGCGCCATGGGAAATGGCGTCAGCGCCGGTTTCGTTGGCGATTTCGATCAGGCGTTTGGCGATCAACGGACGAGCGATGGAAGTACCCAGCAGGTACTCGCCTTCGTAAACGGTGTTGGCACGGAACATAGGGAACACGAAATCACGCACGAACTCTTCGCGCAGATCGTCGATGTAGATTTCTTTGACGCCCATGGCCTGCGCCTTGGCGCGGGCCGGTTCGACCTCTTCGCCCTGACCCAGGTCAGCGGTGAAGGTCACTACTTCACAGTTATAAGTATCCTGCAGCCACTTGAGGATCACCGAAGTGTCCAGGCCGCCGGAATACGCCAGAACGACCTTGTTTACGTCCGCCATGCCATCACTCCACGGGGTTTACGGAAAGCCGTGAAGTCTACCGCTCATACGGAATAATTTACAGAGGCGCGACAGCTTATGACGACGAAGCGACAGATTCTTACGAGGGAGCGACGATGACCGGCGAGTCAGGATGTGTGTGCGGCACTCGCGGCAGAGGCTGATTGCGGGGCCGGTTTCTCGGTAGGCGCGACACGCTCCAGGCGTACCGCGACCCGACGATTCTTCGCCCGGTTGGACGCATTGGTGTTCGGCGCCAGCGGGTAGCGTTCACCGTGGAAACGCATGGTGATCTGCGATTCCTGGATGCCATTGGCCTTGAAGAAATCCATCACCGCCAGCGCCCGGCGACGGGACAGTTCACGGTTGGTCAGGCGATTGCCGCTGTTGTCGGAATGACCGTCGAGTTCGATGTGATTGACCGTCGGATCAGCCTTCATGAACTCCAGCATGACCTGCAACTTGGCCTTGGCTTGCGGATCCAGATCGACGCCTTCGCCGGGAAAACCGACTTCGGATTGTTTTACCTGCTCGAAATTCTGCGGCAGCAGCTTGGCCACGCAGCCCTGATAATCATTGAAGGCCTTACTGAACTTGACCGGCAGCAGACGCACTTCCGACACCCGGCCATCACCCGAAGCGCGGCGAATCACCGGGCTGCGACCGTCCATCAAGCCACTGATCAGGCGTCCGGCCTGCACTTGCGAACTGTTGAACAGCACGTTGCCACTGCCGATGTTTACCGAGCCAAGATTGATATCACCACGGCCCGGTTGCCATGGCGCGGCCGCGGCCAGCAAGGTCGCCGAGCCACCACCAATCACCGAGTTGTAGGCTTTAAGACGAAATATCGCCTGCTCACCCGCGCGACGCACGAACTCACCGGAACCGAAATCGGTAATCGGCTGGGCCAATCGGCATTCGAACTTGTCCCCTTCGACCGTCCACTCAATGCTCTCCAGACGGGTCTGGAAAGTGAGCGCCATCGCGGGAAGGCTGGCAAACACACTGAGCAAGGCTAAATAACGCTGGCGCACGGGAGGCTCCACTGGCTTCTACAACAAAAAGACCGACACATACGATTACGGCATACCTAATGGATATCGGAAGCTTGCTGCAAAACTTGATAGCGAGTGCCTGAGAGAGTCTTTTCCGGTAGCATTCCCCTCAGTTTGACCCGCCTGGAATCCCCTCATGTCCGACCGCCTGACCCTGCTGCGTCCCGACGACTGGCATATTCATCTTCGCGATGGTGCTGTTTTGTCCAATACCGTTGCGGATGTCGCGCGCACCTTTGGTCGCGCAATCATCATGCCCAACCTGGTACCTCCAGTGCGCAACGCCGCTGAAGCCGACGGCTATCGCCAGCGGATCCTCGCTGCACGCCCGGCCGGCAGTCGTTTTGAACCGCTGATGGTGCTGTACCTGACCGACCGCACCCAGCCCGAAGAAATTCGTGAGGCCAAGGCCAGCGGTTTCGTTCACGCCGCCAAGCTCTACCCGGCCGGCGCCACCACCAACTCGGATTCTGGCGTCACCAGCATCGACAAGATTTTCCCGGCGATCGAGGCCATGGCCGAAGTCGGGATGCCGTTGTTGATCCACGGTGAAGTCACCCGTGGCGATGTCGACGTGTTCGATCGCGAAAAGATCTTCATCGATGAGCACATGCGTCGTGTGGTTGAGCGTTTCCCGACGCTCAAAGTGGTGTTCGAACACATCACCACCGCTGACGCCGTGCAGTTCGTCAACGCGGCCCCGGCCAACGTTGGCGCGACCATCACCGCTCATCACCTGCTGTACAACCGCAACCACATGCTGGTGGGCGGGATTCGGCCGCACTTCTACTGCCTGCCGATTCTCAAGCGCAACACCCATCAGGAAGCCCTGCTCGACGCCGCCACCAGCGGCAGCGAGAAGTTCTTCCTCGGCACCGATTCGGCGCCGCATGCCCAGCACGCCAAGGAAGCTGCTTGCGGCTGTGCCGGTTGCTACACCGCTTATGCGGCGATCGAGATGTATGCCGAAGCCTTCGAACAGCGCAACGCGCTGGATAAGCTCGAAGCCTTCGCCAGCCTCAACGGCCCGCGCTTTTATGGCCTGCCGGTGAACACCGATCGCATTACCCTGGTCCGCGAAGAGTGGACCGCCCCAACCAGCCTGCCATTTGGCGAGCTGACCGTAATCCCGCTGCGCGCCGGTGAAAAACTGCGCTGGCGCCTGCTGGAGGAACACGCGTGAGTGAAGACCATTTCGACGACGAACAGGACGGTCAAGGCGGTGGAGGCGGTCCCCGTCATCCAATGGCAGCCCGATTCCGTGGTTACCTGCCGGTTGTCGTCGACGTAGAAACCGGTGGCTTCAACTCGGCCACCGACGCCCTGCTGGAGATCGCGGCGACCACCATCGCCATGGACGAAAAAGGGTTTGTGTATCCCGATCACACTTACTTCTTTCGCGTAGAACCGTTTGAAGGCGCGAACATCGAAGCAGCGGCCCTGGAATTCACCGGGATCAAGCTCGATCACCCGCTGCGCATGGCCGTAAGTGAAGAAACCGCCCTGACCGATATTTTCCGCGGCATCCGCAAGGCCCTGAAAGCCAATGGTTGCAAACGGGCGATTCTGGTCGGGCACAACAGCAGCTTCGACCTGGGCTTCCTCAACGCGGCTGTCGCGCGCCTGGACATGAAACGCAACCCGTTTCATCCATTCTCCAGTTTCGACACTGCAACCCTCGCTGGCCTGGCTTACGGTCAGACCGTGCTGGCCAAGGCCTGCCAGGCAGCCGATATCGACTTCGACGGTCGCGAGGCCCACTCGGCTCGCTACGACACCGAGAAGACGGCTGAGCTGTTCTGCGGCATCGTCAATCGCTGGAAACAAATGGGCGGCTGGGAAGACTTCAACGACTGATCCGGTCGAAGGTTTTTATCCCGCCCACAAAAAAACCGGCCTCGCGGCCGGTTTTTTTATGCCTGACGCTTGGGCTTACAGGGCCGCAGCGTGCTCGGTCAGGTAAGCCGCAACACCTTCGGTGGAAGCGGTCATGCCTTTGTCGCCTTTTTTCCAGTTGGCAGGGCAAACTTCGCCGTGCTCTTCGTGGAATTGCAGCGCGTCGACCAGACGGATCAGCTCTTCCATGTTACGGCCCAGTGGCAGGTCGTTGATGATCTGCGAGCGGACAACGCCTTTATCGTCGATCAGGAACGCGCCACGGAAAGCAACGCCGTCAGCGGACTGAACGTCGTAGGCCTTCATGATTTCCTGCTTGATGTCAGCAGCCATGGTGTAGCGAACCTGGCCGATACCGCCATTGTTCACCGGGGTGTTGCGCCATGCGTTGTGGGTGAAATGCGAGTCGATCGACACGGCAACCACTTCAACGTTGCGGGCCTTGAAGTCGGCCATGCGGTTGTCCAGAGCGATCAGCTCGGACGGGCAAACGAAGGTGAAGTCCAGTGGATAGAAGAACACCAGGCCGTATTTGCCTTTGATGGCCGACGACAGAGTGAAGCTGTCTACGATCTCGCCGTTGCCGAGGACGGCCGGTACGGTGAAGTCTGGGGCTTGTTTGCCTACGAGTACGCTCATTGAATATCTCCTGGTCTATTAACGTGAAGAACTGGATTCGCATCAGCCTGCCACCCTCAAGCGACAGCCCTGTGACACGATCCCCTTCGCAAGGACCGACCATCATACACGGCGTTTTTGAGCTGTCCTTAACGGATTTTCGGCGACGGGTTAAATTCGGACTGTTACGGTTACTGTCGCAATGCCATGCAGGAAACCGTTCGTCAGCCATCGGCGCTTATAACGCGAAGCTTTCAGAAAGCACTTTGACAATCATTCTCGTTAACATTAAGATCCATCGCAATTGAGTCACAACCAGCGACGGTTCTCACTTATGTATGTCTGCCTCTGCACTGGCGTCACCGACGGTCAAATCCGCGATGCAATCTATGAAGGTTGCTGCAGCTATAAGGAAGTCCGTCAGGCCACCGGCGTAGCTAGTCAATGTGGTAAATGCGCCTGCCTTGCCAAGGAAGTGGTGCGCGAAACCCTGACCAAGCTGCAAACCGCCCAGGCCGCGATTCCATTTCCTGTTGAATTTACTGCCGCGTAACTACCGTATTTCAAAGAACCGGACTAATGTCCGGTTTTTTTATGCCTGAAAATCAATCGCTTAGGCTCCAGACGCGGAACACAAACATTCTTATTCCGATTAATTTTCATATAAGTTTCAATAACTTAGGTTTGACACCCTTAAATACGCGGCTCAAACTCTGCCTTATAGTCAGTTAATACAGGGCAGGACCCCATCATGAAAGGCGACATTACAGTCATCCAGCATCTCAACAAGATCCTTGCCAATGAGCTGGTCGCGATCAATCAATACTTTCTGCATGCGCGCATGTATGAAGATTGGGGTCTGAACAAGCTCGGCAAGCACGAATACCACGAATCCATCGATGAGATGAAGCACGCGGACAAGCTGATCAAGCGCATCCTGTTCCTTGAAGGCCTGCCGAACGTCCAGGACCTGGGCAAGCTGCAGATCGGCGAACACACCCAGGAAATGCTTGAGTGCGACCTGCGTATCGAACGCACCGGTCACGCGGACCTCAAGGTCGCGATCGCCCATTGCGAAACCGTCGGCGACTTCGGCAGCCGTGAACTGCTTGAAGATATCCTTGAGTCCGAAGAAGAACATATCGACTGGCTGGAAACCCAACTGGGCCTGATCGATAAAGTCGGTCTTGAGAACTATCTGCAATCGCAGATGGGCGAAGAGTAAGTGAGTTTTCGCTAAACTCGAGACACTAAAAAGCCCCGCTCTCTTGTGAGACGCGGGGCTTTTTATTGCCTGCGTCTGTAGGAGCGATACTTGCTCGCGAAGAACGATAACGCGGTATTTCTGATAAACCGCATCATCGTTCTTCGCGGGCAAGCCTCGCTCCTACAGGAAGCAGATCGGGTCGCTCCCCGTAGGGAACGCCGGATCAGGCTTCGGTCTTGGCAGCAGCCGCTTTTTCAACAGCCGCTTTGATCGTGGCCTGCAACGAACCGTCAGCAGCCATTTCAGTCATGATGTCGCTACCGCCGACCAGCTCACCACCGACCCACAGTTGCGGGAAGGTTGGCCAGTTAGCGTACTTTGGCAGGTTGGCGCGAATTTCCGGGTTCTGCAGGATGTCCACGTATGCGAACTTCTCACCACAAGCCATGACGGACTGCGCGGCTTTCGCGGAGAAGCCACACTGCGGGGCATTCGGCGAGCCTTTCATGTAAAGCAGAATGGTGTTGTTAGCAATCTGCTCTTTAATCGTTTCGATGATATCCATGGAGCACCTCGGCTGAACTTTCCGACTCAAGGGTCGGCACGGTGGCGCATTGTAACGGAAACCCGAGCGCCATGCTCGGTCTCCCCGACAGACTCGATCAAGCCGCCGCCACGGTCACCGGCACGCCGTTCAACGCCGCATTCCCCGACAACTCATCGAGCTGACACTCATCCGTCAGGTCGTTGGCGCTGGACCCCGGCTGGCTGCTGGCGATCGTCATCTGCACACCCGGCCGCGCATGGCCCCAACCGTGCGGAAGACTGACCACGCCTTGCATCATATCCAGACTGCCGATCACTTCAACTTCGATCACCCCCACCCGCGAGCTGACCCGCACCCGCTGCCCATCGGTGAGACCGCGACTGGCCAGGTCTTGCGGGTGCATCAACAACTGATGACGGGGCTTGCCCTTCACCAGACGGTGATAGTTGTGCATCCATGAATTGTTACTGCGCACATGTCGGCGACCAATCATCAACAGCTCATCGGCGGCCGGTGCCTGCAGGGCGGCGAAACGGGCCAGGTCTGCGAGGATCGGCGCCGGTGCGGCCTGGACACGCTGGTTTGGAGTCTTGAGCCGTGGCGCCAGATTGGATTTGAGCGCACCCAAATCAACGCCGTGGGGATGATCGAACAAGGTCGTCAGCGACAGCTTGTGCTCGGAAGCATCGCCATACAGCCCCATCCGCAAGCCACGGTCGATCATCTGCGCCGGAGCAATGGTCGGCTTGAGCTCCTTGCCGGTCTTCGCGGCAAACGCCTCGGCCAGACCGACGAAAATTTCCCAGTCATGCAGCGCGCCTTCCGGTTTGGCCAGGATCGCCCGGTTGAAACGCGTGACGTTGCGCACGGCAAACATATTGAACGTGGTGTCGTAGTGGTCGTTTTCCAGGGCCGAGGTGGACGGCAGGATCAAGTCGGCATAACGAGTGGTTTCATTGATGTACAGGTCGATGCTGAGCATGAACTCCAAACCGTCCAGCGCTTGCTCCAGTTGCCGACCGTTGGGCGTGGACAGCACCGGATTGCCCGCCACCGTGATCAGCGCCCGCACCTGCCCTTCCCCGCCAGTGAGCATCTCTTCGGCCAGGGCCGATACCGGTAATTCGCCGCTGTACTCCGGACGCCCGGACACCCGACTCTGCCACCGATTGAAATGCCCGCCCGAGGTGGACGCCACCAAATCCACCGCCGGCTCGGTGCACAGCGCACCGCCCACGCGGTCGAGGTTGCCGGTGACCAGGTTGATCAACTGCACGACCCAATGGCACAACGTACCGAAGGCCTGGGTCGAGACGCCCATGCGGCCATAGCAAACCGCGGTCGGCGCCGCTGCAAAGTCCCGGGCCAGTTGGCGGATCTGCTCGGCAGGCACCGCACACAACGGGCTCATGACCTCAGCAGTAAATCCCGCCACCGCCTCGCGCACCTCATCCAGACCGTCCACCGGTAGATGGCTGTCGCGGGTCAGGCCTTCGGCGAACAAGGTATTGAGCATCCCGAACAACAGCGCCGCATCGCCGCCAGGACGTACGAACAGATGCTGATCGGCAATCGCCGCCGTTTCGCTGCGACGCGGATCGACCACCACCACTTTGCCGCCGCGGACCTGAATCGCTTTCAGGCGTTTCTCGACATCCGGCACGGTCATGATGCTGCCGTTGGACGCCAGCGGATTACCGCCCAGGATCAGCATGAAATCGGTGTGATCGATGTCCGGGATCGGCAACAGCAAGCCGTGGCCGTACATCAGGTGACTGGTCAGGTGATGGGGCAACTGATCGACCGAGGTTGCGGAAAACCGGTTGCGGGTTTTCAGCAGACCCAGAAAGTAATTGCTGTGGGTCATCAGCCCATAGTTGTGCACGCTCGGGTTGCCTTGATAGACCGCCACCGCGTTCTGCCCGTGACGCTCCTGAATCGCTGCCAGCCGTTCGGCTACGAGGTTGAAGGCGTCTTCCCACGCAATCGGCTGCCATTCGCTGCCCACGCGCTGCATCGGTTGATGCAAGCGATCCGGATCATTCTGGATGTCTTGCAGGGCCACCGCTTTAGGGCAGATGTGCCCGCGACTGAACGTATCCTGCGGATCACCCTTGATCGACGTGATTTGTACCCGACCTTCGGCCTCGGTGGTTTCGATGGTCAGGCCACAAATGGCTTCGCACAGGTGGCAGGCACGGTGATGGAGAGTCTTGGTCATGGCCAGTCTCTGTCTTGTTCTGGGCGGGCAATGTCTGCCACGGGAACAAAACTATGGCGCGCGAACCGGCGCTGCGCCAGCGACGTTCGTCTTGTGAATCGGCGGCCATCAGGCCAGCCGATGGCGGTGCAGACTCAGTTCGGTGGCAACCGGGGCGGCGCCTGCAACTGGATCTCCTGGATGGTTTCAATCTGCTCGTGGGCGACATGCACGCCGGTGAGCTCGCCGATCAATCGCCAATGCTCATCAAGCCCGGCACTGATGGTGGCCATGCGATCGATCATGCGTCGACCGGCGGCTTTGGTCACTTCGTCGTCACTGCGCATCAACTCGAAGGACATCGAGGTCATGGACGCCGTGAGATGAGTCAGGGAGCGGGCGGTGAGGCCGAGTAATTCCATTAACTGCTGTTCTTTCGATTCCATTCCGGAGGCTTCCTGCGTCGTCGTGGAGTAGTTATAACCCAGCACTTTGCATTAGCAAATGTTTCAGACGAGACACATTGCCACTACATGGCAAGAATCACAGGTCAGAAACCGACTACCTCGATGCCGTCCCCGCCCCGTTTGATTGCAATGCCAGATGGGCCCGGTGTACAAATGACGGGCTGCTATCCGGAAACAGGCTTCAAAAGCGCTACTTCGGTCATCCCGTAGCCCCTCTGAATTTCCCTAAAAACCGTAGCCCTATTGGTAAGACGCGACATTTAATTATAAGATCGCGCCTTCCCCTATTTCGTCGCCCCGTGCGGCTTACGCCGCAGGTCTCGCCCGTTTTTCAGTTAAACAAGGCTTTGAGTATCTGCGGTCTGTTGCAAAAAGGTAGTCAATGATGAGCGCAAGGCACTTTCTCTCCCTGATGGATTGCACGCCCGAAGAGCTGGTCAGCGTGATCCGTCGAGGCGTTGAGCTCAAGGACCTGCGTAACCGCGGCGTACTGTTCGAGCCTCTGAAAAACCGCGTCCTGGGGATGATTTTCGAGAAGTCTTCGACCCGCACGCGCATCTCGTTCGAAGCCGGCATGATCCAGCTCGGCGGCCAGGCGATCTTCCTCTCGCCCCGCGATACCCAACTGGGCCGTGGCGAGCCGATCGGCGACGCCGCCATTGTCATGTCGAGCATGCTCGATGCGGTGATGATTCGTACGTTTTCCCACAGCACACTGACCGAATTCGCCGCCAATTCGCGCGTCCCGCTGATCAACGGCCTTTCCGATGACCTGCACCCGTGCCAGTTGCTGGCAGACATGCAAACCTTCCTCGAACACCGCGGCTCGATCCAGGGCAAGACCGTGGCCTGGATCGGCGACGGCAACAACATGTGCAACAGCTATATAGAAGCGGCGATCCAGTTCGACTTCCAGTTGCGCATCGCCTGCCCGGAAGGTTATGAACCCAACCCTGAGTTCGTGGCCAAGGCCGGCGATCGTGTAACCATCGTCCGCGATCCACAGGATGCCGTGCGTGGCGCGCATCTGGTGAGCACTGACGTCTGGACCTCCATGGGCCAGGAAGAAGAAACCGCCAAGCGCCTGAAGCTGTTCGCGCCATTCCAGGTCAACCGCGCCCTGCTCGATCAGGCCGCGCCGGATGTGCTGTTCATGCATTGCCTGCCGGCCCACCGTGGCGAAGAAATCAGCCTCGACCTGCTGGACGACCCGCGCTCCGTAGCCTGGGACCAGGCGGAAAACCGTCTGCACGCACAAAAGGCCTTGCTCGAGTTTCTGGTCATGCCGGCGTATCACCACGCATGAGCCAGCCACTACTGCTCAAGCTGCGCAATCTTGCCTGCGGCTATCAAGACCAGCGGGTCGTACAGAACCTCAACCTGCATCTGAACGCCGGCGACATCGGTTGCCTGCTGGGCTCTTCGGGCTGCGGCAAAACCACCACCCTGCGGGCCATTGCCGGTTTTGAACCGGTGCACGAAGGTGAAATCCAGCTCGGCGGCGAAACCATTTCCAACGCCGGTTTTACCCTGGCCCCGGAAAAGCGTCGAATCGGCATGGTGTTTCAGGACTACGCGTTGTTTCCGCATCTGAGCGTGGCCGAGAACATCGCCTTCGGGATCCGCAAGCATCCGCAAAAGGATCGCGTCACCGAAGAGCTGCTGGAACTGGTCAACCTGAAGAACCTCGGTAAGCGCTTCCCCCATGAGCTGTCCGGTGGCCAGCAGCAACGTGTCGCACTGGCCCGCGCCCTGGCGCCAGAGCCGCAACTGTTGCTGCTCGACGAACCGTTCTCCAACCTCGATGGCGAACTGCGGCGCAAGCTCAGCCATGAAGTACGTGACATCCTCAAGGCCCGTGGCACCAGTGCGATTCTGGTGACTCACGACCAGGAAGAAGCCTTCGCCGTCAGCGATCATGTGGGGGTTTTCAAGGAAGGTCGTCTTGAGCAGTGGGACACGCCCTACAACCTGTATCACGAACCACTGACACCGTTTGTGGCCAGTTTCGTTGGCCAGGGCTACTTCATTCGCGGCCAGCTGAGCAGCCCGGAGTCGGTGCAGACTGAATTGGGTGAGCTACGCGGCAATCGTGCCTACACCTGGCCGATTGGTGGCGCGGTGGACGTGTTGCTGCGCCCGGATGACATCGTTTATGCGCCGGACAGTGGGCTGAAAGCGCGGATCGTCGGCAAGACGTTCCTTGGCGCCTCAACGCTGTATCGCTTGCAGATGCCGACGGGTGCGCAGCTGGAATCGATCTTCCCGAGCCATGCCGATCATCAGGTCGGTGCGCAAGTGGGGATTCGGGTGGCGGCTGAGCATCTGGTGTTGTTCCAGGCTTCTGGAAGCACGGCGGCGCAGATTCCGGCAGTTGAAACCGGCGTCCGCCGGTACAGCACCGCCAGCTAACACCCGGACCTGTTCCTGTAGGAGCGAGGCTTGCCCGCGAAGGCGTCGTATCAATCGACATCATCATTGGCAGGCCCGACGCCTTCGCGGGCAAGCCTCGCTCCTACAAAGACCTCACCCGAGCAACAATTTTCCGCTCGCCACCAACGTCGCATTCCCGCCGATCTTCACCCGCTCCCCTTCCAGCCGGCAGAACAATTCCCCGCCACGGGCCGAGCACTGATACGCCATCAGGCTCGACTTGCCCAAGCGCTTCGACCAGTACGGAATCAGACTGCAATGGGTCGAGCCGGTCACCGGGCCTTCATTGATGCCAATCGCCGGCGCGAAGTACCGGGACACGAAATCATGCTTGCCGCCCCTGGCCGTGACGATTGCCCCTGGCCATGGCAGTTTCGCCAGCGCTGCCATATCGGGTCTGCAATCAAGCACCGCTTGCTCGGATTCCAACACCACCAACAATTCATTCGAGCCCAGCACATCGACGGCTTCCACACCCAGGGCGCGCTCGACATCCAGGGTCACGCCGACTTCCGACGGCACAATCGCCGGAAAATCCAGCCACAACCGCCCGCCCTCCCGGCTGACGCTCAACGGGCCGGACTTGCAGATGAAATCCAGGCGTTCGGCCGGCTCCTTATAGATTTCAAACAGCACGAACGCGCTGGCCAAGGTGGCATGCCCGCACAGCGGCACTTCGGTGGTTGGGGTAAACCAGCGGATATGCCAGGCCTGACCTTCACGCACCACGAACGCGGTTTCGGCGAGGTTGTGCTCGGCGGCGATCTTCTGCATCAACTCATCGGCCAGCCAGGCATCGAGCCGATAGACCATCGCCGGATTGCCACTGAACGGTCGATCACTAAACGCATCGACCTGATGAAATTCGAGCTGCATAACCTTCTCCCTGATTCAGGCGCGACCAATGTCGGCGAACTTCGCCTGAGTATGTTCGGCCAATACCGCGGGCGCCAATTCCACCTCCAGCCCCCGCCGCCCAGCACTGACAAAAATGCTGGCAAGGGGTTGCGCCGAGTTATCGATAAACGTGCGCAGACGCTTCTTCTGCCCCAACGGACTGATGCCGCCCAACAGGTAACCGGTCGCGCGTTGAGCGGCCGCCGGATCGGCCATTTCGACTTTTTTCACCCCGGCCGCATGGGCCAGGTGCTTTAAATCGAGACTTCCGACGACCGGCACCACCGCCACCAGCAATTCACCTTTCTCACTGGCCGCCAGCAGCGTCTTGAACACCTGCGCCGGGTCCAACCCCAGTTTTTCCGCTGCCTCCAGACCATAGGACGCTGCTTTCGGATCATGTTCGTAACTGTGCACACGATGTTCGGCGCGAACTTTTTTCAACAAATCCAATGCGGGCGTCATGGCAGCTCCAAGCTTGGCGACAGAAGAAAAACACTGCGCCGGATTCTAGGACATTGATCAGCAAAAGGCTCTATTGCGGCGCTATTTCAAAGGCTTGGCGAAGCCCTGCCGCATGGGTTTGCACGCAACTCAAAACGCCATCAACACGATCATTCATGAGGCGAATAGTTTAAATATGACTGATGGTTCACTTTCGACCTTTGACAGCGGCGTTTCTTGTCTATATTTTTTCGTTTGCGAATACTGTAGGAATGACCCCGACGGAGTACTCGGCAGTAAACCAAAATCAGGATGGGGATCCTGACTCGGTGAAAATCGCGCTTTGACCAAGATGACAAAGCGCCAGACAACAACAAAAAAGAGGTTTTCGATGACAACTGCTTTGAAACAACCGCCACTCTCGAGCCAATGCATGGCTGAGTTCCTGGGTACCGCGCTGTTGATCTTTTTCGGGACGGGTTGCGTTGCCGCGCTCAAAGTCGCGGGTGCCAGCTTCGGGCTTTGGGAAATCAGTATCATCTGGGGTGTTGGCGTCAGCATGGCGATCTACCTGACCGCCGGTGTTTCCGGGGCTCACCTCAATCCTGCGGTCAGTATCGCGCTGAGCATTTTCGCCGATTTCGAAAAACGTAAACTGCCCTTCTACATCCTCGCCCAGGTCGCTGGTGCGTTCTGCGGAGCGTTGTTGGTTTACACGCTCTACAGCAATCTTTTCTTCGATTACGAACAAACTCACCATATGGTCCGTGGCACCCAGGCCAGCCTTGAGCTGGCGTCGGTGTTCTCCACCTTCCCGCACCCAGCCCTGTCCACAGCCCAGGCGTTCCTGGTTGAAGTGATCATCACCGCCATCCTGATGGGCGTGATCATGTCCCTGACCGACGACAACAACGGCCTGCCGAAAGGCCCGCTGGCGCCACTGCTGATCGGCCTGTTGATTGCGGTGATTGGCAGCTCCATGGGCCCGCTGACCGGTTTCGCGATGAACCCTGCGCGTGATTTCGGCCCTAAGCTGATGACTTTCTTTACTGGCTGGGGTGAAATTTCCTTCACCGGCGGGCGCGATATCCCGTACTTCCTGATTCCGATTTTTGCACCGATTGTTGGTGCCTGCCTCGGCGCTGCGGCCTATCGCGGGCTGATTGCCCGTCATCTGCCAGGCACCGAACCTGCTACAAAGGACGCAACACCGGCCATTGACGGCAAACCAAGAACTTCTTGATACCGTTGGCGCGTGATCCTGCCCTTTGATCCCGCGCCTGACCTCACTCCTTATTTCGTCCAAGGCAATCGACATGACCGATATTCAGAATAAGAACTACATCATTGCCCTCGATCAGGGTACGACCAGCTCCCGCGCGATCATTTTCGACCGTGACGCGAACGTGGTCTGCACTGCACAGCGCGAGTTCGTGCAGCATTACCCGCAAGCCGGCTGGGTCGAACATGACCCGATGGAAATCTTCGCGACCCAAAGCGCCGTGATGGTCGAGGCCCTGGCGCAAGCCGGTCTGCACCACGACCAGGTCGCTGCCATCGGCATCACCAACCAGCGCGAAACCACCGTGGTCTGGGACAAGACCACCGGCCGCCCGATCTACAACGCGATCGTCTGGCAGTGCCGCCGCAGCACCGAAATCTGCCAGCAGCTCAAGCGCGATGGCCACGAGCAATACATCAGCGACACCACTGGCCTTGTGACTGACCCGTACTTCTCCGGCACCAAGCTCAAGTGGATCCTCGATAACGTCGAAGGCAGCCGTGAACGCGCGCGCAACGGCGAACTGCTGTTCGGCACCGTCGACAGCTGGCTGATCTGGAAATTTACCGGCGGCAAAGTCCACGTCACCGACTACACCAACGCCTCGCGCACCATGCTCTTCAACATCCACTCGCTGGAGTGGGACGCGAAGATGCTGGAGATCCTCGACATCCCGCGGGAAATGCTGCCGGAAGTTAAATCGTCGTCGGAAATCTACGGCCACACCAAAAGCGGCATCGCCATCGGCGGTATCGCCGGCGACCAACAGGCCGCCCTGTTCGGCCAGATGTGCGTCGAGCCAGGCCAGGCGAAAAACACCTATGGCACGGGCTGCTTCCTGCTGATGAACACCGGCGATAAAGCCGTGAAGTCCAAGCACGGCATGCTGACCACCATCGCTTGCGGCCCGAAAGGCGAAGTGGCCTACGCCCTGGAAGGCGCAGTGTTCAACGGTGGTTCCACCGTGCAGTGGCTGCGTGACGAACTGAAGATCATCGCCGACGCCACCGACACCGAATACTTCGCCAGCAAGGTCAAGGACAGCAACGGCGTGTACCTGGTGCCGGCGTTCACTGGCCTGGGCGCTCCGTACTGGGACCCGTATGCCCGTGGCGCGCTGTTCGGCCTGACTCGCGGCGTGCGCGTGGATCACATCATCCGCGCAGCGCTGGAGTCGATTGCCTACCAGACCCGCGACGTACTCGACGCCATGCAGCAAGACTCCGGCGAACGCCTCAAGTCCCTGCGTGTGGACGGCGGTGCGGTGGCAAACAACTTCCTGATGCAGTTCCAGGCCGACATCCTCGGCACGCAGGTTGAGCGCCCGCAAATGCGCGAAACCACGGCACTGGGCGCCGCTTACCTGGCCGGCCTGGCGTGCGGTTTCTGGGGCAGCCTGGACGAATTGCGCGGCAAGGCAGTGATCGAGCGCGAGTTCGAACCGGCCCTGGAAGAAAGCGCGAAGGAAAAACTCTACGCTGGCTGGCTGAAAGCGGTTAGCCGCACCCGCGATTGGGAACCGCATGAAGGCGCTGAATAAGCCAACAACAGGATCCGAATAGGGTTCTAACTGGTCGGGAGCAGATTCCTGCGGCATCATGGGCAAATTTTGCACGGCAGCCCAAAGGAAGCCCCATGAATCTGCCTCCCCGTCAGCAGCAAATCCTCGAACTGGTCCGCGAACGCGGCTATGTCAGCATCGAGGAAATGGCTACGCTGTTCGTCGTTACACCGCAAACCATTCGCCGCGATATCAATCAGCTCGCGGAAGCCAATTTGTTGCGTCGCTACCACGGCGGCGCGGCCTACGATTCCAGCGTCGAAAACACCGCCTACGCCATGCGTGCCGACCAGATGCGCGATGAAAAGCAGCGTATCGGCGAAGCCATTGCGGCCCAGATTCCCGATCACGCCTCGCTGTTCATCAATATCGGTACCACCACCGAATCGATTGCCCGGGCGCTGCTCAACCACAATCACCTGAAAATCATCACCAACAACCTGCACGTCGCTTCGATGCTCAGCGCCAAGGACGATTTCGATGTCCTGCTGACCGGCGGCAATGTGCGGCGCGACGGCGGTGTGGTCGGTCAGGCGAGTGTCGACTTCATTAATCAGTTCAAGGTGGATTTCGCCCTGGTCGGCATCAGCGGCATCGATGAAGACGGTAGCCTGCTCGACTTCGATTATCAGGAAGTGCGGGTGTCCCAAGCGATTATCGCCAACGCCCGACAGGTAATTCTGGCGGCGGACTCCAGCAAATTCGGGCGCAACGCCATGATTCGCCTGGGGCCGATCAGCCTGATCGATTGCCTGGTGACCGATCAGCAGCCGGTGCCAGCGTTGGCGCAGTTGTTGAGTCAGCACAAGATTCGCCTGGAAGTCGTTTAACCCCCTCGACACCGATCATTCCCACGCTCCGCGTGGGAATGCCGCCTGGGACGCTCCGCATCCCGCCTCAAGAGCCGACGCAGAGCGTCAATTGATGCATTCCCACGCAGAGCGTGGGAACGATCTGCGCGCGAATGTTCGTAAATTTTCCTTTCCCGGCCCTTCGATCAGTATTTTCAATCGAAGTTGACTGGCTGTGGGCGGCTTTATGGGCTACCATTTTCGCAAATGAACATTAATGTTCGAATTCCAATATCGAAAATCATAAAAGCCCGAGGCCAGCCGATGCCCACTTCTACCTTGCCTACGCCCCCTCTCGCCGAGGTCTACGATATCGCCGTCATCGGTGGTGGGATCAATGGCGTGGGGATCGCAGCGGATGCCGCCGGTCGCGGTCTTTCGGTGTTCCTTTGTGAAAAAGATGACCTGGCCAGCCACACCTCCTCAGCCAGCAGCAAGCTGATCCACGGCGGCCTGCGCTACCTCGAACATTACGAATTCCGCTTGGTGCGCGAAGCCCTGGCCGAGCGCGAAGTGCTGCTGGCCAAGGCCCCGCACATCGTCAAGCAAATGCGCTTCGTGCTGCCGCACCGCCCGCACCTGCGCCCAGCGTGGATGATCCGCGCCGGTCTGTTCCTTTATGACCACCTGGGCAAGCGGGAAAAACTGGAAGGCTCGAAAAGCCTGAAGTTCGGCCCGAACAGCCCGCTGAAAAGCGAAATCACCAAAGGTTTCGAATACTCCGATTGCTGGGTCGACGATGCGCGCCTCGTTGTGCTGAACGCCATGGCCGCCCGCGAGAAAGGCGCCCACGTTCACACCCAGACTCGTTGCGTCAGCGCCCGTCGCACCAAGGGCCTGTGGCACCTGCACCTGGAACGCGCCGATGGCAGCCTGTTTTCGATCCGCGCCAAAGCGCTGGTGAACGCCGCCGGCCCTTGGGTCGCCAAGTTCATTCGTGACGACCTGAAGATGGATTCGCCGTACGGCATCCGCCTGATCCAGGGCAGTCACCTGATCGTGCCGAAGCTGTACGAAGGCGAACACGCGCACATTCTGCAAAACGAAGATCAGCGCATTGTGTTCACCATTCCGTACCTGAACCACTTCACCCTGATCGGCACCACCGACCGCGAGTACACCGGCGATCCGGCCAAAGTGGCGATCACCGAAGGCGAAACCGATTACCTGCTCAAAGTGGTCAACGCTCACTTCAAGAAGCAAATCAGCCGTGACGACATCCTGCACAGCTATTCCGGTGTGCGTCCGCTGTGCAACGACGAATCCGACAACCCGTCGGCCGTGACCCGCGACTACACCCTGGCGTTGTCCGGCAGCGGTGAAGAAGCCCCGTTACTGTCGGTGTTCGGCGGCAAGCTGACCACCTACCGCAAACTGGCCGAGTCGGCGCTGGCGCAACTGGCCCCGTACTTCACCCAGATCAAGCCGAGCTGGACCGCGACGGCCACCCTGCCCGGCGGCGAAGACATGACCACCCCGCAAGCCCTGTGCGCAAAGATCCGCGACACGTTCGACTGGGTGCCGACCGAAATCGCCCGCCGCTGGGCCACCACTTACGGCAGCCGCACCTGGCGCATGCTCGAAGGCGTGCAAAACCTCAGCGACCTGGGCGAACACATCGGCGGCGGCCTCTACACCCGCGAAGTCGATTACCTGTGCAGCGAAGAGTGGGCCACCACGGCACACGACATCCTGTGGCGCCGCAGCAAACTCGGGCTGTTCACTACCCCGGACGAGCAGCAGAAACTGGCGGATTACCTGAGCAAGGTCGAGCAGAATCGCAGCAAGATCGAAGCGGCCTGATCGGGAATCCGGTTAAACGAAAGCCCCTGAATTGTGAGATTCAGGGGCTTTTTCGTACCTCCTTTGTAGGAGCGAGGCTTGCCCGCGAAAGCGGTATGTCAGCTGCATTAATGTTGGCTGACACTCCCTCTTCGCGGGCAAGCCTCGCTCCTACAGGGGTACGCGCATTCGGTTTTCCGAACACGACTCGCCAGCCGATTCGGTTTACCGGATAGCCAGAGCGTAAATTCAGCGCCATAAATATTTATTTTCGTTACAAATCAATAGGTTGACCTGTACCGCCTGGCCTGGCACGAGTCATGCTCTACACTCTTGGACGAATGTATTGTCGTGCCCACCCTTCAGGTGCCACCACGCATTCGAAGCACAAAAGGGCCGACGAACTGGCTCCATAAAAAAAACAATGTCGAGGAAAATTTGATGCGCATCGTTCCCCATATCCTGGGCGCAGCCATTGCTGCCGCTCTGATTAGCACTCCAGTTTTCGCTGCCGAACTCACCGGCACACTGAAGAAGATCAAAGAGTCCGGTGTGATCACCCTCGGGCATCGTGATGCTTCCATCCCGTTTTCCTACATCGCGGATGCTTCCGGCAAACCGATGGGCTACTCTCACGACATCCAGCTGAAGATCGTCGAAGCCATCAAGAAAGACCTCGACCTGCCTAACCTCCAGGTCAAATACAACCTGGTCACCTCGCAAACCCGTATCCCGCTGGTGCAGAACGGCACCGTGGACGTCGAGTGCGGCTCCACCACCAACAACGTCGAGCGTCAGCAGCAAGTTGACTTCTCCGTCGGCATCTTCGAAATCGGTACGCGCCTGCTGTCCAAGAAAGGCTCCGCGTACAAGGACTTCGACGACCTGAAAGGCAAAAACGTCGTGACCACCGCCGGCACCACGTCCGAGCGCATCCTCAAGTCGATGAACGCTGACAAGCAGATGGGCATGAACGTTATCTCCGCCAAAGACCACGGCGAGTCCTTCCAGATGCTGGAATCGGGCCGCGCTGTTGCGTTCATGATGGACGACGCCTTGCTGGCCGGTGAAGCCGCCAAGGCCAAGAAGGCCGATGACTGGGCCGTTACCGGCACTCCACAGTCCTACGAAATCTACGGCTGCATGGTCCGCAAGGGCGACGAGCCGTTCAAGAAGGCTGTAGACGACGCCATCGTGGCCACCTACAAGTCGGGCGAGATCAACAAGATCTACGAAAAATGGTTCATGCAGCCAATCCCGCCTAAAGGCCTGAACCTGAGCTTCCCGATGAGCGACGAGCTCAAGGCCCTGATCGCCAATCCGACCGATAAAGCGGCTGACGACAAGAAGTCCTGATTCCTGACTAACCTTATCTCCTGAAAGGGCCACTGCCCTTTCAGGGGTTTGTCACTCCCTGCTGGCATATTTTGGAAACACTCGAACCGGTGGCTGTCGAGCCGCTCGTGTGTGCCTGGCTTTCAAAGTCAGGCGGGAACGGAGCTTCCCCAGGCGGGCACTTGTACATTGATCGATCCGAGGGGAGACCCTAATGAATTACAACTGGGACTGGGGCGTGTTCTTCAAGTCCACCGGCGTGGGCAGCGAGACGTATCTCGACTGGTTCATCTCCGGGCTGGGCTGGACCATTGCCATCGCCGTCGTGGCCTGGATTATCGCGCTGACGCTGGGCTCGATCCTGGGTGTCATGCGCACCGTGCCGAACCGCGTCGTATCGGGCATCGCGACCTGCTACGTCGAACTCTTCCGTAACGTGCCGCTGCTGGTTCAGCTGTTCATCTGGTACTTCCTGGTACCCGACCTGCTGCCGCAAAACCTGCAGGACTGGTACAAGCAAGACCTGAACCCGACCACCTCGGCCTATCTGAGCGTCGTCGTGTGCCTGGGTCTGTTCACCGCCGCCCGGGTTTGCGAACAAGTGCGCACCGGCATCCAGGCTTTGCCGAAGGGCCAGGAATCCGCCGCTCGCGCCATGGGTTTCAAGCTGCCGCAAATCTACTGGAACGTGCTGCTGCCCCAGGCCTACCGCATCATTATTCCGCCGCTTACCTCGGAATTCCTGAACGTGTTCAAGAACTCGTCGGTGGCCTCGTTGATCGGCCTGATGGAACTGCTTGCGCAGACCAAGCAGACCGCCGAGTTCTCCGCCAACCTGTTCGAAGCCTTCACCCTGGCCACGCTGATTTACTTCACCCTGAACATGAGCCTGATGTTGCTGATGCGCCTGGTCGAGAAGAAAGTCGCGGTCCCGGGCCTGATCTCCCTAGGGGGTAAATGATGGAATTCGACTTCTCGGGCATCATCCCTTCCCTGCCAGGCATGTGGAACGGCATGGTCATGACCCTGCAATTGATGGCGCTTGGCGTCGTCGGCGGGATCATCCTCGGCACCCTCCTGGCGCTGATGCGCCTGTCCCACAACAAACTGCTGTCGAACGTGGCCGGCGCCTACGTTAACTACTTCCGTTCGATCCCGCTGCTGCTGGTCATCACCTGGTTCTACCTGGCGGTGCCGTTCGTGCTGCGCTGGATCACCGGCGAAGACACCCCGATCGGCGCATTCGCCTCCTGCATCGTGGCGTTCATGATGTTCGAAGCCGCGTACTTCTGCGAAATCGTGCGGGCCGGTGTGCAGTCGATTTCCAAGGGCCAGATGGGTGCCGCTCAAGCCCTGGGCATGACGTACGGCCAGATGATGCGTTTGATCATCCTGCCCCAGGCGTTTCGCAAGATGACCCCGCTGTTGCTGCAACAGAGCATCATCCTGTTCCAGGACACCTCGCTGGTGTACGCGGTCGGTCTGGTGGACTTCCTCAACGCTTCGCGCGCCAGTGGCGACATCATCGGTCGCTCCAACGAGTTCCTGATCTTCGCAGGGCTTACGTACTTCACAATCAGCTTTGCCGCCTCGCTGCTGGTCAAGCGTCTGCAAAAAAGGTTTGCCGTATGATCTCTATCAAGAACATCAACAAGTGGTATGGCGACTTCCAGGTACTGACTGATTGCAGCACCGAGGTCAAAAAAGGCGAAGTGATCGTGGTGTGCGGGCCGTCCGGCTCGGGCAAATCGACACTGATCAAATGCGTCAATGCCCTGGAACCGTTCCAGAAAGGCGACGTAGTGGTCGATGGCACTTCCATCGCCGATCCGAAGACCGACCGGCCGAAACTGCGTTCGCGGGTTGGCATGGTGTTCCAGCATTTCGAGCTGTTCCCGCACCTGTCCATTACTGAAAACCTGACCATCGCGCAGATCAAGGTCTTGGGCCGCAGCAAGGAAGAAGCCACCAAGAAAGGCCTGCAACTGCTCGAGCGCGTCGGCTTGTCGGCCCACGCCCACAAGCACCCCGGCCAACTCTCCGGTGGCCAGCAACAGCGTGTGGCGATTGCCCGCGCACTGGCCATGGACCCGATCGTCATGCTGTTCGACGAACCGACCTCGGCGCTGGACCCGGAAATGGTCAACGAAGTGCTCGACGTGATGGTGCAACTGGCCCACGAAGGCATGACCATGATGTGCGTGACCCACGAAATGGGCTTCGCCCGCAAAGTGGCGGACCGCGTGATCTTCATGGACCAGGGCAAGATCATCGAAGACTGCCCGAAAGAGGAGTTCTTCGGCGACATCAGCGCCCGCTCCGAACGTGCGCAGCACTTCCTTGAGAAGATTTTGCAGCACTAAGCACCGGGCGCTTGCCCGAAGCCACACCAATCCCCTGTGGGAGCGAGCTTGCTCGCGATAGCGGACTGACATTCAACATTGATGTTGACTGGAATGGCCTCATCGCGAGCAAGCTCGCTCCCACAGGGGACGGCGGTGGCTCATGAACAAGTGTTGTGGTTGACCCAAGGCATCTGTGATGAAATGCGACCCCACTCTCTATCGCGCAGCGCCGCCATCACTCGCCGTGAAACCCCGTCTGATACGCCATCTGTTCCTGCCGCCGCTGGTCATCGCCCTGATGATCGGGTTGGGTTATATCGGCTTCTGGGTCAGTGAACACTACGGGATTCGCAGCCTCAGCGAGAACGGCCAGCGTCAGTTGGAACTGCACGCCCGCGCCGTCGAGAGCGAGATCAGCAAGTACACCTACCTGCCCAGCCTGCTGGAACTCGAATCCAGTGTTTCGAAGTTGCTGGACGACCCGACGCCGGAAACCCGGCAAACGGTCAACGACTACCTGGAAGGCCTGAACCGGCGTAGCCGCAGTCGGGCCATCTACGTCATGGACACCACCGGTCGCGTGCTCGCCACCAGCAACTGGCGCGACGTCGACAGTTACCTCGGCGAAGACCTGTCCTTCCGCGCTTACTTCCAGAACGCCGTGCGCGGCCAACCGGGACGCTTCTATGGCATCGGCAGCACCAACGGCGAACCCGGTTATTACCTGGCCCACGGCCTGGAAGAACACGGCAAGATCATCGGCGTCGCGGTGGTCAAGGTTCGGCTCGAAGCCATGGAAGAACGCTGGCAGCGGGCACGCCTGGAAGCCTTCGTCAGCGATGAGAACGGCATCATCATTCTCTCCAGCGATCCGGCGCGCCGACTCAAATCAGTGGTGCCGCTGAGTGACGAAACCAAGGAAAAACTTGCTCGCAGCCTGCAGTACTACTGGTTCCCGCTGAACGAATTGCAACCGCTGGCCCGGGAAACCCTGGCCGAAGGTGTGGAGAAACTGACCTTCCCCGCCAACAGCGAACTGGCTTCCGACGAACAAAATATCACCTACCTGGCCCAGACCCGGCCCCTGAGCGACACGCCGTGGAATTTCACCCTGCTCACGCCCCTGGCGGATTTGCGCCGTGAAGCGATCAACCAGGGGATTCTGGTGGCGGTGGCGTTTGCCCTGGTGGCGTTCCTGTTGATCGCCTGGAACGAGCGGCGCAAGGTCATCGCCACCCGCCTCGCGGCCCGGGAAGCCTTGCAGGAAGCCAACAATCAACTGGAGCGTCGGATTACCGAACGCACCACCGATTTGCGCGCCAGCAACGAACGGCTCAAGGGTCAGATCCGCGAACGACGCCAGGCCGAAGAGACGTTGCGTCGGGCCCAGGATGAACTGGTCCAGGCCGGCAAACTGGCGGCCATCGGCCAAATGTCGACCAGCATCGCCCACGAATTGAACCAGCCGCTGGCCGCGCTGCGGACTTTGTCCGGCAACACCGTGCGCTTCCTGGAGCGCGGTCAACTGGATGTCGCCAGCACCAACCTGAAAACCATCAACGAATTGATCGACCGTATGGGCCGCATCACCGCCAGCCTGCGTTCGTTCGCCAAGCGCGGCGATGACAAGGGGCAGGCAAGTCTGGGCAAAGCCGTGGACGCGGCGTTGCAACTGCTCGGCAGCCGAATGGAAAGCGCGCATCTGCACCTGTACCGTGACTTCAAGGACGCGCAAGTGCAAATCGACCAGACCCGCCTGGAGCAGATTCTGGTCAACCTGATCGGCAACGCCCTCGACGCCATGCAATCGCAGCCATTGCCAGCGCTGTGGCTGGAAGGTGAGGAATACGACGGCAAATATCGCCTGCGGGTGCGCGACAACGGCCACGGCATCGACGCCGAAGCGCGCAAGCATCTGTTCGAACCGTTCTTCACCACCAAACCCGGCGAACAGGGTCTGGGCCTCGGCCTGACCCTCTCCGCCAGCCTGGCCGCGGCCACCGGCGGTCACTTGGGTGTCGAGCACCCGGCCAGCGGTGGTACCACTTTCGTCCTCAGTTTACCGTTGGTAAGCCCCACCCCCGCCGAGCCAATATGAACAACGACCTTAGTGTGCTGATCGTCGAAGACGACCCCCATGTGCTGCTCGGCTGCCAACAGGCGCTGACCCTGGAAGACATTCCCTGCGTCGGCGTGGGCAGCGCCGAAGAAGCCCTGGAGCGGGTCGGCGACAACTTTGCCGGGATCGTCATCAGCGATATTCGCCTGCCGGGCATCGATGGCCTGGAACTGCTGACCCGGCTCAAGGCCCGGGACCGCAGCTTGCCCGTAGTGCTGATCACCGGCCACGGCGACATCTCCATGGCGGTCGGCGCGATGCAAAAAGGCGCCTACGATTTCATGGAGAAACCGTTCTCTCCGGAACGGCTGGTGGACGTGGCCCGCCGCGCCCTTGAGCAACGCAGCCTCGCTCGCGAAGTCTCTTCGTTGCGCCGGCAACTCGCGGAACGGGATTCCCTGGAAGGCCGGATCATCGGCCGCTCGCCAGCCATGCAGAACCTGCGTGAACTGATCGCCAACGTCGCCGATACCTCGGCCAACGTGCTGATCGAAGGCGAAACCGGCACCGGCAAGGAACTGGTCGCCCGTTGCCTGCATGACTTCAGTCGTCGTCACACCAAGCAATTCGTCGCGCTGAACTGCGGCGGACTCCCGGAGAACCTGTTCGAAAGCGAAATCTTCGGCCACGAAGCCAATGCTTTCACCGGCGCCGGCAAGCGGCGGATCGGCAAGATCGAACACGCGGACAACGGCACGCTGTTCCTCGACGAAGTGGAAAGCATGCCCTTGCCGTTGCAGATCAAACTGCTGCGGGTGTTGCAGGAACGCACCCTCGAACGCCTCGGTTCGAACCAGAGCGTGGCGGTGGATTGCCGGGTGATTGCGGCGACCAAATCCGACCTGGACGAGTCGAGCAAAAAGGGCGAATTCCGCAGCGACTTGTATTACCGCCTCAACGTGGTGACCCTGGAATTGCCGCCGCTGCGCGAACGTCGCGAAGACATCCTGCAACTGTTCGAACACTTCCTGCAGCAGTCGTCCCTGCGCTTCGACCGCGCGGTGCCGGAGCTGGACAACCAGACGCTGTCGAACCTGATGAGCCACGACTGGCCGGGCAACGTGCGCGAACTGCGCAACGTCGCCGAACGTTTCGCCCTTGGTTTACCGGCCTTCAAGAAGTCTGGCGCCAGCGGCAGCAACCAGGGCCTGGCCTTCGCCGAAGCGGTGGAAGCCTTTGAACGCAACCTGCTCAACGATGCCTTGCAGCGTAGCGGCGGCAACCTGACCCAGGCCAGCCTGGAATTGGGGATGGCCAAGACCACGCTGTTCGACAAAGTGAAAAAGTACGGGCTGAGCCACTGATGGATCTGATTCTCAAAGCCGCACTCGGCGCAGGCGTAGTGTTGATACTCGCCGCGTTGGCCAAGACCAAAAACTATTACATCGCAGGCTTGGTGCCGCTGTTTCCGACCTTCGCGTTGATCGCGCATTACATCGTCGGCAAGGGCCGTTCGGTAGAGGATCTGAAGACCACCATCGTGTTTGGCATGTGGTCGATCATTCCGTATTTCGTGTACCTGGCGACCTTGTACGTCATGGTCGACCGCATGCGGTTGGAGGCTTCGCTGGCGGTGGCGGCAGTAGGCTGGTTGATCGCCGCAACCGTGCTTGTGTCAGTCTGGGTTCGCCTGCACACCTGACACCCCTGTAGGAGCGAGGCTTGCCCGCGAAAGCGGTGTGTCAGGCAACATTGATGTCGGCTGATAGTCCGTCTTCGCGGGCAAGCCTCGCTCCTACAGGACGTTTGATCGTTCCCACGCTCCGCGTGGGAATGCCTCCCCGGACGCTCCGCGTCCGCTTCTGGGACGCAGAGCGTCCCTTGCTGCATTCCCACGCAGAGCGTGGGAACGATCATCAGGTGCTGGCCCGCCCCTTGCATTCACCCCCGCAGCCCTCCCGGCCGGCCTTCATGTTCGATGACGCCGGTGTCCGGGAGTGTCCGCCAAAGGGTGAATCCTGACTGTGCATATCCTAGATCCCGACCTGACCTTCACCGTCATCCTGCTGGTCGCCTTTTCCATCGTGCTGGACGTCATCGGCCAGCTCTGTTTCAAACTCGGCCTGGACCGTTTGCCGGAACTCGAAGGCGGTTTCCGGCTGAACGCGTTCTGGGGCCAGGTATTCAATGCGCCGCTGTTGTGGTGCGGGATCGGCGCCTACACGCTTGAGTTTTTCGTCTGGCTCGAAGCCTTGTCCCGGGCGCCGCTTAGCCTGCTGTTCCCGGCCGGGGCCCTGGCCTATTGCGGCGTGGTGCTGGCGGGCAAAGTGGTGCTGGGGGAAACCGTCAGCCGCCGACGCTGGCTCGCCACGCTGGTGATTACGGTGGGCGTCATGCTCGTGTGTGCCGGCCATGCGTGATTCGAAATCGATGGATTGGCTGCATGGGCGCCTGGGCACGGTGGTGCTCTGGGCACTGCTGATTATTCTGGAAAGTGCCGGACAGATTGCGACCAAGGTGGGCGGCGATCAGTTGGGCCAGATGACCTTCACGCTTCACTGGCTGCAAGCGGTGATCGTCGACCCCGGCGTACTGTTTGCGGTGGGCTGCGGCATCGGTGCGTTTTTTGTGTGGATGCTGATTTTGCGGCGCAGCAGTTTGTCCCTGGCGTTTCCGCTGAGTTCGCTGGTGTTTGTCGGAGTGCTACTGGGGTCGTGGCTGGGGCTGGGCGAGCAGATCAGCCTGCTGCACTGGGTGGGTGTGGCGGTGATTATTGGCGGGATAGCGTTGTTGGCCGAGGGCGAACAAACCTGAACCGGATCGTTCCCACGCTCCGCGTGGGAATGCCTCAAGGGACGCTCCGCGTCCAGTGACGCGGAGCGTCACGGGCTGCATTCCCACGCAGAGCGTGGGAACGATCAATGTCAGGGTGTCAGGGTCAATCGAATTTGTAGGCCACCGCCGCCTGCACTTCCCCCTGATCCTGCTGCCCGACCTGTTTGACGATGCTGCTGTCCGCCGCCGAGCCCGTCAGGTGAATCCAGCTCGCGCTGGTCAACAGTGACCAATGGGCTGCCAGCGGAAACTCGAAGCTCTGGGTCAACGCCACGTTCTGCAACCCGCCGCCGGCGTTGTAGCGGGCAATGCCCGAGGCCTGCGACGCTGCCGCACTAACCCCGTAAAACGCCTGATTCTGCTGCCCATCGGCAAAGTGCGCGGTCAGATTGCTGCTGCCAATCACCCCGCCGCCCAGTGGATAACCGATCTCGCCACCTAACCGCCCGACCACACCGTCAGGCCCACCGACCGCCTCGCCAACCGAAGCAAATACTCGCCAGAAATCAGCCGGTGCGTACTGCACGAACCCACCGACAACGCCCATGTCCGGCACATCATGCAAACCCTGCAAACTGCCATTGGCGGTGCGCCCCGGCAGGTAATTCAAAAACGGCCCGGCGCTGAAACCGTTGGTCTTCAACGCGCTCCACGTCAGCCCGTCGTCGGTGCTGAGGCTGACATCGCCCCAGTCCAGATCGAGATACGGCACCGGCCGGATGTCATGGCGACTACCCGTCGGGTCGTGAGGCTGATAGCTCAACCCCGCACCCGCCTCCCCGGTGATGCCATCGGCCAGAACATTGGCTGACAAGCATGTCAGCGCCGCAAACAGAGCAACCGTAATCCTCGACATGAGGCATTTCCTTAACAAGACATGCGCGCATCAATCCTCTTTTCACCTTCCCTGCGCAAGCACTCATGTTGTTTGTAGCAACCTACAAAAATTGTAGCTTCGCCGACACAAAACCCCGCCACAACCCCACGAATACGGGGCCAAACCCGATTGGCACAGTCCCTGCTCTACCCCTTTGGCAAGCGCAAACAGCGCACCCGGCCCAATAGGTAATCAGATGAATGATTGGCATATCGTGTGTGATTTCGACGGGACCATCACCCGCACCGACGTGATCGACAGCATCCTCCAACAGTTCGCCGACCCAAGCTGGGAAGCGATCGAAAACGAGTGGCTGCAAGGCGACATTGGTTCACGTGAATGCCTCAGCCGCCAGCTCTCGCTGGTCAAGGCCACGCCGACCGAACTGCTCGCGTTCTTCGACACGATCGAAATAGACCCGGACTTCCCCGACTTCGTCGACCACGTGATCGGCCTCGGCGCCACCCTGGAAGTGGTCAGCGACGGCATCGAGCAAGGCATTGCGCGGATCCTCGCGCGCAACTACGTGACCCTGCTGCCGATCCTCGCCAACCGCTTGCGCCAACTCGGCCACGAGAGCTGGCGCATCGACTTCCCGTACTCCAGCGACGCCTGCCGTGCCGCCTCCGGCAACTGCAAATGCAAGTCCACGCCCAAGGGCAAACGGGTGCTGGTGATCGGCGACGGTCAGTCGGACATGTGCGTCGCCGCCAGCGCCGATTTCGTGTTCGCCAAGGATCGCCTGGCCGAACACTGCGAGCGCAACGGCATCGCCTACGCGCGCTTCGACAACTTCGCCGAACTCCAGGCCTTACTGGCCAAGTTGCCAGCCGCCAGCAGCGCCAACGCCACCTCTTTCAACGTCGAATCACAGGAACTCTTCCATCATGTCTGATATTCGAATCGCTACCGCCGAAGACCAGATCCTTCTGGATAAAGAAGCCAAATACTGCTCCTACGGCGACACCGTTCACTACATCGACCCGCCGCGCATTTTCAGCCGCTGCGAAGGTTCCTACGTGTGGGACACCGAAGACCAGGCCTACCTCGACCTGCAAATGTGGTACTCGGCGGTCAACTTCGGTTACGCCAACCCGCGCCTGAACAACGCGCTGAAACAGCAGATCGACACCCTGCCGCAGATCGCCAGCCAGTACCTGCACAAAGGCAAGATCGAGCTCTCGGAAATGATCGCGGTCGATGCCAAGAACAAGTTCGGCCTCGACGGTCGCGTGCACTTCAACGTCGGCGGTTCGCAGTCCATCGAGGACTCGCTGAAAGTCGTGCGTAACGCATCCAACGGCAAGAGCCTGATGTTCGCCTTCGAAGGCGGCTACCACGGCCGTACCCTCGGCGCCTCGTCGATCACCTCCAGCTTCCGCTATCGTCGCCGCTACGGCCACTTCGGTGAGCGCGCCAACTTCATCCCGTTCCCGTACCACTTCCGCGGCCCGAAAGGCATGACCAAGGAAGAGTACGGCAGCGAGTGCGTGAAGAATTTCGCTCGCCTGTTCGAGACTGAATACAACGGTGTCTGGGACCCGAAAACCAACCAGTGCGAATACGCCGCGTTCTACGTCGAGCCGATCCAGGGCACCGGCGGCTACGTGATTCCGCCGATGAACTTCTATAGCGAACTCAAGCATGTGCTGGATCAGCACGGCATCCTGATGGTGGTCGATGAAATCCAGATGGGTTTCTGGCGCACCGGCAAGCTGTGGTCGATCGAACACTTCGACGTCAAACCGGACGTGATTGTCTTCGGTAAAGCACTGACCAACGGCCTCAATCCACTGGGCGGCATCTGGGCCAAGGAAGAGCTGATCAACCCGAAAATCTTCCCGCCGGGTTCGACTCACTCCACGTTCGCGTCCAACCCGCTGGGCACGGCGGTCGGTCTGGAAATGTTCAAGATGACCAGCGAAGTCGATTACGGCGCGATGGTCATGGCCAAGGGCAAATACTTCCTTGAAGGCCTGAAAGACTTGCAGAAGCGCTACCCGATCATCGGCGACGTCGATGGCCTGGGCCTGGCCCTGCGCTGCGAAATCTGCGGCCCGGACGGTTTCACCCCGGACAAGGCCACCCTGGATTTCATGGTCGACGAAGGCATGAAGGGCGACATCGAAATCGATGGCAAACGCCTGGGCCTGATCCTCGACGTGGGCGGTTACTACAAGAACGTGATCACCCTGGCCCCGTCGCTGGAAATCAGCTACCCGGAAATCGACCTGGGTATTGCTCTGCTCGACCGTTTGCTTGATCGAGCCATGAAACGATGAACCCGCAAGAGATCGACATGGGCGAAGGCAGCGCCGGTTTCGTTCTCGGCTCGGGTGAGGTCGCGGTGGTGTTGATCCACGGCCTCACCGGCACCCCGACGGAACTCCGTCGGGTGGCCATGGGCCTGGCGAAAGCCGGGCACACGGTCTATGTGCCGACCCTGGCCGGGCACTGCGGGGGCAACGCCGACCTGCAAGCCACCGGCTGGCGGGACTGGTACGAGAGCGCGCGCAATACATTCGTTGGCGTGCGGCGCAAGCACGAGCGGGTCTTCGTCGGTGGTTTGTCGATGGGCGCGGTGCTGTCGATGTACCTGGCCGCCGAACACCCCGGGCAGATCGAAGGCTTGCTGCTGTACTCCACAACGTTGCGCTACGACGGCTGGAGCATCCACAAACTGGCGTTTCTCACGCCGTTGTTAATGAAGATTCCATTTGGCGTACACATTTGCCGTTTTGAAGAAAAGCCGCCTTATGGCATCAAGAATGAACGCCTGCGCGCCATCGTCGAACGCCAAATGAAAGAAGGCGAAAGCAGCGCCGCCGGTTTGCTGACCATGGAAGGCGTCACCGTGCGCGAACTGCACCGGCTGAACGCCGTGGTGAAAAAATGCATGCCATCGATCACCACTCCGACGCTGGTCCTGCACTCCATCGAAGACGACATCACCAGCCGCTGGAACGCCGATTACGTGGAACGCAAGCTCGGCGGGCCGGTGGTCAAGGTGTTGCTGGACGACTGCTATCACATGATCACCGTCGACCTGCAATACCGGCGCGTGATTGAACTGAGCGTGGACTTTATCCAGCAACGTTTCATCCAGCAGCGCTGCGCCCCGCCACCCCTGCGCCGGGAATATCGGCAACTGGCCTGAACCCGTCGCGAACCCGGTTGCAGACGGGCCGCCACCGGCGGGGCAATGTCGGCTACTGTATTGATCCAGGCCTCACGATTAATCCCGCCATGGCGTTCGACAAGCGAAACCTGATGACCAAACGACCCGCCAACGCCCGACCCTTCGCCCTCTCCGGCTGGAGCCTGCAACGCAAACTGGTCCTGGCCTTTTGGCTGGTCAGCGTGATCCCGACCATGATCGCCGCGGAACTGGCCGCCACCACGCTGTCGCAGATTTTCGACAGCAACGTGCGCATCTGGCTGCAGGAATCGACCAAGATCGTCGAGGACGAGATCAGCGAAATCCTGCGGGACAACGCCCGGGCCGCGCAATTGTTCCTGCGCTATACCCAACCGCCGGTGGATAGGTCGTCGGTGCGCCACGACCGGTTGACCACCGACATTGCCGATTCCATGGGCATCGACGTCGTCGCCCTGGTGCGCAACAGCGATCACAAAGTGGTGTTCAGCACCGCCGCCGATGACATCGTGCGCCAAATCAGCACCGCGCCCAAAGCCGTGCTGCAAACCCTGCAAATCGGCGGTGTGGCGACCGGCACCGTGGTCTCGACCTTTGAAACCGAACAGGACGGCGTCGATTACAAACTGGTGATTGCCACTTATCTCGACAACAGCTTTCTGACCAGCGTCTCCGATGTGCATTCGCTGGATTTGCGCTTGTACCTGGCCAAGGGCGATGACTTCTCGGAGATCTTCTCCAGCCAGCGTTTCGAAGACCACCCCGCAGCAGTCCCGGCGAAGATCGAACAGATCCTGCGCACCACCAAGCAGCCGACCGAGCAATTCACCAGTCGTTTCAGCGGTATCTACCGGCCGATCCTCAATGAGAATGGCGAGCTCCAAGGCGTGATTTTCAGTGGCCTGTTGCGCCATACCAGCCTGATGGGGCTGGTGAATCAGAGCAACCTGTTCATCCTGATTTTCCTGCTCAGTTCGGCAGCTTCCCTGGCGGTTGGCTGGCTGGTGTCCCAGCGGCTGACCAAGCCGTTGCGCGGCTTGTCCAAAGGCGTGCAAGCGGTGATTGCCGGGGATTATCGCCAGCGCTTGCCCGTCACCGGCGGCGATGAACTGGCGGAACTGAGCAGCACCTTCAACCACATGAGCGAACGCCTGGGCGAGTTGCAACACCTGGAATCGCAACTGCGCCGCCGCGACCGTTTGCACGCGCTGGGCGAAGTCGCGATGGGCCTGGCCCATGAAATCCGCAACCCGCTGGGCATCATCAAGACCGCCACCCAACTGCTGCACCGGCGCGCCGATTTGCCCGAGACCGACAAGCGTCACCTGGAATACGTGGTCAGCGAAGTCAGCCGCATCAACGACCTGATCACCGATTTCCTCGACTTCGCCAAACCCAGTGCGCCACTGCGCTCGACCCAACCGGCGCGACCGTTGGTGGATGAACTGGTGGGGTTCTGCGCCCCGGAACTGGCCAGCCATAACATTGAGGTGCACATCGACGATCAGGCACCGGGCGCGACCCTGTACGCCGATGCGCGCCAGCTCAAGCAGGCCGGGCTGAACCTGATCGTCAACGCCATCGACGCCATGCCCGACGGCGGCCACCTGACCCTGGGCATCAACCGCGATGCCACCCACACCATCATCAGCGTCGCGGACACCGGCCAGGGCATCGAGCCGGACATGCTTGAACGGATCTTCACACCGTTTGTGACCACCAAAGCCTCGGGCACCGGCCTGGGTCTGGCCAAGGTGTTTTCGATCATGGAAAACCATGACGGGCACATCGACTGCGTCAGCGAAAAAGATGCCGGCGCTACTTTCAGCCTGTACATTCCGACCCATGGCGACGACTTCGACGAGACGAGCGATGACACATAACGTACTGGTGGTCGACGACGAGCCCAAGCTCTGCGACCTGCTGGCCTCGGCCCTGAGTCAGAACGGCATCACGGTGTTCACCGCCGGCAACGGCCTGCACGCGCTCAAAGTGCTGGAGTGCGAAGACATCGACCTGGTGATCAGCGACTGGCGCATGCCCGGCATGGACGGCCCGCAATTGCTCGCGGAAATCAAAAGCCGTTTTCCGCAATTGCCGGTGATCGTCATGACCGCCTACAGCACGGTGAAAAACGCCGTGCAGTCGATGCGCAACGGCGCCTTCGACTACATCGCCAAGCCGTTCGATATCGATGAGCTGGACATCACCGTCAGCAAGGCCCTGCAATTTCGCGACATCCTCAAAGACAACCAGCGCATGCGCGCCGAACTCGACGAACACCAGCAGATCGACAGCCTGGTGGGCGACAGCCCGAGTTTTCGGCGGGTGCTGCACGCCATCGATTCGGTGCGCGAAAGCAACGCGACGATTTTGCTGACCGGCGAAAGCGGCACCGGCAAGGAAATGGTCGCCCGGGCGATCCACAAACATGGCAACCGCGCCGACAAGCCATTCGTGGCGGTGAACTGCGCGGCGATCCCCGAAGGCTTGCTGGAAAGCGAAATGTTCGGCCATCGCAAAGGCGCGTTTACCGGCGCCGTGGCGGACCGGGTCGGGCGCTTTCAACAGGCGGACAAGGGCACGCTGTTTCTTGATGAAATCGGTGAAATGCCGTTGGCGTTGCAGGCGAAGATCTTGCGCGCGTTGCAGGAGCGAGTGATCGAACCGGTGGGCGATCCCCGTGAGCGCAAGGTCGATGTGCGGGTGATCGCCGCCACCAACAAGAACCTGCTGGACGCGGTGGCCAACAAGGAGTTTCGCGAAGACCTGTATTACCGCCTCAACGTGTTCCCGATCCCGCTGCCGGCCCTGCGCGAACGGGTCGAAGACATCGCCCCGCTGGCCCGGCATTTCGCTAACACGCTGGGTGCTGCGGCGGGTAAACGCTTCAGTGGTTTCAGCGCGGCGGCGTTGCAGGCCATGGCCAATTATTCGTGGCCGGGGAATATTCGCGAACTGCAGAACTGCGTGGAACGCGCGACGATTGTGGCTTCCCAGGCGGTGATCGAAGAGGAAGACCTGCCCGCTTATTTGTTCGCCTCACGGCCCGCCGACAGTGGCGTGCTGATTGAAAACAACGGTGTGCCGGCGGACCTGGAAGCGGCGCTGGCGGAAGTTGAAAAGGCCTACATCCTCGCGGCCCTGCAACAGAGCAACGGCGTACAGGCTGCGGCGGCGCAGCTGATCGGAATCTCCGAGCGCAGCTTTTGGTATCGACTGAAGAAACTGGGGATTCATGTGGACAAGATTGTGCGGTGATTGCTGGTTTGTGTACGACTTGGGAACCCCCCCCTCTCCCTAACCCTCTCCCCAAGGGGGCGAGGGGACTGACCGAGTTGTTCTTGGAGCTCCATCGACCTGAAAGACCGAGTCGAACTCAGGACTTTGATGATCGTTCCCACCGGTTGCCCACCCGTCACCGCGTTGATGATCGTTCCCACGCTCTGCGTGGGAATGCAGCCCGTGACGCTCCGCGTCACTGGACGCGGAGCGTCCCCAGAGGCATTCCCACGCAGAGCGTGGGAACGATCGCGGGGACGGTGTCAGTTGCTGACGGTACCGCCCTTGGCCTCACTCATGATCTGCCGGATCGCCCCGACAAACGTTTCCACCGGTTGCCCGCCCGTCACCGCGTACTGGCCGTTAAACACCACCGTCGGCACCGAACTCACCCCGCGCGACAGCCACAACTGCTCTTCCTCTTTAACTTCCCTGACGTATTCGTCGCTGGCCAGAATCGCCTCGGCCCGCTGCCGGTCCAGCCCGACGCTTTCAGCAATCTGCGCCAATTGCCGAGGGTCCGACGGGTTGCCGCCATCGGTGAAATACGCCTTGAACAGCGCTTCTTTCAGATTGAACTGCAACCCTTCCAGCCCGGCCCAGTAGAGCAAGCGGTGGGCGTCGAAGGTATTGTAGATGCGGCTGTTGCCGTCGGTACGAAAGGCAAACCCGACCTCGGCGCCACGGGCGCGGATCATCTCGCGGTTTTTCTGTGATTGCTCGGGGGTGGAACCGTATTTTTCGGTGATGTGTTCGGTGATGTTCTGGCCGTCGGGGCCCATGTTCGGGTTCAGCTCGAACGGTTGGAAGCGGATCTCGGCCTGGACTTCGTCACGCAATATGTCCAACGCTTTGGTCAGGCCGTACAGGCCGACGACGCACCAGGGGCAGGACACGTCGCTGACAAAATCGATTTTCAGGGAGTTACTCATCGCATACCTCGCAGGCTCAATCGCACCGGAAAACCTGAACGATACACCCGACAGGCCCAGGACTGCAGCCCTCGCCCTGTAGGAGCAAAGCTTGCTCGCGATAGCGGTGTGTCAGTCACCATCGATGTGGCAGGCAGACCGCTTTCGCGAGCAAGCTTTGCTCCTACAGGGGATTGGGGTGTGTCAGTCAGCATCAATGGGACAGGCCGACCGCTTTCGCGAGCAAGCTTTGCTCCTACAGGGGATTGGGGTGTGTCAGTCAGCATCAATGGGACAGGCAGACCGCTATCGCGAGCAAGCTTTGCTCCTACAGGGGATTGGGGTGTGTCAGTCACCATCGATGTGGCAGGCAGACCGCTATCGCGAGCAAGCTTTGCTCCTACAGGAGATTGGGGGCTGCCACCGGCTCAATCTGCGCCCAATGCGAGGTGTCTTCGCGATGGGATTGCAAGTACGGCAACACCGCCGCCAGCAACGGTGCCTTGAACGCTTCCTGGAAGCGATGGGCCATGCCCGGGATGAGTTTCAACTGGCTGCCGCGAATGTGCGCCGCCAGGTGTATGCCGTGCATCACCGGCAGCAGCGGGTCCGCCGTGCCGTGTACCACCAATGTCGGCACGCGCAACTGGTTGAGCAGCGCCACTCGGCTCGGCTCCGCGAGGATTGCCATGATCTGGCGTTTCACACCTTCGGGGTTGAACGCCCGGTCGTACGAGGCCGCTGCCTGTTGCAGCAGCACTTGCCGGTCATCGCTCACGGTCGGGCTGCTCAGGGCTGCGAGCAAATCCGCTTGTTGCTCCAATGCCACTTCACGATTCGGCGCCCCCCGGCGCGACAACAATTGCACCAGCGCCGCACTCGGCGCCGGCAAACCTTCGGCGCCGGAACTGGTCATGATCAACGTCAGGCTCTCGACCCGTTGCGGTGCCATGGCCGCCATATGCTGGGCGATCATCCCGCCCATGCTCGCCCCCAACACGTGGAATTGCTCGATGTGCAAGGCGTCCATCAGCCCCAACGCGTCCTCGGACATGTCGGTCAAGGTGTAAGGCGCCGCCACCGGCAAACCGAGTTTGTAACGCAGCACTTCGAAGGTCAGGTTGGCGTTGGCCGGCGTCTGGCGCCAGGTCGACAACCCGACATCGCGGTTGTCATAGCGAATCACCCGAAAGCCCTGCTGACACAACGCAACCACCACCTCGTCCGGCCAGTGGATCAATTGACCTCCCAGGCCCATCACCAACAGCAACGCCGGATCGGACGCACGACCGATGCTCTGGTACGCCAGGCTCACCTGATCCAGATCGACGTGCTCGGTCGGAACATTGACATCGCATCGCGAAGCCGCCAAGGACGGCAGGCTGAATAACAGCGCGGTCAAGAAAACCGCCTTGAATAAAAAAGCACGCATGAAAAACACCGAAACGCAGAACCCCAGTAGAGCGCGAGTCTGATGAAGTTTGTTCAAGCGCGCTGCCACAGTTGCGTGACAGTTTGATGAAGATTGCCGAGCGGTCGTCCCTGGCCTCGCGGTGTTCCCCACGGTAAAACCCTGCAACCACTCATCGGAAACACCCGCCGACCTGTTATTTCTGACAGTAGGCAGCCTCCCCCTGTTGTGTATTCAATCGCCCACCCGGGCATACACAGAGGCAGCGTTCATGAACACTTACAATCGCCTCGTAGCCCATCACGAACCGACCACGCGCCCAGCGCTTGAAATCCCCGGCGCGATCACTCCGGTCAGCGGTGCGGATGTGGGCGTCAATCTGGCCATGGTCATGGATCGAGGCTTGCAAATCGCCATTGATCCCGACGCCATCAAGCCTGGCGACAGTGTGTTGGTGTATCTCGACACGCGGCTGGTTCTGGTATTGCCGGTCAAGAAGGATTACGACGGCCAGCCCCTTACCCCATGCATCCCGGCGACGCTGATACCCGAAGGGCTGATCACGCTGACCTACCGGGTGAACCTTGAGCGATCCGCTCCGCTGAAAGTACGGGTCAAAACCCGTCTGCCCGGCGCAATCGATCAGCGGTTGGCACCGCCCCAGATCACCTCGGCCACCCTCAACGGCCAACAGGATGAAACGGTGATCGTGCCGGCCTATGAGGGCATGTGCCCGAACGATGCCGTCACGCTGATGTTCGGCGACTGGGCGTTGCGGCATACCGTAACGGTCGACGAGGTGGGACAGCCCCTGACATTTACGCTGTCCAGGGACAAGGTTGCCAGGAACGGCGACGGCGCGGTCATTCTGTATTACACGGTGTGTGACGACCTGAAAAATTGGGCCTCGGATCGTTCACCGGGCCGTGTGCTAATGATCCAGTCCGGCACCGAAAAACCGGTACTGCCGACGGTGGACGGCGCCGACGAGCAGCACACCTTCTATTTGAGCCGGCTGGGCAGCCGATCGCTCAACGTCAGCCTCGACACCCAAGGCTTCGTCCCCGGAGACAAGCTGACACTGTTCTGGCGAGGCGTGGATCGCACGGGCAAGTCGAAGGTGTTGATTCAGGAACACCTCCTGGAAACCCAGTCGAAGCTGGATTGCAAGATTGCCAATGATGCCCTGCAGGCTCTGGCCGGTGGCAGCGCCCGGCTGTTTTTCACCCGCATCGACGCCAACGGCGCTGCGCACGTATTGCCGTCCACGGAAATACTCATCGTCGGTCACACGCCTAGAGGCCGCGAGGCGCACCATCAGCCAGCGGCCGCTGCCGAAAACGCGGTCTTGCAGATTGCCCAACCGATTATTTTGGGCGCGACTGAAGCGGTGGAAGGCGCCGATTGTGGGGTTTCGCTGCGGATTTACGATGACAGCGGCCTCAACGGTGCCAGGGTCATTATCAATCCGGTGCCAGGGGCCGCGGCGTTGGATGTGGTCGATCTGCTGCTCAATGGGCGCATCGTCGACACCCTTATCATCCAGCCCGGCACCGTGAAGGGTCGGCTTGAGATGAAAATCCCCAAGCTTGAACTCAGGCACGACAGGGTCAACCTGCTGGAGGCCACGGTCAGCCGGGTCAGCCACAACACCGTCACCTGCGCCCCGCCGCTGAGGGTCTTGTACAACGCCATCCGTCCCGGCAACCGCGACCGCGATTGCAATCCCGGGCACTCGGAACTGCAACTGAAACTGCCACAAGACGTTATCGATAACGGCCTGGACGCCGATCGTGCAGCGCTGGGCGTCGAGGTGAGTTTTTGCTACCCCTATTGCCGCGCGTACGACGTCATCGAACTGACAATGGGCAGCCTGATTGTGCGCTTCACGGTCTCGCCCAGTGAGCTGCTACCGTACGTGACGGGCGAGCCGCAATGCATCGTGCGCACATTGACGGCGCAACAATTTCGGCAGGCTGGCGACAGTCCGCGATTTACCTCGTTCTATACCGTGCAGGACCAGCTCAAAAACGGCCCGGACCCGATGGCGCCCTACTCGGCGCACGTGGTTTTCGACTCGGATGTCAGCGGCGTGCGCCGTTGCGCGCCGATGCCGAAAAAGACCAGGGCACGGGCCTGTGGCCAAGTCCCCCATCTGTTGATCGCCCCCACCGGTGTGCATGACCCGCAAGACAATCCGACCCAGACACCGATCATCAGCACCGTCACGGCGCGGGATCAGGTGGTCCCCCATAACGGCGAGACTTACGACCAACACAACATCGTTATTCGCGGCAAGGCGTCACCGGGGCAACCGGTGGTTGTGTATGAGGGGGCGCGCAATCTCGGACGGTTCACGGTCGATGCGCATGGCAACTGGATCGTGCCTGCGCGAGCCTTTGCGGTGGCGCGCCATGTCATCACGGCACGCTCGATCGATGGCTTGCAACCCTCACCGCCGTACGTCTTCACGGTCCGGCCAGGTCTGTCGCGGGACCGAGCGGTGTTCGATTACCCGGACTTTCAAGGCTGGACCCCGCACGAACCGGACTTCAAGAGTGTTTTCGCCTTTTACCAGGCGCCGGGCGGGCGTTATTCCGTACTCAGGATCGAGACCGTCTCCGGCGCGCCACCCGCCGACATCTTGTCCAAATCATTCAACAACCTCGAACCCGGCGCCACCTATCGGCTCCAGGTCGCCGTGGTTCAATCGGCGCCCGGCGACCTCCATCCACTGCTTCGCCTGCGTGCCAGCACCGGCGACGCTTCGGATTTCCTGCGATTGAATAATCAGGTCCTCGATGTGCTTAGCCTGCATTTTGTGCCACCCACGCCCGAGGTCACGCTGCACCTCGAAAGCGGCATGGAGGGTGGACGCGGCAATGTGCTGGATATTCCATGGATTGTTCTGAGCCGGGAGCCCTGAGTACCGATAAGCGTAAAAAAGCCCGCTGACCGTCACCGGTTCAGCGGGCTTTCATGTCGTTATCAACAACCGTCAGTCATTACGCCAACTGACTGCGCAACTGCCGCGCCGCCGCCACCATGTTCACCAATGCCGCCTCAGTCTCCGGCCAGGCACGGGTCTTCAGGCCGCAGTCCGGGTTGACCCACAACCGCTCGGCCGGAATACGCTTCACCGCTTTGCTCATCAACTTGACCATCTCGGCCGTGTCCGGCACCCGTGGCGAGTGGATGTCATACACGCCTGGGCCGATGTCGTTCGGGTAGTCGAAGACTTTGAAGGCCTCGAGCAATTCCATGTCCGAACGGGAGGTTTCGATGGTGATCACATCGGCGTCCATGGCCGCGATGGATTCGATCACGTCGTTGAATTCGCTGTAGCACATGTGGGTGTGGATCTGGGTTTCGTCCCGCACGCCGGAGGCCGTCAAGCGGAACGCTTCCACCGCCCAGTCGAGGTATTCCTGCCATTGCGCCCGGCGCAGCGGCAAGCCTTCGCGGAACGCGGCTTCGTCGATTTGCACGATTTTGATGCCGGCGTTTTCCAGGTCCACCACTTCGTCGCGCAGGGCCAGGGCCAGTTGTTGCGCCTGGATTTTGCGCGACACGTCTTCACGCGGGAACGACCACATCAGCATGGTCACGGGACCGGTGAGCATGCCTTTCATGACCTTGTCGGTCAGGCTTTGTGCGTAGGTGATCCAGTCGACGGTCATGGCGTTCGGGCGGCTCAAGTCGCCGTAGATGATCGCCGGTTTCACGCAACGGGAACCGTAGCTCTGGACCCAGCCGAAACGGGTAAACAGGTAGCCATCCAGTTGCTCGGCGAAGTACTCGACCATGTCGTTGCGCTCGGCTTCACCGTGCACCAACACGTCCAGCCCCAGGCGTTCCTGGACTTGCACCGCATGACGGATTTCGCTGTGCATGGCGTCGGTGTAATCGTTGGCCGACAGCTTGCCTTGTTTGAAAGCCTGACGAGCGAGACGGATCGAACCGGTCTGCGGGAACGAGCCGATGGTGGTGGTCGGAAACGCCGGCAATTGCAGGCGCGCACGTTGCTGCTCGATGCGCTTGGCAAACGGCGAATGACGTTGGCTGTCCTTGGCGCCGATAGCGCTGATGCGGGCCTGGACTTCAGCTTTATGGATGCGCGGCGATTGCGCACGGCTGGCCTGAATTGCGCGGCTCTCGGCCAACGCGGCGTGCACCTTGGGCGACTGCGGATCGTTGAGGGCATCCCGCAGCACGGCGATTTCACCGCACTTTTGCACGGCGAAGGCCAGCCAGGATTTCAGTTCCGGGTCGAGTTTGTCTTCGCGTTCCAGGTCCACCGGGCTGTGCAGCAACGAGCAGGAACTGCTGACCCACAGATTGTCGCCAAACCGCTCTTGCGCCGGTTGCAGTTGCGCCAGCACGTGTTCCAGTTCGCAGCGCCAGACGTTACGCCCGTTGACCAGACCCACCGAGAGAATCTTGTAGGTCGGCAGGCGATCCAGCACTTGGCCGAGTTGATCCGGCGCACGCACCGCGTCGATGTGCAGGCCTTGCACCGGCAGGCTGACGGCCAGACCGAGGTTGTCTTCCAGGCCGCTGAAGTACGTCGCCACGAGTTTTTTCAGCGGCGAGTATTGCAGGATGTGGTAAGCGCGTTCGAACGCACTTTTCCAGTCTTGCGGCAGGTCGAGGGTCAGGATCGGTTCATCGATCTGTACCCATTCCACGCCCTGCTCGGCGAGGCGACCGAGGATTTCGTTGTAGACCGGCAGCAGGCGTTCCAGCAATTCAAGTTTGTCGAAGTCGTTGCCTTTCGCCTTGCCCAGCCACAGGTAAGTCAGCGGGCCGATGATCACCGGTTTGACGTTGTGCCCCAGGGCTTTGGCTTCGGCGACTTCGTCGAACAGCTGTTCCCAGCTCAACTTGAATGGTTGATCGGCGCTGAATTCCGGGACCAGGTAGTGGTAGTTGGTGTCGAACCACTTGGTCAGCTCTTGGGCGTATTGCGCTTTAGTGTGCTCACCGCCGCAGCAGGCTGCGGTCGCGCCACGGGCCATGGCGAACAAAGTGTCGAGGGTCGGCTGGCCGCTGGCATCCAGGGTGCTGTCGAAACGCTCGGGCACCACGCCGAAGGCCAGGGAATGGCTCAGCACCTGGTCGTACCAGGCGAAGTCGCCCACCGGCAGCAGATCGATGCCGGCATCTTTCTGCAATTGCCAATGGGTGGCGCGCAGTTGGCGGCCGACGGCTTTCAACGCGTCCTGATCGAGATCGCCCTTCCAGTAGGATTCGAGGGCTTTTTTCAGTTCGCGGTCAGCGCCGATGCGCGGAAAACCAAGGGTGTGGGCCAGGGCCATGGTGAATTTCTCCCTTTCAAAGATGGTGTAAAACGTGGGCCTATTGTCGACACCCAAGCCAACATGAGACAAACTCAACCTTTTCGTGTTGATCACAAGTTTTCCTCATGGAGCCCCCGGTGCTTGAAATCCGTCACTTGAAGACCCTGCACGCCTTGCGCGAAGCCGATAGCCTGGTGGATGCGGCCGACCGCCTGCACCTGACGCAGTCGGCCCTGTCCCACCAGTTCAAGGAATTGGAGGAACGCATGGGCATGCCGTTGTTCGTGCGCAAGACCAAACCGGTGCGTTTCACCAGCGCCGGTTTGCGCCTGCTGCAACTGGCCGACGCCACCCTGCCGCTGCTGCGTGGCGCCGAGCGCGACATCGCGCGGCTGGCGGGCGGCACTGCCGGGCGTTTGCACATGGCGATCGAGTGCCACAGTTGTTTCCAGTGGCTGATGCCGACCATCGACCAGTTCCGCGACGCCTGGCCGGAAGTTGAACTCGACCTGGCCTCAGGCTTCTCCTTCGCCCCGCTGCCGGCCCTGGCCCGGGGCGATCTGGATTTGGTGGTGACCTCCGATCCGCTGGAACTGGCCGGGATCACTTACGTGCCGTTGTTCACCTATGAAGCGATGCTGGCGGTGGCCAATCAGCACCGCTTGGCCAACAAGGCCTACATCGTCCCGGAAGACCTGCTCACGGAAACCTTGATCACTTACCCGGTGGAGCGGGATCGGTTGGACATCTTCACTCGTTTCCTGGAACCGGCGGATGTCGAACCGGCCCAGGTCCGCACCTCGGAACTGACGGTGATGATGATGCAACTGGTGGCCAGCGGCCGCGGCGTGTGCGGCATGCCCCATTGGGCGCTGCATGAATACAGCTCACGGGGTTACGTGAAGGCCAAGCGGCTGGGTGAGAAAGGGTTGTTTGCGACGCTGTACGCGGGAATTCGCGCGGACATGCTGGATGCGCCGTATATGCGGGATTTCTTGCTGACGGCGAAGGACACGTCGTTTTCCACCCTCGACGGCGTTAGCGCAGTTCGCTAACCCCGATCGTTCCCACGCTCTGCGTGGGAATGCCTCATCGGACGCTCCGCGTTCGGCTCTGGATGGGACGCAGAGCGTCCCGGGCGGCATTCCCACGCAGAGCGTGGGAACGATCATTGTGGTGGTTTTAGAGTTCGCGCCACATGTGGATTTTGTCGAAGTAGTCCTCGCCCACTCGCACCGCCAACGGCTCCAGCCCGTACTGGATAAAGCCGCAACGCTGATACAACTTGAACGCTGCGTCATTGCCCGCGGTGACGGTCAACTGGATCAGCTTCAGGCCCGGATGGTCTTGCGCTTCTGCCAGTGCCGCTTGCATCAGCGCAAAGCCGAGCCCGTGTTGACGAACCTTGCCGGACACGTACATGCCGAACAGCGTTGCCTTGTGCCGGGCCTTTTCCCGGGGTTCGAAGGCCAGGCCAACGATGCCCGATAACTGGCCTTCCACGAACGCGCCAAACACCACGTCCAGCTTGCTGGTCAACCGTGATTCCCACCACCCCAGCGGCATCGCGGCGCGTTCGCGCACGCTGGAGGTGAAGGCTTGCGGATGCAGGTCATAGGCTTCGAGCATCAATGCCCGATAGTCCAGGGCATGGCTGGCGTCCAGGCGTTCAATCCACATGATCACGCCGTCCTGCGTTGTTCAAGCATCAGCCGCACCGCCAATGCCGACAGCACGAACCCCATGAAGTAGCGTTGCACCGCCAGCCAGGTCGGGTTGTTGACGAACCACGACGCAATGCCCGCGGCGAACAGCGCAATCAGCAGGTTGACGCAAAAACTCACGCTGATCTGGGTCAGACCGAGAATGATGCTCTGGGTAAACACCGAGCCATGTTCCGGGCTGATGAATTGCGGGAACACCGACAGGTAGAACACCGCAATCTTCGGGTTCAAGGCGCTGGTGAGAAAGCCCATGGTGATCAGTTTGCGCGAGGAATCCGGCGGCAACTGCTGCGCTTCGAACGGTGAACGCGCGCCGGGTTTGACCGCTTGCCAGGCCAACCACACCAAGTACAAGGCGCCCGCCCATTTCAGTATTTCGTAGGCCATCGGCACCGCCAGGAACACCGCGGTCAAACCGGCCGCGGCGGCGAACAAATGCACGAAAAACCCCGCCACCACACCGAGCAACGAAGTCACCCCGGCCTTGCGCCCCTGGCAGATCGAACGGGAGATCAGGTAGATCATGTTCGGCCCCGGCGTCAGCACCATCAACAATGCGGCGGCGGCAAAGATCAACAAGTCTTGAAGCGGGATCATGGGGGGCAGTCCTTGGTGTCTTGATCAGGCGATCGTGGTCAGCGAGGCTCGATAAAACGGCAGGATCACATCCCGTGTCAATGGCGCCAGCGTGAGATGGCCGTCGGTGGCCGGGTCGATCCAGCGTACCTCTTCGATCTCGGCCGCCGGGGAGACGTCTGAGTCGATGGTCAGCAGAAAGAGTTCGGCCCGTACGATAAATCCGGGCTCGTTAGCGGCCGGTGCCGAAAAATGCCCCAGGTAAGTGGCCTGCGCTGGATCGATGACCAGGTTCAGTTCTTCTTCCAGCTCGCGGGCCAGGGCGTGGACGGGAAGCTCATGGGCTTCGATCTTGCCGCCCGGTTGCATGAAGGCTTCGGTGCCGCGCTTGCGTACCAGCAAGGTGCGACCGTCGGGGCCGATCAACAGGGCGGCGGCGATGTGGATGATGCGAGGGGACGTGGACATGGATCTGGATTGGCCTAGGTCAAAAGGCCAAAAGCATAACCTGTAGGAGCAAGGCTTCGACTTCTTCAGGGATTTTCACGAAGACGCTGTACTTGGCGCCTTCCATGGTTTCAAAGGCAATTAACTTGTCCACCAGCGGACCGTTCAGCACCTTGCCGGCATTGAGCAGCAGCATGCCGTTGTCGGCATTGAGGTTGCGCGCCAGGATCATGCCCGGCGCCAGGTCCCGGGTGGTCAGCACTTTGACCGACGGGTCGGCCAGCGTCACATCACTGAGGTACGCGGCACAGACCTGAATGAAATCCTCCACCAACTCCGGATCGTAGAGCCGCCCGGAATAGCTGCGGATATACACCAGCGCTTCGTCACTGTTCATCTGCCGTTCGAGGATCAACCCGCGCTGCAATTCGATGAAGTCCACCGCCAGTTTCAGCAACCGCGCGCCGAACGGAATCGCCTCGCCCTTGAGCCTGTCGGGGAAGCCGCTGCCGTCCCAGCGTTCCTGGTGATGCAGGATCAGCCGTGCAGCGTCCTTCATCGGGTCGAGGGTCATCAGCAGCGACTCACTCTGCTTCGGATACTCGCGATAACGGTCGCGGTCGATGTGATGGAGCATGTCCGACGGCGTGATCATCATGCTGTCGGTCCAGCTCAGCTTGCCGATGTTGTAGAGCGCGGCGGCCATGGTCAGGTCGCGGCTGGTGCCCTCATCCAGGCCGTGGAGTTTGCAGTACACCCGCACCAGTTCGATGATCTGGCGGTTAGTCTGTTTGGCCGGCGGCAGACGCAAATTGGCCAGCAACGAGAACACTTCGGTGCCGGTGACATAGCTGTGTTTGAGCTCTTCATAGGCCAGGTCGAGCATGTCGGCGGTCTGTTGCAGCTCGGAAGTGCGCGCCGCGACGTGTTTTTCCAGGGTCGAGTTGAGGGTTTTCAACTGGTCGTTCTGTTGGCGGGTCAACTGCACCAGGCGCCGGCGTTCGTGCTCGGAATGATGATGTTCCAGCGCCTGACGCAAGGTCAGGAGCAGTTCTTCGTCGTTCCAGGGTTTGCTGATGTAACGGTGGATCTGCCCGTCGTTGATCGCCTTGATGATCGTCGGCAGGTCGGCGTAGCCGGTCAGCAGGATGCGCGTGGTCGTCGGGTACAGCTGATGGATGTGAGCCAGCAACGTGGCGCCATCCATATTGGGCATGCGCGCGTCGCTCATCACCAGATCGATGGGCTGTTGCGCCATGATTTCCAGGGCCTGGGCACCGCTGGTCGCCAACAATACGTCGTAGGGCTGGCCGCGCAACAGACGACGCAGGCTGCTGAGGATTGATTCCTCGTCGTCGACCAGCAACACCTTGGGTCTATCGGTCAAAGTCGTGGGGAGTTGCTCTTCCATGGCGTCACCTCGAGTAAAACGGGTCTACCGCTGTGTCAGGCGACGACAAACATCCACTCTTGTCGGAGCCTGATCTACAGGCTAGATGATTTTCAGACACTGCCCTCAACTCATTCATTCCAATCCCCCAAGCGAACTCCAGACAAAGGACTATGCTGAGCTGACTCGGATCCACATTCTGTGACCGTTCGGCCAGGTGATCAGGGAAAAGGATGCCCCTATGAACAGACCGTTTCGAACCGCTGTCGCCCGGGGCGTATGCCTATGAATGCGCTGCTTGCACGGGTTAACCGGCGCATCCTCATCGTCGACGATACAGCTTCGATCCATCAGGATTTCGCGAAGATCCTCAGCCCTCAGACCATCGAGGACCACGATCTGGACAGCACCGAAAGAGCCCTTTTCGGATCGACGGCGGCTATCACACTGCAAAGTTTCACCCTCGAATCGGCGTTTCAGGGTCTTGAAGCCCTGAACATGGTCGAAACGGCACTGGCCAACGACATGCCCTACGCCATGGCTTTTATTGACATGCGCATGCCTCCGGGCTGGGACGGCCTGGAAACCATCGAACGGCTGTGGCAGGTCGACCCCAAGCTGCAAGTGGCGCTGTGCACGGCCTATTCCGACTATTCCTGGGAAGACATCGACGAACGCCTGGAACTGGGCGATCGCCTGCTGATCCTGAAAAAACCCTTCGATGCCATCGAAATCCGCCAGATGGCCAGCGCGCTCACCGCCAAATGGCAAATGACCGAAGACGCCGAACTGAAGATGTCCCTGCTCGAACAAGCGGTGGAAGCGCGCACCCTGGAGCTGTCCGACGCCAACATCATCGTGCAGAACAGCCCGACGATTCTGTATCGGCTGCGGGGCGAACCGTCGTTCCCGCTGATGTACATTTCCCACAACATCACCAAATACGGGCACATCGCGGCCAAACTGGTGGCCTCGGCCAATTGGTCCAAGGAGCTGATTCACCCGGACGACCTGGCGAAAGTCGACAGTGCGATGGAACGGGTGCTGGACCGGCATGCGCAGGGGGCGTCCATCGAGTTTCGTATGCGCACTGGCGACGGCGCGTGGCGCTGGGTGGAAAACCGCTACATCCCGGTGCGGGACGCTGAAGGTCGGTTGCTGGAAGTCGAAGGCATCATCCTCGACATCACTGAACGCCGGCTCGCCGAAGAGAAAATCGCCTTGCTGGCCCGCACCGACGGGCTGACCGGGCTGGCCAACCGCGCGACCCTGATCGAGCGGTTGCACCAGGCGTTCGCGGCCAATCGTCGGGGCGCCACCGCGTTCGCGATTTTTTACCTGGACCTGGATCACTTCAAACGCATCAACGACACCCTCGGCCACCCGGTGGGCGACCTGTTGCTGCAAGAGGTCGCGCGGCGGATCAAGGCCTGCGTGCGCGAAAACGACGTGGTCGCACGCCTCGGTGGTGATGAATTCGCGATCTTGCAACTCGATGTCAACGACCCGACCCAGTCTGCGGCGCTGGCGGCCAAGGTTCGCGATTCGCTGGTACTGCCCTACTCCCTGGACGGCAACGATGTGCGGGCCTCGGTCAGCATCGGTATCAGCAGTTGCACCCCGGACATCCTCAGTGCCGACAGCCTGTTGACCCAGGCCGACATGGCGCTGTATCGCTCCAAAGAGCAGGGCCGCAACCAGTACCACTTCCATTCCGAGGAGATCAATCAGGAGGTGGTCGAGCGCATGACCATCGCCAGCGACCTGAAATCCGCCATCGAGCACGAAGAGCTGGAACTGAATTACTGGCCGGAAGTCGACCTGAGCACCGGCAAGATCCTCGGCATGGAAGCCCAGGTCAGCTGGAACCACCCCACTCGCGGCTTGCTTGAAGGCCCGGCGTTCCTCCCGGCGGCGGAAAAAACCGGGACCATTGTCGCCCTCGGTCACTGGGTGCTGGACCAGGCCTGCCGGCAGATGCGTCAGTGGCGTGACGAGGACATGGCGCCGCCGGTGATTGCGATCAAGCTGTCCCTGGCCCAGCTCAAGAGTGGTCCCGAACTGATTTATGACGTGCTGCGCACCACCGCACGCTGGGAGCTGTGCCCGTGGGACCTGCGCTTCGACGTCACCGAAGCGACCCTGGCCCAGACCAAATGGACCCACAACGATGTGCTGCCGCGCCTGCGGGAGTTGGGGGTGAAGATCGCCATCGACGACTTCGGCACTGAATATTCGTCGTTCGATTACCTCAAGACCTATCAGGTCAACCACCTGAAACTCGCCCAGGCCTTTATTGACACTGCCGCCCAGGACCCGGCGAGCGCGAATACATTGCGCGCGATTATCAATTTCGCCCGTGACGTAGGGATCGGAATCATTGCCGAAGGTGTCGAAACCCAGGAGCAACGCAGTTCGCTGATGGCCACAGGTTCGCCGATGAACGCCCAAGGGTATTTCTTCAGCAAAGCGGTCAGCAGCCAACAAGCCGCCGAACTGCTGAAAGCCGGGAGCATTGTGCCCTCGGGCAGCGAAACCGGCCCAGCCTTGGGCAACTTGCCGCGGTCCACGGAGGACAACGGATGAAGACACCCTTCGTGCGGACCAACCGGCGCATCCTGATCATCGACGACACACCGTCGATCCATCTGGATTTCCGCAAAATCCTCGACCCCGACGCAGAAGAGGAACAGTCCCTGGCCGGCACTGAAGAAGCGCTGTTCGGCACCCTGCAACCGGACCGGCTGACCTTTCAGCTCGACTCCGCGTACCAGGGCCAGGAAGCGCTGGAACTGGTCAAGCGTGCCCGGGCCGAAGGTCGCCCTTATGCCCTGGCGTTTACCGACATGCGCATGCCACCAGGTTGGGATGGGCTGGAAACCATCGAAGAGTTGTGGAAGGCCGATCCCAGCCTGCAAATCGCCCTGTGCACCGCGTATTCGGACTACAGCTGGGAAGCCATGGCCGAACGGCTCGAATTCGGTGACCAATTGTTGGTGCTGAAAAAACCCTTCGACAGCCTGGAAATCCGCCAGATGGCCAGCGCCCTGACCTGGAAATGGCAGATGGCCCAGGACGCGGCGATGAAAGTACTGAGCCTGGAGCAGACCATCGAGGCCCGGGTGCATGAGCTGCTCAAGGTGTCGCACCTGTTGCAGTACGACATCCTCACCGAATTGCCCAACAGCACCTTGCTGGGCGATCGCCTGAATCAATCCCTGGCCTTGTCCCGCCGTCATGACAAACAACTGGCGGTGATGTTTCTCGGGCTGGACCGCTTCAAGCGCATTAACAATGCCCTGGGGCATCCGGCCGGCGACGAGATGCTCAAACGGGTCGGCCAGAGCCTGGTGTCCACGGTGCGCGAATCCGACTCGGTGTTTCGCTACGGCTCTGACGAATTCGTGGTGATCCTGGCCGATGTGCGCCACCCGCAGCAGACCAAGGGCATCGCCGAAAAACTCTTGAATGCCATCCGCGCACCGCAACACATTGCCGGCCACGACCTGAGCGTGACCGCCAGCCTGGGGATCAGCATCTACCCCGAGGACGGTCTGGACGCCATCGTACTGATCAAGAAAGCCGAAACGGCGATGCGCAACGTCAAGGAAAACGGCCCCAACGATTACAGTTTTTTCATCGATGAAATGAACCAGCGCGCCCGGGAGCAGCAGAGCATTGAGTCGGGTATTCGCCTGGCTCTGGAACGCAACGAATTCGTGCTGCATTACCAACCGAAAATGGACCTGAGCAATGGCCAGGTGGTCGGCGCCGAAGCGTTGATCCGCTGGAAAAAACCGGGACAAGGCTGGGTGTATCCATCGGATTTCATCGCAGTGGCCGAAGACAGCGGTTTGATTGTGCCGTTGACCAAATGGGTGATGGCCCAGGCCTGTCGCCAGGCGTGCATCTGGAAGACCGCCGGATTGCCGAACATTTGCATCTCGGTGAACGTGTCGGCCATCGACTTCCGCCAGCGCGACTTTGTCGAGAGCATCGAGCTGATCCTCAAGCAGACCGGGATGGAACCGACGCAGCTGGAGCTGGAAATCACCGAAGGCGTGTTGATGCAGAACGTCGATGCCACGGTGACCGCCCTGAACCGGATCAAGGCCTTGGGCGTGCGCCTGGCCATCGATGATTTCGGCACCGGTTATTCCAGCCTGAGTTACCTGCGCCGGTTCCCCATCGATGTGCTGAAAATCGACCAGTCATTCATTCGCGGCTTGAGCCGTGACAGCAGCGACGCCGCCCTGGTCAGCGCCATCATCAGCCTGGGCAAGAGCCTCAAGCTGACCGTTATCGCCGAAGGCATCGAAACCCTCGAACAGCTGGATTTCCTCAAGGCTCACCACTGCGAGGAAGGCCAGGGTTATTACTTCAGCAAAGCTGTGGCGCCGGATGCTTTTGCACATTATTTGATGTCCGTGAAACCCCTGCCCTCAGCCCAGGCATGAGCAACGCGCAACGACACGCAGGCCAACCGCCAAGGAATCATCCGATGTCGCCTAACCCTGCCTTTGCCCTAGCGGTGTTTGTGTTGGCGATCTGCCTGACCGCCAGTGGCGCCCCGCTGGACGAGCCGCTCAAACCGTTACCCGCCGTGCCGCAGCAAAATCCCCTGCGGGTCGAACTCGGTCGCCAGCTATTCAATGAAACCCGCTTATCGGTCAACAACAGCCTGTCGTGTGCCAGTTGCCATCGACTGGAGGGTGGCGGCGCCGACAACAAGCCGTTTTCCATCGGCTTCAACGGCCAACCATTGGCCATCAACACCCCCAGCGTATTCAACGCCACCCTGAACTTCCGGCAGTTCTGGAATGGCCGGGCCGACACCCTGGAAACCCAGGTCCACGAAGTGGTGCAGAGCCCCAGCGAAATGGGCAGTAACTGGGAACATGTGGTGCAGACGCTGAGCACCGACCCGACTTATAAAACCGCCTTCGCCAACGCCTACCCGGACGGCGTCACCATGAACAATGTGCAAAATGCCCTGGCCAGTTACGAACGCACGCTGCTCAGCAGCAACTCGCGCTTCGATCAGTACCTGCAAGGCAATACCGACATCCTGACCCTCGAAGAAAAATACGGTTATCAGCGCTTCAAGGACTACGGCTGCATTTCCTGCCACCAAGGGGTGAACATCGGCGGCAACATGTTCCAGAAATTCGGGGTCATGGGCGATTACTTCCAGGCCCGCGGCAACCCCACCGAAACCGACCTTGGGCGTTACCTGGTGACCAAGGACGAAGAGGACCGCAACGTGTTCAAGGTCCCGAGCCTGCGTAACGTCGCCGTGACCGGGCCGTACTTCCACGACGCCTCGGCGAAAACCCTCGAAGAGGCCGTGGATGTGATGTTCAAGTTCCAGCTCGGCCGCGTGCCCTCGACCGATGACAAGGCCCTGATCATACAATTCCTCAAGACCCTGACTGGTGAGTGGGAGGGCAAGCCTTTATGAAAATGTCCCGTCGTCGCAGCCTGGCGCTGCTAAGTCTGGTGGCCTTGGCCCTGGCCTCGATCCTGCTGTTCCTGTACCTCAAATCCAGCTCCGACCAGACCTCGACCTACACCGAGTCCCGGGACGTGATTGCGCGGATGAAACAACTCAACGCGCAGTGGGAAACCGAGATTCTCAAGGCCCGGGTCGCCCTCAGCCATAACTACGATCCGCTGGTCTCGCCCCTGACCGAGATGACCCAGTTGTGGGAACGGTTCGATAGCATGGAGTCGAACCATGGCCGCAACGACTCGCCCGCCTGGAACACCAGCCATGATGCGTACCTGGCCGCTATTCAGGAAAAGACCCGCCTGGTGGAACAGTTCAAGTCCCATAACGCGGTGCTGCGCAACTCACTCGCGTTCTTGCCCACCGCCGAGGACGACATCCAGCAACCCCTGACCCAAGTGGCGGATGGCGATCAACTGCAATTGCAAAACATCGCCACCGACACCTACGACTTGCTGCTCAGCGCCCTGGAATTCGCCCAGGTCACCTCCGACGACAAAGCCGCCGACATCCTGGTGGGCCTGAACAAACTCGGAGTCAACAAACTGCGGCTGCCGGAAGCGTTCCATGAGCCCATCGATATCCTGAGCAATCACATTGCGCTGATCCTGCGCGAGCAACCGATCGTCAACCGCCTGTTGGAAAACATTGAAGCCATCCCCGTGGCTGAACGCCTGGACGACATCACCAGCCTGTTGAACCAGGATCAGCAGCAGGCCGACGTGATCTATCAGCGCTATCACTTCTACATGCTGGTGTTTTCGGTGCTGCTGGTATTGGTGTTGGTGTACCTGGCGATTCGGCTGATGCGCAGCTTCACCGAGATCAGTCGCGTCAACAAAGCGCTGCAAACCGCCAACGACGACCTGGAACTGCGGGTCGAAGAACGCACCCGGGAACTCAAGGACACCCAGAGTGAGCTGCTCGACACCGCGCGCCAGGCCGGCATGGCCGAGATCGCCACCAACGTGTTGCACAACGTCGGCAACGTGCTCAACAGCGTGAACATCTCCGCTGACTTGGTGACCCGCAAACTGCGCAGTAGCAAGGCCCTGGGGCTGGGCAAGGCAATGCAGCTGATCAACGAACACCCCACAGATCTGGGCAGTTTTCTGAGCGAAGACGCCAAAGGCAAAATGCTGCCCGGCTACCTCAATCAACTGGTGGACGCCATCGCCCTCGAACAACAGGGCATGACCGATGAACTGGCGCAGTTGACCAAAAGCGTGGACCACATCAAGGACATCGTCGCCACCCAGCAATCCTATGCCGGTGCCAACAGCCTGATGGAACCGGTGCACATCAGCGAACTGCTGGAAGATGCGCTGCGCATGAACTCCGGCGCCCTGACCCGGCACCATGTCACGGTGGTCAAGGAGTACAGCGAAGTCCCCCGGGTCATGGGGGACAAACACCGCTTGCTGCTGATCCTGATCAACCTGATCAGCAACGCCAAATACGCGATGTCCGATCTCAGCGACCGTCCACGGCAGATGACCCTGGGGGTCAAAATCGTCGACGACACGATTCTGCAAGTCAGCGTCAAGGATGACGGCGAAGGCATCCCCGAGGAAAACATGACGCGCATCTTTGCCCACGGGTTTACCACCCGCAAGGAAGGCCATGGTTTCGGCCTGCACAGTTGCGCCCTGGCCGCCATCGAGATGAACGGCCACCTCACCGCCCACAGTGACGGGCCAGGCAAGGGTGCACAATTCACGCTGCAAATTCCCCTGAAAACCGTAGCAGGTGACGCATGAGCAGTCCTTCGAATCGACGCATTTTGTTGATCGATGACACACCGTCCATTCACGTGGATTTCCGCAAGATCCTCACCCCGACACCGCCACAACACGTGGAGCTGGACGAGATGGAGGCCACGCTGTTCGGCGCCGAAGCGAAATCCGCCAGTGCGCTGTTCGAACTGGACTCGGCGTTCGGCGGCCAGGAAGGCCTGGGCAAACTCAAATTCGCCATGAAGGAACAACGCCCCTACGCCATGGCCTTCGTCGACATGCGCATGCCCGACGGCTGGGACGGTGCGCAAACCATCGAACACCTGTGGCAGGAAGACCCGCGCCTGCAAGTGGTGGTGTGCACCGCCTATTCCGATTATTCGTGGGATGAACTGCTGGACCGCTTGCAGGCCCATGACCGGCTGCTGATCCTGAAAAAACCGTTCGACAACATTGAAGTCCAGCAGATGGCCAACACCCTGCTGACCAAATGGGACATGACCGAACGGGCCAGTGTGCAGGTGGATCATTTGGGGCAGATGGTCGAACGCCGGACCCGGCAGTTCAAGGAAGCCAGCGTGGAGTTGCAACGGGAAATCGACGAGCGCAAACAGCTTGAGTCGCAACTGGTGCAATCGGAAAAACTCGCCTCGCTGGGGCAACTGGCGGCCGGCGTCGCCCATGAAATCAACAACCCCATCGGGTTCATTTCGTCCAACCTTGGTTGCCTGGACGGCTATTTCAAGCAATTGCAGGAAATGCTCGACGCCTATCGGGGTGCCGAAGAAGCGATTACGTCACCCGAAGTGATCGAGCGCTTGAATGTGCTGCGCGAACGGGTCGAACTGGAATTCCTGCGCGAGGACATTCCGCTGCTGATCAAGGAATCCAAGGACGGCATCAGCCGGGTCGGGCAGATCGTCAAGGATTTGAAGGACTTTTCCCGGGTGGACTCCAACCAGGAATGGCAGTGGGCCAATCTGCAACAGGGCATCGAATCGACCCTGAACATCGTGGCCAATGAACTCAAGTACAAAGCCGATGTGGTGAAGCAATATCAGGTGCTGCCGGAAATCGAGTGCCTGCCCTCGCAAATCAATCAGGTGATCATGAACCTGATCGTCAACGCGTCCCAGGCGATCGGCACGGAACGGGGCACCATCACCCTCAGCACCGGGCTTGAAGGCGAAACGGTGTGGATCGAAGTCGCCGACACGGGCTCGGGCATTGAACCGCAGACGCTGCAGAAAATCTTCGACCCGTTCTTCACCACCAAACCGATTGGCCAGGGCACCGGGCTGGGGTTGTCACTGTCGTACGGGATCGTGAAAAAGCATCATGGCGAGATTTCGGTGCGCAGCGTCGTCGGGACGGGCACGACCTTCAGGGTTGAGTTGCCCGTCCACCAGACCAAACTAGCGAGCTAACCACCCCCCCTGTAGGAGCAAAGCTTGCTCGCGATCGCGGTGTGCCAATCAACATTAACAGTGACCGATATACCGCCATCGCGAGCAAGCTTTGCTCCTACAGGGTTACGTGGGATTACGTGGCTTCCTGGAAATCCATTTCCGGTGGCTGGCGACGGAAGCCGCCGGTCAGCACCGCCAGGTACACCACGCCAATGGCCAGCCAGCTCAGGCCCAGGTAAATCGCCAGGTGATCGAGGCTGACCATCAGCCACAGATCAGCGACCAGGCCAATGAACGGGAACACCAGGAACAGCACCAGTTCACGCGGGCCTTTCTTCTCGCCAGCAATCCAGTAATGGAAGATCACCGACAGGTTCACCAGGCTGAAGGCCAGGAACGCGCCGAAGTTGATGAACGAAGTCGAGGTGGTCACGTCCAGTTTCAGCGCCAGCAACGCCACCACTGCGCACAGCAGGATGCTGTTGACCGGTGTGCCGAACTTTTCATGCAAGGTGCCGAAGAACGACTTGGGCAACACACCGTCGCGACCCATCGCAAAGAGCAACCGCGAACCACTGGCCTGGGCCGACAGCCCCGAAGCAAATTGGCCGACGATCAGGCCGATCAGGAAGATCGACACAAACAGGTCGCCACCGATGTTGCGGGCAATTTCGTAGGCCGCCGAGTCGACGTTGTCGAACTGGAACGACGGATGAGCGATCTGCACGAAGTACGACACACCGACAAAAATCAAACCGCCGATCAGGGTAATCAGCATGATCGCCCGGGGGATCGTGCGGCGTGGGTCGCGGGTTTCTTCGGTCAGGGTGCTGACCGCGTCAAAGCCCAGGAACGAGTAACAAGCGATGGCCGCACCGCTCATGATCAGCGGCATTTGCATGTCGCCGTTGAAGAACGGTTTGATCGTCCACAGCGGTGTACTTGCATCGCCGCCGATGTAATGCACGCACAACACGACGAAAGCGATCAGCACCAGCGCTTGCACCAGCATCAGCAAGGCGTTGATGCCGTTGGCCAGTTTCAGGCCGATGATGTTGATCGCGCTGGTGATGCCGATGAACGCCAGCACCCAGATCCACTGCGGCACCGCCGGGAACGCGGAGTTTAGATAGGCCGCGCCGATCAGCCAGATCGCCATCGGCAGGAACAGGTAATCGAGCAACACCGCCCAACCGGCGATGAACCCGAGTTTCGGGCTGATGGCTTTGCGCACATAGCTGTAGGCCGAACCGGCGACCGGGAACGCGGCGGCCATGCGCCCGTAGCTCATGGCGGTGAAGAACATCGCCACCAGCGCCGCCAGGTAAGCGGCCGGGACCATGCCGGCGGTGGATTGAGCGAGGATGCCAAAGGTGCCGAGCACAATGATCGGCGTCATGTAGGCGATGCCGAACAGCACCACCGAACCCAATGACAGGGTGCGTTGTAAACGAGCCATGAGCGACTACTCCGAATTTATTAGATTTATGGCAGAGCCGAGTTCGGCAAAAATTACGTCAACGTCAAAAGCCACCCCTCACCCCAACCCTCTCCCCAGAGGGGAGAGGGGGAAAGGGGGCANNTATTCCAGGTCGCAGCAAACAGCCTAGACACCTCGGTCAGTCCCCTCTCCCCCTTGGGGAGAGGGGAAAGGGGGCAGATCTCCATGGGTTTCGAATCCTGTGTTCGACGGGGTGTTTCATTCAAATGTGTGTTCGACCGAATTTCTCATTTCAAACCTGAGTTCGGCTCGGTATTCCAGGTCGCAGCAAACAGCCTAGACACCTCGGTCAGTCCCCTCTCCCCCCTGGGGAGAGGGTTAGGGTGAGGGGCGGTTCCAACTGACACCCCGCGTACTATCTAGCGCCCCGGAATAATCAGTTCCCGCAATCCATTGGCATGTTCAACAATCTCCCCCGGCAACTTCAGCCGCTGATCATCCAGGTAGCGATAATCCTGCCGCGCCGTGGTCAGCTGATTCAGATCCAGCTCAACCGCAAACTGCCCCTCCTCCCGCCCGGCTTCGAACAGCAACGTGCCCAGCGGATCCACCAGCGCACTGCCGCCGGCAAACAACAAGCCGCCATCCCCTGCTTCCACCCGGTTGACCATCAGCGCGAACGCCTGGTTTTCCTGGGCGCGGGCCATGATCGCGGTGCGGTGGGTCGGGCCGTATGGGTCCATGTTGCCGTTGGTGACCAGCAGCACTTCGGCGCCCAGTTGCGCCAGGGCACGGGCGGTTTCGGGGAATTCGATGTCGTAGCAAATCAACAGGCCGACCCGCACACCATTCCACAGGCACGTGGCGTAACGGTCGCCGGGCTCGTAGACACCGCGATCCGACGCCCACAAGTGAGTCTTGCGATAGCGCAGGGCAATACCTTCAGGGGTAATCAGCAGCGTGGTGTTATAGAAACGACCGTTGTCGTTCTCGGCCATGCCCACCACCACGGCGATCTTGCGTTCACGGGCGGCGGCGATCACGGCGCTGACGGTCGGGCCGTCCAGCGGCTCGGCAACCTGGGCCACGGTCTCTTCCGACGCGAAGCCCATCAAGTGGCCTTCCGGGAACATGATCAGCTGGGTGTCGGCGGCGCAGGCGGCAATCGCGGCCAGGGCGCGTTCGAGGTTGTAAGCCGTGTCATTGTCACGGCCTGCCAATTGGGCGAGTTCGACCTTCATGGGTATTCCTTGTTATGGGCGCCGGGGATGCAGAAAGATTGCCCGGTCGGTGTCTGTGCGCCAGTATGCGCAGCAAGCAACCGGCCAGGGAATCACGCGGCTGGGGTAACCCGATAGGGGTAGACGCATGACACTCTCGCTGGATGACATCGCCTGGCACCGCTCGGTGGGGCAACTGATCGACGCCTTGGACAAGCCGAATTTCTGGACGCAGCTGGTTCGATTACTGGATCAATACGTGGATTTCGACAGCTGGGTGGTGCTGCTTTTCAGCGCCGACCAGCACCCGCAGGTCTTCGCCGAATGCCCCGGCGAGGACGGCAGTCCCGATCAACTGTTCCAGGATTACCTGCGCGGTTTGTACCTGCTCGACCCGTTCTACATCGCCTGCCGCGAACAATCGCGCACCGGGCTCTATCGCCTGTCGGAAGTTGCGCCGGAGCACTTCGAGCTGACCGAGTATTACCAGCGCTACTTTCGTCTGAATGTGGTGGCCGACGAAATCCAGTTCAATTGCCAACTCGAAGGCGACCGCACGCTGTGCCTGTCGCTGGGCAGCAAACAGCGTTTCAGCGGTCAGCAGATCGCGCTGCTGTCGCTGATCCAGCCGTGGGTACTCGGCCTGTTGCGCCAACGCCTGCCCTATGAAATCAACGAAGTTGTGGCCCTGGTGCCCGCCCCACCGCAGGTCGATTGGCGGGTACAGCTGGAAGCCTCGGTGCAGCAACTCAAAGGCGCGCAATTGACCGCCCGGGAGCTGGACGTCGGAAGGTTGATGCTCAGCGGTTGCTCCAGTAAAGAAATCGCCCGTAAGCTGGAAATCTCCGTAGAAACCGTGAAAGTCCATAAGAAACACATGTACAGCAAACTGGGGATTAAGTCCCAGTCGGAGCTGTTTTCGATATTCCTCCAGGCCCAAAATGCCTGAAACACCACGGCCCTGTAGGAGCAAAGCTTGCTCGCGATGGCGGTGTGTCAGTCACGGCTAATGTCGACTGACACGCCGCCATCGCGAGCAAGCTTTGCTCCTACAGGGACCGTGTGTTGAACACAACCGAGTCCGAACCCAGGGAAACCGTATGAGCCTGTCACTCCTGAGCCGTTACGCCTTCTTTGCCGCTTGCGTGATTTTCACCCTCGCCAGCCTGCCCTTCCTGCAACACGACTGGCTCTGGCCGATCACCGCCGTCACCGGCGTGCTTAGCCTCGTGGGCCTGTTCGACCTGCTGCAAAGCCCCCACGCGGTGCGCCGCAACTACCCGATCCTCGGCAATATCCGCTACCTGGTGGAAGGCATTCGCCCGGAAATCCGCCAATACCTGCTCGAATCCGACAGCGACGCCCTGCCCTTCTCCCGCGCCCAGCGTTCGCTGGTCTACTCGCGGGCCAAAAATGAAAGCGCCGACAAACCGTTCGGCACCCTGATCGATGTGTATCAGTCGGGTTTCGAATTCATCGGCCACTCCATGCGCCCGGCGCCGTTGAGTGACCCGAGCGGTTTCCGCGTGCTGGTCGGCGGTCCGCAGTGCACCCAGCCGTATTCGGCGTCGGTGTTCAACATATCGGCCATGAGCTTCGGCTCCCTCAGCGCCAACGCCATCCGCGCGCTGAACCAGGGCGCCAAGCTCGGCAACTTCGCCCACGACACCGGCGAAGGCAGCATCAGTGCCTATCACCGGGAAAACGGCGGTGATCTGACCTGGGAACTGGGCAGCGGCTACTTCGGCTGTCGCACCGCCGACGGCCGCTTCGACCCGGAACGCTTCGCCGCCCAGGCTCAGACGCCGCAAGTGCGCATGATCGAAATCAAGATGAGCCAAGGCGCCAAACCCGGCCACGGCGGCATCCTGCCCAAGCACAAAGTCACCAAGGAAATCGCCGAAACCCGCGGCATCATGATGGGCGAAGACTGCATCTCGCCGTCACGCCACAGCGCGTTTTCCACGCCGATCGAACTGATGCACTTTATCCAGCAACTGCGTGAACTGTCCGGCGGCAAACCGGTGGGCTTCAAGTTCTGCCTCGGCCACCCGTGGGAATTCATGGGCATCGCCAAAGCCATGCTGGAAACCGGCATCCTCCCGGACTTTATCGTCGTCGACGGCAAAGAAGGTGGCACCGGCGCCGCGCCCGTGGAATTTACCGACCACATCGGCGTGCCGATGCGCGAAGGCCTGTTGTTCGTCCACAACACGTTGGTGGGTCTGAACCTGCGGGACAAAATCAAACTCGGCGCCAGCGGCAAAATCGTCAGTGCCTTCGACATCGCCAGCGTCCTGGCCATCGGCGCCGATTGGGCCAACTCGGCGCGTGGCTTCATGTTTGCCATCGGCTGCATCCAGTCGCAAAGCTGCCACACCAACAAATGCCCGACCGGCGTGGCGACCCAGGATGTCCTGCGCCAACGCGCATTGGTGGTGCCGGACAAGGCTCAGCGGGTGTTCAACTTCCATCGCAATACCTTGAAGGCGTTGGCTGAAATGCTTGCCGCTGCTGGGCTGGAGCACCCTTCGCAATTGTCGGCCAAACATTTGGTGCGGCGTATGTCGGCGACTGAGATCAAATTGTTCTCGCAGTTGCATGTGTTCTTGAAGCCCGGGGAATTGTTGACCGGGGAAGTGAATGGCGAGTTTTACTCGCGGATGTGGCAGATGGCTCGGGCGGATAGTTTTGAGCCGAGGGAAGTGGTTGCAGCGTAGATCATCTAGCGACAGCCGCACCCGGATGCGGCTGTTGCCCTGTCACTTTTTTTCAGCCTCCAGGGGAAGTGAGCGAAACTCTAGCGCGAGTGAATCGCCTACTTCCGTTTCACTGAGTAATTGAATGTGATAGCGGCTCAGAAACGTTTTTACGTCTAGCGGAGCTATGCGGGAGGCAAGAAAATAAAAAGTTTCGGGAGGGTGTGTCGATAACAAGTCCTTGTTCAACATGTCCTCGTTTCGGACATTCTTTGGCGAACCCAGCAATTTAAAGTACTGATTAAACTCTATGGCCTGCCTCGCATACAGTGGCTCCTGGATTTGCCGAACGATAAATTCATGAACCAGGTCGCGCATTTGACTGACGGGCTTTAGTTGATTCGCGTAGGTAAATATCGGTTTGTTATCCGTGAACAATGGCGTCATCGAAAAACACAGCACAATCACCGCAATCCCCAACTGAGTCCATCTATCGTCAATGAGACTGATGGCATAAGCAATGGTCACCAACAACGCGGGCAGTAAAACAATCGAACTGCGCATGGTCAAAACAGGTTGAATATACAACGAACGTACGTAAGGAATAATGGCACAGGCCACAATCCAGAAAACAAATAACCTAAGCGCTTCGCGATTTCGCTCTTCTTTGATCAAGCGCGTAGCCCCGACCACCACTAGCACTGCGTAGATCACAGACAAAGTAAAATTTCCGAAATACAAATTGAACAGCTCAATGAAGAACCGGTCATTGGGTGGTGCGAGCCAAAACCCCTGTCGATGAAAATTAAAATATACGTATGAAACGTAGGGTGCGACGCTCAGCAATATAAAACTCCCCGCCAAACCAAAGCGGTACAACAGCCGTCTATCCAATGGCCTTTCCAATAACGTACAGACTACTAAAAACGCTTGAGCAGCCACCACCAAAAATCCGAAATAGTGCGTATTGACTAACAGTGTCGCCACCAGTGAATAGATAGCAATGTGAAACCGATCACGTGTGCGCACCGCCTTGACGAAGGCGATAAACGATACGGTCGTCAACAACGCTAATAACTCGTACGAACGTGTCTCCTGAGAGTAAGTAATCAAGTAAAAATTTATCGCTGCCAGCCACGCAGATATCAGGCCTGCCCGACAATTGAAAAGTTGTTTTCCAAGACAGAAAACAGCCGCAATCAAGAAGACGCCGAAAACAACCGAGAGGTACCGTCCACCCCACTCACTAAAGCCGAACAACTTATAAAAAACCCATAAAACAATCTGATATGCAGGGGGATGCACGTCCACCAGCGTGCGCTGGCAAACTTCAAGGAGGCTGTTATCTGGATGACTGGTAGCGAGACTGAATACTTCATCGAGCCACAGCGAGTCCACCGTGATATTACGCAGTCGCAAATAACTGCCAAATATCAAGGCGGCGGCCAAAGACACATAGACCGTTACACACTGTCTGCCTGGATTAAGTTTCATCCTGTATCACCCTGCCGCTGGTATTGATCAGCACCGCACAACCCAAGACAACCGCCAACCACAACGTCACCAACCGCAACAAAACCGTCGCCGCAATCGCATCCGGCAGCGCTACCTCCCCGGACATCAACAAAGCGACCATCACCGCTTCCGCACTGCCAAGCCCACCCGGCATAAAGCTCAACGCGCCTGCGAGCATGGAAATGGCATAAACAAACATCGCGAAGGTCAACGGGACGTCGAGGCCCATGGCGCTCAATATCCAGTAAAACGCCAGCGCTTCGAGGCTCCAGGCCAACAGACTCAACAGCGTTGTACCGATCAGGCGTCGCGGGGTGTGGCAGCGGCGCGACTGGAGCAATACTTGAATAACGCTGCGTAATACCCGGGACGTCCAGCCGCGTCCACGAGATATTCGTTGCTCAACTATGTCCATCAGCTCTTGTCGGGAAACCAGCAAAAAACCACAGGTCACCAGCACCAGGCTGACGACAATGATCGAGAGCCATTCCGGGTGGTCGCTCAAGCCGAACAAGGCCAGTAACACCATGGCCAACAGGTCCGACAGACGCTCACTGACCAGCGCCGCGAAGCTGTTGGCATAAGGCACGCCCCAGCGTTTGAGCAACACCCCACGCAATGCTTCGCCGGCCTTGCCTGGTGTCGTGGTCAAGGCAAAACCGGCGAGGTAGATTTTCAGGCTCGGCCGCCACGGCAACGAATGTCCCAGGGCATAGAGGTAGGTCTGCCAACGCAAGAAACGCAGGCCGTAACCAGTCAGGATCAACACACCGATCTGAGCTGCGATTAGCCACCCGACCCGACTCATTGCGCCGCTCACCGCCGACCAGCCGCCCCACAGGGAAACACCGAGATAAGCCAGGGCCGAGCAAACCACCGAGCCGATCAACACCCGATAACGCCAACCGGACAGGAACAATTCCTGATTCACAGGCTCAGCCTCTTGAACAGCCACTGCGGCAACCCGCGAATTACCCACATGATCAAGGCCCAGAACCCCGGCACGTAAAGCACCGACTTCTGGTGCTCAATGCCGGCGACGATGCGTCGGGCGACATCCTCCGGTTGCGTGACCAACAGCGCCGGCAACGCCAGCCCCTGGGTCATCGGCGTATCGACGAAACCGGGCTTGATGGTCAGCACCTGCACACCGGACTTGAACAGGCGCGCACGCAACCCTTCGCAAAAGGCTGAAACAGCGGCTTTGGCTGAACCATACAAATAGTTGGACGAACGCCCTCGATCGCCAGCGACCGAGGAAATAACTGCCAGGGTTCCGCAACGCTGGGCAGCCATTTGATTAGCCAAAAGCGTCAACAGCGCAATCACCGACGTACCGTTATGGGCAAACTCCGCCAGCGCTACCTCGACGTTTTGTTCGCACACTAATTGATCCGGCAAGGTGCCGTGGGCGATCAGGCAGATGTCGATCGATTGCAAGGTGCGAAGGCAACGCTCCAGCATGACCGGATGTGCGGCGATATCTGTGGCGTCCATCACATGAGACGTTACCCTGCCAGCGCCTCGAACCAGCAGATCAGCGCTGGTTTGCTGGATTTTCTGCACATCACGCGCGACCAGGAAAAACTCGTTGCCCTGCTCCGCCCAGAGCCGTGCACAGGCACTGGCGATGGCCGAGGTGGCCCCCACGATCAGTATTTTTTTCATTGGATGACTCGCTGCCAAAAACGGGACATCAGCGCCGGGTCGCGCAGCGCTTCAACCTGTTCCCAGGCTGGGTAAGCCTGGCGAAAATCGCGGCCGCTCATGTGCGCGTCCTTGGCCGGGTAGAGCCGACCACCGGCCTCCCGGACGATGGCGTCCAGACGTGGCAGCAGTGTGTTCGTCAGCGCAGTGTTCTGAGGAAAATCCAGCGCCAGTGACGTTCCAGGCATCGGAAAGGACAGCAGCCCCGGCGAGGTCAAATCGCCACAGCGCTTGAGCACCGCGAGAAAAGACCCGGTGCCGCTGTGGGCAATCGCGTTGAGGAGCTGGGCCAAGGCGTCTTCGGCCGTCGTTTCGGGCAACACGCACTGGAACTGCTGGAAACCTTTGCGTCCGTAGGCCCGATTCCAATGCTCGATGCCATCCAGCGGATAGAAAAACGGGCTGTAGGGGACGATTTGGTGTACCCGAGTCGCCGGTTGCATTGCCCAATAACTGCGGTTGAAGAGGTTCACTGAGAGCCGATTGATCAAGGACACCGGTGGCCGGATCGGCAGGCTCAGCGAGCGTGTCGGCGCCACCTGAAGCGGCCCGTTTTCACTGTGCTCGCCAACGGTAAACACCCCGCGCCCTCGCTGGCGACCCTTGGCCAGGCAATCGATCCACGCCACGCTATATTCGTGCAAAGGGTCCAACTCCGCCGACAACGCGAAGAATTCGCGCAGATGGTCAAACCGCACCCGAACCGTCTCGACCCGGCTGGACTGAATTCTGCGCAGACGAATGCTCACCCAACTAATAATGCCCGTCAGGCCCAACCCGCCCATCGTGGCGGCGAACCACTGCGGATTTTCCGAAGGTGAACACGTCATTGGCGGTTGCGTGGAGCGATGCAGGCCAAAGCTCAATACAGAGTGGGCAAACGTACCGCGCCGGTGATGATTCTTGCCATGCACGTCATTGGCCAGTGCGCCGCCCAGGGTCACGTGGCGTGTTCCGGGCGTGACCTCCAGAAACCAGCCATGGGGGATCGACACTTGCAGAATCTCGCCGAGGGTCACCCCCGCTTCAGCGCAAATCTGGCCGGTTTGCCAGTTTGCTTCGATCAATCGATTCAGAGGGCGCAAATGCAACACATGCGCACTGCTGGCGAGGCAGCTGTCGCCGTAACTTCGGCCGTTACCAAACGGCAAGGTGGTGCCGTGATCGTTGACCAACGTCTGCAGCTGATGCTTCAAATCACCACGCCAGTAGCAGGGATGACCTGCTTGCTGCGCTGCGGGGTATTGTCCCCATGACGCCAACCGGCTACTGGACATAGTCAATCTCGAATTGATCGGAGGTATTCCTGATACGAAAATCGACCAATACGCCTTTAAGCTTTTTCGCGGACAGAGCATCTACTGCGTACAGGGATACGCTGTCTTGCGCAGCCGAAATGTTGGGAATAGCCAACTTTAGTTCAGCAACTTTTATAAAGTAATCCGGCAACCCCGAGAACCACTCGTCATAGATAAAGGCATATTTCACACCTTGACGTTTCATTAACTCACCCACCCAAAGGGCGTTCGGCTGCGTTCGACTTAGTCGCAAGGCCTCGTAGCTTCCCAACCCTGCAAGGTCCAACACATACTGGTCCGTCATTAATGAAACGAGCCCTAGATCATTGATCGCCAACGGTTCATCCAACCGGGCGGCTATCATTGACATCCTATATTGTTGATTGTAGATATTTGCCGAAGCCCAAGGCGTACTGAATGTCACATAGGCGAGTTCACTGAATGCCAGAGGTATAAAACCGAACAATATCGCTACCCACTTATCCGTTAGACACCTGACACACGCCGCGATAAAAAAAACACCAACAAATGAAAGCCAGTACAGTTCGTAACGCCCATACCATCCACTTTTCCCAAGAAGCGTATGAAGCAAGGTCACACCCAACAGCAGCATAACCAATGACTTTCTGCTTGAGAAAAAACAACAAAAAACAATGACTACAACAATCACCCATCCATACATTTTGCATTGATTCAGCGCATGCACTGCCAGTGATGAAAAATCGGAAATATCCGACTTTGAAAGCACCGACGAGGGTAACAGACCGAGCCCCAACTCTTTCAAAAACAGGCTAAACGAAGCCACCGCCAACAGTATCATCACGCCACATGCCAGCGACTTCTTCCGCTCACCGTTTACCCATAAATAAGCCAACGCGGGCAGGGAAACCGCAGCCCCCTCATAACGTACTAATGGCAAAACAAATGCTGCCAAATAAAAGACAGAAGATACCTTTGTCGCCCCTAGAAACTCTCGCCTGACCACTTCGCAAGCAATCAGCGTCGTTAAATAAACTTGCAGGCTGTGCTCCATCCCATTGAAGATTGCGCCATAGACATTGGTGGACAGACACCACCCACAAATAATAATCGCTTTGTAACCAGGTGCCACGCTGCTCAATAGTTGAAAGAGCAACCGAACAGTCATCCATGAAAAGATGACATTCAGCACTAATGGCACATAGAAGAAACCTTTACCCAACACGGAAAAAGGCGCCAACAAGAACGGCCAGATAATACTTGAAGAAGGCGCAGCATTTTCGCCGAGGTTAATCCCGTAATGGCCAGACATTATGTTCCTGGCCATTTTCATATGGATGTACGGATCATCCAGTGTGTAGATCAACACACCGTTATTCGTCAGCAGGATTGAAACGAATAACACCATGACTGGAAAAATAAATATCCCCAGCAAGATAGCGCCATCAGACGATGACAACCGATCAGTCATCGCCGCTTCCCGATACCCGAACGTCATGCCGCCACCCAAAAAATCAGCCCAAACATCACGCCAAGCGCCAGACTCAAACGATCCCGCAATGCAAACACCACCGGGTCGTCATTCATCCTGCCGCGATGGGTCAGCATCCAGATACGAGTGATCCAGAACAGCAACAACGGACAGCCAAGCCAGATCAGTTGTGGATGGCTGTAAAGCACGACGGTCGTACTGTCATGGATGTACAGCGCCAGTACCATCACCGATAGGTAACCCGAAGCAGCCCCCAGGGAAGAGAGCATCGCCAGATCGGCCGGGTAGTAATCACGGCCACCGGTTTTGCCGGTGATGCCGTTGCACAACGCGACCTGGAGTTCGGCGTAGCGCTTGACCAGTGCCAGGCTCAAAAACATGAACATCGAAAACGCCAGCATCCACACCGTCAGTTCCAGTTCGAACGCGGCACCGCCGGCGATGATGCGCAAGGTGTAAAGCAGCGCCAAGGCAATCACGTCCAGGGCCATAACCCGTTTCAACACCGCCGAATAGACCAGCGTCAGCGCGTAGTAGGTGGCTAGCACGGCGACGAACCGCCAGGGCAACCACCACCAGGCCCCGATAAAAGCCGTGAGCAGCAGACAGGGAAAAACGATCAGGCCGGACTTGATCGACAACTGCCCACTGGCAAACGGTCGATAGCGTTTGCGCGGATGTCTTCGATCGTCCTCCAGGTCCAGAAGGTCATTGATGACATAGACCCCGGAGGCGCATAACCCGAAAAACACAAAGGCCAGCAGACCGTGCCAGAGCAGTAGTGGATTGCCAATCTGGTGCGCGGCCAGCAGCGGCACGAAGATCAGCGCGTTCTTGGCCCACTGATGGATGCGAAACGCCTTGTACCAATCCCTGACACTCATCGCCCCCGAGCGAACCACTTGCACCACGTTGTCCAGGCTTTGGGTGGCGAGCTCGACGCCTGGCGAAGGATTGACGACGTAGGCCTGCTCGGCCACGCGCCAAATCGACAAGTCCTCAAGCGCATTGCCGACGTAATCAAAACCTCGCTCGCCATACATCGCCACCAGCAAATCACGCTTGTTCGTGCCCGATAAATTGCACCCCAGGCTTGTGGCCAGGACGTCATCAAACACCTTTAAATGCTCGGCAATCCGCGTCGCCAGCGAATGATGACTGGCCGTAGCCAACACAATTTTGCGCCCTTCCTTGCGTTGCGCCTCGATCAGCGCCAGTACATCGGGATCGTAGGGCAGCACGGTGACGTCGATATCCGTCGCCTGCGCCAACTGTTCTTTTAAATATGCCTTGCCATGACTGAGCCAACTCAAAGGCTTCAGCCAGTGCAATGGCTGGCTATGAACAAAGGCCATGGCGCTTTCGAACAGCAGATCAGACCTGAGCAACGTTCCGTCCAGATCGACGACGAAGGGCCGGGACGGCATGTTCAGTTGTGTCAACGGGCGCGCCGGGCGCTGAGAAGTGTTCATGTTTCACGCCCACGAAACAGCACGAACTTCGAGAAGACAAACCCGCACACCAGGCTCAACAGTGAAAACACAGTCACCGTCAGCAAACCGGGAAACCGCCACAGATCGCCGAGGCGCCCGATGCCGTAGCTCATGGCGCCCATAAGACCAATGAACAGCAGATACACGCCCACCGACACCTTGGCATCGAAGGTGTACAGCGCATTCACATAAAAGGAAAAAGAGGCGGCAACGCAAAACGCCGCGAAGTTGCTCGCGGCCTGGGTGAGTTCAGCACCGGTGCTGAGGACGAAAAAAATCTGCCAATGGATGATCGCATTGGCCACGCCGATGACGCTGTAAGTGGAGAACCCCTTCCAGAAGGCTTTCATGCCGGCTCCTTGCCGCGTCGCCGTTGCAGGTGCCTTCAAACTAAAATCACTACCGGGTGCCGTCTACTGTCAGAAATTACAGGTCGCCCCCTATTCCCGACCAACGGTCACCATTGCAGTTCAACAATCGACCTCGGCTCCTTCATGACGATAAACCCGTAATCCCCCAGCAGATAAATCCGGTAGTACTGGCCATCCACCAATGGCACAAACCCCTGATACCCGACCCGGGTCGCATTGCGCCGCTCCCGCTCGGCCACCACATTGGTGATGCCGGCCTTGGGCAAGTTCTCGGCGAGCATGTAGTAGTCGGTGTTCAGCAAGTAATGCAGCACTGGCAGTTGCTTGAATGAACCCGCCGCGCCTGTCAGCCAGTGATCGGAATAGCTGATCGACAGGTAAATGCGTTTGGCATCGCGCAGTGCCGGACGGGAAGCGATGTCGTAGCTCAAGGCATTGAGCGCGGTGTTGGCGAAGGTCTTCTGCACTACCAGCACCCGGCCATAGGCGAAGGACAGCGAAAGCATGGCCAGCAGCGGGATCAGCAACAGCAACGGCAGCCGTGAATGCACGGACGCCAGCGCCAAATGGCTGAGGTAGAACAGCAGCACCAGCACCACGGAAAACCCCATCAGGGTGCGGGCGCCTTCGTTGAAGTCGCGGAAAAACAGCGCGGCGCCGGGCACCAGAAACACTACGACCGGCACGATCAATAAGCACAGACACGCCATTACAACTCTCTTCGGTCCCGTGTCCTGCCGTTCGATGAGCAGGACGCCACCGGCCACCGCACACAGCAACAACGCCGCAAACACCCAGCCGAAGCCACCGTGAAACAGCAACATGACCTTTTCCAGCACCCTGGCCGCGTTAGTCTCGACTTGCAGCAGTGGCGCCGCCTCCCCATTCAATAAAGAGGTGCGTTGCTGATTCATATAGGCCCCCGCCGTGGCGAAGTAGATCAGCCAGGCCAACGCCACTTGCGCGGCTTTCCAGCCGATCATCCGCCAGCACTCGGGCCAGGGCAGTCTGGCACTGGCGGCGCGCAGCAGCTCCAGGGCACACAAGCCGAGAAACACATTGATGCTGACCTGATACAGACCCAGCGCCAGGGCAATCAGCAACGCCGGGACGACCAATTGCCGGACCCGCGAAGTACTACGAAAAGTGATCGCGAAAATCACCGCCACCAGACTCAGGGCCATGGCCGGCCCGTCGTATTGATAGGACAGGTTTTGCAGGAAGAACGGGTTGTACCAGAAGCCGAGCACCACCAGGCAGTGGGTCAGGGTCGGTTCGGCGAAGTAGTGGAAGGTCAGGCGGGTCAGTGCCCACGACATGGCCAGGATGGCGATCAGCAAGGGTAAAGGGAAAATGTTCGGCGCCGCTCCGCTGAACGTCAGCCAGTTGTAGAACAGCTGGGTGAACAAGCGGCCCTCCCCCGACCAGCCCATGCCGGCGGCCAGTGCGCGCCAGCTGTCATCGATGTAGGGATAATCCGCGAGGATCAGCGGCAGGACGTAGGCAAAGGTCGCCAATAGAAAACACAGCCAGACCCGTCGGCCGCCGAGTTCTCTGTCGAGCCAATCGCCCATCCTCATGTCGATGCCCCTTCGGATGACTGCATTCAATCCGTGAAGCTTTGATCCTGCTGCAAGGCGTTAATCACCGTGTTTAAGATAGACGGCTATCACGGGCAATATCCCGTAATACCCCCACTTTGCAATTAACGGCCAATCACGCCACCCTGCGCCGCCGATCTGTGGCCCGCAACCCTTTGCGCCGCGAAATACTCCTTTTCAAAACACGTTCAAGAGCCCTCAGTCATGACATCTGAACGCGATCACCGCATCGATTTTTTCCGAGGCCTGGCCCTGATCTTCATTTTCTGGGATCACGTGCCCCACAACCCTCTCGGGCAAATCACCCTGCGTAATTTCGGCTTCAGTGACGCCGCCGAAATCTTCGTGTTTCTGGCCGGCTACGCGGCGGTGTTGGCCTACGGCAAGATTCTCCAGCGCGACGGCTATCTGATTGCCTGTGTGAAAATTCTGCGCCGTACCTGGGTGCTCTATGTGGTGCATATCTTTTTGCTGGCGATGCTGATGGGCATTGTGTTCTTCGCCAACAGCCATGTGGAAACCCGGGATCTGGTGGAAGAAATGGGCATGCACCACTTCATCACCAACCCTCAGCAAGCGTTGACGGATGAGTTGCTGCTGCGCTTCAAACCGAACCTCATGGACCCGCTGCCGTTGTACATCGTGTTGCTGGCCGGTTTGCCGCTGGTGCTGCCACTGTTGGTGCGCAAGGCGTGGGCGGTGGTGGCGCTGTCGTTGACGGTGTACCTGCTGGCGCCGTGGTTCGGCTGGAACCTCGCGGCGATCAAGGATGGCGTGTGGTATTTCAACCCCGTCGTGTGGCAATTGCTGTTTGTGCTCGGCGGCGCGGCGGCGATTCACGGGCAGCGTCCGCGATTGCCCGACACACGGTCTTTAATGCACCAGCCATTGTTTGTCAGTGCAGCGGTGTACGTGGTGCTCGCCGGGGTGATTACGATCTCCTGGCGCTGGCCGGAAATTCACGACGCGGTGATGCCGGCGTGGCTGAGCAACCTGTTGTACCCGATCAGCAAGACCGACCTGTCGCCGGTACGGCTGATGCATTTCCTGGCGCTGGCGTACGTCACCGCCAAGTTGCTGCCCGGCCGTAGCTGGACCCAAAACTGGTGGGCGCAGCAAAGCTGTCGCATGGGTCGTTACTCGCTGGAAATCTTCTGCCTCGGCGTGCTGCTGGCGCCCCTGGCGGACATGATCAACGCCATGACCAACGACGCCTTTGCCATGCAGATTTTCACGGCGCTGGTGGGGGTTGGGCTGATGGGATTGTTGGGGGCTTGGCTGGATTTCAATAAGCGGCTGACCCAATCACCCATACCCGCGACAGCCTGAAACGAAAAAGCCCCGATCATCACGACCGGGGCTTTTGCATTTCAGGCATCAAACCTTACGAAGCCGAACGCACCGCACCTTGCGTCGCATTGGTCGGTTGCAGCTTGAACACATAGAACAGCACCGTCAGCAGCACCAGGAACGCCGGCCCCACATACAGCGCCACGCGGGTGTCCGGGAAGTACGCCATCAGCCCCACCACCAGCACCAAAAATGCCAGCGCCAGGTAAGAGCTGATCGGGTACAGCCACATTTTGAACTTCAGCCCGGCCCGTTCGCTGGCGCTCAGGCCTTTGCGGAATTTGAGCTGGGCCAGCAGGATCATCACCCAGGTCCAGATTGCACCGAACGTGGCAATTGCCGTCACCCAGACAAAGACTTTTTCCGGGACCATGTAGTTGAGCAGCACGCCCAGCAACAGCACGAAGATCGACAGCAGCAACGCGCGACGGGGCACGCCATTGCTGGAAGTCGTGGCGAAACCGGCGGGAGCCTGACCGTTCTGGGCCAGGCTGTAGAGCATACGGCCGGTGCTGAAGATGCCACCGTTGCAGGAGGACAGCGCCGCAGTAATCACCACGAAGTTGATGATGCCCGCCGCAGTCTTGATCCCCAGACGCTCGAAGGTCATCACGAACGGGCTGCCCTGGGTGCCGATTTCGTTCCACGGGTAGATCGACAGGATCACAAACAGCGCACCGACGTAGAACAACAGAATCCGCCAGAACACCGAGCCGATCGCATTGGGGATGGTCTTCTGCGGGTTCTTCGCTTCACCGGCGGTCAGGCCGATCATCTCGACGCCCAGGTAGGCGAACATCACCATTTGCAGGGACATCAACACGCCTTGCACGCCGTTGGGCATGAAGCCGCCGTGGGCCCACAGATTGGAAATCCCCAGGGCCACGCCATCGTTGCCGAAGCCAAACGCGATCACGCCGATACCGCCAATGACCATTGCAATGATGGTGACGATCTTGATCAGGGCGAACCAGAATTCGAACTCACCGAAAGCCTTCACCGCGATCAGGTTGATCGTGCCCATGCTGATCAACGCCGACAGCGCCCAGATCCAGCGCGGCACGTCGGGGAACCAGACGCCCATGTACACCGCCACCGCAGTGATTTCCGCGACGCAGGTCACCAGCCACAGGAACCAGTAGTTCCAACCGGTCAGGAAACCGGCCAAGGGGCCGAGATAGTCTTGGGCGTATCGACTGAAGGAGCCGGCGACCGGGTTGTGCACGGCCATTTCGCCGAGGGCGCGCATGATCACCAGGATCGCCAGACCGCCGATGATGTAGGACAGCATGATGGCGGGGCCGGCCATTTCGATGGCCTTGGCCGAACCGAGGAACAGGCCGACGCCGATACAGGCACCGAGTGCCATCAAACGAATATGCCGTTCGCCCAGTTCGCGTTTAAGCGGGCCGCCCTGAGCGGTCTCGCCTTGGGGCAGATGATTGCCTGCTGGCATAGGGGTACAACCTCGTCTTGTTATTGGATGTGACCACCGAGTAAACGAAGCGCGGACCGGTAAGCCAGCGCATCCTGATACCGGGCCTGCCTTATGGGCAAACCCGTCTTGTAGGACAAAACCTGCAAGATCAGCGGGGCGTGCAGTATAAAAAGCTTCCGACAGGGTTTTTCACTCTATAAACCACAACATTCAGGCACAACTCTCGCCAAAAGCCGTGTTTACGGAGGGGCATTACCTGAGTTTGGTAGGAATATTCACTGTAAAAACGGCGCTGAGTATTGCACAGCATTGGTGCATCGTCATGCTGCGACGAAGGTCGGATTTACCACTGGGAGTGCCTATTCCGGCCATTACAGACATTGGAAGCATCACCCCCTGTAGGAGCAAAGCTTGCTCGCGATGACGGATCGGCAGGCGATGCATTTATCGAATGTAAGACCGCCATCGCGAGCAAGCTTTGCTCCTACGACGATTTCGATATTTCTCTATTCACAATTTTTTCACCATCGCCAACCACCGTCTAAGCTTCAGACAAGTCCGATCAATCTGCGTGAATGGATCAGTCGACTATGGGCGCGTTATGGCAATCCGATTCGAGTAAAACCGTGGTTCCGACTGAACGTGTGGATGATGCGCCTTTACCTGAAAAACCCCGTCGTACCAAGCACGGCTGGAAGGCGTTCTGGCTGTTGCTGCTGATTATCCTGATCGTGCTGGGCCTGGCCGCCGCCAAGGAAATGCGCACTTCGAAATTTCAGGCCCGGGAAGTCAGCAAATTTGCCGCGTCCCTGAGCTATGAGGTACAACCCGGCCCCAGCGACGCGATTCGCTACCCCGGTGCCGGCCCGTTCGATTTGCGTCTGGGCTACAGCTCCATGGGGGATTTTCTGCCTCGGCTGCTCAAGCGCAACTATGTGATTGCCTCGCAAACCCGCTTTTCACCGGCGCTGATGAGCTACAGCGACAAAGGCTTTTTCGTCCCGTATTCGGAGAAGATCCAGGCCGGGCTGTCGATCACCGATTGCCGCGCTGCGCCGCTGTATCAGTTCAAATACCCGCAGCAGCTCTATTCCAGCTTCGACTCGATCCCGCCGGTGGTGGTCAATAGCTTGCTGTTTATCGAAAACCGCTTCCTGCTGGATCCCAAACAGCCTTTGGCGAATCCGGCCGTGGATTGGCCTCGCTTCGGCATGGCCGCATGGTCCCAGGTGGCCAAGCTGATACACCTGCCGGGGCAGTCGGCGGGCGGCAGTACGTTGGCGACGCAGCTTGAGAAATACCGCCACTCCCCCGATGGCTTGACCGTGTCGGGCGCGGAGAAGATTCGGCAGATGATTTCCGCCAGCGTGCGCGCCTATCAGCCCGGCCCGCAGACTTTGCAGGTACGGCAGAACGTAGTGCGCGACTACCTCAATAGCGTGCCGCTGTCGGCCGTTCCCGGCCACGGTGAAGTGCATGGCATGGCCGAAGGTTTGCGGGTCTGGTACGGCGCCGATTTCAACAAGGCCAATGAAACCCTGGCCAGCACCGCCACGGATCCAACAACCATGGCCGCAAAAGGCTTGGCCCTGCGTGAAATGCTGTCGTTGATGATCGCCCAGCGCCGCCCTTCTCATTACCTGACCAAAGGCCACGAAGAACTGGCCGACCTCACTGACAGCCACATTCGCCTGCTCGCCCAGAACAATGTCATCGATGCGCAGTTCGCCGCCGCCGCACTGGCCAGTAAAGTGACCTACCGCGACTGGCAGACCCAACCGACCATCCAGCCGATCGAAACCAACAAAGGCATCAGCACCGCCCGCAGTCGCCTGGCCTCGATGCTCAACCGTCCGCTGTATGACCTCGACCGTCTCGACCTGTCCGCGACCAGCACCTTGCAAAGCGACTTGCAGGCCCAGGCCACCGAATACCTCAAGCACTTGGCCGACCCGGTCTTCGCCGGGCAAATCGGCCTGATCGGTGAACGCCTGCTGACGCCCACCAGTACCACGGCGGTGCGCTACAGCTTCACCCTGTTCGAACTGACCCCGGACGGCTCCCGCGTACGGGTGCAGACCGACAGCACCGACCAGCCGTTCGACATCAACGAAGGCAGCAAACTGGAACTGGGCTCCACCGCCAAGATGCGCGTGCTGACCACGTACTTGCAGATCATCTCCGAACTGCATGACAAGTACGGCGACAAAACCGTGGCCGAGCTGAAAAAAACCGACGTCCCCGATCAGGATCGCCTGAGCCGTTGGGTCGTCGATTACCTGATTCAGAACACCGACCGCAGCCTGCCGAAAATGCTCGGCGCCGCCCTTGATCGCAAATACTCGGCCAGCCCTGGCGAGGCGTTTTTCACCGGTGGCGGCCTGCATGTATTCCACAACTTCCGCAACGAAGACAACGGCCGCATGCCGACCCTGCGCGACGCCATCCGTGAGTCGATCAACCTGCCGTTCATTCGGCTGATGCGCGACATCGTGCGCTACACCACCTACTCCGGCCCCAGCAGCAGCGCCGAGTTGCTTAAGGACGACCGCGACCCGCGTCGTCAGGAATACCTGGCGTCGTTCGCGGACAAAGAAGGCACGTCGTTCCTGCTGAAGTTCTGGAAAAAGTACCGGAACAAGGACACCGACGCGCGCCTGGATACCTTCCTCGACAGCATGCGCCCGACCCCGATCCGCATGGCCGCCGTGCACCGTTATCTCTACCCGGACGCCGAACAGGCGGCCTTCAACACCTTCGTGCGCGCGCACCTCAAAGGCGCCAAGCTCACCGAAAAACTCACCGACGAACGCCTTGAACGGCTCTACCTGAGCTACGGCCCCGGCTCTTATGATCTGCCGGACCAAGGCTTTATTGCCAAGGTTCACCCGCTGGATTTGTGGCTGATCGGCTACTTGCTGGGCCACCCGGACGCCAAGTGGAGCGAGATCGTCAAAGCCAGTCAGTTCGAACGCCAGGAAGTCTACAGCTGGCTGTTCAAGAGCAAACACAAGGGCGCCCGGGACAGTCGCATCCGCACCATGCTGGAGATCGAGGCGTTCCTCGATATTCACCAGCGCTGGCAGAAAGTCGGCTACCCGTTCGATCACCTGGTGCCTTCGCTGGCCACCGCCATCGGCAGTTCCGGTGACCGGCCGGCGGCGCTCGCGGAACTGATCGGCACCATCCTCAACGACGGTATACGCATGCCGACCCTGCGCATCGACAGCCTGCATTTCGCTGCCAATACGCCGTATGAAACCCAGGTGATCAACGACCCCAACGTCGGCAAACGGGTGATGCCGTCCGAGGTGGCCGCGGCCATGCGCGAAGCCTTGTCCCATGTGGTGGATGCCGGTACGGCGAAACGGGTCTCCGGCAGTTTCAAAACACCGGACGGCACACCATTGGCCATGGGCGGCAAGACCGGCACCGGGGATAACCGCATCGAAGCGATTGGCTCTGGCGGGCGGATCCTCAGCTCCAAATCGATCAACCGTACCGCGACCTTTGTGTTCTACATCGGCGAGCATCACTTCGGCACGCTGACCGCGTTCGTGCCGGGACGCTCGGCGGAACAGTTCAAGTTCACTTCGGCGTTGCCGGTGCAAGTGCTTAAAGGAATGGCGCCGATTCTGACGCCATATCTGCAGCCGGGGCGTAATACCGAATGCCAGGTACCGACGGTCGCGGGGCGATGATGCCGGCCGTCGCTATTGAGCTTTCCTACAGCAAAAACAGAACTAACGACAATGGTGGTATTTAAATACTTTCGACATTGCCATTTTCAATCAATAACAGACTATTAACCGCCCCATAGAAACAGAGTTTTGAACTTTTATTCTTTACGTCAATGGTTAGCTTAGAGCCCTCCCATAAACGTGAAGACCATTCACCATGTTTGAGTTACAAACAGTAAACAACTTGGCCAATCCGGACAACTCATCTAACAATAAAGGCAGGCACTACCCCTTTATCAAAGCCCGCATTAATGACTGCTTTACCCAGACCTCGTTGCAGCGAGTACAAGCGCTGGGCAATGTCCGACTGCGGCGAGCACCTTGGTTTGACAGCGCCAGCCAGCCACTGAAAGACGCAAATATAGAGGCCTGGAATACCCAGAACGCGCTGGATCAAATGCTCTTGTCACTCAAGGATATTTATTCCTTTGCCGAGCCCTTGCTCAAGGCCGCGATCAGAATTCAACACGGACTTGACCTGAACGTCCGGGAAACCTGCCTGCATCTCTATATTTCCAAAGAACAGCCTTGGTATGTGATTGATACATCCCAGGGCGTGATCACTCGAACGGTGTCATTGCTGGATGCCGCACTGCACAACTTTGCACGTAACGAGCACTTCGAAGCGGACTCGGAGTTTATTACCCGCCCCGATCAACACGGGCGCTTTGAAATAATGCCGCTCAAACAAACAATGACGATCAAACAGTTTCAGACACTGTGTCGCAAACTGGATATCGGCAACCGCTACAAGCGCCATCTTGAACATTACCTGCTGCCTGCCAGCCCCGTGGCCGCCGGGGCTTTGCAGCATCGGGTCGGCCTCAGCCAAAAGGCCGCGCTCAAGGCCGCCGCGCACGTGGCACTGAAGAAAAAAGACATCAGCGCCAACGCCCACAGCCTGATATTGGGTCTTATTCACGGCCTGACCAACCTGACCCTGGACGGCAAAGTCATGCAGGCCTGTGACTTGCGCCTGATGGACACCACCCTGACCGGCATCATCGTTTTTACCCCTGTCCCTGAGCAGAATCGCGGCGTCAGTCGAGTGCTGGTGTATGTCCCCCACGACCCCGAGCACCCGCTGAAGGAATACCCGTCGGCAACCGACTGCATGACCGAGATCACACGGCAATTGCGTGAAAACACGCTGTTGCCGTCCAGCGCCACGACCTATCAGCAGTTCTTCAGCCAGTTCGTCGACCAGCAACAACGCGGGCATTTTTTCGCCGGGCTGGAGCAACGCCTGAGCCAGGTGAAATGGCATGAGCGGCAACCGACCGATCCGCTCCCCAGCTGGCGGGAAATCCCTGTGTCAAAACCCGACCTGCAATTCTCTGTCGAGCCGATCACGCGTCCACTGTGGGAGCACCTGTACCAAAAAGCCCTGAACAAGATCCTCAACGACGGCCGCGCGATTGCCGTCTCCACTGCCGATACCGACAGCCGCGCGCGCTGGGCCTGGTGGGACAACTTCAAGAAAATCCTTTCCGACATCTTCAACGTTGCCCTGATGGTGGTGACACCGTTCGTGCCCGGTCTGGGCGAGTTGATGCTGGCCTACACCGCCTATCAACTGACCACCGATGTGATTGAAGGTGTGGTGGACCTGGCCGAAGGCATGTGGGCCGAGGCGGCCGAACATGTGATCGGTGTGGTGACCGATGTGATTCAACTGGCGGTGTTCGCGGTCGGTGGCGCCATTGGCAACGAGTTCAAGCTCAAATTGTCACCGTTGATCGAAGGCACGACGCCGGTACAACTGCCCGACGGCAAAAGCGTGCTGTGGAACCCTGACCTTGGCCCGTATGAGCAACGTCACATCACCTTGGCGGCGGATTCGACGCCCGATGCCTCGGGCCTGCATGCGCATGAGGGCCGGCACATCCTGCCGCTGGAAAATGGTCTCTACGTGGTGAACAAACACCCTGACACCGGCGAGCAGCGCATTCTGCATCCCCGGCGTGCCGACGCCTATTCACCGAAAGTGGCCAGTAACGGGCATGGCGCCTGGCTGCTCGAGGGGGAGAATCCACGTGACTGGGACGCCGAAACCCTGATGAAACGGCTCGGCCACCGCACCGATGGTTTTACCGCCGAGCAACTGGAAAACATCCGTTACATCAGCGGCACCGATGAGGGTTCGTTGCGCCGGATGCACGTCGAGCAAACCCCGCCTCCGTTGCTGCTGGACGACACCCTCACACGCTACAGGGCGTTCAAGGATGTCGGTGTGGCCCGCGAACGTATCCGCTCTGGCGCGGCCCTCGATCCGTCTTCCGTCTGGTTTGAACAACTGGTGACGGAACTGCCCGGCTGGCCAATGGATTACGCGCTAAACGTGTATGAGCGATCCGACCTGACCGGCATGTTTCGCACCTATGGCCATGCCCGGGCGTCCGCCAGCCAGACATTGAACATCAGTCTGGGCGATGTGACGGCGGGCAAGCTCCCGGAGCGAGTAGTGGGCTTTCTGGACGACGGGAAACTGAGCGACCTGCTCGGTGCAAACCTGCCGGTGGATCAGCGTGTACAAACATTGCGTGATCGTCTGGCCGCACGGGTGGAGGAGCGCAAACCCGAGCTGTCGGACTATCTGTACCGCGCACGGGAATACCGCAACGAGGCAAACGTTCAGCGCTTGCAAACTGCCTACCCGGACCTGCCAGCCGACATCGCCGATACGCTGCTGGCCGGCGCCGGAAAAACCGAGCTGGACACACTGGCCCAACAGCAGCGCATTCCCCTGCGTCTCAGGGCCTTGGCCCGCGAATGCGCGTTTGAAACCCGAGCGGCCAGAGCCTGCGAAGGTTTCTATGAAAAGGCCCGAATAACCCCCGACACCGAGCGCCTGGCCCTGAACGTGTTGCGCCTTAATAGCGACACGTTCAACGGGCTGCGGATCGAAGTGCGTTTCGGCACTTACGATGGCCCCTTGCGCTGTAGCGTCGGCGCCGATGACGCCAGCACCGTCAAAATCCTGGTGCGAGACGAGCACGGACGCTACAAAGGACGTGACCGCGAGAATCGCAAGTTGCACGGCCCCTACAACCTGTACGAATCGATCCTGCGCGCCATACCCGAAGCGTCGCGCCTTGAACTCGGTTACCAGTTCGGCCAGGGCGCCTGGTTCAAGGAATGGCTGATGGCCAAATCCGAAGTGCCGGCCGAACGTCGCACCGCGCTGCTCGAACCGCCGATCCGGCCGGTGGCGCAGTGGGAGACGATGCTATTGTTGCGCGGCCCTTTGCTGTCCAAAGGCGCCAAGACCATTGAGCAACGGGTTCAGGATCTTTACCCGCACCTCAACGAGCGGGAGGTTGAGACCTTTGTCCGCTCCCTGCCGGCGGATGCGGATGCGGTAGAGGTGGTCAAAACCCTCGAACGCTCACTGAACAGACTGCGTAATGTGCTCAGCATCTGGAAGGATCAGATGGCGGCGACCCTGCCTGACGACGCTGCGATTGCGCCCGATGCGGTCAGGCACATCGCCGAAGGCCTGGTGGAATGCTTCGAGCGCAGGCCGTGGGTGTTCGATGAACGCAGCACGCATTTCGCGGGCGGTTATGCGCTGGACCTGTCCAGCGATCTACGCAATTACAACCTGGAACGCTGGTGGAAAAAGCTACCGGACCTCAAGGATTATCTCGACCAAATCACCACGTTGAATGTGGATGGCATGACGATCTCGCAACGCTCGGACGGGATGCTCCAGGACTTCACCCAGCTTCGCCAATTCAGCGCGCGACGCTGCGGCCTGACCGGCCTGCCGGCCGGAGTCGGCAACATGCCCGTGCTCGAAACCCTGCGCCTGAGCGACAACCGCATCCGCCTGACCGACGAGGCTTTGGTGCAATTGGGTCGTCTGACCCGACTGCAAACCCTGCGGCTTGAATACAACCCGCTGGTGATGGCGCCGAATGTGCAGCGCATGCCACGCCTTAAGGTACTGAACCTGTCCTACACGAGCATCGACGCCTGGCCCGAGGGGCTGTTGGCCAAGTTTCGTCCCAGGGGATTTTTCCTCGATCTGTCGGGCAACCCGATCAGAACCATTCCCCGGGCCATCAAAGGCTCGAATAACGCGTGGACGGTCGCGCGTGCGCGACTGGACTCCAGCAAATTACTGGATGCCCACCGCCATGCATTGCACGAGTATCGCCGCTCGGTGGGCTTGCCCCGCGAGAACCTCTATGCGCCGCTGGCGCAAAACGCACGGGACAAATGGCCGCTCAATGATGACTCGTCACTGTGGGGCAATCGCTCCCCCGGTTTGGGCAATTACCGGGCCGAAGCCTGGGACAACCTGATGAGTGAAACCAATAGCGATGGCTTTTTCAGACTGATCGACAGCTTGACCACCTCAGCGGACTACCGGGCCGGCGGGTGGGTACGAGAGCAACTGTCGCGCCGTGTCTGGGAACTGATCGATGCCATGGACATGGACACGCCGTTGCGTGAAAAACTGTTCCGCACCGCAGAGAACCCGGAAAACTGCGAGGACGCCAGCTCCGAGATCTTCAACCGCATGGGCGTGCAGGCGCTTGTGTCCCAGGCGCACGCCTATTCGACGTCCGCCGGCGAACGGGAGTCCCGGATGGTAGCGTTGAGCAAAGGCGCGACACGTCTGGACCGGGTCAACCAAATCGCCCTGGCCGATTCCCTGTTGCGCCCCAGCCGGGCCGAAGAAGTGGAAATTTACCTGGCCTATCAGACTGCACTGGCGCAACGCCTTGGCCTGCCCTGGCAATCGGACTCCATGCTCTACAGGGAAATTGCCGGCGTGACGGAGGAAGCCATCGACCGGGCCTACGATACCGTGCTGGAGAGAGAGAACGGCGACGGGCTGGTCAATGGCATGCTCGAACAACCGTTCTGGGAAGAGTATCTGCGTGAGACCTGGCCTGACCGGTTCGAGGCCAATGATCGCCTCTACAATCAGCGACTGGAGCGTCTCGAAGACTTGCACGATCCTTCAGCCCGACCTGCACCCATATCCGATAAGGACTACGCGCAACGTTCCGTTGAACTGGCCTACGAGAAACTCGAGTTGGCGCGAAGCCTGAGCCGAATGCTGCTGCAAAAGTACGGGCTGTAAACACGTCGGGTGCCACCGCATTAATCAACAACACATTGGCGCAGTCATCCCCGGCGCGATAACCGCCGGGGTTGCTGCTTAGATCAGACTTCCGAATCCCAGATCACGGTGATGTTGCCTTTGTAGGGCCGGCCTTTGGAGTTGCGAATCAAAAAAGCAGTCTCAAGTTCCGGCACTTCGAAATGCAACGTCCCCGGCATTCGATCCACGTAATGCCCCGGTTGGAACGTGCCCGATACCGCGCGGCCCAACAGCAGTCGCCTGACCGGTTGCCCGCTGCTGTCCGTCAGCCCGTTGGGCAGGCTGACGCTGACTCTTACCAGGCTTGCGTAACCGGAATCTCGGTCAATGATCCCGCAGTGCTGGCCCAGATCGAGCTCGCATTCCAGTTTCATCGTGAATCGCGATGACGCCGAGATCAGGAACGTCTGGTCGCGCAACAGGCGAGTGGGGGTGCGCCCCTGATCCAGCCAACTCTGCCAGCCCCCCAGGGGTTCCAGGATCACCTGATTGCCGCCCGGTGGCAGGTCGACTTTCAGGGTGTGCTGCACGTCGAGGACGAAGTCCAGGGTCAGGTTGCTGTCATCGGGCAGCAAGTTGCCAATGTTGAAATCCCCACCGGGGCCGACCAAATAATTGATCGAACCGGTGTAGAGCCCGCTCGACATACCCAGCGGGTTTGGCGTGCGTAATTCGTAGGCGAAATCCATGGTGTTGAACGAGATGGATGGAATTCGAAAAGACGTCAACTTGGTGCAGTTGGCTTCTACCGGGGTTTTCCAGAAGAAGCGATAGGTCGTCTCGGTGTAGGCACCTACTCCACTGTAAAGACAATTCGCCGGAGCGTAGACCCAACTCTGCCCTCCCCAGAGCTTGCGGTGCCCTTCGAGTGCGGTGGCCTCGCCCGTCAAATTGGCAGCGGTATCGCTCAGGATGTAATTGGAGCCCATCCCGGTTATGCGCACTTCAACGGTTTCGGTTTCACGGGTAACGGTGTTGGTCACGTTCAGTTGCCGCCAGTTGGCGGGCGCTTTGATCCACATCCCCATAGGGGGCACGATCGGGCCGCCCGGCCCGAAAACAATCGGTAGCTGGATACTGAACGTGTTGTTTTGCCTGCACTCATCCGGATACGTCGCGCAATAGCCGCTGCTCGGGGTTTGATTGATAAATTCGTTTTTTTGCGGCTGCGACGGATCCGGCGTGAACAGTGCCCTGATTTCTTTATTCACCGCCTGCGCTGAAGGCATGGCCAGTGCGACCAACAGCGCTATCCCACATGTGGACAATTTCATAAGTATTCACCTGCCTTGTGATTTACCCGCCCGGCGCCCGGGCGTTGAACAACAGCAGCACATTGCCGTAGTAGTCGCCGGCCCGATAACCGCCGGGCGGCTGTTGCGGTTCGATTTCCAGCAGCACCCGCGAACCCACCGCCGCGTCGGCGGCGGAGACCACCAGCCGAGGCTCGACGGCATGGCTCAGTTCGACGCCGTTGAAGCGCACACGCAGCGCAATATTGTCAGGCGCGTGGCCATTGGAAAGGTACGGCTGCAACTCCAGGCGTGCCTCGATGGCGCTGGTGTCGTGCCGCACATCAAAATATTTGCGCAGGCTGCCCAGCCTTGAAGTCGCGACGTCCCAAGGCAAAATCTGCTGGCGCTGAATCCAGTCAGGTTCCGAGGGAATGACGTAAAACGCGCGCGTAGGGATCAACACCGAGACTTCAAAGGTGTGCTCCTCCCGCGCCGCTATCGCCAAGAAACTCGCCGCCCCCGTTGCAGCCAACAGTGCGGCGACCATGCATTGCTTGATCATGTTTGTTACCCACAAGAAATTAACACTGCAATTCCCTGTGGGAGCGAGCCTGCTCGCGAAGACGGTGGCTCAGGCAACATCAATGTCGACTGTGATGGCCTCTTCGCGAGCAGGCTCGCTCCCACAGGGGTTGCACCTTTACTGCCTACCGACTGGCGATCTTCAGCACTTTCTTGCTGTCGCCCTCGATCACCATGAAGCGGTACTCACGACCCTTTTCCTTGTCGAAACCGAAGGACTTACCCGCCAGCACATGGTGCTTGGTGGTCGGCCCACAGTCGTTTTCATCGCTCAGCGAACAGCTTTTGAACTCGTCGACCACCAGCACGGTGTTGCCGTTGTTGCGCAGTTCATAACGGCTGGCGGTGTCGTTGATGGCCGTGTCGAAACGGGCGTCCTTGGGCCGCACAAAAAAGATCGTGCCGAACCCGGTCATCACGTTGACCCCGGCTGACAGACTCTTTTTATAGTCGTCGCGCTCCTCGGTGCTGATCACGAAGTCGTCTTCCTTTTCCGGCACCACGGGCACGAAACGCACGCGGAAATAACGCTCGCTATCGCGCTCGCCCATGAACAGCAATCGTGTGCCCTGCATGCCTTTGGCCGGCACGATCAATCGCGCCGGGCTGGCCATGACGCCTTGGCGCGAGGTGCCGTCCGCCGTGCTCTGGATCGGCACTTCCCGAGACGTGCCGTCGGCGTCGTAGAGGATTTCCAAAACGTTGATCTTGACGAACGCAGTGCTGTCACCGCTGTTGAACACCCGCTTCAGATACGTACTTTTATCGCCATCCAGATAGTCGTACACCGTGCCGACATTAATCTGCGGCCCGGCCTGCGCCGTCAGACCAAACACACTGGCCACCCACATCAACAACAGACGCTTCATCGTTTCGAACCTCATAAAAGTTAAAAGTGGCTCACCCGAGCGTCACACTTGCGAATCCCAGACCACCGTGATGTTGCCCTTGAAGGGCCGGCCTGCGGAGGCCCCGACCACTTGGCTGGTGCTGTGTTCCGACATCTCGAAATGCAGGGTTCCCGGCTTGCGATCGACGTAGAAACCGGGCTGGAACGGCGCTGACACGGTACGGTTGAGAGGCAGGTGGCTGACCGGCTGACCGCTACTGTTCACCAACCCGTGGGGCAGGCTGACGCTGACATTCACCACCCCGCCGATGCCCGTCTGCCGATCGATAATTGCGCAACCGTTGACCAGCTCCCACTCACACTCCAGCTTCATCGTGAACCGCGATGACGCCGAGATCAGGAACGTCTGGTCGCGCAACAGGGCGGTGGGTTTGCTCCCCCGGTCCAGCCAGCCCTGCCAGCCCCCCAAAGGTTCAAGAATCACTTGATTACCGCCGGGTGGAAGGTCGACTTTCAGGGTGTGTTGCACGTCGAGGACGAAGTCCAGGGTCAGGTTGCTGTCAGTGGGTTGCATGTTGCCGATGTTGAAATCTGCGCCCGGGTTGAGCACATAGTTGAGCGAACCGGTGTACAGACCTCCGGACATGCCCAACGGGTTGGGCGTACGCAGTTCATAGGCGAAATCCAGTGACTCGAAAGACATCGACGGAATTCGGAAAGACGTCACCTTGGTGCAGTTGCCCTCACTCGGGGTTTTCCAGAAAAACTGGTACGAATCGGCGCTGTAGGCACCGACGCCGCTGTACAGACAGTTGGTGGGCGCGTAAACCCAACTCTGCCCGCCCCAGAGTTTCTGATGCCCTTCGCGATCATCGGTGACCCCCGCCAGGTTGGCAGCCGTATCACTGAGGCGGTATCTGGAGCCAATACCGCTGATGCGCACCTCAACGGTCTCTGTGTGCAGGGTGTCCCTGTTGGTGACCGTCACTTGGCGCCAGTACGCCGGTACTCTGATTGAAACGCCCGTCGTGGCGAAGATGGGGCCTCTGGGTCCGAAATTGATCGGTGCCCGGATGCTGAACGTTTCGTTCACCCTGCACTCTTCAGGGTAGGTGGCGCAGTAACCACTGTTCGGCGTCTGGTTGATGAAGACATTTTTTTGCGGCTGCGCCGGATCAGGCGAGAACCGCGCCCTGATTTCCTGATTGAACGCCTGTGCCGAAGGGGCGACCAGTGCCAGTGCCAACCCGTACATAAACCATTTCATAAGCCTCAACCTGCCTTCTGATCAGTCGGCGTAACGTCGGCCAGGGTGTCCGGCGTGCAGCGCAGGTCACCGATCATCAACACGTTGTTTTCGCTGCGATGACGATTGGCGTCGAGGCGGAACTGGCACAGCAGCTGGTTGCCCTGACGCACTTCCAGGGTCGGTGAACCGGCGTTCATTTCCATGGAGAAGAAGCCGTCGACCTCGGTCACCCCACGGCTGGCGTGGTTGATCACGTGGTGGCCCTTGAGTGGCTGGCCCTGGGCGTTGACCAGGCGACCGAGCACCGTCAGGGTTCGCATCACCCGCACCTTGCGGTACTCCACGCCGCCCTTGTTCAAGTGATAGCGCGTGCGCGGCGGCTCGATGCTGGCGGCCGGCACGTGGTTGCCCTCGAAGTCGAAGCTCACGGAGCTATTCTGGTAGGCGGTGATCGGGATGAAGTTGCGCCCCGCCCGCAAGGCCGCGCTGCCACCGCTGAAATCATCGGCGCGCAGGGCGATGCCGTCGATATCGGATTCCACATCAACGATCAGCCCGGCGCCGCGAACCTCACTCTGGCTGGTCATGACCATTTGCTCGCCGCCGATGGCCAGCGTGCTGTCCAGGTTCAGGCCACCGGTGAAGTTATTGTTATAGGACGAACGCTGGACAAAGCCGTCGCCACGGACCGCGTCAGTGCGAAAGCTGGCCAGGCTGGACATCCCCAAGCCGTAGGTGTCGGTGAGGGCGGTGACCGAGACGTTTTGCAGTACGTGGTCTTTCATATCCTTGCGCCAGCCGAGGGACGCATTGTTATCGCGCCCGCCTTCACGGGCGGTGCGCGAACCGATGCTGCCGGTGATCTGCTGGCCGGGCGCGCCCAGGGCCAGGTTGAGGCTCAAGTCGACCCCGCGGTTGCGATCATCGCCGCTGCTGAAACTGCCGGGGCGATCAAACAGCGACAAGCGCCAATTGGCATCGCTGCCGAACATCACGGTGCGCTGGGTCCAGCCCAGGTCCAGGCCGAAGCCTTCAACGTTGCCTTCACTGTGGGACACCCGGGCATTGATCGAACTTTTGCTGCTCAGACGATGGTTGAGTGCCAGGGACGAGTTGCTGGTTTCGCCGACAAACACATTGCGTTGCCGCACCCGGGTGCCATCGGGTAGCACGTCGTAGGTGTCGGTGGTGTCGAGCCAACTGCGGTTATGGCTGATTACCACACTGCCGGAACCGTAGTTGTACAGGCTTTGCAGATCGACGCCGGTGCCGTGGTCCTCGGTCTGGTAGACGTTGGCGAACAGGCTGAGCTGATTGGCCAGGGTCCAGTCGATGGACGTGCCGTACTGCATTTTTTCGCGAATCTGGCGCGCCGACAGCCCGAGGATGACCCGCGGATGCAGCAGGTAATTGACCGAGGCCCCGGCCGTCGCGCTGCCGCTGGCCTGCTGGTCCCAGTTGCTCAGCAGCTTGGTTTCTTCGCCGGCAAACAGGTTGTAGCGCCAACGCTCGTCGAGGTTGCGCCAGTTGCTGGGCTTGTAGACCAGCTCTTGGGTGGTGGAGGTGGTCTGGCCGTCTTCGATCAGCCGCACTTCCACTTCATAGATGCCACCGGGCAATGGCCGGGTGTCGAGGGTTTGCAGGCCGGCAGGCACCGATTGGGTGTTGATCAGCAAGCCATCGCGGTAGATCTCAACCGACGCCTGGCGATTGGCCGTGACGTAGATCGGATAGATGCTGGGCGCCGGGTTGTTGATCGCCAGGCTGTCGGAGCTGCCATACATGACGCCGACGGTGGTGTCGGGGCTGTTGCCGAACGTGCGCGGTTGGCGGGTCAGCCCTTCGGAAGTGGGGGTGAAATAGCCCAGGCGCAGGAAGGTGCCCTGCAATTCGCGCTGGGTGTAGAGCTCGTGTACCGCGTGGTAAAGCTGATCATCCGGGCCGCCGAGACGGGCGAGTTGCATGTTGAGGGTCTGGCTCCAACTGCCCAGGCTGCCGCTGGCCTCCAGGCCGAAACGTCCGCCCAGGTCCTGGTCCTGACCACCGTTGAGGTTGAGCTGATTGCGCAGCATCAAGCCACTGCTGCCCCCTTCGGGCTGGTCGTAGTAACGCTTGACCTCGGTGTCACGCTCAGCGTTTTCGGTGAGGATCGACAGCAGCGAATTTTCCAGGTTGTAGTGCACCGCCAACAGTTGCTCGGGACATTGTCGAGTGCACCCGCCCAAAGCCACACCCGGTTTGAGATAGCTCGCCCAGGTTTCACGCTCGGCGGCGCTGAAGCGACTGTCACGGGTGTCGGTAAATTCGAGCAGGGTGACGCGGTCATCGCGGGACAACACGATCATCGCCTCCCCCAAGGGCTGCTGATCGAGTTCCACGCGAACCGCCAGGGGCACATCGAAAAAGTGCTCCTCGAATTCCGCCGGCAAGCCTTTGGCCTGGGCCAGCAGACTTCTCGGTGTCGTACCGGCGGAAACCGGATCCGCGACTGCGCTGGCACAAAACAACAGCGCAAGCGCAGCCGCGATGGGAGTCATCGGGAACATGAACACGTACTCTGATTACAGACAATGGAAGTCCGGCGGGCAGAAAAAACTGTCTGCCCGCCGGTTGATGCCAATAAGGGAAAGTTAGCGACTTCCGCCAACTGGAGGGACGGCATCAAACATCATCGCCACCACACCGGTGTAATCGCCGGGTTGGAAAGTCGTACCCTTGGCGCTGATACGCAGTGGCGCGCGATAGTTCACATCGGACTCCGACTCACCCACGACCATTTGCGGGGTGGTGGTCAGTTCCTTGCCATTCATTTCGACTTTCAAGTCGATGGTGTTGGCACCCGCCATCAGCTTGGGAGCGGTCACGACACTGGCGTGTACCGAACCGTTGTTGTTGCGCACATCAAAGAAGCCGTGGACTTCTTCCATGGTGCCGCTGCTTGGGCTGAAATCCATGCGCTGGTCCTTGTTGACCAGGTCAGGATCGACAGGCACCACGTAGAAACCATTGGTCGGTACGTGGGCGACAATGTTGATCGAGTGACGCGCTTCACCGGCGGCGAATGCCATGGAAGAGGTCAGCGCCAGCAAAGCCAATGGTGCAGCAACAGTCATTTTCTTGAACATCTTTAAGTACCTGTCTTGTCAATTAAGTGGCTCATAGAAAGTTCAAACCCTGTTGGGGCTTGAACTTTCAACGCCAGCGAATGATCCACCACCGCCCTCGGAAAGTAAGCAAGTAACTTCCGACGAACATGTAGTTAGATGCCTCGCAACAGGCCAGAAAAAAGATCAAAAAAGACAATTAGCGATGGGTAACTGTCAGCACTTGCCTACAGACAGTTTTATCAAAAAAACCATACAGCTTATTTAACTGCAAACAGGGCACGAAAGGCACTTCCAGACTATAAACCGAAGTATTAATAGAGTGATAACTTTAACTTCTAAGTTACACCTGTCTGATCTTGAAAATATCGATTTCAGATTCGCAACCGTGCTGAATCCCTGCGCACAACGAACCTCACCGCTCGTCGGTGCGCCGAAGCGTCCCACGGAAAACGCCTTGCCTTTGGATAAAGATATATCTTAAGTTGTATCTAAACATGACGAGAGAGCTGATAAATGAGAGACCATCATTCCCACCGCGAACACGGTGACGGCCGCGACGGCTTCGAGAAACGCCCCGGCCGCGAACGCGGTGGACGCGGCCCACGGGTCTTCGCCCCCGGCGATTTGAAGCTGCTGTTGTTGGCGTTGATCGCTGAGCAGCCCTGCCACGGCTACGACCTGATCCGCCAGATTGAAGGCATGTTCGACGGCGCCTACAGCCCCAGCCCCGGGGTGATTTACCCGACCCTGACCTTCCTTGAAGAAAGCGAAATGATCACCGGCGATGCCGAGGGCGGGAAAAAACGCTACAGCGTGACCGACGCCGGGCGCCAATCCCTGAGCGATCAGGCGATCGCCCTGGAAGGTGTGCGGATGCGCATCGACGTCAGCAAACGTTCGCTGCGCGGCCATGATCGCCCGGCGGAAATCCACGAAGCGGTGCACAACCTGCGCCATGCCCTGCAACTGCATCACGGGCGCTGGAGCCCGGAAGAAATCATCCGCGTCGCCGCCCTGCTCAATAACACCGCCAAAGCCATCGTCGACGGCCCTGCCGTTCAAGCCGCACAGGAGAACGCCGAATGAATGTCGTTTTTGAAAACCAGACCATTCACCGCGTAATGCACGAGATCAAACGCCGTCGGTTGCAAGTGCTGCGGGTGGTCGACCTGACCCCGCGCATGCGCCGCATTACCCTCGGCGGGCCAGAGCTGGCGGGGTTTGTCAGCCTTGGCACCGACGACCACGTCAAACTGCTGTTCCCACAGAACGCCGCAGAAACCGCCGCGCTGGAAACATTAGTGCTGGGCGCCGGTAAAACCGATCAACCGCTGCCGGCCATGCGCGATTACACGCCACGGCGCTACGACCTGGACACGCTGGAACTGGACATCGATTTTGTCCTGCACGGCGACGGCCCTGCCTCGACCTGGGCCGAGCAGGCCCAGCCCGGACAATTCCTGCACATCGGCGGGCCACGGGGCTCGATGATCGTGCCGGACATCTTCGACAGCTACTTGCTGATCGGCGATGAAACCGCGCTGCCCGCCATCGCCCGACGCCTGGAAGGGCTGGCGGCCAATCGCCGCGCGCTGGTGATCATCGAGGTGGAAAACGGTGGTGAACAACAGAAGCTGCAAAGCGCGGCGCAGGTGCAGGTGATCTGGGTCTTGCGCGACGGCGGCCAGAACAACCTGCTGAACGCGGTGAAAGAGTTGCAGGTACCGAGCGGCAATCTGTATGCCTGGGTGGCGACTGAGACCAAAGTGTCGCGGCAGATCCGCCGAGTGTTGCTCGATGAGCATGGGCTGGATGAGCAGTTGGTTAAAGCGGTGGGTTACTGGCGGGCAGAGGGCAGCGACGAGGAATAATCGTCCCTGCGAAAATCCTGTGGGAGCGAGCTTGCTCGCGATAGCGGTTTGATATTCAACATTCATGTTGACTGCACCACCGCTATCGCGAGCAAGCTCGCTCCCACATTTGATCTTCAGTGTTCACCTACTCGGTTTTCGCCAGCGATCCAGCCCAACCACCAACACCGCAATCGCAACAAACCCCGCCAATATCCCCCCGGCATTGAGAAACACCTGTGGATAACCCAGCGCCCCCACATCAATGAACGGATACGGATAAGCACTCAGCACATGCCCGCGCAGCAGCACATAAGCGAAGTACACCAGCGGGTAAATCACCCACCAACCGATATGCCGCCAGCGCAACGTACCTTTGGGCACGCAGCACCACCAATAAATAAGAAACAGCAGCGGCATGATGTCGTGCAGCAACTCGTCGGCCAGCAGTTGCCAGCCTTCTGGATGCCACAAATGGCGCAACAACAGGCTGTACGCGAGCGCGACCACAACAATGCTCACGGCGATGCCGCTGCTCACCGACGGCTGCAAAAACCAGCGGCGCGCCACCGACTCGCGCGGGGTCAGTTCACAGGTCAACACGACTGCGACCAACGTGTTGCTCAGCACGGTAAAGAAGCTGAAGAAACTCACCAATCCGCCCAGCAGGCTGGCGCCGATCTCCCAGCGGGTGCCGAGAATCAGGTACATCTGCACCGTCAAGCCAACCCAGCCCAGCACCGCCGTCACGGCTATACAACGACGCCTCGCAGCAGAGGGGATCAGCATGTTCAGACCGGACGCTTGGTGCGCATCAACTTCACGTAAAGACGTTCGACCTTCTCCCGCGCCCACGGGGTTTTGCGCAGGAACGTCAGGCTCGACTTGATGCTCGGGTCGCTCTTGAAACAGCGAATATCGATACGCTCGGCCAACCCCGCCCATTCATAGTGCTCAACCAGGGCGTTGAGGATCTGTTCCAGGGTCACGCCGTGTAGCGGGTTGGTGTTTTGTTCGGTCATGCCGGGCCTTTGCGCGAAGAAAGAATAAAGAAGCCGCGCACCTTAGCCGAGGGTTTGGTTGGGTGGAAGCGCTCCGTTAACTGTAGGCCAATCACCACCACCCGTAGGAGCAAAGCTTGCTCGCGATGGCGGTGGGTCAGTCACCACCCATGCTGAATGTTGAGCCGTCATCGCGAGCAAGCTTTGCTCCTACAGGTTGTGCATTGGTTTACCGGTTAATCTCCTGTGGCAACGGGTCGCAGCCGACTATTACCAAATCCGAAAAGCTGCATGTCAGTAAAAGCGCTTTCTCTCTTTGTTACAGATCATTATCCTGCCGTCCTTAAGCTGAAACGCTTCACTGCCCGTTCCATCTCGCTGCGTTCAGTTCACCCCCCAGAAAAAGATCAAGAATTTCTACTTTATGCCCGACTTTCCAACTCCGCGAGACAGCGCTGTCTCCACCCCTGTGGCCCACCGAAAAGCCCTGAACCTGATCGGCGGCCTCAGTGCCTTCGGCCTCGCTACCTGTGTACACGCGGCCCCGGCCTTCGATAGCGACTCGAAGTGGATGTTCGGCGACTGGAACGGTACGCGCACCGAACTTGCGGAAAAAGGCTATGACTTCAAAGTCGATTACACCGGCGAAATGGGCAGCAACCTGCACGGCGGCTATGACCACGATCGCACGGCGCGCTACAGCGACCAGTTCGGCCTCGGCACGCACCTGGATTTGCAGAAGATCCTGGGCTGGGACGATGCTGAATTTCAGCTGACCATCACCGAACGCAACGGCAACAACATCAGCAACGACCGGATCAACGATCCACGGGTCGGTGGTTTCACTTCGGCCCAGGAAGTCTGGGGCCGTGGCCAAACCTGGCGCCTGACGCAGATGTGGTACCAGCAGAAATTCTTCGACCAGAAGCTCGACATCAAGGTCGGCCGCTTTGGTGAAGGCGAAGACTTCAACAGCTTCCCCTGCGACTTCCAGAACCTGGCGTTCTGCGGCTCGCAAGTCGGCAACTGGGTCGGCGGCATCTGGTACAACTGGCCGGTCAGTCAGTGGGCGATGCGGGTCAAATATCACCTGACCCCCGAGCTGTACGCGCAGGTCGGCGCCTACGAACAGAACCCATCCAACCTGGATCGCGGCAATGGTTTCAAGCTCAGCGGCAGCGGCACCCAAGGCGCGATTTTGCCGATTGAGTTGGTGTGGACGCCCAAGCTCAATGGCCTGCCGGGCGAGTACCGCGCCGGTTATTACTACAGCAACGCCAAGGCTACCGACGCCTACAAGGACAGTAATGGCCAGCCCGCCGCCCTGAGTGGCGAGGCTTACCGCAGCGCGTCGAGCAAGCACGGTGTATGGCTCGGTGTGCAGCAGCAGATCACCAGCCGCGCCAGCGACAACTCCCGTGGCTTGAGCGTGTTCGCCAACGGCACGATGCACGACAAAAAGACCAATGCGATCGACAACTACGTCCAGGCTGGCGTCGTCTACAAAGGCCTGTTCGATGCCCGCGCCAAGGACGATATCGGATTTGCCCTGGCCCGCGTCCACGTTAACCCGGCCTATCGCAAGAACGCCGAGGCGACCAACCAGGCCCGCGCGGTCTACGACTATGACGATCCGTCGTTCCTGCCGCCGCAAGACACCGAATACAGCGCCGAACTCTATTACGGCGTGCACGTGACCAATTGGCTGACCGTGCGCCCGAACCTGCAATACATCCGTCACCCCGGTGGCGTGGACCAGGTCGATGACGCACTGATTGGCGGGATCAAAATCACCTCGTCGTTCTAACCCACACCACACACCCCCTGTAGGAGCGAGGCTTGCCCGCGAAGACGGCGTGTCAGTCGACATAAATGTTGGATGTGCCGACGCCTTCGCGGGCAAGCCTCGCTCCTACAGGGATAGTTTCACTTTTATAACTGAACCATGCCCACGCCAGATCGTCATCTACAGTGAACTTGCGCGGGACTACTTAAAACGTCACGGAGAACCACACTATGAGCACTGATGGTGCTTTGAGTCGAAGCCGTCTGCTGCCGAGCCTGCTCGGCATCCTGCTTCTGCTAATGGGCCTGGCCATGCTGGCCGGAGGGATCAAGCTGAGCATGCTTGGCGGCTCGCTGTATTACCTGCTGGCCGGTATCGGCTTCGCACTGAGCGGCGTGTTGTTGATTGCCGCCCGTCGCGCGGCGCTGGGCCTCTACGCACTGGTGCTGTTCGCCAGTACCGTGTGGGCGTTGTGGGAAATCGGCCTCGATTGGTGGCAACTGGTGCCGCGTCTGTCGCTGTGGTTTGCGCTGGGTGTGGTTTTGTTGTTGCCGTGGTTCCGCCGTCCGTTGCTGCGCGATGGCGCCGCACCGTTGGGCACCGCTGCGTTGAGCGTGGCGGTGGTGTTGGCGGGCGCCACTGCCGTGGCCAGTCAATTCACCCATCCGAATGAAATCTTCGGCGAGTTGGGCCGCGACACCACCGACCTGACCAGCACCGCCCCGGCCATGCCCGACGGCGATTGGCAGGCCTATGGCCGCACCGAATTCGGTGACCGCTACTCGCCGCTGAAACAGATCACCCCGGCCAACGTCGGCAAGTTGCAGGAAGCCTGGCGTATCCAGACCGGCGACCTGCCGACCGCCGATGACCCGGTGGAGCTGACCAACGAAAACACCCCGCTGAAGGTCAACGGCATGATCTATGCCTGCACTGCTCACAGCAAAGTGTTGGCGCTGGACCCGGACACCGGCAAGGAACTGTGGCGCTTCGACCCGCAGATCAAGAGCCCGGTAGGCTTCAAGGGCTTCGCCCACATGACCTGCCGCGGCGTCTCTTACTACGACGAGAATGCCTACGCCCAAGCAGGCAACGCCTCGGCCGCCGTTGTCTCCGAAGCCGGTAAAGCCGTCGCCCAGGCCTGCCCGCGTCGTCTGTACCTGCCGACCGCCGATGCACGCCTGATCGCGATCAACGCTGACACCGGCAAGGTCTGCGAAGGCTTTGGCACTAACGGCGTGGTTGACCTGACTCAGGGCATCGGCCCGTTCACTGCCGGTGGTTACTACGCCACGTCCCCGGCCGCGATTACCCGCGACCTGGTGATCATGGGCGGTCACGTCACCGACAACGAATCGACCAACGAGCCTTCCGGCGTGATCCGTGCGTTCGATGTGCATGACGGTCATCTGGTCTGGAACTGGGACAGCGGCAACCCGGACGCAACCGAGCCGTTGGCACCGGGCAAAACCTACACCCGCAACTCGCCGAACATGTGGTCCCTGGCCAGCGTCGACGAGAAACTCGGCATGGTTTACCTGCCATTGGGCAACCAGATGCCTGACCAGTACGGTGGCGACCGCATGCCAGGCGCCGAGAAATTCAGCGCCGGCCTCGTTGCTCTCGATTTGGCTACCGGCAAGGTGCGCTGGAACTACCAGTTCACTCACCATGACCTGTGGGACATGGACGTCGGCAGCCAGCCAACCCTGCTGGACCTGAAAACCGCCGACGGCGTGAAGCCGGCAGTGATCGCACCGACCAAGCAGGGCAGCCTGTATGTGCTGGACCGTCGCGATGGCACGCCGATTGTGCCGATTCGTGAAATTGCGGTGCCACAAGGCGCGGTCAAGGGCGACCATACCGCCCCGACCCAGGCCCGTTCGGACCTCAACCTGCTGGCCCCGGAACTGACCGAAAAAGCCATGTGGGGCGCCAGCCCGTTCGACCAGATGCTCTGCCGCATCCAGTTCAAGGAACTGCGTTACGAAGGTCAGTACACCCCGCCGTCGTTGCAGGGCAGCCTGGTCTATCCGGGTAACGTCGGTGTGTTCAACTGGGGCAGCGTGTCGGTCGATCCGGTTCGCCAACTGCTGTTCACCAGCCCGAACTACATGGCGTTCGTCTCGAAAATGATCCCCCGCGCCGAAGTGGCGGCTGACAGCAAGCGCGAAAGCGAAACCGCTGGCATCCAGCCCAACACCGGTGCGCCCTACGCCGTGACCATGCACCCGTTCATGTCGCCGTTCGGCGTACCGTGCCAGGCCCCGGCCTGGGGCTATGTCACCGGTATCGACCTGACCACCAACAAAGTGGTGTGGAAGCGCAAAAACGGCACCAGCCGCGACAGCTCGCCAGTGCCTATCGGCCTGCCGATCGGCGTGCCAAGCATGGGCGGCTCGATCGTCACCGCGGGCGGCGTCGGCTTCCTCAGTGGCACCCTGGACCAGTACCTGCGCGCCTATGACGTCAATAGCGGCAAGGAACTGTGGAAGTCGCGCCTGCCGGCCGGCGGCCAAGCCACACCGATGACCTACACCGGCAAGGACGGCAAACAGTACGTATTGCTCGTTGTTGGCGGCCACGGCTCGCTGGGCACCAAAATGGGCGACTATGTGATCGCTTACAAACTGCCCGAGTAAGTTTTAGCGGCGGTTAAACGAAGGCGACTCCTGTGAGGGGGTCGCCTTTTTTTGTGGATGCGAAATGAACGCAATCTTCAATACACCACTGATCCCCTGTGGGAGCGGTATTCCTCAGGCCAATGACCTGTCAAAACCCTGAACACACACCCTGAAATATCCATTGCCATTGAAACCACCCCCCACCTGCCCCATCTAAGACCCATACCCCATTGCGCAGGTGCCCCATGAGCGACCAGCAAGAATTTCCTGAAGACCCGAGCGAATACGCCGAAACAGACCACATCGAACACCATTCCACCGGTAAAGGCCTTGCCCTGCCTGGCCAGAACCTGCCGGACAAGGTTTACATCATCCCGATCCACAATCGCCCGTTCTTCCCGGCCCAAGTGCTGCCGGTGATCGTCAATGAAGAACCGTGGGCTGAAACACTGGACCTGGTGAGCAAATCCGATCATCACTCCCTGGCCCTGTTCTATATGGACACGCCCCAGGAAGATCCGCGCCATTTCGATACCGCCGCGCTGCCGGAGTACGGCACCCTGGTCAAGGTGCACCACGCCAGTCGTGAAAACGGCAAATTGCAGTTCGTCGCCCAGGGCCTGACCCGGGTGCGCATCAAGACCTGGCTCAAGCACCATCGACCGCCGTATCTGGTGGAAGTCGAATACCCGCATCAGCCCACCGAACCGACTGACGAGGTCAAGGCCTACGGCATGGCGCTGATCAATGCGATCAAGGAACTGCTGCCGCTCAACCCGCTGTACAGCGAAGAGTTGAAGAATTACCTCAACCGCTTCAGCCCCAACGATCCATCGCCGCTGACTGACTTCGCCGCCGCGCTCACGTCCGCCACCGGTGGCGAGTTGCAGGAAGTGCTCGACTGCGTGCCAATGCTCAAGCGCATGGAAAAAGTCCTGCCAATGCTGCGCAAAGAAGTCGAAGTTGCGCGCCTGCAGAAAGAAATCTCCGCCGAAGTGAACCGCAAGATCGGCGAGCATCAGCGCGAGTTCTTCCTCAAGGAACAGCTCAAGGTCATCCAGCAGGAACTGGGGCTGACCAAGGATGATCGCAGCGCCGACATCGAGCAGTTCGAGCAACGCCTGGAAGGCAAAGTGTTGCCGCCTCAGGCGCAGAAACGCGTCGAAGAGGAAATGAACAAGCTGTCGATCCTCGAAACCGGTTCGCCGGAGTACGCGGTCACCCGCAATTACCTCGACTGGGCGACATCGGTGCCGTGGGGCGTGTATGGCGAGGACAAACTCGACCTCAAGCACGCGCGCAAGGTGCTGGACAAACACCACGCAGGCCTCGATGACATCAAGGACCGCATCCTCGAATTCCTCGCGGTCGGTGCCTATAAAGGCGAGATCAGCGGCTCCATCGTGCTGCTGGTGGGTCCGCCGGGCGTGGGCAAGACCAGCGTCGGCAAGTCCATCGCCGAATCCCTCGGTCGCCCGTTCTACCGTTTTAGCCTGGGTGGCATGCGCGACGAGGCCGAGATCAAGGGTCATCGCCGCACCTACATCGGCGCACAACCGGGCAAACTCGTGCAGGCGTTGAAAGACGTCGAAGTGATGAACCCGGTGATCATGCTCGACGAGATCGACAAGATGGGCCAGAGCTACCAGGGCGACCCGGCCTCGGCGCTGCTGGAAACCCTCGACCCGGAACAGAACGTCGAATTCCTCGACCACTATCTGGACCTGCGCCTGGACCTGTCGAAAGTGCTGTTCGTCTGCACCGCCAACACCCTGGACTCGATCCCCGGCCCGTTGCTGGACCGGATGGAAGTGATTCGCCTGTCGGGATACATCACCGAAGAAAAAATCGCCATCGCCAAGCGTCACCTGTGGCCCAAGCAACTGGAGAAGGCCGGCGTGTCGAAAGGCAGCCTGAGCATCAGCGACAGCGCGTTGAAAGCATTGATCGATGGATATGCCCGTGAAGCCGGGGTGCGCCACTTGGAAAAAGAACTGGGCAAGCTGGTGCGCAAAGCCGTGGTCAAGTTGATCGACGAGCCGAAAGCCGTGATCAAGATCGGCCCCAAAGACCTGGAAGCCTCGCTCGGTCATCCGGTGTTCCGCAACGAGCAGGTGCTGTCCGGCACCGGCGTCATCACCGGGCTGGCCTGGACCAGCATGGGCGGCGCGACCCTGCCGATTGAAGCGACGCGGATTCACACGCTCAACCGTGGCTTCAAACTCACCGGGCAATTGGGCGACGTGATGAAAGAGTCGGCGGAAATCGCCTACAGCTACGTCAGCTCCAACCTGAAGTCGTTTGGCGGTGATCCGAAGTTCTTCGACGAAGCCTTCGTCCACCTCCACGTGCCGGAAGGCGCCACCCCGAAAGACGGCCCGAGCGCCGGCGTGACCATGGCCAGCGCCCTGCTGTCCCTGGCCCGTAACCAGGCACCGAAAAAAGGCATCGCCATGACCGGCGAACTGACGTTGACCGGGCATGTACTGCCGATTGGCGGGGTGCGTGAGAAGGTGATCGCGGCGCGGCGGCAGAAGATCTTTGAACTGATCCTGCCAGAGCCGAACCGTGGCAGCTTCGAGGAATTGCCGGACTATCTGAAGGAAGGGATTACCGTGCACTTCGCCAAGCGTTTTGCGGATGTGGCGAAAATATTGTTCTGATTCAGTTGCACAGAAGTATCGATGTAGTAAATGGCCGGTCTGAACCCCGGCCATTTTTTATTTCCGAATCGAAAGGTTTGCCAACCTATATCAAATCATTCTAAAAAACTGTCAACTCTGACAGTAGGTCTCGGCACCTGAATTGGCCAAACTTCAGGCACCCGTCAGCCCTACCGTAGGAATAACCAGTTCATGGACACTACTCTCAACGGAAGTATCAGTTTCAATACTGCGCATCGAGTAACTTTCGAATCGACAGACTTATCCATTGCCCGCATTGACCTGCCCGACTATGCGCTTGCGTTTCACACCAACCACGGACGCCCCAACAGCGAGAGGCAAATATCTTTTGGGCTCCTTAACCACATCAGCAGCGGAAGATACCCTCTTCAGCAAGGCTCAGTTTTTTCCTCTGCCGGCTATACAGAGCTTACTTATGACGGCGCACAATCGAGACGTAATGAATACTCCATCATTTCCGGTGTATTGGAGATAAATGTGACCGGCGCCGGAACGCCAATACGCACCTATGAAGTTAAAGAGTTCGTCCTGGCGGTAAAGTCCGGGATTGGCAACGCAACTCGCGAGTTGAAGGGCAGCTTCACGTTCTATGTCGAAGAAATGAATTAACCCAATTTGAACACTTGCCCGACTATTTTCACCCAGTGAAAGGAAGGTTTTTATGAGTAGTGAATCAGAGGATTTCAACGCACTGGCAGCGGCGATTTCTGTTAGTGGCGTGACGGAAATCAAGGCGTCACCGAATAGAGTGCTCCTTACCAGCAACGCCATAAGTTACGCGTTCTCCGAAACTGACATCATCATTACAACCGTGGCAAACATAGACACGCTCCAAAGCCGAAAGCGTCTGACTCTGCGCATGAAGAAAAACATACAACCTGGTGTTTATTCGGTGGGCACTCCTGAGTCTCCGGTCCAGCGCATAACTTATACTGAATATGCAGATTTAAATGGACTTGAAGACGTTATCGACTATGCAGCAATCAACGGCTTGGTCACCATCCAGGCCGCCACCAGCGATCAGCTTTACCGTGGGGACTACAAGTTCACAGGGCGAAACAGTGGGCAACCCGATCTCGACATAGAGGGAACTTTCGACATCCACCTTCAGGTCCGTCCCATCTGACACAGCGTTACACCTACTCCTTTGGCCCCCATCAGCAGGAGTTACTGATGAACACTATCATTGAAGCTGACTTCGATATTTACCTCGCCATTGAATAGTCCCTGGCCTCAAAGGCGTCGGAGTTGCTCCGGCGACCTTTGAAGCCGTCAGCACATTTAGTATTCCCCCCGACTTCAGTTATGCTCGCCGTTCGTAGTGAACGCCGGAGCCACTGACCTTATGTCCCCCACTCGCCTGTTACTCCCTCTCAGCCTCGCCCTGCTGGCCGCTTGCGCCACGCCGTCGAAACAGAACGTGACCGTGGAAAAACAAAGCGAATGCCCGGCCAGACTGAACAACGGACAAAACCTGATTCTGATTCTGCCGAGCAATCCGACCACGGGGTATCGTTGGGCGGTCCAGGATTCCGCCGGTGGTGTGTTGCGCGCCCTCAGCCCCGAGGTTTACAGCAACCCGGAAGACGCCGGAATCGTCGGCAGCGCCGGGATTTCGACTTGGCGTTTCCAGTCTTTCGCCACGGGCACCGGGCGTTTGCGCCTGACCTACTCGCAGCCGTGGGCGCCGGAAGTGCCGGCGGTGAAAACCTTCGACTGCGCGATTTCGGTTAACTGATCGTGGGCTGGCTGATTCTGGCGCTGATGGGCGCGGTGACCTTTCTGTATGGGTTGAGCGTGCATGCCGCGCTGCTTTGCCTGTTGGTCAAACCGCTGCCGGTATTGGCCCTGCTCGGCTGGTTGCACGACGCGCCGCCCACCGAGTACCGCCGCTGGATCAGCCTCGGCCTGATTTTCTCTCTGCTCGGTGACGTGTTGCTGGCGTGGCCGGGAGATTTGTTTGTGTTTGGGCTGGGGGCGTTTTTGGTGGCGCATCTGGCGTATCTGAAAGCGTACTTGAGCGATTGCCGGCGATTGGCGCTGTTGCCGTTGATCCTGGCCGTCGCGGTGGGCGCGGTGCTGTTGGGGATTCTGATTTCCCACGGACTGGGGCCGTTGCTGGTGCCGGTGATTGTTTATGGCGTGGCCATCAGTGCGATGCTTTGGCGCGCATTGGCAAGGCTCGGTAGCGATGTGCCCCGGCGCTCGGCATGGCTGGCGGCGGCGGGCGCGGTGGCGTTTGTGTTTTCCGATAGCGTGATCGGGATCAGTCGGTTTGTGATGCCGTTTGAGGCTGCGCCTTATGTGATCATCCTCAGTTATTGGGTGGGGCAATGGGGGATTACGGCGTCGGCGTTCGGTCCGAAACCGCGTTTAGCCTAGATCGTTCCCACGCTCTGCGTGGGAATGCATCCTGTGACGCTCCGCGTCATGCTTGCGATGGGACGCGGAGCGTCCCGGGCGGCATTCCCACGCAGAGCGAGGGAACGATCATCGCAAACGCGGTTTATCAGACAACCCGCGCATCCCCCGGTCAATTTGGCTAAAATGCCGGCCTTTTCCACCTACGCCGCTGGAACCGCCGTGAGCAAAGAACCCGATCGCCTTTTCGCCCAGCCTTTGGCCCAGGTGCCTGACTTCGCCTTTAACGAGGACGTGGTACGGGTGTTCCCGGACATGATCAAGCGCTCGGTGCCGGGTTACCCGACCATCGTCGAAAACCTCGGCGTGCTCGCCGCGCAATTCGCCCAGCCCCACAGCGTGCTCTACGACCTCGGCTCGTCCCTCGGCGCCGTCACTCAAGCCCTGCGCCGTCACGTGCGCACCGACGGTTGCCGGGTGATCGCTGTGGATAACTCGGCGGCGATGGTCGAGCGTTGCCGTGAATACCTCAACGGCCAGGACTCGATGTTCCAGGAGTTGCTGCCGGTTGAAGTGATCGAAGGCGACATCCTCGCCCTCGAATTCCAGCCCGCCTCGGTGGTGGCGCTGAACTTCACCCTGCAATTCATCGCCCCTGACCAGCGCACCGCGTTGCTCAGCCGCATCCGCCAGTCGTTGCTGCCTGGCGGCGCGTTGATTCTGTCGGAGAAGCTGCGTTTCAACGATCTCGAAGAACACGCGTTGCTCACCGATTTGCACGTCGCGTTCAAACGCGCCAACGGCTACAGCGAACTGGAAATCGCCCAGAAGCGCAGCGCCATCGAAAACGTCATGAAGCCCGACAGCCTCGAAGAACACCGCGAACGCCTGCTGGCCGCCGGGTTCTCGAAAGTCGTGCCGTGGTTCCAGTGTCTTAACTTTGCCTCGTTGATTGCCTTGCCATGATTGATCTGTCCCCCCTCGCCCGCCGTCTGGCCGGCACCCCGCTGGCCGAATGGGCCAACACCCTGCAAGCGCAACTCGACAAAAAAATGGAGAAGGGCCACGGCGACCTGGAGCGCTGGCAAAGTGCGCTGGACGCGTTGCCGAAGATCCAGCCGAGTGAAGTTGATTTGCTCAACGGCCTGACCCTGGACACCGATTGCGACGATGAAACCCGTGCGCAGATGCGTACCGCGCTGATGGGTTTGTCGCCGTGGCGTAAAGGGCCGTTCGATTTGTTCGGCGTGCACGTCGACACTGAATGGCGCTCGGACTGGAAATGGTCGCGGGTTGCACCGCATCTGGACTTGAAGGGCAAACGCATCCTCGACGTCGGCTGCGGCAATGGCTACTACATGTGGCGCATGCTCGGCGCCGGGGCCGACAGCGTGATTGGCGTCGATCCGAACTGGCTGTTCTTCTGCCAGTTCCAGGCCGTGCAGCGTTACCTGTCCGAACCCAACGCCTGGCACCTGCCGTTCCCGTTCGAAGACCTGCCGCCGAACATGGAAGGCTTCGACACGGTGTTTTCCATGGGCGTGTTCTACCACCGCCGCTCGCCGATCGAGCATTTACTGGCGCTGAAGGATTGCCTGGTCAAGGGCGGCGAATTGGTGCTGGAGACGCTGGTGATTGAAGGCGATCAGCAGCAGGTGCTGGTACCGGAAGACCGTTATGCGCAGATGCGTAACGTGTGGTTCCTGCCGTCGGTGCCGGCGCTGGAATTGTGGTTGCGGCGTGCCGGGTTCACCGATGTTCGTTGTGTGGATGTGAGCGTGACCACCGTCGAGGAACAGCGCGGGACGGAATGGATGAAGTATCAGTCGTTGAGTGATTTCCTGGATCCGGAAGATCACAGCAAGACCGTTGAAGGACTGCCGGCGCCGATGCGCGCGGTGATTGTCGCCCGTAAATAAAAGCTTCGCGGGCAAGCCTCGCTCCTACAAATCACCTGCACCTTTGATCGTTCCCACGCTCCGCGTGGGAATGCATCCTGTGACGCTCTGCGTCACGCCAGCGAAGGGACGCGGAGCGTCCCGGGCGGCATTCCCACGCAGAGCGTGGGAACGATCAGCGTGGGAACGATCAGTCTCTGCTGGCTCTTCGGGCCTTGAAGAATTCGCTGAGCACCGCGCCACATTCCTGCGCCAACACCCCGCCTTCAAACAACACCCGGTGATTCAAGAAGCCCTGGGTAAAAAACTCCCCCTGACTCTGCACAATCCCGGCCTTGGGCTCCAGGGCGCCGTACACCACCCGCGCAATCCGTGAATGCACGATCAGGCCGGCACACATGCTGCACGGCTCCAGGGTCACGTAGAGGGTGCTGCCGGGCAGGCGATAGTTGTTGACGGCCAGGGCGGCGGCGCGGATCGCGACCATTTCCGCGTGGGCGCTGGGGTCGTGGCCGCTGATCGGGCAGTTGAAGCCGCGACCGATGATTTCCCCGTCCTGCACCAGCACCGCGCCCACCGGCACTTCGCCCAATGCCGCACCCTTAGCGGCGAGGGCCAAGGCTTCGCGCATGAAATCGCGGTCGCGGCTGCGGTCGATGATCGCCGCGGGACGAATCTGACGCATCACGCTACCTCGATGGCGGCCATCAGGCCGGTTTCCATGTGATCGATCACATGGCAGTGGAACATCCAGACGCCCGGGTTATCCGCCACCAGCGCCACTTGCGCGCGCTCGTTCTTGCCCAGCAGGTAGGTATCGGTGAAGTACGGGATGACCTTGTGCCGGTTCGAGGCAATCACCTTGAAACTCATGCCGTGCAAGTGAATCGGATGCTGGTATTGGGTCATGTTCTTCAATTCGAAAATGTAGCTCTTGCCCTTTTCGAGCTTGGCAATCGGGCGGTCGGCGCAGGTCTTGTCGGTGATGTCCCAGGCCTTGCCGTTGATCTGCCACAGGCTCGGCGGTTTGCCGTTATCGACGTTGACCGACACCGAGCCCACCCATTCGAAATTGAAGTTGAGTTTCTCGGCATTGGCCAGGTCCGGCTCGGCCACCGGGTTGGCGGGCAGCGCGGGCGGCCATTGGGTCGGGGCGTCGCTGTTGGCCACCGAACGCAAAGTGCCCACGCGCACCGGCCCGTTGCGCAAGGATAGCTCTTCACCGGCCGGCGGGGCCTTGATCGCCAGGCAAATGCGCATGCCCGGGCCGAGCCAGTATTCCTTGCCCAACGGACGCGGTTCGATGGGGTTGCCATCCAGCGCATAGATCTGCGCTTCGACGCCGGGGATATTGAGGCGATAGGTCAGGGTGTTGTCGAGGTTGAGAATGCGCACGCGGGTGATCTGCCCGGCAGGCAAGTCAATCACCGCTTGTGGCACGCCGTTGATGGTCGACAGCCGCCCCGCCGTGCCACCACGAGCCGCTTCACGGGGAATGCTGAACGCGACGAACGCGCCCTCATCATCGACGTGCCAGCTCTTGAGGCTCAGGGTTTTTTCGTACTTGAAACCGGTGGGCTCGCGCTCTTCGATGATCAGCGGGCCGACCAGGCCACGACCGAGTTCTTCGCTGCTGTTCACGTGAGGGTGATACCAGTAGCTGCCGGCGTCGGGCACGCGGAATTTGTAGTCGAAGTACTCGCCCGGCAACACCGGAAGTTGCGAGACGTAGGGCACGCCGTCCATTTCCAGCGGCAGGCGGATGCCGTGCCAGTGAATGGTGGTCGCGACCGGCAGGTGATTGATGAAGCGCACCCGCAGCCATTCGCCCTGACGCACGCGCAACTCGGTGCCCGGTGCCGACGGGCCGAAGGCCCAGGCTTGGGTCTTGTGCCCGGCGACCAGCTCGACGTCCAGCGGGGCGGCGATCAGTTCGTAGTCGTGGCCCGCGTCGGCGTCGGCCATCTTGCCCAGCCAGTAACGCGACGCGCCACCGGCCCCCACGCCAACCACCACAAGACCGGCCAGACCACCGAGTATTTGTCGACGGGTAAAGGACATGAACTCAACTACCTCACGTATCAGCGACAGGCCAGGGGCCCGCAAAAGGCGAATACGATACACCTGCGGTTGAGAAACAGTAAGGGTGGGGCGGCGGATGGCCGCAGGAGAGGTGATCGTTCCCACGCTCTGCGTGGGAATGCCTCAACGGACGCTCCGCGTTCGGCTTTGAATGGGACGCGGAG
>NZ_MOBR01000043.1 GCF_003732705.1 Pseudomonas frederiksbergensis | reverse complement strand
CGCCTTCGCGGGCAAGCCTCGCTCCTACAAGGTTGTGCTTTATGCCATGGCCGCGACAGGGTGGACGCTCAGCCGATGCTGGGCCAGCAGCCGCATCACGTAGCCAATCTTGAGCAAGGTCGGGCCGATGATGGTCATGGCGTGCATCGACACCAGCGCCACAATGGGCAAGTGACCGCCGTAGAGGTAGGCGCCGTAGATGCCGACTAAAAGCAGGGCCAAGCCCAGGCCCAACACTTTGCTCGACAGGTGCAGAACGTTCTGGGGATTGTTGAAGAAATCGAACATTTTTCCGTACTCCTGAAGCCGTTCAGTTGTACGTCTGTTAATCCAAAACCCGTGCCAGGATTTATAGATTTATAAATCAGTAAGTTAGCAACATAGAAGTCAAAATGACCCAACCCGAAAGTTGTCAATTCGACTCACCAAAAGTCATTCTGACTACGCCCAGCAAGGGATCTGCGTTGTCGATTCTGGCGCAATTCTGAACAGTTCTGTTTGACGAAAACCGTGCAGGTCGCGGCAAGTCTCACGATAAACGGACCGCGCTGCGACTTGTCGATCTACGGCACCGCCAACCGACTACACACTGACTACGCTGAAAATCCAGCGTAATTGACCCGTAGAGGAGAAGCGCCATGCAACGCGTGCAAAAACTCACCCCCTGCCTGTGGTTCGACGACCAGGCCGAAGCGGCTGCCAACTTTTATTGCTCGATCTTCGATCACTCGAAAATCACCGCCATTACCCATTACGGCAAGGCCGGATTCGAGTTTCATGGTCGCCCGGAAGGCTCGGTACTGACCGTGAGTTTCGAACTCGATGGACAAAGTTTCACTGGCCTCAATGGCGGCCCCTTATTCAAGTTCAACGAAGCGGTTTCGTTCCAGATCAATTGCCAGTCCCAGGAAGAAGTCGACCATTTCTGGGGCGCGTTGTCCGCTGTCCCCGAGGCCGAGCAATGTGGCTGGGTGAAGGACAAGTTCGGTGTGTCCTGGCAGATCGTCCCGGTAGCGATGATGGAGATGCTCAAGGATTCCGATACGGTCAAATCCCAACGGGCCATGCAAGCGATGATGCAGATGAAAAAACTCGACATCGCCGAACTGCAACGCGCCTTTCACGGCGAGAGCTAATACACTCGTGCGCTGACCTGCCAGGACGCCGACGATGAAGCACACCGTTGCCAAAGATGCCGATAAAGCCCCGCGCTTCTGGCGCGACGACGCCCTGCCCTTCATCGAGGCCCGGGCCATCGCCGATGGCCGCGAGGTCTGCTACGCCCGGCATTCCCATGAGCATTTTTCCATCGGCGCGATCACCGCCGGGCGCAGCACGTATGTGCATGAGCAATCGGCGTTCGAGGTCAGTGCCGGCACCGTGGTGCTGATGAACCCCGGCGATGTCCACGCCTGCAACCCCATCGACGACCAGCCCTGGTCGTACCTGATGCTCTACGTCGAGACGCCGTGGCTGACCGACTTGCAGCATCAGTTGGGGTTCAGCCACGACCAGGCGTTTCGGCGGTTTTCCATCACCCACCTGCACGACGCCGGTCTGTTTGCGAGTCTGAATGAGCTGTACGCCGTGCTGGTCGATGGTCAGCAAGACATACTGCGAAAACACAGCGCCGCCGTGGAGTTTTTCACCGACGTGCAGCAGCGCCTCAACCCTGGCGAGCAAACACTGCGCGAGCCCAATTTCAAACTGGAGCGGGCCGCCGAGTACATCCGCGACAACTGCACGCAACTGCTCAAGCTGGAAGATATTTGCGCGGCGGCGCAGTTGTCGCCGTCCTACCTGATTCGCGCGTTCAAGCAGCATTACGGCATGACGCCCCATGCGTTTTTGCTCAACCGGCGCATCCAGTTCGCCCGGGAGCAGTTGCGCAGCGGCAAGTTGATTGCCGATGTGGCACTTGAAGCCGGATTTGCCGATCAGGCGCACTTTCAACGGGTATTCAAACAGCATCTGGCGGCGACGCCGGGGCAATATCGAAGTTGACATCGGCTGCCATCAATAAAAACAAGCCAGATAAACAACTGCCTATACATGTGGCAATACATCAGCCTACCAAGTGACCTGGCACGCCAATCGACACTTTGCTCTTCCTGCGATGGCCTTATACATATACGGACATATAGCCAAAACGACAGTGCGCGCCAGTTCCATTAGCGTGACGAGTAGTTCCCGCCAGCCAGGGAACGCTCTCATTCACTCGAAGATGGAACTCACGTCATGCAACTGCAAGAACCGGCCACCCTGACTTCCGGCGATGAACGCCAACGAATGGCAATCACCCAAGCGCTCACTAACGCCATGGCCGACGAGTATGTCCACCGGACACTGGCTTGGCCCTGGGATCAATTGGCCGTGTCCTGCGTCCCCAACTCCGCGTTCCATGAAGTTCATTACAGCAGCGCTTTTATCCTGTCGAAAAGGGTTCGCCAAGCCGACTTCCTGGCAGTCCGGGCCGAACAATCCATTCCCGAACCGGCCAGTTTCCAGGTTGACCAAGAAGGCCGCCTCTATCACGTCCGGGAAGACATCAGCTCTTCCGCACTTCCGGGCGATGCCTCTGAATATGTCTCCAACCACTTCTTCGCACGCGTCGATATCACCTCTCATGTCAACCAACTTAACGGGTTCGCACAAGATCTTGAGTTGCTGGCAAAGATGGCCAGGATGACCGGTGGTTTTATATCGTCCAATGATCGAATTGCCGTTGGCCAATGGCTGCGCTTTCATAACTTGCCACTGCCCACCGATGAAGAAAGTACTAAAGCACTGATTGACCTGCTTAACTTTGCCGTTATGCCAGACACGGAAAACTACTGGGAACTGCTGGACGCGCCAGCAGATTCGCCCTTCGCGCTGACCAAGAACAACCGCGCAATTATTCGTGACATCACCGCGCAACTGACCGGCAACGAAATGCCGTTGGCCGACTACTTCGGCGCATCGCTGGTGTTGGAAAACGCAGGATCGGACAAGCAGCCGCAAAGCCTCGAGTACCGCTTGCAACGGCTGATCAGCGACGCCGGCCTGCTGGATGAAACCGGGCAGAACTACATGGATGCGCTGGGCTGGTTCGCCGACGAATCAGGCGCCAAGCCGTCGAAACAGTTGATCAATCAGTTGCTGGTCGCCGCCATGCTGTTGGACCTCGATCCCGACATCGACACGGCCAATACAACATTTGCCGGGTTCAAGCTCTACGCATCAGACCATGTCCAGCGCCTGCCCTCCGATATCCGCAGCGACCTGGAAGCGCATCTGATTCAGCGCTGCAAGCTCCATAAACTCATCGCCCCTCTGGTGGCCGAACTGGTGTTGGCGGGGATGGCGCCGGCGTATCTGGTGCGCGACCTGCCCCCTTCGTTGAAGGTTGGAACCCCGGGCTGGGTCATCCTGAGCCAAGCCGTGGGCCTGGCCGAAAGCGTGGTTCCCGGTGCGGCCCGGCGTATGACCTACGCACACGTGCTGGGCTTTAGCCCGATTTCCGAGCTCACCCCGCAACTCAACGAGTTGCACGCCATGGCGGGCGTTGATCCGGTTGTCACGTGGGCGTTGATGAATGGCCTGATCCAGCGCGACGCGGACGGCAACCTGAGCCTCGAAACGATCAATCAAGGCATCGAGGCCTATAACGAACACGTCGAGGCGCTATCCACTGCGCTGAATGCGATCAACCGGCCGATTCCCCGGCGCAAAGCCCTCGCCTTGAAGGCGCTGACGTCAGGTGTACCGGCCTGCAACCCGCATGAACGGCTAGTCAAGCACCGGGGCTCCGGCGGCGGTGGCGGACGGGAAGTGTCGGTGCTGGACTTGTACATGAGCGACCAGCTTCACACGCAAGACTGGGGGCGTATCCGGGGCCGCGATATTTATCAGGAATTTGCGGGACTCAAGGAGCTGTTTCCGGTGGCCGATTTGTACGAAACCGCCGTGCACAATCACTACAACGACTTGATAGCCGGCCTCTCGACCACCATTCGCTACGTGTTGTCGCAGCTCACACAATCCAACAGGAAATTTATCGAACACGGGCGGTTGGCGATCTACCGCGTAGAAGCCTACAAACCGCATTTTGACGCAGGATCGATACCCGAGGCGACCCGGGAGCGAACCGGTCGTTACGGCGTGATTATTTGTGCGGAACTTCAAGGCACGCTGGTGCGCTGCTTCGAACTGTTCCCGCTGCGCTCTAAATGCCGGAGCACGCCGGAACTCAGGGAGAAAGTCGGTCAATACCTGTTTGCCTACGATGAAGATGGCACGCGCAGCAATTTCGTCGAAGACAACAGCCTGCTGGATGCGCCACTGGATCTGGATGCCTACTTCAAGAACGCGGCGCCACGCAGTGATGCAACCTCTTCGGTGTTCGTGCGCAAGATCGGTGAGTTCGACAGTTCCTGGCACCCGACTCACGCCGACAGACCGATGGCTTACTTCAATGCCGAGCGCATAAAAGCCATCAGTAATTTGATCGCTGAACAGCACCCCTTCCTGACCGAAAGTGAACTGGCGGACATGGGCCGTGACAGCACAGAACAAGAGCTGGCGGCGGCAAAGTTCGATGTGATCTTTAACACGCTGCTCAATTTGATCATTCCGTTCAAGGACTGCATCGAGGGCTTGTCTTCAGGTGTTCCGGCCAGGCAACGGGACGCGATCGCCAGTTGCGTGATGGACGCGGCGGTGGTTGCCTTTGTCTTCGCCAGCGTACCGGTACAAGTGGGCAAGGCTGTTGGCAAGAGCGCGTCCCTGGCCACAAAGTTGTTGTCCGCGTCGAGGATTGGCACGCGCACCGTCGCTTCCCTGTTGAACCCGCTGGATGGCGTGCCGACCCTGATCAAGGGCGGTTTGAAACTGGTCGGCAGAGGCGCGATAAAACTCGGCGGGCATGCGGTCGGGGCGGCGCAAATTGCCAGGTCGCAGCTGCACCACCTGACCGGTGCGCATTCCTACAACCTGCTGCGCGCCCTCGATCACACCGGCGAAGCCGCGCGGATCCGCATGTCGCTGGACACCGTTTCCCATGCGCGGGCGTTGTTCAAGAGTGACGGCATTACCACCCTCGAAGAGGTGGTGGCGCGCCTGAGTGACAAAACCATTCCCCTGCCAAAAGGTGCCGACCCTGCCGAGTTGCAACACCTGTTCAATAGCGCTGCCAGAGATGCGACGCTTCAGAGCAAGCAAGCGCAACAACTGGGCGCGCTGATCGGCCAAAAGGCGCTGGAAGATGTGTTGACCGCGTTCATGACCACACACCCCACCAGCTACACCAATAAACTGCTCACGGCACAAGATTATTTCGACACATTGGCTGACGTTGCCGAGATTGAAGCCAAAAAAGCCATCTATCTGCGCAACCATCAACAAAACCTGTTGAAACTGGACCTGGGTCAGCCGCCTTACAACGCTGTATTAGCGGAGGCAGCGTTCAATCCCAAGGGTTTTACCGACCCGATACACAGAGCCGGAGCCTGGATGGCGAATGGTGCATCCTCCCAAGCCAATGACTTCGACAGCTTCGTTTCAGTACTGCGCGAGTATGCAGGCAACAGCAAATCCTTGACTGATCCAGACGTCATTACGCACATACACGACCTGCTTGCACCTGCCGTCGCGGGCAAGGTGCGCGACGCTGGCCAACCCACCAAATACACCGGCAGCATCGCCGGTTATGCCTTGATGGAACAGCATCTGAAAACCCTGGATACAGCCCATCAACACTTTGATAAACACCTGCTCTCGACCGTTATCGGCTTTCAGGGGTTTGGCGACGGCAACGGTCGCACCGCCAGTGCGCTGTACGCCATCAGCCAACTGCGCTCCGGCCGATTTACCCCACTGCCAAGGGAGGTGGTCGATTTACTGAGCGGTATCCGCTGACGTTTAACACCTGATTCCGTGCCCCGGCTTACGGGGCGCGGATTCGTTCTGCGGCGCTCAGGCCCACACCAGATACCCCGCACTCCCCGCCAGCAACAACGCCATGCTGCGATTGAACCAACGCATCCCCCCCGGGTGACTCAAATAACCGCGCAAAAACGTCCCGGCATACACCCAACAGCCCACCGACAAGTAGCAAACCACCAGATACACCGCCGCAAACTGCCAGACCAGCCGCGCTTCACCATCAGCGACAAACGCGCCCATGCCCGCGACACAGGCCAGCCAGGCTTTCGGGTTGAGCCATTGCATCAGCGCCCCGTAAAGCATCGACGGTGCCCTGGCCGAATCTTTGGCCTCCAGCCGCCCGTCATCGGTGGCCAGTTTGAAGGCCATAAACAACAGAAACGCCACCCCCGCCCATCGCACCACCTGCGTCAGCATCGGCCACAGGCGCAACAGTTCGTGCAGCCCCAGGCCCATCAACACCAGCAGCAAGACAAACCCCAGCGTCGCCCCCGCCACATGCCGTTGACTGGCACGAAAGCCAAACCGCGCCCCGGAACCCAACGCCACAATATTCACCGGCCCCGGCGTTATCGAAGCGACCAGCGCGAACGCCGCCATGGACATCATCAGACTCATCACAGACCTTCTTCAATTCAGTGGACTTGGCGCTCAAGGTAAAGAGCGCCCAGCCTCACGTATTGAAGAAAACTGCCCATTGCACCGGATGCCTGTCAGACAGAGAGTCTGACCTGTGGAAACGGCTGGAATGACTCAATCATCCTCGTGCAATTTGATGCCACGGGCATGCAGCAGGTGGGGCACTACCAGCACCAGCAGGGTCAACGCCAGGAACGCGGCGGAGATCGGTTGGGTAAGAAAAATCGTCCAGTCGCCCTCGCTGATCGATAACGCATTGCGCAGTTGCTTTTCGGCCATCGGCCCCAACAACATCCCGACGATCACTGGGGCAACGGGGAAATCGAAACGCCGCATCAACACCCCGCCCCAACCAATGGCCAGCATCAGCAACAAGTCGAAGGAAGAGTGGCGCATGCCGTACACGCCAATGGTGGCGAACACCAGGATGCCGGCGTTCAGATAGGGTCGGGGAATTTGCAGCAGTTTGACCCACAGCCCCACCAACGGCAGGTTCAACACCAGCAGGATAACGTTGCCGATGTACAGCGAAGCCACCAGGGTCCAGACCAGTTCACCGGAGGTCTGGAACAGCATCGGCCCCGGTTGCAGGTTGTAGTTCTGGAACGCGGCCAACAAGATTGCCGCCGTGGCGGAAGTGGGGATGCCGAGTGTCAGCAGCGGCACCAGCGAACCGGTCGCGCTCGCGTTGTTGGCGGCCTCGGGGCCGGCGACGCCTTCAATCGCGCCCTCGCCCTTGCTGCCGGCAAACTCTTTCGGGTATTTGCTCAGTTTGCGTTCAGCGGAATACGACAGAAACGTCGGAATTTCAGCGCCACCCGCCGGAATCGAACCAAAGGGAAAACCGATCAGCGTTCCCCGTAGCCAGGCCGGGATCGAGCGTTTCCAGTCGGCGCGGGTCATCCATAACGAGGTCAAGCGGTGTCGACCCGACGCTTCTTCCTTTTGATACAGCAGGCTGTACAAGGCCTCACCCACGGCAAACAAGCCGACCGCCACCAGCACCACTTCAATGCCATCCACCAGTTCCGGCACGCCCAAGGTGTAGCGCGCGATACCCGACGTTGCGTCCAGCCCGATCAGGCCCACCATCAGGCCAATCCCCAGCGAGGCGAACCCGCGCAGCATGGAAGCGCCGAGCACCGCCGACACCGTGGTAAAGGACAACACCAGAATCGCGAAATACTCCGCAGGACCAAACTTGAGCGCCAGGGTGGCCACGAGGGGCGCAAACAGCGTCAACAAGATCGTCGCGATGGTGCCGGCCACGAATGAGCCTATCGCCGCCGTCGCCAGGGCGGGCCCGGCGCGCCCATTACGGGCCATGAGGTTGCCTTCAAGCGCCGTGACCATCGAGGACGACTCCCCCGGCGTATTCAGCAGAATGGACGTGGTGGAGCCGCCAAACTGCGCGCCGTAGTAAATCCCGGCGAACATGATCAGCGCCCCGGTAGGATCGACCTTAGCGGTGATCGGCAGCAACAACGCGACGGTCAGCGCCGGCCCGATACCCGGCAAGACACCAATCGCGGTGCCCAACAGGCAGCCGATAAACCCCCACATCAGATTGATCGGTGTCAGCGCCGCAGAAAAACCAATGGCCAGGCTTGAGAGAATGTCCACCGTGTTGACCTCCTTCGGCCCGGATCAGATCCAGATGTTGATAAGGGGCGGAAGGGAGACCCCAAGCCCGGCATTGAACAGCCAGTAGATCGGTAGCGTCAGGGCAATGCCGATGGCGAGGTCGCGCACCGGGCGGCGACTGCCGAAACCCCGTGCCGAACAGGCAAACAACAACCCGGCCGCCAGGACGAAACCGATAAGGTTTATCAGCACGGCCACCGCCACCAGCCCGCCGGTCACCCACGCCGCGCCGAGTTTGCCGCCGGGCAGCGCCTGGGCACTTTCGTCTTCGTGGTCGGCAAGCTCGCGAAATCCACCGGTGAGCGCCTGGTAACTCAGCAACAGACCGACAGCCCCCAGGAACGCCGCCAAAGCGTAGGGGTAGACGTGGGCACCCAGGATGACGAAACCCATCTCCGCCGGAAAGCGGAACGCGCCGACCGCCAACACGGCGCTGATGGCAATCACACCGGCGCCAATCGCCAGTTGTACCGGGACTATCTTGCGCGGCGTGGCCATTTCAAAGCAGCCCGACCTTGACCAGCATCCCGTGCAGACGAACGTGCTCTTCGTCGACAAATTTGCCGAACTCATCCCCGGTCAGGATGCTCGGTGACCACGCGTTGGTTTTGACATTGTCTTGCCAGACGCTGCTCTTGGCGGCGGCGACCACGGCGTCGGTCACTTCTTTGCGCTGTTCGGGGGTGAGGTTCGCCGCGCCGTAGACACCGCGCCAATTGCCGATGATCACGTCGTAGCCTTTCTCTTTAAGCGTTGGCGCATCGATGCCTTCCACACGCTCCGGCGCGCCGATGGCGAGTACCCGGAACTGGCCGTTCTTGATGTATTGGCCCAATTCCGCATAGCCGCCGGTGATCACTTTGATCTGGCCGCCCAAGACCTGGGCCACGACTTCCCCGCCACCGGCGAAGGCCACGTAGTTGACCTTGTTGACCGGAATATCCATCTTGCTGGCCAGGTCGGCGATGCCAATATGGTCGACCGACCCTTTGGAACCGCCGCCCCACGTGATGCTGGACGGCTTGTCCTTGAAGACTTTGAGCAGGTCTTCCAGGGTCTTGAATTCGGACTCCTTGCGCACGGCAATCACGTTGTATTCAGTAAACAGCCGGGCGATTGGCGTGACATCCTTCAAGGTAATTTGCGGTTTGTTCTGTTCAATACCCGCGACCATGATCGCGCCAACCACCAGCAGCGCATTCGGGTCGCCCTTGGTGCTGTTGGCAAACTGCGCCAGCCCCAACGTTCCGCCCGCCCCGCCCTTGTTCTCGAAGGTCACGGCTTTGGCCGTTTTGGCCTCGATCAGGGCTTTGCCCAAGTCACGGGCAGTCTGGTCATAGCCGCCACCCACGGAACCGGGGGCCATGAACTTGACGGTTTCGAGGGCAAAGGCCGGGGTGGCTGCGGTAATGGCCAGAGCAATCGCGCAGGTGAATCGACGGAATAACGGCTGCATAGGTTGTCTCCCGATATTGTTGTTTTTGGGATGGCGGTTGAATCTCGCTCAGGCGCAAATCCTGCTCACTGAACACTGGGTTGTGAACAAGCGTAGGTCATGGATCAGAGTTTTGGGTGGGGGCCATGAGCAAGTGTATGGCGACTTGTGTCCATGGCTGTATGGGTCACACCCCCCACCATCCGTGCTAAAAAAAGCGTTCTCGAATCAGGAGACCCCGTCATGGACCTCGCCACCCTCACTCTGTTTGTCCCGGCTTGCTTTGCCTTGAACATGGCCCCCGGGCCGAACAATTTGCTGTCGGTCAGCAATTCCACCCGCTACGGCTATCGTCGTGCCTGTATGGCCGGGGTCGGGCGCTTGCTGGCGTTTGCCGGGATGATTGCCCTCGCCTCGGCGGGGTTGGCGGTGGTGCTGCAAACGTCGGAGCTGTTGTTTTACGGGATCAAGATTGTGGGCGCGGCGTATTTGTTTTATCTCGCCTGGCAGTTGTGGCGGGCCGATCCCGGTGCGCAAAACGCGGTGGAAGGCACGCCAGTGGGGATGCTGGCGTTGGCGCGCCAGGAATTTCTGGTGGCGGCGGGCAATCCGAAAGCGATCCTGATCTTCACCGCGTTTCTGCCGCAGTTCGTCGACCCGACCCGAGCGGTCACCCCACAATTCGCGGTGTTGGGCGCGTTGTTCCTGATGCTGGAATGGATCGCCATCAGCGCCTACGCCTACATGGGCCTGCACATGCGCCGCTGGTTCGCCGAACCCCGGGGCAAGCGGATTTTCAATCGGTGCTGCGCGGGGTTGTTGTCGGCGGCGGCTTCGGTGTTGTTGATGGCGCGCAGGGCCTGAACCCCTGATATCCCCTGTGGGAGCGAGCTTGCTCGCGAAGACGGATAAACATTCAACATTGTTGTTGTCTGGCACGCCGCATTCGCGAGCAAGCCCGCTCCCACAGGGATTGCGCTTACATGACATTGCGTCTGTGAGTTAGGCTTGAATCCTGCGCCGCCCCAATCCCGATGAGCCGTCAATGAACCTGAACATCATCTACGCCCTCGGCGCCGCTGCCTTGTTCGGCGCCAGCACGCCACTGGCCAAGTTGCTCGGCCTGAACCTCTCGCCGATCCTGCTGGCCGGGTTGTTGTACCTGGGCAGCGGCGTGGGTTTGACGCTGGTCCGATTGATCCGCGACCGCCGCTGGCAGCCCAGCGGCCTCACGGCCTCGGAATGGCCCTGGCTGATCGGCGCTATCGCCTTTGGTGGCGTACTGGGACCGGTGGCGTTGATGTTCGGCCTTACCGTGACCTCCGGCGCCACCGCCTCGCTGATGCTCAACCTCGAATCGGTGCTCACGGCGCTGCTGGCCTGGATGGTGTTCAAGGAGAACGCCGACCGGCGCATCGTTGCCGGCATGCTGGCGATTGTCGCCGGCGGTTTGCTGCTGGCCTGGCCGCAGAGTGCCTCGCAAACACAGGGCTGGATCGGGCCGTTGGCCGTGGCGCTGGCCTGTGCCTGCTGGGCCGTCGATAACAACCTGACGCGCAAGGTGTCGGCGTCGGATGCGCTGTTTATCGCCGGCATCAAGGGTTTGGTCGCCGGGATGGTCAATTGCAGTCTGGCGCTGCTATTGGGCGCAAAACTGCCGCAGTTCAGTGTGCTCGGGCCCACCCTGATCGTCGGCTTCCTCGGCTATGGCATCAGTCTTGTGCTGTTTGTGCTGGCCCTGCGTGGGCTGGGCACGGCACGTACCGGCGCGTACTTTTCCACGGCGCCGTTCCTCGGTGCGGCGATTGCCATTGTGCTGCTGGGTGAACCGGTGACGCTGACGTTCTGGGCCGCGGCCCTGTTGATGGGCCTCGGGGTGTGGATTCATTTGAAGGAAAGCCATGGCCATGAACATCAACACGACGCGCTGAAGCACGGCCATCGGCATGTGCATGACGAACATCATCAGCATGAGCATTCGTTCGAATGGGACGGCACCGAGCCCCACAGCCATGAACATGAGCACACGCCGATGCGTCACAGTCATGCGCACTTCCCGGACATTCATCATCGGCACCGGCATTAACCGCCCGAAATTCCCTGTCGATTTTCCGGTGGAGGCCACCCGCAACCAGCCTTATGCTCAGCCCATGAACCTACAAAACGCTGTCCTGCCTCCCCACGCCGAGATGGTTCGCGCCATGCTCGAACGAGACACCGCCTACGAGGGGGTGTTTTTTACTGCGGTCAAGACCACCGGGATTTTCTGTCGCCCCAGTTGCACGGCGCGCAAGCCCAAGCCCGAAAACGTCGAGTTCTTCGCCCATGCCGATGAGTGCATGTCCGCCGGCTACCGCGCCTGTCTGCGCTGCAAACCGCTGGATGCCGCCGCCATCGCTCCGGACTGGGTGCAGCGGTTGCTCACCTTGGTGGACGCCGAACCGGACCAGCGCTGGACCGACACGCACCTGCAAGCCGAGGGCATCGAGCCGCTCAAGTTGCGGCGCTGGTTCAAGCAGCATTTCGGCATGACGTTTCACGCCTGGCTGCGCACCCGACGTCTCGGGATGGCGTTGGGCGGGATCAAGCAGGGCGAGTCCATCGACAACGTGGCGTTCGATTCCGGTTACGAATCCCTGAGCGGTTTTCGTGACGCCTTTCAGAAGTCCTTCCACATCACCCCGGGCCGCGCCGCCAACAGCGAGCCGCTGCTGTTCACCCGGTTGACCACGCCGCTGGGGCCGATGATCGCCATGGCCGAACGGCGCGGACTGGTGCTGCTGGAATTCCTCGACCGCCCGGCGCTGACCAGGGAAGTTGAAGAATTACAGAACCGCTATGGCTACGTCGTGGCGCCGGGACACAATGGCCATTTGAAGCAGATCGAAACCGAACTGGCGCAGTATTTCGCTGGCGAGCTGACCGAGTTCCAGGTGCCGTTGCACCTGCCGGGCAGCGAATTTGCCAAACAGGTCTGGGCCGAATTGGCGCAGATCCCCTACGGCCACACCAGCACTTATGGCGCCATCGCTGCGCTGCTGGGCAAACCCGGCGCCAGTCGTGCCGTGGGCCTGGCCAACGGGCATAACCGTTTGGCGATTGTGCTGCCCTGTCACCGGGTGATCGGTGCGGACGGTTCGCTGACCGGCTATGGTGGTGGACAACCGCGCAAAGCGTTTCTGTTGAGGCTGGAAAAGGCTGCGGTGCAGATCACCCGACAATTGGCATTCTGATCATTGCAAAGGGAAGGAAACTCGATGGAAGCGTTCGACCAACAGTTCCACAGGCTGCATCAGGACGGCCTGCTGATCCTCACCAACGTTGCCGATGCCGCCGGGGCGCGGCTGGTGGAACAACTGGGCAGCAAAGCCGTGGCCACCAGCAGTGCGGCGGTGGCGTGGGTCCATGGTTATCCGGACGGCAACGCCCTGCCCCTCGAACGCTTGGTGGCGACGGTGGAGTCCATCGTTCGGGTGATTAACGTGCCGTTGACCGTGGACATCGAGGCCGGTTATTCCGATGACCTGGCGCGGGTCGGCGAAGTGATCGACGCGGTGATCGCCGCCGGTGCCGTCGGGATCAACATCGAGGACGGTGCTTCCCCGCCCGAGTTGCTGGTGCGCAAGATCGAAGTCGCCCGCCAGGTAGCCGAACGCCGTGGGGTGAAACTGTTCATCAACGCCCGCACCGACGTGTACCTCAAGGGCCTGGTGCCCGCCGAAGATCGCGTGGCCGAAACGCTCAAGCGCGCCGCGTTGTATCAGGCCGCCGGGGCTGACGGGTTGTTCGCCGCTGGCGTGACGGCGGAATACGAGATCGGGGCCATCTGCCGTGGCACGCCGCTGCCGGTCAACGTGCTGGGCTGGGCCTCCCTGCCGTCCCCCGACGTGCTGAAAACCCTCGGGGTACGGCGGTTGAGCGCCGGGTCGGGCATCGCTGAGTTCTTGTATGGCGCCATGGCGAGCGTGGCGAAAAGCTTCCTGGAAACCGGCAAGCTCGATAGCCGCGATCTCAAGGCGCTTACCTATGGTGAAGTGAACGGGTTGCTGAAAAAAACGTGATCTCAATGCCCGACATCTACCGGCCCGCGAGTGAATTCCTGGCCGCCCTTGATGACGACTGGCGGCGCCATATCGCCGCCGTCGGCCCCTGCCTGCATCAGCCACATCCAGCGCGCGATCCGTATGAATCGCTGGTGCGGGCGATTGCCTATCAGCAACTGCATGCCAAGGCCGGGGATGCGATTGTCGGGCGGCTGGTCGCGCTGTTTCCTTCGGTGTCGTTCCCCAGGCCTGAGCAGATTCTGGCGACACACTTTGATCAGATGCGCAGTTGCGGGTTTTCCGCCGGCAAGATTGCGACCATTCAAGGAATTGCCCAGGCAACGCTGGATGGCGTGGTGCCGGATTACGCCACGGCACTGGCCATGGATGATGAAGCGCTGATCGAACGCTTGATCACCCTGCGCGGGGTTGGGCGCTGGACGGTGGAGATGCTGCTGATCTACAGCCTGGAACGGCCGGATATCTTGCCGGCGGATGATTTTGGCGTGCGTGAAGGGTATCGGCGGATGAAGGGCTTGGAAGTGCAGCCTACGCGCAAGCAGATGATTGAGATTGGGCTGGAGTGGAAGCCTTATCGCACGGTGGCTTCTTGGTATTTGTGGCGGGTGCCTGGCAGGTAGACCGCGTTATCGTTCTTCGCGAGCAGGCTCGCTCCCACAGGGGATTTGTGTGCGCCACAAATCAAATGTGGGAGCGAGCTTGCTCGCGATGAGGCCGGCCCATTCACCACCAATCCACCTGCCCATCACCCTTTCTTATCCACCATGACTTCCCCCAAAACCCGGCGCATGTTGATCCCTCAACCAGAGGGATTCGTCATGCTCAACGCACTCAAACAGATCAATTCAACCTCAGCCTTCAACCGCTGGGCCGGCTTCGAAGTCACCCGCGCCGAAAGCGGTGAAGCCGACCTAACCCTGGCCTTTCGCGAGGCAGACATGGCGCAATACGCCGGTTTCCTGCATGCCGGCCTGATCGGCGCGCTGCTCGACACGGCTTGCGGTTTTGCCGCCGGGACGGTGGCTGGCAACGTGCTGGCTTCGCACTTTTCGGTTAATTGCCTGGCGCCGGCCGTCGGTGAAGTGTTCATCGCCAAGGGTCGGGTGGTGAAGGCCGGCAAGAAGCAGGTGTTCGCCCGCGCCGAGTTGTTCGCGCAGACCGGTGATCAGTTGAAACTGGTGGCCACCGGCGACGCGATTCTGGTGCCGGTCGAAAGCCACTGAGGGTCTAGGCTGTCTTGAGTCCATTCAAGAACAGCCGGAGGTTGTCATGCAGCTCGAAGGTTCGTGCCATTGCGGCGCGGTGTCGTTCAGCCTCACCAGCGCCCATCCCTACCCCTACCAGCGTTGCTACTGCTCGATCTGCCGCAAAACCCAGGGCGGGGGCGGCTATGCGATCAACATCAGCGGCGACGCAAACAGCCTGAAGGTGCGTGGGCGCAAGCACATCGCGATCTACCATGCGCGACTCAAGGACGATGGCGATAAACGCGCCCACAGCAGCACGGCTGAGCGGCATTTCTGTGCGGTTTGCGGGAGCGGGTTGTGGCTGTTCAGCCCCGAATGGCCGGAGCTGATTCACCCGTTTGCCTCGGCCATCGATACCCCGCTGCCGGTGCCGCCGGAGCACACGCATTTGATGCTGGGATCGAAGGCGTCGTGGGTGGAGGTTGAGGTGAAGTCCAAGGATCAGGAGTTCGAGGTTTACCCTGAAGAGTCCATCGCCCAATGGCATGAACGGCTGGGTTTGGACCGGTAGGCGCGAGGCTTGCCCGCGAAGGCGTCCTCGAGAACGGCACTAATCCAAATGCGCCCAGGTCATGCGAAACGACGCCCCACCCCACGCCGAATCCGCCACTTCCACCTGGCCGCCATGGGATTGCGACACGCGCCGCACCAATGCCAACCCCAAACCGAAGCCGCCAGTACGTCGGTCCCGACTGGCATCCAGCCGCGAAAACGGTTCGAAAATCTTCTCGCGCCCATCCACCGGCACGCCCGGCCCGTCATCGTTGACCTGCACTTCGTAGCAATCGCCGCAGCGAACCAACGAGACTTCCACCCGCTCGGCGGCATAACGAATGGCATTGCGCAGCAGGTTGATCACCGCCCGGGCCATAAAGCGCGGTTCGATGCGCACCTGATCGATCTGGCACTCGACAATCAGCAGCTGCACCCCCGCCGCTTCCGCTTCCAGCGCCACACTGCCGACCACGCTGTCGAGCCAACTGCTGGCCTGAATATTCTCCCGAGTGATCACCGTAGCGCCGCGTTCCAGGCTGGCGTAGGTCAAGAGTTCGGAAACCATTTCTTCCAGTTCGCCAAGGTCGGCGTACATGTCAGCGATCAGTTCGCGGTTCTGCGCCGGATCGGGTTGTTGCTTGAGTTGATCGAGTTCGAACGACAACCGCGCAATCGGTGTGCGCAACTCATGGGACACCGCGTTGGTCAGCTCGCGCTGATTGGCGATCAGCCCTTCGATGCGCGCAGCCATCAGGTTGAAGTGTTCGGACAGGTCGCGGATGTTCGAGCGCTTGGACAGCTGGATCCGCGATGACAAATCGTTATCACCGAAACGCTCGGCGGCCAGGCGCAGTTTTTCCAGATCCCGCCAGTGCGGCCGCACCCAGAAAAACAGCACGATGCCGATCAGCACCGCCAGCATCAGGTAGGCGGCGGCAATGTAGAACGGCATCAGACTCGGCTCGGCCGGCAACTTGATGCTCAGCAGCTGCGGGCCGCCATCAATCGAGGAAATAAACTGCGTGTACTTCTCCCGAATCACCAGCAAGCCTTTGTCCAACAGGGCTTTTTCTTGTTCATTCAGATTCAGCTGGTCGGCCTCTACCAGGGTCAATCCCAAACCGTAATGCGGGCGCAAGGCATCCAGTTGTTGTTCACGCCCCGGAGCTTCCAGGCCACGCAACTGTTCCACCAGCGAGTACGCCTGACCGCGCACGGCCTCGCGGTTGTAGGCCTGCATCTGGTTATCGAGCAGCGCGTTGAAGGTGTGTTCGACGGTCTGCAACGCCAGCACCAGCCCCACGGCCAGCACCAGGTACAACCCTAGAAATAACCGCAGCATTTAAAGCTCCCACGCGAACGGATTGAACAGGTAACCCTTGCCCCAAACGGTTTTGATGCACACCGGATCTCGGGGGTTGTCCTTGAGCTTGGCCCGCAGTTTGCTGATGTAGACGTCGACGCTGCGGTTGAGGCCATCGAAGGCGATGCCGCGCATGCGGTTGAGGATGTCATCGCGGGACAGAATCTTGCCGGCGGCGCTGGCCAGCAGCCACAGCAGTTCAAACTCCATGGTGGTCAGCTCGATGCCCTCGCCCGCCAGGCGCACTTCGCGGCAACTGCGATCGATGCTCAAATGGCCGAATTCCAGGGCGCTGCATACGGTGGTTTCCGGCACTTGCCGACGTTGCAGGGCGCGCAGACGGGCCAGCAGCACCGGTGGCTTGATCGGTTTGATCACATAGTCATCGGCGCCGGATTCCAGGCCGAGGATATGGTCGATGTCGTCTTCCTTGGCGGTGAGGATGACGATGGGCGTGTCAGACACGCTGCGAATCTCGCGGCACACGTGCAGGCCGCTCTGGCCCGGCAACATCAGGTCGAGCACGACGATTTTCGGTTTGAATTCGAGAAACGCGGCCAACGCCAGGTCGCCACGGTGCACGGCCCGGACCTCGAAGCCATGTTGCGACAGGAAATGCGCAATCAGCCCGGCAAGCTTCTCGTCGTCTTCCACCAGCAAAACTTTGCCAAAACCCAGGTTATCCATAACGACCGTCTGCCAGCCCTTGTTTGAAGTGGGCGGCATTATGGCGGCAATCGGTGGCAGGACGGTGACGGCAGGCAGCAAAAACCGGCCATGGGGGCCGGTTTTGGGTGATGTTTCATACTCTTAAGAGTTTTTAACAATATTGAATCAAAACATCACAGCCTGCGGATGATGCTTTTTGTAGGAGCATGGCTTGCCCGCGATAGCGATTTCAAGGACGCCATCGCGGGCAAGCCTTGCTCCTACAGAGTTATGCGGTGGTCAGCATGTTTATGCGGCGGTTGGGATGCCGCTATGGAAACGGAATTCCACGTCCGGCGACTCGATCAATTCCTGCTCGGCGGCACGAACCCGGTCGATGACCTGGGCAATGTCCTTGGCATCCCCGTACTGATAAGCCAGTTTCAGGTAACCCTGGAAATGCCGGGCCTCGCTTTTCAGCAAACCGAAGTAAAACTTGCCCAGTTCTTCATCCAGATGCGGCACCAACGCCTCGAAACGCTCGCAGCTGCGCGCTTCGATGAAAGCGCCCACCACCAGGGTATCCACCAGTTTCACCGGCTCGTGGCTGCGCACCACTTTGCGCAAACCCGAGGCGTAACGCCCGGCGGACAGTTGGCGCAGCTCGATCTTGCGCTTTTTCATCAGGCGCATGACTTGTTCGTGGTGCACCAGTTCTTCCCGGGCCAGGCGCGACATCAGGTTGATCAGATCGACGTGGGAGTGATACTTGGCGATCAGGCTCAACGCCGTGCTGGCGGCCTTGAATTCGCAGTTCTTGTGGTCGATCAGCAAGGTTTCCTGATCGGCCAGCGCGGCCTGGACCCAGCCGTCAGGTGTGCGGCAGCCGAGGAACTCGTGAATTTCGGGAAGGATCATGGGGCTCACGGATAAAAGGTTCAAAACGAAGGGCGCCGATTATACGGGCTTGTCGGCAGACCACCAGCCGCCGCCATTGATATGCATCAAGTCCCGTGTTGCCGGGCAGCAACTATAGTTGTCCAACGCAGTGTTTTTTACTTTCAGGAGATCCCGCTCATGCAAGCCATACGCAGCATTCTGGTGGTCATCGAACCCGAACACTCGGAAAGCCTGGCGCTCAAGCGGGCCAAGCTGATCGCGGGCGTGACCCAGGCCCATCTGCACTTGCTGGTCTGCGATAAAAAGCATGACCACAGCGCCATGTTGAGCGTGCTCAAGGCCACGTTGCTGGAGGATGGCTACAGCGTCACCACCGAGCAGGCCTGGAACGAGAGCCTGCATGAAACCATCGTCGACGTGCAGCAAGCCGAGGGCTGCGGGCTGGTGGTCAAGCAGCATTACCCCGACAGCCCGCTGAAAAAAGCCTTGCTGACCCCGGCGGACTGGAAACTGCTGCGCTACTGCCCGACGCCGGTGCTGCTGGTGAAAACCTCGAAACCCTGGACCGGCGGGGTCATTCTGGCGGCCATCGACGTCGGCAATACCGACGGCGAACACCGCACGTTGCATGCGTGCATTGTCGATCACGGTTATGACATTGCGAGCCTGGCCAAGGCGCAGTTGCACGTAATCAGTGCGCATCCGTCACCGATGCTGTCGTCAGCCGACCCGACGTTCCAGCTCAGCGAAACCATTCAGGCGCGCTACCGCGAGCAGTGCAAGGCCTTCCAGGCCGAATTCGACATCGACGACGATCACCTGCACATCGAGGAAGGCCCGGCGGATGTGTTGATTCCGTTCATGGTGCATAAGCTGCAGGCGGCGGTGGTAGTGATTGGCACCGTGGCGCGGTCCGGGTTGTCCGGGGCGTTGATCGGGAATACGGCGGAAGTGGTGCTGGATGCGGTGGAGAGCGATGTGCTGGTGCTCAAGCCGGATGAGATCATGGATCATCTGGAAGAGGTTGTGACCCGGCATTGAAGGGTGTTGTGTCAGTAATGACGCCTTCGCGGGCAAGCCTCGCTCCTACAGGGATCGTGTTGATCACAAATGTTGTGTACGACACATACCCTGTAGGAGCGAGGCTTGCCCGCGAAGCTTTTAAGCTTCAGCCGCCGAAGGCGTCCTTGAGGAACCCCGGTGCGATATAGCGCTGGTAATGCGCTTCCGACAGCAGGAAAAACTCCCGATCAATGGCATCGCGCAATTCCGGCAGGTTCCAGTCGCGAAACTCTGGCATCAATACCATCCCGTAAGCCTCCAGATTATTGATCACCCGCGCCCCGCGAGCGATCAACTGATAGGCCCAGCAATATTCCGATTGATGCGGCACAAAGCGGATTTTCCGTTGCTCGAGCTGCAAACGCAGGCGCTGCGGGTCGAAAATCTCCAGCTTGCTGGCCATCACCTGGGACAGCAGTTGCTCAAGACGCAGCCACACCGCGCGTTTTTCTTCCTCGTTGTAACCGTTCCAGTTGATCACTTCGTGGTGGAAACGCTTGCAGCCACGGCACACCAGGTCACCGTAAACGGTGGAGCAGAGGCCGACGCAGGGGGTCTTGATGGTCTGATTGGGCATAGGTAGGCAAAACACGGGAAAGCAGAACAGGTCGGCATGTTAGCCCTTTGTCTAACATTGATCACCCCTCAAAGTTAAGGGGCGGAAGGTCTATTGGACTTTGTTGCCGGCCGCGTTGGCCCAGCAACGCGGCACGCCACCAAAGTCCAATAGGCCCTCACTTACCTTTAATTTTTTTTTGCCGTAGAATCAGCCAGCCTTTTAAGGCGCCAATGTCCGTTAGAAGCTGTTTTCAAAGCGTCACGAGCACAGTCGTTCCTTCAGAGCGGTGTTGGCGAAGGGTTTTTCCAGCGGGGAAAAGCTCTACGCCAACCCTCATCAGCTCCCCGTTCTGCAGGCGTAAAACTTTGAAAGCAGCTTCTGTAAGGAATGTCCGGTAATTCTGGCTAAGTGGCCCACAACGCCACGCAGCGCATGAGTACGAGCATTTCGCGACGAGCGTCCCGGACACCCATTTGGGACCACTGATGAGGGTAATAACTGTGCTTGAAGCCTACCGCAAACATATCGAAGAGCGTGCAGCACTGGGTATCGTTCCCCAGCCGCTTAACGCCGAACAAACTGCAGGCCTGGTCGAGCTGCTGAAGAATCCCCCGGCTGGCGAAGAAGCTTTCCTCGTTGACCTGATCACCAATCGCATTCCACCTGGCGTGGACGAAGCAGCCTATGTAAAGGCTGGTTTCCTGTCTGCCATGGCCAAAGGCGAAGCCACTTCCCCTCTGATCGACAAGAAGCGCGCGGTTGAACTGCTCGGCACCATGCAGGGCGGCTACAACATCGTGACCCTGGTTGACCTGCTCGACAGCGCCGAACTGGCCCCAGTCGCTGCCGCTCAACTCAAGCACACCCTGCTGATGTTCGATGCGTTCCACGATGTCGCGGAAAAAGCCAAGAACGGCAACGAACACGCCAAAGGCGTGATCCAGTCGTGGGCTGACGGCGAGTGGTTCCGCAATCGTCCGACCCTGGCCGACAAGATCAGCCTGCGCGTGTTCAAGGTCACCGGCGAAACCAACACCGACGACCTGTCCCCTGCCCCGGACGCCTGGTCCCGCCCGGACATCCCGCTGCACGCCCTGGCCATGCTGAAAATGGCCCGTGAAGGCATCGTGCCTGACGCCCAAGGCGTGACCGGCCCGATGAAGCAGATCGAAGAAATGCGCGGTCAAGGCTTCCCGATCGCCTACGTCGGTGACGTGGTCGGTACCGGTTCGTCGCGTAAATCGGCAACCAACTCGGTCCTGTGGTTCTTCGGCGACGACGTGCCTTACGTGCCGAACAAGCGCGCTGGCGGTTTCTGCTTCGGCAGCAAGATCGCTCCAATCTTCTACAACACCATGGAAGATGCTGGCGCACTGCCAATCGAGTTCGACGTCACCAACATGAACATGGGCGACGTGATCGACCTGTACCCACATGCTGGCAAAGTCTGCAAACACGGCACCGACGAAGTCCTGACCACCTTCGAAATGAAGACGCCGGTACTGTTGGACGAAGTTCGTGCCGGCGGCCGTATTCCGTTGATCATCGGTCGCGGTCTGACCGACAAGGCGCGTGCTGAACTGGGCCTGGGCCCAACCGATCTGTTCAAACTGCCTGAAGCACCTGTCGACACCGGCAAGGGTTTCACCCTGGCACAGAAAATGGTCGGCAAGGCTTGCGGTCTGCCGGAAGGCAAAGGCGTTCGTCCTGGCACCTACTGCGAACCGAAGATGACCACCGTCGGTTCCCAGGACACCACCGGTCCTATGACCCGTGACGAACTGAAAGACCTGGCGTGCCTGGGCTTCTCGACCGATCTGGTGATGCAGTCCTTCTGCCACACCGCGGCTTATCCTAAGCCGATCGATGTGACCACCCACCACACCCTGCCAGACTTCATCATGACCCGCGGCGGCGTTTCCCTGCGTCCGGGCGACGGCATCATCCACTCGTGGTTGAACCGTATGCTGCTGCCGGACACCGTCGGTACCGGTGGTGACTCCCACACCCGTTTCCCGATGGGCATTTCGTTCCCGGCCGGTTCCGGTCTGGTGGCGTTTGCCGCAGCCACCGGCGTTATGCCGCTGGACATGCCGGAATCGATCCTGGTGCGCTTCAAAGGCAAGATGCAACCGGGCGTTACCCTGCGTGACCTGGTTCACGCCATTCCTTACTTCGCGATCCAGGCTGGCCTGCTGACCGTTGAGAAGAAAGGCAAGAAGAACGCGTTCTCCGGTCGCATCCTGGAAATCGAAGGCCTGGACAACCTGAGCATCGAACAAGCTTTCGAGCTGTCCGACGCTTCGGCTGAACGTTCGGCTGCCGGTTGCACCATCAAGCTGTCGAAAGACTCCATCACCGAGTACCTGAACTCCAACATCACCCTGCTGCGCTGGATGATCGGCGAAGGCTACGGCGATGCACGTACTCTGGAACGTCGCGCTCAAGCGATGGAAGCCTGGGTTGCCAACCCTGAGCTGATGGTGGCCGATGCTGACGCCGAATACGCTGAAATCATCGAAATCGACCTGGCCGACATCAAAGAGCCTGTGCTCTGCGCGCCAAACGATCCGGACGACGCCCGTCTGCTGTCCAGCGTTGCTGGCGAGAAGATCGACGAAGTGTTCATCGGTTCGTGCATGACCAACATCGGTCACTTCCGCGCTGCCGGTAAACTGCTGGATCAGGTCAAGGGTCAGCTGCCAACCCGTCTGTGGCTGTCGCCGCCGACCAAAATGGACGCTCACCAACTGACCGAAGAAGGCTACTACGGCATCTACGGCAAGGCTGGCGCACGCATGGAAATGCCGGGTTGCTCGCTGTGCATGGGTAACCAGGCACGTGTAGAGCCGAACTCGACTGTGGTGTCGACGTCGACCCGTAACTTCCCGAACCGTCTGGGTGACGGCGCGAACGTTTACCTGGCTTCGGCTGAGTTGGCGTCTGTTGCTTCCATCCTGGGTCGCCTGCCGACCGTCGAGGAGTACATGGAATACGCTGGCAAGATCGACAGCATGGCGGCCGATGTCTACCGCTACCTGTCCTTCGACCAGATCGCCGAGTTCCGTGAAGCTGCTGCGAATGCCAACATTCCGGTCATTCAAGCCTAACGCTGCAACGCAATAGAAAACGCCGCCCATCGTGAGATGGAGCGGCGTTTTTTTATGCCCGCTGGAACTGCACAATCCCCCTGTGGGAGCGAGCTTGCTCGCGATAGCGGCAGTACATTCAATACTAATGTTGACTGATACACCGCAATCGCGAGCAAGCTCGCTCCCACAGGGTCAGGTGTTGGGCTTGAGGGCTTGTTGGACCGCACCGTCGACACTTAGCCCACTCAGGACCACCTGCTCCAACTCCAACGCCGGCAACAACGCCAGCACCGCTTTGGCCTCATGCTTGAGCCGCGCCAGAATCAACAACTTGTCCTCCGCCCGCACCTGCAAAAAGAACGCCTCCAGCGCTTCAATGCTGGTGCCGTCCAGGTCCGGCGATTCTTCCAGGCTGAGAATGATCGTGTGCACGGGCGGCGATGCATGCCGGGCCAGCCTTAGGGCGCCACCGAGAATCCGTTCCACATTGGCAAAAAACAGCGCCTCGCTGGGCCGCACAATCAGCACGCCAGGGATTTGCAGGGCATCCGGATGGCGTTGCACATCCACATAATCATGACCGCCGCCCATTTGCCCCAGCACTTGAATATCCGCTGATGACATCTGTTTCAACATCAGCACCACGCTGATCGCCACCGCCACCAGCAAGCCGTCCAGTACCCCCAACACCAACACCGCCGCCACCGCGCAGATCACCAGCACGCGGTCGCGGCGCCAGATGAAATAGCGGCCCAAGGGCTGCAGGCTCAAGCCTCGCGCCAAGGCATGGATCACGATGGCCGCCAGCACCGGTTCGGGCGTCAGGGCGATATAGGGCAACACGGTCAGAACAATCAGCAACACCACCGCCGCCGCTACCCCACCGGCCAGACGTGAGCTGGCACCCGCCGCCTCGTTCGCCGATGTCGCGGAATAACCAGCGCCCGCCGGCATGCCATGGAACAGGCCGGACAGCACATTCGCCGCACCGAGGGCCAGCAGGTCGCGGTTCGACGACACGCGGTCGCCGTGCTTAAGGGCAAAAGAGCTGATTGACCCGTAAGACTCGGCATACAGAATCATCACCATGGCAAACGCCAATTCCCCAAGGCGCAACCAGTCGGCGAACGGCAACACCGGTAGCCGGGGCACTTCAAGGCTCAGGTCGATTACGCCGATCAGGTCCACACCGTACGCCTGCAAGTTCAGCCATTGGCCCGCCGCGATGCCCAGCGCCACCACCAGTAAACCGCCCGGTACACGGCGGAACCGCGCGCACACCCACAACACCAGCAACGCCACTGCGGCGACCAACAGGCCGACACGGTTCCATTGCGGCCACTGCTCCAGCAATTGCGGGACGAAACGGATCAAGTTGCCGTTGCTCAGGTGCACGTCAACGATACTCGCGACCTGCTTGAGGATGATGGTCGCCGCCAGCCCCAGGGCAAAGCCGCGCAGCACCGGTTTGGCGATAAAGGAAGTGACGCTGCCGAGCTTGAACAGCCCGGCCAGCAGGAAGAACCCGCCGGTGACCAGCACCAGGCCGATGGCCAGGGTCATGCGCAGGCCGGCATCGCCGTTGGCCAACGTGGCGGTGGCAGCGGCGAGAACCGCCGCCGAAGATGAGGTCGCGGACACAATCGCAAAGCGGCTGGTGCCCAGCAGTCCGTAGCACAGCAGCCCGGCAAACAACGCAATCACCCCGGCCTGGGGCGGCACCGCAGCGATGCTCGAATAGGCCACCGCTTCCGGCAACAGCAAACCGGCAATCGACAGCCCGGCCAACAGGTCTCGCCAACGGCCCGGGGTATCGACAAGGGATAGCGCACGGGCCATGAAGCGTCTCCAGAGAAAATCGACAGGCCGTCTACGACGCGTCCATGAAGGCTCTAGGTTAGCCGTTTATCGGGTTCGGCGTGTGCTCTGGGTCATGGCGCATGCAATAAAAAACGCCGACCCTTCCGTAGGAGCGAGGCTTGCCGGCGAAGAACGATAACGCGGTGTATCTGAACAACCGCATTATCGTTCTTCGCGGGCAAGCCTCGCTCCTACAGGGGGAATGCGTCAGGCGGTCAGCGAATAGATAGAGATCGTTCCCACGCTCTGCGTGGGAATGCAGCCCAGGACGCTCAGCGTCCCTTTCTACAGCTGGAACGCGGAGCGTCCCTTGAGGCATTCCCACGCAGAGCGTGGGAACGATCATGTGGCGCTATCAGGCGGTCAGCGAATAGATCAACGCCGAAATCGCCACCAAACCTACCGCCGTCACAAACACGTTGGAGGCCTGACCACGATACCGCGCCATGGCCGGCACTTTACGGATGGCGTACATCGGCATCAGGAACAGGATCGCCGCGATGATCGGGCCACCGAGGGTTTCGATCATGCCAAGGATGCTCGGGTTCAGGGTGGCGACGATCCAGCACACCACCAGCATGAACGCAGCGGTCATGCGGTCCAGCGCTTTAGGCGACGGGCGCTTGCCGCTCTTCACGATCAGGCCTTTCAAGCCTTCGCTGGCGCCGATGTAGTGGCCCAGGAACGACTTGGAAATCGCCACGAACGCAATCAACGGTGCGGCGAAGGCGATGGTCGGGTTGCTGAAGTGGTTGGCCAGGTACGACAGGATCGACAGGTTCTGCGCCTTGGCTTCGGCCAGTTGCGCCGGGGACAGGGTCAGCACGCAGCTGAAGACGAAGAACAGCACCATCACCACCATCAAGGCGTGGGCGCGGGACAGGATCTGCGAGCTGCGCTCTTCGGCGTGTTCACCGTAGCGACGCTTCTGGTCCACCGCGAACGCGGAGATGATCGGCGAGTGGTTGAACGAGAACACCATCACTGGAATCGCCAGCCACAACGTGTGCAGCAACGCCGACGGCTCAGGCAGCGTGGACGCGGTGCTGAGGATGCCGCCATTCCAATGCGGAACCAGGAACACCGCCAAAAACAGCAGCGCAACGATAAACGGGTAGACCATCAGGCTCATGGCCTTGACGATCACCTGCTCGCCGCAACGCACCACCGCCAGCAGACCGAGGATCAGCACGAACGACAGAATCGCCCGTGGCGGCGGCATGATGTGCAGTTGATGTTCGAGGAAACTGCCCACGGTGTTGGTCAGCGCCACGCTGTAGATCAGCAGGATCGGGAAGATCGCGAAGAAGTACAGCAAGGTGATCAGCGCACCGGCCTTGATGCCGAAGTGTTCTTCCACCACTTCAGTGATGTCCGCGCCTTCGCGACCGGACAATACGAAACGGGTCAGGCCACGGTGGGCGTAGAACGTCATGGGAAACGCCAACAGCGCCAGGACCATCAGCGGCCAGAAACCGCCGAGGCCCGCGTTGATCGGCAAAAACAACGTGCCGGCCCCGATCGCCGTGCCAAACAGGCCCAGCATCCAGGTGGTGTCTTGGCGATTCCAGCTTTCAATGACTACTGGTTTCGCCGCTACATAGCGCTCGTCGACGCTATTGGCCTGATCATTCATCCGGTGGGATCTCCGCATTCCGGTCAGTTGCTACCCGGTCAGGACGAGTCGGAAAAACCCGACAGGCAGCGCCCTGGCCGAAACAGGGGCGCGATTGTCCGGGATTAACGAGCAGAAGCAAAGACTTAGCTGAGGAGTGGTTGTGCGGATCAGAAGATTGCGGCGTCAATCGTAAGAAAATTCGAGCGCCCCAGCAGGAAAAATCCTACATAAAACCCACGCTGCCCGAGACCAAACTACCCCATTCTCAGGGTTGCCAGGAGTTAGTGGTGGATAAAGCACTCGACAGGTTTGTTCTTCGACTGCCTGATGGTTTACGTCTCAAATTAAAACGCATCGCCAAAGAGAATCGGCGCAGCTTGAACGGTGAAATTGTCGCTCGCATGGAGCGCTCTTTAGCACAACCGCAATCAGGCGAACTGAGTGATGAAGTCAGGCTCGCCTTGATTTATGAGGTATTCGGTTTGAAAGACACGCTAGACATCAGTAAGACCAACGCTGATTCGGACTGAACTGTTGCTTCACAGCTCTGCGTCATCAGCAAGGCTCAGTCTTGCTGATATTCCAGCAGGTCGCCTGGCTGGCAATCGAGCGCGGCGCAGAGCGCGTCCAGAGTGCGATCTTCACGCCGACGGGACCTATCGATCAATCTTCAGCGCCTCGGTCAGCCGGTGTGCAGGGTAATTTTCATCGTAGATGATGTCGGTGATGCGCCAGCCTTCCGGCGTTTTACGCAGCAGCACTTTGGTGTCATTGAAGGTGCTGTCGCCCAGCGTGCTCCAGGCCAGTTGTGAATGGGCGATCTCCCCCCACTGATGGGTGTCGGTAATCCGATACCGATCAACCCGATCCTGGAAACCGGTGATGAACATGTTGTCGACAAAAGAAGGCTTGTCTTCGGGATGGGCTTTGATTTGCCTGTCACGTTCGGCTTCTGCCTGGCCCAACAGACGAATAATGGCCGGGTCAAACAATGGCTTGGCATCGTCGATGTTGAACAAAGCGCTATAGCCCTCCTTGAAGCCGTTCTTGAGATACCAGTCCGCCAGTTGTTTTACCGTGGCCTGAGGCGTGCTGGCTTTATCCGAGCAGCCCAGCAAGACCAGTCCCAGGGCGCTCAGGCAGAGCGCTTGATAAATCTTTTTGTGTAATCGCATTTCGTCTCACCTATTCAGCAGATGGAAGCGACAGGGTGGAATTCACCACCCTGCTGTATCGCGAGGTCATGGGTTCGCGGATCACGATTGCGGCGGCGCCAGCAGCCCTCTGACCATCGGCGAGAAGTACGCCACCTGAAGCGGGTAATCCCGCCCCAGCAACTTGCCTTGGCCATACCAGGCGATACCGCCCAGATTCAGGATCAGACCGCTGCTGCCAAACTCGAAGACGCTGCCGGCGGAACTGCTGAACACAAAGCGGCTTTCATCCATTTGCAGCAGCTTGTACTGCGTGTCCGCGGGTGGCAGTTGATCCTTGATCCGTTGCAGGTAAGTCGGTGCCAGGCGGGCAAACAACTGCCCGGCGCGCGCACGGTATTGCGGGATCGACAAACCGGGGCTGCGTTGCAACTCGGCGGCGATCAGGGCAAACACATCGGCATTGGCCCGCGCCTCAGCCAACTTGATCGACAGCGCCGAGGCCAACAGCGCGTTATCAACTTGCAGCTCGGTTTTCTCCGGTTGCCCATTGGCCGCTGGCGTCGTCACCGGGCGCATGAACTCGGTCACATCGACCGGCGACAACACGGTCGTCGCCAGATACGCCGCACACGCCGTGGTTTGCCCCACCTGGTCGCCATTGATCAACAGCGAGAACGGACTGCCCTGCTTGGGCAGCGTTTGCGCGTCGACCCCTTGCTGCTTGAGGAAGACGTTGACCTGCTCCTGCTTCACTTCGCCCCGGGCCAATGCGCAAAGCTGTTGCATCACCGGCGTATTGCGCTGGCCATCGAACATCGGCGACAGCTCGAAGATCGCATCATGAATCACTGGTAAAGCGGGAATGTCGAGCCAGTTGCGCGGGACATCCGCCGGTCTGTTGGCCAGAAACTTGTCGTAACCGGCCAGCGCCAGCAGAGTAATCAGCGTGCCGACGAAAATGGATTTCATGTTCATAGAGTTTCGCCTGAGAAAAAGTCGGATAGAGACGTATCAAAAACGGCCATCACCACTGGTAACCCACCCCCACCGCCACGCCGACATTGCGCTGGGTGTCCGTACTTCCTTGCAATTTGGTCAACCACCGTCCATTGCCGGACAAATGTGAAACACCGAAGGCAACCGACGATTGACCGCGATAGGTACTCGCCGCCGCCGTGGTCATGCTTGCGCCCGGAGAGTAGGACTGCGGCAAACTGGCCATGGCCATGGCACCGGCAATCCCCGCGCTGAGAATTTCGTCTTGCTTCTTGATGTCATTTTTCAGATCCGAATAACGTTGGTCGGTGTAGGCATTCGCGCTGTCGGTGAGGCCCGCCACGCTCTTGGTCAACTGATCGACGTTCACCGCGTCCGTGCCACTGGTGCCAGCCGCGATGTTGGTGAGCTGCCGTTCGTTGCCGACGCTGCCCATCGACACGCTGTTCTCGCGATCAGCCACCGAATTGGCGCCCAGTGCCGTGGCGTTCCTGGCGGTCGCCTTGGCGCCGTTGCCGATGGCCACCGAATTTTCCCCGGTGGCCTGAGACTGGGTGCCGACTGCCGCGCTGTTTTTCCCCGATGCCACCGCCCCTGCCCCGCCGGCTATCGAATTGACGCCCGTGGCTTTCGGCTTGGCTGCCGCGCTGTCGTTGTTCACCTGGAACATGCCGTCGGTGCCGTTCTTGATGTTGGAGACATCGCCCTCGACGGTGCTGATGCGCGCACCTTGCTCAAGCGCAGCGCCATTGAGATTGGCGATCGAGTCATCCGTGTACTGCTTGGATTCGGCAACCGCTCCGTCGAGCTGCCGCACGTTGACGGCATCGTTGGCATCCTTGCCGTCGGCGACATTGCTGACCGTCCGGGTCGCACCCGTCGCCGTATTGCCCACAGACACCGTGCCCGAAGTCACGTTGTTGGCCCCCGAATACTTGCCGCTGTAGGTCTCTGCACCTCGGCCTTCATCGCTGGCGCCGCTGCCCACTGCCACACTGCCGTCAGCAGAGGCTTTGGCGCCGTTGCCCATCGCCACCGAGCCATTACCCGACGCCTGGGCCTGGGAGCCCAACGCCATGGAGTCAGTCCCGGTGGCCGCGGAGTCGGCGTTGGTGGAGTTGACGTGCAAATACTTGATGCCGCCGCCGGCGCCGATAAGGGTTTCGAGGCCGCCCACACGACCGCCGAGGGTGGTGATGTCCGTGGTGTTTTGATCCACTTGATCGCCGACCGACTTCAGCTGCGCCACGTTGACCGCATCGTTGTCCTGGGTGCCCGCCGCCACTCCAGTGAGCTTGCGATTGCCCAGCGCCGTGCCGATGCCGACCTCGCCGACCGAGGTCTGCGCAGTCGCTAATCGATAGGCGCTGTAATTCGTCTCGGCGCCGACCGTGGTCACCGAACTTGAGCCCAGCGCCACGCTCATGGCCTGGCTGGCATTGGCACCGGCACCCAACGCCACCGATTGCTCCGCTGACGCCTGGGCCGCGCTGCCCATGGCGATACCGGAAGCCTGCAACACTTGGGTATTGCGCCCGATGGCAATGCCACCGGCGGCGGCTTGCCCGACAGTGGCCTGATTACCGAGACCAATGCCGTTGTCGCCGTTGACTACGGTGGCCGGACCGACCGCAATCGACTCCGCGCCGCTGGCCAGTGAGTCCACCGGGTTCGTCGAATTGGCGTGGAAATAGAGGGTGCCGGTGGAACTCAAGGAACCCATCGCCCCGGTCAATTGACGCAGGGTCACGGCGTCGTGATCGTCGGTGGCGTCCGCCACGTTGGTGATCTGCCGATAGCTGCCGGCCTTGCCCACCGAAACCGAACCCAGCAAGGTCGCATCCGAGGTGTCATAAATGATCGCCCCGCTGCCGACCGGGATCGTGCCGGTGGCTGGTGCCAGGGCCCGGTCCGCGACCGAGCCTTCGCCCAATGCGATACCGCCCGCGACCTGGACCTGACTCTGATGCCCCAGCGCCAGACCGCCATCCGCGGCGACATTGGCACCTGGACCTGCGGCGAACGAATAGGCACCTGTAGCGATGGACTGCGGACCGATGGCCATGCTGTTCAGGCCGGTCGCGGTACTGTCGGCGAGGGTTGAGTTGGCGTGGAAATACTTGATACCGGTGCCGCTGTTAATGATGTTATCCACGGCTTCGTTGGTGGCGAACAATTGGCTGCCGTTCACCGCGTCGGTGCTGGTGCCGTTCAAGGTGCCGGCTGCAACATTGGTCAACTTGACCGCAGTGCCCGCCGGATTGAAGGTCACCTGAGCTTTGGTGGCGTCGTCGTATTTCACCGCGACGGCGGCGGTGTTGGTCAGACTAGTGTTGAGGCTGGTCAATGCCGCGCCGACGTTGTTGCTGGTCAGCGGGCCGGTGTTGGCCCCGGTCGCGTTGATGCTGTTGGTCACGTAACCGGGCGCTGTCCACACGCCCGTGGTTGCATCGAGTTGCGCACCGCCGCCCAGCGCCAGTGCGGCACTTTGGCCGGTCAGGTTGAGTTGGCTGACGTTCACCGCATCGGTGTTGCTGGAACCGGCAGCAAGGCCCGTCAGACGACGACCGTCTGCGCCATTGGCAATGTTGACTTCGCCTCCCGTCGCCGCGCCACCGACGCCATAAGCGGCGTTGACCAGGGTCGTGCCAGTGGCCGACGAGTGACTGCCCAGCGCCACGCTGTCAGCGGCGGTAGAGCTCGCGGCCGGGCCTACGGCCACGCTGTCCTGACCGGTCGCGCTGCTGTCGGCGAGGGTTGAGTTGCCATGGAAATATTTGATGCCGGCGCCGTTGTTGACGAGGTTGTCGACAGTTTGGTTGGTTGCGAACAATTGCGAGCCGTTCACCGAATCGGTGCTGGTGCCGTTCAAGGTGCCGGCCGCAACGTTGGTCAACTTGACCGCAGTGCCTGCCGGGTTGAAGGTCACTTGAGTCTTGGTGCTGGCGTCGTCGTATTTCACCGCCACAGCGGCGGTGTTGGTCAGACTGGTATTGAGGTTGGTCAACGCCGCGCCGACGTTGGTGCTGACTAACGGGCCGGTGTTGGTGCCGTTGACGCTGATGCTGTTGGTGGAATAGCTCGGTGCCGTCCATGCACCCGTCGTCGCATCAAGCGCCGCGCCGCCACCCAGAGCGGTCGCCGTGTTCTGGCCGGATTGATTGAGTTGGCTGACGTTGACGGCATCCGTCGCGTTGGAGCCGGCGGCAAGACCGGTGATGCGACGCCCATTGGCGCCATTGGCGATGTTCACTTCGCCTCCGGTCGCCGCGCCGCCGACGCCATAAGCCGCGTTGGCCAAGGTCGCGCCGGTGGCCAATGAGTTCGAGCCGAGCGCCACACCGTTAGCCACGGTCGAACTCGCCGCCGGGCCGATGGCCACACTGTCCTGACCGGTTGCGCTGCTGTCGGCGAGAATCGAGTTGCTGTGGAAATACTTCACGCCGGCGCCGTTGTTGACGAGGTTGTTGACTTGCGTCCCCAGCCCATCGACCGCGCTGTTGGTTGAGAACAACTGACTGCCGTTGACCGTGTCGGTACTGGTTGCCGACACCCGCCCCGCTGCCACGTTGGTAATCTGCCGCTCGCTGCCAACGCTGCCCACGCTCAGTACGCCAGTCGGAGTCGCACCGGCGTAATTGAAGGTGGCGCCATTGATCACGCCATTCGCGGTGGCGTTGGCCGTTGCGGTGGTGGCGCCGTTGCCCAGTGCGATGGAATTGGCGGTTCCGGCGATGGCGCCGTTGCCGATGGCCACTGCATTGGCGGCGGTCGAACTGGCGGCCGGGCCAACAGCGATGCTGTCCTGACCGGCTGCGCTGCTGTCGGCAAGAATCGAGTTGCTATGGAAATACTTCACGCCGGCGCCGTTGTTGACGAGGTTGTCGACGGTTTGGTTGGTGGCGAACAACTGTGAGCCGTTCACCGCATCGGTGCTGGTGCCGTTCAAGGTACCGGCCGCAACGTTGGTCAACTTGACCGAAGTGCCTGCCGGGTTGAAGGTCACTTGAGTCTTGGTGCTGGCGTCGTCGTATTTCACCGCCACAGCGGCGGTGTTGGTCAGACTGGTATTGAGGTTGGTCAACGCCGCGCCGACGTTGGTACTGACTAACGGGCCGGTGTTGGTGCCGTTGACGCTGATGCTGCTGGTGGAATAGCTCGGCGCCGTCCATGCCCCCGTGGTCGCATCAAGCGCCGCGCCGCCACCCAGAGCGGTTGCCGTGTTCTGGCCGGATTGATTGAGTTGGCTGACGTTGACGGCATCCGTTGCACTGGAGCCGGCGGCAAGACCGGTGATACGACGCCCATTGGCACCATTGGCGATGTTCACCTCGCCCCCGGTCGCGGCGCCGCCGACGCCATAAGCCGCATTAGCCAAGGTCGCGCCCGAGGCCAAAGAGTTCGAGCCGAGCGCCACACCGTTAGCCACGGTCGAACTCGCCGCCGGGCCGATGGCCACGCTGTCCTGACCGGTTGCGCTGCTGTCGGCGAGGGTTGAGTTGCTGTGGAAATACTTCACGCCGGCGCCGTTGTTGACGAGGTTGTCGACAGTTTGGTTGGTGGCGAACAACTGCGAGCCGTTCACCGCATCGGTGCTGGTGCCGTTCAAGGTGCCGGCCGCGACGTTGGTCAACTTGACCGCAGTACCCGCCGGGTTGAAGGTCACTTGGGTCTTGGTGCTGGCGTCGTCGTATTTCACCGCGACGGCGGCGGTGTTGGTCAGGCTGGTATTGAGGTTGGTCAACGCCGCGCCGACGTTGGTGCTGACTAACGGGCCGGTGTTGGTGCCGTTAACGCTGATGCTGTTGGTGGAATAGCTCGGCGCCGTCCATGCCCCGGTGGTTGCATTGACTGCCGCACCGCCGCCCAGGGCTGTTGCCGTGTTCTGACTGGCCGCAAACAATTGGCTGCCATTCACAGCATCGGTGCTGGTAGCGTTCAAGACACCGACCGCAACGTTGGTCAACTTGACCGAAGTGCCTGCCGGATTGAAGGTCACTTGAGTCTTGGTGCTGGCATCGTCGTATTTCACCGCCACAGCGGCGGTGTTGGTCAGACTAGTGTTGAGGCTGGTCAATGCCGCGCCAACGTTAGTGCTGACTAACGGGCCGGTGTTAGTGCCGTTCACACTGATGCTATTGGTGGAATAGCTCGGCGCCGTCCATGCCCCCGTGGTCGCATCAAGTGCCGCGCCGCCACCCAGAGCGGTCGCCGTGTTCTGGCCGGATTGATTGAGTTGGCTGACGTTGACGGCATCCGTCGCGTTGGAGCCGGCGGCAAGACCGGTAAGGCGACGCCCATTGGCACCATTGGCGATGTTCACTTCGCCCCCGGTCGCGGCGCCGCCGACGCCATAAGCCGCATTAGCCAAGGTCGCGCCGGTGGCCAATGAGTTCGAACCGAGTGCCACACCGTTAGCCACGGTCGAACTCGCCGCCGGGCCGATGGCCACACTGTCCTGACCGGTTGCGCTGCTGTCGGCGAGAATCGAGTTGCTGTGGAAATACTTCACGCCGGCGCCGTTGTTGACGAGGTTGTCGACAGTTTGGTTGGTGGCGAACAACTGTGAGCCGTTCACCGCATCGGTGCTGGTGCCGTTCAAGGTACCGGCCGCAACGTTGGTCAACTTGACCGAAGTGCCTGCCGGGTTGAAGGTCACTTGAGTCTTGGTGCTGGCGTCGTCGTATTTCACCGCCACAGCGGCGGTGTTGGTCAGACTGGTATTGAGGTTGGTCAACGCCGCGCCGACGTTGGTGCTGACTAACGGGCCGGTGTTGGTGCCGTTCACGCTGATGCTGTTGGTGGAGTAGCTCGGCGCCGTCCATGCCCCGGTGGTTGCATTGACTGCCGCACCGCCGCCCAGGGCTGTTGCCGTGTTCTGACTGGCCGCAAACAATTGGCTGCCGTTTACAGCATCGGTGCTGGTTGCGTTCAAGACACCGACCGCAACGTTGGTCAACTTGACCGCAGTACCCGCCGGGTTGAAGGTCACTTGGGTCTTGGTGCTGGCGTCGTCGTATTTCACCGCGACGGCGGCGGTGTTGGTCAGACTGGTATTGAGATTGGCCAATGCCGCGCCGACGCTGGTGCTGATCAGCGGACCGGTACTGGTCCCGACGGCGTTGATGCTGTTGGTGGAATAGCTCGGCGCCGTCCATGCCCCGGTGGTTGCATTGAGCGCCGCGCCGCCGCCCAGGGCGGTCGCCGAGTCCTGCCCCACTTTATTCAGTTGGCTGACATTGACGGCATCAGTCGCACTGGCACCGGCGGCAAGACCGGTCATGCGTCGGCCGTTGGCGCCATTGGCGACGTTCACTTCACCGCCTGCCGTCGCCACGCCGCCAACACCATAAGCGGCGGTCGCCAGAGTAGTGCCAGTGGCTAATGAGTTTGAGCCGAGTGCCACGCTGTTGGCGACGTTCACGGTTGCCAGTTGCCCGATTGCAACACCGGAGTTGGCAGCCGCCAGCACCGTTGATTGGCCACCCAGAGCGATAGAATCGGCGGCCCGGGCCTGGGCCCCACGAGTTGTGTTACTCCCGATGGCAACAGCGCCCGCGGCGGACGCTGTGGTGGAGTCGGCTACCAGAAGCGAAGTAGTGCCGGTTCCGGAGGCCGAGCCACCGATGGCCACGCTGTTGAGATTATTCGCAACGCTACCGTAACCCAATGCGACACTTGCAATACCCGACGCATTGGTTTCCAACCCTATCGCGGTAGCCCACTGGCCGGCGCTGGCAGAATAGCCGAATACTGCTCCACCGAGCCCGGTCACGGCAGAAAAGCTGCCATAAACAGTGGCTCCACTGTAGGACCCACCGGATGAATTGCAACCGGCAACGTTTATATAAGCGCCAGCGCCGGAAGTTGGATCTGTAATTGTCCCCGAGACGGCGGTCCGACCCACGGTACCACTCGCGGTGCCCGTACATGAGCTAGCAGAAGAGTTAGCAAAATAAAGCCATGCGTACCCTGGCTCAGACCATCCAACAGTCAGACCCAAAGCAACCGCAAGCACACTCAGCGCACGGGATTTCCCCTTCAATGCAAAAAGTGGATTAAACCCCCGTTTACGCTGCCCCGCCTGCCCCCTCTTGGTCTTCTTGCTGGCAAGTTCCGAAGCCACTACCCAGCAACACAACGATGTATTCCAGACAACCGAAAATATTCTATTCATTAGTGAATTGGCGTTGAGCCAACCTCCGAAACACGCGTCATCCATGGCGTGATGACTTCCGCTTTTCATTTAATCCTTGATTTACAGATCCTGTTTACAAACGACGCCTTAACTCCAAGCCGATGACAACTTGATCTTCGTTTTAAATAAACCCAGGCAGCACCAAGCATTCAATGGAACGTATTGTCTCGACTTTAAAAACTAATTAAGTTAGGAAATTTCCGGCTGTTTGTAGGAAATTTCTCACTCCTCTCACCACTTGCTCAATCACTTAAAGAGCAACTAACAGCTCCAAGTTTCTGAAGATCCAGCCACTTCAATAAACCCGTCGCCGTCATCGGTCGCGCGCACAAGTAGCCCTGCCCTTGAGTACACCCAAGTTCCAGCAATACCTGACGTTGTTCTTCAGTTTCGATCCCTTCCACCACCACCGTCATGCCCAGCGCTTCGCCCAGCGCCAAGGTGCTGCTGATGACCGCGCGGCAGCGGGGTTCTTGCTTGAGCCCTCGAACGAATTCGGCGTCGAGTTTGATTTCGTTAAACGGCAATTGGCACAGCCGCTGCAGCGACGAAAACCCCGCGCCGAAATCATCGATAGACAGACTGCAACCCATCATCCGCAGGCGCACCAGGCTTTCCAGACTAATCGCAGGTGCTTCCAGCAGCCCGGTTTCGGTCAGTTCGAACGTCAACCCTGAACCGGGCAAATCATGGGCAGCGAGAAACGATTTGATGCGGCAGGTGAGTTCGGTATTGATCAGTTGTGCTGCGTGCAGATTGAAGGAGATGTTTAGCGCAAACCCTTGATCGAGTGCCTGGCGCTGGAGCCTCAACCCCTGTTCCAGTTGAAGAAACAGCAGATCATCCAACAACCCGCAACGCTCGATAATCGGCAGGAACACCGCTGGTGGCAGTACCCCTTTGAACGGATGGTGCCAACGGGCCAAGGCTTCGCTACTGCACACTTCACCGGTCAGCAGGTTGAATTTGGGCTGGAAGTAAGTCTGCAACTGTTGGTCGACAAGTGCCTGGCGCACCTCCGCTTCTGTGACTATCACCGCAACAGCCGACACGACAGGTTCATCAACAGGCTCATTCACATGTTTTGCCAGTAATTGCTGCAGCGCACCGAATTGCAGCGGCTCGCCAACCTCGCCCAGCAGCACCATCCCCAACAGCGAAACCAACTGCCCCACCGCCCGACGCACATCTGCCGACAACGAGCTGCTGCTGATGATGATCGATCCCGCCAGACGGGATCGGCCCACGCGTTGTAGCAGCTCCAGGCTGTCCACGCCGTCCATGCGCATATCGCACAGGGTGATATCCACCGGTCCGACCTGCTTAAGCGTCGCCAGCGCCTGCGCGCAATCGGCGGCCACGAAGACTTCCTGGCACCCGGATTGCCACAGCATGTTGACCGCAATCGAACGATGGAAGGCGTTGTCGCCAAGAACCAAAATGCGTAACGGCAGCATGGGCATGGTAGCGGCTCACAAAAAGTGGAATGAGCCAATTGTCGGGGCCTGGCAAGTGGGTATCTCTAGGAAACGTCTCTCTGAATGTAGGAAATTTCCCAACGTTACGACCCGTTGATGGAGTGCAACCTATCGACGACCTCCAATCTGCTCTTTGCGAAATTTCCTACAGACAGAAAGTTGCAACCCTTATTAATGTTCGATGCTTCTTTGAATGCGGTCAACTTTTACAAGACAGAGTCCGACATGACTAACGAGCGAAAACAACTACGCCTATTACTCAAGCGACACGAAGACAACTTCAAACTATTGCTCACCCATAGCGAATCGTGGCGCGACGAAGATCGGGAGCGAGGCGCCGTTACTCTTCAGAACCTGACACTACAAATGGAAAGACTGTTGAAGGAACTGAATAAACGACAGGGGCGCAAACCAACGGAATGACCCTTCCAGGCATCTCGCTTCAACAAATGACTTTTATCGACAACAAAAGTTGGGCAGACATATCCCCTGCCCTGAAAACCGCACATAAGAAGCCATCAGGAGACAGACAGTGACCGACGAAACGATACTTCATCCACGCGACGTTATTATTTCTGAACTGGAGAAGTGCAAAGAGCAGTTTTTTGCCGCCGGAAAAACCATCCAGACCATCCCGGCCGGTGTCGGCAGTGCTCACCCGGAAAAACATCTCGCGGGGCAACACAAATTGCAGCAAGCCGGACGCGCAAAACTCGCGCCCGCCTTGCGCGAGCATGCTGACGCCGGGCGAACCCTCCAGGCGGCTGCCCGGGCCATGAAGTTGAAAGTCGAGCGAGCGCAGCTGATCGCCAGAGAAAATGGCATTGTTTTCGCCGTCGAATAACCGCCGAGCGTTACAGCGCAGGATCCAACATGTGCTGTTCCAGCGTTTGTGCCAATCGCTCCATCTCCTGCTGCAAGTCATCCACTGCCTCCGTCAACAAGGCAGAATCCGGCCCCATGGAGGCCGCTTCCAACTGTTCACAGCAGCGGATCAAACTGCGCGCCTTGATGATTCGTGCACCGCCCTTGACCCGATGGGCCAGGTCGGAAAGCCCCGACAAATCATGCTCGCCGAACAGCTTGATCAACCGCAACATGTCCTCTTCATTACTGTTGGCCAGATCGCCGAGCAAGTTCTGAATCGCGCGGCGATCGCCACGGGTCAATTGCTGCAAGCTGCTCAAATCGATGTCGCCCTCTCTCTCGGGCATCTTCATGCCCAGCGGTACTGAATTGGCGCCGGGTTGTACCAAGGCCAGTCGGGCACTCAGATCCTTCAGACTGATGGGTTTGAACAGGCAATCGTCCATCCCTTCTGCGAGGCAGCGGTCTTTTTCCTCCGGCTGGGCGTTCGCGGTGAACCCCAGGATCATGCAAGGCTCGGCGCCCGAAGCTTTTTCCTCATCGCGAATCGCCCGCGTCAGCTCATAGCCGTTCATGACGGGCATGTTGCAGTCGGTAATGACCACATCGAAATTGCCGTTGCGCCAGGCGCGCAGTCCGTGGGCGCCGTCCTCGGCATCGCTGACCCCGTGGCCGAGGAAACTCAATTGCTGGGAGAGCAGCAAACGGTTGGCCGGGTAATCGTCGATCACCAGAATATTGAGTACCCACGCCTGAACCGCCAGTTCGGCCACCGGAAACTCGGCAACGGGCACGGGTTTCAAGATCAGCAGATCGAGGCAGATATCAATCTGCGTCCCCTTGCCCAGCACACTGGTCAAGAGCAATTGCCCCTGCATCATTTCACACAGGGTACGGCTGATGACCAGGCCCAGCCCTGAACCGCCCCGCGACGGCTGGTGATTATTGCTGGCTTGACCGAAAGGGTTGAACAGACGTTCTTGATCCGGGGTGGAAATACCAATCCCTGTATCTTTGACTTGCACGTGAAGCGCCAATCGCTCACCGCACACGCCGGGCGCCGCCTGCACGCTCAAACGCACCTCGCCTACGTCGGTAAACTTGATCGCGTTGCTCAACAGGTTGGACAGAATCTGTTTGAAGCGCAGCGGATCGATCAGCACATCGCGACTGGCCTTGAGGTCGAAATCCAGCAACAGCCGCAGGCCTTTTTGCCGTGCCACCCCTTCGAACATCCGCACCACCGATTCGACCAGTTCCCGCAGGCTGGCCCGTTCCGGGGTCAGGGACAGGCGACCGGACTCAATGCGTGCAATATCGAGAATGTCGCCGATCAGGTCCAACAAGCCCCGTGCCGCGCCGGAGGCAACTTCGATGGCGAAGCGGTCCATGACGCCTTGATCCGCTTTCTTCATCGCCAGTTCGAGCATGCCGATCACCGCGTTCATCGGCGTGCGGATTTCATGGCTCATGGTGGCCAGAAAGGTGGTTTTCGCCCGGTTGGCGTCATCGGCGCTTTTCTTGGCATTTTGCAATTGATCCAACAAACGCTGACGGTCGCTGATATCGATCCAGCCGGCGATGATACCGGCGACCACACCATCGCTTGTGTGATACGGCAACATCCAGTGGTACACCGTATGCACCACACCATCCTTGTGGGTATAAGTGCGATCCTGGATCCACCGCGTACCGTCTTCCATTACCTTGATGTACTCGGCCTGAAAGGTCTGAGCATCGGAATTACCAATAAGAATGCTGTCGGTAATTTTCTGGCCCATCACCGCCTCACGCGGGACGCCTAACACTTCAAGGTAAGCCGTATTGCAACTCACCAGCCGCCCCTGGCGATCACGGACATAGATCGGGTGAGGCGTGCCGTCGATCAAGACGCGCATGAACTCCATCTGGTCGTTGAGCGCCAGTTCGGCCTTTTCCCGAGTGGACACTAAGCGGCGCAAATAAATGATCCAGATCACCGCCACCATCAACAACAACGCGGAGAGGACAAACCCCTGAATGACTGCTGTGCGATTGTGCAGCCAGCCACCATTGTCGACCACCACGTCGTGGTGCCATCGCCCTGCCAATTCATCCATTTCTTCCGGGGGAATGCTTTGCAGGGCCTTGTCCAGGATCGAATACAGCTCCAGCGCCCCGCGGTCGGTGGCGAAGCCGGTCTGGGCCGATATCAAACCGACGACATTAGCCAGGCGCAGGCGGTCGCGGTACTTGCGCACGATCAAGTAACGCCCGTTGATCAGCGAATTGATGGCACCGTCCGCCTGCCCGTCAGCCACCAGCGCCATCGCATCGGCTGAAGCCGTCGTCTCAATCAACTCAATGCCCGGAAATTTCTGGCTGATGAAATCATGCAGCGCATTGCCGTGGCGCAGTGCCAGTTTTTTGCCGACCATGTCCTCCAGTCTTTCGGGGCTGCGCGACTCGTCCCGAGTCACCAGGACAAACGGGTTGGTCAAATAAGGGCGGGTGAAGCGCAACTGGCTTTCTCGCTCGGTGCTGGGGGTGAACGCCGCCATCAAATCGGCATTGCCGACCCTGATCTGCTCGATCAACGTGTCCATCGAGTTGCCGCGCAGCACATCGAATTTCAAACCGGTGCGCTGGCTGACCTTGGCCAGGACCTCGGCACTGATGCCCCTGAACGCGCCCTGTTCATCGAAGAAAGAGATGGGGGCGAGGCTGTCGTTGACCGCCACGGTCAGACGCGGATGTTTCTCCAGCCAACGCTGTTCGGCTGCCGTGAAATGAAGGGGATGAAGCCCGGAAATGCTCATGTCACCGGCACTCCAGCGGCGCAGTATGGTCATGCGATCGGTGATGGGGATCACCGCCAGCGCGGCATTGAGGATGTGCAGTAAACGACGATTACCCTGGTTCGTGGCGAAGGAGAAATGCGTGGTGTAGACGCCCGGCAATGTCGTCAGGTGCACGTCATTAATAAAGTGTTTGTTGACCAGATAATGGGTGCTGATGGCATCACCCAGATAAGCATCAGCCTGACCGAACACCACCGCACCGATTGCGCCCTGGGCCGAAGGGTAAAACTGCAGTTGCGCCTTGGGATAGGCGGTGCTGACTGCGTCTGTCGGCTGATAATGGTCAAGCAAGGCCAGGCGATTGTCGGACAGGTCTGGCGCCAACATCTGCTCGGCACCCGTGCGGGTCACCAGCGCCGACGGGGCCTGCGCATAGGCATTGGTCAGCGCCACCTCCGGATCGGCCCCATCGAAACTGTTGGCAGTGCCCACCAGGTCCAGTTCCCCGAGCCTGAGTGCCTGGATCACCTCGGCTCGCGAGTCATAGCGCCGAACCTCGATCTTGACGTGCAACATCGTGGCCAGCAGCTCGGCGTAATCGGCCGTGATGCCCTCGTAATCCTGGCCACCGGTAATCATGTCGAAAGGCGCATAGTCCGGCGCCGACACGCCAAGGCGCAGCGAACCTTTATTGCGCAGCCAGCGCCAGTCCGTTTCGTCCAGAACGACGGCATAGTTCTCGCCATTCGACCGGCCGAAAAGGTTCAGGGACTGCACCTCGGCCTGCACGGTCGAAACAACTCCCAACTGACCCAGCAATAAAACCGCAAGCAGGTAATGACGCAGAAGAGTTTTCATGTCAGATCAGGCTATTGCGCTTGGCAAAGTCGGCCAGATACACCACTGACTTCACGTTGAGCTTTTCAATCAGTCGGGTTTTATAGGTACTGACGGTCTTGTTGCTCAGCAACATCGCATCGCCGATTTCCTTGTTACTCATGCCTCGGGCAAGCTGCTGCAAAATCATTAGTTCACGATCGGACAGGCCGCGAATCATTTCCAGTTCAGTGGAATCGATATCGCTGCGGCGTACGGAATTACCCGCCAAGTTGGGAAAAAAGGTATAGCCGGCCATCAGCGCCTTGATCGCTTTACTTAATTCGCTTAATTCATCGGTTTTCGAGATATAACCGGCAGCGCCCGCCTTCATACAGCGCATGGCATAGAACGCGGCAGATTGAGAGGTCAACACCAGGATCTTGCTCGACAGTTTCAGCGCGCTGATCCGGCTGATGACTTCCAGCCCATCCAGGCTGGGCATGGCGATATCCAGCAAGATAAGTTCCGGTTCATGCTGGCGAGCCAGTTGCACCGCATCGGCGCCATTGCCAGCCTCACCGATGACTTGGAACTGCTCACGTTCAAGTAGCACTTTTACAGTCGCGCGAATGAACGGATGATCGTCTACAACCAACGCTTTATGCATTTTAACCTCTCTTTAAGACGCACCAGCAGATGCCAGTGACTGGAAGGGCCATGCATCAAATTAGTATGGATCAAATCACCAGTTCATGTAGCCACAGCACTACGTAATCCGGCAGCCATATCGGATGCTTCAGACCCTGGGAACGACACATTCAGGTGGGTTATTCCGGGGTCTGCAACCATTGCAGAAACCGTTGCGCATCCATGGGACGAGCCAGATGGAAACCCTGGCCAAATGAACAGCCCATCTCCACCAATCCATCCCGGATCACCTGGCTGCTGACGCCCTCGATCACCAGGCTCATGTTCAGCGCCTGGGCCAGCGCCAGAGTACTGGTGACCATTGCCCGGGTGCGCGGGTCGGTAATCGACTGGACGAGTTGCCCGTCGAGCTTGAGTTGGTTGAAGGGCAGTTCGCAGAGCAGGCTCAACGAGGAAAACCCCATGCCAAAGTCATCGATCGAAAGGCTGCACCCCATCCTGTGCAGGCGTTGCAGGTTTTCCCGGGTTATTTGAGGCGTGTCGAGCAAGCCGTTTTCAGCAATTTCGAACAGCAACGTCGAGCCCGGGAAATGCTGGCACTTCAAAACGCTGTGAATGTGGTCGGTCAGGTCATTGCGGACCAGTTGCGAAGCGTGAAGATTGAACGCCAATTCCAGCCCCAGACCGCACTGGTGCAAAGCACGCAACACACTCATGCCTTGCTCAAGCATTTGCTTGAACATTTCATCAACCAGGTCATAGGCAAGCACAGCCGCCAGAAAGTCTTTGGGCAACAGCAGCCCCCGGACCGGGTGTTCCCAACGCGCCAACGCTTCAGCCCCGGCCAATACCGCGCTGTTCATCTCGAACTTGGGCTGGAACCAGGCTTTGAACTCCCCCAAAGCCAGGCCTCGGCGAACGTCTTCTTCACTGGGCAGCCTGGTCGACGGCAACGGGTCAACGGTGACTGGAAGGCGCCGGTGACAATAGCGCTGCAAGATGCCTTGTAACGAATGCAACTGCGTGGGCTTGCTCAGGACACCGAGCAACTGCAGTCCCGAAAAGCGGGTCATCTGTCCGACTGCGCGGCGCAACTCCGGTCGCATCTCACTGCACAGGGCAACCGCACGCACCATGCCGTTCTGCCCGACACAATGCAGAAAGTCCAGGCAGTTAAGGGCCGTATTGCTCAGGTCACAGAGCACAATATCCACGCCGCCCGACCGGCGTATTTGCGCCATCGCCCCTTCGCTGTTATCCGCCTGCAAAATATCGATGACACCCAAATGCTGCAAAGCCGTGACCAACACACCGCGTTGAAACGAGTGATTTTCTAAAACGAGAACGCTAGGGGAGTCCATCTAACCGATTACTCTGCAACAACGTGAAGCCAGAATTGTGGCCATGTCATGACACTTCCAACGAAGGATTTATCTCCCTGATCTGTAGGAAATTTCCTAGGGCTGAGCCTATGGAAGGCTCCAACCAAAAAGCAGTTCCGTAGCAGCTGCCGAGGCACGAGGCTGCGTTCGGCGACGAAGTCGTCGTGAAATCAGGTGGCGCGGTGGTTCAGAAAAACCGTGTGCTCAGGTTTGACGACTGCTGCGCAGCCTAACGCAGGCTTTGCCAGCTGCTACGGAGCGTGAGGCGGCTTAATTGATCGGCATCAGGCGGCGGCAATGACTGTGATTGCTACCGGTGGTTTTCTCGAATGGCGGCACGATCTGTTCTTTGAGCAACTGCTCGAAAGAGCCGCCGAAAACCGCGACGTAAAGGGTGGGTTGTTCGGCGTGTGCGTGGCTGGCGAATACCTGTCCGGTGAACCGTTCATTTCCTATCCTCAGGAACTGGATACCCGACGGATGATTGATGAGTTGTTTGCGAAGTATCAGCTGGAGCGCCGACTGAGCATTGAGCGAAGGTTGACACCCTGTCACGCCCAAGCTGAACGACGCTGTTTTGCACGAAGTGACGGTGTCCTTACGTCGGGATTAAATAGATGTTTAAAAAAATCTATTTAATAAAAGACAGCCGTCATGTATTTTCGATCTCACCTGCTGACCGGCAGCCTCACTCGCGGAGCCTTCCCATGCCACTCGTGCGCATCGACATCAAAAAACACCAGGACCCGACCTTCGCCAAACGTGTCGGCAAGTTGGTTTACGCCGCCATGCACAGCGCCATCGATGTTCCCGAGAACGACAATTTCCAGATCCTCGCCGAACACGATGAAAACCACTTCATCTACGACCCGACCTTCATGGGCATCAATCGCACTGACGGGTTGGTGATCATCCAGATCACCCTGATGGAAGGTCGCACCACCGAGAAGAAAAAACTGCTCTACAAAACCATCGCCGAGAGCCTCAATACCGAGCTGGCCGTGCGTCTGGAAGATGTGTTTATCAATCTGGTAGAGGTCAAGCGCGAGAACTGGTCGTTCGGCAATGGCATAGGTCAATTCGCCGTTTAAACGGTCCAACCTTTCACACCATTGCGGGAGTACCACCATGAAACAGGCCGCGTATATCGCGTTCGCATTGCTCGGCCTGATCTGGGGTACCAACTTCATTTTCATGAAGTGGGCGGCCGCCTGGATTACCCCGACCCAGATCGTTTTCCTGCGGGTGTTATTCGGGTTCCTGCCGATCCTGATCTTCGCCCTGGTGCGCCGCAGCCTGAGTTGGTCGCACCTGCGCCATAGCCATCACTTCCTGGTCATGGCGCTGCTGGCGACAGTGATTTACTACTACGCCTTCGCCAAAGGCACTTCGCTGCTGTTATCGAGCGTGGCCGGGATGCTCAGCGGCGCGATCCCACTGTTTTCGTTTGTGACGGCATGGCTGTTCCTGCGGGCCGAACCGTTGAATCGTCGCACCGCTTTCGGCATTTTCCTCGGGTTTGTCGGGGTGATCCTGATCGCCCGGCCATGGAACAGCCTCGCGGCAGGGGTCGATGTCAGTGGCGTGTTGTACATGATTGCCGGATCCCTGAGCGTGGGCTGTTCGTTCGTGTATGCGCGGCGCTTCATTACGCCCCTGGGCCTGTCGCCGCTGGCGCTGTCGACTTACCAGATCGGTTTGGCCCTGGTGTTGATCACGCTGATCACTGACATGCATGGCATGAGCGCGATCAGCGCCGATCCGGTGGCACTGACGGGGGTGATCCTCGGTCTGGGCCTGGCCGGCACCGGCATCGCCTACATCCTTTATTACTTCATCGTGCAACGCCTGGGCGCCCTCGCCGCTTCCGGCGTCACCTACATTCCGCCGGTGGTTGCCTTGTTGATCGGCACCCTGCTGGTGGGTGAACCGATCAAGAGCCTGGACCTGTTGGCGATGCTGCTGATTCTCGGCGGCGTCTACGTGCTGCAATCGGGCAAGAAAAACCCCACGACACCGCCAACGGTGGTGCCGAAACCGAGCACCTGAAGCACCCTGTCAGGGAGACACGGCGCCGGCAGTTCCCTAAGATGCCGGTCATCGATACGTTTAAAGAATGTGAGCAACCCATGCCCCGAGTCTCCCGCAAACAAGCCGAACTCAACCGCGAAATCATCGTCGAGGCCGCCACGCGGCTGTTTCGCGAGCGCGGCCTGCACGGGATCAGCGTCGTCGACGTCATGGGCGCCGCCGGCCTGACCCACGGCGGTTTCTACGGGCACTTCGAGTCCAAGGAAGCCCTGGCCCAAGAGGCTTGCAGCCGGGCGTTCACCCAATCGATGGAACGCTGGAAGCAGAAAATCGACAACAGCGGCGACCACCTCTCGGCCCGCGCCAGCATCATCGCGCCTTACCTGTCGGTGGCCAATCGCGACAATCCGGGGGAAAGCTGCCCGGTGACGGCGTTTGCCGGCGACATGTGCCACGAAACGGCCGAAAGCGGCTTACACCAGACCTACACCCTGGGCCTGGAAGCCTTGCTGCAGATGCTCGCCCCGCTGATGGGCGCGGATCAGCCCGAGGCCAATCGGCAGCGCGCGCTGGTGGATTATTCGCTGATGGTTGGTGCGCTGACTCTGGCTCGGGCGACTCGCGGCGATGGCTTGTCCGAGGAAATCCTGGAGGCGGCACGGGCGTTCCTGACGGTGGACGAAACCACCGAGAAACCGGCAACGCCGACCTTGTAGGAGCCAAGCGTGCTCGCGATGGCGTCCTCGTAATCGCCATCGCGAGCAAGCTTTGCTCCTACGGGGCCCTGCTCGGCGTCGGATTCGGGGCGCCTCCTCTCACGGCACGTCAACCCATAGCCTATGATCTTTGGTAATTGCCAAACCGCTCTGGAATCAGCAATCTGAAACGACTTTCGAGCCCCCGACATTTCGATGCCCACAGGAGCCCAGCATGACTGCAACCGTCCTGGTATTGGTTGAAACCATCAATGACTATCTGCCGATTCTCGAACATCAGGGCTTTCACCTGATTCTGGCGCCTACGCCCGCCGAGCGCGCCCAGGCCATTGCTTCCCACGGTGCGCGCATCGATGCCGTGCTGACGCGCGGTCCGCTGGGGTTGTATGCCGAAGAGATTGCCGCCCTGCCCGCCCTGCAAATCATTTGCGTAATCGGCGCCGGTTACGAACACGTCGACCTGCAAGCCGCCAGCGACCGCGGCATCACCGTGACCAATGGCGCCGGGGTCAATGCCTCTTCGGTGGCCGATCACGCGATGGCGTTGTTGCTGTCGCTGGTACGCGATATTCCCCGGGCCGATGCCGCCGTGCGCCGTGGCGAATGGCCGAAAATCATGCGCCCGTCCCTGGCCGGCAAGCGCCTGGGCATTCTTGGGCTGGGGGCAGTCGGCATGGCCATCGCCAAGCGTGCAGGCAATGGTTTCGACATGAGCGTGAGTTACCACAACCGCCAGCATCGCAGTGACGTGCCGTACAGCTACTGCTCGACGCCGACGGAATTGGCCCGGGCGTCGGATTTCCTGATCGTCGCCACACCCGGCGGAGTGGGCACCCAGCACCTGATCAACCGTCAAGTGCTGGATGCGCTGGGGCCCAACGGCTTTTTGGTCAATATTGCCCGGGCCAGCGTGGTGGTCACGGCGGACCTGATCAGCGCCCTGGAACAACGGCGGATCGGCGGCGCCGCGCTGGATGTGTTCGACCACGAACCCAAAGTGCCCGACGCCCTCAAGGCCTTGACCAACGTGATCCTGACGCCCCATGTCGCCGGCCTGTCCCCGGAAGCGACCCAAGGCACCGTGGAACTGGTGGGCCAAAACCTCGTGGCGTTTTTCGCCGGCAGGCCGGTGTTGACGCCGATTACCTTGCCGATATCCGTGGTGACCCGGACGGTCTGAACGACACAAATCCCAACCACACCATCAATTCCCTGTGGGAGCGAGCTTGCTCGCGATGGCGTCTTGTCAGTCAACATTTATATTGGCTGATAGTCCGCTATCGCGAGCAAGCTCGCTCCCACAGGGGGAATGCGGTGTACACAAACTCCCGACTCACCACAAAACAAAATGTGGGAGCGAGCCTGCTCGCGAAGAGGCCATCACATTCAACATCAATGCTGACTGTTAAACCGCTTTCGCGAGCAGGCTCGCTCCCACAAGGGATTGCGGCGTACGCAGATTCCCGACTCACCACAAAACAACTGTGGGAGCGAGCTTGCTCGCGAAGAGGCCATCACATTCAACATCAATGCTGACTGTTAAACCGCTTTCGCGAGCAGGCTCGCTCCCACAGGGGGATTGCGGTGTACGCAGATTCCCGACTCACCACAAAACAACTGTGGGAGCGAGCTTGCTCGCGAAGAGGCCATCACATTCAACATCAATGCTGACTGTTAAACCGCTTTCGCGAGCAGGCTCGCTCCCACAGGGGGAATGCGGTGTACGCAGACTCCCGACACACAACAGAACAACTGTGGGAGCGAGCCTGCTCGCGAAGAGGCCATCACATTCAACATCAATGCTGACTGTTAAACCGCTTTCGCGAGCAGGCTCGCTCCCACAAAAGCTAGAGAACGCCGAGCAGCGTCCAAAGCCTCCGGGATTCAGCATCCGCCGAGATCAACTCTCCCAGCAATTCACTCAACGGCTTATTGCCCCACTCCACTCCCCGCCGGATCAGGTACGGCACTGGGCTGTGGGGTTCGGTGCGGGCCAGGTATTCGGCGATCAACAACAATTGCCGATAGGCCTCTTCGCGACTCGCCGGCTCGCGAAAAACCTGGGGCGGTGCAGTCACATCGGCCGGACCCGACGCCACCACCGGCGCTGCTTCAACAGGAACCTCGGTGGACTGTCGTGGGTGCATGGCGATGAACTCCTGAACCAGCGTCAATAACGCTGTGATGACATCCTGCAAGCCTTTGAAACCGGGGGCCTGGTTGCCGAGGTAGGCGTCGCTCCAGGCTTCGAGCCGTTGCAAATGCTGCAGGCTCAACAGCAGGCTGCCCTGGCTGTGCAACCAGAAGGACAGCGGCGTGGCGCGAATCTGCTCGGTGATTTTCTTCTGTTCGCTGCGTGCGTTTTCCGCCGAGGTTTTCGCGACCTTGCTGTCATTGGTCTGCACCTGCTGCACCTGCAAACGCCGCCAGGCGTCCAGGCACAAACCATCGAACTCACCGTTACGCGGGTCGAGCAACGGCACCCGGGTCAGCAGCACTTCGGTGTAGCGCCGGGCCAGCCATTCGAGCGGGATCACCCGCCAAGACTGATCACCGTCCTCCGCCTGCGGGTGAAGCTGCTCGGGATAGCGCTCGCACAACCCGGCGACCAGCGCCAGACTGCCCGGCAACCCTTCCAGACCGTCCTGATGCAACCACGCCTCACCGAGCCAGGCACTGAGCATCAAATCCTTGCTGCGCTCCAGCAGCAGGCTGGTGGTGAGTTTTTCCAGCTCCGGCCATTGCGCGCGTTTGATCGACGACTGCCAAACCCCCGTCGGCAGGCTCGTATCGTCCTCCCGGCGCAGCTCCCGCGCCTGGTCGAACTCACGCTCATATCGCAAATCCTGGCCACAGGGCGCCTCGCTGCTGATCGGTTCCAGCAAGCGGTCAATCAGTTCCGGCAACGGCGTTGAAGGCATATTCACAAGCCCTCCTCCTGAGTCATGGCGGTGGCAGACGCGGTCGCCCGGGTCTGCATGAACGGCGAGCGCGGGGCCCGGGTCGGCAGTGGCTGGATGGACAGCGGCAGCTTCGAACCCTGGCTCATCAATGACAGGCGCACAAACATCAGGGTTTGCTCCGCCGTACTGGAGGGCGCCGTGACCGGCAGGCGCAAGGTCAGCGGAAAGTCGGTGTAATCCATGTTCGGCTGACGCTGCACCGACTGATGCGAACGCATCATGCGCAGCAACGACCAGGGACCGCCGTATTCCCAACCGGCTTCAAGATCACGCACCACCAGGTTCGGTTGCAACTGATCGTTGGCCGGGCGCTGGGAGCCATTTCGCGCCCAACGCAGTGTCAGCCGCACCGGTTGGCCGACCATCCAGCGCAGGTTCGGCTGGGCCTCGCCGGGGTAGCTGATCTGCTGATTACCGGCATTCAATCCCCAGGCGATAACCTGATCGGCACCCCGCTCTTCCTCGCGATCGGTGCGCCAGCGTACGTCCAGTTCCACCCCGAGGATGCCGCTCTTGTCCCGTACAAACATCGGCGTCAGCCAGGTACTCGCCTGCTTCAAGCGGTTGAGAAAGTCTTCGGCGGCGAGGCGCTCCGGGGTCTGGCTCAGGACCAAACCGGCCTGGGCCACCGGCAGGCGTTTGTCGATCAGCTCAAGGAAATGCTGGACCCGCGCCGGATCGGCGTCGGTCGCCTGCACACCATTGGCAAACGGAAAGCGCTCGGCCAGGTATTGGTTGAAATAGTTGGCCAGGTCGTTCCACGCCGCCGCAGCCTGTTGCTGTTGCAGGAACTGGCAACGTTGCATGGCGGTTTGTTGCAGGTCCAGGGCGCGCAAGGCCAACGTTCCGCGCCCGCCGGACAGGCTGGCGGTTTGCAGGATCTGGCCACAGGACGTGGCATCCATTTCGATGAAGTCGCGGCTGACTAACTGCTCGATCTGCGCCGGCGAACTGGCGGGATTCGCATCCTTGTACTTGAGCAGTTCGTCATTGAGTGCGCTGAATTGCGTCACCCGCTCGTAGTCCAGCGCCGAGAGATTCTGCTGCTGGGTTTTCAGCCATTCCAGCGCCGAGGTGCGCCGTTCGGTGATGCCGAGCATGGTGTTGAATTGTTGCTTGAGGCTCAGTTTCAAATCCTGCACATCGCTGGCGCCATACAGTTGCAGGCCAAGGTTTTTCGAACCGTCCCACTGGCTGATTTCGGTGCGCCCGCTGAATAGCGGCTGGGCGGTGATTTCACTCAGGCCACCGACCACCTGATCCATGGCTCGCCGGTTCAAGGCACTTTGCAGACGCGTTGCCAGATCACCTCGGCGTAAATCGACAAAGGCCTTCTGCAACGCCACCGCTTGCGGCGCCTGCACGTTGAACACCCCGTAGGCATGGGATTGGTCATCCTGGTCCTTGAGGCTCAGCCACATGGCCTTGGCGGCCGCGCTTTCGGCGGCGGCCAGCACGGCGCCGCGATAAGCCGGCGGAATACGCGGCAACTCTTCAGCGGCGTAACTCTTGTAACTGGCGAAATAATTCAGCGCACCGTTGAGGTCATCGCCATCGACGTTCTGCCCCTGCACATCACCCGACTCATCCGCACGCAAGGCAAGCGCCACGAAGTCACGCTTGAACAAGGCCTGCACCGCGTTATTCAACTGGCTGACATGTTCCTGCAACACCAACTGCCCGCTGCCTTGTTGCACCAGCAAGTTGCCCCTGGAACCGGCCTGGGCAATCCACTGATCGCGGAAACTCTGCTGCAGTTTCGAGGCTTGCTGATCCAGTTGCTGTTCGACCTGTGGGCCGAGCACGACGCTCTGGCGCACCTTGTCCATCATCTCGCGGTAACCGGGCACCAAATCCTGGCCCTTGCCGCGACTCCACGCCGAGTTGGTCAGGCCAATCAGCGCTTGCAGGTCGTCGATCAGTGCCCGCAGATCCTCAAGTTCCGGCAGTGAATTGCTGCCACCGGCCTCCAGTCGCTCCAGGTGCAACTTGAGATAACCGGCCTGACGTACAAAGTTGTCGGCAAGGAAATACTGATCCAGCCAGCGTTCCATCAGCCCGGAGAAGTTTTCCTCGATCGCCGGGCGTTCCAGGCTCAGGTCCAGCGCTTTCAAGTTGCCGTCATCGGCATCCAGCAGCACCCGATTGTAAAAAGCGGCGCGGCGCAACGTGCCGACATTCAGGTTCAGGGACAACGCGTTATTGCTCAGCGACACCAAATCTTCGAGAGGCGCCTTGGGGTTGTTCAGGGCCTGATTGAACCACTGGTTCTGTTGCTCCAGACGTACCGCCCGCCCCACCAGATCCTTGGCCTTGACGTAGTTTTGCCATTGCGCCGGGTCTTCGCTTTCCACATTGCCCCGGCGCTCGGTGTTGCGGATGGCCTTGAGTTGCGTCAGCTGCGCGTCCAGCAATTCATGCAACGGCTCCAGCAAGTGGCTCTTGGCGGTGGTGCGCAGTTCATTTTCCAGTTGCACGTCCAGGGGTGAAAACCAGGACGTAGGAAACGCCAAAGAGGTGAAGGTCCAGCGCGGCGCCTTTTCCAGAACCCGCCAGAACCCCTGGACATTGCGCCGGGTCGCGTCCTGTCGATGGGATTCATCGGTGACCGCCACATAATTCTTTTGCGCGCCTTGCAGCAGGCGTGACAGTTCATGGGCATCCTTGACCGAGTCCTGCCAGACCCAGAGCATGCAAGCGATCCAGATCACCCCGACCACCAGCGCAATCGCCCCGGTCAGGCGCTGCCAGCGCTGGCGCAGGCGCAACAGGCGCGGCACGACCTGAGCCAGCCCCCGCTCGGCGACCACTCGCCGCTGCCACAACTGCCGGGCGAAAACACTTTGCTGCAGGTCGCTGTCATCGGCGGAAAACCCGTCAAGAGCATCCTCTGAGGGCTGATTGGCGGTGAAATATACCCCGCGAAAACGCGGTGCCTCGCCCTGAGCATTGCCTTGGAACACCGGCTCCAGCAGGGTTTGCAGGTTGCGGCGCAAGGCTTCCAGGCGTTCCGGCAAACCGTACAAATCGCTACTCAAATGGCCGGACAACGTGCCGAGTTCAATGATCGATTCCGACAAGGCCCGGTTGACCTGATCCAGCGCCTGATCGCTCCATTGTGATTGCCACATCGCCTCGGGGCCGTGGGGCGAAGACCAGCCCAGCGCCCGCTCGTGGCTCTCTTGGGGCAACGCGCTGATCAGTTCCTGAAAGCCCGGCAGTTCTTCCATACCGGTAATCACCACGTACACCGGCAGGCTCAGGCCGAAGCGTTGCAGTAAGTCGATAAAGCGCCGACGCGCCGCCAGCCCGAGGTTCGCCGCCTGTTCGACATTGCCCAGGCGACTGACCGGTACGGTCCAGATCACCCCGTCCAGTGGCCGTTTGCTGCGCAAGCGCAGGATCAAGCCGAGCAAGCGCCACCAGCCGCCCCGTTGCAGGTTCATGCCTTCATCGGGCAGGAACAACGCTTGTGGCACCACCAGCACCGCGCCTTCAGGGTCCGACCACCAGCGCCCGAACCAGGCCGGTTTGTCGGTCGGTTGCAAGCGCCACTGGCTGCACAATTGGGTGCCCTGGGTTTCGTTGCCGAGCATCAGCAACCAGGGAATCTGGTAGCGATCCTGCGCGCCCTGCTCCTGCTCCATATGCCGCACAGCCGCGTAGAAACTGCGGATTGCCGCGCCGCTCTGGGTGCGCAACCACCAGAGCGCCACGACAATAAGGGCCAGCAGCACCAGCAGCGCGATGACCAGTCCGACGATCTGCAAGGTGCTCATGAGTCTTGCTCCGACGCGGCGACCGAGTCGGTCATCTGCAACACCGGCTCCAGTTCCTGACGGATATCGCGCCAGAACAACTGCCCCAGCCCGGTCAACAACAGCACCATGGCGACAATCCCCAAGCCAAGGCGAAAACCATCGGGCAACGACAGGCGCACCGGCAACTGCACCGGTGGCACCGTCGCAGGCTGCGCGAGCCGGGTGCTGACGTCGGCATAATCCGGTTCGTGCTGCCAGGCAAACGTGAATAGCGCCTGGCGCAATTTCTCATGCTGGACCTGACCGTGCTCGCCCCGCAGCCGTCCTTGAAACCCCAGCACCAGGCACTGCAAATAGACATTGGCGAGGTCGCGGGTGGTGGGAATCTGCGCGTCCAGCAGTGCCTTGATCGCCGCCGGCAGCCGCTCACCGGCCTGACGGCTGGAATACATTCTCGATTCCAGGGGTTTGTCCTGCCAGGCAGACTGGCCCGGCCACGGGGTAAACAGCAGGGTTTCATCGATCAGTGCAACGAAGGCATAAATCAGTGCCTTGACCTGCTCGGTCGCCGCATCGCCGACCCGGGCAAATGCCGTGCGCCACAGGCGCTGGGAAATCTGCGTGGACAGATCGACCACGGCCTCGACCAGCGCCTCGTCTTCACTGTCCCTGGGCAACCCGGTCCACTCTTCGGACCACTGCAACCAGGCCTGGCGAAAGGCGCTGCTCAACGGTGCTTCGTGGAGGCCCCGTGTACCCGCCCCGGCATTCCCTTCAGACATACGACGCCCCTTCCTTGATCAAGCACTTTCACTGGCCTGGGCCACGAACAACACCACTTGCCATGGACTGCTCGCCGGTTTCGAGGCCGGCGCGGCAATCAGCAACGGCAACTGCCCGTCGAACCATTGGCCTTCGGCCGTCACCACAAACAATCGCGTATCGTCGCCGACGCTGTAGGCCACCTGCTCGTTGCGGCTCATGGCCTGATGGGACAAACCGCTCATGCGCTGACGGCTGAGCAAGGCAATGTGCGGCTGCGAGGCGATGATCGCGCCGCTCAGCCATTCGCTGGCGGCCTGCTCGCCGACACCGTTGGGCATGCGCAAACCGATCACCAGACGCTGGCTCGGCTGATCGTCGGGCAGTTGAATCGAGAAGCTCTGCTCGCTGCGCGCAAACGGCAGGCTGCGATAGCCGGCGCGAATCAGTTCGAGGGTTTTTTCCAGCCAGTCGAGGACGGCTTCATAGCCGCGTTGCAGCTCAAGGAAATCCAACGGAGCGAACGGCGGGACACCGGCCAATGGGTCCAGCGCCGACCAGGCACCGGCCAGCCCGAGCAAGCCGCCATACAGGGTTTGCGGGTTGGCCTGGCGGCTGCCCAACGCGCCTTCGACTTCCGGCAGCCTGGCCCAAAGCGCGGTCAACTGGCGACGAATTTCCAGCACGTCGTCCTGATTACCGGCCTGCTGGGCCTGACGCAATCGGCCACCAAGGAACATGCATTTCTCGCGCGCCCTGGCGCACAAACCGGCGACGCGCCGGCCAATGACGGATTCCGGCAACAGGATTGGCGTCGGTGGTGTGTACGGCAGCGGGATAAAACCGCCGCCCTCCTTGCGGATTTTCAGCAGCGGCAGACAGATGGAATCGGCCTTGTTCAACTGCGTGCACAACCGTGGGTTCGGCCGCCACACCGTGATCGATTCGGGGTACTCGCCGCTGGTCAAATCCGGCAGCGCATCACCGACCACCGATTGCAACCGACCCTTGAGCGGCAACAGCTGACCGGCGCGCCATAACGGGCTGACCGCCAGGTAAACCGTGACCGTGGCGTCCTCGGTGTCGTTGATGGTTGGACCGACATCGAGTTCCAGAGTCGGACCGACACCCGCCAGCAGGTTGACCGGCAATCCGTCGGGCATCGTCGCTTGCAGATTGATCAGCCGCACCAGCCCGGCACTGAGTGCGCCGGGGTCGACCTCGATACGGTTCACGCCCCAGAACCACGGATTGCACGCTTGGGCAAAATGCGCCACCAGCGCCTCGGCCCGCAGCCCTTGCAACTGAAAATGCTGGGGCAATAACTGCATGCCCTCGTGCCAGCAAACCGCGTCAGGTAACAGGCTCATACGATTCCTTTCGACGTCTAAGTGTCGCCGCGCACAGGGGCGTTTTTTGCAAGGCAGTCAGTTCGCGCTGTCGCCCACCAGCGTCATCTCACGACTGTCGAACTTGAGCCAGGCATTGCTCTGGTCATCCAGCCGCAACCGGTGTGCTCCGGGAGTGTTATAGCTGGCGAAGACCAAAAGTCCAGCCGCCCGCTTGCCCCCCAGCGGGAAGGGTTGTTTGTCGATGAATTGCCCCGGCACCAGCTCCAGGCCCCAGACCGTCATCAGCTGCCGGTAGTCGCGCTGGTACTGCTCACGCTCGGTGAACCATTGGCGGGCGGTGATGCCCGACAGCTGCTTGAGCAGGTCCGGGTCGTTGACGGCGATGAAATCCACGGCAATCGGGGTGTCGTCGTTAGCCCTTGGCGCGACGTCCAGGGTCAGGTTGTCGAGGTCCACCCGTGGCCCGAAAAGCGAACATCCGGCGAGGGACAAAAACACGGCGCAGGCAAAAAAACGTGCAAACAAAATGAATTTTCCTTTTCTCATGACAGTCCTAAAAAGGTTTTCCCTTGCTTTTTTATAGTCCTGTTCTAGCGTCTTGGGTAGTTCGGCCCACACGGCGAATGAGGAAGGTTTGTCAAAGGAACGACAGGTCCATCTGCCACCCTTTCTAACCTACGGTCCAGCAAGGGAAAGCGATGAACGGGCCTCCCGATGCATTGCGCCCGCTCATGCATCGGAGTCATCCAACATGGCAGAAAGTACTCAGCACAAACTCGACCGGGTTCGCCCACCGAGGGTGCAAATCACCTACGACGTCGAAATCGGCAACGCCATCGAGAAAAAAGAGTTGCCGCTGGTGGTGGGCATTCTCGCCGACCTTTCCGGCAAACCCCTCAACGCCCTTCCCAAGCTGACAGAACGACGCTTCACCGAGATCGACCGCGACAATTTCAACGAAGTGCTCGCCTCGATTGCTCCCCGCGCCACCTTGCAGGTCACCAACACCCTTACCGGCGATGACAGCAAGCTCAACATCGAGCTCAACTTCAAGCACATCGACGACTTCGATCCGGTGAAAGTGGTCGAGCAAATCACCCCGCTACGGCGCTTGTTCGAAGCCCGCCAGCGTCTGCGCGACCTGCTGACCAAGCTCGACGGCAACGATGATCTGGACAAGCTGTTGCGCGATGTCATCGCCAACACCGAGGGCCTGCAAGAGATCAAGTCTGCGCGTCCGGACACCGCTGCTCCCGCTGCTCCCGCCGCTGCGGGCGACAGTGAAGCACCGGCCGAACCGCAAGCCTGATCAATCATTCACTTAGGGAGAAGTCGCCATGCCCGCTTCAGCCGCCGCCAAAACCAGTGAAAGCACCACAGAAAGCCTGTCCCTGCTAGACCGGATCATCGCCGAAGGCCGCATGGCCCATGACGACAGCCAGCAAGACTATGCCCGCGACATGCTCGCGGAATTCGCCACCCAGGTACTCGACGAAGGCATGGCCATCGACAAGGACACCGTGGCGATGATCAACGACCGCATCAGCAAGATCGACAAGCTGATCAGCGCGCAACTCAACGAAGTGCTGCACCACCCCGAGATGCAAAAACTCGAAGCCTCCTGGCGTGGCTTGCACCTGCTGGTGCAAAACACCGAGACCAGTTCCCGGCTCAAACTGCGCCTGCTCAACGTGACCCAGAAAGAGCTGCAAAACGACCTGGAGAAAGCCGTCGAGTTCGACCAGAGCGCGCTGTTCAAAAAGATCTACGAAGAAGAATACGGCACCTTCGGCGGCCACCCGTTCAGTCTGCTGGTGGGTGACTACACCTTCGGCCGGCACCCGCAGGACATCGGTCTGCTGGAGAAACTGTCGAACGTCGCCGCCGCTGCACACGCGCCGTTCATTGCCGCCGCCAGCCCACGGCTGTTCGACATGAACAGCTTCACCGAACTGGCGGTGCCGCGTGACCTGTCGAAAGTCTTTGAGAGCCAGGAGCTGATCAAATGGCGCTCCTTCCGCGAAAGCGAAGATTCACGCTACGTGTCGCTGGTGTTGCCGCACTTCCTGCTGCGCCTGCCGTACGGCCCGGAAACGTCGCCGGTGGAAGGCATTACCTACATTGAAGACGTCAACGGCAGCGATCACAGCAAATACCTGTGGGGCAACGCCGCGTGGGCCTTGTCGCAACGCATCACCGAAGCCTTCGCCAAGTACGGCTGGTGCGCGGCGATTCGCGGCGCTGAAGGCGGCGGCGCGGTCGAAGGTCTGCCGGCGCATACCTTCCGCACCAGTTCCGGCGACCTGTCGCTCAAATGCCCGACCGAAGTGGCGATCACCGACCGCCGGGAAAAAGAGCTCAACGACCTTGGCTTCATCGCTTTGTGCCACAAGAAAAACAGCGACGTCGCGGTGTTCTTCGGTGGCCAGACCACCAACAAGTCCAAGCTCTACAACACCAACGAAGCCAATGCCAACGCGCGGATTTCGGCGATGTTGCCGTACGTGCTCGCCGCATCTCGCTTCGCGCATTACCTGAAGGTGATCATGCGCGACAAGGTCGGCAGTTTCATGACCCGCGACAACGTGCAGACCTACCTCAACAACTGGATCGCCGACTACGTGCTGATCAACGACAACGCGCCGCAAGAGATCAAGGCGCAGTACCCGTTGCGAGAAGCCCGGGTGGACGTGACCGAAGTCGCCGGCAAGCCCGGTGCCTACAAGGCCACGGTGTTCCTGCGACCGCACTTCCAGCTCGAAGAACTGACCGCGTCGATCCGCCTGGTCGCCACCCTGCCGCCACCGGTAGCTGCCTGACCTGCTTCACTCTCGCCGGCCAACCCGGCGGGAGTTCTCCGTTTATCTAGCGCGATAACCTTCAGGAGTTTCATGCGATGGATGCAATTATTCTCGACCTCGGCGGCGACATCAAAGGCGACAGCCTGCTCGAGGGCTACAAGGACAAAATCGAAGTCATGTCCTACAGCCACAACGTGGCCATGCAGGTGACCAACGACGTCAGCAACTCGGAACGGACCTCGGGCAAGCCGCACATCGGCGAGTTTACCCTGACCAAATTCGTCGACAGCTCAACGCCGTCCCTCAACGAATACTGCTGCGCAGGCAAACCGATCCCCGAAGCCAAGATCACCATCGGCCGTAACGCCGCCGAAGGCAGCGGCAAGTTGATGCCGTTCATCATCTACACCCTGACCAACGTGGTGCTGTCCAACGTCAGCGTCAGTGGCGGCACGGGTGGCAAACCGGTGGAAACCATTTCCCTGAACTTCACCAAGATCAAATGGGAACTCACCGCCCAGAAAGACGACGGTACCAAGGAAGGCACGGCCGCCTCGACCTGGGACATGGCCGCCAACAAGCTCGTCAAGTAAGCGGGCGCGTCGGCCATGGCAGGCACCGGCATCCTCCCACCGTTGTTCGAGCGTCTCACCTCAAGCGAGGCCGACACTGTGCAAGTGTTCGATCGCCAGGACTTGCTCGACTCGGTACAAGCGGAGTTGCTGCGCCTGTTCAACACCCGACGCGGCCAACGCCCGCTGACCTCCCCGCCGAGCATTCTCGACTACGGCATCGCTGACTGGACCGCCCTGCAACAGCAGCGCAGCGATGACCGTCGTCAGTTGGCGCGGGAAGTGCGCGAGGCCATCACCCATTTCGAACCGCGCCTGAAACTGGGCGAGGTTCAGGTCAATCCAGTCCCCGGTCAGCCGCAGCAACTGAGCATTCGTCTGCTGGGCGAATTGCGCAGCGGCCAGCAGCACTGGCCCGTGGCGTTTGTCATCGAGAAGGCCAGCGATGGCCTTGAGGTACGTCATGAGCGACTCGATTGACCCGCAACTGCTCGACTACTACCAACGCGAGCTGACCTGGCTGCGGCATGCCGGAAGCATTTTCGCCGAGCGCTATCCCAAGGTTGCCCGGCGCCTGGAACTGTCCCCCGGCGAATGCCCCGACCCGCACGTCGAACGCTTGCTGGAAGGCTTTGCGCTGCTGGCGGCGCGCCTGCAACGGCGCCTGGATGACGACTACGCCGAATTCAGCGATGCCTTGCTGGAACAACTTTACCCGTTGGCCATGCGTCCGCTGCCGTCCTGCGCGATCGTGCAATTCCAGCCGGACCCGAGCAAAGGCAACATCGCGGGTGGTTATCCCTTGCCACGGGACACGCCGCTGTTCGTCACCACCAGCAAGGGCGAAAGCATCCACTTTCGCACCAGCGCCGCCGTGCGATTGTGGCCGGTGGAAATCAATGAAGCCTTGCTGCTGGGCAGCGATGAAGCCCAGGCCCTGACCGGTGTGCCCCAGGCCCGTTCGGCGTTGCGCCTGAGTCTGCGTTGCCTGGGTGAAAGCCAGTGGTCGGAGTTGAGCATCCAGCATCTGCGCATCCATTTGGCCGCGTCCCCGGTGATCAACGCCTGCCTGTATGACCTGCTCGGCGCCCATGCCGTGAAGGTGCTGGCCGGGCCGGCGGGCAGCGTGCCAAAAGTGTTGGCGGGGCTGCCGCAGATTGTCGGGTTTGCCAGTGATGAAGTGTTGTTGCCGGACGAAGACGGCGTGCATCCAGGCATGCGCCTGCTCGCCGAGTACTTCGCCTTCCCGGATAAATTCAACTTCTTCGACCTGCCACTGGCCGGCGCCAGCAGCGACAGCCAAGCGCTGTTTGTGTACGTCGTCTTCGACCGTCCGCCCACCAGTCGCATGCACCTTCAGGCCAGCGATATCGCCCTTGGTTGTGCGCCGGTGATCAACCTGTTCCCGCGCACCTCCGAGCCCTTGCGTCCGGACGGTACTCGCAGTGAATACCGCTTGATCGCCGACAGCCACCGGGAAAACAGCGTCGAGATCCACAGCATCCGGGGGGTGCGCGCCACGACCCGCCAAGGCGTGCAACGGGTGCCGGCCTATTACGGCAGCCAGCACGGCGGCGGCGAAAAACAGTGCTACTGGCATGCGCGACGGGTCAGCGGCATGACCCCAAATCGGCTGGGCACCGACCTGATGCTCAGCCTGGTCGACACCCGGCTCGACCCGCTCTCGGAGTTCGTCGAATTCAGCCTCACCGCCGAACTGCTGTGCACCAATCGACACCTGGCGCAAAGCCTAAGCGCCGGAACACCGCTGGGGTTTGAGCGGCCGGGGCCGGTGGCCTCGGCGCGATTACGCAACCCGCCGAGCCCGCAGAGCCTGCCGCGACTGGACGGTGAATCGCGCTGGCGGCTGGTGTCGCAACTGACCCTCAATCATCTCTCTCTGGTCGAAGGACCCCAGGCGCTGGACGCGCTGAAGGAAATCCTGCAACTGCACAATCTGCGGGACGAGGCCAGCGCTTTACGGCAGATCGAAGGCTTGCTGAGTCTTTCGTGTGAGCGAGTGATCGGCCATGTCGGCGAAGACGCCTGGCGCGGTTGGCGCAATGGGTTGGAAGTGCAATTACAACTCGATGCGCAGCATTTTGTCGGCAGCAGCGCGGTGTTGTTTTCGGCCGTGCTGGCGCAATTCTTTTCCCTGTATGCCACGGCTAACCGCTTTGTGCGCACGGTGTTGGTCCAGTCAGACAAGGAGGTGAAAACATGGCAACCCCAAGCTGGAATGCCGCTGTCCCTCTGAACCTGAGTGAAAAACTGCGGCGTGATCCACAAGCATTTGAGCTTTTACAGGCCTTGTTGCTGCTGGAACGGGAACACCCGCAGGCCGAATCCCTGGGCAGCGGCACCTCGCCCCAAGCCGAAGCCATTCGCCTGCGCGGACCGTTGACGCCGCTGTTCGCCGCCAGCGAAATCGAAAGCCTGACTCAGCAAACCGGCGAACAACCGACCCTCAGCACCCCGGTGTTTGGCCTCGGTGGGCCGGACGGCCCCCTGCCCTACGCTTATCAGGAATGGCTGCAACAACGGGCCCGGGCCAAGGACTATGCGCCGGCCGAATTCCTCGATCTGTTCCAGCATCGCCTGCTGAGCCTGTTGTACAAAGTGATGCGCAAACACCGGATTGCCGTGGGCTTCACGGTTCCCGGTGCTTCGCCGGTTCAGGCGCAATTGCGCGCGTTGACCGGGCTGCTGCCCAAGGCTTTGCAGGAACGCGGGGCCATGCCCGACTCCGCGGTGTTGGCGTGCAGCGCGTTGTTCGCCGACGGCCGCCGCTCACTCGCCGGCTTCGCCGCTGTGGTGCGCGAACACTTCGAACTGCCGGTGGAACTCAGCGCCTATGAAGGCGCCTGGCGCGAGATCCCGCCCGCCAGTCGCAGTCGCATGATCCCGGGCGGCCGCAATCTGCAACTGGGTCGCACAGCGGTGGCCGGCACTCGGGTCTGGGATGAGCACGCAGGTTATCGCCTGACGCTCGGTCCTTTGTCCTCGGCCCAAGCCGCAAAATTTTTGCCGGACGGCGAATCCTACCCGGCACTGGCCAGCCTTAGCGCCCTGTATTTTGGTCCCGATCTGGATTGCACCCTGGTGTTGCTGGTGCGCGGTGCCGGCCCGATGAAACTGGGTCGCGAAGCACCGCCGCTGCTGAGCTGGAACGGCGGCTTGCAACGTCAGACCAGCCTCGCCGTGCAACGCATCGAAACCCGCCTTCGCCAGCTGGAGATCACCTGAATATGGAACTGGCCAGCCTGATCGGGCGCCTCAACCCGGACAACCGCCGCGCCCTGGAACGGGCCGCGCAACGCTGCCTGCAACGGGGTCATCATTACGTCGAAATCGAGCATTTGTTGCTGGAGTTGCTGGACATCGAGGGCGGTGACTTCGCCTATCTGTTGCCGCGCTTCGGCCTCGAACGCGACGCGCTGACCGCCGAAATCAACAAGGCCCTGGAGCTGTTCAAATCCGGCAGCACCCGCACGCCCGCGCTGTCAACCCACACAACCGGACTGCTGGAAGACGCCGTGGTCCAGGCCAGCGTATTGGGGCTGGACAGCATTCGTTCGGGCCTGTTGTTGCTGGCGCTGATTGACCGCGATGAACGCCGCAGCTTGTTGCTCAACAGTGCTTCATCGCTGCTAAAAATTCCCCGGGAAGCGCTACGCAGCAACTTGCTGGAATGGACTGAAAGCTCTCGCGAGCACGTCGGCGGAGCGCGTCCTGTCGTGGCCGGTCATGCCGCGCCAAAACAGGATTCAGTGCTAGACCAGTACACCCAGGATCTGACCGCCGACGCCCACGCCGGGCGCATCGATCCCATCGTCGGGCGCGACGGCGAAATCCGTCAGTGCATCGACATCCTGCTGCGCCGCCGGCAGAACAACCCGATCCTGGTGGGCGCGCCGGGCGTGGGCAAAACCGCCGTGGTCGAAGGCCTGGCCCTGCGCATCGCCGCCGGGGATGTGCCACCGTCGTTGCAGGAAGTCAGTTTGCGGGTGCTCGATCTCGGACTGTTGCAGGCTGGCGCCGGGGTCAAAGGCGAGTTCGAGCAGCGCCTCAAAGGCGTGATCGACGCGGTACGCAACGCGGAAAAACCGATCATCTTGTTCATCGACGAAGCCCACACCCTGATCGGCGCCGGTGGTGCGGAAGGTGGCAGCGATGCCGCCAACCTGCTGAAACCGGCCCTGGCCCGAGGCGAGTTGCGCACCTTGGCCGCCACCACCTGGCTGGAGTACAAAAAATATTTCGAGAAAGACCCGGCATTGGCGAGGCGTTTTCAACTGGTGCAAGTCGAGGAACCGGATGAAATCACCGCCGTGGAAATGCTTCGTGGTGTCGCGGCGAAACTGGAACAGCATCACGGTGTGCAGGTGCTGGACGCCGCGATTCACGAAGCCGTGAAGCTGTCCCATCGCTACATCTCCGGACGTCAGTTGCCGGACAAAGCCATCAGCGTGCTCGACACCGCGTGCGCCCGGGTCGCCCTCGGTCAGCACGATGTGCCGCCGCCGCTGGAAAGCCTGCGGCACCGTCAGAACAGCCTCAAGGATGAAGTCGAACGCCTGCGCCGGGAACAGGCCACCGGGCTCGATCACCGTGAGCGCATCACCCTGCTGGAAAGCGAATCCGTCAGCAATGTGCAGGCCATCCGCGAACTGGAAGTACGCTGGAACGAAGAACGGGTTGCCGTGCGTGAACTGCTGGAAACCCGCCGCGAACTGCTCGCCTTGAGCGAACGCGCCGACAGCGATAAACCGGACGAAGGCACCGACAGCCGCATCGATCACCTGGCCGCCGAACTGGTGCGCCTGGAAGCGGGACTGGATGCGATTCGCCAGGACGATCCACTGGTGCCGGAACAGGTCGACACCAAAACCGTCGCCGCCGTGATCGCCGGCTGGACCGGCATCCCGGTCGGCAAAATGCTCGCCGACGAAGCCCACGCCGTGCGCACCCTCGGCCAACGCATGGGCCAACGGGTCATGGGTCAAAGCATCGCCCTCGGCACCATCGCCCAGCGTTTGCAGGCGTATCGCGCCGGCCTCACCGACCCGCAAAAACCGGTCGGCGTGTTCCTGCTGGTCGGCCCCACCGGCGTGGGCAAAACCGAAACCGCTTACGCCTTGGCCGACGCCCTGTACGGCGGCGAACGCAACCTGATCAGCATCAACCTCTCCGAATACCAGGAAGCCCACACCGTCAGCCAACTCAAAGGCGCCCCGCCCGGTTATGTCGGTTATGGCAGTGGCGGCGTGCTCACCGAAGCCGTGCGGCGAAAGCCGTATTCGGTGGTGTTGCTGGATGAAATCGAAAAGGCCCACCCGGATGTACTGGAGGCGTTTTACAACGTGTTCGATAAAGGCGTGATGGAGGACGGGACCGGGTTGGTGGTGGATTTCAAGAACACCGTGATGTTGGCCACCAGCAATGTCGGGGCGGAGTTGCTGCTGGATACGCCTGTCGCACAACTCGGCACCGATGCCTTTAACGAGGCGTTGCATAAAGTGCTGCTGCAAGCGTTCAGACCGGCGTTTTTGGCGCGGATGACAGTGGTCGCGTATCGGCCGCTGGATGAGGCGACGCTGGAAGGGATTGTGTTGGCCAAGCTTGAGAAGTTGCGTGGCCGGTATAAGGCGGCGACTGGCAAGCAGTTTGAATTTGATGCAGGGATTGTGCAGGCGGTGTTGGCCAAGTGCAGCGCGGCCGGCGCACGGGATGTTGAGAATGTATTGATGACGCAGGTGACAGGGAAGTTGGCGGAGTGGGTGCTTGAGTGAGCTTACTGAGCATGGACATACGACGCCGACCAACGAGTGTTGATTAACTTACTTCAACGGGATCGGTCATGGAATATCTCTATCACGTCACCAACAAGGGTAATCTCGCCTCGATAAAAGAACACGGGTTTGCCCCCCTATCCCGAAGACCAACCGGCACAATCCCTGGGGCGACCGAGCAGGACAAAAGAGAGGCTGGCAACAGAGTCTTAGAAGAATGCTGCTCGAGCTTTTTCTTCTATTTGTACCAACACGACATCACTTTTTCCCGGATTACTGCGCTCCCTGGAAACGAAATCCCCCTACCGACCATGGCATTCACTGGAGAAGTAACCGGAAGTGGAGCCAACGTCAACAACGTAGACAAAGCAAAGTTAGCCTCACTTGAAAGAGAGGCTCACACGAACTATTTTGCCTATCTGGGCACAAAGCCAATAACCGTAGACACATCCAGCAGTAGTAGCAGTAGCAGTAGCAGTAGCAGTAGCAGTAAAAAGCCAGCCAAAAAATTAGCCGATTTTAAAGCCACATGGCAATCGGACATCGACAATTTTATAGCAACGGACACAAACCACTTCATTCTCAAGTTTGCACGCTTTTATCAAGCCAGCCACTATCAAGCTGAAGAAATGGTTACACGCGAACATATTTATCTGTTCAGTGAAAAACACTACAAGATAAATTATGGAACCTACGCAAAAAAAACGGGCAGGGGCAATATTACTCAAGTTGCCACTCTACGGATCCTCAGGGAACTCTTTGGCACTAAAATCGGCGACGACCCAGGTCAAGGCAATGCATTAATTTCGAGACTTACGATACTCACCGCAGACATTAGCTTTGTATGCGGGCTTCTTGAGAGTGATGTGGTGAACAGCAGGCTTGGAAGTGAGTGGTTGGACAGCCAGGCGTGGCAGCCGTTATCAACCTTTCAACCGGACGATAGTTCATCCAGTTCATCCAGCTCTTCCACCACCACAGCGATTGTCCCCGGCACTGCAACGCTTTCAGTCATACCACCCGAAGAAGGTAAAAGAGAAGAAAAGGATCCGAAATAGCCGTAACACCCTTTAACGTAATGGTGAAAAAAACAATTAAGTACGTGAGGTCATTGAAAATGATATCTGACGAAATAAAACAGCAGGTTTTAGTTGAATTGGCCGCCAGAAAAAGGGGGCATCAACACACCGCTGCCGCCGGCATCCTATTGTATGAAGACACTAATTATGGCGACATCCATTTCGGGCACAGTGGCTAGTACGCATTTAAAAGCAATTGAAAGCATCACCACTCCCTTCTTGACAGGAGAATATTCAAACACAGGCGATAGACACAGAGGGCGTAACCCGGCGAGCATTTTTAACAGGAGATAGATATGACGGAAGTACATAAGGTCGGTCGTTACTCAGGCGGTAACGTGGCGATGACAGGAGCAAACCCTCTATACGCCACTTGGCTGGCGGCCAACCAAGCTACTAACGGCGGCACCGTTCCAGACTTGGCCAGTATTTGCCATGAGTCCTCTTCAACCCGTCGCGCCTTGTCCGGTTCGGGAGCGTCGCACGGAACCTGTTTTGCACTGATTGAACATTTCGATGCCTCACGGGGCGTACTGATGTACAAATTCGGCGACAGTGCATTGAAGCTGGACCTCCTCGGAAACTACACCACCACGACCAAGAAAGTCGTCACGACCTTACGCGGACATGCAGAAATCAGCGCCTTGGTCCAGGCGATCAATAGCGTCGCGCTTCCTGACGGTGATTACGGTAACTTCGTTACTCGTGTCTATATAGAACTAAGCCCCTGTCAACTGTGTGGACCGCAACTCGCGCCCTATGTCGGAAACTCGGTATTGATGTATAGCTACGATTATGGGCAAGACCGCGAAATGGATTCCTGGGTCAGTGACAACCAGGCTGCAATACACGCCAAAGGCGGCACGTTCAAGTGGTAAGCCACCCTCCTTGTTTAAAGGGGGACAGATTTATTTTGCCGCGCACATAAACAAATAAATCTGTCCCCTTTTTGAGGTCATCCGATGCCACGCACCACCGACAGCAACACCAGCCTTTCCCTCACCGCCACTTCGCTGTCGGCGCTTTACCCTGAATCATTGTCCGGCGAGGAATCGCTCAACTCACTCGGTTCACAAACCCTCAACGGCCTCAACGACGGCACTTCCCTCACCCTGACCACCGCTGTCGCCACCCACGTCACCACCACGCTGCACAACGACGCCCTGCTCCGTCCTTTCGACGCACTGGTCGCTGAAATCCGCCAACTCCCCGCTGACGCCACCGCCGAGCGCTATCAGCTTGTTCTGAGGCCGTGGCTCTGGTGGCTGACCCTGGCCAGTAACAATCGGGTGTTCCAGAACCTCGCCACGTCGGACATTGTCACCACGATTTTCAAGGCCCACGGTTTCACCGATTTCACGCTTAAGCTCAGCGGCAGTTACACCCCGCGTGAGTATTGCGTGCAGTACGGCGAAACCGATTTCGCCTTCGTCTCGCGGTTGCTGGAAGAGGAAGGAATTTTCTGGTTTTTTACCCACGAGGCCGGCAAACACACGTTGGTGCTGGGTGACAGTAACGATGCATTTGCGCAGATTCCCAATGGGCCGACCGTCAACTATCTCGGCCAGCAGTTGGGTGAGCGCGAACTGCATGGCATCCGTTCCGGCCAGGTGTGCATGCAAGCGGTCGCCGGGGTGTATCGCGCGACGGATTACGAGTTCACCACGCCGACCACGTCACTCTACGGCCAGGCCGAAGCGGTGGCCGGGCCGCGTTCGATGTATGAACATCCCGGCGGCTACAACGCCAAGGCACGGGGTGATGCATTGACCAAGCAGCGGGTCGACGGGTTGCGCAGTCAGGAGAAGCGTTTTGTCGGTGAAAGCGACTGCCGTTGGCTGGTGCCGGGGCACTGGTTCACCCTTGCCGGGCATGACGACGCGACGTTGAACATCGATTGGGTGGTGACGGCGGTGACTCACGAAGCCAGTCACGAGGATTATCGCAATCGCTTCGAAGCCATCCCCAAAGCCACGCCGTTTCGCCCGGCGCGAACCACGCCCAAACCACGGATGCATACGCAAACCGCGATCGTCGTCGGCAAGTCCGGCGAAGAGATCTGGACCGACGAATACGGCCGGATCAAGTTGCAGTTTCCGTGGGACCGCGACGGCAAGAACGATGAAACCAGTTCCTGTTGGGTGCGGGTGGTGTTGCCCTGGAGCGGCAAAGGTTTCGGTATGCAGTTCATCCCGCGCATCGGCCAGGAAGTGATCGTGACCTTTATCGATGGCGACCCCGATCGGCCGCTGGTCACCGGTTGCGTCTACAACGGCGACAACGCCCTGCCCTATGCGCTGCCGGCGAATCAGACCCAGTCCGGGATCAAGACCCAGTCGTCCAAGGGCGGTGGTGGGTTCAACGAGTTGCGCTTCGAGGACAAGAAGGACGCCGAAGAGGTGTTTTTGCAGGCGCAGAAGGATTTCAAGATCAACGTACTCAACGACACCACCGCCACGGTCGGCCACGACGAAACCCTGACCGTGCAAAACGCGCGCACGCGCACGGTGAAGGAAGGCGACGAGACGGTGACGTTGGAGAAAGGCAAACGCAGCGTGACGATCCAGACCGGCAGCGACACCCTCGATGTGAAGGACAGCCGCACGGTTAAGGTCGGCGCCGACCAGACCCACAGCACCGGCGGCAACTTCGAGCATAAGGTCACCGGCAATTACAGCCTGACGGTGGACGGCAACCTGACGATCAAGGTGAGCGGCACCCTGACCCTGCAAAGCGGCGGCAGTTTCTCGATCAAGAGCGGTGCCGACCTGGCCGCCGAGGCCAGCACGTCGGTCAGCCAAAAGGCGGGAACCGCCTTGAGCAATACCGCCGGAACTGAACTGACCAACAAGGCCGGCACCACCCTGACCAATGACGCCGGGGTCAGCCTGATGAACAAGGGCGGCGCCGAGCAGACCGTGGACGGCGGCGGCATGCTGACCATCAAGGGTGGTTTGGTGAAGGTCAACTGAGGAGGTTTACGACGATGTCATCCAGCAAAGTGGACCTGGACCGCGGTGACAGTCACATGGACGGTCGCCTGATCGATGACCGACTGGAAGGCCCGCTGCATATCAAGGAAGCGGGACGGCCCCAGGCGGATCTGAATTACAGCCAGGGTGAATTGCAAGGCACGAGTTTGTTGTACCACCCCAACGGCAAGGTCTCGGCGCATTTGCCCTTTGTGCGGGACAAATTGCAAGGCATTGCCAGTTTCTATGCGCCTGAAGGTTGGTTGCAGCGCAAGGCCAGCTATCGCCGGGGCTTGCTGCATGGTGAGGCGAGTAATTACTTCCCCGACGGGCAACTGGCCGAGGCCGAGTTTTACCGCGATGGTGTGCGTGAGGGGCGTTACCAGCGCTTTCACCCCAACGGCAAACCGGCGGTGGATGCGCGTTATCTCAATGGGCAATTGGTCGAACCGGAACAGGGTTTTGCCAGCGATGGACGACCGCTGGATGCCGAGGGCAAACCGATTTCCCGGGTGCGTTGGTGGGTTCGGCGGTGGACGGATCCGGCGCAGGTTTGAGGTTTTGTGTTGGATATCAGGGCCTCATCGCGGGCAAGCCTTGCTCCTACGGGTTATGTGTCGTTCACAAAATTTGTGGCGAACACATAACCCGTAGGAGCAAGGCTTGCCCGCGATGAGGCCAGTCGGCGCACCATCAATCTTCAGGGAATCAACATCTGCATCTGCCCCGGCATGGCGATTTTGATCACCCCCGCCCAGTTGCACATCAGGATGCTGTTGGCATCCAGCGCCGGCATGTTGCCCAGCAATACCGTTGGCGCACCGGGGAGCCACGGTGAGGCGGTGGCCGGGATGCACGGCATCGGGGTCAATACGCCGAGCGCCGCAGCGGTGGCGGCCGCGACCATCGGGTTGGCCATGCTCATGCACACGCCAAAGGGCATGACGTTGACCAACGGGATGTGATCCATGATGTTGGCCGCCGGCATCCCGCCGGTCAGGGTTCGGTTCACGGGCAACACATTGAGCACGGCGGGCGCCGCGCCGAAGCTGCATTGCAGGGTTGCGGTGGCACACACTTGCGGACAGCCCATTTCAAACCTCCTTCCTGGAAGCGCTGCATCCCCTGAACCATAGCCCGCGGCAGCCGTTCTCGCACATCAGGAACGCTGATTATCCAGCAACACGCTAACCTATAAGACCGAGCCGCGCTTGTGGCACGCCCGTCTCACCATTAGATTAGCCAATGATGTCTGGCCTCCAAAATAAGCAGAAGGGATAAGCATGGCGCTTACTGATCAGTCCACCCGTATCCGCTCCGGCGAAGAACTTGATGCCAGCCTGATCGATCCGTACCTCAAGGCCCATATTCCGGGCTTGAGCGGAGAGCCTGCGATCAGCCAGTTTCCCGGCGGCGCGTCGAACCTGACCTACTTGCTGGAATACCCCGAACAGGAATTCGTGCTGCGACGCCCGCCGTTCGGCCACAAAGCCAAGTCCGCCCACGACATGGGCCGCGAATTCCGCATTCTCAACCAGCTCAAGGACGGCTTCCCGTACTGCCCCAAAGCCTACGTGCACTGCACCGACGAATCGGTGATCGGCGCCGAGTTCTATGTGATGGAACGGGTCAACGGCATCATCCTGCGCTCCGAACTGCCGCCGGAACTGGGCCTGGACGCGGCCAAGACCGAAGCCTTGTGTAAAAGCTTCATCGACAAGTTCGTCGAGCTGCACCGGGTCGACTACAAGGCCTGTGGCCTGGCCGATCTGGGTAAACCCGAAGGCTACGTGGCGCGGCAGATCAAAGGCTGGAGCGAACGCTACGAGAAAGCCCTGACCCCAGACGCGCCGCAGTGGGACGTGGTCAAGGCCTGGCTCAACGACAAGATGCCGGCCGACCACCCGACGTCGAGCATCGTCCACAACGACTACCGTTTCGACAACGTGATCCTCGACCCGAACAACCCGATGCAGATCATCGGCGTGCTCGACTGGGAACTGACCACCCTCGGCGATCCGCTGATGGACCTGGGCAACACCCTCGCCTACTGGATCGAAGCCAGTGACCCGGCGCCGGTGCAGTTGATGCGCCGCCAGCCGAGCCACGCACCGGGCATGCTGACCCGCCGCGAATTCGTCGATTACTACGCCGAGCGCTCCGGCATCCAGATCGACAATTTCGACTTCTACTACACCTACGGCCTGTTTCGCCTGGCCGGCATCGTGCAGCAGATCTACTACCGCTTCTTCCATGGTCAGACCCAGGACAAACGCTTCGCGCAGTTCATTCACATGAACAAGCTGCTGGAGCAGATGAGCTTGCAGGTCATCCAGAAATCCAGCCTCTGATTCGGCTCCATAACAAGGAAACATCATGTCCAAGACTCAGTTGTTCGACCTCGACGGCAAGATCGCTTTCGTGTCCGGCGCCAGCCGTGGCATCGGTGAAGCCATCGCCAAACTGCTGGCCCAACAAGGCGCCCATGTGATCGTTTCGAGCCGCAAACTCGACGGCTGCCAACACGTGGCCGACGCGATCATCGCCGCCGGCGGCAAAGCCACTGCCATCGCCTGCCACATCGGCGAAATGGAACAGATCACCCAAGTCTTCGCCGCCATCCGCGAACAATTCGGGCGCCTGGACATCCTGGTCAACAACGCCGCGACCAACCCGCAGTTCTGCAACGTGCTGGACACCGACCTCAGCGCCTTCCAGAAAACCGTCGACGTGAATATCCGTGGCTACTTCTTCATGTCCGTGGAAGCCGGCAAGCTGATGCGCGACAACGGCGGCGGCAGCATCATCAACGTGGCGTCGATCAATGGCATCTCGCCGGGGATCTTCCAGGGCATCTACTCGGTGACCAAGGCTGCGGTGATCAACATGACCAAGGTCTTCGCCAAGGAATGCGCGCAGTTCGGCATCCGCTGCAACGCCCTGCTCCCGGGCCTCACCGACACCAAGTTTGCTTCGGCGCTGGTGAAGAACGATGCGATTCTGAAGACTGCGTTGCAGCAGATTCCGTTGAAGCGCGTGGCGGATCCAAGTGAGATGGCGGGTGCGGTGCTGTATCTGGCGAGTGATGCTTCCAGCTATACGACTGGGGTTTCGTTGAATGTGGATGGGGGTTTCCTGTCCTGATTTGATTTTCCGGACAAACAGAAGGCAGCCCTAGAGCTGCCTTTTTCCATTTCCACCGTCATCACTGATCGTTCCCACGCTCTGCGTGGGAATGCCTCTTCGGACGCTCCGCGTTCGGCTCTGGATGGGACGCGGAGCGTCCCGGGCTGCATTCCCACGCGGAGCGTGGGAACGATCGGACTAAAGAAATTTAATTCCAGCATTTGCAAATATCGAATATTTATTCCATAAATAGCCCTCCTGAAAACAACAATCCAAAAGGACCCCGGCTATGCGCGAACTCGGTATCGGACTCATCGGCACAGGTTTCATGGGCCGTGCCCACGCCTTGGCGTTTCGCAATGTCAGCGCGGTCTTCGAGCTGCCCTTTAAGCTCAAACTCGCCGCCCTGGCCGATGCTGATCCGCAGCGCGCCCGGCAGTGTGCCGAGGCCTGGGGGTTCGACAGCGCCCACAGTGACTGGCAACAACTGATCGATGACCCGAAGGTCAACCTGATCGCCATCACCACCCCCAACCACCTGCACTACCCCATGGCCATGGCCGCTCTCGCCGCCGGTAAACCGGTGTATTGCGAAAAGCCGTTGGCGGTGAGCCTCGAGCAGGCCAGCGCCATGCGCCTGGCGGCCAAAGCCGCGGGCGTGGTGACGCGGGTCGGTTACAACTATCAGCACAATCCGATGATTGGCCTGGCGCGGGAACTGATTCAGAACGGCGAACTGGGCGACCTGATCAGTTTCCAGGGTGAGTTCAGCGAAGATTTCATGGCCGACCCCGCCTCGCCCTGGTCCTGGCGTTGCGACGCCGAGCATGCCGGTGGTGCGCTGGCGGACCTGGGCAGTCACTTATTGGCGATGGCCCGTTATCTGGTGGGGGATGTCGAAGCGGTGTGCGCCGACACTCAGACCGTGCACCCGCAGCGCCCGGCCACGGCCGGCAGCCAGGAACAGCGCACCATCGCGGTGGACGATCAGGTCCATGCCCTGCTGCGGTTCGCCAACGGCGCCCGAGGCACGTTCAGCAGCAGTTGGCTCAAGCACGGTTACAAGAATCACCTGAGTTTCGAGATCAGCGGCACCAAAGGCACCCTGACCTTCGATCAGGAACGCTTGAATGAATTGCGCCTGTTTCGTGCCGGACAGGAAGGCTTCCAGCGCTTGCTGGCGGGGCCGAACTTGCCGGGTTATGCGGCGTTCAGCCCGGCGCCGGGGCATCAGCTGGGTTACAACGAACTCAAGACGCTGGAGGTGCATGATCTGGTAATGGCCTTGGCCGGGCTCAGCCAGGGCGGGACGGATTTCGAGCAAGCGTGGGAAGTCGAACGGCTGGCGACGGCGATACGGATGGCCGCCAACGAATCGCGCTGGGTCAGAATCGAGGAGGTATGAGAATACCTGTCAGTTAAGGCTGGTAATGAACCTGTGGCGAGGGCGCTTAAGGCTGGCACGAAACCCGTGGCGAGGGAGCTTGCTCCCGCTGGGTCGCGAAGCGGCCCCGGCAATCATTCAGATCAACCGAGTCGCCTGGATTGACGACTGCTTCGCAGCCGAGCGGGAGCAAGCTCCCTCGCCACAGGTTATTGGGTGTCCACTTGATTATTGAGTCACGCAGCGTGTGGTTGTGGTAACCCGAGTCACCTGCTCGTCCATGCGCGCATCGCCCCTCACATCGGTTTTATCCAGGGTTTCACAGGTACGTTCAGGCGGTGGTGGCGGCGGCGTAATGGGGGGCGGAGGCGGCGGGCTGGCACAACCACTTAAAATCACGGCGCAGAATGCGAGCGACAGTGGCGTAAAACGGCGTTTCCCAAGACTGTTCATAGGCTGACCTGCGGTGGCGAATCGACGTATTTCCGCGACACGAAATAACACCGCGCAGCCGCGGACCGGTCACAGAAAAATAAGTACCACGCATTTCTTATAGCCTAGCCGCCGGCCAATGCCAGTAAACACCTTGAAACGGAGGTTTGTATCGATCACAAATGATGGGGCTGACACAAATCTAATGTGGGAGCGAGCCTGCTCGCGAAGGCGGTGTACCAGTCAACAGTGATGTTGAATGGTAAGGCCTCTTCGCGAGCAGGCTCGCTCCCACAGGGAAGGATGTGGCTTATGAGGTTTCGGGGCGATGCAGGCCATTGCTTTCAAGCTCATACCGCAGCTCTTCGATCAACGCCACCACCGCTTCCGGGCTTCTGAGGTTCGCGATACTCAATCCGCTGACCACCAGATCCACCTGCCCCGATACCGGGTGATAAAGCTTCACGGTCAAGGAGTTGTCGCCCGTCAGCGTGCAATCACAGGCCAGCGGCGAAAAACTCTTCTCCAGTTGAGTACGCAATTGCGTCAGATAGATCATTCCGATTCACCCGACCAACGCTGCAAAATCGAATTCACTGGCGAACTGTTCGATACCCATGTGGCTGTTCCTTTAGCTGTTTCGAAGGGGACGCGATAGCGCTCCGAAGTCGCCTACCGCACCCTCACAGACTAAGAACTGTCACCCCCGCCCAAAACATACATTTGCACCGTCACCACTAGTGCATTTGCACCTTATCGCTGCCCCTTTGGTCGCCACTCGCTGGAGAACAAACCGCGTTCCCGCGCCCACACAATAGCCTCGCTGCGGCTGTGCACATCCAGCTTCGAATACACCGTGGAGACGTGATTGCGCACGGTGTTCGGCGCCAGCTTCAGGCGCGCGGCGATTTCCTTGTCGGCCAGGCCTTCGCAGATAAGGCCAAGCACATCGCGCTCCCGGGCCGTGAGGTCGGTGAACGACACGCTGGGCAGCTTCGGCGAATTGACGCTTTTCACATTGGCGAGTTTTTCGATCAGGGTGCGACTGAACCAGGAAGCGTCCTTCATCACTTCTTCAATCGCCGACACCAATTCCAGCTCGGTGCGTTTGCGCTCAGTGATGTCCATGAACACCAGCAGATAGCAGGGGCTGTCCTGAATGTTCACGGTGTCGGCCGACACGGTGCACTCAATCAGCTCGGCGCCCTTCTTGCGTACTCGCACATCGACACGGTCCAGACTGCCGGCCTTCTCCAGCGCGGCAAACAGCCGTGCACGCGCACCCTTGTCATCGATAAAGTCGACCTCGGCCACGGTCTTGCCGAGCACTTCTTCGCTGGGATAGGCCAAGGTATCGAGGAAGGCTTCGTTGACGTCGATCACCAGTTGATTCTCGGCGCTGCACACCAGCGTCGGCACCGGCGTCAGGCGAAAGGCCTTGGCGAAACGTTCCTCGCTCTGGCGCAGGGCGACTTCGACCTTGTGGCGCGGCTCCATATCGACGAAGGAAAACAACATGCAATCTTCCTCGTTGAGTTCCAGGGGTTGCCCGGCCACGATCACCTGCTTGCTGCCGCCCTCAGGCAGTTTCAACTCGGCCTGCATCTGCGGAATCGTCGCGTGCTGGCGCAGGCGCTCGATCGCCAGGTCTTTCTTTTCCGCGCCGTCCAGAATGTCCAGCTCATAGGTCGACATGCCGATCACCTGGTCACGGCTGTAACCGGTCATTTCCAGGAAGCCCTGGTTGACCTTGATGTAACGCAAATCGCTGAGACGGCAAATCACCGCCGGGGCCGGGTTGGCGTTGAAGGTTTTCTCGAAACGCTGCTCGGCGCTGGCCCATTCGGTGACGTCGTTCATGATCAGCACCAGGGATTCCACCTTACCTGCGCCGTCAGCCAGTTCCATGCTGCGAACGCTGTGAACCCGCATGCGTTCTTCGTCGTCGGCCGGCATCACTTCCACCAGCACATCACTGAAAATCTCGCCCCGGGCAATCCGGTTGATCGGGTAGTTGCCCGCCGGCACCGGGTGATTGTTGCGATAGCGCAAGGCGAAACGCTGGGCGTACTCCTCGGCATTAGCCCCCAACTCATCGATCCGTTTGACCCCGTGCATGGCCAGCGCGGCGTCATTGGCCCAGAGAATGGTCTGATCAAGCTCCAGCAAAATCACCCCGTCGGACAAACCGGCGATGATCTGCTGCAACTGACGACGATTGGTTTCGGTGGTCAGGACGTCCTGGCTCATTGGATCTCCACAAAAAGTGCGGCGGCGCTGTCACGCGCCGCCCTGTGAAGATTACGACCGCGGGGGGTTGGGATAGTGCAGCCGAAGCGCCTTGGCCCTGAGGGTAAACACAGTTCCCTTGTGGGAGCGGGCTTGCTCGCGAAGGCGGAGTGTCAGTCAATAAAGATGTTGAAGGTGATGGCCCCTTCGCGAGCAAGCCCGCTCCCACATTGGATGTGTGCAGCCCGTTGCGTTGGTGATCAACGCCCCGCCGGCTGCTCCACCTGCGGCGCATCGCCCGCATTCATCTTGCGGGTCACCAACCCGATGAACGCCGATACCGCGAGCGGCAGGTGTCGACGGCTCGGATACAGCACGCTCAGTCCGTAGCCGGTGCGTTGGTATTGAGCCAGCACCGGGACAAGTACGCCCGCCTGAATGTCGAGCGTGGCCATCGCCGGCGGTAGCAGCGCGATGCCGAGCCCGGCCGCAGTGGCCTTGCGCAGTGCCTGAGCGGTATTGCCGCTGAAGCGTCCGGCGACTTGCACTTCTTCCTCGCCATTGGGGCCGACCAATCGCCAGGTGGCATGGCCGCTGGGGTGCGTCGAGATCACGCAGTCATGGTTCACCAGATCCTGCAACGTGCGTGGTGCGCCGTGCGTGGCGAGGTAAGCGGGGCTTGCCACCAATCCGTCGCCGAGGGCGGCGACGATTTGACGACCGACATAACCTGAATCGCGCATGGGCCCACCGCGAAAAGCCACGTCTATCTGTTCCGCAATCAAGTCGGCCTTCCCATCGCTGAGCACGAAGTCCAGTCGTACTCGCGGATATGCGGCCAGGAATTCGGCAATCCACTCCATCGGGAAAAGATCGAAAAAGTCAGCCGGCGCCGCCACGCGCACCAGGCCACTGGGTTCGCTGCTGCCCGTCATCAATTCCTGTCCGGCCTCGAGCAAGCCGTCGACCGCTCCCGTGCAACGCTCATGAAAGCTTTGGCCAGTACTGGTGAGCGTGAGTTTGCGGGTGGAGCGCTGCAGCAGCCGTGTGCCGAGATGCGCTTCGAGCTGTTGAACGCGGCGGCTCACGGTATTGGGCGGCAAACCCAGGCGCCGCGCCGCTTCTGCAAAGCTGCCGCTGCGCACCACCTGCACAAACATGGCGATGTCATTGAGGTCGAGCATGGGCGGCAATTCCTGTGTTGGATGGACGAGTGCAATCCAATTCTATCGGCTAGTCAACTAATCGGCCAAAACCTAATGTTCAACCACCGAGCTTTTCACCCACGGCCGCTTGCCCTGGTGATGGGAGGGGTCAGCCTGAAGCCATGCACCGAACCGAAACCATTCATTGGAGAACGAACATGACAAACAGCAAAAAACTCATCGCCGTCGTCGGCGCCACCGGCCATCAGGGCGGTGCCGTAGTGCGCGCACTGCAAGCGAGCGGTCAATTCAAGGTTCGCGCATTGACCCGCAATCCAGCCAGCCATCCGCAATTGGCTGAAGAAGTGGTGCTGGCGGATTTGAATCGTCCAGAAACCCTGAAAGCCGCGTTTGCCGGCGCACACGGGGTTTTTCTAGTCACCAATTTCTGGGAGCCGGGCTCGGACGAGAGCGCGCAAGCACTCGCAGCCGTTCAGGCGGCGAAAGAGGCCGGCGTTCAGCATTTCATCTGGTCGACACTGCCGAACGTGGAAACGATCAGCCACGGTAAGCTCGATGTCCCGCACTTCACCGACAAAGCAAAAATCGACCATGTGGTGAAAGAGGCAGGATTTGCGCACCACACGTTCGTGATCGCGCCGTTCTTCTATCAGAATCTGCTCGGCGTCATGGCCCCGCAGCAAGCGGATGGTGGCATGGGCTGGGCGATGCCACTTGATCCGCACAAACGCGTCATTCACATGGGCGACATCAGCGAACTCGGCCAGGTTGTGGTCGGCGCCTTCGCACAGCCGGAAATCGCCGGGCACGGTGAGCATCTGCCGCTGGTGGGCGACTTCCTGAGCTTTAACGAGGTCATCGCCACGTTGAATCAACAGGGCCACACGCTCTCGTTCAAACAAGTCCCGCCAGAGGTTTTTGCCGATTGGTTCCCGGGCGCCAAGGAAGTCGGGGAAATGCTCGCCTACTTCGAAGCCCACACCTACCTCGGCACAGACTCGCGCGACGCCATTGCGCTGGCCAACAAAGTCGCCGGCCGACAGCCAACAAATTTTGTCACGTGGGCTCGGGCGAACTTTGTGATTGCGGCATCTGCCTGAAAACCCCAATCGCATAGAACCTGTGGGAGCGGGCTTGCTCGCGAAGGCGGTGTGTCATTCAGCCAAGATACTGAATGTGCCGGCCTTTTCGCGAGCAGGCTCGCTCCCACAGTTTGATCCCGGTCGAACCCAGGTTTTGCGGCTGATCTTTTTCCCCTGTGGGCTTGCTCGCGAAGGCGGTGTGTCAGGCAACAGCGATGTTGAATGTGCCGGCCTCTTCGCGAGCAAGCCCGCTCCCACAATTTGACGGGGGGGTTACAACGCGGTAGTCCTTTCGATCTTTTTTCCGATACCCGCCCCACTCTGTTCTAAAGTTGATGGACACACCCGCCCGACTTCAAGCAGTGTCCGGCCCTGGCTTTGTATGGACACCCAGGCAGGCAAAGGAGACAGCCGATGATTCTGGTCGCTCGCCCGTTGATCAGCACCCCCGCGGAAAAAGGCACCGTGCAGCTTTGGGTTGGCCTGTTTGGCATTGATAATCCGGCGTTGCCGACGTTTTTTCTCGGCCTGACCCCGAACTCTCAGAGCCCGGCCACACCCGCCCCCGACGAAAAACTGTATCCGATCGACGATGGCGTAAAAAACGCCGCCGGCAAGCCGCTCAATCATCAGGGCGTGTTCAGTTTTCCCCGTCTCGGCGCCGGTCTCAATCATTGTTTTCGGATCGTCGCCAATGGCGTGACCTCCCCCTTGGCGTTCGTTTCCCAGCCCGACGCAGTGCCCACCACCGGCGCCCCGCTGAATATTCTGCTGACCTCCTGCTATTACCAACCCAATGGCGATGACAAGGCCCTGGAAAACGCCGTCGCTCACCTGCCCTCTGGTTTCAAACCACACCTGAGCCTGATGGTCGGCGATCAGGTTTACCTGGACGTGCCGGTGATTCCGTCCTGGCGTTTCAGCCTGGAGGGCGTGCAAAAGCTGATCGGCCAGAAGTATTACAAGAACTGGTGTTCCGACACGCTGGGCACCGGTGGCCTGCAATCGGTGCTCAGAACCGCACCGACCGCTTGCATCCCGGATGATCACGAGTTCTGGAACAACTACCCCCTGGACCAGTTTCAGTTGCCGCCCCTGGCCTTCGTCAACAAGCAGGACTGGTCTGACACGGCCATGGATTTGTATGCGGGCTTCCAGTTAGGCGGCCCCGCAAAGACGCCCCAGGACATCCCCGGTTTCCAGCGCATCGAAGTCGATCCGCTGATCATTCTGATGCTCGACACCCGTACCCGGCGCGACGAAGACTTCGACCGACTGATGCCCGACGATGCCGTGGCGGCGCTCAAGCAATGGGCCGACGACCTGATCCTGGCCAAGCAGAACAAATCGCCCAAGGTCGGTGTGTTGTCGGCAGGCCAACCGCTGTTTACCAAACCGCCCGGGGACTTCAGCAAAAAATACGTCGATGCCGACCTGGCCAACTATCAGCAATTCGAGCTGATCGAGGTGCAGCTTGAGCGACTCGCCAGCCAGGGCATCCCGGTAGTGTTTCTGACCGGTGATGTGCATTGGAGCCGCGTGTGTGCGGCTCGCCACGGTTCACAACCGACGCCGATGCTCTACGAAGTGATCTGCTCGCCGTCGACCATGATTGCGCGCTCTTCGGTGATAGACATCGGCCTGGACAAATTGCGCGGCAAGGACTGGCCCGGTTACCCCGAAGCGCCGGAAGAAAAAGACCTGACGAACAAGTTCGGCAGCCGCAACAGTTTCGTCGTGTCCCGCACCACCCAAGACAATTACTTCCAGTGCAACGGCAACCAGATTGCGGTGCTGCAATTCACCCGATCAGGTTTTGGCCTTGACATGCAGGTGACTTTCTTCGGTGTCAGCAACGACAGTCGCCTCAAGCAACCCAAGTCCACCGCCAATTACCTCTTACGCTTTTATTGAATCGATCCGACAGGAGATCTGCCATGGCGCATGCGCGCAACTCTTCGGCAAAGGATAAAAACCCGGATTTCGTACAGCTCAGACGCACCAAGCAGGAAAGCAATGACGCCTGGGTGCTGCGGGCGATTCAGAAGCTCGACCTGGACCCCAAAGCGTGGTCGTTCATCGCGCTGTTCGGCGCCATCGACATCCTCGCGTTCCGTTTGCGAGTGGCGCAATCACACTTGCGTAACGACCTGCTGCCCTCGTATTGGTCCGAGTCCGCGTTTATCAACGTGGCCCCGCGCTCGGCGGCCAAGACCACGGCGATCCATGTGCCACTGTTCCAGCCGGAACAGGCCGCGTTCGCGACCAAACGCAACGGCGTGGTGGAACAACCCTTGAGCCACTTTGCCGATGCCACGCACTGGGAAAACATCTGTGTGATTGCACTGCCGGTGCCGCAACAGACCATTCGCGACTCCATTGAACGCTTCAAGCATTCACGCTCGCCGGTTGACAGTCTTGAGCACATCCTGCGCTGGCTGGCCTACGCCTGGGGCGCTGATCGCACGCCAAACCCCATCCACGAAGGCATCGGCATGCCTGGGGCGACCATGCTGGAAGCGGTCTACAACACGGCGCAATTCGATGTCACGCCGGGGCTGGAATCCCGGGCGGCGTGCCCGGAATACCTGTGGATCATGGCCAAATATTGGTATCCCTACTATCAGCAACTGGGCACCCAGCAGGCACCCCGCGGGTTCTTCCATATCCAGCACACCTACGACATCAAGGAAACCCGCTGAGCCATTGATTGTTCACGCCTCGTCGGGGCATGAACAATCGAAGGGTTTCAGCTCAAGCCGAGAGTTGACCTTCAGCAATCGCCTTTGAAGCCGCCAGCATCGCCCGCAACAACACCGCACACCCGGCGGCCAAATCATCCGGCGCGGCGTTTTCGATTTCGTTGTGGCTGATCCCGCCTTCGCACGGCACGAAGATCATCCCGGCCGGGCCGAGTTCGGCGAGGAAGATTGCGTCGTGCCCTGCTCCGCTGACGATGTCCATGTGCGACAAGCCCAAACCTTGAGCGGCGCCGCGTACTGCTTCGACGCAGCCCTTGTCGAAGTACAGCGGCGGGAAGTCGGCGGTCGGTGTCAGCTCGAACGTGAGGCCGTGTTCCTCGCAGGTGGTTTCGATGACTTCGCGCACTTCAGCGATCATCGAGTCCAGGCGCGCCGGTTCCAGATGCCGGAAGTCGAGGGTCATGCGCACTTCGCCGGGGATGACGTTGCGTGAGCCGGGGTAGGCTTGCAGGCAACCGACGGTGCCGCAGGCGTGGGGTTGATGGCCGAGGGCGGCGCGATTGACGGCGCCTACGATGACGGCGGCGCCGACCAGGGCGTCCTTGCGCAGGTGCATCGGGGTCGGGCCGGCGTGGGCTTCGACGCCGCGCAGTTTGAGGTCGAACCATTTCTGGCCGAGGGCGCCCATGACGATGCCGATGGTTTTGTGTTCGTCTTCCAGGATCGGGCCTTGCTCGATGTGCGCTTCGAAATAGGCGCCGACCGCATGGCCACTGACCTGGCGTGGGCCGGCGTAACCGATGGCGTTCAGCGCATCGCCGACCGAAACTCCGTCGACATCAACCTTGGCCAGGGTTTCTTCAAGGGTGAATTTTTCCGCGAACACGCCGGAGCCCATCATGCACGGCGGAAAGCGCGAGCCCTCTTCGTTGGTCCAGACCACCACTTCCAGCGGCGCCTCGGTTTCCACGCCGAGGTCATTGAGGGTGCGCAGCACTTCGACGCCGGCGAGTACGCCGAAGCAGCCATCGAACTTGCCGCCGGTGGGTTGGGTGTCGATGTGGCTGCCGGTCATCACCGGTGGCAGGTTCGGGTTGCGGCCGGGGCGGCGGGCGAAGATGTTGCCGATGCCGTCGACGGTGACGGTGCAACCGGCCTCTTCGCACCAGTTGACGAAAATATCCCGAGCCTGGCGGTCGAGGTCGGTCAGGGCCAGGCGACAGACCCCGCCCTTGGCCGTGGCGCCGAGCTTGGCCAGTTCCATGAGCGACTGCCACAAGCGGTCGCGGTTGATGTGCTGATGGGTGGATTGCAGAACGTCTACGGCAGCGTTCATGGGGATCTCCTCAGTTGTTTTTCTGATAGTTCCCACGCTCTGCGTGGGAATTCATCCATGGACGCTCTGCGTCCGCTGTTGGGACGCGGAGCGTCCCGGGCTGCATTCCCACGGGTCGCGTGGGAACGATCATTACGAGGGGGACTTGGCCAGAACAGGGCTGCCGCGCATCGAACACAACCCGTAATAAATCAACCCGCCCAGCGCCGATCCGGTAAACCAGCCGTAGCTGTAGAACCAGCTGAACGCATCGCTACCCAGCGACAGCAAGGTCAGCACCACCGGCACGCCAAACGCGATAAAACCAAACCAGTTCCACGCCGGGTACACGTCGTCGCGATAGAGCCCGGCCAAATCCAGTTGCTGTTTCTTGATCAGGAAATAGTCCACCACCATGATCCCGGCGATGGGCCCGAGCAGGCTGGAGTAGCCCAGCAACCAGTTGGAATACACGGTTTCCAGGCTCACGTCAGAGACGATCAGCCCGAGTTTTTTCAGCAGTTCATGCCCCATCAGCAGCAACCCGACCAGGCCGGTGAGCATCACTGCTTTGGTGCGGTTGATCACCTTGGGGGCGATGTTCTGGAAGTCGTTGGTCGGCGAGACGATGTTGGCGGCGGTGTTGGTTGACAGCGTGGCGATGATGATCAGCGCCATGGCCACCGCAACCCAGACCGGGCTCTGGATATGGCCGATCAGGCTGACCGGATCAGAAACCGTCACGCCCACCAGTTTCACCGACGCGGCGGTCATGATCACGCCAAGGGAAGCGAACAGGAACATGGTCAGCGGCAAGCCGAAAATCTGCCCGAGGATCTGGTCCTTCTGGCTTTTGGCGTAGCGGCTGAAGTCCGGAATGTTCAGCGACAACGTGGCCCAGAAGCCGACCATCGCCGTCAGCCCGGCAGCGAAGTAACTGACCACGCTCGCGCCTTCAGGACGTTTGGCCGGGATCGCCAACAACTCAGTCATCGAAACATTGGGCATCGCCCACACCAGCAGGCCGATGCCCACGGCCACCAACAACGGCGCGGACAGGGTTTCCAGCCATTTGATCGACTCGGCGCCGCGCAGCACGACCCACAGGTTCAGCGACCAGAAGATCATGAAACCGATGACTTCACCGGTACCACCGAGGGATTTCCAGCCTTCGAAAATCGAGCCCAAAAACAAGTGAATGGCCAGGCCACCGAACATCGTCTGGATGCCAAACCAGCCGCACGCCACCAACGCCCGAATCAGGCACGGCACATTGGAACCGAGGATGCCGAAGGACGAGCGCAGCAACACCGGAAAAGGAATGCCGTACTTGGTCCCGGCGAATGCGTTGAGGGTCAGCGGGATCAGCACGATCAGGTTGGCCAGCAGAATCGCCAGCAACGCTTCGCCGACGCTCAAACCGAAGTAGGCAGTGAGCACACCGCCGAGGGTATAGGTCGGCACGCAGACCGACATGCCGATCCACAGCGCAGTGATGTGCCATTTGTTCCAGGTTCGTTCGTGCACCTTGGTCGGTGCCATGTCGTGGTTGTAACGGGGACTGTCGAGGACGTCGGTGCCGGCTTCAAGCTCAAACAAGCCGTCGCGCTCGGTCACTTGCGATCTGATCTGTTGCATGGCCACTCCACTGTTCTTTGAATTATTTTTGCTCATCAGGGGCTGGCGCCTGGTAGCGCGAGCCGACGATGGCCGGAGGAACTGACAACTTTTACGGACCGGCCAAGGTGTCAGCGGCGGCATCAATAAACGTGCCGGGGTCCCCGCTGGCGCCTCTTGCCGTGCCATAAAACTTTGCTAAACAACTGATGTTTATCAGTTTTATTCATTCAACTATTGAGTCTTCGATTACTTGCCACACCACTCAGGCGGAATGTGCAGCAAGTTGTCCGAACAGTCAGGACTCAATCTGGTGCATTGATCTTTTTTTCAAAGTTGCGCATCAACCATAGACCATCCTCAAGCGGCTGATTTCACATAGGAAATCTGGTCTTTTTTTCGATCCTGTCAAGTGCGTCAAAATGGTGAGAGGCCTCACCATTTTGGTGATTCCTACATTTAATCGTTATTTTTCATACAGTTAATACAGATATAAGCTTATAAAAAATAATCTTGCTCATTCGTTAAACTCCAGCTAGCGTCTATTCCTGACAGCGCTGACAGGAATACACCTGTTTGCGTCAGCTTCATATAAAACATTTAGAACCGGCATAAGTCGGTCATGCCTGCGAGGAACTCGGAATGTCTCTGTTGATCCGTGGCGCCACCGTTGTTACCCATGATGAAAGTTACCGTGCTGATGTGTATTGCGCCGACGGCGTGATCAAAGCCATTGGTGAAAACCTCGATGTTCCCGCCGGAGCCGAAGTGCTCGACGGCAGCGGTCAATACCTGATGCCCGGCGGCATCGATCCCCACACGCATATGCAACTGCCCTTCATGGGCACGGTGGCCAGTGAAGACTTTTTCAGTGGCACCGCAGCAGGTCTGGCCGGGGGTACGACGTCGATCATCGACTTCGTGATTCCCAACCCGCAGCAGTCGTTGATGGAAGCGTTTCATCAGTGGCGTGGCTGGGCCGAGAAGTCAGCGTCGGACTACGGTTTCCACGTCGCGATCACCTGGTGGAGCGAGCAAGTACGCGAGGAAATGGCCGAGCTGGTCAGCCATCACGGCATCAACAGCTTCAAGCATTTCATGGCCTACAAGAACGCGATCATGGCCGCCGACGACACCCTGGTGGCGAGTTTCGAGCGCTGCCTGGAACTTGGCGCGGTACCGACCGTGCATGCGGAAAACGGTGAGCTGGTTTATCACCTGCAACGCAAGTTGATGGCTCAGGGCATTACCGGCCCGGAAGCGCATCCACTGTCACGGCCTTCGCAAGTGGAAGGTGAAGCGGCGAGCCGAGCGATCCGCATCGCCGAAACCATCGGCACGCCACTGTACCTGGTCCACGTCTCGACCAAGGAAGCCCTCGACGAAATCACCTACGCCCGCAGCAAGGGCCAACCTGTGTATGGCGAGGTCCTCGCGGGGCATCTGCTGCTGGACGACAGCGTCTATCAACACCCGGACTGGCAGACCGCCGCCGGTTACGTGATGAGCCCACCGTTCCGCCCGCGCGGTCATCAGGAAGCGCTTTGGCATGGCCTGCAATCCGGCAACCTGCACACCACCGCCACCGACCACTGCTGTTTCTGCGCCGAGCAAAAAGCCGCCGGCAAGGACGATTTCAGCAAGATCCCGAATGGTACCGCCGGCATCGAAGACCGCATGGCCGTGCTCTGGGATGAAGGGGTGAACACCGGTCGCTTTACGATGCAGCACTTCGTCGCCCTCACCTCCACCAACACCGCGAAGATCTTCAACCTCTACCCACGCAAAGGCGCGATCCGTGTCGGCGCTGATGCGGATCTGGTGCTGTGGGACCCGGAAGGTACGCGCACCATCTCCGCCAAGACCCACCATCAACAGGTGGATTTCAACATCTTCGAAGGCAAAACCGTGCGCGGCGTGCCCAGCCACACCATCAGCCAGGGCCGCGTGGTCTGGGCCGATGGCGACCTGCGCGCCGAGCGTGGGGCCGGGCGGTATATCGAACGGCCGGCGTATCCGGCGGTGTTTGATTTGCTGAGTAAGCGGGCTGAGTTGAATAAACCAGTTGCAGTGAAACGCTGAGATCGAGGCCTTCGGCCTTCGCGGGCAAGCCTCGCTCCTACATTTGGAATGCGTCCCCCTGTAGGAGCGAGGCTTGCCCGCGAAGAGGCCGGCCCAGACAACAAAAAACCCACTGCCCACCAGAGGCAGACACCTCAAAAAACATGAGGCCTTAAACCGTGATCAAGACCCTGAACCACCTCCCGCATCCCTATGAGAATGCGGCCGCCCTCGCCGGCCATTTCACCGACCTGGCGCCGCCGCTCAACGACCGTCAGGCGCATCTGGAAGCCTCGCGCTGTCTGTATTGCTACGACGCGCCCTGCGTGAATGCCTGTCCGAGCGAAATCGATATCCCATCGTTCATCCGCAACATCCACACGGAAAACGTCCAGGGCGCCGCGCAGAAAATCCTCTCGGCGAACATCCTTGGCGGCAGTTGCGCCCGGGTGTGCCCGACGGAAATCCTGTGTCAGCAAGCCTGCGTGCGCAACAACGATCATGAGTGTGCGCCGGTGCTGATCGGCCTGTTGCAACGCTATGCCGTGGACAACGCACACTTCAGCGAGCACCCGTTCCAGCGCGCCGCCGCTACGGGAAAACGCATCGCCGTGGTCGGTGCCGGTCCTGCGGGTTTGTCCTGCGCTCACCGCAGCGCCATGCACGGCCATGAGGTGGTGATTTTCGAAGCAAAGGAAAAGGCTGGCGGCCTCAATGAATACGGGATCGCCAAGTACAAACTGGTGGACGATTACGCGCAAAAGGAACTGGATTTCCTCCTGCAAATCGGCGGCATCGAAATCCGCCACGGACAGAAACTCGGCGAGAACCTGACCCTGAGCGAACTGCATCAGCAATTCGACGCCGTGTTCCTCGGCCTCGGCCTGGCCGCCAGCAAACAACTCGGTCTGGACCACGAAGATGCACCGGGCCTGGTCGCCGCCACCGATTACATCCGCGAACTGCGTCAGGCCGATGACCTGACGCAACTGCCGCTGGCCGACCATTGCATTGTCCTCGGCGCTGGCAACACCGCGATCGACATGGCCGTGCAAATGGCCCGCCTCGGCGCCCATGACGTCAATCTGGTCTACCGCCGTGGCGTTGAGGACATGGGCGCCACCGGTCATGAACAGGACATCGCCAAGGCCAATCAGGTGCGCTTGCTGACATGGGCGCAACCGGAGGAAGTGTTGCTCGACGCTCAAGGCAATGTGCGCGGCATGCGTTTCGCCCGCACGCACATGGTCGAAGGTCGTCTGCAAACCACTGGGCAAACCTTTGAGCTGGCCGCCGACGCGATCTTCAAAGCCATCGGCCAGGCTTTCGACGGCAGCGCCCTCGCCGACCCGTTGGCCCGGGAACTCAAGCGCCAGGGCGAGCGCATTCAGGTGGACGAAAACCTGCGCACCAGCATCCCCGGCGTGTATGCCGGCGGCGACTGCACCAGCCTCGATCAGGACCTGACCGTACAAGCGGTGCAACACGGAAAACTCGCCGCCGAAGCGATCAACGCCCAACTCATGCTCAACGTGGAGGCTGCGTAAATGGCCGATCTCTCGATTGTCTTCGCCGGTATCAAAGCCCCCAATCCGTTCTGGCTGGCCTCCGCGCCGCCCACCGACAAAGCCTACAACGTGGTCCGCGCCTTCGAGGCCGGTTGGGGTGGCGTGGTCTGGAAAACCCTGGGTGAAGACCCGGCGGCGGTCAACGTGTCTTCGCGGTACTCGGCGCACTTTGGTGCCAACCGCGAGGTCATGGGCATCAACAACATTGAGCTGATCACCGACCGCTCCCTGGAGATCAACCTGCGGGAAATCACCCAGGTGAAAAAGGACTGGCCGGACCGCGCGTTGATCGTGTCGCTGATGGTGCCGTGCGTCGAGGAGTCGTGGAAATTCATCCTGCCGCTGGTGGAAGCCACTGGCGCGGACGGCATCGAGCTGAACTTCGGTTGCCCCCACGGCATGCCGGAACGCGGGATGGGCGCGGCGGTCGGCCAGGTGCCGGAGTATGTCGAACAGGTGACCCGTTGGTGCAAGACCTATTGCTCGCTGCCGGTGATCGTCAAGCTCACGCCGAACATCACCGACATCCGCGTCGCCGCCCGCGCGGCCCACCGTGGCGGCGCCGATGCGGTGTCGTTGATCAACACCATCAATTCGATCACCAGCGTCAACCTGGAACAAATGGTCGCCATCCCCACCGTCGGCCATCAAAGCACCCACGGCGGTTATTGCGGCTCGGCAGTGAAGCCGATTGCCCTGAACATGGTCGCCGAAATCGCCCGCGACCCGCAGACCCAAGGCCTGCCGATCTGCGGTATTGGCGGCATCGGCAGTTGGCGCGACGCGGCAGAATTCATCGCGTTGGGCAGCGGCGCGGTGCAGGTGTGCACGGCGGCGATGCTGCATGGCTTTCGCATCGTCGATGAAATGAAGGACGGTTTATCCCGCTGGATGGACAGCCAGGGTTACGCCAGCGTGTCGGAGTTTTCCGGGCGGGCGGTGGGTAATACGACGGATTGGAAGTACCTCGACATCAACTATCAGGTGATCGCCAAGATTGATCAGGAGGCGTGTATTGGCTGCGGGCGTTGCCACATTGCTTGCGAGGATACGTCGCACCAGGCGATTGCCAGCCTGAAGCAGGCGGACGGGACGCATAAATATGAAGTGATTGATGATGAGTGTGTGGGGTGCAATTTGTGCCAGATCACCTGCCCGGTGGCGGATTGCATTGAAATGGTGCCGATGGATACCGGCAAGCCGTTTCTGGATTGGAATCATGATCCGCGCAATCCCTACCACGTCGCGCCGTAACTGATCGTTCCCACGCTCTGCGTGGGAATGCAGCCCGGGACGCTCCGCGTCCCATTGGAACGCAGAGCGTCCCTTGAGGCATTCCCACGGGTCGCGTGGGAACGATCGGGTTAGGGCTCCAACCCAATCCCGCGCAAAATCACACTGGTCACCGTCTGCACCGCCCGCTCGAACTGCATGTCCGACAACGGCTGATGCTCATTCAGGATATTCACCTGGTGATCAAAGTCCGCGTAATGCTGGGTCGAGGCCCAGATCATGTACAGCAGCGCCGAAGGCTCCACCGGCAGGATGCGTTTGTCCTCCACCCACTGGCGAATTTTCGCTTCTTTCATCTTGGCCCAGTCGTACAGGCTGACGTCCAGCGCCTCACCCAACGTCGGTGCACCGTGGATGATTTCATTGGCCCAGACTTTCGAACCGTACGGCCGGCTGCGGGAATGGTTCATCTTGGCGCGGATGTAACTGCTGAGCACCACCCGCGGGTCGTCGAACATTTCGAAGCACAAGGCGTCCTGCTTCCAGACTTCCAGCAGGTCGAACAGCACCGCACTGTACAACTCGCCCTTGGTGCTGAAGTAGTAATGCAGATTGGAGCGCGGCAGTTGCACTTCAGCGGCGATGTCGGCCATGGCGGTGCTGCCGAAGCCTTTTTCGGCGAAGACCTTCTCGGCCCCCAGCAGGATTTTCTCGACGTTACTGCGACGAATCTCGATCTTGTGATTGCCCATGAGGGCTCCCTGACAACAGCGTTGCCCAAGACTAGCATCCGCTCTGGGTCGCGGCGACAGACCTTTTTTGCCGCGTAAACATTTCCTGGCGTCTACCGTTCATGCTTAAGTGACGCCCATTCATCTGCCCCGGAAGGAAATTGACCATGCTGCTGAAAAAAGCCCTGACCACCGCCGCCCTGCTCGGCTCGCTGCTCGCCGCTTCGTCGGTGTTCGCCCATGCGCATCTGAAAAGCCAGACCCCGGCCGCCGACAGCACCGTGGCCGCGCCGACGGAACTGCGTTTGGTGTTTTCCGAAGGTGTTGAAGCGACGTTCACCAAAGTAACCATCAACGGCGTGGAGGTGAAAAAACTGGCCACTGAAGGCAACGACAAGAAAACCCTGATCGTCACCCCTGCCGCACCGTTAACGGCGGGTGAGTACAAGGTCGAATGGCACGCGGTGTCGGTCGACACCCACAAAAGCGAAGGCGCCTACAGCTTCAAGGTTGGCCAGTAATTCATGACCGACGCGCTGGTGCTGTGCCGCTTCCTGCATTTTGTGGTGGTGTTGATGCTGTTCGGGGCTTGGGTATTCAAACCCCTGCTGTCGAACGCTGACACGCTGGATCGGCGCCTCATGCGCGTCACCCGTTGGCTGACCGCCGTGGCACTGGTCAGCGGTGTGACCTGGCTGCTGCTGATCACCGCCAGCATGGCCGGCGCCTGGGACGCGGCGTTCGATCCGTCGACCCTGGGCCTGGTGCTGCACAACACCTTTTTCGGCCAGGTGTGGAGTTGGCACCTGCTGCTCAACGTCGTGCTGATGGGGTTGCTGTTGACGCCACTGCGCGCGAACGTGTCGCTGAGATTGATCCTCAGCGGCTTGCTGCTCGCGACCCTGGCACCGGTCGGTCACGGCGCGATGCTTGATGGGCTCAGTGGCCAGTTGCTGATCCTCAATCAGATCGTTCACTTGACCTGCGTCGGTGCCTGGCTCGGCGGTTTGATGCTGTTGGTGATGATCCTGCGGCAACCGACCGGCCACCCGTTGAGCACGATCCTGCGGCGTTTCAGTGGGGTCGGTTACGGCTTGGTGGCGGGACTGGTGATCACCGGTTTGATCAACGTGCGCGTGCTCACCGGCGCGTTCTGGCCGACGCCGTTGTTGTCGGGGTTTGCCTTGATTCTGTTGATCAAGGTGCTGCTGGTGGCGGTGATGCTGGGGTTGGCGTTGTTCAATCGGTTGCGGATCAAGGACTGCGAGCGGCGGGCTGAAGCACTAAAAACCAGTGTGATGCTGGAATGGTTGTTGGGGATGGGCGCGGTGGCGGCGGTTTCGCTACTGGGCACCCTGCCGCCGATGATTGCCGCCTAGCCCTGTAGGAGCGAGGCTTGCCCGCGATGGCGGCCTGTCAGTCAACGCTGTGTTGAATGTTAGATCGCCATCGCGGGCAAGCCTTGCTCCTACACGGGACGGTGTGGGTCAGGGGTTATCGGTATGCCCTTCTGCCGCCGTATCAATGCTGACCACCACCGACATCCCCGGCCGTAACCGCTCGCTCTGCTCCTGCCCCTCATCCACCGTGATCCGCACCGGCACCCGCTGGGCGATTTTGACGAAGTTGCCGGTGGCGTTGTCAGCCTGCAACAAACTGAACTCAGACCCCGTGGCCGGTGAAATCCGCTGCACCTTGCCCTTGAATTTGCGATGGTCGAGGGCATCGACGGTGAAGCTCACCGGTTGGCCGACCCGCACGTCGTCCATCTGGGTTTCCTTCATATTGGCGATCACCCACAACTGGTTCGGCACCAACGCCATCAACTGCGCGCCGGAGTTGACGTAGGCACCGAGGCGCACGCCAATCTGCCCGAGCTGACCGTCACGTGGGGCCAGCACACGGGTGTTGGACAGGTCGATCCGCGCCAGTTGCACCGCCGCTTCGGCACTGGCGACCGCCGCTTCCAGTGAGCCGCGATTAACGATCACCGTCTGCAAGTCCTGCCGGGCGATTTCCAGATTGGCCTGGGCCTGCGCTACCGCCGCGATGGTCTGGGCATTCGCGGCCAGGGTCACGTCCAGCTCACGCTTGGACACCGAGCCGTCGTTGATCAATTCCTTGTTGCGGCGCAGATCGGCTTCACTCTTGCGCTGCTGTGCCTGACTGTCAGCGACCGCCGCCTGACGCAACTTGATGGTCGCTTCGGCGCTGTTGCGTTGCTGCACCACGTTGGCCAGCGCGGCTTTCTGCACCGCCAGTTGTGCCAGGGATTGATCGAGGTGTTGCTTGTAGATGCGGTCATCGAGACGCACCAGCAGATCGCCGGCCTTCACAAACTGGAAGTCCGTCACCGGCACTTCGTACACGTAACCGCTAAGCTGCGGGCCGATGATCGTTACCTGGCCGCGCACCAGCGCGTTCTCGGTGGTTTCCACCGCGCTGCTGAATGGCGGCAGTTGCCAGGCGTACAACACGATCAGCACACCGACGAGAGCAATCGCCGCAAAGCCCATGGACGAGATAATCCGCACCCGCAACGAGCGCGGTTCGGTGGCCGGCGTGGACGGTGGCGCGACGCCTTCGGGGGTGGCGGCGATGGCGTTGGTGGTCGTGGTGGTCGGTTCGGTCATGAAGAAGTGGCACCGCTGGGTTGAACGGAAGGAGTGGCAGGCGCTGGGGCGACGGCTTGGGTGGTGCTCATCAGCCACAGGGCGCGAATGGAAATCCAGATCATGGTCAGCACCGCAATCACGGCGATCAGCATGAATACATCGTTATAGGCCAGCACATTGGCCTCGCGAGTGGCGGCCGTGGCCAGGCTTCGGATGCCCTGAAGGTTGCGCAGGCTCGGGTCGGCGATCATCGAGCCCACCGCGTTGCCGCCGCTCTGCACCCGCGCTGCGACACGCGGATCAAGCATCGTCAGGTGTTCAACAATGTTGCTGGAATGGAATTTCTCCCGAACGATCTGGAACGTGCCCAGCAACGCCGCGCCGATCAAGCCACCGAGGTTCTGGCAGATCCCGAACAACACCGAGAAACTCACCAGGTTGCGCGGGTTGGTCAACACCCGGCGCGTGCCGAGAACCATAGTCGGGCCGAGGAAAAACGTGCCGCCGAAGGCCAGCAGGAACTGGCTGAAGTACATGTTTTCGGGGCGGGTCAGGTTGTTCGAATAACTGTCCATCACCGAGCCGACCGCCATCAACGCCAGGGACACGATCAGCGGCATAAACAGGTGTTTGGGGTCGATGGTCAGGGCGCTGGTGGCCAGACCCGCGATGCTGCCGAGCAACATCACCACGTACAAGCTGTGCAGTTGCTGGCTGCTCATGTTCAGCGCCTGCATAAAGCCGACCGCACCGGTGGATTGCTCCGACAGCACCATGCGAATCAGGATCACCGCCAGGGCCAGGCGAATCATCACGCCGCTGCCGAGCCAGCGGGTCATCAGCAGCGGGTTGCTGCGGTTATGTTCGATGGCCAGGCCGGCGAGAATCAACGCGATGGAAGCCGCCGAGGCGATACCGATCCACGGCGCTTCCAGCCACCAGTCGATACGCCCCAGGGACAGCACGGCGCAGAGCAAGGCCACGCCTGTGGCGAGGATGGCGAAGGTCAGGAAATCGAGCTTTTCGAAGGTCTTGAAACGGTCGCCCGGCGGCAGTTTCAGCAGGAACACACAGCCCAGCGTCAGCAGCGCCATGCCCAATTCGAACAGATACAAGCCGCGCCACTCGGCGATTTGCATCAAATCTTCGGAGAATAACCGGGCCAGGGGCAGCGCCAGTTGTGAGGCGCCGAGCCCCAGCACCAGTGCCTTCATCCGCCACTTCGCCGGGAACGCCTGGATCATGTAATACAGACCCAGCGAACTCAGCGCCGCGCCGACCATACCGTGAGCCGCCCGCACGGCAATGGCGGAACTCAAGTCGTTGACGAACAAATGGCCGAAGGTCACCAGGGCGTAGAGCACCAGAAACACTTCGGTGAAGGCGCGCAAGCCGAACTGTTGGCGAAATTTCACCAGCAACAGGTTCATCGAGACGTTGGTCATCACATAGGCCGCCGGCAGCCACGCCATCTCGGCGGTGGTCGCCCCCAGCGCACCTTGCAGGTAAGGCAGGTTGGCAATCACCAGCGAATTGCCGAGGCCACCGGTCAACGCCACCAGCAAACCCACCAGCGCATAGGCCAGGCGCTTGGGCGTGGAGTGCAACGGCGTCGAGGGGGAACCGGGCAAACTGGGCCGCTCGTGGGGCTGCCAGTCGCGCGGGGCGTAATGATCCATTCAAGGGCCTTGTGTTGAGATGGCGCCAGTTTGCCGCAAAAGCGCAGACAACACACATACCTGTAGGAGCAAGGCTTGCCCGCGATGACGGACTCTCAGCCGCCTTCAATGTTGAATGGTAGATCGCAATCGCGGGCAAGCCTTGCTCCTACAGATTTGGATTCTAGATCAGCATGTCATCGTACAACTTCTGATTGACTTTCCCGCAAAGCCTCGCAAATAATCGCCGCCATGTTGTACGACGACGTATGACAAAAATAAAAACAACAAGAAGCAAAGGGAACGTCACTGTGAGCAAACTCGTCCGCCATTCCTCCGTCTGCACCCCTCGCCTCACCTTCGTCCGCCGTCATACCCTAAGCCTGATTAGTTGCAGCAGCCTGGCCCTCGCCCTGCCGATGACCAGCCACGCTGAAGGTTTCGTCGATGACGCCAGCGCCACGCTGAACCTGCGCAATGCCTACTTCAATCGCAACTTCACCAACCCGGCCTACCCCCAGGGCAAGGCTGAAGAGTGGACGCAAAGCTTTATTCTCGACGCCAAGTCCGGTTTCACCCAAGGCACCGTCGGTTTCGGTGTGGACGTGTTGGGGTTGTACTCGGTGAAGCTCGATGGCGGCAAAGGCACCGGTGGCACGCAACTGCTGCCGCTGGATCACGACGGGCGCCCGGCGGATAACTTTGGTCGCACCAACGTGGCGTTCAAGGCCAAGGTGTCGAAGACCGAATTGAAGGTCGGCGAATGGATGCCGGTGCTGCCGGTGCTGCGCTCGGACGACGGTCGCTCCCTGCCGCAAACCTTTCGCGGCGGGCAGGTCACTTCCAGCGAAATCGATGGCCTGAAGCTCTACGGCGGCCAGTTCCGCGCCAACAGCCCGCGTAACGATTCGAGCATGGACGACATGTCGATGAACGGCAAAGCCGCGTTCACCTCCGACCGTTTCAACTTCGGCGGCGGTGAATACACCTTCAATGAAAAGCGCACCTTGGTCGGCGTCTGGTATTCGGAACTCAGCGACATTTATCAGCAGAAATATTTCAACCTGAGCCACAGCCAGCCCATCGGCGACTGGACCCTGGGCGCCAACCTCGGTTACTTCATCGGCAAGGAAGACGGCAGCGCCCTGGCCGGCGACCTCGACAACAAAACCGCATTCGCCATGCTCTCGGCCAAATACGGCGGCAGCACCTTCTATGTCGGCCTGCAAAAACTTACCGGCGACAGCGTCTGGATGCGCGTCAACGGCACCAGCGGCGGCACCCTGGCCAACGACAGTTACAACTCCAGCTACGACAACGCCAAGGAAAAATCCTGGCAAGTGCGCCACGACTACAACTTCGTCGCCCTCGGCGTTCCCGGTCTGACCATGATGAACCGCTACATCAGCGGCGATAACGTGCACACCGGGGCGATCACCGATGGCAAGGAATGGGGCCGCGAGAGCGAACTGGCGTATACCGTGCAGAGTGGTGTGCTGAAAAACCTCAACGTCAAGTGGCGCAATGCGAGTATTCGCAAGGATTTCAGCACGAATGAATTTGATGAGAACCGGATCTTTGTGAGCTATCCGATTTCGTTGTTGTGAGGCGCCAAGGCTGACATCAATCCTGTTGCGAGGGGGCTTGTCGGAATGCCGCATCACCCCGTTCGACTGCGAAGCAGTCGTGAAACCTTTCGACCCGGTGAGTCTGAAGAACCGCCGGGGCCGCTTCGCGACCCAACGGGGGCAAGCCCCCTCGCCACAGGCAAGCCTCCTCACCACAGGCAAGCCCCTCGCCACAAAAGCGATCTCACCACAGGATCACTGCGCAGCCTATGTACCCTCCGTCAATTTCAACCACCAACGCGTTGACAACCACCGGAAAGCCTAACGATACTTCGCCCAAGTCATACGACAACTTACAACAACTGCAATGACTCAATATTCAGGAACCACCATGACCACAACTTCCCCTGCCCCTTTCAATCGCCTGCTCCTGACCGGCGCCGCCGGTGGCCTCGGTAAAGTCTTGCGCGAAACCCTGCGCCCCTATGCCAACGTGATTCGCCTGTCGGACATCGCCAACATCACTCCAGCCATCGATGACCGCGAAGAAGTCGTCATCTGCGACCTCGCCGACAAACACGCCGTGCACCAACTGGTCGAAGGCGTGGACGCGATTCTGCATTTTGGCGGCGTTTCCACCGAGCACGCGTTCGAAGAGATCCTCGGCGCCAACATCTGCGGCGTTTTCCACATCTACGAAGCCGCGCGCCGGCATGGCGTGAAGCGGGTGATTTTCGCCAGTTCCAACCACGTCATCGGTTTCTACAAACAGGACGAAGTGATCGACGCCCGCTCCCCTCGCCGCCCGGACAGTTACTACGGTTTGTCCAAGTCCTACGGCGAAGACATCGCCAGTTTCTACTTCGATCGCTACGGCATCGAAACCGTCAGCGTGCGCATCGGCTCCTCATTCCCGGAACCGCAAAACCGCCGGATGATGAGCACCTGGCTGAGCTTCGGTGACCTGACCCAGTTGCTCGAACGTGCGTTGTACGCACCGGATGTCGGGCACACCATTGTCTACGGCGTGTCCGACAACAAGAACGTCTGGTGGGACAACCGCTACGCCGCTGGCCTGGGCTATGTGCCCCAGGACAACTCCGAAGTGTTCCGCGAAAAAATCGAAGCCCAACCGATGCCCGCTGCGGATGATCCGGCGATGGTTTACCAGGGTGGCGCGTTTGTGGCGTCCGGTCCGTTCGGCGATTGAGCCAACCTCCAAGGGAATGAGCGTCCATGCAAGCCGAATTGATTGTCGATGCCCGTAACGCGGTCGGTGAATGCCCGGTCTGGGTCCCCGAGGAAAACGCCCTGTACTGGGTCGATATTCCCGCCGGGGGCTTGCAGCGCTGGAGTGCCGCCACCGGCCACGTCGATGCCTGGACCGCCCCGGAAATGCTCGCTTGCATCTCCCGTCACCGCGACGGTGGCTGGGTCGCGGGGATGGAAAGCGGGTTCTTTCATCTGCGCCCGCACAACGACGGTAGCCTCGACAGCGAACTGCTGGCACACGTCGATCACGCCCGCCCCGACATGCGCCTGAACGATGGCCGTTGTGATCGCCAAGGGCGTTTCTGGGCCGGCAGCATGGTGCTCAACATGGGCGCCAACGCGGCTGAAGGCACGTTGTATCGCTACAGCCATGGGCAGCGCGGGCCGCTCGAACCCCAACTCTCCGGTTTCATCGTCCCCAATGGCCTGGGTTTCAGTCCGGATGGACTGACAATGTATTTGTCCGACTCCCATCCCCTGTCCCAGCAGATCTGGGCCTTCGACTACGACATCGACAGCGGCACGCCGAGCAATCGTCGATTGTTCGTCGACATGAATCACTTCTGCGGTCGCCCCGACGGCGCGGCGGTCGATGCTGAGGGCTGCTACTGGATCTGCGCCAACGACGCCGGGCTGATTCACCGGTTTACCCCGGATGGGCGACTGGATCGTTCCCTTGCCGTACCGGTGAAAAAACCTACCATGTGCGCGTTTGGCGGCAGTGGACTGGATACGTTGTTCGTGACCTCGATTCGCCCTGGGGATGACCATGACGAGCAATCGTTGGCGGGTGGGGTGTTCGCCCTTGATCCCGGCGTGAAAGGCTTGCCTGAGCCTCTGTTTCAAGATTGTTGAAACCCTAAAAGATCGCAGCCTTCGGCAGCTCCTACATTGACCGCGTGGAAACCCGATTCTGTAGGAGCTGCCGAAGGCTGCGATCTTTTCAACCCGCCAACGCAGAACGAGATCTCATGAAACTTCTGGAACTCGAAGACGATTTCACCCACCTCACCCTCGCCCCGGAACTCGGTGCAAGCATCGTCAACTGGACGGTTCGCAGCACCGGCCAACCGCTGCTGCGCCACAGCGACGCCCAAGCGCTGAACACCGGCCTGCCAGGCAAACTCGGTTGCTACCCCTTGGCCCCGTGGTCAAACCGGATTTCCGAGGGCGGTTTCGAGTGCCCCGAAGGCTGGCTCGCGCTGAAGCCCAACAGCCTCACCGATCCCCTGCCCATCCACGGCAGCGCCTGGCAACAGCCGTGGCGAGTGGTTTCCCAATCGCCCAACGAAGCCATCCTGCAACTCGATTGCACATCGCCCTTCGCCTACCGCGCCGAGCAGCGTTTCCACCTGAGTGAAGGACGTTTGAGCATTGATCTAAAGGTCACTCATCTCGGCGAACACGCGGTGTGGCACGGCCTCGGTTTGCACCCTTACTTTCCACGCACCGCACACACCCGGTTGCAGGCAAGCGCCCGGCAAGTCTGGCTGTGCGACGCCGCCAAACTGCCGACCCAGCTCAGTTCGATTCCCGAAGAATGGGATTTCCAGCAGCTCAAGGCCTTGCCCGACACGCTGGTGGACAACGGCTTCTGCGCATGGGACGGCCACTGCCTGATCCAGCAACCGGAGCTGGGTTATGAACTGGAATGCCAGGCCACCGGCAGCGATTACTACCTGCTCTACTGCCCGGTGGGCCTGGGGTTTTTCTGCATCGAACCGGTGAGTCACCCGGTCAACGCGCATCACTTGCCCGGCCGGCCAGGCTTGCGTTTGCTGGAGCAAGGTCAATCCACTGAACTGGGTTTGAGCCTGCAATACCGCGCACTCGCCTAAGCCAACAATTGACTCAGCACCGCGCGCAACTTGCCGGGTTTCACCGGTTTGTTCAGCAGTGGTGCTTCGAGTCGTTGCAGCGAGCGCCGGCATTGGTCGGTACGGTCGGCGGTGATGATCACCGCCGGAATGGCTCGGTCGAAATGCTCGCGCAAGTGGCGTACCACGTCACAACCCACCACCCCATGGTCGAGGTGATAGTCCGCCAGGATCAGTTCTGGCGCCCGCCCCTGCAACGCCGCCAACGCCGAGAACTCATCGGTGGCGATGACCACTTCGCAGCCCCACTGCCCAAGCAAAGCGCTCATGCTTTCAAGGATGCTGACTTCGTTGTCCAGCACCAGCAAGCGTCGGCCCGGCAACGGATTACCGGCGCCCGGTTGCGGTACGGCCAGGCTGATTGGCAGCGGCACCTCATGGGAAATCGGCACGTCGATACTGAATACCGACCCGCGTCCCGGCCATGAGCGCACCTGAATCCGGTAGCCAAGAATCTTGGCGATGCGCTCGACGATCGCCAAGCCGAGGCCCACGCCTTTACGGTCGGCGGCGCGGCCAACGTCCAGTTGATTGAACTCGAGGAAGATCGAGTCGAGCCGATCCGCCGCGATCCCGCGCCCGGTGTCCCAGACTTCCAGGCGCAGCATTTCACCCCGGCGGCGTGCTCCGAGCAGGATGCAACCCTCGTCGGTGTAGCGGCAGGCGTTGCTGAGGAAGTTGCGCAAAATCCGCGTCATCAGGCGCAGGTCCGTGCTGATGGCAAAGTCGCCCATGTGTACCCGCAGGTTCAGCCCCGCCGCCTCGGCCACCGACTGGAATTCCGACACCAGTGGCGCGAGCAATTCATCCAGCCGATACAGCGCAACGTCCGGTTTCACCGCGGCCTGATCGAGACGGGAAATATCCAGCAAATCGGTGAGCAAGTCCTCGGCACCTTCCAATGCCTGGTGCGTGCGTTCCACCAGCACCTGCTCGACATCGGGCAACTTGCGTTCGCGCAAGGTCGAGATCAGCAGACGCGCGGCGTTGAGCGGTTGCAGCAGGTCGTGGCTGGCGGCGGCGAGGTATTTGTCCTTGCTGCGGTTGGCGGCCTCGGCGGCGTCCCGGGCATCGCGCAGGGCCTGGGCGATCTGTTTACGCTGGGTGATCTGCTGTTGCAGGTTGCGATTGGCTTCGAGCAATTCGTCGGTGCGCGCGGTGACCCGTTGTTCCAGTTCGTCGTTGAGTTGCTGCAAGCGTTCCTGAGCGAGTTTGCGTTCGGTGATGTCGGCGACAAAGCCTTCCACCAGCCCTTCCTGATCGGGCTTGAGCAACAGGTTCATCAGCACGTCGAGGCTGCTGCCGTCCTTGCGCCGCAGTTGGGTTTCATAGCCGTGCAGGCTGCGTTCGGTCTTGAGGATTTCGCCGATGTTGGCCAGCTCCCTGGCACCGCCGACAAACAGGTTGCTCGCCAGATCCGCCAAGGAGAACAGCACCTCCTGTGGATCGTCATAACCGAGCATCCGCGCCAGGGCCGGGTTGGCGGCGCGCATGCCTTCCAAAAGGCTGGCCTGGAAGATCCCGTGGACGGCGTTTTCGAACAGCCATTTGTAGCGATTGCGCTCGGCTTCGAGCTCGTCGAGGCGCGCGTTGAGTTCCGGGTAGTGACTCTTGCGCGCCGAGTGGCTGCCGAGTCCCAGCAACCCGGCCAGCGCCCGTTGCTGCTCGTCAGAGGGCTTCGCCATAGACGACCTCGACATCACGCTGACTGGATTCGCGCGGGTTGGTCAGGATGCACGGGTCATGCATGGCGTGCTGCGACAGGAATGGAATGTCCGCCATGCTGACCCCGTGCAGGCCCAGGGTTTCGTGGAAGCCGATGGCATGTTTCAACGCGATCAAATGCTCGACCAGGCGCTTGCAGATCTGCCGGTGATTCAGGCCTCGGCAATCGATGCCGAACGTCTCGGCAATCACCTTAAACCGCTCCGGCGCCGAGCTGTAGTTGAACGCCACCACGTGCTCGACCAGCACCGCGTTGCACAAGCCGTGGGGCAAGTCGAGAAAGCCGCCGAGGCTGTGGGACATCGCGTGGACGGCACCGAGGATCGCGTTAGAGAACGCCAGCCCGGCCTGCATGCTGCCCAGCATGATTTTCTCGCGCAGGGCGATGTCGGTCGGGTTGGCGATCATTTGCACCAGGTTGCCATTGATCAGGCGCATCGCTTCGAGGGCGTGGGGGTCGGTCAGCGGGCCATGGCCAGTGGAGACGAAGGCTTCGATGGCATGCACCAAGGCGTCGATGCCGGTACAGGCCGACAGGAACGGGTCCATGCTCAGGGTGGTTTCCGGGTCGATCAGCGACACGTCCGGCACCACCGCTTTGCTGACAATGGAGAACTTCATGCGTTCTTGCTGGTTGGAAATGATCACGAATTGCGAGACGTCGGCCGAGGTGCCGGCGGTGGTCGGGATCAGGATCAGCGGCGGGCTCGGCACGCGGATGGTGTCCACGCCTTCGAACTCGAGGATGCTGCGTCCGTGGGCAACGACAATGCCGATGCCTTTACCGCAATCCATCGGACTGCCGCCACCGATCGCGACGATCACATCGCAGTGGTTTTCCTTGTACAGCTCGGCGCCGAGCATGACTTCTTCAACCCGGGGATTGGGCGAGACGTCGCTATATAAAAAGTAATCGATGCCTTGGGCTTGCAGGCTGGCCTCGACATCCGCGACCCAACCGGCGGCAATCACCCCGGGGTCGCTGACCACCAGCACCTTGCGGGCACCGAAGGTCTTGGCGTAGTTGCCGACGTTGTGCCGGCAACCGGCACCAAAAATGATTTCAGGCGAAACGAATTTACGCAGCTGGCTGAGATTTTGGCTCATTGGAAAGCCTGTTTTTATTGTTTTGGAAGGTAGCAGCCACACTAACCCATCCGGTGGTGAATGCAATCAGACCAATGGGTAGCACGTTGGGGTGTCCCCAAATCCTGTATCCACCACAAATCCCCTGTGGGAGCGAGCTTGCTCGCGATGACGGAATGTCAGTCAACACAGATGTTGAATGTGAAACCGCTATCGCGAGCAAGCTCGCTCCCACAGGGGTTCTGCGTTTGATGCTTTATCCGCGATAGATCAGCCGCGAAGCCTTCTCATTGCGCAACGTCAGGTGTTCCATGCCCTGCCCCGGCGCGTAGGCTTCTTCGCGGGCCTTGAGGATCACCCCGTGGTGCGGCGACTTGCTGCACACCGGGTCGGCGTTTTCGGCATCACCGGTAAGCATGAACGCCTGGCAGCGGCAGCCCCCCAGGTCCTTGTGTTTTTCATCGCAGGAGCGACACGGTTCCTTCATCCAGTCGTCGCCGCGAAAGCGGTTGAAGCCGAAGGAATCGGTCCAGATGTGCTCAATACTGTGCTCGCGCACATTGGGAAACTGCACCGGTAACTGGCGGGCGCTGTGGCATGGCAACGCGGTGCCGTCCGGGGTGATGTCGAGAAACAGGTTGGCCCAACCGTTCATGCAGGTTTTCGGCCGCTCTTCGTAGTAGTCCGGGGTGACGAAGATCAGCTTGCACGGGTGGCCCTGGGCCTCAAGCCGTTCACGGTATTCATTGGTGATGCGCTCGGCGCGCTGCAATTGCTCGCGAGTCGGCAGCAGGCCGACGCGGTTGAGTTCGGCCCAGCCATAGAACTGGCACGTGGCCAATTCGACGAAATCCGCCTCCAATTCCAGGCACAGGTCGATGATCCGGTCGATCCGGTCGATGTTGTGCCGATGGGTGACGAAGTTCAGCACCATCGGGTAGCCCTGGGCTTTTACGGCGCGGGCCATGGCGAGTTTCTGGGTGAAGGCCTTGCGCGAGCCGGCGAGCATGTTGTTCACCGCTTCGTCGGCGGCCTGGAAGCTGATCTGGATATGGTCGAGCCCGGCCACCTTGAAATCGCGGACCTTCTGCTCGGTCAGGCCGATGCCGGAGGTGATCAGGTTGGTGTAATAACCCATGTCCCGCGCGGCGTTGATCAGCTCGGCCAGGTCCTGGCGCACCAGCGGCTCGCCACCGGAGAAGCCCAGTTGCGCGGCCCCCATGTCCCGGGCCTCGCGGAATACGCGAATCCATTCTTCGGTGCTCAGCTCTTCGCCGGATTGGGCAAAGTCCAACGGGTTGGAGCAATACGGGCATTGCAACGGGCAGCGATAAGTCAGTTCCGCCAACAGCCACAGTGGCGGGCCCGGCGGCTGAGGTATCAGACTCACAGGGCAATCCCCCGATGCCAGACGTTCGAGGAGGTGACGGTGTGATACGGCGGGCGCTCCAGCTCGTAGGCCATGCTCATCGCGTCGAGCATGCTCCACAGCACGTCAAGTTTGAACTGAAGGATTTCCAGCATCCGTTGCTGGCCTTCGAGCGTGACGTAGTGCGCCAGGGTGATGCGCAAACCGTGCTCGACATCGCGCCGCGCCTGGCTCAAACGTGTGCGGAAATAGTCGTAGCCGCCGGCCTCGATCCACGGGTAATGGGTGGGCCACGCATCGAGCCGGGATTGGTGGATCTGCGGGGCGAACAGTTCGGTCAGGGAGCTGCTGGCCGCTTCCTGCCAGCAGGCGCGACGGGCGAAATTGACGTAGGCGTCCACGGCGAAACGCACGCCGGGCAGCACCAGTTCCTGGGAGAGAATTTGCTCGCGGTCCAGGCCCACGGCTTCGCCCAGGCGCAACCAGGCTTCGATCCCGCCCTCGCTGCCCGGCTCGCCGTCGTGATCGAGGATGCGTTGCAGCCATTCCCGGCGCACGTCGCGGTCCGGGCAATTGGCGAGGATCGCGGCGTCCTTGAGCGGGATGTTGACCTGGTAGTAGAAGCGATTGGCGACCCAGCCCTGGATCTGCTCGCGAGTAGCGCGGCCGGCGTACATGGCTTGGTGGAATGGGTGATGGATGTGGTAGTAGGCGCCTTTGGCGCGCAGGACCTGTTCGAATTCGGCTGGGGACATGGGGGTGTTGGTCATTGTGGTTCTCCTGGGCGTTTTGCGGTGACTGGCCTATTGCCTTCGCGAGCAGGCTCGCTCCCACAGGGGATTTGTGTGCGCAACAGATCTACTGTGGGAGCGAGCCTGCTCGCGAAGGCGACATGAGCTACAACACAAGACTCATGCCATCAAACGCCACCTCAACCCCACGCCGCTCCAGCAACGCCCGCTCAGCCGAGTCTTCATCAAGGATCGGGTTGGTGTTGTTAATGTGGATCAGCACCTTGCGCTGGCGGTCAAATCCCTCCAGCACCTCAAGCATCCCGCCAGAACCACTTTGCGGCAGATGCCCCATTTCACTGCCCAGACTCTGCCCGACCTCACACACGCGCATTTCATCATCGCGCCACAACGTGCCGTCCAGCAGCAGGCAATCGGCGCGCTGCATCCAGCTCAATACTTCCTCGTCAACTTGCCCAAGGCCCGGTGCATAGAACACCGAGGCGCCGTTGCGCAGGTCTTCGATAAACAGGCCGATGGTGTCGCCCGGTTGCGGATTGCCGCGATTGGGCGAGTACGGCGGTGCGTTGCTGATCAGGGGAATCGCGCGAAATTGCAGGTGTTCGCAAGCGGCGATGCTGAACGGCTCGCGGTCGAGTTCGATCGGTTGCCACTGCAAGCCACCGTTCCAGTGCTTGAGCATGCTGAACAGTGGAAACCCGCTGCTCAGATCTTCATGAACCCGCTCGGTGCACCACACCGAATGCGGGCACCCTTCGCGCAGGCTCAACAGGCCGGTGCAATGGTCGATCTGGCTGTCGATCAGGATCACCCCGGCGATGGAGGTGTCGCGTAACCGGCGCGCCGGTTGCAACGCCGGGAAGCTTTCCAGTTGCGCACGAATGTCCGGTGAAGCATTGCACAGCACCCAATCCACCCCGTTGTCGCTCACCGCAATCGAAGACTGCGTGCGCCGTTGGGCGCGCAGGCTGCCGTTGCGCATGGCGGCGCATTGGCGACAGTTGCAGTTCCATTGCGGAAAACCACCGCCAGCGGCGGAACCGAGAACGCGGATGTGCATGAGCAATGCTCCAGAAGGCAGGCCCGGCCAACGCGTCGGCTGGCCGGGTGATCAATCAACGGTTGGCGAAATACATCGTCACTTCGAAGCCAATGCGCAGATCGGTAAACGCGGGTTTAGTCCACATGGGTCAATCCTCTTCTTGTGCCGGGCAATTCCGGTAAAGCCATTAATGCACGGGGCGCCAAGGGCCCGAATGCTACTTTCGAAGGAGATGGCGGCGTGCGTTGGTAGGGGGTGTTGCGGGGTGTCAGGCGCAACCATTCGCGGGCAAGCCTCGCTCCTGTAGGAGCAAGGCTTGCCCGCGATGGCCGTTACGCGGTCCCGCGTCGGGTTTAGAAGAACCCCATCGGATTGATGTCGTAGCTCACCAGCAAGTTTTTGGTCTGTTGGTAGTGGTCGAGCATCATCTTGTGGTTTTCACGGCCAACCCCGGACTTTTTGTAGCCGCCGAACGCGGCGTGGGCCGGGTACAGGTGGTAGCAGTTGGTCCACACGCGCCCGGCCTTGATCGCCCGGCCCATGCGGTAGGCGCGGTTGATGTCGCGGGTCCACAGGCCGGCACCCAGGCCGAACTCGCTGTCGTTGGCAATGGCCAGGGCTTCGGCTTCGTCCTTGAAGGTAGTGATGCCCACCACCGGGCCGAAGATTTCTTCCTGGAACACGCGCATTTTGTTGTGGCCCTTGAGCAGAGTCGGCTGGATGTAATAACCCGTCGACAAGTCGCCCTCAAGTCGTTCGGCCGCGCCGCCAGTGAGCAGCTCGGCACCCTCCTCCTGGGCAATTTTCAGGTACGAGAGAATCTTGTCGTATTGCTGCTCGGACGCCTGGGCGCCGACCATGGTTTCGGTGTCCAGCGGATCGCCGCGTTTGATCTTGGCGATTTTGGTCATCACCACTTTCATGAAGTCGTCGTAGATCGACTCCTGCACCAGCGCTCGCGATGGACAGGTGCAGACTTCGCCCTGGTTGAAGAACGCCAGCACCAGGCCTTCGGCGGCTTTCTCGATGAACTGCGGCTCGGCGTGCATGATGTCTTCGAAGAAGATGTTCGGCGACTTGCCGCCCAGTTCCACGGTGCTTGGAATGATGTTCTCGGCCGCGCAATGCATGATGTGCGCGCCCACCGGAGTGGAACCGGTAAAAGCGATCTTGGCGATGCGCTTGCTGGTGGCCAGGGCTTCGCCGGCTTCGCGACCGAAACCCTGGACGATGTTCAGCACGCCGGCCGGCAGCAAGTCGGCAATCAGTTCGGCGAAGACCATGATCGACAGCGGCGTTTGCTCAGCGGGTTTGAGCACCACGCAGTTGCCGGCAGCCAGGGCCGGCGCGAGCTTCCAAGCAGCCATCAGCAGCGGGAAGTTCCACGGGATGATCTGCCCGACCACGCCCAGCGGCTCGTGGAAGTGATAGGCGGTGGTCAGCTCGTTGATTTCAGCGGCGCCGCCCTCCTGCGCACGAATGCACCCGGCGAAATAGCGGAAATGGTCGGCGGCCAGCGGCACGTCGGCGTTGAGGGTTTCGCGCACGGCTTTGCCGTTGTCCCAGGTTTCGGTGACGGCGAGGATTTCCAGGTTTTGTTCGATCCGGTCAGCGATTTTCAGCAGCACCAGGGAACGGTCCTGGGCCGAGGTCTTGCCCCAGGCATCGGCGGCCGCGTGGGCGGCGTCGAGGGCTTTGTCGATGTCGGCGGCGCTGGAGCGCGGGAACTCGGCGATCACCTCACCGTTGACCGGCGAGGTGTTGGTGAAGTACTCGCCATTGACCGGCGGCACGAACTCACCGCCGATGAAATTGCCGTAGCGCGGCTTGAAGGAAACGATGGCGCCGGGGGTGCCAGGTTGTGCGTAGATCATGGTGGGCCTCTGTCTGGTCGGTGCCTGTCGGGCAAACAGGCGATGCATCGATAGTAGAGAGCCCCGCGTGCCCGGCGAATGCGCCGTTGGCAGGGGGACTCTCGTTATTTGGTACTAGGTGATCGTTCCCACGCTCTGCGTGGGAATGCAGCCAGGGACGCTCCGCGTCCCATCAAGAGCCGAACGCGGAGCGTCCGAAGAGGCATTCCCACGCAGAGCGTGGGAACGATCAGCACACAAACCAGTGTGGGAGCGAGCCTGCTCGCGAAGGGTCCGGTACATTCAACAAAGATGTTGGCTGACACACCGCTTTCGCGAGCAGGCTCGCTCCCACAGGGGGGTTATGCGGTGGGCTCGGGGTTAGTGTTTGGCGACGACCAGGTCTTTCGGCAACTTGAACGTCCAGAGCATGCCGCCCTGGTTGAAGTCCTTGATGCGCTTGGCCACTTCGCCGCCCCACAGCGGTACGGCGCCGCCCCAACCTGAGAGGACCGAGACGTATTGTTCGCCGTCCATTTCCCAGGTCACAGGCGAGCCGAGTACGCCGGAACCGGTCTGGAATTCCCAAACCTTTTCGCCGGTCTTGGCGTTGAACGCCTGGAGGAAACCTTCCGGCGTGCCGGTGAACACCAGGTTGCCTTTGGTGGTCAGCACCCCGCCCCACAGCGGCGCGTAGTTCTTGTGGCGCCAGACTTCCTTGCCGGTGACCGGATCGATGGCGCGCAGCACGCCGATGTAGTCTTCGTTCAACGGTTTGATGGTGAAACCGGCACCGAGGAACGCCGCGCCTTTCTTGTAGGCGATGCCTTCGTTCCAGATGTCCATGCCCCACTCGTTGGACGGCACGTAGAACAGCTTGGTGTCCTTGTTGTAGGCCATCGGCATCCAGTTTTTCGCGCCGAGGAACGCGGGTGCGACGAAGACTGAACTGCCCTTGGCTTCAGTGCCCGGTGCGCCCGGGCGGCTGGCTTCGTTGTAGATCGGCCGGCCATCCTTATCCAGACCGGTGGCCCAGGTGATCTTGTCCACGAACGGGAAACCCCGGATGAATTTGCCGTTGGTACGGTCGAGCACGTAGAAAAAGCCGTTACGGTCAGCGGTGGCGGCGGCTTTGATTTCTTTGCCGCCCTCGGTGTAGTTGAACGACACCAGCTCGTTGACGCCGTCGTAGTCCCAGCCGTCGTGAGGGGTGCTCTGGAAGTGCCATTTGATCGTGCCGTCGTCCGGGTTCAGTGCCAGGCGCGACGACGAGTAGAGGTTGTCGCCAGGACGCAGGTGCGAGTTCCACGGTGCCGGGTTGCCGGTGCCGAATAGCAGCAGATTGGTTTCCGGGTCGTAGTAACCGCCCAGCCAAGGCGCGGCGCCGCCGGTTTTCCACAAATCGCCGGGCCAGGTCTTGCCCGCTTCGCCGCCGGAGATGCCGTTTTCTATCGCTTTGCCGTCCTTGTAGACGTAGCCCATGTGACCTTCGACGGTTGGGCGAACCCACAGCAAGTCACCGTTTTTCGGGTCATAGGCGGAGATCTTGCCGACCACGCCGAACTCGCCACCGGCCACGCCGGTAATCAGTTTGCCGTTGATCACCAGTGGCGCGGCGCTGATCGAATAGCCTTCCTTGTGGTCGGCCACCTGCTTGCTCCACACCACTTTGCCGGTGTCTTTGTTCAGGGCCACGAGCTTGGCGTCGAGGGTGCCGAAGAACACCAGGTCGCCGTACAACGCCACGCCCCGGTTGATCACGTCGCAGCACGGACGGATGTCATCCGGCAGGCGCGCGTCGTATTGCCAAAGCTTCTTGCCGGTGCGCGCATCCACCGCGAACACCCGCGAGTAGGAACCGGTCATGTACATCACGCCGTCCTTGATCATCGGCTGCGCTTGCTGGCCGCGCTGCTTTTCACCGCCGAAGGAAAAGGCCCAGACCGGACGCAGTTCCTTGATGTTGTCGACGTTGAGGGTGTCCAGCGGACTGTAGCGCTGACCCTGGACGCCCAAACCGTTGGTGACGATCTGCTCCGGGTTCTTGGGGTCCTGGAGAATGTCCTGGTCGCTGACGGCAGCCAATACCGAGCCGGACAGCAGCATGGCACTGAGAAACGCGCTCAAGACGAAGGGTTGGCGACGTGCGGGTTGGGTCATGACGGCTACCTCTGCGGTTTTTATTATGTCCGGGGGATTTTCCCGGTCTGATGCAGATTCTTCGCCGCCGCCGCCCTGGCAACAATTGCCCGCAGTGTTGAGATTGCTAGTTCCTTAGTACCGGGTCCCCTTGAGAAGATCGTTCCTACGCTCTGCGTGGGAATGCCTCAACGGACGCTCCGCGTTCGGCTCTTGATGGGACGCAGAGCGTCCCGGGCTGCATTCCCACGCAGAGCATGGGAACGATCATTGTCTGGTCGCGGTGGAGTCGATGCGGGTCATTTGCGCGCGCTCATAGCCCGGGTACAAATGGCTGACGCTGCGGATCAGTTCGTAGTGACTCAGGTTGATACCCGCGAAGCGTTCGGGAATGGGGCTGCGGATCATCTCGGACATGTCGCTGCCATTGGCGGCGCCGTCGCGCAGCAGTTGGTCAAGCCAGGTCAGGTAGTCGCGCATTTGCTCGAAGGGTTTGGCATCGGTGGCCAGCGGCCCGTGGCCGGGCACGATCAGCGTCCAGGGCAAGGCTTGCAGGGTGGCGATGTCCGCCAGCCACACCGCCAGCCCCGGACTGTTCGGGGTGGTCAGGGCCCGTTGGTAAAACACCAGATCCCCGGCAAACAGCACGCCGGTTTGCTGGTCGAGAATAGCCAGATCCGCGCCGGTATGCCCACCCAGGCTTAGCAGGCGCAGATCGTGGTTCCCAAAACTTTTCAGCCCCGGTGTCAGCACCTCGGTGGGCAACACCACTTCGGTGCCGCGCATCCAGTCGCCCACCAGCCGATACATGTTCTCGGCCATGGCATCGCCCTGCTGATGCAGCAGTTCGGTGGTGCCGGCCAGCGCGCCGATCGGCACGTCAGTAAACGCCTGATTGCCCAGCGCATGATCGGGGTGATGGTGGGTCAGCAGCACTTCAATCACCGGTTTATCGGTGACCGCGGCAATCGCCTTGCGCATCGCCTCGCCGTAGCGTTTCGACGGCCCGGTGTCGATCACCACCACCCCACGTTCGGTGACGATGAACCCGGTGTTGACGATGTTGCCACCGTTGGCCTTGGCGAAATTGTCGGTGCTGCCTTCCAGCAGCCAGGTGTCTGGCGCAATCAGCCGCGGCTTGAGTGCGTACTCAAGCTCCGCCAACGCCGGCAGGCTCAAACCGATGAACAACAGCAATATCCAACGCATGACGCGCTCCTTGGCTCAGGGGATGGCCGCATCAAATTGATTGCCGCTGTTGTCGCGCAGCAACAGGCGCGTCTGCCCTGCCCCTTCGATGTCGAAGGCCAGGTTGGGGTTTTCGCTGACGGCGGGAAACAGTTCCAGGCGCGCCAGCAGTTGATCGTTCTGATCGCGCAGTTCGGCGTGGTTGATAAAGAATTCGGGGATGCCACTGACCATGCCGTTGTCCATCGGGTGCGCCACCTGCAAGCGCACACGGCTGAATTCGCCACGGGGATAACGCCCACCGAGTACTTCGCCAATGTGTTCCTCCCAGCCGGGCTGGGTGCGTACCACGCTCGGTGCCGTGCAGCCGCCGCCCGCTGCATCGATCAGGGTCGAGCCGACGTGCCAGACGCCGTCGCGGGTCAGCACCGCCGCACGCAACGGCGTGGCCTGTTCGATGCGGATGCGGATCGACAGCCACGGCAACACCCGGTCCAACGGTTGGAAATCGACGATTTTCGGCAAAGGATTGAGCTCAGCCCAGGCGAGGATTTTCACCACCTCGCCCTTGAACGCCCGAGCGTCGATTTCCAGCGGTACCTGACGCGCGTCCTCAGCGAATGGCGGCGCGAGCAGCTTGACCCGTTCGTCGAACACGAACGGGGCATCACCGAGCATTTGCTTGTGATAGAAGGCCCACATCACCGACGGCACCGGGTCCTGGCCCGGATCGATGTCCACCGCATGGGCGGCCAACGGCAGCCAACAGGCCAGCAGGCAACTCGCTCGCCAGTTCACTATTGATACATCTCCGGCACTTCGTACTGCAGGCCGTAACGGGCATAAATGGCTTGCACCGAGCCCTCGCGGATCATGGCTTCCAGCGCCTCCTCCAGGGCATACGACAATTGCCGGTTGCTTTCATGCACCGCCATGCCGATCTCCCAGCGTTGCTTGCCCATGTTCGGGTAGGCGTTTTCCGCCAGCGCCACTTGCGGGTCGTGGGCTTCATGCACCTGCCAATCGACTTCGCCACGCATCGCCATCACCGCATCGACTTCGCCGTCCTTCATCGCCGCAAAGGCCTGGGGCACGCCGGGATAGTGGTGAGTCTTGGCGGCGAGCATGCCGTTGAACACCGAGGTCAGGTAAAACGACGGCACGCTATCGACTTCGACGCCGATCGGGTGCTGCTCGAACACCGCGACGCTGCCCACCGAGTCCAGCCGGCGGCGGTCATAGGCGACTTGCCATTGTTCGTTCTGATACGGCCCGAACATGACGACATGATCGTTTTCCAGCTCGCCGAGTTCGTTGCGTTTTTGTGAGTAATCCCGGTCATAAGGCACGCGCATCATCAGGTCCGCCAGTTGCTGATCGTGCAACTGACTGGCGCGCCAAATGTAGTCGCGCAGGTCGTCGTCGAGCTTCTCGCCGGCCGGGGCCCAGATCAGTTTGAGCTTCACGCCCAGCGCCGCGGCCAAAGCCTGTGCGAGGTCAACATCCACGCCTCGCGGCTGGCCGGCATCTTCAAAACTGTACGGGGCGAAGTCCTTGTACACCGCGACTTTCAACTCCCCGGCGGCGATCATCTGGTCATAGGTCCGAACCTGCGCCTGCGCCACCTGGCAGCACAGCAGCACAGCACTGATCAACACAGCGAGCAGGCGCATGGGTTACTCCTCGGAGTGCACGCTGTCCAGGTAGGTACGCACCGCCCACAAGGCTTCCTGGCTCAAGTAATCCGCCATTTTCGGCATGTAGACCCGGCCGTCACGTACGGCGCCATGACGCACTCGTTCAACGAACCATTCATCACCGGCGTCGCCGACATCCAGCAGGCGCAGGTCCGGGGCAATCCCGCCGGACTTGGCTTCCAGACCATGGCAGGCCGCGCAATTCTGGTTGTAGGCCGATGAGCCGATTTCCAGCGCTTTATCGTGCTGCGGGGAGTTGCGATACGGGTTCACCGTCGCCCAGCCATCGCCATCCACCGGCACGCCGGCGTCTTTGATCGGGGTCAGGCCCGGGGTTTCCACCGCTTGTGGCACCACGTTGCCGTGGGCCCAGATCGGACCTGCGCTGATAAAACCGGCCAGCAGTCCGGCAACAAGCAAGGCGTTGCGTTTTGTTGTCATTGTTATGCCCTCAGGGTTGCACGCAAAACCTCCGGGAAGAGGCTATGGCCCCCATCTTAGGAACCCCGTTGCGCCAGCCCCATGCTGCTTTGGTGGCCGCCGCCCAGTACCTTGGTAGTAGGGCTTGTGGCGCACCGTCGCCGCGAATTACGACCTTGGTACTGGCTCTCCGGTACTTTCTGCATATTTCCTCGAACCCGCAGCCTTCCTATGCTGGCGCTACCCGTCATGGAGTGCCTTATGCGCCAGCTCGCCCCTTACGCCTTGATCTACCTGCTGGCGATTGCCTGCGCCGCCGGATTGGCAACCCAGAGCCAGGCTGCGGACGCGCCGTTGCAGGTGCAGATCGGTTACCTCGGCTATCGCCCCGATCCGGGCCCGCTGCTGTCGAATGTCATTCCCGAGCCGACCGATGCCGGGCTGCGCGGCGCCGAACTGGCGATCACCGACAGCAACAGCACCGGACGTTTTCTCAACCACAGCTACAGCCTGGTCAGCGCCAGTACCGATAACGCCGATGCGCTGATCGACGCGGCCAAGGCCCAACACGAACAAGGCCTGCGCCTGTTTGTGGTGAATGCTCCGGTGGAAACCCTGCGCCGCCTCAGCGCGGTACTGACCGACAGTTTGCTGTTCAACGCCGGCAGCCCGGATGACAGCCTGCGCACCACCGACTGCTTGCCGAACGTGCTGCACAGCTTGCCGAGCCGGGCGATGCTCGCCGATGCATTGGCGCAATTTCTGGTAGTGCGCAAATGGCAACGGGCGCTGCTGATCGTCGGCCCGACCCCGGACGATCAAGCCTACGCCGCCGCCCTGCGCCGCGCCGCCAAACGCTTCGGCCTGAAACTGGTGGCGGAAAAAGCCTGGAGCTTCGACAACGATCAACGCCGCAGCGCCCAGGCTGACATGCCACTGTTCACCCAGACCGCCGAGTACGACGTGGTGCTGGTGGCCGACGAGCGCGGCGACTTCGGCGAATACGTGCCCTACCAGACCTGGTACCCGCGCCCGGTCGCCGGTACTCAGGGCCTGACCCCGGTGGGTTGGCACAAGACCGTGGAAACCTACGGCGCCGCGCAACTGCAAAAACGCTTCGAGGCCATGGCCGGGCGCTGGATGAATGACCGGGATTTCGCCGCGTGGATGGCCGTGCGCAGCATCGCCAGCGCGGTGAGCAAGTTGCGCCAGGTCGATCCGATGGCCATCCGTGCGCTGGAGATCAGCGATCAATTGCCGCTGGACGGTTTCAAGGGTCGCAAGCTCAGCTATCGACCGTGGAACGGCCAGTTGCGTCAGCCGATCCCCATCGTGCAACCGCGCGCGCTGGTCAGCACTTCACCTCAGGACGGTTTCCTGCACCCCTTCAACGAAATGGACAGCCTGGGCTACGACAAGCCGGAAGTGACCTGCCGCTTTCCCTGATTTTTCCGCCACCTCAACGACAATAAAAAGGAATCCGCCATGCGCCGTACCCTGCTCTCATGCGCCCTGCTGCTCGCCGCCGGGCACGCCGTGGCCAGCACCGCCTGGGTCTCCAACGAAAAGGACAACAGCCTGAGCCTGATCGACATGCAGACCCTGCAAGTCACTGACACCCTGCCCGTCGGACAGCGCCCGCGCGGCTTGTTGCTGTCCCACGACAGCAAGCTGCTGTACATCTGCGCCAGTGATTCTGATCGGGTCCAGGTGATGGACGTGGCCACGCGCAAGATCATCAAGGAACTGCCGTCGGGCAAAGACCCCGAGCAATTCGCCCTGCACCCGAATAATCGCTGGTTGTACGTTTCCAACGAAGACGATGCGCTGGTGACGGTGATCGACACCGAAACCTCCAAGGTGCTGAGTCAAATCAACGTCGGCGTCGAGCCCGAAGGCATGGCGGTCAGCCCTGATGGCAAGTGGGCGGTGAACACCAGCGAAACCACCAACATGCTGCACTGGATCGACACCAGCACCCAGACGTTGGCCGACAGCACATTGGTGGATCAGCGCCCACGGTTCGTCGAATTTTCTCCGGACGGCTCACAGCTGTGGGCCTCGGCGGAAATCGGCGGCACGGTGACGATTCTCGATGTGGCGACGCGCAAGATCCTCAAGACCGTGAACTTCCAGATCAAAGGCGTGCACCCGGACAAGGTGCAACCGGTGGGGATCAAGCTCAGCGCCGACGGCAAATACGGTTTCGTCGCCCTCGGCCCGGCCAACCATGTGGCGGTGGTCGATGCCAAGACGTTTGAAGTGCTGGATTATTTGCTGGTCGGTCGGCGCGTGTGGCAGATGTCGTTCACCCCGGATCAGAAGCAATTGCTCGCCACCAACGGCGTCAGCGGCGATGTGTCGGTGATTGACGTTGACAGCCTCAAGGTCAGCAAATCGATCAAGGTCGGGCGTTATCCGTGGGGTGTGGTGGTGACCCCATGAACGCACTGGAAGTCAGCGAACTGAGCTTCGCTTATGGTGCGAAAGAAGCGTTGCGCCAGGTGAGTTTCAGCCTGGTTCCCGGACGCTTTGCGGCGTTGCTGGGGCCGAACGGTGCCGGGAAGTCGACGCTGATTGCCCTGCTGACGCGGCTGTATGATTTGCAGCGCGGTGATATCCGGGTCGGTGGCTGTTCATTGCGCGATACACCGCGCCCGGCGCTCAGGCAATTGGGCGTGGTGTTCCAGCAAAGCACATTGGACCTGGACCTCAGCGTCGAGCAAAACCTGCGTTATCACGCCGCGCTGCACGGTATGTCCCGGCGCCAGACCGGCCTGCGGGTCGAGGCCGAACTGGCGCGTCAGGCCCTGACCGAACGCCGTCGCGAAAAAGTCCGCGAACTGAATGGCGGCCACCGGCGCCGGGTGGAAATTGCCCGCGCCTTGCTCCACGAACCGCGTTTGTTGCTGCTGGATGAAGCCAGTGTCGGCCTCGACCCGGCCAGTCGCCTGGCGCTCAATCAACACATCCGCAGCCTGTGCCGCGAGCAAGGCATCAGCGTGCTCTGGACCACGCATTTGCTCGATGAAGTGCAACCCAGTGACGACTTGCTGATTCTTCATCAGGGACGACTGGTCGCCAGTGGACAAGCCGATGCCCTGAGCCTGAAACACGGCGGCGACCTCGGCTCGGCCTTCACTCGACTGACCACTTCAGGAGCCGCCCGATGAATGCGTATTGGCAGTGTTTCAGCGGCATTGTGCTGCGCGAATGGCTGCGTTTTGTGTTGCAGCGCACGCGGTTTCTCAGTGCACTGGTGCGGCCGCTGTTGTGGCTGCTGGTGTTCGCCGCCGGGTTTCGCGCGGCGCTGGGCATCGCGATCATCGAACCCTACGACACCTACATTCCGTACGAGGTGTACATCATTCCGGGGCTGGCCTGCATGATCTTGCTGTTCAACGGCATGCAAGGGTCACTGTCGATGGTCTATGACCGGGAGATGGGCAGCATGCGCGTGCTGCTGACCAGCCCCCTGCCCCGGACCTTTTTGCTGTGCAGCAAGCTGTTGGCGACGTCGCTGATTTCGCTGTTGCAGGTGTATGCGTTTTTGGCGATTGCCTGGGTGTATGGCGTGCAACCGCCGGCCATGGGCCTGTTGATTGCCTTGCCGGCATTGCTGCTGGTGGCGTTGATGCTCAGTGCGTTGGGGCTGTTGCTGTCGAATGCGATCCGCCAGTTGGAAAACTTTGCCGGGGTGATGAATTTCGTGATCTTCCCGCTGTTTTTCCTGTCCTCGGCGCTGTATCCACTGTGGAAAATGCGCGAGTCCAGTGAGTGGTTGTATTGGCTGTGCGCGTTGAACCCGTTTACCCACGCGGTGGAGCTGGTGCGGTTTGCGCTGTATGAGCGTTTCAATCCGCTGGCGCTGGCGGTGTGCGTAGGGTTGACGCTGGTGTTCGTGCTGCTCGCGGTACTCACCTTCAACCCGCAACACGCCGCCGTGCGCAAAGCCACCTGACTGATGATCGTTCCCACGCTCCGCGTGGGAATGCCTCCACGGACGCTCCGCGTTCGGCTCTGGAGGGACGCGGAGCGTCCCGGGCTGCATTCCCACGCGGAGCGTGGGAACGATCAGCGCCTGAAATTACTACTTTAGTACTGCTTTACCTGTCTATCGTCGCATTCCCATCGCATCAGGACTGGCATGTAATAGGTTCATAACGATAAGGATTGAACCCCCATGCCGCGTGCCCGACGTCGTCTGTTACGCCCTTGCCTCGCTGCCCTGTCGCTTAGCCTGCTACTGAGCACCGCGCACGCCGAAACCCCGCTGTTCTCCGCCGACGGTTACCGCATCGGCCTGTACCGCAGCCCGACGCCCACTCAGTTGCAAGGCGCGACCATCCTCGACACCCCCGCCCTGCAAACCCTGCTCAACCAGACGCCGCGCCCGGTGCTGATCGACGTCTACCGCCGCCAATGGCTGCAAGGTCAATTCATCGAAGACCAGCCCCACGAAAACCTGCCCGGCAGCCACTGGCTGGCGAATACCGGTGACGGCGACCTGACACTCGACTGGCAGACGTACTTTGCGCGTAATCTGGATAAATTCACCGACGGCGACCACCAGCAACCGCTGGTGTTCTACTGTCGCTCCGATTGCTGGTTGAGCTGGAACGCAGTAAAACGCGCCACCGCCATGGGCTATAAGTCAGTGTATTGGTATCGCGATGGCCTGGACGCCTGGCAAGCGGCGAACCTGCCCGTTGCGCCAGCCCAGCCCGAGCCCTTTCCCTGACTGAACACGTGCACGATGTTGCCCCACCAAAAATCAAAATAATGAGGTGAATGGCCATGTACAAAATTCTGATTGCCGACGATCACCCGCTGTTTCGCGAAGCCATTCATAACGTCATCAGCGACGGTTTCCCCGGTAGCGAGGTCATGGAAACCGCCGACCTGGACAGCGCCTTGCTGCTGACCCAGGAACACGACGACCTGGACCTGATCCTGCTAGACCTGAACATGCCCGGCATGCACGGCCTCAATGGCCTGATCAACCTGCGCAACGAGGCGCCGACCATTCCGGTGGTGATCGTCTCGGCCGAGCAGGACAAACAGATCGTGCTGCAAGCCATCACCTATGGCGCCGTGGGATTCATCACCAAGTCTTCGCCACGCCTGCAAATGACCGAGGCGATCCAGCAGATTCTCAACGGCAATGTGTACCTGCCGCCGGACATCATCCGCACACAAAAACCCGGCACCCATCGGCGCATGAATGACAACCCGAGCTTCCCGCCGGAACTGCTCCAGGCCCTGACCCGCAAGCAGTTGCTGGTGCTTGAGCGCATGACCAAGGGCGAGTCCAACAAACAGATCGCCTACACCCTGGAAATCGCCGAAACCACGGTCAAGGCCCACGTCTCGGCGATCCTGCGCAAGTTGAATGTGCACAACCGGGTACAGGCCATTCTCAGTGCTGGGGACATAGATTTCGGGTCTTACTTACGACGCTAACTGATCGTTCCCACGCTCCGCGTGGGAATGCAGCCCGGGACGCTCCGCGTCCCAAGAGCGGACGCAGAGCGTCCGGTGAGGCATTCCCACGCAGAGCGTGGGAACGATCAGATCAGGCGATCAGGGTCTACCGAGCAAATGACTCATTGCAGTCTTGAGCTTCATCGGCCGCACCGGCTTATGCATCAACGTATGCCCCAACTCCCGGATCTGCAGCTTCAGCTCATTGCTGTAGTTGGCGGTGATCATCATCGCCGGGATGGCCGAACCCCGCCGCGCATTGATCCGGGCCACGGCATCGACGCCGTTCTGGTCGTCGTCCAGGTGATAATCGGCAATCAGCAGGTCCGCTTCCTGGTGATAGTTGTCCACTTGCCGGGCCAAATCCTGCTCCGACAACGCCGTCACCACCAGGCACCCCCAACCTTCCAGCAAGGTGCGCATCCCCGCGCAAATGGCTGCGTCGTTGTCCAGCACCCACACCCGCGCCCCGCGCAGGCGCTCAAGCATCGGCTCGCTCATCAACAGGCTCGGCAACGCCTTGGGCGCCGTGGCGCTGAGCGGCACTTCGACGCAAAACATCGAGCCCTTGCCCGGCCACGAGCGCACGTGAATCCGGTGCCCGAGGATCCCGGCGATTTTCTCGACAATCGCCAACCCCAGGCCCAATCCGCGATCCTGATCCGGGCGCTGCACATCGCCACGTTTGAACTCCTGGAAAATCTCCTCCAGCCGGTTTTCGGCGATGCCCATGCCGCTGTCCCAGACTTCAATCGACAAACGCTGATGATGGCGCCGGCAACCGAGCACCACACGGCCGCTGTAGGTGTAGCGAATCGCGTTGCTCAGCAGATTGCGCAGGATCCGCGCCAGCAACTGAATGTCACTGCGCACCAGCGCCGAACACGGGATGAAATGCAGTTCCAGCCCTTCGCTGCGCGCGACTTGGGTGTACTCGGCGGCGAGGTTTTCCAACAATTCGCTGAGGGCGAATGGCGCGATGTCGGCCTTGATCACACCGGCATCGAGTTTGGAAATATCCACCAGGGTGCCCAGCAGGTTTTCCACGTCTTCCAGGGAGTTGCTGACGTTGCGCACCAGAATCGCGTTGGCCACCGGCTCTCGGCGTTCGAGCAAGGCGCTGGTAAACAGCCGCGCGGCGTTGAGCGGTTGCAGCAAGTCGTGGCTGACGGCAGCGAGAAACTTGGTCTTCGACAGGTTGGCCTGCTCGGCTTCAAGTTTGGCTTCGCGCAGGCGTGATTCGACGCGACGGCGCTCATCGATTTCGCGCAGCAGCTGATCGTTCAGGGTCGTCAGTTCCGCCGTGCGTTCGCGCACCCGCAACTCCAGGTTTTGATAGGCCTGATGCAAGGCCTCGGCGGTGCGGCGGCGCTCGGTAATGTCGCGGATCAACACGAAAATCCCCACCACTTCACCAGTAGCCAGACGATTGGGCACGTAGGAACGCAGCATGTAGCGTTCCTGATTGTTGATGTTGGTTTCGGCGAACTCGAAGGTCACGCTCTCACCGGCCAGGGCCCGGGCGACGTAGGCTTCCAGGCGCTGGTAATGCTGTTCGCTGTGGACTTCCCGCAGGCTCTGCCCGAGCATCACGCCCCGGGGCCAGCAGTACCATTCTTCGTAGACTTTGTTGGTGAATTCGTAGACCAGATCGGCGTTCAGGTAGGCAATCAGCGCCGGTACATGGTCGGTGATCAGGCGAATCCAGCGCTCGCTTTCGCTGAGGGCTTCGGCGTGCTGGTAGCGTTCGGTGATGTCGGTGAAGGTGTTGACGAAGCCGCCCGTGGGCAATGGATGGGTGCGGATTTCCAGGACCCGGCCATCGTAGAGGCGCTGTTCGCATTCCTGCACCAACCGCCCGTTGCTGTCGCGACTGGCCGGGGTCAGCAGGTTCAATTCACTGTCGGCGATCACTTCGGCAAACGGCCGATGGGCCGCCACTGGCGCGAGGCCGCTGAGTTCCAGAAAACGCCGGTTCCACAGTTCCAGAATGCCGTCGGCGCTGACCATCGCCACGCCTTGGGACAGGTTGTCCACGGCCCGTTGCAGCAGATGGGATTTCTGCGCCACGGCTTGCTCGCGGCGCACGGTTTCGCTGAGTTTGACGTCGGTGATGTCGGTAAACAGAATCACCCGCCCGCCTTCCTGGGTCGGTCGTTCGCTGACTTGCAGCCAGCGGCCATTTTGCAGGCGATACAGCAGATTCTGGTCGGCGTGGCCTCGGGGTTCTTCGGTGAACAACCCGGTGGCCGTCATCAGCCGCTTGACCTCGGCCAGGTGCATACCGGCGATGATCCGCACCCGGCTATTGCCCCAAAACGCCTTGAAACGGCTGTTGAACAGCACGATGCGCTGGTCTTCGTCGAACAGCACGAAGGCGTCGGAAATGCTCTCGATGGCATCGATCAAATGTTGGTGCGCCGTTTCCGCCCGCAGCCGTGCGTCACTGAGCAAATGGTTACCGGCCTTAAGCTCGGCCATGGCCTGGTTCAGCGCATCAGTGCGTTCGCGGACCTGCTCGGCCAGCACCACCGAATGCTGGAACGCCGCATACGGGTCGTTGCCGCGGGTGATGCCGGATTCGATGCGCTCGATCAGCGCGCCGTTGATGCGCTGCAGTTTTTGATTGTCGCGCTGCAGGCTGGCGATCTGCGCCTGGAGCTCAACGGTGTCCAGGGGAACGGCCTCGGGCAATGGCAACCCCGGTGAAGGTCTGGTTGATGTGCATGCCATTGAACTGTTCTCCGTAGGTGTTGAAACCCATCACCCGATGCTCACGCAAAAACGCCCCGATCGGCTCCAGGCTGCCGCGATCTTCCAGTTCAAGGCGCCGCAAAAAGCAGTCGCAACCGATGGTCAGCAGCAAATCGCCGAGGCGTTCTTCCAGGCCTTCGAACAGCGCTTGCAGGTTCGGCAGCATGGGGCCGGGGGTCATGGCGGTGAGGACGATGCCGTTTTCCACGGCGCAGTAAAAACTCAGGCTCAGGTCCGGGTGCACCTGTTGGATGGCGCGCACGTAGTACTGATCGTTGATCCGCACGGCCAACGGGTGCGCGGCGAAGATCCGGTGATCGAGCTCGGCCACCGGCACGCCGATGTGCCGGGCGTACTCCTCGGCGGCGGGCTCGGCGTTGAGTTCGAAGACCCGTCGCGACGCACTGTCGGCCCCGGTGACCACCAGTTTTTCCGCCCGGGGCAGGATGTGGTGGGTGGTAAACACTTCGAAATCGAGCCAGGTGTTGACCAGCACCACCACCGCTGCGCCGCTGTGGAACGCGCCATCAAAGTAGACGTGGGTGTGGGTCAGGTAATTGTCATCGCCGGCGGAACCGCCGAAATGCGGGATGTCACCCAAGGCTGCACTCAACGCGGCGAGGACCATTTCCTCACGGCTGGACAGGCCATCGAGCAGGGTCAGTGCGAAGCTGTTGCCCTTGATCGGCGCCAGGGTGTTGCTGCGACAGCCGCCCACCAGGCGTTCAACCATTTGCTGGGCGTCGATCAGGCTGAAGCGCTCCATTTCGTCGATCAATTCGATGGCGATGGAAAAGTGCCGATGATCGAACCCCACCGCCGTCACGCAATTGCGGCCGTAGCCTTGCGGGGTAATTTCCCCGGCGCTGGTGCACCCCACCAGACGAATCCCGCCGAAACTTTGCTGCAAGGCCTGGCCCAGCGCCTGCAAGTCGTATTCGGCGGAACAGAAAAACAGCACGAAGCCCAGGTGCGGATGTAATAACTGTCGCGCCAACTCCTGAGCCGCCTGCTGCGCATCGATAGCCTGGGACATCGCGCTGACCACGCCTTCACTCTGGACCTGCTGCATCGTCGCCTCCCGCAGGTGCGCATGTATGAGGTGCGAGTGTACGAAGCCTGCGGGCCGGGACGTATGCTACTTGGGTAGCGGTCAGGCGCTTCCATGGGATGAGAGTGGTGTCAGATGTGAAAACCACACAGAACCTTTGTAGGAGCGAGGCTTGCCCGCGAAGAGGCCGTCACATTCAACATCCATGTCGCCTGACACACCGCTTTCGCGGGCAAGCCTCGCTCCTACAGGGGCGGCTAGTGCCTAGACGCCCGCTTTAAACAGCATGTAAGCGGCGACCACGATGCAGACACTGGCGAAGCCGACTTGCAGCGCACGAGCCGGAACCCGGGCACATAACTGGCGGCCAATGATCATGCCGACGATGCTGGCGACGATAAATGCCACGCCCAGACTGTCGATTCGCACCCCCGCATGGAACGCGCCGATCACGCCAATGGCTGAAATCAAGCTGATGACCATCAAGGACGTGGCGATGATCCCGCGCATCTGCACATCGGTCAGTTGCTTGAACGCCGGGACGATCAGAAAGCCGCCACCGACGCCCAATAACCCCGACACCACGCCAGTCACCGCGCCGAGAGCTGCGAGGGTCGCGGTGCATTTGGCGGTCCAGGAAAAGCGCCCGGTCTGTTGATCGAGCATGCAGTTTTTTTGGCCCCAGTTGGCGTGACCATGGTCGCTCGGGCCTTCGTCCTGGCGTTCCCGGCGCAACATCCGCCAGGCCACCATGACCATCAGCAGGCTGAACAGGATCATCAGGATTTTCTCCGGCAACTGATGGGCGAAGTAGATGCCCACCGGGGAAAACACCGCGCCCAGCAAGGCGATCAGCAACGCCGCGCGATAGCGCACCAAGCCATGACGCAAACCGTCGATGGCGCCGACCGCTGCCGCACTGCCCACCGCAAACAACGCAACCGGCGCTGCTTGGGTCATGGTCCAGCCGAGCCCCAGCACCAACGCCGGCACCGCGAGAATCCCGCCTCCAGCCCCGGTCAGACCGAGGACCAGGCCCATCAGCACACCAAAAAAACTTGCCAGCAGCATAGGGTTCTCTCAATCGACCTTGGACACAGCCGTCAGCCACTCGCGACCCTTGAGCATGCCGTTCCAATAGAACCACGGCAGCAGCGTCGCCTTGAGCCACCACGCCGAACGACGGGGCACGGTCGGGTCGAGGGGAAAGGTCGGCAGCAACTTACCGGCATAGCCGAACTCGGCGAGGATCACCTTGCCCTTCTCCACCGTCAGCGGGCAGGAACCGTAGCCGTCGTACTTCAGCGGCAGCGGTTGTTGCTTGCGCAGGGCCAGCAGGTTTTCGGCGACCACCACGATCTGCTTGCGCACCGCAGCGGCGGTTTTTGCGTTGCTGGTGGAACAGATATCGCCCAGGCCGAACACTTCGGGATAGCGCACGTGTTGCAGGCTGTGCATGTTCACTTCACACCAGCCGGCGGCGTCGGCCAAGGAGCTTTGGCGGATGAAATCCGGGGACACTTGAGGCGGTACGACGTGCAACAGGTCGAAGGTTTTAGCCTGCGTTGTTACTTCGCCCGCAGCATCCTTGACCTCAAACCACGCTGTTTTCGCCGGGCCATCGACTTTGATCAGGTTGGAGGTGAAGGCCAGCCGAGCGTTGTATTTTTCGATGTATTTCATCAGCGGCGGGACGAAGGTCGGCACGCCGAACAGTGCCGCACCGGCCAGGTTGAACTCGACGTCGATGTTGTTCAGCACGCCGCTTTTCAACCAATGATCGCAGGACAGGTACAAGGCCTTTTGCGGCGCCCCGGCGCATTTGATCGGGATCGGCGGCTGGGTGAAGATCGCCTTGCCACCACGCAAACCTTTGACCAGTTCCCAGGTGTAGGACGCGTGTTGGTAGCTGTAGTTGGAAGTGACGCCGTGCTGGCCGAGGGATTCCTGCAAGCCTTCGATCTGCTCCCACGCCAGGCGCAGGCCGGGGCAGACAATGAGGTTTTGATAGCCGACGGTGCGGCCGTCGTCGAGGGTCAGGTGTTTGCTGTCGGCGGCGATGTCAGTGACCGACGCCTGCAGCCACGTGGCTTGGCGCGGCATGACGCTGGCCATCGGGCGTACGGTGTCTTGCACCTTGTAGGCGCCACCACCGACCAAGGTCCAGGCCGGCTGATAGAAGTGTTGGGCGTTGGGTTCGATAACGGTGATGTGCAACGACGGATCGCGTTTGAGCAGGCTGGCGACAAAACCAATCCCTGCCGTGCCGCCGCCTATCACCACGATGTCTGCACTGATGGTTGGGCCCCAGTGTTGATCGTTCATTGGTTGTTCCCTTTTTACTGCTGCACGCATTTAGCGGGGTTCAGCCCCAGCTTTTCAGTACCGCCCCGCAATACAGGCCGGACAGGGTTTTCATCACTTGAATGACTTCGTGACTGGCCAGGCCATAGAAAATGTATTTGCCCTCACGACGGGTCGCGACCAGGCCTTCATCGCGCAAAATACCCAGCTGTTGGGACAGTGTGGGCTGACGCACGCCGGTCATGGTTTCCAGTTCGCCGACGTTGCGTTCGCCCTGGGTCAACTGGCAGAGAATCAGCAAGCGATCCTCATTGGCCAAAGCCTTGAGCAGCGCGCAAGCTTTGGAGGCCGATGCCCGCAATTGGGCGACTTCACATTCGGTCAGACTGGATTGCATTTGCAGGATGCCTTCGACGTCACTTAAGCTGCAGACATTATGTGTAAACATAAAGTGTTGCAACCGGTTACTGTCTTCCCACCCTTTTCACAGGTCCGTGTCCCATGCCCGCGCTGATTGAAGCCTTCCTCGACCCCGCCTCGTCGACCTACAGCTACGTCATCTACGAGCAGAACGGCGGACACTGCGCAATCGTCGACCCGGTGCTCGATTACGACCCGGCGGCCGGGCGCACCACCACCGTCCAGGCTGATCGCATCATCGCTTTCGTCCGTGAACACCAGTTGCAAGTGCAATGGCTGCTGGAAACCCACGCTCACGCCGATCACCTGTCCGCCGCGCCGTATCTGCGCCGGGAACTGGGCGGGAAGATTGCGATTGGTCAATCGATCAGCAAGGTCCAGGGCGTGTTCAAGACCCTGTTCAATCTGGAGCCGGAATTCTGTGTGGATGGCTCGCAGTTTGATCACCTGTTCGCGCCGAACGAGTCGTTCATGATCGGCAACCTCAAAGCCACCGCGCTGCATGTGCCGGGTCATACACCGGCGGACATGGCGTATTTGATCGATGGGGACGTGATTCTGGTGGGCGATACGCTGTTCATGCCGGATGTCGGCACGGCGCGTTGCGACTTCCCCGGCGGCAACGCCAATCAGATGTTCGCCTCGATCCACAAGCTGTTGGCTTTCCCCGCTGGCGTGCGGCTTTATGTTTGCCATGACTACCCACCCGAAAGTCGTGAACCTCAGTGCCAGACCACCGTGGGTGAGCAACGGCAGAGCAACATTCATGTGCATGACGGCATCGATGAAGCGGCGTTTGTCGCCATGCGCACGCAACGTGATGCCGGGTTGGGCATGCCGAATCTGTTGCTGCCGGCGATTCAGGTGAATGTGCGGGCGGGGAATATGCCGCCGGCTGAGGACAATGGCGTCACCTACCTGAAGATCCCCATCAACAAACTCTAACGGCCGATCGTTCCCACGCTCTGCGTGGGAATGCCGCCAGGGACGCTCCGCGTTCCGCTTCGGATGTGACGCAGAGCGTCACGGGATGCATTCCCACGCGGAGCGTGGGAACGATCAGTGACAGGTCCGGTGTTCGTTATGCAAGGGTCAACCCGTTCGCTGGCAATGGCAGCGCGGTTTTATAGCGCACTTGCTTGAGCGCAAAGCTCGAACGAATGTTGGCAACCCCGGGGACTTTGGTCAGGAAGTCCATCATAAACCGCTCCAACGACTGAATCGTCGGCACCAACACCCGAATCAGATAATCCGGATCCCCCGCCATCAAGTAGCACTCCATCACTTCCGGCCGATCCGAAATCGCCTCTTCGAAATGCGCCAACGCTTCTTCCACCTGTTTCTCCAGGCTGACGTGAATGAACACATTCACATGCAGCCCCAGCAGGTCGGCATCCAGCAGGGTTACCTGCTCACGAATCAGCCCCAATTCTTCCATTGCCTTGACCCGGTTGAAACACGGCGTCGGCGACAGATTCACCGAGCGTGCGAGGTCGGCATTGGTGATGCGGGCGTTCTCCTGAAGGCTGTTCAGAATCCCGATATCGGTACGATCCAATTTGCGCATGAGACAAAACCACCTGTTATTTTTGTTAATGCAGATTTTTTATCCTCAAATGACCACCAACGCAACGAAACACAGATAAATATTCTCCTGCGCCGGGCCTATGATGTTTGTAGGACAAGATTTCCATCACCCATGGAATGACCGTCAGCTCACTACAAGAAATTCACAAGATCGAGCGTAGAAGCCATGAACCAAGCGTACGAACCGCTGCGCCTGCACGTTCCCGAACCCTCGGGCCGTCCCGGCTGCAAAACCGACTTTTCCTACCTGCATCTGACCGACGCAGGCCTGGTGCGCAAACCCCCAATCGACGTTGAACCGGCCGACACGGCAGATCTGGCCAAAGGCCTGATTCGCGTGCTCGATGACCAGGGCAACGCTCTTGGCCCATGGGGCGAAGGCGTACCCTCGGAAATCCTGCGTAAAGGCATGCGCGCCATGCTCAAGACGCGGATTTTCGACAACCGCATGGTGGTCGCCCAGCGTCAGAAAAAAATGTCGTTCTACATGCAAAGCCTCGGCGAAGAAGCCATCGGCAGCGCCCAGGCCCTGGCCTTGAACATCGACGACATGTGCTTCCCGACCTACCGTCAGCAAAGCATTCTGATGGCGCGCGAAGTGCCGCTGGTGGACCTGATCTGCCAACTGCTGTCCAACGAGCGCGATCCGCTCAAGGGTCGTCAGTTGCCGATCATGTACTCGGTGCGCGATCACGGCTTCTTCACGATTTCCGGCAACCTCGCCACCCAATTCGTACAGGGTGTGGGCTGGGGCATGGCGTCGGCGATCAAGGGCGACACTAAAATCGCTTCGGCCTGGATCGGCGACGGCGCCACGGCTGAATCCGACTTCCACACCGCCCTCACCTTCGCCCACGTGTACCGGGCACCGGTGATCCTCAACGTGGTCAACAACCAATGGGCGATTTCCACGTTCCAGGCGATTGCCGGTGGTGAAGCCACCACGTTTGCTGGCCGTGGCGTTGGTTGCGGGATTGCCTCCCTGCGGGTCGATGGCAACGATTTCGTCGCGGTCTACGCTGCCTCTGCCTGGGCCGCCGAACGGGCGCGCCGCAACCTCGGCCCGACCATGATCGAATGGGTCACCTACCGCGCCGGCCCGCACTCCACCTCCGATGATCCTTCGAAATACCGTCCCGCCGACGACTGGAGCCACTTCCCGTTGGGTGATCCGATCGCACGCCTTAAACAGCACTTGATCAAGATCGGCCAGTGGTCCGAAGAGGAACACACCGCCGTCAGCGCCGAGCTGGAAGCCGAAGTGATTGCCGCGCAGAAAGAAGCCGAAACGTACGGCACCCTCGCCGGTGGCCAGACTCCAAGCGCCGCGACCATGTTCGAAGACGTCTACAAAGAGATGCCGGAGCACTTGAAGCGCCAGCGTCAAGAGTTGGGGATCTGACATGAACGACCACAACAATAATATCGAGCTGGAAACCGCCATGACCACGACCACCATGACCATGATCCAGGCCCTGTGCTCGGCCATGGACGTGATGCTTGAGCGCGACGACAACGTCGTGGTGTTCGGCCAGGACGTGGGCTATTTCGGCGGCGTGTTCCGTTGCACCGAAGGCTTGCAGAGCAAGTACGGCACCTCCCGGGTGTTCGATGCGCCGATCTCCGAAAGCGGGATCGTCGGCGTCGCCGTGGGCATGGGCGCCTACGGACTGCGGCCGGTGGCCGAGATTCAGTTCGCCGACTACGTGTACCCGGCCTCGGACCAGATCATTTCCGAAGCCGCCCGTCTGCGCTATCGCTCGGCCGGCGAGTTCACCGCCCCGATGACCCTGCGCATGCCTTGCGGCGGCGGCATCTACGGCGGCCAGACCCACAGCCAGAGCATCGAGGCGATGTTCACCCAGGTCTGCGGCCTGCGCACCGTCATGCCGTCCAACCCGTACGACGCCAAGGGTTTGCTGATCGCTTCCATCGAAAACGATGACCCGGTGATCTTCCTTGAGCCAAAACGCCTGTACAACGGCCCGTTCGACGGCCACCACGACCGCCCGGTAACCCCGTGGTCGAAACACCCCGCCGCGCAAGTGCCGGACGGTTACTACACCGTGCCACTGGACGTTGCTGCCATCGCCCGTCCGGGCAAGGAAGTGACGATCCTGACCTACGGCACCACGGTCTACGTGTCGCAAGTCGCCGCTGAAGAAAGCGGTGTCGACGCGGAAGTCATCGACCTGCGCAGCCTGTGGCCGCTGGACCTTGAAACCATCGTCAAGTCCGTGAAAAAAACCGGTCGCTGCGTGATCGTTCACGAAGCCACCCGCACCTGTGGTTTCGGCGCCGAACTGGTCGCCCTGGTGCAAGAGCATTGCTTCCACTACCTGGAAGCGCCGATCGAACGCGTCACCGGTTGGGACACCCCCTACCCGCACGCGCAAGAGTGGGCGTATTTCCCAGGGCCGTCCCGAGTGGGCGCGGCGTTGAAACGGGTTATGGAGGTCTGAATGGGCACGCACGTTATTAAAATGCCGGACATTGGCGAAGGCATTGCAGAAGTTGAGTTGTCGGTGTGGCATGTCAAGGTCGGCGACATGGTCGTCGAAGATCAGGTACTGGCCGATGTGATGACCGACAAGGCGATGGTCGATATTCCTTCGCCGGTGCATGGCAAGGTCATTTCCCTCGGCGGCGTGCCGGGGGAAGTGATGGCGGTTGGCAGCATCCTGATCAGCATTGAAGTGGAAGGCGCGGGTAACTATAAAGAGTCCGCGCAGCCTGCGGCTGTTGCAGTTTCGGCAGCACCGGTTGCTGCGCCTAAAGTTGAAGCAGTGGCTGCGAGCAAACCGGTCGCGGCGTCTCGTCCAGCCGCCGTTTGCCAAGGCCCGATGGTAGCTCGCGAGGCCGACGAACGTCCGCTGGCCTCCCCGGCCGTGCGCAAACATGCGCTCGACCTCGGCATCCAGCTGCGTCTGGTGCGTGGCACCGGTCCTGCGGGTCGAGTGTTGCACGAAGACCTCGATGCCTATCTGGCCGAAGGTCAGTCGAATGCTTCGGCACCGATAGCCGCGTACGCCCAGCGTAACGACGAAGAGCAAATCCCGGTGATCGGCATGCGCCGCAAGATCGCCCAGCGCATGCAGGACTCCACCCAGCGCGCCGCCCACTTCAGTTATGTCGAGGAAATCGACGTCACCGCCGTGGAAGAACTGCGCGCACACCTGAACGAAAAACACGGTGCGAGCCGCGGCAAGCTGACCTTGTTGCCGTTCCTGGTCCGCGCCTTGGTCGTCGCCCTGCGCGACTTCCCGCAGATCAACGCCCGTTACGACGACGAAGCCCAGGTCATCACCCGCCTCGGCGCGGTGCATGTCGGCGTCGCCACCCAAAGCGATATTGGCTTGATGGTGCCGGTGGTGCGTCACGCTGAAGCCCGCAGCTTGTGGGACAGCGCTCAGGAAATCTCGCGTTTGGCCACCGCTGCACGCAATGGCAAGGCCAGTCGCGATGAACTGTCCGGCTCGACCATCACCCTGACCAGCCTCGGCGCGTTGGGCGGCATCGTCAGCACGCCGGTGTTGAACCTGCCGGAAGTGGCGATCGTCGGCGTGAACAAAATCGTCGAACGCCCGATGGTGGTCAAAGGCCAGATCGTGATTCGCAAGATGATGAACCTCTCCAGCTCCTTCGATCACCGCGTGGTCGATGGCATGGACGCGGCGCAATTCATCCAGGCCATTCGTGGCCTGCTCGAACAACCCGCAACCTTGTTTGTGGAGTAAGCAATGCAAAACTTGAACACCACGCTGCTGATCATCGGCGGCGGCCCTGGCGGCTATGTGACGGCGATCCGTGCCGGTCAGTTGGGCATTTCGACCATTCTGGTGGAAGGCGAATCCTTGGGCGGCACCTGCCTGAACATCGGCTGCATTCCGTCGAAGGCGCTGATTCACGTCGCCGAACAGTTTCACCAGACGCAACACCACAGCCAGCATTCGGCGTTGGGCATCAGCGTTTCAGCGCCGACCCTCGACATCTCGAAAAGCGTCGAGTGGAAGGATGGCATCGTTGATCGCCTGACTACCGGCGTCTCGGCGCTGCTGAAGAAACACAAGATCCAGGTTGTTCAAGGCTGGGCCAAGGTGATCGACGGCAAGACCGTTGAAGTCGGCGACACGCGGATCCAGTGCGAGCACCTGGTGCTGGCCACTGGTTCGAAAAGCGTCAACCTGCCAATGCTGCCGATTGGCGGGCCGATCATTTCATCCACCGAAGCCCTGGCGCCGAAGTCCGTGCCTAAACGGCTGATCGTGGTGGGTGGTGGTTATATCGGTCTGGAGTTGGGGATTGCCTATCGCAAGCTCGGCGCCGAAGTCAGCGTGGTCGAGGCTCAGGATCGCATCCTGCCAGCCTACGACGCCGAACTGACTCATCCGGTGCACGAAGCGCTCAAGCATCTTGGCGTGAAGCTTTACTTGAAACACAGCGTGCAAGGCTTTGATTCTGCTAGCAATACGCTGCAAGTGCTTGATCCGAATGGCGACATTCTGAATCTTGAAACCGATCAGGTACTGGTCGCCGTCGGTCGCAAGCCGAACACTCAGGGCTGGAACCTTGAAGCGCTGAATCTGGCGATGAACGGTTCGGCGATCAAAATCGACAACCGCTGCCAGACCAGCATGCGCAACGTCTACGCCATCGGCGACCTGAGCGGCGAACCGATGCTGGCGCACCGGGCCATGGCCCAGGGCGAAATGGTCGCCGAGCTGATCAGCGGTAAAACCCGCGAATTCAACCCGACCGCCATCGCTGCCGTATGCTTCACCGACCCGGAATTGGTGGTGGTCGGCAAGACGCCGATTGAGGCCGAAGCTGCCGGTCTGGATTGCATCGTCTCCAGCTTCCCGTTCGCGGCCAATGGCCGGGCGATGACCCTGGAATCGAAAACCGGCTTCGTGCGAGTGGTCGCGCGTCGGGACAATCACCTGATTGTTGGCTGGCAGGCGGTCGGTGTCGGGGTTTCGGAGTTGTCGACCGCATTCGGCCAGAGCCTGGAGATGGGCGCCCGACTGGAAGACATCGCCGGCACCATCCACGCGCACCCGACGCTGGGCGAGGCGGTGCAGGAAGCGGCGTTGCGTGCCTTGGGGCATGCGCTGCATCTCTGACCGATCGTTCCCACGCTCCGCGTGGGAATGCAGCCCGGGACGCTCTGCGTTCCAAAAGCGAACGCGGAGCGTCCGTTGAGTCATTCCCACACAGAGCGTAGGAACGATCAGCGCGCGGGGAACGATCAAAGGAACGCATTCCGGGCTGCGAAACCACCCCGGAATGAAGTATTGTTGTCCCCATCCAAAAAACGTCAGAAGCCTTGAACCGTTTCGGCGGTTGTTAAGTGATAGAGGGTGTCATGGGTAACGAAAGCATCAATTGGGACAAGCTGGGTTTTGACTACATCAAGACAGACAAGCGTTTCTTGTCGTACTGGCGCAATGGCGAGTGGGACGCAGGCACCCTGACCGAAGACAACGTGCTGCACATCAGCGAAGGCTCGACTGCCCTTCACTATGGCCAGCAGTGCTTCGAAGGCATGAAGGCCTATCGTTGCAAGGACGGTTCGATCAATCTGTTCCGTCCCGACCAGAACGCCCTGCGCATGCAACGCAGCTGCGCACGCCTGCTGATGCCGTTCGTGGAAACCGAGCAGTTCATCGAAGCCTGCAAGGCCGTGGTTCGCGCCAACGAGCGTTTCATCCCGCCTTACGGCACTGGCGGCGCGCTGTACCTGCGCCCGTTCGTGATCGGCGTAGGTGACAACATCGGCGTGCGTACCGCCCCCGAGTTTATCTTCTCGATCTTCGCGATTCCGGTCGGCGCCTACTTCAAGGGCGGTTTGACCCCGCACAACTTCCTGATCTCCAGCTTCGACCGCGCCGCCCCACAAGGCACCGGCGCGGCCAAGGTCGGTGGCAACTACGCCGCCAGCCTGATGCCAGGTTCCCAGGCCAAGAAGGCGCACTTCGCTGACTGCATTTACCTGGATCCGATGACCCACTCGAAAATCGAAGAAGTCGGCTCGGCCAACTTCTTCGGCATCACCCACGACAACAAATTCGTCACGCCGAAGTCCCCTTCGGTGCTGCCGGGCATCACCCGTCTGTCGTTGATCGAGCTGGCACAAACACGTCTGGGCCTGGAAGTGATCGAAGGCGACGTGTTCATCGACAAGCTGTCGGACTTCAAGGAAGCCGGTGCCTGCGGTACCGCTGCCGTGATCACCCCGATCGGCGGCATCAGCTACAACGACCACCTGCACGTGTTCCACAGCGAAACCGAAGTCGGCCCGGTCACCCAGAAGCTCTACAAAGAGCTGACCGGTGTACAGACCGGCGACATCGAAGCGCCAGCGGGCTGGATCGTCAAGGTTTGATCTGACGCCAGTTGCACAAAAGCCCCCCATTGCCTGGCAATGGGGGGCTTTTTTATCCGCCCCGAATACAACGATGTTCCCCCACATTTTAAGCCCGGTCGACATCTACTCCGTATTCACCGCAGAACCGCGCTCGCTATCTCCCAACGCAATCCGCTTCCCCGCCCTTCCCTTGATCCCGCTCGCCTGCCCATCCTGTTGCTTGCCCGTGCGCGCCTGGGTGATCAACCCCGGAATCAACACCCCTTCAGGCAGGTTTTTCCAGAATCGCGCCGGTAAATGCCCTTGCATGACCTTCGGGTTCAATCGCGCCGGGTTGAAGATGTGGCTGTAGTAGGTCAGCCACATATCGCCGTGAGGGTCGTCGACGTGCGCCAGCCGTTGCCATTCAACCGGGCACTGCCGTTGGTGGATCAACTGCTGTCCGTCGTAATAAACCCCGTCGCGAGGCGTGGCGATCAACCAGCGGTGGCGGCCCATGCGGGCGACGAAATGCTCGCTGGCGCTGTGCAAAATGTCGTGGGCGGGTTCATGCCAAGCGACGTATTGCGGGCCTTCGGTGGCTTGAGGTCGCTCGACGAAACGCACGAACGCATGCAGATGATGGGCTTCGCGCTGCACTTGCTTGATCCGACGTTGCAGCTCACTGCCTAACCTGTCGCCGGCCAGCATTGCCGTTCGGTCACCATGACTGACCCGCCACAACACCTCATAGAGCAAACTCCAGCGCTGATCACCGCGATAACGTGCGGCGCTTTCAAGGGTGCCTAGCAACGCCAACGGGATGCGCGCCTGAAACGGGCCATTGTCGGCGGGAGGCGCATCATCGCTGGCGAACAGGTCACGGACACCCTCCGACGCCCAGCTCACCAGACTCGGATCGACCTCATGGCTGAGCAGCCACCGCGCCTGCTGGCGCCAGGTATCGAACAGTTCGTCGCAATCCAGGTTGATCATCCCCATAACCCCATCTGTTGCGGCTGCGGCCGGTCACGCAGTTGCTGATACAGCAAATGACTGGTGACTTCCGCTTGCTGCGGGTGGTAATCGCTGGTGATAAAAAACGGTTTGGCCTTGGCCAGCACGCAACGCATGCGCGCCAGGTCTTCATAGCGAATACGCCGTTGCTGGCGCAGTTCCACCAGACGCTCGGTGGTGCGCAGGCCAATCCCGGGAATACGGGCGATCAACGATGCTGCGGCGCGATTGAGGTCCAGTGGAAACACCTCGCGATTCTCCAACGCCCAGGCCAGTTTCGGGTCCATGTCCAATGCCAGATGGCCCGGCCCCTTGAACAACTCGCCAGCGGTAAACCCGTAGCTGCGCAACAGAAAATCGGCCTGGTACAAGCGGTGTTCGCGCATCAGCGGCGGCGCGGCGAGCGGCACGCTTTTCGGGCTGTTGGGGATCGGGCTGAACGCCGAGTAATAAACCCGACGCAAACGGTAGTTGCCATACAACGCCTGAGCACTGTGCAGAATGGTGCTGTCATCGGTGTCATCAGCGCCAACAATCATCTGCGTGCTTTGCCCCGCCGGAGCGAATTTCGGTGCACGAGGTTCGTTGAGTACGGTTTGCTCGCCGGTGTAGATCGTCTGCATGGCCTGCTTGATCGAGCCTAGTTGCTTCTCCGGGGCCAGGGTCTGCAGGCTGGCATCGGTGGGCAATTCAATATTGACGCTTAGCCGGTCTGCATAACGCCCCGCTTCCTCGATCAACGCTGGATCAGCTTCGGGAATGGTCTTGAGGTGAATATAGCCACGGAACTCATGGTCTTCGCGCAGCAACTTGGCCACGCGGATCAGTTGTTCCATGGTGTAGTCCGCCGAACGAATGATCCCGGAACTGAGAAACAACCCACTGACGCAGTTGCGCCGGTAGAAATCCAGGGTCAGCGTGACCACTTCTTCAGGTGTAAACCGCGCCCGGGGCACATCGCTGGAGCGACGGTTAACGCAATACTGGCAGTCATAAAGACAGAAGTTGGTCAGCAGAATTTTCAGCAGCGAAACACAACGACCGTCCGGTGTGTAGCTGTGGCAAATACCCATGCCATCGGTGGAACCCAGCCCGCTTTTACCCTCGGAGCTGCGCTTTGGCGCGCCACTGCTGGCGCAAGACGCGTCGTACTTGGCCGCGTCGGCGAGAATGCTGAGCTTGTCGATGAGTTCCATGGGCAACGCCTGATACTGTTCAGATATACAGTATAGCGTCAGCATGGCAGGCACAAGGTGCAAGCGTACCTCTCATCGGACCGGATGAAATCGGCACGCTTATCAATTCGTCACTAGACTTGCCGCGAGCACTCGCAATCGACAGGTGTCAGAAAACCATGGGTAAACTCTGGCGAAAGTATCTGGCCTTGCTGGACACCGATTTCACCACGCAGGTGTTCGACAACATCAAGAACCTGCTGGTGTGCGCGTTGCTGTTCGCAGCGGGCACCAATGCCCTGCACAGCGAGCACCATCCGTACATGGGGCTGCTCACCTCGGACGTGGCGGGCTGGGCGCTGATTGCGGTGTCTGCGCTACTGATGCTGCTCAGCGTCAGCGACGGTTTGCGGCGCTTGTCCCGACTGCCGTATCACACGGCGTTCCAGGTGATTTTGTTTTTGATCTACCTGGTGCTGGCGGTGCGGGTGGTGGAGTACGTCTGGGATTTTCGGGCGTAGGAAAGATCCACCGGCAATACCAGCTCGAACCGCGCCCCCATCTCCTTGCGCCCCGCCGCCGTCAACGCCAATGCCCGACTGTCCAGGTCCTGGGTCACCCATTTGCGCTTGATCGCCAACTGCAACAACGCCGCCCCCAACGAGCCGCCCAAATGCGGCCGGCGCATGCTCCAGTCCAGGCACGGGCAGGCGAAGCGACGGCGCATCGTGCTCAAATCCTTGACCTCGATGCCCAGCCCTTCGAACAACGCCTCGCCGCTGTCGCTCAACTGATAAACCTGCTCGTCGGTTTCCAGCAACCATCCCGCCTCGATCATCCGGTCATGCAGCAACACCGCCAGGGTGCCGGCCATGTGATCGTAGCAAGTGCGGGCAAATTGCAGGCGATCCGGCGTGCGCGGGTTGAAGGTTGGCGCGGCGTTCTGGCCGATCACCATCAACGCCTCCAACGCCTGGGCCACCCGTTTGTCGGCGAGGCTGTAATAACGATGGCGACCCTGCACGTGCAACCGCACCAGCGCCAGTTCCTTGAGTTTGGCCAGGTGCGCGCTGGCGGTGGACGCGCTGACCTCGGCAACCGCCGCCAGCTCGGTGCTGGTACGGGCGTGGCCGTCCATCAGCGAACAGAGGATCTTCGTCCGGGCCGGCTCCGCGATCGCGGCAGCCACCTGAGAGACGCCGATGTCGTGTTGTTCAACGTTCATATTTCGCTCCCGGACGAATCAAGACCTTGTTGGACTGGAGATAGTAGCAACACTTTCCCCACCACGAACAAGGCTGCGACCCATGGACCCGATCATCGCTGCGACTCATGCCGATCCTTATCCTTATTACGCACAACTACGCGCCGAGGGTGGACTGGTTTTTCATCAAGGTCTGAATCTGTGGGTGGCCAGCAGTGCCGCGGCTGTGGCGGCGGTGTTGGGGCATCCTGATTGCCATGTGCGTCCTTTGGGTGAACCGGTGCCCAAGGCGATTGCCGATGGTTTGGCCGGCGAGGTGTTCGGTCGCTTGATGCGCATGAATGAAGGCGAACGGCAGCACTGCCCTCGGTCGGCGATTGAACCGGAGTTGGCGTTGATTGATGTGAATGAAGTGAAAGCGTTGGTCAGTGCGCGATTGATCACCCCGGACGCCGAGGGTTTGTCCAAAGCGATGTTTCGCGGCCCGGTGTGCGTGGTCGCAGCGTTGCTGGGGTTCTCCCCGGCTCAGGCCCGAGTCGTCAGCGAGCTGACCGCTGATTTTGTGGCTTGCCTGTCGCCCCTGAGTCATCAGGCTCAATTGGACGCAGCGCATGGGGCGGCGGAACAGTTGCGGGGTTACTTCATTGAGTTGCTGGATGACCCGGACTTGAACAGTTCATTGTTGAACGGCATCAAACAGCGGTTCGCTTCTTCGGACAGTGAAAGGCTGATCGCCAACCTGATCGGGCTGTGCTCGCAGACCTATGAAGCCACGGCGGGGTTGATTGGAAATGCTTTGGTGACGTTGATTCGCGATCCGCTGTTGCTGGGCAACGTTGATTCGTTTCTGGCCGAAGTCCAACGCTTCGATCCTTCAGTTCAGAACACCCGCCGCTTCGTTGCCGCGGCGTGTGAAATCGACGGCATTCGCTTGAACCCTGGCGACACAATCCTGGTGTTGCTGGCTTCGGCCAATCGCGATCCGCAGCTTAACGACGCCCCTGACGCGTTCATCCTGGACCGCCCAAATCGTCGCAGTTTTACCTTTGGCAGCGGCCGCCACCAATGTCCGGGGCAGACACTGGCCTTGAGCATCGCCAGCGCAACATTGACGCAGATACTGGCGATGAATCCCGCATTGCACGGTTTGACGTGGCACTACCGCCCTTCCCTGAATGGCCGGATTCCGCTGATCGTCGAGGCCTAACGACCGACACAAAACCCTTGCTCGCGATGGCGGAGTGTCAATCGATATCCATGCTGGATGTGCCGACCTCTTCGCGAGCAAGCCCGCTCCCACAGTGTCCAGTGTGGGTCGAAAATCTTGCTACTACCGCCAATCCCCTGTGGGAGCGGGCTTGCTCGGGTAGAAACCGGGGACATCCTTTACAGGTGTGAAATACAGCGAAGAAGACATTCCCCACACTTGAAGCAACCGTTGCCGACACACTTGATGACATTGCGATGTTCACCTGACTCGTCGGCTCAAGCCTGATTGCTTACGCAGTGCGGTGTTCCACTGTCAGGTGAGACAACTCGTGCACCGGCGCCAGACGCTCGCGGATGGCGTCGGCGGTCACGTTGGCCGCTGCTACTACGCTGACGATCGCCGCCCGGGCGTCGGGGCCGACCTGCCAGACGTGCAGGTCGCTGATGGTCACGTCGCCGGGGGTTTCCAGCAGCTCGCGGATTTCTTCGGCCACGTGTTCGTCCGTGGTGTCGAGCAACACGGCGGCACTGTCGCGCATCAGGCCATAGGCCCATTTCGCGATGACGACGGCGCCGACGATGCCCATCACCGGGTCGAGCCAGACCCACCCCAGATAGCGACCGGCCAGCAACGCGGCGATGGCGAGGATTGAGGTCAACGCATCGGCCAGTACGTGGACATAGGCTGAACGCAGATTGTTGTCGTGATGATGAGCATGGTCGTGGCTGTGGCCGTGATCATGCCCGTGATGCCCATGATTGCCCGCCAGTAGGAAGGCGCTGACGATGTTCACCGCCAACCCCACCACGGCAATGATCGTGGCTTCGGTGAAGGCCACGGTGGTCGGCTGGAACAGCCGCAGAATCGACTCGCCGGCAATCCCGAGCGACACCAGCCCCAGCACCATGGCCGAGGCAAACCCGGCCAGATCACCGACCTTGCCAGTGCCGAAACTGAATCGCTCATTATTGGCGTGGCGTCGGGCAAACCCGTAGGCCGCCGCCGCGATTCCCAGGGCCACGGCGTGGGTCGCCATGTGAAAACCGTCGGCCAGCAGCGCCATGGAACCGGTCACGTAACCGGCGGCAATTTCGCCGATCATCATCACGAAGGTCAGCGCCACCACCCATAACGTGCGGCGGCCATTTTCATCATGGGAAGCGCCGAGGAACATGTGGTCGTGGGCAAAGGATGAAGCCTGGGGTGTCAGTGTCATGGTGTTCGGTCTACTTGGAATAACGGCGGATGGCTTGCAGCAACTCTTCCACGCCTTGGGCGCGTTGTTCGTTGCTGAGGTCGGGATGGGCCACGTGCTCACGGGCGTGGGCGTCGATGAACTGATCCATCAAACCATTGACTGCGCCCCGGATCGCCGCGACCAAGTGCAAAGTCTTGGCGCAATCAGCGTCGGATTCCAGGGCCTTTTCCACCGCTTGCACCTGCCCGGCAATGCGCCGGACGCGGTTGAGCAGATCGTCTTTGTGTTCGTGAATGTGCGACATACCTATACCCCCTACCCCTATATGGCGAGCATCGTCGCTGATAGTGTCCGAGGTAGCAAGGAGTGGCTTCAGGTTTCTTCAGGTGGACCGCGTGATCGTTCTTCGCGAGCAAGCCCGCTCCCACAAGGGACTTGTGTTCACGCCGACCCAATTTGGGAGCGAGCCTGCTCGCGAAGACGGCCTGACAAACAACGCATGATTCGGGATATAACGACGGGGTTCGTCGTTTAAACCTCATGCGAGCAATCAATCATCCCGCGTCAGCACTTCCAACAACTCAATCTCAAAGATCAAATTCGAATTCGGCGCAATCGCGCCCATCGTCCGCTCGCCATACGCCAGGTGCGCCGGCACCAATAGCTTGCGCTTGCCACCCACCTGCATGCCCATGATTCCTTGATCCCAGCCTTTAATGACCCGGCCAGTCCCGATCACGCACTGAAAAGGCTTCCCTCGGCTGTAGGAAGAATCGAACTCGGTGCCGTCCTCCAGCCACCCGCGATATTGAGTAGTGATCAACGCGCCTTTGACCGCGGCTTTACCGTCACCCGGTTCAAGGTCGATTACCTGAAGCTCATCATTCATTACATGCACTCGTCTGTTCACTCCCCCGCAAGGGCTCATGGGCGTCGTTTTCCCAGAATTGCGAGCCATTGGCAACCGTTCGGCGCGGTTTAGCTCTGTTTCCGGTCGTAAGCGTGAACTAAGATAAGCAGCATTACCCCGACGGTTAAATACGCCATGACGGCCATCCCTGAATGAGTTTCCTCTGGATCAGCGCTGTCATTGGCTCCGTGATGCTTGCCCTGCTGGTCGCGCTGCTCTGTCGCCAGTATTCCCTGCAACAGCAGCTCACCGAATGCCGCGCGCTGATTGCCAGTCTGTCCAAAGGACAAAACATTCACCTGGACGGTGACGCCGAGCGCTTCAAGCGCAGTCAGTATTTCGCTCGCATCGGTACATGGGACTGGGATGTGGACACCGACAAGCTCTATTGGTCGGAGGCGATCTACGGCATGTTCGGGTTCAAGATCGGCGAAGTCACGCCCTCCTACGCCTTGTTCTGTTCCTGCGTACACCCGGACGACCGGGCCAAGGTCCGCGCCGGTGAGTTGCGTTGCCTGGAAACCGGCGAGAACCATGACGAGGAATACCGCGTGGTCTGGCCCGACGGCACCCTGCGCTGGTTGCGCGAGACCGGCAATGTGGTGAAGAACGACCACGACACCACGATCAAAATGATGGGCGTGGTACGCGACATCACCGAAGAAAAAGCCTCCGCCAGTTACCTGCAACACCTGGCCCACTACGACCCGCTGACCGGCCTGCCCAATCGCCTGGTGCTGGAAGAACGCCTGTCCGAGGCGCTTGAGCAGGCGCGGGTCAGTGCAACCAGAGTGGCGTTGGTGTTTGTCGACCTCAATGGTTTCAAGGCGATCAACGACCATTACGGTCATGCGGCTGGCGACCGGGTGCTGGTCACCACGGCCACACGACTCAAGCGCATCCTGCGCTCAACCGACACCGTCGCCCGGATTGGCGGCGACGAATTCGTGGTGATCCTGCAAGGCTTGCCTCCAGGCATCAACCTGCAGGACGAAGCACGCAGTATCTGCCAGAAAATCTTCGTCGAGCTCTCACCGCCGGTCACGATTGGCAATGATCAGCGGCACATTGGCACCAGCCTTGGGGTGGCGGTGTTCCCGGATCATGCGCCGAGCATGGATCGGTTGATTCATATCGCGGATCTGGCGATGTATGAGGCCAAGCGCAGTGGGAATAATCAGTATCGGTTGGGGACCACTAGCCCGGCGCGCGTTCATAGCGAGTAACTCCCCGAGCGCGTTCCAGGAAACCAGCTCTACGACTCAACGCTCCACCGGCGTGACATCCACAATCGTGCCGCTGGTAATCAACACCATCATGTACTTGTCATTGATTTGCACCCACTGCGCGTCAGACTCCGGGGCCTTCAGACCTCTCGCCTTCCAGTTCTTCACAGCCTTTTCACTGCGTTGATAAACCTCCGGCGCGCGGTCGCCTTTCACCAGGCTGCGGGCGTTGTTGGCGCCGGGCTGGACGGTTTTCTGCGCTGTTTCGGCGGCTTGGACGACGGGGCTGATTGCGGCGATGCCGGCGACAAGGGCGAGGCTGGCGATAAGGGTTTTGCTGTTCATCGGTGAACCTCTTGGGATGTCGTAACTACTGAGTTCCGACTGCGCGGGTGGCGAATCATTCCTTACTGTAGCGATGATTCTGCGACCGACTGTACCGGAGGTGTCGCGCCGGGTCGGCGTAGTCTGCGAAAAAACCAGCGGGATTCGCCATGCACATCGCCATTCTGACCTTCGACGGCTTCAACGAACTGGATTCGCTGATCGCCTATGGGATGCTCAGCCGGATTTCGCTGCTGGGGGACCAGGGCTGGCAGGTGAGCATCGCGTCGCCGACGCCTCGGGTGACGTCGATGAACGGCTTGACCATCGATTCGCACATCAATCTGCAGCAAGCCTGTGGCGCCGATGCGGTGCTGTTCGGTAGCGGCAGGAAGACTCGCGACGTGGCCGACGATCCGACGATCATGGCTCAACTCAAATTCGACCCGGCGCGGCAATTGCTGGGGGCGCAATGCTCCGGCACGTTTTTGCTGGCCAAACTCGGCCTGCTCGGTGATGCCCCGGCGTGCACTGACACCACGAGCAAGCCTTGGGTGCAGGCGGCTGGGGTCAATATCGTCAATCAGGCGTTTTACGCCAACGGCAACATTGCCACGGCGGGTGGTTGCTTCTCATCGCAATACTTGTCGGCGTGGTTTTTGGCGCGGCTCAAGGGCGTTGAAGCGGCGCGGGAGGTGCTGCACTACTTCGCGCCGGTGGGTGAGAAAGACGAATATGTGGCTCGGGGGATGGCGCATATCGAGGCGTACATCTGACGGATGGGTTGACTGTTCGAGCGCCATCGCGAGCAAGCTCGCTCCCACAATGGATCTCGGTATGCCCAGATTTTGCGTTCACCAGAGAACCCTGTGGGAGCGAGCTTGCTCGCTAAAGCGATGTGTCTGGCGACATCGATGCTGAATCGGATGGCCTCTTCGCGAGCAAGCCCGCTCCCACATGGGATTTCGGTTGTACCCAGGTTTTTCATCCACCAGAGAACCCTGTGGGAGCGAGCTTGCTCGCGAAAGCGGTGTGTCTGGCGACATCGATGCTGAATCGGATGGCCTCTTCGCGAGCAGGCTCGCTCCCACATGGGATTTCGGTTGTACCCAAGTTTTGCATCCACCAGAGAACCCTGTGGGAGCGAGCTTGCTCGCGATGGCGGTGTGTCTGGCGACATCGATGCTGAATTGGATGGCCTCTTCGCGAGCAGGCTCGCCCCCACATGGGATTTCGGTTGTACCCAAGTTTTGCATCCACCAGAGAACCCTGTGGGAGCGAGCTTGCTCGCGATGGCGGTGTGTCAGGCAATATCAATCCCCAAGCACATTGATCCACCCCACGCATCAATGCATGCCGACAATGCAATTAACATATCGATGCCCCTGCCCCACTATCCGCCCCAATAAGAACCGTGCGCAGCCCCCACGCGGCGCACGTCATAAAAGCGGTGGAGTACAGGTCAATGACAGCATCACTTCCCTCCGGGCGTTCCCGGGCCAGTGCGATTTTCCGGGTGACCTCGGGTAACTTCCTGGAACAGTTCGACTTCTTCCTTTTCGGCTTCTATGCCACACAAATCGCTGCCGTTTTCTTCCCGGCCAGCAGCGAATTCGCCTCCCTGATGATGACCTTCGCGGTGTTCGGCGCCGGGTTCTTGATGCGTCCGCTGGGCGCCGTGGTACTGGGCGCGTACATCGATGATGTGGGCCGGCGCAAAGGGCTGATCGTCACGCTGTCGATCATGGCCAGCGGCACGATTCTTATCGTTCTGGTGCCCGGTTACGAAACCATTGGCCTGTTCGCCCCCGCCATCGTGTTGATCGGCCGCTTGCTTCAAGGCTTCTCGGCCGGTGCGGAAATGGGCGGTGTCTCGGTGTATCTCTCGGAGATCGCCACGCCGGGCAACAAAGGCTTTTTCACCAGTTGGCAGTCGGCCAGCCAGCAAGTGGCGATCATCGTCGCAGCAGCGCTGGGCTATGGCCTGAACCAATGGATGGCGCCGGCAATGATTGCCGATTGGGGCTGGCGGATTCCGTTTTTCGTCGGTTGCATGATCGTGCCGTTTATCTTCTTCCTGCGCCGTAACCTGGAAGAAACCGCCGAGTTCGCCGCGCGCAAACACCGTCCGAGCATGGGCGATGTGTTCCGCACCCTGGCACAGAACTGGGTGATCGTGTTCGCCGGAATGATGATGGTCGCCCTGACCACCACCGCGTTTTACCTGATCACCGTGTACGCGCCGACCTTCGGTAAAACCGTGCTGCACCTGAGCACTTCCGATGCGTTGCTGGTCACGCTACTGGTCGGCGTTTCCAATTTCTTCTGGCTGCCGATTGGCGGTGCCTTGTCCGATCGCATCGGCCGCCGTCCGGTGTTGATTGCCATGGCGTTGCTGACCCTGGCCACGGCGTATCCGGCGCTGACTTATCTGGTCAACGCGCCGAGTTTTATCAACATGCTGCTGGTGTTGCTGTGGCTGTCGTTCATCTATGGCTTGTACAACGGCGCGATGGTCGCCGCACTCACCGAGATCATGCCGGTGGAAGTGCGGGTCGCCGGGTTCTCCCTGGCGTACAGCTTGGCGACGGCGGTGTTTGGTGGTTTTACCCCGGCGATGTCGACCTTCCTGATCCAGTACACCGGCGACAAGGCTGCACCCGGTTACTGGATGAGTTTCGCGGCGCTCTGTGCCCTGTGCGCGACGCTGTTTCTGTATCGCCGCTCAACCGGCCGCCTGCAACCGGCCCTTTCGTGACCGACCTTTGACTGCGAGACCTATTCGATGAAAAAGCTTTTCAACTATGCCGCGCTGGTTCTCATCGCGAGTTTGAGCACCTTCGCCCAGGCCGAAGAAATTCGCGTGATGACCTCCGGTGGCTTCACTGCGGCCTATAAAATCCTCGGCCCTGAATTCGCCGCAGCCACTGGCAACACCCTGAGCACCGCCCTCGGCCCGTCGATGGGCAAGGCGCCGGAAGCGATCCCCAATCGCTTGGCCAACGGTGAAAAAGCCGACGTGGTGATCATGGTCGGCTATGCCCTCGACGACCTGATCAAACAAGGCAAAGTAGACCCCGCTTCACGGGTGGAACTGGCGGATTCACGGATCGGCCTGGTGGTGCGCGAAGGCGCAACGAAACCCGACATCAGCTCGGTGGAGGGTTTGAAAAAGACCTTGCTTGGCGCGCAGTCGGTGGCCTACTCCGACAGCGCCAGCGGCGTGTACATCGAGCAGCAGTTGTTCAAGCGCTTGGGCATCGAAGACCAGCTCAAGCCGAAGTCGAAGATGATCCCGAAAATCCCCGTGGGCTCGGTGGTTGCCACGGGCGACTATCAACTGGGCTTCCAGCAGGTCAGCGAGTTGCTTCCGGTGCCTGGGGTGAGCTTCGTCGCGAAAATTCCCGAGTCGGTGCAGTCGGTGACGCGGTTCGCTGCGGGCATCCCGATAGGCGCGCAACACCCGGCCGAGGCCAGGGCGTTGCTGACTTACCTGGCCTCCCCGGCCGTTCAGCCACAGGTGCAAGCCACAGGGCTGGACTCGGTCAGCCGTTGACCGTCGGCGGCTGGACTTTCATTTCCACCACCAGCCGCTCCAGTTCCAGGGCTGCCGGGGTCAAGGTGCGACCCCGGCGCTTGATCAGCCCGACACTGCGCATCACTTGCGGATCGGTCAGTGGCACTCGGGTCAGAATCGGGTGATCTTGCGCCGGCATCGCCATCAACGGCACTGCCGCCACGCCCAGCCCGGCCTCCACCAACCCGATCATCGTCGTGACGTGACGGGTTTCGCAGATACTTGGCCGTTGCGGCACCACGCCGGCCAGCGCTTGATCCAGCAAGAAGCGATTACCCGAGGTCTTGTCGAGCGAGATGTAGTCCTGCTGGTAAAACTCATCCCAGGTCACGCTGCTACGCCCGGCCAACGGGTGATCGCGGCGACAGGCCACCACGTAACCTTCCTGCACCAAGGGTTCAAAGTCGACCTCGGCTTCGAGGGTGCCCATGAAACTCAGACCGAAATCCGCCTCGCCGTTGACCACAGCGCTGAGGACATCGTGAGCGCTGGAATCCAACACCTTGACCTTGATCCGAGGAAATTGCCGGTGATAGTGCGCGATCACTCGCGGCATGAAGTAGTACGCCGCCGACGGCACGCAGGCGACGGTGACATGGCCTAGTCGGGTCGAGGCGACTTCGCTGATGCCGAGCAACGCCACGTCCAGATCGTCGAGCAGGCGTTCGACGCTGGGAATGAAACCGCGTCCGGCCTGGGTCAGGCTGACTTTGCGGGTGGTGCGTTCGAAGAGTTTTACACCGAGGGCGTCTTCGAGCTTTTCGATGCGCCGGCTCAGGGCGGGCTGGGAGATGCGCACCGTGTCGGCGGCCTTGCGAAAGCTGCCCTGCTCGACCACGGCGCGAAAGGCTTGCAGATCGTTCAGGTCGAAATTGATGGCCATCGGGCGCGCTCGTGGGACGGGTGATTGATCAGCTTATCCTATGAGTGTAACCAATTGATGCTAAATGTAACTAACTGCCAGTCCGCGTTCGCGAGCAGGCTCGCCCCCACAGGGCTCTTTAGTGGATGCAGAACTTGGGTACAACCAAGATCCAATGTGGGGGCGAGCTTGCTCGCGAAGAGGCTATCTCATTCAACATCTCTGTTGCCTGACCCGGCGCTTTCGCGAGCAGGCTCGCTCCCACCGTAGATTTGTGTCGTACACCGATTTTGTATACGACATTGATCTCCCTGTGGGAGCGAGCCTGCTCGCGAAAGCGGTGTGTCAGGCAATCTCATTTCATCTGCCTGGCTGACGCACGCAGCCCCAGCCTTTATCCTTGTCACCCCCGCCGAACCGAGTCTATGGAGTTTCGCCATGCCCCATGAAGGCAACCTGTTGCAAGCCGCTGTCGTGTTTCTGTTCGCGGCGGTGCTCACCGTGCCTTTGGCCAAACGCCTGCAATTGGGCGCGGTGCTGGGTTATCTGTTTGCCGGTGTGATCATCGGACCGTCGGTGCTGGGATTGATCGGCAATCCGCAAAGCGTCAGCCATATCTCCGAACTGGGGGTGGTGTTGCTGCTGTTTATCATCGGTCTGGAGTTGTCACCGCGACGCTTGTGGGTGATGCGCAAATCGGTGTTCGGCGTTGGCCTTGCGCAAGTGCTGTTGACCGGTTCGGTGATTGGCGTGCTGGCGTTGTTTGTGTTCGGCCAGTCGCTGAACAGCGCAATTGTGCTGGGCCTGGGCCTGGCGTTGTCGTCCACCGCGTTTGGCCTGCAAAGCCTGGCGGAACGCAAGGAACTGACCAGCCCCCACGGGCGGTTGGCGTTCGCGATTCTGCTGTTCCAGGACATCGCCGCAATCCCGTTGATTGCCATGGTGCCGCTGCTGGCCGGCGGTGATCACACCACCAGCGCCGCCGAGGACTTGAACCACGGTTTGCGTGTCCTGGGCAGCATTGCCGTGGTGGTGATCGGCGGACGTTACCTGCTGCGACCCGTGTTCCGAGTGGTGGCCAAGACCGGCCTGCCGGAAGTCTCCACCGCCACCGCATTGCTGGTGGTAATCGGCACCGCGTGGCTGATGGACCTGGTCGGCGTGTCCATGGCGTTGGGCGCGTTCCTCGCCGGGTTGCTGCTGGCGGACTCCGAGTACCGTCACGAACTGGAAGCGCAGATCGAACCGTTCAAGGGTTTGCTGCTGGGGCTGTTCTTTATCAGCGTCGGCATGGGCGCCAACCTGAGTCTGCTGCTGAGCGCACCGATCACGGTGCTGGGGCTGACGTTGCTGCTGATCGCCATCAAGTTGCCGCTGCTGTTTGTCGTCGGGCGCCTGGCCGGTGGTTTGGGCAAGGTCAGCGCGATTCGCCTTGGTATCGTGCTCGCGGCCGGTGGTGAGTTTGCATTTGTGGTGTTCAAGATCGGCCGCGACCAAGGCTTGTTCGAACCGCGCCTGTACGACTTGCTGGTGCTGACGATTACCTTGTCCATGGCTGTCACGCCGCTGTTGCTGCTGCTGTGCGCGCGGCTGTATACGCCGAAAGTACAACCGGTGGTGGTGCCGGAAAAATTCCGCGATATCGACACTGACGCCCCACGTGTGGTGATCGCCGGCATGGGCCGGATGGGCCAGATCGTTGCGCGGATTTTGCGGGCACAGAACATCAAGTTCGTCGCGCTGGACACCTCGGTGGAAACCATCGAGCTGTCCCGCAGTTTCGGCGGTGTGCCGGTGTTCTACGGCGACCCGATGCGCCCGGAAATCCTCAGCGCGGCGAAGGTCGAGCAGGCGGAATACTTTGTGATTGCCACCGATGACCCGGACACCAACATCAAGACCGCCGAAGTGGTGCACCGCTTGTACCCGCACATCAAAATCATCGCCCGGGCACGCAACCGCCAGCACGTTCACCGGTTGGTGGACCTGGGCGCCGAAGCGATTCGGGAAACCTATTACTCCAGTCTTGAAATGAGCCGTCGTACGTTGGTGGGATTGGGGTTGACCCAGGCCCAGGCTGATGCGCGGATCAAACGCTTCAAACATCACGATGAACAGGTGCTGGAGGCGCAGCATGCGGTTTATGACGATGCGGCGAAAGTCTTGCAGACGGCGCAGGAAGCCCGGGCAGAACTGGCCAAGTTGTTTGAGGCGGATCAGCTGGAAGAGCAGGAATCGGGGAAGGTTTGATCCTGACCTGATCGTTCCCACGCTCCGCGTGGGAATGCCTCAAGGGACGCTCCGCGTTCCAGCTCTCGAAAGGGACGCGGAGCGTCCCGGGCTGCATTCCCACGCGGAGCGTGGGAACGATCAATACCTGAGTCAACCCCGATCAAATGTGGGAGCGAGCTTGCTCGCGATGGCGGAGAATCAGTCAGCATCATCGTTATCTGACCCACCGCTATCGCGAGCAAGCTCGCTCCCACAATGGTTACGCCATTTCCAGCGCCTTCACCTCTACCCCGGCCTTGACCTCAAACCGATCCGCCAAAAACGGGGTGATATCCAGCGGCAACGGTTCATTGTTCACCAGCTTATCCAGCAACACCCCGGTAATCGCCGACGTCAGGATGCCGGTACGGAAATGCCCGCAAGCATTCAGGTAGCCCTCCACCCCCTTCATCGGCCCAAGAATCGGCAACTCATCCGGCGATCCCGGACGCAACCCGGCCCAGGTGCGCTTGAGGTTGACGTCAGCCAGTTCTGGAATGCAACGCACCGCGCCTTGCACCAGCCCGGCGATTTCCGGGTAGGTGGTGGTGACGTCGAAGCCTTTGTCCTCGGTAGTGCTGCCGATCAGGATTTCGCCATTATCTTTCTGCGCCACGTAGCAATCGCTGGTGGTCAGGCAACCACGCAGGATCTTCGGCATGCGTTCGGTCAGCAGGATCTGGCCCTTCACCGGGTTCACCGGTATGCGAATGCCGGTCGCTTGTTCGCTCAGGTCTGCCGCCCAGGCACCCGCCGCGTTGATCAGGGTGTCGCAGTGAAACACTCCGGCCTCGGCGGTTTGTACGCCGGTGACCCGCGAACCGTGGTGCAGCACCCCGGTGACGTTGGTATTGAAGTACATGTCCACACCATTTTGCCGAGCGCCTTCAGTGTAAGCGTCGGCGAGGCGGAACGGGCTGACCTGGTGATCACAAAGAAACTCCAGCGCCCCCCTCGCCTCATGGCTGACACTCGGCTCGGCTACGCGCAATGCCGCTTGGTCGAGCCAGCGCACTTGATCGGCCAAGTGGGGAATACAGGCGACGATATGCTCGGCGTAGAGCCGGTCTTCGTCGTCATAGATCACGAACTTCAGCCCCGTCTTCTCGAACTTGAAATCCATTCCGTGGTTGTCCTGCAACTCCTTGTGCAGCGCCGGGTACATGGCGTTGGACTGCAAGGCGAAATCGAAGAACGACTGCGGCAGGATGTGCGGCGTGCTGGAGTCCACTACCACCGCCGAGCCGTGGGCTTCGCGCTTGCGATTGGCCGACATCATCCGAAAGAAAATCACCCCGCAGCCCAACCCCACCGACTCACCGATAGCCCACAAACCGCCAGCCGAGGCCCGGGTCGCATTGCCCGGGCGCTTGAAGTCGATCAGCGCCACCTTGAGGTTTTTGCGCTTGGACAATTGATAAGCGCAGGACGCCCCGATCACGCCACCACCGGCGATGACCACGTCATAGAACTTACTCATGATTGGCGGCCTCCGTGGCGGCATTGTGGAAAGCTGAAAACGGGATCGGATCAATGGGAAAGCGCGGGCGCAACCAGCCCACGTCCTGGCGCCCGGTGGCTTCACGCAGGCGATCGCTGCAATAGCCGACGCACATCCGCCCCTGACAGTCGCCCATGCTGACGCGGGTGCGCATTTTCAGGCTGGCCATGTCTTGCACGCCCTGCTCCAGCGCCCGGTCGATGTCGGCGCGGGTCGCGTGTTCGCAACGGCAGATCACCGTGTCGGCGGCGGGCAATGCAGTCTGCCCGGCGCCGCGTTCGGTGTAGCGATCGACTGCGGCCCGAAAGCGCACAATCGCTTTGAGTTTCGACAGGTAGCGGTCACGCCTGACCAGTGCCAGCTCCGTATCCAGTACATCCCGTTGCAACAGGATCGATAGCGCCGCGATCCGCCCGGCAAGCATCGCGGCTTCGCCACCGCGAATCCCGCCCATATCCCCAGCCAGGTGCACGTGGGGCTCGTTGCTTTGTTGCCAGATATCGGCGTTGGCCCGCAGGTAGCCGTCGTCGCTGAAGCCGTGGTTCAGGCCCATTTGCTGACTGAGTTGGGTGCGCGGGATAAAACCGTAGCCGACCGCCAGGGTCTGGGCGGTAATGGTTTGTACGCGGCTCAGGTCCGGCTCCCAGGTGCGGGAATACGGCGCCACGGTGACCGACTTCAACTCGCCATCGCCCTGGGCCTCAACCACGCCCCAGCCGTAATGCATGGGGATGCCGTGCAGTTTCAGGAACGCCAGCATGCTCAAGCCGTCGAGAAACAGCTGCGGTTTGTTCAACAGCGCCAGGCTTTCCCGGGCGATTTTGCCAAACGCGCAGGCCTCGTAAACTCCGGCGACAGTGACGCCAGAGGCGTGCAACTGACACGCCACCAGCGGCAGCAACGGGCCGGTGCCGGTAATGACCACCGGCCCCTGGGGCTTGACCACGCCGCTCTTGATTTGCAGCTGCAGCCCGCCCAGCAGGATCACGCCGGGCAAGGTCCAGCCCGGAAACGGTACGCTGCGTTCATGGCAGCCCGCCGCCAACAGCAGTTGCGGATATTCGATTTCGTGCAAGCGTTCATCAGCATCCAGCACCACCAGCGCGCGCGTACCTTCGGCACCGACCACGCGATGATTGAGTCGCACATCGATCAGCCCCGACTGCTCCTGAAACTCCCCGTGCAATCGACTCAGGATTTCGGAATAGCGCGGCCCCAGATAGTCGAGCTGAACGCCATCGCGCAACGGCCCGCGATAGACCACACCGCCGAGTCGCGAAGCTTCTTCCAGCAAGGTGCAGCGCACGCCATGCCGGGCCAGCTCAATGGCCGCGGCCATGCCCGCCGGCCCGCCACCGACGATCACCGGATGCAGGCTCATAAGACCTCCTGCTCGGCGATGCGATTGACCTGGGTTTCGACGATCATGCCGTCGCGCACAAGGGTCTGGCAGGCGCGACGCTTGTGCCGTCCGTTGATTTTCACCAGGCAGCATTGGCACACGCCCATGCCGCAATAGGCACCGCTGATTTGATCGTGATCGTTACGAGCGACCTGACGCAGGCCAAGGGATTGAATGACCGTAAGGACGGTTTCGCCGATCGCGGCGCTGACCGGTTGGCCATTGATTTGCACGGTCATATCCGCCCGAACCAGCGGCTGGATATCGAAAGGTCTGTCTAAGCGTTGCATTGCGATTCTTCCGTGAAAGATTCAAGTGGGTTCGTCAGCTCCATGCTGCACTAACCTTGCGGGCCAACTGGTACTCAACAATGAGGAGGTCTGCACGGGGTCTTCGGCAGCGCACGGGCGGCGCGCCGAAGCACTTTAGTCGATACCGCAGCGAGGGCTTCGAACTTTTAAGTTAAGCGATATTTCAGAATGAAATATTGATCCACGCCAGTGAAAGCCCCCCCGGCGCTACACCGTGCATCAGTTGGAAAAGACGAACTGGCCCTTGATTTTTTTCGGACCGATAAAACCCAGGTCCGGGAACAATAGCGTCTTCAAGTAAGCCACGAAAAACACCATGCCCAAGGTGATCGCGGCACCGATCAGCGTCGTCACCGGGTCCTCGGCAAAGTCTTTGAACAGTCGCGGGAATTGACTGAGAGAGAGGATGACGTAGACGGTGTAGAACTGGGCCAGATTCTTGTAAAAACCGTATGCGAACCACAGAGGAACCAGCCCGGCGAACAGGGTGAAAAACAGCGTCGCTTTCGGCCCGATCATCGAGCCCAGAAAGAACCCCGCCACAGCCCCGAGCACAGCTTGAGCGATGGTCAGCCCGAGCAGCGTCTTGATCTTGCCCTGATGCTGCGCGGTACGCGCCGGGTCCGAGTGCGAGCCGATCCAGTAAGCCAGCACCCGATCCTTGATCGCCCCGCCGGAGAACGTCTTGAACGTCTCGGTTTTCGAGCGCCCGGCATCGAGCATCGCCACGATTTGCCGTTTGATTTCCTTCTTATCCAACTCAATTCTCCCTGTTACAACACAACGTTAATGTGGGAGCGAGCCTGCTCGCGAAAGCAATGCAACATTCAACATTAATGCTGACTGACACACCGCTTTCGCGAGCAGGCTCGCTCCCACAGGTACAAATCGCGTTACATATTGCCCCAGAAAGCAAAACGCCGCTTCTACCAAAGGCAGAAGCGGCAGAGGCGTGAGCCTCAGAGGGATCAGTGCATGAACAGGGCGATCAAAATAATGATCGGGATTGGCACACCAAGAAAGAACAGAAGTAATGAGCGCATGATGATTCTCCCGGGTTAGCGAACAGGTGGCAGAGTGGTAGTGGTCACGTAGGCATCCGATTCCAGATACACCACGGCATCCCGACGACGACCGCCATAGGTGGCGGCAAGGCTGGCGAAGAACGCACCGGCCAGCAGCGCGATGAACATCCACAACGCGGTCCAGGCAGCGACTTTGGCGGCGGTGTCAGCGGCTTGTTGAGCGGCCACTTTGGCGTCGGCAATGGCTTTCTGGGTACGGGCGTAGACCTCATCCACACGACGCTCGGCATCAGCCTGAGTCAGGTTGGTGCGCTGGGCGACCATTTGCGCGAGGTAGGTCCGGTCGTCAGCGGACAAGCCGTTATTGCTCAGGCTGCGCGCAAAGATGCGAGTCACGGTGCCACGGGCGGCGTCATCGCTGACGGCGGCTGGACGATCGTCACGGAACAGGCTGTCGACGAAATAACCGTACTGGTCACTGTTGGTGTTGGCGGCGGCCGTGCCGGCAGCCGCAGTCATGGCCGTTGCAGCGCCACCGGCGACACTCGCCCCGGCCTGCACACCACCACTGACGATGCTGCTGACCGAGCCGACCACCAGGGTCGCGGTCACCAGGGTTGCTACGCACCAGGCCAGGAAGCCATGGGCCGTGTCACGGAAATAGACTTCATCGCCGTGCATGTTGGCCCACTTCACCCGCAAGCGACCGGCAATGTAACCGCCAAGCCCCGAAGCGACGATTTGCGTCACGGCCAGCCAGATAATCGTGGAAATGCCCAGGCCCTTGGCGCTGACGCCCTCGTTGGCCCACGGTGAGACAGCCGAAAAGCCCAGGCCGAAGCCGAGCAACACCAGAATCAGCGACAACGCCGCTGCGGCAGCAGCCCCGGCGAAGATCGCGCCCCAGGACACGCCCGAGAGCGTGCTTGATTCTTCTGCGGCAGGATAAAAACCCTCAGAGGATCTATTCATTATTGTTCAGCTCCAGGCATGAAAGATGGTGTTACAACTCTTCGAGGGAGGAATTGCAGGCACCGTGCCAGTCGCTGACTTTTAATAAATCGTTCTAAATCAATTGGTTAAAAATCCTAAATTTCCTAGGACCATGCATTTTGCAATAGCTGCTGAATATCAGCGGGTTTTATGCATTGAGCTCAATACGTCCGTTTGGCGTTCGCCGGGTTACTTGCGTTTGTAGCTTTTATTACCGCTTGGCGTCAGGCAATACGCGCCACCTCGAGGGCCGGTGCAAAACGAGCTGGTGCCGCATGCGCAACCGTCACTGTTCTGCAAAAACGACTGGGGCCGCGCCTGGTTTTGGCCGCCATACATCGCCGAACAGCTCTTCTTTGAAGCGCTGATTGAGCCGTCATTACATAGAAACAACTCGCCGTCGCAGCGATCAATGCCACCCTTCTTCCCTGAGCACGGGGTATTGCCGGCCCAGGTGGCGGAACTGATAACGCTCAGCAACAGTACAAACATCGGCATCCAGCCACGACGAATCAACGTACGCACGGTGCAGCTCCTCTCAAAATCATGGCCCGATGATATCAACCTTCCGCGCAAATAAACGCCGCACGCGCAAGGTTCCTGAACCAACATGAAAGTTAATTTAATAAGCCGCGCGCATTTCTTGGCAAAATGCCCTCATTCTGTAACGAACCGAATAGCAGGCCCGCCCTATGACCCGCATCTTGACCATCGAAGACGACGCCGTGACCGCCCGGGAGATTGTGGCTGAATTGAGCAGCCACGGTCTGGATGTGGATTGGGTCGACAATGGCCGTGAAGGCCTGGCGCGGGCCGTGAGCGGGGACTACGACCTGATCACCCTCGACCGCATGCTGCCGGAGCTCGATGGCCTGGCCATCGTCACCACGCTGCGGACCATGGGCGTGGTCACACCGATCCTGATGATCAGCGCCCTCTCCGACGTCGACGAGCGCGTGCGTGGCCTGCGTGCCGGCGGCGACGATTACCTGACCAAACCCTTCGCTACCGATGAAATGGCAGCGCGGGTGGAAGTGTTGCTGCGCCGCCAGAACACCGTCAGCGCCCAGGCCACCACGTTGCGGGTGGCGGATCTTGAGCTGAACCTGATCAGCCACGAAGCCAGCCGCGACGGTGAATTGCTGACACTGCTGCCCACCGAATACAAATTGCTGGAATTCCTGATGCGCAACACCGGGCAAATCCTTTCACGGATGATGATTTTCGAAGAGGTCTGGGGTTATCACTTCGACCCCGGCACCAACCTGATTGACGTGCACATCGGCCGCTTGCGCAAGAAGATCGACCCACCCGGCAACGTCCCACTGATCCGGACTGTGCGAGGCTCGGGGTATGTCATTGCTGAACCCTTCTAAAGGCTGGCGCTCTTCCAGCAGCCGTTTGCTGGCGCTTTACAGTTCACTGTTCGTGGCCTGGTCCGCGATCCTGATGGGGGTCATGTATTACGAGGTCTCCGGCTACCTGGACAACCTGGCCAAACATTCGCTGATGCAGCGCCAGCACCTGTTTTCGCGCTTCCAGGGCGAACAACTGGTGGACGCCCTCGCCGCCAGCATGACCTTCGACATCCGTGGCATCGACGCCTATGGCCTGTTCGACGCCCAGCATCGCTACCTCAGTGGCGCCCTGCGCGATATCCCGGCGGACCTGCCGCTGGATGGCCGCATTCACATGCTCGACAACTGCGCCGAGTCCGACGACCCGACCCTGCCCGCCGACAGCTGCGACGCCGTGGCCACCCCGACCCTCGACGGCCGCTGGTTGGTGCTGGTACGCGACAACGGTTCGTTGTTTGCCGTGACCCAGATCATCCTCCACGCATTGTTCTGGGGCGTGTCCCTGACCATCCTCCCCGGCATCGCCGGTTGGCATCTGTTGCGCCGCCGCCCGCTGCGGCGCATCCGCGCGATCCAGGCCAGCGCCGAAGCCATCGTCGCCGGTGACCTGACCCACCGTCTGCCGCTGTCCAACCGCCGCGACGAACTGGACATGCTCGCCGCCATCGTCAACGCCATGCTCGAACGCATCGAGCGCTTGATGAACGAAGTCAAAGGCGTGTGCGACAACATTGCCCATGACCTGCGCACCCCGCTGACCCGCCTGCGGGCGCAGCTATACCGGATCCAGCAACAGGCCGACGATGGTTCGCCGCTGTCGCAACAACTGGATTCGGTGCTGGCCGAGGCCGATACCTTGATGGCGCGGTTTCGTGGGTTGCTGCGGATTTCCGAGCTGGAGGATCGTCAGCGCCGTTCGGGTTTTGTGCAGCTTGATCCGGTGCCGTTGCTACGCGAGCTGCATGACTTTTACCTACCGCTGGCGGAAGAAGGCGAACTGGTTTTTCAGCTGCAACTGCCTGAGTCCTTACCGTCGCTGAATGGTGATCGGGCGTTGCTGTTCGAAGCGATTGCCAACCTGCTGAGCAACTCGATCAAATTCACCCCGCCCGGTGGCCAAGTGATCTTGCGCGGGGTTAATCAGGGCGGGCATACGCGGATCGAAGTACTCGACTCAGGGCCGGGGATTCCACCGTCTGAACGGGAAGCCGTGTTTCAGCGGTTTTATCGGGCTGAAGGTGGTAATCAACAGAGCGGGTTTGGCTTGGGGCTTTCGATTGTTGCGGCGATTGTCAGCCTGCACGGGTTTAGCCTGGACGTTGGCACCAGCGATAACGGTGGTGCGCGGTTGGCGCTGGATTGTCGGCAGAGCCTGATCCCGCAGACCTGACTCACTTGACCTGATCGTTCCCACGCGACCCGTGGGAATGCAGCCCGGGACGCTCCGCGTCCCTTTCCAGACCTGGAACGCGGAGCGTCCCTTGAGGCATTCCCACGCAGAGCGTGGGAACGATCATTGTGTATGGCACTGAACCAATGTGGGAGCGAGCCTGCTCGCGAATGCGGTGTGTCAGCCGACATCTTTATTGCCTGACACTCCGCTTTCGCGAGCAAGCCCGCCCCCACCGGGTTTTGTGGTGCTTTGGCTCAGGCTGGGTAGTTGGCCCGCAGGGCTTCGAGGCCGCCCTTGTAGATGCCGTCAAACAGCGCTTCCACTTCTTCATCGGTCACGCCTTTGGCGGTAAACCGACCGGACCAGGTCACTCGTGCGCCCTGTCCTTGGGCTTCTACGCGCAATGTCGCCAGGTAATCAGTCGCCGGGAACGGTGCCTGTTCAATCGAGTAGCTGTAGGTTTTCGCAGCATTGTCGAACGCTTGCAGACGCTCAATCACCGCCGCGCCATCTGCGGTTTGCAGGCTGCGCACGCGTCCGCCTTCACTCAATTCGCTTTTGACAATAAACGGCAGCCAATCCGGCAGCGAGTCGAAGCCGCCGATCAATTGCCACACGTCATCGGCCGAGGCCGGGATGTCGATAGATGCTGATGCAGTTGCCATGAATTAATTTCTCTCTATGAATTCAGGTTCAGATTGCCATGCTGTCGACGACGCCGCCATCCACCCGCAACGCCGCGCCGGTGGTGGCCGAGGACAGTGGCGAGGCGATGTAAGCCACCAGGTTGGCGACTTCTTCGACATCGGCAACACGCTGGATGATCGAGCTCGGGCGGGCCTTGCGCACGAAGGCGTCGGCTTCTTCCCGGGCGCTGCGGCCGGACTCGGCGGTGGCGTCCTTGAGCATCTGTTCCAAGCCGTCGGTGAAGGTCGGGCCGGGCAGGATCGCATTGACGGTGACGCCGGTGCCGGCCAGGCGTTTGGCCAAGCCATGGGACACCGCCAGGTTGGCGCTTTTGGTCACGCCATAGTTGATCATGTCGGCCGGGATCGCCACCCCGGATTCCGAGGACAGGAAGATCACCCGGCCCCAACCGTTCTTGACCATCTGCGGCGTGTAATGCCGGGACAGGCGCACGCCGGAGATCACGTTGACTTCATAGAAGCGCGTCCACTCGCTGTCCGGCGCGTCGAAGAAATCCACGTCGTCGAAGATCCCGAGGTTGTTCACCAGGATGTCCGCTTGCGGTTCGGCGGCGAACAACTGCTCGGCGCCTTCAGCGGTGCCGAGGTCGGCGGTCAGGCCCCGCAGTTGCGCACCCGGCACGCTGCCGCGAATGTCCGCCAACGCTTGCTCAACCTTGGCCGAGTCGCGGCCGATCACCACCACCGTGGCGCCGCACTCGGCCAACGCCTTGCTGATGCCCAGGCCAATGCCGGCGGTGCTGCCGCTGACGATGGCGAGTTTTCCAGTCAAATCGATTTTCATGCCACACCTCCTGGCAATGGAGCACGTTCGGAAATCAGCTTCGAGTCACGCAGTGCCTGCCAGAACGCCGCAGGAATCACCTCATTCAACGCCGCTACATCTTCAGCAATCCGGTCAGGACGGCTGGAACCGGGAATCACTGCCGCCACGGCCGGGTTGGCCAAGGAGAACTGCAACGCCGCCGCTTTGATGCTGACGCCATGGGCCGCCGCAATCTTTTTGATCTGCTCGACCTTATTGACGATCGCCGGGCTCGCCTTCTGGTATTCGAAGTGCGTACCGCCGGCCAGAATGCCCGAGCTGTAAGGGCCGCCAACGACGATTTCAACGTTCTGCGCCAAGGCTGAATCCATCAGGCGTTGCAAGGCACGATCATGGTCCAGCAGCGTGTAGCGACCGGCCAACAGAAAACCGTCGGGCTGGGCTTCGGTCAGATCCAGCGTCAATTCGCACGGCTCGACCTTGTTCACACCCAAACCCCAACCCTTGATCACGCCTTCTTCGCGCAAACGGGTCAGCACCTTGAACGCGCCGGTGCGGGCCTGGTTGAAGTATTCCAGCCATTGATCGCCGTAGAAGTCCTGGGCGATGTCGTGGATCCAGACGATGTCCAGGCGATCGGTTTGCAGGCGCGTGAGGCTGTCTTCGATCGAACGCATGGTCGCGTCGGCGCTGTAGTCATTGACGATTTTGTTCGGGCGGCCGTGTTCGAACACGCCGCTTTTTTCGCCCAGATCACGGGCGGCGGTGTCTTCGAGTTCATCGAGGATCACCCGGCCGACCTTGCTGCTGAGCACATAGTCGTCGCGGTTGTACTGGGCCAACGCGGCACCGAGGCGAATTTCCGACAGGCCCGAACCGTAAAACGGCGCGGTGTCGAAGTAACGCACGCCGGCATCCCAGGCAGCATGCACGGTGGCCATCGCCTCTTCTTCCGGGATGGCGCGGAACATATTGCCCAACGGGGCGGTGCCGAAACCCAGCGTGCCGGGCAGTTTGTCTTTCAAGCTCATGGATGATTCCTCTTGAGTGTCTTTGGCCAGCTCATGTGACCGTTGAGCAGATCCTAGATTGCGGGGATCGGACCGTCCAAGACATAATACGCAGCACTTGAGTCCCCAGAGGTCTGACATGATCGACATCCGCCAATTGCGCTACTTCGTCGCCGTCGCCGAGGAAGAACACGTCGGTCGCGCCGCCGAACGCCTGCACATTTCCCAGTCGCCCCTGAGCCGGCAGATCGCTCAGCTCGAAGAACGCCTGGGCCTGACCCTGTTCGAACGCAGCCAGCAACGTATCCGCCTGACCCGCGATGGCCAGACCTTCCTCGCCGAAACCCGTGCCTTGTTGACCCACGCCAATCGCCTGGAATCCCTGGGCAAGCGCCTCGGTCGTGGCGAAGAAGGCGGCTTGTGCATCGGCTACATCGAAAACGCCATGCATGCCGGTGTGCTGCCGAACGCCTTGCGCGTGCTGCGGGTGGACCGGCCGAACGTGCACGTTGCGCTGTACAACCTGGGTTCTGCCGAACAACTGGAAGGCCTGCGCCAGCGTAGTCTGGATATCGCCTTGGTGAGCGAGCCACCCGTCGCCGACGACCCGGACTTGCTCGGTTTTCAGGTGCTCGATGATCCGATGTTGTTGGCGTTGCCCGAGCAACATCCGTTGGCCCAACAGGCGCTATTGACCCCGGAAGATCTGGCCGATCAGGAATGGATCGGCGTACAACCTCGCCAGAACTGCGCGAGCCGCGAAGACTTTGTCAGCGCCTGCATCCGCGCCGGGTTTACCCCGGATATTCGCATGGAAGCTACCGAGCCGTTTACCGCGCTGGGGCTGGTGGCGTCGGGGTTGGGGATCGCGATGATCCAGAAAGGCTTGAGCCGCAATGCCCCGCCCGGGGTGGTGTTGCGGGAGGTGTCGTGGATTTCATTTACCACGCCACTGTGGGCGGCGTGGCATCGGATCAATTTGCGGCCGTTGGTGGAGACGTTCAGGAAAGTCCTGACCGAACCGGTTTCGTCGACATAACCGCAATGATCGTTCCCACGCGACCCGTGGGAATGCAGCCCGGGACGCTCCGCGTCCCTTCCCGGAGCTGGAACGCGGAGCGTCCCTTGAGGCATTCCCACGCAGAGCGTGGGAACGATCAGTCCAGTGTCCGGCTCACTATTCGGTCAGCCAACGCCAAACAACTGGTCAGCCCCGGCGATTCGATGCCGAACAGGTTCACCAACCCCGGCACCCCATGCTCCGCCGGACCACTGATGATGAAGTCAGCGGCCGGTTCCGTCGGGCCAGTGATCTTCGGCCGGATGCCGCTGTAGGCTGGCTGCAAGCTGTCATCCGGCAACCCCGGCCAGTAACGCCGGATCGCCTGATAAAACCCATCCGCCCGGTGCGGATCGACGCGGTAGTCGATGTGCTCGACCCATTCCACATCCGGCCCGAAGCGTGCCTGCCCGCCCAGATCCAGGGTCATGTGCACACCCAACCCGGCACTTTCCGGCGCGGGATAGACCAAGTGCCGAAACGACGCCCGACCGCTGAAGCTGAAGTAACTGCCCTTGCACAATCGTGCGGTTGGAATGTGCTGTGACGGCAAACCTTCGATGCCACGCGCCACCTCTGGCGCCGACAACCCGGCGCAATTGATCAACTCACGACAGCTCAACGTCATCGGTTGCGCCCCGCCCATTTGCAGTTCGAAACCCTGCTCAATGCAACGCGCCGCCAGCAGCGGCGTATGAAACACAATCGACGCACCCGAGGCTTCGGCGTCCGCTTGCAGCGCCAGCATCAACCCATGGGAATCGACAATGCCGGTGGACGGCGACCACAGCGCGGCGACGCAGGACAATTCAGGCTCTAGCGATTGCGCCTGAGCGGCATCAAGCCATTGCAAGTCATCAACCCCATTACGCAAACCTTGCTCCAGCAACCGTTGCAACGCTGCTCGTTGATCATCATCGGTCGCCACAATCAGCTTGCCCAACCGCCGGTAATCCACGCCACGCTCATCGCAAAAGGCATACAAGCGCTGCTTGCCCTCGACACACAGCTGCGCCTTGAGGCTGCCGCTCGGGTAATAAATTCCGGCGTGGATCACCTCGGAATTGCGCGAGCTGATGCCCACGCCAATGCCCTCGCCCGCCTCGACCACAATCACTTCGCGCCCGCTCAAGGCCAATGCTCTGGCCACCGCCAGCCCAACCACACCGGCCCCGACCACCACGCATTCAATATCGACGCTCACCTGCCCTCCGCTCATTTCAAGCCAGACCCCGTTCCCGATAATCGATCAGGCTGGAGAAAATCGCCAGCAGCAGGGCCATGACCACGAAGAAGATCAGCACCAGGAAGTACGAACCGGTGAACTGCACGATCAAGCCAATCAGGATCGGCACGATCACCCCGGCCATGTTGCCGCAGAAATTCATGGTGCCGGCCAGCACACCGGTTTTCGAAGTGCCGCCGAGGATCGACGGAATGCACCAGTACATGCCGCACCAGCGAATGAAAAACATCGCCACGCACAGCAGGCCAATCGCTTTGCTCGCCTCGTTCGCGTAGGCCACCGCCAGCATGCACAACGCCGCCACCAGCGCCGAACCGCTGAACATGCTGCGCATCACCAGATTGGGCGAGGCGCCGCTGGATTTCCATTTGTCGCCCAGATAACCGCCCACCAGTTCGCCGACAAAACCGCACATGAAGATCAGGAAGGTCGCGCCGCCCATGCTCGAAATGTTCAGGCCGTGGGTCTGGTGCAGGTAGCTCGGCATCCAGGTCAGCAAGCCGTAGAACACGCTGAGGATGCAGCTGTAACCGGCGAACATCGCCAGCACCGAGCGGTCCTTGAGCAGTTCTTTCAGGGCGATGCTGGTGACCGCGCCGGGTTGGCTGGTTTTGCGATTGCCTTCGGTGATGTGCGCCAGTTCCGCAGCGTTGACGCCGGGGTGTTCGCTGGGGTGGTTGCGGATGTATTTCCAGGCCAGCACACCGGCGAGCATGGTGCCGATGCCGGCGATGACGAAAGCGATGCGCCACGAATCGAACCAGCCGATCAGGCCGGCAATGATAATCGCGCCAAACGCACTGCCCAACGGCGCGCCGCCATCCACCAGCACCGCGCCGCGTCCGCGTTCGTTGGGGGTCAGCCAGGCGCCGTTGAGTTTGGCGCCGGCGGGCATGATCGGCGATTCGGCAATGCCCAGGCCCATGCGCGTGATCAACAGGATGATCCAGTTGTGCGCACCGGCGGCCAATGCCTGGAACGCGCCCCAGGCGACGGTTGCGATGACGATGACGCGGCGGGTCTGGAAGCGATCCAGCAGCATGCCGCCGGGAATCTGCATCAACGCGTAGGACCAGAAAAACGCGCTGAGCATCAGACCTTCCAGCGCTGGCGGGATCTGGAATTCGCTGGAAATCAGCGGCAACGCCACCGACAGCGAAGCGCGGTCGATGTAGTTGATTGCGGTCAGCAGCAACATGATCAGGAAGATTCGCCAGCGCACGCTGGTGGGACGCTCAGCGGCGGCCAGGGACAGTGTTTCGGCACTCGGATTGTTCATGAGGGGCGCTCTTTATTGTTGTGGATGCAAGCGGCCCAATCCCATCAACAACACACACCTCTGTAGGAGCAAGGCTTGCCCGCGATGACGGTGTGTCGGAAACGATGATGTCGACTGACACACCGCCATCGCGGGCAAGCCTTGCTCCTACAGGTATGCGTGTTGTCTGAAAGGGCATTGGGCAAGCAGCCCAACTCTAATCACGCGCCCGAACGATGAATAATGAGGGGATCTGATTGGGGGATCACCAAACGTCATCCCCCGAAAAATCAGAACGTGCCGGGGTAGCTGCCGCCATCCAGCAACAGATTTTGCCCGGTAAGGAACCCGGCCTGGGCGCTGCAAATAAACGCGCAATAGGCGCCGAACTCGTCGGGCTGGCCGAACCGCTGGGCCGGCACGTGTTTGCGCCGCTGTTCGCTGATGCTCTCGACGCTGGTGCCGTTGGCGTCGGCGGCAGCGCTCAGGGTTTTGTGCAGGCGCTCGGTTTCGAACGGTCCAGGCAGCAGATTGTTGATGGTCACGTTGTTGCCGGCCAGCTGCGATTGACGCGCGAGCCCGGCGATAAAACCGGTGAGGCCACTGCGGGCGCCGTTGGACAGCCCCAGCACATCGATCGGCGCCTTCACCGCGCCGGAGGTGATGTTGACGATGCGCCCAAACCCGCGCTCGGCCATGCCATCGACGCAGGCCTTGATCAGCTCGATAGGCGTGAGCATGTTGGCGTCCAGCGCCTTGAGCCAGTCTTCGCGCTGCCAGTCGCGGAAGTCACCCGGTGGCGGGCCGCCGGCGTTATTGATCAGGATGTCCACCTGCGGACACGACGCCAGCACCTGCTCGCGCACCGCTGGCTCGCTGATGTCCCCGGCCACGGTACGCACTTCGACGCCGAGGTTACGCAACTCTGCGGCAGCGATTTGCAAGGTGTCGTCGCCGCGAGCGTTGATCACCAGGTTGACGCCCTCTTTCGCCAAGGCTCGCGCACAGCCCAGGCCCAAGCCTTTGCTGGCGGCACAGACGATGGCCCAACGGCCTGATATGGCTAAATCCATGATGAGTTTCCTGTGGGTTGTGAAATGAGGATGACTGCGTGGGTGGTGCCTCTGGTCGATGCGGCAGGCTTTAGAACCACCCCTCACCCCAACCCTCTCCCCAGTGGGGAGAGGGGGAAAGGGGGCATATCTTCATGCTAATCGAACCTGAGTTCGACTCGATATTTCAGGTCGATGTATCTCAGCTATTCAACTCGGTCAGTCCCCTCGCCCCTCTGGGGAGAGGGGGAAAGGGGGCAGATCTTCATGCTAATCGAACCTGAGTTCGACTCGATATTTCAGGTCGATGTATCTCAGCTATTCAACTCGGTCAGTTCCCTCGCCCCTCTGGGGAGAGGGGGAAAGGGGGCAGATCTTCATGCTAATCGACCTGAGTTCGACTCGATATTTCAGGTCGATGTATCTCAGCTATTCAACTCGGTCAGTCCCCTCTCCCCAGTGGGGAGAGGGGGAAAGGGGGCAGATCTTCATGCTAATCGAACCTGAGTTCGACTCGATATTTCAGGTCGATGTATCTCAGCTATTCAACTCGGTCAGTTCCCTCGCCCCTCTGGGGAGAGGGGGCAGATCTTCGTGCTAATCGAACCTGAGTTCGACTCGATATTTCAGGTCGATGTATCTCAGCTATTCAACTCGGTCAGTCCCCTCGCCCCTCTGGGGAGAGGGTTAGGGTGAGGGGCTGGATCTTGCAGCCAACACAGCCCCACCGACAAGTGATGACAAACAGTCATCACCGGATCAGACCTTTTCATTATCAGCCGCCCGCCCCGCTATTTACTGTCTCCAGACCAATAAGAAACCGGAGACACCCATGAACCCGTTCCAGTTTTATTTCCCCACGACCTTGAAGAGCGGCAACGGCCTGGTGCGTCAGGCCGGTGCATTGCTCAAGCCCCACGTTCGAAAAAAACTGCTGGTGGTCACCGATCAGGGGTTGATCGCGTCCGGGGTGATGGAGAGCTTTTTCGCGTCGTTGGCCGAAAACGCCATCGACTATGAAGTGTTCGCCGGCGTCGAGCCCAACCCCACCACCGACGTGCTGGAACGCGCCGTGGCGTTCCTGAAAAACCACGATTGCGACGCGGTGATCGGCGTCGGTGGCGGCAGCAGCATCGACACCGCCAAGGGTGTGGCGGCCATGGCCACCAACCCCGGCAACATCCTCGACTACGAAGGCTACGACAAACTGCTGCACCCACCGCTGCCGATTTTCGCCATCCCGACCACCTCCGGCACCGGCAGCGAATGCACCGCCTCCACGGTGTTCACCAACACGAAGACGCTGTTCAAAACCGTGATCATCAGCCCGGCGCTGTTTCCGAAACTGGCGATTCTCGACGCCGAACTGACCCTCAAACTGCCGCCGTCGATTACCGCCGCCACGGGCATGGACGCCTTGACCCATGCCATCGAATCCTACGTGTCGAAGCAGGCCAACCCGGTCAGCCAGGCCCTGGCGCTACAAGCGATCAAGATGATCTGCACCCATTTGCCGAAGGCGTTTTTCACCGGCTCGGACCTGCATGCCCGCGAGCAAATGCTGCTCGCTTCGTTCCTCGCCGGGGTCGCCTTCGCCCAGTCGAAACTCGGCAACGTGCATGCGATCTCCCACACCTTCGGCGGCGTGTTCAACATCCCCCACGGCATTGCCAACGCGACGCTGCTGCCCTACGTCATCGAATACAACCTGGCGGCCTGCCCGGAGCTGTTCCGCGAGATCGCCATCGCCATGGGCGAAGACGCCGATGGCCTGAACGCTGCCAGCGCAGGGCACAAAGTGGTGGAGCACGTGATGGCGCTGAACCAGGCCATCGGCATCCCCGCCAACATCAAGGACCTGGGCGTGAACCTCGACTACATGCCGCAGATGGTCAGCGACTCGATGCGCAGCGGCAACGTGCTGGTCAACCCACGCCTGACCACCGCCGCCGACATCGAACGGATCATCAGCAACGCCTACCACGGCACTCATTCTTAAAGAGACGAATCCCATGTTCTACGAAATGCGCACCTACACGATTCAAATCGGAAAAATGCAGACCTATCTCAAACACTTCGAAGAGAACGGCCTGCCGGTGATCTCCCGCTACGCGACGCTGGTGGGCTGGTGGTACACGGAAATCGGCGAGCTTAATCAGGTGATTCATATCTGGGCCTACCCGAGCCTTGATGAGCGGATCACCAAGCGTGCGGCGTTGTATCAGGACCCGGACTGGCTCGAAGGCTTTGTGCCGATAGCCTTCCCGATGCTGGAAAAAATGGAATCGAAACTGCTGATCGCGGCGGATTTCTCACCGATCAAATAAACCCCAAACGCCACCGCCCTTGTAGGAGCAAGGCTTGCCCGCGATGACGGAGTGTCAGTCAACATCATCGTTGCTGACACACCGCCATCGCGGGCAAGCCTTGCTCCTACAGGAGTACGGCCGTTAAATCCCAAGGAAACTTTCATGTGCGACCACAACACCAATAACACCGCCGCCGACCGTTCTCCCGACATCAAAAAACTCCTCGAAGGCCTGCCCACCAACTGGGGCAAATGGGGCCCGTATGATGAAGTCGGCGCCCTGAATTACCTGCAAGAAGCCGAAGTCCTGCGGGGCATCGCCTCGGTGCGACAGGGCAAGACTTTCACCCTGCAAGTGCAGATCGGTCACCCGAAAGGCGAGCCTCTGTGGCCCGGCCGCCGCCCATCAATGCGGGTCAATGTGCTGGACAAAGGCCATTTCCTCGCCGGTAAAACCCACTTCGATGGCCACGTCGAGTACGCCGACGATGTGATCTTCATGCACCTGCAAGGCTCGACCCAGTACGACGCCCTGGGCCACGTCTGGCACGACAACAAGTTGTGGAACGGCTACGACGCCATGAGCACCATCGGCAGCATGGACAAGGCCAGCATCCTGCCGATTGCCGAGCGCGGGATTGTCGGGCGTGCGGTGCTGATCGACATGGCCCGCCATCGCGGCAAAGCGGTGCTGGACAAGGGCGAAACCTTTACCCATCTGGACCTGCTGGCGGCGGCGAAAGCTCAAGGTATCGAGATTGAGAAACGCGACATCCTGATCATCCGCACGGGTTGGATCGGTTCGTTCTACGAGCGCGAACCGGAAGAGTTCTACAAGGATTTCGCCGAACCTGGCCTGACCTTCAGCCGTGAACTGGTGGAGTGGTTTCACCAGATGGAAATCCCCAACCTGGTCACCGACACCATGGCCAACGAAGTGGCGGTCGACCCCGCCTCCGGGGTGTTGATCCCGCTGCACAACGCCTTGATGCGCAACCTCGGCGTGACCTTCACCGAAGTGGCGCTGCTCGATGAACTGGCCAGCGATTGCGCTGCCGATGGCCAGTGGAAATTCCTCTACACCGCCGCGCCGCTGAAGGTCGTAGGTGGCACCGGGGCGCCGGTGAATCCGATTGTGATCAAGTAATCAGCGCCTGTTGCAGCTCGTGGATCAGCAGGGTCGCCGCCGGGGAAAGATCGGCGCCGGCCCGGCTGATCACGCCGTAAGGCTCATTCAACGCGCGCAACGGCACCGGCAACTTCACCAGCAAATCGTATTGCTCGCAGAGTTTGGCCACTTCCGCCGGGATCACCGCCAGCAGCGTCGGGTCCTGCTGCACCAACAGCATGGTGGCGAGGATGGATGAGGTTTCCAGCGGATAGCGGGGGATTTCCAGCCCCGCTTCATCGAGTTCACGTTCCAGGGCCTGGCGCATCGGCATGTCCTTGGGGTAGACCACCCAGCGGTACTCGCTCAATTGCGAGAGCTGCAACGATTCGGCACGGGCCAGCGGATGGTCCTGGCTGGCGACCACCGCCAAGGGTTCTTCGCTCAGTTCGATGCAGTCATAAGCGTCCGAACGCTGGCCGACGCTGGTGCGACAAATCGCCAGGTCCAGCCGCCCCTGATCCAGCAATCCGAGCAACGTCGCGCTGGTGTTTTCCACCAGTTCCACCGACAGCTCCGGCTGCTTGAGGCGCAACGCGGTCAAGGCCCGGGTCAGCAACGGCACCGCACCCATGATCACCCCCACCGACAATCGCCCGCCCTGGCCCTGCATGATGCTGAGCATTTCCTCATGCAAATGCTCGACATCGCTATGAATCAGTCGGGCGTAACGAATCATGCAGCGCCCCATTTCGTTGGCCACCAAGCCCTTGGGCTGGCGTTCGAACAGCGGCGTGCCAATCAGCGACTCGACTTCATGCAGGGCCTTGGTGGCGCCGGACTGGGAGATCGAAATCTGCTCGGCGGCCTTGTGCAGGGAACCCCGCTCATCGAGGGCGATCAGCAGGCGCAGTTGTTTGAGTCGCAAGCGTGAAGCGATGCTGGCGAGGGAAGGAACCATGTCCATGTGTTCTCCATGTCCAGAAACGTTGTTTTTCGTAGGAGCATGGCTTGCCCGCGATGGCTCTCTCAAGAACGCCATCGCGGGCAAGCCATGCTCCTACAGACCTATCAGTGGATCGCCACCGGGTTGATGTTGACCTGGGTCGAGCCCTTGTACAGAGGCTGGCCGAGGACAAACATGAACTCCCACGCCTTGTCTTTCACCAGCGCGCGGCTGTCGATCAGCTCAAGGTTGTAGATGCCGTTCTTGGCCAGCATGTACTGGTTGACCGGGAACTCCTGGCCGTCTTTGGCGGGGTAGATTTCCGAAGCCCAGGTGTCACCGCCGAAGGCGACGATCTGCTTGTCCACCAGCCATTTGGCGGCGGCCATGCCGATGCCTGGCTCCACGGCGAGGAATTTCTTGTTGTCCTTGCCCAGCAATTCCAGCCAACCGGTGTTGAACAACACCACATCGCCTTTCTGGATGGTGATGCCTTGCAGGTCGAGGGCCTTTTGAATGTCGGCGACGGTGAATTCGGTTTTCTCCGGCACGATCGGCGTGCCGTACACGGCGGTCATGTCCAGCACCACGCCACGGGTGACGATTGGCGGAACCTTTTCGATGCCGAGTTTCTTCACGCCTTCGACGGTGACGAAATCGGCGGCGCGATTGCCGTTGTAGTAGACGTAATCGATGCCGATATGGCCGATGCCGTTGAGCTGAGTGCCGACGCCGGTCCAGCCCACCACCAGTTCATCGTTGAAGGTGAATTTGTTCGGGCCCATGGTCGTGCCGCCCGCCTCGCCCGGCTGGACGTTGGTCAGGTTGAAACTGCGATGACGAAAGGCCGGAAGGGTTTTGTCGATGGGCACGGCCAGCGGGTAGGTCTTGCCAGTCTTGATCAGTTTGGCGGCGTTGAGCACCGAGTCGGCGTTCAGCAAATTCAGCGCGCCGATTTCATCATTGGCGCCGTATTTCGACGGATACCATTTTTCGGCATCCGCCGCTTGAGCGGCGCTGAAGGTGAAGAGCAAGGTGAAAGGCAGTATCAAACGATTGAGCATGGGGGCGTCCTTATGGGGTTGCAGTGAACCCAAGGTACGCAGCCCGTCTGTGTGGAAACAGACAGGTGTGGGCAATACATATGTTCTGGATTGTCACGAGTAATGCGAATGCCTTAGGCCATGATCGTTCCCACGCTCTGCGTGGGAATGCCGTCATGGACGCTCTGCGTCCGCTCTTGGGACGCGGAGCGTCCCGGGATGCATTCCCACGCAGAGCGTGGGAACGATCAAAAACGAATCAGCCGTAAACCATTTCCGGGTTTCCAGCCTCCAACGCATCAACCCGATTAGCCGCTGGCGGATAGATCCACTGGGTGTTGATCATGCGCTTGCGCTCTTTGCCTTCGTCATGGGTCAGCAATACCTGACGATCCCAACCCTCGGTATACACCGCGCCCCACTCGCCCAGATCCAGGCAGGTGGCATAGAACGGCTGACGGTATTCAAGCGTCGGCACGCCCACTAGGTCGGCAGCCACGTTATGCCCGGCGAAGCGGCCCATGAAGATCGCATGCTGGCAGGACATCAACGAGTAATGACCTTCGTCATCGGTCAGCGCCATGGCCACGTCACCCGCCGCGAAGACATGATCAGTGCCCACCACGCGCAAGTCGCCAGTCACTTCAACACGTCCCTGACGATCCAGGCGGGAGGAGATTTGCGACGTCAGGCCACTGGCGATCATGCCGCCGGTCCAGATCACGGTTTTGGCTTCGATGCGCTGACCGGCAGCGGTCAGCACGCCATTTTTATCGATCGCCACCACGCCGGAGCCCACCTGGAATTCAATGCCCAAGGACGCCAGCGCTTCAGTGATCATCGGCCGTGGCTTCGGGCCCAGGTCCGGGCCGATTTCTTCGTTGCGTTCGATCACGATGATCTTGAATCGGGCATCGGCGCCATGCAGAGTGCGCAGGCGTTCAGGCAGTTCAGTGGCCACTTCCAGGCCAGTGAAACCACCGCCGACGACCACGATGGTATTGCGTGCCGGCGAGTTCGGCAGGTTGCTCAACTGGGCCAGATGACGATCCAGCTTTACCGCGTCGGACAACTGATCCACGGCGAAGGCATTTTCCACCAGGCCCGGTACCGGCGGGCGATTGAGCTTGCTGCCGCTGGTCAGCACCAGACGATCATAGGGCACGCTGATGCGTCGGCCATCGGTGGTCAGCGCGTGCACCACCCGCTCGCTGGAAGTGTCGATGCGTTCCACTTCGGCTTCGATGAACTTGACCCCCGCCGCTTCCAGCAATGGCAACAGTGGCGAACTCATCTCGTGGGGGGCGCGTTCGTGCAGGCGCGGACGAATGACGATTTCCGGCCGGGGGGAAATCAGGGTAATTTCCACGTCGGCGGTCTTGCCGTTGAGGTCCAGCACTCGGGCCGCGCCCAAGGCGCTCCAGACACCGGCGAAACCGGCGCCGACGATGAGTATTTTTCGGGACATGATGGCTACCTTCGTTCTCGTGATGGAGGCAGACAGCGAGCGACTGTCTGCTGTTTCGGAATCGATGGTAGGGTTGATCGCTGGCGCCCGAAATGACATAAAACCCTGAAATCCTGCCGTTTTTACCCGGCGCTGTGGAAGCTTTCCATGAATGAAATTGCCCAATCGCGCTCAATCGTGTTCGTCGCCTATCCCGACATGGGCCTGCTGGATCTGACCGGGGCGCAAACCGTGTTCTGGGCCGCCTCCAAAGCCATGGCCGAACGGGGTTTGCCGGGGTACGAGCGGCACACCGCCAGTCTGACCGGGGGCTTGATCCAGACCGCCGAAGGGCTGGTCGTCGAGACGTTGCCCTTGAGCGATTTTGCCGATCAGGCCATCGACACGCTGATCGTCCCCGGCGCGCCGAATATTCGGCAGGCGATGCACGATTCCCTTGAGTTGGTCACTTGGCTGGCGGCGGCCTCGGCCAAAGCCAAACGCACAGCCTCGGTGTGCAGCGGCACGTTTCTGCTGGCCCAGGCCGGATTGCTCGAAGGCCGCCGCGCCGCCACCCATTGGGCGATGTGCGACATGCTCAAGGAAGGCTTTCCGTCGATTGAAGTCGACAGCGATGCGATCTTCGTCCAGCAAGGCAGCGTGTGGACGTCGGCGGGCGTGAGTGCCGGGATCGATCTGGCGCTGGCCCTGGTGGAAGCCGATTGCGGCCGCGAAGTGGCCCTGCAAGTGGCGCGCGAACTGGTGGTGTTTCTCAAGCGTCCCGGCGGCCAGGCCCAGTACAGCCAGATGCTGCAAGCACAAACCCTGGACGGCGCAGTCTTCGACGACTTGCACCTGTGGATCGCGCAGAACCTGAGTCGCGAAAACCTGACGGTCGAGGTGTTGGCCGAACAGGTGAAAATGAGCCCGCGCAACTTTGCCCGGGTCTACAAACTCAAGACCCGCCGCACACCGGCCAAAGCCGTGGAAGTGCTGAGACTGGAAGCCGCCCGGCGCCTGTTGGAAGACTCCGAACGCAACATCGATCAAATTGCCCGGCAGTGTGGGTTTGGTGATGAAGAACGGATGCGTTTTACCTTTCAGCGCAACCTGGGGGTTTCGCCGAGGGATTATCGCAATCGGTTTTCCCGTTGACCGTTTTTGTGGGAGCAAAGCTTGCTCGCGATGGCGTCCTCAAAATCGCCATCGCGAGCAAGCTTTGCTCCTACGATGTGCGTCATAAACATGATAAGTAACTGTCATTTACCTGAACAACTTCCAACTTCAATAATCGGATCCTAAGTTTTTCCATCCGATTGCACTTTAATCAGGTATTGAAGGTTGACTTGACCCATCGGTCTGAGTAAATTGCGCGGGCCGGTTTCACAGGCCTTTTTTCAACTCACAAAAGAATCCAATGGACACAGTATCTAGTCGCTGTCGGGTCACTGCGAATTCGCGGGATCTGGCACACAACCCAGAACATGACGGGACTCGACTTTGCGGTCGGGTGAGCTGCGCTAGAGCTTGATGCTCCACCGTAACTTGCCTCGCCGGCGTCAGTCCGGTCCAGAGGTATGTTATGAACTTCAAATCCACTGTAATGCCCGGCGTACGCGCCTTTGCCTCGACTATGCGGGTCAAGTCCTGCCGTGAGCGTCTCGCCACGGCCGTGGTCCGCGCGCCGTTTTCCAGCCCTTCCTCCCCCGCCAAGGCACACCTGCGTGCCAACTGGCGCGTCTGCCCCATGACCGGTCAGCTTCAGCAACGCTGGAGCCTCGACGACAGCCAGGAACCACCGAGTCGGCGCATCGCGCGCCTGTTCCGGCAGGCGAGCCTGATGCTCGGCCTGACCCTCGGGGCGCGCACTTTCAATTGAGCTGAAGGCACTTTCAAAGTCCTTCCCTTCACGACTTCCTTAGTTGGAATTCGGCAACTTCTTATTGCCTGTCAAATAGTGGAATTAGTTATGGACGAAGCCAGTAGACGGTTCGCTGCCCGTCACTTCTCAATCGACGGCCAGCGAACATTAACGATTAAAAACGCAACTATCAGAATCGATCGCCTATTGGCGGCTCGACATACGTGCGCTCGTCTTTAATTAGCTGAGGTGCCTGTGTGTCGTGCCGCGAATCTGCGGCAGGAGCACAGCAATGACCCTTGTAAACACCGCAAAAAAAGCCACTCGCGGCGCCAGCAACGACAACGCCAAACTGTCGATGCGCGCCGCCCGGGAAGCGCAAAACGGCCTGGCCGTGACGCTGACCAACCTCAATGCCAGCACCGACGGCCTGACCGAACTCGAAGCCCAGGGCCGCCTCGCACGCAACGGTCACAACGAAGTGGCCCACGACAAGCCGCCTCACGCCCTGATCCAACTGCTCAAAGCCCTGAACAATCCGTTCATCTATGTGTTGCTGACCCTGGCCGGCATCAGTTTCTTCACCGATTACTGGCTGCCGATCAGCAACGGTGAAGCGGATGACGCCGACCTGACCAAAGTCATCATTATCATGACCATGGTCAGCCTCAGCAGCCTGCTGCGGTTCTGGCAGGAATACCGCTCGGCCAAGTCCGCCGAAGCGCTGAAGGCGATGGTGCGCACCACCGCCACCGTGCTGCGCCGCGAACACCGCGACGGCAAACCGCAGCTGCGGGAAGTGCCGATGCGTGATCTGGTGGCCGGCGACATCGTGCAATTGAGCGCTGGGGACATGATCCCGGCAGACATCCGCCTGATCGAATCCCGCGACCTGTTTATCAGCCAGGCTGTGCTCACTGGCGAAGCGTTGCCGGTCGAGAAGTACGACACCCTCGGCAATGTGGCGCAGAAATCGGCCACCAGCGCCGCGCCTGATCAGTCCAACCTGCTGGACCTGCCGAACATCTGCTTCATGGGCACCAACGTGGTCAGCGGTACCGCCAAGGCTGTGGTGGTCGCGACCGGCGCGCGGACCTACTTCGGTTCCCTGGCCAAAGCCATCGTCGGCTCGCGGGTGCAAACCGCGTTCGACCGTGGGGTGAACAGCGTCAGTTGGTTGCTGATCCGCTTCATGCTGGTGATGGTGCCGATCGTGTTCCTGCTCAACGGCTTCTCCAAGGGTGACTGGGGCGATGCCTTCCTGTTCGCTCTGGCCGTCGCCGTCGGCCTGACCCCGGAAATGCTGCCGATGATCGTCAGCGCCAACCTGGCCAAAGGCGCGATGGCCATGGCCAAGCGCAAAGTGGTGGTCAAGCGCCTCAACGCGATCCAGAACTTCGGTTCGATGGACGTGCTGTGCACCGACAAGACCGGCACCCTGACCCAGGACAAGATCATTCTGGAGCACCACGTCGACAGCCACGGCCGGCGTGACGATTCGATCCTCGAACTGGCGTGGCTCAACAGCCATCACCAAAGTGGTTTGAAGAATCTGATGGATCAGGCGGTCGTTCAGTTCGCGGATCGCAATCCAAAGTTCCGTATCCCGTTCGCCTACAGCAAAGTCGATGAGTTGCCGTTCGACTTCGTGCGTCGGCGCCTGTCGATCATCGTCAAGGACAGCCGCGACGATCATCTGATGGTGTGCAAAGGTGCGGTCGAGGAAATGCTCTCCATCGCCAGCCACCTCCATGAAAACGGTCAGGTGATCGCGCTGGATGCGCAGCGGCGCAAAGACTTGCTGGCCCTGGCCAACGAGTACAACGAGGACGGCTTCCGGGTGCTGCTGGTGGCTACCCGCGAAATCCCGAAAGCCCAAAGCAAAAATCAGTACCACACCGCCGATGAGCGCGACCTGGTGATTCGCGGCTTCCTGACCTTCCTCGATCCGCCGAAGGAAACCGCTGGCCCGGCCATCGCTGCACTGCGGGACATGGGTGTCACGGTAAAAGTGCTGACCGGCGATAACGCCGTGGTTACTTGCAAGATCTGCCGCGAAGTCGGACTCGACCCAGGCACCCCGCTGCTCGGCCAGGACATCGAGCACATGGACGACACCACGCTCAAGCTGCGGGTCGAAGAACGCACGGTGTTTGCCAAGTTGACGCCACTGCAGAAATCCCGGGTGCTCAAGGCCCTGCAAGCCAACGGTCACACCGTGGGTTTCCTCGGCGACGGCATTAACGATGCGCCAGCGCTGCGGGATGCCGACGTCGGGATTTCGGTGGACAGCGGCACCGACATCGCCAAGGAATCGGCGGACATCATCCTCCTGGAAAAGAGCCTGATGGTGCTCGAAGAAGGCGTGCTCAAGGGCCGCGAAACCTTCGGCAATATCATGAAGTACTTGAACATGACTGCCAGTTCCAACTTCGGCAACGTGTTCTCGGTGCTGGTGGCGAGTGCGTTTATTCCGTTCTTGCCGATGCTGTCGATCCACCTGCTGCTGCAAAACCTGATGTACGACATCTCTCAGCTGGCGTTGCCATGGGACAAAATGGACAAGGAGTTCCTGCGCAAACCACGCAAGTGGGACGCGAAGAACATTGGGCGGTTCATGCTGTGGATCGGGCCGACCTCGTCGATCTTCGACATCACCACGTTTGCCCTGATGTGGTACGTGTTCGCCGCCAACAGCGTGGAAATGCAGAGCCTGTTCCAGTCCGGCTGGTTCATCGAAGGGCTGCTGTCGCAGACGTTGGTGGTGCACATGCTGCGCACCCAGAAGATTCCGTTCTTCCAGAGCACGGCGGCGTTGCCGGTGATCCTGGCGACCGGGGTCGTGATCTGCCTGGGCATCTACATCCCGTTTTCGCCGCTGGGCACGCTGGTCGGCCTGGTGCCGTTGCCATGGGAATACTTCCCTTGGCTGGTGGGCACATTGCTCAGCTACTGCGTGGTGGCGCAGACCATGAAGACGATCTACATCCGCCGCTTCAAGCAGTGGTTCTAATCGCCTGAACACCACCAATCCTCTGAACACCAGAAATCCCCTGTGGGAGCGGGCTTGCTCGCGAAGGCGTCGTGTCAGTCAACATTTGTATCAACGGACACACCGCTTTCGCGAGCAAGCCCGCTCCCACAAGGGGACATGCGTTAACCCTATGAAAAAAGGAGAGTTCTCATGTCGGGAACGACTCTACTGATCAACCTCGCGGGCGCCATTGCACTGTTGCTATGGGGCACGCACATGATTTCTTCGGCGCTGTTGCGCGGCTTCGGCACGCCGCTGCGTCACTGGATGGGCCAGCACCTGAATAACCGCTGGCTGGCCTTGCTAGCGGGCATCGGCATCACCGGCATCTTGCAAAGCAGCACCGCCGTCAGCCTAATGGCCACCTCGTTCACCGCCGCCGGCACCCTGGGCCAGGCCCCGGCGCTGGCGGTGATGCTCGGTGCCAACATCGGTTCAACCCTGGTGGTGCAACTGCTCAGCGCCGATATTTCGATCCTGACGCCGATGGTGTTACTGACCGGGCTGATCGTCTTCCGGCTACGGGACGACTCGCGTTTCGAGAGCGTTGGCTGTGCGCTGATCGGCCTGGGCCTGATGCTGATGGCCCTGCACATGCTCGGTTCGACCCTGGCAGCTGTGGAAGACGCGCCAGTGTTCCAGTTGATCATGCAAAGCCTCGACGGCGATCTGCTGATCGCGCTGCTGGTGGCGCTGATTCTCACCTGGCTCTGTCATTCCAGCGTGGCGGTGGTGCTGCTGATCGTGTCCCTGGCCGCCACCGGCATGCTCTCGGCGAGCACCATCGTTGCGCTGGTGCTTGGGGTGAACATTGGCGGCGCGTTGCCGTCGGTGATCAACGCCGGTTCCAACGTTGGCCGGCGCTTGCCCCTCGGTAATCTGCTGGTGCGGGCGCTGGGCGCAGCGGTGATATTGCCGCTGGCCGGATGGCTGGCCTCGCTGAATCTCGATCCGGCGGCGCTGGTGGTTTATCTGCACACCGGGTTCAATTTGCTGTTGGCCCTGGTGTTTATCGGTTTCACCGCACCGATGGCCAAACTGCTGACCCGCTTGCTGCCGGAACCGCCACGGGATGTCGATCCGGGCATGCCGCGCTACCTCGATGAGGCGGGTCTGGAGGTGGCCAACATCGGCCTGTCCAACGCCGCCCGGGAAGCGCTGCGCATCGCCGATATGCTTTCGGCCATGCTTGAGCGCACGTTGCAGCTGTTCCACACCTCGGCGCCAATGTGTGCCGAAGAGGTGCGGCGCATTGATCAATCCCTGGACGTTCTCAGTGCGGCGATTCGCGCTTATCTGGCGGACATCGGCCAGGAAGGGATCAGCGACAGCGATGCCGATCGCGCCCAGGAAGTCCTCACGTTCGTGATCAACCTGGAACACGCGGCGGACATTCTATCCAGCAGCCTGACGCAACTGGCCATGCGGCGCTTGCGCCGTGGTGAGCACTTCTCGGTATTTGAACTGCGCAACATCGCGCCGTTGCACGAAGCGCTGCTGGAAAGCCTGAGTCTGGCGATCACTGTGTTCCTGCGCGAAGACATTGCCACTGCGCATCAACTGGTCCAGCGCAAGGAAACCGTGAGAAGGCTGGAAGCCGAAGCCAGCCGCGCGCACTTTCGCAAACTGCAGGAGGACAAAAGTACCTGGGCCGAATCCGGCGACATTTTCCAGCGCGTGCTGCGCGATTACCGCCGGGTGCACCACCACATCGCCGCCCTCGCCTATCCGTTGCTGGAACGGGCGGGTGAGTCGCTTAGTGATGATCAGATCAAGGACACTTCGCCATGCGCGTCCTGATCTGTGCCGGTCGCCATTACACCGACAGCCGCCAGTGCCGCCGGGTGCTCGACGCCTTCCAGCGTCTGCACCCGGTGCAGGTGCTGATCCATGGCGGCAATCAATACCTGGGCGCCGACATCGAGGAATGGGCCCGGGAACACGGCGCCGACATCGTGCGCTACCCGCCCAACTGGCACCGCCACGGCAAACTGGCCGAACGCCTGCGCAACCACTTCATGCTGCACGACAGCCGCCCCGACGTCGTCATCGCCCTGCCCGGCGGCGAAGACACCGAAGAACTCGTCGCCCAGGCCCGGTCGAAGGGGTTGCAGACCTTATCGGTAGCCGATCGGGGCTAAGTCCAAGACCTGTCAGCCAAAGAAGAACCTTGTGGGAGTGAGCTTGCTCGCGATTGCGGTGGGTCAGCCGACATGGATGTTGACTGTCACAACGCAATCGCGAGCAAGCTCGCTCCCACAATTGAATCTCGGGCGAATCCAGGATTTGGGGATCAACCTCATTCCCCTGTGGGAGCGAGCCTGCTCGCGAAGAGGCCAGCACATCCAACATTAATGCTGCCTGACCCACCGCCTTCGCGAGCAGGCTCACTCCCACACTGGATCTCCGGCGAACACAGCTCTTATGGCCAACCTCAATTCCCTGTGGGAGCGGGCTTGCTCGCGAAGGCGGTGGATCAGCCGACATGGATGTTGACTGTCACACCGCCTTCGCGAGCAAGCTCGCTCCCACAATTGAATCTCGGGCGAATCCAGGATTTGTGGATCAACCTCATTCCCCTGTGGGAGCGAGCCTGCTCGCGAAGAGGCCAGCACATCCAACATTAATGCTGCCTGACCCACCGCCTTCGCGAGCAAGCTCGCTCCCACAATTGAATCTCGGGCGAATCCAGGATTTGTGGATCAACCTCATTCCCCTGTGGGAGCGAGCCTGCTCGCGAAGAGGCCAGCACATCCAACATTAATGCTGCCTGACCCACCGCCTTCGCGAGCAGGCTCACTCCCACACTGGATCTCCGGTGAACGCAGCTCTTATGGCCAACTTCAATTCCCTGTGGGAGTGTGAATCAATGCCGGGTCCTGCGCTCCAGCAGGCGCACACCGAGGGATAGCGGATAACACAGCGCAAAGTAAATCGCGCCAACCAGGATGTAGATTTCCAGCGGCATGAAATACACGCTACTCAGATCCTGCGCCCGCAGCATCAAGTCCGGTGCCGCGATCAGCGAGGCCACCGAGGTGTCTTTCAACAGCGAGATCGCAACGTTGCCAATCGGCGCCAGTACGATGCGAATCGCCTGGGGCAACACAACCCAGCGCAACACCTTCAGATGCGGCATGCCAATCGCCTTTGCCGCTTCCACCTGCCCCTTGGGCACAGCCTCCAGACCCGAGCGGTAAATCTCCGACAGATAAGCTGCTGCGTTCAACCCCAAGCCAATCATCGCCGCTTGAAACGAACTGAACTGCACGCCGATTTCCGTCAAGCTGAAGTAGACGATGAACAGCTGCACCAGCGCCGGCGTACCGCGAAACACCTCGATGTAGATCAACGCCGCACGGCGCAACGCCCGGTTCTTCGAGAGTCGCGCCAATGCCACCAGCAGGCCGACGATCAAACCAATCACCAGCGCGCCAAACGCCAACTGCAACGTGGCCCAGGCCGCCGCCAGCAGTTCGACATGGGTGGCTTCCCACAATTCGCCGTAGCCCATATCAAAGCTCCTTCACGACTTTGAGTCGTCGTTCGGTTCGCGCCGCCCAATGGGAAAGCACCAGGCTCAACACCAGGTAGATGATCGCCAGCAGGAAGTAGATGAGGTTGGTCTGGTAGGTTTCGCTGACCAGCATCCGTGCCTTGAACGTCAGCTCCGGCACCGCCGCTGCCGAGGCCAGCGAAGTGTCCTTGAGCAGGCCAATGGCGAAGTTGGCCATTCCCGGAATGGCCACCTTGAACGCCTGGGGCAACACGATGATGCGCATCGCCAGCGAGCGGGTCATGCCGATGGAAAACGCCGCTTCGCTTTGTCCACGGTCGATGGTGCGGATGCTCGAACGGAACACTTCCGACAGAATCGCCGCACCGTTCAAACCAAAGCCAATGATCGCCGCGCCAATCGCCGGCAGCGTGATGCCAATGTAGGTCAGCCCGAAGTACAGAATGAACAGCTGGGTCAGGATCGGAATGTTGCGAAACACCTCCAGGTACACGCTAGCGATCAGACTCAGCACCCGGCTGCGCGAAAGCCGCATCAACGCCAGGCAAAACCCCAGCAATGTCGCCACCACGAACGCGGCAGCAGTCAGGCCGACCGTAGTCAGCGCTCCGATGCCCAGCACGTTCAAAAAGTACGGCAGCATCTCGATGGCTTTGTGCAGTGCAGTGGTGTCGAACATCGATCAATGCTCCTGCACGGCGCGGATGAAGTTGCGGGTGCGTTCGATCTGGCTCTCGCGAAAGATCTGTCGCGGCGGGCCCTGCTCGACGATGTTGCCGTCGGCCATGAAGATCACCTGATCGGAAACGCTTTCAGCGAAGTGCATTTCGTGGGTCACGATGATCATGGTCATGCCCTCCTCCGCCAGCTTGCGCATGACGCCCAGCACTTCGCCGACCAGTTCCGGGTCCAGCGCCGACGTGGCCTCGTCGAACAGCATCAGCTTGGGTCGCATCGCCAGCGCCCGGGCGATGGCGATGCGTTGCTGTTGCCCGCCCGAGAGCTGTTCCGGGAACACGTCGCGCTTGGCGAACATGCCCACCTTGTTCAGCAGGTCCTCGGCCAGTTCCACCGCTTCGGCGCGGCTGCGCTGCTGCACCTTGAGCGGGCCGAGGATGATGTTGTCCAGCACCGAGAGGTGCGGGAACAGGTTGAAACGCTGGAACACCATGCCGATCTCGGTACGCATCCGCGCCAGCTCCTTGTCGCTCATGGGCACTTTGCGGGTGCCCACCAGGCGCTGGCCGATCAGTTCGTTGTCGATGTAGATGTCGCCCTTGGTCGGCTCTTCCAGGTAATTCACGCAACGCAGCAGGGTGGTCTTGCCCGAGCCGCTGGGGCCGATGAGCGAGATCTTCTGGCCCTGTTGGACGTTGAGGTCGATGCCTTTGAGCACATCCAGGCTACCGAAGGACTTGTAGAGCCCTTCGATGCGCACCAGTGGAGTTGATTCAGTCATGGGTCAATTCCTCGGCTCAGGCAAAGGCCTGACTGAAATCACGCGGCGGATGCTCGAACGGCCCGATCAGGTTGCCCTTGTCATCGCGGTCTACACCGATGCGCGGGTCCTTGGCCGGAGGCAACAGATAGTCGGGATTCTTGATCCCGTATTTGGCGAGGATCGGTTTGATCTGATCGGTGCTTTTGAGCCAGCGCAGGCCCTGATTGATGCCATCGAACAAATCCTGGTTCTGCGGATGAACGCCCCAGATCGCCTCGAACTTGGCGGTCAGGCTCGGGAATTTTTCATCGTAGGACATGGGGATCTGCTTGAGCTTGAGGCTCGGGTCCTGAAGGATCATGTAGTCGATGGTCGGCGCATCCAGCACGGCAAAATCCAGACGTCCGGCGCGCACGTCACGCAGGCAGGAGTCGGTGTTGTCGTAGAGTTTGACCTCCTTAACGCCCTCGATTTTCTTCATGTCCGGAATGGTGAAGTAACCGGTGATGGCGCCGATGGTGCGGCCCTTCACATCGTTGACGGTGATGGTGGTATCGAACGGCTCGCTGTCGCGCATGATCACGTAGGCACCGGTGTAAAACACCGGGTCGGTCAGCAACAGGATCTTCGAACGCATCGGATTCCAGGCGAAGTTACCGCCGAACCAGTCGGCGCGTCCCGACCTTACCGCTTCGACCACGGCCGGGAAGCCCATGGTCAGCACATCGAGCTTGAGTTCAAGACGATCGGCGATGATTTTCAGCAATTCCAGATCGGTGCCGACCGGGACGCCTTCGCGCAGCGCGCCCAAGGGCATGTCGCCCAGGCACGCAGCTGTCAGGTAGCCGGGGCGCACGGTCTTGATCGGTTGACCGGCGGCGAATGACAGCGGGATCGGGCCGACGACACTGCTCAGCAGCGCCGCCAGTGAACCGTAACCCGTGGCTTTGAGCAGCCCGCGTCGGGAGAACCCCTGGGAGTCGAATTTGAAGTCGGACATAGATCACCTATTGGGCAAATGATTGTTGTGGACCGTTACAAGCCAAACAACGCAACCGCCATCCGTGGCTGGATGTCCCTATGATTTATGACCGTGTCGGCAACCCCGCCAGCAGGTCGGTGGCATTGACGTGGGGCATGCCGGTCGACTGCCGACGCCGCTTGAGCAGCAGGTAAGCCACCGAGACCACGCCCAGACTGACAAGGCTGGCAAGGAACTGCGTACGCAGGGATTCCTGAAAGGCCATGGCGACCAAAACACCCGCAATCACTGCTACCACAGCATAGGACAGCCACGGAAACAGCCACATCTTGAGGGTCAGTCGGGCCGGTGCCGTGGCTTCGATCTGGCGGCGGACCTGGATCTGCGCCAGTGCGACCGCGAGGTACACGAACAGCATCACCGCGCCGGACGCGTTGACCAGGAACAGGAATACGCCTTCGGGGGAAATGATCGCCGCCATGATCGCGATATAACCGATCACGCTGCTGAGCAGCACCGCCGCCCGTGGGACTTTGCGCCCGGTCAGCGTCGACAGTTTTGCCGGCGCGTCACCGCGCTGACTGAGGCCGAACAGAATCCGCGACGACACGTACAACCCGGAATTCAGCGCCGAGAGCACGGCCACCAGCACCACCGCTTGCATGATCATCGCCGCGCCGGGAATGTGCAGGACCTCCAGCGCCGCCACGAAGGGCGAATGCCCGGCGACGATCTGCCCCCAGGGCACCACGCAGACAATCAGGAAAATCGAACCGACATAAAAGGTGATAACGCGAAAGATCACCGAACGGGTCATGTTTGCCACGTTCTTCGACGGGTCATCGGATTCGGCGGCGGCGATGGTCGCGATCTCGGCACCGCCCACGGCGAAGATCACCGTCGGCACGCCGGCCAGAATCGCACTCACACCGTAAGGCATGAAGCCGCGGTCATTCACCAGATTGCCCAGCAATGCACTGGTGCTCGGCGCAAAGCCGAAGAGGTAGGCGCCGACCACAAAGATGAAGACGATGATCGCGAAGACCTTCAAGGAAGCGAACCAGTATTCAAATTCGCCGTAGGACTTCACGGACAGGCAATTGATCGCGGTCATCACCGCCAACAGCGTCAGGCCGATCATCCACGCCGGCAACGGTATCCATTGCTGGAGGATGTTGGCGCCGACTACCGCTTCCACGGCGACCACGATCACCCAGAAGTACCAGTACAACCAGCCGCTGGTGAAACCGACCCAGTTGCCCAGGCCGATGCGCGCGTATTCGGTAAAGGAGCCGACGCCGGGCAAGGCCACGGCCATTTCGCCGAGCATACGCATGACCAGCATCACCACGATGCCAGCAGCGAGATAACTGAGGAATGCAGCCGGGCCAATCGCCTGGATCGTCGCGCTACTGCCCACGAACAGACCGGCACCGATGATCCCGCCGAGGGAAATCATGGTGATGTGGCGCTGGCGCAAGGCCCCGCTGAGTTTTTGTGGACCGGGTGTTGTATCGGTTGGCTGGGCGTTGTTCATCGGGTGACCTCCCCTGCGTTGTCTGGTGCTGATCGACCGGATAATTTCATCGAAGACTTTGCGCGAGGGGGACAACACACCGGATACTCTGTGCCGCCCGCTGCCAGGCTGATAAGTCGGTGGTGCCGGGACGTGCCTGGCTGGAACGTTTTGATAGTCATGTGCGTACCTGTGGGGCTGAACTTCGCAGCCATTTTCTTATTGTGTTGCATGACAAGCATTACAACTCACACACTAATCACGGTTTTTTAGCTTGTCAATGGGCTTTGTATCGGATAAAAAGCAATACAAATTTGCTTATTGTCTTGCTACAAGCATGACAAGCAGGGATAAAGCGCCATGAGTCAATTCGAACAATTGCTGGACGAGCTCAAGGCCAGTGCCGCTTTGCAGCGCGACAAGGCAGAAACCCTTTACGCCCAATTGGCCGACTCGCTGGCTGAAGCGATCGGCAACGGCAAGCTCAAGCCGGGCGAGCGTTTGCCGCCCCATCGCGAGTTCGCCAGCGCATTGGGGGTCAACATCACCACGGTGACCAAGGCCATGGCGGTGTTGCAGCAAAAAGGCCTGGTGGAAAGTCGTCCGGGTCGCGGCACGCAAGTCGCCCAGCCTCGGCATCCAGCGGCACAGTTCCAGTCGGCGCCGAGCAATGACCCTGGCACCGTGGACTTGAGCGTCAACCGCCCGGCCACCGACGGATTCAATCGGGTGCTGGCGCAACTGCTGCCACGCCTGTCCAGTGATCCGCGTTTTGGCGACATGAAGGACTATCACCCGTCCGAAGGCCCGCTGTGGGCCCGTGAAGCTGCCGCGCAATGGCTGCGTCACACTGGCGTCGACGCTCATGCCAGCCAGATGCTGATCGTTGAAGGTGCTCAACACGGCATCGCCAATACGTTGCGCAGCCTGACCAACAGCGGCGATACCGTGCTGGCCGACAGCGTGACCTATCAAGGCATCAACGCCTTGTGCCGTTCGCTGGGTTTGATTCTGGTCGGGGTCGACGCCGATGCCCGTGGCATGTCCCCCGAAGCGTTGCGCCGGGCCTGTGCCGAACATCAGCCACGGTTGCTGTTCCTGGTGCCGTCGATCCATAACCCGACCGCCATCACCCTCGATGCCGAGCGTCGTGAAGCATTGGCAGCGGTGATTCGCGAAACCAACCTGTTAGTGATCGAAGACGACGTTTACCGGCCGCTGCTGGATCAATCGCCGCCCTCCTTCGCCTCGCTGATGCCGGAGCGGACGATCTATATCTCGGCCCTGTCCAAGTGCATCGCGCCGGGGCTGCGCATGGGTTTTGTCATGGCGCCCCAACCGTTGGTCCAAGACATCGCCGCCATGCAGCGCATCGACTGCTGGAGCACCTCGCCGCTGACCGCACTGATCGCCACCCGGCTGATCGAGGACGGGCATGCCGATCAACTGGTCTCGGAACAGCGCGAAGAATTGCGCATCCGCCAGGCGTTGCTCGCCACCCATCTTGAAGGTCTGGGATTCCAGCACAGCGCCACCGGCACCCACGCCTGGCTGGTGCTGCCGGAACCGTGGACCGGTTCGCGTTTCGCGCGACTGTGTCAGGACCGCGGCGTCGTGCTGCTGGCTGGCGGGGCCTTTACCTTGCGCCCGGAACTGTCACCGCAAGCGGTACGCATCAACATTTCGGCTGCCCTGTCGCGGGAGCAGTTGGTCAAAGCCTTGGGCGTCATCAGCCAATTGGCGCGCCAGGGTCATCTCTATATGCACAACCGGATCTGAGGATATGACCCAGCCAGTTCATTGCGAAATTGCCGTTATCGGCGCCGGGGTTGTCGGGGTGGCGACTGCCCTCTGGCTGCGCCGCCAGGGTTACCAAGTGTTGTTGCTGGAACGCGAGGCGATTGCCGCCGGGGCGTCTTACGGCAATGCCGGCACCCTGGCGCCCTACGGTGTGATGCCGATCGCCCAGCCTTCATTGTTGAAGGCGATTCCGTCGCTGCTGTTTTCGAAGGAGTCGCCTTTTGTCATCAACTGGGCACGCCTGCCCCGGTTGATGCCCTGGCTGCTGCGGTTTCTCAATGAATGTCGTGCCTCGCGCTGCGAAGCCAACACCTTGGCTCTGAGCAAAATACTGCAACACACCTACAGCGGTTACGCGCCCTTGCTGGCTGACTGTCCCCAGGCCGATCAGCATCTGCGTCATAACGGCTGCATCTATGCCTACGGCACCGAGCAGGGTTTTGCAGGCGCCCAGGCCGCCATCGAACTGCGCCGCTCCCTGAGCATCCCGCAACAAGTGCTGAACGCTGCCGATATTGAACAGCTGGAACCGGCGCTGGCGGGCAAAGCGGTGGCCGGGATTCTGTTTCCCGAGTCCTCGCACATGGATGACCCGCGCGCCTTTATTGAAGCGCTGGCGGCACCCCTGGTGGCTGAAGGGGCGTTGCATCAGGCGACGATCACCGGACTGCAAAGGCACAGCGACGGTCTGCACCTGCTCAGCGCCGAAGGCCAGGTCTACCGCGCCGACCGCGTGGTGCTGTGCGGCGGCGCCTGGTCGGCGGGGTTGGCGCGTCAGGTTGGCGATCACATTCCGCTGGATACCGAGCGCGGCTATCACCTCGAATTCGACTTGCAAGACACCTTGCTCAACCGCCCTTGCTGCCCGGTGGAAAGCGCGTTCTACATGACGCCCATGGCCGGTCGCCTGAGGGTCGCGGGCACGGTGGAACTCGGCTCGATCAACGACCCGGCGAATCCCAAACGCTTTGATTATCTGGAGCGCCACGTGCGTCGGGTCATGGGTTTGACCGAACCGGTGGCGCGCAAATGGCTGGGTTTCCGGCCGTCCTTGCCCGACTCGTTGCCGGTGATCGGCCCATCGCCGAACGAACCACGACTGATCTACGCCTTCGGCCACCAGCACTTGGGACTGACCCTCGCCGGGGCGACCGGCCAGTTGGTCGCGGACTGCATCGCCGGCAAGGCCCCAGGCTGGCTCGAGCAATTTTCCGTGCAACGTTTCTAATCACAGGAGAGCCATTGATGCCCACCATCGAGCGCAAACACACCAACTCGCGCATGAGCCAGATCGTTATCCACGGCCACACCGTGTTCCTCGCCGGTCAGGTCGGCGAACCGCACCACAGCGTCGCCGAGCAGACTCGCGATGCGTTGGCGCGGGTCGATGCCTTGCTCAAGGAAGCCGGTTCGGCCCGGGAAAACATGCTGCAAACGACTATCTGGCTGGCCGACATGGCGGATTTCGACGCTATGAACGCCGTGTGGGACGCCTGGGTCCCCAAGGGCCATGCCCCGGCACGCGCCTGCGGCGAGGCGAAACTGGCGGACCCACGACTGTTAGTGGAAGTCATCGTGTGCGCATCGCGCTCGTGAACAGAGCTTTTAAGCGGATCGCGACACAGATCCGCTTCTCACATTGCGCCTGACGCAAATCAGATTTGCCGCAATTGCACGAATGCGCGGTTTCAAAGCCAGTCAGTATTCCGACAGCCTCAACTCGGGTTCAACAGCGCCTCGCGTAACAGCCGGGCCGCTGGCGAGTCGGGCACGTTTTTGCGCGATACCAACTCATAGGGTTCGCTGCGCGACTTGATCGGCAGCGGCAGCGTGGTGGTAAAGCCGTAGCCGGAGCAGAACTTCGCCACGTCGGTGGACACCAGCGCGACGAGGGTCGGGTTTTCCTGGAGCAACGACAACGTAGCGAAGGCCGAGGTGGTTTCCAGCAGATGCACCGGAAAACGCAGGTCGGCCTCGTGGAATTCCCGCTCCAGTAACAAACGCATGGGCATGTTGGCGCGATAGACGATCCAGCGGTAATCCACCAGGTCCTTGAGCGACAGTTGCCGGGCGTAGGCGAATGGATGTTGGGTGCTGGCGATCACCGCCAGGGTTTCTTCGACAAAGGTCGAGCTCTCATACAAATAGGGGGTGGTGCTGATGGTGGTGCGACAGATCGCCAGGTCCAGGCGACCCGCGTCGAGTTGGCTGAGCAACGCGGCGCTGGTGTCTTCGACGATCTCGATGGACAGCTTGGGGTTGTCGGCAATCACCCGGCTGATCGCGGTAGTCAGCAACGGCACGGCGCCCATGATGGTGCCGACCGACACCCGGCCGCCCTCGCCGCTCATGATGCCGATGATCTCTTCGCGCAGGTGCGCGAGGTCGGTCTGGATCAACCGCGCGTAGCGAATCACCGAGCGTCCGGCATCGTTCGGTTCAAGCCCGCGGTTAGTGCGGGTGAACAGCGAAGTGCCGAACGTGGTTTCAATTTCCTGCAGTGCTTTGCTGGCACCGGGTTGGGTCAGCGCGACCTGTTTGGCCGCGCCCAGCAAGGAGCCGTGCTCATCCAGCGCAATCAGCAAACGCAGCTGTTTGATGTGCAGGCGGGACATGATCGAGTTCAGTGAGGGCGTCATCAGGGTTAACTAAAAGTTATAGAGGTATCGAAAGTTGTCAGTATCGGGGCTCGCCGCGACGGCCCTATAGTCCACCCCACAACCAGGCAATGCAATGGGTTTGACCAGAGAGCGACAGCCCTCCTGCCCCGAACCGATTGCAACAATAACAATCCTGTATAACTTGTGGTGAATCATGTCCCTCATCAATTACGTCACCAAAATCCAGTTCGGCTACGACAGCCTGGAGCATTTGGCCGCCGAAGCCGAGCGCGCCGGCATCACCCGGCCACTGATTGTCACTGACATTGGCGTACGCAATGCCGGCATCGTCGACAAGGTTATCGCCGCCCTGGGTGGCAGTCTGACGCCGACGATTTTCGACGCCACCCCGCCCAATCCCAACGAACACGCCGTACGCGAAGCCGTCGCGAAATATCGCCTCGGCGAGTGCAACGGGATCATCGCGGTCGGCGGCGGTTCTTCCATCGATCTGGCCAAAGGCGTGGCGGTCTGCGCCACCCACGACGGCCCGCTGCAAAGCTTCGCGGTGATCGAGGGCGGACTGGATCGCATCACCTCGGCCACCGCGCCGCTGATCGCCATTCCGACCACCGCCGGCACCGGCAGCGAAGTCGGCCGTGGCGCCATTCTGATCCTTGATGATGGCCGCAAAGTCGGCGTCATCTCGCCGTACGTGGTGCCCCGCGTGGCGATCTGCGACCCGGAACTGACCCTCGGCCTGCCACCGATGCTCACCGCCGCCACCGGCATGGACGCAATCGCCCATTGCATCGAAACCTTCATGGCCCCGGCCTTCAACCCCGCCGCCGATGGCATTGCCCTCGATGGCTTGTGGCGTGCCTGGGAACACATCGAACGTGCGACCTCCGAGCCGGGTGATCGCGAAGCGCGAATGAACATGATGAGCGCGTCGATGCAAGGCGCCCTCGCATTCCAGAAAGGCCTGGGCTGCGTACACAGCCTGTCCCACGCCTTGGGCGGGATCAATCCGAAGCTGCACCACGGCACGTTGAACGCGATCTTTCTGCCCGCCGTCGTCGACTTCAACGCCAACGCCCCCACCGTGCGTGACGAGCGCAAGCTCGAACGCCTGCGCCACGCCATGGGCCTTGGAGCCGACGCGAGTATCGGCGCAGCCATCGAAGACATGACCCGCCGCCTCGGCCTGCCAACCCGTCTGAGCGAGATCGGGGTCGATAAGAGCCTGTTCGCCGGCATCGTCGAAGGTGCGTTGCACGATCACAGCCACAAGACCAACCCTCGCGAAGCATCGTCCGCAGACTACCTGTCGATGCTCGAACAATCGCTGTAAGCAGCCGCTATCCAACAACAATAAATCAGGAGGCAACCGCGTCGTCGACCTCACCCCCGAGCATCGACGCCAGCGGAACAATCATGAAGCCCACCGTCCTTATCGAACGGCAAGCGTCCATTGCCATCGTCACCCTCAGCCACCCAGGGAAAATGAATGCCCTGACCTTGTCCATGTGGCTGGACCTGGGTGATGTCATGACCGAACTGTCAGCCGACACCTCCGTGCGCTGCGTGGTATTGCGCGGTGCCGGTGAACAGGCCTTTGCCGCCGGCGCTGACGTCAGTGAATTCCCCACCGTGCGCGCCAACCGGGCGCAGGCCCGTGAGTATGCCGAGGTCACTTCGGCGGCCATGCGCGCTATCGTGGAATGCCCGCACCCAGTGATCGCCATGATCCACGGCGTGTGCGTGGGCGGCGGCCTGGAAATCGCCGCGTTGTGCGACCTGCGCATCTGCGGCACCTCCAGCCGTTTCGGTGCGCCGGTGGGCAAACTGGGGCTGGTCATGTCCTATGACGAAATGGCCGGTCTCGTAGCGCTGGCCGGCCGCTCGACAACCCTGGAAATTCTGCTGGAAGGCCGCATTCTCGACGCCAACGACGCCTATGTGAAAAACCTCGTGACCCGCGTCGTGCCGGATGCCGAGGTCGAATCCGAAACCCTCGCCACCGCCAAACGCATCACCCAAGGCGCACCGCTGGTCGCCCGCTGGCATCGCCAGGCTGCGCTGCAATTGGAAGCCGGCGTGGCACCCACCGCCGCGCAGATCGACGCGAGTTATTCCTGCTACGACACCGCAGATTTCCAGATCGGCCTGAACGCGTTCATCGCCAAAGCCAAACCACAATTCGAGGGCAAATAACATGGGACCGCTGACAGGCATGCGCGTTGTAGAACTGGCTCACATCATGTCCGGGCCGGTGTGCGGAATGATGCTGGCCGACATGGGCGCGGACGTGGTGAAGGTCGAGAAAGTCCCGGACGGTGATGATTCGCGGCGCTTCTCGCCGATCATGGCCAGCGGCGAATCCGCCTCGTTCATGGTGGTCAACCGCAACAAGCGCGGCATTGGCCTGAACCTGAAAACCGATGGCGGTCGCGATGTGTTGCGCCGGCTGTTGCTGGACGCCGATGTGGTCACGGAAAACTACCGCGCCGGCACCATGGAAAAATTCGGCCTGGGCTACGAAGCGCTGAAAGTCATCAATCCAGGGCTGATCTACTGCGCGATTTCCGGCTACGGGCGCAGCGGGCCGTTTGGCGAGAAAGGTGGTTTCGACCTGATCGCCCAAGGCATGAGCGGCATGATGAGCATGACCGGTGAAGCCGGGCGTGAACCGGTCAAGGCCGGCTCGCCGGTGGCCGACATCAACTCCGGGATTCTCGCCGCCCTCGGCATCTGCGCCGCCTACGCCGCCAAACAGAAAACCGGCCTGGGGCAAATGGTCGACACCTCGCTGTTCGAAGCCGGCCTGCAACAGATGTACTGGCCAGCGGCGGCGTATTTCGCCGACGGCACCATCCTGCCGAAAATGGGTTCGGCCAACTCCACCAGCGCGCCGTACCAGGTATTCCGCACCGCCGATGGCTGGATCAACATCGGCGCCGCCAACCAGGCCAACTACGAACGCTTGGTCGAAGCCCTGGCCGTGCCGCAACTCAAAGCCGACCCACGTTTCGCCAGCAACGCCCTGCGCATGGAGCATCGCCTGGCTCTGGTGGACATCCTCAACGAAGTGCTGGTGGCGCGCACCACGGATGAATGGATGGTGTTGTTCGACAGCCTCGGCCTGCCTGCCGGGCCTGTGTTGGACATCGCCGCCGCGTTGGCCCATCCACAAACCGTCGCACGGGGCATGGTCGTCGAAACCGAACACCCCACCGAAGGCCGAGTGCGCGGCATGGGTTTGCCGATTCACTTCTCCGACATGGACAACGCCGCGCCGCCGACCAGCCGTCATGCGCCGTTGCTTGGCGAGCACACCCGCGAAGTGCTGAAGGAAAGCGGTTATGCGGACGATGAAATCGACGAGCTGATCAAAACCAAAGCCGTGGTGGCCCTGGCCTGACACCAATCCCCTTGTGGGAACCCTCTGTGGGAGCGAGCTTGCTCGCGATGAGGCCGTGTCAGGCGACATAAGTATCGACTGATACGCCGCCATCGCGAGCAAGCTCGCTCCCACAAGGGGCAGTGTCGCTTAACTGATCCGCTGATTTTTGAACAACTACAAAAACAATAAGGTGAACATCATGAGCCGTATCTTGACCGAGACTGTCAGCCGCCGATCATTCCTGGTATCTGCCGGCGTCACCGTCGGTGGCGCCTTCGCCGCCAACCTGCTGCCGTCCAGCGTCTTCGCCGCGACCAAACCGATTGTGTTGCGCTACACCAGCAGCCTGCCCGACACCCATCCGCTGAACAAACAGATGAAGGCCGCGTCCGAAGCGATCAAGGCTGAAACCAATGGCGCCGTGGACCTGCAGGTGTACGCCAACGGCGCCATGGGCGGCGACACCGACATGCTGTCCCAGGTGCGCGCCGGGGCCATCGATTTCATTCCATTGCCCGGTGCGATTCTCTCGACCCTGGTGCCGGCCATGTCCATCGAAAGCATGCCGTTCGCGTTCAAGGACTACGACAGTGTCTGGGCCGCGCTGGACGGCAAGCTCGGCGAGTACGTGCGGGCCAAGACCGAGAAGGTCGGCCTGATCCCGATGGAAAAAGTCTGGAACAACGGCTTCCGCCAGATCACCAGTTCGACCCGACCAATCAATACGCCCCAAGACCTCGCCGGGTTCAAACTGCGGGTGCTGGTCAGCCCGTTGTGGACCTCGATGTTCAGCGCCTTGGGCGCCTCACCGACCGGCATCAGCATCAACGAAACCTATTCGGCGCTACAGACCAAAGTGGTCGACGGCCAGGAAAACCCGCTGGTGGTGGTCGAGTCCGCGCGCTTCTATGAAGTGCAGAAATACTGCTCGATGACCGACCACATCTGGGGCGGTTTCTGGATCGTCGCCTCGGGCAAGACCTTCCCCAAGCTGCCCGCCGATGTGCAGGAAATCGTCTCCCGGCAGATCAACGCCGCCGCGATGATCCAGCGCCAACAAGTCATCGACCTCAACACCAGCCTGGAACCGTCCCTGACCGCCCACGGCATCACCTTCAACAAAGTCGACCGTTCATTGTTCAGGACCGACCTGCAATCGAAAGGCTTCTACACCCAATGGAAAGAAAAGTACGGCACCGAAGCCTGGAGCTTGCTCGAGCAGTACGCGGGTCAATTGTCCTAAGCCGGAGCCAAGGTCATGAAAAACGAACTACCAATGACGGACGTTTCTCCTGCTGACGGACTCAGCCCACGGCAAACCACTTTTCGCCTCGGTCGCGCCCTCGATACCGGCCTGCGCTGGTTGACCGAAGGCAGCGCGGCGTTGCTGGTGGTGGTCGAAGTCACCCTGCTGTTTTGCAATGTGTTCTCCCGCTACGTGCTCAATCAGCCGATCGTCTGGGGCGATGAACTGGCCTCGCTGCTGTTTCTGTGGCTGGCGATGCTCGGCTCGGTGGTGGCGATGCGGCGCGGCGAACACATGCGCCTGACCTCGTTTATCGGGCGCCTGCCGCTTGAGAAACGCGCCTTCGTCGATACCCTGGGCGCGGTGATTGTCATCACGTTTATCGGGCTGCTGTTCACGCCGGCCTGGGAGTACGTCAGCGACGAATGGATCATCACCACCGCCGCCCTGGAAATCCCCAACGCCTTCCGCGTGTCCGCCATCGCAGTCGGCCTGAGCCTGATGCTGATGACCTGTGTCGCCCGTCTGCTGACCAGTGCGCGGTTGATCGACTTCACGGTGTCGGTGGCGATGCTGGCCTCCCTGGCGGCGTTGTTGTGGGTCGGTGAAGGTCTGTTGTTGCTGATGGGCAACTGGAACCTGATCGTGTTCTTCATGATCGGTGTGATGGCGATGATCGTTATCGGTGTTCCGATCATGGTCGCGTTCGGCCTGGCCACGGTGGCGTACCTGTCGACCATGACCGCCACGCCCCTGACCCTGGTGGTCGGGCGCATGGACGAAGGCATGGCGAGCCTGATCCTGCTGGCCATTCCGTTGTTTGTGTTTTTGGGCGCGCTGATCGAAGCCATGGACATGGCCCGGGCGATGATCCGTTTTCTGTGCTCGCTGATTGGCCATGTGCGCGGCGGTCTGTCTTATGTGCTGATCGGCGCCATCTACCTGATCTCCGGCATTTCCGGTTCCAAGGCAGCCGACATGGCCGCCATCGCACCCGCGCTGTTTCCGGAAATGAAGAAACGCGGTGAGGATGAAAACGAACTGGTGGCGATGCTCAACGCGTCCGGGGCGATGTCGGAAACCATTCCGCCGAGCCTGGTGCTGATCACCATCGGTTCGGTCACCGGCGTGTCGATTTCCGCCCTGTTCACGGGTGGTTTCATGCCGGCGGTCGTCGGCGCAATCGCCATGGCAGCGGTGATCTGGTGGAAGAACCGCAAGGGCGAAGCCTCCACCGGCAAACGCGCCACGGGCAAGGAAATCGGCCACTCGCTGCTGGTCGCATTGCCGGCGCTGGCGTTGCCGTTTGTGATTCGCACGGCGGTGGTCGAAGGCGTCGCCACGGCCACCGAAGTCGCCGCGATTGGCGTGGCCTACACCTTCATCGTCGGTTTGCTCTTCTACCGCTGCTTTGACTGGCGCCGGCTGTACCCGATCCTGGTCAGCACCGCGGCGTTGTCCGGCGCGATTCTGATCATCATCGGCAGCGCAACCGCCATGGCCTGGGCGCTGACCCAATCCGGTTTCTCCCATCAACTGGCGCTGGTGATGTCGACGGTGCCGGGCGGTGCGATGGGCTTCCTGATCATCTCCGCCGTAGCCTTCATCCTGCTGGGCAGTTTCCTCGAAGGCATCCCCGCCATCGTGTTGTTCGGGCCGTTGCTGTTTCCGATTGCCAAGACCATGGGCATCAACGATGTGCATTACGCCATGGTCGCGATCTTCGCCATGGGCCTGGGTTTGTTCGCGCCACCGTTTGGCGTGGGCTTCTACGCCGCGTGCGCCATCGCCAAGGTCGATCCCAGCGGCGCCATGCGTCGGGTCTGGCCGTACCTCGGCGCGCTCGTGGTGGCCTTGGGCGTGCTGATTGCCGTGCCATGGATCTCGATTGGTTTCCTGCCTAACGCCTGACCCATCCTTTGATATCCCGAGGTTGCAAATGAATTTCTCCACGCTGGAAGCCGGCACCGCCACCGAACGCAAACTGATCGTTGATCGGGAACGCACCATTTCGTTTTTGGGCGAGGATTTGCGTATCTACGCCACGCCGCGCCTGGTCGATGACATCGAACAGACCTGTCTCGACTATCTGCTGACGTTCCTGGATGAAGGCGAAAACACCGTCGGCGCAGCCGTCGATATTCGCCACGTCGGCGCCACGCTGCTGGGCATGTCGGTGAGCATTGTCGCCACGGTCACGCGGATCGAGGGCCGCAGCGTGACCTTCAACGTCGAAGTGCGCGACGACGTCGAGTTGGTGGCCACTGCCGCCCACACTCGAGTGGTGGTGAACGTCGCCAAACTGCGCAGTCGGGTTCAGGCCAAGGCCGAGGCTGCCGCCGCCGGCGAAGTCGAGGACGGCGTGCTCAACCCTTCCCAATTCGCCGCCTCGCGCTAAGCCAAGGGACAAACCCATGATCACCCTGCACGAACGCAATGGCTTGCCGAACCTTGCTGCCGAGGAGGCCCTGCCGATTGTCGATGCTCACCACCATTTGTGGGACCTCGGCCAGGGTCGTTATCCGTGGTTGCAGGACGAGTATCACGAGGGGTTTTTCCTCGGTGACTATCACAGCTTGTGCCGCGATTTTCTGCCGGAACACTTCCTCGCCCTGACCCAAAACCAGCGTTTGGTCGGTACGGTGCATGTCGAAGCCGAGCGGGCTCGGGATGAGCAAGTCGCCGAAACCCTTTGGCTGGAACAGGTGAACGCACGCTATGGTTTCCCGAATGCCATCGTCGCCCACGCCTGGTTTGATCGCGAAGACAGTGCTGAGATTCTTGCGGCCCAGGCTGCCCGGCCGTTGGTTCGGGGGATTCGCTCGAAACCAGTGACGTCGGCTTCACCTCTGGAGTCAGTGGCCGGAGCCAAGGGCACCATGCAGGACCCGAAATGGCTGGAAGGCTTTTCGCGTCTGGCTGAGCACGACCTGTCGTGGGATTTGCGCGTGCCGCCGTGGCATCTGGCCGAGGCTGCGGAAGTGGCAGCGATGTTTCCCCGGATCCGCATCGCCCTGAACCACACCGGTTTCGCCTGGGATCGCAGCCCGCAAGGCATGGCGCGCTGGCGCGAGGGCCTGGAAGCGCTGGCCTTGCAGCCCAACGTGCATATCAAGTTGTCGGAGTTCGGGCTGAAGGATTCGCCCTGGAACTACGACGACAACCGGGTGGTGGTGCTGACGGCGCTGGAGATTTTCGGCCCTGAGCGCTGCATGTTCGCCAGCAATTTTCCGGTCGCCGGGTTGCGCGCGTCCTACGACACGATTGCCGATGGCGTGGCAGCGATGCTGGCGCCACTGGGTCGCGCGGTGCAGGAAGCGGTGTTCGCCGGCAATGCACAACGCTTTTATCGCCTGGAGCCACAGCATGGATGACTGGCGCGCACGTTTTCTGGCCAGCGGCGACGACGCAGACCTGCCCATCGTCGACGCCCATCAGCACTACTTCGATATCGAGGCCCACTACTACCCGTGGCTCAACGACCGGCCGTTGCGGCCGTTTCGATATGGCGATTACTCATCGATTTGCCGCAGCTTTTTGCCCCAGGACTATCGCCGGCTGACCGGCCAGCATCGCATCGTGCAAACCGTGGTGATCGAGGGTGAATGGGACCCGGCAACCCCGGCCGATGAGGTGGGTTTTATCGAGTCCCTGGCACGACAAGAACCGACCCTGGCGGCCATGGTCGGGCAGGTCTGGCTGGATCGCGAGGACGCGCCAAGCCTCTTGCGTGAGTACAGCAAGCACCCGCTGGTACGCGGCGTGCGCCACAAACCCACGGTCACGACCCGTGAAGACTGGCGTGAAGATTTCGTGGCGCCGGGCTCCATGCGCGATCCCCGTTGGCGCGAAGGTTATGCCCAATTGGCCGAAAACGGCCTGCACTTTGAGTTGCAGGCACCGTGGTGGCATATGCCTGAAGCGGCGGAGCTGGCCAGGGACTTTCCCGATGTGACCATCGTGGTCAATCACACCGCGCTACCGGCGGATCGCTCGCCCGAAGGTTTGGCCGGTTGGCGCGACAACCTGGCGCTGCTGGCTCGCGAGCCCAACGTCGCCCTGAAGATTTCCGGCATTTGCATCCCCGGCCAGGCATGGCCCGTAGAGGCCAACCGCGTAGTGGTGAACGACGCGATTTCGATCTTCGACGTCAGCCGCTGCGCCTTCGCCAGCAACTACCCGGTCGATGGCGTGGTGAACAGCCTCAGCGAAGTGCTCGACGGTTTCAAAACCATCGTCAGGGATCGCTCCCGCACCGATCGGCTTGCCCTGTTTCACGATAACGCCCGACGCATTTATCGGCTCACTTGACCCTATTTTGGACAGCCCCTAAGGAGTTCCCATGTTTGAAGTTTCAGGCCACAACTACATTGCCGGCGCGCGTTCGGCACGCGGTTCGAACACCGTGCAAAGCCACGACGCCAGCACCGGAGAAGCGCTGCCGTATCGGTTCCATCAGGCGACCGTGGAGGAAGTGAATGCGGCCGCCGAAGCAGCCGCCACGGCGTACCCGATCTTTCGCAACCTTTCAGCCGCCCGACGCGCCGATTTCCTTGAGGCCATCGCCACCGAACTGGAAGCACTGGACGACACCTTCATCGCCCTGGTCTGCCGGGAAACCGCCCTGCCCGCCGGGCGCATTCAAGGTGAGCGGGCCCGCACCAGCGGCCAGATGCGGCTGTTCGCCACGGCACTGCGCCGGGGTGATTTCTACGGTGCACGCATCGACCGCGCCTTGCCGGACCGTCAGCCATTGCCGCGCCCGGACCTGCGCCAGTACCGCACCGGCCTCGGCCCGGTTGCCGTGTTCGGCGCCAGCAACTTTCCGCTGGCCTTTTCCACCGCCGGAGGCGACACCGCGTCCGCCCTCGCCGCCGGTTGCCCGGTCGTGTTCAAGGCCCACAGCGGGCACATGGCAACCGCCGATTACGTGGCTGACGCGATCACCCGCGCCGCGCGTAAAACCGGCATGCCCGATGGCGTGTTCAACCTGCTTTACGGCAGCGTCGGCGAGGCGTTGGTCAAGCATCCGGCGATTCAGGCCGTAGGCTTTACCGGGTCGTTGCGCGGTGGCCGTGCCCTGTGTGACATGGCGGCGGCGCGGCCTCAGCCGATCCCGGTGTTCGCCGAGATGAGCAGCATCAACCCGGTATTGCTGATGCCCGAAGCGCTCAAGGCCCGGGGTGAAAAAATCGCCAGCGAACTGGTCGCTTCTGTGGTGTTGGGCGCCGGTCAGTTCTGCACCAATCCCGGTTTGGTGCTGGGCATTCGTTCGCCGGAGTTCAGTGCTTTCCTCGAACGGTTCAGTGCGCTGATGGGCGAGCAAAACCCGCAGACGATGCTCAACACCGGCGCGCTAAAAAGCTATTGCCATGGTCTGGACAACCTGCAGGCACACGCCGGCATCACGCACCTGGCCGGTGCCGCACAACAGGGCAATCAGGCGCGGCCGCAGTTGTTCAAAGCCGATGTCAGCTTGTTGATTAACGATGATGAGTTGTTGCAGGAAGAGGTTTTCGGTCCCACCACCATCGTGGTGGAAGTCGCCGATCATGCGGAGTTGCTCCAGGCCCTGCACGGCTTGCGCGGCCAGTTGACCGCCACCCTGATTGTCGAGGACTCGGAACTCAACACCCTCACCGACGTGCTGGCCCTGCTCGAACAGAAAGTTGGACGTGTGCTGTTCAACGGTTATCCCACCGGCGTGGAAGTCTGCGATGCCATGGTGCATGGCGGGCCGTATCCGGCGACGTCGGATGCGCGCGGCACATCGGTCGGGACACTGGCGATCGATCGTTTCCTGCGGCCAGTGTGTTACCAGAGTTGCCCCGACGGTCTGTTGCCGGACGCACTTAAAAACGCCAACCCGTTGGGCATTGCCCGGCTGGTTGACGGTGTCAGCCGCCGCGATGCGCTGTAAGGCATTCAGACCAGGTTCCAACTAACCACTAAAAAGCACATCCAGCGCCTGTTGAAAAACAGGCGTCGGACACTTTCGTCCCGAAAAACCGCTGTAGCCATAAAAACAACAACAGAGGAAGACCCATGAAAGTTCAACTTCACCCGACACTGCGCTTGTCCAAGTTAATGTTGGCGGTCACCGCGGCCGTACTGATTAATTCAAGCGTGACTCAACTGGCGGTTGCCGAAACCGCACCCACCGCGACGGCAGCGCCCATGCAATGTGCAACTGAAGCCACACCGCGTTACACCAAAACCCCCAGCGGTTACCTGATGGTCCTGCGCATGGGCGACAACGCCTTCAAGGAGCTGACCAAACTGGCCATCGCCGAAAAGATCCCGAGCGCCTCCATCAGCGGTATTGGCTTTGGCAACGTGAAGTTCGGTTTCTGGAACAAGGACAAGAAAGACTTCGACGCCAAAGTCTTCAGCAATGTCGAGATGGCCAGTATTACCGGCTCCGTGGCGTGGAAGAACGACCAGCCTTCGATCCATATGCACGGCGTCGCCGGAGACGCGACTTTCCAGGCTTATGGCGGCCACATCCTCGACTTTGAAGTGACCACGGGCTCCATGGAAATCACCGTGATCGTCCATCAGCGACGCCTGGAGCGCGGGATTGATCCGTGCATTGGCGCCAACGTGCTGGGTATCTGATCCGAGTTTCAGGCTCCCGCAGATAGCGGGAGCCACCCTCCTGAATTCGAATTACAAAAAAAATAGGGGCGATTTTGATGAGCCACAAAAACACCGTTGTCACCCTGGCGCTGGGCGCCATTGCACTGAGCACCCAGGCGCAGGCGGACTTTCTGAGCGACAGCAAAGCCACGTTGGGCCTGCGCAATTTCTACTTCAACAACGACAACCGCGATGGCACCGCCACCCCTTCGAAAACTGAAGAATGGGCGCAGGGTTTCATGCTGGATTACAAATCGGGCTACACCGACGGCGCGGTTGGTTTTGGTGTCGATGCGCTGGGTTTGATGGGGATCACGCTGGACAGTGGCAAGGGGCGGCACGTGGGTGGTTCGATGATTCCTTCGGACACTGATAACAGTGCTGTGGATCAGTGGAGCCGGCTGGGGTTGACCGGCAAGGTCAAAGTCTCGAAAACCGAACTGCGCCTGGGCACGCTGATGCCCAAGTTGCCGATCCTGGTGTCCAACGACGGTCGTCTGCTGCCCCAGACCTTCGAAGGCGGCCAGATCACTTCGGGCGAGTTCAAGGATTTGACCCTCACGGGCGGCCGAATCGAACATGCCACAGGCCGGGGTTCAAGCGACCAGACCGGGTTGGCGGCCGTGGGAGGTACGCGGGAAAGCAACGCGTTCGACTTCGCCGGGGGCGACTGGAAAGTCACCAAGGACCTGACCGCGCAGTATTACTACGCCAACCTCGACAACTACTACACCCAGCAGTTTTTCGGCCTGATCCACACCCTGGCGATCGCGGACGGTCAATCCCTGAAAACCGACCTGCGCTACTTCAAGACCGACTCGTCCGGGGCCAACAGCTCGGGCACTTCGGGCTACAAAATCAGTGGTTACACCCAGGGCGGCGATGGGGAGATCGACAACAAAACCTGGAGTGCCGCGCTGATCTACAGCCTGGGCGGCCATGCCATTACCGCCGGCTATCAAAGCGTGTCGAGCGGCAGTGGTTTCACCCAACTCAATCAGGGCACCCTGCCAGACAAAGGTGCCGGCGGGGTCAGTCTTTACCTGTATACCGACCGCCTGATCCAGACCTTCACCCGCGCGGGTGAGCGCACGTCTTTCGGTCAGTACGCTTATGACTTCGCGGCGCTGGGTGTGCCGGGCCTTAAAGCGTCGGTCATGTACCTGAGCGGGGACAATATCAAGACGACTTCCGGCGATAACCAGAAGGAATGGGAGCGGGATATCAGCCTGGATTACGTCCTGCAATCCGGCGCGCTGAAAGGGGTCGGATTTGGCTGGCGTAACGGCAAGTCGAACAGCGAAGCCTCCCGCAATCAAGATCAGAACCGGTTGATCGTGAGCTACAGCATCCCGCTGCTGTAGGAGCAAAGCTTGCTCGCGATGGCGTCGGCACATTCAACCTCTTCATCGACTGTTACACCGCCTTCGCGAGCAGGCTCGCTCCCACATTGAATCCAGGATGGACGCAGAACTTGTGATCAACCTCACTCCCCTGTGGGAGCGAGCTTGCTCGCGATGGCGTCTGCACATTCAAAATCAATGTGGCTGACCCGCCGCTATCGCGAGCAAGCTCGCTCCCACATTGAAACTGGAATGGACGCAGGATTTGTGATCAACCCATTCCCCTGTGGGAGCGAGCCTGCTCGCGAAGAGGCCAGCACATCCAACATTAATACCGCCTGACACACCGCCTTCGCGAGCAGGCTCGCTCCCACACTGGATCTAGGATGGACGCAGGATTTGTGATCAACCTCAATCCCTGTGGGAGCGAGCTTGCTCGCGATGGCGTCGTGTCAGGCAGCATCTGCACCCACTGACACACCGCATTCGCGAGCAAGCTTTGCTCCTACAAAGGATTTCGGGTGGACGCAGGATTTGTGATCAACCTCAATCCCTGTGGGAGCGGGCTTGCTCGCGAAGGCGTCGTGTCAGGCAGCATCTGCATCCACTGACACACTGCATTCGCGAGCAAGCTTTGCTCCTACAAAGGATTTCGGGTGGACGCAGGATTTGTGCTCCACCTCAATCCCTGTGGGAGCGAGCTTGCTCGCGATAGCGTCGTGTCAGGCAGCATCTGCACCCACTGACACACCGCATTCGCGAGCAAGCTTTGCTCCTACAAAGGATTTCGGGTGGATGCAGGATTTGTGATCAACCTCAATCCCTGTGGGAGCGAGCTTGCTCGCGATGGCGTCGTGTCAGGCAGCATCTGCACCCACTGACACACCGCATTCGCGAGCAAGCTTTGCTCCTACAAGGGATCTTGGGGGGATGCAGGATTTGTGATCTGCCTTCTATCCTGTGCCCGCCTCGATTGTTTTTCAGCGATACCGTGCCGCCGCCGTGGAGTGGCCGAACGAGCCGCTCAGCACCTGGCGCTGGGCTTCGTAAGCATCCCATTTTTCGCCTTCATGCAGGCCCGGGATGGTCACCACTTCGCCCTGTGCCAACCCGACCAGCGCGGCATCGACCATGTCCTGGGCCGACATCACGATCTCTTGTGGCAGGTTTTCCACCGGGTTGCCGGCCTCGCTCCAGAAATCGGTGGCGGTGGCGCCGGGCAGTACGGCCTGGATGCGCACACCTTTATCGGCGAGTTCGTGATGCATGGATTGGCTCAAGCCGAGCACAAAGGCCTTGGTCCCGCCGTACACGCCGTTAAGGATTTCCGGGCCGATGGCGACGATTGAGGAAATGTTGATCACGGTCCCGGCGCCACGGGCGACGAAGCCCGGCGCTGCGGCGTAGGCCAAGCGCGTCAGTGCGGTGACGTTGAGGGTGATCATGTCTTCCATGTCGTCCACCGGACTGCCCAGCAGCGGCATGACTGCGCCGACCCCGGCGTTGTTGACCAGCAAGGTGATGCTGGCGTCGGTACGCAGGATATTTTCCACCCGCAGCAAGTCAGCCTTGTCTTTCAGGTCAGCGGCGACCACTTCCACAGCGCGCCCGGTTTCGTTGCTCAAGTGGTTGGCCAGGGCGTTTAATTTAGATTGGCTGCGGGCGACCAGAATCAAGTCGTAGCCTTGCCGGGCGAGACGGTCGGCGTAGACCGCGCCGATGCCCGAAGATGCGCCAGTGATCAGGGCGGTGCCTTTGGATGAAAGTGCCATGTCGAGTTTCCTTCACAGTGAGGCGATACGCTCGCCGGGTGTGAACAGTTATAAAGGGACTGACACAAGTCTCAAATGACGTTTAAAGTACGTTTTCAGGACATGACCTTTTTGAGGACCTTTCGATGACTTCCGTAGCGTTTGTGGTGTTCGAAGGCTTCCAGTCCATGGCGCTGGCGGCCATGCCGGTGTTCGAGTACGCCAACTTCAGTGCCGGAGAAACTCTGTATGAAGTGAGCGTATTGTCCGAAGATGGCCGCACATTACGCGCGTCTGGTGGATTAAGCGTTGGCACCGAGGCGTTCGATGAGCGACGGTTCGACACCGTGATCGTGGTCGGTGGCGACTCCGTCCTCGAACAGGCGCCCGAAGCAGTGCTGACTTATTTGCGCGACAGCGTGAAAACCGCACGGCGCACGGCATCGATCTGTTCCGGGGCGTTTGTCCTGGCCCAGGCCGGATTGCTGGAAGGACGCCGCGCCACCACTCATTGGGCGTACGCCCGGGAGCTGCAAGCGCGGTTTCCGACGATCAAGGTCGAGGAAGACCGGATCTTTGTGATCGACGGCTCGATCTGGACTTCGGCGGGCATGACCGCTGGTATCGACCTGGCGCTGGCCATGGTTGAAAAGGACCACGGCGCCGAACTGGCTCGTTCTGTGGCGCAGAAACTGGTGATGTACCACCGCCGCGCGGGTGGCCAGTCGCAGCATTCGGCATTGCTGGAACTGGAACCGAAATCCGACCGCATCCAGACCGTGCTGGGTTATGCCCGGGAACACCTGACGTCGGCGCTGTCGGTGGAGCAGCTGGCGGACGTGGCACGACTCAGCCCACGGCAATTCAGCCGGGCCTTTCGCGCTGAAACCGGGCAATCGCCGGCCAAGGCGATTGAGAATCTACGCCTGGAGGCGGCGCGGCAAATGCTGGAACGGGGGCGGTTGACGCTGGACCAGATTGCCGAGGAAAGCGGCTTCAGTGATCGGCGGCGGATGCGCGAAGCGTTTTTGCGCGCGTTTGGGCAACCGCCGCAAGTTATCAGGCGCAATGCCAGATCGGCTTGATGCTGATATCCCTGTGGGAGCGGGCTTGCTCGCCGCAAATAGGTCGCCGACTCAATACGGTATCTACACTGGAGATAAGCACTGTGTGGAGTCACCCATGAACATCTCCCCCAAACTGGCGTTTTTCGCCGTCGTTTCCACCCTCGCCTACCTCGGCCTCGCGGTGTGGGGGCTGGGTGGGTTTGCGGCGTTCTTTTCACATGGTTCGCTGGTGGCGGTGGCGTTAGCTACCGTGGTGATGGCGGTTGCTTCGCTGTTCACCGAGGTCAACCTGAGCTCCGGCGAGCGGGAAGACCGGGCCAATCGCTGGGTGCTGCCGGTGTTCGGGATCATCGGATTGCTCAGCGGCTACCTGCCGGCCTACACCGACCGCATCGACTTCTGGACCTTGGGTGGCGAGGGCGTGCGCTGGTTGGGTGCGCTGCTGTTCATTCTTGGCGGTGCGTTGCGATTGTGGCCGGTGTTTGTCCTGGGCAAGCGCTTCAGCGGGTTGGTGGCGATTCAGCCGGGACACACACTGGTGACCGACGGGATCTACCGCACCTTGCGCAACCCCAGTTATTTGGGGCTGATGGTCATTGGCATCGGCTGGGCGCTGGCGTTTCGCTCGGTGATCGGCCTGGTGCTGGCGGCGTTGACGTTGATCCCGTTGATCGCCCGGATTCATTCCGAAGAGGCGCTGCTGCGGGCGCAGTTTGGTCGTGAATATGAGGAGTATTGCGGCAGGACCTGGCGGCTGATCCCCGGCATTTACTGACACACACCATCCCCTGTTGAACACTATCCCCTGTAGGAGCGAAGCTTGCTCGCGAAGGCGGTGAGTCAGGCACTATCAATGCTGACTGACACTACGCCTTCGCGAGCAAGCTTCGCTCCTACAGGGGAGGGTGTTCAATTAGATGGAATGCAGGCGAATCCGGCCATCGCTGTCAGCCCGGACTTCAACCCCATCGTAATCCGCCATCGTGGCATGCGGCGTCTGAATCGGATGATCATGCGTCGAGGTGATCACCAGCAAATCGGCCTGCGCCGCTTCTGCCGCCTGAATCCCCACGGTGGCGTCTTCGAAAATCAGACACTCCGTCACCTCAACCCCTAACCGCTGCGCCGCCAATCGATAGCCCGCCGGATCAGGTTTGCCCGCCGTCACATCTTCTGCCGTCACCATCACCGAAGGCTCGGGAATCCCTGCCGCGGCCATCCGCCGCAAGGCCAAGGCCCTCGGCGCCGACGTGACAATTGCCCATTGATCAGCCGGCAGTGTCTTCAGAAACGCAGCCGCGCCAACCACCTCGACAATCCCTTCTACATCCTCGATTTCAGCTTCGGTAATAAACGCAGCCTCCGCCTCCGCATCCAGCCCCGGCAAGGCCTGGCGATTGATGGTGTCGATGGCGCGCGCGCCGTGGATAGTCGGCAGGAAGGTTGCGACATCGATGCCATGGCGCAGGGCCCAGGCGGTCCAGATGCGCTCGGCGGCGGCGATGGAGTTGAGGACGGTGCCGTCCATGTCGAACAGAAAGGCGCGGTATGGCGTGTTGAAAACGGATTTTTGAGCAGGCAAAAGACAGCTTCCTATCGCAAGGGGCCGGAACAGGTAGGGTCAGCAATGTACCACCGTCGGTCGCTCACAATCGACGGTAGGAGCTGCCGAAGGCTGCGACCTTTTGATCTTGCTCTTCGACTATCTAAAAAATCGCCAAGATCAAAAGATCGCAGCCTTCGGCAGCTTCTACAGGGAATTGCGTGATTTCAAGGCACCGTCCACGCAATCGAGCAACTGGCCCAGTGCCCAGGGTTTCTTGATAAACGACACGTGGTGCCGCACCCCGGCGCTTTCCGGGGTTTCGAAGCCGGACATGATCATGATCGGCTTGTCTGGCCAGCGATCACCGAACTCGTTGGCCAGGTCCGCGCCGTTGCGTTTGCCGGGCATGGTGATGTCCGTGAGCAACAGCCGGACCTTGCCCGCGTGTTCTTCCAGATACTCAGACGCCGCATCCGCGCTGATGTGCGGCGCTACGGCAAAGCCTTCTTCCTGAAGAATTTCGCAGAGAAACTCCAGAATCAGCGGGTCGTCCTCAACCACCAGAATCAAGCCGCCAGGTAACGACTCGCCCGCCATTGTTATAGGATTCATGACCTGACCACTCCCTGATTGCACTAATGATTTCGCAGCTCAACTCCGCCACCTATCAGGTATGAGCGGCTTACTGTGCGGAAATTCATTTTTGATACAACCCAAGTTGAAATCAGGCGTCCTGCAAGATCAGATCGGCGCCCTTCTCCGCCACCATCAGGACTGCAGCGTGGGTATTGCCGCTGGTCACATTGGGAAAAATCGACGCATCGACAATGCGCAATCCGTCGATTCCGTGGACTTTCAGCCGTTTGTCGACCACCGACCGCTGGTCGTCCGAGCCCATGGCACACGAGCCGCACAGGTGATAGATCGAGCCGCTGTTCTCGCGAAAGTACTGCAACATCTGCTCGTCGCTCTCGACCACCGGCCCCGGCAACACCTCGGCGACGGTGATGCCCTTGAGCGCCGGGGCCTGCATGATTTTGCGCATCAGTCGACTGCCCTGGATGACCTCGTCGATGTCTTTTTGCGTGCTCAGGTAGTTGGGGTCGATCAACGCCGCATCTCGTGGGTTTTTCGAGGCAATTTCGATATGCCCGCGACTGGTGGGCCGGCACGGGTTGAAGCACAGCAGGAAACCTGAATACGGCTCGGGCTTGAGGCTGGCCTTGTTGTTTTTCGGGATCTGGTACGACAACGGGTTGAAATACAACTGCAGGTTCGGGTTGGCCTGGGTCTCATCGCCACGGAAGAAGCCGCCGGCCTGGTTGACGCTCATCGCCAGCGCGCCCTTGCGGGTCAGCAGGTATTTGAGGCCGAGCTTGAACTGGCCGAACAGCGAACCGAGCTGATCATTAAGGGTCGGGATGTTGGCCTTGTAGTAATAGCTGGCGCACAGGTGATCCTGCAGGTTCTGCCCCACCGCCGGCAGGTGTTTGACCAAAGGGATCTGGTGTTTGGCCAACAGAGCCTGATCGGCGACGCCGGACAATTGCAGAATCTTCGGCGTATCGACGGCACCGGCACAGAGGATCACTTCCTTGCGCGCCGTGAAGGTGCGGACCACGCCGTGCTGAGTCACGGAAATACCGGTGGCCCGCTCGCCATCGAACAATACGCGGTCCACCAGGGCGTAATGCTCCACCGTCAGGTTCGGCCGGCTCAGGGCCGGGTGCAGATGCGCGAAGCTGCTGGAGCTGCGCTGGCCGTCCTTGGTGTTGACGTCGTAGATGCCCGACCCTTCGAATTTCGGGCCGTTGAAGTCGTCGCTGTGGGGATAGCCGAGTTCGTCGCAACCCTTGAGGAACACGTCGCAGATCGGGTGGGTCTGGCCCTTCATCGGGGTGATGCTGATCGGGCCGCTGCCGCCGTGGTATTCGCTGTCGCCCAGCGGATGGTTTTCCAGTTTGCGGAAGTACGGCAACACGTCCTTGAAACCCCAGCCATCGTTGCCGTTGGCCGCCCAGTCGTCGAAGTCATGGGCCTGGCCACGGACGTAGACCATCGCGTTGATCGAGCCCGAACCGCCCTGCACTTTGCCGCGCGGGGCGTAGATTTCGCGGTTGTTGAGCTGCTTTTGCGGCTGGCTGTAGTACATCCAGTTGAAGGTCGGGTTGTAATACATTTTGGCGAAGCCGACCGGGATCTTGAACCACAGGGAACTGTCCTTGCCGCCCGCTTCCAGCAGCAGCACCGTGTGTTTGCCCGAGGCCGTGAGCCGGTTGGCGAGGATGCAGCCGGCGGCGCCTGCGCCAGCGATGATGTAGTCGTATGTCATGCACGGTTACCGCGTAAGTCATTGTCCAAAAAATGTGCGCCTCCCCCTGTAGGAGCAAAGCTTGCTCGCGATAGCGTCGGACCAGCCAACACCTGCGTTGAATGACACGCAGCCATCGCGAGCAAGCTTTGCTCCTACAGGGGAATTGCGTGTCAGCCCCTGGCCGGCGATGTGTCTTTGACGTCTGCCGGGGTCGGCGCCATTTGCAGGTGCAAACGCTCGCCGGTGTACGGCGAATGCCGACGCACCACGTCCATGTTCAGCTCCACTCCAAGGCCCGGTTCGGTGGACGGGATGATGTAGCCGTCCTCCCATTGCAGCGGCTTGGTCAGGACTTCGGCGTGGAAACCGCCCCAGGTCATGATGCTTTCCTGGATCAGGAAGTTCGGCGTGCACGTGGCCAACTGGAAACTCGCCGCTGCGCCAATCGGCCCGTTGTAGAGATGCGGGGCGATTTGCGCGTAGTAAGCCTCGGCCATGCTCGCGATTTTCTTGGCTTCCAGCAGACCGCCACAGCGGGCGACGTTCATTTGCAGAATCGACGCCCCACCGGCCTGCAACAGCTTGAAGAATTCGTACTTGGTGGTCAGCCGTTCGCCAGTGGCGATCGGGATCGTGGTCTTGGCCGCGACTTGCGCCATGGCCTCTTCCTGACCCGGCGGCACCGGCTCTTCGAACCACAACGGATCGTATTTCTCCAGGCGCTTGGCCAGGCGAATCGCTGAGGACGGGACCATTTGCCCGTGAGTGCCGAACAGCAAGTCGCACTTGTCGCCCACCGCTTCGCGGATCTTGCGGCAGAAGGTTTCGCAGCGTTCCAGCACTTCCAGCGAGATCTGGTGCCCGGAGTACGCGGTGTACGGCCCCGCCGGGTCGAACTTCACGGCGGTGAAACCTTTGTTCATGTTCTCGACGGCGCACTCGGCGGCCAGGTCCGGGTCGTCGTAGTCGTACTCGCCCTTGCTGTTGACCGGGTACAAATAGGTGTAGGAGCGCAGGCGCTCGTTGACCTTGCCGCCGAGCAATTCGTAGACCGGTTTGTTCGCCGCTTTGCCGATGATGTCCCAGCAGGCCATTTCCAAACCGCTGACTACGCCCATCATGGTCAGGTCCGGGCGCTGGGTGAAACCGCTGGAATAGGCCTGGCGGAAAAAGCGCTCGATGTGGTGCGGGTCGTGGTTGAGCAGGTAGCGTTCGAACACGTCTTCGATGATCGGCAGCATGGCTTTGGGGCCGAAGGTTGCGGCGTAGATCTCGCCCACGCCTTCGATGCCGCAATCGGTCTTGAGCTTGACGAACAGCCAGTACATGCCACCGATGTGCGGTGGCGGTACGGCGACAATATGGGTTTCAAGGGCGACGATTTTCATCTCAGGCACCTGTTTTATTCAAAGATTGACGATTGATACGCGCGCGCAAGGTCAGGGCCGCCAGGGTCCCGAGCAGGCCGACGAAAGCGATGTAGCCGAAATACAGCTTGTAACCAGGGGCACCGGGGAAATGTTCGGTGAGGTAGCCGTTGATCAAGGGAATAAAAGCGTCCGGCAGGTAACCGACCACCGAGACAATGCCGATGGCCAGGCCGGTGATGCGCAGCGGAATGTTGCAGGTGTCGAGGATCGCCCAGTACAAGCCACGAATGGCGTAGGTCATCAGGCCGATGAAGATCACCGTGCCGATCAGCAAGCCCATGCTGTTGAGCGCCGGGAACACGATCAGGCCGACCATCGCCAACGATGCGCAGAACAGCGCCACGATCAGCACCGAAATATTCGAGAACTTGTCTCCCAGCCAACCGCCACCTATGCCGCCAATCGGGCGCATCCACAATTTGATGGTGGTGATGGTGCCGGCCATGACCGCGGTCATGCCGCCGCCCTGCAAGTAATCGGAGAAACTGTAGGTGGCCCAGAAGATGTGATAACCGCAGAACACGATGGCAGTGACCAGCCACAGTTCAGGGATTTTCACCAACGTCGTCAGATCGCTGAGCAGGTTGTACTTGCCCTTCTCCACTGCCGCCGTGTCTGCCATCGACTTCGGGTCCTTGATCAGCACCAGCACGCAGCCGATGGCGATACAGGTGAAGGCGTACAGGTAGACCACGTGCTTGAAACCTTCCGCCGCCGACTCGCCACGGGTTTCGGTGGCGAAGGCAAACAGCCCCAAAGCGACCGTTGCCAGCAACGCTTCAACCAACCCGCGACCGCCATCGAGGATGCCGAAGAACCGGCCCTGCTCGGTGTGATGGGCAATCATCTTCACCCGCTTGAGCACCGAGGCCCAGAACGTCAGGCCGGTGGTCAGGCCCCAGCAACCGAAGATGATCATCAGACCGGTCATCGACGGCGCCGTGGAGTACCACAGACCCAGGGCGCCGGTGGCCACCAGCGAAAAGAAAATCAGGAAACGCGGGGCGATGCGGTCAGCCAGCCAACCGCTGGGCAAGTAGCTGAGGAGGAAAATCGTGCCCAGCATCGAGTACAGATAACCGAGCTCGCTGTGGTTGATCTGAAACACTTCGAGCATGGTGGTCTGGTAGACCTGGCGCAGGTACAGGATCGGGTAAATCGCCCCGGCGGCGAGCACCAGCAGCATCAACTGGATGTAGCGACTTCCCTTGTCACTGTGGCTTTTTGAACCCGCGTTCGAACCCTGAACAGCGGCAACAGTGGTTGCAGGCTTGGACATCTGAAAAACCTCGGGTGGCCCGACGTACGGGTCCCCCTGAATAATTGTTTTTATTGGGGAGGTGCGGCTGCAAGCGGCAAGCTTTAAACGGCAAGCCAAAGCTGGCTGGCATTCGCTTTTACTTGCAGCTTGAAGCTCAAAACTTGCAGCTTTTGACTAGTACTTCAGTACTACAAGCCTCGTCTGGGTGAATTCGAGCATGCCGTGCTTGCCGTCATCGCCGCCCAGGCCCGAGCGTTTCCATCCGGCGTGGAAGCCCTGGTACGGGTCGGCCGGGGTGCGGTTGACGTACAACTCGCCGGCCTCGATGGCGTTGGCGACTTTCATCGTGGTGCGGTAGTTCTCGGTGTACAGCACCGAGGACAGGCCGAACTGGTGATCGTTGGCCATGGCCAGGGCTTCGTCGATGTCGCGGTACTTGAGCACCGGCAGCACCGGGCCGAAGATTTCTTCCTGGATGATTTCCATGTCCTGACGGCAGCCGCTGAGCAGGGTCGGCGGGTAGAAATGACCATTGCCTTCGGGGATAAAACCGCCTGTTTCCAGTACAGCACCGTCGGCGATGGCACGCTCGACCATGGCGTGGATGTTCTTCCGGGAACTGGCATTGACCAGTGGCCCCATCAGGTCGGCGTCGGTGGCGCGGTCGCCGAACTTCACAGCGCTGATTTTCACTTTCAACAGCGCAAGGAATTGGTCATAGACGCTTTCCTGCACGTAGACCCGCTCCACCGCCGTGCACAACTGGCCGCAGTGGGTGGTCTTGGAGGCCACGATCGCGCTGGCGGCGGCTTCAAGATCGGCGTCGGCTTCGATGATCGCCGGGGTTTTGCCGCCCAGTTCCAGCGATGGCTTGGCGATGTTGGCCTTGCAGTAATCCAGCACGATGCGTCCGGCGTTGACGCTGCCGGTCAGGGTAATCAGACCGACCGCTTTGTGGGTGCAAACGGCGGCGGCGGTGGCGTGATCCATGGTCAGGATGTTCACCACGCCGGCCGGCAAACCGGATTGCTGCACAGCCTTGGCGATTTCAAACGCCGAGGTCGGGGTGTTGTTGCTTGGGCGCACCACCACAGTGTTGCCGGCAATCAGCGCCGGGGCGATTTTGCGCAGCAGGGTATAGACCGGGTAGTTGAACGGAATCAGGCACGCGACCACGCCAATCGGCTCGCGGTGCAGAAACAGGTTTTCGTTGGGGGTGTCGCTGGGAATGATCTCGCCTTCGATCCGCCGCGCCCACTCGGCGTGGTAACGGGTGATCTGCGCGGCGTAACGGGCTTCGTTGCTGGCATCAGAGACACTCTTGCCGGATTCGGCGGCCAGGGCTGCACCGATGTTGTCGGCGCAGGCTTCCAGGGCATCGGCGAATGAACGCAAGTGTTCGGCGCGCTCGATGCTGGTCAGCTTGCCCCAGACCTTCTGCGCCGCGGCGGCAGCGTCGACGGCGGCGGTGGCTTCAGCGGTGTTGGCCGCCGAAACGTGGCCCACCAGGGCTTCAGTCGCCGGGTTGTAGACTGCAATCAGCGCGTCGCTGGCAGGCTCAATGAAGTGACCGTTTACAAAGTTTCGCTCGAGTCGCATGTGCATCGCCCATCGTTGTTTTTATCCAGTTGCTCCAGTCTTGGCGTGCTGGACGGGTTGAACAAACGATTTATTGAGCGGGGGAACATTCGAAAATTGCACGTTAGTGAGATCGACCCCTCACCCCAACCCTCTCCCCAGAGGGGAGAGGGAGCCGACCGAGTTGTTTGGATAAGTGACATCGACCTGAAATATCGCGCCGAACTCGGGTTTGAACAGCATGAAGATCGGCTCCCTTCCCCCCTCTCCCCTTTGGGGAGAGGGTTGGGGTGAGGGGTGGCTCTAAAGGCAAACTCAACTCCCAGAAGACGCCGCCGTAGAGGGTTCGAGCTGGCGCTGCGCCAACCAGATTTCCTCCTGCAACCACTGGCTGAACACCTGCAATTGCGGCATCAAGGTCTGCTCCGGCCGGGTCACCAGCCAGTAGGATTGATGCCCTTCCACGTGCACGTTCAGCACTTGGGTCAACTGCCCGCTGGCCAGTTCCGGGGCGACCATGTGCCAATCGGCAATGGTGATGCCCAGTCCGTCAGTCGCCGCGCGAATCGCCAGGTCCAGCAGGTCGAATTCATAACCGCCCTGGGTATCGACGCCGCTGATTTTTGCCGCGTCCAGCCAGTGTTTCCAGGTCAGGTAGCGTTGGTCTTCCTTGGCCAGCACATGCAGCAACGTCAGGCGATTGAGGTCGATGCCGCCCTCGCTCCACTCCCGCGCATACAAGGACGGCGCGCACACCGCGATATGCCGTTCCTGGATCAGCAGCGAGGCGTCCAGACCATCCCATTCGCCATCGCCAAAACGAATCGCGCAGTCCAGGGTGCTGGTTTCCGCGAGGCTGTCCTGCAGGCGCGTGGTGATGCTCAATTCCAATTCCGGGTGCCTCTCGCGCAGGCGTCCCAGACGCGGCATCAGCCAGCGGTTGGTGAAGGTCGGCGGCGCGTTGATGTGCAGGCGATTGGCGTGGGATTTCTGCTGGATGCTGCGCACCGTGAGTTCGATTTTGTCGAACGACTGGTGCAACGCCCGCAGCAACACCCGGCCGGCGCTGGTCAGTTCCAGGTGATGATGCCGGCGCTCCAGCAGGTTCTCGCCGAGCTGTTCCTCCAACTGACGCACCTGGCGGCTGACCGCACTTTGAGTGACATTCAGCAACTCCGCCGCCCGGGTAAAGCTGCCGGTGCTGCCGGCCACTTCGAAGGCTTTGAGCGCATTGAGCGCGGGCATTTTGCGTTTCATGAAAGGGACTCGCGCTGGGGCTGACGAGCGCCAAGCATCCCACGGCTTGTAGGAAATTTCCTGAGTAACATGCATTTTTGTGTTGTGCGGGGTGATTTCGATGCCATCACCCCGTCCCTGTAGGAGCGAGGCTTGCCCGCGAAGGCAATCTGCCTGTCACCGATGATGTTGTCTGACACACCGCCTTCGCGGGCAAGCCTCGCTCCTACAGGGCCGGGGTCGGTTTCAGCTCAGTCACTGTCGTTCACGCATAAATAGCATGAGTATTTTGCAGCACACTCATGACTATTAAGCACTGGCTGTTTTATTTATATAAACGCTAGTCTGACCTCAACTAAACACTTCAATACGTCAGCGCACTTACATAGGGCGAACAACATAAATTCGCCCCATCCTGCTGCAATTAACCCGAGCCGAATATATGCCACCCCCTGTTCATTCACCCGCCAGAAGTATTGGCATATTGGCGCTCATCTTCACGGCGTGTAACGCCACCACCCACGGTTTCAGCATTTTTCTGTATTCGGCGTTATTGCCCGACATCCGTCAGGTATTCGAACTGAGCTACAGCCAGGCCGCGTTCATTGCGGCGCTGTTGCAGCTGTTCTATATGGGCGCATCGATTGTCAGCGGTATTGCAGCGGCATGGATCAGCCCGCGCAACATGGTGCGCCTGACGATGGCCTTGAGCCCGGTGCTGTTGGCACTGGCGGTTGCCACACCGTGGGTGCTGCCGTTTGCGCTGTGCCTGGCGCTGGTCTCGGCCTGTGCGGTGTCGAACTGGAACGCTATTGCGGCATTGGCCAGCGAGGTGATCCCGGCTTCCCACCGCAGCCGCGTGCTGGGGCTGGCGTCGTCAGGGGCGGCGTTTGCGATTTGCCTCAATGGTGTGCTGATCGCGTTGTTGCAGGGTATTTCCCTGAAGCACTTCTGGTTGATCTGCGCCGGTTTGACACTGGTCGTCACCCTGCTGACCTTTTGGGCCCTGGCCCCGCTCGCAGCGCAGCAACGCCACAAGCCCAGCAGCGCGCCGTCGCTACGCCGGGTCCTCCGGCAATGGCTGCACCTGTGCCTGGAGCACCCGGTGGCGCTGCATATTCTGCTGCTCAGCGCCTTTATTGGCGCAATCAGCGGACCGTTCTTGAACTTCCTTTCGGCGTTTGCCAGCGAACGCCTGGGCGCCAACGCGCAAATCACCGGTTCACTGTGGACGCTGATCGGCATCGGCGGCGTGGTCGGTGGTTTGCTCCTGGGTTCATTGGCGGATCGCTGGGGCGCTTTGCGGGTGATCGCGCTGAGCATCGGCGCTTTCGGCCTGGCGATGCTGGCCCTGCTCTGGCAACCGAGCCTGACCCTGACCTGGCTGGCGGCCGGGTTGTTTGCGCTGTTCTATTTCCCGGTCTGGGGCTTGATGGCGGCCTACCTCAGCGCACGATTGAGCCCGGTGCAAAGCCTGCAAGTGGTGAGTCTGAGCATGGTCGGTTACGGCCTGGGCAGCGCCACCGCCAACGGGATCTGTGGCTGGCTGCTGCAAGCCACCGGGCAGTTTGCCCTGGTGCACGGCTGGATCGCCTGCTGGGTGGCGGCCAGCCTGTTATTGCTGGGGTTGATGGCCCGCCGTCAGTCCCGCGAGCCCGCGCTGGGTCAGCAACTCTGAACGGCCCAACGCGCGGCACAGAATCTCCACCAGTGCCTCGACCGCCAGCGCCTGAGACTGAGTCGAACGCCAGACCATCAACCGCGCCGGGTCGATCGGCGGAAAGCCCTGAGCCTCATCGAGCACCTGCCAGCCCGGCGGCACCAGCCGCCGCGCCGTGACGCCCACCGACTGCCCCTGTTCAATGGCAATCCCGATGCCCCGCGGGCTCTGACTGGTGTAAACCACATGCCACGGCCGCCCGGCCTCGGCCAGCGCCCGCACCGCGTTGGCCCGGAAGGCGCAGCCCTCGGCATACACCGCCAACGGCACCGATGGGTCCTTGCCGGCGCGCCAACCTTCAGCCGCCACCCACACCAGCGGCTCGTCGCACAGAAATTCACCCGGCTGCAGATTGGCGTGCTGCACACCCAGCACCAGGTCCAATTCGCCACGCTGCAAACGGCTGACCAGCGCGGTGGACATTTCACAGCAAATGTCCGGCCGCACCTGGGGAAACTGCGCCTGAAAGTCGCGCAACACCCCACTCAGGCAGAACTGGGCGTAGTCCTCGGGCATGCCGACGTGAATGCACACCTGTTCGTCGGGCAGCTGCACAGCGTTGATCGCATCGGCGTGCAGCTTGAGGATCTGCCGGGCGTAGATCAGAAAGGTTTCGCCGCCGGGGGTCAGGCTTACCGAACGACTGGAGCGCTGCACCAGCGGCGTACCGACGATCTCTTCCAGGCGCTGCAAACTCTGACTGATGGTCGATTGGGTTTTATGCAGGCGCTCGGCTGCCGCGGAAAAACCGTGACACTCGATAATCGCGACAAACACTTTAAGTAAGGTCCCATCCAGTTCGCCCGACATAACTATCGCCCCTGCCGATGGATTCGATCACAACTTGTAATTTCCACTTCGCACCTCTTTAAGCAACTATCGATTCAACGCCAAACACTGTTAATTGATAGTTTCAGGAGACTTGCATGAGCCTTCAACTTGCCGACGCCGAAGTGGGCGATATCAGCGACATCATTAATACCGAGTTGTACCCCATACATGATTCGGGCCATGTCCAATTACAGGCACTGATCGAACACGCCCGCGCCGAACTGGCCAAGGACGGCTGCTGCCTGCTAAAGAATTTCCTGAGGCCCGAGGCGCTGGAACAGGCCCGCGCCGAAGGCCAGGCGCTGTCGGGCAAGACGTTCTACTCGGTGCGCAAGGTCAACGCCTACTTCACCGAAGACGACCCCGCCCTGCCCCAGGATGACCCGCGCCGCACGTTCATGGAGCGCACCAGCGGTTTCGTGACCCGGGACATGATCGCTCCGGACGCGATCATTCATCGGCTGTACGTCTCGCCGATGATGAAGCGCTTTATCGGCGCCTGCCTCAACGAGCCGGAGATTTTCGAATACGCCGACCCGTTCGCCGGGCTGGTGATCAATGTCATGCCCCACGGCACCGAGCAGCCCTGGCACTTCGACACCAACGAATTCATCGTCAGCATGATGACCCAGAAGCCCGAGGCCGGTGGCGTGTTCGAATACGCGCCGATGATCCGCACCCGCACCCAGGAAAACCTCGGTGCGGTGGGCAAAGTGGTGCGCGGCGACGACCGCAGCCGAGTGCAGGAACTGGAACTCAACCCCGGCGACTTGCAGATCTTCAAGGGCCGCTTCTCCGTGCACCGAGTGACCCGCGTCGAGGGTGCCACTGAGCGCAACACCGCCATCTTCGCCTACTCCGAAAAGCCCGGAATCATCGGCCGCGCCCAGCGCACCAAGCAGCTTTACGGACGCCTGTCCGAAGCTCACCTGCAAGCCGAACGCAACCTGGTGCGCAGCGACCAGTTGCTCGACTGATCCGCCCAAAAAAATCCTGAAAAAAACCCACCGTATTTGCCCTGCGAGGAACACCCCATGAGCCTGTCCGGCCCCAACCGCAACCCCGCCGACTGCGAACCGACCTACGACGAGATCCAGCAAATCCAGCTCGACCGTTTGCAACGGGTGCGCAACGAACTGAAAAAACGCGACTACGCCGCCTGCGTGCTGTTCGACCCGACCCACATGCGCTACGCCACCGGCTCACGCAACATGCAGGTGTACTCGGCGCGCAACCCGGCGCGTTACGCCTTCATCCCGGCGCAAGGCCCGGTGGTGGTCTTCGAATTCGGCGGTTGCCTGCATCTGGCAGAAAAGCTCAACACCGTCGATGAAGTGCGCCCGGCCAAAGCCATCTCCTACTACTTTTGCGACAGTTTCCTGAGCAACGTCACCGCTGAATGGGCCGCCGAAATCGATGAACTGGTGCGCAAGCACGGTGGCGGCAACAAGCGCATCGCCATCGAAAGCGCGACCTCGGCCGCCGCGTTCGAACTGCAAAAACTCGGCTATCAGATTTTCGACGCCCAGGAACCGCTGGAACGGGCGCGCTGCATCAAGGTGCCGAACGAGCTGAAGATGATTCGCGCCAGCCTGCGCGCCACTGAAGCCGGGGTGCGTCTGATGGAAAGCAAACTGGTGCCGGGCATCAGTGAAAACGAACTGTGGTCGCACCTGCACCAACACGTGATCGCCACCGACGGCGATTATGTGGAAACCCGCCTGCTGTCCTCCGGGCCGCGCACCAATCCATGGTTTCAAGAATGCAGCACCCGGCCGATCGAGGCCGGCGATCTGGTGGCCCTGGACACTGACGTGGTCGGGCGTTTCGGCTACTACGCCGACTTCTCGCGAACCTTCCTCTGCGGCGAGCAAGCCGCGACCGCCAAGCAACAGGAGCTGTACAAACTGGCCTACGAGCAAGTGCAGACCAACATGGAAATGCTCAAGGCCGGGCGCAGCTTCAAGGAATACGCCGAGCTGGCGTGGAAGATTCCCGACAACTACAAGGCCAACCGTTACTTCGCTTTGGCGCATGGCGTCGGCATGACCGGTGAATACCCTTACGTTGTGCACCGCGAAGACATCGATTCGCTGGGCTACGACGGTGTGTTCGAGGCCGGCATGACCATCTGCGTAGAAAGCTACATCGGCCACGATGAAGGCGGCGAAGGTGTGAAGCTCGAAGAGCAGATCTACATCCACGAAAACGGTATCGAATTGCTCTCCGACTACCCGTTCGATCCACGCCTGATGCCGCGATGAGTTGCCCGGACGGCGTCGTCATCTCCTTCGACACCGTCCGTTTTTCCCCTTGTTCCCACTCGGAACAAGGGGCGTTTGCGACTTCAACGCCCCGTTCCTTCATCAGTCCAGCCTGTCTATCTCAAGCGGCAGCCTTCCTTACGGTCAGTAACATGCATTTATCGAACGTTTCACCGTTGAATTTATCGTTTGTCGATCTTTGCGCAGATGACAAAACTGCGGGCATCTCTAATAAAAACAACATGAGAGCAGCCCTATGTCCTACCCCATTCCCGACCTCCTGATTTCGTTGCGCCTTGTTCTGCTGCCGGCTTCACGCCTGTCTTGCCTGCGCCTTCGCGGCGCCTGCCACTGACAGTTTCGGTTTATCGAAAACCGACCGCGTCTGCCGCTCGCCCCACCAGCGGCCAGTCGAAAAACGCATTTTGTGCACGTTATCGGAGAGGCATATGAAAGAGTTAATGACACTGGACGGCGCCCTGCCGCATCCAGCGGTAAACGAGCTGTGCACCCAAGTCAAAAGCGGCGAGATCAACCGCCGGCAATTCCTGCGCACCGCCACCCTCCTCGGCATCACCGCCGCCAGCGCCAGCACGTTCCTCGGTTCGGCCCTGCTCGGTAATAGCGTGCGCGCCGCCGAGGCTGTCCCGCCACGCCAGGGCGGCACGCTGCGGTTTGCCTGCGCCATCCAGGAAATCCAGGACCCGATGTTGATCACCTGGATCGAAGCCTCGAACCTGCTGCGCAACTCGCTGGAATTCCTGACCTGGGTCGACGCTGACAACATCACCCACCCGTACCTCGCCGAGAGCTGGAGCCCGTCCGACGACTTGAAGACCTGGACCTTCAACCTGCGTCAGGACGTAAAGTGGAGCAACGGCGACACCTTCAACGTCGAGGACGTGCAGCACAACATCGAGCGCTGGATCGCCGCCGATTCCAAGTCAGTCAACCGCACCGCATTCCAGGACATCAGCGCCTTCGAGAAAGTCAGCGACTTCCAGTTCCGCCTGGTGCTCAAGCGGCCGATGCTGGCCATCCCGGAAATGCTCAACGCCTTCACCTGCGCCATCGTCCACCGCAGCTTCAAGGCCGGTGATGATTGGGTGAAAAACCCGCTGTGCACCGGGCCGTTCAAACTGGTGTCGTTTGCGGTCAACAAGCAGGCGACCTTCGCCAAGCGTGCCGATTACTGGCGCAAACCGGCCAACCTCGATGAGTTGCGCTACGTCGACATGGGCACCGACGTCTCGACCCACCTCGCGGCATTGCAGGCTGGGCAAGTGGACGTACTGTACCGGGTGACCGTGGCCGAACTGGACCTGGCCAAGCGTTTGCCGGGCGCACAACTGCTGACCTGCAAATCGGCGCAAACCGTGGTCATGCGCATGGCCTGCGATCAAAAACCTTTCGACGACGTACGGATTCGCAAAGCCGTGGTGCTCTGCGCCGACAACGCACAGATGCTGAAAATCGCCTATCGCGGCATGGGCACCCTGGGCGAAGACCACCACGTCGCCCCGTCGCACCCGGAATACTTCCCGCTGCCCAAACGTGCCCGTGATGTCGCTGGCGCGAAGAAACTCCTCGCTGAAGCCGGCCATCCGAATGGCATCGACATCGACCTGATCGTCGGCAACACCCAGGGCCGTTACGAACAGGACTGCGCGCAGATCCTGCAACAGAACTGCGCCGAGGCCGGCATCCGCATCAACCTGAAAGTGATTCCGGCCACCCAATACTGGCCAATCTGGGACAAAGCCGCGTTCAGCCTCACCTACTGGGCCCACCGCCCGTTGGGCGTGATGTCGCTGGAACTGGCCTACCGCAGCGGCGCCGCGTGGAACGAAAGCCACTACAGCGACCCGGCGTTCGACGCCGCGCTGGACAACGCCATGGGCATCATCGACCCGAAACAACGGGCCGTGGCCATGCAAAGCGTCGAGCAAATCCTGCAAGACGCCTGCGTCATGGTGCAGCCGTTCTGGGGCGACAAATTCACCGCCGCCAGCAAGAAAGTCCAGGGCTTTCAGGTTCACCCCTCGGACTTCTACCCAATGGATGAAGTCTGGTTGAGCGCCTGATTCACGCGCCCCTCACGCGGCTCGCCCACCTCGGAGGGTTGGGCCGCCATCCCTTGATTAGCCGGAGCGTGCGAGCATGGCTGAATTTCTATTGCGCAAGTTATTGGCGCTGGCGGCAACCCTGCTGTCGGTGTCGGTGATCGTGTTCCTGGCCCTGGAACTGAACATCGAGGACGTCGCAATCAACGTCCTCGGCCCCTACTCCGCCGCCGACCAACGCGCCGCATGGCTGGTGGAACACGGTTACAACCAACCCTTCGTCTGGCGCTATTTAGTTTGGTTGAAAGACTTCGTTCACGGCGATTGGGGCACTTCGGTGCACTTTCGTGAACCGGTGATCGACCTGCTGCTGCCTAACCTGTGGCAAACCCTGATCCTCGCTGGACTGGCTTTGGCGGTGATGGTGCCGGTGGCGTTGACCCTCGGCATTCTGGCCGGGATTCGCCAAGGCTCGGCGGTGGATCGGCTGGTGTCATTTCTATCGATCGTCACCACCTCGATTCCGGACTTCGCCAGTGCGGTGTTTGTCTCGGCGATCTTCGTCTTCTGGCTGAACTGGCTGCCGGGCGTGAGCAGCATGAGCGACGGTTTCAACCCCGTAGAGCTGGCATTGCCGCTGATGGTGCTGTGCCTGTTCGGCATCGGTTATCTGGCGCGGATCACCCGCGCCTCGATGGTCGAAGTGATGCAGGCGCCATACATCCGCACCGCCCGCCTCAAAGGCGCGTCCACCTCGCGGATCGTGCTGCGGCATGCCCTGCGTAACGTGCTGATCGCACCGATCACGGTGATCATGTTGTACATCCCGTGGCTGCTGTCGAACGTGATCGTGGTCGAGGTGTTTTTCGCCTACAAAGGCTTTGGCTCGCTGCTGTACACCGCGTCGCTGAACCATGACGTGTACCTGATCGAAGCCTGCGCAATGATCAGCGGCATTGTGGTCGGCGCGACCAAAATCTTCTCGGACCTGGCCTACACCTGGCTCAACCCGCGCATCACCTTGCGCAGTCTTGGCGGAGGTGGCCAATGAACTTCCTCAACTCGTTCAAACATCCCTTGGCGTTGCTCGGTTTGCTGCTGGTCGGTGGCTGGGTGTTGATGGCGTTGTTCGCGCCGTGGCTGGCGCCCCACGATCCACTGGAAAGCTTCACTCCGCTGCTGACGCCGATGACCCCGGATGGCAATGGCCTGAGCTTTCTGCTGGGCACTGACATGATCGGTCGGGACATTCTGTCGCGGCTGATCTGGGGCACCCGCACGGTGTTGTTCTGGTCGATCCTCGCGACCCTGACCGCGTTCGCCGTGGGCATCGCCATGGGCCTGTGCGCCGGTTACTTCAATGGCTGGGTCGATGCGTTGCTGTCCTATGTCGCGGACACCGTGCTGTCATTCCCGGTGCTGGTGTTGTACATCGTGATCATCATCGCCCTCGGTGCCTCGGCGCTGAACATCCTGATCGCAGTGACGTTCACCAGTGCCCCGGCGATCTTCCGCATCATGCGTGCGCTGACCATCGACATCCGGTCCCGGGACTACGTGCTCAGCGCCATCACCCAGGGCGAAGGCTCGCTGCGGATCATGCTGGTGGAAATCCTGCCGAACTGCGGCGGGCCGCTGATCGTCGATTTCTGCCTGCGCATCGGCTACACCGCGATCATGATCGGCGCCCTCGGTTTCCTCGGCCTCGGCCTGCCACCGCCGACCCCGGACTGGGGCGGCATGATCAACGAAGGCCGCAGCATGGCCATCGCCTTCCCGCACCTGGTGATCTTCCCGTGCATTGCCATCTCCACCCTGATGCTGGGCCTGAGCCTGTTGGCGGACGGTCTGGACGAACACGCCCAGAAAGGCACAAGGAGTTGAGCATGAGCCAACAACAAGTCTTAAAGGTTGAGAACCTGTCCATCGAACTACCCGCCGGTGCCGACCGCAGTCACGCGGTCAAAGGCATCAGCCTTGACGTGCGCAAGGGTGAAATCCTCTGTGTGATCGGTGAGTCCGGCTCCGGCAAATCGGTGCTCTCGGCGGCGATCATGGGCGACTACGCCAAAGGTCTGCGCCACAGCGAAGGGGTGATCGATTTTCTTGGCGACGACATCTGCCGCATGGACGAACAGGCGTTGCGACGCTTGCGTGGCAACCGCATCGCGATGATTTTCCAAGAGCCGATGGCGGCGCTGAATCCGGCGATTCGCATCGGTCAGCAGGTCGAGGAAATCTTCGATATCCACGCACCGAACATGCCCGCCGCTGAACGCCGGGAACGCATGCTCGCCCTGCTCGACTCCACCCAATTGCCCGACCCGCCACGGATCGCCAACAGCTTCCCGCATCAGCTCTCCGGCGGCCAATGCCAACGGGTGGTGATTGCCATGGCGTTGGCGATGAACCCGGATTTGCTGATCGCCGACGAGCCGACCACGGCGCTGGACGTCACCACTCAGGCCCAGGTGCTGAAACTGGTACGCGACCTGCGCGGTCGCGGTCAGCACGGCATTTTGTTCATCACCCACGACTTCGGTGTGGTGGCGGAAATCGCCGACCGCATCGCTGTGATGGAGGGCGGTGTGCTGGTGGAAATCGGTGAGCGGGACCAGGTGCTGAATGCGCCGAATCACCCCTACACCCGCAAGTTGATTGCGGCCGTGCCGGCGTTGCATCCCGAGTTGCACGCGCCGTGTGCCGACGGTGAGATGGCGTTGCGCATCGAGCATCTGACCAAGACTTACAACGTCAGTGGTCGCTCGGTCCCGGCGCTGAAGGATGTGTCGCTGCAACTGCCACGGGGCAAGACGTTGGCGATTGTCGGCGAGTCTGGCTCGGGCAAAAGCACCCTGGTCAAAGCCGCGATTCGGCTGGTGGACAGCGACAGCGGCCATGTCTGGGTCGGCGATACGGATTTCCTCGCCTTGCGCGGTTCGGCCCTGGCAGCCAATCGGCGGCGGATCCAGATGATTTTCCAGGACCCCTATGGCTCGCTGAATCCACGGCACAGCGTCGGCGACATCATCGCCCGCGCCGCGCAATTGCGTGGTTTGTCGGCCAGGGATGCCTGGACCGAGGCCGGCGATTTGCTGGAGCAGGTCGGGCTCAAGCGTGACGCCCTCAAGCGCAAGCCACGGCAGTTTTCCGGTGGCCAGCGCCAGCGCATTGGCATCGCCCGGGCCCTGGCGATGCGCCCGGAAGTGCTGATCGCCGATGAGAGCGTGTCGGCGCTGGATGTCTCGGTGCAGAAACAGGTGCTGGAACTGCTGGCCGAACTGCAACAGCGCTTCAACCTGAGCATTTTGTTCATCACCCACGACCTGCGGGTGGCGGCGCAGATCAGCGACTACATCGCGGTGATGCGTCAGGGCGAAGTGGTGGAATACGGCACCGCGCAACAGGTGCTGTTGCGGCCGCAAAACACTTACACCCAGACCTTGCTCGCGGCGGCGCCCGGTGCTTCGGCGATACCGGTGGTGCCCGTCGCTGAACCACCGCTGAGGCTGATCCGACCTCAAGCCAACTGAGTCAATAACCCTTTTCCCAGGTCGCAGCGTTCGCTGCGGCATGGGCTGCTGTTGCCAACCATAACTAAAAAATCAGGAGTATGACTGTGCGCACAACCCCTCTTGCGGTCCGTTCCATCGCTCTCATTCCTCTGCTCGGCGCCTTCGCGGCACCGGCCATGGCGGTGCAGGTCACCGACAACCTCGACCTTGGCGGCGCCATTCGGGCACGTTGGGACTATGACCCGGATCGCGACATTCAGAAGTTCGGTCTGGACACGGTGTTCCTCAGCGCCAAGTACAATTCCGACACCTGGATCGGTGAGGCGCAATACCGCTTCTACGGGCGCTCTTACCCTTACCAGTACACCAAGAACTACGGCGACATCCAGTTCGCCAAGTTCGCGTGGGCCGGTTACAAGTTCAACCCCGACCAGCAAGTGCAGGTGGGCCTGAACACCGTGCCGTTCGGTTTGCAGCCGTACTTCGGCAGCACTTTCTACGAAACCCTGGGCAATGTTATCGGCCTGGAAGATGTGCAACAGGTCGGCGCCAAGTACATCCAGCAAAGCGGTGACTGGAACATCCAGGCCGGCTACTACCTGCGCCCGGCCTGGCAAGGCAAAGGCACCAGCAAGGGCGTGACCTATTCCAGCGTGGTGTCCGGCGCCGACAGCTACGTGGGCGATGGCAGCGACAACCAGGAACGCAACACCGTGGTGCTGAGGGTGGCCAAGGCCCTGGACCTGGGACCGTGGAAGTCCGAAGTCGGCATTTCGGGCCTGACCTCGACCCTGGAAAACAAGGACACCGACAACGACGGCCGGCGCAACGCCGTGGCCGTGCACTACCTCGGCAAAAACGGCCCGTGGGGCGTGCAACTGCAAGCGGCGCGGCAGCAGATGTCGCCACGCAACGCCGGCACCGATGAGGTGGTGACCCTCGGCGGCTACGACGGCACCTACAACGTCGCCAGTCGCGGCAATCTGTACGTGGCGGACCTGAGCTACGACGTCAGCGGCAAGTACCTGTTCGACCTGATCAGCGGCGTGAAGCTGTATGCCAACTACAGCGCCTTCGATAAATCCGCCGATGAATTCAAGACCTCACAGCGGATGATCCTCGGGACGTCGTTTTCCTTCAGCAAATTGTGGATCGCGACGGAGTGGTTGTATGGCAAAAATGACCCGTATATCGGTGGTAGCAGCTACACCCAGAGCCTGGGGGCTGGCGGGACCGATCAGTGGGAGAACCAGTTGTATATGAACATTGGGTATTACTTCTGATCCGGGGTTTTTGGCGTTCTTGAGGACGCCTTCGCGGGCAAGCCTCGCTCCTACAAGGAATACGCGATCCCCTGTAGGAGCGAGGCTTGCCCGCGAAGACTTTAGCCCAAACACCACTTGCATCAGCCCCTGCCACAGGAGTCAGATACGCCCTACAGAACATTCGCCAAAAACAATAAACCCGGCCCGAATCGGCGTCAGGTATGGAGCCACCCTTTCATGCGTCAACTGCCCTCGCTCAACATGCTGCGTGTCTTTGAAGAAGTCGCCCGGCATCGCAGTTTCAGCCAGGCGGCCCTGGGGCTGAACGTCACCCAAGGCGCGGTCAGCCGGCAGATCAAACAGCTTGAAGACTACCTCGGCGTGGCGCTGTTTATTCGCACGCCTCAGGGCTTGTCCCTGACCGAAACCGGGATCGCCCTCTCCCCTCAGCTAAGCGATGCCTTCGACCACATCGAACGTGCCCTGCAAGCGGTGCGCGTGCCCAACCTGCGCCAGCGCCTGCGCATCGTCGCGCCGCCGACCTGGGCCACGCGCTGGTTGTCGGCGCACTTGCGTGCGTTCTGCCAGCGCTACCCGGACATCAGCCTGAGCGTGACCAATCAAAGCGGCCACGACAACCTCGCGGAAATCGACTGCCACATCCGCTTCGGCCTCGAAGCCGCCAACCATTGCAGCAGCCAGTTGCTGGTGATGGAACGGCACATAGCGGTGGCCAGCCCGGAGTTGTTCGTCAACGGCCAGCCGCCGGACCTGCGGCGGTTTCCCTTGTTGCACATCCTGCACGACGGCAAGCGTTTGAAGGTGTGGGAGAACTGGTTGGCGGCGATGGGTCGGGACGATATCGATGCGGTGCAAGGGCTGGAATTCAGCACTCTGGACCAGGTGATTCACACGGCATTGGCCGGTGGTGGATTGGCGGTGATTGACCGGCAGATGATCGAGAAGGAATTGGCCAATGGCAGCCTGTTGCCGATCACTCCAGTGGAGGTGATTGGGCCGTATGGGTATTGGCTGGATGTGGCGAACGACAAACTGGGGTTGTCGAAGGTGCGGTTGTTTACGCAGTGGTTGGGGTTGGTGAGTAACCCTTGAGGGCCACCCCTCACCCCAGCCCTCCCGAAACGTCGGACCGCCCCAGAGGGGAGAGGGGGAAAGGGAGCAGATCTTCATGCTTTTCAACACCTGAGCTCGACTCGATATTGATCGTTCCCACGCTCTGCGTGGGAATGCAGCCAGGGACGCTCCGCGTCCCACAAGCGGACGCAGAGCGTCCATTGAGGCATTCCCACGCAGAGTGTGGGAACGATCATGCTTCAGATCGGGGCTGCGACCTTGACCTTGACCGGCGCCCCACTCTCCACCGGACTCTGCGCCTTGCACGCCTGGCTCAGTGTCAGGGATTTGGTTTCCGGTGCCCAGGCCCAGGAAATCATCGCGCCCAGCGCCAGAATCGCCGCGAGAATGCCCATGGTCGGACTCAACCCGATCCCCGCCACACTCACCGGCAGCAGGAAGGTACTGACCGCCGAACCCAAGCGGCTCACCGCCGTCGCCAGGCCAATCCCGCTGGCCCGCACTTCCGTCGGGAAGCTCTCGGCCGGGAACACGCCCACCAGATTGCTCACCGCCGACAACACCAGGGTGAACACACCGAACACCAACACCATCAAAAACGCCGCACTACCCGGCAACGCTGCCAGCAGAAACAGCGCCACGGCGAGGATGATGAACGAGTTGATCAGGAAACCCCGACGGGAAAACTTCACCGTGCACCAGATCCCGATCAATGCCCCGAGGATCAGCAGCATGTTCAGCATCAACTCCGTACCAAATCCTTCGGCCAAGCCCATCTTTTGCAGAATCGACGGCAGGAAGGTGTAGATCGCAAAGTACGGCATCACGATGCACACGAAGAACAGGCAATTGAACGCCGTGCGCTTGCGGTATTCACGGCTGAACAGCACCGCATAGCCGGAGCGGGTTTCGGTGGAGCGGGTTTCGTCGAGTTCGACGTTATCGCCGAGGTGTTTCTTGACGATGGCCCGGGCTTCGGCGATGCGTCCCTGATTCACCAGCCAACGCGGCGATTCCGGTGTGCCGATGCGAGCGATCAGGATCAACGCCGCCGGGATTGCCGACGAGGCCAGCATCCAGCGCCAGGCATCATCGCCGAGGTTGAGCATCGCCGTGCCGACAAAGGTCGCGGCGACATAGCCGAAGGTCCAGATCACGCTGAACGAACCGAGCAATACGCCGCGATGTTTCTTCGGTGAGAACTCGGCAAGCATGGCGTGGCCGACGCTGAAGTCACCGCCCAGGCCGATGCCGATCAGCACCCGGCACAGGAATAATTGCATCGCGGTTTCGGCGTAGAACTGCATCAGCGAGGCGATGGTGATCAGCACAAAACTGACCAGGAAGATTTTCTGTCGGCCGACCTTGTCGGAGATCCAGCCAAAGAACAGGCTGCCGAGGAACAGGCCGATCAGCGCCGACGCACCGATCAGGCCTTGCCAGAACGCATCGAGGTGCATCTGCGGGCTCAGCAGGGTGAAAGCGATACCGATCAGGCCGAGGATGTAGCCGTCGGTGAAATGCGCGCCGAACGTCAGGCCGGCGATTTTGATGTGGAAGCGCCCGATGGGCAGGTCGTCGATCTTTATCGATTGAGCGGACATGTTCGTCTCCAGTTGTTGTTATTGACGGAGAAATGAAACCGGTCGTTTTGGCTCTGATGAAACCGTTGGATCAGACGCATCAGAGCTGACTGAACCACGTACTGTAGGAGCGAGGCTTGCCCGCGAAGGCGGAGTGTCAGGCGACATCAATGCCGACAGATACACCGCCTTCGCGGGCAAGCCTCGCTCCTACAGGAGGCGTTGGGTTAGAGGCCACCCATCAACAGGTATTTGATTTCCAGGTAGTCTTCCAGACCGTATTTGGAGCCCTCGCGACCGAGGCCCGATTCCTTGATACCGCCAAACGGCGCGACTTCCGTAGAGATGATCCCTTCGTTGATCCCGACCATGCCCGCTTCCAGGCCTTCGGCCATGCGCCAGACGCGGCCAATGTCGCGGCTGTAGAAATACGCCGACAACCCGTACGGCGTGTCGTTGGCCCGTTGCAGCACTTCGGCTTCGTCCTTGAAGCGGAAGCACGCGGCGACAGGGCCGAAGGTTTCGTCCTGGGCGATCAGCATCTCGCTGTTGGCGTCAATGAGGATGGTCGGCTCGTAGAACGTGCCGCCGAGGGCATGGCGACGACCGCCGCACACCAGTTTGGCGCCCTTCTCCAGAGCATCACCGACATGCAGTTCAACCTTGGCCAGCGCGGCGGCGTTGATCAGCGGGCCTTGCTCGGTTTCACCGTCCAGCGCACTGCCGACGCGCATCGCCGCGACCGCTTCAGCCAGTTTGCCGGTGAAGGCTTCGTACACGCCGTCCTGAATAAAGAAGCGGTTGACGCAGACGCAGGTCTGCCCGGTGTTGCGGAATTTCGAGGCCATGGCGCCTTTGACGGCGGCGTCCAGATCGGCGTCGTCGAACACAATGAACGGCGCGTTGCCGCCCAGTTCCAGCGAGACTTTTTTCAGGGTTTCCGAGGCCTGACGCATCAGCAATTTGCCGGTGCGGGTGGAGCCGGTGAACGACAGTTTGCGCACGACGCTGGAGGCTTGCAGCGCCCCGCCAATCGCCACCGCATCACCCGAGACGATGTTGAACACGCCGGCGGGAATGCCCGCCTGCTCGGCCAGCACCGCCAGGGCGAAGGCTGACAGCGGTGTTTCTTCAGAGGGTTTGAGAATCATCGTGCAACCGGCCGCCAGCGCCGGGCCGACCTTGCGGGTGACCATGGCCAGCGGGAAATTCCACGGGGTGATCGCCGCGACGACGCCGATAGCTTCCTTGACCACGATGATGCGGGCGTCGGCCTTGTGGCTCGGAATCACGTCGCCGTAAGCGCGTTTCGCCTCTTCGGCGAACCACTCCAGAAAGCTTGCGGCGTAGACCACTTCGCCCATGGCTTCGGCCAACGGTTTGCCCTGTTCGCGGCTGAGCAAGGTGGCCAGGTCCTTCTGGTGGCTCAGCATCAGCTCGCTCCAGCGCTTGAGCTTCTGGCTGCGTTCCTTGGCCGTCAGTTTGCGCCAGGCTGGCAAGGCACGGTTGGCGGCGGCGATGGCGAGGTTGGTTGCTTCAGCGCCGGCCTTCTGTACTTCGGTGATCAGGTCGCCATTGGCCGGGTTCAACACCGGATAGGTGGGGCCACCGCTGGACCATTGGCCATCGATGAAATTGCCGTTACGGATCAGCGCGCTCATGCCACGGCCTCAGTCAGATTAAAGCGTTCCAGACCCGGACGGGCCGAGCGCAGGATGCGTTTACCGGCGGTGTAATCGTTGATCACGTCGCACGGGGTGTAGTTGCGTTCCAGTTCATGCAGCTCTTCGGCATCGAGCTTGGTTTCCAACGCAGCCAGGGCACTGTCGAACTGCGCGGTGGTGTCGGCACCCACCAGCATGCAATCGACCCCCGGATGATTGGCGACCCAGGCCTGCGCGATCTGCGCGTTCGACACCCCACGGGCGCGGGCCACGCGCTGTACCGAATGGGCGATTTCGAACGAGGCTTCGTCGCTGTACATCTGTTGGGTGAAGAAGTCGGTCTGGTTGCGGGTCGATTGCACGTCGCCGGTCAGTAAGCCACGGGCCAGTGGACTGAACACAGAGACACCCAAACCTTGATCGCGGCAGAACGGGATCATCTCGCGCTCTTCTTCGCGGTAGGCGCAGTTCAGTTGCAACTGCATGTTGATCGGTTTGACCCAACCATTGCGCTCGCAGGCCATGAGGATCTTCGCCAGTTGCCCGGTGAGCATGGTCGACACGCCGATGTAACGGGCCTTGCCGGAACGCACGATGTCGTTCATCGCGCTCATGGTTTCCTCGACCGGGGTGTTCATGTCGAAGTAATGCAGCATGAACACATCGACGTAATCCATGTTCAGGCGCTTCAGCGAGGCGTCGATGCTGTCCATGATGTGCTTGCGCGAATGGCCGCTGGCATTGAGGCCGTTACGGGTGCCGTAACCGACTTTGGTGGTGATCACCAGGTCGTCGCGACGGGCCAGGCGCTTGACGATGCGCCCCACCACTTCCTCGCCGACGCCAGCGGAATAGAAGTCCGCCAGGTCGATGAAATTCACCCCGTTGTCCAGGGCATGAGCGACGATTGGCTCGCTTTGCTTCTCATCGAAAATCCACGGTTTCCAGTCCGGGGTGCCCATGTTCATGGTGCCCAGGCACAGGCGGGAGACTTGCAGGCCGGAGTTGCCCAAACGAATGTATTGCATGGCGCAGACCTCAGGCTTTTGGCGTGTAGAAAGGGTTGCTGATGTGATCGACCACATCCGCCAGTTGCGCGGTTTCCGGCTTGCCGGTCAGGGCGGCGCGGATCGCAGTGCGGCAGGCGTTGTAGTTGTTCAGGTACACCGCATCGAGATCATCGCAGGCCGGGTTGACCCAGTTGGCCGTCACAATCGCCCACTCATCTTCGGCTTCCGGCGGCAAAGTGCCGTCCAGCAACGCTTCCAGAACAGCCTTGGCGATCCCGGCCTGGGACGCGCCCCAGGTGGCATTACCGTGCAGGTCGCTGCTGATCGCGGCTTTGTTGACGTAAAGGGTCATTGGCTTGACCGGAATGTTTGGCTGGGCGATCACCATGAACGGGCAATGCCCCTGGCTCGGTGACGCCAGGCTATTGGCAAACGCCTGCCCCGCCGGACCGTTGCGCGGGCCGATCAGAATGTTGATGTGCGCGGCGTTCACGCCTGGGCCTTCGAAACCTTCACCGATGTACAGGTCGAGTTCTTTCATGGGGCAATACTCTTTTTGGATTTTTTAGGGTGATCAGAAGCGCACACAGATCGTGAAGATCGCGGGGCAAATGTCGGGATTCGAAGAGCGCAGCACGGGGCTGACGGGGACGCGGCAGTGGGGCTTGGTCATGATTGCAAACGCTCTTTTTTGTTGTTGATGAGCTGGTTTGCGATTTTTTAACACTGGGGGTTGGCGGGGCTGTAACCATTAAAAGTCATGGGGGTATGAGGTCAGGTCATACCCTTTTTCAGGTCGCAGAAAAACCCTGTGGGAGCGGGCTTGCTCGCGAAGGCGGCTTCAGATTCAACATTAATGTTGACTGGCAGGACGCTTTCGCGAGCAGGCTCGCTCCCACAGGGGGGACACCGGGGGGTTACTGCGACATGGCGTCTTTTTTCATGGCGTCTTTGCTCATGCTGTCCTTGGACATGTTGTCTTTCTTCATTGTGTCCTTGCTCATCGCATCCTTGGACATGCTGTCTTTTTTCATGGTGTCCTTGGCCATGTTGTCCTTTTTCATCGTGTCTTTTTTCATGCTGTCTTTGGACATGGCATCTTTGGACATCGAGTCCTTGCTCATGCTGTCGTTGCTCATGGTGTCGGCGGCGTAGACGCTGGCGACGCCCATGGCCAAGAACAGAGACAGTGCGGCGGTGGCTAGCTTTTTCATGGTGGTGTTCCTTATAGAGTTGAGTGTGCTTGCGGTGAAGTACTTGGGCGTTCGTCAGCTGCCGCCAAACCAGTTGTAGCCCTGGTCTTCCCAGTAGCCGCCCGGATAGGTGTTGGTGACGAAAATCGCCTGGATGTGTTTGGGGTTCTTGTAGCCAAGCTTGGTGGGCATGCGCAGCTTCATCGGGAAGCCGTATTCACGGGGCAGCACGGCACCGTCGTAGGTCAGTGTGAGTAAGGTTTGCGCATGCAGCGCCGTGGCCATGTCGATGCTGGTGTAGTAGTCGTCGGCGCATTTGAAGCCGACGTACTTGGCGTCGGTGTCGGCGCCCACCCGTTTGAGGAAATCGCTGAAGCGCACGCCACCCCAGCGGCCGATGGCGCTCCAGCCTTCGACGCAGATATGCCGGGTGATCTGGTCGGTCTGGGCCATGGCGCGCAATTCTTCAAGCTTCCAGCTGCGCTTGTCGGCAACCATGCCGGTGACTTCCAGCCGATAGCTTTCTTCCTCGACCGTCGGTGCCTCGTCGATACCGTAAAAAGCATTGAAGGGAAACGGCCGGGTGATCATCGACTCGGCATAGGTCGGCGCCATGGCGTTGGGGTTGAACAGCCAGCCCTGGACCCGATCGTTAAGGCGGGACATGGAGGACAGCGCGGTTTCGACGCTGTCGTTGTCGGTGATGTTGCAACCGGACAACATGGCCACGCCGCCGAGGGTCAGGCTGCGCATCAGGAATGAGCGCCGGGAACGGTCTTCGATTTGTGGCGCCAATACCTTCCTGGCTTCGCTCAGGATGGATGACTCGTCGAGTCCTTCGATGCGCTTTTTCATACAGGCTCCTTGCGCCCAACGATCATGTACCACAACGTTTTCGGCACCAGCAGCACCATCGCCAGATGCACCACGATGAACGCCACCAACAGCGACATCGCAATGAAATGCACCTGCCGCGCGCCTTCGTAACCGCCCAGCAATTCACGCAACAGCGGGAACTGCACTGACTTCCAGAGCACCAGCCCGGAGACCACCATCATCGTGATGTCGAGCATGACGAACAGGTAGGCAAACCGCTGGACCTGGTTGTAATGGCTGAGGTCGGCATGCCCCAGCCGCCCTCTCAATGCGGCCCACAAGTCATGCAGAATGCCTTTGGGTGACACCGGGAAAAACCGTCGAAACAGACGACCGCTGGCGATGTTGATGATCAGGTAAATAAGGCCGTTGACCGCGAGGAACCACATCGCCGCGAAATGCCATTGCAACGCACCGCCGAGCCAACCACCCAGGGTGATCGAGGCCGGGAAGCTGAAATCGTAGAGGGGCGAGGCGTTATAGATGCGCCAGCCGCTGGTGATCATGACCACGACGGCCACGGCGTTGAGCCAATGGGTCAGGCGCAGCCAGCGTGGATGGCTGGCCCTGGGTGAAGCAGTTGGCTGCGACATGTCCGGCTCCCGGTTGTTGTTCGTTGGGGCCAAGTATGGGAGCCGGAAGATCGCCAAATCCTCACGTAAAGTTAAATTAAACGTGATAACTATCCGCGGGTTGCCGGGGTGCATTTGTGGTTAAAATGCCGCCCACTCACATTGCCGACGTTGCCTGATGAACCCTGACGCCCTCGCCACCCTGCACACTCACTTGTTGACCGCCCTGGCCAGCGCCCCGGCCGAAACCCGCCGTCTGTTCCACGGGCGCGGGCGTTGCTGGCCGGGCCTGGAGCAGTTGACCGTCGACTGGTTGCAAGGTGTGGTGCTGGTGTCTCTGTTCAAAGAGCCGGAAGCGCAACAGCTGGAAGATTTGAAGCGTCTGCTGCTCGGCATTACTCAGTCAGACGAGTGGCAACAATCCGGCGCGCACACGCTGCTGTTGCAACACCGCTACCTGCTGCAAAGCACCACTGAATGGCTGCTGGGGGGCGCGCTTGAGGAAATGACCATTACCGAGGGCGGCCTGAAATATCGGGTGGACCTGGGCCGCAAACAGAATGCCGGGCTGTTCCTCGACATGCGCTATGGCCGCGACTGGGTGCGAGCCAATGCCGAGGGCAAACGGGTGTTGAACCTGTTCGCCTACACCTGTGGGTTTTCAGTGGCGGCCATCGAGGGTGGCGCGGCGCATGTGGTCAATCTGGACATGTCCAGTTCCGCGCTCAGCCGTGGTCGTGACAATCACCGGCTCAATGGCCACGACTTGAGCAAGGTGACGTTCCTCGGCCACGACCTGTTCAAGTCCTGGGGCAAGGTGATTGGCAAGGGCCCGTATGACCTGGTGATCATCGACCCGCCGTCGTTTCAGAAAGGCAGTTTTTTGCTGACCAAGGATTACCAGCGTGTGTTGCGGCGGTTGCCGGAATTGCTCACCGAACAGGGCACGGTGCTGGCCTGCATGAACGACCCGGCGTTCGGTTCGGATTTCCTGATTGATGGTGTTACTCGTGAGGCGCCGAGTTTGCGGTTTGTGGAGCGGTTGGAGAATCCGCCGGAGTTTCCGGATGCCGATGTTGAATGCGGGTTGAAGGCGTTGGTGTTTCGGCAGGGGGATTGAGGTGCGGCGTTCGCGAGCAGGCTCGCTCCCACATTGGCCTGCTGCTGAAGATCCCTTGTGGGAGCGAGCTTGCTCGCGATGTCGGCGGCACATTCAACATTGATACCGACTGACATACCGCTATCGCGAGCAAGCTCGCTCCCACAGGGGACTGTTGGTGAATGCGCTATTTGGGCTGCAACACCAGCGCAAACAACTCGCCATGACCGCTGACGTTGAGCTTGTGGTAAAGATTGCGCCGATGCACTTTCACCGTTTCCGGGGAAATGCTCAGTTGCTGGGCGATGGCTTTGCTGGAGAAGCCCTGGAGGATCAGGCGCGCGGTTTCGACTTCCCGTGCCGTCAATCGCGCATCGAATTGATCGAGCAAGGTCGCCAGATCCCCGGCCACCGCTGTCGGTCCCTCCGGCGGCACCAGTTGCAAGTGTCGGCCCATCGCGGCCAGCACCCAGTCACGCACACATAGCAGACGGCCGTGTTCTTCAGGGGTGAATCGCGTCGAGCGGCCCAGCGACAAACCGAGTACAGCGCCGTCCACGTTGATCATGAACTGCAACTCATCACCGCCCACCACCGAACGGAAATAACTCTGGTAATACTCGCTCTGCTGAAACTGGTCCGGGGCCACTGAATCGAGGCTGTGCAATCCGTCAGTGATACCGGCGCAGGCTGCCTGGTAGAAGGGATCGAGCAAATACATGCCGGCGCTGTAGTCAGCCGGTTCTTCCTCCTCGTGCGCGCTGGCCCGGGAGTCGAAATCGATCAGCAGCACCGGCACCCTTCCCGCGCGCATGACTGCGACCAGGGCGTTATCCAGCGGCACCAGTAAGCGCAAGGTATCCACCAGCGCCCGCCAGAAACTGTCGTGGCCCAACGCGCCAAACACTCGCGCTAATCCTTGATGCACCGGCAACTCTTTCAACAACCCGTCCACGCCCTACCCCTTTCGAGTAACCCATGATGGGAATGGGTGATCACCCTCCCCCTCGATACGCTGCAAGCTCCTGATTATCACCGGCCTGCAGCAGGCCAGGAGCGCCGCATCATGAGTGGTCACCGCACGTATATCAACCTGGGACTGGGCGCGTGCCTGTCGGCGTCGCTGTCGGCATTTGCCGCCGATGCCCCCACCGTGCATGTCTACAACTGGTTTGACTACATCGGTCCTACCACGCTGAAGGATTTCCAGCGCGACACCGGGATCAACCCCGTCTATGACACCTTCGACAGTGGTGAAGTACTGGAAGCCAAGCTGATGACGGGCCATAGCGGCTATGACGTGGTGGTAGCCAGTAACTTCATTCTGCCGGCCCTGATCAAGGCCGGAGCCTTGCAGAAACTGGACCGTAGCCAACTGACCAATCTTCAACACATTGACCCGGTGCTGCTGGAAAAGCTGCGCGCGAACGACCCGGACAACCAATACGCCGTTCCTTACCTGTGGGGCACCGACGGCATTGGCTACAACGTTGACAAGGTCCGAGCAGCCCTCGGCGACCAGGCTCCGGTGAACTCCTGGGATCTGCTGTTCAAGGAAGAAAACCTGGCGAAGCTCAGCCAATGTGGCGTGGGGGTGCTGGACGCTCCCGCCGAGATCATCCCGATCGCCCTGCACTATCTCGGCCTGCCGCCCAACAGTAGTAACCCCGCGGACTACAAAAAAGCTGAAGCACTGCTGCTCAAGTTGCGCCCGTACATCACCTACTTCAATTCGTCGAAGATCCAGACCGACCTGGCCAACGGCGATATCTGTGTCGCCTTGACGTGGTCCGGCACCGTGTTCGGTGCCATGCAAGCCGCCAATGAAGCCGCGAAGGGTGTAAAGATTGAATACAGCATTCCGGTCGAGGGTGCGCCGCTGTGGTCCGATAACCTGGTCATGGTCAAGGACGGCAGCAATCCACAACAGGGACTGGCCTTTATCAACTACCTGCTGCGCCCTGAAGTGATCGCCCCCGCCACCAATCTGGCGCTCACCGCCAACGCCAATAAAGACGCGACCGCGTTGCTCTCGGATGAGGTGCACAAGTTCAGCAACATCTACCCCTCCGCCGAAGTGATCGCCAAGGCGTTCACCCTGCAACCGCAGCCCCATGAGATCGAACGTGTCCGCACGCGCTCCTGGAGCAACATCAAAAACGGCCAGTAAAAACACCGCAGATCCCCGTAGGAGCAAAGCTTGCTCGCGAAGAGGCCATCACATTCGAAGAAGATGTCGCCTGATCGATTGCTATCGCGAGCAAGCTTTGCTCCTACAAGGGGTGTGCCAATGAGTTTGGATTGAACATGAGAACGACAATGAAACCACGTGCCCGCGATTTGAATATCCAGTTCGGCCAGCTGCAACCCGGCCCGCTCAACGCCATCACCGACGTGCCCGGCGTACGGGTCGGCCACAGCAATGTGCGCGGCCGCACCGCCCAGGGCCGCGACATCCTGACCGGCGTCACGGTGATCGAGCCTCGCATCGGTTCCACCAGCCAACAACCGTGTTTTGCCGGGGTCCATGTGCTCAACGGCAATGGCGATGCGACCGGGCTGGAATGGATTCGCGAGGCCGGGCTGTTGACCAGTCCGATCGCGTTCACCAACACCCACAGCCTGGGCGTGGTGCGCGATGCGCTGATTGTGCTGGACCGCGAACAACAACCGGATGACGGGCGACTCTACTGGAACATGCCCGTCGTGCTGGAGACGTTCGACGGCTTGCTCAACGACATCAACGGTTTCCATGTGAAACCCGAGCACGTGGCCGAAGCCTTGCGCACAGCGGTGGGCGGACCGGTCAGCGAGGGTAATGTCGGTGGCGGCAGCGGCATGATCTGCCATGAATTCAAGGGCGGAATCGGCACTGCGTCCCGGCGCCTGAGCAGCGCCCAGGGTGGCTGGACCGTGGGGGCCATCGTCCAGGCCAACCACGGCATTCGCAACGAGTTGCGGGTCGATGGCTACCCGGTCGGGCGCTACATGGAAAAGGCCGACTCGCCGTTCCTCAAAGCGTCGTTGCCTCATCCTGGCATGGGCTCGATCGTCGTCTGCCTGGCCACCGACGCGCCGTTGCTGCCGCACCAATGCACCCGCCTCGCGCAACGTGCCAGCCTGGGCCTGGCCCGCACCGGCGGCGGTAATGAAGACCACAGCGGTGACATCTTCATCGCCTTCACCACCGGCAACGACGTGCCACCGGCGGCTTACGAGAGCAAGAAAGCCCCGATCTGCGACAACCTGCGCATGGTCAACAACGACCACATCAGCGAACTGTTTTTGGCCGCGACCGAAGCCGTCGAAGAAGCGATCATCAACGCGTTGCTGGCGGGTGAAACGGCTGAGGGCAATGGGCATGCGGTGCCGGGGCTGGATGCCGCGACACTGCTCAAAGCCTTGCGCCAGGCGGGTTGGCCTGGGGCTGTCTAGACGCCGATAAACCAATGTGGGAGCGAGCCTGCTCGCGAAGGCGTCGTGTCAGGCACCATTTTTCTCGACTGAACTGACGCTTTCGCGAGCAGGCTCGCTCCCACATTTGGACCCCGGTGTTCACACGGCTTCGGTCACTTCAGATGAAGTGAAGAGGTTTCTGCCCAGAGCCCGCGCGGCTTTCAGGTGAATCTGCGGCGCTTGAACTTCCGAGTCCAGCAACAATTCGGAGGTCACTACCCGCGCACCGCAGTATTCGAAAATGCCATGGTCGATCTGCGTCTTCATTGCCTCGTCGTAGCCATGCCGGGCAAAGGACCCTGCATCGGCGCCGCCCACGCCGACCAGATGAACCCGCAAGTGCCCCAGCTTCTGCACGAATGGCGTGTCCAGGCTGAAGTCGAACGCCCAGCCATTGGAAAACACCCGATCAATCCAGCCTTTGAGCAGCGCCGGCATTGACCACCAGTAAACGGGAAAGACCAGCACTAGCGCATCGGCGCGATCAATTCGTGCCTGTTCGGCGAGGACATCGGCGGGGGCGGCGGCCTCGCGATGATGAACCGCCATGTCCGCGGTGCCGAATCGTGGATCAAAACCTTGTGCCGAGAGGTCGGCGATTTCATAGGTGTTGCTGGAATCGACGGTGGTCAGGCCCTCGGCGATTTGCCGGGCAAGGCTGTGGGTGAGCGACTGAGGGTTGGGATGAGCCACAACGATAAGTGCGTGCATGGGCAAACTCCTGATTGAGAGCACAGGGCGGACCTTATATACTCTTGGTAAGTTACGATCAGTAAGTTACTTTTGGTACATAACTATGTCAAGCACCGAAACCACCGAGCACGACTCCACACCACAACCCCGTCGTCGCCTGTCACGGGAAGATCGTCAACGCCAGTTGCTGGACGTCGCCTGGCAGATGATCAGAGAAGAAGGCACGGATGCGTTGACCCTCGGACGCCTCGCCGAACTGGCGGGCGTGACCAAACCGGTGGTCTATGACCACTTCACCACGCGTTCAGGTTTGTTGGCGGCGCTGTATCAGGATTTCGATGCCCGGCAGACGGCGATCATGGACGCCGCGCTGCTGACCTGCGAACCGACCCTGGACAGCACGGCGGGCATTATTGCGTCGTCCTATGTGGCATGCGTGCTGACACAGGGCAACGAAATCCCGGGGGTGATTGCAGCGCTGGCGAGCTCGCCGGAACTGGAGAAAATCAAGCGTGAGTACGAAGGGATTTTCCTGAACAAATGCCAGGACGTCCTGCAGCCCTTCGCTGGAGCAAATGCCATCAAACCCGCGAGTTTACGGGCGATGCTCGGCGCTGCCGAAGCCTTGTCGAATGCCGCGGCAACAGGAGAAATCACCGCTGGGCAGGCCGAGGAAGAACTGTTCGAAACGATCAAGGCGATGGTCGAAAGAACAACCCGCAACATCTGACACAACCACTTCCCCCTGTGGGAGCGAGCCTGCTCGCGAAAGCGATAGATCAGTCAATATCAATGTTGAATGTTCTGCCGCTATCGCGAGCAAGCTCGCTCCCACATGGGGTCTGCGCGGGCACGAAATAATCAATCAACTCTGAACCTTTGTGGGAGCGGGCTTGCTCGCGAAAGCGCTGGGTCAGTCAATATAGATGTCGACTGACACGACGCCTTCGCGAGCAAGCCCGCTCCCACAGGGGATTGTCTGCAGTTGGGAGATCTTCATTGTTTGCGGGTTTCACCGGTGGAAATCGATCGCCACGCCGCTTCTGCCAGCATGTCCCGGTAGACCATCGGACGGCTCTTCACCCGGCCCGACAACCAGGTCCGGCAGTAGCTGTCCGCCTGGCCGATAATCAGCGACAGCATCAACTCGGCCGGTACCCCTTTCAACTCATCGCCCCGCTCCGGGGCTGAAAGCCATTCCCAGAGCTGGCGATTGCGGGTTTTGTTGCGGGTGGCCAGTTCATCTTTGAAAGGCCCTTTGGTCACGGCAAATCGCGCGTGGTACTGAAACCGTGCCCACTCGGGTTGGTGATCGACCCAATCCACATAGCTGTGCACCAACGCGTAAATCCCTGCTTGCGTGGTGTCGGCGTCGGCCAGGTAGCGGTCGCGAAGCTGAGCCTGGTCATCCAGCGCAGTGAAAAACAGCGCCGCCACCAGGCCTTCCTTGTTACCGAAATGGTGGTAGATCGCGCCCACGCTGGTATCGCATTCGGCGCGGATCATCTCGATGGTGGTGGCCTCGATCCCCTGTTCATTGAACAGCCTGAGGGCGTTTCTAAAAATGTCGCGCTTGAGTTCGGCTCGTCGTCCGGGGTAGCAGCGCTCGAGTAAATCTGCGGTTTCCATGCTGAACACAGGCCTGAAAAGTCAACGATAAGGCAAACGGTTGCCTACGGATAAGTGGCGCTAGGTTGACAGATTTCCTTTCGACCGAATACTGTTCCGTTACAGAACATTATTCTGTTACGGAACATCATTCTGTTAATCGACTCCTCAAAGAGGCTTCAACATGAACCAGTTTCTCAGCATGTTCACCAGCGCCGGCCCCGAAGCATTCAGCAAAATGGCGTGCAAGGTGGCGCCCTACTTCAGCAGCATTAACCCGCTGGTTTCGGAACTGCGTCCAGGCTACGCGAGCGTGCAAGTGCCCTTTTCCCGGGAGATCACCAACCACTTGGGCACCGTCCACGCGATTGCCATGTGCAATGCCGCGGAACTGGCCGCCGGGACGATGACCGACGTTTCGATTCCCGCAGGTGCGCGCTGGATTCCAAAAGGGATGACGGTGGAATATTTGGCCAAAGCCAAGACGGATGTGACGGCGGTCGCCAACGGGGAAGCGGTTGACTGGCTGACTGAAGGCGACAAGATCGTGCCGGTGGATGTTCATGATGCCGAGGGCAAGAAAGTGTTCACGGCGCGGATTACCATGAATGTGAAGCTTTCATAACGGCTCAGAGGCTTTTAACTGTAGGAGCGAAGCTTGCTCGCGAAGGGGCCGGCACATCCAACATCGATGTCGACCAATAGGCCGCCTTCGCGAGCAAGCTTCGCTCCTACAGGGGATTTGTGTTGGGTCGGGAATGGTTAGACCAGGCGCAATCTTGGGGATGGGGCCGGCACCGCTTCATCCCCCAACCGCCCGCGCACAAATTCGTTGGCCTTGCGCGTCAGTTGATCCAGATGCCGATCCCGCTGTTTTTCCGCATCGGTCATCGCCCGTTTGCCGTTCTTTTGCAGCAGATACGTATGAATCTGCCGCACTTCCAGCGAGCTGTAGATCGGTGCCGTGTCCAGCACCGCCATCAAGCCGTCCGTGCCGTGGTCGCGGGTGCTCATCAGCACTTGAGTCCCGCGTACGCCCAGCACCTGAAAGCCCATCGCCTCGAAATACGGGACTTTGCCAACGCTGCACGTCAGTTCGGCGTGTGGATAGCGACCGACCATTTCCCGCAGCATCGTCCGGGCGACACCCTGGCCTCGATGGCTGGCATCGACGGCCATATACGCCACGCCGCACGCTTCGGGATCGTCCTTGACCGGCAGGTACAGCACAAAACCGATCACCTTTTCCGGATCATCCACGTCCGTCGCCACGATCAACTCAACCGTGATCCCCTTCGCCCCGTTCAACGCTTCCAGGTAGAGGTGAACCTCGTAGCCAATCGCGTATTGGTACACGTTGTACAGCAGGTTGCTCGGCGGCAGGGCCACGGCGCTGATGTCGGTCAGGTTATCGACCACCAGTTGTAGGATCTGGCTGGTGATGTGCTCGGGGCACGGTGTTTTGTAATGGCTGATCTGGGGCATTGCAGGGGCTGACTCCGGGAAACGGTTGCGAAGAGCGAGTGACGAGCGCGCCTATCATAACGCGCCTGCTCCCACAGGGGTTTGGCGGCTAGCGACCCTTTTGATACAACCCCGTTACGCAACCTGTTACCTGACTGACCGATATCGCCTCACCCCCGCCACGAATGTAACGCCAAGATACTTCGCCGCTCCGCCCCTCGCGCCTAGAGTGAGGCCGTCAATGTGCTTACAGGGTTGTGACACATCATCGGCACCGCCCGCCTCCCGCCAGTGGAGGCATGGAAGACCTGTCACGGGTGCTGCCTGATCGTTGGTCGGATTCGACGCCCGCTGCCCATTGATTGCCTAAACACAACCAAGACAGAACAGAGGGACACCATGAGTAAGTCAAGCGCTGCAAGTAACCAACAAGCATTGCACGACGACGTTCAAGCGGCGGTCAAGTCGCTCCTCGCCGCACCAACGGCCCTGAAAATCACCGACTACAGCAAAGTGCTGACGTCGACCCTGGCCGCCACGCAAAAAACGGTGTCGATCCAGATCGATTCCGCCGACCTCACCACGCTCAAGCAGAATGGCTACAAATTGTGCTTTGCAAAAAAGGTCGGTACGGAAGCCTATAACGTGGTCTGGCAGTCCTACGTCCAATACCTGAGTTTCAATGATTTCAGCTGGACGCCTCAGTATCAGTTGTTCGGCACCAACCAGTTCCAGGCCAACGTGCAGGTCAGAGCCTCGACCAACACGGTCAACATCGGCCTGGGCCAACAATCGACACTCGACAGCAGCGGCCTGCTGGGTGCGGCGGTATCCGGCGGCGCTGACACCGACATCACCCTGGTGAACAACTACGGTGCGATCCACCCTGGCATCAACCAACTGTCCACCGGACTCGATGGCGCCCAGGTCAGCACCCCGATCTACGTGGCCACGAATCAAGTGGTCACCGGTCAGGTTACGCTGAAGCCCGTTGAGACCATTCTTGTGTGGTTCGAGCAGAATGTGCAGACCAGCACCATGTTCAGCACCTCGCGCTCCAATGCCATCGAAGTTGATCTGACCAACGTCAACAGCGCAGCACGCCTCTACGTCGGCGGCGTCTGGAAAACCGTGTAACTGAAACATCAGGGGCAGCCTCGCGGTTGCCCCTGCTCTCAGCCATCGTCACTGCCCCGGGCAAAATAGCCCGTCAGCGACCGGCAGATAGACTCCGCCAGGTCCTCCTGAGTCGCGATGCCGTAGGGTCGATTGCGATCAAACTGCTCCGACCAGCGAATCCGCCCCTGAGCGACATCGATCAAACGCACCGAAGCCCGGACTCGGGCCGGTTCCACCCGTACGCTGCCCTCCAGCGAATAACTGCCGCGCCCTGCCCGTCCCGGTAACGGCGTTTTTACGCTGCTGCGTGGCACATTCATCAACATATGGCTGGCACGGGTCTGAGTCTGTTCGAATGATTCGAACAGCTTGCAGCTCAACTCTTCGCACAAGCCGCGGGTAAAGTCGTCGCCATCGTGGGTGATGCAGGTAAACGGCTGGAGTTGCAAAACCGGATGCAGGGTGCCGGCCAACCTGGGCCGGAGCCGCTCATACGCCAGCCGATAACTGCCGGCCGGCACACTCAAGCGCACCGGGTCGTGCTGGCCCAGGGTGGCGTAGTAACTGGCGAGCTTGCGCCGCAACCGACCAACCTGCACTCGCACCACCGGATCGTCGCCTGTGCAATAGACGGCCGGATCACGGCGAAACACCGCGATACCAATGGCATGCTCGGTGAGCGGTGTATTCGAGAACTGAAGGTCATGTTCGACCAGAAAAATCAGCAGGCCGCCCATCCGCCGAGACTTGGCGAACAATGGACTGGCCAGGAGCAGCGCCAGCACGCGCTCCACTTCTTCGCGAACGAACAACTCGGGAACAGCATGCGCACTCGTATCGGCAATGCGTTTGATCACCATCAGTCTGCCTCCTTGCAGATTGTCGCGTTCAACTCGGGTGTTGCACCGGCGTAGCTTAGCAGCTGGGGGGGATAGCGTAGTGGCACCTTGATATATCGCTGCCACGAATAGGGGTTAACCACATATTCGGCGTTCAGCGGCGATCCATTGTGGGAGCGGGCTTGCTCGCGAATGCGGTGGGTCAGTCAACTTCGATGTTGGATGGGCTGGCCTCTTCGCGGGCAAGCCTTGCTCCTACAGGGGATTGGGGTTGACCATAAATGCTGCGTCAGCCAGAGATCCAGTGTGGGAGCGAGCCTGCTCGCGAATGCGGTGGGTCAGTCAACTTCGATGTTGGATGGGCTGGCCTCTTCGCGGGCAAGCCTTGCTCCTACAAGGGATTGGAGTGTTCAAAAATACTGCGTCCACTGGAGATCCAATGTGGGAGCGAGCCTGCTCGCGAATGCGGTGGGTCAGTCAATTTCGATGTTGGATGGGCTGGCCTCTTCGCGGGCAAGCCTCGCTCCTACAGGGGATTGGGGTTGACCATAAATGCTGCGTCAGCCAGAGATCCAGTGTGGGAGCGAGCTTGCTCGCGAATGCGGTGGGACAGTCAATTTCGATGTTGGATGGGCTGGCCTCTTCGCGGGCAAGCCTCGCTCCTACAGGGGATTGGGGTTGACCATAAATGCTGCGTCAGCCAGAGATCCAGTGTGGGAGCGGGCTTGCTCGCGAATGCGGTGGGGCAGTCAACATCAACTCTGAATGTGCCGGCCTCTTCGCGGGCAAGCCTCGCTCCTACAAGGGATTGGAGTGTTCAAAAATACTGCGTCCACTGGAGATCCAATGTGGGAGCGAGCCTGCTCGCGAAGGCGGTGGGACAGTCAACTTCGATGTTGGATGGGCTGGCCTCTTCGCGGGCAAGCCTCGCTCCTACAGGGGATTGGGGTTGACCATAAATGCTGCGTCAGCCAGAGATCCAGTGTGGGAGCGGGCTTGCTCGCGAATGCGGTGGGACAGTCAACTTCGATTCTGGATGTACCGGCCTCTTCGCGAGCAAGCTCGCTCCCACAGGGGATTGGGGGTGTTCACACACGCCGCATTCAGTGGAGGTCCGGTGCGGGGGCGGTTATTGCTCCGGCGCGACGATGCGAAAGCGGATGTTGATGTCTTTGGACACCACACCGTCCGCCCATTCGCCCTCGCCGATTTTGAAGTCATCACGGTTCAGCGCGAATTCGCCGACAAACACGCCGATGCCGTTTTCCGGTTTCAACTCGACTTGAACCTGCACCGGGTGGGTGACGGTTTTCAAGGTGAGGTTGCCGGTGAACAGGTAACGGTTGTCACCGAAGGCTTTGACGCTGGTGGATTTGAAGATGCCCAGCGGGAAGTGCTCGGTGTCGAACCACGCCGGTTTTTGCAGTTCCGTGTTGGCATCGCTGCTGCCGGCGTCGATGCTGGCGAGCTGGATGTTCAGCGCGGCGTGGGCCGCTGAGGGTTTTTGCGTGTCGAAATCCAGCGTGCCTTCGAACTGGCCAAACGTGCCGTACACCCGCGAGCCAAATTGGCTGTAGGTGAAGCTGATCTGGCTGGCGGCGGCGTTGACCTGGTGGTATTCGACAGCTTGAACGCCGGAGGCGAAGACCATGACGCCAGCAATGGCGGCGCACTGCAGGAACCGAAAGCGCATGAGATTCTCCGGTCAGGCTATCTATGGTTGGGGTATCGGGCGTGTTGGCCAGCGATGGGTGGACTAAAGCAAAGAACCGCCGTTTATTCCACTGGCGCTGGCCCGAACGAAACAAACCCGACGTTTAATAACGCCGCACTCAATCGGTTTCAATCACCAGCGATTCAAACAGGCGGGTAAATTCGGCAATCGCCGGCTGGATGTCGCGCTCAAACGCCAGATCATAATCGTCGCGCCGCCCCAGGCTCTCTTCACAGAGCCTGGCAAGCCAGTTTGGCGTAATCAGGGTGAATTCGCACTGATCAACCACCGTGCCGGGCGCATGGCATGTGGCTTGTGTGATCAACCTGAATCGCCGCCTCGGCGCGGTTTCTGGCGATTGAGCGTTAAAGAGTTCATGCATGCGCAACTCGTCGGCCGACACCGAGTCTTGCATCGTCAGCACCAGACTGACGAACGTATCCGTCGCGGCGCCGCCACTCAGTCGAATATGGTGAGCAAGTGCAACCGTGCGGGCGATCAGCGCGGTGGTTTCCCGCAGGCAACGCGCCACGTTGGACACATCGAACGGGTAGTTCAGAGACTTGGATTTCCAGGCATTCCGGCGGCTTTTTTTCACCAAGCCCTTGGGCGCCTGGAAGGGCTTGTGCACCCGATTCCACTTCGGGTTTTCGACAATGATTGCGTGTTTTTCCGCTTCAGCAGCCAGTGCAAGATTGGGAAACCGTTCTATCTCGATCGAAGCGATGTCGTCGGCCCATCGGGATGACCGTCGGTGCTGCGACAGCCGGGCGACGGTGCTCAGCGAGATGCCGACGTAAAGCAGGTTTTTGGCCGAATCAAAATGTCGGTACAGCTCTCTACCTCGAGTCGCCATGTGCAATAGACCTCCCTGGTCAATGGTGAAAACGTTTCGAGGCTACTAATTCGCTATCACTCTGTCCAGTCGTGGGAAATTTCCGACCCGGACATTCGCTCCTTCAAATACTTGATAAACGCCGTCACCTTCGGCGATGGCAAATGCTCCCGCGCCGTGACTGCATTCAGATCCTGCGGCGGGCCGATCCACTGCGGTAACACCCGACACAACCGCCCTGCTTCAACGTCAATCTGCATGCTCCGGTCCATCCCAAGACTCAGCCCTTCGCCGGCAAGCAATGCATCCTTTAACAACGCCGGGTCGTTGGCGATGATGGTTGGCTCAACCCGATAATTGCGCAACTTGGCGCCCGCCTTGCGCAGCGGCCAGACGTAACCGACATCGCGCCGGGCCTGATTCAGCACCAGCGTGCGATGCTCAATCAACGCGTCAGGCGTGACCGGCGCGCCATGGCGTTCGATGTACTCGGGTGCGGCGTAAATGCCCGTGGCGTAACTGGCCAGCCGCCGAGCCACCAGACTCGAATCCGGCAACGCGCCGAGGCGCAACGCCACGTCGATTTCCTCCCCGACCAGATCCAGCGGCACATGGGACGCCAATATCTCAAGCTTGATCTCCGGATACGCCTGTCGAAAACCCGCCACCAGCGGCGCAAACCAACTGACCCCGATCGAGTACGGCACCGTCACCCGCAACCAACCGCGCGGGCCATCGCGCAACTGATGCACCGCCAGTTCGGCGTGCTCAAGGGTCGCGGCGATGTCCTTGCATTGCTCGTAATAAACCGCCCCGGCCTCGGTCAGGCTCGACTGGCGGGTGGTGCGACGCAGCAGTTGCACGCCGATGGCCTGCTCCAGTTCGCGCACGCGGCGACTGACGGTGGTCTTGGGAATCTGCAACGCCTGGGCCGCCGCGGTAAAGCTGCCCAGGCGCACCACCCGCACGAACACTAGCGTGTCATTCAAGTCCCGAATCATGGAAATGCCTGTGATGGTGGAATCGCTGGATTGTGCCACCATCGGCACATTCCAAACCGCTTTTATGGGCTAATCAGCTATCAGCGCTTTACCTATGATCGACTCTCTCAACGGGAGATTGCTCATGAACCTCAACGAATACGCAGCCTACGACGGCATTGGCCTCGCCCAATTGGTGGCGGCTGGCGAAGTCACCGCAGCAGAACTGGCCGAACTGGCGATGGCCGCCGTGCACCGGGTCAACCCGCAGATCAACGCCGTCATCGAAACCTGGTCACCCACCGTCACCGAAGGCTCGGGCCCATTGGCTGGCGTGCCGTTTCTGATCAAGGATTTGGCGATCACTTCGGCGAGCCGGCGCGTGGAGTTGGGCAGTCGCCTGGCCCAAGGATTGGTCGCAGAATCCGACTCGTACCTGATGCAACGCTTCAACGCCGCCGGCCTCGCCACGCTGGGCCGCACCACCACACCGGAAATGGCCTTCAGCACCGAAACCGAATCCGCCCTGCAAGGCCCGACTCGCAACCCGTGGGACACCCGACTATCAGCCGGCGGATCGAGCGGCGGTTCGGGTGCCGCCGTCGCCGCTGGCATCGTGCCGATTGCCCATGCCACCGATGCCGCAGGTTCGATCCGTGTACCGGCAGCCTTCAATGGTTTGGTCGGCCTCAAACCGACGCGCGGCCGCGCCTCCAACGGCCCGGCCCTGGACGAAGTATTTGCCGGATTCGGCGCGCAACTCGGCCTGTCGCGAACCGTGCGCGACAGCGCGGCATTGATGGACATCGTTCAGGGCGGCGCGCCCGGCGATCCTTACCACACCGCCGCACCGGCCGAAGGCTTTCTGGCGCAAGTCGGCCGCGACCCGGGACGGTTGCGCATCGGCCTGCTCGACACCCCGTGGAACGGCGCCCCGCTCGACCCCGATATCGCCGACGCCACCCACGCCGTCGCCCGCGAACTCGAAGCCCTCGGCCACAGCGTCGAACCCGTCAACGCCCCGTTCGGCACCTCGTGGGACGCCTTCGTCGAAGCCAACGCCCACATCTGGTGTGCCACCCTCGTGCGCTGGATCGACGGCCTCGCCGCCGCCACCTCACGCCCCATCGACCGGACCACCCTCGAACCCGCCACCCTCGCCTGCTACGCCTACGGCCAACAGGCCCGCGCCGTGGAATTCGCCGCTGCGCTGGAAGTACGCAACCTCATCGCCCGTAGCGTGACGAGTTGGTTCGACGAATTCGATGTACTGCTGACCCCCACCCTGCCGCGCATGCCTCAGGCCCTCGGCACCTATAACCTCGGCGCCGAAAACATGGATGGCCTGCAATGGACGGCACGGGTGTTTGAACACTCACCGTTTACCCCGGTGTTCAACGTCGCGGGCACGCCGGCGATCTCGTTGCCGCTGGGAATGTCCCGCGGCCTGCCCATCGGCCTGCAATTTGCGGCACGCTTCGGCGCGGAAGAGGTGTTGTTGCGGTTGGCAGGACAATTGGAAATGGCGATCCCCTGGCATCAACGCCGCCCCGGCGTTTGGGCAGGCAACCAATAAATCCACCAACCCCTCAATTCCCCTGTGGGAGCGGGCTTGCTCGCGAAGAGGCCGGCACATCCAACATCGAAGTTGACTGATCCACCGCCTTCGCGAGCAGGCTCGCTCCCACACTGGATCTCCAGTGGACGAAATACGTGTGAACACCCCCAACCCCCTGTGGGAGCGTGGCTTGCCCGCGAAGAGGCCGGCACATCCAACATCGAAGTTGACTGATCTACCGCCTTCGCGAGCAGGCTCGCTCCCACATTATTGGAGGGTGTATAAAACCTGAAAGGGAACCCGGCAAACAGAACCTCGCAAAGGCACGGAGCACATGAAAAGCACCCTCGACCACCTCGCCATCGTCGCCCCCGACCTAGCCACCGGCTGCGCCTTCGTCACCCGCGCCCTCGGCATCGACCTGCAACCCGGCGGCGTTCACCCGCGCATGGGCACCCACAACCGGCTACTGCGCTTGGGCCCCGACACTTACCTGGAAGTGATCGCCATAGACCCCGCCGCCAAACGCCCCGACCGGCCACGCTGGTTTGCAATGGATGACCTGGCTTTTGATGCGCCACCACGCTTGGCAACCTGGGTCGCCCGCACCGACGATATCCATGCCATCACCGATGCCTGCCGCGCCATTGTTGGCAATCCCGAACCCATGACCCGAGGCGCCTTGTCCTGGCAAATCACCATCCCCGCCGACGGCAGCCTGCCGCTGAAGGGCTCAGCGCCGACGCTGATTCAATGGGAGCAAACGCCACATCCAGCAAGTGCAATGCTGGATCAAGGCTGTGAGCTGGTGGCGCTGGATATATTCGATCCCAATCCCGAAAGAATTATGGCACTTCTTACCGCGATCAACTTTTCCGGCCCGGTTCATCTTCACGAATTGGCAGCGACTTCAACGCCCTACTTACTGGCGCATATCCAAACCCCTACCGGTTTAAAAACACTGCCCATTTCAAACCGGTAAACGTTTCGCTATCCGATCGGCACTTGCGCCGATTTGGATCGTGGGTAATTGAGCGCTTCGATCTCTGACGCACTCAGCTGGCCCGCTTCAAACTTCTCCAGCATGGCGCCGGCGACCTTGGCTTTCGGGTGATCGTCCTGATAAGCCATTTTGTGCTCGCCCAGGTAGTCGCTCAAATTCATGGAATAACCCACCACTTGGCAATTTTTGTATTTGGCCCTGCCCATGATGTTTTTGAACCGTGCGGCAAACGACTTGTTATCTCCTTCAGGCACGCCAGAGAAACACGCATAAATTTTGATGGTTCCGGCAAAAGCCTCGGTGAGCGGTAATTTCCTGGCGAACAGTATCGCCAGCTCCACGGAGTTAAGACCGACCTTGCCACCCACATCCTTGGCAATCAGGTCCAAGCCCGGGGCGCAGTGTCCGCACACATAAATCTGATCTTCAGGGCCGGCACAGCCAGCAATCGCTACTTTGAGTTCTTCAAGTTGGCCCAGATGAAAAAACTTATAGGGTTCGAAGCCCTCAGGGATCTTTCCCGTCTCGCTGTCCCTGAGTTTATCGAGTTTGCCGCGCCGGGCGTTCGTCCAACTCTTCTTCGTCTGAGTGGCCTGCCCCGTCAAGTTATCGAAGGGGAAAATAACAATCCGTTTGCCCTTGTTCATGATCTATCCCTGCCAGTGGGAGCACCTGAATCACAGGACCGGGGCGAGCCGTTCCTGCGGTGATATCAAGCCTAGCATCCAAACAAAATGATCGCCCTCACACCAACCGCTCAATCTTCTGATGCCGCCAAACAAACTTGTAATACGCCGTCTGCAACGCCAGCATCCCCAGATACGCCACCGGAAACGCCATCCAAACACCCTGCAATCCGTACTCCGCATCCAGCAGATACGCCACCGGCAACTGCACCCCCAGCACGCAAACAATCGAAATCACCATCGGCACCAACACCGTGCCACTGGCCCGCATGATCCCGCCGATAATCGCCTGGAAGCCAAACACCAACAAACTCCACAACATGATGTGCAGCAGATGCTCAGCCATCGCCCGAGTGGAGTCCTCCGTCAGGAACAACCCCAACAACCAGTGCGACAACAAATACCCCAACAACACCAACCCACCGGTCAAACACACATTAATCAAAATCCCCGTGCGCAAAATCGGCGTAATCCGCTCCAACCGCCCCGCCCCAATCGCCTGCGCCCCAAGAATCGACGCGGTAATCGCAATCGACAACGCCGGAAACTGCACGTAATTCACAATCTGCGTCACCGCCCCATACGCCGCCGTCGCCTGGGAACCGTGCTGATTCACCAACGCCAGAATCACCAACTCCGACGCCGACAACACCACCATCTGCAACCCAGTCGGCAACCCGATGCGCAACACCTTGCCCAAAATCGCCAAATCCAACCGCATCGCCGCAAACATCTCCCGATCCGGCGCCAACGGATGCCCCTTACGAATCAACCGCCACGCCAACCACCCCATCGCCGACAAATTCCCCGCCAACCCCGCAAACGCCGCACTCTGAATCCCCATCGGCGCAAAACCCAACCAGCCTTTTATCAAGGCGGGCGTCAGCGCCAGACCAATACACGTCGACACCACCAACGCCACCAACGGCGACACCGTATCGCTGACCCCGCGCAGCAACTGCGTGAACAACACATAGACCAGAAGCGACGGCATGATCCACATCATCACGTGGGCGTAGGCCACGGCGTCGTCCAACACATCGGCCGGCGTCCCCAAACCCTGCAACGCCGGCCTGGCGAACACACTGCCCAACACCGCCGCCACCAACCCGATCATCGCGCCCAACAACAGGGTTGTAGCGGCGATGGTTTTTACCAGATGGGTTTCCCGAGCGCCCCAGGCTTGGCCGATGAGCACACCCGCGCCCGCGCCGAGGCCGATGACCAGGGCGATGAAGAAAAAGACGATTGGGAACATGCCGGAGACGGCTGCCAAGGCTTGGGTGCCGAGCATTTGGCCGATGTAGATGCTGTTGATGGTGCCCGACATGGATTGGAGGAAATTGGAGAGGACCATGGGGGCTAGGAAAAGGAGGTAGGTTTTCCAGAGGGGTATAGCGGGGCTGGGGGTTTGCATGCGTAGGGCTCGGGGTGACAGTGATCGAGGTGGGTGGAGTCTACGTCATGGGGAAATGGGATCGCATTGGAAAAAGCGGGATTTGAGATTTCTTGGTTATTTAGAGGCTGGCATGGCGATTTGCGACTACTTTGATAGTGGCACATAGAATCGTGGACTTAGGGACGTTAGTTTTTTAATGCACGTCAAAGAAACGAAGTGTTTTTTGAAGTTCTATAAACAAAGATAAAAGGACTAACATGCCATTAATTCTTTCAGACGCAGCATTAGACTGGGCGCTTAAACACGCACTTACGTGGAGTGACACTGACATATTTCCCGACTTATTTGAATTCAAAGCAATCTCCAGCGACTGGAACAACGTAAAGGCATCAATCCAAAATATAAACATTCTTGAATGGAAAGTTCGGCCATATCGCAGATGCCTTGTACCAAAACATAGATTCGGATTTAGAATCTCAACACAACTCGATCCTTTAGACTTCTTAGTACTAACCGCGCTAACTTATGAAATCGGCGAAAAACTTGAAGCGTATCGAATTCCAGTAACAGACGCGACTGTCCATTCCTATCGATTTAAACCCGACGCAGATGGAAGAATGTACTCCGAAAGTTCCACATACAGAACTTTTCAACAAGCATCTAGGACAATCTGCGAAGGTTACCAACCAACTCATATCGTAATCGCCGACATAGCAGACTTCTTTCCCAGACTCTATACGCACCGAATCGACAATGCGCTGGACAGTGCTCTAAGTATAGGGCACATGCACGCGGAGGCAATTAAGATGCTCATAGGGCATTGGGCAGGAGCGTACTCCTACGGAATCCCAGTGGGCTCCGCCGCTTCGCGTCTAATAGCCGAAATAACAATATCGGATATTGATCAGCTTCTATTGTCTGAAGGCGCTCGCTATATTCGCTATTCGGATGACTTTAGATTTTTCTGTAAATCGGAAGCAGAAGCTTATAAATACTTAACCATAATTGCACGCGGACTTCTTGAAAATCACGGACTAACTCTTCAGCAAAATAAAACAAAAATAGTTCCGATAGAAATTTTCCGCCAAAAGTATCTTAGAGAAAATGAAAAAAGGGAGCTTGAAACACTATCGGAGAGATTTTACGAATTATTAGATGAAATTGGCGTAGAGGATGTTTATGGAGAAATAGATTATGATGCTTTATCGATAGAACACAAAGCAGCAGTCGACCATCTAAATCTAGAAGGCATTCTAGAAGAACAAATCGAAGAGGATGAGCCTGATCTTTCCCTCATTAAATTCTTACTACGTCGACTAGCGCAGCTTGGCGATACGTATGCAACAAATTTGATTTTTGACAATTTCGATAAATTTGTACCCGTCATTAGAAAATGCATGGAGTACTTATTGCATCTAGACAATCTCCCAGCTGATCAGAAAGCCAAACTCGGGTTAAAACTTATTGACTTATATCGCAGCGACGCATCAACAGCTTCCCACCTAGAATACTCACGAATGTATATGCTTAGGCCATTTGCATTAGATGGAGAATGGAACTGTGACAATCAATATGTCAATTTATACAATGATTCCATTGATGAATTTTCACGCCGCGAGATTCTTCTAGCAATGGGGCGTAGTAAAAAAGATTTTTGGTTTCGAAGCAGAAAACAAAATTTACAAGAAATGACCCCTTGGGTTCGCCGAGCGTTTATTTATGGGGCATCCTGCTTACCTAGTGATGAGTACAAACATTGGATAAGAGGTATCGACGGACAGTTAGATAATGTCGAACGTGCGGTAGCTCAATGGGCTAGAAAACATCCAATTGCATAATCAAGCTATTTACTTAAGGTAGGTTCGTGAAAAGGAATAGACAGTTTCCTGCTGCCTACGAGCCAGTCTTCTTAGCACATAGGTTATTGGATTTAGAAGTAAAGGTGGTGGAGAATTTTCGACCAAAAAACCCACCACCTTCGGTCCAAATATCACCCAACAAACACTCCATAACATTGCTCTGGAATCCTAACAACTCCATCCTCAAGAACTGAAACAAACATATAATGCAAGCCGATATAAGAGGTCCCCTCCCACCGATTGGCAAAATAACTTCCGTCTACTCTCTGTCGAGCCGCAACCACTGTTTCATGATTACCATTATCAGATTCTTCAGAAGCTTGAGTCCCATGATTTTCCACACGAAATTTCACTTCGACATTTTGGGGATTACCCACGGTATAAAATAAGGCCTTAAAATCAACACCATGATCCTGCTTAATAGACCGAGAGCAACGGTGATATTTATCATCAGACTGAATACCAGCTTTATTTTTTAGTGTACTTTCAATTCGTATAGGCAAACTGTCATCTGCAGGGCTCGGTAGCAGTCCAAAATATTTATCCTGTGAGATCACATACTGCCTATAGTTCATTGGCTGCCCATTGCTATCTGTGTAATTAGGTCTCACAAATTTATGATCTATTGTATCCTCTCCTTTTTTACCGCGTTTAACCTCAACAACTTGGTCATGTAGATCAAGCAAATTCACGAGGGACTCGCCAAGCATCACACGGTTACGCGGTGCGCTTTGTTGGAGCTTGGCTGCGATATCAACATGAAAGGACGTGGCAGTTACTTCCGACACTCCCGTATATCCATACATGCCCCAAAGCACAGTTTTCTCCGCCCCATAATCAATTCCAACACGAATACCAACATCCTCTTCCAACCCATTCAATCTAAGCTTTGGAACTACTTCCTCTCGGATAAACTGCACGAGTACAGAACCACAATTTATTGCATCTATGGCACTATTACGCGGATTATTTCCATCACTTCTAAAGAACGCCAAAACGGCGTCACCCATAATCCTATGAACATGACCGTCAAATGCAAGAATGGCTTCTATTGCGCATTTAATTATCTGATTTTTTATGTAGAACACCAATTCCGGAGCATAAAACACTCCTAACCTCGTAGAACCTTGAATGTCAACAAAAAGTGTCGTGGCGTAGCCATTTTCTAGCCCACCGCTATCCTTCAAGTGATCAAAGTGAGGATGACCACCTATAGGGGTTGAGTTCAAACCAGACTTACCGAACAACTCACGTAATTTTCTTTGAATATTATAATCATGACTTTCTATATTACTAATTTGCTCAAGAGACGCTGACTCAGCAACCATACCAACGCTACGAGCAGAATCCATCGCCTGGGCAGATTTTAGAATCTGTGGTTCCATTTCAAACGAGCCAAAAACTTCTTTCATGCGCGACATAATGTATACCCCACACTTTGCAACAATTGAATCACACCAAAAGATAACAACGCCAAGACGTTCAACTTCGTAAACAAACTAGCCGTCGATATTGTTTTAAATTTCAAAGAGGTAATCGCTGCAACCTCGTGAACTTGGACAGACAAATCCTTCTCCATCTCTTCAACAGTTACCTTTCTGAAACTTTCAGCATAAGACTTTGCGTTAAAATTACTCGACACTGAGCCAAAGAAAAACAGAGAGGGCGCTAACACATCTCTGTTAGTCCCCGTGCTTGCGCTTTTCAAATTAGGCCAAATACTTTTTATAACCCAGTATATGCTTAGCAAAGACAGGAAGGCGATAACAACCACGTTCAAGATTAACGCATCACGATACAAGCTATCTTTCAAAACCAACACATCAGACTTAAGAACTACACCACCAAAAACCGCCGCATTTAACGTAGTAATCAATCCACTTTTAAAATTAACCGTTCCAATATAATTATCATATCTTTTCAGGGTATCCCAAAGCGCTGAAATCCGTAGTTTTTGCTCATCACTTACTTTTCCAGTTTCGACTTCTTCTTTAGTTTCCATAAGACCTCCCACTCTCCAGATTATTCCAAGCATGATACCACTTGGCCATCAATTGGCAATTGAATCTTTATTAGCGCCTTCAACAATAAAACACTTATTTTCACATCAAATATATTTTATATAAACTTGATTGGATAATCAGAAAACCACAACTCATTTTTGGCACTTCTACTCGCAACCGTCCACGCAAATATCCGTATCAGCACCTTGCTCATTTCACCCCAACAAGCTTATAGTCCGCCCGGTCGCCCAAATGGCGACCAGGTTTGGCGACCTGTTTGATCGGGTGCAAAAGCTCTGTGCTTTCTTGCAGACGCTGTTGCACGCTCGCAAAGCTGTCTTTATGGCAGCTGTGCGCGGGAGACCTTCGGGTCTGCCGGTTTTCCGATCCCGGTTCGCCAACCTGCGTACAGCTGTCACCCATTCGTTTGGCGACGATTGAGGGGCAGTCAACCTTTGCTTTGATCGGAGTTTTACCCCTATGGAAAGATACATGCCTATCACCGGAATCGACCTGGTCCCGGCTTCCCTGCTCATCGACACCCAAGCTCCACTCGACGTCCTGCAAGCCATGGCCGATTACCGCATTCGCACGGTCACGCAGGTGTTGGAGAACATCGCTTACCGCGCCGAGATCGGTTGTGACACGGTGGTGTTGGCGGACTTTTCCAAGTTGTTGGTCATTCCGTTGCGCGATGGCTGTGATTTGATGGATGTGATCGGTCGGCGCTTGCGGGCGCAGGTTCGGGAGTAAATGAAAACGGGCGCTGTGATGGCGCCCGTTTTTTGTGTCTGTGATGCCGTAGCATGGCGGGTCTTGCCTCTCCCCTTCTTTTTCGAGTGACCGATGAACATGGATGAGTTTCATCAAGGAAGTTGTCTCTGCGGTGCCGTGACCTATGAGGTTTCGGCGCAGTTGAAAGCCGTGTCTCACTGCCATTGCCTCATCTGCCGAAAGGCCCATGGCGCCGCGTTCGCGACGTATGCCAGCGCTCCCAGGTCGGCGGTTTCCATCGCGAGCCGTGTTGACGCGCTGAAGCGTTTTCAGTCGTCGGCCGGGGTCACGCGGCAGTTCTGTTCGAACTGTGGCACTTCGTTGTTTTGGTCGGATTCGAATGGAGAGTTCGCGGATTGGATTTCGATTGCGGTTGGTACGCTCGATACGCCGTTCCACGCGCCAAAGCAGCGGCACACGTGTGTGTCGTCGAAGGCGTCGTGGTTTGAAATTGAAGATCAATGGCCTCAGGAAGGTTAAGCGTGCAGCGATGGATGGCGACTTGGGGATGGCGCCGGCCAGCAGGTTGTGCTCTGTGAACCGGAACGAAAACCGCTATGGGGCAAGCTCGACGTAGCTGGACTCCCCGCCTCCCGTCGCGCCGGATAACCAACCCCATACGAAGGTCAGCGTGGTACGTCCTGCGTGATCAACGCCAACCGTGCCACGGGACCAGCCGGCAAGCATTTCGCCCTCCGTCGTTAAACACTGGAAGAGAAGCTCAATGGTATCGGGGCCTGTCACGCGCCCGACTTGGTTACCTATACGGATCCGCCCGCCTTGGTAAGTGCTCGAGATTGCATTTCCTTCGACCTGGTAATGAAAAACTGTGCCTGCACCGGAGAGCCCTTGGGTGTTGTTTGCTACGGTAAATCGGCGATTGTGCAAACGTTCGCTGATTTGAGAGAAGGGGATTTCCATAAATGTCGCATCCTTGAGTCGAGGGGTTATTCCGGCTTTCGAGGATCTTAAGTCATTTTGTCGCGGTCACCGCCCGCTTATGTTTTGGCGCTTGGCTGCCCTGGCATTTGCCCACTGTTTTTCAACCATTGCTCCTGTCGATAGTCACCATCACGTCAATGAAGTTCTCATAAAAAATCCCCGGCGTAACATCCGCTCCATACCAACCAATAAACACCCCGGAGCACACCATCATGAAACGCCAAATCCTTCTCAGCATCGCTTTCTCGGTTTTTGCAGTTAACGCTTTCGCCGCTTCTTCTCACACAATGGTCGCTGAAGGCGGCTCGGATCGTCTGATTGAAAGCCGAGTGGCTGAGGGTGGTTCGGATCGGTTGATCGAGAATCGTGTTGCTGAAGGTGGTTCGGATCGTTTGCTGGAAAAACGTGTTGCCGAGGGTGGTTCGGATCGCCTGATCGAGAATCGCGTTGCTGAAGGTGGTTCGGATCGTCTGCTGGAAAAACGCGTTGCTGAGGGTGGTTCGGATCGTCTGATCGAGAATCGCGTTGCTGAAGGTGGTTCGGATCGTCTGCTGGAAAAACGCGTTGCCAAAGGTGGCTCGGATCGTCTGATCGAGAATCGCGTGGCTGAAGGTGGTTCCGACCGTCTGATCCAAAACCGCACCGCATGAATGAATGCCTTTAAAGCAGTTCCCAACAAAGAGCCCGGCCTGATAAGCCGGGCTTTTTTGTGCCTGAAATAAAGCCGCTCCCATGACTCCGGCCCAAGGTGCGGGCGTCGGCAGCGGAGTAAATGAAAACGGGTGTCGTGCGGGAGCCCGTTTTCATTTGGTTGGGGGGGTGTATTACCAACTGCCGTAGGGGATGCCGTATTGGTTGATATAGCGTTTGGATTTTTCGCTTACGGGGTAGGCGTATCTTCCCCCGCTCTTACCTTGGCTAGGTCCTAAAGGCTCAACCTCCGCTTGGGCATGAGCTACTTTTACAGGGCGACTGCATGAGTCTCTAACCCACACTTGCACGACGCCACCAGGGGCAAGACCCAGATAGACAGATGCCATATACCGAGCTTTTTGTTCAGGTGTCTCCGGGCATCGCGTGTTGGTGGATGCCTTCATTAGCTGCCTGGCTTGTTCCGGTATGTCCAACCAAACGCGATACGTCTGTGGTTCGACTATCGACTGCCAGCGCACGAAGATACGTTTGGGTAGATCGGCACCAACCACCATTTTTCCAGAACTACCTACACTGTCCCAACTTCGGGCGGATTCTGTCCCGTCTTCTGGTTCCCCACCAGCCGCAGAACCACCGCCGGTGCGCCGAAAAAGCCTACCGTTGATATCCTCAACCGCGCTGTCCTCAACCCAGACTTTCATGTAATACGGCTCGGTGAAAGCAAGCTCCCACCATTGAGACTTAGGGTCATTTTTTGCTGAAAGCGGATCACCTGACTGGCAACCGGAAATCAAAATTGCACCCAGCAACGCCAGCATCGCTCGAATCAAAACTCGCTCCTGTCAGACAAAGAATGAAACAACTGCACCACGACAATCACTCACCAACTGCCATAAGGAACGCCGTATCTCTCAACATAGCGCTTGGATTTCTCGGATTGCGGGTAGTAGTTCCCGCCAGACTTCCCGAGGTGTGGCCCTAGCGGTTCGATTTCAGCCTGAGCGCGGGCGACTTTGATCGATTTCAAACATTTATCTGTCACCCACACTTGCACGACGCCGCCGGGAGCCAGGCCGAGATAAACCATCGTTATGTAATTGGCAGGCTCTTGAGGTGTTGCCGGGCAACGTTCATTCACGGAAGCGTGCATAAGCTGTCGCGCCTCCTCGGGGATATCGACCCATGTGCGATAGGTTTTTGACTCGACCACCGACTGCCATCGAACGTAGATCCGTTTAGGCAGGTCTGCACCCACGACTCCCCGAATACTGCTGCTGATGTTATTACTCCAACCCCGCGCAAACTCTGTGTCACCTTCGGGCTCACTGCTAGCTGCTGAACCGCTACCGGTACGACGAAACACCTTCCCATTAATGTCTTCAACAGCAGTGTCTTCTACCCATACCTTCATATACGAAGGTTCAACAAAGCTGAGGCTCCACCACTGATTTTTTGGGTCGTTTCTACCGGACAGGGGGTCGGCCGCCTGACAGCCCCCGATTAAAAATGCGCCCAATAAAAAGATCATTGCTCGCATCAAAACTGGTTCCAGTAAGGCAGAGAATGATGTCTCGGCGTCCAAGCACAAATCACCACGCGATCACTCACCAACTGCCATAAGGAATGCCGAATCTCTCAACATAGCGCTTGGATTTCTCAGATTGCGGGTAGTAGTTCCCGCCAGACTTCCCGAGGTGTGGCCCTAGAGGTTCTATCTCAGCCTGGGCTCGTGCAACCTTGACTGCTTTCATGCATTTGTCCGATACCCACACCTGCGCAATTCCGCCGGGTGCAAGGCCCACATATACCAAAGAAACGGTTCCGGCAGGTTCGTCCGGTGTTGTCGGGCACGATTCACTCATCGACTCTCGCATGATTTTCCGGGCTTCTTCGGGAATATCTATCCATACGCGATACGTTTGTGGCTCGACAACCGACTGCCAACGAACGTAGATGCGCTTGGGTAAATCAGCCCCAACGACTTCACGAACTCCGCCCGTTATTTCACCCCATCCCCGAGCGGATTCGGTGCCGTCTTCTGGTTCGCTACCTGCGGCCCTTCCTCCGCCCCTTCGGGGAAACAGCTTGCCGTTGATATCTTCAACGGTGCTGTCTTCCACCCACACCTTCATGTAGTTCGGCTCGTTAAAACTGAGGCTCCACCACTTTCTCGTAAGCTCACTCTTTGATTGGGAGTCCGTTGCTTGGCAAGCGATCACCAACAACATTCCCAAAAACAAAACTAAAACACGCATCAAAAGATTCTCCAGCCAGGATCTGACACGTGAGGGTGGCGAACCCGAAGCCCATCTTCGGTAGGTGCATTGGTATACCACCGATAGCTTGCCACTTATCGGACGCGCACTTTTTTGGACACCGGCTTATCTTGGTCTGCCGCAGGTCGCATGCTTGGCTGCGGAGTCACGATTTCTAACATCTCCTCAGGCCAACCACTCGCCGATCTAAGGTGCAGGCGTCGGCATCGGAGTAAATGAAAACGGGTGCCGTGCACGCACCCGTTTTCATTTGGTTGGGGGGTGTATTACCAACTGCCGTAGGGGATGCCGTATTGGTTGATATAGCGTTTGGATTTTTCGCTTACGGGGTAGGCATAGCGGCCATCATTCTTGCCTTGGTCAGGTCCTAGCGGTTCAAGCTCCGCTTGGGCTCGGGCAACTTTGACGGGATGATTGCATGAGTCTCTCATCCAAACCTGCACGACGCCGCCGGGGGCAAGCCCCAGATAGACCGACGCCATAAACCGAGCTTCTCGCTCAGGTGTTTGCGGGCAACGCTGTTGGGTAGATGACGCCATCAGTTGACGGGCCGGCTCAGGAATATCCACCCATGCGCGATAGGTTTTCTGCTCTACGATGGATTGCCAACAGACAAATATGCGCATGGGTAGATCGGCACCTACAACTGTTTTACCGCTACCACCAACGCCTCCCCCCCAGCCGCGGGCGGACTCTTTACCATCTTCAGGTTCGCCGCCAGCGGCGCTGCCACCACCAGTTCTGAAAAAGACTTTGCCCGTGACGTCTTGCACCGAGCTGTCCTCCACCCACACTTTCATGTAATCGGGCTCGGTGAAAGCAAGCTCCCACCATTGAGACTTGGGGTCATTTTTTGCTGAAAGCGGATCACCCGACTGGCAACCGGAAATCAAAATTGCACCCAGCAACGCCAGCATCGCTCGAATCAAAACTCGCTCCTGTCAGACAAAGGATGAAACAACTGCACCACGACAATCACTCACCAACTGCCGTAAGGGACACCGTACTGTTTGATGTATCGCTGGGCCTTTTCGCTAACCGGATAAGCATACTTCCCGCCAGTCTTGCCCTCGCTCGGCCCCAACGGTTCTATTTCGGCCTGAGCACGAGCGACCTTGATCGTTTTCAGGCACTTGTCCTCAACCCATACCTGAACAATCCCGCCGGGAGCCAAGCCGACATAAACGGCCGCCCTGTAATTCGCGGGTTCTTCTGGCCTGGTCGGACAACGCTCGTTTACAGAGGCATGCATGATCTGCCGAGCTTGCTCAGGGATATCGATCCAGGCGCGGTAAGTTTGTGGTTCGACGATCGACTGCCAACGAACATAAATGCGCTTGGGCAAATCAGCCCCGACCACACCCCGAATGCTCCCACCGATATGCTCGCCCCAACCACGAGCGGCTTCTGTCCCATTCTCAGGCTCACCACCAGAAGCTCGGCCACCGCCAGTACCGTGGAACACCTTTCCGTTGATATCCTCAACGGCGCTGTCTTCCACCCATACCTTCATGTAGAACGGCTCGTTAAAGCTGAGGCTCCACCAAGGAGCTTTGGGGGCATTCTTGAGAGAGAGGGAGTCTGCTGACTGACAGCCAACCATCAAGATAGCGACCAGCAAAACGGGTATCCCGGTTAACCGTGGACTGATCACCACACGATCACTCACCAACTGCCATAAGGAATGCCGAATCTCTCAACATAGCGCTTGGATTTCTCGCTTATCGGATAGGCGTAGCGGCCTCCACTCTTGCCTTGGTCCGGGCCTAGCGGCTCTACTTCGGCCTGGGTACGAGCAACCTCAATCGCAACTCTGCATGAGTCTCTGACCCAGACTTTCACCACACCACCCGGCGCAAGGCCTAAGTAAATAGAGGCCATATACCGAGCTGTTTTCTCAGGCGTTTGCGGGCAGCGTTGATTGGTGGATGAAACCATTAGCTGCCGCGCCTCCTCAGGAATATCCACCCAGGCTCGATAGGTTTGGGGTTCTGCCAAAGATTGCCATCGCACGAAGATACGTTTGGGTAGGCCAGCCCCCGCCACCGGAATACCGGTTCCCCCAACCTCCCCCCAACCGCGAGCAGACTCTTTGCCATCTTCGGGTTCGCCGCCGGCGGCATTGCCGCCACCGGCGCGGAAAAAGACTTTGTTATTGATGTCCTGCACAGAACTGTCTTCCACCCAGACTTTCATGTAGTCCGGTTCGATGAACACTAATTCCCACCAAGGGTACTTAGGGTCATTTTTGCCCGAGAGCGAATTCGTAGACTGACAACCCGTAAAAAGTAAAACGCCCAACAGGGCGACTAATGCTCTCATTACCAAAGCGTCCAGTCAGATACCTAAGTAAATGAAAACGGATGCCGTGCAGGCACCCGTTTTCATTTGGTTGGGGGGGTGTATTACCAACTGCCGTAGGGGATGCCGTATTGGTTGATATAGCGTTTGGATTTTTCGCTTACGGGGTAGGCATAGCGGCCATCATTCTTGCCTTGGTCGGGTCCCAATGGTTCAAGCTCCGCTTGAGCACGAGCCACTTTGATCGGGCGATAGCACGAGTCTTTAACCCACGCCTGTATGACCCCACCCGGCGCCAACCCCAGATAAACAGTCGCCATAAACCGAGCTTCTTTCTCTGGCGTTTCCGGGCAACGCTGTGCGGTTGAAGACTCCATCAATTGTCGGGCCTCATCGGGAATATCCACCCACGCCCGATAGGTTTTTTGCTCTGCGATAGACTGCCATCGAACAAAGATCCGTTTAGGCAGGTCAGCTCCAACCACTGTTTTCCCACTACCACCAACGCCTACCCAACCGCGAGCAGATGCCTTGCCGTCTTCTGGTTCTCCGCCAGCGGCGGTGCCGCTACCGGCCCTTAAAAAGACCTTTCCGTTGATATCCTGAACAGAGCTGTCTTCAACCCAAACTTGCATATAGTTCGGTTCAAGGAACGTCAGCTCCCACCAGCTAGATCTCGGGTCACTTTTACCCAAAACGTGACCTGTGGACTGACAGCCAGTGAAAAGTAAAACGCCCAACAGGGCTATGAATATTCTCATTACCAAAGCGTCCGATCAGGTACGTGAGGATGTTGCACGCGAATCGCGTCCTCCGTAGGGGCATTGATGTAAACAGCCTCGATACCGCTGCCATCCGTTTTACCGAGAGGATGATTCCAGTTGGCAGACGTATGAATGTACTTCAGTTTCAATAGCTGTTCTTCTTCTGGTGTGGTGCTGTAGTCACCTGCGACGAACCGATCACTAAGCGCCTGAAGTTCTTCCGGAATGACATATTCAGGCTTGTCTGGAATCTCTTCAAACCGAACACCCTTTTCCTTGGCGAGTTGATACATCACCCTCAGATAAACCCTTGAGAGTTTTCCACTCACTGGACGCTTGAGTTGCAGCGCGGCATAAACGCGCTTTTCTCCAGGACCGAACCTGTCTTGCTGATCCTTCGCTATTACAAGGGCTGAAGGTGTCACAATTTCCAATAATTGCGATGGCCATCCTTTAGCGACCCACTGACTTTTTACCTTTGCAGCGTCGCGATAGATCGAAGTGGAGATGACATTCGTATTGATTGGCACATCAAGGGTTTGCATTGGGCTGACCAACACGCATTCCTGTACGTCATCAAGGTAACTGCCACCGATATCTGAATGGACACCAGGTAGCGTCATTTCCGGATGATCCGGCTTGACTCGACTCAGCGCAAAATTTCCACGGCATTCGTCACGTGCGACCAGATGGATGACATCCTTGAAATACCTTCGATCCAGATACAACTTTATTCCTGGGGCGATAGGGCTTTTCACTCTGCCAAAATTGGTGAATCCAGCAATGGAGGGCACTGTATCGAATAGCCCAATAAAGCCCATATTCAGCCCATTACCGTACTGCTCGTTAAAGCCTCTACTGAAGTCTTTGGCGTTACTGCGCAGAAGATCCCCCAATGGCCCTTGCTTACCCGTGACGACTTCATTCGAAAAATGCCGAGCGGCAGCTGCGCCTCGGCTAAAGCCGAACGTATCAAAAGTCAGCGACGTAATTTCGCTGTTAGGGTTCTCCTGCAGTACGTTGTTGAGCAGCTGTTTAATGAGCGTAAATGAATATTGAACACGACCGGCGACACCGGTACCTCCGCGTCCCATACCTGAGCCGACCATACTGTCTTTTTCATTGGCTTCTGTGCCTATGCCTTCTACGTAAATAGCACGTGAAGCAAGCTTGGTAGGACCGTCGCCTTCGGCCATCACCGTCGAGTAATACAAGTCATGGAGTTTTTTTACGTTCGTAGGACCTGCGCCATAACTACTATCCGGATCAGACATGTACGGGCTGCAACTCGCATCAATATCTTCAACCGCAATCGGATGCTGCGCCCCACAAAGCAAACCAGCAGCCGTGTTATTGGCGTTGTTGCCGGTGCCATCGAAGAACACGCCAATCCTCAGCGCAATGCCAATTTTCTCTTTATCAGGCGCCGGCGCTTTACCGTGCTTCTCATATTCCGCCCAACGCTGGGCGTGGATATCGACAGGCTTGGCCTCGTCATATCGATAGTTTTTCGGGGGGTTGGGGACGTAGCCACTCATTCCTTGATCACCTGCTCCTTGGTGCGACGGGCGTCGAGGGTGCCACTGCGGGGCTGATCTAGCAACGCGTAGCCAGAGGCCATCACTCAAGGATGGGGTACTTCGCTCAACCATTGTCGACGTCGATAGTCACCATCACATCAATGAAGTTCTCTTAAAAAATCCGGGGCGTAACATCGCGTCCATACCAACCAATAACTCCCCCGGAGCACACCATCATGAAACGCCAAGTCCTTCTCAGCATCGCTTTCTCGGTTTTTGCAGTTAACGCTTTCGCCGCTTCTTCTCACACCATGGTCGCTGAAGGCGGCTCGGATCGTCTGATTGAAAGCCGTGTAGCTGAAGGTGGCTCCGATCGCCTGATCGAGAAACGCGTCGCTGAAGGTGGCTCCGATCGCCTGATCGAAAACCGCGTCGCTGAAGGCGGCTCGGATCGCCTGATCGAAAAACGCGTCGCTGAAGGTGGCTCTGATCGTTTGATTGAAAGCCGCGTCGCTGAAGGTGGTTCCGACCGCCTGATCGAAAACCGCACCGCATGAATGAATGCCTCTAAAGCGGTTCCCAACAAAAAGCCCGGCCTAATCAGCCGGGCTTTTTCGTGCCTTAAATAAATTACTCCCCTTTTTTGCAATTTACTGTTTCACACACTGTAAGGTCGCATTAGGGTAGTTCTGTCTCGCATTTTCCAATTGGCTTTTAAAACTTTTCTTGGCCGCATCAACGGATGAGGCTTGAACGGTCTGAGTCGTAGTCCCGGGCACCCCCACCAAATTACAGTTGTAAGTGTCGTCCGCTGCCTGACTTGCTAATGGGAGGACCAGTGCTGAAAGAAGCATGATTTTTGAGAACAGTTTAGGTAGAGCAGGAAAACCCTGGTTTTCTGATTTGGTTTCCATAGTGAACTCCATTCGATTTATGGCAGTGATTCCCGGCCTAGGTTAGGTCCGGCAATCATTGGGAGCTACTGTAATAAATGACAGTTTTATAGGTCTTTTTGAAATAAACGGCTGGCCTATAAAGATCAAAAGATCGCAGCCTTCGGCAGCTCCGGGGGTCGCGACAACAAGTAGATCGGGGTTACCGATCTATCTCTACCCGCCCGAACCGCTCCACTTCCGCGCTCTTGCGCCCCTGCATCCAATACCCCAACACCGCCACCGGCACCGTCCCGAGCATCACCACCACTGCTATCTGCAACGGCTGCTCAATCCACGTCGAGACCAACAAACTCGCGCCAAAGCACGCCCCCAGCTGCAACGCGTTCTGCAGTGCCGCGGCTTTGCCGGAATTTTCCGGGAATGGCATCAGAGCATTCGTAATGATGATCGGGAAACTGGCGCCGTTGACCAGGCCCATCAGGCAGAACGGGATCAGCAGCGTGGTCAGGGTCGGCGTGGTGAATGTCGCCACCAGGTACAGCGCCACCATGCTCAGGCAATACGCGAGGATCAGCCACGGCAGCATGCGTTGGCCGCTGAGGCGTTGCAGCAAACTGCGGCAACTGAAGCCGCCGATGAGGAATCCAAGGGTGGGCAATGCGTAGCTAAGGCCTATGTCGCCGGGGCTGTAGCCCATGCCGCCGAGGATGAACGGTGAGGCGGTCAGCCAGGCGAAGAACGCGGCTGAGCAGGCGGCGTAGATCAACACGTTGCCGCTGAAGGCCGGGGATTTGAGGAGTTTTCCGAAACTGATGCGGGAGCGTTCGCCGTTGGCAGTCAGGCGTTTCGGTGTGGTTTTGAGCAGCATGGTGGGCACCAGCAAAAGCACGCTGACGCCGAGCAGCACAGCAAAAATCGACAACCAGCCTAAGTGATTCAGCAGCAGCGCACCCAGCAGTGGCGCGAGTGCAGGTGACAGGGACATGAGCGGGATGATCCCGGCGAACAGGCGATTGGCTTGCTCTGGCGGGTAGCGGTCGATCACCAGCGCTTGCCAACTGACCGCTGCCGAACACACGCCGACGGCCTGGATAAAGCGCAGCGCCCACAGTTGCACGTCGGTTTCGACCCAGAACATTCCGAGGCAGCCCAGCGCAAACAGGCTTAAGCCCATCAATAACACGGGTTTGCGGCCGATGCGGTCCGACAACGGGCCCCACAACAATTGGCCGACGGCGAAACCGGCGAGGAAGATGCTCAGGCTCGCGCCGACCGCTCCGGCGGACAAGTGCAGATCGCCGCCGATAACGCCGAACGCCGGTAGGTACATGTCCATGCCGAGGTAGCCGAGCACGCTCAGCCCAATCAAATAACAGGTGAAGCCAAACGAGTTTTTCATCAACGCCCTAACTGAATCTTCAAATCAAATAATTTGTTAGCAGCGTGCCATTATGGGTGGTGAGCTTTTCTTGTGAAGCGATAATAATTGGACGCTCCTATCAATATTTTTGAAGGCAACTGAATGTGGTCTGAATATTCCCTGGATGTGGTGGATGCCGTGGCCCGGCATGGCAGTTTCAGCGCCGCCGCGCAGGAGTTGCACCGTGTGCCGTCGGCGGTCAGTTACACCGTGCGCCAATTGGAACAATGGCTGGCGGTGCCGTTGTTTGTACGGCGGCATCGCGATGTCGAGCTGACACCGGCGGGCAAGCTGTTTATCGAGCAGGCGCGCGGGGTGATGAAAAGCATGCTCGACACCCGGCGCTTGTGTCAGCAAGTGGCCAACGGCTGGAGCGGTCAGTTGAAAGTGGCCGTGGATGCCATCGTCAAACAGGAACGCTGCCGGCAATTGGTGCTGGATTTTTATAAACAGTTTCCCGACGTCGAATTGCTGCTCGGCTACGAGGTGTTTAACGGTGTGTGGGACGCCCTCGCCGATGAGCGCACCGACATTGTGATCGGCGCCACCAGCGCGGTGCCGGTGGCCAGTCACTACAGTTTTCGCGACATGGGCCTGTTGAACTGGTTGTGCGTGGCCAGCGCCGGGCATCCGCTGGCCGCATTGAACGGGCCATTGGACGACGATCAACTGCGCCCCTACCCCGCGCTGTGCATGAACGACACCTCACGCCACCTGCCCAAACGCGACACCTGGTCGCTGGATAATCAGCGGCGACTGGTGGTGCCGAACTGGGCCTCGGCTTTGGATTGTCTGCGCGAAGGTTTGTGCGTGGGCATGGCGCCGGCGCACTTGGTGATCCCACTGATCGAGCAAGGCGAACTGATCGCCCTCAACCTGCAACGCCCCTTCGCCGCCAGCCCGTCGTGCGTGGCGTGGAATCAAAACAAGCACTCACCGGCCATGGCCTGGTTGCTCGATTATTTGGGGGATGCCGAGACGATGAATCAGGAATGGTTGAATGGAACTCCGATCGATGATCAGAACATTTGAACCCGATCAGTTCGCCGACACCAACTTCAACCCGATAACGCCACCCAGGATCAGCGCGATGCAAAGAATCCGCAGCGGCGTGGTGGAATCCCCCAATATCGCCATCCCCAGAATCGCCGTGCCCGCCGCGCCGATACCGGTCCACACCGCATAAGCCGTGCCGACCGGCAGTGAACGAAGTGCCAGGGAAAGGATATAAACGCTCGACACGCCGGTAGCGGCGGCGATCAGTCCGGGGGTCAATCGGGTGAAACCTTCAGAGCCTTTCATTGCGAAGGCGAAGGCGATTTCGAGGATGCCGGCGAGGCCTAGTAATACCCATGCCATGGTGACTGTTCCTTCCGTTAAGTGGGTGAAGCGAGCGCCAACGCGGCGCTCGCTTAAAGGGTTCAGGCCTTGTTGGCCGCTGCGGGGATCGAGCGGAACGTCACGCCGAATCGGTTAAACGCGTTCATCAAGCCGATGGCGTAAGTCAGGTCAGCCAGTTCTTTGTCATTGAACTCGGCAGTGGTGGCTTGATAGTCCGCGTCTGGCACGCCGGTTTCGGCCACTTTCGTGACGGTTTCGGCCCAGGCCAGAGCGATGCGTTCGCGGGTGCTGAACACTGCACCGGCATCGCGCCATACCGGCACTAGCACCAGTTTTTCCACACTGACGCCGAGCTTGATCAGGTCCCGCGAGTGCATATCGATGCAGTAAGCGCAGCCGTTGAGTTGCGAGACTCGCAGGTACACCAGATCGATCAGTTCGTGGGGCAAACCGGACTTTTGCACGGTGACGTAGACGCCGCCGAATGCCTTGTAACCGTCGGGCGAAGCGCTGGCGTAGTCGATGCGATTGGTCATGATGAATCCTCTGTTGGCTGATTGGGAGGACTCCATCTTGGTGCGTCATGGACTAGCCTTGAAGGTCCATGATCTGTCTATTGTCATGGGCCATGAACGCGTGATCATGGACCAGTCACAAAGGTGATTCATGGATCTTTTGGCTAGGTCATGGGGTTCGTAGCATGGGGGCCTCTATCGATCATCTGAAAGGGCAAAAACCATGAACATCCTGCACGTCAGTTGCAGCCCGCGCGGGCAAGCGTCCGAGAGCTATCGTCTCTCTCAATCAGTGATGGGCCACTTACTGAAAAGCCATCCGACAGCCGTCATAACAAACCGGGTGTTGGGCGCCGGCGGTATCGCCCATGTGGATGAGAACTACGCGATCTCTCAGCAATCGCTTGAAGACATTGCGCAGGATGGTTCTTTTATCCAGTCCGAAGCGTTGATTAATGAATTGGAAAGCGCGGATGTGCTGGTCATCAGTACGCCGATGCACAACTTCACCGTGCCCTCGGCATTGAAGGTGTGGATCGATCACGTCGCTCGGGTGCGCCGGACGTTTAATGTCGGTGCCCAAGGGAAAACACCGATGTTGCGCGATCGTCCGGTGTTTGTGGCCATTGCTTCAGGCGGGCGATTTTCCGGGGAGCGCGCGCGTCAGCCGGACTTTTTGACGCCGTACCTGAAAGCCGTGCTAAACATGATCGGCCTGCATGATCTAAATTTCTTCACGGTTGAAGGCACCGCTCTCGGCCCGGACGCTATCGCTGAAGCGCGATCCAGAACAGATCAGGCGCTGCTCGCGCACTTCCAACATCACGAGGCGCAATGACTACTCCTGGCAAACCATTTTCGCCCCTGGACCCGACGTCCAATGAACCGATCTACCGGCAAATCTATTGGCGATTTCGGGGGGCGATTACCGATGGCGCGCTCACACCGGGCGAACGGATTCCGGCCGCTCGGGCGCTGGCGAAAGAACTTGGCCTGGCCCGTGGCACCATCGATACCGCGTATTCATTGCTGACCGCCGAGGGCTACATTCAGGCGCGCGGCCAGGCCGGGACGGTGGTGGCGCCGGGGATCAATGTGCGGGCGCCCTCCTCTGCCACTGAACGAACCCTCGAAAACACCTCGATCCGGCACAAGGCCCCCATCCTGCCGTTCCAAATGGCGTTGCCGGCGCTGGACGCCTTTCCACGAAAAATCTGGGCGCAAATCGGCGCCCGGTGCGTTCGCGCCACGCGGGTGGCGGACATGGCCAACCCGTCGGTGTATGGACTGGAATCGTTGCGCATCGCGATTGCCACTTACCTGCAAGTCGCCCGTGGCATTACCTGCGCGCCCTCTCAGGTGTTCATCACCTCGGGTTACCGCAACAGCCTGGCGCTGATCGCCTACGCATTGCTCAAACCGGGTGACCGCGTGCTGGTTGAAGACCCGGGCTATCTACCGACCCGACAATTGCTGGCGCATCTGCAGATTGAAACGGTGCCGGTGCCGGTCGATCAGGATGGCATGCAGGTGACGCAAGCCGTGAATCATTCGATGGGCGCCCGTGCGGCGGTGGTCACGCCGGCGCATCAAAGTCCGCTGTGTGTGTCGCTGTCGCTGCCGCGCCGGTTGGAGTTGCTGGCGTGGGCCAGCCGGGAGCAAGCCTGGATTGTCGAGGACGACTATGACGGCGAGTACCGCTACGTCAGTCGTCCATTGCCCGCGCTCAAAAGCCTGGATCGCGACGGTCGGGTGCTCTACGCCGGCACGTTCAGCAAGGTGCTGTTTCCAGGGATCCGCCTCTCGTATCTGGTGGTGCCGCCAGCGCAGGTCGAACGCTTCGAATACGTCGGCCAGACATTCCTCGGCGGTAGCCCGGAACTGACCCAGGCCATCGTCGCCACGTTTCTCACCGAAGGCCATTTCGCCCGGCATATCCAGCGGATGCGCAAACTCTACGGTGAACGTCGGGAGGCGACTGCGCGCGGGTTGAAGGCTGTTCTGGGCGAGCGCATTCGCATTGATGCGCAGCCCGGCGGCATGCATTTGATCTTGCGGCTGGCGGATCAACAATCCGATCGAGCGCTGGTCGAGCGCCTTCAGCAGGCAGGCATTTACGCCGAAGCCTTGAGCGATTTCAGCATTCATGGCCAGACCGATTCGGCGCTGTTGCTCGGGTTCGCCAACATCGATTCCCAGGCCACCGCCGAACGCCTCGGCCAACGCATTCTGGAATTGCTGTAGCGATTCATGGCCTACGCAAACACTCGATTCTTGGCGCTGTTACGCTGATCCAACAGGCCGCAGGATGGTGCGCTCGCTCTCAACCGGACCGCTTCCGATGCCCTCTCTACTGCGCAGCATTGCTGTTTTCTCCGGCTCCAATTTTGGCTTCAACCCCGCCTACGCCGAAGGCGCTCGCGCCCTGGGCAGGGAAATCGGCAGGCGCGGCTTGCAACTGGTTTATGGCGGCACCGACAAGGGTTTGATGGGGATCGTGGCGGATGCCGTGCTCGCCGAGGGCGGTGAAGTGGTTGGCGTCATCACCCACTATTTGCACGACCTCGGCCATCTGCATGGCGGATTGACCCGGCATGAAATCACGCCCGACATGCGCAGCCGCAAGACTCGAATGAGTGAATGGGCGGACGCCTTTATTGCCCTGCCGGGTGGTCTGGGGACTTTTGAGGAGCTGTTTGAAGTCACCACACTGACTCAGCTCGGCGAACACCACAAAGGCGTCGGCTGCCTGAACATCGGCGGTTTTTTCAACCCGGTGCGCAGCCTGCTCGAGCATGCAGTGAAGGAAGGTTTCATGAAAACCGAACACAGCGAGATGCTGATCTTTGATACCGAGCCGGCGGCGTTGATTGATGCGCTTGAGCAATGGCAAGCGCCCAGCGTTAACAAATGGATCGGCCCTGCAGTATCTTGACTCCACCCCAAATCCCTGTAGGAGCGAGGCTGTTGTGGCTCAATGTTTTTGGACCATGATGTAGGA
>NZ_MOBR01000042.1 GCF_003732705.1 Pseudomonas frederiksbergensis | reverse complement strand
GCACCTTCCTGATGAGAAGTCAGAAGGTGTAAACCTTATTCAGGACGAGACACAGGCCACAAAAAAGCCCGCAGACAATCACTCATCGGCGGGCTTTTTCACAATAGGGCTTTTACGCCCGGCGTTCGTGCATCCGCGCCAGTTGCCGCTCCAGCATCGACGGATAAGGCTCCATCAGCCGCTCTACGCAGCAAGCGCCTTCAGGGCTGGCGATCGGCCGGATCCGCGCACGCTGGCGGATCAGGGCGTCGTCGCCGATCTTGCGCTCCACCAGCAGCAGGTTGCGGCTGTGTTGCGAGAGCGCCAGGGCGTCCTGAGCCGATTCGGTCAGCAACAGGTCGATCTGGCTCAAGCCGAACAACTCATCACCCAGCGTCAGGCCCAGTTGCAGTTGCAGGGTGATGCCGCTGTCGGCGACTTCAATCTGCAACTGATGGCCCAAGGCTCGCAGCAGCTCACCGCAGCAGATGGCGTTGGTCAGGTAGTCGTCGCCGCTGTCTTCGGTGTGGAACAGCATCAGCGTGCTGCCATCGTTCAGGGTGTGCAGTTCGCTCTGATACAGCGAAGCGGCCTGGTCGAGGCAGTCGCGGTAGCGCTTGAGCAGTTCCTCAAGGCGCGTGCGGGGCAGGCGACGCAGTTGATCCTGGGCACCCAGTTGCACCGCCAGCACCGCGCTGTGCTGTGGCACGTTCGAGATCACCGGTTTGGCCACCGGTTTCGGCGCAGCGTCGGCCGACTCATCGCGCAGATCGGCGAACGCGTCATCGTCATCGTCGTCATCGACCGTGCTGACAATGCGCTTTGGCGCAGGTTTCAGGCCGGCCACAGGCTTGGTTTCATCAAAACTCGGATCCCGCAGATTGCGCACTTCGAAGGCTGGATCAGCCTCTTCATCGTAATCGACATCATCGAACTCAGGTTCCGGGACGGGCTCAGGCTCGGCCGGTTCCGGGGCGAAATTGGCGTGCAGCTGACGCGCCAGGTCGCCGATCTCATCCTGACGCTCGGTGGCCGGGGTGTATTCGTCGATGTTGCGCAGCCAGACCCGCAATTGCATCAGCGGCGTGGAGATGTGCCGACCCAGGCGCAGGCTCAAGGCCAGGGACAATGCGAGCAGAATCGCACTCAAGATGCCCATGCTTTGCAGGCTGATGGTCATCGGCTGCTGGAACTGATCCATGTCCAGGCTGATGCGCAGTTGCCCGGCGGTCACGTCCTGGAAGGTGATTTTGCTCTCATACATGCCTTCGGCTTCGCCCAACAGGCTGTGCTTGGGACGCTGGCCAGACTCGGCGAGGATGCGGTTATCCACGCTGTAGATGGCGGCGTGGGCCACCAACTTGTTCTTGGTCAGGTTGTTGAGCAGCACGTTGAGGCTGAGGATGTCGTTGGACACCAACAGCTCGGTGGCCGAGGTGGCGGTCTGCGTGGTCAGGCTTTCGCCCAGCGCATCGGCCTGCTCGTGCATGGCCTGCTTGAACTGCAATCCCATCACACAGGCATAAATCACCAGGGCCAGAGCGACCAGGATCACGTTATGGCTGGCAATGCGTAATGCGATCGGTACACGGCGGTGGCGCAGTGCCCGGAAGATCAGCAGGAAGAAGTTATCGGTTTTTACTGGCGTGGGCCGGTTCACTTGAGCTCGGCTCTTTTGTCCGTGAAGTTGACGCGCAGTATAGCGACAGGCCCTAGACCGGCAAAGCGCTGACGGTGCCCGATGGTCACTGAAAGTGGGTAGAATGCGGTTTTTTTCCACCTGCGGGGGTGCGCCTTGCGCGAAATCGTCCTGATAAACATCACGGGAGTCGACCGACCGGGTCTGACTGCGGCCATTACCGGCGTTCTGGCCCAGGGTGGTGTGAACATTCTCGACATCGGTCAGGCAGTGATCCACGACACCCTGTCGTTCGGCATCCTGGTTGAAATTCCTGACACCGAGCAGGGCAAGTCAGTGCTCAAGGACATCCTGTTCAAGGGCTATGAGCTTGATCAGCAGGTGCGTTTCACCCCGGTGTCCGAAGAGGATTACCAGCAGTGGGTCGGCAACCAGGGCAAAAAACGCCACATCGTGACCCTGTTGACCCGTAAGGTGACCGCCGGGCAATTGCAGGCTGTGAGCTCGATCACCGCCAAATACGGGCTGAACATCGACCATATCGATCGTTTGTCCGGGCGTATGCCGCTGGACACCCCGGCTGACAAGGGCAAGGGCTGCATCGAGTTTTCCGTGCGTGGCGAAGCGGCTGATCCGCAGGCCCTGCGCGCCGAATTCCTCAGCGTGGCCCAGGAACTGAACGTCGACATCGCCTTCCAGGAAGATTCGCTGTTCCGTCGCAACCGTCGCCTGGCGGTGTTCGACATGGACTCGACCCTGATCGAAGCCGAAGTCATCGACGAACTGGCCAAGGCTGCGGGCGTGGGCGATCAAGTGTCTGAAATCACCGAACGGGCGATGGCCGGTGAGCTGGACTTCCGCGCCAGTTTCAAGGAACGCCTGGCCCTGCTCAAAGGCCTGGACGTCAGCGTGCTCGACTCCATCGGCGCTTCCCTGCGCCTGACCGAGGGTGCCGAAACCCTGTTTGCCGAACTCAAGCGCCTGGGCTACAAAACCGCGATCCTGTCCGGCGGCTTCACCTACTTCGCCAAGCAATTGCAGGCGAAACTGGGCATCGACTACGTATTCGCCAATGAACTGGAAGTAGTGGATGGCAAAGTCACGGGCGTGGCGGTCGAGCCGATTGTCGATGCCCAGCGCAAGGCGGATCTGCTGAAGGAACTGGCACACAAGGAAGGTTTGCGTCTGGAGCAGACCATCGCGGTCGGTGACGGCGCGAATGATTTGCCGATGCTGGCGATTGCCGGGTTGGGTGTGGCGTTCCGGGCCAAGCCGTTGGTGAAGCAGTCGGCGAAGCAGGCGATTTCGACCCTTGGGCTGGACGGAGTTCTGTATTTGTTGGGTTTCAGGGATCGTGATGGGCAGCTCTGAGTTTTGTATTGATTGAGCGGGACTCTTCGCGGGCAAGCCTCGCTCCTACAGGTACGCGGTGATTTTGTAGGAGCGAGGCTTGCCCGCGAAGGCTGCGCCGCGGTCTCACTGACTCACAACGATTTCCACAACGAATCAAAATCCTCTTCCGCCCCGACCACGCCGCTCCCCGGGTTGTTTTCGCTTTTACTGGCCTCCAGCGAGCGATACGCAAACTGGTTGAAGCTGTTGGTGCTCGACACCCGCCGATCCAGCCCGGCGCGGCGTTCCTGGCCGTTGGTGTTGATCAGCACCTTGTTGCCTTCCTGGAACGGCAGACGTGGGGCCAGCAGGGTGGCCGGCAGATCAATCGCACTGATGGCCGGCAGCAATAAACCCCGCAGATACTGACTGTGATCGTCCCGGGTGCGCACCAGTTGCAGGCCGCAAGGCTCGGCATACGGCGCGACCTGCTCGATCCCCATCTGTGTGCCGCCGCCGCGCACCTGACGAATCCAGCGCACCACCGCGATGCTCCAGCCCTGGCCGACAGCATCTTCAATCCCGACCATTTCACCGGCCTGAAGCTCGGCGGGTACGGCACCCGGCCACGCCAGGCAATAACCGCCGGGGCTGTGATTGATCACCGGCAGGGCGTAGGTCGGGAAACTCTGATTGCGGTCGGCGGCCTCGTGGCTGTCGTCGTTCTGCAAATGTGGGTATTCGATTTCTTCGTAGGGCAGCAGCGCGTCGCTGGTGCCATTGGGCGCGGCGTCGAAAGACTGGCTCCAGTTGTCTTTTGCGCCACTCGCCGGGGATGACGGTGAAAACTGCGCCAGCCGCCCCGCAGGGTTTTTCAGGATGTCGCTGAACGAGCGCTGCCCGCCCAGGTAAAAGTGCAGCGCGCTCATGCCCACGCACAGGGTCAACGTGCCGTTGCCGACGGTACGCTGGAAACTGCGCTCGGCGGCCTGACCCCACGCGGCATTCAAGTGTTGCAAGGTATCGAGGTTCAGCCCGGTCGGGACGGGCAACGTGGTGTCGGTCGGGTTGAGCAGCCGTGCCTCGATGGCAGCCACCAGCGGCTGCGGATCAATTCCCAGCAAACTCGCCTGCTGCTCGGCGCGGAACTTGGACCGATAGCGTGGCCCGACGTCGAGGTCCGGCGCCACCGCAAACAGCTCATTGCCGGGTTTGCCGGGGTGCAACTTGATCCATTTGCTCCAGGGTTCGAGCACCTCGGCGAGGCGGGCGATCTGGTTCTGACGCAGTTGATTGCAGCGTGAGGCGCCCAGGAGCAGGGCGGCCACGTAGGTCTGCTCGATGCTCAGGTCCGGCGTCTCGCTGGCCAGTTCATCGCGCACGCTGATGTTTTGCAGCCGATGCTCGCAGCCAATTCGGTACAACTGATGCAGCTCCAGCCACACCCCTTCCGGCACCGGGCAATAGAGTTGGGTGGCGCGGATCAGCGGGCCGTTCAGGCAATGGATCGCCCGTTGCAACGCCTGGGTGAGCAGCGGTGCGCGGTCCTTGCTGAAGCGTGGCGCGATGCGCAAGACGATCTGTTTGTAGCCAATCGCCAAATGGCTTTGCAGCGCCTGGCAGAGGTTGGCGATCTTGCGCGAACGCTCGTCGAGGACAATCGCCTGATGCAGGAAATGCCGCTCCAGGTGCTTGCAGACGTAATACACCTCGGGCCGCAGCAATTCGAGTAATTGCAGGCGATTATCGCTGGGGGTCAGCAGTTGGTTGAGTTCGCTCAAGCCTTGGTACAACTGGCGAGCGGTTTCGCCGATGTTGGCTTTGGGCAGGTTGGCGATCCAGCGCTTGAGGTCCCGCGGGGTGGGTTCGCAGAATGACAGGCGCAAGGCGGCAGGGATCGGTGCTCGTAGCAGCAGAGGGGGGTTGGTCTCATTCATGCCGTGGAAAAACTCCGACCGGGAAATGGGCAGTGAATGACCTGACTGTAGCAGTTATGAACGCTGGCGGTATTTCGACATGCGCGCTCCCTGTAGGAGCAAGGCTTGCCCGCGATGGCGATCTTAAGGACGCTATCGCGGGCAAGCCTTGCTCCTACAAGGGCGGTGTGGTGCATGAATCACCCGCGAAAACGCTCGCGGGGGTTGGCTCAGCAAATCAAGCGTTCGGCAAACCCAGCGCCTGGCCCATCTGTACCGGCGACGTCGCGCCCAGCCCTTCAACCCATTTCACCTGGTCCGGCCCAAACAGCACGATAGCCGTCGAACCCAGTTTGAAGCGACCCAGTTCCGCGCCTTTCTCCAGATGAATCGGCGTACGGGCCGCTTCGTCGTAACGGAAGGTTTTCAGCTCGCGTTTCGGTGGCGTGACCAGCCCGGCCCACACGGTTTCAATCGACGCCACGATCATCGCGCCCACCAGCACCACGGCCATCGGCCCGCGCTCGGTGTCGAAAATGCACGCCACACGCTCATTGCGGGCGAACAGTTCCGGGACGTTTTCGGCGGTAGTCTGGTTGACCGAGAAGATCCGGCCCGGGATGTAGACCATTTCGCGCAGGGTGCCGGCCAGCGGCATGTGTACGCGGTGGTAGTCCTTTGGCGACAGGTAGATCGTCGCGAAATCACCGCCCATGAACGGCGCGGCATTCGCGGCATCGCCACCCAGCAGTTCGAGCACGCTGAAGCTGTGGCCCTTGGCCTGGAACACGCGACCGTGTTCGATCGGGCCGAGTTGGCTGACCGCACCGTCGGCCGGGCTGAGGATCGCTCCCGGGGTTTCGTCCAGAGGACGCGCGCCGTCTTTCAAGGCGCGGGTGAAGAACGCGTTGAAGTGCTCGTAGGCAGTCAGGTCTTCGACCAGCGCCTGGGACATGTCCACCTGATAACGCTTGGCGAACCACGCAGTGAAGGCATTCTTGAACCAGCGCACACGGCATTCGGCAATGCAGCCGGCCAGTCGCGAGAGCAAGTGATGGGGCAGCAGGTATTGGCTGAGGATAAACAAACGCTTATTCATTAACTGTCCTTAAAAACCTTAAATCTCTACGGGGGTGTCGGGATGGTTGCCCCATTCGCCCCAGGAGCCGGCGTAACCTTTGACCCGCGGATAACCGAGGGACTTGGCCACTAGATAAGTGAAGCCAGAACGGTGGTGAGTCTGGCAGTGAGTGATGATTTCTTTGTCTTTGGTGATGCCGAGTTGTTCGAGAATCTTCGGCATGTCGGTACGGATGCGCAGGTGGCGCGACTGATCCATGCCGGCAGTCCATTCGAAATTAACGGCGCCGGGGATGTGTCCGGCCTTGGCCGCCAGGACTTTCTCGCCGGAGTACTCCAGCGGCCCACGGGCGTCCCAGATCGCCAGGTCGGCGGCACCGAGACGGCTTTGCAGGTATTCGCGGGTGGCAGTGGGTTCGTCGTGCAATGTCAGTGAAACCGGGCCGCCGACCGGGGCCGGGATCTGGATCGACATCGGCAAGCCTTCTGCCAGCCACGCCGGCAGACCGCCGTCGATGTAGTGGTATTTGCGGTGGCCGATGACATCCAGCAACCAGATGAATCGCCCGGCCCAACCGCCGCCTTCGTCGTCATAAACCACGTAGACCGCATCTTTGTTGTGGCCCAGCTCACCGAACAGCGCTTCAAGCGCAGCCTGCGGCGGCATCAGGCCTGGCGCCGGCGCCTGACCGAGTTGCGTGCGTTTCGGATCGACAAAGCGCGCGCCGGGCAGATGCCCTTCGGTGTAGCGGGCGCTGCTGGTCAGGTCCACCAGAATCAGTTCGCGGGCGTCGAGGCGCGGGAGCAAGTCGCTCGGCTCGATCACCAGCGGCAAGCCAGAGAAGTCAGACATGTGAGGTCTCCAGAGCACAAAGGGAGGGATTGTAGAGCCTATTGGCCTCGGGTGCTAAAGCTATGCAGGGCCTTTTCGATGCACTGCGCGGTTTTGCCGAAGGCTTGCACGGTGATTTCCGAGAACGGCCCGCCGCTCTGGTCCGCCACCACGATCATAATCACTCGGCCATTGTTGACCAGTGAGCGCAGCAACAGGTGTTCGCCGCCAAACTGCGCGCGCAAACTGGCCGGCAGCAGCGCCGAGAACTGGGCATTGTTGGCCGGCGTAATGCGCACCTGAGCCTGCTGCGAGAGCAAGCGTTGCAGCACGCTGCTTTGGCTGACCACAAAATTCAGGCCAGCGGCCTCTTTTGGCAATCCGGCCGTCTGGTGCACCCGCAGATTGGCGTGGGTGCGATCGGCCATCAGGATCATCACCCGACGCATGCCGCACGCGACCAACGCATCCCGTGCCGAGCTGGTCAGGTGCATCGCGTTGGTGAAACGACTCGGCTCCACCAGCAGTTCGGCGCATTGTTTGCGCCACTGGGTCAGGTCTTCCGTGGTCGGTGCCGGAGCCGGCAGCAAACCGGCGTGGACGCGGTTCATGCCCCACGGCCACAGCAGCGAAACCGCCGGGTGCCAGAGGTCCGGCATGGCATGTTGGCGGGCGCTGTTGGCCGCCTGTTGGTGCAACTGTTGTTGCACTTCATCCATCGAAATTTGCAGGTAAAGGCTGGTCAGGTATTGCCAGCGTTCACTGTGCGGGCAATCCCAGGCCTGTTGCGCCGACAGCGCCAGACCGTTGGCCAGCAACACCGTGTTGGCAGGCTGGTTGAGCCAGCGACGCAGGGTCGGATCGTCGTCGAGGCGGTTCTGCTGACGCAGCGGGTGCTCACTGTCCCGGGCAATGCGCAGGACTTTCACCAGCTCCCGTTGTTCGTTGAGCAGCAGTCGATAACCCTGTTGCACCCAGATCGGCAACCGCCAGACATCCACCAGTGCCAGGCAGATGTCCAGCAGGCGCACGCCGAACAACTGCTTTTCGACCTTACGCGCGGACTCGCCTTTATGGATGACCCGCAGCTCCCATTCTTCGAGCAAATGCGGATGGGTCAGCGCCATCGGCCACAGCGGCGAGAGAAATAGCAGGCTGCCCCAATGGATGTCTTGCCACAGCCGCGCCAGGCGATTGGCGAAAAAACCGTTGGCCTGTTGCGACGCGTGCTGGCTGATCAATTGCAATTGGCGCAGGGCCTTGGGGATCTCGGATTGCGGCTCGGCGGGCAGGCGCGCGAGCAATTCCTCGGTGCGTTTCAAACCGAGGCGATTGAGCGCCACATCGAGGTTTTCCGCCGGCTCCGCCATGCTGCCGTGGGTGTGGCGGTTGGCTTCGCGAATCACGCTCAAGGCCAAGGCCGGACTTTCCTGCATCAATTCGGCAATGTCGCGCAGCGAGCTGCGGTTATTGCGAATGGCTTTGCAGACACGGTCGTGACTCTCTTGCGGAACCGGCAGGCGCACGCCATCGAGAAGCTTGACCCAGCCTTCGAGAGTGGTCGGTTTTGGAGGTGGAACGTTCGTTTCGTTAGCCATGGCTGGACGGGATCATCATTGGCTGTAAACACGCCCGGCGCGGGCTAAATTGGCTTTTCGCCTGAACTGGCTATAGTCTGGCGCAGTTTTGCCGATAAGTAGAAGAAGAGATTTTTTAACTTCCGAATATGACCTTGAACCCGACTCAGTAAGTGCTCTCCTACCTATGGCTAAATTAATCGGCATCATCGTCGTATTCGCGAGCGTGCTCGGCGGATACGTGCTCTCCCATGGCAAAATCGCCGCGCTGATTCAGCCCTTCGAGGTGATGATCATCGGTGGCGCGGCCCTTGGTGCATTCCTGCAGGCCAACCCCGGTTACATGACCATGCACGTGCTCAAGAAATCCTTGGGCATGTTCAGTTCGCGTTTCACCCACACCTTCTATCTTGAAGTGCTGGGCCTGATCTACGAGATCCTCAACAAGAGCCGCCGCGAAGGCATGATGGCCATCGAAGGCGACATCGAAGATGCCGCTGCGAGCCCGATCTTCGCCAAATACCCGGCAGTCTTGAAAGACGAACGCATGACCGCGTTCATCTGCGATTACCTGCGCATCATGTCCTCCGGCAACATGGCTCCCCATGAGCTGGAAGGCCTGTTCGACATGGAACTCTACAGCCTCAAGGAAGACCTCGAGCATCCGTCCCACGCAGTGAACGGCATCGCCGACGCCATGCCGGGTTTCGGTATCGTCGCGGCGGTACTCGGTATCGTGGTGACCATGGCTTCCTTGGGCGAAGGCGACCAGAAATCCATCGGCCTGCACGTGGGTGCGGCGCTGGTCGGTACCTTCTTCGGTATTCTCGCGGCCTACGGTTTCTTCGGTCCGCTGGCGCATTCCCTGGCCCACGATGCCAAGGAAGAACTGAACGTCTATGAAGCCATCAAGGCCTCGCTGGTAGCCTCGGCTTCCGGCATGCCGCCCTCGCTGGCGGTGGAGTTCGGTCGCAAGGTTCTGTACCCGGCGCACCGTCCAAGCTTTGCCGAGCTGGAACAAGCCGTTCGCGGTCGTTAAGCCATGGAAAATAATCAGCCGATAATCATCAAGCGCGTCAAGCGCATCGCCGGCGGGCATCACGGGGGCGCCTGGAAAATCGCCTTCGCTGACTTCGCCACGGCGATGATGGCGTTCTTCCTGGTGTTGTGGCTGCTGTCCACCGCCACGCCGGAACAGAAGATCGCCATCGCCGGTTACTTCAAGGATCCGGTCGGCTTCTCCGAAAGCGGCACGCCGTACATCATCGATTTGGGCGGCACGCCGACCCTGGCGCCGGAAAATACCCTCAACCCCGAGGTGAAATCCCAGCCGCAGCCGGACAAGGTGACGGTCGATACCGAACAGGTCGAAGGCATGGCCGAACAGGTCGAGAAAGAACGCCTGGAATTGCTGCTGCAAGAATTGCAGAACAAGGTTGAAGAGAACCCGCAGCTGCAGAAGTTCAAGGATCAGATCCTGTTCGAGATCACCCCGAACGGTCTGCGCATCCAGATCATGGACGCGGACAACCGGCCGATGTTTGACTCCGGCTCAGCGCGTTTGAAACCGTACTTCGAAGACATCCTGCTGGCGATGGCCGACACCATCAAAGCGGTGCCGAACAAGATCAGCATCAGCGGCCACACCGATGCCAAGCCGTACTCGGGCACTGGTGATTTCGGTAACTGGGAATTGTCGGCCAACCGGGCCAACGCGGCTCGCCGTGCATTGGTTGCAGGTAGCTATCCGGAATCGCAAGTGGCGCGGGTGGTGGGTTATGCCTCGTCGGCGCTGTTCGATCGGGAGCATCCGTTCAACCCGGTCAATCGCCGGATCGACATCGTTGTGCTGACCAAGAAGGCTCAAGCGGCTATCGAAGGGGCGCAAGGGGCTGATCCAACGACGACACCGGGGCAGGGCGCGCCGGGTGAAGCGCCGAATGCACCAGCGACGCCGGTTGATCCGAATGCGTTGCCGGCTGACAAGCAACCGGTGCCGGCCCATGAGCTTCGGGAGCGGTTGAATCTGTTCGAGGACGCGGCGCCGAAGCCGGGTGAACCGGCCAAACCGGTAGAACCGCCCAAGCAGTGAGCCATGACGATTAAGCCGACAGAGATGTCGGCTTTTTTGTGCTCATTCATTTTCAGCGTGGGCACGATCCCTGTGGGAGCGGGCTTGCTCGCGAAGGCGGTTTGGTAGCCAACCCATCTTTTGCAGATATACATCGACCAATTGTAGGAGCGAGGCTTGCCCGCGAAGACGGCCTGATAGCCGCCCCATCTTTTGCAGATGTACATCGATCAACTGTGGGAGCGAGCCTGCTCGCGAAAGCTTTGTGTCAGGCGTCGGGGGATTTGGGGCTGTGTGCAGATCCATTCCTGCGGTAACGGCCGCCTAGGGTTTCGCTCTTACAGCGAGTCACTTTGGAAAAGCCCCAAAGTAACCAAAGCGCTTTTGCCCCTGTCGTTCGGTGCCTCGCCCAGGCTCGGCATGCCCTCGCTCCGGTCCTGCTCCGTGGGCCCGCCGCCATCGGCCATCCATGGCCGGGGGCGGCTAACCCGGCATCCATGCCGGGTCGCCCACTGCGCAGAACCTCCACTCGGCCTCTCGAGGGGGCGCACACCGCAACAGCGCCGCGAGGCGGCCTGATAGCCGACCTGACTCGGGCGCGTGCGTTCTCCTGATCCATTTTCAGCGTGGGCACAATCCCTGTAGGAGCGAGGCTTGCCCGCGAACACGGCCTGATAGCCTCCCCATCTTTTGCAGATGTACACCTATCAAATTGTGGGAGCGAGCCTGCTCGCGAAAGCTTTGTGTCAGGCGCCGGGGGATTTGGGGCTGTGTGCAGATCCATTCCTGCGGTAACGGCCGCCTAGGGTTTCGCTCTTACAGCGAGTCACTTTGGAAAAGCCCCAAAGTAACCAAAACGCTTTTGCCCCTGTCGTTCGGTGCCTCGCCCAGGCTCGGCATGCCCTCGCTCCGGTCCTGCTCCGTGGGCCCGCCGCCATCGGCCATCCATGGCCGGGGGCGGCTAACCCGGCATCCATGCCGGGTTGCCCACTGCGCAGAACCTCCACTCGGCCTCTCGAGGGGGGCGCACACCGCAACAGCGCCGCGAGGCGGCCTGATAGCCGACCTGACTCGGGCGCGTGCGTTCTCCTGATCCATTTTCAGCGTGGGCACAATCCCTGTAGGAGCGAGGCTTGCCCGCGAAGACGGCCTGATAGCCGCCCCATCTTTTGCAGATGTACATCGATCAACTGTGGGAGCGAGCCTGCTCGCGAAAGCTTTGTGTCAGGCGCTGGGGATCGTGAGGGTGGTGTACATATCCATTCCTGCGGTCACGGCCGCCTAGGGTTTCGCTCTTACAGCGAGTCACTTTGGAAAAGCCCCAAAGTAACCAAAGCGCTTTTGCCCCTGTCGTTCGGCGCCTCGCCCAGGCTCGGCATGCCCTCGCTCCGGTCCTGCTCCGTGGACCCGCCGCCATCGGCCATCCATGGCCGGGGGCGGCTAACCCGGCATCCATGCCGGGTTGCCCACTGCGCAGAACCTCCACTCGGCCTCTGGAGGGGGCGCACACCGCAACAGCACCGCGAGGCGGCCTGATAGCCGACCTGGTTGTCGGGTGGGTCGCGTTTTCCTGAAACCAAAAAAAGCCGCGAGATGAACGCGGCTTTCTTGTGTGACACTTAACCCCTGTGGGAGCGGGCTTGCTCGCGAAAGCGGTATGTCAGTCAACAGTGATGTTGAAGCTGATGGCCCCTTCGCGAGCAAGCCCGCTCCCACAGGTTTTGTGGCGGTCTAGTAACTAGTCTCCGGCAAACTCGCAATAATCGACCGATAACTATTCATCCGCTGCTGCTGCACGCGCCCATCTTCCAACGCCTTGAGCAACGCACACCCCGGTTCACGATCATGCTTGCAGTCACGGAAGCGGCAAGTACCGATCAGATCATTGAACTCGATGAAGCCAGCTTCAACGTCAGCACGGCTGACGTGGCCGAGGCCGAATTCGCGAATACCCGGGGAGTCGATCAGTTCACCGCCGCCAGGGAAGTGGAACAACCGCGCAGTCGTCGTGGTGTGGGTGCCCTGGCCGGACAGTTCGGACAACGGACCAACGCGGGTTTCGACTTCCGGCAGCAGGCTGTTGACCAACGAAGATTTGCCGACGCCGGACTGGCCGACGAACACGCTGATGCGTCCGTCCAGTTGCTCCTGCAATTGCTCCATGCCGTTGCCATGGTGAGCCGACACTTCCAGCACCGGGTAACCGAGCGTGCGGTACACCGCCAGCAGGGCATTCAGCGCCGGGGCGTTCTGTTCGTCGATCAGGTCGAATTTGTTGAGCAGCAGCAGCGGACGAATCCCGGCGTGCTCAGCAGCGACCAGATAACGATCGATCAGGTTGGCGTGGGGCTCGGGCAGCGGGGCGAAAACGATGACGATCATGTCGACGTTGGCCGCTACGGGCTTGAGCTGGCCACGGCTGTCCGGGCGGCAGAGTTCGGTTTTACGCGGCAGTTGCGCCACGATCACGCCGATACCCTGGTTGCCGGCACGCCAGACGACCTGATCGCCGGTCACCAGCGCCGGCAGGTTCGCGCGCAAGTGACAACGGAACACCTGGCCGGCCAGATCGCCATCAAGGGCTTCGACTTCGACCTGCACACCGAAGTGCGCGATCACCAGGCCCGTCTGTTCCGGACCCAGGTCGCCGCCCTCAAGTGCCTCGACAGCCGAGGACTCGCGTTTGGCGGCGCGGGCAGCGCGTTCGCCCTGAATCTTTTCGATGCGCCAGTTTTGACGACGATTGAGTTGGCGTTTGGCCATGGGTGTTCCGTATCAAGAATGCAGCGATTAGGTAAAACGGCCGCGAGTTTAGCACGCCCGGCCACTTGCCTAGGCTAAACTGCGCAGCATTGCCTAGGAGCCGACACATGCAAAACCCGCAGAATCTGATCTGGATCGACCTGGAAATGACCGGTCTGAACCCTGATACCGACGTCATCATCGAGATGGCGACCATCGTCACCGACAGTGATCTGAACACTTTGGCCGAAGGCCCGGTGATCGCGATCCATCACAGCGACGCGATCCTGGCCGGCATGGACGAGTGGAACACCCGTCAACACGGCGGTTCGGGCCTGACCCAGCGGGTTCGCGACAGCCGTATCAGCATGGCCGAAGCCGAAGCCGAGACCATCGCCTTCCTGGAAAAGTGGGTGCCTAAGGGCAAGTCGCCGATCTGTGGCAACAGCATCTGCCAGGACCGTCGCTTCCTTTATACGCACATGAAAGCGTTGGAAAGCTACTTCCACTACCGCAACCTCGACGTGTCGACGCTTAAAGAACTGGCCGCACGCTGGGCGCCGGACGTGCGTGACAGCTTCCAGAAGGGCAGCACGCATCTGGCGCTGGACGATATTCGCGAGTCGATTGCTGAGTTGCAGCACTACCGCAAGCATTTCATCAAGTTCTGATCCTGCGGTGCCTCTTCCGGCGCCTTCGCGGGCAAGCCTTGCTCCTACAGGTACGGGGTCGCTCTGCTTTTGTAGGAGCGAGGCTTGCCCGCGAAGCAGACGACTCGGTCTTCCTGTGTGATCGCCCTCTTTTGGTGCCGCGACTAAATGGCTAGACTGCGCGCCTTCCTGCCAGGACCGCCGCCATGTTGCTGATGCTCTACCTGATCGCCATCACCGCCGAAGCCATGACCGGTGCCTTGTCTGCCGGCCGTCGGGGCATGGACTGGTTCGGCGTGGTGCTGATCGCCTGCGTCACGGCGCTCGGCGGCGGCTCGGTGCGCGACGTGCTGCTCGGCCACTACCCGCTGACCTGGGTCAAACACCCGGAATACCTGATCCTGACCTCGGTCGCGGCCATGTTCACGGTGTTCACCGCCCGCTGGATGCGTCACTTGCGCTCGCTGTTCCTGGTGCTCGACGCCGTGGGCCTGGTGGCGTTCACCCTGATCGGCTGCATGACTGCGTTGGAAATGGGCCACGGCATGTTGGTCGCCTCGGTCAGCGGCGTGATCACCGGGGTTTTCGGCGGCATTCTGCGGGACATCTTCTGCAACGATATCCCGCTGATCTTCCGCCGCGAGCTCTACGCCAGCGTTTCGTTTGCGGCGGCGTGGTGCTACATGCTCTGCATCTATCTGCAATTGCCGGGTGAGCAGGCGATCTTGATCACCTTGTTTGGCGGGTTTTTGCTGCGGTTGCTGGCGATCCGGTTTCATTGGGAAATGCCGAAGTTCGTCTACAACGACGAAGCCTGACGCTCGGCGTGTTGTTTCAGTGCCCACTCAACGTGTTCACGCACCAACTCCGACGGATATTCCCTGCGCGCCTTCAACGCCTCCAACACCGGAATACTCGACGGCGCATTCCCCAACCCCACCGCCAGATTGCGCAACCAACGCTCATACCCCGCCCGGCGTAACGGCGAACCTTCAGTGCTGCTGAGAAACTTATCCTCGTCCCACATAAACAACTCAGCCAACTCAGCATTGTCCAGATTGTGCCGAGGCTTGAAGTCGCTTTCCCCGGACGGACGGGCGAAGCGGTTCCATGGGCAGACGATCTGGCAATCATCGCAGCCAAACACCCGATTGCCGATCAACGGTCGCAAGTCTTCCGGGATCGCGGTTTTCAGCTCGATGGTCAGGTAGGAAATGCAGCGCCGGGCATCCAGCACATACGGGCCGACGAAGGCGTTGGTCGGGCAGATGTCCAGGCACGCGGTGCAGCGGCCGCAATGTTCGGTGGAATGAGGCGGGTCTTCCGGCAGCGGTAGATCAACAAACAGTTCACTGAGGAAGAAGTAACTGCCGGCCTTGCGATTCAAGACCAGGGTGTTTTTGCCGATCCATCCCAGGCCGGCCTTCTCGGCGATGGCTTTTTCCAGCACCGGGGCGCTGTCGACAAAAGCGCGGAAACCGAAGGGGCCGATCTCGGCCTGAATTTTATCGGCCAGTTGTTGCACGCGTTTACGGATCAATTTGTGGTAATCGCGGCCCAAGGCATAACGGGACACGTAGGCTTTTTCCGGTTGGGCGAGTAATTGCGCCATTTGCGTGTCGCCGGGCAGGTAGTCCATACGCAGCGACACTACACGCAAAGTGCCGGGCACCAGTTCTTCCGGGTGCGAGCGTTTGCTGCCATGGGCGCCCATGTAATCCATTTCGCCGTGATAGCCGGCGGCGAGCCAGCGCTCCAGATGCTGCTCATGCTCGGCGAGGTCCAGGCCGCTGATGCCGACTTGCTGAAAGCCCAGCTCGCGGCCCCAGTCCTTGATGGATTGGGCGAGGGCGGGCATGTCTGTAGTAATAGCGGGCATGAGACGAGAGAAACCGGAGCTGAGGTGCGTATAATTCTGCCAGACATCGGAGCCCGAAGACGCATGCCGCACACTAAAGATGATTTACCCGACGCGCTGTACAGCGCCGCGCAAGTGCGAGGGCTCGATGCGAGCCTGATCGCGGCCGGCACACCGGGCTTCGAATTGATGCAGCGAGCGGCGCGGGCGACCTGGCGGGCACTGGTCCGACAGTGGCCGACCGCTAACGAATTGACGGTGCTGGCCGGTCACGGTAACAACGCCGGTGATGGTTATCTGGTGGCGGCGCTGGCCCAGCGTGCCGGGTGGCAAGTGCGGGTGCTGGCGGTCGGTGAGCCCTCGCGTTTGCAGGGTGATGCGGCGTTGGCTCATACCGATGCCGTGTCCGAAAAAGTCTCGATTGAAACCTGGGCTGAACATAGCGAATTGCGCGGCATCGTTTTGGATGCCTTGCTCGGCACCGGTCTGGCGGGGGAGGTGCGTGAGCCTTACGCCAGCGCCATCGCCGCGATCAATGCCAGTGGCTTGCCGGTGGCGGCGGTGGATATCCCTTCGGGGCTGTGCGCCGATACCGGTCGTCTGCTCGGCGTGGCGGTTCGGGCGGATCTCACCGTGACGTTCATCGGTTTGAAGTTGGGGCTGTTCACCGGTGATGCGGCGGATGTGGTTGGTGAACTGGTCTTCAACGATCTGCACGCCGATCCGCAAATACTTGAGAACGCCCCAATCAGCGCCCGTCGCCTAGGCGCCGGTTACCTGCCGCGACTGGCCCCTCGTCCTCCAACCTCCCATAAAGGCAAATTCGGCCATGTGCTGCTGATCGGCGGTGATCGCGGTTTTGGTGGCGCGATCCTGCTGAGTGCGCAAAGTGCGCTGCGCAGTGGTGCGGGCATGGTGTCCGTGGCTACGCGCAGCGAACATGTGCCCGCCGCGCTGGCGAGAATCCCGGAGGCGATGGTGCTTGGCACTTCGTCGGCCAATCAGCTAATGGGTTTGCTGGAAAAAGTCTCTGTGTTGGTGGTCGGGCCAGGGCTCGGTCAGGCTGGTTGGGGGCGTAGTCTGCTGTCCGCTGCGGCCAACGCACCATTGCCGCAAGTCTGGGATGCCGATGCGTTGAACATGCTGGCCGACGAGCAAGTGAAACTGCCCGCCGATTGCATCATCACTCCGCATCCGGGCGAAGCTGCGCGGTTGCTTGGGATGACGACCGCTGAAGTGCAGGCCGATCGTCCCGCCGCCGCTCACGCATTGAGCAAAAAATACACAGCAGTAGTGATTCTGAAAGGCGCTGGCAGTCTGATAGCCGGCCCCGATGGGCGTCTGGCAGTGTGTCATCAGGGCCATCCGGCCATGGCCACTGCCGGTCTGGGCGATGTGCTGGCCGGTCTGGTCGGCGCCTTGTTGGCCCAGGGCATGGCGGCGTTCGACGCTGCCTGTCTGGCAGTCTGGCTACACGCCAATGCCGGCGCGCAACAAGGTAAATCGGGCCGTGGGCTGGCGGCCAGTGATCTGATTCCAGCCATTCGTCAGTTGTTGGAGGAGCAAGCACCGTGTCTGAAGTAACCCTGTACCTGGCTGATGAAGAGGCGATGACCGCATTCGGTGCTCGCATTGCGCAAACCACCCAAGGGCACGGTCTGATTTTTCTCGAGGGGGATCTGGGCGCGGGGAAAACCACGTTGTCCCGGGGCATCATCCGTGGCCTGGGGCATGTGGGCTCGGTAAAAAGTCCGACCTTCACCCTGGTCGAGCCCTACGAGATCGGCGACATCCGCGCCTTCCATTTCGACCTGTATCGACTGGTCGATCCGGAGGAGCTGGAGTACCTCGGCATCCGCGATTACTTCGACGACGATGCCATGTGTCTGATCGAATGGCCCCAGAAGGGTGCAGGCTTTTTGCCAAAGCCCGACCTGACCATTACCATTAGCCCGCAAGACAGCGGGCGTTCGCTGAAAATTTTGTCCCAAGGCTCGCGTGGCGAGTCCTGGTGTGCCGCTTTGGCATTGGAAACCAATTAAATGATGGGGTCAGGTATGCGCTTTCGCGCGATGGTAGCTGCCGTAGGATTGTTGTTTTTGGCGGTGACCGTCGACGCTGTGGCCGAATCGAAGGTCAACAGCGTTCGCCTGTGGCGAGCTCCGGATAACACACGACTGGTGTTCGACCTCACGGGGCCGGTGCAGCACAGCGTTTTCACCCTGACCTCCCCGGATCGGCTGGTCATCGACATCAATGGTGCGACCCTCGGTGCGCCGCTCAACGTCAACACGTCCAACACCCCGATTACCGCCATGCGGTCGGCCCAGCGTACGCCGACCGACCTGCGGGTGGTCATCGACCTGAAAAAAGCCGTCACGCCGAAAAGTTTCACCCTGGCGCCGAATGCCCAATACGGCAATCGCCTGGTGGTCGACCTGTTCGATAGCGCCGAAGCCGCCGCCCCAATTCCACCACCGCCGACCAATGTCGCGACTGTGGCCCCGGTGCCGGTCACCCCAATCGACCCTCCAGTGAAATTGCCTCCGGCTCCGGCCGGCAAGCGCGACATCGTTGTGGTGATCGATGCCGGCCACGGTGGCGAAGATCCGGGTGCTTCGGGCTCGCGCGGTCAGCATGAGAAAGACGTGGTCCTGGCCATTGCTCGTGAATTGCAGCGCCAGGTCAACGGCATGAAAGGCTTCCGCGCCGAACTGACCCGCACTGGCGACTACTTCATTCCGCTGCGTGGCCGTACTGAAATCGCCCGCAAGAAAGGCGCCGACCTGTTCGTCTCGATCCACGCCGACGCCGCGCCGTCAGCGGCTGCTTTCGGTGCGTCGGTGTTCGCCCTGTCTGATCGCGGCGCCACGTCGGAGACTGCCCGTTGGCTGGCCGACAGCGAAAACCGTTCCGACTTGATCGGCGGCGCCGGCAGCGTCAGCCTCGACGACAAGGATCGGATGCTGGCCGGCGTGCTGCTCGACCTGTCGATGACCGCCTCCCTGACGTCCAGTCTGAACGTTGGCCAAAAGGTCTTGAGCAACATCAGCCGCGTCACGCCGTTGCACAAACAGCGCGTTGAGCAGGCTGGGTTCATGGTGCTCAAATCGCCGGATATTCCATCGATCCTGGTGGAAACAGGCTTTATCTCCAATGCCAATGAAGCGAACAAGTTGTCCGGGGCGAGCCACCAGCAGGCCCTCGCGCGTTCGATCAGCGCCGGTGTTCGCCAGTTCTTCCAGCAGAATCCGCCACCGGGCACGTACATCGCCTGGCTGCGTGATTCCGGGAAGATTGCCCAAGGGCCGCGTGACCATCGTGTGAGTCCGGGCGAGACCCTGGCGATGATTGCCGTGCGTTACCAAGTGTCCCCGGCGACCCTGCGCAGCGCCAATAACCTGAAAAGCGATGAGCTGAAAATCGGTCAGACATTGACCATTCCCGGCACTGAACTGGCGGCCAAAGAATGAATCAGGCGCTGACCAATACCGCTCGTATCGAGCTACTCAGCCCGCGACTGGCGAACCAGATTGCCGCCGGTGAGGTGGTCGAGCGCCCGGCCTCGGTGATCAAGGAGTTGCTGGAAAACAGCCTCGACTCCGGCGCCCGGCGGATTGATGTTGACGTGGAGCAGGGCGGCGTCAAGCTGCTGCGGGTGCGCGACGATGGCAGCGGCATTTCCGCCGATGACCTGCCGCTGGCCCTGGCGCGACACGCCACCAGCAAGATTCGTAACCTTGAAGATCTTGAGCAGGTAATGAGCCTCGGGTTTCGCGGTGAGGCTCTGGCGTCGATCAGTTCCGTGGCGCGCTTGACCCTGACATCTCGCACCAAAGATGCCGATCAGGCCTGGCAAGTCGAAACCGAAGGCCGGGACATGGCGCCTCGCGTACAACCGGCGGCTCATCCGGTCGGTACTTCGGTGGAAGTGCGCGACCTGTTTTTCAACACCCCGGCCCGACGCAAGTTTCTCAAGACCGAAAAAACCGAATTCGATCACCTGCAAGAAGTGATCAAGCGCCTGGCCTTGGCGCGATTCGATGTGGCGTTCCATTTGCGCCACAACGGCAAGACCATCCTCAGCCTGCACGAAGCCCATGACGACGCGGCCCGCGCCCGGCGTGTGGCGGCGATCTGCGGTTCGGGGTTCCTGGAGCAGGCGCTGCCGATCGAAATCGAGCGCAATGGCCTGCATTTGTGGGGCTGGGTTGGCTTGCCGACCTTCAACCGCAGCCAAGCGGATTTGCAGTATTTCTTTGTGAATGGCCGTGCGGTACGCGACAAACTGGTGGCCCACGCGGTGCGCCAGGCCTATCGCGACGTGCTGTTCAACGGTCGGCACCCGACCTTCGTGCTGTTTTTCGAAGTCGATCCGGCGGGCGTTGACGTCAACGTGCACCCGACCAAGCACGAAGTGCGTTTCCGTGACGGGCGCATGGTTCACGATTTCCTCTACGGCACCTTGCACCGCGCCTTGGGCGATGTGCGGCCGGAAGATCATTTGGCGGCGCCAGTGGCGACGGCCATTGTTCGACCTACCGGCATTGACGCCGGTGAATTCGGTCCGCAGGGCGAAATGCGCCTGGCGGCGAATGCGTTGCTGGAGCAGCCTCAGGCGCAACCGTCCTTTAATACAGCGGCGGGCTCGGGCGCTGGCGCCGGTTATCAATATCAGTACACGCCAAAGCCTCAGTCCGGCGTACCGGTGGCGGAGGCTCAAGCGGCGTACCGCGAGTTTTTCGCGCCATTGCCCGAGGCTAACGCGGTCGCGTTGCCGGCCGGGCAGGACGATATTCCGCCATTGGGTTACGCGCTGGCGCAGCTCAAAGGCATTTATATCCTGTCGGAAAACGCCCAAGGCCTGGTGCTGGTGGACATGCACGCCGCCCACGAACGGATCATGTACGAACGCCTGAAAGTCGCCATGGCCAGCGAAGGCCTGAGCGGCCAGCCGCTGCTGGTGCCGGAATCCCTGGCCGTGAGCCAGCGCGAAGCCGATTGCGCCGAAGAGAACGTCGCGTGGTTCCAGCGTCTTGGCTTTGAATTGCAACGCCTGGGCCCGGAAACCCTGGCGATCCGCCAGATTCCGGCGCTGCTCAAGCAGGCAGAAGCCAATCGCCTGGTCAGCGATGTTCTGGCGGACCTGATGGAATATGGCACCAGCGACCGGATCCAGGCGCACCTCAACGAACTGCTTGGCACCATGGCCTGCCACGGCGCGATCCGGGCCAATCGACGCCTGGCGATACCCGAAATGAACGGCCTGCTGCGGGACATGGAAAACACCGAACGCAGCGGTCAATGCAATCATGGCCGACCGACCTGGACCCAATTGGGCCTGGACGATCTGGACAAACTGTTCTTGCGCGGTCGTTGATGAGCCAGCTCCCTCCAGCGATTTTCCTGATGGGCCCGACCGCTGCGGGCAAGACCGACCTGGCTATCGAGCTGACCAAAGTCTTGCCGTGCGAGTTGATCAGTGTCGATTCGGCGCTGGTCTACCGCGGGATGGACATCGGCACAGCCAAGCCATCGAAAGAGATCCTGGCCGAATTTCCGCACCGCTTGATCGATATTCTCGACCCGGCCGAGAGCTATTCGGCGGCGGATTTCCGTCGTGATGCGCTTGAGGCGATGGCCGAGATCACTGCTCGGGGAAAAATTCCGCTGCTTGTAGGCGGCACGATGCTCTACTACAAGGCTTTGGTCGAAGGGCTGGCGGAAATGCCGGCGGCGGATCCCGAGGTTCGTGCACAGATTGAGGAAGAAGCTGAACGCCTTGGCTGGCAAGCCCTGCACGACCAATTGGCGATAATTGATCCGGTGTCGGCGGCGCGAATTCACCCGAACGATCCCCAGCGGCTCAGTCGAGCGCTGGAAGTTTATCGTGTGAGCGGTCAGAGCATGACCGAGCTGCGGCTCAGACAATCTGCGCAAAGTACTGAAGCAGCCGCTTCGGGACTGCAACAATTGCCCTATACTGTCGCGAACTTGGCCATTGCACCGGCAAATCGCCAGGTGCTGCATGAGCGCATTAAACAAAGATTCACAATTATGTTGGAACAGGGATTCATCGACGAGGTCGTAGCCCTGCGTACGAGAAGTGATCTGCATTCAGGGTTGCCGTCTATACGCGCTGTAGGGTACCGACAAGTCTGGGATTACCTGGATGGCAAGCTGACGCAAGCCGAGATGCAGGAGCGTGGAATCATAGCCACGCGCCAATTGGCAAAGCGCCAGTTCACCTGGCTACGCAGTTGGGCTGATTTGCACTGGCTGGACAGCCTCGATTGCGACAATCTGCCGCGCGCCTTGAAATACCTCGGGACCATCTCCATATTGAGCTGAGTCCTTGCAATTGCCGTCTATCCTTGGGGGTGTGACGGCCCAAGCCATCTGTTTACCTATTTTTTATATTGAATCCTTAAAGGAGTGCGGCACATGTCAAAAGGGCATTCGCTACAAGACCCTTACTTGAATACTTTACGTAAAGAGAAAGTTGGGGTGTCCATCTACCTGGTCAACGGGATCAAACTGCAAGGCACGATCGAGTCTTTCGACCAGTTCGTCATCCTGCTGAAAAACACCGTTAGCCAGATGGTTTACAAGCACGCTATCTCGACAGTGGTACCGGTTCGTCCAATTCGTCTGCCTAGCGCAACCGAATCGGAAGCGGGTGACGCTGAGCCAGGTAACGCCTGATAGGAGTCTCCTTTGTTCTTTGAGCGCCACGGTGGTGGTGAACGAGTGATCCTCGTTCACTTGGATGGACAGGACCCTGAGGCGCGCGAAGATCCGCAGGAGTTTCAGGAATTGGCTAATTCGGCTGGCGCCGAGACCGTTGCGTTTTTTAACGTGCCGCGTCATCGGCCAACTGCCAAATTCCTGATTGGCAGCGGCAAGGTCGAGGAACTGCGCGACCTGGTCCATGCCGAAGAGGCCGATCTGGTCATCTTCAATCACATCCTCACGCCCAGTCAGGAACGTAACCTCGAACGTGTTTTCGAGTGTCGCGTGATCGACCGCACCGGTCTGATTCTCGATATTTTCGCCCAACGCGCCCGTACCCATGAAGGCAAGCTCCAGGTCGAACTGGCCCAGCTTGACCACATGAGCACCCGGCTGGTTCGTGGCTGGACTCACCTTGAGCGTCAGGGTGGCGGTATCGGTATGCGTGGTCCGGGTGAAACCCAGCTGGAAACCGACCGCCGTTTGCTGCGGGTACGCCTGCGACAGATCAAGGGCCGACTGGAAAAAGTGCGCAGTCAGCGCGAACAGTCGCGGCGCGGCCGTACGCGTGCGGATATTCCTACCGTGTCCCTGGTGGGCTATACCAACGCCGGCAAATCCACGCTCTTCAATAACGTGACGAAATCCGACGTCTACGCGGCTGACCAGTTGTTTGCCACGCTGGACCCGACCTTGCGCCGTCTGGAACTCGACGACCTGGGGCCGATTGTCCTGGCCGACACCGTGGGTTTCATCCGCCACTTGCCGCACAAACTGGTCGAGGCATTCCGGTCTACGCTCGAAGAGTCGAGCAACTCGGACCTGTTGTTGCACGTGATCGATGCGGCCGAACCGGATCGCATGTTGCAGATCGAGCAGGTGATGGTGGTGCTGGGCGAGATCGGTGCCCAGGACTTGCCGATCCTCGAGGTCTATAACAAACTCGATTTGCTTGAAGGCGTTGAGCCACAAATCCAGCGCGACGAAAACGGCAAGCCCCAACGGGTCTGGCTGTCGGCGCGTGATGGCAGTGGTCTGGAATTGCTTGAACAAGCCATTGCCGAGTTGCTGGGCGGTGATTTGTTTGTTGGCACCTTGCGCTTGCCGCAACGTTTTGCTCGACTGCGTGCGCAGTTTTTCGAACTCGGTGCGGTACAGAAAGAAGAACACGACGAAGAAGGCATCAGCCTGCTGGCCGTTCGCTTGCCCCGGGTCGAGTTGAATCGACTGGTGAGCCGTGAAGGCCTGCAACCGATGGACTTCCTCGAGCAACACACTTTGCAATAAAAGCCTGAGAAAGCGGTTGTGCCGCGGTGACAGGCATTCTGTAGCATTGGTCGGCGCGCCGTGGGTGCGTCTTTGCTTTATCAGATGGAGAGCGCTATGGCTTGGAATGAGCCGGGTGGCAACTCGAATAATCAGGATCCTTGGGGTGGCAAGCGCCGCAATAACGGCGACCGCAAGGGGCCACCGGATCTCGACGAGGCCTTCCGAAAGCTGCAGGAAAGCCTGAACGGGTTGTTCGGTGGTGGTAAGAAACGCGGTGACGACGGCGGTGGTTCGGGCAAGAGTGGCGGCTTCGGCGGCCTGCTCGGCATCGGCCTCGTCGTGCTGGCGGCCGTGTGGCTGTACAGCGCGGTCTACGTGGTCGACGAGCAGGAGCAAGCCGTGGTGCTGCGCTTCGGCAAGTACTACGAAACGGTTGGCCCGGGCCTGAACATCTACTTCCCGCCGATCGATAAAAAGTACATGGAAAACGTCACGCGTGAGCGTGCCTATACCAAGCAAGGTCAAATGCTGACTGAAGACGAAAACATCGTCGAAGTGCCGCTGACCGTGCAGTACAAGATCAGCAACCTGCAGGATTTCGTGCTGAACGTCGATCAGCCGGAAATCAGCCTGCAACACGCAACCGACAGTGCCTTGCGCCATGTGGTGGGTTCCACCGCCATGGACCAGGTATTGACCGAAGGTCGTGAATTGATGGCCAGCGAAATCAAGGAGCGTCTGCAACGCTTCCTCGATACCTATCGCACCGGTATCACCGTTACCCAGGTCAACGTTCAGAGCGCAGCCGCACCGCGTGAAGTCCAGGAAGCCTTCGATGACGTGATCCGTGCCCGTGAAGACGAGCAGCGTTCGCGCAACCAGGCTGAAACCTACGCCAACGGCGTCGTGCCGGAAGCCCGTGGTCAGGCCCAGCGCATCCTTGAAGATGCCAACGGCTACCGTGACGAAACGGTATCGCGCGCCAAGGGTGAGGCGGATCGCTTCACCAAACTGGTCGCCGAGTACCGCAAGGCTCCTGAAGTTACCCGCGAGCGTCTGTACCTGGACACCATGCAGGAAGTCTTCACCAACACCAGCAAGGTTCTCGTGACCGGCAACAAGAATGGCCAGAGCAATCTGCTGTACTTGCCGCTGGACAAGATGATCGACAGTGGCCGCAGCACCAGCGCTCCGGTAACGGGCGCGACAGCCAGCAGCAATGAAGCGAATGCGCGTGCAGCCGCTGATCTGCAACAACAGCAAGCACGTACCAGGGAGAGTCGCTGATGAGCAATAAATCGCTGATCGCCCTTATTGTCTGCGTCGTCGTGGCGATCGCAGCCTGGAACTGCTTCTACATTGTGGGTCAGACCGAGCGTGCGGTAATGCTGCAATTCGGTCGCGTGGTCCAGACTGATGTTCAGCCGGGCCTGCATGTGAAAGTGCCTTACGTTAACCAGGTGCGCAAATTCGACGCACGCCTGATGACGCTGGATGCACCGACACAACGCTTCCTGACGCTGGAAAAGAAAGCCGTCATGGTCGATGCCTACGCCAAGTGGCGCGTGAAAGATGCCGAGCGCTTCTACACCGCAACCTCCGGCCTCAAGCAGATTGCCGACGAGCGTCTGTCCCGTCGTCTGGAATCGGGCCTGCGTGACCAGTTTGGTAAGCGCACCCTGCATGAAGTGGTTTCTGGTGAACGTGACGCGTTGATGGCGGACATCACCGCTTCGCTGAACAAGATGGCGGAAAAAGAACTGGGCATCGAAGTTGTCGATGTTCGGGTCAAGGCCATCGACCTGCCGAAAGAAGTGAACCGCAGCGTGTTCGAACGTATGAGCACCGAGCGTGAGCGTGAAGCTCGCGAGCACCGCGCCAAGGGTAACGAGCTGGCCGAAGGCATCCGTGCCGACGCCGATCGTCAACGCCGCGTGTTGCTGGCCGAAGCCTACCGTGAATCTGAAGAGGTTCGTGGTGATGGTGATGCCCAGGCTGCTGCGATCTACTCCAAAGCCTACGGCCAGGACCAGGAGTTCTACGGTTTCTACCGTAGCCTGCGTGCCTACCGTGAAAGCTTCGCGAACAAAACCGATGTCATGGTCCTGGACCCAAGCAGCGACTTCTTCCGTTATCTGGAAAAAGCCAAGCCTTGATACGGCGTTGACCTGAATCATCCCCCGCCCGGCGGCTAAAACCTCGGGCGGGGTGATCCTTTGGGAAAACGTGTGTATGATGCGGCAGCCGGGAAATTCCCGGCTTTTTTGCGTCTGCATGTTTGATTGCGGTTTTTTGGCAGGCGCCCGAGTTGAATGACTCGACAGGTTTTTCGAGGAAAGTGGTTGGCGAAGCCGATTTCAGGCTTTTCGCCGTGTCGTTCATGCGCGTTGTTTGCGCATGAACCGATCATTTTCTGCTTCACTCAAGGCTCGCCCAACGGCTGGCCGCCCGGATCATAGGGGAATGGCGTAATGGCAACGGTAGACCGCTGGCTGCTGCCAGATGGCATCGAAGAAGTACTGCCACCGGAGGCAGCGCGCATTGAAGTAGCGCGCCGCCAGGTGTTGGATCTGTTCCAGAGCTGGGGTTACGAGTTTGTCGTGACTCCCCATATCGAGTACCTGGAATCCCTGCTGACCGGCGCGGGCCAGGACCTGGATCTGCGTACCTTCAAGGTCATCGACCCGCAATCGGGCCGGCAGATGGGTTTCCGTGCCGACATCACGCCGCAAGTGGCGCGCATCGATGCGCACACCCTGCGTCGCGAAGGTCCGAGCCGCCTGTGCTATGCCGGCAGCGTGCTGCATGCGCAGCCGCGGGCCTTGTCGTCGTCGCGCAGTCCGATCCAGTTGGGCGCCGAGTTGTACGGCGATGCCAGCCCGAGCAGCGACGTCGAAGTCATCAGCCTGATGCTGGCCATGCTGCAACTGGCCGATGTGCCGGATGTGCACATGGACCTCGGGCATGTTGGTATCTACCGCGGCCTGGCCCGCGCCGCCGGTTTGTCCGGCGAAGTCGAGCAACAGTTGTTCGATGCATTGCAACGTAAGGCCATCGACGAGGTCATTACCTTGACCGAAGGCCTGCCTGCCGATCTGTCGGGCATGCTGCGCGCGTTGGTCGACCTGTGTGGCGGTCGTGAAGTGTTGAGCGCTGCCCGCGAGCGTCTGGCCCGTGCGCCGGCGCCGGTACTGGCGGCGCTGGAAGACTTGCTGGCCATTGCCGATCGGCTGTCCGCGCGTTTCCCGGAATTACCGCTTTACTTCGATCTGGGCGAGTTGCGCGGCTACCACTATCACACCGGTGTGGTGTTCGCGGTGTTCGTACCGGGCGTTGGCCAGTCCATTGCCCAGGGCGGTCGTTACGACGACATCGGTGCCGACTTCGGTCGTGCCCGTCCGGCAACCGGCTTCTCTACCGATTTGAAAACCCTGGTGACCCTGGGGCGTGCTGAGATCGAGTTACCGTCTGGCGGTATCTGGATGCCTGACAGTACGGATGCGGCACTCTGGCAGCAGGTTTGCCAGTTGCGCAGTGAGGGTCAGCGTGTCGTTCAGGCTTTGCCTGGGCAACCATTGGCCGCCGCCCGTGAAGCGGACTGCGACCGGCAATTGATTCAGCAGAACGGGCTTTGGCAAGTATTGCCGCTGGCTTCTTGAGTTTTCCTGCCGGCGGCTGCCGGCACCAAGTTTGCGCGAATGAGGACAAGTGTTATGGGTAAGAATGTCGTAGTCCTGGGCACCCAATGGGGTGATGAGGGCAAAGGCAAGATCGTTGATCTGCTGACCGAACATGCTGCCGCCGTAGTGCGCTACCAAGGTGGCCACAACGCGGGTCACACCCTGGTGATCGACGGCGAAAAAACCGTCTTGCACCTGATCCCGTCGGGCGTGCTGCGCGAAGGCGTGCAGTGCCTGATCGGCAACGGCGTGGTGGTTGCACCGGACGCTCTGCTGCGCGAGATCATCAAGCTGGAAGAGAAAGGTGTACCGGTGCGCGAGCGTCTGCGTATCAGCCCTTCCTGCCCGCTGATCCTGTCCTATCACGTCGCGCTGGACCAGGCGCGTGAAAAGGCCCGTGGCGAGCTGAAGATCGGCACCACCGGTCGCGGCATCGGCCCGGCTTACGAAGATAAAGTTGCCCGTCGCGGTCTGCGCATCGGTGACCTGTTCCATCGTGAGCGTTTCGCCGCCAAGCTGGGCGAGTTGCTGGATTACCACAACTTCGTCCTGGTCAATTACTACAAAGAGCCAGCGATCGACTTCCAGAAGACACTCGACGAGTGCATGGAATACGCCGAGCTGCTCAAGCCGATGATGCTCGACGTCACCGCTGAGCTGCACGAGCTGCGTCGCGCTGGCAAAGACATCATGTTCGAAGGCGCCCAAGGCTCCCTGCTGGACATCGATCACGGTACTTACCCGTACGTCACCAGCTCCAACACTACTGCGGGCGGCATCGCCACCGGTTCGGGTTTCGGTCCGATGTACCTGGATTACATCCTCGGCATCACCAAGGCCTACACCACTCGCGTCGGTTCGGGTCCATTCCCGACTGAGCTGTTCGACGACGTTGGCGCGTTCCTGGCCAAGCGTGGCCACGAGTTCGGCGCTACCACCGGCCGTGCCCGTCGTTGCGGCTGGTTCGATGCCGTCATCCTGCGTCGCGCAATCGACGTCAACAGCATCTCGGGCCTGTGCCTGACCAAGCTGGACGTGCTGGACGGCCTGGAAACCATCAACATCTGTGTTGGCTACAAGAACCAGGATGGTGCAGTGATCGACGCACCGACCGACGCCGACAGCTACATCGGCCTCGAGCCGGTATACGAAGAGATGCCAGGCTGGACCGAATCCACTGTCGGCGCCAAGACCCTGGAAGAGCTGCCGCAAGCTGCTCGCAACTACATCAAACGCGTTGAAGAGTTGGTCGGTGCGCCGATTGACATTATTTCGACGGGCCCGGACCGCAACGAAACCATCGTTTTGCGTCACCCGTTCGCTTAATAAGTCGTTGATGTAAAACACAAAGGCCCCTCGTTTGGGGCCTTTGTCGTATCTGCCTGTCAGACGGCACGACCTTTGCTGTGATGTTGATTAAAAGCATCGCTTCCGATGCGCCATCAATTTAATGGCGCCAAGCAGAGGGATTTTAAGTGTCAGCCATTCTCTCACTGTTACAAAGCCGTCTTCTGCGGCCCGTGTTCGTTACCCTTGGTATCGCCCTTTTGGTGCAAGTGCTGGTTGCGGTTGCCCTGACTCGGAGCACGGTGACTGCATTGGAAGCCGATCTCGGTGTGCGCCTGGGGGCTGACAGTCAAAAGCTCTCCGGTGAGCTGGAGCAGGCGGGCCGTGAGGTCACGTCGAGCCTGGACAGCCTGTCCACCAACACCCGTCAGCGGCTCACCGCCGGTCTGTCCTCACGTCTGAAGGACGAGCAGGCGCAATTGCGTGGGACTTTGGAAAAAGACCTGAAGGACTCCGCCAATGATATGGCGCAACTTCTGGCCTCGGTCGCCCCCCGCGCCATGTGGGACAGCGACGTTCCTACCCTGTCCGAATTTGCCCGCCGCGCCCAGCGCAATCCAAACGTATTGTTCGTGATCTACGACGACGCCACCGGCCAGCACCTGACGCGCTATTTGAACCGCGAGAACCCGATCAACAAAGCGCTGCTGGAGAAAGGCCAGGGCGAGCGTGCGTTGGACAAAGTGCTGGATGCGGCGAAGAACGATCCATCGGTCTACTACCTCGAAGCCTCGATCAGCCCCAATGGCGTGGAAATTGGCAAGGTCTTGATGGGCGTCTCCACCGCTTCCGTGGAAGTCGATCTGGCAGCCCTCGACAAACGTTTCTCGGCGCTGATCGCCAGCAGCGATCAGCTGGTCGGCGACAGCCTCAAAGGCGCGGCGGCTGATAGTGCCGCAGCGATGGGCGCGCGTCTGAAGTCGGCGCAGTCCACGGCGTCAGAAATGCAGGCCAACACCACCAGCACCGTGCAGCAAGCAGCGGGCACTTTGCGCTGGCGCATCGGTATGGGTCTGGCGGTGGTGGGCTTTGGCGTGTTGCTGTTGCTGGCCGTGGTGCTGGGTCGTCGCGTCGTCAATCGCCTGAAAATGCTGATTGCCGCCATGGATGATCTGGCGGCGGGCGAGGGTGACCTGACCAAGCGTGTGCAGATCAACAGCAAGGACGAAATCGGCGACATGGCCTCGGCGGTCAATCGCTTTGTGGATAAGTTGCAGCCGATCGTGCGTGAAGCGGGCGACGTGGCCCAGCGCACCGGCGTGGAAATCGGCGCCATGACCTTGCGCAATGCCGGGGCCGATAAAGCGGCGGGCATGCAGCGCGATGAAGTGGCCGAGAGCCTGCGCGCGCTGTCGCAAATGGCCGATGAAGCGCAGTCGGAAAGTCACGCGATGCAAGCAGCCTTGCAGCAGGTTGTGGATATTCGTCAGGCCACCGATGAGAACACCCGGACCTCGGCGAAGGTCGGCAGCCTGATTGAAGCATTGGCCGGCCAGGTCGATACCGGTGCGAAAGTTATCGAGCGTCTGGCGCAGCAAAGTGAACAGATTGAAGTCGTGTTGACGGTGATCCACGGGATCGCCGAGCAAACCAACCTGCTGGCGCTGAACGCGGCCATCGAAGCGGCGCGGGCGGGTGAAACCGGTCGCGGGTTCGCCGTTGTGGCAGATGAAGTGCGGGCGCTGGCGAGCAAGACGCAAAGTTCTACTGGCGATATCCAGGCGCACATCGTGGCGTTGCAGCAAGGTGCACGTGAGGCGGTCGCGGCGATTGGTCAGGCCGGGCGCCAGGCCAGCGAAGGTTTGCTGGTGTTGCGTGACAGCGCGCGGTTGCAGCAGTCGGTGCAGGCGTCGGTCGAGCAAGTGCATGCGGCGATCGGTCTGGCGACCCAGGCCGCGGCCCATCAGGCGCAGGGCGCGCAAGCGGTGCGGGGTCGGGTTGAAACCATTCATGCTCAGGCTGAGAAAGCGGCTAAGGCCGTGGTGGAAACCACAGCCAGCGGCAAAGTGCTGGATGGCTTGGCGGCGCAGTTGAAGGCGAGTCTGGGGCAGTTCAGGGCTTAGGGTTTTCTTTGCCTGGGCTGGCCTCTTCGCGAGCAGGCTCGCTCCCACAGGGGAATGCATTCCAATGTGGGAGCGAGCCTGCTCGCGAAGGCAATCTCAACGGCTCAAATACATCCGGGTAGTCAGTAAATAAACCGGCAGCCCCGACACCAAAATCAACAACGCCGCATAAGGCGCCGCCGCCGCAAATTCCACGTTCGCGGTATGCGCCCACACCTCTGTCGCCAGCGTGTTCAACCCGGTCGGGCTCAGCAGCAGCGTCGCCGTCAATTCCTTCATCGCATCCAGAAACACCAGCGCAAACGCAGCGCCCAGCGCCGGGAAGATAATCGGCAACGTCACCCGGCAAAACGCACTGAACGACGACGCACCCAGCGTGCGCGCCGCCTCTTCCAGTTGTGGCGCCGCTTTATTCAGTGCCGTACGAATCGGCGCCTGGGCCAGCGGCAGAAACAACAGCGCATAAGCGATCAGCAGCAACATCGACGTCTGGTACAGCGCCGGCACATAGTGCAGGGCGAAATACACCAGGGTCAGGGCAATCACCAGGCCTGGTAACGCGTGCAGCAAATACGGCAAGCGCTCGGCCCAGATTGCCAGTTGGCCTTTGTAGCGCACCACCAGCAATCCGACAGGCACCGCCAGCACCAGACACAGCGCCGCACCGCCGAGAGACAGTGCCAGGGACGACAGCAGTGCTTCGCTGATCGCCGCCATCGGGAAAGCCGCCGATGAACCGACCGCCAGCCAGTACGCGAGCATCCCCAGCGGGATGCCACTGCCGATGATCGCCAGCGCCAGGCAATAAACCTGTCCGGCGGCAGCCCAAGGCCCGAGGCGAACCTGTTCGGCATGCCGCGCCGCGCCCTGACCGGTGCGCACGTGTCGGCCCTTGCCGCGAACCCGCAGCTCAAGCCACAGCAGCACCAGACACAGCGCCAACAGCACCGCCGACAGCATCGCGGCGTTGGCGTTGCTGAATTCCAGTTCGAACTGTTGATAGATCGCCGTAGTGAAGGTTTGCAGGCCGATGATCGACAGCGCGCCAAATTCCACCAGCATGTGCAGCGCAATCAGCAACGAGCCGGCCAGTAGCGACGGCCAGAGCAGCGGCAGGGTGATCCGGAAAAACACGCCCCAGCGATTCTGCCCCAGGGTGCGGGCGGACTCTTCAAGGGAGGGATCAAGATTGCGCAGAGTCGCCGCTACCGGCAAAAACACCAGCGGATACTTGGACAGGGTCATCACCAGAATCGCCCCGCCCAGGCCCTCGAAATGCGCGCTGAGGGAAACCCAGGTAAAACTGCTGACAAACGCCGGCACGGCAAAAGGCAGGCACAGGATCACGCCCCAGATTCGCCGCCCCTTCAGATTGCTGCGCTCCAGCAGCCAGGCCAGGGACAACCCGGTCACGCCGCAGGCCAGGGTGACGCCAATCATCAGCGACAATGTGTTGCGCAGCAGGCCAAACACATACGGCCGCCATAGCAGATGCAATGCTTCGGCCCAGCCCGCTTGCCAAGTCTTGAGCCCGACATAGGCCAGCGGCAACAGGCTGAGCACCACCAGCAGCAACACCGGCAGCAACAACCAGATCGACGGCCGTTTGCGCCGTGGCACGTTACCTCCGCGCGAGGCAGGGGCGGATAGCGATGCGCTCATCAGTTCAAGCCAACGTCACGTTCCAGGTCCAGGGCTTCTTCGGCATTGCCGAGGTCGGCTGGGGTGACTTTCGGCGCTTCGAGTTCGCTGAACGGCTTGAGCCCACGATCCGATTGCATGCCTTTGTGCAGTGGGTATTCGGCGGTGGTCTGGGTGATCACGCGCTGACCTTCTTCGCTGGCCATGTAGGCAAGGAATTGCTGGGCTTCTTTTGGATGCTTGCTGGATTTCAGCACGGCCGCGCTGGAAACGGTGATCAAGCCGCCAACGTCGCCGCCGGTGAAGTAATGCAGTTTCGAATCGAGCTGGCCTTTTTCACGCTGCAAGGCGAACCAGTAGTAGTTGTTCACCAGCACGGTGGCGACTTCGCCGTTTTCCACGGCTTTCAGTGCAACCATATTGTTGCTGTAGACCTTGCCGAACGCGCGCAGGCCAGTCAGCCATTCTTCGGCAGCGTCCATGCCGTGGGTCTTGATGATCGCCACGGCCTGTTCCTGGAAGGCGCCGCTGGTGGGTACGAAACCGACCTTGCCTTGCCATTTTGGATCGGAGAACTCCATGACCGACTTGGGCAGGTCTTTTTCGTCGATCAGTTTCGGGTTGAAAGCGACCACGCGGACCCGGGCGGTGATGCCGATCCAGGTACCATTGCCGGCGACGTAATCTTTCGGCAGGACGGCGAGGGTGGCGGCGTCGGTCTGGGCCAGCAGGCCTTGTTCGCCAAGTTTGTTCAGTGGCGGCGATTCTTCGGTGTAGATCACGTCGGCGGGGGAGCGGTCGCCTTCTTCAACGACCTGGCTGGCGAGCTGGTTGCTGCTGCCCTTGCGTACATTGACGTGAATCCCGGTCTTGGCTTCGAAAGCTTTGGCGACTGCATCGCCGACTTCCTTGTGTTGGCCGTTATAGAGCGTCAGGGAAACCGGGTCGGCGGCTTGGGTGAGGGGAGTGGCGAGAGCCAGGCCGAGGAGGGTAAAGGTCAGGCCTCGGCGCAGGGTATTTCGAAACATCATTCGCAGGGTTCCTCACTGTCGCATTGCAAAAACTTGCAACAATGATAAACGATATTGTTTCTCAAGTGCGCCTTGAGGGCAGGATAAGGCCCTGCCAGGGCGGGCTCGGGGCAAAACGCTAAACCTGTAGGAGCAAGGCTTGCCCGCGATGGCGATTTCAAGGATGCCATCGCGGGTAAGCCTTGCTCCTACAGAGGCGCGCGTTGACTCTCGAAAATTCTGGGAGGCCAGAAACGCAAAAACCCGCTTTCGCGGGTTTTTGTGAAATTCCAGATCGACTCTGAAATTTGAATTGGTGCCCAGAAGAAGACTCGAACTTCCACGACCTTGCGGTCACCAGCACCTGAAGCTGGCGTGTCTACCAATTTCACCATCTGGGCAGTATCGGCAACGCTAGTGCGTCGTCGATGGCGCGCACTATACGGAGCGTCTTTTTAACTGTAAACCCCTGTCGTCAAAAAAACCTGGAAAATTTCACCGATGGCATTTAAATCAGCTTCGCGGTGTCGATAAAGGGCTTTAGATGGGCTCTCATAGCCTGAAATTTCCCGTTTCATTACGCCTATGCCAAACTAACCCGCATATAGACAAGGTGAAAACTCTCTAATGGCCGATTGGCAGTCCCTCGATCCCGAGGCCGCTCGTGAAGCGGAAAAATATGAAAACCCTATTCCTAGCCGCGAACTGATCCTTCAGCACCTTGCTGATCGAGGTTCGCCTGCTAACCGCGAGCAGTTGGTCGAGGAGTTTGGTCTGACCACAGAAGACCAGATCGAAGCCCTGCGTCGCCGTCTGCGCGCCATGGAGCGCGACGCTCAACTCATCTATACCCGTCGCGGCACCTATGCGCCTGTGGATAAGCTCGACCTGATCCTGGGCCGCATCAGCGGTCACCGTGACGGTTTCGGCTTCCTGGTCCCGGACGACGGCAGTGACGACCTGTTCATGAGCCCGGCGCAAATGCGCCTGGTGTTCGACGGTGACCGTGCCCTGGCCCGTGTTTCCGGCCTGGACCGTCGCGGTCGCCGCGAAGGCATGATCGTCGAAGTGGTGTCCCGTGCCCACGAGACCATCGTCGGCCGTTACTTCGAAGAGGGCGGTATCGGCTTCGTGGTTGCGGATAACCCGAAGATCCAGCAAGAAGTGCTGGTCACGCCGGGTCGCAACGCCAATGCCAATATCGGTCAGTTCGTCGAAGTGAAGATCACTCACTGGCCGACGCCGCGCTTCCAGCCGCAAGGCGACGTGGTCGAAGTCGTGGGTAACTACATGGCGCCGGGCATGGAAATCGATGTCGCCCTGCGCGCGTACGATATCCCGCACGTATGGCCTGAGGCGGTGTTGAAAGAAGCCGCCAAGCTCAAGCCTGAAGTCGAAGAAAAAGACAAAGAGAAGCGCATCGACCTGCGCCATCTGCCGTTCGTGACCATCGACGGTGAAGACGCGCGCGACTTCGATGACGCGGTTTACTGCGAATCCAAGCCAGGCAAGCTGCGCCTGTTCTCCGGTGGCTGGAAGTTGTACGTGGCGATTGCCGACGTCTCCAGCTACGTGAAGATCGGTTCGGCGCTGGACAACGAATCCCAGGTTCGCGGCAACTCGGTGTACTTCCCCGAGCGCGTGGTGCCGATGCTGCCTGAGCAGCTGTCCAACGGCCTGTGCTCGCTGAATCCGCATGTCGATCGCCTGGCTATGGTTTGTGAGATGACCATCTCCAAAACCGGCGAGATGACCGACTACTGCTTCTACGAAGCGGTGATTCACTCCCACGCTCGCCTGACCTACAACAAAGTCAGCGCGATGCTGGAAACGCCGAAACTCACCGAAGCCCGTCAGCTTCGTGGCGAGTACACCGACGTTCTGCCGCACCTCAAGCAGCTTTACGCACTGTACAAAGTGTTGCTGGGCGCTCGTCACGTGCGTGGCGCGATCGATTTCGAAACCCAGGAAACCCGGATCATCTTCGGCACCGAGCGCAAGATTGCCGAAATCCGTCCGACCGTGCGTAACGATGCGCACAAACTGATCGAGGAATGCATGCTCGCGGCCAACGTGGCCACTGCTGAATTCCTGAAGAAACACGAAATTCCTGCGCTGTATCGCGTGCACAACGGTCCGCCACCGGAGCGTCTGGAAAAACTGCGCGCCTTCCTCGGTGAGCTCGGCCTGTCCCTGCACAAAGGCAAGGACGGCCCGTCGCCGAAGGATTACCAGGCACTGCTGGCGAGCATCAAGGATCGTCCGGATTTCCATCTGATTCAGACCGTCATGCTGCGTTCGTTGAGCCAAGCGGTGTACAGTGCCGATAACCAGGGCCACTTCGGCCTGAATTACGAAGCCTATACCCACTTCACCTCGCCGATCCGCCGCTACCCGGACTTGCTCACGCACCGGGCGATCCGCAGCGTTATCCATTCGAAGCAAGACACCCCGCACGTTCGCCGTGCCGGCGCGATGACGATTCCGAAAGCGCGCATCTATCCGTACGACGAAGCGGCCCTGGAGCAACTCGGCGAGCAGTGCTCGATGAGCGAGCGCCGTGCCGACGAAGCGACCCGCGACGTGGTGAACTGGCTCAAATGCGAGTTTATGAAAGACCGCGTGGGCGAATCGTTCCCGGGTGTGATCACCGCCGTGACCGGTTTCGGCCTGTTCGTCGAGCTGACCGACATCTACGTCGAAGGCCTGGTGCACGTCACCGCGCTGCCGGGGGATTACTACCACTTCGATCCTGTGCACCACCGCCTCGCCGGTGAACGTACCGGTCGCAGCTTCCGCCTGGGCGACACCGTTGAAGTGCGGGTGATGCGCGTCGATCTCGACGAACGCAAAATCGACTTCGAGATGGCTGAAAAGACCATCAGCGCGCCGATCGGTCGCAAGAAGCGTGGCACTGAAGCCACTGCGCCAGCGGCTAAAACCGCTGCTGCGGCAGAACCGGCTCCGGCAAAAACCGGCCGTCGTCCTGCCAAGGAAAAAGCGCCCGAAGCCTATCGCCCGAGCGATGCGGCGGCGAAAAATGCCGAGCTGCGCAAAAGCCGTGAACTGAAACAGGCGTTACTGTCTGAAGCGAAAAGCGGCGGTAAAGCGGCGTCTGGGGGAAAGACCGGACGGTCGGCGCCTGATAAGGCTCCCGGCAGCAAGCCGAGCAAACACCGTAAAGGCCCGCCGAAAGCGGGCTCGGCCCCAGCCAAAAGCGGCGGGGCGCGTAAACCTAAGGCCAAGTCATGAGTCAGTTGGAAAAAATCTACGGCGTGCATGCGGTAGAAGCGTTGCTGCGTCACCACCCGAAACGCGTCAAGCAGATCTGGCTGGCTGAAGGCCGCAGCGAGCCGCGTGTACAGGCGCTGATCGCGCTGGCGAATGAAAATCGCGTGCCCGTCGGCAACGCCGAGCGTCGTGAACTCGACGCCTGGGTTGATGGCGTGCACCAAGGCGTGGTGGCGGACGTGAGTCCGAGCCAGGTCTGGGGCGAGGCGATGCTCGACGAGTTGCTGGATCGCTCCGAAGGCGCGCCGTTGCTGCTGGTGCTCGACGGCGTGACCGACCCGCACAACCTCGGCGCTTGCCTGCGTTCGGCCGATGCGGCCGGTGCGCTGGCGGTGATCGTGCCGAAGGACAAGTCAGCGACCCTGACCCCGACGGTGCGTAAAGTGGCCTGCGGCGCGGCGGAAGTGATTCCGTTGGTCGCCGTGACCAACCTGGCGCGCACCCTGGAAAAACTCAAGCAGCGCGGCTTGTGGGTTGTCGGTACGGCGGGCGAGGCTGAGCAGAGTCTGTATCAGCAAGACATGACCGGCCCGACCATCCTGATCATGGGCGCCGAAGGCAGCGGTATGCGTCGCCTGACTCGCGACCTGTGCGACTACCTGGTGCACCTGCCGATGACTGGTAGCGTCAGCAGCCTCAACGTTTCCGTGGCGACCGGTGTTTGCCTGTTTGAGGCCCAGCGCCAGCGCAGCGTCAAGGCTGCCACCAAAAAGTCCTGACACACAGCTGTCTGTAGGAGCAAAGCTTGCTCGCGATAGCGGTGTAACATTCAGCATCAATGCTGAATGTTCCGCCCTCATCGCGAGCAAGCTTTGCTCCTACAGTGGTTTGTGGGGTGGCAAAAATAGGTGGGTGAACGAACTGTTCAAATAATCACCAATTGCCTTGCACCTCTCCTGTCCCTTCTCTACAATTGCGCCCCTTGCTGTGACGGCAGGCACGCATGTGTCTATCGCAAGCAAGTCCATAAGTGTCATTCACTCCTTGTCTGACCGCTTTTGAGCGGCAGGCTACAACCCGTAAGGAGCATTCATGCGTCATTACGAAATCATCTTTTTGGTCCACCCGGATCAAAGCGAGCAAGTCGGCGGCATGGTAGAGCGTTACACCAAGCTGATCGAAGAAGACGGCGGCAAAATCCACCGTCTGGAAGATTGGGGCCGTCGTCAACTGGCCTACGCAATCAACAATGTTCACAAGGCTCACTACGTGATGCTGAACGTTGAATGCACTGGCAAGGCCCTGGCCGAGCTGGAAGACAACTTCCGCTACAACGATGCAGTGATCCGTAACCTGGTCATCCGTCGCGAAGAAGCCGTTACCGGCCAATCCGAGATGCTCAAGGCTGAAGAAAACCGCAGTGAGCGCCGTGAGCGTCGCGACCGTCCTGAGCACTCCGACGCCGAAGGCGTTGACAGTGATGACAGCGACAACAGCGATAACGCTGACGAGTAATCCACGGACCTTTTGAGGAGCCTATTACATGGCACGTTTCTTCCGTCGTCGTAAATTCTGCCGCTTCACCGCTGAAGACGTGAAAGAGATCGATTACAAAGATCTCAACACCCTGAAAGCATACGTATCCGAGACCGGCAAAATCGTTCCAAGCCGTATCACCGGTACCAAAGCTCGTTATCAGCGTCAGCTGGCCACCGCTATCAAGCGCGCCCGCTTCCTGGCCCTGCTGGCCTACACCGACAGCCACGGCCGCTGAGACCGGGCAGTCGACGTAGCAAAGGATTGAATGCATGCGTGCCATAGCTGAGTTCATCATGCGCGGCCGCGTGCAGGCCACTCTCGTAGTGGCTGGATGCGCAACATTGCCGTTGTTGTATTGGTTGGGTGCTGCCGCAGGTTGCCTTGTGCTCCTGCGGCGCGGATTGAAGGACGCCATTGGCGTACTTGCTCTGGGACTGCTGCCGGCCTTGGTCTGGTGGCTTTACTCCGACGACCCACGGGCACTTCTGGTGCTGCTGGGGTCTTCGGGCCTTGCGTTGGTTTTGCGCGCAAGCGAGTCCTGGAACCGCGTGCTGCTGGTCAGCATAGCGATGGGAGTGGTGTTTGCAGTGGTGCTGGGGACGGCTTTTGGTCCCCAGATCGAGCAGCTGGCGCAGGCTTTGATAAAAGTCATGCCGTCGCTGCTCGGTGAGGTCTACGACAAGTTGTCCGTAGATGAGCGTGCGCATTTTGCGTCCCTGATTGCACCGGTCCTGACCGGCCTGATTGCGGCCTTGTTGCAAATCGTCAGTGTGCTGAGCCTGATTGTCGGGCGCTACTGGCAGGCGTTGTTGTACAACCCGGGTGGTTTTGGTCGCGAGTTTCGCGCCATCCGATTCCCGCTGGGACCGGCGATTTCGCTGCTGGTGTTGATGCTTCTGGGACCGAATATCGGTCCGCAGATGGCCATGTTGACACCGTTGTGCAGTGTTCCGCTGGTATTCGCCGGGCTGGCCCTGATTCACGGGCTGGTGGCGCAAAAGCGACTGGCCAGGTTCTGGCTGGTGGGGTTGTACGTCACGCTGTTGCTGTTCATGCAGCTGATCTATCCGTTGCTGGTGGTCTTGGCCATCGTCGACAGCCTGATTGATTTTCGCGGTCGTCTGGCGCCGAAAGACGCCGATAACGCGAACGGTGAAGGTTAAAAGTTAAGAGGATTTTCACATGCAACTGATCCTTCTGGAAAAAGTCACCAACCTGGGCAACCTGGGTGACAAAGTGAACGTTAAGGCTGGTTACGGTCGTAACTACCTGCTGCCTTACGGCAAAGCTACCGCTGCGACCGCTGCCAACGTGGCTGCGTTCGAAGAGCGTCGCGCTGAGCTGGAAAAAGCCGCAGCAGACCGCAAAACTTCGGCTGAAAACCGCGCCGCCCAACTGGCTGAGCTGGAAGTGACTATCACTGCCACCGCCGGTGACGAAGGCAAGCTGTTCGGTTCGATCGGTACTCACGACATCGCTGATGCACTGACCGCCTCTGGCGTTGAAGTTGCAAAAAGCGAAGTTCGTCTGCCGAACGGCACTATCCGTAACGTAGGTGAATTCGACGTAGCCGTGCACCTGCACGCCGAAGTTGAAGCCACCGTACGCGTTGTCGTGGTAGCAGCTTAAGCAGCACTTGTCGGCTGGCACCCTCGGGTGCTTGTCGGTAACATCGGGCACGATCCTGTTTACAGGTCGTGCCCTTTGTCTTTCTGCAGTTCCTGATTCTCCCAATTCTTATTCAACAAGTGGCCATGAACGATATCTCCGCTCCCGAGCAATATGATCTGCAAACCGCTTCCCTGAAGGTGCCGCCGCACTCCATCGAGGCCGAACAGGCTGTGCTCGGTGGTCTGATGCTGGACAACAACGCCTGGGAACGCGTGCTCGATCAGGTCTCGGATGGTGATTTCTATCGACATGACCATCGCCTGATCTTCCGCGCAATCGCCAAACTGGCGGACATGAACTCGCCCATCGACGTCGTGACCCTGGCCGAGCAATTGGACAAGGAAGGTCAGACTTCCCAGGTGGGTGGCCTCGGTTACCTCGGCGAACTGGCGAAAAACACGCCGTCCGTCGCTAACATCAAGGCCTATGCTCAGATCGTCCGTGCGCGGGCGACCTTGCGCCAACTGATCGGCATCGCCTCCGAAATTGCCGACAGCGCCTTCAACCCCGAAGGTCGTACGGCGGAAGAGATTCTCGACGAAGCCGAACGGCAGATTTTCCAGATTGCTGAGGCCCGGCCAAAAACCGGCGGCCCGGTGAGTGTGAATGACCTGCTGACCAAGGCCATCGACCGCATCGACACCTTGTTCAACACCGACAACGCCATCACCGGCCTGTCTACCGGTTACACCGACCTCGACGGGATGACCAGCGGCCTGCAGCCGTCCGATTTGATTATCGTCGCCGGCCGTCCTTCCATGGGTAAAACCACCTTTGCGATGAACCTGGTGGAAAACGCCGTGTTGCGCAGCGACAAGTGCGTCCTGGTTTACTCGCTGGAGATGCCAGGCGAATCGCTGATCATGCGTATGTTGTCGTCCCTGGGCCGCATCGACCAGACCAAGGTCCGGGCCGGTCGGCTGGACGACGACGATTGGCCGCGCCTGACGTCGGCGGTCAACCTGCTCAACGACCGCAAGCTGTTCATCGACGATACGGCCGGTATCAGCCCCTCGGAAATGCGTGCGCGGACCCGACGTCTGGTGCGTGAGCACGGCGACGTGGCTTTGATCATGATCGACTACCTGCAATTGATGCAGATCCCGGGTTCCGGCGGCGATAACCGGACCAACGAGATTTCCGAGATCTCCCGTTCCTTGAAGGCCCTGGCCAAGGAATTCAACTGCCCGGTGGTGGCGCTGTCGCAGCTCAACCGCTCCCTGGAGCAGCGGCCGAACAAACGCCCGATCAACTCCGACCTCCGGGAATCCGGAGCGATCGAGCAGGATGCTGACGTAATCATGTTCGTGTACCGGGATGAGGTGTATCACCCGGAAACCGAGCATAAAGGCATCGCCGAGATCATCATCGGCAAGCAGCGGAACGGTCCGATTGGCACGTCGCGCCTGGCGTTCATCGGCAAATACACCCGCTTTGAAAACCTTGCGCCGGGCAGCTACAACTTCGACGACGAATAAGATATTCGGCGTCTGATAGGGCCTCATCGCGAGCAAGCTTTGCTCCTACAGGTGGTGTATCAGCCTTTGTAGGAGCAAAGCTTGCTCGCGATGAACGATAACGCGGTCCCCATTTCTGCTCCGCGTTTAGGCCACCACCAATTTCCGACCATAGCCGTCGGAATTGGTTATTTTTTGTGCTATATTCCGCGCCCGCGAAATTCAATGAAAGCCAACACCGGTTATCGACATGATGCAAGCAGCCAAGCCGTTATTTGACTATCCCAAGTACTGGGCCGAATGTTTCGGGCCAGCGCCATTCCTGCCCATGAGCAGGGAGGAGATGGATCAGCTCGGCTGGGATTCATGCGACATCATCATCGTCACCGGTGATGCCTACGTTGACCATCCGTCGTTCGGCATGGCAATCATCGGCCGGCTGCTGGAGTCGCAAGGCTTCCGCGTCGGGATCATTGCCCAGCCGAACTGGCAGTCCAAAGACGACTTCATGAAGCTCGGCGAGCCGAACCTGTTCTTCGGTGTCGCGGCCGGCAACATGGACTCGATGATCAACCGCTACACCGCCGACAAAAAAGTCCGCTCCGATGATGCCTACACCCCGGGTGGCATGGCAGGCAAACGGCCGGATCGCGCGAGCCTGGTCTACAGCCAGCGCTGCAAGGAAGCCTACAAAAACGTGCCGATCGTCCTCGGTGGCATCGAAGCTTCCCTGCGCCGCATCGCTCACTACGATTACTGGCAGGACCGGGTGCGTAACTCGATCCTGATCGACGCCTGCGCCGACATCCTGCTCTACGGCAACGCCGAGCGTGCGATCGTCGAAGTCGCCCAGCGTCTGTCCTACGGTCACAAGATCGAAGACATCACCGATGTGCGCGGCACCGCGTTCATTCGTCGTGACACGCCCAAAGACTGGTACGAAGTCGATTCCACGCGCATCGACCGTCCGGGCAAGGTCGACAAGATCATCAACCCGTACGTGAACACCCAGGACACCCAGGCCTGCGCCATCGAGCAGGAAAAAGGCCCGGTTGAAGACCCGGAAGAAGCCAAAGTCGTGCAGATTCTGGCCAGCCCGAAAATGACCCGCGACAAGACTGTGATTCGTCTGCCGTCGGTAGAAAAAGTCCGTGGCGACGCGGTGCTTTATGCTCACGCCAACCGCGTGCTTCACCTGGAAACCAACCCGGGCAACGCCCGTGCGCTGGTGCAGAAGCACGGCGAAGTCGACGTCTGGTTCAACCCGCCGCCGATTCCGATGACCACTGAAGAAATGGACTACGTGTTCGGCATGCCTTACGCACGGATTCCGCACCCGGCGTACGGCAAGGAAAAGATTCCGGCCTACGACATGATCCGTTTCTCGGTGAACATCATGCGTGGCTGCTTCGGCGGCTGCACCTTCTGCTCGATCACCGAGCACGAAGGCCGGATCATCCAGAACCGTTCCGAAGAGTCGATCATTCGCGAAATCGAAGAGATCCGCGACAAGGTGCCAGGCTTCACCGGCGTCATTTCCGACCTCGGCGGCCCGACCGCGAACATGTACCGCATTGCCTGCAAGAGCCCGGAAATCGAATCCGCGTGCCGTAAGCCATCGTGCGTGTTCCCGGGGATCTGCCCGAACCTGAACACCGATCACTCGTCGTTGATCCAGCTCTATCGCAGCGCCCGTGCCTTGCCGGGTGTGAAGAAGATCCTGATTGCTTCCGGCCTGCGCTACGACCTTGCGGTCGAGTCACCGGAATACGTCAAGGAACTGGTGACCCACCACGTCGGTGGTTACCTGAAGATCGCCCCGGAACACACCGAGGAAGGTCCGCTCAACCAGATGATGAAACCGGGCATCGGCAGCTATGACAAGTTCAAGCGCATGTTCGAGAAGTACTCCAAGGAAGCCGGGAAAGAGCAGTACCTGATTCCGTACTTTATCGCCGCTCACCCGGGCACCACCGACGAAGACATGATGAACCTGGCCCTGTGGCTCAAGGGCAATGGCTTCCGCGCCGACCAGGTGCAAGCGTTCTACCCTTCGCCGATGGCCACCGCCACCGCGATGTACCACTCGGGCAAGAACCCGCTGCGTAAGGTCACTTACAAGAGCGACGCGGTCACTATCGTCAAGAGCGAAGAGCAGCGTCGTCTGCACAAGGCGTTCTTGCGTTACCACGACCCGAAAGGCTGGCCGATGCTGCGCGAAGCGTTGACCCGCATGGGCCGCGCCGACCTGATCGGGCCGGGCAAGACCCAGTTGATCCCGTTGCATCAACCGGCCACCGACAGCTACCAGAGCGCCCGTCGCAAAAACTCGACGCCGGCTGGCAGCCATAAAGTGGCGGGGGAGAAGACCACCAAGATCCTGACCCAGCACACCGGCCTGCCGCCGCGTGCCAGTGACGGTGGTAACCCGTGGGACAAACGTGAACAGGCCAAGGCGGCGGCATTCGCCCGCAACCAGCAAGCGGCCAAGGATCGCAAGGATGCGGCCAAAGGCAAAGGGCCCAAGCCTGCGCGTAAGCCGGTAGTGCCGCGCTAAGCCTCGCTTGAGCTGAACAAAACGCCAACCTTCGGGTTGGCGTTTTGCTGATCGTTCCCACGCTCCGCGTGGGAATGCCTCCAGGGACGCTCCGCGTCCAGTGACGCGGAGCGTCACGGGCTGCATTCCCACGCTGGAGCGTGGGAACGATCATGGTCACGCCACATTTGCGTGCAATTGCCTCAAACCAAATTCCCGCATCGCCCGATTTTGGTGCTGTACTGCCTTAAGCAATCTATGAAAGCGCCAGCGCTGCGCGATGGCATAAGTCTTGCGCGCTGTCGAATACGCTTAAGGCTCGCAGGAGGCACGCCGTGTCGATTCATGTCGCATTGCATCACGTCACGCATTACCGCTACGACCGCGCCGTCGAGCTCGGTCCGCAGATCGTTCGCCTGCGCCCGGCCGCCCACAGTCGCACGCGGATTTTGTCCTATGCGCTGAAAGTCTCGCCCGAGCAGCACTTCATCAACTGGCAGCAGGACCCCCAGGGCAATTACCTGGCGCGGTTGGTGTTCCCGGAAAAAACCGATGAACTGCGGATCGAAGTCGATCTGCTGGCGGAAATGGCGGTCTTCAACCCGTTCGACTTCTTCCTTGAGCCCTACGCGGAAAAGATCCCGTTCACCTACGCCGCCGATGAGCGCAAGGAACTGGCGCCATACCTGGAAACCTTGCCCCTGACGCCGAAGTTCAAGGCTTACCTGGACGGCATCGACCGCACGCCGCTGCCCAGCGTGGATTTCCTCGTGGCGCTGAACCAGCGCCTGAGCGAAGACATCGGCTACCTGATCCGCATGGAGCCCGGCGTCCAAACTCCTGAACATACCCTCGAACATGCCTCCGGCTCCTGCCGCGATTCGGCGTGGTTGCTGGTGCAACTGCTGCGCAATCTCGGGCTGGCGGCGCGGTTTGTCTCTGGCTACCTGATCCAGCTCACCGCCGACGTCAAAAGCCTCGACGGCCCCTCGGGCGCCGACGTGGACTTCACCGACCTCCACGCCTGGTGCGAGGTTTACTTGCCCGGCGCTGGCTGGATCGGCCTGGACGCGACCTCAGGGCTGTTTGCCGGTGAAGGACACATTCCGTTGGCGTGTAGTCCCGATCCGGGCTCTGCGGCACCGATCAGTGGCTTGGTGGAACCGTGCGAGTGCGAATTCACCCACGAAATGTCCGTGGAGCGGATTTGGGAAGCCCCGCGCGTCACAAAGCCCTACACCGAAGACCAGTGGCTGGCGATCCAGGCGCTGGGCCGGCAGATCGATGCCGACCTGTTGGAAGGCGATGTACGCCTGACCATGGGCGGCGAACCGACCTTCGTGTCCATCGATGACCCGGACGGCGCCGAGTGGAACACCGCCGCCCTTGGGCCGGACAAGCGTCGTCTGTCCGCTGAACTGTTCCAACGGATGCGCAAACATTACGCCCCCAAAGGCCTGGTGCATTTCGGCCAGGGCAAGTGGTATCCGGGCGAGCAACTGCCGCGTTGGTCGTTGAATTGCTATTGGCGTCGTGACGGCGTGCCGATCTGGCACAACAGCGCGCTGATTGCCGATGAGCAGGAAGACTACGGCGCCGATGGTGAACTGGCCGGGCGTTTTCTCGCGAGTGTCGCTGAACGCCTGAAAATTCCGACACGCTTTGTGTTCCCGGCCTACGAAGACAATTTCTATTACCTCTGGCGCGAAGGCGCTTTGCCGCTGAACGTCAGCGCCGAAGATTCACGCCTGGAAGAACCGTTGGAGCGTGCGCGACTGCGCAAAGTCTTCAGCCAAGGACTGGACAAGGTCATCGGCCAGGTACTGCCACTGGCGCGCACCGCCAAGGGTGATCAGTGGCAGAGCGGTCGCTGGTACCTGCGCGACGAACATTGCCGGCTGGTGCCGGGGGATTCGCCGCTGGGTTATCGCTTGCCGCTGGGCTCGCAGCCCTGGGTGAAAGCGGCGGAGTATCCGTTTATCTACCCTAACGATCCGAACCAGGAATTCCCGGTGCTGCCGGACACTCAGCAGTTGAACAGTCCGGGCGCGGCAGCGGAAGCGATTGAACGGGATATCGAGATCGACGAGTCCGCCGACTGGCTGACCCGCACCGCATTCTGCGCCGAAGCGCGGGATGGCCGTTTGTACCTGTTTATGCCGCCGCTGGAACGGGTCGAGGATTACCTGGAACTGGTCACCGCCATCGAAGCCACCGCTCAGGAGCTGCATTGCCCGGTATTGCTGGAAGGCTATGAGCCGCCGAGCGACCCGCGCCTGAGCAACTTCCGCATCACCCCGGATCCGGGCGTGATCGAAGTCAACGTGCAGCCATCCGCCACTTGGGATGAACTGGTTGAGCGCACCGAATTTCTCTACGAAGAAGCGCGCCAGACCCGCCTGACCACCGAGAAATTCATGATCGACGGCCGCCACACCGGCACCGGCGGCGGCAACCATTTCGTCCTGGGTGGCGCGACGCCGGCCGACTCACCGTTCCTGCGTCGTCCGGACTTGCTGCGCAGCCTGATCAGTTACTGGCATAACCACCCGTTCTTGTCCTACCTGTTTTCCGGATTATTCATCGGCCCGACGTCCCAGGCGCCACGGGTGGACGAAGCGCGCAACGATTCGTTGTATGAACTGGAAATCGCCTTCGCCCAAATGCCGAAACCGGGGGAAGAGTGCGCGCCGTGGCTGGTGGATCGACTGCTGCGTAACCTGCTGATCGACGTCACCGGCAACACCCACCGCGCCGAGTTCTGCATCGACAAACTCTATTCGCCGGACGGCGCCACCGGGCGTCTGGGCTTGCTCGAGTTGCGAGCGTTTGAAATGCCGCCCCATGCGCGCATGAGCCTGGCCCAGCAGCTGTTGTTGCGGGCGCTGGTGGCGCGATTCTGGCGCGAGCCTTATGCGCCGCCGAAACTGGCACGCTGGGGCACCGAACTGCACGATCGCTTCCTGTTGCCGCACTTTATCGAGCAGGATTTCGCCGACGTCATCGTCGACCTGAATGCCGCCGGTTATCCGGTGCGGGCCGAGTGGTTTGCCGCGCATCTGGAATTCCGCTTTCCCAAGGTCGGTGATTACGCCGTCAGTGGCATCGAGCTGGAAGTGCGTCAGGCCCTGGAGCCTTGGCATGTGCTGGGCGAGGAGGGCGCGGTCGGCGGCACGGTGCGTTATGTGGATTCGTCCCTGGAGCGCTTGCAGGTCAAGGTTTCCGGTCTGGCGCCGCAACGTTATCTGCTGACCTGCAATGGCATCCCGGTGCCGCTGCAACCGACGGGCCGGGTGGGCGAATTTGTCGCCGGCGTGCGCTTCCGCGCCTGGCAACCCTCCAACTGCCTGCAACCGACCATCCCGGTCCACGCGCCGCTGGTGTTCGACCTGCTCGACACCTGGATGGAACGTTCCCTGGGTGGCTGTCAGTACCACGTCGCCCATCCGGGCGGGCGCAACTACGACAGCCTGCCGGTGAACGCCAATGAGGCGGAGAGCCGGCGCATGGCGCGATTCTTCCGAATCGGACACACCCCTGGGAAACTTCCTATACCGAACGTGACGATTAACGACGAGCTGCCGATGACGCTCGATTTGCGACGTTTCTAAGCCCTACACGACGCTCGGATTTTTCGTATATCCGAGCGTCATGAGCCTGCGTTAGTCTGACCGTTCTTTGCTGTCTGCCGAGCTTTCCATGCCTGACCTGCTTGACCGCTACCCGCTGACGGCGGGCACTTATCACGAACTGCTCGACGACAGCGGCGCCGTGCGTCCGCACTGGCGTCGGCTGTTCGACCAATTGCAGCGCAGCACTCCAACGCAACTGGTGCAGCGCCAGGCGTTGCTGACCCGGCAAATCCAGGAAAACGGCGTGACCTACAACGTCTACGCCGACCCCAAGGGCGCCGATCGCCCGTGGGAACTGGACCTGTTACCCCATGTGATTGCCGCCGATGAGTGGCAGCATTTGTCCGCCGGGATTGCCCAGCGGGCGCGCTTGCTCAACGCGGTCCTGGCGGATCTGTATGGTCCGCAGCGGTTGATCGCTGAAGGGCTGCTGCCGGCGGAATTGGTGTTCGGGCACAACAACTTTCTATGGCCTTGTCAGGGGATTTCTCCACCGGACGGGGCCTTTTTGCATTTGTACGCCGTGGACCTGGCGCGCACCCCCGACGGGCGTTGGTGGGTGACGGCAGACCGGACCCAGGCGCCGTCCGGTGCCGGTTATGCGCTGGAAAACCGAACCATCGTGTCCCGGGCCTTTCCCGAGTTGTATCGCGATTTGAAAGTGCAGCACCTGGCCGGGTTCTTCCGCACCTTGCAGGAAACATTGGCCCGCCAGGCGCCGTGTGACGATGAAGCGCCGCTGGTGGTGCTGCTGACGCCGGGTCGCTTCAATGAAAGCTATTTCGAACATTTGTACTTGGCGCGTCAGCTAGGTTATCCGCTGGTGGAGGGTGGCGACCTGACCGTTCGTGACGCCACCGTCTACCTGAAAACCCTGAGCGGTCTGCGCCGGGTGCACGCGATCATGCGCCGCCTCGATGATGATTTCTGCGATCCGCTGGAACTGCGCACCGACTCGGCCCTCGGTGTGCCGGGGTTACTGGAGGCCGTGCGCCAGGGCCGGGTGCTGGTGGCCAATGCCTTGGGCAGCGGCGTACTGGAGTCGCCGGGGTTGCTGGGCTTCTTGCCAAGGATCAATCAATTCCTGTTCGGCGAAGAACTGATCCTGCCGTCCATCGCCACATGGTGGTGCGGTGAAGCGCCGGTATTGGCCCAGGCCTTGGAAAAACTCCCGGAATTGCTAATCAAACCGGCGTTCCCGTCCCAGAGCTTTGCGCCGGTGTTTGGCCGTGACTTGAGTGAAAAACAGCGTCAAGCGCTGGCCGAGCGCATGCAGGCCCGGCCTTATGCCTATGTCGCGCAAGAATTGGCGCAGCTGTCCCAGGCGCCGATCTGGCAGGCCGAGGACGGTCAACTGCAACCCCGGGCGATTGGCATGCGCGTGTACGCGGTGGCCAGTCGCGATGGTTACCGGGTGTTGCCCGGCGGCCTGACCCGAGTGGCCGCCGAGGCCGACGCCGAAGTGGTGTCGATGCAGCGCGGTGGCGCGAGCAAGGACACGTGGGTGCTGGGTGAGCGCGCACCCAGCGGCGAGCAATGGAAAACCCAGCGCACCATCGGTGTCCACGATCTGGTGCGGCGCGATCCGTATCTGCCCTCGCGGGTGGTGGAGAACCTGTTCTGGTTCGGTCGTTATTGCGAGCGCTGCGACGACAGTGCGCGGTTGCTGCGAATCATGCTGGCGCGCTATGTCGACGTCGATGACCCGCAAGCGCTGGAAGCGGCGGTCGATCTCGGTGAACGCCTGAATCTGTTGCCCGACGAAGGCGAACTGCCGGAACGCTTACTCGCTGCATTGCTCGGCGATGACTGGCCGTTCAGCCTGCGTTCCAACCTGCAACGTCTGCAATGGGCGGCCTCGCAAGTGCGTGGCAAGCTCTCCCGGGAAAACTGGCAGGCGCTGGTGGAGTTGCAGCGCGAGGCCATGGAACTGGAAACCGAAGAACCGGATTTCGGCGAGTTGCTGGATTTCCTCAACCGCTTGGTGATGTCCCTGGCGGCGCTGTCCGGTTTCGCCCTGGACGACATGACCCGAGACGAAGGCTGGCGTTTCCTGATGATCGGTCGGCGGATCGAACGCTTGCAGTTTCTCAGCGGCAGTCTCGCGGCGTTTTTGCGCGGGGCTGGCGCCTTCGATCAGGCCGGGCTCGAATGGTTGCTGGAGTTGGGTAACAGCAGCATCACCTATCGCTCGCGATATTTGGCGGTGGCGCAGTTGATTCCGGTGCTCGACCTGTTGTTGCTGGATGAGCAGAACCCCCACGCAGTGCTGTTCCAGTTGAAACTGGTCACCCGGACCCTGAAGCGTCTGAACGACGATTTCGGCGCCCCGCGAGAGGCTGGGCTGCCACGGTTGGTGGAGCGCTTGATGCACTTCGATCTGGGCTGTCTGGAGAACTCATTGTTTGGTGAGGCGAGCGTTCACGCGGCGGTCGAGGGCTTGGCTGATTTGCTGCAAGAGATTGCCGATGCCAGCGGCCAGGTTTCGGATCGCCTGGCTCTGCGCCATTTTGCCCATGTCGATGATGTCAGCCAGCGCACGGTGTCCGTCTGATGAATGCCCGTTACCAGATTTTCCACGACACTCACTATCACTACGACAGCCCGGTGTCCCTGGCCCAGCAACTGGCGCACCTGTGGCCGCGAGCGTGTACCTGGCAGCGTTGCACCGCGCAGGCGTTGCTGATCAGCCCGGATCCGACGACCCGTCGCGATGAACTGGACGTGTTCGGCAATCCGCTCACACGTTTGGCGTTTGAGCGGCCTCATGATGAATTGCTGGTGAACGCCGAGCTGACTGTCGAAGTGCTGGCCCGGCCGATCCTGGATTTCAATCAATCGCCGGCCTGGGAAGAAACCCGCAACGCACTGACCTATAGCAGTCAGCCGCTTTCGCTGCAGGTGCTGGAAGCCTGTCGTTATCGTTTCGAATCGCCGTACGTGCATTTGAAGCGCAACTTCGTCGACTTCTCGCAAAGCTGTTTCCCGCCGGGGCGGCCGCTGCTGTTGGGTGTCCAGGCGTTGATGGAGAAGATTTTCAGCGAGTTCACCTTCGATGCCGAGGCGACTCAAGTCGCCACGCCATTGGTGGAAGTGCTGGAGCGTCGGCGCGGCGTCTGCCAGGACTTCGCGCACCTGATGCTCGCGTGTGTGCGCTCGCGTGGTTTGGCTGCGCGGTATGTCAGCGGTTATCTGCTGACCCAGCCGCCACCGGGCCAGCCACGGATGATTGGCGCCGATGCTTCCCATGCCTGGGTTTCGGTGTTTTGTCCGGTGCTGGGCTGGGTGGATTTCGACCCGACCAACAATGTACAACCGGCGCTGGAACACATCACCCTCGCTTGGGGACGCGATTTTTCCGATGTGTCGCCGTTGCGTGGGGTGATTCTTGGCGGCGGCAACCATGACCCGGAAGTCCGAGTCACCGTAATGCCACTGGACTAGGCAGATCGTTCCCACGCTCTGCGTGGGAATGCAGCCCGGGACGCTCCGCGTCCCAAGTCGGACGCAGAGCGTCCATTGAGGCATTCCCACGCGGAGCGTGGGAACGATCATAAGAGGAGGTTTCAGATGTTCCCGGTTTCAATCAAAGGCGTCCTGCAATCCCCCGAAGGCCTCATCGTGTTGATGCTCAACGAGCGCGACGAATGGGAACTACCCGGCGGGCGAATCGAACTCGGCGAAACGGCACCGGGCTGCCTGGCACGGGAAATCGCCGAGGAGCTGGACGTCGAGGTGGAGGTGGGAGAACCGCTGGATTCGTATCTGTTCGAGGTGATCCCCGGCAAACACGTATTCATCTCGACTTACCGCTGCCAGTTGCTGGGCGGTTTTGTGCCGAAAGTCAGTCATGAGCATAAAGAGATCGGGCTGTTTGAACCCGCGAATCTGCCGGCCAACTTGCCCAAGGGGTATCGCGATTCGATTCACAAAGCGTTGGGCCTGTGAGGGTCAGCAGCGGGGCTGCTGACCCTGGACACAGATCCGGTGAGCCTGATCAGATCATCGGGCCCTGAGGGTCTCAGGCGTCGGGCGCCTGATCTTTCGGTGCTTCAACATCATTTTCTGCCGCCACTTCACCTTCTGCATCCGGGTTCAGTGCTGCTGCTTCTTCTTCAGCTGTAGCTTTCTTGCGCTGAAGCTTTTCCTCTTTCTTCTGCTCCTTGGCCAAGTCTCTCTGACGTTTGGCGAAGGAATAATTAGGTTTAGCCATGGGCGATCCTCTGGGGTCGAAGGTGAGGTTGAGCGGCGCATATTCTGCCCTGTATCGGTGCCTAGCCGTTAGCTGGGTTTTTGCTCGGCCCATTTTGGCAGGACCGAGGGTCGCCAGGCGTCCAGTGCATCGATCAAGGTTTGCGACGATTCGCTCACTTGCAGCATGTCACGGTGTGGTGCGCGAACGAAGCCTTCGCCGACGATATGATCAAGAAAAGCGGTCAATTGGCCATAGAAACCGTTTACTTCGAGCAAACCGAGGGGTTTTCCGTGGTAGCCGAGCTGTCCCCAGGTCCAGACTTCGAACAGTTCTTCCAGGGTGCCGAGGCCGCCGGGCAGTGCGATGAATGCGTCGCTGAGTTCAGCCATCCGCGCCTTGCGCGCATGCATGCCGTCGACCACTTCCAGACGGGTCAGGCCGCTGTGGCCGATTTCCTTGTCCTTGAGGCTTTGCGGGATGATCCCGATCACTTCACCGCCCGCCGCCAGCGCGGCATCAGCGACGATCCCCATCAGCCCGACGGCGCCGCCGCCATAGACCAGGGTCAGCTTGCGCTCGGCCAATGCTCGCCCCAGGGCGACAGCCGCTTCACGATAAGCCGGGTTGGTGCCGGTGCTGGCACCGCAAAATACACAAACGGATGCGATAGACATGCCTTACTCCAGGGTCAGGATGGCCACAGAGTAAAGGCACGCACGCATCGATCCAAGGCTTAAACCTCGCGTTGAGGTGTTTCATAGGTGCCGCTGGCGCCACAGGCATAAGCGGCGAGCAAACCGCACAACAGGCTGTTGATGGACATGACAGGCGCTCCGTCGAAGTGATGAAGACTTGAGGATAGGGCCGACCCAGACGCCTGGCTGTTAGATTGTTTCGATGAGTGTCATAGCCCGAAAGTTGTATACAATTTTTGATTCAGGTCATAGGAACTTGCGAAGTTTTCAGGCAGTCTTCTGACCATTCGCCATTTCGTTAACCCTGCCTTGGAGATTCACCATGTTTGCCAAACTTGTTGCGGTATCCCTCCTGACGCTGGCCAGCAGCCAATTGATGGCTGCCGAGTGCAAGACCACCATCGACTCCACTGACCAGATGTCCTTCAACACCAAGGCCATCGAAATCGACAAGAGCTGCAAGACGTTCACCGTGGAACTGACCCACTCCGGCAGCCTGCCGAAAAACGTCATGGGCCATAACTGGGTACTGAGCAAAGAAGCCGACATGCAGCCGATCGCCACCGCTGGTTTGGCCGCCGGCATCGACAAGAACTACCTGCCGGAAGGTGACGCACGCATCATTGCTCACACCAAAATCATTGGTGCTAAAGAGACAGACTCGGTGACTTTCGATGTGTCGAAGCTTGATGCTGCTGAAAAATACGGTTTCTTCTGCTCGTTCCCTGGCCACATCTCGATGATGAAAGGCACGGTTACCGTCAAATAACCCTTGCTGGACTTAAAAGAAGACGCCTGAGGAGGCGTCTTTTTTGTGTGTGGGTCCTCCGATTGCCAGAATCCAGCCGTCGGTCTGAAAGGTGGGGTGACCTGTCATTTATGACAGTAGACGGGATTTTGATTCAAGGCTTCAAATCGCTCTTGAGTTCGCCGCCATCGCGGTGGCGACATCGATAGGGCATTTGATCATGACGAATGAAAACGTCGTACCTGAAATAATTTCGATAACAGATGCTGAGGGGGGGCCGGTTTATGATGGAGGGGCCACCCACTCCAGCACGCTGAACTTAAGCGGTACCGCAGGTGTGAACGATGTTGTCGACGTTATTCTTGACGGGATCTCCATCGGGAGTACTCAAGCAAAAGCGGGTACATGGGACTACCGTCTGGAGGATTTGAGCAAAAGGACAACTCACACTATCCAGGTTTCTGCCAACGGTCTGCCTTCACTTAGTTGGAGAGTGACGGTTGAAGCGATATCGCCCTTGATATTGAGCGTAATCGACATGGCGGGGCGCCCGGTTCCTGACGGAGGGACTACGGCCTCCACCACTCTGGTGTTGAGTGGTACAGCAGAGGTTGGTAGCTATGTCGAAGTTTTTGTTGGGGACGATCGGCGGGGCGGTACGGCTGTTCAAGACGGTACGTGGAGCTTCATCGTGACCCACTTGAACATGGATAGGCAACACCTGTTCAAGGCAGTTGCTGACGGTCTGGCGTCTAACATCTGGACGGTGATGGTCGCGGTCGAGCGCGGGAATGTTTGGATCAGGACGATAAAAGACAGCGATGGTTATGACATTCCCCGTTCTCATTACACCGCCTCGACGAAGGTGGACGTCATAGGCAGCGCTGCACCGGGTCAGTTGGTCAGGGTTTTCACCACCAGCGGTCAAGAAAACGCCACGGTGGCCGATCCCGAGGGCGACTGGAAAGTACGGTTGGAAGGCCTGATTCAACAGCTCTATATCGTTAAAGTGGCTAATTCCATTGAAAATCACGACTACAGATTTCGCTTTGTGGATCAACGCCTGCCAATCATTCGACTGGCGAGAGACTCCAGGGGTAATCCTATTCCCATCAATGGCACGACGAGTGATCGTTCGATCGTGTTGACCGGCACCGGCGCGGCGGGAGAGCGACTCAGCGTTCACAATAGATTGGATCTGGTGGGCAATCCGATCGTCAACATTCTCGGCGTTTGGGAGCTGCCAGTCCGAGATTTACCGAGCGACATTCATGTATTCCGGGTAAGAGGAAGCCAGGACTTTGGACTAGGGACGCAAACCTACTATTTCCGGGTGTCTTGAACACAACACCTGCCTTCGACACTCGGGGAATGCTGAAGGCAGGTGGTTGATCAAGGCTTACGGCGCAAACGGCATCACCCGCTTGTGATGGGTCTTCCTGTACGTATCGCAGATGATCTTGAACGCTTCCTCCCGCACCGCCTCGCCATGCAAGAACGCATCGATCTCGGCATAGGTCACGCCATGGGACGCTTCGTCCGGCTTGCCCGGCGACAGATCTTCAAGGTCCGCTGTCGGGACCTTTTCCACCAACGACTCCGGCGCACCGAAGCTGCGGGCAATCGCGCGGACCTGGTTCTTCACCAACCCGCTCAACGGCGCCAGGTCGCAGGCGCCGTCACCGAACTTGGTGAAGAAACCCATCACGGCTTCCGCCGCGTGGTCAGTGCCGATCACCAAGCCTTGGGCTGCACCGGCGATGGTGTACTGGGCGACCATGCGCATCCGCGCCTTGGTGTTGCCGAGCACGAAATCCACCGACACCGCGTGCTTGCCTTCAAACGCCGCGACTTCACTGGCCAGGGATTTGACCGCCGGGCCGATGTTCACGGTGTGGCGCTCGTCCGGGGCGATGAAATCCACCGAGGCCTGGGCGTCGTGTTCATCGAACTGGGTTTCGTACGGCAGACGCACGGCGATGAACTTGTAACTGTCGTCACCGGTGCGGGTGCGCAATTCGCGCATGGCGCGCTGGGCCAGCAGGCCGGCGGTCAGGGAATCGACGCCGCCGCTGATGCCAAGCACCAGGGTCTTGAGCCCGGAATTGACCAGGCAATCCTGGATAAAGGTAATCCGCCGGGCGACTTCCGCCTCGAGGGCCGCTTGATTGGCGAATGGCGGCTGAACCTTGAGCTGATCAGCAATCTCACGCTGTACGGCTTGCATGAATTCACTCCTTGCTTGGAATACTGGAAAGGGCAGGGACTTTGAAAACGTGTCGCAAATAGGCGACGAAATTCGGGTCTTTGCAGTGAGTCTTGCCAGGCTCGTCGGAGATCTTCGCCACCGGTTGGCCGTTGCAGGCGGTCATTTTAAGCACGATGCTCATCGGTTCAACACCTGGAATGTCACAGGTCAGGTTGGTACCGATGCCGAAGCTGACATTGATCCGACCCCGCAACGCACGGAATATTTCCAGGGATTTAGGCAGCGTCAGGCTGTCGGAGAACACCAGCGTCTTGCTCATCGGGTCGATGCCGAGCTTGTGGTAGTGGGCGATGGATTTTTCCGCCCACAGCACCGGATCACCGGAGTCATGGCGCAAACCGTCGAAAAGCTTGGCGAAATACAGGTCGAAATCACCCAGGAAAGCATCGGTGGTGATGCAGTCGGTCAGGGCAATCCCCAGCAAACCGCGATATTCGCGGACCCAGCAATCGAGGGCGGCAATCTGGCTGTCAATCAGCCGTGGGCCGAGTTGCTGATGGGCCATGATCCACTCGTGGGCCATGGTGCCCAGGGGTTTCATGTCCAGCTCGCGGGACAGGTGCACGTTGCTGGTGCCGACGAAGCGTCCGGGGAAATCGTGCTTGAGCACGTTCACCACTTCTTCCTGCACGCGGTACGAAAAGCGACGACGGGTGCCGAAATCGGCTACTTGCAACTCGGACAATTCATCGCTGCTGGCGTTGGCCGTCAGCCAGTCGAACTTGCGATAGAGCTGCTCGCGCGCCTGCTCCAGGACGACTTCGCGGTAGCGGTAGCGGTTACGCACTTCGCTGACGATCGCCAGCATCGGCACTTCGAACAAAATCACGTGCAGCCACGGCCCGCGCAAGCGGATAAACAATTCGCCGTTTTCGATGCCAGTGTGGACGTAGCGCAGGTTGAAGCGGAACAGCCCGAGAAACCGCAGGAAATCCGGCTTCATGAAGCTGATGCGCTCCATGAAACTCAACTGGTCGGCGCTCAGGCTCAATTCGGCCAGGCGCTCGATCTGGTAACGGATCTCCGCCAGGTATGGGCGCAAATCCTCACTGTTACGGCAACGAAACTCCCATTCGACTTCGACGTTAGGGTAGTTGTGCAGCACCGCCTGCATCATCGTCAGTTTGTAGAAGTCGGTGTCGAGCAGGTTCTGCACGATGCGATCGCCAAACACGCTCTCGCTCATAAGGGAATCTCCAGGCTGGCCGCGGCCCGTGGTCGCGACGTTTCAGCTGTTTCAATGAATGGGGCTAGTGGCGCATATCCGTGGCAGTTATTGCCAGCGATTTTTTAGACAGCCGTAGATTCCTGTGGGAGCGAGCCTGCTCGCGAAGGGGCCGGCACACTCAACATCAATGTTGAATGATCCACCGCTTTCGCGAGCAGGCTCGCTCCCACAGGGATTGGGGGTAACCCTAAATTTGTGGCATATCCGGGCTATCAATCTGCTCCAACATCCACTTCACAAAGTCCCGCACCTTGGGCACTTCCGCCGAATGTTCGGGGTAGGCCAGGTAATACGCGTCGGAACTCGGCATCGCATGCTGCCAGGGTATGACCAGTTTGCCGTCCGCCAATTCCTCTTCCACCAGAAACCGCGGCAACAGCGCCACGCCGCAGCCGACCTGGGCGGCGCGGATGCACATATAAAAGGTTTCGAAGCGCGGGCCGTGGTAGCTGTGTTCGGTGTGGTAGCCCTGGCTGTCGAACCAGTCGTGCCAGGCCTGGGGCCGGGAGGCGTTTTGCAGCAGGACCAGGTCGGTGAGTTGCGTCGGGTCGGTGAACGGCGTGTCCGGCAGGCTGCCCGGGGCGCAGACCGGCACCAGCTCTTCGCCGAACAGCTTCAGGCTTTCGGTGCCCGGCCGCGAGCCTTGGCCGAAGTAGAACGCCAGGTCGCTGCGACCTTGCAGCAGGTCGTCGGCTTCCTGTTCGCTGCATAAATCGAGGTGAATCGACGGATGACGCAGGCGCCAGCCTTTCAGGCGCGGCACCAGCCAGCGGGCGCCGAAGGTCGGCGGCGTGGAGACGCGCAAGACTTCGGTGTCACCGCCATAGGAACGCAGGTAGTGGGTCGACATTTCGACTTGAGTAAGGATTTTTCGTACTTCCACCAGATACAAATCCCCGGCCGGGGTCATTTGCAGGCGTCGGCGCACCCGGCGGAACAGCAGGTGCTGCAGCAGCTCTTCGAGTTGCGCGACCTGTTTGCTAACGGCGCTCTGGGTCAGGTTCAGCTCTTCGGCGGCCCGAGTGAAGCTCAGATGCCGGGTCACGGCCTCGAAACACTGCAAGGCAGTGATCGACGGCAAGTAGCGTTTATTCAGCATGGGTGGTCCTTTTTCTTCTTAACTTTGTTGCCAGCAATGCGAAGCATGAATAAACGGAATGATATCTCGCTTAATGGTCGTTTGTTGGCCCGTCTCGGTAGAGCTACAACTACAGGCCTGATCAGCCGTGATTTTCCGGCTGCACGATTTCCGTTTTCTGCTTGAGGAGTGACCCATGGTTGCCGCATTGCTTGATCGTCTTGGTGTGAACCCGGCCCTGTACCAGAACGGCAAAGTGCCGGTGCATTCGCCGATCGATGGCAGCCAGATTGCCGCCGTGAACTGGGAAGGCGCGGCGGAAGTCGAGCAGCACATCAGTCGCGCAGATCATGCGTTCGATTTGTGGCGCAAGGTCCCGGCACCGCGCCGTGGCGAACTGGTGCGTCAACTGGGCGACATCCTGCGTGAATACAAGGCCGATCTTGGTGAACTGGTTTCCTGGGAAGCCGGCAAGATCACCCAGGAAGGCCTGGGCGAAGTTCAGGAAATGATCGATATCTGCGACTTCGCCGTCGGTCTGTCTCGCCAGTTGTACGGTTTGACCATCGCTTCCGAGCGTCCTGGCCACCACATGCGCGAAACCTGGCACCCGCTGGGCGTTGTCGGCGTAATCAGTGCGTTCAACTTCCCGGTCGCGGTCTGGGCCTGGAACACCGCGCTGGCGCTGGTCTGCGGCAACCCGGTGATCTGGAAACCGTCGGAAAAAACCCCGCTGACCGCGCTGGCCTGCCAGGCGCTGTTTGATCGCGTGCTGAAAAACTTCAGCGACGCACCACCGCACTTGAGCCAAGTGATCATCGGCGGCCGCGATGCCGGCGAAGCACTGGTTGATGACCCGCGTGTCGCGCTGATCAGCGCCACCGGCAGCACCCGCATGGGCCGTGAAGTGGCGCCGAAAATCGCCGCTCGTTTCGCCCGCAGCATCCTCGAACTGGGCGGCAACAACGCGATGATCCTCGGCCCAAGCGCCGACCTGGACATGGCCGTTCGCGCGATCCTGTTCAGCGCCGTCGGCACCGCCGGTCAGCGCTGCACCACCCTGCGTCGCTTGATTGCCCACGAATCGGTGAAGGAAGAAATCGTCACCCGCCTGAAGGCTGCCTATTCCAAGGTGCGCATCGGCAACCCGCTGGAAGGCAACCTGATCGGCCCGCTGATCGACAAGAACAGTTTCGAAAACATGCAGGAAGCGCTGGAACAAGCCTTGAGCGAAGGCGGCCGGGTGTTTGGCGGCAAGCGTCAACTGGAAGACAAATTCCCGAATGCCTACTACGTGTCCCCGGCCATCGTCGAGATGCCGGAGCAGAGCGACGTGGTGTGCAACGAAACCTTCGCCCCGATCCTCTACGTGGTTGGCTACAAGGATTTCGCCGAAGCCCTGCGCTTGAATAACGCTGTACCCCAAGGCCTGTCCTCGTGCATCTTCACCACCGACGTGCGTGAAGCCGAGCAGTTCATGTCCGACGTGGGCAGCGACTGCGGCATCGCCAACGTCAACATCGGCCCGAGCGGCGCGGAAATCGGCGGCGCGTTTGGTGGCGAGAAGGAAACCGGCGGTGGTCGTGAATCGGGCTCCGATGCATGGCGCGGCTACATGCGCCGCCAGACCAACACCGTGAACTACTCGCTGGAGTTGCCGTTGGCCCAGGGTATTACGTTCGACTGATAGGCGACGGAGCTTTTTGTTGATCGTTCCCACGCTCTGCGTGGGAATGCCTCAATGGACGCTCCGCGTCCGCTTTTGGGACGCAGAGCGTCCCGGGCTGCATTCCCACGCAGAGCGTGGGAACGATCAGTGTGTGATGGTTAGGTTTCTGATTGGAGTCTGGCAATGCCGTTACGCGAAGAGTGTCTGTGGGAAAAACTGACGCCGCAAAGGCCCGACAATACGGCGCTCAAGGGTGAAGTGAAGGTCGATGTCTGCGTTATCGGCGCCGGTTTCACCGGTCTGTCGGCGGCGGTGCATCTGTTGGAAGCAGGTAAAAGCGCCTGCGTGGTGGAAGCCCATCGCGCCGGCCATGGTGGCTCGGGGCGCAACGTCGGGCTGGTCAACGCCGGGATGTGGATTCCACCGGATGAGATCGAAGCCGGGTTTGGCGAAGCGGTGGGCAGTCAGCTCAACCGCATGCTTGGCGCAGCACCGTCCCTGGTGTTCAGCCTTGTGGATAAATACAACATCGATTGCCAGTTACGCCGCGAAGGCACGCTGCACATGGCGCACAACAGCCGTGGCGAAGCCGATCTGCGCAGTCGTGAAGAACAATGGAAACGCCGTGGCGCACCGGTTGAGCTGTTGACCGGCCAGGCCTGCGAACAAGCCACCGGGACCAAAAAAATTGCCGCCGCGTTGCTGGATCGACGTGCCGGTACGATCAACCCGATGGCCTACACCACCGGCCTGGCCAAAGCGGCCATCGCCCTCGGCGGTCAACTGTTCGATCATTCCCCGGTGACCCGACTGGAACGTCAGGGCCAAAAGTGGTCGGTGCAAACTGCCCAAGGCTCGGTGCTCGCCGATCAGGTGGTGATCGCCTCCAACGCCTACACCGAAGGCGACTGGACCGAACTGCGGCGTAACTTCTTCCCCGGTTATTACTACCAAGTGGCCTCGGTGCCGCTGACCGAAGACGCTGCGCAGCAGATTTTGCCCGGCGGCCAAGGTTCCTGGGACACTCGGCAGGTACTCAGCAGCATCCGTCGTGATAAGGACGGGCGCCTGTTACTCGGCAGTCTCGGCAACGGCAATCAAAAACCGACCTGGTTCTTGAAGGCCTGGGCCGATCGGGTTCAGCAGCATTACTTCCCCTACCTTAAACCGGTGGAATGGGAATGCACCTGGACCGGTTGCATCGCGTTTACCCCCGATCACCTGATGCGCCTGTTCGAACCGGCGCCTGGAATAGTGGCAGTCACCGGTTACAACGGCCGGGGTGTGACCACCGGTACGGTGGTCGGCAAAGCCTTTGCCGACTATTTGTGTAACGGAAATCCTCAAGCGCTACCGATTCCGTTCGCACCGATGCAGCCACTGGCGGGTGTCGGCCTGCGCAGCTGTCTGTATGAGGCCGGTTTTTCGCTGTATCACGCAGGCCAGTGCTTGCGGATCGTGATTTGATTGTTGAATTTTGTTGCTGGAAGCGGCGCTTTTTCGCGCAGCGACTAGCCTGTAGTGGTGCGGGTTGTAGCAGTTGCGCACCACGAGTGTGCACTTCGGTGACGCACGTTGTTACAGGCTGGTTGCACGTCGTTTAGTGCCGCGGTTGCAATGATGGCGCGTGCGGGTTGCGCCTTTTTAAAAAAATGGTTTCACCTCCCGCGGTTTAGACGGTTGCACGCCCAATGAAAATGGGATCGAAACAGTCGAAATAACAATAAAGCAGCGACTTTTTTCAGAATAAAAAACCGATGGCACGGCCCTTGCTCTGAGCAACCAGAGAAGTCGCAGTGCCAACTAAAAAAAACCTTGGAGCACCACCTCATGTCCCAGACGTTTTACAAGAAAGGCTTTCTGGCCCTCGCAGTGGCAACTGCGTTGGGTGTTTCTGCGTTTGCACAGGCTGATGTGAAAATCGGTGTGGCGGGTCCAATGACTGGCGCCAACGCGGCATTTGGCTTGCAATACATGAAGGGTGCGCAGGCAGCGGCCGACGCCATCAACGCCGCGGGCGGCGTCAACGGGGAAAAAATCGTACTGGTCAAGGGCGATGACGCCTGCGAACCGAAACAGGCTGTGACGGTCGCCAAGGACCTGACCAACCAGAAAGTCGCTGGCGTTGTCGGCCACTTCTGCTCCTCGTCGACCATCCCGGCTTCCGAGATCTACGACGAAGCGGGCATCATCGCGATCACCCCAGGTTCCACCAACCCACAAGTGACCGAACGCGGCCTGAGCGCCATGTTCCGTATGTGCGGGCGTGACGACCAGCAAGGCATCGTGGCCGGCGACTACATCGTCGACGTGCTCAAGGGCAAGAAAGTCGCCGTTCTGCACGACAAAGACACCTACGGCCAAGGCCTGGCAGACGCCACCAAGGCTCAGCTGACCAAGCGCGGCGTAACGCCAGTGCTGTACGAAGGCCTGACTCGCGGCGAGAAAGACTTCAGCGCCGTGGTCACCAAGATCCGTGCGGCCGGTGCCGACGTGGTCTACTTCGGCGGCTTGCACCCAGAGGCCGGTCCACTGGTTAAACAACTGCGTACCGAAGGCCTGAAAGACGTGAAATTCATGTCCGATGACGGCATCGTGACCGACGAACTGGTGACCACCGCTGGCGGCCCGCAATACGTTGACGGCGTGCTGATGACTTTCGGCGCCGACCCACGCCTGCTGCCAGACAGCAAGACCGTAGTGGACGAGTTCCGCAAAAATGGCACCGAGCCTGAAGGCTACACCCTGTACGCCTACGCTTCGGTCCAGACCCTGGCCGCTGCTTTCAACGGCTCCAAGTCCAACAGTGGCGAAAAAGCTGCCGAGTGGCTGAAGAAAAACCCGGTCAAGACCGTCATGGGCGAGAAGACCTGGGACAGCAAGGGCGACTTGAAAGTCTCCGACTACGTGGTTTACCAGTGGGACAAGGACGGCAAATACCACCAGCTGGAAAAACAGAAGTGATATGAACCATTGATTGCCCGGCGCCATGTGCGCCGGGCGGTCTTAGAACATGTCCGTGCAGTACCTGTCTTTTCTCGTAGAGCTGCACATAACCGTGTTGCACTGGCGGCTGAACCCCGGTCCGTTGCAACCCGCTTCTGTGCAGTCTCTCAAATGCGTGAGATTGCGTTATGGATGGTATTTTCCTGCAGCAACTGGTCAACGGTCTGACCCTCGGGTCGGTCTATGGCCTGATCGCCATCGGCTACACAATGGTCTATGGCATCATCGGCATGATCAACTTCGCCCACGGCGAGGTTTACATGATTTCCGCTTACCTCGCGGCGATCAGTCTGGCTCTGCTGGCTTACTTCGGTATTGAATCCTTCCCTCTGCTGATGCTCGGCACACTGGTCTTCACCATCATCGTCACAGCGGTGTATGGCTGGGTCATCGAGCGCGTCGCCTACAAACCGCTGCGCAACTCCACACGACTGGCACCGCTGATCAGCGCCATCGGTATTTCCCTGATCCTGCAAAACTACGCACAGATCGCCCAGGGCGCTCGCCAACAGGGTGTGCCAACCCTGCTGACCGGTGCATGGCGCGTTGAAGTAGGCACTGGTTTCGTCCAGCTCACCTACACCAAGATCTTCATTCTGGTGGCTGCGTTCGTCGGTATGGGCCTGCTGACCTACGTCATCAAGTACACCAAGCTCGGCCGCATGTGCCGCGCCACCCAGCAAGACCGCAAGATGGCCTCGATCCTGGGGATCAACACCGACCGCGTGATTTCCTACGTGTTCATCATCGGTGCAGCGATGGCGGCCCTGGCCGGCGTGCTGATCACCATGAACTACGGCACGTTCGACTTCTATGCAGGCTTCGTTATCGGGATCAAGGCGTTCACCGCCGCGGTACTCGGTGGCATCGGTTCGCTGCCTGGCGCCATGCTCGGCGGGATCATCCTCGGAATTTCCGAGTCGCTGTTCTCAGGTCTGGTGAACTCGGACTACAAAGACGTTTTCAGCTTCTCGCTGCTCGTTCTCGTTCTGGTCTTTCGGCCCCAAGGCCTGCTCGGCCGTCCTCTTGTGTCGAAGGTGTAAGCGATGTCTTCAACCACTAAAAAAACCATTGATCTCAAAAGAAGCCTGGTTGACGCGATTCTTGCCGGCCTCGTTGCCCTGATTGTGTTCGGCCCGATTGTCGGCGTGGTCCTCGACGGCTACGGCTTCAACCTGCAACCGACCCGTGTGGCGTGGATTGTCGCCATCGTCATGGCTGGCCGTTTTGCCTTGAGCCTGTTCCTGCAAACCTCCAAGGGCCTGAAAATCCTCGAAGGCTTTGAAAGCACTGGTTCCGGGGTTCATGTACTGCCGCCCGATTACAAAACCCGTTTGCGCTGGATCATCCCGCTGGTGGTTGTCATCGCCGTGGTGTTCCCGTTCTTCTCCAACTCCTACCTGCTGGGCGTGGTCATCCTCGGGCTGATCTACGTGCTGCTGGGCCTGGGCCTGAACATTGTGGTCGGTCTGGCCGGCCTGCTCGACTTGGGTTACGTGGCGTTCTACGCCATCGGTGCCTACGGTCTGGCGCTCGGTTATCAATACCTCGGTTTGGGGTTCTGGACCGTGCTGCCGCTGGCGGCGATCACTGCTGGCCTTGCCGGGTGCATCCTCGGTTTCCCGGTGTTGCGCCTGCACGGTGACTACCTGGCGATCGTGACCCTGGGCTTCGGTGAAATCATCCGCCTGATTCTCAACAACTGGTTGTCCCTGACGGGTGGCCCAAACGGCATGGCGGCGCCACTTCCAACCTTCTTCGGCCTGGAATTCGGCAAACGAGCGAAGGACGGCGGAGTGCCGTTCCATGAGTTCTTCGGCATCGCCTACAACCCGGACGTGAAGTATTACTTCATCTACGCGGTGTTGTTCCTGGTGGTTCTGGCGGTGTTGTACATCAAGCATCGCCTGGTCAAGATGCCGGTCGGCCGCGCCTGGGAAGCCCTGCGTGAAGATGAAATCGCCTGCCGCTCCATGGGCCTGAACCACGTACTGGTCAAGCTCTCGGCGTTCACCATCGGTGCGTCGACCGCCGGTTTGGCGGGTGTGTTCTTTGCGACCTATCAAGGGTTCGTCAACCCGACTTCGTTCACCTTCTTCGAATCGGCACTGATTCTCGCCATCGTCGTACTCGGCGGCATGGGCTCGACCATCGGCGTAGTGATCGCAGCGTTCGTGCTGACCGTCGCCCCGGAGCTGTTGCGCGGCTTCGCGGAATACCGCGTGCTTCTGTTCGGCATCCTGATGGTGCTGATGATGATCTGGCGACCGCGCGGCCTGATTCGGATCAGCCGTACCGGTGTGACCCCGCGTAAAGGAGTAGCGCCATGAGCGAAGTCGTACTCTCGGTCGAGAAGCTGATGATGCACTTCGGCGGCATCAAGGCGTTGAGCGATGTCAGCCTCAAAGTCCACCGCAACTCGATCTTCGCTCTGATCGGCCCCAACGGCGCCGGCAAGACCACCGTGTTCAACTGCCTGACCGGGTTCTACAAGGCCTCCGGTGGCAAGATCGAACTCAGTGTGCGTGGCGAGCAGACCAACGTTATCCAGTTGCTGGGCGAGTCGTTCAAACCGGTGGATTTCGTTTCGCCGAAATCCTTCTTCAGCCGCCTGTACTACAAGATGTTCGGCGGCACCCACTTGGTGAACCGTGCCGGCCTGGCGCGGACCTTCCAGAACATTCGCCTGTTCAAGGAAATGTCGGTGCTGGAAAACCTGCTGGTGGCCCAACACATGTGGGTCAACCGCAACATGCTGGCCGGTATCCTCAACACCAAGGGTTACCGCAAAGCCGAAAGCGATGCGCTGGACCACGCTTTCTACTGGCTGGAAGTGGTGGATCTTGTGGACTGCGCCAACCGTCTGGCCGGTGAACTGTCCTACGGTCAGCAACGTCGTCTGGAAATCGCCCGGGCCATGTGCACCCGGCCGCAGATCATCTGCCTCGACGAGCCGGCCGCCGGCCTCAACCCTCAGGAAACCGAAGCGCTGAGCGCGATGATCCGACTGCTGCGCGACGAGCACGATCTGACCGTGGTGCTGATCGAACACGATATGGGCATGGTCATGAGCATTTCCGACCACATCGTGGTGCTGGACCACGGCATCGTCATCGCCGAGGGCGGTCCTGACGCCATTCGTAACGACCCGAAAGTGATTGCGGCCTACCTTGGCGCTGATGAAGAGGAAGTGGTGCTATGAGCCAACCCATCCTCGAATTGAAGGATCTGGACGTGTTTTACGGGCCGATCCAGGCCCTGAAGAAAGTCTCGCTGCACATCAACGAAGGCGAAACCGTGAGCCTGATCGGCTCCAACGGCGCCGGCAAGTCGACCCTGCTGATGTCGATCTTCGGCCAGCCCCGGGCGGCTGACGGGCAGATCATCTATCAGGGTGTGGACATCACCCACAAGTCGTCCCACTACATCGCGTCCCACGGCATCGCGCAGTCGCCGGAAGGGCGGCGGGTGTTCCCCGACATGACCGTCGAGGAAAACCTGTTGATGGGCACCATTCCGATTGGCGACAAGTACGCCAAGGAAGACATGCAGCGCATGTTCGAGCTGTTTCCACGGCTCGAAGAGCGGCGTACCCAGCGGGCCATGACCATGTCTGGCGGCGAGCAGCAAATGCTCGCCATCGCCCGTGCACTGATGAGCCGGCCGAAACTGCTGCTGCTCGATGAGCCGAGCCTGGGACTGGCGCCGATTGTGGTGAAACAGATCTTCGCCACTCTGCGGGAACTGGCCAAGACCGGTATGACCATCTTCCTGGTCGAGCAGAACGCCAACCACGCGCTCAAACTCTCGGACCGGGCGTACGTGATGGTCAACGGCGAGATTCGCCTCACAGGCACCGGCAAGGAGCTGCTGGTGAACGAAGAGGTGCGTAACGCTTATCTTGGCGGGCACTGAGTTCGACTGAGAAACACACAGCCCCGGCGCGCAATCGCCGGGGCTTTTTTACGCCTTCAATTCACCACCATCCCCTGTGGGAGCGAGCCTGCTCGCGAAAGCGATATCTGCCTCCACATTGAGATATCTGACCCACCGCTTTCGCGAGCAGGCTCGCTCCCACAAGGGGTCTGTGTGGGCTTTCGGGAAATTGTGGAAAACAATATTCGCAAGCTCTGAAACCGCGACATAAAGCCGCTGCAAATAGTTGTTTTGTCACAGTTTTGACTTGTCCCCGTTTGCTGTGGAGCTGGCTGTGAATAACGTGGGAGTAGCTGGCTGGACGCCTTTTAAACCGTGGCTTTCAGACGTGTGGTTGTTTTTTGATCAGGCGTTTTTCCGGGACCATTAGCTGCCGTTGTCAACCTTTTTGTTGTGGGTCAAATGCGCCAGATTCAAGGTGCGCCAGCCTGTGGATAAGTCTGTGGTTAAACTCTGGAAAGACTCGGCTGAGGGCCGTCGTTGCTGGCTTGGCGCCATCGTCTGTTTGCGCAGGAGATCGTGCAAAATGCCATGAGCTACACGGCGGGCCCTTGAGGGTCAAGCAAAAAAGTTTCTATTCTGCTCGCAAAGCCTTATACACAGCGGCTTCCAGCTTTTGCACTTGCCCCCAAAGACTGTGGACCGGCCTGTGGATAACGTGCGCGCACATGGCTGCAAGCCACGGGGTATAAGGCGCCGCTTCGGCTGGTTGTTTTTTGTACAGAAAACACCGGGAAACGAGGTTGCCGGTCAGCGCCGCGCCGGGCATGCTGGCGGCTGATTTTCTATTCCAATGGCTGCGATCAGCCGAAGCAAGGAGAACACGATGTCCAACACCCTGTTTATCACCGGCGCGACGTCCGGTTTTGGCGAAGCCTGTGCCCGTCGTTTTGCCGAGGCTGGCTGGAAACTGGTGCTGACCGGCCGTCGTGAAGAGCGCCTCAATGCCCTGTGCGCCGAGTTGTCGAAGCAGACCGAGGTCCATGGCCTGGTGCTCGACGTGCGTGATCGCAAGGCCATGGAGGAGGCGATCGCCAACCTGCCGCCGTCCTTCGCCAAGCTGCGCGGGCTGATCAACAACGCGGGCCTGGCCCTGGGTGTGGACCCGGCGCCCAAGTGCGATCTGGACGACTGGGACACCATGGTCGATACCAACATCAAAGGCCTGATGTACAGCACTCGCCTGCTACTGCCGCGCCTGATCGCCCACGGTCGTGGTGCCGGCATCGTCAACCTCGGCTCCATCGCCGGCAACTACCCGTACCCGGGCAGCCACGTGTACGGCGCGAGCAAGGCGTTCGTCAAACAGTTCTCCCTGAACCTGCGCTGCGACCTGCAAGGCACGGGCGTACGCGTCAGCAACATCGAGCCGGGCCTGTGCGAAAGCGAGTTCTCCCTGGTGCGCTTCGCCGGTGACCAGGAGCGTTACAACGCCACCTACGCCGGTGCCGAGCCGATCCAGCCGCAGGACATTGCCGACACCATCTTCTGGGTGCTGAATGCGCCGGCGCACATCAACATCAACAGCCTCGAACTGATGCCGGTGAGCCAGACCTGGGCTGGGTTCTCCATTGAGCGTAATGGTGGCAAGGCGTAAGACCGCGTAACGGCCATCGCGGGCAAGCCTTGCTCCTACAGGTTTTGTGTCGTGCCCATTTCCGGCGCACGACACAAAACCTGTAGGAGCAAAGCTTGCTCGCGATAGGGCCATCACAGGCAACAACAGCACATCAGGTAGACTCCCCTCCCAACAACCCCACCGCACCCCGCGGTTTCCAGGGTTTTCAGAGGAGGCTACGTGAGTAACCGAGGTGAGCAGTCACTGCTCAAACAATCGACCATCCTGATGTTCGCCGTGGCGATCGCCGGGATCGTCACCGGTTTTGTTTCGGGGGCCCAATCCATCCTGTTCGATGGTTTTTTCTCGTTGATCGCGACCTTCATCAAGGTCCTGATGCTGATCACTGCCAAGCTGATCGCCAAAGAAAGTAACCACCGTTTCCAGTTCGGCTTCTGGCATCTGGAACCCATGGTGTTGCTGATCGAAGGCAGCTTCCTGTGCTTGATCGCTATCTATGCCTTTCTCAACGGCGTGTTCGGCATCATCAATGGCGGCCGCGAGATCGAGTTGGGGTTGGTGATCCTCTACGCGGCGGTGTTCACCGTCATCGAGTTCGCGTATTTCTTCTACGTTCGTCATCGCAATCGCAAGCTCAAATCGACGCTGATCCAGTTCGACAACATCAGTTGGCTGGTGGACGCGATGCTTTCTGTGGGTTTGCTGGTGAGTTTCCTCACCGCGCTGTTGCTCAAGTCCCAGGGTTACGGCCAGTGGGCGGTCTACGTCGACCCGTTGATCCTGATTCTGCTGGCCCTGAGCATGCTGCCGCCGGCCTTCAAGATCCTGCGTCCGGCGCTGCGCGATGTGCTGGGGATTGCCCCGGATCAACTGGACGACAAAGTGCGCCAGGTGATGGACGCGGCCAAGGCCGAGCATGGTTTCGACGACTACAGCTCCTACGTGCAGAAGCACGGCCGGGCGCGGTTTATCGAGATTCACGTGGTGTTGCCGGCGGATTACCGACTGGAAAGCGTGGGGCAACTGGATGAACTGCGTGAGGAGATTTCCGCAAAGCTGAGTCAGGCGGATGCGGCGCGATGGTTGACCATCAGTTTTACCGGGGATCGGAAGTGGATTGCCTGATTAGACGGTGACCGATTTGAGGGCCTCTTCGCGGGCAAGTCGAATCGTCGCACCGCTCGCTCCTACAGGTTCGGTGATCCCCTGTAGGAGCGAGGCTTGCCCGCGAAAGCGATCTCGAACTCAGCGCAAATATTCAACCAACCCACGATAACAAGTCGCCAAGTGATAAGGCGTGGTCGAAGGCATGTCCTTACGGCTGACTTCACCCTCGGCATCACGGCACTCATACCAACCCCCAACATGCAGAAACCGCTGCTGCAACGCCTGCAATTGGCGCAGCACAGCCGCTTCGCTGTCGGGCCGCAAGGTCAATGCCCGCAGGTATTCAGCCTGGGCCCAGATTCTTTCGGTGCCATCTTTCGGGCGGCCATCCAGGTCGAGCATCGCTCGAACAGCGCTGGTCTGTGGATCGACCCCCAATTGCTCAGTGAAAGCGAAGGCTCGATCCAGCGAGGCATGCAGCTTCGATCCACGCAGCAATGGCGAGGATTCCAGCAGGAAATACCATTCGAACTGATGCCCCGGTTCAAACCAGTTATCCACAGCCCCCAGCGGTTTTTCCATCAGCGCACCGGTCTGCGGATCGATGAAGTGTTTCTGCATCGCTGTGCATAACTCCACGAGCGCGCCTTGGGCGCCAGCGTCTTCGCGCACCGAAAGGGTGGCGAGGAAGGCTTCGGCCAAATGCATCAGCGGGTTCTGCAACGGCCCGGTCTGGAGTGAAGACCAGTCACGCTCCAGGCAAGCTTCGTACAGACCGTCGTCCGTGGCGAAGCGCTGGGCCACGACTTCCAGTGCGGCATTGAGCACCGACTCCACCAACGGCTCACGAACCTTGTCCCAGTAATGGGCGCAAGCGAACAGGATGAAGGCGTGGGTGTAGAGGTCTTTGCGCTGATCCAGCGGCGCGCCTTGCGGGTCGATGCTGTAGAACCAGCCACCGTGCTCGGCATCGTGAAAGTGCTGCTGCAAGGAGCGGAACAGCGCCGCCGCGCGTTCTTCGGCAGCCGGCACCTGGCCGATCAGGCTCGAAAACACATACAGCTGACGGGCGCAGGCCATGGCGCGGTAGCGTTGCGGCGGCAGCGGTTGGTGCTCGGCGTCCAGCGCTTCATACGGCAGCGCCATTTCGGCATTCCAGCCGGGGCCTTGCCAGAGCGGCACGATCACGTCCTGGAAGTGCTGTTGCACTGAGGCGAACAGGGTGGTCAATTCGGGCTGGGAGGCAGAGCGAGAAACAGGCGGCATTGGCTGGCGTCGTCACGGCAGGGGCGATTGCGCGACATGGTAGCAGAGTGAGTGCTCCGATCGTTCCCACGCTCTGCGTGGGAATGCCTCAACGGACGCTCTGCGTTCGGCTCTGGATGGGACGCGGAGCGTCCCGGGCGGCATTCCCACGCAGAGCGTGGGAACGATCTCTGGGTGCTTAGCCCGCCAGCAACCAAACCCCAGTCGCCGCCGAAGCCGCGCCAGCAACACGAATCAACGGCGCCGCCGCCTGAGGCAGCACGCGAACCACGGCATATCCAGCCGCGTGCAACGCCGCCGTCGCCGCCACAAACCCTGCGGCATACGCCCAAGGGCTCGACATGGCCGGCAATTCCAGGCCATGGGCCACGCCATGGAACAGCGCAAACAACGCCGTCGCCCCTACCGCCACGCTCAACGGTGGACGCACCGCCAACGCTACCGCCAGACCCAGCGCCAGCACCGACGCAGCAATCCCGCTTTCCAGCGCCGGCAGGTTCAGCCCTTCAAACCCAAGCAAACCGCCGATCAGCATGGTGCCGACGAACGTGCAGGGCAGTGCCCAGCGCGCCGCGCCTTTTTGCTGCGCGGCCCACAAACCCACCGCGACCATCGCCAGCAGGTGATCAATGCCGCCAATCGGGTGGCTGATACCGGCGATCAAACCATTGTCGCCGTGGCCTGGGTGCGCGAAGGCGATGGCCGGGGTCAGCAGCAGGGCCATTGCGCCCAGGATGCGTTTCAGTGTCATGGATAAGCTTCCTTGTTGATAAGTCGTGATCAGGCCGCGGTCAGCAGGCCCTGGCGTTCGATGAAGGCAATGATTTCTTCCAGGCCCAGGCCGGTCTTCTGGTTGCTGAAGACAAACGGCTTGCCGTTGCGCATCCGCTTGGTGTCGCTGTCCATTAACTCCAGCGATGCACCGACGAGGGGCGCCAGGTCGACTTTGTTGATCACCAGCAAATCGGATTTACAGATCCCCGGCCCGCCCTTGCGCGGCAGCTTGTCACCGGCGGAGACGTCGATCACGTAGATGGTCAGGTCGGACAATTCGGGGCTAAACGTCGCCGAGAGGTTGTCGCCACCGGACTCGACAATAATCAGGTCCAGCCCCGGAAAGCGCCGGTTCAACTGGTCCACGGCTTCGAGGTTGATCGAGGCGTCTTCACGGATCGCCGTGTGCGGGCAACCGCCGGTTTCCACACCGATGATGCGTTCCGGTGCCAATGCTTCATTGCGCACCAGGAAGTCGGCGTCTTCGCGGGTGTAGATGTCGTTGGTCACCACCGCCAGGTTGTAGCGGTCGCGCAGGGCCAGGCACAGAGCCAGGGTCAGTGCGGTTTTGCCGGAACCGACCGGGCCGCCGATGCCGACGCGCAGAGGTTGTGTGTTCATATGGTTCTCCAAAATAAAAAGCCCTAAGAGCGAAAGAGGCGGCTGTACTGGCGCTCATGGGCCATGCATGCCAGGGACAGGCCGAAAGCGGCGCTGCCAAAGTGTTCGGGGTGGATTCGGATAGCGTTTTGCTGGGCTTCCTGCAGAAGAGGCAGCAGTTGGCTGGTCAGGCGCTGGGCGGCTTGCTGGCCCAGGGGCAGGGTCTTCATCAGCACCGCCAATTGGTTTTCCAGCCAACTCCAAAGCCATGCGGCCAAGGCGTCTTGCGGACTTATCCCCCAGGCGCGAGCGGCCAAGGCCCAGCCGAGGGCCAAGTGCGGTTCCGGGCGTTGTTCAAGAAAGGCCCGGGCGAGGGCATCAAGTTCAGGCAAACCGTTGAGCAGTTGTTGCAACGAATAACCCATCTGCCGACTTTCCGAGTGCAGCTCACGGGTTTCTCGGCTCGCGCGATGTTCTTCGCAGCGTTGCAGCAGTTCAGCCCAGTTTTCTTCTGCTGCCGCTGTGCAGTGGGCGAGCAGCAGCGGCGCTTCGAAGCGGGCGAGGTTGAGCAACAATTGATCGCTGATCCAGCGCCGGGCGCTGTCGGCATCCGTCACCCGGCCGTTATCCACCGCCATTTCCAAGCCTTGGGAATAGCTGTAGCCGCCAATCGGCAATTGCGGACTGGCCAAGCGCAGCAGCGCCCAGGCTGGGTTCATAGGCGTACGCCGAACTGGTGCAGTTTCGGCGGATAGTTGAAGTCTTCGTCGCCGTGCCGCGAGTGATGATGGCCGCCACCGTAGGCGCCGTGTTCCGGCTGGAACGGGGCTTCGATGTTTTCGACCTTGGCGTCCAGCTGTTCGAGCATGGCCTTGAGCACGTAGTCGTCAAGCAAACGCAGCCAGCCGTCACCGACTTGCAGGGCGACGTGGCGGTTGCCGAGGTGATAAGCGGCGCGCGTCAGTTCGAAGGCGTTGGCGCAGGTGACGTGCAGCAGTTGTTCGGGGCGGGCGCAGACGCGAACGATGCGTCCGTCTTCGGCCTGTAGGCATTCGCCGTCATACAGCGGTGGCTGACCGCGTTCCAGAAACAACCCGACGTCTTCCTGTTCGGCACTGAAACAGCGCAAACGGCTTTTGCTCCGGGCTTCGAAGGTCAGGTGCAACTCAGCGGCCCAGACGGGTTGAGGGTCGATTCTGCGGTGAATCACCAGCATCGGAAAGCTTCCAGCAAAGGACAATGCTCAGGCTAGAGCAAGGGGCTTGCCAATCGGGGGGATGCGTAGGAAAACCCTGTCGGAGAGTAGTAGTTGTTGCAAGATGTTGCAGGGATTTGGATCAGATTGGTGCGTGAAGGATTTTTCATGCACTGATTTGCGGCGCGGTCGCTTTTTTTGTGGGAGCGAGCTTGCTCGCGATAGCGACCTCGCCGTCACAACATATTTGGATGGGCAATCGCCATCGCAAGCAAGCTCACTCCCACAGGGGTTATTCGGTGCTTCCCAAACCTTGCCAGTGTTTGAGCCCGATAAAGATGAAGCGCAATTGCTGCGTAATCTTCGCCTGGGGCGTCAGGTGTTCCGGTAATGCTTCAACCGGCGGATCGATGATGTCCGGCAACGTGGCAAACACACTTTTAACAATTAGATCAGCCATGACGCTCAGGCCATCGATGTCCAGATGCTGCAATTTGGGCATCAACGACAGATCGGACGCCAGATCGGAACTGATGTCTTCGCGCAAGCGGCCAATGGCCTGGCGCACCGGCAGCGAGCCACCGTACTGCTCACGGGCAAGAAACAGGAATTGCGAGCGATTGGCGCTGACCACATCGAGGAAGATCCGCACCGACGCATCGATGATGCCGCCCATGACGAATTCGTTGTGGCGTACCAGGCGAATGGTTTCACGGAAGGTCTGGCCGACTTCGCTGACCAGCACCAGGCCCAGTTCGTCCATATCGGCAAAATGCCGGTAGAAACCGGTGGGCACGATCCCGGCGGTTTTCGCCACTTCGCGCAGGCTCAGGCTGCCGAATCCTCGGCCGGACTCCATCAAATGTCGAGCGGCGTCCATCAGGGCGCTGCGGGTCTGTTGTTTCTGTTCGGCGCGGGGCAGCATCGCAAGGGTGTTTTCTGGACAGGACAGCGGCGCACTCTAGCAAATCGGCTTTGCCGGCGTCGAACGGGGATCGGGGGGGAGGGTTCAAGCGAGGAAGTTGCGTGGCTCTATATAAGTCAAAAGCCCAATCCGGGGATTGGGCTTTTTTTCAGGGCCGCCATGGGCTCAGCTCACAGCGCTGTTGCGTTCGATTACACGGTCACCACCACCTTCAGCAAGGGTTTGGCCTTGTGGGGTGCGGTCCGAACCATCAGCAGCGAGGGTTTGGCCTTGTGGGGTGCGGTCCGAACCATCAGCAGCGAGGGTTTGGCCTTGTGGGGTGCGATCAGAACCGTCAGCAGCAAGGGTTTGGCCTTGTGGGGTTTTGTCGTAGCCGTCTTGGGTGATCAAACCTTTTTCTTTCAGGCGATCATTACCACCTTCGGCAAGGGTTTGACCCTGTGGAGTACGAACCGAACCATCGGCTGCAACGGTTTGGCTGAATACCGAGTGGCTGTCCTTAACTTGCGGTGTGGCCTGATCAGCGGCTGGCAGAGCAAAAGCGGTGCTGGCTAGCATCGAGAGGGTCAGGCTAAGCAGTAATTGGCGTTTCATGATGGGTTGCTCCTTGGGAGGGCGATAAAGTGGGTACGAGGGCAATGCTACTCTCGATAAGTCGATATAAAAGTTCATAAACGCAATGGTAATAATCAACAGAATTGATTGTTTACCGCAGAGGCTCTAGAACGGGCGTTTCCGGCGGACGGTTTTGCACCGAGGTGGGTATTTTCGACCCATTCGTGCCGCACAAAAGTGCGGGTCCGGTAACGCTTGAAGCGGGCGCACTGTGTCGCCGGCCGATTATTTGAGCGTTAACGGCACTTTCGGTTAAACCTGCGAGCCGTTTTCCAGTCGTAGCTTTCATGGCAGGCCGGTTCTGGCCTAACGTTTCAAAAACGTGCGTCGCAGTCAGGCGCTCAGTCGTATTCAGGAGCCCTGTGCAATGACGCGCACTGCAAAAATAATCAGCTGGACCCTCACCACCCTTGTTGTCCTGCTAGCGGTACTGGTGCTGATCATCGTGTTCTTCGATTGGAACCGGATCAAACCGCCCCTCAACGCCAAAGTCTCCGAAGAACTGCATCGCCCGTTTGCCATTAATGGCAACCTCGCGGTGGTCTGGCAGCGCGAGCCCGACGAGGGCGGCTGGCGGGCCTGGGTGCCGTGGCCGCACGTGGTGGCGGAGGATTTGAGCCTGGGCAACCCTGACTGGTTGAAGAAGCCGCAAATGGTCACCCTCAAACGCGTCGAGTTGCGCATCTCGCCCCTGGCCCTGTTGGCGCAACGGGTGGTGATTCCGCGCATTGACCTGACCGAACCGAACGCCGACCTCCAGCGCCTGGCCGACGGCCGCGCGAACTGGACGTTCAAGTTCGACCCCAAGGACCCGAACGCCGAACCCTCAAGTTGGGTGGTGGACATCGGCGCCATCGGCTTCGACAAGGGCCACGTCACCCTCGATGACCAGAGCCTGAAAACCCAGCTCGACCTGTTGATCGATCCGTTGGGCAAACCGATTCCGTTCAGCGACATCGTCGGCGACAAAGCGGCGAAAACCGCGGTCGAGAAGGGCGGCGCACCTCAGGACTACGCGTTCGCAATCAAAGTCAAAGGCCAGTACCACGAGCAGAAACTCGCCGGCGAAGGCAAGATCGGCGGCCTGTTGGCCTTGCAGGACGCGGCCAAGCCGTTTCCGCTGCAGGCCCAGGTCAAGATTGCCGACACCAGCGTCGAGCTGGCGGGCACCCTGACCGATCCGCTGAACCTCGGCGCGTTGGACCTGCGCCTGAAACTGGCCGGCAGCAGCCTGGCTAATTTGTATCCGCTGACCGGCGTCACCCTGCCAGACTCGCCGCCCTATGCCACCGACGGTCACTTGACCGCCAAACTGCATGACGCGGCCGGCGCGCAGTTCCGTTATGAAGGCTTCAACGGCAAGATCGGTGACAGCGACATTCATGGCGACCTGGCGTATGTCGCCAGTCAGCCACGGCCGAAACTCAGCGGTTCGCTGGTTTCCAATCAATTGCTGTTCGCCGACCTCGCGCCGCTGATCGGCGCCGACTCCAACGCCAAGCAAAAGGCCCGTGGCGGTGAAAGCAAGCAGCCGTCGGACAAAGTGTTGCCGGTCGAGGAATTCAAGACCGAGCGCTGGCGGGATATGGACGCCGATGTCGAATTCACCGGCAAGCGCATCGTCCACAGCGAAAAACTGCCGTTCACCGACCTCTATACGCACCTGGTGCTGACCGACGGCGTGCTCAGCCTGGAGCCCCTGCGTTTCGGCGTGGCCGGCGGCAAGCTCGATGCACAGATTCGCCTCAATGGCCGCACCGAACCGTTGGAAGGCCAGGCGAAGCTCACCGCTCGCGGATTCAAGCTCAAGCAGTTGTTCCCGACTTTCGAACCGATGAAAACCAGTTTCGGCGAATTGAACGGCGATGCTGATATTGCCGGTCGCGGCAACTCGGTGGCCAAGTTGTTGGGCAGTTCCAACGGCAAGCTGAAAATGCTGATCAACGACGGCGCCATCAGCCGCGAGTTGATGGAGCTGGCGGGGCTTAACGTCGGCAACTATGTGGTCGGCAAGATCTTTGGCGACAAGGAAGTGAAGATCAACTGCGCGGCGGCGGACTTCGACATCAAGACTGGCCTGGCGACCACGCAGTTGTTCGTCTTCGATACCGAGAACGCAATTATCTACATCGATGGCACGGCGAACATGGCGACCGAACAGTTGGATTTGACGGTTACTCCGGAATCCAAGGGCTGGCGTTTGATTTCGTTGCGTTCGCCGCTGTATGTGCGAGGCAAGTTCATCAAGCCGGATGCCGGCGTGAAAGCCGTGCCGCTGTTGCTGCGCGGCGCCGGAATGGTGGCGTTGGGCGTGATTGCCGCGCCGGCGGCGGGTTTGCTGGCGCTGGTAGCACCGAGTGGTGGCGAGCCGAACCAGTGTGCGCCGTTGTTGGAGCAGATGAGGGCGGGCAAGGCGCCTGTCACCGTCAAGCCCACCAAATAAATGTGTGGCGTCTATCAAGATCGTTCCCACGCTCTGCGTGGGAATGCCTCAACGGACGCTCTGCGTTCGGTTCTGATGGGACGCAGAGCGTCCCAGGCTGCATTCCCACGCGGAGCGTGGGAACGATCAGGGGTTAGAGGTCTTTCAGGATGTCGGCCATGTCATCCGCATGCTCTTCTTCCTGGGCCAGGATGTCTTCGAAGATGCGCCGGGTGGTCGGGTCTTTTTCGCCGATGTACTGAATGATCTCGCGGTAGCTGTCGATGGCGATCCGCTCGGCGACCAGGTCTTCGTAGACCATCTCCTTGAGGTTATTCCCGGCCACGTATTGGGCGTGGGAATTTTTCGACAGCAGGTCGGGGTTGAATTCCGGCTCGCCGCCCAATTGCACGATGCGCTCGGCCAGACGGTCGGCGTGTTCGGCTTCCTGGGTCGCGTGTTCGAGGAATTCGTCGGCGGCCACGTGGGCCTTGAGGCCGTTGGCCATGAAGTAGTGACGCTTGTAGCGCAACACGCAGACCAACTCAGTGGCCAGCGATTCGTTGAGCAGGCGCAGCACTTCTTCGCGATCGGCGCTGTAGCTTTCGGTCACGGCACCGTTTTCGACGTTCTTGCGGGCCCGCTCACGCAGGGTGGTTACATCAGACAAATGCATGTCGCTCATCTCGATCTCCTGGAGGCTAATCCGGTTGACGTCACGCCTCTAGGGACGTGATCGCTACTTAAGGTGTGAGTAATGAGCGACTCAAAAAGTTTGATGTATTTGACGAACGCAAAAGATCGCAGTCTGCGCCAGCGCCTACAGGGGGATACGTTGTCCTGTAGAGGCTTGCGATCTTGGCAATAGCCCTGACAGCGCGGCTTCTTCCTGCAACCACGCAAAAAACGCCCGCACCGGCGGATGCCGTTCACGCCCCGGCACGCACAATGCGGCATACCCGGCGCCATCCACCTGAACCTCACCCTTGTATGGCACCAGCAAACCACTGGCCACGCTCTCGGACACCAGAATATTGCTCGCCAACACCAACCCTTGGCCGGCAATCGCCGCTTGCAAGGCGTAATGCTCCTCATCGTATTCGCGCACCGCCGGTTGCTCGACCAGCCAGGTTTCACCTGACCGGGCGCACCAGGCCTCCCAGCCGTGGGCGTACAGCTTGGAGTTGTGCCAGCGCACGCTGATCAGCGTGGGCACTCGACTGGCCGCCAATGCGACCTGTTCGGGTGAGCCATAAACGCCGAAGGATTCGTCGAACAGGCACAACCCATACAGGTTCGGGTAGTCGTCGAGGCTGTAGCGCAGCACCAGATCGACGCTGGCGTCCTGATGCAAATCGATGACTTCGCAATGGGTATCGAGCCGCAGGCTGATGGTCGGATGCCGGGCATAGAAACGCCCCAGGCGCGGCACCAACCACAACGCAGCGAAGGCTGCCGTGGTGGAGAGCGTCAAGCTTGCGCCGCTGCGCTGTGGGCGCAGGGTGTCGACGCTCTGGGCCACGTCGAGCAAAGCGCCGTGGAGGCTCAGGAACAACCGTTCGCCGCTATCGGTGAGGCGCACTTGGCGTGGCAGCCTCTCGAACAACGCGATGCCGAGCCAACTCTCCAGCGAGCGGATCTGATGGGAAATCGCGGTGGGCGTTACCGACAGTTCTTCGGCGGCGGCCTTGAAGCTCAGCAAGCGCGAGGCGGATTCGAAGGCGCGCAGGGCGGTCAGCGGCAGTGAGGCAAACATTGGAACTCCATGGATGAAATGGATTCATCCCGACTGACTTTTGTTCATTTGAAGAAGGGCAGCTGCCAGCTTCAAGCTGCAAGCCACACGTGGTTGAGTGTAGTCCTTCAGGAGATTCAGATGAGCACAGTTCTTGCGATTCACGCCAGTCCCCGTGGCGAGCGTTCCCACTCCCGGCGGCTGGCCGAGGTGTTTTTGGCGGCATGGCAAGCGCGTCATCCGCAGTCGCGGTTGACCCGTCGCGAAACCGGGCGAGCGTTGATTCCACCGGTCAACGAAGCCTTCGTGGCGGCGGCGTTTTACCCCGAGCCCGATGCCCGGCCGTTGTCGATGCAGGCCGATCTGGCGTTCAGCGATGAACTGGTGGGTGAATTGCTCGGCCACGATCTGCTGGTGATCTCCACGCCGATGCACAACTTCAGCGTACCCAGCGGCCTCAAGGCCTGGATCGATCAGATTGTGCGGCTCGGGCTGACCTTCAATCACACCCTGGACAATGGCGTAGCGCAGTACGCGCCGCTGGTGCAGGGAAAAAAAGCGTTGATCGTCACCAGTCGCGGCGGGTTCGGTTTCGGGCCGGGCGGTGAGCTGGAATCGCTCAATCATGCCGATACGTTGCTGCGCACGGCGCTGGGTTTCATCGGCATCACCGACATCACGGTGGTCGCCGCCGAGGGTGAAGAGTCGGCCGAGCGGACGTTCCAGATTTCCGTTGCCGAAGCCGAAGAGCGTCTGTTGGCGCTGGCAAGGGAGTTCTAAATGGCTTGGCTGTTCTTGCTGATCGCCGCCGGGTTCGAAGTCACCTTCGCCATGGGCATGAAATACGCCGAAGGCTTTACCCGGCTTTGGCCGTCGGTGATCACGGTCGTGGCGGCGATCGGCGGAATTTACTTCCTGACCCTGGCCATGCGCGAGTTGCCGGTGAGCATCGCCTACCCGATCTGGACCGCCATCGGGTCGTTGGGCACGGTGTTTCTCGGCTTTGCGCTATTGGGCGAAAGCCTGACGGCGCTGAAACTGGTCTCGGTGGGGTTGATCGTGGCGGGGGTGGTGGGGCTGAAGTAACGCGGTTGTCATAGACTCGTCATCTTCGCTGGCGATGCTTGGCTGATGTCTTGCATCCCGCCTTGCGTCACCCCACAGATCACAAGGATGTCCGCCCATGTCGCAAGGTTCCGCCACGCGTTACCCGTTGGTGCTGGTCCCGGGAATGCTCGGGTTTATCCGCTTGCTGCTTTATCCCTACTGGTACGGGATCATCTCGGCATTGCGCCGGGGCGGGGCGGTGGTGTTCGCGGTGCAGGTGTCGCCGCTCAATTCCACCGAAGTGCGTGGTGAGCAGTTGCTGGCGCGCATTGATGAGATCCTGCGGGAAACCGGTGCCGAGAAGGTCAACCTGATCGGCCACAGCCAGGGCTCGTTGACCGCCCGTTATGCCGCTGCCAAACGCCCGGATCGGGTGGCGTCGGTCACTTCAGTGGCCGGGCCCAATCATGGTTCGGAACTGGCGGATTACCTGCACAAACACTATCCGGCAGACAGTGCCAAGGGACGTTTGCTCGCGGTTTTGCTGCGAATCATTGGCGCGTTGATGAGCCTGATGGAAACCGGCTACCGCGGGCCGAAATTGCCGGTGGATATCCATGCGTCCCATGAATCCTTGACCAGCGCAGGCGTGGCGCTGTTCAACCAGCAATATCCACAGGGTTTGCCTGAAACCTGGGGCGGGCAGGGGCCGGAGGAGGTCAACGGTGTGCGTTATTACTCCTGGTCCGGGACTTTACAGCCCGGCAAGACTGATCGCGGCGGCAATTTGTTCGACGGGACCAATCGGTTTTGCCGGTTATTCGCCACGACCTTCGTGCGGGAAAAGGGGCATTGCGACGGGATGGTCGGGCGTTACAGCTCGCACTTGGGGACGGTGATTGGCGATGAATACCCGATGGATCACTTCGATATCGTCAACCAATCGCTGGGGCTGGTGGGGAAGGGCGCGGAGCCGGTGCGGTTGTTTACCGAGCATGCGGCGCGGTTGAAAGCCGCCGGGGTTTAGCCCGCGTCATCGTTCATCGCGGGCAAGCCTTGCTCCTACAGGTTCACGTCGATCCTTTGTAGGAGCAAGGCTTGCCCGCGATGGCGATAGATCAAACGACGACGATTTTACGGCCCAGCACCGTGGTCCAACGCTCCGAAAGAATCACCCCACCCAACGTCAACATCCCGCCCACCAGGTGATACATCGCCAACTGCTCATGCAGCACCACCGCCGCAATCAACGCGGTAATCACCGGCAGCAGATTGAAAAACAGCGTGGTCCGGCTCGGCCCCAGGCGCACCACGGCTTGCATCCACGCCAGCGGCGCAATCATCGAGGCCAGCAGGCAGGCGTAGAGCACCAGCGGAATGTTCTGCTGGGTCAGGCCGGTTTTCGCTGAAACCGCAAACAGCGGAAACAGCACAGCCACCGCCACCCACACTTGCATATACAGCAACACCAACGGCGGCAGGCGCAACTGCCATTTCTTCAGCAGCGTGCTGTAGATCGCATAGGCCAGGGTCGCGATCAGCATCATCGCGTCGCCCAGGTTCACCCCCTGTTCCAGCAATGCGCCGAGGCTGCCGGACGACACCACCACCAAAACACCGGCGAAGGACAGCACCGCACCGGCCAGCGCACCGGCAGTCAGGCGTTGGCCGAGGCTGATAATCGCCATCGCCAGGGACATCAGCGGCATCAACGACAGGATGATGCCCATGTTGGTGGCCGTGGTCAGGCTTGCGGCGAAGTAGGCCAGGCTCTGATAAACCGCCATGCCGAGCACGCCGAGGATGAAAATCTTGCCCAGGTTCGGGCGGATCATCGGCCAGTGGGCGATCACCGGTTTAAGCATGAACGGCGTGAACAAAATCCCGGCGAGCAGCCAGCGATAGAAACCGATCTCGGCGGGGAAAATCGCGCCGGCCGACATCTTGGTGATCACGGTATTGCCGGCCCAGATAAAAATGGCCAGCAGGGGAAACGCATATTGCATGGGAGAGAAACCAGAACGTTGATGAGGCGCAATTATCCGCTTGTCTGGATGCAAGCCTATACTCCGATCCAGACAATCGGCCCTTGATGACGGACAGCATGAGCAGTAAACACATCGATCTGCTGGATTTCAGCGAACTCCCGGCCCCGGTGTACTTCCGCTACGCCGACTTCGACACCCACGAATACGCCGCGGCCCACCGCCACCCGTGGGGCACGCTGGAGTATTCGGCCAACGGCGTGTTGCACATGGAGATCGGCAACAGCCGCTTCATGTCGCCGCCGCAGTATGCGGTGTGGGTGCCGCCGGACACCGAGCACAGCTTCTACAGCAACCAGCCGATCAACTACCGCGCGGTGTGCCTGGCGCCGTCGCTGTGCCGGGACTTGCCGCAGCAGGCTTGCACCCTGGCCATCAGCGACATTCTCAAAGCGATCCTCAAAGACTTCGCTGCCCGGGACGTGAAGATTCCCGAGCAGGACACCGACGTGCGCCTGGCCCAGGTGCTGGTGGATCAACTGCAACAAGCGCCCGAACACGCCTGTTATCTGCCCTATGCCAGCAGTCCGGGGCTGCTCGGGATACTCGAGGCCTTGCAGGTCGAGCCGGGGGATAACCGGCCATTGGCAGATTGGGCGGCGCAGATTCACGTCAGCGAGCGCACCCTGGCCCGGCAGTTCGTGCGGGAATTGGGCATGAGTTTCGGCGAATGGCGCTTGCGCCTGCGCTTTCTCGCCGCCATCGAAGCGCTGGACAGTCCGCGCAGCATCCAGGAAATCGCCTTCGACATGGGCTACAGCACCGGCTCGGCGTTTATCGCGATGTTTGCGCGCCAGGCCGGGTGCACGCCGGAGCAGTATCGACGCAGTCATCTTGAGACAAGGTGAAGGTGTTACGGGGTTTGTCTACACTTCAGGACGAGGCCGCATCCATCGGTGCGGTAACAAGGAGAAAACTCCATGAAGATGTTGCGTGTCCCTTTGTTGATGATCGGCTTGCTGCTCTGCTCCCAGGGCTTCGCCGCCACGGCCCAACAGAACAAAATGACCACCTGCAATGCCGACGCTACCGCGAAAAGCCTCAAGGGCGATGAGCGCAAGACATTCATGAGCACATGCCTCAAAGCTGCCCCGGCGGCCAATGACGCGAAAGTTCTGACCCCGCAGCAAGAGAAAATGAAAACCTGCAACGCCGACGCCAAAACCAAAGCCCTCACGGGGGATGCGCGCAAAACCTTTATGAGTGATTGCCTGAAGAAAAAGTAGGTATTGATTCGAGGAATGTGGGGGCTGTGATTGCTCCATCGCGAGCAAGCTCGCTCCCACATTTGTCTTGCGAACACAGATCCATTGTGGGAGCGAGCTTGCTCGCGATGGGGCCCTAAAGTTCACAGAAAAAAGCCGTCAGTCCCCCGACCAAGGTCGACCTACACAATCCCTAGTGCTGGCCCCGGATCGCTGGCAGACTGCCCATCCTTTTACGCCGTTCGTTTTGAGGCTGTATGCCAACGTTTTCTCAACGTCACGTCTTGCTGTTAATCAGTTGGGTCATCATCTTCGGTGGATTGCTGCTGGTCATCCCGCTGCGCCTGCTGCCCAGCCTGCTGGCCGGGCTGTTGGTATTCGAACTGGTCAACATGCTCACGCCGCAATTACAGCGGCTGATCGAAGGTCGCCGCGCCCGCTGGCTGGCGGTGGCGTTACTGGGCACGTTGGTGGTCAGTGTGCTGGCGTTGATCTTTGCCGGTGCTATCAGCTTCTTGCTGCACGAAGCGGAAAACCCCGGCGCTTCCCTCGACAAATTCATGCACGTGGTCGATCGCGCCCGCGGGCAACTGCCGCCATTTATTGATGCCTACCTGCCGGCCAGCGCCGCCGAATTCCGCGTGGCCATCGGCGAGTGGATGAGCAAACACCTCAGCGACTTGCAACTGGTGGGCAAGGACGCGGCGCACATGTTCGTGACGCTGCTGATCGGCATGGTGCTGGGCGCGATTATCGCCTTGCAGCGTGCCCCGGACGTGACCAAGCGCAAGCCACTGGCCGCCGCGCTGTTCGACCGCTTGCACCTGCTGGTCCAGGCGTTTCGCAACATCGTGTTTGCGCAGATCAAGATTTCCCTGCTCAACACCTTCTTCACCGCGATCTTCCTCGCGCTGATCCTGCCGATGTTCGGCATCAAACTGCCGCTGACCAAAACCCTGATCGTGCTGACCTTCCTGCTCGGCCTGCTGCCGGTGATCGGCAACCTCATGTCGAACACCCTGATCACCATCGTCGGCCTGTCCCTGTCGATCTGGGTCGCCGTGGCGGCGCTGGGTTACCTGATTTTTATCCACAAGCTCGAATACTTCCTCAACGCGCGCATCGTCGGCGGGCAGATCAGTGCCAAGTCGTGGGAGTTGCTGCTGGCAATGCTGGTGTTCGAGGCCGCGTTCGGCCTGCCGGGGGTAGTGGCGGGGCCGATTTATTACGCGTATCTGAAGAGCGAGTTGAAGTTGGTGGGGATGGTTTAGAAGCGGCCGTAAGTTTCAAGCTGCAAGCCTTAAGTAAGAGCGACGCCGCTTGAGGCTTGATGAAGTGTAACGCTGGCTGACACCTGTTATTTCTGACAGTAGACGCGGTTTCTTCGGGCTGATTAGCTTTGAATGCGAGGAATTCACCTCGTGTTCAAATCGAATTCAGGGGAAATGTGATGAGTGTGTCTACCGTGAATGATGGGAATTTCGACGCTGAGGTTCTGCAATCTGCCTTACCTGTCATTGTCGAGTTCGCCAGCGGCGTCAAGGCCAGTGCAAGAATGAGTACCGTCATCGACCAGCTAGCTGCTGCGTATGACGGCAGAATCAAAGTAGTGCGCAAAGAGCTGGATACGGCGGGATCGACCGAAAAGAAATTCGATATCCAGTCAGCGCCGACGACGCTCTTTGTAAAAAGTGGCCAAGAGTTCCGGCAGGTTGTCGGGCAGTACAGCTTAGACTGGATGTCGGGGCGGGCCGATGAGTTGCTTCAGGCCTGACGGGCCCACCGCTCCCACTGAATACCGTGATCCTGTGGGAGCGAGGCTTGCCCGCGAAGGGCGCGCCTCGGTTTTGATGATCGTTCCCACGCTCCGCGTGGGAATGCCTCAAGGGACGCTCCGCGTTCCAGCTCTCGAATGGGACGCGGAGCGTCCCGGGCTGCATTCCCACGCAGAGCGTGGGAACGATCAGTGGTCCTGTAGGAGCGAGGCTTGCCCGCGAAGGGTGCGACGCGGTTTTGGATCAGTCCATCGAGCCGTAACGCTTCATCGCCTCGATCGCCAACCCGCTGCCGATGCTGCCAAAGATGTTCCCTTCCACATGCCGCGCGTTCGGCAGCATCGCCGAGACGCTGTTGCGTAGTGCCGGGATGCCGCTGGAACCGCCGGTGAAGAACACCGTATCGACCTGATCAACTCGCACGTTGGCATCGTTCAGCAACTGCGTGACGCTGTTGCGCACGCGCTCCAGCAGGTTGTCGATGGCGGATTCGAACAGGGCGCGGGTCAGTTCCACGCTCAGGCCCGGCTCGATGCGGTCCAGCGGTACGTGGCGGCTGTCGGCGTGGGTCAGCTGGATCTTGGTTTCTTCCACTTCCATGGCCAGCCAGTGGCCGGCGCGCTGGTCGATCAGCTTGAACAGGCGATCAATGCCGCCGGTGTCTTCGATGTCGTAGCGCATGCTGCCCAGGGCCAGGGTCGACTTTTGCGAGTACACCGAGTTGATGGTGTGCCAGGTCGCCAGGTTCATGTGGTGGCTGGTGGGCATGTAGGCGCCGCTCTTCATGCGGCTGCCGTAGCCGAACAGCGGCATCAGGCCTTGCAGGCTCAGTTGCTTGTCGAAATCGGTCCCGCCGATGTGCACACCGCCGGTGGCGAGGATGTCGTCATGGCGGTTGTCGTGCATGCGCCGCTCAGGGGACAGGCGCACCAGCGAGAAGTCGGAGGTACCACCGCCGATGTCGACGATCAATACCAACTCTTCTTTTTCGATGGTCGACTCGTAGTCGAACGCCGCGGCAATCGGCTCGTATTGGAACGACACGTCCTTGAAGCCGATGGCGCGGGCCACGTCCACCAGGGTGTTTTCCGCTTCCTGGTCCGCCAGCTCATCGTCATCGACGAAAAACACCGGGCGACCCAGCACCACTTCTTCGAACTCGCGACCGGCGGCCGCTTCGGCGCGCTTCTTCAACTGGCCGATAAACAGCCCCAGCAGGTCCTTGAACGGCATCGCTGTGCCAAGGACGCTGGTGTCGTGCTTGATCAGCTTGGAACCCAGCAGGCTCTTGAGCGAGCGCATCAGCCGGCCTTCGTAGCCTTCCAGGTACTCGTGCAGCGCCAACCGGCCATACACCGGGCGGCGTTCTTCGATGTTGAAGAAGACCACCGAGGGCAGGGTGATCTTGTCGTCCTCCAGCGCGATCAGCGTTTCCATGCCGGGGCGCAGCCAACCGACGGTGGAGTTGGACGTGCCGAAGTCGATACCACAGGCACGGGCTGGGGATGCGTTTTTCATGTCTTTCGAGTTCCGGTTAAAAAACGGCCGCGCAGTGTATGCCAGTGCGGCGAAGATTCGAAGGCCGACTATCCGCTAAATCATCACGAATAGCGCCTTGATAAGCTGGCCCGATGCCCCAAACTTGTCTGCATCGACCCTGGCAGCCATTTGGCGGTCGCAAGAACCGCTGTCCGCTGCCGATAAACTTCTGATGCGCTGCCCGGTCACAACCTTGAGATCGGTCAACCTAGTGGCTGCCAATGAGCGCATGCTGCCGGGGTAGCGGCGCGATTTTGATAACGGATGGTGATCCTTAGATGGACTTCAAAGACTATTACAAGATTCTCGGTGTGGAACCGACCGCGGACGATAAGACGATTAAAGCCGCCTATCGCAAGCTGGCCCGCAAATACCACCCCGACGTCAGCAAGGAAAAGGACGCCGAGGCCAAGTTCAAAGACGCCTCGGAAGCCTATGAAGCGCTGAAAAGTGCGGACAAGCGCGCCGAATACGACGATCTGCGCAAATACGGCCAGCACGGCCAACCGTTCCAGGGCCCGCCGGGCTGGCAGGGACGTGGCGCAGGCGGCGGTTTCGGTGGTGGTCAGGACACGGGCGATTTCTCGGACTTCTTCAGTTCGATCTTCGGCAACCGTGGGCCTGGTTTTGGTGGTGGAGAGTCGCGTCGCAGTGCCGGACGTCGAGGGCAAGACGTGGAAATGGAACTTGGGATTTTTCTGGAAGAAACCCTCTCGAACGAATCGAAGAAGGTCACCTTCCAGGTGCCGCAATACAACGCGGCTGGTCAGCATGTGAGCAACACGCCTAAAAGCCTGAACGTGAAAATCCCGGCCGGTGTGGCTGACGGCGAGCGTATCCGCCTCAAGGGCCAAGGGGCTCCGGGCGTCGGCGGTGGCGCCAATGGCGACTTGTTCCTGATCATCCGCTTCGCACCGCACCCTAAATTCGATGTTGAAGGCGAAAACCTGATCATCACCTTGCCGCTGGCGCCGTGGGAACTGGCGTTGGGCGCGGAAGTGGCCGTGCCGACCCTGACCGGCAAGATCAACCTCAAGGTCCCGGCCGGCAGCCAGAACGGCCAGCGCATGCGCGCCAAGGGCCACGGTTTGATGAACAAAAAGGGCGAACGGGGCTTCCTGTTCGTGCAACTCAAGGCTGTGATGCCTAAAGTCTTGGATGATGAAACCAAGGCGTTGTGGCAGGAACTGGCGAAGAAAGCCGCTTTTGATCCACGGGAAAATTTTTGATCCGCTAGAACCCTGGAGCTACTGACAATGAGCAGTCCCCTGATCGTTCAACTGGACATGGCAGAATTCTGTGAGGCGACCGACCTGTCGGACGTCTACGTGATCGAAATCGTCGAACACGGCATCCTCGAACCTCAGGGCTCCGCGCCCAAGGATTGGCTTTTCAACGATTACGAACTGGCACTGGCCAAGCGCGCCGCCAAGCTGCGGCGCGACCTGGAGCTGGAGTGGGAAGGCGTTGCGTTGGCGCTGGACTTGCTGGAAGAAGTGCAGCAATTGCGGGCCGAGAACCGGATGCTCAAGCAGCGGTTAGGGCGGTTGGTGGTTGAGTAGCTGTAAACACTGAACCTGTGGCGAGGGGGCTTGCCCCCGTTGGGCTGCGCAGCAGCCCTAAAACCAGACAACCCAACTCATCAGACACATCGCATTCGCAGGATTTACGACCGCTCGCGGCCGAACGGGGGCAAGCCCCCTCGCCACAGCAGGCTTAAACCTTGCGCGGCAACACCACCGTAAACAACGTCCCATCCGCCTCGTTGGAACTGACCTCGATCGTTCCCCGATGGGCATTCACCACTTCCTTGACGATAAACAAGCCCAAACCAAGGCTGGTCGACGGCTGCCCGAGTTCTTCATCGGCGCTGCGCACCAGAGGATCGAAGATCGTGGTGATCGCGTCTTCCGGGATCGGCACGCCATAGTTATGCACCGTCAGGCGCACGGTTTCGACCTCGCCGCTGAGCACCACCCTGACATCGCGCTTGTTCGAGCCATGCTGCAACGCATTGCCGATCAGGTTTTGCAGCAGTTGACTGATTCGCCCGGCATCCCAAGTGCCGCGCGTATCGCCCTGCACGGTGATGGTCGGATCGCATTCGGGATTGCCGGCGCAGGCCTGGGCAATCGCTTCGTGTGCGGCATCCGCCAGGTCCATCGGTTTCGGTTCGATGGGCAGGCTCTTGCCCAGGCGACTGCGCACCAGCTCCAGCAAATCGCTGACCATCGCCGCCATGTGTCGGGTGCCGCGCTTGATGTGGTGCGCACAGGCCAGGGCATCGCCTTCAAGATGGGTTTTGCGCATCAGCATCTCGGTGGACATGCTCACCGCTTGCAACGGCGCGCGCAGGTCATGGCCGAGGATGGCGAGGAAAATGTCCCGCGAATGATTGACCTGATCGGCATAGGCCGCCGTCGATTCGGCCAGGGCTTCGTCGATGGCTTCGTTGAAACGGATCATGTCCTGAAAATAATCCAGGTCCGGGGTCTTCAAACTGTTGACCCACAACCGAATCACACAGGCGCGCAAATGACGGAACTCGGAGGTCATCTGCACCAGGTCAAACCCGACGTTGTGCCGTAGCTCGCCATGACTGGCGGCGGCCTGATCCAGGCTGGGGGTTTTCTCCGGGCCGTCGCCCTTGGCCTTGGCGGCTTGCTCATGGGCGGTCTGGGCGGTGGTCATGTCCCGCGCGGCGGCCAGCAGGATCGATCGGGCGTGGTCGCGCAGGGTCTCGCGGTCCAGGCTCTCTGTGGCGGTGAGTTCCCGGGCAAACTGCTCCCATTCGGCGACGATGCGCTCGACTTCCAGCACAATGAACTCGTTTAAACGCATGAACCATAACCTCCAGCATGAGCAGGAAAGTAAAACGCATCTTAGCGGTTTCGCCAGCGGATACACACCGTCCAACTGCAATGCACCTGCGCGCCGCCAGTGGGTGGTATCTATCTATTTTCGGCATTTCAATACCTGCGGCTTTTGCGTGTTTTTGAGTCGGATCGCCGCAGGTTTTTGATTTTTTTTCGGGTTTTTTGTTGGTTAGTCTGATTCTTCCAATAATCATGGATGGTTGTTGCCACATGACTGACTCACAGGAACAAACCGCTAACCGCACGAATGACATTGCTGAGATCAAAAAACCCGACGTTCACGTCGACCTCATCCGAAAAAAGATCCTGCAAGCCGAGCCCATGCTGCCGCATGACCGGATCCTTGCGAGCCAGACCCCGATAAGCCTGTTTCCCGAGTGGTACGTGAAGGCGCGGAAAATCGATCGCAACGAACTCAGGGAGTTGTCCGGCCGACGCTGGTTGTTCCAACGCAATGTCGATGACCTGACCCGTGAGCTGCAGGGCATCAAGACGTTTGCCGAACCGCTGTTGACCAAGGCTTTGAAGGATCAGTTGGGCGTTGAACTGGATGTTCGGGTCGCCGAACTGCGGTTGTATGTGCCAAGCAGAATCCTCTTCGGCATCGACCGGGGCGCCGATCATTTCAAGCAAATGACCCTGCTGGATGCCGCGTTGCATAATTTCGAAGCCGCCGAGGCCGAGGCCGGGGCATTCAGTGACGGCTCCGGGGTGTTTACCCAGGATGACGATGGTTCGCCCTTGCGGCATTCGATGACCGTCGAACAGTTTGTGAGCCTGTGCCGGACCCTGGACCTGGGCGCGCAATACCAGACCCACATCAAGGGTGTGCTGTCCCCGGCGGCGGCCACTGTCCGGGTAGCGTTGCAACAGGAAACGGTGGCCCGCGATAAGGAAGCGTTCAAACAGGCAGCCATGATCGCGCTGCTCAAGGGCGAGATCACTACCTACGGCTACGATAAGTTGCTGCAAGTGCATGATGGCGTGCCGGGCAAGACCTTCTACGGGTTGCCCTTGCAGACTCACCGTCTGTCGCTGATGGGATTGCGGCTCCATGGCATCACCCTGTTCAGTGCCGTGGGCGAGCCAGGCTGGGCCAAGAAAACCGTGGATGGAATGACCACGCCGCTGCTGAAGATGGTGTTGGACGGGTCCCAAGCCCTGCCGTTCCTGCCGCACCAGGACCTTGAGCGATTCAAACTGCTCAAGGCGTTTTTCGCCAACGGGCCCAAAGGATTATCCGAGGCGTTGGCGCGCAATAAAGACAACTATCAGCAAAGTCGTTTGGTGGGCCGCGTCATCGCCTATATCCCGGATGATCCCGATCACCCACTCAGGGAGTACGACTCGTTCACCGACTTCATGAAAACCCTGATCAGCCAATTGCGGTGCACCGATTACCAGCAATTCTTCAGTCGTTTTGTCGCACAGCAGGACAAAGGTGTTTTCTTCAGCCGGGTCAACGAACGACTCAAGACCTTCACCTGGCAACAGCGTGACCCCCTGGATATGGGCCCTTGGTGGCGCGAGACCGCTGTTGAGAACCCGAACCCTGCGCCGATCACCAACGTCATTAGCGCCAACCTGTGGAGCACCCTGTACAACGAACGTCGGGACAAGGCGATTGCCGATGCCCGCAAAATCGCCGTACCGACCGGCGATGAAGATGCACAAAGCCGCTGGAAGCGCCTGACTGGCTATCTCGATATTGCCTGGAACCTGTTCAACTTCACCGCGATGCTGTTGCCGGGCCTGGGTGAAGCCATGCTGGCGATCATGGTCGCGCAGTTGCTCGACGAGCTGGCCGAAGGCGTCGAAGACTGGAGCAAAGGCGATCGAGAGGAGGCGGCGGGGCACCTCTGTTCGGTGCTGATCAACGGCGCCCAACTGGCGATGATGGGGGCCGGGCATGTGTTGCCTTCCGGTATGGCGACGCCGATAAAAAGTTCGACCTTTGTCGATAACCTGAAAGTGGTCGAATTGCCGGGCGGCACCAGCAGCCTGTGGAACCCTGACCTGAAACCCTACGAGCGCCGCTCGCTGTTGCCTGATAACACCCGGCCCGATGCGCTGGGTTTGCATCGCCACGAAGGGCGCCCGGTCCTGGCCTTGGAGGACAAACTCTACGACGTCAAAGAAGACCTGCTGACCGGCCAGTACCGTATCAAACATCCCGGCCGCAGCACGGCCTATCAGCCTGAGCTGTCGCACAATGGCGCCGGCGCCTGGGTCAGCGAACTGGAAACGCCGCTGACCTGGGACGAGGACAAGGTATGGACACGCCTTGGTCATTCGATGGAAGGGTTTTCCGTCGAGCACCAGGCGCAGATCCGCACCGTCAGCGGTATCGACCCTGCGCAGTTGCGCCGGATGCACGTCGAACACGAGCGTCCGCCGGGGATGCTGACCGACACACTCAACCGGTTCAAGGCGTTTGCCGAGGTCGAGCCATTGGGCCGGCAGATTCTCGCCAACCGCGTCCCCGAATCGCTGCAAGGGTTTCTGCCGACGCTGGTCGCCGAGTTGCCGGGTTGGCCCGAGTCCAGGGCGCTGGAGCTGTTCGACGGTGAGTCAGGCTCCTCGATCAAGTACGGTAACGCTGAGGCTATTGACGCAAAGACCATCAAGGTCAGCCGTGCACAGCTGCGCGACGGCAAGCTGGCGGAGCGTGTGCTTGGTGCGTTGCGCGAAGACGAGGTCGAGGCACTGCTGGGGCGGCAGGTGTCTTCGGTGCGCGCCGAACGCCTGCAGGCGTTGCACGGGCAGCTGTCGAGGCGTGCCGAAGGTCAAGTCGGGCGTTTGTGCGACTCGCTGTACCGGGCGGGCGACGTGACCCAGGATGCGCGTCAGTTGTTGATGCAGCGTGATTTCCCATCGTTGCCGCAGCCTCTGGCGCAACAACTGCTGGAGCAGGCAAACCTTGAGGATTTGCAGTTCATTGAACAGAAGGGGCGACTGCCTTTACGCCTGAAAACACAGATCCGCCACGCACTGCATGAACTGCGCGTGGCCCGCGCCTACGAAGGGCTTTATCTGGACGCGTTGGCCAACGCGGACAGCGAACGGCTGGCGTTGCACAGCATGGCCGCGCTGCCAGGCTGGTCCGCCAGCGTACGAATCGAAGTTCGCGAACTGTCGTTCAACGGCGCATTGCGTGACAGCGTCGGCCCCGAGACGGCAGCGATCCGCAAAGTGTTGGTGGTGACTGACGACGGCCGGTTTGAAACGCGGGATGCGCTCGACCAGCACCTGCAGGGCGCCGATGATTTCTACGCATCGATCCTGCACGCCTTGCCCGATCAAGAGCGCCGGGCCCTGGGTTTCGAGATCTCGCAAGGGGCGCAGCTCAAGGCCCGGGTGCAGCGACAACCGTTGGGGCGAGCGCCGTTTTCAGCCGTCCTGGAGAACGCGCCAGTACGCCAACCGGCGTATGACCCACAGACCATGAAACTGCCCGGCGGTATGCCGCTCTACCGCTACTTCCCTGAAGAAGAAAATTTGCGCCTGCGCGTTCGCAGCCTGTATCCAGGCTTCGAAACCGTCGATGTCGACCAATTGCTGGAGGTTCTTTTTCGACGCAACCTCGATATGGAAGGCTACGTCAGCGGGCTTGAGCGCGAGTTCAGTGGTTTGTGCCGGGCCCTGCGACAATGGCGTGACGGCCGCACCGGAGCCTTGCGGCTAACCCCCACCGGCGTGGCGCAATGGCAGGCGCGGGATCAGTTCTGCACGCTGCTGCGCCGCTGCTGGCAGCGCACCGGGCCGCGGGGTGTCGAGGTGCCGGGCCTGGCCAATCCGCAAGCACTTGTGCTTGATCGCCTGCCTCTGGATCAGCACCTCGCGGATTTCCCCATGCTTGAGGCCAATTTCGACCACGTCACCCGACTGAGCATGCGCGCAACTAATGTGTTCAGTGGCCAGATGCGCTTTTTGCAATTTCGTCGACTGCGCATGCTCGATCTGTCGAACAACCTGTTGACCGAGCTGCCGGCGCAACTCACCGATATGCCGTACCTCACCGATCTGGCATTGAGTGGCAACCACATTGCACTGATGCCGGAATCGGTTGCGCGGCTGCGGTCACTGAGTCGCCTGCGATCTTTATCGCTGGCGGGCAATCCCTTGGGCCTGGTGCCCGATATCACGCGGATGCGCGACCTGCATGTACTGATCCTGGAAAATACCCAGATCGAAACTTGGCCGCGGGGGCTTTTCAGCCAACCGCGCCCGCGCAATATTTATCTGGATCTGCGCAACAACCCGATCAGTGAGGTGCCGCAAGTGGCACCGGGTTCGGCCGAGGCCGAGTTGCTGGCCCGCACGCACCTGACCCGCCGCCAACCACCGATGACAGACGCTGCCATTCTGCGAATCAGGGGGTACACCGAGTCGGTAGGGCTGGACCCTGATCGCCTGCACCCGCCCCTGGGCACTGTGGACAGCGTTCATTGGGCCCAGGGCATGATCGATGAACAATGGCGCCTGCTACAGCCCATTTGGGATGAATTGGAAGATGAATTCGGCTCCGAGTCCTTCTTCTCTTTGCTCCGGGACCTGACCGAAACTTCGGATTTCAAGCGCACCTCGGTCTACCGGGCCGACCTGAGTGACAAAGTCTGGCGCATGCTCAAGGCCATGCACGAGAACAGCGCCTTGCGCGAATCACTGTTCGCTGAAGCCACGGTCCCGACCAACTGCCGCGACGGCGCTATCCAGGCGTTCAACGAATTGGGCATGCAGGTGCTTGTGCATGAAGCCAAGTCGCTGGGCAATCCGGGTCTGATGGAGGCGGAACTGGTTGAACTGGCCAAGGGGCAATCGCGCATCGACCGCGTCAACACCATTGCCCGTCGGCACATCAGCGAAAGGCTCGAGGCCGCAGAGCAAATACGTGTGGTCAATGACGATGGCGATGTCGAGGGCACCATCGATGTACTGGAGGTGCACCTGGCTTTCCTGGTCGAACTGGCTGATCGCCTTGACCTGCCGTGGCAGGCACGGTCCATGTTGTTTCGCAATATGGCGGGGGTGACGCCGAAGATGATCGATGATGCCTGCGACGCGGTGATCGCGCTGGAACAGGGTGATCTGCTGCGTGATTCAATCAACGGCGTGCCGTTCTGGAAAGACTACATCGAAGCGGCCAATCGTCGCGATTTCAGGGCGTTGCACCAACGCTATAACCACACCATCGCGTTCAAGGTCGCGCTGGATGAACGGGCAGAAGATCTGGGCCTGCCGCCGGCCGCCAAGGCGAAGCTGAAAGAGGAGTTGCGCGTGCTGGCCTTCGAACTCGGCAAGCCCGAAAGCGCCATCGCCCCGGGAGTGATCATGACCGATACGGATTACGTCGCAGAACTGGCGGAGATTGAAGAGCAGATCAACCAGTTGCGTAACACGCTGACCCAGCAAGCGATGGATCGGGCCAAAGTGCAGCGCGTAGAGATGCCGTTCACGGTTAACGTCGAGTCCTGATAACGCCGCAAAACCCTGTAGGAGCAGAGCTTGCTCGCGAAAGCGGTGGGCCAGTCACAGAGATATTGAATGTGCTGGCGCCTTCGCGAGCAAGCCCGCTCCCACAATGGATCTGTGGTGTGCGTGGAACGTGTGAACGACGAAAAACCCTGTAGGAGCAGAGCTTGCTCGCGAAAGCGGTGGGCCAGTCACCGCGATGTTGAATGTGCCGCCGTCTTCGCGAGCAAGCCCGCTCCCACAATGGATCTGTGGTGTGCGTGGAACGTGTGAACGACGAAAAACCCTGTAGGAGCAAAGCTTGCTCGCGAAAGCGGTGGGCCAGTCACCGCGATGTTGACTGTGCCGCCGCCTTCGCGAGCAAGCCCGCTCCCACAGTGGATCTGTGGTGTGCGTGGAACGTGTGAACGACGAAAAACCCTGTAGGAGCAGAGCTTGCTCGCGAAAGCGGTGGGCCAGTCACCGCGATGTTGAATGTGCCGCCGCCTTCGCGAGCAAGCCCGCTCCCACAGTGGATCTGTGGTGTGCGTGGAACGTATGAACGACGAAAAACCCTGTAGGAGCAGAGCTTGCTCGCGAAAGCGGTGGGCCAGTCACAGAGATATTGAATGTGCTGGCGCCTTCGCGAGCAGGCTCGCTCCCACAGTGGATCTGTGGTGTGCGTGGAACGTGTGAACGACGAAAAACCCTGTAGGAGCAGAGCTTGCTCGCGAAAGCGGTGGGCCAGTCACCGCGATGTTGAATGTGCCGCCGCCTTCGCGAGCAAGCCCGCTCCCACTATGGTGTTTGCGGGGTGTCAGAACAGGAAGTAACGCTGGGCCATCGGCAGGGTTTCTGCCGGTTCGCACCACAGCAGCACACCGTCGGCCTTGACCTGATAGGTCTGTGGATCGACGTCGATGTTCGGCAGGTAGTCGTTGTGGATCAGGTCGGTTTTCTGCACTTCGCGACAACCTTTGACCACGGCGATTTTCTTCTTCAGACCCAATGCCTCGGGCAACCCGGCGTCCTGGGCAGCCTGGCTGATAAAGGTCAGGCTGGTGGCGTGCAGCGAGCCACCGTAGCTGGCGAACATCGGACGGTAGTGCACCGGTTGCGGGGTTGGGATTGAGGCGTTGGCGTCACCCATCAGGCTCGCTGCAATGGCGCCGCCCTTGAGGATCAATGTCGGTTTCACACCGAAGAATGCCGGGCGCCACAGCACCAGGTCAGCCCATTTACCCACTTCAATCGAGCCCACTTCATGGCTGATGCCATGGGTGATCGCCGGGTTGATGGTGTATTTGGCGATGTAGCGTTTGGCGCGGAAGTTGTCGTTGCCTTCACCGTCCTGAGGCAGCGGGCCGCGCTGTTTTTTCATCTTGTCGGCGGTCTGCCAGGTGCGGGTGATGACTTCGCCAACGCGGCCCATGGCCTGGCTGTCGGAGCTGATCATCGAGAACGCGCCGAGGTCGTGAAGGATGTCTTCGGCGGCAATCGTCTCGCGGCGGATGCGGCTTTCAGCGAAGGCCACGTCTTCGGCAATGCTCGGGTCCAGGTGATGGCAGACCATCAGCATGTCGAGGTGTTCGTCGATGGTGTTGCGGGTGAACGGCCGGGTCGGGTTGGTTGAACTCGGCAGCACGTTGGCAAACCCGCAAGCCTTGATGATGTCCGGGGCATGGCCGCCGCCCGCGCCTTCGGTGTGGTAGGTGTGGATGGTGCGGCCCTTGAAGGCGGCGAGGGTGGTTTCGACGAAGCCGGATTCGTTGAGGGTGTCGGTGTGGATCGCCACCTGCACGTCGTACTGGTCGGCCACGCTCAGGCAGTTGTCGATGCTCGCCGGGGTGGTGCCCCAGTCTTCGTGCAACTTGAGGCCGATGGCGCCGGCCTTGACCTGCTCGATCAACGGCTCCGGCAGGCTGGCGTTGCCTTTGCCGGTGAGGCCGATGTTCATCGGGAACGCATCCGCTGCCTGAAGCATGCGCGCCAGATGCCACGGCCCGGAGGTGCAAGTCGTGGCATTGGTGCCGGTGGCCGGGCCGGTGCCGCCGCCGATCATGGTGGTCACGCCGCTCATCAGCGCTTCTTCGATCTGCTGCGGGCAGATGAAGTGAATATGGGTGTCGATGCCGCCGGCGGTGAGGATCATGCCTTCACCCGCAATGACTTCGGTGCTGGCGCCGATGGCGATGGTCACGTTCGGTTGCACGTCCGGGTTGCCGGCCTTGCCGATGCCAGCGATGCGCCCGTCCTTGAGGCCGACGTCGGCTTTGACGATGCCCCAGTGATCGATGATCAGGGCATTGGTGATCACCGTGTCGACCACTTCGGCCGCGAGCAATTGGCTCTGGCCCTGACCATCGCGGATGACTTTGCCGCCGCCGAATTTCACTTCTTCGCCGTAGGTGGTGAAGTCTTTTTCCACCTCGATCCACAACTCGGTGTCGGCCAGGCGCACCTTATCGCCGACGGTGGGGCCGAACATATCGGCGTAGGCTTGTCTTGAGATTTTCATGGGCTTGCCTTGGGATTCAATTGGATTTGAGACCGCTCGCGTAGCTCGCTATCGCGAGCAAGCTTTGCTCCTACGGGTGACCGCGATCCCCTGTAGGAGCAAGGCTTGCCCGCGATGGGGCCATTGCAGACACCGCATTAATTGATCGTTCCTCGTAATTGAGTTGCAAGCTTCTAGCTGCAAGCCTCAAGTAAAAGCGGATAGGGGGGCCGCAAACTGCTCTTTCTTGCAGCTTGAAGCTTGTTACTTGCTGCTGAAGTCGATCTATAAGTCGCCCATGATTCTTCCCGCAAACCCAAAGACCCGGCGCAACCCCACTAGCTCGACAAGCTCGACTTCCCGACTCTGCCCCGGCTCAAAGCGCACGGCGGTGCCAGCCGGGATGTTCAAGCGCATGCCGCGGCTGGCGGCGCGGTCGAAGGTGAGGGCGTCGTTGGTTTCGAAAAAATGGTAATGGGAGCCGACCTGGATCGGCCGGTCGCCACTGTTGGCCACTTTCAGGCTAATCGTGCGGCGGCCGACGTTGAGTTCGATGTCGCCGGGCTGGATCTGGTATTCACCGGGAATCATCCATTCACTCCTTGCAGAATCTTGTAGTAGAGGGCAGTCGGCCGGTAGTTGCCGGCCGGGTCGCAGGCGTAGTCGGGGATCTCGCCGGCGCGGGTGTAACCCAACGCTTTGTAGAAGTCTTCGGCGGGTGAGCCGGCCTCGGTGTCGAGGTAGAGCATGCCGCGCTTGTGCTGACGGGCGGCGAGTTCCAGGGCGCTCATCAATTGCTGGCCCAGACCGCGGCGACGGGCGTGTTCACGCACCAGCAGTTTCTGCACTTCAGCGCGGTTCAGGCCATTGGCTTTCTGGCACAGGGTCAGTTGCACACTGGCTTGCACTTGCTCGTCCTTGACCACCACCCACAACAGCACGTTGCCCTGGTTCAGGTTGGCCTGGACATCATCAAAGTAGGCTCGGGCCTGCGTCGCATCAAGGTCGGCCATGAAACCGACGCTGGCGCCGTAACCCACGGCATCCAGCAGCAAATCGATCAAACCCTGGCGATAGTGCGCAAAGCTTTCAACATTCACGCGGCGCAGTTGGGCGGCGTTCATCGGTGTTACTCCTTGTTGGCGAGCGGCGGCTCCGCGCCAGGATTGAGGGTCAGCTGCATGAACGTCAGGTCCAGCCAGCGACCGAACTTGGTGCCCACCTGGGGCATTTGCCCGGTGATGATGAAACCGGCGCGTTCATGCAGACGAATTGAGGCGGCATTGCCGCTTTCGATGGCGGCGACCATCACGTGTTTGTCGCAGCCCTTGGCGCGTTCGATCAGCTCGACCATCAATTGCGGGCCGAGGCCGTTGCCACGCTGGTCGCTGCGCACGTAGACCGAGTGCTCGACGGTGTGGCGAAAGCCGTCGAACGGCCGCCAGTCACCAAATGAAGCGTAGCCCAGCACCGTGTTATCACCGTCGACGATCACCAGGATCGGATAACCCTGGGATTGCCGGGCGCTGAACCACGCCTGGCGGTTGCCCAGGTCCACGGCCTGTTCGTTCCAGATCGCGGTGGTGTTGAGCACCGCGTCGTTGTAGATGTCGCGGATCGCCGGCAGATCGGCATGCAGTGCATCGCGAATGAGATAAGTCATGGCACGGCCTCAGGCGATCGGTTGGTGGACGGTGACCAGTTTGGTCCCGTCGGGGAACGTCGCTTCGACCTGGATCTCCGGGATCATTTCCGGGATGCCTTCCATCACTTGTTCGCGGCTCAGCAGGGTGGTGCCGAAGTGCATCAACTCGGCCACGGTGCGACCGTCACGGGCGCCTTCGAGCAATGCTGCGGAGATGTAGGCCATGGCTTCCGGGTAATTGAGTTTTACGCCGCGAGCCAAACGCCGCTCGGCGACGAGGCCGGCGGTGAAGATCAACAGCTTGTCTTTTTCGCGTGGGGTCAGGTCCATCGTTGGAATCCATATTTGGCAGAATGAAAATCTTGCGTCTTGCACCCTGTAGGAGCGAGGCTTGCCCGCGAAGGGGACCTTGAGGCCGCCAAAAGCTTCGCGGGCAAGCCTCGCTCCTACAGGAGATCGGTGATCAGGAGATCCGTGGATCGATGATCAAGGATCGGTGTTCAGGTGCTCCATATTCTGGGGGGGACTGCTTCTCGGCCGAGTAACGCCGGGCGCAGCAATCGCCACAAATCAATAAGCCAACCCCGTGCCAACAACGCCTCACTGGCCAGGCACCGGGCCACCAACAAACCCGGCAATTGGGTCAAATCCCCGCGTACGTCATTGGGTAATGAGCGACAACGCTCCAGCAAATCGCTATCAATCTCCCCGGTCACCAGCAACGTCGCAAACACCGGTTGCCCATCCAGCCCAATCGGCGAGTCGAGCAAGCCATCGTTCCCGACAATGCGCTGACGTTCGTGCCAGAGCAACTGGCCGTTGCGGCGGATATCCAGCCTGGCCTGGAAATGCCCGACATCGAAACGCTCGCCACTGGCCGGTCGACCGAGCGCCACCACGTCCCAGTAGAACAGCCGGGCATCGCCTTCAAGGTTGATCGAGGTGCTGAGTTCGGCTTGGGCGGCGCTGAAGATGATCGTCTCTTGGGGCAACCATTCCAGTGTCGCACCGGCCGCCACATTCAAGTCCAGCTGCTGATAAGCGGGGCCGGCGGCGCGATACCACTTGGCGGCGCCGGGGCTGGTGATTTGTGCCCAGGCATCGGTGCCGACGCTGGCGGCGATGTCCAGCCGATCACCCCCGGCAATCCCGCCCGGTGGGTGGACGATGATGTGCTGGCAGACCTCGGGCCCTTCGGCGTACAAGTGCTTTTGCACCCGCAGCGGGCCTTGGTGCCGGCGCAAGACCGGGCGCGTGGTATCGCCGAAGCGGGCGTAGCCCAGCTCCAGCTCAGCGTGCCAGCTCGGGGTAAACAGGACAGTGGGGACAGGTAAATTCATGATTTCTAATTATCGTTAGGACGCTACAGACTAGATCGTAACCAGTCCGCGCACACCTTCGGCTTCCATATTTTCACCGCGACCCTGTTGCACGATCTCGCCCCGGGACATCACCAGGTACTGATCGGCCAGTTCGGCGGCGAAATCGTAAAATTGTTCCACCAGCAAAATCGCCATGTCGCCCCGGGCCGCGAGCTGCTTGATCACCGCGCCGATTTCTTTGATCACCGACGGCTGAATGCCTTCGGTGGGTTCGTCGAGGATCAGCAGGCGCGGACGGCTGGCCAGCGCGCGGCCAATCGCCAATTGTTGCTGCTGACCACCGGACAAATCACCGCCACGGCGTTGCTTCATTTGCAGCAGCACCGGGAACAACTCGTAGATAAACGCCGGGACTTCCTTGGCTTCGCTACCGGGGAAGCGCGAAAGGCCCATCAGCAGATTTTCTTCCACGGTCAGCCGCCCGAAAATCTCCCGGCCCTGGGGCACGTAGGCGATCCCGGCGTGCACCCGCTGGTGCGGCTTGAACGTGGTAATCGGCTTGCCCTCCCAATTCACCGCGCCTTCCTTGGACGGCAACAGGCCCATCAGGCATTTGAGCAGGGTGGTCTTGCCCACGCCGTTGCGCCCGAGCAGGCACGTGACTTCGCCGACCTTCACCTCAAACGAGAGGCCGCGCAGGATGTGACTACCGCCGTAGTACTGGTGCAGTTTGTCGACTTGCAGCATTTCGAATTCTCCCTCAGTGATCGTTCCCCCGCTCTGCGTGGGAATGCATCCCGTGACGCTCCGCGTCACATAACGGTGGACGCGGAGCGTCCATGGCGGCATTCCCACGCAGAGCGTAGGAACGATCAAATCTCAGCGACCGAGATAAACCTCGATCACGCGCTCATTCTCCTGCACCTGCTCCAGCGACCCTTCCGCCAGCACACTGCCCTGGTGCAACACGGTGACGTGGTCGGCAATCGAACCCACAAACCCCATGTCGTGTTCCACCACCATCAGCGAATGCTTGCCGGCCAGGCTCTTGAACAGTTCGGCGGTGAATTCGGTTTCGGCGTCGGTCATGCCCGCTACCGGCTCATCGAGCAGCAGCAGTTGCGGGTCTTGCATCAGCAACATGCCGATCTCCAGAAACTGCTTCTGACCGTGGGACAACAACCCCGCCGGTCGATTGACCGAGGTGGTCAGGCGGATGGTTTCCAGGACTTCGGTGATGCGATCTTTTTGCTCGCCGGTCAGACGCGCCCGCAGGCTGGCCCACACCGATTTGTCGGTTTTCTGCGCCAGCTCCAGGTTTTCGAACACGCTCAAGGCTTCGAACACCGTCGGTTTCTGGAACTTGCGCCCGATGCCGGCCTGGGCGATTTGCACTTCGCTCATCTGCGTCAGATCCAGGGTTTCACCGAACCAGGCCTTGCCGTGACTCGGGCGGGTCTTGCCGGTGATCACGTCCATCAACGTGGTTTTACCCGCGCCGTTGGGGCCGATGATGCAGCGCAGTTCGCCGACGCCGATGTACAGGTTCAGAGCGTTCAGGGCCTTGAAGCCGTCGAAGCTGACGCTGATGTCTTCCAGGGTCAGGATCGTGCCGTGGCGGGTGTTCAGCCCTTGCGTCACCCGTTGGCCGAGGCCGATGGCGTCGCGGCTGGTGCCTGAATCCTTGTTCGGTTCGGGTGGAAAAAACACAGGTTCGAGCATAAATTCCGCCGTTGGTGTGATTCTCATTGTTCGCCCCTTTTCTTCAGCAAACCGATCACGCCCTTGGGCAGATACAAGGTCACGATGATGAACAGGGCCCCGAGGAAGAACAGCCAGTATTCCGGGAACGCCACGGTGAACCAGCTCTTCATGCCGTTGACCACACCCGCGCCGAGCAACGGCCCGATCAGCGTGCCGCGACCGCCCAACGCCACCCAGACCGCCGCTTCGATGGAGTTGGTCGGCGACATTTCACTCGGGTTGATGATCCCGACCTGCGGCACATACAGCGCACCGGCCAGACCGCACAACACCGCGCTCAACACCCACACGAACAGCTTGAAACCACGCGGATCGTAGCCGCAGAACATCAGGCGATTTTCGGCATCGCGCAATGCGGTCAACACCCGGCCAAACTTGCTCTGGGCCAGACGCCAGCCAATAAACAGGCTCGCCACCAGCAACACCACCGTGGCGAAAAACAACACCGCGCGCGTCCCCGGTTCGGTAATGCCAAATCCGAGAATGCTGCGGAAATTGGTGAAGCCGTTATTACCGCCAAACCCGGTTTCGTTGCGGAAAAACAGCAGCATCCCGGCGAAGGTCAGGGCTTGGGTCATGATCGAGAAATACACGCCTTTGATCCGCGAACGGAAGGCGAAGAACCCGAACACCAACGCCAACAATCCCGGCGCCAACACCACCAGGCACATGGCCCAGAGAAAGCTGCTGGTGCCGGTCCAGTACCACGGCAATTCAGTCCACGACAGAAAGGTCATGAATGCCGGCAAGGCATCCCCCGAGGCCTGGCGCATAAGGTACATGCCCATCGCATAACCGCCGAGGGCGAAGAACAGACCGTGACCGAGGGACAGCAGACCGGCGTAGCCCCAGACCAGATCCAGTGCCAAAGCAACGATGGCGTAACAGAGAATCTTGCCCACCAATGTCAGCGTATAGGCCGATACGTGGAACACGCTGACAGGCGATAGAAGCGACATCAACGGCAACGCCAACAGCAGAACAAGAATCACCGCGCCAACCGCGATCGTGACTTTGGGGCCGGCCTTTTGTGTAGCGGTAACGAGCAGGGGCTGGTTCATCAGTCGATCACCCGTCCTTTCAGTGCGAAGAGGCCTTGCGGACGTTTCTGAATGAACAGAATGATCAGCGCGAGGATCAGGATTTTGCCGAGCACCGCACCGATCTGCGGTTCGAGAATTTTGTTGGCAATACCGAGGCCGAACGCCGCGAGCACGCTACCGGCCAACTGGCCGACACCGCCAAGCACCACCACCAGAAACGAGTCGATGATGTAGCTCTGGCCGAGGTCCGGGCCGACGTTGCCGATCTGGCTCAACGCCACGCCACCAAGGCCGGCAATGCCCGAGCCGAGGCCGAAGGCGAGCATGTCCACCCGCCCGGTGGGCACGCCGCAGCAGGCGGCCATGTTGCGGTTCTGGGTAACGGCGCGCACGTTCAGACCGAGGCGCGTCTTGTTCAGTAGCAGCCAGGTCAACACAACCACAAACAGGGCGAAGGCAATGATCACGATGCGGTTGTAGGGCAACACGAGATTCGGCAACACCTGAATCCCACCTGAGAGCCACGCCGGGTTGGCGACTTCGACGTTCTGCGCGCCGAACAACAATCGAACAAGCTGAATCAACATCAGGCTGATGCCCCAAGTGGCGAGTAACGTTTCCAACGGGCGGCCGTAGAGGTGGCGGATCACCGTGCGCTCCAGCGCCATGCCGATTCCGGCGGTGACGAAAAACGCCACCGGCAACGCGATCAATGGGTAAAACTCGATGGCTTGCGGGGCGAAGCGCTGGAACATCAACTGCACCACGTAAGTCGAGTAGGCGCCGAGCATCAGCATCTCGCCGTGGGCCATGTTGATCACGCCGAGCAGGCCGAACGTGATCGCCAGGCCGAGGGCGGCGAGCAGCAGGATCGACCCCAGGGACATGCCGCTGAACGCCTGGCCAAGCAATTCGCCGATCAACAGTTTGCGTTTGACTTGAGCGAGGCTGGTTTCGGCGGCAGTGCGCACGCCGGCATCGGCTTCGATGCCGGGTTCAAGCAAACCTTCGAGGCGCGTGCGGGCCAGCGGGTCGCCGGTTTCACCGAGCAAACGCACAGCCGCAAGGCGCACCGTCGGGTCGGTATCCACCAGTTGCAGGTTGGCCAGGGCCAGGCTCAGGGCGGCGTGAACGCTTTCATCTTTTTCGCCAGCCAGTTGCAGGTCGAGGAATTTCAGCTGCGCGGGTTTGGCGCTTTTCTGCAATTGCTGCGCGGCGGCCAGACGGATTTTGGCGTCGGCGGCGAGCAATTGATGGCTGGCCAGGGCGGTGTCGATCAGACCCCGCAGGCGGTTATTCAGGCGCAGGGTTTTGGGTTGGCCGTCGATGGTCAGTTCGCCTTGTTGCAGGGCGTTGATCAGTTCGACACGGGCCGGATCGGGCTGCGCGGCCCAGGTTTCCAGGAGTTTTGCTTGCTGCACCGGATTGGCGGCGACGAAGTCTTCGGCGTCGCTGGCGTGGGCGCCCATCGGCAAAAGCAGCGCGAGGGCGAGGATAAAGCGGTAGAGGACAGTGGGCATGTCATTGGCCTTGCGTATTGATCGTTCCCACGCTCTGCGTGGGAATGCAGCCCGGGACGCTCCGCGTCCCCAAGGCGGACGCAGAGCGTCCGTTGAGGCATTCCCACGCAGAGCGTGGGAACGATCAGGCTGTGCGGGGTGGCTTAGTTGCTCTTCACCGCATAATCCGGCTTCTTGTCGTTACCCGCGATAAACGGGCTCCACGGCTCGGCGCGGATCGGGCCTTCGGTCTGCCACACCACGTTGAACTGCCCATCCGCTTGAATCTCGCCGATCATCACCGGTTTGTGCAGGTGGTGGTTGGTCTTGTCCATGGTCAGGGTATAGCCGGACGGCGCGGCAAAGGTCTGGCCGGCCAGGGCTTCGCGGACTTTATCGACGTCGGTGGACTTGGCTTTCTCAGCCGCTTGCGCCCACATATGGATGCCGACGTAGGTGGCTTCCATCGGATCGTTGGTCACCGCTTTGTCGGCGCCCGGCAAGTTGTGTTTCTTGGCGTAGGCTTTCCAGTCGGCAACGAATTTCTTGTTCTGCGGGTTTTCGACGGACTCGAAGTAGTTCCACGCCGCAAGGTTGCCCACCAGCGGTTTGGTGTCGATGCCGCGCAGTTCTTCTTCGCCCACCGAGAACGCCACGACCGGAACGTCGGTGGCTTTCAAGCCCTGGTTGGCCAGCTCTTTATAGAACGGCACGTTCGAGTCGCCGTTGACTGTGGAAATGACCGCCGTTTTGCCACCGGCGGAGAATTTTTTGATGTTGGCCACGATGGTCTGGTAATCGGCATGGCCGAACGGGGTATAGACCTCTTCGATGTCCTTGTCCGCCACGCCTTTGGAGTGCAGGAACGAACGCAGGATTTTGTTGGTGGTGCGCGGGTAGACGTAGTCGGTGCCGAGCAGGAAGTAGCGCTTGGCGCTGCCACCTTCTTCGCTCATCAGGTATTCCACCGCCGGGATTGCCTGTTGGTTCGGCGCGGCGCCGGTGTAGAACACGTTCGGCGACATCTCTTCGCCTTCGTATTGCACCGGGTAGAACAGCAAGCCGTTGAGTTCTTCGAACACCGGCAACACCGATTTACGCGACACGGAGGTCCAGCAACCGAACACCACGGCCACCTTGTCCTGGGTCAGCAACTGACGGCCCTTTTCGGCGAACAGCGGCCAGTTCGACGCCGGGTCGACCACCACCGGTTCGAGCATCTTGCCGTTCACACCGCCCTTGGCGTTGATCTCGTCGATGGTCATCAACGCCATGTCTTTGAGGGACGTTTCGGAGATCGCCATGGTGCCGGACAGGGAGTGCAGGATGCCGACCTTGATGGTCTCGGCGGCCTGGACCGTCCAGGTCATGCCCATCGCGGCAATGCTTGCCGTGAGTGTGAAAGCCTTGATCAAGCTGCGACGCTTCATTGTGCGATCTCCATGAACATTAGTATTTTTTTGATTGGCAGAGGCGGACTACTGACAGGTCTTTAGCAAGGGCTGTGCCCGGTCGGGTTTTGGCAAGGAAATGTCGTGTTAGAGCGGTTGCGCGGGGATGGCGGCGCACCAGCAAGGCACGTCGAGGATGCGCTGGTGCGCCCGGATGCGCCAGATTGGGGCGACAGCGATAGATATGTACCGCACGGGGGGCTTTGGGAATATTGATCATGCGGGCTCTTCTTCAGGCGAGTTGCGTATGGACAGCACATCAATTCCTTCCTTGCCCACCGATGCCGTGGGTTTTCCGGCCCTGGGCCCGGCCTTCATCAGCGCGGACGACGCGGCCTATTGGGCGCATCGACAAATCGCTCAAACGCGTGATCGCGCGTGTGGCGCGGTGATTGTGCAAAGCGGCGACGGTCAGTACCGGGCAACGTTTCCGGTACCCGGCAAGCACAAACTGTTTTTCGACTTCGATGACCTGTTGACCAAGGCGCCGGCCAGCCGACATTTCGTGGTGCCCGAGGGTTATGTGGGGGTGGCCTATTTCGTGTCCCACGCGGCCGACCATGCCGAGACCCGGCGGGTGCACCCGGACTGGACCGAAGAGCAGATCACCCTGTACCTCGGCTTTTTCTTCTTCGGGCATCTGTTGAGTTTCGCCCAGGATCCGGGCCCCTATGGGGAGCGCCATTACTTGTCAGGGCCTGACGGCTCACTGATCAAGTACGAATCCACAGCGCCGGGCCGTGAACGGCAGCTCTTCACGCCCGGTGTCACCCGCCCCGGGCCCTTCAGCGATATCGAACGGTTGATTCAGCAGTTGGCGCGGATCGGCACCTTGCGTGTGCTGATCGCCAATACGGTGTGGGGCGCACGGGCAGGCACCGTGCCGGACACCTGGACCCTCGGCAAACCCGTGCGCTTTATCAGCATAAAGGACGAAACCACCTTCTTTGCCCCGGTCGCCAATCACACCAGCGGGGCGATCATTGCGGCCGGCAGTGCGCAACGCCTTGAGCCAAACGAGCGCTACCTGGGGTTTGTCCTGCGTGCCGCCGGCAGTCGCGAGCGGATCGCCACGTATCCAATAGCGTCCACCCGCCCGACCATCGACATGATGCGCGTGCTGCACTTTGACGATATCAACCACCTCAAATTGGCCGCTCCGCCGGGTTACGAACTGGACGGCGTGTATTTCATCTCTCGCGCCGACACGGCCAGCAGCCTTCAGGAACCTTGGCTGTACGAGCAATTCTTCGCCCCGGACGAACTGGCGGACGGCCTGCGTTTTGCCCATGAGAACAGCCATCGGCGCCAGTACGGCGACGAATTGCGGGTGTACACCTGGACGCCCGATGGCGCGGTGTTGCAGTACGAACCGGCGCTCACGGTGGCGGAACAACCGCTCAGGGACAGCACGTCCTTCAACCGGCAATTGAGCAGCGGCGCGCTCAAGCCCTCGGACTATGTGCGCCAAGTGGCGAGCCATGGCGAGCTGTCGGTGATCCTCGGCAGCCCATTGTGGGATGTCGGCGGGCGTGTCGGCGCCGAGTGGCAGCCCTACGCCGGGGCACAACGTTTGAGCCCGGTGTTCGTTACCGCCGACGACGCGGCGCGGTTCGCCCACCAGACCATCGGCAGCCTGCGTGACCAGGCGTATGTCGGGCTGATCCTGCAATCGGCGGACAAGGGCTTTGTCGCGACTTTGCCGGTGCCGGCCTATGGCCCCCGATTTGCCCTGGACCGGTTGTGTCCTCGGGATAACACCGGTGCGCCGCTGGTGCTGGCGGCCGGTTACGCGTTGCACGGACTGTACGCCTCGCGCTGGCAGGGCGATGTCCGCCCTGGCAGTGCTCACGAATCAACACAGATGTTCACCCCTGACGATATTCGTTTGTTGCTGGATAGCCGCAACGCGGTCAGCGTCGCTTATCTCTCCGGGGCCGCCGACAGCTTGCTGGCCTATCGCGAAGACGAGCGCGCGTTGACCGCTCGTGCGCGGTTGAGCGAGCGCCTCGCGATGGATTCGCTGCCCGTGTCGGACTTGATGACGGAACTGGCGGCCAGCGGCGAACTGCAGGTCATTGTCGGCAGTGACCTGTGGGGCGAACGCGGTCGGGTGTTGGGCGGCGGTGCGCAGAAACAGACGCTGGCGCCGAGATTGGGGGCAAGGTTCGCCACGGCGGAACTGGCCGTGCTCGACGCCCGCCAACGGGCCCGTGGCGATTATCGGGCGGCCAGCGGCGGGCTGGGGTTTATCCTCAAGCACAAGACGCGGCAGGAGTACGTGGCCACCGAAACCGTGGCGGCCAAGGACTTGAATCGCTTGAGTCAGTCGAGCGACTTTGGCGCCCCGGTACTGATCGACGAGTTCCGCACCCACTGCGTCTATTACGCCGCCAGTTGGCTACCACGAGGCCTGTCGACCGCCGATGGCTGGTTTGCCCGGCACTTCATGGCCCTGACCGATCTGTTCGCCGCACTTTACGACGACAAGGGCACGCAACGCCTGACTCATCATCAAGACCTTTCGCTGTACATCGCCACCCTCGACGGTGCCTTGCTGCGCTACCGCTATTCGAGCACCTCGACGTTGTTCGACCTTGCGCAGGGCGGCACCGGGGTGGGGGATTTACTGGCACTGATGGGCCGTGACACCGCGCCCTATTTGTCGGTCATGCGCCGGATCGCAGCGAGTGGCGAGTTGCAGGTCCGGGTCACCAGCGAGTGTTGGGACGAGCCCGGGGCGGTGTCAGCGCAATGGAAACCGTTTGCCTTGATTCAGCGACGTCAGCTCAGCCCGGTATTTCTATGGCAGGACGATGCGGTGCGTTATGCCATGACGCGGATCGGGCAGGACCGCGAGCGGGTTTACGCTGGCCTGGTGTTGCGCCGTCGCGATGGCCGGTTTGTCGTAACCCTGCCGGTGGCGGTGGATGTCGAAGACTTTGCGCCCCACTGGATTCGCCTGGATGAGCTGGCGGACCAGGGCCTGTTTCTGGCCGGCAGTACGGTGGTCGCTCGCTATCATTCACGGCGCCGGGTCGAGCCGATTTTCGCCTTGTCCAGTCAGCAGCGAGCGCTGTACCTGAATCTGTTTTCCACTGATTTTCTGGCGGCCATTGTCTCGACACCGATCAGCGGCACGCGCCTGTCCCCCGGTGACGAATACCTGATCGGTCTGGATGGCAGCCTGATCCGTTACTGCCACGGCGACGGTCCGGCAGCGCAACAACTGGCCCAGGCATTGGCTATGCCCAGTGTGTTGCAGCAACGGCAAACCCCATTGGAGTTGCAGATGCGCAACGGCACGCTGAACCCCAGTGATCTGGTGGATCGGTTGGCGAAGGCCGGCCAGTTGCAGGTCGTCGAGGGCAGTGCGGTGTGGGGCAGTCCGAGGCGCGTGATGCAGTGGAGCGTTCCCGATCTTGGCGTGTCGGCATTGCAGCGATTTGCGGTGGCCGAACCGGCGTTGAGTCCGCTGTTCAGCCAACTCGATGACGCCGCCCGCCATGTGCATCGCCTTGCGCAAAACGGTCAGCGATTGATGTTCGGCTACCTTCTCAAGTCGTTGACTGAGGCGTGTTATGTCGCCACGTTGCCCGTGGTGGCCAGTGACGGCGCGCTGATGGTCGAGCGGGTGTTCCCACAGGGTTTGCTGCCGTTGGGGTTCGCGGTGCAGGGGCTGTATCTGCTGGCGCCGACCCCTTCGGCGACCGATCCGAGCGACCTGCACCGCAGCTTCGTCTCGGTGCGCGAGTTGACCCGGGCGCTGGATGCGCTGCGGGTGTCCAGTGCCCAAGGTGACACGTATCACGGACTTTATCTGTCCTGTGCCGACGGCGCGTTATTGCACTACAGCGCCAACCGCCTCGCCGCCGAATGGGCCAGTTTTCCGGCAACTCATGCGTATGACATACAGCTCCAGTCCGGGGCCGAACCGCTGATCGAGTACGTGCGCAAACTGATCAAGCACGGCGGCTTGCGGGTGCTGGCGCGCAGTCGTTATTGGTCGCCGTTGCGCGTGGACGCCAAAGGCGTGAAAAGCGGAATCGGACTGGTGCGCTGGCCACGGGACAAGCGGCTGGCGCTGGGGCCGCTGTTCGCCCATGCCGATGATGCTGCGCGGGATGCCGGCAACAGGCTCGGGCCGTTTGCGGACAAGCAATACCTGGGCGGTGTCTTGGTGCAACCGAATGTCGATGTGTGTGTGGCAATCGAACCGTTGGAGGATGGCCCCGAGAGCGGTGCGGCGGCACGTCTGTTTTATTCGGGGCCCGGCGGGCCGATTGCGCCGGTCAGCGGGCCGGGTGCAGTGCCCTTGCCGATACCGGAGTTTCCCAACGGTTTCAGGCTGGGCGCGGTGCATCAGTTCTACAAAATCACCCGCGTGCTCAATCAAACCACTGAGGCAGAACGGCAGTTATTGAACAACCTGGCACTGGCCGATTTGCGCTTCAGTGTCGACGTGTTGAAAAAGAATGCGCTGCCGGGAGCGTGCTGTTACCTGAGCAGTCGCGGCGGTGCCTTGCTCAAGTTCACGCCCAACTACACCGCACAGGAAACGACGTTGCTGGATGAAGACCCGGGCGCGGGCGTCAGTCGTTTCTTCAAGCTGTTGACCAACATCAGCAGGCTGCAGGTCTTGGACATTGATGCGTATTGGCAGCGTCCGGGGCGGATCAGCCCGGCGCAGGTGCCTTACCCGGTGGTGCCGCAGGAGCCAAAACACGACGAGCTGTAATGTGGTCGCTGAGCCTCTGGCAGCAGAGGCTCAGCGCCGGCGCATCAGGCCAATGAAAAACAACCCGCCAATGGCCGCAGTGGCGACGCCGATGGGCAAGTCTTCCGGGGCGATCAGGGTGCGGGCGGCGACATCCACCCAGACCAGGAAAACACTGCCGAGCAACACGCACACCGGCAGCAATCGCCGGTGTTCAGCCCCGACCAGGCGTCGGGCAATGTGCGGCACCATCAACCCGACAAACCCGATGGAACCACTGATCGACACCAGCACCCCGGTCATCAGCGACGCAATCAAAAACACTCGCAACCGCACGGTGCGCGCATTGAGCCCGAGGGTTACCGCCGTTTGTTCACCGGCCATCAACGCATTCAACGGACGGGCCATTCCCAGCAACAACACCAGACCCAGCAACACGCTGGCCGCCGGTACAGAGAGCAATTCCCAACGGGCCAATCCCAGCCCCCCAAGCATCCAGAACATCACCGCCGAACTGGCGCGATGATCGCCCATGAACAGCAGCAAATTGGCAATCGCCATCATCACGAACGACACCGCCACGCCGCATAGCAGCAGCCGATCACTGTCCAGCCGCCCATTGCGATTGGCGATCATCAGCACGATCAACATGCTCGCCAACGCGCCGATAAACGCCGCAATCGGCAGGGTCAGCAGGCCGACAATTTCGCCGACATGCAGCACCACGATCACCGCGCCCAACGTGGCGCCGGAGGTGACGCCAAGCAGGTGCGGATCGGCCAGTGGATTACGCGTCACCGCTTGCAACACCGCGCCGATCAGCGCCAGCCCGGCACCGACCAATGCCCCGAGCAACATGCGCGGCACACGGATCAGCCACACGATATGTTCCTGGCCGGCGGCCCAGTCCGGCACGCCGACACTGAAGACTTTGTGCAGCAAAATCCGCCAGACCACGTCCACCGGCACTCGAGCCGGGCCAAAGCCCAGAGACACCACGCACGACACCAGCAACAGTGCGCCGAGGGCGGTGAGCAACACGGCATAGCGACGATCGATCATTCGCCGTGGAACCCTTTGGCCAGGGTTTCCACCGCCAGCACGTTGTCGATCCCCGGTGTGGCTTGCACGTAAGGGATGACGATAAAGCGCTGGTTCTTGATTGCGTCTACCGATTGCAGGGCTTTGTTATTGAGCAGGAATTGCTCTTTCTGTTCGGCGGTGACTTCGCCGTAGTCGACGATCACGATCACCTGCGGGTTGCGTTCGACCACGTTTTCCCAGTTCACGCGAGTCCAACTGGCCTCGACGTCATCGAGAATATTGTGTCCGCCAGCGGCATCGATCAGCGCTTGCGGCATGCCGAGGCGGCCAGATGTCATGGCCCGGTCTTCGCCGCTGTCGTAGAGGAACACGCGAGGTTTGTCCGCCGGCAGATCCTTGCGCACCGCAGCGACTTGCGCCTGCATCTCGGCGATCAAGGTGTTGGCGCGGTCCTGCACGTCGAAGATTTTGCCGAGGTTGCGCAGGTCGTTGTAGGTGTCTTCGAGACTGGCCGCCGGGCGCTTCATCACGAAGGCACAGGACTCGGTCAACTCGTAGACGTTGATGCCCAGCGGTTGCAGGGTTTGCGGCGTCAGGTCCCCGCCGACGCGCATGCCGTAATCCCAACCGGCGAAGAAGAAATCGACGTTGGCGTTGAGCAGGGTTTCCACCGACGGGTACTTGGCCGCCAGCTCGGGCAGACCGTCGAGGATGGTCTGCATCTCGGGCGTGACCGACTTCCAGCCACTGACGCCGCTGTAGCCGACCATGCTCGGCTTGAGGCCGAGGGCGAGCATCATCTGGGTCATGTTGATGTCGTGGCTGACCGCGTGTTTCGGCGCTTGCTTGAACGTCACGTCGCGGTTGCAGCTCTGGACGGTCAGCGGGTATTTCGTCGCTTCGGCGAAGGCCGGAGCACTGCCCAGCAACAGGGCGACGCACAGCAGGGAACGCACAGTCATGGTTGGGTTATCCAGGTGATTCGGGGGTAGCCGTGGAGGGGGTGTTCGTCGATCAGCGCTTCGACGCCGAATACATCAAGCAGCAGCGGGGCGGTCAGGACCTCTTTGGGGGTGCCGCTGGTGACGATGCGGCCGTGGTTGATCACGTAGAGTCGGTCGCAGAAAGCGGCGGCCAGATTGAGGTCGTGAATGCTCGCCAGGGTGCCGATGTTCAGGCGTTTGACCAGTTGCAGTAATTCGAGCTGATAGCGTGGGTCGAGGTGGTTGGTCGGCTCGTCGAGGATCAGCAATTGGGGTTGCTGGGCCAAGGCGCGAGCGAGGATCACTCGCTGCTTCTCACCACCGGACAGGGTGGCGAAGGCATGGTCTTCGAAGCCTTTGAGGCCGACGGATTCCAAGGCTTGAGTGGCGAGATTGCGATCTTCAAGCGTGTCACCGTCGAACAGACCTTTGTGCGGCGTGCGGCCCATGGCGACGACTTCTTCGACAGTGAGACCGAAGGCGTCGGGGAATTCTTGCAGCACGACGGCGATGCGTTGAGCGCACCAGCGTGAGGATTGCTTCCAGACGTTGTGGTGGCCAAGTTGGACCCCGCCGGCCTCCGGTTTGCTGAAGCGATAGGCGCAACGCAACAGGCTGGTCTTGCCGCTGCCATTGGGGCCGATCAACCCGACGAACTCACCGGCGGCCACGTGCAGGGAGGCGTCACGCAGTTGGAACTGGTGATGGCAGTGGCCGTGGCCCAGGGGCGTCCAGGCGAGGTGTGTGAGGTTCAGCGAGGTCATGCAGGTTCCGTTGGGTGGTGATCGTGATTGCTATGGGTATCAGTTGAATCGACCCCTCTCCCTAACCCTCTCCCCAGAGGGGCGAGGGGACTGGCCGAGGTGTTCTTTCGAGTTACATCGACCTGAAAGTTCGAGTCGAACTCAGGTTCTGAAAAGCCCCCGATCGGCTCCCTTTCCCCCTCTCCCCTTTGGGGAGAGGGCTGGGGTGAGGGGTGGCTTTTGAATCAAAAGGTGTAATCAGCCGTGACAAAGAACGACCGCGGCTCACCGAGGATCCACTGCTGGCCCTCATTGTATTGGCTTTGCGCATACTGCCGGTCAAACAGATTGTTCACCTGCAACCCCAGCGTCGTATTACGCAGCGCCTGCCAGGACAACGTCGCATCAACCACGGTGTAGCTCGGCAACTCATTCTGATTCGCCATGTCCGCAAAACGCGCATCGACATAACGCACGCCAGCCCCGGCTTTCAGATCATCGTTGATCGCTTTGCTCAGCCACAGATTCGCCGTGCGGCGCGGTACGTCCGTTGGGCGGTTGCCGTTGTACGACACGGTTTCCCCAGTCACCACCGCCGAGAAATCGTCGTACTTGGCCTTGACGATGGCGACGTTGGCTTGCAGTTGCCAGGCGTGTGGCAGTTGCAGATCAAGGCTCGCTTCCAGGCCGTTGGACGATTGCTGGCCGACCTGTTGCTTGAGCGTCGGATTGCCCGGGTCGTCGGTCAGCAGTTTCTTTTTGACGATGTGGTACGCCGCCAACGTGAACTCGCCACGCTGATCCCAGAACAGTTGCTTCACGCCGATCTCGGTTTGTTTGGCGGTGGCTAGATCGTATTGCTGCTGGCTCGGGCTCAGGGAAATCAAGCCGCCGACGCCGTCCGTGCTAGTGGCGTACTGGCCGTAGAACGAGGTGTCCGGGGTCAGGGCGAATACCAATCCGGCTTTCCAGTTGTTGCCGGTCAGGGTCTTGTCGCTTTGGCTGTCATCGATCAGGTTGGTGCGATCCACATGCACGTAATCGCGGCGCACACCGGTCACCACGGACCAGCGCTCACTCAGCTGCGTGCGGTTTTCAGCAAAGACTGACATCTGCTTCGTCGTGGATTGAAACTGACTGCGATACGGATCGGCACTTTCAAAGCGACCCGGTTGCGGGTGATACAGATCCACCGGTTGGCCGTTCGGCAGCACATCGTTGAACGGCGAGTTGCTGTCGAGCTGGAAGCGGATGCGGTTGTAATCGACGCCGGTGACGGTCTGGCTGTCGAGGCCGAACAGGGTGTGTTTGAAGGTGAAGGTCTGGCGATCACCGACCTGTTCCTGGGTGTGGCCGATGCCGAAGTAACCGCTGCGACTGAGCTGCTGGGCGTCGCGGTTGAAGTTGTAATTCTCGGCGTTCTGCCAGCGGCGTTGGGCCTTGAGGTAATACAGCTCGTTGCTGGAACTGACGCTGTCGGACATCTGCCAGTCGCTGGTCAGCCGTGTCCATTGATCGTTGTAGTGTTGCTTGTCGTTGCTGACGTTGTAGTTCTTGTCCCGCAGGCTGTCCTTGAAGCGGCCATTGATCAGCGGCGTGCCGAAGTCGTTCATCGGCTTTTGATCGCCGTAGTCGTGGGCGAGGGTGAACGACAAATCGTCGGTCGCCTGCCAGCGCACGGCGGCGCTGATGAAGTCGCTGGCGGAATCGCCGCGATCGATCCAGCCATTGCTGCGCAGGCGATTGAGGTTCAGGCGATAGCTCAGGGTGTCGGTCAGCGAACCACCGCTGTCGAAAGCTTGCTGCTGACGGTCGTAGGAACCGTAGCCAACGCGCAGGTGGTTTTCGATCTCGCCCTCGAAGGGTTTTTTCGGGATCACGTTGACCACCGCGCCGGTCGCGCCTTCGCCGTACAACACCGAGGCCGGGCCGCGCAGCACATCGACGCGCTCCACCGACCAGGTGTCCACCGGGAACGTCGCGGTACCCATGCCGGTGTACAAGCGATTGCCGTCAAACAGATGCATCACCGAACTCTGTCCGGTAAAACCGCGCGCCTGCAACGACGTGCCGCCATCCCCCGGCGTGCCGGTGCGGCTGATCCCGGTGCTGCGCGATACCGCGTCCTGCACGCTGCGATCACCGCGCGTGCGAATCTGTTCGCCGGTCAGGCTTTCGACGCTGGCCGGGGTTTCCATCGCCGTGAGATTGAGGCGCGAACCGGCGGTGGTCGGCGTGTTGAGGCTGACGGTGTCATTGTCAACGGCGGTGGCGGTGATCGTGCCGGTGGGCAATGTCAGCGGTTGCGCCTGGGCGTTGTTCAGGGCAAGCAGGCAAAGGCTGGACAAGAGGTACTTGTTCATCGGGGCGGTGAATCACTTCTGCAAAGAAAACCCGCGACATTCCTGTGGCGGGCGGGGCGGTGCATTTGCGTTATACAGTAACACTAAAAATGACCGAGGGATAAGCGCGCGAAGTCTACAGATCCCTCTAATGCGCGCATCTCGCGTGATTCATGATGAAGGTGAGGTGGATTCAGGTTGCGTGCTGATAGAACTCGTGGTTCTGAGAAACATGGTTGTGAGTCCAAAGCAATCGAAATAACTGTCATTTATGACAGTTATCTTGGCGAAGGCCTGCTTGTAGTGTGGAGCTGTTTGTTTCTTATGAGGACTCACCTATGAAGCGCTCTATTTTGGTAAATGGACTTGCCGTGTCGGCATTGTTGCTAGGGATCCAGCAAATGGCTGTTGCGGATGACTGCACGAATGCGTGGTACCAGAGCTCCGCGAGTCAGAGTTGCGGCTCTAAATCCGGAACCGGCTTCGACCTGACTATCAAGGATTTGGGGAATGGGCAGTGTCAGATCAAGGCATGGTGTTCCACGCACGCAGCTACTAACTCCTACCCGGTAACCAGTACGGTCAACCTGACGGATGTTCCGAAACTAAGCAATTGCCAGGGCGAATTAGCGGTTGGTACTTGTCGTTAGCTTAGTTTGATGATGTGCAAGCGCGGCGATCAGAGTTGATCCCGCGCTGCGCCTCCTTTGCGTAAATCAGGCTGAAGCGTTGCGGGTGACTTGCCGCGACAACATCAGCCTATCCAGCCCCCACACCACAATCAGCGAAGCCCCCACCAACGGAAAGATCACCGCCAGCGCCAGCATGATCGCCACCCCGGTTTTCCATTTCGGCAGGTCATGGCGCAGCGGCGGCACGCCGAACTTGCCGTCCGGACGACGCTTCCACCAGATCACCACGCCACTGACCGCGCTGAGCAGAATCATCAGGCAGATCAGCAGTACAACGATCTGATTGAACGCACCAAACATCTTGCCTTCGTGCAGCATCACGCCGATTTCCGTGGCGCGGGCGACGCTGCCGTATTGCTCGAAGCGCACATCGGCAAGGACGTCGCCGGTGTATTGATCGACGTGCAGGGTGGCGTCGTTGCGCGGGTCATCGGCGAATACCGCGATGGTGAACACGCCGGTGGCGGTGGTCGGCAGGGTGATGCTGTAACCCGGCTCGACCTTGCGTTGCACGGCGATGTTCTGCACGTCTTGCAGGCTGATGGTCGGCGCGGCGGGACCGGCCGGTGCGGTACCGTGGGCCATGTGTTCGGCGTGGTCGCCGGACATCGGCATTGGCGTGTTTTCCATCGCCCAAGGCACGGTCTGGCGCGTGGCGCTGTTGAGGCTGCGGGCCTCGACGTCGGACTTCGGCACGTTGTCCCACATCACCGCCGGGAAGGTGTTCCAGACCTCGGCGTATTGCTTGCCCCAGAACCCGGTCCAGGTCATGCCGCTGAGCAGCATCACCAGCAAAAACGCGGCGCCCCAGAACCCGGTGACCGCGTGCAAATCACGCCACAGGACGCGGCCGCGACTGTTAAAGCGTGGCCACAACACACCGGCGAATTGACCCCGCGGCCACCACAGGAAAACCCCGGACACCACCAGCACCACGCCCCAGCCTGCCGCCAATTCCACCAGCCGATCACCGACGGTGCCGATCATCAACTCGCCATGAATCGCCCGGGCGAGGGCTTGCAGGTTTTTCTTGGCGTCTTGCTCGCCGAGGATGTCGCCGTGGTACGGGTCGATGAAGACGTTGAGCTCCTGCCCGGCATTGATCACGACAAACTGTGCGCTGCGCTCAGCATTGATCGGCGGCAGATACTGTTTGATCTGGCCCTGTGGATACGCCTGTTTCACCCGCTTGAGCAGGTCATCGGCGGACACCGCGTGATGCCCGGCCGGAACATTCATCAGGCTGCCGTACATCAACGGATCGAGTTGTGGTTTGAACAGGTAAATAAGACCGGTCAGGGCCAGCATCACCATGAATGGCGCGACGAATAACCCGGCATAAAAATGCCAGCGCCAGGCCAGGTTGTAGAAGTTGGGTTTGGGCTGTTTCATCACGTGTGCTCCGCTTGGCTTGGTTCTTTTTTTGTTTCACCGCAGTCCCTGTGGGAGCGAGCTTGCTCGCGATGAGGCCCTTTCAGTCAACATATCTGTTGACTGACCTGACGTTATCGCGAGCAAGCTCGCTCCCACAGGTTTTGCATGTTGTTAGAAACTCATATCCACCTTGGTCCAGAGCGTTCGCCCCGGTTCGTTGATAGCTTGCGGGTCATTGGCCGGGTAGCCGAAACCGGCATTGCCGGCCAGGTTCAAATGCTCGGCGTAAGCCTTGCCGAACAAGTTGTCGACGCCGCTGCTGACCTTCCAGTTCTTGTTGATGCGGTACGCACCGTTCAGCGAGAACACGCCGAAACCCGAGCTCTTGTCGAAGTCCTTGCCGACCACGTTGCCCTTGTTCCGGTCGATGCGGTTTTGCGCCGCGACCACGCGCCACAAGGCCCCGGCGCTCCAGTTGTCTTCGCTGTAGGTCAGGCCGAAACGCGCATCCAGCGGCGGCATCTGCGGCAGTGCCTTGCCGTCGCTGCTGTTCTTGCCCCAGGCGTAGGCCAGGGTCGCGTCGGCTTTCCAGTTGCTGGTCAGCTTGTAGGCCGCACCCAATTCGCCACCCATGATTCGCGCGTCGATGTTCTGCGCTTGCGAAGTCGCGCCCATCATTCCCGGCGTGTAGTTGAACAGGATGTAATCGCGCACCTGGCCGACATAACCCGAGGCCCAGGCTTCGAGGTTTTCGGTCTTGTATTGCAGGCCGAAGTCGAGCTGGGTGGTCTTTTCCGGTTTGATCGAATCGAAGGCATTCACCGAACCGGCGGGGCCGGAGTCGGGGGAAAACAGCTCCCAGTAATCCGGGAAGCGCTCGGCGTGGCCGAGGCCGGCGTAGAGCGTGGTCGGGCTGTCGGCCAAGTCATGCTCGTAACGGACGAAGCCGCTGGGCAGGGTATCGGCGCGGGTCTTGTCGGCGGTCGGGTTCGGCATGCTCATCATTCCGGCATCGATGGTTTGCCGAAAATCCTTGGCGCTCGCGCGGTCCACGCGCGCACCGGTGATCACGCGATCACGGTCGGCGGCGTACCAGGTCAGTTCGCTGAACACGCCGTAATTATGGAAGTCGGCGTCCTTGGTGTAGGGCAGGTCCTTATAGGTGTCGATGCCCATGCTGCTGCGTTGGCGGTGTTCGTTGGTCTGCGCATCGAGGCCGCTGATCAATTGCACATCGGCCCAGCGCCAGGTCGCCTTGATCCGCGCACCAAGGGTCCGGCGATCGACGTTGGACGCCATCGGCCCTGCCATCATCCCGGTGCCGGACGGCGTGCGCAGGGTGTAGTTGTCCATCACATGGTCGGCGTAGTTGTAGTAGACCTGGGCTTCGACTTTATCCAGCACATCGCCGATGTTGGACTTCTCGAACCGCAGGCCCAGGCTTTCGCGCTTGAACTGCGAACCGTCCATGCTGCGCCCGGCGTAACGCGCTTCGCCATCGCCCTTGCCGGCGGTCAGTTCCAGCAAGGTGTCGGCGTCCGGGGTCCAACCGAGCGCGACATCGCCGTTCCATTTGTCATAGCGTGACGCCACGGTGTCGTTGTTGCCGTCCTTGTAGTCGTCCGAATGCGCGGTGTTGCCGATCACCCGCACATAGCCCAGCGGCCCGCCCGCAGCGGCATCCACCACTTTGTCGAAGCGGCCGTTGGAGCCGGCCAGCACGCTGGCGTTCACGCGGGTGCCGAGTTCGCCGAAGTGTTCCGGTTCACGATCGAACAGGATCGTGCCAGCGGAGGCGCCCGGTCCCCAGAGCACGGTTTGCGGGCCTTTGATTACGGTGAGTTTGTCGTAGGTTTCGGGGGATATGTACGAGGTCGGCGCGTCCATGCGGCCGGGGCAGGCGCCGAGCATCATGCTGCCGTTGGTGAGGATATTCAGGCGCGAACCGAACATGCCGCGCAGCACCGGATCGCCGTTGGTGCCGCCATTGCGCACCAGGGCGAAGCCGGGAATGGTCTTCAAATAATCGCCACCGTCGCTGGCCGGCACCGGTTGGCGTGGGTCCTTGGGATTGGTGACGACGGTCAGCGGCGAACTCGGCGCGATGGCGGTGATCACCGTCGGGCTCAGTTCTTCGGTGTGGCCGGCGTGGTCGTCGGCCAGCACCATCGGGGACAGTAAAACGCCGCAAAGGACGGCAGTGGCGTGGGTGTAGATAAAGCGTGTGTCAGCAGAAAACCTGGACATGACAATTTCCATCGAACAGTCGTAAACGACACGGCCGGCAGCGTGCGCAATCCCCTGTGGGAGCGGGCTTGTGTGGCGAGGGGGCTTGCCCCCGTTCGGCTGCGAAGCAGTCGTAAAACCATTGCGCGCGGTGTACCTGATACACAGCAATTGCAGGTTTTGGGGCCGCTACGCGACCCAACGGGGGCAAGCCCCCTCGCCACAAAAGCCCGCTCTCACAGGTTGCGATGGCTATCTTCTAAACCGTGTGAGATCGGTGTGGGGGTTTACGAAGCGATAGGCGGGGCGCGGGTTCTAGCGCCGGGGAAGAACGATTGCCGGGCGTGACCCAGGCGGGTGGCGGGAGTGGTGAAGGTCGTTGCGTGAGGCGTATCGAATGCGCTGAACGACTGCCCGCCGGTCAGCGCCGGGCAGTTGAACAGCAGGCTGCAATAGCCGCATTTTTCCCATAGCGCGTGGTGTTCGGCTTGCGGTGGGCAGTGTTCTTTAGCCTGTTCCCCATGCCCGTCCATGCTCATGTCCATCGACATGCTCATGCTCATGCTCATGTTCATGAGCGGCGAGGCGCGTTGATCCATCGGCATCGACTGAGAAATCAGTGGGCCGATAAAGATCATCAACATGGCGAACAGGCTGATCCAGCTGCCGCGGGTCAGGCTCAGGGACTGACGGCGGTGTGCGGATGACCTGGCGCTAAGCGGGCGCATGGTGTTTGCGGCTCAGGCGATTACTGGGCGTGGGCGTGCATCTGCATGTCTTCCGGCGGTTTCTTCTGCACCGAGACTTCGACGGTCACATCACCGGATTTCTCGAAATGCATCGTCAGCGGGAAACGCTTGCCGTCGCGGAGCAGGCTGCGGTCTTTCAGGTTCAGCAGCATCACGTGGTAAGCCATCGGCGCAAACGTGACATTGCCACCGGCCGGGATTTCGACGCTGGGTACCTGCTGCATTTTCATCAAGTCGTTCTGCATGACGTGCTCATGCAACTGGGCAATCTCTGAAATCGGCGAGTCAACACTCAGCAGTCGGTCAGCGGTTTTGCCGTTGTTTTGAATCACGAAGTAAGCCGCCACGGTGGGCGCGTTGGGTGGCAACTCTTGCGACCACGGATGGGCGATTTCCAGCTCGCCGGCCTTGTATTCATGGGCATTGGCGAAACAGGCAGGCAGCAGCAACGCGGCCAGAACGATGAGTTTGTTCAACATGGCAGTTCTCCAGAACGATTCAAAACGCAGGTCAATTGCGAGAAGGAATCACACCAGAGGGGACGCGCGGGGGTTGAGGCTCGGCCATTGCTGGCGCGGTGTCGGTGTGTCGAGAGAGGCGGCGGGCAGGCTGTGATTGGCCTCGAACCGCGCGAAATACAACTGCGGTACATGCCCCGGCAATGCCACCAACGGTGCGGAACCCGAGCAGCACCAGCAATGCTGCATGTTGGAATGATCGTCGTTTTGTGGGGCTTTCTGTTCGATTTTGCCCAGGGAAATCGCCACCATCTTCGTGCCGCTGGACGTGCAAAAACTCCCCCACAACAACTGTTCGGCGGGTGACTTCGCCGACTGCGCCATCGCACCGGTCATCGGCATGGCGAGCATATTGAACAGCACTGCAAAGCAGGCGATCCAGGCAAATGCGAGCCGTTGTCGGGACATGGGACAGATCCGGTTGGGTGGGCGATCAGGCGCGGCTATTTAGCCTGATCAGGGCCGATAAGTAAAAAAGCGGCGTGCGGTGTGGTGTCGCAGCGCCTCATTCAACAGGAGCAAGAACCTGCGAGCTAGTTCTGGCTGACCGTTATGAAAGAGTGTAGCGACTTCGATTCGCAATGCCTGGGCGAATTGCGGGTCTCTTTGAATTCTTGCGCGAATGAGGTGTTTGACGTCCATGAGTGCCACACGATTGAGGCTCCCATCGCCTGGGTCTTCCACTTCACAAGCCTGGATGTAGTTGCACATATCGGCGGGTGACAGGAGAAACTCCTTGATATCGAAACGGGCGAATTTTTCGGGCATTTGGGGCTCTGGCACTTCAGTTAAAGTGCTCGAAAACATACCGGTTGAAGTCTGACTAAGTCAGTCGGCTGGTTTTGATGATGCTGTGCGTAAGGTCCTGTTGATTTGTAGGCTTTAGCCTTGTGTCGTCAGTCAAGTTGCCTTCGCGAGCAAGCCCGCTCCCACAGTAGATCTACAGTGTTCACGCAATCAGTGTGGGAGCGGGCTTGCTTGCGAAAGCGGCCTATGCCGTTCGCAGTTTTCAGCGCAATCCACGTTCTTTCAGGGCCTGCAGCACTTCATCCACAGCCCCGAACTCCCGCTCAACCCTCGCCAACACCGGCCGCTTCAACACCAGCACCGGCACCCCACGCTCCCGCGCCACTTCCAGTTTCGGTTCGGTGGCGGCGCTGCCGCTGTTTTTGCTGATCAGCACATCGATCTGCCGGCGTTCGAACAGTTCGCGTTCACCTTCGAGCAAAAACGGCCCACGGGCGCCGATGACTTCGCAGCGTTCGTTGCCGGGGTAAGCGTCGAGCGCGCGCAAGGTCCAGAACTGTTCCGGGGGGATTTCGTGCAGGTGTTGCAAGGGCTCGCGGCCGAGGGTGAACAGTGGTCGGCGGAAGGGTTTCAACGCCTCGATCAGTTCCGCCCAGTCGCTGACTTCACGCCAGTCATCCCCGGCCTGTGGTTGCCAGGCTGAACGACGCAGGGCCCAGCATGGGATGTCGCTCAACTGTGCGGCGGTCGCAGCGTTTTGACTGATTCGCGCGGCGTAGGGATGGGTGGCGTCCAGCAGCAGTTCAATGCCTTCTTCGCGAATGAATTGCGCCAGGCCTTCAGCACCGCCGTAACCGCCGACGCGAACCTGACAGGACAAATCCGTCGGCACGCGACCAACGCCGGCCAGGCTGTAGATGTGCTCCGGTCCCAGCGTCCGGGCGATGGCCAACGCTTCTGTCACGCCCCCCAGCAACAACACGCGCTTCATTGAAAGGCTCCCGCATGCCCGACTATCCCGCCCTGACGATCAATCGCAAAAACCTCGACCTGAACCTGCGCCGGCACCACGCTGCGCGCAAACTCCAAGGCATGTCGACACACTTCATCACCCAACCCGATGCCGGCCTCACTGGCCATGGCCAATGCCTGCTGACTGGTATTGGCCTCGCGGATCGATTGCTGCAACGCCTCATCGGCGCCAATTGCCGCCGCCCATTCGGCCAGTTGCGGCAGGTCGATGCTTGAATGGCGACTGTGCAAATCCATGTGCCCGGCCGCCAGTTTGCTGATCTTGCCGAAGCCGCCGCAAAGGCTGAGTTTATCCACAGGCACTCTGCGCAGATGCTTGAGCACCGCGCCGACGAAGTCGCCCATTTCGATCAGGGCGATTTCCGGCAGGTCGTAGACCCGGCGCATGGTGTCTTCGCTGGCGTTGCCGGTGCAGGCGGCGATGTGCCGATAGCCGTTGGTTTTGGCGACGTCGATACCCTGGTGGATCGAGGCAATGTACGCCGCGCAGGAGAATGGCCGGACGATGCCGCTGGTACCGAGAATCGACAACCCGCCGAGAATTCCCAGGCGCGGGTTCATGGTTTTCAGCGCCAGGGCTTCGCCGTTTTCGACGTTGACCGTGACCTCGAAACCACCGCTGTAGCTCAACTCCTGAGCCAATAGCGTGAGGTGCTCGGTGATCATTTTGCGCGGCACCGGGTTGATGGCCGGTTCGCCGACACCCAGCACCAGACCGGGCCGCGTCACGGTGCCAACGCCTTGGCCGGCAATAAAGCGAATGCCGGGTTCGGCGCCCAGGCGCACGTGGGAATAGAGCAACGCGCCGTGGGTCACGTCCGGGTCATCACCGGCATCCTTGATCGTTCCGGCCTCGGCGCCGTCGTCGCTCAAACGGCAGAACTCCAGGCGCATTCGCACCTGCTTGCCCTTGGGCAGGACGATTTCCACCGCGTCGGCATTCGCGCCGCTGAGCAACAGGCGTGCGGCGGCGAGGCTGGTGGCCGTGGCGCAACTGCCGGTGGTCAGACCGCTGCGCAGGGGCGCGGGTTGTTCAGCGGTTTCGTCACGCATCGAGTGGCTTCGTCACATCAAGCAGGGTAATCGGCAACGCTTGGCGCCAGGTATCGAACTCGCCCAACGGCCGGGCCTGAGCGATATGGATGCGGGTCAACTCACCGCCGTGCTGGTCGCGCCAAGACATCAGAGTCATTTCGCTTTGCAGGGTGACGGCGTTGGCGATCAATCGGCCGCCGGGTTTCAGCGCCGACCAGCAAGCATCGAGCACACCGTCGCGGGTCACGCCGCCGCCGATGAAAATCGCGTCCGGACGTTCGAGCCCGGCCAGGGCTTGCGGCGCGTTGCCGCGAATCAGTTGCAGGCCCGGGACGCCCAGGGCGTCGCGATTCTGCTCGATCAACAATTGCCGTCCGTCATCGGCCTCGATAGCCAGCGCCCGGCAACTCGGGTGTGCACGCATCCATTCGATGCCGATCGAGCCGCTGCCGGCGCCGACGTCCCACAACAATTCGCCGGGTGTCGGCGCGAGCCGGGCGAGGGTGATGGCGCGCACATCGCGTTTGGTCAGTTGGCCGTCGTGCTGGAAGGCTGAATCCGGCAAACCGGCGAGGCGTGACAGGCGTGGGGTGCCAGGGTCGGCGATGCATTCGATGGCTATCACATTGAGATCGGCAATGCCTGTGACGGTCCAGTCGCTGGCAAGCCCTTCGATACGTCGCTCGGCCCCGCCACCCAGGTGTTCGAGGACGGTCAGTCGGCTCGCCCCGAAACCCCGTTCGTGCAGCAATTGAGCGATGGCCGCCGGGCTCTGCCCGTCATTGCTCAACACCAGCAACCGCACGCCACCGGACAGGTGCGCATTCAGCGCGGCAATCGGACGAGCCACCACCGACAGCGTCACCACCTCCTGCAACGGCCAGCCCATCCGCGCTGCCGCCAGGGAGCAGGAAGAGGGCGCCGGCAGGATCAGCATCTGTTCGGCAGGCACTTGCCGCGCAAGGCTGGCGCCGACGCCAAAGAACATCGGGTCGCCACTGGCCAACACGCACACCGCTTCGCCATGGCGCTCCAGCACCCGAGCCAGGGAAAACGGGCTCGGCCATAACTGCCGCTCGCCACGAATGCACACCGGCAGCAAATCCAGTTGGCGCTGGCCACCAATGATCCGTGAAGCGCTCAGCAGGGCCCGTCGGGCGTTCTTGCCCAGGCCCTTGAAGCCGTCTTCAGCGATTCCTATTACTGTCAGCCAGGGTGTCATGTCGTATCTCAACCAGAAGCGTATTTTTTAAAGTCGGCATGATAACGCGGTCGTCAGGGCCTGACGCTTTCAATTGTGCATTGACATTGGGAGTGACGTTATTGGCTTTGCGCCTGGCCCGCCCGAAATTCGATGTACAACATTGATGGTTAACTTGCTAAGTGTTTGTTGTTAGTTTGGCGGTGTTGCAAGTTATTAATTAATTACTCGTTAGAGCAGTCAGGAGACAGTGTGATCATGGAAGAAGTTGTATTAAGTGACGGGCCTGTGAAAGAAGTTGCACAAGATGCGCAGGGTTCGCCGAGCCGGGATGTCAATACTTTGAAGTCGTCGAGCGTCAGGGGCAGCTTGGGTTTATCAGAAGAAGCCGACGGGCAAAGTGCCTCGATGGTGCAAAGTAATGTGATGAGTTTTTTTGCGGGCTTATCGAAAGAAGATAAGCGTTTTGTAAAGGACAGTATTACGTATGCTGAGGTGGGTGCGGATGCCAGAGCTAATCGCAGGCGCTATCCAGCCGATTGGTTTGAACACTATAGCGGGATGTTATGGTCCATTGGCTGGGTTATTGAAGGTCAACCCGTAGAAAAGGTCGATAAACAGTATCGAGGCAGCCTCATGGCCGCGTGGGTAGACGTCATGAAATCGAAAATCAGCGCTGATAAGTTAAAGGCAAGCCTGGAGGCGGTATCGATGATTGAAAGCCATCAGGATACAAGTGAAGCCTTTAATGGGAGTATTCGAAAAGATGGCGATATGCGAGTGTTGCCGATTTCGATAACCAGCGATAAAAGAATTGAGCTCTGGGTCTCTGATATGCGCCTGATAGTCAGTTCGTGGAGTACCGATTATCTGTTCTGGAAGATTCAACACAACCTGTCTCAATTGGATATCAGAGCGCAGCGTTTTACGATCGGTCGTCGAGACATGGACACTAGCCGGGCGGAGTTGCGACAAATAGTGGAGGAATTGGACGCCATCGAGTTTAATTTTCAGGTTTGAAAACCGGCGCCGTGTAGCCTGTGGCCAGAGTACGTCCTCCAAAATGTCCAGTGCTGGATCCAGCCTGTGATGAGTTGGCTGCGACGGTATTCTGCCCGCCGGCTTTTCATGCTGGGGGGCAAAGCAGGCATAATGGCGCCCTTTCGCCCATCACCGCGCAGCCAGCCATCCCTTGAACGAACGCCCGATGTCTACCGCCCTACGCCCCTCGGCCTGCCCGGGGTTGCTGCGTATCGTCCAGGCGCTGGATGGCGGGATCTGCCGGATCAAGTTGAATGGCGGTTCGATCAGTGCCGATCAGGCTGACGCCGTGGCTAATGCTGCCGAGCGCTTTGCCGGCGGCGTGATCGAGGCGACCAATCGCGCCAATCTGCAGATTCGCGGGATTGGCCCTGAAGAAGCTGCGTTGATCGACAGCCTGTTGGCCGCCGGGTTGGGACCACGGACCGCAGCGGGCGACGATGTGCGCAACCTGATGCTCAGCCCGGGCGCCGGGATTGATCGGCAGATGGTGCTCGATACGCGGCCGTTGGCCGATCAGATCCTCACCAGCCTGCAAAGCCATGAGCGTTTCCACGGGTTGAGCGCCAAGTTCGCCGTGCAACTTGATGGCGGCGAAGGCTTGGCGATGCTCGAACATCACCATGACTTGTGGTTGAGCGCGGTCGAGCACAATGGCGAGTGTCTGTTGGCGTTCGGCCTGGCCGGTTGCCCGACGGACGTTGCCCTGGGCGCGGTGCAACTGGAGCACGGCCACGCACTGGTGATCGCAGTGCTCGATTTATTCCTCGAACTGGCGCGCCCCGAGCAGACCCGCATGCGTCATCTGCTGGCCGAATACCCGTTGGCCGGGTTGCTCGCGCAACTGGGCGAACGTGTGCCGATGCTCTCCATCGTCAACGCGCCGCGTACCTCGGGCGTCTTGCATATCGGCGCACATCCGCAACGTGAACCCGGTCGTGTGTATATCGGCGCAGTCCCCCCCCTTGGCCGGCTCGATCCCGCCATGCTCCGAGGCGCTGCACAACTGGCCCGGGAGCAGGGCGACGGCACGCTACGCTTCACGCCGTGGCAAAGTCTGTTGCTGCCCAATATCCATGAAGACAACGCCGCCCAAGTTATCCACAGCCTGGAAACCTTCGGCCTGCGCTGTTGCGCCGACGATGCCCTGGCCCATGTGATTGCCTGCACCGGTTCCGCCGGTTGTGGCAAAGGCCTGTCCGACACCAAAAGCGATGCCCTGCAACTGGCGGCATCGCTGCAACGTCACGGCCAAATCCTGAATGTGCACCTGTCTGGCTGCCCGCGTTCCTGCGCGGCCGCGCACATTGCGCCGGTGACCTTGCTGGCGGTTTCACCCGGTCACTACGACCTCTATTTTCGCGATGCAGCACTGCCGGGTTTCGGCGCGCTGCACGCACGCAACCTTACTATTGAAGCGGTCGCGACCTTGCTCGACGCCCGCCCACGGAGCCCCCTTGATGCTTGATTACATCCGCGACGGTCAGGAGATCTATCGCAACTCCTTCGCGATCATTCGCGCCGAGGCGAACCTTTCGCGCATCCCGGCCGACCTGGAAAAACTCGCGGTGCGGGTGATCCACGCCTGCGGCATGGTCGAGGCCATCGACGGTCTGCAATTTTCCGAAGGCGCCGGCAAGGCCGGGCGCGCTGCGCTGGCGGCTGGTGCGCCGATCCTGTGCGATGCGCGGATGGTGTCCGAAGGCGTGACCCGCACGCGCCTGCCTGCGAACAATCAGGTGATCTGTACCCTGCGCGACGACAGCGTTCCGGAGTTGGCTCGTGAGTTGGGCAACACCCGTTCCGCCGCCGCGCTGGAACTGTGGCGCCCGCATCTGGAAGGCAGCGTGGTGGTGATCGGCAACGCGCCGACTGCGCTGTTCTACTTGCTGGAAATGCTCGACGCCGGTGCCCCGAAACCGGCGCTGATCCTCGGCTTCCCGGTGGGCTTCGTCGGCGCCGCCGAATCGAAAGCAGCGCTCGCGGCAGACAGTCGTGGTGTGCCGTTCGTGATCATGCAAGGCCGGTTGGGCGGTAGCGCCATGGCCGCCGCCGCTGTCAACGCCCTCGCCACGGAGATCGAATGATGCAGCAACCTGGACGCTTGATCGGCCTGGGCGTCGGCCCCGGTGATCCGGAACTGATTACCGTCAAAGCCCTGCGCCTGCTGCGCGAATCGCCGGTGGTGGCGTACTTCGTCGCCAAGGGCAAGAAAGGCAACGCGTTCGGCATCATCGAAGCGCACCTTGTCGATGCGCAAAACCTGCTGCCGTTGGTGTACCCGGTGACCACCGAAGCGTTGCCGGCGCCGCTGTCCTACGAGCAAGTGATCAGCGATTTCTACGACACCGCTGCCGAGCAATTGGCGCAACACCTGGATGCCGGCCGCGATGTGGCGGTGATCTGCGAAGGTGATCCGTTCTTCTACGGCTCCTACATGTACCTGCACGATCGCCTGGCCGAACGCTACGTCGCCGAAGTGGTGCCGGGTGTCTGCTCGATGCTCGGCGGCGCGTCGGTGCTGGGTGCGCCGCTGGTGTATCGCAATCAGAGTTTGTCGGTGTTGTCCGGCGTGCTGCCCCATGACGAATTGAAACGACGTTTGGCCGATGCCGATGCGGCGGTGATCATGAAGCTGGGGCGCAATTTCCCCAAGGTGCGGCAGGTGCTGGAAGAGCTCGGTCTGGCCGGGCGCGCGTTGTACGTCGAGCGCGCGACCATGGCCAACCAGAAAATCGTTGCGCTGGATGAAGTCGAGCCGATGTCCTCGCCGTACTTCTCGTTGATCATCGTGCCCGGTGAACGGTGGCAAGGGTGATCGGCCGTCCAGCTCCGGCGATTGTCATCCTTGGCAATGGCAGCCTCGCCACGGCGCGACGGATTCAGCAGCGTTATCCGGACGCCGTGATCCACGGACTGGCCGGGCGGGTTGAGGGCGCCGACCGCGACTATCAAGAGTTCGGCACGACGTTGCGCGAACTCTATCAACAGGACACACCGATCATTGCCCTGTGCGCGGCCGGTATTGTCATCCGCACTCTGGCGCCGTTGCTGCTGGAAAAGGGCGCCGAGCCGCCGGTGCTGGCCGTGGCTGAAGACGGTAGCGCCGTGGTGCCGCTGCTCGGCGGTCTGGGCGGGGTGAATGTGTTGGCGCGGGAGATCGCCGCCGCGCTGGACGTCGCCGCCGCCATCACCACCAGCGGTGAATTGCGTTTTGGCACTTGCCTGCTCAACCCGCCCAGCGGTTATGCCTTGGGCGATCTGGAGTTGGGCAAGCGCTTCGTCTCGGATTTGCTCGCAGGCGAATCGGTGCGCATCGAAGGTCCGGCGCCATGGTTGGCCGAGGCGCAGTTGCCGGAAGACCGGCAGGCGCGATTGGCGATCCATGTCGGGCATGCCGAGCGTCAGCCGAGTGCCAATGAGCTGCTGATTTATCCGCGCAATGTGGTTGTGGCAGTGACGGCGGGAACGGCGGAAACCATTCGTGCGGCGTTGCGTGAAGCCAATATTGCGCTGCAATCGTTGGCCTGTTTGTTGAGCGATGAAAGCGAGATGGCCAACCCGTCATTGCGCGAAGCGGCGCTGGAGTTGGGTGTGCCGCTGCGTTTCAGCGCCCGGCCCGACACTGTGCTTGAGCTGGCGCGCAACGCCGTGCCGTCGCTGCTCACTTCAATTGAAATCAACGACTCGATGGCCATCGCCGTCGCTGCCGACCCCCTCGATCCACAGCTGATCGGCCGTCCACGCGGTCGTCTGGCGGTGATCGGCCTGGGCCCTGGCGCCGCCGAACTGATGGTGCCAGCGGTCAAAGCCGAACTGGCCCGGGCCAATGACGTACTGGGTTACGAAACCTACGTGCGCATGGCCGGGCCGTTCCGCGCCGATCAGGTGATGCACTGCACCGATAACCGCGAAGAGATGCAGCGTGCCCGCCACGCCTTCGAACTCGCGGCCCAGGGGCGTTCGGTGGTGGTGGTGTCGTCCGGCGATCCGGGCGTGTTCGCCATGGCTGCGGCGGTGCTTGAAGCCTTGCACGAATCGAGCGATGTGAACTGGCATAACGTTGAGCTGGAGATCCTTCCCGGCGTCTCCGCGTCCCTGGCCACGGCGGCCCAGGCCGGCGCACCGTTGGGCCATGACTTTTGCGTAATGTCGCTGTCGGACAACCTCAAGCCATGGTCGATCATTGAGAAACGTCTGGATCTGGCCTCCCAGGCCGACCTGGCCCTGGCGTTCTACAACCCGATTTCCCGTTCCCGCCCATGGCAACTGGGTCGCGCGCTGGAGATCGTCGCGCAGCACCGCACCGCCGAAACGCCAGTGGTGCTGGGGCGTGACATTGGCCGACCGGGGCAGACATTGCGTGTCACCACGCTAGGTCAGTTAACCCCGGACCAAGTGGACATGCGCACGATGGTGCTGATCGGTTCGTCCACCACCTGCGTGTTTCCTCGCGCCGAGGGTGGTGCGTGGGTGTATACGCCACGCTGGTATGGCGACAAGCCCGCCGGTTAAGTGAAAACGCCTCTTCGGAGGCGTTTTTTATATCCGTCGCAAAGTTATTTGTTTATCGGGACGTTGCCGTTTCGGCCTTGGTGCGTGCCTTGGTGGACATCCCGGAGCCCGCGGCGGGTGTAGTGCTAAAAGCGTTGTTGCCAGCCCTGCGAGTTGCAGCAGACCAACTGCAGGCATGACCTCTTGTACTTCGTGCGCTTCGGTCTAAGGATGGGGTGCATTGCTTTTTAATAGGGTTTCGTGGGTCTTTGATCTCTTATTAGTTTGTGCTGTGACAGTATTTTTGATCCTTGGTTAATTGCTTTTGCTCTGTCTTTGAAATGTTTTGTTCTTTTAGTTAAGTTGAAGTTGAAGCGCGGAGTGCGTTAATTTTCTCATCGAGCCGGCGTTGGCTCATAACTATTTAAAAAGGAACTTTGATTGTGAATAATGTGCGTGATGTGAAAATGACCGAAGCCGAAAGTCTGGCATTTATCGAAGACTGCATGGCAACTTGCATGCCGGTCCTCCAGGCATTGGCAACCCCTAAAGCAATGCGTGTTGCAGTGGATTTGCCCATTGATACAGAGAAGTTGAATGCGGCCATTTTGAACTCGACGCTGATTGGTTTTCCCGATGATATGAGTCGTCGTTACAGGAACATTATCAAGCGGACTCAGTTTTTTGCGGACGTTAGCGCTGAAATCAAATATCCAAAAAAAGAGCAACAGGTTGAACGCTGGGAGCACTATGTCAAAGGTATGAGGGCGATGGGGTGGTCCCGAATGCACGATGGTTATACGGGTATGGATCAAGATTACGTTGGTTATACCATGAGCAATGTTGTTCTCGATGTTGTTCATGCAGCCATCGGTGGTGTTGCTGGCTCCACCGCCACTGTTTTGAAAGCGGTCGCCAACAAGACGATCGAGGGTTTGGCGAAGAACGCGGAAGCCCTGGCGTTGTATGAGAAAAATGGCAAGAAAGCCTATGGCGCCTCGATCGGGATAATGGCCGTGGCGCAGGACAAGGGAGAGGATGTCTGGGCTGTACTGGGCTCAACTTCCTATTTCACTGACGCCGGTAACACCCAAGTTGCCATCTTCGAAAAAATGCATTTCTCAGCAAAGGTGAACCAAGGTAAAGCCACTCTTACCATTCATGAAGAGGACTACACCGCCAGGAAAGAAGCGCAAGCCCAAGCGTTCTTTGAAGCAGCGGACAGAGCCCTGGAGCTGGAATTCGGCATCAAGTAATTTTTGGAAGCCAAGCGTTAACGCGCTTGGCTTTTTTTTGCCAAGAGGAGGTGAGAATTATGGATCGTTACAGTTATGTCAGTGGGGGCAGCGTTTTAGTTTTGTCGCCAATGTTGGAACGTTCGCAGCGTGATGACTTTACGGCTTCTACGCTTTACATGCAGTTGGCGTCAACTCATAAACATCCAGAGTTTAAAGACTTTGATTCGTGGTGCGAAGTGTATTCACTGTTGCTGCGCCGGCTGCATTTTAATGTCTTGGGAACGGCGGGGGATGTTTATACATTAGGGCGAGAAGGCCACGTATCGGTTGCCAGTGTGATCGACAACGCGTTGGAGCGTTGTTTTTCGCGTGAGCAAATAGCGTTAATAAATCCGGCCCTGCAGTCTCTTTCCGCTGGTACTTCAAACGGCACAAGCCTGCAAGTTCTGACGCGGCACGCTGTGGAACCGGTTATTGGAACGAGCGAGTCAACGGATAGCCAAGGCTTGACCCGAATCCGGCTGCAAGTTGGCCTTGTCGACGAAGCCGCGACGTTAAAGATGCTCAGGATTAGTTTTGCAGTCGCCGAGCCGTTGAACTCAAACTTTATGAGTCAACAGTTTATGGCTGACCGGATCAATGGCAGCGTTCATCTGTTGTGCTTTCAGGCCCAGCTAAGTGATGAGTACGAAGATTTCTCCCGATCAACGGTGCTGTCGATACTCGGTACGCGGCGCGAAGACGAGATTGTGGAACTGCATTGATCTCTTTTACACCGCACGCGACCGGTCAAGGCGCTCAAGGAGGCGGGGTGCCAGCGTCAGACAAAACGTCTACGGCACGAGGTAACCCTTCACCCCGGTAAAAATAATCTGCGCCGCCAATGCGCACACAAACAACCCCATCAACCGGCTGACAATCTGCAAGCCCTGATCACCAAGAATCCGTTCGATGTGGTTGGATAAATAAAGCACCACCCCAACCGTGAAACTGGCCAAGGCAATGCTCAGAATCGCGGTGAGCTTGTCATCCCAATGCGGCTGGCTTACGCCCATCACCAGCAGCGCACCGATGGTGCCGGGGCCGACGGTCAGCGGGATGGTCAGCGGCACAATGGTCACGTCCTGCTGCACATTGTCGGTCTGCACCACGGCCTTACCCTGGGCCATGCCCAGTGCCGAGATGAACAGCACGCTGCCGGCGCCGATGCGAAACGCATCCACGGTGATGCCGAACACGCTGAAAATTACCCGCCCGAACAGGTACAGCAAAACACTGGAAACCAGCGTCGCGACCGCCACTTTCCAGGCCAGGCGACGTTGTTCCTTGCGTGAATAACCACGGGTCAGGCTGATAAAACAGGACAACACGAAGAACGGGCTGTAGAGCACCAGCATCTTCAGGTAAACACTGAACAACACATGGAGCATGGTGCTAGCTCACTGGCGAGGGAAGTCGAGGCGGAGTCTATCAGGCGCCATGGCGTCTGTCGGCTCAGGACGTTTGCGCGGCTGCCCTGTTCTGCTGATCACGCTGGGCAACCCAATGCTCGATCAATTCGCGCAATTGCGACAACTCGACCGGTTTGGCCATGTGCCCATCCATGCCGGCCTGCCGCGCGCGCTCTTTGTGCTCGGCGAGGATATGTGCGGTCAGCGCTACCACGGGGGTGCGAATCCGCTGATTGCCGACTTCCCACGCGCGTAATTGCTGGGTCGCGGAGAAACCGTCGAGGATCGGCATTTCGCAGTCCATCAGCACCAGGTCGTAGCGTTGGGCTTTCATCGCTTGCAAGGCTTCTTCGCCATTGCTGGCGGTGTCCGGTTGCAGGTTGAGCTTACCCAGCATGCCGCGAATCACCTTGGTCGAGATGCTGTTGTCTTCGGCCACCAGGATGCGGAAATCGCTGGGTACCTTGACCGGCACGGTAGGGCCGGCGGGCACGTGATGTGACACGGCCAGGCCTTTGTTGCGCTGGTTCAGTTCGTCCGCCAGGGTGGTCTTGAGGGTGTAGCCGGCCACTGGTTTGGCGAGGATGCGTTTGATCCCCGAGTTGCGGGCGATGATCTTGCTTGGCGCATTGCTGATGCCCGTGAGCATGATCAGCAGGATGTCATGGTTGAGGCTCGGGTCTTCCTTGATCTTGGCCGCCAGTTGCATGCCGGTCATGCCGGGCATGTTCTGGTCCAGCAGGACCACATCGAAGTAATCACGCAGATGCGCCTTGGTGCGCAGCAACGCCAGAGCTTCTTTGCCGGACGGCACGGCGCTGACATTCAGGCCCCAGGCGCTGCACTGCTGCACCAGCACCTTGCGACAGGTGTCGTTGTCGTCCACCACCAACACCCGCGCACCCTGCAACGGGCTGTCGAGGTCGGAGGTCGGGTGTTCGAGGCGATCCGGGTCCAGCGGCAGGGTCAGCCACAAGGTGCTGCCCTGGTTGGCGCCGCTCTTGATCCCGAATTCCCCTTGCATCAGACGAATCAGTTGCCGGGCGATGACCAGCCCCAGATTTCCGCCCAGGCGCGTGGCGGAGAGGAAATGCTTGCTGTGCAACTCGGCGTGCATCAGGGCATCGCGCTCTTCGGCTTCCATTGGAATGCCACTGTCTTGCACGGCAATGCGCAGGCGCGGTTTGGCGCTGCGTTCGTCGAGGGCGACGACGATCAGAATCTCGCCTTCGTCGGTTTTCTTCAGGGCGTTTTCCAGCAGGCTCAGCAGGGTCTGGCGCAGGCGGGTCGGATCACCGCTGATCACCCGCGGCACTTGCGGCTGGATAAAGCTGATCAGTTCGACGTTCTGCTGTTCGGCCTTGGCGCGGAAGATACTCAGGCAATCTTCGATCAGGGCATTGAGATCGAATTGCACGTCGTCCAGTTCGATCTGCCCGGATTCGAGCTTGGAGATGTCGAGAATCTCGTTGATCAGGGTCAGCAGCTCGTTGCCGGCGCTGTGGATGGTTTGCACGTAATCCCGTTGCTTGACCGACAACGGCGTACCCAACAGCAGTTCGGTCATGCCCAGCACGCCATTCATCGGTGTGCGGATTTCGTGGCTGATCTTGGCCAGGAATTCGGCTTTGGCGTTGATCTCGGCATTGCTGGCGGCCAGATCGCGACTGACGCTGAAACGGTCTTCGGTGATGCTGCGCTGGCGTTCGCCCAGGGCGATGCTCATCAACAGGCCGCTGATGCAGATGAAGGCCAGCAGGGTGATGATCAGGCCTTGCGGGGCGACCAGGGTTAACCCCAGCAGGGCCGGCAGGATGATCAGCGCGCCGATGTTGAACACCACCATCGCCGCCACGAACAGTCGGGCCGGGCGATAGCCTTTTTGCCAGTGATAACCGCTGACGAACAACATGCTCAAGCCCGCGAGTGCGACCAGGGCGTATGTGATGATGTTCAGCGGCAGGGTGTTGACGAACAACAGCAACAGCCCGGCGACGACGGTGAACAGAATGTCCCCCAGCAGCAGCTTGTTCAGTGGATGCGGGCCCAATGGCGCAAAGAAACGGTAGGCGAACATCAGCCCGCACGGCGCCGTCAGCAACAAGGCGAGATAGGCACCGGGGGTCTGGACGGCGTGCCAGTTCGGCAGCCACGGGCCGGCCAGGTTCAGCAACAGGATCAGGCTGAGCATCAGCAGGAATTCACACGCGGCAAGCCACAGGCTGCTGCGTGAGCGGGTGTAGGCGTAACGCACGATGTTGTGCAGGATCAGCATGGCGATGCAGCCGAACAGCAGGCCATAGATCAGCGTGAGGTTCTGATTGGCCGCCGTCATCACCGCTGATTGCAGGGTGATATAAGGCCGCAACTGGTGTTGGGAGACCAGTCGCACGTAGACGTCGAGGGTTTTGTCACTTTGGGGCAGCGGCAACATGAAGTCACTGCTGGGCAATGGCCGATCAGCCTGAGGCTGTTGAGTGCCGGTGTTCTGTTGCTCGACCAGCGTGTCGCCGTCCAGCACGTATAAATTGAGATGCGACAGGTCAGGTGCGAACACGCGCAGCAATTGCTCGTGTTTGCCGGGTGCGAGCTTGAAACGCAGCCATAACGCACCGTCGGGCTCGGCCGCGGTGAGGCGGTCGAGTTCGATGGGGCTGAATTGATTGGTGAAGCGCGCGGAACGGATGTCACTCAACGCCAGGTCGCCCTGTTCGTCGAGCAATACCGACCAGCCACTGCCTTGCGCGGCCTGGGCCGGAAGCATGCAGAGCAAGGTCAACAGAGTGACGGTAAGTCCTATGGCAATCCTGAGCCAGCGCACGGCGAAATCCCTTCGTAGGTTGATGCCAGAATATAACTATGCGCGGCGCTGGAATAGTCCGGCAAGGGCATCACGCCCTTGCCTGGCCGAATGGATGGCCTATTCCTGATTTTCGCCACGCTCGCGGGCAATGGCGCGGTAGCCAATGTCCTTGCGATAGAAACAACCTTCCCAGTCGATTTTAGCCGCCAGTTTGTAAGCCTGCTGTTGGGCCGCATCAACGCTGGCCCCCATGGCCGTGGCGCACAGCACCCGACCACCGGCCGTCACCACCTGACCGTCCTTGAGCGCCGTGCCGGCGTGGAAGACTTTGCCTTCCAGGCCCGCCGCTGCGTCCAGGCCGTTGATCGCCACGCCTTTAGCGTAGTCGCCAGGATAGCCGCCCGCCGCCAACACGATGCCGACGCTCGGGCGTGGATCCCACTGTGCTTCGACCTTGTCCAGGGCTTGTGCCAGCGCGGCTTCGACCAGCAACACCAGGCTCGACTGCAAACGCAACATCACCGGTTGGGTTTCCGGGTCGCCGAACCGGCAGTTGAACTCGATAACTTTTGGGTTGCCCGCTTTGTCGATCATCAGGCCGGCGTAGAGGAAACCGGTGTAGACGTTGCCTTCATCGGCCATGCCGCGCACGGTTGGCCAAATCACCAGGTCCATGACGCGCTTGTGTACTTCAGCGGTCACGACCGGGGCAGGGGAGTAGGCACCCATGCCGCCGGTGTTCGGGCCGGTGTCGCCGTCGCCCACGCGTTTGTGGTCCTGGCTGGTGGCCATCGGCAGTACGTTCTTGCCGTCGACCATGACAATGAAGCTGGCTTCCTCGCCGTCGAGGAACTCTTCGATCACCACACGGGAACCGGCGTCGCCAAAAGCGTTGCCGGCGAGCATGTCGCGCACGGCGTCTTCGGCTTCGGCCAGGGTCATGGCCACGATCACGCCTTTACCGGCGGCCAGGCCATCGGCCTTGATCACGATCGGTGCGCCTTTTTCACGCAGATAAGCCAGGGCTGGCTCGATCTCGGTGAAGTTCTGGTAGTCGGCAGTCGGGATCTTGTGGCGAGCCAGGAAATCCTTGGTGAACGCTTTCGAACCTTCCAGCTGGGCAGCGCCAGCGGTCGGACCGAAGCAATCCAGGCCACGGGCGCGGAACAGGTCGACAACGCCGGCAACCAGCGGGACTTCCGGGCCGACGATGGTCAGGGAAACGTTCTTCTCGGCAAAATCGGCCAGTTGCTCAAGGGCCAGCACGTCGATGGCGACGTTTTCGCACTTGGCTTCGATGGCGGTGCCGGCGTTGCCCGGGGCCACGAAAACCTTCTGCACGCGCGGATCCTGAGCCACTTTCCAGGCCAGGGCGTGTTCACGGCCACCGCTGCCAATGATCAAAATGTTCAAAAAGAAGACTCCTTCGGAGAAGCTGCAAGCTGCAAGCGGCAAGTTGAGAGCAATCTGTATCGCTCTGAAGTGCGGCGTGCAGCTCTGAATTAGTAAGGCTGCAAGTGGCAGTAAGAGCTACGCAGGTCGGCTTTTACTTGTCGCTTGCAGCTTGGGACTTGTCGCTGCACTCAGTGCCTGAAATGGCGCATGCCGGTGAAGACCATGGCGATGCCGGCTTCATCAGCCGCGGCAATCACTTCCGCATCACGCATCGAGCCGCCCGGCTGGATCACTGCGGTGATACCCACCTTGGCTGCATTGTCCAGGCCGTCGCGGAACGGGAAGAACGCGTCGGAGGCCATCACCGAGCCTGCCACCTGCAAACCGGCGTGTTCAGCCTTGATCGCAGCGATGCGGGCGGAGTTCACGCGGCTCATCTGGCCGGCGCCGACACCGATGGTCTGGCGGTTCTTGGCGTAGACGATGGCGTTGGATTTAACGTACTTGGCGACTTTCCAGGCGAAGATCAGGTCGTTGATTTCCTGTTCGGTCGGGGCACGCTTGGTCACGACTTTCAGGTCATCGGCGCTGATCATGCCGATGTCGCGGCTCTGCACCAGCAAACCGCCGTTGACGCGTTTGTAGTCCCAGGCAGCAGCGCGGTCAGACGACCACTCACCGCAGGTCAGCAGGCGCACATTGGCTTTGGCGGCCACGATGGCGCGGGCTTCTTCGCTGACGCTTGGGGCAATGATCACTTCGACGAACTGACGCTCGACGATAGCCTTGGCGGTTGCAGCATCCAGTTCGCGGTTGAAGGCGATGATGCCGCCGAACGCGGATTCGGTGTCGGTGGCGTAAGCCAGTTCGTAAGCCTGACGGATGCCGCCTTCGGCGTCCGGGCTGACCGCAACGCCGCACGGGTTGGCGTGCTTGACGATCACACAGGCCGGTTTGACGAAGCTCTTCACGCATTCCAGCGCGGCGTCGGTGTCGGCCACGTTGTTGTACGACAGTTCTTTGCCTTGCAGTTGGGTCGCGGTGGCGATGCCGACTTCGGCAGGCTTGGCTTCCACGTAGAACGCCGCGCTCTGGTGCGGGTTCTCGCCGTAGCGCATTTCCTGGGCCTTGACGAACTGGCTGTTGAAGGTGCGCGGGAACTCGCTGCGACCTTCGGTGCTGAGGGTGTCAGCGGCCTGGTTCACGGTGCCCATGTAGTTGGCGATCATGCCGTCGTAGGCGGCGGTGTGTTCGAAGGCCTTGAGCATCAGGTCAAAGCGCTGAGCGTAGGTCAGGCCGCCGGCCTTGAGGCTTTCCAGGACGTTGGCGTAGTCGCTGGCATTCACCACGATGGCCACGTCTTTATGGTTTTTGGCTGCCGAGCGGACCATGGTCGGGCCGCCGATATCGATGTTCTCGATGGCGGTCGGCAGGTCGCAGCCTGGCTTGTTGATGGTGGCTTCGAACGGGTACAGGTTGACCGCTACCAGATCGATCGGCTTGATGCCGTGCTCGTTCATGATCGCGTCGTCGATACCGCGACGACCGAGGATCCCGCCGTGGATTTTCGGGTGCAGGGTCTTGACCCGACCGTCCATCATTTCTGCGAAACCGGTGTAATCCGCGACTTCCACTGCAGCAACACCGTTGTCGCGCAGCAGCTTGAACGTCCCGCCGGTGGAGAGGATCTCGACGCCCAGAGCTTCAAGCTCCTTGGCGAATTCGAGGATCCCGGTCTTGTCGGAAACGCTGATCAAGGCGCGGCGGATCGGCAGGCGGGTAGTCTGGTCGGTCATTTCAATTTCCATCAAAAGCAAAGGAGTCAGCAAAAAAGGCGACCGGTTTTACGCGGGCGCCTTTCTGGTTTGATTGAATGCTTACAGCAAATCGTACTGCTTGAGTTTCTTGCGCAGCGTGCCTCGGTTCAGCCCGAGCAGCTCGCTGGCCTTGGTCTGGTTGCCCTTGACGTAGTTCATCACGCATTCGAGCAGGGGAGCCTCGACTTCGGAGAGCACCAGGTTGTACACATCCGTGACGGCAGCGCCTTCAAGGTGGGCGAAATAATTGTGCAGCGCCTTCTCGACACTCCCGCGAAGGGTCTGACCTTCTTCGCTCGGCGTATTGAGGTGCTGTTTCAAATTCACGTTGTCGCTCACGGGTGTTGTTCCACTCACTAAAGTCTCGGTCATCATCGTCATGCGGCCACCCCTTCTCCGTCCCCTGTCAGGCTCTTGTAACGCTCGGCGAAGAACTCCCGAACGTTGGCGCATTGTGTTTCCGTACCATCCAAACGATTGAAGTGGGCGCGGAACTCCCTGGCGCCCGGCAGGGTTGCGAGATACCAGCCCACATGCTTGCGAGCGATGCGTACGCCCATCACGTCTCCATAGAAGGCGTGCAGCGCGGCCAGATGCTCAAGCAGAATACGTTCCACCTCGATCAACTCCGGTGCCGGCAGTTTTTCGCCGGTACGCAGAAAATGGTCGATCTCACGAAAAATCCATGGCCGCCCCTGGGCGGCCCGGCCTACCAACAGGCCATCGGCACCGGTCGCGTCGAGCACGTACCGGGCCTTCTCGGGTGAATCAATGTCGCCATTGGCGAAGACCGGAATCGACACGGCCTGCTTGATCGCGGCAATCGTGTCGTATTCGGCTTCACCGGTGTACAGGTCGGCACGGGTGCGGCCGTGGACCGCCAACGCCGTAATGCCTGCCTGCTCGGCGATCTTGGCCACGGTCAAACCGTTCTTGTTGTCCCGGTCCCAACCCGTGCGGATCTTCAGGGTGACCGGCACATCAACCGCGGCCACGACGGCCTGCAGGATCTCGGTCACCAATGCTTCATCTTTCAACAGTGCGGAACCGGCGGCCTTGTTGCAGACCTTCTTGGCCGGACAGCCCATGTTGATATCAATAATCTGTGCGCCCAGTTCCACGTTGGCCCGGGCCGCATCCGCCAGCATCTGTGCATCACCCCCGGCGATCTGTACCGAGCGTGGCTCGGGATCACCTTCGTGGATCATGCGCATCCGCGATTTGCGGGTGTTCCACAAGCTCATGTCGCTGGTGACCATTTCCGACACTACAAGCCCTGCGCCCAGTCGCTTGCACAGCTGACGAAAGGGCTGGTCGGTGACGCCCGCCATGGGGGCGAGGATCAAACCGTTGTGCAATGTATATGGACCGATGCGTACCGCCGACATAGGACTTCCCTGTTGTGGGGCCGGATCATTAGAGTTCGAAAAAGGGTTGGCATGATACCCGCTCTCGATGACTGGATAAAGGCTGAATTGAACAAAATCTGAACAGTTATTCTGTTATCGCCAGTGGTTTGGTTCGCACGGGTGTAGTCAGAAAACCGCCGTCAATCCCGGAACACTGAAGCGTTTCACTCGGGAGAATGGAAGCTCAGGCTGTAGTTCACCGCTTTGGGGCCTGGATCAAGGATGTCCAGCGCGATGTGGATCGGCGTTTGGGGTGGCATCTCGGCCATCCCTTCGAGGTCGCCGTTAAGGTACTCGCCGGGTTTGAAGCGACGACTGGCGATCAAATGGCCGTTGAGATCGGCAAAGCGCAGTTCCAGCAACGGGAAAGGCTGGGAGAAGGCCGCGCGGTTATAGATGATGGCATCCACCACCAGCGCGCCACTGAAGTCCGGGTGGCTGCGAACCACCAGGTTGCTGCTTTTGACCTTGGCAATGTCGACCTTGGACGGCACCGTGCAGCCGATTTGCGGGCACAGTTGCTGAAACCACGGACGGTATTGGTCCTGTCGGGCCAGTTCATCGAAATGATAGGCCACGTACTGGCCGACGAGGCCGGCGACCCCCAGCAGGATCAGCACCATCCAGAAAAACCGTCGACCCCACGGCGAACGGCGCTTCTGCCAATCGAGTTGCAACGGGTCGTCGGTCAGGTCGTGCAAGGCTTCGTCGCGTTCGGTCGCTTCGCTGCGTTCGTGTCGCTTGCGCAAGGGGGCGATCGGGGGCAGGTCGTCGTCAGTTGTATCGGTTGCCGACAGACGATCATGGCGCAGGGGCATGTCGAGTGGATCATTCAGGCGCAGTTGCGGCACCTGGGGCTCGTCGTCCAGATCAACCGGTTCCAGCGAGAACGAAGGTTCTGTGCGCGCGTGCTTGCCAGGATCTGCCTGCGGTTCCCGTTGGTCGGCTTCGACGGCCTGGGCGCGATCAGCTGCCGATTCGCTGAAGAGGCTGTCAGACCAGGGTTCATCGTCGTGCTCGACAGAGTCGCGGCGAGCACTGAGGCCGTTTTCGCGGTGCCGGCCAAACTCCGTGGTCGGCTGGATTTCCCGCTGTTCGAGCCGGGCCAGTTCCTGGTCCAGGTCGAGGCTGTCCAGATCCATCTCGGTGGCAGACCACTGCTTTTGGCTGATAGCCCGCACCGGTGGCTCGACAATGGCCGGGGCAACCGGTTTGACGGCTTCTTTGCCGGCCCGTTGCTCAAGCAGTTGCTTGGCGGCGTTGAACACCTGCAAGCAGGAGCCACAGCGAACCACTCCACGGGCCACGCTCAATTGAGCATGGCTGACGCGGAAGCTGGTTTGGCAATGCGGGCACTGGGTGACGAAGCTGTCGGTCATGCGGCGATCCGGATTATGCAGGCGCTCATTCTAGCGCCGACGGCCAGTGATGCGCACCCAGCCATCGCGATTGGCAATCGGGTCCAGATCGAAGTCCTGGGCATAGGCCTTGGCGACTTCTTCACCTTGCTCGGCCAGGATGCCCGACAGCGCCAGGCGACCACCGGATTTGACCAGGCTGGACAATTGCGGCGCCAGGGACACCAGCGGCCCGGCGAGGATGTTGGCGACCAGCACGTCGGCCTGCACCTGCGGCAGATCTTGCGGCAGGTACAGCGGGAACAGTGCTTCAGCAATGTTGTTGCGCCCGGCGTTGTCGCGGGAGGCTTCCAGGGCTTGCACGTCGATGTCGGTGCCGACGGCTTCCTTGGCGCCCAACAACAGGGCGGCGATGGCTAGGATCCCCGAGCCGCAGCCAAAGTCCAGCACGTTGCAGTCCTTCAGGTCCTGGCCGTCGAGCCATTCCAGGCACAGCGCGGTGGTCGGGTGGGTGCCGGTGCCGAACGCCAGGCCCGGGTCCAGCAGCAAATTCACGGCGTCTGGCTCTGGAGCAGCGTGCCAGCTCGGGACGATCCACAGGCGCTCACCGAAACGCATCGGCTGGAAGCCATCCATCCAGCTGCGTTCCCAGTCCTGGTCTTCGATGATTTCGCTGTGATGCTCAGGCAACGGGCCGCCGGTCAGCAATTCCATGTGGGCCAGGACGCTGGCGGCTTTGGTGCCGTCCTCGAACAGGGCCAGCAGATGGGTGTGGGACCACAGCGGCGTGGTGTTGAGTTCCGGTTCGAAGATCGGCTGGTCTTCGGCGTCCATGAAGGTCACCGACACGGCGCCCACTTCAAGGAAAGCGTCTTCGTAGGTTTCGGCTTGTTCTGGGCTGATGGCGAGACGGACTTGCAGCCAAGGCATGGCGGGCACCTTTGAAAAATATTGATTGCAGCCTAGCGGGCTGCGAGAAGCGCGCAAGTTTACGCGAGCGCGGGGCAGAAGACGACCGGATTGCTGTGATCAAAGGCCCAAGGCCTTGTTCCCACAGGCTGAGGTCCAGCGCCCTACTTGTTTCAGGGAATTACCTCGCCGCTCTGGCGGAAAGGGCCTCTATGTAACATTTTCCCGCAAATGGACTATTGGGCTCAGGGGTTCCCCACTTTCTGGGGCTGCCAAGCAGCAGTAGGTTATTCATGGAAGAACATCTATTTATCCGGGGCCAGGTGGCTGGCAAAGACCTTGATTCGATTCGGCTGGCGGACATTCAAGTCAAGGGCGACGCGGGGGATCGGGCGCTCATCGACGCGCTGATCGACAGCCTGTCCGGTGCCATTCGCAGGGACACCCTGCGCTATGAAATGCCCGACACCTTTGCGCTTCCGGCGCACTGCATGTTGTGGCAATGGCTGGATGTTTACCTCAAGGCCATCCAGCACACGGAATTCGTGACCTGGGCAGCGCAGCATCATCTGGACCTCAAGAGCCTGCGGGTACAGGGCGGCACCTTGTATGTGAACGCCGTTGAAGCGGGTGTCACGACCCCGCGCGTCATGGCGTTGGACGATGATTCCGGCTGGTGGCAGGTGGCCGGGCCCATCAACGCCGTTGCGCAAATCATCGACCCCGCCGGCATCGATCCGTTTGGTCTTCGGGATCCGTCCACAGCCTCCAGCCAGGCGTTTTCCCTGGGCGCGACCCTGGCGTTCCACGGTTATCCTCTGCCGGCCAATCGCCCCCAGGCCCATGTGCTGGTGGATGAGTTGCGGCGGCTGTCGGGATTTCCCGTGATCGACAGCAGTGGCCATATTTCCACCTCCGTTTCGGTGGAGCAGGCGGAACAGGTCAGGGACTGCGCGAAACTGGCCAGCGAGTTGGAAAGGGCGCTGCAGGATCAGTCCGAGAGCACCGAGGAGTACGACTTTCTCGAAACCTATCGACGGCGCATCAAGCTGGACTCCGGTTCGATGCTCGCGCAAACGATGAATTCGGCGCTGCGTTTGCTGCAAGGCCTGAGTATCAAATTGAATGTCGGCAGAATGACCTCGCCCACCGGGTACTATTTTTCCCGGGTCGGCCGGACCCTGATGGAGATTGACCGTTTTTCCGTTCCGCAAGCCGTGGCTGCCGAGAGGCTCGCGGCGCCCGACGTGGCCCGCGATTTACTTGAGCTGGCAGCGCAGGCGGAAAAACTCGGTTCGGACGTTCACTCTGATGGCTGTTTCAGCCTGGCCAATGTACTGAAGGCCTATGAGCGAGAAACACCGGCGAATGCGACCGAGGTCCGTGTGCTGGCCGCCACCCTCAGGCAGGCACCGGATTCGTTGACACCCTACGTCCATGCGTCGGCCCATTCCGCTGCGGCACTGCTCAGGCATCGACGTTACATCGGCTTGCTCAATAACCGCTATTTGATGGGCTACAAGCTGCAAGTCTTGAGCGGCGCCCAAGCGGATGCCGCGGCGGTTTCCACGGCAGGGCTCAATGCCTACATCGACCCTGATTCTCCGCTGTCGGAGCTGACCGAAGTCGGCAAGACCGAGTTGTTGGCGGTCATGGAACTCGATGAGTTCAAACAGCTGATGACAACCCGACAGATCGATCCCGCCGGTCATGTGCTGGTGACCGGTGCCGGCTATGTCGGTGCCCGCAAGCTGGACGGGACCTGGATAGACCTGGACAACGCTGTGAAGGCAAACGCGGTGCTTGCAGGCAAGTTCCAGTCCCTCGCCTTGATTGCTACGCGATTGGGCGGCGCCCTTCGCTCCAACGGCGATGTCACCCTGGAGCAGATGCTGAAGTTTTACAGCCTCGCGCCGCCCGTCACGGCTGAAGATGCCCGGATCATGGCCCAGCGTCTGCGCGCCGTACCGTTGCGGCCACAATCGGCGCAGGAGTACTGGAATGCCCTGGGCGGGACGTTCGCCTCGGTATCGTCGCCGTTGTTATCGCGCCGCTTGCAGATCATCGAAGAGCCTGAGCATTTCATGCCCCGGATCGGTACGTCGCTGTATTACTGGGCGGCGCTGAAGAGGGCCGAGGTCACGGTGGTGCTTTCGGCGGCGCAACGTCAGCAGGTGCGCGATGCCGCTGTGCAGTTCATGGCCGGGATCAATGGCTCGTTATTCGACTACCTGGCACAGAAGCCAGTCAGTGGTAAGTCCCGCGAGAGCGTGCGGGCCGGAGCCGATCTCTTGATCTCGCAGATGCTCGCTTGCCCACGGGCGCAGCGACTGGCTGACAGGCTGACCCTCGCCGTGACCTGGCAGGGGGACCAGGCCCGGAATGCAATCACCCGAGCCGGCCGTCACTCGCTGGTGCTGGCGGCGGCGATCCTCAGCCTTGATCCGCAGGCGGGGCAGAACAGGAACACAATCGCCGGGATCAACCTGGCCGACGAGCAATTCTGGGCAGACAGCTACGGCAATCTGCTGACGATCATCGAGACCAGGCTGGTGGCTAATCACCGGTTGAGCACCGAAACCGCACCGCTGGCGGCGCATCTACTACTCAGTGGCGTGGCCCCGGAGTTCCTGGTGCGCGATATCCCCGAGCAGATCGCCTACATGACCAGCCAGGTCTGGGTGCACTTCAAGCACTGTGTCGCCTATCTGGAAGGGAAATACCCGGGCTCGTCCCGCCGATTGTCGTTCGAAAACATCATGAGCGGCGAGCGGCTGAGAGCGATCAAACCAGGGTACTGGAGCTTGAGAGAGTTTTCCGGCCCGGTGATTGATTGGGCGAGGGCCAACGGTGTGCTGCCCAGCAACGGCGAGGTGTTTACGCCGGCGGAGTTCTCCACGGCGAAAGCCGCCCTGTTGACGCAGTTCGATGGGCTTCAATCGTCGATTGAAGCGCTTCATCGGGTTGACGCCACGCGCCGGGAATCGGCCCTGGCGGATCTGCTCCGGGTGTTCCCGGGGAATGAGCGGCTGGAAATGAAGGTCCTGGCGCGACAGTCGGATACTTCGAACGGCGAGCGAGGGGGCGGGACGGAGCCAGAACAAAACGTCCAGCTGGCTTCTTGCGTCGACTTGCACCTGGCCGGGCAATTGGTCTCTGATTCGAACCGCTGGCACTCCACGCTCGAGGCCCTCGATTTCTCGGTCATGGCCCAGCGTTTCCATTTGCTGGGTGACGTCAACCGGAGTTATGGCCAGGGTTTCATCGCTCGAGACAGCGAGTTGTGGACGACCTACGTGCGGGCGCTCCAATACAGCCTGTCGTTGATGTCCCTGAGTCATCGCAAACGCCTGGAATATGGAACGTTGACGCTGTTTTTGGTCGGACAGTCGGTCGCAGGGACCGTCGCGAAAGGGCGTTTCGGCATCCTGGTGCTGTGCCAGCACCCGGCCTATGCCGATTGCGCCTACGAGTTTTTCCCACGGCAAATAACTGTCGTCGAGCGCACGGACTTGAATGCCCGGCTGCTACCGGTGAACAGCGAAACGGTGACCGGAGGCATGGCTACGCAAAGTCTGCCAACACTATTGCCGCTCGACTGGGTCGCTTATGACCAGGGGGAAATGCCCACGCCTGGCGCGAGCTCAACAGTCATCCTGGAAAAATTTGGCCAGATCAACCCTGCACTCGACCAGGCAGCGACGGATGCCAATCTCCTGAGCGTGCCGCAGACCATGACCTCATTCCGGATCCGCAGACTCGCCATGGAGGTCCTCAGCAACACGCTGTTTGCTGCGAGCCTTGGGCTGCGTGCATCGGCAGGTAACGCGATAAGTCTGGAGGATGCGATCGAGGGGCGAGACCCCTGGGCCGACTACCTCAAGGGTATGGCTGTGCATGAGGCTATGGCGGTGTAACCCGCAGGAATAACGCCCGGAGCAGAAACAACAAAGCCGCTCGAAAGCGGCTTTGTTGGTCTGGATCACATCTTGATGTTAACTCCCTGAATTTTTGGCTTTGAGCCATTGCAGTCCTTTGTTTGTCACGCGATAGCGTTGTAATCGGCTGTTAGGTTGTTCTGGGAGCGTCATTTCAATGACCCCGGCAGCGATGGCCGGCAGTATGTAGGCCTTGCGGAAGTGGTCGGCGTTTTTCAGGCTCATAAAAGCTTGAAGCTCTTGTCTGCTCATTTCGCCGTCGATCACCTTCAGCAACGCAGCGACTTCCATGGCGACTTCCATGGTGACTTCCATGTTCGTTGTATCAGTGCTCTGTGATTGAGGGTGTGCGGGCAGACGCACGACATATGAAATCCTGTCGTCGTCGGATTCAAATAGCGGCGCGGGCGAACCGTTGGCGGCCATGACCTTAAGTATTTTCGGAATCCCGGTCGAACGGCCCTCGGTCAGGTCCAGCTCTTTCAGGAACTCACCAATTCGCCGGTTGCGGTACCGGCGGCTCACGGCGCGACCGGTTCGTAAGTCTTCCAGGCGGATTGAGCGATCGGGTCCGGGGAAGCTCAAAATCACCAGTTCCTCGTGGCTGATGCGGACCTCGATCGGTTCGCTCGCTCTCGACGGTCCGCTGGCGTAGGAGGTCGTTGAGATTGATGGGCAGTTTTTCAGGCATAGGCAGGCTCTGGTTCGTCAACGTTGCGTTGATTAGGGGGCGATTATAGCCAGCCCCGACAGACGAATACCTGACAGTTAAATTGGATGAAACCTCCAGAAACAACAAAGCCGCTCGAAAGCGGCTTTGTTGGTCTGGATCACATCTTAATGCTGGTTAGCCAGCTTGTGTTCCAGGTAGTGGATGTTGATTCCACCTTTGCAGAAGCCTTCATCGCGGACCAGGTCGCGGTGCAGCGGGATGTTGGTCTTGATCCCGTCGACAACGATTTCGTCCAGCGCATTGCGCATGCGCGCCAGGGCTTCGTCACGGGTTGCGCCGTAGGTGATCAGCTTGCCGATCAACGAATCGTAGTTCGGCGGAACGGCATAGCCACTGTACAGGTGCGAATCGACGCGAACGCCGTTGCCGCCTGGGGCGTGGAAATGCTTGACCGTGCCTGGGCTTGGCATGAAGGTTTTCGGGTCTTCGGCGTTGATCCGGCATTCAAGGGCGTGACCGCGGATGACGACGTCTTCCTGGGTGTACGACAGCTTGTTGCCAGCGGCGATGCTGAGCATCTCCTTGACGATGTCGATGCCGGTGACCATTTCCGATACCGGGTGCTCAACTTGAACGCGGGTGTTCATTTCGATGAAATAGAACGCGCCGTTTTCATACAGGAACTCGAAAGTACCTGCGCCACGGTAGTTGATGTCGATGCACGCCTTGACGCAGCGGGCGAGGACTTCCGCGCGAGCTTTCTCGTCGATGCCCGGTGCCGGCGCTTCTTCGAGAACCTTCTGGTGACGACGTTGCAGCGAGCAATCGCGGTCGCCCAGATGGATCGCGTGACCCTGACCATCGGAAAGAACCTGGACTTCCACGTGACGTGGGTTGGTCAGGAATTTTTCCAGATAGACCATCGGGTTGCCGAACGCCGCGCCTGCTTCGGAGCGGGTCAGTTTGGCCGAGGAGATCAGGTCTTCTTCTTTATGCACAACGCGCATGCCGCGACCACCGCCGCCGCCAGCGGCTTTGATGATCACCGGGTAGCCGACTTCAAGGCCGATACGCAAGGCCGTTTCTTCGTCTTCCGGCAGCGGACCGTCGGAACCCGGAACAGTCGGGACGCCGGCAGCGATCATGGCGTGCTTGGCCGATACCTTGTCGCCCATCAGGCGAATGGTGTCAGCTTTTGGGCCAATGAAGGCGAAACCGGAGTTCTCGACCTGTTCGGCGAAATCGGCGTTTTCCGCGAGGAAACCGTAGCCTGGGTGAATGGCGGTAGCGCCGGTCACTTCAGCGGCAGCGATGATCGCCGGAATGTGCAGGTAAGACTTTGCAGCCGATGCCGGACCGATGCAGACGGATTCGTCCGCCAGACCCAGGTGCATCAGCTCTTTGTCAGCCGTGGAATAAACGGCGACGGTCTTGATGCCCATCTCTTTGCAGGCACGCAGGATCCGCAGGGCGATCTCACCGCGGTTGGCGATCAGAACTTTTTCCAACTTCGCAGTCATCAAAGTCTCTCCGCGGTTCAAACGATGGTGAACAGCGGTTGGTCGTACTCAACCGGCTGGCCGTCTTCGACGAGGATGGATTCGATCACACCGCTGGTTTCAGCTTCGATGTGGTTCATCATCTTCATGGCTTCAACGATGCACAGGGTGTCGCCTTTCTTCACGGTCTGGCCCACTTCAACGAAGGACGGCGAGGACGGGGAAGATTTGCGATAGAAGGTGCCGACCATAGGCGAACGGGCAACGGTGCCGTTCAGTATAGGTGCGGCCGGAGCAGCAGGGGCGGCGGCAGCCACCGGAGCAGCGGCAACAGGTGCCGGGGCCGGAGCGTGCATTGGCGCAGGAGCGTAGTACTGCTGAGCCGGGGTTTTGCTGTGACGGCTGATGCGTACGGACTCTTCGCCTTCCTTGATCTCGAGCTCGTCGATGCCGGACTCTTCCAGCAATTCGATCAGTTTCTTAACTTTACGGATATCCATGAATCATCAACTCCCAAGGGTCGGTCAGGGGCGTTCAACGCTTGTTGTTCAAGCCGTTGCCTGTCTTTCAAGCTGCTCTAGTGCGGCCTCCAGGGCCAGTCGATAACCGCTGGCGCCAAGGCCGCAGATCACTCCCACCGCTACATCGGAGAAGTAAGAGTGATGGCGGAAAGGTTCGCGTTTGTGCACGTTAGACAAATGCACTTCGATGAATGGGATGCTCACCGCCAGCAGCGCGTCACGTAATGCGACACTTGTGTGTGTAAAAGCTGCTGGATTGATCAGAATGAAATCCACACCTTCGCTGCTGGCAGCGTGGATGCGGTCAATCAATTCGTACTCGGCGTTGCTTTGCAGGTGCAGCAAATGATGACCGCCCTCGCGAGCACGGCGTTCCAGGTCCTGGTTGATCTGCGCCAATGTCGTAGCGCCGTAGGTGCCCGGTTCACGGGTGCCGAGCAAGTTCAGGTTGGGTCCGTGCAGAACCAGTAGCGTCGCCATCTGCTGTTCCTTGTTATCTGTGTGCAATTGTCAGAACCCGGCGACTATGCCGCAAAGCGTTTGTGACTGTCCAGTTCTATGCAATAGCCAGCACGATGGCCGATGTTTGCGCGAAATATATGACCGAGTGATTAAATCCGGTCATTCGCTTTGTCGACACGTTCGGCGAAGTCTTTTGCATTGATCTCGCCGATTACCCGCACATCGGTGTGCTCGATGCCGTCTTCATCGAAAAGCATCAGCGCCGGAGGGCCGAATAATGTGTAGCGGTCGAGCAAGGCGCGTTGCTCGGCGTTGCTGGCGCTGACGTCGAAGCGAATCAGACGATAACCCTTGAGCCCTTCCACGACTTTGGCGTCGTTTAGCACTTGGTGTTCGATCACTTTGCAGCTGATGCACCAGTCGGCGTACCAGTCCAGCAGCAGCGGGGTGCCCGATGTTTTTGCTTCGGCGAGGACGCGATCGAGGTCGCCAGGGGTGGTGACGGTTTGCCAGGTGCCGGTGCGTTGCGTCTGTTCGGTGGTTACGACAGTGCGTGACTGGCCAATGGGATTGAATGGATCGGTCTGGCCGCTGAATGCGCCGTACCAACAGGCCAGGGCATAAAACACCAGAAACATCCCCAGCAATTGCCCCAGGCGTTTTCGAGGAGGTTTGTAGACGAACTCCAGTGCGCCCATGAACAAACCGATGCCACCGGCCAGTAAGCCGATCAACAGCAAGGTGATCTGGCCCGGCAACACTCGACTGAGCAATCCCACCGCCAGCCCCAGCAGCAGCACGCCAATGGCGTTTTTCACATAAACCAGCCACGGTCCGCTTTTCGGCAGCCAGGCTGCGCCGCCAGTGGCCACCAGCAACAGCGGCGCGCCCATGCCCAGGCCCAGCACAAACAGTTTCAAACCGCCGCCCAAGGCATCGCCGCTGGCGCTGATGTACAGCAACGCACCGGCCAGGGGCGCCGAGACGCAAGGTGAAACCAACAGGCTGGAAACCACGCCCAACACCGCCGCGCCCCACAACGAGCCACCTTCGGTGCGTCCGGCAATCCGGTCCAGTCGGCTGCTGATGAAGTGCGGCAGTTTCAGTTCGAAGACGCCGAACATCGCCAGTGCAAATACCGCGAAGAACATCGCGAACGGCACCAGCACCCAGGCCGATTGCAGGCGTGCCTGAAGATTGAGTTGTGCGCCGAACATCCCCATCAACGCGCCGAGCAGGGCGAAACACGCCGCCATCGGCAGTACGTACGCCAACGACAGATTAAAACCGCGCAACCCGCCGACCTGACCGCGCAACACCACGCCGGAGAGAATCGGCAGCATCGGCAGCACACACGGGGTAAACGTCAGGCCCAGGCCGGCGAGGAAGAACAGCGCCAGTTCGCGCCAGCTCCAACTCGCCTTCGTGGTCGCGACCTTGTCGGCGATCACCGCGCCGCTGCCATCAATGCTCAACCGCTCGGTTTCCGGCGGATAACACAGGCCTTTGTCGGCGCAGCCCTGATAGGTCACGGCCAGGGTGAATGCCCGTTGATCGGTGCGCGGCAGCTCTACATCGAGAATCCCGTGGTAAACCTCGACATCGCCGAAGTACTCATCGTGCTTCTTTTCACCGTTGGGCAACTGCGCAGCACCCAGGGCGACATCGACCGGGTCGGCGCGGAACTGGAATCGGTGGCGGTAGAGGTAGTAACCCTCGGTGGCGACGAAACGCAACTTGATGGATTGCGGCGTGCTTTCGACCAGACTCAACTGAAAGGCTTCGCGCACCGGCAGGAAGTCGGCGCTGTTGTTGATCGAGCCCAGTGTCGGACTGGGCCGACTGTCCAGCAATCCGGTGGCGGAGACCGGCAGGGCTAGGACTAACAGCAACAGGCAGAGCAAGCGGCGCATGACAATCTCGCGTATCGGAAGTGGGGGCATGATAGCGGACGGCAGCAAGGATTGCCCCGCCCCACTGATCGTTCCCACGCTCTGCGTGGGAATGCCTCAACGGACGCTCCGCGTTCGGCTCTGAAGGGACGCGGAGCGTCCCGGGCTGCATTCCCACGCGGAGCGTGGGAACGATCATGCAGGGCGGGCTATCAGACGCGGAAGGCTTGAACGGCTGTATGCAACCTTCCGCCCAACACCAACAGATTCTCCCCTTGCTCGCGCCCCTCACCAATCCTTAGCAAGTTATCCCCACCCAACTGGTGAATCCGCTCGCTGTGATCGCGGATCTCACTGACCGCGCCACTCTGCTGCGCCGTGACATCGGCAATGCGCACCGCCGTGTCGGCGATGGTCTGGATCGCGTCGACGATTTTATCCAGCGCCCCGTCAGCGTCTTGTGCCTGATTGGCCGTGGCTTCGGCGTGTTCGACCTGGGCGCGCATGCCTTCCACCGATTGCCGGGCGGCGGTTTGCAGGCCGGCGATCAAGGTCTGGATCTCGGCGGTGGCGCCGGCGGTACGTTGCGCCAGCGAGCGAACCTCTTCGGCGACCACCGCAAAACCACGACCCATTTCCCCGGCGCGGGCCGCTTCAATGGCCGCGTTCAGGGCCAGCAGGTTGGTCTGGTCGGCAATCGAGCGGATCACGGTCAGCACGCCGCCGATGGTCGCCGACTCTTCAGCCAGGTGTTCAATCATCTGCGCATTGCCTTGCACCTCGCCCACCAACGCATGCAACCCGGTGAGGCTCAGGCCGATCACTTTCTGCCCATGCTCCACCGCCAGCCCGGCGTTGCGACTGGCATCAGCCGCCTGGCTCGCATCACCGGCCACTTGTTGAATGGTGGCCTCCAGTTCACCGAGGGAATCGCGGATCAGCGCGGTATCGCCGGCCTGATGCTCGGCGCCGCTGTGCAGGTCGTTGCTCAACTCGGCCAGGGTGCGGCTGCTGCCGGCAACCTGTTCGGCGTTGAGGCGAATGGTCCCGACCAAATCCACCAGGTAAGCGCGCAAGCGATTGAGCGAGGCCTGGATGTCATGCAGCTCGCGGTTGGTCTTGCCCAGTTGAATGTCTTGGCTGAAGTCGCCTTCGGCCCAGGTCGAGAGGGCGGGCGCCAGGTTGGTCAGAGTCCGGGCCAAGCGGCGTTGCAAGGTGTCGATCAGCAGTGCGATCAGCAGGATCAGGCCGATCATCAGCCCTTGCATCAAACGCACTTCGCCCTGGATCTGCCCGTGCTGGGCGCGCACCACCGGTTCCAGGCCGGCGATGGCTTGCTGCACCGCAGTGATTTTCGTGTGCGTCGCGGCACTCAGATCAGCACGTTTTTGAATTTGATCTCGGGTACGCGCCAGCTCCGCCGGGTAGCGGGTGAGCAGACTGTTCAACTCACGCTTGAGGCCGACGCCGGCATCTTCGGCCGCGGCTTTTTCGGTGTTTTCCAGGCCCATCATCGCGTTGAAATCGTCGGTGCTCGATTCCGCGCTGGTCGTCACGCCGAGCAGCGGCAAGGCATCCAGTTGCGTTGCTTGGGCGCGAATGCTGGTGACTTCACGCTCGACATCGGCGGCCAGCTCGCTGCGGCCGCTGCTGACCAGTTTGTCCCGGGCCAGGGACAGTTTGCCCAAATGCTGGGAAGCGGCGAGCAACGGTGTCAGATACGTCGCGTTGGTGCTGGCGTATTGGCTCAGTTGATCGAGACTCGCGCCCAATTCCCGTTCGGCCTGGAGCAACAGCGCTTGCGGATCACCGGCGAGTTTGCCGGCGGCGAGCAGGTCAGTCTTGCTGAATTCTTCAAGGCTCGACAGGCTCGGGCGCAAGGTGTCGGCCAGGGCTGGCGGCAGTTCGGCGAGCTCTTTTTGCAAACCATCGATGGCCTGGCTGGCGCTGCTCAGGCGCAAAGCATCGCCGCTGGACAGGTAATCCTCGACGTTGCGCGCCACTTCATTTTGAAACTGCTGGGATAAACCGAGGTAGCGCTCCATCAACAGATAGGGACGCTCCAGGGCCTTTTGCGACCACCACAATGTGGCGCCGAGGGCGACGCACACGGCGACCAGCAGGAGAGTATTGAGGTTGGTCAGCAGCTTCAGGCGCATGGCGGGTCTACCAACGGCAGAATGGTAAGCGCCTGAATTTATTGCGTTTGTGTTACAGGGTTATGACCGAATCAGTGGATTCCGATGAAAAAGTGGCACTTTGCTTTGACGCCCGCGCGGCTTGCACTCGGTTGCGTCCGGCGTCCTTGGCGCGGTACAGCGCCTCGTCCGCCTGGCTGGCCATCATCAGGCTGTCGGAATCTTCGCGCAGCTCGACCACCCCGGCGCTGAAGGTGCACCAAAGGTCCTGTGGCTGTGCCGGGTAGTGAATTTCGGCAAAGCGCTGACGGATTTCGTCGAGCACCTTATGGGCCGATTCGACATCGGTATCCGGCATCACAATCGCGAACTCTTCACCGCCGTAACGGCCAATGAAGTCGGTCTTGCGCAGTCGCTGTTTGAGAAACAGCGCCAGACTCTTGATCACCCGGTCGCCCATCGGGTGGCCGTGGCTGTCGTTGACCCGTTTGAAGTGGTCGATGTCGAGCATCGCAAAGCTCAGCGGCTTGTTCTCGCGGCGGGCGCGGAACGAGCAGTCTTCGAGCAATTGCAGAATGTGGGTGTGGTTGTACAAACCGGTGAGGCTGTCGCGGACCATCCGTGCTTTGAGGTTACGGGCGCGGGCGGCGCGGTTGCGCACGGTGGTGATCAGGTGCCGGGGCTTGATCGGTTTGGTCAGGAAGTCATCGCCGCCCTCGCTCATGGCGTCGAGCTGCTTGTCCAGATCGTCTTCGGCCGACAGGTAAATGATCGGCACGCTGACGTAACGGTCGTTGTGGCGGATCACCTTGGCCAGTTCCGTACCGGTGCAGGCCGGCATGTACATGTCGAGGATGATCAGGTCCGGCTGGAAGTCCGCGAGTTCGGCCATGGCCTGGATCGGTTCGATCAAGGTCCGCGTGACGATCCCGGCGCTGTTGAGCAGGCGCTCGGTGTGCAAGGCCTGGGCGCGGGAGTCGTCGATGATCAGCACTTTGTACGGTTCGTACTGGGCGACGCAGGTCAGGACTTCGATCTTCTCCAGCAGGCTCGACGCTTCGAGGGTGCCAGTGAGAAATTCCTGGCCACCGGCGCGCACGGCAGCGAGGCGGGTCGGGGTGTCGGTTTCGAGCAGGCTGAAAAACAACAGCGGCAGTGGCTCGTCGAGACCGACTTGGGCTTCGGCGGCCAGTTTCAGGCCGATGCCGGGACCGCTGAAATCCACATCCATGACAATCGCCGCCGGCAACCGCTCGACCATGGAGGAGCGAAACGCCGAGACGCTGTCCAGGGATTGCGCACTGAGCCCGAAGAATTCCAGTTGCTTGGCCAGCCGCTCGGCGCGATCGTGATCCTGCAACATCACGTAGATCGGCTTGCGCAGCGGCGGCAGAAAAGTCTGGTCCAGTTGATCGCCGTGACGCAGGCCGGTGCGGGACAGGCGTTGCATCAAACGGTTGAGGTCAGTGATCAGCCCGCTGCTCAGGCGTCCGCGATTGGCGTCCACCGCTTCCAGGGACTGGCCGATATGGCGCGCCAGTTGCGAGTGTTCCGGTTGTTCGAAGCGCTCGGCAAAACGCAGCAGGCGCAGGTTGGCCTCGCTCAGCTCGGATAAATCGGTGGTGGACCACTCGCTGCGTTGCAGGCGCTGCCATATCTCAAGAATCTGACGTGCCTGATGAATTACCCGCTGGGCAAAGTGGTGCTTGAGGCGCTCACGGCTGGGGTCTTCTGGCTCGGTCATATCCTGACTACTAGTTAGGGTGCATGCTGAGATCGACTGGTGGCTCTATGCTAGCACCTCTTTTCAGTCACATGAGTGTCGTACGTCAATAATCTGCAAAGCGACCTCATTCAGTTCCTGACCGACTGGTCGCATAGGCTCCAGGGCTGTGCTTCATTTATAGTGGCGCCTCGATCGATGCGATTGTATGGCTCGCTGTTTCCCGCAGGATTTAGGCGCGGTAAAAAGCGGCACGATGGCGTAGGGTTGTGGTCGAACCGATGAACTCAAGTGATTGAAAGGATATCGCCATGCTGGACTGGAAGAACCGCGCGGGCAGCGCACCTGAACGTGCCGCTGAACCGAAATCGGCCACCCGCAGCTATGTCAGCGGCCTGTTGTTCAGCCGGGCGCTGGCCACTCTGATTACCATTTACCTGTTGGTGACGATCGGCCTGGGTTGGTACTGGAGCGAAGAACCTGCGCTGTTTCCGGTCCAGCAAAATGCCCAGGTGGCTGCCGAGAAAGATGGCCGGCAGATGGTCGTCGGCTACACCACGGTGGAAACCCTCAAGACCGTTGCCGGTACGTTGCTGACCAAACCGGGCGGCTACATTTCCAACGACCGCTTCCCGCCAGGCCTGTGGATGGACAACATGCCTAGCTGGGAATATGGCGTGTTGGTCCAGGTCCGCGACCTGACCCGTGCCCTGCGTAAAGACTTTGCGCGCTCGCAGTCGCAATCGGCGGAAGATTCCGACCTGGCCAAGGCCGAGCCGCGTTTCAACTTCGATAACAAGAGCTGGGTGCTGCCGTCCAGCGAGTCGGAATATCAGGAAGGCATCAATTCCTTGAGCCGCTACCAGGCGCGTCTGTCCGATCCTTCGCAGAAAAACGCCTTGTTCTATGCCCGTGCCGACAACCTGAACAACTGGCTGGGCGATGTTGGCACCCGTCTGGGTTCGCTGTCGCAACGCCTGTCGGCCAGCGTTGGCCGGGTCAAGCTCAACACTTCGCTGAAAACCGAAGTGGTGGTGCCGGGCCAAGTGCCGCAGGTTGACGAAGAAATCGTCGAAACCCCGTGGATGCAGATCGACAACGTGTTCTACGAAGCTCGCGGTCAGGCCTGGGCCTTGTCCCACCTGCTGCGCGCCATCGAAGTCGATTTCGCCGACGTACTGGCGAAGAAAAACGCCACGGTCAGCGTGCGTCAGATCATCCGTGAGCTGGAGGCTTCGCAAGAGCCGGTCTGGAGCCCGATGATCCTCAACGGTAGCGGCTTCGGGGTGCTGGCCAACCACTCGCTGGTCATGGCCAACTACATTTCCCGGGCCAACGCGGCCGTGATCGATTTGCGTCAACTGCTTAACCAGGGCTGAGTCATGGTTGATAACGCCAGAGAGGCCGCCCATCGCGCGGCCTCGGATGCCGAACAGATCGCCTGGGTCGACGAACAGGACAACCTGCTCGGCGGCCTGGTCCGCAGCGACTTGCGCGAACGCGGGCTGATCGGGCGCGGCACCTACATCATGCTGTTCAACTCGGCCGGTGAGCTCTGCGTGCATCGTCGCACCCTGAGCAAAGCCATCTATCCCGGTTACTGGGACGTGGCGGCGGGGGGCATGGTCCAGGCGAACGAGAGCTACGCCGAGTCGGCCGCCCGTGAGCTGGAGGAAGAATTGGGCGTGAGCGGCGTGGAACTGACCGCCCATGATCACTTTTTCTTTGAGGACACCGGTAATCGACTGTGGTGTTCGGCGTTTTCGGCGGTGTGGGACGGTCCGTTGATCCTGCAACCGGAAGAAGTGCTCGAAGCGCGCTTTATCCCGATCGATCAGGTCATGCTGGAAATCCAGCAAAAGCCTTATTGCCCGGACTCTTTGGCGGCGTTGAAGCGTTATCTGAAGGCTCAGCAAACCGACGTCGCAAAGAAGGCATAAATTGGCGCCGATTGGCTCTTAGCAAGTCGGCTTTTTGCCGTTACACTGCGCGACCTTTTCAAGCTGAACCGACATTGCTCTTTGTAGGAGCGAAGCTTGCTCGCGAAGACGGCGGCACATCCAGAATGGGGTGCCTGACACACCGCTTTCGCGAGCAAGCTTCGCTCCTACAGGGTTTTACCGGTTCAGTAGCGCTGCCCCTGCCTGAGTGGGGCTTCGCGGTCGATGGCACTTGCCCAAGTGCCGCGACCAGTCTTTGTCCTCCCAAGAGGATTGCCGGTGGCCAAAAAAGCCGCATCCTTCGCCGCCCTTGGTGGCCTGGTATTTTCCACCGACGCAGGTCGTCATTGCCCGGATTGCAGCAAACCGGTGGACGCCTGTATCTGCAAACAAACCGTGATCCCGGCCGGCGACGGCATCGCTCGCGTGCGTCGCGAAAGCAAGGGCCGAGGCGGCAAGACGGTGACCACCATCACCGGCGTGCCGTTGGCCCTCGACGCGCTCACGGCCCTGGCCACCACGTTGAAGAAACGTTGCGGCACCGGCGGGGCGTTGAAAGACGGCATCATCGAAATCCAGGGTGATCATGTCGAGCTACTCTTGGCGGAGTTGATCAAGCTGGGTTTCAAGGCGAAGAAGTCCGGCGGCTAGCAGCCTCTGTGAAAACCACCCTCGGCTTGACCCGGTCCTGACAGCAGGCCTGGCGTCGCCCACATGGTTTTCACAGAGCCTGTTCTGACTGGTTTCTAAACTCACTGCGGTCAGCGAGGTCTATCCCCTCGTTGACGAACCGTCATTTTCATTCTTTAGACTGCGCCGGCCTGAACCCAGGCGACGCTCTATGACTTCTTTATAGGGGACTTCAATGTCCGTAAGACGCACACGCAAAGACGATGGCAGCCAATGGACAGTTGCGGACAGCCGCAGTGTTTACGGGATCCGCCATTGGGGGGCCGGATATTTCGCGATCAATGACGCCGGTCGCGTCGAAGTTCGTCCGAACGGTCCGACCAGTTCGCCTATCGACCTGTTCGAGCAAGTCGACCAACTGCGCAAAAGCGGTTTGTCCTTGCCATTGCTGGTGCGGTTCCCGGATATCCTGCAAGACCGCGTGCGTCAGTTGACCGGCGCCTTCGATGCCAACATCGAACGTCTGGAATACCAGAGCAAGTACACCGCGCTGTACCCGATCAAGGTCAACCAGCAAGAAGCGGTGATTGAAAACATCATCGCCACCCAGGACGTGTCCATTGGCCTGGAAGCCGGCTCCAAGCCTGAGCTGCTGGCCGTGCTGGCCCTGGCGCCGAAGGGCGGCACCATCGTCTGCAACGGTTACAAGGACCGCGAGTTCATCCGTTTGGCGCTGATGGGCCAGAAACTCGGCCACAACGTGTTCATCGTGATCGAGAAAGAATCCGAAGTTGAGCTGGTGATCGAAGAAGCGGCCTCGCTGAAGGTCAAGCCACAGGTCGGCCTGCGCGTGCGTCTGTCGTCCCTGGCTTCGTCCAAGTGGGCGGACACCGGTGGCGAGAAGTCCAAGTTCGGTCTGTCGGCGGCGCAATTGCTGTCCGTGGTCGAGCGCTTCCGCGCGGCGGGCCTGGATCAAGGCATTCGCCTGCTGCACTTCCACATGGGTTCGCAGATCGCCAACCTGGCGGACTACCAGCACGGTTTCAAGGAAGCGATCCGCTACTACGGCGAGCTGCGCAACCTTGGCCTGCCGGTGGATCACATCGACGTCGGCGGCGGTTTGGGCGTTGACTACGACGGTACGCACTCGCGTAACGCCAGCTCGATCAACTACGACATGGACGATTACGCCGGTGTCGTGGTCGGGATGCTCAAGGAATTCTGCGACGCTCAGAGCCTGCCGCACCCGAACATCTTCTCCGAGAGCGGCCGTTCCCTGACTGCCCACCACGCCATGCTCGTGGTGCAGGTCACCGACGTCGAGAAGCACAACGACGACGTGCCGCAGATCGAAAACAAGGAAGCGCTGCCGGAAACCGTGCAATGGCTGGTTGACCTGCTGGGTCCGACCGACATCGAGATGGTCACCGAAACCTACTGGCGCGCCACGCACTACATGAGCGACATCGCCACCCAGTACGCCGATGGCAAACTGACCCTGGCCGAGAAAGCCCTGGCCGAGCAGTGCTACTTCGCGGTCTGCCGTCGCCTGCACAACTCGTTGAAGGCACGTCAGCGTTCGCACCGTCAGGTGCTCGACGAACTCAACGACAAGCTCGCTGACAAGTACATCTGCAACTTCTCGGTGTTCCAGAGCCTGCCGGACACCTGGGCCATCGGCCAGGTATTGCCGATCCTGCCGCTGCACCGTCTCGACGAAGAGCCGATGCGCCGTGCAGTGCTGCAAGATCTGACCTGCGACTCCGACGGCAAGATCAAGCAATACGTCGACGAGCAGAGCATCGAAACCAGCCTGCCTGTGCACGGCCTGAACGAAGGTGAAGACTACCTGCTGGGGATCTTCCTGGTCGGCGCTTACCAGGAAATTCTCGGCGACATGCACAACCTGTTCGGTGACACCGACTCGGTGAACATCTATCAGAACGCCGACGGCAGCGTGTACCACGCCGGTATCGAAACCCACGACACCATCGAAGACATGCTGCGCTACGTGCACTTGTCGCCGGAGGAGTTGATGACTCATTACCGCGACAAATGCGCCAGTGCGCGCATCACCGCCGCCGAGCGGACCCAGTTCCTCGACGCGCTGCGCCTGGGCCTGACCCGTTCGTCTTACCTGTCTTCTTGAGGTAAGGCACTGCTCCCATCAGGTTGTCTGAAAATTTACTTCGCGCTGCGGAAATTTCAGATGACTTGGTGGGACGCTTCTTTCTTGCCAAGCGAAATGCCCCACATAAACGGCTACTAAAGCGATGTGGTCTTCTTTTCGCGTAGGTCATTTCCTAAGTTGTACTTCAGCTCTCTACTCGGCCATGTCTCTCAGCGAGAATCCCCGGCCGCCCCTCCTGTAGAGAATCGCCGATGTTCGATCCAGTCAACGAGCCGTCCTTTCGGCTGGATATTGCGGGCCTGCCCGACGCCTTTGAGGTCCTGGCCTTTACCGGTAGTGAAGCCATCAGCGAGCCATTTGCGTTCGAGGTGGACCTGCTGATTGATGACCCGAGCCTGGACCTTGCCAGCCTGCTATATCGTTCGGCGTTCTTGCAGTTCGAAGCCGCCGGGAACGGTATCCACGGGCAATTACATGAACTCGTCCAGCGTGAGCATGGCGTCTTGTCCCGGTTGTGCCGTGTGCGCCTGCGGCCGAAACTGGCGTGCCTGGCCCAGCGTTTCAGCCAGCGCATTTTCAGCGCGCGTTCGGTGCCGCAGATTCTTGGCCAGGTGCTCAAGGAGCACGGGATTGCCGGCAAGGATTGGCGTCTGGAGTTGAATGAAAGTTACCCGCCCCGGGATTTTTGCACGCAATACCGCGAATCGGACCTTCAGTTTTTCCAACGGCTGTGCGCCGAGGAGCGTCTTCACTACCATTTCGAACATTCCAGTCGCGGGCACTGTCTGGTCGTCGGTGACGGTCACGGGGCGTCGCGCCGTGCCGAAACCCTGGTGTTTCAGGACGAAACGATGTGTCGGTTCGAGGTGCAAGTCGGCAAGAAAGCGGTGCCGATTGCCGAGGGCCATACGGACCTGATGACGTTACGCAGTGGTCAACTGTTGCCACTGGCCGGGCATCCGGTCAGTGAGTGGAATGACCTGTGGCGGTTGATCAAGATTGAGCATCAGGGTGGTCAGGAACCGCTGTTTTCCTATTCCAACAGGATCCGCGCGGTTCCGTGGGAGGCGCCTTGGGTGGCGAGCCAAGGGCCGGCGAAACCGCAGATGCTGAGTCTGCAAAGGGCCTGGGTCGTGGAGGTTGAAGAGGAACAGCCCGATCCGTCGCGGCCGGTGGCCGTGCAGTTCGACTGGCTCTATCAGGGCGAAGGGGCAAAACCGGGTCACTGTTGGCTGCCGTTGGCCCCAGAGCTGCAAGGCGCGGCTGCCTCGCAATGGCGGGCGGGGGCCGAAGTGGTGGTCAGTTTCATCGGAGGTGACCCGGATCAACCGCTGATCACCGGACTGCTTCAGCGTCCGCCGGCCGTCGAGGTCATCGAAGTGCCGTCCCCTGAGCCTCAAGAAGCGGACGGTCTGCTGGCCTTGCTGCAATCGAGTGAACCGTTGGTGCTGCTGTGTCTGCTGCCCGGAGGCGGGAGTTTCAGCCATTGTCGGGAGCAGGTCTGCACCTGTCGGGCGGCGACGTTGTTTGGTCAGAGCGGTGCGGCATGAGCGGCGTGCAGACGCCTGACCCGACTTCGCAATGGCTGTTACTGGATGTGCCCGGCGCGCCCCAGTCGGCGGCCACGTTGCTGCGCCAATTCGGTGATGTTCGCTGGTCCTGGCTGTTCGAAGGCACCGAGTTGCATGGGTTGCGTGAGCAGGGCCCGGTCTTGGCGGCGTTACAGGACTGTCCGGCGCTGAGCGAGTTTTGCTACAGCGAGCCGCAGGCCTGGCAAGGTCTGCTGTTGGTCAGCGAGGTGTCGGCAGCGCAGTTGCTGGCGCACTTGCGGCGCATGCTCACGGTGACGTTTGGCCCGCATCACCGGGCCTTGCTGAGCTATTACAACCCGCATTGCGCCAGCTACTTCTTCGATGCCTGCGATGCTGAGGAACTGAGTCGCTGGCTTGGCCCGATCAGCCAGTTGCGCTGGTTCGGCGGCACCTGGGCCGATCGGGCGATCGGCAGCCAGGGTTGGCAGCAATTGCTCAATCCCGGGCTGGTCGTCAGCCCATTGGCGGTCGAAGAAACCCTCAGCCTTCGCCAGCGGGGAAAACTGCAAACCTGCCTGCTGGAACAACACACCTGGCGCTGGAGCCGATCCATTGGCACGGATTACAACCGCTTGTGGTCCCATGTGCAGGAAGGCCTGGCGCTGGGTTTCAGCGAACGCTCGGTGCTGGATGGCTGGTTGTGGCTACGCTTGCAGTGTCCCGGCGCTTTGCCTGCGCAGACATTGCAGGGGGTGACCCAGCAGGAGCGACTCGATCACCTGCGCAACCTGTGGCAGGGCAATCAACCCTGATCAAGAGGATTCACCCACATGGCGAGCGCAATCCGCAGGCGGCTCAGCGTTTTGATTGGCGGTGTTTTGCTGATGGCGATCAGCGCGTGCTCGCCGCTGAAAATGCTCAATGCCCTGACGCCCGACGGCAGCTTCGACAAGACCGAAGGCATTGCCTATGGCAGTGATCCACGGCAGCAACTCGATGTGTATGTGCCCCGACATCCCGTGGAAAATGCCCCGGTGGTGGTGTTTTTCTATGGCGGCAGCTGGAACAGCGGCTCGCGCAGCGACTACAGCTTTGTCGGCGAGGCGCTGGCGTCCCGAGGGATCGTCGCGGTGCTGGCGGACTATCGGCTGTATCCGCAGGTGCGCTATCCGTTGTTTCTGGAGGACGGCGCCAACGCCGTGGCCTGGACCCATGAACACATTCGCCAATTCTCCGGTGACCCGAAACGCTTGTATTTGATGGGCCACAGTTCCGGAGCCTACAACGTGGCGATGTTGGCGCTGGACTCGCAGTGGCTGGGGGCGGTGGGCATGTCGCCGGGGGATCTCAGCGGTTGGATCGGCCTGGCCGGGCCGTATGACTTCCTGCCCATCCAGAATCCCGAGGTGCGCCCGGTGTTTTTCTGGCCGGATTCACCGCCACAATCCCAGCCGATCAATCACGTCAGTCACGGTGCACCGCCGGCCTTGTTGATCGCGTCGAGGGACGATGACGTGGTCAATCCGACCCGCAACACCGCAGGCCTGGCGAACAAATTACGCGCGGTCGGGGTGCTGGTTCAGGATCGGTATTATTCCCGTACCGGCCACGCCACGCTGGTGGCGACGCTGTCCCGGCCCATGCGCGGTTTGGCGCCGGTGCTGGACGAAGTCACATCCTTCGTCAAGGCCACGCCGACTCAGTGAGCGGTACCGGTAAACCAGCCATCGTTCTTGCGCAAATACCAGGCCATCGCACCGAGGGTCAGGCTACGCAGCACCATGAACAGCAGGAAGGTTATCCACAGCCCATGATTGCCCAGGTCGCGCAGCGCCCAGGCGAAGGGTAGCAACAGCAGCACCGTCAACAGCATGCCGTTGCGCATTTCCCGGGCGCGGGTGGCGCCGATGAACAGCCCGTCCAGCAGGTAACTCCAGACCGCAAGCAATGGCAGGGCGGCGAGGTAGGGCAGGTAGATGAACGCGGTGTCACGTACGCTCTGGATGTTGGTTTGCATCTCGATAAACAAGTGCCCGGCGAACAGGAACAGCGCGGCGAAACCCAGGCTGGCGATCAACGACCAACCGGCGGCCACGACCAATGAGCGACGCAGGGAATCGCGATCCCGCGCGCCGATGGCGTGACCGCACAGGGCTTCCACGGCATGGGCCAGGCCATCGAGGGCGTGGGCGGTCAGCAGCAAGCCATTGAGCAGCAGCGCGTTGGCGGCCACCGTGGCGTCACCCAGTCGCGCGCCTTGCACGGTGATCAGGAAAAACACCGATTGCAGCGCCAGGCTGCGAATGAAGATGTCGCGGTTGACCGCCAACAGCGGGCGCCAGCTCTGCCACAGCCCCAGCGCGGCCCAGGCGATGTGACCGGGATAGGCGCGCAAGGCCTTGCGGGTCATGAACAGGCCGATCAGGGCGCCGGTCCATTCGGCGATCACCGACGCCCGGGCCGCGCCGACTACGCCCCAGTCCAGTCCAAGGACGAACCACAGGTTGAGTGCGATGTTCACCAGGTTGGTGCCCAGCAAAATCGCCAGCGGCGCCCGGGCGTTCTGGGTGCCGAGGAACCAGCCGACCAGCGCATAACTGGCCAGCGCGGCAGGCAGGCCGAACAGTCGGGTGTGGAAAAATTCGCGGGTCAGTTGATCCAGTTCCGCTGAGGGTTGCATGAAGTGCAGCGCAACGCCGCTCAACGGAATCCCCGCCGCCCCGAGCACGATGGCCAGGCCCATCGCCAGTAACAGGCCCTGCAACAGAATCTGCCGCAGCGCCGCGCCGTCCCCGCGTCCGGCCGCTTGGGCGGCGAACCCGGTGGTGCCCATGCGCAGAAAACCCATGCCCCAGGCCAGAAAGGTATACAGGCTGGCACCGACCGCGACGGCGCCCAATTGATGGGCATGGGGCAAGTGACCGATGACGGTGCTGTCGACCAGCGCCACCAGCGGTACGGAAATGTTCGAGAGGATCATGGGCGCGGCGAGTGCCCAGACCTTGCGGTGGGTCGGGCGGTTGCGCCAGTCGGCGATCAGGTTGGACATGCGGGCTCCTTGGGGAGCGGGCATTGTAGCGACAGTTTGGGTGATCGTTCCCACGCTCTGCGTGGGAATGCCTCAATGGACGCTCCGCGTCCGCTTCGGCAGGGACGCGGAGCGTCCCGGGCTGCATTCCCACGCAGAGCGTGGGAACGATCAGGGTGGTGCTAGTGGATGATCCAGCTAAGCAACCAAAGTCCCAGCAACAGCCAGATGATCCCCATGATGATCGACGCATTCATGAACGCCCGGATCGCCGACCACAACAGCATCAGGCCGAGGATCAGCGCGATGATGCTGATGATCGAAGTGTCCATGCCCAACGCCCGGGACAGCCCTTCGACAAAGTTGCTGCCGGCGTGGCTGAGGATATTGAACAGGCCACTGAGGCCGTCGACGATAAAACGGATGACCGAACCGAGTGCCTGGCCGAGCCATTCAAAAAAACTTTCTACCTGCATGTGGGCGTCCTGATGAAAGTGGTGGCAAGGTTGCCGCGCCAGACTTGGGCCGCGGATCGTGGTGCCGAGTTCCCTACTAGCATAGAGGGTTTGGATCGTTCCCACGCTCCCGCGTGGGAATGCCTCACTGGACGCTCTGCGTTCGCTCTTGGGACGCGGAGCGTCCCGGGCTGCATTCCCACGCAGAGCGTAGGAACGATCAGCGCCACTTGCCTTCACCCGCTATCCCCCCGAAGCTATACGCCTTCAGGAGAGCCCGATGAACCTTGTTGAACTGACCGAACGCCTGCACGCCATTCGCGACCGCAATGACTGGCGGCAATTTCACAGCCCGAAAAACCTGGCGATGGCCGCGAGCGTGGAAATGTCCGAGCTGGTGGAAATCTTCCAATGGCTGACCGAAGACCAGTCGCGGCAGTTGCCGGCGGACAAACTGGCCCACGCCGGGCAGGAAGTCGGCGACATCGTGCTCTATCTATTACTGCTGTGCAGCGAGTTGGGGTTGGACATGAACGAAGTGGTGCGCAGCAAACTCGCGGACAGCGAACGGCGGTTCAGCTGATGAGCGACCGTCATTTCGATCAGTTGGCGACCCGCTTCGCCGAAAAAATCTACGGTGGGGCCAAAGGCGCGATCCGCCTGGCGGTGCTGCAGGCTGACCTGGCCGAAACCTTGCCCGACCGACCGCTGCGCGTCCTGGACATCGGCGCCGGGCTTGGCCACATGTCGTTGTGGCTGGCCCAGCGTGGGCATGACGTCACCCTCGCCGAGCCTGCCGCGCCGATGCTTGAAGGCGCCCGCCAACGCTTCGCTGACGCCGGGCAGAGCGCGACCTTCATTCAGGCACCGTGGCAGGATTTGCTCGGCCAGCTCACCGAACCTTACGACCTGGTGCTCTGCCACGCCGTACTGGAATGGCTGGCCGAGCCTCACGCGATCCTGCCGGTGCTGCATCAACTCACCACCCAGGAAGGCTGGCTGTCCCTGGCCTTCTACAACCGCGACGCACTGATCTACCGCAACCTGCTCAAGGGCCATTTCCGCAAAATGCGCAAGAACGACATGGCCGGCGAGAAGCAGAGCCTGACCCCGCAACAGCCCCTTGATCCACGGGAACTGGCGGCGCAACTTGAGGGTATGTGGCAGGTCGAAACCCAGAGTGGGGTGCGGGTTTTTCACGACTACATGCCGGTGGAATTCCAGGCCCGCGCTGAACTGGTGGACTTGCTGGAAATGGAGCTGGCCCACCGTCGTCACCCAAGCTTTGCCGGGCTTGGGCGCTATTTGCACTGGATCTGCCGGCCGATCTGATCGGAGAGCGAAATGAAAGCGCGTTCAGGGTTACTGCTGATGTGTCTGGGGTTGGCGGCCTGCCAGGGCAGCAACCCTTATGTGGCGACGTCCAACCCCTTGCCGCCGGCGCCGCCACACGCCGCGAATACCTTTGACCGTAGCGCTTACCCGGCACCGCCCCGGGATTATGGGCGTTATCGCAGCTGGGCCTGGCTCAACGGGCAACTGCCACCGGGCTCGGCCTGGGCGGATTCGGCGCAAGTGGCTGAAGCGGTCAGCAACGCCCTCGATCAGCGCGGCCTGCGTCCGCTGCACGACAATCGCCCGGCGGACCTGTTGGTCAGCGCCAACCTGCATCTGGAAACCCGCTTGCGTCAGGTTCAAGACGATTACGGCTACTACGGCGGTGGTTATGGCGGCGGCTATCGCCGATATGGCGGCGGTTACGGCATGTACGAGAGCGTGCCGATCGTCCGCACCTATCAGGAACAGGTTGTGGTGGTGCGTGTCGATTTGTTCGACGCCGGCACGGGGCAACCGGTCTGGAGCGCCAGCGCCGAGACCGCCAGCCAAGGCAATCAAAGTCAGCGCGCGGATGCGATACAGGAGGCTGTGGAAAAGGCAATGTCGGCGTATCCTCCTAGTTAGCTTCTTGTAGATAAGAAGCATTCCCAGGGTTGATGTCTTCCAACGGAGAACCATCATGTTCCGCCCTCTCGCATTACTGGCTGTGGCCGTGCTGCTCAGTGCCTGCGCCCACCAGGTCAATCATGACTTCGATGCCAGCCGCGATTTCGCCGCCTATCGCAGCTGGAGCTGGAAAGAACCTGCCCTGCAATACCGCCCCGATGATCCACGGATCAAAAGCGACCTGACCGAACAGCGGATTCGCCAGGCCGTGGCCGATCAGCTGGATCAACGCGGCTTGCGCCCGGCTGCCGCGGGCCAGAAGGGTGATGTGAGTGTGCAGACCTACCTGATCGTCGAAGACCGCCAGCAACAAGTGACCACCAACTACGGCGGCGGTTGGGGTGGCCCATGGAATGGCTATTGGGGCGGCCCGATGTACAACGAAACCCGCAACGTCAGCTACAAAGTCGCGACCATCCAGATCGACCTGCTCGACGGCAAGGACGGCAAACTGGTGTGGCGCGGCAGCGACGAACAAATGCTCAGCAGCACCCCCAACCCGACAGATCGCAGCAATGCCGTGCGCGAAACGGTAAGCCGGATCCTGGCCAACTACCCACCCCGCTAAACACCACCATCCACTGTGGGAGCTGTGGTGACTGACAAACCGCTTTCGCGAGCAAGCCCGCTCCCACAAGGGATCTGCGCCGTACGCTGGTCCCATGTCCATGACGATCCACTGTGGGAGCGAGCCTGCTCGCGAAGACGGCAGTACATTCAAAAGAGATTTGACTGACCCACCGCCATCGCGAGCAAGCTCGCTCCCACAAGGAATCTACGCCGTACGCTGATTCCGCGTCCAAGAATATCCACTGTGGGAGCGAGCCTGCTCGCGAAGACGACGGCACATTCAAAAGAGATCTGACTGACCCACCGCCATCGCGAGCAAGCTCGCTCCCACAAGGGATCTGCGCCTTACGCCGATTCCGCGTCCATGAAGATCCACTGTGGGAGCGAGCTTGCTCGCGAAGACGGCGGCACATTCAAAAGAGATTTGACTGACCCACCGCCATCGCGAGCAAGCTCGCTCCCACAAGGGATCTGCGCCTTACGCTGATTCCGCGTCCATGAAAATCCACGGTGGGAGCGGGCTTGCTCGCGAAGACGGCGGCACATTCAAAAGAGATTTGACTGGCGCACCGCCATCGCGAGCAAGCCCGCTCCCACAAGGGATCTGCGCCTTACGCTGATTCCGCGTCCATGAAGATCCACTGTGGGAGCGAGCTTGCCCGCGAAGACGGCGGCACATTCAAAAGAGATTTGACTGACAGACCGCCATCGCGAGCAAGCTCGCTCCCACAAGGAATCTGCGCCGTACGCTGATTCCGCGTCCATGAAGATCCACTGTGGGAGCGAGCCTGCTCGCGAAGACGGCGGCACATTCAAAAGAGATTTGACTGACGCACCGCCATCGCGAGCAAGCTCGCTCCCACAAGGGATCTGCGCCTTGCGCTGATTCCGCGTCCATGAAGATCCACTGTGGGAGCGAGCCTGCTCGCGAAGACGGCAGCACATTCAAAAGAGATTTGACTGACCCACCGCGTTCGCGAGCAGGCTCGCTCCCACCTTGTTTCTGTGTGGCCGGCAACCTCGTGAACCCTTGTCTACACTGCATTTCACCCAAGGAGGCAGCACAAGGTGTGCGCCGGCAAAGGAGTGCGCGATGTCGCAGTTTCGCGGGCCGGTCCGGCAACGGGGGGCTATCGGTTTGATGGCGGCGGTGACCCTCGGGTTGGCGTTGTTGTTGATGCTATTGGTGGTCGACACCGGTCGGCTCTACATGGAGCAGCGCAAACTGCAGCGGGTGGCCGATACCGCCGCGCTGGAAGCCGTCAGTCGTGGCGGCACCTGTTTGCCGGGGCTCACCGCCGCCAGTTATGCCAATCAAAGTGCGACCCGCAACGGCTTCACCGTCGACGCCAGCAACACCCTCGCCACCACCTGCGGCACGCTGCTGACACCGGCCTCCGGGCTGCGCGCCTTCACCGCGGATGCCACCCAGGCGTCGGCAATCAAAGTCGTTGCCAGCCGAACCGTCACCACCAGTTTTGCCGGCGGTGTGCAGGCTTTGGTCAGCGGCACGCAGGCCAGCCTGACCACTCAACTCAACGCCACCGCCGTGGCGGCGCTCCCGGTGCCGCCGGTGGCCCAATTGACGATTCGCAGCACCTTGGTCGACGTCAACTTGTTAAACGGAATCAGCTCCGCCATGGGCGCAGTACCGATCACCTTGACCGTCGCCAGTTGGAACGGCTTGCTCGCCGCCAACATCAACCTGCTCAACTTCATGGATCAATTAGCCGTTGATCTGCATGTCACGGCAGGCAACTACACGCAACTGCTTGCCGCCGATGCGACCGTGGGCCAATTGCTGCAGGCCGCCGCCACTGTGGCTCGGCTCAATGGCGCGACGGCGGATGTACAACTCGGTTTGAATTCATTGGTCAGCGCGGTCGTCAGCCCGACCAAAGTGCACCTGGGCGACATCTTGAACCTGCAGACGGGCACCACTTCTTCCGCCCTGAACGCCAGTGTGAATGCGCTTCAGCTGGTCCAGGCCTTTCTCGAACTCGGCAATAGCAAGAGTGCCATCGCAGGCACCATCCCCGTGAATTTACTGGGGCTGGGCCTCGGCGCTACGGCGAAGATCAAGGTCATCGAGCCCGCGCAGTTTTCGGTGGTGGGCAATCCCGCACTGGCAAAACTGGCGCCATTGGGCGCCAATCGAATCTACGTGCGCACCGCCCAGGTCCGGGTGCTGGTGTCCCTGGATTTATCCCTGGTCACCAACCTGGTCGGGGTCGTGACGAGCACCTTGTCGGTGGTCACCGGACTGCTGGGCCTGGACTTGTACGTACTGCCCAATCCCAATCTGGACATCAGCCTTGAAGCGGGTGGCGGCAGCAGTTACGTCACCGATTACACCTGCGTCAGCGACACCAATAAAAGCCTGACCGCCAACACCACCACCACCGTGGCTGAGTTACGCGTTGGGCGGATCAACTCGGACTGGGCTTCATCGACATCGCCCATGAGCGTCACCCCGTTGACCTTGCTCGATATCCGCTATGCCGGCGTTCCCTTCTCGGGCGGTGGTGCGGAGCTGCGGATCGACAGTCCTGCCTTGCAGACCAGCGCCAGCACCACATTTATCAACCCGCCGAAAGTCGGTTTGGCCCCTTCTGATCCGCCTTACACCCTGACCGCTTCCAACGCGATCGCCGGCATGACGCAAGCCGTCAATGGTGTGCAATTGATCCTCCACACACCGACGTTCAGTCCAGGCCTCTTATTGGCGGTTGTCTTCAATACCCTGAATACGCTGCTCAACGGAGTGATATCGCTGCTGACAACGATTCTGAAATCGATCCTGAGTCCACTGCTGGACAACCTGCTCAACAACGTCCTCAACGTACTGGGGATCGACGTCGGGAAAATCCAGGTGGGTGCCAACCTCAGTTGTGGCCAGCCCGGCAAGGCTTATCTGGTGATCTAGTCGTCCTGGATTACCGGCAGCTCAATACAAAACCGCGCCCCTTCAACCGAGTTACTCACACTCAGTCGTCCGCCCATGTTTTCGACGATCCCATAACTCACCGACAACCCCAGCCCGGTGCCGACGCCCACTGGTTTAGTGGTGAAAAACGGCTCGAAAATACGCTCCAGCAAGCGTGGATCGATGCCGCCGCCATTGTCCTCGACCCATAGCCGCACCGACTGCGCATCGCGCTCGGCATACACCGAAATCCACGGTTTGAACTCACGATCACTCGCCTGCTTGCTCAACAATGCATCCCGCGCGTTGACCATCAAATTAATCAGCACCTGCTCCAACTGATCGATATAACCGCGCACCTGCACAGTAAACCCTGTTTCGCTGACCCGCAGTTCCACACCTTTGCCGCGCATACCTTCGGCCAGCAGCGCTAACGTGCCTTCGATGGCGTCGACCGGATTGAACGGATGTTGCTCGATCTCTGAACGGCGGCCGAACACACGCATGTGATCCACCACCCGCGCTGCCCGCTGCACCTGCGCGTCGATGCGGTTGAGTTTGTCGGTGAGGTAATCGATTTGCACCTCGCCGCTGCTCAAGCGCTTGAGCACGTTGACGATGGCCATGCGCATCACGTTCAGCGGCTGATTGATTTCATGGGCGAGCCCGGTGGCCATTTCGCCGAGGGTGGCCATTTTCGCGCTCTGGGTCAGTTGCTGTTGGGAGCGGCGGACGTCGGTGTTGTCGCGGCCCACGGCCTGGATTTCCAGCAAGCGGCCCTGATCATCGAACACCCCGCGATCCGACCAAACCCACCAGGCGTGTTCGCGCCCGGGCAGTTGCAGGTTGATCTCGGCAGTGCTGACCGGGTGCTCCGGGGTCAGCAGGCTGAGCCGCTGGAGAAACGCTTCGCGCTGTTCGTCCGACATCCAGTTGCCCAGGTTCATCCCCGGCAGTTGTTCGGGCTCACATTCCAGGTACATCGCCAGCGGCCGGTTGCCGAAACTCAGGGTCAAGTCCGGGCGATAACGACAGATCATCGCCGGGGAATCCTCCACCAGTATCCGATAACGCTCTTCGCTCTGTTTCACTTGCTCGGCGGCCAGGGTCGCTTCGGTGACATCGAGCCACAAGCCAACGGCTTCCACTGGCAAACCGAGGTCATCGCGCAGCAGCTTGGCTTCGTCGAGCAGCCAGTGGTAATCGCCGTGACTGTCGCGCAGACGATAGCGGGCGCGCACCGAGCCTTCGCGCAGCAAGTGGCGGGTGCGCTCGAAATAGCGGTCGCGGTCCTCGGGATGGACGCGCTCGATCAACGCGGCGGCGTCGCAATTTTCCAGGCTCCAGCCCAACAGCGGCTGAAGGCTGGCGCTGAAAAATGTCGGGTGCAGCGCGCCTTCAACGTAGCGCTGGACGTAGATCACCGCCGGTGAACTGGCGATCAGGTTGTCCAGTCGCGCATGGGCGGCGGCGGTGTGTTGCTGCTGATTTTTGATGTCGCTGATGTCGAGCATGAAACCCACCAGCCGCCGACTGTCGCCGGTGCCGATGGCCTGGCCTTGCAGCCTGTACCACAGCGGATGGTGCTCCGTGTCGCAGCGGTGCAGGCGCACGCACAGGGTCAACGGCTCGTCGTGTTGTTGCAAGGCGTGCAGCCGACTGCGCATCTCCTCGCGATCGGCGGGATGGATTTGCAACAGCCAGTCATCGAGGGTCAGACGGGCGCTGTCCAGGTGCAAGGTGGCTGCGAGGGACGGTGCCAAGAGGATTTCATCGCTGGCGCCAAAAGCCTCCCACCAGCCTGTCCCGAGCAAGACTTGCAAGGATTCCAGGCGCTCCAGTTGCAAGTGGTGGTGTTGCTCGCGCAAGCGACCCAGCAACGGCCCGGCCAGCGCGCTGACCAGCAGCAACCAGTCGCGATCCCCCAGGTCCGGCGCATGCTCGTGCACCGGGTAAAACCCGCACAGCAGCCACGCGGCGACGCCGTGGTCGTCGCTGTAGGGCACGGCAAAACCCTCGGCATTGCCGAACAAATCTTGCACGCGCAGGTGTTCGTCGAGGCCGTGACTGATGGCCAGACGCTGGGGCGCGGAGCCGTTCAAGCTGTCGAGCACCGTGCCCAGGCGTTGATTGTTTTGCCACAGCTGCGGCGCGTCATGGGCGTTGAACTGGCGATGGATTTGCCAGCCTTCTTCCTGTTCGTCGAGCAAGGCCAGCGCTACACACGGCATGTGCCAGCGCTGGGCGATGGTTTGCAATTGTTCGCTGACAATCACCGGCAACCGCGACAGGCTGCATGCGCGCAAATGCTCGCTGATCTGCCCGGCCACGGCCTGGCATTCTTCCCGGCTGTGGGCTTGATGGCGTTCGAGCAACAGGTCGCCGATGTCCATCAACTGCAATAACCAGCCCCCGGCCCACGGCTGCACCCAGCCGCGCAGGTGCAAGGTCTGGTCGGCCAGCCCGAGGAAATCCAGATCCAGACTTTGCCCCTGCCAGTCGCCGGGCTGACCTTCGATGGTCAGTGTGCTGTGGGCCAGGACGTAACACTGCAGCGGCAACGGTTGGTCGTGGGGCGGTTGCTGGGCCAGCGAGTGCCGCAGCGGCCCGGCCATTTGCAGCACATGACCGTCGTTGTCCAGCTGTAGATGCAGGCCCAGCGGTTGCGCGAGCAACGGAGCGGACGCCTCGATGGCGGGGAGGGCGGGGCGCTTGAGCAAGCGAGCGAAAAGCTTGTCTGCGGAGGTCAAAATTGCAGACTCGAGGTCGCGCTGAGGTTGGTCGGCAGGTTCGGCACCGTGCCCACGCCTGGCAACACCAGAAACGGCATGACCTGATTCAACTTGCTGGTGGGGTAATTCACGCTGACGGTAAGGGTGCCTTTGCTGGTGTCGTAGACCGCGCTGGTATCGACGCCGATCACCAGGTTCAGCGCGCTCGGAACCCACAATAATTGCTGTTGCAACGTGGCGTTCGCGGTGTTTTGCACCACGGTCGCGTAGCCGGGCGTATTGGGATCGACCGCCACACTGCGGCGCACGGCTTCTGCGGTGGCCTGGTTGAACGACTGCATCAGCACGAACGGCAAGCTGTAGCTGACCAGGCCGTAAAACACCGCGAAAAAGATCACGAACACCAAGGCGAATTCAATCGCCACAGCGCCTTCTTGCTTGCTGGGGAGGCCTGCTTTCATGAGTACGTCTACTCTGACAGTCACTGCGTAATATCAGCATAGAATCATTCAGCCAAAACGGACGGTTTTTACCGGATGCAGAGCCTTGTCTTGATTGTCTGGCTAACCCTTTGCGCGGTTCAGGATGCGCGTCACCGCCACATCGCCAACGCCCTGACCCTTGGCGTTGGCGCCGCGGCACTGGTTTATCTGTTGTGGAGCGGCAACACCTGGCTCGGGGCGCCAGCGCAGCAGGGCGGGTGGGCGTTTTTACTGGCGCTGGCATTCACTTTGCCGGGCTATGCGATGAAGCGAATGGGCGCCGGCGATGTGAAATTAATGACAGCTTTGGGCCTGGCGACCGACGGTATGCACCTGCTTGGCGCGTTTATCGGTGCCGGCGTGGCGAGTATGTTGTGGTTGTTACTTGCGCCAAAAGTCTGGCTCTATATGAATCAAAGGCTTGAGCATGGTGTTCGACATATAAATCCAAAATTGTCAGAAAAACAGCCATATGCGCCGTTCGTGTTGGTAGGCGTGGTGTGTACGCTCGTTTGGACCCATTAGTCGCAAGGGGCCACTAGTTCTATGTACATAGTCGGAAAGTGCGTCTACTTTCAAAGTTAGAGTAGTTATACAACTGGCGGCTATTAGTACAGGAATGGTCAGCTTTCGGCCTGCATGGAGTAGCACGTGAACAAGCTTACGTCTGCGGTAAAAGTCCTTGTTGTCGACGATCAGCCACTGATTGTCGAAGAACTGTGTGAATTCCTCGAGAGCAGCGGTTATCGCTGTGTACCTTGCGAATCCAGCAAACAGGCGGTCGAGCGTTTCACCCAGGATCCGGACATCGGGTTGGTGCTGTGTGATTTGCACATGCCGGACATGGACGGCATCCAGCTTGTACAAGAGCTGCAACGGCTGTGCGGTCGACATCGGGTATTCGAAGCGATCCTGCTCACAGGACGTGCCGACAAGCAGGAGGTGATCAAGGCCTTGCGCGCCGGGATTGCCGATTACTACCAGAAGCCGATTGATCTGGATGAGTTGCTCGAGGGTTTGCAGCGTCAGGAAGTGGCGTTGCAGGAGCGGCATAAGGATGTGCAACTGGGGCATTTGAATCAGAAGCTGCAATACCTGTCCGAGTCGATTGATGATCTTTATCAGGACCTGGACAAGGTGCGTCGCAGTCCGCGTTCGTCTGCGTTGACGGGCACTGGGCCAGGTGTTGTCAGTGAGGCTGATCGGGTGGAAATCCCGTCGATTTTCAATCAGCTGTCACCCCGGCAACTGGAGGTGGCGCGGTTGGTCGGCAAGGGGCAGACCAATTACCAGATCGCCTGTGAGCTGGGGATTACCGAGAACACGGTGAAGCTGTATGTGTCCCAGGTGTTGCGGCTGACCCATATGCATAACCGCACGCAACTGGCGCTGGCGTTGTCGCCGAGCAACTCCGGGATGCGCCAGCGCGTAACAGCCCACTGACTCCTTGTGGGAGCGAGCCTGCTCGCGAAAGCGGTGTGCCAGTCAAATTAATGTTGGATGTGCAGCCGCCTTCGCGAGCAGGCTCGCTCCCACAGTTGATGTTTAGTGAACACAACATCTGTGGTCGACGCTGAACCCCTGTGGGAGCGAGCCTGCTCGCGAAAGCGTCGGCACATTCAACATCAGTGTGTCTGACACACCGCTTTCGCGAGCAAGCCCGCTCCCACAATGGATCTTCACCGAACACAATATTTATGAACAACGCTGAACCCCTGTGGGAGCGGGCTTGCTCGCGAAGACTGACTGACATTCAACATCTCAGTCGCCTGACTCACCGCTATCGCGAGCAAGCTCGCTCCCACATTGGAACTTCAGTGAACACAACATCTGTGAGCGACACTGACCCCCTGTGGGAGCGGGCTTGCTCGCGAAAGCGTCGGCACATTCAACATCAGTGTGTCTGACACACCGCTTTCGCGAGCAAGCTCGCTCCCACAGTTGATGTTTAGTGAACACAACATCTGTGGTCGACGCTGAACCCCTGTGGGAGCGAGCTTGCTCGCGAAAGCTGACTGACATTCAACATCTCAGCCGCCTGACTCACCGCTATCGCGAGCAAGCTCGCTCCCACATTGGATCTTCAGTGAACACAAAATCCGTGAACGACAATGAACCCCTGTGTGCGGGCTTGCTCGCGAAAGCGGCTGCACATTCAACATCAATGTCGCCAGGCACACCGCCTTCGCGAGCAGGCTCGCTCCCACAGTTGATGTTTAGTGAACACAACATCTGTGGTCGACGCTGAACCCCTGTGGGAGCGAGCTTGCTCGCGAAGGCTGACTGACATTCAACATCTCAGTCGCCAGACACACCGCTATCGCGAGCAAGCCCGCTCCCACAATGGATCTTCATTGAACACAACATCTGTGAACGACACACTACTTGCTGATTTCAATCTTCCCGCCCGCATCCGGGTCGTACAAATCCGGAATCTCATACCGATATTTCTTCAACCAGCGCTGCATCGCCTCTTCCCGTTCCGCCGCGCTCGCGGTTTGCGGTGTCTTGGACGCCATGGTGTTACGGCTTTGCAGCACCAGCCAATTTTCGGTTTCCTGCTGTTGCGCCGATGACGGTCCGGCGTCGATCGCCATCGCGCTCAGGGGCAGTATCAACAGACTCAGGCCGCATAATTTGATCATGGCCAGCTCCTATTTAACCGACGTCGGTTGGCTATCCGTCACCGTCGCCACTTGATCACCGACAGCCGCTTTACCCTTGCCCGGTTGCTTGAGTTTTTCCGCGCGAGCCTGGGCGTCGGTGAACTGTTCCGGCGTCAGGTGCGAGCGGCTGACCACTTCTGCCGCTTGCTGCCAGTTGTCCTGATACAGCAACAACGTCACCAGATTCGCCGCCGCCAGATTGTCGTGCTGCTTGAGTTCAATGGCGGTCAGGAATTCGAAACGCGCCTCGTCGAGCCGCAACTGGTTGAGATAAACCACGCCCAAATCATTGCGGATTTTCTCGTCGGTCGGGGCCAAACGAGCGGCCCGTTGCAAATGGGCCTGGGCCTGCCCGTAATCACCCTTTGCGGCGAACAACTGACCCAGGCCCTGTTCGGCGTCGGCCGACAGGCACGTCCCCAACAGGCTGCGATACAACGGTTCAGCCTCGCTGCGGCCCAGCAGGCGATAGACCTTGGCCTTGCGCAAACGCACTTCGCTGAGGTTGTCGGGCAGGCTCTGCAAGTTGGCCAGGCTGGCGTGCAGTTTGCCGTCGCTGGCCAGATCGTCGGCCAGGTTGAGGGCCAGTTCCTGATCAGAACTCAATTTGCTGCAACTGGCCGGCGACATCATCGCCGACCACGGCGCCTGCCCGTCGGTGGCGCAACCGGCGAGCATCAGCAGGCTCACTACAGCAATCAATGCTTTCATCAGATTCCCTCAAAAAGATGTGCTACTCAATTGGCAAACGCCCGGGTAATCGCGGTAAACCCGGGGCCGGCCAGGACGATCAACAGGGCTGGAAACAGGAACAACATCATCACCACGGACATCTTGGCCGACATTTTCGAGATGTACTCTTGCAGCCGCGTCAGGCGCCGATCATCGAGCAGTTGTTTGAGCACCAGCAGCGATTTCATCGCGCCGCCGCCCTGATGAATCAGTTGCTCGAGGATCACGCAGGTGTCGCTGAACTCGTCCACCGCCAGCATCACCGCGGCTTTGTGCAACTCCTGGCTAAGCTCCAGACCGGAATCGACGCGGGTCAGGATCAGGCGCAATTCGCTGGTCAATTCAGGCAACAGTTTTTGCCCTTCGGTGCTCAGCACCCGCAACGCTTGTTCGACCGCCATGCCCGATTCGAAAAGGATGCGCAGCAGCGGGATGAAGGTCGAGATTTCCACAGCGATGGTTTTCTGCCGACGCGCAGCGGCGTAGGCCAGCAAGCGTTTGGGCAGCAAGTAACCGAGGCCGGTACCGAACATCGGCAGCAGCCAGCCGTTGGCCACGAGGGGGAAAAACACTTCTTTCAAGAACAAACCCAACCCCAGCATCAACAACGGCGTACCCACCTGGCAGGCCGCGAACACCGCGCGCTCGTTGGCGCGACGCCAGCCCAAGCGGCTGAGCAGGGTCTGGGTTTCGCTGTCGATGCTGACCGAACGCTGGCCAAACCTGCTGTTGCCGAGCACCCGCAGCCAACTGCCGAAACGGTTTTCCCGTACCAGTTGCCCCTGCAAACGCTGGGTCACCTGGCGCACCCGGCGACGCGCTTGCAGCAAGTGGTTGGACACCAGCAGCAAGGCGCCGAGAAACAACATCAGACTCGCCAGCAGGACCATGTCAGACACTCCGCAACATGCGCCACAGCGCCAGGCAGCCAATCACCTGCAAGACCACCGCGATAATCAACATGGTCTGGCCGCCCGAGTCGTGCCACATACCGAGCATGTAGCCGGGATTGGTCAGCATGAAGTAACTCACCAGAATCATCGGCAACGAGCCCAGCACCCACGCCGTCATCCGGGTTTCGCCGGTCATCGCCCGCAGTTGCCGGGAGCCCTGGTCCCGTTCGCGGATCAGTTTGATCAGGTTTTCCAGCAACTCGCTGGCGTTGCCGCCGTAGCGATGATTGACCTTCAGGCCGAGGGCAAACATGCGCAGTTCGTCCTGTTCATAGAGCTCGGCGAAATCGCTGACAGCGTCCGGCAAATTCACCCCCAGTTGCACGTTGCGCTGCACCCGGCCCATGGCGTGTTTCAGCGGATCATCACTGGCTTCGATCCCGCCCATGACCGCGTCGGCCAGGGTGCGACCGGATTTGAGACTGCGCACGGTGTGGTCCAGTAACTGTGGCAATTGTTCGACCATGCGATTGAGACGGCGGCGATACCGCCATGAAATGTACAGCCGCAGCAACAGTGGCGGCGCGAGCAAAAGGGTCAGCAAACCGACCCAGTCGGCGACTGCATAACCGAGCAGCATCGCCACGCCCCACAGCGTCAGCCACAGCCCGAGACGTTCAGTGGGACGACCCAGTCCGGCCCGTAAAAACATGCGCTCCAGACCGACCCACGTGGTTTTCTGAACCGCCAATTGCGGTTGACCCTGAGCCAGCCGATTGAGCACCCGTTCGTTGCCGGTCTTGCGGATGCCGTGCAGGAACAGCCACACCGAGAGCCCGAGCAGGATCACGCAAATCACGCTGAGAATGATCGGTACGATCATGCCGAATGCTCCATGGAATCAGCCCAGGCTCGACTCATGCCGCAGCTTGTCACCCGCCGGGTTGACCGCTTCGCGCAGGAAACCGAAACCGGTGCGCCGGTCGAGTCGGAACAGGGTGTTGGTGACGTAGATGTCCTCGCGTACACCGACCACTTCCACCACCTCGCTGACACAGCGCCGGCCATCGGGCATGCGCGTCAGTTGGATGATCACGTCGAGTGCCGCGCAGATCATTTGGCGCAAGGTGCGCTCCGCGACCGTGCGCCCGGTGAGGCCGACCAGGGTTTCCAGGCGCAGCAAGGCGTCCTGGGCATTGTTGGCGTGCACGGTGCTCATCGAACCGTCGTGGCCGGTGTTCATCGCGGTGAGTACATCGAGCACTTCGACGCCGCGAATCTCGCCGAGAATGATCCGGTCCGGGCGCATCCGCAGGGCGTTGCGGATCAGGTCGCTGGCCTTCACTTCACCGTGGCCCTCGGCATTTGGCGGGCGGGTTTCCAGGCGCACCACGTGGGGGTGGCCGAGTTGCAATTCGGCCACGTCTTCGATGGTCACCAGCCGTTCATGAGGATTGATCAACTGGCTGAGAATATTCAGCAGCGTGGTTTTGCCGGTGCCGGTGCCGCCGCTGATCAGGATGTTGCAGCGCTTGCCGACGGCGTTTTGCAGGAACTCGAAAATCGCCTGATCGATAGTTTGCATCGCCATCAGGTCGCTGCTTTTGAGCATGTCCTTGCGAAATTTACGAATCGACAAACACGGGCCGTCCAATGCAATCGGCGGAATGATCGCGTTGACCCGACTGCCATCGGGCATCCGCGCATCGACCATCGGCGAGGACTCATCGAGCCGCCGTCCCAGTGGCGCGAGGATCCGTTGCATCACGCGCTCCACATGGTGCGCGTCGATAAAACGCAGGTCGCTCAGGTGCAGCACGCCATCGCGTTCGATGAACACCCGATGCGGGCCGTTGACCAGAATTTCCGTGACCGCCGGATCGCGCAGCAAGACTTCCAGCGGACCAAAACCGGTGAGTTCGTCGACGATTTCTTCGGCCAGCCGCTCCATTTCATAACGGGAAATCGCCAGGTGCAGGCGGGCGATGTATTCGGCGGCTTTGTCGGTGACGAACTGCGCCAGCAACTGGCGCGAACCTTCCAGCAGGTTTTTCCCGGACTCTTCGATGGCGTCGATGATGTAGCGGTGCAGCACCAGTTTCAGGCCTTCATGGTCGGTGTTGCCGGCGGTGCTGCGCTGGGGTGCGCCGAAGAGTTTTTCGCTGCTCATTGCGCGCCCCTCAAACGGTCGAACCAACCGGCCTTGGGTTTGGCCAGGCCTTCGGAGCGCTTGGCCAGGCGTTCGCCGAGGGTGCGCAGGCTTTGGGTGAGTTTTTCCCGAGGGGCCAGTTCGAACAGGGTGATGCCCTGGTTTTTCGCGTTGAGGCGCACTTCCGGGCTGTAGGCCAACACCGCGATGACTTCCAGGTTGAAGGTCTTGCCGAGGGTTTCCGAGTCCGGGGCGATATGGCCCAAATAGCGGTCGACCAACAGGCGCCCGTGATCAAGCTTCATGCCTTTTTCCCGCCACAGGTTGAGCACCGCCAGGTTGCGCCGGCAATCGAGGACGTTCTGGTCGCTGTACCACAGCAACTTGTCGCAGTGGCTGACAAAGGTGCGCAAGGCTTCGCTGTCGGGCTGGCCGGTGAGGTTCACCACGATGTGCTGGAAGTGTTGGCGCAACGCGCTGAGCAGCATGTACAGCTCGGCGGCGCTGGTGCTTTCCAGCGGCGCGTCGTTGCTGGCGTAGGCGAGGATCCGCAGCCCCGCTTCGGCGCTGGTGAAAGCGCTGTCGATCAGCGTCGCATCGAGGCGGCGCAAATGGCGCAACGCGTCACCGAAGTGAAACGAACTTTCCAGCCCCAGCAACGCGAGGCTGTCGCCACGGGGCAGACCGAGGTCCAGCAGTAAGGTGTGTTGCCCACTCTTTTGCACCACCAGCGCCAAGTGATTGGCCAGCAGTGCGCCGTCGCCATTGCTCTGGGTACCATACAACACGGTGAGGCCGCCCAGTTGTGTGTTTGGCGCTACCGGTGGCAGGCGTTTACTGAGGCGCCGCACCAACCCGGCGACTTCGCTGGAACGGGAACCATAGGCGACGAAATCCCGCGCACCGGCGCGCATGGCGTTGAGCACCAATTGGTTGTCCATGCCGTCGCCGAGGGCGACGATCGCGAGCATTGGTTTGGCTTCCAGGGCACCTTCGATCAGCGCGCTCTGGGCCACCACGTGTTCGCGGTCGAGGCCGACAAACACCAGGCTGGCGAAGGTCACGTCCACCAGCGCCAGCAACTCGTCGAGGCTGCCACCGCCGGCGCTGACCACTTGCCCGAGGGGCGCGAGGGCGCCTTGCAGCCACTCAAGGTCGGTGCTGTTGCGGGTGATGGCGAGGAAGGTCTGACTCAGGCTCTGGCTCATTGCGACAGTCCGCTGCGTTTGTCGAAGTTGCCGTTTTCCAGGAAAAACATGCGATAGAAATTCGGGTCGTAATTGCGCAGTTTTTCCCCCGGCAACGACGGCAGTTGCGCGTCGGCGGCCAAGGGTTGAACCAAGTGCGGGGTGACGATCATCAGCAACTCTCGTTCTTCACGATTGATCTGTGAACTGCGGAAAAATGCACCCAGAACCGGGATGTCGCCCAGCCCCGGAAACTTGTTCACCTGAGAACTGTTGGTGGTGCTGATCAAGCCGCTGATGACGAAGCTTTCACCGTCGGCCAGGGAAATACTGGTGTCGGTGCGGCGGATCGTCAGGGCCGGCACGGTGGTGCCGGCGATGTTCACGGCGTTGCTGAAATCCAGTTCGCTGACTTCCGGCGCGACCTTCAGAGCGATGCGATTGCGGCCGATGATGGTCGGCGTGAGGGTCAGGCGGATGCCGAATTCCTTGTACTCGATGGACACGTTGTCACTGCCGGCACTCGGCACCGGGATCGGGATTTCGCCGCCGGCGAGGAAACTCGCACTCTGCCCGCTGAGTGCCACCAGGCTGGGCCGCGCCAGGGTGTAGGCGAAGCCGCTGCCTTCCAGCGCGTTGATGATCATCATGGTTTTGCCGCCGATCCACGAGAAGTTGAACAGGCTGTTATCCACCGGCAGCCTGGGCGTCGGCACACCGTCGATGGGCGGTAACGTGCCGGGTGCGCCGAACAGAAAATTACCGCGAGTACCGATCAATGAGGCGGTGGCTTCCTTGAGTTTGGTGCGGCTGACTTCGACGAAGCGGATATCGGTTTGCACCTGTGACGGCAGCGACGGGTCATCGGACGGCAGCAGCGTGTCGCCGGTCAGGGCTGCCGTGGCGCGGCCCTGAACGAACACCATGCTCTGGCGTGGCTCGCTGGCGCAGGCGGTCCAAATCATCAGGCTGGTGGCGCCGGGCGCCATGCCGGTCAACAGGAACGAACTGCTGCCATTGGGATGCACGTCGGCAATTTTCGGGTCGCCGATGGCCAGACGGGTGATCGCGACCGGCGATTGCAGGTCCTGTTGCAAGCCTTCGCCGATTTCGATCACCGGCGGCAAACGCCCCAGAGCGGCGCAATTGCCGGTCACCGCGAAGGCGCTTTCCAGAGGCAGGGTCACCAGCATCAAGGCCCAGAACACGGAGTTGAATATCGGCATGGGGCGACTCTGCATGCAGCTGCATCCTTGATCAGTCATGGGGTTTGTTGCGTGAGCTGATTGCCGCGAATCACTTCGATGGCACGTCGTGGTGCTGCACCGCCGCTGGGAGGTCCTTTCGGGGCGGCGCCGAGGGCCAGTTGGGTGAACTGGAAGAGCTGGCTATTGGCGCTGTCCAGCTTGCCCGGCGCCTGGTTTTCACCGGCCCAGTATTTGGCCAGGCGTTGTTCTTCACTGCTGCGCACCGCCAGGCGCAAGGTGCCGACCTGGGTCGCCAGCATCAGCCGACTCAGCAGTTGTTCGGGCACCGCCAGCACCACGGTGCGCGCGGCGATCCGGCGTTGATCCTGTTTGAGTCTGTCATCGGCGCTCAGGGCTGGCGTGGCCGGTTGGCCGTCGTTGGTCAGGCCGAATTGCTCACCGACACCGAGTACGCGCATGGCGGGCACGACGATCTGTGCCGACTGCTGCAAGTTGCTGGTGTCCTGGCGCAGAAACAGCAGCACATCGACGTAGTCGCCCGGGACCAGTTGCCCGGCGGCACCGATCACTTCGTCCACCGCCACGGTGAGGGCGCGTTCGTTGCTGCGAATCATCCGGGCCAGTGTGCCGCCCGCCTCAAAGCTGTCATCGCTGAGCCAGGTGCCAGCGCTGAGGCGGCGCCAAGGCGTGCGGCCGATGGCCTGGTCGAGGTTGTTCAGGCTGCCGGCGGGGGCGCTGCGAAGTTTTTCCACGGCCAGGTCGGCGGCGGTCAGCGGGGTGAATGGCGGGACGTCATGGATCAGGACAACCACCGGTTGACGAGTCTGGTCTTCGGCTGCGGCAACGGTTTTTTCCACGGTTACGGCGGCGGTCGGCGTGGCGACTGGCGCTACGGCAGGAACAGGCTGGCGGCTGAGCACCAGGCCCCAATAACCGACAAAAATCGCCCCGAGCAAAAGCAAGCCGGCAAGGCCCATGGTGATGCGACTGTTCATGACGGCTCTCCCTTTCCTGCTGCACTAACAACCCGCAATTGCTGACAGGGCGTTTTCGCAATCAGGCAGCTATGAACATGCAACTATTTCGCTAGTTCCACGCTAGTCGATCTAAAGCAAAACGCCATTACGGGCACCGAAAATATCTGTACAAGGCATTGAGAATTGGTCAATTAACCGCTGGTTTTCGACCACGGATGTCGACTACTACTTTGTGATTAATCCGTTATTACAGTTGTTGGCAGCAGGTTTGTTGACAATGCTCTGATGGCACAGTGAAACCCTGTCGCAGTACCGTTTCGTCGGCGCCAGAGGCGCGAAGGAGTAGACGTATGATTCTCGAATATCTGTTGCTCAGAGCCCGGTTGTTCTTCAAAAGCACTGAAGGTGCATCGGCGATCGAGTACGCGATAGTGGTTGCCATGGTGGCGGTGGTGGTCGTGGTGTTTGTGACGCCGATCAGTACCAAGGTTCTGAACATCTTCAACCTGGTCCTGACGTCGCTCGGTGGGACGGCTGTGGTCAAACCGGTGGTGCCTTAGTCAAGGTTATTCCCCCGGCAATGCCGGTGCGTGTGCCTCCGGGGTTTTGGCCCTGGGCGGCACGTCCGGTCGTTAGTGCGGGTTTTGGATTGTTGTTGACTGAGTGCCTTTGGCACGAAGGAGAACTTCCATGCTCTTTGAATACCTGATGCTGCGGGCGCGTCTGTTTTTGAACAACACTGAAGCGGCATCGGCCATCGAATACGCGATTGTGGTGGCGATGGTGGCCGTGGTGGTCGTGGTGTTCATCACCCCGGTCGGGACCAAGGTCCTGGGGATTTTCAACAGTGTGCTGGTGGCGTTGGGCGGAACGGCCCAGACCGCGCCAGTGCAAACGCCTTGATCACTGTGAACCTCGCAGCAAGTCAATGACACGCTACACTCGCTTCTACATTCAGTTCTCAGGTACTGCCCATGAACGCTTCTTCGCCACCGCGCCAACAGTTGCTTCTGGTTGACGACGAAGAAGACGCGTTGCTGGAACTGGCGGAACTGCTGGAGGGCGAAGGCTTCAGTTGCTTTACGGCCACCTCGGTCAAGCTCGCCCTGCATCATCTGACGCGCAACCCGGATATCGCCCTGGTGATCACTGACCTGCGCATGCCGGAGGAGAGCGGCATTTCGCTGATCAAGCGCCTGCGTGAACACACCTCGCGCCAGCATCTGCCGGTGATCGTGACGTCCGGGCATGCCGACATGGAAGACGTCAGCGACATGCTGCGCTTGCAGGTGCTCGACCTGTTTCGCAAGCCCATCTACCACGTGCGGTTGCTCGAAACGTTGAACAATCTATTTCCGCAATCTTCAGCCAACCTGGCTAATCTTTGATCAATTAATTTTGACGCCATCGCTTTGACATTTGTATGGTGTCGAAATGATGGCTCGTGTACATTTGCCGCGCCTGAATCAGCACCCTGCTGACGGGACGGCAGGGATGACTGACCAAAATCGTAACCCTGCTGGAACTGCCATTTGAAGTTTCGGAAGGGATTCTCGATTGAACACCTCATGCCTGCGCCGCTCGTTGCTGGCGCTCTCTGTTGCCGCTGCCACCATTCACGGGCCTGGCGTCCAGGCCGCCACGTTCAACTACGACGTGGGCACCGGGCCGCTGGTCAACTACAACCAATACTATGATTTCGTAAACCTCACCGGCAGCGCGAACGTGGTGCAAACCTCGCCGTCGGCGCTGACCAGCGCGGCGCAATTCACCACCCTCACGACTAATTACGATGTGACCAACAAAGCCACGATCACCATCGATGGCGCGACCCATGGCGTGGGTATTCTCACGAGTCGCGGGACATCGCCTTGGCCGAGAATCGGCAATAACCTGGTGAACCAGGGGTCGATCACGGTCAATGGGCTGGCTGATATCGGTGACTCGATTGGCATGGCCGATAATGGCAATCAGATTGTCGGTAACTTCATCAACTCCAGCGATATCACCGTCACCGGCAATAACGCCACCGGTGTTTCCCTGATTGGAAGCCGGCTCGGCAAGGGCGTTATCAACGACGGCACGATCAGCGTCAGCGGTACGAATGCCCACGGTATTTACCTTGAGAACACGACCCAGACCCTGCCGGTCTACAACTCCAAGTCGATAACGGCCACCGGGGCAAATGCCGAGGCACTGACCCTCAAGGGTGCGACCTTCAACGTGCCGGCCGGTGTGAACACCAGCAGCATTGCCAACTCGGGCACGCTCTCGGGTGAAAGCATCGGTATCCACGTGAGCAATCAAGCTGTCGGCAAATCCTTGAGCATCAACCAATTTTCCGGGCTGATCGAAGGCGGCAAGGCAGCGATTCAGGTCGATGATGGCGCCAGCTATTTGTACTGGAGCAATGGCGACATCAAAGGTGACGTGCTGGGCCTGTCCGGGGTGCTGATCCGTGGCGAAGCGAATTTTGACGGTTCGACCATCAAGGCCGGCTACGTCACGATTGAAGCCGGTCAATTGACCCTGGTGAAACCGCACACCACGATCAACGGCGACTTCGACATGGAAGAGGCCGACTCAGTGCTGGTGATGTCCCTGGGCAACGACACCGACGTCAATCGGCCGGTGCTCACCGTCACCGGCACTTCGGACATCGCTCCCGGCGCCCACCTGCAGTTGCAGGCGCGCTCCAGTGATTTCCAGACTGCGTCGGGTGGCACGCGCTATACGCTGATCCGCTCCGGGCAACTGCTCGGTGGCGAGAACCTGGCGGTGGAATCCACCTCGGCGTTGCTGCAAGTGAAAAGCTACGGCGTCGAAGGCAACGACGTGAAGGCGTTGGTCAGCACCAAACCGGACGAAGTGGTTGCGCAAAATACCCTCGACGCTGGCGGTAGCAAAAACGCAGCCGACGCGGTGGCCGAGGTTTCCACCGGGTTGATGGACAAGGTCGATGAACGCGACCCGGTGTTCCAGGCGTTCGCCAATGCCACCACCAATGCCGAGCTGGCGAAACTGGCCGAGAAACTCGGCCCGGATGTCAGCCGTGGTGTGCTGCACGCCACCACCAACAGCCAGACCCTGGTGGCGAATGCGATCAACGAGCGTTCGAGCCGTGCCCGCACGGATCGCACCGCGCCGGAAAAAGGTGTGTGGCTGCAAGCGTTGACCAGCGATGCCAATCAGGATGCCCGCCGAGGTGTGGCGGGTTATGACGCCGACAGCCACGGGATTGCCGTGGGTGCCGATGGCCAGTTGAATGCCAACACCGCCGTGGGCGTGGCCTACAGCTACCTCGACACAGACGTGAAAGCCGACACTGGCAACAAAACCCAGGTAACCGGCCATGCGCTGACGCTGTATGGCAACTGGACCCACGACAATTGGTTCGTGGATACGTCGCTGATGTACGGCTGGAACGACAACGAATCCAAACGCTACATCGCCGGCACCCAGGCCAAAGGCAATTTCGACAGCGATATCTACGGCGTGAATGCCCTGGCCGGCTACAGCTTTCGCCTGGACCGCAGCGTCGTGCTTGAGCCACAGATCGGCGCGCGTTATGCCAGCGTGAAAATGGACGCTTACCGCGAGAAGGGCAGTTCGGCATCGCTGAACGTCGACAGTCAGCGCTATGAAGTGGGCGAAATGGGTGTCGGTGCACGACTGGCTGCGGCATTCGATGTCGGCACCGGCAGCTTCGAACCTGAAGCCAAGGTCATGGCGTGGCACGACTTTATCGGCGACAAGACCGCAACCACCTCGGCCTTTGTGCTGGGCGGCGACTCGTTCACCACTCGCGGCACGACGCCGGTGCGGGACAGCTATGAAGTGGGCCTGGGCGCCAACTATGTCGTGGGTGCCTGGAGTGTCGGTGGGTCCTACAACTACGTGACCAGCACTGACTTCAATGCCGATACCTTTACGGCGAAGGTGCGTTACGCGTTCTGATCCAGTCGGGTATTTACCTGACCCATCGCCTTCGCGAGCAGGCTCGCTCCCACCTTTGGTCTTCAGTGAACACACATTCTGTGAACACTGCAGAACCTCTGTGGGAGCGAGCCTGCTCGCGAAGGCGTCCTACAACTGATAACTGAAACTCACGCTATACCGCGGCCGTCGATTGAACGTATCCAGCGCCTCATCCGACATCGGCTTGACCGCTTCCAGCGCGACGTTGTAGTACTTCGCATCGCCAAACCTCAACCCTACCGCCGCCGAGGACAGGTTGTTGCCTTGCACCACACTTGAGTGTTCATGAGAGTGATTCCTTGCACCTGTTACAACGACCGTTGTCTTCGATGGCCTGCCGATCTGTCGCCGGCAATACCTTCGTCCGTTGTGCGCATCTCAAACTCAGGGGCGTTTTCGTACCATTCTCAAGTTGGTATTACCCCTTCATATAGGGCGCAGGAATGCTGCCTAAGGGCTAATACCTTGGGTGCGGCGCGTGGGGTAATTCGTTGTAAATCAATGGGGAGGGTTTTGACGCAGACGCGTAATGGCGCAGGAGAACACTTAAGTTATATACACAATTAACCGGGGTTCCCTGGTACCTGATCGTTCCCACGCTCTGCGTGGGAATGCCTCAACGGACGCTCCGCGTTCGGCTCTGAGGGGACGCGGAGCGTCCCGGGCTGCATTCCCACGCAGAGCGCGAGAACGATCAAAAGGGTCGCTTCGCAACCCTACGGGGGCAAGCCCCCTCGCCACAGGTGGGAAAAATCATCAGCTCAGGCAACAGGCCGCCAATGCCCGACCATATGCTCCAGCTCCCCGGCACCGACCAACTGCAAATCCCCACTGGACGCCGCCGCACTGGCGAGCAACGTCAGTTCACTGGGCAAACGCACCGGCTTGCGAAACTGCACCGCAATTTCAATGTTCGCCGTCGGCAGATGATCCGCCAGCGCTGCCAACGTCCGGGCCTTGTTCCATAACCCGTGGGCAATCGCTGTAGGAAAACCGAACAGCTTGGCGCTGGCCGCACTCAGGTGAATCGGGTTGTAATCCCCGGACACCTTGGCGTATTGCCGACCAATGTCCGCCGGGGCTTTCCAGCGCGCCACTTGCGTCAGTGCCAGCGTCGGTGCCAACTCATCCTCGACCGGCTCGCCATCGAGTTTCACCCCGCGACACAGCATCTGGCTCTCAGCTTCCCACAGCGTGCCCAACTGATCATCCAGGGTCGTGACCAGATCGAACGTCGCCCCTTTGGCGTGGGGTTGCAGGTTCTGCACTTGCACGCTGACCCGCGCGCGATGCACTCCGCCCATGGGCCGCAGCACGCGAATGCGATTGCTCAGGTGAATCAGGCCCAGCAACGGAAATGGAAACTCCTTGGACGTCAGCAATTGCATCTGCAAGGCAAATGCCAGCACATGGGGATAAGTCGGCGGCAACAGGCCATTGTCAGCAAAACCGCAGACCGTGCGATAAGCCGCCAGGCGTTTCGGATCGACATCGAGCCAACAACGCAAACCCGTATCAGGCAGGGCGGTGCCAGTGATTTTGCGGCGCAGGGCTGCCCGCACGTACAACTCGGGCAGGCTCGGTTCGCGGTTGAGTGTGTGCCAGTCAGTGATCATCGCTATGCCCCCAAGACACTTTGCCCACACACCCGCAATGCTTGCCCGGTAAACGCACCGGTGCCCGGTTGCGCCAGCCAGGCGACCGCTTCGGCGACGTCCTGGGGCAAGCCGCCCTGGCCCAGGGAACTCATGCGCCGTCCGGCTTCACGCAGGCCGAATGGAATGTGCGCAGTCATCTGGGTTTCGATAAACCCCGGCGCCACCGCATTGATGCTGATGCCGCGCTCATGCAGCAGCGGCGCCCAGGCCTGGGCCAGCCCGATCAGCCCGGCCTTGCTCGCAGCGTAGTTGGTTTGCCCGCGATTGCCCGCGATGCCGCTGATGGACGCCAACAGAATCACCCGCCCGTTATCGCGCAGGGTGCCGGCGTCGAGCAGGGCTTTGGTCAGCACTTGCGGCGCGTTGAGATTGACGGCCAGCACCGCGTCCCAGAATTCCGGAGTCATGTTGGCCAGGGTTTTGTCCCGGGTGATGCCGGCGTTGTGGACCACGATGTCGATGCCGTCGGGCAGGTGTTCGATCAACTGCGCGGCGGCGTCTTCGGCGCAAATGTCCAGGGTGATGCTCTGTCCGCCGAGGCGTGCGGCGAGGGCTTCGAGGTCAGCCTTGGCCGGTGGCACATCGAGCAGGATCACTTCGGCGCCGTCCCGGGCCAGGGTTTCGGCAATCGAGGCGCCGATGCCGCGAGCCGCGCCGGTGACCAGCGCTTTGCGCCCGGATAACGGACGCGTCCAGTCCTGCACCGGCGTATCGCACGCGACTAATCGAATCACTTGCCCGGACACGAAAGCACTTTTGGGCGAGAGGAAAAATCGCAGCGGCCCTTCCAGTTGATCCTCGGCTCCGTCGCCGACATAAATCAATTGCAAAGTGCCGCCGCTGCGCAGTTCTTTGGCGAGGGAACGGCTGAAACCTTCGAGGGCACGCTGGACACTGGAGGCAATCGGATCGCTGAGGCCTTCCGGTGCCCGTCCCAGGATCACCACGTGGGCGCTGTGATCGAGGTTTTTCATCAGTGGCTGAAAAAACTCGCGCAGTTGCTTGAGCTGATCGGTTTGCACCAAATGACTGGCATCAAACACCACGGCTTTGAGTTTCGGGCCGTGGCCGGGAATCCACGCAGTGGCCAGGGACGGTTCGGCGCCGTAGCTGTAAATCGCATCGGTCAGGCGGTTAGCGAACACGCCGATATTTTCCGCCAGTGGCCCGCCGCCAATCAGCAGCGCCCCCTCGACAGGCCGCAGGCGCCCGGCTTGCCAGCGTTCCAGACGCACCGGCGACGGCAGGCCCAAGGCCCCGACCAGACGGTGGCCGATGGACGAATTCGCGAAGTCGATATAACGGTCTGACATGGAACGCACTCCGGCAGCTGGGGTTCAAAGTGTGGACCACGAATGGCGATCAGTCGTTCGATCCACGAGATTAGGCCTACGCTTGAACACAGGTGATTGATGTGTAGCAGGACTTTCAGGAAAACACCGAACCCTGTGGGAGCGAGCCTGCTCGCGAAGACGGTGTGTCAGTCAGCAGAAATGTTGGATGTGCCGGCCTCTTCGCGAGCAGGCTCGCTCCCACAGTGGGCCGTGTACACATTTTTAAATTTCGGAAGGAGCTTTTCATGACTCAGCTGCGCCGCGTCGCGATCATTGGCGGTAACCGTATTCCTTTCGCCCGTTCCAACGGGCCGTACGCCACCGCCAGTAACCAGGCGATGCTCACCGCAGCGCTCGAAGGCTTGATCGAACGTTTCAACCTGCACGGTCTGCGCATGGGCGAGGTGGCGGCGGGGGCGGTGCTCAAGCATTCCCGGGATTTCAACCTGACCCGCGAATGCGTGCTCGGCTCGCGGCTGTCGCCGACCACCCCGGCCTACGACATCCAGCAAGCCTGCGGCACCGGCCTGGAAGCCGCGCTGCTGGTGGCGAATAAAATTGCGTTGGGCCAGATCGATTGCGGCATTGCCGGCGGCGTCGACACCACGTCCGACGCGCCGATCGGCATCAACGAAGGCCTGCGCAGAATCCTCCTGCAAGCCAACCGCGCCAAGACCACCGCCGACAAGCTGAAAACTTTCCTGCAACTGCGCCCTGGTCATCTGGTCCCTGAATTCCCGCGCAACGGTGAGCCGCGCACTGGCCTGTCCATGGGGCAACACTGCGAGCTGATGGCCCAGACCTGGAACATCCCCCGCGCCGAGCAGGATCAATTGGCCCTCGAAAGCCACCAGAAACTGGCCGCTTCCTACACCGAAGGCTGGCACAACGACTTGATGACACCGTTCCTCGGCCTGACCCGGGACAACAACCTGCGCCCGGACCTGACCCTGGAAAAACTCGCCTCGCTCAAACCGGCGTTCGAGAAAAGCGCCAAAGGCACCATGACCGCAGGCAACTCCACGCCGTTGACCGATGGCGCGTCGCTGGTGTTGCTGGGCAGTGAGGAATGGGCCAAGGAACGCGGCTTGCCGATCCTCGCGTATTTACGTGATGGCGAAGCGGCGGCGGTGGATTTCGTCAACGGTGCCGAGGGCCTGCTGATGGCGCCGGTGTATGCCGTGCCGCGTTTGCTGGCGCGCAACGGCTTGACCTTGCAGGACTTCGACTACTACGAAATCCACGAAGCCTTCGCCGCCCAGGTGCTGTGCACATTGAAAGCCTGGGAAGACCCCGAATACTGCAAAACCCGCCTCGGCCTCGACGCGCCGCTGGGTTCGATTGATCGCAGCCGCCTCAACGTCAAGGGCAGCTCATTGGCCGCCGGGCATCCGTTTGCCGCCACCGGCGGGCGCATCGTCGCCAACCTGGCGAAGTTGCTGGATGCGGCGGGCAAGGGGCGGGGGTTGATCTCTATCTGCGCGGCTGGCGGCCAAGGCGTAACGGCCATCATCGAACGCTAAGACCAACCGCAGACCCTGTGGGAGCGAGCTTGCTCGCGAAAGCGGTGGATCAGTCGACATCACTGTTGAATGACACACCGCTTTCGCGAGCAAGCCCGCTCCCACAGGGGATATTTGTAAGACTTGATGACTTGTTCTAAGGTCGGTGCTATCCGCCGTCCTGCGACACAAGGCTCAACAATGACGTCCAACGGACAACTTTCCCTCGAACGCTCAATCCCGGCGCTAACCGCCTTACCGCGCCCACTGTTCGCCCGCGCCGAAAGCCTCAACGCCGGTTCCTGGACACCGCCCCATCGCCACGACTGGGTGCAATTCTCCTACGCCATCAGCGGCGTGCTCGGGGTGCATACCGCCGAGGGCAGTTTCTTTGCGCCGCCGCAGTGGGGCATCTGGATTCCGGCCGATCTCGAACATCAAGTCGTCACGTCGATGCGCGCCGAAATGCGCAGCCTCTATGTGCGCCGCGAGGATTGCCAATGGGCAGACGGACGTTGCCGAGTGCTGGAGGTGACGCCGCTGGCCCGGGAGCTGATCAAGAGTTTTTGCCTGCTGCCGGTGGAGTATCCACAGGGCGAAAGCCAGGAAGCGCGGCTGGTGAATGTGTTGCTGGATCAGTTGGCGAGTTTGCCGGAGGTGGAGTTCTCGCTACCGTTGCCCCGGCATGAACGTTTGCTGGGGTTGTGCAACGAGCTGATCGAAAACCCGGAACAGAACGCGACGTTGCAGGAGTGGGCGGCGCGGTTGGGCACTTCGGAGAAAACCCTGATGCGCCTGTTTCAGCGCGAGACGGGTTTGAGCTTTCGAGGCTGGCGTCAGCGTGCGCGGCTGCTGTCGTCGCTGAGTTTGCTGGAGGAGGGCGACAGCGTGACCAATGCGGCGCTGGCTTGCGGGTATGACTCGACGTCAGCGTTTATTGCGGCGTTCAAGGGGTTGTTCGGGTTTACCCCGGGGGAATTATTTCGGCAGTGAGAGCCAGCCCCTCACCCCAGCCCTCTCCCCACAGGGGAGAGGGGGAAAGGGAGCAGATCGGGGATTTTTCAAAACCTGAGTTCGACTCGATATTTCAGGTCGATGTAGCTCCAAGAACACCTCGGTCAGTCCCCTCTACCCCTTGGGGAGAGGGTTAGGGTGAGGGGTGGCCTATAAGACCACCCTCATTTTCAAGTCCTGAACCGACGAACCAACCCATCCAACTCATTCGACAACCCGGCCAAACTCTGGGAATCCAGTCGCGCCGAGTTCGCCAGCTCCGCCACCAACTGCGCATCACCATGAATCTGGCTGATGTGCCGATTGATCTCCTCTGCCACCGAATGCTGTTCTTCCGCCGCCGTCGCGATCTGCGTGTTCATATCGCGAATCACATCCACCGACTCACGGATCTGCCCGAAGCTGTTGCGCGCTTCGCCGATGCGGGTGACCGACTGCTGCGACACTTCCAGGCTCGCGTGCATTTGCTGGGTCACCTGGCTGGTGCGCTTGGCGAGAGTGCCGAGCAAGCCGTCGATTTCCGCCGTGGAATCGGCTGTGCGTTTCGCCAGGGCGCGCACTTCATCCGCCACCACCGCAAACCCACGACCCTGTTCGCCGGCCCGTGCGGCTTCAATCGCGGCGTTCAGCGCCAACAGGTTGGTCTGCTCGGCAATCGAGCGAATGGTCCCGAGAATCGATTGAATGTCGTTGCTGTCGCGTTCCAGTTGCTGCATCGACTGCGCTGAGGATTCGATTTCCTGGCTCAAGCGATCGACGCTGGATACAGCGGCATCGATCTGCTGCTGACCTTCGCGCGCCTGGCGCTGACCACTGTCGGCTGACTCGGCGGCCTGGCTGCACGAGCGGGCGACTTCGTTGGCGGTGGCGACCATTTCGTGGAACGCCGTGGACACCATGTCCACCGCTTCACGCTGACGCCCGGCGGCTTCGGCCATGTCGCTGGAGACCCGAGTCGAACTCTGGGAGGTGGCGAGGATTTTATTCGCGGCGCCGCCGATGCTCTGGATCAGGTTGCGGATCGCCGCCAGGAACTGGTTGAACCAACTGGCCAGTTGCGCGGTTTCGTCGCTGCCACGGATTTCCAGATTCTTGGTCAGGTCACCTTCGCCCTGGGCGATGCCTTCCAGGCCGCTGGCCACGCTGCTGATCGGGCGCACGATGACGCGGGCGAAACTGGCCCCGACGATGGCGAAGAACACGGCCAGTACGGCGGCAATACCCGCGATCAGCCAGGTCAGTTGGGTGGCCGAGCTCATTACATCGGTTTGCTTGATCAGGCCGATGAAGGTCCAGCCCAGTTGCTCCGATGGCCAGACGTTGGCCATGTAGCGCTCGCCGTTCAGCTCGACTTCCACCAGGCCTTTGCCAGCCTTGGCCAGTTGTGCGTAGCCTTCGCCGAGGCTGCCCAGGGCCTTGAAGTTGTGCTCTGGTTGCTTCGGATCGACCAGCACCGTGCCGCTGTTTTCCAGCAGCATCAGGTAACCGGTTTCGCCGAGCTTGATCTGTTTGACGATTTCGGTGAGCTGCTTGAGCGTCACGTCGATGCTGACCACGCCACCGTTGGTGCCCAACTTGTTATCGATGGTGCGCACGGTGCTGACGTAGGACGCGTCATCCTGAGCCCAGTAATAAGCCTCGGTGCGAAACGGCTTGCCCGGCTTGGCCTGTGCGGCTTTGTACCAGGGGCGCTGGCGCGGGTCATAGTTGTTCAGTTTCGCGTCATCCGGCCAGGACACATAACCGCCGGCTGCGGTGCCGACGATCGCGTAGGCGTAGGACGGATGGGTGTTGCCCAGGTCCTGGAGGAGCGTGAAGACCTTTTTGTCCATCTCGCCCTGAGGAATGCTCTCGGCGTTGGCGGCCATGTAGGTCTTGAGGCTGTCGTCGGTATTCTTGATCAGCGGCTGGGACGCCAGGTAATCGACGTTCTGGCTGATGCCGTCGAAGAATAGCTGCATGGCATTGGCGACCTGACGAATCTCGCGACCACTGCCGTCGACGAAATCGTCCTTGGCATCGCTGCGCAAGTTCAGCACTACAAGGGTGGCGACCAGCACCACCGGCAAGCAGGCGATGATTGCAAACGCCCACGTCAACTTCTGTTTGATGTTCATCCGCGCTCCAGATTTTCTTGTAGGCCCACGCAGTGCAGATGACTCGCGGATTATTGGCAGCCGAAAACGGTATTGATTACCTCGATTCCTTGAAGCGGCATCGTCGTTTTAGTCGCAACGATTGTCAGACAAATCCTTTTCTCTCTCAGGACTTCGGCTGAAAAAATGGGAAATTGAGGCCCGTTGAGAAAAAACCTACAAATAGGAGGAATCCGGATGTCAGCTTCTGTCGTAAATGCCCTGTCATCCCGTCGCCAACAAGTGTCGGCGGCTCAGCTATGATCTCCACCGGTCGATGAACGGCGCGGGATTTACCGGTTAATTTCGGCACATTGTGTGCATCCGCCATGTTCATAGGTCGGCAACCCCTCCCCGAGGCGCGAGGATTGCCGTATAACGAATGACTTTCGCGTGTTTGGTAATAAAGGACCCACAATAAAAGCTGATGAAGACTCCAAAACGCATTGAACCCCTGATCGAGGACGGTCTGGTCGACGAGGTGCTGCGCCCACTCATGAGTGGTAAAGAAGCAGCTGTTTATGTGGTGCGCTGCGGTAACGAGCTACGTTGCGCGAAGGTCTACAAGGAGGCGAATAAACGCAGTTTCCGCCAGGCGGCCGAGTATCAGGAAGGCCGCAAGGTACGCAACAGCCGACAGGCTCGGGCGATGGCCAAGGGCTCCAAGTTCGGCAAGAAAGAAACCGAGGACGCCTGGCAGAACGCCGAAGTGGCGGCCCTGTTTCGTCTGGCCGGCGCCGGTGTGCGGGTGCCCAAGCCGTATGACTTCCTCGAAGGCGTACTGCTGATGGAGTTGGTGGCCGATGAATACGGCGATGCTGCGCCGCGTCTGAACGACGTGGTGCTGGAACCGGACCAGGCCCGTGAATACCACGCGTTCCTGATTTCCCAGATCGTGCTGATGTTGTGTACCGGTCTGGTGCACGGTGACCTGTCGGAGTTCAACGTACTGTTGACCCCGACCGGCCCGGTGATCATCGACCTGCCTCAAGCAGTGGATGCGGCGGGCAACAACCACGCGTTCACCATGCTGGAGCGGGACGTGGGCAACATGGCCTCCTACTTCGGGCGGTTTGCGCCGGAGTTGAAGAAGACCAAGTACGCCAAGGAAATGTGGGCCCTGTACGAAGCCGGCACCTTGCACCCGGCCAGCGTGTTGACCGGCGAGTTTGATGAGCCGGAAGAGTTGGCAGACGTTGGCGGCGTTATCCGCGAAATCGAGGCGGCACGCCTGGATGAAGAGCGCAAGCAAGCGGTGCGCGCGGCTGATGATGCGCCACCGGGCAAAACCGAAGAACCGCCTCCACCGTGGATGCAGTGATCGGTTAACAAAAAACCCGGCGCAGGCCGGGTTTTTTGTGGGTGTTTGATTGGTCGTTGTGGTGTCAGATGGATCGACCCCTCACCCCAACCCTCTCCCCAGAGGGGAGAGGGGGAAAGGGAGCTGATCTTCATGCTTTTCAA
>NZ_MOBR01000041.1:143358-371360 GCF_003732705.1 Pseudomonas frederiksbergensis | reverse complement strand
GTGCATCGGGCGTTAGGGTGAAACAGGTGTAAACCTATTTCAGGACTAGACACCGAAGAAAACTATCAAGTTTCGAATAAACCTTGGGGCGCAGGTGTTCTCTGGGTGGGCTACCTGTTTTTTTCCATATTGGCGTCTTTAATCTTTCCTTAACGCATCCCCAAGAGACTCTTGATCGTATTTCTCGATATTTCAAAGCGAAATTTTCCGCTTTAAATCGATAGATAACTCGATAGTCTTGGGCCAGCACTTACAGGGACTTGGCAATGCAACTACGAAACTCTACTGCTCGCTACGGCTGGGTCAGCATCTTCATGCACTGGGGCGTAGCGCTGGCGGTGTTCGGGATGTTCGCCCTGGGTCTGTGGATGGTCGGTCTCGGCTATTACGATCCTTGGCGCAAGGCAGGGCCGGATATCCACAAGAGTATTGGCCTGATCCTGCTGGCGTTGATGGTGTTTCGTGTGGTGTGGCGCCTTATCAGCCCACCGCCACCGACGTTGACCAGCTACAGCCGCATGACGCGCCTGGGTGCCAAGTTCGGGCATGCTTTTCTGTATCTCTGTCTGTTCGCTGTGATGATTGCCGGTTACCTGATTTCCACCGCAGAAGGTGTCGGGATTCCGGTGTTTGACTGGTTTGAAGTGCCTGCACTGGTTTCCGGGCTACCGGATCAGGCAGATACCGCGGGTGCGATTCATCTGTACTTGGCGTGGGCGCTGGTAATTTTTTCCGGCCTTCATGCGTTGGCAGCATTGAAGCACCACTTTATTGACCGTGATGTGACCCTCAAGCGAATGCTCGGTCGCAAAGCCTGAAATTCAACCTCGACTTCAAAGGAAATAAAGCATGTTGAAAAAGACTCTCGCCGCTCTGGCAATCGGTTCGGCCCTGCTGTCCGCTAACGTAATGGCTGCTGACTACACCGTCGACAAGACTGGCCAGCACGCTTTCGTTGACTTCAAGATCAGCCACTTGGGCTACAGCTACATCACCGGTACCTTCAAGGATATCGACGGCAAGTTCAGCTTCGACGCTGCCAAGCCAGAAGACAGCAAGATCGAGTTCAACGTGAACACCGCCAGCGTTTTCACCAACAACGCTGAACGCGACAAGCACATCTCCAGCAAAGACTTCCTGAAAGTAGCTGATTTCCCTACAGCCACGTTCGTGTCCACCAGCGTTAAAACCACCGGCAAAAACGCCGACGGTAAAGTCACTGCCGACGTGGCTGGCAACCTGACTATTGCTGGTGTCAGCAAACCAGTTGTGGTCAAGGCCACGTTCCTGGGTGAAGGCAAGGATCCATGGGGCGGCTACCGTGCCGGCTTCGAAGGCACCACCAGCATCAAGCGTTCTGATTTCGGCAAGATGATGGACCTGGGTCCACAGTCTGATGCTGTTGAGCTGTACATCACGTTTGAAGGTGTCAAAGCGAAGTAACTTTCGCCGCTTCAACAAAAACGCCCCCGATCTCGCGGTCGGGGGCGTTTTTTATGGCAGACACATTCCCCTGTAGGAGCAAGGCTTGCCCGCGATGGGATCACCTTGGTTTCTGTGGTGTGGCGTACGCCGTCATCGCGAGCAAGCTTTGCTCCTACAGGTTTGTGGTGCGCATAAAAAATGCCCCGGATCGTGAGATCCGGGGCATTTTTGGTTACTTCAGAAAATCAGCGATTGCGGGTCAGCAATGCTGGTTTCTCGCCGCGTGGGCGGCCTGGCAGTTGATCCAGTTGCTCAGGCGTCGGGAACCGATCGGTTTTCGACTCTTTATGGATGATCTTCGGTGCCGGGCCACGCGGGTTTTGCACGGCCGGTTCCGAACGAGGTTGGTCGTCGGTACGGGCCGGGCGGCGGTTGCGGGACTCTTCGCGACGGGCCTGACCGTCACGTGGGGCACCGTTGCGTGGGCCGCTGCGCTTGGCTGGCGGGGTACCGGTCGTGGCGCCATCGCTGGCGCGTGGACCGCTTTGGCGACCCTGAGGCTTGCCGCCGGTACGTGGAGCACCAGCACCAGCACCTGCGCCAGTTGCCGCGCCTTGTGCCGGAGCACCCGGACGACGACCACGGCCCTGGGCCGGTTTGGCTTGCGGCACGTAGTCAACGCGGTTACCGAAGTTATCCACGTCGTCGTCGAGGAACTCGTCCGGAGCACGATCAGCCGCCGCAGCGCGTGGCGCCGGACGCTGTTGTTCGCGAGCCGGGGTGCCTTCGCGCGGCTTGTGCTCACGGGCCGGGCGATCGCCACGGCCAGTGGCAGCCGGTTTTTCCTTGCCGCCCTTGTCCTTGCCTTTGTCTTTACGACCGCCGCCACCGCCAGTGCCGGTCGGACCGTCGCCGCGCGGGCCACGTGGGTTGCGCGGGTTACGCACATCCGGACGCTCGCGAACTTCAGGTTTCTCGGCTTCTACAGCGCTGGAGTCGAAGCCCATCAGGTTGCCGTCGGCAATCTTCTGCTTGGTCATGCGCTCGATGCTTTTCAGCAGTTTTTCTTCGTCCGGGGCAACCAGCGAGATCGCCTCGCCCGAACGACCGGCACGGCCAGTACGGCCGATACGGTGCACGTAATCTTCGTCGACGTTCGGCAGTTCGAAGTTGACCACGTGTGGCAACTGGTCGATGTCGAGGCCGCGAGCGGCGATGTCGGTGGCGACCAGAATGCGCACTTCACCGGCCTTGAAGTCGGCAAGGGCTTTGGTGCGCGCGTTCTGGCTCTTGTTACCGTGGATGGCGACGGCGCTCAGGCCGTGTTTGTCCAGGTACTCGGCCAGGCGGTTGGCGCCGTGCTTGGTGCGGGTAAAGACCAGAACCTGTTCCCAGGCACCAGCGGTAATCAAATGCGCCAGCAGCGAACGCTTGTGGCTTGCGGCCAGGCGGAACACACGCTGTTCGATACGCTCGACCGTGGTGTTCGGCGGCGTGACTTCGATGCGTTCCGGGTTGTGCAGCAGTTTGCCGGCGAGGTCGGTGATGTCTTTGGAGAACGTCGCCGAGAACAGCAGGTTCTGGCGTTTGCTCGGCAGACGGGCGAGGACCTTTTTCACGTCATGGACAAAGCCCATGTCGAGCATGCGGTCGGCTTCGTCCAGCACGAGGATTTCCACGTGGGACAAATCGACGCTGCCTTGGCCGGCGAGGTCGAGCAGGCGGCCAGGGCAGGCCACCAGCACGTCAACACCGCGGGACATGGCCTGAACCTGTGGGTTCATGCCGACGCCGCCGAAGATGCAGGCACTGACAAACTTCAGGTCACGGGCATAGACCTTGAAGCTTTCATGGACCTGAGCCGCGAGTTCGCGAGTAGGGGTCAGGACCAGTACGCGTGGTTGGCGCGGGCCGTGACGCTGGGATTTGTCCGGGTGACCGTTGGGGAACAACCGCTCCAGAATCGGAAGGGCGAAGCCGCCGGTTTTACCAGTACCTGTCTGTGCCGCGACCATCAGGTCGCGACCTTGCAACACGGCGGGGATAGCCCGCTGTTGCACCGGAGTAGGCTCGGTATAGCCCGCTGCCTCGATGGCGCGGACTAAAGCCTCGGAGAGACCGAGGGAAGCAAAGGACATGAGTAATCCTGTTTTAGTTAGGGCTTGGCCCAATGGGAGTCTTGCCTGGCGCGAATGGCGTTTAAGAGGAACGCAATCCCGTCCGGTCCTGCTGGGTTTCGAAGGCTCGTCTGGAGCGCTCGCGCGGGCTGAAAAGCTGCGCTGTAGCGGGGTCGAGATGCCTTGAACGATTCCGAGCGTCCGGGCGTGAGCCTGGCGGGAAGGCCGGAGTATAACAGAGCAATCACCGCGCGCCGCTTTCCTGCTGCTCAACGGTTTTTCCGCCCGTGGCGGAAGCGCTTTTCGCCTGCACGACCGGGGCCGGACTCGCGCCATAGCGGGCGCTCAGTTCAGCATACGCGGGCTCACGCTTGAAACGCTTGAGCTCGGCACCGAAGCGCTGCACCAGCAAATCCATGCCGGCGTTGCGCCGAACCGCCAGAAACTGGCTCTGATGGCTGATGATTGTCGGGTTTTCGGTGATCTGATCGCGGATTTTCAGCTCATCCAGCAAATGCTGGCCGACCCGGCGATCAGTAATCAACAGGTCGATGCGCCCGCGCAGCAGTTTGCCGAAGTTGGCTTCATGGGTCGGCGCAGGCTCGCGGGTAAACAGCGTCGAACCGCTGAAGTCCTCGCTGTACAGATAGCCCGGCGAGGTGCCGATGGTCAGGCCTTTCAGGTCATTGAGCGTGCTGAACGGATGGGGCCGTTCGTTGGCGTAGAACATCACGAACTCGACTTCCGAGAGCGGTTCGCTGGGGTAGAGCAGGGTAGCGTCGCGTTCATCGCTGTGGAAAATATCCAGCGCACCGTCGGCCTGACCGGTGTCGAGCATCGACAGGCAGCGTTTCCATGGCAGGAATTGCCATTCCACTTCGATCCCCAGGCGTTTAAAGACAATCGCGGTGGTTTCGTAGTCCAGGCCCAGGGATTTGCCGTTTTCTTCGTACACGTACGGTGCCCACGGCTCCGTGACAATGCGCAATTTCTCGCCCCGAGCGGCAAAGCTCAGGCAAGTGAAAAGAAGCACGGTCAGTAACTGCGTGATCAAAGGCATGGCTTGAGATTACGACGAGAAACCGCAAAGAGCCAGAAACTGGCCGCAGAAGCTCTGCTTCGGGCTTTAAAAGCAAAAGATCGCAGCGCTCGGAGGCGCGTGGGCGCTGCCGAAGGCTACGATCTTTTGATCTTTCTTGACGCTTTCAGCTTGAAGCTTGTAGCTGCTTCAGCGCGGCAACTTCAGGTTATTCCACACCGCCAAACTCGGCTCAGCCTGGTTCAACGTATAGAAGTGCAACCCTGGCGCGCCACCTTGCAGCAGGCGTTCGCACATCTCGGTGATGACTTGCTCACCAAAGCCTTGAATGCTCTGGGTGTCGTCGCCGTAGGCTTCCAGTTGCTTGCGGATCCAGCGCGGGATTTCCGCACCGCAGGCATCGGAGAAGCGCGCGAGTTTGCTGTAGTTGGTGATCGGCATGATCCCCGGCACGATCGGGATGTTCACGCCCATTGCCCGTACACGCTCGACGAAATAGAAGTAGCTGTCGGCGTTGAAGAAGTACTGGGTGATCGCACTGTCGGCGCCAGCGTTGGCCTTGCGCACGAAGTTGTTCAGATCGTCTTCGAAATTGCGCGCCTGCGGATGCATTTCCGGGTAAGCGGCGACTTCGATGTGGAAATGATCGCCGGTTTCTTCACGAATGAATTCAACCAGGTCGTTGGCGTGGCGCAGTTCACCGCTGGCCATGCCCATGCCCGAAGGCAAATCACCGCGCAGGGCAACGATACGGGTGATGCCGGCAGCCTTGTATTGCGTCAGCAGGCTGCGCAGGTCGTCCTTGCTGTCGCCCACGCAAGACAGATGCGGTGCGGCCGGGACTTTGACTTCGCTTTCAAGCTGCAACACGGTGTTGATGGTGCGATCACGGGTCGAACCGCCAGCGCCATAGGTGCAGGAAAAGAAATCGGGGTTGTACGTTGCCAACTGACGAGCAGTGGCGAGTAGCTTTTCATGCCCAGCATCGGTCTTCGTAGGGAAGAACTCGAAGCTGTAGCGACGGTCTTGGGACATGGTCATATCCTTGGAAACGCGTAAGCCTTGCTTTTGTAGGAGCAAAGCTTGCTCGCGATGAACGCGCCGCGGTATCCAAGGGAAACCGTGGTGATGCTATCGCGAGCAAGCTTTGCTCCTACAGATTTGCGTGGTTTCTGCATGAGTCCGCCCCTGCGAAAGGGGCGGACAGCAGGACCGATCAGTAGCGGTAGGCGTGCGGCTTGAACGGGCCTTCGACGGTCACGCCGATGTAGTCGGCCTGGGTCTTGGTCAGTTGAGTCACGACGCCGCCGAAACCGCGGACCATTTCCAGGGCCACTTCTTCGTCGAGTTTCTTCGGCAGTACTTCAACGGTCAGGCGCTCGGCTTTCTGGGCTGGCGACAGGTCGGCGTACTTTTGACCGAACAGGAAGATCTGCGCCAGCACCTGGTTGGCAAACGAACCGTCCATGATGCGGCTTGGGTGACCGGTGGCGTTACCCAGGTTAACCAGACGGCCTTCGGCCAGCAGGATCAGGTAGTCGTCGTTCTGGGCGTCGAACGCGCCAGGACCGGTACGGTGGATCTTGTGAACCTGTGGCTTCACTTCTTCCCATGCCCAGTTCTTGCGCATGAAAGCGGTGTCGATTTCATTGTCGAAGTGGCCGATGTTGCAGACAACAGCGCGCTTCTTCAGGGCTTTGAGCATGTTCGAGTCGCAAACATTGACGTTGCCGGTGGTGGTCACGATCAGGTCGATCTTGCCCAGCAGCGCTTTGTCGATGGAGGCTTCGGTGCCGGTGTTGATGCCGTCGATGAACGGCGAAACCAGTTCGAAACCGTCCATGCAGGCTTGCATGGCGCAGATCGGGTCAACTTCGGAGACTTTAACAATCATGCCTTCCTGACGCAGGGACTGGGCCGAGCCCTTGCCCACGTCACCGTAACCGATGACCAGCGCTTGCTTGCCGGACAACAGGTGGTCGGTACCGCGCTTGATCGCGTCGTTCAGGCTGTGACGGCAGCCGTACTTGTTGTCGTTCTTGGACTTGGTCACCGAGTCGTTGACGTTGATGGCCGGGATTTTCAGCTCGCCCTTGGCCAGCATGTCCAGCAGGCGGTGAACGCCAGTGGTGGTTTCTTCGGTGACGCCGTGGACGCGGTCCAGGATCGCCGGGTATTTCTTGTGCAGCAGCTCGGTCAGGTCGCCGCCGTCGTCGAGGATCATGTTGGCATCCCATGGCGCGCCATCTTTCAGGATGGTTTGCTCCAGGCACCACTCGTACTCTTCTTCGGTTTCGCCTTTCCAGGCGTAAACCGCGATGCCGGCAGCGGCGATAGCAGCAGCGGCCTGGTCTTGAGTCGAGAAAATGTTGCAGGACGACCAGCGTACTTCGGCACCCAGGGCAACCAGGGTTTCGATCAGCACGGCAGTCTGAATGGTCATGTGGATGCAGCCGAGAATCTTGGCGCCCTTGAGCGGCTGCTCACCGGCGTACTTGCGGCGCAGACCCATCAGGGCAGGCATTTCGGATTCGGCGATGATGGTTTCGCGACGGCCCCAGGCAGCCAGGGACATGTCGGCGACTTTGTAATCGGTAAAATCTGCAGGCGTGATAACAGCGCTCATGATGAGCCTCCATTCGTAATGTATGCGAATGGGCGCCGTTGTGCGTTTAGTGTCCGGTCGATGAGACCAGTCAACGCCCCATCCGAGCCTGACAGGTTTGACCTGCTGCAGCGCCCCTCGGACAGGTGGCGGGAAAACGGTAGTAGCCGTTTTGAAACGGTGGCGATTATAGCTTTCTTTGTCCGGCTAGTGGCAAGTGACAAGCTACAAGCGGCAAGTAACAGCGAATCTGCTTTTACTTGCAGCTTGTCGCTTAAAACTTGAAGCTGGGGGCCGAACCCTATCGCTCAAACGCCTCAAACCCGGAGCCCCCATGAATTTCCACACCCGCAAATGGGTTAAACCCGAAGACCTCAACCCCAACGGCACGCTGTTCGGCGGCAGCCTGTTGCGCTGGATCGACGAAGAAGCGGCGATCTACGCCATCGTCCAACTGGGCAACCAGCGCGTGGTCACCAAGTACATTTCCGAGATCAACTTCGTCAGCGCCTCGCGCCAGGGCGACATCATCGAACTGGGCATCACCGCCACCGAATTCGGCCGCACCTCCATCACCCTGACCTGCGAAGTGCGTAACAAGATCACCCGTAAAAGCATCCTCACGGTCGAGCGCATGGTGTTCGTCAACCTCGGCGAAGACGGCTTGCCGGCGCCCCACGGCCGCACCGAAATCCTCTACGTCAAAGACCAGTTCAAGGATGACGTCGTCGTCGATTGATGATCGTTCCCACGCTCTGCGTGGGAATGCAGCCCGGGACGCTCTGCGTCCCAAAGCGTGACGCAGAGCGTCACAAGAGGCATTCCCACGCAGAGCGTGGGAACGATCTGTGTGGGTCAGTGAACAGCTCCGAACCCCGCGTGTCGTACCTACATGACACGCCACCGGTTCCGGAGCTCCATGGACACTCAAAAAGACGGCAAGACCCCGAACCTCTCGGCTGAAGAACAACACGAAGCCGACCGCAACCAGCCGCCGCGCGCGGCAGTGCTGCACGAAATCATCCGCACCCAGGGCGATCAGGAGTTGGAGCGCAGCGTTGCCGCGCTCTGGTGGTCGGCCCTCGCTGCCGGCCTGACCATGGGCCTGTCGTTGATGGCCATGGGTCTGCTCAACTCGCGGCTGCCGGACGGCGAAGGCTTCAAGGTGATCGCCAGTTTCGGCTACTGCGCCGGTTTCCTCGCGGTGATCCTGGCGCGCCAGCAGCTGTTCACCGAAAACACCCTGACGGCCGTGCTGCCGATCATGACCAAACCCACGCTGAACAATTTCGGGCGACTGCTGCGCCTGTGGGGCGTTGTGCTGTTCGGCAACCTGTGCGGCACGTTGCTGGTGGCTTACGTGATGCTGCACCTGCCGATTTTCGACAGCAAGACCGACCTGGCCTTCCTCGACATCGGGCGCAAGATCATGGAAAACAGTGCCAGTCAGATGTTCGCCAAAGGCATCATTTCCGGCTGGATGATCGCCACCATGGTCTGGATGATTCCGTCCATGGAGAGCGCCAAGATGTGGATCATCATCCTCATCACCTACCTGATGGCGCTGGGGGATTTCACCCACATCGTCGTCGGTTCGGCGGAAGTCTCGTACCTGGTGTTTGCCGGCGAGTTGCCGTGGAAGGATTTCTGGCTGGTGTTCGCCGGGCCGACGCTGGCGGGCAACATCATTGGCGGCAGTTTCATCTTTGCGCTGATCAGCCATGCGCAGGTGCGCAGTGAAAGCAGCACGCCGAACAAGGCTGCGGATCAGCCCGGGAAGCCTGACCCGCAGAAGATCAAAAAATGATCAGTGATGTTCAGCCTGTGCCGTTGGCGCAGGCTCATCCTTGGTCACGTGCTTGACCAGTTTGCCGATGCTCAAGCCCTGCAACAGGATCGACGACAACACCACGATGTAGGTGATGCTCAAGATCAGATCCCGCTCCGGGCCCAGCGGCAAGGCCAGGGCCAGCGCCACCGAAACGCCGCCGCGCAAACCACCCCAGGTCAGGATCCGGATCGTCCCGCGCGGCACCGTGCGCCAGCGCCGCAGCAACAGGATGGCCGGGGCCACGGTCAGCAGGCGCGACAGCAGAATAGCCAACGCCAGCAAACTCGCGGCCAGTACATGCAGCCAGTTGAATGGCAGCAGCAACAGTTCCATGCCGATCAGCGCGAACAGCAGGGCGTTGAGCATGTCGTCGAGCAGTTCCCAGAAACCGTCCAGGTACTTGCGCGTCATGTCGTTCATCGCCAGGTTGCGACCCAGGTTCCCGATGATCAGCCCGGCGACCACCATCGCAATCGGTGCGGACACGTGCAGCTCCGAGGCCATGGCCGAACCGCCGATCACCAGCGCCAGGGTCAGCATCACTTCGATCTGATGCTGCTCGATGCTCTTGATCATCAGGTACACCAAATAGCCGATCAGCCCGCCGAACACCACGCCACCAATCGCTTCGTGGGCGAACAGCATGGCCGTGGCGCCGACGGTCGGGGTTTCGCCCAATTGCGCGATGCCCAACAACACGGTGAACACCACCACCGCTGTGCCGTCGTTGAACAGCGACTCGCCGACGATGGTGGTTTTCAGCGGCTTGGACGCATTGGCCGTCCGCAGCACGCCGAGTACCGCGATCGGGTCGGTGGGGGAGATCAGTGCTCCGAACAGCAGGCAATAGAGGAAACTCACGTGCCAGCCGAACAGGGCAAAAATGTAGTAAGCGAGGCTGCCGATCACCGCCGTGGCGATCAACACACCGAAGGTCGCCAACAGGCCGATGGGCCAGCGGTAACTGCGCAGGTCGTTCAGGTTGACGTGCAGGGCGCCGGCGAACAGCAGGAAGGACAGCATCCAGTTCATCAGCAGATCGCCGAAATCGATCTGGCCGATCAGCTGTTGAATGCGCTCTTCGAGGCCGGGGTAGCCGATGAAGCTCAGGCCTTGTAGCAGCAGGGAAAACATCAGCGCGGTGACCATCACGCCGATGGTCGGGGGCAGGCCGATGAAGCGGAAATTCACGTAGGTGAGCAGGGAGGTCAGGCAGATAAACGCAGCGACAAGTTCAAGCATCCGGGGTCCTTTGGATGGGGAGTGGAGTGGGCACGATGCGGGTCGTGCTTGGGTTTGATGTGTTGGGTTGGGGGGAGGGCACAGGTTGTGTGGTTTGAGATTGATGTTGAGATCAATGGCCACCCCTCACCCCAGCCCTCTCCCCAAGGGGGAGAGGGGGAAAGGGAGCAGATCTCCATGCTTTTCAAAACCTGAGTTCGACTCAGAACTTTCAGGTCGATGTAACTCGAAAGAACACCTCGGTCAGTCCCCTCTCCCCAAGGGGGAAAGGGAGCAGATCTCCATGCTTTTCAAAACCTGAGTTCGACTCAGAACTTTCAGGTCGATGTAACTCGAAAGAACACCTCGGTCAGTCCCCTCTCCCCTCTGGGGAGAGGGTTAGGGTGAGGGGTGGATCCCCTGACACCCACCCATCAGCCGGACACATTGACCGCAGCTGCACCACGACGTTGCAGGTAGATATAGAAAAGCGCCGTCAGCACCGTCAGCCCACTGACCAGCGCCCCAGTCCACGGCAAGTCCGCCAGGTCTGCGCCACTGGCCACCACCAGCCCGCCAATCCACGCACCGGCAGCGTTGCCCAAGTTGAACGCGCTCTGATTCAACGTCGAGCCAAGGTTCGGCGCTTCATGCGCCTGATCGATGATCAGCAGTTGCAGGATCGGGCACAGGGCAAACGCAAAAATCCCCCACAACACCAGCGTAATCGCCGCCGGAATCACCGAATGGCTGGTCTGGCTGAACGCCGCCAGCACCACGACGACAGCCAGCGCCATGCCCACCAGCGAGGGCAGCAAACGGCTGTCCGCCAGCCGACCACCGAGCATGCTGCCCGCCGTCAAACCAACGCCGAACAACAGCAGCATGATGGTCACGCCGTGGGGGCTGACGCCGGTGATGTCTTGCAGGATCGGCGCGATGTAGGTGAAGACGCTGAACAGACTGGTGGACGCCAGTACGCTCATGCCCAACGCGAGCAGCACGTTGACCTTGCCCAAAACCTTGAACTCGCTGGCGAGGTTGGCCTTGTCCATGGCGATGTCTTTCGGTAACCAGACCCACTGGGCAATGGCTGCGATCACGCCAATCACCGACACCGCCCAGAACGTCGAGCGCCAGCCGGCGTATTGGCCGAGCGCGGTGCCCAATGGCACGCCGAGCACGTTGGCCAGGGTCAAACCGGTGAACATCATGGCAATCGCCTGGGCCCGTTTGTTCGGCGCCACCAGACCGGCGGCCACCACCGAGCCGATGCCAAAGAACGCGCCGTGGCACAACGCGGTGACCACCCGCGCGGCCATCAGCGTCGCGTAGTTGGGCGCCAGGGCGCAGAGGATGTTGCCGAGGATGAACATCAGCGTCATGCCCAATAGCGTGGCTTTGCGTGGCATGTTGGCGGTGCCGATCGCCAGGATCGGCGCGCCGAATACCACGCCCAGGGCGTAACCGGTAATCAACAGGCCAGCGTGGGGAATGCTCACGGCGAGGTCGCGGGCGACATCGGGCAGCAAGCCCATGATGACGAATTCAGTGGTGCCGATGCCGAACGCGGCAACAGCGAGGGCAAGCAAGGCGAGTGGCATGCGCAAGGTCTCTGTCGGTAGTCTTGACGCTCGGATCAGGCATACGCAGGCCATCGACCGTTCTCGATGAGAGCGGGCGGGGGCAGAAATTATTGGAATTAGTCTGTGCGCAACTGAGTGCGGCGTGGTCGCTTGCAGTATAAACAGCTGCGGACATATGGCGAATCAATTATCCGCCCCGATTCTTTGTTGGAGCGAGGCTTGCTGTGGGAGCAAAGCTTGCAGTGGGAGCAAAGCTTGCTCGCGATGGCGTCCTTGAGATCGCTATCGCGGGCAAGCCTTGCTCCTACAAGAATCGGGGTGGGCAACAAAAGGAGTAAACCGTGCTTGCAACAGCACTGGTGTTGGTCGCGGCGCTGTTGCACGCGGCGTGGAATACCCTGATCAAATTCAGCGCCGAGCGGCTGCTGGTGGTGGCCTGCATGGACTCGGTGGCGATGCTGTTTGTCGCCGTGATGCTGTCGTTCGTGAGTGTGCCGCCCATTGAAATCTGGCCGTGGATCCTGGCCTCGGCGGCGTTCGAGTTGCTCTATCGCTACCTGCTGATCCAGGCCTATCGGGTCGGCGACCTGGGGTTGGTCTATCCGCTGATGCGTGGCCTGTCGCCGCTGGTGGTGCTGGCGCTGACGCTGATTTTCGCCGGGGAAGTGCTGACCCATCAGCAGATCTTCGGCATTTTGCTGATTCCGTTCGGCATGCTTTGCCTGCTCTGGCAGGGCGGTGGCGGCGCGCGGTTGCCGTGGTCGATGCTGCCGGTGGTGGCGCTGATCGGCCTGTGCATCGGCTGCTACACCTTTATCGACGGTCAGGCGTTACGGCGCTGGTCTCATCCGCTGGACTACTTGGTCTGGGTCACGCTGCTCAGTGCCTGGCCGTTTCCGTTGTTGGCGCTGGTGCGCAAGCGGCCAGCGTTCATGCTGTTCTGGCGTGAGCAGTGGCGACTGGGGCTGGCGGTCGGGTTTTGCGTGTTGTTCAGCTACGCTTTGGTGCTGTGGGCCATGCAGCTGGGCTCGATTGCCGAAGCGGCGGCGCTGCGCGAAATCAGTGTGATCCTGGTGGTGCTGTTCGGTATGCGCTACTTGAAAGAACCTTTCGGCCGGCCACGGCTCTTAGCCTGTGGGTTGGTGCTGATCGGCATCCTGGTGATGAAGTTTTGACCGACCACCGAATTTCTGAAAACTGAAGAAAGGACTGCTTTATGACGGTTGCGCTGTGGTGCGTTTTGATCGCGATTTTCCTGCCTTATGTCTGCACGGCCATCGCCAAGGCCAGTGGCGGGTACAACCTGAAAGACAACCATGATCCCCGGGACTTTCTTGAGTCGCTGAATGGCTTGGGCCGGCGTGCGCATGCGGCGCAGTTGAACAGTTTTGAAGTGATGCCGGCGTTCGCGGTGGCAGTGCTCGCGGCCCACCTGGTGGGCACGGCGCAGTTGGTGACGGTCAACGTGCTGGCGGTGCTGTTTATCACCAGTCGGCTGCTGTACATCATTTGCTACCTGGCGGATTGGGCGATCTTGCGGTCGCTGGTGTGGTTTGTGGGGATGGGGTTGATTGCGAGTTTCTTCTTCGTCTCGATCTGAACGGACAGATTTGATGTTTGTACTGGCCTCATCGCGAGCAAGCTCGCTCCCACAGGGGAATGCATTCCAAATGTGGGAGCGAGCTTGCTCGCGATGGCGATCTAACTGCCAGCAGATATCCTAAGGCTTCACCGCATCAGCCACCTGCGGCACTGTCGGCAACGCTGCACCTTTAGGCCACAACATCCAGATTTGCCCCTGCTGTTTCATATCCCCGGCCAGTTGCCCGGCCGCTTCGCCGGTGCCCCAGAACAGGTCCGCCCGTACTTCGCCGGCAATCGCGCCGCCAGTGTCTTGCGCCGCCACCGGGCGAACCAGTGCGCTGCCATCCGGTTTGGTGGTTGATAACCACAACAGACTGCCCAGCGGAATCACCTTGCGATCCACCGCCGCGCTATAGCCCGCCGTCAGCGGCACGTTCAGCGAGCCGCGAGGCCCTTCGTTGCTGTCCGGGTTTTGGGTGAAAAACACATAGCTGGGGTTGCTGCCGAGCAATTGCGGAATGCGCGACGGATTCGCCTTGGCCCAGGCGCTGATAGCGCCCATGGTCACGTCTTCTTTCTTCAGCTCACCTTGATCCACCAGCCAGCGGCCGATGGGCCGATAGGGGTGGCCGTTCTGGTCGGCATAAGCGATGCGCAGTTGGCGACCACTGTCGAGCTGGATGCGCCCGGAGCCCTGGATTTGCAGGAATTGCAGGTTCATCGGATCGGTCAGCCAGGCAACGACCGGTGCCTTGACCCCTTTGCTCTCGATGGTGGCGGCGTCGTCATACGGCTTGAGTACGCGACCTTCAAGTCGACCGCGCAGACGCTTACCCTTGAGTTCCGGGTAAATGCTGTCCAGGGACACAATGATCATGTCCTCGGGCACGCCGTACACCGGGACATTCGCCACTTCAGTCTGGGTCAGGCTGCCGGGGTACACCGGTTCGTAGTAGCCGGTGATCAGGCCGTTGGGGTTGTCATTGGCGGCGCGCAGGCCGTAGACCTCCAGGTTTTGCTTGAGAAAACCACGGATGTCTCCAGCGGTTTGCGGCACATTGGCAGCCGCTGCGCAGGTCGAGCCCCAGACCGGATCGGCCTTGAGTCGGGTGCAGGCGCTGCGCCAGGAACCGAAACCGGCCACCAGGTCGTTGTCGGATACGGCCGGCAACGCTTCCCAGGTTGCACTGGTGTAAGTGGCCAGGGCGTGGGTTTTCGGGGTGTTGTTTTCGCCGCCGGTGCAGCCTGCGAGCACAGCTACCATCGGAAGGGTCCAGGCCAGGCGGGGACGCCAAGCCTTGAAACGGCTATTCATGGAGTAATTCCTTTGACGGTTGCCTGGGTGCTCCATGCGCCCAAACAACCCTTATTGATAATAGGGCTATTGGTCTTTAACGATGACGCGAGGATACTGGCCGCCGTTCCCCGTGACCTGAAGCCACCATGACTCTTAAAAGACTTTCTGTTGTATTGCTGGCCTGCCTGACCTTGTCCGCCTGCGGCGGTGTCGACCCGAACTCTCCGCTGGGTCAACGCAAGGCGATCTTCAAGCAAATGCTCAAGACCGGCGAAGACCTGGGTGGCATGTTGCGTGGACGCATTCCGTTTGATGGTCCGAAATTCACTGAAGGCGCTACGAAACTCGACGCCTTGTCCCATGAACCATGGAAACATTTCCCGCAGGTGCGCGAAGAAGATCACACCAGCGCCAAGGATAACGTGTGGCAGCAGCAGGCCCGCTTCCAGGAAATGGCCCGCAACCTTGAAAGCGCCACCGGAGAATTGGTGATTGCCAGCCAGGTTCAGCCGTACAAGGCCAGCAACCTGGGGCCGGCGGTGCAGAAGGTTGAAGATGCGTGCAGTGCTTGCCATAAACAGTTTCGGGATCATTGATCGCAGATCAAAAGCGGACGCGGAGCGTCCATGGCTGCATTCCCACGCCGAGCGTGGGAACGATCTTCCTGAAACTTACTTATCCAACTCATCTAGCGCTTCCTGCAATTCCTTGCGGGACTCGGCGAGCTTGTCTTTGCGTTTGTTGATCTTGTCGGGATCGCCTTTTTTCATGGCTTTGTCGAGGTCGGCCTGACGCTTGCTGACTTCATGCTTGGCGTCGAGCACTTTGTTTTCCCGTTCCTTCTTCAAGGAGGCATCGGTGCAGTGGGCGGTGACTTCGTCCAGGGCGGTCTGGAGGCCAGCCTGCTGGTCGGCGTTGCCGTGACTCTTGGCCAATTCGATCTGGTTGACGATGCCCTGTTTCTTGGCGGCGCAGCCGGTCAGTTCCGGGATTTCTTCGGCCGCCATCAGCGGGGTGGCCAACACGCCGCAGAGGGCCAGCAGGGCGAGCGGTGAAAGAAGTTTCATAAAAGCTCCATGCGCAAAGGCAATCGGGTCGATGTGGCAATGGGCTGTTTGAGCGCAGCGCCACCATTGGGTTCCCGGGCTGACAGGCATTGTTGGTGGCTAAAAACCGTCAATCCCCGCAACACGTAATGTTTCGCTCAAGGCCAGGACCTGCGGGTCGCGGAAAAACGCACTTAATTGCGCTGCGCGTCCCGGGCCGATGCCGGCTTCGGCCTGCCATTGTTCATTGCTGCGTTGGGCCAGGGCCTGCCATGAATCGGCGAGCTGTGCCTGACCCGTCGGCGGCAAGCCCAACGCTTTGAGCCAGCGAGCGAAAGGACGTTGCCGGGCACTTTCAAAACTGTTTAAGAGGCGAGCGCTGCTGCGTTCGCCGAAGCCGTCAATGTTAGCAAGCTCTTGGGCGTCGAGGGTCAACCAATCCAGCAGGCTGTTGAGACGACCTGTTGCGAGAAGTTTCTCCCAAGTGCCAGGGCCGACGTGGGGCAGGGCCAGCCCCTGCTTGCCACTGAGCCAGGTCAGCCGCGCGAGAAACTGGCTCTCGCATCCCGCGGTTGGCTGCCAGCAGCTCAAATGATGAAAGTCCGTTGCCAGCGGTGCATTCACTTCAGGGCGTTCGGTGCTGCGCAGCACCACATCATCAAGCCGGGGAATGGTGAGTCCCGCGAGGCTGATGGCGACCTGATCACCGGGGCGAATATCCAGCTGTTCCCAGCGTTGCAGGGAACTGACGCTCACACGCTTGATCTGCCGGTCATCGAGCTGCACCGGCGCAAGATCCAGCACCGGTGTGATCCGCCCGGTTCGACCGATCTTGAAATTGACTTTGCGCACCTCGGCCAGTGCCTGGGCGAAAGGGTATTTCCAGGCGACGCTCCAGTAAGGTGGCCGGGCCTGCCAGCGCTCGGCGGACGGACGCTGATCCTGGCGCAGGACGATGCCGTCGCTGGCGAAGGGCAGTGGGGAGCGATACCAGTGATCCCGCCAGCGTTGTGCGTCGGCGAAGGTGTTGATCGGTTGGCTGTAGGGCTCGGTGGTCGGGAAACCCAATTTATCCAGTGTCGCCACCCGGGCAGGCAGGTTTGCCGGACCTTGGGGCCAGTCCCAGACAAACAGACCAATCCCGGCGGCCTGCTCTGCGCTCAGGGATTTGCGCGCCATCAGCCCGGCCACGGTGGCGCGGGCGTTGAGGCTGCCGGCCTTGGCTTGTACGTGATCGGTCAGGTGCCAATAGAGTTCGCCTTGCACCAGCACATCCAGCGGTTGTGTCAGTTGTTGGGGGATGGCGGCGATCTGCCGTGCAGCGCTCGTCCAGTCCTGGCCGCTCACGCCGTCACCGCGACTGATCGCTTGTTGCAGCAAACCCTTGCGATAAATCAACGACACCGCGACGCCATCGACCTTGGGTTGAATCCACACGTCCTTGCGATCCCGCAGCCAGTGTTCGGCGGCGGGTCCGTCATGGAGCTTTTCCAAACCCGTGTGGACGATGGGATGAGGCACCTTGCCGCCCGCCGTTCGCAGCGGTTCAGGGGAGGGGGCGAGGTTGAAGCAGGTGCGCCATTGTTTCAGCCGGGCTCGGGACTGGTCGTAGAGTTCATCGGCGATGGGTGAGTGGCCGTTACGGTGGTAACTGTCGTCCCAAGAGTCGATTTGCTGTTGAGCAGCGTCGATTTCGACCAATGCCCGAGCGTGCGGCCAGTCGGGGCAATCGGCGGCGCTGGCAGTCAGGGATGTCAGTAGAAGGGCGAAAAACAGGCGCAGGTTGGGGAGCATCGAGAGCGTCCTTGCTCGGGGAGATGTTTGAAGGCTAGGTCAGTATTCGGCGGTGTGAAGGGTGGGTGTTTTGCAGGATGTGGCGGTGGCTGGGATGGCCTCTTCGCGAGCAGGCTCGCTCCCACAGAGGAATGCGGTCAAATGTGGGAGCGAGCCTGCTCGCGAATGCCGCGACTCGGGCCCCAGCGAACGCCCAATAAAAAGCCCCGCACGGCGCGAACCGTGCGGGGCTTTGGGTACCGCCAGGGAAGTCTTACAGGCCGGCAGCAGCGCGCAACGAATCGGCGCGGTCGGTCTTTTCCCAAGTGAACGTGGTGAAGGTGTCTTCGCCCACGGTCTTGGTTTGCGGGGTGCGACCGAAGTGGCCGTACGCAGCAGTTTCCTGGTACATCGGGTGCAGCAGGTCGAGCATGGTGGTGATTGCGTACGGACGCAGGTCGAACACTTCGCGAACCAGTTTGACGATTTTCTCGTCGCTGATTTTGCCGGTGCCGAAGGTGTTCAACGAAATCGAAGTCGGTTGAGCAACACCGATCGCGTAGGAAACCTGAATCTCGCAACGCTCGGCCAGGCCGGCCGCGACGATGTTCTTGGCTACATAACGACCGGCGTAAGCTGCCGAGCGGTCAACCTTCGATGGATCTTTGCCGGAGAACGCGCCGCCACCATGGCGAGCCATGCCGCCGTAGCTGTCGACGATGATCTTGCGACCGGTCAGACCGCAGTCGCCAACCGGGCCGCCGATGATGAACTGGCCAGTCGGGTTGATGTGGAACTGGGTGTCTTTGGTCAGCAGTTCGGCAGGCAGTACGTGCTTGACGATCAGCTCCATCACGCCTTCGCGCAGGTCTTTGTAGGACACTTCAGGGTTGTGCTGGGTCGACAGAACAACGGCGTCGATACCGACAACCTTGCCGCCTTCGTAACGGCAAGTCACTTGCGACTTGGCGTCCGGGCGCAGCCAAGGCAGCAGGCCGGATTTACGGGCTTCGGCTTGGCGCTGAACCAGTTGGTGCGAGAACGTGATCGGGGCTGGCATCAGCACTTCGGTTTCATTGCTGGCGTAGCCGAACATCAGGCCCTGGTCGCCGGCGCCCTGATCTTCAGGCTTGGCACGGTCAACACCCTGGTTGATGTCAGGGGACTGCTTGCCGATGATGTTCATCACACCGCAAGTGGCGCCGTCGAAGCCGACATCGGAGCTGTTGTAGCCGATGTCCAGGATGACGTTACGCACGATCTCTTCAAGATCGACCCAGGCCGACGTGGTGACTTCACCTGCGATGATTGCCACACCGGTTTTGACCAGAGTCTCGCACGCCACACGGGCGAACTTGTCTTCAGCAATGATGGCGTCCAGCACCGCATCGGAAATCTGGTCGGCGATTTTGTCCGGATGCCCTTCAGACACGGACTCGGAGGTGAAGAGGGAGTATTCGCTCATCTCGATGTTTTCCTGAATTTACCGATGGTGAGTGTCGCCAGTCGGCCGCTGAAAATGGCGGACCTGGATCTGGAAACCATTGCGTAAGCCTACATAGAGGCTTTCCCCGGGAACGAGTCCCGCAGCGGTGGCCCAACGGGCCAAATCGTCCTGTTCAAACCCCAACCAGAGATCACCGCAGGCCTCCCTGGCCCAACTCTGGTTGTGGCTACATAACTCTGTCACAAGCAGGCTACCGCCTGGTTGCAGCAAACCGGCCATGTGCTTGAGCGCTTCGGCCGGCGCGGCGAAATGGTGCAGCACCATGTTCAGTACAACGCAATCGGCGGTAAGGCTCACACCATTCAGTGCATCGGCCAATTGCAGGCTGACGTTAGCCAGCCTTTCACGTTCGCAGACCTGACGCGCCAGTTCGAGCATCGCCGCGCTGTTGTCCAGCGCCGTGACCTGGGTGAAGCGTCGCGCCAGTTCCGGCAGAAAACCGCCATCGCCGGGGCCGACTTCAATGGCTGTGGCGCCTTCGCAGAAACTCAGCTTGTCGAGCAGCGCCACCACGCTTTCGCGGTACTGCGGCAGGCCGGCGATCAAGTCCTGCTGGGCGCGAAACTTCTCCGCCACCCGTGAGAAAAAGTCCTGGCTGGCCGCCGCCCGTTGCCCATGGACCTGACCGATCCGCGACTGCACATCGGCAGGCAGGGTCAGGTTATCCACTTCTTCGAGCAACGCGGCATGCAGCTTGCCGCCCAGCAGGTCGGTGTGGGGTAGGGCGCGACGGTAGAAAATCGCATTGCCTTCACGGCGGGTCGCCACCAGGTCGGCCTGGGCCAGGACCTTGAGGTGATGACTCATGCCGGATTGGCCGATGCCAAAAATCTGCGCCAGCTCCAGCACGCCAAACGAATCGTTGGTCAGGGCGCGCAATACATTCAGGCGTAGAGGATCGCCGCCGGCCTTGCACAGGGCCGCCAGCTCATCGCAATCATCATGTTGAATGGAAGGCACGCGTAAATTCATAAGGCCAGCAGTCTAGTGATGGTCAGAAAGCCCCGCAAGAGCAATATCAAAAAGTTTTGATATTGTTCGATAGATGGCACTTCTCAAGGCTCTGTTGTCTCTACAAACGAATAGCAGAAAGGTTTCATCAGTCGAAACCGCCGTTATCCATTGGAAAAACGCCTCCAGATGCTTATCTGTCATTGCCCCGAGGCGGGTCGGTGAGGGAAAATGCTCGCCTTTTTTCCGATTCGTTTTATTCACTCTCGATACAGAACCCGTAGGAGAACAGCGATGCCAAGCCGTCGTGAGCGTGCCAACGCCATTCGTGCCCTCAGCATGGATGCCGTGCAAAAAGCCAACAGCGGCCATCCGGGTGCCCCCATGGGTATGGCGGATATCGCCGAAGTACTGTGGCGTGACTACATGAAGCACAACCCGAGCAATCCATCGTTCGCCGACCGTGACCGCTTCGTGCTGTCCAACGGCCACGGCTCGATGCTGATTTACTCGCTGTTGCACCTGACCGGCTACGACCTGTCGATCGAAGACCTGAAAAACTTCCGTCAGCTGCACAGCCGCACCCCGGGTCACCCGGAGTTCGGCTACACCCCGGGCGTGGAAACCACCACCGGTCCACTGGGCCAAGGCCTGGCCAACGCCGTCGGTTTTGCCCTGGCAGAAAAAGTCCTGGCGGCGCAGTTCAACCGTCCTGGCCACAACATCGTCGACCACCACACCTACGTGTTCCTGGGTGACGGCTGCATGATGGAAGGCATTTCCCACGAAGTCGGCTCCCTGGCCGGTACGTTGGGCTTGGGCAAACTCATCGCTTTCTACGATGACAACGGCATCTCCATCGACGGCGAAGTCGAAGGCTGGTTCACCGATGACACGCCAAAGCGTTTCGAAGCCTACAACTGGCAGGTGATCCGCAACGTCGACGGTCACGACCCTGAAGAAATCAAGATCGCGATCGAGACTGCCCGCAAAAGCGAGCTGCCGACCCTGATCTGCTGCAAGACCACCATCGGTTTCGGTTCGCCGAACAAGCAAGGCAAAGAAGACTGCCACGGCGCCCCGCTGGGTGACGCGGAAATCGCCCTGACCCGCAAGGCACTGAACTGGAATCACGGCCCGTTCGAAATCCCGGCCGACATCTATGCCGAATGGGATGCCAAGGAAAAAGGGCGTGCCGCTGAAGCCGAGTGGGATCAGCGTTTCGCGGCTTACTCCGCAGCGTTCCCGACCGAAGCCAACGAGCTGATCCGTCGTCTGAGCGGCGAACTGCCCGCCGACTTCGCGGAAAAAGCCTCGGCTTACATCGCTGAAGTCGCGGCCAAGGGCGAAACCATCGCCAGCCGTAAAGCCAGCCAGAACGCCCTGAATGCCTACGGCCCGCTGTTGCCTGAACTTCTCGGCGGCTCCGCTGACCTGGCCGGTTCCAACCTGACCCTGTGGAAAGGTTGCAAAGGTGTTTCGGCTGAAGACGCCAGCGGCAACTACATGTACTACGGCGTTCGCGAGTTCGGCATGAGCGCGATCATGAACGGCGTGTCCCTGCACGGCGGTCTGGTGCCTTACGGCGCGACCTTCCTGATGTTCATGGAGTACGCGCGCAACGCGGTACGCATGGCTTCGCTGATGAAGAAACGCGTGGTGTTCGTCTACACCCACGACTCCATCGGTCTGGGCGAAGACGGCCCGACGCACCAGCCGGTCGAGCAACTGACCAGCCTGCGCAGCACGCCGAACCTCAACACCTGGCGTCCAGCCGATGCCGTTGAGTCGGCCGTTTGCTGGAAACTGGCGATCGAGCGCAAGGACGGCCCTTCGGCGCTGATCTTCTCCCGTCAGAACCTGCAGCATCAGGAACGTGATGCTGGTCAGATCGCCGACATCGCCCGCGGCGGTTACGTGTTGAAGGATTGCGCAGGCGAGCCTGAGCTGATCCTGATCTCCACCGGTTCGGAAGTGGGCCTGGCGGTTCAGGCGTACGACAAGCTGACCGAGCAAGGTCGCAAGGTTCGCGTCGTTTCGATGCCGTGCACCAGCGTGTTCGATGCTCAGGACGCCGGTTACAAGCAAGAAGTCCTGCCGTTGCAAGTCAGCGCCCGTATCGCCATCGAAGCCGCCCATGCGGACTACTGGTACAAGTACGTGGGCCTGGAAGGCCGCGTCATCGGCATGACCACCTACGGCGAGTCGGCGCCTGCGCCAGCCTTGTTCGAAGAGTTCGGCTTCACCCTGGAAAACATCCTGGGTCAGGCTGAAGAGCTGCTGGAAGACTAAGTCCAGGTGATGTATTGCCTGTTCTGACGCCATCGCGGGCAAGCCTTGCTCCTACAGATCAATGCGATCCGTAGGAGCAAGGCTTGCCCGCGATGACAATGGAACATTCAACGCAAAACCGACGGATTCACCACGGTAATCGAGAACCCCATGCCCCAACCGCGTCCCTACAAAGTTGCACTCAACGGCTACGGCCGGATTGGTCGTTGCGTCTTGCGTGCGTTGTTTGAGCGAGGCTCGACGGCTGGGTTTGAAATTGTCGCGATCAACGATCTGGCTGACATGGCCAGCATTGAATACCTGACACGTTTCGACTCCACTCACGGGCGTTTTCCCGGTGAAGTACGGGTTGAAGACGATTGTCTGCATATTAATGGCGACTGCGTGAAGGTCCTGCGCAGTGCCACCCCCGAAGGCATCGATTGGGCGTCCCTGGGCGTCGATCTGGTGCTGGAGTGCTCCGGCGCTTACCACACCCGTGAAGACGGCCAGCGGTTCCTCGATGCGGGCGCGCCACGGGTGCTGTTTTCCCAGCCGATGGCCAGCGAGGCGGATGTCGACGCCACCATCGTCTATGGCGTGAATCAGGATTGCCTGACCGGCGACGAGCTGCTGGTGTCCAACGCGTCCTGCACCACCAACTGCGGCGTGCCGCTGTTGCGTCTGCTGGATCAGGCCATTGGTCTGGAATACGTATCGATCACCACCATCCACTCGGCGATGAACGATCAACCGGTGATCGACGCCTATCACCATGAAGACCTGCGCCGCACCCGTTCGGCGTTCCAGTCGGTGATCCCGGTGTCCACTGGTCTGGCGCGGGGCATCGAACGCCTGCTGCCGGAACTTGCCGGGCGAATTCAGGCCAAAGCCGTACGGGTGCCGACGGTGAACGTGTCGTGTCTCGACATTACGATGCAAACCGTAAGCGACACCGACGCCACCGAGGTCAACCGGATTCTGCGCGAGGCGGCCACCAGCGGTCCGCTCAAAGGCTTGCTGGCCTACACTGAGCTTCCCCACGCAAGCTGTGATTTTAATCATGACCCACATTCGGCCATCGTCGATGCCAGTCAGACCCGCGTTTCCGGCCCTCGGCTGGTGAACATCCTGGCCTGGTTCGACAACGAATGGGGGTTTGCCAACCGAATGCTGGACGTTGCAGAACACTATCTGCAAATAGCTGCTCCACTTTCTGTCACTAAAAAACAGTAACTCAGGAATTGCGACCCATGACCGTGTTGAAGATGACCGACCTCGATCTGCAAGGTAAGCGCGTACTGATCCGCGAAGACCTCAACGTCCCAGTCAAGGACGGTGTTGTCACCAGCGATGCGCGTATCCTGGCTTCGCTGCCGACCATCAAGCTGGCCCTGGAAAAAGGCGCGGCCGTGATGGTCTGCTCGCACCTTGGGCGTCCGACCGAAGGCGAATTCTCGGCCGAGAACAGCCTCAAGCCAGTCGCTGACTACCTGAGCAAGGCCCTGGGCCGCGAAGTGCCGCTGGTGGCCGATTATTTGGGCGGCGTGGACGTGAAGGCCGGCGACATCGTGCTGTTCGAAAACGTACGCTTCAACAAAGGCGAGAAAAAGAACGCTGACGAACTGGCCCAGCAATACGCCGCCCTGTGCGACGTGTTCGTGATGGACGCCTTCGGCACCGCTCACCGCGCCGAGGGTTCGACCCACGGCGTGGCCAAGTTCGCCAAAGTCGCCGCCGCTGGCCCGTTGCTGGCTGCTGAACTGGACGCACTGGGCAAAGCCCTCGGCGCTCCGGCCCAGCCAATGGCCGCCATCGTTGCCGGCTCCAAGGTGTCGACCAAACTCGACGTGCTCAACAGTCTGAGCCAGATCTGCAACCAGTTGATCGTCGGTGGCGGTATCGCCAACACCTTCCTGGCGGCTGCCGGTCACCCGGTCGGCAAGTCCCTGTACGAACCGGACCTGCTGGACACCGCCCGCGCCATCGCCGCCAAAGTCAGCGTGCCGCTGCCGGTGGACGTGGTGGTTGCCAAGGAATTCGCTGAAAGCGCCACCGCGACCGTCAAACTGATCGCCGACGTGGCTGCCGACGACATGATCCTGGATATCGGCCCACAGACCGCGGCGAATTTCGCCGAGCTGTTGAAGTCGTCCAAGACCATCCTGTGGAACGGCCCGGTGGGCGTGTTCGAATTCGACCAGTTCGGCAACGGCACCAAAGTCCTGGCCCAGGCCATCGCTGAAAGCTCTGCGTTCTCCATCGCGGGCGGCGGCGACACCTTGGCGGCGATCGATAAGTATGGCGTGGCCGATCAGATCTCCTACATTTCTACCGGTGGCGGCGCGTTCCTCGAATTCGTCGAAGGCAAAGTACTGCCGGCGGTTGAAGTCCTGGAAAGCCGGGCCAAGGCCTGAGATCACTCAAATGACCAGGCAAAGGAGTGTTGACATGGTCAGGGCGATAGCGCTGTTGATCGTCGCGGTTTCGCTGGCGGCTTGCGGGAGTAACCCGAAAGCCAAACCGGAACCCGCGCCGTCTGCGCCGGCTGACAAAGGCTGTTACCAGGCCGACTGGCAGGCCGAAACCAACCCGGTGCTCAACAAACGATCCGGGCCCGATGGCCTGGACAAATACGAGACACAGACCCCGGCCAAGGAACATGGCTGTCCTTGACGGGTCTGACTCTTTACTCAAGGCCGGCGGCGTGCGCCGTCGGTCGAGGAACACGGATGAAAGGTTTTATCGCCGTCATGGCGTTGGCACTGCTGGCAGGTTGCTCGAATTTCAACCTGTTCAACACGTCGGCGCCGACGGACAACTGGACCACCTGGACCTGCGACAGCCAGGCGAAAGTGCTCTGGCGCTACACCGACGACAGCCGCAAGGAAGTCGACGTGCGCCTCGGCGGGGCCGATCAGGTCTACCGCTTGAAGCTTGAACCGGGCGCCGAAGGATCGCTGTACAGCAACGACATGCTGGCGTTTCACGTAAAAGGTGAGGAAGGCCTGGTGTACTGGGTCGCCACCAATGATTTGATTGGCCGCGGTTGTAAAGCGCAGTAATTGATGGCTCGCGCCAAACCCGTAGGAGCAAAGCTTGCTCGCGAAGAGGCCAGCACATTCAACACCTGTGTTGGCCGTTAAACCGCTTTCGCGAGCAAGCTTCGCTTCTACAGGTAATCGATGGCTCGTAGAGATTTAGGCAACACCGAATGAGCGGACCGGACCAACCCCCGATCTGCAATAACTTGAATAGCCGCCGCCGCTACGGCAGGCTGGCACGATTAACGACCCAAACCGGGAGAGACACACACAATGGCACTTATCAGCATGCGCCAGATGTTGGACCACGCAGCCGAATTCGGCTACGGCGTTCCAGCCTTCAACGTCAACAACCTTGAGCAGATGCGCGCCATCATGGAAGCCGCTGACAAGACTGACTCCCCGGTGATCGTCCAGGCTTCGGCCGGTGCTCGCAAATACGCAGGCGCCCCGTTCCTGCGTCACCTGATCCTCGCGGCAATCGAAGAATTCCCGCACATCCCGGTGTGCATGCACCAGGACCACGGCACCAGCCCTGACGTCTGCCAGCGCTCCATCCAACTGGGCTTCAGCTCGGTGATGATGGACGGTTCCCTGGGTGAAGACGGCAAAACCCCGACCGACTACGACTACAACATCCGCGTGACCCAACAAACCGTGGCCATGGCTCACGCCTGCGGCGTTTCGGTAGAAGGCGAGCTGGGCTGCCTGGGTTCCCTGGAAACCGGCATGGCCGGTGAAGAAGACGGCATCGGCGCCGAAGGCGTTCTGGATCACAGCCAAATGCTCACCGACCCGGAAGAAGCCGCTGACTTCGTCAAACGCACTCAGGTCGACGCCCTGGCCATCGCCATCGGCACCAGCCACGGCGCCTACAAATTCACCAAGCCACCTACCGGCGACGTGCTGGCCATCGACCGCATCAAAGAAATCCACAAACGCATCCCGAACACCCACCTGGTGATGCACGGCTCGTCCTCCGTGCCACAAGACTGGCTGGCGATCATCAACCAGTACGGCGGCGACATCAAAGAAACCTACGGCGTGCCGGTTGAAGAAATCGTCGAAGGCATCAAGCACGGCGTGCGCAAGGTCAACATCGACACCGACCTGCGTCTGGCATCCACCGGTGCGATGCGTCGCCTGATGGCTACCAACCCTAGCGAATTCGACCCGCGCAAGTTCTTCGGCGCGACCGTGACGGCAATGCGTGATGTGTGTATTGCTCGTTATGAAGCGTTTGGTACTGCGGGTAATGCTTCGAAGATCAAGCCGATCTCGTTGGAAGCGATGTATCAGCGGTATTTGAAGGGTGAGTTGAACGCTAAGGTTAATTAAGCCAGGGCGTTAAACAGCGTTGAAAAGAAACCCGCCGAGAGGCGGGTTTTTTGTTGGATTTATTAAAGGGTAAATTAAGTAATCTGTCCGCTTTTCTCCCCTGTGCCTCTACTTTTTATACTAATTCCCGCCAAGTTATAGTAGCTCCAAAGTATCGTTCGTGTAGAACTCTTGCTTTATTTGCATAAAGTTTTACTGAGTCTGGATTGTTGACGATGCTTTCATAGTTATCAGGTCGGTATTCAAGGTTGACTAGGAGTGTTAAGTCATCGGTGTAGTTTGGTGATTGCATATATGTTTCGCGTTCTCGGCCAGCTAGTGCAGCAGCATCTTCCTTAGCCTTGTTTTCCGCTGCAATACGCTGAGATCCGGCTGCGGCTAGATCTTGGATGTATTGTGTCGGATTCAAAGGTCCAGAAAAATAACCGCCCAGGCCATTGCATCCGCAAAAAACATAGTTTGCATCCGCACGGCATTGACACCCTACCGGATGCAAGATGGATGGTGCAGTCCAACGGTAACTTCCAGGCATGATGTTGACTCCTGTATGGTTTTAGGCAGAGAGAAATGAAAAAGGGGACGAATTTAGTAGTCTGTATTTTTCTATTCCTGTTTGTTACGTGTTCAATGCTAGAAAGCGTCAGCTTTATTGGCATCTGTAAGAAATGACAGTTTTTAAGAATGTTTTGTTATAGCTATAAAAGCTAAAAAATAGGTATTAAATAAATATGTTCCTTTTTTTTCTTTAGGGCAATAAAAGGGGACAGATTTATTTAATCTATCCCCTCTTCAAAATTATCCAGTCTATTTAGCTGGCCTGCCTCGTGTTCGTTGTGTTATTCGCAATCCGGTAATCGCCTCAATCTCATCGGTAAATCTCGCATTGCCAGTAAGTTGTCCGCGTTAAATAAAAGGGGACAGATTTATTTAATCGTGTTCGAAGTCGTTTGCTGCAGCGAAGACCACTTGCTTGTTGTGACCGCGCTGCACGACGTGATGCGGATAATTGGGTAATACGATGCGTGCTGTTCTAGGCATATAGCCACCTACTTCCATGTATGTTTCGGGAAGCGTAGAAGAGGGAGCAAAAAAATAATCAACGCGGTGTGTTGTACTATTTTGAGTCATAACCCATTGCTTTGTTATCGCAAAACTGTATTGCGAACTGTTATTTCTTACAGGTGCTTTGTGGAGGTGTTTTGTTTACGTTGAGGTGCCGGGAGGATGAATAAATAAATCCGTCCCCTTGTTTCTCCTTTTTCTCCGAGGTGGGTTATGAAAAAGTATTCAATTGCATTGCTTCTGCTTTTAGGTGTGTCCGGTATAAGTATGTCGACGTTTGCTTACTATTCGAGTCGGCCCGCTTATCATAATGACGGTTTACATTCAAAATCAGTGTTTGATATCTGTAAAAAGAAGTCGGCAGATGACCACAGCTGCGATGTAAAATAGATAAATTAAAAGGGGACAGATTTATTTAACCTGAAGAGGTGCGCAATGATGAGTACACGAAAAGCACAACCTGAAGATACAAACAAACCAGCAAGTCCGCAGAAGCAACCTGTTGATTCAGGGGCGGCGCAGGGCACGTTCAAAAACTCGAAAGGGCCTGCGCCTTTCACGCTTCCAAAAGAGTCGGAATAAAAAACGCGCTAATAAAAACCCGCCGTCGTGCGGGTTTTTTAATGGCTGAAAGATTATCGCGATAGTTAATGTGTACCGAACCGAACCGAAGCAGAGGAGGCAAAAAAATAATCAAAGCCGTCTGTTGTAAGGATTTTAGTCATAGCCAATAGCTCTGTAATCGCAAAACTGTATTGCAAACTGTTATTTCTTACAGGTGTTTTGTGAGGGCGGCTTGTTTACGGTTAGGGGCAAGGAGGACGGGTAAATAAATCTGTCCCCTTTTCTATGTATCAGCGTTACCTCAAAGGTGAGTTGAACGCGAAGGTTAACTAAGCCTGGGCGTTAAACAGCGTTGAAAAGAAACCCGCCGAGAGGCGGGTTTCTTTTTGGGGATTAAAGGGCGGATTAAATAAATCTGCCCCCTTTGTTCCCATAAACAAACCCGCCATTAGGTAGGTTTGTTTGCTGCTATTAATCACATGGGGTTTAGTTGATATCTAGTGTATTTTTCTTCGTGTAACGCAATTTGAATGCAGCTATCCCCTGTGCGCTTTGTTTAATATTAACTTCAGCTGTATATTGATTGGTATAATCCACATTCGCTCGGGCACCTAATTCAACCCTCCCGTACCAAGCAACCAGATTTACGTCATTGCCGTCATCTGTTGACGTGCTAGCATCGATATCTACCCTGTTATGCTGCAGTCTGAAGAAATATTTAGGTTCTTTACTCGTGGAGATTTTCCCACTGCTTAGATCGGTACTTAGGTATTCACCTGTATACGGACCGTTACAGCATTGAATATGATAGGCATTAATCGCCTCTGGATCGGGGTCACTCGCTATTCTTTTGAATAAAAAATACGCAACCTTAACTCCAACGCAGGAGTTTACGAACAAGTTGCTCACGTCGACAAGATCTGCGCTTGGTACGGATGATGCTGCGGCTGGATTGCCAGTGTAGTAGCTGCTAATTTTGAAGTTTTGGAAGCACATAAACGCTTCTGGATTGCTGCCAGATACGTAAGCTACCCCTTTGAATGATTCAGCTTGGTTATATTCCGTCATGGTGTTCATCCTGAGTGAAGTTTAGGGGGGGAAGGGACAGAATTAATTATCTGTGTCTTTTTCACTTTTACTTGCTGCATGTTCAATGGTAGATAGCGTCAGCTTTATCGGCACCTGTAAGATATGACAGTTTTTAAGAGCTTTTTGTTATGGTTGTAAAAACTAAAGAATATAAAAAAAGGGGACAGATTTATTTAATCTATCCCCTCTTCAAAGTATCCAGTCTATTTAGTTGGCCTGCCTCGCATTCGTTGTGTTATTCGCAATCCGGTAATCTCCTCAATCTCATCGGTAAATCTCGCATTGCCAGTGAGTTGTCCGCGTTGAAGCGCCCCTCTAAGCAATTGCAGTTCTGATGAAGGAATCTCCTGCTCCATGAAGGAAGCGTAGCGCGCGAGGCGTTCGGTGGGGGTAGTGCCCAATTCATTAAGTGCAGGACTTTCATCCAGCCAGTTATCCACAGGAGATTCATTGAAGCGTAAGTGCAGGCTCGACCAAGGGTAGTCTGGCGCACGTTGCACAATCTTCGCTCGCATCGGGTTGAGTTCGATGTATCGGCTACAGGCCAGCAAGTAGGTATCGGTTTGTACGACGCTGGATTTGTAGCGGCTTTCCCACAGCGTGCCCGAACGACCCTCCAGTTTGTTCCGGCGCCGCGTCATCCGGCCCGCCAAGCTTTTCATCAACTGTCCGAGTCCACTCGCAGAGTCACCGGGCGCGAGTAACAAGTGGACATGATTAGTCATTAGGCAAAATGCATACACCTTCACATCGAAGGCGGTTTTGAGTTCTTGTAAGTCAGCCAGGTAGTGTTCGAAGTCGTTTGCTGCAGCGAAGACCACTTGCTTGTTGTGACCGCGCTGCACGACGTGATGCGGATAATTGGGTAATACGATGCGTGCTGTTCTAGGCATATAGCCACCTACTTCCATGTATGTTTCGGGAAGCGTAGCAGAGCGGCAAAAAAAATAACCTGATGGAAGTGTCGTAAGATTTTATGTCATAACCTGCCGCTCTGTTATCGCGAAATTGTATTGTGAACTGTTATTTCTTACAGGTGTTTTGTGGGGAGTGTTTGATTATGGTTAGGGGCAAGGAGGATGCATAAATAAATCCGTCCCCTTTTCTGTAATCACTTGCTGGATGAAAAAATGGAAATTAAAGATAGCGTCAGTAGTTCCGATGATTTGGTAATCGTATTCAAACATCCAAAATATGGTGAGCACACGTTGAACCTAGATGGGAAGGGTCTTTTGTCTAATGAGGCCGGATACTTTCATATTAATCCGAAGTATAGAGAGCTAGACGGGCACTCGTATTATATGGGGCTCAAGTTTAAAATTGATTTTGAAGTTGGAAAGACCTACACGCTAAACAAAAATGATGACTCCGTTACAGCGAGTTTGCAGATTGATCATATTGCCGGTGATACGCATGCCAGCGGTACGTTTCGTTTGTCAGAGGGTGGGGAGTTTCCAGTGGGGGAATTCAAGCTCTTTGAGGAAGATGTCTTTGCAGTAGAGGGAAGATTTGCGTTCAGGGAATTCAAGGAATGAGTCGTTGATGCTGGTCGGAAAGGAAAAGTGTGACGGAAAAAGCGGACAGAGGTATTTAATCGCTTCCAGAATAGTTGGAATAAAAAACGCGCTAATAAAACCCTGCCGTTGTGCGGGTTTTTTAATGGCTGGAAGATTGTCGCGATAGGTAATGTGTACCGAACCGAACCGAACCGAACCGAACCGAAGCAGAGGAGGCAAAAAATAATCAAAGCCGTCTGTTGTAAGGATTTTAGTCATAGCCAATAGTTCTGTTATCGCAAAACTGTATTGCAAACTGTTATTTCTTACAGGTGTTTTGTGAGGGTGGCTTGTTTACGGTTAGGGGCAAGGAGGATGGATAAATAAATCTGTCCCCTTTTCTAAAAATTAATGGAGGTGTTATATGTCGTCTAACAATGTGACTCGTGCCTTGATCGGAGGTAAGTTGACTGCAACATTGCGTATGGAGGAGAGCCATCCCGGTGAGCGCGAATTCGTTGCGAAGTACGAGCCTTTTGAGGATAAGCGGTTAGTTGGTACTTATCTCAATGCTCCCGAAGAATACCGCCTGGATGTTCATGCTTATCAATATGTTCCAGACGAAGAGGTTCAATTTTTTCATGACGATATTATATTTGGTTTTAGTAAGTTCTTGCCGATCGGTAGGTATGAGCTGCCGCACGATGATATAAAGATAATCGCTGATTATAGATTTTCGGAAGGATATTGGCAGGCTGAAGCTGGATATTTATTCCTGGCGGGGATCGATCCAAGCGGTTTTCACGGTAGTTTTGTAGCCTACAAAAATGAAAATAAAAAAGGACCAGCGATGCTGGTTGGGGCATTTAACTTTGAGTTTGCAGAGTAAGAGTAAGGCGTGAAGAGGGTTGGAGTGGCAGGTGGCGCAAATAAGGAGTTGTTGTTGGTTGGTCAAAAAAATAACTCCAGTTTTTCTTTTGTTGAGCATTTTCAGACCGCCAGAACCCGCCCGACGGCGGGTTTTGACGTGGAATGAGGCATTAGCCCTTTGGCATATCAAACCCACGCTGCTCAATCACCTTAAACACGTCATGCACATCCCGGAGCAGGATCAAGGCGATGTTGGTGACGGTGTTGATGTCGTTTTCGGCGTAGTCCGGCAGGCTGGTGCAGGCCATGAGGTTGAGGTATTTGACGACGGCGTTGAGGCGTTCGCTGACGCAGTTGTGCAATTCGCGGATCGGGGCGTCGCTGTCGATTAGGAGGACGGGGTAGTCGGTGGCGAATTGGGACATGGGGGTGAAGCGGCGCGGTGGGTTGTTAATTGTCATAAGTAAAACTCCTCGAATCTAAAAGAAGAGCTACTTCCGTTCGCTGCGAAACGAGTTGGGTGGTAGCTGTGTGCGGGTTCGCAGACCGAGGATACGAGGAACCCGGCAGACCCGAAGGTCTCCCACACACAGCCACCATAAAACGGACTACGAGCGCTGATGCGATCGTCGTTGCTTTTATGATGCTCGGTTACACGTATCGGTAGGGCTGCGAAACCCTATCGCCGACTGCTGTCAGCGACGGGGCGAACTATAAGCGGCGACTTTGATGGCTGCAACCGCACCGTAGGACAACGCATAACCCTTGTGGCGAGGGAGCTTGCTCCCGTTCGGTGGCGCAGCCGCCGCGAAACCGGGTGCTGGAGTGGAACTGTAGGAATGCGCTGGCAGGTGGATGGGGCTGCTTCGCGGCCCGGCGGGAGCAAGCTCCCTCGCCATAAAGGCATTATTCCCACGCATTTTTCGGAAGCACAGTGATTGAGATCGTTCCCACGCTCTGCGTGGGAATGCCTCTTCGGACGCTCTGCGTTCGGCTTCTGAATGGAACGCGGAGCGTCCCGGGCTGCATTCCTTTGCTGCGCGTGGGAACGAGCGGAAGGTCACTTATCGTGATCAATATCCAGTTTGCTGAACGTCACTTTTCCGCCTTCGCTCGTATACCCGGTGTGGTCCTGCACATACACGCCCGCCTTGAAATACAGCGGCTTGTCGCGCCATGTCGCGCTGATGTTCGAATCCCACTGATACCCCGCCGCGCTGATGCCCAGTTGTCCGCCAGGGCTCAGGTGAAGGAGGTAGGAAAACTCCTGATCCAGTTTCACGCCGGTGGCGATGGTGATGACCCGGCCTTCGCCGTCGTCGGGGTGCATGCGCACTTTGGCGACGATGTTGCCGGTCTGGGTGCTGGTCTTGAATTGGTATTCAAGCTTGATCAACGGTTTCTGACTTTCATAGGCGTGGATCTGGCCGATGACGATTTTGCCGGAGCTCGGCACCTGGTTAACCGCCAGTGTCGCGCGCAGGGAGTTGTCGGCATCGGTGTAGAGCCAGTTGCGCAGGGTGCCATTGCTGTAGGTTTCGCGAAGTTCGGTGCGGGGGTATTTGGCGTTTTCGGTTTTGGAGCCGGTGACCGGGGACCAGAAGAACAGGGTGCCGGTATCGGAGTGGAAGTATTGGTCCTTGAAACCCTTCACCAGTTTGGCTGTTTCAACGGTGTAAGGCGGATTGCCGACAGGAACACTGAGGTTCCATGTTGCGAGATCGATCATAGACAAAGCTTCCACGAATTCATGCTGCACGCACGTGCCAGAAGCTCTAGCACGGGCCTTGGAGGGCAGTCTTTATAAGCGTAGTCGGCTTCTTTGTTAATGCCCGTCTGGCAGATGATTGACGCCAACATCCTGTCAAAAAGCCATCCTTCCCGGTTTCAGGGGGCTGTAGAGCCGACCGTTAGTCGGCTTATGGACGCTTTGGTTAAATGATGGCGTGATGACACCTACTGCTTTTCCGGATCCGGGTCTAGAGTGAAGGCGTAGAATTTGTCCGGTTTTCACGAGAAACCGGCCTGTCGCCCCGAACAAGAGAAGCAGCATGGAATGCGCGCAACCCACGCCAAGTGAAGGCAGCTCTGTCCTATTGATCGTCGATGATTACCCTGAAAACCTGATCAGCATGCGCGCCTTGTTACAGCGCCAGGATTGGCAGGTCATGACCGCCGCCTCGGGCTTCGAGGCCCTCAGTTTGCTCCTTGAACACGAAATCGACCTGGTGCTGCTGGACGTGCAGATGCCGGGCATGGATGGTTTTGAAGTCGCGCGGTTGATGCGCGGCAGTCAGCGCACCCGCCTGACCCCGATTATTTTCCTGACCGCCAACGAACAATCCCAGGACGCCGTGATCAAGGGCTACGCCAGTGGCGCGGTGGATTATCTGTTCAAACCCTTCGACCCGCAGATTCTCAAGCCCAAGGTCCAGGCGTTGCTGGAGCATCAGCGCAATCGCCGTGCGCTGCAGCGCCTGAGCCACGATCTGGAGGTCGCCAGGGCCTTTAATGCCTCGGTGCTCGACAATGCCGCCGAAGGCATCCTGGTGGTGGGTGAGGACGGCCTGATTCGATTTGCCAACCCGGCGATGTCGCGGCTGCTCAATGCCACGGTCAAAGACTTGCAGGGCAAGGAGTTTCTGGACTTCCTGCAAAAACCGCACATTCCGGTCTGGGCCGATTCCGACCTTTTTAACGGCTACAAACGCGGCGAGACCCTGCGCCTGCACGATGCGCTGTTGCGCACAGCACCGGGCCAACAGGTGCCAGTGGCGTTGTCCTGCGCGCCGCTGCCTTCCGAGCAACACGCGATGGTGGTGACGGTGCTGGATATGTCGGTGGTGCGTCACTTGCATCAGCAACTGGAGTTTCAGGCAGTGACCGATCCGCTGACCGGGCTGCTCAACCGCCGGGGTTTCCACCAGACCGTGGAAAACCTGCTGCTGCGCGGCGAACGTTCCGACAGCGCCTGGGTGCTGCTCTACCTGGACCTGGATGGTTTCAAACGGGTCAATGACTCCCTCGGCCACGATGCCGGTGACCGGGTGCTGCGCTGGGTGTCCGAGCAGTTGAAGGCCTGCCTGCGGCCCTTCGACATTCTGGCGCGCATGGGCGGTGATGAATTCACGGCGCTGCTGGACCTGGAATTCCCCGAGCAAGCGGCAAAGATTGCCGAGAAATTGATTGAGCGGGTGTCGATCTGTCAGCAGATCGAAGGCCTGGACATTGCCCTCGGCGCCAGTATCGGCATCGCCACTTACCCGGATTGCGGTTCCAACCTCGACGGGCTGCTGCGGGCGTCCGACATTGCGATGTACGAAGCCAAACGCGCCGGACGTCAGCAATATCGTTTTTACGATCACGAAATGAATGGCCGGGCGCGCTCGCGTTTGATGCTCGAAGAAAGTGTGCGCAGCGCCATCGAGAATCGCGATTTCAATCTGGTGTATCAGCCACAAGTGGCGATCAATGGCGGGCAGATTCGTGGTTTTGAAGCGTTGCTGCGCTGGCAGCACCCGAGCGTCGGCGATGTGCCGCCGGGGCTGTTTTTACCGTTGCTGGAGGAGGCGCGGTTGATCAGTCGCCTGGGCAGCTGGATTTACCATCGCAGTGCCAAGCAGCGTAAAGCCTGGGATACCTTGTTTGCCGAGGACTTGGTGCTGGGGGTGAGTTTGAGCAGCACGCAATTTGGCATGCCCAACCTGGTCACTGAGTTGCGGCAAACCCTGGAACGCCATGAGTTGCAGCCGCGCCAGATAGAAGTTGAGGTCACCGAAGAAGCGCTGATGATCAACCCCGATGAAACTCGCAAGCAACTGCGCTTGCTGCGCAATCTGGGGGTACGGGTGGCGCTGGATGATTTCGGTTCGGGGCCGTGTTCGTTGGCGCATCTGCGGGATCTGGAACTGGACACGCTTAAACTCGATCGGCATCTGATCGCGCGATTGCCGGAGTCTTCCCGGGATGCCTCGCTGGTACGCACCGTTATCGATCTGTGCAAGCAATACGGCCTGCTGGTCATCGCCGAAGGGGTGGAAACCGTGGCGCAATATGACTGGCTCCAGGCCAATGGCTGTGAATACGTGCAGGGGTTTTTGGTGGCGCGACCGATGACCTCCGAGGATGCCGGTGAGTTTGTTCAGCCTTTCGACTGGAGCGCGCTGCCCCGCTGAATTCGCTACACTGGCGACCTTTTCATGATGCATGTTGCCCGCCCAATGACCGCGTTGAAATACCTTCAGGCCTATCCCGCTGCGTTGCAGGACCAGGTGCGCCAGTTGATCGCCGACGGTCGGCTGGGCGACTACCTGGAACAGCGTTATCCGCAAAAGCATGGCGTGCAAAGCGACAAGGCGTTGTACACCTACGCCTTGGACCTGAAGCAGGAATACCTGCGTAACGCCCCGGCCATCGACAAGGTGTTGTTCGATAACCGCCTGGACCTGACCCACCGCGCCCTCGGCCTGCACACCACGATTTCCCGGGTGCAGGGCGGCAAGCTCAAGGCCAAGAAAGAAATCCGCGTGGCGTCGCTGTTCAAGGAAGCGCCGTCGCAGTTTCTGAAAATGATCGTGGTGCATGAGCTGGCGCATTTCAAAGAGTCGGATCACAACAAGGCGTTCTACAAACTGTGCGAACACATGCTGCCGGGGTATCACCAGGTGGAGTTTGATCTGCGGGTGTATCTGACGTGGCGGGATATGCAATAAGGAGTGTCCGGATGGACGTCAGCAAGACCAAAAGCAGCTTCTACCGCCGGTTGTACGTGGCGTACTTGATCGATAGCGGGCTGGCCAGCAGCGTCCCGACCCTGACCGAAGTCACCGGCATGCCCCGGCGCACGGCCCAGGACACCATTGCGGCGCTGGCGGATCTGGATATCGTTTGCGAGTTCGAACAGGAAGACGGCGCGCGCAACCATGCCGGGCATTATCGGATTCGCGAGTGGGGGGCGATTGATCGGGGGTGGATCGAGCGCAATTTGCGGCAGATTAAAGCGGTGCTTGAATATCCCTGATTATCGGGTTTGCTTTGGATCGACCCCTCACCCCAGCCCTCTCCCCAGAGGGGAGAGGGAGCCGAACGAGTCGTTTTCTCCCGTTACATCGACCTGAAATATCGAGTCGAACTCAAGTTTGAAAAGCATGAAGATCGGCTCCCTTTCCCCCTCTCCCCTGTGGGGAGAGGGTTGGGGTGAGGGGTGGATTCCCAGCCAGGCACAAGACTCAAGAACGCCGCATCCCGATATGCGGAATGTCATCCTCCAGGTATTCCTCACCCGCCACCACAAACCCATACCGCCCGTAATACCCCTGCAAATGCGCCTGCGCCGACAAATAAATCGGCACCTCAGGCCAGCGCTTCTCAGCCTGCTTCAGCGCCTGTTCCATCATTCCATGCCCCAACCCCTGGCCCCGGCCTTCAGGCGCGGTCACCACCCGACCGATCACCACATCGCCGCCCTGCAATTCCGGGTCGAGCAAACGCAGGTACGCCACCAGCGTATCCCCGTTCCAACCCATCAAATGGCAAGTGTCACCTTCCAGATCCTGGCCATCGACGTCCTGATAGGCGCACCGCTGCTCGACGACAAACACCTCGGCGCGCAGTTTCAAAATGGCGTACAGCTGCTCTTTACCCAGATCGCTGTGATGTTTGCAGACCCACTCGATTGTCATCTTCACATTCCTTGAACAACGTCCTCCCGATACTAAGCGTCCCGAAGAAAGATGTCTCGATGGCGGAGAAATCTGTGACATAGGCCAAAATGCCATCATTCATTTCGCGCGGGGTTGTCTTCTTTGTGTAATCTGCAAGTCAGCGCTGTGCAGTGGCTTGAATGAGCTAAGGTTTAGTACCGCTACGTCGGTATTTGAGTCTTGGAGTTTGGCTGAAAAACACGTCGGGCAGCCCGCCCGCTAAGGATTTTCTAGCATGCCGCGATTGCATCGAGCTTTTGCTTTGATTGGATTGCTGTTGCTGACTCAGAACGCGGCGGCGGAAAAGTTGCGTCTGGTGGCCGATGCCTGGCCGCCCTTTACCGATGCCACGCTGGTCAATGGTGGCTTGGCCACGGACATCGTCAGCACCGCGCTGGCCCGGGCCGGCTACGCCAGCGATTTCGAGCAAGTGCCCTGGGCGCGAGCCTTGCTGGGCGTAGGGGAGGGCCGCTACGACGTGCTGGTCAACGCCTGGTACAACGACGACCGTACCAAGTTTGGCCAATTTTCCGATGAGTATCTGCTCAACCGCGTGCGCTTCATCAAGCGCAAAGACGCGCCCATCGAATACAACAACCTGCAGCAACTGCACACCTATCCGATCGCGGTGGTGCGCGGGTACGCCTACTCGCCGGAATTCGATGAGGATGCGGCGCTGCAGAAAATCCCGGTGCATAACTTCGCCATGGCCGTGCGCATGCTCGCGGCCGATCGGGTCAAGCTGACCCTGGAAGATGAGTTCGTGGCCCGCTACTACCTGGCCCGGGAGTCCTCCAAGGTGCGCAACTCGGTCGAGTTCTTGCCCAAGCCGCTGAGTGAAAACAGCCTGCACATTCTGGTCAGCCTGAAGAACCCGGCGCATGAGCAGATTGTGGCGGGGTTTGATCGGGAGATCGCGGCGATGAAGGCGGATGGGAGTTATGAGCGGCTGATGAAGCAACATGGGATGTAGGGCAGCGGCAGGTTTTGAGCTTCAAGCGGCAAGTGGGTTGGGGTGAATCCGTGATTTTCGGCACGACACAACCCGTGTAGGAGCAAGGCTTGCCCGCGAAGAGGCCCGCCCAGCCACCGCAAATCTCAAACCTCGCCCGTATCCTTGATCAAATGCGCCGCCAACGTGCGCAACGGCCCCAGCTGCCGGCAAATCAACGCCAACTGCGTCTGCACCAGCCGCTGCCCTTCATCAATCTCATCCGGCATCTGTTCCAGATCATTGGCCAGCGCTTCTTCCGCATCGCTCTGAATCGCAATCGGCAGCTTGCTGGCCAGACCCTGGGCGATTTCATCGATGCTGGCCGCCAGGCTCACCCCGGCACCTTCGATCAAATGCTCGCGCACGTCCGGTGGCAATTGCGTTTCGCGGTGCGCGCCGAGTCCTGACAAGTAGCTCAGCAACGTGTGGGACAGCACCAGGAAGCGGAAACCGACGTCCGCTTCCTTCCGGAAATGCCCCGGCTCCATCAGCATGTTCGCCAGCGTCGTCGACAGCGCCGCATCGGCGTTGTGCGCATTGCGTCGGGCCAGGCGATAAGCCAGGTCATCGCTTTTGCCGGCGGCGTATTGCTGCATGATCTGACGCAGGTAAATGCTGTTGCAGGTCAGGGTGTTGGCCAGCACTTTGTTCAGGCGACGACCCTGCCAGTCCGGCAGGAAGAGCAGTACCGCGAGCCCGGCGATCAGGCCGCCGACCAAGGTATCGAACAGGCGCGGCAGGAACAGCCCGTAACCGTCCCCCACCTGGTTGAAGCAGAACAGCACCATCAAGGTGATCGCCGCCGTCGCCAGGGTGTAGCGCGTGGTGCGGTTGATAAAGAACACCACCCCGGCGGCGATGGCGAAGCATGATTGCACCAGCGGACTCGGGAACAGATCGAACAGCGCCCAGGCCAGGGTCAGGCCGATGGCCGTGCCGATGATCCGCTGGCCGAGTTTGCGTCGGGTGGCGCCGTAGTTCGGCTGACAGACAAACAGCGTTGTAAGGATGATCCAGTAACCCTGGGACGGGTGGATCAAATGCACCATGCCGTAGCCGATGCTCAACGCCAGGGGCAAGCGCAGGGCGTGGCGGAACAGCAGCGAAGTCGGCGTCAGCTGCGTGCGCAAGCGCAGCCACACATCCTTGAGGTTGCGCGGCGAGCGGTCGAGCAGGCTGCTGTCGGTGGCGTCGGCGAGGGCGTCGGGGTTGCTCGCGTCGCTGAGCAAACGGTCCAGCGTGCCAAGGTTGGCCGCCAACGCGCGCAATGAACGCAACAGTCCGCGCCAGGCCGGGTTGCTCTGGATGCGCAGGTGTTCGAGGGAGGCGTGCAGGTCGCCCAGGGCTTCGGCGAAGCTGGCGTCATACACGAAGGGTTGGCGCATCTGGATCGATTCGGCCAGGGCGCGGCAGGCTTTGCCTTGCTGGCGCAACAGGCGCTGGCAGCGGAACATCACGTCGCTGTGGAAGAACGCGTCAGCCAGGGCGTTGTAAGGGTAGTGCGAAGAACTGGCGCGCTCGTGGATGTCCTGGGCGAGGAAGTACAGCTTCAGGTAGCGGCTGACCTTCGAGCCGGGGCGACCGTTGCCGACCCGGTGCAGGATGATTTCCTTGGCGACGTTCAGCGCGGCGACCACCCGACCGTTTTGCTGGGCCAGTTCCAGGCGCCGCGCTTCCACGTCCAGTTGCCGGATCGGCTCGAACAGCGATGATTTGAGTTTCAGGTACAAGCCCAATTCCCGGAACAACCGCGCCAGGCTCTGCTGCACCGGTTGGTTGGAAAACAGCGCCTGCCACAGCACCGAGAGCAAACCGTACCAGGCCGCGCCGGCCACCAGCAGCACCGGCTCGTGCCAGAAATCAGTCACCGCGCCGCCGCGCTGGTCCACGCCGATCATGGTGTAGACCGACAGGATCAGCGTCGCCGAGGCAATCGCGCCATAGCGTTCGCCCAGCGCCCCGAGCATGGTCAGGCCGAAAGCGGCCAACGCCAGGGCGATGATAAAGATGATGGGGTAGGGGAAGAGCAATTCGACGGAGAACGCGGCGACGCTGAAACACACCAGCGTCACGGCCAGGGCGTTGAGGCGGCCCTGCCAACTGTCGTCGGTCTCGGCCAGGGCGCTGGCGATAATGCCCAGGAACAACGGGATCAACAGCCCCATTTCATCCTGATACCAACAAACGGCCATGCTGCCGGTCAGGGCGATGAACACCCGCACGCTGTAGCTGAATTTATCCAGCGCCCAGAGGCGACGTAGAGACTGACTAAATGGGGTCGATGACATGAAGTGCGAGGGCCTTCCGAGGCGATGACGCTAAATTGAGCCAGTAATGACGCCGACGCAATGGCGCCGATCACATCTGACAGCAAAATCTGTTCCCTTGATGGTTCTGTGTTGTCTATTCGGACGCTTTCGCGGGCAAGCCTCGCTCCTACAGGTTCGTGCCATGCGCAATATCGCGTTCGACGCAAACCTGTAGGAGCGAGGCTTGCCCGCGAAGAGGCCGGTACATTCAACATCCATGTCGACTTTAAGACCGCCATCGCGAGCAAGCTTTGCTCCTACAGAGGGCTGTGTTGTGTCAGACGTATTGCGCAGCGGCGTAACCTGAAGCCCACGCCCACTGGAAGTTGAAGCCGCCCAAGTGCCCGGTGACGTCGAGCACTTCACCGATGAAGTACAGCCCAGGGCTTTTCAGCGATTCCATGGTTTTGGACGACACTTCATGGGTATCGACGCCGCCCAGGGTCACTTCCGCGGTGCGGTAGCCTTCGGTGCCGGCGGGGACGACTTTCCAGCTCGCCAGTTTTTCGGCGATGTCGGCGATTTCCGCGTGGGTGTACTGCTTCATCGGTTTGGAGACAAACCAGTTGTCCGCCAGCAGATTGGCCATCTTCTTGGTGAAGATTTCCCCCAGCAGGGTTTTCAGCTCGCTGTTTGGACGTTCGGCTTGCTGCTGTTGCAGCCAACTCGGTACATCGTGGTCCGGCATCAGGTTGATTTCCACCGTGTCGCCGGATTCCCAGAACGAGGAAATCTGCAAAATCGCCGGGCCGCTGAGGCCGCGGTGAGTGAACAGGATGTTCTCGCGGAAACTCTGCTCGTTGCAGCTCACCAGGCAGTCCACCGAGGTACCGGACAGTTCGGTGCACAACTCTTTGAGCTGATCGGTGATGGTGAACGGCACCAGGCCGGCGCGGGTTGGCAGCAAATCGTGGCCGAACTGCTTGGCCACTTGATAACCGAAACCGGTGGCGCCCAAGGTCGGGATCGACAGACCGCCGGTGGCGATCACCAGGGATTCGCAGGTGATTTGGCCGAGGGTAGTGTCCAGCAGATAGCCGCTTTCGAGCTTCTCGATGGTCTGGATCGAAGTGTCCAGGTGCAGGCTGACGCCGACCTGATCGCACTCGTTGAGCAGCATTTCGAGGATGTCGCTGGATTTGTTATCGCAGAACAACTGGCCGAGTTTTTTCTCGTGGTACGGCACGCCGTGTTTGGCGACCAAGCCGATGAAGTCCCACTGGGTGTAGCGCGCCAGGGCGGATTTGCAGAAGTGTTCGTTCTGCGAGAGGAAATTGCCAGGTTCGGTGTACATGTTGGTGAAATTGCAGCGGCCACCGCCCGACATCAGGATTTTCTTGCCGGCCTTGTTGGCATGGTCGAGCAACATCACCTTGCGCCCGCGCCCGGCGGCGGTCAGCGCACACATCAACCCTGCGGCGCCAGCGCCAATGATCACGACTTCGGTAGAGCGCAAAACGGTGTCCTCACACAATGATCGTTCCCACGCTCTGCGTGGGAATGCCGCCATGGACGCTCTGCGTCCGCCGTTATGTGACGCGGAGCGTCACGGGATGCATTCCCACGCGGAGCGTGGGAACGATCAGGTTCAGAGGATGCGCACGCGCAACGAGCGGCCCTTGATCTTGCCGTCGTTCAAGCGCTGCAACGCCTGTTTGGCGATGCCACGCTCAACCGCCACATACGCCTGGAAGTCGAAGATCGCAATCTTGCCCACCTGGGCGCCCGGAATGCCGGCATCGCCAGTCAGTGCACCCAGAATGTCGCCCGGACGCACCTTGTCTTTACGGCCAGCGCCGATGCACAGGGTGCTCATCACCGGCAGCAGCGGTGCGCCGCCCTGGGAGGTGAGGTTGTCGATCTGGTCCCAGTTCAACGGCGACTGCTGCAGTTTCTCGATGGCCTGGGCGCGGATGGCTTCGGACGGCGCCACCAGGCTGATTGCAATGCCTTTCTCACCGGCGCGACCGGTACGGCCAACACGGTGAATGTGGATTTCCGAATCGCGGGCCAGTTCGACGTTGATCACCATATCCAGCGCATCGATATCGAGGCCACGAGCGGCGACGTCGGTGGCGACCAGTACCGAAGTACTGCGGTTGGAGAACATCGCCAGTACCTGATCGCGGTCACGCTGTTCCAGATCGCCGTGCAGGCCGACGGCGGAAATGCCTTTGGACGTCAGGTGATCAACGGTTTCCTGAACTTGCTGCTTGGTGAAGCAGAAGGCCACGGTGGATGCCGGGCGGAAGTGGCCGAGTACTTTGGTCACCGCGCTCATGCGCTCATCCGGGGCGATTTCGTAGAAGCGCTGCTCGATCTGCGTGTCGTCGTGGAAGGCTTCGGCCTTGACGATCTGCGGGTTGCGCATGAACTTCGCGGCCAACTGCTTGATGCCGGTCGGATAGGTGGCGGAGAACAGCAGGGTCTGGCGACGTTCCGGGGTCTGGGCGATGATTTCTTCGATGGAATCGTAGAAACCCATGTCCAGCATGCGATCGGCTTCGTCGAGGATCAGGGTGTTCAGGCCATGCAGGATCAGCGAGCCTTTGCGCAGGTGCTGCTGGATGCGGCCCGGGGTGCCGACGATGATGTGCGCGCCGTGCTCCAGGGAACCGATCTGCGGGCCAAGGGACACGCCGCCGCACAGGGTCAGGACCTTGATGTTGTCTTCGGCACGGGCCAGACGACGAATTTCTTTGGCCACCTGGTCCGCCAGCTCGCGGGTCGGGCAAATGATCAGCGCCTGGCAACCGAAGAAGCGCGGATTGATCGGGTTCAGCAGGCCGATGCCGAAGGCAGCCGTCTTGCCGCTGCCGGTCTTGGCTTGGGCGATCAGGTCCATCCCTTTGAGGATCACCGGCAAGCTTTGCGCCTGGATCGGCGTCATCTCGGCATAACCCAAAGAGTCGAGGTTAGCCAGCATGGCGGCGGACAGCGGCAAAGTATTAAAAGCGGTGGCGATGGTGGTCACGGGACAGGCCTGCAAAACAAAATGTCGCGCAGTGTATCAGGCCCGTGGCCGTTGGCCCTAAGGTTCGATGTGTTCTTCCGGACGCTTGACGCGCCGTCCGTCTTCCTTTGAGAGTTGCGAGAAGATCGTCGCGGCCAGCATCGCCATGACGCCGACGGTCACGAAGGTCAGTTGGAACGCGCCCAAAACCGTCTCCACGCCATCGTTTCCAACCTCCGCCGTGAAACCGCCGAGCAGGGCGCCGGCACACGCCACACCGAGGCTCAAGGACAATTGCGCCACCACCGACAGCAAGCTGTTGCCGCTGCTGGCGCTGGCGTCGTCGAGGTCGATCAGGGTCACGGTGTTCATCGCGGTGAACTGCAAGGAGTTGATCGCGCCGGCAATCGCCAGCATCACCAGCAGCAGCCAATACGGCGTTTGCTCGCTGACCAGGCCCATGGCCGCCAGCATGATGCCCAGCGCCAACGTGTTGCCGGTCAGGATGATGCGATAACCGAAGCGTTCGATCAGCGGTCGCGCCACGGATTTGGCAAACATCGCCGCCGCCGCCAAGGGCAACATGCTCATCCCGGCCTGGGAAGGCGAATACCCCAACGCCACTTGCAGCAGTAACGGCACGAGAAAGGGCAGGGCGCCGCTGCCCAAACGGGCAAACAGGTTGCCGAGAATACCGACGGCGAACGTCCGGGTCTTGAACAGCGACGGCGCGAACAGCGGATTATCGATGTGTCCGGCCCGCAGCCAATAGGCGGCCAGACACGCCATGCCGCCGAACAACAGCAACATCACGCGAAGGTGCGGCAGGTGCAATTCACCGAGGCCTTCCATGGCGATGGTGATCAGCACCATCGCCGCGCCGAACAGCAGAAAGCCGAGGCCATCGAAACGGGTGCGTTCGCTGCCACGCAAATCCGGGATGAATTTCCACACGGCGTAGCAACCGATCACGCCGACCGGCAGGTTGATCAAAAAGATCCAGTGCCACGACAGGTACTGCACCATCCAGCCGCCGGTGGTCGGGCCGAGCAACGGGCCGAGCAGACCGGGAATGGTGATGAACCCCATGATCCGCACCAGCTCTGAACGCGGATAAGCCCGCAGCACCACCAGCCTGCCCACCGGCAGCATCAAGGCACCGCCCAAGCCTTGAATGATCCGGGCGCCGATCAGCATGGTCAGGGTGCTCGACAACGCGCAGAGCAACGAGCCGATGCTGAACAGCAGGATCGCGCCGAAGAAGATCTTCTTGGTGCCGAAACGGTCGGCGATCCAGCCCGAGGCGGGGATCAGCAAAGCGACGGTGAGCATGTAGGCGATGATCACGCCTTGCATGCGCAGCGGGTTTTCCGCCAGGTCCAGGGCCATGGCCGGCAGGGCGGTGTTGAGGATGGTCCCGTCGAGGGACTGCATGAAGAAGGCGATGGCGACGACCCACGGCAACCAGCGGGCGGTGACGGGGTCGAGAGCTGGGCGGTTGGGCATGGGACCTCATTTGATTTAAATGACGACGATGATCGTTCCCACGCTCCGCGTGGGAATGCATCCTGTGACGCTCCGCGTCACGCCTGCAATTGGGACGCGGAGCGTCCCGGGCTGCATTCCCACGCAGAGCGTGGGAACGATCTGGGTCAGAGGGTCAGGGTCAATCGGCTGACGAGCGCCCCCGGCAACAACGCCGATGCCGTCGCCCGCTGGCTGTAGGTGCTCGCCGATAGCAGCAACTCGCGCTCCTGGGTCAAGGCCTCCAGTTGCGAACCGAGCAAGCTATAGGCGCTGTCATCGAAACGCATGGTGCTGACCGGCGCCTGGATCTCGCCGTTCTCGACCCAGAACGTCGCAAACCGCGTCATGCCGGTCAGGCGTGCGGCGGGTTGGTCGGAGTAGTTCAAGTACCAGAGGTTACTGATGTACAACCCCGTGCCCAGTTGCTTGAGAATCTCGGCTTCCGGCAACCCGCCGGCCGCCATGTTCAATGCACTCGGCATTTCACCGCCACCCGCACCGTTGGCCGTCAGGCCATACTCAGCCGCGCTGCGCGAGCTGACCATTTGCGCGCCGGCCTTGCCTTCGACGATCAACCCCAAGTCGCTGCGCGGGTAACCTTCACCGGAAAACGCCGGGCTCAGGGAACCGCTGACTTTCTCATCGACGGACACTAGCGGGCTGAACGACTGATCCCCCGCGTAGAGCTTCTGCAACGGACTGTTCTTGCTGGCAATCGACTGCGCCGAAAAACCGCCCCAGCCGAGCATGTCCATGATTTCTTCCATGGCCGCCGGCGCGAGGTAAGCGCGGTACTGGCCCGGCGCCAAGGTGCGCAATGGCCGACCAAGAAACGCCAACTGCTCGCGCGCCTGGGCAAACCGCTTGGCAAAACCTTCGCTGTTCCAGTCGTGCCCGGCGTAACTGGCTTTCACCGCTTGGCCGTTGTCATGGAACAGGCTGAAGTCAAAGTTGAAGCTGTTGGCCTGATGCCAGCCGAACGCGCCCGAAGAACTGGCGAAACCGCGACTGATCGGGCCAGCCGCATAGAAACCCACCAAGTCCAGCCCTTCGGCGGCCTGGGTGATTTCAGCGACAACCTGCTCGGTGTCCGGCAGCGGATGGTCCTGCACGTTTTTGCTCTGCCAGCCGTTGTGGTTGAGCAGCAGGTAAGGATCTGCCGGTAGCAGCGGCAAGGTCTCGCGCAGTTGTTGCAGGCCTTCGGCCAGACGCTGGATATCGGTTTCGGCATCGCCGGACAGGGTGATGTGCAGGTCGGCGTGGCGTCCTTCGTTGATCAGTTTGAAACCGACGCTCGCCTGCTGCACCTGCCCGGCCTGACGCACCTTGGCGTGGTTGAAGCGCACGAAGGCCGAGGATTCGGCGGCGTGGCTGAGGGTGAATTGTTCCGGTTCTTGAATCGCCCCGCGCAGCCAGGTGACCAGCGCCTTGAAGGATTCGACCTGATTTTTTGAAGTGCTCATCAGGCATCTCCCCCAAACACATCCACATTGTTGAACACACAGGCTGGCGACGCATGGCCGACGCGGATCACCTGATTCGGCTCGCCCTTGCCGCAGTTCGGCGTGCCCAAAACCTTGACGGTGTTGGCGTCGCCGACGGCGCTGAGGCTTTTCCAGAACTGCGCGGAAATCGCCCGGTAGTTCGGGTTCTTGACCACGCCTTTGAGTTCGCCGTTTTCGATCAACTGGCCCCACTCGCAACCGAACTGGAACTTGTTGCGCGCATCGTCGATGGACCAGGAGCGGTTGGTGCGCATCAAAATGCCGTTTTCGATATTGCCGATCATCTGCTCCAGCGGTTGATCGCCGGGTTCGATGTTGAGGTTGGCCATGCGGTCGATCGGTGGGCGGTTCCAGCCGCAAGCGCGGCTGTTGGCCACGCCGTCCATGCCAGCACGGAATTGCGACAGCGCGCCGCCCAATGGCCGCAGCAACAGGCCTTCCTTGATCAGGAATTGCTTGCTCGCGGCGCTGCCGTCGTCGTCATGGCCGTAGCTGGCGAGCTGTTCGGGAATGTCCGGGTCGAAGGTCACGTTGAGCAGTTTAGAGCCGTATTGCAGGCTGCCGAAGTCCTCGGCCTTGACGAAACTGGTGCCGGCGTAATTGCGCTCATCACCGAGGATGCGGTCCAGTTCCAGCGGGTGGCCGATGGATTCGTGGATCTGCAGCATCATCTGGTCCGGCATCAACAGCAGGTCACGCGGGCCTTGCGGGGTGTTGGGTGCCAGCAGCAATTGCAGGGCCTGATCGGCAATTTTCGGCCCGGCGCCGACCAGTCCACAGCGGCTGATTACATCGAAACCGCCCTGTTGGCCGAAGTTTTCGCGGCCCAGGGTGCGGGTCTGGCTGTCGTTGCCGTCGTAGGCGGTGACTTCCAGGCTCGGGTAGACGAAACGCTGAGCCTGGCGCAGTTCGGCGCCGGCACTGCTGAGGTAAATCTGTTCAACGTTGGTGATGCCGATGCTCACCTGCCAGTTCACCAGCCGCTCGTCCTTGGGCACGGCGGCGGATTCGGCGCCGAGCAGTTGGTAGCAATCGCTCAAGGAAGGGAAGGGCTGGTCGAGGTTCGGCGACAGGTAGTCGGCGCGGTCGCTGGAAACGATCTGCGTGCTCAGGTCGAGCAAGGCGTGGGGCTTGAGGCGACGGGCTTGTTGCTCGGCCTTGTCCAGTGCGGCTTGCAGGCCTTGTTGCGACAGGTCGTTGGTCGCGGCGTAGGCTTCGACACCGTTGACCCGCACGGTCAGCATCGCGCCTTCGTCACGGCTCAGGCTTGGCGGTTCGGCGACATTCTTGCGCACCGACAGGTACTGGCCGGACTCACGTACATAACGCAGCGAAAAGAATTCAGCGCCCGTGCGCAAGGCAGCGAAGCGCTGCTTGAGCTGGGGGTGGAAATCGAACATTCGAAAACCTCCTTGGTCTGGAGAAGCGGCGTATCGGTACGGCGAGGGGGTGAAACGTTTGCGTGGCGCTAGATTAGGCCTGGGCGGGGGGTAGGATCAAGGGCGAAGCGGTGTGGGAAAGGATTACCGGGGTGTGTCAGGTAGAGATGTGTCGCCTGGTGAGACGCCTTCGCGGGCAAGCCTCGCTCCTACAAGGAAACACGATCCCCTGTAGGAGCGAGGCTTGCCCGCGAAGGCCGCACCGCGGTGTAACTGTCTTACTGCGCGGTAGGACTCACATCCCGCATCGGCTTGCCACGCACCGGTGCATCGCCGGCCACGAAGTAGGCGGCGGTGCTGCGCGGCAATGGCTGGCGGCCACGGATCTTGTCGGCGATTTTCTCGGCGATCATGATCGTTGGCGCGTTCAGGTTGCCGGTGGTGATGATCGGCATGATCGAGGCATCGACCACCCGCAGGCTCTGCATGCCGTGCACGCGGCCTTCAGCGTCAACCACGGCCATCTCGTCGGTGCCCATTTTGCAGGAGCAGGACGGGTGGAACGCGGTTTCGGCGTGTTCGCGGATGAACTTGTCGAGTTGTTCATCGGTTTGCACGTCGATGCCCGGGCTGATTTCGCGGCCACGGTAAGCGTCCAGCGCAGGCTGTTGCATGATTTCACGGGTCAGGCGGATGCCGTCGCGGAATTCCTGCCAGTCTTGCTCGGTGGCCATGTAGTTGAAGAGGATGCTCGGGTACTCGCGCGGATCCTTCGACTTGGCCTGAACGCGACCGCGGCTTGGCGAACGCATGGAACCCATGTGCGCCTGGAAGCCGTGCTCTTTCACACCGTTGCTGCCGTTGTAGTTAATCGCCACCGGCAGGAAGTGGTACTGGATGTTCGGCCAATCGAATTCTTCGCGGGTACGGATGAAACCGCCGGCTTCGAACTGGTTGCTGGCACCGATGCCGGTGCCGTTGAACAGCCACTCGGCACCGATGGCCGGCTGGTTGTACCAGAGCAGCGACGGGTACAGCGAAACCGGTTGGGTGCAGGCGTATTGCAGGTACAGCTCAAGGTGATCCTGCAGGTTTTCGCCGACGCCTGGCAGGTCGTGGACCACCGGGATGTCGAGCTTGTTCAGCAGTTCGGCCGGGCCGACGCCGGAGCGTTGCAGGATCTGCGGCGAGGCGATGGCGCCGGAGCACAGCAGCACTTCCTTGCGCGCCTTGGCTTCAACGCGCTCTTCGGCGGCGCCGATCAGGTAACGCACGCCGACCGCACGCTTGCCTTCGAACAGAATCTTGTCGGTCAGGGCGTGGGTGACGATGGTCAGGGTCGAACGCTTCTTGGCCGTGTCCAGGTAACCGCGAGCGGTGCTGGCGCGACGGCCGTTCGGCGTCACGGTACGGTCCATCGGGCCGAAGCCTTCTTGCTGGTAGCCGTTCAAGTCTTCGGTGCGCGGATAACCGGCCTGCACGCCTGCTTCAACCATCGCGTGGAACAGCGGGTTGTTGCCGGCCTTTGGCGTGGTCACGCTGACCGGACCGTCGCCACCGTGGTAGTCGTTCGGGCCGATGTCGCGGGTTTCAGCTTTGCGGAAGTACGGCAGGCAGTTCAGGTAATCCCAATCTTCCAGACCTGGCAGTTTCGACCAGTTGTCGTAGTCCATCGCGTTGCCACGGATGTAGCACATGCCGTTGATCAGCGAAGAACCGCCGAGGCCCTTGCCGCGACCGCATTCCATCCGGCGACCGTCCATGTGTGGCTCTGGATCGGTTTCGTACGCCCAGTTGTAGCGACGACCTTGCAGCGGGAACGCCAGGGCGGCCGGCATTTGTGTGCGGAAGTCGAAACGGTAATCCGGGCCGCCCGCTTCGAGCAGCAGGACGGTGACGCCTTCGTCTTCAGTCAGACGGGTCGCAAGTGTGTTACCGGCCGAGCCGGCACCGATGATGATGTAATCGTATTCTTGGGACATTAAATGCACCCTCTTTGAATGGTGGCAGGTCGAAAGTGCCTTGAGGCCTTGCGAGTGCTTCGCACTCGATCGCGGGCAAGCCTTGCTCCTACAGGTTGGCGTCGTGCACAAAACCTGCGGCAACTCCCATTCCTGTAGGAGCATGGCTTGCCCGCGATGACGGCATCACAGGCGACGCATATCTGGCGTCTTAGAAAACCGAGGCGTAATCGCCCAGTTCGACCTGTACCGATTTGATGCGTGTGAAGTTGTTCAGCGAAGTGATCCCGTTCTCGCGGCCAACACCCGACTGCTTGTAGCCGCCGACCGGCATTTTCGCGTCGGACTCGCCCCAGGCGTTGATCCAGCAGATACCGGCTTCCAGTTGATGAATCACGCGGTGGGCGCGGTTCAGGTCTTTGGTGACGATGCCGGCGGCCAGGCCGAAGTCGGTGTCGTTGGCACGACGGATCACTTCTTCTTCGGTGTCGTAGGTCAGGATCGCCATCACCGGGCCGAAGATTTCTTCGCGAACGATGGTCATCTCGTCGGTGCAGTCGGTGAACACGGTCGGTGCCACGAACGCGCCTTTGGCCAGGTCGCCTTCGGTCAGACGGGAGCCGCCGCACAGGACGCGAGCGCCTTCTTCCTTACCTTTGGCGATGTAGCCCAACACGCTTTCCATGTGGGCGAAGCTGACCAGTGGGCCGAAGTTGGTGTTTTCGTCTTCCGGGTTACCGATGCGGATGCGCGCAACGCGCTCGGCGATCTTGGCTTCGAAAGCAGCCTTGAGGTGAGTCGGTACAAACACGCGAGTGCCGTTGGTGCAGACCTGACCGGAGCTGTAGAAGTTGGCCATCATCGCGGTGTCGGCGGCGCGATCGAGGTCGGCGTCGTCGAAAATGATCAGCGGGGATTTGCCGCCCAGTTCCATGGTCACTTCTTTGAGCGAAGAGCTCGAAGCGCTGGCCATGACCTTCTTGCCGGTGTCGGTGCCGCCGGTGAAGGAGATTTTTTCGATGCGCGGGTGCTCGGTCAGCCAGGTGCCGACTTCACGGCCGCTGCCGGTCAGAACGTTGAACACGCCCGCCGGAACGCCGGCTTCGGTGTAGATCTCGGCCAGTTTCAGGGTGGTCAGTGAGGTGACTTCACTTGGCTTGAAGATCATCGCGTTACCGGCCGCCAGGGCCGGTGCGGATTTCCACAGGGCGATCTGGATCGGGTAGTTCCACGCGCCGATACCGGCGACGACGCCCAGTGGCTCGCGACGGGTGTAGACGAACGACGTGGTGCGCAGCGGGATTTGCTCGCCTTCGATGGCGGGCACCAGGCCTGCGTAGTATTCCAGCACGTCAGCGCCGGTGACGATGTCGACGTACTTGGTTTCGGAGAAGGATTTGCCGGTGTCCAGGGTTTCCAGGGCGGCCAGTTCATCGTTGCGCTCGCGCAGGATGTCGACGGCGCGACGCAGGATGCGCGAACGCTCCATGGCGGTCATCGCAGCCCAGATTTTCTGACCCTTTTCGGCGCTGACCACTGCGCGTTCGACGTCGTCGAATGTCGCACGCTGTACTTTTGCGAGGACTTCACCGTTAGCCGGGTTGATGGCTTCGAAGGTGGCGTCGCTGCTAGCGTCGGAGTAACCGCCATCGATGTAGAGTTTTTGCAGTTCGAAACGGGCCATAGTGTCCTCGCAAGTGCATAAGTGGTTGGCGTTGGTCACCGGGTGCCGTGGAGCGTTGGCGGTCGGTGACGGTTCAGGGGCTGAGCGGTTATGTGTGCTCTAGCTCACCTGCTTGGCCAATTGGAAATCCATGTATTCGTAAGCGATCTGTTGCGCCTGCCCGGTGTCGAAAGCATCTCCCGACAGCGCGCCGCGCAACCACAAGCCGTCAATGAGGGCTGCCAGGCCACGGGCGGCGTTGCGCGCTTCATCGAGCGGCAATACACGGCGGAACTGGCAGCACAGGTTGGAATACAGGCGGTGATCGTTGATCCGCTGCAACCTGTGCAAAGACGGCTGGTGCATGCTGGTGGCCCAGAAGGCCAGCCAGGTTTTCATTGCCGGGCCATTGACCTGGCTGGCGTCGAAGTTGCCTTCGATAATCACCTGCAGATGAGCCCGTGGGCTGTCATCGGCCAGCGCCTGACGACGCGCGGTGACGTTCTCGCTGAGGACGCTCATCAGATACCGCATGGTGGCGGCGATCAGGCCATTCTTGTCCTGAAAATAGTGACTGATGATGCCATTCGAGACACCGGCCAAACGGGCGATCAGCGCAATGCTGGCGTCCCCCATTCCGACCTGATCGACAGCCTGCAATGTGGCTTCGATCAATTGCTGGCGGCGGATGGGTTGCATACCGACCTTGGGCATCTTGCACATCTCCTTAGGCCTTCCGACGGACGAAAAACGTCTATCGGATTGAGGGCCAGTCTATTTTGTTTTGATTGAACGTTCAATCAACAAAGAATAAGATCTGCGACAATTCGTCGCGATTTACAGATTTTTCCTACGTGTAAACGGCGATAAACCGACATCCGAATCTGCTCGAAACCTATACGCGCTGGCGTCCCTAGGGGTTCGGGCTTTTTTCGGGCTGTCTTTATATCACCCGCCGGTCGGCTGCCAACTAACCGATTGGTCGGGTAACGCGTTGCCTTGTGTTCTTCTCCCGCACTGCCCGGAGCATCTGTGCCATGAGTTCTGCCTCTCTTATAAAGACCCCACCCGAGAAGGTGACGGTCAACGGTTGGGTGTTCTACACCTCTACCGCGTTGATCCTGTTGTTGACCGCCATTCTGATCATCGCCCCGCAAGAGGCCGGCAGATTGCTCGGCATTGCCCAGGCCTGGTTGTCCCGCAGCTTCGGCTGGTACTACATGGTGGTGATCGCCGCCTACCTCGTTTTCGTGGTTGGCCTGGCGTTTTCGTCCTACGGCAAACTCAAACTGGGCAGTAAGGACGACACCCCGGACTTCAGCTACGGCGCGTGGGCGGGGATGCTGTTCTCGTCAGGGATCGGCATCTCGTTGCTGTACTTCGGCGCGTCCGAGCCGCTGGACCATTACTTCAACCCGCCGGAAGGCGTGGCCGCGAGCAACATGGCCGCGCGTCAGGCTGTTCAGCTGACGTTCCTGCATTGGGGCCTGCATGGCTGGGCGATTTACGCACTGGTCGGTCTGGCCGTGGCGTACTTTGCTTACCGTCACAACCAGCCGCTGGCGCTGCGTTCGGCGCTGTATCCGCTGGTGGGCGAGCGTTGGGTCAAAGGCGCGGCCGGGCATGCGGTGGACGGCTTCGGCATGTTCGTGACCCTGCTGGGGCTGGTGACGAACCTGGGGATCGGTTCGCTGCAAGTGTCTTCCGGGCTGGAAAACCTGTTCGGCATGGAACACAGCAACACCAACCTGCTGATCGTGATCATCGTGATGAGCACCGTGGCGACCATCGCTGCCGTGTCCGGCGTGGAAAACGGCATTCGTCGTCTGTCCAACCTCAACATCGTGTTGTTCAGCGGTCTGCTGATTTTTGTGTTGCTGTTCGGCCCGACGCTGCACCTGCTCAACGGTTTTGTGCAGAACATCGGTGACTATTTGAACGGCGTGGTGCTGAAGACCTTCGACCTCTATGTGTACGAAGGCGACAGTGACAAGTCTGACCGCTGGTTGGGCCTGTGGACCTTGTTCTACTGGGCCTGGTGGATTTCCTGGGCCCCATTCGTAGGCATGTTCATCGCGCGTATTTCCCGTGGTCGCACGGTGCGTGAACTGGTAGCCGGCGTGTTGCTGATTCCGCTGGGTTTCACCCTGGCGTGGCTGTCGATCTTTGGTAACTCGGCCCTGGACCTGGTGATGAACCATGGGGCGGTTGAGCTCGGGAAGACGGCGCTGGAACAGCCGTCGATGGCGATCTATCAATTGCTGGAGCATTACCCGGCGTCGAAGATTGTGATCGGCGTGTCGATCTTCGTCGGTTTCGTGCTGTTCCTGACCCCGGCGGATTCCGGCGCGGTGATGATGGCCAACCTGTCCTGCAAGGGCGGTAACGTTGACGAAGATGCGCCGCACTGGCTGCGGATCTTCTGGTCGGCGGTGATCACCCTGGTGACCATCGGCCTGTTGTTCGCCGGTAACTTCGAAGCCATGCAAACCATGGTGGTGCTGGCCGGTCTGCCGTTCTCGGTGGTGCTGGTGTTCTTCATGTTCGGTTTGCACAAGCAGATGCGCCAGGATGTGCAGGTCGAACAGGAGCAAGCGGAGCTGGCAGCGCGCGGTCGTCGCGGTTTCAGCGAGCGTTTGACTCAATTGGACCTGCAACCGAACCAGTCGATCGTGCAGCGCTTCATGGACAAGCAAGTCAGCCCGGCGCTGGAAGATGCCGCCGTTCAATTGCGCGCTCAGGGCCTGGACGTGCAAACGTTGTTGGGTAAATCCAAGCGGTGCATGGGCCTGCGGATCGAGATGGAAGAGGGCAATCCTTTTGTCTACGAAGTGAGCCTGGACGGCTACCTGGCCGCGGCGAGCGAGACGGTGTCGGCTGAGAGTGCGGATGAACCGCGTGCGCGCTACTACCGCGCCGAGGTGTACCTGCACAACGGCAGCCAGGACTATGACCTGATGGGCTTCACTCAGGATCAGATCACCCGTGACGTGCTCGATCAGTTTGAAAGCCATCGGCAGCTCCTTGGCCGGGTCTATAGCTGAGTAGCGAGATGATCGTTCCCGCGCTTGTCGTGGGAACGCAAAGGGGCTCAAGTTGAGCCCCTTTTTTGTGCCTGATCGTTCGGTTGATCGTTCCCACGCGCTGCTGATCGTTCCCACGCTCTGCGTGGGAATGCCTCAACGGACGCTCCGCGTTCGGCTTTGGATGGGACGCGGAGCGTCCCGAGCTGCATTCCCACGCAGAGCGTGGGAACGATCACCTCTCGCGGCGTTTTTGTGTCTGTGGCCTTACCCCAGGTTTTTGCCGAGCAGCGCGTGGTACAGCTCGCTGTCGCCCAGAATCCCGACCACCTTGTTGTTGTCGTGCAGCACCAGTTTGTTGCCGGTCTGGTAGCGAATCTGCAGCGCTTCGCGCATGCCGATGTTGGAGTCCACCAGCGTTGGCCGACGACCCAACCCTTCAACCGATTGCCCCGGCACCCAGTTTTGCAGGTCCAGGCTTTCGCCGTTCTGGCGGGCGCCCTTGATGGTGTTGCCTTCGGCCAGGTCCAGCCACGAATCGCCGCCCGGGTCCAGGCACACCGAACCGTTGATGCGTTTGCAGTTGTCCAGCGTGCGCATCAGGCTGCGACCGCACAGCACGTTCAGCGGGTTGGTGTGGGCCACGAAGGTCCGCACGTAATCGTCCGCCGGGTTCAACACGATTTCTTCCGGCACGCTGTACTGCACGATGCGCCCGTCTTTCATGATCGCGATACGGCTGCCAAGTTTCAGCGCCTCATCAAGGTCATGGCTCACGAACACGATGGTCTTGTTGAGCTTGCTTTGCAGTTCCAGCAGTTCGTCTTGCAGGCCTTGGCGGATCAACGGGTCGAGGGCCGAGAACGGTTCGTCCATCAGCAGGATGTCGGCGTCCATCGCCAGCGCGCGGGCCAGGCCCACACGTTGCTGCATACCGCCGGAGAGCTCATCCGGTTTCTTGTTGCGCCACTGGGTCAGGCCCACCAGCTCAAGCTTGTCGTCCACCAGTTTGCGTCGTTCTTTCTCGGGGCGACCCTGCATTTCCAGACCGAAGCTGATGTTCTCGCGAACGGTCAGCCAAGGCATCAGGGCGAACTTCTGGAACACCATGGCGATGCGCTTGGTGCGCATCATTTTCAGTTCTGCCGGGGTACACGACGCGATGTCGATCTGTCGGCCTTCGTGCTCGACGAACAACTTGCCACGGCTGACGGTGTTGAGGCCGTTGATGCAGCGCAGCAGGCTGGACTTGCCGGAACCGGACAGGCCCATCAGCACGCAGATTTCACCTTTTTCGACGTCCAGGCTGGCTTTTTCAACGCCGACGATCTGCCCGGTTTTCTTCAGGATCTGGTCGCGGGACATGCCTTGGTCAAGGAGTTTGAGCGCCTCACGCGGGTCTTTGGAGAAGATTACGTCGACGTCTTCGAAGCGAATAATGCTCATGCGTCACCCCCTACTTTAGCGTCGGGTTGTTTGCAGATACGGTCGAGCATGATCGCCAGCAGTACGATTGCCAACCCGGCTTCGAAGCCCAGGGCGATATCGGCGGTGTTCAGTGCGTTGACCACGGGTTTGCCCAGGCCATCGGCGCCCACCAGTGCCGCGATCACCACCATCGACAGCGACAGCATGATGCACTGGGTGATGCCGGCCGCAATGCTTGGCATCGCGTGGGGCAGTTCGATACGAGAGAGCAGTTGGCGGCGCGAGCAGCCGAAGGCTTTGCCGGCGTCCATCAATTCTGCGGGAACATCACGGATCCCCAGGTAAGTCAGGCGGATCGGCGCGGCAATCGCGAACACCACCGTCGAGATCAGACCCGGGACCACACCCAGCCCGAAGAGGGTCAGGGTAGGAATGAGGTACACGAAGGTCGGCACGGTCTGCATCAGATCGAGCACCGGACGCATCAATGTGTAGAACATCGGTTTGTGCGCGGCGACGATGCCCAACGGCACGCCGATGATCACGCAGACGAAGGTGGCAAACAGCACCTGGGCAAGGGTTTCCATGGTTTCCTGCCAGTACCCCAGATTGAGGATCAGCAGGAAGGAGGCGATGACGAAAACGGTCAGCCCCCACTTTCGTTGAATGAAGTGTGCCAGTAGCGCGATGAGGCCGATCAATGCCAGCGGGTTGAACCAGGTCAGCGCGAACGTCACGCCGTGGATCATCGTTTCCAGTGTCACGGCGATTGCGTCGAAGGTGCTGGCGCCGTGTTGCGTCAACCATTCAACGAAGCTCGCGATGTACTGGCCTAGGGGGATTTTCTGATCAATCAGCATGGTAGTGAACGTCCGCATGCAAGGAAATAAACAGCCCGGGCGAGCGAACTCGCCCGGCGTAAGCGATGCTCCTTAATTTAAGGCTGCGCGAGCTTGGCTTTCACGGCCTCCAGGCCTGGTTTACCGTCAATGGTGGTCACGCCAGCGAGCCAGGTATCGAGCACCTGTGGATTCTTTTTCAGCCAGGCCTTGGCCGCGGCGTCAGGCTTCATCTTGTCGTCCAGGATGTTGCCCATCAGCGAGCTTTCCATGTCCACGGTGAATTCCAGGTTTTTCAGCAGAGTCCCGACGTTGCTGCATTCCTGGACGTAGCCCTTGCGGGTGTTGGTGGCGACCGTGGCCGCACCGAAGTCCGGGCCAAAGAAGTCATCGCCACCGGTCAGGTATTGAATCTTGAAGCGTTTGTTCATCGGGTGCGGTGCCCAACCGAGGAAGACCACGGCGGTATCGCGTTTCTGGGCGCGGTCGACCTGGGACAGCATCCCCGCTTCGCTGGACTCGACGACTTTGAAGCCGGCGGTTTTGAGACCGAAGGCATCCTTGTCGATCATGGTCTGGATCAGGCGGTTGCCGTCGTTGCCCGGCTCGATGCCGTAGATCTTGCCGTCGAGTTCTTTCTTGAATTTGGCGATGTCGGCGAAGTCATGCAGCCCTTTGTCGTACAGCGCTTGCGGTACGGCGAGGGTGTACTTGGCGCCGGTGAGGTTGGTGCGCACGACATCCACGGTGCCCGCATCGCGGTAGGCCTTGATGTCGTTTTCCATGGTCGGCATCCAGTTACCGAGGAACACGTCCATGTTCTTGCCATCGGCCAGGGACTTGTAGGTCACAGGCACGGAAATCATGGTGGTCTTGGTTTTGTAGCCCAGGGCGTCGAGGACAACGCTGGTGGTCGCGGTAGTCGCGGTGATGTCGGTCCAGCCGACATCAGAGAAATTTACGGTGCTGCACTGAGCGGGTTCTGCGGCTTGAGCCAGTAACGGCAGACTCAGCATGGCGGCCAACAACAACGACGGGGAACCTTTCATGGGTGGACTCCTTGGTGTTTTTTTTGGCAGTGTTCCGACTGGACCACCGCACTTATAGGTTGCGGTTGGATGGCGTTTTGGAGACAGCTCTACCACGGCGCCTTGCAATCGAGTCGATACGATCATGTACCAGTGAAAATCTGACGCCTACAGGGTGCGTCGTAACCAGTACAGGGATGGTCGCATCCAGTGTCGGTGACGTCGTTTACAGATTTTTTCGGCTCCTTTTGGCCCTCTGATCCGCTAAAAAACGGCGAAAACGCAGCGTCAAAGACCCGCGGCGTTGTTGGACATGAGTGCGTCGGTGTGAGACGTCGAACGACACCACAAAAGCCTGATGATGCAGCCAATCTGGCGGATTGCAGCTTGAGCGTAGCAGCTCCGTCACTGGGCGCTTTTGCGTCTGGAGTTGGCACATCCAGGAGTTCGGCAGTAATGGCTATCAGCGTTTTCGACCTGTTCAAAATCGGCATTGGCCCTTCCAGTTCGCACACGGTCGGCCCTATGCGGGCCGCGGCGCTGTTCGTGCAAGGTTTGCGTGAGCAGGGTCTTTTGGAACAAGTAAGACGGGTCGAAGTTCAGCTTTTCGGTTCGTTATCGGCCACCGGCATCGGTCACGGCAGCGATAACGCCGTGATCATGGGGCTGATGGGCGAGTGGCCGGACGCGATTGATCCGTCGAAAATCGGCCTGCATATCGAAACCCTGCGTGAAACCCACACCTTGTTGCTCGACGGTCGTTTGTCGGTGCCGTTCATCTGGGCTCGCGACATGCGCCTGATCGACGAGAACCTGCCATTTCACCCGAATGCCATGACATTAATTGTAGAAGGCGATCACGGTGAGCTGCACCGCGACACCTACTATTCGATTGGCGGCGGTTTTGTGGTCGATGAGGCGCAAGCGTCCAGCGGCGTGGTGGATCTGGATCGCACCGTGTTGCCGTACGACTTCTCCAGTGCCGTGGAACTGCTGGAGCTGTGCCAGAAGCACAATCTGCGGGTGGCCGAGCTGATGCTGGCCAACGAAAAAGTCTGGCGCAGCGAGGATGAAATCCGTTCCGGCCTGATGAAACTCTGGCGCGCCATGCAGGATTGCGTCGACCAGGGCCTCAAGCACGAAGGCATCTTGCCCGGCGGCCTGAACGTGCGCCGGCGTGCGGCCAAGTTGCACCGCAGCCTGCAAGAGCTGGGCAAACCCAACGTGATCGGCTCGACCCTGAGTGCGATGGAATGGGTCAACCTGTTCGCCCTGGCGGTCAACGAAGAAAACGCGGCCGGCGGGCGCATGGTCACGGCGCCGACCAACGGCGCGGCGGGGATCATCCCGGCGGTGTTGCACTACTTTATGAAGTTCAGCGAGGTGGTGACCGAGGCTAACGTGGTCGACTATTTCCTCAGCGCCGCCGCGGTGGGGATTCTGTGCAAGAAGAACGCGTCGATCTCCGGTGCTGAAGTCGGGTGCCAGGGTGAAGTCGGCTCGGCCTGTGCGATGGCGGCGGCCGGGTTGGCGGAGATTCTCGGCGCGACGCCGGAGCAGTTGTGCAACGCCGCGGAGATTGGCCTGGAACACAACCTCGGCCTGACCTGCGACCCGGTGGGCGGCCTGGTGCAGGTGCCGTGCATCGAGCGCAATGCGATTGCCGCGGTGAAAGCGATCAACGCAGCGCAGATGGCGTTGCGTGGCGACGGTCAGCACTTTATCTCGCTGGATCGGGTGATCCGCACCATGCGTGATACCGGCGCCGATATGCATGACAAATACAAAGAAACATCGCGGGGTGGGTTGGCGGTGAGTGCGGTGGAGTGTTGAGACCGCGTCGTCTGCATCGCGAGCAAGCTTTGCTCCTACGGCTCCTACGGATTGTCGGCGATCCTCTGTAGGAGCAAAGCTTGCTCGCGATAGCGCCAGACCAGTCAAAACTGCGCGCTAAGTGAACACCGCACCAAAAACGCGCCACCTTTTAGCGCGTCGCTTACAGACAAGCGCACTTCCCGAGATCCGGGATCCAGGTTGGCCATTACCGCCTGTCGCCTGTGCTTGTGGTGACACTCTTCTCCAGCACCTCGCAGCCCCCGTTCCCACAAGTGCTACCGATTTGCTCACACCTTGCAACACAGAGCATTTGCCTGTCTTGATGGCACTTATAACCCCCATTCTGCGCACGGCTTATATAGACACGCCGCGACGTCGTTTTCAGGAGTTATTGAATGACCATTCAACTTTAGGCATGGCAATTGCTCTGTCATTACAAAGCCCGTCTCCCACGCGAGAACGATGGCAATAACAAGAGCCTCCGCCTGAGGCCATCACCCGCTTTGTGTGAGGAGATACCGCGATGACGACGTTCAACTCCGGGGCTCAACCCCAGAACCGTGCGCCTCAATCCATCGGCTTTCTGCTGCTGGACAATTTCACGCTTATTTCTCTGGCCTCCGCAGTAGAACCCCTGCGCATGGCCAACCAATTGTCCGGCCGCGAGCTGTATCGCTGGACCACCCTCACCGTTGACGGCGGCCAGGTCTGGGCCAGTGACGGTCTGCAGATCACCCCCGATTGCTCCATGCACAAAGCGCCGTCCATGGACACCATCATTGTCTGCGGCGGTATCGGCATCCAGCGCACTGTGACCCGCGAACACGTGTCGTGGCTGCAAAGCCAGGCGCGTCAGTCCAAGCGTCTGGGCGCGGTGTGCACCGGCAGCTGGGCCCTGGCCTGCGCCGGCCTGCTGGATGGTTTCGATTGCAGCGTGCACTGGGAGTGCCTGGCCGCCATGCAGGAAGCGTTTCCGCGTGTGGCCATGAGCACCCGGTTGTTCACCCTCGACCGTAACCGTTTCACCAGCTCCGGCGGCACCGCGCCGCTGGACATGATGCTGCACCTGATCAGTCGCGATCACGGCCGTGAACTGTCGGCGGCGATTTCGGAGATGTTCGTCTACGAGCGCATCCGCAACGAACAGGACCACCAGCGCGTGCCGCTCAAGCACATGCTTGGCACCAACCAGCCGAAGTTGCAGGAAATCGTCGCGCTGATGGAGGCCAACCTGGAAGAGCCGATCGACCTCGACGAACTGGCGGTGTACGTCGCCGTGTCGCGCCGTCAGCTCGAGCGCCTGTTCCAGAAATACTTGCACTGCTCGCCGTCACGCTACTACCTGAAGCTGCGCCTGATCCGCGCCCGGCAGTTGCTCAAGCAAACGCCGATGTCGATCATCGAAGTGGCGTCGGTCTGCGGGTTTGTGTCCACGCCGCACTTCTCCAAGTGCTACCGCGAATACTTCGGCATTCCGCCGCGTGACGAGCGCGTAGGGTCGAACACCACGCAACAGGTGGCGATGATGCCGTTGCCGCAAGCGTTGGTGCTGTCGCCGTTGTCCGGGCCGTTGTCGGCGTTGAGCCAGGCGCGCAATGAGTCGACGTTTGCGAGCGTAAGGCTCTGACACAGATCGTTCCCACGCTCTGCGTGGGAATGCCTCAACGGACGCTCCGCGTTCGGCCTTTGGGGACGCGGAGCGTCCCTGGCTGCATTCCCACGCAGAGCGTGGGAACGATCACTGGTGGGCTCTACGCCTTCTGCTGATACTCCGCCAATGCAGGCAACAATTGCTTGTCGATCGCCTGGCGCACGGCCGGCAGGATGGTCGCGCTGCTGGTGTACATCTGCTTGACCATGGTTCGCAGGATCATCGCCCGCTCATTGTTCAAACCTCGCACAGCGCACTCGCAAGCCTGCTCGGCTGTGGAGCCGTTCGGCACTTGGAAACCCAGCGACAGCAGCAGGCCCAACAGGTCTTCCTGGTCAATCAAATCGGCGTGCATCATGACGCAATCCTTCTTCAGGGAACGGTGTCGTGGCTCGATTCTGGTAGGGGCCGGGAGTGGCGGCAAGGACGATTTGTCGCAATGGCCGCGATACCTATGAACAGGTCGTTTTCGGCTAACTTGCCGCGAAGGGGAGTAGGCACACTGGATTCAGCTGGCTCACGAAGGTTTGGTCACCCTCGCGCAACGGCTCCTCAACAGTACCTTGTGCCCCGATCCTGTCACGGCTTGATCGGGGCTTTTTTTTGCCTGGGAATCAGGAGGAGATGTGTCGTCTGGGATGGCGCCTTCGCGGGCAAGCCTCGCTCCTACAGGGATAGCGTCGTATCGAAAAATCGCGACCGACATCAATCCTGTAGGAGCGAGGCTTGCCCGCGAATGAACGATAACGCGGTCTACCGTTGCAACACCAAAATCCGCGACAACAGCTCATCCCGATCCACATAACACCCCTGGAAATGCCGGGCGCCAGTAGCAGGATCGAACGCATTGCGCGCATGCAGGGTGCGGCGGTTGTCGAAGCACCACATTTCACCCGGTTTGAGCCGAGTCATCACCCGAAACCGTGCCTCGCGGGTCATGGCAATAAACCGCCGATACGCCCGATAGAGCGTGGGCATGTCGTCGATCGAAGCATCAAACGGCCCGCGCAGAAAGTTCGCCATGCGAATTTCCGACACTTGCCCCAACGCATCCAGCGCGATGATCGGCGCCAGGCAGCGATAGTCGCTGTGGCGGTCTTTGTTGCGGAATTCCACAGGGATTTCGCACAAAGCCCGGAACGACTCCGGACTTTCCAGCCGCAGCGCCTCGGCGATGGCAAAACCGTCAACGAAAATACTCTCGCCACCCTCGGCGTCGTTGACCAGACAATGCAGAAATTGCAGCCCCGGTTGCAGCTCTCGGGTCGGCAGGTCGCTGTGCAGCGGCAGGTTGAATGCGGTGTAGGCGTTGCTGTCGGCATCGGCCTTGGATTGCACGTTGAACAGCACGCCGAAATTGCTCTCGCGGATAAACGAAATCCGCTGGGCGATCAGCTTCAACGAACCGGGCTCGGTGGGCACGCCGCGAACCTGGGTCAGGCCGATATCCCGCACTGCCAGCAGCCATTGCAGCAACGCGTTGTTGTCGTTCATCAGGGCTTGATAGTCGAAAACCGGCAACTGCAAATCGCTGTGCCACAGTCTGGATTTGGGTTTGCCGGCCCGTCGTTCGGCACGGGATTCGTCGTCGTAGGCATGGGCGCGCAACCAGCCCGGGTCGAAGCGGCTGAGGTGGCCGTCTTGCCAATCGACATGGAGGCAACCCTCCGTATCGATTTGGGCCGCATTGGGTGTCAGATCTTCCGCGACATCGACAATTTCCAGCACTTGTTCGCGGGTCACGCTGTAGACACACAGCGGGCACGGGCAGTTGTCCCGCAGCCATTGGTGATGAAAGGGGCTGACGCGGCCATCGGCCCAGGTCACCTGGACTCGGTCCGCCAGGGTTTGCACGGCGGTTAACGCGCTGATCAACGGATAGGTGCGGAAGTCGGCAAAAGCGGCGGCGGTGTTCATGGCGATCTCCTTGTTATTTTTTTGGGGGCAGTGCGATCACTCGGCCAATGTAATCAGGGGTAGGCAGGTCGGTTTGCTCGGCGACGATGGCTTGCAGCTTGCTCAAGGTGTCTTCGCTGAACGGCGCGGAGCGCGGGCCGGCGAGGTCGACGTGCAGCAGCATTTGCTCGTTGCCGGCCAGCGCCTTGTCACCGCCGACCAGATGCAGGCTGTGGTAGAGGTGCAGGCGCTTGCTGTCGTGGGCGATGATTTGGGTGTGCACTTCAACGTCGGCGTCGAGCTTCACTTCGTGCAGGTAGTTGAGGTGCAGTTCGAGGGTGAACAACGAGTTGCCGCTGGCTTCGCGGTTGTTGCTGTCCATGCCCAGACGATCCATTAGCGCGTCGGTGGCGTAGCTGAAAATCAGCAGGTAGAAGGCATCGCGCAAGTGGCCGTTGTAATCGACCCAGTCAGGGATGATTTTGGTTTGGTAGGTGGTGAGGGTGGGCATGGTGTGAGGTCCGGTTGCTGGTGGTAGTTTCAGAATCCACCCCTCACCCCAGCCCTCTCCCAAGAGGGGAGAGGGGGAAAGGGAGCAGATCTCCATGCTTTTCAAAGCCTGAGTTCGACTCGAGTTATCAGGTCGCAGTATTTCGAATAAACACCTCGGTCAGTCCCCTCGCCCATTTGGGGAGAGGGTTAGGGTGAGGGGGTGGATCTCAAGCCGATCACTATCAGTCGGCAAACGCCATCCCATGCTTCTCTTTGGTGGTCTTCACCGCCTCCAGCACCGCCAGCAGGCAATCATCACGATAGCGCTCCAGCGCCGAGATGCTGTGGGTGCCCAACTGCTCTGCGGTGCCATCCACCACATCATCAATCAATTTGTCGGTCAGCTCCGGTGCCGGTAGATACGTCCAAGGCAACTGCAACGCCGGGCCGAATTGCGCCATAAAGTGCCGCATACCCGCATCGCCGCCCGCCAGGGTGTAGGTCAGGAACGTGCCCATGAACGACCAGCGCAGGCCCGCGCCGAAGCGAATCGCGTCATCGATTTCGCCGGTGGTCGCCACGCCGTCGTTGACCAGGTGCAGCGCCTCACGCCACAACGCTTCGAGCAAACGGTCGGCGATAAACCCCGGCACTTCCTTGCGCACATGCAACGGGCGCATGCCCAAGGATTCGTAGACTTTGATCGCCGCTTGAATCGCCTCTGGCGCGGTATTCTTGCCGCCGACCACTTCTACCAATGGCAACAGATAAACCGGGTTGAACGGATGCCCGACCACGCAGCGTTCCGGGTGGGTCGAGCCTTCATAGAATTCGCTTGGCAACAGCCCCGAGGTGCTGGAACCGATCAGTGCATTGGGCTTGGCCGCCGCGCTGATTTTGCCGTGCAATTCCAGTTTCAGCTCCAGACGTTCCGGGGCACTTTCCTGGATGAAATCCGCATCGCGCACGCATTCTTCAATGGTCGCGACAAAGCGCAGGCGATCTTGCGAGGCACCGGGCGCCAGGCCTTGTTTCTCCAGCGCGCCCCAGGCATTCGCGACACGCTTGCGCAGGGCTGCTTCGGCACCGGGCGCCGGGTCCCAGGCCACCACGTCCAAGCCATGGGCGAGGGCGCGGGAGACCCAGCCGCTGCCGATGACACCGCTGCCCAGCGCGGCGAAGGTTTTGATTTCGGTGATAAAGCTCATGGCGACTTCCTAAGAATTTTGGTGATCCCTGTAAGAGCGAGGCTTGCCCGCGAAGAGGCCGGTACATCCGACGGATCTCTTCCGGCAGGAATGCCGCCTTCGCGGGCAAGCCTCGCTCCTACAGGTTATGTGTTTGAGGGGTTTAGCCGCGCTTGGTCAGGCCCATTTTTGCCCGGCCTTCGGCTGGGGTCAGGACGCGGGCGCCGAGGCGGCTGAGGATTTCGCTGGCGCGTTCGACCAGTTGGCCGTTGGTCGCCAGTACGCCTTTGTCCAGCCACAGGTTGTCTTCCAGCCCGACCCGCACGTTGCCGCCCAGCAGCACCGCTTGTGCGGCCATGGGCATTTGCATGCGACCAATGCCGAACCCGGCCCAGACCGCATCGGCCGGCAGGTTGTCGACCATGGCTTTCATGGTGGTGGTATCGGCCGGCGCGCCCCACGGGATACCCAGGCACAGTTGGAACAGCGGGTTGTCGAGCAAGCCTTCCTTGATCATCTGCTTGGCGAACCACAGGTGACCGGTGTCGAAGATTTCCAGCTCGGCCTTCACGCCCAGCTCTTGAATGCGTTTGGCGCCAGCCCGCAGCTGCGCCGGAGTCGACACGTAAATCGTGTCGCCGTCGCCGAAGTTCAGGGTGCCGCAATCCAGGGTGCAGATTTCCGGCAGCAGGGCTTCAACGTGGGCCAGGCGGGTCAGCGGGCCGACCAGATCGGTGTTCGGGCCGAACTCCATCGGGTTCTCGCCGCCGCCGATTTCCAGGTCGCCGCCCATGCCGGCGGTGAGGTTGACGATGATGTCCACGTCCGCCTCGCGGATACGCTCCATCACTTCGCGGTACAGCGCCACGTCACGGCTGAACTTGCCGGTTTCGGGATCGCGAACGTGGCAATGGACCACCGTGGCGCCGGCCTTGGCGGCTTCCACGGCGGCGGCCGCGATTTGTTTCGGGGTGACCGGCACATGTGGGCTTCTGGCGGTCGTGTCGCCAGCACCGGTGAGTGCGCAGGTGATGATGACGTCGTGGTTCATTAGGCGGGTTCCTTACAGGCGAGAATTTAGGTGTGGCTCAGGCGTGATGATTCCGTTCGCAGCCCGTGTGGGCTGCGATTCGGTGGTTCAATCGGGTTTATTTACTGGTCAATGACAGGTTTTCAGCCGCTGGTTTGCCATCGAAAGTCGTCACACCTTCGAGCCAGCGTTGCTTGTCTTGCGGGTGATCTTTCAGCCATTGCTTGGCCGATTCGAAAGCGTCCTTGTGATCCAGCAACGGCTGCATCATCCGGCTCTCGTCTTCGGCGGTATAAGTCAGGTTGCTCAGCAAACGGCTGACGTTCGGGCATTGCTGGGCGTAGTTCGGTGCGGTGACGGTCCAGACTGTAGCCATGCCTTCATTCGGGCCCAGGGCGTCTTCGCTGCCGGTGAGGTAAGTCATCTTCACGTTGACGTTCATCGGGTGCGGCGCCCAGCCGAAGAACACGATGGCTTCGTTGCGCTTGGTGGCGCGGGTTACCGCCGAGAGCATCCCGGCTTCACTGGACTCGACCAACTGGAACTTGCCGAGGCCAAACTGGTTCTTGGCGATCATTTCCTTGATCTGGGTGTTGGCGCCCGAGCCAGGCTCGATGCCGTAGATCTTGCCGCCCAGTTCTTTTTCGAACTTGGCGATATCGGCGAAGGTTTTCAGGCCCTTGTCGGCGAGGTAAGTCGGGACGGCGAGGGTGGCACGGGCGTCTTTCAGGCTCGGTGCTTCAAGCACTTTGACTTGTTTGCCATCGACGAACGGGGTGATGGTCTGGGTCATCAGCGGGTTCCAGTAGCCCAGGAACATGTCCAGGCGCTGGTCGCGGATCCCGGCGAAGATGATTTGCTGGGAGGCGCTGGTTTGTTTGGTGTTGTAGCCGAGGCCATCGAGCAATACCTGAGTCATGGCGCTGGTGGCGATCACATCGGTCCAGTTCACTACACCCATGCGCACGTTCTGGCACGCGGCGGGGTCGGCGGCCATGGCACTGGCGCTCAATAAAGCGGTACCGCTGAGTGCAAGAACACAGCTGCTGATCAGTCGTTTCATGGTGGGTTCCTCGGCAGGTCGTTATTGTGGGTCCCGGCATCTTCGTGCGCCGGTGATGACCAAGTTACGCAGCAATGCCCCCGTGAAAGCGCACTGCGGCGACCAGCTCTTGCACTGCAGCGACCTGACCTCTTGAATGCCATCGACAAGTGGCGTATCAACGTCCACACGCTACCCGCCCTCACGTTACCCGCCTATCGAGTGCGCTCCATGTCCCAGGATTTCTACTTCATGTTGATGCCGGGTTTCTCGGCCATCGGGTTTATCTCGGCCATCGAGCCGCTGCGGGTCGCCAATCGCTTTCGCGGCGAGCTGTATCGCTGGCATGTATTAAGTGCTGACGGCGGCGCGGTATTGGCCAGCAACGGCATGTCGGTCAACGCCGACGCGGCGCTGGAACCGCTGAAGAAAGGCGCGACGCTGCTGGTAGTCGCCGGTTTCGAGCCGCTGAAATTCGCCACCCCGGCCCTGGAACACTGGCTGCGCCGACTGGACAACGAAGGCGTGACCCTCGGCGCCATCGACACCGGCAGCTTCGTCCTCGCCGAAGCCGGCCTGCTCGACGGCCATCGCCTGACCCTGCACTGGGAAGCCATCGACGCGTTCAAGGAGTCCTATCCACAGCTCAGCGTTACCCAAGAACTGTTCGAGATCGACCGTCGGCGCATCACCTCCGCCGGCGGCACCGCGTCCATCGACCTGATGCTCGACCTCATCGGCCAGGCCCACGGCCCGGAACTGGCGATCCAGGTCAGCGAACAATTCGTACTCGGCCGCATCCGCCCGCGCAAAGACCACCAACGCATGGAAGTCGCCACGCGCTATGGCATCAGCAACAAGAAGCTGGTGCATGTGATCGGCGAGATGGAACAACACAGCGAACCGCCGCTGAGCACGTTGGCCTTGGCGGAATCGATCAAAGTGACCCGGCGGCAACTGGAGCGGTTGTTTCGCCTGCACCTGAACGATACGCCGAGCAATTTTTATCTACGGCTACGGCTGGAGAAGGCGCGGCAATTGCTGCGTCAGACGGATATGAGCGTGCTGGAAGTGAGCATTGCCTGCGGGTTTGAATCGCCGTCGTATTTCACCCGCAGCTATCGGGCGAAGTTTGAGCGGTGTCCGCGGGAAGACCGGCGTACTGCCAAGGCATGATCGTTCCCACGCTCTGCGTGGGAATGCTGCCAGGGACGCTCCGCGTTCCGCTTCGGGATGTGACGCAGAGCGTCACGGGATGCATTCCCACGCAGAGCGTGGGAACGATCAGTGGAGGGCTTTACTTCTTCATCAACGCCGAACACGCCGCTTTATAAGCCTCATGCTGATACTTGTTCAGCGTCCCCGGCAGTTCAAAATTGTGCTTTTTGGCCTGGGCATTGATCGTCTGCGGCGACAACAGCGTCACCTCGCAATTCTCCAGCAGCTGAAAAATCCCCTCGATCTTGAATGTGGTCGGCCCACCAGCGAATTCACCCTTCTTGCTGCGTTTCTTGATCGCAATCCGGTCAATGGAATTCTCACGTACAAAAGACGCCACCTGAGCGGCGAAGACTTTCACGTTCGCGGCTTCGTCGTCATCGTCCAGAGCGATTTTCTTGGTGGCCAGGGCGACGTGGCTCAGTGCCTGACCGTCGAGCGAGGCCACGGCGATGATCGCTTCGCTGCCTTTGATTTCGATGCCGCAGATGTTCATTGGGTATTCCTTAAGGAGCTGATGGCGGACAGCTTACAACTCAAGCTGATCGGCGTTGATGCCAAATGCGGCGGCGATTTTTTCGCGGGTGGCCTTGCGAGGCTTCGAAACGCTTTCCAGCTCGGCAAACGTCGATTGGGAAACACCCATGCGTTCGGCAACTTCTTGCTGAGTAAGGTTCAGGTGTTGGCGCCAGGCCTGAACGGGAAGGGCGCCATCGACGATACGGCTGACGACTTCGTGGGGGATCATATTGTTTTCCATTACCGCCTCACTCCTGCGAAATCGACTCCAAAAACTCCGACCGCTCGTCACTCATCCGCGCCACGCAATCATTCTGCGCAATGGTGAACGCCTTGCTACCACTCGTCGCCGGAAAGGCTTCGACTACGCAATCCGCATCCCGGGTTTTCAGCCATTGCTGTTGAGCGACTTTGAGCTTTTCGGAGATGTCAGCCAATTGCGCCTTGTTCTTGCCGTAGACCGACTGCAAGCGTTCGTTCAGCCCCTGATAGTTTTCTTTGAGCAGTTGTTCGGCGGTGGTTCTGCTGTAGGCCGAGCATTCCAGGGTCTGGACGTCGTTTTCGACGGCATCGCAGGGGTTGTTGTCGGATTCTTCCGCCGCCTGTACGCCGGTCGCTATCAGTGCCAAAGCCAGGAACATCGTTTTCATTGCATAGCCCCACATTCCAGTAATGCCGCGAATTCTGGCCCATGCGCAGGCCCTTGAACAGGTGGCCCGCAACGTTCAACGACGACCCTTTGTCGCAGATTGACGCTTTCGGCAAACCCTCTGTCGTTTTTGCACCCGGCTGCCCCGGTCCTCAGGCATATGCTGGCCCCAAAGCGCCGGCACACGATTCGGCGCACGAATCGCTAATAGGGGACAGCCTGATGAGCCCAGCCGAATTGCACGCCGACAGCATCGTTATCGACGGGCTGATTATCGCCAAGTGGAACCGCGAGCTGTTTGAAGACATGCGCAAGGGCGGTCTGACCGCGGCCAACTGCACCGTGTCGGTGTGGGAGGGCTTCCAGGCCACCGTCAACAACATCGCCGCCAGCCAGAAGCTGATCCGCGAGAACAGCGACCTGGTGATTCCAGTGCGCACCACCGCCGATATCCGCAAGGCCAAGGAGCAGGGCAAGACCGGCATCCTCTTCGGTTTCCAGAATGCCCACGCCTTTGAAGACCAGATCGGCTATGTCGAGGTGTTCAAGCAGCTCGGCGTCGGTATCGTGCAGATGTGCTACAACACCCAGAACCTGGTCGGCACCGGTTGCTACGAGCGCGATGGCGGCCTGTCGGGCTTCGGTCGTGAAATCGTCGCCGAGATGAACCGCGTTGGCGTCATGTGCGACTTGTCCCACGTCGGCTCCAAGACCTCCGAAGAAGTCATCCTCGAATCCAAGAAGCCGGTCTGCTACTCCCACTGCTTGCCGTCGGGTCTGAAAATCCACCCGCGCAACAAATCCGATGAAGAACTGAAGTTCATCGCCGACCACGGCGGTTTCGTCGGTGTGACCATGTTCGCGCCGTTCCTGGCCAAGGGCATCGATTCGACCATCGACGACTACGCCGAAGCCATCGAATACACCATGAACATCGTCGGCGAAGACGCCATCGGCATCGGCACCGACTTCACCCAGGGCCATGGCCAGGACTTCTTCGAATACCTGACCCACGACAAGGGCTACGCCCGCCGCCTGACCAGTTTCGGCAAGATCATCAATCCGCTGGGCATCCGCACCGTCGGCGAGTTCCCGAACCTGACCGAAACCCTGCTCAAGCGCGGCCACTCCGAGCGCGTGGTCCGCAAGATCATGGGCGAGAACTGGGTCAACGTCTTGAAAGACGTCTGGGGCGAATAAGCCACCGCATTTCTGAATCCTTTCCCCCGGCCGTCCGCGCCGGGGGCAACACCCCAATTTTTCTGGAGTTAAGTTTCCATGGCCAAGATCGCCCCGCAATTGCCAATCGAAGTCGACAGCGAAACCGGTGTCTGGACCTCCGACGCCCTGCCGATGCTGTACGTACCGCGTCACTTCTTCGTCAATAACCACATGGGCATCGAAGAGGTTTTGGGCGCTGAAGCCTACGCCGAAATCCTCTACAAGGCTGGCTACAAATCCGCCTGGCACTGGTGTGAAAAAGAAGCTGAATGCCACGGCCTGGAAGGCGTCGCGGTGTTCGAGCACTACATGAAGCGCCTGTCGCAACGGGGCTGGGGCCTGTTCAAGATCCAGGACATCGACCTCGACAAAGGCACCGCCAGCGTCAAGCTCGAACACTCGGCATTCGTCTACGTGTACGGCAAGGTCGGGCGCAAGGTCGACTACATGTTCACCGGCTGGTTTGCCGGGGCCATGGACCAGATTCTTGAGGCTCGCGGCAGCAAGATTCGCACGGTTGCCGAGCAAGTCTACGGTGGCTCCGAAGAAGGCCACGACGACGGTTTGTTCACCGTCAAGCCGTTGTAAGTCGAGGAACCCGCCATGGCTTTCGAAGCAATGTTCCAGCCGATCCAGATCGGCAAACTGACCATCCGCAACCGCGTGCTCAGCACCGCGCACGCCGAGGTCTACGCGACCGACGGCGGCATGACCACCGACCGGTACGTCAAGTATTACGAAGAGAAAGCCAAGGGCGGGATCGGCCTGGCGATTTGCGGCGGTTCCTCCAGCGTGGCCATCGACAGCCCGCAAGGCTGGTGGAAATCGGTCAACCTGGCCGACGACCGGATCATTCCGCACTTCCAGAACCTGGCCGATGCCATGCACAAGCATGGCGCCAAGATCATGATTCAGATTACCCACATGGGCCGTCGCTCCCGTTGGGACGGCGAGCATTGGCCAACCCTGCTGTCGCCGTCGGGCATCCGTGAGCCGGTGCACCGCGCGACCTGCAAAACCATCGAACCGGAAGAAATCTGGCGGGTGATCGGCAACTACGCCACGGCGGCTGGCCGCGCCAAGGCTGGTGGCCTGGACGGCGTTGAACTGTCGGCGGTGCACCAGCACATGATCGACCAGTTCTGGAGTCCGCGAGTCAACAAGCGTACCGACGAATGGGGCGGCAGCTTCGAAAACCGCATGCGTTTCGGCCTCGAAGTGCTGAAAGCTGTGCGCGCTGAAGTCGGCCCGGATTTCTGCGTCGGCATCCGTCTGTGCGGTGATGAATTCCACCCGGACGGCTTGTCCCACGAAGACATGAAGCAGATCGCCAAGTACTACGACGACACCGGCATGATCGACTTCATCGGCGTGGTCGGTTCGGGCTGCGACACCCACAACACCCTGGCCAACGTTATCCCGAACATGAGTTATCCACCGGAGCCATTCCTGCACTTGGCGGCCGGTATCAAGGAAGTGGTCAAGGCCCCGGTGCTGCACGCGCAGAACATCAAGGACCCGAACCAGGCCACGCGGATTCTGGAAGGTGGCTACGTGGACATGGTCGGTATGACCCGCGCCCACATCGCCGACCCGCACCTGATCGCCAAGATCAAGATGGGCCAGATCGACCAGATCAAACAATGCGTCGGCGCCAACTACTGCATCGACCGTCAATACCAAGGCCTGGACGTGCTGTGCATCCAGAACGCCGCGACTTCCCGTGAATACATGGGCGTGCCGCACATCATCGAGAAATCCACCGGTGTGAAACGCAAAGTCGTGGTGGTCGGTGCCGGTCCTGCCGGCATGGAAGCGGCTCGCGTTTCCGCCGAGCGGGGCCACGACGTGACCCTGTTCGAGAAGAAAGAATTTATCGGCGGGCAAATCACCACCGCATCGAAAGCCCCGCAACGGGACCAGATTGCCGGTATCACCCGCTGGTTCCAACTCGAGCTGGCGCGTCTGAAAGTTGACCTGCGCCTGGGCGTGGCGGCGGATGCGGCGACCATTCTCGACCTGCGTCCAGATGTCGTGGTGCTCGCCGTCGGCGGTCATCCATTCCTGGAGCAGAACGAACATTGGGGCGCGGCTGAAGGGCTGGTGGTCAGCAGCTGGGACATCCTTGACGGCAAAGTTGCGCCGGGCAAGAACGTGCTGGTCTACGACACCATTTGCGAATTCACCGGGATGTCCACCGCGGACTTCCTCGCCGACAAGGGCAGCCAGGTCGAGATCGTTACCGACGACATCAAACCGGGCGTGGCCATCGGCGGCACATCGTTCCCGACCTACTACCGCAGCATGTACCCGAAAGAAGTGATCATGACCGGCGACATGATGCTGGAGAAGGTCTACCGCGAAGGCGACAAGTTGGTGGCGGTGCTGGAAAACGAATACACCGGCGCCAAAGAGGAGCGGGTGGTGGACCAGGTCGTCGTCGAAAACGGTGTGCGTCCGGACGAAGAAATCTATTACGCGCTGAAGGAAGCATCGCGCAACAAAGGCCAGATGGACATCGAAGCCTTGTTCGCGATCAAGCCGCAGCCATCGCTGAGCCAGGCGGGAGACGGCTACTTGCTGTTCCGCATCGGCGACTGCGTGGCCCAGCGCAATACACACGCCGCGATCTACGACGCGTTGCGGTTGTGCAAGGATTTCTAAGCCACGAACGATCGTTCCCACGCTCCGCGTGGGAATGCCTCAATGGACGCTCCGCGTCCGCTCTTGGGACGCGGAGCGTCCCGGGCTGCATTCCCACGCAGAGCGTGGGAACGATCATTGACCCTGCGGTCTTTGGGAGCTCCACATGTTGAACACCCTTCTTCCAATCCTGTTGTTCGCAGCCCTGGGCCTTGCCGTCCTCGGCGCGTTGCGGCGGGTGAATATGTGGCGCCGGGGCCGGGCCTCGAAGGTCGACCTGATCGGCGGCCTGCTCGCCATGCCCAAGCGCTACATGGTCGATTTGCACCACGTCGTCGCGCGGGACAAATACATCGCCAACACCCACGTGGCCACGGCCGGTGGGGCGGTGGCGTCGATTGTGCTGGCGATCCTGGTTCACGGTTTTGGCCTGCACAGCCGCATTCTTGGTTTCGCACTGTTGATTGCTTCGGCGGTGATGTTCGTCGGGGCGATTTTCATGTTCCTGCGTCGTCGCAACCCACCGGCCCGCCTGTCCAAAGGGCCGTGGATGCGTTTGCCGAAAAGCCTGTTGGCGTTCTCGGCAAGTTTCTTCCTGTTGACCCTGCCGGTGGCCGGCATCCTCCCGGAAAACTTCGGTGGTTGGGTGGTGGCGGCGATCCTCGGCGTCGGTGTGCTGTGGGGCGTAAGCGAGTTGTTCTTCGGCATGACCTGGGGCGGGCCGATGAAGCACGCCTTTGCCGGTGCCCTGCACCTGGCTTGGCACCGTCGCGCCGAACGCTTCGGCGGCGGTCGTTCCACCGGTTTGAAACCCCTGGATCTCAACGACCCGACCGCGCCGCTGGGCGTGGAAAAACCCAAGGATTTTACCTGGAACCAATTGCTCGGCTTCGACGCCTGCGTGCAGTGCGGTAAGTGCGAAGCGGCATGCCCAGCCTTCGCCGCCGGCCAGCCGCTGAACCCGAAAAAACTGATTCAAGACATGGTGGTCGGCCTGGCCGGCGGCACCGATGCCAAGTTCGCCGGCAGTCCCTATCCGGGCAAAGCCATCGGTGAACACGCCGGTAATCCACATCAACCGATCGTCAACGGCCTGGTGGACGCTGAAACCTTGTGGTCCTGCACCACTTGCCGCGCCTGCGTCGAGGAGTGCCCGATGATGATTGAGCACGTCGATGCCATCGTCGACATGCGCCGTCACCTGACGCTGGAACTTGGTGCCACGCCAAACAAGGGCGCCGAAGTCCTGGAAAACCTGATCGCCACCGACAACCCGGGCGGCTTCGCGCCGGGCGGGCGGATGAACTGGGCGGCGGATTTGAACCTGAATCTGATGAGCGAGAAGAAGTCGGTCGACGTGCTGTTCTGGGTCGGCGACGGTGCGTTCGACATGCGCAACCAGCGCACCTTGCGCGCCTTCGTCAAAGTGCTGAAAGCGGCCAAGGTCGACTTCGCGGTGCTCGGTCTCGAAGAACGCGACAGCGGTGACGTGGCCCGACGTCTGGGTGACGAAGCGACGTTCCAGCTGTTGGCCAAACGCAACATCCAGACCCTGGCCAAGTACAGCTTCAACCGCATCGTCACCTGCGACCCGCACAGTTTCCATGTGTTGAAAAACGAATACGGCGCCTTCGACGGCAACTATCTGGTGCAGCACCACAGCACCTACATGGCCGAGATCATCGGCGCTGGCGCCCTCAACCTCGGCCAGCACAAAGGCAGCAGCGTGACCTATCACGATCCGTGCTACCTCGGGCGCTACAACGGTGAGTACGAGGCGCCGCGTGAAGTGCTGCGCGCCCTCGGGATCGAAGTGAAGGAAATGCAACGTTCCGGTTTCCGCTCGCGCTGCTGCGGCGGCGGTGGCGGGGCGCCGATTACCGACATTCCGGGCAAGCAACGGATCCCCGACATGCGCATGGACGACATCCGCGAAACCGGCGCCGAACTGGTGGCCGTGGGCTGCCCGCAGTGTACCGCGATGCTCGAAGGCGTGGTCGAACCGCGTCCGCTGATCAAGGACATCGCCGAACTGGTGGCCGACGCCTTGCTCGAAGACGCCGCGCCGAGCAAGCCGACCACTCCGGCCAAACGTGAACCTGCGGAGGCCCACTGATGAGCGACATAATCCGCCGCGACCCCCGCGCCGAATGGATTGCCCGTAACCGCTTGCACCCGCTGCACGCGGCGATGCAACCGGCGCAACACAGCTGGATGGGGCCCAACGGCGTCATTCGCAAGAATCTGCATGGCATCGGTTTTATCGGGCCTAACGGCATCAAACGCATCGACCGCAGTGGCGCGCAGCAGGGCGGGGCGACCAAACGTTCGGCTGCCGTTGAAGTGCAATTGCCGCTGCATCAAGTGCCGACACCGGCGTTCTACATCAGCGTGGTGCCGGACATGGTCGGCGGCCGCCTGAGCAGCCACGACCGCGACTTGCTCGGCCTCGCGCATCAATTGGCCGGCAAGGATGGCGCGGTACTGGCCGTGGTTTTCGGCGAACACAAGGAAAGCGCTTTCGCCACCGCAGGCGTCGATCGCTTGCTGGTGCTTGAGGGTGATCAATTCAGCGGTTATGCACCGGAACAGCGAGTCCAGGGCCTGCGGGCTGTGGATAACCAGTTCAGCCCGCGTCACTGGTTGCTGCCGGACAGTCGCAGTGGCGGTGGCGAACTCGGTCGACGCTTTGCCGCCGCCCTGGGCGAACGCCCGGCCACACGGGTCTGGCAGGTCAAGGATCAGGAGTGTATCGGCCGCGCCGGTGCTGGCCTGCAAGACCTTGCGCGTCCGGTTGCCCGGCTGATTCTGGCCGCCGTCGAGTGCGCCGAGCCGGTCAGTGAAACCCGTCACGAAGCCTTGCCGGTGGAGTTATCCACAGCCGTGGTTCGCAGCCTGTCGCGCATCGAAGATTTGGGCGCGGTGGCGGTGGATCCGGCGGCGATTCCAATGGCCGAAGCCGAGTTCATCTTCTCCGGCGGCAACGGTGTCAAGGACTGGGGACTTTTCCACAGGACCGCTGAAGACTTGGGCGCCACCGAAGGTGCATCGCGGGTGGCGGTGGACGATGGCTTCATGGCTCGCGACCGTCAGGTCGGTGCGTCCGGCACTTGGGTCACTGCACGGGTTTACGTGGCCGTGGGGATTTCCGGGGCGATCCAGCACCTGCAAGGCATCGGTGCCTGCGACAAGGTGGTGGCGATCAACCTCGACCCTGGCTGCGACATGATCAAACGGGCCGACCTGTCGGTGATCGGCGAGAGCGCCGAGATTCTTCAAGCCTTGATCGATGCGATAGCGGTTTATCGCAACGACGCCAAGCGCGATGCGGCTTAAGGGAAGGAAAGGGTCATGAGTACAAAAGTCATCAGCCTGGTGTCCATCGGCGCCCACCCGACCTCCGGCCGGCCGCGCCGCGCCGAGCAGGACGCACGCGCCGTTGAACTGGGTCTGCAACTGGCTGGGGATAACCTGCAAGTGCTGCATGCCGGCGATGTCGCCGAACCGGCGCTGCGTGCCTATCTGGGCATGGGCCTGGAACAACTGCATGTGCTGGAACAACCGGAAGGCGCCGATGCGCTGCCGGCGTTGACGGCTTATTTGCGTGATGCCGGGGCGCAAGTCGTGCTGACCGGCAGCCAGGCGGAAACCGGTGAAGGCTCGGGCATGTTGCCGTTCCTGTTGGCGGAAAGCCTCGGCTGGCCGCTGGTGGTGGGGCTGGCGCAGGTGGAATCCATCGACGGCAATTCGGCCCTGGTGCTGCAAGCCTTGCCCCGTGGCCAGCGTCGTCGCTTGAAAGTGCGGCTGCCGTTTTTGGCGACTGTGGATAACGCTGCGCCGAAGCCTCGGCAAAGCGCCTACGGCCCGGCTCGGCGGGGGGTGTTGCAGGCCGATGAAGTCGAAGTCATCGATGATGAATTGCTGGCGGTCGCCACCCTGCAACCGGCCAAGCCACGGCCCAAGCGCTTGAAAGTGATCAAGGCCAAGAGCGGCGCCGACCGCATGAAAGCCGCGACGGCCAAGGCCAGTGGGGGCGGCGGGCAAGTGCTTAAAGGCGTGACCGCGCAAGCGGGGGCCGAGGCGATTCTCAAGTTGCTGATCGAAGAAGGCGTCGTCCGTTGATCCGCTGATCGTTCCCACGCTCTGCGTGGGAATGCCGCCCAGGACGCTCCGCGTCCCTCTTTGTCTGCATGAAACACAGAGCGTAAGCACGCTCGCCATCATCTGTCGGGGAACGTAATGCCCGTTGAATTTCGTTCGGCCCTGCGCGCGGATGCGCGGGAGATTGCGCGTTTGTTTCAGATTTCATCGGAGGGCGCGGCGGATTACATCTGGAGCCAACTGGCCCGGCCCGGTCAGGATCTGCTGGATGTCGGGGCCAGTCGCTACGCTCGTGACAACGTGGATTTCTCTTACCAGAACTGCCTGATCGCCGAGGCCGGGGGCGAGGTTGTCGGCATGCTGCACAGCTACGTGATGCGTCACGACCCGCTGGCCGCGCCGGTCACCGATCCCGTCCTGGCGCCGTACGCCACGATGGAAATCCCTGACACCCTCTACATTTCAAGCCTGGCGCTGCATGAAGGCTGGCGCAATCAGGGCTTGGGCCGACAATTCCTTGCCTATGCCTACGACCGTGCCAATCAGCTGGGGCTCAACGGCTTGAGCTTGATCGATTACGCGGTGAACACCGGTGCCCGGCGGTTTTATGAGCGGCATGGGTTTCGGATTGTTGATACCTGTCAGATCACGCCGCATCCGATGATTCGGGTATCCGGTGAGGCCTATTTGATGTACCGCCCGTGAGGTGTGATCTGCTGGATTTGGGTTGGCTTGAGATCCACCCCTCACCCCAGCCCTCTCCCCATAGGGGAGAGGGGAAAGGGAGCCGATCGGGGGCTTTTCAAACCCCGAGTTCAACTCAGGACTTTCAGGTCGATGTATCTCTAAGAACAAATCGGTCAGTCCCCTCTACCCTCTGGGGAGAGGGTTAGGGTGAGGGGTCGATCCCAAGCCATGCACAATCCCTGAGGTTACCCACAATCCCTGTTATCACTTCTGTGGATAACATGTTCACCCCTCGCTACACCCCATACAAACCGGGCCCTGTAACCCTCCGTACAAAAAACAACCAGCCTAACTCACGGTTTTTTCGGGCTTTTTCCCGAGGATAACTTTGCACCAGAGCCAATACTTGCCCCCAATCTCTGTTGGCGCTTCTGTGGATAAGATGTTCGCTGTCCGCTACAGACCTTATAAACCGGGCCTGTCAGGCATCTGATCAAATAACAGCCAAAGCACCGTTTTAAGACAACAAACCTCCCGTAAACCCCGATTTATCAAGCTTTGAGCAGGTTTTCCACAGATCCGCCAAAGTTGCCCCCAAAGTCTGTTGGTGCTTCTGTGGATAAGGTGTTCGCCATCCTCTGCAAGTCATGTAAACCGTGCGCTGTAAGCTTTCGATCAAAAAACAACCAATTGCCGTTCAGAACCGTGCTTCTGGATAAGTCACGGTTTTTCTTCGTTATTTATCAAGAGAATTCCGGACAAACCCAGAGTTGTCCCCATTAGCTGTGGGCGAAGGTGTGGATAACTTGTTCGCTAAACCCTGCAAGCCACGCCGCGCATAGTCCAGAACGCAATAGATCAGATTTCGTACAGTTCTAAGGCACTTCCTTGACTTCAATCTGTCGCCTGTCTTCACTAACCAGTTACAAAAGGACAACCGCCACTTATCCACATCTGGTTCAGGGAGAACGCGTGATGGATAGCCAGCCACACCGCTCGCACCCCATTCCCTGCACGACCTGCGTCCCGGCCGCCGCGACTTCGCTGCGCAAGCGAATCCATCGCCGGGCCGCCAATCAGCGTGCGCGTCTATAGCGCCAGACCTTTGCACTGACACAGCTTGTTGCCGCCGGGTTCGCTCGATGGCCAGGTGTTCGTTCGCCCATTGATTGCAGGCAACCGCAGAGTTGCCCCTTCAGCCTGAGAGGAAAAGAACCATGACCCGGATCGCTACGCCCATCAGCGACATCAAGGAACACTACGACGTGATCGTCATTGGCTCCGGCTATGGCGGCGGGATTGCGGCTTCGCGCTTGTCCCGGGCCGGCAAGCGGGTGTGCCTGCTGGAGCGCGGCCGGGAGATGCAACCCGGTGAATACCCGAACACCATGATCGCGGCCACCGAGGAATTGCAGGTGCACGACCCGGACGGGCATATCGGCTCGCGCACCGGGTTGTTCGATTTGCACGTCAACGCCCAGCAGAACGTGGTGGTCGGTTGCGGTTTGGGCGGTACGTCGCTGATCAACGCCAACGTCGCCCTGGAACCGGAGCCCGGCGTGTTCGACGATCCGCGCTGGCCTCTTGCAGTGCGTGAACATCGCGACACCTTGCTCAAGGACGGTTATGCCCGGGCCCGGGAAATGCTCAAACCGATGCCGTACCCCAGCACTTCGCCAGTGCTGCCGAAACTCGAAGCCAACAAGAAGTCAGCGGATTACCTCAAGCAAGGCGCGCACTTCTACCGGCCGCCGATCAACGTGACCTTCGACAAACTGCCGAACAACCTCAACCACGTTGGCGTCGAGCAACTGCCCTGCAACAACTGTGGCGACTGCGTCTCGGGCTGTAACAACAAGGCCAAGAACACCACGCTGATGAATTACCTGCCGGACGCCTGGAACCACGGTGCGGAGATTTTCTGCCAGGCCGAGGTGCGGCATCTGGAGCGCGACGGCGATGGCTGGATCGTGCACTTCCAATATCTCGATAGCGGCCGCGAGAAGTTCTCCGCGCCGACGCTGTTCGTCAAAGCCGACATCGTGGTTGTCTCCGCCGGCACGTTGGGCTCCACCGAAATCCTCCTGCGCTCCCGGGATAAAGGCCTGTCGACCTCCAACCAGCTCGGCGAAAACATGAGCGGCAACGGCGACATCCTCGGCTTCGGCCATAACTGCGAACAGCCGATCAACGGCATCGGTTTCGGCGCGCACCCGGCCAAGGAACTCAGCCCGGTGGGCCCTTGCATCACTTCAATCATCGACATGCGCACCGAAGGCGACTGGCGCAGCCGCATGGTCATCGAAGAAGGCTCGATCCCCGGCGCCCTCGGCCGGCCGATGGTGCCGAGCATGGCCGGATTCGCCGAGCTGATCGGCGTGGCGACTGACGACAGCTTCACCGGCAAGCTGAAATACAAGGAGCGCGAAGCGGAAAGTTTCCTGCGTGGCCCGTATTACGGCGCGCTGCACAACATGCAGACCTACCTGATCATGAGTCACGACGACGGCAAGGGCCGGATGGTGCTCGACAGCAAGGATCAACTGCGCATCGATTGGCCAGGCGTGGGCGAGCAGGAAAACGTCAAACTCGGCAACGAACGCCTGCACCTGAGCACCAAGGCGCTGGGCGGGGTCTGGGTCGAAAATCCGATCTGGACCAAGCTGCTCAAGCACAGCATCGTTTCGGTCCACCCGTTGGGCGGTTGCGTGATGGGTGAGGACGCGGGGCAGGGCGTGGTCAATCACAAAGGGCAGGTGTTCAGCGGTGCCAGTGGTACTGACGTGTACGCCGGTTTGTACGTGACCGACGGCGCGGTGATCCCGACGTCCCTGGCGGTCAATCCGCTGCTGACCATCTCGGCGGTGAGCGAGCGCAACATGGGTTTGCTGGCGGCGGATCGCGGTTGGAAGATCGACTACACACTGCCGTCGGCGCCGCGCAAACAAGTGGCGCCGCCGACCCTCGGCGTGCAGTTCACCGAAACCATGAAGGGCTACTTTTCCAAGGACTTCACCCAAGCCCAAGGCACCGACCTCACGTTGTACGAAGCAGCGGCCACGCGCGGCGAATCGGAAAACTCGCCCATCGAGTTCACCCTGACCATCACCGCCAACGACCTCAACCGCATGATCAAGGAACCGGCACACGCCGCCACCCTGGTCGGCACCCTGAATGCGCCGGGCCTGTCGCCGCAGCCACTGACTGCCAGCAACGGCGTGTTCAACCTGTTCGAACAGTTCGAGGAACAGGTCGGCGTGCGCCACATGAAATACGACATGAAACTGACCGCCGAGGACGGTCACGACTATTTCTTCAGCGCCTTCAAAACCGTGCCCGAAGACAATGGCGTGCTGAATATCTGGCACGACACCAGCACCCTCTACGTCACGCTGTATAACGGGCCGGACAAGACTGGCGCGGTGCTCGGCTCAGGCGTCATGCACATCCACCCGACCGACTTCGCCAAGCAAATGACCACCATGAAAGTGCTCAATGCGCGCAACGAACGCGAGCGCATCGAAGGCCTGGCGCGGTTCGGCAAGTTCTTCGCCGGGATTCTCTGGGAGAGCTACGGCGGGGTGTTCGCTGGCGACATTTACTTCAACCCGGACGCGCCGCCGCGGCTGAAACGGCCGCTGGATGCGCCAACGCCGAGCGTGCATTTCTTCCAAACCGAGGACAACGTCGAACTGCGCCTGACCCGTTATCAGGGCGGCACGAAAGGCCCGGTGATGCTGGTGCATGGCTTGGGCGTGGGCTCGAATATTTTCTCCACCGACACCATCCAGACCAACCTGCTGGAGTACCTGTGCAAGCACGAGTACGACGTGTGGCTGCTGGATTTGCGGGTGAGCATCCTGCTGCCGGCGAGCAAGAAGGAATGGAACGGCGACCAGATTGCCCAGTACGACTTCAAGGCGGCCATCGCGCAAATCCAGCAAGCGACAAAGGCTGCCGATGTGCAATGCGTGGTGCATTGCTACGGCGCGACGACGTTTTTCATGTCGCTGCTGGCCGGGTTGCAAGGCGTGCGGTCGGTGGTCTGCTCGCAGATTGCGGCGGATACCGTGGTGGCCACGGCCACCGGGCTCAAGGCTGGTTTGCACTTGCCGGGAATGCTCGATGTCCTTGGGGTCAAATCCCTGACTGCTTATGCCGACAACAAGGAGAACTGGTTCAACAAACTCTACGACAAAGCCCTCAACGGCTATGCCCGGATCGAGGCCCAGGGCTACTGCACCAACCCGGTGTGTCATCGCATCACCTTCATGTATGCATCGCTGTACCGCCACGACACCCTCAACGAAACCCTGCACGACAACCTGCACGAACTGTTCGGCGAGTCGAACATGCAAACCTTCGAACACCTGGCGTTGATCGTGCGCAAAGGCCATCTGGTGAACTTCAAGGGTGAGGACGTGTACATGTCGCACTTCGATCGGCTGAGCATGCCGATCTGTTTCATCAGCGGCGCGGACAACCAGTGCTACCTGCCGGAAAGCACGCTCAAGACCTACGAGCGGGTGTGCAAGGTCCATGGGCCGGAAAACTACAGCCGGCAAGTGGTGCCGGGCTACGGCCACATCGACTGCATGTTCGGCAAGGACGCGGTGGTCGATGTGTACCCGATCATCCTGCAACACCTGGAGAAAACCGCTATCGGCCAGTAATGATCGTTCCCACGCTCCGCGTGGGAATGCATCCCGTGACGCTCTGCGTCACAAGAGCGGACTCGGAGCGTCCATGGCGGCATTCCCACGCAGAGCGTGGGAACGATCTGGGGATAAAAAATGGACAGTTACATCCGCTGGTTTCAACGCTTCATCTGGCTAGGCATCGTGATGAATATGTTCTTCGCGCTGCCGGCCCTGTTTGCCCCGGCGCTGCTGACGTCGATGCTCGGCCTGCCGCCGCAACTCTCCGATCCATGGCTGGAAAACGCCGGCATGTTGCTGGTCGGCATCAGCGTGTTCTACATGCCATCGGGCTTCAACGCGCCACGGTTTGTAGTGCATTCGTGGTTGTGCGTGCTGTCGCGGCTGATCGCTGTGGCGTTCTGGATCTACCTGATCAACACCAGTAACCAGGCCACGGTGTTTGTGCCGATGTTCCTCGGCGACCTGAGCATGTTCCTGATCCTCGGGATCTTGCTGTACCTCGGCACCACGCCGGCCACTCGACCCTTGGCGCTGCTGTGCGACGGCTGGCGGGAATGGCGCGCGGGTTGGGCGCTGCGCTGGCAAAGCCACGGCTTCAAGGTCGGGACACTGATCGTGGTGCTGCTGCTCGGGTTTATCGGTTACGAAACCTGGTACCAGATGCTGCGGGTGGTGCCGGCGGAGAAATACGCCTCCGACGAAGACCACTACAAATACGCCGCCATTGGCCTGGGCATCGAAGCGCGGATTCCGTATTACCTGTTCGCCGTGTTGCCGCAGATGTGCCCGGAGAAACTGCCGAAACCCGGCGGCTACGAAGTCTTCGGCTTCCTCTACGAAAACGGCAAGGACCTGCCCGTCGGCATGGCCAAGCGGCAGATCGGCTACCCGACCGTCGAACCGAACTGCGCCCTGTGCCACACCGGTTCCTATCGCGCGAATGCCAGCGACGTCGCCAAAACGGTGGCTACCGCGCCCGCCAATACGTTGCAACTGCAAGCGTTCCAGTGGTTCGCCTACGATTGCGCCAGCGACCCGAAATTCACCACCGATGCGGTGATGACCGCGATCAACGGCAAATTCCAGCTCGGCTTTTTCGAGCGGCTGTACAACCGCTACCTGATCATCCCCATGGCCAAGAGCGCGCTGCTCGCGCAGAAACAGGCCTACGCCTGGCAGAAGCTGCGCCCGCCACAAGGACCGGGGCGTACCGACACGTTCAACCCGACGAAAATGGTGGTGTTCGGCTTCCCGGATGACTCGACCATCGGCACCGTCGACCTGCCGCAAGTCTGGAACCAGAAACCCCGGGAGTCGCTGTACCTGCACTGGGACGGCAACAACAACGACATCCACGAGCGCAACTACGCAGCGGCGATGGCCGTGGGCGCGACGCCGGAATCGGTGCTGCCGGAAAGCTTCAATCGCGTGACCAACTGGCTGCTCGGCACCAAGCCGCCCGCCTGGCCATGGGCGCTGGATCAGGCCAAGGTCGCCCAGGGCAAACCGGTGTGGGACAAGAACTGCGCCGGTTGCCATGAGTTCGGCCGCACCGACACCGGGCAAGTCACCACCAACATCGAAGAACTGGGCACCGATCCCCATCGGCTGGACTCGTTCACCACTGGTCTGGTGACGGCGTTCCACGGCTTCAAGAAACCGCCGTTCGACTTCAACGCCTATCGCAAGACCCAGAGCTACAGCAACACCCCCACCGACGGCATCTGGATGCGCGCGCCGTACCTGCACAACGGTTCGGTGCCGACTCTGTGGGATTTGCTGCAACCACCGGAACAGCGGCCGCAGGTGTTCTTCACCGGTTCCGACGTCTACGACCAGCAGAAGGTCGGCTTCGTCACCAGCGCGGCACCGGGCAATGCTTCGGTCGGTTTCAAGTACGACACTCGACTGGAGGGCAACCACAACAGTGGCCACCTGTATGGCACGCAGCTGTCGGACATCGATAAACGGGCGCTCATCGAATTCATGAAAACCCTGTGATCCCACTACGGATGGAGGAATACCAACATGTCATTAGTCAGTCATTGGGAACATGAGTACGACAAGGTCAAGCTGCGCCTGCACGGGCTGTTCACGCGGCTGGAAATGTCGTGGAAGAAACTCGTCAGCGAGCTTGAGCCGGAGGAATTCGAGGCCATCGTCGCGCTGCTGCAGCGCGGTCACGATCAGGCGCAATACGTGCTCAAACACGGCGACCTGCCGGACGACGAACCGAGCGTGCCGTGGGAGTTGTCCCACGGCTTGTCGATCCTGCACATCGGTAACGCCACACCCTTGCCGCAATCCAGCGACGAGTTGCAGACCCGGGTGCTCAAGGACGGCAGTCTGCTTGGCTGTCGCAAATGGGAGCTGCTGGATTTGCTGTGGAGCGAGGCGTTGCTGAAGTGGATTGAAAACCTGCGTCATCACGCACCGTTCGCCACCACCCCGGCGCTGATGAAGATGGACAGCGACGTGACCCTGGCCATCGCCGGCGACTGGGGCACCGGGCCGTTCGACAGCCATGCCCCGGCGGTGGCGGTGGCCAATCAGATGCAACTGGCCCAGGCCGATTTCACCATTCACCTGGGGGATGTGTATTACGCCGGCACTCACTCCCAGGAAGATGTCGACATGGTCGGGTGGCCGATGGGCAAGCACGGCTCGTTCACCCTCAATTCCAACCACGAGATGTACAGCGGCGCCCATGGTTACTACAAGGAACTGGCCAAACGCTTCCCGACGCAGCAGGGCACCAGTTATTTCGCGTTGTACAACGATGATTGGGTGGTGATCGGGCTCGACAGCGCGTACGCCTCGGATGCAATCAACCTGTACATGGACGGTACGCTCAACAAAGAACAGATCGCCTGGATGAAAGACCTGCCTCAGCGCAAGAAAATCATGGTGCTCAGCCACCATCAGGGTTTCGACATATCCGGGCACAACACCACGGCGCTGTTTAAAACGGTATGTGATGCCTTGGGCCGTGAGCCGGATTATTGGTACTGGGGGCATTTGCACAACGGCATCTGCTACGCCGCTCAGGGTGGGCTACATGCGCGTTGCGCCGGGCATGGGGCGATTCCATATGGCAATGCCAGCGAACTGAACGGGCATTCGCGGGTGTTGTGGTCGGAAACCGAGAATGCCGGGGATGAGGCGTATCCGGATCGGGTGTTGAATGGTTATGTGAAAGTGCAGCTTGTCGGCGAAAACATTATTGAAACATTTATCGGGGAGAACGGAAAAGTTCGATGGAGTTCGAACTGATCCAGTAGTTGGCTTGAATAAAAATGCGCTCTTTTTGAGCGCATTTTTTATGGGTGATATATTTGGACAATCATTAATGGTTTTCTAACAAGTTAATTTTTCAGTTAATGGCGTCCCGGTCTTTGATTCAATATTAGTTGCCGGGCTCATTATCATGGAAGATTAATAATGCTTAACTTTAAAAACTGGCGTTGCTGTCCGCCATTCTCGCTGCGCCTGTGCTCGCTTCGCATTCAGCGTCGGCGGCAGAAACAGCGCCGGGTATTACGGACCTTACCAAACCCTTTAACGAATACACTTGGGTGATGGCGCATAACGGTTTTCTGGATGAAATGCGTGAACAACTTAATCGAGGTGTTCGGGGTTTTATGCTGGACTTGCATCTGGGCAATTTGGGTAACACCCCAACCGCCTATTTGTGCCATACCTTGGACACCTGGAAGTGCTCTACGAGAACGGACATGAAGTTCTCCGATGCATTGAACACGGTATTCCTGCCGTTCTTGCGCAGTAATCCCAATGCCGTGGTCACCGTGACGCTCGAAAACTATGTCGACAGGGATGTCCTCAACAGGGCATTCGATGCCGTGCCGGGCCTGGCGGACATGATGTTTGACCCACGGGCCTATTCCGGTTCGCGTTCCTGGCCAACCCTTCAGCAGATCATCGGCAGCGGCAAACGCCTGATCATGCTGACCGATGGCAATCCTGGCGAGTACGTCAGCAATGGCAAAACACTCAATCTGCTGAAGGACAGTCACTGGGAGAACCAGAATTACTGGGACCTGGGTGCAACCACCCTCAAGCATGATTGGAGTTGTCCGTCGCGCTGGAACTCTTACACCCCGACGGTAGGGGTGAACGGCTTCACCCAGTGGCCGCGGTTGTTCGTCATGAATCAGTTTCATAGCTTCGAAAAAAACGCGGCACACGCTGGCGATGTGGATAACAACCTGACTTACCTCGAACGTCGCGTAGACAGCCATTGTGCCAGCGTGTGGGGCAAACGCACGGCGCCGAACTACCTTGCCGTCGATTACAACCATCGTGGCGACACATTTCCCTATGCGGCCGCGCTGACCCAGGGGGGTTACTACTTTTACGAACAAAATCGGGCCAACGCGGCCGGTGATACGACCTGCGTTATTCCGGCGGGCAAGGACTATAACTTCAGCCTGCCAGCACACGGCTGTGAAAATGATGAAGCCAGGTCCTTGAAGTTGCGAGGGGTGGCCAAGGGGACGCGAATTGCCGTTTATGATTCGTCCAATGGTGATCCGAAAGATGACCATGCCTTTATCGACGTTAAACGTGATATCGGTTTGAACGAGTCGGTGGTGGTAGGAACGTTTGAAACTCAATACGAGGACGCTGATTTCAAACTGACCTATGTCCGCAATAACGGTCTGGATGGCAAAGTGTCGCGGATTTCGGTGGGCAAGACACCGGCCGATTTTTCCGATGCCAGTGTCGTGTTGTATGAAGGCAACGGCGCCGGTCAGAACATTGTCTGCACGGTAAGCCTGGCTCACAGCGCCAACTTCAACTTCAAATCGGGCAATGCCTGCAAAAATGACGAAGCCAAGTCCGCCAGAATTCTGCGGGCCAAGGCGGGCACCAGTTTCAGTGTCTACGGCAACTGGGACCAGAACCAAAACCAGGGGTATGCGCGAGTGGATGTCCTGCGTGACATTACTCAGCCCGTGGTGGTGGGAAGTTTCGATCGCAACTATGACGGTGGCTCGTGGCGGATTACCCGCGGCGGCTCTTCCAGTCAACTGGACGGCAAGGTATCGAGCATGAGAGTGCAACAGCCTTAAACCAACGCAAAAAACAAACCCCCGCAGATCGTGATGATCGACGGGGGTTTGTCAGACGACTCAGCCCTGAACCGGCACGCCCTTGAGGTAAGCCGCCGGCTCTGCCCCCAGGTTGTTCAGCAACCGCTCGCTGTACCAATCCACAAAATTCACCACGCCAAACTCATAGGTCTTGGAGTAAGGCCCTGGCTGGTACGCCGTGGAGTTGATCCCGCGCTGGTTTTCTTCGGCCAGACGACGGTCCTGGTCGTTGGTCGCATCCCAGACCTGGCGCATGCGGTCCACGTCATAGTCCACGCCTTCAACCGCGTCCTTGTGCACGATCCACTTGGTGGTGACCATGGTTTCCTGAGCACTGATCGGCCACACCGTGAACACGATGATGTGGTCGCCCATGCAGTGGTTCCACGAGTGCGGCAGGTGCAGGATGCGCATCGAGCCGAGGTCCGGGTTTTTGATCCGGCCCATGAGTTTGGCGCAGCCTTGTTTGCCATCGAGGGTCATCGACACGGTGCCTTTGAGCAGCGGCATGCGCACGATGCGGTTACGCAGGCCGAAACTGGCGTGAGCGTAAGGAATCTTCTCGGCTTCCCAGGCCGCGGCGGACGCGGCGACGTGGTCCTTGAACGCCTGGTCGGCCCGTGGGTCGGTCACGTCATCCCATTCCAGCAGGGTTTTCAGCAGTTCCGGGTGCGACGCGTTGCAGTGATAGCACTCGCGGTTGTTTTCCAGCACCAGTTTCCAGTTGGCCTTTTCAAACAAGGTAGTCTGGATCGCCACCTTGGTGTTCTCCATGTCGTACGGTTCCATGTAATGGTTCAGCGTCGACAGGAAGTCATCAATCGCCGGCGGATTTTCCGACAGGCTGATGAAGATGTAACCGCCAGCGGTCTTCACGTTCACAGGCTTGAGGCCGTACTGCTTCATGTCGAAGTCAGCGCCCATTTCGGTGCCGGCGAACAGCAGGCGACCGTCCAGCTCGTAGGTCCACTGGTGGTAATGACACACCAGTTTGGCGACCTTGCCTTTGTCGCTGGTGCACAAGCGCGAGCCACGGTGGCGGCAAACGTTGTGGAACGCATGCACCACGCCTTCGGCGCCGCGAATCACGATGATCGGGTTCTTGCCGACTTGCAGGGTCAAGTAGTTGCCCTTGGTCGGGATTTCGCAGGTCATGCCAGCGATCAACCACTCTTTCTGGAAGATCTCCTGCATATCGATATCAAACAGCCGCTCGTCAGAGTAAAACGGCTGCGGCAGCGAGTAAGTACGCTCGCGTTCTTGCAGCATCTGCGCGGTGGCCTTGCGTGCGGGTTCCAGCGGATCGCCCAGGCTGATTTTTGCGGTGACGTCCATCGATTTGATCCTCAAGGCCCTTTCTGTGAGGCCGGCGAAAAGTGGCTAATCAGGTTTGCTACGCAAGGTGTAAAGAATGTGTCTTGGTATGGAGCGAGTGTGGGGCCGGCGCATACCAGAACCTTATCCATGGGCGACATGGCCCAATCTGTTCCCGACGCGCAACCCCCGGTAGTTGGGGGCTGGTCGCGATAAGTATGTGAATGTCGCAGATAGGTAAATGGGTGGCTCGCGCTATACGCAGAATCGCCAACATAAGGCCGAGCATCGGCGGTGGAGAACAGCATGTCCAACAGCTTCCTGAATCCGGTAACTACCCAGACCTGGGCCAATGGTCGACACACCGTCCGTTGCGTCAAAGTCATCCAGGAAACCTGGGACGTGCGCACCTTCTGTTTTATGGCCGATCAGCCGATCCTGTTCTTCTTCAAGCCCGGGCAGTTCGTGACCCTGGAGCTGGAAATCGACGGCGTGCCGATCATGCGCTCCTACACCATTTCCAGCTCGCCGTCGGTGCCGTACAGCTTTTCGGTGACCATCAAGCGCGTGCCGGGGGGCAAAGTCTCCAACTGGTTGCACGACACCCTGCATGAAGGCCAGGAGCTGGCGGTGCACGGGCCGGTCGGGCTGTTCAACGCCATGGACTTCACCGCGCCGAAGGTTTTGTACCTCAGCGGCGGCGTCGGCATCACGCCGGTCATGTCCATGGCGCGCTGGTTTTACGACACCAACGGCAACGTCGACATGGTGTTTATCCACAGCGCCCGCTCGCCGAAAGACATCATCTATCACCGCGAGCTGGAACACATGGCGTCGCGGATCGATAACTTCAGCCTGCACCTGATCTGCGAGAAGCATGGCCTGGGCGAACCATGGGCCGGTTATCGCGGTTACCTGAACCACAAGATGCTCGAACTGATGGCCCCGGACTTCATGGAGCGCGAGGTGTTCTGCTGCGGGCCGACGCCGTACATGAACGCGGTCAAACGCATGCTCGAGGCGGCCGGTTTCGACATGAGCCGTTATCACGAGGAATCCTTCGGCGCCACGCCAGCGGAAGCCCGTGCCGATGCGGTGGAACAAGCCGAAATCGCTGCCGATGCGCCGGAAGTCGACTTGGCGGATCTGCACCAGGTCGAATTTATCTCGTCCGGCAAGAGCATTCGCGTGGCCCCGGGTGAAACCGTGCATGCGGCGGCAGCCAAGCTCGGCCTGTTGATCCCGAAAGCCTGCGGGATGGGGATCTGCGGGACGTGCAAGGTGATGAAACTGGGGGGCGAGGTCGAAATGGACCACAACGGCGGGATTACCGAGGAAGACGAAGCCGAGGGCTACATCCTGTCGTGCTGCAGTGTGCCGAAGGGGGATGTTCGGATCGATTTCTGATGATTCGTTAACTTCAAGAACCACCCCCCTCACCCCAACCCTCTCCCCAGAGGGGAGAGGGGGAAAGGGTGCAGATCTTCGTTGTTTTCAAAGCCTGAGTTCGACTCTGGATTTCAAGTATCGAGGCTATTCAATTCCGGAGTTCGACTCGGTTTTTCAGGTCGACGTAGCTCTAAGAGCACCTCAGTCAGTCCCCTCGCCCCTTTGGGGAGAGGGTTAGGGAGAGGGGTGGGCCCAGCTGACACTACAAACCCCTCAATCGACAAACAGGTCTGGCATCAGTTTGTCGGTGGAGTCCGGTTCAAACCGATACCCCTCGAAATCCGTCACTCCGCTTTCGCGCAAAACCTCCTCATCAATCAGCAACCGTCCGGTAATGCTGCGGCCAGCGCTGTCCAGAATGATGTGCGCAGCATCCGCCATGATCGCTGGCGTTCGTGCATGTTTGAAGGACTCCCGCGAGCCGAGTTGAAACTCGATAGCGGCGGTGGCGATCATGGTTTGCGGCCATAGCGAGTTGACGCTGATGCCGGAGTTCTTGAATTCCTCGCTCATCCCCAACGTGAGCATGCTCATGCCGTATTTGGTCACGGTGTAGGGGCTGTATTGCGCGAACCATTTCGTCGCCAGGTTCAGCGGCGGCGACAGGTTGAGGATGTGGCCCTTGGATTTTTTCAGATAGGGCAGAGCCGCCTGGCTGCACAGCAACACGGCACGGGTGTTGATCTGGTGCATCAAGTCGAAACGCTTGAGCTCGATGTGTTGCACCCCCGTCAATTTGATCGCTCCGGCGTTGTTGATCAGCGCGTCAATCCCGCCGAAATGATCGTTGGCCTGGGCCAATGCCTCACGCACCGCGACTTCATCGCGCACATCAACCTGCAACGCCAACGCCTTGCCGCCCGCCGTTTCAACTTCCTTGGCCACACTGAAAATCGTGCCCGGCAGTTTGGGATGCGGCTCGGCACTTTTGGCCGCAATCACAACATTGGCCCCATCCCGCGCGGCCCGCAGCGCAATCTCGCGCCCGATACCACGGCTGGCGCCAGTGATGAACAGGGTTTTGCCTTGTAGGGACATGCGTGCGCTCCTGATTATTTTTATCTGAGCAGATTAATGTAGACCAAGGCGTGCGCCACAACTGATCGTTCCCACGCTCTGCGTGGGAATGCAGCCCGTGACGCTCTGCGTCACAACGGTGGTCGGCTTTAAATCGGCGGTGAAGCTGGAACGCGGAGCGTCCCTGGATGCATTCCCACGCGGAGCGTGGGAACGATCTGTCAGTACCACCGCTGAATCTGAATGAGTCCTTCCTGGCCGGCGTAATCTCGGGCGCTTGAGTACCTCCACTGTTCCGGTAAGTCCACATACCCACGCTTCACCGGGTTGTAATGGATGTAGTCCAGCTTTTGGCGCATCACTGTTTCGCTGTACACCATCTCTGCGTGTGAGCCTTCCTGCCAAAGTTGATAAACACGATCCTTTTTGTGCGCTCGTTTACTGAAACGCAGGCGCTGCAATGCGCGCTCGGCACCCTTGCTTTGCAAGTCATTGATGATTTGTCGAGCGGTGAAGGATTTGAACTGGCTTAGGCATTTACTCAGGTCTGGAGCTTGCGCGACGAAGTGCAGATGGTTTTCGAGAATCACATAGCCGTATAGCCGCAGCTCCTGATGAGTTTGTTGATAGCGCCAGCAGTTGAGCAGGTGATCGACGATATAAGGCCGGATGAACAGCGGGAGCCATTCCAGGAGGGTGCAGGTGAGGAAGTGGGGTTTGTCGGGTTCGGTGATGGCGTAACGGCTTCGGCCCATGGGTGCATTCCTTTGCGAGGGAATGATTAGGGTGAGCTGTGTGTTGACGTCAGGCTAGAGGATGGCGCTGCGGAGTGAGTGGGAAATTGCGACGCGCCCGTAGTGATCGTTCCCACGCTCCGCGTGGGAATGCCTCCAGGGACGCTCCGCGTTCCAGCTTCACCGCCGATGTTGAGTCGAGCACTGTTGTGACGCAGAGCGTCACGGGCTGCATTCCCACGCGGAGCGTGGGAACGATCAGGGGGAGGGTTTAGCGGGACATGACTTCGCGGATGTCTGCCGCCAATTCACGCACGCGTTCTTCTTCGGTGTCCCACGAGCACATGAAGCGGGCGCCGCCGTTGCCGATGAAGGTGTAGAAGCGCCAGCCCTTGGCGGTCAGGGCTGCGATGGCCGGTTCCGAGAGTTGCAGGAACACGCCGTTGGCCTGTACCGGGAACATCAGTTCCACGCCTTGGATATCGCTGACCAGTTCCGCCAGCAGTTGCGCGCAGTGGTTGGCGTGTTTGGCGTATTTGAGCCAGGCGTCGTTTTCCAGGATGCCGACCCACGGGGCCGAGAGAAAGCGCATCTTCGAGGCCAGTTGCCCGGCCTGTTTGCAGCGGTAGTCGAAGTCTTCAGCCAGTTTGTGGTTGAAGAACAGAATCGCCTCGCCCACGGCCATGCCGTTTTTCGTGCCGCCGAAGCACAACACATCGACGCCGGCCTTCCAGGTCAGGTCCGCCGGGGAGCAGCCGAGGAACGCACAGGCGTTGGAGAAGCGCGCGCCGTCCATGTGCAGGTTCAGGCCCAGTTCTTTGCAGGTAACGCTGATGGCGCGGATTTCTTCCGGGGTGTAGACGCTGCCGACTTCGGTCGCCTGGGTCAGGGTCACTACGCGAGGTTTCGGGTAATGGATGTCCTGGCGCTTGAGCGCGACTTCGCGGATCGATTCCGGGGTCAGCTTGCCGTTTTCAGTGCGCGCGACCAGCAGTTTGGAGCCGTTGGAAAAGAATTCTGGTGCGCCGCATTCGTCGGTTTCGACGTGGGCGGTTTCCGAGCAGATCACGCTGTGGTAACTCTGGCACAGCGACGACAGGGCCAGGGAGTTGGCCGCGGTGCCGTTGAACGCGAAGAACACTTCGCAGTCGGTTTCAAACAACTTGCGGAAATCGTCGGACGCCCGTGCGGTCCATTCGTCGTCGCCGTAAGCGCGCTGGTGGCCGTGGTTGGCCTGTTCCATGGCTGCCCAGGCTTCAGGGCAGATACCGGAATAGTTGTCGCTGGCAAATTGTTGGCTCTTATCGGTCATGGCCTGATTCCGTGTTCAAAACCCCTATGGTGAGGAGCTTTGTGGTCAATGATGGTGCGCACTTTACCGAAGATCGTCCGGGGAGCACACGCGATGATGCTGTCAGAAAATTGCACAGTTGACGGGCAATTATGCACATGACGCCAAGGGACGGCGCGCTGGATCTGCTCAAGTGGCTGGCGCTGTTGAGCATGGTGCTCGATCACCTGCGATATGTCGGTTACTCCGTCGATTTTCTATATGTGCCGGGGCGGTTGGCGTTTCCATGGTTCTGTCTGGCGATGGCGGCGAATCTTTCTCGGACGCGTACAGCCGTAACGAGTGCTCAGTGGCGTTATCTGGGTTGGTTGATGGTGTTTAGCGCCATCAGCGAAATCCCCTACCGGCTGTTCATTCCTGATCCCGACACGTTAAACGTGATGCCTACATTGGTGCTGGGCCTGCTGGTGGCGCGCGGTTGGCAGCAACCGACGCTGCAATCACGCGTGCTGGCGGTGGGGGCCGTGTTGCTCGCGGTGCTGTTCCCGGAGCGACTGATGTTCGGATTCTTCGGTGTGCTGTTGCCGCTGGCGATGCTGCTGGTGATCCGCCGGCCCTGGTATTTCAGCCTGTTGCCGGGGCTGGTGTGTCTGGCGGCGAATCAGTGGAGTGTGTTGTATGCCGCTGCGCGGATGGGCAATGGCGCGGCGGTTTTCGGGCTTGCCGCTTGTCTGATTGCGCCATTGCTCGGGCTGTTGCTGTTGCGACACGCCGGACGCCTCAAGCCACCGCCGATGCGTCGCTGGGCGTATGCGCTCTATCCTGCACATTTCCTACTGCTGCTCGCAGTACGTCAGATCATCGCCTAACCCCCTGTGGGAGCGAGCCTGCTCGCGAAGAGGGAGTGTCAGGCAACATCCCCGTTACTGATGCACCGCCTTCGCGAGCAGGCTCGCTCCCACAGGGATCTTCAGTGGATCCAGTAGCTGTTCAGCCAGCCATTTGGGCCCATGTCGTAAACGCACCTTTGCGTGGCGTCCATAGGCATTTGACCTGTCTGCGCCGGTCATACCATCGCATCCAAAGGGCACTGCCGAAAGGTACGTGCCTCACCGAGACGAAAGGCGCACAAGCCGCCGCTGGGAGAGACGCGATGTTCAGCAAGCAAGACCAGATCAAGGGCTACGACGATGCACTGCTGGCGGCGATGAATGCCGAGGAGCAACGCCAGGAAGATCACATCGAGCTGATCGCGTCGGAGAACTACACCAGCAAACGCGTCATGGAAGCGCAAGGCAGTGGCCTGACCAACAAATACGCCGAAGGCTATCCGGGCAAGCGCTACTACGGTGGCTGCGAGCACGTGGACAAGGTTGAAGCCCTGGCCATCGAACGCGCCAAGCAACTGTTCGGCGCCGATTACGCCAACGTCCAGCCGCACTCCGGTTCCTCCGCCAACAGCGCCGTTTACCTGGCCCTGATCCAGGCGGGCGACACCATCCTGGGCATGAGTCTGGCCCACGGCGGTCACCTGACCCACGGCGCGAAAGTGTCGTCCTCGGGCAAGCTCTACAACGCCGTGCAGTACGGTATCGACGTCAAGACCGGCCTGATCGATTACGACGAAGTCGAACGTCTGGCCGTCGAATGCAAGCCGAAAATGATCGTCGCCGGCTTCTCGGCTTACTCCAAGACCCTCGACTTCCCGCGTTTCCGCCAGATTGCCGATAAGGTCGGTGCGCTGCTGTTCGTCGACATGGCCCACGTGGCCGGTCTGGTCGCCGCCGGTCTGTACCCGAATCCGCTGCCGTACGCCGACGTGGTCACCACCACCACCCACAAGACCCTGCGCGGTCCGCGTGGCGGCCTGATCCTGTGCAAGGCCAACGAAGAGATCGAGAAAAAGCTCAACTCCGCCGTATTCCCGGGCGCCCAGGGCGGCCCGCTGATGCACGTCATCGCGGGTAAAGCGGTGTGCTTCAAGGAAGCGCTGGAGCCAGGTTTCAAGGCTTACCAACAACAAGTGATCGACAACGCCCAGGCCATGGCCGGCGTATTTATCAAACGCGGCTACGATGTAGTGTCCGGCGGCACTGACAACCACCTGTTCCTGGTCAGCCTGATCCGTCAGGGCCTCACCGGTAAAGATGCGGACGCCGCCCTCGGTCGCGCCCACATCACCGTGAACAAGAACGCTGTGCCGAACGATCCACAGTCGCCGTTCGTGACCTCGGGCCTGCGTATCGGCACCCCGGCGGTGACCACGCGCGGCTTCAAGGTGACCCAGTGTGTGACGCTGGCCGGCTGGATCTGCGACATCCTCGACAACCTTGGCGATGCCGACGTTGAAGCGAATGTGGCGCAGCAAGTGGCAGCCCTGTGCGCGGACTTCCCGGTTTATCGCTGAGCGCGGTTTTGGAGTAAATGACTATGCAACGCTATTCGGGCTTCGGCCTCTTCAAACACTCCCTCAGCCATCACGAAAACTGGCAGAAAATGTGGCGCACGCCGACCCCGAAAAAGGTCTATGACGTGGTCATCGTCGGCGGTGGCGGGCATGGTCTCGCCACGGCTTACTACCTGGCCAAAGAGCACGGCATCACCAACGTGGCCGTGGTCGAGAAAGGCTGGCTGGGCGGCGGTAACACCGCGCGCAACACCACCATCGTTCGCTCCAACTACCTGTGGGACGAGTCGGCGCACCTGTACGAACACGCAATGAAATTGTGGGAAGGCCTGTCCCAGGACCTGAACTACAACGTGATGTTCTCCCAGCGCGGCGTTTACAACCTGTGCCACACCCTGCAAGACATCCGTGATTCCGAGCGTCGGGTCAGCGCCAACCGCCTCAACGGCGTGGACGGCGAACTGCTCGATGCCAAGCAAGTGGCCGACGAGATTCCGTACCTCGACTGCTCGAAGAACACTCGCTACCCGGTGTTGGGCGCGACCGTTCAGCGTCGCGGCGGCGTGGCCCGTCACGATGCCGTGGCGTGGGGCTTTGCCCGTGCCGCTGACGCACTCGGCGTGGACTTGATCCAGCAGACCGAAGTGATCGGTTTCCGCAAGGAAAACGGCGTGTGCATCGGTGTTGAAACCAACAAGGGCTTTATCGGCGCCAAGCGCGTCGGTGTGGTGACTGCCGGTAACTCCGGGCACATGGCCAAACTCGCCGGTTTCCGCCTGCCGATCGAATCCCACCCGCTGCAAGCGCTGGTGTCCGAGCCGATCAAGCCGATTATCGACAGCGTGATCATGTCCAACGCCGTGCACGGTTACATCAGCCAGTCCGACAAGGGCGACCTGGTGATCGGCGCCGGTATCGACGGCTACAACGGCTACGGCCAGCGTGGTTCGTACCCGGTGATCGAACACACCATCCAGGCCATCGTCGAGATGTTCCCGGTGCTGTCCCGCGTGCGCATGAACCGGCAGTGGGGCGGCATCGTCGACACCACCCCGGATGCGTGCCCGATCATCTCGAAAACTCCAGTGCCGAACATGTTCTTCAACTGCGGTTGGGGCACTGGTGGCTTCAAGGCAACACCTGGCTCGGGCAACGTATTTGCCGCGAGTCTGGCCAAGGGTGAAATGCACCCATTGGCCGCACCTTTCTCCATCGACCGTTTCCACAACGGTGCGTTGATCGATGAACACGGCGCTGCTGCGGTTGCCCACTAACAGGAGAAATCCCCATGTTGCATATCTTCTGTCCTCACTGCGGCGAACTGCGCTCCGAAGAGGAATTCCACGCATCCGGCCAGGCGCACATCCCGCGCCCACTCGACCCGACTTCCTGCACTGACGAGGAGTGGGGCGACTACATGTTCTTCCGCGATAACCCGCGCGGTCTGCACCACGAACTGTGGATCCACGCCGCCGGTTGCCGCCAGTACTTCAACGCGACCCGCGACACCGTGACCTACGAGATTCTCGAAACCTACAAGATCGGCACCAAGCCCCAATTCACCGACAAGACCGATAGCCCGAAAGCGGCGAGCACGGCTCTGGGAGAGAAGGTATGAGCCAGACCAATCGCCTGTCCAACGGCGGACGGATCGACCGCAACAAAGTGCTGAGCTTCACCTTCAACGGCCAGGTCTACAAAGGCTTTGAAGGCGATTCCCTGGCCGCAGCCTTGTTGGCCAACGGTGTGGATATCATCGGTCGCAGCTTCAAGTATTCCCGGCCACGCGGCATCTTCGCCGCCGGTGCCGAAGAGCCGAACGCGGTGCTGCAGATCGGCGCCACCGAAGCCACGCAAATCCCCAACGTGCGCGCCACGCAACAAGCGCTGTATCAAGGTTTGGTCGCCACCAGCACCAACGGCTGGCCGAGCGTGAACAACGACATGATGGGAATTCTCGGCAAGGTCGGCGGCAAGCTGATGCCGCCGGGCTTCTACTACAAAACCTTCATGTACCCGCAATCGTTCTGGATGACCTACGAGAAGTACATTCGTAAGGCCGCCGGTCTGGGCCGCTCGCCGACCGAGAACGATCCGGACACCTACGACTACATGAACCAGCACTGCGACGTGCTGATCGTCGGCGCCGGCCCTGCTGGCCTGGCCGCTGCATTGGCCGCTGCGCGCAGCGGTGCTCGCGTGATCCTGGCCGATGAGCAGGAAGAGTTCGGCGGCAGCTTGCTCGATTCCCGGGAAAGCCTCGACGGCAAACCGGCGACCGAGTGGGTTGCCAGCGTGATTGCCGAACTGAAAGACACCCCGGACGTGTTGCTGTTGCCCCGCGCCACGGTCAACGGTTACCACGACCATAACTTCCTGACCATTCACGAGCGCCTGACCGATCACCTCGGCGACCGCGCACCGATTGGCCAAGTGCGTCAGCGCATCCACCGGGTTCGCGCCAAGCGTGTGGTCCTGGCGACCGGCGCTTGCGAGCGTCCGCTGGTCTACGGCAACAACGACGTGCCGGGCAACATGCTCGCCGGCGCTGTCTCGACTTACGTGCGCCGTTATGGCGTGGCACCGGGCAAGAAGCTTGTGCTGGGTGTCAACAACGACCACGCCTACCGCGTTGCTTTGGATTGGCTCGACGCCAGCCTGCAAGTCGTCGCCATCGCCGACGCCCGCAGCAATCCGCGCGGTGCGCTGGTTGAAGAAGCACGCGCCAAAGGCATCCGCATCCTCACCGGCAGCGCCGTGATTGAGGCTCGCGGCACCAAACGTGTGACCGCTGCGCGCATTGCCGCGATTGATGTCAAAGGCCACGCCGTGACCAGTCCTGGTGAATGGCTGGACTGCGACCTCGTTGCGACTTCCGGTGGCTACAGCCCGGTGGTTCACTTGGCTTCGCACTTGGGCGGCAAGCCGACCTGGCGTGAAGACATTCTCGGTTTTGTACCGGGCGAAGCCCCGCAGAAACGCGTGTGCGTCGGTGGCATCAACGGCGTCTACGGCCTCGGCGATTCCTTGGCCGATGGTTTTGAAGGTGGCGCTCGTGCCGCCAGTGAAGCCGGTTTCAGCGTGGTCGAAGGCACCTTGCCGAAAGCCCTGAGCCGTCTCGAAGAGCCGACCCTGGCGCTGTTCCAAGTGCCGCATGAAAAGAACACCGCTCGTGCGCCGAAGCAATTCGTCGACCTGCAAAACGACGTCACCGCTGCCGCCATCGAACTGGCGACCCGCGAAGGTTTCGAGTCGGTCGAGCACGTCAAACGCTACACCGCGCTGGGCTTCGGTACTGACCAAGGCAAGCTCGGCAACGTCAACGGCCTGGCGATCGCCGCCCGTTCGCTGAACGTGACCATCCCGCAGATGGGCACCACCATGTTCCGCCCGAACTACACGCCGGTGACCTTCGGCGCCGTGGCCGGTCGTCACTGTGGGCACATCTTCGAACCGGTGCGTTTCACCGCGCTGCATCACTGGCACGTGAAAAACGGTGCTGAATTCGAAGACGTCGGTCAGTGGAAACGCCCATGGTACTTCCCGAAAAACGGTGAGGACCTGCACACCGCCGTAAAACGCGAATGCAAAGCCGTGCGCGATAGCGTCGGCCTGCTGGACGCTTCGACCCTGGGCAAGATCGACATCCAGGGCCCGGATGCCCGTGAGTTCCTGAACCGCATCTACACCAACGCCTGGACCAAGCTCGATGTGGGCAAGGCCCGCTACGGTCTGATGTGCAAAGAAGACGGCATGGTCTTCGACGACGGCGTAACCGCTTGCCTGGCCGACAACCATTTCGTGATGACCACCACCACCGGCGGCGCTGCACGCGTGCTGCAATGGCTGGAAATCTACCAACAGACCGAATGGCCAGACCTGAAGGTGTACTTCACCTCCGTGACCGATCACTGGGCAACCATGACCCTGTCCGGGCCGAACAGCCGCAAGCTGCTCAGCGAAGTCACCGACATTGATCTGACCAACGAAGCCTTCCCGTTCATGACCTGGAAAGAAGGCCTGGTCGGCGGTGTGCCGGCGCGGGTGTTCCGGATTTCGTTTACCGGTGAGCTGTCGTACGAAGTCAACGTGCAAGCCGACTACGCCATGGGCGTGCTCGAAAAAATCGTCGCGGCGGGCAAGCAGTACAACCTGACCCCGTACGGCACCGAAACCATGCACGTACTGCGGGCCGAGAAGGGCTTCATCATCGTCGGCCAAGACACCGACGGCTCGATGACCCCCGATGACTTGAACATGGGCTGGTGTGTCGGTCGCACCAAACCGTTCTCGTGGATCGGCCAACGTGGCATGAACCGTGAAGACTGCGTGCGTGATCAACGCAAGCAACTGGTGGGCCTGAAGCCGATCGATCCGACCAAATGGCTGCCGGAAGGCGCGCAACTGGTGTTCAACACCAAGCAAACCATCCCGATGACTATGGTTGGTCACGTGACTTCCAGCTACGCGCACAACTCCCTGGGCTATTCGTTTGCCATGGGCGTGGTGAAGGGCGGCTTGAAACGCCTGGGTGAGCGAGTGTTCGCACCGCTGGCCGATGGCAGCGTGATCGAGGCGGAGATTGTTTCTTCGGTGTTCTTCGATCCGAAGGGTGATCGCCAGAACATCTGACACTGATCGTTCCCACGTCGAGGCGTCGAACCGTCCGCGTGGGAATGCATCCCGGGACGCTCCGCGTCCCAAGAGCGGACGCAGAGCGTCCATGGCGGCATTCCCACGCAGAGCGTGGGAACGATCAACAAAAGAAAGGTGCTTTATGACCGCAGCCAATGTGTACCAACAACGCCCAACCACCGGGGCCAAGGCCGAGTCGTCGCTGCATCACGCCGACCTCGCCAGCCTGGTGGGCAAGGGCCGTAAAAACGCCGGCGTGATCGTGCGTGAGAAAAAACTCCTCGGTCACCTGACCATCCGTGGCGATGGCCACGATGCCGCATTCAGCGCTGGCGTACACAAGGCCCTGGGCATCGAACTGCCGGGCGCATTGAGCGTCATCGTCAAAGGCGAAACCAGCCTGCAATGGATGGGCCCGGATGAATGGCTGCTGATCGTGCCGACCGGCGAAGAATTCGCCGCCGAGCAAAAGCTGCGTGAAGCGCTGGGCGATTTGCATATCCAGATCGTCAACGTCAGCGGCGGCCAGCAGATCCTCGAACTGAGCGGCCCGAACGTGCGCCAGGTGTTGATGAAATCCACCAGCTACGACGTGCACCCCAACAGTTTTCCGGTGGGCAAGGCAGTCGGCACGGTATTCGCCAAGTCGCAATTGGTGATTCGCCACACCGCCGAAGACACCTGGGAACTGCTGATTCGTCGCAGCTTCTCGGATTACTGGTGGTTGTGGTTGCAGGATGCGGCGGCTGAGTACGGGCTTAGCGTCCAGGCTTAAAAGCCACCCCTCACCCCACCCCTCTCCCCTGAGGGGAGAGGGGGAAAGGGGGCCGATCTCCAGTGTTTTTAGTTTTTGTGTCTGGCTTTAAATCGCTTTTGAAGAGCCTGAGTTCAACTCGGTATTACAGGTCGATGTAGCTCCAAGAACAACTCGGTCAGTCCCCTCGCCCCTTTGGGGAGAGGGTTAGGGTGAGGGGTGGATTTCCCTGACACCCAGCACAATGAACAGGAGTCACCGCACTATGAGCCGCGCCCCAGACACATGGATTCTGACCGCCGACTGCCCAAGCGTCCTCGGCACCGTGGATGCGGTGACCCGCTTTCTGTTCGAGCAGGGCTGCTACGTCACCGAGCACCACTCTTTCGATGACCGGCTCTCGGGTCGTTTCTTCATTCGCGTGGAATTTCGCCAGCCTGACGGCTTCGACGAACAAGCCTTCCGCGCCGGCCTCGAAGAACGTGGCCAAGCCTTCGGCATGATCTTCGAACTGACCCCACCGAACTACCGGCCAAAAGTGGTGATCATGGTCTCCAAGGCCGATCACTGCCTCAACGACTTGCTCTACCGCCAGCGCATCGGCCAGTTGTCGATGGACGTCGCCGCCGTGGTTTCCAATCACCCGGACCTCAAGCCGTTGGCGGACTGGCACCAGATTCCGTACTACCACTTCCCCCTCGACCCGAACGACAAACCGTCGCAAGAGCGCCAGGTGTTGCAGGTGATCGAAGAGTCCGGCGCCGAACTGGTGATCCTTGCCCGTTACATGCAAGTTCTGTCGCCGGAGCTGTGCCGCAAACTCGACGGCAAGGCGATCAACATTCACCACTCCCTGCTGCCGGGTTTTAAGGGCGCCAAGCCGTATCACCAGGCCTACAACAAAGGCGTGAAACTGGTCGGCGCCACGGCGCACTACATCAACAACGATCTGGACGAAGGCCCGATCATCGCCCAGGGCGTGGAGGTCGTGGACCACAGTCATTACCCGGAAGATTTGATCGCCAAGGGGCGGGATATTGAAGGGCTGACGTTGGCGCGGGCCGTGGGGTATCACATTGAGAGACGAGTGTTTTTGAACGCCAATCGCACCGTCGTTCTTTAGATCGCTATCGCGAGCAAGCTCGCTCCCACAGGGTTTTGTGTGGTTCGAAGACGTTGTGTACACCCCCGATCCACTGTGGGAGCGAGCTTGCTCGCGATGGCGGCGTAACAAACAACACAAAAGACACAGGCAATAACCCGAGCAATCAACGCGCCGCCGCTCCATGGCGACGCGACCGCTACATAAAAACAACAGCGAGGTGAAAGCATGTCTGGTAATCGTGGTGTCGTGTATCTCGGCAACGGCAAGGTCGAAATACAGAAAATCGACTATCCCAAAATGCAGGACCCGCGCGGCAGGAAGATTAATCACGCTGTGATCCTGCGCGTAGTGTCCACCAACATCTGTGGTTCTGATCAGCACATGGTGCGCGGTCGTACCACTGCTCAAACCGGCCTGGTCCTGGGTCACGAAATCACCGGTGAAGTGATCGAGAAGGGCAGCGACGTCGAGAATCTGCAAATCGGCGACCTGGTGTCCGTCCCGTTCAACGTCGCTTGCGGGCGCTGCCGTTCCTGCAAAGAGATGCACACCGGTGTCTGCCTGAGCGTTAACCCGGCCCGTCCCGGCGGAGCTTACGGTTATGTCGACATGGGTGACTGGACCGGCGGCCAGGCGGAATACGCGATGGTGCCGTACGCCGACTTCAACCTGCTGAAACTGCCGGACCGCGATCGCGCGATGGAAAAAATCCGCGACCTGACCTGCCTCTCCGACATCCTGCCGACCGGTTACCACGGCGCAGTGACTGCCGGCGTTGGCCCGGGCAGCACCGTGTACATCGCGGGCGCCGGCCCTGTCGGTCTGGCCGCTGCCGCTTCCGCTCGCCTGCTGGGCGCGGCGGTGGTGATCATCGGTGACGTCAACACCGTGCGCCTGGCCCACGCCAAGGCCCAGGGTTTCGAAATCGCCGACCTGTCCCTCGACACCCCGCTGCACGAACAAATCGCCGCGCTACTGGGCGAGCCTGAAGTGGATTGTGCCGTCGACGCCGTGGGCTTCGAAGCGCGCGGTCACGGTCATGACGGTGTGAAACACGAAGCACCGGCCACCGTGCTCAACTCGCTGATGGGCGTGGTACGGGTTGCCGGCAAAATCGGTATTCCGGGCCTGTACGTGACTGAAGATCCGGGTGCTGTGGATGCTGCCGCGAAAATGGGCAGCCTGAGCATTCGCTTCGGTCTGGGCTGGGCCAAATCCCACAGCTTCCACACTGGCCAGACGCCCGTGATGAAGTACAACCGTCAGTTGATGCAGGCGATCATGTGGGACCGCATTCACATTGCCGACATCGTCGGCGTGGAAGTCATCAGCCTTGATGACGCGCCACGTGGCTACGGCGAGTTCGATGCCGGCGTACCGAAGAAGTTTGTGATCGATCCGCACAAGTTGTTCAGCGCGGCGTAAGGCTTCACACCATGCAAAACGGCGACCTCAGGGTCGCCGATCGTTCCCACGCTCTGCGTGGGAATGCAGCCCGGGACGCTCCGCGTCCCAAAGCGTAACGCGGAGCGTCACTGGAAGCATTCCCACGCGGAGCGTGGGAACGATCATCATCTTGCTGTTTGCTCACAACGCCGCCAGCGCCCCTTGATACAACACCGGCCCCGTCGGTTGCCCGGTCGGCGAGCCACCCTTGGGCTCCAGGCTCACCGCCAACGCAATCGGTTTGCCGATCAACGCTTTCTGCGCATCACTGAGTTCAACCTTGCCTTTGCCGCCCGCCGGAATCACGCCGAGGGAAATCGGTTTGCCGTCCGCCGGTATCGCCCACAACTCCAGGCTGCGTCCCGGATCAACCGCAGCCAAGGTCAGCGGCTCGACGTTCAGGAAATTCGCGTGGGCTTCAACTTTCAATGCAGGTTGTGCGTCGGCGCTGAGCAGGGTGGCGCTGTAGCGGGCATCGTCGCGGTTGTAGAGCATGCTCAGGAACACGACCACCACCAGCGAGCCTATCGCCGCCGTCACCCGCATCCAGTTCCAGAATGAACGCTTCTCGGGCACGTGCAGCCGCTGCGGTTCGATCCGCGCGGTGATCCCCTGCCACACATGCTCTGGCACCGGTTGTTCAGGCAGGGATTCGGTCAAACTGGCCAGGCTTTCCTGCCAGTGCGCCAGTTCTGCGCGCAATGCCGCATCCTCCAGCAGCAATTGTTCAAAACGTCGGCGCGCCGCAGCAGGCATCAAGCCGATGGCGTAATCGGCGGCGAGGGCGCGGCGCAGGGGCGGGGTTTGGTAGTTCATGATTCAAGGCACCTGCGCAGGCGCTCCATACCGCGGCGAATCCAGGATTTGACCGAACCCAGCGGTGCGGCCAAATGCTCGGCCAGTTCAGAGCAGGACAGCCCTTGAAAGTACGCGACAGTGATCGATTGACGCTGCATGCCTTCGAGGCTTTCCAGGCAGCGGTTCAGGGCCTTGGCTTCGCGACGGCTATTGAGTAATTCGTGGGCCGACGGACTTTCATCCACCAGTGCCAGTTCTTCCAGATCGGTCAACGGCCGGTCGCGGTGCTTGCGCAACTGATCGATGGCCTGGTTGCGGGTGATGTTGATCATCCAGGTCAGCGGCGCCGACAGGTGTGATTCATAGCGCGAGGCGTTATTCCAGATCCGCACGAAGCTTTCCTGCAACACTTCTTCGGCCAGGTCATGGCGGCCCATGAAGCGCAGGGCAACACCATACAAACGCGGGCCGACGCTGCGGTAGAGCGTCTCGAACGCGCGGCGGTCCCCCAGTGAACACTGGGCCAGAAGCTGCCGGAGCTGATCGGTGTCGGCGATGGCAATAACGGTTCTCCAGGCAATCGAAGGAGCGATGGTGGGCTGCGAAGAGGTTAGTCCACGGCGCGCGGTTGTTCCATTCACGGGGGTGACCCTTCTGGGAGAGCATCGGCCAGAAGTGTCTGTCCGTGCTAGATATACGCGGCGGGGTCTAGACTGGATGCAGCACGAAGAAACTCTTTGTGACTGAGGCTTATGTGGCGAGGGGGCTTGTCGGAATGCCGCACCACCCCGTTCGGCTGCGAAGCAGTCGTCAGTCCGTTGAATGCGGTCTGCCTGGAAAATGCAGGGGCCGCTTCGCGACCCAACGGGGTGGTGCGGCATTCCGACAAGCCCCCTCGCCACAAAAGCCCGCTCCCACAGGGTAGGGTGGGAACAATCCTCGGGGATGTCAGTCGAACGCACAGTTTTTCGCCGCCCATGGGTGGGCGGTTTATGCCTAAAGAGGTTGTCTCGATGAAGATTTCACGCGGTTTTGCACTGGCTTCGCTTATGACCCTGGCGGCCAGCCCGGTCTTCGCCGGGTTCAGCCTGGACGATGTGACCAAAGCGGCTTCGAGCATGCAGGGCGGTAACGTCGCCACTGCCGCCGCCCCGACGCAGGAAACCGCTGGACTGCTCGGCGCGCTGACTTCGCAGTTGAATGTAAAGCCCGAGCAAGCCGTCGGTGGCACCGCGGCGATGCTGGGATTGGCGAAGAATCAACTGAGCAACACCGATTATTCGCAACTGGCCAAAAGCGTGCCGGGGCTGGACAAGCTGTCGGGTGGTGGCGGTCAATTGGGCGCCCTGAGTGGGTTGCTCGGTTCGTCCGGTAAATCGGCCGGCCTGGAAAATGCCTTGGGCAATGTGAAGAACACCAATGACCTGAACAGTGCATTCGGTGCGCTGGGCATGGACAGCGGGATGGTCGGCCAGTTTGCCCCGGTGATCCTCCAGTACCTTGGCGGCCAGGGCGTTGGCGGTCCATTGCTGGAAAGCCTGGGCGGGATTTGGGGCGCCGGTTCCGGTAGCTGATTCAGCAACGCTCGACGCGCAACGCGTCGATGCGCCGGTCCTTCTCGATCCAGAGCTGGTTGACCCAGTTCTGGATGGTTTCGCGAAACTGCGGATCGTTTTCGTAATCCCCCTGCCACAACGCCGGGTCCAGTTCGCGGGTCTGGATGTCGATGATGACCTTCGGCACGTTGCCGCTGATCAAATCCCAGAACCCCGGAATCTTCTGCTGCGGATACACCACCGTCACATCGAGGATGGCGTCCAGCTGTTCGCCCATGGCCGCCAGCACAAACGCCACGCCGCCAGCCTTGGGCTTGAGCAAGTGGGTGAACGGTGATTGCTGCTGAGCGCGTTTGACCGCGGTAAAACGCGTGCCTTCCAGGTAATTCACCACCGTCACCGGCTGACGCTTGTACAGCTCGCACGCCGCTTTGGTGATCTCCAGATCATGCCCGGCCAATTCAGGATTCTTCGCCAGAAACGCCTTGGTGTAGCGCTTCATGAACGGGTAATCCAGCGCCCACCAGGCCAGGCCGAGGAACGGCACCCAGATCAGTTCTTTCTTGAGGAAGAATTTGAAGAACGGCGTGCGCCGGTTCAGGGTCTGGATCAGCGCCGGAATATCGACCCAGGACTGGTGGTTGCTGATCACCAGATACGAGGTGTCGCCGCGCAGGTCATCGCCGCCGCGAATGTCCCATTGGGTGGGGATGCACAGCCGGAAGATCAGCTTGTCGATTTCGGCCCAGGTCTCGGCGATCCACATCACCGACCACGAGGCATAGTCGCGAAAACGCCCGGGCAGGACCAGTTTGAGCAAGGCAAACACCATCAGCGGGCCGAACAGGACCAGGGTGTTGAGCAACAGCAGGAGGGTAACGAAACAGCCGGTGAGCAGGCGGCGCATAAGTAACTCTTGGAAGCTTTTGGGCGCGCCATGATAAGCAGCTTCGGGCGGCAGGCCAAATCGGCGGTGACGAATGTTTCACCTCTGAACGGTTAACCTCTTTCCACCGATCGTTCCCCACGCGGCTGATCGTTCCCACGCTCTGCGTGGGAATGCATCCCGGGACGCTCCGCGTCCCAAAGCGGACGCAGAGCGTCCATGGCGGCATTCCCACGCAGAGCGTGGGAACGATCTAACCGATAAAGGTCTAAAATCCCGCTGCCCACTCCTTATGGATGCCCAATACGTGAAATCCCTCCTTGCACTGCTGACCCTCGTGGCCCTGCCGGTCATGGCCGCCGAGCCGACCCTCTACGGGCGCTACGAATACATCGCGCTGCCGGAAATCGGCGGTGAAGTTCTCAAGGCCAAAATGGACACCGGTGCCCTGACCGCGTCGCTGTCGGCCAAGGACATCGAAATGTTCACCCGTGACGGCGACGAGTGGGTGCGGTTCCGCCTCGGCACCAAGGACGCCAGCAACAAGGTCTACGAGCACAAGATCGCGCGGATCAGCAAGATCAAGACCCGCTCCGAAGAAGACGAAGACGAGAAGGACGAAGCCGCCCCCACCAAGCGTCCTGTCGTCGATCTGGAACTGTGCCTGGGCAACGTCAAGCGCACGGTCGAGGTCAACCTCACCGACCGCAGCAGCTTCAATTACCCACTACTGATCGGCGCCAAGGCCCTGCGTGAATTCGGCGCTGCGGTGAACCCGGCGCGACGCTTTACCGCGGATAAACCCGACTGCTGATTGACGAGATGTGAGGCTTGGGCCACCGTTGCGCAACTTAACTGCCGTGCTCGGACGCCATGCCTCATATCCTGATTGTCGAAGACGAAGCGGCCATTGCCGACACGTTGATTTTTGCGTTGCAGGGCGAAGGCTTCACCACCACGTGGGTGAGCCTCGGCGCGGCGGCGCTTGAGCATCAGCGCCAGACCCCGGCCGACCTGATCATTCTCGACATCGGACTGCCGGACATCAGCGGCTTCGAAACCTGCAAGCAATTGCGTCGATTCAGCGACGTGCCGGTGATTTTTCTCAGCGCTCGCGATGCCGAGATCGACCGCGTCGTGGGCCTGGAAATCGGCGCCGACGATTATGTGGTCAAGCCGTTCAGCCCCCGGGAAGTGGCGGCGCGGGTCCGGGCGATCCTGAAGCGCATGGCCCCACGTGCTTCAGCCGAAGGGGCCTCGACGCTGTTCTGCATCGACAGCGAACGGGTACAGATCAGCTATCGCGGCCAGCCCCTGAGCCTGACCCGCCACGAATTCCGCCTGCTGCAATGCCTGCTCGAACAGCCCGAACGCGTCTTCAGCCGCGAACAGTTACTTGATGCCCTGGGCGTGGCCGCCGACGCCGGTTACGAACGCAGCATCGACAGCCACATCAAAAGCGTGCGCGCCAAGCTGCGCCGGGTACGGGCCGACGCCGAACCGATCCAGACCCATCGCGGCCTCGGCTACAGCTACAGCCCGGGGCACAGCTGATGTCGTTGGGGATCCGGATTTTCCTGGTCTACGTGCTGTTTATCGGTTTGACCGGTTATTTCGTGCTCAACACCGTCATGGAAGAAATCCGCCCCGGCGTGCGGCAGTCCACCGAAGAAACTCTGGTGGACACCGCCAACCTGATGGCCGAAATCCTGCGTGACGACTTCAAGGCTGGGACGCTCAACCAGAATCACTGGCCGCAACTGCTCAAGGCCTACGGCGAGCGACAGCCAAAAGCGAGCATCTGGGGCCTGCCGAAAAACCAGGTCAACCACCGCATCTACGTCACCGACGCCAAAGGCATCGTGGTGCTGGACTCTAGCGGCGCGGCAGTGGGCCAGGATTACTCGCGCTGGAACGATGTCTACCTGACCCTGCGCGGCGAATACGGAGCGCGCTCGACCCGCAGCGATCCCAACGACGCGACTTCCTCGGTGATGCACGTCGGCGCGCCGATCCGCGACGACGGCCAGATCATCGGCGAGGTCACCGTGGCCAAGCCCAACAGCTCGCTCCAACCCTACGTTGATCGCACCGAGCGGCGACTGCTCGCGTATGGCGCCGGATTGATCGGCCTCGGCTTGTTGTTCGGCGCATTGCTGTCCTGGTGGCTAAGCGTGGCGCTGCGGCGGCTGACGACTTACGCCCAAGCGGTCAGCGAAGGCCGACGGGTCGAGGTGCCGCACTATCGCGGCGGTGAACTGGAACAACTGGCGACAGCGCTCGAGCAGATGCGCACGCAACTGGAAGGCAAGGCCTACGTCGAGCGCTATGTGCACACCCTGACCCATGAATTGAAAAGCCCATTGGCGGCGATTCGCGGCGCGGCGGAACTGTTGCAAGGTGAGATGCCCGTGGCCCAGCAGCAGCGTTTCGTCAGCAACATCGACAGCGAAAGTGCGCGGATGCAGCAGTTGATCGAGCGGTTGCTGAATTTGGCTCAGGTCGAACAGCGGCAAGGCCTGGAAGAGCGAGTCGAAGTGCCATTGGCCGCGTTAGTGGGTGAGCTGCTGGATGCTCAGGCGGCGCGGATCGAGGGTAAACAGTTGCGGGTGGAACAAGTGATCGCTCCGGATCTGGTCGTGATCGGCGAGCCGTTTCTGTTGCGCCAGGCGTTGGGCAATCTGCTGGAAAACGCCCTGGATTTCACCCCGATTCGAGGGCAGTTGCGCTTCAGTGCCGAGCGGGTGGGTGAGCAGGTTGAGTTCAGGCTGTTCAACCAGGCGGAGGCGATTCCCGAGTATGCGTTGCCGCGGTTGAGTGAGCGGTTCTACTCATTGCCAAGGCCGGACAGTGGCAGGAAAAGCACTGGGTTGGGGCTTAATTTCGTCGAAGAAGTGGTTAAGTTGCATGGTGGTGAGATGAGCATTGGTAATGTCGAGGGCGGGGTTGAAGTGATACTTATGCTGCCAATATAGATCCACCCCTCACCCCAGCCCTCTCCCCAGAGGGGAGAGGGGGAAAGGGAGCCGATCTCCATCGCTCTTAAGACCCGAGTTCGACTCGGTATTTCAGGTCGATGTAGCTCCGAGAACACCTCGGTCAGTCCCCTCTACCCCTTGGGGAGAGGGTTAGGGTGAGGGGTGGATTTTCCTGCCGGAACACTTTCCACACACTCTCCACATTCCCCCCACAAAACCCCCACACACAACTCCCAAACTCTCCCTCATTCGAACAGGGAGAGACCCAATGAACCGCAACCTGACCATCAAACTCGGGGCGATTGCCCTTCTGATTCTGTTATTGCTGATCCCGCTGCTGATGATCAACGGCGTGATCCAGGACCGTCAGCAACTGCGCGACGGTGTGCTCGAAGACATCGCCCGCAGTTCCAGCTACAGCCAACAACTGAGCGGGCCGCTGATGGTGGTGCCGTATCGAAAAGTGGTGCGCACCTGGAAGCTCAACGAAAAAACCAACGAGCGTTACCAGGAAGTCGGCGAAGAGCGGGGTCGTATGTACTTCTTGCCGGAACGCTTTGAACTGGATGGCAACGTTCAGACCGAACTGCGTTCTCGGGGCATTTATGAAGCGCGGTTGTTTCACGCCGATAACCGCATCAGCGGCCACTTCTCGATCCCTGAACAATTGGGCATCAAGGAAGACTTCGCCGATTATCAGTTCGACCGACCGTTTCTGGCCGTCGGCATCAGCGACATTCGCGGCATCGAAAACGCGCTGAAACTGGAACTCGATGGTCAACGCCTGGACTTCGTTCCTGGCAGCCAGGTGGGGTTTTTGGGGGAGGGCGTGCACGTCATGCTGCCGATGCTGGATGCGAAGAAAACCACGGAATTGGCCTTCGGTTTTGACCTGCGTTTGCAGGGCACCGGTCAGTTGCAAGTGCTGCCAGTGGGCAAGACCAGCAAAGTATCGTTGGCCGCCAACTGGCCGCATCCGAGCTTCATCGGCAACTACCTGCCGGCTCAACGCGAAGTCACCGATCAGGGCTTCACCGCCAATTGGCAAACCTCGTTCTTCTCCACCAACCTGCAAGAAGCGTTGAGCAGTTGTGTGTCCGGCGCTGGCTGTGAAGCGTTCAACGGTCGCAGCTTCGGCGTGAGCTTCATCGACCCGGTGGACCAGTACCTGAAAAGCGATCGGGCGATCAAATATGCATTGCTGTTTATCGTGCTGACGTTTGCCGGTTTCTTCCTCTTCGAAGTGCTGAAAAGCCTCGCAGTGCACCCGGTGCAATACGCGCTGGTCGGCGTGGCCCTAGCGTTCTTCTACCTGTTGCTACTGTCGCTGTCCGAGCACATCGGTTTTGCTTTGGCGTATCTGGTGTCGGCGAGCGGATGCGTGTTGCTGATTGGCTTTTATGTTTGCCACGTGCTGCGCAGCGTGCGCCACGGCTTGAGTTTTTCGGCTGGGTTGGCGGGGTTGTACGGTTTGCTCTACGGCTTGTTGAGTGCCGAGGATTACGCGCTGTTGATGGGCTCGCTGCTGCTGTTCGGGTTGCTGGGTGTGTTCATGGTGCTGACCCGCAAACTGGACTGGTACGGGATCGGGGCGAAGACAGCCAAGCCGCTGGAGTTTGATATGGGAGCGGTGGAATGAGCCGGTCGTTGGGGTTGCGGGAGGATCAGCGGGAAGGGGAGGTGTTGGCGACGCTGATTATCGGGTTGTTTCCTTTAGATTCGGTGTGGTGCCTTCGCGAGCAGGCTCGCTCCCACAGGGGGACGCATTCCAATGTGGGAGCGAGCCTGCTCGCGAAGAGGCCCGAACAGTCAGCGAAGATCTAAACCTTAGGCATAGTGGCCAACATCGATGCCCGCTGACTCACCTCAAAAAACCACTCGGCCAGCTTAGGATTCGCCGCGCGCCATTCCAGGTCCGGATGGCGCAGGTCGAGGTAACCCAAGGCACACGCCACGCTGATCGCCGCCACATCGAAATGGCTGGTCAGTTCGGCAATCGCGTCCGTTTCCAGCAACACCAAGGCGCGGCGGATCTTCTCGCGTTGGCCGTCGAGCCACTGGTCCCAGTGTTTTTCCGGGGCGCGCAGGGCTTGTTCGTAGCGAATCATCACTGCGGCGTCCATGATCCCGTCGGCCAGGGAGGCCAGGGTCAGGCGCCGCCAGCGGGCCGGGCCGTCACGCGGGATCAGCGGATTACCGACGTGCTGGTGATCGAGGTAGTCGAGGATCACTCGGCTGTCATGGATCACGTTGCCATCGGCCAGGCGCAGGGCCGGGATCTTGCCCAGCGGGTTGTCTTCGCACAGCGCCAGGTCCGGGCTGACCGGCGTCAGTTGGCTGTGTTGCAGGGCCACGCGGTCGGTCTGACCGGTCTCGTGCAACAGCACCATGACTTTGCGTACGTAGGGTGACAAAGGATTGTGGAACAGGGTCATGCTCGGGGCGGACATGGCAGCGTCTCGATCGGTGGCAGTGCGGGGCAGCATAGCGCGTTGGTTCTATTCCTCAAGATCAGAAATACCTGGCTCAAACCTGTGGGAGCGAGCCTGCTCGCGAAGAGGCCCTATCAGTCGACATTGATGTTGCCTGATAGGCCGCTTTCGCGAGCAGGCTCGCTCCCACAGTGGATTGTGGTGTTTCTGGGGATTAGCGGCGTTGGAGTAATCCGCGCAGGGCCAGGGCGGCGGGGATGCCCAGACCCAGCCAGCTCAACGCATCCCACACGCCATCGCCCAGCAATGCCGAGAACAACCCGGCAGCGCTGAGCAATGCGATCACCAACGGCGTGGCGAAGACTTTCCAGAAGTTCGACTGCCTGGGTTTCATGCCGGGCTCTCCACTTTATTCAGCACCGGTTTCGCCGCTTTGCGCCGCACCACCCACAGATAAACCCCGCTACCGAGCACGATGATGGTCAGTACATCCAGGGTCGCCCAGAGGATTTTCATCGGCATGCCGCCGTAGTCACCAAAGTGCAGTGGTTGCGACATGCCCATCGCGTCCATGTACCACGGGCGCTCGGCCACGGCGGTGACTTTCAGCGTGCTGGCGTCGATCAACACCGGTGTCAGCAGGTGCGAGGTCAGGTGTGTGCTGCCTTTCATGAACACCGCGTAATGGTGTTCGCTGGAGAAACGCGTGCCGGGGAAGGCGATGAAGTCCGGCTGCATGCCCGGCGCGACTTCCTGGGCGATGTCGAGCAGGCGGGTGGCGGGTGCCAGTTGTGTCAGCGGCGGCGCATCGCGGTAGGGCGCGACCATCGCGCTCAGGCTGTCGTTGCGCCACGCAGCGATCAGCAGGTCGGCGCAGGCGCTGATCACGCCGGTCACGCCGACCACCAACGCCCAGGTCAGGGTCACCACGCCGATCAGATTGTGCAGGTCGAGCCAGCGCAGGCGGGTGGATTTATCCTGGCGCACGGTGGCGAATTTCAAACGGCGCATGAACGGCAGGTACAGCACCGTCCCGGAAACGATGGCGGCCACAAACATGATTCCCATGAACGCCAGCAACAACTTGCCCGGCAGCCCGGCGAACATGTCCACGTGCAGACGCAACATGACCATCATCAGCCCACCGTTGGCCGACGGCATTTCCAGCGCTTCACCGGTGCGCGCATCGAGCATGAAGGTGTGGGACGAGTTGGGTTCGGTGCCAGCGGTTTTCGCCATGATCGCGATCACGCCGTTGGGGTCTTCATCGTCGTAGCCGAAATACTGCATGACCTCGCCCGGACGATGTTTCTCGGCGGCCGTCACCAACTGCTGCAAATCCAGCTGCGGCGTATCGGCCGGCATCACCTTCAACTCGGCGGCATCGCCCAGCAAATGGTCGATCTCGTGGTGGAAGATCAACGGCAGACCGGTCAGTGCCAGCATCAGCAGGAACACCGTGCAAATCAGGCTGGTCCAGGTGTGGATGCAGGACCAGCGGCGAATTGTTTTACTTTTCATTTCATGGCCTTCAGAAAGACCAAAGCCGTCCACAGGGGACGGCTCGGTCATAGGGCGTGTCAGGTCAGGCGATTACCACTTGTAAGAAGCACTGGCGACGACGCTGCGTTGGTCGCCGTAGTAGCAGTTGTAGCTGTCACAGGTGGAGATGTAATCCTTGTCGAACAGGTTGGTGGCGTTCAGTGCCAGCGACGCGCCCTTGAGGCTGTTGTCCAGACGGCCGAGGTCGTAATGCACGGCGGCGTCGAACACGGTGTAGGCGTCAGCCTTGCCCAGCCAGGTGTTGGCCTGATCGCCATAAGTGTTTCCGGTGTAACGCACGCCACCGCCGACACCGAAGCCATCAAGCACACCCGTGTGCCAGGTGTAGTCGGTCCACAACGAGGCTTGCTGGTTTGGCATCAGTTGCAGACGGTTACCCTTGAAGTCGCCTTTCTGCACTTCAGACTTGGCCAGGGTGTAGGAAGCGATCACTTTCAGGTTGTCGGTGACGTCTGAAGTCGCTTCCAGTTCCAGGCCTTTGACGTTGACTTCGCCGGTCTGGCTAGTGATCGGGGTATTGCCGATGGTGGTGGTAACGGCGACGTTTTTCTGGGTCAGGTCATACACCGCAGCGGTCAGCAGGGTCTTGCTGCCCGCAGGCTGATACTTGACGCCCATTTCCCATTGCTTGCCTTCGGTCGGTTTGAGCGATTCGGTAGAGCTGGCATCCGCGCCGGTGGTGGTCTGGAAAGATTCGGCGTACGACAGGTAGGGCACGAAACCCGAGTCGAACACATAGCTGATCGCCGCGTTGCCGCTGAAATGCTTGTCGCGATCAGTGTTTGTCGTATCGGTTTTGTTGAACAGAGTGCTGGTGTGGACCCAGTCTTCACGGCCGCCGAGCGTCAGGCGCCATTGGTCCAGGGCCATCTGATCTTGTACATAGAGGCCGGTCTGGTTGGTCTTCTGGTCATAGTCCAGGTACGCCGCCGAGCGAGGTGGCCGGACGATCGGTTGACCATAGATGGGATTGTTGACGTTGGTCTTCAGACCGTCGCCGTAGATCGAGACGAAGTTGGTGTTGTTGCGTTGGTGATCCAGACCCAACAGCAGGGTATGGCGAATATCGCCCGTGGCGAAGTCGGCCTGGAAGTTGTTGTCCACCGCGAACTGGCTGATGTCTTCGTCGACAGAGGTACTGGTACGGCCCACGTTGCCATCGGCATCGACAGGGTTGAATGCAAAGGCGCCGACGGTAAGGGCCTGGAAGGACAGGTCGGACTTGGTGTAACGCAGGTTTTGCTTGAACTGCCAGACATCGTTGATGCGGTGTTCAAACGCGTAGCCCAGTGCGTAGTAAGTCCGGTCGTAGTATTCCCAGTCCGGGTCACCGAGGTTTTTGTGATGGGAAATATCGCCGAGCGGCGAACGGATCTTGGTGCCTTGAATTGGCAGGAACTGGCTGGTGATGCCGGTATCGTCGCGAGTGAACTGGGACAGCAGGGTGAGCTTGGTGTCTTCGTCGATGTTCCAGGTCAGGCTCGGCGCGATGTTGTAGCGCTTGTTTTCGATGTGGTCGATTTGAGTATCGCTGTCACGCACAACGCCGCTGATGCCGTAAAGGAACTGACCCGCGTCGTCGATTTTGCCGGTGCTGGCGAAGTTGATCTGGCGATGGTTGTCGCTGCCGTATTGCAGCTGGATTTCGCTGCTGGCGACGTCACTCGGACGGCGGCTGACCATGTCCAGCAGACCGCCCGGCGGGGTCTGGCCGTAAACCGAGGACGCCGGGCCACGCAGCAGGGCGAGACGGTCGAGGTTCCAGGTTTCCTGTTTCGGGTTGGCGTACACGCCTTTTGGCAGCGGCAGACCATCGAGGAACTGGGTCGGCTCGAAACCGCGAACCCGCAGCCAGTCGGCGCGGGTGTCGCTGCCATAGCTGCTGGCGGTGATGCCGGGCATGTAGCGCACTGCGTCATCCAGACTATGCACACTGCGGTCGTCCATCTGCTGGCGGGTGGCGACGGAAATCGAACGCGGCGCTTCAACCAGTGCAGTGTCGGTCTTGGTGCCAGCAGCGGTGCGCGTGGCGACGTAGCCATCGACCGGGCCCCAGGCACTTTCAGCATTTTGCACACCAATAACGGAAGTTTCCGGCAACGCCATCACGCCCTCGGGCACGGCCACCAGGCTGTAGGTGCCGGTGCTGCTCTGTTCCAATTGCAGACCGGTGCCGCGCAGGGCTTCACGCAAAGCGGCGGTGGCGTCGAACTGGCCGTTGACCGGCGCCGAGGTCTTGCCCGCTGCCAACGACGGATTCAGCGCCAGCGCCAGACCGGCCTGGCTGGCGATCTGGTTCAGGGTGCTGGCCAACGGCGCGGCCGGCAGGTTGTAGGCGCGAACGCTGGACGCTTGTTCAGCGGCGATCAGTTGGCTGCTGGCCAGAGGGGCACAAAGGGCAATGGCGACCGCCAGCAAACTGGGGCGCAACAAGGTGTCGAGCGAACGGGACATACAGCGGCTCCTGAAAGGGAATACTTCTCAATTGCCTAGGTGCCGGACGAGAATGCAAAAGTGATAGGGCTGGATGAAAATAATTTAGATTCACGATTTGTGGTGGGGCTGCTGACGCCATCGCGGGCAAGCCTTGCTCCTACAGGGTTTTATGTCGACCGGTAATTCCGAGAACGACATAAACCTGTAGGAGCAAGGCTTGCCCGCGATGGCGGCTTATCGGGCGCCACAAGACTCAGGGCTTAACGTCAGCCTTCGCCACCGTCACCCACCACGCCGTGTGCTGCTCAATCTGCACCGGCAATGTCGGCAGCAATGCGCTCAACGCCTTGTCGGTGTCGTGCAATGGAAAGCTGCCGGTAATGCGCAAATCGGCAATCTCCGGCGCCACGCCCAGATGCCCGCGCCGGTAGCGGCCGAGTTCATGTACCAGGTCTTCCAGCCGTGCGTTGTCCACCACCAGCATGCCGCGGGTCCAGGCGTCGGCGCCGAGGTTGAGCGCGACGATTGGCCCCAGGCCATTGCTGCGCATCAGTACTTGCTGGCCTTCGCGCAGGATCTGTTCTTCCGGGCTCGATTCGGGATGAGCCGCCACCGCCGATTTCAACACGCTCAGCCGCGTGCCTTCTTCTTCGCGCTTGACCAGGAATCGCGTCCCCAGTGCGCGCATGCTGCCTTCGCGGGTTTCGACGATAAACGGCCGGGCATCGCCATGCCCGGTTTCGACGAGGATTTCCCCGTCCTGAAGGATGATCCGCCGCTGCTTCTCATCGAAGCGCACATCCACGGCGCTGTGGGTGTTGAGGTTGATCACGGTGCCGTCGGCCAGACGCAAGGTGCGTTGTTCGCCAGTGGCGGTGCGCTGGTCCGCCAGCCAATAGTCGACGGGCAGGTAACGATCACCGGCGAACAGCGCCAAACCAATCACCGCGACAACACTGGCCAAGCCACTGCCGAGCTTGCGCACCCGCCGTCGGATGCTTTCCCGCGATTGCAGCAACGCGGTGCGGGCCGGGCCGTTGGCGACGCTGAAGCGCTGGTCGAGCATGCCCAGTTGGCGCCAGGCGCGGGCATGTTCTTCGTGGGCGGCGTGCCATTTGGCGAACTCTTCGCGCTCGATCGGGCTGCCGGAATCCAGAGACAGTTGCCAGGCAATCGCCGCATCCAGCACGTGTGCCGACACCGGTTTTGAACTGGCCGGACTCATACCGGCTCACCGTACAGCGCGATGTAGCACTGGCGAATGCCTTGGGCCAGGTACTGACGCACCCGTGGCACAGACACACCGAGTTTTTCGGCGATTTCGGCGTGGCTCAGACCGTCGAGGCGGTTATAGAGAAATGCCGCCCGGGCCTTGCTCGAGAGTTTGCCGAGCAAGCGGTCGATGGCTTTGAGGTCTTCGAGGATCATTTGCTGCTCTTCCACCGACGGTTGTTCGCCCTCGGGGATCAGCATCAATTCAGTGAGGTAGGCCTGTTCCAGCGCAGCGCGGCGGAAATAGTCGAACAGCAGGCCTTTGGCGATGGCCACCAGAAACGCCCGGGGTTCGCGCGGTTCCTTGAGTTCGTCACGACCGAGCAGGCGGACAAAGGTGTCCTGACTCAGGTCCTCGGCCCGTTGCGGACAGGCCACGTTGCGGCGCAGCCAGGCCAATAGCCAACCGCGATGGTCGCGATATAACGCACCAACGAGCTCACTGTGGGGGCCTTGGACTGACGACACGTAGCATCACCGATTGGGAAGTGTTAACTAACGAGAATTGTTCGCGATTGTGTCAGAGGTGGGGGAGGTAAGCAATTAACGCTGGTCGGGAGAGTGCCGCGAGGGTATTCAGTTAGACCGCGTTATCGTTCTTCGCGGGCAAGCCTCGCTCCTACAGGTTTTGTGTCGTCGTCCATTTCGCGTCCGACACGAACCCGTAGGAGCGAGGCTTGCCCGCGAAGGCGCCAGAACAAACGCCGCAGATTCAGAAGGACGGCGCCCACTGCCGCCGTTTCCACTGGCTGATCCGCTGCTGCAGATTCAACGGGCTATGAATCTGCTGCTGCCGCGCCCGACTGAACAAAATCAACGCCAATTCCGCCGTAGCCAACGCATCGGCACTGGCGTTATGCCGTTCGAAGACTTCGAGCTTGAACCAGTCAATCCACTCATCCAGCCCCGCCTCGCGGATATTCGCCTGGGGGCAGAGCAGCGGCGCGATGTCCGCTACATCCAGAAACGGATGCTGCAACTTGTAGCCCAGATGATCTTTCAGCGCCCGCCCAAGCATGTGTTGATCGAACGGCGCATGAAACGCCAGCACCGGGCTGTCGCCCAGGAACTCCATGAACTCCAGCAACGCCTCGGCCGGGTCGCTACCAGCGGCAATCGCGCTCGGCCCCAAGCCATGGATCAGCATGCTCGGCGCCAGTTTCATATCAACGCATTGCAGGGTGCGTTCGAATTGCTGACTGAAATCGATCGCCCCGTCCTCGATCACCACCGAGCCGATGGACAGCACCCGATCCTTGTTCAGATTCAGCCCGGTGGTTTCCAGGTCCAGCACCACCCAGCGCTGCTCGCGCAAACTGCATTCGCGCAGCTCGGCGCCAAGTGGCAAGTGTTGCAGGCGTAGTTGCAGGTCCTCGGCCAGCAGCGGGGTTGCCGGGCGCAGCCAGGAAAACAGGCTCATAGCTGATACCGCAGGGTCAGGCTGCTTTGCAGGCGTTGGGCCTGGCGCAGGGATTCACGCAGGATGCGCCGATCCAGATGATTGAGGCTGTCGGGATCGACGCGGTTGGAGTAGGGCAGGTTCTCCCGGGTCTGTAGTTGATGTTGCTGCATGCGGGTTTGCTGGATGAAGTGATAGGCCTCTTCGTATGCCGCACCGTCCAGGCGGTCGATGACTTCTTTTTCCACCAGTTGCCTAAAACGTTCCTGGGTGTTGTTGGCTTCGATGCCATTGGCCAGGGCCAGCAAACGGGCGCCATCCACAAACGGCGTCAGCCCTTGGACTTTGAGGTCCAGCGTGGCTTTCTCGCCATTCTTGCGCGCCAGCACGAACTCACGGAAACGTCCTACGGGCGGACGATTGCGCAACGCGTTCTCGGCCATCATTCGCTGGAACAAACGGTTGTCCGCCACCTGTTCGAGAATCCCCCGGCGCAGTTGCTCGCAGCCTTGCTCGTCGCCCCAGACCACCCGCAAGTCGAAATAGATGCTCGAACCCAGCAGGTTCTCCGGCGTCGCTTCGCGAATAAACGCCGCGAACCGCCGCGCCCACTCGGCCCGGGACAGACACAGCTCGGGGTTGCCGGCCATGATGTTGCCCTTGCACAGGGTGAAGCCGCAGAGCGCCAAGCTGTGGTTGATCTGTTGGGCGATGGGCAGCAGCTTGCCGCGAAGCTCGGCGGCATGCGCCGCGTCCCGGGCTTCGAACAGAATGCCGTTGTCCTGATCGGTGTGCAGCGTCTGCTCGCGCCGACCTTCGCTGCCGAAGCACAGCCAACTGAACGGCACGCCGGGGTCGCCTTTCTCGGCGAGGGTCAGTTCGATCACCCGGCACACGGTGTGGTCGTTGAGCAATGTGATGATGTGGGTTATTTGGGTCGAGGACGCGCCGTGAGCCAGCATGCGTTCCACCAATTGGCCGATTTCGCCGCGCATCGCCACCAGGTTTTCGACTTTTTGCGCACTGCGGATGGTCCGCGCCAGGTGCACCAGGTCAACCCGTTGCAGGGAAAACAGATCCCGCTCGGACACCACGCCACACAGGCGATGGTCCTTGACCAGGCAGACGTGGGCGATGTGCCGTTCGGTCATCGCAATCGCGGCATCGAAGGCGCTGTGATCCGGCGTCAGGAAAAACGGTGCCCGAGTCATGTGGCGCTCGATCGCTTCGTTGAAGTCATTGATGCCTTGCGCCACCACATGGCGCAGGTCGCGCAGGGTGAAAATCCCCAGCGGTGCTTTCTGCTCGTCCACGATCACGATGCTGCCGACCTGCTGCTCATGCATCAGGGTCACGGCTTCGCGCAGGGGCGTGGCCGGGCTGCAGGTCACCGGGTGACGCATGGCCAGTTCGCCCAGCCGGGTGTTCAGGGAATATTGCGTGCCGAGGGTTTCCACGGCTTTTTGCTGGACTTGCTGGTTGACCTGATCCAGCAGGCTGCTGACCCCGCGCAGGGCGAAGTCGCGAAAGGTATTGGAGAGGGCGAACAGCTTGATAAAGGCCAGTTTGTTCAGTTGCAGACAGAACGTATCTTCAGCGGCCAAGTGCTCAGTTCGCGTCGCCCGTTCCCCCAGCAACGCGGCGAGGGGAAAACACTCGCCGGTGGTGATTTCGAAGGTGGTTTCGGTACCGCCCTTGGCCGTGTGCGGACGTTCGCCCACCACCCGGCCCTGCTTGACGATGTAGAAATGCTCAACCGGGCCGTCGGCCGGTTTGATGATGCTGTCGCCGGGAGCGTAGAAACGCAGCTGGCATTGCTCCACCAGATAGGCCAGGTGGGCGTGTTCCATCTGATTGAAGGGCGGGAAACGCTGGAGGAATTGCAGGGTGCCCTGAATGTTCTGCAATACCGCGGTTTTCCCTGCCTGGGTGAAGGCGTCCGCTTTACTCATCACTATTACCGCAGTCTTTTCGAATTGTTGTTGTCAGATCGTTCAACCATGGTCGGCCCCTGAGCGCAGGGTGCCCATTGGACGTAAGTCTAGGTAGTCGCTGCTTTTAGCTATATTTCGGATATACCCTGCGCATGCTGTTGGAAAACGTCTCATTTTTTCTCTAGGAAATTTTTCCGACGAAGTGCACATTGAAGCTCTGCTTAGCGATGTCTGACCACTGTGCTAGGGGATTGAATAGAAAGCGTAGAGAAAGCCATGTCCGACCACGATATTTTGAGTGACGCCGAGCGCGAGGCGCTCAGTACGATCATGCTGGAACCTGATCTGCCGCCGCAGCGGGTGCTGATCGTCGATGACGACAAAGATGCCCGGGAGCTGCTTTCGGAGATTCTCGGTCTGGATGGCATTCGTTGCATGACCGCTGCCAGTGGTGAGTCCGCACTCAAGATGCTGGACGAGAAACCCTCGATTGGCCTGGTGATTACCGATCTGCGGATGGGGCATGTGGATGGTCTGGACTTGATCCGCCAGGTGCGTGAGTCGGTCCGGGCGGCGATGCCGATCATCATTGTGTCTGGCGATGCCGATGTGGGGGACGCCATTGCTGCCATGCACTTGAGCGTGGTGGATTTCCTGCTTAAGCCGATCGATACCGGCAAGTTGCTGGCGTTGGTCAAGCATGAGTTGGGGATGGAGCCTTAACAGTGATCGTTCCCACGCTCTGCGTGGGAATGCCTCAAAGGGACGCTCTGCGTTCCATGGGACGCAGAGCGTCCCGGGCTGCATTCCCACGCAGAGCGTGGGAACGATCGGAGTATCTCTGTAGGAGCGAGGCTTGCCCGCGAAGGCCGCACCGCTGATCTCACGTCAACGAAAAAGGCCCTGATCCGAAGATCAGGGCCTTTTTTTGTGCGGCATCAGGGCTCAGTTACAGGCCATTGGCAGCCTTGAACTCGCGACGACGACGGTGCAGCACCGGCTCGGTATAACCGTTCGGTTGCTTAGTGCCTTCGATCACCAGTTCGACCGCTGCCTGGAAGGCGATGTTGCTGTCGAAGTTCGGTGCCAAAGGACGGTACAGCGCGTCGTTGGCGTTCTGGCGGTCAACCACCGGCGCCATGCGCTTGAGGCTTTCCATGACCTGATCTTCAGTGACGATGCCATGGCGCAACCAGTTGGCGATGTGCTGGCTGGAAATACGCAGCGTCGCACGGTCTTCCATCAGGCCGACGTCGTTGATGTCCGGCACTTTCGAGCAGCCCACGCCCTGGTCGATCCAGCGCACCACGTAACCGAGAATGCCCTGGGCGTTGTTGTCCAGTTCGTTCTTGATCTGTTCGGGCGTCCAGTTCGGATTGACGGCCAGCGGGATGGTCAGGATGTCGTCCACCGAAGCGCGCGCACGTTTGGCCAGTTCGGCCTGACGGGCGAACACGTCAACCTTGTGGTAGTGCAGCGCGTGCAACGCAGCGGCGGTCGGCGACGGCACCCAAGCGGTGTTGGCGCCGGCCAGTGGGTGAGCGATTTTCTGTTCCAGCATTGCCGCCATCAGGTCGGGCATGGCCCACATGCCTTTACCGATCTGCGCGCGACCTTGCAGGCCGGTGCTCAAGCCGATATCGACGTTCCAGTTCTCGTAGGCGCCGATCCACTTCTCAGCCTTCATGTCGGCCTTGCGCACCATCGGGCCGGCCTCCATGGAGGTGTGGATTTCATCGCCCGTACGGTCGAGGAAACCGGTGTTGATGAACACCACGCGCTCGCTGGCCGCTTTGATGCAGGCCTTGAGGTTGACCGTGGTGCGGCGCTCCTCGTCCATGATCCCGACTTTCAAGGTATTGCGCGGCAAGTCGAGCACGTCTTCGATGCGCCCGAACAACTCGTTGGTGAACGCGGCTTCTTCCGGGCCGTGCATCTTCGGCTTCACGATATAGACCGAGCCGGTGCGGCTGTTCTTGCGCGAGCTGGTGCCGTTGAGGCTGTGGATCGCCGCGAGGCACGTCATCAGACCGTCGAGAATGCCTTCCGGCACTTCGTTGCCTTGGCTGTCGAGGATCGCGTCGATGGTCATCAAGTGGCCAACGTTACGCACGAACAACAGCGAACGACCGTGCAGGCTCAGTTCCTGGCCATCGACGCCGGTGTAGGTGCGGTCGGCGTTCATGGTGCGGGTGAAGGTCTTGCCGCCCTTGGAGACTTCTTCCGACAGATCGCCCTTCATCAGGCCGAGCCAGTTGCGGTAGATCACCACTTTGTCATCGGCATCGACGGCGGCGACGGAGTCTTCGCAGTCCATGATGGTGGTCAGCGCGGCTTCCATCAGGATGTCTTTGACGCCGGCGGCGTCGGTCTGGCCGACCGGGGTGCTGGCATCGACCTGGATTTCGAAATGCAGGCCGTTGTTCTTCAGCAGGATGGCGGTCGGGGCTGAGGCTTCGCCGTGGAAACCGATCAGTTGTGCGTCGTTGCGCAGGCCGGTGTTGCTGCCACCTTTAAGGGCGACCACCAGTTTGCCGTCAACAATTTTGTAGCCGGTGGAATCGACGTGAGTGCCAGCGGCCAATGGCGCGGCTTCGTCGAGGAAGGCGCGGGCGAAGGCGATGACCTTGTCGCCGCGAACCTTGTTGTAGCCTTTGCCTTTTTCCGCGCCATCCGCTTCGCTGATCGCGTCGGTGCCGTAGAGCGCGTCGTACAGCGAACCCCAGCGGGCGTTCGAGGCATTGAGCGCGAAGCGCGCGTTCATCACCGGTACCACCAGTTGCGGGCCGGCCATGCGGGCGATTTCGTCATCGACGTTTTGCGTCGTTGCCTGGAAATCGGCCGCTTCTGGCAGCAGATAACCGATGTCTTGCAGGAAGGCTTTATAGGCCACGGCGTCGTGTGCTTGACCGGCACGGGATTGGTGCCAGCCATCGATACGAGCCTGGAAATCATCGCGTTTGGCGAGTAGGGCTTTGTTCTTCGGCGCCAGGTCATGAATGACCTTATCGGCACCGGCCCAGAACTTATCGGCGGTGAGGCCGGTACCGGGAATGGCTTCGTTGTTCACGAAGTCGAACAGGACTTTGGCGACCTGCAGGCCACCGACTTGAACGTGTTCAGTCATTGCTTGCCTCACTCTGCTCAGCTATTTCGCTTTTCAGCTCTTCAATTTTGACAATGAAGCCTCTGGCCATTTAAACCACAAACCCGTCCGCCAGTACATGCCCTTGCGGGCGGCTGGGTTCGGTCCAATCAACGGCTTGGAGGCCTTGCTGACGGGGCTTTCAGGGTTGCGAGTGTGCCGGTGGCAGACATCGATCCAACGTTATGTAGTGCGCGCTGCGGCATACTACATGATGAATTGCGCTTGTGAAAATTAGACTAATTACGTCGTTCTGCGACCCCATGACGCATTGCAGTCATGTCGGGGAACGGGATGTTCTCAAAAAACTATTGGATTGTTCCAGTTAAATATAAAAACTTGTACACGATTTGTTTTTGTCAGTGACATCGGCGGTGCTTCATTCGCGGGCAAGCCTCGCTCCTACAGGTTTTGCGCGATCCTTGTAGGAGCGAGGCTTGCCCGCGAAGGCGTCGGCCGATTCAACGCCGCAACAACCCGTGCCTATACTTCTTTTTCTATAACAAAAGAGGGCTGCGCCATGGACCACCTCGTACTCACCGTTTTCGCACCGGACAAGGCAGGGCAGGTCGAGCGCATTGCCCAATGCATCGCCGAGCATGGCGGTAACTGGCTGGAAAGCCGCATGTCGCGCATGGCCGGGCAGTTCGCCGGGATTCTTCGCGTAGGGGTGCCGGCCGAAGCCTACGACGAATTGGTCGATGCCCTACAGGCGTTGTCCGCCCATGGCATTCGCGTATTGATCGCTGAAAGCGGTATCGAACAATCCTGCACCTGGAAGCCGATCGCCATGGAACTGGTGGGCAATGACCGGCCGGGAATTGTGCGCGACATCACGCGTTTGTTGAGTGAGCAGGGGGTGAATCTGGAACGTCTGGTCACTGAAGTGCGTCCGGCGCCGATGAGCAGCGAGCCGCTGTTTCACGCTGAAGCCATTCTCGCGGTGCCGCTGACCCTGTCCCTGGACGTGCTGCAATCGCGCCTGGAAACCCTGGCCGACGACTTGATGGTTGAATTGGTGCTGCGCAGTGAACCCTGAGACAGGGTTATCCAAGTTATACGTGCACCTGCCTGTGGATAACCTGTAGAGATACCCCGCCAGCCCACGCCGGCCGGGGCTCTTCAGGATCTGATCAAAAAACCAGCAGTTTCAACAAGTTGCACACAAACGCCGGGGATCACGCTGTGGATAACCTTGGGAAGGATTGATGCAGGCCACGAAGAACGTGGCCTGTGGAGGTTTGTACGCTTTTTGATCAGCTACGTCGGCGCATGCTGATCACTGCATCGACGCTGTAAACCGCGAGGCCGGCCCAGATAAAGATGAACGCCACCAGGGTGCTGGACGACAAGTGTTCATCAAACAACAGAACGGCTTGCAGCAGCACCAGCGTCGGCGCCAGGTACTGGAGAAATCCGAGGGTGGTGTAGGGCAAATGCCGCGCGGCGGCGTTGAAACACACCAGCGGCACCAACGTCACCGGGCCGGCCGCCACCAGCCACCAGGCTTCGGATGTGGTCCAGAACGCCGGTTGTGCACTGGCCGCCGACGGGTTGAACAGCAACCAGGCGACGGCAATCGGCACCAGCATCCAGGTTTCCACCACCAACCCCGGCAGTGCCTTGACCGGTGCCTGTTTGCGGATCAACCCGTAGAAACCGAAGGTCAGCGCCAGCACCAGCGACACCCACGGCAGACTGCCGACCTGCCACACCTGTTGCGCCACACCAATGGCCGCGAGCGCCACCGCAAGCCACTGCATGCGCCGCAACCGTTCACCGAGGATCAACATCCCCAGCAGCACGTTGACCAGCGGGTTGATGTAGTAACCGAGACTGGCTTCGAGCATGCGCCCGTTGTTCACCGACCACACGTAGGTCAGCCAGTTGGCCGCGATCAGCGTGCCGCTAAGGGCCAGGACCGCCAGGCGTTTCGGATTGTCCCGCAACTCTTGCCACCAACCTGGATGCTTCCAGACCATCAGCAGCAAGCCGCCGAACAGCGCGGACCAAAGCACCCGGTGGATGATGATTTCTACAGCCGGCACCGAGGCGATGGCTTTGAAGTAGATGGGGAAAAGTCCCCAGATGATGTAGGCAGTAAGGCCCAGGATGTACCCGCGACGCGGGTTGGCGGCTTGCATGCAGAATCCTTGCTTAGGCAGCTAACAAAGGGGGGATTGTAAGGCGGTTGTATAGACATGTCGTGTGGCTTTTGTAGGAGCAAGGCTTGCCCGCGATGGGATCGATGCGGTCTGAATGGCGGACCGCGTTATCGTTCATCGCGGGCAAGCCTTGCTCCTACGGGTCTGTGTGAATCAGAAGAGTTTCAGGGGTTCTTCGTTGAGTGCGGACAGCTGCTCACGCAACGCCAACACCTGATCGCCCCAATACCGCTCGCTACCAAACCACGGAAAGCTGTGGGGGAACGCCGGGTCATCCCAGCGCCGGGCCAGCCAGGCGCTGTAGTGCATCAGGCGCAACGCGCGCAACGGTTCGATCAGCGCCAATTCCCGCGGGTCGAAGTCGTGAAACTCGTTGTAGCCGTCCATCAATTCCGATAACTGGCCGAGACATTCCTGACGATCCCCGGCGAGCATCATCCAGATGTCCTGCACCGCCGGGCCCATGCGGCAGTCGTCGAGGTCGACGATGTGGAACATCTCGTCACGGCACATCATGTTGCCGGGGTGGCAGTCGCCGTGCATGCGGATGTTCTGGTGCGGCGTGGCCTTGTAGACCTCTTCCACACGCTTGAGCAGGTCGCGGGCTACGGACTCGTAGGCCGGCAGCAGGCTTTTCGGTACGAAATTGCCTTCGAGCAACGTGTTCAGCGAATCGTGGCCAAAGTTCTTCACGCCCAGAGCTTCGCGGTGCTCGAACGGCTTGGTCGCACCGACGGCGTGCAGGCGCCCGAGCAATTGGCCCAGGCGATACAGTTGATCAAGATTGCCCGGCTCCGGCGCGCGGCCACCACGGCGAGGGAACAGGGTGAAGCGAAACCCGGCGTGTTCGTGCAGGCTGGCGCCGTTGTGAATCATCGGCGCGACCACCGGCACATCGCATTCGGCGAGTTCGAAGGTGAACTGGTGTTCTTCGAGGATCGCTTCGTTGGTCCAGCGCTGCGGGCGGTAGAACTTGGCGATCAGCGGCTCGGAGTCTTCGATGCCGACTTGATAGACGCGGTTTTCGTAGCTGTTGAGCGCCAGAATGCGCGCGTCGCTGAGAAAACCGATGCTTTCGACGGCATCGAGCACGAGGTCTGGGGTGAGGGTTGCAAACGGGTGGGCCATGCTGACTCCTGCGCGCAGCAGGCTGCCGCGTCCGGCCAAGCATGGTAGCGCAGACGGGGTGTCTTTAGGGGGATCGTTCCCACGCTCTGCGTGGGAATGCAGCCAGGGACGCTCCGCGTTCCAAAAGCGGACGCGGAGCGTCCAGTGAGGCATTCCCACGCAGAGCGTGGGAACGATCATGACAACCTGTAGGGGCGAGGCTTGCCCGCGAAGAGGCCGGATCAGGCGCCCACGACGCCGCCATCTTCCCGAGAAATCGCCATCACCGAAGACCGCGGCTTGCCATTGGGCAAATGCTCCGGGAAGGTCGAACCACCGTTCTCCCCCGGATGCTGAATCCCGACAAACAACGTCTTCTGATCCGGCGAAAAGCTGATCCCCGTCACCTCACAGCCAATCGGCCCGACCATGAACCGGCGGATTTCCCCGGTCACCGGATCAGCGCACAGCATCTGGTTATTGCCCATGCCCGCGAAATCCCCGGCATTGCTCGAATCGCCATCGGTGAGGATCCACAAGCGCCCAGCCTTGTCGAAGCCCAACCCGTCCGGGCTGTTGAACATGTTCTGCGGGGTGATATTCGTCGAGCCGCCCTTCGGCGTGCCGGCATGTACGCCGGGGTTGCCGGCAACCACAAACAAATCCCAGGCAAAGCTTTTAGAGCCGTGATCGTCACGGTCGGTGCGCCAGCGCAGGATCTGCCCGTAGACGTTCTTCTCCCGCGGGTTCGGCCCACCCACCGGTTGCCCGTCTTCGCCGCGCTTGGCGTTGTTGGTCAGGGTGCAATAAACCTGGCCGTCCTTGGGACTGACGACGATCCATTCCGGGCGGTCCATGCGCGTGGCGTTGACCGTGCTGGCAGCGAGCCGCGCGTGAATCAACACTTCGGCCTGATCGGCAAAACCGCTGCTGGCGTCGATGCCGTTTTTGCCGTGGGTCAGTTCAATCCACTGGCCCTGGCCTTTCGGGTGATCGGCGTTGCCGTCACCGGCGTCGAAGCGTGCTACGTACAAGGTGCCGTGGTCCAGCAGGTCGCGGTTGGCTTTTGGGTTTTTGTGGTTGATCTTGTCGCGGCTGACGAATTTGTAGATGAACTCGCCGCGCTCATCGTCGCCCATGTAGACCACAGCGTGGCCGTCATGGGTTTCGGCCAGGGCGGCGTTTTCATGTTTGAAACGACCCAAAGCCGTGCGTTTGACCGGGGTCGATTGCGGATCGAACGGGTCGATTTCCACCACCCAACCGTGGCGGTTGAGTTCGTTGGGGTTTTTCGCCAGATCGAAACGCGGGTCGTGTTGATGCCAATTGATTTCTTTACTGGCGGCTACGGCGCCATAGCGTTTTTGCGCGGCGTCGAATTTTTGCTCGGCGTTGCTGCTGCCGAAGCAATCGGTGAAGTTCTCTTCGCAGGTCAGATAAGTGCCCCACGGCGTCTTGCCGTTGGCGCAGTTCTGGAAGGTGCCGAGGACTTGCTTGGCGTGCGGGTCGGCGCTGGTTTTGAGCAGTGCGTGACCGGCCGCCGGGCCGCTCAAACGCAGCGGCGAATTACCGTGAATGCGTCGGTTGTAACGCGAGCCCTGGACGAATTGCCATTGGCCATTCTTGCGCTGCACTTCGATCACCGACACACCTTCGCAGGCCAGGGCCTTGCGCACTTCTTGCGCCGATTGCGGCATGCCGCCGTGGGGATAGAGGTAGCGGTAGTTGGTGTACTCGTTGTTGATCGCCATCAGCGCCCGGTCTTTTTCACCGGGAAACTCAAACAGGCTCATGCCGTCGTTGTTGTCGCCGAACTGGAGTTCCTGATGCTCGGCGCTGCCGTTGCCGCTGGGGTCGAAGGCCGGGCCGTTTTTCTGCAAGGGCTGGCCCCAGCTGATCAACACCGAAGACTTGTAGCCCGGCGGCAGGGTGATGGCGTCGGTCGTGGCGGCGGCAATGCTGTCGAAACCCAGCAGTTTGCTCGAGCCAGCGCTGACACTGGCGGCCAGCACGCTGCGGCTCAGCAGGTTGCCACCGAGGAACATCGCCGCACCGCAGAGGGCGCCGGCGCTGATGAAACCACGACGGCTGAGGCCGACCATTTTTTCCAGGTCGGTGGATTGGTGTTCTTCTAATAGGCTCACATCAGGCTCCCTGCGGGTTTTTGCAGTCACCTTAATGAGCGTTAATGAAGGTTTTGTTTCAGAGCGGTGTACCGAGCAGGACGTTGGACGGCGCGAACTGCACCAGCACCGGTCGGTCGATGCCCAGGCCGCAGGTTCTTAAATGTAGCGGCTCCGCCAGGGCGCAGAGTGTCTGGCCGTTGGGCAGGCCGATGCGCACTTCGCTGGGGCCGTCTTCGGCGTCGAGAATTTCCTCGATCGTGCCGTTCAGGCAATTGTTGCCAGGTGTTGCAGCTTGATCGACGGCCAGCAATTCCAGCCAACCCGCCTTGATCAGGGCGACCACTTCGGTGCCGCTTTGCAGCTCCAGGCGCAGGGTGCTGTCGTGGGTAATCTGCGCGTCGATGCTCAAGCCTTCGGCCAACTCAAGACGAATGCGGTCGTTGCGGCCCTGGGATTCGATCGCCGCGACTTTGCCGTGCAATTGATTGCGCGCGCTGGTGCGCAGTATCAGCCGACCGAGCAGGTCGAGGTCGCTGGCGTCTTCGGCGGCTTCCAGCACTTGCGCCTGCAGCACTTGCAGCTTTTGATACAAGCGCAGGACCCGTTGACCCTCTTCGGACAACTTGGCGCCACCACCGCCCTTGCCACCGACGCTGCGTTCCACCAGCGGTTTTTGCGCCAGGTTGTTCAACTCGTCGATGGCGTCCCACGCCGCTTTGTAACTCAGGCCCGCCGCTTTCGCTGCGCGGGTGATCGAGCCTTGTTCGGCGATGTGTTGCAGCAGGGCGATGCGCTGCGGGCGACGGACGATGTGTTGGGACAATAATGTGGGCAGGGACATGGCAGGGGCTTTGGGTTGTGGCAATGGGGGGACGTTGGCGGCTTGGACGGCGGGAGTCAAGTCAGGACGCAATCCCTGTGGGAGCGAGCTTGCTCGCGATGAGGCCATAACATTCAACATGTATGTCGACTGTACTGACGCCATCGCGAGCAAGCTCGCTCCCACTGGGTTTTGGGTGCTCAGGTTAAATTGTGTCACCGGGTTTGGGTGTGCGGGCCAGGCAATAGACATCAACTCGTGCCGCACCGGCATCCATCAACAATCGCGCCAGGGTTTGCGCGGTGGCGCCGGTGGTCAGTACGTCATCGACCAGCGCCAGGTGGCGACCTATGACAGACGCACCGGGCGCCAGGGCGAAGGCATTGCGCAGGTTGCGTTTGCGCGCTTCGGCCTTCAGCTCCTGTTGCGCGCTGGTGTCTTGAATCCTCAGCAGTAGCGTTTCGTCGCAAGGAATGTCCAGGCTTTCACTGAGCCAGCGCGCGAGCATCGCTGCTTGATTGAAACCCCGTTGGCGCAGGCGCTTGGTCGCCAGCGGCACCGGGACCAGCGTATCGGGACGCTCCAGGTCTTCATCGAAGCGATGTTGCAGGAATTGCGCAACAAGTTCTCCGAGCAGGCGGCCAAACGGCCACTTTGCGCTGTGTTTGAAGCGGGTGATCAATGTGTCCACTGGAAAGCTGTAAACCCAGGGCGCCGCTACTCGCTCGAAGGCCGGCGGTTGTTGCAGGCATTGGCCGCACGTCAGGCCCGAGGCGGGCAAGGGCAGGGCGCAGGTCTGGCAGTGATCGCCGAGCCAGGGCAGCTCGGTCTCGCAGGCTGTACAGATGGGCGTGGTGTGATCGGCGATCTCACCGCAAAGCAAACAGAATTGTTTATTTTTTAACCAGATGTAAACCGGTCCTTCGTATCGTGGTTGACAGCGCATCGCTCTTCCTTAAATATGCCGAACATCCGTGTCGCGTCTGTGGGTATTCCATTCCCCAGCCGCCAGCCAAGCATAAAACAAAGGAAACACCCATGAGCGCCAGCACCTCTGCAACCCTGCGTCATGACTGGTCTTTGGCCGAAGTCAAAGCACTCTTCGTTCAGCCATTCAACGACTTGTTGTTCCAGGCACAGACGGTGCACCGCGCGCATTTCGACGCCAACCGGGTCCAGGTCTCGACGCTGCTGTCGATCAAAACCGGCGCCTGCCCGGAAGATTGCAAATATTGTCCGCAGTCCGGTCACTACAACACCGGCCTGGAAAAAGAAAAACTGATGGAAGTGCAGAAGGTCCTCGAAGAGGCCGCTCGCGCCAAGGCCATCGGTTCGACCCGTTTCTGCATGGGCGCGGCCTGGAAGCACCCGTCGGCCAAAGACATGCCGTACGTGCTGGAAATGGTCAAGGGCGTGAAAGCCATGGGCCTTGAAACCTGCATGACCCTCGGTCGTCTCGACCAGGACCAGACCGTTGCGCTGGCCGACGCCGGCCTCGACTACTACAACCACAACCTCGACACCTCGCCCGAGTTCTACGGCAGCATCATCACCACCCGCACCTACGGCGAGCGCCTGCAAACCCTGGCCTACGTGCGTGAATCGGGGATGAAGATCTGCTCCGGCGGCATCCTCGGCATGGGCGAGTCCCTCGATGACCGCGCCAACCTGCTGATCCAGTTGGCCAACCTGCCGGAGCATCCGGAATCGGTGCCGATCAACATGCTGGTGAAAGTCGCCGGTACGCCGCTGGAAAACGCCGATGACATCGACCCGTTCGACTTTATCCGCATGCTCGCCGTCGCCCGCATCCTGATGCCGCAATCCCACGTGCGTCTGTCCGCCGGCCGCGAAGCCATGAGCGAGCAGATGCAGGCCCTGGCGTTCTTTGCCGGTGCCAACTCGATTTTCTACGGCGACAAGTTGCTGACCACCGCCAACCCGCAGGCCGACAAGGACATGCAACTGTTCGGGCGCCTGGGGATCCTGCCGGAAGCGCGGGAAGAGCATGCCGATGAAGTGCATCAGGCGGCTATCGAACAGGCGTTGGTGGAGCAGAAGAGCAGCGAGCAGTTCTATAACGCGGCTGTCTGACTTCCCCGCCCTGTAGGAGCAAGGCTTGCCCGCGATTGATACGCCTCGGTCCGTCTGGATGACTGCGGCGACCCTATCGCGAGCAAGCTTTGCTCCTACAGGGGCTGTACTTCTTTCCTACTCGCGAGGTCTGCATGTCTTTCGATCTCAGCGCGCGTCTTGCTGCTCGTCGTGCCGAAAATCTCTATCGCCAACGCCCATTGCTCGAAAGCCCGCAAGGCCCGGAAGTGGTGGTCGATGGTCAGCCGTTGCTGGCGTTTTGTAACAACGATTACCTGGGCCTGGCCAATCACCCGCAAGTGATCGAAGCCTGGCGCGCCGGTGCTTCCCGTTGGGGTGTCGGTGGCGGGGCGTCGCATTTGGTCATCGGTCACAGCACCCCCCATCACGAGTTGGAAGAAGCCCTGGCCGATCTCACCGGTCGCCCGCGTGCGCTGCTGTTCACCACCGGTTACATGGCCAACCTCGGCGCCGTCACCGCGTTGGTCGGGCAGGGCGATACCGTGCTCGAAGATCGGCTCAACCACGCGTCGTTGCTGGACGCGGGCTTGTTGTCCGGGGCGCGCTTCAATCGCTATCTGCACAACGACGCAGAGAGTCTGGCCAAGCGCCTGGAAAAGGCCACTGGCAATACGCTGGTGGTCACCGACGGCGTGTTCAGCATGGACGGCGATATCGCCGACCTGCCGGCGCTGGCCCGGGAAGCCAAGGCCAAAGGTGCGTGGCTGATGGTCGATGATGCCCACGGCTTTGGTCCGCTGGGCGCCAACGGTGGCGGGATCGTCGAGCATTTCGGTTTGCGTCAGGAAGATGTGCCGGTGTTGGTCGGCACCCTCGGCAAGGCGTTCGGTACCGCCGGCGCGTTTGTAGCGGGCAGCGAAGAGTTGATCGAGAGCCTGATCCAGTTCGCCCGTCCCTACATCTATACCACCAGCCAACCACCGGCCCTGGCCTGCGCCACGTTGAAAAGTCTCGAATTACTGCGCAGCGAGCATTGGCGGCGCGAGCACCTTAATGTGCTGATCCGTCAATTTCGTCGAGGGGCCGAGCAGATCGGCCTGGAACTCATGGACAGCTTTACCCCGATCCAACCAATCATGATTGGCGATGCCGGCCGCGCGGTTCGGCTGTCGCAGATGCTGCGCGAGCGCGGCTTGATGGTGACCGCGATCCGTCCGCCCACCGTGCCGGCCGGCAGCGCCCGCCTGCGGGTGACCCTGACCGCTGCCCACAGCGAGGCGCAGGTGCAGCTATTGTTAAATGGACTGGCCGATTGTTTTGCACAACTGGGACCGGAGCCTAGCCATGCGTAATCGTCTGATTCTGCTGCCGGGTTGGGGCCTCGGGATTTCGCCGCTGGAGCCGTTGGCGGCAGCCTTGCAGGGACTGGATGAGCACCTGCGGGTCGAGATCGAGCCGCTGCCAGAACTGGAGTCGGGCGATCTGCAAGAGTGGCTCGATGAACTGGATTCGACCGTGCCTCTGGATGCGTGGCTCGGTGGCTGGTCTTTAGGCGGCATGCTCGCCTCGGAACTGGCGGCGCGGCGCGGCGATCGCTGCTGCGGTCTGCTGACTCTGGCGAGCAACCCTTCGTTTGTCGCCCATGAGCAATGGCCGAGCGCGATGCCCGGCGAGACCTTCGATGCTTTCCTTGCGGGTTGCAGCGCCGATCCGCGCATGACCCTGAAACGCTTTTCGCTGCTCTGCGCCCAGGGGGCCGAAGACCCGCGCGGGCTGTCGCGGTTGATGCTCGGCGGCGCGCCGCACACCTCGACGCCGGTCTTGATGGCGGGCCTGGAAGTGCTCGCGCAACTGGATACCCGACAAGCGCTACAGGCGTTTCGTGGCCCGCAATTGCATCTGTTCGCCGGCCTCGACGGACTGGTCCCGGCCGAAGCGGCGGGGGACTTGCTGGCGTTGTTGCCAGATGTCGAAATCGGCCTGATCGAACAGGCCAGCCACGGGTTTCTTCTGGAGGACCCCCACGGTGTGGCCGGGGCAATCCAGGCCTTTTTGCATGAGTCCGGTGATGACTGATTTATCCCTTCCCAAACTGCCCGGTGGTTTGCCCGACAAACGTCAGGTAGCCGCCTCTTTTTCCCGCGCGGCGGCAAGCTACGACAGCGTGGCTGAGTTGCAACGGGATGTTGGCAGCGAGTTGTTGCGTCGGTTACCCGATGGTTTTGTGCCGGGGCGATGGCTGGACCTGGGCTGTGGCACCGGGTATTTCAGTCGTGCGCTGGGTGAGCGTTTTCCTGCGGCGCACGGTGTGGCGCTGGACATCGCCGAGGGCATGCTCAATCACGCCCGGCCATTGGGCGGCGCCACGCACTTCATTGCCGGCGATGCCGAGCGCTTGCCGTTGCAGGATTCGACCTGCGACCTGATCTTTTCCAGCCTCGCGGTACAGTGGTGTTCGGACTTTTCCTCGGTGCTCAGTGAGGCGTATCGGGCATTGAAGCCAGGCGGAATTTTCGCGTTTGCTAGTCTGTGTGTCGGCACGCTGTACGAATTGCGTGATAGCTGGCGTCAGGTGGATGGCATGGTGCACGTCAACCGCTTCCGCGAGTTCGCGACTTATCAACAGCTGTGCGCGGCCAGTGGCTTGCAGGTCGTCAGCCTGCAAAACCGTCCGCATGTGTTGCATTACCAGGATGTGCGCAGCCTGACCCATGAACTCAAGGCATTGGGTGCGCATAACCTGAACCCCGGTCGGCCGGGTGGTTTGACTGGCCGGGCAAGGATCCTCGGCTTGATCGAGGCGTATGAGCAGTTTCGTCAGGCACAAGGACTGCCGGCGACTTATCAAGTGGTTTATGCCGTGTTGGAGAAACCCTTATGAGCGCAGCCTATTTCATCACCGGCACCGACACTGACGTCGGCAAGACCACCGTCGCCGCCGGTTTGCTGCATGCCGCGCGGTCGGCGGGCCTGAGCACGGCGGCAGGCAAACCGGTGGCATCCGGTTGCGAGGTCACGCCAAAAGGCCTGCGCAATGCCGATGCACTGGCGTTGTTGGCGGAGTGTTCACTGCCGCTGACGTATGCACAGGTCAATCCCGTGGCGTTCGAACCGGCGATTGCGCCGCATCTGGCGGCGCGGGAGGCGGGTATTGCGCTGACGGTGCAATCCTTGTTGACGCCGATGCGCGAGATTCTGGATATGAACGCGGATTTCACCTTGATCGAGGGCGCCGGCGGCTGGCGCGTGCCGTTGGCGGATCAGGATAATCTTTCGGATCTGGCGATAGCGTTGGATCTGCCGGTGATCCTGGTGGTCGGCGTGCGCTTGGGTTGCATCAACCATGCACTGCTGACGGCGGAAGCCATTGCCAACGATGGTCTGCAATTGGCGGGGTGGGTCGCCAACATCATCGAACCGAAGACTTCGCGGCTGGAGGAGAACCTCGCCACACTGGCCGAGCGGATACCCGCGCCGTGCCTGGGCCGGGTGCCGAAACTCAAGTCGCTGACCGCGGAAGCGGTGGCCGAGCATCTGCAACTGGACCTGCTCGATTAATGTTTTTGCCTATGACGCGGCACTGTGCCATTAGTGTTTTTGTCGGGTGTTTTGTCGACGCGTCTGCTTCAATGGCGACTGTTGATCCTTTGTAGGACGAGTTCTCCCATGGAAATCTCAGGAAGCACCGCTTTTTATGCCGGTCTGAGCACTATTCAGACAGGGCAGAACCGTGTCGATCAAGCCGCCGGTCAGATCGCCAATACCGTCATCGATCGCTCGGAGAAGAGCCAATCCTCCGAAAATCAGGTCGATCGCCTGCGCTCCGTGGACCGCAGTCAGCAATCAGACGTGGCCAGCAGTGTGATCGAGATGTCCCAAGGCAAGTTTCAGGTTGAATTGGGCGCGAAAGTCGCCAAGGCTTCCGATGAAATGCTGGGGACGTTGATCGATACCTACGCTTGATGACTCGCTGAATCCGCTACTCCGACGCCGCGAATCTTCGCGGCGTTTTTCTGCGTAAGTCCTTCTCCCTCAACTAATCTTTTCTACGACAGTGGTTGCCCTTTCGACGGCGGTGCGCGGCTGTGTGGTCGTTATGCGCGCAGCACGATGACGAACGGCAAAAGATCGGCGCTTGACAAGGTTTAGGCGTAAACGTATGTTTCAAACAACTGTTTGACCGCCACAACAATTCAACGCGGTCGTTCATTCCCGGTTACATCAGCAGAGGTTTATCGCTATGCCTGACTACAAGGCCCCCTTGCGTGATATTCGCTTCGTTCGTGACGAACTGCTCGGCTACGAAGCGCACTATCAGAGCCTTCCGGCTTGTGCAGACGCAACTCCAGACATGGTTGACGCCATTCTCGAAGAAGGCGCCAAGTTTTGTGAGCAGGTACTGGCTCCGCTGAACCGCGTGGGTGACACCGAAGGCTGCACCTGGAGCGAGTCCGGCGTTAAAACCCCGACTGGCTTTAAAGAAGCCTACAAACAATTCGTCGAAGGCGGCTGGCCAAGCCTGGCCCACGACGTGGAGCACGGTGGCCAAGGCCTGCCGGAGTCTCTGGGTCTGGCGGTCAGCGAAATGGTTGGCGAAGCCAACTGGTCGTGGGGCATGTACCCAGGCCTGTCCCATGGCGCGATGAACACCATTTCCGAGCACGGTACGCCTGAGCAGCAAGAGGCATACCTGACCAAACTGGTTTCCGGAGAGTGGACCGGCACCATGTGCCTGACCGAACCGCACTGCGGCACCGACTTGGGCATGTTGCGCACCAAGGCCGAACCTCAGGCCGACGGTTCCTACAAAGTCTCCGGCACCAAGATCTTCATCTCGGCCGGTGAACACGACATGGCCGATAACATCGTCCACATCGTATTGGCCCGCCTGCCGGATGCTCCGGCTGGCACCAAAGGCATCTCGCTGTTTATCGTTCCCAAGTTCATGCCGAACGCAGACGGTTCGATCGGCGCCCGCAACGCCGTGACCTGTGGTTCCCTGGAACACAAAATGGGCATCCACGGTAACGCCACTTGCGTGATGAACTTCGACGGGGCCACCGGTTTCCTGATCGGCCCGGCGAACAAAGGCCTGAACTGCATGTTCACCTTTATGAACACCGCTCGGCTGGGCACCGCGCTGCAAGGTCTGGCCCACGCCGAAATCGGCTTCCAGGGCGGCCTGAAATACGCTCGCGATCGTCTGCAAATGCGCTCCCTGACTGGCCCGAAAGCGCCGGAAAAAGCCGCTGACCCAATCATCGTGCACCCAGACGTACGCCGCATGCTGTTGACCATGAAGGCGTTCGCCGAAGGCAACCGCGCGATGGTTTACTTCACCGCCAAGCAGGTCGACATCGTCAAATACGGCGTGGACGAAGAAGAGAAGAAGAAAGCCGACGCACTGTTGGCCTTCATGACTCCGATCGCCAAAGCCTTCATGACTGAAGTCGGCTTCGAGTCCGCCAACCACGGCGTGCAAATTTACGGCGGTCACGGTTTCATCGCCGAGTGGGGCATGGAGCAGAACGTTCGCGACAGCCGCATTTCGATGTTGTACGAAGGCACCACCGGTATCCAGGCACTCGACCTGCTGGGCCGCAAAGTGCTGATGACTCAAGGCGAGGCCCTGAAAGGCTTCACCAAGATCGTCCACAAGTTCTGCCAGACCAACGAAGGCAACGAAGCCGTCAAAGAGTTTGTCGAACCGTTGGCTGCGCTGAACAAAGAGTGGGGCGAACTGACCATGAAGGTCGGCATGGCCGCCATGAAGGATCGCGAAGAAGTCGGCGCGGCCTCCGTGGACTACCTGATGTACTCCGGTTACGCCTGCCTGGCCTACTTCTGGGCTGACATGGCGCGCCTGGCCGCCGAAAAACTGGCTGCCGGCACCACCGAAACGGCGTTCTACACCGCCAAGCTGCAGACCGCGCGCTTCTACTTCCAGCGCATCCTGCCGCGTACCCGCACTCACGTGGTCACCATGCTGTCGGGCGCCAACAACTTGATGGACATGAAAGAAGAAGACTTCGCACTGGGCTACTAAGCCTTCGCGCAGTTCTAAAAAAACCGCCGCTCTTTTGGGAGCGACGGTTTTTTTTTGCTTCTTCCTGACTGCTCAGACGTTACCTACCAAGGGGTCGGGTCCAGAGGGCCGACGCCGGTCGGAGTGCCTGCGCCTTCTCCGTTACGCAGGAACGGCAGGTGCCAGAAGTCGTTCGGGACCACCGGGTCGCCAGGCTTGACGCCTTCCGGAAAGATGAACTCAAACACCGGCGCCACGTACTGCCCGGCGATCAGACCGTTGGCCACCGTCAACCGGCCGGCATTTTGAATGCAACTGTCCACGGCGGTTTGGGAAGCGGTCAGCTGTGGAACACAAAGTGACCGTACAACAACGCGCAAAGTGCGGGTCGGCTGGCTGAGAAGCCCGGTCGGTGCCTTGGTCGCGCGAATCCTCGCGCGTTGTGGTTGAGGGCCGATGTTCTGGCTCGTGATACCACCCGAGACACCAAAGCAACTGGCTGGAAGGGACTGTGCAGGGTTGCATTCACCTGTCATCTCGTAAGGCGTAACCCAGCGATTGGTTTGTAAGCCTGTCGAAGGATTGACATCTATCAGATAGATATCGACGGGTGTTTTCACGTCGGTTGTCGATGCTTCCAGGAAAATCCGGTCCTGCGTCTCCTGCGCTACACCGTTGATGGCCGTTGCCGAGGGGTCGGCGGTACCGATACCGAATTCCCCGATGGCCAGATAGCTGGGTTGCGTACCGGGCTGGGTGTAGATCCCGATGTTGGCCTCAATCGTGTGTGCAGAGATGAAGTCCGGAGTCCCCGCTGTGGCCGATTTGAATAACGTACCCGCGTAGCTGATGAAGTCGCCGACTTCGAACGGTGCCTGTTGCATCGGGTCGGGGTCAGTCGCTGTGCGCGAAGCATCGCTGAAACGCTTCATGACGAACTGACTGCAATAAGCCTGGCCCAGAACCGGAGGGGAAAGCTCTCCGCTGGCCGGAGGAGTCACCCCCGCCTGGCTGAAGTTGCGGCAATTGTTTGTGGTGGTCGGGGTGACGACCTTTGGCCGGTTTTTCTGAGGGCAGAGAGCATCGTCCCCGGAAATGGTGCGCGGTACGCACATCGGGTAGCCGGTGGCAGCGTGGATAGTCGGGTTGGCGTCATCGACGGAGAAGCGAGGGTCGGGGCTTTGGGCACGGCCAAAGCGTCCGCTTGGGTCGTTGATCTGGATGATTGTCGGTTGCAGAGGCGTGCCGCTATCCACTTCGAGGTTGCCGTTGGTGTAGTCGATCCGGGTGATGTAGCCGCTGCCGGCATTCGCCGCTTGCTGCGAGACAAAGATCAGCCCGGCTATTTGCTTGTTGGAGACAGTATTGCCCACCACATGGATCTCGAACGAGGGGTATGAAGTCGGTCCTTTGTTGAGCGCGAGCGACCCGCCCCTGACAAAATCCGCCCAGGTCAGGGTATTGGCCGGCATTTGCAAAATCGTATTGCACGGAACGGTAATCGTGACGCCGTTTAGTTGGACGGTCCCGCCAAACCGACCAGGATCGGTGGTGCCGGGGCAGTTCGCATTGGTGGGGTCCAGGGTCATGTTCTGGATGAAACCCGTGACGTCAAAGCCATGAATCGCATCCGGATTGGCGAACACCGGATTCGGCAACGTGGGGGTCGAGAACGGCGAGGGTAGGCCCTTCACGGGCTTGGCGGTCCCGCCGCCTTGAGCAAGCGCATGACCTGCCCCTCCCATGGCGAGTGCGACGGCGACGGCGCCGGCCAGCAGTGCGTGATGACCTGAGGTGCCGTTGAATCGCTTGAGGAACGGCGCTGATGCCAGCGCTTTTGCGTGTAGGAATAAGCTCATGGTTCTCTCCACAATCTTGCGGGACCTGTTGCCGGCCAATCGACTCGCGTCGAGTTGGGGCTCGATCCAGAGGGCAAGTGTCTGAGCATGGTTTCGACATGCCTGGCACTCAGCCTTCAGATGCATTCAATCGGCGATGCGTTGGCCGGTTCCGGACACAATCGCGAGAGACATTCCTTGAGCCTGGAACGTGTAAAGCACTAGTCGTGCCGAATTGACGGCAACGGTCGTTTGCCAGCCATAAATGCCGCTGCGCGAGTGTTGTGGCATTGCATCAAACTATATCTATAAGAGCGGCACCGAAGTAGGGGGGGATAGATACCCATGTTTGGGAGTGTTGAACTAAGTATCTGACGAACAGTTATAAATAGGTAATTGAGAAACGTTGTCTATAGATACGCTCAAAGTCCGGTCAATGGCAAGTGGAAAATAGAGAGGCATTAGAAGTAAATTTATTAATGCGCTCATATAAAATAAAAACAATAGCTCGCGCAGTGCAACTAGCGCACGAGCATTGTTTGTGGTTGATGACGATTGCTCATCGGTTGTTTGGAATTTAAAACAGCATTGGCAGTACTGGCTGTCTTACGGGTTATAGGTTAGCAATAACTTTGCCAATATTTGTTTCCCTGCTTAATTGTCACAACACGTTGTAAAATATAGATTTTTTATCGCTGATAAATTGTAGGTGGGGAATAGCACCCAAAAACGGGGGGGGAAGTTCACCGCAATTGAGTGGGTGTGTGTAGTTTCCATTGATGCGCTTCCCGACCGATGGCTGTTCGCTGAGGCGTCAGGCAGTCGAGATAAAAAAACATCAAATATTTTCTGTTGAAATTATTTGTTACAGCTAGAGTTGAGTTAAGCACCCTCGCGGTGCAACAAAAATAACGTTTCAATAAAGCCTGAGCCAAGAGAGTACTTTGCCAGTTAGACCCCGTTTCGCATCGGCCAACTTCCAGTTGGTGCGTTTGTTCGTGCGAGCGGCAATATCCATGGTGATGAGTTTCTCTCGTAACAGGATAATCCCGGAGTCTGGCTACTCCGTACTGAATCGAGAATGTCATCATGGTGAAGTCCCTGAGCATCTTTCGTCTTATCCGCAGGGCCTACTCGATCGCGGGTGGCCTGATCGCTGTCAGTCTGGTTTGCGAGAGCGCTATCGCGGCTTCTCCGCCAGAGGTTGTCACGCCCGTGGCAGACGTCCCCAGCTTGCAGTCGTTGCACGGCATGACACCACCCGACCCTTCGGGAACTGAAGGCGGGCGCAAAGTGGATCTGATGACTGACTACGTCCTCAACCGCTCAGCGGCGATCCTGTTGGGCAAGGCGCTGTTCTGGGATATGGAAATCGGCAGCGATGGCTCCACCGCGTGTGCGTCCTGCCACTTTCACGCCGGGGTCGATCACCGGATCACCAACCAGATCAATCCTGGCCAGGCGAACACCAACTCAAACGTTTCTTCGATCTTCAACAAGCCGTTTGTAGCGTCCAACATTCCGGGCGACGTCGCTTCCTACTTGACCAAGTCCGGTGGCAAGGGTGGCCCGAACTACACGTTGAAGAAAAGCGACTTTCCAACCCATGTGCTGGCCGATCCGCTGGATCGCAATTCGCCGATCCTCTATTCCTCCGACGATGTGATCGGCTCCCAAGGCGTGTTCGACGCCAACTTCGTCAAGCCGCACCAAGCGCGTTTCGACAAGTGCACGGCGCAGCCAGATGGCATATTCCAGGTTGGCGGCATCAATGTCCGTCGCAGCACCGGGCGTAACGCGCCGACGGTGATCAACGCCGCTTTTAACGTGCGAAATTTCTGGGATGGCCGTGCGAACAATGTATTCAACGGTTTCTCGCCTTTTGGCAACCGCGACCCGGATGCCGGGATTTTCGTCACCGCTGATCGCGGCGGGGTGGCGACCAAAGTGCGGCTGGCACTCAAGGATGCCTCTGCAGCGTCACAGGCCGTGGGGCCTCCTGGCAGTCCGGTGGAAATGTCCTGCGGCGGGCGTACGTTTGCGGACATTGGCCGGCGCATGCTCGACACGCTGATGCTCAAGCAGCAGCGGATTTCCTCGACCGATTCGGTGCTGGCTTCCGTTTCCGGTGCGCGCCGGCCCACTTACCGTGAACTGATCAAGGCTGCGTTCCAGCCTAGGTTGTGGAATGCCACGCAACAGGTGCTGCTGGGCGATGCGCCGTACACCCAGATGGAGGCCAATTTCCCGCTGTTCTTCGGGCTTGCCATCCAGATGTACGAATCCACCCTGATCTCGGATAAGGCTCCGCTGGACGCTTACTTGCAGGGCGATCATTCAGCCATGAATGGCCAGCAGGTCGAGGGCATGAACCTGTTCCTCGGCAAGGGCAAATGCATCAGTTGCCACGGCGGCGCGGAGCTGACCAATGCCGGCAGCCGTTTGCTGTTCCATCCCCGCGAGCGAATCGAACGGATGGTGATGGCCGATAATCTCACCACGCTCTACGACAACGGTTTCTACAACACAGGTGTGCGGCCAACGTCGGAAGATTTGGCTTTGGGCGGTTCGGACGCGTGGGGCAATCCTTTGTCCTTCACCCGGGAGTACAACACCCTACTGCAAGGCGGGAAGGTGCCTGACCCGCTGGATATCGATGTCTGCACCTTCGAAGCGCCATTGAGTGCGGCATTGCCTTGCGACGCGACGCTCAAGCCCAATGTCGGTTTCCGCGACTCGGTGGACGGCGCCTTCAAGACACCGACGCTGCGCAACATCGCCCTGACCGGGCCGTATTTCCACAACGGCAGTCGGGCGACGCTGAAGCAGGTCATGGAGTTTTACAACCGTGGCGGCGACCGGCGCGGCGAGGATGCGAGCAACACCAGTGGCTTTGAACATCCGTCGGCGAACCAGCACAACGCTTCTAACCTCGACCCGGACATGACGGCGCTGAACCTGACGCCCGATGAAGTGGACGCGCTGGTGAAGTTCATGGAAATCGGGCTGACCGATCCGCGCGTTGCCTGGGAACAGGCGCCGTTCGATCACCCATCGCTGGTCGTTCCGCAAGGCCACGTGGGTGATGAAAACGCGGTGACGGCGCGGCCCGTCAGTCCGAAGATCTCCACGCGGCAGGCACTCGATGCTCCGATTTCGCTCAAGCCGATTGGTGCGGAAGGGCGTGCCGCGACTGAGGGGCCATTGCAGCCGTTCTACAACGATCTTTGAGCCAGTGTCTTTGGAGAAGGGGGCTCCTGTGGCGAGGGGGCTTGTCGGAATGCCGCACCACCCCGTTCGGCTGCGAAGCAGTCGCAAGACCGGTAAGCACGGTTTAACTGAAAGAATGCAGGGGGGGGCGCTTCGCGCCCCAACGGGGGCAAGCCCCCTCGCCACAGCAAGCCCCTCGGCACAGGTTTTGCGCCATCGTTAAAAAACCTCAGCAAATGACTCAGATACTCGGCATTTCTGCCGTTAAAGAGACGTTCACGTGACCTGCATCACATTTCGTGTGCTTAATCGTGCGCATTGCAGGCACAATGCCATCAATTGCTATGCCGGGTCGGAGCTTTACCCTTGCCGCGTTCATCCGCTGTACGTTTCAGTCACTTTTTGCCCTCATTACTGCTATTGCTCGCTGGGCTTTCGGCTGCGTACATCAAGGATCTCAACGTCTTCTTCACATCGCTGTTCAACGTGCTGCCAACTCTGGTGCTGTTGCTCGGCGGTGCGTACTGCGCGGTTTACCGACGTCAGCGCGAGCTGTTTCTGATGGTCACGGTGTACACCGCCTACTTCCTGCTCGACACCCAGACCGATTATTACCGCGACTACGGCAAGGTTCGTGAAGACGCGGCGGTGGTGTTCCATCTCTGCTGTCTGCTGCTGCCATTGTTGTTCGGTCTCTTCGCGGCGTGGCAGGAGCGCACCCACCTGTTCCAGGACATGGTGGCGCGTTTTGCCGTGTTACTGGCGTTCGGCAGCGTGGCGCTGGGCATTGAGCAAAGTTACCCACAGGCGCTGCTGATGTGGCTGTCGGAGATCCGCTGGCCAGCCTTGCATGGCGCGTGGATGAGCCTGATCCAGTTGTCCTACCCGGTATTCATCGCCTCGTTCCTGTTGTTGGCCTGGCAATACTGGCGCAACCCGAGGCCTTTGCACGCCGCGCAACTGGTGGGTTTGCTGGGGTTGTTCTGGATGTTGCCGAAAACCTTCATCCTGCCATTTACCCTGAACATCATGTGCAGCCAGGTGATGCTGATGATTGCCGCAGCGGTTGCCCACGAAGCCTATCAAATGGCCTTCCGCGACGAACTCACCGGTCTGCCGGGGCGCCGCGCGTTGAACGAACGCATGCAGCGCCTGGGGCGTAATTACGTGCTGGCTATGAGCGACGTTGATCACTTCAAGAAATTCAACGACACCCACGGCCACGATGTCGGCGATCAGGTGTTGCGACTGGTCGCCAGCAAGCTGTCCAAAATCAGCGGTGGCGGTAGGGCTTATCGCTACGGGGGTGAGGAATTCGCCCTGGTGTTCGCAGGCAAGACGCTGGAAGAGTGCATGCCGCATCTGGAAGTCATCCGCGAGTCGATTGCTTCCTACAACATTCAACTGCGCAATCCAGACCGCCCTCAGGACGATCAGCAAGGTCGCCAGCGCCGGGCCGGTTCCGCTGCGTCCAGCGTGTCGGTCACGGTCAGCATCGGCGTCGCCGAACGTCTGGAGCAACGCACGCCGGAACAAGTGCTCAAATCCGCTGATGAGGCGCTCTACAGCGCCAAGGGCGCCGGGCGCAACTGTGTGGTCGCGTTCGGTCAGAACCGCCGTGGCGCGGTGCGTATGGACGCCGCTGCGGGTTGAGTGATGACAGCGCATTCAGCGTCTGGACTGTGATTGTGGGGCGTGATTCGCAGCAGTAGGTTTGAGGCATCTGCTGCCGGAGAAACGACCATGCCTGAGTACAAAGCTCCCCTGCGCGACATGCGCTTTCTGATCGACCACGTCTTCGACTTTCACAGTAACTACGCCGCGCTGGGCGCCACCGATGCCAGCCCGGACATGGTCAACGCGATCCTCGAAGAGGGCGCGAAATTCTGTGAGAACGTGCTCGCACCGCTCAATCGCAGCGGTGACGAAGAAGGCTGCCATTTCGACAATGGCGTGGTGACAACGCCTACAGGCTTCAAGCAAGCCTTCGCACAATACGTCGAGGGTGGCTGGCATGGCCTGGCGGCTGATCCGGTGTATGGCGGCCAGGGTTTGCCCCTCTCGCTGGGGCTGGTCATCAGCGAGATGATCGCGTCCAGCAACACCTCCTGGGGCATGTACCCAGGCCTGACCCACGGCGCAATGTCAGCGATCCACGCCCACGGCACCGAAGAACAAAAACAGACCTACCTGAGCAAACTCACCGCCGGCCAATGGACTGGCACCATGTGCCTGACCGAAGCCCATTGCGGCACCGACCTGGGCATTATCAAGACCCGCGCCGTGCCCCAGTCTGACGGCAGTTACGCAATCTTTGGCAGCAAGATTTTCATCTCCGCCGGCGAACACGACATGAGCGACAACATCATTCATTTGGTGTTGGCCAAGTTGCCGGACGCACCGGCCGGGACCAAAGGCATTTCGCTGTTTATCGTTCCAAAATTCCTACCTGATGTCGAAGGTGAAGCGGGCGAACGCAATGGCGTTTCCTGCGGCTCCATCGAACACAAAATGGGCATCAAGGCATCGGCGACCTGCGTGCTCAACTTTGATGACGCCAAGGGCTTCCTGATCGGCGAAGCGAACAAGGGCCTGAACTGCATGTTCACCATGATGAACCACGCACGCCTGGGCACCGGCATGCAGGGGTTGTGTCTGGGCGAAGCGAGCTTCCAAGGCGCGATCAAGTACGCCAACGATCGTTTGCAAATGCGTTCGCTGACCGGTCCCAAAGCCCCGGAAAAAGTCGCCGACCCGATCATCGTGCATCCGGATGTGCGGCGAATGTTGCTGACCATGAAGGCCTTCAACGAGGGCAATCGTGCGCTGACCTATTTCACCGCGCAGTTGCTGGATGTTGCGCATCGGAGCCCGGATGAAACCGCGCGCCAGGAGGCCGAGGACTTGCTGGCGTTCCTGACGCCGATCTGCAAAGCGTTCATGACCGACACCGGGCTGGAAGTGACCAACCACGGCATGCAGGTGTTTGGCGGTCACGGTTTCATCCGCGAGTGGGGCATGGAGCAGTTGGTACGCGACTGCCGGATTGCGCCGATCTACGAGGGCACCAATGGCATTCAGGCGCTGGATCTGCTGGGGCGCAAAGTCCTCGGCAGCCAGGGCAAGCTGCTGCGCGGTTTCACTAAAATCGTCCACAAGTTCTGCGCGGCCAACGCCGAGCATCCGCAGTTGGGTAGCTTCGTGGCGCAGCTCAACGAGTTGAATCAGCAGTGGGGCGAGGTGACGACGAAGGTCGGCATGGCTGCAATGAAGAATGCGGATGAAGTCGGCGCGGCGTCGGTGGATTACTTGATGTACAGCGGCTATATCATCCTCGGCTATCTGTGGTTGCGTATGGCGCTGGTGGCTCAGGCGCAGTTGGAGGCGGGCAGCGGTGATGCGGATTATTTGCGCGGCAAACTGGCGACCTGTGAGTTCTATTTCAAGCGATTGCTGCCACGCACTGCCGCTCATCGGGCAGCGATCGAGGCGGGGAGTGATTGCTTGATGAAGCTGCCGGCGGAGTTGTTTGCGCTCTGAGGCGCCGGTTTAAAAGCATCGCGGGCAAGCCTTGCTCCTACAGACCCAAGCAGACCCAAGCCGAGGACCTGTAGGAGCAAGGCTTGCCCGCGAATGCGTTTTACCAGATACGCGCCGATGACTAAACATTACAAATCAGTCATGAGCTGACCCTATGTGTCGTAAAAGTTGTTGGGTTACACTCGAACTCAACGAAATCACTCTTCCTACGAATCACCTGTAAAGATCCTGCGAGGTTTGCCATGGCTGACTACAAAGCGCCCCTGCGCGATATGCGCTTCGTCCTCAATGAAGTTTTCGAGGTTGCCAAACTCTGGGCCGAGCTACCGGCGCTGGCAGATACCGTCGATGCCGAAACCGTCGAAGCCATTCTCGAAGAAGCCGGCAAGGTCACCAGCAAAAGCATCGCGCCCCTGAGCCGTGCGGCTGACGAAGAAGGTTGCCATTGGGCGGACGGTGCCGTCACCACGCCGGCAGGTTTCCCACAGGCTTATCAGACTTATGCCGAAGGCGGCTGGGTTGGCGTCGGTGGCGATCCGACTTACGGCGGCATGGGCATGCCCAAGGCTGTGTCGGCCCAGGTCGAAGAAATGGTCAACTCCTCCAGCCTGTCGTTCGGTCTGTACCCGATGCTGACCGCTGGCGCTTGCCTGTCGATCAACGCTCACGCCAGCGACGAACTGAAAGCCGCGTACCTGCCGAACATGTACGCCGGCGTCTGGGCCGGTTCCATGTGCCTGACCGAACCCCACGCCGGCACGGACCTGGGGATCATCCGCACCAAGGCTGAACCTCAGGCCGACGGTTCCTACAAAGTCAGTGGCACCAAAATCTTCATTACCGGCGGCGAGCACGACCTGACCGAGAACATCATCCATCTGGTACTGGCCAAACTGCCGGACGCTCCGGCCGGGCCGAAAGGCATCTCGCTGTTCCTGGTACCTAAGTTCATGGTCAATGCCGATGGCAGCCTGGGCGCGCGCAACCCGGCGAACTGCGGTTCGATCGAACACAAGATGGGCATCCAGGCGTCCGCGACCTGCGTGATGAACTTCGATGAAGCGGTGGGTTACCTGGTCGGTGAGCCGAACAAAGGCCTGGCGGCGATGTTCACCATGATGAACTACGAACGTCTGGGCGTCGGTATCCAGGGCTTGGCCACTGGCGAGCGCTCTTACCAGAACGCCGTCGAATACGCCCGCGATCGCCTGCAGAGCCGTTCTCCGACCGGCGCGCAGAACAAAGACAAAGTCGCCGACCCGATCATCGTCCACCCGGACGTGCGGCGCATGCTGCTGACCATGAAAGCCTCGAACGAGGGTGGCCGTGCGTTCTCGACGTACGTGGCGATGCAACTGGACACCGCCAAGTTCAGCGAAGACGCGACCACCCGTAAACGCGCGGAAGATCTGGTTGCTCTGCTGACGCCAGTGGCCAAGGCCTTCCTGACTGATCTGGGGCTGGAAACCACGGTTCACGGCCAGCAGGTGTTCGGCGGCCACGGCTACATCCGTGAGTGGGGCCAGGAACAACTGGTTCGCGACGTACGAATCACCCAGATTTATGAAGGCACCAACGGCATTCAGGCGCTGGACCTGGTCGGGCGCAAGATCGTCGGCAGCGGCGGGGCGTTCTACAACCTGTTCGCCGACGAGATTCGTCACTTCACGGCGACGGCCAGTGCTGATCTGGCGGAGTTCACCAAGCCATTGAACGATGCGGTGACGACCCTCGATGAGCTGACTTCGTGGTTGCTGGACCGGGCGAAAAACAACCCGAATGAAATCGGCGCGGCCTCGGTCGAGTATCTGCAAGTATTTGGATACGTTGCTTACGCTTACATGTGGGCATTGATGGCCAAGGCCGCCTTTGGCAAAGAAACGCAGGACGATTTCTACGCCAGCAAACTCGGTACGGCGCGGTTCTATTTCGCCCGCCTGCTACCGCGTATTCACTCGCTGAGCGCGTCGGTGAAGGCCGGTAGCGAATCGCTGTTCCTGCTGGACGCATCGCAGTTCTGACCCTGTAACGTCATGTAAGCATTCTCTTACATGACGTACTGCTGTTTTCCCATATGCGCCGATTGGATCCAGAGCTAATCTACTTCACATGGACGTCGCGCAGGAAGCGCAAAGCAACAACACGGACACGTAGGATTCTGCCAGGACGGCGGAGTGAAATGGATGTCAGGGAAACAGTCTGCAAAGCCCCGCTTCGGCGGGGTTTTCTTTTGCCTGAAGAAAAGTGCTCAGGCCATTGTTGCCGGGCCTTTCAAGCGGTCATCAGGCCCATTCAGGACTTCCTCCAGCAATGTCTGCAACAAGGCCAGCGAGGCCTGTTGCCGTTGCACATCTCGGCACACCAATCCAACTTTTAGCGGCACGCGCGGCTCGGTCAGCGGTTTCCACAGCAGTTCATGGTTGCCATGGGCCTGTTGCGAGCGCCCCGGCAGGACCGTGGCCAACCGGGTGTGGGGCAAGCTGTCGAGAATCCCTGCCATATTGTTCAGTTCGGCTTGCACCTGTGGCCGTCGCCCCAGGCTGGCCAGTTGCGCTTGCCAGATTTGCCGCAACTGGAACTCTTCGCCCAACAGCAGCATCGGCAATTCTGCCGCCTGACTCATGGAGACTTTCTTGAATTCGCGCAGCGGATGATCCGCCGGGATGACAAGGGTCAGTTCATCTTCGTACAGCATCACGCCGTGCAACCCTGGTTGACGGGGTGGCAGGTAGCTGATGCCGATGTCCAGAGAACCGTTGAGCAGGCGCCGTTCGATCTCTAGGCCCGTGAGTTCATAGATCTGCACCACCAGGTGCGGCTGCGCCTTGCGCACCCGTTCGAGCATCTGCGGCACCAGGCTGGTGTGGACGGTTTGCAACACACCGATGGCCAAGGTGCGCAGTGCCTGGCCCTTGAAGTTGCCCAACGCTTCCCGCGCCCGTTGCAGACTGTCGAGCAGGGGCAGCGCGTGGTTGTACAACGTGTGAGCCGCCAGGGTTGGCAGCAAGCGTTTACTGCTGCGTTCGAACAGGCTCACATCGAGGTTTTGTTCGAGGTGACGGATCTGCTGCGACAGCGCCGGTTGAGAGATGGAAAGTCGCTCGGCGGCCCGGCCCACATGGCCTTCTTCGTAGACCGCGACGAAATAACGCAGTTGCTTGAAATCCATAAGTAATGCTTATCGAAAATGCTGTGAAATCGAAATGGCTCAGCGCCGTGCCTGAGCCTAGTCTAACCGCATTCACAAGGCTTACAGGGCCGGAAAGCGCGATGAATACCGTTTGCCTCGATGGTGTTTGCATAGGAAAGACAAAAAACCTCAAACGAGGTTTTTTGGCATGAATCTGTTTAATTTGCGGCGCAATCCACCCAGTCTTGATGACTTGGTCATGGACGCTTCATTGCCGACCCGTAGTGACAACCTTTCCAGCGAGTGCCTGATGCCCAGTGTCGAGCGGCCCCAGCAGGTTTTTGTGCGAGGCCAGGGGTCGTGGTTATGGGACAGCGATGACCGCGCTTATCTGGATTTCACCCAGGGTGGCGGGGCCAATAGCCTGGGGCACAGCCCTTCGGTGCTGGTCAACGCGATCTCGGATCAAGCCCGGGCGCTGATCAATCCCGGTTTCGGCCTGCACAACCGCGGCATGCTCAACCTCGCCGAACGCCTCTGCGCCAGCACCGGCAGCGACCAGGCATATCTACTGAACAGCGGCAGTGAAGCCTGTGATGCGGCGATCAAACTGGCTCGCAAGTGGGGCCAACTGCATCGCGGTGGGGCTTCGCGGATCATCGTGGCCAACAAGGGTTGCCATGGTCGTAGTCTCGGGACGATTTCGGCGTCGGACAGTTCGACGCTGACCAACCGATTCGAGCCGCTACTGCCGGGTTTCAGCCATGTCCCGTTCAATGACCTTCCCGCACTGCACGCCGCCGTGGATGCCCGGACCGTGGCGATCATGCTTGAGCCAATCCAGAGCGAAGCCGGGGTGATCCCGGCGGACGAGCACTACCTCAAGGGCGTCGAGCGTTTGTGTCGAGAACTGGGCATCCTGCTGATCCTCGACGAGGTACAAACCGGGATCGGCCGCTGCGGCAACCTGCTCGCCGAACAATCCTACGGCGTGCGGGCCGATATCGTCGTGCTCGGCAAAGGCCTGGGGGGTGGCGTACCGCTGGCAGCGTTACTGGCCAGGGGCAAGGCGTGCTGCTTCGACATCGGTGAAATGACCGGCACCCATCACGGCAATGCGCTGATGACTGCGGCCGGCCTGGCCGTGCTTGGCAGCGTGCAGGACAGCGGTTTTCTCGATCATGTGCGCCAGACGGGTCAACACCTTCGTGAAGGCCTGCGGCGCCTGTCCCATCGCTACGGCCACGGCGAACTGCGTGGGCAAGGCTTGCTCTGGGGACTGAGCTTGTCCGACGATTCAGCAGACGCCGTAGTCAAAGCCGCCCTTAGCGAAGGCTTGCTGCTCAACGCCCCGCAACCCGACTGCCTGCGCTTCACCCCGGCCCTCACCGTCAGCCAAGCCAACATCGACGAAATGCTCCTGCGTCTGGCCCGGGCGTTTTCCCGGGTACGCACCGCACAACTGCAATGCCGCAAAGGGATCGCCGTCTGATCAGACCCGTCCTACACGAATTCCCGAACCGTCTCGCGGTAATTACGCATCGCCCCATGCCTGATACTTTTGGTGTGGGGCGTTTTTTTGGCTGCGGATTCATCGACATACCGGCATCAGGCCGAGATTCGGACTGAACCCTGACGAACGGCACAGGTCGATTGGTTGTGTGGCTTACACAAGCCAACTTCAATCAGGAGCTGACCCATGGACTTTATTCGAATCATCATCGCCATTCTGTTGCCGCCCCTGGGTGTGTTTCTGCAAGTCGGTTTCGCAGGCGCGTTCTGGCTGAATATTCTGCTGACGTTGTGCGGTTATATTCCGGGGATCGTGCATGCGGTGTACATCATCGCCAAGCGCTGACATTTTCGGCGTCAGGTAGATCGCTTTCGCGGGCAAGCCTCGCTCCTACGGGTTTTATGTCGTGCCGCAAATCGGGCTAACGACATCAATCCTGTAGGAGCGAGGCTTGCCCGCGAAGGGCGCGACGCGATCTCAGCCCTCGAGCGACATCACCCGCCGATAAAACAACCACTCCTGTTCCAGCGCATGCGCCTGGTTCCCCGCCTTACGAAACCCATGACGCTCATCCGCGTAGTAATGGGCCTCAACCAGAATCCCGTTGGCTTCCAGCGCCGTGACCATGTCGCGGGTTTGCTGCGGCACCACCACGGCATCCAGTTCGCCCTGAAAGAAAATCACCGGCACCGAAATATTGCTCGCATGTAGCAATGGCGTTCGTGCCGCGTAGCGCTCGGCATCCTGCGTCGGATCACCGATCAACCAATCCAGATAGTCGCCTTCAAATTTGTGCGTTGCCCTGGCCAGTGCAACCGGATCACTGACGCCATACAGGCTGGCCCCGGCGCGGAAGACCTTGTGAAAGGCCAGTGCGCAAAGGGTCGTGTAACCGCCGGCGCTGCCGCCGCGAATGAAGGCCTTGTCGCCGTCGATCAACCCGCGTTCGGCTAGATAGGCGACCACGGCACAGGCGTCTTCCACATCCACGTCGCCCCAGCTCAAGTGCAGCGCCTGGCGATAAGCCCGGCCGTAGCCGCTGCTGCCTCGGTAGTTGAGGTCGGCCACGGCAAAGCCCCGTTGCGCCCAATACTGGATGCGCGGGTCGAGCATCGGGTAGCAGGCCGAGGTCGGACCACCGTGGATGAATACCACCAGCGGCGGTTTCGCCTCACCGGTCATCGCCGGGTAGAAGAAACCATGGGCTTCGCCCGAACCGCTCGGGTAGCGCAGGGTTTGCGGTCGGCTGATTTGCTCGGCGGGCAGCGGTGCGATGCCGCCGGCCAGGACCTTGATCTGCTGCGTACCGCGGTCGATGGCAATTACCGCCGAAGAACTGATCGGCGAGCTGGCGATGCAGTAAATAAACCGTTCATCCAGTGCGAGACTTCGGAAGCGGCTGTAGTCCCCGGTGAAATCCTGCGCAGCGTCGCCGCACAGTCCCAGCCGGCCGAAGCCACCTTCGGTCCAGCTCGCCAGATAACGTTCTTCTCCCAGCGGCAGCCAAGTGCTGCCACCGAGTTGCCACGGCGCGGGACCGTGATCGGCAGCGGTGCTGGTCAGTGGGTTCAAACCCGCTGCCGATTCCACCCACGGTTGCCAATAACCGCCGCGATCCGTCAGGCAATACAAGCGGCCGCTGGCATCGAAGCGCGGCTGTTGCAGGGATTCGTGAGCCCGATCACCCGCCACGCAACGGGGTTGAGCAAAGCTGCCATCGTTCAGGCGTGCGGCAACCATCAAGCGGGTCGCGGTCCACGGCTGATCCGGGCGGCTCCACTCGATCCAGGCCAGGCGTTGTGCGTCAGGGCTCAACGTCGGGGCGGCGTAAAAATCCGCGCCCTCGGCCAGCAAATGACGCACACCGTCCGCCAGATCGATGGCCACCAAACGGTGCTGATCACGGTCTTCTTCAACCGCCAACACCTGGCCATTCGCAAACTGTAGATCGCCATAACGGCACTCAGTCGACGTCAGCACCTCGGGCGTCTCGCCCTTCAGCGATTGCCGATACAGTTGCTGGTCCGCCTCGTTGACGAAAACAATCCCGTCATCCGTCAGACAAAACGCCCCGCCGCCATATTCGTACACGCGACTGCGGGCACTGAACCCCTGCGGCGTCAGGCACTTGGCCTGGCCGTCGTGCCAGCGCCAGATCCGGCAAGCGGCGTCCTCGGGACGGTATTCGTTCCAGAACAAACCATGGTGGCCGACCAGCAACTCGGCAAAGTCGATACCGGCGGCGACGGCCCGGATGGCGCTGAAAGGTTCAGCTTTTGGCGATGAGGCGTGAGTTTCGTTCATTGCGAAAGGCCAGTTGTTCGATGGTTTGGGTCGCGTGCTCGGCTTCTTCGCGGGCCTGGAGAATCACGCCGTGATGTTGCGACTTGCTGCACACCGGGTCGGCATTGCTGGCATCGCCCGTGAGCATGAACGCCTGGCAGCGACAGCCGCCGAAGTCCTTTTCTTTCTCGTCGCACGAACGGCACGGCTCGGGCATCCAGTCGTAACCGCGAAAGCGGTTGAAGCCGAACGAGTCGTACCAGATGTGCTGCATGCTGTGGTCGCGCACGTTGGGAAATTGCACCGGCATCTGTCGGGCACCGTGACAGGGCAGGGCAGTTCCGTCCGGCGTCACTGTCAGAAAAATACTGCCCCAGCCGTTCATGCAGGCTTTCGGGCGTTCTTCGTAGTAGTCCGGGGTGACGAAAATCAGTTTGCACGGATGCCCTTCGGCTTCCAGTTTGGCGCGGTATTCGTTGGTGACGCGTTCGGCGCGCACCAGTTGTTCCTTGGTCGGCAACAAGCCGACACGATTGAGTTGCGCCCAGCCGTAGAACTGGCAGGTAGCGAGCTCGACGAAGTCCGCCTCAAGCGCGATGCACAGCTCAATGATGCGGTCGATTTTGTCGATGTTGTGCCGATGGGTGACGAAGTTCAGCACCATCGGGTAGCCGTGGGCTTTCACCGCGCGGGCCATTTCCAGTTTCTGGGCGAAGGCTTTTTTCGAGCCGGCCAACAGGTTGTTCACCTGCTCGTCGCTGGCCTGGAAACTGATCTGAATGTGGTCCAGGCCGGCCTTTTTGAAATCGCTGATTTTCTGCTCGGTGAGGCCAATGCCGGAGGTGATCAGATTGGTGTAGAAACCCAACTTGCGCGCCTCGGCGATCAACTCGGCGAGGTCCTGGCGCACCAGCGGTTCGCCGCCGGAGAAACCCAACTGCGCCGCGCCCATCTCCCGCGCTTCGCGGAACACCTTGATCCACTGCTCGGTGCTGAGCTCTTTGCCCTGCTCGGCGAAATCCAGCGGATTGGAGCAGTACGGGCATTGCAGCGGGCAGCGGTAGGTCAACTCGGCCAGCAGCCACAGCGGCAGGCCGATTTCCGGTTTGGGCGGTAACTTGTCTGACACGGAATCAGGCAAGTTCGATCCAGTGCTGAGCACGGGCGACCTCCATGAATTGCTCGATGTCTTCAGCGAGTTCGGGCACGCCGGGGAATTGCGCGTCCAACGTGGCGATGATCGCCGCGACATCCCGCTCGCCGTCGATCAAACCGCCAATCAGCGCGGCGCTTTCATTGAGTTTGATCATGCCTTCGGGGTACAGCAGCACGTGGCCTTTTTGCGCTGGTTCGTACTGGAAACGGTAGCCGGTGCGCCAGGTCGGGGTCTTGCTGCGATCGAAACTCATAAGGTAATTCCTTTATGCCAGACCCGTTGCTCGGTCACGCTGTGATACGGCGGGCGATTCAGCTCGTAGGCCATGCTCATGGCATCGAGCATGCTCCAAAGAATGTCCAGTTTGAACTGGAGAATCTCCAGCATGCGCTCCTGACCTTCCCGCGTCGTGTAGTGCTGCAAAGTGATTGCCAGACCATGCTCGACATCGCGGCGGGCCTGGCCCAGACGGGTGCGGAAATACTCATAGCCGGCCGGGTCGATCCACGGGTAATGCTGCGGCCAGCTATCGAGGCGCGATTGATGGATCTGCGGTGCGAACAGTTCGGTCAGCGAGCTGCTGGCGGCTTCCTGCCAACTGGCCCGGCGGGCGAAGTTGACGTAGGCGTCCACGGCGAAACGCACGCCGGGCAGCACCAGTTCCTGGGAGCGCAACTGATCCGGGTCGAGGCCGACGGCTTGGCCCAAACGCAACCAGGCTTCAATGCCGCCGTCTTCGCCGGGGGCGCCGTCATGGTCGAGCAGGCGCTGAATCCACTCGCGACGGATCTCGCGGTCCGGGCAGTTGGCGAGGATCGCGGCGTCTTTCAGGGGAATGTTCACCTGATAGTAGAAGCGGTTGGCGACCCAGCCCTGGATCTGCTCGCGGGTCGCCCGGCCTTCGTACATCGCCACGTGATACGGATGGTAGATGTGGTAGTAGGCGCCCTTGGCGCGCAGGGCGGCTTCGAACTCGGTGGGGGACATTGCGGTGTCAGTCATTTCGGTTCTCCGGGTAGGACCGGTGGTTCTTTGGTGTCTGTTCTGGCCTCATCGCGGGCAAGCCTTGCTCCTACAAGAGGGCAGCGCTAACCCGTAGGAGCAAAGCTTGCTCGCGATATCGCCATTGGCTACAACACAATACTCATGCCGTCATACGCCACTTCAACACCCCGCCGAACCAATTCCGCCCGCTGCGGCGAATCCTCATCAAGAATCGGGTTGGTGTTGTTGATGTGGATAAGCACTTTGCGCTGCTTGGGCAGTTGTTCCAGCACTTCCAGCATGCCGCCAGGGCCGTTCTGCGCCAGGTGACCCATTTCCCGACCGGTGCGAGTGCCAACGCCACGGCGCTGCATTTCGTCGTCATCCCACATCGTGCCGTCCACCAACAGGCAATCGCTGCCGGCCATGATTTCCAGCAGCGGCGCGTCAACCTTGCCCAGTCCTGGCGCGTAAAACAGCTTGCCGCCGGTGCTGAGGTCTTCGACGATCAGGCCAATGTTGTCGCCCGGGTGCGGGTCGAAGCGATGCGGCGAGTAGGGCGGCGCAGCACTGCGTAGCGGCAGCGGGGTGAAGCGCAGGTTCGGGCAGGCCGGGATGCTGAAACTCTGGTCGAGTTCGATGCGGTTCCAGTTCAGCCCGCCGTTCCAGTGGGTCAGCATGGTGAACAGCGGAAAACCGGTGCTCAGGTCTTCATGGACCATGTCCGTACACCAGACCTGATGCGGGCAACCTTCGCGCAGGCTGAGCAGGCCGGTGGTGTGGTCGATCTGGCTGTCCATCAGGATGATCGCGCTGATCCCTGTATCCCGCAGGGCACGGCCCGGTTGCATCGGGGCAAAGCTCTGAAGTTGGGCGCGGATGTCCGGCGAGGCATTGCACAGCACCCAGTTCACGCCGTCATCGGAAATCGCGATGGACGACTGGGTCCGCGCCTTGGCGTTCAGGCTGCCGTCGCGAAAACCTGCGCAGTTCACGCAGTTGCAATTCCACTGCGGGAAACCACCGCCGGCGGCGGAACCTAGAATCTGGACAAACATGGCCGCTCCATCATTTTGAACGCTGAAAATAAAAACGCCCCGGCAGACCGAGGCGCTGTACGGCAAGACAAACTTAGCGGCTTGCGAAGTACATGGTGACTTCAAAGCCGATACGCAGGTCGGTGTAAGCAGGTTTGGACCAGGACATAAAAGTGCTCCTTTCAGGTGGGTGAGACAGCTCAGACCTATACATATAGTCCACCTCCAGCCGGAGATGTTCAGATAGTTAGGTGGCTATGTTACTCAAAATTACAGAACCCTTGCCCGTGAAACTTTGAGAAAGCTAATTGCAGCGTCGGTAATGATCATTTTGCCACTTGCCAAGGCGCGCCCGGGCAAGCGGCGTTGGCCAGGCAGCGCCAGCCGCCTTCGGCGTTTCTCAAACTTTGTGCGGCGGCGAGCAGGGCTTGTCGGTCGATTTTTAAAATTGCTTCAGGAAGTTGCGTCAGGTAATCCGACGAGTGGCCGGCGAGCTTGGCCTGCCAGAGCAGTTCGGCGGCCTGGATGTTCGGTAACGTGGCGCTGTTGAACTGATCGGCGAGGGTTTGGCGCTGCGCGAGGTAAGTTGAGTCGTCGATGCCGTGGATCAGATCGGTCAATCCGCGCAGGAAGTGTTCGATGTGTTCCAGCAAATCAGCAGCAGCGACATTCGGTGATTGCACACCAAACAGCAAACCGGTCTGGCCGTTTATCTGGCGTAGTCCGCTGAACACCGCGTAACCCAGTTGAAGCTCGACCCGCAGGCGTTGGTAGAACGGCGTTTGGCTCAGGTGGGCGAGCAAGCGCCAGCAAGCTTCGTCAGAAATGTCCTGAGTGGCTGTGGGACAGAAAAGCAGCAGCGCGTGTTCGCTGGAGTCGGTATCGATTGTGCTCCACAGATGCTGCGCATAGATCGAGGTTGGCGGTGTCAGCTGACTGTCCGCCGTGCCGGGGATACGACTCAAGGCAACGCCCATGGCGGCTTGGGTCGGGGCGGACAGACCGATTGCCAAACCATCCCAACGGGCACTCGACCAGAGTTGTTGCAGGTCGGCTGACACGGCGGTGTGTTCAAGGCAACGCTCAGGTAACGCTTTGAGTAGCTGCCGGATCGGGATCAACGCAGGACTTGTCGGTTCTGCCCGTGGGAAATCGGCATTAAGTTCTGTCAGCGCGTGTGCGAGGACCTTTGGCATCGGTTCCTGCAGACCGGTCATTTTCAGCAACCATTCATTGCCTGATGCACTGAAGGAAAAATCGACACCGGCCTGCCGAGCGTCTTCGCGCAGTGTGCTTAGGTTGTTTTCCAGACTCGACTGCAAACGGCTATCCAGCGTAGCGTCCAGTCGCCAGCGCAGGTAAATCGCACCTTCATCGGTGTTGCCAGGCAACGCCTGACTGAACTGCATCGGCGAACGTTCGCGACGACTGCGGGAGCGATCCTGGGCAAACGTGCGCAAACCACGGTGGGCGCTGGTCTGGCCGCGGATCAGTCCGGCATTAGCGAGCGGTTCGTCGGCGCGCAAAAACGGGTTAGGCGCTGGCAATTGCCATTGGCCGGTGAAGTTATCCACAGCGCCGATCTGTTTCAGGACTTCTTTGAGGGCGCTAACCCCGTGTTCGGATAGCCCGGTTTCAAGTTGTTCAGTGTCCCGTTGTGCCAGTTGCAAGGCGCTGCTGGCTTGCTGTTGGCGTTGTAGCAGAGCCGCGTATTCGTCGCGCAGTCCGCTCCAGTCCTGTTGGGTGGCAAAGAACCCCAGCCAATCCATCAGTTGTTCACGGATCTCCGCCGGCGTTGCATTGGCGGGCAACTTGAATTCGATGTGCAGCATGGCTTGCCCGGCGAACTGATACAGCGGCGTGGCTTTGAGGCCGTCGGCCATGCCGCTGTCTTGCAGCTTGGCCAGCAGACCACCGGGTTTCGCGGCGTTCAGCCAATGGCACAGAAACGCCAGCGCTTCGGCTGACGAGTCGGGAAGCGCTTCGAAGGTGAACAGCAGGTCCAACCGGCTCTCGCTGGTCTGTTGATAACTTTTGTCGGAAGAATCCATCAGAGGAGTCGGCGATTGCTGTAGGGCATTTTCGCCCTGAGCAATAACGGCACCGAACGCCTCGGCCATCGCCCTCAACTCATCAAGACCCTGCGGCCCCACCAGACTCAACGTCATCTGACCGGTCTGATAAAACCGCTGATAGAAGTCTTTCAACGCCTGCTGAAAGTCGGGCTGCGACACCGGCAGGCTATCGCGATTGCCGGCATGAAACGCCCGCAATGGGTGCGCCGCCGATAGCCCATTGAACAGGGCGAGTTGCTGTTGCGCGGTCGCATCCTGGGACCAAGCCACAAACTCGGCTTGCAACACCTCCCGTTCCCGCAACTGATCGTCCAGGTTCATACGCGGGTGAGCGAGCATGTCTGACAGACGCTCCAACCCATCGGCAAAGGTCTGGGGCGGCAATTCAAAAAAGAAGTCCGTGGTGCGCTCGCTGGTTCGCGCATTCACTTGCCCGCCATGACCCTGGACGTAGGCCATCAGCCCCTGGCCCGTAGGAAAGCGCTCAGTACCCAGAAACAGCAAATGCTCAAGAAAGTGCGCCAGTCCAGGCCAGGCCAAAGGCACGTCATGACTACCGGCCGCGACCCGTAACGCTGCAGCACTGCGCTTCAAATCCGGGACATGACGCAGCGTCACCCGCAGGCCGTTGGCCAGGGTTTCAGTGTGAGGGCGAGGGTGATTCAACGCAGGCATGAGCACTTCCAGAGCAGAGAAGCGCTAATGCTAGCGGATAACGGTAACTCAGCGCTTGTTCAGGTCGCCATACAGCTCGGGACGGCGATCAATGAGGTAGCGATTGGCCGCACGGGAATCCACCATCAACTGCCGATCCAGCTCACCGACTATCAGCGCTTCATCCAGGCCAGCCTGGGCTATCCGGCTGCCATCCGGCGCGGCGATGCTGCTTTGCCCGCAATACTGGATTTCGCCTTCATGGCCGCAATAGTTGGCGTAAGCGACATAGCATTGGTTTTCGAAGGCCCGGGCGCGGACGGTGACGTCGGCGACAAAGTCGAAGGGGATCATGTTCGCCGTCGGTACCAGGATCAACTCGGCACCCGCCATGGCCAGGCGTCGGGCGTTTTCCGGGAATTCCATGTCGTAGCAGATCAGGAAACCGAGCTTCCAGCCATTGAGCTCCACCAGCGGGAAATCATCCCCACCGGCGCTGAACATCGAGTGATCAAGGTCGCCGAACAGGTGAGTCTTGCGGTAGTTGCACAAGCGCTCGCCATGGGCGTCGATCAGCTGCACCGAGTTGTAAATCTGGCCGTCCTCGGTGCGCTCGGGATAGCCATAAAGAATTGCAATCCCGGCGGTCTTCGCAATGCGCGCAATCTGTTGCGCCGACTCACCGTTGTGCACCTCGGCGAGGACGCTGACCGCGTCTACGCCAATGTTGTAGCCAGTCAGGAACATCTCCGGCACCACCAGCAAGTCGGCGCCTTTGGCCTCCAGCGCCAGTTGATGCAGGCGTTGCAGATTGCCGGCGACGTCCAGGGGCAGCGGTGGACATTGGTAAAGGGCTACGCGCATTTCGGATTCCTCTTACTCGGGTAGGGCGATCGGACCGATCTCGTTGAACACATCTCCTGGACCCGGGTTCTCGGCGTGAGTTTCACCGCCGAAGTGTTTCATGATGCCCCACACCGCGTTGAGCGAGGTCTGCACCGCGCCTTCAACCCAGGCTGGCGTCCACGAAACGTCGTCGCCGGCGATGAAAATCCCGCGCTGTTCGGCCGGCATATCGTCCTGCATGAAGTGCGCGTACATGCGCTGGTTGTAGCGATAGTGGCCGGGCAGGGCGCCTTTGAAGGCACCGAGGAAGTGCGGGTCGGATTCCCACGACACAGTGATCGGATCGCCGATGATCCGTGCGGCGATGTCGACTTTCGGGTAGATCTTTTTCAACGCATCCAGCGCCAGCTTCACGCGTTTTTCCACCGGGTGCGGGAGCATTTTCAGCGCGTCACTCATCCACGAGTACGACAGGCAAATCACCCCTGGCTTGTCGTCGCCGTTGTCGAACAAATAGGTGCCGCGGGTCAAGCGATCGGTGAGGGTCATGCTCATCAGATCGCGGCCAGTTTCCGGGTCCTTGTCCTTCCAGAAAGGGCGGTCGACCATCACGAAGGTTTTCGACGATTGCATGTAGCGGGTGCGGTCCAGGGCCATCCACATCTTTTGCGAGAACAGGGTTTCGTCGCATTCGATCTGGGTGGTCAGCAGCCAGCTCTGGCAGGTAGTCAGTACGGCGGCGTATTCGCGGGTGTCGCCATAGTTGTCGGTGACGGTGAAACGGCCGTTCGGTGCATGGGCGATTTTCTTCACCCCGGAACGTGGGGCGCCACGGTGCAACGAGCTGAGGCTGGTGCCTTCGGGCCAGTGCACGCAACGTTCCGGCACATGCCGCCAGATGCCGAGCGGTACTTGCTCGACGCCACCGACCACCAGGTGTTGGTGATCGTCGCAGTTGGTCATCACCACGCGGAAGATTTCCAGCATCGAGTTCGGGAAGTCCGAGTCCCAGCCGCCGGTGCCGAAACCGACCTGGCCGAACACTTCGCGGTGATGGAACGACAGCTTGGCGAAGGCTTTGGAGGTGGCGACGAAGTCGTAGAAGGTGCGGTCATCCCACAGCGGCACGAGGGTGTTCCACAGCTCTTTGAGGCGCGGCACGTCGCGGTCGCGGATCGCTTGCTGGATCTCTTTGAAACGCGAGCCGTCTTCCAGAGCGTCGGCCCAGGCGTCAGCCACTTCCTGAAACAGTGCAGGAAGATCCGACAGTTTCTGTGCGTAATGGGTCTGGCCTTCCAGATCGATCACCGTACTGCCCGACGCAGGTGTCAGCGGGTTCGGGAACGGTTTGGTTTCCAGGCCGAGTTTGTCGACGTAGTGATAAAACGCCGTGGACGACACCGGGAAGCGCATGCCACCAAGCTCGGCAACGATGCCTTCGGCGCCGTTGAACGCCTGGGAGCGCAGACGGCCGCCCATCTTCGAGGCTTCGTAGACGACGGGTTTGAGGCCCAGTTTCATCAATTCGTAAGCCGCCACCAAACCGGCAATCCCGCCACCGACGATCGCCACTTCGGCGCCGTGGTTGTGCTCGGGAATACTGCCCAGACCGGCCGGGTGCTCGATCCAGTCGTCGAAGGCGAAAGGAAAGTCCGGGCCAAAAATGGTGACTGGCTTTTTACCGTCTGCAGGATGGCGATTGTTCTTGTTCATGGCTGACCTTGCTGGCGACCCGACGCGGGATGCGCGTCTGAGTATAGGAAAAGATGGCAGCCATTCTAGAGAGCATAGAACACGTTAATAAGACGCAATGTGTCGTCGTTTTGCCAGTTTGCTGATCAATATGACGATCTATCGCTACACATCGCCCCTGTAGGAGCAAGGCTTGCCCGCGAAGGGGCCCTCAAATACAACGCTAAACCGGCTGCCCCCGATCAATCTTGCTACTCAAGATGATCGAAGTCGTCGTCTTCTCCACCCCGTCCACGCTGCCAATCTGATCCAGCAACTGATCCAGCTGCTCCGGCGAATCGGTGCGCAACCACGCCACATAATCAAACTCGCCACTCACCGCACACAATTGCTGCACCTGAGCCATCGCACTCAGCCGCCGTAACACCTCCTTGCCGGAGCGCGGTTGCACGGTGATCCCGACATACGCCTGCAACCCGCCATCCACCACCCGCTGACCCAGACGCACGCCGTAACCGGTGATGATTTTGGCTTTCTCCAGCCTTGCCAGGCGCGAAGTGACGGTGGTACGCGCGATGCCCAATTGCCGGGCCAGCATGGCCACGCTTTCACGGGCGTTGATCTGCAAGGCTGCGATTAGTTGGCGGTCGATTTCGTCAAGAGTGGGTGGGCGGGTGTCAGGCAAAGGTCATCTCCAGCAACACAAATCGGTGGGTTGGCATGTTACAGACACATCCCACACTGCGCTCGTGGTGGTTAATTACGCTGATCGCGTACGCGTTGCCTCAGTAACGTCTGAATGGCAGGTATTAAAAAGCCGCGCAATTGCGCGGCTTGTTCGTCAGTGTCTAAGGTAAACGTCTGAATCGATAAAATAATAGGGCGGGAAAAACAAAAACAAATGTGCCCCTATTCTATTTCCTCTGTTCCTGTATCAATTTTTATTAGGTGTGGATCTTCGCAAATGTGACATTGCCAATGGAAGTACCATTTTTGGTCACGGTACCATACAGCCTATTAAAGGTTCTATCATCTGATTTGAGCTGAAAACTGAGAACCCCACGACTAAAGCTAATGTTGGAGTCGGGCGAACCGTAAGACGTATATTGAAAAATTCCGTTTGCTATTGGGCCTTGATTTAATGCTATATCTATGGGGTCGCTACTTGATCCTCCGTAAGTTCCTTGCAGTTGTCCTGTTGATATATCAGCAGACGTAATTATAAGCGTCCTATAAATGCCATCTACTGCTTGCTGAGTATTGTACTTAGCCTGTAGTGCAGGTTCTTGAGGCATGCGAGTATCTCCTGAGAATTAGTTGCGTAAAGGGCAGCGAAGGATGCCATCTGCCTACGTTTAGACTAAGTTCACTTTTTGGATATCGCACCTGTCAAGATTCACAGTTTTTTATATTGTTTGGCTATGGTCTGCGGATTAAGAGGTTATTTAGTCCGCTCTTGTTATTGGATTTTCTGGCTAGCTGCCCGCCCCCACTCCCCGCTCAACCCACTGCGCCTACTGCATAACAACGGTGTTTCCGATACCAAAGGTCTTCGAAAGGCTGGCCGCCTCCAGTCCGACGCAAAGCCCCATCATTTTCAGCAACTGGCTGCCGCTCAACCATCGGACTCATCCGTCCGGTTCACTGACGAAAAGTAGTAAAGCTCATAGTTATCTGCAATCCAGCCTTGTTTGCCAATAAAGTGTTGGCAAACAAGGTATCCGCGAGGAGTGGCCAGCGTCGCGATTGAGGTGCTGGAGATATTTTGCGTCTACTGACGCGGCGTCACCCAAGAACTCCATGGAGGGCATTTGTCGATAACCAGCAACCAGGAATACGTGACGACGTTGCTGAGTTCCGAGGTGTGTCTGTCTACGGGAAAACGTTGGGGGAGGCGGAGGGGATACTGCTGCGTCAGGTACGCAACAAGTTCATTCTCTTCACTAAGGCCAAGTCCAGGAAGAATCGGTCGATTCCAATTTATGACGGCCCGTTTAAGTGCTTGCAAAAGGCGCTACCCTTCAAACATTCATATGATGCCTTCCGTCGTGCTGTCGATGCTGTAGAGCTTGAGCCGTCGACAGGGAAACTGACGCATGTGCTGAGACATACCTTTGCCAGTCGTTACATGAGTAAAGGCGGCGACATCCTCACCCTGCAAAAAATGCTTGGACACGCCACGTTGGCGATGACCCAAAAGTACACACATTTCAGTCCTGGATACATGGCCGGGGGTGGTTAACCTAACCCCATGGCAAATCAAAATGGACACTTTGACTTTCTCGACCAAAAAAACACGTCGAAAAACTGAATACGAAAAACGATGAAAGCCGCGCAGTGCGCGGCTTTGAGTATGGTGGGCCCAGTAGGACTCGAACCTACGACCAAGGGATTATGAGTCCCCTGCTCTAACCAACTGAGCTATAGGCCCTCAGTAGGCCGCGGATTATAGCGACGGTTTCTCGGCTGTGCTATCCGAAAAATCCGATACGGCTATACGAAGAAACGTCGCGGCGAATTCTTCGGGCGGTAAGGGCAGGCTGACGATGTAACCCTGGATCTGTTCGCAGCCCTCGGCAGCGAGGAATTCCTGTTGGGCCTGGGTTTCGACGCCCTCGGCGATGATGGTGAATTGCATGCTGCGGCCGAGGGCGATGATGGCTCGCACAATGGCCGCGTCGTGGGGGTCATCCGGCAGTCCGCGGACGAAGGACTGGTCGATTTTGAGGATGTCCAGCGGCAGGCGTTTGAGGTAACTCAGGGACGAATAGCCGGTGCCGAAGTCGTCGATCGCCAGTTGAACGCCCAGGCGTTTGAGTTGGTGCAGCACCGCCAGCGCTTCTTCGGCCTGGCTCATGATGAAGTTTTCGGTAATTTCCAGTTGCAGAAATCCGGGCTTGAGGCGGTTGTCCTTGAGCAGTTGTTCGATGCGGCCGAGCAGGTTCGGTTGGCGCAGTTGCGCGCCGGCGAGGTTGACCGACAGGGGGCCGAGGCTTTCGTAGAGCTGATTCCATTCGAACATCTGCCGGCACGCGGTCTCGAGCACCCAGTCACCGATCTGCAGGATCATGCCGTTTTCTTCGGCCAGGGGAATGAAGTGCTCCGGTGGTACGTCGCCAAAGGTCGGGTGACGCCAGCGAATGAGCGCTTCGGCGCCCACCAGGCGATGGTCGTCGAGGCTGATCTTCGGTTGGTAGAAGAGGTGCAACTCATTGCGCTCGATGGCGCGCCGCAGTTCGTGTTCCAGGGCCACGCGTTCGCTGGCCTGGGCGGTGAGGTCGCGGGTGTAGCTTTCGACCCGGTTGCGGCCCTTGGCCTTGGAGCGATACATCGCTGCATCGGCGTTCTTGACCAGGGTGGCGACGTCGCAGCCGTCCTTGGGATACAGGCTGGTGCCGATGCTCGCACTGATAAAAAACTCGTGCTCGCCGGCCTGGAACGGCGCGGCGAAGCAGTTGAGCAGTTTGGTGGCGATATGATCAGCATCGGTGGCTTGCTGCAAGCCGGGCAGCAGGATGATGAACTCGTCACCGCCCAGGCGCGCCACGGTGTCGATGTCCCGCAGTTGCTCCTTCAGGCGCACGGCGATGCCTTTGAGCAGCAGGTCGCCGACCGGGTGACCGAGGCTGTCGTTGATGTGTTTGAAGCGGTCGAGGTCAAGGAACAGCACCGCGCCCTGGCCGCCGTTTTCCTGCTGGTTGTTGAGTGCGGTCAGCAGGCGGCTTTCGAACAGCGTGCGGTTCGGCAGGCCGGTGAGCGGATCGTGGTGGGCCTGGTAATCGAGCTTGGCCTGGGCGTGCTTGAGGCTGGAGATGTCCGCGAACACCGCGACAAAGTGGGTGATGAATTTATCGCGGTTGCGCACGGCGCTGATGGTCAGCCAGCTCGGGTACAGCTCGCCGTTTTTGCGCCGGTTGGAGATCTCGCCTTGCCAGTGTCCTTCATCGGTCAATTGATGCCACATGGCCGCGTAAAAGGCGCTGTCATGCAGGCCCGAGGCAAGCAGGCGAGGCGTGTGGCCCAAGGCTTCGCTCTCGCTGTAGCCAGTGATTTCGGTAAACGCACGGTTGACCGCACTGATGTGCTGTTGGGTGTCGGTGATCAATACACCTTCGGCGGTGCTCTCGAATACGGTGGCGGCCTGTTGCAGTTTTTCCTGCATCAGGTGCCGCTCGGTGATGTCCCGGGCGATGGTCAACATGCAGTCTTCGTCGCCGATCGGCAGCGGACGGCTCGACACTTCACAGAGGCGGATCTGCCCGTCATTACGGCGGATGTGGCAGCTGAAATCCCTGACGAAACCATCCCGGTGCAACAAGTCGAGCATCTGTTTGCGTTCGTTCAGATTGACCCAGATGCCCAAGTCCAGCGCCGAGCGATCCACCGACATCGCGCTGTTGAAGCCTGTAATGCGGCTGAAGCCCTCATTGACCTCCAGCAGCAGGCCATCGCTCTGCCGGGACAGCAGCAAGCCGTCAGGGGAGGCGTGGAAGGCCTTGGCGAACTTCTCCTCGGAGGTTTGCAGCTGTTGCTGGGTTTCCTTGAGCTGACTGATGTCCCGCACCACCACGACCAGCGCGGGCGTGGTGTCGAGATCGAAGGGTTCGGCGGAAATCAGGCCGGTAAACACTTGGCCGTTGTTGCGGCGAAAGGGCATTTCCAGGTTGCGGATGCTGCCGGCCTGCAACCGTTGCAACAGACCCGGCCCCACGCCCGGAATACCCCAGATGTTCAAATCGGTGGCGGTCTGACCGATGACCTCTACGGCTTTGATACCGATCTGCTCTTCAAACGCTTCGTTGACCTCCAGCAGGCAGCCATCGGAAAGCCGCGCAATCACCAGGATGTCCGGGCATTGCTGGAACACGGAAGCGAATTTCTGTTCTGAGAGGCGCAGCGCCTCTTCGGTGCGTTTGGCGTCGCTGATGTCGATCATCAGCCCGCGCAGTACCGGTTCATGGCCGTGCTCGATCAGGCTGACGATATCGCGCACCCACAGACAGCGGCCATCCGCCGTGATGACCCGATAGTCGACGCTGTGATCGCGCCCGGCCAGCACTTCGTGATCACAAAAGGTCTGGGCGCGGGTCAGGTCCGCCGGGTGGATGATGTTGCGCCAGAACCCCGGAATCAGCCAATGGGACAGGGGATAGCCGAGCAGATCTTCGGCGTGGGGCGACACGTAGCTGTAGGTGAAATCGCTGATCCGCGCTTCCCAGGCAATGGCCGACAGGCTCTCCACCAGCCCGCGATAGTGGTATTCGCTGCTGCGCAGTTCCTGTTCCAGGTCGATGCGCCGGGCAATTTCCGAACTCAGTCGGCGGTTGATCCGGATAACCACCGCCAGCACGATCATCAGCAACAGCAAGCCCGGCAAGCCGTAAACCAGCAAGTCCGACCAGAATGTCCGATGATCCAGGACGTTACCGACCCAATGCTCCTGAATCGTGCTGATTTCGCTGGGGCTCATGTCCGCCAGGACTTTATCGATGATGCCGACGAGCATTTTGTTTTTCGGCGGCACCGCCATGGCCAATTGATAACGATAAGGCGTTTCGCCGCTGACATAGAGCCCATCGAGCTTGAGCTGACGCAGGCTCCAGACGCTGGAGGCCAAATCACCGACCACGGCGTCCACTTCATCGGTGGCCAGCGCCTGCAACGCGGAGCTGACGTTGGGCATCGCCACCAGGTTCAGGTCCGGGTGGTGGGTGCGCAGCAGCTCGTGGGGTGCGTAGTTTTCCACGACGGCGATTTTCAGGCCGTACAGGTCCTCGATTTTGCGCGGCTGGGCACCGCCGACATGGGCGAGGATGACAATCGGAAAATCCAGGTAGGGGCGGGTGAACGACAGGTAAGTCTGGCGTTCGGGTGTCGACATGATGCCTGGCAGCAGGTCCAGCTTGCCCTGTTTGACCTGTTCGAGGACGACCGTCCAGCTGACCGGCTCGATGGGGGTGAGCTTGATGTCCAGGCGTTGGCGGATCACGTTGATATAGTCCGCCGCCAGGCCCTGATAACGGCCCTGTTCGTCGCGAAACTCAAATGGTGGCCAGGACGCGTCGACGCCCAGACGCAAGTCCGGGTGAGCCGCCAGCCAGCTACGTTCTTCGTCGGTCAGAGTCAGCGCGCCAGCCGTTGCGGTCCAGGTCATCAGCGACAGCAAAAAAAGCACGGTCGGCAGTCTGGGCATAACGGTCTCGTTATGGCTCGGGAGAATGTTTCGAGTGTAGACGGGCAATTCGGCGGGAGGGTAGAGCGGGGGATTTAATCTGCATAAAGCAAAACCCCCGGCCTGGGCCGGGGGTTTTGTGATCACTCGTCGAGGAAGGAGCGTAAATGCTCGCTTCTCGTCGGGTGGCGCAGCTTGCGCAACGCCTTGGCTTCGATCTGACGAATCCGTTCACGGGTCACGTCGAACTGCTTGCCAACCTTCTCGAGGGTGTGGTCGGTATTCATGTCGATACCGAAGCGCATGCGCAGAACCTTGGCTTCACGGGCAGTGAGGCCGGAGAGAACTTCGCGAGTCGCTTCTTTAAGGCTCTCAACGGTAGCAACATCGATTGGCGACTGCATGGTCGAGTCTTCGATGAAGTCACCCAAATGGGAGTCTTCGTCATCACCGATCGGGGTTTCCATGGAGATCGGCTCTTTAGCGATCTTCAATACCTTGCGGATCTTGTCCTCAGGCATTTCCATGCGTTCGCCCAGCTCTTCCGGGGTCGGTTCGCGACCCATTTCCTGCAACATCTGCCGGGAAATACGGTTGAGCTTGTTGATCGTCTCGATCATGTGCACCGGAATACGGATGGTGCGGGCCTGGTCGGCGATCGAGCGAGTGATCGCCTGACGGATCCACCAGGTGGCATAAGTCGAGAATTTGTAGCCGCGACGGTATTCAAACTTGTCTACCGCTTTCATCAAGCCAATGTTGCCTTCCTGGATCAGATCGAGGAATTGCAGGCCACGGTTGGTGTACTTCTTGGCGATCGAGATCACCAGACGCAAGTTCGCTTCAACCATCTCTTTCTTCGCGCGGCGGGCCTTGGCCTCACCGATCGACATGCGACGGTTGATGTCCTTGATCTCGGCAATCGTCAAACCGGTTTCGGTTTGCAGCGCGATCAGCTTTTGCTGGCAACGAATGATGTCCGGTTGCAGGCGACCAATGGCTTCGGCGTATTTGCCTTTGCCTTTGGCCAAGCCGTCGGACCAGCTTTCGTCGACTTCGTTGCCCGGGAACTGGCGCAGGAAATCGGCACGCGGCATGCGCGCATCACGAACACAGAGCTGCATGATCGCACGCTCTTGCTGACGCAGACGATCCAGGGCACTGCGAACACGCTCGACCAGGCCTTCGAATTGCTTCGGCACCAGTTTGATCGGCATGAACAGCTCAGCCAGCAGCACCAGTTCGGCAATCGCCGCCTTGTTGCCACGACCGTGCTTCTTCAGCGCCTTGCGGGTGATTTCCATCTGATCGGAGACAGCGCCAAAACGCTGTGCTGCGATGACCGGATCCGGACCGCTTTCGGCTTCTTCTTCGTCGTCGGTGCTGGCTTCAGCTTCCTCGTCGTCGGTGTCGTCATCCGCTTTCACGGCTTTCGGATCGACAGGCGGCGGCACTTCTGCAGCAGGCGGCGCAATGCCGTCGTCCGGGTCGATATAACCGCTCAGGACGTCGGACAGGCGGCCACCTTCGGTGGTGACGCGAGTGTATTCGGACAGAATGTGGTCAACCGTGCCAGGGAAGTGCGCAATTGCGCCCATCACTTCACGGATGCCCTCTTCAATACGCTTGGCGATTTCAATTTCGCCTTCACGAGTGAGGAGCTCTACCGTACCCATTTCACGCATGTACATGCGCACTGGGTCGGTGGTGCGACCAATGTCGGTTTCGACCGCTGCCAACGCTGCTGCTGCCTCTTCGGCCGCGGCTTCGTCAGTATCGGCGTCGGCCAGCATAAGGGAATCCTTATCTGGCGCAACCTCGAATACGTTGATCCCCATGTCATTGATCATGCGGATGATGTCTTCCACCTGTTCCGGATCTGAAATATCCTCCGGCAGGTGGTCGTTGACCTCCGCGTAAGTCAGGTAACCCTGCTCACGACCAAGTGTGATCAACTCTTTGATACGAGACTGCTGTTGCGCTTTTCCGGACATAACACCCTATCCACTGAAGGTCTTGGCGGGCAAAAAACAAGCCGAGGATTATACCTGAGCTATGACCTCACGCGCCAGTTGAGGTCGGGGTTGATACAGCCATATTGCGTTTTAATAGGTCGCGCATCTGATTTGCGATCTGATTTGCTTCCTCCGCGGTCAGTCCTGGCTGCCTTGCTTTCCTGATTAGTACTTCCAGGCTATCTGTGTGTTGCGTTGCCGATAACCTAGTAATGGTGTCTAAAAACTGTTGTTCAAGGTTGTCACCGTCAATCAGCCATTCCTTTTCCGCTAATGCCTTGAGCAAACGCCCCTGTTCGGTCCCGTGCCAACGGGCCATCAGCTGGATTGAGTTTAGCTTAGGATTTTTTTGCACGGCTTCGATCAGGGCTACCAGCAGCTGAGCGTAGGTATTGCTCTCATTGGCGAAGTGGTCGGCGGTTTCTACCTTGCCGGCCAGATCCGGGTGATGGATGAGCGTGCGTAGCGCGATCAGGGTTGGAGCTTCCACCGCAATCGGTGTGCGAGGGGTGCTCGGTTGATCGCGGTCGCCGCCACGCTTGCCATTCTTGTCCCAGGGTTTCTTGTCCCACTTCTTGCCGCCGGCGCCGGGTTTCTTCGGCGTCCACTCCTGCTGCGGCGCGTACATATCTTGTGCTTGAGGCTGATGGTAGTCGCTGTAATCCGGCATGGCGTCGTAATCCATGCCAGGATCGTAGGCCGGCGGCGCTTCCTGAGGGGCGCTATGCACCAGCTGGCTCACGGCTTCGCCGGTCAGGCCGGTGATTTCGGTCAGCCGTTGACGCATCAGGATGCGCAGATTGGCGCCCGGGACTTTATCGATCAGCGGTGCAGCCAAGGTGGCCATGTGGGCCTTGCCTTCGAGCGAGCGCGGGTCTGATTCCGCGGTCAGTTGCTCAAAAAAATAATCGGCCAGCGGTTGAGCGTGCTGATTGATCCGCGCGCGAAAGGCGTCAGTGCCTTCGGAGCGGACCAGCGTATCCGGGTCTTCGCCTTCGGGCAGGAACAGGAAGCGCGCACGCCGCCCGTCCTGCAGGCAAGGCAGCGCTGCTTCCAGTGCGCGCCAGGCAGCATTGCGGCCAGCCTGGTCGCCGTCGAAACAGAACAGTACGTTGGGCACGACGCGAAACAGCCGCTTCAAGTGCTCTTCGCTGGTGGCAGTGCCCAGGGTCGCGACGGCATTGCGCAGGCCTTGCTGGGCGAGGGCGATGACGTCCATGTAGCCTTCGACGACGATAATTTCGTCGAGGTTGCGGTTGTTCTTGCGTGCTTCATACAGGCCGTAGAGTTCCTGGCCTTTATGAAATACCGGGGTTTCCGGTGAGTTCAGGTATTTCGGCTTGTCGTCGCCCAGCACGCGGCCGCCGAAGGCAATGATGCGCCCGCGGCTGTCGCGGATCGGGAACATCACGCGATCGCGGAAGCGGTCATAGCGTTTGCCGGTTTCGGCGTTCTCGATCAGTAGGCCGGCATCGACCATGGCTTTCTGTTGCAGGGTGTCGCTGCTCAAGTGCTTGAACAGATTGTCCCAGCCGGGCGGGGCGAAGCCGAGGCCGAAGTCCCGGGCGATTTCCCCGGTGAGGCCGCGCCCTTTCAAATAATCCACGGCGGCTTTTCGCGATGGATGGCTTTTCAGCGCCTGGCGGTAAAAGTCGGCGGCGGCGGTGAGCAGCGGGTACAGCGGCGAATCGGTCGGCTGCCGCGGTTTGTGCGGGCGGCCGCTTTCTTCGCGGGGGATTTCCATGCCGGCGGCTTTGGCCAGTTCTTCGACCGCCTGGACGAAATCCAGGTTGTCGTGGTCCATCATGAAGCCGAGGGCGTTGCCGCCAGCGCCGCAGCCGAAGCAGTAATAGAACTGTTTGTCGGGGCTGACGCTGAAAGACGGGGTTTTCTCTTTGTGGAACGGGCAGCAGGCGGTGTAGTTCTTGCCGGCTTTTTTCATTTGCAGGCGCGAGCTGACCACGTCGACGATGTCGGTGCGGTTCAGAAGGTCGTCAATAAAGCTCTGGGGAATTAGCCCGGCCATGGCGTTCTCGTCATCTGCGCTGAAACGGATCCAAAACGAACGGCGAACGAGCGCGGGTCGTTGCTTGAGGCACACGTATATGTGGCTCGACCGGTGTCGTCTGCGTAATCGCTGTCGGGAAGTGTATCTGCCGAAAATCCACTGACGTTAGTACCATTCAGTATTCGACTATTTGAAATTGTTGCGCTGAAAATCCGCTACGGCCAATCGATGGCCTCGGATAGCTCAATAAGCGGGCACGCAAGCAGGTGCCTTGGGCTGATCGTTGTGAGAGGAATCAGTGGGTGTGCTCGTCAGTAGCCTTGGAAGGCTCGTCAGAAAAGACGTGCACCGCTGGCAAAAGAGCCAGGTCTGACGCTGTGAAGCAGGTTTGTCTCGGTCGCGTCTGCGGCGTTGACGATAAAGCATCAAGCGTTTTACGCAAATGCCATAAGCCCGGCTGAGGGCCGGGCTTGGCAGAAGCTTGCTACGAACGTCTGTGTATTAGTACAGACGAACGGCGCGGCGCTGTTCGCGCTGTACTTTCTTGGCGTGACGCTTAACAGCGGCTGCTGCTTTGCGCTTACGCTCAGAAGTTGGCTTCTCGTAAAATTCGCGGCTACGAACTTCAGCCAGTACACCGGCTTTTTCGCAGGAGCGCTTGAAACGACGCAGAGCTACGTCGAAGGGTTCGTTCTCTTTTACTTTGACGGCTGGCATCCAGAGCTACCTTCATTCATTACCGGGGTCAACATCCTCGCGGCAAAAGAGCACTTGAAGACGTCGGTTTTTAAGGGTTGCGGATGTTAACTCCTCATCGACCGGAATGCAAAGCCTCTGATCGAAAACCGCTAGTCGGGGCATCCCATGGCGACTATTATGCGCGCCTTCGAATTCAGCCTAAACAAGGCGCAAACCCATGCTAGTACTGGGATTAGAAACCTCCTGCGACGAAACCGGTGTCGCATTATATGACAGTGAACGCGGCCTGCTGGCCGACGCGCTGTTCAGCCAGATCGACCTGCATCGCGCCTATGGCGGTGTGGTGCCGGAGCTGGCCTCCCGTGATCACGTCAAACGCATGCTGCCCTTGATCCGTCAGGTGTTGGCCGAAGGCGACTGCGTGCCGACCGAGATCGACGCCATCGCTTATACCGCCGGTCCAGGCCTGGTGGGGGCGCTGCTGGTCGGGGCTTCCTGCGCTCAGGCGCTGGCCTTTGCCTGGGGTATTCCAGCGCTTGGCGTGCACCACATGGAAGGCCATTTGCTGGCGCCGATGCTGGAGCCGCAACCGCCCGAATTCCCGTTCGTCGCTTTGTTGGTGTCGGGCGGTCATACGCAGCTGGTTCAGGTCGACGGGATCGGCCAATACACGTTGTTGGGTGAGACCCTCGATGACGCGGCCGGTGAAGCGTTCGACAAGACCGCGAAGATGATGGGCCTCAATTATCCAGGCGGTCCGGAAATCGCGCGACTGGCGGAACAAGGTGTAGCGGGGCGTTTCACTTTCCCGCGTCCGATGTGTGACCGTCCGGGCCTGGCCTTCAGTTTCAGCGGCTTGAAAACCTCCGCCCTGAACACCTGGCAGCAATGCGTCAGCGCCGGGGACGACAGCGAGCAAGCCCGTTGCGACATCTCGCTGGCGTTCCAGCAAGCCGTGGTGGAGACTTTGACCATCAAGTGCAAGCGTGCCCTGAAAGCGGCTGGCATGAAGCGTCTGGTCATCGCTGGGGGCGTCAGTGCCAACAAGGCACTGCGCGTTTCACTGGAGAAAATGCTCGGCGACATGAAGGGTGACGTGTTTTACGCCCGTCCCGAGTTCTGCACCGATAACGGCGCGATGATTGCGTTTGCCGGTTGCCAGCGTTTGCAGGCGGGTCAGCACGAAAGCCTGGCGATCAGCGTGCAGGCGCGCTGGCCGATGGAGCAATTGACCGCGCTGTGATGAGCGGCGCTCATGTGCGGTATTTAAAAATGCCGTTCGCGCCCCGCAAACAGGTCGCGTAGATTGCCGCGATGTCGCCAGACGATCAGCGCCGTGAGTGCGCTCATCGGCAGTAGTGCCGCCGGCTCTTGCCAGGCGAGCAATGGCAGGGTCAGCGGTGTGGCGATCAGCGCCGCCAGTGAGCTGGTGCGGGTCAGGTAGAACGTCAGCAGCCAGGCGCAGACCGCCAGCAGAGCCGCTGGCGGGTAAAGGCCCAGCAACATGCCGGCGGCGGTGGCGACACCTTTGCCGCCGCGAAAGCGGAAGTACAGCGGGAACAGATGACCGATGACGGCACAAACGCCGATCCAGGCCTGTTCTTGCAGCGAAAGGCCGGCAACAGCGGCGATCAGTACGGGCAACAAGCCTTTGCACAGGTCCCCGAGCAAGGTCAGGACGGCGAGTTTTTTGCCGGCCAGGCGCAACATGTTGGTGGCGCCGGCATTGCCCGAGCCACTCATTCGCGGATCGGGGTTACCCGTCAGGCGGCTGAGCAAAATGGCGAAGGACAGAGAGCCGAGCAGGTAGGCGAAGGTCGCCAATAACCAAAACATGCTAACTATTCCGGGCGAGGACGCCCTGATTCTAACGGCGCATCGCGCCCTTGTCGTGCAGCGGAGAAAAGTGCTTGGACAGAGTGTTTATCGAGGGCCTGGAAGTCGACACCGTGATTGGTGCCTACGACTGGGAGCGAGGCATCCGCCAGTGTCTGCGACTTGACCTGAGCTTCGCTTGGGACAATCGCCCGGCAGCAGCGGGTGACGACCTGACCCTGGCGCTCGACTACGCGAGCGTTTCGTCTCGTATCCAGGCGTTCGCCGAGCAGGCGCAGTTCCAACTGGTCGAGACCTTTGCCGAGCGTTTGGTTGAAGTCCTGATGAGCGAATTCAAGATCACCTGGATGCGCCTCAAGCTGACCAAGCCAGGCGCGGTCCCGGCAGCCACCGGCGGCGTGGGCGTGGAGATCGAGCGCGGATGTCGCTGACTCAGGTGTACCTCGGGCTCGGTAGCAATATCGAGCGCGAAACCCATTTGCAGGCTGGCCTGGAAGCCCTGGCGGGGTTTCTGGTGGATATCCGTTGCTCGGCGGTGTTCGAAAGTCAGCCAGTGGGGATCAAGAGCGGTCCGTTCTTCAATTTCGTGGTGTCGGCCTTCACTGATCTGCCGCTGATGGAGCTGGACCGCCGACTGAAATTCATCGAGGCGGACAACGGCCGTTATGCGCCGGATCGCAAGGGTTTGCCGCTGGATATCGATGTGTTGTTGTTCGGCGATCTGGTGGGCAACTTTGATGGGTTGATTCTGCCCCGGGCAGAGATCCTGAAAAATGCCTTCGTGCTGTGGCCGTTGTCGCTGATTGCGCCGGACCGGGTGCATCCGGGTGTGGGCAAAAGCTTTGCGACCTTATGGCGTGAAGCGCAGATTGATCAGGTGTTGGCGCCGGTGGGGTTCGAGTGGCGTGGGCAGCCGTTGACGCCTTCAGATTTGTTGTGAAGCGGATGACGCCTTCGCGGGCAAGCCTCGGTCCTACGGATTTGAGTCGTTTGCACATTGTGTAAGCGACTCCGTCCTGTAGGAGCGAGGCTTGCCCGCGAAGCTTTTCAGGCAGACGCAGCCTCTTTGTACGCTTTCAGCGCCTTAAGCCGCTCACGCTTGATCGCCTCTCCCAGCTCCGGCCCCTTGAATCCCTTCTCCAACAACGGCTGCACCGCCACACCCCGCGCTGCATTTGCAGCTCCGCGCAAATAATCCGCCTGTGGATAACTTCTCTGCTCCAGGCCCTTGCGCCCGCGGGCATCCATCTCGCACGCCGCAATAAACTCCTCGAATCGCTGCGGTCGCCGGTAGACATCAAAACTCTGCAACAACTCCAGCAACGTCGACGGCTTCAGCTCCAGGGCTCGATGCCCGTGGGTGTGAAACTGGCCGACCAGCAATGCCAATTCCTGACAATCCTTCGGTGCCTTGAATCGTTCGTTGACCGCTTTAATCAGTTTCAGGCCCGTGTGCTCATGGGCGATGTGCCGAGGCCATTCCTCTTTCGGAGTCAGGCCTTTGCCCAAATCATGCAGCAGACACGCCCAGCGCACCGTTAGCGGCTGTTTGTACAGCGCCGCTTGTTCCAGCACGCTCAAGGTGTGCACGCCGGTGTCGATTTCCGGGTGATGGGCTTCGGGCTGCGGCACGCCGAACAGTGCATCGACTTCCGGCATTAGCACTTTCAGCGCATCGCACGCACGCAGGACTTCGATGAATACCTGTGGGTGATCTTCCATCAGGGCGCGGGAAATTTCCTTCCAGCTGCGTTCAGCCGTCAACGCCTCCAGTTCACCGGAATCGCTGAGCTGGCGCATCAGCTCCAGCGTCTCTGGTGCGACGGTAAAACCCAGCCCTGCATAGCGCGCGGCGAAGCGGGCAACACGCAGAACCCGGAGCGGATCTTCGGCGAACGCGGGGGAAACGTGGCGAAGAAGGCGTGCTTCAAGATCCCGCTGCCCATGGTAAGGGTCGGTCAGGTTCTGCTGATAGTCTTCGGCCATGGCATTGATCGTCAGGTCGCGGCGAATCAGGTCTTCTTCGAGGGTCACTTCAGGGCTGGCGTGGAAGGTGAAGCCGCCATAACCGCGTCCGCTTTTGCGTTCGGTGCGGGCGAGGGCATATTCCTCACCGCTTTTAGGGTGAAGAAAAACCGGGAAGTCCGAGCCCACCGGGCGATAGCCCTTGGCGAGCATTTCTTCGGTGGTGGCGCCTACCACGACCCAGTCGATATCGGTGACAGGCTTGCCCAGCAGGCGATCGCGTACGGCGCCGCCGACTTTATAAATCTGCATAAAAAACCTCCGTTAGCTCGACAGAATAACCGTTGCGTCGAACTTCCGGAGGCGAAAACAGAATCAAAGGTGAATGACAGCCAGGTCGAGCCGACCGTAATCCCCCTCGGCGTGCTCGCTTCTGGGCGGAACGTGATGGACTTTCATCACTTGGTCGCCTTGCAGGGTTTCCAGGTGGATGTCGAAGCCCCAGAGCCGGTGCAGGTGCTTGAGCACTTCCTCGGTGGACTCGCCCAGCGGTTTGCGGTCGTGCTGCTGGTGACGCAAGGTCAGGGAGCGGTCGCCACGTCGGTCGATGCTGTAAATCTGCACGTTGGGTTCGCGGTTGCCCAGGTTGTACTGGGCCGCCAAGGTTTCACGGATGGTCCGGTAGCCGGGTTCGTCGTGAATGGCCGGGACCAGCAGGTCGTCCTTCTGGTCGTCATCAAGAATGCTGAACAACTTCAAGTCGCGGATCACCTGAGGCGACAGGTACTGCAGGATGAAACTCTCATCCTTGAAGCTGCTCATGGCGAACTTGATGCTCGACAGCCAGTCGGTACCGGCGATTTCCGGGAACCAGCGGTAATCCTCCTCGGTCGGGTGTTCACACATGCGCCGAATGTCTCGATACATGGCAAAGCCCAAGGCGTAGGGGTTGATGCCGCTGTAATAGGGGCTGTCGAAACCTGGCTGCATGACCACACTGGTGTGGGACGTCAGGAACTCCATCATGAAGCCGTCGGTGACCAGGCCTTCGTCGTACAGGTCGTTCATCAGCGTGTAGTGCCAGAACGTCGCCCAGCCTTCGTTCATCACCTGAGTCTGGCGTTGCGGGTAGAAATACTGGGCGATCTTGCGCACGATCCGCACAATTTCCCGCTGCCAAGGCTCCAGCAGCGGCGCGTGTTTTTCGATGAAGTACAGGATGTTTTCCTGCGGTTCGGCGGGGAAGCGTGCGTTGTCCTTGTCGCTGTACTTGTCCGCGCCTTTTGGAATGGTGCGCCACAGGTCGTTGATCTGTTTCTGCAGATGCTCTTCGCGATCCTTCTGCCGCCGGCGTTCTTCTTCGGCGGAAATCGGGTAGGGACGTTTGTAACGGTCAACGCCGTAGTTCATCAGGGCGTGGCAGGAATCGAGCAGGTCTTCCACCGCGTCGATACCGTGGCGCTCTTCGCACTGCATGATGTACTGCTTGGCGAACACCAGGTAATCGATGATCGAACTGGCATCGGTCCAGGTGCGGAACAGGTAGTTGCCCTTGAAGAAGCTGTTGTGGCCATAGCAGGCATGAGCCACCACCAGTGCCTGCATGCAGATGGTGTTTTCTTCCATCAGGTAGGCGATGCATGGATCCGAGTTGATCACAATCTCGTAGGCCAGGCCCATCTGGCCGCGGGTGTAGGATTTCTCGGTGCTTAGGAAGTGTTTGCCGTAGGACCAATGGTGATAACCCAAGGGCATGCCGACGGAAGCGTAGGCATCCATCATCTGCTCGGCGGTGATCACTTCGATCTGGTTGGGGTAGGTATCCAGGGCATAACGGGCCGCCAGGCGACTGATTTCCTTGTCGTAGGCCTGGATCAGCTCGAATGTCCATTCGGAGCCGGTGGAAATGGGTTGGCGCTTCTGCTCTTTGGCGGTCATGTCACTAACCTGCGCTGGAAGAGTTCACGGAAGACCGGATAGATATCTCCGGCCGAGACCAGTTGCTGCTGGGCAAAAGTGTCAGAGAAGGCTTCGGCGATGCGTTCGTATTCGAACCACAAGGCCTGGTGTTCGCGCGGGGTGATCTCAACGTAAGTGTAGTACTGCACAAACGGCATGATCTGGTTGATCAGGATGTCGCGGCAGATCGGCGAGTCATCGTTCCAGTTGTCGCCGTCGGAAGCCTGGGCGGCATAGATGTTCCACTCATTGCTCGGATAACGTTCGGCCATGATCTCCTGCATCAGTTTCAACGCGCTGGAGACGATGGTGCCGCCGGTTTCCCGTGAGTAGAAAAACTCTTCCTCATCCACTTCCCGGGCGCTGGTGTGGTGGCGGATGAACACGACGTCGATCTTGTCGTAGTTACGCTTGAGAAACAGGTACAGCAGGATAAAGAAGCGCTTGGCGATGTCCTTGGTCGCTTGGGTCATCGAGCCGGACACGTCCATCAGGCAGAACATCACCGCTTTGGAGCTGGGATTGGGCTGCTTGATGAGCAAGTTGTACTTGAGGTCGAACGTATCGAGGAACGGCACCCGGTGAATCCGTGCGCTGAGTTTCTCGATTTCCGCTTCGATTTCCTGGATATCGCCGAAGTTGTCCGGCTCTTCCCGTTTGAGTCGGGCCAGTTCCTCTTTGGCGTCGCGTAAGCGCTTGCGGCTGCTGCCGGACAGGGCAATGCGCCGGGCGTGGGCCGAGCGCAAGGTGCGGATGATGTTGATCCGCGACGGGTTGCCCTCGTTGCTGATGCCTGCGCGAACGGTTTTGAAGGTGTCGGTGCCGGTCAGGTTGCGTTTGACCAGGTTCGGCAATTCGAGGTCCTCGAACATGAACTCGAGGAATTCCTCCTGGGTGATCTGGAAGACGAACTCGTCCATCCCTTCGCCGGAGTTGCCGGCCTTGCCGGGGCCTCTGCCGCCACCACCTGCGGGCGGCCGGGCGATGTGTTCGCCGCTGGTAAATTCCTTGTTGCCAGGGTGCACGACGGTTTGCTTGCCGCCGCGGCCGTGGTGAAGCACCGGTTCGTCGATGTCGCGACCGGGAATGCTGATCTGTTCGCCATGTTCCATATCGGTAATGGAACGCCGGCTGACCGCCTCTTCGACGGCCTTTTTGATGTGATCACGGTAACGCCGCAGGAACCGCTGGCGGTTCACCGTGCTCTTGTTCTTGCCATTGAGACGTCGGTCGATCACATAGCTCATAGGGCCCTCCGGGCAGCTTCAAGTTGTGAGCTGCAAGCTGCAAGAAGAAGCAGTTGCCCGGATATCAGGGCTTATGCGCTTCTCTCTTGTCGCTTGCAGCTTGGAGCTTGCTGCTGCGTCACTGCGATTTCCGGACCCGTAGGTACCATTCTGAAAGAAGCCGTACCTGTTTGTCGGTGTAGCCGCGCTCCACCATCCTTGTGACAAAGTCGTTGTGCTTCTGCTGGTCCTCTTTGCTGGCCTTGGCATTGAAGCTGATGACCGGCAGCAGGTCCTCGGTGTTGGAGAACATTTTCTTCTCGATAACCACCCGCAGTTTTTCGTAGCTGAGCCAGGTTGGGTTCTTGCCGTTGTTGTTGGCCCGGGCGCGCAACACGAAGTTGACGATTTCGTTGCGGAAATCCTTCGGATTGCTGATGCCGGCCGGTTTTTCGATTTTCTCCAGTTCTTCGTTCAGCGCCACGCGGTTGAGGATTTCGCCGGTTTCCGGGTCGCGGTATTCCTGGTCCTGGATCCAGAAGTCGGCGTACAGCACGTAGCGGTCGAAGATGTTCTGGCCGTACTCGCTGTAAGACTCGAGGTAGGCGGTCTGGATCTCCTTGCCGATGAACTCGATATAACGCGGTGCCAGGTATTCCTTGAGGAAACGCAAGTAGCGCTCGCGGGTCTCGGCCTGGAATTGTTCCTGTTCGATCTGCTGTTCCAACACGTAGAGCAAGTGTACCGGGTTAGCGGCGATTTCGTGCGGATCGAAGTTGAAGACCTTCGACAGGATTTTGAACGCGAACCGGGTCGAGAGACCGTTCATGCCTTCGTCGACGCCCGCGTTGTCGCGGTATTCCTGAATCGACTTGGCTTTTGGATCGGTGTCCTTGAGGTTCTCGCCGTCATACACGCGCATCTTGGAGTAGATGTTCGAGTTTTCCGGCTCTTTGAGACGCGAGAGCACGGTGAATTGGGCGAGCATTTTCAGGGTGTCGGGCGCGCAATGGGCCTTGGCCAGCGAACTGTTGAACAGCAACTTGTCGTAGATCTTCACTTCGTCGCTGACCCGCAGGCAGTACGGAACCTTGACGATGTAGATCCGGTCGATGAACGCTTCGTTGTTCTTGTTGTTGCGGAAGGTGTGCCACTCCGATTCGTTGGAGTGAGCCAGCAGGATCCCGGTGAACGGAATCGCGCCCAGGCCTTCGGTACTGTTGTAGTTGCCTTCCTGGGTGGCGGTCAGCAATGGGTGCAGCACCTTGATCGGTGCCTTGAACATTTCGACGAATTCCATCAGGCCCTGGTTGGCCCGGCACAGCGCACCGGAGTAGCTATAAGCGTCGGCGTCGTTCTGTGGGTACTCTTCGAGTTTGCGGATATCGACCTTACCTACCAGCGCCGAGATGTCCTGGTTGTTTTCATCGCCTGGTTCGGTTTTGGCCACGGCGATCTGGTTGAGGATCGACGGATACAGTTTCACCACCCGGAACTGGCTGATGTCACCGCCGAATTCGGCCAGGCGTTTGGTGGCCCATGGCGACATGATGGTGTTGACGTAGCGCCGGGGAATGCCGAAGTCTTCTTCGAGGATCGCGCCATCTTCAGTGGCGTTGAACAGACCCAGGGGCGATTCGAAAACCGGTGAGCCCTTGATCGCGTAGAAGGGTACTTTCTCGATCAGCTGTTTAAGCTTTTCGGCCAGGGACGATTTACCGCCGCCGACGGGACCGAGCAGGTAGAGGATTTGTTTCTTCTCCTCCAGGCCCTGAGCGGCATGGCGGAAATACGACACGATCTGGTCGATGCATTCTTCCATCCCGTGGAAGTCTTCAAAGGCCGGATAGCGGCGGATCACCTTGTTGGAAAAGATTCGCGACAGTCTCGAGTTGGCCGAGGTGTCGAGCAGCTCCGGTTCACCGATGGCCAGCAATAGACGCTCGGCGGCGGAAACGTAGGCGCTGCGGTCCTTTTTACACAGCTCCAGGTACTCTTGCAGCGAGAGTTCTTCCTGGCGTGTGGACTCGAAGCGTTGTTGGAAGTGGCTAAAGATACTCATGACGTCACCTCGCTCGATACGTGGAGCCGACGCCGGATCACTCAGTCGATGCTGGCAGCAACCGAATAGTCAGTTGCTGTTTACCCCCCAGAACTCTTTCGAAGCTGACTACCCCGAAAGCTACTCCCGATGACCCGCGCGCCGGTGTACCGGCTCTCCCCTGTTTTGGATGGCCTGCGCTTAAGGATAGTTGCTTATTCGGGAGGTAAAGGCGAGATACGTAATTAGTTGTGGCAGACCGTTCGTCTGCCACCGCGCGAGCCCACGGGGGCCGGGGCTTGCACGTTACAAAAAAATTATTCGCAAGTGCCTTGCGCAGTTTCCGCGGGGTAAGTGGTGCGCCACAGCTCAAAACCGCCATCCATGCTGTAGACGTCGGAGAAGCCCTGGCTGATCAGGTACGCCGCTGCGCTCTGGCTGGAATTGCCGTGATAGCAGACCACTACCGTCGGTGCATCAAGGTCGGCGGCACGGATGAAATCCGAAATCGAATGATTGTCCAGATGCCTGGAGCCGGCGATGTGCAGCGCGGCATAGGTTTGCGGATCGCGGACATCGACCACCACTGCGCCTTGTTCGCGCAGGACCTGGGCCTGTTCTGGGGGGATACGTTTGAATTCGCTCATGGCGGGCTCCTGTGGCTCGGCTGAAAGCGCAGTCTAGCGCTGGGCGCTGGCTGACGTTTGTTCGGGAATAAGTGGGGCGACTGACGGCTCGGCGTGGCCCTGCTCGTCGCATTTGCAGCTCAGGCGCTCAAGGGTGTCGACGTTCATCAGGGTCATCGCACCGCCCCAGACACAACCAGTGTCGAGGGCGAAAATGCCTGGCTCGTCGCATTTACCTTCAAGGGCCGCCCAGTGACCGAAGATGATCTTCAGGCCTTTGGTCTTGCGTTCCTTGTACTTGAACCACGGGGCGTAACCCGGCGGCGCAGTGTCGACGCCTTCCTTGCCCTTGAGGTCGAGTTTGCCTTCGCTGGTGCAGAAGCGCATGCGGGTGAAATAGTTGGTGATCACCCGCAAGCGATCCACGCCGGTGAGTTCACTGTTCCACTTGGTCGGCTCATTGCCGTACATGCCGTCCAGGTAGGGCGGGAACAGGTTGTCGTCGCGCAGGGCGGCTTCGACTTCGCCGGCGCACTTCAAGGCTTTGCGCAGCGACCATTGTGGCGGGATGCCGGCATGCACCAGGGCGATATCGCGCTGTTCGTCGTAGTGCATGAGTTTTTGCTGACGCAGCCACTCCAGCAGTTCCGCACAATCAGGCGCTTCGAGGATCTCGCGCAGGGTGTCGTTTTTCTTCAGGCGTTCGATGTTATGCCCGGCCGCCAGCAAGTGCAGATCGTGGTTGCCGAGCACGCACACCAGCGATTCGCGGATGCTATAGAGGAAGCGCAGGGTTTCCAGGGATTGCGGGCCACGGTTGACCAGATCGCCCACCAGCCACAGTGTGTCCCGGGCAGGGTCGAAGGCTACTTGCTTGAGCAGACATTGCAGCGGTTCGAGGCAGCCTTGCAGGTCGCCGACAGCATACGTCGCCATCAGTGCAGGGCTCCGGGCACCGCCAGGCGGAATGGCGCGATGACGGCATCGAAGTGCTTACCGTCATCGGCGATCATCTGATAGGTACCTTGCATGGTTCCGACCCGGGTGGTCATCACCGTGCCGCTGCTGTAGGTGTGGTTTTCACCGGCCTGGATCAGCGGCTGCAAACCCACGACGCCAGCACCGCGAACCTCTTCCACATGTCCGTCACCGTCGGTGATTACCCAGTGCCGCGACAGCAACTTGGCCGGTAGCTCGCCATTGTTGTGCACGGTGATGGTGTAGGCGAAGGCAAAGCGGTTGTGCTCGGGTTGCGATTGTTCTGCCAGATAGCGAGTGACGACGCTGACGTCGACCTGATAACGGGGATCGGACATGCAAGAGGCCTTAAAAACGAAGCGGGACGCGGGGCGTAACTGATGGGGTTCAGTCTAGGCCAAGTATCGGGTAGTAAACCAGACATCGCGTCTGGCGTCCTACCCGATCACGCTCATCGGCTGTCAGTCGGCGGCGGGCGCCTGCAGGACTTGTTCGCTGAGCTTGTCGGCCAGACGCACGAAGGCAGCCAGGTCGAGCTGCTCGGGACGCAGGCTGCCATCGACACCGGCGGCTTCGATCTCATCGTTGCTCAGCAGCAACTTGAGGGTGTTGCGCAGGGTCTTGCGGCGCTGGTTGAAGGCTTCGCGCACGACGCGCTCCAGCAGCTTGTGATCCTTCGCCGGGTGCGGCAGTACATCGTGGGGCACCAGGCGCACGATGGCCGAGTCGACTTTCGGCGGCGGATTAAACGCGCCAGGTCCGACGTTGAACAGGTGTTCGACCCGGCAGTGGTACTGAACCATGATCGACAGACGACCCCAGTCACCACCGCCAGGGCCCGCCGCCAGACGCTCGACCACTTCCTTTTGCAGCATGAAGTGCATGTCGCGAATGATGCCGGCGTTGTTCAGCAGGTGGAAAATCAGCGGAGTGGAGATGTTGTACGGCAGGTTACCGACCACACGCAGGCTGTTCGGCGCGGCGTTCAGGCTGTTGAAGTCGAACTTCAGCGCGTCGCCCTGGTGCAGGTTGAAGTTGTCCTTGCCGGCGAATTGCTGGTTGAGGATCGGGATCAGGTCCTTGTCCAGTTCCACCACGTCCAATTGCGCGCCGCTGTTGAGCAGGCCTTGAGTCAGCGCGCCCTGGCCCGGGCCGATCTCCAGCAGGCGGTCTTCGGGCTTGGCACGGATGGCGCGCAGGATGCGGTCGATAACGCCGGCATCGTGCAGGAAGTTCTGGCCAAAGCGTTTGCGCGCCTTGTGTTGGTAATGCTCGGTCATAAACGGGTCTCGGCCATCTGGTAGGCGGTTTCCAGGGCGACTTGCAGGCTGCCGGTGTCGATTTTGCCGCTACCGGCCAGGTCCAGGGCTGTGCCGTGGTCCACCGATGTGCGGATGATCGGCAAGCCGAGGGTCACGTTGACTGCCGCGCCGAAGCCTTTGTACTTCAGCACCGGCAGGCCCTGGTCGTGGTACATCGCCAGCACCGCGTCGCAGTGCTCCAGATATTTGGGGGTAAACAGAGTGTCGGCGGGCAGGGGACCACGAAGGTCCATGCCTTCGCCGCGCAGGCGCTCTAATGTAGGTTCGATAATGTCGATTTCTTCATGGCCCAGGTGTCCGCCTTCACCGGCGTGGGGGTTGAGCCCACATACCAGGATACGTGGCTGGGCAATGCCGAATTTTTCTTGCAGGTCGGCGTGCAGAATCCGCGTGACCCGTTCCAGACGCTCCGGGGTGATTGCATCGGCAATCTCGCGCAGGGGCAGGTGAGTGGTGACCAGGGCCACGCGCAATCCGCGGGTGGCGAGCATCATCACTACTTGTGCGGTATGGGTCAGGTCAGCGAGGAATTCCGTATGCCCGGAAAAGGCGATCCCGGATTCATTGATCACACCCTTGTGCACCGGCGCAGTGATCATCCCGGCGAAATCCCCGTCCATGCAGCCTTGGCCGGCACGGGTCAGGGTTTCCAGGACAAACGCCGCATTGGCCTTGTCCAGTTGCCCGGCGGTGACCTTGGCGTTGAGCGGAGTATCCCAGACGTACAGGCTGTTGGCTGGCGCAGGGATATCCGGCCAGTGGTCCGGGGTGACCGGCAACAGGTCGACGACCACGCCCAGTTGCGCGGCCCGCTCGATGAGCAGGTCGCGGCTGGTAATGGCAATCAGGGGATGTGGCTGGGCTTGCGAGGCGAGCAGCAGGCACAGGTCAGGACCTATGCCGGCCGGTTCACCGGGTGTCAGCGCGAAACGCTTGGGTTTCACTGCGCTGCCTGGTCTGCACCAGGGAGTTTGATCTCTACGTACGCTTCGTCACGGATCTGACGCAGCCAGGTTTGCAGCTCTTCGTCGTATTTGCGGTTACGCAGTACGGTCATCGCTTGCTGCTCACGGGCCTGGGTGGTGCTGTCAGTGGCGCGACGGCCAAGGACTTCCAGGACGTGCCAGCCATATTGGGTCTTGAACGGCTTGGACAGCTGACCTTGTGGGGTCTTGGCCATCACTTCGCGGAACTCAGGAACCAGTGCATTCGGGTCGATCCAGTTCAGGTCGCCGCCGTTGAGGGCAGAACCCGGATCTTCCGAGAAGCTTTTCGCCAGCTCGCCGAAATCTTCGCCCGCTTCGATACGGGTGTAGAGCGATTGAACCAGGGCCTTGGTTTTTTCTTCGTCGCGAATCGGGCTTGGTTTGACCAGGATGTGACGCACATGCACTTCGTCACGCATCTGCGTCTCGCCGCCACGTTTCTCGAGGATCTTCAAAATGATGAAGCCGCCCGGAGTACGCATTGGCTGGGTGATGTCGCCAACCGCCATGGTGCTCAGCATGCGATCGAACGGAGGTGGCAATTGAGCCGCTTTGCGGAAGCCCATGTCGCCGCCTTCCAGTGCGGTTTCGCTGGCGGATTTGGCGATTGCCAACTGACCGAAGTCAGCGCCTTGCTTGAGTTGCTGGTACACCGCATCCGCTTGTTTGGCCGCTGCCTGAATCGCGTCGGAGTTGGCGCTTTCCGGCGTAGGAATCAGGATGTTGGCCAGACGGAATTCTTCGGACAGCTGCATTTTGCCCAGATCAGAAGCGAGGAAGTTCTTCACTTCCTGCTCGGACACCTGGATGCGCTCGGCCACACGACGCTGGCGTACACGGCTGATGATCATTTCGCGACGAATCTGGTCACGGGCGTCGTCGTAAGACAGACCGTCGTGAGCCAGGGCGGCGCGGAATTGCTCGATCGACATGTTATTGCGCTGGGCAATGGTGCCAACGGCCTGGTTCAGTTCTTCATCGGTAATGCGGATGCCGGAACGTTCGCCGATCTGCAATTGCAGGTTTTCGACGATCAGACGTTCCAGTACCTGCTGATCCAGCACGCTGGTTGGCGGCACGGCAGCGCCACGCTTGGCGATGGTTTGCTGAACTTCGTGGACCCGTTGGTCCAGTTGGCTCTGCATGACCACGTCGTTGTCGACGATGGCCACCACTTTGTCGATGGACTGTACCGCGGCGTTAGCCGCGGTACCCAGGAACAACGCGCCCAGTACTAGCGGGCGCAGACAATCAGAAAGCTTGGTCTTCACGTTCACGATAACCTTGAATGCCTTTGTCGAGGAAGCTCTCTACTTTGGCGCCGGTGAGGCCGCCGAGTCCCTTCAGAACAATTTGGAGGAAGACGCCATGGTCGCCTTTTTCGTTTTGCGGGGCTTCTTGACTGAACTCGTCGTAGGAAACCCAGTAACGGTTGATCAGGCGCAGTTTCCAGCAGCAGTTGTCGTACTCGAAACCACCGAAGGCTTCCAGGGTACGGTTGCGGTTGTAGTCATACTGCCAGCGGCTGATGGCGTTCCATTGCGGCACGATCGGCCAGATCACCGAGAAGTCGTGCTGTTTGATCTTGTAGTAATCCTTCACGAAGCCAGGTTGCCCTTCAACGCCGTAGTCACCACCGCCCACCGACCATTTGCCGGTGTTCTGGTCATAACGGACCTGGTCATTGCGATAGCGATAACCGGCGTTGATAACCTTGTTCGGGTTGTCTTCAGGCTGGTAGTGGAACATCGCGCTACCCGAACGCGGGCTGCGGCTGTCCGGATCCCAGTTGTAGTCGGCCGTGGTACGCCAATCGCGGTTCCAGCGATATTCGTATTCCAGCGCGTAGGGCGAAACGTTGGAGTGCGCATCGTCCCGGGTTTTCGCGTCGATGCCCGGCAACTGGACTTCGCGGTCCTTGAAGTACAAGGCCTGGCCGACGCTGATACGTTGACGTTCGAAACCGTTGTCTTCGATCCAGCGGTTGGTAATGCCCAAGGACAATTTGTTCTCGTCGCCTATACGGTCGGAACCGGAGAAGCGGTTGTCGCGGAATAGGGACGAATAGTTGAACGTAGATTCGCTGGTATCGAATATCGGAATGTCTTTCTGGTCTTCCTCAGGTACATAGAGATAGAACAGACGAGGTTCCAGGGTTTGGCGATAGTTCTTGCCGAACCATTGAGTATTGCGATCGAAATACAGCCCACTGTCGATGCTGGCGATTGGCACGCCACGACTTTGATTGCGGCTGTAGGTGCCGTTGAGTCGGTCACCTTCAGCGTTTTGGCCGGCAATGTCAGCTTTGCCCTTGTTATCAAGATCCAAGTCGTACTGAGTGTATTGATATTTAAGCGATGGTTTCAGGAAACCATAGGTTGTATTCATCGGGTAGCTGACGACAGGTGCTACGTTGAGACGATTGCCGGTTGCTCGTGCCAGGCCCAAAACGTTGGTATCAAGCCGCGGCTGGGGATCTGTTCCGTCTTCATTGGTGTAACTACCGGTTTTCAAGTCCCGGTCAAACCGCACGATTTCCGTGTTGTACGCGAAATCAAGGCCACCTGGATGGTAGGGCAGCGCACCGTCGAACGTAATTTGCGGTAGGCGATCGTAAGGCGTGATATTTGAAACAGTCGCCAGTTGATAAGACTGTGCATTGAGACGAGCGGTATAGCTGTCACCACGGTAAGTGATAGAACCCTGCTGATTCACATAGTCCGCGGTTTTCACGCCAATCTGGTCAGTCTGCAAATCCTGGAAGTAATACGGATCGCTGATCTTGGTGTAGTCAACCTGCGTGAATACACGCGAGTCGAGGCCACCCTTGTGTTGCCAGTTGTACATGTAGCGGGTTTTTTCGGCATCGGTCTGCTTGTCGCGATCGCTGCTTTCATCGTTGAGATATGCAGCACCGAACTGACCTTCGCTGGACTTGGTCAGGTAGCGGAACTCGCCTTCCATCAACAGGCCATGCTTGGCCATGTAACGCGGATATAACGTGGCATCGTAGTTCGGTGCCAGGTTGAAGTAGTACGGCGTGACCAGCATGAAGCCGGTGTCGCTGCCGGTGCCGATGGTCGGCGGCAGGAAACCGGATTGGCGACGGTCGTCGATCGGGAAGTAGATGTACGGCGTGTACAGGACCGGAATGTCCTTGACCCGCAGTGTCACGTTGGTCGCGGTACCGAAACCGGTGGCCGGGTTCAAGGTGATGTTGTTGCCCTTGAGCTGCCAGGCGTTGCTGTTCGGTTCGCACGTGGTGTACGTACCATCCTTGAGGCGGATGATCGCGTTCTCGGCACGTTTGGCGTACAGCGCGTTACCGCGGATACGGGATTTGTGCATCACGTATTCGGCGTTATCGACCTTGGCTTCACCGGTGTCGAGCTGCACGTCGGCGTGGTCGCCCACGATCAGTGCGCCATTGTCGCGAATGCGGACGTTGCCGCTCAGTTCGCCACGGCTCTCGGCCTGGTACAGGCTGGCCTCGTCGGCTTCGGCCTGCATGCTGCCCTGACGCAATACCACGTCACCGGCCAGCGTGCCGATCTGATCTTCGGTGTTATAGCGCGAAGCCTTGGCGCCGATAAAGGTCGGTGCGTCACTTTTATTCGTCTTGTCATTCATGCCAGGACGAATTGGTTCGATATAGGAACCAGAGCAGTAAGGACCGGTTTCGGCCAACTGCGCAGCGGTGAGCTTCTCGCGCGGAACCCAGTCGAGGTGACTGTAGTCTGCGCTACGGGACTTCAGACCGCGGCCCTTGGACTCAGTGACCAGCACAGGCTTGGCGCCGGTGTCTTCGCTGGAGCCGTTCGGGGCCACAGCTTCGCCGTTCGCGGTGACTGCTGCGCTGCCGTCATGGACGGGCCGCGGCGGCAATGCAGCTGCCGGCGACTTGGGCGCACAGTCCCAGGCACCCGAAGCAGAGACTGAGCAGTCATACTGTTCCGCAGCGACCACGTAGGAAGTGGCTAGGGGTTGCAGGGCCAGCAGACTGCCGGTAACCAACAACGGAAATTTTTTACGAAACGCGGGGGATTTCAATGCCATCTTATTAGTCCGGGCTTCCTGCGTGCCATCTGCCCGCGGTGTGGGCCGCACGCCTCTCGATGGTCTGAAAAAGATGCTGGATAATAAAGCATGACCCGCTTGACGGCTAGCGCCGTCGGAGACCCTTGTAATGCCTGACCAAGATGTACGCTTGCAACACCTGAAAGTTTGGCTCGACGAACAGTTGGCGACCCTCTTTGCCGAGCAAGGCTGGGGCGCTGTACCCCCGGCCACGTTGACCGCGGCCAGTAGCGACGCGAGTTTCCGGCGCTATTTCCGCTGGGAAGGCGAGGGCAAAAGTTTCGTCGTGATGGACGCTCCGCCGCCCCAGGAAAACTGCAAACCTTTCGTGGATATGGCTTTTTTGCTGGCGAAATCCGGAATAAATGTTCCGAAAATTTATGCCGAAGACCTCGAACGCGGATTTCTTTTGCTCAATGACCTGGGCAACAAGACTTATCTGGACGTGATCGACAGCGAAAATGCCGACGATTTGTTCAAGGATGCCCTACAGGCCTTGCTGGCTTTTCAGCAATTGCCGATGGTGGCGCCGCTGCCAAGTTATGACGTGGCACTGTTGCGTCGCGAGTTGGAACTGTTCCCCGAGTGGTACGCGAAGCATGAGCTGGGCATCGAGTTCGACGCCGCTCAGCAAACCCTCTGGCAGCAGGTCAGCGACTTGTTGATCGACAGTGCCCTGGCCCAGCCAAAAGTGTTGGTGCACCGCGACTACATGCCGCGCAACCTGATGCTCAGCGAGCCGAATCCCGGCGTGCTGGATTTCCAGGACGCCGTTTATGGCCCGGTAACCTACGACGTGACTTGCCTGTTCAAGGATGCATTCCTCAGTTGGCCCGAAGAGCGCGTTTACGCCTGGTTGCAGGATTACTGGCAGCAGGCCGGCGCGCTCGGCATTCCGGTTCAGCCTGATTTCGAAGAGTTTCACCGTGCCAGCGACCTGATGGGCGTGCAGCGTCATTTGAAAGTGATCGGCATCTTCGCGCGCATCTGTCATCGCGACGGCAAGCCACGCTACCTCGCCGACGTACCGCGCTTCTTTGCTTATATAGACGCGGTGATCGCCCGTCGTCCCGAGTTGGCGGAGCTGGATGTGTTGCTGGCCAGTTTGCGTGCTGGAGCTAATGCATGAAGGCAATGATTCTGGCCGCGGGCAAAGGCGAGCGCATGCGCCCGCTGACCCTGACTACGCCAAAACCGCTGGTGCGTGCCGGCGGCGTGCCGTTGATCGAGTACCATCTGCGCGCCCTGGCGGCCGCCGGGTTTACCGAGATCGTGATCAACCACGCCTGGCTCGGTCAGCAGATCGAAGACTACCTGGGCGATGGCTCGCGCTACGGCGTCAGCATCCAGTATTCGCCCGAAGGCGAACCGCTGGAAACCGGAGGCGGGATCTTCCGCGCCTTGCCGTTGCTGGGCGACGAAGCGTTTGTGGTGGTCAACGGTGATATCTGGACCGATTACGACTTCAACGCCTTGCGCCGACCGATTGCCGGCCTGGCTCACCTGGTGCTGGCCGATAACCCGGCCCATCACCCGGCCGGGGATTTCGTTCTGGTCGATGGCCAGGTGCGCGACGGGCAACCGGACGCCAAGACCCTGACCTACAGCGGCATCGCCGTGCTGCATCCGACGTTGTTCGAAGGTTGCACGGCCGGTGCTTTCAAGCTCGCGCCGCTGTTTCGCAAAGCCATGGCCGCCGGGCAAGTGTCCGGTGAACACCTGGGCGGGCATTGGGTGGATGTCGGCACTTACGAGCGCCTGGCCGAAGCCGACACTCTGATAGAAGCGAGCCGCTGACATGTTGTGGCCAGGGACTCTGATCGGAGCCGGAGCAGGCTTTGCCATAGCCAGCATTCCGGGGGCCATGCTCGGCGCTTTGTTGGGGCAGGCGCTGGACCGGCGCCTGCACTTGCAGAGCTGGGGGCATTTGCGGGAAAAACTCGGCGGGCGGCCGGTGTTGCGCAACGATGAGCTGTTGTTTGTGCTGCTGGGCCGGTTGGCCAAGTGCGATGGGCGCGTGGTGGACGGGCACATCCAGCAGGCCCGTCAGGAAATGCGTTCACTGGAAATGACCGAGTCGGCGCAACGTCGCGCCATTACCGCGTTCAATCGTGGCAAAACCGGGCATGACCGCTTGCGCGGCTATCTGCGGCGCTTGAGTGCTCAGCCCCATGCGGCCGAAGGTGTGCTGCGTGCCTGTTGGCGGATGGTCTGGGCCGACGGTCGCGCGGGCGCCAGTGAGCGTGAACTGCTGGCGCAATGGGGCAAATGGCTGGGCTGGACGCCGCAACAGGTGCTGGCGTTGGCGCACGACTATGAACCGCAGAAACGCTCGCAAGTCAGCAGCGCCGTAACGTATCAGGACGCCATACGGCTATTGGGTGTGTCGGCCACCAGCGAGCCGGCGCAGATCAAGCGGGCGTATCGGCGTCTGCTCAGTCGTCATCATCCGGACAAGATTGCCGGGTCGGGGGCGACGGCGATGCAGGTGCGGGACGCGACGGACAAGACCCGCGAATTGCACAATGCCTATACGTTGATCAAGGAGCGGCGGGATTTTCGCTAGCTGCATCTAATTTGTGTTGTTAGTGAGGCCGCCTTCGCGGGCAAGCCTCGCTCCTACAGGTTGAACGTAATCCCCTGTAGGAGCGAGGCTTGCCCGCGAATAGGCGCGACGCGGTCTATTGCTCGGACACAGGCTGCGGATTCAACCACCCACGCACCCGGCGAAACAATTGCTCCTGCTCAGCCTTGGCATTGCCCGGCAACGCCTTGAGCGATACCTGGCTAAACGCCGAAGTCTTCAAGCGTTTACTCGCCTGCAACCGTTCCAGCGCGGCGTTGCGATCCAGCGGCTTATCCATATAGAAGAGGTCGGCGGTCGGCAGCTTCAAGGTCGGCGTCAGTTCGGCCAGCAACGGTTTGCCCGTCACCGGCGTCTGCGCCGCGACCATCACGAATTTCTCCACTTGCGAAGGCTGCTTCTCGCTCAGGTAGCGCGCGGCCCAGTAAGCCCCGGTGCCATGCCCCAACACCACGATGCGACGAGCACTTTGCTGTTCGGCAAAGGCAATGGCTGCTTCGATGCGGGCGAAGATTCGCTCGGCGTCGGCCTTGGACTGTTCTTCGGAGGTTTGCGCGATGGCTTTGTCGGCGACATCCGCTTCACCACTGGCCGCCTGCTCGATGGGCGTCGCAGTGGTCGAGTCTTTGCTACCGGTCTCAGGGGCTTTGATCGTCGGCGGGACTTCGGCGACGCGTGGCGCAATGGCATCGCTTTGCAGGTCCGGCAAGGTGATACTCAGGCTGCTCCACTCGGCGTCCGGCAATTTGTTGCGCAAAGGGCTGATTGCTTGCGGCCAGTCAACGGTTTCACCGGCGCCGGGGATGATAATCACCGCGCCCTTGGGGTCTGCGGTGTTGGCCGGTTTCCACAAGGCGAGAAACGTGTCGGCGCCGGCCTGGAGCTGTTGCTGTTCCTGAGCGGGGATTTTTCGCTCAAGTGCTGTCGCTTCTTCCTGACTACGCTCAAGCAGCGGCTGACGTTCCACCGGTTTTGCTTCTGCGGATTTTTCGGTAGAAGCAGGTGCAGGATCGGCGGCCTCGACGGAAAAGGCGCAAGGCAGGATCAGCGACAGGCACAATGCTGGCAGTGCCAGGCGGGAGACAGGGGGCATCGGATATTCCAGGCCAGAAGTTATTCCGGCAGCCTAATGGGTTGGTCAGTATTTGTCAGTGTGTGAGACTTCAATGATGCGTTTTCGCTGCCTGTGGGTTATCGGCTGTTTGTGGTTTCCCTTGATGAGCTGGGCGGCACCCGCGTCCCCGGCGCACGTTGCACACTTGTCGGCGGCCCAACAGCAATGGCTGGCGCAGCATGGCGAATTGCGCGTCGGTTTGGTGTTGCAGGCGCCGTACGCTCAATACGATCGCCGCTTGCAGCGCTTGTCCGGGGTCAACGTCGAGCTGATGAAGTGGCTGGCCAAAGCCCTTAAGGTCGAACTCAGCTGGCGCAACTTTCCCGACGTTGAGCAACTGGAAGCGGCAGTGCGCGAGGGCGAAGTCGATATCGCCCCCGGACTGACCCAAACCCCTGGCGGACTGCGGCTTTGGCAGTTCTCCGACCCCTACATGCGCGTGCCGCAACTGGTGGTCAGTGACCAGAAAGGCGCCGGCGTAGTGGAACTGGAAAAACTCGACAGCCAGACCCGCGTCGCCGTGCGCATGCCCAGCGTCACCGCCGATTACCTGCGCAGCAACTTCCCCCACCTGAACCTGCAAGGCGTGCCCATCGAGCGCCAGGCGTTGCAGTTGCTGTTGAGTCAGCAGGCCGGATACGCGGTCGTCGACGAGGCGCAACTGGGCCGTTTGTCTGCCGAACCTGAGTTCGCCGGGCTGGTGGTCGTGGGCGACATCGGCTTGCCGCAATTGCTGCGGGTGGCCACGCGCAGGGACTGGCCGGAACTGGCCGGCGTCATCGAAAGCGCGCTGCGGGCGATCCCGGCCAAGGACCTTGAACAGCTGCACAACCAATGGCTGCAACCCAAATACCCGCGGTTGTCCGAATCGCCGGGGTTCTGGCAGAACCTGTGCCTGCTGCTGGCGTTGCTGTTGCTGAGCAGTGCGGCCATCGTGTTCTGGCAGCGACGCCAGCAACACAGTCTGGAGCAACGGCTGCTGGCGGCGCGGGAAGACATCGCCCTGCGCCAGGCCAGCGAAGAAGCGTTGCGCCTGACCCAGTTTTCCATCGATCAGAGCACCGTCGGCATCCTTTGGGTCAACTGGGACAGCCACGTGCGCTACGCCAACCGCGCGGCCGAAACCATGCTCGGTTATCCGTCCGGCGGGATCATCGACCGTCCGTTGATCGACTTTGAGCCCGGTCTGCACATGGACCGCTGGCTGAACCTGTGGAAACGCGCCCGCGCCAGCGAAGAAGGACCGCAAAGTTTCGAAACCAATTGTGTGCGGGCCGACGGCAGCATCCTGCCAGCGGATGTTTCGTTGAGTTTCCTGCGGTTTCGCGATGGCGAATACCTGGTGGTGTACCTCAACGACGTCACCGAGCGCCGCCGTGCCCTGGCCGCATTGCAGGAAAGCGAGGCGCGGCTGCAAGGGATCGCCGCCAACGTTCCCGGATTGGTCTTTCGCCTGGAGCGGGCGCCGGTGACAGGGCAAATCGACTTTGCCTACATCAGTGAAGGCAGTGAGAGCCTGGTCGGCTACTCGCCGGCGACCCTGGCCCATCGGGATAAAGGCCTGCGCAGCCTGGTGCATCCGGACGACAAGGCCAGTTATCACCAGACTCAGGATCATGCCCTGGACACCGACAGCGACTGGTCGTGGCAGGGGCGGATTCTGACGCGTTCGGGCGAGCAACGCTGGGCCGAGATCAAAGCCATCACCCGTCAACTGGAGGATGGCGCGTATGTCTGGGACGGGATTGTCTGGGACATCAGCGAGAGCAAGCGCATTGAATTGGAGCTGGACAGCTCCCGTGGGCAATTGCGTGAGTTATCGGCGCACCTGGAAAGCGTGCGAGAAGAGGAAAAGGCCCGCATCGCCCGGGAAGTGCACGATGAGCTGGGGCAGATGCTGACCGTGCTGAAACTGGAAACCTCGATGTGCGAATTGGCCTACGCCCAGCTCGATCCGGGTCTGAACGAGCGCTTGAACAGCATGAAGCGGCTGATCGCTCAACTGTTTCAATTGGTGCGGGATGTGGCCACGGCGTTGCGGCCGCCGATTCTCGATGCGGGGATCGCCTCGGCCATTGAGTGGCAGGCCCGGCGTTTCGAGGCGCGCACGCAGATTCCGTGTCTGGTGCAGGTGCCGGAGAACCTGCCGGTGCTCAGCGATGCCAAGGCAATTGGCTTGTTCCGCATCCTTCAGGAAGCGCTGACCAATGTCATGCGCCATGCCCAAGCGCATACTGTCGAACTGACATTGGCGCTGGAAGGCGACGAGTTGTGTCTGACCGTCAGCGATGATGGCGTAGGATTTGTCGCCGCAACGGGTCGGCCGACGTCGTTTGGCGTGGTGGGCATGCGTGAGCGGGTGCTGATTATGGGCGGGCAGTTGTCGCTTGAGAGCGAGCCGGGGGAGGGCACAACGCTGAGTGTGCGGGTGCCAGTGGGTGAGGCTTGATGGTTTTGTGGTGCCTATGCTGACGCCTTCGCGAGCAGGCTCGCTCTCATAGGGATTTGTGTTGTTGTACCGAGAGCCGACACCCCCAATCCACTGTGGGAGCGGGCTTGCTCGCGAAGGCGACAGGTCAGTCGACGTCAATGTTGAATGATCGACTGCTTTCGCGAGCAAGCCCGATCCCACAGTAGGCGCTGCTGAAGGCTGCGATGTTTTCGGCATCAACGCATTTAATGAGGAGAGGCAAGTGATCCGTGTACTGGTAGCCGAAGACCACACCATCGTCCGCGAAGGCATCAAGCAATTGATCGGCCTGGCCAAGGATTTGCTGGTGGTGGGGGAGGCGAGCAATGGCGAGCAGTTGCTCGAAACCTTGCGTCATGTGCCCTGCGAAGTGGTACTGCTGGACATCTCCATGCCCGGCGTCAACGGCCTGGAGGCGATTCCACGGATTCGCGCGCTGAACAATCCGCCGGCGATCCTGGTGTTGTCGATGCACGACGAGGCACAGATGGCCGCTCGGGCATTGAAGATTGGCGCTGCCGGCTATGCCACCAAGGACAGCGATCCGGCGCTGCTGCTGACCGCGATCCGCAAAGTCGCGGCAGGCGGGCGCTACATCGACCCGGACCTGGCTGACCGCATGGTCTTCGAAGTCGGTCTGACCGATTCCCGGCCGTTGCACTCATTGCTCTCGGAGCGTGAATTCTCGGTGTTCGAACGCCTGGCCCAGGGCGCCAACGTCAACGACATCGCCCAGCAACTGGCCCTGAGCAGCAAAACCATCAGCACCCACAAGGCGCGGCTGATGCAGAAGCTCAACATCACCTCCTTGGCGGAGCTGGTGAAATACGCGATGGAACACAAACTCCTCTAAAATCCCGCCACGAACCCTGTAGGAGCAAGGCTTGCCCGCGATGGCGTCCCTGAGATCGCCATCGCGGGCAAGCCTTGCTCCTACGGGAAAAGCGGTGGCATGTCCATTTGCGACACCCCCGCCAACCTGCTTTTGCCCGATCTTGCTGCTTGCAGCTCACCGCTTGCCGCTGCGTTAGCCCAAACGCGCCATCCTTGTAGGGCAATCCCTACCCCCAACCTTCCATCCCGCTGAGGCGATTCTCTCCTGCGCCCCGATTTGCGCGCTCCCCAGCGTCCACTAGGCTTAGTCCACAAGCAGTCATCAACAACAAAGGTGTGGGTATGAGCCAGGTCGATTCAAGTGCAGGGGCCAATGACATTCTGGTCAGCTTTCGTGGAGTGCAGAAAAGCTACGACGGCGAGAACCTGATCGTCAAAGACCTCAACCTGGACATTCGCAAAGGCGAATTTCTCACCTTGCTCGGGCCGTCCGGCTCCGGCAAGACCACCAGCCTGATGATGCTCGCCGGTTTCGAAACCCCGACCGCCGGTGAAATCCTGCTGGCCGGGCGTTCGATCAACAACGTGCCGCCGCACAAGCGCGACATCGGCATGGTGTTCCAGAACTACGCGTTGTTCCCGCACATGACCGTGTCCGAAAACCTCGCCTTCCCGCTGACCGTGCGCGGTTTGAACAAGAGCGATGTCAGCGACAAGGTCAAGAAAGTCCTGAGCATGGTCCAGCTCGATGCGTTCGCCCAGCGCTACCCGGCGCAACTGTCCGGTGGTCAGCAGCAGCGTGTGGCCCTGGCCCGTGCCTTGGTGTTCGAACCGCAACTGGTGCTGATGGACGAACCCCTCGGCGCGCTGGATAAACAGCTGCGCGAACACATGCAGATGGAAATCAAACACCTGCACCAGCGCCTCGGCGTGACCGTGGTCTACGTGACCCACGACCAGGGCGAAGCCCTGACCATGTCCGACCGCGTGGCGGTGTTCCACCAGGGCGAAATCCAGCAGATCGCCCCACCGCGCACGCTCTACGAAGAACCGAAGAACACCTTCGTCGCCAACTTCATCGGCGAGAACAACCGCCTCAATGGCCGCTTGCACAGCCAGACCGGCGACCGCTGCATTGTCGAGCTGGGGCGCGGTGAAAAGGTTGAAGCCCTGGCGGTCAACGTCGGCCAGACCGGCGAACCCGTCACGCTGTCGATTCGCCCGGAACGCGTGAGCCTCAATGGTTCGAGCGAGTCCTGCGTCAACCGCTTCTCAGGGAGGGTGGCGGAATTCATCTATCTGGGCGACCACGTCCGGGTGCGCCTGGAAGTCTGCGGCAAGACCGACTTCTTCGTGAAACAACCGATTGCCGAGCTCGATCCCGAGCTGGCGGTTGGCGACGTGGTACCGCTTGGCTGGCAGGTTGAGCACGTTCGCGCGCTCGACCCACTTCTAGAGGCGCATTGATCGCCCCCCGCAATACCAACACCAACCCTGCACGTGGAGAGAACAATAAATGTTGAGATCCCTGAAATTAACCGCTTTGGTCATGGGCATGATCGGTGCGGCACACGCGATGGCGGCGGGCCCGGACCTGACCGTGGTGTCCTTCGGCGGGGCGAACAAGGCCGCGCAGACCAAGGCTTTCTATGCACCGTGGGAAGCGGCGGGCAACGGCAAAATCGTCGCGGGTGAATACAACGGTGAGATGGCCAAGGTCAAAGCCATGGTCGACACCAAGAGCGTGTCCTGGGACCTGGTAGAGGTTGAATCGCCAGAACTGTCCCGCGGTTGCGACGAAGACATGTTCGAGCAGCTCGATCCGAAGTTGTTCGGCAAGTCCGAAGACTACGTCAAAGGCGCGATCCAGCCGTGCGGCGTGGGCTTCTTCGTCTGGTCGACGGTGTTGGCCTACAACGCCGACAAACTGGCTTCCGCACCGACTAGCTGGGTCGATTTCTGGGACACCAAGAAATTCCCGGGCAAGCGCGGCCTGCGTAAAGGCGCCAAGTACACCCTGGAATTCGCTTTGATGGCCGACGGCGTTGCGCCGAAAGACGTCTACAAAGTGCTGGCCGGCAAGGACGGCCAGGACCGCGCGTTCAAGAAACTTGATGAACTCAAGCCAAGCATCCAGTGGTGGGAAGCCGGCGCGCAACCGCCGCAATACCTCGCCTCCGGTGACGTGGTCATGAGCTCGGCCTACAACGGTCGGATCGCCGCCGTGCAGAAAGAAAGCAACCTGAAAGTGGTGTGGAACGGCGGGATCTACGACTTCGACGCGTGGGCGATTCCAAAAGGCCTGGATAAAACCCGTGCCGAAGCGGCGAAGAAATTCATCGCTTACTCGGTCATGCCGCAGCAGCAGAAGACCTACTCGGAAAACATCGCCTACGGCCCGGCCAACACCCAAGCCGTACCGTTGCTGGCCAAGGACGTGTTGAAAGACATGCCGACCACCCCGGAAAACATCGCCAACCAGGTGCAGATCGACGTGAGCTTCTGGGCTGACAACGGCGAGCAACTGGAGCAGCGCTTCAATTCCTGGGCTGCTAAATAAGCACAACCCTGTGGGCTGATCGTTCCCACGCTCTGCGTGGGAATGCCGCCCGGGATGCTCCGCGTCCCTGTGACCCAGAGCGTGGGAACGATCAGTTCCCTGTAGGAGCGAGGCTTGCCCGCGAAGACGTCGGCACATTCAACAATAATGTGACTGACACACCGCCTTCGCGGGCAAGCCTCGCTCCTACAGGGGTGATGTGTAGTTATCAAGAACAGGGGGGCTTGCTTTCCTCTGTAACGATCAAAGATTTCCGGAGTACGCCATGGCTATCGCCGTTCCCCTGAACGCGGGCACTGACCCCACCTTGAAGCAGCGGCTCAAGCACGCCGAGCGGATCAATCGCTGGAAGGCTCAGGCCTTGATTGCGCCGTTGGTGCTGTTTCTGTTGCTGGTGTTCCTGGTGCCGATTGTGGCGCTGCTCTACAAAAGTGTCGGTAACCCGGAAGTGGTCGGCGGCATGCCGCGCACCGTGACGGCTATCGCCAGTTGGGATGGCCGGGGCCTGCCCGCTGAACCGGTTTACAAGGCCGCCAGCGAAGACCTCGCCGAAGCGCGCAAAAACCAGACCTTGGGCGACCTGTCCAAGCGCTTGAACATGGAGTTGGCCGGCTATCGCAGCCTGTTGACCAAAACCGCCCGCGCCTTACCGTTCGCCACTGAACCGGCCTCTTATAAAGAAGCGCTGGAAGGCCTCGACGAACGCTGGGGCGATCCGGCCTATTGGCAGGCTGTGCGGCGCAACACCAGCAGCATCACGCCGTACTACTTGCTGGCGGCGGTCGATCACCGGATCGACGACCTCGGCGAAGTGGCTCCGGCCACGCCCGATCAGGCGATCTACCTCGACATCTTCGCCCGCACGTTCTGGATGGGCCTGGTCATTACCGTGATCTGCCTGTTGCTGGCCTATCCGTTGGCCTACCTGCTGGCGAACCTGCCATCGCGCCAAAGCAACCTGCTGATGATTCTGGTGCTGCTGCCGTTCTGGACATCGATCCTGGTGCGGGTCGCTGCGTGGATCGTGTTGCTGCAATCCGGCGGGTTGATCAACAGTGGTCTTATGGCCATGGGCATTATCGATAAGCCGCTGGAGCTGGTGTTCAACCGCACGGGTGTCTACATCTCCATGGTGCACATCCTGCTGCCGTTCATGATTCTGCCGATCTACAGCGTGATGAAAGGCATCTCGCCAACGTACATGCGGGCGGCGATTTCCCTCGGTTGCCACCCGTTCGCCAGTTTCTGGCGGGTGTACTTCCCGCAGACCTATGCCGGTGTCGGCGCCGGTTGCCTGTTGGTGTTCATCCTCGCCATCGGCTACTACATCACCCCGGCTTTGCTGGGCAGCCCGAACGATCAGATGGTCAGTTATTTCGTCGCCTTCTACACCAACACCAGCATCAACTGGGGCATGGCGACCGCGCTCGGTGGGCTGCTGTTGTTGGCGACCGTGGTGCTTTATCTGATTTACAGCTGGCTGGTGGGCGCCAGTCGCCTGCGCCTGAGCTAAGGGGAGAATGAAATGTTGAGTCCTTATATGTCGCCCATTGAGCGGGTGTGGTTCTACAGCTTGCGCACGCTCTGCGCACTGGTCCTCCTGTTCCTGATCCTGCCGGTGCTGGTGATCATTCCGCTGTCGTTCAACTCCGGCAGTTTCCTGGTGTACCCGCTGCAAGGTTTCTCGCTGCACTGGTATCAGGACTTCTTCGCCTCGGCGGAATGGATGCGCTCGCTGAAGAACAGCATCATCGTCGCCCCGGCGGCCACGGTGCTGGCGATGGTGTTCGGTACGCTGGCGGCGATTGGCCTGACTCGCGGTGACTTCCCCGGCAAGGCGCTGGTGATGGCGCTGGTGATTTCGCCGATGGTGGTGCCGGTGGTGATCATTGGTGTGGCGAGTTATCTGTTTTTTGCGCCGCTGGGTTTGGGTAACAGCTTCTTCTCACTGATTGTGGTGCACGCGGTGTTGGGCGTGCCGTTTGTGATCATCACGGTGTCGGCGACGTTGCAGGGGTTTAACCACAACCTGGTGCGAGCCGCTGCAAGCCTGGGTGCTTCGCCGCTGACGGCGTTCCGTCGCGTGACCTTGCCGCTGATCGCGCCGGGTGTGATTTCCGGGGCGCTGTTTGCCTTCGCCACCTCGTTCGATGAAGTGGTGGTGACGCTGTTCCTCGCCGGCCCCGAACAAGCGACCTTGCCACGGCAGATGTTCAGCGGCATCCGCGAAAACCTCAGCCCGACGATTGCGGCGGCGGCGACGTTGCTGATTGCCTTCTCGGTGATCCTGCTGCTGACCCTGGAATGGTTGCGTGGCCGTAGCGAGAAACTGCGCACCGCCCAGGTTTAGCGGCGAGCTGAAGACCCACCCCCTCACCCCAACCCTCTCCCCAATGGGGAGAGGGGGGAAGGGAGCCGATCTCCATGCTTTTCAAATCCTGAGTTCGACTCGGACTTTCAGGTCGATGTAGTTCGAATGAACACCTCGGTCAGTCCCCTCGCCCCTCTGGGGAGAGGGTTAGGGTGAGGGGGCGATCCATCTGGCTCACTCAATGTTGATCGTTCCCACGCTCTGCGTGGGAATGCCTCACCGGACGCTCCGCGTCCGCTCTTGGGACGCAGAGCGTCCCTGGCTGCATTCCCACGCGGAGCGTGGGAACGATCATCTCCGGGTATTCATTGCCTGAATAACAGACAAACCCCAATCCCCAGCTACTATTGTGCCCAGCTCTCCTAACGATAAGAGGCTGCGCACATGAGTCTTTCCTCTTTCAAGATTGCCCACAAACTGATCACCGGCGCCGGTGCCATCGAGCAACTGGCCGCCGAGTTGACACGCCTGGATGTCGACAACCCGCTGATCGTCACCGATGCCGCCCTGGTCAAGTCCGGCACGGTGGAGCTGGCGCTGGCGCATCTGGGTGATCGCACCTACGAAATTTTCGATCGCGTACTGCCGGACCCGGAAATCGCCATCGTCGAAGACTGCATGCGCGTTTATCGCGAAGGCGGGCACGACGGGTTGATCGGCTTAGGTGGCGGCAGTGCCATCGACATCGCCAAAAGCGTAGCGGCGTATGCCGGCTACCACGGTGCACTGGAAGATTTGTTCGGCATCGATCAAGTGCCGCGCAAAGGCCCGCCGCTGATCGCCATCCCGACCACCGCCGGTACTGGCTCGGAAGTGACCAACGTGGCGATCCTATCCGACAAGGTCGCGCAGCTGAAGAAAGGCATCGTCAGCGACTATCTGTTGCCGGATGTCGCACTGGTCAGCCCGCAAATGACCCTGACTTGCCCGCGCAGTGTCACCGCCGCCAGTGGCGTCGATGCGTTGGTGCATGCGGTCGAGTCCTACCTGTCGCTGAATGCCTCGGCGATCACCGATGCCCTGGCGATTGGCGCGATCAAGCTGATTACCCTGGCGCTGCCCAAGGCCTACGCCAACCCGGCCAACCTGCAAGCTCGCGAAGACATGGCCACCGCCAGCCTGATGGCCGGCATGGCGTTCGGCAATGCCGGGGTCGGCGCGGTGCATGCGCTGGCGTATCCGCTGGGCGGGCGCTACAACATTGCCCATGGCGTCAGCAACGCCTTGCTGCTGCCCTATGTCATGGCCTGGAACAAGTTGGCCTGCGTGGAGCGCATGCAGGATATTGCCGAGGCGATGGGCGTGAAAACCGCACACCTGAGCGCCACCGATGCGGCGGATAAAGCCGTGGAAGCAATGACCGCGTTGTGCCTGGCGGTGGAAATCCCCCTGGGCCTGCGCAGCTTCGGTGTACCCGAGGACGCGATCCCGGCCATGGCCGTGGAAGCGGCGGGGATCGAGCGCCTGATGCGCAACAACCCGCGCAAGTTGAGCGCCGTCGATATCGAGAAGATCTACCGGGCGGCGTACTAGAGCCTGTGGCCGCTTATTGATCGAAGGCAGGCCCAATCATCGCGGTCACAGTGCGCGCTCCAAAGCATGAGGTATACAATGCGCGCCATCGTGATTCTGCTCAAAAAAGGTGCGTCATGCAGCCCTTCGTAATTGCTCCGTCGATTCTCTCCGCCGACTTCGCCCGCCTGGGCGAAGAAGTGGACAACGTCCTGGCCGCTGGCGCCGACTTCGTGCACTTCGATGTCATGGACAACCACTACGTGCCCAACCTGACCATCGGCCCGATGGTCTGCGCGGCACTGCGCAAGTACGGCGTGACCGCGCCGATCGACGCACACTTGATGGTCAGCCCGGTGGATCGCATCGTTGGTGACTTCATCGAGGCCGGCGCGACCTACATCACTTTCCACCCGGAAGCCACGCAACACGTCGACCGCTCCCTGCAACTGATCCGCGAGGGTGGCTGCAAGGCAGGTTTGGTGTTCAACCCGGCGACCCCGTTGAGCGTGCTCGAATACGTGATGGACAAGGTCGACATGATCCTGCTGATGAGCGTCAACCCAGGCTTCGGCGGGCAGAAGTTCATCCCCGGCACCCTCGACAAACTGCTTCAGGCGCGGGCACTGATCGATGCGTCCGGTCGCGACATTCGCCTGGAAATCGACGGTGGGGTGAATGTGAACAACATCCGTGAAATCGCCGCTGCTGGCGCCGACACCTTCGTGGCCGGCTCGGCGATCTTCAATGCGCCGAACTACCAGGAAGTGATCGAGAAGATGCGTTCCGAACTGGCGCTGGCTCGTCCATGAGTGGCTTTGAGCAGCTGTTCCCGGGGCGTCTGCCGCGGCTGGTGATGTTCGATCTGGATGGCACGCTGATCGATTCGGTCCCCGACCTCGCGGTTGCCGTGGATAACATGCTGCTCAAGATGGGCCGCGAACCTGCCGGGCTTGAGTCGGTGCGCGAGTGGGTCGGCAACGGCGCGCCAGTGCTGGTTCGCCGTGCGCTGGCCGGTGGTATCGACCATTCGGCGGTGGACGACGGCGAGGCCGAAGGCGCGCTGGAGATTTTCATGGAAGCCTACGGCGGCAGCCATGAACTGACGGTGGTCTATCCCGGCGTACGCGACACCCTGAAATGGCTGCACAAGCAGGGCGTCGAGATGGCACTGATCACCAACAAGCCGGAACGCTTTGTCGCGCCGCTGCTGGATCAGATGAAAATCGGTCGCTACTTCAAGTGGATCATCGGCGGCGACACCTTGCCGAATAAGAAACCCGACCCGGCAGCGCTGTTTTTCGTGATGAAAATGGCCAACATTCCGGCGTCGCAATCGTTGTTTGTCGGCGATTCGCGCAGTGATGTGCTGGCGGCGAAAGCGGCGGGGGTCAAGTGTGTGGCCCTGAGTTATGGCTACAACCATGGCCGGCCGATTGCTGAAGAGTCACCGGCGCTGGTGATCGACGATCTGCGCAAGCTAATTCCCGGTTGCCTGGATCTGGCGGCTGAGATAACGTTGCCCGACGCTGTCCAATCCCCTGCTGGAAATCCCATCGTGGTGGTCACTCGCAAACTCTGGATGAAAGTCATCAAGGCCCTGGCCCGCTGGCGTTGGCGCGCCTGACTTGTTCCTGGCCGGCCTGCCGGCGCGTTTGCATACCTGACTGATAGACCCTCAAGCCACGAGGCTACCCCATGATCCGCGAAGAATTCCTGCGTTTGGCCGCTGCCGGCTACAACCGTATCCCGATGGCCTGTGAAACCCTGGCCGACTTTGACACGCCGCTGTCGATCTACCTGAAACTGGCCGACAAGCCGAACTCCTACCTGCTGGAGTCGGTACAGGGCGGCGAGAAGTGGGGCCGTTACTCGATCATCGGCCTGCCGTGCCGCACCGTGTTGCGAGTTCACGATCATCAGGTGAGCGTGACCCACGACGGCGTCGAGATCGAAAGCCACGAAGCCGAAGATCCGCTGGCCTTCGTCGAAGAATTCAAAGCCCGCTACAACGTCCCGACGATCCCGGGCCTGCCGCGTTTCAATGGCGGTCTGGTGGGTTACTTCGGTTATGACTGCGTGCGCTATGTCGAGAAGCGTCTGGGCAAATGCCCGAACCCCGATCCGCTGGGTGTGCCGGACATTTTGTTGATGGTTTCCGATGCGGTGGTGGTGTTCGACAACCTCGCCGGCAAGATGCACGCGATTGTCCTCGCCGACCCGGCGCAAGCCGATGCTTTCGAGCAAGGCCAGGCGCGTCTGGAGGAACTGCTGGAACAACTGCGTCAGCCGATCACCCCGCGCCGTGGCCTGGATTTCAGCAAGCAACAGTCGGCTGATCCGGTATTCCGTTCGAGCTTCACCCAGAACGACTACGAAAAAGCCGTCGATACCATCAAGGAATACATCCTGGCCGGCGACTGTATGCAGGTTGTGCCGTCCCAGCGTATGTCGATCGACTTCAAGGCTGCACCGATCGATCTGTACCGGGCGCTGCGTTGCTTCAACCCGACGCCCTACATGTACTTCTTCAACTTCGGTGACTTCCATGTCGTCGGCAGTTCACCGGAAGTGCTGGTGCGGGTCGAAGACAACCTGATCACTGTGCGCCCGATTGCCGGCACCCGCCCTCGCGGGGCCAACGAAGAAGCGGATCTGGCGCTGGAAAAAGACCTGCTGTCCGACGACAAGGAAATCGCCGAGCACTTGATGCTCATCGATCTCGGTCGTAACGACACCGGTCGGGTTTCGGAAATCGGTTCGGTGAAACTCACCGAGAAAATGGTCATCGAGCGTTATTCCAACGTGATGCACATCGTCTCCAACGTTACCGGGCAACTGAAGGCTGGGCTGACGGCGATGGATGCATTGCGGGCGATTCTGCCGGCGGGTACCTTGTCTGGTGCGCCGAAGATTCGGGCGATGGAAATCATCGACGAACTGGAACCGGTCAAGCGTGGGGTCTACGGCGGGGCGGTGGGTTACTTCGCCTGGAACGGCAACATGGACACTGCGATTGCGATCCGTACTGCGGTAATCAAGGATGGCGAACTGCATGTGCAGGCCGGTGGCGGTATCGTTGCCGATTCAGTGCCGGCGCTGGAATGGGAAGAAACCCTGAACAAACGCCGCGCGATGTTCCGTGCTGTGGCCCTCGCCGAGCAAACCCCGGACAGTTAAGTTCACACAAAACCTGTGGGAGCGGGCTTGCTCGCGAAGAGGCCCTGTCAGTCGACATCATTGTTGAATGACACACCGCTTTCGCGAGCAAGCTCGCTCCCACAGGGAAATCACTGACATAAAAAAACGCGGCGTCTGTGAGGGCGCCGCGTTTTTTATGGCCTGGGGTTTAGAAGTCTAGGCTAACGCCCAGGTTGACCCCTTGCTGGGTAAAGTCATCATCCTTGCGAATGTCATAACTCGCCCGCAAAGCCAAATCCTTGGTGAGGTTGTGGCTCACGCCCAGGTTCAAGCGGTTGAGGTTGGTCTGCGGGGTGTAGCCGGCCAGGGTGTAGCGGTTGTTCGGCAGGCTGTTGAGGTTCATGGTCACATCCTGAGTGTCGTCGTTGTACTCGCGCTCATGAGCGAGCTCGCCAAACACTTGGGTCTGCGAAGTGATCTGGTACTTGCCCTGAATCCCAAGGCCAAGACGCCGGGAAATGCGCGACTGATCATCGAAGGTCAGCGCGGTGGAGTCGGCGCCATCTTCAGAATAACCATCGACTTCAACCTTGGCGAAATCAGCACTGACGAACGGCGACAGGTGCCACGGGCTGCTCGCCAACGGCGCGATGTCGTAACCGACGCGACCACTGAAAGCCACCAGGTAACCGTCTGTATCGCCTTTCTCTCCGCGTTCGTTGACCCCCAACTGGAATTTGCGTTTGAGGCTGTCGTAGTCCAAACGCCCAGCCGTCACCGCCGCGTCACCCCACCAGCGATTCTGTTGGTACTGGGCGAACGCCGTGCCCATGTAAGTGTTGAGCTTGTAGTCTGAGTCGTTATCGCCGGCTTCGAGTTTCTGGTTGTAGAACCCCGCCGCCAGACCAATACGCCACGCGTCATTCAACCGATAGCTGCCACCGATATTCAGGTTGGCGCCATTACCGTCAGCACTGGCGCCACTGCGTTGGCTGTCGAAATCCTGGTGTTGGCCGCCAGCGGCGACAATCGCCCGCCATTGGCCCACGCCTTGCCAGTTTTCCCAATCCGCCAGCCACTGGTTGCGTAATTCATCTTGATGGGAGCGCAAGGTACCTTGGGCCATTTGCGGTAACAGGGTCGCTTCCCAAGGCGCGGACAGCAGGGAGTAGGCGTAATCGGCAATCAGGCGTTGCCCGGCTTCGGTCGGGTGCACCGAGTCGTTGTAGATCAGCTTGGTCGGGTCCGGCGTGGCGCTGTTAATGCCGTATCGGGCGTTCTCGGTGCAACTGTTGCCGCTGAAGCACGTAGCGCTCAGGTTCTGGTCGGTGGCCAGGCCGAACTGCCCAGGATTGGCAAACGTCTCTTTGAGCAGCACCGGAATGTTCAGCGGGATGATGTTGGCGTTGATGCCCTGCAGTTGGCTCACCAGTTCGGTGTTGAACTGGTTGCTGAGCTGGGTCGTGAAGTCTTGCAACGGCGAGCCATTGAACGCCGGGGTAAAGCCGATATCCGGCAGCAACCAGACCATGATGTAACGGGCACCGGCCTGTTGCAGGGCTTGCGCGCTGCTGGCCAGGCGATCAGCGGCAGCGCTGGCCTGGGGCAGGCTGGTGACGCGACCTTGCAGGAAATCGTTACCACCGCCCGAGAGGTAATACAGTGCATTCGGGTCGGCGCGGAAGTTGTTCGACGGCAGATAGCCCGCCCGGGTGCGTTCGCCGGTGGCGGAGGTGCTGGTGATCGAGTCGAGAATCTGGTCGGTGCGATAACCGCCGACGGCCCAGTTGTTACCATCGGGCTGGCCTTCGTTGGCGCGTACTGCCGAAGACGAGGACGCTGTCTGATCCGCTGAATACCCCAGTTTCCCCCCGAGAATTTGCGTGGCGTTGAGCGAGCGCTGTTCGCCGCTGCCGTCGAGATAGACCGGCCCGGTGCGGTTGGTGAATCGTTCGGTCGATCCGGCAGGCCCGCCGGTGTCGGCAAACGTCCCGGCGTCGTTGAGGCTGTCGCCGAAGACCACGAAGCTGGTGTAAGGATTGGGCGCCGCATTCGCCTGGGCGCAGGCCATGGCGAGCAGGCAACTGGCGAGCGGTACAAACAACGTCTGTTTGATCATGTGCAAGTCCGTTTATTTATTGTTGTAGTGAACGAAACGACAGTACCAAAAACTTCCGGCCTTTTGCCATCTGTCGCGAACCCTTCATTTGTTTCGCAGCCCTTCGCGTGCGCCATATTGCACGCTCTGCCCAGCTAAGTTACTGTGCCAAGACGTATGAATGAGACCTTTCCCGTGTTGATCATCAGCAAACTCCTGGATCAAGTCATCAAGGCACACGCCCGCTGGCGTTGGCGCGCCTGAATTCTTTTGCCGGCCCCGCCGGACCTGTACCGCTTTGCCTTCTTTACCTGTATGAAATGCCGCTTTGCTGGCGCAACTCCAGCACCTGACAAAGCGCAGCACACTGCGGGTATTCATTCGAAGGCTGTCTTAAAAGTCAGTGAATTCAAGAGGTTTCCATCGCCATGTTGCTGATGATCGATAACTACGACTCTTTTACCTACAACGTTGTGCAGTACCTTGGTGAGCTCGGCTCCCAAGTCAAAGTCGTGCGCAACGATGAACTCACCATTGCTGAAATCGAAGCCCTCAACCCTGAGCGCATCGTTGTCTCCCCCGGTCCTTGCACGCCGACCGAAGCCGGCATCTCCATCGAAGCGATCAAGCACTTCGCCGGCAAACTGCCGATCCTCGGTGTCTGCCTCGGTCACCAATCCATCGGCCAGGCCTTTGGCGGTGATGTAGTCCGTGCCCGTCAGGTCATGCACGGTAAGACTAGTCCGGTATTCCACGAGGACAAGGGTGTTTTCAGCGGCCTGAATCATCCCCTGACGGTTACGCGCTACCACTCGCTGATCGTTAAACGCGAAACTCTGCCTGACTGTCTGGAACTGACGGCCTGGACCCAGCTCGAAGACGGCTCGGTCGACGAAATCATGGGCCTGCGCCACAAGACGCTGAACATCGAGGGTGTGCAATTCCACCCGGAATCGATCCTCACCGAGCAGGGCCACGAGCTGTTCGCCAACTTCCTCAAACAAACCGGCGGCACGCGCTAAGGACTTTTCATGAACATCAAGACAGCCTTGGGCCGTATCGTCGATCACCTCGACCTCAGCACCGAAGAAATGCGCGATGTCATGCGCGAAATCATGACCGGGCAATGCTCGGACGCGCAGATCGGCGCGTTCATGATGGCCATGCGCATGAAGAGCGAAAGCATCGACGAAATCGTTGGCGCGGTGTCGGTCATGCGTGAGCTGGCGGACAAAGTCGAACTCAAGACCCTCGACGGCGTGGTCGATGTGGTCGGCACCGGCGGCGACGGCGCCAATATCTTCAACGTCTCGACCGCGTCTTCCTTCGTGGTCGCAGCGGCCGGTTGCACGGTGGCCAAGCACGGTAACCGTGCGGTCTCGGGCAAAAGCGGTAGCGCTGACTTGCTGGAGGCGGCCGGGATCTACCTGAACCTGACGCCGGTCCAGGTAGCGCGCTGCATTGATAACGTCGGCATCGGTTTCATGTTCGCCCAGACTCACCACAGTGCCATGAAGTACGCCGCCGGTCCGCGCAAGGACCTTGGCCTGCGCACTCTGTTCAACATGCTCGGCCCGCTTACGAATCCGGCCGGCGTGAAGCATCAGGTAGTCGGCGTGTTCACCCCGGCGCTGTGCCGGCCATTGGCCGAAGTCTTGCAGCGGCTGGGCAGCAAGCATGTGCTGGTGGTGCACTCGAAGGATGGCCTGGACGAATTCAGCCTCGCAGCGCCGACCTTTGTCGCGGAGCTGAAGAACGATCAGATCACCGAGTATTGGGTCGAGCCGGAAGACCTGGGCATGAAGAGCCAGAGCCTGCATGGCCTGGCGGTGGATAGCCCGGCCGCGTCCCTCGAACTGATCCGCGATGCCCTCGGCAAGCGCAAAACCGAGAATGGCCAGAAAGCCGCCGAGATGATTGTGCTCAATGCCGGTGCCGCGCTGTATGCCGCTGATCATGCAACAAGTTTGAAAGAGGGCGTTGCCCTGGCGCACGACGCGCTGCACACCGGCCTCGCTCGGGAGAAACTCGAGGAGTTGGGTGCGTTTACCGCGGTATTTCGAGTGGAGAATGAGGGATGAGTGTACCGACGGTTCTGGAAAACATTCTGGCCCGCAAGGTCCAGGAAGTTGCCGAGCGTAGCGCCCGTGTCAGCCTGGCAGAGCTGGAAAGCCTGGCCAAGGCAGCCGATGCACCCCGTGGTTTTGCCAAGGCACTGATCGCCCAGGCCAAGCTCAAGCAGCCGGCGGTGATTGCCGAAATCAAGAAAGCCTCGCCGAGCAAAGGCGTGATTCGCGAGAACTTCGTTCCCGCCGACATTGCCAAGAGCTACGAGAAGGGCGGCGCCACGTGCCTCTCGGTGCTCACCGATATCGATTTCTTCCAGGGCGCCGATGCGTATCTGCAACAGGCTCGTGCGGCGTGCAAGCTGCCGGTGATCCGCAAGGACTTCATGATCGACCCCTACCAGATCGTTGAAGCCCGTGCCCTGGGCGCTGACTGCGTGCTGTTGATCGTCTCCGCGTTGGACGACGTGAAAATGGCTGAGCTGGCGGCCGTGGCCAAAAGCGTCGGCCTCGATGTGTTGGTTGAAGTCCACGATGGCAACGAGCTGGAGCGGGCCTTGAAAACCCTCGACACGCCGTTGGTTGGCGTAAACAACCGCAACCTGCACACCTTTGACGTCAGCCTGGAAACCACCCTCGACCTGTTGCCGCGCATTCCCCGTGATCGCCTGGTGATTACCGAAAGCGGTATTTTCAACCGGGCCGATGTCGAGCTGATGGAAATCAGCGACGTGTACGCGTTCCTGGTCGGCGAAGCGTTCATGCGCGCGGAAAGCCCGGGCACGGAACTGCAGCGCTTGTTCTTCCCGGAGCGCGGCTCTGCGGTGAGTGGTTCTACACTCGACTGAAAAAGCTTCGCGAGCAGGCTCGCTCCCACACTGATTGGTGGTGGGCACAAAATGTGTGAGCACCCCGGTTCAAATGTGGGAGCGAGCCTGCTCGCGAAGACGGCATAAGAAGCACCACAGACTTAACGTCCGACGGAATACCTTATGACCCTGATTACCTCCCTGACCACCGAAGCCGGCCTGCTCGCCGAACAGGATCTATTGGCCCATGTCTGCACCGGCGCTGCAGAATTCGGCCTGCTGTTCTGGCAACCCAGCGACCGCGCACTCGTCATGCCGCGACGCTTGAATCGCCTCCCTCTATTCGAATCCGCCTGCGAAGTCTCCGCCGCCGCTGGCTGGCCAGTCCTGCTACGCGAAACCGGTGGTGAACCGGTCCCGCAGTCGTCCTCGACCATCAACATCGCACTGGTCTATGCCGCGCCGCGCAGCGAAGGTGACCAAAACCGCATCGAAACCGCTTACCGCCGTCTCTGCGATCCGATTTGTCAGTTGCTGGATGAATTGGGTGGCGTCTCGTCATTGGGCGAAGTCGAAGGCGCGTTCTGCGATGGCCGTTTCAATGTCAATCTCGACGGTCGCAAAATGGTCGGCACCGCCCAACGCTGGCGCCAGAGCAAGGGGGGGACGCGTCCGGTAGGGTTGGTGCACGGGGCGTTGTTGCTGGATAACGAACGGGATTCTATGGTCGAGGCGGTCAACCGCTTCAATGAAGCGTGCGGCCTGGCACAGCGGGTTCGCGCCGAAAGCCACATCGCCCTGCATGAAAAATTCGCCGCGCCAGATGCGCTGGAGCGCCTCGATGGGCTATACCGCCAATTGCTGGCGCAAATGTTCGAGGCTTAACGTGTGCCGAAGACCACCATGGTCTTGCCTTTGACATCCACCAGGTTGCGTTCCTCTAGATCCTTGAGCACGCGACCGACCATCTCCCGGGAACACCCGACAATCCGCCCGATTTCCTGGCGGGTCACTTTGATCTGCATGCCGTCCGGGTGAGTCATGGCGTCTGGCTGCTTGCATAATTCCAGCAGGCAGCGGGCGACGCGTCCGGTCACATCGAAAAATGCCAGGTCGCCGACCTTGCGCGTGGTATTGCGCAGGCGCTGTGCGATTTGTCCGCTGAGTACGTAAAGAATGTCTGGATCTTGCTGGGACAGTTCGCGGAACTTCGCGTAGCTGATTTCCGCGACTTCGCATTCGACCTTGGCCCGGACCCAGGCACTGCGTTCCTGTTCCAGCCCGGCCTGTTCAAACAACCCGAGTTCACCGAAGAAGTCCCCGGCGTTCAGGTAGGAGATGATCATCTCGCGGCCGTCATCGTCCTCGATCAGGATGGTGACCGAACCCTTGATGATGAAGAACAGCGTGTCCGAGCGGTCGCCGGCACAGATGATGTTGCTCTTGGCCGCATAACGACGGCGCTGGCAATGCATCAACAGTTTGTCGAGGTTCTTGATTTTAGGTGTGGGGGTAATAGCAACCATGGTTGTATCCCGAAAAAACTGCACGGTGTTTTGGTTTTTTTGTAGGAGCGGGTGAAACCTGCGATTTTTTCATTCGCTTGATGGCTGGCTATGCGCCAGCGAATTGGCGCCAGCTTAACAGACACATTCCTACAAGATCCGAGAATTTACCTACGACGCTGGCACCTTCGTCCCAGGAAGGCGAAACGCCGTCATTGCGGGGCCCTGTGCTAAGCTGGCGACCCTTTTTTAGACAGTGGAGTCTTGGCGATGAAGGCACGCATCCAATGGGCTGGCGAAGCCATGTTCCTCGGTGAATCCGGCAGCGGTCATGTCGTGGTCATGGACGGTCCGCCGGACGCCGGTGGTCGTAATCTGGGTGTACGCCCGATGGAAATGCTCCTGCTGGGTGTCGGCGGTTGCAGCAATTTCGATGTGGTCAGCATCCTCAAGAAGTCCCGCCAGGCCGTCGAGAGCTGCGAAGCGTTCCTCGAAGCCGAGCGCGCTACCGAAGATCCGAAAGTCTTTACCAAGATCCACATGCACTTCGTAGTCAAGGGCCGGGGCCTGAAAGAAGCCCAGGTCAAACGCGCCATCGAACTGTCCGCCGAGAAGTATTGCTCGGCCTCGATCATGCTCGGCGCGGCTGGCGTAGCGATTACTCACGACTACGAGATCATCGAACTCGGTTGATTCGACATTCAACTATCATAAAAGCAGTGCAGACTCTGGCGATCCATAGCTGACGTCTGCATAATGCGCCACTTTTTTCAGGGTCGTGGCCCGTCACCCGACAGGCCCCCACCCGAACAGACAACCAAAATCGCCATCGCGAAGAGGTGTTAACCGTCCTACGCAGCTGCGTTGTTCGCATCTGACGGGCATGCTTGATCACGCGGCCCGGGCCGCAATACATAGAGAGTTTTTAACGGTGAAAAGCAAACTCAAGCTCCACGGGTTCAATAACCTGACAAAGACCTTGAGCTTCAACATCTATGACATCTGCTACGCGGAAACCCCGCAAGACCAGCAGGCTTACGTCGAGTACATCAATGAAGAGTACAACGCGAAGCGCCTGACGCAGATCCTCACAGAAGTTGTCGATATCATTGGTGCCAACATCCTGAACATCGCCAGTCAGGACTACGACCCACAGGGCGCCAGCGTCACGATTCTGATCTCTGAAGAGCCGGTCACCCCGACCGACAGCCAGATCGAAGAGTCCCCGGGCCCGTTGCCCGAGATTATCCTGGCCCACCTCGACAAGAGCCACATCACGGTGCACACCTACCCGGAAATCCATCCGGTGGACGGTATCGCAACATTCCGTGTGGACATTGACGTGTCGACGTGTGGTGTCATTTCACCGCTTAAAGCGCTCAACTTCCTGATTCACCAGTTCGATTCGGACATCGTGACCGTGGATTATCGCGTGCGCGGTTTCACCCGTGACGTTGAAGGCAAAAAGCACTTCATCGACCACGAGATCAATTCGATCCAGAACTACCTTTCCGAAGACACCCGCGACAGTTACCAGATGACTGACGTGAACGTGTACCAGGAAAACCTGTTCCACACCAAAATGCTGTTGAAGAACTTCGAACTGGATAACTACCTGTTCGGCGACGCCACCAACAGCCTGTCCACTGAGCAACGTGCCCAGGTGACCGATCGTGTGAAACACGAAATGCTGGAAATCTTCTACGCGCGCAACATGCCGACCTAAGATTTTCGAGCACAAAAAAGGCGACTACCTCACGGCAGTCGCCTTTTTTATGGGTGTCGCAGAACCCGTGTAGGAGCGAGGCTTGCCCGCGAAGGCGTCCCTGAGATCGCCATCGCGGGCAAGCCTTGCTCCTACGGTCAGATTCGGTATGTACTCTTGGTCATCACCTTGGCCAACAGGCTCATCCCGAACTTCACCGGCGCCGGGAAACGGAAACCGCCTGCATCCAGTGCACTTTCCGCATGGTGTTCTTCGTCGATGCGCATCTGTTCAAGGATCGCCCGGGACTTTTCGTCCTCCGCCGGCAACTGCTCAAGATGTTCATTCAAGTGTTTGCACACCTGATGCTCGGTAGCGGCAACAAATCCCAAGCTGACCTTATCGCTGATCAGACCGGCGACAGCCCCAATCCCGAACGACATGCCATAGAACAGCGGATTCAGAATGCTGGTATGGCTGCCCAACTGGTGAATGCGTTGTTCGCACCACACCAGGTGATCGATTTCTTCTTCAGCGGCATGTTCCATGGCGGCGCGCACTTGCGGAAGCTTGGCCGTCAGGGCCTGGCCCTGATACAGCGCCTGGGCGCAGACTTCGCCGGTATGGTTGATGCGCATCAGGCCGGCGACGTGCCGGGTGTCTTCGTCGCTCATTTGCGCTTCTGGCTGCACGATGGCGGGCGACGGGCGGTACGGCTGGCCACTGAAGGGCAGCAGGGTACGCATCGCGGCATCGGCTTGCAGCAGAAGACGGTCAATCGGCGAGTAGTGACGTTGGGTAGTCATGCTGACCTCCGGGAAGAATCTCGGCGGCCAGTTTAACCGAATCGGCCGGGGAAGGTTTGCGCTGGGTCATTGCTGTAGGAGCGAGGCTTGCCCGCGAAGAACGATAACGCGGTCTATCTGAATGACCGCGTCGACCATTTCGCGGGCAAGCCTCGCTCCTACAGGGGCGGGTAGTGAATCAACCCGGCGGCCAGTGCATCTGGCGCTGACCCAGTACGTGCATATGAATGTGATAGACAGTCTGCCCACCTTCTTCATTGCAGTTCATGACAACGCGAAAACCTTTTTCGCAACCCAGTTCCAGCGCGAGACGTTGGGCGGTGAACAGGATATGCCCGGCCAGCGTCTTGTCGTCCTCGGTCAGGTCATTGAGGGTGCGCACCGGTTTTTTCGGGATCACCAGAAAATGCACCGGTGCCTGTGGGGCGATGTCGTGGAAGGCCAGAACCTGGTCGTCCTCGTAAATGATATTGGCCGGGATTTCCCGGTTGATGATCTTGGTGAACAGAGTATCCACAGCTGTTTTCTCCGTTGTTTAGGCTGGCCCGAGTGTACCCATGGGGGCAGACCCGAGCCCAGACTTTTACCTTCAGTGGCATTTAGCGCGGGCAGTAGGCCTTGTTGACCATACCGGCGATTGTCCGGGTCAGCCATCGCGACCCAAGTCGCGGCAGGAAGGCGAACCAGCGATTCAACCTTCCGGGAATAATGATTGCGCGATTTTTCGCCAGGGCTCGCACGGTGTACAGCGCGACTTCTTCCGGACTCATCAGCAATCTGCTGTCGGTGACCTTTGCGGTGTCCAGTTGCGCCGTGTGGAAGAAAGCCGTGCGCGTCGGGCCTGGGCATAACACTGATACCTTGACCGCGCATTTCTTCAACTCGACGCGCAAGCCTTCGGAAAAGTGCAGCACATACGCCTTGCTCGCGTAGTACGTGCTCATCCACGGGCCAGGGTGGAATGCCGCCACCGAGGCGACATTCAAAATCTGCCCGCCGCCCTGCAAGGCCATGCTGTTACCGATGGCATGGCACAGGCGGGTGAGGGCCAGGATGTTCACCTCGATCAGGTCTTGCTCGGTCATCCAGTCCTGTGCCAGGAACGGGCCACACGTACCGATGCCGGCGCAGTTGACCAGCAAGTCGATCTGCCGGTCGCCCTCCTCCAGTTCCAGCAGAAACCCGGACAGCCTCAATGGCTCACCCAGGTCACAGGCCCGGAATAACACCTCTACGCCAAAACGTTGAGTCAATTCAATCGCAATACTTTCCAGCTGATCACGTTGTCGGGCCACCAGAATCAGGCTGCGGCCGCGCCGGGCCAGCGCTTCGGCCATCGCCAGGCCGATGCCGCTGGAAGCGCCAGTGATCAGAGCGTAACGGGTCATGCAGTTCTCCATCGCAACAGCTCCGCGCCGGCGACGCAGGTGTCACGGGCGGGGAGCGCTGTTCATTCTTTCGCAGAGTCTACAGTGGGCTGGGCTTCTTCGGCTGCATCAGCTGCATCGTCGGCTGCATTTGGTGCTTGTTCGGCCTGTGCCGCTGGCTCGACTTCAACTTCATCGGTGGTGACCGCGCCGCTGTCATAGCTGGTTTCGGCGGCGCTTTCGTATTCTTCCTGGATGGCCGTGATCCCGCCGGCCAGTGCGCCGATGAGGATGATCGCGATGAATGCTACCCATAGCGAGGCCAACACCTTGACCGCCGTGCTGTTCGGCGGAGGCGGTGCGCCGTACTGGTTGGCGGTGGCGTTACCCGGAACCACCATGATCACGAATGGAAAGAAGCTGCCCACGAATGGCACAAGATTCAACAGCCACAGCCAGCCGGACCAGCCGATGTCGTGCAGACGCTGGACACTGAACTGAATGCTGACGAACCCCAGGGCCACAAAAAGAATAAAAGCCACCAGGCCGCCAAGAATCAGGCCCGCGGTCGAGTCGGTGCTGATGAGTGCCAAGCCGAAAATCGCCAGCACCGAACCCACGGCCAGCGTCACCAAGGTCAGGGCCATCGTCCAGCCCAGGAATCGCAAGCGACCGATACGGCCCACGAAGCTGAAGGGTTTGAGGGTGGCGAACGCGGGCAAGGCTTCACCAACGGTTGCCCGTGGCGGGGCATACGGCGATTCAGGATCTGCCGAGACCGTTTGGTAACTGGTGGGAGCATGCTCGTGAACATCGGACAGGTTCAGCTCGATCGATGGCTCGGCTTCGATCCTGGCATCGATACCGGTTTTCGTGAGTGCCTGCAGATAGCTCTGTGCGTCGAGCTGTGACAGGTCGCGTTTGAGTGCGACCGTGCGGCCACTGAACAGCCGTTCGATGGCGGCGACGTCACTTTTGAACAGTTCAGCGAGGTTGAGTTTGGCGGTGGTGGCGTCAACGCCTGGCAGCAGAGCGCCGTCGAAGACGATCTTGAAACGGTTTTCGCTCATGTCCGAGGCATCCTTGTCACGCAGGTTTGAAAGAGTTGTTGCGGTCGAGCAGTGTAAGGCCAGTCGGGAGCGGCTGGCCAAGTTTTACAGTCAGCGCGGCCAGCGTTTGGGCAACTGTGCCGCCAGTTCCAGCGCTTTGCGGTACTCCGCGTCCAAGCGTGCGACCAATTGATCGACACTCGGCAGGTCATCGATTTCCCCAACGCCCTGGCCAGCAGACCATACGGTTTTCCAGGCCTTGGCCTCATCGCTTATAGGCTTGAGTTTGGCGCCGAAGTTCACTTCGCCTTTGCCCTGTAATGCCGCCATATCGAAACCGGCCGCCTCCAGGCTTTGGCGCATGAAACTCGCCGGAACGCCCGACACCGCTGGAGTATGCACGATGTCCGCCGCTCTGGAAGTCAGCAACATCTGCTTGTAGGCGTCAGGCGCATGACTTTCAGTGGTGCCGATAAATCGCGTTCCGAAGTAGGCCAAATCCGCACCGAGCAATTGCGCGGCGAGAATCTCGTGGCCGTGGTTCAGGCAGCCGGCCAGCAGCAAGGTCTTGTCGAAGAATTGGCGGATTTCAGCGATCAGTGAGAAAGGGCTCCAGGTCCCGGCGTGCCCACCGGCACCGGCGGCCACGGCGATCAGACCGTCCACGCCGGCTTCGGCGGCTTTCTCGGCATGACGACGGGTCGTCACGTCGTGAAACACCAGGCCGCCATAGCTGTGGACGGCATCGACCAATTCTTTCACCGCGCCCAGGCTGGTGATCACGATCGGCACTTTGTGCTCGATGCAGATCTCCAGATCCGCCTGTAGGCGCGGGTTGCTGTTGTGGACGATCAGGTTCACCGCGTACGGCGCCGGGTTCTCCAGTGTCGCCAAGCCTGCCTCGATTTCTTCCAGCCAGGCCTTGAAGCCGCTGCTCTCGCGCTGGTTCAGCGCAGGAAAGCTACCCACTACGCCATTGCGGCAGCAGGCCAGCACCAGTTGAGGGTTGGAAATCAGAAACATCGGCGCTGCGACCACAGGCAGACGCAAACGTTGTTCGAGCAGAGCGGGCAGCGACATTGGAAGTACCCCGATAGATATTTGCTTATTGGATTAGAACGGCCGAACGACGACCAGAATTACGATAGCCAGCAATATCAGAACCGGCACTTCATTGAACCAGCGATAAAAGACATGGCTGCGGGTGTTTTCGCCACGGGCAAAACGTTTTACCTGTGCGCCGCACATGTGGTGGTAGCCGATCAGGATCACCACGAGGGTCAACTTGGCGTGGATCCACGCGCCTTGGCTGAAGATGCTCGGATTGAGGTAGATCAGGGCAATACCGAAGATCAGGGTGGCGATCATCGCCGGGCCCATGATGCCCCGGTACAACTTGCGCTCCATGATGCTGAAACGCTCCTTGCTGACGGTGTCTTCACTTTGTGCGTGATAGACGAACAGGCGCGGCAGGTAAAACAGGCCGGCAAACCAGCAGACCATGCTGACGATATGAAACGCTTTGAGCCACAAATAGAGCATTTTTAGTTATTCCCAGGTTCACGGTGGCGAAGATAGTAGGTGGTAGAGCGTCCGCACGTCACCTTGCCGGTTGTCGCAGGACGATACGGGCCCTATTATCGACGGCTTTCCAGTGGGTTCGTTGAGGGCAGGTTTATGGTCAAGGTCGGTATCGTCGGCGGCACGGGTTACACCGGTGTCGAACTGCTGCGTCTGTTGGCACAGCATCCGCAAGCTGAAGTGGTAGTCATCACTTCCCGATCCGAGGCCGGTCTGGCCGTGGCTGATATGTACCCGAACTTGCGAGGTCACTACGACGGCCTGGCGTTCAGCGTTCCTGACATCAAGACCCTGGGCGCTTGCGATGTGGTGTTTTTCGCCACGCCGCACGGTGTTGCTCACGCTCTGGCCGGTGAACTGCTGGCAGCCGGGACCAAGGTCATCGACCTGTCGGCGGACTTCCGTCTGCAAGACGCCGATGAATGGGCCAAATGGTACGGTCAGCCGCACGGTGCGCCGGAGTTGCTGGAAGAGGCGGTCTACGGCTTGCCGGAAGTCAATCGCGAGCAGATCAAGCAGGCGCGCCTGATTGCTGTGCCGGGTTGCTATCCAACCGCCACGCAATTGGGTTTCCTGCCATTGCTCGAAGCAGGTCTGGCGGATACTTCTCGCCTGATCGCTGACTGCAAATCGGGTGTCAGCGGCGCTGGTCGTGGCGCGGCTGTAGGCTCGCTGTACTCCGAGACGTCGGAAAGCATGAAGGCCTACGCCGTCAAAGGGCATCGTCACTTGCCGGAAATTCGCCAAGGTCTACGTCGCGCTTCGGGCAAGGACGTCGGCCTGACCTTCGTTCCGCACCTGACGCCGATGATTCGTGGCATTCACTCGACACTTTACGCGACCGTCGTGGATCGCTCGGTGGATCTGCAGGCGCTGTTCGAAAAGCGTTATGCCAACGAACCGTTCGTCGATGTGATGCCGGCCGGCAGCCACCCGGAAACCCGTAGCGTGCGCGGTGCCAACGTTTGCCGTATCGCCGTGCATCGTCCGCAGGATGGTGACCTGGTGGTGGTGCTGTCGGTGATCGACAATCTGGTCAAGGGCGCGTCGGGCCAAGCGGTGCAGAACCTGAACATCCTGTTTGGGCTGGATGAGCGTCTGGGCCTGTCCCACGCGGGCATGCTGCCGTAAGGCTTTATACCGCTCAGCAAAAGGCCCATTAAATGGGCCTTTTTGCATTCTGGTCTGACAATTGGTTCGATTGATATACCGTAACAATAGTTGACCAATTTTCTAGGAGAAGCGGATAATGCCCGTCATCACGCATTATGGCGGCGTAACGCCGGGAGATAGTTAGCATGAGCGTCGAATCCTTCACCCCCACGGCTTTGCAATTCACCCACGGTGCCGCGCACAAGGTGAAGAGCCTGGTCGATGAAGAGGGGAATGATCGCTTGAAGCTGCGCGTATTCGTTACGGGCGGTGGTTGTTCAGGTTTCCAGTACGGCTTCACCTTCGATGAAGAAGTGGCCGATGACGACACCATCGTCGAGCGCGAAGGTGTGAGTCTGGTGGTTGATCCAATGAGCTTCCAGTACCTGGCAGGTGCCGAGGTGGATTATCAGGAAGGTCTGGAAGGTTCGCGTTTCGTGATCAAGAACCCGAACGCCAGCACGACTTGTGGCTGCGGTTCTTCGTTCTCGATCTGATCCGCGTCACCGTATTACAAAGCGCCGCAGGGCTTTACAGTCCTGCGGCGTTTTGCTGTCTGGGATTCAAGCGGGATAGATGGCGCCGAGTACGCGCAAGCCGCGGGCGCCAGTGACGCTTGGGCGGTTGGCGGCGATACCTTCGAGGCAGCAATGGGCCAGCCAGGCAAAAGCCATCGCTTCGACCCAGTCCGGGTCAACGCCGTAAGTGGCGGTGCTGCTGACTTTGGCGTTTGGAAGCAACAGGGCCAATCGGTTCATCAGCGTAGCGTTGTGCGCGCCGCCCCCACAGACCAGCAGTTCCCGCGTATCTGATTGAGCGCTTTGCAGTGACTCGACGATGGTCAGGGCGGTCAATTCGAGCAGGGTCGCCTGTACGTCTTCAGCAGCGAAGGCGGGCAAGTGCGACAGATGCTGCGTCAGCCAGGGCAGATTGAACACTTCACGACCGGTGCTCTTGGGGCCTTTGGTCACGAAGAATGGATCGCTGAGTAGCTCGCTCAACAAGGTCGGTTCAACCTTGCCACTGGCCGCCCATTGGCCGTCGCGATCAAAATTGTCGCCCCGTTGCTGGTGAATCCAGGCATCCAGCAACACATTCCCCGGGCCACAGTCGAAACCAGCTACAGGTTTACCGGGCTCGATCAGGCTGAGATTGCTGAAGCCGCCGACGTTCAGTACCGCGCGATTACCGGGTCGCTCTTCAAACAAGGCTTCGTGGAAGGCCGGAACCAGTGGTGCGCCCTGGCCGCCGGCGGCGACGTCGCGGCTGCGGAAGTCGCTGACTACGGTGATTCCGGTCAGCTCGGTCAGCAGGGCCGGGTTGCCGATCTGCACGGTGAAGCCGCGCGCCGGTTCGTGGCGAATGGTCTGGCCGTGGCTACCAATCGCGCGAATGTCTACGGGTTTCAGGTTTTGTTGATCGAGGAGGGCGTGAATGCCTTGGGCGGCCAGCCTCACCCAGTTTTGCTGGGCGATGGCGGAGCGGGCAATCTCGTCCGGGCCGCTGGCGCACAAGCCAAGCAGCTCGGCGCGCAGGGGTTCAGGCATGGGAATGTAGTGCGTGGCGATCAGCTTGATCGCCGTTGTTTGCTCGATCAGCGCAATGTCCAGGCCATCAAGGCTGGTCCCGGACATCACACCTATATAGAGCGCCATGGCTTAGCGTTTACTCGAAGCCAGCATAGTGGCCTTTTCTTGGTCCATCCGCGCCATCAACGGCTGACTTTGCGCGAGGAAGCGAGAGCGCTCGGCCTTGGCGATCGGGTCAGCCATCGGCAGCTTCTGGCCCAGTGGGTCGACGTGGACGCCATTAACCTGGAACTCATAGTGCAAGTGCGGGCCGGTGGACAGGCCGGTGGTGCCGATGTAACCAATCACCTGGCCTTGTTTGACACTGCCGCCAGTCTGCACGCCTTTGGCGAAGCCCTGCATGTGGCCATACAGCGTACGGTAGGTGTTGCCGTGCTGGATGATGATGGTGTTGCCGTAGCCGCCGCGGCGACCGGCCAACAGCACTTTACCGTCGCCGGTAGCCTTGATTGGTGTGCCGCGTGGCGCCGCATAATCCACGCCTTTGTGGGCGCGGATCTTGTTCAGGATCGGGTGCTTGCGGCCCATGGAGAATTTCGAGCTGATGCGGGCAAAGTCCACCGGGGTGCGGATGAACGCCTTGCGCATGCTGTTGCCGTCAGCGGTGTAATAGCTGCTATTGCCTTGTTTGTTGGTGTAACGCACGGCGGTGTAGGTCTTGCCGCGGTTGGTGAAGCGTGCGGAAAGGATTGGACCATTGCCGACAGCCTTGCCGTTAACGACTTTCTGTTCGTAGATCACGTCGAACTCGTCACCCTGGCGAATATCCTGGGCGAAGTCGACGTCGTAGCCAAACACGCTGGCCATGTCCATGGTCAGGCTGTGGGACAGGCCGGCGCGAGCGGCGGACTGCGACAGCGAGCTGTTGATCACGCCATGAACGTAGGCAGAGCGCACGGTCGGTTTGGCGGTAATACGGTTGAACACATAACCCTTGTCATTCTTGGTCAGGGTGATGCTTTCGAGATCGTTGAGCTTGCTGTGCAGGTTGGTCAGTTGGCCTTCAGGGTTCAGCTCGAACTCGAGTTTCTGGCCATGTTTGAGCTGGCTGAATTGCTTGGCTTGCTTGTCGCTGGCCAGGATGTCATGCACCGAAGCAGCCGGGAGGCCGACCTTTTCAAACAGGGTTGAGAGGGTGTCGCCTTTGCCGACAATCACTTCTTTGTGATTTGGGGCTTTCTTCGCTTCGACCACTGGCTCAGGGGTGACCTGGGCGGTTTCCTTGGTGTCTTCGGCGCTGTCTTCGATCTGCGCGAAAGGGGAGACTGCCGGCTCATTTGTGGCTTGGACGGCCTCGGCAGCGTCTTGATCTTGTGTCAGTTGTTCAGCAGGACTTTCCAGCTCAAGGCTCAGGGTCGTCTTTTTGGCTTCAACATCACTGGAAGGGAATACCAGGAGCGCCAGACTGAGAAGGGCGGCGATGCCACTTGCGGCAAGCAGGTGGGTCTTCGGGTAAAGCGGGGGCGCTTTAGACGGTTCTGTGGTCATAGGTAATTTTTGACTTTGAAAAGTTGAATTGGAAAAGATGAATGACATGATGAAGATGAAATAACTGTATAAAATATAACCAAATCATCTCTGAAGCAAGCCTGCGGATGCTCTGTCCGTGGATTGGCGTGCGTGCGCTGGGCAAAACTTGTATTTGGTGCGCGATCTTGTATGGTTGGTTCCCTTTGAATCTGAGCCTTGCGGGTCTGTTATGAAGTCGGTTGAAGAGCAGCTAGCGCTGATCAAACGTGGTGCGGAAGAACTGTTGGTCGAGTCCGAGCTGATCGAAAAGCTCAAGCGTGGCCAGCCGCTGCGTATTAAGGCGGGCTTCGATCCGACTGCGCCGGATTTGCACCTGGGTCACACGGTGCTTATTAATAAGCTGCGCCAGTTCCAGGAACTGGGTCACCAGGTGATCTTCCTTATTGGTGACTTCACCGGGATGATCGGCGATCCGAGTGGCAAGAGTGCTACCCGTCCTCCGCTGACCCGCGAGCAGGTTCTCGAGAATGCCGAGACCTACAAGACTCAGGTCTTCAAGATTCTTGATCCGGCCAAAACCGAGGTGGCGTTCAACTCCACCTGGATGGATCAGATGGGGCCGGCCGACTTCATTCGCCTTACCTCGCAATACACCGTGGCTCGCATGCTTGAGCGTGACGACTTCGACAAGCGCTACACGACCAATCAGCCCATCGCTATTCATGAGTTCCTCTATCCGCTGGTTCAGGGTTATGACTCGGTAGCTTTGCGTGCGGATGTCGAGCTGGGTGGCACCGATCAGAAGTTCAACCTGTTGATGGGGCGTGAGCTGCAGCGTGGTTATGGTCAGGAGCCTCAGTGCATTTTGACCATGCCGTTGCTCGAAGGCCTGGATGGCGTGAAGAAGATGTCCAAGTCGTTGGGCAACTACGTGAGTATCCAGGAAGCGCCGGGCGTCATGTACAGCAAGCTGGTCTCCATTCCTGATGCGCTGATGTGGCGTTATTTCGAATTGCTCAGCTTCCGCTCAATGGATGAGATCAATGCCTTCCGGGCTGATGTCGAGACGGGCGCTAATCCGCGGGATATCAAGATCAAGCTGGCTGAAGAGATTGTTGCGCGTTTCCATGGTGAAGAGGCTGCGGCCAATGCTCACCGTGCGGCGGGTAACCGTATGAAGGAAGGCGAGCTGCCGGATGATCTGCCAGAGATCGAATTGACGGCTGCCGAAGATATGCCGATCGCCGCTGTCCTTAATAAGGCTGGCCTGGTGAAGAACTCGGCAGTGGCGCGTGATCTTCTGAATTCTGGCGGTGTGCGTATAGATGGTGAGGTGGTAGATCGCACCTTTATATACGTACTGGGCGCTACCCACGTTTGTCAGGCTGGAAAGAAGGCATTTGCGCGTATTACGCTCAAATCCGAATAAAGCTGAAATTAGGTGTTGACGGCAGATTCTGGAAGTCTATAATTCGCCCCACTTCCGGCGCAGTCGAAACGGAAAACTCCTTGGTAAACAAAGAGTTACGCAGGTTTCGGCGGTGAGTTGCTTCAGGTCATCGAAGCGCAAAAGGAGTTGAAAAAGAGGTGTTGACAGCAGCGAGTAACGCTGTAGAATTCGCCTCCCGCTAACGAGAGATCGAAAGCGCAAGTGGTTGAAGTTGCAAAGGAAACTTTGAAAACTTCGGAAAATAACCGCTTGACAGTAACGGGTGCTGCTGTAGAATGCGCGCCTCGGTTGAGACGAAAGATCTTAACCACCCGCTCTTTAACAACTGAATCAAGCAATTCGTGTGGGTGCTTGTGGAGTCAGACTGATAGTCAACAAGATTATCAGCATCACAAGTTACTCCGCGAGAAATCAAAGATGTAACCAACGATTGCTGAGCCAAGTTTAGGGTTTCTTAAAAACCCAAAGATGTTTGAACTGAAGAGTTTGATCATGGCTCAGATTGAACGCTGGCGGCAGGCCTAACACATGCAAGTCGAGCGGCAGCACGGGTACTTGTACCTGGTGGCGAGCGGCGGACGGGTGAGTAATGCCTAGGAATCTGCCTGGTAGTGGGGGATAACGCTCGGAAACGGACGCTAATACCGCATACGTCCTACGGGAGAAAGCAGGGGACCTTCGGGCCTTGCGCTATCAGATGAGCCTAGGTCGGATTAGCTAGTTGGTGAGGTAATGGCTCACCAAGGCGACGATCCGTAACTGGTCTGAGAGGATGATCAGTCACACTGGAACTGAGACACGGTCCAGACTCCTACGGGAGGCAGCAGTGGGGAATATTGGACAATGGGCGAAAGCCTGATCCAGCCATGCCGCGTGTGTGAAGAAGGTCTTCGGATTGTAAAGCACTTTAAGTTGGGAGGAAGGGCATTTACCTAATACGTAAGTGTTTTGACGTTACCGACAGAATAAGCACCGGCTAACTCTGTGCCAGCAGCCGCGGTAATACAGAGGGTGCAAGCGTTAATCGGAATTACTGGGCGTAAAGCGCGCGTAGGTGGTTTGTTAAGTTGGATGTGAAATCCCCGGGCTCAACCTGGGAACTGCATTCAAAACTGACAAGCTAGAGTATGGTAGAGGGTGGTGGAATTTCCTGTGTAGCGGTGAAATGCGTAGATATAGGAAGGAACACCAGTGGCGAAGGCGACCACCTGGACTGATACTGACACTGAGGTGCGAAAGCGTGGGGAGCAAACAGGATTAGATACCCTGGTAGTCCACGCCGTAAACGATGTCAACTAGCCGTTGGGAGCCTTGAGCTCTTAGTGGCGCAGCTAACGCATTAAGTTGACCGCCTGGGGAGTACGGCCGCAAGGTTAAAACTCAAATGAATTGACGGGGGCCCGCACAAGCGGTGGAGCATGTGGTTTAATTCGAAGCAACGCGAAGAACCTTACCAGGCCTTGACATCCAATGAACTTTCCAGAGATGGATTGGTGCCTTCGGGAACATTGAGACAGGTGCTGCATGGCTGTCGTCAGCTCGTGTCGTGAGATGTTGGGTTAAGTCCCGTAACGAGCGCAACCCTTGTCCTTAGTTACCAGCACGTTATGGTGGGCACTCTAAGGAGACTGCCGGTGACAAACCGGAGGAAGGTGGGGATGACGTCAAGTCATCATGGCCCTTACGGCCTGGGCTACACACGTGCTACAATGGTCGGTACAGAGGGTTGCCAAGCCGCGAGGTGGAGCTAATCCCAGAAAACCGATCGTAGTCCGGATCGCAGTCTGCAACTCGACTGCGTGAAGTCGGAATCGCTAGTAATCGCGAATCAGAATGTCGCGGTGAATACGTTCCCGGGCCTTGTACACACCGCCCGTCACACCATGGGAGTGGGTTGCACCAGAAGTAGCTAGTCTAACCTTCGGGAGGACGGTTACCACGGTGTGATTCATGACTGGGGTGAAGTCGTAACAAGGTAGCCGTAGGGGAACCTGCGGCTGGATCACCTCCTTAATCGACGACGTCAGCTGCTCCATAAGTTCCCACACGAATTGCTTGATTCATTGAAGAAGACGATA
>NZ_MOBR01000041.1:0-143158 GCF_003732705.1 Pseudomonas frederiksbergensis | reverse complement strand
TTGATTTCTAGTCTTTGATTAGATCGTTCTTTAAAAATTTGGGTATGTGATAGAAAGATAGACTGGACCACACTTTCACTGGTGTGGGATCAGGCTAAGGTAAAATTTGTGAGTAATTGCGAATTTTCGGCGAATGTCGTCTTCACAGTATAACCAGATTGCTTGGGGTTATATGGTCAAGTGAAGAAGCGCATACGGTGGATGCCTTGGCAGTCAGAGGCGATGAAAGACGTGGTAGCCTGCGAAAAGCTTCGGGGAGTCGGCAAACAGACTTTGATCCGGAGATGTCTGAATGGGGGAACCCACCTAACATAAGTTAGGTATCTTAAGCTGAATACATAGGCTTAAGAAGCGAACCAGGGGAACTGAAACATCTAAGTACCCTGAGGAAAAGAAATCAACCGAGATTCCCTTAGTAGTGGCGAGCGAACGGGGACTAGCCCTTAAGTGGCTTTGAGATTAGCGGAACGTTCTGGAAAGTACGGCCATAGTGGGTGATAGCCCTGTACGCGAAAATCTCTTAGTCATGAAATCGAGTAGGACGGAGCACGAGAAACTTTGTCTGAATATGGGGGGACCATCCTCCAAGGCTAAATACTACTGACTGACCGATAGTGAACTAGTACCGTGAGGGAAAGGCGAAAAGAACCCCGGAGAGGGGAGTGAAATAGATCCTGAAACCGTATGCGTACAAGCAGTGGGAGCCCACTTTGTTGGGTGACTGCGTACCTTTTGTATAATGGGTCAGCGACTTATTTTCAGTGGCGAGCTTAACCGAATAGGGGAGGCGTAGCGAAAGCGAGTCTTAATAGGGCGTCTAGTCGCTGGGAATAGACCCGAAACCGGGCGATCTATCCATGGGCAGGTTGAAGGTTGGGTAACACTAACTGGAGGACCGAACCGACTACCGTTGAAAAGTTAGCGGATGACCTGTGGATCGGAGTGAAAGGCTAATCAAGCTCGGAGATAGCTGGTTCTCCTCGAAAGCTATTTAGGTAGCGCCTCATGTATCACTGTAGGGGGTAGAGCACTGTTTCGGCTAGGGGGTCATCCCGACTTACCAAACCGATGCAAACTCCGAATACCTACAAGTGCCGAGCATGGGAGACACACGGCGGGTGCTAACGTCCGTCGTGAAAAGGGAAACAACCCAGACCGTCAGCTAAGGTCCCAAAGTTATGGTTAAGTGGGAAACGATGTGGGAAGGCTTAGACAGCTAGGAGGTTGGCTTAGAAGCAGCCACCCTTTAAAGAAAGCGTAATAGCTCACTAGTCGAGTCGGCCTGCGCGGAAGATGTAACGGGGCTCAAACCATACACCGAAGCTACGGGTATCACTTAGGTGATGCGGTAGAGGAGCGTTCTGTAAGCCTGTGAAGGTGAGTTGAGAAGCTTGCTGGAGGTATCAGAAGTGCGAATGCTGACATGAGTAACGACAATGGGTGTGAAAAACACCCACGCCGAAAGACCAAGGTTTCCTGCGCAACGTTAATCGACGCAGGGTTAGTCGGTCCCTAAGGCGAGGCTGAAAAGCGTAGTCGATGGAAAACAGGTTAATATTCCTGTACTTCTGGTTATTGCGATGGAGGGACGGAGAAGGCTAGGCCAGCTTGGCGTTGGTTGTCCAAGTTTAAGGTGGTAGGCTGGAATCTTAGGTAAATCCGGGATTCTAAGGCCGAGAGCTGATGACGAGTGTACTTTTAGTACACGAAGTGGTTGATGCCATGCTTCCAAGAAAAGCTTCTAAGCTTCAGGTAACCAGGAACCGTACCCCAAACCGACACAGGTGGTTGGGTAGAGAATACCAAGGCGCTTGAGAGAACTCGGGTGAAGGAACTAGGCAAAATGGCACCGTAACTTCGGGAGAAGGTGCGCCGGTGAGGGTGAAGCATTTACTGCGTAAGCCCATGCCGGTCGAAGATACCAGGCCGCTGCGACTGTTTATTAAAAACACAGCACTCTGCAAACACGAAAGTGGACGTATAGGGTGTGACGCCTGCCCGGTGCCGGAAGGTTAATTGATGGGGTTAGCTAACGCGAAGCTCTTGATCGAAGCCCCGGTAAACGGCGGCCGTAACTATAACGGTCCTAAGGTAGCGAAATTCCTTGTCGGGTAAGTTCCGACCTGCACGAATGGCGTAACGATGGCGGCGCTGTCTCCACCCGAGACTCAGTGAAATTGAAATCGCTGTGAAGATGCAGTGTATCCGCGGCTAGACGGAAAGACCCCGTGAACCTTTACTATAGCTTTGCACTGGACTTTGAATTTGCTTGTGTAGGATAGGTGGGAGGCTTTGAAGCGTGGACGCCAGTTCGCGTGGAGCCAACCTTGAAATACCACCCTGGCAACTTTGAGGTTCTAACTCAGGTCCGTTATCCGGATCGAGGACAGTGTATGGTGGGTAGTTTGACTGGGGCGGTCTCCTCCTAAAGAGTAACGGAGGAGTACGAAGGTGCGCTCAGACCGGTCGGAAATCGGTCGTAGAGTATAAAGGCAAAAGCGCGCTTGACTGCGAGACAGACACGTCGAGCAGGTACGAAAGTAGGTCTTAGTGATCCGGTGGTTCTGTATGGAAGGGCCATCGCTCAACGGATAAAAGGTACTCCGGGGATAACAGGCTGATACCGCCCAAGAGTTCATATCGACGGCGGTGTTTGGCACCTCGATGTCGGCTCATCACATCCTGGGGCTGAAGCCGGTCCCAAGGGTATGGCTGTTCGCCATTTAAAGTGGTACGCGAGCTGGGTTTAGAACGTCGTGAGACAGTTCGGTCCCTATCTGCCGTGGACGTTTGAGATTTGAGAGGGGCTGCTCCTAGTACGAGAGGACCGGAGTGGACGAACCTCTGGTGTTCCGGTTGTCACGCCAGTGGCATTGCCGGGTAGCTATGTTCGGAATAGATAACCGCTGAAAGCATCTAAGCGGGAAACTAGCCTCAAGATGAGATCTCACTGGGACCTTGAGTCCCCTGAAGGGCCGTCGAAGACTACGACGTTGATAGGTTGGGTGTGTAAGCGCTGTGAGGCGTTGAGCTAACCAATACTAATTGCCCGTGAGGCTTGACCATATAACACCCAAGCAATTTGACTACTCGAAAGAGCATCAGGTTGCGGTGTGTGAAGACGCAATGAACCGAAAGTTCGCAGCAAAAAAACACACAAAGCTATCACATACCCAATTTGCTGAAGCGAGGCCAACTGGCCACGACTCAGTACCCGAATTTCTTGACGACCATAGAGCATTGGAACCACCTGATCCCATCCCGAACTCAGCAGTGAAACGATGCATCGCCGATGGTAGTGTGGGGTTTCCCCATGTGAGAGTAGGTCATCGTCAAGATTGAATTCCAGAACCCCTGTCTGCTAATGCAGACAGGGGTTTTGTCGTTTTGGAGCAGGTAAAACTTCACACGACAGGAAAGGGCTTAAAGCTAACCCGGAAGCTCTAGCACGCCGTTCGGCGGGAATCCGCTGCGAATCCCAACCATTTCAGACAATCCCCTAAGATTTCTCCCGCTCGTGCCGAAAGACTGGTGAGACATGCGTGCACCAAAGTAGAGCGGCCTCAGAAAGCCGTCTGCGCTGTTACATGGAATGTTGCAATCCGGAACGCATCCCCACTTTTTGCATAAGAAGTCCCATGAAATGAATCTCAAGTTCAGCCATAAAATCCTGCTGGCCGCTTCAGGCGTCGTGGTGCTGGCTTTCGCGTTGTTCACTTTGTACAACGACTATTTGCAGCGAAACACCATCCGGCAGAATCTCGAATCCTCAGTACAGCAAGCGGGCGACTTGACCGCCAGCAGCGTTCAGAACTGGATGAGTGGCCGTGTGCTGGTGTTGGAGAACCTGGCACAGAACGTTGCCCACCAGGGTGCGAATGTCGATCTGCCAGGATTGGTCGATCAACCGGCCTTCACCTCGAACTTCCAGTTCACTTACGTCGGCCAGGCCAACGGTGTATTCACCCAGCGCCCGGACGCGAAGATGCCGGACGGCTATGACCCACGTCAGCGCCCTTGGTACAAACAAGCCGTCGCTGCCGACAAGACCATGCTGACCCCGCCTTACATGGCTGCGGTCGGTGGTCTGGTGGTGACGATCGCCCTGCCGGTGAAAAAGAACGGCGAACTGCTCGGCGTTGTTGGCGGTGACCTGAGCCTGGAAACCCTGGTCAAGATCATCAACTCGGTCGACTTCGGCGGCATCGGTCACGCGTTCCTGATCAGCGCCGACGGTCAGGTGATCGTCAGTCCGGACAAAGACCAGGTGATGAAGAACCTGAAAGACATCTACCCGAACGCCGGCGTACGCATCGAGAAGGGCAATCAGGACGTCACCCTGAACAAGCAGGACCGCATCCTCTCGTTCACCCCTGTCACCGGTTTGCCGAATGCCGAGTGGTACATCGGTCTGTCGATCGACAAGGACAAGGCCTACGCACCGCTGAGCCAATTCCGTACCTCGGCACTGATCGCGATGTTTATCGCCGTGAGCGCCATCGCAGTGCTGCTGAGCCTGCTGATCAACGTGCTGATGCGTCCCCTGACCACCATGGGCCGCGCGATGAAAGACATCGCCCAGGGTGAAGGTGACCTGACCCGTCGTCTGGCTGTGGAAAGCAAAGACGAATTCGGTGAGCTGGGTAGTGCTTTCAACCAGTTTGTAGAGCGGATTCACGCTTCGATTTCCGAAGTATCCTCGGCGACCCGTCAGGTCCACGACCTGTCGCAACGCGTGATGGCCTCATCCAACGCCTCGATCATCGGTTCCGACGAACAAAGCGCCCGCACCAACAGTGTGGCTGCCGCGATCAACGAGCTGGGCGCCGCGACCCAGGAAATCGCCCGCAATGCCGCCGATGCTTCGCAGCACGCCAGCGGTGCGAGCGAGCAGGCCGATGACGGTCGTCAGGTGGTGGAAAAAACCATTCTGGCCATGACCGAGTTGTCGCAGAAAATCAGCCTGTCCTGCACCCAGATCGAAACCCTGAATGCCAGCACCGACAACATCGGGCACATTCTGGATGTGATCAAAGGCATCTCCCAGCAGACCAACCTGTTGGCACTGAACGCGGCCATCGAAGCGGCCCGTGCCGGTGAAGCCGGGCGTGGTTTTGCGGTGGTGGCGGACGAGGTGCGTAACCTTGCCCATCGCACCCAGGAGTCGGCGGAAGAGATCCACAAGATGATCACTTCGCTGCAGATCGGTTCTCGCGAAGCGGTGACCACCATGAACGCCAGCCAGGTCTCCAGCGAAGAGAGCGTTGAAGTGGCGAACCAGGCAGGTTTGCGCCTGGTCAGCGTGACCCAGCGCATCGGCGAAATCGACGGCATGAATCAGTCGGTAGCCGCGGCGACCGAAGAGCAGACCGCGGTGGTGGAGACCCTCAACGTCGACGTCAACCAGATCAACCTGCTGAACCAGCAAAGCGTGGCCAACCTCAATGAAACGTTGAAGGATTGCGATGCCTTGTCGTTGCAGGCCAACCGTCTGAAGCAATTGGTCGACAGCTTCAAAATCTGATCCATCGATGTAAAAAAGCCCGCTGCGGATCACCTCCACAGCGGGCTTTTTCATGCCTTACGCAAACAACTTCAGCACATTATTCATCGCATCATCGGCAAACCCCTGCACGAAATCCTTGAACCCTGGCAACGCCTCAGCGCCGCCCTGGGCAGGTTCGGCGATGATGGTCCACGTCGCCCGGGACTTGCCCGCACCCAAGGATTCCACATTCATCGCCGCCCACAAATTGGCCACACCCAAGGTGTTGTAGATCGTGGTCCAGGTCATGCTCAGCGCGTGGTCGTCCCGGGAGTTGAGTTGCTCGACCACCAGATTGCCGTCCTTGAAGAATTTCTTGCGCAGGGACGACACGCCGTCGCCGGTCATTTCGATGTGCGACAGCGCCGGGATGAATTGATCGAAGCCGGCAAAGTTGCCGACCACGGCCCAGACTTTCCAAGCGTCCGCCGGCACGTCCACCGAAGACGCCACGTGGCAGCCGTGAGGGTTTTGGATCAGGGTATCGGGTTGCAGGGTTTTCATGGTCTTGCTCCAGTTGGGTGGTTCAGATGAAGTTGATTTCTTTGAGGTAATCGCAGCCGCGACGCAGCAGCGCCGGGGATTTTTGCGGGTAGTGCGCGCCCATTTGCCGGACGCCGGCCTGAGCGTTGTCGTGGCCGATCATCGAGATGTCGCCGATGTCTTCTTCGAAGCCGTTGAGGTAGAAACCCAGCACGCCGAATAGCGCGTTGTCGCTGTCGACCCGGCCCAGTTGCTGCTGCCAGTCGGCGACGCTGACCATCGAGAATTCCCGACCGGCTTCGCGAAACGAGTCCACGTAGGCATCCCAGCTCAGCGGTTCGGGGTTGTGCAGGTTGAACACCGCGTGTTCCGGCTGATAACGACTGGCATGGAAGGCGATGAAACGGGCGAGGAAGTCCACCGGCATCAGGTCGAAGTTCAGCGAGAACTCCGGCACCTGGCCGAGCTGGATCGAACCCTTGAGCATCAGCATCAAGCGATTTTTGTGCGGCTGGCAGACGCCGGTGAGGCTGTTGAAACTGATGTTGCCGGGGCGATACAGGTTGACCCGCACGCCGCGCTCCCGCGCCCGCTCCAGGATCCGTTCGCCGACCCATTTGGACAGGTTGTAGCCGTTCTTGATGTAGATCGGTGGCGTCTGTGCGGCGGGCAACTCCAGCACTCGGCCATCGTCAGAAATCGTGCTGGACGCCGAGAGCGTGGAGACGAAGTTGAAGATCTTTTTGCTGCGCCCTTCGCACAATCGCAGGCACTCGAAAATCGGCTCGACGTTGTCCCGCGCCAGCGACTCGTAATCGAGTACGTGATTGACGTTGGCCGCGTTGTGCACCAACGCCCCGAACTCCCGGTCCAGTCGCTCGTAGACATCCGCTGCAAGTCCCAAAAAAGGTCGCGTGATATCGGCCGCATAGATCCGCACCCGATGCAGGTCTAAATGCTCTAGACGGTTCTCGCGCAATGCCTGGGCGAAGCGTTGCGCCGCTGATTGCCCGCCACCATCGCGCACCAGGCAGGCGACTTCAGTGGCGCCCCACGCCAGCAGCGCTTCGACGATGTGCACGCCGACAAAACTGTTGGCCCCGGTGACGATCACCTTGTGCACATCGCCCATACGGCTGATCGGCAATGGCTGCACATCCAGTTCACGGAAGGCATCGGCCATGGCCTGCGCGCTCAGCACTTCTTCGGTGCCCGAGCCACGGACCAGCGTCGCCAATTTCGTGATCGTGGGCAGCTCGATAAAGCGGTTGATCGAGATGCTGCGCCCGAACTCCTCACGCAGACGCAGCAACATCCGCGACAGCAAAATCGAGTGACCACCCAGATTGAAGAAGCTTTCGTCGGTGGAAATATCGCTCGCCGGCAGTTCCAGCAACTCGGCCCAGATATGCAGCAACAGTTCTTCATCGGCACTCGCCGGCAGGCGCCGGGCGCTGTTCTCCAGTACGTTCACTGGCAGCGTCAGCAGCGCCTTGCGATCAACCTTGCCGTTACTGGCGAATGGCATGCTCTCCAATTCAGTCCACGCGCCGGGTTGCATGTAATCCGGCAGAAACTGCACGGCGTGGGACTTCAGTGCTTCGCGAGCAGCACCGGGTTGGTCTTCCTGGGGTTGGGCGAGGAACGCCAGAATCCGTCGCTGGCTGTCGATGACCACCGCCACCTGCCGATACAACTGACTGTCCCGCAGGCAGCGTTCGATCTCCTCCGGCTCGACCCGGAAGCCGCGGATCTTCACCTGATTGTCCCGCCGCCCGCACAGTTCGATGCCGTCGCGGGTCCACTTCGCCATATCGCCGGTGCGGTAGGCGCGCAGGCGTTCAGCGTTTGGCAGGTTCAGGTCCAGATAACGTTCGGCGGTCTGCTGCGGGTTGTTCAGGTAGCCCAGGCACACTCCTGGGCCGACGATGTACAACTCGCCGACGGTCTGCTCGGCCACCGGTTGAAAGTCTTCATCGAGAATCAGCACCTGGCTGTTGGCAATCGGGCCGCCGAGGGTGCGGTTGTTGTCGCCGGGCCGCAGTTGTCGCGCGGTGATCAGCACCGTGGCTTCGGTCGGGCCGTAGAGGTTGTAGAGGTTGCCCTGACGGGTCAGTTGCTCGATGACGTAGGGTTCGCAAACGTCGCCGCCGGTCATCACGTGATCCAGCACTTGCAACTGATCCAGCGGCAAAATGCTCAACAGCGCTGGCGGCAGGAAGGCGTGGCTGAGTTGTTGATGACGGATCAGCGCCACCAGTTGCAATGGATCACGGCGCTGGTCATCGCTGGGCACGATCAGCTCGGCGCCCTGTAGCAACGTCGGGAAAATATCGATCAGCGACGAGTCGAAACTCAGCGATGAAAACTGCAACACCCGACTCTGTTCAGTCAGCTGCACATAGTCGGCGTACCACGCGGTGAAGTGCGCGAGATTGGCCTGGCTGAGCAACACGCCTTTCGGATGCCCGGTGGTACCCGAGGTGTAGAGCGCCATGCACGGCGCATCGAGCGCGGGCCGTTCACGCATCAACGGTCGCTCGAGATCCACGTCATCGACGTCGATACGGCTGATGTCCAGTCCCGGCATCTGGTCGGCCAGCGGATGCTCACCGTCATGCAGCAACAACACCGCCCCGGCGTTCTCCAGAATGTACTGCTGACGTTGCAGCGGATGGCTCGGTTCCAGCGGCAGGTACACGGCGCCGCTGCCGAGAATCGCCAGAATCCCCGCATACAACGCGCTGCATTTGGGCAGACAGATACCGACCACCAGCGAGCCCTGATGCTGATCGAGCAACGTCTGCAAACGCTGTTGGATCGCTCGGCTGTGGGCATGCACCTGGCGATAGCTGAGAGACGTGCCGGCGATGTTCAGTGCAGGACGATCGGCGCATTGGATAAAGCGCTGTTCAAGCCGCTCGATCATCGGGATCTGGCCCAATTGCAGTAGCTCAGGATGCTCCGTGAGGTTGAGTTGATGAACGAAGGCCAGGTGCTCAAGAAACAGCAGATTTTCTACTCGCTCGAAGTGCGCGGGCGCCGTCGGGTCAGCGGATAAAAAATACTCGGCATCCCGGGAAAAACGGCTGACCAGCAGCGCCACGTGATCGACCAGTTCCGCCACTGCGCGCAGGCGTAATGCCTGGCCATTGCCGGATGGCTCGTCGGCAATCGGCACGCGAGTGAACAGCGTCGAACCGTAGCTGCACAGCACGTCCAGGGTTGGCAGGCCAGTAGATCCACCGACACCCAACTGCAGCGTCAGTCGCGGCACATCGCCGAAGTCGGTAAAGGCCAGGCTGGCATCGTCGATCAGTAAGTCGACGTTGCCCAACCCCGGCTCACCGACCACTGTCAGGCGCACCAGTGAATGTCCATGTTGTTCGAGCTCCAGCGCCAGGTCGGTCAAGGCCTGGCTCTGCCCTATAAGCACAATGTCGAGACGTCTCATGATGTTCTCCTCGTTAAACCAGGTAGTCGCTCAGGGCTTGCTGAACACACGGCGAATCGAGCAGCGAACTGCTGCGGAAGAACCGCACGATGTTGGCGACCAGCGGGTGGTGGCGATTGATCGGGAAGGCCAGGCCCGACACTTCGCTCTTGAGTGCCCGGCGCGCGGCGTCACTGATCTGCAAGGACTCGATCAGGCGGAAGTCGAAGGACTTCTGGATGTCGTTGGTCAGGTAGTGGCCGATGAATACCGGCAGGATCCGGGCGATGCACTGGCGGTCGGCTTCGCTCGCGGTGTGCCAGTAGATGCGCACCAGTCGCGCCCAGAAACTGGAGTGACGACCCTCGTCCAGCAAGTGGTCGGCCATCAGCCCCTTGATCGATTGCTTGACCGTATCGTCCTTGGCGAACGCCGCCACATCGCCGGTCACGGTGTTCTCCGCAATGGCCACGCAAATCAACTCCACGGCGCTGCGCAAGTGTTCCGGTGCCAGCGCCACCGCGGCGGGAATCGCCCGGCTCAACTCGATTTCATCCGGCAGTTCGATCGGCGTGATGCCGGTCATGGCCACGGTCTGCTGCATGAAATCCATCGCCACCAGGGCGTGGTAATCCTCGTCTATCACCACGGTCATGGCGTCGTAGCGGCAGGCGAACGGGAAGGTCACGGCGAAGTGATTCTTGGCGATGCTGCGGGCGGTCTTGTCGACGATCTCGGTTTCGAAAATCACCACGTCGTTGATGAACTTGTAGAGCGTCTGCACCAGGGCGAAGTCCCGTTGCTCGGGGCACTCGCGCAGGAAGGTTTCGCTCAGCACCACGGGTTGGCGGCTCAACGGGTAGATCAGTTTGTCGTCGTTCTCCAGCACGCGCCGGGGGCGGGTGCGGATGGTGGCGCGGCTCTCCCAGGCGTCGGCGAAGGATTGGTAATCGGCGGCGTTCATGCGCTCACCTCACCGACGGTTTCGCTCATGCTGGCGCGCAGGCCATCCCACAGAGCGATGCGGCTTTCCACCGCGGCGATGGCGCTGGCGTAAACGTCTTCCTGACGTTGCGGGTCGCCATCGATCAGGCGCGCGAGGAGTTTTTCCGCAGCCGGACCGTGGTCTTCGGAGTCGACTTCGATGTGGCGTTCCAGGTAGTAACGGAAGGTCGGCGCTTGATCGAGGCCAATGCCCCAGTCGTCGAGAATCCGCTGGAACATCTGCGGGATCACGCTTTCCCGACCATGCAGAAACACCGCTGCAACGCTATGACCCGGCGCATGCAGCGCGGTGTGCAAGGTGTGGCGCACGAACTGCGCGGCGGCGGGGTCGACGTCCACACTTTGCAGCGCCACGTCGTAGCTGACGCCTTCTTTTTGCAACGCAACGAAGCGTTCTACTGCTGCGGTGCTTGCACCGACCTCGCGCATCGCATCCAGGTACAACTCGAAATGGCTGTAGTGACCATTGGCGGGACGATCATCGGACTCTTCGCCGAGCACGATCTCGTTGATCAGTCGCGCCGCTTGCGGGTCTCGCGGTGGCAGCCAGGGCAACTGCACGCAGGTCAGTTCCTGCTGCAGACGCTTGGTCAGCGACATGAAATCCCAGACAGCAAACACATGGGTTTCCATGAAGCGTTGCAGGATCGACAACGAATGTATTTCGCCAAAGATCGGGTGAGCGCTAAGTTCTGCTTTCTTCTGGTTGAGTTGTTCTTTAGTCGGTTTCATGGGCGAGCCTTACAAGTGATAGGGATGACCAATGGGTGGCGCAATCAATAAGCGTTAGTGGATTAATGTTTTATCGGGGCGAACGAAGGCCTCAATCGAATTGATGTGTATGAGTTGTGAAACAGTCACTGCCGCTCCTTGTAGGGTTTGGGTTTGGGCCTTGCTGGCTTGGATCCAATGGCGGCGGAGAAAAACTAATACATCAATAAAGTTCCCGGCAAGTTATTTTTATATTATTTGAAAGTTCAACTTTCTCGGGCGCGACAAGTGTCAATAAAACTGTTGGCTTAAGTTTTATTTGGATGAAGTTGCTCCTTCCGGCTTATATAAGTCAGAATCGAATAAGAGAGTGAATGCCTCACTCAAAGCAACTTTCAAACTGCGATCGCTGGTGTGGTCTGAGGGGATGGAAGTTGGCCGGGAGTACGCCTTTTACTTCCTTTCCCGTGGCAAGACTCCTTCCGTAGGTTCTTGGTGCGCAGTCGGCTCCCGCGAGTGCGGTGCGTCTGCGTTCATTGTTGAGTTGGCAGGCTTAAGAGTGAGCGTAATTGACGGCAGCCGCTATCGTTGGTGCGCCATTCGTTGGCTGCAATTATCGGGCTTGAGGAGAAGTTGCAGGCAACGCTCCAGGCGCAGTAGCTGCATTGTCTACCGGGCTGGCAGGAGTGATTGGGGGATTTGTAAGAAGGCTTGTCACCGAATGAGCCGGGACGGGTTCAGCGACAGGTTGCGGCAAGCACTGGCGAGCACATTCGATGTACTCGCGCGTGCCAGGAGGTGGGTTATCTCGAGGTTTTCTTGTCTGGGGCGGCGGTGCTGGCGAGGTAGCGTGTGATGACCTCGACACCGCGATTGAGGTGATGCTCAAGCAGTTCGACCGAGAGCTCGATGTTCCGGTCTTCAACCGCGCGCAACAAATTCCGGTGATCTTCCTGGGACAGCTTGCCCAGGCCCATCGCCTCAAGGTTGAAGCGCAGGAAGCGCTCCTCTTCGTTCAACCCGTCTTCGACCAGTCGCAACAGCCGGCGATTGGGCGCCTTGCTGTAAAGCGCCATGTGGAACAGGCGATTGAGTCGGCCGATCTCGGTGTAGTTGTGTTCGGTTTCCAATTCGTCGATGTAGCGGGCAGCCCGTTCAAAATCGGCCGTTTCGAGCAAGGGAATCGAGCGACGCAATGCTTCGGATTCCAGCAGAATCCGCAGTTCATACGTTTCTGTGGCATCGCCCTGCACCAGCGCAGCGACCACGGCGCCTTTATGGGCGACGACATTGAGCAACGCTTGCGCTTCGAGCTGGCGTAACGCTTCGCGCACCGGCATGCGGCTGACGCCGAACAGGTCCGCCAGGTCTTGCTGGCGCAAAGCTGTGCCGCAAGGGATGCGTCCGTCGAGAATGGCCGAACGCAGGGTTTCTTCGATCACCGAACGCGCCAAGTGAGCGGGAATCGGCCCGTTGACCTTGATGCTGTTCAGAGGATTGGGCTTCTGTGTCACTACTACGCACCCTGAATGACTGAAGTTGTTTTTGGATCCAAATGGACACTAGTGACTGTTATACACGTTGTCAAACCTTGTAAAAGATCGCTGCAACTAATAAGTCGAGCCCGTCACTTTGTAGGACTCTTCGCAGGCTGCAATCTTTTTATGATTACTCACATACCAAGTTTAGCGCGCGGCGAGTGATCTCACCGTGCCATTGTCTTTTGCCGGGCTAACCTTCACCATCAACCGATTTCCACCTGCCTACCCTGGATGCCTCGCATTGGCGGTACGTTTCGCAATCCCCCGGATGTTGCGCTGGCTGTGCTGCGCGCTGCTGCTGGCCGGCGTCATGCTGGGCGGGCTGCATGCCGACTGGGATTTTTCCCTGATCAGCCGCCGTGCCCAGGCCATTTACGGGCCGTTGGGCGAGGGGCAGCAACGTATCGACGCCTGGCAGCGTTTGCTGGCCACCCAAAAGCAAGTCGGCGAGATGGAAAAGCTTAACGTGGTGAACCAGTTCTTCAACAAGCAGATACGCTACGAGGAAGACATCGACCTGTGGCACGAGGTCGATTACTGGGAAACCCCCATCGAAGCCTTGTGGAAGGGCGCCGGCGACTGCGAAGACTACGCCATCGCCAAGTATTTCAGCTTGCGTCATCTCGGTGTTTCCAGTGACAAGCTGCGCATCACCTACGTCAAGGCGTTGCGCCTGAACCGGGCGCACATGGTATTGACCTACTATTCAACACCCGAGGCGATGCCGCTGGTGCTCGACAGCCTGATCAACGAGATCAAGCCGGCCAGCCAACGAACCGATTTGCTGCCGGTCTATTCTTTCAATGCTGAAGGTTTGTACCTGCCCGGTGCCAAGGGCAACAAGAAAGTCGGTGACACCAAGCGCCTGTCCCGTTGGCAGGATGTGTTGAAAAAAATGCAGGCCGAAGGATTTCCGGTCGAGACGACTAACTAGGAGCACGCGCTCAGATGTCTTTGTTCAAACAGCTGTTGATCGCTATCTGCCTGTTCCTTGTGGTCGCCTTCACCGGCAGCTTCATGGTCAGCCTGGAGAGCTCGCGCACCCAGTACGTCAACCAGTTGCGCTCCCATGCCCAGGACGCCGCCACGGCGCTCGCATTGTCCCTGACACCGAACATCGACGACCCGGCGATGGTCGAGTTGCTGGTCAGCTCGATCTTCGACAGCGGCTACTACGCGAGCATCCGCGTGGTCGATCTCAAGACAGACCAGACCATCGTCGAGCGTAGCGGCATCCCGGCGGTGAACAACGTGCCGGACTGGTTCGTCAAAATGATCGGGCTGGAAGCCGCTGGCGGCGATGCACTGGTCAGTCGTGGTTGGGAGCAGGCAGCGCGGGTCGAGGTGGTCAGCCACCCGATGTTCGCCCTGGCCAAGTTGTGGCAGAGCGCACTCGGGAGTTTGGGCTGGTTGCTGATCTGCGGCGCGGTGAGTGCGGTGTTGGGCGCGTTGCTGCTGCGTCGGCAATTGAAGCCGCTGGACTACATGGTCCAGCAATCCCACGCCATCGCCCGCCGGGAATTCCTCAGCCTGCCGGAACTGCCACGCACGCCGGAGCTGCGCCGGGTGGTGCAGGCCATGAATCAGATGGTCGAGAAGCTCAAGGCGCTGTTCCAGGAACAGGCCGAGCGCAGTGAAAAACTGCGGGTCGAGTCTTATCAGGACAACCTCACGGGGCTGGCCAACCGGCGTTATTTCGAAATGCAATTGAATGCTCGGGTGAGCAACCCGGAGCAGGCCAGTTCCGGTTATCTGCTGCTGTTGCGGGTCAAGGACCTGGCTGGTTTAAACCAGCGCTTGGGCGGTCAGCGCACCGATGATTTATTGAAAGCGGTGGGCGAGCAATTGTCCCGCGAATGCGCCAAGTACCCGGAAACCCAGAACCTCGTCACACGGATTCGCGGCGGTGAATTCGCCGTGCTGGCGCCGGGGCTGGTGCGTGAAGAAGCGCTGCAACTGGCACAGAACCTCGACAGCGCGCTGGCGAGCCTGCATGCGACTGGCGCCACCGATGTGGCGTCGGTGGCGTCCATCGGGCTGGCGCCGTTTGCCCATGGCGACTTGCCGCAAGCGGTCATCGGGTTGGCGGATCAGGCATTGGCGCAAGCCGAAGGCCAGGGCGAGCAGAGCTGGGCGTGCCTGGATCACAGCGCCTCGGCCAGTGTCGGCGATGACCATCATGCGTGGCACACACTGCTGGATCGGGCGTTGAATCAGCAGCGCTTTGAGCTGTACTTCCAGCCGGTGGTGGCGAGTCAGGACACCGCGTTGGTGCTGCATTACAAAGTGCTGTCGCGCTTGATCGACGATCAGGGCCAGACCATCCCCGCCGGTCGTTTCCTGCCGTGGCTGGAGCGCTTTGGCTGGACCGCGCGGCTGGATCGGCTGATGTTGGAATTGGTGCTGGGGCAGATGGCCGATCATGAAGAGTCGCTGGCACTGAACCTGTCCTCGGCGACGCTGGCGGATCCGCAGGCGTTGAATAGAGTCTTCGACATTTTGCGTCAGCATTCGAATCTGGGTGAGCGCCTGACCCTGGAAATCGGTGAAGAGCAATTACCCGAACAAGCAGTGCTGGAACAATTGACCCGGCGTCTGCGCGAACTCGGGTTCTCCCTGAGCCTGCAACGCTTTGGCGGGCGCTTCAGCATGATTGGCAACCTGGCGCGGCTGGGGTTGGCGTATCTGAAGATCGATGGCAGCTACATCCGGGCGATCGACCAGGAGAGCGACAAGCGTCTGTTCATCGAGGCAATTCAGCGGGCGGCGCACAGCATTGACCTGCCGTTGATTGCCGAGCGGGTCGAGACTGAAGGGGAGTTGTCGGTGATTCGCGAGATGGGGTTGTATGGGGTTCAGGGGCAGTTGTTCGGTGAGCCCAAGCCCTGGAAGTAACCCAAAGATCGTTCCCACGCTCTGCGTGGGAATGCCTCCAGGGACGCTCCGCGTTCCAGCCTCAGTGCCGGCGTTGCGCCTGACACCGTTGTGACGCAGAGCGTCACGGGCTGCATTCCCACGCAGAGCGTGGGAACGATCTACCTGCCGTTGATTGCCGAACGGGTCGAGACTGAAGGGGAGTTGTCGGTGATTCGCGAGATGGGGTTGTACGGAGTTCAGGGGCAGTTGTTCGGTGAGCCCAAGCCCTGGAAGTAACCCAAAGATCGTTCCCACGCTCTGCGTGGGAATGCCTCCAGGGACGCTCCGCGTTCCAGCCTCACTGCCGGCATTGCGCCTGACACCGTTGTGACGCAGAGCGTCACGGGCTGCATTCCCACGCAGAGCGTGGGAACGATCTACCTGCCGTTGATTGCCGAGCGGGTCGAGACTGAGGGTGAGTTGTCGGTGATTCGCGAGATGGGGTTGTATGGGGTTCAGGGGCAGTTGTTTGGGGAGCCCAAGCCCTGGAAGTAACCCAAAGATCGTTCCCACGCTCTGCGTGGGAATGCCTCCAGGGACGCTCCGCGTTCCAGCCTCACTGCCGGCATTGCGCCTGACACCGTTGTGACGCAGAGCGTCACGGGCTGCATTCCCACGCAGAGCGTGGGAACGATCTAAAAAGACCGGGGTTAGATCAACCCCGTCTCATCATCATCAATCAAATGACTCAACCCACCCAACGCTTCCCGGGCCTGGGTCCGGTCCATCAGTTTGGCTTGGGCGGCGGCCGGCAGGTCGGTGACGCGAATCACGCCTTTGCTGGTCAGCACCTGGATCAAGTCGTCGAGTACCCGGATCATTTCCAGGTCGCTCTGCTTGAGCTGTTTGAGGCTGGTTTCCATCACTTCGTTGGCGTACCAGGCCTGGATTTCATGGTTGTCGGCCGGCAGTGTTTCCGTGGCCTCGGCGTAGGCCGCGGCTTCCACGCGCACCAATTGGCCTTGCGCATCGCGTTGCACGTAAAACATTGAGCATCCCTCAGAAATGGACCAGCGTCATGCTGTCAGCAGCATAGGCCAACTGGTGGCGAGTATGCGGTGCGGCGACGAAATCGTCACCGGTGACATAGGCGCAAACGTGACGGCCGCCCCATAAGGGCGGCCGTTTTACGTTGGATCAGCTGTTGTTGTGGTCGACTTTGATGGTCGGATCGCTACCGGCAATCAGGTTGTGCAGATTGGCGGTAGACCAGTTATTGCCTTCCAGTTTGATCGTCACATCCGGTGTAGCCGCCGCGGCATCCGCCGAGTTGAACTTGCCGGCCGAGCTGACCTGCAACGACGACACGCCATCGACGGTGGTGATCTTCAGGAAGTTATCGATGGTGCTGCCGGTTTCGCCCTGCAACAAATCGCGCAGGTCGATACGGTCACCTTCGCTGGCCTTGAAGTCCTTGATCACGTCGCTGCCGGTGTCGCCCGCCTTCCACACAAAGGTGTCGGCACCCGAGCCGCCGATCAGGATGTCGTTGCCCGAACCGCCCATCAGCGTGTCGTTGCCGGTGCCACCGAGCAGGATGTCGTTGCCCTTGCCGCCATCGAGCGTGTCATTACCACCCGAGCCGAACAGGATGTCATTGCCCGAACCGCCCAGCAGCGTGTCGTTGCCATCGTGGGCGCCGGATACGTCGAACGCGGTGTAGTGCTCGGTGATGAACTGATGCACGTTGCTGGTGGTGACTTTGCTGACATCCACGCCGGTCTGCTGGGCGACGAACGCCTGCATGGCCTGGTAGCCCTCGCCAGCGATGCCGTTGAAGCTCACCAGGTCGCCGAACAGGATGTCGTTGCCGTCGCCGCCATTGACCGTGTCGGAACCTGGCAGCGTCGCTTCGGTGTGACCGATGATCGAGTTGGCCAGGTCATTCGGGTTGATGTTGGTTTGCGGCGTTTTGTCCGAGTCGTACGGCTTGAGGTCGCTGAGCGTTACATCGCTGTTCAGGCCGATGGCTTCTACGTTCGACAGGTTGCCCAGCAGCGCGAAGGCACTGGTGGCGTTGTCGGTGGTGGTCTGGGTGGTGGTGCTGCCGCTGCCCGCCAGGGCCGACAACTCGTAGGTGCCATCGCCCTGGGCGTGCAGCGAACCCGGGGTTGTGTACGACCAACTGCCGCCGGACTTGGTCCAGACAGTGAGTGCGCCCGAAGCGCTGATGTCGATCTGGTGATTGGCGTCCGGGACCAGGCTGACGGCTTTGCCCAACTGGTAATTGGTGGTGTTAATCACGCTGTCCAGTTTGACGCTGCCATACAGGTTCGGGTTGGTCGACTCACCGCTCTGGTAGTAGGTCGGCTTGCCGTCGGTGATGAAATACGTGAGGTTCTTCGCCCCGGTGTTGGCGACTGCATCCGCGCTCTGGAACCAGTTGGCCGTGGTCTTGAACACGTCCTCGTAGTTGGTACCGCCGCCGGACGACATCGAGTCCAGGACTGCCTTGAGCGTGGCCAGCGCGTTCGGGTCGTTCAGGTTGACCGACACCGACTTGTTGACCTGGGTATCGAAGTCCGCCAGGAAGATGTTCACGGTGCCCGAGTTGCCGCCCATGCTCTGCTTGAGGGTGTTGAACACCGACGTCAGCGAGTCCTTGGCGGCGCTGATCGACGACGCGCTCATGCTGCCCGAACTATCGACCATGAAGGCGATGTTGTAGTTGGTGCCCGGCACCACGGTCAGGCCGCCGATGTCGGCAACGATGATGTCGTTGCCGTCGGTACCGGTGACGGTGTCACTGGCTGCGGTCGCGGTGATCGCGTTGTAGGTCGCCGGGAAAACGGTGACCGGAATCTGCGCCGTGGTGATCGCCGACCCGCCCAAGGCCTCGGTGGAGGTCGAGGTTACGGTCAGGTTGAACTGGCCGTTGTAGTAGGTCGGTGGGGTTACGGTCAGAGTGCCGAGGCTCCAGCCGGTGACGTTGGCTTCGCCGGCAGTCGCGGTGGCGGTGAAGGTGTGACCGGCGCTGTCGGTGAGGACCGAGCCTGCCGGGATCCCGCTGATTTTCACGCTCAGGCTTTCGGAGCCGTCGGTGTCGGTCAGTGCGGTGTTGATCGCGGACAAGTGAACGCTGGTGCCTTCGAAGCCGGTGTTGAGTTTGTAGCCGTCGTAGTAACCCTCACCGTTCGTGCCGTGCAGGTCGGAGACGGTCACGCCGGAAGCGGCCAGATCCGCCACGCCGGTGTACAGCGGCACGCCGGTGCTGCTCAGATCGACAGGGGTCGCACCGTTGACCGACAGGTTGACGTCATAGCTGCCCGGGCCGCTCTGGTTGTGGTGGTAGATGTCGAGGGTGTAGTAGCCGCTGGCGGTCGGGGTGATCGAACCGCTCAAACTGCCGCCCGCGCCCCACAGGGCCGACGCAACGTTCTTGCCGCCGACGGTCACCAAAAGGCTGTCATCGCCCGAACCGCTGAAGGTGTAGGTCTTGCCGGCTTCGAGGTAGATCAGGCCGGAGGTTTTCGAGGCTGTACCTGCCGCCACGCTGCCGTCGGACTGCACGTTGGTCACTGTGCTGCTGGAGTTCGGTGTGCCCGCCGCGTCGATGACCGACTTGAGCGTGGCCGTCGGCGCACCGCTGCCATCGGTGCCCAGGCCGGACAGGCCGGTCCAGACTTCCTTGACCAGCCCGGTGGATTTGACGCTGTTGTCCGCAATGGTCAGGGACGGTGCATCGGCCACTGGCGTGATGTCGATTTTTACCGTGCCGGTGTTGCCCAGCAGTTGGCCGTCGGTTGGCTGGAACTTGATCTGCGCGTAGTCCGCCTGATTGTTGCCCACGCCGGTGCCGCCGTAGCCATTGGTGCCGGATTCGTTGGCATCCGGGGTGAAGCGCAGCTTGCCGGCGTCGATATCAGCCTTGGTGAAGGTCTGGTTGTTGGTGACGTCGGTCCAGGTCGAGCCGCTGAGGTACTGCAACTTGCCTTCGCCCGGCAGGCCGGTGATTTTCACGCCCAGGCTAGCGGCCGGGCTGTCCACATCGCTGACGCCGAAGGTCGACCAGCCGAGGATCAGCGGGGTGTCTTCGGTGCCGGTGACGTTAACCGGTGCAGCGGTTGGCGCGTCGTTCACGGCCACCACGTTGACGGTGGTGGTCGCGACGTTGGAGTAGTTGCCGCCATCGGTCACGGTCACGGTGATGATCCGCGGCACGGTGCTCGGGTCTTCACTGCTGTTAGTGAAACTGATGTTCTTGATTGCCTGCATGTAGTTGGCCAGCGTCGCATTGCCCGACAGGGTCAGCGTCACCGTGCCGTTGGTGCTGTTGGCATTGATGGTGATGCCGTTGACGCTGTTGCCCAGGTTCAGCGCATCGCCATCCTGACGGTTGGTCAGCACCACGGTGGCACCGGTCAGCATCGTGCTGTCCGGGTCTGTGATCTTCAGATCGGTGTCGGCAATCGACACGCCCGCACCCGGGGTGTTTTCGGTGAAGGTCACGTTGTAATTGGCACCGGTGGCGCCGCTGGAATTGTTGGCATCCAGGTCGATGACCGGTGGCGCATCGTTGTCGATGATCGAGGTGCTGACGCTGCCATTGGTGGCGCTGACCGCCAGGTTCTCGAAGTTGCCGCCGGTGGCCGAGTCGATCTTGACCACGAAGTTCTCGGTGCCTTCGGTGATCTTGTCGTCAATGGTCGCCACGTTGAAGCTGGCGCTGCTGGCGCCGGCCGGGATCTTCACGGTGTACACACCGGTAAAGTCCGAACCGTCGGCGGCGGTGCCGCTGTAGACGATTTTCAGCGTCACGTCGGTTTGCGCCGGGTGCGTCAGGCTGACGGTGTAGCTCGCAGTCTGGCCTTCGGTCACCGAGGTGCTGCCGGTGATGCTGACTTGGGTGGTGTCGATGGTGTCGGTGACGTTAGTCACGGCTGGAGCGGTGCTTGGCACCAGGTTTTCGAAGCTGCCACCGGTGGCGTTGGTGATCGTCGCTTGAACGGTGCCGGCGTCCTTGTACACGTCATCGGCTGGGGCCGGGATGGTCACGGTGCCGGTGGTTTTGCCGGCGTCAATCGTGATCACCGAGCCATTGCTGAGTGTCACGGTCACTGGCGTGCCAGCGGCGTTGGTCAGGGTCGCGGTGTAGGTGATCTGGCCACCCTCGGCTACCGAGCCAGTGGCGCTCAACGACAGGTTGGTGGTGTCGACGGTGTCGGTCACGGTGGTGCTGACCGGGGTTTTATCGGCGACGAGGTTTTCGTAGTTACCGCCGCTGACGTTGGTGATCGAGTTGGTCAGTGGTGCGTGACCGGTGAGCGCGTCGTTTGGCGCGACTGCGGTCACGGTACCGGTGGTTTTGCCGATGTCGATGGTGATCGTCTGACCATTGGCCAGCGATACAGTGACCGGGCTGCCAGTGACTGGCTGGCCAACAGTCGCGGTGTAGGTGACGGTGCCACCTTCGGCCGCGGTGCCGGTTGCAGTCAGTTTGACGGTCGAGGTGTCGATGGTGTCGGTGACGCTGGTGACCGCTGGTGTCGAGCTTGGCACCAGGTTTTCGAAGCTACCACCGGTTGCGGTTTTGATCGTGGCCTGAACGGTGCCCGCGTCTTTGTAGACGTCATCGGCTGGCGCGGCGACGGTTACGTTGCCGCTGGTAGCGCCGGCGGCAATGAGGATAACGGCGCCGTTGCTCAGGGTCACGGTGACTGGCGAGCCAGCAGCGTTGGTCAGGGTGGCGGTGTAGGTGATCTGGCCGCCTTCAGCCACAGAGTTGGTTGCACTCAGCGACAGGTTGGTGGTGTCGACGGTGTCGGTCACGGTGGTGCTGACCGGAGTTTTATCGGCGACGAGGTTTTCGTAGTTGCCGCCAGTGACGCTGGTGATCGAGTTGGTCAATGGAGCGTGACCGGTCAGCGCGTCGTTCGGCGCGAGAGTGGTCACGGTGCCGGTGGTTTTGCCGATGTCGATGGTGATGTTTTGGCCGTTGGCCAGGGCCACGACCACTGGCGAGCCGGTCACTGGCTGGCCGACGGTCGCGGTGTAGGTGACGGTGCCACCTTCAGCGGCGGTGCCGGTTGCAGTCAGTTTGACGGTCGAGGTGTCGATAGTGTCGGTGACGTTGGTCACTGCCGGAACAGTGCTTGGCACCAGGTTTTCGAAGTTGCCACCGGTGGCGGTGGTGATCGTCGCCTGAACAGGACCGGCATCTTTGTACACGTCATCGGTCGGAGCCGGGACGGTCACGGTGCCAGTTGTTTTGCCTGCGTCGATAGTGATCACCGAGCCATTGCTCAGGGTCACAGTGACTGGCGAGCCAGCAGCATTGGTCAGGGTGGCGGTGTAGGTGATCTGGCCGCCTTCAGCCACGGAGTTGGTTGCACTGAGCGACAGGTTGGTGGTGTCCACGGTGTCAGTGACAGTCGTCGAAATCGGCGTCTTATCAGCCACCAGGTTCTCGTAGTTACCGCCAGTGACGTTGGTGATCGAGTTAGTCAGTGGCGCATGACCGGTCAGCACATCGTTCGGCGCGATGGTCGTCACGGTGCCAGTGGTCTTGCCGATGTCGATTGTGATTGTCTGGCCGTTTGCCAACGACACGGTGACCGGGCTGCCAGTGACTGGCTGGCCAACAGTCGCGGTGTAGGTGACGGTGCCACCCTCAGCAGCGGTGCCGGTCGCGGTCAGTTTGACGGTCGAAGTGTCGATGGTGTCGGTGACGTTGGTCACGGCCGGAGTCGTGCTCGGCACCAGGCTTTCGAAGCTACCGCCAGTCGCGGTTTTGATGGTTGCCTGAACGGTGCCCGCGTCTTTATACACGTCATCAGCCGGTGCCGGGATGGTGACGGTGCCAGTGGTTTTACCCGCGTCGATAGTGATGACCGAGCCGTTGCTCAGCGTCACTGTGACTGGCGAGCCAGCAGCGTTGGTCAGGGTCGCGGTGTAGGTGATCTGGCCGCCCTCTGCCACCGAGTTGGTAGCACTCAACGACAGGTTAGTGGTGTCCACGGTGTCAGTGACAGTCGTCGAAACCGGCGTTTTGTCGGCAACCAGATTCTCGTAGTTACCACCGCTCACGTTAGTGATCGAGTTGGTCAATGGCGCATGACCGGTCAGCACGTCATTTGGCGCAATGGTGGTCACGGTGCCAGCGGTCTTGCCGATGTCGATTGTGATTGTCTGGCCGTTTGCCAACGACACGGTGACCGGGCTGCCAGTGACTGGCTGGCCAACAGTCGCGGTGTAGGTGACGGTGCCACCCTCAGCAGCGGTGCCGGTCGCGGTCAGTTTGACGGTCGAAGTGTCGATGGTGTCGGTGACGTTGGTCACGGTCGGAGTCGTGCTCGGCACCAGGCTTTCGAAGCTACCGCCAGTCGCGGTTTTGATGGTTGCCTGGACGGTACCCGCGTCTTTGTACACGTCGTCGGCTGGGGCTGGAACGGTCACGGTGCCGGAGGTTTTACCCGCGTCGATGGTGATTACAGAACCGTTCGACAAGGTCACGGTCACCGGAGAACCGGCAGCGTTGGTCAAAGTTGCGGTGTAGGTGATCTGGCCACCTTCGGCTACCGAGCCAGTGGCGCTCAGCGACAGGTTGGTAGTGTCGATGGTATCCGTAACTGTGGTCGAAACCGGCGTCTTGTCGGCCACCAGATTCTCGTAGTTACCGCCAGTGACGTTGGTGATCGAGTTGGTCAGCGGAGCGTGACCAGTCAACGCGTCATTTGGAGCGAGGGTGGTCACGGTGCCAGTGGTTTTGCCGATGTCGATGGTGATCGTCTGACCGTTGGCCAGCGATACGGTCACCGGCGAGCCAGTCACTGGCTGGCCGACGGTCGCGGTGTAAGTGACGGTGCCACCTTCAGCAGCGGTGCCGGTTGCGGTCAGTTTAACGGTCGAGGTGTCGATGGTGTCGGTGACGTTGGTGACCGCTGGAGTTGTGCTTGGCACCAGGCTTTCGAAGTTGCCACCGGTTGCAGTGGTGATCGTGGCCTGAACAGTACCGGCGTCCTTGTACACGTCATCGGCTGGTGCCGGAACGGTCACGGTGCCGGTGGTTTTGCCAGCGTCGATGGTGATGACCGAGCCATTGCTCAGCGTCACGGTGACTGGCGAGCCAGCGGCGTTGGTCAATGTTGCGGTGTAAACGATTGAGCCGCCTTCAGCGACCGAACCGGTAGCGGAAAGACTGAGATTGGTAGTGTCGACGGTGTCGGTGACAGTTGTCGAAACCGGCGTCTTATCAGCCACCAGGTTCTCGTAATTGCCGCCAGTGACGTTGGTGATCGAGTTGGTCAGCGGCGCATGACCGGTCAACGCATCGTTCGGTGCGAGGGTGGTCACGGTGCCAGTGGTTTTGCCGATCTCGATGGTGATGTTCTGACCGTTGGCCAGGGTAACAACTACTGGCGAACCAGTCACTGGCTGGCCGACGGTCGCGGTGTAGGTGACAGTGCCACCCTCAGCAGCAGTGCCGGTGGCAGTCAGTTTGACGGTGGAGGTGTCGATGGTGTCAGTGACGCTGGTCACCGCCGGAACAGTGCTCGGCACCAGGCTTTCGAAGTTGCCGCCGGTGGCGTCCTTGACGGTGACTTCAACCTTGCCGGCATCTTTATAGACGTCATCGGCTGGAGCCGCGACGGTCACGGTGCCGGTGGTTTTACCGGCTTCGATGGTGATCACGGCGCCGTTGCTCAGCGTGACGGTCACAGGCGTGCCGGCCGCATTGGTCAGGGTCGCGGTGTAGGTGATCTGGCCGCCTTCAGCCACGGTGTCGGTCGCCGTCAGCGACAGATTGGTGTTATCCACCGTGTCAGTGATGGTGGTTTTGGCCGGGTCGCCGTTGACGTCCAGTTTTTCGTAATTGCCGCCGGTCGCGTCCTTGATGGTGGTGCTCAGCGAGCCGCCGCCAGCCAGGGCATCGTTCGGCGCGACGAAATTGACCGTGCCGCTGCTTTTGCCGATGTCGATAGTAATGGTCTGGCCGTTGGACAGGGTCACGACGACCGGGGCGCCGGTCACTGGCGCGCTCACGGACGCTGTGTAGACGACGGTGCCGCCTTCAGCGACGGTCGACGTGGCGGTCAGCGACACGGTACTGGTGTCGATGGTGTCAGTGACGGTGGTGACCGCCGGGGTGTCGCTGCTGACCAGGTTTTCGAAATTGCCGCCGGTAGCATCCTTGATCGTTGCTTCGACCTTGCCGGCGTCTTTGTAGACGTCATCGGCCGGAGCGGCGACGGTTACGTTACCGCTGGTGGCGCCAGCCGCGATGAGGATGACGGCGCCGTTGCTCAGGGTCACGGAAACCGGAGTGCCGGCAGCGTTGGTCAGGGTCGCGGTGTAGACAATCGAACCGCCTTCAGCCACCGAGTCAGTCGCGCTCAGGCTGACGGTGGTGGTGTCCGGTGTGTCGGTGACGGTGGTGCTGACCGGAGTTTTGTCCGCTACGAGGTTTTCGTAGTTACCGCCGCTGACATTGGTGATCGAGTTGCCCAGCGGCTCGTGGCCGGTCAGTGCATCGTTCGGTGCAACAGCGTTGACGGTGCCGCTGGTTTTGCCGATGTCGATGGTGATGGTCTGGCCGTTGGCCAGGGTCACAACAACTGGAGAACCAGTGACTGGCTGGCCGACTGTGGCGGTGTAAACCACAGTGCCGCCTTCAGCGACGCTATCGGTGGCCGTCAGTTTGACGGTCGAAGTGTCGATGGTGTCGGCGACGTTGGTCACCGCAGGAACCGTGCTCGGCACCAGGTTTTCGAAATTGCCGCCGGTAGCGGTGGAAATTGTCGCTTCAACTTTGCCGGCGTCCTTGTAGACGTCATCGGCCGGAGCCGCGACGGTCACAGTACCAGTGGTTTTACCAGCGTCGATGGTGATGACAGCGCCATTCGACAGCGTCACGGTGACCGGCGTACCCGCTGCGTTTGTCAACGTCGCGGTGTAGGTGATCTGGCCACCTTCAGCCACGGAATCGGACGCGCTCAGCGACAGGTTGGTGGTGTCGGCAGTGTCGGTAACGGTGGTCGAAACCGGCGTCTTGTCGGCCACCAGGTTTTCGTAGTTACCGCCGCTCACGTCCTTGATCGAGTTGCTCAGCGGCTCGTGGCCGGTCAGCGCATCGTTCGGTGCAACAGCGTTGACGGTGCCGCTGGTTTTGCCGATGTCGATGGTGATGGTCTGACCGTTGGCCAGGGTCACAACAACTGGCGAACCGGTGACTGGCTGGCCGACTGTGGCGGTGTAAACCACAGTGCCGCCTTCAGCGACGCTATCGGTGGCCGTCAGTTTGACGGTCGAAGTGTCGATGGTGTCGGCGACGTTGGTCACCGCAGGAACAGTGCTTGGCACCAGGTTTTCGAAATTGCCGCCGGTAGCGGTGGAAATCGTCGCTTCGACTTTGCCCGCGTCCTTGTAGACGTCATCGGCTGGCGCTGGAACGGTCACGGTGCCGGTGGTTTTACCGGCCTCGATGGTGATCACCGCGCCGTTCGACAGGGTTACGGTGACCGGAGTACCGGCAGCGTTAGTCAGTGTCGCGGTGTAAACAATCGAACCACCTTCAGCCACGGAGTCAGTCGCGCTCAGGCTAAGGGTCGTGGTGTCTGGCGTATCAGTAACCGAGGTTTCCGCCGGCTTGCCGTCAACGTCCAGCTTCTCGTAGTTGCCGCCCTTCGCATCATCAATCTTGACGCTCAGGGAGCCGCCGCCCGCCAACGCATCGTTCGGCGCAACGAAGTTAACGCTGCCGCTGCTCGCGCCGACCGGGATGGTAATGGTCTGGCCATTCGACAAGGTGACGACGACTGGCACACCGGTCACCGGTGCGGTGACGGACGCGGTGTAAACCACGGTGCCGCCTTCGGCCACGGTCGAGGTCGCGGTCAGGTTGACCGTCGAGGTGTCGATAGTGTCGGTGACACTGGTCACGGCTGCCGTCGGATTGGTGGCCAGGGTTTCAAAGTTGCCGCCGCTGGCGTCCTTGATGGTCGCTTCGACTTTGCCGGCATCTTTGTAGACATCATCGGCCGGGGCCGCGACGGTCACGGAACCACTGGTGGCGCCAGCGGCGATGAGAATCACCGCGCCGTTGCTCAGGGTCACGGTCACCGGAGTGCCGGCAGCGTTGGTCAGGGTGGCGGTGTAGACGATCGAGCCGCCTTCGGCCACGGTGTCGGTCGCGCTCAGGCTCAGGGTGGTGGTGTCAGGCGTGTCGCTGACTGCCGTGTCCGCAGGCTTGCCGTCCACTTCCAGTTTTTCGTAGTTGCCGCCGGTGGCGCCGTCGATCTTCACGCTCAGGGACGTGCCGCCCGCCAACGGGCTGTTTGGCGCGATGAAATTCACGCTGCCGCTGGTTTCGCCGACCGGGATGGTGATGGTCTGGCCGTTGGACAGGGTCACCACAACCGGTGCACCGGTCACTGGAGCGGTGACGGACGCGGTGTAGACCACGGTTTCGCCTTCGGCGACGTTCGCGGTGGCGGTCAGCGATACGGTGCTGGTGTCGATGGTGTCATTGACGGTGGTGACCGCCGGGGTGTCGCTGCTGACCAGGTTCTCGAAGTTGCCGCCGGTCGCGCCTTTGATGGTCGCTTCAACGGTGCCGGCGTCTTTGTAGACGTCGTCTTTCGGTGCATCGACGGTCACGGTGCCGGTGGTTTTACCGGCGTCGATGGTGATCACGGCGCCGTTGCTCAGGGTGACGGTCACTGGCGTGCCGGCCGCGTTGGTCAGGGTCGCGGTGTAAGTGATCTGGCCGCCTTCGTCCACGGCGCCGGTCGCGGTCAGCGACAGGTTGGTGGTGTCGGCGGTATCGGTCACGGTGGTGCTGACCGGTGTTTTGTCAGCGACCAGGTTTTCGTAGTTGCCGCCGCTGACATTGGTGATCGAGTTGCTCAGCGGGGCGTGACCGGTCAGCGCGTCGTTCGGGGCAACAGCATTGACGGTGCCGCTGCTTTTGCCGATGTCGATGGTGATGGTCTGACCGTTGGCCAGGCTCACGATAACCGGTGCGCCTGTCACTGGAGCGCCGACGGAAGCGGTGTAAACCACCGTGCCGCCTTCCGCCACGCTGCTGGTGGCGGTCAGGGTGACAGTCGAAGTGTCGATGGTGTCGGTGACGTTGGTCACCGCCGCAGCCGGGTCAGTGGCCAGGTTTTCGAAATTGCCGCCGGTGGCATCTTTGACGGTGACTTCAACTTTGCCGGCGTCTTTATAGACGTCATCGGCTGGGGCCGCGACGGTGACGTTACCGCTGGTGGCGCCGGCGGCGATGGTGATCACCGCGCCGTTGCTCAGGGTCACGGTCACCGGAGTGCCGGCGGCATTAGTCAGGGTCGCGGTGTAGACAATCGAACCGCCTTCAGCGACCGAGTCAGTCGCGCTCAGGCTGAGGGTCGTGGTGTCTGGTGTGTCGGTAACCGAGGTGTCAGCCGGTTTGCCATCGACCTCCAGCTTCTCGTAGTTACCGCCCTTGGCGTCGTCAATCTTGACGCTCAGGGAGCCGCCGCCCGCCAAGGCATCGTTCGGTGCAACGAAATTCACGCTGCCGCTGCTCGCGCCGACCGGGATGGTGATGGTCTGGCCGTTGGACAGGGTGACGACGACAGGCGAATCGGTGACTGGCGCGCTGACGGATGCGGTGTAGACGACGGTACCACCCTCGGCGACGGTCGACGTCGCGGTCAGCGACACGGTGCTGGTGTCGATGGTGTCGGTGACCGTGGTCACTGCTGGCGCCGGGTCGTTAACCAGGTTTTCGAAGTTGCCACCGGTGGCATCTTTAATGGTGGTTTCGACTTTGCCGGCATCTTTGTAGACGTCGTCTTTCGGTGCATCGACGGTCACGGAACCGCTGGTGGCACCGGCGGCGATGGTGATGACGGCGCCGTTGCTCAGGGTCACGGTCACTGGTGCGCCAGCGGCGTTGGTCAAACTGGCGGTGTAGACAATCGAGCCGCCTTCAGCCACGGAATCCGTCGCGCTCAGGCTGAGGGTCGTGGTGTCCGGGGTGTCGGTGACGGTGGTGCTGACAGGTGTTTTGTCAGCGACCAGGTTTTCGTAGTTGCCACCGCTCACATTGGTGATCGAGTTGGTCAACGGCGCGTGGCCATTGAGCACGTCGTTCGGGGCAACAGCGTTGACCGTGCCGGTGGTTTTACCGATGTCGATGGTGATCGTCTGACCGTTGGCCAGGGTCACGACGACTGGGGCGCCAGTTACTGGAGCGCCAACCGATGCGGTGTACACGACAGTGCCGCCTTCGGCCACGCTGTCGGTGGCAGTCAGTTTGACGGTCGAGGTGTCGATGGTGTCGGAGACATTGGTCACTGCTGGAACGGTGCTTGGCACCAGGTTCTCGAAGTTGCCACCGGTGGTGTTGGAAATGGTTGCTTCGACTTTACCGGCGTCTTTGTAAACGTCATCGGCCGGGGCGGCGACGGTGACGGTGCCGGTGGTTTTGCCAGCCTCGATGGTGATCACGGCGCCGTTGCTCAAGGTCACGGTCACAGGTGTGCCGGCCGCATTGGTCAGGGTCGCGGTGTAAGTGATCTGGCCACCTTCAGCCACGGAGTCGGTAGCGCTCAGGCTGAGGTTCGTGGTGTCTGGTGTGTCAGTAACCGAGGTGTCAGCCGGTTTGCCATCGACCTCCAGCTTCTCGTAGTTACCGCCCTTGGCGTCGTCAATCTTGACGCTCAGGGAGCCGCCGCCCGCCAACGCATCGTTTGGCGCAACAAAGTTCACGGAACCGCTGCTCGCGCCGACCGGGATGGTGATGGTCTGGCCGTTGGACAGGGTGACGACCACGGGTTCGCCAGTGACCGGTGCAGAAACAGAAGCGGTGTAAACCACCGTGCCGCCTTCAGCCACGGTGCTGGTGGCCGTCAGGTTGACGGTCGAGGTGTCGACGGTATCCGTTACATCAGTCACCGCTGGCGCTGGATTGGTGACCAGATTTTCGAAGTTGCCGCCTGCTGCATCCTTGACGGTCACTTCGACTTTGCCGGCATCTTTATAGACGTCATCGGCCGGGGCGGCGACGGTCACGGAACCGCTGGTGGCGCCGGCGGCGATGGTGATCACCGCGCCGTTGCTCAGGGTCACGGTCACAGGCGTGCCAGCGGCGTTGGTCAAATTGGCGGTGTAAACGATTGAACCGCCCTCGGCGACCGAGTCGGTAGCCGACAGACTCAGGGTCGTGGTGTCCGGGGTGTCGGTGACGGCAGTGCTGACCGGAGTTTTATCGGCCACGAGATTTTCGTAGTTGCCACCGCTCACGTCGGTGATCGACGTGGTCAACGGCGCGTGGCCATTGAGGACATCGTTCGGGGCAACGGCGTTAACGGTGCCGCTGCTTTTGCCGATGTCGATGGTGATGGTCTGGCCGTTGGCCAGGGTCACGATGACCGGCGCGCCCGTTACTGGAGCACCGACCGAAGCGGTGTAAACCACTGTGCCGCCTTCAGCAACGGTCGAGGTCGCGGTCAGGGTCACGGTTGACGTGTCGATGGTGTCGGTGACGTTGGTCACCGCTGGCGCCGGGTCAGTGGCCAGGTTTTCAAAGTTGCCACCGGTGGCATCTTTGACCGTGACTTCCACTTTGCCAGCGTCTTTATAGACGTCATCAGCCGGGGCCGCGACGGTGACGTTGCCACTGGTGGCGCCGGCGGCGATGGTGATCACCGCGCCGTTGCTCAGGGTCACGGTCACTGGCGTGCCAGCGGCATTGGTCAGGGTCGCGGTGTAGACGATCGAACCACCCTCAGCCACGGAGTCGGTCGCGCTCAGGCTCAGGGTGGTGGTGTCGGCAGTATCAGTGACCGTGGTCGAAACCGGCGCCTTGTTGGCAACCAGGTTTTCGTAGTTGCCACCGCTTACGTCGGTGATCGAAGTGGTCAGCGGCGCGTGGCCATTGAGGACATCGTTCGGGGCAACGGCGTTAACGGTGCCACTGCTTTTGCCGATGTCGATGGTGATGGTCTGACCATTGGCCAGGGTCACGATGACCGGCGCGCCGGTGACTGGAGCACCGACCGAAGCGGTGTAAACCACTGTGCCGCCTTCGGCAACGGTCGAGGTCGCGGTCAGGGTCACAACCGACGTGTCGATGGTGTCAGTGACGTTGGTCACTGCTGGAGCCGGGTCAGTGGCCAGGTTTTCGAAGTTGCCACCGGTGGCATCTTTGACCGTGACTTCCACTTTGCCAGCGTCTTTATAGACGTCATCAGCCGGGGCCGCGACGGTGACGTTGCCACTGGTGGCGCCGGCGGCGATGGTGATCACCGCGCCGTTGCTCAGGGTCACGGTCACTGGCGTGCCAGCGGCATTGGTCAGGGTGGCGGTGTAAACGATCGAACCACCTTCAGCCACGGAGTCAGTCGCGCTCAGGCTCAGGGTGGTGGTGTCGGCAGTATCAGTGACCGTGGTCGAAACCGGCGCCTTGTTGGCAACCAGGTTTTCGTAATTACCGCCGCTTACGTCGGTGATCGAAGTGGTCAGCGGCGCGTGGCCATTGAGGACATCGTTCGGGGCAACGGCGTTAACGGTGCCACTGCTTTTGCCGATGTCGATGGTGATGGTCTGGCCGTTGGCCAGGGTCACGATGACCGGCGCGCCGGTGACTGGAGCACCGACCGAAGCGGTGTAAACCACGGTGCCGCCTTCGGCAACGGTCGAGGTCGCGGTCAGGGTCACAACCGAGGTGTCGATGGTGTCAGTGACGTTGGTCACCGCTGGAACTGTGCTTGGAACCAGATTCTCGAAATTACCGCCAGTGGCGGTAGAAATCGTCGTTTCGACCTTGCCGGCGTCTTTATAGACGTCATCGGCCGGGGCAGCGACGGTGACGGAGCCAGTGGTGGCGCCCGCCGCGATGGTGATCACTGCACCGTTGCTCAGGGTCACGGTTACCGGAGTGCCGGCGGCGTTGGTCAAATTGGCGGTATAGACAATCGAACCACCTTCAGCCACGGAGTCGGTCGCGCTCAGGCTCAGCGTGGTGGTGTCTTTCGAGTCGGTGATGGTGGTCAGCGCCGGCTCGGTGCTCGGGGTCAGTTGTTCGAAATTGCCGCCGGTGGTGCCGGTGATCGTGGTGCTGACGGTGCTGCCATTGTTATAGACGTCGTTCGCCGGGGTCTCGACGATAACGCTGCCGGTGGTCTTGCCCGCTTCGATGGTAATGACCGAGCCATTGCTCAAGGTCACGGTCATCGGCGTGCCGGCCGGGTTGGTCAGGGTCGCGGTGTAGGTGATCTGGCCACCTTCGACCACGGTGCCGGTGGCGGAGAGGCTCAGGCCGGTGTTGTCGATCGAATCGGTAATGGTCGTAACCGCTGGTGCTGGATTCGGCACCAGGTTCTCGAAGTTGCCGCCGGTTGCGCCGGTAATCGAAGTGCTGACGGTGCTGCCGTTTTGATAGACGTCATTGGCTGGGGTCGCAACGTCCACCGAGCCAGTGGTCTTGCCGGCTTCAATGGTGATGGTCGAACCGTTGGACAGGGTGACGGTAACCGGCGTCTGCGCCGGGTTGGTCAATGTCGCGGTGTAGGTGATCTGCCCGCCTTCAGTAACGGTGTTGCCTGCTGTCAGGGTAACGGTGGTGGTGTCGACCGAATCAGTGATGGTCGTGACCGCTGGCGCTGGATTCGGCACCAGGTTCTCGAAATTGCCGCCAGTAGTGCCGGTGATCGTGGTGGTGACGGTGCTGCCATTGTTGTAGACGTCATTGGCTGGCGTCGGAACGTCCACCGAGCCAGTGGTCTTGCCGGCTTCGATGGTGATGGTCGAACCGTTGGACAGGGTGACGGTAACTGGCGTCTGCGCCGCATTGGTCAATGTCGCGGTGTAGGTGATCTGCCCGCCTTCAGTGACGGTGGAGCCCGCTGTCAGGGTGACGGTGGTGGTGTCGACCGAATCAGTGATGGTCGTGACCGCTGGCGCTGGATTCGGCACCAGGTTCTCGAAGTTGCCGCCGGTAGTGCCGGTGATCGTGGTGGTGACGGTGCTGCCGTTTTGATAGACGTCATTGGCTGGCGTCGGAACGTCCACCGAACCGGTGGTTTTACCGGCTTCAATGGTGATAGTCGAACCGTTGGACAGGGTGACGGTAACTGGCGTTTGCGCCGGGTTGGTCAGCGTCGCGGTGTAAGTGATCTGCCCGCCTTCAGTGACGGTGCCGCCCGCCGTCAGGGTGACGGTGGTGGTGTCGATGGTGTCGGTGACTTGAGTCGTCGCCGGTACGGTCGGCTGCGTAACAATGATGCCGGCGCCGCCAGTGGTGCCGGTGACGGTGACGTCGATTTGGGTCGGGTCGTTATAGACGGTGTCGTTCGGCGCCAGTGGCACGTTGACGGTGCCGGTGGTTTGGCCAGCCTGGATCACGATCACCGAGCCGTTGGACAGGGTGATGGTCAGGTCGCTGGTCGGTGCCTGGGTCAGGGTCGCGGTGTAAACCAGTACGCCGCCGGCTTCGGTGATGGTCGGCGTGGCACTGAGGCTCAGGGTCGACGCCTGCACGATAGTGGCGTTATTGGTGGTCTGGCCGCCAACGGTGTTCTGGGTGGTCGCCCCGGCAGAGCCGATGCCCGCGGTCGGGAAACCAATGGTCGGGTCTACCCGGCCAGCGGTTGCGTCCAGCATGACGAAACTGTGGCCACCACCGGCCGCGCCATCGCCGCCTGCTGCGGTCGGGCCTGCTGCGGTGGCTTCGAGGTCTTTGGTCGGGTCGGCGCCGGCCGCGATGGCTTGCTGCAGTTCTTCAACCGATGGCGCGGCTTGTGCAGTGGCTTCTGCCAGATCGGTGCTGGAGTCCGGCGCGCTGCCACTCCACTGAGTGTCGCGGCCCAGGTCCAGGGTGCGGCCATCGGCCAGTTCGAGCGTGACGGCACCAGCGGCACCGGTGTCTACCTGATCGCCGACAAACAGCCGGTCGCCTTCAACGAGTACGCGGCGGACGCCCTCTGGGGACACCGCGAAAACTTGACCAACAATGCTTTTGACGATGGCAACAACACTGCTCATTGAAGACTCTCCGGGTGTCACGTTCAGTTGACTTCCATGGACCTGATGGCGAATTCGCCAAAGCAGTCTGGACGTACATTTTAAAATTTAGTGCATAAGCTTGACGCTGCAATCCGTCAATAATTTGGCTATATTTTTTCGCTATTTAGTTTATGCCAAACTATTGACCTTATGGGTGCCATCCTAAACAATCGCCCCAGTAATGTCACATTGATATTTAAGCGGCGACCTGTCCTACAGCGTGTGATCCAGTTCCTGTTTTGAACTTTCCGACATACGGTCATTCCGGTTGCCATCATCCGACGCAGCGCCCCTATTTGCTGTGACTCAAGACAAGAAGTTCTGGGATATTTCTTACATGCGTTCCTACTTGTTCAAGGCCTTACCTTTCGCCCTCGCCGCTAGTTTTGTCCAAGCTCAAAGCCTTCCTGAAGCCATGCAACAAGCGCTGGATGTCCATCCGGAGATCCAGGCTGCGGTCAATAGTCGATTGGCCGCGGATTATCAGTTAAAGGCCGCCAAAGGTGGATACCTGCCACGGGTCGATCTGCTGGGCGGTTATGGTCGTGAAGGCACGGATAACGTCACCACCCGTGCCGATACCGGTAACAATCACTGGGAAACCCTGAACCGCAGCGAGTCAAGTTTGCGTCTGTCGCAAATGGTTTTTGACGGTTTTGCGACGTCCAGCGAAGTGGGGCGTCAACAAGCCACCGTTAACTCCCGCGCCTATTCCCTGCTGGGAACTTCGGAGCGCACCGCGCTGACCGTGGCCCAGGTGTACCTCGATGTGCTGACCCGTCGCGAATTCGTGCGCCTGGCCGAAGAAAACCTGAAGAGCCACGAACGGATTTTCGACCAGATCAAACTGCGCACCTCCCGCGGTGTAGGCAGCGGTGCTGACCTTGATCAGGCCGAAGCCCGTATGGCCCAGGCCCGCAACAACCTGATCACCGAACAGACCAACCTGGCCGACGCCGAAACCAACTTCCTCAGCGCCGTGGGCCAGATGCCCGATCAGCTCGAGCGTCCTGCGCCGTTCCTGGCACTGCTGCCGGCCAACTTGAATGAAGCTCGCTCGCAGATGCTGGAAAACAGCCCGATCCTGCGTTCTGCCGAATCCGATATTTCCGCGGCGGAAAAACAGTACGAAGCCGCCAAGTCTTCGTTCTACCCACGTTTTGACGCCGAACTGGGTCGCTCTGCCGACAACGATGTCGACGGCCAGAATGGCCACAGCAACGAATGGCAGGCCATGCTGCGCATGCGCTTCAACCTGTTCGCCGGTGGCAGCAACAAGGCGGACCTGGAATCCAAGTCCTACCTGTCCAACCAGGCGCTGGATATCCGCAACAACGCCTTGCGCGTGTTGAACGAAGAGCTGGGCCTGGCCTGGAACGCCCTGAACAACGCCAACGCCCAAGTGCCGATCGCCCAGCAATATGTTGATCGCAGCACCGCCGTGCGCACGGCTTATCAGAAGCAGTTCAGCCTCGGCCAGCGCACCTTGCTCGACTTGCTCGACAGTGAAAACGAACTGTTTACTGCGTCCCGTCGTTTGGCGGACATCAAAAACATTCAGTTATTTACTCAGTACCGAATCAAGGCGACCATGGGCGAGTTGCTCAAGAGCCAGGGAGTGGTCGCACCGTTGGCATCCGTTGTGCAGAACGACGTGAAGCCAAAGGTCCAATTGCCCGGCATGAATTGAGCAGGACCTTCATTGTTCAATTGTTAGCCAAGAGTGCCGAGCGTGGAATCAGAAGTCAGTCGAGTTCATCTCATTAATGATCCACGCGCGCTGCACGACGATCCGTTACTGGATGGCCTGCTCGCCCTGTGCACGCTGCATCAGAAACCGGCCAGTGCCGCGATGCTGACCACCGGCCTGCCGTTGCCCAAGCAACGCCTGAGCGTCGAGTTGCTGCCCCGCGCAGCCGCTCGCGCCGGTCTGCAAGGCCGGGTGCTGCAACGCAAGCTGGAAGATATTCCGGCGATTGCGATGCCGGCGCTGTTGCTGCTCAAGGACGGTCGCAGTGCCGTGCTGCTTGGCTGGCAGGGCGACGACCAGGCCCGCGTGCTGCTCAGCGAAACCGATGGCGGCGAAAGTGTCGTCAGCCGCGAACTGCTGGCCGACGACTACATCGGCAAAGTGTTCTTCGCCCAACCCCAACACAAATTCGACGTCAACCACGGCACGCTGATCCCCCGTGCGCGTTCGTGGTTCCGTGACACCCTCAAGCGTTCGCGTTGGCTGTACGCCGACGCCATCGCCGCCAGTTTCCTGATCAACATCATCGCCATGGCCGCGCCGCTGTTCGTGATGAACGTCTACGACCGCGTGGTGCCGAACCAGGCGGAATCGACCCTGTGGGTGTTGGCGATCGGCATTACCGGCGCTTACCTGTTCGACCTGATCCTCAAGAGCTTGCGCAGCCTGTGCCTGGATTTGGCCGGCAAGAAAACCGACCTGATCATCTCGGCCACGCTGTTCGAGCGCATTGTCGGCATGTCCATGAAGTACCGCCCGGCTCGGGTCGGCAGCTTCGCCCAGAATATCCACGAATTTCAGAGCCTGCGGGATTTCCTCGCGTCGCTGACCCTCACCAGCCTGATCGACCTGCCGTTTACCCTGCTGATCTTCCTGGTCATCGCGATCCTCGGCGGGCATCTGGTGTGGATTCCAGTGCTGGCGTTCCCGATTGCGCTGTTGATCGGCTACGCGCTGCAAAAGCCACTCGTGGCGACCATGGAACGCACCATGGCCCTCGGCGCCGAGCGTCAGTCGAGCCTGATTGAAACCCTCGCCGGCCTCGATGCGGTGAAGGTCAACAACGCTGAAAGTGAGCGTCAGTACCAGTGGGAACAGACCATCGGCACCCTCAGCCGCCTCGAGCTGCGGGTGAAAATGCTCTCCGGCCTGGCGATGAACATCACGCTGCTGATCCAGCAACTGGCCGGGGTGATCATGATCGTCTTCGGCGTGTACCAGATCATCGACGGTCACTTGAGCATGGGCGGTCTGATTGCCTGCTACATGCTCAGCGGCCGTGCCCTCAGCCCGTTGGCCTCGTTGTCCGGCCTGCTGACCCGTTACCAGCAAGCGAAGGTGACGATGGTTTCGGTGGACCAGATGATGGAATTGCCGCAAGAGCGCAATTTCGACGAGCGCCCACTGAGCCGCAAGGTGCTGCAAGGCGCCATCGAGTGCCGTCAACTGAACTTCACCTACCCGAACCAGCAGAACCCGGCGCTGAAGAACATCAACCTGGTGATCAAGCCTGGCGAAAAAATCGGCATCATCGGTCGCAGCGGCTCGGGCAAAAGCTCCCTGGCCAAATTGCTGGTAGGCCTTTATCAACCGGACGACGGCGCCTTGCTGGTGGATGGCGTTGATATCCGTCAGATCGATGTCAGCGAATTGCGCCACAACATCGGCTACGTGCCCCAGGACATTCAATTGCTCGCGGGTACGCTGCGTGACAATTTGGTATCCGGTGCGCGCTATGTAGAAGATGAACTGGTGCTGCAAGCCGCGGAACTGGCCGGCGTGCACGAATTTGCCCGTTTGCACCCGCAAGGTTATGAACTGCAAGTGGGCGAGCGCGGGCAGAACCTGTCCGGTGGCCAGCGCCAGAACGTAGCCCTGGCCCGTGCGCTGCTGCTCAATCCGCCGATCCTGCTGCTCGACGAACCGACCAGCGCGATGGACAACACCGGCGAAGAACGCCTCAAGCAACGCCTGGCGGCGGTGGTCGAAAACAAAACCGTGGTGCTGGTGACGCACCGGGCGTCGCTGCTGTCGCTGGTGGATCGCCTGCTGGTGATCGACCGTGGCCAGATACTCGCCGATGGCCCGAAAGCCGCCGTGATGGAAGCGTTGAAGAAGGGGCAGATCAGTGTTGCTTAAGTCGGGTATCAAGGACTCTGTCCGTCGTTACTTCAAGGGCTCCGCGTCGCTGCAAGGCCAGCCGTTGCCGGAAGTGAACAAAGCGCTGATCGAAGATGCGCCGCGCGTGGTGCGGCTGACCATCTGGGCGATCATCGGCTTTTTCGTGTTCCTGATGCTCTGGGCCAACTTCGCCGTCATCGACGAAGTCACCAAGGGCGACGGCAAGGCGATTCCGTCGTCGAAGATCCAGAAAATCCAGAACCTTGAGGGCGGTATCGTCTCCGAACTGTTCGTCAAGGAAGGGCAGATCGTCGAGGCCGGCGCACCGCTGATTCGCCTGGACGACACGCGGTTCGCCTCCAACGTCGGCGAAACCGAAGCAGATCGCCTGTCGATGCTGCTGCGGGTCGAGCGCTTGAGCGCCGAGGTCGATGACCGTCCGCTGAATTTCCCGGCCGATGTGCTCAAAGCCGTTCCAGGCCAGGCTGCCAGCGAAGAGTCGCTGTACACCAGCCGTCGTCAGCAGTTGCACGATGAAATCGGTGGCTTGCAGGAGCAGTTGATCCAGCGTCAACAAGAGCTGCGCGAATTCACCTCCAAACAGTCCCAGTACCGCAATGGCCTGGCGCTGCAACGCCAGGAAATCAACATGTCTGAGCCGCTGGTGGCTCAGGGCGCGGTGTCACCAGTGGAAGTGCTGCGACTCAAACGCGCCGAAGTGGAAACCCGCGGGCAACTGGACGCGACCACCTTGGCGATTCCTCGCGCCGAGTCGGCGATCAAGGAAGTGCAGCGCAAGATCGACGAAACCCGCGGCAAATTCCGCAGCGAAGCCCTGACTCAACTCAACGAAGCCCGCACCGACCTGAACAAGGCCCAGGCCACCGGCAAGGCGCTGGAAGACCGAGTCAGCCGCACGCTGGTGACTTCGCCAGTGCGCGGCATCGTCAACAAGCTGCTGGTGAACACCATTGGCGGCGTGATTCAGCCGGGCGTCGACCTGGTGGAAATCGTGCCGTTAGACGACACCTTGCTGGTGGAAGCCAAGGTTCGCCCGCAAGACATCGCGTTCCTGCATCCGGGGCAAGAGGCGACGGTGAAATTCACCGCGTACGACTACACCATTTATGGTGGGCTCAAAGCCAAGCTTGAGCAGATCGGCGCCGACACCATCACCGATGAAGACAAGAAAACCACGTACTACATCATCAAGCTGCGTACCGACCGCAGTCACCTCGGGACGGATGAAAAGCCGTTGCTGATCATTCCGGGGATGGTGGCGTCGGTGGACATCATTACCGGCAAGAAGACCGTGCTCAGCTATTTGCTCAAGCCGATTATTCGGGCGCGGGCTGAGGCTTTGCACGAGCGATAGTCTTCGGTGCTGCTTCTGGCCTCTTCGCGGGCAAGCCTCGCTCCTACAAGGTTTGTGTCGTTCGCATCATGTGTGTACGACGCGGACCTGTAGGAGCGAGGCTTGCCCGCGAAGCCGTCCTCAAAAACACCACTTACTGATCGTTCCCACGCTCTGCGTGGGAATGCCGCCATGGACGCTCCGCGTCCACTATGACGCAGAGCGTCACGGGATGTATTCCCACGCAGGAGTGTGGGAACAATCGGTGGTATATCGTTATTCACTAACGGTATTTAAATTTCAATTCTTATACCTATAAAGTCACTCTCCTGCGTACCTGCCGACCATTCGGCGCGCCGCACGACACGAACCAACACGGGACCTCCGTGAGTTTCTGATCGACGCGCGCGCCCTTGAGCGTGCCGTGCGTGGGAGTGATTTAAATGTCAGCCGTCTCTGCATCTCAAAGCATCGCGCCGCAAACCTTCGACATCCGCCCATTCAGCGGCGCCGTCGGTGCCGAAATCATCGGCCTGGACCTGTCCCGCCCGATCAATGACCAGGATTTCGCGCGCATCCACCGCGCACACCTGGATCATCACGTCGTTGTCTTCCGCGACCAACGCATTACCCCCGACCAGCATATCGACTTCAGCCGCCGCTTCGGCGTGTTGCAAATCCATGTGCTCAAACAATTCCTGCTGGCCGGCCACCCGGAAATTCTCATCGTGTCTAACATCATCGAAAACGGCGTCTCCGTCGGCCTCGGTGATGCCGGCAAGTTCTGGCATTCCGACCTTTCCTATAAAGAATTGCCAAGTCTGGGCTCGATGCTGCACGCCCAGGAGCTACCGTCGGAGGGCGGCGACACCCTGTTCGCCGACATGCACAAAGCCTGGGACGGCCTGCCCGACGCACTGCGTAAAGCCGTTGAAGGCCGATCCGCCGCGCACTCCTACACCGCGCGTTACAGCGAAACCAAATTCGAAGGCAACTGGCGCCCGACCCTGACCCCGGAACAACTGGCCCAGGTCGCCGAAGTCGTGCACCCGATCGTGCGCACTCACCCGGAAAACGGCCGCAAGGCGTTGTTCGTCAGCGAAGGTTTCACCACCCGCATCGTTGGCCTGCCTACAGATGAGAGCCAGCAACTGCTGGCCGAGCTCTACGCCCACAGCGTGTTGCCGCAAAACATCTACCGCCATCAGTGGCAGCCCCACGATTTGGTGTTCTGGGACAACCGTTCGCTGATTCACCTTGCCGCCGGTTGCCCGAGCTACCTGCGCCGCAAGTTGTTTCGCACCACCATCCAGGGCGACGCGCCTTTCTGATTTGTCGGAGATTCATCATGTCCAAACGTCTTTCATTGGCACCGCTGGCCGCGGCCATCGGCCTGGGTTTCAGCCTGATCGCCGGCAGCCTGGTGGCGCCGACCGTGGCCCAGGCCGAGGGTGAAATCCGCATCGCCGAGCAGTTCGGCATTGTTTACCTGTTGCTCAACGTGGTCCGCGATCAAAACCTGATCGAGAAGTACGGCAAGCAGGAAGGCATCGACATTAAGGTCGACTGGACTCAGCTCTCCGGCGGTGCGGCGGTCAACGATGCGCTGCTCTCCGGTTCCATCGACATTGCCGGGGCCGGCGTCGGTCCGCTGCTGACCATTTGGGACCGCACCCACGGCAAGCAAAACGTCAAAGCCGTGGCTTCCCTGGGCAACTTCCCGTACTACCTGGTGAGCAACAATCCCAAGGTCAAAACCATCGCCGACTTCACCGAGAAGGACCGCATCGCGGTGCCGGCGGTCGGGGTGTCGGTGCAGTCGCGCTTCCTGCAATACGCGGCCGCCAAGCAGTGGGGCGACAAGGAATTCAATCGTCTCGACAAGTACACCATCGCTCTGCCGCACCCGGACGCTACCGCTGCGCTGATCGCGGGCGGCACCGAGTTGACCGGGCATTTCTCCAACCCGCCGTTCCAGGATCAGGCACTGGAAAACCCGAACGTGCACGTGGTGCTGAATACCTATGACCTGCTCGGCCCGAACTCGCCGACGGTGCTGTTCGCCACCGAAAAATTCCGCGACGAGAACCCGAAAACCTACAAGGCGTTCGTCGAGGCGCTGGCCGAAGCGGCGCAATTCGCCCAGAACGATAAAGGCGCGGCGGCGGACACTTACATCCGCGTGACCAAGGCCAAAATCGACCGCGCGGCGCTGCTGAAAATAATCGACAACCCGCAGTTCGAATTCAGCGTCACTCCGAAAAATACCTACCCGTTGGCCGAATTTCTCTACCGCGTCGGCGCGATCAAGAACAAACCGGATTCGTGGAAGGACTACTTCTTCCAGGACGCCAAACCGCTGCAAGGGAGCTGATCGACATGAACGCCCCTTTGCAAGGCCACACGGCCAGCAACCCGATCTCAGCAACCCAGGCATTGCTGTCTGTCGATCAAGTCAGCCTGGAATACCGCACGCCGCAGCGGGTGGTTCGGGCCACCCATCAGGTCAGTTTCGAAATTGATCCGGCGGATCGCTTTGTGCTGCTCGGCCCGTCCGGGTGCGGCAAATCGACGTTGCTCAAGGCCGTGGCCGGGTTCATCCAGCCGTGCGAGGGCGAGATTCGTCTTCAGGGGCAAACCGTCAATGCGCCGGGCCCGGATCGAATCGTGGTGTTCCAGGAGTTCGATCAACTGCCGCCGTGGAAAACGGTGAAGCAGAACGTGATGTTTCCGCTGCTGGCCTCGAAAACCCTCAAGCGTAAAGAGGCCGAAGAACGGGCGCTGCATTATCTGGACAAGGTCGGGTTGGCGGCGTTTGCCGATGCCTATCCGCACACCTTGTCTGGCGGCATGAAGGCGCGAGTCGCGATTGCTCGGGCCTTGGCGATGCAGCCGAAAATCCTCCTGATGGACGAACCCTTCGCCGCCCTCGACGCACTGACCCGGCGCAAGATGCAGGAAGAATTGCTGCTGCTCTGGGAAGAGGTGCGCTTCACGCTGTTGTTCGTGACGCATTCCATCGAAGAGGCGCTGGTGGTGGGCAATCGCATCCTGCTGCTGTCGCCGCATCCGGGTCGGGTGCGGGCGGAAGTCCACAGCCATCAATACGACTTGCACAGTCTGGGTGGCGTGGCGTTCCAGGAATCGGCGCGGCGAATTCACCGGTTGTTGTTCGATGAAGGCCAGTCCCCGGAAACCGAGCGCGAGCTGGATTTCGCTGACATTCGCATCGCTTATTGAGCCATTGAGAGGATTGCCCGATGAGCCAGTTGTCATCTGCGCGTAAAGAATTCGAAACCGTATTAGAGCCCCTGACGAGTGTACCGCTGGAGCGAGAATTGCCCCTTGGCCAGCGTGTATGGCAACAGGGTTGGGTTCGTAAAAGCCTGATCCTGATATTGCTGGCGGTGCTGTGGGAAGTCGTCGCTCGAATTCAGAACAACGACCTGCTGCTGCCGAGTTTTCTGCAAACCGCCAGCGCGTTGTACGACGGCCTGCTCAGTGGTGAGTTGCTGGGCAAGGTGTGGATTTCCCTGGTGGTTTTGCTCAAGGGTTACTTGATCGGCATTGTCCTGGCCTTTGCCCTGACCACGCTGGCGGTTTCGACACAGTTCGGTCGTGACCTGCTGAGTACGCTGACCTCGATGTTCAATCCGTTGCCGGCGATTGCGCTGTTGCCGCTGGCGCTGCTGTGGTTTGGGCTGGGGCAGAACAGCTTGATTTTCGTGTTAGTGCATTCGGTGCTCTGGGCCTTGGCCTTGAACACCTATGCCGGTTTTCTCGGCGTGTCGGAAACCCTGCGCATGGCCGGTCGCAACTATGGCCTCAAGGGCATGCGTTTCGTGCTGTTCATCCTGATTCCGGCGGCGCTGCCGTCGATTCTTGCCGGGCTGAAAATCGGCTGGGCGTTTGCCTGGCGCACGTTGATCGCGGCCGAGTTGGTGTTTGGTGCGACCAGCGGCAAGGGCGGGTTGGGTTGGTACATTTTTCAGAATCGTAATGAGCTGTACACCGACAAGGTGTTTGCCGGGTTGGCGGTGGTGATTCTGATTGGGTTGCTGGTGGAGAACCTGGTGTTCGACACGCTGGAGCGGGTGACGGTGAAGCGCTGGGGGATGCAGCGCTAAAACACCACACCCCGTAGGAGCAAAGCTTGCTCGCGATTGAGACGCCGCGGAGTATCAGGTAGACCGCGTCATCGTTCATCGCGAGCAAGCTTTGCTCCTACGGGGTGGATTCGCTGCTAGCATTGCGCCTGAATCAATCCTGATCAGCCAAGAGTGCTCAGCATGCAACTCCCGGACATGAACTTGCTGGTCGCCCTCGACGCCTTGCTCGACGAGGGCAGTGTGGTGGGCGCCGCGCGGCGGATGAACCTCAGCCCGGCGGCCATGAGCCGAACGCTGACCCGCATCCGCGAAGCCATCGGCGACCCGATCCTGGTGCGCGCCGGACGTGGCCTGGTGCCAACCCCCAAGGCATTAGCGTTGCGCGAGCAGGTGCGCGATGTCGTGGAGCAAGCCGCGCTGTTGTTCCGCTCCGCTGATGTGGTGGAACTGGGCACCTTGCGCCGTCGCTTCAGCATTCGCGCGAATGATTTTTTCGTCGGTGTGTATGGCGGCAAGTTGTTCGACACCATGGAGCGTCAGGCCCCGCATTGTGAACTGCGTTTTGTCCCGGAAGGCGATGGCGATGATGAGGCGCTACGCGAAGGGCGGATCGACCTGAGCGTCAGCAACAATCGCCCGTCGATGCCGGAAGTGAAGATCCAGAACCTGTTCTCCACCCACTTCGTCGGCCTGGCCCGGGAAGATCATCCGCTGTTTGCCGAAGAAATCACCGCCGAGCGCTATGCCGGTTTTTCCCATATCAGCATGTCCCGACGCGGGATCGCCCGTGGGCCGATCGACACGGCATTGGAAGCCTTGGGATTGGAGCGGCGGGTGGCGGTGATTGCCCCGAGTTTCCATGCGGCGAAGTTTGCCCTGCCCGATTCCGACCTGCTGCTGCCGGTGCCCAAGGAAGCGCTCCTGAGCGTGCGGCGCCTGGGTTTGAAACTGCGCTCATTCACCCTGCCGATTCCGTTGCCGATGCTGATGCTGACCCAGGCCTGGCATCCTCGCTACGACAAAGACCCGGCGCACCGCTGGATGCGCGAAACCCTCAAGGCGTGCTGCGATGAGACTTGGTTGGCTGCACAGCCAACCTCAAGCGACTGAAGTCCCCTGTGGGAGCGAGCTTGCTCGCGATAGCGGTGTGTCAGTCAGCGGTAATGTTGGAGTGATGGCCCTATCGCGAGCAAGCTCGCTCCCACAGGGTTGTATTCAGGGTTCTCTATCGTTGCGTATGACGCACTTATAACCTGCTAACAAGTCAATTTTCGTAACGCCCCACCCTCCATAAAATGCCCCGGTATTTCCCATTCCGGAGCTCGTCCATGACTTCCCTCACGGTCCCAGCCCCTCTCGCTGCGGCCAGTTCTGCCGCCATCACACCTCCGGTCTTCGGTCTGCGGATCATCATCGGTCTGGTGGGTGTATTGCTGGCGGTGCTGGTGTCCGGCCTGAACGAGATGGTGACCAAGGTCGCCCTGGCCGACATTCGCGGTGCGTTGGCCATCGGTTACGACGAAGGCACCTGGCTGGTTGCCAGCTACACCGCGACCTCCGTGGCGGCGATGGCCTTCGCGCCATGGTGCTCGGTGACGTTCTCGTTGCGCCGCTTCACCCTCTACGCCATCGGCGCTTTCACGCTGTTGGGCGTGCTGTGCCCGTTCGCGCCGAACTACGAAAGCCTGCTGCTGATGCGCATCGTCCAGGGCCTGGCGGGCGGGGCATTGCCGCCGATGCTGATGACCGTCGCCCTGCGTTTCCTGCCAGCCAACGTCAAACTCTACGGTCTGGCCGGATATGCCCTGACCGCGACCTTCGGCCCCGGCCTCGGCACGCCGCTGGCCGGGTTGTGGACCGAGTACGTCGGCTGGCAATGGACCTTTTGGCAAATCATCGTGCCGTGCCTGATCGCCATGGCGGCAGTGGCTTACGGCTTGCCCCAGGACCCGCTGCGCCTGGAGCGCCTCAAGCAATTCAACTGGCGTGGTGTGCTGCTGGGTTTTCCAGCGATTTGCATGCTGGTGATCGGCATCCTGCAAGGCAATCGGCTGGACTGGTTTGAATCGAGCCTGATCTGCTTTTTGCTCGGCGGCGGGTTGTTATTGCTGGTGCTGTTTTTGATCAACGAATGGTCGCAGCCGATTCCGTTCTTCAAGTTGCAGATGCTCGGCATCCGTAACCTGTCGTTCGCCTTGATGACCCTGGCCGGGGTGTTGGTGGTGTTGTTGGCGGTGGTGGTCATTCCGTCGAGTTACCTGGCACAAGTCCAGGGTTATCGGCCGATTCAGACGGCGCCGATCATGCTGATCGCGGCATTGCCGCAGTTGATCGCGCTGCCGCTGGTGGCGGCGTTGTGCAACCTGCGCTGGGTCGATTGCCGTTGGGTGCTGGGGCTTGGCTTGAGCATGTTGGTGCTGTCCTGCTTCGGTGGTTCGCAGCTGACGTCGGTGTGGATTCGCGATGATTTCTACGTGCTGCAACTGCTGCAAATCTTCGGACAACCCATGGCGGTGCTGCCGCTGCTGATGCTTGCCACCGGCAGCATCACGCCGATGGAAGGGCCGTTCGCCTCGGCCTGGTTCAATACGGTCAAAGGCCTGGCCGCGGTGATCGCCACCGGCATCATCGATGCGTTGACCACTGCACGCCTGCATTTCCACTCGACCATGTTGGTGGACCGCCTCGGCAATTCGCCCCTGGTCGACAGCGACAGCGCGGGCCTTGCCCACCGACTGCATGAGCAAGCCGTGGTGCTGACCGCTTCCGATCTTTATCTGTGTATGGCGGGTGTCGCTGTCGCGCTGATCCTGCTGATTTTCTGGCTGCCGACGCGGATCTTTCCGCCCCGGGCGCCGACCTGAACGCATCACTGAAACTGAAGGTTTTTATGACGACTTTTACCAAGCAAAAAGTGGCTGTCGGCGTTGCCGCAGCGATCGCGGTCGGTGTGCTGATTTACCTGATCGCGCCGGGACTGTTCGGCAAACGCACGCAGCAGACCACTAACGACGCCTTTGTTTCGGCGGACTTCACCCTGGTCGTACCGCGAGTGGCCGGGTTTATCAAAGAGGTGTTGGTGGAGGACAACCAGCAGGTCAAGGCCGGGCAGTTACTGGCGTTGATCGATGATCGTGACCTGCGCGCCGCCGCCCAGGCTGCCGATGCCGAAACCCTGGTGGCCAGGGCGCAACTGCAAAACGCGCGAGCGACCCTTGAGCGCCAGACCTCGGTGATCGCCCAGGCCCAAGCCACGGTGGTCTCGGCCAAGGCGGAAATGGCCTTCGCCGAGCATGAATTGAACCGCTATGACCACCTCGCTGGCGTCGGCGCCGGTACGGTGCAGAACGCGCAACAGGCACGGACGCGCATCGATCAGGCGACCGCGCGGCTGGCCAATGCCACAGCGGTGTTGGCGGCAGAACGCAAGCAAGTGGACATCCTCACCGCCCAACGGGATGCGGCGGAAGGTGGGTTGAAACGTTCGCAAGCGGCGCTGGAAATTGCCAGTTACGAGTTGTCCTACACACGGATCGTCGCGCCCCAGGACGGCATGGTCGGTGAGCGGGCGGTGCGGGTGGGCGCCTACGTCACGCCGGGCAGCAAGATCCTCGCCGTGGTGCCGCTGGCCCAGGCTTATGTGATGGCCAATTTCCAGGAGACGCAGTTGACGAATGTGCAGCCGGGGCAAGACGTGCAGGTTCGCGTCGATAGCCTGGGTGGCGAGATGTTGAGTGGTCGCGTCGAAAGCATCGCACCGGCCACCGGGGTGACGTTTGCCTCGGTCAAACCGGACAACGCCACTGGCAACTTCACCAAGGTGGTGCAGCGGATTCCGGTGAAGATTGTGCTGGATGCGGGGCAGCCGTTGGCGCAGCGGTTGCGGGTGGGGATGTCGGTGGAGGCGAAGATTGATACGGCCAGCGCTGAGAAACATGAGGTGGTGCAGCGATGAAAACCTTCGTTGATCGTGCTGACGCCATCGCGAGCAAGCTCGCTCCCACAGGGGAACGCATTCCAATGTGGGAGCGAGCTTGCTCGCGAAGAGGCCAGTGGCCTCAACTGACTGTCTACGCCGTGCTCACCATGGCTCTTTCGGCCTGCACCGTCGGCCCGGACTTCCACAAACCCGAGCCGCAACAGGTCACCGAATGGTCAAAACCGCAAAAGGCTGCCGAAAGCCAAGCCGTCGCCCAAACCATGGACGAACGCTGGTGGGAAGTCTTCCACGACCCAAAACTCTCGACCCTGAGCCAGCGCGCCCTGACCGATAACCTCGACCTCAAACTCGCCAGCAGCCGCTTGCAGCAAAGTCGCGCCGCACGCCAGGTCATCACCGCCGATCGCTACCCGACGACCGCCGCCACCGGCAGCTACGGTCGTGAACGCAACAGCGGCGAAGGCCTGAGCGATCCCTCAGGCAAAAACGGCCGCTCCGCGTTCAACCTCTGGGACGCCGGTTTTTCCGCCTCCTGGGAATTGGATTTCTGGGGCCGCGTGCGCCGCGAAACCGAAGCCGCTGACGCCACCCTCGAAGTCGCCGAAAACGACCGTCGCGGGGTGCTGCTGTCGGTGTTGGCCGAAACCGCCCAGGACTACATCCAGCTGCGCGGCGTGCAGAACACCCGGGCTGTCACCGAGCAGAACCTGGACGTCGCCCGGCACAGTCTGAAGCTCTCGCAATTGCGCCTGGCCGACGGCGTTGCCACGGACCTGGACGTCGCCGAAGCTGCCGCGCAAGTGGCGGCCATCGAATCGCGCCTGCCAGCGCTGGAGCAGCGTCAATCACAACTGATCAACGCCCTGAGCCTGTTGATGGGCGAACCACCGCAAGCGTTGCACGCCGAGTTATCCACAGACGCCCCGGTGCCGCAGACCCCGCGCCAGGTTGCCATCGGGCTGCCGTCGCAACTGGCCGAACGCCGCCCCGACATTCGTCAGGCCGAAGCCCGTTTGCATGCCGCCACAGCAAGCATCGGTGTGGCCAAGGGCGATTTTTATCCGCGGATCACGCTGTCGGGCAACATCGGTTCCCAGGCCATGCAACTGAGCGATTTCGGCTCCTGGGGCTCACGCTCGTTCGGCATCGGCCCGCAATTCAGTCTGCCGCTGTTCGACGGCGGTCGCCTGCGTGGCATGCTCAACCTGCGCGAAGCCCAGCAGCAGGAAGCGGCCATCGCCTATCAGCAAACCGTGCTGCGCGCCTGGCATGAAATCGACGACCAACTGACCGCTTACAACGCCAGCCAACTACGCCGCGACAGCCTCGCCGAAGCCGTACGCCAAAACCAGATCGCCCTGCGCACCGCGCAACAGCAATACGTCGAAGGTGTGGTGGATTTCGTCAACGTACTGACCGTGCAAGGCGAGTTGTTGGCGACCCAGCAGCAATGGGTTGAGAGTTCGACGGGCGTGTCGTTGGCGATGGTGGGGTTGTACAAGGCTTTGGGTGGGGGATGGGAGTCGGTTTATCCGGAGACGGAACAGTTCTGAGTGAAATTGAGAACCTTAAAGTAGGAATGGTCCTGTTTTTTTTGTGTAGGCACTATCGAAGATCATCAGGCGTTAGCATTTCGGCCCTCAATGACCACGGCTGCGCTCTACTATGATTGCTCCCTCTGATTCGCCCGCGACTGTTGAATTTTTGGACGCTGCGGCAGCATCTCGCGATTTTTATGTCGTGGGTAAAAGCAAGCTGGCATTGCTATTCGTTTCGACTAGCGGTTTTTTCTTTATTTATTGGTTTTATCGAAATTGGAAGCTTTATCGCGCAGCCACGGGTAATAAGGTTTTTCCCTTGTTTCGCGCCATCCTGGGTGTGTTTTTCGTGTACTCCCTGTTCACCAAAATCGATCACCGAATAGGTGCTGCAGACCTAAAGTACCGTTGGTACCCGCGCAGTCTGGCATTGGCTTTCATCCTGCTGGCGTGCACCGGTTCAGCGTTGATGTGGTTACCAGATGTGCAAATTCGATTTGCGTTGAGCCTTTTGGTTTTACTCCTGCAAACCTGCTGTTTGTTGCGTGTACAGAATGCAATCAACTATTTGGCGGGAGATGTCGATGGGCTTGGTAATTCGAAGCTGACTTTTGCCAACGGAATCTGGGTAGCGCTGGGCTTGTGCTGGTGGGGGCTGGCGATTATCGGTTTTTACGTTCTTTAGCAGGATAAGAGCGCCATTAGCCCCAATCTTTGCGGTCTTACGGAACTGAGAAGGTGGGCAACGCTGGGCTGGTGTCGTAGTGAGCAGCCAGGGAGGCCGCTCAACCAGCGAAATTTTCGATCTTGATTTGGCCGTCTGGAAACGTCGCAATTATTTCGAGCTCACCGCCCATAGCGCGGATGTAGTTACGCAAGGTGCTGATGTACATATCCGTACGGCGTTCCATTTTAGAAATGGCGGCCTGGTTGATATGGAGCGTTTCGGCAAGCGTGGCTTGACTCAGCGCTTTGGCCTGACGCAACTCATGCAGTGGCATTTCCTTTATGTGTTGTTCATAAATCGAATCGGCGAGTGCCCGGGATTCGGGTGTCATCCGCGCTTCGAGTTCGGCAAATTTCTTAGCCATCGTTGTGACCCTCTTTGCGCAATGTGTCGAGATGTTCATCGTACAGCTGATCGGCCAACGGTACATTGACTTCATACCATCGATCCTGACCGGTTTTGTCTCCTCCTATCAATAGCAAGGCGCAGCGTCTCGGATCGAATGCATACAAAACGCGATAAGGGCGACCTGCATGCTGAACGCGTAGTTCGCGAAGATGTCCATGTCGCGATCCGTTGATTCCACTGCTATGAGGAAAGCGTAAGCCTGGGCCGAACTGCCCAAGTAGTTTTACGCTCGCAGCGACAGAGCTCTGCTCGCTTTCGCTCAGATCCGTCCACCAGTCGCCGAACTCGTCGGTGTATTCAATATCCCAGTTCATGGGAGCTGAATATGCACGTTATGGAATATTCCTTCAAGGTTATATTTTTGATCGATTGAGTTCGTCCTATGGGTCAGCATTTTTCTTGATACGTGGCTTTTCCAAAACGTGCTGGCTATTCGCTTGACGCAACCCCCCGCTGTCGTAGACTCCGGTCATCCGTCAGGGAGTCACGGTTATGCCGCGTTTTGGAAGTTGGGTTGTTGGATTAGCCTTTGTAACGTGCGCAGTACAGGCTCAAACGCCTGCGCCAGACGATCCGTTGCTGGAAAACAGCGCGGTCGGTGGCAGTGGTCAGGCCAGCAGCGAGGCTCGTGGTGTGCTGCGGGCTCGGGATCAAGCGGTGCTCGCCAGTGAGTTGCCGGGTCGGATTGTCGAGTTGCCGTTCAGCGAGGGTGAGTCGTTCAAGAAGGGCGATACCCTGGCGAAGTTCGATTGCTCAGGCTTTCAGGCCCAGCTCAATGCCGCGCAGGCCGCGAGCCGTGGGGCCAGTGAAGAGCTGTCGCACAACAAGCAATTGGCCGCTTTGAATTCGGTCGGGCGTTTTGAAGTGGCGCGGGCCGAGGCCAAGGTCAGCGAGACTCAGGCGCAATCCCAGGTTTATCAGGTGCAGGTCAAACGCTGCAGCGTGCTCGCGCCGTTTGACGGCCAGGTTGTCGAGCGCAAGGTCCAGCGTTATGAAAGCGTGGCGGCTGGCGCGCCGTTGCTGGATGTCGTCGATAACCGCACCCTGGAAATTCATTTGCTGATTCCGTCGCGCTGGATGGGCAAGCTCAAGCCCGGCCAGACCTTCAGTTTTGTACCCGATGAAACCGGTCAGCCGTTGGATGCCACGGTCAAGCGCCTCGGTGCGCGGATCGATGAAGGCAGCCAGACCTTGCTGTTGGTCGCGACTCTGCCCAATGCTACGGGCCTGTTGGCCGGTATGAGCGGAACGGCGCGCTTCGCGGAGCTCAAGTGAACGCTCCGATCAGTGGCGGCGCTGAACAGGTTTTCGCCCGGTTTCTTGACCTCGAACGTCAGACTCGCGCCGCGCGTACCCCGGCGCAACTGGCCTATAGCCTGGTCAATGACAGCCAGGCACTGTTCGGTTTTCGCCATGCGGCGCTGTTGATTGCCGGCAAGGTGCAGGCCGTGACCGGCGTGAGTGCGGTGGACCCGAACGCGCCGTTCGTGGCGTTTGTCGAGCAAGCGGTGGCGCAGCTGTTCAAACGCGACGTGCTGAAACAGGCGCGGGTGATTCCGCATGATGGGCTCAGCGAATCGATTCGTGCGGACTGGCAAAGCCTTTCCGCCGCCCAGGTGTTTTGGCTGCCACTGATCGATCACCAGGGCGAAGTGTTCGGCGGTTTGTGGTTGGCCCGGGACACTCCCTGGAACCCTTCCGAACAAGTTCTACTCTCGCAATTGGGCGACACTTACAGCCATGCCTGGCTAGCCCTGCAACCGCGCAAACCGTGGCGGCTGCGCTGGACCCGTAAACGTCAGGTGGCGCTGGTCGCGGTGGCGCTGCTCGCCCTGTTGATCCCGGTGCGCCAATCAGTGCTGGCCCCCGCCGAAGTGGTACCGCTAGGCGGCCGAGTCGTGGCTGCGCCGCTGGACGGGGTGATTGCCGAGTTTCTGGTCAAACCCAATCAGACGGTGAAAACCGGCGACCTGCTGCTGCGCTTCGAAAACACCACCCTCACGGCTCAGGCCGATGTGTCACAGCGCGCCTTGGGCGTGGCCGAAGCCGAACTCAAAGCCAATTCCCAACGCTCGTTCGCCGACGCGGAATCCAGCTCGAAAATCGACTTGCTGGCGGCACGGGTCGAACAAAAACGTGCCGAACGGGATTACGCCCGCGAACTGCTCAAACGCAGCGAAGTGCGCGCCGAGCGTGACGGCATCGCCGTGTTTGCCGACGCCGAACGCTGGACCGGCAAACCGGTGCAGACCGGTGAGCGGCTGATGGAAATCGCTGACCCGAACCAGGCCGAATTGCGCATCGAACTGGCGGTGGGCGATGCGATTGCCCTGGAGCCGGGGGCCGAGGTTTCGCTGTTTCTCGACAGCGATCCGTTGCAACGGCATCTGGCCAAACTCGAACGCTCAGCCTATGAAGCGCAGCCCACCGCTGGCGGACAGTTGGCTTATCGATTGGACGCGAATTTCGACGCGGCGCCGCCACGCATCGGCTTGCGCGGCACGGCGAAAATCTTTGGCGACCGCGCGCCGCTGGCGTTGTACCTGTTGCGTCGGCCACTGGCCGGGTTGCGTCAAAGCGTGGGCCTGTAGATGAGCCTGCCGAGCCTGCGGGCAGATCTGCAACTGCAAGCGGCGGCCCCGGCCCTCGACGGTTCGCCACGCTGGACCCTCGCCGATCCGGTGCGCGGGCGGTATTTCAAACTGGGTGCGGCAGCGATGCGTCTGTTGCGTCATTGGTCCCTGGGCGACCCCGACAAGGTGTTGCAAGCGGCGAACCGTGAGCCGGGATTGCCGCTGGACGGCGCCGAGCTGGAGCAATTGCTGAATTTCCTGCGCGGCCATGACTTGATCACCGCCCTCGATCCGCAACAGCGCGCCAGTTATAGCCTCAAGGCTGCGGCCCAGCGTCAGTCGCTGTGGCAGATCCTGTTGCACCAATACCTGTTTTTCCGCATTCCGCTGTGGCGCCCGGACGCGTTTCTCAATCGCGCCTGGCCCTGGCTGGAGCGTATCGGTCCGAATGCATTGCGCTTCGGGTTGCCGGCTACCCTGATGCTCGGTGTGTTTCTGGTGTCCCGGGACTGGCAGCGCTTTATCGCCACGTTTCCACATCTGTTCAGCCTCGGCGGCGCGCTGGCGTTTGGCGTGGCGCTGTTTTTTGCCAAGCTGTGCCACGAGTTTGGTCACGCTTTCATGGCCAAGCGCGCCGGTTGCCGGGTGCAAAGCATGGGCGTGGCGTTCATGGTGATGCTGCCGATGTTTTATACCGATGTCAGCGATGCCTGGCGGGTCAATGATCGACGTGCGCGGTTGCTGATCGGTGCCGGCGGCGTGCTGGCGGAACTGGTGCTGGCGTGTATCGCGTTGCTGGCCTGGTCGCTGTTGCCTGACGGTCCCGGCCGCACCGCGGCGTTTATGCTCGCCAGTGCGACCTGGATCACCACGCTGGTGATCAACCTCAACCCGTTCATGCGCTTCGATGGTTACTTTTTGCTCAGTGATTTCTGGGAAGTCGATAACCTCCAGGGCCGGGCCTTTGCCCTGTGCCGTTGGCGGTTGCGCGAGGTCTTGTTCGGCTACGGCGCACCGGCACCGGAGCCCTGGTCGCCGTCGATGCAGCGGCGTTTGCTGATCTGGGGCTACGGCTCGTGGTTATGGCGCGCGGTACTGTTTTTCGGGATTGCCCTGGCGGTGTATCACCTGTTCTTCAAGCTGTTGGGCATCTTCCTGATGCTGGTGGAATTGGTGTGGTTCATCTTCCTGCCGATCGTGCGCGAATGGCGCGAGTGGTGGACCCGCCGCGAGCAGGCCCACGCCCCTCGGGTGTTGCTGAGTACCCTGGGGCTGGTGGCGATTGTTCTGCTGCTGGCGGTGCCGTGGCGCAGTGCGGTGGAGTTGCCGGTGATGCTGGAGGCAGGACGCGTCAGCACCTTGCATGCGCCGGTGGCGGCGCGGGTCAAGCAGGTGAATGTCCGTGATGGTCAGTTGGTGGCCCAGGGCGACGTCTTGATTGAACTGGAGTCGCCAGACCTCGATTCGCGCCAGGCCATCGTCCGGCGGGAAATCCAGATCCAGCAATTGCAGATGCGCCGTCAGGCCAGCCGCAGTGAAACCGTGGCCGATGCCGGGATTGTCGAGCAGCGTCTGGCCGAGGCCGTGGCCGAGTATCGCGGCTTGGCTGCGCAGCGCGAGCGCTTGCTGATTCGGGCACCGCAGACTGGCAAGGTACGGGACCTGTTGCCGCAATTGAATGCCGGACGCTGGTTGTCGCCCAAGGAAGCGCTGGCCAGGGTCGTCGAGGAGGGCGCGCGATTGCGTGGTTACCTGGCCGAGGCCGAGCTGTGGCGGGTCGCGACCGGGGCTCACGGGCGATTTATCGCCGAAGACCCGATGCACCCGGCCGTCGCCGTGCAACTGAGTGAAATCGACGCGAATGGCGCCGGGTTCATTGAGCAGGAAGCGCTGACGTCCGACCACCATGGGCCGATTGCCGTGCGCCGCGACCAGAGCCAGCGGCCGGAGCCGGTCCAGGCCCAGTACGCGGTGCGCCTGACTACACTGGACAGCATCGCCACCCCGACCCAGCCGTTGCGCGGCGTGGTGGTGGTGCAAGGTCGCAGTGAATCATTGCTGGGAACGGCCTGGCGCCGGATGGCGGCGTTGGGTGTGAGGGAGAGTGGTTTTTAGCGCAGGGAGAGATCGCAATGCTGAACAACAATTCCAATGACGTGGGTGATCTGGTGGTGCGTCCGTCCGGTGCCACCGACGGACCGTTTTTGCACAACCTTTATCACGCTGCACGGCCCGATCTGCAATGGATCGACGGCGAGCAAGAACTGGTGGAAGAGGTGATCGCCCAGCAATTCAAGGTGCAAGAACAGGGCACCGGGGAGTCCTATCCCAACGCCATGCACTTCGTGGTGGAGAAACTGGGCACGCCGATTGGTGCGTTGACGGCGGATTTCGGCACCAACGAAATTCGCGTGCTGTACCTGGCGTTTATCCCGGCCGCCCGGGGCAAGGGCTATGGCCGCACGGTGTTGCAAGGTGTGCAGAAAGCCGCTGAACAGGTGCGTTGCCCGGTGGCGACGGTGGTCTGGACCAACAATCCCCATGCGCGCCGACACTATCTGGCGCTGGGGTTTCAGGTCGAGGAAAGCAACGTGGCGGCCGAACGGCTGGTCTGGTATCCGGGCCAGCCGCAGTCGGCGGTGGTCAGTTGACGGTGATGTCGAAGTAGATGTGGCTGGCGTCGCGCCCAAGCTCCGGGGTGCGCGAAACAACGATACCTTCGATCCGGCCCAGCTCCGGCAGCTCGATGGCACAGGGACCGTCGATGAAGGTCGTCTGAACCGCGCTGCTCAGTTCAACGCCAAACGGCATGCGTCCGGTGGCCGACATGCGGGCATTGGGCTTGTCCACCACGGACACGATCACCACCGGTATCTCGCTGCCATCGCTGAGGTACAGCGGCTTGGAGGTGCCGAGCAACAGGCGGAAGTGGTCGCCGGTAATCTGATCAAGCATGAATCTGCTCCCTGAAAAAAATAGAAGGTCGGGGCCATTAGGCCCCGACACTTGGGTCAGTTGCGCGAAGGGAAAAGCCCTTGCAGGGCGACACAGAAGTTCACCACCAGAACCGGGTTGACGATGCCCAGCGGTGAGCCGCTGCCGATGGTCTGCGCGGTGGCGGTCACGTTGACGGTGCCGCCCACGGTGCTGTTGACGCCTTTGAGCGCGATCGGATTGGCGCCCTGCGCGGTCGAGAAAATCGCGGCGGAGGTCGGTCCCGAGGCAATAGAGGCGCCAATGTAGGCATTGTCATTCGACGGCGCGGTAGTGGGGGTGCTGGCGACACTGGCGAGGTTGACCGTGGTGCTGGCGGTCAGGGCCGAGGTGGCGGTGGCGGTGATGACGGGGGCGTGAGGCGGCAGGTTAGCCAACAAAACGCTGGTGTTTTCCGTGCCGATGACTTCACCGATGGTCCGGTTCGTCAGATTGACGCCTTGTCCCTGGTGCATCGGCAGGCGCCCGCACAGGTTGGGCAGCATGAAAGTTTGCTGCCCGTTACCGCCATAGATCACACCCAGTAAAGCGAACAGCGCGTTGTACTGGTTGACCGGCAGCGTCTGCCCGTTGGCTTGCATCCAACCGCTGGGAGCATAGGGGAAGCCGAAGGGAAGAATGGTTCCGAGAAACACGTCCATAGTTATTTCATCCATGTGGTTTTTGGAGGAGACCGTACTGGCTCGACGCTACTGTCCGGGCCACTCCTCAGCGTAGACGCTGATGTAAAAGTCGCTGGATTGCGTTCTCACAAAGATGGGGGCAGCATCGAGCGAACTCCCGGGCGTGCTGAGGGCTCCAAGAGTGATCAGATTTTTTTGACCAGGCGGGGAATGCATGAAGTACCGCAGGGAAACAGAACTGACCGGCCGGCCGGATGGACGTGCCGGTCGCACCCAATCCACCGCGTTTTCGCCGCTGCCGCAATGGCTGGCTGATTACGGGTTCTGGCTGATTCTGGTGTTGGCCGCGGCTGTACGTTTTTACTACCTCACCGCCGCCGCCATTTGGGGCGACGAAGGCTCAAGCCTGTTGATGAGCCAGTATTCATTGGGCGATATCTGGTTTCACGCCGCCCATGACGTGCACCCGCCGCTGTATTTCATGGTGTTGCACGGCTGGATCGAAGTATTCGGCAACGGCATTTTCTCAATCCGCAGCCTGAGTGCATTGCCGGGTATTGCCACGGTGGCGCTGGGTTTCTGGCTGGTGCGGCTGATGGCCAATCCCCGTGCCGCGCTGCTGGCCGGTCTGTTGCTGGCCTTACTGCCCACGGCGGTGCGCTACAGCCAGGAAGTACGGATGTACTCGCTGCTGGGGCTGTGGTTGCTCGGCGCGACGATTGCGCTGGTGTACTGGGTCAAGCAGCCCCGGCATACGCGACATCTGGTGATCTACGCCCTGTTGATGGCGGCGGGGTTCTACACCCACTACTTCACGGCCCTTTGCGTGATTGTGCATTGGGCGTACCTGCTGGTCTTGCGTTTGCACCCGACTCATCCGATGAAGCACATCACCCGGCCGCCCTGGTGGCTGGCCAACGTCGCGATTGTGGTGCTGTTCCTGCCCTGGTTGCCTGGCCTGATCGATTTGATTCAGCACATGGATGCGCTCAAAGCCAATGGTGACGTGGGCTGGGAGCTGCCCGTCAGCCTGAGTTCGCTGCCATCGATGATCTGGGACTATATGATCCAGGACGATGGCGATAACTTGCCGTGGCTGATGTTCGCCGCTCTGCCAGCGCTCTTGCTCGTGGTGATTGTGCTGACGGTGGTCCGTGATCGCAGCCTCTATCGCTGGAGTGCCTTGCTGGCGCTGTACACCCTGGTCCCGCTGCTGCTGGTGTTCGGCGTGTCGTTTATCTCGCCGGTGTTTATCGAGCGCTACCTGACCGCTTTTGCCCTGGGGTTGCCGTTGATCCTGGGGCTGGCCATCGATCGGCTGCTGGACGGCTTTCGCGTGGTGGCGCTGGCATTGCTGGTGCTGTTGCTCGGCACTGAACTGGTGGGACTCAAGACCAACGCCACGGTGGATGTGAATGACCAGACCAGCGTGATGGTCGAGTTCGTCAATCAGCATTACGTCGAGGGCGACCGGATCGTTATCAGCGACCTGCTCTGGTACATGCCCTATGTCTATTACAACCACACCAACGCCGCGCCATTGCTCTACACGCCGCCCTCGGCCGAGGGTGCTTCCAGCCGCCCGAATGCCTACGGGTTTGGCACGCTGGTCGATGACAACGCGCAAAAAATCTACCTCGATCGCCTCAGTGAACTACCTTCAGGTACAGGACGTGTGTGGTTGATCAGTACCGCCGACCAGCCCGATGAATTCGCCCCGCTGCCCGCAGGCTGGCAAAAAGTCAGTGAAACGGCAGCAGGCAATAACCGGGCGCGGTTGTTTTTGATGGGACACGGGGACCGGGACAAATAATTTCAGTGGCCTGATTAAACGTTTCACCACGTCTGGCGCGCTACTTTCAAAGGAAAGCTGGCTTTTTAGCTTCGAATTGATATCAAAACACCACTAGTCGCTCTACGTTGCAATGGATTACGCTCGACCTACAAAGGGACTTTTGACTATGGTGAAGGGATTGCAGCAGTTCCACTTTATCTCCGGTTTGCCGCGCTCAGGTTCCACCCTGCTGTCGGCTATTCTTCTGCAGAACCCGCGTTTTCATGCGGGCATGAGCAGCCCGGTCGGCACACTCTTCACCAGTGTTCTGGAACAATGCAGCGCCGGCAGCGAGTTCGGTGCTGTGATCGACAAGCCTATGCGGCGTCGTCTGTTGCGCGGGTTGTTCGACTCCTACTACGCCGAGCAGGCCGACAAACCCGTCATCTTCGATACCAATCGTCAGTGGTGCGCACGCTTGCCCGCGTTGCAGGACCTGTTTCCCCAAGCCAAAACCATTGCCTGTGTGCGCAACGTCGCCTGGGTGATGGACAGCCTTGAGCGCTTGTACCGCGCTAACCCGTTCGAGAACACCAAGCTGTTCAACGACGAAATCGAGCGCAACACCGTCTATAGCCGTTGTGAAACCCTGGCCCAGCGCAATCGCCTGGTGGGTTTTGCCTGGACCGCACTCAAAGAAGCCTATTACGGCGAAAACGCCGACTCCTTGCTGATTATCGATTACGACCTGCTCAGCCAGGCGCCCGAGAGGGTACTTCGACTGGTCTACGAATTCATCGGCGAGCCGTGGTTCGAGCATGATTTCGACAACCTCGTCTACGACGCGCCGGAGTTTGACCAGGCCCTGGGCGTCTCGGGGTTGCATCGGGTCAAACCCAAGGTCGCCTTGCAGTCCCGGCGAACGATCCTGCCGCCGGACCTCTTCGACAAATACGCAGAGTTATCCTTTTGGCACGATGGATCATCCAGCGCCGCCAATGTCATCCGTATGAAATCAGACGCCGCGATCAATTGATCGCGGCTTTTTATTGGCTGTCATAAAAGTTCGATTTCGGTGAGCAGCATGTGGTGGAACAACGGCAAATCGCACAAGGCCCAGGGCGCTCGCGTACTGGCATCGCCGATGATCATGTCCCTGGAACCGCGCATGCTGTTCGACGGCGCCGTCGCGGCCACCGTGGCCGATGCGGCCCAACCGGACAGTCACCCCACGGCTGATGCCGCCAAGCCGCCCGCTGCCGACCACCCGACGGCGAGCAAAGACACCCACGGCCAGGCAGACAACGCCTCCGCCGCGACTCCCGCGCCGGCGGCCACACCCACTGCCGTACCTGGGCAGAGCGTGGTGTTCGTCGATTCGCGCATCAAAGACACCGACAGCCTGCTCAAAGGCGTGGCACCGGGCACCGAAGTGGTGACGCTGGACGCGACCAAGGACGGCTTGCAGCAGATTGCCGCTTACCTCGACACCCATCAGGGCGTGAGTTCGGTGCAGATCATCGCCCACGGCAATGCCGGCGACCTATGGCTGGGTAACAGCTACCTGTCGGCGGACAACGTTGCCGAGCGCAGCGATGTGCTGGCGCAGATCGGCAAGGATATGAACGTCGGTGGCGACATCCTGATCTACGCCTGTAATACCGGCGCCGATGAACGCGGCGTGAGTTTTGTCGACTCGCTGGCGCAGCTCACCGGGCGCGACATCGCCGCGTCCACCAACCGCACCGGCGTGGGCGGCGACTGGAACCTGGAAATCGCCACCGGCAGTATTGAAAGCCGCAGCGTGTTGTCATCCGAGTCCATGGCCGGTTACCAGTACAGCCTGGCGACGCTGACCGTGGTCAACAACGCCGACAGCGGCGTGGGTTCGTTGCGTACCGCCCTGTCCAGTGCCGTGGCCGGTGACACCGTCACCTTCAGTACCAGCATGATCATTGGCCTGAACTCGCAACTGACCGTCACCAAGAACGTCACCATTGACGGCGACCTGAATAACGACGGCGTTGCCGATATCACCCTGAACGGCCAGTACAAAACCCGCGTGATACAGGTTAACTCCGGGATCACGGCGACCTTCGACGGCTTGGTCATCAAGCAGGGCATGGTGGCCGGTGTGGGTGCGGCGGCGGGCACCGACGGTGCCGGGGCGATGGGTGGCGGGATTCTCAACTCCGGCAACCTGACCCTCAGAAACGTCACCGTGACCGATAACGCAGCCTCGGGCGGCGGTGGCGGCGGTGGCGTTACCGCGCCTTATGTCGGCGGTGCGGTCGGCGGTGGCGGTGGTGGTGGCGGTGCGCTGGGCGGTCAAACCGGTGGTCATGGTGGCACTGCCGGTTTCGGCACTGGCGTGTATGCCGGTACGGCCGGCGGGGCGGGCAGTGGCGGGAATGGCGGCACCTACAACGTCAACTACATGGGCGGCAAAGGCGGGACCACCGTCGGCGGTGCCGGCGGCATCGGCGCGTCCAATTACAGTAGCGGCGGCAGCGGCGGCACGGCGACCAACGGCACGGTGTCCATCGGTGGCGGTGGCGGTGGTTCCGGTTGGGACCATGCCGGTCGGGCCGGTTCTTCGGCGTCTGGCGGTATCTACAACGCCTCCACCGGCACCCTGACGGTGGTCGGTACGTCCGTCATCTCCAACAACGTCGCGGCCGGTGGCGGTGGCGGCGGTGGCGGTGGGCTGGGGGGCTCCTCTGACAACGGTGGCGCGGCCGGCAAAGGCGTGGGCGCGATCTGGAACAAAGGCACGCTGTTGATGACGGCGGCCAACTTTGGCGCCCTGGCCGGCAACGCCGGCGGCAGCGGCGCGGGTGGCTTGGCGGTGGGCGGCGGCAGTACGGGCAGCGTCCCGGCGGCGGTGAACAACATCTTCAACGACGGCGGTGTGGTCAATACCAACTACCTGCCGGACGTGACGCCGCCGACGGTGTCCAGCATCGTGGTCGGCACCACCAACCTGAACTCCGGTGGTACCTCGCTGGTGACCATCACCTTCAGCGAGGCCGTGAATAATTTCACCAACGCCGACCTGACCGTGGCCAACGGCACACTGTCGGCCGTGAGCAGCAGCGACGGCGGCATCACCTGGACCGCGACCCTGACGGCGGCGGGCAATATCAATGCATCGACCAACAGCATCACCCTCGACACTACGGGTGTGCAGGATTTGTCGGGCAACGTCGGCACCGGTTCCGGCACCTCCAACAACTACGTGATCCACGACACAGTGGCGCCGACGGCGACCATTGTCGTCGCGGACAACGCGCTCAATAGCAGCGAAACCTCGTTGGTGACCATCACCTTCAGTGAAGCCGTGACCGGTTTCACCAACGCCGACCTGACCATCGCCAACGGCACACTCACGGCGGTGACCAGCGGCGACGGCGGCGTCACCTGGACGGCGACCTTCACGCCGACCGCCGGCCTGACCGACAGCACCAACCTCATCACCCTGGACAAGACCGGCGTGCAAGACCTGTCCGGCAACGCCGGCGTCGGCGTGACCAACTCGAACAACTACGCCATCGACACCCAGCGCCCGACGGCGACCATCGTGATGGCGGACACCGCGTTGAAAATCGGCGACACCTCGCTGGTGACCATCACCTTCAGCGAAGCGGTCAGCGGTTTCACCAACGCCGACCTGACCCTCGCCAACGGCACCATGACGGCGGTGAGCAGCGCCGATGGCGGCATCACCTGGACGGGCACGTTCACGCCATCCACCAGCATCACCGACACGACCAACGTCATCACCCTGGACAACACCGGCGTGCAGGATTTGGCAGGCAACGCCGGCACTGGCACCACCAATTCCGCCAACTACACGGTCGACACCGCACGTCCAACCGCGACCATCGTGGTCGCCGACACCAATTTGAGTGCCGGTGAAACCTCGCTGGTGACCATCACCTTCAGCGAAGCCGTGAGCGGTTTCACCAACGCCGATCTGTCTATCGCCAACGGCACGCTGACCGCAGTGACCAGCGGCGACGGCGGCATCACCTGGACCGCGACCTTCACCCCGACCGCCAGCGTCAGCGATACAACCAACGTCATCACCCTGGCCAACACCGGCGTGGCTGACCTGCAAGGCAATGCCGGCAGCGGCACCACCAACTCGAACAACTACATCGTCGACACCGTGCGCCCGACCGCGACCATTGTATTGGCCGACACCGCGCTGAAAATCGGCGATACGTCCTTGGTGACCATCACCTTCAGCCAGGCCGTCACCGGTTTCACCAACGCCGACCTGACCCTTGCCAACGGCACGTTGACCGCCGTGAGCAGCAGCGATGGCGGGATTACCTGGACCGCGACGTTCACGCCGACCACCAGCATCAACGACGCGACCAACATCATCACGCTGGACAACACCGGTATTCAGGCGACCAGCTCCGGCAACGTCGGCACAGGCGTCACCAACTCCGGCAACTACACCGTCGACACCGTGCGCCCGACGGCCTCGATTGTGTTGGCGGACACCGCGCTGAAAATCGGCGACACCTCGCTGGTGACCATCACCTTCAGTGAAGCGGTCAGCGGTTTTACCAACGCCGACCTGACCATTGCCAACGGCACATTGACGGCGGTGAGCAGCGCCGATGGCGGCATTACCTGGACCGCGACCTTCACACCGAGCGCCAGCATCACCGACGCGACCAACGTGATCACCCTGGACAACACCGGTGTGCAGGATTTGGCGGGCAACGCTGGCAGCGGCACTACCGACTCCAGCAACTACGTGATCGACACCCAGCGCCCGACGGCGACCATCGTCCTCGCCGACCCGGCCCTGAGCGTCGGTGAAACCTCGTTGGTGACCATCACCTTCTCTGAGGCGGTCAGCGGTTTCACCAACGCCGACCTGGCGATTGCCAACGGCACATTGACTGCCGTCAGCAGCAGCGACGGCGGCATCACCTGGACCGCGACTTTCACCCCGACCGCTGGCGTCAAAGACACGACCAACATCATTACCCTGGCCAACACCGGCATCGCCGACCTGGCCGGTAACGCGGGCACGGGCACCACCAACTCTGGCAATTACACCGTCGACACCGTGGCGCCGACCGCGACCATCGTGGTTGCCGACAATGCGCTGAGCATTGGCGAAACCTCAGTGGTGACCATCACCTTCTCCGAAGCCGTGACCGGATTCACCAACGCTGACTTGACCATCGCCAACGGCACATTGACGGCAGTCAGCAGCAGCGACGGCGGGATTACCTGGACCGCGACCTTCACCCCGACCAGCGCCATCACCGATGCGAGCAACCTGGTCACCCTGGACAACACCGGCGTACAAGCCACTGTCTCCGGCAACGTCGGCGTCGGCAGCACCGATTCGAACAACTACGCCATCGACACCCAGCGCCCTACCGCGACCATCGTCGTTGCCGATCCGACCCTGGCCCTCGGCCAAACCTCGGTGGTGACCATTACCTTCAACGAAGCGGTGACCGGCCTGACCCTCGCCGACTTCACGGTGGAAAACGGCAGTCTGAGTGGCCTGACCACCAGCGACAACATCACCTACACCGCGACCTTCACCCCGAGCGGCAGCGTCAACGATGCGACCAACATCATTACGCTGAACAACACCGGGGTCGCGGACGTGGCCGGCAACGCTGGCGCGGGCACCACCGATTCCAACAACTACGTGATCGACAGCCTGCGTCCGACCGCCACTATCGTGGTCGCCGACCCAACCCTGAGTGCCGGCGAAACCTCGCTGGTGACCATCACCTTCAGCGAGGCGGTCAGCGGATTTGACAACAGCGACTTGAGCATTCCGAACGGCACCTTGAGCGCGGTCAGCAGCAGCGATGGCGGCATCACTTGGACCGCGACCTTCACGCCGACGGTTGGCGTGCGCGAAACCACCAACCTGATCAGCCTGAACAACGGCGGCGTGGCCGATCTCGCCGGCAACGCCGGGGTCGGCATCACCAACTCGGCCAACTTCACCATCGACACCGTGCTGCCGACCGCCACCATTGTGGTCGCCGACAACGCGCTGAACATCGGTGAAACCTCGCTGGTGACCATTACCTTCAGCGAGGCCGTGACCGGTTTCAGCAACGCCGACCTGACCATCGCCAACGGCACACTCACCGCAGTGAGCAGCAGCGATGGCGGCATCACCTGGACGGCGACCTTCACCCCGACCACCGCCATCACCGACGCGAGCAACCTGATCACCCTGGATAACACCGGCGTGCAGAACGCCTCGGGTAACGCCGGCACCGGCACCACCGATTCGAACAACTACGCCATCGATACCGTGCGGCCGACCGCGACCATCGTCGTCGCCGATCCGACATTGGCACTGGGCCAGACTTCGCTGGTGACCATCACGTTCAGCGAGGCGGTCAGCGGTTTTACCAACGCCGACCTGAGCATTGCCAACGGTACGCTCACCGCAGTGAGCAGCGCCGACGGCGGCATTACGTGGACCGCGACCTTCACGCCGACCACCAGCGTCAACGACGCGACCAACGTCATCACCCTGGACAACACCGGTGTGCAGGATTTGGCGAGCAACGCCGGCTCGGGCACCACCGACTCCAACAACTACGTGATCGACAGCCTGCGTCCGACCGCCACTATCGTGGTCGCCGACCCTACCCTGAGTGCCGGCGAAACCTCCTTGGTGACCATCACCTTCAGCGAGGCGGTCAGCGGTTTCGATAACAGCGACTTGAGTGTCCCGAATGGCACGTTGAGCGCGGTCAGCAGCAGCGATGGCGGCATCACTTGGACTGGCACCTTTACGCCGACAGTTGGTGTCAGGGACACCACTAACCTGATCACTCTGAACAACGGCGGCGTGGCTGACCTTGCCGGTAACGCCGGGACCGGCGTCACCAACTCGGCCAACTTCACCATCGACACCGTGTTGCCGACGGCCACTATCGTAGTCGCCGACAACGCGCTGAACATCGGTGAAACCTCGCTGGTGACCATCACCTTCTCCGAAGCCGTGACCGGTTTCAGTAACGCCGACCTGACAATTGCCAACGGCACGCTGAGTGCGGTGAGCAGTAGCGACGGCGGCATCACCTGGACGGCCACGTTCACGCCGACCAGCGCCGTCACCGATGCGAGCAACCTGATTACCCTGGACAACAGCGGTGTGCAAAATGCCTCGGGTAACGCCGGCACCGGCACCACCGACTCCAACAATTACGCCATCGACACCCAGCGTCCGACCGCCACCATCGTGGTCGCCGATGCGGCCCTGGGCGTCGGCCAGACTACCCAAGTGACCATCACGTTCAGCGAGGCGGTCAGCGGTTTCGACAACAGCGATCTGACCATCGACAACGGCACGTTGAGCAACGTCACCAGCAGCGACGGCGGGATCACCTGGACCGCGACCCTGACGCCATTGGCCGGCATCACCGACACCAGCAACATTGTGCGGCTGGACAATACCGGCGTTCAGGATCTGTCCGGCAACACCGGCAGCGGCACCACCGATTCCAACAACTACGCCATCGACAGCCAACGCCCGACCGCCACCATCGTGTTGAGCGACACCACCCTGAAACCCGGCGAAACCTCGCTGGTGACCATTACCTTCAGCGAAGCGGTCAGCGGTTTCGACAACAGCGACCTGAGCATCGCCAACGGCACTTTGAGCGCCGTGAGCAGCAGCGACGGCGGCATCACCTGGACCGCGACCTTCACCCCGACCCTCGGTGTGACTGACGCGACTAACGTGATCACCCTGAACAACACCGGCGTCGCGGATGTGGCCGGCAACGCGGGCGCGGGCACCACCGACTCTGCCAACTACGTAGTGGAAACCCAAGTGCCGACCGCGACCATCGTGGTGGCCGACAACGCCCTCAAGGCGGGTGAAACCTCGCTGGTGACCATCACCTTCAGCGAAGCGGTGAGCGGTTTCACCAATGCCGACCTGACCCTGGCCAACGGCACCTTAAGCAATGTGGCGTCGAGCGATGGCGGTATCACCTGGACCGCGACCTTCACCCCAACCGTCAACGTGACCGACACCACCAACCTGATCAGCCTCGACAACAGCGGCGTGGTCAACGGTTCGGGTAATAGCGGTGTGGGCGTGACCGATTCCAATAACTACGCCATCGACACCGCGCGGCCGACCGCGACCATCGTCGTGACGGATAACCGCTTGGGTATCGGCGAGACCACCACGGTCACCATCACCTTCACTGAAGCGGTATCGGGTTTTGACCTGTCGGACCTCAGCGTCGCCAATGGCAACCTGTCCAATCTGCTCAGCAGTGACGGCGGCAAAACCTGGACGGCGACCCTGACCCCGACCGCCAACATCAACGACACCACTAACCTGATCCTGCTCGACAACAGCAACGTGGCAGACGCCGCAGGCAATGCCGGCGCCGGGATCGCGATCTCCAACAACTACGCCCTTGATGCCACGCGGCCGACGGCAACCATCGTGGTCGCCAACCCGAACCTGGGCATGGGCCAGACCACGCTGGTGACGATCACCTTCAGCGAAGTGGTGAACAACTTCGACCTGTCGGACCTCAGCGTCACCAACGGCGAGCTGACCAACCTGGCCAGCAGCGACGGCGGCAAGACCTGGACCGCGACCTTCACACCGACCGCCAACATCACCGACCCGAGCAACTTCATTGCGCTGGACACCAGCAACGTCAGCGACCTGGCGGGCAACCTCGGCGATGGCGTGGCGGTGTCCAACAACTACGTGATCGACGGCGAGCGTCCGAGCGCCACGGTGGTGGTCGCCAACCCGAACCTGGGTGTGGGCCAGACGTCACTGGTGACCTTCAGCTTCAACGAAGCGGTAAGCGGTTTCGACCTGTCCGACGTCAGCGTGGCCAATGGCACCTTGTCCAATCTGTCGAGCAACGACGGCGGCAAAACCTGGACCGCAACGCTGACGCCGACCAGCAACCTGAGCAACGCCAATAACGCGATCAGTCTGAACGTCGCGGGCGTCACGGACGGTTCGGGTAACGCCGGCAGCGGCACCAGCCAATCCAACGGCTACGCGATCAACACCGTGCCGGCACCGACGGCGACGGTCGTGGTGGTGTCGCCGGATCCGGAGTTCCGCGTCTCGCAACCGGTGGTCGTACCCGATCAACCGCACCTGCCGCTGCAACCGGTGATCTTCGCCGCGCCAACCGGGACACTGGCCTCGCCACTGACTTTTGCGCCGTTGTTTGAAGACCGGGTGCTGGGCGACGGTATCCGGCCATTGGGGGACATCTTCATCAACCGTGGCGCTCTGGCACCGAGCTTCATTGCTCAGGTCTTTGCCAGCAGCGACAGCGGCGCTGGCGATGGCTCGGGCCACGGTTTCCTCGGGTTTGGTGGCGGCGATGGCGGGGTGTTTGGTAGCAGTACGCTGTCGAGTCTGTTCAATCAGGACACCGGCGCCGAGCGCGATTCGCTGAACAGTTTCGGCAATCATTCGATCCGCGGCGGGGACGCTTCCCAAGGACTGCGCGGGGTGTTCGGCGCGCCGACCCTGGGCCAGCAATTACAAGAACTCAAAGACACCGAGCAACGGCAGGTCAACAGCCTGGCCGCCGCTTTGCAACAAGTCGGCATCAGCGAAATGCAGGCTTGAACACACCACATAATTCAGTGCGGCACCTAAGGGCGATCCAGGGATGAAAAGAAGTCATAAGTTATTCGGTGCCAGCCTGCTGGCGCTTGCAATCAGCGGATGTGCAGTCAAAAGTGAGCCGATTGAACGTAGCGTCAGTGAGCAACGTGCCAAAAGCGATATGCAGACCATGTACACCGGCCAGGAGCCGCTCAACGGCCCGTTGACCTTGCACCAGGCGATGGCCCGCGCGGTGAAGTACAACCTCGAAGGCCGGCTCAAGATCATGGAAGAGGCCCTGGCCAAGCGCCAACTCGACCTCGCCAGTTTCGACATGCTGCCGCGCATGGCCCTGGACGCAGGCTATGTCGGGCGCAACAACCAGGGTGCCTCCAGCAGCCAGAGCGTGCTCACCGGCACCCAGTCTCTGGAACCTTCGACTTCCCAGGACCGTGACCGCAAAGTGGCCGACCTGACCATGGTGTGGAACGTCCTCGACTTCGGCGTCAGCTACATCAGCGCCAAGCAGCAAGGCGACCAGCGCCTGATCGTTCAGGAACGCCGGCGCAAGGTGATCAACACCATCGTCCAGGACGTGCGCTCGGCTTATTGGCGCGCGGTGGCTGCCGAGCGTCTGCTGACACAAATCGACAGCCTGACGGCGCGGGTCGATACGGCGCGCAAAAACAGCCAGAGCATGAGCGATCAACGCATCGGCGATCCGGTGGTGTCGTTGGGTTACCAGCGCTCGCTGATCGAAGCGACCCGTCAGTTGCAAGAGCAACGCCGCGCGTTGTCCCTGGCCAAGACCGAACTGTCGACCCTGATCAACCTGCCGATGGGTACCGATCTGAAACTGGCGACCCCGGACGACTACACGATTCCGCAACTGAAAGTCGGCATGGCCAGCCTCGAACACGAAGCCCTGGCCAGCCGTCCAGAACTGCGCGAGCAGGATTACCAGACCCGCATCAGCACTGCCGAAACCCGTAAAGCCATGCTGCGGTTGTTGCCGGGGCTGGAGTTTTCGGCGGGCGGGCATTACGACAGCAACTCGTTTTTGGTCAACGACAAGTGGGCCGATTACGGGGTGAAGTTGACCTGGAACCTGTTTAACGTGATTTCCGCTCCGGCGGCGATCAACGTCGCCAAGGCTGGCGAAGAAGTCGCCAAGGCACGCCGTCAGGCGATGTCCATCGCGGTGCTGGCGCAGCTCTACGTGGCCAACGCCAATTACCAGGAAGCGCTGCATCAGTTCCAGACCAACCAGGAACTGTCGAGCATCGACGGGCAGATTCTCGGGCAGTTGCGTAACCGTCATCAGGCGGCCGGCATTGGCGAACTGGACTTGATCCAGGGCGAACTGAACACCTTGCAGGCGGATTTGCGTCGGGACTTGTCCTACGCCGATCTGCGTAACGCCTACGGCCAGATCTTCGCCAGCGCCGGTCTCGACCCGATGCCGGATGAAGTGCAATCCACCGAAGTCCAGTCCATCGCCACCGCGTTGGCCAATCGTGAAGCGGCGTGGGCGTCGGGCAACATTGCGGTGCCGGTGGCGGTGCATGACCCAGCGCAATAACCTGCGGGCGCCGACCGCCAGCATCAGCCGTGCCCAACGGGAGGCCCGCAATGGCCATCGCGGCACGGCGATTTTGCTGACCGGTTTACCGGCGGCGGGCAAGTCGACCCTGGCCCAGGCGCTGCACGCCGCGTTGTTCGAACGTGGCGTGCAAAGCGTGGTGCTCGATGGCGACGGGCTGCGGGTCGGGCTCAATCGCGATTTGGGGTTTACCGACAGTGATCGTCAGGAAAACATTCGCCGTGCCAGTGAACTGGCCACGTTACTGGTGGAGAACGGGCAGATTGTGATCCTGGCGATGATTGCGCCGCTGGTGGAGCTGCGGGAGATATTTGCCCAGCGCCTGGGCGAGGATTACCGCGAAGTCTGGTGCAGCGCCTCCCTGGCGGTGTGCGAGCAACGCGACCCGAAAGGTCATTACGCCCGCGCCCGTCGCGGTGATCTGGCGGGTTTCACCGGCGTCTCCGCGCCTTACGAATCGCCGCCGTCCGCGTCGCTGGTGCTCGACACCGGCGTGCAATCGGTCGAGGCGTGTCTCGATCGCTTGCTGACCTGGCTCGGCGAATGCGCGGTGCTGCCGCCACGATGAACCGAGCCGCGTTCTCGCGCCTGCCGGTGACGGTGGATCTGCCGTTGCTGTTACAGGCGTTGGCGGCGATTGGCGAGGATGCGTGGCACGGTCATTTCAACACGGCTTACTTCGCCGGTGATTGGAGCGGCGTGGCGCTGATTTCGGCAGCGGATGCGCTGACTGAGTTGTCGCCGGGGCTGGGTGAACCACTCTTGCGTGCGCCGTGGTTACGGGATGGGCGGTGGCAACAAGGCTTGCGTGACCTGCCGTTGGAGATCGTCTCGGCACGCCTGTTGCGGCTTGGGCCGGGCGGGCACATCCATGAACATCGCGACTATGACCTGGGCGAGCCGGACGCGGATTTGCGTCTGCACATTCCGCTTTTAAGCCCGCCTCACGTGGACTTTATGCTGGATGGTCAACGCATGCCGATGGCAGCGGGAGAATGCTGGTTTCTTGATTTATCGCGGCCGCATCGAGTGGACAATCGTGATCATTCGGCGCGGGTGCATTTGGTTCTCGACTGTCGGCCCAGCGCTTGGCTGGAGCAGGCGATTATTGAGGGGTTACCGACCACACCTGCGCCTGATGTCGGGGCCGGTGCCTTGCTGCAATTTCAGCGGTTAGTGGCTGGCGATGTTGAGCTGTCGAAGACGTTGCAGGGCCTGGCGGACACCGAGGTTTTTATCACCCGCACGCTGGAACTGGCGGCTGAGCGAGGCTTGGTGTTATCCCGCGAAGAACTGCGTGCGGCGATGCGCAACGGCCGGCGCCAATGGAATGAACAATGGAACGCCTGAACCTGGAAGGTTGGTTGCCGATTCGGGTCTGGCAGCAGGCCGGCGAGTGGCAGGTGGATTGGTGCTGGTTTGGTGATACGCCGCTGCATCAGCCGTTTTTTCGCGAGGCCGTGGACGATGCGCTGCGGTTGCCGTTCAACCAGGCGTTTCGCCGGCAAACGCCGTTGGCCGTTCTCGGTGACTGGCGGGCCGAGAGTCCTGGGTTAGCGCCGAGCGCGTTTATCTTTCATGCTTCGCGGTGTGGTTCGACGTTGATCAGTCAAATGCTGGCTCAACTCGATGATCACATCGTCATCAGCGAGCCACCGCCCCTGGATGCGTTGCTGCGCAGTGATTTGCCAACCGTCGAACGGCGTGCCGCCCTCGCAGGACTGCTGTCCGCTTATGGCCAGCGTCGTGTGGGGGCGGAGCAGCGGCTGGTGATCAAACTCGATGCGTGGAACATCGCTGAGCTGCCCCTGTTGCGCGCGTGCTTTCCCGACACGCCTTGGCTGTTTGTTTATCGCGATCCCTTGGAAATTGCCGTTTCCCACCAACGCCTCCCGGGCATGCACATGGTGCCGGGGATGATCGGGGCGAGCGGGCTGGACGATGATCAGCCATTCGACAGTCGCGAGGATTTCATTGCGCGGCGGTTGGGGCGGTTACTGGATCTGGGGTTGGCGCAATGCCGCGAGTTTGGCGGGTTGGCGGTGAATTACAGCGAATTGCCGGGGGCCATGGCCGGGCGATTGGCCGGGGTTTTCGGGTTGAATGATGGGCAGCGCGAGCAAGTGTTTGCGGCGGTGGGACGGCATGCCAAACAGCCGACGGAAGTGTTTGTCGGGGACAGTGATGGCAAACGGCGAGAGGCTTCGGCGTTGTTGATCGAGCGGGTGGAGCGTTGGGCGCGATCGCCGTACAAGGCGCTGGAAGAATTACTCGTCGCAGCAGGCCTGGCCCACTGATCGTTCCCACGCTCCGCGTGGGAATGCAGCCCGGGACGCTCTGCGTCCCATTCGAGAGCTGGAACGCGGAGCGTCCCTTGAGGCATTCCCACGCAGAGCGTGGGAACGATCAGGTGGCGGTAGTCCATTCAGCAACAATCTACCGGGCTAAACCTTGGTCTGAGCCTGCATCATCTTCAACGCCTCCCAATCATCCAGCGCTCGCTCGACCAGCGCTTGCACGCCATCGGCCATGCGGCTGACTGCCAGGGCCACCGAGCGCTGATTGCCATCCACATCGTCTGCCAGGTTGGCGGCGATGGCGCTGATGGACAGCAGGTCTTCGGAGGCATTGGCCAGTACGGCTTCGGTGTCGATGTCGATGTCGGGGGAAACGGCAAAGAGTTTGCCTCTGCGGCGCTTGGCTGGTTTTTCGTCAGTCGGGGGGAAGTAGTGGGCGAAGGCGCGGTCGGCGGCTTCTTTCATTCTTTTGGCGTCGAGCGCTTCGGGGGAATCGGTTCCAGAGTTATCTGGAGGATTAGGAGTAATTTTGTGCATATAAAAAATCCTAAACAGTAAGTGAGAGCCGTCACCGTTCGCTTGCACGCGAATGGGGTGGCGGCCGAGCGCAGGTGTGCAAGACCGGGACTGTTTAGGACACCCAGCAGATCCGAGGATCTCCTGCGCGCAGCCGCCATAAAGCAGCGAGCCAATAAATGCTCATGGCAGTTGCAACCTAAACAGTTTCGTCGGACTTGCACGTCCGTGTCACCGAATATTCAGTGACAAACCCAGACTAGGCCTGGGCTCAGGCCGGAACAAGTTCACCAACACCACTACAACTTGAAGGAAATCTCCGACGGAGCTACCAGACGTTGGCTTCCTCAAGGTTTCGAAGACAAATCCGCCATCCCCTTGAGCAACTCAATCGGCAACGGAAAGACAATCGTCGAACTCTTGTCCCCGGCAATCGAACTCAAGGTCTGCATATACCGCAACTGCATCGCCCCAGGCTGGCGCCCGAGCATTTCCGCGGCTTGCATGAGTTTTTCCGAGGCCTGCAATTCGCCTTCGGCGTGAATCACCTTGGCCCGCCGTTCCCGCTCGGCTTCGGCCTGTTTAGCGATGGCGCGCACCATCGACTCGTTAAGGTCCACGTGCTTGATTTCTACGTTGGCGACCTTAATCCCCCAGTTGTCGGTCTGGGCATCGAGCACTTGCTGGATATCGACATTCAACCGTTCCCGCTCGGCCAGCAACTCATCCAGTTCATGCTTACCCAGCACCGCCCGCAAGGTGGTTTGGGCCAATTGGCTGGTGGCCATCAGGAAGTCTTCGACCTGAATGATGGCTTTCTGCGGATCGAGCACGCGGAAGTACAGCACGGCGTTGACCTTCACCGAGACGTTGTCCCGGGTGATCACGTCCTGGGGCGGGACATCGAGGACGATGGTCCGCAGGTCGACGCGGACCATTTGCTGCACCGCCGGAATCAGCAGGATCAGGCCGGGGCCCTTGACCTGCCAAAAGCGTCCGAGCTGGAACACCACGCCACGCTCATATTCGCGCAAGATGCGAAAGGTCGACCCCGCCAGTGCAATCACCAACAGCAGCAGCGCGGCAAAACCCAGTTGCAGGCCCATGGTTATTCTCCAGCCGGCGCCGCGTCAGCCGCGGCCACTTGTAGCAGTAATCCCTTGCGCCCCACGACTCGCACGTTCTGGCCCGGTTGCAGCGGTGTGGCGCTCAACACCTGCCACTGTTCACCTTGCAGATGCACCCAACCGTTGTAGGCACTGTCGGCCTGCAACGACATCACCGGCGTCACGCTGCCCACCAGTCCGGCATCGCCACTGACGGTGCGGCGCGGTCGGGTTTTCAGGGCGTGGAGGACCAGGAAAACCAGCAACAGCGCACTGATCAATCCCAGACCGATCATCAGCGGCACCGGCACTTGGGTGTTGGTCAGGATCACCGCGCCGGCGACGAACATCACCAGGCCACCGAGGCCGATCACGCCGTAATTGGGCATGGTCGCCTCGGCCACCAGGAACGCGATGCCGAACACGATCAGCCACAGGCCAAGGGGATCGGCCATGAACAGCACAACGCCGTCCGCCGCGAAAACTGATCCGCTCAAGGCCAACAGCAGCGCCACTGCACAGCAACGAATGTTCACGTGACCCTCCGGGAGAGTCGGGGTGGTTCTGTATAGAGTCTAGCTGAGCTGTGAGTTGTACGAATTTTGACCGGTTTTTTCCGTGATTCCGGCGGGCAGATTTCCCGCGCGATGGCGCCGGCGGGCCTAGACTTTCAGAGGAGAGAAAAAGGTTTAACCATCGTCCGTTTGTCGTTGCAACGGACACCGAGGTGCATCATGCGTATGGCAAGAACCGTGCAGGACAGCCTCACCAAGGCTCAATGCGAATTTGACATCGTCACCCACCCGCACTCGGCCAGCAGCCTGGAAACGGCTCGCGTGGCGAATATTCCTGCCGAACGGGTGGCCAAATCGGTGATCCTCGACGACCACCACGGGCATTACCTGATGGCCGTGCTACCCGCCAGCCGTCACCTGGACCTGAGCAAAGTACGCGGCAGCGGCGAATGGCAAATCACCCGGGAAAGCACCCTGGCGCACCTGTTCAACGACTGCGAACGCGGCGCGGTGCCTGCGCTGGGCGAGTCCTATGGCATGGACATGGTCATCGACCCGCTGCTGACTCGGCAGAAAGACATCTACCTGGAGGCCGGCAACCACAACAACCTGCTGCACATGAGCATGCCGGAGTATTTGAGGATGGTGCCGCATGCGGAGGTTTGCGAGTTGAGTCATTAGGTTTTTCGGCGTCAGTGACATAGCCTTCGCGGGCAAGCCTCGCTCCTACAGGGGACCGCAGATAACCTGTAGGAGCGAGGCTTGCCCGCGAATAATTTTCAGCCACCCAGGAGCCCAACATGGAATCCCCAACCCACAGCCTGCCGTCCCTGTTCAAACAACTCGGCCTGGACAGCGACCCGGTCAGCATCGATAAATTCATCGCTACCCATTCACCGCTCAAGCCTGAATTGCATCTGGCGGATGCGTTTTTCTGGAGCGAGAGCCAAGCGGCATTTTTGCGGGATGAGATTCTGGATGACGCGGATTGGGCGGAGGTGGTGGATCAGTTGGATGTGTTGATGAGGAAGGGGCGGGGGGTGTGAAAAATCGTGTCTGACTTGAAGAAAAATTCTTCAGCGGTAAAGAAAGGCGCACCTGATGAGCCTGTGGAAGTGGCTCCGGCCGATGTTCGCGAGTGTGTGATGGAGCGCCTCGATGACTTTGAATTGGCGGAAATTGTTCGCACCCGCAGGCATGAAACACCGATCCCGGTAAATCTTGAGGACCTATAGGCTGGGGTTCCTGCGAATATTCAGTTCGATTTCCCACTGAATGCGATGCGAAATTTGGCGGCTTCAATGGGATCGGAGGCCGGAATCGGAAAGTGCTCGTTTTCATACTTTTCTACCAACATGGCCAACACCTCAAGTTCATCCCCTTCAGTTGAATTCGATGCCGCTCCCCACAACTGGTCAATGCGCAAAAGTGCATTGTTGAGGTCCTCAGCGATTCGGATGGGTTTGGTGTTCATTACACAATCTCCGTATTGATCTGATCACGTTGAGCATGCGCGATAAGGCCCCTGTCGTTGATCGCCGATCTGTTTCAAAACTTGACCATCATTCCCCAGGGTGGATGTGTCGTTGAGGAAGGGCTGGGGTGTAAAAAAATCTGTGGGAAAAGTCTGAAATGTAAAAAAATCTGGTGAGCAGTAAAAAAATCTAGGCTTTAATCGCCTAAGTGAATTTTTTCTGTGGACGCTCCCCATGCCTTTTGTTGGATACGCCTACCTGCGTGACGCGCTGAGCCTTAAGGCTTTCGCACCCCAACGCGCTGCGATGATCAAGCCGGTTACTCGTATCACATTGATCGGTGATTGCTTGGCTGTCCCCCAGTCAGTGGCTCCGGCTCAAGGCTCGATGCTTGAGCATATTCTTTTTGCCCTCAAGCACGAGGGCATCAACCTTTGCATTCTTGCCCAGGCACTTGAAGCTGTTTCTGCTAAGCAATTGCTGGATGAGTTGGCCAAATCACCGAATGGCGTATTCATCCGCAAAGCCTGCTTTTTGTGGGAAAGCTTCACCGGTCAAAAACTTGAGTATTCGATACCGGTTCGGGGCAGCGTTGTGGCGCTATTCGACCCCAAGCGTTATGTAACGGGCCCTGCCCTGCGCAATAGCCGCTGGCGCGTCGATTTTAATGGCTTGGGATCTCTGCGCTATTGCGCCACCGTAGAACGAACCCCCGAACTCGAAGCTCTGCTCAGTCTCGACATCCTCGGTCGAGCCAAAGCCTTCATGGCTACCTTGCCGCCAGAAATGATGGACCGCGCCATCAACTGGGCTTACCTGCACGAAACCCGCGATTCCTTCGCCATCGAGAAAGAAGAACCCAGCGAGGAAAAATCTCGCCGCTTTGTGCAACTGCTGCGCCAGGCACACGAAGGGCGCGAGTTGAGCGAAGACTATTTGGTCGAACTGCAAAACAGCACCGTTTCCAATCCTTTCGACAAAGCCGTCCTGTTTCGCCACGAACAGAATCATCTGCATAACGGTTTGCGTGGTGCCGCTGGCGTCAGTTACGTACCGCCCGCTCCAGACCTGTGTCGTGAACTGATGGAAGAGCTGATGAGCTTCGCCAATCAGTCTTCAAAACAAATCGACCCGTTGGTGGCGGCTGCTGTGACGGCCTTCGGGTTTGCCTTCCTTCATCCGTTCATGGATGGCAATGGTCGACTTTCACGTTTCCTGATCCATCAAACGCTTTGTCATTCCGGCGCATTGGAAAACGGTTTGTTGCTGCCCGTTTCCGTGGCTATGAAACACGAGGAGGCAAACTACCTTGAAGCGCTGAAGGACTTCTCTAAACCCGCCCGTGATTTCTGGAACGTCACCTGGCTGGACGCTGACCAAATGGCATTCGAGTTCGTTGGGCATCCTTCGATTTATCGCTTCTGGGACGCCACTCGCTGCGTCGAATTCACCTTGCGCATGGCACGGCGTGCCCTGGAGGTTGAACTGCGGGAGGAAACCGAGTTTCTGGACCGTTACGACAGAGTGATCAAAGCGGTGAATGAGCGTTTCGACGTGCGCGGCAGCGATCTATCGAAACTTGTGATGATGTGTCTGGACAACGACGGCAAAGTCTCGAAGCACCGGCGCAAGCAATTTCAGTACAGCGTGCCGGAGGAGGTTTTTGCATTTATTGAGGAGGAGGCCGGGAGATTGATGACGGACGAATAACCGTCAGTCTCATTTCCAGCAACGAATTTGTTTCAAAACTTGACCGCCCTTTCCCTCGAATGCGATATTGATAGTTAGCAAACTAACAGTGTGTCATTCCCCCGTGCCAAAAAACCTCGACGCTCTCCAGATGAACATCAGCAGTGCCATGGTGGTGGCCGCCAGGCATTGGCGGAAGATCTGCCAGACCACGCTGGTCAATTATGGAATCTCCGAAGCCTGCGCCGTCCCGTTGTTGATGATCGGTCGATTGGGGGAGGGTGTGCGGCAGGTGACGGTGGCGCAGGCGGCGGGGATGGAGAGTCCGTCGTTGGTGCGTTTGCTCGATCAGTTGTGCAACTCCGGCTACGTGCGCCGCACGGAAGACGCCCATGACCGGCGCGCCAAATGCTTGAGCCTGACCGACACCGGTCGCGAGTTGGTGCAAGCGGTTGAGGTCGAGCTGGTGCGTCTGCGCAATGAAGTGCTCGAAGGCATCGACCAGAGTGATTTGGAAGCGGCGCTGCGGGTGCTCAGGGCCTTTGAAGCCGCCAATCCACCGCTGGTGATCCACCCTTGAGCGGTTTCTGGACAGGCGTTCCCCCGGCGCGGGACTGGTTCTACGGTGTGCGTACTTTCGCCGCGTCGATGATCGCGTTGTACATCGCCATGCTGATGCAGATGCCGCGTCCGTATTGGGCGATGGCCACGGTGTATATCGTTTCCAGCCCGTTTGTCGGCCCGACCAGTTCCAAGGCGCTGTACCGCGCGGTCGGTACGTTCATGGGCGCGGCGGCGGCGGTGTTTTTTGTGCCGATGTTTGTCCAGAGCCCGTGGGTATTGGTGGTGATCATCGCGCTGTGGACCGGGACGTTGCTGTTCCTGTCCCTGCACCTACGCACCGCCAACAGCTACGCCTTGATGCTCGCCGGTTACACCTTGCCGCTGATCGCTTTGCCGGTGCTGGATAATCCGCTGGCGGTGTGGGACATCGCCGAGGCGCGGACTGAAGAAATCTTCCTTGGCATCGCCGTCGCTGCAGTGGTCGGCGCCATGTTCTGGCCGCGACGGCTGGCGCCGGTGTTCAACGATTCGGTGAATAAATGGTTCACCGACGCCTCGACCTACAGCCTGCGCTTCCTCACTCGCGAGGTGAAACCCGAAGAAGTCAGCGCGCTGCGTTCGGCCATGGTCACGACCTTCAACAGCCTTGAACTGATGATCGGACAGTTGCCCCACGAAGGCGCGCGGCCGCAAACGGTGCGCAATACCAAGGAACTGCGCGGACGAATGATTCACCTGCTGCCAGTGATCGATGCCCTGGACGACGCGCTCTACGCCCTGGAGCGCCGCACCCCGGAGCTTGTGGATAAGTTTGCGCCGCTGCTGACCGCGACCACTGAATGGCTCAATTACAAAGACGCCGACCTCAACCGTTGGCAGGCGCTGAAAGACCAGCTCGAAGCCCTGCAACCAAGTGCCGAGGCCCTGGATGATCGCAAGCAGTTGCTGTTTTCCAACGCCTTGTATCGCCTCGGCGAGTGGATCGATTTGTGGCAAGACTGCCGCAGCCTGCAATACGCCATCCAGTGCGAAAGCCAGGACAACTGGCGCGCGGTGTATCGGCATTGGCGCCTCGGTCGCCTGACGCCGTTTCTCGATCGCGGGTTGATGCTCTATTCGGCGTTGTCGACGGTCAGCGCGATCATCGTCGCCTCGGTGCTGTGGATTCTGCTCGGCTGGACCGACGGCGGCAGCGCGGTGATTCTGGCGGCGGTGGCGTGCAGTTTCTTCGCCTCGATGGACGACCCGGCGCCGCAGATTTTCCGGTTCTTTTTCTGGACGGCGATGTCGGTGTTGTTCGCCAGTCTTTATCTGTTTTTGGTCCTGCCAAATCTGCATGACTTCCCGATGCTGGTGCTGGCGTTTGCCGTGCCGTTCATCTGCATCGGCACGCTGACGGTCAAGCCGCAGTTTTACCTCGGCATGCTGCTGACGCTGGTGAACACCTCGTCCTTTATCAGCATCCAGGGCGCTTACGACGCGGATTTCCTCAGCTTCTCCAACTCCAACCTGGCTGGGCCGATTGGCTTGCTGTTCGCGTTTGTCTGGACCCTGATTGCCCGACCGTTCGGCGCGGAACTGGCGGCCAAGCGCCTGACCCGTTTCAGTTGGCGCGACATCGTCAGCCTCACCGAACCGGCCACGCTGTCCGAACACCGCAAATTGGGCGTGCAGATGCTTGATCGCCTGATGCAGCACTTGCCGCGTCTGGGCCTGATCGGCCAGGACACCGGCGTCGCCCTGCGGGAAGTGCGCGTGGCCCTGAACCTGCTCGACCTGCTCGCCTACACCCCGCGAGTGCTCGGTGTGCCGCAAGTGCTGCTGCATCAAGTGGTGGCTGAAGTCGGCGAGTACTTCAAGGCCTGCCTCAAGGCTGGCGAGCGTTTGCCGGCGCCGAGTCCGTTGCTGATGACCATGGACCGCGCCCGTCGCGCCCTCAACATCGAGTGCGATGACGGCGCCCGGCTACATTTGCTGCACGCCTTGAGCGGACTGCGCCTGGCGTTGCTACCCGGGGTTGAATTCGTCGGCACGCCACAACTCGAAGAACCACTGCCCCATGGCATCGATGGAGCGCCTTTATGATCGGTGATCTGGATATCAGCGGGGTGTTCCTGCCCACGCTGCTGGTGCTGATGGGCATTACCTACCTGTTTTACCTGTTGGTGCACGGGGTGCTCACGCGCCTGCACTTTTACCGTCTGGTCTGGCACCGGGCATTGTTCAACGTGGCTCTCTACGCTTTGCTCCTCGGCGCCGTGGACTCACTCAGTCGATACCTGATGACATGAAAAAACCTTTTTTGACCATTGGTCGCGTGCTGCTGACCCTGCTGATCGTGAGTTTCGCCGTCGTCGTGGTCTGGCGCATGGTGATGTATTACATGTTCGCGCCCTGGACCCGGGACGGCCACATCCGTGCCGACATCGTGCAAATCGCGCCGGACGTGTCCGGGCTGATCCAGCAAGTGCAAGTGCGCGACAACCAGTTGGTGCAACGCGGCCAGGTGCTGTTCAGCATCGACCAGGACCGTTTCAAACTGGCTCTGCGCCAGGCGAAAGCCGCCGTGGCCGACCGCGAAGAAACCCTGGCCCAGGCCCAGCGCGAAGCCAAGCGTAACCGCGGCCTCGGCAATCTGGTGCCGGGCGAGCAACTGGAAGAAAGCCTGTCGAAAGTTGCCCGTGCGCAGTCGGCCTTGTCCGAAGCGCTGGTGACCGTGGACAGTGCCCAGCTCAACCTTGACCGCTCGACCATCCGCAGCCCGGTGGACGGCTACATCAACGACCGTGCGCCCCGCGCCCAGGAATTCGTCACCGCCGGGCGGCCAGTGTTGTCGGTGGTGGACAGCAACTCTTTTCACATCGACGGCTATTTCGAAGAAACCAAACTCGACGGCATTCACGTTGGCCAAGGCGTGGATATCCGGGTGATCGGCGACCGCGCTCGCTTGCGCGGCCATGTCGAAAGCATCGTCGCCGGCATCGAGGACCGCGACCGCAGCAGCGGCAGCAACTTGTTGCCCAACGTTAACCCGGCGTTCAGTTGGGTGCGGCTGGCCCAGCGGATTCCGGTGCGGATTGCTTTCGACGACGTACCCGCAGATTTCCGCATGATCGCCGGGCGTACCGCGACGGTGTCGATCATTGACGATAAAACCGAGGAGCCCGCGAAATGAGCAAAGCCTCGGCTTTGGCGGTGGCCGGGTTCGGCCTGTTGCTGTCGGCGTGTCAGGTGGTCGGGCCGGATTATCACTTGCCGGATGACGCCGCTGTGCACCGCGAAGATTTGCAGGGCAACCTGGCGGCGAACGGCAAAGATGTCGTGTCGGCACCGGTGCCCACCGATTGGTGGCGTTTGTACCAGGATCCGCGACTTGATCAATTGGTGGAGCAGGCCATGGCCTCCAACACCGATTTGCGCGTGGCGGCGGCGAACCTGTCCCGGGCTCGGGCGCAGGTTGATGAAGCGCAAGCGGCGGGCGGCTGGAGCGGCGGCGTGAAGATGGGCGCCCAGCGTTTGCAGGAATCCGGCGAAGCGTTCCTGCTGCCGGAAAAAGTGCCGGTGGCCAACGTTGGCGACATTGGCATCACCACGTCTTATCAATTCGACCTGTTCGGCACCTTGCAGCGCGGCATCGAAGCGGCCAAGGCCAACGCCGATGCAACCCAGGCAGCGGCGGACACGGCGCGCATCACTCTGGTGGCCGATGTGGTCCGGGCTTACACACAAGTCTGTGCGGCCAATGAAGAGCGGGAAATCGCCCAGCACTCCCTCGACCTGCAAGCCCAGAGCACGACGTTGACCCAGCGTCTGCGTGATGCCGGGCGTGGCGATGAAACCCAGGTCACCCGCTCGCAAACCCAATTCAAATCCTTGCGCGCTGACATGCCGCGATATGAGGCATCGCGTCAGGCCGGGTTGTTCCGCTTGTCGATGTTGCTGGCAAAGCCGCTGGATCAACTGCCGGCCGGCACCGACAGCTGCGCCGAACTGCCGAAGATTGCGCAATTGTTGCCGGTCGGTGACGGCGCCACGCTGCTCAAGCGCCGCCCGGATGTGCGTCAGGCTGAACGTCGTTTGGCCGCTGCGACCGCCGGTATCGGTATCGCCACCGGCGAGTTGTACCCGGACATCAGCATCGGCGCGTCCATCGGCACCGTCGGCACCCTGGAAAACCTCGGCAAGCCGCAGACCAATCGCTGGGGCTTCGGCCCGTTGCTGAGCTGGACCGTGCCGTCCAACGGCTCCCGCGCGCGAATCCGCGAAGCTGAAGCCTCGACCCAAGGCGCGCTGGCCCACTTCGATGGCGTGGTGCTCAACGCGATCCGCGAAACCCAGACCGGCCTCGCCCAGTACTCGGCGCTGCTGCAACGCCGCGATGCCCTGGCCGATGCCGAGCAATCGGCAAAACTGGCGGCGGACCAGACCCACCGCTTCTTCCAGGCCGGCCGCGCGTCATTCCTGGCGGACCTGCAAGCCACCCGCACCTACACCGATGTCACGGCGCAACTGGCCTCGGCCAACACTCAGGTCGCGATGAGCCAGATCGATTTGTTCCTCGCGTTGGGCGGCGGTTGGGAAAGCGGACGAACGCAAGCGTCACAGCCCGGCAAACCCTGAGGCCGTTGCTATGCTTTGAGTTGATGAGGTCGCGTGACGAACTCATCAATCAAGGCTCGCGTTGGTCATGGGGACTCTAATAATGAAAAACCCTTATGCTCCCGGCTTCTGGTGCGCTATTGCGGCATTGGTGTTGCTGTCGGCCACCTATTTCTACGGCATCATGCTCGCCCACCAGATCGACAAGGCGCTGGTGTTCCTCGATAGCGCCTCGGCACTGATTGCCGTGATGTCCATCGTGGTGGTGGCCTGGGCGTCGGTCCAGGGCACGCGGATCAAACGAAGACACCTCGAACAAGGCAAGACCCTGGTACTGATTTGGGACACTAAAGTCGCGCTGCGTCGGGTCGAAACCGTGTTCGACCGGTATTTCTGGGGCAGTTACTGGCAACCGGGGCGCACGTTCCAGGAAGTTATGGGCGAACTCACCGGCACCCCGCTGGAAAAAAGCCTCGAAGCCTTGAAAACCCAATGCCTGGCCCTGGATAAACAGGTCACGGAAGAGGGCTGGCACTGGCTCAACAACGCCCGCGAACTCTCCGATGTCGCCAACGCCATGGCCCGCGAACGCTATCAACTGGACTTCTGCGACCCACGTGCGGAAATCACGGGCGGGGCGGTGATCAATCGGGATTTTGAAGTGCTGGTCTATACGTGGACGGCGCGGCTTAAGAGCTTTGATCATCAGTTGGATGAGATTGAAGTGCAGTATTCGTGAATCGTTGTTGCCTGAGCTGACGCCATCGCGGGCAAGCCTTGCTCCTACAGGACGATGCGATCCTGTGTAGGAGCAAGGCTTGCCCGCGATGGCGATTTTACGGCCTCTGAAACTCTCGACCCCCGCCACCTGTCCATAGACACTCTTTCACCTTTAATCATTAAGCCCTCTCGCCCCGCAAATGCTAATCTCCATCGCACTTTTGCGCAGTCGTGACCACGACCCGTCATGGGTTCAGGGAAGACGACCACATTTTTCAACAACGGACATTGATCGGGTAATTCATGAATAAATCAGCAGGCGTGCTTCTTGGAATTGTCGTTGCCATTGGTGCAATCAGCGCCGGTGGTGCCTGGTACACCGGCACTAAACTGGAAGGCGTGCTGAACGCCTCCGTCGTAGACGCCAACAAAGAACTGCAAGCCGCGCTGGTGGGTTCCAACGGCACGGCGTCCCTGGAACTGGTGTCCGTGGAGCGTGGTGTTTTCAGTAGCACCGCCCATTACCGCCTCAAGGGCGAAGGCGAGATGTTCGGTGAAGCACCGGTCGAGTTGCTCTTCGTCGATCACGTCGAACACGGCCCGCTGCCGTTTTCGCGCCTGGCTTCGTTGAAATGGTTGCCGGTCATGGCCACCAATCACTTCGAGCTGGAAAAGACCCCGACCACGGAAAAATGGTTCGCTGCCGCCAACGGCCTGTCGCCGGTCAAAGGCGTGGTCAACATTGGCTACGACAACTCCACCAACGGCACTTTCGAATTGCTGCCGCTGGAAGTGGCACTGGATGACAAGTCCAGCCTGAAATTTTCCGGGCTGAACATGGACATCGCCGCCAGCGCCGAGGCCAAGAAGGTCAAGGCCGACGGCTACATGGACAGCCTGAAACTGACCACCGTGTCTGAAGATCAGGCGCCAGTGACCGTCGAGCTGAATGGCCTGACCCTGGCCAGCAATCTGGTGAAAAGCACCTACGGCTATTACACCGGCGAAAACACCCTCGAGCTGACCAGCAGCAAGACCACCTTCGGTCCCAAGCAGTCGATCGTGGGCGTGAACAAATTTGAAATGAAGAACCAGACCGAAGAATCCGGCACCAGCGCTTCCGGGCGTGCGGATTACAAGGTCGGTGAAGTGTCGTTCAACGGCAAAACCGTCGGTTCGGCACAAATGGCCATGAGCCTGAAAAACCTCGACATCCCGTCGACCATGTCGCTGATGCAGATTTATCAGACCAAGCTGCAACCCTACGAACAGGCCGCCGCCAAAGCCGCTGCCGCCGGTGAGCCAGCACCCGAGCTGAACCTGACGCCGGAAGAAGAGACGCAGGTGAAGGCCGGTCTGGAAAAATTGCTGGCCGCCGGTCCACAGTTGGCGCTGGAAAACCTGTCGTTCAACACGGCCAATGGTGAAAGCCGCGCCAACCTGGTGCTGGACCTGACCAAACCGGCCTCCATGGACCTGCCGCCCGACCAATTGGTCCGTCAGTTGATCGCCCTGCTGGACATCAACATCAAAGTGTCCAAGCCAATGCTCGTTGACCTGCTCAGCGTTCAGGCGCAAGCGGATGGCCAGACCGACGCCAAGACCATCGTCGATCAGGCAACTGCCACCAGCGACATGTTCAGCAGCATGGCCGTGGGCACTCAGTTGGCCACGCTGGACGGCACCAATGTCGTGACAAAACTGCATTACGCCAACAATCAGGTGGAATTCAACGGCCAGAAAATGACCGTCGAACAGTTTGTCGGCTTCGTGATGGGCAAACTCGGCGGCGCCGGGCAAGTCCAGTAACACCAAAGGCTGCACCCCGAACGCCCGGCCTCTGCGCAACGCAGACGCCGGGCGTTTTGCTGTCCGGGGTTTGATCACGGCCAAGTGATATTACGAATCTGAATAAATATTGCGTTCTTAATAGCGGCCTACATACGCGTGCAAGACTGCGCCCCGACAAGCTGGCTGGGTCCTGTCGATCCGGCTTTCCGTTACGAATGGGCAAGGGGCATTGCACCCCGAATGGCCATGTAAGGATGCTGACGAATGCCGCGTTTTGCAGGTCCCACTATTCATCGTGGCTTACGCCCCTTGTTGCGCGTTGCGCTGTGCAGCCAGTTGCTCTGGCCGGCGCTGGCGTTTGCCGACACGCCTTATGACCAAATGGTGCGCGATGCCCGTGCGGGCAATTACGCGCCGGCGCTGACCGTGCTGCGCCAAGTGCCGGTGAGCCAAGCCACCACCGGTCAGGTCAGCGATCATTTGCAGATCGCCAGTTGGGCTGGCCTGGACGCCGAAGTGGTGCAGGTTTATGAAACCCAGGGGCGCAACCGCGTGCTGCCGGTTCAGGCGTTGACCGCCACGGCGCGGGCCTATCGCAACCTCAAGCGCTGGGATTCGGCGACCGAGGTCTACAACAAGGCGCTGGCGCTGGAGCCACAGAACCCGGACCTGCAACTCGGTCTGGCCATGACCCAGGCCGACGCCGGCAAACCCGACGAAGCGGTAATTCGCACTAAAGCGTTGGTCGCCGCCAAACCGGACGATCCGTCCCGTCGCTTGGCATTGGCCTATGCCTTGACCCGCGCGGGCAACCACTACGACGCATTGTTTGAATACGACCAGGCCTTTACCCGCGCCGGCAGCAAACCCGACGTCGCCCGGGAATACGTGTTTGCTCTGCAACGTGCACGCCTGCCGGAACCGGCCCTGCGCCTGGCCCATCAACGGCCCGGCCTGATTGATCCGGTGCAGCTGCGCCGCATCGAAGGTGACCTCGCCGCCGAGCGCGTGCGCCTGGCGGAACTGGCCACCCGCAGTGAAAAAGAACGCTACGTGATCGCTGATCGGGCACTGGCCGACTACGACCGATTGCTCGCCACCTGGACCCCGGACCCGGCGGCCCACGCCGACGTCACCCGTTGGCGCATCGACCGCATGGGCGCGCTTAAGGCCCGTGCGCGCACCGCCGACGTGATCAGCGAATACCAGCAGTTAGTCAGCGAAGGAGTGAAGATTCCGACTTACGCCCTGCGCTGGGTCGCGTCGTCCTACCTGGACCAGCGTCAGCCGGAATTCGCCACCGACCTCTATCGCCAGGTGCTGGTGGCGCCGGATGCGGATGTCGGTGATCGCCTGGAAGACAGCACGGCGCTCTATTACTCGCTGCTCGAAAGCGACAAGGCGGATGAAGCACGCAAAGTCGCCGAGGACTTGGCAAAAGCCCAGAAACCTCGGGTCGAACTCAAGGGTTTGCCAGTGGGCAATCCCAACGATGAATGGATGGACGCCCAACAACTCGCCGCCCAGGCCGGGACCTACGGCGCCGACCTGCCGTCCGGTGAGCAGCGTTTGCAGACGTTGGTGGATCAGGCACCGGGCAATATCGGCTTGCGCCTGGCTCAATCCGATTTGTACCTGGCTCGGGACTGGCCACGTCGCGCCGAATTGCAGCTCAAGGAAACCGAGAGCATGGTCCCGCGCGACATGGGCCTCGAAGTGGCCCAGGCTCACACCGCCATGGATTTGCAGGAATGGCGGCAGATGGATGCGCTGACCGACGATGTGGTCGCGCGTTTCCCGGACAACCGTCAGGTCCAGCGTTTGCAGCGCCAGCGTGACGTGCACGACATGGCCGAGCTGCGGGTGCAGAGCTACGGCGGCAAGGGTTATGGCGGTGGCGACAGCGGTGCCGGTGCGGTGTCCGGCAGCAAGGATTTCGGGATCGAAACCGTGCTCTACAGCCCGCCGATTGACGAAGACTGGCGGGTGTTTGCTGGTGTCGGTTATGCCACCGGCGATTTCCAGGAAGGCACCGGCCGTGATCGCACGCAACGGCTGGGCGTCGAACGTCGCACCCGCGACATGACCCTGGAAGCGGAAATCTCCAATCACAACTTTGGCTACGGCAACAAACAAGGCGCACGCCTGGCGATTGCACGGGACATCGACGATCACTGGCAGTACGGCGGCAGCCTCGCTTACCTCTCGGCGGACACACCGTTGCGTGCGTTGAACAGCGACGTCACGGCCAACGGCGGCAGCGGTTTCATTCGCTGGCGCGCCAATGAAAGCCGCGAGTGGAAACTGGCGGTCAGCCCGTCGCACTTCAGCGACGGCAACAACCGTGTCGAAGCGTTGCTCACCGGGCGCGAAGGCGTCTACACCGCGCCGAAAGTGCAAGTCGACCTTGGCCTGGAAGTCGGCACCAGCCACAACTCCGCGTCCGAAGACGTGCCGTACTTCAACCCCAAATCCGACTTCAGCGTGCTGCCGACGGTGAACGTCAACCACGTGCTGTATCGCCGTTACGAAACCTCATGGAGCCAGCAGTTCCAGGCCGGCGCGGGCACTTACAGCCAGCGCGATCACGGCACCGGCGGCATCGGCCTGCTGGGCTACGGCCAGCGCTACAGCTGGAATGACGTGTTCGAGGTGGGCGGCTTGCTGACCGTGATCAACCGGCCCTACGACGGCGACCGCGAAACCGATCTGCGCCTGCTCGTCGACCTCACTTACCGCTTCTAGAAGAGTTTGAAGATGCCTTTTATCTCGCGTTTCATCCTTCTGCTGGGAGCACTGCTGGTCAGCGCCTGCGCCCAGCAGGCCCCGGCGTTTACGCCACCCGCCGAGCGCCCGGTGCCGGCCAGCGAAACCCCGTGGCCGAAAAACCACGTGCTCGGGATTGCCTATCACGACGTCGAAGACCGTGACCCCGATCAAGCGGTGGTCGCCGTGCGTACCGAACGCATGATCGAGCAGCTTGCCTGGTTAAGGGAGAACAACTACAAACCGGTCACCGTCGACCAGATCATCGCCGCGCGCAACGGTGGTCCCGAGCTGCCGCCCAAGGCGATTTTGCTGAGTTTCGACGACGGCTATTCGAGCTTCTACACCCGGGTGATGCCGGTGCTGCGCGCCTACAACTGGCACGCGTTGCTGGCGCCGGTCGGGGTGTGGATTGATACGCCGCTGAACCAACCGGTGGATTTCGCCGGCACACCGCGCCAGCGTTCGGACTTCCTGACCTGGGATCAGATCCGCGAAATATCCAAATCCGGACTGGTGGAAATAGCCGCGCACACCGACGCCAGCCACAAAGGCGTATTGGCTAACCCGCAAGGCAATCTGCAACCGGCGGCGGCGACCCGTCGCTATGACGCGGTCAACGGTCGTTACGAAACCGAGGCCGAGTTCCAGGCGCGGATGCGCAGCGACGTTGCGACCATCACCGAGAAAATCCGCAAGGTCACGGGCTCCAAGCCGCGTGTCTGGGTCTGGCCGTACGGCGCGGCGGATGGTACCTCGCTGCAAGTCGTTACTGAGCAGGGCTACCAAATGGCCCTGACCCTGGACGACGGCCTCGATGCCCTCGACAACCTGATGAGCAGCCCGCGCTTTCTGGTGGCTTCGGACCCGGACGGCGAGCACTTCGCCAACAGCATTGTTTCGGTGCAGGCCGAGTCGCCGATGCGCGTGGTGCATGTGGACCTGGATAACGTCTACGACGCCGACCCGGCGCAGCAGGAAATCAACCTCGGCAAACTGATCCAGCGCATGGCTGACATGGGCGCCAACACGGTGTTCCTGCAAGCCTTCGCCGACCCGAAGGGCGATGGCCTGGTGCACTCGTTGTACTTCCCCAACCGCCATTTGCCGGTGCGCGCCGACATCTTCGACCGCGTCGCCTGGCAGTTGCGCACCCGGGCTCACGTCAAGGTCTTCGCCTGGATGCCGGTGCTGAGTTTTGCCCTGGATTCGAAGCTGCCGCGTGTCATGCGCTGGGACCCGAAAACCGGCACCACCTCCGTGGACCCGGACCAGTACAAACGCCTGTCGCCGTTCGACCCGAACGTGCGGCGAATCATCGGTGAAATCTACGAAGACGTGGCGCGCCTGACCTCGGTGGACGGCATCCTTTACCACGACGACGCGGTGCTTTCGGATTTCGAAGACGCCAGCCCCGAAGCGCTCAAGGTGTATGCCGCCAACGGCTTGCCGGACTCGATGGCCGCGCTGCGCGACGACCCGGCCACGTTGCACCGCTGGACGCGGTTCAAGAGTCGCTACCTGATCGATTTCACCCAGGAACTCACCGCCAAGGTCCGCGCCATTCGCGGACCACAGGTGCTGACCGCGCGCAATATCTTTGCCGAACCGATGCTCAATCCCCAGAGCGAAGCCTGGTTTGCGCAGAACCTCGACGACTTCCTCGGCACCTACGACTGGACGGCGCCGATGGCCATGCCGCTGATGGAAAAACAAAGCCACGCGCAATCCGGGCCCTGGCTCGAAGCGTTGGTGGCGACGGTCAAGGCGCGTCCCGGTGCGCTTGAACGCACGGTGTTCGAATTGCAAGCCAAGGACTGGACCAAACAGACCGATGCCGACATCGACGGCGCGCAGCTGAGCGACTGGATGGGCCGCCTCAAGCGTCAGGGCGCCACCAGTTTCGGCTACTACCCGGACAACTTTCTCGAGAACCAGCCGGACTTGAAAACCGTGCGGCCCGCGCTCTCCAACAAGTGGAATCCATAACATGCTGGATAGACTGCTGGCCCTGCTGGTTCTGGCGATCGTCCTGGGGATTCCCCTGGGGCTGATCTTCCTGGCCACCGGGCAATTTCTGATGGACTTCGTGTTCTTTTACCCACTGTTCATGTCCGGGCTGTGGATCGCCGGCGGCCTGTATTTCTGGCTGCACTGGGAGCGGCACTGGCCTTGGCAGGACGACACTTTGCCGCCGCCGCTGGCCGGCGAGCCGCTGATTTCGATCCTGATCCCTTGCTACAACGAAGGCGACAACGCCGCCGACACCATCCACGCGGCGCTGGCCCAGCACTACCCGAACATCGAAGTGATCGCGATCAACGACGGCTCCAAGGACAACACCGCCGCCGTGCTCGACGCACTGGCCGCGCAAGACCCACGCCTGCGGGTGCTGCACCTGGCAGAAAACCAGGGCAAAGCCGTGGCCCTGCGCATGGGTGCCATCGCGGCGCGCAGCGAGTATCTGGTGTGCATCGACGGTGATGCGCTGCTGGCGCCCAATACTGCGGCCTATCTGGTGGCGCCGATGCTGGATAACGCACGCCTCGGCGCCGTGACCGGCAACCCGCGCATCCGCACCCGCTCGACGCTGGTGGGCCGGGTTCAGGTGGGCGAGTTCTCGTCGATCATTGGTTTGATCAAGCGCACCCAGCGGGTGTTCGGCCGGATTTTTACCGTCTCCGGGGTGATCGTCGCGTTCCGTCGCACCGCGCTGAACCGGGTTGGCTACTGGAGCCCGGACATGATCACTGAAGACATCGACATCAGCTGGAAACTGCAACTGGATCACTGGAGCATCTTCTACGAGCCCCGTGCCCTGTGCTGGATCCTGATGCCGGAAACCCTCGGCGGCCTGTGGAAACAGCGTCTGCGCTGGGCCCAGGGCGGCGCCGAAGTGTTGTTCAAGAATATTCGCGGCATCTGGCAGTACCGCCATCGCTACCTGTGGCCGCTGCTGTTCGAATACTGCCTGTCCACCGGTTGGGCGTTCACCTTCCTGCTGTCGGTGATCTTCTGGGGCGTGGGCAAGTTTGTCGAAATGCCCTCTGCAATTGCGGTGGATCACCTGCTGCCGCCGGCCTTTACCGGGTTGCTGCTGGCGATGGTCTGCCTGGTGCAATTTGCCGTCAGCATCTTGATCGACCGGCGTTATGAAAAAGGCCTGGGCAAAACCATGTTCTGGGTCGTCTGGTATCCGCTGGTGTTCTGGTTCATCAGTTTGCTCACCACCCTGGTCAGTTTCCCCAAAGTGCTGTTCGGGCAACATCAGAAACGCGCGCGTTGGGTCAGCCCGGATCGGGGTATCAAGCCGCTGGACGATGAGGAAGAGGTCATCCAATGAAAATTATCAGAACCCGGCAGCGGCCTTTTCTGGTCGTGATCGATGCCTTCTTCACGGTGCTGGCCTGGATCGGTCTGCTCTATTTGCTGGTGCGCGGGTTGTGGCCGCTGATCGATACCCACGACGGGCCACGCATCGATGCGTCGGTGTTCGACGCGCTCGGCACCTTGCAGATTTATTTGTGGGTGGCGGTGTTGAACGCGGTGATCCTGATTTCCTGGGCGCGTTACCAACATCGCAAAAGCAAAAGCTTCGCCCAGCGCCGGTTGCCGGCACCCGTGGTGGATGATCATGGGTTGAGCAAAAGCTTCAAGTTGAGCGGTGATCGGTTGGAGAAACTGCGCACGCCAGGCTCGATGACGATTCACAACAATCAGGATGGCGATGTCAGCCATGTGATTACTCACTACTTCCCGATTGATCCCGCGTTGCATCCGTCACCGTTGGCGCCGCTGGAACATCCGCTGGTGATTCGATTGCCGGCTGAGGATGACGACAATCGGCAACCCGTCGGCCATCTCTAAATTCGACACGGACCCTTGTAGGAGCAAGGCTTGCCCGCGATGGCGATTTTACGGACGCCATCGCGGGCAAGCCTTGCTCCTACAGATGGGGTTCGATTCAACGTCAATTCAGATCCCGCACCAGCCGCCAAGCCTCATCCACCGGCAACGGCTGTTTCATCCGCTCGGCCAGCATCGCCATCGCCCGCTCTTCTTCGCAGGCCACCGCAGCCACTACCACCCCGTGCTTGCCGAACAGGCCAATAAACGGCGGATGGTCAGGATCACCCTTGAACTCGACCTCATCCCAACTTTCGGCATGGCCAAGGTAGTCGTAGTTTTTGCCAAAGTGCCAGGTCCAGAAATACGGCACATCGAGATAATGTTCATCGCCGCCGAGCATGTTCGTGGCTGCGATCCGCGCCTGTTGCTGCGCCAGACGCCAGTGCTCGATCCGTTGCGGCTGGCCGTTGAGCGGGAAGGTGGCGATATCACCGACCGCCCACAGCCCATCGGCCAAACGCATCCCGCCGTCGACCTTCAACGATTGGTCTTTTTCCTTCGGCAGGTCGGCAAACACCGCTGTGGCCGGGCTGACGCCGATACCGACCAGCACCAGATCCGCCGGCAAGCGTTGGCCGTTGTCCAGAAGCACCGCTTCGACCTTGCCTGTGCCCTCGATGGACGCTGCTTCACCTTCGGTGTGAAACACCACGCCATGGGCCTCATGCAGGGCGCGAATCGCCTTACCGACGTTTTCGCCAAATTGGGCGGCGAAGGGCACGGCGTGCCGGGCCAGCACGGTCACGTCCAAACCATAGGTGCGCAGGGCCGAAGCGGATTCCAGGGCGATAAAACTGTCGCCGATGATCACTGCTTTTTGCCCGGGTTTGGCCGCGTCGAGAATCTGTTTTGCCTGATCTTTCGAGCGCAGCACAAAGACCTGCGGCAGGTCGGCGCCCGGCAGTTCCAGAGGTTTTGGTATCCCGCCAGTCGCCAGCAACGCCGCGTCGTAGCCAAGGGTTTGTCCGTCGGCCAGTTTTAAGGTTTTGTCCTGCGCGTTGAGGCTCGCCACTTCGCCCCGGATGCGTTCGATGCGTTGTTTGCCATAAAAGGCGTCATCGCGCAGGGGCGGGACTTCTTCCGGCGGCATTTCCCCGGCGATCACGAATTTGCTCAGCACGGTGCGGTCGTAGCCGGCGTCGGCTTCTCGGTCGATCAGCTGGATCCGGCCGCCGAAGCCTTTCTCACGCAAGGCGGCCGCTGCGGCGGTGCCTGCGGCGCCAGCACCGACGATGACAAAAATTCGCTCATCGTCTGCGGGCGGCGTATGGGCATCGACCATCGGCTGGTCGTCGACCCAGACTTCGTCTTCGCGCATTTCAAGCGGATAACGCTGGAGCCCATCCAATGACGGTGGCTCGCACAGCGCCCCGTCCTCGATTCGGTAGGCTGCCTTGTGCCACGGACAGATCAGCCGCCCATGACACAGCGCCCCCTCGGCGAGCGGCGCCCCGGCGTGGGGGCATTCGCCCTGGAAGGCGCGCAATTGATCACCGACCCGCAGCAAAACAATTTTGGTGTCATTGATCCGGACCTCAAGGCCCCGGTTTTCCGGCACATCGGCGAAACGGGCAACGCGGTGCAGGGCCATGAGCGCTCTCCAGGCAGGGGTTTCTCTATTGAGTTTGGCCCTTATCCCGAGGTTCAGCTCAATTGACACTGCCACCGCGCGAACGGTCCGGCTATAGTCTGCCAGCCGACGACGGCCCAACCCCGCACAAGGTGCTCCGGTAATGACCCGATTGACCTCTCTGAACCCTTGGCTGGCGGCCGTTGCAGTCGCCCTTTGCGTGCAATTGCCCGTGCAGGCCCAGGAGCGTTTCACCCTCAATATCCCAGGTGTCACCGACGATCGACTGTTTACGTCGGCAGCGGCCAGCGATGCGCCCAACTGCGGCGGGCACAACCAGTCCCCGGCCCTGAACTGGAACGCCGGCCCGACAGGCACCCTCAGCTATGCGATCGTCATGCACGACCCCGATGGCGCGAAAGGCCAGGGCGTTGATCATTGGGTGCATTACGGCATCAAGGCGACCACCCACCAGATTCCGGCCGGTGTCGGTGCGAAAGGTGCCCTCGAAGGCGTCGGTGGCACCAACGTCAAAGGCACCACCACCTACGTCGGCCCTTGCCCGCCGGCCGGCGACAGCGCGCACCACTACATCATCCAGATCTACGCCCTGGACCTGGCTCCGGACGCCTTGCCCGCCGGCCTGACCCGCGCGCAATTGCTGGAAAAAATCAAAGACCACGTGTTGCGCAACAGCAGCGTAGTGCGGCGTTATCACCGCTGAAGATTTTTTCTTAGCGGTTTAACCCGAACCGGGCGGGCTGTCCGTCTCAGAGGATGAATGGATCAATTTCCTCCTGAGGTCAGCCCCCATGTCCCTCCCTCTGCATGTCCTGCGCCCGGCCGCCCATGGTTTCGCCATTGGGCTGCTGCTGGCGGTTGCTGGTTGTGGTGTTTCGTCCACGCCTGATTCGGCTGTCGTGGCGCCGCCGTCACCGTCACCGGCTCAAGGTGAGTTGAAAACTGAAGCGATCAGGGCGGATGCCACGATGGCCAAGCGCAGTGTGCGTGCGGCGCCGATCGCCAGTTTTGCACCGATGTCTGAAGCCGCTCCGCCCGGCTATCGGGATGAGCAGCGCGAGCAGTATCAGGCGTTGGCCGACAACCCGATCCACAGCGTCGCCGAAGCGCCGGTTTCGACCTTCAGCGCCGACGTCGATACCGGCGCCTACGCCAACGTCCGCCGATTGCTGAATCAGGGGCGTTTGCCCCCCGAAGGCGCGGTGCGGCTGGAGGAGATGGTCAATTACTTTCCCTACGATTACGCCCTGCCCACCGATGGCTCGCCGTTTGGCGTGACCACCGAGTTGGCGCCGTCGCCGTGGAACCCGCATACCCGATTGCTGCGCATCGGTATCAAGGCTTCGGACCGAGCGGTGGCCGAGTTGGCCCCGGCGAATCTGGTGTTTCTGGTGGACGTCTCCGGCTCGATGGATCGGCGCGAAGGCTTGCCCTTGGTCAAAAGCACGTTGAAGTTGCTGGTTGATCAGTTGCGCGAACAGGATCGAGTGTCGTTGGTGGTCTACGCCGGCGAATCCCGTGTCGTGCTTGAGCCCACTTCCGGACGGGAAAAAGCGAAGATTCGTACAGCCATCGACCAATTGACTGCGGGCGGCTCCACCGCCGGGGCGTCGGGCATCGAACTGGCCTATCAAATGGCGCAACAGGCGTTTATCCCCAAAGGCATCAACCGCATCCTGCTGGCCACCGACGGCGACTTCAACGTCGGCATCAGCGACTTCGACAGCCTCAAACAAATGGCTGTGGATAAACGCAAGACCGGCATTTCCCTGACCACCCTGGGTTTTGGTGTGGATAACTACAATGAACACCTGATGGAACAACTGGCCGATGCCGGCGACGGTAATTACGCCTACATCGACAACCTGCGTGAAGCGCGCAAGGTGCTGGTGGATCAACTCGGCTCGACCCTCGATGTGGTGGCGAAGAACGTGAAGTTGCAGGTGGAATTCAACCCGGCGCAGGTCAGTGAATATCGGCTGTTGGGGTATGAGAATCGCGCGTTGAAGCGTGAGGATTTCAACAACGACAAAGTCGATGCCGGTGAAATTGGGGCAGGGCATACGGTGACGGCGTTGTATGAAATTGTCCCTGCTGGTGAGAAAGGCTGGTTGGAGCCGTTGCGGTATGGTGATGCAGCGTCAGTCACTTCCGGGAAATCCGGCGAAATGGCCATGTTGCGTGTGCGATATCAGCTGCCGGAGGGTGGGAATAGTCGTCTGATTGAGCGGCCGATTGCTGCCAGTTCAGCACCTGCCAGCGATGATTTGCGATTCGCGGCGGCCGTGGCGGCGTTTTCCCAGCAATTGAAGGACGGCCGCTACACCGGTGACTTCAGCCTCAAAGACACCGAAGCCTTGGCCCGTGGCGCTCGGGGCGATGATCGCTTTGGTTTGCGCGCCGAGTTCGTGCAACTGGTCGAGTTGGCCCAGAGCCTGCGGACGTCCACGGCATCGAATCAAATGCCCAATGCCAACCGAATCGAGTGAAAGGGATCATCATCGACATGACTGCTCCTGAAATGAGCACCGATGCCAGCAGCGACGAATCGCTGCTGGCGCGCTATCGATCCGGCGACGGGCCGGCGTTCGAGATCTTGTACGCCCGTCACCGCCAGGGCCTTTATCGATTCCTCCTCGGCCTCAGCGGCAAAGCCGAACTCGCCGAAGAGGTCTATCAGGACACCTGGCTGAGCCTGATCCGCAGCACCAGCCAGCCACAAGGCCGGGCGAATTTTCGTACCTGGCTTTACCAGATTGCCCGCAACCGACTGATCGACCACTGGCGCAAACATGGCATCCACAACCCTTTGCACGACAGCTACGACGAACAGGCCCACGCCGTGATCGACAACGCCGGCGACCCCGAACAACTGCTGAGCCTGAGCCGCGACACCCAACGCCTCGAAACCGCCCTGCAAACCCTGCCCGCCGACCAACGAGAAGTCTTCCTGCTGCGCGCCCACGGCGACCTCGACCTGCCCCAAATCGCCACCCTCACCGAAACACCGCTGGAAACCGTCAAAAGCCGCTTGCGCTACGCCCAGCAAAAACTGCGTCGGCTGCTGGCCGAGGAGGTACTGACATGACTGACGCTCGTAAAACACCGGTCGATCCCGTGATCGAACATTTCCGCGAACACGGAAGCGATGGCCCACCGTCGCATCTCGACGCCTTCATCCTGGCCACCGCCCACCGTGAAGCGCCTGTGCGCAAACCGAGCCTATGGCAGCGTTGGGTCCAGGCCTGCCAGAAACCCCGTTGGCAGGTGGCGTTTGCCAGCCTCGTTGGCGTCGCGCTGATGCTGGCGTTGGTGCAACGCACACCCGAGCAAGAGCCGCAGTTCGACTCCACCCCGGCACCCAAAACTTCGTCCTTTGCAGCCAAGAAAGAAGCCCCGGCACCGATTGCACGTTCGTTGTCCGCCCCCGCCGGCGCGTTATCCGCCCCTGCACCCGCAGCGCCAATAGCTGATTACGCCGCGCCCGCACAGAGCGAATCCATCAACGCGGAAATGGCCGACGAAGCCAAGGTCAGCAAACGCGCCGCTGCTCCGGTGAAAACCCTCGATGACCAACTACGTGAAGTCCTACGCCTACAAAACACCGGCCAAACCCAAGCCGCCGCCGACCTGATGAAGACCCTACACAAACGTTACCCCAACGAAAACCTCACCACTCGACTCAAGGCCCTGAAGAAAAACTGAGCCCCGGCCCCACCACCCATTTGGCAACCAGCCCCGAAAGCGCGCACTATCGGGGCATAGCCGATGCGTTGGAGGAAGCCGTGGCGAAAAAAATCGATCGCATCGCCCAAATGCTCAACTGCCCGCAGAAGGGGGAAGAGCTGAGGCGGGGAATTATTGAGAGTCGTAAGGAATTTCTGCTGAACAAGCAGGAAGCAGGCGTTCCCGAGGAAGATGCCGTTGAGGAAGAGGTGTTGGAGGAGGGGGACGAGGACGATGAGGAATATGACGAGTTTGATTGGACGACTGAATGATAAAAAAACCGCTTAGGCGGTTTTTTTGTGCCGTCTATCAACGCAGTAGTTCGGCGAAACCGAATAGCTGAATTTCAACGATTTGACGATACGTTCTCAATCTCTATAATTGGCCACAACACGGCCCCTGTCGGTTGATGCGCTGAGGCGCTGAGACTGCTCAGGGGTTTTTTATTGTCTACGTTTTGTGCTTCACCAGTCGCGATTCTGCCAATCCTGATCAATGCCCATCCCATCCAGGCTTAGGTCCAGGTGAGCCAAATTCGGAAAACCTTCTCCTAGCAGTGTTTTCATGCGCCCTCCCCAACTGGACGAGGGGTTTATGACCTTCATCAGATGCTGGGTGATGCATAGCAGAATGAACGGACGAGCTCGACGCTGGGCGTCATCATGGAAGGCGGACAGTGCCGGGGCTTGCTCTACAGGTGGCAGTTTTGGTTGATCAACAATGTTTCGATTCCACAGACGACTGTGATGAGCACAGACGTTGCGCAGATAGTTCAGGCTGCGTAACCAACTGGCGAAAATCCTGCCATTGCTTATGCGGTACTTCTGGGAGATAGCGTCTTGATCAGCCTCAGTCATGCCGGCATAAAGCGTCGATAGGGTACCGAAATCCCAAACTTCACACGCGACCCAGACTGCCAACGGAAGGCCGTACTTTTCCTTGTTGTGGCGAATAAAGTCCTCATTCGAGCGATTAATCAACGCGGCGTGTTTGCCAAGCCATACGTTATGTTTCGTCAGCCCGGTTTTGCTATCGAGTTGAGTGGAAAAGCTTTCGTGGAAGTGCTCGGGCCGCAGATAGGCAAACTTTTCGTGTCTGCCAAGGCCATGGGAAATATCCACCCGCAAGGCAATCTCAATGCGTTCCAGCGCATCCAGGGTCAATAAACGCAGTTTTTTATCAAACACATACAAGTCGACGGCATTGTGGAATGTCGTGCCGGCTTTGAAATTGTCGAGAGGTAGGCGTGTCACTTTGGTTTTGGAAAGTTTCTTGCCCTGCTGATTGAGTGGGCAACACAGCTCAGAGCGCTCGCGAAAGGCAAACCAGTAACCGCTGAGGCGGTAGTAGCCAATGCGCTCAAGATATTCCAACGCTTTAGCCTGATCAGTCACAGTCATGCCGCGGGTTATCAGTAGATCAAGTTGTGGTTGATAGCTTTGCCACGGTTTTGGATAGCTTTGCATCATTTGCACGTCACCTTAGCCGTCCATGGCAATCTTGAATTTTTAGGGGGAAAGGGGGGCAAATTTACTTCTAGGGTGAATTTGACTGGACATACTGAAGCCGCCGACCCAATACGAAAGCTTTGGTTGGCGAGGTTGATTGAGGTATGGGTCAAGCAACATGGAACACCTCCAGCCCAAAAATAAGGCGCGTATGAAAACCTTAATGGGCGTATGACGGAAGGGGAGAGATGTATCGGAATTTGTTTAGCCCAGAGGCCAAGGCCGGTTGTCCGCAAGCCAGATTGGCGTTGACCACACGATAAAAAATCAAGTTCTATCAGGAACCTATTTTCCGTGCCTTGGAGCCGCTCATGGAGCAACTACTTGATCGTTTGAAAGCTGCCGAAATTCGCGAGGCGATCGCTGCCAGTAGAAATGATCCGCGTCCAGCTATTGATGCGGATACGGTTTTTTCGGAGTTGGATGCGATTGTTGATGATGCCGCTGCGCAAACTCGCCGATGACGTGACTGGTGTTCACCGCGATGGCGGGTGACGGTTTACAGAAAATTGCCGATTTTTTGCCAGGCATTGAGAGTCCGAGGCTCAGAGTGTTTCTAGCATCCACAAAAAAGCCCCAAACCCTACGGGCCGGAGGCTTTCTCGTTTCTTCTATATGGTGCCCAGACGTCGTTTGAACTGGAGGCTGAGAGGTCCGGTTTATATGGCTTCCGTTGTTGGTGTTTCGATTAGGCATACACGTGGGCATACACGAAGTGGATTGCTAGACCTGCAACGGGGTGAACCTTTGAAAATACTTCTGTCGCCTACACCGGTTTCGGCGCTACAGCAGTGGCGTTCTGCTGCTATACATCACAGCAGCATATTCAATGCCTCGGCAAATAGAAGGAATTCAGGATGAAGATTCTTGCAGGGCTGGTCGGTGGCTTAATATTAGCCATTCTTGTTTCGATGGTCGTAGCCATCGCCGGAGCGGCATCGCCAGCGGCTGGCGGCGCGACAAGCGCGATAGTTTTCTTCGTCGTGTGGATCATTGCACTAGTCGTCGCGGTTTATGCTCCCACTCCTGGTAAGGCATGGCGTCGGCTTCTAGTCACCTCGGGCATCGCTGCGTTCATGCTTCCTTTGGCCGGTATTATTTTCACTGGTAGCCATATCGCCACCAATATTAGTGGCGCTCACTCAAGTGCAGAAACGGCAGGAGCAGCGATCGGTGGCACCTTGGTTAGTGGATTCCTAGGATTTGTTGGCTTCTTCCTGGGAGTGATCTTCCTCATCGTCGGTCTGTTGGTGGGACGAGATAAACAAGTCGTTTACATTCAGTCTCCACCAAATTCATAAACGCATTCATTTGAATGGCATTCCAAAGATTTTTGCTCTGTGTGGAGTATCGAGCCTTCGGAGCAATGATCGTCGGATTTCGTGGCTGATAGTCGCCGGGGGACCCTGGCGATTTACGGAAAAGAGGGACAGATTTATTTTCTCGTAGCCCATCAGAATCCAGATGGTAGCTGGGTCTATGGAGGCGCACATGCCGAAGGTCATCAGAATCCCAATGGCACCTGGGTTTGTGGCGGTGCCCACCAGAATCCAAATGGACCATGGGTTTGCGCATAACTGAACGAGACACCACTAATCCCTCTCTTCCGGATTTCCGAATGCTGCGGGGGACTCGCGAGAGGTGGTTCACGGCAGTTGTAAACTCTAAGTTGACAACTGCCCTACCGACCCAAGCCCCATAGATCAAACCCCTGAATTGCCCACTTGGGATACCAACACCCACAAAAAAGCCCCAAACCCTACGGGCCTGAGGCTTTCTCGTTTCTTCTATATGGTGCACCAGGCGGGATTCGAACCCACGACCACTGCCTTCGGAGGGCAGTACTCTATCCAGCTGAGCTACTGGTGCAAGCGGGCGCCATGATACTCATATGCGTTGCGGGCGTCCATGCTGCTGAATCGCCTGTGTTTTTCTAACCTGTAACAGCCGTTTGCTACGTTGATCAGAAAAAATAGGCAAATGCGCCGTTTTCGTTCTTTTTTTCGAACGGCCTATTGTCCTTTCCCGGCATTGATCCTAGGATTCGTTCGAGATTTCAAACGCTCTTGTCTGGGTGCTGAACCGCACGAGTCCAATCCGTGCGCTATTTATGTGCTTCAGCCCGGTGAATGATTTCCCTGACGGCAGCCTTCGAGGCGCCTTTCTACAATCATAATTCGCTCCGCGCTGGTCGCGGTGCTGTTAAGGAAAGCCGACATGCAGCTTAAAGACACCCAGTTGTTCCGCCAGCAAGCCTTTATCGATGGCGCTTGGGTCGATGCGGACAACGGTCAGACGATCAAGGTCAATAACCCGGCAACGGGCGAAATTCTGGGCACTGTGCCGAAGATGGGCGCTGCCGAAACCCGCCGTGCCATCGAAGCCGCTGACAAAGCGCTGCCGGCCTGGCGTGCACTGACCGCCAAGGACCGTGCGAACAAGCTGCGTCGCTGGTTCGAACTGATCATCGAGAACCAGGACGACCTGGCTCGCCTGATGACCCTCGAGCAAGGCAAGCCATTGGCCGAAGCCAAGGGCGAAATCGTTTACGCCGCTTCCTTTATTGAGTGGTTCGCCGAAGAAGCCAAGCGCGTCTACGGTGATGTGATTCCGGGCCACCAGCCAGACAAGCGCCTGATCGTGATCAAGCAGCCGATCGGCGTGACCGCAGCGATCACCCCGTGGAACTTCCCGGCCGCGATGATCACCCGTAAAGCCGGCCCGGCCCTGGCCGCCGGTTGCACCATGGTGCTCAAGCCTGCTTCGCAAACCCCTTTCTCCGCATTCGCTTTGGCTGAACTGGCCCAGCGTGCCGGTATTCCGAACGGTGTGTTCAGTGTTGTGTCCGGCAGCGCCGGCGATATCGGCAGCGAGCTGACCAGCAACCCGATCGTGCGTAAATTGTCGTTCACTGGCTCGACCGAAATCGGTCGTCAGTTGATGGCTGAATGCGCCAAGGACATCAAGAAAGTGTCCCTGGAATTGGGCGGCAACGCGCCGTTCATCGTGTTCGACGACGCGGACCTGGATAAGGCCGTCGAAGGCGCGATCATTTCCAAGTACCGCAACAACGGCCAGACCTGCGTCTGCGCCAACCGTCTGTACATTCAGGATTCGGTCTACGACGCGTTCGCCGAGAAGCTGAAAGTGGCTGTGGCCAAGCTCAAGATCGGCAACGGTCTGGAAGAAGGCACCACCACTGGCCCTCTGATCGATGAAAAAGCCGTGGCCAAGGTTCAAGAGCACATTGCTGACGCGATCAGCAAAGGCGCGACCGTTCTGGCCGGTGGCAAGGTGATGGAAGGCAACTTCTTCGAGCCAACCATTCTGACCAACGTGCCGAAAAACGCTGCGGTGGCCAAGGAAGAAACCTTCGGTCCACTGGCGCCGCTGTTCCGCTTCAAAGACGAAGCCGAAGTGATCGCGATGTCCAACGACACCGAGTTCGGTCTGGCTTCGTACTTCTATGCCCGTGACCTGGGCCGTGTGTTCCGTGTGGCTGAAGCCCTGGAATACGGCATGGTCGGCGTCAACACCGGGTTGATCTCCAACGAAGTCGCGCCGTTTGGCGGCATCAAGGCGTCGGGCCTGGGCCGTGAAGGCTCCAAGTACGGCATCGAAGATTATCTGGAAATCAAATACCTCTGCCTGGGCATCTAAGTCCAGCCAGACGTTTTGCTTCAAGCGGAAAGGGCACGAGAGCGCTGTCCCTTTCTGCGCTTCAAATGGAATTTTCTCTGTGGCCGGGAAAGCTGTGGCAGTCGATCATCGCATGCTGCCGTAGTTGCCTCCCCGCCGCATTTTCCTTGAACCACGCCGCCCGATGAGCGGTGAATGAGGACTTTATGAGCAAGACTAACGCATCCCTGATGAAACGCCGCGAAGCCGCTGTACCACGCGGTGTTGGCCAGATTCACCCGATCTTCGCCGAGTCCGCGAAGAACGCCACCGTGACCGACGTTGAAGGTCGCGAGTTCATCGACTTCGCCGGCGGTATCGCCGTGCTGAACACCGGTCACCTGCACCCGAAAATCATCGCCGCCGTGACCGCGCAGCTGAACAAGCTGACTCACACTTGCTTCCAAGTACTGGCCTACGAGCCGTACGTTGAGCTGTGCGAAAAAATCAACGCCAAGGTTCCGGGCGATTTCGCCAAGAAAACCCTGCTGGTGACCACTGGTTCCGAAGCCGTGGAAAACGCCGTGAAAATCGCCCGTGCCGCCACTGGCCGTGCCGGCGTGATCGCGTTCACCGGCGCTTACCACGGTCGCACCATGATGACCCTGGGCCTGACCGGTAAAGTCGTGCCTTACTCGGCCGGCATGGGCCTGATGCCAGGCGGCATCTTCCGCGCGCTGTACCCGAACGAACTGCATGGTGTGAGCGTCGACGACTCGATCGCCAGCATCGAACGCATCTTCAAGAACGACGCCGAGCCGCGTGACATCGCTGCCATCATCATTGAGCCGGTTCAGGGTGAAGGTGGTTTCTACGTCGCGCCGAAAGAATTCATGAAGCGTCTGCGTGCTCTGTGCGACCAGCACGGCATCCTGTTGATCGCTGACGAAGTACAAACCGGCGCTGGCCGTACCGGCACTTTCTTCGCCATGGAACAGATGGGCGTTGCTGCCGACCTGACCACCTTCGCCAAATCCATCGCTGGCGGCTTCCCGCTGGCCGGTGTGTGCGGTAAAGCCGAATACATGGACGCCATTGCTCCAGGCGGCCTGGGTGGCACCTACGCCGGTAGCCCGATCGCTTGCGCCGCGGCCCTGGCCGTGATGGAAGTGTTCGAAGAAGAACACCTGCTGGACCGCTGCAAGGCAGTCGGCGAGCGTCTGGTGACTGGCCTCAAAGCCATCCAGGCGAAGTACCCGGTAATCGGCGAAGTCCGTGCCCTGGGCGCGATGATCGCCGTCGAGCTGTTCGTTGATGGCGACAGCCACAAGCCGAACGCTCCAGCAGTGGCAGCGGTGGTGGCCAAGGCGCGGGACAAGGGTCTGATCCTGCTGTCCTGCGGCACCTACGGCAACGTTCTGCGCGTCCTGGTACCGCTGACCTCGCCGGACGAGCAATTGGACAAAGGACTGGCGATCATCGAAGAGTGCTTCTCGGAACTCTGATTGCAAGTGTGACCTGATCGACAAAAAAACCCGCTTCGGCGGGTTTTTTCGTGTCCGCAGAACACATCGCGCTGTATCGAATGGCCAGCATTGACTAAGGTTCATGCATTGCCGTTGGAGTGTACGAATGACCGCTGTGGTGTTACCCGCTGTTCCGCGAGTGCTGATTGCCGAGGCCGACCCCTGGTCGCGTGACCTGCTCAAGCAAGTGTTGTTGAATGTGCGCTGCGACGCACGGCTGGACCTGTGTGCCGATGGCCAGCAAGCGATGGAGCTGCTGGCGGAGGTGCCTTACGACCTGGTGATTGTTGACTGGGAATTGCCCGGTATCGATGGCCTGAATGTCTTGCGCAGTGTCCGTCAGCGCAAACGCAATCCGCCGTTGCCATTCATTTTGTTGAGCAGCCGCAACGACAGTGCCAGCGTGCGCGAGGCTCTGCCCTTGGCGCCCACGGCGTACCTGACCAAACCCCTGGATATGGAAAACCTGACTCAGCGTCTGCAGGAGTTGCTGCTGAACGCGGGCGAAGAGGTGTCCTGCGAAGTGCCAACGCTGTCGCCGGGCATGACCTTGTCGGTGTACCTGGAGCGTCGACGTGAGTCGACAGACGGCGCGCCGCTGATGACCGACGTGCAGTTGGCGGTCAAACGCAGCCTTAACCCCAATGGCCTCGACCTGACGCTGCTGGAGGGCGAGATCCGTAATGACCCGCAAATCACCGCGGTGTTGATCGCGGCGGCCAACAGTGCGGCTCAGCACCATGGTGTCGGGGTACAAACCCTGTCCCAGGCCCTGCATCGCTTGGGCACCGCGCAAAGCATGAACCTGATTCTGGGCCTGGCTCTAAAACGCTGCGCGCGACTCAGCGATCCGCTGCTGGCGGACTATGCCGAACGCTATTGGGACCTGTCGCTGCGCACCGCCGAATATGGCCGGACCTTGGCGCGCTTGCTGGACCTGGACCAGGAGCGCTGCTATTGCGCGGGAATGCTGCATCGCCTTGGCGATCTGGCCTTGCTGCGTTGCTTGCAGGAATGGAAGCAGGCCGGTGGCGAACTGGATGAGTGGGAAGAGATCGGCGATGCGCTGGCCGAGTTCGGCGCGGGCTATGGCTCGGCATTGCGCACCCGCTGGCGCCTGCCGCTGGAGTTGCGAGAGCTGATTGCGGCGGTCTACCAGCTCGGTGGCGGGGTTTACTCCCGCGAAGCGCTGGTGATGAACATGGCCGCCCAACTGGCGCGCCTGACCGAGCATGAGGGCATTGAGGAACTGTCCAAAAGCCGCACGGCGCGGTTGCTCAAGATTGGGTTGCCGGAGTTGATGCGCCTGCGCAAAAAGTAACGCCGCGAGATCGTTCCCACGCTCTGCGTGGGAATGCCGCCCGGGACGCTCCGCGTCCCTTCCAAACGCGTGACGCGGAGCGTCACAGGATGCATTCCCACGCGGAGCGTGGGAACGATCACGAACTCAGGCCGAGATGATGCGGTTTTTGCCCTGGCGCTTGGCTTCGTACATCGCCGCGTCGGCGCGGGCGAACAGGCTGTCGAGGCTTTCGTCCTCGCTGGTAAGGCTGGTCAGGCCTTGGCTGACGGTGATGCCGAAAGTCTGTTGGTCATGGCTGAAGCTCAACCGCTGAATCTCCCGTTGCAGACGCTCGGCCACTTGCATGGCCATGTCCGGCGCACAGCCCGGGAATACGGCAGCAAACTCTTCCCCACCAATTCGCCCGAACAGATCACCCCGGCGTAACGCTGCGCGACCGCTTTCAGCAATGTGTTGCAGCACGGTATCGCCTGCCGGATGGCCGTAGCTGTCGTTGACCACTTTGAAGTCATCGATGTCCAGCAGCAGGAATGCGAGTTGCGCCCCTTGCAGCTTCGCCTGTTCAAATTCGCGATGAGCGCATTCGAAGAAGTGCCGGCGGTTGCTGCTCTGGGTCAACACGTCGGTGGTCGCCAGGCGTTGCAGCTCGGTTTCCATTTGCTTCTTTTCGGTGATGTCCTCGGCGATGCCGACGATGATCACCGGTTGCCCTGGATCGGCCTGACGGTTGATGAAGCACTTGTCGCTGAGCCAGCGCACCTGACCATCGGCGGCGATGATGCGGTATTCGCGGTCTTCGACGGCACCTTTGACCAATACTTCGGCCAGGCTGCGCTCGGCGTAGTCCAGATCGTCGGGGTAGATGCTGTCGCGCCACTGGTTGTAGTCAGCCAGCAACAGGCCGGCGGAACGACCGAAAATCCGTTCATAAGCCGGGCTGACGTACAGCACTTGCCGGGTTTCCCAGTTGAAGGCCCAAAGCACGGCGTTGACGCTGACCAGCAACGAGCTGAAGAGTTGTTCGCGTTCGCTCAGGCGTGCGACTTCACCTTGGGCATGCATCAACGCCATCAGGGTTTGCGCGGCCTCGGGCCACTGCGGGTGGGATGAGTCTTGTAGGTTTTTGGTGACCATCGGCACAGATCTCAAAGGGCGTGCGCCGCTCGAGGTTCGAAAGCGGCCACTACGTGGGCCCCTTATCGATTATTTCTTGTGCCACAGCAGGCGCTGTCACGCTTTGGTGGGAAATAATTGATAACAGGTCTCGGCCCGCCTGGATGGCGAAGTGTCTTTGAGATAGGGGATTTGGAGCTTAGTTCCGAAGGGTGCGCCCGCGAACGGGGCGCACCGATCAACGGCGTCAGACGGCGGCAGGGCGCAGGGAGTAGGTTTTCAGCTGGTCGGCGAAGTCGCGCAGGGACTGAATCCCGCTGGCTTCGGCTTCGTGTACCCAATCCTTGATAGCGGCAAGCATATCGTGACCATTTGAGCTGGTCTTGACCCAGATCTGCTGCAAGGCCAGGCGTTTCTCGTAAATTACCTTCAGCGCCTGGCTGTGCTCGAGCATGTTCTGGATGCGGATATGGTGTTTGTCATCCAGCAGGCTGGTTTCCCGGGAGAGCAGACGCTTGGCGCGGTGGAATTGGTGACGGACCGAGTGATCGACCTTCTCCAGCTCCTGCTTGACCAGCGGCGCGATCACCAGCTTGCGGTACTGGGCCATGATCTGGAAGCGGTTGTTGAGGATGGCCATGGCGGTGTCCATGTCCAGGCTGCCCTTGCCTTCAACCCGGTGGGCGATCGGCGCAACCCGCTGGACCTTGGCCAGACGGAAGAAGCTGAAGACTTGTATCCAGGCCCAGCCGAGGTCGAATTCCCACTTCTTCACCGACAGTTTTGCCGAGTTAGGGTAGGTGTGATGGTTGTTATGCAGTTCTTCGCCGCCGATCAGGATGCCCCAGGGCACCAGATTGGTCGCCGCATCGCGGCATTCGAAGTTGCGGTAGCCGATGGCATGGCCCAGGCCATTGACCACGCCGGCAGCCCAGACCGGGATCCACATCATCTGGATGGCCCAGATGGTGATGCCGATGGTGCCGAACAGCAGCAGATCGATGACGCCCATGATCGCCACACCCAACAGCGGGAAACGGCTGTAGAGGTTGCGTTCGATCCAGTCTTCGGGGCAGTTCTTGCCGTAGATGCGCAGGGTTTCCGGGTTTTCCGCTTCTTCGCGGTACAACTCGGCGCCCTTGCGCAAAACCGTGGAAAGGCCCTTGATGACCGGGCTGTGCGGGTCATCGACGGTTTCGCATTTGGCGTGATGCTTGCGGTGGATGGCTGTCCACTCGCGGGTGTTCTGCGCCGTGGTCAGCCACAGCCAGAAGCGGAAGAAATGTTTCAGGCCGGCATTGAGCTCCAGGGAGCGATGGGCTGAATAACGATGCAGATAGACCGTGACACCAACAATGGTCACATGGGTCATCAGCAGGGTGACTGCCACCAGTGACCAGGGCGACAAGCCGAGAAAACCTTCGTACCACATAGGCTATTGGGCCCTCGATAAATAAAAAAACAGCCGTTGCATTATCACTAAGCCCACAGATAAAACCAGTCGCCCTTTCAGATAAGAGTGGCTGGATGTTTCTTTAACCTATAATTCCAACCCTTTTGCAGGGACATGGACGGCCTGATGACAGCCACACACCGCGATGCCTTGCGTGCAGCGCTGCTTTACCTGGTGCTTTCAGTAGTCTGGCTCCAGTTCAGTGGTTATTTATTGAACAGTTTCTTCGATAGCTCTCATGAATTGCTGCGATGGCAACTGATCAACGGTTATGCGTGGGTGTTGCTCAGTGCCGGATTAATTTTCCTCGCACGGGCCCGATTATTCCGTTGCCTGGGGATCGGCGCGAAATTGCGCGAGCGCAGCGAAGACCGGGAACGCCTGCGCCAGGCCGCCGCCGTGTTCGATTGCACCCGGGAAGGGGTGCTGGTGACCAACAGTAAAGGCCTGATCGTGCATGTGAACCGGGCGTTTATGGAAATCACCGGTTACCAAAGTGAGGAAGTCCTCGGCCAGCAGCCCAGCCTATTCAAGTCCGGTCACCACCCGCCGGCGTTCTATCAGGCGATGTTCGCCATGCTCGACAGCGTCGGCGAATGGAGCGGAGAGATCTGGAACCGGCGTAAAAGCGGTGAGATCTACCCGCAATGGCAGACCATCCGCCTCATTCATGACGATCTGGGTCGGCTCAGTCATTACGTGGCGGTGTTTTCCGACATCAGCGCGATCAAGAACTCCGAGCACGAACTGACGCACTTGGCGCACCATGACCCGCTGACTGACCTGCCCAATCGCCTGCTGTTCACCGATCGAGTCGAGCAGGCACTGACCTCGGCGCAATTGCACAAGCGCGGCTGCGCGTTGCTGATGATCGATCTGGATCACTTCAAGATGATCAACGACAGCCTCGGGCACAACATCGGCGATCAACTGCTCAAGGCCGTGGCCGAACGTTTCAAGGGGCTGTTCGTGCCGGGCATCACCCTGGCGCGCCTGGGCGGCGACGAGTTTGCCGTCCTCGCGGAAAACTGTCCGCAACTGGTGCAGGCCGCGGCATTGGCGCAGCGGATCATCGATGGCCTCAAGCAGCCGTTCGAGATCGATGGGCATCAGTTGTTCATCAACGCCAGCATCGGCATCAGCCTGTTCCCCAGCGACGCCTTGAGCGCCGAGCAACTGCTGCGCAACGCCGACTCGGCGTTGTTCAAAGCCAAGAGCGCCGGCCGCGATGGATACGCGCTCTATACCGAAGAGCTGACTGCCCATGCCCAGCAACGGGTCGAGATTGCCTTCGAACTGCGCCGTGCCCTGGAATTGCAGGAACTGCGGGTCTATTACCAACCGGTCCATGACCTTAAAAGCAGTCGCCTGATTGGTGTCGAGGCGTTGGTGCGTTGGGAACATCCGCAGCGCGGGTTGATCTCGCCCGCAGAATTCATCCCCGTTGCCGAGCGCACCGGGCTGATTTCCGAGATCGATGCCTGGGTCATGCAGCAGGCCTGCCGGCAGATGTGCCATTGGCAGCAGGCTGGCGTGGTGTTGTCGTTTGTCGCGGTGAATGTGTCTTCGCGCTTGTTCGCCCGCCGCGAGTTGTATCAGCAGGTGGCGCAAGTGCTGCACGAAACCGGGCTGGACCCGGCGTATCTGGAACTGGAAGTTACCGAGAGTGCGGTAATGGATGATCCGGAAGTGGCGCTGGAGCAGATGCATCGCCTGCGTGAACTGGGCGTTCGGCTGGCCATCGATGATTTCGGCACCGGGTATTCGTCGTTGCTGCGGCTCAAGCGCTTGCCGGTGCAGAAGCTCAAGATCGATCAGGGGTTTGTCGCCGGGTTGCCGTGGGATGAGGACGATGGCGCGATTGTGCGGGTAATCATCGCGCTGGCCAAAAGCATGGGGATGCAGGTGCATGCCGAGGGGATCGAGCAAGTGGAGCAGGCCGGGTTCCTGCTCGAACAGGAATGCGATCTGGGGCAGGGCTACTGGTTTGGGCGGCCGGTGCCGGCAGAGCAACTGGATTGGGCGCGGGCTCCAGACATTCGCTGACGTTTGATCGTTCCCACGCTCCGCGTGGGAATGCCGCTCGGGACGCTCCGCGTTCCATTCCCGGGAGTGACGCGGAGCGTCACAGGATGCATTCCCACGCAGAGCGTGGGAACGATCAGGCCTGGAAAACCCCCGCAACCCCTTGTCCCATCAAATAATACTTTCTGGTTATATAAACATTCTTAAATAGTCTTTTTAAGAATATCCGCGCCTATCTACTATTGCCCTCACGCCGCAAGCAGTGCCGCCACTGCCAGGCAACCTCTCAGTCGAAGGAGCAGCACCATGAGCGCATCCCTACGTAGCGTTGACGGCCAGGACGAAGCAACCATTTTGCGTGAGATCCAGAGCGCCCTGCGCGATCTGCGTTTCGGCGCAGTGGAAATCACCGTGCACAACGCTCAGGTGGTCCAGATCGAACGCAAAGAGAAATTCCGCTTGCAGAACCCGGCCAATAAACCGAGCTGAAGCGAAAGAAAAATCACCGTCTTCGACAGTTCCTGCGGGGGACCCAGGCAGGAGCTGCCGAAGGCTGTGATCGTTTGACCGGCAACCGCGATCCCAGAAACCCATAAGAAAAGCCAACACAACCAGAATTCCAGGAGCTTTCACCATGTCGTCGATTCGTCATTTCGCTTTGGCCGCGCTGGCCAGTGCCCTTTTTGCAGGCTCCGCGGTTGCCAAGGATTACGAGCTGCTCAACGTGTCGTACGACCCGACCCGTGAGCTGTATCAGGACTACAACGCCGAATTCATCAACTTCTGGAAGAAAGACCACGCTGGCGACACCGTGAAAATCCAGCAATCCCACGGTGGTTCGGGCAAGCAGGGTCGTGCGGTGATCGACGGTCTGCGCGCTGACGTGGTGACCCTGGCCCTGGCCGGTGACATCGACGAAATCGCCAAACTCGGCAAGACCCTGCCGGCCGACTGGCAGACGCGTCTGCCGGATGCGAGCACGCCTTACACCTCGACCATCGTGTTTCTGGTGCGCAAGGGCAACCCTAAAGGCATCAAGGATTGGGGCGACCTGGTCAAGAACGACGTGTCGGTGATCACGCCGAACCCGAAAACCTCCGGCGGCGCCCGCTGGAACTTCCTCGCAGCTTGGGCCTACGGCCTGAAAGCCAACGGCGGTGACGAGGCCAAGGCCAAAGACTACATTCAAACCCTGTTCAAACACGTGCCTGTGCTGGACACCGGCGCTCGCGGTTCGACCATTACCTTCGTCAACAACGGTCAGGGCGACGTGTTGCTGGCCTGGGAAAACGAAGCGTTCCTGGCACTGAAAGAAGACGGCGGCGCCGACAAGTTCGAAATCGTCGTGCCTTCGCTGTCGATCCTCGCCGAGCCGCCAGTGGCCGTGGTCGACAAGAACGCCGAGAAAAAGGGCAACGAGCAAATCGCCGAAGCCTACCTCAAGCACCTGTACAGCCCGGCCGGTCAGGAAATCGCAGCGAAAAACTTCTACCGTCCACGTGATAAAGACGTAGCGGCCAAATACGCCAAACAGTTCCCTAAACTGGACCTGGTGACCATCGACAAAGACTTCGGCGGCTGGAAAACTGCCCAACCGAAATTCTTCAATGACGGTGGCGTGTTCGACCAGATTTACCAGGCGCAGTAACTTGATTTGAGCCACACACGAGCCTGATGCTCAGGCACGGACCATGTGGGAGCGAGCCTGCTCGCGAAGACGGAGTGTCAATCGACAGTGATGTTGGCTGACTCGACGCCTTCGCGAGCAGGCTCGCTCCCACATTGATGCGTTTAGCAGACTGCTTTTTGACCAAGGACTTTTATGTCGCGTCGTATCTCCCCCGTCATACCCGGCTTCGGGCTGACGCTGGGCTACACCTTGGTGTACCTCAGCCTGATTGTGCTCATTCCACTGGCGGCCATGTTTGTGCATGCCGCCCAGTTAACCTGGGATCAGTTCTACGCCATCGTCACCGCACCTCGGGTGCTGGCGGCGTTGAAGCTGAGCTTCGGCACCGCGCTCTACGCCGCGATCATCAACGGCATTATCGGCACGCTGCTGGCCTGGGTGCTGGTGCGCTACACCTTTCCCGGCCGCAAGATCATCGACGCGATGATCGACCTGCCGTTCGCCCTGCCCACCGCCGTGGCCGGTATCGCGCTCACTGCGCTGTATACGCCGACCGGACTGGTGGGGCAGTTCGCCGCCGACATGGGCTTCAAGATCGCCTACACCCCCCTCGGCATTACCCTGGCGCTGACCTTCGTCACGCTGCCGTTCGTGGTGCGCACGGTGCAACCGGTATTGGCCGACATTCCCCGTGAAGTCGAAGAAGCCGCTGCCTGCCTCGGTGCCAAGCCGCTGCAGGTGTTCCGCTACATTCTGGTGCCCGCGCTGTTGCCCGCCTGGCTGACCGGTTTCGCCCTGGCGTTTGCCCGTGGCGTCGGTGAGTACGGTTCGGTGATTTTCATCGCAGGCAACATGCCGATGAAAACCGAGATCCTGCCGCTGCTGATCATGGTCAAGCTCGACCAATACGATTACACCGGTGCTACCTCCATTGGCGTGTTGATGCTGGTGGTTTCCTTCGTCCTGTTGCTGCTGATCAACTTGCTGCAGCGGCGCATCGAAACCCCATAAGGAGGCGCGAACCATGTCCCAATCGTCTATTGCGGCCGCCTCTTCGGCCAACGCCGCCCGCCGTGGCAGTGCTACGTCGCGGCGCATCCTGATCGGCCTGTGCTGGCTGGTGTTCACCCTGTTTCTGCTGTTGCCGCTGTTCATCGTGGTGTCCCAAGGCTTGAAAAACGGCCTGGGCGCATTCTTCACCGCGATCTTTGAACCGGACGCCTTGTCGGCGCTGAAACTCACGGTGATTGCCGTGCTGATTTCGGTGCCGCTGAACGTGGTGTTTGGCGTCAGCGCGGCGTGGTGCGTCAGCAAATACTCGTTCCGTGGCAAGAGCATGCTGGTGACGCTGATCGACCTGCCGTTCTCGGTCTCGCCGGTGATCGCCGGTCTGGTCTATGTGCTGATGTTCGGCGCCCAGGGCCTGTTCGGGCCGTGGCTTCAGGATCACGACATCCAGATCGTCTTCGCCTTGCCGGGCATCGTGCTGGCGACGATTTTCGTCACCGTGCCGTTCGTGGCCCGTGAGCTGATCCCGCTGATGCAGGAACAAGGCACTCAGGAAGAAGAAGCCGCGCGGCTGCTCGGCGCCAATGGCTGGCAGATGTTCTGGCACGTCACCGTTCCCAATATCAAATGGGGCCTGATCTACGGCGTGGTGTTGTGTACCGCGCGGGCGATGGGTGAGTTCGGTGCGGTGTCGGTGGTTTCCGGGCACATTCGCGGGGTGACCAACACCTTGCCGCTGCACGTCGAGATCCTCTACAACGAATACAACCACGTGGCCGCGTTCGCCGTGGCGAGCCTGTTGCTGATCATGGCGCTCTTCATCCTGCTGCTGAAGCAGTGGAGCGAAAACCGTATTAACCGCCTGCGCGCCAGCGCCGCGGAGGAATAATTCATGTCGATCGAAGTGCGTAACGTCAGCAAGAATTTCAACGCGTTCAAAGCTCTGAACGACATCAGCCTGGACATCCACAGCGGCGAACTCGTGGCCCTGCTTGGCCCGTCCGGCTGCGGCAAGACCACGCTGCTGCGGATCATCGCCGGCCTGGAAACCCCGGATCAGGGCAACATCGTGTTCCACGGTGAAGACGTCTCCGGCCACGACGTGCGCGATCGCAACGTCGGGTTTGTGTTCCAGCACTACGCCTTGTTCCGCCACATGACGGTGTTCGACAACGTCGCGTTCGGCCTGCGCATGAAACCGAAAAACCAGCGCCCGAGCGAAAGCCAGATCGCGGTCAAGGTGCATGAACTGCTGAACATGGTGCAACTGGATTGGCTGTCGGATCGCTACCCGGAGCAATTGTCCGGCGGCCAGCGCCAGCGTATCGCCCTGGCCCGCGCCTTGGCGGTGGAACCGAAAGTCCTGCTGCTCGACGAACCCTTCGGTGCACTGGATGCCAAGGTTCGTAAGGAACTGCGTCGCTGGCTGGCGCGGTTGCACGAAGACATCAACCTCACCTCCGTGTTCGTGACCCACGACCAGGAAGAAGCGATGGAAGTCGCGGATCGCATCGTGGTGATGAACAAGGGCGTGATCGAGCAGATCGGCTCACCGGGCGACGTCTACGAAAACCCGGCCAGCGATTTCGTGTACCACTTCCTCGGCGATTCGAACCGTTTGCACTTGGGTGATGATAACCATGTGCTGTTCCGTCCCCATGAAGTGTCGCTGTCGCGGCATGAACTGGAGGATCACCACGCGGCTGAAGTGCGGGATATCCGGCCGCTGGGCGCCACCACTCGGGTGACGCTGAAGGTGGAAGGCCAGAGCGAGTTGATCGAGGCTGAAGTGGTGAAGGATCACGACAGCCTGGTTGGGTTGGCCAAGGGTGAGACGTTGTTCTTCAAGCCCAAGGTTTGGCAGAAAGTCGCCAACATCTAAGGCAAAAGCTTCGCGGGCAAGCCTCGCTCCTACAGGGTCAACGTTGTCATCACGACCGACGAAAATCCTGTAGGAGCGAGGCTTGCCCGCGAATGCGATCTACGCCGCTGCGTTTTTCTGACGCACACGCACACCCCCAACCCGCGCCTCAATCTGCTCCTTGAGGTCCCGCCGCAACCCCACCAAAAACGCCAACTCCGCCACCACAAACAACGGCCCGACAATCAACCCCGTCACATCATCGACAAACGCTGGCTTACGCCCTTCGTAATGATGGCCGACAAACTGAATCGCCCAACCAATCACAAACATCGCCACGCCGCTGCTGAGCCAGATCATGGTGCTTTGTTGCGCGAGGATTTGCCCTGCCCAAATGCACAAGCCCAGCAACACCGTCATCAGCACCCCGAGGCGCAACTCCAGGCGCAAGTAAAACCACGCCGATGCCAGCGCCAGCAACACCGCCGGCGAAACCCAGCCGCCGGCCCATTGCGGCCGCGACAGCAACACCGCCACGGCCACCACAATCAGCGGAATGCCGATAAAGTGGCTGGCAATATTGCGCGGGTCACGGTGGTAGGCGGCGTATTGACTGAGATGGTCAACGAGGCTTTTCATTGTTATTCCTCCTGTAGGGTGACTGATCATGCCCCGGGGGCCGACGTTCGCTCTGTCAGCCAGGCGACAATCTCTAGGAGACTTCATGGATATGCAGGTCTGGCGTCCACGCCTGATGAGTGGGCAGTGGTTCAGTCATTTACCCGTTTCCTTACAGGATAGTCTGCTGGCAGCGGCCCGCGTGCGACGCCTGACGCCGGGGCAACGGCTGTTCAAGCGTGGCGATCCGCCGTGCGGGTTGTACGCGGTGCTTGAAGGTTCGGTGCGCATCGGCGCGGTAAATGATCAGGGCAAGGAGGCGCTGCTGAGCCTGGTCGAGCCGCCGCACTGGTTCGGCGAAATCTGCCTGTTCGATGGCCAGCCACGGACTCACGACGCATTCGGCGCAGGCCAATGCACCTTGCTGCACATCCCGCAAACCGCGCTGCTGAAGTTGCTCGACGAGCAGCCGCTGTACTGGCGGCAACTGGCCCTGCTGATGAGCCACAAACTGCGCCTGACTTTCATCAATCTCGAACAACTCAGCCTGATGCCCGCCCCGGCACGCCTGGCCCATCGACTGCTGATGATCGCCGAAGGTTATGGCGAAATCGACCCACCGCGTCGGGTGCTGCAACTGCCCCAGGAGCAACTGGCGTCGATGCTGTCCTTGTCGCGCCAGACCACCAACCAGATGCTCAAGGAGCTGCAGGGGCAGGGGATTATCGGCTTGGGCTACGGCGAAATCGAAATCCTCGATGCCGAGCGGCTCCGAGCATTAGCCACAATCTAACCTCCAACACAAACCCCCGTAGGAGCAAAGCTTGCTCGCGAAGAGGCCCGGCCAGTCAACAAACATTCGCCGACTGGCCCGGCCTCTTCGCGAGCAAGCTTTGCTCCTACAGGTTTTGCAATCTTCGAAGTTTGTGGTGGGCAACCGACCCGAACGCGCCTAGCCTGTACCCCTGATTAATCGAGGTGTGCCATGCGTGTCCTTTTAGTGGAAGACGAACCCGAAACCGCCAAACTCCTGGCCAACGGCCTGAGCGAAGCGAGCTATTCGGTGGATGTAGCGCTGAACGGCATGGACGGCCGGCGCTTCATCGAATCCGGCGAGTACGACCTGATCATCCTCGACGTCATGCTCCCGGGCCTCAACGGCTGGCAGCTACAGCAACAAATCCGCAAACTCGGCGAAACCCCGGTGCTGTTCCTCACTACCAAGGATGGTATTGAGGATCGACTGCGTGGGTTGGAGTTGCATGAGGATGACTACCTGCTCAAGCCGTTCGCCGTGAGTGAATTGGTGGCGCGGGTTCGGAAGTTGTTGCGGCGGGATCGGGGGCGCTGAGGTTTTTGCGCCGTCCGGGCTATCGCCTTCGCGGGCAAGCCTCGCTCCTACAAGGAATACGCATAACCCGTAGGAGCGAGGCTTGCCCGCGAAGAGGCCCGTCCAGGCAACCCACCTTCCAAATCTGTCACCGCAACCCATCCCGAAACTGCCCCGGCGTCATCCCCGTCCAGCGTTTGAACGCCCGGCTGAAGCTGCTCGTATCCGCAAACCCCAGCAAATAACTGATCTCACTCAACGAGCACTGCGGATCCCGCAGGTGCAGCAGCGCGAGGTTTTCGCGGCTTTCGTTGAGCAGGGTGTCGAATCGGCAACCCTCGTCCGCCAAGTGCCGTTGAAGGCTGCGCAGGCTCAGGTGCAGGGTCTTGGCGATGTGTTCGGCGCTGGGTTCGCCTTCGGGCAGTTGTTCTTCAATCGCATCGCGCACTTTGCGTTCCCAGGTCAGCGGTTTGAGCTGGGCCAGGGTGCGTTTGAGCACGGTTTCGTTGTGTTCGGCCAGTTCCGGGTTGGCGTCATCGAGGTGGCTTTCGAAATCCACCAGAGCGAATTCCAGTCGATCTTCATCGGCGGCGAAATACACCGGCGAGCGGAAGACTTTGTGCCATTGATGCGGGTCCGCCGGTTCCGGTCGGCGCAGGTACACCGCCAGTGGTGCGTAGTCGCGGCCCAGGCGATTGCGGCAGGTGCGCACGTAAATCGCCGCGAAGGCGTCAATCGCTTCGAAGGCCGGGGCCGGGTTGCCGGGTGGGACTTTCAGGCGAAAACGGTAACGATCCTCGCCGCGGGTCAGCTCCAGTTCCAGGGCATCGCTGACCACCTGGTGATAACGCACGATCCGCTCGAACACCTCCCGCAAACTGCCGCTGGCTACCAGCGCATAACCCAGCGCGTGGAACGTGGTCGGGCTGACGAACCGCGACACCCGCAGACCAATCGCCGGGTCACCGCTGACTTGCACGGCGATTTCCCACAGGCGTGTGGTGTTGGACAACGGATAACGGGCGTTAGGGTCGTCCATCAACTGCGGGTCAAGCCCCGCCTGGTGGCACAGGGCGGTGCTGTCCAGGCCCAACGCATCGAGTTGCTTGCGCAGGGCGCGAGTCCAGCTGGCGAGGGAGGTCGGTTCAGTCATGCTGATTGGCGCTTCCGGTCAACAGGTTGGCGTTCACGGCTACTACGTTGCGAGGGTTCACAAGGCAGGATGCGAACATCAATAACCAGAGGATGGAAGCATGGACGGTACTTCTGCAAGTCCCCAGCGACTGAATGCAGCCCAACGATCAGCCCATATTCGCGAAGTAGTGCTGGCCAAGGGCGTCGAATTGCGCAAACGCTACCCGATTCTCAACCATCAGGACGCCTTGGGCGCAGGCATTCTGGCCTTCGCCCTGGCCGGAATGATCGGTTCGGCGGCGCTCTACATCACCGGGCACATGGCCTGGTGGGTGTGCCTGTTGCTCAACGCATTTTTTGCGTCGTTGACCCACGAACTGGAACACGACCTGATCCACAGCATGTACTTCCGCAAACAACGCGTGCCGCACAACCTGATGATGGGCCTGGTCTGGCTGGCGCGGCCGAGCACGATCAATCCGTGGATTCGCCGCCATCTGCACCTCAATCACCACAAGGTCTCCGGCACCGAAACCGACATGGAAGAACGGGCGATCACCAACGGCGAGCCCTGGGGCTTCGCGCGGTTGCTGATGGTTGGTGACAACGTGATGTCGGCGTTTATCCGCATGCTGCGGGCCAAAACCTGGGCGCACAAATTCAGCATTATCAAACGCACCTTGAAGGTCTACGCGCCGCTGGCGCTGGTGCATTGGGGCGCGTGGTATGTGTTTCTCGGCTTCCATGCCGCCAACGGCATCGCGTACCTGATGGGCACGCCGATTGAATGGTCAGCGACCACGTTGTCAGTGATGCAGGTGATCGATATCGCGGCGGTGGTGATCATCGGGCCGAACGTGTTGCGCACTTTCTGCCTGCACTTTGTCAGCTCGAACATGCATTACTACGGTGATGTGGAATTGGGCAATGTGATCCAGCAAACCCAGGTGCTGAACCCTTGGTGGATGTGGCCGATGCAGGCGTTCTGCTTCAACTTCGGCAGCAGCCACGGGATTCATCATTTTGTGGTGAAGGAACCGTTTTACATCCGCCAGATGACCGTGCCGGTGGCGCATAAGGTGATGCGCGAGATGGGCGTGAGGTTCAATGATTTCGGGACGTTTGGGCGGGCGAATCGGTTTGTGCGCAAGGAGGAAGTACAAGGGCAAACCGTAGAGGGTGTGCGGGTGTGATGATCGTTCCCACGCTCTGCGTGGGAATGCCTCACCGGACGCTCTGCGTCCGCTTCTGGGACGCGGAGCGTCCCTGGCTGCATTCCCACGCGGAGCGTGGGAACGATCGGTGGTTAGTCGGGCTGAAACGGCGATTCACTCAAGATCACCCCGGTCTCATCCACATACCGCTGCCAATGCTCGATCAGCGCCGTAAGTTTGTCCGGCTGCAACAGCGCCAAATCATGAATCTCCCCCGGATCACTCCCCAGGTCATAAAGCTGCCAGGTCGCCGGCCCCACCGGCCCGGGGATGTACACCGCTTTCCACTGCCCCTGCCGAATCGCCCTGCGCCCAAACAGCTCCCACCCGGTGACCGTGTGTTCGTCATGCACCTGCGCCGTTTCGCCGGACAGAAACCCCAGCCACGATTTGCCGCGCAGTTCCGCCACGTCCTTGCCACGCCAACGCTTGCCCGGATGGCGCACACCGGCCAGGTCGAGAATCGTCGGCGTGATGTCCATCACCGTGCCAAACCCATGGCTGATCTGGCCCTTGAGCGAGAGCTGCGGGTAGTGCACCAACGCCGGCACGCGGATCCCGCCTTCGGTGGTGAAGGCCTTGAACAACCGTGATGGCGCGGTCGCGACCTGGGCCCAGCTCGGTCCGTACCAGACGTAGGAGTTGGCGCGGCCGATGTTGTCCAGGCTGTTGTTGTAATGCTGATTCAGATACGTCAGCAGCTCCGGGCCGAATTTCGGAAAGGCTTCCAGCAGCGCCCCTTCGGCGCCGTTGTCGGACATGAACAGGATAAACGTGTTGTCCAGTTGCCCCTGTTTGCGCAGGTACTCGACGACGCGCCCGATGTTCCAGTCCATGCGCTCGACCATCGCCGCATAAACCTCCATGGCCCGCGCGGACACCTGCCGTTGTTCGTCACTCAAGGCATCCCATTGCGCGTTGAGCTGGATCAGCGGATGGGGTTCGACATCGTTGTCTATCAGCCCCAGGGATTTGAGTTTTTCCAGACGCTCAAGGCGCAACACTTCAGGGCCGGCGTCATAGCGACCACGGTATTTTTCGACCACGTCCGCGGGCGCCTGCAACGGCCAATGCGGCGCGGAAAACGGCAGGTAGGCAAAGAAAGGACGCGTCTGATCGCGCTCCTTGAGGTACTGCAAAAGCTTGTCGCCAAAGGCGTCGGAGGAATAGAAATCCTTCGGCAGTTCATCGACAAAAATGTCGTCTTCGATGTACAGCGCTGGCGTGGATTTCAACAGCCCCGGCGTGTGTTCATCGTAAGTCGGCTCAAATCCGTAGTGGTTGGCTGCCCCCGGCAGCAGCGAGAACGAACGCTCGAAACCCCGCGCGTGCGGCGCCAATTCTGCAGTCAGACCCAGGTGCCATTTGCCGCTCATCAACGTCTGGTAACCGGCGTCGCGCAGCAGTTCTGGCAACGCTACCACGCGGTCGTTGAGATGACCTTCGTAACCCGGTTTGCCGATCAGGTCCGGGGTCAACGCTTCGGCCATGGTGCCGATGCCGGCGATGTGGTGGTCGGTGCCGGTAAGCAGCATCGAACGGGTCGGCGAACAGGTGGGCGCGGTGTGGAAATCGGTCAGGCGCAGGCCGTTGTTGGCCAGGGCATCAAGGTTCGGCGTAGCGATTTCGCCACCGAACGCGCCGATATCGGAAAAGCCCAGGTCATCGGCCAGGATCACCAGAAAATTGGGACGTTGCGGCATCAAAAGTCTCCTGTTCAGCAGGCAATGTAAGACAGCGGCAGGTCGCGGATCTGTACCGGCACGGTGGGTTGGTAATGGTCGTCGCTGGTGAGCTCGTGCAGCAGCTCTTCGCGCAATTGGTGGAAGTCGAAACTGCTGCGCTGGCGCGGGTGGGGCAGGGCGATGTCCACCACTTGCTTGATCCGTCCGGGACGCGGTTCCATCACCACCACACGGTCGGCGAGGAAGATCGCCTCTTCCACATCGTGGGTGACCAGGATCGTGGTGATCTTGGCTCGGCTGCGAATCGCCAACAGCTCGTCCTGCATCTGTTGGCGGGTCAGGGCATCGAGGGCGCCGAAGGGTTCATCCAGCAGCAGAATCCGAGGGCTGGCGACCAGGCCGCGAGCAATCGCCACCCGTTGCGCCATGCCGCCGGAGAGTTGATGCGGGTAGGCACGGGTGAAGTCTTTGAGGCCGACCAACTCGATGAAATCGTCTACACGTTTTTGCTTTTGCTCGGCGCTCAAGGGTTCGTTGACCAGGCCCAGGCCGATGTTGTCGGCCACCGTCAGCCACGGGAACAAACGGTGTTCTTGGAAGACGATCCCACGCTCGCCGCCGATGCCGCTGACCGCTTTGCCGTCCACGGTAATCTGCCCGCGAAACTGTGTGTCGAGCCCCACCAACAGCCGCAATAAAGTGGATTTTCCACAACCGCTGGAGCCGACAATGGCGACGAATTCGCCCTCGGCAATCTCCAGGTTGAATTCGCGAATCGCCTCCAGTTCAAAGCCATCGACATCGAAGGATTTGCCCACGTGGTTGAAGCTGACAATCGGTGCGTTCATGCGTGTCTCCAGCGGGTCGCGCGGATTTCCAGGCGTTGGCCAATAAGGTTGAGCAGGGCGCCGGTCAGGCCCACCAGGAGCATGCCGGCCATGATCAGGTCCATGCGCAGCAGTTGTTGCGCGCCGATCATCTGGCTGCCGATGCCGCCGTTGGACGGCATGAAATATTCGGCGCCGATGGTGCCGAGCCAGGCGTAGATCAGGCTCAGCCGCAGGCCGGCGAAAATCCCCGGCGCGGCGCCCGGCAAGACCAGACGGCGCAGACGTTGGCCAAGGTTCAGGCGCAGCACTTGAGCGGCTTCATTGAGTTGTGGCGAGAGGTTGGCGACGCTGCGTTGGGTGGCGATGAACAGCGGGAAAAATGCGGCGAGGGCGACGAACACCCATTTAGCCAACTCCCCCAAACCGAACCACGCGGTGAGCAACGGTACCCAGGCGAAAATCGCGATCTGGCGGATGGCGGCGAGGGTTGGGCCTAGCACCCGTTCACTGGTGCGCGACAGTCCCAGCAGCAAGCCCAGCGCAAATCCAAGTCCGCCGCCCAGCAACAGACCGCCCAGTGTGCGGCCCAGGCTCAGGGCCATGCCGCCGGTCAAGGTGCCGTCGAGCAAACCGTGCCAGGTGGTTTCCAACACGGCCAATGGGCTGACCAGAATATTCGCATCGATCCATTGCTGATCCGTCGTCACTTGCCACAACGCCAACAGCGCCAACGGCAGCAGCCACGGTTGCACTCGCTGCCAACCTGCGTAACGCGGCCCGCGCCGAATCTCTGCGGTGGCCGGGTGCGGCCAGTGCACCAGTTTTTTGTCCAGCAGACCGATACCGCGATCCATGGCCACACCAATAAAACCGATCACCACGATGACCACGAAAACGATGTCGAGCATGAACAACTGCCGCGCCCAGACCATCAAGTAACCGATGCCTTCGCTGGAGGCCAACAGTTCCACGGCCAGCAACGACGTCCAACCGGCCGCCAGCGCCAGCCGCACACCGGCCATGAACGCCGGCAACGCGGCGGGCAACACCAGGCGCCGAATCAACAATCGGGTGGGCAGGCGCAACACGGCGGCGGCTTCGCGCAGTTTGGGTTGTGCATCCCGCACGCCGACCAACGTGTGCAACGTCACCGGCACCACAATGGCCTTCACCAGCACCACCAGTTTCAACACTTCACCAATGCCGAAAAACACCATGAACAACGGAATCCAGGCCAGGGTCGGGACCTGCGCCAACCCGGCGAAGGTCGGGAACACCAAACGTTCCAGACGCCGACTGAAACCCAGCGATGCACCCAACACGGCACCAGCGCTGACCCCGGCGAGCAAGCCCCAGAACAAGCGTTGCAGGCTGATCCACAGATGACTCCACAATTCGCCCTGGGACAGTTCGACGGCGCTGCTCCAGACCAGGGATGGCGCCGGCAGGATTTGCTCGCTCATCCAGTGATTGCGGCTGGCCAGCCACCAGAGGGTGAACAGGCTGATGGGCAGCAACCAGGGCAACAACCGATGGCTCAGGCTTGGCCAAAGGCGCCGGCCATTGAGCGGCGGGGCGGCCAGCGGCAGGCTGAGAAGGGAAACACGGGCCATGGATGACCTCCGTTTTTGACCTTGTGTAGGAGCGAGGCTTGCCCGCGAAGAGGCCGTCAGATCCAGCATTGATGTTGGATCTGGCATCGCCTTCGCGGGCAAGCCTCGCTCCTACAGAGGATCGGTGTACGCAAAAGAGGATCGGTGTATGCAAAATCGATCTATAAAAATTCAAATCAATACTATTGAGAGATAAGCCAAGCCATTTAAGGCCTCCAGGCCACACGCATCCAATGCATTCGAAGAATATTTTCGATGCTGTTTATGCATACCCACCGGAAAGCCCCGCGTTGACTGGTATAGATCCAAAAGATATAAAAATGTGAATTTATAGTATTTAAGTGCTGGCTCCGATTCAGCCTACGTTCTGCTCCTCAACGCTGTCGCCACCAGGAGCCGCACCCATGAATCGTCCCTTCAAACGTGTCATCAGTCTGTTCGCCATACCGGCGCTGGCGGGGTTGCTGGCGTTTACCGCCAACGCTGACGAACTCAAGGAAATCCGGATCGCCGTGCCCGACCTCAGCGCCGGCACCCAGCACAGTGGCGGCGGCATCGCGGATGTATTGCGCGACCAGCAGATCTACGAAAAAGCCTTCGCCGATCAGGGCATCAAGATTCAGTGGAGTTTCTTCAAGGGTGCCGGCCCGGTGATCAACGAAGCGTTCGCCAACGGTCAGGTGGACCTCGCCTATCTGGGTGACCTTGCGGCGATCATTGGCAAGTCCAACGGGCTGGACACGCGCCTGCTCAGCGCCTCCGCACGCGGGGTGAAACAGTATCTGGGCGTGGTGCCCGGCTCGGGGATCAAAACCCTGCAAGACCTCAAGGGCAAACGCGTGGCGATCTTCCGTGGCACCGCCACGCAGTTGTCGTTCGATGCGGCGCTTGCCAGCCAGGGTTTGAGCGAGAAGGATGTGAAGGTGATCAATCTGGACTTCAACGGCGCGGTGGCGGCCCTGGCGGCCAAGCAGATCGATGCGTCGTGGGGCAGCTCTGGGCTGACCGCGTTGCAAGCCAAGGGCCTGGCCGAGTTGCCGTTGAATACCAAGGATTTGGGTGGGGCGGGCAGTGTGCAGGCCGTGTTGGTGGGCACCGGCAAGTTTGTTGACGAGCATCCCGACGTCGTCGCGAAACTGCTCAAGGCGCAGCAGCAAGCGGTTGAGTGGTTGACTCAGGACAGCAACAAAGACGCGTACATTCAGTTGGTGTCGGGGCTGGCGAGTTATCCACCGTTGATTCTTCAGCAGGATTTGCAGGATCAGAAATTGAGCGAAGTGTTCCCGTCGACCCTGGATCCGGTGTTCCTGGGGAAATTGCAGGATGCGGTGGATCTGGCGTCGCAGCAGAAGCTGATTCGCAAACCGTTCAAGGTGACGGATTGGGTGGTGCCGGAATTGGCTGCGGCCAAACTTTAACCGATCGTTCCCACGCTCCGCGTGGGAATGCCTCAACGGACGCTCCGCGTTCGGCTTTGGATGGGACGCGGAGCGTCCCGGGCTGCATTCCCACGCGGAGCGTGGGAACGATCATCACACCGCGACGGCGATCTGCTGCTTATCCACCGCCACCAATGTCTCAATCATCGCCCGCGCTGCCGGCGACAACCGAAACCCCGTGCGACTGACAATCCCGCACCGCGCATTCATGCTTTCAATGTTCTGTGGCAAGTTGCGCCAGTGCAGCAACATCAGCGAACCCTTGGCAATGTCCTCGACAAACGCCTCTTCCGTGCCGACGCCAATCGCGTTGGATTGCAGCACGATCTTCACCAGCGCCGGAAAGTGTTCGGTCTCAATGGTCGGTGAAAAATCCATCCGCCCACTGAGGTTCGCCAGCAGTTTGCGAATGCCCGGCGGGATCAGCGTGGTCGCCAGTGGATAGTCGAACATGTCGTTGGTCGACAGGCTGTCCTTGACCAGCAGCGGATGCCCCGGCCGGCAGAAAAATACGCCGCGCTTGGGCGTCAACGCCTGGGTCTGGAAATTCGGGTCGGCCTCGAAATGGCGAATGTCGGCGATGAAGAATTCGATCTCTTCGCGGCTCAGGGCGCGGCTGAGTTTTTCCCAGTTATCCACCTGAAAACAGGTGCGCACTTTAGGGTGTGCGTTGATGAATTGCGCCACCGCATCCGGCACCAGTTTCACCGCTGGCGCGGGGCCGCAACCGAAGCGCAGTTCACCGGCATCGAGCTTGGTCATCTGCGTCACTTCGGCGCTGAGCAGCGCTGCGCCTTGTACCAGGGTCAGGGCGTGTTGCAGCACCACCTGGCCCTCGGGCGTGGGGCGCAAATCCTTGTTGCCACGGTCCACCAACACACAGCCGAACTCTTGCTCCAGCCCTTGGATACTGCGGCTGAACGCCGGTTGAGTGATGCCCATGGCGTCAGCCGCGCGGACAAAACTGCGGTGTTCGTTGAGGGCGATGAAGTAGCGCAACTGGCGAAGATCCATATGCTTTTGCGGCATCCTAAAAATAGCTCGAAGGCATTTGCGACGAAGGTTGCTTGAGGTTTTAAATGCAAGCTCTTATTCCGTCAACGAAGCATGTGAATATCTATTAGACCTAAATTGAATATAGATAGAGCATTGTTTCGCTGTCGTTCAACCGTCAGCAGTCCGATCGAGGGTCTACCCATGAGCAATGCCGCTTTAGCTGTAAAACCCGCTGTTCACGCGCTTGAAATCCATCCGGTGGCCGGTCGGATTGGTGCCGAGATCCGCGGCGTGCAACTTTCCGGCGAGCTGGACGCCAGCACCGTAGAAGCCATTCAGCAGGCGCTGGTGCAGTACAAAGTCGTGTTCTTCCGTGAGCAGACCCAGCTCGACGATCAGAGCCAGGAAGCCTTCGCGCACTTGCTCGGCGAACCGGTGGCGCACCCGACCGTACCGGTACGCGACGGCACCCGTTACCTGCTGGAGCTGGACGGCGCTGAAGGCCAACGCGCCAACTCCTGGCACACCGACGTGACCTTCGTCGAGGCGTACCCGAAAGCCTCGATCCTGCGCTCGGTGGTCGCCCCGGCGTTCGGTGGCGATACGTTCTGGGCCAACACCGCCACCGCCTACAACGAACTGGCGCCGGAACTGCGGGAACTGGCGGACAAACTCACCGCCGTACACAGCAATGAATACGACTACGCCGGCGCCAAGCCCGACGTGTCGGCGGAGAAGCTGGAGCGCTACCGCAAGATCTTCACCTCCACCGTTTACGAAACCGAACACCCGGTGGTGCGTGTGCACCCGATCAGCGGCGAGAAGAGCTTGTTGCTGGGGCATTTCGTGAAACGCATCAAGGGTTACTCCCAAGCGGATTCGGCGCACTTGTTCGGGCTGCTGCAAAGCCATGTCACGCGTTTGGAAAACACCGTGCGCTGGCGCTGGAAGGCCGGTGATGTGGCGATCTGGGATAACCGTTCGACCCAGCATTACGCGGTGGATGATTACGGAACCCAGGATCGAATCGTTCGCCGGGTGACGTTGAAGGGTGAAGTGCCGGTTGGGGTGGCGGGGCAGCGCAGTCAAACCATCAAAGGCCTTTGAGAACCTGATCGTTCCCACGCTCCGCGTGGGAATGCAGCCCGGGACGCTCTGCGTCCCATCCAGGAGCCGAACGCGGAGCGTCCGTGGAGGCATTCCCACGCAGAGCGTGGGAACGATCAGAGGAGCGTCACCACACGCCGATCTGGACCAGTTTCTCGGTCTCCGGCTCGCCATAACGAAACCGCTGCCCACGCAAATCAATCTCCTGATGACTGATGGTGGTACGCCGCTTCAACCCCCGCACCCACTCGAACAAATACCCCGCATGTTCCTCGCGCACCACCGCAAACGCCGGGTCCGCGCCTAAATCCTGCAACTCCTGCGGATCATTCAGCAGATCAAACAGCTGCGGCCGAAACCCGTCATACGCCAGATACTTCCAGCGCTCGCTGCGCACCATGGTCATGCGGCAACGATCAATCGGCTGCGCCAGACGCTCCCGCGCCGGGGCCTGGAAGGCGTAGTCGTATTCGCTGATCGCATAGCGGCGCCAGTCGGTCTGCACGCCGTGCAATAGCGGGATAAGTGAGCGTCCTTCCAGCCTGTGTTCGGCGCTCGGCAAACCCAGTGCTTCTAGAAAGGTCGGCAACGCATCGATGGTTTCCACCAGTCGATCATCCACCGATCCACGGGTAACATCCGCCGCCACACGCGGGTCGCGAACGATCAGCGGAACCCCCACCGCAGGCTCCAGCAAAAACTCTTTTTCCCCCAGGTAATGGTCACCCAGGAAATCACCATGATCGCTGGTGAACACAATCAGCGTGTCATCCCAGCGCCCATTGCTCTGCAGAAAATCGAACAACCGCCCGAGCTGATCGTCGATCTGTTTGATCAGCCCCATGTAGGTCGGCACCACGTTCAACCGCACCTCGTCCCGGGAGAAATTGAGGCTCTCTTCATGCTGGCGAAACGCGTTGTACACCGGGTGATCGCTCGCCTCCCCAGCCGCTGCGCGTACCGGTTTGATCACCTGATCGGCGCCGTATAACGCGTGATACGGCGCCGGGGCGATGTAGGGCCAGTGGGGCTTGATGTACGACAGGTGCAGGCACCACGGCTGCTCACCTTGCTCACCGATGAAGTCGATAGCGCGGTCGGTGGTGTAGACGGTTTCCGAATGCTGTTCGGGGACTCGCGCGGGGAGATGGGCGTTGCGCATTTTCCAGCCGCTAAGGATTTCGCCGCTTTCACCTTCGGCTGCATTGGCCCAGTCGTGCCATGGGTTGCGACCCTCGAAACCGTGCTCGCGCAAGTAATGGGTGTAGGGCGCGGACTCGCGTTTGTCGTCGAATATCGGGTCGTCGGGGAAGATGCCGTCATGGCGAAAGTACGCTTCGAAACCGACCTCGTTCAGCACTTCGGCTTGTTCGCTGGAGGGATGGATCGCCAGCCGTTGCAAGGCATCCAGATTAGGTGTGGCGTGGGTCTTGCCCACCAGCGCGGTGCGGATGCCATGGGGGCGTAGATAGTCGCCGATGGTCAGTTCTTCCAGGGGCAACGGCACCGCGTTCCACGCCACTTGATGGCTGCTGACATAGCGCCCGGTGTAGGCCGACATCCGCGATGGGCCGCAGATAGTGCCTTGGGTGTAAGCGCGGCTGAAACGTACGCCTGCGGCGGCCAGGCGATCGATATTCGGCGTGTGCAAATGCGGGTGGCCGTAGCACGACAGGTAATCGCGGCGTAGTTGATCGCACATGATGTACAGCACATTGCGTACGGGTTTTTGGGTGTTGGGCATGGGGTTCACCGATCGGAAGACAGGCGAGGGTTTTCGCTGGTGGGGCGGGGTTGGGGCAAGTGCATTTGGGGAATGGGTTTTATGCAGTGGGTGCATCGGCGGCCAGAAAATCGCCATCGCGGGCAAGCCTTGCTCCAACAGGTCCGGGCGCCACAAACCCGTAGGAGCAAAGCTTGCTCGCGATAGCGGTATGTCAAACAGCCAGATTCTCCAGCGAACACACGTCCTCATCCTGCTGATCAATTGCCTTGATCTGCGCAATCATCGCCTCGGCCAACGGCGACAACCGATACCCGGCGCGACTGACAATCCCGTACCGCGTGTACAACTCCTCCAGATCATCCGCCAACCCATCAATCTTCAAACAGACCAATTCACCCCTGGCCAGGTGCAGCGCATCTGAATAAGCGCCGACAATCCCGATGGCATCCGAACGCATCACCACGCTCAGCAAGCTGTAGCTGTTTTCGCATTCCACATTCGGCGTGAAATCCGGACGCCCACTTAAATCGACGATGACTTTGCGCAGGTTCGGCGGGCGAATGCTGACGGCCATCGGATAGCTCATCAACTCTGCAGCAGTGACGCTTTCGCGCCCCGCCAATGGATGCCCGGCACGACAGCAGAAATGCCATTTGCGCGGACGCAAGCGTTGGGTCAGGTAATCCGGGTCCGCTTCGAAATAGCGGGTGTCAGCGACAAAGAACTCAAACTCCTCGCTCAGCAACCGCTTGCTCAAGCTCTGCCAATCGTCCACCTGAAACTGCACCCGTGCTTTCGGATAGCGCCCGATGAAGGCGCCGATGGCACGCGGGATCAACCCCGCCGCCGGCGCCGGGCCACAGCCGAAACGCAACTCCCCAGCTTCCAGGCCATTGAACTGGCTGATCTCGTTGGCCATCTGCTGCGCGCCGCTGACCAGACGTCGCGCATGTTCGAGCAACACCTGGCCCTGTTTGGTCGGCGCCAGGTCCTTGCGTCCACGGTCCACCAACTGACAACCGACGCTGTGTTCCAGGGCCTGGATGCTGCGGCTGAAGGCCGATTGCGAGAGGTTCACCGCCAGCGCGCCCGCGACAAAACTGCGCTGGTCGGCGAGGGCGATGAAGTGGCGGAGTTGGCGCAAATCGATATGCATTTTTCACATAAAAAATATCGGGCGAATGCATTGGATATGCATCAGGTGGACTCCTTATAAAGGCAATCTCTTATGCAGTAAATCTTTGTAAAAACATAAATAAATAACTTAAAAGAATATGCACTGTTGAATGTCACTGCGTGTTTTTTGACCAGGAGCCGCCCCATGAGTCCGTTGAACCTTGCCTCGCCCCTCTCGCCCCGACGGCTCAAACGCCTGCCCCTGGCCCTGTTGCTGGTGGGGAGCGCCCAGGCTTATGCGGCTGACAGCACAACCCCAGAAGCGGCCCCCGCCGGTAAAACCACCGCCGACAGTTCGCAACTGGAAACCGTGACCGTCACCACTCGCCGTCGCGAAGAAAGTTCGCAAGACGTACCAACGCCGATGAGCGTCATCAGCGGCCAGGCCCTGGAAACCCAACGGGTATATCGCATCCAGGATTTGCAGCAACTGGTGCCCAGCGTCAACGTCGCCTACATGCATGCGCGCCAGTCCAGCGTGTCGATCCGCGGTCTCGGTAACAACCCGGCCAGCGACGGTTTGGAAGGCAGCGTCGGGCTCTATATCGACAACGTTTACCTCGGGCGGCCGGGCATGGCGGTGTTCGACTTGATGGACATCGAACAACTCGAAGTCCTGCGCGGTCCGCAAGGCACGTTGTTCGGCAAAAACACCACCGCCGGGGTGATCAACATCAGCACCCGCGCGCCGTCATTTACCCCGGAGCGCAGCATCGAAACTTCGGTGGGCGAGGACGGTTACTTCCAGACCAAGGGCACGATTTCCGGGCCGCTGAACGACGAACTCGCCGGGCGCTTTTCCGCGTACCGCACTCGCAGCGATGGCGACATCAAAAATGAATTCAACGGTCATGACTTGAACGGTGGTTCTCGCGACGGTTTCCGTGGGCAATTGCTGTACAAGCCCAACGAGTCGTTCAACCTGCGCTGGATCGGCGACTACAACGAAGAGGATTCCAGCGCCGGCACCCGCGTGTTGTACAACACCGGGCCGACCATCAACGGCGTCAACCTCTACTCGGCGCGGGCCGCAGCGGCCGGTGCGACGCTGGTCAACGGCGCCCACCGCAAGGTCAATCTGGATAACGATCAACACGTCACCGTGCATCAGGGCGGCACATCGGTGGAGGCCAATTGGACCTTGCCGAATGACTTCACCCTGACGTCGGTCAGTTCCTATCGCTGGTGGAATTTCACCCCGCGCAACGACGACGGCCTGAACGTGCCGGCGAGTTATAACGCCGGGGTCTCGGTGGAGGATAAGCAGTACTCCCAGGAATTTCGCCTGGCGTCGCCCAAGGGGGAGTTCTTCGATTACGTCCTGGGTGCCTACTACTTCGGCTCGGACCTGGACAACAAATCCTTCTCCTTCTACGGCCCGCAAGCCGATATCTGGAACGGCACGCCCCGTGGTGCGCTGGCCAACGTCGATAGCGTCGGTAACGGCCATATCGAAACCAACAGTTTTGCGCTGTTCGCCCAAGGCACTTGGCACCTCACCCCACGGCTGGACTTTACCGCAGGCGTGCGTGGCACCTATGAAGAGAAAAACGCCTGGGTGACGCGAGATGCACCGCTCGGCGGCGCGGCGGTGACGGGCGCGGCGGCCACCGCCAGACGCGGTCGCGCCGGGGCTTATGACTCCGGGGATTTGAATCAGTACAGCTCCAGTCCTTCAGGCTTGCTGAACCTGAGTTACCGCTTCACCGATGATTTGCTCGGGTACGCGACCCTGTCCCATGGCGAGAAGTCCGGTGGCGTAAACCTCGCCGTGGGGTCCGCACCCACGGCGGGCGCCGACTCGTTACTGATCGGCACCGAGCGCGCCAACAACGCCGAACTCGGTTTCAAAAGCACCCTGTGGGACAAGCGCCTGCAACTTAACGCCAACGTGTTCTGGACTCAGGTCAACGCCTACCAGACCAACGCCTACGACGACGTCAACCGTGTGCAATACCTGACCAACGCCGGCTCCGTGCGCTCTCGCGGCGTGGAAGTCGAAAGCACGATCATCCCGTTGCGCGGCCTGACCCTCAACCTCAACGGCTCCTTCAACGACGTCAGCTACCTCTCCTACAAAGATGCACCGTGCCCGCCGGAAGTCAGCCTGCGCCCAGGCGCACCGGCCTCTTGCGACCTCAGCGGCCACCAAGTGGTCGGCGCGTCAAAATGGATCGGCAACGCCAACGGCGAATACAAATGGAACCTGAGCAACGGTTTCGAAGAGTACGTCACCGCCAGCTACGCGTTCCGCTCCAAAGCCGTGGGCACGGTGGAAGATTCTGACTACGGGCAGATCCCGAGTTACGCGGTGGTCAACTTATCCACAGGCCTGCGTGGCGACTTCAACCAGGGGCAGTGGGATGTGTCGCTGTGGCTGAAAAATGCGTTCGATAAAACTTATTACACGACACTGTGGACCGGTGGTAACGGCGGCTATGAAGGCTTGCTGGGCACGCCTCGGACTTTGGGGCTGACCGGTCGCTATGATTTTTGAATCGGCTTAGTGCGAACCGAAGTAATGTTTGAATGTTTTGGAATAACTTATAAAGACTTCGCATAGTGGCTATCGCATTTTCGTCGAGCAATAGTATGTTTCGCCGTGGACAAGAAGCGATTGTCGAACCATGCTCTGTTGCGTGAGTTTCCAGGAGGAAACTTGCTCTCATCGGAAGACACTTATTTAACAGATAAAGGAAGTCGAACCATGTCGAGCATTAATGGTACTTATGTAAACTCCAACGCGGGCGCCAAACTGGTGATTACCGATGGCAACGATTCCAACGGTACATTCAGCGGCACGTTTAGCCAGGGCGGCGTCAATTACGACGTCAGCTATGGGCACTACCACTTCCAGAACAGTACCGGACAACCTACCACCATCACGTTTGTCGGTCTGAATGGCAGCAGTGGTTTCCAGGCCTGGTCGCTGTTCTCGCCAGATCACAATTACTCAAAAGTTCGTGCGGTGGGCTCCCGCACTAATTTCGATGGTGAAGTAGTTGGCCTGGCTGGCGAATTCGTCAAGCAATAAACAATGCTGTAGTAAGCAACAGGCTGATGCATTGAACATGCTTCGGCCTGTTTTTTTGTGGACGTCATTAATTGGGGTGTTAGTTGTTTCTCTTCGAACGTTGACCCTAAATCCATGCTTTGCGCGAATACTTTCAATGCATGAAAAGCATCGTTTTCCCGACGCTACGCTGCAAGCCTTGTACGGCGTGGCTTTGAAGGCATCGACGGATTTTTATATTCGATCCAGATCTATCCATAACTTCAAAGATTACTTTAAGAGATAAGCGTCTGGCCCAATGATTGGCCTGTCGATACGCCTCGCGGGGGATTCAGTGCGGGGTGTGTCGCGTCTTTTGTAGAGATCGCAAAGAGACCGCAGGGAGTTAATCAATGGGCAATGTCCAGACCGCCGCCGGCGCACAAGAGGTGCTCTGGCGCCAGGCGCCGAGTGGCGAGTTGGTCGACCTCGGCCGGGTGCATCGCGTGCCGTTGGGCCAGTTGCGTTTGCAGCGTGCGCCCAAGGGCATCCTGAGCCGGCGCGAGGCGATCCTGCTTGGCGTGCTGGCGTTGCTGGTGCATGGCGCGGTGATCTATTGGGTCAATCAGCAACCGATCAAAGAACTGCCGATCGTGCCGCCGGAAATTCCGCCGATGACCATCGAGTTCTCGCGCCCGGCGCCGCCCGTGGTCGAGCCGCCACCGCCGCCACCTCCACCGGTTCAACAGGTGGTCGAGCCTCCGCCGCCAGTGGAAGACGAGTTGGCCGTGAAGCCGCCGCCACCGAAGCCGATTCCTAAACCGAAACCGGTCGCCAAACCTGTACCGAAACCGGCGCCTAAAGCGGTCGAGCAACCACCGGCGCCGCCACAACCGACAGCGCCTGTCGCGGCTCCAGCACAGCCCGCGCCACCAGCGCCTGCACCGGTGACTCCAGCGTCGGCCAACGCCGCGTACCTGAAGAACCCGGCGCCGGAATACCCGTCCCTGGCCCAGCGTCGCGGTTGGGAAGGCACGGTGTTGTTGCGGGTGCATGTGCTCGCCAACGGCAAACCGGGTGAGATCCAGATTCAGAAAAGCAGTGGTCGCGATCAGCTCGACGAGGCCGCGCTCAACGCGGTGAAACGTTGGAGTTTCGTGCCGGCCAAGCAAGGTGATGTCGCCCAGGATGGCTGGGTCAGCGTGCCCATCGATTTCAAGATTCATTAAACCGAAACCAATTTCGCGCGAAAAATTTACACGAGGGAATACATCATGACGTTACTGGCCTCTCCACTTGAATCCATCGAAAGCGCGGTGATTTGGCTGCTGGTGGTTTTTTCCGTTGCCACCTGGGGTTTGGCGTTGCTCAAGGGCGTGCAGTTCGGTCGCCTGAAAGCTCAGGATCGCAAGTTTCATAAACAGTTTTGGGCGGCGTCGAGTCTCGATTCGGCGGCTGAGTTGAGTGAAACCCAACCGGGCGCTGCGGCGCGTGTGGCCCAGGCCGGTTACGCGGCGATCCAGGTCGGTGAAACGCCGGCCACCAATGATTTGAGCCAGGCGATCAATCATCAGGATCGATTGGAGCGTGCCTTGCGTCAGCAGATCGTCCGTGAGCGTCGCTCGCTGGAAACCGGGCTGGCGGTGGTGGCGAGTATCGGCAGCACCTCGCCGTTCATTGGTTTGTTCGGCACGGTGTGGGGGATCATGGAAGCGTTGAAAGGCATCAGTGCGGCAGGCTCGGCAAGCCTGGAAACGGTGGCCGGACCGATTGGCGCGGCACTGGTGGCTACCGGTGTGGGGATCGCCGTCGCGGTGCCGGCGGTGCTGGTTTACAACTACTTTTTGCGGCGTTTGAAACTGACAGCGGCGGACCTGGATGACTTCGCCCATGACTTCTACAGCCTGGCGCAGAAGAGTTCGTTCCGCCTGTTGATTCACCCGACCTCGCACAAAGTAGTCGCCCAGGGCGGCGCGCAGAAAGTGAAGGAGGCGTCCTGATATGGCCTTCTCCACGCAAGACAGTGACGAGGTGCTGAGCGAGATCAACGTGACACCGCTGGTGGACGTGATGCTGGTGCTGCTGGTGGTGTTTATCGTCACCGCGCCGCTGCTGACCAACGCGATCCCGATCAACCTGCCCAAGACCGAGGCCGTGGCCCCGGTGGAGCAGAAAGATCCGCTGGTGGTGAGCATCGATGGCGCCGGCAAGCTGTTTATCAACAAGGATGAAATCCAGCCGGACTTGCTGGAATTCAACCTCAAATCGGCGAAGGCCAAGGATCCCGAAGTGCGCGTGCAATTGCAGGCCGATGACGGGGTGAATTATGGCGAAGTGGCGCGGGCCATGGCCTCGATTGAGCGGGCGGGAATTACCAAGTTGTCGGTGATTACTGCGCGTTAACAGATTTCAAGTTTTCCGGGGCCGTCTCCTTGGCAGGGTGCGGCCCTTTTTTTTGTGTCGGGCTTGAGAGACACCCCTCACCCCAGCCCTCTCCCCAGTGGGGAGAGGGGGAAAGGGAGCAGACCTTCATGCTTTTCAAACCCGAGCTCGACTCAGCACTTCAGGTTGCAGCATCTCGCCTAAACACCTCGGTCAGTCCCCTCTCCCCAGTGGGGAGAGGGGGAAAGGGAGCAGACCTTCATGCTTTTCAAACCCGAGCTCGACTCAGCACTTCAGGTCGCAGCATCTCGCCTAAACACCTCGGTCAGTCCCCTCTCCCCTCTGGGGAGAGGGTTAGGGTGAGGGGTGGTTTCGAAGCCAATCACAAATATCCAATTCAACATGCATATGCATTTAGGGTCTTAATAAATAGCTTCTTATTCCTTAACGAATATAACTCTCGTCCCTATACTCGATCAGGAACAGACAAGCAGCAGGAGAGCTCCCCCATGCGCAACGAATCAATTCGCTACCTGATTGTGCCGGGCTGGCAAGGATCGCCAGAAGATCATTGGCAAACACATTGGCAGAACAGCCTGCCAAACAGTGCACGGGTGGAGCAGGCCGACTGGCTGACGCCGCGCCGTGAAGACTGGGTCGCGGCGCTGGCCGAGGCGATTGCTGCCGACAGCACGCCGGTGATCCTGATCGCCCACAGCCTGGGTTGCATCACCGTTGCCCATTGGGCTGCCACCGCGCCCTTGCAGTTTTTGCGTCAAGTGCGGGGTGCCTTGCTGGTCGCGCCAGCGGACGTCGAACGCCCGGCCTGCTCGCCAGCCCTGCGCAACTTCGCGCCGATTCCGACCACGTTGCTGCCATTCCCGAGCCAGGTTGTCAGCTCCGATAACGACAGCGCCGTCAGTGCGCCCCGTGCAATGGAGCTGGCGCGCAACTGGGGCGCCGAGGCGGGGATTCTGGCGGGGGCTGGTCATATCAATGTCAAGTCCGGTCACCAGCGCTGGGAGCAGGGTTTTGCCTATCTCTATCGCCTGCAAAACCGCATGGAACATCACGCCCTGCGCCGCGCTTAAATTTTTTTTGAACGCCCCCGTCTCCCGGCGGTTTTGGGCGGGAGTCTGCCATGAGTTTTGAAACTTTCGGTCAGCCATTGCTGACCTTCCCCGACGCCGAAAAAAGCCCCCTGAGCATCCGCGCCAAAGCGCTGGTGTTTGTCGATCCGCGTTCGCGACAGTTGCGCCAGGAATTGGAGCAACTGGCGCCACGCGCCATATCCGTATTGATTCGCGGTGAAACCGGCAGCGGTAAGGAATTGCTCGCGCGGCACATCCATCGCGCCAGTGATCGTGGCGGATTGTTCGTGTCGGTCAATTGCGGCGCGATCAGCCCGACCTATGCCGATGCCGAATTGTTCGGTTATGCCGCTGGCAGCTACAGCGGTTCGGCCAGCAGTCGTGCCGGCTGGTTCGGTTCGGCGAATGGCGGAACGCTGTACCTGGACGAGATTGGCGACTTGCCGTTGCCGATCCAGATCAAATTGCTCTCGGCGCTGGAAAACCACGAAGTCACCCGCGTCGGCGCCCCCCAACCGAGCCCGGTGGACGTGCGCCTGGTCGCCGCCACCAGCATCGATTTGGCCCAAGCGGTGGCGGCCGGGAAATTCCACGAACGGCTTTATCACTACCTCAGCGAAGGCCAACTCGAATTGCCGGCGTTGCGTGAGCGGGTGGGGGACATCCTGTCCTTGGCCGAGTACTTCCTCGGCATCTACAGCCAACGCCTGGACCTGCCGGTGCCGCTGATCAGCGAAGCCGCGCAACAGGTACTTGAGGCTCACAGTTGGCCGGGTAACACCCGCGAGCTGGAGAACGTCATTCACTTTGCGCTGTTGGTGAGCACCGGGGACGAGATTTTGCCGGAGCATTTGAATTTGCCGGAGGTGCCGCCGTCGCTGGCGCAGATCGAGCGGCAACTCAAACAAATCCTCGCCAATGGAACCGCTGCCGATCAAGCCGCCCTGAAACAACTCCTCAAAAACACCGCACTCTTGTAGGAGCAAAGCTTGCTCGCGAACCAGGCGACACGGTGTATCAGGAAGAACGCCCTCTCTGTAGGAGCAAAGCTTGCTCGCGAACCAGACGACACGGTGTATCAGGAAGAACGCCCTCTCTGTAGGAGCAAAGCTTGCTCGCGAACCAGACGACACGGTGTATCAGGAAGAACGCCCTCTCTGTAGGAGCAAAGCTTGCTCGCGAACCAGACGACACGGTGTATCAGGAAGAACGCCCTCTCTGTAGGAGCAAAGCTTGCTCGCGAACACAGACGACGCGGTGTGTCAGGCAGGACGCCTTCGCGGGCAAGCCTCGCTCCTACGGGTAACCCGCGAGCCAGAGCCGTATGAACAAAATGGAATATCAAAGTGAATAAAAGATATTGTTCGGGAATAAAAAATCCCGGTATTGTCCGCTTCACGCCAGCGATAGCACTTCACTGGCACTCGTACTAATAGCCGTCGTCGATGACGACCGTGATTTCGGATAAGGACACTGCATGAAAAAGGTTCTGTTGTTCACCGCATTGGCGGCTGCCCTCACTGCGGGCCTGGCCCAGGCTGGCGAGAAACTGGTGGTTGCGGCGACCCCGATCCCACACGCCGAGATTCTGGAACTGATCAAACCGACCCTCGCTAAAGAAGGCGTGGATCTGGAAATCAAAGTCTTCACCGACTACGTTCAGCCGAACGTGCAGGTCGATCAGAAGCGTCTGGACGCCAACTACTTCCAGACCCTGCCGTACCTGAAAAGCTTCAACGAAGGCAAAGGCACTAACCTGGTGACCGTGATCGGCGTGCACGTCGAACCGTTCGGCGGCTACTCGAAGAAAGTCAAAACCCTGGCTGAGCTGAAGGACGGCGCCACCATCGCCATCCCTAACGAAGGCAGCAACAGCGGCCGTGCCCTGATCCTGCTGCAGAAGGCTGGCCTGATCGAGTTGAAAGACCCGAAAAACGCCCTGGCCACCCCGAAAGACATCGCCAAGAACCCGCACAACTTCAAGTTCAAGGAACTGGAATCGGCCATGCTGCCGCGTGTGCTGGACCAGGTCGACCTGGACATGATCAACACCAACTACGCGCTGGAAGCAGGTCTGAACCCGGCTAAAGACGCGCTGGTGATTGAAGGTGCCGATTCGCCTTACGTGAACTTCCTGGTCGCTCGTCCGGACAACAAGGACAGCGACGCCATCCAGAAACTGGCCAAGGCCTTGACCAGCCCGGAAGTGAAAGCGTTCATCGCCAAGAAGTACAACGGCGCGGTACTGCCGGCGTTCTGATTTGACGCAGTTTTAACCCCCTTCAAGGTTTCAACGCCGACGGCTAACACTAGCGTCGGCGTTTTTTATGATCGTTCCCACGCTCTGCGTGGGAATGCCTCTAGGGACGCTCCGCGTCCAGTGACGCGGAGCGTCACGGGGCTGCATTCCCACGCAGAGCGTGGGAACGATCGTCTTAGGCCACCCCGGCCTTCAACGCCCGGCGCAACGCCACCAACAACTTCACGATGTCCTGCGGGTCCAGCCGCTGCGGTGCTTTTACGTCAGCCATATTGATCGTTCCCACGCTCTGCGTGGGAATGCCTCTAGGGACGCTCCGCGTCCAGTGACGCGGAGCGTCACGGGGCTGCATTCCCACGCAGAGCGTGGGAACGATCGTCTTAGGCCACCCCGGCCTTCAACGCCCGGCGCAACGCCACCAACAACTTCACGATGTCCTGCGGGTCCAGCCGCTGCGGTGCTTTTACGTCAGCCATAGTCTTCTCTTCCTTGTGATGGGTTTGGCCGGGAGTCTGGCCAAAAGCTGTGCGTCCTTGGAGGGGCTTTTTGAAAAAAAGATCCTTCCTACAGCGCAAAGGAAAATAGTCGTCTTCCGTTGCCGCCGCAAATCCAGGGGATAGTTTTTTGCGTGATATCAATATGCTTTAACGGTATTTAAATTCTTCTTTTTATACCTTTAAAGTCGGTGCCTGCCGGGTGGTTATCCGCCGCCCATGGACTGCACCACCGTCGCTTACCGAGCGGCGTCCAGGATGTTCAATGACCTTCGATTACGCTTTTATCCTCAGCACCCTGCCGGCGTTTCTCAAAGCCGTGGGCGTGACGCTGCAGGTCGGCTTCATCGCCATCGGCACGTCGCTGCTGGTGGCGCTGATCAACGCGACGATTCTGGTGTTCCGCACGCCTTACCTGCAGCGCCTGGTCGGGTTGTATGTGGAACTGGCGCGCAACACCCCGCTGCTGATCCAACTGTTCTTCGTCTACTTTGCCCTGCCGGCGCTGGGCATCAGCGTTTCCGGGTTTGCGGCGGCGATCATCACCATGACCTTTCTTGGCGGCGCCTACCTCACTGAAGTGCTGCGTGCCGGCGTCGATGCGGTGCCGCAAGCGCAGCTGGAATCGGGCCGCTCCATCGGCCTGTCCCACGGGCAATTGCTGCGCTACGTGATCCTGCCGCAAGCCGGGCTCCTCAGCCTGCCGTCGTTGTTTGCCAATTTCATTTTCCTGCTCAAGGAAACCACCGTGGTCTCGGCGGTGGCGGTGCCGGAGATTCTCTACACCACCAAAAGCTACATCGCGCTCTACTACAAAACCTACGAAATGCTCGCCGTGCTGACGCTGATTTGCGTGCTGCTGTTCTTGCCGCTGTCGCTGTTGCTCAGCCGTCTGGAAAGGAGGCTCCAGCATGGCCAGTTCGGGTCTTGAGTTGTTGTGGGTGTCGTTGCCGCAACTGGGCAAGGGCGCTGCGCAAACGTTATCGATTTCCTTCCTGAGCATCGCCATCAGCACAGTCGGCGGCGTGCTCTACGGCGTGTTGCGCACGCTGAATTCGAAATGGCTGAACGCGATCCTGCGGGTTTACCTGGAACTGTTCCGGGCGATTCCGGTGCTGGTCTGGTTGTATCTGCTGTTTTTCGGCCTGCCGATTTTCTTTGGCCTGAGCATCCCGAGTTTCTGGTGCGCGGTGCTGGTGCTGTCGCTGTGGGGCGCCAGCGAGGTCGGTGAAGTGGTGCGCGGCGCGTTGCTGTCATTGCCGCGCGGCCAGCGTGAGGCGGGGTTGTCGATTGGCCTGGACGGCCCGCAACTCTACGGCTACGTGCTGCTGCCTCAGGCGTTGAAACGCATGACGCCGCCGACCATCAACGTCTACACCCGAATCATCAAGACCAGCTCCCTGGCGGTGCTGATCGGTGTGGTGGACGTGATCAAAGTCGGTCAGCAGATCATCGAACGCACCTACGAATCAGTGCTGATCTACGGTGCACTGTTCCTGTTTTTCTTTTTTATCTGCTACCCGCTCTCGGCCGCCTCGCGCGTGCTGGAGCGGCGCTGGACGCAAGCATGAGCGCATTGATCGAGTTCAAGGGTTTCAACAAGTTTTTCGGCGAGCAACAAGTGCTCAACGAGATCGACCTGAGTGTGAAATCGGGTGAAGTCATCGTCATCCTCGGCCCCAGCGGCTGCGGCAAAAGCACCTTGCTGCGCTGCCTCAACGGCCTGGAAGTGGCCCACAGCGGCAGCTTGAAATTCAACGGCCGCGAGCTGCTGGACAAGGGCACCGACTGGCGCGAGGTGCGCCAGCAGATCGGCATGGTGTTCCAGAGTTATCACCTGTTCCCGCACATGAACGTGCTCGATAACTTGCTACTCGGCCCGGTCAAAGTACAGAAACGCGATCGCCGTGAGGCCCGTGAACAAGCCGAAGCCTTGCTCGCGCGCGTAGGCCTTTCGGACAAGCGCGACGCCTTCCCGCGCCAGCTCTCTGGTGGCCAGCAACAACGGATCGCCATCGTCCGTTCGCTGTGCATGAACCCTAAAGTCATGCTCTTCGATGAAGTCACCGCTGCCCTTGACCCGGAAATGGTCAAGGAAGTGCTGGAAGTGATTCAGGGTCTGGCCCGTGAAGGCATGACACTGTTGATCGTCACCCACGAAATGGCCTTCGCCCGCGCCGTGGCTGACCGTATCGTGTTCATGGATGCCGGGCGCATCCTCGAACAAAACCCTCCCGAGCTTTTCTTTACGAACCCGCAAACCGCACGAGCGCAGCAGTTCCTGGAGAAATTCTCCTACGTCGAAGCCCTGCCCAAAAAGACTCAAACAAAGGAACTGGAACTGCTATGAAAACTGCCAAGTCTTCACTCTTTTTACTGCCGCTGTTCGGCCTCGCACTGCTGGCCGGTTGCAACAAATCCGAAGAAGCGCCCAAGCCAAAAGTCGCCAGCGAAAGCGCGGCGCCGGCCAGCTACCTGGACAAAATCAAGGCACGAGACAAGCTGATTGTCGGCGTCTTCACCGACAAGCCGCCGTTCGGTTTTGTCGATGAGGCCGGGCGCTATGTGGGTTTTGATACCGACATCGGCCGTCAATTTGCCAAGGATTTGTTGGGCGATGAAAACAAAGTCGAATTCGTCGCCGTGGAGCCGGCCAGCCGGATTCCATTCCTGCAAAGCGACAAGGTTGACCTGATCCTGGCCAACATGACCGTGACCCCGGAACGCAAGGAAGCGGTGGAATTCACCAACCCGAACCTCAAGGTTGCGGTGCAGGCCCTGGTGCCACAGGGCAGCTCGGTGAAAAACCTCGACGACCTGGCGAGCCGCACCACCATCGTGACCACCGGCACCACCGCCGATATCTGGCTGACCAAAAATCACCCGGACTGGAAACTGCTGAAGTTCGAGAAAAACTCCGAGTCCCTGCAAGCCCTGGCCAATGGTCGCGGCGATGCTTATGCACAAGACAACCTGGTGCTGTTCAGCTGGGCCAAGCAAAACCCCGGCTACCGCGTGCTGGAGCAAACCCTCGGTGCCGAAGCGCCGATTGCGCCGGCGGTGAAGAAGGGCAACATCGAACTGCGCGACTGGGTGAATACCGAGTTGGCGAAGTTGGGTGAAGAGAAGTATTTGCTCAAGCTCTACGACCAGTACGTGCGTAAAGAACTGAGCGATGACACCAAGCCTGAGAGCGTGATTGTCGAGGGTGGGAAGTGGCAGGGTTGATGCTCTGACCTGATCGTTCCCACCTCTGTTGATCGTTCCCACGCTCCGCGTGGGAATGCAGCCCGGGACGCTCCGCGTCCCATTGGAACGCAGAGCGTCCCTTGAGGCATTCCCACGCAGAGCGTGGGAACGATCGGTCGACCTCAATCCGGCCAATTCCACGCCGGCTCATCCAGAATCCGTTGCCCGACGATCCCGGTCTGGCCCAACGTTTTCTCCAGCACAATGCAATTGCACTCCAGGTCTTCCTGCAACGCCGAGATCAACCGTCGGGCATGGGACACCACCCACACCTGGCATTGCCCGGACGCCCGGATAATCAGCCGCGCCAACGCCGGCAACAAGTCTGGATGCAGACTGGTTTCCGGCTCGTTCAGCACCATCAGCGTCGGCGGTCGCGGCGTCAGCAGCGCGGCAACCAACAGCAGATAACGCAACGTGCCATCCGACAATTCCGCCGCCGACAACGGCCGCAACAACCCTTCCTGATAAAACTCGATGGCGAAGCGTCCACCCTGCAACGGTGCGATGTTCAATCGCGCACCGGGAAACGCATCGCTGATCGCCGCCTGCAACGCCTCGGGGTCGCCGATTTCGCGGATGGTCTGCAACGCCGCCGCCAGGTCGCGACCGTCGTGGTGCAGCACCGGCGTGCGCGTACCGAGTTGCGGTTGGCGCACCGGGGCATCGGCGTCGCTGCGAAAGTGATCGTAGAAGCGCCAGCGGCGGATGAATTCGCGCAGGTGCATGACTTCCGGCGAGGTGCGAAAACTGCCGACCTGATCGAACAGGCTGTCGAAATTCGGCGTGTGCTGGGCCAGCACGTCCCAGTTGCGCCCTTCGCGAGCGCGGATCATCGGGCCTTCGCGATCCACCAACAGGCTGGCCGGGCGATAGAGCGGCCCGGCCCAGATGCATTCTTTTTTGATTTCCGGGTCGAGGGCAAAGTAAGACTCGGTCGGCGCAGGCAAACCCAGGGCAATCGAATAGCTGAAGTCTTCCCCGGCAAATCCCAGGCGCAGGCGTTTGACGCCCTGGCGCACGGTGGCCTCAATCGGCACATCACCGTTGCGCATACGCCGGCTGATGTTCTCCGGCCCGGCCCAGAACGTCGAATCCAGCCCGCCCTCTCGGGCCAGCGCATTGACCACGCCGCCCTGGGCCGTCTCCGCCAACAGGCGCAACGCGCGATAGAGGTTGGACTTGCCGCTGCCGTTGGGGCCGGTAATCAGGTTCAACCGACCCAGCGGGATCACCAATTTATTGATCGAGCGGTAATTGGCCACCGCGAGGGTTTTGAGCATTACGTTCTCACTGATCGTTCCCACGCTCTGGTCTGCACCCCAAAAGTTGGACGATTGTGGCTCTAGGCCTGAACGGATTGAGTCCTGTATTCCACAGGGCTCATTCCATTTAGTCTCAGCTTGATGCGCCGGTGATTGTAATAGTCGATGTAGTCCACTAATCCGGTCTGAAGCTCGTCAAGAATACTGAATTTGTTCAGGTAAAAGAATTCGGATTTGAGCGTGCCAAAGAAGCTTTCCATGGCCGCGTTGTCGTAACAGTTCCCTTTGCGCGACATGCTCGCTGTGACCGAGTGCGCTTTTAGGCGTTGGTCATAAATAGGCATCCTGTACTGCCAGCCTTGGTCTGAGTGCAAGATGGGTTTTTCGCCCGGTTTTAGTCGCGCAAACGCTTTACTAAGCATTGCCCCGACCATGCTGAACAACGGCCGTCTGGCGATATCGTAGGAAATGATCTCGGCGTTATAGAGGTCCAGAATTGGCGATAGATACAGCTTCTGTCCTCCCACCTTAAACTCCGTGACGTCGGTTACCCATTTCTGATTGGGTTGTGATGCTTGGAAATCGCGGTTCAGAAGATTGGGGGCGGCTCGCCCCACTTCACCTTTGTAGGCGCGGTACTTCTTCACACGTACTCGGCATTTGAGGCCAAGTTCAGCCATAAGGCGTTGCACGGTCTTGTAGTTGATCAAGAAACCGGCCTTGCGCACTGCCAGCGTCACGCGGCGATAGCCAAACTTACCTTCTTCTTCGTTGAAGACCTCACATATCTTGGCTTTCAGCTCCGCATACTTATCAGCCGCCTGGAGCACTTTCTGCTGATAGTAGAACGTGCTGCGCGCCAATCCGGTGATTTTCAACAAGGCCTCGAGAGAGTGCCGCTGCCTCAGTTCAATTACGATTTGCGCTTTTTCTGTTGCGCTGCTCGTTTTTTCTGAACCAAGGCATCGAGCTTTTTTAGATAGTCATTTTCCAGCCGAAGTTGATTCAGTTCTGCGATCAACTCATCCCGGGAACGGGACTCATCAGGTAACAGAGGCTGGGCAGGTCCGGGCGGTTTGGGCATTTTCTTTGTCGATCCAGTTCGTCTGGGTTGGCTGAGCAGGGCATTTTCACCGCCCTCATCATAACGGCGCTGCCAATCGCCGACGATGTTGAATTTGCGGATATCAAATAGCGCGGCCACTTGGCGGTAGGAAAGCTGCTCTTCACGCATCCGCTTCAAGACGGACATCCTGAATTCAGCACTGTAGTGCTGCACCTTTTTTACTTCCAGAGCGGCCGGGCCGTGCACCTGGTAGGCCGCGACCCACTGGCGCAACGACGAAAAATCCACGTCGTGACGATGCGCTACATCTCTAAGCCCCGCTTCGCCGGCGCAGTAATCCCGTACCGCTGACAGCTTCGCTTGAACCGTGTACTTCCTCATGAAACACCCCATCGGTTGTGTCCAACTTTTGGGGTGCAGACCA
>NZ_MOBR01000040.1 GCF_003732705.1 Pseudomonas frederiksbergensis | reverse complement strand
CGTGGTGTGCCGACAGTAGAAGGCTGTGACCGGCTTTCTGCAGGTTCAAGGACATTGGGTGGCCCATGATGCCGATGCCGATAAATCCGAATTGAGCCATGAGAGAATCCTCTTGTTTTTATGCTGCTTCAAGCAAATAGGGGAGTGCTTCTATGTGGGAGCGAGCCTGCTCGCGAATGCGGTGGAACATTCAATATCCGTGTTGACTGAACCACCGCATTCGCGAGCAGGCTCGCTCCCACCGGGGAACTGCTCAGATCGCGTTATGGGTTTTCAACCAGCCGAGGCCCGCTTCTGTGGTGGTCAGCGGCTTGTATTCGCAACCGACCCAACCCTGATAACCAATGCGATCCAGGTGTTCGAACAGGAAGCGGTAGTTGATTTCACCGGTGCCCGGTTCGTTGCGCCCTGGGTTGTCTGCCAACTGCACATGGTTGATTTCGCCCAAGTGCGATTGCAGGGTGCGGGCCAGGTCGCCTTCCATGATTTGCATGTGGTAGATGTCGTATTGCAGGAACAGATTGGCGCTGCCCACCTGTTCGCGAATCGACAGGGCTTGCGCCGTGTTGTTCAGGTAGAAGCCGGGGATGTCGCGGGTGTTGATCGCTTCCATCACCAGTTTGATGCCCGCCGCTTGCAGCTTGTCGGCGGCGTACTTGAGGTTGCTGACGAAGGTTTTTTCCACAGTGGCGTCATCGACGTTTTGTGGACGAATACCGGCCAGGCAGTTGACCTGGGTGTTGCCCAGAACCTTGGCGTAAGCGATCGCCAGGTCGACCCCGGCGCGGAATTCTTCGACCCGATCCGGCAGGCATGCGATACCGCGTTCGCCTTTGGCCCAGTCACCGGCCGGCAGGTTGAACAGCACCTGGGTCAGACCGTTGGCGTCGAGCTTGGCCTTGATTTCGGCAGAGCTGAAGTCGTAAGGGAACAGGTACTCAACACCACTGAAACCGGCCTTGGCGGCCGCTTCAAAACGGGCAAGAAAATCCTGTTCGGTGAACAGCATGGACAGGTTGGCTGCGAAACGCGGCATGGTGGTCTCCCGTAAATGTGTGAGGGCCGATCGTTCCCACGCTCTGCGTGGGAATGCCGCCCCGGACGCTCTGCGTCCAGCCGTTATGTGACGCGGAGCGTCACCGGATGCATTCCCACGCAGAGCGTGGGAACGATCATAGTGCTCAATCGAGCAACGAAATCGCGGTTGGCGCATCGTTGCCGACCAACGCCAGGTCTTCGAATTCGTTAACGGCGTTGATCTCGGTGCCCATGGAAATGTTGGTCACGCGCTCCAGAATAATCTCGACGATCACCGGCACCTTGAACTCTTCGATCAGCTCCTGAGCCTTGCGCAGGGCAGGCTGGATCTGACCCGGTTCGAATACGCGCAGCGCCTTGCAGCCGAGGCCTTCGGCGACTGCCACGTGATCGACACCGTAACCGTTGAGTTCTGGAGCGTTGAGGTTATCGAAGGACAGCTGCACACAGTAGTCCATGTCGAAACCGCGCTGGGCCTGACGGATCAGCCCCAGGTACGAGTTGTTTACCACAACGTGGATGTACGGCAGTTTGAACTGCGCACCCACCGCCAATTCTTCGATCATGAACTGGAAATCATAGTCGCCCGACAGGGCCACGACTTTGCGGGTCGGATCAGCCTTGACCACGCCCAGCGCCGCCGGAATGGTCCAGCCCAACGGGCCGGCCTGGCCGCAGTTGATCCAGTGACGCGGCTTATAGACGTGCAGGAACTGCGCGCCGGCAATCTGCGACAGACCGATGGTACTTACATAGCAAGTGTCTTTGCCGAACACTTGGTTCATCTCTTCATACACGCGCTGTGGCTTGACCGGCACGTTGTCGAAGTGGGTCTTGCGCTGCAGGCTGGCCTTGCGCTGCTGGCAGTCTTGCAGCCAGGCGCTGCGGTTTTTCAGCTTGCCGGCGGCTTGCCATTCGCGAGCGACTTCGATGAACACGGTCAGCGCGGCCGCGGCGTCGGAAACGATGCCCAGGTCCGGGTTGAACACGCGGCCGATTTGCGTCGGCTCGATGTCAACGTGAATGAATTTGCGGCCCTCGGTGTAGACGTCGATCGAACCGGTGTGACGGTTGGCCCAACGGTTACCGACGCCCAGCACCACGTCCGATTTCAACAGCGTCGCGTTGCCATAGCGGTGCGAGGTTTGCAGGCCGACCATGCCGACCATCAATGGGTGATCGTCCGGAATCGTGCCCCAGCCCATCAGGGTCGGGATCACTGGAATGCCGGTCAGCTCAGCGAACTCCACCAGCAAATCGCTGGCGTCGGCATTGATGATGCCGCCACCGGCCACCAGCAATGGGCGTTCGGCCTGATCGAGCATGGCCAGGGCCTTCTCGATTTGCACGCGGTTAGCGGTGGGCTTGGCCAGTGGCAGCGGTTGGTAGGCGTCGATATCGAATTCGATTTCGGCCATTTGCACGTCAAACGGCAGGTCGATCAGCACGGGGCCTGGGCGGCCGGAGCGCATTTCGTAGAAGGCTTTCTGGAACGCATACGGCACCTGGCCCGGTTCCATGACGGTGGTGGCCCACTTGGTCACTGGCTTGACGATGGCAGTGATGTCGACAGCCTGGAAGTCTTCTTTATGCATGCGCGCCCGCGGTGCCTGGCCGGTGATGCACAGGATCGGGATCGAGTCGGCCGAGGCACTGTAAAGGCCGGTGACCATGTCAGTGCCGGCTGGGCCGGAAGTGCCGATGCACACGCCGATATTGCCGGCCTTGGTGCGGGTGTAGCCCTCGGCCATGTGCGAAGCGCCTTCAACGTGGCGAGCGAGCACGTGATCGATGCCACCGACCTTCTGCAGGGCGGAGTACAGCGGGTTGATCGCGGCGCCCGGGATGCCGAAAGCGGTATCAACCCCTTCACGGCGCATCACCAGAACGGCGGCTTCGATTGCTCTCATTTTGCTCATGGTTTTGGTGCCTCTTACGTTTTGTAATTGTATACAAATGGCTTTGCGCAGAGTGTATTCACGGCGGACGGCGCAGGTCAATCCATTTTCTCAAGCGACTGTTTCATTCGTCGGAAGCCCGTTCTGCTGTGGCTTTTCGTCGTATGTGGCGCTTTTCGAGAATTATTGTATACAAATAAATAATCTATTGTGTTCTATTTGTTGCATCGGACTGCGGCACAGCACCGCAACCCAACCGCTTTCCAATAACAAAATGAGGACGGCACCATGAGCGCTTTAACCTTGAACGTCGCAGTCAGCCTGACCACTCAGGCCATCGCCGCAGGACGTGCAGTATCCGCAGCACCACTGACCATCGCGGTACTGGATGCGGGTGGTCATCTGATCTCTTTGCAGCGTGAAGACGGCGCCAGCCTGCTACGCCCGCAAATCGCCATCGGCAAGGCCTGGGGCGCGATCGCCCTGGGTAAAAGTTCACGCCTGCTGGCGCTGGACGCCCAACAAAGACCCGCGTTTATCGCCGCGCTGAACAGCCTGGGGCAGGGCACCGTCGTGCCGGCACCGGGTGGTGTGTTGATTAGGGATCAGGATGGGAACGTGCTGGGGGCGGTGGGGATCAGCGGGGATCTGTCGGATGTGGATGAGCAGTGTGCGATTCGGGCGATTGAAGAGCTGGGGTTGCGGGCGGATGCGGGGGTTAGTGCTTAGTATTTTTGTTGTTTGAACTGGCGCTTCCGCGAGCAAGCCCGCTCCCACAGGGAATCTTCAGTGTTACGGAGATCGAGTGTGGGAGCGAGCCTGCTCGCGAAGGCAATCTCCCAGACACATTCAGCTAAAAGTCTGTCCTGTCCTCGGCATTTATCCGTCTAGCCTTTCATGACTTCATCATGAAAAGGGCAAAGGAATGCCGGATTTAGCTGCCTCACATCGCCTGCGCATCGGCCGCTATGCCGAACAGAATCGGATTTACCTGCTAACCACCAACACTCTCGATAGAGAACCTGTCTTCAAAGACTTTTTCTTGGGTCGATTAGTGGTCGAGCAGTTCCGCACAGCTCAGAACCAAGGCCATGCCAATTCATTGGCCTGGGTTGTTATGCCCGATCACTTTCATTGGTTGGTCGAGTTGCAGCAGGGATCGTTGAGTGAGCTTATGCAAAGGACCAAGTCTTTGAGTACCAAAGCGGTGAAACTGGCTACCGGTCGTAAGACCGGGCTATGGCAGCGAGGTTTTCATGATAGAGCTCTGCGTCGAGAGGACGACTTGGTAAAGCTTGCTCAGTACGTTGTCGCCAACCCTTTACGGGCAGGTTTGGTGGAGCGGTTTGGCGACTATCCGTTGTGGGATGCTGTCTGGCTTTGATCCGGGACCGAGTTGCGGTTATTCGCGAGCAGGCTCGCTCCCACATTGGATCTTCAGCGTTTACGGATCCCCTTGTGGGAGCGGGCTTGCTCGCGAAGGCCGCGCCGCGGTGTATCAGTCCGGCTCACACCCCTTCAACACCAACCGAATAATCGTCTGCGCCGCCGCTTCATAATCCGCTTCATCCAGCTTGGCTTTACCGGTCACCGCCGAGATCTGCCAGTCGAAGTCGGCGTAGGTCTGGGTCGCGGCCCAGATGCTGAACATCAGGTGGTTGGGGTCGATGGGGGCGATTTGGTTGCGGTCGATCCAGGTCTGGATGCAGTCGATGTTGTGCTTGGCCTGGCCGTTGAGGCGTTCCACCAGGTCGGCGCTCAGGTGCGGGGCGCCGTGCATGATTTCGCTGGCGAACACCTTGGAGGCGAAGGGCAGGTCGCGGGAGATGCGGATCTTGGAGCGGATGTAGCCGCTCAGCACTTCGCTGGGTACGCCGTCGGCGTTGAACGGCGTCGAGGCCTGCAGGATCGGCTCGATGATGCTTTCCAGGACCTCGCGGTAGAGGTTTTCCTTGGATTTGAAATAGTAGTAGACGTTGGGCTTGGGCAATCCCGCCTTGGCCGCGATATCACTGGTTTTGGTCGCAGCGAAGCCTTTGTCGGCAAATTCTTCACTGGCGGCACGCAGGATCAGTTCTTTGTTGCGCTCGCGGATAGTGCTCATAAACCAGGTGGTTCCTTGCCTGTTCTGGCGGTTGCGCATGGTAGCACCGGCCTCGCGCGGCGCTCAAGAATGCGCAGGTCAGGTGCTCGTCGGACCAGCCTGTCGCCCGGCTGAACAAACTCGCCATCCTTCAGACTGGAAACAGGGGCGCTGTTAGAGTCTAAACAGCAACCAGTGGCAAGGGGCGCGCGGCCGTGGAGAAACGCAGGCGAGGCAAGTTCGTGCTGATCTTCGGCGTTGTGCTGTTGCTGGCGTTCGCCCTGTGGTTCTACCTGATGAGTGGCCAACATAAGGCCAAACCGCCGCCGCCCGCCGAGCCGGTAGCTGCGGTGGCGGTGAAGTTGCAGGACGTGCCGGTGTACATCGACGCCCTCGGCACCGTGACGCCGACCCGCAGCGTCACGGTGGTCAGCCAGGTGGACGGCATTCTCAGCAGCGTCGAATTCAAGGAAGGCCAGCACGTCAGCAAGGGCCAGGTCATCGCCCGGATCGACGACCGCTCGCTCAAGGCGCAACTGGCCGTGGCCAAAGGCACTCTGGCTCACGATCAGGCCGTGTTGAGCAACAACCAGCGCGACCTCACACGGTTTCGCGAACTGATCAAAGTCGGCTCCACCAGCCAACAAACCCTCGATACCCAGGCCTCCCTGGTCCAGCAACAACAGGGCACGGTCGCGGCCGATCAGGGCAACGTGCAAAACCTTGAGGTACAACTGAGCTATTGCACGATCCTGTCGCCCATCGACGGCGTGGTCGGCCTGCGCCTGGTGGATCCCGGCAACTACGTGACCAACGGCAGCACCACCGGCATCGCGGTCATCACTCAAATGACCCCGGCCACCGTGGTGTTCGCCGTGCCCGAGGATGACCTGGGCTCGATCAATCAAGCCCTGGCTCGTGGCACGGTCACCGTGCTGGCCTACGACCGCAACAAACACAACCTGCTCGCCACAGGCAACCTGCTGGCCCTGGATAATCAGGTGGACATCAGCACCGGCACGATCAAGGTCAAGGCGCAGTTCGATGACTCGGGCAACGCGCTGTTCCCCAATCAGTTCGTCAACGCCCGGCTCAAGGCCGACACCCTGAGCCAGGCGCCCGTGGTGCCGACCACCGCGATCCAGCACGGCAGCAAGGGCGATTTCCTGTTTGTGGTCAACGGCGACAAGGCCAGCCTGCGCAACATCAAAACCGGGCCGGCGCAGGGCGATGCCACGGCGATTCTCGACAACGGCGTCAAGAGCGGTGAGCAGGTGATCACCGAGGGCGGGGACAAACTCGACGATGGCTCGACGGTGAAAGTCGTCGCCCAGTGAGGAGCCGCCAGCCATGAATGTCTCGCGTCCTTTTATCGAACGGCCGGTGGCCACCACGCTGTTGATGATCGCGGTGCTGCTGGTGGGGCTGCTCGGTTATCACTTGCTCTCGGTCTCGGCCCTGCCGGAAGTCGATTACCCGACCATCCAGGTGTTTACCCAATACACCGGTGCCAGCCCGCAAGTGGTCAGCTCTTCGATTACCGCGCCGCTGGAACGGCAACTGGGAGAAATGCCCGGGCTCAAGTCGATGAATTCCACCAGCTCCGACGGCGCTTCGGTGATTACCTTGCAGTTCGACCTGGCGTTGTCCCTGGACGTCGCCGAGCAGGAAGTGCAAGCCGCGATCAATGCCGCCGGTACCTTCCTGCCAACCAACCTGCCGTACCCACCGGTGTACAGCAAGGTCAACCCGGCCGATGCTCCGGTGCTGACCCTGTCCCTGACCTCCGACGTACTGCCGCTGACCAAAATCGAAGACCTGGCCGACACGCGCCTGGCGCAGAAAATCTCACAAATTACCGGCGTCGGCCTCGTGACTATCAGCGGCGGCCAGCGCCCGGCGGTGCGGGTCCAGGCCAATACCTCGGCGTTGAATAACCTCGGGCTGTCGATGGAGGATCTGCGCACGGCGCTGAGCAACGCCAACGTCAATCAGGCCAAGGGCAATATCGATGGCAAGTTCCAGGCGTACTCGATTGGCGGCAACGATCAACTGCAATCGGCGGAGGAATACCGCGACCTGGTGATCGCCTACAAAAACGGCGCGCCGATTCGCCTGGCGCAAATCGCCAGTTCGATCCAGGGCCCGGAAAATCCCCGGCAAGCGGCATGGACCGACCGCACCCCATCGATTGTGCTGAACATCCAGCGCCAGCCCGGCGCCAACGTCATCGACGTGGTCGACCGGGTGCAGCAACTGCTGCCAAAACTGCGCGCCAGCCTGCCGGGCACGCTCAAGGTCGCGGTGCTCACTGACCGCACCCAGACCATCCGCGCGTCGGTCACCGACGTGCAGTACGAACTGGGCGTGGCGGTGCTGCTGGTGGTGATTGTGATTTTCATCTTCCTGCGCAACGTCGCGGCCACAGTGATTCCGGCGGTCACGGTGCCGTTGACCCTGGTCGGCACCTTGGCGGTGGCCTACGTGCTGGGCTTTTCCCTGAACAACCTGACGCTGATGGCGCTGACCATCGCCATTGGGTTTGTGGTCGATGACGCCATCGTCATGATCGAAAACATCACCCGCTACATCGAGGCCGGCGACTCGCCCCTGGACGCCGCGCTCAAGGGCTCGGAGCAGATCGGTTTCACCATCATTTCCCTGTCCATTGCGCTGATCGCGGTGATGATTCCGCTGCTGTTCATGGGCGATGTGGTCGGTCGCTTGTTCCGCGAGTTCGCCATGACCGTGGCGGTGACCATCGTCATTTCCGCGCTGATTTCCCTGACCCTGACACCGATGATGTGCTCGCGAATGCTCAAGGCCAAAACCGGCGAGCGGCGGGTGGATTTCTTCGACCGGATCAACGGCTACTACGTGCGCGGCCTCGACTGGGTGCTGGTGCATCGAACCCTGACGCTGATCTCGGTGATGTGCACCGCGCTGCTGACGTTGCTGATCATCGTGATCATGCCCAAGGGCTTTTTTCCCGAGCAGGACACCGGGCTGATCCAGGGGATATCCCAGGCTGCGCCGACTATTTCCTTCCAGCAGATGCAGGTCGAGCAACAACGCTTGGCGGACCGCATCCTCAAGGATCCGGCAGTGGCCAGCCTGTCGTCCTTCGTCGGCATCGACCAGACCAACCCGACGATCAACCAGGGCAATTTGCTGATCAACCTCCAGCCGCGAGGGGAGCGCGACAGCAGCGCCGCTGTGATCCGCCGACTGGCGGACGCCAACACCGATGACTCGGGGATTCGCCTGTACCTGCACGGGGTGCAAGACCTGACCCTCGACGCCACCGTCTCGACCACCAGTTACCGCCTCGGCCTGCAAGCCACCGACCCGGACGTGCTGGAGCAGTGGACCGGCAAACTGCTGGCGGCAATCAAGAAAGACCCGATGTTCACCGACGTGCAGAGTCAGGCGCTGCAATTCGGCAATCAGATCCAGCTGACCTTCGACCGTGCCACCGCTTCGCGCCTGGGCATCACGCCCCAGGCCATCGACGACGTGCTCTACGACGCGTTCGGCCAGCGCCAGGTGTCGACCATTTACACCCAGCTCAACCAGTATCACGTGGTGATGGCCACCGATCATCCGCCGCACAATCTCGCCGATTTGCTGACCGGGCTCTACGTCGATATCCCCGGCGGCGGGGTGGCGCCGCTGTCGAGCATGGCCACCCTGAATGTGGTGCGCACGCCGATTACGATCAACCGGCTCGGGCAGTTTCCCTACGCCGATGTCTCGTTCAACCTCGCGCCGGGCCAGACCCTCGGTGCGGCGGTCACGCGGCTCAAGGACATCGAAACCCAATTGGCCTTGCCGCTGACGGTGCAGGCCTCCCTCGAAGGTGCGGCGGCGACTTTCGAGGCGTCGTTGTCGAATCAGGTGTTTCTGGTGTTGGCGGCGATTGTGGTGGTGTACCTGATGCTGGGGATTCTCTACGAGAGCTTCGTGCACCCGGTGACCATCCTGTCGACGCTGCTGTCGGCGGCCCTCGGTGCGTTGCTGGCGCTGCTGATCACTGGCACGCAGTTCGACATCATCGGGCTGATCGGGATTGTGCTGCTGATCGGCATCGTGATGAAGAACGGCATCATGATGGTCGACTTCGCGTTGGAGCTGGAGCGCAAGGGCGGGCTCGATCCGGTGGCGGCGATTCGGCAGGCCGCCGAGCTGAGGTTTCGGCCGATTTTGATGACCAGCATGGCTTCGCTGTTTGGCGCGGTGCCGCTGGCGCTGGGTACGGGGATCGGTTCCGAGCTGCGCCATCCGCTGGGGATCGCGATCATCGGCGGCTTGTTGTTGAGCCAGTTACTGACGCTGTTCTCGACGCCGGTGATTTTCCTGGCGATGCATTCGCTGGCGCGGCGCTTCAGCGGTTCTGCTGATTCAGAGCCACGGTCATGAACCTCAGCGCGCCGTTCATCCAGCGCCCGATTGCGACGACGTTGCTCGCGGCGGGCCTGGCGTTGTTCGGTGCGCTGGCGTTTACCTTGCTGCCGGTGGCGCCGTTGCCGGAGGTGGATTTCCCGACCATTAGTGTCCGCGCCTCGCTGCCCGGCGCCGATCCGAATACCGTGGCCACCTCGGTCGCGACCCCGCTGGAGCGCCAGTTCGGGCAGATCGCCGGGGTCACGCAAATGACCTCGGCGAGCACCTTGGGCTCGACCCGGATCACCCTGCAATTTGACCTCAACCGCGACATCGACGGCGCCGCCCGGGACGTGCAAGCGGCGATCAATGCGGCGCGGACTAACCTGCCGAGCGATCTGTCCGGCAACCCGACCTACCGCAAGGTCAACCCCGCTGATTCGCCGATCCTGATCATCAGCCTGACCTCTGACAACGCTACACCGGGGCAAATGTACGACGTCGCTTCGACGCTGCTGGAGCAGAAACTGTTGCAGACCACGGGCGTGGGTGACGTCACTGTCGGCGGCGGCGCGTTGCCGGCGGTGCGCATCGAACTCAACCCGGATCGGCTCAACCATTACGGCGTCAGCCTGGAGCAGGTGCGGGCGGTGATTGCCGCGTCCAACGCCAATCTGCCCAAGGGCTCGGTGGCCATCGGCGCCCAGACCCACGGCATCGCCGCCAACGACATGCTCTATCAGATGCAGGATTACCAGCCGATGGTGGTCAAGCAAAGCAACGGTGACGTGGTGCACATCGCCGACCTCGGTTACGTGCGCGAAGACGTGGAGGATCTTCGCAATTTCGGCCTGTCCAACGGCAAGCCGGCGGTGCTGCTGGTGGTGTTCAAACAGCCGGGGGCCAACGTCATCGAAGCGGTGGATGCGGTGAAAGCGGCGCTGCCGTTTTTGCAGAGTTCGATCCCGGCCAACATCAAACTCGGTCTGCTGATGGACCGCACCACGACCATTCGCGCGTCGTTGCGCGACGTCGAAATATCACTGATCGCCTCGATCCTGTTGGTGACGCTGGTGACGTTCGTGTTCTTCCGTGACTGGCGCAGCACGCTGGTGCCGGCGATTGTGGTGCCGCTGTCGCTGCTCGGTACGTTTAGCGCGATGTATTTTCTCGGTTACAGCCTGAACAACCTGTCGCTGATGGCGCTGACCATTTCCACCGGGTTTGTGGTGGACGACGCCATCGTGGTGGTGGAAAACATCATGCGCCATCTGGAGAACGGCGAAACCCGCCTGCAAGCGGCGCTGGCCGGGGCCCAGGAAGTCGGGTTTACCGTGCTGACCATCAGCGTGTCGCTGGTGGCGGTGTTTATTCCGTTGCTATTGATGGGCGGTGTGGTCGGGCGCTTGTTTCGCGAGTTTTCGATTTCGCTGTCGGTGGCGATTGTGATTTCCATGCTGATCTCGCTGACGGTCACGCCGATGTTGTCCAGCGTGTTGTTGCGCAGCAAAGGGCAGGCGAAAGGGGATCATCCAGACTCACGGTTCCATCGCTTTTATGATCGGACCCTGGGTTGGGTCATCGAGCATTCGATTTTGATGGGATTGGTCACGGTGTGGGTGATCGTCTTCGCGGGCGTGCTCTACGTGCTGGTGCCCAAGGGTTTCTTCCCGCAGGAAGACACCGGGCGGCTGTCGGGCAGCATCGTCGCGCCCCAGAGCATTTCCTACGCGGCGATGCAGCGTCAGTTCAGCGAGATTAATCGCAAGGTCATGCTCAACCCGAATGTGCAGACCGTCGGAGGGTTTGTCGGCGGCGGAGGCGGTGGTGGCGGGGCGATCAACAGTGCGCAGCTGTTCATCAACCTCAAGCCGTTGAATCAGCGCAGCGACAGTGCCGAGCAGGTGATCGCGCAGATTCGTCACACCCTCGGCGACATGCCCGGCACCCGCTTGTATTTGCAGTCGGCCCAGGACATCACCGTCGGTGGCCGGCAGAGCGGGGCGCAGTATCAATACACGATGACCGCCGACGACCAGAGCAGTCTCGACGAGTGGGTGCCGAAAGTGGTCGCGGTGCTGCACAGCTTGCCGCAACTGACCGACATCAACACCGACCAGCAGGACAACAGTTTGCTGGCCAACGTGAAGATCAATCGCGATGCGGCGGCGCGACTCGGGGTGAGCATTTCGGCGATCGACCAGACGCTTTACGACGCGTTCGGCCAGCGCCAGGTCTCGACCATTTACCGCGCCGCCAACCAGTACCACGTGGTGATGGAAGTCGCGCCGCCGTACTGGACCGACCCGAGCACCCTCGGCTCGATCTATGTGCCGGTGGGCAGCGTTGCCGCGACCAAGGGCAGCAGCGCCGCGCCTAACCTGAGCCCTGTGGCCAACCCTCAATTGGTGCCACTGTCGGCGATTGCCGATCATTCGGTGGACCGCACGGCGATTTCCATCAGTCACCAGGGCACGTTTGCGGCGGTGACGGCGTCCTTCAACCTTGCGCCAGGCGTAGCCATTGGTCAGGCCACGGCATTGGTGGATAACGCGGTGGCGCAACTTCGGATGCCGGCGAGCGTGGTCGGCCAGTTTGCCGGCACGGCTCAGGTGTTCCAGTCGTCGGTGGCCAGCGAACCGTTATTGATCGTTGCGGCACTGCTGTCGGTGTACCTGGTGCTGGGGATGCTTTACGAGAACCTGGTGCATCCGCTGACCATCCTCTCGACCTTGCCCTCGGCCGGTGTCGGCGCGCTGATTGCGTTACTGCTGACCGGTACCGAGCTGTCGATCATCGCGCTGGTCGGGGTGATTCTGCTGATCGGCATCGTCAAGAAAAACGCGATCATGATGATCGACTTCGCCATCACCGAGCGCAAACAACAAGGCCTCAGCGCCAAGGACGCGATTCGCCGGGCGTGCCTGATTCGTTTCCGGCCGATCATGATGACCACGTTGGCGGCGATTCTTGGCGCGTTGCCGCTGGTGCTGGGCACGGGGTATGGCTCGGAACTGCGCCGGCCGTTGGGGATTTCGATTATTGGCGGGTTGGTGTTTAGCCAGTTGTTGACGCTGTATACGACGCCGGTGATTTACCTGTGGCTGGATCGGGCTTCGCAGCGGTTGAGGAGACATAAATGAATCGTCGTAGATGCGAAGACCCTGTGGGAGCGAGCCTGCTCGCGAAGGCGCCAGGTCAGCCAACATTTATGTTGAATGGTAAACCGCATTCGCGAGCAGGCTCGCTCCCACAGTTGTTCGCGGTGTTTATCTTTACCGTGTTGTTGAGCGGCTGCATGGTCGGCCCCGACTATCAAAAACCGGCCATCGAGTTACCGATGTCGTTCAAGGAAGGCACCCAATGGCAGCGCGCGGTGGCCAATCCGCAAGGGGCGCTGGACAGTCAATGGTGGCTGGATTATCACGACCCGATTCTTACTGATTTGGTGCAGCGTTCGGCCAAAGCCAACCAATCAATCATCGCGGCGGAGGCGGCGTATCGGTTGGCTCAGGCGCAGGTGGCGTCGAGCCGTGCGGGGTTGTGGCCGACGGTGGGCGTCGGGTTGTCTGGATCGCGGGGTGTCGGGGCGAGTGGCAGCAATACCAGTGGTGTTGCTGGTGGTGGCTCTGGCGGTGTCGAGCAGTCGGTCAGCGCCATATTGAGCGCCAGTTGGGAGCCGGACCTGTGGGGCGCGGTGCGCCGCAGCATCGAGTCGAGCCAGGCGTCGGCCCAGGGTTCCGATGCGCTGCTGGCGGGTGTGCGGCTGTCGATCAGTGCCAGTGTGGCGAGCAATTACCTGGGGCTGCGGCAGCTGGATATCGACATTGGACTGCTGGAGCAACAACAGCGGATCAACCTACAATTGCTCAACATGATCCAGGTCGATTTCGTCCAGGGCACCGCGTCCAACGATCAACTGCTGGTGGCCCAGGATCAGTTGACCACCGTGGTCGCGGCGTTGCAGACCGCCGAGCGTTCACGGGAGCAGTTTGAACATGCCTTGGCGGTGTTGGTGGGCGTGGCGCCGGCAGATTTCACCTTGCCACCCAAGAGTGCGTATACCTTTGTCCTGCCGAAACCACCGCTGGCGCTGCCGTCGGCGCTGCTGCAGCGTCGGCCAGATGTGGTGGCGGCGGAACGTAGCGCTGCGGCAGCAAATGCCAGAATCGGCGTGGCCGAAGCCGCGTTCTTTCCGACCCTCGATCTGACGGCCGAAGTCGGTTTTCGCGGCACGGCTTTAGGTGGCCTGTTCTCGGTGCCCAACCGCATCTGGACCCTCGGTCCGGCCCTGGCGGAAACCCTTTTCGACGGTGGCGCCCGGGAAGCGGCCGTGCAGCAGGCCCGGGCCAGTTACGATCAGGACGCCGCCAATTACCGTGGCACCGTGCTCGGGGCGTTGCAGAACGTCGAAGACAACCTGTCGGCGATCAATCACCTGCAACGCCAGGCCGAGGCGTTTGATCAGATCTATCAGCGCAATCAGCAACTGTTCGGTAGCCAAGAGGCGCAAAAACGCGCCGGCACGGTCAGTCAGCAAGCGGTGTTGACCCAGCAGTTGGTGTTGCTGCAAGCCGAGCAGAGCCTGCGCGACACCCAAGGCGCACTCAGCCAGGGCAGCGTGGCGTTGATTCAGAGCCTGGGCGGTGGCTGGCAAACGCTGTGAGCGTTATGCTTCGCGCACTTTTTTATGTAGGGAAACCTGACCCATGGCAGGAAGCAGTTTGCTGGTGCTGATCGACGACATCGCCGCCGTACTCGACGACGTGGCGTTGATGACCAAAATGGCCGCGAAGAAGACGGCTGGTGTGCTTGGCGACGACCTGGCACTCAACGCCCAGCAAGTCAGCGGCGTGCGCGCCGAGCGGGAAATCCCTGTTGTGTGGGCTGTGGCCAAGGGCTCGTTTCGCAACAAACTGATTCTGGTGCCGTCGGCGTTGGCCATCAGCGCGTTCATTCCGTGGCTGGTCACGCCGTTATTGATGGTCGGTGGCGCCTACCTGTGCTTCGAGGGTTTCGAGAAACTGGCCCACAAGTTCCTGCATAGCAAGGCTGAAGACGACGCGGAACATGCACAACTGGTCGAGGCCGTGGCCGATCCGGCAACCGATCTGGTGGCGTTCGAACAGGACAAGATCAAAGGCGCGATTCGCACCGACTTCATCCTCTCGGCAGAAATCATCGCCATCACCCTCGGCACTGTGGCCGACGCCTCGCTGACCCAGCAAGTGATCGTGCTGTCGGGCATCGCCATCGTCATGACCATCGGCGTCTATGGCCTGGTGGCCGGCATCGTCAAACTCGACGACCTGGGCCTGTGGCTCACCCAGAAACCGGGGCAAATGGCCAAAAGCATCGGCGGGGCGATCCTGCGCGCGGCGCCGTACATGATGAAAAGCCTGTCGGTGATCGGCACGGCGGCGATGTTTTTGGTTGGCGGCGGGATTCTTACTCATGGCGTGCCGGTGGTGCATCACTGGATTGAAAGCGTCAGCGCCGGGGCGGGTGGTGCCGGGTTTATCGTGCCGACGTTGTTGAATGCGGTGGCGGGGATTGTGGCGGGGGCGGTGGTGTTGGCTGGCGTCATGATCGCAAGCAAGATCTGGCGCTCAGTCAAAGGCTGACCCTGTAGGAGCAAAGCTTGCTCGCGATGATCGTTCCCACGCTCCGCGTGGGAATGCAGCCCGGGACGCTCCGCATCCCATTCAAAGCCGAACGCGGAGCGTCCGTTGAGGCATTCCCACGCAGAGCGTGGGAACGATCTTCAATGCTGATTTCGCGAAAATAAAAAGGCCATTCGATTTGCGTCGAATGGCCTTTTTTTGTTGCCGCCAGATGTTGTACCGCCAGCGTTACTCGGCGATCTGCAACTTGCGGGACTCGGTGTACACGTAACGCACCTTTTCATACTCGAACGGCGAGTTCAGCTGACCGTAGCGGAAGCCGGTCTGGTAGCGTTTGTCGACGCCGCGCAGGACCCAGATTTCCGGGTGGTTGGAGCTGACTTCAGAGACGTTCAGGAAGTTGACCGCTGCTTCGCCGGTGTAGTCGACCACCAGGCCGGCGGTGTCGCGCAGGTTGGAGGGGCCGAGGATCGGCAGCACGAAGTAGGCGCCGCCCGGTACGCCGTAGAAACCGAGCGTCTGGCCGAAGTCTTCGCTCTGGCGTGGCAGGCCCATGGCGGTGGCCGGGTCCCACAGGCCGGCAACGCCGATGGTGGTGTTGAGCAACAGGCGCGCAGTGGTTTCCAGCGAGCGATGGCCCTTAAGCTGGAGCATGCTGTTCAACAGGTTCGGCACGTCACCGAGGTTATTGAAGAAGTTGCTCACACCCGTACGCAAAAAGCTTGGGGTGATGTAGCGATAGCCGTCCACCACGGGCAGGAACACCCATTGGTCGAAGCGGTAGTTGAAGTGGTAGACCCGACGGTTCCACTCTTCCAGCGGGTCGTAGACGTTCAACGCGTTGAGCGTCGAGCGCTCGAACTCGCGCTGGTCCAGGCCTGGGTTGAACTTGAGTTTGCTCAGCGGTTCCTTGAAGCCATCGTTGTCGATCACGACCGGCGCGTTGGCTTTGCTGTTGTCGGCATTCGCGACGCCTGCACAGAGTAACGCTGCGATAAGCAGGAGATATTTAGCCACGGAAGAACTCCAGCATGGCGTCGCTGTTGACGCGATAGTTAAGGTTGCCGCAATGGCCGCCCAATGGATAAACGGTCAAGCGATCGCCGAAGGTGCGGCGCAGGAAGCCCAGGTCGCCAGGGCCGAGGATCACGTCATCGGCGTTGTGCATGACGGAGATTTTCGGGCTGTCGTGCAGGTAATCCTTCAGGGCATACAAACTCACCTGGTCGATCAGTTGCAGCAGGCTGCCGCCGTCGGTGCGGGCGCGCCACATCGGGATAACTTGCTCGGTGATGTAGCAGTCGAAGTCGCATTGCAGCGCACGCTTGAGGAACGGCGTGAGGCTAGTGCCTTCGGTGATCGGGTACTTCGGCGGCGTGATCAGGCCACGGCGGTTGATCAGGTCCGAGGTGAAGGCAATGTCGGCCGCCGAGAAACGGAACGAGGTGCCGATCAGCATGGCCATCTGTTCGTTGGTCAGGTGCTGCTTGGACTGTTGGAAGTCGTAAAGCAAGGCATCGTTGAGGTCGATGTAGCCTTTTTGCTGGAAGTAGCGGGTCAGTTTGTTCAGTACCAGCTCATAGAACGTGGTGCTGTTGTTGATGCCCTTGACCTCGGTCTGTACCAGCTTGTCGAGGTTGGTGATCGAGGTGTAGAGGTTGACCGGGGGGTTGAGCAGCAAGACTTTCTTGAAATTGAAGCTGCGGCGGGTTTCGTCCAGATGTGCGACGAAAGCAGCGTCCAGTGCGCCGAGGCTGTAACCGGTCAGGTAGTACTCGGTGACGGGCGTCTTCGGGTTTTGCGCCCGCACGGCCTGCATCACCCGGTACATGTCTTCGGCGTCTTCCTTGGTGATACCGGGCGTGGCAAAGCGTGACGCGGCGCTCATGAAGTCGAAGCTGGTCGGCGATGACAGCTGCACCACGTGATAGCCGGCCTTGTAGTAGAGCTTCTTCAGGTATTCGTTGAGGCTGCTGTCATAGCGCGCGCCGGTGCCGGCGATCAGGAAAATCAGCGGGGCGGCGTGATCCTGGGTGGCGATGCGGTAAGTGAGTTTTTTCACCGGCCAGAAGTTGTCTGGCAGGCTGAATTCACGCTCCGGGCGCAACCGCACGCTGCGGTCCTGCTGATTGATGTCTTCGTTGGCCGGCAGCTCCGGGCGCAATTCCGGTGGCGTCGTGGCAATGGTCGCCTCGAACGGGTTGGTCAAAGGGTAGCCATAGCTGGCGGCGTCGATGTCGACCGCCAGTGCGGACGCACTCAAAATAAGGCCGCCAAACAGGGCGGCGAAGCGCAAGGAACGGAGCATGACTAAATCCCTTAGAGGAAAGGTGCCGATTGAGGTTCGCAGGCTATGACCACGGGGTTGACGCCAAAGTGCCATGGATCGGCACCAATCAGGCCTAAATTCGGAGTAATAGTAGCTGGACGATACACTTTGCAGTGATTGCCTGCCCAGTTAAGTGTTGTTAAGGCTTGCACAAGGCCGCCGGGGGATTAAGCTGGCCGCCGTTTTCGTCTATTGGAGTGCTTCATGTCCCGCCGTCTGCCCGTGATTTTGCTGCTTGTTTTGTTGCCTTTATGGCTGGCCGCCAGTTATGGCGCACGTTATGGCTTCATGGAGGATGCGCAGTGGGTCGGCCTGTGCGTGGACGAGGCGAGTCGCTGGGAATGCCAGGTCCGCTCGAACCTTGGGCTGATGATTCATTTCAAGGTCTTGGGCTGGGGCGCATTGGCCGCGGCGGTCATCGGTTTTGTCGTACCGGGTCGGGCAGGGTGGTGGCTGGCGGTGTTGGCGCTGGTGCTGGGGTTCCCGGCGTTGGCGTTGTACAACACGACGTTGGCAGTGTTTGCGGTGGTGATTGCGGCGTTGCGGTTGGTCAGGGAAAGCCGCGGCGTTTGATAGATCGCATCGCGGGCAAGCCTTGCTCCTACAGGGTTGCGTCGTACACAAATGATGTGAACGGCACAAATCCGTAGGAGCAAGGCTTGCCCGCGATGAGGCCCGTAAAGGCGCTAAAGATCAGCCCTTGCGAACCCGCAAACAACGCCACAACGCCGCTACCATCAACACACTCACCAGCGCCCAACCCCAGGCCTGCTGGTTCTGCAATCCTTCACGAAACAGCTGCGGCGCAATGCCGGCACCGATGATGAAGGTCAGCAACGCAATCTCCCGACGCGGCACGCTCACCGGACGGCACAGGTACACCAGCGCCGGCAGGATAAACGCGACACTTGGGAAGCTGCGATAACGCGGGTCGAACACCAGTTCCAGCATCATCACCGCCGCCGCAAAGCCTGCCGCTGCCACCAGCCAGCCCGCCCGACGTTCCAGCACATTGAAGGCCCGTTCACGCCAACCGCTGCGAGCGCTCAACGTCAATGCGGCATGGGCCAGCACCAGCAGATTCAACGCCGTCAGCAAACCGACCCACAGCCATTCACTGGCAAACCGCGTGGTGACCCGTGCCAGATCGCCCCAAGCCCCGATCGAACAGGCCGCCAGCGCGCCGAGCAGCGGCAACACCAACGCCGCCCGGGTGCTGCGAACCCGACCGCCCAGCAGCAACGTACCGAGGAAGATCAAACCGCCCACCGCCAGCCATTGCGACCAGTACGGCACGTTCGACACCGGCCCGGCCAGCACGCCTTTGTCCTGGCGATCGGCATCAAACAGGCCCCAATAACCACCGACCGCCCCTTCACTGGCGCGTTTCCACGGCTGGTCAAAGGCTTCGATCAAGTTGTAATGCCAGCCTTGCTGCTCGGCCATCGCGACAAAACCACGAATGAACTTGGCCTCGTTGACCCGGCTCGGCAGGGCGGTTTCACGCTGGCGGCCTTCGCTCGGCCAGCCGGTTTCGCCAATCAGCACATCCTTGGGCGCGAATTTGTTGCCGAACACCTGGCGTACTTCGGCCACATGTTGCAGGGCGGCGTCGATGTTTGACGGGTCATCTTCCCAGTACGGCAGCAAATGAATGGTCAGGAAATCCACCGCCGGGGCGACTTCCGGGTGCTTGAGCCAGAATTCCCAGACGTCGGCATAGGTGACGGGCTGCTTGATCTGGCTTTTCACCTGATTAATCAGCTTCGCCAGCTGCGCGCCGGTGACTTCCTTGCGCAGCAGGGCTTCGTTGCCGACGATCACCGAGGTCACGACGTCCGGGTTGGCATTGGCCGAGGCGATCAGCAGATCGACTTCCTTGGCCGTGTCCACCGGATTGCTGTTGACCCAGGCGCCAATCATCAGCTTCAAACCGTGCTTGCGCGCCAGGTCGGGCAGGGCTTCGAGGCCGGTCATGGAATAGGTGCGGATGCATTCAAAGCTTTTGGACAGCAGCGCGAGGTCGGCGTCCATGCGCTCAGGGCGCAGCTTGAACGGCTGGTCGAACGGCGATTGGTCTTTGTCGAACGGGGTGTAGGAGGCGCACTGCAACTTGTGCGAGGCGCTGGCCACGTCCGGCAGGATCACCGGTTTACCGAGGCCGTACCAGAAGCCACCGAGGGCAAACAGCCCGAGCAGGCAGGCGAAAAGGTAAGCAAAAAAAGGAAAGCGTGATGTCGCGGGCATGGTCAGGCCGTCTGGGAGCAAAGCCGCGCATGTTACCTGTATTTGCCCCGGGCTTGGTGGCCTGCATGATTTTGACATGCAAAGTTCGGGCGGATCGGGCAGGGTGTTTAGGGCGCTCACGATTAATGGCGTTCTGATGTCGTTTCTCGATGCCTTGAGGTCGCTGGCAGCACAGGTCGCTGTTGGCGTGAGGTTGATTATCGAAGCGTCAGTACTCCGCTGACGTTCTTGCGATTTTGCGGTGAGGCGTGATGGGGGCGCTGTGCACCATAACAATACGTTGACGCCGCTCGGCATCCGTCGGGCGCAGCACTTTCGGGGAAGTAACGATGAAGATGCGACGACTTTTAGGCGCGAGTGCCGCTTTGGTACTTGCGATTGGCTCCACATTCGCCAATGCCGAGAGCAAAACCCTGAGCATCGGTTACGTTGACGGCTGGTCCGACAGCGTCGCGACCACTCACGTGGCCGCCGAAGTGATTAAGCAGAAACTCGGTTATGACGTGAAGTTGCAAGCCGTCGCGACCGGGATCATGTGGCAAGGCGTGGCCACCGGTAAACTCGATGCCATGCTCTCCGCCTGGCTGCCCGTGACCCACGGTGAATACTGGACCAAGAACAAGGATCAGGTCGTCGATTACGGCCCGAACTTCAAGGACGCGAAAATCGGCCTGATCGTGCCGGAGTACGTGAAAGCCAAGACCATCGACGATCTGAAAACCGATGACAGCTTCAAGGGTCGCATCGTTGGCATCGACGCCGGTTCAGGCGTGATGCTCAAGACTGACCAGGCGATCAAGGACTACGGCCTGACCAACTACACCCTCAAGGCCAGTTCCGGCGCCGGCATGATTGCCGAGCTGACCCGTGCCGAGAAGAAAAACGAATCCATTGCCGTCACCGGTTGGGTGCCGCACTGGATGTTCGCCAAGTGGAAACTGCGCTTCCTCGACGACCCGAAAGGCGTGTATGGCGCAGCTGAAACCGTAAACAGCATCGGCAGCAAAGAACTGGCAACCAAAGCACCGGAAGTGGCCAAGTTCCTGAAGAACTTCCAGTGGGCGTCGAAAGACGAAATCGGCGAAGTCATGTTGGCGATTCAGGATGGTGCCAAACCTGAAGCCGCGGCCAAGGATTGGGTAGCCAAACACCCGGATCGCGTGGCCGAATGGACCAAGTGATTTGAGCGCAAGCGTCTAGTCAGCATCTCTCAAGGCCCCTTGGCATAACTGCCAAGGGGCCTTTTGCATTCCTGTAGGAGCAAGGCTTGCCCGCGATGGCGTCCTGGTGATCGCCATCGCGGGCAAGCCTTGCTCCTACAGGTACAAAGCTAGCTAATTATTTTGTTCCAGAAATTGGCGATTCTGTCATGTCGTTCTAATACTAAGGTCGTCTGGAACCCGTCCCGCAGCCGCATAGAGTGGATACGTTCTAACAATAATCTGTGCTGCGAGGATAAAAACAATGAACGACAGCATTTACCTCTCGATTCAAAACAGCCCGCGCTTCAAGGAGCTGGTTAGTAAGCGAGAAAAGTTCGCCTGGATTCTTTCGGCGATCATGCTTGGGCTTTACTCCGGTTTCATCCTTTTGATTGCTTACGGGCCGCATATTCTCGGGGCGAAAATCAGTCCTGAGTCTTCGATTACCTGGGGGATACCGATTGGTGTCGGGCTGATTCTCTCGGCCTTTATCCTGACTGCAATTTACGTACGACGCGCCAATGGCGAATTCGACGACCTGAACAATGCGATTCTCAAGGAGGCTCAGCAATGATCCGGCGTCTAATGGCTCTATTGAGCATCGCAGCCTTTGCACCTGGCGCCTGGGCGGCTGAAGCCCTGACTGGCGAAGTGCACAAACAACCGCTCAACGTGTCCGCGATCCTGATGTTCGTGGCGTTTGTCGGTTTGACCCTGTGCATCACCTACTGGGCCTCCAAGCGCAACAACTCGGCGGCCGACTACTATGCGGCCGGCGGCAAGATCACCGGTTTCCAGAACGGTCTGGCGATTGCCGGTGACTACATGTCGGCAGCGTCCTTCCTGGGTATTTCCGCCCTGGTGTTCACCTCCGGCTACGACGGCCTGATCTACTCGATCGGCTTCCTGGTGGGCTGGCCGATCATTCTGTTCCTGATCGCCGAGCGCCTGCGTAACCTGGGCAAGTACACCTTTGCCGACGTGGCGTCCTACCGTCTCGGGCAAACCCAGATCCGCACGCTGTCTGCTTGTGGTTCGCTGGTGGTGGTGGCGTTCTACCTGATCGCGCAAATGGTTGGTGCCGGCAAGCTGATCCAGCTGCTGTTCGGTCTCGACTACTACGTCGCGGTGATCCTGGTCGGTATCCTGATGTGCATGTACGTGCTGTTTGGCGGCATGCTGGCGACCACTTGGGTGCAGATCATCAAGGCTGTATTGCTGCTGTCCGGTGCCTCGTTCATGGCGCTGATGGTGATGAAGCACGTCAACTTCGACTTCAGCCTGCTGTTTTCCGAGGCGATCAAGGTTCACCCTAAAGGTGAGGCGATCATGAGCCCGGGCGGGTTGGTGAAAGATCCGGTCTCGGCGTTCTCCCTGGGCCTGGCGCTGATGTTCGGTACCGCTGGCCTGCCACACATCCTGATGCGCTTCTTCACCGTGAGTGACGCGAAAGAAGCGCGCAAGAGCGTGCTGTATGCAACCGGCTTCATCGGCTACTTCTACATCCTGACCTTCATCATCGGCTTCGGCGCGATCCTGCTGGTCAGCACCAACCCTGCGTTTAAAGATGCGGCTGGCGCGCTGTTGGGCGGCAACAACATGGCGGCGGTGCACCTGGCTAACGCGGTGGGTGGCAGTATCTTCCTGGGCTTTATCTCGGCGGTGGCGTTCGCGACCATTCTGGCGGTTGTGGCTGGTTTGACCCTGGCCGGTGCTACGGCGGTTTCTCACGACCTTTACGCCAGCGTGATCAAGAAGGGCAAGGCCAACGACAAGGACGAGATCCGCGTCTCGAAAATCACCACCGTCTGCCTGGGTGTGTTGGCGATCGGCTTGGGCATTCTGTTCGAAAGCCAGAACATTGCATTTATGGTGGGCCTGGCGTTCTCCATCGCGGCGAGCTGTAACTTCCCGGTGCTGCTGCTTTCCATGTACTGGAAGAAGCTGACGACGCGCGGTGCGATGATCGGTGGCTGGTTGGGTCTGATCAGTGCTGTTGGCTTGATGGTGCTTGGGCCGACCATTTGGGTGCAGATTCTGCATCACGAGAAGGCGATCTTCCCGTACGAGTACCCGGCGTTGTTCTCCATGGCGATTGCGTTTGTCGGGATCTGGTTCTTCTCGATTACTGACAAGTCGACTGCTGGTGTAAACGAGCGGGCGCTGTTCTTCCCTCAGTTTGTGCGTTCGCAGACTGGTTTAGGGGCGAGTGGGGCGGTTTCGCACTAAGGCCTTTATATAAGCTGCGCTAAATAGAAATGCCCTGATCGAGAGATTGGGGCATTTTTTATGGGCGGTTATCGGACATTGTGGGAGCGGGCGGACTTATTGGCGACCCACCTCTCGCGGCAGTACACCTATCAAACTGTGGTAGCGGGCTTGCTCGCGAAGGCGGCCTGATAGCCGACCTGTTATTTGTTGGTTGAGTACATATCCATTGCTGCGGTAACGGCCACTTAGGGTTTCGCCCTTACGGCGACTCACTTTTTTTTCAAACGCCAAAAAAAAGTAAGCAAAAAAAGGCTCGCCCCGAGCGTCCGGCCCCTCGCTTAGGCTCGGCGTTCCTTCGTTCCGGTATCCATCTGGGGGCATTGCCCTCCGGTCTGCTTCGCTACGACCTACATGCAATGTGTTCGACTGCGTCGAACGGCGCTGCGCGCCAATCCCCAGATGAACACCTCCTCTCAGCCTCCCGAAGGGGCGGGTAGATCAAGATCAAGATCAAAAGCCAAAGCAAGATCAAAAGCTTCGCGGGCAAGCCTCGCTCCTACAGGGATGTGTTTCTGTGATCGTTCCCACGCGGAGCGTGGGAACGAGCGGTCGGTCGGGTGTACGCGCAGAAACGGATATGCCCACAATCAAACGCCGCACAAACAAAAACGGCCCCTATATATAGAGGCCGTTCCCGGTACAACTTAAGACGTTATCGCAAGACAGGTCTTATTTGCGGTCTTCCAGCTTGGTGATGTCACGCGACTCGTAGCCGGTGTACAGCTGGCGCGGACGGCCAATCTTGTACGGGCTGGAGAGCATTTCTTTCCAGTGGGAGATCCAGCCCACGGTCCGCGCCAAAGCGAAGATCACGGTGAACATGCTGGTTGGAATGCCGATCGCCTTGAGGATGATCCCCGAGTAGAAGTCGACGTTCGGGTACAGCGAGCGTTCGATGAAGTACGGGTCGGTCAGGGCGATCTCTTCCAGGCGCATGGCCAGTTCGAGTTGCGGATCGTTCTTGATCCCCAGTTCCTTCAGTACTTCGTCGCAGGTCTGCTTCATGACAGTGGCGCGCGGGTCACGGTTTTTGTAAACACGATGACCGAAGCCCATCAACTTGAACGGATCGTTCTTGTCTTTGGCCTTGGCGATGAACTTGTCGATGTTCGACACATCGCCGATTTCATCGAGCATGCTCAGCACGGCTTCGTTCGCGCCACCGTGGGCAGGGCCCCACAGTGCAGCGATACCGGCGGCGATACAGGCGAACGGGTTGGCACCCGAAGAACCTGCCAGACGTACGGTAGAGGTCGAGGCGTTTTGCTCGTGGTCGGCATGGAGGATGAAGATCCGGTCCATGGCCTTGGCGAGTACCGGGCTGATCGGTTTGATCTCGCACGGGGTGTTGAACATCATGTGCAGGAAGTTTTCCGCGTACGTCAGGTCGTTACGCGGGTACATCATGGGTTGGCCCATGGAGTACTTGTAAACCATCGCTGCCAGCGTCGGCATCTTGGCAACCAGGCGAATCGCGGAAATTTCGCGATGCTGCGGGTTATTGATGTCGAGGGAGTCGTGGTAGAAGGCCGAGAGGGCGCCGACTACACCGCACATGACGGCCATTGGGTGGGCGTCGCGACGGAAGCCGTTGAAGAAGGTCTTCAACTGCTCGTGGACCATGGTGTGGTTCTTCACGGTGCTGACGAACTGGGCCTTCTGTTCTGCGGTCGGCAATTCGCCGTTGAGCAGCAGGTAGCAGGTTTCCAGGTAGTCCGACTTTTCAGCCAACTGTTCGATCGGGTAGCCGCGGTGCAGCAGGATGCCGTTGTCGCCGTCGATATAGGTGATCTTCGACTCGCAGGAGGCGGTCGACATGAAGCCAGGGTCAAAGGTGAAACGGCCCGTGGCCGTCAGGCCCCGAACATCAATTACATCGGGACCAACGGTGCCGGTTAAAATGGGCAGCTCGACGGGGGCTGCGCCCTCGATGATCAACTGCGCTTTTTTGTCAGCCATGTGGCCTCCTATTTATGCTTGAAATCATCAGACAGACCCCCCACGCAGGGCCCGCACCACTATAGTGAGATAAATTCGAATGTCAATTTGGCTAAAGTCTTGCTCCAGAAGGCTTTAACCGGACTTTTTCCTCGAAATTGCCTGCCATTTACGCCTTTTATCCAACTTGTGCAATGAGCTATTAGGGGGAGGTGAACGCGTTGTCATTAGTAGCCTAACTGTCTATACTCGGCCACCGACCGCCAGGGGCTTTTTGGCCTGCTTTGTTGGGGGTCGCATCCCTGGGTAGTGGTTACCTGACCAGTGCACTCCCCAACAACTTTGCCCTGATTGTTAGGGGCTCTTCAGTGTGAAAAAAAAGCCGTGAAAAGCCAACGACCTGTAAACCTAGACCTTAGGACCATCAAACTCCCCATCACCGGCGTTACGTCGTTTCTTCACCGTGTTTCCGGCATCATCCTCTTCCTGGGCCTTGGCTTCATGCTGTATGCATTGGGCAAATCTCTGGGTTCCGAGGAAGGTTTTGTCGAGGTGAAGGCATGCTTGACCAGTCCGCTGGCCAAGTTCGTAGCATGGGGCCTCCTCTCCGCCTTGCTGTATCACATGGTAGCCGGCGTGCGCCATTTGATCATGGACATGGGCATCGGTGAAACGCTGGAAGGCGGCAAGCTGGGCTCGAAAATCATTATCGCCGTGTCTGCGGTGTTGATCGTTCTGGCGGGAGTTTGGATATGGTAACCAGCGTAACGAACCTGTCGCGTTCCGGCCTCTATGACTGGATGGCGCAGCGTGTGTCTGCGGTTGTTCTCGCGGCTTATTTCATTTTCCTGATTGGGTACCTGGCAGCGCACCCTGGCATTGGCTACGCCCAATGGCACGAGCTGTTTGCAAGCAACGGGATGCGTATCTTCAGTCTGCTGGCCCTGGTGGCCCTGGGCGCTCACGCCTGGGTCGGCATGTGGACCATCGCGACCGACTACCTGACGCCGATGGCGCTGGGCAAGTCCGCGACTGCAGTACGTTTCCTCTTCCAGGCAGTATGCGGCGTTGCGATGTTCGCCTACTTCGTCTGGGGTGTGCAGATTCTTTGGGGTATCTGATTCATGTCTACTACAGTTAATACGCTTTCGTTCGACGCCATTATTATTGGCGGCGGCGGTGCTGGCATGCGCGCTGCGCTGCAATTGGCACAAGGTGGTCACAAGACTGCCGTGGTAACCAAGGTTTTCCCGACTCGCTCGCACACCGTATCCGCCCAGGGTGGCATCACCTGCGCCATCGCCTCGGCAGATCCGAACGATGACTGGCGCTGGCACATGTACGATACCGTCAAGGGTTCCGACTACATCGGTGACCAGGACGCTATCGAATACATGTGTTCCGTAGGCCCGGAAGCGGTTTTCGAGCTCGAACACATGGGCTTGCCGTTCTCCCGTACCGAACAGGGCCGCATTTATCAGCGTCCGTTCGGCGGTCAGTCGAAAGACTTCGGTAAAGGTGGTCAGGCTGCCCGTACCTGCGCTGCTGCCGACCGTACCGGTCACGCACTGCTGCACACCCTGTACCAGGCCAACCTCAAGGCCGGCACCGTATTCCTCAACGAATACTACGGCGTCGATCTGGTGAAGAACGAAGATGGTGCCTTTGTCGGCATGATCGTCATCTGCATCGAAACCGGCGAAACCTCCTACGTCCGCGCGAACGCCACCGTATTGGCGACCGGCGGTGCAGGCCGTATCTACTCGTCCACCACCAATGCCCTGATCAACACCGGTGACGGCGTCGGCATGGCCCTGCGTGCAGGCGTGCCGGTACAAGACATCGAAATGTGGCAGTTCCACCCGACCGGCATCGCCGGCGCCGGTGTGCTGGTGACTGAAGGCTGCCGCGGTGAAGGCGGTTACCTGATCAACAAGCACGGCGAGCGTTTCATGGAGCGTTATGCTCCGAACGCCAAAGACCTGGCTGGTCGTGACGTAGTTGCTCGCTCGATGGTTAAAGAAATCATCGCCGGCAACGGTTGCGGCCCGGATGGCGACCACGTCATGCTGAAACTCGATCACCTCGGTGAAGAAGTTCTGCACAGCCGTCTGCCAGGCATCATGGAACTGTCCAAGACCTTCGCTCACGTCGATCCAGCCGTGTCGCCGATCCCGGTCGTTCCAACCTGCCACTACATGATGGGCGGCGTGCCGACCAACATTCATGGTCAGGCAATCACCCAGGACGCCGAAGGCGTAGACCAGATCATCCCGGGCCTGTTCGCGGTAGGCGAAGTGGCTTGCGTATCGGTTCACGGTGCCAACCGTCTGGGCGGCAACTCGCTGCTCGACCTGGTGGTATTCGGTCGAGCTGCCGGCCTGTTCCTGGAACAGACCCTGAAAGAAGGCGTCGATTACGCCCGCCCACGCCAGTCCGACATCGACGCTGCCCTGGCACGTCTTGATGGCCTGAACTCGCGTACCGAAGGTGAAGACGTCGCCACCCTGCGTAAAGAACTGCAAAGCTGCATGCAGAACTACTTCGGTGTGTTCCGTACCGGCGAATACATGCAGAAGGGTATCGCTCAGTTGGCTGATCTGCGTGGTCGTATCGCCAACGTCAAGATCAACGACAAGAGCCAGGCGTTCAACACCGCCCGTATCGAAGCGCTGGAACTGCAAAACCTGCTGGAAGTGGCCGAAGCCACCGCCATCGCTGCAGAAATCCGCAAAGAGTCCCGCGGCGCTCACGCCCGTGAAGACTACGAAGACCGCGACGACGAAAACTGGCTGTGCCACACCCTGTACTTCCCGGGTGACAAGCGCGTAACCAAGCGTGCCGTGAACTTCTCGCCGAAGACTGTTCCGACTTTTGAACCTAAGATTCGGACTTATTAAGGGTGGCTGCCATGTTGAAAGTCAGTGTTTATCGCTACAACCCTGATCAGGACGCCGCGCCGTTCATGCAGGATTTCCAGGTCGATACCGGTGGTAAAGACCTGATGGTGCTGGACGTGCTGGCCCTGATCAAAGAGCAGGACGAGGGTTTCTCCTATCGTCGCTCTTGCCGTGAAGGTGTTTGCGGTTCCGACGGTATGAACATCAACGGCAAAAACGGCCTGGCGTGCGTCACGCCGCTGTCCGCTGTCGTAAAAGGTAACAAGCTGATCGTTCGTCCGCTGCCAGGTTTGCCGGTTATCCGTGACCTGGTCGTCGATATGAGCATCTTCTACAAGCAATACGAGAAGGTGAAGCCATTCCTGCAGAACGACACGCCGGCTCCGGCCATCGAGCGTCTGCAGTCCCCTGAAGAGCGTGAAAAGCTCGACGGTCTGTACGAGTGCATCCTGTGCGCTTGTTGCTCGACCTCTTGCCCGTCCTTCTGGTGGAACCCGGACAAGTTCCTGGGCCCAGCTGCCCTGCTGCAAGCGTACCGCTTCCTGGCAGACAGCCGTGACACCAAGACTGCCGAGCGTCTGTCTTCGCTGGATGACCCGTTCAGCGTATTCCGCTGCCGCGGGATCATGAACTGCGTCAACGTCTGCCCGAAAGGCCTGAACCCGACTAAGGCCATCGGTCACGTACGTAACATGCTGCTGCAAAGCGGCGTGTGATTCAGCTGTAACAGCAGGACCGTTGTACCCGTAGATGCTACGGCGCAGGCTTCAACCGGCGCCGTAGTTTTAACCTGAGCAGCAGCCCATAAAGCCGCCGCTCGTATTTTGAAGAAATGAGACAAGCAGGGGCATCCGGGCTGGTACCCGGACTATCAGCGTGATCCTAAGTGGCTTGTTTTGGTCGCTGCATTCGGACTTCTGCAAGTTTGCTCGGTGTCGACGCCGGTGGTGTTCCCCTAACCGAGGGTGACCAAGCATGCAAGAAAGCGTGATGCAGCGCATGTGGAACAGCGCCTACCTATCCGGTAGTAACGCTGCCTATGTGGAAGAGCTCTATGAGCTCTACCTGCACGACCCTAACGCTGTGCCAGAAGAGTGGCGCACCTACTTTCAGAAGTTGCCTGCTGACGGCAACACTGCCACCGATGTTTCGCACTCTACAATTCGCGATCATTTCGTCTTGCTGGCAAAGAACCAGCGCCGCGCCCAACCGGTTTCCGCCGGCAGCGTGAGCAGTGAGCACGAGAAGAAGCAAGTTGAAGTGCTGCGATTGATCCAGGCCTACCGTATGCGTGGCCACCAGGCAGCCCAGCTTGACCCGCTGGGGCTGTGGCAGCGTCCTGCACCTGCAGACCTGTCGATCAATCATTACGGCTTGACCAATGCCGATCTTGATACGACCTTCCGTGCCGGCGACCTGTTCATCGGCAAAGAGGAGGCGAGCCTACGCGAAATTCACGAAGCGTTGCAGCAGACATATTGCCGCACCATTGGCGCTGAATTCACGCACATCACCGATTCCGAGCAGCGTCACTGGTTCCAGCAGCGTCTGGAAAGCGTGCGCGGCCGTCCGACGTACTCCGCCGACATCAAGAGCCACCTGCTCGAACGCGTCACGGCTGGCGAAGGTCTGGAAAAATACCTGGGCACCAAATACCCGGGTACCAAGCGTTTCGGTCTGGAAGGCGGCGAGAGCCTGATTCCGATGCTCGACGAACTGATCCAGCGTTCCGGCTCCTACGGCACCAAGGAAATCGTCATCGGCATGGCCCACCGTGGCCGTCTGAACGTGCTGGTCAACACCTTCGGCAAGAACCCGCGCGAGCTGTTCGACGAGTTCGAAGGCAAGAAGAAGGTCGAGTTGGGTTCCGGTGACGTTAAATATCACCAGGGCTTCTCGTCCAACGTCATGACCGCCGGCGGTGAAGTTCACCTGGCCATGGCCTTCAACCCGTCCCACCTGGAAATTGTTTCTCCAGTGGTCGAGGGTTCGGTCCGTGCCCGTCAGGATCGTCGTAACGACCCTACCGGTGAAAAAGTCCTGCCGATTTCCATTCACGGTGACGCGGCATTCGCCGGTCAAGGCGTGGTGATGGAAACCTTCCAGATGTCGCAGACCCGCGGTTTCAAAACCGGCGGCACCGTGCACATCGTGATCAACAACCAGGTCGGTTTCACCATCAGCAACCCGGAAGACTCGCGCTCCACCGAGTACGCCACCGACGTCGCGAAAATGATCCAGGCGCCGATCCTCCATGTGAATGGAGATGATCCGGAAGCCGTATTGTTCGTGACCCAGCTGGCCATCGACTACCGCATGCAGTTCAAGCGTGACGTGGTAATCGACCTGGTCTGCTACCGTCGTCGCGGCCACAACGAAGCTGACGAGCCTAGCGGCACCCAGCCTCTGATGTACCAGCAGATCACCAAGCAGCGCACCACCCGTGAGCTGTACGCCGAACGCCTGACCCAGGCCGGTGTGGTTGATGATGCACGCGTACAGGCCAAGATCGACGAATACCGCAACGCGCTGGACAACGGTCTGCATGTTGTGAAAAGCCTGGTCAAAGAGCCGAACAAAGAGTTGTTCGTGGACTGGCGTCCGTATCTGGGCCACGCCTGGACTGCACGTCACGACACGCGTTTCGATCTGAAAACCTTGCAGGAACTGTCCGCCAAGCTGCTGGAAATCCCGGAAGGCTTCGTGGTTCAGCGCCAGGTCTCGAAAATCTACGAAGACCGTCAGAAAATGCAAGTCGGCGGCCTGCCGATCAACTGGGGTTACGCCGAAACCATGGCGTACGCGACCCTGGCGTTCGAAGGTCACCCGATCCGCATGACGGGTCAGGACATCGGCCGCGGTACGTTCTCGCACCGTCACGCTGTGTTGCACAACCAGAAAGACGCCGGCAGCTACATTCCGCTGCAGAACCTGTACAAAGGTCAGCCACGTTTCGACTTGTACGATTCGTTCCTGTCCGAAGAGGCTGTACTGGCGTTCGAATACGGTTACTCGACCACCACGCCTGAGGCGCTGGTGATCTGGGAAGCCCAGTTCGGCGACTTCGCCAACGGTGCCCAAGTGGTTATCGACCAGTTCATCACCAGTGGCGAGCACAAGTGGGGCCGTCTCTGCGGTCTGACCATGCTGTTGCCGCACGGTTATGAAGGTCAGGGTCCGGAGCACTCTTCGGCACGTCTGGAGCGTTACCTGCAACTGTGCGCCGAGCACAACATTCAGGTAGCGGTACCGACCACGCCGGCTCAGATCTATCACTTGCTGCGTCGTCAGGTTATTCGCCCGCTGCGCAAGCCATTGATCGTTCTGACTCCGAAGTCGCTGTTGCGTCACAAGCTCGCCATATCGACCCTGGAAGATCTGGCCGAAGGTTCGTTCCAGACCGTTATCCCGGAAATCGATGCCCTGGACCCGAAAAAGGTCGAGCGCATTGTTCTGTGTAGCGGCAAGGTCTACTACGACCTGCTGGAAAAACGCCGTGCCGAAGGTCGTGATGACATCGCCATCGTGCGTATCGAGCAGCTGTACCCATTCCCTGAGGACGACTTGAACGAAGTCCTGGCTCCGTACACCAACCTCAAACATATCGTTTGGTGTCAGGAAGAGCCGATGAACCAGGGTGCCTGGTACTGCAGCCAACACCACATGCGCCGTATCGTGGGCAATCACAACAAGGCGCTCGTTCTCGAGTACGCCGGTCGTGATGCTTCCGCTGCACCTGCTTGTGGTTATGCATCGATGCACGCTGAGCAGCAGGAAAAACTGTTGCAAGACGCCTTTACTGTTTAACGCCTTCGCGCACCTGAAACCGAATTTAAGGACCCACAGATAATGGCTATCGAAATCAAAGCCCCCACTTTCCCGGAATCGGTTGCCGATGGCACCGTTGCCACCTGGCACAAAAAACCAGGCGACGCCGTCAAGCGTGATGACCTGATCGTCGATATCGAAACCGACAAAGTGGTACTGGAAGTGTTGGCCACCGCTGATGGCGTGCTGGGCGCTATCGTCAAGAACGAAGGCGACACCGTTCTGTCCGACGAAGTCCTGGGCTCGATCGAAGAGGGCGGCGCTGCTGCCGCCGCTCCGGCTGCTGCCGCTGCTCCGGCCGCTGCACAAGCTGCTGCTCCGGCTGCCGAAGGCGAAGACGATCCTGTTGCTGCACCGGCTGCTCGCAAGCTGGCTGAAGAAAACGGCATCAACATCGCTTCGGTTGCCGGTACTGGCAAAGGCGGTCGTGTGACCAAGGAAGACGTCGTAGCGGCTGTTGCTGCCAAGAAAGCCGCTCCGGCTGCCGCGCCTGCCAAGGCTGCTGCTCCGGCCGCCGCCGCTCCTGTGTTCGCCGCTGGCGACCGCATCGAGAAGCGCGTACCGATGACCCGCGTGCGGGCCACCGTTGCCAAGCGTCTGGTAGAAGCTCAGTCGAACATGGCGATGCTGACCACTTTCAACGAAGTCGACATGACCGAAGTCATGGCCCTGCGTTCGAAGTACAAGGATCTGTTCGAGAAGTCCCACAACGGCGTACGCCTGGGCTTCATGTCGTTCTTCGTTAAAGCAGCTACCGAAGCGCTGAAACGCTTCCCGGCTGTCAACGCGTCGATCGACGGTGCTGACATCGTTTACCACGGTTACGCCGACGTGGGTGTTGCCGTTTCCAGCGACCGTGGCCTGGTTGTACCGGTCCTGCGTAACGCCGAACTGATGAGCCTGGCTGAAATCGAAGGCGGCATCGCTGCTTTCGGCAAGAAGGCTCGCGACGGCAAGCTGTCGATGGACGAAATGACCGGTGGTACGTTCACCATCACCAACGGTGGTACCTTCGGTTCGATGATGTCGACTCCGATCGTCAACCCGCCGCAAGCGGCCATCCTGGGCATGCACAACATTCTGCAGCGTCCTATGGCGATCAACGGTCAGGTCGTTATCCGTCCGATGATGTACCTGGCTCTGTCCTACGATCACCGTCTGATCGATGGCAAAGAAGCTGTGACCTTCCTGGTTACCATCAAGAACCTGCTGGAAGACCCGGCTCGTCTCCTTCTGGATATCTGATAGAGAAGCAGCGGCAAGCTTCAAGCTACAAGCTGAAAGAAAAAACAGCTTGGCTTGAGGTTTGTCGTATCGCATACGGCTATGAGCTGCAAGCTAAAGGCTGCAAGGTACATGCAGCTTGGCTTGCCGCTTGAAGCTTGAAGCTTGAAGCTAAAAGAGGATTCTTTTACATGTCGCAGAAATTTGACGTAGTAGTGATTGGTGCGGGCCCTGGCGGCTACGTGGCTGCCATCAAGGCAGCGCAACTGGGTCTCAGCACTGCCTGCATCGAGAAATACACCGACAAGGAAGGCAAACTGGCTTTGGGCGGTACTTGCCTGAACGTCGGCTGCATTCCATCCAAGGCGCTGCTGGACAGCTCCTGGAAATACAAGGAAGCCAAAGAAGGCTTCGCGATCCACGGTATCAATCACGCTGGCGTGACCATGGACGTGGCAGCAATGGTTGGCCGTAAAGCCAACATCGTCAAAGGCCTGACCTCTGGCGTTGCCACTCTGTTCAAGGCCAACGGCGTTACTTCCCTGCAAGGACACGGCAAACTGCTGGCCGGCAAGAAAGTCGAGTTGACCAAGCCAGACGGCACCGTTGAAATCATCGAAGCCGAGAACGTGATTCTGGCTTCGGGTTCGCGTCCGATCGACATTCCACCGGCTCCGGTTGACCAGAACGTGATCGTCGATTCGACCGGCGCACTGGAATTCGCGGCCGTACCTAAGCGTCTGGGCGTGATCGGCGCTGGCGTGATCGGTCTGGAACTGGGTTCGGTCTGGTCGCGTCTGGGTTCTGAAGTCGTGGTTCTGGAAGCACTGGAGAAGTTCCTGCCAGCCGCTGACGAAGCCGTTTCCAAAGAAGCCTACAAAACCCTGACCAAACAAGGTCTGGACATCAAGCTGGGCGCTCGCGTCACCGGTTCCAAAGTGAATGGCGACGAAGTCGTTGTGAACTACACCGATGCCAATGGCGAACAGAGCATCACGTTCGACAAGCTGATTGTTGCCGTTGGTCGCCGTCCAGTGACCACCGAGCTGTTGGCAGCTGACAGCGGCGTGAACATCGACGAACGTGGTTTCGTTTTCGTTGACGACCAGTGCGCAACCAGCGTTCCGGGCGTTTTCGCAATCGGTGACGTGGTTCGCGGCATGATGCTGGCGCACAAGGCGTCCGAAGAAGGCATCATGGTTGTAGAGCGCATCAAGGGCCACAAAGCCCAGATCAACTATGACCTGATCCCGTCTGTTATTTATACTCACCCGGAAATCGCGTGGGTCGGCAAAACCGAGCAAACCTTGAAAGCTGAAGGCGTTGAAGTTAACGTCGGCACTTTCCCGTTCGCAGCTAGTGGCCGTGCCATGGCAGCCAACGACACCGGCGGTTTCGTGAAAGTCATTGCTGATGCCAAGACTGACCGCGTACTGGGCGTCCACGTGATTGGCCCGAGCGCTGCAGAACTGGTTCAGCAGGGCGCGATCGGTATGGAATTCGGCACCAGTGCCGAAGACCTGGGCATGATGGTTTTCTCCCATCCGACCCTGTCCGAAGCCTTGCACGAAGCTGCTCTGGCAGTGAATGGCGGCGCCATTCACATCGCCAACCGCAAGAAGCGTTAAGACCAGACAATAAGAAACCACGGCGGAAGGCCCGTCGTGAGCCTTGCGTGCAAGACTCACCGCGGAATGTCCGCCGGACGCAGCCTTGCGTAGTCTCACCGGTTATCCGGAACACCTACGCAAGCAGCAGTCACAGGTGGTGCGGCACTTGAATAAGTGCAGCACCGAATGCGCAGTACCTAACGAAGACGGTAATAAGCATGAATCTTCACGAGTATCAGGGTAAGCAGCTGTTCGCTGAGTACGGCCTGCCAGTATCCCAGGGTTTCGCCGTAGACACCCCGGAAGCAGCAGCAGAAGCGTGCGACAAAATCGGCGGGACCGAATGGGTTGTCAAAGCCCAGGTTCACGCAGGTGGTCGCGGTAAAGCGGGCGGCGTTAAGCTGGTTCGCAGCAAAGAAGACGCCAAAGCATTCGCTCAACAGTGGTTGGGCAAGCGTCTGGTGACTTACCAGACTGATGCCAATGGTCAGCCAGTCACCAAGATCCTGGTTGAATCGTGCACTGATATCGCTAAAGAGCTGTACCTGGGCGCTGTCGTTGACCGTTCGAGCCGTCGCATCGTGTTCATGGCTTCCACCGAGGGTGGCGTGGACATCGAGAAAATCGCTCACGACACTCCAGAAAAAATCCTGAAAGCCACTATCGATCCACTGGTTGGCGCTCAGCCATTCCAGGGTCGCGAGCTGGCATTCCAGCTGGGCCTGGAAGGCAAGCAAGTTGCTCAGTTCGCCAAGATCTTCGTAGGTCTGGCCAAGCTGTTCAAGGATCACGACCTGGCTCTGCTGGAAGTGAACCCGCTGGTGATCAAGGCTGACGGCGATCTGCATTGCCTCGATGCCAAGATCAACATCGACGCCAACGCCATGTACCGTCAGCCTAAGCTGAAGACTTTCCACGATCCGTCGCAAGACGATCCGCGCGAAGCGCACGCTGCCAAGTTCGAACTGAACTACGTAGCACTGGAAGGCAACATCGGTTGCATGGTCAACGGTGCTGGCCTGGCCATGGGTACCATGGACATCGTCAACCTGCATGGCGGCAAACCAGCCAACTTCCTCGACGTGGGCGGCGGTGCTACCAAAGAACGCGTTACCGAAGCGTTCAAGATCATCCTGTCCGACACTAACGTCGCTGCAGTATTGGTCAACATCTTCGGCGGCATCGTTCGTTGCGACATGATTGCCGAAGGCATCATCGGTGCAGTGAAAGAAGTCGGCGTGAAAATCCCGGTTGTTGTTCGCCTTGAAGGCAACAACGCTGAGCTGGGCGCTAAAGTACTGGCAGAAAGCGGTTTGAACATCATCGCTGCTACCAGCCTGACCGACGCTGCTCAACAAGTTGTCAAAGCTGCGGAGGGCAAATAATGAGCGTCCTGATCAATAAAGACACCAAAGTTATCTGCCAGGGTATTACCGGTTCGCAAGGTAGTTTCCACACCCAGCAAGCCATCGAATACGGCACCAAGATGGTTGGCGGCGTAACTCCTGGTAAAGGCGGCACCGAGCACCTGGGTCTGCCAGTGTTCAACACCGTGAAAGATGCTGTAGCTGCCACTGGCGCCACCGCCAGCGTGATCTACGTTCCAGCTCCTTTCTGCAAAGACTCCATCCTGGAAGCAGCGTTCGGCGGCATCAAGCTGATCGTTTGCATCACTGAAGGCATTCCTACCCTGGATATGCTGGATGCCAAGGTCAAGTGCGACGAGCTGGGCGTAGTCCTGATCGGTCCTAACTGCCCAGGCGTGATTACTCCAGGCGAATGCAAGATCGGCATCATGCCAGGTCACATTCACTTGCCAGGCAAGGTCGGTATCGTTTCCCGTTCCGGCACCCTGACCTACGAAGCTGTCAAGCAGACTACTGACGCCGGTTTCGGTCAGTCGACTTGCGTCGGCATCGGTGGTGACCCGATCCCGGGTTCGAACTTCATCGACATCCTGAAGCTGTTCCAGGAAGACCCGAAGACCGAAGCGATCGTCATGATCGGTGAGATCGGCGGTTCGGCTGAAGAAGAAGCGGCTGCCTACATCAAGGCACACGTGACCAAGCCGGTTGTTTCCTACATCGCTGGTGTGACTGCCCCTGCAGGCAAGCGCATGGGCCATGCTGGCGCAATCATCTCTGGCGGCAAAGGCACTGCAGACGAGAAGTTTGCTGCCCTGGAAGACGCAGGCGTTAAAACCGTGCGTTCGCTGGCAGACATCGGCAAGGCTTTGTCCGAGCTGACCGGTTGGGCGATCAAATAAGCCTCGCGCTTAGCTGACGCTTCACCAGACAAAGGCCACCTTCGGGTGGCCTTTGTTGTTTCTGGATGATCGTTCCCACGCTCTGCGTGGGAATGCCGCCGGGGACGCTCCGCGTTCCGCCTTCGAATGCGACGCAGAGCGTCGCGGGATGCATTCCCACGCAGAGCGTGGGAACGATCTGACCTGAGGTGGAAAATTAGATATGTAAACGCGACACGGAAATGTCGCGTATCGGATAGTTCGCCCTCTAACAGTGCGTTCGTCGGGCAAATTCGTTAGGCTAGCAGCCATTTTTGCGTCCGCAGCTCACAAGGCCGCTCCGCGCTAAACGGGTTGGTCCTATACGGATCGACAGCATTTCCCTCACCCAACAGGGAAATCCCTCTCTAAATTCCGATTCAGTAGTGTGGTATTTCCTTAATGAAAGTGTTGAAAGGCCAGGACATCCTGGCACTTGGTTTTATGACGTTTGCCCTGTTTGTCGGGGCTGGCAACATCATCTTCCCGCCTATCGTCGGTTTGCAGTCCGGGCCTAATGTCTGGATGGCGGCGCTGGGTTTTCTGATCACGGCGGTCGGTCTGCCGGTGATCACCGTTGTCGCCCTGGCCAAGGTTGGCGGTGCAATGGATGCGTTGAGCAGCCCGATCGGTAAAGTCGCCGGTGGCTTGCTGGCCGCTGCGTGCTACTTGGCCGTCGGCCCGTTGTTCGCTACGCCACGCACCGCCACTGTGTCCTTCGAAGTGGGCCTGGCGCCGCTGACCGGTGAGAGCCCGCTGGCGCTGTTTCTCTACAGCTCGGTGTACTTCCTGCTGGTGTTCTTCATCTCGCTCTACCCGGGCCGTTTGCTGGACACCGTAGGACGTTTCCTCGCACCGCTGAAGATCATCGCCCTGGCCGTGCTCGGCATTGCCGCATTCGCCTTGCCGGCCGGTGATATCGGCGTGGCTACGCCTGAATATATGGCGGCACCGTTCTCCCAGGGCTTCATCAATGGTTACCTGACCATGGATACCCTCGGCGCGCTGGTGTTCGGCATCGTCATCGTTAACGCGATCCGCTCCCGTGGCGTCGAGTCGCCCGCGTTGATCACCCGTTACGCGATCATTGCCGGGATGATTGCCGGCGTCGGTCTGGCGCTGGTGTACGTCAGCCTGTTCCGCCTCGGTTCGGGCAGCCATGAAGTGGCCGCCGGTGCTGCGAACGGTGCGGCCGTCCTGCACGCCTACGTGCAACACACCTTCGGTTCGCTGGGCAGCGGTTTCCTTGCGGTGTTGATCTCCTTGGCCTGCCTGGTCACGGCGGTCGGTCTGACCTGCGCCTGTGCCGAATACTTCAGCCGGGTGTTGCCGTTGTCCTACAAGACCCTGGTCATAATTCTGGCGGTGTTCTCGCTGTTTGTGTCCAACCTGGGCCTCACCAAGCTGATCGCGTTCTCGATCCCGGTGCTGACCGCGATCTACCCGCCGTGCATCGCCCTGGTCGCCCTGAGCTTCTGCAAGGACTTTTGGCGTGATCAGCGCCGCATCGTCGGTCCGGTGATGCTGGTGTCGTTCATCTTCGGCCTGATCGATGCGCTCAAGGGTGCAGGCCTGGCGGACTGGATGCCGACGCAACTGTCGCACCTGCCGTTGAGCGAGCAAGGTCTGGCGTGGCTGGTGCCGTCGGTCATGACCCTGGTCGTGGCCGCTGCGTGTGACCGCATACTCGGCAAGCGCGACGAAGCCCTGGCATAAACCCGAGCGCTCGCCACAAGCGGGCAACAGGCTGAAACAGAAATGCCCCGTATCAATCGATACGGGGCATTTTTTATAACGTCGAATGGCTGAAAGCTGAGAGTAATAGCTATGCCAGAAAGCGGGCAAGACATCCTCTGACCCAAACAAAAACATCACCGCATGCAATGATTTTGCGATCAGGTTGCACAACAACCGACTCCCATAGCTCGCGTTGGAATCCAATATCCGTTTGCAAAAAGCCGTGAGTGCCAAACGAGAGATCAACTTCGCCCGTGGCCCGATACCGGCCGATCAACGTTTCCTCGGAGCCAATTCGGCCCGCATATCCGACCACGACAATGCCGTCTTCGGGAGACCCGCCAATATCGTTCCATACGTTTGGTTGCTTGCTGGGGATCAGGCTGATGACCGGTCTTCCACCTCCGAACACCAGATTGGGCTGGCCGTTAGCGTTGTAGGCGGTGAGAAAACCTCGACGCCTCTCGCCCCAAATATCCCCGAAAACGTCATCCATCACGCCTGCTGCAAACAGACTGCCATCGTCGCGTAACAATAGGGATGTGAAGCGAGAATCCGTGTCGTTGACTCGAACTTTTATTTCGCCATGGTTGCCAAAACTCTCTTCCAGCGACCCATTGGCGCGATAGCGTGCCATGACCGCTTCGCCATACGTGTTGTGGCCAACGAGCGTCATGCTGCCGTTTCGTGCTATGCCGATGTCCGTGATGTTAAAGCTTGGGGTCACATTGCCGGTGCCATTGAAGGAAAGGTCGACTTCACCGTGTCGGTCATATCGACTGATTCCGCTTCCCGAGGCCATGATGATTTCATCATTCGGACCAATCGCTGTGTTCGTTCGAGGGGTGTCAACGAGGTGTGAAAGCGCGGGCAGGTGATGGCCCGAGACGCTGGATCGGGGTCTCAAGACGACTCCGTTATCGCCAAAGGTTGCATCCGGCGTCCCATCGGCCAAATACCGTCCGAAGGCCAGGTATTCAATGTCACCGTAGTGAGTTCCGATGAGCAGGATTCTGCCGTCCGGGAATAGCTGTGCTCCATAGGTGTAGGCTTGGGCCCCATCCTTGAATCCACCGCTCAGTATTCCGTCTTGAGCAAAAGAAAGGTCAAACGAACCATCCTCCATGAGTTGGATGACTTGAAAGTCCAGCCGTTGTTGGTAGTTTCGGGAGGTAACCAACAGGATGCGTCCATCAGGTCGCCTGCCCACAATTTTGATCAGTACGGTGCCAAGAGGAAAGTCGTGCGCTACGCCCTTGTCCGCGAAAGTTGGATCAATTCCCTCAACAGCTGTTATTTGCCAGGGTGCCTTCATTTCATAAGACATTTTGTTTCTCCCTCCGCGTCCATGCACGCACCACGCGTGGCTTGAGCGGAACGCTTCCAGAGTATTTATCAAGATGAAAGCGGGATAGCTGTCAAACCTGACAGCTATTACTGAGAGCTGGCTGATAGAAATTGATAAACAACAGTGTCCTTTTTCTGGGGTGTGCGTCGTATCCTGAGTCCAGCGCCATTGCATCAAAGGATCGCGCTTAGTTTGATTCCATCACTCACTCCAGTTACCAGCACGCCATGTCATTTATTCACACCAACCTGATCCACCTGTTCGCCGTCCTCTGGTTCGTCATCTGTTGGGCTGGCTACACCCGTTATGCGTCGTGGAAGGCCCGCGATACCGCATGCCTGGCCAGCGTGCTGCATCTGTACCGCGAAGACTGGATGCGTCGCATGCTGCTGCGGGACAACCGCATCGCCGATGCCAGTGTGATCGGCAATCTGGAGCGCAACGCCTCGTTCTTCGCCTCCAGCACGCTGATTATCCTGGCGGGCATTCTCACGGTACTCGGCGCTTCCGAGAGGGCCGTTTCGTTGCTGGCGGATATTCCCATGGTCCAGCAAGCGTCCCAGGGCATGTCGGAGATCAAGTTGCTGTGCCTGGCGCTGGTGTTTGTCTATGCGTTCTTCACGTTCAGCTGGTGCATGCGCCAGTACAACTTCGCGGCGATTCTGGTCGGCTCGGCCCCCATGATCGGCGAACGGCATGTTTCCGAGCAGGAGCGCAAAGCCTTTGCGGCTCGCGCGGCGCGGGTGATTTCGATGGCGGCCAACCAGTTCAACTTCGGCCTGCGGTCTTACTATTTCGGCATGACCATGCTGGCGTGGTTTGTCAGCCCTTGGTTGTTCATGTTGATGAGCGCTGGCGTCGTACTGGTTTTGTATCGCCGGGAATTTCATTCCGATGTTCTCGACGTGATGGTCTATACCCCTACAGAGGCGCCATTGCCTGAAGCCAACAAAGAGGCCGCTTGATGAGTATTCCGTTCTGGTGTGTGTTTATCAGTGCATTGCTGATCTACGTGGCCCGTATGCCCGTGGCCAAAGCCATGAAAGAGCAGGGCGGGTACAACAATCACTTGCCGCGCCAGCAACAGGCGCAATTGACTGGCTTCGGCGCCAGGGCAGTGGCGGCCCATCAAAATTGTTTCGAGGCGTTCATATTATTTGCGGTGGGGGTGTTGATGGCGCACACCACGCAAACCCAGGGGTGGCTGATTGATTCTCTGGCGATCATCTTTGTGATCACGCGCGTCATTTATTTGCTGTGTTACTGGGGCGATCTTGCCTGGCAGCGCAGCCTGGTGTGGATCATCGGCTTAGTCTGTTCGTTATTGCTGATGATTAGTCCGACTTTTAGAACCGTGTTGCTCTAATCCCTCAACTAACAGGCAAAAGAAAACCCGCACTTGGCGGGTTTTCTTTTGTCACGCTAAAAACTGTTTTAGTTTTTAGGCGCTTCAGTTGGAGCGGCCGGAGCGGACTCCTGTACTGCAGCTTTGTTCGATTCAGCCTGAGCTTTGGCGGCTTCGGCGTTTTCTTTCGCAGCGTCGTTCACTTTATCCTGTGCTTTGTTCATGTCTTGCTGAGCTTGCTCAGCATGTTGGTTAGCATCTTGAGCTTTGTCCTCGGATTTTTTATCGCAAGCAGCGAGACCGAGGGAAGCGGTCAACATCAAGGCAATAGCTAAAGTCTTACGCATGGGGTGTATCTCCTTATGGAAAATATCTACTGGCCTTTCGAGCACAGCCGTCAGCGATAAGTTCCTCATTTCATACAGATATATAAGTTTTTATCGCTGTGGAACTTTTGCCTGATAACCAGATGCTGTGACCGGAAACTAAGAAGAGTTCTTATCAAATGGCCGAAAACCCCGTTTTTGAGCGTGCAACACGATTCCTGTCGGCACTGCGGCATTGTCAGGTGCTGGGTTTGCGAATTCACAGTGCGAGTACGGACGGACTAACGGTCGTCCTGCCCTATAGCCCGCAAATCGTCGGAAACCCGCAAACCGGTGTCATCCACGGCGGTGCCCTGACGTCGCTGATGGACACCGCTTGCGGCATGTCCACCCTGTGCGTATTGCCGGAATTCGAGGTCTGCCCGACCCTCGATTTGCGCATCGACTACATGCACGCCGCCGAACCCCACAAGGACGTTTACGGTTTCGCCCAATGCTACCGGGTGACTACCGACGTGATCTTCGCCCGGGGCTTTGCCTACCAGGACGACCCGGAACAGCCCATCGCCCATGTCGTTGGCACTTTCATGCGCATGGGCAAGGGCATCAAGGGCACCAAAGGTTTTGGTGGCGCCATCGCCGGAGGTGCGAAATGACTGACTCGTTCAAGGAACAACTGCAACAGGCCCATGCGCAAGGGGACTACGCCTCGCTGCTGCACCTGATTCCCTACGCCAAGTTGATCGGCATCGAATGTTCACGGGTGGGGGATGAGCTGCTGTTTCGCCTGCCGGCAAACAAGGACAACATTGGTAACCCTTTATTGCCGGCGATCCATGGCGGCGTCATTGCCGGGTTCATGGAGCTGTCGGCCGCGTTGCACTTGTTGATTTTCACTGGCTCGCCCGGAGTACCGAAGATCATCGACTTCTCCCTCGACTACCTGCGCGCCGGGCAATTTCGCGATACCTGGGCGCGTTGCCAGGTGTGCCGGCAGGGACGGCGGGTGGCTAACGTGGCGATTACGGCCTGGCAAACCACCGAAGCCGAGCCGATTGCCACGGCCCGGGGCCATTTCAAAATCGAAGAGCCCTTGAAATCCTGAACTCAGCCCCAAACTCTGATGACAACCCGCCGTCGACCCTGAAGGTCGCGGCCACTGCCATCTGATTGGAGTTTGATGACCATGAGTGTGGAAACTCAAAAGGAAACCCTGGGCTTCCAGACCGAGGTGAAGCAACTGCTGCACCTCATGATCCATTCGCTGTATTCCAACAAGGAAATTTTCCTTCGCGAGTTGATCTCGAACGCCTCTGACGCTGTCGACAAATTACGTTTCGAAGCCCTGTCCAAGCCTGAGTTGCTGGAAGGTGGCGCCGAACTGAAAATCCGTGTGAGCTTCGACAAGGACGCGAAAACCGTCACCCTCGAAGACAACGGTATCGGCATGAGCCGCGAAGACGCGATCACCCACTTGGGGACGATCGCCAAGTCCGGCACTGCTGATTTCATGAAACACCTGTCCGGCGATCAGAAGAAAGATTCGCACCTGATCGGTCAATTCGGTGTGGGTTTCTACTCTGCCTTTATCGTCGCCGACAAAGTCGACGTGTTCAGCCGTCGTGCCGGCGCTGCCGCCAGCGAAGGCGTGCACTGGTCGTCCAAGGGCGAAGGCGATTTTGAAGTTGCCACCGTTGAAAAAGCCGAGCGCGGCACCCGTATCGTCCTGCACCTGAAGGCCGGTGAAGACGAGTTCGCCGATGGCTGGCGTCTGCGCAACGTCATCAAAAAGTACTCCGACCACATCGCGCTGCCGATCGAGTTGCCGAAAGAAGTGGCAGCCGTTGAAGGCGAAGAGGCTCCGGCTGTTGAGTGGGAAACTGTCAACCGCGCCAGCGCCCTGTGGACCCGTCCTCGCACCGAGATCAAGGACGAGGAATACCAGGAGTTCTACAAGCACATCGCCCATGACTTCGAAAACCCGCTGAGCTGGAGCCACAACAAGGTCGAAGGCAAGCTTGAATACAGCTCGCTGCTTTATGTGCCGACCCGCGCTCCGTTTGACCTGTACCAGCGTGAAGCGCCGAAAGGCCTGAAGCTGTACGTGCAACGCGTGTTTGTGATGGATCAGGCCGAATCGTTCCTGCCGCTGTACCTGCGCTTCATCAAAGGCGTGGTCGATTCCAATGATCTGTCGCTGAACGTGTCGCGGGAAATCCTGCAGAAAGACCCGATCATCGACTCGATGAAATCGGCGCTGACCAAGCGTGTTCTGGACATGCTGGAAAAACTGGCGAAGAACGAGCCTGAGCAATACAAAGGCTTCTGGAAAAACTTCGGCCAGGTCATGAAAGAAGGCCCGGCTGAAGATTTCGCCAACAAAGAGAAAATCGCTGGCCTGCTGCGTTTCGCCTCCACTCAGGGCGAAGAAGGCGAGCAAGTGGTGGGTCTGGCTGACTACCTGGCTCGCGCCAAGGAAGGTCAGGACAAGATCTACTACCTGACCGGCGAAACCTACGCCCAAGTCAAAAACAGCCCGCACCTGGAAGTCTTCCGCAAGAAAGGCATCGAAGTGCTGCTGCTGACCGACCGTATCGACGAGTGGCTGATGAGCTACCTCAGCGACTTCGACAGCAAGAGCTTTGTCGACGTGGCGCGCGGTGACCTGGACCTGGGCAACCTGGACTCGGAAGAGGATAAGAAAGCCGCGGAAGAAGTCGCCAAGTCCAAAGAAGGTTTGGTTGAGCGTCTGAAAACCGCACTCGGCGATTCTGTCGCTGAAGTCCGGGTTTCTCACCGTCTGACCGATTCCCCGGCAATCCTGGCCATCGGCGAGCAGGACCTGGGCCTGCAAATGCGTCAGATCCTCGAGGCCAGCGGGCAGAAGGTTCCGGATTCGAAGCCAATCTTCGAATTCAACCCGGCTCACCCGCTGATCGAGAAACTTGACGCCGAACAGAGCGAAGAGCGCTTCGGCGACCTCTCGCACATCCTGTTCGATCAGGCGGCCCTGGCGGCCGGCGACAGCTTGAAAGACCCGGCAGCCTACGTGCGCCGTCTCAACAAGTTGCTGGTTGAACTGTCGGTTTAACTGCGTTGTACAAAAACCCGCTTCGGCGGGTTTTTTTATTCTTGAGTCTTAGGAGTCTGAAATGAGCCAAGTCACTGTGCGTTCCGTGGTCTATCAGCTAGATGGCCAATCTTACGAAAGCCGTCTGGCCTTCGATGCCGACCATAAAGGCCCGCGACCGGGTTTGCTGATGGCGCCAAACTGGATGGGTATCAGCGCCGGTGCCGAGGAGATTGCCAAATCGGTGGCGGCCAAGGGCTATGTGGTGCTGATCGCGGACCTGTACGGTCAGTCGGTTCGCCCGCAGAACGGCGACGAGGCGGGGGCTGCGATGATGCCGTTGAAGAATGATCGCGGCTTGCTGCGCAAACGTATGGCGTCAGCATTCGAGCAATTGCAGGCCCAGGGTGAAGCGGCGGTCGATGCCTCGAAACTGGCGACCTTCGGTTTCTGTTTCGGCGGTTGCTGTGCGCTGGAACTGGCCCGCAGCGGCGCGCCAGTGAAAGCGGCGGTGTCGTTCCATGGCTCGCTGGATACGCCGAACGTCAACGATGCGAAAAACATCAAGGGCTCGGTGTTGGTGCTGCACGGCGCGTCCGATCCATTGGTGCCGAAAGAGCAACTGCCGGCGTTTGAAGCCGAAATGAACGCGGCGGGCGTGGATTGGCAACTGCTGAGCTACGGCGGCGCGGTGCACTCCTTTACCGATCCCCATGCGAATGTGCCGGGCAAGATGATGTATGACGCGAAGACCGCAGGGCGGGCGTTTGTGTCGATGCATAACTTGCTGGATGAAGTGTTTAGCGGCTGATCGCTGGTTTTGCCTGAGACATCTTTTGATCGTTCCCACGCTCCGCGTGGGAATGCCTCCAGGGACGCTCCGCGTTCCAATGGGACGCAGAGCGTCCCGGGCTGCATTCCCACGCAGAGCGTGGGAACGATCATGTCAGCGGGGCAACTCGATCCGCTCGCTTTCCCCCGGCACCGTCGGCCAATCCCCGGCCGTCCAGCGCCGCCGGGCTTCATCAATAGCTGCCGGATCGCTCGCGACAAAATTCCAGTTGATCCGCCGTGGCCCATCCAGCGGCGCCCCGCCGAACAGCACGGCGTGACAGTCGCTCTCGGCAAACAACGTCATCTCTTCCCCGGCCGGCAACACCACCAGCGAATGCGGTTCGATCAGCTCGCCATCGAGTTGCACCTCGCCGTCCAGCACATACAGTGCGCGTTCTTCGTGCTCGGTGGGAATCAGCAACGTCGTCGCGGTTTGCAGGTTCAGTTCGGCATACAACGTAGGAGAAAGCACCGGCACCGGCGATTCCAGGCAAAAGCCTGACCCGGCGATCATGCGGATCTTCACCCCGAGGTTATCGCTGACCGGCAAGGTGGCTGCCGGGTGATGGCTGTAGTGCCCCGGACCTTGCTCGTGTTCCTTGGGGGAGGCCAGCCAGATCTGCAACCCATGCATCGTGAAGCCGCTGTCTTTCAGCGCCTCAGGTGTGCGTTCGACATGGGCAATGGCGCTGCCTGCGGTCATCCAGCTGACATCACCGGTGTCCACCACCTGATCGGAACCGAGGCTGTCCTTGTGCTGGATCTGCCCCTGGAACAGGTAGGTGAGGGTCGACAGACCAATGTGCGGATGTTGTCGGATGTTCATGCCTTTGCCCGCCGGATAACGGGTTTCGAGCATGTGGTCGAAAAACACGAAAGGCCCGACGCTGCGGCATTTGGCCGACGGCAACGGGCGAAGAATTGGCTGGCCTTCGACATCTTCGGCGCGGGGGCGGATCACGAGGGGCGTGTTCATGCGGCATTCCAGGCTGGGCGGGTGATGGGCAGAGCATAACCCGCCGCTGACATCGTGGTGATTACTGGCTATCGAAGCCCTGTGGGGCGTGGGTTTCGATGGTGACGTCGGTGGTGGTCATCAGTTTATGGATCGGGCAACGGTCAGCGACCCGCAGCAATTCTTCCCGTTGAGCGTCAGTCAGCACGCCTTTGAGCGTGAGGGTGACGTGCAGGGCATATTTGCCTTTTTGCTCTTCGCTGTTGTCGCGTTTGACCTCGACCCCCACGCCGGTCAGCGGGATGTCTTTTTTCTTGGCATACATCTTCAGCGTCAGAGCCTTACAGGCGCCGAGGGCGGCATCGAAGTAATCGTGGGGCTCCGGCGCCGAGCCCTCGCCACCGGCTGAGGTGGGCACATCGGCAAACAGTTCGTGATCATCGATCTGGACAGTGTGACGAAAGCCTTCGCTGGAAATGGTATTGACGGTAACAGTCATGGGAAACCTCTTCGGCAGTAGGAAAAGTCATTCGAGCAAAAACGGACCATGAAGGTATAGAGCATTCGTGCTGTGCTGCGTTCCACTTTCTTGCGGGCTGAACCCTGGTTGGCGCGCTGGGGTCTATGGCACTCATGCCCTCGGAGATTGCCCGTGCCCCTGACCCGCTTGAGCCTCGCCTGGTTGTTGGCGCTTTGCAGCACACACGCCGACGCCCGCGACTATGCCTACAGCGACGCGCACCTGCATTACGTGGACTTCTTCCAGGAAACGGCGGGAATGCCGACGTTGCTCAAGGCGATGGCTGACAATTCCATCGATCACGTGATGATTTCCGGCATCCCGGTGGCCAAGAAATGGCATGAGGACGAACCCAAGCGTCCGCGCTACTACGCCGGTGACGACGCCGACGCCTATTGGTACAGCGCGACCGACGTGATTGTTGCCGCCGCAGTAAACAAGCTGACGTCGGAGCAGCGGCAGCGTTTTCATCCGTTCCTGTCAGGCTTCAACCCCAACGATAAAAACTCCGAGGCGCATATCCAGCGCATGCTCGATCTCAATCCGGGGTTGTGGCAGGGCATCGGCGAAGTCTTCACCCGGCACGATGACCTGACGGCCCTGACCTCGGGTGATACGCCGCGCGCCAATAATGAAGCGATGACGAGGATCTATCACCTTGCCGCCGAGAACGACCTGCCGGTGATGCTGCATTCCAACATCACCTCCAAGCGTGAGAAAAATCCGCTGTACCTGGCGGAAATGGAAGAGCCGTTGCGTAATCACCCGCATACCCGGTTTATCTGGGCTCACGCCGGTACCAGCGTGGAAATCCATCGGCATCAGACGCAGCTGGATTTTCTGCTGCCGACGTTGACCCGGATGCTCGAGGCCTACCCGAATCTATTCATCGACCTGTCCTGGAGCATGCTCACGCCCTATCTGCTGGATGAGCAGGGCAAGCCTCGGGATGAGTGGCTGAGACTGGTGGAGCGCTTTCCGGAGCGCTTCATGCTGGGTTCGGATGTTGTGGGACGATTCAACAAGTTGGGTAAGGAAATGCGCAGCTTTGATCCGTTTCTCGACGCCTTGCCGGAGGATGTTGCGCGACAAGTCGCACGGGATAACTTTCTGTCGGTTTTGCCCAAAGTGAAAAAGGGGTTATTGCCCTGAAAAGATCGCATTTGTTCCGTAGGAGCTGCCGAAGGCTGCGATCTTTTGCCTTTGCCTTTCTCCGCTGAATCGTTCCCGCCCAAGGATCGAAGTAGTAAGGCGTTTTGATATCACGTTTTGGTCTTACGCAAATTTTCCCGGGGCCGATACCGTCTAAAGCAACCCGCTGCAGGGATATGCAGTGATTTTTTGGAAGGAACCAAAGCAATGAGCATCCGTAGTCTCAATATTGCCCCGCGCGCGAGCCTGGGTTTTGGCCTGTTGGCGTTGATGGTGTTCGGTTTGGGAGCGTTTGCCCTGGCGCAAATGTCGGCCATGCGCGCCCAGTCCGATCAGGTCGATAACAACTGGTTGCCCAGCGTGATGTCGGTCGGCGACATGAGCCAGGACATGCTGCGCCTGCGTGCCTTGACCATGCGCCTGCTGATCAACCGCGATCCCCAGGCGCTGGCGCAGAATGTCGGGAAACTCAATGAGCTCAAAGGTGTTCTCGGTGATGCGCAACAGCGCTACAACGCGTTGATCGTGCTGCCCGAGGAGCGTTCGCTGTTTGATCGGTTCAAGGCTTCGGAACAGAAATACCTGAATTTTCAGGGGCAGGTGATGAACCTGTCTGCCCAGGGGCGGATAGAAGAGGCGGCGGTCATCGTCAATGGCGAAATGAGTCCGTTGGCCGACGACATTGCCGTGACCCTCAAATCCTTGGTGGAGCTGAACAAGCACCAGGCCAGCCTGGCGACCGAGGCGGCGCGTCTGGTGTTCAGCAGTTCGCGGGTCTGGGTTGGGGTGATGGTCGCGCTGGCGGCGTTGATGACCATCGCCCTGGCCTTGCTGCTGACCCGCAGCATTGTGTTGCCATTGTCCCAGTCGTTGCGGGTCGCCGAGGTGGTGGCGGGCGGTGATCTGACCGGCGACATCCGCATCACCGGCAAGGATGAGCCGGCGCGGCTGCTGCATGTGCTCAAGAGCATGCAGCAGAACCTGCGGGAAACTATCCGGCGCATCTCCGATTCATCCAGCCAATTGGCCTCGGCTTCGGAAGAACTCAGTTGCGTCACCGAAGACGCTACCCGAGGCCTGCATCAGCAGAGCCTGGAAATCGAACAGGCCGCCACGGCAGTCAATCAGATGACGGCGGCGGTGGAGGAAGTGGCGAGCAACGCGGTGGCCACCTCCGAAGCGTCCCGGGAATCTGACCGGATTGCCCAGCATGGCCGCACTCAGGTGCAGCAAACCGTGCAGTCCATCGAATCCCTGGCCGATGATGTCACCGCCAATGTCTCTCAGGTCGAGGACTTGGCGCAGAAGGTCTATGGCATTAGCAAGGTGTTGGATGTGATTCGTTCGATTGCCGAGCAAACCAATCTGCTGGCCCTGAATGCGGCGATCGAAGCGGCGCGCGCCGGGGATGCCGGGCGCGGTTTTGCTGTCGTCGCGGATGAGGTGCGGGCGCTGGCCCACCGCACGCAGCAGTCGACCCAGGAAATCGAGCAGATGATCAGTGGGATTCAGCAAGGCACCGATTCGGCTGTCAGCTCAATGCAGCAGAGCAATAGCCGGGCGCGTTCAACCCTGGAAGTGGCGAAAGCGGCAGGCATAGCGCTGGAGGAGATTGCCTCGGCGTTCACGTTGATCAACGAACGCAACATCGTCATTGCCAGTGCCTCGGAGGAACAGGCGGCGGTGGCGCGGGAGGTGGATCGCAATTTGATGAACATCCGTGATCTGGCATTGCAGACCTCGGCGGGGGCAAATCAGACCAGTGCGGCGAGTCAGGAGTTGTCGCGGTTGGCGGTGGATTTGAACACGATGGTGGCGCGGTTTTCGGTCTAGTTGATTGCAGCACTCACCCCTGTGGGAGCGAGCCTGCTCGCGAAAGCGGCATCACATTCAGCATTGATGTTGGCTGGCACACCGCTTTCGCGAGCAGGCTCGCTCCCACAGGTTCTGCGCCTGGCTCAATATTCGATGATCGTTCCCACGCTCCGCGTGGGAATGCCTCTTGTGACGCTCTGCGTCACGCTTTGGAACGCGGAGCGTCCCTGGCTGCATTACCACGCAGAGCGTGGGAACGATCAGCAAAAAAAAACCCCGCTATTGCGGGGCTTCTTGTGTCGATCCGGATTAGCTGCCTTTGACAGCCTTGCCGTTGACCGTGCCGTCCAGGAGCATGATGTTGTACTCCTTGCCGTCGGTTTCAACCTGTTGCAGACGGACCAGCAGGTAATCCCAGTCCTTGGCGAACCACATCACGGTGATGCGCTTGCTTTGTGTCGGGTCGCGCACGCGCTCGACCTTGATCGCATCGATCTGGCCAGCCTTGGTGTCGACTTTTTCCGAGCCCAGCACGCGGAAGTCATAGGTATCGACTTCGCCATCATCGACGACCTGGTAGCTCATGCTTTTCTTGCCAGCGGCCACGTCGTGTTGCAGGGCCAACTGATAAGTGGATTTGTCGACCATGCCGCGGTTGAGCGGGATCTTGATCGGGTCACCACGATCGGTGCCGGTGACCATTTTGGTGGTCCAGTCGAAGTCCAGGTCAGCTTTCTTGGCTTTGCCCAAGCCGCCACGTTCGAAGTGGTAGGACTGGGGCAGCAGTGTGTCCTTGTCCAGAGTCAGGGTGCTTTGTTCGGACAGGCTGGCGATCATCATCGACGCCTTGAAGCTGAGTGTCCAAACGCCGTTGGCGCCCTTGACCAGGCTGCGTTCAGCAGTGCCGCTCATGGGCAGCTGCTTCCAGTCGGCGGTGTAGCTGGCGGAGAAGGGTTGAAGGTCTGCGGCCTGCGCGAAGGGCAGGGCGAGCAGAGCGCAAGCGAAGAGCAAGGCGCGACGCATAAAATCTCCTAGGTTCGAATCAAGTGGCCGCTGGCCGCGAGTAACTTTTCATCCAGTAAAGCACCTTGTTCGCCGAGTGATAAACGACCTTCGGCAAACCAGCGTACAGCCATCGGGTAGATCAGGTGTTCCTGAACGTGAACCCGCTGCGCCAGACTCTGCGGCGAATCGTGCAACTCTACCGGTATTACTGCCTGTACGACCAGTGGTCCGCCATCGAGTTCCTCGGTGACGAAGTGCACAGAGCAGCCATGTTCGGTGTCGCCGGCCTCCAAAGCGCGCTGATGAGTGTGTAACCCTTTGTATTTGGGCAGCAGCGAGGGATGGATATTGAGCAGGCGACCCTGGTAGTGGCGCACGAAACCAGCGCTGAGAATGCGCATGAAACCGGCGAGTACCACGAGTTTGGGGTTGAAGGCGTCGATCAGTTCGATCAGCGCGGCATCAAAGGCCTCGCGGCCTTCGAAAGCCTTGTGATCCAGGGAGCGGGTTTCGATACCCGCGTCCCTGGCGCGTTGCAGGCCGAAGGCATCGGCGCGGTTGGAAATCACCGCAGCGATGCGGACCGGGCTGTCGCCGGTCCGCGTGCTGTCGATCAAGGCCTGCAAGTTACTGCCGGTGCCGGAGAGCAGCACCACGACATCACAGGTGGCGGACATTAGTGCGCCTTAAGGTTCTTCAGTTCGACCTGAGCCGCGCCTTCGGCAGCGGTGGAGATCTGGCCAATGACCCAAGGTTGCTCGCCGGCTTCACGCAGGACGTTCAGCGCGGTTTCAACGTGCTCTTGAGCCACGCAGATCACCATGCCGACGCCGCAGTTCAGTACGCGGTGCATTTCGTTTTCGTCGACGTTGCCTTTCTCTTGCAGCCAGTCGAACACCGCAGGGCGGGTCCAGCTTGCGACGTCAACCACCGCTTGTGCGCCTTTTGGCAGTACGCGCGGGATGTTGTCCAGCAGGCCGCCACCGGTGATGTGGGCCATGGCTTTGACGGCGCCGGTTTCTTTGATCAGCTTGAGCAGCGGCTTCACGTAGATACGGGTCGGGGCCATCAGCAGGTCGGTCAGCGGTTTGCCGTCGAGCTGGATGTTTTCGATGTCGGCACCGGACACTTCGATGATCTTGCGGATCAGCGAGTAGCCGTTGGAGTGCGGGCCGGAAGATGGCAGGGCGAGCAGGGCATCGCCGGCAGCGACTTTGGAGCCGTCGATGATTTCGGATTTTTCCACGACGCCAACGCAGAAGCCGGCCAGGTCGTAGTCTTCGCCTTCGTACATGCCAGGCATTTCAGCGGTTTCGCCGCCGACCAGGGAGCAGCCGGACAATTCACAGCCAGCGCCGATACCGGTCACGACCTGGGTCGCGGTTTCGACGTTGAGTTTGCCGGTGGCATAGTAGTCGAGGAAAAACAGCGGCTCGGCGCCGCACACCACCAGGTCGTTGACGCACATGGCGACCAGGTCGATGCCGATGCTGTCGTGTTTGTTCAGGTTCAGCGCCAGACGCAGCTTGGTGCCAACGCCGTCAGTACCGGAAACCAACACTGGCTGCTTGTAGCCGGCCGGGATTTCGCAGAGGGCGCCAAAACCGCCCAGGCCGCCCATGACTTCCGGGCGCGCAGTGCGCTTGGCGACGCTCTTGATGCGTTCGACCAATGCTTCACCGGCGTCGATGTCTACACCGGCGTCCTTGTAGCTCAGGGAGGGTTGCTTGCTCATGATCCAGGCCTTTAGGGGGGATTCAGGGGTAACGACCGAGTCCATTAGGGCCGCCGAAACAGCGTAGGCGAAAGCCTTGCGCGCTATTCCGACACTGCCCGGCTGTTGCCGGTCTGCGAAGGCGCGCGATTTTATCAGGCTTGAGAGGCAGCGGCCATCCTCGCGCCGACGGCAGGGGCATATCGGCTGAAAAAAACCGTTATTGCCCGTGTTGGTGGCGTCCCTCATGCCTGTATAAGGTATCGCTATTAACCGTCTATCGTTATGACAGTGCCAAAAACTTATCGGGGCCGGGTGAATGTTTTGCCTTGGGCGATGGTCACAGACTTGCTCAATGCGTTCACGCGGCCAGTTCCAGCCGCTCTTGTCGTCAGGAATCTTCCATGCGTTTTTTCTCCAAATATTTAGCTGCGGGTTGTTTGTCTCTGTTCAGCCTGGCGAGTCATGCCGAATCTGTGAAAGGCCTGTATCAGGTCCGTCAGCCTGTCAGCAGTCAGAGCGCCGAGGTGCGCGATCAAGCGACCCAGGAGGCGCTGGATACCCTGGTGTTGCGCCTGACCGGCGATCCGAAGGCTGCGCAAAGTCCGGGGTTGGCGGCGATTCGCAAGGACCCGCAGCAAATCATCAGTCAGTACGGCTTTGACGCCGGTCCGCCGGAAGTGCTGAAGGTCGATTTCGACCCGGCCACCACCGAGCAGGCGTTGCGGCGTGCCGGGCTGTCGTTGTGGGGCGCGAACCGGCCGTCAATTCTGGGCTGGTGGTTGAATGACTCCGCCGAGGGTTCGAGTCTGGTGGGCGATGGTCAGGCCAGCGCTGCGCCGCTGCGTCGGGCGGCACAACACCGTGGTTTGCCTTTGCGCTTGCCGCTGGCGGATTTGAGTGAGCAATTGGTCGCTACGGCGCCGAATCTCGAAGGCACGGATGCGGCGCCATTGCGCGGCGCATCGGAACGATACAGCGCGGACGCCTTGCTTGCGGTGCATGCCCGCGAAGAGGGCGGCCAGTGGCAGGCCAAGTGGCATCTGTGGCTCGGCGATCAGAAAGAGGCGGGCACTGTGCAGGGCGCGGATCAGGCCGCCGTGGCCGATGCGGTCATGTTGGCAGTCGCTGAGCGTCTGGCGCCGCGGTTTGTCGTCAAGGCGGGCGCCTCAAGCGAACAATTGCTCGAAGTGCAGGGCATGAACCTGGAGCGCTATGCGGCGCTGGGGCGTTTGCTCGATCCGTTTGGCGCGCATTTGGTCAGTGTCGATGGCGACCGCATTGTCTACCGGGTCAATGGCAGCGCCGAGCAATTGCGCTCGCAGTTGTCGTTGGCGAAGTTGCAGGAGGTTCCGGCCGGTGAAGCGCCGGCGCCAGCCGCACCGGTTCAGCCGGCCGAAGGTTCGGCGCCGGTTGTAGCACCCGCTCCGGCGCCTGTGCCGCAGTTGCGATTCCGTTGGTAAGGTTTTCTTTCTTTATATAGATGCATAGGGAGTTGTACATGGCCGATACGCGGCGTTGGTTCTGGTTGGGCGGGGTGGTCCTGCTCTGCGCGTTTGTCTGGCTGTTGCATCCGATCCTGACGCCATTTCTGGTGGCGCTGCTGTTGGCTTATCTGTTCGATCCCTTGGTGGATCGCCTGGAGAAGGCCGGTCTGTCGCGGACCTGGGGCGTGGTGGCGGTGTTTGCGCTATTTACCTTGATCTTCACGACCTTGCTGTTGGTGCTGGTGCCGTTGCTGGCCAAGCAGTTGTTCCGCCTGTACGAACTGGCGCCGCAAATGCTCGACTGGTTGCAGCACACCGCACTGCCGTGGGCGCAGTCGAAGTTCGGCCTCTCGGATAACTTCTGGAAGTTCGACAAGCTCAAGGCGGCGATCAGCGAGCACATGGGTCAGACCACCGATATTGTCGGCGTGGTGCTGAGCCAGGCCACGGCTTCCGGGCTGGCATTGATCGGCTGGTTGGCCAATCTGGTGTTGATCCCGGTGGTGAGTTTCTACCTGCTGCGGGACTGGGACCTGATGATGGCCAAGATCCGCAGCCTGTTGCCCCGCGATCGCGAAGAGCGCGTGGTGACACTGGCCGGTGAATGCCATGAAGTGCTCGGCGCATTTGTGCGCGGGCAATTGCTGGTGATGCTGGCGCTGGGCGTGATCTATGCCGCGGGCCTGATGCTGGTCGGGTTGGAGTTGGGGCTGTTGATCGGTCTGATTGCCGGCTTGGCAGCGATTGTGCCGTACATGGGGTTTGTGATCGGGATCGGTGCGGCGTTGATTGCCGGTCTGTTCCAGTTCCATGGCGAGCTGTATCCGATGCTCGGCATTGTCGCGGTGTTTATGGTCGGGCAGGCGCTGGAAGGCATGGTGCTGACGCCATTGCTGGTTGGGGACCGGATCGGCCTGCACCCGGTGGCGGTGATTTTCGCGATCCTGGCCGGTGGTGAGCTGTTCGGCTTTACCGGCGTGCTGCTGGCCTTGCCGGTGGCGGCGGTGATCATGGTGCTGGTGCGCCATCTGCATGATTTGTATAAAGATTCGGATGTGTACAGCGGGACCGATGAGCCCGAGCTGTAAAGTCGTCTGATCCCGCGTAACGGGCAGCCTGGTTCCTTGCCAGGCTGGCCCGCTTCCCTCCGGTGGCTGTCACATGCGCCGCCAAAGAATCTGTCATAAAACCAGTGCGTTAACGCAAACCTTTGATTTTGCTTGTGGTCTGCTGCATTGTGCGGGCTGCCTCACGGGTATAAACTTCGCAAACTTTACACAGAGGCCACTAACGGTTCCTTTGGAACTGTTCAGTCAGCATGAAACCGATTCAGCTGCCCCTAGGTGTGCGTCTGCGTGATGACGCTACCTTTATCAATTACTACCCAGGCGCCAATGCCGCTGCACTCGGCTATGTCGAGCGGCTATGCGAAGCCGACGCCGGCTGGACCGAAAGCCTGATTTACCTCTGGGGCAAGGACGGGGTAGGGCGTACGCACTTGTTGCAGGCCGCCTGCCTGCGATTCGAGCAGATGGGCGAACCGGCGGTGTACCTGCCGTTGGCCGAGTTGCTGGATCGCGGTATCGAAATCCTCGATAACCTTGAGCAATACGAACTGGTCTGTCTCGATGACTTGCAGGCAGTCGCCGGGCGAGCGGATTGGGAAGAGGCGCTGTTTCATCTGTTCAATCGTCTGCGTGACAGCGGTCGGCGTCTGCTGATTGCTGCTTCGACCTCGCCACGTGAACTGCCGGTGAAACTGGCGGATCTCAAATCACGCCTGACCCTGGCGCTGATCTTCCAGATGCGCCCCTTGTCCGACGAAGATAAATTGCGTGCCTTGCAACTGCGCGCATCCCGTCGCGGATTGCACCTGACCGATGAAGTCGGGCATTTTATTTTGACCCGCGGTACCCGCAGCATGAGTGCGCTGTTCGAGCTGCTTGAACGGCTCGATCAGGCCTCCCTTCAAGCTCAGCGCAAGCTGACAATCCCCTTCTTGAAAGAAACCCTGGGCTGGTAGCTAAACCAGTAAAGCCGAGGCCTTCAGCGCGCTTTGGCATATTCCAGGCGCCAGAAAATCCGCTTTCCTGCAGGGCTGCAGGCTGCGCAAACTTTCAAAACGGGTTTAAGCGCTTAGATGTAAACGAGAAACCGAGAAGTCACATAAAGATCGATTGAATTTGCAAATGAGGTTGATAGCGGGCATAGTCTCGGCTTCTTTACAACTATCAGCCACGGTCGTGCCCATGCTAAATCGCTTCGCACCCCTCGTGCCTCTCGCACTCGTCACCCTGTTGTTCGGTTGCGCTGCTCACTCTCCAGTGTCCCAGCAAGAGCAACAACAGCAGGTTAAAAACTCTGTTACCGCCCAATCTTCCGTCCTTTATCAGGACGCTCTTTATCAAGAAGAGACGGCTACCGAAAAAGAACTGGCAAGCTTCGCCGACGGCAAGTCTTACCAGCTTCCGGTTCTGGCTGACAGCATCCTCGAACGCGGCATGTCCCTGATCGGTACCCGTTACCGTTTCGGCGGTACCTCTGAAGCCGGTTTCGACTGCAGCGGTTTCATCGGTTACCTGTTTCGTGAAGAGGCCGGCATGAACCTGCCGCGCTCCACTCGCGAAATGATCAACGTAGATGCCCCGCTGGTCTCGCGCAACAACCTCAAGCCGGGTGATTTGCTGTTCTTCGCCACCAATGGTCGTCGCGGTCGTGTCAGTCACGCCGGGATCTACCTCGGTGATGACCAGTTCATCCACTCCAGCAGCCGCAAAAGCGGTGGCGTACGAGTCGATAGCCTGGGCGACAGCTACTGGAGCAAGACCTTCATCGAAGCCAAGCGCGCACTCGCGATGGCCCCGACTGTCGTCACCGCTCGCAAGTAAGCACACTTTATGTAAGGCGAACTTAAAGTCTTACTTGAAGTTTGGCGCATAGGCGCTAGAATCCTGATCTATTATTGATGGCAAACCGCCTGCGTCCTACGCAGGCGGTTTTCTTTTCTGTCCTTCCGGCAGAAAAAGCCGCAGCCAGATCAGGTGTTTTGCATATGACGATGTCGGCCCGCCTCACCCTGATGCTTTTCGCAGCGCTGCTCAGCGCCTGCGCCAGCCGCACACCACCGCCTGCGCCAGTAGTTCGAGCGCCGATTATTTTCAGTACGTCTCAATCGTTCTCCCCTGAAGCGGAAGACGTGCTGTTCCGCGCCCTCGGCCTGGTCGGCACGCCGTATCGCTGGGGCGGTAACACGCCGGATTCCGGGTTCGATTGCAGCGGCTTGATCGGTTACGTCTACCGTGATGTCGCCGGCATTTCCCTGCCGCGCACCACGCGGGAAATGATCAGCATGCAAGCGGCCAATGTCGGCAAGGAAGGCCTGCAAACCGGTGACCTGATCTTCTTCGCTACCAACGGCGGCTCCCAGGTCAGCCATGCCGGCATCTACGTCGGTGAAGGCCGCTTCGTCCACGCCCCGGCCACCGGCGGCACGGTCAAGCTCGACAGCCTGTCCAAAGCCTACTGGCAGAAAGCCTATCTGAGCGCCAAACGCGTCTTGCAACCTGAGCACCTGGCGCGTAATCAGTAGGTTTTCAGCGCAAGAGGTTGTGATGACCCATCGCACGCTCAATCTCGACGATTCCCTGTACCAGTACCTGCTCGACGTTTCCCTCAGGGAAACGCCGCTGCTCAAGCGTTTGCGCGACGAAACCCAGACACTGCCCATGGCGCGCTGGCAAGTGGCGCCGGAGCAGGGGCAGTTCCTCGCCTTGTTGGTCAAGCTCACCGGCGCCCGGCGTTTGCTGGAAGTCGGCACCTTCACCGGTTACAGCGCCTTGTGCATGGCTGCGGCGTTGCCCGATGACGGCTCGTTGATCTGTTGCGATATTCCCGGCGACTACAACGCCATTGCGCGGCGTTACTGGGAAGAGGCGGGGTTGGCCGGGCGTATCGAACTGCACCTGGCGCCAGCGCTGCAAACCCTTGCTCAACTGTCAGGGCCGTTCGACCTGATCTTTATCGATGCCGACAAAGCCAATTACCCGAATTATCTGGAACACGCCCTGAGGTTGCTGCGGGTCGGTGGCTTGGCGATATTCGATAACACGCTGTGGAGCGGGCGGGTGTTGGAGAGTAATCCCGAGAGCGAAGACACCCGGGCGATTCAGACGCTCAATCGAGCATTGAAGGATGATGAACGGGTGGATTTGTCGTTATTGCCGGTAGGCGATGGCTTAACCCTGTGCCGCAAGCGCTGATTAATGTGGGAGCGAGCCTGCTCGCGAAGGCGTCATAACATTCACCATCATCGTTGACTGTCACATCGCTTTCGCGAGCAGGCTCGCTCCCACATTAGGTTTTGTACTTGGCAGATTATTTAACCGCCGAAACCCGCCAAACCTTATTCCCCACATCGTCCGCCACCAGCAAGTCCCCTTGCTGATCAATCACCACACCCACCGGCCGGCCCAAGGCGTTTTCGTCCTTATCCAGGAACCCGGTCAGTACATCCACCGGTTGTCCGGTCGGTTTGCCCGCCGTGAACGGCACGAAAATCACTTTATAGCCGCTGTGCGGCTTGCGGTTCCACGAGCCGTGCTGGCCGACGAAGGCGCCGTTGGTAAACGGTGTCGGCAGTTTGCTGCCTTCGGCAAAGGTGAAGCCCAGCGAAGCGGTGTGCGGGCCGACGGCGTAATCCGGGGCGATGGCTTTAGCCACCAGGTCCGGGTTCTGCGGGTCGACGCGTACATCGACGTGCTGGCCGTAATAACTGAACGGCCAGCCGTAGAACGCGCCGTCCTTGACCGAAGTGATGTAGTCCGGCACCAGATCGCTGCCGATCTCATCCCGTTCGTTGACCGACGTCCACAACGCGCCGCTGCTCGGTTCCCAGCCCATGCCGTTGGGGTTGCGCAGGCCCGAGGCGAAAATCCGGTGATTGCCGGTGGCGCGGTCCACTTCCCAGATCGCCGCGCGACCTTCTTCCTTATCCAGGCCGTTTTCGCCGACGTTGCTGTTGGAGCCCACCGTCACGTACAGCTTGCTGCCGTCCTTGCTGGCGATGACGTTCTTGGTCCAGTGGTGATTCAGCGTGCCGCCCGGCAGATCAATCACCTTCATCGGCTCAGACTTGATCGCCGTATCGCCGGTTTCATAGTGAAAACGCAGCAAGCGATCGGTGTCGGCGACGTACAGGTCATTGCCGACCAAGGTCATGCCGAACGGCGAGTTGAGGTTTTCCAGAAACACCGTGCGGGTTTCGGCCACGCCGTCGTGGTCCTTGTCGCGCAACAGCGTGATGCGGTTCGGGCTCGGCACACCGGCACCGGCGCGCCCCATGACTTTCTTCATAACCCAACCGCGAATGCCTGTGCCGTCATCAGGCTTGGGCGGCGCGTTGGTTTCCGCCACCAGCACATCACCGTTGGGCAGTACGTAGAGCCAACGCGGGTGATCGAGGTTTTCAGCAAATGCCGCGACCTGCGTGCCTGCTGCTGCGGTGGGTTTGGCGCCGGCCGGCCAGCCGATCGCCGGGGCGATGTTCACCGTCGGGATCAGGGTTTTGTTTGGTTCTGGCAACTTTGGCGATGGGCCGGTGCCGTCCGTGACTTGCAGGCTGGAATGCTCGCCGCAGGCAACAAGCCCTCCGGCGAGCGCGATAACGAGAACGAGCTGGGGCTTGCGCATGCTGATCTTCCCTATGAATGCACTGATTTCATCTAGAGAAGTAAACAGCCGCGATGGTTCAACCCATCAACCACGGGCCTCTTTGAACAGCACCGCGATACCCGGGTGGTACTGGCCGGCTTCGTTGCGTAATTTTCGGTAGGCGTAGGGGAAATACCAGGCCACGGCGCAGGTGTGTTCCTTTTGCAGGTCGTCGACCATGTCCTGGAGTTCTTCCGGGGTCGCACTTTGCTGGGCTTTTTGCGGCGCGACGAACAGGCAGCCGAGTTTCAGGTCGCTGGCGTAGCTGATTCGCTTGGCGTCGCCAGTGATATCGACCAGGGCTTGTGTCAGGTTCAAGCTGTTGACCTTCGGCCAGCGCTGGGTGGCCTGAAGGTAAGCGCGTTCGTCGCTGGTGGCGATAAACAGATCGGCGCGGGCATTGCGTTCGCCTTCCTCGATCTGTTTGCGGGTCGGCGTCTGTTGCAGCGTGACCATTTCCGCCATCCAGGCCGCGGCCGATAGCAGGTTGAGGTTGGCTTTTTCGTCAAACCAGTACGGTGCATCGTTATCGCCGCGCACGGCGTTGTAGCGGTCGATACAGTCAAACCAGCGTTCCAGCAGCGGGCGCAGGAATTCCAGCTTCGGATTGCTGATGATCATGCCTTGCATGTGGCTCACCCTTGTTATTGTGTTGTGAGATTGTGGCTCTTTGATATCACTGCTCAGAGTGTGGCACAAGAATGACGTCAGATAATTGATCGACGGCAGTTATTCGCCCGGTGGCGTCCCGGCTTTAATTGACGCTCCACCCCCAACCCTCTAACCTTCGCGGCTTGTTTCAGGTGCTCTGTGACTGCGGTCGACAGAGTGAAACAGGGAAGCCGGTGAGTCCTCTCTTCAAACGAAGAAGATCACGATCCCGGCGCTGCCCCCGCAACGGTAAATGAGTGAAAGGCTGCGCCTTGAGCCACTGTGTCGAACATCGATATGGGAAGGCGCGCAGTCCGGTGCAAACCGCTCATGAGCCCGGAGACCGGCCTGATCCATCCAGCGGCATCACGGTGGGCGATGCCAGGCTTTTTGCCGTCTATTCTTGTGCCTGCCCGCCGTTATCCAGCCTCAACGGAGAGCTCCCCCATGACTGATACCCCCGATCGTGACGAACGCCACCTGGCGCGTATGCTGCGCAAAAAAGCCGTGATTGACGAACGCATCGCCAACTCGCCGAACGAATGCGGCCTGCTGCTGGTGCTGACGGGCAACGGCAAAGGCAAAAGCAGCTCGGCCTTCGGCATGCTCGCCCGCTCCATGGGCCACGGCATGCAGTGCGGCGTGGTGCAGTTCATCAAGGGCCGCAACAGCACCGGCGAAGAACTGTTCTTCCGCCGCTTCCCGGAGCAGGTGCGCTTTCATGTGATGGGCGAGGGCTTCACTTGGGAAACCCAGGACCGTCAACGCGACATCGCCGCCGCCGAAGCCGCATGGGCCGTGTCCCGCGAATTGCTGCGCGATCCGTCGATCGGTCTGGTGGTGCTGGATGAACTGAACATCGCCCTCAAACACGGCTACCTCGATCTCGATCAAGTGCTCAGCGACTTGCAGGCTCGTCCGCCGATGCAGCACGTCGTCGTCACCGGTCGCGGCGCCAAGCCGGAAATGATCGAACTGGCCGACACCGTCACCGAAATGAACGTGATCAAACACGCGTTCCAGGCCGGGATCAAAGCGCAAAAAGGCGTCGAATTGTGAGTCAACCCCGTCACTGCCCGGCGGTACTCATCGCCGCGCCGGCCTCCGGTCAGGGCAAGACCACCGTCACCGCCGCGCTCGCCCGTTTGCATCGCAATCAGGGGCGCAAGGTGCGCGTGTTCAAATGCGGCCCGGACTTCCTCGACCCGATGATTCTCGAGCGCGCCAGCGGTGCGCCGGTCTATCAATTGGACATGTGGATGGTCGGCGAGCAGGAAAGTCGTCGGCTACTGTGGGAAGCCGCGGGCGAAGCCGATTTGATTCTGATCGAAGGCGTCATGGGTTTGTTTGACGGTACGCCGTCCAGCGCTGACCTGGCGCGTCACTTCGGTGTGCCGGTGCTCGGCGTGATCGACGGCACGGCAATGGCGCAGACCTTCGGGGCCCTGGCGCTGGGGCTGGCGAAGTATCAGCCGGACTTGCCATTTGCCGGCGTCCTGGCCAACCGCGTCGGCACCTTGCGTCACGCGCAATTGCTCGAAGGCAGCCTGACCGAAGGCTTGCGCTGGTACGGCGCGTTGTCTCGGGAAACCGGGATCGAACTGCCGAGCCGTCACCTTGGTTTGGTCCAGGCCAGCGAGTTGAACGACCTCGACCTGCGCCTCGATGCAGCGGCCGATGCGTTGGCCAGCAGTTGCGAGGTAGCGCTGCCACCCGCTGTCGAGTTCGCCGCCCCGGACGTGATCACGGCTGAACCGTTACTCAAAGGCGTGCGCATCGCCGTGGCCCGAGACGAAGCGTTCGCCTTCACCTACGGCGCCAGCCTCGATTTGCTACGGGCCATGGGCGCCGAGTTGGCGTTTTTCTCGCCGATCCGCGACAGCCAATTACCCGAGGCCGATAGTCTTTATCTGCCGGGCGGTTATCCCGAACTGCATCACGTAGCGTTGTCGCAGAACACCTCGATGCTGAGCGCCATCCGCGCGCACCATAAAGCAGGCAAACCGTTGCTGGCCGAATGTGGCGGCATGCTTTATCTGCTCGACTCATTGACCGATGTCGAAGGCACTCGCGCTGAACTGGTTGGGTTGCTGGCCGGTGATGCGGTGATGCAAAAGCGTCTCGCGGCGTTGGCGTTGCAAGCGGTGGACATGCCGGAAGGCTTGTTGCGTGGGCACACGTATCACCATTCTTTGACCAGTACAGAACTTGAGCCGATTGCCCGAGGCCTGAGCCCTAACGGCGGGCGCGGGGCGGAGGCGGTTTATCGTGAGGGGCGGATGACGGCTTCTTATGTGCACTTTTATTTTCCGTCCAATCCATCGGCGATTGCCGCGCTGTTTGCGCCTGATCTTGAAACCGCCTTCGCGAGCAGGCTCGCTCCCACATTAGAAGGTGTGATGCCTCAAGAAACGCAGTCCACTGTGGGAGCGAGCTTGCTCGCGAAGAGGCCATGACCGACAACGCTTTCTCTGAAGCTGAGCGCGCGGCAGTCTACCGAGCCATCGCCGAACGCCGCGACATGCGCCACTTCAGCGGCGGCACCGTCGCGCCCGAACTGCTGCGACGCCTGCTCGAAGCCGCGCACCAGGCCCCCAGCGTCGGCCTGATGCAGCCTTGGCGCTTTATCCGCATCAGCGATAAAACCTTGCGCGGCCAGATCCAGCAACTGGTGGAAGAAGAACGTATCCGCACCGCCGAAGCCCTGGGCGAGCGCACAGACGAGTTCATGAAGCTTAAGGTCGAAGGCATCAACGACTGCGCCGAAGTGCTGGTCGCGGCATTGATGGACGACCGCGAGCGCCACATCTTCGGCCGCCGCACCTTGCCGGAAATGGACATGGCCTCGCTGTCCTGCGCGATCCAGAACCTGTGGCTGGCGGCCCGCGCCGAAGGGTTGGGCATGGGCTGGGTCTCGTTGTTCGAGCCGCAAGCCCTGGCGGACCTGCTGAGTTTGCCCGCCGGCGCCAAACCGTTGGCCGTGCTGTGCCTGGGACCGGTCAAGGAATTCTATCCGGCGCCGATGCTGGTACTCGAAGGCTGGGCGCAGGCGCGTCCGCTCAGTGAATTGTTGTACGAAAATTATTGGGGAGTGAGTCAATGAGTGTGGCGTTGTTGAGTGTCGCCGCGGTTGCGCTGGATGCGCTGCTGGGTGAGCCCAAACGCTGGCATCCGCTGGTGGCGTTCGGCCGTTTTGCCGACCGCATCGAGCAACGTTTCAACTCCGGTGGTCGCGGCTGGCGCAGTCATGGCGTCACCGCTTGGGTGATCGCGGTATTGCCGCTGACCTTGCTGGCCACCGCGTTTTCCTGGGCGCCTTATGTCGGTTGGCTGGTCGAGATCCTGGCGCTGTATTGCGCCCTCGGCATGCGCAGCCTCGGCGAACACGTCGAGCCGGTGGCCAAGGCCCTGCGCAGTGACGACCTGAACGAAGCACGCAAACGCGTGGGTTATCTGGTCAGCCGCCAGACCAGCGAACTGGATAAAACCGAAGTCGCCCGCGCCGCCACCGAATCGGTGCTGGAAAACGGCAGCGACGCAGTGTTCGCCGCGTTGTTCTGGTTTGCCGTGGCCGGTGCGCCGGGCGTGGTGCTCTATCGACTGAGCAACACCCTCGATGCCATGTGGGGCTATCGCAACGAACGCTTCGAACGGTTCGGCTGGGCAGCGGCAAAAATCGACGACGTCCTCAACTACATTCCTGCACGCCTGGTGGCGTTGACCTACGCACTGCTGGGCAAAACCCGACTCGCGTTGAAATGCTGGCGCACCCAAGGCCCGACCTGGGACAGCCCGAACGCCGGGCCGGTGATGGCGGCGGGTGCCGGTGCGTTGGGGGTCGAGTTGGGCGGGGCGGCGATTTATCACGGTGAATTGCATCAGCGTCCGCAACTCGGCGAAGGCCCGGCGGCGGATGCGGACTCCATCGACCGTGGCTGGCAATTGGTCCAGCGCGGCGTATGGTTATGGCTGCTGATTCTCTGCGTGGGAGCTGAATTCTATGCTTGAGCACGGTGGCCGGTTGCGTAAGGCGGCGCTCCAATATGGCATCGCCGAAGCTGATTGGCTCGACCTCTCCAGCGGCCTGGCGCCCTGGCCGTTTCCGATCCCGGACATTCCGTTGCGGGCCTGGGCACGCTTGCCGGAAACCGATGATGGTCTGGAGCAAGCCGCTTGCGATTATTACGACGCGGCCCAAGTGCTGCCGGTGGCCGGTTCGCAAATGGCGATCCAGTTGCTGCCGCGTTTGCGTCGGGCCGGCAAGGTCGGCGTGCTGTCGCCGTGTTATGCCGAACACGCTGAAGCGTGGCGACGCAACGGCTACATCGTGCGCGAAGTGCTGGAACAGGAAGTCGACTTCTTTCTCGACAGTCTCGACGTGCTGGTGGTGGTCAATCCGAACAACCCCACGGGCCTGAGCCTGAGCCCGAGCCGCCTGCTCGACTGGCATTCGCGGCTGGCCCAGCGCGGTGGCTGGCTGGTGGTGGACGAAGCGTTCATGGACAACACGCCGCAACTGAGCGTGGCGCCGTTTGCCAATCAGGTCGGGTTGATCGTGTTGCGTTCCTTCGGCAAGTTTTTCGGTCTGGCCGGGGTGCGGCTCGGCTTCGTCCTGGCCGAGCGCAAGTTGCTTAAATTGCTGGCCGAGCAGGTCGGGCCGTGGGCTGTGAGCGGTCCAACTCGCGTGCTGGGCCAGGCGTGTTTGCAGGATACCGAAGGCCATGCCCGGCAACGGCTGCGCAGTGACGAAGCGAGTCAGCGCCTGGCCGCGCTGCTGGAACGCTACGACCTCAAACCCCAGGGCGGTTGTGCCTTGTTTCAATGGCTGATTACCGAGCGCGCCGAAGAATTGCATGAGTTCATGGCCCGGCGCGGCATCCTGCTGCGGTTGTTTATCCACAACAGCAGCCTGCGTTTCGGCTTGCCCGCCGACGCCGCCGAAGAAGCCCGTCTCGAACAAGCCCTGCAAGCCTTTGCCAAGGAAAACCAATGACTACGTTGATGGTGCAGGGCACCACGTCCGACGCCGGTAAAAGCACGTTGGTGACGGCGTTGTGTCGCTGGGTTACGCGCCATGGCGTGCGCGTCGTGCCATTCAAGCCGCAGAACATGGCGTTGAACAGCGCCGTGACCGCCGACGGTGGCGAGATCGGCCGCGCCCAAGCGGTGCAGGCCCAGGCGGCCAACCTTGAACCGCACACTGACATGAACCCGGTGCTGCTCAAGCCCAACAGCGACACCGGCGCTCAAGTGATCATTCACGGTCGCGCCGTCACCACCATGAACGCCGTGGCCTATCACGACTACAAAACCATCGCCATGCAAGCGGTGCTGGCCTCCCACGAACGGCTGAGCGCGGCGTATCCGGTGGTGATGGTCGAAGGCGCGGGTTCGCCAGCGGAGATCAATCTGCGTGCCGGCGACATCGCCAATATGGGATTTGCCGAAGCCGTGGATTGCCCGGTGGTGCTGATCGCCGACATCAATCGCGGCGGGGTTTTCGCGCATCTGGTGGGTACGCTGGAGCTGCTGTCACCCAGCGAGCAGGCGCGGGTTAAAGGCTTCATCATCAACCGTTTTCGCGGTGACATCGCCTTGCTGCAACCGGGCCTCGACTGGCTCGAAGAACGCACCGGCAAACCGGTGATCGGCGTCCTGCCGTATGTGATGGACCTGCACCTGGAAGCCGAGGACGGCATCGATCAGCGCCAGACTGACAAGGCCGATCAAGTGCTCAAAGTGGTGGTGCCAGTGTTGCCGCGCATCAGCAACCACACCGATTTCGACCCGTTGCGCCTGCATCCGCAAGTGGACCTGCAATTCATCGGCCCTGGCCAGGCGATTCCGGCGGCTGACCTGATCATTCTTCCCGGCTCGAAAAGTGTACGCAGCGACCTCGCCTATCTACGGGCCAACGGTTGGGACACGGCAATCTCCCGGCACCTGCGCTACGGCGGCAAAGTGTTGGGGATTTGCGGTGGTCTGCAAATGCTCGGCGAACAGGTCCACGATCCGTTGGGCCTTGAGGGCGCGCCGGGTTCCAGTGCCGGTTTGGGATTGCTGGCGTTTGAAACCCTGCTCGAAGAAGAGAAGCAGTTGCGCAATGTGCGTGGGCGGCTGGCGTTGGAGAATGCCGAGGTCAGTGGCTATGAAATCCATGCGGGCGTGACCACGGGGCCGGCGTTGGAAAACGCCGCCGTGCAGCTGGACGATGGTCGCTGCGATGGCGCGCAAAGTGTCGATGGGCAGATTTTTGGTACGTATTTGCATGGGCTGTTCGAGTCACCGGCGGCGAGCGGTGCTTTGCTGCGGTGGGCCGGATTGCAGAACGTGCAGGACGTGGATTATCACGCCTTGCGCGAGCGGGATATCGAGCGGTTGGCGGATTTGGTGGAGACCCATTTGGATACCGCGCTGTTGCGTGAGCTCTGCGGGTTTTGAGGTGAGTTTGATGGCCCTTTCGCGAGCAGGCTCGCTCCCACATTGGAATGCGATCACCTGTGGGAGCGAGCCTGCTCGCGAAAGCGGAAGTCGCCACACCGCACATGTTAAGGAATAAACCATGCTCCAACTAATCCTCGGCGGCGCCCGCTCCGGCAAAAGTCGCCTCGCTGAAAAACTCGCCTCCGACAGTGGCCTGGCCGTGACCTACATCGCCACCAGCCAACCCCTGGACGGCGAAATGAACGAACGGGTCGCCCATCACCGCGCCCGTCGTCCCGCCGAATGGGCGCTGATCGAAGAACCCCTGGAACTGGCCCGCGTCCTGCGCGAAAACGCCGGCGCCGAGCGTTGCCTGCTGGTGGATTGCCTGACCCTGTGGCTGACCAATCTGCTGATGCTCGACAACCCCGAGCGCCTGACCGCCGAACGCGATGCCTTGCTGGACTGCCTGGCGTCGCTGCCGGGTGAAATCATTTTTGTCAGCAACGAGACCGGAATGGGTGTCGTGCCGCTGGGCGAATTGACTCGCCGCTATGTCGATGAAGCCGGTTGGCTGCATCAAGCCCTGGCTGAGCGCTGTCAGCGCGTCGTTCTGACCGTCGCCGGCCTGCCCCTGACTCTGAAAGGAACTGCGTTATGACTCAATCCTGGTGGCTGAACCCGTGCAAGCCGACCGATGCGGCCATCGTTGAACAGGCCGAGGTCCGCCAACAGCAACTGACCAAACCGGCCGGTTCCCTCGGTCGGCTCGAATCGGTCGCCGTGCAATTGGCCGGATTGCAGGGCAGGGTCAAGCCGAGCCTTGATCAGGTGTGGATCGCGATCTTTGCCGGTGACCATGGCGTGGTTGCAGAAGGGGTGTCGGCGTTTCCCCAGGAAGTCACCGGGCAGATGCTGCACAACTTCGTCACTGGCGGCGCGGCGATTAGCGTGTTGGCGCGGCAGTTGGGCGCTTCTCTTGAAGTGGTCGATCTCGGCACCGTCACGCCATCGCTGAACCTGCCGGGCGTGCGCCATCTGAACGTCGGTCCGGGCACTGCCAACTTTGTGAACGGCCCGGCCATGACCGCCGCTCAAGGTGAACGGGCGTTGCAGGCCGGTCGCGACAGCGTGTTGCGCGCCATCACGGCGGGGGCGCAGTTGTTTATCGGTGGCGAAATGGGCATCGGCAACACCACTGCGGCCAGCGCCTTGGCCTGCGCGTTGCTGGATTGCCCGGTAGTACACCTGACTGGACCGGGCACCGGGTTGAACGCGGCGGGTGTCAGCCATAAAGCGCAAGTGATCGAGCGGGCGTTGGCCTTGCACGGCGCTCAGCGTGGCGATGCGCTGCAAACCCTGTTCAACCTCGGCGGTTTTGAAATCGCAGCGTTGGTCGGTGCGTACCTGGCCTGTGCCCAGGAAGGCGTTGCGGTGCTGGTGGACGGCTTTATTTGCAGCGTCGCGGCGTTGGTGGCGGTGCGCTTGAATCCCGAGTGCCGCCAGTGGTTGCTGTTCGGTCATCGCGGTGCCGAGCCGGGTCATCGTCATATATTGGAAACCCTCAACGCCGAGCCATTGCTCGATCTCGGTTTGCGTCTGGGCGAGGGCAGCGGTGCGGCGTTGGCGGTGCCGTTGTTGCGCCTGGCCTGCGATCTGCACGGGCAGATGGCGACCTTCGCTGAAGCGGCCGTGGCGGATCGTCCTGCATGACTTTGCGCCTGGATTTACTGCGTCACGGCGAGACCGAACTCGGCGGCGGCCTGCGTGGCAGTCTCGACGATGCACTGACCGACAAGGGTTGGGCGCAGTTACGTGCCGCGGTGATCGGGCAGGGGCCTTGGGATCGGCTGATCAGCTCGCCGTTGCAGCGTTGTGCGCGGTTCGCCGAAGAGCTGGGTGCTCGGCTCGGCTTGCCGGTGCAGCTGGAAAAAGACCTGCAAGAACTGCATTTCGGCGCGTGGGAGGGGCAGAACACTGCGGATCTGATGAAAACCAGCGCCGAGGCGTTGGGGTTGTTCTGGACCGATCCGTATTCGTTTACGCCCCCCGAAGGCGAGCCGGTGTTGGACTTTTCCGCGCGTGTGCTGGCGGCGGTCGAGCGTCTGCACGGGACTTTTGCAGGCGAGCGGGTGTTGCTGATCACCCATGGCGGGGTTATGAAATTGCTGCTGGCCCAGGCCCGAGGCTTGCCCCGTGAACAGTTGCTCAACGTCGAAGTCGCCCACGCCTCGTTGCATTCGCTGTCGGTCGATTCCGGCGCGGTATTAAAGGAAGTGCTCTGAACATGTTGCCCTTCTGGATCGCCCTGCAATTCTTGAGCAGTCTGCCGATTCGTCTGCCGGGGATGCCGGCGCCTCAGGAACTGGGGCGCTCGCTACTGTTTTATCCGTTGGTGGGGCTGCTGTTTGGCGCTTTGTTGTGGGCGCTGAACGGGTTGTTGGCCGGCACGCCGTTGTTGCTGCATGCCGCGCTGCTGCTGACCGCGTGGGTATTGCTCAGCGGCGCGCTGCACCTGGACGGCCTGGCGGATAGCGCCGATGCGTGGCTCGGTGGTTTTGGCGACCGTGAGCGAACCCTGACCATCATGAAAGACCCGCGCAGCGGACCGATTGCGGTGGTTACGCTGGTGCTGGTGTTGTTGCTCAAATTCGCCGCGTTGCTGGCGTTGATCGAGCAGGGGCAGGCCGTTGTGTTGGTCGTTGTTCCGTTGATCGGACGTGCTGCGTTGCTGGGGTTGTTCCTGACCACGCCATATGTGCGGGCCGGTGGGTTGGGGCAGGCGTTGGCGGATCATCTGCCGCGCAAGGCGGGTTGGCAGGTGTTGGCGGTCAGTGCCTTGGGTTGTGTGCTGATCGCTGGAGTTTTCAAAGGTCTGGTGGCGCTCGCGCTGGCGGCGGTGGTGTTTGTCTGGTTGCGGCAGGTGATGGTGCGACGGTTGGGCGGGACCACGGGCGATACGGCGGGGGCGTTGCTGGAATTGCTGGAAATGACGCTGCTCGTTGGACTGACACTCCTGTAGGAGCAAAGCTTGCTCGCGATGGCCACGCCTCGGTCTTGCAGGCTAACCGCGTTATCGTTCATCGCGAGCAAGCTTTGCTCCTACAGGGGGGCGGCAAAACGCGCGATCCCGTCGGCAGGCTTATGTATCAAAAATTTGCTTTCATTTAACCGCGGGTATATACACGCACCATGCTCGATTCCCAATGTTTATGCATCAACCTGCGTCGCGCCGCCCGTGGCGTCAGCAGGCATTACGACGGCGCTCTCGACGGCTTCGGGATTAACGTTGCCCAGTATTCTTTGCTGTGTAATCTGCAACGTCTGGATCAACCGAGTATTTCGACCCTGGCCGAAGCCATGGGCCTGGACCGCAGCACCCTGGGGCGCAATTTGCGCGTGCTGGAAGGCGAAGGACTGGTGACGCTGGTCGAGGGCGAAGACATGCGCAACCGCATCGTCAAACTCACCGAGACCGGCGCTGATCGCCTGAAAGCGGCCTTGCCCGCCTGGGAAGCGGCGCAGCAGCGGTTGGTCGACCGTCTGGGCGCCGAAAAACGCGAAACCTTGCTCAGATTGCTGGACGAACTGGCTTGATGCCGGTTTGTTCAATCTTAAGCGGGTATATACCCGCTACCGGAGAATAAGAATGACATCAATGTGGCGTACTTGCGGTTGGGTGTTGGTGGGGAGTGCGCTGATTCTGGCGTTGTCGCTGGGCGTGCGACATGGCTTCGGTCTGTTCCTGGCGCCGATGAGTGCCGAGTTCGGTTGGGGGCGTGAGACGTTTGCATTTGCTATCGCCTTGCAAAACCTGATCTGGGGCCTGGCGCAACCCTTCACCGGCGCGCTGGCTGATCGGTTTGGCGCGGCGAAAGTGGTGCTGGTCGGCGGCGTGTTGTATGCGGCGGGCCTGATCTGCATGGGAATGTCCGACTCGGCCGTGACCTTGTCCCTGAGCGCCGGCCTGTTGATCGGCCTCGGCCTGTCCGGCACCTCGTTCTCGGTGATCCTCGGCGTGGTCGGCCGCGCGGTGCCGCCGGAAAAACGCAGCATGGGCATGGGCATTGCCAGCGCCGCCGGTTCCTTCGGCCAGTTCGCCATGCTGCCTGGCACGCTGGGGCTGATCGGCTGGCTCGGTTGGTCCGCCGCATTGCTGGTACTGGGATTGTTGGTGGCGCTGATCGTGCCGCTGGTGAGCATGCTCAAGGACAAGCCGCTGCCGTCGCTCGGCCATGAGCAGACCTTGTCCGAAGCGTTGCGCGAAGCCTGTTCCCATTCCGGTTTCTGGCTGTTGGCGTTCGGCTTTTTTGTCTGCGGTTTCCAAGTGGTGTTCATTGGCGTGCACCTGCCGGCGTATCTGGTGGATCAGCACTTGCCGGCCACGGTCGGCACCACGGTGCTGGCGCTGATCGGGCTGTTCAATATCTTCGGCACCTACACGGCGGGCTGGCTCGGCGGGCGCATGTCCAAGCCGCGTTTGCTCACCGGTCTGTATCTGTTGCGAGCGGTGGTGATCGGGCTGTTCCTGTGGGCGCCGGTCACCACGACCACGGCGTATCTGTTCGGCATGGCGATGGGTTTTCTGTGGTTATCCACGGTGCCATTGACCAACGGCACGGTGGCGACCTTGTTCGGTGTACGAAACCTGTCCATGCTCGGTGGGATTGTTTTCCTGTTTCACCAGCTCGGATCGTTCCTTGGCGGCTGGTTGGGCGGGGTGGTATACGACCGGACCGGGAGCTACGACTTGATCTGGCAAGTGGCGATTCTTTTGAGCCTGTTGGCCGCCGCCCTGAACTGGCCGGTGCGCGAACGGCCGGTGGCGCGGCTGCAAACCCAAATGAGTGCGATATGAACAGTTATTGGCCGCGAATCATTGCCTTGGCTGCCGGTACTTTGCTGCTGGCCCTGGTGTGGTGGGGCTGGCATCAGGGCGGCCTGGCGTTGATGCAGTTGGGCATGGGTGCTTGCTAGAGCGTTGCGAGGGCGAGTAACTTCGTTTTCTGACGACTTCTCAAGGATCCACCGACATGCAGATGCGCTGGCTTGCAGTTCCCGCGTTGCTGATGGCGTTTACCGGATTGGCCCAGGCGGCCGACTGTCCGGAGCTGTTGCAGGGCTCGTTGCCCAAGTTGCGCGCCAAGGAATCCATCGATTTGTGCCAGCGCTTCGCCGGCAAGCCGCTGGTGGTGGTCAACACCGCCAGCTTCTGTGGTTTCGCCCCGCAGTTCAAAGGCCTTGAGGCGTTGTATCAGCGTTACAAGGATCAAGGGCTGGAGGTGATCGGCGTTCCGTCCAATGACTTCAAGCAGGAGTCCAAGGACGGCGCAGAAACCGCCAAGGTCTGCTACGTCAACTACGGCGTGACCTTCACCATGACCGAACCGCAGAAAGTTCGCGGCGACGATGCAACCCATCTGTTCAAAGTCCTCGCCGAGCAAAGTAGCGCGCCGAAGTGGAATTTCTATAAATACGTGGTCGATCGCCAAGGCAAGGTGATCGCCAATTTCTCCAGCCTGACCAAGCCCGACAACCCGGAATTCATCGAGGCTGTAGAGAAAGCCCTGGCCTCGAAACCCTGATCGACGCCCATAAAAAAGCCCCGCCTCTGTACAAGAGGGCGGGGCTTTTTTGATTCAGGTGGCGAGCAGTTCAGCCTCGCCGTGAATCATTAGAAGCGGTAGGTCGCGCCGACACCGAAACCGTTCGCCCAGTTTTGATACTTGGCGTCGTAGGTTTGGCCACGGTCGTTGCTGTTGGCGACTTTGACCGATTCTTCACGCAGGTACGAGTACGCCACGTCGATGGTCAGGTCGTCGGTCGGGCTCCAGCCGGCGCCCAGGCTGAAGATCTTGCGATCGCCCGTCGGGATACGTGGGGAGCGGTCGACGTTGTTGGTCGGCGCCTGGTCAAAGGACAGACCGGTACGCAGGACCCATTCCTTGTTCAACTGGTAGGACGCGCCGATGGCGTGAGCCCAGGTGTCGTGCCAGTTCTGTTCTTCGGTGATGGAACCGAACTGACCGTTCAGGACAGCAGGAACACCTTTGTTTTCGACGGTGATTTCTTTCAGGCGGCTCCAGCGAGTCCAGGTGCTGCCCGCGTACACGGTCCACTTGTCGTCGATCTGATGAGTCAGCGAGAAGTCCACCGATTCAGGGGTGGTCAGGTCCAGCGAAGCGTCGTACTTCTGGCTTGGGTTCTGGCCGATCAGGCCCAGTACGCCGTAGTTGACCTTGGTATTGCCTTCGAGCTTGTACTTCACTTTCGAGTGATAGGTCAGGCCGACGCGGGTGCTGTCGGTCAGCTGAGCCAGAATCCCGATGTTGTAGCCCAGTGCGGTGTCGTCGCCTTTGATTTTGACCTGGCCATCGGGAGCCGCCTGGGTAATCGACAGGTTCGATTCCAGTTTGCCGTCAATACGGTTGATGGTCGGACCGAAACCGATCGACACCTTGTCGTTGAAGGCGTAGCTCACGGTCGGTTGCAGGGTCACGACTTTTACGTCGCTGGTGCTGCCGAAGTAACGGCCGGCAAAGCCGTGCTCGTAGTCGGTCACCAGACCGAACGGTGCGTACACGCCTACACCGACTGCCCATTTGTCATCGATTGGCTTGACGTAGTAGCCCATCGGCACGGCGATGAACGGCACCATGTCGCCGTCGTTGCTGCCGCTGTTAGGGCTGGAACGGGCCTTGCTGATGTTGGTGTGTGCGTCGAGCATTGCAGCGCCGCCGGTGACTTGTTCGCGCTTGATGCGCGCCATGCCGGCAGGGTTGCCATAAATTGTGCTTGCGTCGTCGGCAGAAGAAGATCGCCCAGCAAAACCTGTACCCATCCCGCTGATGCTTTGTTCGTTGATGGCGAAGCCACTTGCGAAGAGCTGGGTGGATGCCAAGGTAACGGCGAGGCTAAGGGTGGTTTTGAGCATGACTTTTTTCATTATTAGAACTCCTGGTGATCACCGGGGCGAAAATTACCAACATTTTCGTCCCAGCGCTATAGCCTGTATGGGTTGAGTTAGAGCGGTTTTGTAGGACAATCCGACCAGATTCGCGACCTGTTGCGGGATCTTTCGAAACGGGGCGGTCAGCAAGCGACTTGATTCATGGATGAAACACAGGTTTGCCAGGCGCACGTAAAGTCGCGCAAACGTCCCTGGGGCTGGAAGGTCTGGCGCCAGATTCGGGCCATGCCCAGCAAATCATCGGGATCGGGGAGGGGAGTGTTTTGCTCTTCTACCAACAGCCAGGCGATGGCGGTGGCGTAACGCAGGTTGACGGTCAATTCCAGGTGCGGACTGCTTAAAAAGGCATGCTGGCTGGCCAGGCCACGAACCAGGCTCGCCCGTTCCGGGTCGAGGGCCAGGTAGTGATCCCACAGCGCCCGATGGCGGGGCTCGGCAATTCGGTACAGGCCATGGCCACGGCGGTCATGCAGGGCGGAGCCCAGGGCTGACTGGCTGGCGGCAATGCCCAGCAACAGGGATTCGGCAGTTGCGCTATGGCGCCCGAGGTAAATCAAAGTCGGGCGGATTACATAACGGCACAGTTCGCTGGCAGCGATACCCATAAAGCCCTCGAAACATGAAAGGGGCGGCGATACCTGAAGGGGGGCTTGGCAGCAGTGAATCGACTCAGGCTCGCCGAAAGCGGATCAAGCCGCTTGAGTTGAAGTGTAGTGTCATATTCGCGCTGTAAAGGACTGTTTTTAAAATATTTCCAGCAGCCAGTTATAACCGTTATATCGGTTAGTGCTTAAGCGTCGGGTGGGGAAAGTGAAATATCAGGCAATAAAAAGCCCTGCTTTTTGAGCAGGGCTTTTGAGGTTTTCAGTCTTTCTGGCGTCTCAGGCAACCAGTGCCTGGCGAGTACGATCGATCACGGCCTGCAGCGGTTCAGCGCTGGAGTATTGATCGGGGTACAGGCGTTCGCTGTGACGAGCGATGCCGTGTTCGTTGACCAGAGTGAAGCTGAAGCAGCCTTTGCGAGCGGCCATGATCAGGCAGTTCATTGGTGCAAAAGCGTTGGTTAGGGTGCGAATGGCATCCTGAGTGTGGATTTGAGTAGACATTATTGGTGTTCCTACAAGCGACACGGATTAAGAACCGTGCAAAATTAAAACGTTCCAGTGACGACGACCACCATTGGTCGAACGAAGAACCCGACTGGAACAAAGCAGCCAGTTTGAAGCGCTGATAATTGGCGCGCTTGGGCTGGCAGGTAGGTACTTAGGAGGGCAGGCAACACATCAAGGGCAAAGGTTCTGGGCCCGGGGTGAAGATCCTGATCAATTTGCAGGCTGGTTCGGTCAGAGTAAGTGAGCTTCGCAACACCCTTTGCATTCATTTCAAAGGCAGTGTTGACGCAAGGTTTACCTGGAAACCATCGAGGTGGTCGATCCCGCTTTGTCGGTGGAGGCTTCTCAAGGGAAGGCTGACCGGGGGGATTTGTTCGACCAGAATTGACTTTCAGCTTGGTACTAACGCCGCGGATACTAACGGATTGAATTTGAGAAAGGAAGTGTGTTAGCAAAAAAGATCTTCGGCTGAGCCATTCAGGCCTTTCCGGGGACGTGATTATAGGCCGTAAACAGGGAGGTTGCCCTGAAATGGCCCGGGACTTTGCCGTTGGTCGCCTCGCTGGCAAGGCTTATCCCCAGGCCTTGGCTGCAAAACGCGCCGAAAAAGCGCATTGATATAACCGCCGTGAAGGTACTTGTGCACATTAGTTGCGCAGGCTGTCACCTCACTGTCACCTTGGCTTCAAACCCAGTGGGTGCCTGTAATGAAAATTTAAGTCAATGAAAAACATCGCTTTTTTTTACTGGTGAAAAAATCGTCAGTTTGACTGCGAGCCCCATTCCACAGGCCTTTGCGAGAGTTCAAGGGCGGTTGTCCACTGAGTTATCCACAGCTTCTGTGGATTGTCCCAAGCGCTTGCTCTAGGACGGCCGTGCCGGGTTTTTTTCAACTTTACCTGTAAGAAAAAAAGAGTAGAGTGGCGCGCCTTCCGATCTGCCCTACAGTGCTTTATGAAGTTTCGCTCAGTATCAACCGCTGTTACCGCAACGCCCCCGACTGTTACCCCACCCAAGCGCTTTTCCATGCGTGTGGCCGAGTGGCTACTGGACAGCCCGCGCCTGGGCGATAACCCCAACGTCAAACATTTTGCCGGACGTTTGCTCAAGCAACCGGCCCGCGAAGGCGTGGTGGCGGCGCAAAGCCGACTGGGGCAGTTGATGTGCCGCGAGTGCGGCAACGCCCGGGATCGACGCATTGGCCACGACTTGCTGCGTCAAGCCGCCCGCGCCGGTGACCGACGCGCCCAGCAGGAACTGGGGCTGATCGAAGACTGAGCTGTCCAAGACCTGACGCCTTGGTTAACCTTCAAGCTTTATCTCATCGGCAGGAGTGGCTATGGCTATCGACTTGACCAGCATATTGCTCGGTCTGGCAGGCGCGGCATTGCCATTGCTGGCATTGGCCTGGCAAATCCAGCGCCGGGCGAGCGCCGGGCAGGCTGACGTGGCGTTGCTGGAAGAGCGGCTGGCCATGGCGCAATTGGCCCAGGACGGCTTGAACGCCCAGCTCGATGCGTGCCGCGATGAAATTGGCGATCTGAGCCAGGCCAACTCCACCAAGCAGGCTGATCTTGCCGCGCTACGCCGTGAAGTCGAGCTGCTGCAAATCGAGCGCGACGACGCCCGCGACGCGTCCCACGCCTGGAATATCGAGCGCGCCGGCAAAGAGGCTGAGTTGCGTCGCCTGGACGCGCAGACCGCGTCCCTCAACGCCGAGCTGCGCGAACAGCAGGAAAGCCACCAGCAACGTCTCAACGACCTCCAAGGCTCACGGGATGAACTGCGGGCGCAGTTCGCCGAACTGGCGGGGAAAATCTTCGACGAGCGCGAGCAGCGTTTCGCCGAAACCAGTCAGCAGCGCCTCGGGCAATTGCTCGATCCGTTGAAGGAGCGCATCCAGTCCTTCGAAAAACGCGTCGAAGAAAGTTATCAGGCCGAGGCCCGCGAGCGCTTTTCCCTGGCCAAGGAGCTGGAGCGCCTGCAACAGCTGAACCTGCGCCTGAGCGACGAAGCTACCAACCTGACCCGTGCCTTGAAAGGGCAGAAAACCCAAGGCAACTGGGGCGAGTTGATTCTCGAGCGCGTGCTTGAACACGCGGGCCTGGAAAAGGGCCGCGAGTACCAGACCCAGGTCACCCTCAAAGGCCCGGACGGCGAGCGTTTCCAGCCGGACGTGATCATTTATCTGCCGGGCGACAAGCAAGTGGTGGTCGACTCCAAGGTCAGCCTCACGGCCTATCAGCAATACGTTGCAGCCGAGGACGATGCCATCGGCCAGATTGCGATCAAGCAACACGTGCTGTCCCTGCGCAATCACGTCAAAGGCTTGTCCGGCAAGGATTACAAGCGACTCGATGGCTTGCACAGCCTGGATTTCGTTTTGTTATTCGTGCCGATCGAAGCGGCATTTTCTGCGGCGTTGCAGGCCGAGCCGACGCTGTTCCAGGAGGCGTTTGATCGCAATATCGTGATCGTCAGCCCGACCACGTTGCTCGCCACGTTGCGGGTTATCGACAGCCTGTGGAAACAGGAACGCCAGACCCAGAACGCTCGGGAAATCGCCGAGCGCGCCGGGTGGCTGTACGACAAGTTCGTGTTGTTTATCCAGGACCTTGACGAAGTCGGCAATCGCTTGCAGCAACTGGACAAAGCCTACAGCTCGGCGCGCAACAAGCTGACAGAAGGGCGCGGTAACCTCGTCAGCCGCAGCGAGCAACTGAAGTTGCTCGGTGCCCGGGCGAGCAAGAGCCTGCCGGCGGATTTGCTGGAGCGGGCGATGACCGATGTGGATGGGTTGGCTGAGTTGCCGGAGTAACTGATCGTTCCCACGCTCCGCGTGGGAATGCATCCCGTGACGCTCTGCGTCACAGCTGCAGAAGCGGACGCGGAGCGTCCATGGCGGCATTCCCACGCGGAGCGTGGGAACGATCGGTGCTATAGCGGCAAATGCCGACTCAACAACGCCCGCAACGCCGCCGGCTTCACCGGTTTCGCCAGATAATCCAACCCCGCCGCATGCACCTGCGCCACCGTTTCCGGTCGCCCATCCGCACTGATCACCACCCCCGGCACCGGCTCACCCAATCGCGTGCGCAGCCACGCCATCAACTCGGTGCCAGTTTCGCCGTCGTCCAGGTGGTAGTCCACCAACGCCAATTGCGGATGCATCCCGTCGCTGAGCAACGCGGCACACTCCTCACGATTACGCGCGGTCCAGACCTGGCAGCCCCAACGGGTCAACAGGCTGTTCATGCCAATTAAAATGCTGTCTTCATTATCGATGCACAGCACCTGCGCGCCCGTTGGCAATTTGCCGTTGAGTTCAACCACGTTATTCGGCGCCACGGTCTGCGTCCGGGCCAGTGGCACGCTGACGCTGAATACGCTGCCGTGTCCCGGCCAGGAGCGCACGCGCAAGGTGTGGCCGAGCACCCGGCATAACCCGTCGGCAATCGCCAGGCCCAGCCCCAGGCCTTTCTCGGCGCGGGTCTGGTGGCTGTCGAGGCGTTTGAATTCTTCGAATATCACTTGCTGCTTGTCTTCCGGAATCCCCGGCCCGCGGTCCCAGACCTCCAGGCACAATTCGCCCTGGCGCCGCCGAACCCCCAACAACACAGGGCCTTTGGCATAACGGAAGGCGTTGGTGAGGAAGTTTTGCAGGATCCGTCGCAGCAACTTGATGTCGCTGTTGACCCGCAATGTGCTGCCGCGCAGGCGGAATTTCAGCCCCTGTTCCTGCGCTTGTGCCTTGAATTCGGCGCCGAGGATATCGAACAACTCATTGAGCACGAACGGCTTGGGATCGGGGTTGATCTTGCCGTTTTCCAGACGGGATATGTCCAGCAAATCGCTGATCAAGTCTTCGGCCGAGCGCAACGAACTGTCCAGGTGATGGATCAGTTTCTGTGCCTCGCCGGACAAGCCGTCATCCTGATGCGTCAGGGCGGCGGAGAACAGCCGCGCGGCGTTCAGCGGTTGCATCAAGTCATGGCTGACCGCCGCCAGAAAACGCGTCTTCGACTGGTTGGCCGACTCGGCGGTGCCCTTGGCTTCGGTCAGGGCGACGTTGAGCTGCGAGAGTTCGTGGGTTCGCGCGGTGACCCGCTGCTCCAGGCCTTCGTTGGCCTCGGTCAGTGCCTGCTCGGCCTCGCGGAACGCGGTGATGTCGGTGAAGCTCATGACGAAACCGCCGCCGGGCATCGGGTTGCCAATCAGCTCAATCACACGCCCATTGGGGAAAAGTCGTTCAGAGGTGTGAGCACGCCCCTGACGCATCCAGTGCAGACGTCGTGCAACATGGACTTCCGCTTCGCCCGGGCCACACAACCCGCGCTCGGCGTTGTAGCGAATGATGTCGGCAATCGGTCGGCCGACGCTGATCAAGCCGTCCGGGTAATTGAACAGCTCCAGATAACGCCGGTTCCAGGCCACCAGTTTCAACGACTGGTCGACCACGCTGATGCCCTGGGTGATGTTCTCGATTGCCCCTTGCAGCAAGGCGCGGTTGAACTGCAAAACTTCCGACGCTTCGTCGGCGATGCGCACGACATCCTCCAACTGCATTTCCCGACCTTCGATGGCGGCTTTTACCACTGCGCGCGTCGAAGAAGCGCCGAGCACACCGGCCAGCAAACGTTCGGTATGGGCGATCCATTCGCCGTCGGCGTTCTGGTTCGGGTTGAAGCCTTTGCCCTGGCGATAGGCGAAACGGATAAAGCTCTGGCGCGCGCGTTCTTCACCGACAAACCGTGCGGCCAATTGCAGCAGATCGTCGATTTGCACCGACAGCATTGAGCGAGCGCTGGGCCGGGCGCTGATTTCCTGGCCAATGAAACGACCGGCCTGCCAGTGCTCGGAAACCCGTGTGCGCGACAGCACCGACACCCAGGCGAACAGCGTGAAGTTGGCCGCCAGCGACAGCACCACGCCTTGGGTCAGCGGGGTCAGCGGCAACTTCAGCGGGTTGCTGTGCAACCACGCCAGCCCCGGGAAACTGCTCAGGGACAAGCCGAGGCTGTGGGCAGCAATGGGCAGAATCAAGGTGTAGAACCACAGGAACGTCCCGGCAGCGAGGCCGGCAAATACGCCGCGACGGTTGGCCTGCTTCCAGTACAGCGCGCCGAGCATCGCCGGGGCCAGTTGCGTCACGGCGGCAAAGGCGATCTGGCCGATGGTCGCCAGGCTCGCGGTGGAGCCGAGCAGGCGATAACTGACGTAGGCCAGCAGCAAAATCACCACGATGCTGACCCGGCGCACCGACAGCATCCACTGACGGAACACTTCGAATGGCCGCTCGGCGTTGTTCCGGCGCAGCAACCATGGCAGCAACATGTCGTTTGAAACCATGGTCGACAGCGCCACGCTGGCTACGATCACCATGCCGGTAGCCGCCGACGCGCCACCGATAAACGCCAGCAACGCCAGCGCCGGGTGAGCCTGGGCCAGCGGCAGGCTGATGACGAATGAGTCTGGCAGCACCGAGCTGGGCAGCAACATCTGACCGGCCAGGGCGATAGGGACTACAAACAACGCCGCCAATGCGAGGTAAGCCGGGAACACCCATTTGGCCAGGCGCAAATCCTGCGGCTCGATGTTCTCCACCACCGTGACGTGGAACTGCCGGGGCAGGCAGATAATCGCCATCATCGCCACGCCGGTTTGCACCACCATGGACGGCCAGTTAATGGTTTCCTTCCAATATTCTTCCAGGCGCGGGGCGAGCATGGCCTGGTCGAACAGGTCGTCGAAACCGTCGTACAGGCCGTAAGTCACGAACGCGCCGACCGCGAGAAACGCGAACAGCTTGACCAGCGATTCGAACGCAATCGCCAGCACCATGCCACGGTGGTGTTCGGTGGCGTCGAGGTTGCGCGTGCCGAACACGATGGTGAATAGCGCCAAGACCAGCGAAACAATCAGCGCCGTGTCCTGGGCGCGGGTGCCCATGGCATCGGCTCCGGCGCCGATCAGCAGGTTTACCCCGAGGACGATGCCTTTGAGTTGCAGCGCGATGTAGGGCAACACGCCGACCAGGCAGATCAGCGCCACCACCACCGCCAGCGACTGCGACTTGCCGTAGCGCGCGGCGATGAAGTCGGCGATGGAGGTGATGTTCTCCTGTTTGCTGATCATCACCATTTTTTGCAGGACCCACGGCGCGCACACCAACAGCAGGATCGGTCCGAGATAGATCGGCAGGAATGACCAGAGTTGTTCGGCGGCCTGGCCCACGGCGCCAAAGAACGTCCAACTGGTGCAATAGACGGCCAGCGACAGGCTGTAGACCCAGGCACGCACCCGCGGCGGCAACGGCGCGCTGCGACGGTCACCGTAAAAGGCGATGGCGAACATGATGGCCATATAGGCCAGGGCAACGGCGGCGATCAGCCCGCTGGACAGCGACATGGAAACTCCCGGCAAATGACACCCGGGGTTCAGGCCCGGACAGACAGTCTCGCACGATGGCACGGGTTCGTCAGTGTCGACCAAGGTCGTGGCGTGGTGGGGTGTCGCAGGGTGTGTGTCAGCTGATTCTCGGTCGGTTGTGCTGACCTCATCGCGAGCAAGCTCGCTCCCACATGGGATCTTGGGTGTACACAAAACAGGTGTTCACTGGAGATCCCCTGTGGGAGCGAGCTTGCTCGCGATGAGGACTTAATGAGTCAACGCAATCTCAATCAACCGATGCAACTCCTCAACCTCCAGCGGCGCCGCTGAAAACAGCACGCGAAACACCGTCGGAGCGGAGATCAGGTTGATCAGGCGATCAACGCTCGGCAGTGGCTGGTCGGGGTAGCGATCCAGAATGGTCTGCAACTGCGCGCCAATGATCGCCACGCAAAAGCCCGGCGTAGAGCTGCATTGCACGTCGCGTAACAGGTTACGACCCAGTTCCGAACTCATCTCGTCCAGATACTGCTCGCCCCACGCGCGCAGATCGCCACGCAGGCTGCCGGTGTTGGTCGGTTCGCTGTCGGGGCGCATGCGGGCGAGGGCGACGTCGGCCAGCAACACCGACAAATCGCCCCAACGCCGATAAATCGTCGACGGCGTAACCCCCGCACGCGCGGCGATTTGCGGCACGGTCACGGTCGAGCGCTCCTGCTCTTCGAGGAGCGCACGGACCGCCGAATGAATCGACTCTTGCACCCGGGCACTTCTGCCGCCCGGGCGTAAACCTTCTTTAGTAGCCATAGTGGCGGACCTTAACACAAAGAATTTGCTTTAAGCGCTAGTCAGTAGCACACTCCGCAAAAGCAAAAACTTAGCTTTTGCGGAGTGTGCCCATGTCTCGTTCTACCTCAAACCGTGCAAGCCTGTGGTTTCTGGCGATCACTTTACTCAGTTTTCTCGCCGCTTCCACGGCGCCGACGCCGTTGTATCACTTGTATCAGGAGCAGTTGCAGTTCTCGGCGGCGACCCTGACCCTGATCTTCGGGGTGTACGCCCTCAGCTTATTGGTGGCGCTGCTGACCGTCGGTTCGCTCTCGGATTTCCTCGGGCGCAAACCGGTGATCTTCACCGCAATCCTGCTCAACATGCTGGCGATGTTGCTGTTTATCAACGCCGACAGCGTCACGTGGCTGATCAGTGCCCGGGTGCTTCAGGGTTTTGCCACCGGGATGGCCACCGCCGTATTAAGCGCCGCGCTGCTGGACACCGATCGCCAGCAAGGTCCGCTGATCAATAGCGTGGCTCCGTTGCTGGGCATGGCCGTCGGTGCGATGGGTTGCGGTTTGTTGGCCGAGTTTGCGCCGCTGCCGTTGCAACTGACCTTTTGGGTATTGCTGGCGCTATTCGTGATGCAGGCGCTGTACGTCTGGCGCCTGCCGGAAAGCGTCAGTCGGCAACCGGGTGCGCTGGCTTCGCTGCGTCCGACCTTGCATGTACCGATCCAGGCGCGGCGCACGTTGTGGTCGGTGCTGCCGATCAACACGGCTGTATGGGCGCTGGGTGGTTTCTTTGCCTCTTTGGCCCCGTCGCTGGTGCGCACAGCCACGGGCTCGACCTCGAACCTGATTGGCGGCGCGACGGTCGCGGCATTGACGGTGACCGGTGCGTTGATGATCTACACCTCGCGCAATCGGCCGGCGGACAAGGTGCTGCGCCTGGGCGCCAGTTTGCTGCCAATCGGCGTTGTGCTGATCCTGACCGCCGTCCACAGCGCGAGCCTGTCGCTGTTTTTCATCGGCACACTGGTGGCCGGTTGCGGTTTCGGCGCCGGTTTCCTTGGGGCCGTGCGCAGCCTCGTGCCGTTGGCGTTGCCCCATGAGCGGGCGGGATTGATGTCGTCGTTTTATGCGCTCAGTTACTTGGCGTTCTGCCTGCCGTCGTTGTTGGCGGGGAATCTGACCCGCACGTTTGGGCTGATCGCGACCACCGATGGCTATGGCGCGGTGCTGATCATCCTGGCCGTCGGTGCGTTGCTGGCCTTGATGCGCCAACGCTCATTGAAAGTCTGCCACCCATAAAAAAACGCGGCGCCCATCAAGGCGCCGCGTTTTTTATTGCGCCGATCAAATCTGCGCGAACCCGCCATCCACAAACAGCTCGATCCCATTAATGAAGCTGCTGTCATCCGACGCTAAAAATACCGCTGCTTTGCCCACTTCGGATGGCTCGCCGAGACGACCGATCGGCACTTGGCTGGTCAGGAAATCCAGCAAGCCTTGCTGCTGATCCGGCGGCGCAATCCCCGTCAGACCCGGCGTGTGAATCGGGCCAGGGCTGATGACGTTGACGCGAATCTTGCGTGCTTTCAAATCCAGCAACCACGAGCGGGCGAAGTTGCGCACCGCGGCTTTACTGGCGCTGTAGACGCTGAAATTTTCCGTGCCTTTGGTGGCAGTGGTAGACGCCGTGAGAATTACCGAACCGCCATCCTTCAACAGGGGCAGGGACTTCTGCACAGTAAACAGCAGGCCTTTGACGTTGATGCCGAAGATCCGGTCGAAGTGTTCTTCGGTGATCGCACCGAGTGGCAGCATGTCGCCCCCACCGGCATTGGCGAAGACGATATCCAGAGCGCCAGCCTTGTCTTTGATCACCGCAAAGATCCGGTCCAGATCGGCCAGGTTCGACACGTCACCCTGGATCCCGGTGATGTTGTTACCGATGGAGGCCACCGCTGCATCCAGTTCCGCTTGACGGCGTCCGGTGATAAAAACGGTGGCGCCCTGGTCGACGAAGGCTTGGGCCGAAGCCAGGCCGATGCCGGTGGTGCCGCCAGTGATTAGTGCAACTTTGCCTTTAAGGGTACTGCTCATGCTGTGAATCTCCGCTGAGTCATGTAGGAATTTGTCGGCGTGTTTGTGCGCCGTTGAACCCACTCTATGCCTCATGATTCAGCAGAAAAATCACCAGAATCGGGTTTGTTTGTACATGGTTGTGGACAATACTCAGGGCCTGTCGCCCTGAGGTGCCTGTCATGAACCAATTGTTGGCCATGCGCGTTTTCGCCCGCGTCGTGCAAACCGGCTCGTTTACCAAGGCCGCCGACTCCCTGAGCTTGCCGAAAACCTCGGTCAGCAAATTGGTCGCCGAGCTGGAGGAACATCTCGGGGTGCGGCTGCTGCAACGCACCACCCGTCGGCTTACCGTTACGGCCGATGGCATGGCCTATTACGAGCGCGCCATGCAGTTGATGGTGGAACTGGACGACCTGGACAACAGCTTCGCCTGCGCCCAGGGCCAATCCCGGGGCAAGGTTCGCGTGGATGTCGGCGGTTCGGTGGCGACGCTGCTGATCATCCCCGCGCTGCCGGATTTTTATGCGCGCTACCCGAATATCCAGATCGAGATGGGTGTGAGTGATCGACAAGTCGACCTGATCAGCGAAAACGTCGACTGCGTGATTCGCGGCGGGCCACTGACCGAACTGTCCATGGCGGCGCGACCGTTGGGGACGTCGTCATGGACCACCTGTGCGACGCCGGGCTATCTCGAACGATTTGGCATTCCGGCCGATCCGCGCGACCTGGAGAAACACCATCGCACGGTCAGCTACCACTCGGCCCGCAATGGCCGGGTGATGCCGGCGCGGTTCGAGCGCAACGGGGAAAAGTACGAGATTCGCGGGCAGGGCATATTCACGGTCAACGAAAGCAATGCCCATCTGGCCGCAGGGCTGGCCGGACTGGGCGTCATCCACACCTTCACCTACACCGTGCAGGCGCACATCGAGCGCGGCGAGCTGGTGCCGATCCTTGAAGACTGGCGTCCGCCGCGCTATCCGTTTCATGTGCTGTACCCGCCCAACCGCCACCTGAGCAACCGGGTGCGGGTATTTATCGATTGGCTGGCGCAGTTGTTCGCCGGTTTGAGTTAGCCTTGGCCTCGCACTCATTCACCGGTCCGCCCCATGAAAATCATCCGCAGCAAATCCTTCACCGCCGAGCGTGCCTGGGGTGCGCTGGACATCGCCAATATGAACGGCATCACCACCCGTTTGCACTGGACTGACCAGCCGTACAAATGGCACATCAACGACGGGCAGGAAGTGTTTGTGGTGCTCGATGGGCAAGTGCAAATGCATTACCGCGAAGACGGCGTCGAACAGCAGACCTTGCTGGAGGTCGGCGATATTTTTTATGCGTCGGTGGGCACCGCGCATGTTGCGCATCCGATCGGTGCGGCGCGAATTCTGGTGATCGAGTCGGAAGGCAGTGTCTGACGTATATCTGCAAAACAGATAACAGTTAGAGATATTACCCGTTATATAGATATTCGATTCAGATCTACCATGGGCTCTACCTCATCAGAGGACAGGAGTTCGCCATGATCTGCCCCCATACTGCCAAGCCCGCTTACAAACCTTTAAGCCTTCTGCCACGTCCGCTGGAAGCGATTCGCCAATTCACCCCGAACTGGTTCGCCGCCACCATGGGCACTGGCGTGCTGGCCTTGGCGCTGGCGCAAGTTCCCGTCGCGATTCCCGGTCTGCACGCCATTGCCGAAGGCCTGTGGCTGTTCAACATCTTTCTGTTTGTGTTGTTCACCGGGTTGTACGCGGCACGCTGGGTGCTGTTCTTCGATGAAGCGCGGCGGATTTTCGGCCACTCCACGGTTTCGATGTTTTTCGGCACCATTCCCATGGGTCTCGCGACCATCATCAACGGCTTCCTGGTGTTCGGATTGCCGCGTTGGGGCGATGGCGTGATCCATGTGGCCGAAGTGCTGTGGTGGCTGGATGTGGCGATGTCCCTGGCCTGCGGAGTGTTGATCCCGTACATGATGTTTACCCGCCAGGAACACAGCATCGATCAAATGACCGCAGTCTGGCTGTTGCCCGTCGTCGCTGCGGAAGTCGCGGCCGCCAGTGGTGGTCTGTTGGCGCCGCACCTGGCCGAAGCCCATTCGCAACTGGTGATGCTGGTGACCAGCTACGTGCTGTGGGCATTTTCCCTACCGGTGGCGTTCAGCATTCTGACGATTCTGTTGCTGCGCATGGCGCTGCACAAATTGCCCCACGAAAACATGGCCGCCTCGAGTTGGCTGGCGCTTGGCCCGATCGGCACCGGGGCGTTGGGCATGTTGTTGCTGGGCGCTGATGCTCCCGCGATCTTCGCCGCCAATGGCTTGCCGGGCATTGGCGAAATCGCCGCCGGGCTGGGGCTGGTGGCCGGGATCACGCTGTGGGGCTTCGGGCTGTGGTGGATGCTGATCGCGGTGCTGATCACCGTGCGCTACCTGCGCGCCGGCATCCCGTTCAACCTTGGCTGGTGGGGGTTTACGTTCCCGCTGGGCGTCTATTCTCTGGCCACGCTGAAGTTGGCGAGCACGCTGAGCCTGACGTTTTTCAATGTCTTCGGCAGCGTGCTGGTGGCGTTGCTGGCGGTGATGTGGCTGATCGTCGGCAAGCGCACCGTGCAGGGCGCCTGGCGTGGCGAGCTGTTTGTCTCGCCATGCATTGCAGGATTAAAGAAATAACCTGCAAAGATTAGGTAATGTGTGGCCTGGATCGGCGTTCGATATTCCAATAACAAAATCCACGCCGCTCACGACCTAACATCAGCTACCCAACATCAGGGAAACACGGAAGATGAGTCACCCCTCACAGTTCACCTTGCTTCGCACCCGGCGTTTCCTGCCGTTTTTCGTGACACAGTCCCTCGGGGCGTTCAACGACAACATCTTCAAGCAGTCGCTGATCCTCGCCATTCTGTACAAACTGACTATCGACGGTGACCGTTCGATCTGGGTCAACCTGTGCGCGCTGTTGTTCATCCTGCCGTTTTTTCTGTTCTCGGCCCTGGCCGGCCAGTTCGGGGAAAAATTCGCCAAGGACGCGCTGATTCGTCTGATCAAGCTTGGGGAAATCGCGATCATGGCGGTGGGCGCGGTCGGTTTTCTGTTCGATCACCTGTCGCTGATGCTGGTGGCGCTGTTCGCCATGGGGACTCACTCGGCGTTGTTCGGGCCGGTGAAGTACTCGATCCTGCCCCAGGCCTTGCGCGAAGATGAACTGGTGGGTGGCAACGGCCTGGTGGAAATGGGCACGTTCCTGGCGATTCTCGCCGGGACCATTGGCGCCGGAATCATGATGTCCTCCGGTCATTACGCCCCCATCGTCTCCACCGCGATTATTGGTGTGGCGGTGCTCGGTTACCTGGCCAGCCGCAGCATTCCCCGCGCGGCGGCTGCGTCACCGGAAATGCGCCTGAACTGGAATATTTTCACCCAGTCTTGGGCGACCTTGAAGCTGGGCTTGGGGCAAACGCCGGCGGTGTCGCGTTCAATTGTCGGCAACTCATGGTTCTGGTTTGTCGGAGCGATTTACCTGACGCAGATCCCGGCCTACGCCAAGGAATGGATGCAAGGCGACGAGACCGTGGTGACGCTGATCCTCACGGTGTTTTCAGTCGGTATCGCCCTTGGTTCGATGCTCTGCGAGAAGCTCTCCGGGCGCAAAGTCGAGATCGGTCTGGTGCCGTTCGGCTCGTTTGGTCTGACGGTGTTTGGCTTGCTGCTGTGGTGGCATTCCGGCGGTATTCCGGAGAGTGAGAATGGCTATGGCTGGATCGAAGTCCTGGGTTTCGGCCACACCTGGCTGGTGCTGATCGACATCCTCGGGCTGGGCATTTTTGGTGGTTTCTACATCGTGCCGTTGTACGCCCTGATCCAGTCGCGCACCGCTGAGAACGAGCGGGCGCGGGTGATTGCCGCCAACAACATCCTCAACGCACTGTTTATGGTGGTGTCGGCGATTGTCTCGATCGTGCTGCTGAGCGTGGTGAAGCTGTCGATCCCGCAGTTGTTCCTGGTGGTGTCGCTGCTGAACATCGGCGTCAACGCCTACATCTTCAGCATCGTTCCCGAGTTCAGCATGCGTTTCATGATCTGGCTGCTCAGCCATTCCATGTACCGCGTGGAGCATCGCAACCTCGACCTGATTCCCGACGAAGGCGCGGCGCTGCTGGTGTGCAACCACGTGTCATTCGTCGATGCCTTGCTGATTGGCGGTGCGGTGCGTCGGCCGATTCGCTTTGTGATGTATTACAAAATCTACAACCTGCCGGTGCTGAACTTTATCTTCCGCACCGCCGGGACCATTCCGATAGCGGGGCGTCAGGAAGACATTCAGATATACGAAAAGGCCTTCAAGCGGATTGCCCAATATCTGAAGGACGGTGAGTTGGTGTGCATCTTCCCTGAAGGAAAACTAACCGCCGACGGTGAGATCAATGAATTCCGGGGAGGGTTGACGCGGATTCTTGAAGAGACGCCGGTGCCGGTGATTCCGCTGGCGCTGCAGGGGTTGTGGGGGAGTTTCTTCAGCCGCGATCCGGCCAAGGGCCTGTTTCGTCGGTTGTGGTCGCGGGTGACCTTGGTGGCGGGGCCGGCGGTGGCGGTTGAAGTGGCTGAGCCGGCTGCGTTGCAGGCGTTGGTGGGGGAGTTGCGCGGGACAGTCAGGTAAGCGGTGATTGGGCGGGCCTCATCGCGGGCAAGCCTTGCTCCTACGGGTTTTGATGTGTCTCTGTAGGAGCAAGGCTTGCCCGCGATGGCGTCTGTGGCCTAAGCGCTAATTTTGAGCCCCACCAACCCGGCAATAATCAACGCCACACTGGCCAGTCGAAACAGTGCCATCGATTCCCCAAACAGAATGATCCCGGCGATCACCGTGCCCACCGCACCCACACCCGTCCAGATCGCATAGGCCGTGCCCAGCGGCAGTTCCTTCATGGCAAGGCCCAGCAAACCCAGGCTGATGGCCATGGCGGCGACGGTGAGTGCGGTGGGGAGTGGGCGACTGAAGCCGTCGGTGTATTTCAGGCCAACGGCCCAGCCGACCTCGAACAGGCCGGCGAAAAACAGAATGATCCAGGACATGAAAGACCTCCATCGATTGACGGGGTCGTCCCCAGATTAATGACTCGATCGAGCCGCGAGGTCGTCCCCGCGTTGCGCAATAGAGTGCCCATCATTAATCCGGGGATCAAGTTTGGCGCTTATTCAGTCGCTTGCCGAGCCGCCGTTTCCCGATCTTCTTTCTCGCTCATGCGGCGGAAATACGTCGAAAGCAGCGCCCCGGAAATGTTGTGCCACACACTGAACAACGCGCTTGGTACCGCCGCCAGTGGTGAGAAGTGCGCACTGGCCAGCGCGGCGCCCAGGCCGGAGTTCTGCATCCCGACTTCCAGTGCCAACGACTTGCGCTGGGCCAGCGGCAGCTTGAACAGGCGCCCGGTGAAGTAACCCAGCAAATAGCCGAAGCTGTTGTGCAGCATCACCACCGCCATGATCAACAAGCCGGACTCGGCGATCTTCGCCTGACTGGCCGCGACCACGGCGGCAACGATGATCACGATGCTCACCACCGACACCAGCGGCAACACTTCTACCGCGTGGCGCACTCGATCGCCGAGCACACGTTGGGCGACGACGCCGAGCACGATCGGCAACAGCACCACTTGCAGGATCGACCAGAACAATTCCATGAACGACACCGGCAACCAGGCCGAGGCCAGCAGCCAGATCAGCGCCGGTGTCAGCAGCGGGGCGAGGAGGGTGGTGACGGCGGCGATGGCTACCGACAGCGCCAGATCCCCGCGAGCCAGCCAAGTCATGACGTTGGACGATGTGCCGCTCGGGCAGCAGCCGACCAGGATCACGCCGACGGCAATTTCCGGCGGCAGGTGAAACGCCTGGCAAAGCAACCACGCCATACCCGGCATGATCACGAAATGAGCGACTACGCCCAGTGCCACGCGCCACGGATGGCGAGCGACCTCGGCGAAGTCTTCGAGCTTGAGGGTCAGGCCCATGCCGAACATCACCAGTCCCAGCAGCGGCACGATGGCGCCTTTCAGACCGATGAACCATGCCGGTTGCAGGAACGCCACGACGGCGAAAATCAGCACCCAGTAAGCGAAGGTGTTGCCGACGAAGCGGCTTAAAGCGGCGAGGGCGCGCATGGCCTGATCCTTGTTATTAAGTAACAGCACAAAACCAAATGTGGGAGCGAGCCTGCTCGCGAAGGCGGCTGATCATTCAACATTTATGTCGTCTGACACTCCGCTTTCGCGAGCAGGCTCGCTCCCACAGGGGATATCACAAGGCTTTAATTAAATGCCTTGTGGGGTCTCTTCGCCGCCCAACGCTTCAACCAGCGCCGGCAGGAAGTCGCCGAAGGTCAGCATCATCAGGGTGAAGCTGGCGTCCAGTTGGCCCAGGGCTTCGTCGCCGCCGTCCTGTTCTGCCTGATCCTGCAGTAAATCTTCGAACTTCAGGCGCTTGACGGTCATTTTGTCGTCGAGCATGAACGACAACTTGTCCTGCCACGCCAGGGACAACTGAGTCACCACTTTGCCGGTGCTCAGGTGCAACTGGATTTCGTCGCTGGTCAGGTCCTGACGCTTGCAACGCACGATGCCGCCGTCTTCGTGGGTGTCGCGCAGTTCGCACTCGTCCAGAACAAAGAAGTCGTCGGCGGCTTTCTGGGTTTTGACCCAGTCGGTCATGGTGGCAGTCGGGGCCATTTTGACGGTCAGCGGACGTACTGGCAGCGAGCCGATCACTTCACGCAGGGTCGACAGCAGGTCTTCGGCGCGTTTCGGGCTGGCCGAGTTCACCAGGATCAGGCCTTGTTTCGGCGCGATGGCGGCGAAGGTCGACGAGCGACGGATAAAGGCGCGCGGCAGGAACGCGAGGATGATTTCATCCTTGATCTGATCGCGTTCCTTCTTATAGACCTTGCGCATTTGCGTGGCTTCGATCTCTTCGACCTTTTCCTTGACCGCGTCGCGCACGACGCTGCCCGGCAGAATGCGTTCTTCTTTACGGGCGGCGATCAGCAGGAAGTCACCGCTGACGTGCGCCAGCGGAGCATCTTCGCCCTTGCCGAACGGCGCGACGAAACCGTAAGTGGTCAACTCCTGGCTTGCACATGGACGCGCCAGTTTGGTCGCCAGTGCAGTTTCCAACGCCTCGGCATCAAAAGGCAGATCTTGGGTCAGGCGATAGATAAGCAGGTTTTTGAACCACATGAGGCGAGTCTCTCCTTTATACAAAGGGGGGCATTATTCTCTTCGCGGCGCCATAGGCCAACCCTTCTCTAAGCCTTTGGAAGGCCTGAGAAAATTATTTAAAAAAGTGCTTGCCAGAGGTGGGGGTGCTCCGTAGAATGCGCGCCACACCGAAGCGAAGGGTGATTAGCTCAGCTGGGAGAGCGTCTGCCTTACAAGCAGAATGTCGGCGGTTCGATCCCGTCATCACCCACCATTCGTTTTTAGTGTTACGCGCAGCGGTAGTTCAGTCGGTTAGAATACCGGCCTGTCACGCCGGGGGTCGCGGGTTCGAGTCCCGTCCGCTGCGCCATATTCGGTAACCTGGAACGCTGAACGCCAGGTCACCACGGAAAAGCCCGCTAACGCGGGTTTTTTTCTGCCCCACGTTTGTATGTTGTTCCTGCAGGTCGCGTTGTTTTATGGGTTTTCGGATTTATTTGAAAAAATATTCAATTAAATCAACACTTTACGAAAACCTGTGGCATAATGCGCCCCGCAACGAAGGTAAAGGGTGATTAGCTCAGCTGGGAGAGCGTCTGCCTTACAAGCAGAATGTCGGCGGTTCGATCCCGTCATCACCCACCATTACTTTCAACGCTACGCGCAGCGGTAGTTCAGTCGGTTAGAATACCGGCCTGTCACGCCGGGGGTCGCGGGTTCGAGTCCCGTCCGCTGCGCCATATTCGGTAACCTGGAACGCTGAACGCCAGGTCACCACACAGAAAGCCCGCTTAATGCGGGCTTTTTGTCGTCTGGGATTTGACTCACTACCGTGATTCCCTTGTGGGAGCGGGCTTGCTCGCGAAGGCGGTGTGTCAGCCAACATCTTCGGCGACTGATACACCGCCTTCGCGAGCAAGCCCGCTCCCACAGGGTGACTGTGTTTGGCGTTTATTGCTCGGCGTTGCGGCTGTGGCGGTAGTCGCTGACCGCTTCATACACTGCTTTACGCAGACGATTGATCCCGCCAATCGGCCGATGCGCCTCCAGCCCGAACCACGGGTTGAACGACTGGTTATCGCATTGCAGATTCAGCGCCGGGGTATCGAAATCCTGCGCCGGCACATTGATCTTCGCCACGGTCTCGAACGGCGCATCACTTTCGTGCCATTCAATGCTTGTGTCCTCAATCGGCATGTACTTATTCGCATCCTGGCGCTGGATCTGCAGGACGAAACACGCTGGCACCCGGTCGGTCGACAACTGCTGGTTCAGCGCACTGCGCAGGAAGTTCGGCAGATCCTGATTTTGTTTGGGCAGGACATAGGTCGGACAGCTTCCCGGATCGGGCATGACGCGGAACTTGGCATTGGCTGCGCCGAACTTGTAGGGCGAAACCGAAAAGTAGGTGGTCTGGGTCGGACTGTCGGGGGCGGGGGAGAGCGTCGCCAGGGCGATAAATAGATGGCGAACCTGCCAGGTGCGTGGATCCCAGCCCGGAAAGAACGCCATCGCAGTTTTGCCATCCGCCTGAGCGGCCACATTCTGGCGGTACTCGGCGACATCGCTGACAAAGAAATTCGGGTGGCTGAACATCACGAAATCCTGCTCGTGGCGACCCGCCTGATCAGCCAGCAATTGTTTGCCGGGTACATCGAGCAACTTGATGGCCATGCCCCGGGCATCGCGGATGCTGTCGAATTGCGGATAGGCGTTGCCGTTGGACAGGCGCACGGTCGCTTGCCAGGATTTGCCCGGCTCGCTGAACACACCTTGACGCAATTCCGCCGCCAGATCCGGCAACACCTGAACCTCGGCCTTCACACAGCCATGGGCCTTGGCATGGGCGTCGCGCAGGTATCGAGTGCTTTCGCGGTGCTGGTCGACGATGCGCACGGCGGTCTGGATGATGTCCTGGGTCATCGCCGCTTCGCCGTCCGGGATCTGTTCATCCGCCGAGACCGCGCCACTGCGCTGCCAGGCAAACCATGCGGTGGCGAGCGCCCAGCCCAATAACCCCAGGCACAGCAGGCAAAGCAGGAGTTTTCCGAGAAAAGCGCCGAGGCGCAGCCAAAGCGTGATCAGCATGAGCAAGTCCTTTTGACGAATTCAGGATTCATGGCAACTGCGTCTCCAGCGGACCACCCAAGACTTTCAGGTACTCCAGCAGCGCCCAGCGTTCCTGGGGTTGCAGCAGGCGTCCGATAACGCCGTTGCCGCGTTCACCGGCCCGGAACTCGTGACCACTGTTGTGATTGCCGGTGATGCGTGTGTCGAACACAAAGCCATTGGCAAAGGCCTCAGTGCGATAGCCCAAATGTTTGGGATCGAACTCGAAGGTGCCTTTATAGAAAGTGGTCGCGCGTTCGTCCTGGGGCGACAGCAACTCATAAATGCTTGGCACCGAACCGTTGTGCAGAAACGGCGCAGTGGCCCAGACGCCCGCTAATGGCCTGGCTTTATAGGCGCGCAGTTCTTGTACTCCGATGGGCAATCCGAACCCATCCAGGTCCGGGCGCTCCGCCGGGGTGACCTTGGCCTCGCGGTAAGCCCGGTTTTCGACGAACGCCGTGACGTACGCCAACCCTTTGGCCACCGAGAGCTTGCTCAAGTCCAGTGGCTCGGTCGGTTTGGGATGCAGTTGAACATCCAGTTGCCCCAGCTCCGCCGGGTCCCATTGCAGGGCCGTCAGGTCGAAACGATGGTCTGCGATGTTGTTGGCGGCGGTGGGATCGGTGCCGATGGCCGCGACTGGCAGTAATTTGAGTTGTTGCACTGCACGGCTGCCAACCTGATTCACCCGTGGCACGTGACAACTGGCGCAATTCTCGGCGAACAACGCGCGACCTTGGGCCGCCAGGGGCTTATCGACGCTGCCTAGCACGTCTTCCGGCCAGGCCGGCGGCTTGAGGCGTTGCAGGGTTTCTTCGATCAAATTCAGATCACGAACCCGGACGCTGGAGGGATAGCGCGCATCGCCGGTAAGCGGCTGCCCATCAGCATCAAAGAAATTCAACGTCGCGCCCACACCCAGCGCCTCGCCGATATTGCGCGCCATCGGCTGCTGCGCCGAGCCATTCCACTGCACCCAATCGAAGGTCCAGATATCCCACAGCTGTGGATAATCCACCGGGGCGTTGGCCACGCGGTAGTTAGCCGGCGAAATAGCATCACCGAAACTGGCATTGGCAATGCGCCCGAACGCGTCGGTACGGCCGGGCCCTTCTTCGGTGGGATAGAGGCCGCGATGGGTATCGTTCCAGGCGACTTTCAGGAAGGTATCGAGGGATTTTTTGAAGTCTTCCCGTAGGACTTGATGCCGGGCGTCGTAGTCCGCGCCCAACACGTTGCGTGCGAAACGTTCGAATTTCCACGGGTTGTAATAAGTCGATACAAGACTGGCCACCAATGCCTGGCCAAAACTGCCACCGCGCAGGGTCGGCACGCTGGACGGCAACACATGCTGGGCCGAGCCGCCATCGATGCGCACAGCCTGGCCATTGAAGCGTAATTCGCCGGTGTGACAGGCGGCGCAGGTGATGTCGAGAAACCGGTCCTGGCTGCCGGGATTCTGGTGCCGGGCGAAACCCACGGGCAGGTTGCCAGGGTTAATTGGCGTGGCTTTCTGGGCGGGATCGATCAGAAAACCGAAGCGCGCGAGATACTCCGGGGCGGCAAAACGCTGTTGCGAGAACGGCAATTCCAGCGCCTCGAACCAGTCGTAATGCAAGCCTTTGACTTGCGTGCCCTGGGGGGTGAAGTAGTAAGTCTGGCGGTCGGCGGCGCTCCACTGCTCCAGGTAATGCACCTGTTGGGCGGGGGAGTAAGCGGGCAGCTTCGGGTTGGCGACGTAGTAAAGAACCACGGCCAGGCCAAGCCCCAGCAGCGCAACGATCAGAATCAGCAAGCGGAGTAAGAGGCGCAAGATAAACGTCCTTGTCGTTTTTATAGCTCTCTTATGCCTCAGCTGCTTAGGGGGCGGCAAGTGGCCATTACGCCAAGTGTTGTAGGAACCGGCATCTGCGTCTGTGGGAGCAAGATGACAGAAACTTCATCCAGCTCATTCCCGAAATGCTTTAAAAGACCTGAACTTATCAGCAGTATCCTGCTCTCATGCCGGTAGCCATTGGTCGTGGCCGCCTGATAAGCTCGCGGCTTTATTCGATTGCCCTTTAGGCGCATGAACAAGGAAATAGCATGAAACAGCATCGGTTGGCGGCGGCGGTGGCCCTGGTAAGCCTGGTACTTGCGGGTTGTGATTCGCAGACCAGCGTAGAGCTGAAAACCCCGGCGCAAAAAGCTTCCTACGGGATTGGCCTGAACATGGGCAAGAGCCTGGCTCAGGAAGGCATGGATGATCTGGATTCCAAGGCCGTAGCCCAAGGCATCGAAGATGCCGTCGGCAAGAAAGAACAAAAGCTGAAGGACGACGAACTGGTCGAGGCCTTCGCAGCACTGCAAAAGCGTGCAGAAGAACGCATGGCGAAAATGAGCGAAGAGTCGGCAGCCGCCGGCAAGAAATTCCTCGAAGACAACGCCAAGAAAGCCGGTGTAGTGACCACTGCATCCGGTCTGCAATATGAAGTCGTGAAAAAAGCGGATGGTCCTCAGCCTAAGCCGACCGACGTAGTGACTGTTCACTACACCGGTAAGCTGACCAACGGCACCACCTTTGACAGCTCGGTTGATCGCGGTAGCCCGATTGATCTGCCAGTCAGCGGTGTAATCCCTGGTTGGGTCGAAGGCCTGCAACTGATGCACGTCGGCGAGAAGTACAAGCTGTACATTCCTAGCGACCTGGCTTACGGCGCGCAAAGCCCAAGCCCGGCAATCCCGGCCAACTCGGTGCTGGTATTCGATCTGGAGCTGCTGGCAATCAAAGATCCAGCGAAACAAGACGCCGCCAAGTAACCGTCGTCTGCTGCAAAAAACAACGCCTCGCACTCAGCGGGGCGTTGTTGTATCTGGGGTTTGGCAATGTGCAAAGAAAGCGAACGGATGCTGTAGGCTGGAGTCATAGGCATTGAGAGCGCTGGACTAGCCGCACCGAACCGCCAAGTCAATGAAATCTTGGGTTTTTTTATGTGAGTAAAAAACGCCCGATCTGAGTTGAGCCCTTATAAAACGGGGCTCTCAGCGGTGAAATGCAGCTCTGTTCACAAGGTTATCCACAATTTGTGTGGATAACATTTCAGTGGGAGGAAAAGATGAAAGCACCCTGGAATTTCGCTCGCTTCCTGCCCCTGGCCGGGCGCCTGCTGGCGAAAGGTCGTTTGCCGACCCTGCTGTTCGCGGTGGCCAGCAAAAGCACCAGCGAAGGTGGTCGACTGGGCAAACTCAAGGACGACCTGCGCCTGTTGCAGGCCCTGTGCCTGGCCTACTGGCGTGGCGAGTATCGCGCCATCAGCCGAAAATCGATCCTGACCGTCGTGGCTGGCCTGATGTACTTCCTCAGTCCGCTCGACGCCATCCCGGACTTTATCCCTGTATTCGGCATGCTCGACGACATCGCCGTGCTGGCCTGGGTGATGAAAACCCTCGACGACGAACTCAACGCCTTCCGCGCCTGGCGCAATCGGCAGCTGCCGGAGAAGCTCGCTGTGGTTGAACGACTGCCCGATACCCCGGAGCAACTTCAGCTTCAGGGCCCGAAAGATGACTGAGTTGTTTCAGTTTCATCCATAGATTGATGCCCCCGCGACCTTGGCCGCTGTTAGGATTACACTTCAAGGGAAAAGTGCCGACTCGCTAAGTGTCGTTGTCCTACGGGGAAGTCATGGATATTCAGATAATCACACGCGAAGGCGAGCCCGAATATGCGGTTCTACCGTGGGCTCAGTACCAGGCTTTACTGAAAGCAGCAGGCATCGAGCAACAACCGCCAAGGGCCGCCGTAGAGCGTCCGACGGTCGTTGCAGACCAGGTCCTTCCGGGTCTGGATCAACTCCGCAATTTGCGCGAAGGGAAGGGCATCGCCATCGAGGCGCTGGCCCGCACGGTAGGCATCAGCCCGTCTTATCTGGCCTTGATCGAAAGTGGCGAGCGTCTTCCTGACGCTGCGATTCGCCGCAGCCTGGCCTGGGAACTGACGGTGCCAGGATGGAGGGATGAATCGTGAGCGTACGCATCAGCCGTCAACATTGGGACGGGTTACTCGGCGAACTGGACCAGGCGCGTCGTCAGCGCCACCTTCTGACTTATCGAGCACTGCTCGAGCGTTTGCAATTGCCCACCCCGGCCATGCAAACCCTGACCGCCGCCCTTGAACACCTCGCTGCGCTGGACGCCAAAGCCGAGCAGCCCCTGCGCAGCTCGCTAGTGATCAGCCAAGGCGCCAGCCGCCTGCCACGCACCGGCTTCTTCGAATGCGTCGAGCGCCTGGGTCGCTTCTCCGGCCCGTCCGACGGCGTCGCCGCCGCTTCCTGGCATGCTTCGGAAGTGGTGCGAGTGTTCGAATACGAGTATCCCGAATCAGCGGAGGCCTGAGTGTTTTTACGACTCAAGGCGCGGGCCTCCTACTGGTTGGCCCGTAGGCTGTTTCACTGGTCATGGTTTGTGCGCCAGCCCCGAGGCTGGAAATGGCTTGAAGGCCAATTTGCGCGCATGGCCAACCTCGGCGACGTCGGTGCCCAGAGCTTCTACGGCCACATCCTGACCTTTCGCGGCGTCGGTCTTGGCGCACGCGAGGAAGGCGTGCGATTGCTGCGCCTGGCAGCTTTGGCGGGGGATGGCAAAGCGGCGTATCAGGTTGGCGTGATCAGTTTGGCGGGGACGCCGGGCAAGGCGCCGGATGCGGTTGAGGCGGCGCGGTTTTGGCGGATTGCCTTGAAGGCGGGGCATCCATTGGCTGAGATCAAGTTGAAAGGCTTGGTGAGTGATGATACTCCGCAATAATCCCCTGATTATTCGATAAGTCGATGTAGCGGCAGGGAATTAGTGCTGCTGTGAAAAGACTATTGATGTCCTGCGTATTAGCAGTTTTTTTGACGCCGTAATGGCGTCAATAATGCATTCCTTATTGCCTGATAAAGCCGCCTTGCTCTTTTAAAGCGCGATGCTAACGTCACATCAGATCAGCGGTTTGTTGCGCGTCACCCAAACGTTCAGATCTTGCGCCAGGCCCTTCACTGCAACGGTGAAGGGCTTGCAATCATTCCGGGAGCGGGTGGCACGTTACCTGGATGAAGCCGAACGAGACCATCGCCGACTCATGGCGGTCATCGTAGGTGAATCCAAGACGTGCCGCCCATGCGAGTAAAGGAGCCTGGATATGCGCGCAGAGAAGCGGTTTGATTCGCTGGACAGTTTCAGGGGCCTGATGGCTGGTTCAGTCATGCTCTATCACCTGCGCGTTAGCGACAGCTTTACCGAATGGTTGTTCTTTCGCCATGCCGACGTATTTGTATCGTTCTTTTTTGTACTGAGTGGCTTTGTCTTGACGCATGCCTATGGCAGCTCGGTGCAATTCAATTTTCGCAAATTCTTTATAACGCGGACCTTCCGCTTATTGCCGCTGCACCTCTTTATGTTGGTCGTCTTTATATTGTTAGAGTGCGGCAGATATATGGCTGTGCAAAAAGGTATGGAGTTCAACAACGTGCCGTTTACCGGGAAGTTTGCCCCGGCTGAAATACTGCCGAATGCGCTGCTGTTGCAATCCTGGACGTATTTAACTAATCCACTGTCGTTCAACTATCCGTCCTGGAGCATCAGTATTGAGTACTACACCTATATGATCTTCGCCCTGATCCTGAGCGTTGCCTTCGGCGTCAGGACATGGGTGTGGGCGACGATGGTCGTCGTGGCCCTGGCGCTGATCTATGCAGGTAATACCTTCTTCACCATCGAGTCGCTGCGGGGCCTCGCGTATTTTTTCACTGGCTGCCTGACTTACGCCGTGTATTTGAAGTCACCCCATCCCGGCCGGGCCAAGGCCTGGTTGCTGACAGCGCTTGAAGTGTTGGCAGTGGCAGCGGCGCTGGTATTCGTGGTCAACGATTTTGCAGCCAAGGCGTTGGTGGCCAGCCCGTTGTTCGCTGTCATTGTTTTGATATTCGCTTTCGATGGCGGGGCGGTATCGCGGTTGTTGGCAGGACGGGTCTTCAGTTTTCTCGGCAAGTTGTCTTATTCCATCTACTTGACCCACGCGGCCATTCTATTTTGCGTCGTGTCGGCGTTTATGGTGGCGGCAAAGCTCCTCGGCGTTGATATCGCACCGATGATCGACGGGACTCGCTACCTGGACACCGGTAATGTGTTGTTCAACAACGTCATCGCTTTGCTGGTGATGGGATTGGTCGTCCTGGTGTCGATGTTCACCTACCGCTATGTCGAAATGACCGGGCAAGCGCTTGGTCGAACACTCAGCAAGAAAACCAGCCACAGTAGTCCCGTGTTGAGACCTGATACTGACTAATAGGTTGGGTAGGACACTGGCCGCGGAGCGTCACAGACGGCCTTCCCACGCTGAGCGCGGGAGCGATAAGATGGCCCGCGCCTGACAGCGGATTCAGGTGATCTAATCAAGGAAGATAAAAACATTGAAAACAGCTCTCGGCGCCCTGTTTCTAATCTGCTTGACCACAAGTGCACTCGCTAACGATAGCCCTATCGGCTTCCAGTCCTCCACGCTGCCAGACCCGCAAAACGACCGCCCACTGGACATGGTCGTCTGGTACCCCAGCGCAACCACCGCCACCCCGCAATTGTTCGGCGACAACCCAGTGTTCGTCGGCGCCCTCGCCGTGCCCAACGCGCCACCGGCGGCTGGCGAGCATCCATTAGTGGTGCTTTCCCACGGCAACGGCGGGAGTTGGATCAACCAGACATGGCTCGCCAGCGCACTGGCCCACAAGGGATACATCGTCGCGGCGGTCAACCACCCCGGCACCACCAGCCGGGACCGCAGCCCCCAAGCCGCCGCACAACTATGGCAACGACCTGCCGACCTCAGCCGGGCCATCGACGCAGTCACGGCACAGCCAGAACACTTTGGTGTAGTCGCGAAACAGCGGATTGCAGCCGTTGGCCATTCACTCGGCGGCTGGACCGTCCTGGAAATCGCCGGCGCACGGTTTGATCCTGACCGGTTTGCCAAGGACTGCATCGCCCACCCGAAGTTGGCCAGTTGCATCGTTTACCAACAGATCAACCCCGCAAACACCCCGGCATCGAAGGCGCGGCTGGCTGCGGATTTGAGCGATAAACGCATTACAGCTGTTGTTTCGTTGGACCTGGGCCTGTCGCGTGGGATGACCGATGAAAGCCTTGCGAAGTTGCCGGTGCCGACGCTGGTGATTGCGGCGGGTGTGCCATCGGAAGAACTTCCTGCGCAGTTGGAGTCTGCCGATTTGGTTAAACGCTTGCCCCAGGCGTCGACGCGGTATGTTGAGATTAGTGATGCCAGTCACTTTAGTTTTATGGCGGTGTGCAAGCCTGGGGCGGTGGCGATGCTTGAAGAGGCGGCGCCGGGGGATGGGATTATTTGTGGGGATGGGGAGGGTGCTAGGCCTAGGGAGGTAATTCAGCGGCAGGTAACTTCGTTTGTTGATGAGTTTCTGGCAATGCAGCTTAGCCATGTAAAGCCGTGATACCTTCCATGCCTCATTCATGCCAAGGAGGTTGCATGCGCAGTCTTTATATCCCTTTTATCCTGGCGGCAACTTTTTTGGCATCGGGTTGCAGCATCAAGCAAACCGTGACACCTGCTGAGCTGTCTTCCGAGATAGCGCCAGAGATTTGTCTGATCCCTGTGGAAGGACTGCGAGAGGGATTCAACACTACCTATGAAAACCTACTCAAAAGTAAAGGATTCCATACGCGTCAAATCCCGTCAGGTAGCGCGCCCTCCAGTTGTCCTCTTTCGACGACTTACATCGGTACTTGGTCGTGGGACTTGGCTATTTACATGAGCTATGCAGATATCCGCGTCTATCAATACGGTCAGCAGGTTGGCCAAGCTGAATACGACTCGCGTTGGGGTGGCGGTCGGGTAATAGATAAATTCATTAATGCTGAGAAAAAAATTACAGAGCTGACTGATCAGCTGTTTCCAAAAGGTGCTGCAGGCTTAAAGGGAGTTAAAGAGCCAAACTCCGGGGCCGGTGCCGGACTCATGACAAAAGAAGCTTACAGACAGCAACAGATTGAACAGCTTGAACATCAGGGCCTTTCCTATGACGAATACCAGAAGCGTTATAAGCGGATCATGGCTGACTAGCGCTGGACGGTATTAGTTTTTCGCACGACAAGCTATTTTAAAATGAAATAAGGAGTTTTTATGAATCGTATTTTCGGACTGATCTTGTGCGCATTAGTGCTGCCAATGAGCGGCTGCGTGCAAGGGACTTACACCAAGTCCGTTCAGGTCACCAAGGATGAGACTGGTCGCGTTGTTCAGACCATCGAAACTGAAAGCGTTACACAAGTCGGACAGGGCAATGCCATGCGGTTGGATAAAATTAAAGGGGTTCAAGATTAAGCAGGAGAAAACCGGCTACCCGTTCAATATGACTTGCCTCTCTTTCCGCGGGTGGCAAGCATTATGGTAATGCGAACTGAGTGTATTGAAATCGTTGTCCAGACAAAAAAGGGATGTCTAAAAAGCTGATTGGATTACAGTGTCGTGAAACTATACGCACTAGTTGCAATTGCGTACTTCCCATTGAAATAGTATATCTTCGTCGAAGATTTCGTGGAGCTTTACTAGAATACAAAAGGAGGAATCAGTGGGTTGGACTACAGCGATCAATCCTTTTTCCATTCTCGCGACATGACTAGAGAACCGAAATACGGCCGGCTCTGTTATGTCGCCAAAATTACTTGCACCTGCAGCAACCCTGATAGCACCGTTAGCAGGAAAATAAATCTGTCCCATTTGCTGTCCCATTTGCTATTAAGGATTCACTCAGTATGCCCAGTGAAGCGTTGGGCAAGTGATCTTTAGTATCAAAGGGTTGCGGGATAAATAATCTGTCCCCTTCACTTACTTCGACGAATTACGGGGATCGTCATGGCTATCAATATATTCGAGGCCCAGCGGGCCTATTCCGTAAACTTGAGAGATATACTCCCCCGATTTGGCCCAATGGAAATGTGGAGTATTGGCCGGAAGTACTACTACGCTACCTGGGCCATAGGCAACTAGCTTGGTCGCATCAAAAACAGTACCAAAGCCAATATAGAACACACCCGACATTACGGTGTATATACGATCTTCAGGGTGTGTATGAGGCATTAGTTTGGTGCCGCTCGGGACTTTAACTCGCACAACGTAGGGTGCTGGTTTACTTGGATCTCCGACCAGAACAGACAATTTCACTTCTTTGGGGAAAGCTGGAAAGCTACGCCACTCCACATCTTCATTGTGTAGGGCCCCGGTATTTCCCAATGGTAGGGGTTGTGCCTGGACTATTGGCGCAGCGGCGCTTGCGACAAAAAACGTGGTCAAGCAAGCAGCTTTGATAATGCTTTGAATCATGTAAGTCACCTTGGATACGCAATAACAGACCGGTATCGCCACCCGCATTACTGATAAATCTGGCGGCGAAATGTGGCGAGTTGCCGCTGGCAACAGATATATGGCGCACTATAGTTGGGTGCAGCGTCTTTGATAATGGCATTAGTAGGCATTTCAGTTGATACATAATGTAATTAATACGCTGAAAGGACGACTGTTCTGCAGCGATCAACACTGACTGTTCGTCTTAGGCAAGTGATCTTTAATATCAAGCGTATCAAGGGGGACAGATTTATTTGCGAGCCAGGCTTCAGTGAAACCTTGTGCCACGTTCGCCTTTTTACTGAGCGAAATTTCCGGGCAAGGTCTTCGGAAATTTCCTTCATGTTGCGGCGGTTTTGGTGAACTGGTGCGCAATGCGTCCAATCGGTAGGCTTTGGTGGTCGCTGTGTATTCAGTGACAGGGTGTAGGAACCCTTCAATATCTTTAGAGCTACATTGGCGTCGATACTTGATTGCGGCCGTTAACACGCGTCCGTAAGATCCGTTTCGGCGGCTGTGCGCGGGCACGCTTCGGCGTGGTCGAGAATTGCTCTAAAGGACTCGATATTCCTACCCCGCGCATAGCTGCCACCCACGCCTGTAGGAAGGCTGATGGCAGCTCTCATTCCTTCCTTAAGAGCTTTCAAATGACAACATTACATCCCGATCCACCCTACGAAAAACCAACTCCCCACCCCAAAAGCCGCTTCATGGCGCTCACCAGCAACTGCGACGACGTGCCGACCTTGTTCGTCGACACCCACGCGCCGCTTGATGTTTTGTATGACGCCGCCAACTACCGAATTCGCGCAGTAACCCAAGTGCTGGAGAACATGTCCATGCGTGGGTCGATTGATTGTGAGTCCTTCATCCTTAGTGACTTTGCTTTGCTCTGCGCGATTCCGTTGCGGGATGGGTGTGATGTGTTGGATGTATTGGGGCGGCGGTTGCGGGGGATGTCTTCGGAGTAGGGGTAGGGCTTCAGATCCACCCCTCTCCCTAACCCTCTCCCCAGAGGGGCGAGGGGACTGATCTCGGTATTCTTCCGGCCGCCGTCGACCTGAACGATCAAGGTGACCTTGGTTTGGCCAAGCCAAGAGCACCGCGTAGTCGCAGGTCGCAGTATTTTCCCCTAACAAAGCGGTCAGTCCCCTCGCCCCTTTGGGGAGAGGGTTAGGGTGAGGGGCTGGATCGTCCAGGCGCTGCAAAAGCCAGATCAAAAGATCAGCGGTGGCCGGCCACTAAGGTTTCTTCGGTGGCTGGCACTGCGAGGGTGTCAATTACGTGCACGCTATACCCCGGCACGTTCTTCGCGTGGTGTTTGGCTTGGGATGCCATTTCTGCCAATTGGCTCGCATCCAACCCTGCACAGGCCTCGGGATGCAGATGCACCACGCCGATGGACAGTGAAAGCAACGGAAATTCCTGCCGCACGCCCTGGCGGTTGGGTGCGATGAAGCAGCCGGCTTCCAGGTGCTCGGCGCGGTAGAAGCGTCGGCATTGGCTGTGGAAGTCGTCGAGTAGCTGGTTCAAACGTTTGCGCCAGTCTTCCGGCCCAAGCACCAGCAAAAAGTCATCACCGCCGATATGTCCTACAAAGTCCCGGGAAGGATCGACGCGGTCGTTCAGGCATTGCGCCAAGCACAGTAGGACTTCATCCCCACGCCCGTAGCCGTAAATGTCGTTGAAGGGTTTGAAGCTGTCGATATCCACGTAGCAGATCACTGATTCCCGCGCTTGTTGCAGCAGACGGGTCAGGCATTGCTGGATCGGGACGTTGCCGGGCAGCAGGGTCAGCGGGTTGGCGTAGCGGGCTTGTTGGATTTTCAGTTCGGTGATCAGTTTGAGCACGTCGATGACCCGGCCGAGGCCCAGGTAACCGCCGTTGAGGGTGATGATGAAGTCTTCTTCGATGCGTTGTCGGGCGCGGCTGGTGATGAGGCGGCTGACTTGTTGCAGGGACTGGCTCATTTCGACGGCCAGGAAGTCGTCGTTCATCAGGCGGCTGATGGGTTTGCGCGCGAAGAGGTCGGTGGCGAAGGGCTTGAGCAGCGCGTCGGAGAGCGAATGGCGGTGGACGATGCCGCAAGGTTGGCCTTGTTCGTCGAGCACCGCCAGGGAGTTGAGGTTGGCCTGGCGGCGGAAGGCTTCCAGGACGGTCGCCGTCGGGGTGTCGCGGGCCACGGCGGGTTGGTCGTTGAGCAGGGCGCTGAGGTCGCTGGCTTCGTCGTTCAGCGCCACTGTGGTGTTGTCGTGTTTGGGCATCAGCGCGCGCGCGTCCCGTGGCGGATGTTCCTGGGGGCGGCAGAGCAGATAGCCTTGCACCAGATCGACGCCCATCTCGGTCAATACGGCGAGCTCTTCCGGCAACTCGATACCTTCGGCGATCACTAAAGCGCGGGAGGCCTTGGCGATTTGCAGGATTGAACCGACGAATTCACGCTTGAGCGCGTCCTGGTGGATGCCGTCGATAAAGTGTCGATCAATCTTCACGTAATCCGGCCGCAGCTCGGACCACAGTCGCAAACTCGAATAGCCAGCGCCGAGATCGTCCAGCGCAATGGAAAACCCCATCGCCCGATAGTGATGCAACGCGTTTTGCAGCAACTGAAAATCATCGGTCGGGGTTTGTTCGGTAAGTTCGATCACCACCTGACTCGGCGGGATACCGAAGTCTTGCAGCAGTTGCAGGGTGCGACCCGGTTGGTGCGAGGTTTCGAGCAGGGATTCCGGCGACACGTTGAGGAACAACTTGCCGGGTAGCTGCTGTTCGTTGAACCGGCGGCAAGCGCTCTGGCGGCAGGCGATTTCCAGTTCGCTGAGGCGTCCGGCCTGGCGGGCCACGGCGAACAGGGCGATGGGGGAGTGCAGCGGGCTGTTGGAGGGGCCACGGCTCAGGGCTTCGTAGCCAATGATTCGTCGTTCAGAGAGGGAAATGATCGGCTGGAACAGACTGTGCAAACCGCTTTGAGCCAGAATTGAACTCAAGGCACTCAGCTGTTCGGTCGTGGTCATGGCGATCTCTGGCGATAAAAAAAGGACTGGGAGCGGACTCTTGATTCAAGAGGCGCTCCCAGTCCTGTATTTCACGACAGAATGATGACTGTTTGATGACGCTCCGGGGAGCGTCAGCATTAAATTGCCATCATCTTAATGCTTGGCCACCTGGTTGCTCAGTTTCAGGTAATCCAGCAGCACCCGCCCGGTTTCGCTCAGGTAGGCATCGTCTTCCGGTTTGATTTTGTCCGGTTCGGCCGCGATAGCATCTTCGTCTTCTTTCTTCAGCTCTTTGAGCGGTTCTTCGCCCTTGGCCTTGCGACGGATGTTTTCCATGACCAGTTGCTTGGCTTCGATGTCGGTGTGTTGCTTGCGACGATCGGCTTCGTTGAGGCTGACGGTTTTTTCTTCCATCAGCTTCTGGGCCAGGGCCAACTTGTCGCGGATAAACACGAACTCCGCGTCTTTGGCCGAACGCACGTCGTGCTCGGACTTGAGCTCGGCGATGTAAGGCTTGAACGGGTCGGTCGCCGGTTTGATCGAGGCCTTGATGGTGTCCCACGGCATGGCTTCCGGCAGCGCGCTTTCGCCGATTTCCTTGGTGTCGATGATCGACGGGAAATCCACGTCCGGCAGTACGCCCTGATGCTGGGTGCTCTGGCCGGATACCCGGTAGAACTTGGCCAGGGTCAGTTTCAGTTCGCCATGGTTCAGCGGCTGAATGGTCTGCACGGTGCCTTTGCCGAAGGTCTGGCCACCGACGATCAACGCGCGGTGGTAGTCCTGCATGGCGCCGGCGAAGATCTCCGAAGCCGAGGCTGACAAGCGGTTGACCAGCAACGCCATCGGGCCTTTGTAGAAGGCGCCCGGGTTTTCATCTTCCAGCACATCGACCCGGCCATCGGCATTACGCACGAGCACAGTCGGACCTTTGTCGATGAACAGACTGGTCAGCTCGGTGGCTTCCTGCAAGGAGCCGCCACCGTTGTTGCGCAGGTCGATGACCACGCCGTCAACTTTGTCTTTCTGCAACTCGGTCAGCAGTTTCTTGACGTCGCGAGTGGTGCTCTTGTAGTCCGGATCGCCAGCGCGGAACGCCTTGAAGTCCAGGTAGAAGGCCGGGATCTCGATGACGCCGAGCTTGTAGTCCTTGCCGTCCTGTTTGAGGCTGAGGATCGACTTTTTAACGGCCTGATCTTCAAGCTTCACCGCTTCACGGGTGATCGGCACGATTTTGCTGGTCTGGTCGTTCGGCGCATTGCTGGCCGGAATCACTTCCAGGCGCACCACGGTGCCTTTCGGGCCGCGGATCAGCTTGACTACTTCGTCCAGGCGCCAGCCGACCACATCGACCATCTCTTTGTTGGCCTGGGCCACGCCGATGATCTTGTCGGCCGGGGCAACCATTTTGGTCTTGTCGGCCGGGCCTGCCGGCACCAGGCGCACGACTTTGACCTGATCGTTATCGCTCTGCAACACGGCACCGATGCCCTCGAGGGACAGGCTCATGTTGATGTCGAAGTTTTCCGCGTTATCCGGCGACAGATAGTTGGTGTGCGGGTCGTAGGACATGGCGAAGGTGTTGATGTACGCCTGGAAGATGTCTTCCGGACGGGTCTGGTCCAGGCGCGCCAACTGGTTCTTGTAGCGCTTGGTCAGGGTTTCCTGGATCTGCTTGGAATCCTTGCCGGCGATCTTCTGGCGCAGCACTTCGTCCTTGACGCGTTTGCGCCACAGGTCGTCCAGTTCTGCGGTGGACTTGAGCCACGGAGCGTCCTTGCGATCGATCAGCAAGGTTTCCTTGGTGGTGAAGTCGATCTTGTCGACGCCTTTGTTCAGCTCTGCAAGGGCGAAGTCCAGACGCGCTTTGACGCGGTCCAGGTAGCGCTTGTAGATGGTGAACCCGGCGTTCAGGTCGCCGCTTTTGAGGAAGTCGTCAAACTGGGTTTTCCACTTGTCGAATTCGGCAATGTCGCTGGCCATGAAATAGCTGCGCGATGGATCCAGCAGCTTGAGGTAGCTGTCATAGATGATCACGGAGCGCGCATCATCGAGCGGCGGCTTGCTGTAGTGGTGGCGCTTGAGCAGCTCGACCACGTTCAGGCTGGCGATCACTTCGTCACGATCAGGCTGAAGGTTGTCCCAGCTATTGGCTGCAAACGAATTGCTCGACATCGGCAATAAGCCGATACCGATAAATAGGGCTAGGGCGGTGCTGGGAAACAGTTGCTTCATGCTGATTCGACGCGGGGACAATTGATCACGCATATTAGGCCGTCTTTGAAGTCGCCGGTTCCACAAAGGGCCGGTCACATAATGCAAGAAAGCCCGGCGCTACAGCTACGGGCTCAGTCCAGACTCACTATGGAGGCACTGTGAAAGCATTGCAAGGCGTTGACGGTCAAGTGGAGTGGGTTGAAGAGCCGAGTCCTACGTGCGATGTAGGACAAGTTCGCATTCGAGTGGCGGCAGCGGGCCTCAATCGCGCTGATTTGTTACAGAAGGCAGGCCTTTATCCGCCCCCGCCGGGAGCCAGTCAGGTACTGGGTCTTGAGTGTTCGGGGGTGATCAGCGAGGTCGGTCCGGGCTCGTCCTGGCAGGTGGGAGACCGGGTTTGCGCCTTGCTGGCCGGGGGCGGGATGGCCGAAGAGGTGGTTGTCGACGGACGGCATGTGCTGCCGGTGCCCGAAGGTTTGTCGTTGGCCGAGGCGGCGGCATTGCCTGAGGTGTATGCGACTGTTTGGTTAAATTTATTTCATCTGGCCGGCCTCAAACCCGGTGAGAAAGTTCTGCTGCATGCCGGCGCCAGTGGAATCGGTTCAGCCGCCATTCAGTTGTGCAAGGCGTTCGGCAGCCCGTGCTGGGTCAGCGTCGGGTCCGCCGAGCGTTTGGCGTACTGCGAAGCCCTCGGGGCCCAAGGTGGGGTGGTGCGCACCGGGGATCTGGAAAGCTTGAATGACCTGGGGCCGTTCAATGTGATCCTGGATCCGGTGGGCGGCAATTACGCGGCGCTGAATCTCAAGCTGATGGCCCTGGATGGTCGCTGGGTATTGATCGGTTTGATGGGCGGGCGTGAGGCGAAACTGGATCTGGCGCAGGTGTTGGGTAAACGCGTGCAGTTCCTGGGATCGACGTTGCGCAGCCGGGATGATCAGTTCAAGGCGGATGTGTTCAGCGATCTGAGCCAGCATGTGTGGCCGTTGTTTGCGGAAGGGCGGTTGAAGCCGCAGTTGGCCAAGGCATTCCCGATCAAGGATGCCGAAGCGGCGTTTGCGCAATTGGCGAGTAACACGGTGGCGGGGAAGTTGGTGTTGGTGATCGACGAAAGCCTGACCTGATTCACTGGGCCACACAATGATCGTTCCCACGCTCCGCGTGGGAATGCAGCCCGGGACGCTCTGCGTCCCAAATCGGACGCAGAGCGTCCATTGATGCATTCCCACGCAGAGCGTGGGAACGATCAGGTGGAGTTTATTTCCAGAGGTGGATCGGCCAGCCTGCCTTTTCGGCATGTTCCAGCAACACCGGATCCGGGTTCACCACGTGCGGGAAGTCCACCTTCAGCAACAACGGCAAGTCATTGCGTGAGTCCGAGTAGAAACTCGCGCCTTCGAGGTTTTCCTCTTCGGCATCCAGCCACTCCAGCAACCGGGTGATCTTGCCTTCGCGGTAGGTCAACGTGCCGACGGTGTGACCGCTGTAAACACCATGGGCCACTTCCAGTTCGATGCCGAGAATTTCGTCGATGCCGAGGCGATCGGCAATCGGTCGGACCAGGTGCGTGCCCGACGCCGAGATCACTAGGATCCGGTCGCCAGCCTTGCGGTGGGCGGCGATGGTTTTGGTGGCGTCGCTGAAGATAATCGGTTCGATGAAATCTTCGACCCATGGGCCTACCAAGTGGTCGACCTCCTCCGGGGTGCGGCCGATCATCGGTTCCAGGCTGAAGGTCATGTAGTCCTCCATCCGCAGTTTGCCGTGACTGTAGGCGTCCATCAGTTCGTTGTTCTGCCGCATGAACGATTCAGGATCGACCCAGCCCAAGCGGCCCATCTGCTCGCTCCAGAGGGTGGCGCAGTCGCCGTGGATCAGGGTTTCGTCCAGATCAAAAATTGCCAAAGCCATTAGGGCGGTTCTCTTCGAGAACAGCTTCAAGCGACAAGCTTGAAGCTGCAAGCGTGAATTTAGGTGGTCAGCAGTCTACAACTTGAAGCTGGCAGCTTGAAGCTTGCCGCTGCTCAAGCCACCTCACACAGGGCCGTCGGATCGATGGAAAGTGCCAGGCGCTGACCATCGGGGTGCAGATCGGCCGCCGAGCGGTTGAGCACATCCACCACCAGTTCCACGCCCCGGGCTTCGACCCGGTAGCGAATCACGTTACCCAACAGGCTGTGGCTGCGGATCTGCGCATCGAGTTCGCCGTTGAGGCTCAGTTCGATGGCTTCCGGGCGAATCGCGATGCGATGGGTAACAGGTCGTTGCAGCAGCTTCGAGGCGGCGTCGGCGTCCAGCAGATTGTAGTTGCCGATGAAACCGGCGGCGAACACATCCACCGGCGCGGTGTAAAGGGTCTCGGCATCGCCGCTTTGTACGATCTTTCCCTGATTCATCAGGAAAATCCGGTCAGACATGGTCAGGGCTTCTTCCTGATCGTGTGTGACGAAGATTGTGGTCAGGCCCAGTTCGCGCTGGATCGCACGGATCTGTTCGCGCAGGTGTTTGCGAATCCGCGCATCCAGGGCCGACAACGGTTCATCCAGCAACAACAGCCGTGGACGGGTAACCAGCGAACGGGCCAGGGCCACCCGCTGGCATTGGCCGCCGGAAAGTTGATGCGGATAACGCGCGGCGAAGTCGTTCAGCTCCACCAGTTTCAGCACTTCGGCGACGCGCTTGTGGCTGTCGTCGGCATTGACCTTTTGCATGCGCAAACCGAAGGCGACGTTCTGCTCCACGGTCATGTTCGGGAACAGCGCGTAGCTCTGGAATACCATGCCGATTCCGCGTTTCTGCGGGCTCAGCGGCACGATATCGACGCCATCGAGCAGGATTTTGCCGCCATCCACTGAGGTCAGCCCCGCGATGCAACGCAGCAGGGTGGACTTGCCGCAACCGGACGGGCCGAGGAGGGTGACGAATTCGCCCTTCTGGATCTCGCAGTTGATGTCGCTGAACACCGTGGTGCCTGCGTAGTTTTTCTGAAGGTGTTGGACGCTGACATAGCTCATTCGCTTTTGTCCTTGTTCAAGATATTGGCCGCCCAGGTCAGAACCAGCACAAAGAAGAAGTAGGAAATCACCAGCGCACTGGTGAAATGGCCGCTGCTGTTACGCATGTTGTTGAGGTAGACCTGCAGGGTTTCGTAGCGGGTGCCGACGAGGATGTTGGCGAACACGAACTCGCCGAACAGGAACGAGAACGACAGCAGCAACGCCACCATCAAGCCTTTGCGCAGGTTCGGCAGCACCACCAGGAACGCCGCTTGAAAGGTGCTGGCACCGAGCAGTTGGGCGGCGTCCATCAGGTCGCGCAGGTTGATCGCTTGCAGGTTGTTGGTGATCGCCCGGTACATGAACGGCAGCGCCACGGTGAAGTAGCAACCGATCAGGATCCACGGCGTCCCCACCATCGCAAACGGCCCGGAACCGTAGAGTTGCAGCAACCCCACCGACGACACCACCGGCGGCACCGCGAAGGGCAGCAGGATCAGGATGTTCATCAAGGCGTCGAGTTTCGGGAAGTGGTAATGCACCACGAACAGCAGCGGCAGAATCAGCACCACCGACAGAATCAGCGCGCCGACGCACACCAGCAGCGACTGCCCGAAAGCATGCAGAAAGCGCGGATCGCTCCACAGTTGCACATACCATTTGAAGGTAAAGCCGCTGGGCAGGATGGTCGCCGACCAACTGCTGGCAATCGAGTAGATCAGCGTGCCGGCGAGCGGCAGCAACAGAATGGCAAACAGCAGATACACCACGACCCGGTGGTAGACACCGACTGGCCCTAATTCAGCGCGAGACATGGTAGCTCCTCTTCAACAGCAACTGATGCACGATGGTCACCAGGGTCATCAACGCCACCAGCACCACGGCCAAGGCACTGGCCAGGTTCGGATCGAGGGAAATGTCGCCGGAGACCATCGCCGCGATGCGGATCGGCAGCACGTTGAAGTTACCGGTGGTCAGGGCATACACCGTGGCGTAGGCGCCGAGGGCGTTAGCCAGCAGGATCACGAAGGTGCCGAGCAGCGCCGGGGTCAGCACCGGCAAACCGATGTGTCGCCAGAATTGCCAGCCGCTGGCACCGAGCAGTTCGGCGGACTCGCGCCAGTCTTCGCGCAACGCATCGAAGGCCGGGTAGAGCAGCAGCACGCCGAGGGGAATCTGGAAGTAGGTGTAGAGAATGATCAGGCCGGTTTTCGAGTACAGGTTGAAATCCTGAATGATCCCGGCCTGCTTCAGCATGATCGTGAAGCTGCCGTTGAAGCCCAGCAGAATGATGAAGGCGAAGGCCAAAGGCACGCCGGCAAAGTTGCTGGTCATGTTGGCGAAGGCGTTGACGAAGTTGCGCAGTTTCGAGTCGACCCGGCGCAGGGAATAGGCGCCGAGCACCGCGATGATGATCCCGAATACGCTGGACCAGAAACTGATCTCAAGGCTGTACTGGATCGCCTGCAAATAGAACTTCGAACTGAAGATCTTGGTGAAGTTTTCGATGCCCCAGCCGAACTCTTCCGATTGCAGGCTGTTGATCATCACCCAGACTAGCGGGGCGATTTCGAACACGATAAAGAACAGCGCGAAGGGCACCAGGCATAACGCTGCCAGCCATTTGCCGCGGATGATGGAATTCACTTGAGCAGCTCCCGGCACACAGGTTTGTCGTGGGCCACACCCAGCAGTTCGCAGACGGTGCCGCAGATCTCCGTCTGTTTCGGTGCGGCGCCGGCGTCGAAGCTGAAGGCATCGCCGAGGACGAACAGCGGCACTTCGCGTTCTTCCGGCAACAGGCCGTTGTGGGAGCGGTCGTTGTTCATGCCGTGATCGGCGGTCACCAGCACCTGGTAACCGGCATCGAGCCAGCGTTGCAGGTAATCCGCGAGGAAGATATCGGCAAAGCGCGCGCTGTTGCGGTATTGCGGGGTGTCGAGGCCGTGCTTGTGCCCGGCGTCGTCGATGTTCATGGGGTGTATCAACAAAAAGTTCGGCGCGTGGCGCAGGCGCAGGTTTTCCGCGTCGGCGAACAGGTGCGAGTCGGGGTAATGATCGCTCCAGTAGAAATGCCCGTGCTGGATCGGCAGCGTCGGGTCGTCAGTGTGACGATCCCGAGCCTCCACGAACGGTGAGCGGTTGTACAACTCGCTGACCCAGTGATAGGCCGCCGCAGCGGTGGTCAGGCCGGCGTCGCGGGCGTAGTGATAGATGCTGCGCTGGTTGGACAGGCGCGAGACGTTGTTGTGGACGATGCCGCTGTCGATCGGCGTAACGCCGGTCAGGATGCATTCATACAGCGGTCGGGACAGGGCCGGCAGTTCGCATTCCAGTTTGTAGAGCGCTGCGCGTCCTGCGCCGACGTAAGCCTGCAGGTGCCCCATGGCGTGGCGCGCGACTTCATAATTGAGGCCGTCGAGCACGACAAGGATGACGTTGTGCTTCATAGGGGCAAAACTCCGCAAAACATTAAATATCAGCGAAATCTGTAGGAGCAAGGCTTGCCCGCGATGGTATCAACTCGGTCATTTGGAAGACCGAGTTGGCTCCATCTGGAAGACCGAGTTGCCTGCATCGCGAGCAAGCTTTGCTCCTACAGATGAAGCATTACTTCATTTCTACGATGACTTCTTCGTTCCACTTCTGCGGCAGGGCCTTGGAGGTTTTCTCCCATGCATCCGCGTCCTTGATCGGGGTCACGCCTTTGTACTGCTCGTTCGGCAGCAGCTTGGCTTTGACTTCGGCCGGCAGTTGCAGATGCTCGGCGCGGATCGGACGGGCGTTGCCGCGCGCCAGGTTGATCTGGCCGGCGTCGCTGAAGATGTATTCGCGGGTCAGCTTGGCGGCGTTCGGGTTCTTCGCGTATTTGTTGATGATGGTGGTGTAGCCGGAAATTACCGAACCGTCGGACGGAATCAGCACGACGTAGTCATCCGGGTTGGCCATCTTGGCTTTGTAGCTCAGGCCGTTGAAGTCCCAGACCACGCCGACTTCGATCTCGCCTTTTTCCATGGTGGCGATGGTCGGGTTGGCCATCGACAGACGACCTTGCTTGGCGATGTCCGCGAACAACAGCAGGGCAGGTTGCAGGTTTTTCTCGTCGCCGCCATTCGCGTAAGCAGCAGCCAGAACACCGTTCGCGGCCTGGGCGGCGGTGCTTACGTCACCGATGGAGACTTTGTATTTGCCGGTCTTGAGGTCAGCCCATTTGGTTGGGGCTTCGGAACCGTGCAGCAGCTTTTTGTTGACGATGAACGCGATGGTGCCGGTGTAGGCCAGGGCCCAGTTGCCGTCCTTATCCTTGGCCCAGTCCGGGACTTGTGCCCAGGTGCTTGGCTTGTACGGTTGCACCACGCCTTGCTTGACCGCGATCGGGCCGAAGGCGGCACCGACGTCGCCGATGTCGGCGCTGGCGTTGTCTTTTTCCGCAGCGAACTTGGCGATTTCCTGGGCTGAACTCATGTCGGTGTCGATGTGTTTCAGGCCGTAATTCTTGGCCAGGTCATCCCAGGTGCCTTTCCAGTTGGCCCAGTCATCGGGCATGCCGACGCTGTTGACGGCGCCTTCCGCTTTCGCAGCGGCTTCCAAAGTTTTCAAATCCGTATCAGCAGCCATGGCGGCGGTGCACATGGCAATGGTCGAGCCTAACAGTGATGCCAGGAAAAGCTGTTTCATCCGAAGCTCCTTTGGGCGTTTTCAACGCTGCGATTGCGGTTGTGTTGGTCTAGGTCAGCAATACCTGAGCCAATTTAAGGGGACTGGATGACACTTTCATGTCGGTGGTCGCCCGGCAGGACATTTATTTGCCCGCAATTGGTGGGTGCCCGGTAAGCGTAGACCATGGTCAGAGCCCCGCAGGGCAAGGCACTTGGCCGATGTATTGCAAGGTTTTCACCGCCGTTCGGCATGACCGTTGGGCAGCTGTCATCTCTCAGTCATCTGCACTGCCTAGGCTTGCAGAATGTTGAAATGAACCGGTTTTGCCGTAGGGTTCTGCCCCGAAACAGTGCTGGTCTAGTCCAGATAGGTAACGTTGATGCGCGATGAGGCAACGAAAGCGGTGACAGCCATTGGCCAGGTGCTGCAAGAACAACTCGACCACGGTCTGTTGGCGGCGGGCAGCAAGTTGCCGGCCGAGCGCAAGCTCAGTGAGTTGTTCGGTACCACACGGATTACAGTGCGCGAGGCGTTGTTGCAGTTGGAAGCGCAGGGTCAGATTTATCGCGAAGAGCGCCGGGGCTGGTTCGTCTCGCCGCCGCGCCTGGCCTACAACCTGATGCAGCGCAGCCACTTTCACGCGATGGTCAGCGCCCAGGGGCGGGTGCCGTCCACCGAGGTGATTTCAGCGCGCTTGCAACCGGCGTCGGCGGCGGTGTGTGCCTGGTTGCAGTTGCCGGCGTTGTCCAGCGTGATCCAGATTTGCCGTGCCCGGCGCATTGATGGGCGGCTGGTGTTGTATGTGGAGCACTATTTGAATCCGCAGTATTTCCCGGGGATTCTCGACTTCGATCTGAATCAGTCGATCACCGAGCTGTATGCGCGGCACTACGATTTGCACTATGGGCGGGTGAGGTTCGAGATCGTGCCGACGTCGTTGTCGGTGGATGCTGCGGCGGCACTTCGGGTGTCAGTGGGTAGCCCGGGATTACGGATTGCCCGGGTCAATTACGATCAGCATGAGCGGTTGATCGATTGTGACCTGGAGTTTTGGCGGCATGATGCGATTCACGTGGGGGTTGATGTGGTTTAGCAGGGAAGACCGCGTCATGCCCATCGCGAGCAAGCTCGCTCCCACATTGGGTCTGTGTCGTTCACAAAACCACTGTGGGAGCGAGCTTGCTCGCGATGGGGCCCCACCCAACAACAAACATCTCAAGGCTTGGCATTGGCATACAGATAGTCAGTCGCCAACGAAGCCAGCGTCCGCACCCCAACCACCAACGCCGACTCATCCACAAAGAACCCCGGATTATGATTCGGCGCCGCTTTGCTCATGTCCTGGTCCCGCGGCGTGACCCCGAGAAACACGAACAGCCCCGGCGTTTCCTTGGCATAGAACGAGAAGTCCTCCGCGCCACCCACCAGCGGCCCTTGCACCACGTCATCCTTAGCAGCCCAGCGCAGGGTCGGCAGCATTTTCTCGGTCAGCGCCGGGTTATTAATCGTCGGGTCGTATTTCTCGATGATCGTCACTTCAGCCTTCGCGCCACCGCTCTCGGCGATTTTTTCCACGGTCTGGCGCACGTCGGCATGCAGTTTCTGACGGATGCCGTAGTCGTAGGAGCGGATGGTGCCGGTCATGTCCACGGACTCGGGAATGATGTTGTAACGGGTGCCGCCGTTGATGGTGCCGATGCTGACCACTGACGGATAAGAAGAGATGTCGGTGCGGCGGCTGACCACAGTTTGCAGGCCGACGATGGTTTGCGCGCCGACGGTGATCGGGTCGATGCCATCCCAGGGGCGACCGGCATGGGTTTGTTTGCCGAGGATCTTGATGCGCAGGTCGTCGGAGCTGGCCAGGGTCGGGCCGGGGCGGTAGGCGATCTGGCCGGCGGGGACACCAGCCCACACGTGCAGGCCGAAGACCGCGTCCGGCTTCGGCGATTTCATCACGCCTTCCTCGATCATCATTTTCGCGCCCCAGGTGTTTTTGCCGTCTGGGATGAAGTCGCTCGGGCCTTCTTCGGCGGGCTGGAAATAGAACACCACGGTGCCAGGCAAGGTGTCGCGCATGCCGGTGAGGATTTTCGCCGTGCTGAGCAGGATGGCGGCGTGGGCGTCGTGGCCGCAGGCGTGCATCACGTCGACTTCTTTATCGAGGTAGGTGCCTTTGGCTTTCGAGGCGAAGGGCAGGTCCGAGACTTCCTTGACCGGCAGCGCATCCATGTCGGCGCGCAGGGCCACGGTCGGGCCGGGCAGGGCGCCTTTGAGGATGGCGACCACGCCAGTGCGCGCGACGCCGGTCTTGACCTCCAGGCCCATGGCCCGCAGTTGCTTGGCCACCAGTTCTGCGGTGCGTTTTTCGGTGTTGCCCAGCTCCGGGTGCGCGTGGATATCGCGGCGGGTTTCCAGCAGTTCCGGCTCAAGCGCTTTGGACTGCGCGGCGATTTGTTCGCGGGCGCTATCCAGCGTTGCGGCGCTGGCGTGACCCACCGCGAGGGTGAGCAAAAGCGTCTGGGCAATGCGTGTGAGCTGCATCGGGTTTCTCCATGGTTATTGTTTTTCTGGCAGCCCTGCCTGTGACCCGAACCTCGCGCCTAAGTGCTATTCCTTCTGCGGTCCGCCACCGGCCGTGACCACTTGCACGCTCATGCGCGGCGTCGCCAGATCCAGTCCGGCCTCATCCAGATGTCGTTTAAGCGAAAGGTTGAATGCCCGTGAAACTTCCCACTGCTTGATCGGCGCGGTCTTGAAGCGGGCGCGAAGAATCGCATTGCCGGACTCAAAACTCTCGACCCCTTGGATCTCCAGCGGCGACCAGATATTGCGGCGTTGCAGTGGGTCGGTGCGCATTTTCTGGCCGACTTCGCGCATCAATTTGATTGCTTCGTCGATGTCCATATTGGAGGGCACCGCCACCCGGAAGATCGCGTAGCCGAATTCCCGAGAGTAGTTCTTGATACTTTTGATTTCGCTGAACGGAATGGTGTGGACGATACCGTCGATGTCCCGCAGGCGCACGGTGCGGATGGTCAGGCCTTCGACCGTGCCGAGGTGCCCGCCGACGTCCACGTAGTCGTCGATGGCCAGGGAGTCTTCGATGATGATGAACAGCCCGGTGATCAGGTCTGCGACCAGTGACTGCGCACCGAAACCGATGGCCAGGCCGATCACACCGGCACCGGCCAGCAGTGGCGTGACGTTCATGCCCATGTTCGCCAGCGCGACGATCAGCGCAATGATGAAAATCGCCACGAACAGCACGTTACGGATCAGCGGCATCATCGTCTGCGCCCGGGCATTCGCCAGGCCTTTGCGCGAGCGGGTGAGGGCGTGGTGCACGGCGGTGTCGCTGAGGATCCAGATCAGCCAGGCGAAAATCAGCGTACCGGCGAGGCTGAACAACTTGACGCTGACTTCATGGCCTTCGCCTTCGGTGAAGGCAATCAGCGACATGCCCCAGACTCGAAGGCCGAGTTCGATGAACACCAGCCATACAAGCAGATGGGCGAGGGTGTAGCAGAAACTTTTCAGGCGCTCGGAATACAACGCGTGGCGTTTCGCGCCGCGCTGCGGTTTGAGCGAGTGCCGGCGGACCAGCCCGTTGATGACCATGCACAGCACCAGCAACACGGTGCAGATCAGCGACTGGCGCAACGCGGTGCTGGTATCGCCCGCAGAAATGAACGTGGCGAACAGCGAAATGCACACCAGCACCAGTGCCGGCACGTACCAGAAGGTGCCAAGGATATCGATGGTGTCGCTCAGGGCGCGGCGGGTCAGGCGCCGGGACAAAGGCTGGTTGCGGATCAAGTGCGCAATCGGCCGGCGGAAGCGCAGGATGAACAATCCGGTGGACAGCGCCGCCAATACGTTGGCAATGGTCGCAGCGGTGTGCGCGAGATGGCTGCCAAGGCTGGCGACCAGGCGCGGATCGCTCAAGGCTTCACCGAACGCGGCGAAACTGCCGATCAGCCACAGCGGCCGGAAGGCCTGATGGCGCAGGATGTACAAGGCGCGATGGCGATGCGGCCCATCGAGCACGGAAAAGGCGATCACGCAGATCGCCGAGAAACAGGTACCGACCACCAGCGCATAGGCGAGCACCATCGCCAGGCTTTTGCCCAATGACGAGGGCAGCGCATACGTCATATACACCGTCATCACCAGGGCAATCAGCCACGGCCCGAGTTTGCGCAGCGCGAAGCGCAGCATGTCGAGGGCCTTGGGGTGTTGCGGCAATTCTTCGGTCAGGCCGAAGCGCATGCGCACCCGGTGGCCGAGCCAGATCAGCGCGGCGGCGAGCAGGCTCCAGACCATCAGGATCATGGCGAAGGCAAAGATGATCGGCAGCCATTCGTTCGCCGGCAGCATCAGCGCCGACAGCTCATCCTTGGCCAGGTCGAATTCTTCGGACCAGCGCGTGATCGGGCTGTCAGCCCCGGTGAACTGCTTTTCGAAACTGGCCAGGGTGCCGCCGATCAGGCCGAGTACGCCTTCTTCGGTGGCCGGTTGAGCTTTTTTGGTGACGTCGCGCAGCTTCTTCAGGTCCGCCAGCAATTTGCTGCGCTGCTGGTCGTTTTCCAGGGACTTGATGACTTCGTCGAGGGATTGCTCCAGGGGCTCCTGCGCTTCGGGCTGGGTTTTCGCCGAGCTACTGAGCAGCCCCGGCAAACTGACCGCTTGGGCAGCCGTCATCGGCAGCAACGTCATGAGGCAGACAAGGAGAAAACACGGCAGGGCGAAAAGACGAGCGAACACTAGGCGGTCAACCTTGGGATGAGCGGATCGACCGAGTGTACGAGCCCGTCAAAATCAATGCGAGCCAGGCGCATGGATTTATTCGTTGAGTTTGGCCAGGATTTTGTAAACAACCGTGGCGAGGATCATCAGCATGCCGAGCCACATGGCGAAGACGCCGGCATTCTTGTCACGGAAATTGAAGCCGATGGCCAGCATGATCATCCCGACGAGGATCGGGATCAGCATGGCGTGGAAGGAAGACATCGAGATCATGGCGACAGCCTTGTCGTAAGGGATAACTTAAGTCTAGGTGGCTTTTCGGCGACCGGTGGTGAACCCCTGTAGGAGCAAGGCTTGCCCGCGATGGTGTATTCGAGATCGCCATCGCGGGCAAGCCTTGCTCCTACAGGGATACAGCGTCTACGGAAGCTCGCGGCAGGCGTAGAACGCGCTCAACACTTTGACCAGGTGCGCCAGGTCGTGGCTGCCGCACAGTTCGCGGATCGAGTGCATGGCGAAGGTCGGCAGGCCGATGTCCACGGTGCGCACACCCAGGTGGCTGGCGGTGATCGGGCCGATGGTCGAGCCGCAGCCCATGTCGCTGCGTACCACGAAGCTTTGCACCGGGACTTCTTCGGCCATGCACAGATGGCGGAAGAACCCGGCGGTTTCGCTGTTGGTGGCGTAGCGCTGGTTGCTGTTGACCTTGATCACCGGGCCGGCGTTGAGTTTCGGGCCGTGGTTGGCGTCGTGTTTTTCCGCGTAGTTCGGATGCACGCCGTGGGCGTTGTCCGCCGAGACCAGCAGGGATTTCTGAATGGTACGTACGAATTCATCCCCTTCAGGCAGCAGACGGCGCAAGGTCTGTTCCAGCATCGGGCCATCGGCGCCGCAGGCCGAGCAGGAACCGACTTCTTCGTGGTCGTTGGCCACAAACACGCAGGTTTCGTCGGTTTCGGTGGTCAGCAACGCTTGCAGGCCGGCGTAGCACGACAGCAGGTTGTCCAGGCGCGCACCGGCGATGAAATCACCGTGCAGGCCAATGACCGCCGCACTTTGGGTGTCGTAGAAGCTCAGCTCGTAGTCGAGCACTACGTCGGCGTTGAGGCCGTGTTCGCGAGCGAGTTGGTCGGTGAGCACGGCGCGGAAGTCCACCCGCTCGTCACCGGCGAATTGCGCGAGAATCGGCGGCAATTCGGTCTGGGCATTGATTGCCCAACCCATGTTGGCTTCACGGTTGAGGTGGATGGCCAGGTTCGGGATGGTGGCGATCGGTGCCTTGAAGTCGATCAACTGACTCTCGACCTTGCCGTCGCGGCGGAAGGTCACGCGGCCGGCCAGGGACAAGTCACGGTCGAACCACGGTGCCAGCAGCGCACCGCCATAGACTTCGACGCCCAACTGCCAGAAACCCTGGCGTTGCAGCTCCGGCTGCGGCTTGACCCGCAGGCACGGGCTGTCGGTGTGGGCGCCGACCAGGCGGATGCCGCCGTGCAGGGGCGAATGACGGCCCATCTTGAACGCGACAATCGAGGAATCGTTACGGGTGACGTAGTAACGACCGTTGGTTTCGACGGCCCACGGCTCGCGCTCGTCAAGATGCGAAAAACCTGCCGCTTCCAGACGCTGAACAAGGCTGGCAGTGGCATGAAACGGGGTAGGGGAGGCCTTGAGGAAGTCGATCAGGCCTTGGTTCAACTCTTCGCGCATAAGAAACTCCAGACAGCAATGGGCGGCAGTTTAACGTATTGGCCTGGGGCTTTGGGCATGACATGTGCCGCCGGTATCAACCGGCGACCGCCACGCGTTTTTTCAGGTACTGCATGATGACCCGCTCATCTTCGGTTTTTTCCGGTTTGGGCAGTTGCTCCGGCCAGAGACTGCGAGTGCTCAGCAGCTTTTTCTGACGGCTTTTGTCCCAGCGCAGAATCTCCCGTGAGGCACATTCCCACCATTCATGGCGGCAGGCCGAGTAGTACGGACCCTCCGGTGCGGCGCTGCCATACAGCAGGTCGCGGCCGACCTTGCGCAGGGCACCGCTCTGGTTACGCAACTTCCATTTGATTTTCAGTCGTTGCCAGGACGATGGGAAGGGTTTGACCCGCGGCACATCACGGCAAAGCTCAATCAGCTCCAGATTGAACTGTTCGCCATGCCGAGCGAAGAAATAGGCCAACATCGCGTGGAAAAAACGCTTCTCCGCGAAGTAGTGATAGATGTATTTCTTCGCTTCGCCCACAGGCTTGTCGCGCATCGCGAACGACAACGCAATTTGCTCGATGGTGTGGATGTCGAAACCGTCCCGGGTCCATTCGTCGATCAACTGGATGGATTCGCCCAGCAGGGGGCCGTCGTGGTGGGTCACGCCGCACAGTCCGCTGTTGTACAACTTGAAACCGTTGTCCGGGTTGACGCCATGGGCTTGCAGACACTTACCGAGTTTCAAGTACTCGGGGCGCTCACACACGTACTGCCAGTCGTACTCGAAGCGGTCCATCAGGAATTGGCCGGCCCCGATCTGGCTGAAGGCCCGGTTCGGGTCGCTGGTGAACAACGTGTCGGTATCGACGAACAGCGTTTTTTCAGCAAGTGTCAGGCCGGCGGCAATGGCGCAGGCCTTGCGCCGGTGGTGATAGCCGTTTTCGCCCTGCCACTGGGTCAGGATTTCCTGGCTCAGAAACACGGTTTCAACCGGCCAGCCATCGTAATCCTGAGGGCGATCCGTGAGGATTCGGATGCGTGGGAACTTCGCATTTTTTACATGGGACAGCGCGGTCAAAATGCTGAATTTGGCTTCGCGCCGGTAAACGTCCTGGTTGCCGTAAATCAGGTAAAGCAGTTGGTTGCGGGTTTTTTTAACGGGTGTTTCCAGGAAATCGGTAAAACTCATCCGGATGGGGGTCCTTTTAAAGCGGGCAACTGCTTGTCAGGCAGCGCTTAAAACGGGGCCGGGCATTCGAAACGCAAGCGTTCGCCGGTTTGAGGATGGGTGAAGCTGAGCATGCTGGCGTGCAGGCAAAGGCGCGGCCAGGCAGTGAGGGCTTGCTCGTGGGCATAGAGCCCGTCACCCAGCAACGGGTGGCCGATGGACAACATGTGCACGCGTAACTGATGGGAGCGCCCGGTGATCGGCGTCAGTTCGACACGGCACCAGTCGCCGCAACGTTCCAGCACGCGCCAGAAGGTCAGGGCATTCTTGCCGAATTCGTGGTCCACCACATGCCGAGGCTTGGTCGGCGGGTCGTAGCGCAGAGGCAGGTCGATGCTGCCGCTGTCCAGTTCCGGCTGGCCCCAGCACAGGGCGGTGTAGGCCTTTTCGGTTTCGCGGTCGTGAAATTGCCGAGACAGTTCGCGATGGGTGTCCGGATCACGGGCCAACAGGATGATGCCGGAGGTTTCCCAGTCCAGCCGATGGACAATTCGTGCTTCCGGGTAACCGTTTTCTTGCAGGCGGGTAATCAGGCAATCCTTGTTGTCATCAGCCCGGCCAGGGACCGAGAGCAACAGGGTCGGTTTGTTCACCACCAGGACGGCGTCGTCTTGATGGATGATGTGGATATTGGACAACGGCATTAAAACAGCCTCGTAACAAACGCCAACGGCGGCTCAGAACCCCGCACCCCTGTGTAGGAGCAAAGCTTGCTCGCGATGCAGGCAACTCGGTCCGTCTGACAAACCGAGGTGATGCTATCGCGAGCAAGCTTTGCTCCTACGCGGGGGCGCAGGTCTGAGCCGCCGTGGCTCCTAACGGTTCGACTAGCGATCCGGAAGGGTGATATTGAGTTCCAGAATCGAGCAGCTACCCTGGTTTTCCAGGGCGACGTGCACATCATCGGACCCGATATTGACGTACTTGCGGATCACTTCCACCAGTTCCTTCTGCAAGGCTGGCAGGTAATCCGGGGTACTGCGCTGGCCGCGTTCATGCGCCACGATGATCTGTAGACGCTCTTTCGCTACCGACGCGGTACTAACCTTTTTACTGGCACGAAAGAAGTCAAAAAGATTCATTATTTACCTCCAAACAGGCGCTCGAAGAAGCCTTTCTTCGTCACATCGAGGAAACGATGTTCCTTTTCTTTGCCAAGGAGGCGGTCGACCGCATCGCCGTATGCCTGACCGGCATCGCTCTGGTCGTCGAGAATCACAGGCACACCCGAGTTGGAGGCTTTCAGTACGGCCTGGGATTCCGGAATGACGCCCAGCAGGGTCACGGCCAGAATCTCTTTGACGTCTTCGACGCCAAGCATTTCGCCGTCGCTCACGCGTTGCGGGTTGTAGCGGGTCAGCAGCAAATGTTCCTTGATCGGATCTTCGCCACGTTCGGCGCGACGGGACTTGCTGGCCAGCAGGCCGAGCATGCGGTCCGAGTCACGAACCGAGGACACTTCCGGGTTGGTCACGATGATCGCTTCATCAGCGAAATACATGGCCAGGTGAGCACCTTTCTCGATGCCGGCCGGGGAGTCGCAGACCACGAATTCGAAGTCTTCTTTCAACGCCATCAGGACTTTTTCCACGCCTTCGACGGTCAACGCGTCTTTGTCGCGAGTCTGGCTGGCGGCCAGCACGTAGAGGTTTTCCAGGCGCTTGTCTTTGATCAGGGCTTGTTGCAGGTTGGCTTCGCCGTTGACCACGTTGACGAAGTCATACACCACGCGGCGCTCGCAACCCATGATCAGGTCGAGGTTACGCAAACCGACGTCGAAGTCGACGATGACTGTTTTGTGGCCGCGCAGAGCGAGGCCGGTACCGATAGCGGCGCTGGTGGTGGTCTTACCCACACCACCCTTGCCGGATGTAACCACGAGAATCTTGGCCAAGGTGTTTCACCCCTAAGGAAAAAGGACTTTTAGCCCCTGAAAAACATCTCTTGAAAAACTACTGCAGTCGGACAGCCTTGGCTGGAATCCGGTCCTGGGCGGCGCGTACCTGCGGTAAACACTGCTTTTGGCCTTTTTCCTACTTCGTTTGAGCCGTTTTCGCTACGTTTTAGAGATGCTTGGAAAATGCGGCAGTATCCGTTAAAGCCGAATGATGTTCAACACGTCGCCCGACAGGCTGACTTGTACGCCCGAGCCCCACAACGGATCGCGACGCAGATCCTCGGAAACCTTGTAGTGGCCGGCGATGGAGAGCAGTTCAGCGCTCATTTGCTGACAGAAAATCCGGGCTTTCCAGTCACCTTTGACCCCGGCCAGTGCACGACCGCGCATCGGTCCGTATACATGGATGTTCCCATCGGCGAGAAGTTCCGCCCCCGGGCTGACCGAGGAAATCACCACCAGATCGCCACCCTGGGCATAAATCTGTTGGCCACCACGTACTGGCGACGTGATGATTTTCGTCGGTTTGATGGTCGGCTCCGGTGGTTTTTCCGGTTTTTTCACCACGACGCCTTCGTTCGGGTCCAGTGGACGCTCACGGGCACCGGACGGCGGCAGTACCGGCAGATCGACGGCGATGGCGGCGGCGATGTCTTCGATGCGGCTGGCACGGATCGCCAGGGTGCGTAGGCCGTGCTGACGGCAAACACGCATCAGGCCGGGCAAATCGACGGCGCCTTCACTGGCCGGGAGTTTGTCCAGGGCCAGCACCAGCGGCGCATTGCTGAAGAAATTCGGCGCCTGGGCGACCTTGGCGGCCAATTGCCGATCGAGGCTCTCGAGGTCGTTGCGGGCCAGCTCCAGCACCGTAATGGCGAGCATGCTGCCCTTCAACTGGAACACGGGATCTTGGTCTAGCGGTTCGGTTTGGCTCATGGTCGGCATACAACGGCTTGTCACTAAAAGTGCCGAGACTTATAACGAGAACGCCCGCGAGCCGCAAGCCGGGTCGAACGATGTAGAATGCGCGGCCATCGTCTTTCCGGAAGCTTTAATGGATCGCCCGCGTTTTCGTACCGCCTTTCTTTCTCCACGTTTCTGGCCGCTGTGGTGCGGGCTGGGGCTGTTGTGGCTGATTGTCCAGTTGCCGTATCCGGCGTTGCTGTTTGTCGGCCGAGTCTTAGGTGCCTTGATGTACCGAGTGGCCGGCGACCGACGGCGCATTGCCAAACGCAATCTTGAGCTGTGTTTCCCTGAAAAGTCCGCCGCCGAGCGCAAACGCCTGCTCAAGGAAAACTTCGCCTCCACCGGCATTGCCTTCTTCGAAATGGCCATGAGTTGGTGGTGGTCGCGCAGGCGTCTGGCGAAACTGGCCCATGTCGAAGGCCTGGAGCATCTGAAAAAAGCCCAGCGCGACGGCAAGGGCGTGATCCTGATGGCCCTGCATTTCACCACCCTGGAAATCGGCGCGGCGCTGCTCGGTCAGCAACACACGATTGACGGCATGTACCGCGAGCATAAAAACCCGTTGTTCGACTTTATCCAGCGTCGGGGCCGCGAGCGGCACAACCTCGATTCGCTGGCGGTGGAGCGCGACGACGTGCGCGGCATGCTCAAGTTGCTGCGCGCCGGCCGGGCGATCTGGTACGCACCGGATCAGGACTACGGCGCCAAGCAAAGCATCTTCGTGCCGTTGTTCGGGATTCAGGCCGCGACCGTGACCGCTACCAGCAAATTTGCCCGGTTGGGCAAGGCGCTGGTGGTGCCGTTCACCCAGGAGCGTCTGGCGGACGGCAGCGGCTATCGGCTGGTGATTCATGCGCCACTGGATAATTTCCCCGGCGAGACCGACGAGGCGGATTGCATTCGCATCAATCAGTGGGTTGAAGGCGCCTTGCGCGACTGCCCGGAGCAATACCTCTGGGCCCATCGCCGCTTCAAGAGCCGTCCACCGGGCGAGCCCAAGTTGTACGCAAAACGCGGTTGAACCACCGATCCCTTTAGGCACCATGGAGTGTTGCGATGAGCCCAACTGAACCGGTTACAGGGTTGATTCTTTCCGGCGGCGGGGCTCGGGCGGCGTATCAGGTGGGCGTACTGGCGGCGATTGCCGAATTGCTGCCGCCCGGCGCAGACAATCCGTTTCCCGTGATCGTCGGCACCTCCGCCGGGGCGATCAACGCAGTCAGCCTCGCCAGTGGCGCGATGGATTTTCGCGGCGCCATCGAACGTCTGACTGCGTTCTGGCAAGGCTTTCGCAGTCATCTGGTGTTGCGCAGCGACTGGCCGGGGGTGATCCATCAGGCCAGCCGTTTCGTCAGCCACAGTTTGCTCGGCATCGGTGCGCAGGTGCCGGTGGCGTTGCTCAACAGTTCGCCGCTGCGCGGGTTGCTCAACGACAAACTGCAGATGAACGGCATCGCCGAAGCCATCGCGCAAAAGCAGTTGCAGGCCGTTGCGGTCACCGCGTTCGGCTACGAGTCCGGCCAGGCCGTCACCTTCTATCAGGGCGGCGGCACCATCGACGCCTGGTTGCGCCATCGACGAATCGGCGTGCCGACCCAATTGACCGTTGAGCACTTGCTCGCCAGTTCGGCGATTCCGCTGTTGTTCGCGCCGGTGAAGATCGGCGAAGAGTTTTTCGGTGATGGCGCGGTGCGTCAGTCGGCACCGATCAGCCCGGCCCTGCACCTGGGCGCGAGCAGGGTGCTGGTGGTGGGCGTCAGCGGCAACCCGCGTGGGGTTGACCCGGAACAGCCGCTGCAACGGGCCTACACCGGCCAGCAGCCGACCCTGGCGCAGATCGGCGGGCACATGCTCAACAGCACGTTCATTGACAGCCTGGAAAGTGATATCGAGTTGTTGCAGCGCTTGAACCAGTTCAGCCACTTGATGCCCGACGGCACACCGACCCGTGCCTTGGGCGTGGCGCCGGTGGAGGTGCTGGTGATTTCGCCGAGCCAACCCATCGATGAAATTGCCGCACGGCATCGCCAGGAATTACCGGCGGCGTTGCGCCTGTTCCTGCGCGGACCGGGGGCGACCAAAACGAGTGGGGCGGGGGTGCTGAGTTATCTGCTGTTCGAGGCGGGGTATTGCAGTGAGTTGATCGATCTCGGCCGGCGGGATGCGTTGGCCAAGCGCGATGAGTTGTGTCGGTTTTTGGGGTTGGCGGAGCCTGTGATTCCGGCTTGAGATTGGCAGTGCGGCTTTCGCGGGCAAGCCTCGCTCCTACAGGTTTTGTGTTGTTCGCATCATCGGCGAACGACACAAAACCCGTAGGAGCGAGGCTTGCCCGCGAAGCTTTTAAGATCAGAAGTGGAACTTCACCAGGAAGCTCGTGGTGTTCTGATTGGTGGTGAACGCACGGGTGTCGTCGATCCCGTACTTGTCTTTCCAGTAGTCGTATTCCACACCGACATACAACTGCTTCTCGCCGAAATTCAGCGCCTTGCCCAAGTCGTATTTAACTTGTGGATTGAAGTGCAGGTTGGCGTGGTAGTCGCCATGGGCGTTGGAGTCGTTGTCCACCACCCAGTCCATGAAACCATCGATCAGGATGTTCGAGTCGCCCACCGGGATGGTGTAGGACCAGACCGGGGTGATCTGCCAGACGTTGTCACCGGCGCGCGGGCCTTCGGTGTGACGCTGGTAGAAGTTCAGCTGGAAGTAGTCGAAACCGGGGATCGCCAGGTCGAAACCCGGGCCGATCAGGTACGACTCGACGTCGCCTTCACCGAACTCGTAAGTCATCGCCAGCAGGACGTCTTTGATCGGGCCGAACTCGATCTTCTGGTCGAGGACCTTACCCAGGGAAATTCGCGGGCTGAACTCACCGTAGTAGGTGTTCGGCCCGACGTTGAAGTCCTTGTCACCGTTGTAGAAGATCTTGTCGACGAAGAAGAAGTTATCCCCGTACTTCCAGCCATCGGCGTGCTCGAAGGTGACGGTCTGCTGAATGTGCGGGTTGACCTTGAAGTCTTTGCCATACAGGTAGGTCAGGCTGTTGTTCTGCCATTGCAGCAGGTCGCCGGCCATCGCCTGGCCCCCGGCCAGCAAGGATCCCGCGAGCATCAGGCTGGTGCACGTACGTTTCATTCGGTTGCTCCCAAAAAGTAGGTGGTTCGACGTTTTTTTTCTTAGGTCGGCGCTCTGGTGTGGCGCCTTTTCGTGCAGCTGTAAAAATTCATCCATTCGGTCAGCTTTGTTGCTGTTAGCAAGAGCTGAGCCAAGGCATTCAAAAAGCCAAAAAACGCCCGCTCGGCTGTTCGGAAACAGTCGATTACGAGAGATTTTGGGATGCCTTGATACCGTCCAGTGCCGGGATAAGTTGGCTTTCTGGTCAGGAATTAAATCCGGGCTTTTTTTTAGACCAGATTCGGGCGGCGGCGGAGAATACTGACTCCTTGGCCAGGTCTCAAGTGCCCCGCAACAGCGCACCGACGACAGGTTTGGGGCACGGTTGGCGGAAGTGGGCCTGCCGTCGTCAAACGACAGGCTTGAGGGGGTAAAAACCATCGGGTGCTTCCTCTTGTTTTTATTGTTGAGGCGCAAGCACTGCTGACCCTGTGGGAGCGAGCTTGCTCGCGATTGCGTCGTATCAGTCGGCGTGTGTGGTGCTGATACACCGCTATCGCGAGCAAGCTCGCTCCCACAAGGGGGGTGTGTTTTCCGGGTTATTAGTGCGGGTGGGCTGCGCAATCGTTGATGGCTGCGCGTTCGCGGCCGCCAAGAATGTTGAACAGCAGGTTCAGCGACAGAGCGCTGAGGGTGGCCATGGCGATGCCGCTGTGGGTGATCGGGCTCATCCACATGGGCAAGTGCGCGAAGAATTCCGGACGCACCACGGGGATCAGGCCCATGCCGATGCTCACTGCCACCAGCAGTTGATTGCGCCGGTCACCGATGTCGGCTTCTTGCAGGATCTTGATGCCAGTGGCCGCGACCATGCCGAACATCGCAATCGCCGCGCCGCCGAGGACCGCTGGCGGGATCGATGCCACCAGGAACGCGGCTTTCGGCAGCAGGCTCAATACCACCAGCAAGCCACCGGCGACGATGGTCACCGAGCGGCAACGCACGCCGGTCATCTGCACCAGACCGATGTTCTGCGCGAACGAGGAGTGGGTGAAGGTGTTGAAGAAACCGGCGAAGAACGAGGCAGCGGCGTCACACAGCAGACCGCGACGCAGCATTCGTGGGCAGACTTCGCGGTCGGTAATCTTGCCCAGGGCGAGGAACATCCCGGTGGACTCGACGAAGATAATCACCACCACCAGGCACATCGACAGGATCGGTGCGAGTTCGAATTTCGGCATGCCGAAGTGCAGCGGCGTGACGATCTGCACCCACGGCGCCTGAGCCATGCCGCTCAGGTCAACCATGCCGATCACACCGCAGAGCGTGTAGCCCAGGCACATGCCGATCAGCACGGAAATGTTGACCCAGAACCCGCGCATAAAGCGGTGGATCAGCAGAATGGTCGCCAGCACCAGCGCGGCGATGGCCAGGTAAATCGGTGAACCGAATTGCGTGGCGCCAGCACCGCCGCCGGCCCAATTCACGGCGACGGGGAACAGCGATAAACCGATCGAGGTGATGACCGTGCCGGTCACCAGGGGCGGGAAGAAGCGCACGACTTTGGACATGAATGGCGCGATGAGCATGCCGAAGAACCCGGCGGCGATGGTCGCGCCGAAGATCCCTTGCAGGCCGATACCGGGCATTCCTGCCATGGCCACCATGCTGCCGACCGCGGCGAAACTGGCGCCCATCATCACCGGCATACGAATGCCCATCGGGCCGATGCCGAGGGATTGCACGATGGTGGCGATGCCGGCCACCAGCAGGTCGGCGTTGATCAGGAAGGCGATTTCTTCACGATTCAGGCCAGCGGCTTGTCCGATGATCAGCGGCACCGCGATGGCGCCGCCGTACATCAGCAGAACGTGTTGCAGACCGACCAGGATCAGTTGCAAAAGGGGCAAACGCTGAATGGCGGGTGCGTCGGGGATGCGCGCTTCGGATAGCTCGGACATGCAACACCTCGGATCTTTTTTATTCTTGTGATTTTTGCAGCAGGTTGACCGCGGCGCGGCCGTTCGCGGGCAAGCCTTGCTCCTACAATCCGTAGGAGCGAGGCTTGCCCGCGAAGCTTTTCAGCGATTAATTGGTCTGTGCTCCCTGAACAATCCAGGCACCAATCAGGTCACGCTCTTGCTGGGTCATCTGGGTGATGTTGCCCAGTGGCATGATCTGGCTGGCGACGGCTTGCGCCTGGATCCGCGGGGCCAATTGCTGGATTTGTTGCGGGGTATCGAACATCACGCCGGCCGGTGCTGCACTGAACAGCGGGCTGGTGGGTTTGGCCGAATGGCACACGGCGCAGCGCTCCTGAATCACGCTGTGCACCTTGTCGAACGCCGGGCCCTGATTCGAAGCCTGGGCCGGTGCAGCGGCAGGCGCGGCAGGCTTGGCTTCAGCAGGTTTGGCGCCACCGCCGAGGGCGGTTTCCGGCAACGGCTGGTACTCGATGGTGCCAGGGGCCTTGGCCACTTCAGGTGCGCTCGGCATCTGCGCCGGGCCAGTCACGTAGGCCAGACTGATCATGCCGACGGCGGCGACCGGCAGGGTCCAGGCAAACTTGTGGCTGTCATGGCGGGTGTTGAAGTAGTGACGCACCAACACAGCCAGCACCGCGATCCCGGCCAGAATCAGCCAGTTGTATTGGCTGCCGTAGGTGCTCGGGAAGTGGTTGCTGATCATGATGAACAGCACCGGCAAGGTGAAGTAGTTGTTGTGACGCGAACGCAGCAAACCTTTGGCCGGCAGCGCCGGATCCGGCGTGCGGTTCTCGGCAATCGCCGCCACCAGTGCACGTTGCGCCGGCATGATGATGCGGAACACGTTGCCGACCATGATGGTGCCGATGATCGCGCCGACGTGCAGGTACGCACCACGACCGCTGAACACTTTGCTGAAGCCGTAGGCGGCCGCAATGATCAGCACGAACAGGATGCCGCCGAGCAGGGCAGGGCGTTTGCCCAGTGCCGAGTCGCAGAGGAAGGAGTAGATGAACCAGCCGATGAACAGCGAGCCGATACCGATAGCCACGCCTTCAGGACCGCTCAGGGTGCTGCCCGGTGCCAGCAGGTACAACGTCGGGTTGGAGTAGAACACCACGCACAGCAGCGCGATCCCCGACATCCAGGTGAAGTAGGCTTCCCATTTGAACCAGTGCAGGTTGTCCGGCATGGTCGGTGGAGCCAGTTTGTATTTTTCCAGGTGATAGATACCGCCGCCGTGGATCGCCCACAGATCGCCCGCCAGACCACTTTTCGGGTTGACCCGATTGAGGTTGTTTTCCAGCCAGACGAAATAGAACGACGCACCGATCCAGGCCACGCCAGTAATCATGTGAACCCAGCGTACGCTCAGGTTCAGCCATTCCAACAGATGTGCTTCCACAGTCTTTACCTCTCGCCTGTCACTCTGTTGTCGAGTGATCAGACCTTCTCTTATTGGTGGGGGGCGAGGATCAAACGCTCATCCTCTTTGAAAAAATGCTCATCGCAGTTATTGCCTGTGCCACTGCGATCAACCACCAGGAAGTCATCCCGCTTTTCGATCGTCAGCACCGGATGGTGCCAAACGCCGCGATGGTAATTAATGCCCTGCCTGCCGTTGGTAACGAAGGCGCGGACCAAGCCTGATACAGGTTCATCGCCAAGTGGCGCGACCACGATCAGAAAGGGGTTGCCCAGCAGCGGGATGAAAGCCTGGCTGCCCAGCGGGTGACGCTCCAGCATGCTGACGGTCAGCGGCATGTCCTGCGCGTCGGCGCGGAAAATGCTGATGATCGCGTTGTCTTCTGGCGTGGCGGTCTGCACCGTCGCCAGTTTATGAAAGCGCATGGTCGAACCGTTGTTGATCATGAAGTGATCGCTGCCGTCGGTTTCAATCACGTCACCGAAAGGGGCGAAGGCTTCTTTGGTCAGCGGTTCAATCGTCAGTGTGCGCATGCTGGTCTTCTTACCTTGAATTTGTGTTGATCGTTTTGATCGTTCCCACGCTCTGCGTGGGAATGCAGCCCGTGACGCTCCGCGTCACATCCAAAGCGGACGCAGAGCGTCCGGTGATGCACTCCCACGCAGAGCGTGGGAACGATCGGGTGTTACTTCGCGACCTTGCCGAGAACCCGCAGGCGACTCACACCACCATCCGGGAACACGTTCAGGCGGATGTGGGTGATCGGGCCCAGGGCCTTGATCTGCTCGGCGAAGGTGTGTTCGGCGTGCATTTCCAGTTTCTGCGCTGGCAGCAGTTCGCGCCAGAACAGCGATTGGGTTTCGATCTGGCTGTCGGTGCCGCCCTTCACGAATGCGCCCTGAATCGAGCAAGTGTCCGGGTAGTTGCCCTTGAAGTGCAGGGTGTCGACGATGACTTTCTCGACTTCGCCGGCATGACCCAGCGCGACGATCACCCAGTCATTACCTGGTGTGCGACGACGTGCGGTCTCCCAGCCATCGCCCATGTTGATGCCACGGCCCGGGTTGAGGATGTTGCTCATGCGACCGAAGTGTTCGTCGGAGCAGGCGAGGGCGCGGCCACCGTTGAGGGCTGCGGCCAGGTCGATCTGTTCGTTGTCGCCAACCGCCGACCAGTCGCGGTGCGGCACACCGTACACACGCAGACGCGCTACGCCACCATCCGGGTAGATGTTGAAACGCAGGTGGCTGAAGGCCTGGTCGTTATTGATTTCGTGGTAGTGGTGGCTGTTGCCTTGCAACTCGACGGCGGACAGCACTTCAACCCACTGGGTGTTTTCGGTTGGCTCGCCTTCAGCCAGGAAACAGGCTTCCAGGGAAGCCGACGGCGGGTAGTTGCCGGTGAAGAATGAAGTGTCGATGTCCACGCCTTTGATCGAACCCGGCACGCCCAGGCGGATCACGGCGCTGTCATAGCCTTCGAAGCGCTTGCGGCGCGATTCCCAGCCGTCCATCCACTTGCCGTTGTCATCGAACACGCCTTCTTTCCACACCGCCGGGGTCGGCTGGAACAGGCGGTTGGCATCAGCGAACCAGTCATCGGTGACCGAGATGATTTTGGTGCCCAGGCGGGCGTCGGCCAGGTTGACGAACTTCTCGAAAGGTACGGCGTAAGCTTTCATTCTTCTTGTCTGCCTTTAATAAAGTTGGCTTGGGATGCTTGCAGGGCCCTGGGTGTATTCGCGTTTTTTACACTCGGGCCAAGTTCGCTAGAGAGTCAGTAATCGGAACAACGCTATCTTGTTGATCTCCGCCAGCGCGCATTTGAATTCGGTGTCTGCCGAGTTGTGAATGCGCGTTTCGAACGCCGCGAGGATCTGATGCCGGTTGCTGCCTTTTACCGCCATGATGAAGGGAAACTTGAACTTGGCTTTGTAGGCGTCGTTCAGCTCGGTGAAGCGTTGAAACTCTTCGGCCGTGCATTGGTGAATCCCCGCGCCAGACTGTTCTTCAGTGCTGGCCGCGGTCAGTTGGCCCTGGACGGCGGCTTTGCCGGCCAGGTCCGGGTGAGCGTTGATCAGAGCCAGCTGGCTTTGATGGTCGGCGCTCAACAGGATGTCGCTCATGCGCTGGTGCAGGGTTTCGATCTCGTCGATCGAGGCGTCCTGGCCCAGGTCGAAGGCCTTCTCGGCCACCCATGGCGAATGTTCGTAGATGTCGGCGAAAGCGGCGACAAACCCGTCGCGGCTCAGGGTCGATGGTTTGACAGTTTGAAAGGTGCTCATTGGGCAGCCCCTTGGTACGGGTGGGTTTCGTGCCAGTGGCGAGCGATATCGACGCGACGGCTGAACCACACCTGTTCATGACTTTTAGCGTATTCGATAAAGCGTTTGAGCGAGGCTAGACGCGCCGGACGGCCGATCAGGCGGCAGTGCAAACCGATCGACAACATTTTTGGCGCCTCGGCACCTTCGGCGTACAGCACGTCGAACGCGTCTTTGAGGTATTCGAAGAAATCGTCGCCCTTGTTGAAACCCTGGACCTGGGTGAAGCGCATGTCGTTGGTGTCCAGGGTGTACGGGATCACCAGGTGCGGCTTGCCGGTCGGGTTGTTCGGTTCCCAGTAGGGCAGGTCATCGTCGTAGGTGTCGCAGTCGTAGAGGAAACCGCCTTCTTCCATCACCAGCCGACGGGTGTTCGGGCCGGTGCGGCCGGTGTACCAGCCCAGTGGGCGACTGCCGGTGAGTTCGGTGAGGATGCGGATCGCTTCGAGCATGTGCTCGCGTTCCTGGGCTTCGTCCATGTACTGGTAGTCGATCCAGCGATAGCCGTGGCTGCAGATCTCGTGGCCGGCATCGACCATGGCGCGGATCACGTCCGGGTGACGCTGGGCGGCCATGGCCACGGCGAAGATGGTCAGCGGGATGTCGAATTCCTTGAACAGCTTCAGCACCCGCCACACACCGGCGCGGCTGCCATACTCGTAAAGGGATTCCATGCTCATGTTGCGCGCGCCTTGCAGCGGCTGCGCCGAGACCATTTCCGAGAGGAAGGCTTCGGACTCTTTGTCGCCGTGCAGGATATTGCGCTCGCCACCTTCCTCGTAATTGAGCACGAAGGACAGGGCGATGCGGGCATTGCCCGGCCAGTGTGGGTGCGGAGGGTTACTGCCGTAACCGACCAGGTCGCGTGGGTAGTCAGCGCTCACTGCAGTCTTCCTTCTTGTTCGTGTCGACTTATTCAAGGTCAGAGTTGTGTGGCAGCCTGGTGTGGCGTCACAGCGATGGGCTGATTGTATACAACTTTATATTCACTTTGTAAGCCTGATTTTTTGCATTTTTCATTAACTGTCATGAATGGATGCTATTGCAAGAAACCTGCCTGACTGGTCAGCTAATGGATAGAAGGTCCGCTGCACGCATGGTTCGTGGTCAGATTCACCGGGAATCCCCGGATGGCGGTGATCGGGATAAAAATGTCGTTTTTATTGTGTACAATTTTTTTGAAAAGTGTCTTAATCAGTCGCTCGCCGCAGCTTTTCGTGCTCCGAAACGGTGCGGTCTCCTTTCAACTGACTTCGGGAGGCGCGAGGCCTGTCTGCTCATTGCGGCCAGGCGCGCAGAATCAATGGGACGTTTGACTACACACGTTTTGGACGCTGCACACGGTTGCCCGGGCAGCTCGATCAAGGTCGAGTTGTACCGCGTTGAAGGTTCGCAACTGGAATTGGTCGCCAGCGCGATCACCAACAGCGACGGCCGTGTCGATGCACCGTTGCTGCAAGGTGATGACTACCGTTCCGGGGTCTATCAAGTCCAGTTCCATGCGGGCGATTACTACCGCGCCCGTGGCGTTCAGCTGCCAGAGCCGGCGTTCCTGGATGTGGTGGTGCTGCGGTTTGGCATCTCTGCCGAACAGGATCACTACCATGTGCCGTTGCTGATTTCGCCCTACAGCTATTCGACCTACAGAGGAAGCTAGGACTTTCCCCCCAAGAATCCTGCGCATACAGCTTCTTTGGTCTTTTGCCCGCTCACACTGCGGGCTTTTTTTTGCCTTGGGAAATGTGGTGTGGCGGGCGACGCCTTCGCGGACAAGCCTCGCTCCTACAGGTCGCGGTGATCTAATCGACACAAAACCTGTAGGAGCGAGGCTTGCCCGCGAAGCTTTTAGCGGCTCAACAACGACGCCGCACCCGCCCCACTGAACAACCCCGCACTGATCCGGTTAAACCAACTCTGTCCCTTACCTGTGCGCAAATACCGCGCCGCCCCATGGGCACCCAACCCATAAGCCAACTTGCACAACAGATCCAGCACAGTCCAAGTCGCAATCATCACCAGCAACTGCGGCAGGAACGGTTGCTCGGCGCTCAAGAACTGCGGCAGGAAAGCAGCAAAGAACAGGATATCTTTCGGATTGCTCGCGCCCAGCACAAATGCGCGCCCAAACAGCGCACGAAAGCGCGGCACCGGCGCAGCCTGGGGCACTTCGGCACCCACCGACGGCTGACGCGATTGCTGCCAGCTCTGCCAGGCGAGGTAGAACAGGTACAGCGCGCCGACAATCTTCAGCGCGCTGAACAGCTGTTCCGAGGCCAGCAGCAGGGCGCCCAGACCCAGCGCCGAGGCACTGAGCAGACAAATCGAAGCAATCACCCCACCGAGAAAGGCCGGGTAAGAACGGCGCAAACCGTAGTTCAAACTGTTGCTGATCATCAGCAAAGACAATGGCCCCGGGATCAGGATCACCACCAGCGCCGCGCCGCTGAACAGCAGCCAGGTTTCCAGACTCATCACTTTCCTCCTAATGTGCAAAAGCCCCACCCGACGGGGTGAGGCTGGTTGAAGCTATGACCGCTTACAAGAAAACGAACTTGGCGATGAAGATCGCGCAGAGCACCCACAGACTGACGGAAATTTCCTTGTACTTACCGGTGCCGGCCTTCAGCACGACGTAAGTGATGAAGCCCAGCGCGATACCGTCGGCGACCGAAAAGGTCAGCGGCATCATGATTGCGGTGACGATCGCCGGGATGCTGTCGGTCGCTTCATCCCATTCGATGTGAGCCATGCCGCTCATCATCAGCATCGCTACGTAAATCAATGCACCGGCGGTTGCATAAGCCGGAATCATGCCAGCCAGCGGTGCGAAGAACATCGCGGCAATAAATAGCACACCTACTGTCACGGCGGTAAGACCAGTCCGACCACCCGCGGCGACACCCGCGGCACTTTCCACGTAACTGGTGACCGGTGGAACACCGACCATCGCCCCGAATACGCTGGACGCACTGTCGGCTTTCATCGCGCGGGAGAGGTTTTCGATCCGGCCATCGGCGTTCACCAGGTTGGCGCGCTGGGCGACACCCATCAAAGTGCCGGCGGTGTCGAACATGTGCACGAAGAGGAACGCCAGCACCACGCTGATCATGCTGACGTTGAATACGCCGGCAACGTTCATGGCCATCCAGGTCGGCGCCAGGCTCGGCGGGGCGGACATGATGCCTTCGTAGTGGACGAGGCCCAGGCCCCAACCGGCGAGTGTCACGGTGATGATGCTGATGAGGATCGCGCCGAAGACTTTGTGGTAGCTGAGTACGGCGATCATCAGGAAGCAGATGGCGGCGAGCAGCGGGCCGGGTTCGCGCAAGGAGCCGAGCTTGATCAGGGTTGCAGGGCTATCGACGACGATACCGGCGGTTTTCAGGCCGATGATCCCCAGGAACAGCCCGACACCGGCGCCCATGGCGTAGCGCAGGCTGACTGGAATGCTGTTGAGCAGCCATTCGCGAATCCTGGAAAAGGTCAGGATCATGAACAGCACACCCGAGACAAACACCGCGCCGAGTGCGGTTTCCCAGTTGTAGCCCATGGTGCCGACCACGGTGTAAGTGAAGAACGCGTTGAGGCCCATGCCCGGCGCGAGGCCGACCGGCCAGTTGGCGTACAGGCCCATCAACAGGCAACCCAGCGCGGCGGCGATGCAGGTGGCGACGAACGCGGCGCCGTGATCAATGCCGGCGTCGGCCATGATGTTCGGGTTGACGAAGATGATGTAAGCCATGGTGATGAAGGTTGTCAGACCGGCAATCAGCTCGGTCTTCACCGTGGTGCCGTGCAAGGTGAGTTTGAAGATGCGCTCCAGCCAGCCATTGCGTAACGGCGGCGAGAGTTCCAGCGACGGGGCTTCGGATTTGCGGCTTTCCACAGCGAGTACTCCTCAAGAGTTTTATTTTTATTTCCAGGGCCGGACCCATGAGGGTGGCAGCGGCCCTTTGAGGCACTTGCGAATTTGTTGACCGCTTGGTCAGGAACTCGCACGAAGTGGATTATGCTTTTGTATACAAATAAAGCAAATAATGTTTTTGATTTTGTCGACGAAAAGTTTGGCGCTAGGGATATATCGCCTGCGGTGACGCCTTTGCGGCGCGGCAGGAGGGTAGAAACAGAAAAACCGGCGCGAGGGCCGGTTTCTTTTTGTCTGGAGCTTTGCAGTGTCTGGGCTGGCCTCATCGCGGGCAAGCCTTGCTCCTACAGGTTGGGATTGATCGCAAAATGTGAGCAGCGCCACCAATCCGTAGGAGCAAGGCTTGCCCGCGATGGCGCCCGCAAAAACGCCACTGAAAAATCAGACAGCCGCAAACCGCTTATCCAGATAATCAATAATTACCTTGGACTCATACATCCAGGTGGTCTGGCCATTCTCTTCAATCCGCAGGCACGGCACTTTGATTTTGCCGCCCTGGTCCAGCAGGGTCTGGCGATCCTGTTCGTTGTTCTTCGCATCGCGCAGCGCCACCGGCACGTTCAAACGGCGCAAGGTGCGGCGGGTTTTCACGCAGAACGGGCAGGCGTGGAACTGATACAGGGTCAGGTCCTTTGCAGCGCTGTTGACCTGGGCTTGAGCCTCGGCCGGGCGCTGTTTCTTTCCCGGACGGGTGATGAAGTCGATGAAGATGATCAGTTGGCCAAGGCCGACACGAAGCGCTTTTACGAACACGTTGAAAGCCTCACGGTGGGAATCGAGAAAGGCGCGCAGCTTACCTGATTTTTCACAGGCGAAAAAAAACCGGCGATGAATGCCGGTTTTCTTCGTGTAGCGCGTTACTTGATCAGGCTGAGAAACTCGCTGCGAGTCGCTGCGTTTTCGCGGAACTCACCGAGCATCACCGAGGTGATCATCGACGAATTCTGTTTCTCGACACCGCGCATCATCATGCACATGTGCTTGGCCTCGATCACCACCGCAACGCCCAGGGCGCCGGTGACTTGCTGGACCGCATCGGCAATCTGGCGGCTGAGGTTTTCCTGAATCTGCAGGCGGCGGGCGTACATATCGACGATCCGCGCGACTTTCGACAGCCCCAAGACCTTGCCGCTCGGGATGTAGGCGACGTGGGCCTTGCCGATGAACGGCAGCAAGTGGTGTTCGCACAACGAGTAGAGCTCGATGTCCTTGACCAGCACCATTTCGCTGTTGTCGGAGCTGAACAAGGCACCGTTGGTGACTTCTTCCAGTGTCTGTTCGTAACCGCGGCAGAGGTACTGCATGGCTTTGGCGGCACGCTTTGGCGTGTCGAGCAGGCCCTCGCGGGAGACGTCCTCGCCCAATTGGCCGAGAATCGCGGTGTAATTCTGTTCCAGGGACATGAAACTACCTGTGGGATTTTTCGCAAAGGGCAAGGGTACGGTGGCGGACACGGCGCTGCAAGCGTGGCGCGACAGCTTTACTCGTCACGACCTTCCATCATGGTGCGTTTGAGCATCACATACACCGCGCCGGCGCCGCCGTGTTTCGGTTGGCACGAGGTGAATCCGAGCACCTGTGGATGCTGGCGTAGCCAGGTGTTGACGTGGCTTTTGATCATTGGGCGCTTGCCGTCCAGGCGTACGGCTTTGCCGTGGGTGACGCGCACGCAGCGGATTTCGAATTTGGTGGCTTCGGCGAGGAATGCCCAGAGGGTTTCCCGGGCCTTTTCCACATTCATGCCGTGCAGGTCGAGGCTGCCTTCGAACGGGATCTGGCCAATCTTGAGTTTGCGGATCTGGCTTTCCTGGACACCGTCGCGAGCCCACATCAACTCGTCTTCCGGTCCGACGTCGATCACGAACTGATCGGACAGGCCGTCAACGGTGGTGGCATCGGTGCGCACGGTGGCGGCCTGGCGCAGCTTGGCGATCTGGGCGCGGTCGCTTTTGGGTTTGCCGGTTTCGGCGCGATCATGCTTGATCGGCTTGATGCCTTGGGTCGCACTTTTGAACAGGGAAAAATCGTCGTCTTGCATGTCAGCCTCCGCGAAGGCCGCCAGTTTACCCAAGTCGGGACGCGATCGATAACAATTGGGCCCGGCAAACTGCCGAGCCCAAGAATTCAGTCGTGTTTTTTCATCAAATGCGGGGCCATGTTCAGCGCTTGCGATTGACGCGAGCGGCGACGGCAGCGGCGCCACAGCCACACGCCGATGTACAGCACGAACAGGCCAATAACCAGAATCACCGCCGAACCGACCTTGTTGGTATTCAACTCGCCCATGGCGGGCGCGTGGCCGAGCAGGCTGCCGACACCGGCCAGCGTCATCAACACGCCGAGCATCGCCAGCAGGGCGGCAATGGCTGCGCCGAATCGAAAACGCCAGTTGCTTTGGCCTTTGGGCCGCAAGCGGCGTGCATCAAAACCATCGGATAACTTCATTCCGACCTTCCTCAATGGGTATCGGCCCTTCGACCGGGAGTTGACCGGGATGTTCCTGAGGCTAGGGCAATTGCAGCAAATGAGAGGCTTTTGCGGATGAGCGGCGGCAACAGCCGCTCACCTGAAGTCGATCAGATCAGCTCGTGGGTCAGGGCGAGGGTGGCAAAGTTGTCCGCCATGATCGCCATTTCGGTCTGCTGAACGTGCTCGGCGCTCAGAACGCCACCCTTGTACGGCAAGTCGCGGGTTGCACAGGCATCTTCGACCAGCGTGCAACGAAAGCCCAGGTTCTTCGCGGCGCGCACCGTGGTGCTGACGCTGGAATGGCTCATGAAGCCGCAGACGATCAGGTCCAGGGAGCCGAGGTCTTGCAGGCGATCGTACAGCGTGGTGCCGTGGAATGCGCTCGGCAGCAATTTGCCGATAATGGTTTCGTCGCTCGTTGGCTCGAGGCCTGGAATGAACTCACCGCGTTCGCCCTGTGGATCGAACAGCCCGCCGACGGTGCCGAGGTGACGCACGTGCACGATCGGTCGACCGGCTGCACGGGCAGCGGCCACCAGTTGCTTGATGTTCGCGACGGCAGCATCCATGCCGCTCAGGGCCAACGGGCCGCTGAGGTATTCTTTCTGAGCATCGATGATAATGACGGTCGCTTGGCTCAGTTTGGCCGCCGGGTAACCGCGGCCGCTGAGTTGAAACATCGTTTGTGGAACGGACATTCTGGGGCTCCTTGGAGTGGGGCTTTTGCGACATTGTCCTCTGGCTGAGCGGTTCTGTGAATCGCTACCATCGTAGGCACCGTCGTTGTTGGCTTGCAGCCTTGTCAAGATGCTCATTATGTTCAATAGCCAACCGAAAAAATGGATAAGTCCTACATCTGATCCGGTGTTTTTCCTGCGTCGTCGTGGCGCGTTTTGGCTGTTAGAATCGCCAGTCGTTTTTCTGCCAGTCGTTTTATTTGGAGCTGCCGCTGTGATCACTTCCCGACTTCGTACCCTGCGCGACCATATCCGTTGGGCCGTCAGCCGCTTCCATGGGGAGGATCTGTTTTTCGGCCATGGGACCGACAACGCCTGGGACGAAGCCCGTCAACTGGTGTTGGGTGCGCTGCACTTGCCGTGGGAAATTGCCGACAGCTATCTGGACTGCAATCTGGAAGACGATGAGCTGGTCAATCTGCAACGCTTGCTCAAGCGTCGCATTCAGGAGCGCATTCCCACCGCTTACCTGTTGGGTGAGGCGTGGTTCTGCGGCATGTCGTTCATTGTCGATGAACGCGTGCTGATCCCGCGTTCACCGATCGGCGAGCTGATTGAAAAGCGCTTTGCGCCGTGGCTGGGTAACGATCCGGCGCGGATTCTTGACCTGTGCACCGGTTCCGGTTGCATCGGCATCGCCTGTGCCTATGAGTTCCAGAACGCCGAAGTGGTGCTGGCCGATCTGTCGTTCGAAGCGCTGGAAGTGGCCAACCAGAACATCGAGCGCCATGGCGTTGATGAGCGGGTGTACACGGTTCAGGGCGATGGTTTTGATGGCTTGCCAGGGCAACGTTTCGACCTGATCGTGTCGAACCCGCCCTACGTCGATGCGGAAGATTTCGCTGACATGCCGGACGAATACCAGCACGAACCGGAACTGGGCCTGGCCTGCGGTGACGACGGTTTGAACCTGGTGCGGCGGATGCTCGCCGAAGCGGCGAATCACCTGACCGAGAAGGGTTTGTTGATTGTCGAAGTGGGCAACAGCCAGGTGCACGTCGAAGCGCTGTACCCGGAAGTCGACTTCGCCTGGCTCGATTTCGAGCGCGGTGGGCATGGGGTGTTCATGTTGACGGCGGAGCAGTGCCGCGATCATCAGGCCGTGTTTGCTTCCCGCGTTTAACCGGTAAAGATCGTTCCCACGCTCTGCGTGGGAATGCCTCCACGGACGCTCTGCGTTCGGCTTGAAAAGGGACGCGGAGCGTCCCGGGCTGCATTCCCACGCAGAGCGTGGGAACGATCAGCCTTCAACGGTGCGTCGCAATCCAGATCAACAACCCCGCCTGAAACACCGAAAACGCCACCAGGCACGTAATCGTAAAACGCAATCCGGCGTCTTCGCGCTTGTACTTGCTGACCTTCTCTTCGTGTTTCTTGAGCTTCACTTCCTGCTCGGCCAAATTCTGCTCGGCCTGCTGCAGCATCTGCGCGGCTTCGAGAATTTCCACCTGTTGCAGCTTTTCGCTGTTCCAGTCCGCCAGCAAGTCGCCGACCTTCACCTCTTTGACGCTACCCTTCAAATGCTGGGCATCGGCGTACGCCACATCAAAACCGTGCACCCGCAAAAAGTGGTCACGACGCAGGCGCGTGTCTTCGTTCAGCGCATCTTTATTGTTCAGGTCGCTGCCGTCGACGGTGTAGGCGGGCCAGTGCCTTTTCGCCCAGCTAATGCCCTGAGCGGCCAGATAGCGCCCGATGCCGCGGTTCATCGGCTCGATTTGCAAGCCGCTTTCAGGCCCGAAATGCACGCGCCGGGTCTCATGATCGACCCACACGTCCAAGTGATTCTGCTCTTTGCGCACTCGTTGGCCCGGCAGCTTGATGGTCAGGCGCATCAGGCTGCGTTCCTTGCTGTTGCGCTCGGCGTAACCGAACTCGACAAAGCGCAACGGCCGGCTACCGGTGTTGCGGTCGGTCTTCAACGGCGCAAGGCGGAGCATCCTGTGGTGCTCGGCGTGGACGTCCGCCCACGGCAGCTCGACCACTGGGGGTGCGTCTTTTTCAGCGGTGGTGTCGGGTGAAGTCTGGGTATCAGTCATAACGGCGAGATCCTGTCCAAGCTCTGCTTGCCGCCAGTCATAGCGCTGGCGACAAAGGCTTATCGGCCGTTTTTTTGAAGTCTAGAGGGCAAACAGAGCTTAAACAGCGCTTAACTGGAGCGAAGTCCGTCAATAAACCCGAGGATTCGCGAGCCAAGTTCGGCCGCCAGTGGCAAATTCGGATCCTTATAGGAAGCCAATTGCCGTTTCACGTCGTTGGGCACGATGCGCATCACGTGGTTCATGCCTTCGATCACCGCCAATTCAGCGTCGGGTTTGGCTGCCTTGAGCAACTTGGCGTCACCCACCCCGACCTGGATATCGCTGGTGCCCTGGATGATCAGCGCCGGCATCTTCAACTTGGCGAAAGCCGCCGCCGGATCCTGGCGGAACAGCGAAATCAAATACGGCTGCACGCTTGGGCGGAAAATCACCTGCAATTGCGGCGGTACGTTGTCATCGGTGTGGCCAGCCTTGAGGCTGTCGAGCAGTTCATTGCTGCGCAGCATCAGTGGTGGCGGCAGGCGATTGGCTAATTGTTGGCGCAGCACCTGATCCACCGGCCGGGCGCTGCCGGACATGGAAATCACCGCCGCCGCATCGACGCTCGGTGCCGCGAGGGTGGCGATCAAGGCGCCTTCGCTGTGGCCCAGCAGGATCAATTTTCCAAAACGCGGATCGGTCTTGAGCTTGCGGCTCCAGGCTTCGGCGTCGGCGACATAGGCTTCCACCGACAGATTGCGTTCGTCCGGGGTCGCGGCCAGGCTGGCCGCCACGCCGCGCTTGTCGTAGCGCACGCTGGCGATGTTGTGTTTGGCCAGCACCCAGGCCAGGCGCTTGAGGCTGTCGTTGCGCCCGCCGTCGGGGTTGTTTCCGTCGCGATCCGTAGGACCGGAGCCGGAAATGATCAGGACAACCGGCACTGGCGCGTCGGATTTAGGCAGCAATAAAGAGCCGAAAAGCTCTCCGGTGCCGGTATCCAAAGTAATCGGTCGTTGTAGGACGGTCGCCTGCACGAAGCCGGTAAACAGGGTAAGGCTCAAGGCTAGAACTCGCAGCATCATCACGCCATCATGGACAAGGTGCCGGTTGGACTCGCGGGCACCCGGAAGGTTCGAGGATGAACTACTTGGGTTGCCTGCGTATACTGGCGCGCATTACGTATTCAGGTTCGATTTCACGGAGCGTCCCGCATGTCCGGCAATACCTACGGCAAGCTGTTCACTGTCACCACCGCTGGCGAAAGCCATGGTCCGGCGTTGGTCGCCATTGTCGACGGCTGCCCGCCGGGTCTGGAGATTTCCCTGGAGGATCTGCAGCGTGACCTTGACCGCCGCAAGCCCGGCACCAGCCGCCACACCACCCAGCGCCAGGAAGCCGACGAAGTCGAAATCCTCAGCGGCGTGTTCGAAGGCCGCACCACCGGTTGCGCCATTGGCCTGTTGATCCGCAACACCGACCAGAAGTCCAAGGACTACTCGGCGATCAAGGATCTGTTCCGTCCGGCCCACGCCGACTACACCTACCACCATAAATACGGCGAGCGCGATTACCGCGGCGGCGGTCGCAGCTCGGCCCGGGAAACCGCGATGCGGGTGGCGGCGGGGGCGATTGCCAAGAAATACCTGGCCAGCCAGGGCATCGTCATTCGTGGCTACATGAGCCAGCTCGGCCCGATTGAAATCCCGTTCAAGACTTGGGATTCGGTGGAAGACAACGCGTTCTTCAGCCCCGATCCAGACAAGGTGCCGGAACTGGAAGCCTACATGGACCAGTTGCGCCGCGACCAGGATTCGGTCGGCGCCAAGATCACCGTGGTCGCTGAAGGCGTGATGCCGGGCCTGGGCGAGCCGATCTTCGACCGCCTCGACGCCGAACTGGCCCACGCGCTGATGAGCATCAACGCGGTCAAAGGCGTGGAAATCGGCGCCGGTTTCGCCAGCGTCGCCCAGCGCGGCACCGAACACCGCGATGAAATGACCCCGGAAGGTTTCCTCAGCAACAACGCTGGCGGCATTCTCGGCGGGATCTCGTCGGGCCAGCCAATCGTCGCGCATCTGGCATTGAAGCCAACGTCGAGCATCACTACGCCCGGCCGTTCCATCGACATCCATGGCAACCCGGTGGACGTGATCACCAAGGGCCGCCACGACCCGTGCGTCGGCATCCGTGCCACGCCGATTGCCGAAGCGATGATGGCCATCGTGCTGATGGACCACCTGCTGCGTCACCGTGGGCAGAACGCCGATGTGCAAGTGAGTACGCCGGTGTTGGGTCAGCTTTAATGGCTCACCTGACAGTCGCCGGGGTCTGAAGACCTTGGCGTCGCTCCCGTACTGGCGGCTTTCCAGTTTCTACCTGTTCTATTTCGCCTTGCTCGGTTCGACAGCGCCATTCCTGGCGCTGTACTTCGATCACCTGGGCTTTTCCAGCGCGCGTATCGGCGAGCTGGTGGCGATCCCGATGCTGATGCGCTGCGTGGCGCCGAACATCTGGGGTTGGCTCGGTGACTACACCGGTCGACGCCTGGCCATCGTGCGCTTCGGCGCAGTCTGCACGCTGCTGACGTTCTCGCTGATCTTCGTCAGCAAAACCTACGCCTGGCTGGCGATGGTCATGGCCCTGCACGCGTTCTTCTGGCATGCGGTGCTGCCACAGTTCGAAGTCATCACCCTGGCGCACCTGAAGGGCCAGACCTCCCGTTACAGTCAGATTCGTTTGTGGGGCTCCATCGGTTTCATCATCACCGTGGTCGCACTCGGGCGGGTCTTTGAATGGCTGAGCCTGGACATCTACCCCGTGGCGCTGGTGCTGATCATGGCCGGGATCGTCGTCAGCAGTTTGTGGGTGCCGAACGCGCAACCGGTGCAGAGCGAACGCGTGACCGGGGAGGGCTTCCTCAAGCAATTGCGCAGCCCTGGGGTGTTGGCGTTTTACGGTTGTGTGGCGCTGATGCAGATGAGTCATGGGCCGTATTACACCTTTCTGACCCTGCATCTGGAACGTCTCGGTTACAGCCGTGGCGTGATCGGCATGCTCTGGGCCGTCGGTGTTGTCGCCGAAGTCTTGATGTTCCTGGCCATGAGCAAAATCCTCGCGCGCTTCTCGGTGCGCCGGGTGCTGATGGCGAGTTTTCTGCTGGCGGCCCTGCGCTGGTTGTTGCTAGGTTCGTTCGCTGAGTTTCTCTGGGTGCTGCTGTTCGCGCAGGTATTGCACGCGGCCACTTTCGGCAGCTTTCACGCGGCTGCCATCCAGTTCGTGCAACGTAGCTTCGGCGCCCGTCAGCAAGGCCAGGGCCAGGCGTTATACGCGGCACTGGCCGGCACCGGCGGCGCCCTCGGCGCGTTGTATTCCGGCTACAGCTGGAATGCCCTCGGCGCCACATTGACCTTTAGTATCGCCAGCCTCGCAGCCTTCGCGGCTGCCGTTATCATTGCCACACGTATGCAAGAGGACCGGCCATGAGCCTTACCCGTGAACACCTCGCCCAGGAAATCATCGACGCCGGGCGTTTTTTGTATGGTCGCGGCTGGTCGCCGGCCACCAGCAGCAACTATTCGACACGCCTGTCGCCGACCGAAGCGTTGCTGACGGTGTCGGGCAAGCACAAAGGCCAGTTGGGCCTCGACGATGTGCTGGCCACCGATCTGTCGGGCAACAGCCTGGAACCGGGCAAAAAGCCGTCCGCCGAAACCCTGCTGCACACCCAGCTGTATAGCTGGCGCCCGGAAATCGGTGCGGTGCTGCACACCCATTCAGTGAATGCCACGGTGCTGTCGCGCCTGACGCCGCAAGATTTCATCGAGTTCGAAGACTACGAGCTGCAAAAAGCCTTCAGCGGCGTGTCGACCCACGAGTCCCGGGTGCGGGTGCCGATTTTTGACAATGATCAGGATATTGCGCGCCTCGCCGCCAAGGTGCAGCCTTGGCTCGACGCCCATCCCGATTGCGTCGGCTACCTGATTCGCGGCCACGGCCTCTACACCTGGGGCGCACGCATGAGCGACGCCCTGCGCCAGATCGAGGCCTTTGAATTTTTGTTCGAGTGCGAGTTGAAGACCCGCAGCGTCATGAACCGCCAAGGCTGACTTCACCGGAAGTAGCCCATTTGCCTGATGAAGCGCCGCGCCCGACCGGTCTGAAAGAACCGGACGGTGCGGCCGAAACCGAGGAATTGCCCCATGAGCAGCCTGTCCGTTTATCACGTCTCAAGCCCGGAAATACCGAACAAGGTCCTGACCCACTTCGAAGACATCGCTTCGACCCTCGCCGAGCAGGGTGTGCGTTTCGACCGCTGGCAAGCCACCGCGAAAATCCAGCCCGGCGCCAGCCAGGAAGAAGTGATCGCCGCGTACCAGGAACAGATCGACAAACTGATGACCGAACGCGGCTACATCACCGTCGATGTCATCAGCCTCAACAGTGATCACCCGCAAAAAGCCGAGCTGCGCGCCAAGTTCCTCGACGAGCACCGCCATGGGGAAGACGAAGTACGATTTTTCGTCGCCGGCCGTGGGTTGTTTACCCTGCACATCGACGATTACGTCTACGCCGTGCTCTGCGAGAAAAACGACCTGATCTCGGTCCCGGCCGGCACGCCGCACTGGTTCGACATGGGCGAGCATCCGCATTTCGTAGCGATCCGTTTGTTCAACAACCCCGAAGGCTGGGTCGCCAAGTTCACCGGCGAAGACATCGCCAACCGCTTCCCGCGTCTTGAGGACTGATTTAATGCCGATCAAAGCGATTCTCACCGACATCGAAGGCACCACCAGCGCGGTGAGTTTTGTGTTCGACGTGTTGTTTCCTTACGCCGCCAAACACCTGCCGAACTTTGTTCGCCAACACGCCGCACGGGCGGATGTCGCTGAGCAACTGGACGCCGTGCGCCGGGACAGTAACGAACCTGAGGCAAACGTTGAGCGGGTCATTGAAATCCTGCTGGGCTGGATCGCCGAAGACCGCAAGGCCACGCCGCTCAAGGCGTTGCAAGGCATGGTCTGGGCGCAGGGCTATCAGGCCGGGCAGTTGAAGGGCCATGTTTACCCGGATGCCGTTGAAGCGCTCAAGCGCTGGCATCAGGATGGCTACAGTTTGTTTGTTTATTCCTCGGGCTCGATCCAGGCGCAAAAACTGATCTTCGGTTGCTCGGAGGCGGGGGATTTGTCGCCGTTGTTCAGCGGCTACTTCGACACCACCTCAGGGCCCAAGCGCGAGGCACAGTCCTATGCGCGCATTACTCAGGCGATTTCACTCGAGGCTTCGCAGATTCTGTTCCTGTCCGACATCGTCGAAGAACTCGACGCGGCGCGTACGGCTGGCATGGCGACGTGCGGGTTGGCCCGAGAAGGCGGTGAGTTGGCGGGGCATGTGACGGTCGACAGCTTTGCTCGGATCAACCCTGCTGCGATGTAACCCACATAACCTGTAGGAGCGAGGCTTGCCCGCGAAGGCGTCGGATCAGCCAACATTTATGTCGCCTGACACACCGCCTTCGCGGGCAAGCCTCGCTCCTACAGGGTATGCAGGGGGATTGCAGGGAATCGTGTTACTCCAGAAACAACTCAGGCCGTGAAGCGAAAGCTGTCACGGCCTGTTTGTTTAAAGCGGCAAACGATTTACGCCGAATGATAAGTCGGCAGTGCAAACCGTTGCTGACTTTGCAGCATGGAGATCTGCGGCAGTTCGCTGGCCTGTTCAGCCAGGTCACGGCGAATGGCGCTGATCACCCACGACAGCTGATCACCAGCATGCAATTGCTGGTAAGAAATCGAACGTTTAAACACTTTGCCTTCGGTGCTGCGCAGCGTCAGCAGGATGCCACCGTCAGGTCGTGCCTGGGTGGTCACGTCGAAGTTGGAGAACAGCGAGGTAAATTTTTCTTGGATCAGGCTCATGTCTATCAGCTCCGTTAGCGCTTAATTAGCAAGCATGGAGAGGTAGTTGCAGTGATTGTGCCAGCACCGTAAATTTTAAAAGCCGTTATAAATCAATAAGTTATTTATATGTCGGTTTTTTGGTTTCGTGCAATCTGCATGAATGGCCATCGTGCATCCTGCATTTTGCGTGGTTACGCACGATTGAATGGAACGAATGGCACGGCCAGGGATCACGTTTTCCCAGGTATCCAGGGCGGATACAAAACATTGCAAAAACCGCGTGTACAGCTCCAGAACCGCTGACGTATTTTCGGGCTCAATCAACGCCGCCCGACAATAAGAAGACCGACCGGGAGCTACCATGAGCGACACGATTACCTGGGGCATGATGCTCCGCAAACTGCCGACCATTGCCAAAGCCATTCCTCGCGTGGTGAAAGGCATGAAGGCCGCCAACGTCAAGGACCCGACCCAACCGTGTGGCCTCGGCTGGTGCTTCGAGCAGGCGACCTTGCGCAATCCCGATGGCCTCGCCTTGCTGCAAGACGAGGTGTTGCTGACGTATACGCAGGTCAATCAATGGGCCAATCGCATCGCCCATCACCTGGTCAGTCAAGGAATCGGCAAGGGCGATGTGGTGGCGGTCTTCATCGAGAACCGCCCGGAACTGCTGGTGACGATCCTGGCGGTGGCCAAGGTCGGTGCGATCAGTGCGTTGCTCAATACCTCGCAGACCCGCGACACCCTGGCCCACAGCCTGAACCTGGTGGCGCCGGTGGCGATCATCGTCGGCGAAGAGTTGGTGCCGGCGTTTTCGGCGGTTCGCGAGCGGGTGTCTATCCCGGCGGCACGCACCTGGTTCGTGGCTGACCGCGACACTTTCAGCTATCCGGGCATTTCGCCCGATCGCTTCGTCAACCTGATGATGGCTTGCGCCGACGCCCCCGACGACAACCCGGCCAGCAGCCAGCAGGTGTTTTTCGACGACACTTGCTTCTATATCTACACCTCCGGTACCACCGGGTTGCCCAAGGCGGGCGTGTTCAAGCACGGGCGCTGGATGCGCAGCTCCGCCAGTTTCGGAATGATTGCCCTGGATATGCAGCCGCAAGATGTCGTGTATTGCACTTTGCCGCTCTACCATGCCACCGGGCTTTGCGTGTGCTGGGGCTCGGCTATCAGCGGCGCTTCGGGGTTTGCCATCCGCCGCAAGTTCAGCGCCAGTCAGTTCTGGAGCGACGTACGCAAGTACCAGGCGACCACGTTGGGATACGTCGGCGAACTCTGCCGTTATCTGGTGGATCAACCGGTCAGTGCCAACGACAACCAGCACGGCGTGACCAAGATGATCGGCAACGGCCTGCGCCCCGGCGCCTGGCGCGAATTCAAGACGCGCTTCGGGGTGAGCCACATCTGCGAGCTGTACGCGGCCAGCGACGGCAACATCGGTTTCACCAACATCCTCAACTTCGACAACACCATCGGTTTTTCCCTGATGTCCTGGGAACTGGTGGCGTACGACCACGACAGCGGCGCGCCGATTCGCAACGCCAAGGGCCTGATGAGTAAAGTCGCCAAGGGCGGGCAGGGGTTGCTGCTGGCGAAAATCGACGACAAGGCACCCCTCGACGGCTACACCGATCCGCAGAAAACCGAGAAAGTCGTGCTCCACGATGTGTTCGCCAAGGGCGACCGCTATTTCAATACCGGCGACCTGCTGCGCAACATCGGTTTCGGTCACGCGCAGTTTGTCGATCGCTTGGGCGACACCTACCGCTGGAAGGGCGAGAACGTTTCGACCACCGAGGTCGAGAATATCCTGTTGAAACACCCGAACATCTGCGAGGCGGTGGCCTACGGTGTGGAGATCCGCAACACCAACGGTCGCGCCGGGATGGCGGCGATTACCCCAACCGAGTCCTTGGCGACCCTGGATTTCAGCGAGCTGCTGAGTTTTGCCCGCCAGCAAATGCCTGCCTACGCAGTGCCGTTGTTCCTGCGGGTGAAAGTGAAAATGGAGACCACCGGGACCTTCAAATACCAAAAGACCCGACTCAAGGACGAAGCCTTCGACCCCGGCAAAACCGGCGATGATCCGATCTACGCCTGGCTGCCGGGCACCCAGACCTACGTGCAAGTCACCGGCGAGGTACTGGCGGATATTCACGCGGGCAAGTACCGCTATTGAATCTGGCTATGGTCGCCCATGAGAAAAAAGGAGTGACAGGCGCCGGAGCGCTCGGGAAACTGTCGGCTTTCCGATTGACCGAATAGAGAGTCCCCCATGTCAGACCAAAGCCGCCAGATGACGCCCGAAGAAGCCGCTGAATTTGCCGAACAGGTATTCAACAAAGCGCGGGAGGGCGATGCGGCCATGATGGCTGCGCTGCTGACCAAAGGCCTGCCGCCGAACCTGCGTAACCACAAGGGCGACACCTTGCTGATGCTCGCCGCCTACCATGGCCACGTCGAGACCGTCAAAGTGCTGCTGGAACACAAGGCCGACCCGGAAATCCGCAACGACAACGGCCAGAGCCCGATTGCCGGCGCCGCGTTCAAGGGCGACCTGGCGGTGGTCAAAGCGTTGGTCGACGGCGGGGCGCAAGTGGAAGGTTCGTCGTTCGACGGCCGCACGGCGCTGATGATGGCGGCGATGTTCAACCGCGTGGAAATTGTTGATTACCTGATCAGCAAGGGCGCGGACCCGAAAGCCAAGGATGCCAATGGTGTCTCGGCGCTGGATGCGGCCAAAACCATGGGTGCCGTAGACACCACTGCTCAATTGCAGAAATTGCTGGCGTAACCCGCACTGTGGGAGCAAGGCTTACCCGCGATAGCGATCTCGAGGACGCCATCGCGGGCAAGCCTTGCTCCTACAGAGCCATTGCGGGGCCTTATGGGTTATCCTTCGCGCCCTCAAAATCTCCCTCGCTACAGGATCCATCCCCATGAAAACCGCACTCGTCGAACTCATCAGCAAAATCAGCTCCGGGTGCATGGGCGATGACGAAATCCTGAAGATCGCCGATGAAGCGACTCAGGCTTACGCCGATCCCGAGGCGTTTCTGACGGCCAATCCGGACATCAACTACGACGACACCTTCCCGATGCCGCTGGGCGAATGGGTGGTGGTGGGCAGTCTGCCGGAAACCGTGCTGTTCCAGGCCGACACCTACGTGGACCTGTTCGCCCAGATCGTTGCCTCGTTCGGTCCGGGCGTCGACTTCAACATCAAACCCAAGCAACTGGCCAAGACCGAAGCCTTGACCGCGCTCAACCGCATCCAGGTGCAGATGGGCAGCATGAACAAGGAAAACGGCGGCTACACGCTGATGAACTTCAGCCAGTTGCTCGACGACGAACTGCAAGTGGTGCTGGTCTACGGCAACGACGTACCCCGCGTACTCGAACTGTGCGCCCAGGTCGGCATCACCGCTGCGCCATCCCTGGAAGCCCTGAAAGTGGCAATCCACGTTTAATGCAATAAAACGGAACCCTCCCGAGGGCCGACTATCCTAAGACTGCATGCCACTATCTTGGGAGCGACACCATGGGTTCCAGTTTTAACGGTCTGGTTGGCCTGATCATTCTTGCCCTGGACATCTGGGCCATCATCAACGTGCTGAAAAGTGGCGCCGAAACCGGGATGAAAATCGTCTGGGTGCTGCTGATCCTGCTACTGCCGGTGCTGGGTCTGATCATCTGGGCCATCGCCGGTCCACGGGGCAACGTCAGAATCTGACCTTAGACCTGTAGGAGCGAGGCTTGCCCGCGAAGGCGTCGTGTCAATCAACATTGATATCGACTGACACTACGCCTTCGCGGGCAAGCCTCGCTCCTACAAGGGCACCTGCGCCAGAAGGTTCGACCTGTCATGTTCCGCAACGTAGAATGCGCGCCTTTCCCGGGCAATCGAGCCTTTCGATTGGCCATCATGGGCGGGTAACCGTCCGTTGCCGCCGCATTCATCGGAGCACTTCCCATGACCACCACCAAAACCAGCGAATACCTGGAAACCCTCTACGAAGGCTACGGCCAGCGTTTTCGCATGGAAAAACTGCTGCACGAAGTGCGCACCGAACACCAACACCTGGTGATCTTCGAAAACCCGCGCATGGGCCGGGTCATGGCGCTGGACGGTGTGATCCAGACCACCGAAGCCGACGAATTCATCTACCACGAAATGCTCACCCACGTGCCGATCCTCGCCCATGGCTCCGCCAAGCGCGTGCTGATCATCGGTGGTGGCGACGGCGGCATGCTGCGTGAAGTGGCCAAGCACGGTAGCGTCGAGCACATCACCATGGTCGAGATCGACGGCACCGTGGTCGACATGTGCAAAGAGTTCCTGCCGAACCACTCCAAGGGCGCCTACGACGATCCACGGCTGAACCTGGTGATCGACGACGGCATGCGTTTCGTTGCGACCACGACCGAGAAATTCGACGTGATCATTTCCGACTCCACCGACCCGATCGGGCCGGGCGAAGTGCTGTTCTCGGAAAACTTCTACCAGGCCTGCCACCGTTGCCTGAACGACGGCGGCATCCTGGTGACCCAGAACGGCACGCCGTTCATGCAACTGGGCGAAGTGCAGACCACCGCCGGCCGCCTGCGCAGCCTGTTTCCGGACTGGCACTTCTACCAGGCGGCCGTGCCGACCTACATCGGCGGCGCTATGACGTTTGCCTGGGGCGCGACCAATACCGCCTATCGCAAGTTGTCCCGCGAAACCCTGCAACAGCGCTTCGCCGGCAGCGGCATCATCACCCGCTACTACAACCCGGAAATCCACATCGGCGCGTTCGCCATGCCGCAATACGTGCTGAACGCGATCAACAAGCCAAGTAACGACTGAAACCGACGCACCCCTGAACAACGCATAACCCCGACGCGTAATCCCTGAATAACGCGTAACCCCTGTAGGAGCGAAGCTTGCTCGCGATAGCGGTGTACCAGTCGACATATGTTTTGACTGATGCACCGCTATCGCGAGCAAGCTTTGCTCCTACAGGGGTTTTGTGTTTTTTCTTGAGACAGCGCCCAATTCGTTTGAACGATCACTCAGGCCAAAAGTCCAGATGGTTGTAAGCCCATTTGCGGGTTTGATCGAGGAGGCACTGATGCAAAAGTGGAAAATCACTTTCGTGGATGATCACGGCGAAACGCTCGATGAAGTCTTTGAGTGCGACGAGTGCCCGGATAACGAGCATGCTGCCAAACTCATCAAGGCCCGGCTTCTGCCTGTCGCTGCCGAACTGGATCTGAACGATCTGGAAGGGCGAACCAGCGACGCCAGCGTTAAAAGTCTCAAGACCCAGAACAGCATTACAATCCTCGGCATTACTCCTGTCTGAACCTCACCTGTCTCTTTCACAACCAGACCTTGGCAGCGGCTCCGAGATGGGGCTACTCTGCAAGCGAGATCAGCGAACGGATCGCTAAGGTCTGGTCTTGTCAGCTACATGCTTAAATCCCGGCGGCAACCTGGTTGCCGTATCGCCTCCACCAATCGGCTGCGGGCCTCGGGAGTACGGAAAGTCTATCCATATGGTTTTAGGAGGACGATTCATGAGCACAGCCTATCAAGAAGACATCAGTACCAGCGTACTGCGCCGCATGAAGGAAGGCGGTTTCGACTTTTCACGATTTCATCCCATCGAGTTCTACGCAATTTTCCCGGACGAGGAGCGGGCACGCAGGGCGGCAGGTCATTTCTGTGGTGAATCCTTGAATGCCCAGATCAGCGTGCGCGACGACGGCGCGTGGCATCTGGAACTGAGCAAAGTGATGTACGCCACCTACGATGGCATCGGCGACTTTGAGCAGGACTTCGAGGCCGTGGTCGAACCTCTGGGCGGGATCATCGAAGGATGGGGCGTCAAACAGGAGGTACGAGGGCTACTCGCATAACATTATGAACAGCGACAACACACAGTAACGGCTGACCTTCGGGTTGGCCGTTTTCGTTTGTGGATGCCTGAAACCCTGTTGGCAAAACGCTGAAACAAGAATCCTGGGCAAAAAAAAGCCGCCTAATCAGGCGGCCAAAGGGAAGTTCGAGAGGTTTTGCAACGAATGCGCGAATTATCCGCATCGACGCCCGGGCAGCGAAATCAACTCTGACTATGCTGGTGATAGGCGACAACATTGCTTCGCAATGAAGCGGGGGCGATCGGGTTGGGGCGTTTGCCGCACAGGAATGGTGCGGTGCTTTTGGGGCGATTATCCAACTGATTGAAATCAAAGCGTTTATGCCGATGGCACGGGCCTTGCGAAGCCTAGACGTCCGGGTGACAAGGAGTACGGCATGATCCGCACCTATTTTGATGAGATGTACGATGCCGGCGGCCTGGTCCGCCCGCATTATCGGGAGTTTGCCCGTTGGCTGGCCGAAACGCCTGACGAGCTTTTGGCACAACGGCGACGCGAGGCCGATCTGTTGTTTCATCGCGCCGGGATTACTTTCACGCTCTACGGTGATGAGCAGGGGACAGAGCGCCTGATTCCCTTCGACACCATTCCCCGCAGCATCCCCGCCAGCGAATGGCGGATCGTCGAACGTGGCTGCATCCAGCGGGTCAAGGCGTTGAACATGTTCCTCGCCGACCTCTATCACGAGCAGCGCATTATCAAGGCCGGCATCATCCCGGCCGAGCAAGTGCTGGCCAACGAGCAGTACCAGTTGGCGATGCAAGGGCTGGATCTGCACCGGGATATCTATTCCCACATCTCCGGGGTCGATCTGGTGCGCGATGGTGACGGCACGTACTACGTGCTCGAAGACAACCTGCGCACCCCGAGCGGCGTGAGCTACATGCTCGAAGACCGCAAGATGATGATGCGTTTGTTCCCCGAATTGTTCGCGGCGCAACGCATTGCCCCCATCGACCATTATCCGAACCTGTTGCTCGACACCCTGAAAAGCTCCAGCCCGATCGATAACCCGAGCGTGGTGGTGCTGACCCCGGGGCGTTTCAACAGCGCGTTTTTCGAGCACGCCTTTCTGGCGCGGGAAATGGGCGTGGAACTGGTGGAAGGCGCGGACCTGTTCGTGCGCGATGACAAGGTGTTCATGCGCACCACGGACGGGCCGAAAGCCGTCGACGTGATCTACCGTCGCCTCGACGACGCGTTCCTCGATCCGCTGGCGTTCAACCCGGATTCGATGCTCGGCGTGCCAGGGCTGCTGTCGTCCTATCGCTCCGGCAACGTGGTGCTGGCGAATGCCATCGGCACCGGGGTGGCGGACGACAAGTCGGTGTATCCGTTCGTGACCGACATGATTCGTTTCTATCTGGATGAAGAGCCGATCCTGAAGAACGTGCCGACCTTCCAGTGTCGCAACCCTTCTGAACTGTCCCACGTGCTGGCCAATCTCCCCGACCTGGTGGTCAAGGAAACCCAGGGCTCCGGCGGTTACGGAATGCTGGTGGGGCCGGCGGCGACGGCGGCGGAAATCGAGTCGTTCCGCGCGCGGATCAAAGCCAAGCCCCACGCGTACATCGCGCAACCGACGTTGTCCCTGTCGACCTGTCCGACCTTTGTCGAAAACGGCATCGCGCCACGCCACATCGACCTGCGTCCGTTTGTATTGTCTGGCCGCGAAACCCGGGTTGTGCCCGGCGGTTTGACCCGTGTTGCCCTGCGTGAAGGCTCCCTGGTGGTGAATTCCTCCCAGGGCGGCGGCACCAAGGACACCTGGGTGGTCGAGGATTGAAGGAAGCCTGCCATGTTAAGTAGAACTGCCTCGGATTTGTATTGGATGTCGCGTTACCTGGAGCGGGCGGAAAACCTCGCACGGATGCTCGACATCAGTTATTCGCTGTCGCTGATGCCGCAGGACGGTCGCGGTGACGGTCTGCACGAACTCGCCATGCCGCTGTTGATCACCGGCACCCTCGACGATTATCTGGAGCGCCATGGCGAGTTGCACGCCGAACGGCTGCTGCATTTCTTCGCCCTGGACGCCGAGAACCCGGCGAGCATCTACAGTTGCCTCGGTTCGGCGCGGGCCAGTGCCCATGCGGTACGTGGGCGAATCACCGCCGACATGTGGGAAAACATCAACGCCACCTGGCTGGAAATTCGCGGGATCGCCGAGCAGGGCTTGAGTCGCTATGGCATGAGCCGTTTTTGCGAGTGGATCAAGGAACGTTCCCACCTGTTTCGCGGCGCGTCCTACGGCACGATCATGCGTAACGATGCGTTCCGTTTCATTCGTCTGGGCACGTTTATCGAAAGGGCCGACAACACCCTGCGCCTGCTCGACGCCCGTTACGAAATGGCCGGCGATCAGGCCGAAGCGGTCAGCGATGGCACGGCGCACGCCTATTACCAGTGGAGTGCGTTGCTGCGAGCGTTGTCGTCGTTCGAGGCCTACACCGAGATCTACCGCGACGCACCCGGCGCCCGGCATGTCGCCGAATTGCTGCTGCTGCGCGCCGACGTTCCGCGTTCCTTGCGCGCCTGCACTGAAGAAATCGACCAGATTCTCGCCCAGTTGCCGGGGGCCAACGGCCGTCCCGCGCAACGCCTGGCGGCAGAAATGGACGCGCGCCTGCGCTACACCGGCATCACCGAAATTCTCGACGAAGGCCTGCACGCCTGGCTGACCGAGTTCATCCCGCTGGTGCGCCAGTTGGGCAACGCCATTCACAGTTCCTACCTGGAGGCTGCATGAGACTTTCCATTAGCCACGAGACCACCTATCACTACGAAGATCAGGTGCGGGCGAGCATCCAGTATTTGCGGCTGACCCCTCACGACAGCGAGCGCCAGCACGTACTCAGCTGGCAACTCGACCTGCCGCGCCTGGTGCGCGCGCAACTCGATCCGTTCGGCAACATCCTGCACGTGCTGACCATGGACGAACCCCACGAGGCGATCATCATTGGCGCCCGTGGCCAGGTCGATATCGATGAACTGCGCGAAGCCGAGCACGAGAGCCAGTCGGCGCTGCCGTTCCTGCGCTTCACCCGGCTGACCGAAGCCGACGAAGCCTTGCGTGCGTTCGCGGAAAAGGAATGCAAAAAACGCCGGGATCGCACGGCGCTGATCGACTTGATGCAAAGCCTGAATCAGTACATGACCTACACGCCGGGCTCCACCGAAGTCGACACCACGGCGGCCAAGGCCTTCGCCGGGCGTTCTGGCGTGTGCCAGGACCACACCCATGCGTTCCTCGCCTGCGCCCGCAGCCTGGGCATTCCGGCGCGTTATGTGTCGGGGTATTTGTACAGCGAGAACAGCGAACATCTGGCCAGTCACGCCTGGGCCGAAGCCTGGCTGGATGACGCGTGGTACAGCTTTGACGTGACTAACCAATTGGCGCGGCCGGAGCGCCATCTGAAACTGGCGGTCGGTCTGGATTATCTGGATGCCTGCCCGGTGCGTGGAATGCGCCGGGGCGGTGGGTGCGAGCAGATGCATGCGAAGGTGTTTGTGTCGCCGACGCCGGTGTTTGCGCCTGCGCCAGTGATCTCCGTACAGCAGCAGTAACCCTCACGCTGATCGTTCCCACGCTCTGCGTGGGAGCCCGGGACGCTCCGCGTCCCTAAAGCGGACGCAGAGCGTCCATTGAGGCATTCCCACGCAGAGCGTGGGAACGATCGGCTACAGGGGGATTGTGGTCAGGGCTTAACCTTACGCCCCGCCATATGCTTCAAATACCCCACCAGCAAATCCAGATCCCCCGCCGGCAACACCTGCTCGGAAAACGCCGGCATCTTCGCCTGCGGCCACTGGCGCAAACTCTGCGGATCCCGAATGTAGCGCTTGAGGAAGTCCGCGCCGAAGTACTCGGTGGGGTTGAAGGGGATATTCAGGTCCGGCCCGAACTGCGCATCCCCCGCGCCATTGAGTCGATGGCACGCCAGGCAATTCTTCTGGAACAAAGCAAAGCCCTGGTTCACCGGATCGTCCGTCTTCAACGCAGGATCGGGCAGCAGGGCAGGGAAGCGCGCGGCCACGGGTGCCATGCGCTTGATGCTCGCCACTTCGAACGGCCATTGCTCGGGGCTGATATTGCCGGCCTGGGGGTTGGTCCACACCAGATAAAACGGCCCGGCACTGGGCTTGCCCTCGGAGAGTGGCGGCCACGGTTTAGCCGGGTCTTCAATCGCCAGCCAGGCCTGCGCGCCTTTGGTATTGAGTAACGGTGCCGCCGCCAGTTCGGCGGCAAAACCGTCCAGCGCTACCGCTTGCAGGTGGTCGTCAGGCTTGATACCGGTCAGCAACGCGGCCAACGGCACGGCGCGATAACTCATGTCGCGTTTGTAGGAAACGTCGTTGCTGATGCTGATGGTCTGGACCTGAGGGTGCTGAAGCAATTCCTCGGTCTGCCAGGTGCGACTGCTCGCGCCCAGCTCCAGGTTCAGCTGTGCGGCATACAGGGGCGAGCCGACCAGCATGGCTGCCAATAGAAAAAGTGCTTTCAAGTGATCGCCGTCCATGTCGTGGAAGTGCCGTGAAGGTTGGCACACCCACGCTGGCCCGGGTAGCGAGCCAGTCACATTTTTATGAGGCGATAGCAAATCCTGACGCTGTTTTTTTACCAGCGACTAGCCGATCACCTTGGTCAGGTTCGGCAAAATCAGCAACAGCGTAGTGGCGAATAGGATGAGTCCGGCTTGACGTACTTTCGAATGTTTGAACATGGCTGACCGCCTTTTTTGTTATTTCCTGATGCCTGCCTGCATATCTCCATGACGGCAAAGCGCTGAACTTCCTGTAAGACGAGTGCCTCGGCAAAACCCGACGACAACTTCGTACATCTTCACCTTAGAGCCCGCGTCACACTTGGTTTAGATCCATTTAGTATGGTTAAAGCGTTAAAAGCGCTTAAAAAGGCATGAGGCCTATTGCCAGCTTCTTCGACGCCCGTTTGCTAGACAGCTTCGTCACCTGAATCGGTTAATCCGATAGCTGACTACCGTCCGTCTGAGCGTGACCGTCAACGTCCGTGAGCATTGCGGTCATTGAATCCCTCGCAGCTCGGCTTAAGGTGAGAACTCAGCACTGACTCCCCGCACAGGTTCGAGGACCACATGACCGAAGCTCTGATTTTCGACGCGTTACGCACGCCCCGCGGCAAAGGCAAGGCCGATGGCGCGTTGCACAGCGTCAAACCGGTGAACCTGATGGCCGGGTTGCTGACGGCGTTGCAGCAGCGCACGTCTCTGGACACCAGCCAGGTCGATGACGTGGTGCTCGGCTGCGTCACGCCCATCGGCGACCAAGGCTCCGACATCGCCAAGACCGCGACGCAGGTCGCCGATTGGGACGTCAGCGTTTCCGGCCTGCAGATCAACCGCTTCTGCGCCTCGGGGCTGGAGGCGGTGAACCTCGGCGCGATGAAGGTCCGTTCCGGTTTCGAAGACCTGGTGGTGGTCGGTGGCGTCGAGTCGATGTCCCGCGTGCCGATGGGCAGCGACGGCGGCGCCTGGGCGCTGGATCCGGAAACCAACCTGCACAGCCACTTCACGCCCCAAGGCGTCGGCGCCGACCTGATCGCCACGATCGAGGGCTTCAGCCGTCAGGATGTCGATGCCTACGCGCTGCATTCCCAGCAAAAAGCCGCGCGGGCCCGGGCGGACGGCTCGTTCAACAAGTCCCTGGTGCCGGTGCAGGACCAGAACGGGATCTTCCTGCTCAATCACGATGAATTCATCCGCGCCGAATCGACGCTGGAAGGCTTGGGCAAGCTCAAGCCGAGCTTCGAAATGATGGGGCAAATGGGCTTCGATGCCACGGCACTGCGGGTCTACAGCCACGTAGAGCGGATTAACCACGTGCACACACCGGGAAACAGTTCCGGGATTGTCGACGGTGCGGCGCTGATGCTGATCGGCTCCGAGGCCAAGGGCCGGGCGCTGGGCTTGCAGCCGCGAGCGCGAATCGTCGCCACAGCGGTCACCAGTACCGACCCGACCATCATGCTCACCGGCCCGGCGCCGGCCACCCGCAAAGCCTTGGCCAAGGCCGGGCTGCGGGTTGAAGACATCGATCTGTTCGAGGTCAACGAAGCCTTCGCCTCGGTGGTGCTGAAATTCATCAAGGACATGGCCATCGACCCGGACAAGGTCAACGTCAACGGCGGCTCGATCGCCATGGGGCACCCGCTGGGCGCCACCGGTTGCGCGATCCTCGGCACCCTGCTCGATGAATTGGAAACCCGGCGCCTGCGCTACGGCCTCGCGACCCTGTGTGTCGGCGGCGGCATGGGCATTGCCACCATCATCGAACGCCTCTGAGCCCCCCGAATTCAAGGAAACGCCTTCATGACTGAAGCCATTCGTTACGAAAAAGGCCAGGACGGCATCGTTGTCCTGACCATCGACATGCCGGGCCAGAGCGCCAACACCATGAACGGGGTTTACCGCGAGGCCATGGCCGCCCGCGTCGCCCAATTAGTGGCCGAAAAGGACAGCATCGCCGGCGTCGTCATCACCTCGGCCAAGAAGACCTTCTTTGCCGGCGGCGATCTCAATGAGCTGATCAAGGTCGGCAAACCCGAAGCCAAAGCCTTCTACGACATGGTGCTGACGTTGAAAGGGCAACTGCGCACCCTGGAAACCCTCGGTAAACCGGTGGTCGCCGCGATCAACGGCGCGGCGCTGGGTGGCGGCTGGGAAATCTGCCTGGCCTGTCATCACCGCGTGGCGCTGGACAACCCGTCGGTGCAACTCGGCCTGCCGGAAGTCACCCTCGGCCTGTTGCCGGGCGGTGGCGGGGTGGTGCGCATGGTGCGGATGTTGGGTATCGAAAAAGCCTTGCCGTATCTGCTCGAAGGCAAAAAGGTCCGACCGCAACAGGCGTTGCAGGCTGGTTTGATCGATGAGCTGGCGGCGGATCACGATGAATTATTGGCCAAGGCCCGGGCGTGGATCCTTGCCAATCCGACCGCTGTGCAACGTTGGGACGTGAAGGGTTATCAGATTCCGGGCGGCACACCGTCAAACCCGAAAGTTGCGCAAATGCTGGCCATCGCACCGTCGATCCTGCGCACTAAAACCCAGGGCACGCTGCCGGCGCCGGAGAAAATCCTCTGTGCGGCGGTGGAAGGCGCGCAAGTGGATTTCGACACGGCGCACCTGATCGAAACCCGTTACTTCACTGAATTGACCACCGGCCAAGTGTCGAAAAACCTGATCGGTACGTTCTGGTTTCAGCTCAATGAGATCAATGCCGGTGGTTCACGGCCGAAGGGGTTTGCGCCTTATGTCACTCAGCGCGTGGGCGTGCTCGGTGCGGGGATGATGGGCGCGGGGATAGCCTTCGTCAGCGCCTCGGCGGGTATTGATGTGGTGTTGAAGGACATCAACCTCGCGGCGGCAGAGAAGGGCAAGGCGCATTCGGCAGCGCTGCTGGACAAAAAAGTTTCCCGTGGCCAGTTGAGCGCCGAGCAGCGAGACGCGGTGCTGGCGCGGATCAAAACCACGGAGAACGATGCCGACCTGGCCGGTTGCGACCTGATCATCGAAGCGGTGTTTGAAGATCGTGAACTGAAAGCCAAAGTCTCTGGCGCCGCGCAGAAAATCGTCGGCCCGGACACGGTAATCGCTTCCAACACCTCGACCTTGCCGATCAGTGGCCTGGCCACTGCCGTGCCGGATCAGACCAAGTTCATCGGTCTGCATTTCTTCAGCCCGGTGGAGAAAATGGCGTTGGTGGAAATCATCAAAGGCACGAACACCAGCGACGAAACCCTGGCCCGCGGTTTCGATTTCGTCCTGCAAATCAAGAAAACCCCGATCGTGGTCAACGACAGCCGCGGCTTTTTCACCTCTCGGGTGTTCGGCACCTTCACCAATGAAGGCATCGCCATGCTCGGCGAAGGCGTGAGTGCGCCGATGATCGAGACCGAAGCGCGTAAGGCCGGCATGCCCATCGGGCCTCTGGCGATCTCCGACGAAGTTTCCCTCAGCCTCATGAGCCACATCCGTCAGCAAACGGCCAAAGACCTACAGGCAGAAGGGAAGCCGCTGATAGAACACCCGGCGTTCGCCGTGATTGACTTGCTGCTCAACGAATACAAGCGTCCGGGCAAGGCTGCAGGGGGCGGTTTCTACGATTACCCGGCCGGTGGCCAGAAACATCTGTGGCCGGAGCTGAAAACCCGTTTCGAGAAGGCTGACGGGCAGATCTCGCCGAAGGATGTGCGCGATCGCCTGCTGTTCGTGCAAGCCATCGAAACCGTGCGCTGTGTGGAGGAGGGCGTGCTGACCTCGACGGCGGACGCCAACGTGGGCTCGATCTTCGGGATCGGCTTCGCAGCCTGGACCGGCGGCGCGTTGCAATTTATCAACCAATATGGCGTGAAAGACTTTGTTGCCCGCGCCCAATACCTGGCCGAACAGTATGGCGAACGCTTCGCCCCGCCCGCGCTGCTGTTGGAAAAAGCCGCTAAAGGGGAGGCGTTCTAAGGGACCGATGACGCATTCCGGGGCTTGCCTTGCTACCGTGTTTCAAGGCAGGCTCTGAGGTGTGCATTATTCCCATCACGTGTCAGGTATTTTTTATGTCGTTACGCATCTGCATTCTGGAAACCGACATCCTGCGTCCAGAACTGGTCGATCAATATCAGGGTTACGGGCAGATGTTCCAGCGTCTGTTTTCGCAGCAACCCATCGCTGCCGAGTTCACCGTCTACAATGTGATGCAGGGCGAATATCCCAGCGATGAACTGACGTTCGACGCGTACCTGATCACTGGCAGCAAAGCCGATTCATTCGGCACTGACCCATGGATCGAAACCCTCAGAACCTACCTGCTGAACCGCTACGAACGCGGCGACAAACTGCTGGGCGTGTGCTTCGGCCATCAACTACTGGCGTTGTTGCTGGGCGGCAAGAGCGAGCGTGCGACCCAGGGCTGGGGCGTGGGCATCCACAACTACAAACTCGCCGCCAAGGCCCCGTGGATGAACCCGGTACGGGAAGAACTGACGCTGCTGATCAGTCACCAGGATCAGGTGACCGCACTGCCGGAAAACGCCACGGTCATTGCCTCGAGCGATTTCTGCCCGTTCGCCGCCTACCACATCAACGATCAGGTGCTGTGCTTCCAGGGTCACCCGGAATTTATCCATGACTACTCACGGGCGCTGCTGGAGATTCGCCAGGAAGCGTTGGGCGAGCAGGTTTATTCCAAAGGTGTGGCGAGCCTGGAGCATGAGCATCACGGCACGACCGTTGCGGAGTGGATGATGCGGTTTGTGGCGCATAAGCCTCAGACGGTTTAAAGCCTAAAAGCTTCGCGGGCAAGCCTCGCTCCTACAGATCACGCTGACCTGTAGGCGCGAGGCTTGCCCGCGAATTTCACAGACGACGCGGTCCTGACTACAACCACCCCGACCTTTTGAAGCTCGCCCACAACCCCACACACCCCACAGCAATAAACCCGAGCACCGCGAAATACCCGTAATGCCAACTCAACTCCGGCATGTTCTGGAAGTTCATCCCGTAAATCCCGGCCACCGCCGTCGGGAACGCCAGAATCGCCGCCCACGCGGCAAACTTGCGCTGCACCACGCTTTGGCGTGACGCCTCCAGCAACACCCCGACTTCGATGGTCTGGCTGGCAATGTCCGCCAGGGTTGTCAGGTCTTCCATCTGCCGCGTCACGTGAATCTGCACATCACGGAAATACGGCCGCATATTCTTGTCGATGAACGGGAAGCTCAGCTTCTGCAGTTCCTCACCGATCTCCACCATCGGCGCGGCATAGCGGCGCAAGCGCAACACGTCTCGACGCAGGCTGTGGAGGTTCTGGATGTCTCGCTCATTCAGCGCGCTGCACAACACGTTGCGCTCCAGTTCATCGATTTCGGCGTGGATCGCTTCGCCCACCGGCTGGTAGTTTTCGATCACGAAATCGAGGATGGCATAGAGTACGAAATCTTCCCCGTGCTCCAACAACAACGGACGCGCCTCACAGCGTTGTCGGACATGGGCGTAGGACGCCGAGTGACCGTTGCGCGCGGTGATGATGTAACCCTTGCCGGCAAAGATGTGAGTCTCGATGAACTCCAGTTTGCCTTCATGGCGGATTGGCGAGTACGTGACGATAAACAGCGCGTCGCCAAAGGTTTCCAGCTTCGGGCGGCTGTGTTTTTCCAGGGCGTCTTCGATCGCCAGTTCGTGCAGGTTGAACTGGCGTTGCAGATTGGTCAGCTCCTGGGCGTTGGGCTCTTCGAGGCCGATCCAGACAAAGTGGCCGGTCTTGGCCGCCCAGGCTGCGCCTTCATCGAGGGTGATATTGGTGATTTTTTTACCGGCGCTGTAAACCGCAGCAGCAACAACTCTACCCATGATGTTGGTTCACTTCTTATTGGCAGTGGCAAGGCAAGGTCCAGCTTAGCCTTCTGCTTGTAGAGATTCAGTGAAATCTGCAGAGTTCAGGGCAAAAGAAAACCCGCACAGGGCGGGTTTGTTTTCAGGCGGCTTGCAGTTGCCGATCCATCGAAGCGATGCAGTCGCGCATTTGCTCGCGGCACTGGGCAATCAGCAAGGGCATGTCGTCCATGCTCAACCCGGCGGTAGGAATCGGCGGCAGCGAACGGATCAGAATTTTCCCACTGCGCCAGCGGTTCAATCGCATGTGTTTGACGTAACTGCTGACACACACCGGCACGATCGGCACCCCGGCGGCGATGGCCATCTGGAACGCGCCTTTCTTGAACGGCAGCAAGTCTTCACCGAGGTTGCGCGTGCCTTCCGGGAACACCCAGATCGAGGTGTCTTCGTGTTGCAAGGTGTGGGTGGTGGTCAGCATCGACTGGCGCGCCTTGTGCGCGTTGCCCCGGTCGATCAACACATTGCCCGCCAGCCAGAACAACTGACCGAACAGCGGCACCCACTTCAGGCTCTTCTTGCCAATGCACACGGTGCGGCGGGGCACCACGTTGCCGAACACAAACAGATCGTAGTTAGACTGATGGTTGGCGATGATCACGCAGCTGTTCGGTTTGTCCATCAATGGCCCGACCTCGGTCTTCACCCGCAGACGCAAAATACACATCGCTGGCCAGGCATACAGGCGTGCGCACAAGCGGCTGTTGTCCGGGTTGAACGGTCGGCACAGGCCCAGAATCACCCCCAGCACCCCGGCCAGAATAAAGTGCAGGCCCATCAATAACATACGAAACACAAACAGCATCTACAGGGCCCACCGGGACAAAAGGTGGCGCAGTGTACGGATGTGCACTGTTTTCGGCAATTGCCGCTATAGAGCTGGGAGATAGGCGATGTTTAAGCGCATGTTTCCGACTTGTAGGTCAGACGCGTCCTAGAGCGGTTGCATGCTTTTCAACGGTGCACGTACGAAAAAGCCCGACACGACGGTCGGGCTTTTCGTTGTGGCGGGCGTGAAATTAGCCCAAGTGTTCCTGATCCTGGATGATCGCGTTGTCCAGCGTCTCTAGCAGCGCCTTGCGCACTTTCAGCTTGGTGGCCTTGTGAGCGTTCATGTTGATCTTTTTCAACTGACGCGCCGCCGCCAGCGCCGCACCTTGCAGCTCCTCGGCCGACACCACGACATCGAGGAAACCGGCGGCGATCGCGCTCTGCGGGTTGAACATTTCGCCATTGATCACCGAACGATGCAGCGCCGAGTTGCTCAGGCGATCACGGGCCAGTTCGATTCCGGCGTGGTGCATGGTCATGCCGATCTGCACTTCGTTCAGGCCAATGCTGAACGGGCCATCGACACCAATGCGGTAATCCGCCGACAACAACAGGAATGCACCCTTGGCCACCGCATGCCCAGGGCACGCCACGATCACCGGGAACGGGTGCGACAACAGGCGACGAGCCAGGGTCGAACCCGCCGTCACCAGCGCCACTGCTTCTTTAGGACCCGCGGTCATCACCTTCAAGTCATAACCGCCGGACAGAATCCCCGGTTGACCGGTAATGATCACCACCGCACGATCAGTCACGGCCTGATCCAGCGCAGCATTAAACGCCGCAATCACGTCCGGGGAAATGGCATTTACCTTGCCATTGCTCAACGTCAGGGTCGCGATACCGTCTTCGAGGTGGTAGGAAATCAACTCACTCATGACGCTATTCCTTGTATGAAAGTTGGGGCAGACGTTACCCACCGCCGCAGGCCAGGTAAAGCGCCGTGACTGACCCATCGGTCATGCTTTCCCGGTCCGGCAAGCGTAGCCGGCCGCACTGGCCGTGCATTCCCCTCTATATAGAAGAGGGCGCTACGCCGGAGATTGGCAGGTTTGCCATAGGCCAGAACCCGCCGGAACGACTAAATCGCTAAGCGCATGAAAATTCTGAAAAAAATATTTGCCATCGGCAAAGCTTTCGACTACATTAGCGCGCCTCGACAGACAGAACTTGTTTGAAGAGATACGGTGAAGTGTCCGAGTGGCTTAAGGAGCACGCCTGGAAAGTGTGTATACAAGAAATTGTATCGAGAGTTCGAATCTCTCCTTCACCGCCAAATTCGATGTAACCAGAACCCCTGATTTCGAGAGAAGTCAGGGGTTTTGTGGTTTCTGGCGTCTGGATTTCGGATGGGGCGCTAAAGATGTTTCTGAAATTGGTGTAGGAAAAACGAAGGTGGTGTAGGACAGGGGGCTGGAAAGCCAGGTGGTAAGGGGCTTTCGTACGTTTAGCCTCTCAAATGAGCTCCCTTGCGCCGGGGCTTTTCGTTTCGCGTCTACTGGGTACAAAATGAATCAAAGGGCAATGCATAGGAATGCCCTTCTACCCGGACGGATGGACAGACGCACGTTATGCAGGAACTCACCATGGAACAGGCCGAACTGGAAAAGATTCACGTGGAAATCGTCAAGCTGATGGCGGAGCAGCGTAAGTTGAATGCTGAAGCAGGCAAAATGACCCGTGAGACTTTTTGGTATCCGGTGGCTGTTGCGACTGGGCTTATAGGCACGGTGTCGACCGTTACGGCGGTTTTGATCAAACTCCTCTGATCCTAAGTCCTGCGTTGCGTCTCTTCAACCTAGAAGCCCAGCCACTTGCTGGGTTTTTTTAACCATCCATTTACCTGACGCCTAAGTGTGTCTCGATGAAGAAGATAACCCCATGATCACCACCACAACCCACACCATCGAAGGCCGCCAAATCACCGCCTACCTGGACATCGTCAGCGCCGAGTCGGTGCAGGGCGTGAACGTGATCCGCGATGTGTTCGCCGGGATGAGGGATTTTTTTGGTGGGCGTTCGCAGACGTTGGAGCGGGCATTGAAGGAGGCGCGCATTCAGGCGACGGACGAGATCAAGGAGCGAGCCCGGGTGTTGCAGGCGGATGCGGTGGTAGGGCTCGATTTCGAGATCAGCATGCCAGCGGGCAAGGGTGGGATGGTGGTGGTGTTTGTGACCGGGACGGCGGTCAAGTTGCGATGAGACGGCCCGTGGCGGTCGGCGCACGGGCGTCGTCAGTCTGATCAGACGGTATGCGGGGCGCGTTCGCCCTTGGTGTAGACCTGGTTGAAAAAATAGTTGCTCATGTTCATGTTTCCCGACTTTTGATAGGTAAACAACTGGCCGAGGTCGATGGTTTTTTCGAAGTTGTCTTTGTTCAGAACAAAGCCACCCGTGCCCAGGTATTCCCTGTCCTCCTTCACAAAATCGAACGAACTTTTAGCGTATTCGTTGGCGGCATCTTTCAACGCGCCGGACTGATTCATGAAGTCGGAAAGTCGGGAAAGGTCCTCGGTGCTGATCGAGCCGGAGAGAAACGTAGCCTTGAGTTGGCCTTGCGGATCAACGGTAAAACCGAAGTCTTTTTCCTCAAGTGCCGGGTCGATGTTTTTCAGATCGTCCAGAAACTGCATGTAGGTAGTCTTGAGGTTGTCATGAGCTGCCATCAGACGGTCATGGGCGGCCGGAAAGTCTTTGGTGGGCTCGGTGCGGCCGATATAGGTAATGACAGCGACCAGGGGAGTTCCTGGTTCGGTGGGTTGTGACGGCGACGGATTGCTCGGGTGATAGATGACGCTAGAGTTCGGCGGCATGCCTGCCGGATTTTTCATGTCGATAGCGCCGGAGTCGATCATCTCCTTTATTTTTTCGCCACCTGCTTTACCGGCCGCGATCTGCTCGGGGGTGAGCGTGATAGGCGTGGTGTTGATCAGTGACGGCATTCCCTTGATTTCCATGTTCTCTCCCTGAGTTTTTTACGTAGGAAAAAGGGCAGCGGCCTGTAGCAGGAATACTTGAGGGCGGTGAGACAAGTGGTGTGTTTCTGTTTATTTCGCCGACTGTTTTGTAGGACTCTGGTGTCGGCCATTCGTCGGGCACGGGGTAATCTGAACCTCAAGTCCAGTAATGACCGACTAGTCTCAAAAGCCTTGGTGGTCGATATTTTTCAGGCAAATAGGGCTTGCCGGTATCGACCCTGTTTTGAAAGGGGCGAAAAAATGGCTGATCCGTATATCGAAGACGACGGGGCTGAGTTTCCAATCAACAATTGCGTGCAGTGTGGCCAGACTGAGTATGTGGCTGGCTTTGGCGAGGATCAGGTCAAGACTGGCAAGATCAAATCGACGGCACCTCGAGGGCCGAAGTCAAAATTTCTGCCCAAGGTTGCAGCACCTTCCAGGAAGTAGTTGTCATCAGCGAAGGCCCCGCCATTGAGCGGGGTTTTTCATTTCTGGCTTTCGGGGGCCAGGAAATTTTCTGTAGGACATAGTTGATTTTCTTTCACATACTTTTCACACGGTCCTACGTAGTCTCAGCTCATCCGTTAGAAAGCAGTACTCCAGCCCGTCTCCCCAGCGGGCTTTTTTTTGCCTGTCATAAAACCTTTTCCATAAATGCTGTCCAACCGTCGCCCATAGCGAGGTTGAGCTGGTTTTCGTCTGGACTTTGCCCTCACTAAAGCATTCAATCTCCGCCTTTTCGTTTCCCCCTTTTTTGAGGTTTTCGTCATGCGTTTAACACTGCCTGCTCTGGTCCTGGGGCTTTTGGTTACTCAAGGTGCGATGGCTGCCGGTCAAGGCACTGCCGCGCTCGGTGGTGGTCTGGGTGGCGCGCTGGGTAATGTGCTCGGCCAGAAAATGGGCGGCAGCACCGGCGCAGCGGTGGGTGCTGGCGTAGCGGGCGCAGCAGGCAGTGCGATTGCCGCTCCGAAAGGCAGCCGTACCAAAGCCGCTATCGGTGGCGGTGTCGGCGCGGCTGGCGGTTCGGTGATCGGCAACAGCCTGGGCGGCAAGACCGGTGCAACCATCGGCGCCGGCCTGGGCGGTGCAGCGGGCGGCGCGGTAGGTACCAACCTGTCGAAAGGCCACAAGCGCCACTGATCCTGAGGGTCAGCTCAAGAAGCCCGGTGTCATGCCGGGCTTTTTGGTTTCTGAACGTTTTTTTTCAGTGAGTCTCCAATCTCTTACATCCCTCTCGACTAGCAGAGTACTGTGAGAGCAGGTTGAGACACTTGTGTTCCCCCAATACGGAATTTTGAGGTTCATATCATGCGTTTGACATTGTCCACGTTGGTTCTTGGTCTTTTGGTAGCTCAGGGCGCCATGGCGGCCGGCGATGGCACCGCAGCGGTTGGCGGTGGTCTTGGCGGTGCGCTGGGTAATGTGGTCGGCCAGCAAATGGGCGGCAGCACCGGCGCGGCGATCGGCGCAGGTGTGGGCGGCGCGGCAGGCAGCGCGGTCGGCGCGCCCAAGGGCAGTCGCACAGCAGCGGCGGTTGGTGGTGGCGTCGGGGCGGCGGGCGGCTCAGTGGTCGGCCACAGTTTGGGCGGCTCCACCGGTTCGACCATTGGCGCGGGTTTGGGTGGCGCAGCGGGTGGCGCAGTTGGCAACAATCTGGGCAGTGACAGCGGCGGCTCTCATTCCGGTGGTGGCCACAAACACAAGAATAAACACAGAAACAAACATCGCTGATTCGACATCGAGCGACAGCAGAAACCCGGCCTAGAGCCGGGTTTTTCGTTTCTGTGGGTAGGGCTCTGGAACGATTGGTTGTAGGACGCCTCGAACTTCATACACTCCCTGAAATATGTGAGGCGCGCCATGACGCTTGAAACCGAAGACAAGGACAAAGATAAGGAAGAGGACTCCAGCGGCGTGCCGTATTTGAACGATCCTGGCAATGAAGACCCGGGGTCATTGATGGACAATGCGACAGTACCGCTCAACGATTCCGATAATGCCGGGAATGTGGGCAACACGGAGTATGAAGAGGAAGACGCGGACGAAGATTGACCGATCGTCCCTTGGATCGAACGCTCGCATAGCCCCACTTTCGAAATATCAGGGCCTGCCTTTCAGGCCCTTCGAGAGGTGCTTGATGAACGCTGATCCGAAAGTCACTGACGGTGATGAAACGCCTGAATACCCGCTGCCCTCGCCCACTGATTCCCTGAGTCGAGATCAGCGTCCGCCTGATGATGAGGATGACGCGGGTGTGGAGCAGGTGCCAGATAGTGATGTGAAGCGGGGGGATGTGGAGGCGAGTCCGGATGATCCGGATATAGCGGGGGAGGATGGGTCGGGGGAGCCGAGTTGAGGTGTAGGTGCTTGATTGGTGAAATGCGAAGTTTGAAGCCCAACAGTCAGTTGGGCTTTTAGTTCGAGCTTATTGCTAGCTATTTTTCAGGGATGTCTGATTCGACCCAACGAAGAAAAAATTCTTTCTGTACTTGCGGGTCATTGGTCAGATTATTTTCCTCATAGTCAAAAATGTTCACAATATCGCTTCTTAATGCGTACTTACCAAGTGTGAGTTCATATGCTTTAACTCCCTGCGACATCTGTGAGGACATGGTGGAAGGGTGGACGTTGATTTTTGCCCCTTTACATAGAAAAGTTACATCCGAGTGGTCCATTCTGATTTGGCCTAAACACTCGTAGAAGTCATCACCAAAGTAAACTTTATTGTACCCATTCTCCAATACAAATTTAATCGTCAGCATTTCAGTATCGCAGAGAAGCCTGGCAGTTTGGCGCTTGCCTTCTTTGATAATGAAGATCTCTACGCTGTCCATGTTTTACTTCCTGTTTGGATTCAAAATAGTGTGGCTAGACGGCCGGCCATTAGCTCCTATAGGCGTTACTCCGAGAATGTCTTCTCTTTTAATACCGCCTTGAATTGCTATTTCTCGCTCGCCGCCAAATTTGTATTTTTTCCCAAGCTCCGCATTGAGATCTCGGCCAGGGATCATCCGAATGGTGTACAGAAATCCGCTTCTCATATTGAATTTCGTCGCAAAGTCTATTCCTACTTCCCTTACTGGAGAAGTACTAACAAAGTTGCTTGGAGGTTTGTTGCTGTCAAGCGAATGAAGGAGTAAATCATTGCTATCTCCTTTGGTTTGAAAGCCTTGCTCAAAAATCTCATCTGGATGACGGCCATCGCCACGATACAAATACCGTTCTTCGCTGGGTACAGGAAGCTTTGCCTCCCCCTCATCAACCCCAATCTTCCCCGCCGGATCCTCCTCCCCAACCACCGGCCTCTTGCACCCATCCGCACCAGGACAAGTATTCAATCCCAACGGATCCACCCACCCCGTCGGATTCGGCGTGTACTGATACCCGTTCAACCCCCCAGCCAACTTCACCGGATCCTGCGTCAGATACCTTCCAACATCCGGGTTGTAATACCGATGCCGGTTGTAATGCAGCCCCGTCTCCGCATCGAAGTACTGCCCCTGGAACCGCAACGGCTGATCCAGCACTTGATGGGTGTCGCGATTCAAGCGAGTCAGGCGACCATAGGCGTTGTATTGCGCCGCCCAGACGATTTCGCCGCTGTAGTCGGTCAGTTCCTGTGGCGTGCCGAGGTGGTCGAGTTGGTAGTAGAACGGGCAGGCCTGGCGCGGGCCTTTGCCGTCGAGCATCGCCAACGGGCGGAAGGTGCCGGGTTCGTAGACGTAGCTGCGGTGATGTTCGGGGCTGCTTTCCGCGACAACCTGATCGCCCTGCCAGAAGAATTCGGTGGTTTTGCCATCGACTGTTTTGGCGATACGGCGACCGAAGGCGTCGTAGCGATAATTCGCACAACGTCCATCCGGCAAAGTGACAGCCACTAACCGATGCTGGCAGTCATAGCGATATTCGGTGACGAGTTTTTGCGCGGTGCCACGACGTTCGCGGATCAGGTTGCCGAAGGCGTCGTAGTCATAATGCCGATCACCCTGCATCAGCAGTCGATTACCCAACACCTTCGCTACGCCGGGGCGGTCCTGCATCAGCAAATTGCCTGCCGGATCATGGGCAAAGCTTTCCGGCAGATGGTCCCGGGAGTGGCGGGCGCGGATCAGCCGGTTGAGCGGGTCATACTGATAGTTTCGTTGGCCGTGACGGGTGTCGGCGATGTGGTCGAGGTTGCCGTTGGCGCTGTAGGCATAATCGCGGCGATACAGCGGTTGCCGCTGTTGGCTGACGGAATGGGCTTTCAGGCGACCCTGGTCGTCATATTGGTAATCGCTGAGCAACAGGCCTTGTTGGCGCTGCTGCTCGCGACCGGCGGAGGAAGTGTGCGATGTCAGTCGCGCGCCGTTGAGGTCGATGGCGGTGAGCGCGCCGCCCTTGGCGTGGTGGTAATCGAGTTTGCTGTTGTCGGGCAGGCGCAGGTAGTTGAGCTGGCCGCAGGCATCATAGCCATAACGTAAGGTGCCCCAGCCCTGGTGTTCGGTGATCAGCCGGTCTTGCCGGTCGTACTCGAACTCCAACGGATGATCATGGCTGTCATCAACGCTGACCAGTCGCCCGAGGCTGTCGTAGCGATACTCGACCTTGATGCCATCGGGCAGGGTTTTGACCAACAGCCGGCCAGCCGAATCCCGCTCGTAACCGGTGACCAAGCGCGAGCCGTCATCACCGAATTCGGTTTTCTCCAGCAGGTGCCCGTTGAGGTCGTAGGCGTACGCCGTGCGGCGTCCGTCGAATCCGGTTTCCTGTCGGATTAATCCATTCGGCGTGTAGTCCAGCTGATATTTTTCGCCGGACTCGTTTTCAATTTCGGTCAGAAGCAGCTGCGCGTTGTCGTAGCGATACTTCAGCTGCGTGCCGTCGGCATTGATACGACGGCTGACCCGATGCAGGTCGTCGGCGTATTCATAGCGGGTGACACGGCCCAGCTCATCCTGCTCGGCGGTGATCTTGCCGTAGGCGTTGTAGCTGAAGGTGCGCGTGGCGCCTGTAGGAAGTATCGTCTGGATCAGTCGGCCAACGGCATCCCAGCGGTAATGGGAGACGGCGCCATGTTCGTCCTGCGTGGTAGTCCGTCGACCCAGCGCATCGTAGGAAAACTTTCGCTGCCCGCCGTCCGGCAAAGCCTCTTCGACCAGTTGCCCCAAGCCATTCCAGACAAACCCATGCCGACTCGTGTCCGGATAGCGGATCGACAGCAACTGCCCTTGTGCGTCGTAGTGGTAATGGGTGATTTGCCCGTCGGGATCAGTCGTTTCAGTGACATCGCCCTGGGCATTGCGCTGATATTTCCACAGCGCTTTCCCGCGTCGCCGCGCATGCAGGAAACCGTTGCGGTACTCGTAGGACGTCGGCTCATCTTCCGGTGGAATCAGCGCCACCAGACGTCCGACTTCGTCGTAGCGGTATTCGGTTATCGCACCGAGTGGATCTTGCTCGGCAATCAACCGCCCTTGTTCGTCGTAAGACTTGAGGTGTTCGCCGCCGTCCAACTCAACCTTGCGTACCAGCCGCGCCCGGTCGTCATGGACGTAAACCTCTTCGCTGCCGTCGACGTTTTTAACCACAACGCCGCCCTGGTCATCCCAGGTGTAAGCCGTGTCCATCTGCGAAAAGCTCGCCCGATGGCGGATGCATCGCGCAGCCTTGCCGGACTTTTCCCACTCCCAGAAGAAACTCGCCCCACCGGCCAGTTGCCGCTGGAGGATCACGTGTTGGTCGTCGTAGTCGTACCGTTCGCTTTCGCCCGCGGCATTGGTCGCTTCGATCAGGTGATGACGGGCGTCGTAGCGGTAGGAAACCAGCGTCTGCTCTGTGCGCCAGGCGTCACTCAGATTTTCGGCAGGATGAAACGTCTGATACTCGACAGCGACGAGGTGTCGGCGCTCGTAACACAACAGCAGTGAACGCCCGGCACCGTTATCGAGGCGTTGGAGGCGGTCCTGGTGATCGCGGGTGATGTGTAGCCGGTTGCCGTAGGCATCGCTGACCGCCGTCAGTCGCTCGTTGCGGAAGTGGTAAAACCTGGGTATTTCACCCGCCAGCGCAACAATCAGCTCCTGTGGCTCATCCCCTAAATAAATGGCTGCCCGCGACAGGCTGTTATGAATCGCCGGGCGCTCGACACTCGGTAGCGGAAACGTCGTACGACGGTTTTCATGGTCGATCCAGATGACCTGCCGACCGTCCGGCTCCAGGCGGTGAGCCAAGGAGTGAGTCCAACCCCAGCCCAATCCACAGTCGAGTTCCACCGCGCTGGTGCGATACAACCGGGTGAACTCGAACGGCAGGATTCCGTCCAGCGAACCGTCGGTCAGGGTCAGTAACTCTTCGCCCGTGACCATCGACACCGGACAACCATTGGTGCAGGTCAATGGTGCGCAATCGGCGCTGTCGCCGTTAGGGTTTTTCGCCTGATCCGGCGCATCGTCGTGAGGTTCGTGCCGGACCATTCGCGTTTGCGCGTCGGACTTGTCGCGAGCGATGGCGGCGGGATTTTTTACCATCAGAACCGGTGACTCGCCATTGCGAATCTCCAACGGCACTGTCGGCGTTGGATTCACCGGCGCGCGGCGCGCATTCACTGCCAGCGGTTTGAACGCGTCTGCGTGGGCGGTCAGTCTGGATGCTGTGGTCAACTCGCTCAGGCGCGAGGTGGCTGCCGCCAGCCATTGCCGTGCCCGTGGGGATTTGATGTTGCCCAATACTTTGGCGCTCAAACCCAGCGTCACGCCTAATCCGCCGGTCACCCACATCAGCACAAGCGAGATCAGCAACTCTGTACGAATTTCCGCCACCACTTCGGCGACGAATTGCGGCGGCAGCATCCTCAACCAACTGGTAAACGCGGCGAGGTGAATAAATAGCAGCGGCTCATCACTTAGCAGCAGCAAGCCATTGGCAATGGCGTCAGCCGAGGCATTCAGCAGCGTGTCCAGTTCGGCCTGGGTCAGGTACTCCAGCAACTTTTCACTATTGGCTTGCAGATCCGCGAGCAGGGCGTAGACCTGTTTCACGTCATCCCAAACCCCCTGTAACGAATCGCCGACACCCCGCCAGTCCGCCTCTTGCAACAGGCCATAGCGTTCGCGAAACCCGGCGCTGGCGAACTCCGCCCATAACGGTTCGAACTCGCGGGTCCACTCAGCGCGCAGCCAGCCTTCCAACTCGCCGATCAAGCCTTGATAAGAGGCGTACAGCACCTTGACGTGCCCGGCGGAAACATCGGGAAAGAAGGTGATGCGATAACGCTGGCCCCGTTGGCAGTCGGAAACCTCAAGAATGCCGCTCGGGCCAATGGTCTCGTGGATGGGCTCGCCAAATGTCAGCTCACCGTTGTGATCCGCGATCACCGGTTCGAGCATCACCGGCGTGTTGCCGATCGGCACGAAACGCGCGGCCTCGAACATATGCACCAAGGTCAGCGGACCTTGGGCGGGGCATTGGGCGACGACAGCGCTGACGGGTTTGGCGGATTTCAATGGCACGCTAAGACGAACATCGTTGCCGACCTTGAACACCTGCTCGACATCCAGCGTCCCGCCGGTCCAGAAGTTTTCCGCCCAGCGCTCGTAGTCGTTGAGGCAGAGACGGAACTCACCGAGCAACGTTTCGACGTCCGGTTGCTCAGGGTTCATGGCGGCGACCACCAGCAGGCCGATGGTGTTGTTCAGGGCCAGGAGTCGATCGGGGTCGAACATTCGCAGTCACTCGCGCGCTTCAAATTAGGAACGCGAGACTTTGCGGGGGATCGGCGAGGAAAGAAGTCGGGAAAGGAGGTGTTTGCTGTAGGGATAATCGCTAAATCATGGGCAGCACAGGGATACAGGTTTTTTCACCCATCGGGCATTGCCCGTTGCCCTATGCCGGCGCCGCTCGTTATGCTGCTGAACCCTTTAATCGATCCGAGTACTGGCCGTACCTGAGCCGCCTGGGATGTCATGAAAAACGGATCAGATACGATGAATGCACCACTGAAAGCATTCGGCCCGATCAAGGCCGTGATTTTCGACATGGATGGCTTGCTGCTGGACACCGAGGGCATTTACACCGAGGTCACGTCGATGATTGTCGAGCGTTATGGCCGCACCTTCGACTGGAGCATCAAACAGAACATCATCGGCCGTGGCGCGGGCGATCTGGCGCGTTATGTGGTCGAGGCGCTGGAATTGCCGATCACCGCTGAAGAATTCCTGGTGATCCGTGAGCCATTGATGCGTGAGCGTTTCCCCAAGGCACTGGCAATGCCGGGCGCCGAGGAGCTGGTTCGGCATTTGAAGGCCAACAATATTCCGATAGCGGTGGGCACCAGTTCTTCCCGCCAGTCGTTCGGCCAGAAAACCACGTTGCACCGCGACTGGTTTGCGCTGTTTGACTTCATTGTCACCGCTGATGATCCGGAAGTCGGCGCGGCCAAACCGGCGCCGGATATCTTCCTGACCGCCGCGCGGCGCTTGGGTGTCGCCCCGGAGGATTGCCTGGTGTTCGAGGATTCGCCGTTTGGCGTCACGGCGGCGAAAGCGGCGGGGATGACCGCGATTGCGATCCCGGATGCGGCCATGGCGGACGAAAAATACGCACACGCTGACGGGATTCTTCGTACGTTAAAGGCATTCACGCCGAGTGCCTGCGGTCTGCCAGCACTTGAATGGGCCTGATGCAATAAATGTGGGAGCGAGCTTGCTCGCGAAAGCGGACTAGCAGTCAACATTATCGTTGAGTGTTAAACCGTCTTCGCGAGCAGGCTCGCTCCCACATTTGATTGGCGTCGATGGCCTGTATCAGGCGCCGAAACCACCATCGATGGTCAGGCTCGCACCGGTGATGTAACCCGCTTCCGGGCCAACCAGGTAAGCGACGAAACTGGCGATCTCTTCCGCTTTGCCGTAACGACCTACCGCCATCAACGGGATCAGGCTCTCGGCAAAGTCACCGCTGGCCGGGTTCATGTCGGTATCCACCGGGCCTGGTTGCACGTTGTTGATGGTGATGCCGCGCGGCCCGAGGTCGCGGGACAGGCCTTTGGTCAGGCCGACCAGCGCCGCTTTGCTCATGGCGTACGGGCCGCCACCGGCGAAGGGCATGCGGTCGGCGTTGGTGCTGCCGATGTTGATGATGCGACCGCCTTCGGTCATGTGTTTGGCTGCGGCCTGAGTGGCGATGAATACGCTGCGCACGTTGATGGCCAGGGTCTGATCGAAGTCTTCGAGTTTGAAATCTTCCAGCGGTGCGACGGCCAGCACACCGGCGTTGTTGACCAGGATGTCCAGGCGACCGAAGGCTTTGACGGTAGCGGTTACGGCGTTGCGAATGGCGTCGGCGTCGGCGCTGTCGGCCTTGATGGCGAGGGCTTTGCCGCCATTGCCGGTGATGCTGTTTTGCAGTTCTTCAGCCTTGGCGGTGGAGCTGACGTAGGTGAAGGCAACCGCGGCGCCTTCAGCGGCCAGGCGTTTGACGATGGCTGCGCCGATACCGCGGGATCCGCCTTGAATCAAAGCCACTTTGCCGCTGAGGTTCTGAGTAGTCATAACGATCTCCAAAGTCCCGAGGCGAGATGTCTCGGTTGATGGAGCCTAGTATCGATTCCTGATTACCAGCTGTGTAGAGGGTAATTGCGATAGTCTGTGTAAACCAAAAGTTTATAGTGGCGATCATGGAAACCTTCAGCAGTATCGAATGCTTCGTGCGTAGCGCCGAGGTCGGCAGCTTCGCCGAAGCCGCCCGGCGCCTGAGTTTGACCCCGGCGGCAGTGGGCAAAAGCGTCGCGAAACTTGAAGCGAGACTGGGTGTGCGGCTGTTCCAGCGCAGTACTCGGAGCCTGACGCTGACGGAGGCCGGTCAACTGTTCCTGAGCGAAGTCAGCGCCAGCCTGCACACCATTCAGAACGCCGTGGCGAACCTTGCGAGTGCCGAAGGACGTCCGGCGGGCACACTGAAAGTCAGCATGGGCACGGTGTTCGGACGTTTGTATGTGGTGCCGTTGCTGGGGGAATTTCTGCGGCGCTTTCCGGCGATCAACCCGGACTGGCATTTCGATAATCGGCAGGTCGATTTGATCGCCCAGGGTTTTGATGCGGCGATTGGCGGCGGATTCGAACTGCCCCAAGGCGTGGTGGCGCGCAAATTGACCCCGGCCCATCGGGTGCTGGTGGCATCGACCGAGTATCTGGCCGGGCGGGAGGCGATCGTCGAACCGGATGACCTCAAGCTGTGTGACGGGATTCTGATCCGGTCTCCGCAAACCGGTCGCGTGCGCTCCTGGCAACTGACCAGCCGCACCCAGCAACACAGCCCGTTGGTGCTCAAGGCGCGGATGACCATGAGTGATTCGGAGGCAGCCTGCGCCAGTGCCACCCAGGGTTTGGGCATCGCACTGGTGAGCATGCCGTTTGCCGTGGGTTATCTGGAGGCCGGGACGTTGCAGCGGGTGTTGCCGGACTGGTATGTCGATGATGGCAATATTTCGATCTATTACGCGGAACACAAATTGTTGCCGGGCAAGACTCGGGCGTTTGTGGACTTCATTATTGAGCAGTTTGCGGAGCGGGGGTTGGCACAGCGGTTTAGTGCTTTATAAGAGGACCGAGTTGAGGCCATCGCGGGCAAGCCTTGCTCCTACAGGGTTTGGCGCAGGTCCTGTAGGAGCAAAGCTTGCTCGCGATCGAACGATAACGCGGTCTACCTGCCAAACCGCCCCGGCCAGCCAATAATCGTTTTCGGCCGCGGCGTCGCATAGGTCCGCACCTTGGACGTCGACAACCCCAACCGCACCAACGATTCGGCAATGGTCACCGCCGCCGTCACGCCATCCACCACCGGCACGCCGGTGCGCTGACGAATCTGCTCATCCAGCCCGGCCATGCCGCCGCAGCCCAGGCAAATCACCTCGGCCTTGTCCTCCAGCACCGCCAATTCCGCCTGGCGAACAATCGCCTCTAGCGCCCGTTGCGGGTCGGATTCCAACTCCAGCACCGCCAAGCCACTGGCCCGCACGGATGCGCAACGGTCCCACAAACCCGACAGCTTGAGGCGATCCTCGATCAGCGGCACGGTGCGGTCCAGCGTCGTGACCACCGAATAGGCATGACCGAGAAACATCGCCGTGCTGGCGCCGGCATCGGTGATGTCCACCACCGGCACGCTGAGCAATTCCTGCAAGCCTTCGCGGCCGTGTTCCCCGTAGCCGGCCTGGATCACTGCGTCGAACGGCTGGTCGTAGGACATGACCCGGTCCATCACGGCGATGGCCGCCAGGTAGCTTTCGAAATTGCCTTCGATGGAATCGGCACCGAAATGCGGCGTCAGACCGACGATTTCAGTGCCGGGCGCGGCCACGGACTGGGCCTGGCGGGCGATGGCCTGGGTGATGGATTCGGTGGTGTTGACGTTGACCACGAGAATTCGCATGGGAAGTCCTTATAACGGGGTGGTTCTGCGGCCCGACGTTGCCGGGCCGCCAGGGGATTAATGGCTGACGTTATCGACGGCGATGCTTTCGCCGCTGACATCGGCGTAGTGCGGCTGGCGCTTGGCGATGATCAGGTAGAGCATCCCTGCAATCCCGGCGCCAATCAGCCAGGAGAACGGCGATACGCTGTGGAAACCCGGCATCAGCGCCAGGACGATGGCGATCAACGCTGCAGGAATAAACGCCGCCACGGCGCGGAGATTGACGCCACGGCTGTAGTAATAAGCGCCGTTGGGGTCTTCGCTGTACAACTGCGGCACGTTGACCTGACCTTTTCGTACAAGCCAGTAGTCGACCATGATCACCCCGTACAACGGGCCGAGCAGGGCGCCGAGGCCGGACAGGAAATACACGATCACCAATGGGCTGTTGTAGAGGTTCCACGGCAGGATCAGCACGGCGATGGTTGCGCTGATCAACCCGGCGCGGCGGAAGGTCAGGTATTTGGGCGCCAGGTTGCTGAGTACGAAGGCCGGGGCGACGAAGTTGGCCATGATGTTCACCGCCACGGTGACGATCAGGAACGCCAGGCAACCGAGGACCAGGAAGAAGGTGTTGGGGATCGAGGCGATGATTTCCGTCGGGCTTTCGATGATCCGGCCGTTGATCTGAAATTGCGCACCGCAGAGCAGGACGGTGATGCTGGCGAACACCAGAATATTTACCGGCAGGCCCCAGAAATTTCCGACCTTAATGGTCTTGCGGCACGGCGAGGAGCGGGCGAAGTCGCAGAAGTTGAGGATCAGCGTGCCGTAGATCGACAGCCACAACGCGCCACCGGCAAAGATGTTGCGCCACATCTCGCCACCGGTCAGCGGCTCGCGGATCGACCAGGCGATGGTCGCATCGGCCTGGAAGTACATCCACCCGGCGAGTGAGGCGACGGTCAGCAGGATCACCGGCCCGGCAAATGCCTCGTAGCGCCGCACCATCTCCATGCCGTAGGCCAGAATCGCCAGTTGCACGAACCAGATCGCCACGAAACAGATCCAGCCCAAGGTCGACAGGCCAAGGATCGAGTTGTGGTCGTAATCGGCGAAACCGGGATGCACCGCCGTCAGCAGGACACGAAACACCACCGAGGCCAGGTACGTCTGAATCCCGAACCAGGCGATGGCGATAACGGCGCGGATCAATGCAGGAATTTGCGCCCCGTGGATGCCGAAACTGATCCGGCTGATCACCGGAAATGGCACTCCGGTTTTCTGGCCCATGTAGCCGGACAGGTTCATAAAGCAATACACCAGCGCCGCGCCGATCCCCAGGGACAGCAGAATCTGCCAGCCGCCCAGCCCCAGGGCATACAAGCCGATGGCGAAGGAGTAGTTGGCGATGTTGTGAACGTCGTTGGTCCACAGGGCGAAGATGCTGTAGCGCCCCCAGCGCCGGCCTTCAGCTTTGGTCGGCGCCAGGTCTTTGTTGTGCAGGCGCGGACTGAGGACCACCGGGGCTTGATGCGATTGGTCGTGATCGTTGAAGGCAGGTTGAGAGGAGGGCAGATCCAGCGCGATGTTGTTATTGGATAGGCTAGTACGCATTCCGGCAGGCTCCTGAGGCTTGGCTTCGCGATGACTGTGCATGAGCGTGGGCTCGACAAATCTTCGTCGCGGGCAGTAAGCATCATTGGTTACGGGGCATCTGCAGCCTGTACGGGATAGGGCGCTTCAGGCTTGCGGATCGAAAGTGTGTGTATGTTTTGGTTTTAATTGTATACAAAACATGTATGCACTTAAGCCAGATCTATGCCAGTTCCGAATCTATGAATCGGCGCGCTAATTTCGTTTTGTTATTGGTTTAAGTTAAGTAATTGAAAAGGAGGAAATATAAATTGACCGATTGAACGGGTATTTATTTTTCAGCGGTAATAGTGGGAAACGGCGACTGAGGAAGTCAGGGGATGAGGGTGTAACTTTTTGGGGCGCTGAAATGAAAAGTGCACACATAAACGGCACCTATGGTGACATTCGTGTGTACACATTTACGAAGACATCCACGTACCCTGTAGGAGCAAAGCTTGCTCGCGATGGCGGTGTAATGGCCGACATTGATGTGGAATGTCAGTCCGTCATCGCGAGCAAGCTTTGCTCCTACAGAGGTGTGGTTTATTCCTTGGATTTGCTGATGATGTTCCCCGCATGCAACCCGCATTCCTTCTGCGTCGCTTCTTCCCACCACCAGCGGCCTTCGCGCTCGTGCTGGTTCGGCAGCACCGGACGGGTGCAGGGTTCGCAACCGATGCTGATAAAGCCGCGCTCATGCAGGCTGTTGTACGGCAACTCCAGCATGCGGATATAGCCCCAGATCACTTCACTGGTCATCTGCGCCAGCGGGTTGAACTTGTACAGGGTGCGCTCGGGTGTGGAGAACGCGGTGTCGATTTCCAGCACCGCGACGGCGCTGCGGGTGCCTGGGCTCTGGTCCCGGCGCTGGCCGGTGGCCCAAGCGGTGACGCTGGACAGTTTGCGGCGCAGCGGCTCGATCTTGCGGATGCCGCAGCATTCGCCATGGCCGTCCTTGTAGAAGCTGAACAGACCTTTTTCCTTCACGAACGGTTCAAGTTTCGTGTAGTCCGGCGACACCAGTTCAATGTCGATCTTGTAGTGCTCGCGCACCTGATCGATGAAGCGGTAGGTCTCGGGGTGCAAGCGGCCGGTGTCGAGGCTGAACACTTTCACGTTCTTGTTCAGCTTCCAGGCCATGTCCACCAGCACCACATCCTCGGCACCGCTGAAAGATATCCACAGGTCATCGCCAAACTCGGCGAACGCGAGTTTCAGGATGTCCTGGGCGGATTTGTTGGCATAGGTCGTGGCGAGTTCCACGACATCGAACGATGGGCTCATCAGGGCGGCTTCCTACAGGTCGGTGGCGCTGGGCGCTCTATATGGTGCCGATGGTAACAAAATCCCACAGCCGCTGGCGCGCCCTCTGCGTTGCGCAGGCCCGCCCGAGTCGCTAGAGTTCGGCAGTCCTTTTGCTCGCTCGACTCAATAATCAATACAAATGGGAGTGTCTTGTGGAAATTGCCTGTCTGGATCTTGAAGGTGTGTTGGTCCCGGAAATCTGGATCGCCTTCGCCGAAAAAACCGGGATCGAATCCCTCCGGGCCACCACCCGGGACATTCCCGACTATGACGTGCTGATGAAGCAACGCCTGCGGATCCTCGACGAGCATGGCTTGAAGCTCTCGGATATTCAGGAAGTGATTGCCACGCTGCAACCGCTGGACGGCGCCATCGAGTTCGTCAACTGGCTGCGCGAGCGCTTCCAGGTGGTGATTCTGTCGGACACGTTCTACGAGTTTTCCCAGCCGCTGATGCGTCAATTGGGCTTCCCGACTTTGCTCTGCCATCGCCTGATTACCGACGATGCCGGCCGAGTAACGAGCTATCAGTTGCGTCAGAAAGATCCGAAACGTCAGTCGGTCCTGGCTTTCAAGAGCCTTTACTACCGGGTGATCGCGGCAGGGGATTCCTACAACGACACGACGATGCTGGGCGAAGCGGATGCCGGGATTCTGTTCCATGCGCCGGACAATGTGATTCGCGAGTTTCCGCAGTTCCCGGCGGTGCACAGTTTTGCGGATTTGAAGCAGGAATTTATCAAAGCGTCCAACCGCGCCCTGACCTTGTAAACCCTGTTGCTGTCGCTGATCGTTCCCACGCTAGTGATCGTTCCCACGCTCTGCGTGGGAATGCAGCCCGGGACGCTCTGCGTCCCAAAGCGGACGCGGAGCGTCCATTGAGGCATTCCCGCGCGGAGCGTGGGAACGATCAAAGGTTCTGCAGGGTATCGAGCAACACCTTCACTTTGGTAATCGACTCCTGATACTCGGCCTGCCACTCCGAGTCCGCGACAATCCCGCCGCCACCCCAGCAACACACCTGCCCATCCTTGACCAGCAAACTGCGTATGGCGATGGAGCTGTCCATTTCGCCGCGTACATCCAGGTACACCAACGATCCGCAGTACAACCCACGACGGGTCGGTTCCAGTTCATCAATGATCTGCATCGCGCGAATTTTCGGCGCGCCGGTGATCGAGCCGCCGGGGAAACTGCCGGCGATCAAGTCCAAGGCGTCCTTGTCGTCCGCCAGTTCGCCGGTGACGCTGCTCACCAGGTGATGCACGTTCGGATAGCTTTCCAGGCTGAACAACTCCGGTACCCGCACCGAGCCGATACGGCAGGTGCGGCCGAGGTCGTTGCGCAGCAGGTCGACGATCATCAGGTTTTCTGCGCGGTCCTTGGGGCTGGCCAGGAGTTCGGCGGCGTTGGCGGCGTCTTCGACTTCGGTCACTCCGCGAGGGCGGGTGCCTTTGATCGGGCGGGTTTCCACCTGGCGCTGGCTGACTTTGACGAAGCGCTCCGGCGACAGGCTCAGGACTGCGCCGCCGTCAGGCAGGCTCTGGAACCCGGAAAACGGCGTCGGGCAGGCTGCCCGCAACGCGCAATAGGCGGCCCATGGGTCACCCTGGCATTGCGCACGAAAGCGCTGGGCGAAGTTGACCTGATAGCAGTCGCCAGCCTGGATGTACTGCTGGATTCGCTCAAGGGCCTGGCGATATTGCTCGGCGCTCAGGTCGGCATGCATCGGGCTGCTCAATTTGAACGGCTCGACCGGGTCCGCCTCAGGCTGAGTGAACAACGCGATCAGGCGTTGGCGTTCGCTGTCAGGCATTGACGGGTGGAACACCAACTGACTTGTAATCCGCAGGTGGTCAGTGACCAGCGCCCAGCCGTATAAACCAAATCGCGCATCCGGCAAGTGCAGGTCGTCCAGCGCCTGGCTCGGCAGGTTTTCCAGATGACGGCCGAAGTCGTAGCTCAGGTATCCGATCAGGCCGCCGGCGAAAGGTAGCTCATCAGGGACGGACGCTTCGCCAAGCTGTGTCAGATTGTCCCGAAGGCGTTGCAGGAAATCGCCGCCGGTTTCGTCGGGCGATACCGCCAGTTGTTCCAGCGGCCAGGCACTGAGCAGGTCAAAACGACCGCGATCGGCCGAGGGCCGGCCACTGTCGAGCAGTACGGCGCCGGGGGCATGACGAATCGCCGCGAAGTAGTCGGCGGGGTTGGTGCGATAGGGGAGCGGGTGTACGGAACAGGTCAACATGGGCGGGGCGGATCAGCCATCGAGGCGGGGTGGCGATTGTAGTCCTCTGTAGGATTTGCTCCTAGAGGGGATGTCGGGGATTGGTAGGTGGGTGGCCGATCGTTCCCACGCTCTGCGTGGGAATGCATCCCGTGACGCTCCGCGTCACAGGCGGACGCAGAGCGTCCGTGGCGGCGTTACCACGCAGAGCGTGGGAACGATCATCGGCTACCCCTCAACCGGCGGAATATGCCCAAACATCTCCTGCACAAACTCCACCCGTTCCTGCACGGTTTCGATAATCCCGCGGGCCTTCAACTCTTCCAGCCGCGCCTCGACCGCATGGGTACGCAACGTTAGCCCGCAATCATTGGCAATCTGGATATTCAAGCCCGGTCGGGCGTTCAGCTCAAGAATCAGCGGGCCTTTTTCCTGATCGAGCACCATGTCCACGCCGATGTAACCCAGCCCGCACAGCTCATAACAACCGGCGGCCAGTTTCATGAAGCCGTCCCAATAAGGCAGTTGCACGCCATCCACCGCGTTGGTGGTGTCCGGGTGTTTGGTGATGATGTTGTTCAACCAGGTGCCGCGCAGGGTCAGGCCAGTGGCTAAGTCCACGCCAACACCGATGGCGCCCTGGTGCAGGTTGGCCTTGCCGCCGGACTGGCGGGTCGGCAAGCGCAGCATGGCCATGACCGGATAACCCATCAGCACGATGATGCGGATGTCCGGCACGCCTTCGTAACTGATGCTCTTGAAGATCTGGTCCGGGGTCACACGGTATTCGATCAGCGCCCGGTCACGATGGCCGCCGAGGGAATACAGGCCGGTGAGGATGCTGGAGACATGGTGCTCGATTTCCTCATGGCTGATGATCTTGCCGGACACCGTGCGATAGCGACCCTCGAAACGGTCGGCCACCACAATAATGCCGTCGCCGCCCGCGCCCTGGGCCGGTTTGATCACGAAGTCGTTGCGCCCGCCGATGATCTTGTCGAGGTTGTCGATTTCTTTCTCGGTAGAAATGATCCCGTACAACTCCGGCACATTAATGCCGGCGGCGATCGCGCGTTCCTTGGTGATGATCTTGTCATCGACAATCGGGTACAGGCTGCGCTTGTTGTACTTGAGCACGTAGTCCGCGTTGCGCCGATTGATCCCCATGATGCCCCGGGCTTCCAGGGCCTTCCAGGTCTTCCAGAAACCGAACATTACGAGTCAGCCTTGAGGAACGCTTTGAAACGGATCAGCTCGGTCAGGCGGTAGCCGCGATAGCGACCCATGGCCAGCATGAAACCCACCAGGATCAACAGGATCGCCGGGAAGGTGAACACGAAATAGACCAGTTCCGGCACGCTCATGATCAGGTGCGCCAGGGACGCGGCGAACAGCGTACCAATCGCCACTTTCAGGGCATGCCCGGCACCGCGTTCTTCCCAGGTGATCGATAGCCGTTCGATGGTCATGGTCAGAATCACCATCGGGAACAGCGCCACCGACAACCCGCGCTCCAGGCCGAGTTTATGGCTGAACAGGCTGATCGCCGCGATCAGCACCACGACAAAGGTCAGCACCACCGACAGCCTCGGCAGCATTTGCAGCTTCAAGTGCTCAAGGTAGGAGCGCAGCGACAGCCCCAGCGCCGTAATAATCGTAAACAGCACGATCCCGAAGCCCAACTGCGTCTCACGGAAGGCCAGGGCGATCAGCACCGGCGTAAAGGTGCCGAGGGTCTGCAGGCCGATCAGGTTGCGCAGGATCAGGATCACCAGCACGCCAATCGGGATCATCACCATGATCATGAAGGTTTGCTGGGTTTGCAGCGGCAGGCCGTACAGCGAGTATTCGAGGAAGTTGGCGTCGGTGTTTTCGTCGGTCAGCTTGGCCAGGCGAATGGCGTTCATTTCGCTGTTGTTCAGGCTGAAGGTGACGTTGGCTTTTTTGCCGCCATCGACGGTGATCAGGTTTTCATCACCGGTCCACCACAACAGGCGATCGGTCGGCATGCCTTGTTCGCCGGTTTCCGGGTTGAAATACAGCCAGTCGGTGCCGTTGAAACTACGCAGCCACAGTTCAGGGATTTGCGGTTGGTCGGCCACCAGACGGATGGTGTGGACCTTCTCGACCGGCACGTGGGCAATGGACAGTACCAACTCGACGATCCGGGCTTTGTTCGAGGTAGACGGATCGCCGCCGAGCAACAGCTTCACGTTGTCGTCGTTGAGATTGTTAACGCGCTTGATCGCTTCGCCGACGAAAGTTTCGACGTCGGCCGAATGTTGGCGGATCGGCGCGAGCAGGGCTTCGGCGGCGACTTTTTCCGCGCCTTCGACGGCGATGCTGTCGCGGAAGGTCGGGCCTTTGATCTTGGATTTTTCGCCGGAGTAGCGTTTGGTCAGTACCAGACGGTAATAAAGGGTCTGGTTGCCCTTGGCGCGACGGGCCGACCAGGTGACCTTGCGGTTGCCATCGATCCGGTTCACCGCCACGCCGTAGTTATTGGAGATGAAGCTTTCGTTCAGGCTCACAAAGTCGCGGCTCAGGGGCGGCACGAACATCTGGATCTTGACCGGGTCCTTGGCACTGGCGACGAACTCGACCTTGGCGTCGATGTTCCACAAGTCGTCCGTGGCGTCTTCGGTGACGGGGATGCCGAGCACGAAGATCTGGTAGGCCGTAACTGAAATGCCCAGCACCACCAGAATGGCGATCAGGATTTTCAGGTGGAGGTTAAGAGAGCGCATTCGGAATTACTCTGCGGTATGAGCGTCGGTGGCGCAGGCGGGTTTGCCAGCAGCGTATTTAAGACTGGGGTCGACCAGCGCATCGAAGCGTTTGAGCGCTTCGGAGCCGATCAGGAGCGGGTATTGGAAGGCGCTGCGGTCGGTCAGGTTCACTTCGATGCTGCGCAACGCCGTACCCATGCAGATATCCAGCTCGATCACCGGACGGGCCGTGTATTTCTTGCCTTCTTCCGGGTCGTAGTCGCCGGCCCGGCGCTTGATTTTGCTGACACGGGCCAACGGCCGTTCGATCGGGTGCGAATGCGCGGCATCGATGGCCAGATAGAAGCGCACCCAGGATTCGCCATTGCGTTTGAAACGTTTGATGTCACGGGCACTCAAGGACGCGGTTTTCGCCCCGGTGTCGAGTTTGGCGGCGACTTCCAGGTCAATACCGTTCAGCGACGCGTATTCGTTGAGGCCGTACACAGTCTTTTCCCCCGCGGCGGCGACACCGGGCAGGAACAGAAAATAAAGGAAGGTGGGAAAGGGCTTGAGTCTCATAAATCCTGGGTGCGCAGCGGTCCGTACTTCGATTCAAGGCCCTGGCATCGCTGCGCAAGCTCCCTCGTATGCCTATCAGCTATTTATGACAAGCCGTGCAGATGCAAATGACAAACAAATGCGGGCGGCATTCTAGCACGGTGGTTTTATGGCGCCACCGCTGGCAGGAGGCTATAAACAAGGGGGCTGCGTCGTTATGGTGCAGACGGTTATTAGACGATTGTCGACAATACCTATTTATCCTTTGACTATACGGCCTGTATTCGCTAGTTTTTGCCGCATTGGCTTACAAGGTGTCGACAATATGCTGGATCAACTCGATCCCCCCGTCGTTACGCAGGATGATTCGGAAACACTTTCCGAGAACGTCTTCCGGCGCATCCAGGCGGCCATCGTCAAGGGCGAGATCGCTCCGGGCAGCAAGATCTCCGAGCCGGAGTTGGCGCGCACCTATGGCATCAGCCGCGGGCCGTTGCGCGAAGCGATCCACCGCCTCGAAGGCCAGCGCCTGTTGGTGCGCATACCGCACGTCGGTGCGCGGGTCGTTTCCCTGAGCCATGCCGAGTTGCTGGAACTCTACGAAATCCGCGAGTCCCTGGAAGGCATGGCCTGTCGCCTGGCCGCCGAACGCATGACCCTCGAAGAAATCGACGAACTGCGCCGGGTGCTCGAAACCCATGAGCGCGATGCGGCGTTTCAGGCCGGCGTCGGCTACTACCAGCAAGAAGGCGATTTCGACTTTCATTACCGGATCATCCAGGGCAGCGGCAATCGCACCCTGACCCAGATGCTCTGCGGCGAGCTCTATCAACTGGTGCGCATGTACCGCATCCAGTTTTCCACCACGCCCAATCGCCCGCGCCAGGCCTTTGCCGAGCACCACCGGATTCTCGACGCCATCGCCGACCGTGACGGTGAGCTGGCCGAGTTGTTGATGCGCCGCCACATCGGCGCCTCCAAACGCAATATCGCCCGTCACTACCAGGACGGCGCCAATAAGACAGCCACTGAACGAGGTGAGTCATGAGTTCCAACAAGAGCACTCCAGGCCAGCGTTTCCGCGATGCGGTCGCCAGCGAGCATCCTTTGCAGGTGGTCGGCGCGATCAACGCCAACCACGCGCTGCTGGCCAAGCGCGCCGGTTTCAAGGCGATTTACCTGTCGGGTGGCGGGGTGGCTGCTGGCTCCCTCGGCGTGCCGGACCTGGGGATTACCGGCCTGGACGATGTGCTGACCGACGTGCGCCGCATCACTGATGTCTGCGACCTGCCGCTGCTGGTGGACGTGGACACCGGTTTCGGTTCCTCGGCGTTCAACGTGGCCCGTACCGTCAAGTCGATGATCAAGTTCGGCGCGGCGGCGATTCACATCGAAGACCAGGTCGGCGCCAAGCGCTGTGGTCACCGCCCTAATAAAGAGATCGTTTCGCTGCAGGAAATGGTCGATCGCATTAAAGCCGCCGTCGATGCCCGCACCGATGACAGCTTTGTGATCATGGCCCGTACCGATGCGTTGGCCGTTGAAGGTCTGGAATCTGCCCTGGATCGCGCTGCCGCGTGCATCGAGGCCGGCGCCGACATGATCTTCCCGGAAGCCATCACCGAACTGGACATGTACAAACTGTTCGCCAGCCGCGTGAAAGCGCCGATCCTGGCCAACATCACCGAATTCGGCGCGACGCCGCTGTACACCACCGAGCAACTCGCCGCTGCCGACGTGTCGCTGGTGCTATACCCATTGTCGGCGTTCCGCGCGATGAACAAGGCTGCGGAAAACGTCTACACCGCGATCCGCCGCGACGGTACGCAACAGAACGTGATCGACACCATGCAAACCCGCATGGAGCTTTACGATCGCATCGACTACCACACCTTCGAGCAGAAGCTCGATGCGTTGTTTGCCGCCAAAAAGTAACGATTACCCCCGTAGGAGCAAAGCTTGCTCGCGAAAACTGACTGACATTCAACATTGATGTCGTCTGACACACCGCTTTCGCGAGCAAGCTTCGCTCCTACAAGTTTCCCTGACAAATTCAAGAAAAACTGGAGACAGCAATGGCCGAAGCAAAAGTACTCAGTGGCGCCGGGCTCCGTGGCCAGGTTGCCGGGCAAACCGCACTGTCCACCGTGGGCCAGTCGGGCGCCGGCCTGACCTATCGTGGCTACGACGTTCGCGAACTGGCGGCTGACGCGCAGTTCGAAGAAGTCGCCTACCTGCTGCTGTACGGCGAACTGCCGACCAAAACGCAACTTGCTGCTTACATCGACAAACTGAGCAAGCTGCGCGACCTGCCCCAAGCGCTGAAAGAAGTGCTGGAACGTATCCCCGCCGACGCCCACCCGATGGACGTGATGCGCACCGGTTGTTCGTTTCTGGGCAACATCGAGCCGGAGAAAGACTTCAGCGCCCAACACGACGTCACCGACCGCTTGCTGGCCGCGTTCCCGGCGATCATGTGCTACTGGTATCGCTTCAGCCACGACGGCAAACGCATCCATTGCGTGAGCGACGAACAGACGATTGGCGGCCACTTCCTGCACTTGCTGCACGACAAGAAGCCGAGCGAACTGCACGTCAAAGTGATGAACGTGTCGCTGATCCTCTACGCGGAACACGAGTTCAACGCCTCGACCTTCACCGCCCGTGTCTGTGCTTCGACCTTGTCGGACATGTTCTCCTGCATCACCGCCGCCATCGGTTCCCTGCGCGGTCCGCTGCACGGCGGCGCCAACGAAGCGGCGATGGAAATGATCGAGCGCTTCAAGTCGCCGGAAGAGGCGATCAAAGGCACCCTCGGCATGCTCGAGCGCAAAGACAAGATCATGGGCTTCGGTCACGCGATCTATAAGGACAACGATCCGCGCAACGAGGTGATCAAGGGCTGGTCGAAAAAACTCGCGGACGAAGTGGGCGACACGGTGTTGTTCCCGGTGTCCGAAGCCATCGACAAAACCATGTGGGAACAGAAAAAACTGTTCCCGAACGCCGACTTCTACCATGCGTCGACGTACCACTTCATGGGCATCCCGACCAAGTTGTTCACCCCGATTTTCGTCTGCTCGCGCCTGACTGGCTGGGCCGCGCATGTGTTCGAACAACGTGCCAACAACCGCATCATCCGCCCGAGCGCCGAATACGTCGGCGTCGAACAGCGCAAGTTCGTGCCAATCGAACAACGCTGACCGGAGAACCTTGACGCAGGTGACTGGATGAGCCGAGAACCTTGTAGGAGCAAAGCTTGCTCGCGATGACGGTCTGACATTCAACATTGATGTCGACAGGTACACCGCTATCGCGAGCAAGCTTTGCTCCTACAGGGGCGGGTTTCAATTCAAGTCCGGCGTCAGGTGCTCCCTTTTGCACTTACCGTGACCGAGTCCTGACCTGATGAACACAGAATTCCGCAAACCGCTGCCCGGCAGCCATCTGGATTATTTCGACGTCCGCGCGGCGGTCGAGGCCATCCAGCCTGGCGCCTACGACACCCTGCCGTACACCTCCCGCGTGCTCGCGGAAAACCTGGTGCGCCGCTGTGACCCGGCCACGCTCATCGATTCTTTGAAGCAATTCATCGAACGCAAGCGCGACCTCGACTTCCCATGGTTCCCGGCCCGTGTCGTATGCCACGACATCCTCGGCCAGACCGCCCTGGTGGACCTCGCCGGCCTGCGCGATGCCATCGCCCTGCAAGGTGGCGACCCGGCACAAGTCAACCCGGTAGTGCCGACGCAATTGATCGTCGACCACTCCTTGGCAGTCGAGCGCGGTGGATTCGATCCGGAGGCGTTCGAGAAGAACCGCGCCATCGAAGACCGTCGCAACGAAGACCGTTTTCACTTCATCAACTGGACCAAAAAAGCCTTCAAAAACGTTGATGTGATACCGCCGGGCAACGGGATCATGCACCAGATCAACCTGGAGAAAATGTCTCCGGTGATCCAGGTGCGTGACGGCGTAGCGTTCCCGGATACCTGCGTCGGTACCGACAGCCACACCCCGCACGTTGATGCGCTGGGCGTGATCGCTATCGGTGTCGGCGGTCTGGAAGCGGAAAGCGTGATGCTCGGTCGCGCCTCGTGGATGCGTCTGCCGGAAAGCGTCGGCGTTGAACTGACCGGCAAGCTGCAACCGGGCATCACCGCCACCGACATGGTGCTGGCGCTGACCGAGTTCCTGCGTAAACAGAAAGTCGTCGGCGCATGGCTGGAGTTCTTCGGCGAAGGCGCCTCGGCGTTGACCCTCGGCGACCGCGCGACCATTTCCAACATGGCCCCGGAATACGGCGCCACCGCCGCGATGTTCTACATCGATCAGCAAACCATCGACTACCTGAAACTCACCGGCCGTGAAGATGAGCAGGTGCAGTTGGTCGAGAACTACGCCAAGACCACCGGCCTGTGGGCTGACAGCCTGAAAAATGCGCAATACGAGCGCGGCTTGAGCTTCGACCTGTCCACGGTAGTGCGCAACATGGCCGGCCCGAGCAACCCGCACGCTCGCGTCGCGACCTCGGACCTCGCCGCCCAAGGCATCTCCGGCCAATGGACCGAAGTGCCCGGCCAGATGCCGGACGGCGCGGTAATCATCGCCGCCATCACCAGTTGCACCAATACCAGCAACCCGCGCAACGTGATCGCCGCCGGCCTGCTGGCGCGCAATGCCAACAAGCTCGGGCTGACCCGCAAGCCGTGGGTCAAATCGTCCCTGGCACCGGGCTCGAAAACTGTCGCGCTGTACCTCGATGAGGCCGGCCTGACCAGCGAATTGGAGCAACTCGGTTTCGGCATCGTCGCGTTTGCCTGCACCACCTGCAACGGCATGTCCGGTGCGCTGGACCCGGTGATCCAGCAAGAGATTATCGACCGCGACCTGTACGCCACCGCCGTGTTGTCCGGCAACCGCAACTTCGACGGGCGGATTCACCCCTACGCCAAGAATGCGTTCCTCGCTTCACCGCCCTTGGTGGTCGCGTACGCCATCGCCGGGACCATCCGCTTCGACATCGAAAAAGATGTACTGGGCGTGGTCGACGGCAAGGAAATCCGCCTCAAAGACATCTGGCCGAGCGACGAAGAAATCGACGCGGTGGTGAAAGCCTCGGTGAAGCCGGAGCAATTCCGTCAGGTCTATATTCCGATGTTCGCCATCCACGAAGACACCGGCCCGAAAGTCACGCCGCTGTACGATTGGCGCGAGATGAGCACCTACATCCGCCGTCCGCCGTACTGGGAAGGCGCGTTGGCCGGCGCTCGTCCGCTCAAGGGCATGCGCCCGCTGGCCGTGCTGCCGGACAACATCACCACCGATCACCTGTCGCCGTCGAACGCGATCATGCTCTACAGTGCCGCCGGCGAATACCTGGCGAAAATGGGCTTGCCGGAAGAAGACTTCAACTCTTACGCGACCCACCGTGGCGACCACCTGACCGCGCAGCGAGCCACCTTCGCCAACCCGAAACTGTTCAACGAAATGGTCCAGGAAAACGGCAAGGTCAAGCAGGGTTCCCTCGCTCGCGTCGAGCCGGAAGGCCAGGTGATGCGCATGTGGGAAGCCATCGAAACCTACATGGAACGCAAGCAGCCGCTGATCATCATCGCCGGCGCCGACTACGGTCAGGGTTCGTCCCGGGACTGGGCGGCGAAGGGCGTGCGTCTGGCGGGTGTGGAAGCGATTGCCGCCGAAGGTTTCGAGCGCATTCACCGCACCAACCTGGTGGGCATGGGCGTGTTGCCGCTGGAGTTTTTGCCGGGCACCGACCGTCACACCTTGGGCATCGACGGCAGCGAAACCTTCGACGTGATCGGCGACCGCACCCCGCGTGCGCAGCTGACACTGGTGATCAATCGCCTTAACGGCGAACGTGTCGAAGTGCCGGTGACTTGCCGTCTCGATACCGCTGAAGAAGTGTCGATCTACGAGGCGGGTGGCGTGTTGCAGCGCTTTGCTCAGGACTTCCTTGAATCGGCGGTCGCCGTTTAAATCACGACGTGCGAGCAGGGGATTTCAAGTCCCTTGCTTGCCATTGAGGAGCACCATGGCTCACGCACCCCAAATCAAAATCCCCGCCACCTACATGCGCGGCGGCACCAGTAAAGGCGTGTTCTTCAGCCTGAAAGACCTGCCCGAAGCGGCACAGATTCCCGGCCCGGCGCGCGATGCATTATTGCTGCGGGTGATCGGCAGCCCCGACCCGTACGACAAGCAAATCGACGGCATGGGCGGCGCGACCTCCAGCACCAGCAAAACCGTGATCCTGTCGAAAAGCATCAAGGCTGATCACGACGTGGATTACCTGTTTGGTCAGGTGTCCATCGACAAGCCATTCGTGGACTGGAGCGGTAACTGCGGCAACCTGTCGGCAGCGGTCGGTTCGTTCGCGATCAGCAACGGTTTGGTGGACGCCAGCCGCATCCCGCACAACGGCGTGGCGGTGGTTCGCGTCTGGCAAGCCAACATCGGCAAGACCATCATCGCCCACGTGCCCATCACCAACGGTGAAGTGCAGGAAACCGGTGATTTCGAACTCGATGGCGTGACCTTCCCGGCCGCCGAAGTGCAGGTCGAATTCATGGACCCAGCGGCGGAAGAAGAGGGCGGCGGTGGTTCGATGTTCCCTACCGGCAACCTGGTGGACGACCTCGAAGTGCCGGGTATCGGCACGTTCAAGGCGACCATGATCAACGCCGGGATCCCGACGATTTTCATCAACGCCGAAGACCTCGGCTACACCGGCACTGAGCTGCAGGGCGCAATCAACGGCGACCCGAAAGCCCTGGCGATGTTCGAAACCATCCGCGCTTACGGCGCGTTGCGCATGGGCCTGATCAAGGACCTGGACGAAGCGGCCAAGCGGCAGCACACGCCCAAGGTTGCCTTTGTTGCGAAACCGGCGGACTACATTGCTTCGAGCGGCAAGGCGATTGCGGCGGGTGATGTCGATCTGCTGGTGCGTGCGTTGTCCATGGGCAAATTGCACCACGCGATGATGGGCACGGCGGCCGTAGCCATCGGCACCGCGGCGGCGATTTCCGGGACGTTGGTGAACCTGGCGGCGGGCGGTATCGAACGCAACGCGGTGCGCTTCGGGCATCCGTCCGGCACGTTGCGCGTCGGGGCCGAGGCCAGTCAGATGAACGGTGAATGGACCGTGAACAAAGCCATCATGAGCCGCAGTGCGCGGGTGTTGATGGAAGGGTTTGTCCGCGTGCCGGGTGATTCCTTCTAACCCACACCCCGTTTCTGTAGGAGCAAGGCTTGCCCGCGATGGCGTCCTCGAGATCGCTATCGCGGGCAAGCCATGCTCCTACCCGTTGACCGTATTCCAAAATAAGAAAGCAGTAACCGACTGAGATTTACCTGAACCGAGGTCCCATCAACGAACACTTCAAGAGTGAATCGAACATGAGCACCAACGTCGACCAGAACAACCGCCCCGACTACGACACGGTCCTGCAGGACATTGCCTACTACGTCCTCACCTTCAAAATCGAGTCCACAGAAGCACTCGACACCGCCCGCAACTGCCTGATGGACACCCTCGGCTGTGGTTTGCTGGCCCTGCGTTTTCCCGAATGCACCAAACACCTGGGCCCGATTGTCGAGGGCACCGTCGTCCCGTTCGGTGCCCGTGTGCCTGGCACCTCTTTTCGCCTCGACCCGGTGAAAGCCGCGTGGGACATCGGCTGCATCGTGCGCTGGCTCGATTACAACGACACTTGGCTCGCCGCCGAGTGGGGTCATCCGTCCGATAACCTCGGCGGGATTCTCGCCGTGGCGGATCACCTGTCGCAAAAACGCCTGGCCAATGGCGACGCGCCGCTGACGATTCGTGCCGTGCTGGAAGCGATGATCATGGCCCATGAGATTCAGGGCGTCATCGCACTGGAAAACTCCTTCAATCGTGTAGGCCTCGATCACGTGTTGCTGGTGAAAGTCGCCTCGACCGCCGTCACCGCCAAACTCATGGGCGCCAACCGCGAGCAACTATTGTCGGCGCTGTCCCATGCGTTCGCCGATGGTCAGGCGCTGCGTACTTATCGGCATGCGCCGAACGCCGGCTCGCGTAAATCCTGGGCCGCCGGCGATGCGTCCAGCCGTGGCGTGCGTCTGGCGGACATTGCGATGCGTGGCGAAATGGGCATTCCCGGCGTACTGACGGCCAAGCAGTGGGGCTTCTACGACGTGCTGTTCAGTCACACCAACAACGATTTGGCGCTCAAGCCCGAAGACAAACGCGCCTTCAGTTTCTCCCGGCAATACGGCAGCTACGTGATGGAAAACGTGCTGTTCAAAATCAGCTTCCCTGCCGAATTCCACGCGCAGACTGCGTGCGAAGCCGCCGTCACCCTGCATCCGCAGGTCAGGAATCGTCTGCATGAAATCGACAAGATCGTCGTCACCACCCATGAGTCGGCGATCCGCATCATTTCCAAGGTCGGCCCATTGGCCAATGCCGCCGACCGTGACCATTGCATTCAGTACATGACCGCCGTGCCGCTGGCGTTTGGCAATCTGGTGGCCGAGCAGTACGAAGACGACTTCCACGCCGCGCACCCGATCATCGACGTGCTGCGCGAGAAAATGGTCATCGTGGAAGAGCCGCGTTTCACCCGCGAATACCTGGAGGCCGACAAACGCTCCATCGCCAATGCGATCCAGGTGTTTTTCAAGGACGGCTCCAGCACCGAGAACGTGGTGGTCGAGTACCCAATCGGCCATCGCCGGCGTCGCAGCGATGGCATTCCGTTGCTGGAAGACAAGTTCAAGGCCAACCTGGCGACGCGTTTCACGGGGCAGCGCAGTGCCGAGATTTTTGCGTTGTGTAAGGACCAGGCGGCGCTGGAAGCAACCCCGGTAAACCGCTTCGTCGACCTGTTCGTGATCTGACACCCCCCCGTTCTGTAGGAGCAAGGCTTGCCCGCGATGGCGTCCTCGAGATCGCCATCGCGGGCAAGCCATGCTCCTACAGAAGAGGGGGCGATGTGCTCAGCGTTTGAGCCATTTCTCCACGGGCAATTTGGTAATGGCAAACCCGGCCAGCAACACCGCCGAATACAGCATCAGTTCCCGCGAAATACTCTGCCCCTCGTACCACGCACCAATCACCACCGCGAACACCGGAAAAATAATAAACACGAACGACAAAATGATCGGGCTCAGGCGCTTGAGCAGCAAAAAGTAAACGATAAACCCACCCACCGACGCCACCAGACCCAGATACAGCAGGGCGCCCCACGAGCGCGCCGTAATGTTGCCGAACACCGGCGCCTCAAAACCCAACCCCGCCACAAACAGCATCAACCCGGCCAGGCCGATGGGCAGTGTGTTGTAGGTGATCACGCTGATCGCCGCGCCTTGTTTTTTGGTGACCACGTAACACAGCGCATGCATCAGCGCCGCCGCCAGAATCGCCAGTACCCCGAAGAATTCTGCGTGGTCCAGGTGCAGTCCCTGGCTGCGGATAATCATGAACAGACTACCGAAACCGATGGCGATCCCCACCACCTGCGAGGGGTAGATTTTCTCCCGTAGCAGCACCGCGGAAAAAATCAGAATGAACACCGGCATGCAACTGAACAGCAGCGCGGTCAGGCCAGAGGAAACGTGCATTTCGCCGTAGTTGAGCAAGTAATACGGCAGGCTGAAATACGACAGCGTAACGAACACGAAAAACCAGCGACGCTGCCGTGGAAACAGCAGCGGCTCGCGACGCAGCAGGGCGAAGCTCAAAAACAGTGGAAAGGCGATCAGAAACCGCAGACCGGCAGCGGTCAGGGGCGGCACGCTTTCAACAGCGATCTTGATACCCAGCCACGTGGTGCCCCAACTCAGGCACACGATCAGGAACAAAGTGCTGGTGATTACGCCCGCTAGCCAGGGTTTTCCCGTGATGGACGGCGTGCTGATGGCAATCGACATGGTCGTGCTCCTTGGGTCTTCGGAATTGACCTGATAACGGAAAAGGTCTATCCCTGATTGAACCTGTTTTCAGCACGCTATTCGGGATGGAAATGACTGTCAAAGTAAGTATTGCCACGGTGTCAATCCTTCGGGGCGGCTTGGCTGAAGGACGCGGCGTGAAGTACAAGCGTCTGGCCGAAGCCTTGGAAAAAAGCATTGGCGAAGGTTTGATCGAACCCGGCAGCAAACTGCCGCCCCATCGCTTGTTGGCCGACAGCCTCGGCGTGACCATCGGCACCATCAGCCGCGCGTATGGCGAGTTGGAGCGGGTCGGGTTGGTGGTGGCGCGTGTAGGAGATGGCACTTATGTGCGTCAGCGCGGGATGGAACGGCCGCGGGACAGTGGCTTTCGCAATGTCAGCGACGAGCCTCAGCCGTTCTTCGATATGAGTCGGAATCAGCCGATTCCAGGGCAGGAAGCCACCTTCCTCAGTCAAAGCCTGCAAACCTTGGCTAGCGATCCACAGACCTTGCAGCGGCTCAGCGGCTATACGGCCGATTGTGGATTGTTACGTCACCGTGAAGCAGGCGCTCACTGGCTGCGGCATCTGGAATTTGTGCCAAGTGCCGAGCAGGTTATTGGCGTCAACGGCGGCCAGCACGGCTTGCTCTGCGTGCTGATGGCGCTGCTCAAACCCGGCGACACCTTGGTGACCGAGCATTTGACCTACCCGGGGCTGATCAGCGTCGCACGCATGCTCGGGATAAAACTGATCGGTGTCGGCATGGATGACGAAGGACTGCTGCCCGATGCGCTGTCGGACGTTTGCCAGCATCATCGGGTATCCGCGTTGTACTGCACGCCGACAATCCAGAATCCTACGGCAGCGGTGATGTCGGTCCCACGGCGTGAGGCGATTGCTGAAGTCTGTCGCCTGCACAACCTGCTGATCATCGAAGACGAAGCCCACGCCGTACTAGCGCAACAACGGCCCTTGCCCCTGAGCCACTTTGCCCTGGAGCGCTCGGTGCTGATCGGCAGCCTGAGCAAAGCCGTTTCGGCTGGTTTGCGCACCGGTTATTTGCACGCACCACAGCCGTTGATCGGACGCTTGAGCGCAGCGGTGCGCGGGACGTGCTGGATGGCCAGCCCGTTGTCGATGGAACTGGCGGCTACGTGGATCGAAAACGGTATCGCCGAACGCTTGCTGCGGCAGCAAATTGCCGAAATCAGTCGCCGCAAGGCGTTGGTCAGTGGCGTGTTAGAAGACGTCAGCTACAAAACCCACCCGAATAGCCCACACTTCTGGCTCGAAGTGCCCGAGCCGTGGCGCGCGTCGCAGATTGCGGCGGAGCTGAAGGAGAATAACTACCTGGTGGCCACCGCCGAGGCGTTTGCGGTGGGGCATGCAGCGGTGCCGCAGTTTATTCGGGCGAGTGTGTGTAATTCGGTGGGGGATGATGGGTTGTTGTTGCAGGGGTTCAGCGCGTTGGTGGGGGCATTAACGGAGACCGTGTAATCGTTCTTCACGGGCAAGTCGAATCGTCGCACCGCTCGCTCCTACAGGGTTTTGTGTCGTTCGCGGCCCGCGAGATCGACACAAAACCCTGTAGGAGCGAGGCTTGCCCGCGAAGGCGCCTTCACAGGCACCACAAAACTACTTGAACCGCCGCTCAACCCCTTTCTCCACAAGGATCTTCGCCGAAATCTCTTCCACCGAAAAATGCGTGGAGTTGATGTGCGGGATGTTCTCGCGACGAAACAGATTCTCCACCTCGCGCACTTCAAACTCGCACTGGGCATAGCTCGAATAGCGGCTGTTGGGTTTGCGCTCGTTGCGGATGGCGGTGAGGCGGTCCGGGTCGATGGTCAGGCCGAACAGCTTGTGCTGGTGGGCGCGCAGGGCGGCCGGCAGGGTCAGGCGCTCCATGTCATCTTCGGTCAGCGGGTAGTTGGCCGCGCGGATGCCGAATTGCATCGCCATGTACAGGCACGTCGGTGTCTTACCACAACGCGACACGCCCACTAGGATCAGGTCGGCCTTGTCGTAATAATGCGTGCGGGCGCCGTCGTCGTTGTCCAGGGCGAAGTTCACCGCCTCGATCCGCTCCATGTAATTGGTGTTGCTGCCAATGGAATGGGACTTGCCGACGGTGTAGGAAGAATGCTCGGTCAGTTCCTGTTCAAGCGGCGCCAGGAAGGTCGAGAAAATGTCGATCATGAAACCATTGGACGTTGCGAGGATCTCACGAATGTCCTGATTGACGATGGTGTCGAAGATGATCGGCCGAAAGCCGTCGGTTTCGGCGGCCTTGTTGATTTGTTGTACCATGGCCCGCGCTTTATCGACGTTGTCGATGTACGGCCGCGTGAATTTGCTGAAGGTAATGTTTTCGAACTGCGCCAAGAGGCTCTGACCCAGGGTTTCGGCTGTAATGCCGGTGCCATCGGAGATGAAGAAAGCAGATCGTTTCATTTGCACCTTGGGCCTTAAGCTAGTGAAGATTTCTGGATATGATAGGCGCGATTTGCTGGCCACCAGTGGCCCGCATTCTCACTTATTTTCCAGGTCCAGGCCATACAGTCGGCAAAGGCTCCCCCGAGCCGCCGGCTTCTGAGCTTTTCCAACACAGTTAGTGGAGAGATCACCTTGGTAGAGTACGTAGTTTCCCTCGATAAGCTCGGCGTCCATGATGTAGAGCACGTAGGGGGCAAGAACGCATCCCTGGGCGAGATGATCAGTAACCTTGCAGGTGCCGGTGTATCGGTGCCCGGTGGCTTCGCCACGACAGCTCAGGCTTATCGTGATTTTCTGGAACTGAGCGGCCTTAACGATCAGATCCATGCCGCGCTCGACGCCCTGGACGTCGACGATGTCAACGCCCTGGCCAAGACCGGCGCCCAGATCCGCAAATGGATCATGGAAGCCGAATTCCCCGAGAAGCTCAACGCCGAGATCCGCACCGCGTTCGCCACGCTGTCGGCCGGCAACCCTGACATGGCCGTGGCCGTGCGCTCTTCCGCTACCGCCGAAGATCTGCCGGACGCTTCCTTCGCCGGTCAGCAGGAAACTTTCCTGAACATCCGTGGTGTCGAAAACGTCATTCGCGCCGCCAAAGAGGTGTTTGCCTCCCTCTTCAACGACCGCGCCATTTCCTACCGCGTGCACCAGGGCTTCGACCACAAGCTGGTAGCCCTGTCGGCCGGCGTGCAACGCATGGTCCGCTCCGAAACCGGCACCGCCGGCGTGATGTTCACCCTCGATACCGAATCGGGCTTCCGCGACGTAGTGTTTATCACCGGCGCCTATGGCCTGGGCGAAACCGTCGTACAAGGCGCGGTAAACCCGGACGAATTCTACGTCCACAAACAAACGCTGGAAGCGGGTCGCCCGGCGATCCTGCGCCGTAACCTGGGCAGCAAAGCGATCAAGATGATCTACGGCGAAGTGGCTACGGCCGGCAAGTCGGTCAAGACCATCGACGTGGACAAGGCGGATCGTGCGCGTTTCTGCCTCACCGATGCCGAAGTCAGCGAGCTGGCCAAGCAAGCGATGATCATCGAGAAGCACTACAAGTGCCCGATGGACATCGAATGGGCGAAGGACGGCGACGACGGCAAGCTCTACATCGTTCAGGCCCGTCCTGAAACCGTGAAGAGCCGTACCCAGGCTAACGTCATGGAACGTTACCTGTTGAAAGAAACCGGCACCGTGCTGGTTGAAGGTCGCGCCATCGGCCAGCGCATCGGCGCCGGCAAGGTCCGCATCATCAAGGACGTGTCCGAGATGGACAAAGTCCAGCCCGGCGACGTACTGGTGTCCGACATGACCGACCCGGATTGGGAACCGGTCATGAAGCGCGCCAGCGCCATCGTTACCAACCGTGGCGGTCGTACCTGCCACGCGGCGATCATCGCCCGTGAGCTGGGCATTCCGGCCGTGGTCGGTTGCGGCAACGCCACCCAGCTGTTGAAAGACGGCCAGGGCGTGACCGTTTCCTGCGCGGAAGGCGATACCGGTTACATCTTCGAAGGCGAACTGGGCTTCGACATCAAGAAAAACTCCGTGGACGCCATGCCTGATCTGCCGTTCAAGATCATGATGAACGTCGGCAACCCGGACCGCGCCTTCGACTTCGCGCAACTGCCGAACGCCGGTGTGGGCCTGGCCCGTCTGGAATTCATCATCAACCGCATGATCGGTGTTCACCCCAAAGCGCTGTTGAACTACGACGGCCTGCCGCAGGACATCAAGGACAGCGTCGACAAGCGTATCGCCGGTTACGACGATCCGGTTGGCTTCTACGTCGACAAACTGGTCGAAGGCATCAGCACCCTGGCTGCAGCGTTCACCCCGAAAAAGGTCATCGTGCGTCTGTCGGACTTCAAGTCCAACGAATACGCGAACCTGATTGGCGGCAAGCTCTACGAGCCGGAAGAAGAAAACCCGATGCTGGGCTTCCGTGGTGCTTCGCGTTACATCAGCGAAGCGTTCCGCGATTGCTTTGAACTCGAATGCCGCGCCCTCAAGCGCGTGCGTAACGAGATGGGCCTGACCAACGTTGAAATCATGGTGCCGTTCGTCCGTACCCTGGGCGAAGCGAGCCAAGTGATCGATCTGCTGGCCGAAAATGGCCTGGCCCGCGGCGAGAACGGTCTGCGCATCATCATGATGTGCGAACTGCCGTCCAACGCGATCCTCGCTGAAGAATTCCTCGAATTCTTCGACGGTTTCTCGATCGGTTCCAACGACCTGACCCAGTTGACCCTGGGCCTGGACCGTGACTCCGGGATCATCGCTCACCTGTTTGACGAGCGTAATCCGGCGGTCAAGAAGCTGCTGGCCAATGCCATCCAGGCCTGTAACAAGGCTGGCAAGTACATCGGCATTTGCGGTCAGGGTCCTTCGGATCACCCGGACCTGGCCAAATGGCTGATGGAGCAGGGCATCGAAAGCGTGTCGCTGAACCCCGATTCCGTACTGGAAACCTGGTTCTTCCTGGCTGAAGGCCAAGCCGCCGTTTGATGGTGTGTGAACGGACCTGCTCCCTGTAGGAGCAAGGCTTGCCCGCGATGGCATCTTCAAAATCGCCATCGCCAGCAAGCTGTGCTCCTACAGGGGTAGCCGTTTTTGAGATTCAAGTAGGGCGGGCTCCTCTGGATGCCGCCCTTTTTTGTGCAAGAGCATTATGCAAAGCAGCAGCAACCTATTTCCTGTCGCCCTGATCAGCGCCGAGCGGCGCGGCGATCTGAGCGAAGACGTGTATCGATTGAAACCCGGCAACAGCCCTGACGGCACTGTCGAGCTGGCAGTGACTCGCCTGGGCATGGCGGACGGCTCCGACACGCGGGGCGTTCCGGTGATTTTGCTGCACGGCAGCTTTTCCAATCGCCGGTTCTGGTTTTCCCCAAAAGGCCTAGGGTTGGGCGCCTATCTGACGCGCCTGGGATTCGATGTGTGGATTCCGGAAATGCGCGGTCACGGTCTGTCCCAGCGCAACCACAACTACCGCAAGAACCGCGTTTCCGACTACGCCCGTTACGATCTGCCGGCCATTGGTGCATTCGTGCGCGAGCAAAGTGGCCAGGTCCCGCACTGGATCGGTCACTCCCTGGGCGGCATTACCCTGGCGGCTGCGTTGGGTGGTCAATACATCGGCGAGCCAGTGGTGGCCTCAGCGGCGTTTTTCGGTACGCAGGTCAGCCGCACCTATTGGCCGTTGAAGATTCCACCGGTGGAGTGGAGCGGGCGCTTTATTCTCAAGCGTTTTGCCCAGTTGTCCGGTTCACGGCTCAGGCGCGGCCCGGAGGACGAGCCGATTGGCCTGGCCCTGGAAAGCATGCGCTGGTACGGCCTGTTCGGGCGCTTTGGCGATGCCGACAAGGACTGGTGGGCCGGTTTGGCTGAGGTTGAGATGCCGGTGTTGGCCGTGAGCGCGGCTGGCGACCACCAAGACCCGGCCTGGGCGTGTCGCAAGCTGTTCGATCAGCTCGGTTCCGAGCACAAGCAGTTCGTCAACCTGGGGCGCGAGCAGGGTTTTGCCGATAATTTCGGTCATGTTGAAATGCTGGTGAGCAAAGCCGCGCAGGTCGAAGTCTGGCCGTTGGTGGCTCGCTGGTTGGCTGATCAGAAGACGCCGTTGCTGGGAGAAAAGCCGGATTTGGCCACGGCCGTTTGAGTGCATGGCTCTAACAAGGGCATTTCGCTCTGATCGGCTTGCGGCTAAGATATGACGCATTGAGCTTTTTTGGTCACTTTGCGACATCCTCGATTGTCTTCCTCTTTACAGGAGTTTCTCGATGAACCATTACGTTACGCCTGACCTGTGCGACGCCTACCCAGAACTGGTGCAAGTGCTGGAACCGATGTTCAGCAATTTCGGCGGCCGTGATTCCTTCGGCGGCGAAATCGTGACCATCAAGTGCTTCGAAGACAACTCGCGGGTTAAAGAGCAAGTCGAACTCCAGGGTGACGGCAAGGTGCTGGTGGTCGATGGTGGCGGTTCCCTGCGTCATGCGTTGTTGGGTGACATGCTGGCCGAGAAAGCCTCGAAAAACGGTTGGGCAGGGCTGGTGATCTACGGGTGCATCCGCGACGTCGATATCCTCGCGCAGACCGATCTGGGCGTGCAGGCCCTCGCGAGCCACCCGAGAAAGTCCGACAGGCGCGGGCTTGGCGACATTAACGTTCCGGTGACCTTCGCCGGCGTGACCTTCCATCCAGGCCATTACATCTATGCGGACAACAACGGCGTGATCATCTCGCCAAGCCCGCTGAAGATGCCTGAATAAAGCGTCGATGCGAATTTTTGTGGCAAGCATGGGGTGAGGATGTTCGAGGAAGACAACGCGCAGTGGGGGCTGGTGCATGCCCTGGTGCTGGATGGAAAAGGCGGTGCGCGTTCGATAGCCCGGACTGAACTCGACGAATTGCAGCTACAGGCCCATGAAAGCCTGTGGCTGCATTGGGATCGCAGTCACCCGCAAACCCAGACCTGGTTGCGTCAATCCAGCGGCCTGAGTGAATTCAGCTGCGACCTGCTGCTCGAAGAAAACACCCGCCCGCGGCTTTTACAGCTTTCCGACAGCGAACTGCTGCTATTTTTGCGTGGGGTGAACCTGAACCCTGGCGCCGAGCCAGAGGATATGGTTTCGGTACGCATCTTCGCTGCGGCACAGCGGGTTATTTCCCTGCGTTTGCGTCCGTTGCGTGCCACCGACGAATTGCTGGTGCAGCTCGAGGAAGGCAAGGGACCGAAAACCGCCTCCGAACTCATCCTTTATATGGCTCAGTACCTCACCAACAAGGTGCAGGATCTGGTCACTTGCCTCTCGGAAGTGGTCGATGAGGAAGAAGAAAAACTGGATGCCGACGAACGGTATACACCCGAACACGGCGCCATTTTGCAGATCCGTCGCAGGGCGGCCGGGCTGAAACGTTTCCTGGCCCCGCAGCGGGATATTTTCGGTCAGCTGACGCGGATAAAACTGCCGTGGTTTGTCGAAGATGACGGCGATTACTGGAACGAATTGAACAACAGCCTGACCCGATATCTGGAGGAGCTGGAATTGACCCGGGAGCGGGTGGGGCTGGTCCTGGAGGCTGAAGACCGACGTTTGAGCGTGCGCATGAACCGCACGATGTACCGCTTCGGGATCATCACCGGGATCTTTTTGCCGATGAGTTTTCTGACCGGTCTTTTGGGGATCAACGTCGGGGGTATTCCGTTCTCCGCCAGCCCTTATGGCTTCCTGATTGCGTGCCTGATGATGGTGTCGGTGGCACTCGGTCAGTGGTGGTTATTCCGACGTTTGCGCTGGGTGTGATTGATGAGCCATGTGACCCGGGCAAATTTGATCGCGTCTTTCACAGACATCACGAGAGGTGCGTATGCACGATCCGTTTGAACAGTCTTTGCGTGACATGCTCAAGGCATCTCCGTCCACTCGGGACGACGATGCGTGCCTTGGCCGTGTCCTGAAAACCGCCAACCGCCAGGTCGGCGCAGGCGATCTGTTCAGCCTGCTGGGCCGCTGGCTGCCCGCGCTGATGATCGCCTTGAATAATGGATCGGCCCACGTAGCGCCGGTTTCCCGTCACCGTAAACCTACCGTTCGCACTGCTGATAAGGCTGATTGAATATGGAACTTGATCTCTGGACTCAGAGCCTCGTCACTGCAATGACTGCGTTGTGGACAAAGGTTGCGAATTTTATTCCGAACCTCTTCGGGGCACTGGTTGTCCTACTGCTGGGTTTTGTTGTGGCCAAGCTGCTGGACACCTTGTTGTCCAAACTGCTCGCCAAATTGGGTCTCGATCGCCTGATGGGCGGTACCGGCCTGACCAAATTGTTGTCCCGTGCCGGCCTTCAGGTGCCTATTTCTACCCTGATCGGCAAAATCGTCTATTGGTTTGTTTTGCTGATTTTTCTTGTGTCGGCAGCAGAATCCCTTGGACTTGAGCGAGTTTCAGCTACGCTGGATATGCTTGCGCTGTATTTGCCGAAAGTATTTGGCGCCGCGCTGGTGTTGCTGGTAGGTGTGTTGCTGGCGCAATTGGCCAATGGGCTGGTGCGCGGTGCGGCAGAGGGGGTAGGGCTGGATTACGCCTCTGGCTTGGGGCGAATCGCCCAAGGCCTGGTGATAATCATCAGCTTGTCGGTTGCGATCAGCCAGTTGGAGGTCAAGACTGACCTGCTCAACCATGTGATTGTGATCGTATTGATTACCGTTGGTCTGGCCGTTGCGCTGGCCATGGGGTTGGGAAGCCGGGAAATTGCCGGTCAGATTCTTGCGGGAATCTATGTGCGTGAGTTGTATCAGGTTGGGCAACAAGTGCGTGTTGGCGAGGTCGAAGGTCAGATCGAAGAGATCGGCACGGTTAAAACCACATTGCTGACCGACGAGGGTGAGCTAGTCTCTCTCTCCAATCGGATCCTCCTGGAGCAGCATGTGAGTAGCCGCTAACCCGGCAAACCCTGCTAATGTATGCCGCCGCAAAATGCCCTGAAAGGGCTGCGGCGGACATTGACCTGACTGTCGGCCCGACTTGTTTTGAATAAAGCTCAATCGCTCTCCACGCGCTACGACCCCCGCGAGCTCTCTGATGAGGAGTTGGTCGCGCGCTCGCATACCGAGCTGTTTCACGTAACCCGCGCCTATGAAGAACTGATGCGGCGTTACCAACGAACATTATTTAACGTTTGTGCACGATATCTTGGGAACGATCGCGACGCAGACGATGTCTGTCAGGAAGTGATGTTGAAGGTGTTGTACGGCCTGAAGAACTTCGAGGGGAAATCGAAGTTCAAGACATGGCTCTACAGCATCACGTACAACGAATGCATCACGCAGTATCGGAAAGAACGGCGAAAGCGTCGCTTGATGGATGCTTTGAGTCTGGACCCCCTCGAGGAAGCGTCTGAAGAAAAGGCGCCGAAACCCGAGGATAAGGGTGGACTTGATCGCTGGCTGGTGTATGTGAACCCGATTGACCGCGAAATTCTGGTGCTACGATTTGTCGCAGAGCTGGAGTTTCAGGAGATCGCAGACATCATGCACATGGGTTTGAGTGCGACAAAAATGCGTTACAAACGTGCTCTAGACAAATTGCGTGAGAAATTTGCAGGCGTTGCTGAAACTTAGTTCAGAGCAAATATCTCTTACGTGTAGGCAAGTTCTGATAGACTTGCCGCCGAGTTGTCCCCCGGTTTGCGGGACTGCTTCACAATCACCAGATGGGGATTTAACGGATGAAACTGAAAAACACCTTGGGCTTTGCCATTGGTTCTCTTATTGCCGCTACTTCGTTCGGCGCGCTGGCACAAGGCCAAGGCGCAGTTGAAATCGAAGGCTTCGCCAAGAAAGAACAGTACGACAGCGATCGTGACTTCAAAAACAACGGCAACCTGTTCGGCGCTTCCGTCGGCTACTTCCTGACCGACGACGTTGAACTGCGTCTGGCCTACGACGAAGTGCACAACGTACGTGCAGATGATGGTCGCAACGTAAAGGGCGCTGATACCGCTCTGGACGCTCTGTACCACTTCAACAACCCAGGCGACATGATCCGTCCATACGTTTCTGCCGGTTTCTCGGACCAGAGCATTGGCCAGAACGGTTCGGGCCGTAACCGCTCCACCTTCGCCAACGTTGGCGGCGGTGCCAAGCTGTACTTCACCGACAACTTCTACGCTCGTGCCGGCGTTGAAGCTCAGTACAACATCGACCAGGGCGACACCGAGTGGGCTCCAAGCGTCGGTATCGGTGTGAACTTCGGTGGCGGCTCCAAGCCTGCCGCTGCTCCAGTTCCAGCACCAGCTGAAGTTTGCTCCGACAGCGACAACGATGGCGTTTGCGACAACGTTGACAAGTGCCCGGACACCCCAGCCAACGTAACTGTTGACGCTGATGGCTGCCCAGCAGTTGCTGAAGTTGTTCGTGTTGAGCTGGACGTGAAGTTCGACTTCGACAAGTCGGTAGTCAAGCCTAACAGCTACGGCGACATCAAAAACCTCGCTGACTTCATGAAGCAGTACCCATCCACCACTACTACTGTTGAAGGTCACACTGACTCCGTCGGTCCTGACGCTTACAACCAGAAACTGTCCGAGCGTCGTGCAAACGCCGTTAAGCAAGTTCTGACCAACCAGTACGGTGTTGAATCGTCCCGCGTTCAGTCTGTTGGCTACGGCGAATCCCGCCCAGTTGCTGACAACAAAACTGAAGCTGGTCGCGCTGTAAACCGTCGCGTAGAAGCGCAGGTTGAAGCCAAAGGTAAGTAATTATCTTGCTGCTCTGAAAAGCCCGGCTTAGGCCGGGCTTTTCTTTGTCTGCGATTTGGGGCTAGGCGCGGGTTTGGCGGCGTCCCGTAAAGATCGCAGCACAAGCCGCAACGGCACCAATCACCAGGATGGCCGGGCTCTTGAGCTCGAAGCTGTAGGCATCTTCTTCCATGGCTGTCAGAACACTGCGACATTCCCGCTGGTGCGGCAGTGAAGCGTTTTCGATCATCGCCACCGGTGTGTCCGCAGGCATGCCGCCCGCTAGCAGTTGCTCGCGGATCTCACTCAGTTTCGCTACGCCCATGTAAATCACCAGCGTCGTGCCACCCTGGGCCAAGGCTTGCCAATTCAGGCTGCTGTCGTCCTGTGTGTGAGCCGTGACCAGCGTCACACCGCGTGCCACGCCGCGCAGGGTCAACGGAATATCACACTGCGTTGCGCCAGCCAGTCCGGCGGTGATGCCATTGACCAGCTCCACGACAACGCCACGCTCGCGCAACCACTGCGCCTCTTCGCCGCCACGCCCGAAAATGCACGGATCGCCGCCCTTGAGCCGCACCACACATTTGCCATGGCGGGCATAACGCAGCATCAGCCGATGAATGAACGCTTGAGGCGTGGAGCGACAGCCACCGCGCTTGCCGACGGCAATGATCCGCGCACCCGGGCAATGTTCCAGCACCGCTTTGTTGACCAGGTCATCGATCAGCACCACGTCCGCTTCCCGCAGGGCCCGAACAGCCTTCAGGGTCAGTAATTCAGGATCGCCGGGGCCTGCACCCACCAGCCAGACTTTTGCGCTCATGTATTTTCCTCACAGGATAACGGCGGTCGGCTGCGCCAACACTCAGCCATGAAACAGTAGAAACAACAGCAGCAGATTCACCACCAACGACCCCAACGCCAATGTTCGCCACACCTTCAGCGGCTCGCGTTCCAGCAACGGCTTGGGTCTGACGCTCAAACTCCGGCGCTCGCCGTGTTCCAACAGCAATAACCATTCTTCTGCCGTTTCAAAGCGCTGCAGCGGATCAACCGCGACCGCGCGCTCCAGGCTCAGCGCCAACCATTCCGGCAGATCGGGGCGGTAGCGACTGGCACTGACCGGCACGCCAAACCTGGGGCGCTGAAAGGCTTCGATTTCGCCGTAGGGATACTGCCCGGTCAGCAGGAAGTACAAGGTCACACCGACCGCATACAAATCCTGTTGCGGCGTCGGCACTTCCCCGCGAAAGGCTTCTGGCGCGATATAGCTGGGCGTGCCGGGCAGGGCGCTCGGTGGGTCTTCGGACAAGCCAGGGCAATAGGCGAGGCCGAAGTCCAGCAACCGCAACTCGCCGTCGTCCCCCAGCAGCAAGTTCTCCGGTTTGATGTCGCGATGCAGGATCTGCCGTCGATGCAGCATGCCCACCGCCCGAAGCAGGCGTTCGGCCAATTCCCGCCACTGCGCCAGCGGCAACGGCCCGGATCGATCCTGCAACTGCGCCAGGGTCGATCCCGAATATTCGCGCATCACGTAGTACAAATGCTGACGCTGACTGGCGACGTGGACTTCAGGAAAATGCCGCCCGGCCACGCGCTTGAGAAACCATTCCTCGGACAACAATGCCTGCCCGGCCAGATGATCGTCGTGCAGAGGCCCGGGCAAGGTTTTCAGCAGCCAGGGTTGTTGTTGCGCATCCCGCACCCGGTAGAGCAGCGATTGCTGGCTCTGAGCGAGGACACCCTCGACCTGCCAGTCTTCGAAGAACTGCCCCGATTTCAGCACGGGCGGCAATGGCCATTGCTGCAAATGGATCAACGCATCCCCGATGGCGGTTTCACCCAAGGCATCGACCTGCACCAACAGGGCACTGGCGTTGTCCTGGCTGCCGGCCAAGTGGGCGGCGTTGACCAGGGTTTGCGCGGCGCTCTGCAAGTCAGGCTGATCACGCAAAATACCGGCAATCGCGGTGTCGCCCAGCACCGCCCAGACTCCGTCGCTGAGCAATACAAAACGCTCATCGAGGCGCAATTCGCCATCCAGGAAGTCCAACACCAGATGTTGATCGAGTCCGAGGGCGCGCTTGAGTACATGTTGCATGCCCGGCTGATCCCAGACGTGATCCTCGCTGACCCGCTGCAACTGGTCGGCATGCCAGCGATACACTCGGCAATCGCCGACATGGGCCAGGGTAAAACGCCTGCCGCGCATGACCAAAGCACTGACAGTGGTCAGGAGCGGTTGCCCACCGCCATTGGCCTGCAACCAGCGATTCTGCGCCGATAGCAGGCGATCCAGCGCCTGAGCGACGCCCCAGGTTTCCGGGGTTACGTAGTAGTCCAGCGCCAGTGCCTGCAAGGTCGAACGGGCGGCGAGACCGCCGTCGGCGCACTGGCTGACGCCGTCGGCGATGGCGAACAGGTAACCCTTGCTCGCCGCCAGCGCCGGGGCGGGGCTAACCAGGCGCAGGGCGTCCTGGTTTTCCTCACGAGGGCCGATGGCGCTGGCTTCGGCGAAACTCAGTTGCAGGCTCATGGACGCCTCAGACCCGGGCCGCCGTCATCGCTGCCGAGCCCCAAGTGGTTCTCCAGCGACGTTTCACGCCGTGCAGGCCGAACCAGGCGAGCACGCCCAGGCTGGCGAACAACCACAAGGCCATTTGATAGCTGCCGGTGCTTTGCTTGATCGCGCCCATGCCCGCCGCGAGCGCGAAGCCACCGATGCCACCGGCCATGCCGATCAATCCGGTCATCACGCCGATCTCCCGACGAAAACGCTGCGGCACCAGTTGGAAAACCGCGCCGTTACCCGCCCCCAAACCGAGCATGGTGCAGACGAAAAGTGCCAATGCTGCGTAGGAACTTGGCAAGTTGAAACCCACCGCAGCGATGCAGATCGCCGCCACCGTGTACATGCCCAGCAAGGTGCGGATCCCGCCAAAACGATCCGCCAGGGCGCCACCCAACGGACGCATCAGGCTGCCGCCGAACACGCAGGCGGCGGTGTAGTAACCGGCGGTCACCGGGCTAAGGCCATATTGGTCGTTGAAGTAGCCGGGCAGGGCGCTGGCCAGGCCGATGAAACCACCGAAGGTCACGCTGTAGAAAAACATGAACCACCAGCTGTCGCGGTCACCCAGGGCCTTGAGGTAGTCGGCCATGGACTTGGCTTTTGGCCGTTCCGGGGCGTTTTTGGCCAGCCAGGCGAAGACGATGAGGGTCAGGATCAGCGGGATCAGGGCGAAGCCGAAGACATTGCTCCAGCCGAACGCCGCCGCCAATACCGGGGCGATCAGTGCCGCGAGGACGGTGCCCGAATTACCGGCACCGGCGATGCCCATGGCTTTGCCCTGGTGTTGTGGCGGATACCATTGCGACGCCAGTGGCAACGCAACGGCGAAGGACGCGCCGGCCATGCCGAGGAACAGCCCCAGCACCAACGCCTGTTCGTAGCTGTGGATGCCCAGTTTCCAGGCGCCGAACAACGCGCCAATGACGATCACCTGGCCGATGATCCCGGCGGTTTTTGGCGACAGGCGATCAGCCAGCAACCCCATCGCAAAGCGCAGCACCGCGCCGGCCAGAATCGGCGTGGCCACCACCATCCCGCGCTGTTGCGTGGTCAGGTGCAGGTCAGCGGCGATTTGCACCGCCAACGGGCCGAGCAGGTACCAGACCATAAAGCTCAGGTCGAAATAGAGGAAAGCCGCGAACAAGGTCGGGGCATGGCCGGATTTCCAGAAGCTTGAATTCATCGCGCACCTCAGCTGTTGGGAGTCTCGAGAAGGAGTCATGAGCTTGCAGGTGGGGCGCCGCTACGGCCGCACCACCGGCCCCGATCCCTGGGGCCAAAACAAAAAAACGCCGCTACCTGATCCGCCATGGGCGAACGAGGTGAGCGACGTCTTTGTCGTAGGTGGGGCAACCGCCGTTGGTTACCTGTACCGATTACTTAGCGAGATTTGTGCCACATCCAGCATGATCGTTCCCACGCTCTGCGTGGGAATGCATCCCGTGACGCTCTGCGTCACATCACAAGGCGGACGCGGAGCGTCCATGGCGGCATTCCCACGCGGAGCGTGGGAACGATCGGTTAGCCGAGCAACTCACTCATGGCAATAATCTGCTCCGCCACCTGTATCAGCTTCTGCTGGCGGCTCATGGCCTGGCGGCGCATCAAGGTGTAGGCCTCTTCTTCATTGCAGTCTTTCATTTTCATCAACAGCCCCTTGGCCAGCTCGATGCGCTTGCGCTCGGCCAGTTGCTGATCCCGGGCGTGGAGCTGAGCCCGCAAGGCCTGGTCGCTTTCAAACCGCGCCATGGCCACGTCGAGAATCGGCTGCAAACGTTGTGCGTGAATGCCCTCGACAATGTAGGCACTGACCCCGGACTTGATCGCCTGACGCATTACGCCGGGGTCGTGTTCGTCGGTGAACATCACGATCGGCCGGGGCTGGTCGCGAGTGACCAAGACCACTTGCTCCATCACATCGCGGCTGGGTGACTCGGTATCGATCAGAATCACGTCCGGACGCACCGTTTCGACGCGCGCGGGCAGGTCGATGGTCAGGCCGGATTCGTCGATGACCTCAAACCCGGCCTCGGTCAGGGCGGCTTTGAGGCGGCCGACTTTCTTCGCGGTGTCGTTGATCAGCAGGATACGCAACATGTGGGTGGGCTCCTGTCAGCGGCTGGCCAATCGATGGGGGCTGTCGCTCATGGCGTGGAGCTTGAAACCACGGGCGTAGCCGGCCGGGTCCGAGCCGTCCCAGACTTTGCCGTCGATCAATTGACTGCTGCGCATTTCCTGGCCCCAGGCAGCCACGCCCACAGCGGTCGCGGCCTCACGATACAAGTCCAGTTGCTGGACTTTGCGGGCCACGCCGAGGTAATCCGGGTCCTCGCGCAACAAGCCCCAGCGGCGGAACTGGGTCATGAACCACATGCCATCGGACAGATACGGCAGATTGACCTCGCCGCCGCCATGGAAGCGCAAGGCGTGCGGGTCTTGCCAACGATTGCCCAGGCCGTCGGCGTAATCCCCCAGCAGTCGCGGTTCGATGCAGTCCAGGGGCGCGTCGAGATACTCGGGGGCGCTCAGCAGTCGCGCGGTGCTGCTGCGGTTTTCCGGGCTGTCTTCGATAAAGCGGCTGGCTTCGAGGATCGCCATCACCAGCGCCCGGGCGGTGTTGGGGTATTGCTCGACAAAAGCGCGGGTGCAACCGAGGACTTTTTCCGGGTGATCGGGCCAGATGCTCTGGGTCGTCGCCAGGGTAAAGCCGAGGTTTTGATTGACCGCACTGGCGCACCACGGCTCACCGACGCAGAAACCGTCGATCCGCCCGGCCTGAAGGTGAGCCACCATTTGCGGCGGTGGCACGACCACGCTGTCGACATCGTGCAACGGATGAATACCCTGGCTCGCCAGCCAGTAATACAACCACATGGCGTGGGTGCCGGTCGGAAAGGTCTGGGCGAAGGTCAGTTTTGGGCGAGTTTGGTGCACGCGCAGGTGCAATGCTTCAGGACTGGTCACCCCCAAGGCTTGCAAGCCGTGGGACAGGTTGATGCTCTGGCCATTCTGGTTCAGGCCCATCAGCACCGCCATGTCCGTGGGCGCGACGCCGCCGATGCCCAGGTGCACGGCGTAAATCAGGCCGTAGAGGCTGTGGGCGGCGTCGAGTTCGCCGCTGACCAGTTTGTCCCGCAGGTTGGCCCAGGATGACTGGCGCTTGAGGTTCAGGGTCAGGCCATAGGGTTGGGCGAAACCCTGGGTGGCGGCGACCACCACCGGGGCGCAGTCGCTCAAGGCCATGAAGCCTACATTGATCACGGACTTTTCCGGGGCATCGCTGCCGTTGACCCAGGCCAGCGGGTCGACTGTGGTTTCATTCATCGATAAACACCCTTGCAAAAAAAAGCGTCGTCCCAGGTCCCTGCGCGAGCAGAACCGGGTGACGACGCCATTGTCCGTCGACTCATCCCGTCGTTGGCATGAGTGCTGATAGGTTTGCCGGTGCAAGGCATATGCCATCGAATGTTGATTTGTTTGTGTGCCTCGCTTGCGACCCCGATGCCCGGCTATAATCGCCGCCTCATTTCGCCGCCATCCGAGTCAAACCCGCCCATGTACACCCTGGCCCGTCAGCTGTTGTTCAAACTTTCCCCGGAAACCTCCCACGATCTGTCCCTGGACCTGATCGGCGCGGGCGGGCGTTTGGGCCTCAACGGCTTGCTGTGCAAGGCGCCGGCGAAAATGCCGGTGAAGGTCATGGGCCTGGAATTCCCGAACCCGGTGGGGCTGGCGGCCGGTCTGGACAAGAACGGCGCGGCCATCGACGGTTTTGCCCAGTTGGGTTTTGGTTTCGTCGAAATCGGCACGATTACTCCGCGTCCGCAGCCAGGCAACCCGAAACCACGGATTTTCCGCTTGCCGGAAGCCGAGGCGATCATCAACCGCATGGGTTTCAACAACCTCGGCGTCGATCACCTGCTGGCCCGTGTCGCGGCCGCCAAGTACAAGGGTGTGCTCGGCATCAACATCGGCAAGAACTTCGATACGCCGGTTGAACGGGCGGTGGACGACTACCTGATTTGCCTGGACAAGGTCTACGCCCACGCCAGTTACGTGACGGTCAACGTCAGCTCGCCGAACACCCCGGGCCTGCGCAGCCTGCAGTTCGGTGATTCGCTCAAGCAATTGCTCGCCGACCTGGCCCAGCGCCGGGCTGAACTGGCGTTGCGCCACGGCAAGCATGTACCGCTGGCGATCAAGATCGCCCCGGACATGACCGACGAAGAAACCGCACAGGTGGCACAAGCGCTGATCGAAACCGGGATGGACGCGGTGATCGCCACCAACACCACCCTGAGCCGTGTCGGCGTCGAAGGCATGGAACATGGCGACGAGGCGGGCGGTCTGTCCGGCGCACCGGTTCGTGACAAGAGCACGAACACCGTTAAGGTCCTGGCGGCAGAGTTGGCCGGCCGGTTGCCGATCATCGCCGTGGGCGGTATCACCGAAGGCAAGCACGCGGCTGAGAAAATCGCTGCGGGTGCGAGCCTGGTGCAGCTGTATTCGGGCTTCATCTATAAAGGCCCGTCGCTCATTCGTGAATCTGTCGACGCCATAGCCGCCCTGCGCTGATCCCCTGTGGGAGCGAGCTTGCTCGCGATGACGGACTGACAGGCAACATCTTTGTTGAATGTTAAACCGCCATCGCGAGCAAGCTCGCTCCCACAGGTAGTTTGTGTGCAGCTTACGAATCAGTTTTTGAAGGCATAAAAAAGGGCACCTCGAAGGTGCCCCTGGGCCGGAGCCCGCCGTCCGGATGGGACGTGCGTGGTTAAGGTGTTACGTATTCAGATGATTGTGTTGCAGTGTCAGGCCCTTTGTTAGCCAACGGCGTGAAGTTCGTTGAGTCTATGGATTCCCGCAGTGCCGGTCATACCGTCCCAGTTGTCGCCGCGTCCTTCGCGCCAGCCGTTAATCCAGGCTTGGCGTACCGACGGTAGAGTAAATGGGCAAAGCTCACGGGATTTGCCACCAACGCCATATTGATATCCGCGCAAAAATGCTCTTTCCAACGGATCACGCTTAAGTCTTCTCATAGGGTGTTGCCCTCACTTGTTGACTGTATTTATCGCGTCGACCTCAATCGAGGTCTGGCAGAAAATCTCTGCCGTTGGCGGCTCGCTGCCGGCGTCGCGAGCCAAGGTGTTGACGCCGTTGCGACGTCAACCTGTGTTGAGTTCTAACCAATGCGTCACATCGAGGGAATGATCGTTTTGTCATAAGGACGTAACCAGAAAGATGCTATGGCCATAAGTAACACGATGTTTGTCCCGTGTTTATTGGCCAAACCCCGGTATGATCAGCTCCGCGCTGTATGACGGGCTTAATCCTTTAGTGAGAATGACCCACGTTTACGCTGGGGTACTATTCGACGAAGGGTCGCTTTATGACATTTTGTTGCATCAACTATTTTATCTGCCCTGGCATCTAAGCTCTTTTAACCCGAGCAGTCAGGGTGGGAAGGCACACCTTCGTGCCACGCGGGCGCTCTTTTAGAAAAGCGCCTGATTGAAAACCGGACCGGCAATGCGTTGTCGGTTCACTTCGCCAAAGGCTCTGAAATTCCAATGTCCGATCAATTCGAAATCTTCCTCACTTGCCCTAAAGGCCTTGAAGGCCTGCTCATCGAGGAAGCCGTCGGGCTTGGCCTTGAAGAAGCGCGTGAACACACCTCGGCCGTGCGCGGCATGGCCACCATGGAAACCGCTTATCGCCTGTGCCTGTGGTCGCGTCTGGCGAACCGGGTGCTGCTGGTGCTCAAGCGTTTCCCGATGAAGGACGCCGAAGACCTGTACCACGGCGTGCTCGATATCGAGTGGCAAGACCACATGCTCAATGACGGGACCCTGGCCGTTGAGTTCAGCGGTCACGGCTCGGGCATCGACAACACCCACTTCGGCGCCTTGAAGGTCAAGGACGCCATCGTCGATAAACTGCGCACCCCGCAGGGCGACCGTCCGTCCATCGACAAGCTCAACCCGGACCTGCGCATTCACCTGCGCCTGGACCGTGGCGAAGCCATCCTCTCCCTCGACCTGTCCGGCCACAGCTTGCACCAGCGCGGCTATCGCTTGCAGCAGGGCGCGGCACCGTTGAAAGAAAACCTCGCGGCCGCGATCCTGATCCGTTCCGGCTGGCCACGCATTGCGGCCGAAGGCGGCGCGCTGGCTGACCCGATGTGCGGTGTCGGCACGTTCCTGGTCGAAGCCGCCATGATCGCCGCCGATATGGCACCCAACCTGCGTCGCGAGCAGTGGGGCTTCACCGCATGGCTGGGCCACGTCCCGGCGCTGTGGAAAAAACTTCACGAAGAAGCCACCGAGCGCTGCGCCGCCGGCCTGGCCAAGCCGCCGCTGTGGATTCGCGGCTATGAAGCCGACCCACGCCTGATTCAACCGGGCCGCAACAACGTCGAGCGTGCCGGCCTGAGCGAGTGGATCAAGATCTACCAGGGTGAAGTCGGCACCTTCGAGCCGCGTCCGGACCAGAACCAGAAAGGTCTGGTCATCTGTAACCCGCCGTACGGCGAGCGCCTGGGTGACGAGGCGAGCCTGCTCTATCTCTACCAGAACCTCGGCGAGCGTCTGCGCCAGGCCTGCCTGAACTGGGAGGCCGCCGTGTTCACTGGCGCCCCGGACCTGGGCAAGCGCATGGGCATCCGCAGCCACAAGCAGTATTCGTTCTGGAACGGAGCGTTGCCGTGCAAGCTGCTGCTGATCAAGGTCACCCCGGATCAGTTCGTCACCGGCGAGCGCCGCACCCCGGAACAGCGTCAGGTCGAGCGCGAGCAGGCCGAAGTGGAAGTGGCTGACAACGATGTCGCGCCAGGCAAATACGAGAAGTACAACAAGAACGGCAACCCGATCAAACCGGCTCCGGTGGTGATCGAGCAACCGCGCTTGAGCGAAGGCGGGCAGATGTTTGCCAACCGCCTGCAAAAGAACCTCAAGGCCCTGGGCAAGTGGGTCAAGCGTGAAGGCATCGACTGCTATCGCGTGTATGACGCCGACATGCCGGAATACTCGATGGCCATCGACCTGTACCAGGATTGGGTCCACGTCCAGGAATACGCCGCGCCGAAGTCCATCGACCCGGAAAAAGCCTCGGCGCGGATGTTTGATGCACTGGCGGCGATTCCGCAGGCGCTGAACATCGACAAGAGCCGCGTAGTGGTCAAGCGTCGCGAACGTCAGAGCGGCACCAAGCAGTACGAACGTCAGGCGGCCCAGGGCAAGTTTGTCGAGGTCAACGAAGGCGGCGTGAAGCTGCTGGTCAACCTCACCGACTACCTCGACACCGGGCTGTTCCTCGATCACCGGCCAATGCGCCTGCGTATCCAGAAAGAGGCGGCCGGCAAGCGCTTCCTCAATCTGTATTGCTACACCGCGACCGCCAGCGTCCACGCCGCCAAAGGTGGCGCCCGCAGCACCACCAGCGTTGACTTGTCGAAAACCTATCTGGACTGGGCGCGTCGCAACCTGTCGCTGAACGGGTTCTCCGACAAGAACCGTCTGGAGCAGGGCGACGTGATGGCGTGGCTCGATGCTTGCCGTGACGAATACGACCTGATCTTCATCGATCCGCCGACCTTCTCCAACTCCAAGCGCATGGAAGGGATCTTCGACGTTCAGCGCGACCAGGTGCAATTGATCGATTTGGCCATGGCACGCCTGGCACCGGGCGGGGTGTTGTACTTCTCCAACAACTTCCGCAAATTTGTGCTGGAGGAGAACCTCACCACCCGTTACGCGGTCGAGGAAATCACCGCCCAGACCGTCGATCCGGACTTTGCCCGCAACGGCAAGATCCACCGTGCCTGGAAAATCACGGCCCGCTGACACCTGACCTGATTGGATCCACAGAGCCTTGATTTTTAAAGGCTCTTGGATTCTTTTCAGGGCTGGTCAAATTAGTGGCTAATAGCTATAACTCAACCCATGGCCAATGGGCTTTTCCGGCACCTGGCGTTTTGAGTTGCGTTTTATGTCGTTGCACGCCGTGCGCCCCAAGATCCTGGGTTTTATCAGCGAAGACGTCTCGGCCTGGTTGGTCGCGCTGTTGGTATTGCTCGCTGGCGGGATTCTCACGGGGTTGCTGGCCTGGGCCACGCTGAATCTGTTTCATCATCAATTGCGGCAACGCTTCCAACTGCTGGCCAGTGAGCGCTACAGCCGTATCGAAGAACGTTTCGAAGATCAGGAGCAGCGCCTCGACGGCCTGCGCCGGTTCTTTGCCAATTCCGAATCGGTGTCCCGCGCCGAATTTGACGGTTACACCCAACCTTTATTGCACCGCACCCAGGCGTACTCGTTCGCCCAGCGCGTGACTCGCGAAGAGCGCCCGGCGTTTGAACGCGAGGTGCGCGCGCAAGGGCTGAGCGACTTTTCGATTCGTGAACTCAACCCGGCTGGCGCGCTGCAACTGGCGGCTGAGCGCGATGAGTATGTGGTGGTGCTTTACAGCCAGACACAAAGTCGTCTCGGCTCGCCGCTGGGCTACGACCTGCTGGCCCAACCGTTGCGACGTGCGACGCTGGAAAGAGCTGATCAGGGCCGCATGGCGGTTTCACAACCGATGCATCTGGTAAATGTCGAGCCGACCTATGCCCGAGGCGTGCTGCTGGTGGCGCCGGTCATTCGTCGGCAAAGTTCTGAGCTGGCGACGGACAAGCCATTCGGTTACGTCATGGCGGTGATCAGCATGCGTCAGTTGCTGGCCGACGGGCTGCCGGAGGCCGGGCGCGATTATCTGACGGTACGCATTCTTGACCTGTCCACCAGCGATCAACACGAAGTGCTGTTTGAGTCGACGAATCCGCCGGCTGCCAGTGAACTGTCCGCGAGCCGCTTGCTGCGCCTGGCCGACCACGACTACCAAGTAGACATTCAGCCCAGCGAGGCCTTTCTGCAGGCCAACCATTCTTCAGTCAGCAGCCTGGTGGTGCTCGGTGGCTTGCTCAGCCTGTTGCTCAGTGCCTTGCTCTACGTGTTGGTCAGCCAGCGTCAACGGGCGCTGAAAATGGTCGAGCAGCGCACCGAGGAATTGCGCGCCCGGGAGCAAGAGTTGCGCGGCACCCATGGCCAGTTGCGCGGGGTGCTCAACGCAGCGACCCAAGTGGCGATCATCGCCACCGACCTGCGTGGGGTCATTAGCACCTTCAATGCCGGTGCCGAGCATATGCTCGGTTATAGCGCCGCTGACGTGGTCGGGCGCATGACCCTGGAAAACCTGCATTTCCCCCGGGAATTGGTGGCCCGATCGGCGGAGTTGAGCGCCCGTTACGGCAAGCTGATCCCGACCTGCCAAGCGATGCTGGTCGAGGGTGGCGAGGAGGGTGGTCACGAAGCCCGGGAGTGGACCCTGGTGCGCCAGGATGGCAGCCATCTGACGGTGAACATGCTGGCCACTCCGGTGCTGGATGAACAAGGGCTGTGGGTCGGGCACCTGGCGATCTGCATCGACATCACCGAGCGCAAGCGCGTCCACGAGGCGCTGGCGGCGCGGGACTTGCTGTTGAAGAAACTCAGCGCCCACGTGCCGGGCGGCATCTATCAGTTCAAGATGGAATTCGACGGGCGTTTCAGTGTGATTTACGCCAGTGACGGCATCCGTGACATCTATGAACTTGAACCGGAAGTGTTGCTGCTCAACGCCGAAGCGATCTTCACCCGGATTCATCCTCAGGACTCGACCCGGGTCCGCGCCTCGATCCGTGCCTCGGCGGACACCCTCAGTCCTTGGCGCGAGGAATACCGCGTGCAATTGCCTGTGGGCGGTCTGCGCTGGGTGCGTGGCGAGGCGACCCCGGAGGAATTGCCCGGTGGCGGCGTGCTCTGGCATGGCTACATCTCGGACATTTCCGACCTCAAGCGCGTTGAAGAGGAATTGCGCGCGCTGTCGGTGACCGACTCCCTGACCGGCATTCACAACCGCCGTTATTTCCAGGAGCGCTTGACCATGGAAATGGCCCGGGTCGAACGCGGTGGCGGCGAATTGTCGGTGATCATGCTCGACATCGACCACTTCAAACGGATCAACGACCAGCACGGCCACGCCGTGGGCGACCGGGTGTTGCAAGCGGTGTGCGAACGCATCGGCCATCGCCTGCGCCGCACCGACGTGTTCTGCCGCTTGGGCGGTGAGGAGTTCATGGTGCTGTGCCCGGACATCAGCGGCGAACACGCCCATGTCCTGGCCTTGCAGTTGTGGCAAGCGTTGCGCAGCTCGCCAATTGAAGGCGTCGGCACGGTAACCGCCAGTTTCGGGATCGCCAGTTGGCAAGTCGGCGAAGGCGCGGATGCGCTGTTGTTGCGGGCAGACTCGGGTGTGTATGCGGCGAAGCAGGCGGGTCGGGATCGGGTTGAGGTGCAGCCACACTAACGCTGAGGGTTGATGATCGTTCCCACGCTCCGCGTGGGAATGCAGCCCGGGACGCTCCGCGTCCCAAAGCGGACGCAGAGCGTCCATTGAGGCATTCCCACGCAGAGCGTGGGAACGATCAGGTGGAGGGTTACAACACCGAAGCGGTAGCCGGCGCTTTCGGTTGGCGATACAGGTCCAGCAGCACCTGATCCAGCACCGAAGACGCGCCAAACGGTGCCTTGTCGTTGAGGATCGCCACCACCGCCCAGGTGTTGCCATTGATGTCGCGGCTGAAGCCGGAGATCGCGCGTACGGTGTTCAGTGTGCCGGTCTTGACGTGGGCTTCACCGCGCATTGCGGTGGTCTTCAGGCGTTTGCGCATGGTGCCGTCGGTGCCGGCGATGGGCATTGAGCTGATGAACTCGGCGGCATACGGACTGCGCCACGCCGCTTGCAGCATCGCGGCCATTTCACGGGCACTCACGCGTTCTGCACGGGACAGGCCGGAGCCGTTCTCCATTACAAGGTGCGGCGCGGTGATGCCTTTCTGGGCCAGCCACTGGCGCACGACACGCTGGGCAGCCTTGGCGTCATCGCCATCGGCGTCATTGCGGAACTTCTGGCCCAGGCTCAGGAAAAGTTGCTGGGCCATGGTGTTGTTACTGTATTTGTTGATGTCGCGAATGATCTCCGCCAGATCCGGCGAGAAGGCCCGAGCCAGTACCTTGGCATCTTTTGGCGTCGCCGCCAGCACATCCTTGCCCTGGATGCTGCCACCCAGTTCTTTCCAGATCGCCCGCACGGCGCCGGCGGTGTAGGTCGCGTGATCGAGCAGCGACAAATAGGTCTGCGAGCTGCAACCATCACCCAACTGACCGCCGACCGTCACTGTCACGCTGCCATCGGGCTGAGTCACCGGGTTGTAGCGCACGCCACCGGCGCATTGCTTGGAATTGACCGCTTTGACTTGGTTGTCGATGCGGATCGTGGCAATCGGCGGCTCGACCGACACCAGCACCTTGCCATTGTCGTTGCGCGCGACAAAGCGCAGGGCCTTGAGGTTGACCATCAGCGAATCGGGTTTGACCAGGAACGGTTTGTTCTCGTCATTACCGTCGTCATTGAATTCGGGCAGTTGCGGTTGCACGAAGAAGCTGCGGTCCAGCACCAGGTCGCCGGTGACTTGCGTCACGCCATTGGCCCGCAGATCGCGCATCAGCAGCCAGAGTTTTTCCATGTTCAGCTTCGGATCGCCGCCACCCTTGAGGTAAAGGTTGCCGTTGAGGATGCCGCCGCTCAGGGTGCCGTCGGTGTAGAACTCGGTTTTCCACTGGTGGTTCGGGCCGAGCATTTCCAGGGCGGCATACGTGGTGACCAGTTTCATCGTCGAAGCCGGGTTGACCGAAACGTCAGCGTTGAAAATGGTCGGGGTGCCAGGGCCGTTGAGCGGGATCATCACCAGGGACAGGGCGTTGTCCTGCAACTTGCTGGCCTTGAGGGCCTTTTCAACGTTGGGCGACAGGGCGGTGTTGATCGCAGCGGCAGAAACCGGGAGGGCCAGGGGCAAAAGAAGACTGGCGAGTAGGAGTGGGCGTAAAGATTTGATCATGTGAAGTAAAACCCTACGGGCGAGGGGAAAAAAGACGAGGGCATGAAGATAAAATCCCTCAGTGGTCATGAAAGTGTCGGCATTATGCCCCAAGGCGAAGCAGCATGTGCCGTGCCCCGGCCTTCTAATTCGCTATTTTTTTACCGGCGGTAGTCTGGCCGCCACTGCGGAACGGGCAATTGGCGCCTTAAACTGCTAAAGTGCCGCCCGTTATTACTTATGAGGATTGTTCCAATGGCGACTAACCGTTCCCAGCGTCTGCGCAAAAAACTGTGCGTCGATGAATTTCAAGAGCTGGGTTTCGAACTGAACCTGGATTTCAAAGAAGATTTGGCTGATGAAGCCATTGATGCTTTCCTCGATGCGTTCCTGAAAGAAGCTATGGAAGCCAACGGTCTGGGTTATGTTGGCGGCGACGACTTCGGTCTGGTTTGCCTGCAGAAACGTGGCTCGGTATCCGAAGAGCAGCGTGTTGCTGTAGAAGCCTGGCTCAAGGGCCGCAGCGAACTGACCGAAGCAACCGTCAGCCCGCTGATCGACGTCTGGTACCCGGAAAAGCCGATCAATCCGGTAGCTTGATGTTCTGAAAAACGGCGACCCACGGGTCGCCGTTTTTTTATGCCTGTTTTTTGTGGGCGCATGGCCGGGTCTGCGATTGCGATATCGAAAACGCCTTCGCGGGCAAGCCTTGCTCCTACGGGGCTTTACGCCAATTCAAAATCACCAACGTCAACACCCCCGCCACAATCCCCCAAAACGCCGACCCGATGGAAAACAGCGTCAGCCCCGACGCCGTGACCATAAACGTCACCAGCGCCGCTTCCCGCTCCTTCACTTCGCTCATGGCAATGCTCAAGCCATTGATGATCGAGCCGAACAGCGCCAGCGCCGCAATCGACAGCACCAGCTCTTTCGGCAACGCGGCAAACAACGCCGCCAGCGTTGCGCCGAACACCCCGGCAATCCCGTAGAAAATCCCGCACCAGACCGCGGCGGTGTAGCGTTTGTTGCGATCTTCATGGGCGTGGGGCCCGGTGCAGATGGCGGCGCTGATCGCCGCCAGGTTGATGCCGTGGGAGCCGAACGGCGCCAGCAGCAACGAAGCGATGCCAGTGGTGGTGATCAGCGGCGAGGCCGGCACGGTGTAGCCGTCAGCGCGCAATACGGCGATGCCCGGCATGTTCTGCGAGGTCATCGCCACCACGAACAGCGGAATGCCGATGCTGATGGTCGCGGCCAGGGAGAAGTGCGGCGTGGTCCAGACCGGTGTCGCCAGTTCCAGATGGAAACCACTGAAATCCAGCAGCCCCATGACCCCCGACAGCGCGGTGCCGATCAACAGCGCGGCGAGTACCGCATAGCGCGGCGACAGGCGTTTGACCACCAGGTACGTGAAGAACATCGCCAACACCAGCGCCGTGCGATGCTGGGCCGCGACGAAAATCTCGCTGCCGATCTTGAACAGAATCCCCGCCAGCAGCGCTGCCGCCAGCGATGCCGGGATCTTTTTCACCAGCCGTTCGAAGCTGCCGGTCAAGCCGCAAATCGTCACCAGCACCGCGCAAGTGATGTAGGCGCCGATGGCTTCGCCGTAGGTCACACCGCCCAGGCTGGTGATCAGCAACGCTGCGCCGGGCGTGGACCAGGCGATGGTGATGGGCGTGCGATAGCGCAGGGACAAGCCGATCGAGCAGATCGCCATGCCTATCGAAATCGCCCAGATCCACGAGGAAATCTGCCCGCTGCTCAGGCCCGCCGCTTGCCCGGCCTGGAACATCAGGACCAGGGAACTGGTGTAGCCGGTCATCATCGCGATAAACCCGGCGACGATGGCCGAAGGCGACGTGTCGGCCAAGGGGCGCAGTTGCGTTTGCGTGGCGTCGTTCATGACAGCGGTGTTCCTTATACGTATGAAGATGTCCGAAACGCCACCGGACCGTGTAGGAGCAAGGCTTGCCCGCGATGGCGTCCGTGAGATCGCTATCGCGGGCAAGCCTTGCTCCTACACGGTGATCCTGTGAAAGCAGCGGATTCCGGGTTCAAGCCTAAACTCAAATGTAACGGACCGTTGCAATACAGCCGAGGCCGCAATCAGCCATACAGTCGTGTTGCCACCATCCATTGTGTACAATCGCGGTGTTTTTTACGCGATACTTGCCAGCGACCCACTGTGCCGTATTACAGTCACGGTCTATTCGCCGCAGTTCTCCCGACTCGAGTGCCCATGAACGAACAGTTGCAGCCCCTAAAGAAACAACCGCGCGCAGGCAAAGCCGGCCGCAGCGGGACCCAGGACGATATTGTCTACGCGCATATCTTCGAGGCCATCCTCGAACAGCGCCTGGCGCCCGGCACCAAGTTGAGCGAAGAAGCGCTGGGGGAAATTTTCGGGGTCAGCCGCACCATCATTCGCCGCGCGCTGTCGCGCCTGGCCCATGAAGGCGTGGTTTTACTGCGGCCGAACCGCGGCGCAGTCGTCGCCAGCCCGAGCGTCGAAGAGGCGCGCCAGGTATTCCTCGCCCGGCGTCTGGTGGAGCGGGCGATCACTGAGCTGGCGGTGCAGCACGCCACCGCCGAACAGATCGCCGAGTTGCGGCAAATGGTCAACGACGAACGCGACAGCTTCTCCCGTGGCGATCGCGGTGCCGGCATCCGTCTGTCGGGGGAATTCCACCTGAAACTGGCCGAAGCGGCGAAGAATGCCCCGCTGATCAGCTTCCAGCGCAGCCTGGTGTCCCAGACTTCGTTGATCATCGCCCAGTACGAAAGCGGCAACCGCTCGCACTGTTCCTACGACGAACACACTCAGTTGATCGATGCGATCGAAGCGCGCAACGGCGAGTTGGCGGTGGACCTGATGATGCATCACATGGATCACATCGACAGCAAACTCAACCTCGACGAAGAAAGTGCGTCGGATGATTTGCATGCGGTGTTCTCGCATTTGTTGCAGACCAAGAAGCCTGGCAGGTCGACCGCCAAGCTCTGATAGACCGAGGCGCGGCCTTCGCGGGCAAGCCTCGCTCCTACAGGGATCACGCGGTACTTGTGGGAGCGGGCTTGCCCGCGAAGGCGGCCTCAAGGACACAAAAAATCCCCCGCAACCATCGATTGCGGGGGATTGATCGTTCCCATGCTCCGCGTGGGAATGCTTCTAGGGACGCTCCGCGTCCAGTGACGCGGAGCGTCACGGGCTGCATTCCCACGCAGAGCGTGGGAATGATCAGTCGATCAGGCCCGGTAATACCTTAGCGCTGATGCACCAATTTCCCCGCCGCATAGGTCTGCAGAACAGTCCGGTCATCCCCCAGCGTCATCAACACAAACAACGTCTCGGCAATGTTATTGGCCTGCTTCAAGCGATAGCTGAGCAGCGGCGTGGCGTTGTAATCCAGCACCAGGAAGTCCGCATCGGTGCCCGCGTGCAACGTACCGATCTTGTCTTCCAGCCGCAGTGCCCGCGCGCCGCCGAGGGTCGCCAGGTACAGCGATTTGAACGGGCTCAGCCGCGCACCTTGTAGCTGCATGACCTTGTACGCTTCGTTCAGGGTTTGCAGCAGCGAGAAACTGGTGCCGCCGCCAACGTCCGTACCCAAACCGACATTCAACTTATGCTTCTCGGCCATTGGCAGGTTGAACAAGCCACTGCCGAGGAAGAAGTTCGACGTCGGGCAGAAGGCAATCGCCGAGCCGGTTTCCGCCAGACGCGCGCACTCGTCGTCGCACAGGTGCACGCCGTGGGCGAACACCGAGCGCTCGCCCAGCAATTGGTAGTGATCGTAAACGTCCAGGTAGCCCTTGCGCTCCGGGAACAGTTCCTTGACCCACTCGACTTCCTTCAGGTTTTCGCTGATGTGGGTCTGCATGTACAAATCAGGGTATTCGCCGAGCAGCTGGCCGGCGAGGGTCAGTTGTTCCGGGGTGCTGGTCGGGGCGAAGCGCGGGGTGACCGCGTAGTGCAAGCGACCCTTGCCATGCCAGCGTTCGATCAGCGCCTTGCTTTCGACGTAGCTGGATTCGGCGGTGTCGGTCAGGTAGTCCGGCGCGTTGCGGTCCATCATCACCTTGCCGGCGATCATCCGCAGATCCAGTTGTTGGGCGGCTTCGAAGAACGAGTTCACCGATTGCGGATGCACACTGCCGAACACCAGCGCGGTGGTGGTGCCGTTGCGCAGCAGTTCCTTGATGAAAATGTCCGCCACTTCATCGGCGTGGGCTTTGTCGGCGAACTGGCTTTCGCACGGGAAGGTGTAGGTGTTGAGCCAGTCCAGCAACTGCTCGCCATAAGCACCGACCATCCCGGTTTGCGGCAAGTGAATGTGCGTATCGATCAGGCCCGGGGTGATCAGCGCATTCTGATAATGGGTGATCTCGATGTCCGCCGGCAGGGTCGACAACAATTCGGTGGCGTGGCCAATGGCACTGATCTGGCCGTTCTCGACCACCAGCAAACCGTCTTCGAAATACTCATAGGAGGCTTCGATTCCCACCTCGGCGGGGTCGGCGATGCTGTGCAGGATGGCGGCACGGTAGGCTTTGCGAGTCAGAGGCATGTCAGTTCTCAGTTGGAGGCTTGGCTGCGGCGTGAAGCAGGCAGCAGTTTGGCAATCGATGATCCGGCGCTGGCGGTCTGCTGGCCGAAATTCGCGTTATAGGTGGCGATGATTTCGCCGGCGATGGAGATGGCGATTTCCACAGGCAACTTGCCTTTGACTTCGCCGATGCCCATCGGGCAGCGCATGCGTTGCAGCACGTCGCTGTCGAAACCGCGATCACGCAAGCGGTGCTCGAACTTCACCCGTTTGGTCTTCGAACCGATCAGGCCGAAGTAGGTGAAGTCGTTGCGCTTGAGGATCGCGGCGGTGAGTTCGAGGTCGAGCTGGTGGTTGTGGGTCATGACAATGCAATAACTGCCGACCGGCAAATTGTCGATTTCATCCACAGGCTCTTCGGCGACGATTTTACGCACGCCGTGGGGGATCTGTTCCGGGAACTCGGCTTCCCGCGAGTCAATCCAGCGCACCCGGCAGGGCAGGCTGGCGAGCAGCGGCACCAGCGCCCGGCCGACATGGCCGGCACCGAACACGGCGATTTGTGCCTGGACCTGGCCCATCGGTTCGAACAGCAACACGGTCACGCCGCCGCAGCACTGACCTAGGCTGGCGCCGAGGCTGAAGCGCTCCAGGTGCGTGTCCTGTTTGCCGCTGGCGAGCATCTCGCGGCCGATCTGCATGGCCTTGTATTCCAGATGCCCGCCACCGATGGTGTCGAACGTCTGGTTGGCGCTGATGACCATTTTCGAACCGGCATTGCGCGGCGTCGAGCCGAGCTCTTCGATGATGGTCACCAATACGCAGGGTTCGCCTTGGGATTGCAGGTCGGCGAGGGCGTCGATCCAGTTGTACATATTCACCTCTCAAGATCGTTCCCACGCTCCGCGTGGGAATGCATCTCTGGACGCTCCGCGTCCGCTGTTCAAAATGCGACGCAGAGCGTCGCGGGCTGCATTCCCACGCAGAGCGTGGGAACGATCAAACCACCACTTCGGATTCAGCTTCCACGGTCTTCACTGCCTTCAACTGCCGCATCTGCTCACAACCCCACAACACCCGCTCCGGGGTCGCCGGCGCATCGATGTTCGGTTGATGCTTGTAGTCACCGAGGCTGGCCACGGCGTCCTTGATCGCACACCACGACGCGATGCCGAGCATGAACGGTGGCTCGCCCACAGCCTTGGAATGGAACACCGTGTCTTCCGGGTTTTTGCGGTTTTCCACCAGCTTCACCCGCAGGTCCAGCGGCATGTCGGCCACGGCCGGAATCTTGTAGCTCGCCGGGCCGTTGGTCATCAGTTTGCCTTTGTTGTTCCACACCAGTTCTTCCATGGTCAGCCACCCCATGCCCTGGATGAAACCGCCCTCGACCTGGCCGATGTCGATGGCCGGGTTCAGCGAAGCGCCAACGTCGTGAAGAATGTCGGTGCGCAGCATTTTGTATTCGCCGGTCAGGGTGTCGACGATCACCTCGCAGCACGCCGCGCCGAAGGCGAAGTAGTAGAACGGACGCCCCCGGGCCTGGCTGCGGTCGTAGAAGATTTTCGGGGTCTTGTAGAAGCCGGTGCTCGACAGCGAAACCTGGGCGAAATACGCCTGCTGGATCAGCGCTTCGAAGGTCAGGATGTGGTCGCGAACCCGCACATGGCCGTTGTGGAATTCCACGTCTTCTTCGCTGACCTTGTAGTGCCGCGCGGCAAATTCCACCAGGCGTTGCTTGATGATTTCTGCAGCGTTCTGCGCGGCTTTGCCGTTCAGGTCGGCACCGCTGGAAGCCGCCGTCGGCGAAGTGTTCGGCACTTTATCGGTGTTGGTCGCGGTGATCTGCACGCGGTCCATTTCCACCTGGAACACTTCGGCCACGACCTGCGCGACTTTGGTGTTCAAACCCTGGCCCATTTCCGTGCCGCCGTGGTTCAAATGGATGCTGCCGTCGGTGTAGACGTGCACCAGCGCGCCGGCCTGGTTGAGGAAACTCGCGGTGAACGAAATGCCGAATTTCACCGGAGTCAGCGCCAGGCCTTTTTTCAGGATCGGGCTGTTGGCGTTGTAGCGCCGGATCGCTTCGCGGCGCTCGGCGTACTGGCTGCTTTCTTCCAGTTCGGCGGTCATCTCTTCGAGCATGTTGTGCTCGACGGTCTGGTAGTAATGGGTGACGTTGCGCTCGGTCTTGCCGTAGTAGTTGGCTTTGCGCACCGACAGCGGATCTACGGCCAGATGCCGGGCAATCGCGTCCATCACTTCTTCGATGGCGACCATCCCTTGCGGGCCGCCGAAACCACGGTAAGCAGTGTTCGACGCGGTGTTGGTCTTGCAGCGATGGCCGTTGATGGTCGCATCGCCGAGGTAATAAGAATTGTCGGCGTGAAACATCGCGCGGTCGACAATCGACGCCGACAGGTCTGGCGAGCAACCGCAGTTACCGGCCAGTTCCAGGGCGATGCCATGCAGGCGACCGGTGCTGTCGAAGCCCACGTCGTACTCGACGTAGAACGGGTGACGCTTGCCGGTCATCAGCATGTCTTCGACCCGCGGCAGGCGCATTTTGGTCGGCTGGCCGGTGAGGTGCGCGATTACCGCGCACAGGCACGCCGGGCTCGCGGCCTGGGTTTCCTTGCCACCGAAACCACCGCCCATGCGGCGCATGTCGACGACTATTTTGTTCATCGACACGTCGAGCACTTCGGCTACGAGCTTCTGCACTTCGGTCGGGTTTTGCGTGGAGCAGTAGACAATCATCCCGCCGTCTTCAGTCGGCATCACCGAAGAGATCTGGGTTTCGAGGTAGAAGTGTTCCTGGCCGCCGATGTGCAGCGTGCCTTGGATGCGATGTTCGGCTGTTGCCAATGCACCCGCCGAATCGCCGCGCTGGTGGGTGTGGCTGTCGAGCACGAAGTGGCGTTTGCGCAAGGCTTCGACCACGTCCAGCACCGGTTCGAGATCTTCGTATTCGATGATCGCGGCCATCGCGGCTTTGCGTGCGGTTTCCAGATCCTTGGCCGCGACGGCAACCACCGGTTGGCCAACGAATTCCACCGTGTCGATGGCCAGCAATGGATCGCCCGGTAGCAACGGCCCGATGTCTTTCAGGCCCGGCACGTCTTCGTGGGTGATGGCGATGCGCACGCCTTCAAAGGCGTAGCACGGCTGGGTGTCGATGCTAATGATCTTCGCGTGGGCGCGGTCCGACAGGCGTGCATAAACGTGCAACTGATTGGGGAATTCCAGCCGGTCGTCGATGTATTGCGCCTCACCGGACACATGTTTGGCGGCGCTGTCGTGCTTGACGCTGCGGCCGACACCGGTGGTCAGGTCCTTGGCGAACAGTTCAGCCAGTTCGGCTTGGGTCTTCTCTACAGCGTGATGATTAGACATAAGCGGTCACCCGAGTCTCGATGTGCGGCGTTTGCAGTTCGATGAAGTATTTGCGCAGCAGGTTTTGAGCGCTGAGCAGGCGATATTCCTTGCTGGCGCGGAAGTCCGAGAGTGGCGTGAAATCTTCGGCCAGGGCGGCGCAGGCGCGTTCGACCAACGCGCTGTTGAACGGCGCGCCGATCAGCACGGTTTCGCAATGGGCGGCGCGTTTCGGAATCGCGGCCATGCCGCCGAAAGCGATGCGGGCGTCGGTGATAACGCCGTTTTCCACGCGCAAATTGAACGCGGCGCAGACAGCGGAAATGTCATCGTCCAGACGTTTGGACACCTTGTACGCACGGAACAGTTGTTCGGCGCTGGCACGCGGCACGATGATTTTTTCGATGAATTCACTTTCCTGGCGCGCCGTCACTTTGTAATCGATGAAGTAATCGTCGAGGTTCAGCGTGCGGCGGGTTTCACCCTTGCACAACACCACCTGCGCGCCGAGTGCGATCAACAGCGGCGGCGAGTCACCAATCGGCGAGGCGTTGCCGATGTTGCCGCCCAGGGTGCCCTGGTTGCGGATCTGCAGAGAGGCGAAGCGTTGCAGCAATTCGCCGAAGTCCGGGTATTCGCTTTTCAGCGCGTCGTAGCAATCGGAGAGGGCGGTGGCCGCGCCGATTTCCAGGCGATCGTCGAAGCGTTCGATGCGCTTCATCTCGGCGACGTTGCCGACGTAGATCATCACCGGCAAGGTGCGGTGGAACTGCGTGACTTCCAGCGCCAGGTCGGTGCCGCCGGCCAGCAACCGGGCCTGTGGATAAGCGTCATAGAGATCGGCCAGATCGGCGACGGTCAGCGGCACCAGGCAGCGCTTGTCACCACTGTTGAGTTCGCCGATGTCGGTGGGGGCGATGGCTTTCAGGCGGGCGATGGTGTCGGCTTCACGGGCGTCGAACTGGTCCGGTTGCTTGCCGCAGCACGATTGTTCAGCGGCTTGCAGGATCGGCCGATAGCCGGTGCAACGGCAAAGATTGCCGGCCAGCGCTTCGTGGGCTTTATGGGAATCGGGTGCGTCGCTGTTCTTTTGCAGGGCGAACAACGACATCACGAAGCCCGGCGTGCAGAAGCCGCATTGCGAACCGTGGCACTCGACCATGGCTTTTTGCACGCTGTGCAGTTCGCCCTGGTGCTTGAGGTCTTCGACGCTGATCAGTTGTTTGCCGTGCAGCGACGACACGAACGTCAGGCACGAGTTGAGGCTGCGATAGCGAATGTGTTCGCGGCCGTCGTCATCCGTTTGCAACTCGCCGACCACCACGGTGCACGCGCCACAGTCACCGCTGGCGCAGCCTTCTTTGGTGCCGGGTTTGCCCACATGGTCGCGCAAGTAATTGAGCACGGTCAGGTTCGGGTCCAGGGCGTGCTCGCTACGGAGTTCCTGGTTTAGTAAAAACTGGATCACGGAAGGCCTCGCAGACTCATTATTGTTGTTAACCGATTGAGCCGAATTTATCAGGTCTGACTTTTCGGTCAATGATTTTCTGACTTAAAGGTCAGGAAAACCCGTTTTGGCGATCAACAGCGCGTTTCAACAGTATTGACCCTCACGCGCTAGCCTGCTTTTTGCTTAATTCGTGCCAAAAACCGCCGGGTGGGCACTCCGCCATGACGTACCAATTGCGCTACACTGCGCCGCTTGTGCAGATCGAAGAGTTTGAAGGACAACCATGACGTTCAAGGCGCCGGACAGCCTCGCCGAGCAAATTGCTCACCACCTCGCCGAACGCATCATTCGCGGCGAAATGAAGCCGGGAGAGCGCATCCAGGAACAGAAGGTCACGCTGGCCCTCAATGTCAGTCGCGGTTCAGTCCGTGAGGCCTTGCTGATCCTCGAGCGTCGCCACCTGATCGCGATCCTGCCGCGACGTGGTGCCCACGTGACCGAACTTACCGCGCACAAGGTCCAGAGCCTGTGCACGCTGATGAGCGAGTTGTACATCTTGCTCGGCAACGCCGTGGCTACCGGTTGGCAAGTCCAGGCCGACCTGGCGCCGTTCGTGCAGATCCAGCAGCGCCTGACCGCCAGTTACGAGCGCCAGGACATCCGCACCTTCGTCGACGACAGCTTCAGCGTGATGCGCGCCGCTTACCCGTTCGCCAACAATCCGTACTTGCAGGAAACCGTCGAGAATCTGCAGCCGGCCATGAGCCGCGCTTATTTCCTCGCCCTGGAACAGCGCAAGGCATCGATGAGCGAGTTTCTGGAACTGTTCGAGCGCCTGCTCGCCGCCGTGATCGCCCGTGACTTTCCGCAGATCCGCGTGGTGCTGACGGCGTATGCCCAGCGCAGCTGCGATCTGGTGGTTTCCGCCCTGACGGTCGCTTAAACGTGCGGCTCAAGTGCATCAAACTGGCGGGGTTCAAATCCTTCGTCGACCCGACCACGGTGAACTTCCCCAGTAACATGGCGGCGGTGGTCGGGCCCAATGGTTGCGGCAAGTCGAACATCATCGACGCCGTGCGTTGGGTGATGGGCGAGAGCTCGGCCAAGAACCTGCGCGGCGAGTCGATGACCGACGTCATCTTCAACGGCTCCACCAGCCGTAAACCGGTGAGTCAGGCGAGCATTGAACTGGTGTTCGACAACTCCGACGGCACCCTGGTCGGCGAATACGCGGCCTACGCGGAAATCTCGATTCGCCGCAAAGTCACCCGCGACAGCCAGAACAGTTACTACCTCAACGGCACCAAATGCCGTCGCCGCGACATCACCGACATTTTCCTCGGCACCGGCCTGGGCCCGCGCAGCTACTCGATCATCGAGCAGGGCATGATCTCCAAGCTGATCGAAGCCAAGCCCGAAGACCTGCGTAACTTTATTGAAGAAGCGGCCGGCATCTCCAAGTACAAGGAGCGTCGGCGCGAGACTGAAAACCGTATCCGCCGCACCCACGAAAACCTGGCGCGCCTGACCGACTTGCGCGACGAGCTTGAGCGTCAACTCGAACGCTTGCATCGCCAGGCCGAGTCGGCGAAGAAGTATCAGGAATATAAAGGCGAAGAACGTCAGCTCAAGGCGCAACTGTCGGCCCTGCGCTGGCAGGCGTTGAATGAGCAGGTCGGGCAGCGCGAAGCGATCATTGGCAACCAGGAAATCACCTTCGAAGCCTTGGTCGCCGAACAGCGCAACGCCGATGCGGCGATTGAACGCCTGCGTGACGGTCACCATGACCTGTCCGAACGCTTCAATCTGGTGCAGGGGCGCTTCTATTCGGTCGGCGGCGACATCGCCCGGGTCGAGCAGAGCATCCAGCACGGTCAGCAGCGTTTGCGCCAGTTGCAAGATGATCTGAAAGAAGCCGAGCGCGCGCGTCTGGAAACCGAGTCGCACCTGGGCCATGACCGCACCTTGCTGCTGACCCTCGGCGAAGAGCTGGACATGCTCACGCCGGAACAGGAAGTCACCAGCGCCGCCGCCGAAGAAGCCGCCGCCGCGCTGGAAGAATCCGAAACCACCATGCACGCGTGGCAGGAGCAGTGGGACACTTTCAACCTCACCGCCGCCGAGCCCCGGCGTCAGTCGGAAGTACAGCAGTCGCGGATCCAGCAGCTGGAAACCAGCATGGAGCGCTTGGCCGATCGGCAGAAGCGTTTGGGCGAGGAGCGTGCTTTGCTCTCGGCCGACCCGGAAGACGCGGCGATCATGGAGCTCAGCGAGCAGCTCGCTGAGTCCGAAGCGACGCTTGAAGATTTGCAGACCAGTGAACAAGCTCAAGTCGAAAAGCTTGAACAACTGCGTCAGGAATTGCAGCACGCATTGACCGCGCAGCAACAGGCCCAAGGCGATTTGCAGCGCCTCAACGGACGTCTCGCGTCTCTGGAGGCCTTGCAGCAAGCCGCGCTCGATCCGGGCACCGGCACCGCCGAATGGCTGCGCGAACAGAATCTGGCAGAGCGTCCGCGCCTGGCCGAAGGCCTGAAGGTTGAGGCCGGTTGGGAGCTGGCGGTGGAAACCGTGCTCGGCGCCGACCTGCAAGCGGTGCTGGTGGATGACTTTGGCGATTTCGATCTGGCCGGGTTTGCCCAGGGCGATTTGCGTTTGCTCAGCCCCGCCAGCGATGGCGTGCGGGTGGCCGGTAGTTTGCTGGACAAGGTCGAGGCGCAGATTGATTTGTCGCCATGGCTGGGGCAGGTCAAACCGGTGGAAAACCTTGAACAGGCCTTGGCGTCGCGCGCTCAATTGGCGCCCGGCGAAAGCCTGATCAGCCGCGACGGTTACTGGGTCGGTCGACACTTTTTACGCGTGCGTCGCGCCAGTGAAGCGGAAAGCGGCGTGCTCGCTCGCGGCCAGGAAATCCAGCAACTGGGCCTTGAGCGCGAAGAGCGCGAAGCCACGGTGGAAACCCTGGAAACCGAACTGCAAAACCTGCGGGCGCAACAGCGTCAGCAGGAAAACGGTCGCGAACATCTGCGCCGTCTGCTGCAAGACGAAGCCCGTCAGCAAGGTGAATTGAAAGCGCAGTTGTCCGCCGGTAAAGCCAAGGCCGAACAACTGACCCTGCGCCGTACCCGTCTCGATGAAGAACTCACCGAGTTGGGCGAACAACGGGCGCTGGAACACGAAAATATCGGCGAGGCGCGCCTGCAATTGCAGGAAGCCCTCGACAGCATGGCGCTGGACACCGAGCAACGCGAGTTGCTGCTGGCCCAGCGCGACAGCTTGCGCGAACGCCTCGATCGCGTGCGTCAGGAAGCCCGGCAGCATAAGGATCACGCCCATCAATTGGCGGTGCGTCTGGGCTCGCTCAAGGCGCAACACGATTCGACGCGCCAGGCGTTGGAGCGGTTGGAGATGCAATCCGAACGCCTGACCGAGAAGCGCGAGCAGCTCAGCCTGAATCTGGAGGAGGGCGAGGCGCCGCTGGAAGAACTGCGCCTGAAACTCGAAGAGTTGCTCGACAAGCGCATGACTGTCGACGAAGAACTCAAGACCGCACAAATGGCCATGGAAGATGCCGACCGCGAATTGCGTGACGCCGAGAAGCGCCGCAATCAGGCCGAGCAGCAATCACAATTGATCCGCGGCCAACTCGAACACCAACGCATGGAATGGCAGGCCCTGACCGTGCGCCGCAAGACCCTGGAAGATCAGTTGCTGGAAGACGGCTACGACCTCCACGGCGTGATCGCGACCCTGGTGGCCGAGGCCAACGAGAAAGAGGCTGAGGAAGAGCTGGAACGGATTGCCGCACGCATTGCGCGTCTCGGTGCGATCAACCTCGCGGCCATCGACGAATACACGCAACAATCCGAGCGTAAACGTTATCTGGATGCGCAGAACGACGATCTGGTGGAAGCGCTGGATACGTTAGAAAACGTGATTCGCAAGATCGACAAGGAGACGCGAAACCGCTTCAAAGATACCTTTGATCAGATCAATGCCGGAATTCAGGCACTTTTCCCAAAAGTTTTCGGTGGCGGCAGCGCGTATTTGGAACTGACGGGCGAAGATCTACTCGATACAGGGGTAACGATCATGGCGCGGCCGCCAGGAAAGAAGAACAGCACCATCCATTTGCTCTCCGGTGGCGAAAAAGCCCTGACCGCATTGGCCCTGGTTTTTGCGATCTTCAAGTTGAATCCGGCGCCGTTCTGCATGCTCGATGAAGTTGACGCACCACTGGATGACGCTAACGTTGGACGCTACGCACGGCTGGTCAAAGAGATGTCGCAGACGGTGCAGTTCATCTACATCACCCACAACAAGATCGCCATGGAAATGGCCGATCAACTGATGGGGGTGACGATGCACGAGCCGGGCTGCTCACGTTTGGTGGCAGTGGATGTCGAGGAGGCGATGGCGATGGTGGAGGCCTAGCGGCCAGCCGCAAGTTGCAAGCTTTAAGCTGCAAGTTGACACGGCTTGCCGCTTGGAGCTTAAAGCTTGTAGCTGCGAAGCCTTTGGTCGTGCTAGTTTAATGTCAATTTTTCGTATACGTGGGCAAAACGCCTGTCAGAACATAGAGTTGGCGCCACGTTTTAAAGCGGTTTGCACGTTGTAAACCCCTTATTTTTCAGCATTTTTTATAGAGGCACGGGATTACATGGAAATCGGTCTGCGCGAGTGGCTGATCGTCATCGGCATTATTGTCATTGCCGGTATTCTTTTCGATGGCTGGCGTCGCATGCGCGGCGGCAAGGGAAAACTGAAATTCCGTCTTGACCGAAGTCTGTCCAATCTGCCGGACGAGGACACCAGCGCCGAGCTGTTGGGCCCGCCTCGGGTGCTGGATACCCACAAAGAGCCGCAACTGGACGAGCACGACCTGCCGTCGGTGAGCATGCCGGCCCGGGAACCCCGTGAGTCGGGTTCCAAGCGCGGCAAGCGTGGCCACAGCGAGCCGTCGCAAGGCGACATGAACCTCAGCCTGGACCTGGACGGCGGCCCGAGCTTCAGCAGCCGTGACGACGATTTCCCGGATGACACCAAGTCTTCGCCGTCGGTCAGCGACAAAGAACAACCGCAAGCCGAAGAAGTGCTGGTGATCAGCGTGATCTGCCGCGACGCCGCCGGCTTCAAGGGCCCGGCGCTGTTGCAGAACATTCTGGAAAGTGGCCTGCGTTTCGGCGAGATGGATATTTTCCACCGCCACGAAAGCATGGCGGGTAACGGTGAAGTGCTGTTCTCCATGGCCAATGCGGTCAAGCCGGGCATTTTTGATCTGGACGACATCGACCATTTCAGCACCCCGGCGGTGAGCTTCTTCCTCGGCCTGCCAGGCCCGCGTCATCCGAAGCAAGCCTTCGACGTGATGGTGGCCGCGGCGCGCAAGCTGTCCCAGGAGCTGAACGGCGAACTGAAAGACGACCAGCGCAGCGTGCTGACTGCCCAGACCATTGAGCACTACCGTCAGCGCATCGTTGAGTTTGAGCGTCGCGCATTGACCCAGAAACGCTGAAATTGGCAACGTGTGGGGGATCGCGCCGCGCCTCCTACGCCCTGTAGGAGCAAAGCTTGCTCGCGATGGCGATCTCAAGGACGCCATCGCGGGCAAGCCATGCTCCTACAATGATTTGTACAGATTGAGCAGCCTCGGCTGCTCTTTTGCTTTATGAGAGAACACCCATGACCGCCGCCAAAAACCGCATTCTAGAGCTGCGCGCTGAGCTGGATCAGCACAACTATCGCTATCACGTGATGGACGAGCCGAGCATTCCGGACGCCGAGTACGATCGGTTGTTTCATGAACTCAAGGCCCTCGAAGCGGCCAATCCCGAACTGATCACCAGCGACTCGCCGACCCAGCGCGTCGGCAGCGCAGCCCTGTCGGCGTTCACCCAGGTGCGCCACGAAGTGCCGATGCTCAGCCTCGGCAACGCCTTTGAAGAAACCGACATGCGCGAGTTCGATCGCCGGGTGACCGAAGGCCTGGACCTGCCGGCCGGCGATCTGTTCGGCGGCGGCGCGGCGGTGGAATACAGCTGCGAACCGAAACTCGATGGCCTGGCGGTCAGCCTGCTTTATCAGGACGGCGTACTGGTGCGCGGCGCCACGCGCGGTGACGGCACCACCGGCGAAGACATCAGCGTCAATGTGCGCACCGTGCGCAACATCCCGCTCAAGCTGCACGGCACCGGTTGGCCGGCGACTCTGGAAGTGCGCGGCGAAGTGTTCATGTCCAAGGCCGGTTTCGAACGGCTCAATGCCACGCAACTGGAAGTCGGCGGCAAGACCTTCGCCAACCCGCGCAACGCGGCGGCTGGGAGCTTGCGTCAACTGGATTCGAAGATCACCGCCAATCGTCCGCTGGAATTCTGCTGCTACGGCATCGGCCAGATTTCCGCTGATATTGCTGACACCCACATCGGCAATCTCAAGCAATTGCAGGTCTGGGGCATGCCGATCAGTCATGAGCTGAAACTGGCGCACGGCATCGGCGAATGCCTGGACTACTACCGCGACATCGGCGAACGCCGTAACGCGTTGGGTTATGAAATCGACGGCGTGGTGTTCAAGGTCAACAGCATTGCTTCGCAGCGTGAGTTGGGTTTCCGCGCCCGCGAGCCGCGTTGGGCGATTGCCCACAAATTCCCGGCGATGGAAGAACTCACCGAGTTGCTCGACGTGGAGTTCCAGGTTGGCCGCACTGGCGCCGTAACGCCGGTCGCACGCTTGAAACCGGTCAAGGTGGCCGGCGTGACCGTGGCCAACGCGACGTTGCACAACATGGACGAAGTGGCGCGTCTGGGCTTGATGATTGGCGACACCGTGATCATCCGCCGCGCGGGGGATGTGATTCCGCAAGTGGTGCAAGTGGTCCTTGAGCGTCGTCCGGAAAATGCCCGCGCGGTACAGATTCCCGAACAGTGCCCGGTGTGCGGTTCTCATGTGGAGCGCACGCAACTGGTCAAGCGCAGCAAGGGTCGCGAAACCGTCAGCGAAGGCGCGGTGTACCGCTGCGTTGGGCGGCTGGCCTGTGGCGCGCAGTTGAAGCAGGCGATCATCCATTTCGTCTCCCGTCGCGCCATGGACATCGAAGGCCTGGGCGACAAGAGCGTCGAGCAATTGGTGGATGAAGGCCTGGTCAGTTCGCCGGCGGATCTGTATGCCCTGAAGTTCGAAGACATCGTCGACCTGGAAGGCTTCGCCGAGCTGTCGAGCAAGAAACTGCTCGGCGCCATCGAAGACAGTAAGCAGCCGAGCCTGGCGCGCTTCATCTATGCCCTCGGGATCCCCGATGTCGGCGAAGAGACGGCCAAGGTGTTGGCGCGCTCCCTGGGCTCGCTGGAGCGGGTTCAACAGGCGTTGCCGCAAGTGCTGACGTACCTGCCGGACGTCGGTTTGGAAGTGGCGTATGAGATTCATAGCTTCTTTGAAGATGCGCACAACCAGCAGGTGATTGCCGAGCTGCTCAAGCATGGTTTGCAGATTCAGGATCAGGGCGAGTTGGGCGCTGAGTTTTCTGCCAGTACGACGCTCGGTGGGTTCCTCGACAAGTTGCACATTCCATCGGTGGGGCCGGGCGGGGCGCAGAAGCTGGCGGACAAGTTTGGTTCGCTGAAAGGCGTGTTCGACGCTGACTGGCTGGACATGCGTCAGGCATTGGCGGAGAAGCAGGCGAATTCGGTTCGGGAGTTTTTCGCAGTTGCAGAAAATCGCCAGATCGCTGAAGCAGCCGAAAAGCAGTTGCGTGATTTCGGCATGCATTGGCAAAGCGAAAAGAAAGTCGTCGAAGGCTTGCCGCTGGCCGGGCAGACTTGGGTATTGACCGGTTCGCTGGAATTGATGAGCCGTGATGTGGCCAAGGACAAACTTGAAAGCCTTGGCGCCAAGGTCGCGGGTTCGGTGTCGGCCAAGACCCATTGTGTGGTTGCCGGGCCGGGAGCGGGTTCCAAGTTGGCCAAGGCTAATGAATTGGGGTTGAAAGTGTTGGATGAAGAGGCGTTTGTGCTGTTCTTGAAAGAACACAATATCTCTGTCTGATGATCATTCCCACGCTCCGCGTGGGAATGCCGCCATGGACGCTCTGCGTCCGCTTCTGAATGTGACGCGGAGCGTCACGGGATGCATTCCCACGCAGAGCGTGGGAACGATCTTTGCTCGGGAATGATCTAGTCTTGGCACCCCTCAGGGAGAGTTCGCCATGTACCGTTTCTTCGAACAGCTCAGTTCCCGCATCGCCGCGCCCTTCGTCGGCGAGAGTTCGCGCAACAGCAAGGTCTGGCATTGCCGCTGCGGGCAATCGCTGTTCTTCAGCAACAGCCAATGCCTGGCCTGCTCGGCGGCGCTGGGCTATCAGCCGGAACAGAGTCGCCTGTCGTCACTGCAGCCCGGTCCGCAAGCGGACACCTGGCTGCTCGACGTCGATCCCGAAGCCGGTGTGTTCCGTCGCTGCGCCAATCTCGATTCTCCGGCTGCGTGTAATTGGCTGCTCCCCGCGAACGACCACGATGCGCTGTGCATGGCGTGCAGCCTGAACCACACCATCCCTGATCTTTCGATTCCCGAAAATCCTGAACGCTGGCGCAAGGTCGAGACGGCCAAGCGCCGCTTGGTCGCGCAACTGGTCAGCCTCGGTTTGCAGGTGATCCCCAAAACCGTGGACGAAGAAACCGGGCTGGCCTTCGATTTCATCGGCGTCGACCTCGAAGGCAAACCACCGACCACCGGCCATGCCAACGGCCTGATCACCCTCGACATCAAGGAAGCCGACGACGCTCACCGCGAACAGCTCCGGGTGCAGATGCATGAACCGTATCGCACGTTGCTCGGGCATTTCCGTCACGAAGTCGGGCATTACTACTGGGATCGCCTGATCGCCAATAGCCACTGGCTGGAACCGTTCCGTGGCCTGTTCGGTGATGAGCGCGCCAGCTACGCCGACGCCCTTGAGCGGCACTACCAGCAAGGCGCGCCGCTGGACTGGCAGCAACATTACGTCAGCGCCTACGCGACGATGCATCCGTGGGAGGACTGGGCCGAAACCTGGGCGCACTACCTGCACATGATGGACGCCGTGGACACCGCCCTCGGCTTCGGCATGAGCGCCCGGGAGATGGACTTCGATTACCAGCCATTCCCCTCCAGCACCCTCTACGACCCGCAGCATCCTGGTGGCGCGGCGTTCCTGTCGTTCGTTAACGCGTGGATCGAACTGGCCGGCATGCTCAACGAATTGTCGCGGAGCATGGGCCAACCGGATTTCTATCCGTTCGTCCTGCCGCCGGCGGTGATCGCCAAGCTGCACTTTATCCACCTGGTGATCCAGCAGGAGGGTGGCAGGGCGGATGAGGTGTTGGTGCAATAAGCGCGGCTTTTCAGGGCCTGCGCATGTCATTGACCTAATTCATATTTTTAATCTGGATCGAACGGTTGTAACTTCGACTCAGATAGGTACAATGGCGCCGTTCGCCGTCAGGTGAGCGTCGTTATGGTGACCCCATCGGTCCCCCCGCAACGATTACCCGTGAACCTGGTCAGAGCCGGAAGGCAGCAGCCACAGCGGGAACATTGTGTGCCGGGGTGTGGCTGATGGGGTTGCCTCCATAACGCAGCACGAATCCCCTATCGTGCTTTATTAATCCAAAAATTGTTGTTGCTGCTCTGCCATGGATCTTGTCCTTGGGAGTATTTAGTCGTTTCCGGATTTTGCCCTTCATCGGGCGCGAATAAAAAAAAGGAGGCCGATCTGTCGAATCAGACAGATCGGCCTCCTTTTTTCGTTTCTGGCACTAAGGCTTGGACAAGGCCTGGTCAACCGCAGCGATCAGCTTTCCCAGATCCTTTGAGGTGGCTTTGTGTATGACGCTGAACAGGTACGCCCGCTGTTCGTCTTCATCGCCCATATCTGCGAAAAACGCTTTCAGCTTCACGCCCAGCACATCGGCAAGCAAGAACAATGCTTCCACGCTGGGGGTATAGGTGCCGGTTTCGAAACGGCTGATGGTTTTGGGGTCAAAACCGGTTTTTTCGCCGAGTTCAGCCTGAGTAAGCCCCGCGACCTTGCGATAGCGTCGGATGGCTGGACCCAAACTTGAAATTTGCATCGCTCAATTCCCATTTAGAATCAAGAACTTAACGATAGATTTTTGCATTAGACAACTGCATGATCCATCACCTTGCTTTGCAAAATGTGATGCATTTCGTAGAATCGCCGCTCAGAGGGGGCATTTGGTGACCTGCTTTCAGAAGTTAAGGCGCTATGGAACAGCCAGCGTTGCGTTCCGGCACCGGGTGTGTGGCGACGCCACGAGTGGCTCGATGCCTTGCAAAATGCTGCCTGGATCGCTGTTTCCGATTTCGCCGAGGCCTTTGAGCCTAGTTGATCTTCGGCTGTCCCGGGGCCATCAAATGCTGTCATGGAGTAAGCAAGTGTCTCTGCGCAGTCCGTCTCAAAACATCTCTTCCGGGCATTGTGCGCTGGTCGAGCGGTCCCACCGCTAGCGACAGCGAGCCTGACTCATGGATGAGAAATACCGCAGGGCCGTGGATGCTGCCGCTATCTTTTCCGAGACGGATCTGAGCGGCCGGATCACTTACGTCAATGACCAGTTCTGCGCCATTTCCGGCTATAGCCGCGAGGAACTGATCGGGCAAAACCATCGCCTGCTGAATTCGGGCCTGCATTCCGCCGATTTCTTCGCCACGCTGTGGCGCACCATCGCCCTGGGCGATGTCTGGAAGGGCGAGATCTGTAATCGCGCCAAGGATGGCAGCCTGTATTGGGTCGACAGCACCATGGTGCCGGTACTCAACGACGCCACTGGGCGGGTTGACCGCTACCTGTCGATTCGTTTCGACATCAGCGAAAAACGCCAACTGCTGCATTCCCTGCAATGGCGGGTCGGGCATGACGTGCTGACGGGGTTGCCCAATCGCGCGTTCCTCTCGGACCTGCTGGACCAGGCGCTGGAATTCTCCCGCAAGGAAAATATTCCGCTGGCGGTCTGCATGCTCGACCTCGATGGCTTCAAGGCTGTGAACGACGGCTATGGTCATGCCAGTGGCGATCTGTTGCTGGTGGAAGTGGCCAAGCGATTGCGCACGATTGTGCGCGGCGAAGATGTGGTGGCTCGGCTAGCCGGCGACGAGTTTGTGCTGGTGCTGCGTTACGTACGGGATCTGCCGGAATTGCGCGCGGCGCTGAATCGAGTGCTGGGCGCGATCTCGGCGCCGTATTCGCTGCATGGCAAGGACATCAATGTGTTCGCCAGCATTGGCGTGACCCTGTTCCCCTACGACAACGAAGATGCCGAAACCCTGTTGCGCCATGCCGATCAGGCCATGTATGTGGCCAAGCAGCGCGGGCGTAATCGTTTTCATCTGTTTGATGTGTCCCGGGATCAGGAAGTCAAAGCCACCCACCAGACGGTCGAGCGTGTCCGTCAGGCCCTGACCGCCGGTGAGTTGCGTCTGCATTTTCAGCCCAAGGTGAACATGCGCCGTGGCGAGGTGGTCGGTTTCGAAGCGTTATTGCGTTGGCAGCACCCGCAAAACGGCCTGGTGCCACCACGGGAGTTCCTGCCGCTGGTGGAAGAAACTGACCTGATCATCGACATCGGCGAATGGGTGATGGATCAGGTCCTGGCGCAGTTGCACCGCTGGCAGCAGGTGGGGCAGGGCTGGCCGATCAGCATTAATATCGCGGCGCGGCATTTCCAGCGGGCGGATTTCGTCGAGCGGCTTCGGCAGGTGCTCGCCCGGCATGCCCAGGTCGACCCGCAACTGCTGGATCTGGAAATCGTCGAGTCCGTGGCCGTCGAGAATATCCAGCACGTCAGCGCCTGTTTGCAGGCCTGTCAGGCGCTGGGGGTGCAGTTTTCATTGGGGGATTTCGGCACGGGTTACTCGTCCCTGAGTTACCTCAAGCGCCTGCGCACGCAAACCATCAAGATCGATAAATCCTTTGTGCGCGACATTCTGCATGATCGTGACGATTTGGCCCTGACCACCGCAGTGATCGGCCTGGCCCGGGCGTTTGGTCGGCAGGTGATCGCTGAAGGATTGGAGAGTGTCGAGCATGGTCGATTGCTGCTGGAGTTGGGCTGCGAAGTGGCCCAGGGGTATTTCATCGCCAAACCGATGCCGCCTGCCGAGGTGCCGGAGTGGGTGGCCGGGTTTGTTGCGCCGGTGGAGTGGCGGGAATTGGATCAGGTTGGCTGAAATTTCTGTAACAACTGCATCCCCTGTGGGAGCGAGCCTGCTCGCGAAGAGGTCATCACATTCAACACCAATGTTATCTGACATACCGCCTTCGCGAGCAGGCTCGCTCCCACAGGAGGGTTCCAGATGGTCAGGTAGATCGGCTCAAGGCGTACCAGGCCCCTCACCGGTATAAAGCCCAATAATGTCATCAATCTCCCCCGACATTTTCATCCGCAACAACGTGCGCAATATCCGCTGCACCGGCACATCCGGGTCGTTGCGCACATAGCAACCGACATTCTGTTCCTGCAGCACCGCCACCGCTTGCAACTGCCGGCCGGGCATCAGACGCTGGTTGAACCAGTCCAGAGTCCATTGATTGGTGACGGCGTAGCGATAGCGTCCGACCAGGAGTTTATCCAGGACCTGTTCCTGATTGCGCGCGTCTTCGCGTTGCAACTGGCCTGCGTCGAACAGCGGTTGCAGTGTCGGATAGATGTAACCGAGCACCGTGCCGATGGATTCATGTTTCAGACTGGCCGGGACAACTGACGCGGGCCCGCCTTGTCGGCTGACCAGCAGGTCGCGCTGCAGAAACAGTGGAATGCTCCAGATGTAATCCCCGGACTGATTCGGCAGCCATGACTGTGCGGCATAGCAGCGCACATCGACTTCGCCGTGCTCCATGGCACCCTGCACCCGCGCCCGAGGCAGCACATGAAATTCCGCCGGCACCCCGACCTGGGTCGCCAGGCTGAGCAGGATGTCGTAGAGGATGCCCTGGGTCGGGCGGCCCCGGTCCAGTTGCATCATTGGCATGGCCCAACTGTCGGCCATGACGAAGCGCACCGGCGCGTCGGCGGCTGCGACGTTCAGGCTGATCAACAATAAAGCCCCCAAGGCCAACCGCATAAACGCTCCGGTACTGATGAAACCCGAGCCGAAAATAGCCCCCCAAAGTGCAGCTTAGTCAGATTAGACGAGCACACCGGATGCAATTTCGGGCCTGCTCCGCTAGCATTAGCCGCTTCTGTTCCTTAGTTGCGACGGTTTTCGATGAGTTATCAGGTTCTTGCACGTAAATGGCGTCCGCGCTCGTTCCGCGAAATGGTCGGCCAGACCCATGTGCTCAAGGCTCTGATCAATGCCTTGGACAGCCAGCGGCTGCACCACGCCTACCTGTTTACCGGTACTCGGGGTGTCGGCAAGACCACCATCGCACGAATCATCGCCAAATGCCTGAACTGTGAAACAGGTATCACTTCAACGCCCTGTGGCGAGTGCTCGGTGTGCCGCGAGATCGATGAGGGGCGCTTTGTCGACCTGATCGAAATCGACGCCGCGAGCCGGACCAAGGTCGAGGATACCCGCGAGCTGCTCGACAACGTGCAGTACGCCCCGAGCCGCGGGCGCTTCAAGGTCTACCTGATCGACGAAGTGCACATGCTCTCCAGCCATTCCTTCAATGCGCTGCTGAAAACCCTCGAAGAGCCGCCGCCCTACGTCAAGTTCATCCTGGCGACCACCGATCCGCAGAAACTTCCGGCAACCATTCTTTCCCGGTGCCTGCAATTCTCCCTGAAGAACATGACCCCGGAACGGGTGGTCGAGCATTTGACCCATGTGCTGGGTGTCGAGCAGGTGCCGTTCGAAGACGATGCACTGTGGTTGCTCGGTCGCGCCGCCGACGGTTCGATGCGTGACGCCATGAGCCTCACTGACCAGGCCATCGCCTTCGGTGAAGGCAAGGTCATGGCCGCCGACGTGCGGGCGATGCTCGGTACGCTGGATCATGGCCAGGTGTTTGATGTCCTGCATTCGCTGATCGAAGGAGACGCCAAGGCATTGCTCGAAGCCGTTCGTCACCTGGCCGAGCAAGGCCCGGACTGGAACGGCGTGCTCTCGGAAATTCTCAACGTGCTGCACCGGGTCGCCATCGCCCAGGCCCTGCCTGATGGCGTCGACAACGGCCACGGCGATCGTGACCGGGTGCTGGCTCTGGCCCAGGCATTGCCGGCCGAAGATGTGCAGTTTTATTACCAGATGGGCCTGATCGGGCGCCGCGATTTGCCGCTGGCACCGGACCCGCGCGGTGGCTTCGAAATGGTCCTGCTGCGCATGCTGGCGTTCAGGCCAGCGGATACGGCGGACGCCCCGAGGCAACCGCTAAAGACCGTGGGGATCAGCCAGGCCACAGTTGATTCCGCCAATTCAGTGGCTACCGCGCCTAAAGTGGCGCCGGTAGCCCCTGCGGCAGTTGTCCCGGTTGTGCCCGCGCCGGTTGTTGCGCCGGCCCCTGAGCTTGAACCTGAACCGGTTACGCCAGTGGTCGTGCCCGAGCCCGTCGTTGAAGCGGTTGAAGTCGTTGTCGATCTGCCGTGGAATGACCCGGTTGAACCGGAAGTCGTTCAGCAGCCAGCGGTCGAGCCGATGCTGGAAACCACCAGCGAGCAACCTGAATTACCACCGATGCCGACACCGACGCCTGACAGCGTGGTGCCGGACGCGCCGGAATGGGCCGCTGCGCCGATCCCGGAACCGTCCGTGGCCGAGGTGGATGCCGCCACGCCGGGCATCGACCTGGATGATGAGCCGCCGCTGGATGAGGATTACATTGAGCCGGACATCGACTCGGCTTACAGCTATCTCGATGAACTGGCCAGCGAACACACCGCCGAGCCAACGCCGGAACCTGAGCCCGAGCCGGCTGCAATGCCCGCCACCGGCCTGGCGCTGCAATGGCTGGAGCTGTTCCCGAAATTGCCGATTTCCGGCATGACCGGCAGCATCGCCGCCAACTGCACATTGATCGCCGTCGATGGCGACAACTGGCTGCTGCACCTGGATCCGGCCCACAGCGCTTTGTTCAATGCGACCCAGCAACGTCGTCTTAACGATGCGCTGAACCAGTTTCACGGGCGTACGCTGAACCTGAGCATGGAGTTGATCAAGCCCGAGCAGGAAACCCCGGCCCAGGCTGCGTCCCGGCGTCGTGTGAACCGCCAGCGCGAGGCCGAGGAGTCGATCCACGGTGATCCGTTCATCCAGCAGATGATGGAGCAGTTCGGTGCGGTGATTCGCAACGATACTATTGAACCTGTCGAAGCCCTGGTCAGTCAGGGCTAATAACTGAAGGCGTCCGGTCGTATTCGCCGGGCGCTGTTTTTATCCAAGTACTTTGAGGTGATTACCATGATGAAAGGTGGCATGGCCGGCCTGATGAAGCAGGCACAGCAGATGCAGGAAAAAATGGCCAAGATGCAGGAAGAACTGGCCAACGCCGAAGTCACCGGTAAGGCCGGCGGCGATATGGTCACCGTGGTGATGACCGGTCGTCACGACGTCAAGCGCGTGACCATCGACCCAAGCCTGGTGGAAGGCCTGAGCGAAGACGACAAAGAGATGCTGGAGGCCGTGTTTGCCGCCGCCGTCAACGATGCCGTGCGCAAGATCGAAGCCAACAGCCAGGACAAAATGGGCAGCGTGACCGCTGGCATGCAACTGCCGCCGGGTATGAAACTGCCATTCTGATTCGCCAACGTGCGTCGGATGAGCTACAAAAAAATGCCAGGCATTGCGCCTGGCATTTTTGTTTTCGGCGCACACTGATCGTTGATCGTTCCCACGCTCTGCCTGGGAATGCCTCTTGTGACGCTCCGCGTCACGCTTTGGGACGCGGAGCGTCCCGGGCTGCATTCCCACGCGGAGCGTGGGAACGATCTGTGGCAGATACATCGAACACCATACCGCCACAAAGGTCTGCACCCTATACCGCCGAATTCATCGATCACAGGAGACGCTCACATGCCACAAGCATTGACCCTCAACCAACGTATCGTCCTGGTGTCCCGCCCGGTGGGCGCGCCGACCCCGGAGAATTTTCGTCTGGAACGCGTCGCGCTGCCGGACCTGGCCGACGGTCAGGTGTTGCTCAAGACCCTTTATCTGTCCCTCGATCCCTACATGCGCGGACGCATGAGTGACGCGCCGTCTTACGCTGCGCCGGTGGAAATCGACGAAGTGATGACCGGTGGTGCTGTCAGTCGCGTCGAGCGTTCGCTCAATCCCAAGTTTCACGAAGGTGACCTGGTGGTCGGCTCCACAGGCTGGCAGAGCCACAGCATCAGCGATGGTCGCAACATCATCCCCATCCCGTCCGGGCTGCCGAGCCCGTCGATGGCGTTGGGCGTGTTGGGGATGCCGGGCATGACGGCCTATATGGGCCTGATGGACATCGGCCAGCCCAAGTCCGGTGAAACTCTGGTCGTCGCTGCCGCGTCCGGCGCCGTGGGTTCGGTGGTTGGCCAAGTGGCCAAGATTAAAGGTCTGCGGGTGGTCGGTGTGGCCGGTGGTGCCGAGAAGTGCCGCTACGTGGTCGAGGAGCTGGGCTTCGACGCCTGCATCGACCACAAGAGCCCGAGTTTTGCCAATGATCTGGCGCTGGCCTGTCCCAAGGGCGTGGATATCTACTACGAGAATGTCGGCGGCAAAGTCTTCGACGCGATCGTGCCGTTGCTCAACGCCAAGGCGCGGATTCCGCTCTGCGGCCTGATCGCCGGTTACAACGCCCATGAAGCGCCGAGCGGGCCGGATCGTCTGCCGCAATTGCAGCGCACCTTGCTAACCAAACGTGTGCGGATCCAGGGCTTTATCGTGTTCGATGACTACGGTGATCGCCAGCCGGAATTCGTCAGCGCCATGGTGCCTTGGGTGCGCGATGGCAAGGTCAAGTTCCGCGAAGACGTCGTCGATGGCCTGGAGCAGGCGCCCGAGGCGTTCATCGGTCTGCTGGAAGGACGTAATTTCGGCAAACTGGTGGTGCGGGTCGCCCAGGACTGAGTATTTGACGCTGGCCAGAGGCGCGGGTATAAACCGCGTCTCGTTGTTTTGTCGGACTTTTCCCCATGAGCTTCAGCCCTCTGATTCGCCAACTGATCGATGCCCTGCGAACGTTGCCGGGTGTGGGTCAGAAAACCGCCCAGCGCATGGCGTTGCAACTGCTTGAGCGCGATCGCAGCGGCGGTTCGCGCCTGGCCCTGGCCCTGAGCCAGGCGATGGAAGGGGTCGGTCACTGCCGCTTGTGCCGCACGCTGACCGAAGACGACCTCTGCCCGCAATGTGCCGACACCCGTCGTGACGACACCTTGCTGTGCGTGGTGGAAGGGCCGATGGACGTCTACGCGGTGGAGCAGACCGGTTTCCGTGGTCGCTACTTCGTGCTCAAGGGCCATTTGTCACCACTCGACGGCCTCGGGCCAGAGGCCATCGGCATTCCGCAATTGCTGGCGCGGATTGAAGAGGCGGGCACCTTTACCGAAGTCATCCTGGCGACCAACCCGACGGTGGAAGGTGAAGCCACGGCGCATTACATCGCCCAGTTGCTGAGCAACAAAGGCTTGATCGCCTCGCGCATCGCCCATGGCGTGCCGTTGGGTGGCGAGCTGGAATTGGTGGATGGCGGGACGTTGGCGCATTCGTTTGCGGGGCGTAAGCCGATAGCCTTGTAGCGTCTGAATTGACGCCTTCGCGAACAAGCCTCGCTCCTACAGGTTTTGCGTCGTCCGCGTAATTGGGGCGCGACACATGACCTGTAGGAGCGAGGCTTGCCCGCGAAGGGCGCACCTCGGTCCACCTGATTCACACAACCCTGTTGAAAACCAAGCAAGCGCTCGGTTAACGTCGCTGAACCCTTCAGTGGAGTTTGCCGATGCCTGCCTTTCAGGAATACTTCGACCCCAGCCACCAATTGGTTCGCGACAGCGTCAGGCGTTTCGTCGAGCGCGAGATCCTGCCGGACATCGACCAGTGGGAAGAAGCCGAAAGCTTTCCTCGTGAGCTCTACCTCAAGGCCGGTGCCGCCGGGATTCTCGGGATCGGTTACCCCGAAGCCCTGGGCGGTAGCCATGAGGGTGATCTGTTCGCCAAGGTCGCCGCCAGCGAAGAGCTGATGCGTTGTGGCTCCGGCGGCTTGGTGGCGGGCCTCGGTTCCCTGGACATCGGCCTGCCGCCGATCCTTAAATGGGCCCGGCCCGAGGTCCGCGACCGGGTGGTGCCGCAGGTGTTGGCTGGCGAAAAGATCAGCGCCCTGGCCATCACTGAGCCCAGCGGCGGTTCCGATGTCGCCAACCTGCAAACCCGCGCCGTGCGAGACGGCGACTGTTATCGGGTCAACGGCAGCAAAACCTTTATCACCAGCGGCGTCCGTGCGGATTTCTACACCGTGGCGGTGCGCACGGGTGAGCCGGGTTTCGCTGGCATCAGCCTGTTGTTGATCGAGAAAGGGACGCCGGGTTTCACCGTCGGCCGGCAACTGAAGAAAATGGGCTGGTGGGCGTCGGACACCGCCGAGTTGTTCTTCGATGATTGCCGGGTGCCCGTAGGAAATCTGATCGGTGCCGAGAACATGGGCTTCGCCTGCATCATGGGCAACTTCCAGAGCGAGCGCCTGGCCCTGGCGTTGATGGCCAACATGACGGCGCAGCTTGCCCTCGAAGAAAGCCTCAAATGGGCGCGTCAACGAGAGGCCTTTGGTAAACCGATCGGCAAGTTCCAGGTGCTCAAGCACCGACTCGCCGAAATGGCCACGGCATTGGAAGTGTCACGGGAATTCACCTATCGCCAGGCCGCGAAAATGGCGGCGGGGCAGAGCGTGATCAAGGAGATTTCCATGGCCAAGAATTTCGCGACTGACACGGCGGATCGCATCACCACCGATGCGGTGCAGATTCTGGGTGGTTTGGGGTATATGCGCGAAAGTCTGGTGGAGCGGCTGTATCGGGACAACCGGATCCTGTCGATCGGCGGCGGCACGCGGGAAGTGATGAACGAGATCATCAGCAAGCAGATGGGGCTTTGATTCCTGTGGTGTGGCGGCTGGCGCTTTCGCGGGCAAGCCTCGCTCCTACAGGTCATGCGTCGTGCCCGAATTATGCGGCCAACGCAAAACCTGTAGGAGCGAGGCTTGCCCGCGAAGGCGTCCTTGAAGGCGCCGCTTATTGCTCGCTCAACGCAAACTGCGTCAGGCAGAACGTAGGAATGCCCATATCTTCCAAGCGCTGCGACCCACCCAGCTCGGGCAAATCAATAATCGCCGCCGCCTCATGCACCCGCGCACCCATGCGACGAATCAAATTCGCCGCCGCGATCAGCGTGCCGCCGGTGGCAATCAGGTCATCGAACATCACCACCGAATCGCCCTCGCACAGGCTGTCGGCATGCACTTCCAGCAAGGCTTCGCCGTACTCGGTCGCGTAACCTTCGGCCAGCACGTCCGCCGGCAATTTGCCTTGTTTACGGAACAGCACCAGCGGCTTGTTCAACTGATACGCCAACACCGAGCCGATCAGGAAGCCGCGGGCGTCCATCGCGCCGATGTGGGTGAAGTCGGCCTCAACGTAACGGTGGGCGAAGGTGTCCATCACCAGGCGCAAGGCCGTGGGCGATTGAAACAGCGGAGTGATGTCGCGAAAGATCACGCCCGGCTTGGGAAAGTCGATCACGGGGCGGATCAGGGATTTGATATCGAAGGAGTCGAAGACCATCGTCGAGTTGTCCTGGCAGGCTGCAAACGACGCAGTATAGCGGCGGCTGAACCGTTTCGCTCAGCCGCAAAGACATCAATCAGTCGAGAGAGCCGCCCGCCAGGGCGCACAGCTGAATCGGGTCGAGAATATGAATTTCCTTGCCCTCGGCGGCGATCAGCTCGTTTTGCTGGAAGCGCGTGAACACCCGAGACACGGTTTCCACCGCCAGGCCCAGGTAGTTGCCGATTTCGTTGCGTGACATGCTCAGACGGAACTGGTTGGCGGAAAAGCCGCGGGCGCGGAAGCGTGCAGACAGGTTGACCAGAAACGTGGCGATGCGCTCGTCGGCGGTTTTCTTCGACAGCAGCAACATCATTTGCTGATCATCACGAATCTCGCGGCTCATCACCCGCATCAACTGACGACGCAGTTGCGGCAGTTGCAGAGCCAGTTCGTCGAGGCGTTCGAATGGGATTTCGCAGACCGATGTTGTCTCCAGCGCTTGCGCCGAGACCGGGTGCTTTTCAGTGTCCATGCCCGACAGGCCGACCAGTTCGCTCGGCAGGTGGAAACCAGTGAGCTGTTCTTCACCGCCATCGCTGAGGCTGAAGGTCTTCAGCGCGCCGGAGCGAACTGCATAAACGGAATCGAATGTGTCGCCCTGGCGGAACAGGAATTCGCCTTTTTTCAACGGGCGCCCACGTTTAACGATTTCGTCCAGCGCATCCATGTCTTCCAGATTCAGAGAAAGTGGCAAGCAGAGGGGAGCCAGGCTGCAATCCTTGCAATGGGCCTGGCTGTGAGCGCGCAGTTTGACTGGCTCGGACATTTCTTTAATCCTTGTGGGAAAACACACATAAGCCGTAAGGGTAACTCACGGGAGGACATTCAGGCCAGCGCATGGCGATTTTGTCGCAGGCAGGTAAAGGTCGCGGCCGGGTGGCCGATGACCTGTCAACTGATCGCCTGCAAGGAACCGCATTCATGTCCGCCATTGGCACGCTGAACCCCGGTAATAGCAGCTTGCCGTCGTTGCTCGACACCGCGAAAATTCCGACGGTCGATGAGGCGGACGTCACCTTGCCAATCTTTGAAACCCCGACCAAAGTCGAAGGCATCAAAGTGTCGTTGTCCGGTGCCGGCATCGAAAAAGCCGCAGCCAAGGGCGAAAACAGCGACATCGAAGAAAGCGGTTTGCCGGAAAACATTCAGCAGATCGTGAAAATGATTCGCAAATTGCAGCAGCAGATCGCGGAAAAACTCGCCGAAATGCAGGCGGTGATGCGAGATAAACGGCTGAGCCCGGAAGAAATGAAGGCCAAGCTCGGCGCCTTGCAAGCGTTTATCAACAACCTCAACGGTGGCTTGATCGTTGCCAACAACGCCCTCAGTAAAGCGATGAAGCAATCGGGCCTGACGCCGGAGCAAATCCTCAAAGCGGCGTCGTTGGTCATGAAGTCCTAAATCACCCGGGAAAAGCGCTGGCGATTCTGCTGCTCCAGGTACGCATCGAACACCATGCACACCGAGCGCACCAGCAATCGTCCGGCCGGCAACACGGTGATCCGTTCGCTGTCCAGTTCGATCAGGCCGTCCTTGGCCATTTCCTGCAACTGCGGCCAAAGTTCGCTGAAATGGCCGCGAAAATCGATGTTAAAGGCCTGTTCGATCCCGACGAATTCCAGACTGAAATGGCAGATCAATTGCTGAATCACCGCCCGGCGCAGTCGGTCGTCGGCGTTACACAGCAGGCCACGGTTGGTGGCCAGTTGTGCCGAAGCCAGGGTGTTTTGGTACAGGTTCAGATCGCTGGTGTTCTGGCAGTACAGGTCGCCAATCTGGCTGATGGCCGACACCCCGAGGCCAATCAAATCGCAATGACCGTGGGTGGTGTAGCCCTGGAAGTTGCGCTGCAGGGTCGATTCTTCCTGGGCAATCGCCAGTTCGTCGTCGGGCAGGGCGAAGTGGTCCATGCCGATGTAGCGGTAACCGGCCTTGGTCAGCTGTTCGATGGTGCCTTGGAGCATCTCCAGTTTCTGCGCCGGGGTCGGCAGTTCGTTGCTGTTGATCCGCCGTTGTGGCATGAAGCGTTCCGGCAGGTGCGCGTAGTTGAACACCGAGAGCCGGTCCGGTTGCAGGGCGATGACTTCATCCACCGTGTGCGCGAAGTTCTCGGGTGTCTGGCACGGCAGGCCGTAGATCAAGTCGATGTTGATCGAGCGAAACTGCAAGGTCCGCGCGGCGTCGATCACGGCGCGGGTTTCTTCCAGGCTTTGCAGGCGATTGACGGCGCGTTGCACCGCCGGGTCAAGGTCTTGCAGGCCGATGCTGACCCGATTGAAACCCAGTTCCCGCAGCAGGCCCATGGTCGACCAGTCGGCTTCACGGGGATCGATTTCGATGCCGTAGTCACCGGAATCGTCGTCCAGCAGATTGAAATGCTTGCGCAACTGCGCCATCAACTGGCGCAGTTCATCGTGGCTGAGAAAGGTCGGGGTGCCGCCGCCAAAATGCAGTTGCTCGACTTTCTGGGTCGGGTCCAGGTGGCAGGCGATCAACTGGATCTCCTGCTCCAGGCGTTGCAAATAGGGGAGTGCGCGGCCGCGGTCCTTGGTGATGACCTTGTTGCAGGCGCAGTAGTAGCAAATGTTCGCGCAGAACGGCACGTGCACATACAACGACAGCGGCCGTAGCGCTTTGCGGCTGTCGCGCAGGGCATGGAACAGGTCGAACGTGCCGACCTGGCTATTGAATTGAACGGCGGTCGGGTACGAGGTATAGCGCGGTCCCGACAGGTCGTAACGGCGAATCAGATCGGTGTCCCAACGAATGGCGTCGAGCATGCGGGCATTCCCCCGGATAGGCTTGCAGTGGCTGCGAGTCTATGGGGTGCGGCGTTGGGGCATCTTGATTTGCATCAACGGACGATCTGTGTGGCCAATGCGGGCCTCTTCGCGGGCAAGTCGAATCGTCGCACCGCTCGCTCCTACGGACTCCTGTAGGAGCAAGGCTTGCCCGCGAAGGCCGCGCCGCCGATCTAATGTCCCATGAGCCAATGCTGATGCGGCCCAGGCAACGTCCAGATCCCGAACAAAATCACCAGCAACCCGCCACTCATCCGCACACTGCGCTTGCGCAATAGCGCCGTAACCCGCTCGGCCGCCAGTCCTGTGGCCAATAAAACCGGCCACGTCCCTAGGCCGAACGCCAACATCAACAACGCACTGTCCAGCGCATTCCCTTGGCTCGCCGCCCACAGCAACGTGCTGTAAACCAGCCCGCACGGCAGCCAGCCCCAGAGTGCGCCCAGCAGCAGGGCGCGGGGCAGGCTCGACACTGGCAGCAGTTTGTTGGCAACCGGCTGAATATGCCGCCACAGGCCGCGACCGAGGCTTTCGATGCGGGTCAGGCCGCTCCACCAACCGGCCAGGTACAGGCCCATGCTGATCAACAGCAGCCCGGCGATGATGCGCATGAACATCGCCGCCGGGCTGTTGGCCACTGCCCAGCCGGCCAGGCCGATCAGCAGGCCCGCCGTGGCGTAGCTGAGAATTCGGCCCAGGTTGTAGGCCAGCAATAATCTGAAGCGACGACTGCGTTGTTCCTTGGGAATCGCCAGGGTCAGCGCGCCCATCAAGCCGCCGCACATGCCCAGGCAATGGCCGCCACCGAGCAGGCCGAGAATTACCGCTGATACCAGCAGGGGCGCCAGCTCAAGCATGGGGTGGCGCCTTGTCGTCAGGTTTGGCGGGATGACCGCTGGCTTCATCGACCGCTGCGGTGTGGTTCGGGTCCTGGTCGTCGAACAGAATGCTGTGGGCCGGGCCGTCGAGGTCGTCGTACTGACCACTGTCGACCGCCCAGAAGAAGATGTAGACGGCGATGGCCACGATCAGCAGCGCTGCCGGGATCATTATGTAAAGAGCTGGCATCGGTAACTCCGTGCCCGCGCGGCTCAAGCCGGCAGCGGGCGGGTTTCTGGCGTGGCGCTGGCCTTGGGCGTGCTCGGCATGCGAGTCAGGCGCAAGGCGTTCAGCACCACGGTCAACGAACTGATCGACATGCCGACCGCGGCCCACACCGGAGTGATCCAGCCGAGGGCGGCGAACGGCAACATGAGGCCATTGTACAGCCCGGCCCACAGCAGGTTCTCGATGATTACCCGGCGGGTGCGCCGCGCCAGGCTGAAGGCTTGGACCAGGGCGTCGAGGCGGTTGGACAGCAGCACGGCGTCGGCGCTGGTTTTCGCCAGATCGGTGGCTGAACCCATGGCCACGCTGATGTCGGCCGCGGCCAGCACCGGCACATCGTTGACCCCGTCACCGAGCATCAACACCTTGCGACCTTCCTTGTGCAGCTGTTGCAGCACTTGCAACTTGTCATCGGGACGCAAGCCGCCACGGGCCTCGTCGATGCCCAGTTCGGCGGCGACGCTGGCGACCATCGGCGAGCTGTCGCCGGACAGCAACAACGTGCGCCAGCCGCGCGCCTTGCACGCAGCGAGCAGTGCCGGGGCGTCGGCGCGCAAGCGGTCGTCGAGGACAAACCACGCCAGCGGTCCTGTTTGATCGCCAAGCAGCAGCCACTGTCCGGCTTCGTCCGGCATCAGCGGTACGACAGCGCCACTGAGTTCGCAGACAAAACCCGGTTGGCCGATACGCAGCCGTTGCTCTCCGACCAGACCTTCAAGACCGAGCCCTGGCGTACTGAGGACTTCTTCGGCGGCCAATGGCGCACGGCCAAAGGCTCGGGCGATCGGGTGTTCGGAACGGTTTTCCAGGGCGGCCGCGAGCCCCAGGCATTCATCGCTGCCGAGGGCCCCGAGGAGGCGAATCGAACGCAGGGCCAGACGACCTTCCGTCAGCGTGCCAGTCTTGTCGAAAATCACGGTGTCGATCTGGTTCAGGCCTTCCAGAACATGGCCGCGGGTCAGCAGCAAGCCCAATTTATGCAGCGTGCCGGTGGCGGCGGTCAGGGCTGTCGGCGTGGCGAGGGACAAGGCGCACGGGCAGGTCGCCACGAGCATCGCCAGTACAATCCAGAACGCCCGCGATGAATCCAGTTCCCACCACAGCAAACCGATGGCGGCGGCTGCGATCAGCGACAGCAACAAGAACCATTGGGCAGCGCGGTCGGCGATTTCCGCCAGGCGCGGTTTTTCGGCTTGAGCGCGGTCCAGCAGGCGGACGATGGCGGACAGTCGGGTGTCGTGACCCAGCGCCAGCACTTCCACGGTCAACGCACCTTCGACATTCAACGTGCCGGCAGTCACCGCGTCACCCAGGGTGCGCGGTTGCGGCAGGTATTCGCCGGTGAGCAGGGACTCGTCGATGCTCGACTGGCCGTCGAGGATCTTGCCATCGGCCGGGAGGATCGCGCCGGGGTGCACCAGCACCTGATCGCCGACGCGCAATTCGCTGAGCAGGATGCGCTCGCTCTGGCCATCGGCACTCAGGCGCAGACAGGAGGCGGGCAGCAGGTTGACCAGTTGCGCGGTGGCGGCGGCGGTGCGTTCCCGGGCGCGACGTTCCAGGTAGCGCCCGGCCAGCAGGAACAGCGCGAACATGCCGACGGCATCGAAATACAACTCGCCGATGCCGGTGATCGACGTCCAGATCCCGGCGAGATAAGCGCTGCCGATCGCCAGCGACACCGAAACGTCCATGGTCAGGTGCCGAGTGCGCAGATCGCGCATGGCGCCCTTGAAGAATGGCGCGCAGCTGTAGAAGACGATGGGCGTGGTCAGGAACAGCGCGACCCAGCGCAGGATGGTGTGCAGTTCAGGGCTTAAGTCGATGTTGAATTCTGGCCAGGTGGCCATGGTCGCCATCATCGCCTGGAACCACAGCAATCCCGCGACGCCGAGTTGGCGCAGGGCCAGGCGATTTTCGCTGGCCAGTTGTTCGCTGGCGCGGTCGGCTTGATAAGGGTGGGCGACGTAACCGATATGGCGTAATTCGCCGAGCACCTGGCTCAGCGGCAGTTGCGCGTCGGCCCAGCGCACGTGCAGACGATGGTTGGACAGGTTCAGCCGCGCCTCGACCACCGCCGGCAAGCCGCGCAGGTGTTTTTCGATCAGCCAGCCGCAGGCGGCGCAGCTGATGCCTTCCATTAACAGCGTGGTTTCAGCGAGTTCGCCTTCGTGGCGGACGAAGGGTTTCTGGACGTCGGCGCGGTCATACAACGCCAGTTCGTCCACCAATTGCACTGGCAGGGTTTCGGGGTTGGACGAGGCTTCGCTGCGATGCTGGTAATAACTTTCCAACCCCCCGGCCACGATGGCTTCGGCCACGGCCTGGCAACCCGGGCAGCAGAGTTCGCGGGTTTCACCGAGGACAACGGCGGTGAAGCGGCTGCCGGCCGGGACGGGCAGGGCGCAGTGGTAGCAAGGGGTTGGGGTGGTCATGGGGTTTTCACAGGGTGTTGTCCGATGATCGTTCCCACGCTCTGCGTGGGAATGCCTCCCCGGACGCTCCGCGTCCGCTTTGGCTGGGACGCGGAGCGTCCCTGGCTGCGTTCCCACGCAGAGCGTGGGAACGATCACAGTGAGATTTACTTCTTCAGGTCTTCAGCACCCTGCAACGGCTCATCACCCAGCAGCAAGTCCTTGTCATGGCTGACCTGTTCTTCTTCGAACATGCGCCAGGTCTTGTCGTCCTGTACGCCCAGCAATTCGACAAAACGGCGGCCTTCGACCTTGTCGCTCATCTGGCCGATGTAGCGGCCCTGTTCGGTTTCGCTACGGGTCAGGGTGATCTTGCGATCCTTCTCCGGTTGGGTCGGCGAGATCAGGTTCAGCTCGACGGTCTTGGGCTGGCTGTTGCCGCTCAGGCGCAGGTCGACTTCACCGGTCAGCTCATCCAGATGCACGTTGGCGCGCAGTTGCAGGGTCTGGGCCAGCAACTCACGGTCCAGGGAGCGGTTGATGCCTTTGCCGGCCTCGTAGTAGTTATCGTTGACCAGGTTGTCCGGGTTGTTGACCGCGATGGTCACCATGGACAGGGTCAGGGTCACCGAGCAGGCGAGGATCCCGATGATGATCCACGGCCAAAGATGCTTGTACCAAGGGCTTGCGGCAGTTGCTGCGGGCATGATCACTTCTCTCAACGAATTTGTGGGCCGATGAATCGGCTCTTGGCTTCAACGTGGACGCTGTCGTCATCGGCATCCTTGAGGGTGAATTTCACCTCATTGGTGCTCGATGGCAATTGCTCCGGCGCGCTGGACAGCTCCACCGGCTGGCTGAAAATTTCCCCGGCGGCGACTTTGATTTCACGCTTGCCTTGCAGCTTGAGGTCCGGCAACCCACTGGCTTCGAGCAGGTACGTGTGGTCGCGCTGGTCTTTGTTCATGATCTTCAGGCTGTAGACGTTTTCGATCCGGCCTTCGGCGTTCTCGCGGTACAGCACGCGGTCCTTGCTGACATCGAACCCCACCAGCGAACGCATGAAGAACGCGGTGACCAGCAAGCCGATCATGGTCAGTAGCACCAGCGCATAACCAATCAGGCGCGGGCGCAGTTTATGGGTTTTCTGTCCGGACAGGTTGTGCTCGGTGGTGTAGCTGATCAGCCCGCGGGGGTAGTCCATCTTGTCCATGATGCTGTCGCAGGCATCGATGCACGCAGCGCAGCCGATGCACTCGATTTGCAGGCCGTCGCGGATGTCGATCCCGGTCGGGCAGACCTGGACGCACATGGTGCAGTCGATGCAATCGCCCAGGCCCTGAGCCTTGTAGTCCACGCCTTTCTTGCGCGGACCACGGGACTCGCCACGCCGCGGGTCGTAGGACACGATCAGGGTGTCCTTGTCGAACATCACGCTCTGGAAGCGCGCATACGGGCACATGTAGATGCACACCTGCTCGCGTAACCAGCCGGCATTGCCGTAGGTGGCGAGGGTGAAGAAACCGACCCAGAAGTACGACCAGCCATCGGCCTCACCGGTGAAGAAGTCGATGGTCAGCTCGCGGATCGGCGAGAAGTAACCGACAAAGGTCATGCCGGTGACGAAGCCGATCAACAGCCACAGGCTGTGTTTGCTGAGCTTGCGCAGGAATTTGTTAGCGCTCATCGGCGTCTTGTCGAGCTTGATGCGTTGGTTGCGATCGCCTTCGGTGACTTTTTCGCACCACATGAAGATCCAGGTCCAGACACTCTGCGGGCAGGTATAGCCGCACCAGACTCGCCCGGCGTACACGGTGATGAAGAACAGTCCGAAGGCGCTGATGATCAGCAGGCCCGAGAGCAGGATGAAATCCTGGGGCCAGAAGGTCGCGCCGAAGATGAAGAATTTACGTTCAGGCAGGTTCCACCAGACGGCCTGATGGCCACCCCAGTTCAGCCACACCGTGCCGAAGTACAGCAGGAACAACGCAGCGCCGCCCATCATCCGCAGGTTGCGGAACAGGCCGGTGAAAGCGCGGGTGTAGATCTTTTCTCGAGAGGCGTAGAGGTCGACGCTATTGTTCGCGTTCTTGGCAGGCGGGGTAACGTCGTGTACCGGAATCTGATTGCTCATCATTGCATCCCACGGCAGTGGAAAAATGCCTCGGTCAGTACATGCCGACCGCGGTCAAAAAGAGGTGTTGCAGTGGCGCAATGATACGCCTGTCGCTCTAGCTCAAGGGTGCGACCTTTGGTCGCGTTGGGAGAAAAGCGAAGATGGTGTAGCAGATGTAACAAATCGTGATCCAGATCAATTGACTATAGACGATCCGCTATTTGCTTCGAGGGCTGCGCGTTGGCGCGGCCCTGTGTCAGGGAGCGGTCAAGTCCTGGGGAGACGACCGCCACCCAAGCCGTCCAGTCCGCCTGACCCGTTTCCAGGGGCCAACGCCAAGATGATTTCAGAGGGTTGGAGACTGTTTTCAAAATGGGACATGTCATTTCTTCCTTGGTGATGACCTGAGAATGCATTTCGCTGTTCTTGAACGCCTCACTTTGGAAGGTGGGCTTTCAAGTGGTGAAAAACCTACAGGCCGCAAGGCATTCGGTCGATTAAAAGTCAGTCTCAAATTGTGACGGTCACGCATGGGGCAGGCTATCGACGCCGTAGCTGCATGCACACCACACGGTTTAATAGTATGTGTTTAGGGTGTTGGCTGGATTGCCGGGACATATCTTTTATAACTATAGAATCTGCGGTTGTTTGTTTTTGATTGAACGTTGGCATAACGTTGTCCTGGGCACCAATAAAAGTGTTCTGTTGTTTGTCATTATTAAAAACGGAAATGGATTTCTATGAGTGTATTTGTAAAGGCTGGCTCGTTATTGGGTCTGGTGTTGTTTTTCAATGTGCCTGTTTATGCTGAACAACTTGATTATTCACCCCGGCACCTGGTATTTGCTTCCGATCCACAATACCCCTGGACCGAACGAACGGACAGTGGCGAGGCCCAGACCGATGGCGAGCGCGATGCACGCTCCAAATGGCTGATCGAAACCCAGTATTCGGATATCGCCAGTTTCAGGACGTTTTATGGCGGTGCTTCGAAAGTCCCGGTGATGATTAACGGTGACATGACGGCCTTCGGGCATGGCTGGCAAAGATCAACGGTTAAACCGATTCTGGATAAACACTTGGGTGGTTATTTTGACTACGGCCTGGGTAATCATGATTATGAAAATAATGTGGATGATTGTTTTTTGAATAATTGTGCGGCCGGCAGTGTTGTGGATTTTCAGAGTCATTACTTAGGCAAGTTGGACTCGCTTGATATGAAGGCGAGTAGCGAAGGTTCTATCGCCAAGTCCGTTATCGGCAGTCTGGCGTACTCCAGGGTTTTCGGGGACGTCCATTTCGTGCAGTTACATAACGAACCCACCTATTCGACGGTGTTCACCGCTTGGAATTGGGGCATACCGACTGTCTATCAAATCAGGGACTCCCTCGACTGGCTGGAGCAGGATCTGAAAGTGGCCCGGGAAAAAGGCCGGATCATCCTGCTCAATATGCACAAGCCGGATGAGTGGAAGGGCAGCCCCGAACAGGTTGAGCGGTTCAGGTTGATGATTCAGAAGTACCAGGTGAGCGCTGTGTTTGCCGGGCACTATCACCGGGATGCCGGCACTTGGTGGGGCTATGACCAGCGTACTTTCTTTGGTGACGTGCCGGTCTTTTTGAGCGGTGGGGCTTCGCAGCAGACTTACCTGACGGCCAGCTTTTCCGAGGATCGCAAAAGCCTGACGGTGAGCATGGTCAAGGAAAATAAATGGCCTAAACAGACCGAGGTGAAGACAATCCCGGTTCGCCGCTAGGAGTGTTGCGCCAATAAAAAAGACCCCGTCAGATGACGGGGCCTTTTCGTATTGTGGTCAAGCGTTTGCCTTACTGAGCATCCGCCGCCGGAGCCTTCTCACTGTGAGACAGGCTGTAGACGTAAGCGGCCAGACTGCCACGAATTCATTCAACCCATGGATTGATCAATGCGACACCACTGGATTGAAAATCACCGATGTTTCGGGTGACCACCGTCAGGCCATGAACCAGAGCAGTCGCAGCGATCAAAGCGTCGCTTTCGTTGACTTGATCCGGAACATGCAAGCTGGCACAACGTAATGCCACGGCGGCATCGACAGGCAGGATCCTGGCATCAAAAGCTGGTATGACGTGGCGCTTCAACCAAGTGCGTAACACCTTTCCCTGAGCAGGATCACGGTGTTCCATACGAAGAACCCCTGTCTCCAGTTCTTTCAAGGTAATAGCCGAAATAAAAAGGCGTGGCGCAATGACGCTTTTGGCCCAGGCGACAACGTTCGCATCAGCCTGGGGTTTACGCAGTTCAGAAATTACATTGGTGTCGAGTAGAAACATCAAGACAGGTCCACAGGTCGATGAGTGATCACGGCACGCTCGGTTTCGAAGTCAATGTCTGCCGCTTCTGGCATGACGAGGAGGTCGACGATGTTGGCGTTGCTGCCGGTCAGTTTTTGATACTCCTCAATACTTAGCAGTACGTGAGCCGGCCTGCCACGGTCGGTAATGATAACCGGGCCCTGACGTGTGGCTTTTTTGGCACTGCTTGTGTCCTGGTTGAATTCACGGCTGGAAATCGTGGTGATAGCCATCATGGCAGCCCCTCTTTAAAGTGCTTTGTAGAAACGTTACTACTCTATGGTCGCTCTCGCAACCCGAGAGGGGAGAGCGGCACCACCACTGGTCGCCATAGTCACGGGCCTACAAAAAAAAGGCCCCGCCAATTTATATTGGCGGGGCCGTTTTTATTGCATCAAGCGTTTGCCTTACTGAGCATCCGCCGCCGGAGCCTTCTCTCCGTGAGACAGGCTGTAGACGTAAGCGGCCAGCAGGTGAACCTTGTCGTTGCCTTGCAGCTGTTCTTGCGCAGGCATCTGGCCCTGACGGCCGTAACGGATGGTCTGCTGCAGTTGCGCGAAGCTCGAACCGTAGATGAACGCGGCCGGGTGGGTCAGGTTAGGCGCGCCCATTGCCGGGGTGCCTTTGCCTTCCGGGCCGTGACATACGGCGCAGTTGGCGGCGAACAGTTTCTGCCCGGCAACCGGGTCGGCCTTGGTGCCTTCCGGCAGCTTGCGGCCATCGAGGTTGGTCAGCACGAACGAGGCAACGTCCGCAACGCCTTGCTCGCCGATCACTTCCGCCCACGCTGGCATGACCGCATGACGGCCGCCCATGATGGTGGTCTTGATGGTTTCCGGCTCGCCGCCCCAGCGCCAGTCGGCGTCGGTCAGGTTGGGGAAGCCATAAGCGCCCTTGGCGTCGGAACCGTGGCAAACCGAGCAGTTGGAGGCGAACAAACGGCCACCCATCTTCAGGGCCTGTGGGTCCTTGGCGACTTCTTCGATCGGCATGGAAGCGAACTTGGCGAAGATCGGGCCGAACTTGGCGTCCGACTTGGCCATTTCCTTTTCCCACTCGTGGACGCCGGTCCAGCCGGTCTGGCCGTTGGCGAACGCGGTCTGCTTGTCGTTATCGAGGTAGTTGTAACCCGGCAGCAGGCCTTTCCAGTTACCCAGGCCTGGATACAGCACCAGGTAGCCCAGGGCGAAGATGATGGTGCCCACAAACAGCATGAACCACCATTTAGGCAGTGGGTTGTCGTACTCCTCGATCCCGTCGAAGGAGTGGCCAACAGTCTCTTCGGTGGCTTCGCTGCGCTGGCCCTTGCGGGTGGACAGCAGCAGCCAGGTCAGGGCGAAGATAGTACCCAGACTGAGGACTGTGACGTACAGACTCCAGAACGTAGTCATTCTTTGTTACTCCTAGAAGCTTGCTCGACGTGCTTGATGGCTTCGGGATCATCCGCGAAAGGCAGCAAGGTCGCGTCTTCAAACTCCGACTTGCGCTTGGGGCTGAACACCCACAACGCCAGACCGATGAAGGCCACCATCACAACAACGGTGCCCAGGCCACGAATCATCCCGATATCCATCTAAATCACCGTTTGCTTTTGATGATGGTGCCCAGGCCTTGCAGATAGGCCACCAGCGCGTCCATTTCGGTTTTGCCCTTCACAGCATCCTTGGCGCCGGCGATGTCTTCGTCGGTGTAAGGGACGCCGAGCGTGCGCAAGACTTCCAGTTTCTTGGCGGTGTCTTTGCCGTCGAGCTTGTTTTCCACGAGGAACGGGTAGGCCGGCATTTTCGACTCAGGCACTACGTTGCGCGGGTTGTACAAATGCGCACGCTGCCAGTCATCGGAGTAACGACCGCCGACGCGGGCCAGGTCCGGACCGGTACGCTTGGAACCCCACAGGAACGGGTGGTCCCAGACGCTTTCACCGGCGACCGAGTAGTGGCCGTAACGTTCGGTTTCAGCACGGAACGGGCGGATCATCTGCGAGTGGCAGCCGACACAACCGTTGGCGATGAACACGTCGCGTCCTTCGACTTCAAGCGCGGGGCGAGGCTTCATGCCTTCGACCGGCTTGTTGGTGACGTCCTGGAAAAACAGCGGAACGATCTGGGTCAGGCCGCCGATGCTGACGGCAATGACCATGAAGAAGGCCAGCAGGCCAATGTTCTTCTCGACTGCTTCATGCTTCATCAGTGAGCTCCAACTACAGCAATCTGAGCGGCGGCTTCGGCTTCAGCCGGGTTCGAGGCACGTACGGTACGCCATACGTTGTAGGCCATGAACAGCATGCCGCTGGCAAAGAACGCACCGCCCAGGGCGCGAACGATGTAGCCAGGGTGGCTGGCTTGCAGCGCTTCGACGAACGAGTAGGTGAGGGTGCCGTCGTCGTTGATTGCACGCCACATCAGACCCTGGGTAATGCCGTTGACCCACATCGAAGCGATGTACAGAACGGTACCGATGGTCGCGAGCCAGAAGTGCGTGTTGATCAGGCCGATGCTGTGCATCTGCACGCGACCGAACAGTTTCGGGATCATGTGGTAGATCGCGCCGATCGAGATCATCGCCACCCAGCCGAGCGCGCCGGCGTGTACGTGGCCGATGGTCCAGTCGGTGTAGTGCGAGAGCGAGTTGACGGTCTTGATCGCCATCATCGGGCCTTCGAAGGTCGACATGCCGTAGAACGCCAGCGACACCACGAGGAAGCGTAGGATCGGGTCGGTGCGCAGCTTATGCCAGGCGCCCGACAGGGTCATCATGCCGTTGATCATGCCGCCCCAGCTTGGCGCGAGCAGGATGATCGACATCGCCATGCCCAGGGACTGAGCCCAGTCCGGCAGTGCGGTGTAGTGCAAGTGGTGCGGACCGGCCCAGATGTACAGGGTGATCAGCGCCCAGAAGTGCACGATGGACAGGCGATAGGAGTAGATCGGACGCTCGGCCTGTTTCGGAACGAAGTAGTACATCATCCCCAGGAAGCCGGTGGTCAGGAAGAAACCCACCGCGTTGTGGCCGTACCACCACTGGATCATCGCGTCCGTCGCACCCGAGTAAGCCGAGTAGGACTTGAACAGGCTGACCGGCAGCGACATGTGGTTGACGATGTGCAACATCGCGGTCACGACGATGAACGCGCCGTAGAACCAGTTACCGACATAGATGTGCTTGGTTTTGCGCTTGACGATGGTGCCGAAGAACACCAGGCCGTAAACGACCCAGACGACAGCCAGCAGAATAGCCAGGGGCCATTCCAGTTCGGCGTATTCCTTGGTGGTGGTGTAACCCAGCGGCAAGGTAACGATGGCGCCGATGATCACCGCTTGCCAACCCCAGAAGTGGAAGGCCGCGAGGCTGTCGGAAATCAGTCGCGTTTGGCAGGTTCGCTGCACGACGTAATAAGAAGTGGCAAACAGTGCACAACCACCGAAGGCGAAAATCACCAGGTTGGTGTGCAACGGGCGTAAGCGTCCAAAAGTCGTCCACGGCAGACCGAAGTTCAATTCCGGCCATACGAGCTGTGAGGCGATGAAGACACCAAGCCCCATGCCAAGGATCCCCCAGACCACCGTCATGATGGCGAACTGGCGGACTACCTTATAGTTATAAGCAGTCGGACTGATTGCTGTGCTCATTCTAAGGTTCCACGGTTTGGGTGTTTTATTAGGATAAAAATCGGCCGCAAGTATGTAGAAAGCAGGGGGGTATTGCAACGCACCATGACCTGGGTCAATGCTTTCAGAAGCTGATTCTGCGGCCTTTCCATGCGCCGCGTAAGGACAAAATCGGCCCCGGACAAAATGTCGCAGCGGATGAAAAAGGCGAGGGGTTCAGGTCAGTTGTAACGGGGTATGTTCAAACGCAAGGTTCAGGTGACAGAAGGCAATTTGCACGACAGCCGGTATCTACCAGCCTTTGCGGCCTGTCATCGAGCAGATTCGTCGAACACATCGGCTAAGGTCGACCTGGAACCGGCTCGTTGCCAGTCCGCATCGAGCAAGCGTAGACCCGAAACCGGGGAACCGAAAGGGAGGCGGGGAGGGGGTGTGACAAAAAGAAGCAGCCATAAGCGTCAAGCTGCAAGCTTCAAGAGGGATCTCGTTGCTTGCAGCTTTTGCTTTTGCCTGTACTGCCGCTTGTAGCTTGAAACTTGTCGCTGGTTTTTATGCCTTTACTTGCCGCTCGTAGCTTGCAACTTGCCGCTCAACTGCTCCTCACCCTTCGAAAGGCTGAAAACGTAGGCGGCGAGCAGTTGCACCTTATCGTTGCCGAGCAGTTCGTTCTGCGCCGGCATATGGCCCTGGCGGCCATGACGAATGGTTTGTTGCAGTTGCGCCAGGCTTGAACCGTAGATAAATCCGGCCGGGTGCGTCAGGTTCGGCGCGCCCATGGCTTCAGTGCCGTGGCCATTTGCCCCATGACAGGCTACGCATGTCGTGCTGAACAGTTGCTGTCCGGCTTGCACATCGGCGTTGCTGTCGGCGGGCAGTGGCAGTCCGGCCAGTTCGTGACGTACATACGCGGCAACGTTTTTCACGCCCGCTTCACCGAGGATTTCGCCCCAGGCGGGCATCGCGGCCATGCGCCCGCCCATGATCGTGGTTTTGATCATGTCGGCATCGCCGCCCCAGCGCCAATCGCTGTCGGCCAGGTTGGGGAAGCCGAAGGCGCCCTTGGCATCCGAGCCGTGGCACACCGCGCAATTGGAGGCAAACAGGCGACCGCCCATTTTCAGCGCTTGCGGGTCCTTGGCGACTTCTTCCACCGGCATCGCGGCGAATTTGGCGAAGATCGGGCCGAATTTGGCGTCTGCCTTGTTCATCTCCTTTTCCCACTCGTGGACGCCGGTCCAGCCGTCCTCGTAGCCGGGCAGGATGCCTTTCCAGTTGCCCAGGCCCGGATAGAGGACCAGATAACCCACGGCAAACACCAACGTGCCGGCGAACAGCATGAACCACCACTGCGGCAGCGGGTTGTCGTACTCCTCGATGCCGTCGAAGCTGTGGCCCATGGTCTGGTCGACGCTGCCCTTGGTTTCGCCCTTGCGGGTGCCGATCAGCAGCCAGGTCAGGCCGATCAGGCTGCCGATGGTCAGCACGCAGATCCACGTACTCCAGAAGGTGGTCATGGCCGGGTACTCCTTGTTTCAGGTTCTTGGGTGGCGTCGTCGGGTAGTGGTTCATCGGCGAACGGCAGCATTCGCGCTTCGGCGAATTCCGGGCTGCGCTTGCCGTTGAACACCCACAACGCGAGGCCGACGAAGGCCACAAACACCACGACCGTGCCCAGGCCGCGGATCATTCCACTGCTCATATCAAAGAACATGGCTCACCTCTTGCTCTTGATGGCAGTGCCGAGCACTTGCAGGTAGGCGACGAGTGCGTCCATTTCGGTCTTGCCCTTGAGCGAGGCGACGGCACCGCTGATGTCGTCGTCGCTGTACGGCACGCCGAGGGTGCGCATGGCCTTGATCTTGGTTTCGGTGTGGCTGCTGTCGAGCTGATTGGCGACCAGCCATGGGTAGCCGGGCATTTTCGATTCCGGCACCACGTTGCGCGGGTTGTACAAGTGCGCGCGGTGCCAGTCTTCGGAGTAGCGACCGCCGACTCGCGCCAGGTCCGGCCCGGTACGTTTCGAGCCCCACAGGAACGGGTGATCCCAGACGCTTTCACCGGCCACCGAGTAGTGCCCGTAGCGTTCGGTTTCGGCGCGGAACGGCCGGATCATCTGCGAGTGGCAACCGACGCAGCCTTCGCGGATGTAAATGTCGCGACCTTCCAGTTGCAGCGCGGTGTAGGGCTTCATGCCTTCCACCGGTTTATTGGTCACGTCCTGGAAGAACAGCGGGACGATCTGGGTCAGACCGCCGATGCTCACGGCCAGGACCATCAGCAGCAACAGCAGGCCGACGTTTTTTTCGATGGTTTCGTGTTTCATGGCGGACTCCTCAGGCCATCTGCGCGGCAGCGGTGGCTTCGGCAGGCTGCGAGGCCCGCACGGTGCGCCAAGTGTTGTAGGCCATCAGCAACATGCCGCTGAAGAAGATCGCACCGCCCACCAACCGCACGACGAAGCCTGGGTGGCTGGCCACCAGGGTTTCGACGAAGGAGTAGGTCAGCGTGCCGTCTTCGTTGACAGCGCGCCACATGAGGCCCTGGGCGATGCCGTTGACCCACATCGACGCGATGTAGAGCACGGTGCCGATGGTCGCGAGCCAGAAGTGCGCGTTGATCAGGCCGATGCTGTGCATCTGTGGGCGACCGAAAATTTTCGGGATCATGTGGTACAGCGCGCCGATGGAAATCATCGCCACCCAGCCGAGCGCGCCGGCGTGAACATGGCCGATGGTCCAGTCGGTGTAGTGGGAGAGGGCGTTCACGGTTTTGATCGCCATCATCGGACCTTCGAAGGTCGACATGCCGTAGAACGCCAGGGACACCACGAGGAAGCGCAGGATCGGATCGCTGCGCAACTTATGCCAGGCACCCGAAAGCGTCATCATCCCGTTGATCATCCCGCCCCAGCTTGGCGCCAGCAGAATCAACGACATCACCATGCCCAACGACTGTGCCCAGTCCGGCAGCGCGGTGTAGTGCAAGTGATGCGGACCGGCCCAGATGTACAGGGTGATCAGGGCCCAGAAGTGCACGATCGACAAACGATACGAGTACACCGGACGTTCGGCCTGTTTCGGCACGAAGTAATACATCATCCCGAGGAAGCCCGCAGTCAGGAAGAAACCCACCGCGTTGTGGCCGTACCACCACTGCACCATGGCGTCAGTGGCGCCGCCGTACAGCGAGTAGGACTTGGTCCAACTGACCGGGATTTCCAGGTTGTTGACGATGTGCAGGATCGCCACGGTGACGATGAACGCGCCGAAAAACCAGTTACCGACGTAGATGTGCTTGGTCTTGCGCTTGGCCAGTGTGCCGAAGAACACGATGGCGTAGGCCACCCAGACGATGGTGATCAGGATGTCGATCGGCCATTCCAGTTCGGCGTATTCCTTGGAGCTGGTGTAACCCAGCGGCAGGCTGACGGCCGCCAGGACAATCACCAGTTGCCAGCCCCAGAAGCAGAACTGGGCGATTTTTGGTGCAAACAATTGGGTCTGGCAGGTGCGCTGCACCGAATAGAACGAACTGGCGAACAGGGCGCAACCGCCGAAAGCGAAGATCACCGCGTTGGTGTGCAACGGGCGCAAACGGCCGAAACTGGTCCACGGCAAATTGAAGTTGAGTTCGGGCCAGACCAATTGAGCCGCGAGAAAAACCCCGAGCCCCATGCCGACGATGCCCCACACCACCGTCATAATGGCGAATTGGCGGACCACCTTGTAGTTGTAGGCGGTACTGATAGAAGTGTTCATGGTTCCCCATCCACGGTTCAGCCGAAGTGAAGGCCTGTCTTTGCGAGTAAGCCGCAAAGCAATGACGCTTCCTTCGCCTGGAGTTATAGGCAGACTAAAAGCGAGGCAAGCATGAGCAAAGAGCACAAGGCCAGTATTGACGGGGATCAATGGGGGCGGTGCGTGGCGGAAAATGGCTGGCTGTGGAATGCGGCGTTGAAGCCGTCATCGACCACGCTGATCCTCGCCCACGGCGCCGGTGCGCCGATGGACAGCGGTTGGATGAGCGACATGGCTGCACGCCTTGTCGCACTGGGCGTCAACGTGTTGCGCTTCGAGTTTCCCTACATGGCGCAACGGCGCCTCGACGGCGGCAAACGCCCACCGAACCCGGCACCGAAACTGCTGGAATGCTGGCGTGAGGTGTATGCCCAGGTGCGACGCCATGTCACTGGGCACCTGGCCATTGGCGGCAAGTCCATGGGCGGGCGGATGGCCAGTTTGCTGGCGGATGAATTGGGCGCGGACGCGCTGGTGTGCCTGGGCTATCCGTTTTACGCAGTGGGCAAACCGGAGAAGCCGCGGGTCGAGCATTTGGCCGGGCTGAAGACCCGGACCTTGATTGTGCAGGGCGAGCGGGATGCGTTGGGCAATCGTGAGGCGGTCGAGGCGTATTCGTTATCGCCGAGTATGGAGGTGTTTTGGCTGGTGGCGGGGGATCATGATTTGAAACCGTTGAAGGCTTCGGGGTTTAGTCATGAGCAGCATTTGGCGGCTGCGGCGCAGAAGGTGGCAGCGTTTCTTCAGTGATGTCTTTGGCGTTGCAGCGGGCCTCTTCGCGGGCAAGCCTCGCTCCTACAGTATCGGCAGCGCAAAACCTGTAGGAGCAAGGCTTGCCCGCGATAGCGATCTGCCGGGCACCATCATTCTCGGATGCGCAATCAAACACCCTCAGCGAACCTGGCAACTGTCATCCACTTTTATTGATCGTCTCTTGTCATTTTGAACGTGCCGATCGGGCTGAGGCGATAAGTCTTGAACTTGGCATTAAAGTCACCCGTTACAGTGCCTTTGACAGGATCCATGACAATCGCCAATTCAGCATCATTTGGATCGACAGTCTGGAAGCCAGTGAACCCGGGAGGGGCGGGAATTGAATGGGTATGGGAGAAAAACAATCCTTGCCCATCCCCGAGCTTGTAAGTGCGTTCCAACCGATCGTCGCCCAGGTAAGGCACCATTAAGAGAAAACTGAAGAAGTTCTCTTCATCGCCAGAACCGGTAGAACCGCTGAAAACCCAACTTGCCTCACCGGTAGGTTCAAACAGGCTGCGGTAAAAGAAGCTGTTCTGCGCGTAGGTGGTTTTGCTGCCTAGGGTCCAGTTGAATTTGTTTGCCGGTGCCTGAATGCTGTTTGTTTTCGGGATAAAAATAGCGTGTGCGCTCATTGGAGAAATCCTTCTCATCACGGAGTTATCAATTATTGGCCGAGCGGTGCATCGGCGATCAATTAATAAGCCCGTGATTGAGGAGCGTCTACTGTCAACCTTGACAGCTAGACGCCGGATTAAAACTGTGGAAAGTACTTGTCGGCGGCAAGTAGCAAGTGAGCGTTAGCCTGCTCGCGAAAGCGGTCTGCCAGGCAAAAAACCGAGCGTAATTGCTATTCGGTTTTCAATTGGAACGCGCCTTCCGGCTTCAGGCCAACAGACTTGAAGTGGGCATTAAAGTCGCCTCGCACGGTTCTTTTGATCGGGTCGAGCCGGATCGTCAGTTCGGCATAATCGGCGTCGATCACCTCAATGACGCTGACCCCGTCAGGGCCAGGAAGCGAGTAGGTGTGGGTAACCCGCAGTCCTTGCCCGTCCCCGAGCTGGTAAGTGCGTTCCAGCACATCGTCACCCAGGGCGGGCACATTGAAATCCACGCTGAAGTAATTGTCTTGATCAGGCGAACCTGTAAGGCCGCTGAAAACCCAGCGACCCGGTACAGACTGCATTCGGCAGAAAAAGCTGTGCTGCGCGTGGATTCGGTTACCGCCCAGACTCCAGCAGAAGGTGTTCCCCGCTGCCTGAATACTGTTCTGTTTGGGGATGACAATCTCTCGTGGGGTCATTGCACAATCCTTTTCCTCGCAGGGGTATAAATCAACCGCCGAGCCGCGTGTCGGCGAGCCATTGATAGGGCCTCTGTTCAGAAACGTCTACTGTCAAACTTGACAGCTAGACGCTTTGTCAAAAACATGCTTTGTGCTTGTCGGCGATCAATCTCATGGGCCAAAAAAAAAACCGGAAGCGTTAGCTGTCCGGGTTTTGTCTTCCAGCAACAATCAGCGGTTAAACCGCTCCACCAACGAATACTGGGTATTCGCAGTCTTGGTCAGTTCTTCACTTAACAACGCCGAGTGTTGCGCCTGCTCCGAGGTCTGGTCCGCCAGTTGCGAGATGTTGCTGATGTTGCGGCTGATTTCTTCGGCCACCGAGCTTTGCTCTTCGGTCGCGGCTGCAATTTGCGTGGTCATGTCGGTGATGTGCGCCACCGCTTCGCTGATGCCGATCAGGGCCTGATCCGCTTCCAGCACCCGCGCCACACCTTCTTCAGCCTGGCGATGCCCGGCGTCCATGGTTTGTACCGCGGTGTTGGCGGTTTGTTGCAGCTTGGCGATCAGCGCATGGATCTGCCCGGTGGATTCGCTGGTGCGTTGCGCCAGTTGCCGTACTTCATCGGCGACAACCGCGAAACCACGGCCCATTTCACCGGCGCGAGCCGCTTCGATGGCGGCGTTGAGCGCCAGCAGGTTGGTCTGGTCAGCGATGCCTTTGATCACATCGACCACACCACCGATTTCGTCGCTGTCCTTGGCCAGTTGAGTCACAGTCTGGCCGGTTTCACCGACCACCACCGACAGGCGTTGAATCGCTTCACGGGTTTCCCCGGCGATATCGCGGCCGCGACTGGTCAGGCGATTGGCTTCCTGGGTGGCGTCCGCCGTGCGTTGCACGTGGCTGGCGACTTCCTGGGTGGTAGCGGCCATCTGGTTGACGGCGGTGGCCACTTGTTCGGTTTCGACCCGTTGACGTTCCAGGCCGTTGGAGCTTTTGTGCGCCAGGGTGTCGGACTGCTTCGCTTGTTCGGTCAGATGCTCGGCAGTGTCCTGCAGGCGGGTCAGGCAGGTTTTCAGGCGTGCTTCCTGACTGAGGATCGACATCTCCAAACGCGCCTGGGCGCCACGGCTGTCGGTGTACATCTGGGCGATCAGCGGATCGGAAGTGGTTTGCCCGGCCAGGACCAGCAGGCGTTTGAGACCGCGCTGTTGCCAGCTCAAACCCATCAGGCCCAGCGGCACCGATAGGCCGGCAGCCAAGGCAAAACCCCAGTGGGAGTTCAGCGAGGCACCGATCATGAAGCTGACCTGGCTGATCAGAATAAACGGCACCCAGTCCTGCAGGACCGGCAGCCATTTATCGCTCGAAGGAATCGCCGACTTGCCCTGGTTGATGCGTTGGTAGAGCGCTTCGGCACGGCGGATCTGTTCGGCGGTGGGTTTGATCCGCACCGACTCGTAACCGACCACCTGATTGCCTTCGAAAACCGGTGTGACGTAGGCATTAACCCAGTAGTGATCACCGGTCTTGCAGCGATTCTTGACAATGCCCATCCATGGCAAGCCTTGTTTCAAAGTACCCCACATATGCGCGAAAACCGCCGCCGGAACGTCAGGGTGACGGACCAGGTTGTGCGGCGCACGGATCAGCTCTTCACGGGAAAACCCACTGATTTCGACGAAGGCGTCGTTGCAGTAAGTGATCACGCCTTTGGCGTCGGTCGTGGAAATCAACCGTTGCTGAGCCGGGAAGGTCCGTTCGCGTTGTGTAATGGGTTGGTTGTTGCGCATGGCTATTTCAATCCGTGAGGCTTTGAGAGGTTGTCGGCGTGGTCAGGGAATTGTTGAAAATATTTTTCAATAATCAGCAGCGCGTCGCAAAACGACTGTTGCGTCAGCCGGCGAGCATCGGGTAGGTGAATAGACCGAAATGCAGCAGGTTCAAGCCGAAATGGGTAGCGATGGCCGCACCCAACCCGCCAAATCGGTAGGCCAGACCATAGCCGACCCCCGCCAGGCCCGCCAGTAACACCCATTGCCAGCCTGCGCCCAGATGCGCCAGGCCGAACAGCAGCGAGGCGAGCAGCAGGGCGAGGTTTTCACCGTAGGGCAGGTGTTTGAAGCGTCGGCTCAGACCGCCCTGGATATAGCCGCGAAACAGCGCTTCTTCGACCAGGGTGACCAGCAGCAGGTTATTCAACACCCAGAGCCAGGCCTGATCCGGCCATTTCGGCGCCCAACTGATCACGCCGAGCAACAGCGCGCCACCGAGGGCGAGCACGACGCTCAGGGTCAGCGCCAGCGCGGTGGCGTAAATCGACAGCCGCAGCGAGCGTCGGCCGACAATCCATGGGCAAACCAGTAACAACCAGAAACCAATCAGGGGTTTGTCCTGGTTCAAATACATGGAAAACGGTACGGCATCATCCGTGAGGCGCCGCGGGTCAATGCCGCGACCGTTGTAGAAACCGGGCAGCCAGTGCAACGCCAGCGCCAACGCCAGGATGATGAACAAGCCGTGACCGATGTAGCGGCCGGCCTGGATCTGTTGCTGGCGCACGGCGAAACCGGCGAACAGCAGCAGGGCGACAGAGATAGCCGCGAGCCAGCCAAGTTGGCCGTAAAGCAGAGCCAGGCCATAGCCGATGGAGAGGAGTGCCAGGTAGAGCCATGGCAGAGCGAGCATGGGAAATCCTTGTACCAATAAATTTGCAGTGTGACGCAGTCCCCTGTGGGAGCGGGCTTGCTCGCGAAAGCGGTGTGTCAGCCGACTTAATTGTTAAATGACACACCGCATTCGCGAGCAAGCCCGCTCCCACAGTTGATCGGTGGTGTTCTGGGGATTTGTGTTCAACACCTTTCCCCTTGTGGGAGCGAGCCTGCTCGCGAAAGGGCCATCAAATCCAGCATCGATGTCGCCTGACACTCCGCTTTCGCGAGCAGGCTCGCTCCCACAGTGGATCGGCGTCGCCTGGAGATGTGCATTCGACACGGTCCCCTGTGGGAGCGAGCTTGCTCGCGATAGGGCCGGCACATTCAATATCAATGTTGCCTGTGGCACCGTTATCGCGAGCAAGCTCGCTCCCACAGGGATTGTGTGTCAGGCCCGAAAATGTGGGGCGATTATAAGGACGTATACCGCACAAACAAAAACACCGCCCGAAGGCGGTGTCTCTGTCAGCAGCGGTGCTTATGAGGCAATCAACTGGCGCAACACGTAATGCAGAATCCCCCCAGCCTTGAAGTATTCCACTTCGTTCAGCGTATCGATCCGGCACAACACCTCGACCTTCTCGCTGGTCCCGTCTTCACGGGTGATGACCAGGGTCAGGCTCATTCGCGGTGTGACCTCGACGCCAGTCAGCCCGAGAATGTCCACGGTCTCCTTGCCCGTCAGGTTCAGGCTCTTGCGGTTCTGGTCCAGTTTGAACTGCAACGGCAGCACGCCCATGCCCACCAGGTTGGAGCGGTGAATTCGCTCGAAGCTCTCCGCGATGACCGCTTTCACCCCCAGCAGGTTGGTGCCCTTGGCCGCCCAGTCGCGGCTCGACCCGGTGCCGTATTCTTGCCCGGCAATCACCACCAGCGGCGTGCCCGACGCTTGATAACGCATCGCCGCATCGTAGATCGGCAGCCGCTCACCGGTGGGAATGTAGATCGTGTTGCCACCTTCTTCGCCGCCGAGCATTTCGTTACGAATGCGGATGTTGGCGAAGGTGCCGCGCATCATCACTTCATGGTTGCCACGACGGGAGCCGTAGGAGTTGAAGTCTCGCGGTTCCACGCCTTTCTCGCGCAAGTAACGACCGGCCGGGCTGTCGGCCTTGATGTTGCCGGCGGGGGAGATGTGGTCGGTGGTCACCGAATCGCCGAGCAGCGCCAGCACGTTGGCTTTTTTCACGTCCTGGATGACCGGCAACGGCCCGCCGATGTCATCGAAGAACGGCGGATGCTGGATGTACGTCGAATCATCCTGCCAGACATAAGTCGCGGCTTGCGGCACTTCAATCGCCTGCCACTGCTCGTCACCGGCAAACACTTCGGCGTATTCCTTGTGGAACATCGCGGTGTTGACCTGATTCACCGCGTCGGCGATCTCTTTGGTGCTTGGCCAGATGTCCCGCAGAAAGACCGGGTTGCCATCCTTGTCATCACCCAGGGATTCGCTGCTGATATCGATGCGCACCGTGCCGGCCAGCGCATAAGCGACGACCAAGGGCGGGGAGGCCAGCCAGTTGGTTTTCACCAGCGGGTGCACCCGGCCTTCAAAGTTGCGGTTGCCGGACAGCACCGACGCCACGGCCAGATCGGCTTTCTGAATCGCTTTCTCGATCGGCTCCGGCAGAGGCCCGGAGTTGCCGATGCACGTGGTGCAGCCATAACCGACCAACGCAAAACCCAGCTCATCAAGGTACTGAGTCAGGCCGGCAGCCTTGTAGTAATCGGTAACCACTTTCGAACCTGGCGCCAGTGAACTCTTGACCCACGGTTTGCGTTTCAGGCCTTTCTCGACCGCTTTCTTCGCCACCAACCCGGCCGCCATCATCACGCTCGGATTGGACGTGTTGGTGCAGGAAGTGATCGCAGCGATCACCACCGCGCCGTTTTTCAGCCGATACGTATGGCCGTCAGACTCGTAGTCCGCTTCGCCGACCATGTCGGCGTTACCCACCGCGACGCCACCGCCACCCTCACTTTCCAGGCGACCTTCTTCCTTGCTGGTGGGTTTGATTTGCAGGCCGAGGAAATCGCTGAAGGCCTGGGCGACATTCGGTAGCGAGACGCGGTCCTGCGGGCGCTTCGGCCCGGCGAGGCTGGCTTCGACGCTGCCCATGTCCAGTTCCAGGCTGTCGGTAAAAATCGGTTCCTTGCCCGGCAGCCGCCACAACCCCTGGGCCTTGGTGTAAGCCTCGACCAGTTTGACCACTTCCGGCGGGCGACCGGACAGGCGCAGGTATTCCAGCGTTACGTCGTCCACCGGGAAGAAACCGCACGTGGCACCGTATTCCGGGGCCATGTTGGCGATGGTCGCGCGGTCGGCCAACGGCAAGTCAGCGAGGCCGTCGCCGTAGAACTCGACGAACTTACCGACCACACCTTTTTTGCGCAGCATTTGGGTGACGGTCAGCACCAGGTCGGTGGCGGTGATGCCTTCCTTGAGCTTGCCGGTGAGTTTGAAACCGATCACTTCCGGGATCAGCATCGACACCGGTTGGCCGAGCATCGCCGCTTCCGCTTCGATCCCGCCCACGCCCCAGCCGAGTACGCCGAGGCCGTTGATCATGGTGGTGTGGGAGTCGGTGCCGACCAGTGTGTCGGGGAAGGCATAGGTGCGGCCGTCCTCGTCCTTGGTCCAGACCGTGCGCCCGAGGTATTCCAGGTTCACCTGGTGACAAATCCCGGTGCCCGGCGGCACTACGCTGAAATTGTCGAAGGCACTTTGGCCCCAGCGCAGAAACGCATAACGCTCCCCGTTGCGCTGCATTTCGATATCGACGTTTTGTTCGAAGGCGCTGGAACTGGCGAATTTGTCGACCATCACCGAGTGGTCGATCACCAAATCCACCGGCGACAGCGGATTGATCCGCTGCGGATCGCCGCCGGCCTTGGCCATGGCGGCACGCATGGCGGCCAGGTCGACCACCGCCGGCACACCAGTGAAGTCTTGCATCAGGACGCGGGCCGGGCGGTACTGGATTTCACGATCGGAGCGGCGCTCCTTGAGCCACGCGGCAATCGCCTTGAGGTCGGCGCCGGTGACGGTTTTTTCGTCCTCCCAGCGCAGCAGGTTTTCCAGCAGCACTTTCAACGACATCGGCAACTTGTCGAGATCACCGAGGCTCTTGGCAGCGTCGGGCAGACTGAAGTAATGGTAGGTCTTGTCGTCGATTTGCAGGGTTTTAAGGGTTTTCAGGCTATCGAGGGACGGCATTTGAAATGACTCCTTTGGGTCCGCACGGCTACGGACTGACGGGACAAGCAGAGCCTTTAACCTAGCCCTGTTCATTCGTTAAAGCTAATAACTGGACTCTATGGGCGAGTCCAAGGTTCCGAACTCGGCTATCATGCGCCGGTTTTCGTGACAGGCTTTGCTTCACCGCAAGCCTGGGCATCGCGCAGTGGTTGAATTTCTCGCCATCTGCCCAGGAGTAAGAATGAACACCCTCTTTATGCACTGCCGGCCGGGCTTCGAAGGCGAAGTCTGTTCCGAGATTTCCGAACACGCCGCACGGCTGAACGTGGCCGGTTACGCCAAGGCGAAGACCGCCAGCGCCTGCGCCGAGTTCATTTGCACCGAAGAAGACGGCGCCGAGCGCCTGATGCGTGGCCAGCGTTTCGCCGAATTGATCTTCCCGCGCCAGTGGGCCCGGGGGATCTTCATCGACCTGCCGGAAACCGACCGCATCAGCGTGATTCTCGCGCACATTGTTGATTTTCCGGTGTGCGGCAGCCTGTGGCTGGAAATGGTCGATACCAACGATGGCAAGGAATTGTCGAACTTCTGCAAGAAATTCGAAGGCCACCTGCGCAAGGCGTTGATGGCCGCCGGCAAACTGGTGGAAGAAGCCGGCAAGCCGCGCCTGTTGCTGACCTTCAAAAGCGGTCGTGAAGTGTTCGTCGGTCTGGCTGAGTCGAATAACTCGGCCATGTGGCCGATGGGCATTCCCCGCTTGAAGTTCCCCCGTGACGCGCCAAGCCGTTCGACCCTGAAGCTGGAAGAGGCCTGGCACCACTTTATCCCACGTGACCAGTGGGACGAGCGTCTGCACAGCGACATGACCGGCGTTGACCTGGGCGCCGCACCCGGCGGCTGGACCTGGCAACTGGTCAATCGCGGCATGCTGGTGACCGCCATCGACAACGGTCCGATGGCCGAAAGCCTGATGGACACCGGTCTGGTGCAACACTTGATGGCCGACGGTTTCACCTTCAAGCCGCGCCAACCCGTGGACTGGATGGTTTGCGACATCGTCGAGAAACCGGCGCGCAACGCCGCGATGCTGGAAGAGTGGATTGGCGAAGGGCATTGCCGCGAAGCGGTGGTCAACCTCAAGTTGCCGATGAAACAGCGTTACGCTGAAGTGAAGCGCTTGCTCGAACGCATCGCCGACGGCTTCAAGGAACGCGGGATCAAGGTCGAGATCGGCTGCAAACAGCTGTACCACGACCGCGAAGAAGTAACCTGCCACTTGCGCCGGATCGACGTGAAGAAACCCAAGTCCCGCTGATTCGTACGCCGATCGTTCCCACGCTCTGCGTGGGAATGCATCCCGTGACGCTCTGCGTCACATGCAAGGCGGAACGCGGAGCGTCCCCGGCGGCATTCCCACGCAGAGCGTGGGAACGATCAGGCGATCAGCCGTAGATGACCGAACACCCGGCAATGCGCGACAATGCCGGCCAGTTTCAGGAGTGAATCATGAGTGAAATGATTGATACGCCGGTAGACGGCACCCTCGACGCCACCGGCCTCAACTGCCCGGAGCCGGTGATGATGCTGCACCAGCACATCCGTGACCTGGCGCCCGGTGGCTTGCTGAAAGTCATCGCCACCGACCCGTCGACCCGTCGCGATATCCCCAAGTTTTGCGTGTTCCTCGACCACGAACTGGTCGGCCAGCACGAAGAGGCAGGCACCTACCTCTACTGGATCCGCAAAAAACTCGCTTAACCCGCCGACTGGCTGATGCGGATCCGCTTGCGTGCACTGCGCGTCAGGCGGATCGACAGCATCAACGCCGCGCAACTCAAGCCCACGATCAAACCCTGCCACAGCCCGCTCGGGCCGCTCGGCGCGCCCAGCCAGTCGGTCAGGCCCAGCGCGTAACCCACCGGCAAACCAATCCCCCAGTACGCGAACAGGGTCAGGATCATCGTCACCCGGGTGTCCTGATAGCCACGCAGCGCGCCGGCTGCTGTGACCTGGATCGCATCGGAAAACTGAAACAGCGCCGAGTACACGATCAGCATTGCCGCCACATGAATCACCGTCGGATCGGCGGTGTAGATCGTCGCGATGTGTTCGCGCAGCAACAGCATCATGCTCGCCGACAGACAGGCATACGCCAGGGCAGTGCCCATGCCGACGCCCGCGGCGAAACGGGCCTCGCGCGGTTCACTGCGGCCCAGTGCCTGGCCGACACGCACGGTGACGGCCATCCCCAGCGAGTAAGGGATCATGAACACCAGGGAGCTGACGTTCAGGGCAATCTGATGGCCGGCGACGACGGTTGCGCCGAGGCTGCCGATCAACAGGGCAATCACCGCGAAGATGCTCGATTCGGCGAACACGGCAATGCCGATCGGCAGGCCGATGCCCAGCAGGCGTTTGATCACCGACCATTGTGGCCAGTCAAAGCGGCTGAACAGCTCGCTTTTCTGGTAGGCCGGCGCCCAGCGTGTATAGGCCACCATGCCGAGAGCCATGAACCACATCACAATCCCCGTCGCCCAACCACAACCGGCGCCGCCCATGGCGGGCACGCCCAGGTGGCCATAAATGAAGACGTAGTTCAGCGGGATGTTCAGCGCCAGGGCGCACAAACCGAGGATCATCGCCGGACGCGTGCGGCCCATGCCGTCGCTGAAACAGCGCAGCACGTGATACAGCGCGACTGCGGGCAAACCGGCGGCGATGCCATGCAGGTATTGCATGCACGGGCCGATCAGTTCGGGATCGACCTTCATGATGTGCAGGATCGGTTCGGCAGCGACGAGCATGCTGGTCGCCATCAAACCCACCACCAGCGCGAGCCATAAGGCCTGGCGCACGATCGGGCCGATCTCGTTGTGGGTGCCGGCGCCGAAGCGTTGGGCGACTTTCGGTGTAGTTGCCAGCAAGGTGCCGGTCATCAGCAGGAACACCGGGACCCAGATCGAGTTGCCCAGCGCCACGGAGGCCAGGTCTCGCGGCCCGACCCGGCCTGCCATCACCGCATCGACGAAGCCCATGGCGGTGGTCGCCAGTTGCGCGATCATGATCGGCAGCGCCAGGGCGAGCAGGGTTTTCAGCTCCAGGCGAATCCGTGCCGGGCGGGTGAGGGTGGTTGCAGCGGGGCGATCTGTTACGGAATTCAAGAGCGAAACGTCCAGGGGATTTGATGCGCAGGGCGGCGCATTCTACCCGTTGACGCGCTAGTCAGGAAAAGAGCTGTGTTAGGGATTTGTAATCCTGTTTAGAACATTGCGACATCCCTGTGGCGAGGGAGCTTGCTCCCGTTGGGCAGCGAAGCGGCCCCAAAACCAACAACCCCGTTTCGTCAGAACCACCGTGTACGCAGGTTTTACGACTGCTTCGCAGCCGAACGGGGGCAAGCCCCCTCGCCACAAAGGTGCGCGGCCAGCCTGATTACTCGCTGGCCGATCCCACCTTCTGCGCCTAAACTGCCGATCCGCCAAAGGAGCCTCGCCATGCTGATTGTTGCCGACGAAAATATCCCGCTGCTCGATGCCTTTTTCCAGGGTTTCGGCGAAATCCGCCGGGTGCCGGGGCGTTCCATCGACCGCGCTACGGTTGAGCAGGCCGATGTGCTGTTGGTGCGCTCGGTGACCAACGTCAATCGCGCGTTGCTTGAAGGCAGCAAGGTGCGGTTTGTCGGCACCTGCACCATTGGCACTGATCACCTGGACCTGGATTATTTCCAGCAGGCCGGCATCACTTGGTCCAGCGCGCCCGGCTGTAATGCCCGGGGCGTGGTCGATTATGTGCTCGGCAGCCTGCTGACCCTGGCCGAAATCGAAGGCGTCGACCTGACCCAACGCACTTACGGTGTCGTCGGTGCTGGCGAAGTGGGCGGGCGACTGGTCAAGGTCCTGCAAGGCCTGGGCTGGAATGTGCTGGTGTGCGATCCACCGCGGCAAGCGGCGGAAGGCGGTGATTTCGTCAGCCTCGAGCAGATCATCGAGCAGTGCGACGTCATCAGCCTGCACACGCCTTTGAAGAAGCATGGCGCTCTGGCGACCTGGCACCTGTTCGACAAACCCCGTTTGAACCGGCTCAAGCCCGGCGCCTGGCTGATCAACGCCAGCCGCGGCCCGGTGGTGGATAACGCCGCCCTGCGCCAAGTGTTGCTGCAACGTGAAGACCTGCAAGCGGTGCTGGACGTCTGGGAAGGCGAACCCGAGGTCGATGTGGCACTGGCCGAACTCTGTGTGCTGGCGACGCCGCATATCGCCGGCTACAGCCTCGACGGCAAACAGCGTGGCACGGCGCAGATCTATCAGGCGTATTGCGACTTCCTCGACCAGCCTGCCGAAGTCAGCCTGAGCGATTTGCTGCCGGCGCCTTGGTTGTCGCACGTGACCTTGCACGCTGACAGCGATCCGGCCTGGGCGCTGGCGATGTTGTGCCGCGGGGTGTACGACCCGCGCCGTGACGATGCGGACTTTCGCCGCAGCCTTGTAGGTAATGTGAGCGAACAGCGTGCGGCGTTTGATGCACTGCGCAAGAACTATCCGTCGCGGCGGGAGATTGATGGGTTGCAGGTAAGGATAGAGGGGGATTCGCCGGTGTTGCGCCGGATCGTGGCGGCGTTGGGCGCGACGGTAATCTAGGAACCGCACTGGCCCTTTCGCGGGCAAGCCTCGCTCCTACAGGTTTGGTGTCGTTTGTTAAAAATGTGGGCGACTCTACCTGTAGGAGCGAGGCTTGCCCGCGAAGGCCGCGCTGTCATTTCCGGATAATCACCCACAAAAAACCCGGCCAACCAGGGCCGGGTCAAGAAGACGGTGGCTATATCACTCTTGTTCGGCAGGCTTGACCAATCGCTTCTCCAGTTCGCGGCACGCGTCCTGGATCATGCCTTCAGTGATCGGTACTTCGCGCCCGTCCTTATCGATAATCGAGCAACCCAGAGACTGGTCTGGTTGTGTGCGGATCACTTGAATCTTGTCTTCGCTGCTGTTTTGCAAGGACATGGCCTGTCTCCTCATCAGGTTGTGTGCTTACTCTAAAGCCGCCAAGTGACCGGGCTGTGACAACTCCCTGCGGTCTCTTCGGGGCGGCAACGCCAGTCCACCAGAAATACATCAGTGTTGCCACCCGGACTTTAGACCAATAGCGTCTAGGCACTAGTCTTGGCGGTCATAATTAACCTGACTCATTGTGATTTACAGAGTTCCACCCCATTGAGTGTGTAGGCTGGCCCCATCAATCGCTTCTGTTGCGAACCTGGATGAACCCGATGCTCTCTTCCCGTCACCGTCGCGCCATTCGCCTGACCAGTCACTTTCTGGCGCCTTATCGCTGGCAGGCCTTTGGTGCCTTGCTGGCGTTGATCGTCACGGCAGGTATCACTTTGTCCATGGGCCAGGGTATTCGCCTGTTGGTGGATCAGGGGCTCATGACCCAGTCGCCGCATTTGCTCAACCAGTCCATCGGCCTGTTTATGGTGTTGGTGATTGCCCTGGCAGTGGGGACTTTCGCCCGCTTCTATTTGGTGTCGTGGATCGGCGAGCGGGTTGTCGCGGACATTCGGCGCCAAGTGTTCAATCATCTGGTTTACCTGCATCCGGGTTTCTACGAAGACAACCGCAGCTCCGAAATCCAGTCGCGGCTGACCGCCGATACCACCCTGCTGCAATCGGTGATCGGCTCTTCGCTGTCGCTGTTTCTGCGCAATCTGCTGATGGTGATCGGCGGAATCGTGCTGCTGTTTATCACCAACCCCAAACTCACCAGCATCGTGGTGATCGCCTTGCCCTTGGTGGTTGCGCCGATCCTGATCTTCGGTCGTCGGGTCAGAAGCCTGTCCCGCGAGAGCCAGGACCGGATTGCCGATGTCGGCAGTTACGTCTCCGAAACCCTCGGCCAGATCAAAACCGTGCAGGCCTACAACCATCAGGTCCAGGACGAAAAGCGCTTTGCTATCACCGTGGAGCAGGCCTTCGACACCGCACGCAAACGCATCCTCCAACGTTCGTGGTTGATTACGCTGGTGATCGTGCTGGTGCTGGGCGCGGTGGGCGTGATGCTTTGGGTCGGCGGCATGGACGTGATCGCCGGGCGGATTTCCGGTGGTGAGCTGGCGGCGTTTGTCTTCTATAGCCTGATCGTCGGTAGCGCCTTTGGCACCTTGAGCGAAGTCATCGGTGAGTTGCAGCGAGCGGCCGGTGCGGCAGAGCGGATTGCCGAATTGCTGCGCTCGGAAAATATCATCCAGAAACCGACTGCCGGGCTGGTGACCTTGCCCGAGCGGGTTAATGGCAATCTGGTTCTTCAGGATGTGCGCTTTTCCTACCCGTCGCGTCCCGAAAGCTTTGCTGTCGATGGCTTGAATCTGACCATCAACGCCGGCGAAACCCTCGCCCTGGTCGGACCGTCCGGCGCGGGCAAGTCCACCGTGTATGACCTGCTCCTGCGCTTTTACGACCCCGCCGAAGGGCGCATCCTGCTTGACGGTGTGTCACTGACTCAACTTGATCCGCTGGACCTGCGCCGCTGCTTCGCCCTGGTGTCGCAAAACCCGGCACTATTCTTCGGCAGCATTGAAGAGAACATCCGCTACGGCAACCCGAATGCGACCCTGGCCCAGGTCCAGGAAGCGGCCAAAATTGCCTACGCCCACGACTTCATCGAGCAAATGCCCAACGGCTACCAAACCCACCTCGGCGACGGCGGCCTCGGCCTGTCCGGCGGCCAGCGCCAACGCCTGGCCATCGCCCGGGCGCTGCTGGTGGACGCACCCATCCTGCTGCTGGACGAAGCCACCAGCGCCCTCGACGCCCAGAGCGAACACCTGATCCAACAAGCCCTGCCCAGCCTGATGAAAAACCGCACCACCCTGGTCATCGCCCACCGCCTGGCCACGGTGAAAAACGCGGATCGGATCGCGGTGATGGACCAAGGGAAACTGGTGGCAGTGGGCACGCATCAGGAATTGGTCGCGAGCAATGCGTTGTATGCGCGGTTGGCGGCGTTGCAGTTTAGTGATGGCAAGACGGAGTACGAGGCTCATCTGTGACAGCGACCTTTGGGGGCGGAATGAAGGCTGCTGATGTCCGGTTGTTCGGGCATTATGGCGGCTCAATCGAGTTGCCCGGATGAGGATATGAGTCGCTACCAACCCCCGCTGACCCTGACCACGCGAATACTGGCTCTGATCGCCGAGATCAGCGAGCAGATCGGTCAGCTTTCGGCTTTCGGTGACAGTCGGCAAACGCCCCAACTACGCCGGGGTAATCGTATCCGCACGATCCAGGCTTCGTTGGCGATTGAAAACAATACGCTCAGCATCGAGCAGGTCACCGCTGTTCTGGCTGGGCAACGGGTATTGGGTTTGCCGAGGGAAATCCAGGAAGTCCGCAATGCCTTCGCAGCCTACGAAGCCATGCCGGACTGGCGGCCAGGCAATCGGTCCGATTTGCTCCGTGCCCATGAACTGTTGATGCATGGTTTGATTGATGATTGCGGCCGGTTTCGACAAGCGGGTGTCGGCATTTACCGTGGTGAACAGTTGGTTCATATGGCTCCGCCACCGAGTAGAGTCGCGCACTTGATGGATGACCTGCTGGCCTGGCTGGGTGTCTCTGACTGGCATCCGTTGATCATTAGTTGCGTGTTCCATTACGAATTCGAATTCATCCACCCTTTCGCCGACGGCAATGGACGCATGGGACGGCTCTGGCAGACTTTGATTCTCAGCCAGTGGCGCCCGGTACTGGCTTTTTTGCCGGTTGAAGCGGTGATCCGTGAGCAGCAGGATGCTTATTATGCGGCGTTGTCTGCTGCCGATCAGTTGGCTGAATCGACTCCGTTTGTTGAATTTATGCTTCAGGCGTTGAGTGTTGCGCTGGCGGAGGCGGCTCGGAGTGAATCAGTAACCGACCCAGTAACCGACCCAGTAACCGACCCAGTAGGGAAGTTGCTTCGAGTGCTTCATGCAAATGGTCCGCTCAAGATTAGTGAGCTAATGGCGCAGGTTGGTTTGGCTCACAAGGCAACGTTTCGGGCGAACTATCTCAAGGCTGCATTGGCTGCCGGGTTGATTGAAATGAGCAATCCTGAGTCTCCCAGCAGTCCGGCTCAAAAATATCGCCTGACCAGCCAAGGCAATAACGCTGTCGCAAAGTTGAAGCAATAAGTGCTTTGAATTGAAAAATGCCCGCATCACTCGATGCGGGCATTTTTGTTTACGGTTCAGCGCACGATCAGAAGACCATTACTGATCATCAAAATACCGTTCATGCCAATCCACCAGCGGTTGCGGCGAGTTGAGCTTCTGGCCGTAGATCACCGAGTAAGACAGCACGTTCTGCACGTACTGGCGGGTTTCGTCGAACGGGATGCTTTCCACCCACACGTCGAAGCTCAGGTGATCCGCGCCGCGCAGCCATTGGCGTACGCGGCCGGGGCCGGCGTTGTAGGCGGCGGAGGCGAGGACGCGGTTGCCGTTGAACTGGCTGTGGACCTGGCTCAAGTAGGCGGCGCCGAGCTGGATGTTTTTGTCCGGGTCGAGCACTTGCTGCGGCGAGGCCAGGGGGATGCTGAACTTGCGCGCGGTTTCCTTGGCGGTGCCGGGCATCAGTTGCATCAGGCCGCTGGCGCCGACGCCGGAGCGAGCGTCGTCCATGAACGCGCTTTCCTGGCGCGTGATGGCGAACACCCAGCTCGAATGCAAACCACGGACCTTGGCTTCGCGCACCAGGGTTTCGCGGTGGGCCATCGGGAAGCGGATATCCAGGTCGTCCCAGTACTGGGCCTGACTGATGGTGCGGATCGCCGGGAAATACCATTTCAGGTCGTAGGCCAGTTTCGCCTGAGCAACCATCTCGTCTCGGTTGAAATGACGGCTGACGTGGTACCACTCGCGACGACCGTCGACGATCTGCCCACGGGCGTGGAATTCCAGGGCGCGACGGATGCCGGGGGTGTTGCGTACTTTGTTGATGATCGCCTGGCTGAGCACCAACGGCTTGTTCACCAATGAATAGGGCAACTGCGAACGGTCGGCGGCGAGGAAACCGTAGAAATCACGCTCCCGGGCGAGGCCTTTGTAGAGCGTCTGCGCTTCCGGATTCTGCGGCTGCGCCAGTTCCAGGGCGCGAGCTTGCCAGTAACGCCAGCGGTTGGTGGTGGCCAGGTCCTGTGGCAGACGGCGGGTCAACTGATAGGCGTCGTCCCAGCGAGCCAGGCGCAGTAGCAGGCGCAGGCGCCATTCGGACACGGTGTTGTCGCGCAGCTCCGGGTCGTACTTGGTCATGACATCCAGCGCACGAGGGTCGAAACGTCGTGCGAGGGTCAGGCCGATTTCCCGGGCGATGGCGACTTTTTCATCGCGGGAGAAATGCATGCTGCTGGCGTAACCGTCGAGCAGGTCCATGGCCTTGTCCGGGTCCTGCTTGGCCAGCCGGCGTAAACCGAGGCTGACGATGTCGGACATCGGCTCGTCGGCCGGGCTGAACCGCGACGGCTGGTTAAGCAATTCGGGTTTCTGCGCCACGTCCACCAACAAACGACCGCGTGGGGCGAGGGTGGTCAGGCCGCTCACCAGGCTGTTGGCCAGTGGATAGTTGCGCGCCTGGGCGGCGAGCTTGGTGCGTTCCCAGCGTTTCTGTTCGGTCAGTTGACCTTCGGCAGCCCAGATCCCGAACAGGCCATCACAGGCTGCGGGCTGCGATTTGCCGGTCAGCCAGAGTTTTTCGGCGTTGGCGTAACCGACCGCTTTCTGGTTGTGCCCGATCTGATACTGCGCGTTCAGGCAGTCCAGTTCGGTGAAGTTGAGCTTGGGGTCGTAATACTTGACGAAGGTCGCCCAGTCGCCGCGATCCGCCAGCCAGCGCAACCAACGCAATTTCATCCAGTTGGCCTGGGGCAGGTCACCGTGTTCAGCGAGGAATTTCTCGATTTCGGTATTGCTGGCGGTTTTAAGGCGGGCCGTCAGTTCGTCATAGGCGAGATACGGTTCCAACGGGTAATCGCTGAGGGCCTGGCTGTAACGGAAATAAGGCTCTGAATCGCCTTTTGCCAAGGCACGCTTGGCTTCATCGTAATACTGGCGTTGGGTGGACAGGTCTACCGCCTGGACTGATTGAGCGGCAGTGGCAGAAAGGAGCAAACACGATAAAAGACTGAAAAGGCGACTGCGCATGAGACATCCGGGCAGAAAAATCATGACAAGTGCTGACAGGATCAGCACTGAATAATCTGTAGCTTAGCCTTTTGCCAGCAACGGGCGAAAGCTTTGCCGGCCTGCCGGTGCAAGATCGCAACAATTGTCATGCAGAGTGCTACACAGGTGAAATTGCCGGCCTTCTGAAGCCTCAAGTCAGGTAGAATGCGCGCCCGGTTTTTGGAGAAGCTCATGACCCTGCTCAAATTCAGCGATGTGTCCCTTGCTTTCGGCTCTACGCCGTTGTTGGACAAGGTGTCCTGGCAGATCGCCCGTGGTGAGCGGGTGTGCATCATCGGCCGCAATGGCACTGGCAAGTCCAGCATGATGAAGCTCGTCAAGGGCGACCAGAAGCCCGATGACGGCTCCGTTTGGCGCGCACCCGGCCTCAAGATTGGCGAATTGCCGCAAGAATTGCCGGTAGCCGACGAGCGGACCGTGTTCGATGTCGTGGCCGAAGGCCTGGACGGTGTGGGCGAGCTGCTTGCGCAGTATCACCACCTGAGCCAGAACATCGTCACCGACGCCGACCTGGATAAGCTGATGCACGTCCAGCACGATCTCGAAGCCCGCGACGGCTGGCGTTTGCAGCAATTGGTAGACAGCACCTTGAGCCGTCTGCAATTGCCGGCCGACAAGACCCTCGCCGAATTGTCCGGCGGCTGGCGTCGCCGCGTCCTGCTGGCCCAGGCCCTGGTTTCCGAACCGGACCTGCTGCTGCTCGACGAACCGACCAACCACCTGGACATCGGTGCGATCGCCTGGCTTGAAGAAGCGCTGAAGGATTTCCAGGGCGCCGTGCTGTTCATCACGCACGACCGTTCCTTCCTGCAGAACCTCGCGACCCGCATCCTCGAACTGGATCGCGGCGGCTTGATCGACTGGAACGGCGACTACGCCAGTTTCCTCGTGCACAAAGAAGCCTCGCTGGCCGCTGAAGACACCGCCAACGCACTGTTCGATAAAAAACTGGCCCAGGAAGAAGTCTGGATCCGCCAGGGCATCAAGGCGCGCCGTACCCGTAACGAAGGCCGCGTCCGTGCCCTCAAGGCCCTGCGCAACGAGCGTAGCGAGCGTCGTGAGCGCACCGGCAAAGCCAACATTCAACTGGATACCGCCGACAAGTCCGGCAAGCAGGTGATGGTCCTCGAGAACGTGAGTTTCGCTCACCCGGGTGGCCCGTTCCTGATCAAGGACTTCTCGATGGTCCTGCAGCGCGGCGACCGTATCGGTCTGCTCGGCGCCAACGGCACCGGCAAGACCACCTTGCTGAAACTGATGCTCAACGGTTTGCAACCAACCAGCGGCACTGTGGAAGAGGGGACGCGCATCGACGTGGCCTACTTCGACCAGTTGCGCCATCAGCTGGATCTGGAAAAGACCGTGATCGACAACGTGGCCGAAGGTCGCGACTTCATCGATATCGATGGTCAAAGCCGTCACGTACTGAGCTACCTCGGCGACTTCCTGTTCAGCCCGCAGCGTGCCCGCACGCCGGTCAAGGCGTTGTCCGGTGGTGAGCGTGCCCGTCTGTTGCTGGCCAAGTTGTTCAGCAAACCGGCGAACCTGCTGGTCCTCGACGAACCAACCAACGACCTCGACGTGGAAACCCTCGAACTGCTGGAAGAGGTCTTGCTGACCTTCAACGGCACCGTACTGATGGTCAGTCACGACCGGGCATTCCTCGACAACGTGGTGACCAGCACCCTGGTCTTCGAAGGTGAAGGCAAGGTTCGCGAATACGTCGGTGGTTATCAGGACTGGCTGCGTCAGGGCGGCTCGCCGCGTCTGCTGGGCGTGACCGAGAGCAAGTCCGGCAAAGCCGACCTGACCTCCGCGGTCGTGACTGCCGAAGCAGCGCCGGTCGCGGCGGTGGAAGCGCCGGCGGTGAAGAAGAAGCTCAGCTACAAGCATCAGCGTGAGCTGGAGATGTTGCCGGGCCAGATCGAAGCCATGGAGCAGCAGATTGCTGCGGTTGAAGCGCAGATGGCGGACCCCGCTTTCTATCAGCGCCCGGCTGCCGAGACGGCGGCGGTGATTGCTCAGCTTGAGCAATTGCAGGCTGAACTCGACGTGATGGTCGAGCGTTGGGCCGAGCTGGATGCCTGAATGATCCTGCAATAAAAAAGCCCGGCGTTCAGAGATGAACGCCGGGCTTTTCGTATGGAATGCGATCTACTGGGCCGCCATAGATCCAATGTGGGAGCGGGCTTGCTCGCGAAAGCGCTGTCTCAGTCAGCCTATTTGTTGAATGTTAAGCCGCCTTCGCGAGCAAGCCCGCTCCCACATTGGTCCGTGTTGTCAGCTTTTGATCAGGCGCACCGCCAGCACATCGCAGGGCGCACCGTGCAGCACGTCGTTGGCGGTGGAGCCGAGCAACAGTGCCAAACCATGTCGACCATGACTGCCGACCACGATCAGGTCGCAGGTCTGTTCCTTGGCCAGGTGATGAATTTCCTGGCGCGGCTGGCCGTAAGTCAGGTGGCTGTATTCCTTGGAGAGTTCCGGGTACTTGAGGATCAAGCGGTCAAGTCGTTCCTTGGCCTGGTCGAACTGCTGTTGTTGCAGTTGTGACAGGTCCATCGGCACGTCGCCGCCAAAGGCCATGGCCATCGGCTCGACAATGTGCACCAGGGACAGCTTCGCGCCGTTGCTCACCGACAGTTCGCGAGCGCGGTGGATAACAGGATCGCACTCTTCGGTTAGATCTACAGCGACCAGAATATGGTTGTAGGGCATGAGGTGCTCCTCCTGAGGATTGCAATATTGGTAAGTATGGCTGGTTTCAAGCGCAATGGTTCCAAAGTGACCCAAAGCGCTCATCAAGAATCGGGAGTACAGATATGACGGTCTGGATAGTGGTGTCAATCCTGCTGGTGGTACTGAGTCCGCTGGCATGGTTGCGACCGTCCCGCCACCAGAGTGGCCGTATGGCCTTGCGAATGGAGGCGCGACGCATCGGGTTGGCCATGCAACTGGCGCCGCAAGAGTGGCCTCACTGGCTGAGCCAGGAGCCGCCGAGCCCCTGCGCCCAGTACCATCGACCGCGCCGGGGCAATCAGCCCAAGTGCTGGAGTTATTGGCAAAAGTCGCCGGGGGTGTGGGTCAATCAGTGGCAGGAGGTCTGTGAAGACCCGGTGTTGCTCAATCATTTCGAAAAATTGCCGGCCAACGTCTACAAGGTCGAGGCGGACAAGCAGATGATCTTCTTGTATTGGGGCGAGAAGGGCGACGCCGAAGTTCTGCAGCACATCGACGCCACACTCAAAGCCCTTGCCTGAAACCCGATCCCGCGTAGGCTGCGATCTTTTGCTCTTGTAAGAAAGACAGGATCAAAAGCTCGCAGCCTGCGGCAGCTCCTACAAAAGCGAGCGCCAGCACCTGACAGACAGGCAATAAAAAGCCCGACATCATCATCGGGCTGGGGTTGGCCAGGCAGGCCGGAAATCTTTGTGGCGCTGATCTTACGCCGGGCATTCGCCAAAAGCGTTCAAATTTTTTCCTCAATGTCCCGCCAGCGTAGCTGCTTAAACGCAGGTTGCCGTGAATTAGGGCGACTTTTCTAACTATTGATTCTATGAATGGCCTCACATGCACCTGCGTGTTGTGAACCTTCGTCTTACGGAAATGACTGCAAAGTCGCGTTTCAACCAGCATTTTGGGCGATTGACAATTGCCGGAAATTCCGTGAAGGTGGCGTACCCAAATCAAACGGGCGTATGAATTGAGCGTTTGTATTTCAGATCGCTCCTACAGAATCCCGACTATCGCGTTGGCGGGTGTGCCGGGTGGATTGGCGTTAGCATCGACGAAAAGCGTCCTGCCGAGCCATTCGCCTGCGTCCGACGTGTACTGTTCAGCTTCCATATCGTGGAGATCAGTTGATGATTTACGAAGGTAAAGCCATCACGGTTAAGGCTCTTGAAAGTGGCATCGTCGAACTGAAGTTCGATCTCAAGGGTGAGTCCGTCAACAAGTTCAACCGTCTAACCCTGAACGAATTGCGTCAGGCCGTAGACACTATCAAGGCAGATGCTTCGATCAAGGGTGTGATCGTCAGCAGTGGCAAGGACGTGTTCATCGTCGGTGCCGACATCACCGAATTTGTCGAGAACTTCAAGCTGCCTGATGCAGAGCTTGTCGCTGGCAACCTCGAAGCCAACAAGATTTTCAGCGATTTCGAAGACCTCAACGTCCCGACTGTCGCCGCGATCAACGGTATCGCCCTGGGCGGCGGTCTGGAAATGTGTCTGGCGGCGGACTACCGCGTCATGTCCACCAAGGCCAAGATCGGTCTGCCAGAAGTCAAACTGGGCATCTACCCAGGCTTCGGCGGCACCGTGCGCCTGCCGCGCCTGATCGGTGCCGACAACGCTATCGAGTGGATTGCCGCTGGCAAGGAAAACCGTCCTGAAGACGCGCTGAAAGTCGGCGCAGTCGATGCGGTGGTTGCTCCTGAGAAACTGCAGGAAGCCGCTCTGGAACTGATCAAACGCGCCATCTCCGGCGAGTTTGACTACAAGGCCAAGCGCCAACCGAAGCTGGAAAAGCTGAAGTTGAACGCCATCGAACAAATGATGGCTTTCGAAACCGCCAAAGGTTTCGTCGCCGGTCAGGCTGGCCCGAACTACCCGGCGCCGGTTGAAGCGATCAAGACGATCCAGAAAGCTGCGAACTTCGGTCGCGACAAAGCGCTGGAAGTCGAAGCCAACGGTTTCGTCAAACTGGCCAAGACCTCTGCCGCGCAGAGCTTGATCGGTCTGTTCCTGAACGATCAGGAACTGAAGAAAAAGGCCAAGGCCTACGACGAAATCGCCAAGGACGTGAAGCAGGCTGCCGTACTGGGCGCCGGCATCATGGGTGGCGGTATCGCTTATCAGTCGGCTTCCAAAGGTACGCCGATCCTGATGAAGGATATCAACGAGCACGGTATCGAGCAGGGTCTGGCTGAAGCCGCCAAGCTGCTGGTCGGTCGCGTTGATAAAGGTCGCATGACCCCGGCGAAAATGGCTGAAGTGCTCAACGGCATTCGTCCGACCCTGTCCTACGGCGATTTCGGTCACGTGGATCTGGTTGTCGAAGCTGTCGTCGAGAACCCGAAGGTCAAGCAAGCCGTACTGGCCGAAGTCGAAGACAAGGTCAAAGAGGACACCATCCTCGCGTCCAACACCTCGACGATTTCCATCACCTTGCTGGCCAAAGCCCTCAAGCGTCCGGAAAACTTCGTCGGCATGCACTTCTTCAATCCGGTGCACATGATGCCGCTGGTTGAAGTGATTCGTGGCGAGAAGTCCAGCGAGCTGGCTGTTGCCACCACCGTTGCCTACGCCAAGAAAATGGGCAAGAACCCGATCGTCGTCAATGACTGCCCGGGCTTCCTGGTCAACCGCGTCCTGTTCCCGTACTTCGGCGGTTTCGCCAAGTTGGTCAGCGCCGGTGTGGACTTCGTCCGTATCGACAAGGTCATGGAAAAATTCGGCTGGCCAATGGGCCCGGCGTACCTGATGGACGTGGTCGGCATCGACACCGGTCACCACGGTCGTGACGTCATGGCTGAAGGTTTCCCGGACCGCATGAAAGACGATCGCCGTTCGGCTATCGACGTGCTCTACGAAGCCAAGCGCCTGGGCCAGAAGAACGGCAAGGGTTTCTACGCTTACGAGACCGACAAGAAGGGCAAGCAGAAGAAAGTCGCCGATCCGTCGGTGCTGGAAGTGCTCAAGCCGATCGTCTACGAGCAGCGCGAAGTCACTGACGAAGACATCATCAACTGGATGATGATCCCGCTGTGCCTGGAAACCGTGCGTTGCCTGGAAGACGGCATTGTCGAAACCGCCGCCGAAGCCGACATGGGTCTGGTCTACGGTATTGGTTTCCCTCCATTCCGTGGCGGTGCGCTGCGCTACATCGATTCGCTCGGTGTTGCAGAGTTCGTTGCCCTGGCTGACCAGTACGCTGATTTGGGCGCGCTGTACCACCCGACCGCGAAGCTGCGTGAAATGGCCAAGACTGGCCAACGGTTCTTCGGTTAAGCGTCCCAACTTTTGAGCGAGAGTGAAATTTTATGAGCTTGAATCCAAGAGACGTCGTGATTGTCGACTTCGGTCGTACTCCGATGGGCCGCTCCAAGGGCGGCATGCACCGCAACACCCGCGCCGAAGATATGTCGGCGCACCTGATCAGCAAACTGCTGGAACGCAACGTCAAGGTTGACCCGAACGAAGTCGAAGACGTGATCTGGGGCTGTGTAAACCAGACCCTGGAGCAGGGCTGGAACATCGCCCGCATGGCGTCCCTGATGACTCAGATCCCGCACACCGCTGCCGGTCAGACCGTCAGCCGTCTTTGTGGCTCGTCGATGAGCGCCCTGCACACTGCGGCGCAAGCGATCATGACCGGCAACGGTGACGTGTTCGTCGTTGGCGGCGTCGAGCATATGGGGCACGTGAGCATGATGCACGGTGTCGATCCGAACCCGCACATGTCCCTGTACGCGGCGAAAGCCTCGGGCATGATGGGCCTGACCGCTGAAATGCTGGGCAAAATGCACGGCATCACTCGCGAGCAACAGGACGCTTTCGGCGTGCGCTCCCACCAGCTCGCCCACAAGGCGACCCTGGAAGGCAAGTTCAAAGACGAAATCATCCCGATGCAGGGCTACGACGAGAACGGTTTCCTGAAACTGTTCGACTACGACGAAACCATTCGTCCGGAAACCACCCTGGAAAGCCTGGCAGCTCTTAAGCCAGCGTTTAACCCGAAGGGTGGCACCGTGACAGCCGGTACTTCGTCGCAGATCACCGATGGTGCTTCGTGCATGATCGTGATGTCGGCGCAGCGTGCCCAGGACCTGGGCATCCAGCCATTGGCGGTGATTCGCTCGATGGCAGTGGCAGGTGTGGATCCGGCAATCATGGGCTATGGTCCAGTTCCGGCCACACAAAAAGCACTGAAGCGTGCGGGCCTGGGGATCAACGATATCGACTTCTTCGAGCTCAACGAAGCTTTCGCCGCACAGGCCCTGCCAGTGCTGAAAGATCTGAAAGTGCTCGACAAGATGAACGAGAAGGTTAACCTGCACGGCGGCGCAATCGCCTTGGGTCACCCATTTGGTTGCTCCGGTGCACGTATCTCCGGCACTTTGCTGAACGTGATGAAGCAAAATGGCGGCACCTTCGGGGTAGCCACCATGTGCATTGGTCTCGGCCAAGGCATCTCCACCGTCTTCGAACGCGTTTAAGCGTCTCGTTGATGGAAGCCGGGGCCAAGTGCCCCGGTTTTTGTTTTTCTGAATTTATTTTTGTTTTTATTTTAAAAAGATTTGAGCGAGGGCCGAAGCATGCCGATACAACCTGGGCTCTACCAACATTACAAAGGTCCGCAGTACCGTGTATTCAATGTTGCGCGGCATTCCGAGACCGAAGAAGAAGTGGTCTTCTACCAAGCCCTGTATGGCGATTACGGCTTTTGGGTGCGTCCCTTGAGCATGTTCCTGGAGTCGGTCGAGGTTGACGGCGAACAGGTCCCACGCTTTGCTTTGGTGCAAGCCGAACCGAGCCTTTTTTCCAAGCCATAAGCTGAGTGCGCGCCGAACCCTGCGCTTGACCTCACCTTGTAGCCACTATATATAGCGGTGCCGCGTCAGGCGCCAACCGCCTTTCACTTCTAGAATTCAGGAATTTTCTGATCCATGGGCAAATCGCTGGTCATTGTGGAATCCCCGGCTAAGGCCAAGACCATCAACAAGTATCTGGGTAACCAATACGTGGTGAAGTCGAGTATCGGCCATATCCGAGACCTGCCCACCAGCGGTTCGGCTAGCGCCAGCAAAGAGCCAGCCGCCAAGCGCGGCAAGGCTGCCGCGGGTGAAGGTCCGGTGCTCACGCCGAAAGAGAAGGCGCGCAAGCAGCTTGTCTCGCGCATGGGTGTCGATCCCGATCATGGCTGGAAAGCCAAGTACGAGATCCTCCCGGGCAAAGAGAAGGTCATCGAAGAGCTGCGCCGGCTCGCCAAAGATGCTGACACCATCTATCTCGCAACCGACTTGGATCGCGAGGGGGAAGCCATTGCCTGGCACCTGCGCGAAGCCATCGGTGGTGACGACAGCCGCTACAAGCGCGTGGTGTTCAACGAAATTACCAAGAAGGCGATTCAGGAAGCCTTCTCCAAGCCGGGCGAGCTGGATATCGACCGTGTAAACGCCCAGCAGGCGCGTCGTTTCCTCGATCGCGTGGTGGGTTACATGGTTTCGCCGCTGCTGTGGGCCAAGGTCGCTCGCGGCCTGTCCGCCGGGCGCGTGCAGTCGGTTGCGGTAAAACTGGTCGTTGAGCGTGAGCGTGAAATCCGCGCGTTCAACCCGGAAGAATACTGGGAAGTCCACGCTGACCTCGGCACCGCCAAGGGCGCCACCGTGCGCTTTGACGTGGCTCGCGAGAAAGGCGAAGCCTTCAAGCCGCTCAACGAAACCCAGGCCATGGCCGCGCTGGAGAAACTCAAGTCTTCCAGCTACAGCATCGTCAAACGTGAAGACAAACCGACCAGCAGCAAGCCGTCGGCACCGTTCATCACCTCCACCCTGCAGCAGGCCGCGAGTAACCGCCTGGGCTTCGGGGTGAAGAAAACCATGATGATGGCCCAACGTTTGTACGAAGCGGGCTACATCACGTATATGCGTACCGACTCCACCAACCTCTCGGTTGATGCGGTGGCGATGGCGCGTACTTATATTGAAGGCGAGTTCGGCAAGAAGTACCTGCCGGAAAACCCGAACGTCTACAGCAGCAAGGAAGGCGCACAAGAGGCTCACGAAGCGATTCGTCCCTCCGACGCCAATACCGAGCCAAGCAAGCTGTCGGGCATGGAGCGTGATGCTGAGCGGCTCTACGAGCTGATCTGGCGTCAGTTCCTCGCTTGCCAGATGTTGCCTGCGCAATACCTGTCGACCACGGTGACTGTGGGTGCCGGTGATTTCGAGCTGCGTGCCAAGGGCCGCATCCTGAAGTTTGACGGTTACACCCGCGTCATGCCGCAAATCGCCAAACCGGGCGATGACGACGTGCTGCCGGACATGGCCCAGGGCGACGCGATGAAGCTGATCAAGCTTGATCCGACCCAGCACTTCACCAAGCCGCCGGCCCGTTATTCGGAAGCAAGCCTGGTAAAAGAAATGGAAAAACGCGGCATCGGTCGTCCTTCGACCTACGCGGCGATCATTTCGACCATCCAGGACCGCGGCTATGTAGCGCTGCACAACCGTCGTTTCTACTCGGAAAAGATGGGCGATATCGTCACCGAGCGTCTGGCCGAGAGCTTTTCCAACCTCATGGACTACGGCTTCACCGCCGGCATGGAAGAGAACCTCGATGACGTGGCCCAGGGCGAACGCGACTGGAAAAACGTGCTCGACGAGTTCTACGGCGACTTCAAAAAGAAACTCGAAGTAGCCGAAAGCGCTGAAGGCGGCATGCGTGCCAACCAGCCAGTCATGACTGACATTCCGTGCGTGGTGTGCGGTCGTCCGATGCAGATTCGTACCGCATCGACCGGCGTGTTCCTCGGCTGCTCGGGCTATAGCCTGCCGCCGAAAGAACGCTGCAAGGCCACCGTCAACCTGGTGCCGGGCGATGAAATCGCTGCGGACGACGAAGGCGAGTCGGAATCCCTGGTCCTGCGCGGCAAGCACCGCTGCCCGATTTGCAGCACGGCGATGGACGCTTACCTGCTGGATGAGAAACGCAAGCTGCACATCTGCGGTAATAACCCGGATTGCGATGGCTACGAAATCGAAGAAGGCAGCTACCGCATCAAGGGCTACGAAGGTCCGAGCCTGGAATGCGACAAGTGCGGCAGCGAGATGCAGCTCAAGACCGGCCGTTTCGGCAAGTTCTTTGGCTGCACCAATGCGACGTGCAAGAACACCCGTAAACTGCTGAAAAGCGGTGATGCGGCGCCGCCGAAGATGGATCCGGTGAAGATGCCTGAGCTGAAATGCGAAAAGGTCAACGACACCTACATCCTGCGCGACGGGGCTTCCGGCCTGTTCCTGGCGGCGAGCCAGTTCCCGAAAAACCGCGAGACCCGTGCTCCGCTGGTGATCGAGATCGTGCCGCACAAGGACGAGATCGATCCGAAGTACCACTTCCTCTGCGAAGCGCCGAAGAAAGATCCGGATGGCCTGCCTTCCGTGATCCGTTACAGCCGCAAAACCAAAGAGCAGTACGTGCAGACTGAAGTCGACGGTAAGCCGACGGGTTGGAAAGCGTACTACGACGGCGGTAAGTGGACGGTTGAAGATAAGCGTCCAGCCGCTAAAGCTTAAAAGTAGCTGTACACAAAAGGCCGCATGACAATCCTCGGATTTTCATGCGGCCTTTTTGTTTTGAGCTTGCGGTCAGATCGGCTGATCCACGACACTGTCGGGTCTGTGTGACGTAATTATTTCGCTGTGGAGGCTGCCGTCATGGCCCACGAACTCTATACCCGCACCAACCAGAAGATTTATTTCGCCGGCCTGTCGCTTGAAGCGCTCGCTAGGGCCGAAGAAGGGCGGGCGATGAACTCCCTGGCGCTGATCCAGGCCGGGCGCGAGTCGGCGTTGTTTCACCTTTACGGCGCGTTGCTCGGGTTGTGCCATGAAATCGCCGGTTTCTATCGCTTGCCTCAGGCCAATGCGCCGCGGGCGGAGATGTTACTGACCCGTGAAGTGCTGGAAGCTATCGCCATTCCCGAAATGGCCGAGATGGTCGAGTTGGCTGGTAATTCGGAAACCTGGCTGGCCAAGCTGCTCGCGGCCCATGCGGCACTGTTTCAGCCGCCACGGGTCCCGCACAAACCCAAGGGTGACGTGACACAGCCATTGATCATGGCGGTTAATCTGGACGAAGAAGAGGCGCCTCAAGAGCTGAGTCGAGAAGAGCTGGAGAGCTGGCGCCAGAACCTTAAAGAGTTGGCGATCCGCTTCCGTGACGGGCTGAACGAGTGCTAGTGGACTGACTGATGTGACGGATGACCCGTTGGGCTGTCCGTTCAGGGATGATTGCTAACAGATATTTCTTCGCGATGACTTCTGGTCAAGATCCCGAGCGAAGCCTGGCCGATGCCTATATAATCCCCGCCTTTCGTGGAGAACAGACCTTTATGCCAACGTCCTTTCTAGAAATTGTTGAGTTACCAGACGGCCGAATCGAGCTGCGCAGGGCTGAGGACGAGGGTTCTCTGGTTACTTTGGATTTCTCCGAGGACGCCAAAGCGTTCCTGCAAGGCAATCATGTGGAAGTCGCGAAGGCGATGTTAAGCGTCGGTGTGCAGATGGCAGGGCGCCTGGTTGAAGGCGAATTCAATAAAGATGAAGAGCCGCGGATCCTTCACTGATCCCGTCCGTCGGTTTCTGCTGATACCGCTACAGATCGGCTTCTCTATCCCTGGAGAAGCCTGGCGCTGTTTGAAGCGCACATTGAATTTTAATTACCCCAGTCGAATATTCAGGCTTTGAGCGTCCCCGGTGCGGGCGGCGCTGATCAACTGTTGCCGTGACGCGGCGTTCAGCGGGTTGAGCCAGCTGACGACCGTGTGACTGCGGCCCAATCGCAAGGCTTCGCAGGTCAGTTGTTGGGCGCTCTGGGTCCCGCGGGGTTGCAACAACAGGATGCGTTCACGGTTCAGGCCGGCGTCCCGCAGCCAGGCCTGGGTCAGGCTGGCGGGTGGAGCAATCAGGGTCAGCCAGCGTGCATCCTGGTCCTGGCTCAATTCCCGAAGAATCGGTGCCAGAAGGTTCAGGCAGCTCCCTGCTGCACCACGCAGTGACAGCTCGCTGAAAACCTCGGGCTCTGCGCTCCAGGGCGACTCGACCACGTCTTTCAGGATCGGCGCCAGCGGTTGCACCATGAACGCCTCGAACAACGGCAGTTGGGCTTGCTGTGGTGTGTGTGGGAACTGCATAAAGCCTCCTTTAGCGGCGAATCACGCCGACACTCAAGCCTTCGATCACCAGTTCCTGATCTTTCAGGTTGACTTCGATGGGGGCGAACTCAGGGTTTTCGGCAATCAACCAGACTTTGCTGCCATCGCGCTTGAAGCGCTTGACGGTGACTTCATCGCCGATCCGCGCCACTACAATCTGGCCATTACGGGCTTCACGGGTGGTGTGGACGGCCAGCAGATCGCCGTCGAAAATGCCCACATCCTTCATGCTCATGCCATGCACCCGCAGCAGATAGTCGGCGCGTGGGTGAAAGAACGTCGGATTGATGTTGCAGGACTCTTCGATGTGTTGCTGGGCCAGGATTGGCGCACCGGCCGCGACGCGACCGATGATCGGCAGGGTGGATTCGTCGGCCTTGGCTTCGAAACCTGGAATACGGATGCCGCGGGAGGCGCCCGGTGTCATCTCGATCGCACCCTTGCGGGCCAGCGCCTTGAGGTGTTCTTCCGCTGCGTTAGGCGATTTGAAACCCAATTCCTGGGCGATTTCCGCACGGGTCGGCGGATAGCCGTTGTCTTCGAGGCAACGTTTGATGAAGGCCAGAATCTCTGCTTGGCGTGGCGTCAGCTTTAGCATATTGATCGCTCTGTCTTTTTATACAGTGACTGGGATTATATACAGTGAAAGCTTCTTGGCAATGCCCCTTTTTTCCCTCGCCGCTGGACGGTCAGTCAGCTCGCTGATTAACGACGCAGAGTTGTATGGTTAAATAGCTGACCGACCATTCCCAAAACGAACCGGCAGGCTTGACAATGCACAGGCTGAAACGTATGTTTCAAACAAGTGTTTGTCAGGCGGAGTAGCCATGGCCCAGTCGGAAACCGTTGAACGCATTCTCGATGCTGCCGAGCAGTTGTTCGCGGAAAAAGGTTTCGCCGAAACCTCGTTGCGTCTGATCACCAGCAAGGCTGGTGTCAATCTGGCGGCGGTGAACTATCATTTCGGCTCCAAGAAGGCGCTGATCCAAGCCGTTTTCTCGCGTTTTCTCGGGCCGTTCTGCATCAGCCTCGATAAAGAGCTGGAGCGGCGCCAGGCCAAGCCGGAAAACAAACCGACGCTTGAAGAGCTGCTGGAAATCCTCGTCGAGCAAGCACTGGTGGTTCAGCCACGCAGCGGCAACGACCTCTCTATATTCATGCGTTTGCTGGGCCTGGCCTTCAGTCAGAGCCAGGGCCACTTGCGTCGTTATCTGGAAGACATGTACGGCAAGGTATTCCGTCGCTACATGATGCTGGTTAACGAAGCCGCGCCGCGTATTCCACCGATCGAACTGTTCTGGCGCGTGCACTTCATGCTCGGCGCCGCTGCTTTCAGCATGTCGGGGATCAAGGCTCTGCGGGCGATTGCCGAAACCGATTTCGGCGTCAACACCTCCATCGAGCAGGTCATGCGCCTGATGGTGCCGTTCCTGGCCGCTGGCATGCGTGCCGAAACCGGCGTCACTGACACGGCCATGGCGACTGCGCAGTTGCGTCCGCGCAGCAAATCGGCCCCGGTTGCCGCCAAGGTTTGACTGCACACGGGTGGGCGCGGCAGCTGACATCCGCTAAGCTAGCCGCCCATGCCGACTCTCGTTCTGAACCCGTTTCCCATTGATATCGCCGACCTGCCGGGCACAGCCCACGGCGGCGAACCTGTGCGAGCCGGGTTTATCGTTTTCAAGGAATCTCTATGACTGCTGGCCTGCAAGGCTCGTTGATGGTGGACGTCGCCGGTACTTGGCTGACGGCTGAAGATCGCCAATTGTTGCGCCAGCCCGAAGTGGGCGGCCTGATCATTTTCGCCCGCAATATCGAGCACCCTCGTCAGGTGCGCGAACTGAGCGCCTCGATCCGCGCCATTCGTCCTGATCTGCTGCTGGCGGTGGACCAGGAGGGTGGGCGGGTTCAGCGTCTGCGCCAAGGCTTCGTGCGACTGCCGGCCATGCGCGCCATCGCCGACAACCCGAATGCCGAATACCTGGCCGAGCAGTGTGGCTGGATCATGGCGACCGAAGTCCTCGCCGTCGGCCTCGACCTGAGCTTTGCGCCGGTATTGGATCTCGATTACCAGCGCAGCGCCGTGGTCGGCACCCGCTCGTTCGAGGGCGATCCCGAGCGCGCCGCTTTGCTCGCCGGTGCCTTTATCCGCGGCATGAACAGCGCCGGCATGGCCGCCACTGGTAAACATTTCCCGGGTCATGGTTGGGCCGAGGCGGATTCTCATGTCGCCATTCCCAACGATGAACGCAGCCTCGACGAGATCCGCGCCAAGGATCTGGTGCCGTTCGCTCGATTGAGCAAGCAATTGGCCGCCGTCATGCCGGCCCACGTTATTTATCCACAAGTCGATGCCCAGCCAGCCGGTTTCTCCCGGCGCTGGTTGCAGGACATCCTGCGTGGTGAGTTGCAGTTCGACGGTGTCATCTTTAGTGACGATCTTTCCATGGCTGGCGCCCACGTAGTCGGCGATGCTGCCAGCCGTATCGAAGCCGCGCTGACCGCCGGTTGCGACATGGGCCTGGTGTGCAACGACCGCGCGGCTGCGGAACTGGCCCTGACCGCCGCCCAACGCATGAAGGTCAAGCCATCGCCGCGTATTGCGCGGATGCGCGGGCAGTCGTTCGTCGGTATTGAATATCGCCAAGACCCACGCTGGCTCACTGCTGTCGGCGCGCTCAAAGAAGCTCAACTGATTGAATAAGGACTTTTCGTTATGACGGTTTACGCGATTATCGGTGGCACCGGCCTGACTCAACTCGAAGGCCTGAGCATTCGTCAGTCATTGGCGGTGGACACGCCTTACGGCCCGCCTTCCGCCGAGGTGCATATCGGCGTTTACGCCGGCAAGGAAGTGCTGTTCCTTGCGCGCCACGGTCACCCCCATCGATTCCCGCCGCATCAGGTCAACTATCGCGCCAACCTCTGGGCGCTAAAACAGGCCGGGGCCGAAGCGATTCTTGCGGTCAACGCCGTGGGCGGAATTCACGCCGCAATGGGCACCGGACACTTCTGCGTACCTCATCAGTTGATCGACTACACCAGCGGCCGCGAGCACACCTATTTCGCTGATGATCTGGAACACGTCACCCACATCGATTTCAGCTATCCGTACAGCGAGCCGCTGCGTCAGCAGTTGATTGCGGCGTTGGCGGCTGAAGGCGTCGGCTACAGCAGTCACGGCGTGTACGCCTGCACTCAAGGCCCACGCCTGGAAACCGTTGCTGAAATCGCCCGGCTTGAACGTGACGGCTGCGACATCGTCGGCATGACCGGCATGCCGGAAGCGGCGCTGGCCCGTGAGCTGGAACTGGATTACGCCTGCCTGGCGCTGGTAGTGAACCCGGCGGCGGGCAAGTCCACGGCGGTGATCACCATGGCCGAGATTGAACAGGCGTTGCATGACGGGATGGGCAAGGTGAAGTCGACGTTGGCGCGAGTGTTGGCGGGTTGAGTTTCTGCGGGCAGATAAAGTGTCTGGCCGATTCATTGAATCAAGCGGCGTCGATTTCATGACAACAATAACTGAGCAACTTCTTGCGCTACCTTGGGCAGAGGTGTTCAGTCATCGCGCTCTGGAAAAGGCCCGCAGGTACGCGGATGAGGATCGTGTAACAATCCATCAGAACGACGGCTCGATGATTATCGCAACGTGCGTCGGCTCCGAAAGACAGGAATACGAGCAGAACATCGAGCTCATCAAAGATCGGGATGGGGGCTTGCGGTTCGGATGCATTTGTACCTGTCCTGTTTCATACAACTGCAAACACTGCGCCGCAGTCATCTATCACCTGCAAGGCCTTCCCGCTAAACCATCCGAAAGCACCGCACAGGTCCACCTGAGTCGCGAGCTGGAGCGCTGGCTCGACGGTATTCCCACTACGGGCAAGACGGTTGATGAGCCGGCGCTGGGGACAAACACGCGCCTGGTCTACCGGCTCAAGGCCACAACCGTAGCAGGGAAGTGGACACTGGAAATTTTCAAGGCCCGCCAACTCAAGAGCGGCGTCTTGCAAGACCTCAAGCCGGTGTACTCGTTATCGGAAATGCTGTTGCGCCAACCCGGCTACCTGGCTGAACTGGACCTTCGGATCGCCAGGCTGCTGGTGGCCATTCACTCCCATCACGCCTATTACGGTGGCTACCCCTTGGAAGGCAGCAGTGGCGCTGAACTCCTGGAGATGTTGGTGCGTACCGCGCGACTGTTCCTCGATTTCGAGCAGCCGCCCCTGGCGTCGGGAGCGAAGAGGGCAGGTCGGTTTGCCTGGGTCGAACAATCCAACGGCAGTTTTCGGCCTCAATGGAGCAGCGACGAAGTCGAGCCGGAAACGGTACTGGCCATTGAACCCATGTACTACCTTGACCGCGAGCGACTGCACGTCGGAACCTTGTGCACCGAGCAGGATGAAAAACTGGCGTGTCACTTGACCTTGGCGCCGGATATCCCGGCGCGCCAGGCGATGCAGTTCAGCCATCGGATGAGTTCCGCGACGCAAGTGGCCCCGCCGCACCAGCTGACGGAACGGGTGGTCGATGACATTTTTCCCAAGGCGCACCTGACGCTCAACAGCGGTAAACGCTACAAGAACTGGAAGTATGAGGCGGAGCACCGTGCCGCGCTGGCGTTCACCTACGACGGGCACCCGGCCACGGACCGAAACCCCGAAGTGTTGATCCTTTCCGGCACCGAAACCCAGCGTATCCAGCGCAAGCCCGCCGCCGAAAAAGCCTTGCGCCAAGCCCTGCAAAAACACGGTTTTAAAAAGGCTACGATTAAAAGCAGTGTGGACCGCCCGGGCGAGATGTTCGCGTTGCCGGATGATTCAGCCTGGCTTGCCTTTGTGCAGGAAGGAATCCCGCTGCTGCGTAAGGCAAATTGGCACGTCGATATCAGTCATGCCTTTCACTTCAATGTGCAGCCGGTAGAGCAGTGGTATGCCGATGTTGAGGAAGAGTCGGCGCACCAGTGGTTTGATCTGCAACTGGGCATCGTGGTCAACGGCGAGCGCCACAGCCTGTTGCCGATCTTGCTGCATTTGCTGCGCAGCCAGCCACAGTTGCTCGATCCCGCCAGCCTGGCTAAACGCAACGATGACGAACAACTGTTGATCGAGCTTGGCGGTTCCAAGGCGCATGTGAAAGTTGCACTGCCCTATGGTCGCATCAAACCGCTAATGGCGACCCTTGGCGAGTTGTACCTGGGGGCCCATGAGGGCGACTCGTTGCGTTTGACTGCGCCGGACGCCGCGCGCCTCAGTGCGCTGGAAGGCGTGCCGCTGGTCTGGCAGGGCGGCGAGCGACTGCGCAGTTTTGCCAAACGCTTGCGTGAATCGACGCACGTTCAGGTCGCGGCGCCCGAGGGCCTGAAGGCGACGCTGCGCCCGTATCAGCATGAAGGCCTGAACTGGATGCAAACCCTTCGCGAGCTGGAAGTGGGCGGCATCCTCGGCGACGACATGGGTCTGGGTAAAACCCTACAGACCCTGGCTCACCTGCTGACGGAAAAACTGGCCGGGCGACTTGATCGTCCAGCCCTGGCCGTGATGCCCACCAGCCTGATCCCCAACTGGCTCGACGAGTCCCAGCGCTTTACCCCGCAACTCAAGGTGTTGGCACTGCACGGCTCGACACGGCAAAAAGACTTCGCCAGCCTTGCCGACTACGATTTGGTGTTGACCACCTACGCCCTCCTGCCTCGGGACCAGGAGGTGTTGCAGCCTCAGCTCTGGAGCGTGCTGATTCTCGACGAAGCGCAGAACATCAAAAACCCGGTCAGCAAAGCCGCTCAAGCCGCCCGCGATCTTCAGGCCCACCAGCGGTTGTGTCTGTCCGGCACACCGCTGGAAAACCACCTCGGCGAGTTGTGGTCGCAATTTCACTTTCTGCTGCCCGGCTGGCTGGGTGACAGCAAAACCTTCAATCGCGACTACCGCACACCGATTGAGAAACACGGCAACAGTGAGCGGATGCAGCATCTGACGGCCCGGATAAAACCCTTTCTGCTACGTCGCAAGAAAGACCAGGTCGCCACCGAATTGCCGCCGAAAACCGAGATCGTGCATTGGGTTGATCTCAGTGATGGGCAGCGGGACGTGTATGAGACCGTGCGCGTGGCGATGGACAAGAAAGTCCGCGACGAAATTGCCCGCAGTGGCGTTGGCCGCAGTCAGATCATCATCCTGGATGCGTTGCTCAAGCTGCGTCAGGTCTGCTGCGATTTGCGTCTGATCAACATGACGCTGACGGCGAAGGCCCTGCGATCAGGTAGCGGGAAACTGGTCAGCTTGATGGAAATGCTGGAAGAGTTGCTCAGTGAAGGTCGCAAGATTCTGCTGTTTTCACAGTTCACGTCAATGCTCGCCCTGATTGAAGAAGAGTTGCAGCAGCGTAACCTCAGCTACTCGATACTGACCGGCGAAACCACGGATCGGCGCACGCCGGTCAAGAACTTCCAGAGCGGTAACGTGCCGTTGTTTCTGATCAGTTTGAAGGCCGGCGGCACCGGGCTGAATCTGACGGCGGCGGACACGGTGATCCATTTCGATCCGTGGTGGAACCCTGCGGTGGAAAACCAGGCGACCGACCGTGCTTATCGCATCGGGCAAAACAAACCGGTGTTCGTCTACAAGCTGATTGCCCGGGGCACGGTGGAAGAAAAGATACAGGCATTGCAGCAGGAGAAAGCCGTTCTGGCCGAAGCGGTGCTTGAGGGTGGGGCGACGGGTGGGTTGAAGCTTGAGCAGAGTGATATTGAGGCGTTGTTTGCGCCATTGCCCAATCTCAGGTCCTGATAGAGGGTTTCGTCAGTGATGGCACCTTCGCGGGCAAGCCTCGCTCCTACAGGTTTTATGTGATCGTCGATGCCGCGAACGACACAATACCTGTAGGAGCGAGGCTTGCCCGCGAAAGCGATCGACCAGCCACCACAAATATCAACGCTTCTCCAACTTATCCGGCAACGGCGCAAACAACGCCTCGATATCATCACTCTGCAACTTCCAGTCCCCAGCCGAGCGTCCATCCAGTACGCCCGCCGCCAGGTCGGACTTTTCCTTTTGCAGATGCTGAATCTTCTCTTCGACCGTGCCACGGGCAATCAGCTTGTAGACGAACACCGGTTTCTCCTGGCCGATTCGATAGGCCCGGTCGGTAGCCTGGTTTTCCGTCGCCGGGTTCCACCACGGATCGTAGTGAATCACTGTATCGGCTTCGGTCAGGTTCAAGCCCACACCTCCAGCCTTCAAACTGATCAGAAAGATCTGACGCTTGCCGCTCTGGAAGTCCTTTACCGGCGCGCGGCGGTCGCGGGTTTGCCCGGTCAATATGGCGTATTCAACGCCGCGTTTCTTCAGTTCGTCTTCGATCAGCGCCAGCATCGACGTGAACTGTGAGAACAACAAAATCCGCCGACCCTCTTCGAACAACTCTTCCAGCATTTCCATCAAGCTGTCGAGCTTGCCGGAGGTGCTGCCGCGGGTGGGCACGGCGGCGTCATTGACCAGGCGCAAGTCGCAGCACACCTGGCGCAGCTTCAGTAGCGCCTCAAGAATGATGATCTGACTGCGGGCCACGCCTTTGCGGGTGATCTCGTCGCGGACTTTCTTGTCCATGGCCAGACGCATGGTTTCGTACACGTCGCGCTGGGCTTCGTTGAGATCCACCCAGTGAATGATCTCGGTTTTCGGTGGCAATTCCGTCGCGACCTGCTCTTTGGTCCTGCGCAACAGAAACGGTTTGATCCGACCGTTAAGGTGCTGGAGCCTGACTTCGCTGCCGCGCTTTTCAATCGGCACGCGGTAATCGCGATTGAAGCTTTTAACATCGCCGAGCCAGCCGGGCAGCAGGAAGTGGAACAACGACCACAACTCGCCCAAGTGGTTTTCCAGTGGCGTGCCACTCAGGCACAGGCGCTGACGTGCATTGAGTTCACGAGCGGCCTGGGCGGCTTTGCTGTTGGGATTCTTGATGTATTGCGCTTCATCCAGCACCAACACGTGCAGTGGCACGGCTGCCAGGGTTTCAACGTCTTTGGGCAGCAGTGCGTAGGTGGTCAGGATCAGGTCGTAATCGGTCAGGTTCTCGAAGTGCTTTTTGCGGCTGGCACCGTACAGCGCCAGTACTTTGAGCTGGGGCGTGAAGTGCGCCGCTTCGTCGAGCCAGTTGGGGATCAGGCTGGTGGGCATCACCACCATGCACGGCCGATCGAGGCGTCCGGCGATTTTCTCGCTGAGAATATGCGCCAGGGTCTGTAGGGTTTTGCCCAGGCCCATGTCATCCGCGAGAATCCCGCCGACTTCCAGCTGCCGCAGCGACTGCATCCAGCTCAAACCTTCAAGCTGATACGGCCGCAGCGTGGCATTCAAGCCTACCGGCGCTGTGGTGGTGAAGTCCTTGATGTCCCGCAAGCGTTGGGCAAAGGTGCGGATCTGCTCGCCGCCTTCCCACAGCAACGGCATGCCTTCCAGCGGATTCAGCCGCGTGGCATCGGCCTTACTCAGGCGCAGCGTGGTTTCGCCGGGCTCTTGCAGGTAAAACTCGCCAAGGGTCGCAAGTACCGGTTTCAGACGGCCGAAGGGTAGGGCGACCTGCAATGGGCCGTATTCGGAGTTCGGGCGGTTCGGGATGTTCACCAGGATCAACTCGTCGTCACGACGTCGGGCCAGGCGTTCCGGGTTGAGAATCTCGGTGTGCGAACGCATCAGGTTCAACAGGATCGGCAGCAGACTCAGCCGCTCGCCATTGACGATGATTCCCAGTTCCAGGTCAAACCAGTCGCGCTCCGGCGCCTGTTCGACGGTGGCGTACCAGTCGTCCACGGCGGTCAGGTCGAAGCCGAAATCCTCGTCGATCTGCAACTCCCAGCCTTGGGTGCGCAGCTTCGGCAGTTCATTGAGGGTGAACGTCAGCCAGGCGCTGTCGTTGACCATCTCAAACAGTTCGCCGGCGCTTTCCGGCAAGGCCTTACTTTGCCGGGTGGCGATCTTGAAACCGAGGATTCTTAACTGTTCCCTGTAGGCCTGTTCGACTTCCGGGTGACGTTTTATCCGTAAAGTCTGTGTCTCCTGGCGAATCAGCACGTCGGCATTCTTCTGCCCGGACACGTATTCGTCCAGATAGCTGAAGGACAGTGCCGCGCGATGCTGGATGTAGCGCTGCATCTTGCCGTTGCGCGGTTCGAAGGCGCTGAACTCGATGCTCGCCAGCCACAGGCGCGGCACCGGTTGCACGTTATCCACCAGCACTTGTGGTGGCGCCTTCGGGCTACGGTTTTCCAGTACGGCCTGGAGTTTTTCCAGCAGTTCCGCATCTTGCGCGGCGGCAGGGTAGGCCAGGGTTTCCTGGACTTTCAACAAGACCGCTGCGCAATGTTTGCAGTTGCTGTGGACCGGGCACGTGCAGTTGGCGTCGATCATCAGCAGCGTGCCTTTGGCCGACTCACGCAGGCGAATGGTCTGACGGTAAACGTTGCCGCCAGAGCCTTCGCAGGCGGCAATGATCGTGGCATCGCCAGCCTCGACGATCCTGACGCGGTTCTCCAACGCGTAGCGACGGCCACGCTCCAGGCTCTGTTCCTTGAATCGGCTGACCCAGGAAGGTGCCAGGGGTTTGCTCAGGGTCGACATAGGGACTCAATCAGTCCGGAATTTCTTCGGGGGCTGGCCGAGGTGCCGGGGCGGTGAGCGAGGTGATCTTGATCAACAGGCCCAAGTGGCCGTTGTCGAGGAAGTTCAACTGGCCGTTTTTGGTGTGGCTTTCCTGTTTCAGGCGTTCGCTGGCGGTCACCATGCCGTTGCCGTCGATCTGGTTGACCCAAAAGTCGGCGTCAACGTCGGTGAAGCGCCCCAGTTTCAGGTTGAGCGTGCCCTCGATCGGAAATTGGCCGAATTGCTCCGTACCGTCGCTGATCGCAACTTTGCTTTCGGCTTCACCGAGGGTCTGTTGCCAGGCCTTGTGCAGCAACACGGTGTAATCGTTGCTGGCGGTGAGTTTCTCCACTTCGCCATTCAGGCTCGGCGTGCGCTGGCTGTCGGGGCTGAGGCGCTGGGCGCCGGCGGCCCAGTCTTCGGGGGCGGCACGACTGACGATGGCCGGCACGGCGTTTTGCCGGACCAGAATCATTTCGACCTGATACAGATCATCGGCAAACGCCGAGGGAGCAACCAGCGTCATCAACAAGGTCAGTGAGCGAAACAGGCGCATGCGGCGTCCTTCAAGCAGTTTTCGGGAGGAGGCGCTCAAACAGCGCCTCTACAGTATTAAAGCGCTCTTCCGGGCGCTCCATCGGGACCATGAATTTGAACATCGTGGCGCCTTCGAATTTGTAGCGTTTGGGTTGACTCTGGATCAGTTTGATCAGGGTCAACGGATCGACCGGGGTCTGTGCGGCGAACTCGATGCGTCCACCTTGCGGGCCGCCATCGACTTTCTTGATGCCCAGTTGCTCAGCCTGCAATTTCAGCAGCGTGATGCGCACCAGGTTCTTGGTCGGCTCCGGCAACAGGCCGAAACGGTCGATCATCTCCACTTGCAGGTCCTTCAGACCTTCCTCGTCGGTGGCCGAGGCGATGCGTTTGTAGAGGATCAAACGGGCGTGAACATCCGGCAAGTAGTCCTCGGGAATCAACGCCGGTACGCGCAAGTTGACTTCCGGGCCACCGCCCAGTGGCTGATCGAGGTTCGGTTGTTCGCCCTTGCGGATCGACTTCACCGCGCGTTCCAGCATTTCCATATACAGCGTGAAGCCGACGGCCTGGATTTGCCCGCTCTGACCGTCGCCCAGCAGTTCACCGGCGCCACGGATTTCCAGGTCGTTGGTGGCGAGCACGAAGCCCGCGCCGAGGTCCTGGGTGTTGGCGATCGCTTCCAGACGCTTCTCGGCATCACCGGTGATTTGCTGGCGCGGCGGCGTCAGCAGGTACGCGTAAGCCTGGTGGTGACTGCGACCGACCCGGCCGCGCAACTGATGCAACTGCGCCAGGCCGAACTTGTCGGCACGCTCGATGATGATGGTGTTGGCGCTCGGCACGTCGATGCCGGTCTCGATGATGGTCGAGGCGATCAGCACGTTGAAGCGCTTGTGGTAGAAGTCGCTCATCACCTGTTCGAGTTCGCGCTCGCGCATCTGCCCGTGGCCGATGCCGATGCGTGCTTCCGGTACCAGTTCGGCGAGGTCGGCGGCGCATTTCTCGATGGTCTTCACGTCGTTGTGCAGGTAGTAGACCTGACCGCCACGCAGCAACTCACGCAACAAGGCTTCCTTGACCGTACTTTTGTTCTGCTCCATGACGAAGGTCCGCACCGACAGGCGACGGGCCGGCGGCGTGGCGATGATCGACAGGTCGCGCATGCCCGACACCGCCATGTTCAGCGTGCGCGGAATCGGCGTGGCGGTCAGGGTAAGGATGTCGATTTCACTGCGCAGGGCCTTGAGCTGTTCTTTCTGACGCACACCGAAACGGTGCTCTTCGTCGATGATCACCAGCCCGAGGTTTTTGATTTTTACATCGTCGGATAGCAGTTTGTGGGTGCCGATGACGATGTCGATCTTGCCTTCGGCCAGGTCAGCGATAGCTGCATTCACTTCCTTGGTCGATTTGAAGCGGCTCATCACTTCCACGCTCACTGGCCAGTCGGCAAAGCGGTCGCGAAAGCTGTTGTAGTGTTGCTGGGCGAGCAGGGTGGTCGGCACCAGGATCGCCACTTGGCGACCGCCGTGCACGGCGATGAACGCAGCACGCATCGCCACTTCGGTCTTGCCGAAACCCACGTCGCCGCAGACCAGTCGGTCCATCGGCTTGGGCGCGAGCATGTCGGCGCGCACGGCGTCGATGGTGGTTTGCTGGTCGGGCGTTTCTTCGAACGGGAACCCGGCGCTGAAGGTTGCGTAATCGGCTTTCGGGTCGGCGAAGGCATAGCCCTCGCGGGCGGCGCGGCGGGCATAAATGTCGAGCAACTCGGCGGCCACGTCGCGCACCTGTTCGGCGGCTTTGCGCTTGGCTTTCTGCCAGGTCTCGGAACCGAGACGGTGCAGCGGGGCGAGGGCATCGTCGCTGCCGGTATAGCGCGCGATCAGGTGCAGGTTGGCCACCGGCACGTAGAGCTTGGCGCCTTCGGCGTATTGCAGGGTCAGGAATTCAGCAGCCTGGTCGTCGATTTCCAGGGTCGCCAGGCCGAGGTAGCGGCCGACACCATGATCGATGTGCACCACCGGCGCGCCTTCGCGCAGTTCGGTGAGGTTCTTGATCACCGCATCATTGTTGCCGTCGGCGCGTTTTTCCCGGCGACGACGCTGCATAACCCGTTGACCGAACAATGGGCTTTCCGCGATCAATGCCAGCGCCGGGTCCTCCAGCATCAAGCCTTCATCGAGCGGCGCAATGGTGATCGCCAAGCGATCCTTGCTCGCGACAAAGTCCGGCCAGCTGTCGACGGTTTTCGGGCGCAGCTTCAGGCGTTCGAGCAATTCCAGCAGCACTTCACGACGGCCCGCAGACTCAGCGGTAAACAGCACGCGACCAGGGAACTCATCGAGGAAACCGGCCAACGCCGCCAATGGCTGGGTGGCCTTGGCTTCGATGGCCAGGTTTGGTAACAGCTGCGCCGGGAAGCGTTCGCGGCCGACACCGGTTTCCACGTCTTGTTGACTGGCTACGACGCGCGGCCAGTTTTTCAGGCGTGCGAAACAGTCTTCCACCGGCAAGAACAGTTCGGCCGGCGGTAATAAAGGACGGGAAGGGTCGACGCGGCGCTCTTCATAACGATTGCGCACGTCGTTCCAGAAATTCTCCGCCGCTTGTTCGATGCCCGGCAGGGAAAACACCTGGGTGTCTTGCGGCAGGTAATCGAACAGGGTCGAAGTTTCATCGAAGAACAGCGGCAGGTAGTACTCGATACCGGCCGGTGTAATCCCGCTGCTCAAGTCCTGAAAGATCGGGCAGCGACGGAAATCCACATCGAAACGCTCGCGGAACCGCGCCTTGAAGCGGGTGACGGCATCCTTTTGCAGCGGGAATTCCCGCGCCGGCAGCAGGCGAACGGTGTTGACCTTGTCGATGGAGCGCTGGTTGTCCGGGTCGAAAGTACGAAGCGTCTCGATTTCGTCGTCGAACAGGTCGATCCGGAACGGCAATTTACTGCCCATCGGGAACAGGTCGATCAGCGAGCCACGGACGGTAAATTCACCGTGCTCGTACACCGTATCGACATAGCGATAGCCACTGGCTTCGAGCCGGGTACGCATCTGTTCGACGTCGAGCTTCTGGCCAACGTCCAGCACCAGACTGCTGCCGAGCAGGAACTTGGTCGGCGCCAGGCGATGCAGGGCCGTGGTGATTGGCACCACCAGCACGCCATGGGTCAGCTCCGGCAGCCTATATAAGCTGGCAATGCGCTGGGAGATGATGTCCTGGTGCGGCGAGAACAGGTCGTAGGGCAGGGTTTCCCAGTCGGGAAAATGCAGGACAGGCAAATCCGGGGCGAAGAAACTCAGCTCCTGTTCCAGCCGTTCGGCACTTTGGCTGTCGGCGGTCAGCAGCAGGGTAAAGCGCTTGGCAGCGCTGGCGGCCTCGGCGATGGCCAGGCTCAGGGCGGCACCGGGCAGGTTGCCCCAGTGCTGTTTACCTGCCGCGGCAGGGAGAAGCGGTAGACGCAGAACGGGCACGGAAGGTTGAGCTCCAAGCGTTGCGACAAAGTCGGTAATTGTAGCGGCCTCAGGTGCCGGCTGTCAGTTGCAGATATGTCTATTACGCGGGTTGGGCGAAATGTAGTGGTAAAGACAAAATCCGGCCGTTTTTTAGTGAAAATTAGCGATTATGTAGTGGCAAAACTAACCAGTGTTACGGATGGTTACGGACAAGGCAGCGCTACCTCCAAAAAATTGACTTCGCTGGAAGGCCCGTATTTACTGGGCTCCAGCGCGGCGTAGTTTTTTTGAACGGAATTTTGTTACGGCTCGCACGACAGGCGCGCATTGCTACGAGAGGCACTCGGCGGCATAATGTAGCCCCTTTTTTCTGCCCCTACATATGTGGAAGGTTCCCGTGACTCAGAAGCCCGACCAGTGTCTTGGTGAATGGATCGACCGTGAAGCACTCGCAGAAGCGATGATTCCGCTTATCGGTCAGCTCTACCGCAATAACAACGTGGTGAGCTCGATCTATGGCCGCAGCCTGATCAATCGTTCAGTCATTGCGATTCTCAAAGCTCACCGCTTCGCTCGCCATCGCCAGTCCGATGACAGCGAACTGTCCGTCCACGAAACATTCCCGCTGCTCAAAGCCATGAGCGAGCTCAAGCTCGGCGCCGCTTCGGTCGACCTGGGCAAGCTGGCGGTCAAATTCAAGGCCGAAGGCAATGGCCGTACGGCCGAGCAGTTCGTCCGTGAAGAACTGGCCGATGTGGTTGGCCAGCAAAACGTTGCCGCGCGCAAAGGCACCGACGTTGTTCTGTACGGCTTCGGTCGTATCGGCCGTCTGCTGGCGCGCATCCTGATCGAGAAAACCGGTGGTGGCGACGGCCTGCGTCTGCGCGCCATCGTGGTCCGCAAGGGCGCTGAGAACGACTTGGTCAAACGCGCCAGCCTGCTGCGTCGGGACTCGGTTCATGGTCCGTTCGATGGCACCATCACTATTGATGAAGCCAACAACACCATCACCGCTAACGGCAACCTGATCCAGGTTATCTACGCGAAAAACCCGACTGAAGTGGATTACACCCAGTACGGCATCAAAGACGCGCTGCTGGTGGACAACACCGGTGTATGGCGTGACGCCGAGGGCCTTGGCCAACATTTGGCTTGCCCGGGTATCGACCGCGTTGTGCTGACCGCGCCTGGTAAAGGCAAGCTGAAGAACATCGTTCATGGCATCAACCACGGTGAAATCACCGCTGACGACAAGATCGTTTCCGCGGCTTCCTGCACCACCAACGCCATTGTGCCGGTGCTGAAGGCCGTCAACGACAAGTTCGGCATCATCAACGGTCACGTTGAAACGGTTCACTCGTACACTAACGACCAGAACCTGATCGACAACTTCCACAAAGGCGATCGCCGTGGTCGTAGTGCCGCGTTGAACATGGTGATCACCGAGACCGGTGCTGCCACCGCTGCTGCCAAGGCCTTGCCTGAGCTGGCCGGCAAGCTGACCGGTAACGCGATCCGCGTTCCAACGCCTAACGTGTCGATGGCCATTCTCAACCTGAACCTTGAGAAAGCCGCCACCCGTGAAGAGATGAACGATTACCTGCGTTACATGGCGTTGCACTCCGATCTGCATAAGCAAATCGACTACGTCAATTCGCAGGAAGTGGTGTCCACCGACTTCGTTGGCTCGCGCCACGCCGGTGTTGTGGATGCTGAAGCAACCATCAGCCAAGACAACCGCGTTGTTCTGTACGTTTGGTACGACAACGAATTCGGTTACAGCTGCCAGGTGGTTCGCGTGATGGAAGACATGGCCGGTGTGAATCCGCCAGCATTTCCGCGCTAAGCGTTAGCTGCAAATGAAAACGCCCCGACTTTGGTCGGGGCGTTTTTGTTTGTGGTGTGATCGTTCCCACGCTCTGCGTGGGAATGCCTCAAGGGACGCTCCGCGTTCCACTGGGACGCGGAGCGTTCCGGGCTGCATTCCCACGCAGAGCGTGGGAACGATCCATGCTGACGAATACGATCTACCTGGCGCCGCCTACTACAGCGGCCTGCGCAGTCCGCAACTCATGCTTGTTGCCACGGAACAACACCAGCGTCGCGATCAACCCCAGCACCGCCGCGCCACTGAGCCAGATCCCCGGTGCAGCCTTGTTATCCAGCACATGGATCAGGTAAGTGCAGGCTGCCGGTGTGAACCCGCCGAAGGTCGCGGTCGCCAGGCTGTAGGCCAGGGAGAAGCCGGTCGTACGAACCTCTACCGGCATGATCTCGGTCAGGGCCACCACCATGGCGCCGTTGTACGAGCCATACAGGAACGACAACCACAACTCGACGATCAGCAAATGACTGAAACTCGGGTTTGCCACCAGCCACGACAGGGCAGGGTAGGCCGTGAGGATCGCCAGAATGGTCGCCGCCAACAGTAGGGGCTTACGCCCGATCTTGTCGGAAAGAGAACCCATCACCGGCAGCCAGAAGAAGTTCGACAGGCCGATGCACACCGTAACCAGCAGCGCATCCATATCCGACAAATGCAGTTCGGCTTTACCGAAGGTCGGGGTGTAGGCGGTGATCAGGTAGAACGACACGGTGGTCATGACTACCAGTGCCATGCCAGCGATGACAATGCCGAAGTTCTGACCGATCGAACGGACAATTTCCTGCAGGGTAGGGCGATGTTTCCGTGCCTGGAATTCCGGTGTTTCTTCCAGGGAGCGACGAATCACGAAGATTACCGGCACGATCATGCAGCCGATCAGGAACGGCACGCGCCAGCCCCAGTCACCCATTTGTTCCGGGCTGAGCCAGTGGTTCAAGCCCACACCCAGCAAGCCGGCGAACACCACGGCCGCTTGTTGACTGGCGGATTGCCAACTGACGAAGAAGCCTTTGCGGCCCGGGGTGGAAATTTCGGCCAGGTAGACCGACACACCGCCCAGTTCGACGCCAGCCGAGAAGCCTTGCAGCAGGCGACCGAACAGCACGATCAGTGGCGCGGCCACGCCCAGGGTGGCATAACCCGGCACGCAGGCAATCAGTACCGTACCGGCGGCCATCAGGGCCAGGGTGATGATCAGCCCTTTGCGACGGCCATGACGGTCGATGTAGGCGCCAAGGAAAATCGCACCCAGCGGACGCATCAGGAACCCGGCGCCGAATGTCGCCAGGGACAGCATCAGGGAAGCGAAAGCGCTGTCGGCAGGGAAGAAGGTCTTGGCAATGGCCGTGGCGTAGAAGCCGTAGACCATAAAGTCGAACATCTCAAGAAAATTACCGCTGACAACGCGAAAGATCGCTTTGCCTTTGCCCGTATTCGAGGACATTTTAACGCTCTCACTTTGGCTGTCTTATTGGAAATCCCTGGTCTTGACGCTTCCTGGCTGTCGGCCTCAAGCACGCAGGCACGCACCGAACAGTTTTGTAACGATATGTGTATGAGGATGGATAGGCAACCACTAGTTAGGCTGCTGCTTAAACGTTATAGCCATTACGGGGCATGAAATTAGAGGTGGAGCGAATTAGCCTTCTGTAGGAGCGAGGCTTGCCCGCGAAGACGATAAACCTGACACACCGCCTTCGCGGGCAAGCCTCGCTCCTACAGGGGAAGTGCATAATGGCTTCCCTCGGCGCTGTGTCAGGGGTGTTCAGGAGAAGAGCGATTGTTGAAACGGAAGTTTTTTTTCGTTGTGTGGATCAGTGCCTTATCCGGCTGCGGCAACGGCAATTCCATGGAAAGCTTCGGCGGCCCGACCATGGGCAGCACCTATTCCATCAAGTACGTGCGCACCCAAGGCCTGCCCGCTCCGAAAGAAGTGCAGATCGAAGTCGAGAAAATCCTCGCTGATGTCGACCGGCAAATGTCCACCTACCGCAGCGACTCGGACATCGAGCGCTTCAACGATCTGCCTGCCGACCGCTGTCAGACCATGCCCGCACCAATCCTCGAACTGGTCCGCGTTGGCGAACAACTGTCACAACAAAGCGAAGGCTCCTACGACATCACTGTGGAACCGCTGATGAACCTCTGGGGTTTCGGCCCACAGGCCCGCGAAGAAAAAGTCCCGAGCGCCGAAGCACTCGCCAACGCGATGCAGCGAGTCGGTCACGCCCACCTGCACATCGACGGCAATCAGCTGTGCAAGGATGCCGCCGTCGAGGTCGACTTCAACAGCATCGCCGCCGGCTACACCGTGGACACCATTGCCGCCAGACTCGAAGGCCTGGGCATCCACAACTACCTCGCCGAAGCCACCGGTGAACTCAAGGCGGCCGGCAAAAAACTCGACGGCTCGCCGTGGAAGATTGCCCTGGAAGAACCCCGGGACGACCAGCAAGTGGCCGAGCGCATCATCAACGTGGACGGCTACGGCGTCTCCACTTCCGGCGACTACCGCAATTATTTCGAGCAAAACGGCCAGCGGTATTCCCACACCTTCGACGCCCGCACCGGTGCGCCGATTACCCACAACCTGGCCTCCGTCACGGTAATTAATCCTTCAACCCTGATGGCCGATGGCTTATCGACGCTGTTGCTGATTCTCGGCCCGGAGCGCGGTTGGGACTACGCGCAAAAACACAACATCGGTGCATTCTTTGTGATTCGTGCCGATACAGGTTTCGTCTCACGGACCAATCAGGCTTTTGAGCGTCTCAGTGGCGGGAAAACCGAATGATTGCGGCGATTCAAGCATTGAAGACTGGCGTTGTAGTGCAGGCAAAAGTAGCCTACGACGCGACCAAGGGTTAATGTGCGCGGCGTTGACGCTTCTATAGACTGTGTCCGGGTTCTGCACTGGCCCCAAATTGTTCCTTCACGCCGCAAATTGGCGTGATTTAGCCGCAGGTGCCGATGGCGCCGCGGCCTGTTCTGAGGAGTACGCATGGCTGTCTACAACTACGACGTGGTGGTGCTGGGTTCCGGCCCGGCAGGAGAAGGCGCGGCAATGAACGCCGCCAAAGCAGGACGCAAGGTGGCGATGGTCGACAGCCGTCGCCAGGTCGGCGGCAACTGCACCCACCTGGGCACCATCCCGTCCAAGGCATTGCGTCACTCGGTCCGGCAGATCATGCAGTTCAACACCAACCCGATGTTTCGGGCCATTGGTGAGCCGCGTTGGTTCTCGTTTCCGGACGTGCTGAAAAGCGCTGAAAAAGTCATTTCCAAACAAGTCGCTTCGCGCACCGGCTACTACGCTCGTAACCGCGTCGACGTGTTCTTCGGCACCGGCAGCTTCGCCGACGAGCAAACCATCGAAGTGGTCTGCGCCAACGGTGTGGTCGAGAAACTGGTGGCCAAGCACATCATCATCGCCACCGGTTCGCGTCCTTATCGCCCGGCGGACATCGATTTCCATCACCCGCGTATCTACGATAGCGACACCATCCTCAGCCTCGGCCACACCCCGCGCAAACTCATCGTTTACGGCGCTGGCGTGATCGGTTGCGAGTACGCCTCGATCTTCAGTGGTCTGGGCGTACTGGTTGAGCTGGTGGACAACCGTGGTCAGTTGCTGAGCTTCCTGGACTCGGAAATTTCCCAGGCCTTGAGCTATCACTTCAGCAACAACAACATCACGGTTCGCCACAACGAAGACTATGACCGCGTCGAAGGCGTGGACAATGGTGTGATCCTGCACCTCAAGTCCGGCAAGAAGATCAAGGCCGATGCCTTACTCTGGTGCAACGGTCGTACCGGTAACACCGACCAGTTGGGTCTGGAAAACATCGGCGTGAAGGTCAACAGCCGTGGCCAGATCGAAGTCGACGAAGCCTACCGCACCTGTGTGCCGAACATTTACGGTGCCGGTGACGTGATCGGCTGGCCGAGCCTGGCCAGTGCCGCCCACGACCAGGGCCGTTCGGCCGCTGGCAGCATCGTCGATAACAATAGCTGGCGCTTCGTGAATGACGTGCCGACCGGCATCTATACCATTCCGGAGATCAGCTCGATCGGCAAGAACGAGCAAGAGCTGACTCAGGCCAAAGTGCCGTACGAAGTGGGCAAGGCGTTCTTCAAGAGCATGGCGCGTGCACAGATCGCCGGCGAGCCTCAGGGCATGCTGAAGATCCTGTTCCACCGCGAAACCCTGGAAGTGCTGGGCGTTCACTGCTTCGGCTATCAGGCGTCGGAGATTGTTCACATCGGCCAGGCGATCATGAGCCAGCCGGGCGAACTGAACACCCTGAAATACTTCGTCAACACGACGTTCAACTACCCGACCATGGCCGAAGCCTATCGGGTAGCGGCGTACGATGGCCTCAACCGGCTTTTTTGAGCGGCTCCGGCCGGTGGCCTGAGCCGGCCGGGGAGACCGATTTCAGCAATTCTCGAGGGTGGCAGTGGCCAAACCGGGAAAGTCTGTAATCAGGCTGTCAACGCCGAAGTCGGCGAGTCTGCGCATCAGCGCGGGCTCGTTGACTGTCCATACCGACACATGCAGCCCCTGACGCTGCGCCTTCTGTAGGCGTTCCGGCGTACACAGGGTCCAGTTCAGCGCCAGAATCTCACAGCCATAGCTTTGCGCGACCTTCAACGGGTCGAGCCAGGCGTACTCGGCCACCAATCCGCGGGACACGTCCGGCACCAGGTCCAGCGCGGCTTTCAATACTTCGCGGGAGCTTGAGGTGATCGTCACCTTGTCCAGCAGGCCGTGACGTACCGCCATCTCACGGATCGCCAGCACCGTGGTTGCGGCGCGGGTGCGTGAAGCGCTTTTGACTTCCAGTTGCCAGTGCTCGAAATCGCATTTCTCGAACAGTTCTTCCAGCGTTGGAATCGGGCACGGCTTGATCCAGCCCGGACCGCCTTTGCGCGCGTCGTAGGTCACCAGATCCTTGGCGGTGTGCTCGACCACTTTGCCGCGCCGGTCGGTGGTGCGCTTGAGCGTCGGGTCATGGATGACCATCAGCTCGCCGTCCATGGACAGGTGCAGGTCCAGTTCGCAACGGCGCACGCCGTGCTTGAGACATTCCTGAAAACTGGTCAGGGTATTTTCCGGTGCTTCGCCTTTGGCGCCGCGATGGCCGTAGATGAGGGTCACGGTTCTTCCTTAATTAAATGCCTGATTCGTTTTGTTCGCGGGCCAGGCGTCGTTCCTGGGCCTGCTTTTGCAAGATGTAACGGGCGAGCAACTGGCGTTGGGCATCGGTCGGGTACTCGAACTCGGTGCCGACGTCGTAGCCATCGCCCTTGCGGTCGCAGTGGGTGACCCTGGCCCGCAGTAGCAGGCCCAGCGCCTGCGGCATCAGCACCAGTTTGACCGACAGATGCGCGCCGACGGCAATCGGGGTCGGATGCTGAAAGTCGATGCCGCCTTCGGAGATGATCACCGGTTGCGGTTCGCCGATTTGCCCCAGCACGGTCAGCGCGACCACCTGGCTGAGCAAGTCGATGCGTTTGTTCTGGGATTTCAAGAATGCCGCAATCGCCCGGTCGCGCTCACTGATCTGGCGCAACAGGTGCTGCGACTCGAATTCGCTCAGGTGCAGTTCGCTGAGCAAGTTGAAGAGGGGGGAAGCATCCTGCAACACTTCCTGGCCTGCGGCTTCGGGAGCGGACAGGGTCCGAATTTCCAGTGCGATCGCGTCCTCGATACGGTAGTATTCGCGGCGATCTTCTTCATCTAATGTCGACATGGCGAACCCATGGTAGCGGCGGTGGTCTGAGTGTAAAGCTGGTTATCGACCCCCGCCACAAGGACGTTCCTTTTCCCTCCGAACAAGCCCCGACATGTTCAGACCTCTCTTCGTATTTATTGGCACGCGTTATACCCGTGCAAAGCGTCGCAATCATTTTGTGTCGTTCATTTCCCTGACTTCGATGATCGGGCTCGCCCTCGGCGTGGTCGTGATGATCGTCGTGTTGTCGGTCATGAACGGCTTCGATCATGAGATGCGCACCCGCGTGCTGGGCATGGTGCCCCACGCGACCATCGAGTCCGGTGAACCCATCAGTGACTGGCAAAGCCTGGCTGCCAAGGTCAAGCAGAACCCGCAGGTGACGGCCGTTGCGCCGTTCACCCAGATGCAGGGGCTGCTGACCAACAACGGCAAGGTCTCCAAAGTGTTGCTCAATGCCATCGACCCGGCGCTGGAGCGTAATGTCTCGATCATTGATAACTTCATGCAGCAGGGCAAACTCGACGACCTGACCCCCGGCAGCTTCGGCATCGTCATCGGCGACAAGGCCGCGGCCAAGCTCGGTGCGGCCATCGGCGACAAGCTGACGTTCGTCGCGCCGGAAGTCACCGTGACCCCGGCCGGGATGTTCCCGCGCATGAAGCGCTTTACCGTGGTCGGCATTTTCCATGTCGGCGCCGGTGAGCTGGACGGCTACCTGGGCGTGACCAACTTGCAGGATCTGGCGAAGTTGCACCGCTGGAAACCGGATCAGGTCCAGGGCATCCGCCTGAAGTTCGACGACCTGTTCCAGGCACCACGCGTGGCATGGACCCTCGCCCAGCAACTCGGCGAAGACCATTACTACGCCCGCGACTGGACCCGCACCCACGGCAACCTGTATCAGGCGATCCGCATGGAAAAAGCCATGATCGGTCTGCTATTGCTGCTGATCGTGGCCGTCGCGGCTTTCAACATCATCTCCACGCTGGTGATGGTGGTGAACGACAAGAAGGGCGATATCGCGATTCTGCGTACCCTTGGCGCGACGCCGGGTTCAATCATGGCGATCTTCATGGTCCAGGGCACGGTCATCGGGGTGGTCGGTACGCTGATTGGCGCCGTGGTCGGGATCTTCGCCGCGCTGAACGTCAGCGCCGCGATCTCGGTCCTCGAAGGGCTGATCGGGCATAAATTCCTCAACGCCGACGTGTATTTCATCGATTACCTGCCGTCGCAAGTGCAGAGCCAGGATGTGTTGATGGTCTGCGCCGCCGCGTTGGTACTGAGTTTCCTCGCCACCCTGTATCCAGCCTGGCGTGCCGCGCGCACCCAGCCTGCGGAGGCGCTACGTTATGAGTGAGTCGGGCATGAGTGAAAAAGCAATCTTGAGCTGCCGCAACCTGGGCAAATCCTACGAGGAAGGTCCGGAGTCGGTAGAAGTGTTGGCCGGTCTGCAACTGGAGCTGCATCCGGGTGAGCGTGTGGCGATTGTCGGCACCTCGGGTTCGGGCAAAAGTACGTTGCTCAACCTGCTGGGCGGCCTCGATACGCCGACCAAGGGCAGCGTCTGGCTCGATGGCGAAGAGCTTTCGGCCCTGAGCGAGAAGAATCGTGGCCTGCTGCGTAACCGTTCCCTCGGGTTTGTGTACCAGTTCCACCACTTGCTGCCGGAATTCACCGCCCTGGAAAACGTCTGCATGCCGCTGCTGATCGGCAAGACCGCGATCCCGGAAGCGCGTCAGCGTGCCACCGCGTTGCTGGAGCGGGTAGGGCTGGGGCATCGCTTGCAGCACAAACCGTCGGAACTGTCCGGTGGTGAACGTCAACGTGTGGCCATCGCCCGCGCCCTGGTGAACAACCCGGGGCTGGTGATGCTCGATGAGCCGACCGGCAACCTCGACTCCCACACCGCCCAGGGCATTCAGGATTTGATGCTGGAACTCAGCACCTCGATGCGCACGGCGTTCCTGGTGGTGACCCACGACATGAACCTGGCCCGCCAGATGGATCGCGTCCTGCATTTGCAGGAAGGTTGCCTGACGCCCATCTGATTGACCGAAACCCGGCGTGACTGAAAAGTCCGTCGGGTCTTTTATTTTTATACGGTGCCCCAGCGAATGTTCAGACCGTTATCGATCTTTATCGGCATGCGCTATACCCGCGCCAAGCGCCGCAATCGCTTTGTTTCCTTCATCTCGATGACCTCGATGATCGGCCTCGCCCTGGGCGTGCTGGCGATGATCGTGGTGCTCTCGGTGATGAACGGTTTCCAGCGCGAAATGAGCTCGCGCATCCTCGGCATGGTGCCCCACGCGACCATCGTCGGCGTGAACCCGATTGACGATTGGCAGCCCGTGGCCGCTGCGGCGATGAAAAATCCTGAAGTGACTGCCGCCGTGCCGTTCACCGAAATGGAAGGCATGCTCTCCTATAAGGGCTCGATGCAGCCGATCCAGGTCAGCGGCATCGACCCGGCGCAGGAAGGCAAGGTGTCCATCGTTGCCCAGCACATCGTGCAAGGTCGTCTCGATGACTTGAAACCCGGCGAATTCGGCGTGGTGGTCGGTGAAATCACCGCGCGGCGCTTCCGCTTGAACGTCGGCGACAAGATCACCCTGATCGTGCCGGAAGTCAGCAGCGCACCGGGCGGCATCACCCCGCGCATGCAGCGACTGAACGTGGTCGGTGTGTTCAAGGTCGGCGCCGAACTGGACGGTTCGATGGCGCTGATCCACATCGCCGACGCGGCGCAGATGCAGCATTGGCAGCCGAACCAGGTGCAGAGCGTACGCTTGGCGGTGAAGGATCTGTACGCGGCGCCGAAGGTGTCGAACGACATCGCCAATGGCCTCGGCACCGCCTACAAGGCTGACGACTGGACCCACACCCAGGGCAGCCTGTTCAGCGCGATGAAAATGGAAAAAACCATGATCGGCCTGCTGTTGCTGATGATCGTCGCGGTGGCGGCGTTCAACATCATCGCGACGTTGATCATGGTGGTGAACGATAAGGGCGCGGACATCGCGATCCTGCGCACTATCGGCGCCACGCCACGCCAGATCATGGCGATCTTCATGGTCCAGGGCACGGTGATCGGCATTGTCGGCACGTTGATCGGTGGCGTGCTGGGCGTGATTGCGGCGTTGAACGTCAGTGAATTGGTGGGTTGGCTGGAGCGCGTTAGCGGGCAGCACATCTTCAGTTCGGATGTGTACTTCGTCAGTAACTTGCCGTCGGAATTGCAGGGCGGAGATGTGTTGTTGATCTGCTCGGCGGGTTTCATCCTGAGCTTTTTGGCGACGGTGTACCCGGCTTGGCGCGCGGCGAAGATCGAGCCGGCTCACGCATTGCGGTATTCGTAAGCCAACCACGATCGTTCCCACGCTCTGCGTGGGAATGCCTCTGCGGACGCTCCGCGTTCGGCTTTAGATGTGACGCGGAGCGTCACGGGCTGCATTCCCACGCAGAGCGTGGGAATGATCAGGTTCGGGGCAACTCGATCACAAACCGCGTCCAACCATTCTCCGATTCGCAACGAATCAGCCCCCCATGGGCACGAATGATCGACTGGGTAATCGCCAATCCTAACCCCGCATGCTCACTACTGCCTTCCTGACGCGCCGGATCGGCCCGATAGAATCGGTCGAACAACCGTGGCAGCAACGCCTCAACAATCCCGTCTCCACTGTTCTCAACCGTCAAACTCAGGCCTTTGGGTTGATCAACAATCCGCACCCGAACTTCTCCGCCGGCCGGGGTAAACCGCAACGCGTTATCCAGCAGATTGGAAAGCGCCCGACGCAACATGCTGCGATCCCCCTCCATCCGTGCTGTACCGTCACGGCTCAATTTCACTTGAGCGTCCTCGGCCAGCGGCGCAAAAAACTCCAGCAACAGATCCACTTCCTCTGCCAGTTCCAGCGGTTCGCGCTTGGGCATTAATAATCCGTGATCAGCCTTGGCCAGGTACAACATGTCATTGACCAGTTGCGCCATCCATTGCAGTTCTTCGAGGTTGCTGTGCAGCGCTTCGCGGTAATCCTCGATAGGGCGCGGGCGGGTGAGGGTGACTTGGGTGTGGGTCAGCAGGTTCGACAGGGGCGTGCGCAGTTCATGGGCGATGTCGGCGGAGAACGCTGAGAGCCGTTGAAAAGAGTCGTCGAGACGTCCGAGCATGGCGTTGAAGTTGTGGGCCATTTCCGCAAGTTCCGGTGGCATGTTCTCTGCCGGTAGTCGCGCATTGAGCGATTGCGCGGAAACCCCGCTGGCCACCGCGCTCATGCGCCGCAAGGGGCGCAACCCGCTACGTGCCGCCCAGGCGCCGAGCAATGCGGTGGCCAGCGCTGAGAGACCAACGGTCAGCCAGATCAGGTGCTGCATGCGTTGCAGGAAGTGTTGGTGATGGGTGATGTCGAGCAACAGCGTCAGTTGCGGCGAGTCGGGTTTGTCGAGGAACAGCGGAGCGTTGAGGACGCGATAGTCGGTGCCGTTGTCGGTCACGGTCGACAAGCCGGGTTTCTGCGGGAGTTGCTTGGGCAGGCGCGCGGAGCTGTCGTACCAGTGTTGGCCATCGCTTCCGCTAATCCGTAGCGACAGATCGGCCTGGCGACTCAGCTCATCCTGCAGTTTGACTTCGCTTTCACTGGACTGAATGTCCTGCAATGCCCGGCGCAAACCAATCAACTTGCCGTCCAGCAATTGCTGGTCGAGCTCAATAAAATGCGCTTCGCTGGCGCGACTGAACAACACCCCGGCAAACAACGACACCACTGCGGTGCAGGCGGCAAACAGCAGGGCCAGGCGATTGCTCAAGGACAGACGGCGCATCAGGCGTCGCGCTCTTCGAGGACGTAACCCATGCCGCGCACGGTGTGGATCAGTTTGTTGGGGAAGTCGTCGTCGATCTTCAGGCGCAAACGCCGGATCGCCACTTCGATGACATTGGTGTCGCTGTCGAAATTCATGTCCCACACCTGGGAGGCGATCAGCGACTTGGGCAGCACTTCGCCCTGGCGGCGCAGGAGCATTTCCAGCAGGGCGAATTCCTTGGCGGTCAGGTCGATGCGCTGACCGTCGCGTTCGACCCGGCGGCGAATCAGGTCCAGGCGTAAGTCGGCCAATTGCAGGGACGTTTCCTGGGGTGTAGCGCTGCCACGCCGCAACAGGCTGCGGACCCGGGCCAGCAGTTCGGAAAACGCGAACGGCTTGACGAGGTAGTCGTCGGCGCCCAGTTCCAGGCCGTGAACCCTGTCCTCCACGGCGTCTCGCGCCGTAAGAAACAGTACCGGCGTGTCGAGCCCGGCGCTGCGCACCGCTTGCAGAATCTGCCAGCCATCGCGGCCGGGGAGCATCACGTCGAGGATCAGCAAGGCGTATTCGCCGGTCAGCGCCAATTGCTGACCGGTGCTGCCGTCGGCCACCAGTTCGGTATTGAAACCCGCCTCGGTCAGGCCCTGGCGCAAGTAGTGGCCGGTTTTCGCTTGGTCTTCGACGATCAGCAGTTTCATGAGTGACTCTGGGCAAATGGAACGAACGCTTTATACCGTGGGGGCTGCCGATACAGGCCAACCTGACAAAGTTGTAATCTGGCTGTCAGGTTGTGGGCAGGCGTGTCAGTTTAGAGTTTTCCACAGGCTGAACCTTATCTTGTTGGAGTACGACTATGTTTTTGCGCAATCGACTGGTGCTGGCGGCGTGTTTGCTGGCTCTGAGCTTTGGGCTGGAGGCTTCGCCCGCGCAGACTTACGACTTCGGTCAGCCAGCCCCGGCGGCCAAGGCCAGTCGCAGTGTTGAAGTGGTGATGGGCGATATGTCGTTTGATCCGAAGGCCATTGATATCAAGGCCGGTGAGACGATTCGCTTTGTGCTGGTGAATAAAGGCCAGTTGCTGCACGAATTCAACCTCGGCGACGCGGCGATGCATGCCGCGCACCAGCAGGAAATGTTGAAAATGCAGCAAAGCGGAATGCTGACGCCTACAGCCATGAAGGAAATGGACCACGGTGCGATGGCTGGCATGGAGCATGGAATGAAACATGACGACCCCAATAGCGTGCTGGTGCCACCGGGCAAAACCGCGGAGCTGACCTGGACCTTCACCAAGGCCACCAGCCTGGAATTTGCTTGCAATATTCCTGGCCACTATCAGGCAGGCATGGTCGGCAAACTGACAGTCAGTCAGTAAGCACTCAAAGGCGGGCGCAAAGGCTGATAGAATCCGCTGATTCTTCAGTCAGGTTTCCGCCATGCATCCCGCAGCCGAACATTCGCCGCTGGGCAAATCCAGCGAATACATCGCCACCTACACGCCGTCCTTGCTGTTCCCGATCCCGCGCACCGCGAAATGGGCCGAGCTGGGCCTGACGGCGGACACCCTGCCGTATAAAGGCGTGGACTTCTGGAACTGCTTCGAGCTGTCGTGGCTGCTGCCGTCGGGCAAGCCCGTGGTGGCGATCGGTGAATTCAGCATCCCGGCGGATTCGCCGAACATCATCGAATCCAAGTCCTTCAAGCTGTACCTCAATTCCCTGAACCAGACGCCGTTCGCCGACACCGCGAGCCTCGAAGCCACGCTGGTGAAAGACCTGTCGGCGGCGGCCGGGAAACCGGTTGGTGTGCGAATTCGCAGCTTGAAGGATGTCGAGGCGGAAGGCATCGTGGCCTTGCCCGGCGTGTGCATTGATGACCTGGACATCAGCGTCAGCAACTACGAGCACCCGCGCCCGGAACTGCTGCGTTGTGATGATTCGCGGATTGTTGAAGAGAGCGTGCACAGCCATTTGCTCAAATCCAATTGCCCGGTCACCAGTCAGCCGGACTGGGGCAGCGTAGCGGTGGAATACCGTGGCGCAGCGCTGGATCACGCGAGTTTTCTGGAATACATCGTCAGCTTCCGCCAGCACTCGGACTTCCATGAGCAGTGCGTGGAGCGGATCTTTCTCGACCTGCAGCGGTTGTTGAAGCCGGAGAAATTGACGGTGTATGCGCGGTATGTGCGCCGGGGTGGGCTGGATATCAATCCGTATCGCAGTACTGAAGAAGTGCAACTGCCGAACCACCGCCTGGCCCGTCAGTGAAGATCTAATGTAGGAGCGAGCCAGCTCGCGAAGAGGCCGTCACATTCAACCTCAATGGTGACTGGCGCTCCGCTTTCGCGAGCAGGCTCGCTCCCACAAGGGGACTGCATTTCAAGTCGCAGATATGAAAAAGCCCCGCTAGTGATAGCAGGGCTTTTTCGCATCTGGTGGGTTCAGATCCCGATATTGCCCAGTGTTTGCACGATGTTGCGCAAGGTGGCTGCAATGGTGGGGTGGTCGACTTCGAAGCGTTCGACGGCCAGGTTTACACCGTCGGCGAGGTTGGCGTCCTGCGTAGTGCTTTCCAATTTGATCTCCGCTTCAATCTGCGCCATCAGGTCGTGCAGATTTTTGCGCTCGTCTTCGTTGAGCGGCGGATTCTGTTCCAATTGCTCGCGCAGGGTATTGAGCTGTTCTTGCAGTTCGCGGGCAGGCATGGCGTTCTTCCTTTTATCGATAGGCACTGGCATAGACCGCAGCAGCACGCCAAAGGTCTATGGCTGACCTTTAGATTAATCCACTCACGTGCAGCCTGCATGATCTCTGTCAGGGCTTTTCGCCCTTGAGCCGGCGCAGGCTGATGTCCGCCAGGCAGGTGTCGAGCTCGCCGAGGTGATCGATCACCGAATGCACCCCCAGGCCAAACAGCTGCACGGTCGCTTTGCCGCGCAGGTGTTCGCGCTCCTTTTGGCTCAAGGCTTGCCATTCATTCGGCGCCAGCCCGCACAACGAGCCGCAGGACGCGAGGCCAATGGTCCACAACCCGGCATTCAGCCCGGCTTGCAGCAATCGCGGCTCACCGCTGACCAGTACGCAGCCGTCCAGACGTTCGACGTTCAACGCCATCAAGGCTTGCCAGCAGGCGTTCGGGGCCGGCCATGGATTGATTGTTGCCGGATGTTGCGAAGGTTTGATCCACGCCGGCAGGCCCGCAGCCAAGGCGTGGCTGAGGGCAGGGGGGAGTTCATCGAGCCATGCGCATGGAATCTGCAGGCGCTGCAAGCTGTGCAGGCTGTCCAGGGCGCCGGGCGTGACTTCGGCGTGTTCGGCGCAGGGCGCATCGGGCTGGCGCGTGCGTGCGCCGAAATCCACCAGGCAGCCACTGAGGCCGAACAGCACGGCAGTCAGGCTGGGGGCAGCGAGGGGCAAGGCTTCGGCATGCGGCATATCAACGTCCCTGAAATAACGACAAGGCTATGGGAGGACGGTGACAGTTGAGTGACATTCATGTGAATCGCTCACAGTTGTCTGGCAACTTCTGAAGGCCGACTCGTACGGTGCTGCCTAAACCTGACTTTCCGTCTTATACTAGCCGCCATTACGCTTGGGCCGCGCGCCCGCGCCAGTACAATCCAAGGAGTTTTCTATGCGCTGGAGCAATCAACTCGCTCAGCTATGTGTGTGTGCCAGCGTGTTGCTGGTTTCGTTTACCGCCCAGGCGGCTTCGGAAGATGATCCTTGGGAAAGCGTCAACCGCCCGATCTACCAGTTCAACGATTTTGTCGATACCTACGCACTGAAGCCCATTGCCCAGGGCTATGAGTTCGTGACGCCGCAGTTCCTGGAAGACGGCATCCACAACATGTTCCGCAACGTCGGTGATGTCACCAACCTTGCCAACAACGTGTTGCAGGCCAAACCGGCGGCGGCTGGCGTTGACACGGCTCGCCTGATCTTCAACACCACCTTCGGTTTGCTGGGCTTCTTCGATGTGGGCACCAAGATGGGCCTGCAACGCAGCGACGAAGATTTCGGCCAGACCCTCGGCTACTGGGGCGTCGGCAGTGGTCCGTACGTGATGCTGCCATTGCTCGGCCCAAGCACCCTGCGCGATGCGCCGTCCAAGTTCGTCGACAGCTACACCGGCCCGTACCCGTACATCAACGACGTGCCAGTGCGTAACTCGGTATTTGGCCTGAACATCGTCGATACCCGCGCGAGCCTGCTGTCGGCCGAGAAGCTGATCAACGGCGACAAGTACATCTTCATCCGCAACGCCTACCTGCAGAACCGCGAATTCAAAGTCAAAGACGGCCACGTCGAAGACGATTTCTGATTCAGCCCGGTAAAAACGAAGAAGGCGGCCATTGGGCCGCCTTCTTTCGTTTGGGTTCGTGCTTATTTCATCTTCAAGATTGTAAGCCCGAGTTTCTGGTTGCCACCGTCCTGTTCCTTCACCCACACCACTTCGGTGTCGGCCTCAAGCCCCTTGAGGGCTGCGTGATCGGAATCGATCCGCACGCTGAGCCGGTCCCCGATCTTGAACAAGCGCGGCGCCTCGACCTGCATGCCACTGCTGGAAAGGTCGATGCAGACGGCTGGCACCTCATCGCCCTCGTGAATCAGCGACACATCGGCATCGACTCGCATGCGGATGAAGTCGCGCTTTTCGCTGTAGTCCCGATCGGTTTGACTCATGGGCTCGATCCTTCCATTGGGTTACGGTTTTGCCTGTTCTTATAACTCCCGGTGATTTGAGAAGTAAAGACGTCAAGCGACCATCGGCGTGAGCTTGAAACGCCCCGCGGATGGGAGTACCGTCTGCGCCTTAGAAGGGCACCTCTGGTGGACCTGTGTGTAGGGCAAACGCTCGAAAACAGTGCAACAGAGAGGCTAGAAAGCGAATCCAGTAGTGAGAGCCGGGATAAAAACCCTGCCTGCTACGCCAACCTAATTCTGGCGCCGTTTGCCCACATGCCAAAAACCAGTGCCACGCTGCTGATAATCGATGATGACGAAGTAGTGCGCGCGAGCCTCGCCGCCTATTTGGAAGACAGTGGTTTCAGTGTCCTGCAGGCCAGCAATGGCCAGCAGGGTCTTCAGGTATTCGAGCAAGACAAGCCCGACTTGGTCATCTGCGATCTGCGCATGCCGCAGATGGGCGGACTCGAACTCATTCGCCAGGTCACCGAGCTGTCGCCGCAAACCCCGGTTATCGTGGTGTCGGGTGCCGGCGTGATGAACGATGCGGTCGAGGCCCTGCGCCTGGGCGCGGCGGATTACCTGATCAAGCCTCTCGAAGATCTGGCCGTGCTCGAGCACTCCGTGCGCCGGGCCCTGGATCGTGCGCGTCTGCTGCTGGAAAACCAGCGCTACCGCGACAAACTCGAAAAGGCCAACCGCGAACTCGAAGCCAGCCTGAACCTGCTCCAGGAAGATCAGAACGCCGGTCGCCAGGTGCAGATGAACATGCTGCCGGTCAGTCCCTGGACGATTGACGAGTTCCAGTTTGCCCACCAGATCATCCCGTCGCTGTACCTGTCGGGTGATTTCGTCGACTACTTTCGGGTTGATGAGCGTCGGGTAGCCTTCTACCTGGCGGACGTTTCCGGGCATGGCGCTTCTTCAGCCTTTGTCACCGTGCTGCTGAAATTCATGACCACGCGCCTGCTGTTCGAATCCAAGCGCAATGGCACGCTGCCAGAATTCAAGCCTTCAGAGGTACTTGGTCATATCAACCGAGGCCTGATCAGTTGTAAGCTGGGTAAACACGTCACAATGGTCGGTGGTGTCATCGACGAGGAGACAGGTTTGTTGACCTATAGCATCGGCGGTCATCTGCCGTTGCCTGTGTTGTACACGCCAGACAGTGTTCGTTATCTGGAAGGGCGTGGTCTGCCGGTGGGCCTCTTCAATGAAGCCACCTATGAAGACCACGTGATGGAATTGCCACCGACGTTCAGCCTGACGCTGATGTCTGATGGCATTCTGGACCTTTTGCCAGAACCCACACTCAAAGAGAAAGAAGCGGCATTGCCCCAACGGGTCAAGGCTGCGGGCGGCACCCTGGATGGGCTGCGGCAGGTTTTTGGATTGGCCACGCTAGGGGAGATGCCGGATGATATCGCCCTGTTGGTGTTGAGCAGGAATCTTTAATGAGTACCGGTAGAATCCAGTTCGCCGAGCAGGACGGCACCTTCGTCCTCAAGTTCGTCGGTGAAGTTCGCCTGACCCTGTGTTCGGCGTTGGATGCGACTATTGAGCGGATCTTCACGGCGTTGAACTTCAACGCGATCGTGATCGACCTGACCGAAACCCGCAGCATCGACAGCACCACGTTGGGCCTGTTGGCCAAACTGTCGATCCTGTCGCGGCAGAAGGTCGGCTTGCTGCCGACCGTCGTCACGACCCACGAAGACATCACCCGTCTGCTGCAGTCCATGGGCTTCGAGCAAGTGTTCAACATCGTTGACCGCCCGATCCCTTGCCCTGAGTGCCTGACCGACCTGCCCGACCAGGATCAGTCCGAGGAAATCGTGCGGATCAAAGTCCTCGAAGCGCACAAGATCCTGATGGGCCTGAACGACTCCAATCGTGAAGCGTTTCATGACCTGGTGAATGCGCTGGAGCGCCACTGATCCTGAAGTGATGTAGTTTGGACTGGCTCCATCGCGGGCAAGCCTTGCTCCTACAGGGTTGTGCGTCGATCACATTACCCCGGCCTAACACCGCTCCTGTAGGAGCTGAGCTTGCTCGCGATGGCGTCCTTGAGGCCGCCAACCAGCCTTGTGCGAAGCCAATGCAATTGCTGGACACAAAAAAGGGCGAACCCATCGGGTTCGCCCTTTTTGCGTTGCGCCGAACTAGATCACAGCTTGGCTTGCAGCAACGCCTCAAGCTTTTCCTGGTCGCGAGCAAACTGACGAATACCTTCAGCCAGTTTCTCGGTCGCCATCGCATCTTCGTTGGACAACCAACGGAACTGCGCTTCGTTCAGGCTCAGACGCGCTTCGCCGGCATGCCCTGGCGCCAGTTTGCGCTCCAGCTTGCCGTTATCCGCTGCCAGTTTCTCCAGCAGGTCCGGGCTGATGGTCAGGCGATCGCAACCGGCCAGTTGCTCGATCTGATTCAGGTTACGGAAGCTCGCGCCCATCACTACAGTCTTGTAGTCATTGGCCTTGTAGTAGTTGTAGATGCGGGTCACCGACTGCACGCCCGGATCATCCGCGCCGGTGTAGTCGTTGCCGTTGGCCTTCTTGTACCAGTCGTAGATGCGGCCCACGAACGGCGAAATCAGGAAAACCCCAGCATCAGCGCAAGCAGCGGCTTGAGCGAAGGAGAACAGCAGGGTCAAGTTGGTCTGGATGCCTTCTTTTTCCAGGATTTCGGCGGCGCGGATGCCTTCCCAGGTGGAGGCGATCTTGATCAGTACGCGGTCACGGCCAATACCGGCCTTGTCGTACAGCTCGATCAGACGGTGCGCACGCTTCAATACGGCGTCAGTGTCGAACGACAGGCGTGCATCCACTTCGGTGGAAATGCGGCCAGGTACCACTTTCAGGATTTCTTGCCCTACCGCGACGCCAAAACGGTCGCTGGCCAGGCCCACATCGCCCTTGCAGTCGTGAACGCAGGCGTTCAGCAGCTCGGCATAGCCGGGAATGGCCGCCGCTTTGAGCAGCAGGGAAGGGTTGGTGGTAGCGTCCACGGGTTTAACGCGAGCGATTGCTTCGAAGTCGCCGGTATCGGCAACGACGGTAGTGATTTGTTTGAGTTGTTCCAGCTTGGAAGTCATGGGCGTGCTCTGTCCTATGGGTCTGATGACATTACCCGAGCGCTGACAGCCACTCAAGGGCGGGTGTGCGTATCGATGGCCCCAATGGCAACATCCTGAAAACGGGTGTTTGAATGGTGGGGCGTGGTATCGGTAAATACGATGCCAAATATTGCGGCAGGTTCAACCATTCTGACGGCTAACGCTCTGTCAGCAGGTAAACGCACCCAGCAAGAGACGCTCTAGTCCCCGGTTTATAGTGTGATGATTCACTTGCACCGCGCACGGCTGAGTCCTTTCGAGCCCTCGGAGAAACAGGCCAAGTCGTGATGGCGACTGGAGAGTCCTGCGCCTATAATGCGCTGCAAAATTCAAGCTTCCCAATAGTTTGTCCAGATAAGCGTTGAACTGGTCAACTTAGTGAGGGGGTGCAAAACGAAAACAGACACGGCGCATGGGGGGGATCATATTTAAGCCAATTAAGTTATCCCCGCCGCTGATTGGGATGAAACGATGATAAAAACTGAAACAACCTCCAGCATTCAGTTGGAACGATACGTGAATTTAGCAGCGTACATTGCGTTGCTTTTGATCGTCGTGGTTGTATTTACGCCGTTGATAAACAAGCTGTCTATAATTGGTGGCGATTACGTGGTTCACTTGAGGTGGGCCAGCGATATGGATAATCAAGGGAAGTTAATACTGCCGCACCCGCTTTATCATCTTCTCGTCATTGCCACTCGACATGTTTTTTCTATCGATTATGTGGAGTCGTCGACAGTTGTGGTATCGCTTGCTATTTTTTTATTGGCTGTCTTGAACTATAAAGTGTTGGTCAATAATTCATCTGTATCGGTTGCGATATTGTTTTCTGTCTGCCTGCTTATGGTAACGCCAATACAGCTTTTTTACTTTGTGGATAATCATTTGTATTTTGGGTACATGGGGGTGACTGTTTATCACAGTCCCACCATGTTGCTCTTGAAGCCGCTGTCTCTCATTGTCTTTTGTTATGCACTGAAATCCGCCGACAGTTCATCGAAAAACAACTTGGTAAATGGCATTGCACTGGCGTTAGCTTTGTTTTTTTGCGGAATATCCAAGCCTAGCTTTCTGCTGATCGTACTGCCAGCGTTTACCGTATTTTTATTTGTTTTTCGTCGGTTAAAACCTATGCTGAAGCGCGGGTATGTATATGGAGCGTTTTTTCTTCCTGTGTTTTTGGTATTAGGTCTTCAGTTTGCGCAAACTTACTTTGAACAAAGCCTTTCGCAAGGGACGGGGAATGCCGACAGTCGAATCGTTTTCTTGCCATTTGAAACAATGTCTCATTATTCCGGCTTCTTGATATACAAATTTTTTCTCTCGATTGCATTCCCACTGGCGGTGATGCTGTGTTATCCAAAAGCGTTGATAAAAGATAGAGCCTTGGTGTTCGCATTAATCTGCCTTTTGATGGGGGCTATCCTTACCTACTTGTTTGCGGAGAGCGGGTACAGAATGTATGACGGGAATTTTTGGTGGAGTGGGCAAATTGGATTGTATTTGGCGTTCTTGTTTTCTGTAGTGTTTTTGCTTAAAAACAGAATTGCGTTTACCGCAGGAACGGCTGGAAAAATAAAATATGCTGTCTGTATGGCGTTGTTCTTCGTGCACACGGCCTGCGGTATTTTTTACTTTAAGCAGGAATTGCTATTTTCTTATGCGCAATTTTGGTAATCATAACGATTTTTTTTTAACGGAATAAGAGCAAATAATACAATGTCACTCAAATCAGCAGGGCCTCAAATATCGGTTGTTGTTCCCGTTTACAAAGCGGAGAACTCGCTGGATGAGCTATACACCCGATTAAAAACGTCGCTGGAGAAGACTTCTCCGGATTTTGAGATTCTGCTAGTCGAAGATTGTGGTGGTGACCGTTCCTGGCAGATTATTGAGCGACTTGCCGCCGCGGATCCACGAGTGCGCGGTATCCAATTGAGTCGAAATTTTGGCCAACACTATGGCATCACTGCCGGCCTGGATGCCTGTCTCGGGCAATGGGTCGTGGTCATGGATTGCGACCTACAGGATCGACCCGAGGAAATTCCGCGTTTATACGCCAAGGCGCAAGAAGGATACGATATTGTTTTGGCCCTGCGCGGCAAACGCAATGATCCCTTAATGAAGCGAGCGGCGTCATGGATGTTTTATAAGACGTTCAGTTATTTGGCAGATTTTGAGTACAGCGGCGACAGTGGTAATTTCCGAATTATTTCGCGAAAGGTCGTTGATAACCTTTGTCAAATGCGAGAGCAACTACGTTTTTTTGGCGCGTTGGTTCATTGGTTAGGTTTCAGCACCACGGGCATTGAGGTTGAGCATGCTGCGCGGTTTGAAGGAAAAAGCACCTATACGTTTTCAAAGCTCTGGGATCTGGCGATGGAAACGATACTTGCGTATTCGGATAAACCGCTCCGATTGGCAGTAAAACTCGGGTTTACCATGGCGCTCTTGTCTTTTTTTTACGGTGCTTATTTGTTGGGCGCCACTCTGATTCATGGTGCGGAAGTGCCAGGTTGGACTAGTTTGATGGTCTCACTATTTTTTATTGGTGGAGTAATCATCTCTATACAAGGGGTTGTTGGAATATACATTGGCAAGACGTTCGATGAAACTAAGAAGCGACCGTTGTATATCGTCGGGCGAACAACGAATTGACTGTCAAAAGTTGGAGTTTAACCAGCTGTATTTGGTAATTGAAGACAGTCGTTGGTGATGCTGTGAGATGAGAGGTTAGTTGAGGGTTATGGCGGATGATAATTTAGCGATTGGTCAGTTTGTTCGCTATGGTGTCGTGGGTGTAGTCAATAACGGCTTGCTCTATCTAGGGTATTTGTTGATCGTGTATGCCGGGGGTGGAAAGAAACTCTCCATGACGCTGATGTATTTGATGGGTGTCATAATTGGATTTCTTGCAAATTATAGATGGACGTTTACGCAGGATAAAAATCATGGCGCACTTATGCGTTATATTCAGATGCACGTGGTGGGTTATTTAATAAACTTCTTGTTCCTGTTCGTCCTCGTTGATACGTTGGGTTTTGCACATCAGGTTGTGCAGATAGTCGCCATCCTCGTGGTTGCGATTTATGGCTTTTTTACCTGCAAGTATTATGTGTTTCGTGTCCGCGAAAAATAACACTGGATCATCGAACAGCTGAGCGTGCGGTTGGCTGGAAAGCACGCCTGTAGCATCCGCAAAGCGGATATTTGAATCGCTAATGTGCCCGGACCGCGCTCCTGAATGATTGGCGGGCCTGGGCAGTTATCGCGCTCGCTCTAATTTGAATTAAGCAGTGTCCTGACCGCCGTTTCCGCCGGCTTCGGGTGACCATCTGCCGTCAGTAGGCCAAAATTGCGCTCCCGATCATTCCCGCCCGAATCACTGTTCTTCCATTCATAAACGGACGTCAGCGGGATTTTCAGTTTTTCGACATCAGAGATGAAGGTACTGACTTTACTCGCTTGCCCGTCATCCCCGCCGTTGGAGCTGAGCGCTGACACTCCCCACTCACTGATAACCCCCGGCAGATGGAAGTTCTGCTGAATAAACGCCTGGGCATTACTGATCTGCGCGCCGGTCTGGCCATAAGGATGATAGGAAATCGCGCTGAGGCATTTAGGGTATTCACTGACTATCCGGTTCAGCGCCACCGTCGAGGCCGACCCCGCACTCGGCGCTTTCGCAAAGCCGAAGCCGATCAGCGGCGTGGTTTGCGCGTTTGGCCCCAGGGATTGGCACACGGCACTCATGAAAGGCACGAAGGTCGTTTCGAAGTTGCCGGTCGGCCAATACTTGTCCAGGTCCGGCTCATTCCATATTTCAATGGCCACCAACTGCTGACGGTAGGACTGTTCCAGGGCGACCACGGACTTGGCAAACAGTGCTCCCGCCGTCTTCAGCTCACTGGCGTTGCCCGGCGTGGCCGTCAGTGCATCGGTTGAGCGAATGGTCATCAGGACCGGCAATCCGGCGGATTTGGCAACGGCGAATGCGTCGCTGATCTGTTTTTGATACGCCGAGTCAGCCAAGCTGTTTGTCCATACGCCAAAACGCACGAACCCGAACCCCGCCTGTTTAATCTGCCCGGCATCGGCGGGGGTGAAGTTCTGGATCTTGACCTGGACACCGAAGGTCTTTTTGGCGCTCAGGGCCGGGAACAGGTCGCTGGCGTGAACCAGGTTGGCGCTGCTGAGCATCAGCAGCGTGCAAGCGGCAAGGCGTTTGGCATGCATGGCGAATTCCCTCTCGTCGATCTGGAAATAACGTTGATTATTGGTTTTCTGCTGCTATTAGTTCGATAGCGGTGAAGTTGTTAAGTGCACGACTGTTATGTTTTGTCGGATAACCATTGTTAGAAAACGTTCGTTATTTTTGGTCCGCTTATTCTGGTTGGGTGGTTTTTGGCTGTCGTGGTACTTAATACGCTTGTATTAACAAGGCTGATCCTTTTCTGAGTGCGGGATGAACCCGTGGTTCACTCAAATCCCCGCTACGCATTGGTTGATTCGACATTACACGGGAAGCGTTGCCTTGTTCAGAAAGATCCTTGTCGTCTGCGTAGGCAATATTTGCCGAAGTCCGACCGCAGAAATGTTGCTGCGCAATGCGCTGGCATCTTCCACCATCACCGTGACCTCCGCGGGCCTTAGTGCACGTGTTGGCGAGTCCATGGAGCCTGCGGCACGCCAGGTTCTGGAAGCGCATGGGCATAGTGCCGAAGCGTTCAAGGCGCGGCAAATCACCCCGGACATTGTTAATGAATCAGACCTGATTCTGGTCATGGAAAAACAGCATGTAAGCCAAGTGCTGAAGATTGCATCGCACGCCAGGGGCAAAGTGTTTCTTCTCGGCAAGTGGCAGAGTGAGCGAGAAATACAGGACCCGTATCGTCAAGGAAAAGCAGCTTTTATTCATGCCCACGCATTGATTGAAGATGCTGTTTGCTCATGGGCGCAGCGCCTTGGGCATTGATGAATAATTTTCAGATCAGTAAATGGTAAGAATTCACTTATGCAGTTACCGTCAGTAGTCGGCACCCGGGACAACGAGCGAGATGATATTGATCTTCTCGGTATATTCGGCAGTTTAATTGATCAGAAATGGTTGATCGGCGCGCTCACCGGTGCATTTATGCTGACCGGTGTGGCTTATGCGATTTTGGCGACACCGGTGTACCTGGCGAACGCTGTGGTACAGGTCGAACCGAAAAAGAACGACATGCTCGGTTTCTCCGATCTCAACAGCATGCTCAATGGTCAATCGCCGTCGGTGACCGAGATCGGCATCATCAAATCCCGCGCGGTAATCGGTAAAACCGTCGACGATCTGCACCTTGATATCGACGTCACGCCCAATACCTTCCCGGTCATTGGCGGCTTTCTGGCCCGACGCTACAAGGGTGATTCCGTTGCACCCCCTCGTTTCGGCCTGAACAGCTACGCCTGGGGCGGTGAACGTCTGGATATCGCCCGGCTCAACTTGCCGGAAGAACTGTTGGGCAAGAAACTGAAACTGGTGGCCGCCGAGCAACATCGATTCCAGTTGTTCGATGACAACGACAACCTGTTGGTGGACGGCGTCGCCGGCGAAGCCTTTGCGCAAAATGGGGTCGAGGGGCGGATCGCCGATCTGGCGGCCAATCCCGGCACCCGTTTCGAAGTGGTGCGCAGTGCAAGAATCGTCACCATCCTGGATTACCAGGATGACCTGGACGTGTCCGAGCAAGGCAAGGAATCGGGCATCATCCGCCTGGCCCTGGCCAGTCCTGACCACGCTCAGGCTGTGAAGATTCTCAATAAAGTCGCCTCGTTATATGTGCAGCAAAACGTCGAGCGCACCTCGGCGGAAGCGGCGCAAAGCCTGGACTTTCTGCAAGCCCAACTGCCGCAAGTCAAGAACGACCTGATCAAGGCCAGTGATGCGCTCAACGGTTATCAAACCCGTGGCAAGACGGTCAACATTTCCCTCGAAACCCAGTCGGTGCTGGAACAGATTGTCACCCTGGACACGCGCATTTCGGAACTGAAGCTGCAACAGGCAGAGCTTGATCGCAAGTTCACCAAACAGCATCCGGTCTATCGTGCCTTGATGGCGCAGATTGGCGAATTGACCCGCCAACAGAAAAGTCTGGAGAGCAAGGTTCAGGATCTGCCCGCCACGCAACAGGAGTTGTTGAACCTGACCCGCGACGTGGAAGTGGCCTCGCAGATCTACACCCAGTTGCTGAACAAATCCCAGGAATTGGACATCGTCCGGGCCGGGGCGGTGGGCAATGCCCGGCTGATCGATGCCGCGGATGTCGACAAGACCACCCCGGTCAAACCGCGCAAAGCCTTGATCGTTCTGATCGCAACGTTCCTCGGCGCGTTTGTCGGCGTCGCTGTGGTGCTGGTGCGCAAATCCCTGAGTCGTGGATTGGAAGGGCCGGAGGCCATCGAGCAACTCGGGTTGCCGGTGTATGCGTCGATTCCCTACAGCGTGTTGCAACAGGAAGAGGACAGTAAAAAACTGCGCTTAAGTGACGAGTCGCGCCGGCAGGCTTTTCTGTTGGCCCTGCGTAACCCGACCGACCTGTCGATCGAGTCGATCCGCAGCCTGCGCACCTGCCTGCATTTCGCCGGGCTGGACTCGACCAACAACCGCATCATGATTTCCGGCCCGAGCCCGCAGGTCGGCAAGACGTTTGTCTCTTCCAACCTCGCGGCGGTCATGGCGCAAAGCGGGCAAAAAGTGGTGCTGATCGATGCCGACATGCGCAAAGGGCATTTGCATAAAACCCTCAATACGCCGATCACCAATGGTTTGTCGGACCTGCTGGTCAAGCGTTGCACGCTTGAGCAGGGCATCCATCAAACCGAGGTCGACAACCTGCACTTCATCAGTCGCGGGCAGGTCCCGCCTAATCCATCAGAGCTGCTGATGCACGCGAACTTCCGTGAGCTGCTGGCACAACTCAGCGAGCTGTATGACGTGGTGATCATCGATACGCCGCCGCTACTGGCGGTGACAGACGCCGCGATTGTCGGGCGTGAAACCGCGATCAGCCTGATCGTCACCCGCTTCGGCGTGAACCCTGCCAAAGAGATCGAACTGACGATCCGTCGATTTGCCCAGAACGGTATCCAGTTGAAAGGCGCTGTGTTCAATGGCGTCGAGAAGCGTGCCGCGGGCTACTACGGCAACGGCGGCTACGGCAATTACAACTACGAGTATGCGTCCGACAAGGCTTGATTCGGCATTGGCATTACCTGAATGGAAATGGGTGGATTGTGAAAAAAATACTGCATGTGGCCGAAACGATTAAGGGTGGCGTGGCGACCGTTATTCGCACGATATCGGCGCCACCTGAGGCCGAGGTCGAGAACTATGAACTGGTGTATTTGATCCCGTTCGATCAGAAAAAAGAGCTGCACGGCATCGATGAAAAACAGATCCGGACCTTCGACCGGACCAAGCGCGATGTGCGCTCGCTGCTGCGATTCGCCTGGCAACTGGCGCGGCTGATTCTCAAGGAAAAACCTGATGTGGTGCATTTGCACAGCACCTTTTCCGGGGTCATTGGCCGTTGCGTGTGCGTGCTCCTGCGGCCGTGGCGGTCGCCGAAAATTGTCTACTGCCCGCATGCCTTTTCATTCTTGATGGAGAGTTCGCCGGCCAAGCAGAAAGTCTATTCGCTGATTGAACGGCTGTTGCAGAAGGTCACGGACGTGATCATTTGCGTCAGCCAGTACGAACTGGACAAAGCCGCGCGGTTTGGCATCGAGCGCCGCCGGATGAAGTTGATCTACAACGGTATCCCTTACAAAGACGATGAGCCGAACACCCCCGGTCAAGCGCCGATCCATCTGCTGTTTGTGGGGCGGCTCGACTATCAGAAGGGTTTCGATGTGTTGCTCAAGGCCTTTGCCGGCGTGCAGCGCACGGACCTGAAACTGACGGTGGTCGGCAGTGCGGTCAACGAGGACACCGTCGATTGCCCGGTGATGGACGGGGTCGAGTACGTGCCGTGGGTAACCCCGGCTGAAGTGAATGCGCTGTATCAAGCGGCGGATGCACTGATTGTTCCCAGTCGCTGGGAAGGCTTTGCCATGGTGCCGCTGGAAGGCATGGCCATGGGGCTGCCGGTGATTGCCAGCAACTGCACGTCCTTGCCCGAGTTGGTCACCCACGGTGTGACCGGCTTCGTCTTTCCCTCCGGTGATCACCAGGCACTGACCGACGTGTTAGTGAACATCGAGAAGCCCCGGTTGCAGTTGCTCGGCGCCCAAGGCCGGCAAATGGTCCGCGAGCGGTTCAGTGCCACGTTGATGATCAAGCAGACCTACGACGTGTATTCCGCTCCCTCTTATTAAGTAGATATCAGCTTATGAACGTAACGATTTTGCATGGCTACAGCGCGTCCAATTCCGGTGATGGTCTCCTGGTGGACTTGGCCATCGCCCTGGTGCTGCGAAACTTTGGTGCCGACACCTCGATCAGCGTCGTGGCCTCGGACCCGAAATCCTTCAGCTACTTGCCCTACCTGCGCCACGACGCGCCGGTCATGGCGGCCAAGGGCTTGGGGCGGGTCAAGCAGGCGCTGTTCCTGAATCAGTCCTATGCGGGCCTTGCGGATGTATTGAGGTCGAGCGACCTGATCGTCGGCGTCGGCGGCGGTTACATGCGCTCCAAAAGCGCCTTCGAACATATCAAGTTGAAACTGGGGCACGCCAAGCAACTGGAAACGGCGATCCTGAGCAAAGTGCCGTCGGTGTACCTGCCGCAGAGCATTGGTCCGTTCCATGGTGACGGCGGCAAAATCGTCGAGCATTACGCCAAGGCTGATGCGGTGTTTGTGCGGGACAACCGCTCCTCGGAGCTTTTCGGCACCTATGAAAATGTATACCGCGCACCGGACCTGGCGGTGCAGGCATTGGCCGGCAAGATTCTCCAGCAACCCAAGTTCACCCGTTGTGCCTCAACGCCGGCGGTGGTCTGTGTGGTACTGCGCAAACCGCCGGCGTGGAGCAAGGAAAAGAAGGCCGGTTACGTGGCCAATCTGAAGCTGCTGCTACAGCGCTTGAAGAACAAAAGCAAAGTGGTGTGTGCGGTGCAAAGCGCCGTGCGTGGCAACGATGACGGTGCGTTCTATCGCGAGTTGGGCATCACCGAAGACCTGCTGCCATTGAAGGCGACCCTGGCCAAATATCAACCGGACCTGGTGATTTCCGTGCGCTTGCATGGCGCCATCGAATCGCTGCTGGCGGGCGTTCCGGCGTTCCATATCAGCTACGAGCGCAAGGGTTTTGGCGCCTATCAGGACATGGGCGTGGAAGACTGGGTGATCAATGGCGGCGATATCAATGTCGACACCATCATCAACACGGTTTACGCACCGAATGCCTTGTCCCGATTTGGTCAGAAGTTGACGGACACCTGCCGGGAGATTGAAGCCAAGACCCTGGTCATGGACGGGATCATCAAGGGTGTTGTTCGATGATATTTCGGCTACTGCTCCGGGGCGGAGCTTTAGGTGCGAAGTTTCTGCTGGTGTTGGCCATCACCCATTACCTGGGCTATGACGCGCTGGGTTTTTACGGCGTGGTGGTGGCGGCGTCGTTGATTGCGTCGAAGTTCTACAGCGTCGGTTTCAGTTCGGAAATCAATCGGCTGATCAGCGTCGGTCGCAGTTCGCGATGGGTCGTCGATAGGGTCTTGCTGTTGTACCTGGCCGTGGGCGTCGTGTTGTCGGTGGCGACGGTCACGGTGTATTCGTTGTTCCAGGGGATTGAGGCGAGCACCACACTGATCGTTTGTGTGGCGTTGCTGCTGCTCACCGAGCACCTGTCGTTCGAGATCAATTCCTTTGTGTTTTCTGCGCAGAAAGCCACGTGGGGCGCGCTGCTGTTCTTTATCAAAACCGGCTTCTGGGCGCTGTTGGCCTTGGGCGGGATGATGCTCGGCTGGGTCTCCGACATCGCCAGTGTGTTGTGGTTGTGGGTCGCGGCCAACGTGTCGGTGATGCTGGCCGGTTACCTGATTGTGGTGAACGTTCACCGAGGGCGAGTGACCGGTGCGCTGACCACGGCCTCGGTGTGGAAAGCCGGATTGCCGTTTTACCTGGGTACGGGGCTGATCGCGTTGAGTCAGTACGCCGAGCGCTTTCTGATTATCGACCTCGAGCCCTACGCCAGCCTGGGCAAGTACGTTTACGCCTGGTCGGCGGCTAACACCTTGCAGGCGTTGTCCTACGCCGTGGTGGCGGTGGTGGGCATTCCGGTGCTTGCCAAGCGCTATCAGAACGACCAGCAGGCGCTGACGGCCCGGCAGTTGTTCGTCAATCAGTGGGTGATGCGCGCGTTGGTGCTGTCCGGCGCCGTGGCGCTGATGATTGTGGTGTTCTTCAATGTCGTGCTCGATTACGTCGCGACAACGGTGCCGCGTCCGGATAACGACCTGCTCGGCGTACTGATTTTTTCCTTTGCCCTGCGCGCCGTCGGCGACATTGTCTGGGGTGGTTTGATCGCGTCGAAAAACAGCCGGGTATCACTCACCAGCGCGGCGATCTGCCTGCTGGTTTCTCTGCCCGTCAGTTATCTGCTGATCAAGCACTACTCGATTTATGGCGCGGCCTGGGGGAATGTGTTTTCGATCACCGTGCAGCTCGGCGTTATCGCTTTGCTGACTCGGTCTGCCCGCGTGAAGGTGACCGCGTAATGGCGCTGAAACTGCCCTCCATCGAGTTTCGCGGCAGAAAACTCGACGCGTACATCTCGTTCCTGATTCTGTTCAGTGGCCTGTTTCTGTCGGTGGCCATGCCGCTGCTGATGCACCGTGATCCCGGCCCCGATGCCATGACGTTGTGGTCGTCCTACGCCCGCGCCGACAACTGCAACTTCTGGAATCCGTTCTCGCCGGACCGCTCGTCCTACGAATGCTCGGCGTACCTGCTGCGACCCACCGGCATCAACCTGACCAATGCCTGGGCCTACGGCATGGCGTGCAACCTGTTCCTGACGGCGGTGCCGGTCCTGATGTTCCGGCGCATGCCGCTGACGATCTTTTTTACCCTGTGTTTGTGGGGTGTAGTCCGCTCGTTTTTCCTCGAAAACCTGACCAAGGAAATCATCGTCTCGGTGGCGATGATTTCAATTTTGCTGTTCTCGTTTTCCAGGCGTTATCGCGGCGGATTTTTCTGCTCGGCGGTGATCTACGGCGTGTTGATCCGGCCCTACTGGATCCTGTTTTCCCTGGCCTGGTTCGGCGTGTGCGTGATGAAGAAGTACGTGTCGCGGATGACCTTCTTCCTGATGCTGTTCCTGTTCTACCTGGCCATCGCCACGGCGATTCAATTGGCGGTCGGCTATTCGGTGTCGTCGATTCGCGCCAGCAACAACGAACTGCGCACGGCGGGCGAGGAGGGCTCGAAGTCGCTGATCGTGTCCTGGATCAGTGGCGGTGACTTCGTGTCCCAAGCGCTGGACTCGATGAGCATCTTCTTCCGGCTGTCGTTTCCGGTGGAGCTGATTTTGCTGTCCGGCCTGGGCCAGATCATCTTCGTGGTGTTGATGATGATGACCTCATTGCTGATGTTCAAAATGATCACGTCCAGCGACTACAAGGGCGTGCGCATCGATACCAAAGTCAAAGAGCTGATCGCCATTCCCCTGTCCTTTTTATTGGTGCAGGGCTTGTTCGAACCGGACTTCGGTTCCTTCGCCCGGCATTTTTCCATGGTGGTGCCGGTGCTGTTTATGGGCCTGGGTTTGCAGCTGCGCGCAAAGAAACCTGTGCTGGTTGAATCAAGAATCCTGAGCTGAGGTTGGTGCTTTATGTCGAGCAAGAAAAAGTCGCTGGAGATTGAAACCCTGCGCGGCCTGGCCTGCCTGTTGCTGGTGCTTTATCACGTGATCGGGCCCCTGGGTGGCGGCTTGAAAATAGACGTGGGTTCGCCATTTCGGGTCATCGCCGACTCGATGGTCTACGTGCGCATGCCGCTGTTCACCTTTATCTCGGGCTACATCTATTCCCTGTACAAAATCCGCGGCAATGACTTCCCGGCCTACGTGAGCGGCAAGGTCCGGCGGCTGATCGTGCCGTTGTTTTGTGTGGGGGTTCCGTTCTCGGTGCTGCAAGCGGTCGGGCCCGGCGTGAACAAGGATGTAGGCGTGATCGATGCGTTGTTGTCGTTCTATGTGCCGGTCAACCACTTCTGGTTTTTGCAGGCGGTGTTCATCATTTTCATGTTTGTCGGTCTGCTGGAATGGCGCGAGTTGTTGCAGACAATGACGCGCCAGTACCTGTTGCTGGCGTTTGCGGCGGGGGTGTTTCTGCTGCCGCCCTTTGCGGTCGATGCGTTCGGTATTAATGGCGCGGTGTATCTGCTGCCGTTTTTTGTGCTGGGGATGATTGGTCATGAAAAGGTGACCGAGATCAGACAAACGTTCAGGGTGATCGGGCCGGTGGTGTTCGTGGTGATCTCGCTGGTGCTGCTGTATGTGGCGACGCTGGATCGCGGGTTGATCGTTGATCGCCGCAGCCTGGTCGGTTTGCTGGTAGGTTGTGTGTCTTGCATGGCGCTGCTGTCGAGTAACCTGCAGGCGCGATGGCTGATCTGGCTCGGTGGTTATTCCTACGCGATCTTTTTGTTTCATGTGCTGTTTGCCGCCACTTCGCGAGCCGTGCTGGGACGTCTGGGGGTTAACGAGGACGCCGTTCTAGTGCTTAGCGGCGTGGTCTGTGGCTTGCTGGGACCGGTGGTGTTGTCGAATATTTTCAGCCGGTTCAGCCTCACGTCCGTGCTGTTTCTGGGTGAGCGGGCAACACGTAAAAAGCCGCCGGCCGCCGTGGCGTCGGTGGCGCAATCCTGAAGGAAATGACGCATGGTTGCAGTTGATGATTTACATCCCGCAGCGGCTTCGGTGCTCGCAGTCGGTGACGCTCGCGAACGGTTTGCGCAGTGGCGCGAAGGCAAAGCGGGGAAGGTGTTGGCCATCTCGGTGATCGGCGACAGCTACAGCGCCGGGCAGGATTTTTATCTGAACAAGCTTGTCCAGCGGCTTACCCACAAGGCGGGTTTTGCCGGGCCGGGCTATGTCGGCTTCAATCATGGCGCGGCGCTCGGCGGCACCCACTACAAATACACCCGCAGCAGCGAAAAGTACTTCGGTGGTGATTGGGACGTGTCCGGTCTAGGCCAGGCCAGTCCCGACAGTCGCACCATAACGGGCCGGCCCGGTGCTTATCTGGAGATCGATGCCAAACCGACAACCGCCGTTGACACCTCGATCGCCCAGGCGAAATTGCTGTACCTGGGGGACGGGAAATCCAGCGAGGTGCGCTACCGCTGGACGGCATCAGACCCTTGGCATTCATTGCAGTTAGGCGGCTCAGGTGTTCAGGAAGTCCAGTTGCCCGGTTTTTCCGAACAGCCCGAGTGGGCGTTCCGGCTGGAAGTGGTCAAAGGCGCGCCAACCCTGTTTGGCTTGTGGATGAGCAATCAGCAGGGCGGTATCAGGGTGTCCAAGCTTGCGGCTTCCGGTGCGTCATCCGCGGATTTCTATCACAGCGATACTCAATGGCAGACGCAGTGGAAAGCCGTGGTGGCGAAGATTCCGGCGGACATTTACCTGATCATGCTGGGCGGCAACGACCAAGGGTTTGGCGTGAAACCGGAAACCTATCTGCAGAACATTCAAGGCCTGGTGCGGATGGTGCGCGAGGTTCATCCAAAGGCGAGCATCAACCTGATCCTGCGCCAGGACACAACACGCTCAAGCGCCTATCCGATGTCGGCTTATGCGCAGGTGCTGGAGCCCTGGGCGCGCGGTGAACATCTGGGGTACGCCAATATGCAGTGTGCGTTCGGCGCTGACGTCAAACGCTATGCCTTGGGCGGAGCTGCGCCGATGATTGGACCGGACAAGATTCATCCAATCCCGGGATCGGGAGGGCGGGTGATTGCCGATTATCTCTATAGCCTGATCGTCGCGCCGCACAACACCTGCCAGTGAGCTGAAACACAGAACCTGTAGGAGCGAGGCTTGCCCGCGAAGGCGGCGTATCAGTCGACATCATCGTTACTGACACACCGTCTTCGCGGGCAAGCCTCGCTCCTACAGGGATGGCGGCGTTTACCTGCTTCAGCGTATGCCCTTCTCAAAGCACTCCAACTGACTCAACAACTCCGCCGTCTTGAGCGGCATCAACTGCGGATCACAACGGGTTTCCACCGTGATGACGATGGCCGGATCGCTGCCGACAATGCGCGCCCGGAATCGCCAGTCACTGAAAATCACTTTCAGCCCGTTGCGCTCATCGACATCCAGCGCCTGCCGGGCGTACAGCGACTTCAGGTGGGCAAGGAGGGAATCAGGATCGCGAATCGGTCGGCGGATTTCCCCGGACGAAGGAAACACGCCGATGCGCTCCACCATCAGCAGGGAGCCGAGCCAGGTTTCAGTGGGGGAGGGCAACGACGGATTCAGTGACAACCAGGCCATCACCCCGACGTTACCCTGTTCAATGTCTGCCGAGTTTTTTGCAATGTTCATAGTGGCCTGCCTGAATGAAGAGTGGGCGACGGTGAAAAGGTTTGGTCAGAGGCCCTTGAGGTACAGGTGCTCGTAGCAAAAGTTGGTCGCGTCGAGATAACCTTCTGCGCCGCCGCAATCGAAGCGCAGGCCTTTGAACTTGTAGGCCAGGACACTGCCGTTTTGCGCCTGCTTCATCAGGGCGTCGGTAATCTGGATTTCCCCACCTTTGCCGGGCTGGGTATCGGCGAGCAGATCAAAGATATCGGGCGTCAGAATGTAGCGGCCGATGATTGCCAGGTTGGACGGGGCATCTACCGGGTTGGGTTTTTCAACCATGCTGCTGACTCGGTAGACGCCGTCGGCGATCAACTCGCCGGCGATCACCCCGTATTTGTGCGTCTGGTCCCGGGGCACCTCCTGAATGGCCACGATCGAGCAGCGATACTTCTTGTAGAGCTGGATCATTTGCGCGAGCACGCTATCGCCGTGCAGGTTCAGGCACAGGTCATCCGCCAGCGACACGGCGAAGGGTTCATCACCGATCAACGGACGGCCACTGAGAATCGCGTGACCCAAGCCCTTCATTTCGACCTGCCGGGTGTAGGAGAAGGTGCAGGTTTCGATCAGCTCGCGGGTGCCGGCCAGGAATTTCTCTTTATCGGTGCCACGAATCTGATGCTCCAGTTCATAGCTGATGTCGAAGTGATCTTCCAATGCGCGCTTGCCCCGACCGGTCACGAGGGCCATGTGTTGCAGACCGGCGTCCCGTGCTTCTTCTACCGCGTACTGGATCAATGGCTTGTTGACGATTGGCAGCATTTCCTTGGGCATGGCTTTAGTGGCCGGCAAGAAACGCGTGCCATAGCCCGCGGCGGGGAACAAACATTTACGAATCATAAAAGTATCCTGGAAGTCATTGATCACAACCCACTGCGGATGAAATAACTAGTGGCTGTAAGTTTCTTGAATAAGCGACTACTTTAATACCTGAGATAGGTTGTTAATGGCAATTAGTCTAAGGTTTATAACAACGGAATGTTATGAGTTGTCGGCCTGTAGTCCGTTAGTTATTTTTCGTCCGCATCTGTTGATAGTGATGAACGTTTCATAGTGCTAAATAAGTACCCAGTATGACTGTCTGGTCGAAGTAAATATTGATCGGCACACGTTATTGCGTACTTCACGACCCCCCACTATGGACCGCGCTATGAAGATTATGGTAACGGGTGGCACCGGATATATCGGTTCGCACACCACACTTGCGCTGCTTGAAGCGGGCTTTGATGTGGTGGTGCTGGATAATCTTTCCAACAGTTCCGACGCTGCGCTGCATGCCGTGGAAGCCATTTGCGGCAAACGTGCACTGATGATTCACGGGGATGTCTGCGACAGAGCCTTGCTCGACCGGATTTTTCAGCAGCACGCCATTGATGCGGTCCTGCATTTCGCCGGGCTCAAGGCGGTCGGCGAAAGCGTGCGCAAGCCGCTTGAGTATTACGAAGCCAACGTCGGCGGCAGCATCACGCTGTGTCAGGCGATGGCGGCGGCTGGCGTGTTTCGCCTGGTGTTCAGTTCATCGGCCACGGTCTATGGCGCGCCGGAGCAAATGCCGATCAGTGAGGACTTCCCCACCGGGAGCCCCACCAATCCCTACGGCCAATCCAAGTTGATCGTCGAAAACCTGCTGCGAGACCTGTGTCTGGCGGAGCCGCGCTGGAGCATTGCCCTGTTGCGCTACTTCAATCCGATCGGTGCGCATGACAGTGGCCACTTGGGTGAGGACCCCAATGGCGTCCCCAATAACCTGGTGCCTTACATCAGCCAGGTGGCGGTGGGCAGCCTGAAAGAGTTGTCGATCTTCGGTGACGATTACCCCACGGCGGATGGCACCGGTGTGCGTGACTATATCCATGTCGTGGATCTGGCCGAGGGGCATCTCAAGGCCTTGCAGTCGATTTCGCAAACTACCGGAATCAATATCTGGAATCTGGGCACGGGCGACGGTTACAGCGTGATGCAAGTGGTGCACGCGTTTGAGCAGGCGTCGGGACGACCGGTGCCTTATCGGATCTTGCCGCGCCGTTCGGGTGATGTCGCCGAGAGCCTGGCCGACCCCTCCAAGGCTGCCCGTGAACTGGGCTGGAAGGCGACGCGCAGTTTGCAGCAAATGATGACCGACACTTGGCGCTGGCAATCGAACCACCCGAAGGGTTACATCGGCTAAGTATTGATTCTGCTGAATGTTATAAACCGACAGCAATGTTAAGTAACGTCGGGAAATTAGGCTGGAGTTACTTCCGGCAAATCCGTAGATATAAACCCTGCCGTTCGACATCTATCAGTCACGTTTGACTGTGGATGAACAACGGATCTTGTTCGCACTTTTTGCGGCTTGATCTTTCCACCTCTAACTGAACGCTGTGTTTCTGACAGGGCCGAACGTTAGAAAGGAGTTGATATGAAAAAAGTGATGGCAATTGCCCTGTTGTCGATGTTTGGCAACTGGGCGTCCGCAGCGGAAGCACCGCTGACACAGGCAACTAATGTCGCCGGTAACGTAGCCGCTTCCCAAGCGCCTGCGGCCAGTACGGCGATGGTTGCGGGTGCAGTGGCTGCTTCCAACAGTGGTGGCAACGCCAATGGCGGAACTACCGGGACCACAGGTACTACCGGGACAACCGGCACCAGTAACTGAGTAACTCTGTAGGTGTAATACAAGGTCGCCCGATGAAAGTCGGGTGACCTTGTTTTTAGATTTGCCCTTGAATAGCGTAGTGCCATTATGACTCGTAGTTTTCCTTTTTTGCTGTTGGCAAGTATCGCTTTGCAAGGTTGCATGTTTTCTCCGGGGCAATACCTGAGCACCAGCGATATCACGCGCCAGGGGGCCAGCGAAAGCAGTCGCGTCGAGCTGATTCCGATCACGCCCAAGCTCATTGCGATGGACCGGGCCACGCAGAAACATGCGTCGCTGCCGGCGGAATTGCTGACCACCCCGGCCGAGTACCGCATCGGTAACAACGATGTCTTGTACATCACGGTCTGGGACCACCCCGAGCTGACCGCGCCTTCCGGCGCGCAACAGCAGATCGATGCCAACGGTCGCCTGGTGCGCTCCGATGGCACGCTGTATTACCCCTATATCAAGGAAGTCCAGGCCGCCGGCCGGACCATCCAGCAACTGCGCGCGGACATCTCCGAACGACTGTCGGCCTTCATTGCCGACCCGCAAGTGGATGTCGCGGTGTTGCGTTTTGCCAGTCAGAAAGTGGTGGTGTCGGGGGCGGTGGTGAAGGCCGGTCCGCAGCCGATTTCCACCAATCCGCTGAATGTGGTCGAAGCCCTCGGTACGGCTGGCATCGACCCGCAGAATGCGGATTTGTCCGGCCTGCTGCTGACGCGCAACGGGCGGGTCTATCCGCTGAACCTTGATGCGCTCAATCAACAGGATTCCGAGTTGCAGAGCGTCTACCTCAAGGGTGGCGATCAGTTGTACCTGCCGTACAACGACAACAAGCGCATCTACGTCATGGGCGAGGTCAATCAGCCCCGGGCGCTGACGTTCAAGACCGGCACCATGAACCTGTCCGATGTCCTCGGCTCGGTCGGCGGCTTGAGCCAGACCACCTCCAACGGCAACGCCGTGTACGTGATCCGTGGCGTGGAAAACCTGGATGTGGAACCGGCGAAAATCTACCAGTTGCAAGCCGAGTCGCCGACCGCCATGGCGCTCGCCACGCACTTCAATGTTCGGCCCCAGGACATCGTCTACGTCGGCCCCGCCAACGTGACGCGCTGGAACCGTTTCATCAGCCAATTGGTGCCTTCGGCGGCCATTCTCGGCGTGGGCGCTTCCTCGGCGAAGAACCTGAGTGAAGTCCGGGACAACGGTAAATAAGGTCAGGTCTGTGAAAACGTTGAAAGTTGGCGTCTGCGTGATAGCGGCCGTGGTGTTGTGTGGCTGTAACCCGCTGATGACCGCTTCCTTGGGCAACTTCAAGGCAGCGGTAATGGGCCCCGATGAACTGGAAGTCACGCCTGCCGAAGTGGCCCGGGTTGAGTTCCCTCAGCTTACTTTGACCACGCCGTCCGGCTCCGGGGTGTTGGCGATGGTGCGTGAGCGGGGCGACCTGCAGTTCTGGGTCGCGTCCGGCAAACAGGTGTTGCTGCTGCGCGATGGACTCGCGGTACGCAGCATCGGCCTGGGCGTCGAGGGCGATCTGGACGGCACGCGGCTGGCGGCGTCTTCGCCCTTCAAGCAAGGCCTGCAAAACCTGCCGGATGGCTACACCAGCCAGCGCTGGATTGATCTGTATCGAGGCAGCGAAACGGGCGTGACCTTGAACAGTCGATTCTCCCGAAAATCCATGGAAACCCTCGAAATCCTCAACAAGGAATATGCCGTGCTACGTGTCGATGAGCAGATTGACGCCCCGGCCATTGGCTTGCGGGCGACCAATCGTTATTGGGTCGATCCCGTTGACGGGTTCATTGTGCAAAGCGAGCAGCAACTGACCACGCGACTGCGGGTCAAGATCGTGCAATTGACCCCTGAGCGCAGGTTTGCCCGTTGAAGCGGTTACCGCTTCTATCGGCCTGCCTGCTGTTGATCGCCAGCGTGAGTCAGGCGGCGGTCACCGTCACTGGCGATGTGCAAGTCCCTGGGCCGGTCGAGCTGCCACCGGGGAGGCGGTTGTCGGACGTGATCAGCGTCGCCGTGCCCAATGCCGAAAGTTATTGGCTGGCCGCCGGGTTATTGCGCCAGTCGTTGCTGGAGGAACAGGCCCGACTCAAGACCGGGGTGCTGTTCGACTTGCAGGTGTTGCGGCGTGAAGCCTTGATCTTCGACAGGCCGGGCCGGGCGGATTTGGCGACGCGTCTGTTTGAACAAGTCAGCGCCATGCCGGTCACCGGGCGCGAGGTCACGGTTCTGGACCCGGTGGCGATTGAGGTCGGGTTCGCCCGAAACGTGCGTCTGAGCGACGGCGATCGCCTGATCTATCCGATGCGCGTCGATGAGGTTGAAGTGCTCGGCGCTGTCGTCGAACCCTGTCGGTTGCCTCATGTGGTCGGGCAGGAGGCCCGGGATTACCTGCAAGGGTGCGCAATCCTGGGCGATGCCGAGGCCGATTATCTGTGGCTGATCCAGCCCAATGGTGTCACCCGACAAGTCGGCATCGCGCCGTGGAATCGTGAGCGCGGACAGGTGCCTGCCGCTGGCAGCAAGATCCTGGTTCCGCTCAAAAACGATGATCTGGATCCGCCTATCCCTGAACTGAATCAGCAGTTGGCCGAATTTCTTGCCACGCAATTGGCTGAGGTGGTTCATTGAATTTACGTTTTGCAGCCGTGTTGTTATTGCCCTGCGGACTGGCCCATGCCGAGCCGCGTCTGACCCAGAATGATTTCGGTGGCGTCGGCTTGTGGCAGACGCCCACCGCCCGAATGTCCCCGGCCGGTGAGTTGAGCGTGAACGCCAACCGCACCGAGCCCTATAGTCGCTACAGCGTGGCGCTTCAGCCGTTCGACTGGCTGGAAGGCGCGTTTCGCTACACCTCCATCACCAACCGCCCTTATGGCCCGGAGTCGCTGAGTGGCGGCCAGAGCTATAAGGATAAGGCGGTCGATCTCAAAGTCCGGTTGTGGCAGGAAACCCATTGGGCGCCCGACGTGGCGTTGGGATTCCGAGACATCGGTGGTACCGGCCTGTTCTCCAGTGAGTTCCTGGTGGCCAACAAGCGCTATGACGATTTTGATTTCAGTGCCGGCATTGCCTGGGGTTACCTGGGCAATCGCGGCGACTTCGACAACCCGGCGGGCTGGCTCGATGATCGTTTCAAGACCCGACCGAACATGGAAGGCACCGGTGACGTCAACGCCGGCGCCTACTTTCGCGGCAAGCCTTCGTTGTTCGGCGGCGTGACCTACCAGACACCTTGGGACCGGCTCAGCCTGAAGCTTGAGTACGAAGGCAACGACTATAAGCACGAGCCAAAGGACAACGTGATCAAACAGGATTCACCGATCAACCTTGGCGCCGTGTTCAAGGTGACCGACTCGCTGGACGTGAGTGCGGCGTGGGAGCGGGGCAACACCGCGATGTTTGGCCTGACTTTTCACACCAATTTCGTCAGCCGCAAGGCCCCGGCCAAGCGTTTCGATCCGCCAGCCGAGCCATTGCCGGCCAAGGCCCCGGCCGTCGCAATGGAAGAGGTCAATTGGCCCGATGTGTCCCGGCGTCTGCAGCAAAATGCCGGCTACAAAGTCGAGCGCATCAGCCAGCGCGGCTCCGAGCTGATCGTCTACGGTGAGCAGGGCCGCTATTTTCATTCGGCCAAAGCGGTCGGTCGGGCCAGCCGGATTCTGGACAATAGCGTCAACGCCGATATCGACTGGTTCACCTTGGTGAACAAGCGCTACGACTTGCCGCTGGAAGAAACCAGCGTGCCTCGGCAAACCTTTCGCGAAGTGCTCAACAACGAAGAACCACTGCAAGCGTTGCACCGCACCACCGAGATCAATCCGGCGATGCCGCACAACGAGAAGACCCTCTACACCGAAGCCCGCGACCCTTTCAGCTACGGCGCCGGGCTGGGCTTCAAACAGAACGTTGGCGGCCCTGACGGCTTTTTCTATCAATTCAGTGCCGACGCGGATGCCGAGTATCGCTTCAACCGCAACACCTGGTGGAGCGGCCTGCTCAGCGCCAATTTGCTGAACAACTTCGACGGCTTCAAATACGACGCACCCAGTGGTTTGCCACGGGTGCGCACGGACTTGCGCCAGTACCTGACCACCTCGGAAGTGACCATGCCGCTGTTCCAGGTCAGCCACGCCGAGCAGTTGGACAAAGACCTGTATGGCATGGTCTACGGCGGCTATCTGGAATCGATGTTTGCCGGTGTGGGCGGCGAAGTGCTGTTTCGCCCGGCAGGCCAGCGCTGGTCGGTGGGCGCGGATTTGAACTACGTGCGTCAGCGCGAATTCGACCAGGGCTTCGGGCTGCGGGACTACTCGGTGATCACCGGCCATATCACTGGCTATACCGATTTGCCCTACGACACCCTGGCTGCGGTCAGCGTTGGACGTTACCTGGCGGGGGATTGGGGCACCACGGTCGATCTCTCGCGGGAATTCTCCAACGGCGTGCGGTTCGGGGCGTGGGCGACGATCACTACCGCCACCGGCGCGCAGTATGGCGAAGGTAGCTTCGACAAGGGGCTGTACCTGTCCATTCCGTTCGACGAATTAATGAGTATGTCGACCATGCGCCGCGCCAACCTCGTCTGGTCGCCCCTGACCCGGGACGGCGGCGCACGGCTCAATCGCAGCTTCCAACTGCACTCGATGACCGACAGCCGCGACAACGACATGTTCTACCGCAACTTCGAGAAGATCACCGAGTAACGATCGGGCCCTGTGGGAGCGGGCTTGCTCGCGAAGGCGGTGTGTCAGTCAACTTATATGTCGATTGACAAGGCCTCTTCGCGAGCAGGCTCGCTCCCACAGGGATTTGTGCATGGACATAAGTTGATGAACAACGCTGAACTCTTGTGGGAGCGAGCCTGCTCGCGAATGAGTCATCAGGCTCACCGGCTAATCCCAGCCACAAAAAAGGGGACTTTCGTCCCCTTGTGGTGTTGCTGTTTCAGCCGTCACGCCATCAATAGATGTCCTTCGAGAGCAAGGTGAAGGGCGTCTTCACCAGGATCTTCAGGTCCAGCCACAACGACCAGTTATTGATGTACTTGAGGTCGATCTCGACGCGCTTCTGCATCTTGTCGATGGTGTCAGTCTCGCCGCGGCAACCATTGATTTGCGCCAGCCCGGTAATCCCCGGCTTGATTCGGTGGCGAGCCATGTAGGCCAGAATCTTCCCCGAATAGTAGTGGTTGTGGGCGACAGCATGAGGACGGGGCCCGACCAGCGCCATATGCCCTTGCAGCACATTGAACAGTTGCGGCAGTTCGTCCAGCGAAGTGCGGCGGATAAAGCGGCCGACGGCGGTGATGCGCGAATCGTTGCGGCTGGCCTGTTTAACTTCGTGATCGTCGTGGACCCGCATCGAGCGAAACTTCCAGACCTGGATCACCTTGCCATTCCAGCCATGGCGGTCCTGTTTGAAGAACACCGGGCCGGGTGAGCTGAGCTTCACGGCCAGGGCAATCACCGCCAGCACCGGGCTCAACAGGATGATTGCCAACAGTGCCACGCTTTTTTCCACCAAGCTCTTGCTCAGGGCCGCGGTGGGCTGGCTGGTCAGCGGACTTTCATTCAGATAGATCGCCGGCAGACCGTCCACGACCCGCACCGAGTGATTGAGCAGCGTCAGACAGTTCAAGTCCGGGACCCAGACCACGTCCACATTGGCACCCAGCAAATCGACGTACATGGCTTCGATTTTTGCCGCTTCGCTCAGCGGCAGGGTGATGTACAAGCGTCGAATGTCATGGAAACTGATCAGCTCCAAAAGATCTTCCTGCACCCCAACGATGTGAGGGGCGCCCGGCTCCAGCGGGGCAACGGCGCCCGTGCTGACCAGGCCCACCAACGGCAGGTTTTCGACACTGCTCAACTTCTTGGCCAGGCCAAGCGCCAACTCGCCCGTCCCGACGATCAGGGTTCGATGCTCGCTCTTTCGTGACCGCTGATAGTACTTGGAGAACCCGTGCAAGGGCGCGTAGAGCAGCGCCTGCCCAAGGAATCCGTACACCGCCCAACTGAGAATCACCTGCCGCGAAAACAGTTCGTCGGCCTTGCAGACAAAGGCCATGCAGGCCAGCGCAGCCATGGTCATGGACCAACCCATGAACAGGCGTCCCAATCCCGTCAGATAGTTGTCTCTTTTTCGATATACGCCGCTGAACGTGTAGGCCGGCACCGAGGCCAGTACGGCTAATGCCGCGCACACTCGGTAATAGAACTCGACCGCTCCGGTATGCTGCTCAGCGAGTATGAACAGCAATGAAACGGCAAAGCCCTGTGCCAGCGCCCATTGACCCCAAAAGGTCAGTCCCTTGAGGCCGGTATTTCGATTGATACGAAGAGTAAGATCCATGCGATATCCCCAAAAGACGTCCATTCAGGTATCGACAGTCGATCCGCGAGTTGTTTAAGCAGGATTGTTATTGTTTTAACTAATGCCCTGGGACTAACAACGTCGAGTGATCGAACTGTCGTCAGTCAATAGATTAAGTTATTGGTGGGGAGGGCTGTCTGACGAGTTCTAACAAGATGGCCAAGTGCCAAGTTTCTCGTGAGGAAGTGCTGGATGTTAGAAAAGGTCGATGTCTTGGTTATAGCAGGGGGTGGGGCGGGAATAACAAACAAAGTGCACTTTTTATTGTTGTAATAGCACTGTCATGTGTTTGTTCTGAGGAGGTCAGGCGTGATGAGGCTCTGATACAACTTCCTGGATAAGGCAATAGCCGCGATTTCTCACCGCGCGGAACAGTCGTTCACCTTTGCTGGCACTTTTGAACTTGTCTTGCAAACGACTCAAGCACATTTCAAGGCCGCGATACTGTTCCGGCTCTCGACCGATGCTTAGAATCAGATCATCTCGACTGACAACACGATCTTCATGGTGGAGCATCTTCTTGACGAGGGCGGCTTCCAGTCCGGTGAGGTTGATCTCGACGTTTTCCTTGATCAACACGCTTTGATTATTATCGAGTTGCCACGCTTCGCTGTAAGGCTCGTTGTCCCCGTCTTCCCGGGGTATTTCACTGAGTTCGGTTTGACTGGACAACGCGACGGGTCGCGCCCCGGATTGCGCCGCCAACCATTCCGCTTCCAGGGTGGCCAAAATATTTTGTGTTTCATGTTCGATTGTGTGGGCGACATTTTTCCTTGTCCCACTGGGGTAGGTGAATTCCATCAGCACGGGGGCGCAAGAGGGCGGGGCAACACCTTCGATAAACATTTGTGCCTGGGAAGTACCAAACGAGTTGAAGCGCTCGCTGGACAGTATGGTCTCGAGCTCACGCTGGCAAGTTGTGCTGTGAGTCACGACAACAAAATATTTTCTGGGGAGGGTTGTACTGATTTCCACGTCTCTCTCCTAAAGTAGTCACCAAAGTCGGTTAAAGATGATCGGCAGGGGAGTAATAACTCCCTTGAAAGTAATCAAAGGGCAGCGCCCGGGCCAATGAATGGCCTTCGATATGCTCTACTCGATCGGCAATAAAAGAAATCTTGTTGTTATGGGTCAGTGTCACCATGCGGTCATGGAGTCGATTGAAAAACTCAGGGTTACTATTGAGTTTCAAACACTGGTCCAGGGATTCAATGGATACCTTGATGTAGTTAAACAGATTCAGGGTACTGAAGCGTGTTAGTGCTTCCCGCTGGAGGTTGTAGTCATCCAGTGCGATTTCTATACCATGATCTTTCAAGTGATACATATGATAAATAATGTTTTTTTTATATTTGGAATCTACTTCCCAGAATGGTTGCCCCTTGAGTGACACGACCAATGTGTGGCCGAGATCGCGCAGGTTGTTGCCAGACCGGATCAGCTCGTCGGCCAGCGCGAAGCTGGCAAGGCTCGGTTCAGACAGGCACAGGAACGTTCGGTTCAGATATTTTCCCGGGTTGTGTAAGCGGTGGTCCTTCTGGGGGGATGGTTCCCGGTGCACGGGCACCAATGGAGCGCCACTGTGCTCACACAATTGACCCGCCTGCGTCGTCCACGACGACGGAGCGGGAAGGGGACGGGTCTTTATCTCACTGGCGAACGGACGAGCATCACGTGACAGGATCAGTTGCCGGGTGAGAGAGCGATGCGGGGCCTTTACGGGTGAGGTGCCTCCAGTCGCATTCATGCAACAACTCCTTTCCATAGGTGAATCAGGCGGTCGAGATCAGACCCCTCATCAGACGGTATCCATACCCACGAATGCTTTGAATGGCATTAGTGCCATACATGCCTTTGATCTTTCCGCGAAGTCGACTGATCGATTTCTCCAACGCCCTGGGGTCATAGAAATTGGTGTTCAGCCCCATGATTCTGGCGATTTCATCGTGACTCAAGATGTGGTTGCTGGTTTGCGCAAATGCCTCGAGGATTTTCATTTCTGCAAACGAGATCTCCAGCTTCTTGCGAGTGCCCATCAGGCAAATACGCGTGGGGTCCAACACCAGGTTGACTTCCCGTTGCCACTCTTCGCTGCTGAAAAACTCGGACAGAAACTCAGTGCTATCGTCGGACAATGTATTGATCTTGATGCAGCAGTCGGCGCCGGCAAGATAATATTTCATCTTGTTGTACGCGCCGCGGCCCGTGATAACCGCACATATGATTGGATTTAAGTTGGTGGAGCGAAGTTTTTCCACCAGCGCCAGGCTCTCATCAAATGCGTGAGGGCTGTCGATAATGATGAAGATGGCACGATACAAATCCGCGTGTTCATTCTTCTTATGTAAATTAGTGTAAGCGCTAGCATCAAGCGCTATATCGGAGTGCACATGCCTTGCGACTAATGCTCTAAAGTTTTCGGCCACGCTGCGGGTACGGCCCAAGGTGAGAACACCGGGTTCCTCATTTGTCGCGCGCTGGCTTCTAGTCGCTAATGTCCCTGTAAGCATCATGCTTTTTGACTCGAATGGGTGCTGACATCAGGATGTTAAAGCACCGGTTCTCATCTGTGACTGACAATTGGTAACATTCAAAACGCATTTCAGACCCGACAATCGGAGTTTTCTAACATAAACAAAGGTTTTTGAGCCTTTAGTTGCTTCTCGCAGCCATCTGAACTAACGAAATGGCCTTCTTGGATGATGGCTATGTGCAATGGTGCCACTATTTTTAGTCGATGGCGATTCGTTTTTGCACTCAAAAGGCCATCACTGTCTTGAGTGGCGATTCCGGGGTATTGATCCTTAGTATGTGCGCCGCGTCACGTTTTGCTGATGCGCCATCTGTACTGGCTGCACCGGTGTTTTCTGATCATTCGTCAGCCGGACGATTATTAACAAGTATTGAGTGTGTGGTTTCATAAGTCCTATTATCCACCGGTGCCCTCCGCCAAATGACCATGAATGACCAGTGTTTAAGAAGGCGTTGAGTGTCTGTTTGTTGTTTAAATGTTTAATAAGATCATTGGACGTTCAATAAGAACGGCCCGACGGAGGATTGATGGAGTTTTTGACCCTTGTACAGGTATTGGTTTTAGGCGCAGTAGAAGGGTTGACAGAGTTCTTGCCCATCTCCAGTACCGGTCACCAGGTTATTGTTGCGGACTTGTTGGGCTTTGGTGGCGAACGCGCCATGGCGTTTAATATCATTATTCAACTGGGCGCCATACTGGCCGTGGTCTGGGAGTTTCGTCCTAAAATATTCGAGATCGTCAAAGGCCTGCCAACTCAACGTAATGCGCAGCGTTTTACATTGAACTTGCTGATTGGCTTTCTTCCAGCCGTTGTCTTGGGTGTGTTATTCGCCGATAAGATTCATGAGTATTTGTTTAATCCGATAACCGTCGCGGTCGCTCTGGTTATCGGCGGGATCATCATGTTGTGGGCCGAGCAGCGGGAGCATGTGGTACACGTCGAACATGTCGATGACATGCGCTGGCCGGATGCGTTGAAGGTAGGTTTCGCGCAGTGCCTGGCGATGATCCCGGGCACGTCCCGCTCAGGATCGACCATCATCGGCGGTTTGCTGTTTGGACTGTCGCGCAAGGCCGCGACCGAGTACTCGTTTTTCCTGGCGATGCCAACCATGGTCGGCGCCGCCGTATATTCCGGCTACAAATACCGCGATCTGTTCCAGGCCAACGACTTGCCGGTATTTGCACTGGGTTTCGTCACCGCGTTCATTTTCGCGATGATCGCCGTGCGCGGTTTGCTCAAGTTCATCGCCAGCCACAGCTACGCGGCCTTCGCCTGGTATCGGATTGTCTTCGGCTTACTGATTTTGGCGACGTGGGTGTTCGGCTGGGTGAATTGGACGGCGGCCACAGCGGCCTGACCCTACACAGCTGAAAGGAGGGGGTTAGCGCCCCTCCAGCAACTGCGCCGCCTGATCCAGCAACACCAAAGGCTCTTTCGCCTTGTGAATATCCACCGACAACAACTGCCGAAACTTGCGCGCCCCCGGGAACCCGGTGCCCAGCCCCAACACATGCCGGGTGATATGGTGCATCGAACCACCCGCCTCAATATGCGCCGCTATATAAGGCCGCAACTGCGCCAACGCCTCGGCCCGAGTGATCACCGGCGCCGTACTGCCGAACAGTTGCTGATCCACCTCCGCCATCACATAAGGATTGTGATACGCCTCACGACCCAGCATCACGCCGTCAAACGTCTGCAAATGCTCGTGACACGCCTCCAGCGTCTTGATCCCGCCGTTGAGAACAATCTCCAATTCCGGAAAATCTTTCTTCAACTGCGCCGCCACGTCATACCGCAACGGCGGAATGTCCCGATTCTCCTTCGGCGACAACCCCTCCAGAATCGCAATCCGCGCATGCACCGTAAAACTCGTACACCCCGCATCCCGAACCGTACCGACGAAATCACACAACTGCGCGTAACTGTCCCGCCCATTAATCCCGATCCGATGCTTCACCGTCACCGGAATCGAAACCGCATCACGCATCGCCTTCACACAATCCGCCACCAACTGCGGATGACCCATCAGCACTGCGCCGATCATGTTGTTCTGAACACGATCGCTTGGACAGCCGACGTTCAAATTGACCTCATCGTAGCCGTGGTCCTGGGCCATGCGGGCGCAGGCGGCCAGGTCCAGAGGGACGCTGCCACCGAGTTGCAGGGCGAGCGGGTGTTCGGCTTCGTTGTGGCGCAGGAAACGGTCGTGATCGCCGTTGAGGAGCGCGCCGGTGGTGACCATCTCGGTATAGAGGAGGGCGTTTTTGGATAGGAGGCGTAGGAAAAAGCGGCAGTGCCTATCAGTCCAATCCATCATCGGGGCGACGGAGAAGCGGCGGGAGAGAAGGGCGGGTGTGGCGGTGATTGGGGGCATTGGCGGTTTTGGACTGGGTAGGGCTGGGAGGTGGGGAGTTTATCAGGATTGGGTGGAGGGGGGCGGGCGGGTCTTGGGCGTTGATGCGCATGGCGTGAATGGCAGATATAAATCTGTCCCGATTTTTCTGTTGCCTGACTCGTCAGGTTTCCAAGCCCGGTCGCTGAATGTGGAGCGACGTCAGGAAATTATCCCGTCGGAGATATGGCCAACAAGGAGGTCGCCAGGCCAAAAGCACAGCAACGTACCCTCTTACGCAACTCTCGGATTTTGCCTACAACTTCATCCAGAGTCACCCAGATATTCTGATCGCCGTGCAGCACAACATCTGAATGCTAGGCATGCAAAGACTGTTCAGCTGCCAGGTCGGAGGTGCCTGTCGGAAGCTTTTTATTTTCGGTTTTTTTTCGGCTAGTCCAAAAAATCCGGCCTCTCGATTTTTCAGGTAAGCAGCGTTTTTTCCTAGGTACGTATTGGATGTTTTTCCTCATGCATCGGCGGTGCGATCCGCGGTTGTTTACCCTTTGCTCGGTATCATGATTCAATACCATGAATAACAAACAGATCAGCACCCTTAAAGCGGTATTTGCAAGGCCAACCCCAGCCACGCTGGAGTGGGTCCGCATAGAATCATTGTTCGGTGCCGCCGGGGCCAAGACCATTGAAGGCAACGGGTCGCGGGTACGCTTTGAACTGAATGGTGTGGTCGCCACATTTCACCGACCCCACCCAGACAAGGACGCGAAGCCTTATCAGGTTCGTGATGCCCGGGTTTTCCTTGAACAAGCTGGAGTCACACCGTGAACGTTATGAATTACCAAGGCTATGCCGCCCGAATTGAATACAGCGACGAGGATGGCCTGTTTATTGGGCATATCGCGGGCATCAAAGATGTCGTCGGATTTCATGGCGAATCAGTGCGCGAGCTTCGAGAAGCATTTGAAGAGGCCGTTACTGATTATCTTGAGACATGCGCCAAGCTCGGACGCGAACCGCAGAAACCCTACTCGGGCAAGCTCAGTTTGCGTTTGGCACCGGCTCTTCACGCTGTCGTCGCCGTGAAAGCGCAGTTGGCCCACAAGAGTATTAATCAGTGGGTTGCTGATGTTCTTGATCGCGAGGCGCATGCCTGACAGCAAGTTATCTGTAAACGCTCAGTTAGTGCCATGCGGAGGCTGTTTTCAGAGGCTATAACCGCATGGTCATTCCACTCACTGCGTTGTCTTCACCCCAGAAACCCCCGCCATCGTCCCACTCCCACAATTAACATACGAAGAAGTCTTCAACCACCGCTGATCCGGGTAATAAGAAAACAACAACTGCCCATCCTTCATCGAATCAATCAACCGATGCGCAATCGCCGGCCTCACCGCCGGGCATCCCAGGCTGCGCCCAATCCGCCCATTAATCTTCGCCAATTTGGGACTGACATACGGCGCGCCATGAATCACGATCGCCCGGTCAAACGCATTGTCATTAAACCCAGGCTCCAGCCCCTCCATGCGCAACGAATATCCGTTTTGCCCCACATAACTGGACTGGGTGCGGTATAAGCCAAGGCTGGTGGCGAAGCTTTCGTTTTGGTTGGAGAAGTTGACGGCCATGTTTTCGCCGCTGTTGCGGCCGTGGGCGACGAGTTCATGAAACAGCAGTTTGCGTTTCTTTAAATCGAACACCCACAGGCGTTGTTCGGTCGAAGGCAGGGAGTAATCGATGACGGCGAGCCTTTGCACAGGGGCCGTGCCTTGGGCGATGCTGCATTGCGTGGCGCGCACGGCCAGGCCAATGACTTTGGCGTTAGCACCGGGGGCCGCTTTGGCGAGGGCGGCGGCGAGCGAATCGGCGTAGGCTACGGGTAATGACGTTACCGTCAGCAGCAGGGCCGAGCATAGAAAGCCAAAGCGGTTTAGCGCCATAGAGATGTCTCATTAAGTTATTTCGAGTTTAGCAGGGCAAACGACAAGTGCTGAACGCACGAGATTAAGGATTATCCATGAGGCAACTATCAAGGTTATTCGTCATAAGCCATGTCTTTTTTATGGGCTTTCTGATCAGCGGTGCAGCCTTCGCTGAAACTTCGCCGATTGCGGAGGAAACTCCGTCGATCAGCATGATTGAAGCAATACCCGACGATAACGTCGCCCAGGAGATTCATTCGGTGCTGGAGCCGATGATCTCGGCGTTTCCGCCGCTGCAAACCCGGCCGCGTCATCAGCGTATCGACGTTAATCGCGTGGTCCTGGATTTTTATACCCATCGCCAGTTCCGAGCGGCCTGGACCAATCCGGACGATGTCACCCAGTTGCTGAAAAGCCTCAACGACACGCAAGTCGATGGCCTGGAGCCGACGGATTTTCGTGGCGATGATCTGGCCATGGCCCAGGCGTCGATGCAAAACACCTCGCCGACCCCGGCCCAGCAAGCCGCCTTCGATCTCGCGGCCACCCGCACTTACCTGACGGCATTGCTGCAGTTGCGTCGGGGCAAGGTCGATCCGGCGCGTTTGGACATGCATTGGAATTTCGACATTACCGGCGCCGATCCCCGGGACGATGTGGAGAATTTCTTCACCGCGCTGGACACCCATGACGTTGCCCGCGCCTTTGCTCAGGCGCCGCCGCAAGAGGCGGTGTATGTCGGTTTGCGTCAAGCCTTGGCGCAGTTGCGCGCGATACGCGACCGGGGCGGTTGGCCGAAGGTTGCTGCCGGGGAGTCGCTCAAGCCGGGGATGGACGGCCCTGCGGTGGCGCAGTTGCGCGCTCGCTTGGCGGCGGGTGGTTATCTGGATTCGAAGCACAGCAAGAACAATGATTACGACGATGCCGTGATTGCTGCTGTGAAGAAGTATCAAACCGAGCAATACCTGGGCGCAGACGGTGTGGCCGGGGCGACGACGCTTGCGGCGTTGAACGTACCGGTACAGGCGCGCATCGATCAGGTGCGGGTCAACATGGAACGGGCGCGTTGGCTGCTTTATAAGCTGCAGGGCACGTTCGTCATTGTTGATATCGCCGGTTACAAAGTGGCGCTGTATCGCGATGGCCTGCCGGTCTGGCGCTCGCGGGTGCAGGTCGGTAAGCCGTTTCGCAGTACGCCGATCTTTCAGGCCGAGATTACTTACGTCACGTTCAATCCGACCTGGACCGTGCCGCCGACGATTTTGAAAGAAGATGTATTACCGAAGATCCTGAGCAACCCGAATTACCTCAGCGCCAACCGCATCCGTCCGCTGGATCGGGAAGGGAACGTGCTTGATCCGTCGACCATCGACTGGAGCAACCCGCGGGGCATCACCTTGCGTCAGGACGCCGGGCCGGAAAACTCCTTGGGCCAGGTGGTTATCCGCTTCCCCAATGACTACGCGATTTATCTGCACGACACGCCGCACCGTGACCTGTTCGCGAAGAATGTCCGCGCCACCAGTTCGGGTTGTATCCGGGTGGAGAATCCATTGCAGTTGGTGGAGTTGCTGTTTAACGATCCGGTGCGCTGGAACAGCGCCGGGATTCAAAAGCAACTGGCCAATGGCAAGACCGAGAACATTCGTCTGCCGGTGAAAGTGCCGGTGTTGTTGGCGTACTGGACGGTGGACATGGGCAATAATGGACGGGTGGCGTTTAAACCGGACGTGTATGGCTACGATGATCCGGTGTTGAAAGCGTTGAATCTGCCGGCGAAGCTGCCAGCGCTGGATTTGCAGGCGGCGGCGGGGCAGGGCAGGCTCTGACTCCCTTGTAGGAGCTGCCGAAGGCTGCGATCTTTTGATCTTGATCTTTTCAATACCCATGAAGATTAAAAGCAAGATCAAAAGATCGCAGCCTTCGGCAGCTCCTACAGGGGCATGTTTGATTGCTTCAGGCGCCATTCCTGAGTAACTGCCCAAGCGCCTCCAACTCACCTTTCTCCACATCCGAAACCATCACAAACCGCATGTGATTCTCCTCCCACGACACCACGTTAAAACCCCGAATCGCCCGCGTCTGCGGCGGTTTGTCCGCTTCAGTCGTCGGCAGGATAAACACGTTGATGATGTGCTTCGCCCGCCCATAAGTCAGCGCCGCCGTGGTCTGATGTTGCAGATAATCCAACCGCCCGCCCAGCAACGGAAAGCCTTGCGCCGCGTAATCGAACACCGGTGGTGAGAAATCGAGTTTGCCGGTGAACCAGGGCTTCACCGTGTGGCGGTCAGACGACACCACATCGTTCAAATGCTCGCCCATCAACGAACGAACATGGCTCGACACGGCCTCATCCATCAGCGGTTGTTCACTGCCTGGCGTCGCCACAAAAAGCACCATCGCCAAGGCCAATGCTGCCGCTGAAAAGGCCGGTGCGAACCATTTTCGCCAGCGTTCGACCGTGCTGGTCCTGGGCGTAACAGGGGCAAAAACGTTGGCGGTCAACGAGGCAGGCGCCGCGTAATACGGCGCATGCCGCTTCACGCTGACCGTCAGCAACCGCGCCTCATCCAGCAACCGCGCGCACTCGGCACACTTGGTCAGATGCCCAGCCACATCCGCCATCATTGCCGGATCAAGTTCCTTGTCCAGGTAGCCATGGATCAGCGTCTGGCAAGCCGTGCAGTCGAGTTCATTCATGATCGTGCATCTTCAGCAGTTCGAGTTTGAGCATGGCGCGGGCCCGGGCGAGTCTCGACATGACGGTGCCGATGGGGATGTCGACCACCAGGGCGATGTCCTTGTAAGGCATGTCTTCGAGCTCCTTCAGAATTATTACCTCGCGAAACGCTGGCGGCAGGGCACTCAGGGCTTGCTGGATCAGCACCCCGTTTTCCGTGTGAATGGCCAGCAGTTCCGGGGTTTGGCTGTGGCTCAGCGCCGGGTCGTCGTCGGGGAGTTCATCGCCGATGGCGACCCAACGATGGCCGGCCGACGCCTTCAGCCAGGTGTAGCTTTCGTTACGCACGATGGTCAGGAACCAGGCTTTCGGATTGCCGTCGGCGAAGCGGTGCAGGAACCGAAACGCGCGCAGGGCGGCTTCCTGCACAACATCGCGCGCAGCGCTGTCGTTACCGGTGAGCCAGCGCGCGAGGTTATAGGCCGCGTCCATGTGCGGCGCAAACAGCTCCTCAAATCGCTTCATAGTGTTTTCCGTACCTTCACCCCCCTATAACTGTGATGCGCTGTGTTTTATTCCCGGGAAAAAACTTATTTTTCGACGCGGAATAAAGACCCGTCCTACTCGGTTGTACCTCATGTCAGCTACATCACTGTAGTCCGCCAACGAGGGCATACCGATGGACATTCAATCAAAACATCAACGACGCACCGACGGTCCGCTGAGTGTCGACCGCCGAACGCTGCTCAAGTGTTCGGCGTGGGCCGGGGCCGGCGTGCTTTGGGCCTTGAGCGGCGGCATTCCGCGGGCCTTTGCGCTGGACAGTTCCGGCAACGTTACCGATCCCAAGGCGCTGGCCAGCACCTTCCATTTCGTGCAGATCAGCGACTCGCACATCGGCTTCAACAAGGAAGCCAACCCGGAGCCGGTGAAGACCTTACAGTTGGCCATCGACAAGGTCATCGCCCTGCCAAAACGGCCTTCGCTGATCCTGCATACCGGCGACATCACCCACCTGTCCAAAGCCGAGGAATTCGACACTGCCGCGCAACTGCTCAAGGGCCTGCCGTCCACGGTGCACTACGTGCCGGGCGAGCACGACACCCTCGACGAGGGCGGTGGCAAGCTCTACCTGGAGCGTTACGGCAAGGGCACCAAAGGCAATGGCTGGTACAGCTTCGATGATCACGGCGTGCATTTCATTGCGCTGGTGAATGTCTTCAACTTCCAGGCCGGCCGGGAAGCGAACCTGGGCGCCGATCAATTGGCCTGGCTGGCCGATGACTTGCGCGCCGTGAGCACCAGTACACCGATTGTGCTGTTCACCCATATTCCGTTGTGGACGATTTATCAGCCGTGGGGCTGGGGCACCGAGGATGGCGATCAGGCGATTGCGATGTTGCGCAAGTACGGTTCGGTGACGGTGTTGAACGGGCATATCCACCAAGTCATCCAGAAGGTCGAAGGCAACATTACCTTCCACACCGCTCGCGGCACGGCTTATCCACAACCGGCACCCGGCGCGGCGCCATCACCGGGGCCGATGACGGTGGCGGCGGATCAACTGCGCAATTACCTGGGAGTCACCGATGTGCGCGCGACCCAGGGCGAGCATCCGCTGGCGCTGATTGATTCGACATTGGTTTAAGGGGAGGGCGCGGGGATGAAAAAGCTATTACTGACGGTGGTTTGTCTGATGCTGTCGATGCCGGTGTGGGCTCAGGACGTGAAAATCGATATCAAGGAATTCATGTTCGGCCCCAAGGATATGACAGTGCCCGTGGGCACCAAAGTGACGTGGGTGAACGATGACCAGATCCCGCACACCGTGGCGGAAACCCACAAGGTGTTTCGCTCGGGGGCGCTGGACACCAATGACACTTTTTCCTACGTGTTCAACACGCCGGGGGAGTTCGAGTATTTCTGTGCGCTGCACCCGCAGATGATTGGGAAGATTGTGGTTAGCCAGTGAATTGACCACTGATTCCCTGTGGGAGCGAGCCTGCTCGCGAAGAGGTCGTCACGTCCAACATCGATGGTGACTGGCACACCGCTTTCGCGAGCAGGCTCGCTCCCACAGGGGGGGGTGTTAAAGCCTAGAGATCCAGTCCTTCCTGGATCACCGACAGCAGATTCACCTCGGTCAGCGCCACCGCATCCGGCTGTTGCCCGGATTGCTCGATCGACTGCAACCACCACTGGGTTTCACCGTGTTCGCTGACGGTGCGCAGCAACGGAATCTCTTTGCCTTTGAGGTGAATTTCGACGCGGCCTTCGCCGTCGGCAGTGAAACGCACGATCGGCACGAAAGTGATGCTGTGGTGGTTGCCTTCAATCACCAGTTGATCAATGGAGTAGGCGTAGGTCGCGCCTTCGGGATGGCGCTCGAAAACATGGGTGGGGTTGCGCCGGATGCTCAGGCCCGCTTCAAGCAGCGGTTTCAGCCATGCTTCGATCTGGTGATACATTACGTACACTTCGCCCGGCCAGCTATCGATCGCCTGATCGGTGCCGAGGGTCGCGTCGATGCCGGTTTGCCGGGTTTCTCTCAGTTTTGCGGCGAGCTCGTCTGCCTTACTCATGTCGATTCCCTGTCGTGATGTAAGAGTGATCATAGCGTGACCAAGGTAATGCACGTTTTGCCTTGCGTCATGCGATTGAAACACCCGCATGACAAAACAACCCCTGGCCGATCGTCGGCCAAGGACTCAACCAGTCATCATTCCCAAGGAGTGGGTATATGAAAAAGTTTTACGCAGTCATCGCGATCCTCGCGATCACGTTCGGCAACATCGGGCTGAGCACCGCTCGGCAATCCCAGCAAGGCAAGGCTCCCGTCGAGTCGGTGGCGGGAGTATTCGATTACTACCTGCTGACGCTGTCCTGGTCGCCGACGTTTTGCCTGACCCACAAAGACGACGTGCAATGCTCCGGCAAAGGCTACGGCTTTGTGCTCCACGGCCTCTGGCCGCAATACGCCAAGGGCGGCTGGCCAGAGTCGTGCCCGCCGATGGTGGCGTTGTCACCTGCCGAACGGACGCAAGGGCTGACGCTGTTCCCGACGCCGAAGTTGCTTGAGCACGAATGGTCCAAACACGGCACCTGCAGCGGTCTTGGTGCGACGGGTTATCTGGACGCGGCGGACAAGGCCGTGGGGGCCGTGAAAGTCCCCGAGCAACTGCAGCCTTTCAGCGGCACGCATTACTTCACCGCCCAGAAAATCAGCGACCTGTTCCGCGAGAGCAACCCCGGGATCCCGGCGGATGGCATTGCTGTGCTTTGCAGTGGTCCTGAGTTGTCCGAAGTGCGGGTGTGCATGGGCAAGGACCTGGCGTTTGGCGCATGCGGGAAGGGCGTGAAAACCCAGTGTCGAGCCGGGGATATCCGGGTTCCACCGTCGCGTTGATTTGATCAGTTAAAACGCCAAACCTGTGGGAGCGAGCTGGCTCCCACAGATTGCGCTTATTCAAATCCTGGGTTGGCCGGCAGAAGCCCCTGACTGACTCAATGCCTCCTTCAAAAACTCTACCAGCCCCCGCTGCATCCCGGTCAACGTGCCCTCACGACTCACCAGCGCCAATTCCGATGCCGGCAGTTCAGGCAAATCTGTACACACCGTGTGCTCTGGCAACACTGCCGACTCCGGCAGCACTGAAATCCCCAACCCCGAAGCCACCGCCGCTTGAATCCCGGTCAGGCTGTGGCTGCCAAACGCCACGCGCCACGGTCGTTGAGCCTTGTCCAGCAAGCGAATCGCGCGCTGCCGGTAAACACACCCTTGGGGAAACAGCGCCAACGGCAACACCCCGTTGGCTGAGTCCACCCCCGCGCCTTTTACCCACACCAACACCTCCGGCCAGGACGCCCAGCACGGTCCACTGTCCGGTTCGCGTTTGATCAGCGCGATGTCGATGTCGCCGGCGGCGAGTTTCTGCTTGAGGTCGATGCTCATGCCGCTGATGGTTTCCAGTCGTGCGTGCGGTCGGGCTTGGTTGAATCCGGCGAGAAGCCCGGCCATGCGTCGGGCGTCGAAGTCTTCCGGTACGCCGAGGCGCAGGATCTCCAGATCGACGTCGCTGGCCAGGGCCTGCACCGCTTCCGAGGACAGTGCCAGTAAGCGTCGGGCATAACCGATCAGCCGTTCGCCATGTTCGGTGACGCTGACGTTTTGCCCGGTGCGATCACGAATCAGCAACGGGTGCCCGATCAGCTCTTCCAGTTTGCGCAACTGCTGGCTGACGGTGGACTGGGTCCGGTGTACGCGCTCGGCGGCGCGGGTGAAGCTGCCTTCGTCGACCACGCAGACGAAGCTCTTGAGCAATTCAAGATCGAGCATGGCGGATCTCCTGATATTCGATTTTCAACTGACTTGTCGGCATAGATTTAATTTCACACTATCACCAAGCGCTCATAAGCTGAAGCCCTCACCTCAGAGGATCTTCCCATGACGCTCCAGCACACCCCGCGCCCCGAATGGTTGACCTTCGATTGTTACGGCACGTTGATTCAATGGGACGAAGGCCTGAAAGCCGTGGCCGCCGAGATTTTGCGTGACAAGGGCGATCACTCGGTCGATGTCGACCGCCTGATCGCGGTGTACGACCGTCATGAACATCGGCTGGAGCAGATGCCGCCGCACCGTTCGTTTCGCCAGTTGAGCACCCTGGGGTTGCAACTCGCCCTGGAAGAACTGGGGCTGGCGAATCTTCCCGAAGACAGTCAGCGGCTGGCCGGGGCGATTCCGCGGATGCCGCCGTTTCCCGAGGTGATCGACGCGCTGGCGCGACTCAAGGCCATGGGCTTCAAACTGTGCATCGTGTCCAACACCGATGACGACATCATTGCCGGCAACGTCGCGCAACTCGGCGGGCATATTGATCGGGTCATCACCGCGCAACAGGCCGGTGCTTACAAGCCGAATCCACGGCTGTTTGACTACGCTCATGAACAACTGGGCGTGCGGCGTGATCAGGTGGTGCATATCTGCGCCAGCCCGACGCTGGACCACGCCGCCGCCCGGGACATGCAGTTCCGTTGCGTCTGGATTGATCGAGGCACCGGTCGGCAATTGCTGCCGGATTATCGACCCGATGCCATCCTGAGCACGCTGGATCAGGTCGTGCCCTTGTTCACCTCCCTTGCCTGGTAATTCACGGAGTCGTCGCTATGGCCCACACCCTTGCAGGCAGTTCCCGTCCGGCGCGTTATGCCGATCTGAATCTGGATTCAGAAGCAGCTATCACCGCCCGCACGGAACTGGCGGCGTGCTTTCAATTGGCGGCGTTGCACGGTTTGGAGGAGGGCATCTGCAACCACTTTTCGGCCATGGTGCCGGGGCGCGATGACCTGTTTTTTGTGAACCCTTACGGCTATGCATTTGCGGAGGTCCGCGCCTCGAATCTGCTGGTCTGTGACTTCCACGGCAATGTTGTGGCCGGTGAAGGGCAGCCAGAGGCGACTGCGTTCTACATCCATGCCCGGCTGCATAAACAACTGCCAAGGGTCAGGGTGGCGTTTCACACCCATATGCCGAATGCCACGGCGTTGTGCATGCTGCAAGGTCCGCCGCTGCTGTGGTTGGGGCAAACGGCATTGAAGTTTTATGGGCGCACGGCAGTGGACGAGGACTACAACGGCCTGGCCCTCGATGAGTCCGAAGGCGACCGGATTGCCAACGTGATGGGCGATGCTGATGTCTTGTTTCTGAAAAATCACGGCGTGATCGTTGCCGGGCCCACCATCGCCGAGGCTTGGGATGATCTGTATTACCTGGAGCGTGCCGCCCAAGTGCAGTTGCTCGCGATGGCGACCCAGCGCGAGCTCAAGCCTGTGCCCCATGAGATTGCCCAACGGGCTTATGAGCAGATGCGCCTGGGGGATGCCGAGAGTGCGCGGGCGCATTTGCGCAGTGCGATGCGGCGGTTGGCGCTTTAGATTTTCAGCGACTGGGAGGGCCTCTTCGCGAGCAAGCCCGCTCCCACAGGGATTTGTGAACGCCAAAGATCCTCTGTGGGAGCGAGCCTGCTCGCGAATGCGGTATCCCCGATTTCAGCCTGCTTGAACCGGCAACCCCAGCGCCACCAAATCCCTGCGCAATTGCGCCGCATCGAAGAACTGAACCGCGTGAAACCCTTCGCGCTGCGCCCCTTCAATATTCGGCCGGTGATCATCAATGAACACCGCCCGACGCATATCAACGTCATAACGCGACGCCAGCAGCTGGAAAATCTCCGGCGAAGGCTTGATCACACCCTCGGCGCCCGACACCAGAATCCCTTCGAAACGCTGCAAGAACTCAAAACGCTCAAGGGCTATCGGGAAGGTTTCGGCGGACCAGTTGGTCAGCGCCAGTAGCCGGATGCCATTGGCGTGCAGTTCATCGAGGATGGCCACCGTGTCTTCGATGGCGCCGTCGAGCGTTTCTTCCCAGCGCTCGCGGTAGGCGCGAATCATCGCTTCCTGATCCGGATGCCGGGCGATGGCTTCCTCGATTGCTTCCTGCCAGGTCCGGCCCCGATCCTGTTGTTCGTTCCAGGCGGTGTGGCAGACCTCCGTCAGGAAGGTTTCCATCGCCTCGACGTCGTCACCGAACAATTTTTTGTAAAGGTTTCTGGGGTTCCAGCGGATAAGTACATTGCCGAGATCGAAAACGGCGGTATTGATGGCGACCGGGCGAGACTGAGTACTCATGTTTTCCTCCATGGGCAAACCTGCGGGACAGGTCCTGAGGCCTTTGATCCTAGCAGAGAAGGTTTTCCCATTGGCCCCGGATGACCCCGTAGACTAAGCTCATAAAAAATAAGGGCTTTGGGCCTTTGCCCATGCCGTGCCCTCCAGGAAACACCTTTGCCTATCCCCATTCACGACTCGCACCACGCCCCCGGCGCACTGAAACGCTTGCCTCTGCTCAAGGCTTCGGCGTTTTTTATCGCGGCGGTGTGTTTGTGTTTGTGTGGTTTGCTGTATTTGCAACTGGAGCAATCGCGGCGCCATGACCTGGCGTTGGCAGAAGTCGCGTCGTCGAACCTCACCCGAGCCATGGCGCAGCAGGCCGAAGATACCTTCATGAAGGCTGATCTGGTGCTGACCAGCCTGGCCGACTGGATTCAGGCCGATGGTTACGACTCGATCCAGTTGCCGCGGTTGCAGAAAACCTTTGCCCGGCGGGTGCAGACTCTGCATCAGTTGCACGGGATTTTCCTGTTCGACAAGCAGGGCCAGTGGGTCGTGACCTCATTTCAGGACTTGCCCCGTGGCTCGGGCGTGTCGGATCGCGAGTACTTCAAATTCCACCAGCAAAACGTCTCGTCCCTGGCGCACATCGGCCCGGCCATCCGCAGTCGCGAGAACGGCGAGTGGATCATTCCGGTGACCAAGCGCGTCAACGACAAGGACGGCAACTTCCAGGGCGTATTGCTGGCCGGCATCAAGATGGCGTACTTCGATCAGTTCTTCAAAAGCTTCAACATCGATGAGCAGGGGTCGATGTTTTTGGCGCTCACGGACGGCACGTTGCTGGCGCGCCGGCCGTTTGTGGAATCGCAGATCGGCACGTCACTGGCCCAAGGGTCGATTTTCCAGAAGCACTTGCCCAGTGCCAATTCCGGCAACGCGATGATCGGCTCGGTGGTTGATGGCACGGTGCGCTTGTATGGCTACCGTCAGTTGGAAGCGTATCCGCTGGTGGTGTCGGCGGCCTCCTCAAAGGACGCGATTCTCAAGGACTGGTACGCCACGGCGTTTCAATCCAGCGTCATTGTCGCCCTGGTCGTGATGGGCGTGGGGCTGTTTGGCTGGGTGTTCATTCATCAGGTGCGCGACGGCGGGCGGATCGAAGCCGACCTGCGCACGGCCCAGGAAGCGCTGGAGCTGATCGCGACCCATGACAGCCTGACCGGCCTGGCCAACCGGCGCCTGTTCGAGCGAGCGCTGGACATCGAGTTCGGCCGCGGCGCCCGGCAGGCGAGTTCGCTGAGTCTGGTGATGCTCGATATCGATTTCTTCAAGCGCTACAACGACACTTACGGTCATGTGGCGGGGGATCATTGCCTGGCCGAAGTCGCCCGAGCGCTCAAGAGTTGCTGCCATCGCAAGGCCGATCTGGCGGTGCGCTACGGCGGGGAAGAGTTCGCGGTGTTGTTGCCGGACACCGATATCCACGGTGCGTTGGTGATTGCCGAGCAGATCCGCCGCAGCGTCATGGACAAAAACATCACCCACAGCGGCTCGCCCACTGGTTACGTGACCGTCAGCCTGGGTTGCTATTCGTTTGTGCCCACCGGACGGGACAGCATCGAAGTCTTTATCCAGCGCGCGGACGCGGCGTTGTATCAAGCCAAGCACTCTGGACGAAACCGTTCGGCGGTGCTGTCCATGGACGGTGGCGTGGAAGCCTTGCTGCGTTCGGATCGTTGATGAGTTGGACAGGTAGGCCCTGATTCCGGGACTCGAAATCAGAAGCTGCCTTTGCGCGTTCAGCTGCCCGTCCCACCGCCGGCTCCGCCCGTCCCGCCGCCAGCCGCTCCGGTACCGCCGCCCGCGCCAGAACCGCTGGTGCCGCCATTGCTGCCATTGACGCCCGAGCCGGTGCCCGATGAGTTAGTGCCGTTATTGGTTTCTTTACCGCCAGACGGCGCACCGGGCGTGCTATTGGGTGGCAGTGTCGAGCCGCTGACCCCGCCCGATTTGGTGCCGGTGGAGTCAGGGCCGTCGTTGGCGGCATAGCTGGCCAAGGACGCGGAGCACAGCAAACCTGCCAGCAACAATGAGGTGATTTTTTTCGTGATCATGGTACGTCTCCAGAATTGAGTCGTTACCTGATATTGGTCTGGAAAATGGCATGGTGGGTGCCGGTGAGATGACGAATGGTTGTTTCAGCCGAGTAACTTCTGGAACAACCGGTTCTCATACGCGTTACCGCCGAACTCGTAATGAGTGATGCCCACTTCTTCATAGCCCTGCGCCTGGTAAAACGCCCGGGCGCGATGGTTTTCGACCCAGGCTGACAACCATAGGAAAGGTTTCCCGCTCTCCCGCGTCAGCGCTTCGGCTTGCTGGAGCAACGCTTGCCCGATGCCTTGCCGGTGAGCGTGGCGCTGCACGTACAGGCGAACCAGTTCCGTTCCGGGGGATAACGAGGGCATCGGCCCCTCGGCGTTGGCGACGATCTCGGCGAAACCCTGTAGATGGCCATCGCGTTCGGCCAGCACGAATAGGGTGGCCGGGTTGCTCAAGCGCGATTCAAACCGGGCGGGCGCATAAACGGTGAGGGCTTCTAGTGCGAGGTCGGCACGCATGCCATCGGTGGCGTAAGTGTCGAGGAACACCTGAGTGGCGAGGCCGCTGATGCACAGGGCATCTACAGGTTGGCCGAGGCGGTAGTGGAGGGGCATGGGTACGACGTCCTTTTCGTTCAGGGTTATCTAGCTATGGCGCATTTCAACTGTGGGAGCGAGCTTGCTCGCGATAGCGGTGTATCAGTCACATCAATGCTGGATGTACCGCCGCCATCGCGAGCAAGCTCGCTCCCACACTAAGTCGTGGTGTCAGTGAGGGTTGTATTCGGCCAGTTTCTTTTCCAGGTTTTGCCGAACCTGCGGCCACTCATCATCAATGATGCTGAATCGCACCGAGTTGCGCTTGCGTCCGTCCGGCATGATCCGTTCGTGGCGCACGATACCTTCCTGTTGCGCGCCGAGCCTGAGGATGGCGTTGCGTGACTTCTGGTTGTTTTCGTCGGTGGTGAACTGCACCCGCACGCAATCGAGCGTTTCAAAGGCATGACGCAACATCAGGTATTTGGCTTCGGTGTTGACGAAGGTTTTCTGCCAACTGGCGCTGATCCAGCTACTGCCGATTTCGAGCTTGCGGTTGAGTCGGTCGACTTTCCAGAACCGTGTCGAGCCAATGACCTTGCCCGTGTCCTTGAGCACGATGACGAATGGCAGGACCGTACCGGCGTCGCGGCCGTCGAGGGCTCTTTTCAGGTAGCTGTCGACGGTGGACGAGGAGGGCACGACGGTGACGGTCAGGTTCCACAGTTCACCGTCTTCGGCAGCCTGGACCAGAGCGTCGGCATCGGTGTATTGAAGGGGGCGCAAGATGATTCTGTTGCCTTCGAGGCTGGTTTCCATGGGGCGCTATTCTCGGCAAATCAGGCAGGGCATCGGACGCGTATTACGCCGCAGTTTGCTTTGTCGGCGCAACCACCAGAACGGGTTGGTGTCACAACCTGGACACCTCGCCGCCAGGAGTCTTGGCCGATGAAGAATTTGCGAATCGCGACGTTCAACGTCAACGGCCTGCGGGCCCGACTACCGAACCTGTTGGCGTGGCTGGCGCGAGAGCAGCCGGACATTGTTTGCCTGCAAGAACTCAAGTCCCTCGACAGCGCGTTCCCTGCCGCCGAACTGGAAGCGGCCGGCTATGGCGCCATCTGGCAGGGCCAGTCTTCGTGGAACGGGGTCGCGATTCTGGCCCGGGATGCGCAACCGCTGGAGAGTCGTCGCGGTCTGCCCGGTGACGACAGCGACACCCAGAGCCGTTACCTGGAAGCCGCGGTCCACGGGGTGCTGGTGGGGTGTCTGTATTTGCCCAACGGCAATCCCCAGCCGGGGCCGAAGTTCGATTACAAACTGGCGTGGTTCGAACGATTGATCAGCTATGCGCAGGCCCTTCAAGTCAGCGAGCATCCGGTGGTGCTGGCCGGCGACTACAACGTAGTGCCCACCGACCTGGACATCTACAACCCGCGTTCCTGGCTCAAGGACGCATTGCTGCAACCCGAGAGTCGCGAGTGTTATCAGCGTTTGCTGGGCCAGGGCTGGACCGATTCCCTGCGTCATCTTTATCCGCAAGATCGTCTGTACACGTTCTGGGATTATTTCCGACAGCACTGGCAGAAAAACTCCGGGCTGCGTATCGATCATTTGCTGCTGAACCCGGCGCTGAGTCCGTATCTGCAAGAGGCTGGCGTCGATGCCTGGGTGCGCAACGAGCCCCATGCCAGTGACCATGCGCCGACCTGGATCCGGCTGGGCACGCGTAAGCGCCGTTGATATCTGCGTGGCTCACGATTGGCTAAATCAATTGTCGGTCAAAGTGCTTTATCCCTTATATATGGCGCCCATCGGCGGAGTGATCCGCGGCCCCGTGCATAAGGACTGAGCAATGAGCGAGCCACGCCTGAAGAATCTGAATCTGTATTTGCAGCGCTTGGGTTTCAGCGCTCCCCCGGCGCCCACGCTGGAAACCCTGCGTCAACTTCAACTGCACCATACCGGTGCTTTCCCGTTCGAGAATCTCACGACGTTGTCGGGCGAGCCGGTGCTCATCGACTTGCCTTCCGTGGAGCACAAAGTCCTGCATCAGGGGCGCGGTGGTTACTGCTATGAACTGAACAACCTGTTCCTCGCCTTGCTTCAGGAGCTGGGCTTTGACGCACGGGGTATCAGCGGCCGCGTGGTCATGGGCCAGGCCGAGGGTACGTGGACTGCGCGCACCCATCGCTTGAGTCTGGTGATCCTGGACGGCGTGCGCTACATCACCGACGTTGGCTTCGGCGGCATGGTGCCCACTGCGCCGCTGATGCTGGATACCACCGACGAGCAGTTCACTCCCCACGAACCCTATCGCATCGAACAACATGTCGACGGCTACACCCTTCGCGCGAAAGTCGCTGATGAGTGGCGGCCGATGTACATCTTCGACCTGCAACGCCAGGAAGACATCGATTACAGCGTCGGCAACTGGTTCGTCTCGACCCATCCTGAATCGTCTTTCGTCAAACAATTGATGGTGGCGCGTACCGGGGATGGGTGGCGGCGCACATTGAACAACGGCAGCTTTACAATCCACCGGATCGGCAGCGAGAGCGAGCGCGAGCGCCGCCAGGTCGATGACGTGGATGAATTGATCGGATTGCTAAAAAGTGAATTCGACATCCGGGTGCCGGTGAATGCTCGCCTGCGGCAGGTGCTCCAAGGTTTGATTGAGCCCAAAGACCAGGTTTGACTGGGTCGGCGAAAGGCCGTTCTTTTATGGCGGTCGTGATCAGGCGGCTTTCAGGGATCCTCTGCATACGCATCGACGCTGATGTAAAAGTAGCTGATAGCTGGCCAGGATTTCCGATCATGGACCAGCGTCTCTTCTGAGCCCATCCCGATAGAAATGCGCCGACGATTCCCATATACAACGCAACGGCTAAAAGCTTGAACAGCGATGGGTGTTTCAAGTCTTTCTCCGTCAGCCGATCACCACAATCTTTCCCTTGGTCACCGCCCAGGCGTCTATGCCGGGCGGTGCGATGAGCCTGTTAGTCAGGGCCGGACATCCGGCTCCATCACCCGATGGATTTCGCTGAGGGCCTCTGCGAGTTTTTTCTCGAGGCATTTCAGATCGGTCGCCGTTACGCCTTTTTTGAGATGGCCTCTACTGACCCCACTGTGTGGATCGGCCTTCGCGGCTTGTCCCTTATCGCTGAGCAATGCCTGGCGCAACGTATTGTTGATCACCGTCTGATAACCAAACCCCTCGTTCTCCGCCAGCGTGCGAGCCGCCTCGATAACGGTGTCATCCAGCATGATGGTGATGCGGGTCTTGCCTTTACTGGAGGCGACCGCCCCGCGCTTGGCGTTACTGAAGTCGTACTCGTCTTTCATGGTCATGCCTCCCTGTATTGGCGGCGCTCGTTTTTGCTGGCGATGCGCGCGGAAATAATTCGAACGTAATTCGGGTCGCGCCAGGTGTAGGCCACCACCAGCACTCTTCCTTTAGCGTCTTGCCCCATGGTGAGCCAGCGCTGTTCATCGTGATCGAGGTCTTGCAATGTCAGGGCTCGCTCGTCTTCAAACACTGGCTCGGTTTCTGCAAGGCTGACGCCTCGATGCTTGAGTTTGTTGGCCGCATTTTTTGCTTTGTCGTACTGAATTTCGAATGGCTTCATTATGCATACTTTATATGTATAAAAAAGAGGGCATCCGTGCCGGCGGTCGCCATGAACGAAAAAGATTAGCGGGAGAAGGGAGGAGGACAGGTATGGATGTATTGCAAGGTTTTAGAGCGCTTGGATGCGTAGCGCGTCGGTCAGGATGAACAGATGTCCATAATTTGACCGGTCAGTTGTATACAACTCTATAGACATTTGTCCTGAGTCTTGCATACAGTGTGCGCATAACAAAAACCAGGGAACCCCCCAACCATGAAAACGCCCCATGTTTCACACCAACGGCCCGAGGATGAAAACCTTGGGATCGGCGCGAATATGGCTTACGGCCTGCAACACGTTCTGACCATGTACGGCGGCATCGTCGCGGTACCCTTGATCATCGGCCAAGCGGCCGGGCTCTCACCGGCGGACATCGGTTTGTTGATTGCTGCTTCATTGTTTGCGGGGGGCTTGGCGACGCTACTGCAGACCCTCGGCCTACCGTTTTTCGGCTGTCAGTTGCCGCTGGTGCAGGGCGTGTCGTTCTCTGGCGTCGCGACCATGGTGGCGATTGTCAGCAGCGGCGGGGAGGGTGGCTTTCAGTCGATCCTCGGAGCGGTCATTGCCGCCTCGCTGATCGGCTTACTGATCACCCCGGTGTTTTCGCGAATTACCAAGTTCTTCCCGCCGCTGGTCACGGGCATCGTCATCACCACCATCGGCCTTACGCTAATGCCGGTGGCCGCACGCTGGGCCATGGGCGGCAACAGCCATGCCCCGGACTTCGGCAGCATGGCGAACATCGGCCTGGCGGCCGTGACCCTGGTGTTGGTGCTGCTATTAAGCAAGATCGGCAGCGCCACCATCTCCCGTTTGTCGATCCTGCTGGCCATGGTCATTGGTACGGTGATTGCGGTGTTCCTCGGCATGGCGGACTTCTCGTCCGTTACCCAAGGCCCGATGTTCGGCTTCCCGACGCCGTTCCACTTCGGCATGCCGACCTTTCACTTTGCGGCGATCCTGTCGATGTGCATCGTGATCATGGTGACCCTGGTGGAAACCTCGGCCGACATCCTGGCGGTGGGCGAGATCATCGGTACCAAAGTCGATTCCAAGCGCCTTGGCAATGGCCTGCGCGCTGACATGCTGTCGAGCATGATCGCGCCGATCTTCGGTTCCTTTACCCAGAGTGCGTTCGCCCAGAACGTCGGGCTGGTGGCGGTGACCGGCATCAAGAGCCGCTTCGTGGTCGCCACCGGCGGTGTGTTCCTGGTGATCCTCGGCCTGCTGCCATTCATGGGCCGGGTCATCGCCGCCGTGCCGACCTCTGTACTCGGCGGCGCCGGCATTGTGCTGTTCGGCACCGTGGCCGCCAGCGGCATTCGTACGCTGTCGAAGGTCGATTACCGCAACAACGTCAACCTGATCATTGTCGCCACCTCCATCGGTTTCGGCATGATCCCCATCGCCGCGCCGAACTTCTACGACCACTTCCCGAGCTGGTTCGCGACGATCTTCCATTCGGGCATCAGTTCGTCGGCGATCATGGCCATCGTGCTGAACCTGACCTTCAACCACTTCACCACCGGCAACTCGGATCAGCAGTCGGTGTTTGCGGCCGGCACCGAACGCGTCTTGCGCTACCAGGACCTGGCGGCGTTGCGCGAAGGCGATTACTTCAGTGAAGGGAAATTGCATGACTGCGACGGGAAGGAGATCCCGGTGGTTGAGGCGGAGCATGGGCATGCAGAGCCGCGGGTGGCGCATGCGAAAAGTGGGGAGCATGTTTGACGCTAGGTACCCGTTAAAAGGGCTGTAGATCAAAAGATCGCAGCCTTCGGCGGCGCCCACAGGCGCGTAGGAGCTGCCGAAGGCTGCGATCTTTTGACTTTAAAACGCCCACAAAAAAGCCCCTGAACCTTTCGATTCAGGGGCTTTTCGTTACTTCTGTCTGGCTCCACGACCTGGACTCGAACCAGGGACCCAGTGATTAACAGTCACTTGCTCTACCAACTGAGCTATCGCGGAATGGCGTGTATGTTACTGATTCAAAAAGAGAAGTCAAGCATCCATTGCTGACTCGACCGATTCAATGGCACGAATGGTGTTTTAGCGCTCATTGGCGGTTACCAGAACCGTAGCAGAGGTCTACCATAGCTGCCCGGAAGTGGTGACACGCGCTACCGGCCATTCGCCGAAAAGGTAAGCGCCATGAATCATCCAGCACTCACATCGCACAACAACGGGGTGTTCGCATGAGCATCGCCCAGATCAGCCTGCCCAAGGGTGTCGGTCCTCACGCCGAGAAATTGTTCGATGCCATCACTCAGGCCAATACCGCCGACGATTTGAACCGCGCCGGTGGCAAGGCTGAAGGTTTCGTTCTTGGCCTGGAAAGCGCCAAGGCGATCAAAAGCCAGGTGGCCGAATCGCTTTACGTGGCTTTTGACGACGCCGCCAGCCAGCGCGCAACCGAACTGGCTTAACCGCCGAAGGTGAAGGTGCCGAGCATCAGCTTGGCATACAGCGATGTGGCGGCCAGTTGCACCAGCCACAACGCCAGGCCACCAAGAAACACCCCGGCAGCCACTTGCAGCACCAGGTTGTTGCCGCGCTTGGTCGGGGTGGTGCGGGGCGCGAAATGGTCCAGTTCGTCCCGGTCAGCGCGTAGGTCATCGTTTTTCATGTGGGTTCTCGTAGAAATTCCAGGCTGTACACATAATCTGTAGGAGCGAGGCTTGCCCGCGAAGGCGTCATCACTGACGCTAAAAGCTTCGCGGGCAAGCCTCGCTCCTACAGGTGCATCGTGGTTTGGAGTTTAGAGGGCGAGGCTATCGCTTTGACAGTTTTCTGCGACAAATAAAAAACGGGAAGCCAAAAGGCTTCCCGTTTTTCGTACCGCGCGAGACTCAGATCACCTGAACGATGGCCTTGGTCACTGCATCGATATTGCTCTGGTTCAGCGCGGCCACGCAGATGCGGCCAGTATCCAGGGCGTAGATGCCGAACTCGCTGCGCAGGCGGGTCACTTGCTCAACGGTCAGCCCGGAGTAGGAGAACATACCGCGTTGGCGACCGACAAAGCTGAAGTCGCGCTGCGGTGCCTGTTTCGCCAGCGCCTCAACCATCTGGATGCGCATGCCGCGAATCCGCAGGCGCATTTCGGCCAGTTCTTCTTCCCACTGTGCGCGCAGTACCGGGCTGTTCAGCACGGCGGCGACGATGCTGGCGCCGTGGGTCGGCGGGTTGGAGTAGTTGGTGCGGATCACGCGTTTGACTTGCGACAGCACGCGGGCGCTTTCTTCTTTCGATTCGCTGACGATCGACAGGGCGCCAACGCGCTCGCCGTACAGCGAGAACGATTTGGAGAACGAGCTGGAAATGAAGAAGGTCAGGCCCGATTCGGCGAACAGACGCACAGCGGCGGCGTCTTCGTCGATGCCGTCGCCAAAGCCCTGGTAGGCCATGTCGAGGAACGGTACGTGACCTTTGGCTTTCACCACGTCCAGCACGTTGTTCCAGTCCGCCGGGCTCAGGTCCACGCCGGTCGGGTTGTGGCAGCAGGCGTGCAGCACAACGATCGAGCCGTTCGGCAGGGCGTTCAGGTCTTCCAGCAGGCCGGCGCGGTTAACGTCGTGGGTCGCGGCGTCGTAGTAGCGATAGTTCTGCACCGGGAAACCAGCGGTTTCGAACAGCGCGCGGTGGTTTTCCCAGCTCGGGTCGCTGATCGCCACGACGGCGTTCGGCAGCAGTTGCTTGAGGAAGTCGGCACCGATTTTCAGTGCGCCAGTACCGCCAACGGCTTGAGTGGTGAGCACGCGGCCGGAAGCGATCAGCGGCGAGTCATTGCCGAACAGCAGTTTTTGCACGGCCTGGTCGTAGGCGGCAATACCGTCGATGGGCAGGTAGCCACGGGAAGCGTGTTGAGCGACGCGAATCGTCTCGGCTTCGACAACGGCGCGCAGGAGTGGAATTCGCCCCTCCTCGTTGCAGTAAACACCGACCCCCAGGTTGACCTTGTCGGTACGGGTATCGGCGTTGAATGCTTCGTTGAGGCCCAGGATTGGATCGCGTGGTGCCATTTCGACAGCGGAGAACAGGCTCATTTTTGCGGCGGCTCTGAATGGAGTGTGGAGGGACGTGTCGCGCTCCAGCCGAATGCACTAGAGCGGTGCACAAACGGGGAGCTAGTATAGAGGCCATCTGCGATTGATGGCGACAGACGATTCGTCTTTTCAGGTAAGTTTTTCCGATTATTTTTCGACCGTTAGTCGATTGGTATCGTCAAAGACTTCGAGGGATGTAGGACGTTTGCCTTGAAAGCGCGGGCAATCGGCTCCACATTGAGCACAATCCAGTTTTTTCCTCGGGCGACGTCGGTCGTTTGCGGTCTTTCTCGTTGCTGTGCGGTTTAACCGTAATGGCGCGAACCCCTGCTCCGAGAAACCAGAGGTATTTCATGTCTGAATTCCAGCTAGTCACCCGCTTCGAGCCCGCCGGCGATCAGCCGGAAGCCATCCGCTTGATGGTCGAGGGCATTGAAGCCGGGCTGGCGCACCAGACGTTGCTCGGTGTGACCGGTTCGGGCAAGACCTTCAGCATCGCCAACGTGATCGCCCAAGTGCAGCGCCCGACCCTGGTGCTGGCGCCGAACAAAACCCTGGCCGCGCAGTTGTATGGCGAGTTCAAGGCGTTCTTCCCGAACAACGCCGTCGAATACTTCGTTTCCTACTACGACTACTACCAGCCCGAAGCCTATGTGCCGTCGTCGGACACCTTCATCGAGAAGGATGCGTCGATCAACGACCACATCGAACAGATGCGCTTGTCCGCCACCAAAGCGCTACTGGAGCGCAAAGACGCCATCATCGTCACCACGGTGTCCTGCATCTACGGTCTGGGCAGCCCGGAAACCTACTTGAAAATGGTCTTGCACGTGGATCGCGGCGACAAGCTCGATCAGCGCGCTTTGCTGCGGCGTCTGGCGGACCTGCAATACACCCGCAATGACATGGATTTCGCCCGGGCCACCTTCCGCGTGCGCGGCGATGTGATCGACATTCACCCGGCGGAATCCGATTTTGAAGCGATCCGCATCGAGCTCTTCGATGACGAAGTGGAGAAAATTTCCGCCTTCGATCCGCTGACCGGCGAAGTCACCCGGCAGTTGCCGCGTTTCACCTTCTACCCGAAAAGCCACTACGTGACGCCACGGGAAACCCTGCTCGGCGCCATCGAAGGCATCAAGGTCGAGCTTCAGGAGCGCCTGGACTACCTGCGCACCAACAACAAACTGGTGGAAGCGCAGCGTCTGGAGCAGCGCACCCGGTTTGACCTGGAGATGATTCTCGAACTGGGTTACTGCAACGGCATCGAAAACTATTCGCGCTACCTGTCGGGCCGCGAATCCGGCCAGGCGCCGCCCACCTTGTTCGACTACCTGCCGGCCGATGCCTTGCTGGTGATCGACGAATCCCACGTCAGCGTGCCGCAGGTAGGCGCCATGTATAAGGGCGACCGTTCGCGTAAAGAGACCCTGGTGGAATACGGTTTCCGTCTTCCGTCCGCCCTGGATAACCGGCCGATGCGTTTCGACGAATTCGAAAACATCAGTCCGCAGACGATTTTTGTTTCGGCCACGCCGGGTAACTACGAGGCGGAACACGCCGGTCGCGTGGTCGAGCAACTGGTGCGCCCGACGGGCCTGGTCGATCCGCAAATCGAAATCCGTCCGGCACTGACTCAAGTCGACGATTTGCTTTCGGAAATCGGCAAACGTGTGGCGTTGGAAGAGCGGGTGCTGGTCACCACGCTGACCAAGCGCATGTCCGAAGACTTGACCGATTACCTGGCCGACCACGGCGTGCGCGTGCGTTATCTGCACTCGGACATCGACACCGTGGAGCGGGTTGAAATCATCCGCGACCTGCGCCTCGGCACCTTCGATGTGCTGGTGGGGATCAACCTGCTGCGTGAAGGTTTGGACATGCCGGAAGTGTCGCTGGTGGCGATTCTCGATGCGGACAAGGAAGGCTTCCTGCGTTCCGAACGCTCGCTGATCCAGACCATCGGCCGGGCGGCGCGTAACCTCAACGGTCGGGCGATTCTGTATGCCGACCGGATTACCGGCTCCATGGAGCGGGCGATCGGCGAGACCGAGCGCCGTCGCGACAAGCAAATCGCCTTCAACCTGGCCAATGGCATCACCCCCAAAGGTGTGTTCAAGGACGTCGCCGACATCATGGAAGGCGCCACCGTGCCGGGCTCGCGCAGCAAGAAGCGCAAGGGCATGGCCAAGGCTGCCGAGGAAAGCGCCAAGTACGAAGCGGAATTGCGTTCGCCGGGGGAAATCGCCAAGCGCATCAAAGCCCTGGAAGAGAAGATGTATGCGTTGGCGCGGGATCTTGAGTTTGAAGCGGCGGCGCAGATGCGTGATGAGATTGGCAAGTTGCGGGATCGGTTGATCACCGTCTGAGTTCAAGATCGTTCCCACGCTCTGCGTGGGAATGCAGCCCCGGACGCTCCGCGTCCTTTGTGACGCGGAGCGTCACCGGATTCATTCCCACGCGGAGCATGGGAACGATCAGAGGCGGCTAATGCGCCTCGCCAGCCTTCAACCCCGCCGGCAATGCCTTGGTCAGCAACACCGCAATCATGCTGATCCCCAGCGCAATTCCGACAAAGTGAAACGCATCGTTATAGGCCATGATCGACGCCTGCTGATGCACGATTTCACTCATCTTGCCCAACGCCGCCGTATCACTGCCAAACCGGTCCGCCATCGACGCCATGCGCTCCGCCACCTGCGGATTGCTCGGCACAATCGACTCACGCAAATAATCAAAGTACGTCTTGGTCCGCGCATCCAATAACGTGGCGAGCAGGGCGATGCCAATCGCGCCGCCGAGGTTGCGCAGGATGTTGAACAGGCTCGACGCCGACCCCGCGTCCTGGGGCAGGATGTAGGCGGTGGCGATCAGCGAGATGGTCACCATGATCAGCGGCTGGCCCAGCGCACGGATGATCTGGATCTGATTGAACTGCGGCCCGGCGAAGTCCGGGTTCAACACCCCCGAGGAAAAACTCGCCAGCCCAAACAACCCGAAGCCAATCGTGCACAGCCATTTCGGCGGGATGAATTTCATCAACTTCGGCACCAGCGGAATCAGGAACAACTGCGGTACGCCCATCCACATGATCACTTCGCCGATCTGCAGGGCGTTGTAGTTCTGGATCTGCGCCAGGTACAGCGGCAACAGATAAATCGAGCCATACAACCCAACCCCCATGCCCAGGCTGGAAATACTCGACAGCCCGAAGTTGCGATTGCCCAGAATGCGCAGGTTGATCAGCGGATTGGGTTTGGAAAACTGCACGATCACAAAGGTGATCAGGCTGAACAGCGCAATGCTGCCCAGGCTCACGATCAGGTTTGATTCCAGCCAGTCCTTGCGATGGCCTTCTTCAAGAAACACCTGCAAGCAACCGAGGCCGACGCCAAGGGTGAGAATGCCCATGTAGTCCGTGCTTTTGAGCAACTCCCAATGGGCTTCTTTCTTCTCCAGGCCATACATCAGGCCGGCGATCATCAGCAGGCCGGGCGGTATGTTGATGTAGAAAATGTATTCCCAGCCCCAGTTTTCCGTGAGCCAGCCACCGATGGTCGGGCCGATGGAAGGGGCGAATGTCGCGGTCATGGCAAACATGGCCATGCCTTTGGCGCGGTGGTGTTCCGGGAGTTTGATCAGCGTGAGGGTGAACGCCAGCGGGATCAGCGCACCGCCGGTGAAGCCCTGCAAGGCGCGAAAGACGATCATGCTTTCCAGGCTCCAGGCCATCGAGCACAGCAGCGATGCGCCGAGAAATCCCAGCGATACCCACACCGCCAGCCGTCGCGCCGACAGCAGCTGCACCAGCCATGCCGTCAGCGGGATCATGATGATTTCCGCCACCAGGTACGAGGTGGAAATCCACGAGCCTTCCTCCAGGGTCGCCGACAACGCGCCCTGAATGTCCTTGAGCGATGAGTTGGTGATCTGGATGTCGAGCACTGCCATAAAAGCGCCGAGCATCACGCTCATCACCGCGATCCAGTCCCGCCGGGTCGGTTCACCGGCGGGGCGGATCAGTTGATCACCGGCCATCGTCAGGGGCGTCTTTGATGTTCACTTTGACCGTGACCGACATGCCCGGGCGGATTTTGCCGTGCAGCGGATTGTCCGCCGCGAACGTCAGTTTTACCGGAATCCGTTGTACGACTTTGGTGAAGTTGCCCGTGGCATTGTCCGGCGGCAACAGGCTGAATTGTGCGCCCGAAGCGGCGAACAGGCTGTTGACCCGAGCTTCAATCGGCGTATCGCCGTAGGCATCGAAGGTCAGTTCGGCTTTCTGCCCGGGCTGCATGTGGCCGATCTGGGTTTCCTTGAAGTTGGCCTGAATCCAGATGTCCTGGTCCGGGACGATCGACAGCAGATAAGCGCCGGCCTGCACGTATTGGCCATTGCGTGCGGCGCGTTGGCCGATCAGGCCGCTGATGGGCGCGTGGATTTCGCTGCGTGTCAGGTTCAGTTGGGCCTGGGCCAGGTCGGTCTTGGCGTTGGCGATCATCGCGTCGAGGCGCTTGATTTCGGCGCTCAGGGCGTTGACTTGCTGGCGCTGACTTTGCGCATCGGCTTGGGCCTTGGTCACTTGCGAGCGGGCAATGTGGTTGTCGGCGGAGAGGGTGGTCACCCGTTCTTCCGAGACATAGCCGGGCTTGCGCAGGGTCTGGGCGCGGGACAGGTCAATCTGCGAGCGACCGAGGCTGGCCTGGCTTGAGGCGACTTGCGCATCGCTGGCGGCAATCAGGCTGGCTTGCTGGGTCAATTTGCTCTGGGCTTGCACGCGCTCGGCTTCGCGCATGGCGAGGGCAGCGTTGGCGCGGTCGACGGCGAGGTGGAAGTCATCGCCTTCAAGTTTGACCAGGAGCTGGCCCTTTTCGACGTGTTGGTTGTCCTGCACCAGCACTTCATCGATGCGCGCGCCCAATTGGCTGGAGACGCGGGTGATCTCGCCCTGGACATACGCGTTGTCGGTGCTTTCATAAAAACGTCCCTTGAAAAACCAATGGGCAAAGAAGCCCCCGGCGATCAACAGGACGATCAGCAGGAAAATGAACAGGCGACGCTTGAGTTGAGCAGGCATGGGGCAGACTGTAGTCGAGAATTGTAAGGAAAGTTATCAGCAGGCGAATCTGGCACACAGCCGATAAACGGTAAATGCCATCGGTTGATATTCGGCCATTCACCGCGGCATACGGGCGTTGTAGACGCAACCTTGGCTTAAATGCCCTGCTGACTGGAGCCGGGCGGGTGTCGCCTGTTACCATTCGCCCCCTGTCTGATCTTCGCTTCTATTCTTTGTTGAGACTTACCATGACCACCGTCCGCACGCGCATCGCGCCATCGCCTACCGGGGACCCCCACGTAGGTACCGCTTACATCGCATTGTTCAACTACTGCTTTGCCAAGCAGCATGGCGGTGAGTTCATCCTGCGGATCGAAGACACCGATCAATTGCGTTCGACCCGCGAGTCCGAACAGCAGATTTTCGACGCCCTGCGCTGGTTGGGCATCGACTGGAGCGAAGGCCCGGACGTCGGCGGCCCGCACGGTCCTTACCGTCAGAGCGAACGCGGCGACATCTACCAGAAGTACTGCCAGCAACTGGTTGAAATGGGTCACGCGTTCCCGTGCTTCTGCACCGCCGAAGAACTGGACCAGATGCGTGCCGAGCAAATGGCTCGTGGCGAAACCCCGCGCTACGACGGCCGTGCACTGTTGCTGTCGAAAGAAGAAGTGGCCCGTCGCCTGGCCGCTGGCGAACCCCACGTGATCCGCATGAAAGTGCCGAGCGAAGGCGTGTGCGTGGTGCCGGACATGCTACGTGGCGACGTCGAGATCCCGTGGGATCGCATGGACATGCAAGTCCTGATGAAGACCGACGGACTGCCGACGTACTTCCTGGCCAACGTGGTCGATGACCACCTGATGGGCATCACCCACGTTCTGCGTGGCGAAGAATGGCTGCCATCGGCGCCGAAACTGATCCTGCTTTATGAGTACTTCGGCTGGGAACAACCGCAGTTGTGCTACATGCCGCTGCTGCGTAACCCGGACAAGAGCAAGCTGTCCAAGCGCAAGAATCCGACCTCGGTGACGTTCTACGAGCGCATGGGCTTCATGCCGGAAGCGATGCTCAACTACCTGGGCCGCATGGGTTGGTCGATGCCGGACGAGCGCGAGAAGTTCTCGTTGCAGGAAATGGTCGACAACTTCGACCTGAGCCGTGTGTCTCTAGGCGGCCCGATTTTCGACGTCGAGAAACTGTCCTGGCTCAACGGCCAGTGGCTGCGTGATTTGCCGGTGGAAGAGTTCGCCAGCCGCTTGCAGACCTGGGCGTTGAACCCGCAATACATGATGAAGATCGCCCCGCACGTGCAGGGCCGGGTTGAAACCTTCAGCCAGGTTGCACCGCTGGCCGGGTTCTTCTTCGCCGGTGGGGTGAACCCGGATGCGAAGCTGTTCGAGTCCAAGAAGCTCTCGGGTGATCAGGTTCGTCAGTTGATGCAGTTGATCCTCTGGAAGCTGGAAAGCCTGCGTCAGTGGGAGAAGGACAGCATCACCGCGACTATCCAGGCCGTCGTTGAATCCCTGGAGCTGAAGCTGCGTGACGCCATGCCGCTGATGTTTGCCGCGATCACGGGGCAGGCCAGCTCGGTATCGGTGCTCGATGCGATGGAAATCCTCGGCCCGGACCTGACGCGTTTCCGTCTGCGCCAGGCCATCGACTTGCTCGGTGGCGTATCGAAGAAGGAAAACAAAGAGTGGGAAAAACTGCTGGGTAATATCGCCTGATCAACACGATTTTGTAGGAGCGTTGCTTGCTCGCGAAGAACGATGACGCGGTGTAACAGACACACCGCGGCGTCTCATTCGCCGGCAAGCCTGGCTCCTACAGCAGGAGATATCCCGAATTTACGGGGGAAGGGCGGTAAGTGATTGTTATGTCGGCAAAAAACTTTGAAATATTTTAAAAATAAGTTTGACAGCCTTCCGATGCGCCATTAAGATTCGCCCCGTCCTCAGCGATGAGGGGCTATAGCTCAGCTGGGAGAGCGCTTGCATGGCATGCAAGAGGTCGACGGTTCGATCCCGTCTAGCTCCACCAATTTACACTTCAAGGTCTGGCCACACCGGCCTTGAAGCGATCAACACTCAGCGTTGATCAGTTGTATAGAAGGGTTTGCGTCCCCTTCGTCTAGTGGCCTAGGACACCGCCCTTTCACGGCGGTAACAGGGGTTCGAGTCCCCTAGGGGACGCCAGTTTTACAGAAGCAGTGTCGCAAGATGCTGCTCCGCCGCCAGGCGAAAAATCGGGGCTATAGCTCAGCTGGGAGAGCGCTTGCATGGCATGCAAGAGGTCAACGGTTCGATCCCGTTTAGCTCCACCAATTTTACAACTCAAGGTCTGGCCACACCGGCCTTGAGGCGATCAACACTCAGCGTTGATCAGTTGTATAGAAGGGTTTGTGTCCCCTTCGTCTAGTGGCCTAGGACACCGCCCTTTCACGGCGGTAACAGGGGTTCGAGTCCCCTAGGGGACGCCACGATTACCCGCTCTGCGGGATTTATAAGGGTCATTCAATTATTGAATGGCCCTTTTGTTTGTCTGGCGTTTGGCCAACTCTCCTTTTTCTTCAAAACTGTTCTTCAGACCAGCGGTCACACCCTTGACTTGCGCAAATTTATTATGCGAATAATATTCTAGTCGTAATATTCGGAGGCAACGATGAACGATAAAAAAGCTCAAACCCGTGAACGCATCCTCAAGGCTGCCAGCGCAGCGCTGATCCAGCGCGGCCCGGCCGAGCCGAGCGTGGGTGAAGTGATGGGGGCGGCCGGCCTGACGGTTGGTGGCTTCTATGCACACTTCGAAAGCAAGGACGCGATGATGCTGGAGGCGTTCAAGCAACTGCTCGGCCACCGTCGCGAGCTGATTGCCGACATGGATGCCGAGTTGACCGGTGAAGAACGCCGCGCGTTGGTGGCTGCGTTTTACCTGTCGCGCAAACACCGTGATTCCTCGGGCTCGGCGTGCCCGATCCCGGCTTCGGTCGGTGAGCTGGGGCGTCTGCCGGACGCATTCCGTGTGGCGTTGAATGAGCATGTGGAACTGATGGTCGCGCAGTTGGCGGCCAGCCCGGAAGACACCGATAAAGCCTTGGCCGACATGGCCTTGATGGTCGGCGGTTTGGCCCTGGCACGAGCGTTGGGGCCAGGCGAATTGTCCGATCGATTGCTGCGCGCCGCCAAATCAGCGGTGCTATGACCTGAAGGCAAAATGGCCTGAGGAGTGGAGCGATGAGCACGTTAAAGTGGGTTCGTGGCGTTAATGGCACCTTGGGTTGGGTCGCACCACAAATGGTCGCGAGCAAAATGCGCCTGGCATTCATGACGCCGCGCACGTTCGCACCCAGTGACTGGGAGTTGCCGCTGCTGGCTAAATCCGAGCGCATCACGTTGCGCTTCGGCCTCTCCGCGTTGCGTTGGGGGCAAGGCCCGACGGTCTTGCTGATGCACGGTTGGGAAGGCCGGCCGACGCAGTTCGCCAACCTGATCACCGCGTTGGTGGACGCCGGTTACACCGTCGTCGCGCTGGATGGGCCGGCCCATGGTCGCTCACCGGGTCGTGAGGCCAATGTGGTGCTCTTCGCCCGAGCCATGCTCGAAGCGGCCGCTGAATTGCCGCCCCTGCAAGCGGTGATCGGTCATTCCATGGGCGGCGCCAGTGCAATGCTCGCGGTGCAGTTGGGTCTGCGCACCGAAACCCTGGTCACGATTGGCGCTCCGGCGCGGATTCTTGGCGTGCTGCGCGGTTTCGCCCGTTATGTGCGGCTGCCACCGAAAGCCCGCTCGGCGTTCATTCGTCAGGTCGAGAAAGACGTCGGCATGCGCGCTGCCACCCTGGATGTCGCGCACTATCAACTCGATATGCCGGGGCTGATCGTCCACGCCGAAGACGATCGCTATGTATCCGCCAAGGAATCCCAACTGATTCACGAAGCCTGGTTCGACAGCCGCTTGCTGCGCCTGGAAGAGGGCGGTCATCACCGAGTAATGGCAGACCCTCGGGTGATTGATGGGGTGCTATCACTGCTGGCCGGCCGCAGCCTTCAAGCGCGGCAATCGGCCTGAGCATCCGTTACACTGCCCCGGTCGAATTTATCTGACCGGGAGTGGGGCATGGGCTGGGATCGGGCAACGCCATTTATCATTGATCTGGAAGTCGGCGCCGAGGACATCGACGGGCTGGGTCACGCGAACAACGCGGTGTATGTGACCTGGCTTGAGCGCTGCGCCTGGCGCCACTCGCAACGACTTGGCCTGGACCTGGTCGAGTACCGGCGGCTGGATCGGGCGATGGCCGTGGTTCGCCATGAGATCGATTACCTCGCCGCTGCCTATGAAGGTGATGAGCTGCAATTGGCGACCTGGATCGTCGATTGGGACCAGCGCCTGAAAATGACCCGACACTTCCAGCTCAAGCGCCCCAGTGACAACACCACGCTGCTGCGGGCCCAGACCACTTTCGTCTGCATCGAACTGTCCACCGGCAAGCCCAAGCGCATGCCGGCGGAGTTCATCGAGGGCTACGGCCCGGCGTTGCCAATGCCTGTCTAGGTGTCTTGAAGGGCCTCTTCGCGGGCAAGCCTCGCTCCTACATATTTGTGCCGTGCGCCCAATTTGCATACGCCGCAAAACCTGTAGGAGCGAGGCTTGCCCGCGAAGGCGTCATCACAATCGCCACCGCCCCGTCTGACGAAATACCTTCTGCGCGCCGAAACCAGTAAACTGCCGCACGTTTTTCGTTGAGTGTGTTTTCCATGCAAATTGCTTTGGCGCCCATGGAGGGGTTGGTCGACAACATCCTGCGGGACGTGCTGACCCGCGTCGGCGGTATCGATTGGTGCGTGACCGAATTCATTCGGATCAACGATCAACTGCTCACGCCTGCCTATTACCACAAGTTCGGCCCGGAACTGCTGAACGGCGCCCGCACCGCGTCCGGCGTGCCGTTGCGCGTGCAACTGCTCGGTTCCGATCCGGTGTGCCTGGCGGAAAACGCCGCGCTGGCCTGCGAACTGGGTTCCGAAGTCATCGACCTGAACTTCGGTTGCCCGGCCAAGACCGTCAACAAGTCTCGCGGTGGCGCGGTCCTGCTCAAAGAACCTGAACTGCTCAACGAAATCGTCGAAACCGTGCGTCGCGCGGTGCCTGCGCATATCCCGGTCACCGCCAAAATGCGCCTGGGCTTCGACAGCCCGGACGGCGCGCTGGTCTGCGCCACAGCCCTGGCCGAAGGCGGCGCGGCGCACATCGTGGTGCATGCGCGAACCAAGACCGATGGCTACAAACCGCCGGCTCATTGGGAATGGATTCCGCGAGTGCAAGACGTGGTCAAGGTGCCGGTGTTCGCCAATGGCGATATCTGGAGCGTTGAAGACTGGCGCCGTTGCCGTGAAATCAGCGGCGTGGAAGACATCATGCTCGGTCGCGGCCTGGTGTCGCGCCCGGACCTGGCCCGACAAATCGCCGCCGCGCGCGCCGGTGAAGAAGTGGTCGAGATGACCTGGGCCGAGTTGCTGCCGCTGATCCAGGATTTCTGGCTGCAAGCCAAGGCACAGATGACCCCGCGTCAATCGCCGGGTCGCTTGAAGCAGTGGCTGGCGATGCTGACCCGCAATTATCCTGAAGCGGTGGAGTTGTTTACCGTGCTGCGGCGTGAAACCGAGCTGGATCAGGTTTCCCGTTTGCTGGGGCTTAAAGTCGCCGAAGCGGCTTAAAAAAATCTGAAAAAAACCTCTTGAAATGCAATCAGCGGTCCCTATCTAAGGGTTACGCGATGCCGAATTCGGGTCGCGGAGACAAAAAACCTTGCTGATTGTTTTCAGGAGATTTGAATCATGAGCACTGCATTTTCCCTCGCGCCACTTTTCCGTTCCTCGGTGGGTTTCGACCGTTTCAACGACCTGTTCGAAACTGCCCTGCGCAACGAACCTGGCAGCACCTATCCACCCTATAACGTGGAAAAACACGGCGACGACCAATACCGCATCGTCGTAGCGGCCGCCGGTTTCCAGGAAGAAGACCTGGAACTTCAAGTCGAGAAGGGTGTGCTGACCATCAGCGGCGGCAAACGCGACGCCAATGACAGCGTGACCTACTTGCACCAAGGCATTGCCCAACGCGCGTTCAAACTGTCGTTCCGTCTGGCGGACCACATCGAAATCAAGGCCGCCGACCTGAGCAACGGTTTGTTGAGCATCGACCTGTTGCGGGTGGTTCCGGAAGAGGCGAAAGCCAAGCGCATCCCGATCAACGGGGCGCAGAAACCGGCTCTGCAGCACTGAGTCCGGGCAACAAAAAGGGCGCCAATCTGGCCAATCTGGCGCCCTTTTTTGTGCCCGTGTCATTTGAGCAACTTTTGAAAATCCTCCACCGGCAACGGTCGACTGTGCAGATATCCCTGATACAAATGGCAACCCAATCCTTGTAAAAACCCCAACTGCTCTCGGGTTTCCACTCCTTCGGCAATCACTTCCAGTTCCAGGCTGCGGGCCATGGCAACAATGGCGCGGATGATTTCCGCGTCGTTGGGGTCGGTGGTGGCGTCGCGGATAAACGACTGGTCGATTTTCAACGTGTCCACGGGCAGGCGCTTGAGGTAGGTCAGCGAGGAATAGCCAGTGCCGAAGTCGTCCATGGCAAAGCTCACACCGAGTTTTTTCAGGCGGCGCATTTTGCTGATGGTGTCTTCCAGGTTCTGGATGACGATGCCCTCGGTGATTTCCAGTTTCAGCAACGAGCAGGGCAGGCCGTGGCTGCTCAGGCTGCGTTCGATGCGTTCGACGAAGTCGTTCTGGCGGAATTGCCGCGGGCTGATGTTCACGCACAGGCTGAAATTGAGTGGGTCGATCAGGCCCTTGGCGATCAAATGTTTGAAGGCATCGCAGGCTTCGTCGACGATCCAGGTCCCGACTTCCAGAATCAGCCCGCTGTCTTCCAGCACCTTGATGAACTCGGTGGGGGATTGCGCGCCCAGTTCCGGATGATTCCAGCGCACCAGGGCTTCGGCGCCGATGATCCGATTGTCCTGGGCATCGACCTGCGGCTGGTAGTGGACGGTGAATTCGCCCCGGGAAAGGGCCAGGCGCAGATCGGTTTCCATGCGCAAACGCTCACTGGCGGCCTTCTGCATGGTGTTGTGGTACATCTGCGTGGTATTGCGCCCCGAATCCTTGGCCCGGTACAGGGCAATGTCGGCGCGTTTGAGCAGGTCAGTCGGTGTCGAGCCGTGGTCGGGGATCAGCGCAATACCGATGCTCGGCGTGACTTGCAGGCGCTGGCCGTCGAGGAACATCGGCTCCGAGAGCAATTCGCGCAAGGTGTCGGCCAGGTCCCGCACCTGCTCGCTGACTTCGCTGCGCGAACCTTCAAGTCCGCTGAGCAGCACCACGAACTCGTCACCACCCAGCCGCGCCACGGTGTCTTCCATACGCACGCTGGCTTCGAGCCGTGCCGTGATGATCTTCAGCACCGTGTCGCCGACCGGGTGACCGAGGGAATCGTTGATGTGCTTGAAGTGGTCGAGGTCGAGGAACATCAAGGCACCACGCAGGTTGTGGCGTTTGAGCAGGGCGATTTGCTGGCTCAGGCGATCCATCAGCAGCGCGCGGTTGGGCAGGTTGGTCAACGGGTCGTGATAGGCCAGGTGACGGATCTGCGCTTCGGCGTTTTTCAACAGGCTGACGTCTCGGGCGGTCAGCAGCAGGCACGCGGTTTCGTTAAGGGTGATCGGTTCTACCGAGACTTCGACGGTGAGCAGGTCCCCGCGTTTATTGCGCCCGAGCATCTCCTGATGGTGCACGCGACCCTTGATCTGTAGCTCGGCCAGAAGCGACGAACGTTGTTTTTCTTCGGCCCAGATGCCGACCTGATACACGGTCTTGCCCACCACTTCGTCGGCGCGATAGCCCGTCAGGCGGCAGAAACCGTCGTTGACCTCCAGATAGCGCCCGGTGTCACGCTCGGTGATGGTGATGGCGTCGGGGCTGGAGTGGAACGCCTTGGCGAATTTCTCTTCGCTGGCCTTGAGCGCCGCTTCCGAACGTTGCTGCTGGGTGATGTCGCGCAGGGTCGTGACGATGCACGGCTGGTCGCCGACGCTGATTTGCCGGCTGGAAATCACGCAGGTCAGGGCTTGCCCGTCCTTGTGCTGAACGACGATTGCGACGTTGCTCAGGCCTTGCTCGCGGATGACTTGTTCGATCCGTTGCAGGCTTTTCGCTGAGGCGTCCCACAGGCCGATTTCATCGGCACTGCGGCCAATCACGTCGGCGGCGGTCCAGCCGAAGATCTGGGTGAAGCTGGAATTGATCTCGATGAACTGGCCACTTTCCTGGCGGGTGACGCAGATCGGGTCCGGGCTGACTTGAAACAGCGTGGCAAATTTCTCTTCCGAGGCCACCAGCAGCAGCTCGCGCTCGACCTGATCGGTGATGTCCAGCAGGGTGCCGGCCATCCGCAGCGGAATGCCGTTTTCGTCGCGATAGAGCCGGGCGCGGCTTTCCAGGTAACGCGAACTGCCGTCGGGCAATTGCACGCGATACGTCAGCTGATAATTGCCCGCCGGGCCTTCGCGCAGGCTGCGGTAGGCGTTGCGCATGCTGTCCCGTTCTTCGTCGGGCACGCCTTCGAAAAACTCATCAAAGGCTTCGTGAAACGGCTTGGGTTCCATACCGTGCAACTGCGCCGCCCGCGCTGAGCCGTAGAGCATGCCGCTGGGAATGTGCCAATCCCAAGTGCCGAGTTGCGCCGAGTCCAAGGCCAAATCGAGACGTTCCTGGCTGTCCTTGAGCGCATGTTCGGCGGCTTTGCGTTCGGTGGTGTCGAGGAAGGTGCTCAGCAGATAGGGCTGACCTTCGAGTTCGACCTTTTGCGCACTGAGGATGCCATCGTGGACCTGGCCATTGCTGGCGCGAAACTGGACTTCCATGCTGATCAGTTCGCCCTTGGCCTTGGTCGCCTTGACCAGCGCCGCCCGTTGCTCGGGATGTACCCACAGGCCCAGTTCCAGCGTGGTACGGCCGATCACACTTTGCACCGGCCAGCCGAACAGGCTTTCGAAATATTGATTGGCCTCGCTGATCAAGCCGTCTTCCTGGCGGGTCAGCAGCACCATGTTCGGGCACAAATGGAACAGCGTGGCGAAACGCTTTTCCGAGCTGCTCAGGGCTTGTTCCCGTTGGCGCTGGTGGGTGATCTCGCGAATCACCCCGATCATCCGTGGCCGGCCGTGTTTGTCCGGCAGCAGACTGCCGTTGATCTCCAGCCAGTGCAGGCTGCCGTCGGGCCAGCGGATGCGGTGATGCATCGCCTGTTCCAGCGGGGCGCCGGCAATCACCTGATGGAACGCGCGAATGGTTTTCGCCCGGTCCTCCGGGGGCAGCAGGTCAAGGTATTCCAAATCAGCCGGCAAGGGTTGCTTGGGGTCGAAGCCGAACAACGCCTGCGTGCCCCGGGACCAACTGATCTGCCCGCGTTCGATGTCCCAATACCATGCCCCCAGATGCGCGCCGTTGAGTGCAGCCAATAACTGCGGCGCGCTTTCCCAGCTCTGCTCTGACCGCTGCGGGTCTATGGCCTGAATGCGCGGCATCGGCGGAATACGGTCAACAGATTTGGGCATTGGCAGCAGGCCTTGGGCTGAGTGGGGCGTTAGGCACGGGGTTTTGCAGCTCTATAGGATTAGCACAAGTTAGCCGTGGGTCCCTGGCAGATCAATTTGTGCATCCAGCAGGGCCATAAAGGCACGTGCCGCATTCGAAAGCGTCCTTTCCGTGTGCAGGATATAGCCTAGCTGGCGAGTGAGTTGTATGCCCGGCAAAGGTATGCGCGCCACTTGTTCATCGAGCATGGTGCGGGGCAAAACGCTCCAGGCCAGGCCGATCGAGACCATCATCTTGATCGTTTCCAGATAATTCGTGCTCATGGCGATGTTCGGCGTCAGGCCCTGAGCCTCGAACAGGCGCTGGACGATGTGATGGGTAAAGGTGTTGCCGCCGGGAAACACCGCCGGGTGCAGGGCAATATCCGCGAGGGTGACCGGACCGTGGCTGATCAGCGAATGCTCCGGGGCCACCACGAAATCCAGCGGGTCGTCCCACACCGGCGTGGCCTTGACCAGTGCGTGGGGCTCCGGCGCCAGGGTGATGACCGCCAGTTCGGCGCGGCCATGGAGGATTTCTTCGTAGGCCACTTCCGAATCGAGGAACTGAATATCCAGCGCTACTTGTGGGTAGCGTCGGGTGAATTCCCTTAATAAGGGCGGCAAACGGTGCAGGCCGATGTGGTGACTGGTGGCCAATGTCAGACGACCGGTCACTTCGCCGGTCAGGTTGGTCAGCGCGCGGCGGGTGTCGTCCAGCACGTTGAGAATCTGATAAGCCCGGGGCAGCAGGGCGCGTCCGGCCTCGGTCAGGCCGACTTCGCGGCCCAGGCGATCAAACAATCGCACCTTTAATTGCTGTTCCAGCCCGGCAATGCGCTTGCTGATCGCCGGTTGGGTCAGGTGCAGCCGCTCGCCCGCGCCGGAAAAACTCCCGGTCTCGGCAATCGCGATAAAAGCATTGAGGTTGGCCAGATCCATGGTGGTATTCCAGTTGGTTATCCAAAGCATGAAAAATATGAATTTGAGTTATTTAATGTAACCCCCTAGGATCGACCTCACAAGCCAAGGGGTTATTGAACCGCTGCACAACCCAAGGCATAGAAAATAGAAGCAAGCTGATGAGGACCGTCTGATGGCCGGCAAAACGCTTTACGACAAGCTCTGGGATTCCCATGAAGTGAAACGGCGCGACGATGGGTCGTCGCTGATCTACATCGACCGCCACATCATCCATGAAGTGACCTCGCCCCAAGCTTTCGAAGGCGTGCGCCTGGCCGGGCGCAAGCCTTGGCGTGTCGACTCGATCATCGCCACCCCGGACCACAACGTGCCGACCACCCCGGATCGCAAGGGCGGCATCGAAGCGATCACCGACCAGGTTTCGCGGTTGCAGGTTCAAACCCTCGACGACTATTGCGACGAATACGGCATCACCGAATTCAAAATGAACGACGTGCGCCAGGGCATCGTTCACGTGATCGGCCCGGAGCAGGGCGCGACCTTGCCGGGCATGACCGTGGTCTGCGGCGACTCGCATACCTCGACCCACGGTGCCTTCGGCGCCTTGGCCCACGGCATCGGCACTTCTGAGGTCGAACACGTGTTCGCCACCCAGTGCCTGGTCGCCAAGAAAATGAAAAACATGCGGGTAGAGGTCGAAGGCAAGTTGCCGTTCGGCGTGACGGCCAAGGACATTGTGCTCGCGGTGATCGGCAAGATCGGCACCGCCGGCGGTAACGGCCACGCCATCGAGTTCGCCGGCAGCGCGATTCGCGACCTGTCCATCGAAGGCCGCATGACCATCTGCAACATGTCCATCGAGGCCGGTGCCCGTGTGGGTCTGGTCGCTGCCGACGAAAAAACCGTGGAATACGTCAAGGGCCGTCCATTCGCCCCGAAAGGCGCGGAATGGGACATGGCCGTCGAGGCCTGGAAAGACCTGGTGTCCGACGCTGATGCGGTGTTCGACACCGTCGTTGAGCTCGACGCGACCCAAATCAAGCCACAAGTCAGCTGGGGCACCTCGCCCGAGATGGTTCTGGCGGTTGATCAGAACGTGCCGGACCCGGCGAAGGAAATGGACCTGGTCAAACGCGGTTCCATCGAACGTGCCTTGAAATACATGGGTTTGAGCGCCAATCAGGCGATCACCGATATTCAGCTGGACCGCGTATTTATTGGCTCCTGCACCAACTCGCGGATCGAAGACCTGCGCGCTGCGGCGGTGATCGCCAAGGGCCGCAAAGTCGCTTCGACCATCAAGCAAGCCATCGTGGTGCCGGGCTCGGGCCTGGTGAAGGCGCAAGCCGAGGCTGAAGGCCTGGACAAGATTTTCCTCGAAGCCGGTTTCGAGTGGCGTGAACCGGGTTGCTCAATGTGCCTGGCGATGAACCCGGACCGCTTGGAGTCGGGCGAGCATTGCGCCTCGACGTCCAACCGCAACTTCGAAGGGCGTCAGGGCGCCGGTGGCCGTACCCACCTGGTCAGCCCGGCGATGGCCGCTGCCGCTGCCGTCAACGGTCGTTTCATCGACGTTCGCGAACTGATCTGAGGAGCCGCACATGAGAGCTTTTACCCAACACACCGGTTTGGTCGCGCCATTGGACCGGGCCAACGTCGACACCGACCAGATCATTCCGAAGCAGTTTCTGAAGTCGATCAAACGCACCGGTTTTGGCCCGAACCTGTTTGACGAATGGCGCTACCTGGACGTGGGCTACGCCTACCAGGACAACTCCAAGCGTCCGCTGAACAAGGACTTCGTGCTCAACGCCGAACGTTACCAAGGCGCCAGCGTGTTGCTGGCCCGGGAAAACTTCGGTTGCGGCTCCAGCCGTGAACACGCGCCGTGGGCCCTGGAAGAGTACGGTTTCCGCAGCATCATCGCGCCGAGCTACGCGGACATCTTCTACAACAACAGCTTCAAGAACGGCTTGCTGCCGATCATCTTGAGCGACGCTGAAGTGGATGAGTTGTTCCAACAGGTCGAGGCGAATCCGGGTTACCAGTTGACGGTCGACCTGCAAGCCCAGACCGTGACCCGGCCGGATGGCAAGACCTATAGCTTTGAACTGGACGAGTTCCGCAAGCATTGCCTGGTGAATGGTCTGGACGATATTGGCCTGACATTGATGGACCACGAGGCGATTGCGTCGTTTGAAAGCAAACACCGGGCGAGTCAGCCTTGGTTGTTTCGCGATGTTTGATTTTGCGTAAGGCGGGATAACGCCTTCGCGGGCAAGCCTCGCTCCTACAGGGATTTGCACTGCTCTTGTAGGAGCGAGGCTTGCCCGCGAAGAGGCCGGCCCAGACACCAAAAGACTCACCCCCAAAAGGAAGTCCCCATGACCCAGCACAGCCAAGTCGTACAAAAGCAATTCGGTGAACAGGCCTCGGCCTACCTGAGCAGCGCCGTTCACGCTCAAGGCACCGAATTCGCCCTGCTACAGGCTGAATTGGCCGGGCAGGGCAGTGCTCGCGTGCTGGACCTGGGTTGCGGCGCCGGTCACGTCAGTTTTCACGTGGCTTCGCTGGTCAAGGAAGTGGTGGCCTACGACCTGTCCCAACAAATGCTCGACGTGGTGGCCGCTGCAGCGATTGATCGTGGTTTCAGCAACATCACCACGGTCAACGGCGCCGCTGAGCGCCTGCCGTTCGCCGATGGCGAGTTCGACTTCGTGTTCAGCCGTTATTCGGCGCACCATTGGAGCGATCTCGGTTTGGCCCTGCGGGAAGTGCGTCGGGTGCTGAAACCGGGCGGGATAGCGGCGTTTGTCGACGTGCTGTCGCCGGGCAGTCCGTTGTTTGACACCTACCTGCAAAGCGTCGAAGTGCTGCGCGACACCAGCCATGTGCGCGATTATTCTGCCGGTGAGTGGTTGCGCCAGGTCAGCGAGGCGGGGTTGCATACTCGCAGCACCACCCGTCAGCGGCTGCGGCTGGAGTACAACAGCTGGGTCGAGCGTATGCGCACGCCACAGGTGATGCGCGCGGCGATCCGCGAATTGCAGCAATCGATGGGCAATGAAGTACGCGAATATTTTGAGATTGAGGCCGATGGTTCGTTCAGTACTGATGTGCTGGTGCTGATTGCAGAACGATAGTCTCAAGACGATAGAATTTTTCCGGGCGCGCCCAAGGCGCACCGACTGATGACATGAGGAAAGCATGAGCAAGCAGATTCTGATTCTCCCAGGTGACGGTATTGGCCCGGAAATCATGGCCGAAGCGGTCAAGGTGCTGGAACTGGCCAACACCAAGTACAGCCTGGGCTTCGAACTGAGCCACGATGTAATCGGCGGCGCCGCCATCGACAAGCACGGCGTGCCCCTGGCCGACGAAACCCTGGATCGCGCCCGCGCGGCCGACGCAGTACTGCTGGGCGCCGTGGGCGGTCCGAAATGGGACACCATCGAGCGTGACATCCGCCCTGAGCGCGGTCTGCTGAAGATCCGTGCACAACTGGGCCTGTTCGGTAACCTGCGCCCGGCGATCCTGTACCCGCAACTGGCCGAGGCTTCCAGCCTGAAGCCGGAAATCGTCGCAGGCCTGGACATCCTGATCGTCCGTGAACTGACCGGCGGCATCTACTTCGGCTCGCCGCGTGGCACCCGCACCCTGGAAAACGGCGAGCGCCAGGCCTACGACACCCTGCCGTACAGCGAAAGCGAAATCCGCCGTATTGCCCGGGTCGGTTTTGACATGGCCATGGTTCGCAACAAAAAACTCTGCTCCGTGGACAAGGCCAACGTGCTGGCGTCCAGCCAACTGTGGCGTGAAATCGTCGAGCAAGTGGCCAAGGATTACCCTGAAGTCGAACTGAGCCACATGTACGTCGACAACGCCGCCATGCAACTGGTGCGCGCACCGAAGCAGTTCGACGTGATCGTCACCGACAACCTGTTCGGCGACATTCTGTCCGACCAGGCGTCGATGCTCACCGGTTCCATCGGTATGCTGCCGTCGGCGTCTTTGGACACCAACAACAAAGGCATGTACGAGCCGTGCCACGGTTCTGCACCGGACATCGCCGGCAAAGGCATTGCCAACCCGTTGGCGACTATCCTGTCCGTGTCGATGATGCTGCGTTACAGCTTCAATCAGCAGGATGCGGCCAATGCCATCGAGAAGGCCGTGAGCCTGGTATTGGATCAAGGCTTGCGCACCGGCGACATCTGGTCGAACGGTTGCACCAAAGTCGGTACGCAGGAAATGGGCGACGCAGTAGTCGCCGCGCTGCGGAATCTGTAATCTCTCGGGCCCGCTGCCACTTTCACCCATGAAAGCAGCGGCCCACTTTTTCAAGAAGGTGTAGTTGCGATGAAACGTGTAGGTCTGATCGGTTGGCGCGGTATGGTCGGCTCCGTGCTCATGCAGCGGATGCTGGAAGAGCAGGATTTCGATCTTATCGAGCCGGTGTTTTTCACCACTTCCAATGTCGGTGGCCAAGGCCCGTCCGTGGGCAAGGACATTGCTCCGCTCAAGGACGCTTACAGCATTGAAGAGCTGAAAACCCTCGACGTGATTCTGACCTGCCAGGGTGGCGACTACACCAGCGAAGTGTTCCCGAAACTGCGCGAAGCCGGCTGGCAGGGTTACTGGATCGACGCCGCTTCCAGCCTGCGCATGCAGGATGACGCGGTGATCGTGCTGGACCCGGTGAACCGCAAGGTCATCGACCAGCAACTCGACGCGGGCACCAAGAACTATATCGGCGGCAACTGCACCGTCAGCCTGATGCTGATGGGCCTGGGCGGTCTGTTCGAAGCCGGTCTGGTCGAGTGGATGAGCGCCATGACGTATCAGGCGGCCTCCGGTGCCGGCGCGCAGAACATGCGTGAACTGATCAAGCAAATGGGCGCGACCCACGCCGCTGTCGCCGATCAACTGGCCGACCCGGCCAGCGCCATCCTCGACATCGACCGCCGAGTGGCCGAAGCCATGCGCAGCGATGCGTACCCGACCGAAAACTTCGGCGTACCGCTGGCCGGCAGTCTGATCCCGTGGATCGACAAAGAACTGCCGAACGGCCAGAGCCGCGAAGAGTGGAAGGCCCAGGCCGAAACCAACAAAATCCTCGGTCGCTTCAAGAGCCCGATCCCGGTGGATGGCATCTGCGTACGTATCGGCGCCATGCGCTGCCACAGCCAGGCACTGACCATCAAGCTGAACAAAGATGTGCCGATCGCCGACATCGAAGGGCTGATCAGCCAGCACAACCCTTGGGTCAAACTGGTGCCAAACCATCGTGACGCGAGCATTCAGGAACTGAGCCCGACGAAAGTCACCGGCACCCTGAACGTACCGGTTGGCCGTCTGCGCAAGCTGAACATGGGCACCCAGTACGTCGGCGCCTTCACCGTCGGCGACCAACTGCTGTGGGGCGCGGCCGAACCGCTGCGTCGCATGCTGCGGATTCTGCTTGAGCGTTGATCGCTTGATGCAGTGAAAGAGCCCGTGCCTTGAAAGAGGTGCGGGTTTTTTTATGCCCACCGATCGTTCCCACGCTCTGCGTGGGAATGCCGCCAGGGACGCTCCGCGTTCCGCTTCTGAATGCGACGCGGAGCGTCACGGGATGCATTCCCACGTGGAGCGTGGGAACGATCGGGGTGGCAGAAATTGCCTGTGAGCCACCCACCCGGTAAAGTGCCGCTCCCCCCGTTTCGCCAGAGGTAGAACCATGAGCCAGTCCTTCGATATTGCCGTGATCGGCGCCACCGGTACTGTCGGCGAAACGCTCGTGCAGATTCTCGAAGAGCGGGATTTCCCGGTCGGCAACCTGCACCTGCTGGCCAGCAGCGAATCCGCCGGGCATTCGGTGCCGTTTCGCGGCAAGAACGTGCGGGTGCGGGAAGTCGATGAGTTCGATTTCAGCAAGGTTCAACTGGTGTTCTTCGCCGCCGGCCCGGCGGTGACCCTGAGTTTCGCCTCCCGCGCCCGTGCTGCCGGTTGCTCGCTGATCGACCTGTCCGGTGCACTGTCGGCGGATGAAGCGCCGCAAATCGTGCCGGAAGCCAACGCCCACGTGTTGGCCGGCCTGAAAAAGCCCTTTCAGGTCAGCAGCCCGAGCCCGTCGGCCACCACCTTAGCCGTGGTGCTGGCGCCGTTGCTCGACGTGATCGACCTGCAATGGATCAACGTGACCGCCAGCCTGGCTGTCTCCGCCCAAGGTCGCGAAGCGGTGACCGAACTGGCCCGGCAAACCGCCGAGCTGCTCAACGTGCGTCCACTGGAACCGACGTTTTTTGATCGGCAGATGGCCTTCAATCTGCTGGCCCAGGTCGGCAAGCCCGATGAGCAAGGTCATACGCTGCTGGAAAAACGCCTGGTGCGTGAGCTGCGTCAGGTCATGGCGCTACCTTTATTAAAGATTTCCGCAACTTGCATTCAAGCCCCGGTGTTTTTTGGCGATAGCTTTAGCGTGACCTTGCAGTCATCGAGTGCGGTTGACCTGGCAAAAGTCAATGCAGCCCTTGAAGACGCTTCGGGCATCGAACTGGTGGAAGCGGGCGATTATCCGACCCCGGTAGGGGATGCGGTAGGGCAAGATGTGGTCTACGTTGGTCGGGTTCGCAGCGGTGTCGACGACCTGTCGGAACTTAATTTGTGGCTGACGTCAGATAACGTACGCAAAGGCGCCGCGCTCAATGCTGTGCAGGTGGCTGAATTGTTGATAAAAGACCTGCTGTAAAAGATACTTGGCAACAATTTGTCGAATGATTCTAACCGAGCGCTATGCTTGGCCGGAGTGCTTGACGGCGAGTCACCCTGTGGGGCTTCCCGGGCAGCAAAGAAATGATCGCGCGCGACGACCCTTCGCCGCCGCGCGCAATGCCTTACGGCAGCGACTTTCAACACCTTCTCGCTGGCCGAGGAATGTTCAAACAAAGGATGAGGCTATGGTTCAAGTTCGCAAACTGGTGTTAGCAATAGCGGCCGCCTCGGCGCTGTCCTCCGGTATGGCGCATGCCCTCGGGCTCGGGGAACTGACCCTGAAGTCGACGCTGAACCAGCCCCTGGTGGCAGAAATCGAGCTGCTCGACGTCAAGGATCTCACCGCTGCCGAAGTGGTGCCGAGCCTGGCCTCGCCAGACGATTTCGCCAAGGCAGGCGTTGATCGCCAGGCGTTTCTCAACGACCTGACCTTCACGCCAGTGCTCAACGCCAGCGGCAAAAGCATCCTGCGCGTGACGTCCAGCAAACCACTCTCCGAGCCGATGGTGAAATTCCTGGTTCAGGTGATGTGGCCGAACGGTCGCTTGCTGCGCGATTACAGCGTGCTGCTCGATCCGTCCAAATTCTCCCCGCAAACTGCCGATGCCGCCGCGCAACCTGCGCCGTCTCAAGCGGTTTCCGCGCCAACCACCGGCGCGACCAAGCCATCGACCTACACCACTACGCCGCGCGATACCCTGTGGGAAATCGCGGCCAAGGCACGTAATGGCGGTTCGGTGCAGCAAACCATGCTGGCCATTCAGGCGCTGAACCCGGAAGCCTTCATCAACGGCAACATCAACCTGCTGAAAACCGGCCAGGTCCTGCGCATGCCGGACCAGGTGCAAAGCACCAGCCTGGCGCAACCCAAGGCCATCGCTGAAGTCGCCGCGCAGAACACCGCATGGCGTCAGGGTCGTCGCTACGTGGCCAAGCCCGGCACCGGCCAGCAGCAACTCGATGCCACCAAGCGCGGCAGTGCCGATCCTGCTTCGGCCCAGGCCGCGAAAGACAAGCTGAGCCTGGTGTCGGCCGAATCCGGCAAGGGCCGTAAGGGCGCCGCCGGTGATGCGAAGAATCTGAGCAATAAACTGGCGGTGACCCAGGAAAGCCTCGACACGACCCGTCGTGACAACGCTGAACTGAAAAGCCGCATGACCGATCTGCAAAGTCAGCTGGACAAGCTGCAACGCCTGATCGAACTGAAAAACAATCAACTGGCCAAGTTGCAGGCTGAGGGCGCCGCGGGTACTCCGGCGGCGACTGCTGCTGCGCCAGTGATTTCGGCTGAACTGACACCGGCACCTGCACCAGCGGCAACGCCGACTGAAGCGGCTCCGGCCACGCCTGCACCTGTTGTGACCGCGCCCGAGGCCACTCCGGCTCCGGCCCCGGCAGAAACCCCAGTCGAGCCAACGCCTGCGGTTGCCGACGACCAGAAATTCAATGACCTGCTGACCAACCCGATCCTGCTGGGTCTGGTGGGTGGCGGCGCCATCGTCCTGCTGCTGTTGCTATTGCTGCTGGCCCGTCGCCGCAAAGCCCAGCAAGAAGCCGAAAAGCACCTGCGCATGGCCCGCGCCCTGGCGGAAGAACAAGAGTTTTCCCCTGAGCAGGACCTGCCGGAAAGCAGCTTTGAAGGCCTTGAAGTGCCGCCGCCAGCGGTAAAACTCGCGGCAGCTCCAACGCCGCCGCCAGCCCCGGCTCCGGTCATTGCACCCGTCGTGGTCGCCCCAGTGATTGCCGCGCCGCTGGTTTCCCCGGCTGCCGAGCGCAATGACGACGTTCTGAGCCAGGCTCAGTCGCACATCAACGGCGGTCGCCTGAATCAGGCGGCAGCCTTGCTCGAAGACGGTATCAAGCAAGAACCACAACGTAGCGACCTGCGCCTCAAGCTGATGGAAGTCTACGGTCAGCAAGGCGATCGTGATGCGTTCGTCGCCCAGGAACGTCAACTGGTGGCCAATGGCGATAACTTCGCCCACGTCGAACAGCTGAAAAGCCGTTTCCCGGCCATGGCCTTGGCCGCAGCGGGTGGCATCGCCGCCGCTGCTGTTGCTGCCGAGCTGGATGCGCAGTACGTCAAGGACCTGCTGCTGGATGAACCTGAAGCGCCGGCCCCGGTCGCTGAAGATGATCTCGACAGCGCCTTCGACTTGAGCCTGGATGACCTGGAAAACGCTTCTCCGGCGGTGGTTGCTCCGGCACCAGCACCGGAACCCTTGGCCGAGCTGGACGAATTCCCGCTCGACGACGATCTGAGCTTTGAGTCGGTGCTGCAACAGCAGACCGACATCAAGGAAAACCTCGACGACCTGTCGGACTTCGATCTGGACCTGGACCTCGGTGGCGACGCTTCGCCTGCGACCCTGGCCGAAGACGATTTCCTGCTCGATCTGGACGAGGGCGTCAAGGACCTGCCACCGGTCGATGCACCTGCCACGAACGAAGCGGCACTGGATGACCTGGAACTGCCAGCGGATTTTGATCTGTCCCTGGCTGACGAAATGGACGTCCCTGAAGCGCCGAATGCCTTCACCACAGAGCTGGAGGACGTCAACGCCGAGCTGGATCGACTGTCCCAGAGCATCAACGAGCCTACGTTCACTGCCGAAGACGCGGCGGCCTCGGTGGCTGATGAGCCGGAGTTCGATTTCCTCTCTGGCACCGACGAAGTCGCCACCAAACTCGATCTGGCCCAGGCCTACATCGACATGGGTGACAACGACGGCGCCCGGGACATCCTCAACGAAGTGGTGACCGAGGGTGACGCGGGGCAGAAGAGCGAAGCGAAGGAAATGCTTTCGCGCCTGGCTTGATGCTCAGTCAGTTGTAAAAACAACGGCAGCCCATTGAGGCTGCCGTTTTTGTTTCTGCAATGAGATGTGTGTTGTCTGTTCTATTGCTATCGCGAGCAAGCTCGCTCCCACAGGGATCTTCGGTGCGACACAGACCCAGTGTGGGAGCGAGCTTGCTCGCGATGAGGGCCTGACCTTCACCACTGAAGTTCAGGCGAGCAAATCCTCATAAAACGCACCAAACGGTCGGGTAGGGTGGGCAATCTGGATCTCCAGAATCCACAACCCGACATTCGGGCAGTCCTCGAAATTCCCCAAATCCCCTGCACGATAAATTGCATGGGGGAAATCACTGACCCGGTGCCCCTTGATCTCCAGGTTCAACTTCCAGCCCATGGCCGTCGCCTGCTCATCGGCATAACGATACAGCTCGGGGCCGGCAACCTTGTGCGTGCGCCAGTAATCATGAACCTGATCAAACAGGGTTTTCGCCGCCACGGCACAGGCCTTCATCTCCGGATCGTCGCCAACGGTGAAGGTCGCGCCTGAATCACCTTCATGGCGATCCCAGACCACGCCGAGGTCGATAAAGAAAATATCGTTTGGCGCCAGTACCGGATCGCCGTCGGAGCGCTGCTTGAAGGTTTTCAAGGTGTTTTCGCCGAAACGAATCTTCGAGGGATGCCAGATACGGTCCATGCCCAGTTCGTTCAGCACTTCAAGACTCATCACCTGAGCCTCGGATTCCAGCATGCCGGGTGTGACGCGGCGGGCCATTTCGTCGATGGCTTCCCAGGTCTTGCGTTTGGCGTGGAGCATGCCTTCGAGGCTATAGGCCAGGCCGACGGCTTCCTTGTTCAAAGTGGCGGTCATCATCAGGTCTCGGTTTTTGTGTTTTCGTTGTGTAGTTGTCTATATAGCGAACTCTGTATCAGCGATGCAATGCCACGCGGCTCTGGCGTCATGGACCTGCGGCCTTATAATGCCCGCCTTTGCGTAGATCAGCAGGCTGTCACCCCTTGGCAAATATAGATAATCCGGCCGCCGAAATGGCGGCCGACGGCTTTTTCCGGATCGCGTTGGGCGTTGAATACAAAGGCTCGCGTTATCGCGGCTGGCAGCGTCAGGCCTCTGGCGTGCTGACCGTGCAGGAAACCCTGGAAAACGCGCTGTCCAAAGTCGCCGATTCGCCGGTGTCGCTGCATTGCGCCGGGCGCACTGATGCGGGCGTGCATGCCTGCGGCCAAGTGGTGCATTTTGATACCCAGGTCGAGCGCTCGCTGAAAGCCTGGGTCATGGGCGCCAATATCAATTTGCCCCACGACGTCAGCGTCAGCTGGGCCCAGGTCATGCCGGCGCATTTTCACGCGCGGTTCAAAGCCATCGCACGGCGCTATCGCTACGTGATCTACAACGACCAGATCCGCCCGGCGCACCTGAACGAAGAAATCACCTGGAACCACCGTCCGCTGGACGTCGAGCGCATGGCCGAAGCCGCGCAGTACCTGGTGGGTACCCACGATTTCAGCGCGTTTCGCGCCGGTCAGTGCCAGGCCAAGTCGCCGATCAAGGAATTGCACCACCTGCGGGTCACTCGCCACGGCAAGATGATCGTGCTCGACATCCGCGCCAGCGCCTTTCTGCACCACATGGTGCGCAACATCGCCGGGGTGCTGATGACCATCGGTGCCGGCGAGCGCCCGGTGGAGTGGATGAAGGAAGTGCTGGAGAGCCGCATTCGCCGTTCCGGCGGGGTGACGGCGCACCCGTATGGCCTGTATCTGGTGCAGGTGGAATACCGCGACGAGTTCCAGTTGCCTGAGCGTTACATCGGGCCGCACTTCTTGACCGGTTTCGCCGAACTTGACGGCTGACGCCCTCGAACGCATTTGTTACCATCCGGGACTTTCTCGGATTTGCCTTGGGGTTCTATCGACATGTCAGCCGTTCGCAGCAAGATTTGTGGGATTACCCGCATAGAGGATGCGCTGGCGGCAGTCGAGGCCGGGGCCGACGCCATCGGGTTTGTGTTTTACGCCAAGAGCCCACGGGCGGTGACGTTTGCGCAGGCGAGGGCGATTATCAAGGCCTTGCCGCCGTTCGTGACCACCGTGGGTTTGTTCGTCAACGCCAGTCGCTGCGAGTTGGGGGAAATCCTCGACGCGGTGCCGCTGGACCTGCTGCAGTTTCACGGTGATGAAACCGCCGATGAATGCGAAAGCTGGAATCGTCCGTACATCAAGGCCCTGCGGGTCAAGTCCGGGGACGACATTGCGGCGGCGTGCAATGCCTTTCCAAGTGCCAGCGGTATCCTGCTTGATGCCTATGTCGAAGGGGTGCCGGGCGGAACTGGCGAAGCGTTCGACTGGTCTTTGATACCGCAAGGCTTGAGCAAGCCGATCATCCTTGCCGGTGGTTTGACCCCGGACAACGTCGCCGAAGCGATTACCCGGACCCGGCCGTATGCCGTGGACGTCAGTGGCGGGGTAGAGGCGAGCAAGGGCATCAAGGATCACGCAAAGATTCAGGCATTCATCAAAGCGGTACGTGATGTGACGGCTGGCTAACTGCCGCCGTCCACAGCTCTGTAGAAAAGAGGCTGAGGGTTTTTCGGGTTGTACGCAGGTCAGTTTTTCTGACCCGGCCATCCGCTGATCATCGCCACACACATGAATTTAGCTCAAGGGCATACGCGGGGCTGCGAACCAAAGCGTTCGGGCCGCCGGTACTGGAGAAAGAAAGCATGAGCAACTGGTTAGTAGACAAACTGATCCCTTCGATCATGCGTTCCGAGGTCAAGAAGAGCTCGGTGCCTGAAGGTCTTTGGCACAAATGCCCGTCTTGCGAGGCTGTGCTGTACCGTCCGGAGCTGGAAAAGACCCTGGACGTTTGCCCCAAGTGCAATCACCACATGCGTATCGGCGCCCGCGCCCGTATCGACATTTTCCTCGACGCCGAAGGCCGTGCCGAACTGGGCGCGGACCTGGAGCCGGTTGACCGTCTGAAATTCCGCGACGGCAAGAAGTACAAGGATCGCCTGACCGCCGCGCAAAAAGCGACCGGCGAAAAAGACGCCCTGATCTCCATGAGCGGCACCCTGCTGGGCATGCCGGTGGTGGTTTCCGCGTTTGAGTTCTCCTTCATGGGCGGCTCGATGGGCGCCATCGTCGGTGAGCGCTTTGTTCGCGCCGCCAACTACGCCCTGGAAAACAAGTGCCCGATGATCTGCTTCGCCGCCTCTGGTGGTGCGCGGATGCAGGAAGCCCTGATCTCCCTGATGCAAATGGCCAAGACCTCCGCGGTACTGGCGCGTCTGCGTGAAGAAGGCATTCCGTTCATCTCGGTACTGACCGACCCGGTCTACGGCGGCGTTTCCGCCAGTCTGGCGATGCTGGGCGACGTGATCGTCGGCGAGCCGAAAGCCCTGATCGGCTTCGCCGGTCCGCGCGTCATCGAACAAACCGTGCGTGAAAAGCTGCCGGAAGGCTTCCAGCGCAGCGAGTTCCTGCTGGAGCACGGGGCGATCGACATGATCATTCACCGTCAGGAACTGCGTCCACGCCTGGGCAACCTGCTGGCACAAATGATGGGCCTGCCGACGCCGAAATTCGTCGCTGCACCTATCGAACCGATCGTAGTTCCACCGGTACCTGCCAACCTATGACCCAACGTACCCTTGGCGAGTGGCTCGCCTACCTTGAGCAGTTGCACCCTTCGGCCATCGACATGGGCCTGGAGCGCTCGCAACAGGTAGCGTCCCGCATGGGACTGGGCAAGCCAGCGCCTCGGGTGATCACGGTCACCGGCACCAACGGCAAGGGTTCGACCTGTGCGTTCGTGGCTTCGTTACTGCGGACCCAGGGCCTGAACGTCGGTGTCTACAATTCTCCGCACCTGCTGCGCTACAACGAGCGGGTGCAGGTCAATGGCGTCGAAGCCACTGACGCCGAGCTGTGCGAAGCCTTTGCTGCGGTCGAGGCCGGCCGTGGCGAAACGTCCCTGACCTACTTCGAAATGGGCACCCTGGCGGCATTCTGGCTGTTTCAACAGGCCAGTCTCGATGCCGTGGTGCTGGAAGTCGGTCTCGGCGGGCGTCTGGACACGGTCAACGTGGTCGATGCGGATATCGCGCTGGTCACCAGCATTGGCGTCGATCACGCCGATTACTTGGGCAATACTCGCGAATCCGTGGCCTTCGAGAAGGCCGGCATCTTCCGCCAGGGCGCACCTGCGCTCTGTGGCGATCTGAATCCTCCCCAACCTCTGCTGGACAAGGTGCGCGAGCTGGCTTGCCCGTTTTTCCTGCGTGGGCGCGATTTCGACCTCGGCATGACCGATCACAACTGGCAATGGCGCGGTGTTGACGCTCAAGGGCGTGTGGTCGAGTTGCATGACCTGCCGTTGCTCGATCTGCCGATGGAAAACGCGGCGTTGGCGTTGCAGGCTTATTTGCTGACCGGTTTGCCATGGGTCGATGCGCAGATTATTGAAGCACTGAAAGCCACGCGCATCGTTGGTCGTCTCGATCGCCGGCAGTTCGAGTGGCAGGGCAAGCGCCTGAATTTGTTACTGGATGTGGGGCATAACCCCCATGCCGCGGAGTATCTGGCCCGGCGCCTGGCCAGTCGTCCACCGGTGGGCAAACGCCTGGCGGTGTTCGGTTTGCTGGCGGACAAGGATCTGGATGGTGTCGTTGGCGAATTGAATGCTAGTGTCCAGTCATGGGCTGTCGCGCCGCTGGATTCACCGCGAGCGCGTCCGGTCGCGGATTTACAAGCGGCCTTACAGAACCTTGGCGCGTCGGTAACGTCCTATGGCAGTGTGGCAGCCGCCCTGGAAGGGCAGTGCGCACTCGCGACGAGCGACGACGAGATTCTGTTGTTCGGATCATTTTATTGTGTTGCCGAGGCCCTTGAATGGCTGGCCCGGCGCTCCACGGAGGAAGCGGCAAATGGCTTTGCTGGATAAGGCGTACAAACAGCGCATGGTCGGTGCCCTGGTGCTGATCGCACTGGCGGTGATTTTCTTGCCGATGCTGTTTTCCCGTCAGGACGAACAACGTCAGGTCACCGTGCAGGCGCCGTCTGCACCACAAGCACCTTCGACACCGCAGTTGCAGGTCGAGCCGGTGGTGGTGCCTGAACCGCAAGCCCTGCCTCAAGAACCGGTGCCAAGCGACGAGGAGATTGCCGATCAGCAAGCACCGACGACGCCGATTACACCGGCTGCACCTGCGGCTCCGGCCCCGACGCCTGCCGCTAAACCGGTGACTCCGCCGCCTGCGCCTGTCGCCAAACCAGCACCAGCCCAGCCGATTACTGCTGCACCGGCCAAGCCAGACACCACCCAGAGCCGCGTCGATGCCAATGGCCTGTCGGTCAGTTGGTCAGTGCAACTGGCCAGTCTGTCGAGTCGCGCCAGTGCCGAAAGCCTGCAGAAATCCCTGCGCAGCCAGGGCTATAACGCCTACATCCGTACTGCGGACGGCAAGAACCGGGTGTTCGTCGGGCCGCTGATCGAGCGTGCAGAAGCCGATCGCCTGCGTGATTTGCTGGGTCGCCAGCAGAACCTGAAAGGTTTTGTCGTACGTTTCCAGCCTGAGCGCGGCTAAAACTATCGCCCCGATTTGAAATGCACTGACAATCGCAGCTTACCGATAAGCATGGGCTCTGCTAAAATGCGCCGCCTTATCCGTCTGTAGGCTGCACTGTGCCATTTACCTGGGTTGACTGGGCGATCGTTGCAATCGTCGCCATCTCCGCATTGATCAGTCTGAGCCGCGGCTTCGTCAAAGAAGCACTATCGCTGGTGACCTGGATCATCGCAGGAGTCGTCGCCTGGATGTTCGGTGGTTCACTGTCCGAGTACCTCGCCGGATACATCGAAACGCCTTCGGCTCGTGTGATCACGGGCTGCGCCATCATGTTTATCGCCACGTTAATCGTCGGCGCAATGATCAATTATCTTATCGGCGAATTGGTTCGCGTCACCGGGCTGTCCGGGACTGATCGATTCCTCGGCATGGCCTTCGGCGCCGCGCGTGGCGTGTTGCTGGTGGTCGTGGCGGTCGGGCTGTTGAGCCTGGGGCCGGTACAGCAGGACAGCTGGTGGAAAGAATCACAGCTCGTGCCAAAATTTTTATTGGTCGCAGATTGGTCCAAAAACCTGATTCTCGGGTGGAGCAGTCAGTGGCTTGCCAGCGGTATCAGCGTACCCGCTGAGTTACCGTTCAAGGAACACCTCTTGCCGACGGCCAAAACGCCTCAGTGAGTTGTGTTCAGTTCAGATCCATTAAGTAGGGGTTGCGTCGCATGTGTGGCATCGTCGGTATCGTCGGTAAGTCGAACGTCAATCAGGCGCTGTATGACGCGCTAACCGTGCTCCAGCACCGCGGCCAGGACGCTGCCGGTATTGTTACCAGCCATGATGGCCGGTTATTCCTGCGCAAGGACAATGGTCTTGTGCGTGACGTGTTCCACCAGCGTCACATGCAACGCCTGGTCGGCCACATGGGCATTGGCCATGTGCGTTACCCGACCGCGGGCAGCTCGACTTCGGCCGAAGCCCAACCGTTTTACGTCAACTCGCCTTACGGCATCACCTTGGCGCATAACGGCAACCTGACCAACGTTGAACAATTGGCCAAGGAGATTTACGAATCTGACCTGCGCCACGTCAACACCAATTCCGATTCGGAAGTGCTGCTCAACGTGTTCGCCCACGAACTCGCCCAGCGCGGCAAGTTGCAACCAACCGAAGAAGACGTGTTCGCCGCCGTGACTGACGTGCACAACCGTTGCGTCGGTGGTTACGCCGTCGTGGCGATGGTCACCGGTTACGGCATCGTCGGTTTCCGCGATCCGCACGGCATCCGCCCGATCGTCTTCGGCCAGCGTCACACCGACGAAGGCGTCGAGTACATGATCGCCTCCGAAAGCGTGTCCCTAGACGTGCTCGGCTTCACCCTGATTCGCGACCTGGCGCCGGGCGAAGCGGTCTACATCACTGAAGACGGCAAGCTGCACACCCGTCAGTGCGCGACCAACCCGTCCCTGACTCCGTGCATCTTCGAACACGTCTACCTGGCGCGTCCGGATTCGATCATCGACGGCGTGTCGGTCTACAAGGCCCGTCTGCGCATGGGCGAGAAGCTCGCCGACAAGATCCTGCGCGAGCGTCCAGAGCACGACATCGACGTGGTTATCCCGATCCCGGATACCAGCCGCACCGCGGCCCTGGAGCTGGCGAACCACCTGGGCGTCAAGTTCCGCGAAGGCTTCGTGAAGAACCGCTACATCGGCCGGACCTTCATCATGCCGGGCCAGGCTGCACGGAAAAAATCCGTACGCCAGAAGCTCAACGCCATCGAACTGGAATTCCGCGGCAAGAACGTGATGCTGGTGGACGACTCGATCGTTCGCGGCACCACGTGCAAGCAGATCATCCAGATGGCCCGTGAAGCCGGCGCGAAAAATGTCTACTTCTGCTCCGCAGCCCCAGCGGTGCGCTACCCGAACGTCTACGGCATCGACATGCCGAGCGCCCACGAACTGATCGCCCACAACCGTTCGACCCAGGACGTGGCTGACCTGATCGGCGCTGACTGGCTGATCTATCAGGACTTGCCTGACTTGATCGAAGCGGTCGGCGGCGGCAAGATCAAGATCGAGAAGTTCGATTGCGCGGTGTTCGACGGCCAGTACGTGACCGGCGACGTCGACGAGGCTTACCTGAACAAGATCGAGCAGGCCCGCAACGATGCCTCCAAGGTCAAGACCCAGGCAGTCAGCGCGATCATTGATCTGTATAACAACTGAGTAACAACTACCGGCCTGCATCTGTAGGAGCGAGGCTTGCCCGCGAAGGCGGTGTCACAGGCAACAGTGATGTTGAATGTGACGACCCCTTTGCGGGCAAGCCTCGCTCCTACAATAACGGGTGTCCCCTTCCAGGCCGGTTTTGTATCTACTACCGAGCAAGGCAAGGAGTGACAGCATGAGTCAGGATTGGGATGCCGGTCGGCTGGACAGCGACCTCGATGGCGTAGCGTTCGATACCCTGGCCGTACGCGCCGGTCAGCACCGTACGCCAGAAGGCGAACACGGTGATCCGATGTTCTTCACTTCCAGCTACGTATTCCGTACCGCCGCCGACGCGGCGGCGCGTTTTTCCGGTGAAATGCCGGGCAACGTCTACTCGCGCTACACCAACCCGACCGTGCGTGCGTTCGAAGAGCGTATCGCCGCGCTGGAAAGCGCCGAGCAAGCGGTGGCCACCGCCACTGGCATGGCCGCGATCATGGCGGTGGTGATGAGCCTGTGCAGCGCTGGCGACCACGTGCTGGTCTCGCGCAGCGTGTTCGGTTCGACCATCAGCCTGTTCGAAAAGTACTTCAAGCGCTTTGGCATCGAAGTCGATTACGTTCCGCTGGCGGACTTGTCCGGCTGGGATGCGGCGATCAAGGCCAACACCAAATTGCTGTTCGTCGAATCGCCATCCAACCCGCTGGCCGAGTTGGTGGACATCGCCGAACTGTCGAAAATCGCTCACGCCAAAGGCGCGATGCTGGTGGTCGACAACTGCTTCTGCACCCCGGCGTTGCAACAGCCGCTGAAGCTGGGCGCGGACATTGTCGTGCACTCGGCGACCAAGTTCATCGACGGTCAGGGCCGTTGCATGGGCGGCGTTGTAGCCGGTCGCAGCGAACAGATGAAAGAAATCGTCGGTTTCCTGCGCACCGCCGGGCCGACCCTGAGTCCGTTCAACGCCTGGATTTTCCTCAAGGGCCTCGAAACCCTGAACCTGCGCATGAAAGCTCACTGTGCCAACGCCCAGCAACTGGCCGAGTGGCTGGAGCAGCAGGACGGTATCGAGAAGGTGCATTACGCCGGCCTCAAGAGCCATCCGCAGCACGAACTGGCCTTGCGTCAGCAGAAGGGCTTCGGCGCGGTCGTGAGTTTTGAGGTCAAGGGCGGCAAAGAGGGCGCCTGGCGCTTTATCGATGCGACCCGTCTGATTTCCATCACCGCCAACCTTGGCGACACCAAGACCACCATCACCCACCCGAGCACCACCTCTCACGGCCGTCTGGCGCCGCAAGAGCGTGAAGCGGCGGGGATCCGTGACAGCCTGATCCGCATTGCGGTCGGCCTGGAAGACGTGGCCGACCTGCAAGCCGATCTGGCGCGCGGGTTGGCGGCCTTGTGATCGAGTTGTCGACGCCGAGTACGGGCACCCATGGCCGTGTGGCGCTGGTCACCGGTGCCGCGCGTGGCATCGGTCTGGGCATTGCGGCCTGGCTGATCAGCGAAGGCTGGCAGGTGGTGCTGACGGACCTGGATCGCGTGCGCGGTTCGAAAGTGGCGAAGGTGCTGGGCGACAACGCCTGGTTCATCGCCATGGACGTCTCCAACGAAGGGCAGGTGGCGCTGGGCGTCGCCGAGGTGCTTGGGCAATTCGGGCGTCTGGATGCACTGGTGTGCAACGCGGCGGTGGCCGATCCGCACAACATCACCCTGGAAAGTCTTGATCTGGCCTACTGGAACCGCGTCCTGGCGGTCAACCTCAGTGGGCCGATGTTGTTGGCCAAACACTGTGCGCCGTACCTGCGCGCTCACAACGGTGCGATCGTCAACCTGGCCTCGACCCGCGCCGGGCAGTCGGAACCCGACACAGAGGCTTATGCGGCGAGCAAGGGCGGCCTGTTGGCTCTGACTCACGCGTTGGCGATCAGTCTGGGGCCGGAGATCCGGGTGAATGCGGTCAGCCCCGGCTGGATCGATGCACGTGACCCGGCTGCACGGCGTGCCGAACCGTTGACCGATGCCGATCATGCCCAGCATCCGGCGGGCAGGGTAGGGACGGTCGAGGACGTGGCGGCGATGGTGGCGTGGTTGCTTTCCCGGAACGCCGGCTTCGTCACGGGCCAGGAGTTCGTGGTGGATGGCGGGATGACCAAGAAGATGGTCTACGCGTAGACAGCTGGCAAGTTTCAAGCTGCAAGCGGCAAGTAAGAGCGAATCAGTGCGTGGCCTGAATTCGCATTCCTGCTTTTACTTGCCGCTTGTAGCTTGCGACTTGAAGCTGTTTTGAAAAAACTTCAATCCTGCTATTGACTTAGGTTCGCTACCTGCGTAAATTTCGCGGCCTCGGAGATGCAAACGGGTGATTAGCTCAGCTGGGAGAGCGTCTGCCTTACAAGCAGAATGTCGGCGGTTCGATCCCGTCATCACCCACCACTTCCGAGAGTCTTGCGAAAGCAAGATGGAAGCTTTTAAAAGCCTCCACCGACGCGCAGCGGTAGTTCAGTCGGTTAGAATACCGGCCTGTCACGCCGGGGGTCGCGGGTTCGAGTCCCGTCCGCTGCGCCATATTTGCGAAGCAGGTTTTTAACCTGGTTCGAGATTGAAAGCCTCGAAGCTTTCAGTCAAACGAGTTACTTGAGCGAAAGCTCAAAGCGATACGCAGCGGTAGTTCAGTCGGTTAGAATACCGGCCTGTCACGCCGGGGGTCGCGGGTTCGAGTCCCGTCCGCTGCGCCATATCTGCCTCAAGGCCCACTGAACGCCTTGGAGCTACGAAGAAAGCCGCTGGCTGACTTCGAGTCGATAGCAAAGACCCTGGTCGAAAGACCGGGGTTTTTTGTGTCTGCGATTTGGCTTTTCTTTGCTTTTTCCTGGCCTCCAGGAATTCGCCTCCGCCGACCCAGCGCGGATCCGCAATGAATTCTGACGTTTCGTGATAATTCCCCTCAATTCCCCGCAGCCCTGATTAACCGGTGCTTACGCGCCGAAATCCCCCTCTGTCAGTCATTTATTCAAGTATTTACTGGGTGCAAACCGCACAAAGCGCTTTATTTGAAGTCCCATCACTAATTAGAATGAGTCGCATTTAAAATATTTCTTCGCGCAGGGTTCCATTAGATGAGTGATGCAGCGATGCCGACGGGGCAAACCTTCCACGACCTGTACCGCGACCACCGGGGCTGGCTCGAATGTTGGTTGAGACGACGCATGAGCAATGGCAGTGATGCGGCGGACCTGAGTCAGGACACGTTCGTACGTTTACTCGCCAGCTCCCAGCGCATCGCTGACCTGCAAGAACCCCGGGCCTATCTGGCAACCGTGGGCAAGCGCCTGCTGACCAACTTCTACAAACGCCGCAGCCTGGAGCAAGCCTACCTCACTGCATTAACGCTGCTGCCTGAGGACTGCGTGCCGTCCCCCGAGCAGCGCTGGATCCTGTTGGAAACCCTGCAAGCCCTGGACGAATTGCTCGATGGCTTGCCGAGCCCGGTGCGACGGGCGTTTCTCTGGAGTCAGCTGGAAGGCTTGGGCTATCAAGAGATCGCCGAGCGCCTGCAAGTCTCGGAACGCACGATCAAGCGCTACATGGCTCAAGCCTACGAACATTGCCTTCTGGTGGAGCTGTGATCGGTTCGCCACCGTCAGCCGAAGCCCGCCAGGTTGTGCGGGCCGCCGCGCAGTGGCTGGCGCTCATGGAATCCGGCAGCGCCAATGAGCGCGATCGCGCCAACCTGCAGAGCTGGCGCGATAGCCACAGCAGTCACGAGCAGGCCTGGCAGAAAGCCCAGCTGTTGCGCCAGCGTTTTGCCGACCTGCCGTCAGCCCTCGCGATGGCCAGCCTGGATCGGCCGCAAGCGAGTCGGCGCACGGTGCTGAAACGCGCTGTCGGCGCGGTGGCGCTGGTGCCAACGGCCTGGCTGATCAGTCGGCAGTTGCCGTTGGATGTCTGGCGCGCCGACCTGCGAACCGCGACCGGGGAGGGCAAGAAAGTCCAGTTGGCCGATGGCAGCACGCTGCAGTTGAACACCGCGAGCGCCGTCGATATCGATATGAAGAAGCGTCTTCTGAAACTCGTGGAGGGCGAAATAGCGTTGAACGTGCCCGGGACTTCGCCACTGACGATCCAAACGCACTTCGGGCAAGTGGTCGTCAGTCAAAGCGAAGTCTGCGTTCGTCAGGGGCAGACGGGTTGCAAGGTGTCAGTGCTAAAAGGCACGGTGCAGCTGCAACCTTTGCGCGGCCCTGTCTTTTCGTTGCGCGGCGGCCAGCAAGTCAGCCTTCAGGCAATGGGTGCCGGTGCTGTGGAGCCATTCGACGTGCTGGCTCCCGGCTGGCGTGACGGTGTGCTGATGGCGCAGAACCAGCCCCTGGGGGATTTCCTGCGCGAACTCAGCACCTATCGCCCAGGCGTGCTGCGCTGGGAGCCCGAACTGGAATCCCTGCGCGTCACCGGCAGTTTTCGTCTGGAAGACACTGATCGCATCCTTGCGTTGCTAGCGGCCAGCCTGCCGCTGGAGGTGCATTCGCGTACGCGTTATTGGGTAACGCTGCTGCCGCGCAAAAATATTGTTTAAGGCGTGTCCCTTTTTTTCGCGTCGCTTGTCTTCCAAGGCAAGTAAAACGAAATCAGAGAGATTCTCAATGCCCGCAGTGATGCCTTGCAGTACGCGTCTGACTCCATCCAGGCTGCGCCCGTTGTTGCACTTGAGTTTGTTGTTGAGCCTGAGTGCCTGTCCGTTGTTTATCACTGCCGGTTGGGCCGCGGACGCAGATAAGCGCAGCTATCAAGTGCCCGCCGGCAGCCTCAGCGCTGCACTGACCCGTTTCGCCGGGCTGGCCGGGGTGAACCTGTCGGTGGACCCGGCGCTGGTGAGTGGTCGTAACAGCCCCGGGCTCTCCGGTGACTTCGCGGTCGAGGAGGGCTTTGCCCGGCTGTTGCAGGGTTCCGGTCTGCAACTGCAACCGGTGGGCGAGCAGGCCTACATCCTGACCCCCGCGCCAGAAGGCGGCAGCCTGCAACTGGCGCCGACGTCGATTCTCGGCGCCACGGGCGGGTCGGACGGCGAGGTGTATGCCGGTGGCCAGGTCGCACGCAAAGGCTCGCAAGGCTTGCTCGGCTCCAAGGACTTCATGGAAACACCGTTCAGCATGACCACCTACACCAGCGAGGCGGTCAAGAACCAGCAGGCGCGCACCTTGGGTGATCTGGTCGCCAGCGATCCTTCTGTTCGCGCCACCAACCCGGCGGGTGGGCGATATGAACAGTTCACCATTCGCGGGCTCAGCCTGTTCAACAGTGATGTTTCCTACAACGGCCTCTACGGCGTCCTGCCGACCTATACGATCGACATGGAGATGGCTGACCGCGTCGACATCATCAAAGGCCCGAGCCAGCTCATCAACGGCATCTCGCCGCGGGGCAGCGTCGGTGGTGGGATCAATGTGGTGCCCAAGCGCGCCACCGACAAGCCGATCACCTCGTTCACCACTAACTACGCGTCCAATAACCAGATCGGCGGTGCCGTGGATATCGGCCGGCGCTTTGGTGAAGACGACAAGTTCGGGATTCGTTTCAACGGCGTGAAGCAATCCGGCGATACCGAATGGGATCACCAGAGTGTCGACCGCGACATGGCCGTGCTGGGCCTGGATTTCCGCGGTGAACGTCTGCGGCTCTCTACGGATGTCGGGCACACAGAGCGTGATACCGATGCGCCGCAGGAGCGCGTGATCGTCGGCGCCAACGCGCAGGTGCCCCATGCCAGCGAGGTGCGCAGCAACTACGCGCAGCCTTGGAGCAAGGCGCGGACCAAGGACACTTTCGGCACGGTGAGCGGCGAATTCGATGTCAGCGATTCGGTCATGCTGTACGGCGGTGTCGGGGCGCGCAAAAGCAATCATGACTTTCTCCGTCACGCCGTTTCCATCACCAATGACGCCGGCGATTTCAGCGTTCAGCCCCGTGACTTCACCCGTGACGAGAATGTCCGCACGGGCAATTTTGGCGTACGCAACTGGTTTCATACCGGTCCGGTGAGCCATGAAATCAACCTGGCGGCCAGCTACTTCTACATGGACTTCGAAAACGGCGGCGCCCGTTATGCCTCCGCCCCCAGCAATCTCTACAACCCTGTGGAAACACCGACGCCCAACAATCCCACGCGACAGGATTCGAAGGTCTACACCGAGAATCGCTCCACTGGCGTGGCGTTGTCCGACACCTTGGGTTTCTTCGATGACCGCGTGCTGCTGACCCTCGGCGCCCGCTGGCAGCGGGTGAAGGTTGACGACTGGACCGATAACGTCAAAGGCAACACGGCCTACGACGAGGAAAAGGTTTCGCCGTCGGGTGGCATCCTGTTCAAAGCCACTGACAAGCTGTCGCTGTATGCCAACTACATGGAAGGCTTGAGCCAGGGCAAGATCGCACCGTCGACCTCAGTCAACGAAGACGAAATCTTCCCGCCGTTCATCAGCCGCTCGGTCGAGGTCGGCGCCAAGTACGATGCGGGTCCGTTCGCCGTGACCGCCGCGGTGTTCCGGATCAAGCAACCAGCCTATGAAACCAACGCCACGACCCGAGTTTTCGGCCCGAACGGCAAGCGCGAAAACACCGGTGTGGAAGTGAGCATGTTCGGTGAACCGCTCGATGGTTTCCGCCTGCTCGGTGGCGTCATGTACATCGACAGCGAATTGAAAAAGACCACCGACGGCCTCTTCGACGGCAACCGCGCGCCGGCCACGCCAAAGTACAACGTCAACCTGGGCGCCGAATATGATGTGCGCAGCGTACAGGGCCTGACCCTGACCAGCCGCGCCATCTATTCCAGCTCGCAATACCTGGACCAGTCCAACGTCAAGGAAATCGACGCCTGGACACGCATGGACGTCGGCGCTCGCTACGCCTTCAAGGTTGACGAAAAGAACGTCACCCTGCGTGGCAACATCGAGAACGTGGCGAACAAACGCTACTGGAGTTCCGCCGGGGCTTCGGATGACAGTGAGCCTGGCTTGACCCTCTCGACCCCACGAACCTACCTCTTGTCGGCAACTGTCGACTTCTAAATCGATGCAACCGTGCGCTGCGCCACAGGGAAGGGCGCCGTCGGTTGTTTAATCCGTTTATTCCTGCAGAGGAAACATCCATGTCCACCCTGACTTGATGATCTATCGCGATACCTTTCTATAAGTTAGTACCTGTTCCAAGGTGATAACAAAGTTGTCAGATTTATAACAAGAACATGGCCGGATAATGGCACTGATGATCGTATTTCAAGTTTTCATAACTTGTGATGTTGCGTGCGCGAACAGTTTTAATAGCCGAATATCGAGTTATGTAAATATTCCAAAAAAGTGTGAGCCAGTAGTTGCGTCCAATTCTTAATGGGAATAGTTTGCATATCGAAACTTATCGAGGGTACACCGATGTTGAATGATGGCGTATTGCACTCTAATCCTTTGCAAAAAACCAATGCCGACTATCTGACTCGACAAAGCAAGTTCGAATCTAATGTACGCAGTTATCCACGCAAGTTGCCACTGGCAATTGCCAAGGCGCACGGGGTTTGGGTTACGGACGTCGAGGGTAATACGTACCTCGATTGCCTGGCTGGCGCTGGCACATTGGCCTTGGGGCACAATCACCCGGCCGTCATGGCCAGCCTCGACAGCTTCCTCACCTCAGGCCTGCCGATGCACACCCTGGACCTGACGACACCGGTCAAGGACGCCTTCTGCGAAACCCTGCTCAGCCTGTTGCCGGACCAGGGCCGCGATTACTGCCTGCAATTTTGCGGACCGTCCGGGGCGGATGCGGTGGAGGCTGCGCTGAAACTGGCCAAGACTTACACCGGGCGCAACAACATCATCAGTTTCTCCGGGGCCTACCATGGCATGACCCACGGCGCCCTGGCCCTGACCGGCAACACCGCGCCGAAAAACGCCATTGCCAGCCTGATGCCGGGCGTGCAGTTCATGCCGCTCCCCCATGAATACCGTTGTCCGCTGGGGATTGGCGGTGAGGACGGCGTCGAGGCCCTGACCCACTATTTCACCCAGTTCATCGAAGACGTCGAAAGCGGCGTTTCGCTGCCAGCGGCGGTGATCCTCGAAGCGGTGCAAGGCGAGGGCGGTGTCAACTGCGCTCCGGCGAGCTGGCTGCGGGCGATCCGCGAAGTGACGCGCAAACACGGCATCCTGCTGATCCTCGACGAAGTGCAGACCGGTTTCGGTCGCACCGGCAAGATGTTTGCCTTCGAGCATGCCGAAATCGAGCCGGACCTGATCGTCATGTCCAAAGCGCTCGGTGGTGGTTTGCCCATGGCGGTGCTGGGCATTCGCCGAGAATTCGACGCCTGGGAGCCCGGCAATCACGCCGGCACCTTCCGCGGTAACCAGATGGCGATGGCCGCCGGACTGGCGACGTTGCAGGTGCTGCAACAACAACACCTCGCCGCTCAGGCCGAACGCCGTGGCCAATGGCTCAAGGACCGACTGGTCGAGTTGCAGGCACATTACCCCGCCCTCGGCCAAGTGCGCGGTCGCGGCTTGATGCTGGGCATCGAGATCGTCGACGAACGCCAACCGGCGGATCGCCACGGGCATTTTCCGATGGACCCGGCGCTGGCCGTGGCCATCCAGCAGCAGTGTTTTAAACAGGGACTGTTGCTGGAACGTGGCGGACGCAAAGGCAATGTCATCCGCTTGTTGCCGCCATTGATTATTGATGAAGAACAATGCCAGCAAGTGATCCAGCGTTTTGATAACGCCGTGGCGGCCGCTTTATCGCAGTTGCGTCGTTGAGTGTTTAATCGAAGTGTTTAACAACTCGCCAAGTTGCAGTTTGATGACGCTGGCGCCAATCACTTTGATCAACGTCTGATTGTTTAAAAGGTTCAGTGAAGTGAAGTCGTTACGTGGAGTTTCGTCGTCCGTTGAAACGGTCGATCAGCAACTAATTTTTTCGCCATATAACGTGTCCAGTGGCCTCGCGGGCTACGGTGGAGCACCCATGAATCATCCAAATCGTAATGTTTTACCGAATATGGTCAGTGAGTTGGCGACGACGTGCGCGTTGCTTAATTGTTTGATCAAAGAGTTTGCCTTGCCGGAAAACTGCCTCAGTTACAGTTGGCCGACACAGATGCAAGGTATCGCCCCGGGCAGTTACCTCGAAGGCCTGGAATGGAAAGGCATACCACTGACCATCAAGCTGCCCAACCAGCAGCAGTTCTTCGTGATGGTGGATCGTCGCGATGGTCTGGGCAGTCACCGTTACCTGTCGGACGTTTATGCCCGACGCGGTGAGGGCGACTGGTCGTGCCTGGGGTTTGCCGAGTTCGTCGAGCAATTGCTCGCCTCTTGCGAACACATGACCCGCGCCAGCAATGACGAATTGCTCGATCAAGTGTTGCAAAGCCAGTTGCTGACCGCCGCCATCGTCGGCCACAACACGCCGATGGACGCCGACCCGCTCAGCGGTTACCTGGCCAGCGAGCAGGGCTTGTGGTTTGGTCATCCGAACCACCCGGCCCCCAAGGCGCGGCTGTGGCCGGCGCATCTGGCCCAGGAAACCTACGCCCCGGAATTCCAGGCGCGTACGGCGATGCACTTGTTCGAGGTGCCGTTGGAAGGGTTGAACGTAGGTGCCAACGGCCTGAGCAAAGCCCAGGTCCTGGCCGGGTTTGCCGATCAGTCCCAGGCACGGCCAGGGCACGCGGTGATTTGCATGCACCCGGTGCAGGCGCAGTTGTTCATGCAGGACGGCCGGGTGCAGCGTTTGCTGAAATCCAAAGACATCGTCGACTTGGGCGCCACGGGATTTATCGCCAATCCCACGGCCTCGATCCGAACCTGGTATGTCGAAGGCCACGCGTTCTTCATCAAGGGTTCGCTGAACGTGCGCATTACCAATTGCGTCAGGAAAAACGCCTGGTACGAATTGGAAAGCGCGCTGATGATCGACCGCATTTTCCGCAACCTGCAACTGACCCAACCCGAGACCCTCGGCGGGTTGTCGGTAGTGGCCGAGCCGGGCCTGTTGAGCTGGGCGCCGCAAAGCTCCAGCGAAGCCGACAGCCACTGGTTCCGCGAGCAGACCGGAGCGATCCTGCGGGAGAACTTCTGCCTTGACAGCGGCACCGACTGCAGCATCATGGCCGGCACGCTGTTCGCCCGGGGCCTGCATCTGCGGCCGCTGGTGCATGAATTCCTCACCCGTTTCAACGGCAACGACATCGACGATCAACAACTGTTGAGCTGGTTCGATGACTATCAAGCGCTGTTGCTGCGGCCGGTGCTGGCGCTGTTCTTCAACCATGGCATCGTCATGGAACCGCATCTGCAAAACAGTGTGTTGGTGCACGACAACGGGCGTCCGCAACGCCTGCTGCTGCGGGATTTCGAAGGGGTGAAACTGACCGATGAACTGGGTGTGTCGAAGATCGACACTGACGTGCATCCACGAGTTCGCGAGTCGCTGCTGTATACCCGCCAGCAGGGCTGGAATCGCATCGTCTACTGCCTGTTCGTCAACAACTTGTCCGAGGCCGTGCTGGCCCTGAGTTGGGAGCGTCCGCACCTGGCGCCGCTGATGTGGCAACGGGTCGAGCAGCAACTGATCAGCATCCGCGCCGAACTGTCCCGCGCGGCGCCGGAGCTGGATGCACTGATCGCCGGCCAGCCGATTGCCTGCAAAACCAACCTCAAAGTGCGTCTGGCAGCCAAGGCTGATCGCCAGGCCGGCTACGTCACATTGGTGTCCCCGTGGGGCAAGGAGGCTCAGCATGGATAAGTTGCCTGCCACGGTATTGGCCGCCATCGACGAAGCCCGAACGCAGCAGGAAGATCCGTTGGCGCTGTTCATCTATGACCTGGACGCGTTGAAACAACACGTGACTCAGGTGATGGCCGCGCTGCCCAAAGGCGTCGAGCTCTACTACGCGATCAAGGCCAACAGCGAACCGCAGATCCTCGCCACCGTCGCGCCGTTGGTGCACGGGCTTGAGATTTCCTCCGGCGGCGAAATCGATCGCGTCCAGGCCTGCCCGACACCCAAGCCCTTCATCTTCTCTGGCCCCGGCAAACTGGATTCCGATCTGCGCTCGGCGCTGCAACACGGCGTCGAAGCGATTCACATCGAAAGCCTGAATGAAATCGTTCGCCTGCAACGGCTGGCGCTGGAAGCAGGGCGGGTGCAGGACGTGCTGCTGCGCATCAACCCGGAACTGCCGTCGCCGCTGTCGAGCAAACTGGCAATGGCCGGTACCGCCACGCCGTTCGGGATTGACGAGTCAGAACTGGCACAAGCGGTGAGTTGGGTGGATAACGCCAGCCACCTGCGGCTCAAGGGCTTTCACGTGCACGCGATGTCCCATCAGTCGCTGGTGGAGCGTCACGAACAGCTGCTCGACCTGTACCTGGAGCGCTGGCCGCAATGGAAGGCGCTGTCGGCCAACCCGGCGACGATCACCCACCTCAATGTCGGCGGCGGCATCGGCGTGAATTACCTCGGCGCGGAGCAGTTCGATTGGCAACGCTTGTGCGCGCATTTGGGGGAATCCCTGGCGGCGTGCGCCGATGCGCCGATTGTGCGTTTTGAACCCGGTCGCTTCATCAGCGCTTATTGCGGTTACTACGCCATCGAAGTGCTGGACAGCAAAACCAGTCACGGCAAGCACTTCCTGGTCTGTCGTGGCGGCACTCACCACTTCCGTTTGCCGGTGGCCCAGGGACACGATCACCCGGTGATTCATCTGCCCCGAGGTCCTGCAACGCCAGGCGCAGTGGAGCGCAAGTGGACCGTGGTCGGGCAACTCTGCACGCCCAAGGATGTGCTGAGTCGCGACTGCCCACTGGCTGGCGTCGAGGTCGGCGACATGCTGGTGCTGCCGCTGGCCGGGGCCTATGGCTACAACATCTCCCACGCCGATTTCCTTTGCCATCCGCGACCGCCGCAGCTTTTTGCAGGAGGCGCATCTTGGGTTTGACGGTGGCCGCTCCGCGCTGGTTGGTGGTGGTCAATGTGCTGTTGGGCACGCTGACCGTCAGCCTCAACAACAGCTCGCTCAACCCGGCGTTGCCGGCGTTCATGAGTGCCTTCGACATCGGGCCGCTGCTGGCGACCTGGATCGTCGCGGCATTCATGGTGAGCATGGGCATGACCATGCCGCTCACCAGTTTTCTCAGCCAACGGGTAGGGCGCAAGCGCCTGTACCTGTGGGGCGTGGCGTTGTTTGTCTGCGGTTCGCTGATGGGCGCTTTCGCCAACTCCATTGCGCTGGTGATTACCGCTCGCGTGGTGCAAGGCATCGCCAGTGGGCTGATGATCCCGTTGTCGTTGGCGATCATCTTTTCGGTGTATGCCAAGGGCGAGCGGGGTCGGGTCACGGGAATGTGGGGGGCGGCGGTGATGCTGGCGCCAGCGTTGGGGCCGTTGTGCGGCAGCCTGATGCTGGAGTGGTTCAGCTGGCGTTCGCTGTTTTTGATGAACGTGCCGATCGGCATCGTCGCGCTGATCCTCGGCGTGGCCGTGCTGCCGGCGTCAGAAGCGTCCGAGCGCAAACCGTTTGACCTGGCGGGCTACCTGCTGATCGCGGCAGGCATTGGCCTGTTGATTGTGGCGGTGGGGCGTCTGCGCCACGCGGATGCTCTGACGGATCCGCTCAACCTCGGCATGTTGCTGGCGGCCATCGTCTGTCTGGTCGCTTTCGTGAAGCTGGAACTGAACCGCACTTCGCCGCTGCTCAACCTGCGGATCTTTGCCCTGCGGGGTTATCGCTTGAGCGTGATTATCGCCGTGGTGCAGTCGGTCGGCATGTTCGAGTGCCTGGTGTTGTTGCCGCTGCTGGTGCAAGTCGTGATGGGTTACAGCGCGATCTGGACCGGTCTGTCGCTGTTGTGCACGGCGGCGTTTGCCAGCCTGTTCGGGCACCTTGGCGGCCGCTGGCTGGATCGGCACGGTCCACGGGGCGTGGTGCTCTGGGGGTTGCTGATGACCGGCGCGGCGACGCTGGGCCTGGGCATGCTCGGGGCCGGCTCTTCTATTGCCGTGGTGTTTTTCCTGATGATGGTTCGGGGCGCCGGGTTGGGCCTGTCCTACATCCCGATCACGACCGCCGGGCTCAATGCATTACCCGAACCGATGGTCACCCAAGGCGCGGCGATGAACAACATTTCCCGGCGCCTCGTGTCGTCACTGGCCATCGTCATCGCTTCGCTGTGGCTGGAGTTTCGTCTGGGGGCCGAGGTTCATTCCGCCGCAACCCCCGGAGCGATCAGCGAAGTGTTCATGGCCACCGGGATTCTGGTCTTGCTGGCGTTGCCCTGCGCCTGGCGTTTTCCCGTACACGAACTCGACGAGCCGGCCGAGGCAATGCCCTCGGCCCTCGAACATCGTTAATTCTTTAATCGACAAGGTATGACAATGGCGACCTCATCTCAGGCAACACCACAGGCTCCAGGCGTCTGGCTGGCGACCGCCGACACCCAACGCTATCAACAAGTGGAACAGCGGGTGGTCGGGCAACTGCTGCAAACCCTGCTGTATGAAAACGTGCTGCCTTACCGTCACTCACCGCTGAGTGGCAGCCAATACCGTTTTGTCGTCAGCGGCCTCGATGCGCAGCAACAGCCAGTGGAGTACCACTGCACCGGTTTGCTCAGCGCCAGTTTCGAACTGATCCGCCTCGATTACTCCAGTCTTGAACGCGTGGACGCCAACGGCAAAAAAAGCCAACCGCACCTGCATCAAGCCTTGGCTGAACTGTTGAGCGATCTTCAAGACAGCCCGCACCTGCCACGTTTCACCCATGAACTGGAACAAACCCTGCTCAAGGACCTGCAATCACGCAGCCAGGGTTATCAAGCGGCCATGCCAAGCCATCAACTGGACGTCGATGCGCTGGAGCAGCACTTCATGGATGCCCACAGCTATCACCCTTGCTACAAATCGCGCATCGGATTTTCGCTGAAAGACAACGCCAATTACGGGCCAGAGTTCGCCACGCCGGTCGCCATCGTCTGGCTCGCAGTGGCCAAATCCTGTGGGGCAATGAACATCTCCCAACACTTGAATTACGACGATTTTATCCAGCAGGAATTCGGTCTTCAGCGCTGGCAGGCACTGGTTGAAAGCCTTACCGATCAAGGCAAGTCGATGGGCGATTACTGGCTGATGCCGGTGCACCCGTGGCAATGGGAAAACGTCGTGGTTCCGGTGTTCTATCCAGAACTGGTCAGCGGCGAAATCATCCATTTGGGCACCACGGATGATCGCTACAAAGCACAGCAATCGATCCGCACCCTGGCCAACGTCACGGACAAACAACGGCCTTACGTCAAGCTCGCACTGAGCATGACCAACACCTCCAGCACGCGAATTTTGGCGCGGCACACGGTGATGAACGGCCCGATCATCACCGACTGGCTGCACCAGTTGATCCGCAGCGACAGCACCGCCCGTGACCTCGGTTTTGTGATTCTCGGCGAAGTGGTTGGCGTCAGTTTCGACTACGACCATTTGCCCGTCACGCGCATGTCCCAGGCCTACGGCACCATGGGCACGCTGTGGCGCGAAAGCATTCACCAATACCTGGAAGCCGATGAACAAGCGGTGCCGTTCAATGGTTTGAGCTCGGTGGACAATCGTTACGGCAACGGTGAGCAGACCCCGTTTATCGACGCCTGGATCAAACAATACGGCCTGCACGCCTGGACCCGTCAACTGCTGCAGGTCGCGGTGTCGCCGATCATTCACATGCTCTACGCCGAAGGCATTGGCATGGAGTCCCACGGTCAGAACATCGTCCTCATCGTCAAGCAGGGCTGGCCGCAACGCATTGCCCTGAAAGACTTCCACGACGGTGTGCGCTATTCACCGCAACACCTCGGCCGCCCCGACTTGGCCCCGACCCTGGTGCCGCTGCCCGCCAGTCACGCCAAGCTCAACCGCAACTCGTTCATCCTCACCGACGACGTCGATGCAGTGCGCGACTTCTCCTGTGATTCGTTCTTCTTCATCGCCCTGGCCGAGATGGCGATCTTCCTGCATCAGCACTATCAACTGGCAGAAAGCGAGTTCTGGCAGATGACCGCCGAGGTCATCACCGGTTATCAGGCCGAGCACCCGCAACACCGTCCGCGTTATGAGTCGTTTGATGTGTTCGCGCCGTTCTATGAAGTCGAAGAACTGACCAAACGCCGTTTGCTGGGCGATGGCGAACGTCGGTTCAAAAAGGTGCCGAACCCGCTGCACGCCTTCCGGCCGCAATCATGCTGAGGACCAATCTGCTGAAGCAGAAACTCACCTCGGGCGCGCCGGCCTATGGGCTGATCAGTTCGATTCCGTCGCCAGCGTCCATCGAACTGATTGCCGAAGCCGGATTCGACTTCGTGATCATCGACATGGAACACGTGCTGATCAATCCGGAAACCGTCGAGAACATGATCCGCACCGCCGAGAGCTACCCCATCACCCCTCTGGTGCGGGTGGCCGACCTCAACCCGAAAACCATGCTGCGCCTGCTCGATGGCGGCGCCCAGGGCATTGTGCTGCCGATGATCGAAGGCCCCGAGCCTTTGGCCGAGAGCATCCGCGCCTGCAAATACCACCCACAGGGCGGTCGCAGCCTGAATGCCGGGCGCCCTGGTGCGTTCGGCAAACACAGCCTGGCGGAATACATCGGCCTGGCCAACGAACAAATCATGGTCGTGGCGATGATTGAAAGCGCCGAAGGCGTGCGCCGCGCGGCAGAGATTGCCGCCGTGCCCGGCCTCGACATGATTCTCGAAGGCGCGGCGGATTTATCGCAATCGATGGGCTTGCCGTGGCAGATCGGCCGTCCCGAAGTGCAAGCCGGGCTGCTCAGCAGTTGGCAAGCCGCCAACGCGGCGGGCGTGCCGTACTGCGCGATTCCACGCCAGCCGGGCGACCACGAACGGTGGTTGGCTCGCGGCGTGAAAAGTTTTGTTTTGGGTGACGAGCGTGGCATCGCTTTTCGTGCCCTCCAGGCCAAGTTGGCCGCCACTTCAGCAGAAGGAAAATAACCCGATGAACTTCACCACAATGGCCGCCGACAGGGTGATGCAGGATCTGGTCGATTGTTTGCTGGCCGAGCACTTTTTCGGGACCGAGCCGCTGAACCTGCTGGCGTCCGCCGCCGACCAGCCGTTTACCGGGTTGAGTGCCGAGCAGCGCATCTGGGAATGGCACAACGAGCCGCAGGGTTCGATCCTCGTGGCCCTGCGCCCCGGCATCACCCAGCAATGGGAGAAAGTACCGGGCACGCCAGTGTTGGTTCGCCAGGATCAGCAACTGACGGCGCTGTCCCCAGAAGTCTTCATGACCCAAGTGCTGGCCGGGATGACCGACCGCTATCAGGACAATGAAAAGGGTTTTGCGCTGTTCCTCGATGTGCTGCGCACCAGCGTGCGCCAGACCGAATTGTCCCTGGCCCATCGGGTCAACAGCGAGCGCTTGCTGGAAAAGAGCAACGCCGATTTTTTCCTGACCATGGAGCAATGGGCATCGCTGCGTGATCGTCCTTACCATCCATTGGCCAAGGCCAAGCAGGGTTTGAACGACGCGGAATATCAGCACTATCAAGCGGAGTTCGCCCGCCCTGTGGCGTTGAACTGGGTCGCCATCGACCGCACGTTGCTGCAATGCGGTGACGGCGTGACCGACCTGACGCAGCAGCGTCCCGCCGATTACCTGTTGCCATTCGCGCTGCACGCCGGCCTGCAACACGAGATGCAGCAGCGGGGCATTTACGAAAGCCACATCGCGTTGCCGGTGCACCCGTGGCAGTTCGACCACGTGCTGCAAGCGCAACTCGGCGACGCTTTCGCCAAGGGCGATTGCCAGCGCCTGGACTTCACCGACGGTGATTTCTACGCCACCTCGTCGTTGCGCTCCATGACCCCGTGCTTCAACAGCGCCGATTACCTGAAGTTGCCGATGGCGATCTATTCCCTCGGCGCTTCGCGTTACCTGCCCGCAGTGAAAATGATCAACGGCGGCTTGAGTGAAAAGCTGCTGCGTCAGGGCTTGGACAAAGACGAAACCCTGCAACAGAAACTGCACCTGTGCGATGAAACCAAGTGGTGGGCGTTCATGCCGCCGGACGCCACGTTGTTCGACGAAGCGCCGCGTCATCTGGCGGCCATGGTCCGAGGTTATCCGCCTGCGTTACTGGAAGATAAAGACACCCGACTGATCCCCATGGCCGCCCTCGGTACGCCGCTGCCTGGCAGCAACCAGCACTTCTTCGATGACTGGATGGCCTACCGTCAACTGCCGGCCAACGCCGTGTCGGTGACGACCCTGTTCCGCGAGCTGGCTCACAGCTTCTTCGACATCAATCTGCGGATGTTCCGCATCGGCATGCTCGGCGAGATCCACGGGCAAAACGCCGTACTGGTGTGGAAGGCTGGTCATGCCGAGGGCTTGCTGCTGCGCGATCACGATTCCCTGCGCATCTTCGTGCCGTGGCTGGAACGCAACGGTTTGGCCGATCCGGCGTACCGACTGAAGAAGGGCCACGCCAACACGCTGTATCACGAGCGTGCGGAAGACCTGTTGTTCTGGCTGCAGACCCTGGGGATTCAGGTCAACTTCCGCTCAATCATCGAAACCCTGGCGCTGGTTTACGCGCTGCCGGAACGCGGTTTGTGGACGGCGATGGGCGAAGTATTGAACGAGTTGATTGACACCATCGACTTCGACACCGAAGCTCGCGCGATGATTAAACAGCAATTGTTCGAAGCACCCCACTGGCCGCAGAAGTTGCTGCTCACACCCATGATCGAGCGCGCGGGCGGTCCCGGCAGCATGCCGTTTGGCAAAGGCCAGGTGGTGAACCCTTTCCACCGGTTGCATCGTGAAGACTGATCTTCAACCTCACCCCTCCAGGCGCACGCTGTTGCGCCTGTCTTTGGGGATGCTTGCACTCAGGTATTCGATACCGGCGTGGGCGCAAACCGACGCCGCGCCGCTGCGGGTGATCACCCTGTTTCAAGGGGCCACCGACAGCGCCGTGGCGTTGGGCGTTACGCCGTGCGGCATCGTTGATTCCTGGAGCGAAAAACCGACCTATCACTATTTGCGTTGGGCGCTGGATCAGGTGCCCCATGTCGGGCTCGAAACCCAGCCCAGTCTTGAGGACATCGCGCTGCTGAAGCCGGACGTGATCATCGCCTCGCGCTTTCGCCATGAACGCATCGCCCCGTTGCTCAAGCAGATCGCCCCGGTGGTGATGCTGGAGGAAGTGTTCGAGTTCAAGAAGACCTTGGCGCTGATGGGCATCGCCCTGTACCGCAAGCAGCAAGCCGATGAGTTGCTGGGCCACTGGCAACAGCGTGTAGCGCAACTGCGCCTGCAATTGCAGCAGAAGTTCGCCGGGCGCTGGCCGCCCACGGTGTCGATTCTCGATGTGCGTGAAGACCATATCCGCAGTTACCTGCCGGAGAGTTTTCCGGGCTCGGTCATCAGTGAGTTGGGTTTTGACTGGAGTGAAGCGAGCAGGGCGACGAGCGGGGTGTCGATCAAACTCACCAGCAAGGAAAGCCTGGCGGTGGTGAATGCCGATATTTTCTTCATCTTCTTGCGCGCGGAGAAAGCGGCAGTGCAGCGAAACTATGAAAGCCTGGTGCAGCACCCGCTGTGGCAGCAAATGCGCGCGCCGCAACAAGGGCAGGTGTGGCGGGTTGACGGTGTGGCGTGGAGCCTGTCGGGCGGCATGCTTGGGGCGAATCTGATGCTCGATGACGTTGCGCGTCTGGTGACTGCTTCATGAGCAACGGGTTGAAGCTGTGGAGCGCGGGCGTTATGTTGCTGTTGAGTTGCGTATTAAGCCTGGCGGTCGGCGCAACGTGGATTCCGTTGTCGCAGATTTTCGCCGCGTTTGTGCATCCCGATCCGTTGAGCGTCAGTCATGTATTGGTGACCACCACGCGACTGTCGCGGACTTTGATGGCGATGGCCGTCGGCGCGAGCCTCGCAGTGGCCGGCGCGTTGATGCAGGCCCTGACGCGCAATCCACTGGCGTCCCCCGGTCTGTTCGGGATCAACGCCGGGGCGACGTTTTTTATCATCCTCGGCTCCTCGCTGTTCTCCCTGGCGTCCCCGGATGCGTGGCTGTGGTGCGCGTTTATCGGCGCGGCGGTGGCGGGCAGTCTGGTGTGGTTGATCGGCAATATGGGGCAGGGCAGCCTCAGTCCGTTGCGCATCGTGCTCGCGGGCGCGGCCATGGCGGCCCTGTTTTCGGCGTTCAGCCAGGCGTTGCTGGTGGTGAATCAGGACGGGTTGGACACGGTGTTGTTCTGGCTCGCGGGTTCGTTAACCGAACGTAGCCTGTCGGTGGCGGCGCCGTTGCTGCTGTGTGGCGTGCTCGGGTTGTTCGGCGCGATGTTGCTGGCGGGGCAGGTCAACGTGCTGAACGCGGGTGAAGAGATTGCCACCGGCCTGGGACAGCGCACGGGTTTGATCCGCTTGATGATGGCCGTGCTGGTGGTATGTCTGGCGGGCAGCGCCGTGGCGTTGGCCGGCAGTATCGGGTTTATCGGTTTGCTGGTGCCGCACATGGTGCGCAAGGGCTTGTCCATCGACCATCGCTGGTTGCTGCCGGGGTGTGCGCTGCTCGGCGCGATTGTTTTGCTGCTGGCAGATACGTTGTCGCGGGTGCTGATCCTGCCGCAAGAAGTGCCGGTGGGCGTGATGACCGCACTGTTCGGCGCACCGTTTTTCATTCTGTTGGCGCGGCGTGGAGGTCGTTATGGATAAGGTCCTGACCTGGCGTCGCAGCGGGTTTTCCCGGCGGATTAATGTCGCGACATTGTGGCGCTTGCTCGCCGCCGTGGGGGTGACCGCGCTGATCATGCTCGGCTCGCTGTCCTTGGGCAAAGTCATGCTCTCGCCGCTGGAAGTGCTGCGCATATTACTGTCGAACCAAGACGCTAGCCTGACGTTTATCGTCGAGCAACTGCGCTTTCCGCGCCTGCTGCTGGCGGCGTTGGTGGGGGCGGCGTTGTCGGTGTCCGGGCTGATCCTGCAAAGCATCATCCGCAACCCATTGGCTTCGCCGGACTTGCTGGGTATCACCAGCGGTGCGAGTGCGGCGGCGGTGTTGTATCTGTCGTTTTTCTCCGTAGCGCTGGGTCAGCAATATCTGCCACTGGCGGCGATGCTCGGCGCGGGCCTGGCGGCATTGGCGATCTATTTGCTGGCGTGGAAGCAGGGGACTTCACCGTTGCGGCTGGTGTTGATCGGTGTCGGCATCTCCGCGATGTTGACTGCTGCGACCACGTTCATTCTAGTGTTCAGTCCGCTGACCACTACCTTGTCGGCCTATGTCTGGCTGACCGGCAGCGTGTACGGTGCCAGTTGGCCGGAACCGTTGGCGCTGGGTAAATGGTTGTTGGGCATTTGCCCGCTGCTGGTTTTCCTCGCTCGGCAGGTGATGGTGCAGCAACTGGATGACAGCCTCGCCCAGGGCATCGGCGTGCGCGTGCAGTGGCTGCGGGCGGGTTTGTTGCTGGTCAGCGTGGCCTTGGCCGGTGCGGCGATTGCCTGGGGCGGGGCGATTGCGTTTGTCGGGCTGATCGCACCGCACATTGCCAAGCGCCTGGTGGCGCCGGGGTTTGGTGGTCAAGCGGTGATGGCCGCGCTGGTCGGCGCCAACCTCGTGGTGCTGGCCGACCTCGCCGGGCGCACGCTGTTTTTGCCGCTGGATTTGCCCGCCGGGATTTTTGTCGCCGTGCTGGGCACACCCTTTTTTCTCTATCTGTTGATTAAACAACGTCATTAAGGAATTCAACGTATGACGTCGATTGCAAGTCGCGGCCTGACCCTGAGTTATCAGCGCCAGGTGATTATTGACGCGCTGGACATGCAACTGCCCCAAGGCAAGATTTCGGTATTGATCGGCAGTAACGGCTGCGGCAAAAGCACGCTGCTCAAATCCTTCGCCCGATTGCTGAAACCGCAGCAGGGTTCAGTGATCCTCAACGGCGTAGATATCCAGCAAAAGTCTACGGCGGCGGTGGCGCGTGAACTGGCGATCCTGCCCCAGACCCCGAGCGCGCCGGAGGGGATTACCGTTCGGCAACTGGTCGCTTTGGGGCGTTATCCGTATCAGAGCTGGATGCAGCAGTGGTCGGCGGAAGATGAAGCTATGGTCAACCGCGCCCTGGCGCAAACCAGTCTGTTGGCCCTGGCGGATCGCCCGGTGGACGCGTTGTCCGGCGGGCAACGCCAGCGTGCGTGGATCGCCATGACCCTGGCCCAGGACACCGGCATCGTGCTGCTCGACGAGCCGACCACGTTCCTTGACCTGGCACACCAGATCGAAGTGCTGGACCTGTTGCGCGACCTCAATCGGCTGGAAAACAAAACCATCATCATGGTGCTGCACGACCTCAACCTGGCCTGCCGTTACGCCGACCACATGGTGGCCGTGCACAACCAGACCGCGTTCGCCCAGGGCCGGCCCGATGAGGTGTTGACCGAGGCGTTGGTCAAAACCGTGTTCGACCTCAATTGCCGGATCATCCCCGATCCGTTCTTCGGGACGCCGCTGTGCATTCCGTTTGGCCGGGAATTGCCGCAATGAATCTGGCGGGTTATTTCACGGCGCCAGAGTGGGCCGTGTTGTCCGGCGGGTTGCGGCTCAAGGACAGCGCCGAGCGCGACCCATTGCGTTCGCTGGTGGCCCGGGACTTGTTGCAGGAAGAGGTGTGCGAGCAATTGCTGGACAGACTGGGCCCGGTGATCGGCTCGCCCACCCGGGCGATCACCGCCTCACTGCTGGGCAAGCGTTTATCGTTTTTGGCCACGGGCGCGTGTTTGTATGCGATGTCGGTGTATGACAAAGGCTTGCTGATGTCGCTGGACAACACGGTGGTCGAATACGGCCATGATGACGGGTTGTGGACGTCGTCGATGCCGATCAGCCATTCCGTTGCGCTGACGTATGAAGCGGGCGAACGCGAAGCCTGGCGCGAAACGATCGTTCAAGCGCTGTTCGCCGATCTGCTTAAACCGCTGTGGCAAACCTTCAACCGGATCACCGGTGTTTCCCGGCGCATCCTCTGGGAAAACACCGCCGTGCGCGTGTATTCGCTGTATGAAAAACGCATGGCGAAAATCGAAGATCCGTCGGTGCGCGAGCGCTGTGAAGCGGATTTCCAATGGCTGATGACTCAAGCCGAACCCGCGCTGTTCGGCCTCGATTACAACCCGCTGAGCCATTTCCGCCGACCGCCGACGCTGGTGGACGACGGGCAACGCAGCATTCGTTTTCGCCGCACCTGTTGCTTCTACTATCTGGCCACCGAGCCTGCTGAGTACTGCTCGACCTGCCCATTGCTGCGTCCGGGGAAAAAGTGCCGATGAGTTACCTGATCAGCCCTCGCCAGCAAAACCTCAGCCCGGAGCTGCTCGAAAAATACCGGTCGATCCCGTCGTCCACCATCGGCCACTTCTCCGACCAAGGCTTCCTGCGCGGGATCAAGCCGCTGTTCAATGACATCCGCATGGTCGGCAACGTCGTTACCGTCAAAGTCTTCCCGCCGGATGGCAGCGTTTTGCGTGAAGCCCTGTTGCTGAGTCAGCCGGGGGATGTGCTGGTGATCGAATGTGTGGGCGATCAAGAGTGCGGTTGTTGGGGCGAATTGCGGACCCTGGCCGGGTTGATCAAGGGGTTGGCTGGGGTGGTGGTGTCGGGCGCGGTCACCGATGTCAGTGCTTTGCGCCTGCATGGGTTGCCGGTGTTTTGCCGCGACGTCAGCGCCTACACCACCCGAGGCATTGGCGCCCGAGGGGAGGTGAATCAGCCGGTCCAGATTGGCGAGATTCGGGTGCAACCGGGGGATTTGGCCATTGGTGACGATGACGGCGTGTATATCCTCGATGCGGCGCGCGCGACCGAGCTGTTGCCCGAATTGATGGTCAAGGAAGAAACCGACCAACGCCGTCGCGCAGAATTCCTGCAGAGACTCGCAACCCTAAGGCTCACCTAGAACCTGTAGGAGCAAGGCTTGCCCGCGAAGGCGTCCTCTCTGACGCTAAAAGCTTCGCGGGCAAGCCTCGCTCCTACAGGGATCACCGTTTTTTCACGATAGGGAACAGCGTTTTTTATCGATAGAGAGCAACATTTGTCATCGAAGAGATCAGCATTTTCCACCGACCTATTGCCGCGCAACGCAGCAATACTTTGATTCTTCGGTCAGTTTTTTTGTAACAGGTTGTTTGCCGCAAGCGCAGAAACCTTTAAAGTTAACCTTTCGGTCAGCTTTGCACTGTCTATTCAGCCTTTTGCTTCGTTCAAAAGCGCTCCTGCAAGACTCGAGATCCCCAGAACATAACCAGAAGGGCGGACCCATAACCGCCCAGAGGATGATCCATGTCCAACCGTGATATTTCCCGGCGCTCGTTCCTTCAGGGCGGGCTGGTGGCGGGTGTGAGCGTGACGCTTACACCGCTCAGCTCCCAGGCGCTGGCGGCCTTGATGGAAAACAGCGTGACCGTGCCGTCCGAGCAATGGCTCGGCAACAACGGCAAGGCGCGCCAACGTAACGACGCCTTGTCCAAGGTCTGCGGCAGCAAGGTCTTTGCCCGCGACATCCGCGCCAAGGACATGCCGGGCTGGCCCCAGCAGCAGGGTCACGCCATGTTGCTGAAAATCACCAAGGCTGACCGCATCTATGCCGGCTACGACCTGGCGTGGCTCGGTGCCGACTTGCAGCCCGACCGCATCGTCACCGCCGCCGACCTGGACAAGGACGGCATCGTCTTCCCGGAAGAGCACGCCCCCGATCCGCTGCTGCCGGAAGGCAAGGTGCCGATGTTCATCGGTCACCCGGTGGCGATCCTGATCTGGAACGACTTCGAGCGCTTCCGCCAGGCCAAAGCCAAGCTCAAATTCAATGACAAAGCGATTCGATACGGTGCCCAAGTGCCGTTCTACGAAGGCGATCCCTACGGCAGCTTCCGCTACGTGCGGGTCGGCGGCGCGACCTCGGCGGACGAAGACGAATTCGCCAGCCTCAAGGATTCGATCCTGTTCCCGATGCTGAAAAACCGTCGCCCGGTGTGGAATTCCCAGCCGGACCTGCACGGCAACCTGACCGAGCGCGGGCTGTTTTACGCCGACCGCATGAAGCAGCAAATCGACAGCCCGCCGGACAACTGGCTGGTGTTCGACGAACGCTACAAAACCCCGTCGATCGAACCCGCCGCGATGGAGCCGGACAACGGCAACGGCTGGTACGACCCGGCGACCAAGACCCTGCATTTTGTGGTCGCGACCCAGTGCCCACTGGAAGCCGCCACCGAAACCGCGAAGATGATCGCACCGTCACGTTTCGGCCTGGCCAACCTGAACATGCACCCGGGCTACACCGTCGGTTACGGCTCCAAAGACCACAACATCTTCGTCTACTACGCAGCCCTGGCCGCGTTGTACGGCGCCGGTGTGCCGGTGCGTCTGGCCAACGACCGCTACGAGCAGTTCCAGAGCGGGATCAAGCGTCACCCGTTCGATATCCGCTACCAGTTGGCCGTGGACAAGACCGATCACAGCTTCCAGATTTTCCGCGCCGAGATGAGCGTCGACGGCGGCGGGCGGATCAACTACAGCCCTTCGGTGGCGGCGGTTGGTGCCACGGCGGCGCAGTCGATCTACTACATGCCGCAGAACGATTTGCAGGTCACGGCCTACCATTCCCGCGCCGTTGAAGCCGGCTCGATGCGCGGCTACGGCACCCTGCAAAGCATGGCGTCCACCGAGATGATGGTCGATGAAATCGCCGGTCGCCTCGGCATCGACGCCATCGACCTGCGCAAGAAAAACGCCATGCTCTCGGGCATGAAAAACACCCAGGGCGCGGTCCCGGCCGGTGCCTTGCGCCTGCATGAAATTCTCGACAAGGCCGCCGTCCACGAAGTCTGGAAAAACCGCGACGCGATCAAAAAGCAGCGTGAAGCCGCTGACCCGGATCACTGGTACGGCGTCGGTTTCGCCATTTGCCAGAAAGACTTCGGCACCGGTTCCGAAGCGCCGATGGCCAGCATCGAATTCACCGCCGAGGGCCACGTGACCCTGCGCCACATCGGCATCGAAATCGGCACCGGCATGTCCACTTCTCAAGCCTTGGTGGTGGCGGATTTTATCGGCATCCCGGCCACGGAAGTGAAGACCGGCGAAACCGAATGGAAAGAGCTGCAGCTGATCACTGGCGGCAACCCGTACATCATGAGCCAGGCCGAACAGGACGGATTCCTGCGCAACCCGCGCTGGGTCGGCAAGCTCGCGTCGGCCTCGTCGGCGACCAACTCCGCGTACTACTTCAGCCACGCCACTCGCGAAGCGTCCCGGGTGTTGTTCAACCACGGCTTGTGGCCGGCGGCGTTGCAGATCTGGGGCCAAGGCCCTTACGGCGGCCAGGCCAACCCGTATGTGGTGCGCCGCGAAGACGCGCATTGGGTCGACGGCAAACTCACCGCCAACGGCATGCAGCCGCTGAGCTTTGAACAACTGGCGAAACACGCCCACGAAAAAGGCCTGGTGACCGGCGCGACGGTGCACGGTTTCAACCGCTGGAGCTGGGCCGAGGCCGAGTTCAGCATCGACGGCGTGCGCGAGCGTCTGCCTCTCGACGGCTTGGCCGTGAAGTACGGCGACGGCGCACCGAAGGCGAAACTGGCGCAGATGACCAGCGCCGGTTTCCACTTGCTGGATCGCCAGAACGTGCACTACCCGGATACCCAGTTGAACAACGCGGCGGTGACTTACTACAGCCCGGTCGCGACGCTGGTGGAATTGAAAGTGAACAAGGGGTCGGCCGACGTGCAAGTGCTCAACCATCACTCGTGGGTCGAGTGCGGTCGGGTGCTGGTGGAAGAACTGGTCAGGGGCCAGCTCGAAGGCGGGATCGCCATGGGCATCGGCCATGCGCTGCTCGAAGAGATGCCGCTGTACGAAGGCGGGCCGGGGGAGGGTGACTGGAACTTCAACCGTTACCGCTTGCCGATGGCGCGCCACGTTGCAGTGTGGAATCAGACCGCCGAGATCCTGCCGCCGCTGTCGCCAAGCGATCCCTCCAAGGGCATTGCCGAAGTGGTGATGATCCCGGTGGTCGGCGCCATCGGTAACGCCGTGGCCCACGCCATCGGCAAACGGGTCCGCGACCTGCCCATCACTTCTGCACGCATCAAGGAGGCCCTCAATGGCTAACCGTCCGTTTCAACTGACCCTCAACGGTCAATCCGTCGGCCCGGTGGACATCCCTGATGACCTGCCGATGATCGACTACCTGCACGAATACAAAAACCTCACCGGCTCGCGTCTTGGCTGCGGCCAAGGCATCTGTCATGCCTGCGTGGTGATCGTCGACAACCCGGACGGTACCAGCGAAGAAGTGCGCACCTGCATCACCGGCGCGCATTACTTCGAAGGCAAGAAAGTGCGGACCATCGAAGGCCACGCGACCCGCGACGAGCAGGGCAAGGTCACCGAACTGAACCCGATCCAGCAGCGCTTCGTCGATGAATTCGCCTTCCAGTGCAGCTATTGCGCGCCGGGTTTCGTGAATGCCGCGACCGTGTTGGTCGAGAAGCTGCAGCGTCAGCCCATCGTCAAAAGTCAGCTGGAAAAAGTCATCGAGGATAGCCTCGGTCACCACATCTGCCGCTGTACGGGGTACGTGCGCTATTACAGCGCGACCCGCAACGTGCTGACCGATCTCGGCCTGGTCAAGGAGGGTTAAGCCATGAACCGTTTACTTTCCCGCCTGGCATTGGCGGTTGGCCTGGCTGCGCCTGTGTTGCTGGCTCACGCGGAGGACCAGGTGAAGCGCGGCGAATACCTCGCCCGCGCCGCCGATTGCATGGCGTGCCACACCGCACCGGGCGGCGCGCCGTATGCAGGCGGTCTGCCGATCATCTCGCCGTTTGGCACGATCTACGGCACCAACATCACCCCGAGCAAAGAGCACGGCATCGGTTTGTACAACGATGACGAATTCTTCGCGGCGCTCACCGAAGGCAAGCGTCGCGATGGCGCCAACCTGTACCCGGCGATGCCCTACACCTCATATCACTTGATGCCGCGAGAAGACTCGGACGCGATTCACGCCTACTTGAAAACCGTCGAGCCGATCGAACGTGCAGCACCGGTCACCAGCCTGAGCTTTCCGTTCAACGTACGACTGGGTTTGATGGGCTGGAACATGCTCTACGGCAAGGACGTGAAACTGGCGCCGACCGAGGGCAAAAGCGAGGAATTCAAGCGCGGCGAGTACATGGTCGAAGTGCTCGGCCACTGCGGCGAATGCCACACGCCACGGGGTTTACCCGGCGCGATGCAACAAGACAAACGCCTGACTGGCGGCCTGCTCAACGGCTACCTGGCGCCAAGTCTGCTGGCCACTGACCTGGCCGCTCGCGGCTGGAATCACCAGGACTTGAGCACGTTCCTTAAACACGGGATGAGCGCCCAAGGCACGATGTTCAACGAGATGTTCCCGGTGTTCCACAACAGCACCCAAGGCCTCAACGACCCGGACCTGGCGGCGATGGCGACGTATCTGCTGGGCGATCCAGCCCCAGCGGCGAAAGTGCTGACCGAAGTGCCCCTGGACAAGATGAGCCCCAGCGCTCAACGCGGTCGCCAGGATTATCTGAACGTTTGCGCCGGTTGCCACGCACCGAACGGCGAGGGCAAACCGCACATCGCCGTGGCCATGCGCGGCAACACCACGTTGCGCCTGGAAGATCCGCGCAACCTGCTGCGGGTGATCGAGGACGGCATCGGTGAGCAGAAATTCGCCGGGTTCGAACGCATGCAACCGATGCCGGGCTTCGCCGACAAACTCAATCACGAGCAACTGACCGATCTGCTGAATTACCTGCGTCAGGGTTGGGGTGGTCAGTCGAGTGAACTCGCGGTGAGCGACGTGCAGAAGCTGCAAGCGGACGCACCACCGGCCGAGCACAAGGCGCACTGACATGCAGCATCTCGATCTGCAGGTTGTGCGCCGTGCACTGGAGTGGTCTGTCGCCGGTCAGCGGGTCTGGCTGTGCACGGTGTTGACGACCTACGGCTCGGCGCCTCGTGCGCCGGGTTCTTTGCTGGCGGTGAACGCGGAAGGGCAGTGGATTGGCTCGCTGTCCGGTGGCTGCGTTGAGGAAGATTTCCTTGAGCGGGTCGCCGAGGGTTTGTTTGATCAAGCCGTCAGCGTCGTGCGGTATGGCGAAGGCGATGACCCGCGCTCTCGGGTGAGCCTGCCCTGTGGCGGTGTGCTCGATGTGCTGGTGGAGACGCTTGAACCGGATTGCGAGGTTCAGGCGCATCTGCGGGAACTGGAATCGGCGTTGCTCGGGCAGCGTCGGTTGATCCGCGAGGTCAATCTGGCCAGCGGCGCGCGCAGTGTATTCGCCGACAGCGAGCAAGGTGCGCGCATTGATCGTGAAATCGACCGGGTGCGCGTGCGGATCGGCGCGGCTCAGCGGCTGTTGCTGGCGGGGTATTCCAGCGTTGCCCAGGCCTGTGCGGAATTTGCGGTGGGCCTGGGGTTCGAGGTGATTCTGTGCGATCCACGGGACGAAGTGCTGGAAGGTGTGGTGCTGGAAGGCGTCGAGATTCGTCGGCAATTGCCGTCGGTGTTTATCGCTGATGGCGGCTGTCACAGGGATACGGCGGTGGTGGCGTTGACCCACGATCCACGGATTGATGATCTGGCGATGATGGAAGCGGTGCGCACCGAGGCGTTTTATATCGGTGTGATGGGGTCGATGCAGACGTCGCAGAAGCGCTTTGAGCGGTTACGCAGGATTGGTGGGTTGGGGGATCTGGAACTCGCAAGGATTCATGCGCCGATCGGGTTGAACCTCGGCAGCAAGACTCCGGCGGAAATCGCCTTGGCGGTCCTCGCTGACATCTTGCGAATCCGTAGCGGCATCCCCCGAGATCGCCTCTGATCCTTGTAGGAGCGAGGCTTGCCCGCGAAGAGGCCGTCACATCCAACATCCATGTTGGCCGACAGTCCGCTTTCGCGAGCAAGCTTCGCTCCTACAGGGGTTTTGTTGTCGTGTCAGTCGACATCAATGTTGCCTGACACACCGCTTTCGCGAGCAAGCCCGCTCCCACAGGGGAGATGTGTTGTTGGTGGTTAATTGTTCGCAGCCTCACCCTTCAAAAAATCAATAAACGCCCGCAACTTCTTCGGCGTGTTATTGCGTTCAAAGTAATACAGATAAAGCGTACTGGTCGGCACCCAATCCTCCAGCACTGACACCAACTCCCCGCTATCCACGTGTTTTGCAATCGGCGCATGGGATAAATACGCAAACCCAAACCCATCCAGCGCCGCCCGTAGTAGCAATTCACTGTCATTGGTCGCCAGGCGTCCCTTGACCGCAATCCGCGTGTGCTTGCCGTCCTTCTCGAACTCCCAACGGGGCAGGGCGCCTGACGCGGCGCTGCGATAATTCAGGCATTCATGCTGCAACAAATCCTGCGGATGCTGTGGAATCTTCCGGCATTCCAAATACTCCGGCGAGGCCACCACCACAAAGCGCATGTCCAACAGAATCGGCACCACCACCATGTCTTGGGCCAGCACATCGTCATAACGGATGCCGGCGTCAAAGCCTTGGGTGACGATATCAATCAGGCTGTTGTCCACCGCGACTTCGAGATTGATCCCCGGATGGGCCAACAAAAACCGGCGCAGCAGCGGTTGCAGGATCAGCCGACTGGCGCTGGAAGGCACACTCAAACGCAGGGTTCCCGCCACCTCATCACCGGCCGCCGACGCACTGCGCAACGCCAATCCCAGATCCTCCATCAACGGCGCGATCTTGCTGATCAACTGTTCGCCTGCTTCGGTCACGTTGACGCTGCGGGTGGTCCGGTTCAGCAGCCTCAGTCCCAACTGTTTCTCCAGCTCGCGTACGGCATGGCTGACCGTGGACACCGACAAACCCGTGGCATCGGCGGCGCTGGTGAAACTCTTGGCATGGGCAACCTGCATAAACAGCCGCAGTTGCTGAAAATCCGGCTCTTTCATTGTGTGGTTTTTCCGAAAAGGTCTTGCAGATTATGGCTCTTTTTCGCAAAGCCGAGCGTGTCCATACTCAGGTCCATGGCTCGCACTGGCGGGCAGCTAACTGGAGGAAGATCCGCATGACTGCATCGACTACAAAACCAGTCTGGTTCATCACCGGCTGCTCAACAGGTTTCGGCCGTCAACTGGCCTTGCACACCCTCAGCCTCGGCTACCCGACCGTGGTCACGGCGCGTAACCCGGCGCAGGTCGAAGACATCGTCAAAGGTCACGAAGACATCGCACTGGTGTTGAAACTGGACGTGACCGACCCGGCGCAGATCGATGCTGCCGTTGAAGCCGCTCAAGCGCGCTTCGGCCGTATCGACGTGTTGGTGAACAACGCGGGGATTGGCTACTTCGGCTCGTTCGAAGAAAGCGATCTGGAGCAAGTGCGCAACATGATGGAAATCAACGTCTGGGGCCTCGTGCAGATGACCCGGGCCGTGTTGCCAGGCATGCGCCAGCAGCGTAGCGGCTCGGTGGTGAACATCTCGTCCGTCGGCGGGATCGTCGCGTTCCCGGCAGTGAGTTTCTACCACGCCACCAAGTTTGCCGTAGAAGGTATTTCCGAATCCCTGTCCCAGGAAGTCGGGCCCCTGGGCATCAAAGTACTGATCGTCGAACCCAGCGGATTCCGCACCGATTGGGCGGGGCGCTCGGCCAACGAGGCGAGCCGGACCATCAGCGATTACGACGAAACGGCGGGCAAACGCATGGAAATGATCCGTGGCTACAACGGCAAGCAGCCCGGTGATCCGGTGCGTGCGGCGGTGGCCATCGTCGATGCGGTCGAAGCCGAGAACCCGCCATTGCGACTGCTGCTGGGCAAAGCCGCCCTGGCCGGTGGCCGCGGCAAAATCGAAGCCCTGCGCAAAGACTTCGAAGGCTGGGCAGAAGTCAGCGAAGGCGCAGACTTCCCGAGCTGACACCGGTGTTCTACCTGTGGGAGCGAGCCTGCTCGCGAAGACGGCATATCAGACAACATAAATGTCGACTGACACCCAACCCCCTGTAGGAGCAAAGCTTGCTCGCGAAAGCGGTGTGTCAGCCAAACTGATGCCGACTGACACACTCCCCTCTGTAGGAGCGAAGCTTGCTCGCGAAGGCGGCGCATCAGGCAACATCAATGTCGCCTGACACTCCGCCTTCGCGAGCAAGCTTCGCTCCTACAAGGGATTGCGATATCGCTTAGTACCCAAACTTATCCCGCAACCCGTAATACCAAGCCCCCAACGCCGCAAACGGCGTGCGCAACAGTTGCCCGCCCGGAAACGGGTAGTGCGGCAAATCCGCAAACGCATCAAACCGCTCAGCCTGTCCGCGCAATGCCTCGGCCAGCACCTTGCCCGCCAAATGCGTGTACGTCACACCATGCCCGCTGCAGCCCTGGGAGTAATAAATGTTATCCCCCAGCCGCCCAACCTGCGGAAGACGTGACAACGTCAGCAGGAAATTTCCGGTCCAGGCGTAATCAATCTTCACATCCTTCAACTGCGGAAACGCCTTGAGCATCTTCGGCCGAATAATCGCCTCAATGTTCGCCGGATCCCGCGCGCCATACACCACGCCACCGCCGAACACCAAACGCTTATCCCCGGTCAGTCGGTAGTAATCGAGCAAGTAATTGCAGTCCTCAACACAGTAATCCTGCGGCAACAGACTCTTGGCCAACGCATCACCCAACGGCTCAGTGGTAATCACCTGAGTCCCGCACGGCATCGACTTCGCCGCCAGCTCCGGCACCAAATTACCGAGATAAGCATTGCCCGCCACGATGATGAACTTGGCCCGAACCTTACCCTGCGGCGTATGCACCACCGGATTCGCCCCGCGTTCAATACGCACCGCCGGCGACTGCTCATAAATAGTGCCGCCCAACGACTCCACGGCTGCCGCTTCACCCAGCGCCAGGTTCAACGGATGAATATGCCCGCCACTCATGTCGAGCATGCCGCCGACATACTGATCGCACGCCACCACATCACGGATGCGCTTCTGATCCAGCAACTCAAGCTGCGTATGACCAAAGCGCTCCCACAACCGCTTCTGCGATTCCAGATGCCCCATCTGCTTGGCCGTGATAGCGGCGAACACACCGCCGTCCTTCAAATCGCACTGGATATTATATTTGGCGACCCGCTCACGAATAATCCGCCCACCCTCAAACGCCATCTGCCCCAACAACTGCGCCTGCTTGGGCCCGACACTGCGCTCGATCACATCAATGTCACGGCTATAACTGTTAACGATCTGCCCGCCATTACGACCCGACGCCCCAAACCCCACCTTGGCCGCCTCCAGCACCGTGACCTTAAAACCGTTCTCCAGCAAAAACAGGGCAGAGGACAACCCGGTATAGCCGGCGCCGATCACACAGACATCAGTCTCAACGTCACCCTGCAAAACCGGACGCGGCGCAACCGCATTCGCCGATGCAGCGTAATAGGACTCTGGGTAGGGGGTGTTCGCCATCCTGCAGCCTCTGTTTAATATATTTTACGAGTCCGCCGATCCTACCCGAGTTAAAAAACCGCCGCCAGCCACCGGAAAATCTTCGTCACAGCAGCGAAATTAAATATTTTGCATATTCATAGGGTTAGCTCGAAAAAAGGTGTTGACACCCCTCCGGAATTCCGTAGAATGCCGCCTCACAGCAGGCACGTAGCTCAGTTGGTTAGAGCACCACCTTGACATGGTGGGGGTCGTTGGTTCGAGTCCAATCGCGCCTACCAAACAAAATCCGCTCTGCTGGGCGGTCTAGAAGGGCTCACCGAAAGGTGAGCCCTTTTTTGTTGCCTTGGATTTCATCAAAACGTTTACAAAATATCGAGTTCGTTCACACTGGGCAATGTGAATGCCGATATCAGTTCATTCACGGATGGGATTCTGCTCGGGCCGGTGGGGGTTGAATCGGATGTTGAAGGTTGTGATCAGCCTTGCGACTGCCTGACTGCGATGTCCCGGATGGTCTGGATATTCTGGTGGATTGCCGAGAGTACAAACCACACACCAGAGCCTAGGCACCCGACGGCGAAGCCAATCAGGGCACCGATGTACTCGTAATTGCCCTTCATTACAAAATATCCCACAGCTGTTGCCACGATGATCCCTATCCAGGCGAAGAAATTCACTACGGTGATCACGATGTCTTTCATTGTCTTTGCGTCCTGCGTGGTTTGAGTTGTTGTCATTTTGCTATCATCGAGATGGGTGGTAAATGGCTAGTCGTAGTGAGAAATCCTGAGCCCCGGGTGAGCGTGCGACGTGATGGCACGGTGCTGGCGTAGCGGTTACCGAAAGCCAACACTGGATTTGTCCACGGGGTTCCACGGATTGCACTGAGTGGCGATAAAAGCCAACAGTATCAAGGAGGGGATTCATGGAATGGTTATCGGTACGCGAGGTTCATATCAGTGGAGGCATCAGAGTTCTGAGTTATGACAGGTCGTGTAATTTTCTCTATCCGGGCGATATGACCGGCGAGAGGACAGCTATTGAAGTACAAAACTACACCTCGCTATTCTCAGACATTAGAAGGCTCGGATTGGAGGTCGTAGGATGCGATTTCTTTACGGGAGCACACTCACAAGCACGACCTGAATGGCGCATCAAACCGTCATCAGGCTCAGGCTGGCTCACATGGGATCAAGGTAGAGATTGGTCCTTTATTGCAAATGGTGCGTTTAAAAAGGGCGATAGCAAACTTTATGATATAGCCACTCGTATATCTCATCAGCTCAGGAGTTGTGAGTGGCGAGTCCGACAGCTATCGGAAACCTATATGGATCAGTTGAACGCCAAATTGCAATCGGGAGACTTCAAGGATGGCCAGCGCTTCCTTGACGGATTTACAGAGCTCTGTTACTTGGCCGCCCAAACCTTTCTTATTGACGCTTGCACTCTCCGAGATTACCTGATCGAATTTTACTGGCATGTTAAGCCTACAAGCTCAGCAAACATTACAAGCATTGGATCACTATGTAGTCATTGGAGAAAGTCCCCGCCGACTGACCCGCACGGAGTGGAAATTCAAAAGATATCCTCTCCGGGAAACTGGCTAGATATCCTTGGTAGTTACCGGAATTTGATAATTCACGCAGCGCCATTAGCAACGGCGGGAGCAACGCTCTTTGCCATTACAGGAATCGTCAAACTGTCTAACTCGGAGTCTTTACCTTTCGTCAAGTTGCCGTTGCCGTCTGACCCGGGAAAATTAAAAGATGACCGTAATTCAGGTAAGCATTTTGACGATCCTTCACTCCGGCTGGCACGCTTCCATAACATCATCGAAAAAGACGATGCGGTTTCAGCCCTAGATTCGTTGACTTATGCTAACTCTTGTCTTGAAAAATTAAGCATTTGGGCTGCATCGCTCGCCGAACTATCTCCAGTGGAGGCCGAAATACCAGTCATTGTCCCTATCGCAGGCTCACTCAAAATCACATAGATAAATGATTAGCTATGCAAGCAATCTTTTCATGAAGTGAGTGAGCAGGAGCTAGGCTTCTACGCTGTGTGCTTTCCAGCGTAGAGGTTGGTGGATGAAAACTGCATGGCTTATCACGTGGAAATGGTTCGGCGATCATGCTGCTGTAGAAGATGAGGTGGTTGCAATCGTCAGCTATCGCCGTTCAGGTCCATACATCAAGGACTTGATGGAAAATCTGTATATCGAAAAAACCTCATCTTTTTCCGAAAAGCTTGTCTATGCAAAAGACAGGAAAGCGATTCCTTATCCCGCCTCATATTTTACGATCAATGGTGTTCCATGGATGGGGAGCATTTCCTGCGGGGATAATCCATTTCTGTTCGGTCGACTGGTCAGCAATGTTCGGGTCGAGGTGCGGGATGGTGAAGAGATGTTGCGATGGGAGGAGCGCCCGGTTCCTGCTCTTTCCGTGTGACTCACCTCCCACGCCCAGTCACTCCGCAGTTTCCAGTAGAAAAGGTGACAGATCTATTTAAAAGGTGAATCTCTTAAATAGATCCGCCACCTTTTTGATTGTTTTTGATTAAGTGCGCGGCCATTTGCCATCATTCAACACCCAGCTCTAACCCGATATCCTCCGCACCCCGGCAAATAAAATTGATCAGTGGATTTTCAGTATGGCTTTTGGGAGTTGTCCTAGAGCCAGCGCTTGAGCTTCCCGAGAAGGTCGATGCTGCCCAGCTACAGGCTGGAATTCCCCAAGGACGAACAAGGAAGCTCATGTGAGCGGATACGTACCAAACCCGCCGAAGGGCTACCGCAACAGCGGTGTAGAACCTGTTGATATCCATGCCCAGCGTTGGGCGGAATACAATGACCTCCCTCCGAAAGAAGACAACAAACCAAATAGCCTGGGTTGCGTGTTCGCCAAGAGCTGCGACCTTCCTGACGGTGTGATCGACCACAAGAAACCAGCTGGGTTTATCCCTGTCGAGAAGGTAGGCAACTACGGCGAGTTTGCCATTCTCGGTGGTCGTGAAACGGATGCAGACGGGAACATTCCCCTCAAGAAAATCAGCGGTAGCGCCCTACCCACTGCAATTGGGACACTTATATTAGGTGGGGCAGCCGTTGCGACCACTTCGTCCTGTGGCGCTTTATGTACTGCTGGCGCTGCTGGTGTTGCAACGGAGACTGCTGCTGCAACAGGAGTCGGGGCTGGGGCAGGCACTGGTATTGTGACTGCTGGCGTAGTTGCCGGGTTCTTGGGAGGAATGGTTGCGATGTTGTGGTCATCGAGCTTGGGCGATAGCTCCTTATATACAGAGGATCAACTTCGCTCACTCAAGCAAGCTCGAACGCGTGTCCGTCTGCACATTGAACAACAGGCCGATGGCACCCTAAAGGGATACGGGTACAACACCCAGAAGCGCGGCGAATGGGAAATGATTCCCGTAGTGGGGTTCGTAGTTCAGGACGCCAAGCAAGTGGCGGACTTTGGCGATGGCGTGACATTGATTTGGACGCCAGCCGTTGACCCATCCAGCACGTCTGGGATTCCACCGCTAGAAGGTGCGCCACAAGCTCCACAGATTTGGATTTATCCGCCCACCGAACAAGCGGATAACATCATTGTCAGCCCGATCTACCCGGACGAATACAAGGACTTCATCCTTGTGTTCCCGGCTGGGTCTGGCATTCAGCCGCTGTACATCGTTATCAGCGCTCGCCACTCACCGGGCACTGTCACAGGTCAAGGACAGGACGTGTCCGGCATCTGGCTTGCTGGCGCTGGCACGGGACTTGGTTCACCGATACCAACGAGAATTGCTGATCAGTTACGTGGTCAGAAGTTTAAGAGCTTCGATGATTTCAGGGCGGCATTGTGGACCGCCGTAGGCAATGATGCCGAGCTAAACAGTCAGTTCAAGCCCAACAACCAAGGCTGGCTAGCAAAAGGCAATTCACCATTTGCACCAAAAGCAGAACGCAATGGCGGAAATGGTCGTTACGAGATTCACCACATCGAACACATTCAACATGGCGGCGCTGTGTACGATATCGATAACCTCTCTGTAGCCTCGCCAAAACGTCACGTTGAAATCCACAAGGAAGACAGGCAGAAACTATGAAAAACACAATCAGCGACTACACAGAAAGTGAATTTGTAGACCTGCTACAGCGCATCATTAGCCACGATGGCACGGAGCCGGAAGTGGACAAGCTGGTGTTCCACTTTGAAGAGATGAGCGAGCACCCTGCTGGGTCTGATCTGATTTTCTACCCGGAAGACGGAGCCGATGATTCAGCATCAGGCATTACCCAAACTGTGAAGGAATGGCGTGCTGCTCAAGGCATGTTGGGATTCAAGGAGGATTGATTTCCAGCTCTTGGGAGAAGGTGTGACGACAAGGGCACAGCTTTCGAAGTAGGATCGGAATATCCCCGAGAAGAGGCTGCATGAGTATCTACCGCAGAAAAGGTGGCGGATCTATTTAAAGGAGAATCTATTAAATAGGTCTGTCACCTTTTTGCTACGCTATTTATTCGTCTAGTGGCTTTCAAGCTCCCGCCGTGGGAGCAGGGGACCATTTCTGTGTGAACTCCGCAATTTGCCCCAAAATTTTGGGGCGCTTTTCGGGAAGGGGCATTCTGAATACGGTCGGCGTGCCTGATGGCGTTCTGCAATGTTGCCAGATACTCTTAGCAGATCACGCAAGGACGATGACCATGAAAGAACTCATGAAGGCAGTCGCTGTTGTTGGGATCAGCTTTGCAGCTATATCATCGGTGAGGGCTGACACTGGGAACGAAATGGCTGGAAATTGCCGGGCATTCTTGAAAGAGAAGATTCCTAATAGTCAGTATTTTGATGCAGGTATTTGTGCGGGATTTGTAAACGGAGTTACGGATACTTTGTCGATAGCCCGCATGGCTAGCCCGGAAACTATCGGAATCTGCATCCCCGGCGAAGGTTTCACAATGGGGCAGGCAGCCAGAGTGCTGTTGAAATACTTTGATGACCACCCTGAGACGCTTAATGAGAACGCATCTCTGCTGGCGCTTAAAGCCTATCGGGCTGCATATCCGTGCAAGGATTAGAGATTTTCAGTGTAGAAAAGGTGACAGATCTATTTAAAAGTGAATCTCTTTAATAGATCCGTCACCTTTCTTTTTCTTAAATAGATCCGTCACCTTTTTGTTTCGAAAAAGTATCAGAGGGTGGTGGCGTCTACGACGTTGATAACCTGCGGGTTAACACGCCAAGAAACCACATTGATCTTCATCGGAACGAATAGGCCAACATATGACAGACACATTGCTAAAAAACAGCTTCTCTGAGTACACCGAAGCGGAGTTCATCGGGCTGCTAGAAGAACTCGCGAAGGAAGACGAGGAAGCCGAGAACGATGATCGTGCAGACCTACTTCTTCTGCATTTCAAAAAGATCAGCCAGCATCCAGCGGGGTCAGACTTGATCTACTATCCGGAACCCGGAGCAGATAACTCCCCCGAGGGCGTGACGCAGATTGTGAAGGCGTGGCGTGCTGACCAGGGCTTACCGGGTTTTAAAGGCGAGTAAACAACTCTATGTATCTGGAAAAAAACCGAAAAAAACGGGACAGATTTATTTTCATTGCTAGATTGAGCTGTCACCTATTGACTTGGCGTAGCGCTTTCGGCGGCTGCCACTTAAAAGCAGCAGTCGTTTCGCTGCTTTTTAGAGATGTGTTTAATCGTTGCGAGTCGTGTGTTTAACGACACTCGGTGTAACGTCCTAAAGGCTACAAATCCTTGCGCCGTTGCCTACGCGTGCGCCAGAATCCGCCGGCTTGTGCGCCTTGGGCCTGGGCTCTATCGTTTACCTGCCACTGCTCATCAGTGGTCGGGTTTAGTAGCTCGGTTTCCTAGCAGGTGCATACGCACCTATCAATCAGGCGTTTATTTGCCTGCACTTGATGGTGGCTGTGCGCAGGGCGCTCTCGGGCGCGCCGGATTGCTAGGTCCCCGGTCTACTAACCTGCAAACAGCCGCCACCCTTCTGTTTAGTAGCTAAAGAGTTGCGGCCTCATTTGAGGACCTAATTCATGTTCAAAGTAACGCCCAATCCCCCGCACACCGATCCAGTACCCTACGACGCTTCTCTTGATCTTGACCCCAAGAAAATGAAAGAGGCATCCGACCGCGCACTCAACTTCTACCTCAACCCCGGGGCGCTGAAAGAGCCGATACCGCCCCGCGACCCCAGCAGCGACACCTTCATCATCAACCCAGCGGTGAATGACGAAACGTTGCTCGTCCAGTCTTGCGAATCGTTGGCGTCGGCCACTGAAATGGCGAGTGAGATCGCCAGCACGATGGACGGCCCGCAGCGCAGGAAGATGCTGATGCTGCAGCAGGTGATCAGGTTGGGTGAGTTGGCGGTGAATCGGGTACTGGATAACCACAAGCCTGGGTAGTCGCCAGGCGCTGTAACGAGGGGATTGCCCCCTCGTTACACTTGTTGCATGAAGCAACATCGGACCTGTGTGGCAGGTCCGGCCAACGAGTGTCAGCCTTGTTTGGCGTTCAACTTTTTCAGTTCTTCATAAGTCGCCGATTGTACGAACCAGAAGCCGGAGACGATGCACCAGGTCAGGGTGCCGGTGATGAAAACGCCTACACCGGACCAGAAACCCTGAATGGAGAACATGACTATGGCGGCGATCCAGATGACGGCCAGCGCGACATACAGAACTACGTTGTTTACGCCAATTACGAACTCTTTCACGTCTATTCCCTTTTAAATGATTGTCCTCTGACCGCTTACGCAAGGGCCAGTGGGCGGCATGATAGGGAGATAGATGGCTGTTCGCCAGTTATGTCACGGCCTGTTACTCAAATAGACCCATAAGCCTAATCATCCTTCCAACACCCGCCCCGGAAAGAACAACTCAAAACACGTCACCCCATTCTCACTGGTGACGCCATACCCGCCGCTGTGCAGCTGCATAATCGTCGCCACAATCGACAACCCCAATCCATTGGATTGTGCCGACCGTTCCCGCGACTCATCCACCCGATAAAACCGGTCAAACAGTTTCGGCAGATGCGCCGCATCAATGGTCGCGCCGTGGTTGCTTACCCGCAGGCTGATCCCATCAGAAGAAGGTGTCGCACTCACCACCAATTCCGAATCCGGCGCGCCATATTTGATGGCGTTCGAACACAGGTTGGCCAGCGCCCGCCGCAACAACATCGGCTCGGCCCAGATCACGCCACTGCCGTGGGCATTGATGCTGATCCCGACGTCCGCCGCCAACCCTTCAAAGTAATCCGCCATGCGCTCCATTTCGTCCGCCGCATCCAGTTCCTGGCGTTGGCGCAAGGCGCTGGCCGGGTCGGTTCGGGCGAGGAACAGCATATTGTCGAGCATGCGCGCCAGGCGTTCGAGTTCTTCGACGTTGGAGGCGAGCAGTTGTTGGTAGGCTTCGACGCTGCGGTTTTGCTGGAGGGCGACTTGGGTTTCGCCGAGCAGGTTGTTGATCGGGGTGCGCAGTTCGTGGGCCATGTCGGTGGAGACCTGGCCGAGCTGGACGAAGCCTTTGGCGAGGCGGTCGAGCACGCCGTTGAAGGCGTCGATCATCGGCAGCACTTCCAGCGGCGCGCCGTGGTTGTCGAGGCGTTCGGTGAGGTTGCCGACGCCGATGCCGTGGGCGTGTTTGGCCAGGCGCCGTAACGGCAGCAGGCCGCGATAGAGCAGCAAATAGCCGCAGAGGGCGAGCAATAGGGCCGCGACGCTGGCCAGGAAGTAAACGCGCAACCGGTAGTTGGCCAACACGCTGGTGCGTTCGGTCATCAACCGTCCGGCCACGACTTGCAGGCTGCCCAGGTCGCCGGAGTCGATGGTCGCCGCCAGCGCCGCGAAGGGCACGCCATCCACGCCGGAGAAGTGCTGCACGTCGCCCAGGACCAGTGGATGGTCCATTGTTACGGGCGCCAGGTTCGGCAGGTCAAGGTTGCCGGGATTGACCACCAGCAACGGTTTTTTTCCGGCCGCGCCGATCACCAGCACCGATTCGCGGTTGCCGAGCATGTTCTGGAACAAGGCCGGTTTGCTCTTGATCAGGTCCAGGGTGTTGCTGTCATTCAGGAAGGTGCGCAGTTGATCGATGCGGGTGACCAGCGCGGCATCGTCCCGGCGGATCAGCTCGCGTTCCAACTCGCGATACAAACACACGCCCAGGGTGATGACCGAGGCAAACGCCAGCAACGCAAACAGCAGCGCCAGGCGCAGGGTCAGGGAATGCGGTCGACCGTTCATGGCTGCGTATCAAAGCGGTAGCCGATGCCACGTACGCTGTGGATCAACTTGAGCTGGAACGGGTCGTCGACTTTCAGGCGTAAACGCCGAACCGCGACGTCCACCACATTGGTGTCGCTGTCGAAATTCATGTCCCACACCCGCGAGGCAATCAGCGAGCGGGACAACACTTGGCCTTGATGGGTGGCGAACAAATGCAGCAGGGCGAATTCTTTGTTGGTCAGGGTGATCCGCACGCCGTCGCGGGTGATACGACGCTTGAGCACGTCGATTTGCAGGTCGGCGACTTGCAGTTGTTCTTCTTCCCGGGACGGGCCGCGTCGGGTCAAGGTGCGCAGGCGCGCCACCAGTTCGGCGAAGGAGAACGGTTTGATCAGGTAATCGTCGGCGCCCAGTTCCAGGCCTTTGATTCGGTCGGCGATGTCGTCGCGGGCGCTGAGAAACAGCACCGGCGTATCGGCTTCCTTGCGCAAGCGCCGCAGCACTTCCCAGCCGTCCATTTTCGGCATCATCACATCGAGCACGATGACGTCGAACGAGGTTTCCAGGGCCAGGTGCAAGCCGTCCACGCCATTGCGCGCGAGGCTGACCGAGTAACCGAGTTCCTGCAAACCATTGAGCAGGTAATTGCCTGCCTTGGGCTCGTCTTCAACGACAAGGATGTTCATGGTCGGTTTCCGTAAGAAGTCATTGCACCGTGGTGGGCGTGAGCCAGTGTAGCCCGATCATCTGCGCATGACGCGGGCCACACATCGTTGGCAACGCACACTCAATTGTCATTGATGCAGCCGGAGCCTTCTACCTGGTAATCCAGAACGTGTTCCTGACCGGCGTGGTCCAGGTAGTCCAGGCGCGCAGGAATAATGCCGCACTGTTGTGAGATGTCGGTAGTGGACAGCACTTTGGCGACATCCATATGGACGAAGAAACCGGTCTTGTCATGAATCACCGGCGCCTGTGGCGGGGTGTCGGCGAAGGCCGAACCGGTGGCGAGGAGGGCGGCGAAACCGAGGATTAACATTTTCATGATGTGTCTCTCTTTAATAGCTGGGGGAGGATGGCTGCCGGTTAAGTGACTGGGCAGTGAGCTCAGGTTAACGAGGTGATCCGAACAGCCGACCAACAGTTGAATGACAAAGCTGTAATGCAATTCGCCCCGGGATTACGGCTGGCGGCCGGAGGCTTCGAGGATCAGGTCGGCGATTTCTTTCGAGTGGGACACCAGCGACAAATGGCTCGACGGCAGCTCGATGGTGGTCGCGCCCATGCGCTTGGCGAGGAAGCGTTCCAGGTCCGGGTTGATCGTCTGGTCAAGGCTGGACACTGCGTACCAGGATGGTTTGGTGTGCCAGGCAGCGGCGGTGGTGCGTTCGCCAAACAGGGTTTTGGCGATCGGTTGTTGCACGGCGAACAGGGCCATGGCCTTGTCGTGGGGAACATCGCTGGCGAAGTACTTCAGGAAGGCGTCCTGTTTCAAACTGACGTAGCCGTCGTGCTCCTCGGTGCCGGCGCGCACGGGCATGGTCGGGTATTTGCCAGAGAGGGCGACGAAATCTTCGCCGGCATCCGGGGCGCGGGCGGCGACGTAGACCAGGGCGCTGACTTTCGGATCCACCCCGGCTTCACTGACCACGGTGCCGGCGTAGGAATGGCCGACCAGCACTGTAGGACCGTCTTGTTGATCGAGGACTCGCTGGGTGGCGGCGACGTCGTTGGCCACGGAGGTCAATGGGTTCTGCACGGCGGTGACGTGCAAACCGGCGGCTTGCAACCGTGTGATCACCTCGGACCAACTCGAACCATCAGCCCAGGAACCGTGCACCAGCACAACGTTGTCGGCCTTCACCGGCGCAATATTGGCGGCCATCGCGGAGCCGGTGCCGAGCATCAACAGGCTGGCGGCGATCAGGCAAAGTTTGTTCATTGGTTTCATGGTGTCGACCCTTTTCTTCATCAGTGGAAGGCGAGCCGCCCGGTTGGGTGGCTGACGACGACACTGTATGAATTGAGGGTGCGACCTACGCTGACAACTCAATGACAAAGCTGTAATGCGTTACGGTGCGGCAGAGGTTTAATGGCGGGCAGATTTCCAGGTTTTGGACTACTACTGACAAGCCCTTTTCCATTTCCCTGTCAGGAGCGTTCCTATGCTGTTTCACTGGTTTCTTGCGGCGATCCATCTCTTGGCGTTTGCCATGGGTCTTTGGGGCGTGCTGACTCGGGGCACAGCATTAAGCCGCTTGGCCGCAGGCACGGCGCAGGTCCGAAGCGTGCTGGTCGCCGATAACGTGTGGGGGATTTCTGCGGGGATTTTGCTGATCACCGGTCTGATGCGCGCTTTCGGCGGGTACGAAAAAGGCACCGACTATTACCTTCATCAGCCGCTGTTTCATCTGAAGATGACGTTGTTCGTGATCATTCTGCTGCTGGAGCTGGCGCCGATGATCACCTTGATCAAGTGGCGGATTGCCTTGGGGCGCGGCGCTTCGGTTGATCTGGGCCGGGCGAAGTTGTTTGCACGAATCAGCCATATTGAAGCGCTGTTGATGATGCTGATGGTGATTGCGGCGACGGGCATGGCGCGCGGAGTGGCCTTCGGATAGCGGTGATGTATTCGTCGGGGTTAAAGCGAATGGTCTGACAGCCAGGGCTTGGCCGAAGCCGGTAGTATCGGCTTCATGTAACGGGGGAAGGGAAAGGCGGGTGCTCAGCGAAATACCGAGCATGAATCTTTAGCCAGCCATTGCGCTGAAGCGAACGGGCTGGCTACTGACTGCAGCAGGATTCAGGGTTGTGGCTTGTCTGGAGCGGTCAGCCCAGCCTGAATGCGCTGATAGATTTCTTCGCGATGCACGGCGACGTCCTTCGGGGCGTTGATGCCGATCCTGACTTGCTGGCCGCTAACGCCCAGAATGGTAATAGTGATGTCATCACCGATGTTTATGCTTTCACCGACTTTGCGGGTGAGTATCAGCATGGTCTTCTCCTTGATTGCGTGTAGGGCACCTGATTCAGACAGTGCAGAGGTCGGTGTAGTTATAGATTAGTGCGAAGTCTCACGGTTTGGGTGCCTCTTTCTGACGCGCAGATGCTGCATTAATTCCCAAGGCGTAACTATACAGAGGCCGCATCCATCATTCTCGTTGTTTTAAGCCCATTTTGCGGCACTCGGGAAGTATTCATGAATGGTAAAATTCGCGCTTTCAGCATTCAGAGGGAAGCGTTGTGCGCAAAATGGCCTTGGTAATCGCAGTATTGGCGTTGGCAGGATGTGGTGAAGGGAAGGATGCGAGCGCTCAAAAGACGCCTGCTGCGACTGTTTCCGCACCGGCAACAGCGCCCGCTGTTGCAACGGGTCCGCAATGGGATCTCGAAGTGCGCGGCGAAACAACCCAGGCAGTCAGCGATTTGAGCGGCTGGTTGATCGAGCATAGCTTCGTTTCCAACGTGGTCCGGGAAAACGGCAAGGACCGGATCCTGCTCGGGCCGTTCGCTTCCAAAGCCGAGGCCGAAGCCAGGCAGGCTGACTTGAACGCAGCGCTGAACCGGGCGAAAAAGATGAACATCGAATCGCTGATCATCGAGCGTCCGGCGGCTCAGTAATCACGCAACGGTTCAGGCGCCGTTCAGCGGGGAATCCTAAAGGGTGTCTGCGCTGACTCGTATTTATACGTAGTCACTGTCGATTCCCAGAAGGAGTTCCCCCCATGGCCTCCGCCAATCCTTACAAAATGTTCGATGCCGTGTTGCGGCGCAAGCAGACCTTGAGCCCGCATATGATGCGCGTCACCCTGGCCGGGCCGATGGTCACCGAGATGGCCACCTGGGCGCCGGATCAACGGGTGAAACTGTTCTTTCCCGCCGAGGATGGATCACCCGCCAGGCTTGCCCATGAGGATGACTGGCTCGCCCGCTATCGTTCAATGCCGGTCGTCCAGCGCCCTGCGATGCGCACTTACACCATCCGCCATTTGCGCGCCGAGCAGGGCGAAGTCGACATCGACTTTGTGTTGCACGGTGAAACAGGGCCGGCCTCCCGTTGGGCCATTCGTGCGGTGCCGGGCGAATCGATCCAGATCCGGGCGCCGGATCGGCACTTCACGGCGCAGGATGCAGGCGGTTTTGAATGGAAGCCGCCGCAAGCGCTCAAGCAATTGTTGCTGGTCGCTGATGGAACGGCGTTGCCCGCAGCGCTCGGCATTCTCGATGAGCTGGCGGCCATGGATGAGCCGCCGGTGACCCAGGCTTTTTTTGAAGTCGACAGCCGGGAAGATGCCTTGCCGGTACCCGATTGGCCGGGGCTTTCAGTTGAATGGCTGATTCGCGACCACGCCAGCGCAGGATCGCTGATGGTCGAAGCGGTCCAGCGGGCGAACCTGCCGTTATACGCTTCGAAGGCATCCGAATTGGTGGAACTGGCGGAAGTAAACGTCGACGAAGAGATCCTCTGGGAAACCTCCGAGTCAGCCAGCGATGGTTTCTACGGCTGGATCGCTGGTGAGACGGTCGCAGTGATGAGCCTGCGCAAGTACCTGATCAAGGAGCGCGGCATTCCACGGGAGTCGCTCAACCTGATGGGCTACTGGCGCTACAACAAAGTCGGCGGTTAAAAACAAACAAAGGCCTCGGGTTTTAATGCCCAAGGCCTTTGTGTTTTCAGCGGTTGTTCAGCCGCAGGCTTTCATGTCCACCGGGCCGACAAACTCGTTGCCGCGCCCCATCACACACGCCACGCTCTGGTTGCGCTGGCGCTCCCAGGTTTGCACCGGATAAGTCTTGTTCCAGGCTTCATACAGTTGGCGATCCTGTCTGGACAGCTTCAATCCGTACTGCTTGCTCATGTAGAAATAGGTCCGGGCGATCATCCCGCGAATCGACGGGCGGGGCATGACCTTCTTGGCCTTGAAGTCGACCTGGGTCAGGCACGAACCGTATTGACCCGATTGCACCGGCAGCCAGCCAAAACTGAAGTTGCTGCGATCACCGTTCACCTCACCAATGCTCGGCACCAGGTTGTGCAGATCAGCCTCGGCTTTTTGATAAGTCGGGTCGTAGCGCGTGCAGTTCTTGCGTCCGCCTGTTTGCCAGCACTGCCGTTGATGGCCGATCTGCCAGGCCGGGACGATGTGTTCCCACTCAATGCGGGCGGCACGCTTGGCGCTTTTGCGTGGCACATAACCGCAGGCAGCGAGGTCGACCTTGTTGCCGGTGTATTTGCAGCCGCAATAAAACTCGGTGGATTGCGGGGCGTAGAGCTTCCAGGCGACTTTCTTGGCTTCGTTGAAGGTACGTGGGGCGCCAGCCTGGGCGCCCATGGCAATGAAGAGAAACAGTAAAGCAAACCAACGGACACTCATTGACTCAATCTTCCTTCGGCACAACCCAGAAAATCTGCACGCCGCCATCGTCGCGGTAGGCGAGGGTGACGTTATCGTTCTCGTCGATTTCTTCGAGCAGCTGTTCCCATTCGTCCACCGGTTCGTCCGGCAGGCGGAAAATCAGTGCTGCTTTGGATTTTTGTGCGGTAGGGGAATTGATGATTTTTTGAACGCGCAAACCCATGCGTTCAAAGGAGCCAGGAGAGGCAGCGGTAGTGGCCACGGAATTATCCTTATTAAGCTGTACGGGCATACAGTATTTAACTGTAAGCATTTTCGCAACTGCTTAAAATTCAAGAAAATCCTCTGACAGCTCTTTTTTCCGTTTGGTGTAAGACGGCTGGAGTCTTTTTGTAGGAAACGCCACCCGCCCATAACGGACAAGTGGCGCAAGCGGTGCCCGACCGGAGCCGGTCGGGCGAGGGCGGATCAGTATTCCCAGAACATCCGTTGCAGTTCTTTGCTGTCGTTGGTTTTGGTCAGCGCGACCATGGCCAGGATGCGCGCCTTCTGTGGGTTCAAATCATGCGCCACGACCCAATCGTATTTGTCATCAGGCTGTTCAGCGTTACGCAGAACGAAACCGCCAGCGTTGACGTGGGACGAGCGGATGATTTGCACGCCGTCCTTGCGCAGAGCCTGCAGGGTTGGCACGACACGGGAAGACACCGAGCCGTTGCCTGTGCCGGCGTGGATGATCGCTTTGGCACCCGATTGCGCCAGGGCTTTGTAGGCAGTGTCGCTGACGTTGCCGTAGGAATAGGCGATTTCTACGTCAGGCAGGCTCTTGATGGTTTTGATGTCGAATTCCGAGTCCATGGTGTGGCGCTTGGCCGGCAGGCGGAACCAGTAGGATTTGCCTTCGACCACCATGCCCAGCGGACCCCAGGCACTTTTGAAGGCCTCGGTCTTGATGTTGATCATTTTGCTGACATCGCGACCGGACTGGATTTCATCGTTCATGGTCACCAGCACGCCTTTGCCGCGCGCTTCTTTGCTGCTGGCCACGGCCACGGCGTTGTACAGGTTCAGCATGCCGTCAGCGGACATCGCGGTGCCCGGACGCATGGAGCCGACCACGATGATCGGCTTGTCGGTTTTTTCCACCAGGTTCAGGAAGTAGGCAGTTTCTTCCAGGGTGTCGGTACCGTGGGTGATGACGATGCCATCGACGTCTTTGCTGTCGGCCAATTCCGCTACACGGCGGCCCAGTTGCAACAGGTTGTCGTTGGTGATGCTTTCGGAGGCAATCTGCATGACTTGTTCGCCACGCACGTTAGCCAATTGGCTGAGTTCCGGTACGCCGGCGATCAGTTGCTCGATGCCGACTTTGGCGGCCTGATAAGTGGCGCTGTTCGCCGCACTGGCGCCAGCGCCGGCGATGGTGCCGCCGGTGGCCAGGATCACCACATTGGCCAGTTTCTGTTGGGTTTCGACTTCTTTCGCCTGAAGGGCGGTGGGCAGGAGCAGCAGAAGGGCCAAAGCGCCCGGAATAAAGTTGTTGAATGCAGATTTCATTATTTTTTCTCTAGTAGTGACGGTGCTGATGCAGGTTCATCTAGATACGCCCCCGGCCGATCTGAACGCCTGGGGTGCACAAGAAAGAGCAGGATCTGTACCAGCCATACTTTGAACGAGAGAAAACTTTAAGCTGATGATTTATATCAGTATTTATGTCGGCTGCAATGAAGTTACACAACCTGTTGTCCGGGTTTCCGAATACGTTGGGTATTTGCGTTCGGTTCTCCGAAAAGACCTACGATCCTTGTTGAATTAGTGACCTTGCCGAAATCTGAATCAGTGCTAAAGAAAATCCTGCACTGGTCGATGGCTCTTCAAAGGAATCTTTTTTTCAGGAGTTCACATGTCGTTATCAGTCGGTCTTCCTAATGCGGCGGGCGTCACCATTGGCGGTAAATCCGCTGCGACGATTCGCGCGCTGAGCGATGCCGCGCAGGCCGAGGCAGACAAGGCGCTGGGCACTAAAGAAGACGATGGCAAGGTGGTCAAGACCGGTCCGGTGGGGTTGGATAAAAGCACCGAAGCGCCAGCCGCACCCAGCAACCAGAGCGTGGCGGTGAAAACGCTGCTCAAGCGTATGCAGGAGCTGCAACAGCAACTGCGCGAGCAACAACAGCAATTGGCCGCAGCTCAAGCGGCTTCTTATCCGACACCGGAAATCAAGGCTGCCGCGCTGATGGCGATTCAAGGACAGATCGCCCAGACTAACGGCGCCTTGCTGGAAGTGTCCGCCGCGCTGGTCAAGGAATTGTCCAAGGGAGCAAGCACCGGCTCGGTAGTCAATACCACGGCCTGAGGCTTTTGCCAGCCCGTGTACAAAATGGTCGATTCTGCTCGTTGACAAATCTCGGCAGGGTTCGCATAGTTCGGTCTACGCAAACGTTTGCGCGGCGTCCTCGAAGGCTCGTTCCATCGACGGACGCCCTGTAGCCTACGCCAGCGCAAGCGTTGCTCACAATAATCATAAGATCGGAGTGAACCCATGAAGCTGCCATTCGCTGGACGTCTTCTCGCTGTCGCTATGCTGGCTGCCGCATCCGCTGCTTTGCCCCTCTCTTCGGCTTTCGCCGACACTGAAAAACCTAAAGTCGCCCTGGTCATGAAATCCCTGGCCAACGAATTCTTCCTGACCATGGAAGACGGCGCCAAGGCTTATCAGAAAGACCACACCGCCGATTTCGACCTGATCTCCAACGGCATCAAGGACGAAACGGACACGGCTAATCAGATTCGTATCGTCGAACAGATGATCGTACAAAAAGTCGATGCATTGGTCATTGCCCCGGCTGACTCCAAAGCCATGGTTCCGGTACTCAAGAAAGCTGTCGATGCCAAAATCACAGTGATCAACATCGATAACCAACTTGACCCTGATATCGTCAAAAGCAAAAACATCACCATACCGTTCGTAGGCCCGGACAACCGCAAAGGCGCGCGTCTGGTGGGCGAGTATTTGGCCAAGCAACTGAAGGCCGGTGACGAAGTCGGCATCATCGAGGGTGTGTCCACCACCACCAACGCTCAGGCCCGCACCGCAGGCTTCAAGGATGCGATGGAAGCGGCCAATATCAAGGTTGTTTCATTGCAATCCGGTCAGTGGGAAATGGACGGTGGTAACAAAGTCGCCGCCGCAATGCTCAGCGAATATCCGGAAATCAAAGCCCTGCTGGCCGGTAACGACAACATGGCCCTCGGCGCTGTATCCGCCGTCCGCGCCGCGGGCAAGGCTGGCAAAGTGCAAGTGGTCGGCTACGACAACATCAACGCCATCAAGCCAATGCTCAAGGATGGCCGTGTCCTGGCCACCGCTGACCAGTTTGCCGCCAAGCAAGCCGTGTTCGGTATCGAGACTGCGCTGAAAATCATCAAGGGCGAGAAAGTCGACAGCGGTCCCAACGGCGTGATCGAAACTCCGGTAGAGCTGGTTACCAAGTAGTCCTTCTGGCGACACAACGGTGCTCGCCCGTCCGGGCGAGCGCATGGAGAGTTTTTTATGTCAGTTTCCGCCCCGAACGCTGTCCTCTCGGTCAGCGGTATCGGTAAGACCTATGCCCAACCAGTCCTGACCGGCATCGACCTGACGCTGATGCGCGGTGAAGTGCTGGCGCTGACCGGTGAGAACGGCGCCGGCAAAAGCACCCTGTCGAAAATCATCGGCGGGCTGGTCACGCCGACCACCGGCCAGATGCAATTCCAGGGTCAGGAATATCGCCCCGGCAGCCGCACCCAGGCCGAAGACCTGGGCATCCGCATGGTCATGCAAGAACTCAATCTGTTGCCGACCCTGTCGGTCGCGGAAAACCTGTTTCTCGACAACCTTCCGAGCAGCGGTGGCTGGATCAGCCGCAAGCAACTGCGTAAGGCGGCGATCGAGGCGATGGCCCAGGTCGGCCTCGATGCGATTGACCCGGACACCCTGGTCGGCGAACTGGGCATCGGTCATCAGCAAATGGTCGAGATCGCCCGCAACCTGATCGGCGATTGCCATGTGCTGATCCTCGATGAGCCGACCGCGATGTTGACGGCGCGGGAAGTCGAGATGCTGTTCGAGCAGATCACGCGCCTGCAAGCTCGCGGCGTGTCGATCATCTACATTTCCCACCGCCTCGAAGAACTGGCGCGGGTGGCCCAGCGCATTGCGGTATTGCGCGACGGCAACCTGGTCTGCGTCGAGCCGATGGCCAATTACAACAGCGAGCAACTGGTCACCCTGATGGTGGGTCGCGAGCTGGGCGAACACATGGACATGGGGCCGCGCAACATTGGCGCGCCGGCCTTGACGGTCAAAGGGCTGACCCGTTCCGACAAAGTTCGCGACGTGTCTTTCGAAGTGCGCGCCGGTGAGATCTACGGTATTTCCGGGTTGATCGGGGCAGGGCGCACCGAGCTTCTGCGGCTGATCTTCGGCGCGGATACGGCCGACAGCGGCACCGTGGCCCTGGGTTCGCCGGCTCAAGTCGTCAACATTCGCTCCCCGGCTGACGCGGTCGCCCATGGCATTGCCCTGATCACCGAGGATCGCAAGGGCGAAGGCCTGCTGCTGACCCAGTCGATCAGCGCCAATATTGCCTTGGGTAACATGCCAGTGATTTCCAATGCGGGCGTCGTCAACAACGGTGACGAGATGGCTCTGGCCCAGCGTCAGATCAACGCCATGCGCATCCGCAGTTCCAGCCCGACGCAACTGGTGTCCGAGCTGTCCGGCGGCAACCAGCAGAAAGTCGTGATCGGCCGTTGGCTGGAGCGCGATTGTTCGGTGATGTTGTTCGACGAGCCGACCCGTGGCATCGACGTCGGCGCCAAGTTCGACATCTATGCCTTGCTCGGCGAATTGACGCGCCAGGGTAAAGCGCTGGTGGTGGTGTCCAGTGACCTGCGGGAACTGATGCTGATTTGCGACCGGATCGGCGTGTTGTCGGCGGGGCGTCTGATCGACACGTTCGAGCGCGACAGCTGGACCCAGGATGATTTGCTTGCCGCCGCTTTTGCCGGCTACCAAAAACGTGATGCGTTGCTCAACGAAGCAGCGCCTAGGGATCTTCCATGAAAACTGCAACGTCTGCCGGTAAACGTAGTGGCAATTTTTACGGCCTCGGCACCTATCTGGGCCTGGCCGGTGCCTTGCTGGCGATGGTCGCGCTGTTCTCGGTGCTGAGCAGCCATTTCCTGTCGTACGACACCTTCAGTACCCTGGCCAACCAGATCCCGGACTTGATGGTGCTGGCGGTCGGCATGACCTTCGTGCTGATCATCGGCGGCATCGACCTGTCGGTCGGTTCGGTGCTGGCGCTCGCGGCTTCCGCGGTCAGCGTGGCGATTCTCGGTTGGGGCTGGAGTGTCTTGCCGGCAGCGTTGCTCGGCATGGCGGTGGCGGCACTGGCCGGGACCATCACTGGTTCGATCACCGTGGCCTGGCGGATCCCGTCGTTCATCGTGTCCCTCGGCGTGCTGGAAATGGCCCGCGGCCTGGCGTACCAAATGACCGGCTCGCGCACGGCTTATATCGGTGACGCCTTCGCCTGGCTTTCCAACCCGATTGCCTTCGGTATTTCGCCGTCGTTCATCATTGCCTTTGTGATCATCATCGTCGCCCAGGCCGTATTGACCCGTACCGTGTTTGGCCGTTACCTGATCGGTATTGGCACCAACGAAGAAGCGGTGCGTCTGGCAGGGATCAATCCAAAGCCCTACAAGATTCTGGTGTTCAGCCTGATGGGCCTGCTGGCCGGTATCGCTGCGCTGTTCCAGATTTCCCGTCTGGAAGCCGCGGACCCGAATGCCGGCTCCGGCCTGGAGCTGCAAGTGATCGCCGCCGTGGTGATCGGCGGCACCAGCCTGATGGGCGGCCGTGGTTCGGTCATCAGTACGTTCTTCGGTGTGTTGATCATTTCTGTACTGGCGGCCGGTCTGGCGCAGATCGGCGCGACCGAACCGACCAAGCGCATCATCACCGGTGCAGTTATCGTGGTAGCGGTGGTGCTGGATACTTATCGCAGTCAGCGCGCAAGCCGGCGGACCTGATTCATGGCAACGATCAAGGATGTGGCGGCACTTGCAGGAATTTCCTACACCACCGTGTCCCACGTGGTGAACAAGACGCGGCCGGTCAGTGAAGAAGTGCGGGTGAAAGTCGAGGCGGCAATCAAAAGCCTCGACTACGTACCCAGCGCCGTCGCGCGTTCGTTGAAAGCGAAAACCACAGCGACCATCGGTTTGCTGGTGCCCAACAGCCTCAACCCGTACTTCGCCGAACTGGCCCGGGGCATCGAGGATTACTGCGAGCGTAACGGCTACTGCGTGATCCTCTGCAACTCCGACGACAACCCGGACAAGCAACGCAGCTATTTGCGGGTGCTGCTGGAAAAACGCATCGACGGCTTGATCGTGGCTTCGGCCGGTGGTGATGCCGTGCTCGCTGAAGGCCTGGCGGGCGTGCGCACGCCGATGGTGATTGTCGACCGTGGGCTGGAAGGGGTGAATGCCGATCTGGTGCGCATCGACCACGAATACGGCGCCTACCTGGCGACCCGGCATTTGCTGGAATTGGGCCATCGGGATATCGCCACCATCGGCGGGCCGGCGGATACCAGCGTGGCGCAAATGCGTCTGGCCGGTTACTGCCGGGCGTTGAAAGAGGCGGGTGTCGAAGTGCCGCGCGAGCGCATGCTGGAAAGCGACTTCACCAGTACCGGCGGTTACAGTGCGGCGGCGATCCTGCTGGAAAAGAACCCGCCCAGCGCGATTTTTGCCGGCAACGACATGATCGGCATCGGTGTGCTGCGAGCGGCCGCCGAGCGCAATATTCGTGTGCCCAGCGAGTTGTCGGTAATCGGCTTCGATGACATCCAGATGAGCCGTTATGTCTACCCGGCGCTGACCACTGTGGGCCAGTCGATCCTGCAACTGGGCGAGATGGCGGCTGAAGTGCTGTTGCGCCGGATCGCCACGCCGGATCTGGCCACTGATCAACGGATCGTGACCCCCAGCATTGTCTTGCGAGAATCGACTGCGCCGCTGGCCGGTGTGTTCTCTGAATTTCGCTGAAAGCACCGCAGAAACCGAATTAATGAGTAGTGACGTATGCCAGCAAAAGTAGTGGTAATAGGCAGCCTGAACATGGACCTGGTGACCCGGGCGCCACGGCTGCCCCGTGGCGGTGAAACGCTGATCGGTCAGTCGTTTGCCACGGTCTCCGGCGGCAAGGGTGCGAACCAGGCCGTGGCCGCCGCGCGACTGGGTGCCCAGGTGTCGATGGTCGGCTGCGTCGGTACCGATGCCTATGGCCAGGAACTGCGCGGGGCGTTATTGGCCGAGCAGATCGATTGTCAGGCGGTCAGCATCGTCGATGGCGCCAGTGGCGTGGCTTTGATCGTGGTCGATGACAACAGCCAAAACGCGATTGTGATTGTCGCCGGTGCCAACGGTGCGCTGACGCCTGAAGTGATCGACCGTTTCGACGCAGTGCTGCAGGCGGCGGACGTGATCATCTGTCAATTGGAAGTGCCGGACGCCACGGTCGGACATGCACTCAAGCGCGGCCGTGAACTCGGCAAGACCGTGATTCTCAATCCGGCGCCGGCCAGTCGTCCGCTGCCGGCAGATTGGTATTCGTCGATTGACTACCTGATTCCTAACGAAAGCGAAGCGTCGGCCCTGAGCGGGTTGCCGGTGGATTCCCTGGAAACCGCCGAAATCGCCGCGACCCGATTGATCGGTATGGGCGCTGGCAAGGTGATCATCACCCTTGGCGCTCAAGGATCGCTGTTTGCCAACGGCACGGGCTTCGAGCATTTCCCTGCGCCGACCGTGAAAGCGGTGGACACGACGGCGGCGGGTGACACCTTTGTCGGCGGTTTCGCTGCGGCGCTGGCGTCTGGCGAAAGCGAGGCCGAGGCGATCCGTTTCGGTCAGGTCGCTGCGGCGCTGTCGGTCACTCGCGCAGGTGCTCAACCTTCGATTCCTACCTTGTCCGACGTACAGGCCTTTAAAACCCCATGAAAAAGACACCTTTGCTCAACGTCGCACTGTCGCGGCTAATCGCGTCCCTGGGCCATGGCGATATGGTGGTGATCGGTGATGCTGGCCTGCCGGTGCCGCCGGGCGTCGAACTGATCGACCTGGCCCTGACCCATGGTATTCCGGATTTCGTCAGCACCTTGAAGGTGGTGCTCAGCGAAATGCAGGTCGAAAGCCATGTGCTCGCCCAGGAGATCCTGGACAAACAACCTGCGGCTCTGGCGACGCTGGATGATCTGAACGCCGAAGGCGCGCTGGGCCGGCGTGACCTGCTCAGTCATGAGCAATTCAAAATCCTCAGCCGACAGGCGCGGGCGATTGTTCGTACGGGCGAATGTTCGCCGTACTGCAACATCGTGCTGGTGTCCGGAGTGACGTTCTAACTCGCTGTATCCCTTTCTGCTTTCCCACGCACAAGGAGTGCGCTATGCACCGCTATGCTCAGAAATTGCATCATCTGCTCCGGAGTCTGCTGCTTTTGTCCCTGATAACCGCAACAAGCGCCCAGGCGGCGGAAAAGATCGACTTGATCATCGACACCGACCCGGGTGCCGACGACGTAGTGGCCTTGCTGTTTGCCCTGGCCTCGCCGGAAGAACTGAACATTCGCGCGCTGACCACCGTGGCTGGCAACGTGCGCCTGGACAAGACCTCGCGTAATGCGCGGCTGGCCCGTGAGTGGGCGGGGCGCGAAGAAGTGCCGGTCTACGCGGGTGCGCCGAAACCGTTGATGCGCACACCGATCTACGCCGAGAACATCCATGGCAAGGAAGGCCTGTCGGGTGTCACCGTGCACGAGCCGAAGAAAGGCCTGGCCGAGGGCAATGCGGTCAATTACCTGATCGATACCTTGAAAAAAGCCAAACCCCACAGCATCACCATCGCCATGCTCGGTCCACAGACCAACCTGGCCCTGGCGCTGATCCAGGAACCTGAAATCGTTCAGGGCATCAAGGAAGTGGTGATCATGGGCGGTGCGCACTTCAATGGTGGCAACATCACCCCGGTGGCCGAATTCAACCTGTTCGCTGACCCTCAGGCTGCGGAAGTGGTACTCAAGAGCGGCGTGAAGCTGACCTATCTGCCGCTGGACGTGACCCACAAAATCCTCACCAGCGACGCGCGCCTGAAGCAGATCGCTGCGCTCAACAACAATGCTGGCAAGATCGTGGGCGATATTCTCAATGAGTACGTCAAGGGCGACATGGAACACTACGGCATCCCGGGCGGCCCGGTGCATGACGCCACCGTCATCGCTTACCTGCTGAAGCCGGAGCTGTTCACCGGTCGTTCGGTCAACGTGGCGATCGACAGCCGCGAAGGCATCACCTTTGGCCAGACTGTTGTCGACTGGTATGACGGCCTCAAAGCACCGAAGAATGCTTTCTGGGTCGAGAATGGCGATGCCCAGGGCTTCTTCGACCTGCTGACCCAGCGTCTGGCTCGTCTGAAGTAAGCCGTATACCCGCAGGTGCCTGCCTGCGGGTTTTTACTCCCTGCCTGAGTCAACCACGCCGGGATAGTCAGCCGGGTATTTCTCGAATACCTGGGCGATGAATGACTGCGCGGCTTGCGTTCCCAGTTCCTTGACCAACAGATCGATCCCTATAATTGCCAGCTCCTCCGGGCTACCGGGGCTGTAGGCGCTATGGCCCTGTGCCCACTTGGCTTTGATGTCGGCTTCGATACTTACGGTGGTCATGATGGCGCTCGTGAAGTCGGAAAAGTCTGAACGTCGAGTTAACCATTTTGCGCGGCGTTTGGCACTCCGACTTAGGCATGAGGGGAGGGCTATGCGACACTTGGTCTTTGATGGATTTTCAAGGACCGCGCTGTGCAGATTGATTTGAACACCCCTGACGGTTTGACCCTTGAGACCGTACGCCTGCTGTTGGCCTCGGCCAGCGACGATGAGCACACCCAGTTGCGGGTTACCAAGGCTGGCATCGCTTACATTTCATCGGGCGTTGTGGGCGGCACCGACATCGGTGGGCTGCTGTTTCGTCTGGAGACGTGGGCCAAGGGCTCGGGTTATGTGGGAATGGTCGCGGCCAGTGATGAGGTCTGGGTCATGCAGATTTTCAATGCGCTGAAAGAGAACTGGCCGCATCCGCTTTACGACTACATCGACGTCTATTGAGTCTGTTCATATTCAGTCACGATTGAGTGATGAACGACGGGGCGACGCTCAGGCAAACTCGCTGATTGTTCAGATAGAGGGGCAGGGTGATAGCGTTGCCTGTGAAACCAAAGGCCGGATTGGCGGTCGCACGAACTCAGCTTAACTATTGAAAGAAGGAGGCTTCATGCCTTGGAAGCTCGCGTCATTGGGTACTTTGCTGGCCGTTGCCATGCTGGCCGGTTGCAGCACTCCCTCCACCGAGTCGGCAACAAAGGAACCTGTGGTGACCGACACCGGCCATAGCCGTTGTGATTCAGAAGCGGCGCAATTCACCATCGGTAAAAAGGCCTCGCCAGAACTGCTGGAGCAGGCGCGTACTCGCGCAGGCGCGCAGAATGCCCGGATCCTCAAGCCCGATGATATGGTGACCCTGGAGTACCGCTCCGATCGCCTGAACCTGAACACCGATGACAATCTGGTGATCACGCGCGTCAACTGCGGCTGATCGCTGCACCGCTTTTGTTTCGCCCATAAAAAACCCCGTCACATGGACGGGGTTTTTTTAGTGCGCCAGAAACTTACTCTGGGCGAACTTGTGCAGCTTGCATACCCTTTTGGCCTTTCTCAGCCACGAAGGAAACGGTCTGGCCTTCTTTCAGGCTTTTGAAACCGTCGCTTTCGATAGCTTTGAAGTGTACGAACAGGTCGTCACCGCCACCTTGAGGAGTGATGAAGCCGAAGCCTTTTTCATCGTTGAACCATTTAACGGTGCCGGTTTGGCGATTAGACATGGTGTATCTCCAAGAAACATATATTTTCAGTAGTACTGTGCTGCTCAGGCCAACTGGGCACACGGGACTATCATAGTCGAAATGTACGGTTTGGGAGCCCCCCAGAGGGACTGTTTGCCCGCCAGCCGTGCTTTCTTTGCTGCCAAATCTGGCTGAAAGCCCCGATTTAAAAGGGTTTCAGACAAAAGTAAAGACGATAAAAAAAGCTGTAAAACCTGCATAAATTGTACGAAAAAGCGCGTTTCGGAGGCTTTTCATGGGCCGCAGGGGCCTTCAAAGCGTCCTTTTGGGCTTACTTTTTCGTCTTGGGATCGGCTCTGCACGACGCGATTTTAGCCAGTGCCTTCTGTTGCAGTTCGGGAGTGGCCTTGTTGTCCATCAGGGCCTGAAGGTCACTGGCCGGGTACGATTTGATCGCGTCGGCACCGCAAGCGCAGTGAGCCTTGGCCGCCGCAGCGCCGATCTGCGGGATGGCTGCCTGAGTGCACTGAGCCATGTATTTATCGCGCTCACCCTTTGGCCAATCCGCGTGTGCGGCCAGTGGCAGCAGCAGGACGATGGGGGCGACTACAGCGAACAAACGATTCAGACGCATGCTGGGATGCTCCTTGTGGGTCAATGTCTTGTTATCTGAGGGGTAAAGCGGGGTTCAAGTTCAGCACTCTGGCATAAAATCGGCTGATTTGCCCCAGCAGAAAACCTCTCTACCGCGACGACCGTTCATCTGTGCTAGCATGCCTCGCTCGGGCTTTTGCAGGCTCCGGATGACCGTTGGTCCCGGTGGCGGCAGAGGCGCGAATAACCCTGATTTGAATCCCAGTCACTCTGGTTCGGTTTTCCGGTTGGCCGCAAGGCTCCTGCCGCTGTAAGGCAGGCGTTCGTTATTGAATGGCCTGGATCGGATCTTGTACTGGCTCATCCCAACCCACGTGACCTTTGGTAGGGGTCACCACTAGGAGAGGAGGCGCCATGCCAACTATTACTCTTCCCGACGGCAGTCAACGTTCATTCGATCACCCGGTTTCCGTAGCCGAGGTCGCCGCATCCATTGGTGCTGGCCTGGCCAAAGCCACCGTGGCCGGCAAGGTCAATGGCAAGCTGGTCGACGCCAGCGATATCATCGACAGCGATTCCACGCTGCAAATCATTACGCCAAAGGATGAAGAGGGGCTGGAGATCATTCGCCACTCTTGCGCCCACCTGGTTGGCCACGCGGTCAAGCAACTGTACCCGACGGCCAAGATGGTCATCGGTCCGGTCATCGACGAAGGCTTCTATTACGACATCGCCTTCGAGCGTCCTTTCACTCCGGACGACCTGGCCGCCATCGAACAGCGCATGCAGCAGCTGATCGAGAAAGATTACGACGTGATCAAGAAAGTCACTCCGCGCGCGGAAGTGATCGAAGTGTTCAAGGCCCGTGGCGAAGACTACAAGTTGCGCCTGGTCGAGGACATGCCGAACGAACAGGCCATGGGCCTGTACTATCACGAAGAATACGTCGACATGTGCCGCGGTCCGCACGTGCCGAACACCCGCTTCCTGAAATCCTTCAAGCTGACCAAGTTGTCCGGCGCCTACTGGCGCGGCGATGCCAAGAACGAGCAATTGCAGCGCGTTTATGGCACCGCCTGGGCTGACAAGAAGCAGCTGGCGGCTTACATCCAGCGCATTGAAGAAGCTGAAAAGCGCGATCACCGCAAGATCGGCAAGCGCCTGGGCCTGTTCCACACCCAGGAAGAATCGCCGGGCATGGTGTTCTGGCACCCGAACGGCTGGACCCTGTACCAGGTGCTCGAGCAGTACATGCGCAAGGTTCAGCGCGACAACGGCTACCTGGAGATCAAGACTCCGCAAGTCGTTGACCGCAGCCTGTGGGAGAAATCCGGGCACTGGGCCAACTACGCCGACAACATGTTCACTACCCAGTCGGAAAACCGCGACTACGCCATCAAGCCGATGAACTGTCCTTGCCACGTGCAGGTGTTCAATCAAGGCCTGAAGAGCTACCGCGAGCTGCCGATGCGCCTGGCCGAATTCGGTGCTTGCCACCGTAACGAGCCGTCGGGTGCGTTGCACGGCATCATGCGTGTGCGTGCATTCACCCAGGACGATGCCCACATCTTCTGCACCGAAGAGCAGATGCAGGCCGAATCCGCTGCGTTTATCAAGCTGACCATGGACGTTTACGCCGACTTCGGCTTTAAAGACGTCGAGATGAAGCTGTCCACTCGTCCGGAAAAACGCGTCGGTTCCGACGAGCTGTGGGATCGCGCCGAAGCGGCTTTGGCTGCAGCCCTTGATAGCGCTGGCCTGCCGTACGATTTGCAACCGGGCGAGGGGGCGTTCTACGGTCCGAAGATCGAATTCTCGCTGAAAGATTGCCTCGGCCGTGTCTGGCAGTGTGGTACCCTTCAGCTCGATTTTAATCTGCCTGTCCGTCTTGGAGCCGAATACGTCTCTGAAGACAACAGTCGCAAGCACCCGGTTATGTTGCACCGGGCGATCCTGGGCTCCTTCGAACGTTTTGTCGGAATCCTGATCGAGCACTACGAGGGTGCGTTCCCTGCGTGGCTGGCTCCGACCCAGGCAGTGATCATGAACATCACTGATAAACAGGCTGATTTCGCTGCGGAGGTTGAAAAAACTCTCAACGAAAGCGGATTTCGTGCCAAGTCTGACTTGAGAAATGAAAAGATCGGCTTTAAAATCCGCGAGCATACTTTGCTCAAGGTTCCTTATCTCTTGGTTATCGGAGATCGGGAAGTCGAGATGCAGACTGTCGCTGTGCGTACTCGTGAAGGTGCTGACCTGGGCTCGATGCCCGTCGCCCAATTCGCTGAGTTCCTCGCTCAAGCGGTTTCCCGGCGTGGTCGCCCAGATTCGGAGTAATTACTATTAAGCGTGAAATGAGACAAGATAAACGAGCTGCACCGAAGGCCCCGATCAACGAGAATATCTCGGCACGCGAGGTTCGGTTAATTGGGGCTGAAGGTGAACAGCTTGGGATTGTGTCAATTGAAGACGCGCTTCTTAAGGCTGAAGAGGCCAAGCTGGATCTGGTGGAAATTTCCGCCGATGCAGTACCCCCTGTTTGCAAACTGATGGACTACGGCAAATCGATCTTCGAAAAGAAGAAGCAGATTGCCGCTGCCAAGAAAAACCAGAAGCAGATCCAGGTTAAAGAAATCAAGTTTCGTCCAGGGACGGAGGAAGGGGATTACCAGGTAAAACTGCGCAACCTGGTACGTTTCCTGAGTGATGGGGACAGGGCCAAGGTATCCTTGCGATTCCGCGGCCGTGAGATGGCCCACCAGGAGCTGGGGATGGAACTCCTCAAGCGAGTTGAAGGTGACTTGCTCGAGTACGGTTCGGTCGAACAGCATCCTAAGATGGAAGGACGCCAGCTGATCATGGTCATCGCCCCGAAAAAGAAGAAGTAATCAATAGGGCACGGCAGGCCTTCTGATTATGTTTATCAACTGAATGCGGAGTATCCGAACATGCCAAAAATGAAAACTAAAAGTGGTGCTGCTAAGCGGTTTCTGAAAACTGCTAACGGTATCAAGCACAAGCACGCTTTCAAGAGCCACATCCTGACTAAAATGTCGACCAAGCGTAAGCGTCAACTGCGCGGTAGCAGCTTGCTGGCACCGTGTGACGTGGCAAAAGTCGAGCGCATGCTGCGCCTTCGTTAATTTAGTCAAGAATAGAGGAAGTAACTCATGGCTCGTGTAAAGCGTGGCGTCATTGCCCGTAAACGTCACAAAAAAATTCTGAAACTTGCTAAAGGCTACTACGGCGCTCGCTCGCGCGTATTCCGTGTTGCCAAGCAAGCGGTAATCAAGGCAGGCCAATACGCCTACCGTGACCGTCGTCAGAAAAAACGTCAGTTCCGCGCTCTGTGGATCGCTCGTATCAACGCTGGTGCACGTATCAACGGTCTGTCCTACAGCCGTTTCATCGCCGGCCTGAAAAAAGCGTCCATCGAGATCGACCGTAAGGTTCTGGCTGATCTGGCAGTGAACGAAAAAGCGGCGTTTGCTGCGATTGTCGAGAAAGCTAAAGCCACCTTGGCTTAAGTACCCCCGACAGTCACCCGGCTTCACCTTTGTGGGGCCAGGTGTTAAACGTCATAAATAGGGGAAGAGCCTTCAAGCTCTTCCCCTATTTTGTATCTGGAGTCTGTACATGGAAAACCTGGACGCGCTGGTCTCTCAAGCTCTAGAGGCTGTGCAAAGCGCTGAAGATATCAATGCCCTGGAGCAAATCCGGGTTCACTACCTTGGCAAAAAGGGCGAATTGACTCAGGTGATGAAGACCCTGGGGAATTTGCCGGCAGAAGAGCGTCCGCAAGTCGGCGCCCTGATCAACGTTGCCAAGGAGCGTGTCACAGAGGTTCTCAACGCGCGCAAGGCACTGTTTGAAGAGGCCGATCTGGCCGCCAAACTGTCCGCCGAGTCGATTGACGTGACCCTGCCTGGCCGCGGCCAGACCTCCGGTGGTCTGCACCCGGTTACTCGCACTCTGGAACGTATCGAACAGTTCTTCACCCACATTGGCTACGGCATCGCCGAAGGCCCTGAGGTCGAAGACGACTATCACAACTTCGAAGCGCTCAACATCCCAGGCCATCACCCGGCCCGGTCGATGCATGACACCTTCTATTTCAATGCCAACATGTTGCTGCGCACCCATACCTCGCCGGTACAGGTCCGCACCATGGAATCGAAGCAACCGCCGATCCGCATCGTCTGCCCGGGCCGTGTGTATCGTAGCGACTCCGATATCACCCACTCGCCGATGTTCCACCAGGTCGAAGGCCTGCTGGTTGATCGCGACATCAATTTCGCCGACCTCAAAGGCACCATCGAAGAGTTCCTGCGCGTGTTCTTCGAAAAAGAACTGGCCGTGCGTTTCCGTCCTTCGTACTTCCCGTTCACCGAGCCATCCGCCGAAGTCGACATGGAATGCGTGATGTGCAGCGGTAAAGGCTGCCGTGTCTGCAAGCAGACTGGCTGGCTGGAAGTCATGGGCTGCGGCATGGTTCACCCGAACGTGCTGCGTATGTCCGGGATCGACCCGGAAGAGTTCTCGGGCTTTGCCTTCGGCATGGGCGTTGAGCGTCTGGCCATGCTGCGTTACGGCGTGAACGACTTGCGTCTGTTCTTCGACAACGACTTGCGGTTCCTCGCGCAATTTCGCTAGTCGTAACGAATTCTTAGGAGAGCAGGATGAAATTCAGTGAACAATGGCTGCGTGGCTGGGTAAGCCCGCAGGTAAGTCGTGACGAGCTGGTTGCTCGTCTGTCGATGGCCGGTCTTGAGGTCGACAGCGTTACGCTGGCCGCCGGCGAATTCACCGGTGTGGTGGTGGGCGAGGTGCTGAGCACCGAACAGCACCCGGACGCCGACAAGTTGCGTGTTTGCCAGGTCAGCAATGGCTCGGAGACCTTCCAGGTTGTCTGCGGTGCACCAAACGTGCGCCCGGGCCTGAAGATTCCGTTCGCCATGATCGGCGCCGAACTGCCGGGCGACTTCAAAATCAAGAAAGCCAAGCTGCGTGGCGTTGAGTCCAACGGCATGCTGTGCTCGCAAGCCGAGCTGCAAGTGGGCGAAGGCAACGATGGCCTGATGGAATTGCCGGCCGATGCGCCGGTCGGTCAGGACATTCGTGAATACCTGAGCCTGGACGACGCCAGCATCGAAGTCGATCTGACCCCGAACCGCGGCGACTGCCTGTCCCTGGCCGGTCTGGCCCGTGAAGTCGGCGCGCTGTACAACGCCGAAGTCACCCGCCCGGTGGTTCCAGTTGTACCCGCCGTGCACGATGAAGTGCGTTCGATCGAAGTGTTGGCGCCGGCCGCTTGCCCGCGTTACCTGGGCCGTGTGATCCGTAACGTCGACTTGTCCAAGCCAACGCCGTTGTGGATGGTCGAGCGTCTTCGTCGTGGCGATGTGCGCAGCATCGACGCAGCCGTCGACATCACCAACTATGTGATGCTGGAATTGGGTCAACCGCTGCACGCGTTCGACCTCGCCGAAATCAATGGCGGCATCCGTGTGCGCATGGCTGAAGAAGGCGAGAAGCTGGTATTGCTCGACGGTCAGGAAGTCAGCCTGCGTAGCGATACGTTGGTAATTGCCGACCACACCCGCGCCCTGGCCATCGCCGGCGTAATGGGCGGCGAGCACAGCGGCGTCAACACCGCGACCACTCGTGATGTATTCCTCGAAAGCGCATTTTTCGATCAGATCGCCGTCGCTGGCAAGGCGCGTTCCTATGGCCTGCACACCGATGCTTCGCACCGCTACGAGCGTGGCGTGGACTGGCAACTGGCCCGTGAAGCCATGGAGCGTGCCACTGGTCTGCTGCTGGAAATCACCGGCGGCGAAGCCGGCCCGATCATCGAAACCGTCAGCGAGCAGCACCTGCCGAAAATCGCGCCAGTGACCCTGCGTGCGCAACGCATCACCCAGATGCTGGGCATGGAAATGGATCCTGTCGAAGTCGAGCGTCTGCTCAACGGCTTGGGCCTGACCGTTTCCGCCGATGGGGCAGGGCAGTGGCGCGTAGAAGTGCCAAGCCATCGCTTCGACATCAGCCTGGAAGTTGACCTGATCGAAGAACTGGCCCGCCTGTACGGTTACAACCGTCTGCCAGTCCGCTACCCGCAAGCTCGCCTGGCGCCACAAGCCAAGGCTGAAGCCCGTAGCGATCTGCCTGAACTGCGCCGTCTGCTGGTGGCCCGTGGTTATCAGGAAGCGATTACTTACAGCTTCATCGATCCGAAACAATTCGAACTGTTTAATCCGGGTGTTGAACCGCTGTTGCTGGCCAATCCGATTTCCAACGACATGGCTGCGATGCGTTCGTCCCTGTGGCCAGGTCTGGTCAAGGCGCTTCAGCACAACCTGAATCGTCAGCAGGATCGTGTCCGTCTGTTCGAAAGCGGCTTGCGTTTTGTCGGTCAGCTGGAAGGCTTGAAGCAAGAGCCGATGCTGGCCGGTGTTGTGTGCGGTAGCCGTCTGCCGGAAGGTTGGGCACAAGGTCGCGATGTCGTGGACTTCTTCGACGTCAAGGCTGATGTGGAAGCGGTACTAGGCTTTGCCGGTGCGCTGGATTCGTTCACGTTCGTTCCAGGCAAACACCCGGCGCTGCATCCAGGTCAGACCGCGCGCATCGAACGCGAAGGGCGTCTGGTGGGTTACGTCGGTGCGATTCACCCGGAACTGTCGAAAACCCTCGGTCTCGACCGTCCGGTCTTCGTTTTCGAGTTGGTTCTGGCGGAAGTGGCGTTGGGTAAAATGCCTAAATTCCAAGAGTTGTCGCGCTTTCCTGAAGTGCGTCGTGACCTTGCGCTGATCGCCGAAAAAGACGTCGCCGCCAGCGCCGTACTGGACGTAATCCGTGAAAATGCAGGGGAATGGCTGACGGACCTCAGGCTATTTGACGTGTATCAGGGTAAAGGCATTGATCCTGATAGAAAAAGCCTCGCAGTTGGCTTGACCTGGCAGCATCCATCGCGCACTCTTAATGACGATGAGGTGAATAACACGACGCAAAATATCCTCACCTCGCTCGAACAAAGGTTGAACGCCACGTTAAGGAAGTGACGTATGGGGGCTCTGACGAAAGCTGAGATGGCGGAACGTCTGTATGAAGAGCTGGGCTTGAATAAACGGGAGGCCAAGGAATTGGTCGAACTGTTTTTTGAAGAAATCAGGCACGCTCTTGAAGACAACGAACAAGTCAAATTGTCCGGTTTCGGCAATTTCGACCTTCGGGACAAACGCCAGCGGCCTGGCCGCAATCCGAAAACGGGTGAAGAAATCCCGATCACGGCTCGCCGTGTGGTCACCTTTCGTCCAGGGCAGAAGTTGAAGGCCCGAGTTGAGGCTTATGCTGGAACCAAGTCATAACGACGAGCTACCCGTCATCCCAGGCAAGCGCTACTTCACCATTGGTGAAGTCAGCGAGCTGTGTGCGGTAAAACCGCACGTGCTGCGCTATTGGGAGCAGGAGTTTCCTCAACTCAACCCCGTCAAACGCCGCGGAAACCGCCGGTATTATCAGCGACAAGACGTGCTGATGATCCGGCAGATCCGCGCGCTTCTTTACGATCAGGGGTTCACCATCGGCGGCGCACGCTTGCGTTTGTCCGGTGATGAAGCCAAAGACGACACCACTCAATACAAACAGATGATTCGGCAGATGATTGCCGAGTTGGAAGATGTATTGGTTGTGCTCAAGAAATAAATTCCTGCGTTTGAATACTTCCAGTTTTCAAAAGCTTGCGATATATTCTTGAGCGTTCCTCGAGATGAGGGACGAGTTTCACGCCTAGTCGGGGCGTAGCGCAGTCCGGTAGCGCACTAGCATGGGGTGCTAGGGGTCGAGTGTTCGAATCACTCCGTCCCGACCATATAAATCAAGGGGTTGCGAGATTTTATCTCGCGACCCCTTTTTATTTTTTGACGTTTTTACCCCTACAAAACGACTGGCTCTTGATGGAAATCTCACCGTTTCCGTCTGGCACGGAAGTCAATTATGGCGCTCTGTAGCATGATCTTCAGGGCGACGTAATCTCTCTTTCTTGGCACTTTGAATATAAGGGGCTCGTCTCTTACGAGCCATTGCAGGTTATCCATCAGCTTTAATCATCAGGCTGGAAGTCTTCCCGCGTAGCGGTAGTTCTGCTGAGTGATGCCGGGATCGAATAGCCATTGGCAGCCGCGCAGGTCGCAGAATGCCTCTGCTTTTTCTTGAGAGGGTGCGGATGCGCGTCAAAACTATCCACAAATGGCGTGCGTATATCTGTGGATAAGGATCTAGGCACTGTGGGATACGGGGCTTACGATGCTCTGCTCATTAATTGAACAGACTTTGTATGCCTCCGACGTCGGCGCGGCAAAAACCTCATCCACTAATGTGGTATGTGAGTCAAGCCCGGGAGAATAGACTCGAACAGCAAAGGTGAGGGCTCATACAACCTACAAGTTAAAGATGCTCACCACCGGGATAGAGATGTCGCATTGCGCTACTCGATTCCTAATGGAGGCGCGAAGGGCTTGAGCGTGGCCTCGCGTTGGACCGCTCATCGCACTGATGATGAGCCCAAGCTGTTGGCGCTACTGCGATTTTGAACCAGGTTGCCGGAATTCTTTGACCTACCCGAATACTCAAAAAGTGGTGGTATTGCGGAATATATCAAAGGCAGCAACTGGGTCAGTTAATATCAGCAACCTGGTTCAAAATCGCATCAGCGCCGACAGTCTGCGCAATTACACTGACTTGACCACCCATTTGCATGCGACCCAACCAACAATCTGCGCGGGATATGATTCGCCCCCTTAGCAAACATGACTTGCAGTGAACGGCCTGATCTGGTCGTTCGCCAGTCCCACCGAGCAATCATTCGAACGGCTGGTCCGCTCCGAAACTTGCCCGATAGAGGCAATGCCACTTCGCTAGCCTTAGCTTGGGCGAAAGTATTTCGGAAGTAATGCGGCGGCCACCCTCAAGTGTCTGTCGCCATTACACCTGTCTGCCGTTGCGCGCAGCGATCGCAACGGTGGTGGGCGAATCAGCAAGTGAAACGAAGTGTCGTGTCGCGCCATCAAGCGCATCGATGCACCCCGCCTCGATGTCGTAGACCCAGCCGTGCAGATTCATCTGCCCCTGCTCGAGCGCGAGGGCCACCGATGGATGGGTACGCAGATTCGCCAGTTGCGCGATCACGTTTTCGCGCACGAGGCCATCGAGCTTCGCGCGGGGTGTGTCGAACTCATGCGCCGCGTTAATTGCTTTCGCGGCGTCCGAGTGACGTAGCCAGTTAGCGACCGCCGGAAGATGATCCAGACACGTGCAGCGTGAAATCGCGCCCATCGCTCCGCAGTCCGAGTGGCCGCAGATCACGATGTCCTGTACGCCGAGCACCGCGACCGCATATTCGACGGTGGCCGAGACGCCGCCGGGTTCGGGACCATACGACGGCACAATGTTGCCGGCGTTGCGAATCACGAACAGCTCGCCCGGTTCGCGCTGTGTAAGGAGTTCGGGCACAACACGACTGTCCGAGCAGGTGACGAATAACGCCTTCGGATTTTGTGTAGTCGCGAGCTGCCTGAAAAGCTCGACGCGTTGCGGATAAACCTCGCGCTGAAAGCGCAGAAAGCCGTCAATAATGTCACGCATGGAGTCCTCCAAACCAGAATGCCGGATGCGGGCACAAGCACACTATATGCCATCGCGCCACTTCGTCGTCATTATTGCAGACGTCGCGCGCGTTGGCTGTACCCGATCAGCGATGGACTTCGAGCCACGACCAGCGCGGCGGATGACCGCCCCCCCATTGGTACTATTTATCTTTCGCTGACCTGAAAGGCGAGTGTGGGTCAAGAGCCGCATAATGCGACAGACGGAAAACGGACATTAGAGGACTTTATCTAACTGAATCTAGCGGGGGCATGGTTGGAATAATCTGATGCTCTGTCTGCCAGATCCTGAAAAGCATGCCGAACTGCTGGGAAATGGTAGCTGCAATAAAGAAAAACTGATCACTGGAACAAAATAGCTTGTGCTGAACAGTCACTCCGGCTCGGTCTTTGCCCAAGGGAGTGAGCGACTTGAGGCAAGGGCGCAAAGGGTAGAAATAAAAAAAGCCCGTCAAGGGGAGACGGGCTATAAAAAGTCATGAGGATCAACTAAAAGTTTATACCATCACTTGCATCTTGCCAGGGTGTTAGAAAAAAAGACGCCGGTCAGGGCTCCGCGAATAGATTTTCACCCCGTCTTGGCCCGCACAATCCTCCCCGCTTTCACCTCTGCCGCATAAGCCTTGAGTTTGTCTGCGTCGCTGTACAGCATCGACATCAGATTGAGGACGGCGGTGATATCCACTCCATCAATGCGCTCAGCCAGCATGCTCAGCTCACCAGAGACAAGCTCCAAATTATCAGCTATGTCCTTAAGGTCACGCTTCAGTCCCACCGCAGGCTTTCTTGGCCCCATGATTACCTCGTAAAAATTCCTACCACGCCACTTATTCGGGTATGGCGCGCACAATAGTTCCAGTCTTCACTTCTGCCGCATAGCCGCGTAGCTTGTCCTGCTCGGCTTTCAACATCTTGCAAATTTTCATAAAAAAGGCAGATTGGCCTTCATTGGACTTACTAGCCATGTCTGTCAGTTCAATCACCGACCAACTGATGATTGCAGCAGAGTCCTCAAGGCCATAAAACAGCTCCTGCTGGGCGGTTCTGGGTCCGTCGAGCCCTTTTATTAGATCAGCCATCTACTCCACCGTCCGGATCATCGCGACACTTTTTACCTTTTCCGCGTAACGCCTACGCTTTAGGGATAATTTCTTGAGCACCTGTGCTAAGAAAACTTAATTCTCATGTTTTAGTCTTGAACATCAGGTAACGAGTATTCTTCAGATGTTGCTTCGGAACTGGCACCGGGCTTTCCCTCCCTCGCAGTTAATGCCGGCGGTAACGCAACCAATCATTTACATTCCTGTCCCACGCAATATTGACGGTGGCTGGACCTAGTATTTCCCTGTCGGCACTTTTACGAGGAATGTAGTTCCGCTCTCAGTGTCGGAGTCTACGTCGATAGTCCCTGAGTGAGCAGCCACGATCTCGGAGGCGATATATAGGCCCAAGCCCAGTCCTGTACTAGGGCCTAGATCAAGTGAAGCATGTTGAGAGAACCGTCCCACGGGGTTGAAAATGAAGGGCAGAATATCCTTCGGGATCGGCTCCCCAAAATTGTGGACGACGAAAATGACGCTGCCGTCTTTTACTTCCAGTGAAACCTTAATAGGAAACTGCAAATCGCCATGCTGCACAGCATTGCTGAGTAGATTGGAAAATACTTGCTCCATGCGGGCGCCATCGAATTCACCGCGAGCCGATGCCTCCACTTTAAAGACGATTTCCGCGCTTGGATGAGCGGTTTGGATTTCTTCAACGATGCGTGTGCACAGTGGCGCGACGTCAATATTTCCCTTTTTGACGGGAATCCCAGGGCCCATTTGGCAGCGGGTTAGATCCAGCAAGTCGCCGACGATCTGACTGGCTCGTCTGACGCTGGTATATATTCCCAATGCAATTTTAGTCTTACGTGCCCCCATATCAACCGCGCGCCGCAACACATCGGCACCGAGCAAAATAGCGCCCAGTGGCGTGCGCAAATCATGGCCAAGGATGCCCAAAAAAACGTTGCGTGAAGCCTCTACCGCGCGTGAGTAGCTCGCAATCGATTCGGCGAGAGCCTGATCAATGGCTTCGTTGAAGCGAATCATATCGTCCACTTCCAGAACGGTCCCTGCCTTCATCTGACCCAACCATTGACTGAGGACGCTTGTCCTCAACGCACGATACTCAGAGACCATCTGATCCAGCGTGAAACCTGCCATTAAACGCGTGACCGCATGGGTCTCGGCAGCGGTTTCCAACTCCTCGATAGGAGCGTTACCCTGGGCCTTGGCAATTTGCTCCTGCGCAGACTGGTACGTGCATAGGTCTATCGCTATTGCACGAAGCATCTGTTCGGCGTGATCGCGCAGAGCCTTGGAGTCCAGAGCTTCGCCAGGGATCTCAATGGTTCTTGCGAAGTCTTCCCACGCTTGCAGAATCGGTTCGAGATTTTTGATGATGAAGTCAGACAGGCGCATGCCGTTGATCCTGGTATGAAGTCGTAATCGAGGTCGAAAACGGGAGCGAAACAACTTGATTGAATTAGAGCACCGATTAAGTCACTTGGCATGAATGGCCAGCATTGAGGCCTGTTCACTTTCAAGGTAAGTCACAACCCCCCCCCTGCATGAGCGCAAGCCCACTCAGGGGACTTTGCAGCATTGGACAACGTCTCTGCAGCCGGTGATTCTTGTCGGAGGTTGGTAAGTCGTATCAGCATGGACGAGGGGGCTTGGCAGGTGGGATTTCATCAAGCTTGTCCCAGGGACGTGACTGAAGAAGCGCTCTCGGACACTTGGGGTTGTGAGGGAAATCGCTTCCCCTATCCAGTTCCGACTGCGAGGCGCTGCATGACCTGCAAGTGACGACTTTCTGTGAAAGGCTCCAGTTATGGTGCCAAACGATGAGTCGTTCTGAAGGAGTCATGATGATCACAAGTTCAACAAGAGTTGTACAATATTAGATTTTTGTACAGCTTCCTGCGAGCGTTTTTCAGCGGCCTGAAATCCTTCTATACCCACCGGCGAAACGACGCTAAGCACAATCCAATTTTAGTGGTAACGGCATTATCGGGGGGGGGGCGATGCCACCCTCGCTATGGACGATTTACTCAAGCAGGATCTACTGCAAAAAATGGTTTTTATTACCCCAGTGGACTTGGGCTTTGTAGGCAGTGGGTAGCAGATATTGCCAGCAGTCGTCACTGGGATGGGAGGGGAATTGACTGGATGGCTGTTCCGGCGATACGTCGAAGCAAAGCATCTCCTGCTTTCACGTTGATCGCCTCTTCGCTCAGCTCAGATTTCTTGCATTTTGTGAGCGGTCGAGCCACGAGTTTATGTGTTCCGATGGTGACGCCGAAGTGGGCAATCTCACCGTTGAAAATATCGGCCGCAGGCTTTCCATCAATGGACAAACGAATCATGCAGCCCCCATCCAGCACTGAGTCGTGTATGACGACCAGTTGAGCATCAGATTTTTTTAAGTAGCCATACAGGCGAGATGCTGGAACCGGATCGCCGTCTTCCGCCAACTTCGACGTCGAGGTGCACGCGGAGAGTGAGGCAAACACCATAAGGAAAATGAATTTTTTCATCCTGTCCCCTTACTGATTTCCATCAATACCCTCAGGGCAAACCGAGGGTTAAAATTTTTAATCTTTTTTCGGCCGTTTTGTCAAAAAGCTCGGAAAGTACCTCTCCCTGGCCTGCTGTGATACCGCCTGCACAGACCAATCCCTGCACGAATCCGTAAGCCTGGGCGCCGCTCTTGATGGCCAAAATCATTGATCCAGCGCTTTCAATTTCAGCAAGTACTTTCTCAGCCTGCTCGCGGATGGCTTCGGGCAAATCATTGATGACTTCGTTCATGGTTCGCTCCACATACTTACCTTCTGAACCTCATCGGCGGAAAGGCATCGATGTCACGTGAACTACATGACCGGGACCGAGGAGCAGAGGTTCAAAATAGAGCCATAGGGCGCGATACATGGTCGTTGTCAGCTAAAAAACACGTTGGATCGCTGGATGCTGCGTTGCTGTATCCAGTGCACACCCCAGACATGTCACAGACAAGTTACCGCGCAAGTTCATCTGCTCGACGCTTGCGCCAAATTAGAGCTGCATCGAATTACTGGGCGGTCATGCGTTTATCTTCCAATGAGGATCGTTTGCCATCAACGCTGCTGCCCAGTCCGCAAAGACCCTCACCCTGGCTGATAAATGCCGCGAGTAGGGATAGACGAGACTGATGGGCATGCCGCCTAAGTTCCAGTCAGGTAGAACCGGTATCAACTGTCCCAACTGAAAGTACGGGTTTGCTTGCGCCAGAGGCACGGAAATGATGCCAAGTCCTGACAGCCCGGCTGTCATGTAAGCGTCCCCATGGTTAAAACGCATTGCCGGAAGTTGATCAATCGCGAACGTTCTACCCCCGTTCCGCAGCACTGGGGTCAGCTGTTTTCCCGAACCTGGAAATGTGAAACCAAGGTACCGGTGATGCACTAAATCCTCTGGCTTCAATATTGGGGGAGTATTCCTGAGGTACGTGGATGATGCACACAAGCAGAAGCGCATCTGTCCCACCGGCCGGCACACCAGTCCGTCATCCGTGATCGGCCCGCCTCGAAATGCACAATCAATGCCCTCCTGCACAAGATCGACCACGCGTTCACTACAGCCGATGTCCAGTTGAATATTCGGATGCAACTTCGAAAAGTCAGGTAGGGATGGAATGATGAGGCATGTCCCGACTGGAGAAGACATCTCCACTCGCACCCTCCCGCGCGCCTCGGTACGACTCTGCGAAATGGACACTTCCAGTTCGTCGATATCATCGAGTACGGCGCGGGCACGCGGATAGTATGCGGCACCATCTGTGGTAGGAGTTACCCTTCGAGTGGTCCTGTGCAACAGCTTTACCGACAACAGCGACTCAAGGCCCTGTATCTGGCCGGTTATGGTCGTTTTCGCCACGTTCAATGCGTGCGCCGCGCGCGTAAAATTTCCAGTTTCGACGATTCGGCAAAACGCACGCATCGCCTCCAATCGATCAAAAGCCATTATTATCCGAGTTCTCGCACAATGAAGTCGATTTACCCCAGTTTATCTCGTTAGTTTCAGCCAATACAGTTGCTTCAGAGCCGAAACCTTCGGTTGACTGGAGATAAAAGAAATGACTTCAAAACGCCTTAACTATTACGCCGCTGCTCCTCAGGCGATGAAGGCCATGATGGGGCTAGAAAAAGCCATTTCGGAATCGGTGCTTCCACTCTCATTACGAGAGTTGGTACGGATCCGGGCATCCCAAATCAACGGCTGCGCCTACTGCGTTGATATGCATACCACGGATGCCGCTAACCAAGGTGAAACATTACGTCGCCTGGCAGCTTTGAGTACCTGAAAGGAAACACCTTTTTTCAATCAGCAAGAACGCGCCGCCCTGTTATGGACCGAGACGCTGACGCTGGTCGCAACGACTCATGCGCCAGACGATATCTACGAAGAAGTCGCCGCCGCTTTCAACGACCAAGAGCTGGCGGAATTGACCTTTGTGATTGCCACGATCAACGCCTGGAATCGCTTTGGCGTTGGCTTCGCAATGCAGCCGGAGTAAACATCATGAACTTGCTCGTCAAAGTAATCGGTGCAACGTTCGTAGGCATGCTCAGTACAGTTGCCCTGGCTCATGGCGGTGGCGCGGGAGATGAAATCGTTACTCCGATCGCTCAAGCTGCGTTGCCTCCACAGGCTTTTGCGAAGGCCACTGCCGTTCGTGTCGATTTCGCGCCTGGTGCCACATCCACTCCCCATCGACATCCAGGGCATGTATTTGTCGTTGTGCTGAGCGGTGAAATTGAGTCGGCGCTCGACGGCCAGCCACCGCAGCTCTACAAAGCCGGACAAGCATGGTATGAAGAGCCAGGTCAGTTGCATCGGGGTAACGCGCAATCCAAGCACCTCCCAGCCCGCCTCCCTCGTCGCCTGGTTGCTTTCCAATGATAAGGAGACACTGGTGCAACCCACCGAATCAAAGCCATAAACCTTGACGCCAATGGCGGGGATTACGTCCCACATCCTCGACGAAACCCCGTCCGTGCCGCTTGCGCGACGGAGAAACAGACTAGAATTTTTATCGGGCTGGTACCAACGAAATGCCCAGGTACGGCAGGATGAAAGGTAGGTAGGCCGGAAAACGTGGTGAATTGGAAATGCGAAATCTGGACTTGAATTTGCTACGGGTGTTCGACGCAATCATTCGGGAAAAAAATGTCCTGCGGGCGAGTGAAGTCGTCAGTCTCAGCCCGTCTGCGGTCAGTCATGCACTTTCACGACTCCGGGCGCTGCTCAACGATGAGTTGTTTGTGCGCACGACGAACGGGATGGAGCCAACCGTTCGGGCACTCGAAATGGCACCGCTGGTGCGAGATGCCTTGGTAGCGATCGAGCGTGCGGTCGGTCCCAGAGAGTTTGATGCAAGTCATACCGATCGCCAGTTCTGTATTGCCGCGACCGATCATATGACAGCGGTGATACTGCCGAACTTTTTACGGACGATTTCAACCATCGCGCCTTACGCGAATTTCACAGTATTGCCCGCCAGCCGAATCGACCTGACCGCGCAGATTGACGTAGGTCGTGTGGACATTGCCCTTGGGTCGTTCTCTGGCATTCCTCACCGGCTGCGCGAACAAGTGCTGTTCAAGGAGCACGACATGATGGTGATTGCCAAAAATCACCCACTCGCCGACAGCAAGATAGGATTAGACGCTCTTTCAAACCTCCCGCTTTTGGTCATCTCCACAGGCAGCTCGGAAGATGGCGAATTCTCCGAACGCGGTTTGACGCGGCGCACTGAAATGTTTGACCGGGACGCTCTGACAGCCGCGTTTGCTTCGATCGGAAAATACCCCGACATCAAGGTGGTGCAACCGCATTTCCTTGCCGTCCCAAGCCTGCTGTCCGGCACCGAAATGGCCGCGATCGTTCCAAGCACTCTGGCGAATCTGTTCCACCAATCAGGCGTAGCGTGCGCTTCGCAACTGCCTTGGCAAGCCCCACCACGTGCCGTGCAAATGGTCTGGCATGAACGACATACTCACGACCCAGGGCATAGTTGGCTGCGCAGCATGCTATCCAATGCGGCACCGTCTGCGGAGATTGTAGAACCGTAACCTACGCCGACAGTCATTGTAAACTGAATGCACGGTGTGCATTTTCATGTGATGAAAATTGCACTTCAGTGACGGCAAATCTGCAACGTAGGGTAGTCAGGACCTTAATACGTTAAATGACTGGACGTGAATCATGCCTGATGCCCAAACCGAGTCGATACTTGAGCTGACTGAAGTCGAGCAGATCATGGTAAGTCGATTTGCCAATCGCTTTTACCTGAATCGTGAAGTCGAGCTTGAAGTGATCACAGCCATCCTCCATGCCGCGCGTCATGCCGGCACAGGAGCGAATGTGCAACCGTGGAAGGTCTATGTCACCACAGGGGCTGCCAAAGCCACGTTGACAGGCGCCATCATCGCCGCGCACAAACAGCCGGCTCAACCCTCTTCTGAATACAGCTACTTTCCGGACCCATTGCCGGAGCCATACGCTTCCCGTCGCCGGGAGTTCGGTTCGATCTTCTACGGTTCATTGGGCATCGCTCATGATGACCTTTCTTCACGGGCGACTCAGACCGAACGCAACTGCCGTTTCTTCGATGCACCGGTCGGGTTGGTTTTCACCATTGATCGGCGGCTTGAAAAAGGCAGTTGGCTGGATCTGGGCATGTTCATTCAGAACATAATGCTCGCCGCCAAATCGCGAGGACTGGACACCTGCACGCAAGAGTTCCTTGCTCGTTACCACACCGTTTTTCGTAGCTGCTTGCCGCTGGCTTCTGAAGAGTTGGTGGTCTGCGGCATGGCGATGGGGTTTGGTGATCCGCAATGGGCCCGGCGGCGTCCGCAAATGCCAAAGGCTTCAATCGAAGCGTTTGCTTCGCTTCACGGCTTCTAAACGTTTGTGAAGCCCGACCAACACCTGTATTGGCGTATTGGAGAGATCGCACTCATGCCACTGACCGAACGTTTCAAAGTAAGCATTCCCGACAGCCAACTGACCCGGGAAGTGACTGAACTCATTCGCGACACCGAAAGTGATTTACTGTTTTCACACTCCACACGCGTCTACTTTTGGGGGGCGATGACAGGTAAACGAAAGGACCTGATTTTTGACCCTGAACTGCTCTATACCGCGGCGATGTTCCATGATGTCGGCCTGACGTCGAAGTACAACAACAGCCAGCTCCGCTTTGAGGTAGACGGCGCCAACGCAGCACGTGACTTTCTGCGCGGTCATGGAATTTGCGCCACGGATGTGGAAAAGGTCTGGAACGCAATCGCGCTCCATACCACTCCGGGCATCCCGGAACACATGCATTCTGAGATCGCCCTTCTACAGGCGGGTGCAGGAATGGACGTCGCGGGACGTGGCTTTGAAGAATTTACCGACGACCAACGAGATGAGGTGATTTCGGCCTATCCGCGGGAAGCCCGATTCGCTCACAAGATGATCGACGAATTTTACCTTGGAATGAACCATCGTCCCCAAAGTACCTTCGGCACTTTCAACGATGACTTCCTTGCCTATAAGGACCCTAAATTCAAGCGCACAGATCTGTGCAGCATCATCCTCTGTTCACATTGGGAACATCGATAAGCAAACTGCTTCGCCCCGCTGTTTTAAAAAAAGGTGTATAGAGGCGCGTAATAATCCATACGCGCCTCCTACTATACAAACTCTGTCTTCCGCAGTTCATCCCAAAGTTCTGGCAGGAATATTTCCTGGACAAGAATGCGATTTTTTTGCCGACGGAATATTGGTCGTCTGGCCCAAAGCGGTTCAGCGTCCTGTTGACCTGCCTGCCCGTTTTCCATATACCGGCACACCTCAATCTCGCTTCTCTGATAAGGGGCGTTGCCAAATAATACAGTTTCAAGGGGAACTTCCCCTAATCCGAATAAAGGCGAATCACCAGCCTCACGATCAAGAGAAGTAATGATAGACCGTGCAAAAACCCAAGGACGCCCCAGCCCAGCCAGATACACCTCGCGTGTCCAGCCGATGGCGCCTGTTTCCAGTTCCAGTAGCTTGCACTCCGCTGGCTGGGGCGGCCCGGCCTCGTTCCGCAACGGAATGACTTGAAATTCGTTACCGGACAAAAGTTTCAAGCGGCGGGTCAGCGATCCTCGGTCCAATAGCCAATTTCTGGTGGTTGGATTCATCAATGAATGACAATCGCTACCCATATGCCAGCGCGCCCCAGGTTGCAAGAAACGATCACGCACCTGCAACTCAGCCATTTGCCTGAACGTCATAGGAAATTCGGCCCGCAGGTAGAAAAAAGAAAGCAATCAATGCTCCGTTCTTCACTTCAGGATAGTGATGGCTTCCAGGTGCAGGGGCGGTCCAGCCGGCGCCTTGCCAACCAAGAGGTCCGGCCAAGACTGCGTCCTCGTCGAGCGGGATCACCATGTTGAGTTCTCCGTAGGGATGACAGTGATAATCCCCTCGAAATGTGTGCTGCGGGTTATCCAGTTCGTGACCTTTGCTGTCCATATAGACGGCGGTGATGCTGAAGTAAAAGGTTTCCGCAGACGGTTCACATAAACGGCTGCGACGATAATGCGACCCACTGATTTCAGTGTTAGCCACCCATCCCTGCGCGACACCTTCTCTCACCAGTTCAGCGATTCTTTGGTAAGTTTCAGTGTCAGGCCCGTAATGGTCATTAAGCCAGGGTTCTATGTTTGCGCCAGCAGTCTTGTCTTTGATTTCAGATAGAAACTCAACACACCGCCTAATCAGTTCATCACGCTGTTTCATTACAATTATTCTCTCATGGGACAGTTTGGGCAATCTCCCATACATTTGTCATCACCAAAAGAGAACTTCCTGCACGATCAAAATGCACAGTGTTCAGTCGATGCTGTACACAACTCCACGTTCACCAAACAGAGTGAAGGATTACTTCACCAAGTCGCGTTAGCGCACCAGTTTTAGTTCTTTTCAGTGCCCCCATCCGCAGTATTGAATTCAACTGCGAAACATTTGAAATTAACATGGCCCACCTCATGGCCCGCCATATGGCACGACGCTCAAGCCAATTCGATTTCCCTACATTCGTTGAAATGTGTAGCTGGTTAAAACCCCTGCGCTCAGAGCAGAACAGGTGATGCCGCTTACGCTGATGTGATGGTCCCCAAGTGACGTTTCGAGTGAGTTTAGCTCTATCATGAGCTAGCGTTCATGCATGCGCTTTTCTGATAACTCGCTGGATACTGCCCTTATGAGAGACTTGCCGCCCACCGCGACCTTGCGCGCATTTGAAGTTGCCACCCGGCACTTGACCTTCACTTCAGCCGCACAGGAGCTGCATGTTACTCAAAGCGCGGTCAGTCACCAGCTCAAGCATCTCGAGGTGCTTTGGGGGCTGCAGTTATTTGAACGTGGCAAGGCGTTACGCCTCACGGCAGCGGGAGCTGCGCTGGCGCCCATCGTGCGTGAATTTTTCATCAGCTTGGAGGCGACTTTGAGTGATCTCCGCGAGCAAAACGGCAGGGTTCGACTCAGCGTCAGCACCACCTATTCCTTCGCGCTCAAATGGCTGCTGCCACGCTTGCCGCGTCTCTCTCGTCAGCACCCCGCGCTGTTGGTCTCGCTGGACACCACGGATAAAATCATCCACTTCTCTCACGGCCAGGCTGATGTTGCGATCAGGCTCGGCAAGGGCAATTACCCAGGTCTGCATTCGGAGTTCCTGTTTGGGGAGCAGGTATTTCCTGTGGCCAGTCCCGAACTGTTGCGACGCGTTGGAGCACCGCAGAGCCCCGCAGACTTGTTGCACTTCCCGCTGCTGACGCGGGATGGCGCCGAGTTGGTGCCAAAGTGGGAGGTGTGGTTTCAAGCTGTCGGGCTGGCCTATTTGCCGCTTAAGGAGAGCGTCAGATTTGCCGATACCAACATGACGGTCGAGGCGGCCTTGCTTGGCCAGGGCGTTGCATTGGTGCGCAGCGGGCATGTCGAGAACGAAATCAGCGATGGCCGTTTGGTGCGGCTGTTTGATGTGCCGCTTCCATCGCCATTGGCTTACTACTTCGTCTGCCCCAAGGGCATTGAATCGCAACCGCACATCGCCAACTTTCGCCAATGGTTGGTCAGCGAGGCACTGAAAGTCCAACGACCGGATGAGTGAGTTATGAGAATACGTTCATGCTTCGATGAGGAGACTTCGCTTTAGTCCCTGCGCCGGATTGCCTAAAGTGGCGCATGCCTATTCATCTCATCTTCCTCGTGCTTTTCGCCGCGCTCCTGCATGCCAGCTGGAACGCTCTGCTGCGCAGCGGCGCCGATCGGCTGTGGTCCATGACGGTGATGTGCATTGCCATCGCCATCACCAGTGTCGTTGCCGCAACGTTCATGGTGTCCCCCGCGATTGAAAGCTGGGCCTACGCGGTGCTTTCGGGGTTCCTGCATGTGGGCTACAACCTGTTTCTGGTGCGCAGTTACCGCGTCGGCGACCTGGGGCAGATCTATCCGATTTCACGTGGATTGTCGCCGGTGCTGATCACTTTGGGGGCCGCCGTGTTTGCCGGAGAAAGCATCACGCCTGGCGTGTTACTCGGTATTGCGCTGGTGTCAGGCGGGATTATTTCGCTGGCTTTCAGAGGGCGCATTCTGTCGGTTCCCAGCCTGCCCTATGCGCTGGGAACGGGCTGCTTTATCGCGGCCTACAGCGTGGTCGACGGCATCGGCGCCAGGCTCTCCGGTGCGTCGCTTGCCTACACGGTGTGGATGTGCGCCCTGTGGGGTGTGCTGATGCCGGTGGTTTACATCGGCCTACGTGACACCCGCAGCTTGTTTTCCGTCCGGCCTGGAACCGTGACCGCTTTGGTCGGCGGGCTGGTCTCTTTGCTTGCGTATGGAATGGTCATCTACGCCATGAACGAAGCGCCCCTGGGCGCGGTATCGGCATTGCGCGAAACCAGCGTGCTGTTTGCGGCATTGATCGGCTATGTGTTTCTCGGCGAGACGCTCACCGCCCGCCGGATACTGGCGTGCGCAGTGATCGCCAGCGGCACACTCATCATCGGCTGATATAGCCAACGGCTCAGGAGCTATGTTTCATGGTCAACGTCTCGCAGGCATCGCTGATTCTAATCACTGGTGGAAGTCGAGGAGTGGGGGCAGCAACCGCCCGGCTTGCCGCCGCAAGAGGTTATGACGTCGCTATCAGCTACGTTGCCAACGAGTCCGCAGCGCTGGCCGTGGCCGCGGATATAGAAGCATTCGGGCGCAAAGCGTTGGCGATGCGCGCGGACAGTGCGGACCCCCAACAAGTCTCCGATTTGTTCGCGGCCATCGACCGCACCTTCGGACGCATCGACATACTGGTCAATAACGCCGGGATGCTGGCGCCTCAATCACGCCTGGAGGACCTCGGCTTCGAGCGGATGCAGCGCATCTTTGCGGTCAATGCCATTGGGCCAATACTCTGTGCCCAACAGGCCGTGAAGCGCATGGCTTACCGCCACAACGGCCCGGGCGGCGTGGTGATCAATGTCTCATCGGCCTCGGCGCGCCTTGGCAGCCCCAATGAGTACGTCGACTATGCGGCGTCGAAAGGCGCCTTGGAGACGTTCACCATTGGCTTTGCAAAGGAGGTGGCTCGCGAAGGCATACGCGTTAACTGCATTCGCCCCGGACATATCTATACCGAAATGCATGCCAGTGGCGGTGAGCCGGGGCGGGTCGATCGTGTCAAGGACTCGATCCCCATGGGGCGGGGTGGTCAGCCGGAGGAGGTCGCACGCGCGATTCTATGGCTGGCGAGCGCGGAGGCATCATTCGTTACCGGTACATTCCTCGACGTAACGGGCGGTAAATGAGTCAAAGGCTCGGATCATTGGCTACCTGCGCCCGGCTTCAGGTAACAGCGTGCTGCCTCACCTTGCGACTCAAACCCGGTGTCTTGCCCGTAATGCGCTTGAATGCACGACTGAAAGCGGCCTGGGAGGTATAGCCCAGACGTTGCGCCACCTCTTCAATCGGCAGCCTCTCCAGCGTCAGCCACTGGCTTGCCAGCCGCATTCGCAGTTCGGTGACATAGCGCAGCGGGGTCATGCCAATCGTCACCTGGAAGCGCTCCGCGAACACCGAACGCGAGGTATTGCAGTGCTCGGCCAGTTGCGCAACGGTCCACTCGCGGCCCGGTTGTTGATGGAGCGCAAGCAGTGCACCGGCCAAGCGTGGATCGCGCAAGGCGGCGACCAGCCCAGAGGCATTGCCGCAGGCGCACTCCACCCAGCCGCGAACGACCATGGCAGCCACTACGTCGGCCAACCGCGCAAGGATACCGGCGAAGCCGACACGGGCGGCGCTGACCTCGCGTTCCATGGTGGTCAGGATAGGCACCAGTCCGGGGTAACGCTGGCCGCCGGCATCAATCAGCATCAGACCCGGCATCAGCCGACCAAGACCATGGATGCTGCCCAGTTCAAACTCCATACAACCACTGAACAAAATAGTGCTCGGCGTGGGGCTGGCATCGGTTCCGGTATCCACCGCGCTGACGGTGTCACCGAGGGGCGCGCCGCCGAGATGGTCGATGTCTTGAACCGGCACGCCCGAATGGGAAAACAGTTGATGGGCCGCGCCATGGGAGATGAACACGGCGTTGCCGGCAGACAGCGCGTAGGTGCTGTCGTCCTCCATTCGCAGTACCGCATTGCCGACGGCCATGAAGTGGAACCAGGCATGACCAGGTTTTTCCGCGAAGCCCAATCCAAAGGTTGGACCCGCCTGGATACGCCGGTATTCGACGCCACGCAGGCGCATGCCGCGCAACAGCTCGTTGATGAGATCCGAGGAGAGAGCAAACTGATCTGCAAGCATCATTCAGGTGTTTTAGTCAAAAAGTAGAGATTTTCGATCATAGATCATCCAGCTTCCCGCGCCTAGACTTCGGCTCGCAATGAAGATTGGGAGATCCGTGCAATGACTGACTGTGTATGTAATGCCGTATCCGACCGCCATCCCGGCGTCGGCGCGGACGTAGAGCCTGCGACGCCCGCGTGGATGGCCGTCTTCTCGTTGGCAATGGGTGTGTTCGGATTACTGACCGCTGAGTACCTTCCGGCCAGTTTGTTAACGCTGATGGCTTCCGACCTGGGAGTGTCCGAAGCGTTGGCTGGCCAGGCGGTAACGGTGACCGCAGTGGTGGCGCTGTTCGCTGGCTTGTTGGTGCCAGGCCTGACCCGCGGCATCGACCGACGTTGGGTCTTGCTGGGTTTTTCCACGTTGATGGTCGCCTCCAATCTGTTGGTCGCCGTATCCTCCAGCTTCGCGGTGTTGCTGTTGATGCGCATCTTGCTGGGCATTGCCCTTGGCGGGTTCTGGAGCATGGCGGCGGCGGTAGCGATGCGCTTGGTGCCGAGTGCTCTGTTGCCCCGGGCGCTGTCGATCATTTTCAGCGGCATCGCCATCGGCACGGTAGTGGCGGTGCCGCTGGGCAGCTATCTGGGCGGGCTGTATGGCTGGCGCAGCGCGTTCTTTGCCGCGGCGGCGGTAGGCATGGTGACCCTGGCTTTCCAGTCGTTCACTCTGCCGCGCCTTGCGCCGCGCCGGCCGGCACGTCTGCGTACCGTGCTCGAGGTGTTGCAGCGTCCGGGCATCGCCATGGGGATGTTCGGTTGTGTGCTGGTGCACAGTGGCCACTTTGCGATGTTCACCTATGTTCGGCCATTCCTTGAAAGTACTACCGGCATCGGCCCGCAAGGGCTGTCACTGATGTTGCTGGGGTTCGGTGTGGCGAACTTCGCCGGCACGCTGTTGGCCGGGAAGCTGCTGGAGCGCCACCCGCTGGCCACTCTGGTGTTGATGCCCGCGCTGGTCGGCGTTGCAGCACTGGCGTTGGTGCTGTTGCCGGCCTCGTTGCCGGGGCAGGCGGTACTGCTGGCGATCTGGGGCTTGGCCTTTGGTGGTGTACCGGTGGCGTGGTCGAACTGGGTTGCCAGTGCGGTACCTGATCAGGCGGAAAGCGCCGGAGGCATGGTGGTGGCATCTGTGCAGTCAGCCATCGCAACGGGCGCCGCCGCTGGCGGTGCAGTGTTCAGCCTCGGTGGCAGCGCAGGCGTATTCGTCGCGGCGGCCGTGCTGATGCTGCTGGCCGCTTTGCTGATTGCGCTGCGTGTTCGCGTCCCTTCTGCCCAAGGCGTTCGCCAGCCCAAACCCGCGTTGCACCTTTGATCCGGTTTGCCAAACCGCTTCGATCCGTCCGTAACCAGGAGATACCCCATGAACAATACGACGTCTCACCAAGGACGCCTCAAATCGTTGCGCGCAGCAGGTATCGGCAATGCGCTTGAATGGTTTGACTGGACTCTGTACGCAACCTTTTCGGTGTACCTGGCAAGCAACCTGTTCGACAAGACCGATGAGCGTTCGGCGATGCTCGCGACCCTTGCTGTGTTTGCGGTTGGCTTTGTCGCACGCCCTGTCGGCGGATGGTTGTTTGGCCGACTGAGCGATCGGCTGGGGCGCCGGACCATCATGGTGCTCACCATGCTGCTACTTGCGATCAGCAGCCTGGGGATCGCGCTTATCCCTGATTACCAGAGCATTGGCCTGTATGCCTCGGTCGCGCTGCTGTTTTTCCGGCTTATGCAGGGGCTTGCCCATGGTGGCGAGACAGGGGTTTCCTACACCTATGTCGCCGAGATAGCCCCAAGCAAGCACCGTGGCTTATGGTCGAGTTCGGTCTATGTGGGGGTGACGCTGGGAGTGATGGCAGCGACGGCTGTGGCGGCAGCGCTGACCTGGCTGCTGGGCGCGCAGGCCATGGGTGACTACGGCTGGAGGATCGGTTTCGCCATTGGTGGAGTGCTCGGTATTTACGCGCTGTTTTTGCGCCGCGGTGCGCAGGAATCTCATGTGTTCGTAGAACAGCAGGGGCAAGCGCGGCCGCCGCGCAAGCTGTCCACGGGGGAGATGCTACGAGTGGCGCGTAACATCGTCATGCTTGCAGCGGCCGCCAATGTCACTTACTACGCCTGGGTCACGTTCGGCGCTTCGACGGCGATTGCCCAGGGTATGGACGCCACGGGTGCCTATGTGGCCAGTCTCCTGGCACAGATCCTGTGTGTGTGCTGGTTGCCGGTCTGCGGGATGTTGTCCGATCGGGTAGGGCGCCGGCCCATGGTCATCGCCTGGGGCCTGGGTGTGATCGTGCTGGCCTATCCCATCTCGATAATGGTGACCACTGAGCCCTACACGCTGTTCCTAGCCCAGGTGCTGGGGCTAGGCGCCTGGTCGTTGATCGCGGCGATTTTCCCTGCCGTGCTGTGTGAGCAGGTACCCACCCAGGCACGGGCCCAGGGCGTCGGCTTGGTCTCGTCGGTTTCGGTGGCGATTTTTGGCGGCACCGCCCCCTATCTACACAACTATCTTAGCGGCGCTGACCTTGGCTATTTGTACGTCAGCTATGTGATCGGGTTGGGCGTAGTCACTGTCCTGGCAGGGTTTCTTATCGACGAAACGGCGGGCATCGACCTTGCGCACATCGAGGCGCCTGGCGCTCGAGTCAGCGTAAATACATTGGCTGGTCGATCCGCAGAATCAGCCGATCAAAGGAGTACGATTCAATGAATTCCTCAGACCTCAAAAACGCCGCTGCACGAGGTGAACGACCGGGCGCCAACGTGACCGTCAGCCAGACTTCGGGGCCCCGTCAGGCCGCACGCGAGACCTGGGTGGAAGTCCCTTCCGAGTCGGGCCCGGCGGCCGCCTGGTGCTACTCGGATCGCCGCGCCTATAGCCCGGGTGATTCGGTTTGCCTGTATCTGTCGTCGAACCGGCCACAAGTGAGACTCCGGATCTATCGTGATGGCGCCATCGCCCGCACGCTGCATACCACCGACAGCCTTGACGCTCTATTTCACCCCATACCCGAACGTGCTTATGAGCATGGCTGCCAATGGCCAGTTTTCATGCAATGGTCAATCCCAGCGGATGCCGAGCAGGGTGGCTATATCGTGGAAGTACGCGATGGTGCTGACAGCGTACTCGGGCATCATCTGTTCATCGTCAAGGCGCTGCGCAAGCGTGCCGATGCCTTGGTGCTCATTGCGGCCACATCGACTTGGGCCGCTTATAACGACTGGGGCGGTGCCAATCATTACTTTGGCCTCCACCCCGGCACGCCGCGTGGCCGCTCACCGTTGCTGTCGGCGCAGCGCCCCTGGGCGCGAGGGCAGGTCTGGCTGCCGGAGGACGCACCACGTTGCGTCAACGCGACCCGGCCCCGCAAGCCAGGGCCGGCGCGCTATGAGTTCATCGAATGGGCCTCCCTTAACGGCTACGCCAAGTACTACGCGCTGGCGGGGTGGGCTTCCTACGAGAGACCTTTTGTGGTCTGGGCCGAACAGCAAGGTTATAGGGTGCATATCGTGACCCAGGACGATTTGCATCACGACCCGCACGCGCTTGAGGGCTACGGCTGCGCCGTCTTCGCCGGGCACGACGAGTACTGGACGCGGGAAATGCGCGACCATGTCGACGCCTTTGTCGAGGGCGGCGGCAAGGTCGCGCGCTTCGCCGGCAATTTCATGTGGCAGATCCGCTTGGAAGATGAAGGCCGGAGGCAGGTGGCCTACAAGTACGACGCTGGTGCGCTCGATCCTGTGGCGGCTACCGAGCCTCATCGGCTAACAGGGGCCTGGGAAGATCCGAGGGTAAATCACCCCGGGGCAAGGACGTTCGGGGTGAATGCTTTGCGCGGGATATACGGCAGCTTTGGGGGGATGGCACCGCGCAGCCCGCGCGGGTACACAGTCTTCAGGCCGAAGCACTGGGCGTTTATGGGGACGGGCCTGGGTTACGCGGACATGTTCGGAGACGAAGCCAACATCTTCGGCTATGAGGTGGATGGCCTGGAATACACGTTCGTCGACGGCCTCCCAGAACCGCTCGGCACAGACGGCGCGCCCGGTGGACTGCAAATCCTAGCAATGGGCTGGGCGACCAATGCCGAGCATGGCCGGTCCGAAGAGGCCTATTCATTCATGCTCGGCGATGGCGATGCCCGGTTTCGTGCTTCCATCCTGGCGCCCGACCTTAGCGACGCCAGCATCCATTTGCATAGCCGCGGGACCGGCATGGTGGTGCACTTCCACAAAGGTCAAGGTGAGGTCTTTACCGCCGCCACGTGCGAATGGGTACATGGGCTCATGCAAGCAGACATTTACACCGTGATGATCACAAAAAATGTGCTTGACCGTTTTTTGCGCAATACGCAGGAGGTTCGCTGATCTCGTTAAAAAGGAAGTTATGGCTTTGGCATAACGTCAAGTTGGCGCTTTGTTTCAAAGGTGCGTAGATCATTGAAAATGGCTCTGGCGGAGAACGCACCCCAGGCGTTCAAGCTGAGCGCTGGACGCCTGGGTACCGGGGGTCAGAACGTACTCCGGCCCCCAGAAACTTACCAGTCTGCACCTCCTGAGCAAAACCACTGATTGCGGTATGAAGCATGGACCGGAAGTCATAACCCAGGGCCTGCCGTTGCCCGAATGGCGCTTGCGTCGACGCCGTAACACCCTCATTCAGGCATGGGCGTTCAGCATCCTCTGTTTGAACGATGTGGGGTTAAACAGGCGAGGTTTACCACTGGCCTCACCCTCAGCAATGCGGTACGGATGGCATCAACCTCCGTAGTGCGCTCCTGATTGCGACGAATTAAATCACGAACGAACTCACTGTCATTGGCGTAATGACCTGCCTCGATCTGTGCCTTCATCCAGCTATCCTGCTGGTCGGTGACGGTGATCGCTTTCCGCACAGTAGTCATGGGACATACCCTAGAAACACGTAATGGGGGAATGCAGAGGTAGAGCGTCAATGATATTTGGATTATTCAGTCGGCAGGTGCGATGACACCTCCATGGCATCGTGGAGGAGTTTTACGACCTCGATCACGTCGTCATTTGCCACACGATAGAACACGATATGGCGTGGGCTTTTGACCATTCCATGAGGGTGTTTGGCCTGCTGGCGTGAGTAGACGTGGTGATAGCTGCGAAGGTCTGGTACAAGCTCATCGCGGTCGTGGCAGCCAGTGCGATAAGGCGTGCCGGCAATGGATTGCAGCGTCGAGAGGATCAGCGCCTGGGCTTGATCGCCGAACTGCGTCCGATAGAATCTGAGAATGTCGACAATGTCAGCGCGCGCCGCGTTGGTAATCCGATACTGCGGCATACTCCGTATTTCTCACTCGCATGGAGGGTGGCCTCCAGGCCCAAGCCCTCAAGGTAGTGCTTCAGATCTCCTTCGTTCAGCTGCATGAAGCGTCCGTGCCGCCGATCGACGTGGCCTGACGCAGGGCCTCAATTTTGGCGTTGTGTTCAGCGATGCGCTGTTCCAATCATTTTCCCTGCGAGCACATGGTTTGAGGTTTGGATCTGACGGCTGTGCCGTACGGGGGCATCCTTTGCTCCATGCGCACAAAGTGAAAAAAAGGCTGTCACAGTAGGACGTCATAGACATTAATGTGGACTCGGGGCTTCAGTTTGGCCCAGCCTTGTTGGACCGGCAGTCTTCCCGATCGTTTGCGGCGCAGCGCGGACATTGTCGCCGGTGTCTGTCGTACCCTGGCATTCAGCCCTCAAGGTCCACTCAATTACGGCCGCCTTTAAGACGGGTTGGTTTTGGTACAGGCGCTCAAGGACATCAACTAGTGAATATTCAGTGGGCATTGTTTCGACCCCAATGAAGGAGTCGAAAGCGTAGCAGCGGGGAGGGAGGCCCCCCTGAGACACGCGTGAGTTATGCGCACGAACCGGCTTGGAGTGGGTGGCAGCAATCGGCCCAGAGTGTGTAAAAACGCTTTCTTGAACCCTTGCTATGATTTCTGAGGATTTCATCGCAGGGATCACCCATGAAGCGCTTTATCCAAGGTGAATATCGAGGCCAACGCACCTTACTTCCCGAGAGCCAAGCGATACCAATCCGGTGCGCGTAGTCGACGTCTTTGTCTTTGTCGACGAACTCGACCTGGTCAAGTAGTCATAGGCAACCGCGCCACCAAGGAAGTTCCCAGTTAGCGTAGCCAATGAGCCAATGAGGTACTCAGCAGCTAAGTCTATACAATGCCGACAAACGACAGAATAACGAGGGCGATCACGACCGCCCCGACGATGTAGATAATATTATTCATAATTCCACCTCCATATCTGTACGCGATTTCGACACCTACTAGGTGCCTAATACAAACGACATCCTGGGCCGCAGTTCCGTTCCAAAAAATAATCAGAGGAGGTGCTATCACAGTCCCACTCTCTATTTTCGATTATTCAAACTTTTAGTCACCACATCATGCGCATTGCTGTTTTTGGTGTAACGTTAGCAAACTAATCACGTAGAGATTTCCCATGTCTAAGCTCGCAGAATTCCGTCAACTCGAAAAACACTTGGCCGAACAGATTCAGGCGCTCGAAGCGCTCAAAGGTGATGCTGGCCTGAAGGTCGAAATCGAATTTGAAACAAAGCTTCGCGCCCTGCTTGCCAAGTACGGCTACAGCTTGAAGGACATAGTCAATTTACTTGATCCGCAAGCTGGGCGTCGCGCACCTGCTACCGCCCAGAAGGCCGGCAGCCGAAAGGCTCGTCAGGTAAAGGTCTACAAAAATCCGCATACCGGCGAGGTCATCGAAACCAAAGGCGGTAACCACAAGGGCATCAAAGAATGGAAAGCTGAGCACGGATCCGACACAGTCGAGTCTTGGCTTACCAAGTGATCTTGGATTGAGTACAACAGGGCCCTTCGAAGGCCCTTTTTATTTGCAGTTTATCGAAGTCAGGGACCAAATCCTCAACCGGCGTTTCCGGCTATCTGCTACACCTCCATTCGTGGGCTTCGCAAACCTTCAACAGAGGCAAGGATGATGAATTCAAGCTGGGCGGATCAGGTGGCGCTTGTGAGTGGAGCGGGCAGTGAGCTTGGAATTGGTATGGCTATTGCCCATCGTCTTGGGGCTCAAGGGGCCAAACTGATCGTCACGGCAAGCAGCGCACGCATCAATGAGCGGGTTGCGGAGTTACGCGCCGCCGGCTTCGAAGCGGAGGGTCGACCGGTAGACTTAACTCAGGAAACTCAGGTTAGTGAGTTCGTCGCTTGGGCTGAGGCCGTCTGGGGCCACATCGATATTCTTGTAAATAATGCCGGTATGGCGATGCAAGGAAGTCCAGAACCGTTCGCCGAGTTCACGAGTACGAGCCTTGAAACCTGGAATCTTTCCATCGCTAGAAATCTGACAACTGCGTTCCTGTTAACTCAAGGGGTGTTGCCTGGGATGCGGGCTAGAGGATATGGCCGCATAGTGAACATCAGCTCAACCACAGGCACACGAGCCAGTAATCCAGGAGAGGCTGCTTACAGTGCAGCAAAGGCCGGAATGGTAGGGATGAACATGAGTGTTGCTCTTGAGGTTGCTCATCTAGGTATCACTGTGAATTCAGTTGCCCCTGGTTGGATAGCTACAGGGTCGAGCACTCCTGATGAAGTCAAAGCAGCACGCTCTACACCTCTCGGAAGAGCGGGTCGGCCAGATGAAGTGGCCGCTGCCGTTGTATTCTTGGCTTCTCCTGAAGCGAGTTACATCACAGGTGAGTTGCTAGTGGTGGATGGAGGCAATTGCTTGGTTGAGAACAAAGCTTATTAAGACTTTTTTTAATCCCTTCTGCGATCGTTGAGTCCTGGCTGACCAAGTGATTCTGGTTTGAGTACAAAAGGGGCCTTTCGAGGGCCTGTTTTTGTAGGCTCTTAGTCTGGGGAGACAGCTTTAGAAGGGGGCGATATATCACAGGGCGCTAGCTACAAGTAAGACTGACTGCCTTTGCGGCGCGTTCGAGCTGTTGTTTAACATCGACGGGTATCCGCTGCTTCTTTAATCGTTGTTCGAGGAATGCTTGATCTCCTCGAGCATCCACCTCTGCCTCAACAGCGGCGTCCTCCGCTTTTATGGCTGCAGCGTGACTTTCCATGACCGAATCAATATCCGTCGCGCTAGTGGCACCTTCGAGGGCACTGATCAGTTTCGCCACTTCCTCCTCTTCAGCATTAGCGTAGGCCTCTACGGTCATCCCGGCAGCCAACGCTCGCGCGCGAATCTCCACTCCTTTTAAGGTTTGCTTTGCTTCACTGCACGAAAATTCTTGATTCTGCTTGTCGATGGCTCTCCATTGGAGCAGTCCATAGGTCATCGTGCCGATGATTGCTAGGGTGAGAGAACCGATCAGGATCCGCTTCATAATCTTTCTCGAATGTTTGAGAGATGTCGATAGGGGGTACTTCGTCTCATTCGAAGAAATTAAAGCTTAGCATTGCCATCAGTTTAGAGAGCAGTCAACGTCATATCACCGACGGTGCAACGTAGAACCTGGATCACTTACTGTATAGCCAGGAGCACAAGATACGAGTTCAAGATCCTGTCGTAGTCCTTCAACAAGACCTGCGATGGCAAGCCCATTGCACAGTTGAGCTAAAGAGATACCAGTGACAACAAGAATTTCTCGATTCGAAGTGTCGTGGAAAAATCGTACCGTCAGAGCGGTTCCTGAATCGATTGTGCATTCGCAACGAGTGGGCAGAAAACTTTGTTCTATCAAGTGACGGATCTCTAGAGTTGATAGCATATGGCTTGTCTCGACGGGAGCCAGCCAAATGACTTTTGTCTAAAGAGTAATGAGGAGCGCCGCGAAGGTACGCGCTTGATAGGGCTGAACCTAAATTCATTGGCTAGGGAGCTCGCCAATGAGTGTATACCCCGTGCCTTCAGATGCTTTAGATCCTTTCGGTCTTGGGTTCGTGGGCTGCGCCGTTTGAGCGCGACGACTCATCTAGTCAATCTGACCGTGAAATCGGTAGTTAAAGTCGCGTTCACCATTCGTCAATTGAGCTGCACTCTGGCGTTGACCCTGCCTCCAAAGAGTCTCATGACCTTGCGTTGGAGGCATCTATGAAAACCGAGCCATCTACTGCCCCGGACAAACCCATCGAGGATCAGGGCAATCCCAATGACGACGGCTGCGTGATAGGTACGGCTGGCCGTAATGAAGACCCGAATGCCACCACCGATTGGGACAAGAAAAAGAACCCGTCGGGCCGTCGCCAAGGGCCGAATGACGCTCGTGGGTTACCTGGTTATCCGCACGAAGCCCCTGAAGAAGAACTTGGCATTGAAACGCCTGAACAGGAAAACGACAAAGTCGGTTGAGCTGCCACGGCCATTCCAGCAGCAACTCTACGCATCGGTAAAGACGAGGATCTTAATGACAACAACAGTCAGCGATTTTCTGGTTGAACGACTCAGCCAATAGGGCGTAACGCGGATTTTTGGTTATCCGGGTGACGGTATCAACGGGGTTTTTGGTGCACTAAGTCGTGCCCAAGGAAAGATCGAGTTCGTTCAGGCCCGACACGAAGAAATGGCAGCGTTCATGGCCTCCGCTCACGCCAAGTTCACGGGAGAGCTGGGCGTATGCATTGCGACCTCTGGCCCCGGTGCTTCGCATCTGATTACCGGTCTCTACGATGCGCGAATGGATCATATGCCGGTGTTGGCCATCGTTGGCCAGCAAGCGCGTGCAGCGCTTGGCGGACACTATCAGCAAGAGATGGATTTGCTGTCGATGTTAAAGGATGTCGCCGGTGCGTTCGTGCAACAAGCCTCGACGCCGTCGCAAGTCCGACATCTAGTCGACCGTGCGGTTCGCACCGCAGTAGGCGAGCGTCGGGTCACTGCACTGATCCTACCCAATGACTTGCAGGAAGCCGAATACAAGGCGCCCGGCAGGGAGCACGGTACCGTTCATTCAGGGTTGGTTATAGCAAGCCGAGGGTCGTTCCGTATGAAGTGGATCTACGACGGGCGGCTGATGTGCTGAATGCCGGCGAGAAGGTCGCCATCCTGGTGGGCGCTGGTGCGTTGGCTGCGACCGATCAAGTCATTGCAATTGCCGAGAAGCTCGGTGCCGGCGCAGCCAAGGCCTTGCTCGGTAAAGCGGTACTGCCTGACGATTTACCGTGGGTCACCGGCAGCATCGGCTTGCTCGGTACCGAGCCCAGCTACAAGTTGATGACCGAGTGCGACATCTTGCTGATGATCGGGTCAGGCTTCCCTTATTCCGAATTTCTGCCTAAAGAAGGCCAGGCGCGCGGGGTTCAAATTGATCTTCAACCGGACATGCTGAGCTTACGCTATCCGATGGAGGTGAATCTGGTGGGCGATGCGGCCGAAACGCTGGCGGCGCTGCTGCCATTGCTGGAATACAAAACCTCACGCAAGTGGCGTAAAAAGATCGAAGGCTGGCACGCTACTTGGGAGAAAACGTTGGAAAAACGCGCCTTGGCCAAGGCTGATCCGATCAACCCGCAACGGGTGGTTTACGAACTCTCACCACGCCTTCCCGAGCACGCCATCATCACCAGTGACTCAGGGTCGTGCGCCAACTGGTTCGCGCGCGACTTGAAGATTCGGGGCGGCATGATGTGTTCGCTCTCCGGTGGCCTGGCATCCATGGGCGCCGCTGTTCCCTATGCGATTGCAGCAAAATTCGCCTACCCGCAGCGTGCTGTAATCGCCTTGGTGGGTGACGGTGCAATGCAGATGAGCAACATGGCCGAGTTGATCACCGTTGCCAAATACTGGCGGCAGTGGGAAAGCCCAAAATGGATTTGCGCCGTCTTCAATAATGAAGACCTGAATCAGGTCACATGGGAGCAGCGAGTCATGGAAGGCGATCCCAAGTTCGAAGCCTCGCAGAACATCCCTGACGTTCCTTATCACCTGTTCGCCATTTCCATCGGACTGAAGGGCATTTTCGTAGATCGCGAGGAAGACGTTGCCGATGCTTGGGAAAAAGCATTGGCTTCAGATACTCCCGTGCTGATCGAATTCAAGACTGACCCGAACGTTCCGCCGCTGCCGCCGCATATCAAACTCGAGCAGGCGAAGAAATTTGCCTCGACCCTGCTGCAAGGTGATCCGGATGAAGCTGGCGTCATTGTGCAAACCGCCAAGCAGATTCTTGGGGCTGTATTGCCTGGAGGTTCCAAAAAGTAAGCAGCGCCCCGACTGTCAGAGGCGCCTGCAGCGCCTCTGACATTGCCGGCCGCGCAGTTCCATGACCTTGATCATTCTCTTTCGTAGAGTGCACGTTCTCGCCTTCCATGACGATTGAGCGCAAACAGAGCTCCGCCAATTAATAGCGTTGCGCCGACTGCCAATAGCAACGAAGGTCTCTGCCTGGCTGCGCGCCAGCCACCTTCAACGCGACGTTGACCGCTTGGCGGCGCGAAAAGGTTGCCCGATGACGATGCCGACTGTGGACTGTTCTCCAGGCCCATGCGCGTCAACCATCCATATAGAAGGGGGAAGCCAGGCACTAAAAAATGTGCTAGCCGCGCCATCGTGGCGGCACCACCCACTGTGGTACTCGGCCTTGGACGTAACGCGCAAGCAACCATAGCTTTGGCGACGAGATGCGGATCATAAATGGGTGGAGGTGGCTTAAGGGCATGACCGGTGAAATTACCCCCGTCACGAAATCCCGGTGTGTCCATGACGGCTGGATAGATGTCGCAGACATGGATATCGGGAAATTCATTGAGTTCCCCGCGTAACGCTTCACTCAAACCGCGCAGACCGTATTTGCTGGCCGAGTAAGCAGCGGCATAGGGTTGCGCAACCCAACTCCCGAGTGAAAGGGTATTGATCAAAATGCCGCGTTTTTGCGCCTTGAAGTAAGGCCAGGCCACATAGGCACCGCGCAGGTAACCGAGCAGATCCGTTTGCAACACCTGCTCATGAGCCTCAAGTGGCGTTTCCTCGAAATTGCCCACCGCACCGACACCTGCATTGTTGATCCAGATGTCGATGCGACCGTCACCAAAAGCGGCGGCTTGATCAGCCAGCGCTCGCATTTGTTGGCTGTTCGTCACATCAGTTCGAACGGGTAGGGCTGTGGCACCGCGTGCAGCACATTCTTCGACGACTTCGGCAAGTGCCATTTCATCTCGAGCACCGAGCACCAGACGGGCGCCTTCACTGGCGAACGCATGTGCCGCCGCACGACCTATGCCGCTTGATGCCCCGGTGATGACCACCAATTTGTCGAAGAGCTGCCCGGACGCCTTGCGACGGTAAAGATCCTGGGAGGTGTCGATCTCTCGTGTAGGGCGATCCACTGGGGCGTTGTAGCGCACCTGGTTCAACTTCAGACGTGCACCATCGGCCAACGTCAATGTCAGGTCTTCTATGGTGCCAGCAACCCGGTTTGGAAACACCGGTTTACCAGCAGGATCAAGCTCGTCATACAGAAATTGTTGACCTTCCAGCCACCCGACGGCGGTCATTAACTCGGGCTCCAGGTAATACTTTCCATCGAGAAAGAAGCCTGAAAAATTACGAGTACGTTCGAGGCTTTCGACGGCGTAACGCTCGCCTGGCTTCATACCGGTGAGTGAGTGGATCATGGTGACATCCTCAGATTCGCTGGTGTTGCGATAGAGGATGGGGCTGCTTTCAATGTTCCATCGAGATGACAGAACGCCCGTAGATAAAGCGGCAAGGGCCGGGTAGTGACTTTTTCAATCTCGTAGCAATGCTAAAGGCCAACCAATCACTACAGTGCAAGCGCGCCTGATTGCGCAAGGAGGATCGATGGATAACTACCAGACCACCAAATCCGAGAAACTCTGGATATTGGTAAAGGAGGGCGCGCAGCGCGCGTCGAAGACAACGACGACTAGGTGGAAATCACCGCACTAGCTAGCGAATTCTCCAAGGCAAAACAGCTTCGCTTAAGATTCATCAGGACGATGGAACGACCCAAGAAGAAAGGACGTTTCCTCGAGCGGCAGATCCCCGGAAGTCAAAGGGGTAGCTTTGTCGATCTGACGCGCCAGTGACTTGGGCTGCTGCGCCAGAACGCTTCATTTTCGAACTCAGCTCGTTAGCCCATTCTGACCAGTGACAGCTGGCGACGTGTGTAGAGATAGTTCATCTTGTTTTACATTTTGCTCCTCAGCTGAATCCAAACTGATGTGACCTTCTTCACCTAACGAGCTGTACTGCTCGCGTAGTTTTCTCAATTCTCTGGTGCCCATTTTGTCCAAAGACAACGTGGCGTTTTGTGCTTCCTTGGTAGCCCGAATCAGCTCATCAATCTTCAAGTGCAAAATGTCGTTATCCCGGTTCTGCGTGTTCTGGATCAGAAAAACCATCAGGAACGTGATGATAGTCGTCGAGGTGTTGATGATTAATTGCCACGTATCGTTGTAGTGAAAATACGGCCCGGTTAGCGCCCATACAACGATCAAGGCGACAGCGGTTAGAAAGGTCTTGGAGCTACCGGCCCAGTTAGAAAGGGCTTGGCAGAATTTAGAGAATTTCATGATTGCGAGCTCGTGTTGTGGTTTCTCATAGACCACAGCGAAATCTTGAAATTCTTTGTTACATTCACCCTTTGGTCGGCTGATGCTTTACCGCACTGTCAGAGCGATTTCGGTTCGCTTGCTGATATTCATCACGGTGCCACCTCAGTCCAAACTAAGGTTGCTGTCTCACGCCATTTAACATCGCTGAGCCCGTATTTTTCGGCTTGAGGCTTCGTGACAATCTTAAGTGGTGGTCTCCCAGGCTTCGGTATGGGGGCCACTCCGGCATCACAGCTTGCCCAATGCCATGCGTCAGAATTGCTTCTGATTTTCGTCCTAATAATAAAGGTCTTGGGCTCTCCGTGAAGCTTGTACTCAATGATGTAAAGGTCGTTGTTCATGAGATCCCCTCCGTTTACTCATAGATAAAGGAGTGGCTCCTTTAGAAAAAAATTCAAAGAGAATTTCTGTCTAAGTAACCCTTTGATTACGACGAGCGCTCAGTCAGTTTTGATAGCCAACATCCAGCCGCAATGCAGCTACAGCCACAAAAAGCACGACGCAGATTTTTTGAATGAACACCTTCGACGTCGCTCGTTAACTACCCACAAGGCTCAACCGCACCGGCACTGATTTGGCCGCCGGCACTTTGCTGCGTTCCGCATGGTGCCAGAGTGGCACGAGCGGATTGCATTCTGGATAGTAAGCAGCGGCGCAGCCTTCGGGAATGTCATAGGCCACGATTTCGAATGGCCCGACTTGGCGCTTGACCTCTGGCTCGATGGCCGTGGTCAGCAACACCTGATCGCCGATCTCAAACCCCAGCCGAACGATATCGTTGCAGTGCATGAAAATCACCTTTCGGGTGCCGCTGATGCCGCGAAAGCGATCCTCGTAGCCATAAATGGTGGTGTTGAACTGGTCATTGCTACGCAACGTCATCAGTTGAAGCACATCGCGCGGTGTGGCGCCTGGGTTCACATCATCGTCTTCGTTGAGTGTCGAGAGCATGATGAACTGCGCCTTGCCACTATCGGTTAGCCATTTGCGTTGGGATACGGCGATTGGGCGATGAAAGCCGCCCGGTTCGGTCATGCGGGTCTCCATGTCGTGGAAGATGTCCGGGTAGATGGTGCCGATGGCTGTCCTGATTAGAGAGTAGTCCTTACTCCAGCCCTCCCAGTCTATGGAGGAGCCGGATGGCAGGGTGGCCATGGCCAGACCGGCAACAATGCTGGCTTCCGCACGCAGGTGGGTGCTGACCGGTTCCGCACTGCCGCGCCAGCCATGGACGCACCCTGTGCTGTCCTCGGTGGCCCAGGTTTGCGCGACGCCGTCCTGTCGGTCGATTTCGATACGGCCCAGGCATGGCAACAGCCACATGTTCTGTGCGGGGAGCAAGTGCGTGCGATTGAGCTTGGTTGCGATCTGCACGTTCAGTTGCAGCGTTTGCCAGGCCGGCTCCATGCGCGAAGTGTCGGGAATGGCTCGCAGGAAATTGCCGCCCAGGCCAATGAATCCGCGTACCCGACCTACCAGAATGCCTTCACAGGCGTCCACGGTGCACAGCCCCATTTGCGACGGCACCTTGAAGCCGAACTGCTGCTCGATCAGCTCGACCGGGACTTTTTTCGGGTCTTCGGTAATTCCCACGGTGCGCTGGCCCTGAACGTTGGAGTGGCCACGAACCGGGCAGATCCCGGCGCCCGGTTTGCCGAAATTACCGCGCATCAGCAGCAGGTTCACCAGCATCTGCACATTCTGCACGCCGTGCCGATGCTGGGTCAGGCCCATGCCGTAAATAATCATCACCCGTTGGCTCCGGGCGTACACCGACGCGGCCGCTTCGAGTGCGCCACGGGTCAACCCGGATTGGCGCTCGATGTGTTGCCAGTGACATCCGCGCACCATCGTGGCGAAGGTCTCGAAACCTTCGGTGTGCTGCGCAATAAAGTCATAGTCGAGGATGGCGGCACGACCTTCACGTTGCGCTTGATCGTCCATTTCCAGCAAAACTTTGGCGAGACCGAGCAGGGCGGCCGAATCACCGCCGATGGCGACCTGGTGGTATTGGGTGCTGATGATCGTCGAGTCCGGCGTGAGCATTTCGGTCGGCGATTGCGGATTAACGAACCGCTCCAGCCCTCGCTCGCGCAAAGGGTTGAAGGTGATGATCGGCACGTTGCGTTTGCGCACGTCCTGCAACTGATGAAGCATTCGCGGCGCATTGCTGCCGACGTTCTGGCCGAAGAAAAACAGGCAATCGGTGTGGTCGAAATCCTCCAGCGTCACCGTCCCGACCGGCACGCCGATGCTTTCCTGTAGACCCACGGAGGTACTTTCGTGGCACATGTTCGAACTGTCCGGCAGGTTGTTGGTGCCATAGGCTCGGGCGAACAACTGATACATGAATGAGGTTTCCAGGGACGCACGCCCCGAGGCGTAAAACACCACGCTGTCCGGCTCCAGCACCTGCAATTGCGCGCCGATTTCGCGATAAGCCTCTTCCCAGGTCGTTTCGAGGTAGCGGTCGCTGGCCGAGTCGTAACGCAGGGGATGGGTCAGCCGCCCGTGCTGCTCCAGGTCATAATCCGGCCATTGGCGCAATTCACTGAGGGTGTGCTCGGCGAAGAAGGCCGGACTGGTCTTCATCGACGTCAATTCCCAGGCTGTGGCCTTGGCGCCGTTCTCGCAAAACTCTAGCGCATGGGGATGGCCGGGCTTGGCCCAGGCACAGCTAACACATGCAAAACCATCCGGCTTATTTTGTTTCAGCAGTGCGCCCGGAGCCTTGGCGAATGCCTGCTCGCGCCACAAGATTTTCATCACTGACTTGGCGGAACCCCAGCCGCCACTTGCATGGGTATACGGGTGAAAATGGGTTTTCGGATGAATGAGCATCGACGGCTCCGACAGGCTTGATCGTGAAGTTATAAAGCTGGGACGAGTGCGTGGGGTGAAAGGTTCGAGTGGATGGGTGGACGGTGAGTTGCTCATCTGGCCGCTACCGTTAAACCTTTATTCAAGCCGTGATCAGGGCCTTTTTTCATTCAATGGAGTGCCGACGAAAAAGGATCAATTCAGTTGGAATGATTGCTTGTTAAGGCAGTCAACCGATCATCACGTTTGCGGAACAGTCCCATGTCTATTCCCGTTCAGACGGTTAATTACCTACGCGAGCACGCCCTTTTACTGACGACGGCAGAATCGTGCACGGCGGGAAAAATTGTGACGCTTCTCTCCGAGATCGAAGGTAGTGGAGAGCTAATAGAAAGTGGTTACGTGGTTTATTCCCCTGAGGCCAAACAACGCCTATTGAGAGTTAGCGCCTCTACCATCGAAACCTTCAATTTGACCAGTTGTGAAGTTGCGCGGGAAATGGCGTTGGGCGCGTTGCATGACAGCACCGCGAATGTTGCCGTAGCGACGACCGGGATTCTCGGCCCCGAGGATGTCGACGGTATTCCCGCAGGCACCATTTGTTTCGCCTGGGCCTTCCAAACCGAGCGAGGGTGTAACTTGTTCAGCCGTGAACATCGCTTCTTCGGTACACGTAGCGAAGTACAACTTCAGGCCGCCCGGTTCGCGTTAGAACAGCTGCCGCAATTTCATCGCCGTGCACTGGATGGTGAACGCGGGTAGGGACATCTCATGAATGACAAAAGCCGCCCACACGATTATCAGAGCCGAGATTATCCCGTTCGCGAAGACATGGCCTATCAAGTCAAGGTCTGGCAATTTGAGCGTTGGGGCTGGTATGTCCTGGTGCTGCTGGTTGTATTGGGGTTGTGTGGAGTATTTTCACGCGGGCCACTGAGTTTCCGTGATGTGCACGCAAGCGATGGAAAGCTCAGAGTGCAGTACGAGGTATTTCACCGTAACGGCTCCACCAATCCTATGGTGATTAGCGTAGTCGGTGTACCGGATTCCCTGGTCGAGGTCGAGTTGTCTGGAAGTTTACTCGACGGCTTCAGTGTCGAAATGATGCTGCCAGAGCCCGTCCGTTCCAGTAGTGCCGGGAAGGGTATGAAGCTGTGGCTGCAAGCGGATCCGCAAGGCCGTGCAAATCTCTATCTGACTTTGCGTGGTGACGGACTGGGAATGTTTAGCACTCAGGTGAAATCACCTGGAGCATCGCCCGTCACCTTGGATCAATTCATTCTCCCTTGAGGTGACATATGGATTCGGTGTTGCGTGCTTTCGTGATGTACCTGGCCTTAATGGTGCTATTCAAAATTGCCGGTAGGCGTTCATTGGCGGAACTGACGACATTTGATTTTGTGTTGTTGATGATTATTGGCGAGGCCACGCAGCAAGCCCTTTTGGGAGATGACTTCTCTCTCACTAACTCCGTCTTGGTGATCGTTACGTTAATCGCCATCGATGTGGGTCTGTCATTGCTGAAACAGCGTTCAGAATGGCTCTCAAAATTAATCGATGGTGGGCCGACCATCATCGTTGAAAATGGAAGGCTTTTGCGTGAGCGCTTACGCCATGCGCGATTAGTAGAAGCGGATGTGATGGAGGCAGCCCGCTCAAGCCAAGGCATAGAAACCATTGACCAGATCAAGTTTGCGATCTTGGAGCGCAACGGTAAAATCTCAGTGATACCGATTGAGTCCTGATTTTCTGTGAGACCGAAATCATTAGTCCCAGCCCAGGAAGGCCAAGGGCTTTACACGATTAACTTTCAGGTTGTACGTTGGAATGGTTGGTGAAGAACGCCTGTAATTCTTTCGCCAATTCGTCCGGAGCGTCTTCGGCCATGTGGTGGCCGCTTTCAATCCCTGCGCCAGTAACTGTATGCGCCGCCCATGGCTGCCACACCGCTAGCACGTCGCCATAGAGCTCCTGCAGATCATCGCGTTCTGACCAAACGACATGCACTGGACATTGAAGCTTGCGCTGCGCCTCTCTGTCTTTTTGATCATGTAGGTGATCCAAGTAAATGGCTGCTCGATAATCACCGAGCATCCCTTTAACCGTTTCGGGATCATTGATGGCCGCTTGAAAATCTTCATAGTTTTCCTCGCCAAGAGACGCCCTTGATCCGCCGTACCAGACTTTTGGATCTGCAAGTATCGCGCGCTCCGGTATGTCGCGCTGGGCAAAGAAAAACCAGTGCCACCAACGTTCTGCAAATTGTGCGTTACACCGTTCCAGCGCTTCCAGAATTGGCACCCCGTCGAGTACCGCAAGCTTTATAACCCGTGAAGGATGATCCATTGCGGTGCGAAAGGCTGTGTAGCTCCCCCTGTCATGGCCCGCCAGGTAAAATTGATTGAAGCCAAGGCGCTCCATCAAGGCGACGCAATCGAGAGCTTTTGCCCTCTTTGAGGAAGCTTCATAGTCATGAGGATCGACAGGTTTGCTGGACTGACCGAAGCCTCTTAAATCCGGGCAGACCACGGTGAAATTCCGCGCAAGCAAAGGCGCAACCTTGTGCCATGTCGTATGGGTACGAGGGTGACCATGAAGCAACAGTAAAGGTGGGCCTGAGCCACCATAGCGAGCACGTAACGTCGCTTCTGGCAGCTCAATCATATCTAGCCTGAAAGTCTCGAACATGAGTGTCCCTGTTTGGTCGACCGAACTATTCGATGCGTTCAGCTGAAGCCGTGTGAACGTTGCCAGGCGTCAGGATCACCTTTCTGCAGTCCTCTTCCTTCTTGTCAAAGATCTTGTAGCCCTCGGCTGCCTGCTCTAACGACATCCGGTGACTAATGATGACCTCAGGGGCTAGGCGCCCAGTCTCTATGTGTTCGAGAAGCTCAGGGAGATAACGCTGAACGTGGGTCTGTCCCATCTTGAAGGTCAGGCCCTTGTCGAACGCGTCGCCGAAGAGGAAGCCATGGATAAAACCTGAATAAACACCGGGCACGCTCACCACACCGCCGCGTCGGACTGCCGCAATACATTGGCGTAACGCTTTGCCGCTGCTGCCTTCGAGCTTAAGCGTGGCAAGCACGGTTTCGGTGGTGCTGCCTTTGGCCTCGAAGCCAACGGCGTCGACTACGCCGTCAACGCCGCGCATGCCTTTAGTCTGGCGAATGATGGTGTCGGCAGGGTCATCGTCTTCATCGAAATTAATCGGAATGACACCGTAGGTCTCTTGCGCGTAAGACAAACGATAGGGGTGGTGGTCGACCATGAAAATCTGTTCGGCACCGAGCATCCTGGCACAAGCAGCACTTAACAAACCGACAGGCCCTGCGCCATAGATGGCGATAGTCGATCCGGTACCAATCCCTGTGTTAGTCACGGCTTGAAAGGCGGTAGGCAGAATATCCGAGAGGAAGAGCACCTTCTCATCGGACAACGTGCCGGGCACCTTGAAAGGCCCGGTGTTGGCTTTGGGAACTCGCACGTATTCGGCTTGCCCTCCAGGTATGCCGCCATACATGTGGCTGAAGCCAAAAAGGGCGGCGCCCGGTGGGATGGCCTTTTTGTTCAGAATGGCCCCACGCCCCGTATTGGTGGTTTCACACGCGGCGAACAAATCCATTTGACAGAAAAAGCAGCTGCCGCAGGCGATCACGAAAGGGATCACCACCCGGTCACCCGCCTGCACAGCAGTGACAGTTGAGCCTGTTTCCTCAACGATGCCCATAAATTCGTGGCCGAAGATATCGCCATGTTCGACGGTTGGGATCTTCCCTCGGTAAAGATGAAGGTCGGATCCGCAAATCGCGGTGGCTGTTACTCGAAGAATGATGTCGTCGCTATCCTCGATAACTGGATCAGGAACAGTATCGACTTTTACGCTGTGCGCGCCGTGGTAGGTGAGTGCTCTCATGACTTCCTGCCCCTATCAATAACTTTGTGGTAAATGGGAGAGGAGTGCTGGGGAAGGTTAGTTCAGAGAAATAGAAGGGGAGATGACTAGCGGTCTGCGCCGTGCCGTTGGTCTGCCTGATCTCTACTCGATTAAACGTTCTGCGATGGACAAACATCAAACATGTACGAGCAGGATTGCTCGCGTGAGTGACCTCATTAGCCCGCAGAAAATGCGGGCTTTTTTTGGACACAAAAAGGCCCGGCATTAAGCCAGGCCGATTCAGTTCATTTATGCCGCCAGACTTGAGCTCGAAAGCGATTTTTTGTAAGCCGCTTTCATTTCTTCCATTTGTTGCCCGAGTTCATTCAGCTTGGCCTTACCAAGGAGCTTGTTCGCTTGAGGAAACATCTCTGTTTCTTCTTCCTCGATGTGATGCTCCAGGAGTTCCTTGACCACTTTCACACGGCCAGAAAATTCTGGTGTGCCGGGATCGGTCTCTTTCAGATCTGGGAGCACCAAGGAGTCTACTGTTCGGTGTTCTTCCTTGGCTTCGTAATACATCACTTCTTGTTCTTTACCCCCGGCTTCTTTGAATGCCGGGTAGAGGATTTCCTCCTCTAGCTTGGTATGGATAGTGATTTCCATCTCCAGCTTGTTCAGCAGTTCTGTGCGTTTTTTGATGCCTCGCTCAGTTGATTCACTGAGCTGGGTGAGGATGGCTTTAACGCGCTGGTGGTCTGCTTTCAAAAGGTCAATGGCGTTCATGTCGGATTCCTTCAGTGATCACGGTTAGACGCGCGTCGATCAATGTGCCAACGCTACGCGAGACCTAAAATTTGCATAGGATGTGCCAACAGCAATCACTAGCTGAATGCCAGCTAATTCAATGGGTTGAGATGTTTTCTGATCTGTTTTCCCGGGTATTTTGCATGGTTCATATTTTTGCAAGGTTGCAGTTTACGGGATGCGGCGTTGTGGCTATTCCAAGATAAACAGCCTCCTTAGAAACCCTCAAAGCTGTTGCATGATATGCGGCATTGGCTTTCTCTTGACGTTATGAATCATTGCGGATGGCGAGAGTCAACCGACCAATACTGCATTGGACGTCTGTGATGCTTATCTCCGGGAACCTGTCTAGCTGCCTCCCCAGTCGTTGTTCTTTGGTCGACTCGCTTACGTCTTTGCAAACGGTGGGTGCGTGGTATGGACGCGATTGACTCAGCTCTGGCGGCAGCGCGTGCCCAGTTCGCGATTGCCATAAGCTTTCACATCGTGCTGGCGGCTTTCACCATTGGCTTGGCCAACTTTCTCATGGTGCTGGAGGCACTGTGGCTGTGGCGCAGGCGAAGGATCTACTTGGATGTTTACCTTTACTGGCTAAAGGTGTTTGCGCTCAACGTTGCGGTAGGCACAGCGTCGGGTCTGATTTTGGAGTACCAATTCGGATTGAATTGGTCACGCCTCTCGACCCAGGCGGGAGACATTCTTGGCCCGTTGATGTTCTACGAGGTATTGGCGGCATTTTTCCTGGAAGCGGGTTTTCTCGGCATCATGTTGTTCGGGTTGAAGAAGGTGGGCCCTAGGCTGCATTTCTTCGCCACCTGCGCCGTCGCACTTGGATCTTTGATCAGCGCCTTTTGGATCCTGTCAGCCAACTCCTGGATGCAAACACCCGCCGGCTATTCAATTGGAGCTGGTGGGCGTTTTATTGCCGAAAACTGGTGGGCGATTATCTTCAATCCTTCGTTCCCTTACCGGCTTGTGCATATGACATTGGCCGCGATTATAGGCAGCGCCTCGCTGGTGGCCGGTATTAGCGCTTGGCAGTTGTTGCGTATGCCACAGAACCCGCGAGCCCGGCTTGCCTACTCCATGGCGTTGTGGGTGGTTGCGTTGCTGACGCCTATGCAACTACTGGTGGGCGATCTGCATGGTGAGCACAGCCTTAAAGTTCAGCCGCAAAAGGTTGCCGCCATCGAAGGTTCCTGGACACGACCGGCGGAAGGAGAGGGGGAACCATTACGTTTATTCGCCATTCCAGATATGGCTGAGCGACGCAACCATTGGGAAGTAGCGATTCCGCGCGTAGCGTCGTTGTACTTGCGGCATGACCTGAGCGGCACTATTAAAGCGCTTGATGAATTCCCGCCTGAGGACATACCACCTGTGCCACCCGTGTTCTTTGCTTTCCGTGTCATGGTCGGATTGGGGCTGTTGATGATGGGGCAGGGGTTAACCAGTCTGGTATTACGCTGGCGGCATCGCTTGTACTCAGCGCGTTGGATGTTCCGAGGGAGTGTGCTGATGGCGCCTGCTGGATTTCTGGCGATGCTGAGTGGGTGGGTTGTGACAGAGGTTGGCCGTCAGCCTTTCACTATCTATGGGTTGATGCGCACCGCTAACAGTTTGTCTTCGGTGTCTCGTCAGCAGGTGGTAGGGGCAACGTGGACAATCCTGTCGTTTTATCTGGTGATCTTCGGCGTGGGGCTCTGGGTGCTGCTGCGTCTTTTGCGGGAGTCACCTCACGAAAATGAGTCAGGGCCACAATCCACTTTGGCCGAGGAGACGGGCAATCCTGAGGGCGAACATTCATGATGAACACCGACTGGATAACACTACTGTCCGCTGCGGCGCTGGGGTTTTCTGTATTGAACTACGTTCTGCTGGACGGTACTGACCTGGGTGTCGGCGTACTTCTGGGCTTGACCCGAAGTCCACGGCACCGCCGTACCATGGCTGTTACGATCCTTCCGATTTGGGACGCTAATGAAACGTGGCTTGTGCTCGGCGGCGGCGGGTTGCTGGCGTTGTTTCCGCTGGCTTACGCTGTCCTGCTGCCGGCGCTTTATTTGCCGTTTATCGCGATGTTCCTGGCATTAATTCTTCGCGCGGTCGCGCTGGAATTTCGCGATTACTCGAAAAGCTATCGTATGAAGCGCATGGTCGATGGCTTGCTGCTGATAGGTTCACTGCTGGCCGGGGCAACTCAGGGGATTGTGTTGGGAGCGCTTGTACAAGGGGTGCCGAATCAGGATGGGCAGTACAGCGGGAACGGCTGGGAGTGGTGGGGCCTATTTCCGCTGTATTGCGGCGCTGTGCTCGTAGTGGGTTATATGTGGTTGGGCGCCTGCTGGCTGTATTGGCGTACTGTCGACGATCTGCAATGTAGGTCAGGTCGACAGGCAAGGGCGTTGGCCATCGTGACCATAATGCTTTTGGCCGTGCTGGTGGCCTGGACAGCGACGCTGGATGCTCAATATGCGCAACGGCTTTCCAATCGACTTATCTGGTTGCCGGCGGCAATGCTGCTTACTGCATTGCTGTTCAGTTTCGCCTTGAGCTTTCGAAGCCGCCGGCAATATCTGCCGCTATTCGCTGCACTGGGAATTTTCATCTTGGCATTCGCATTGATGGTCGCAGCGCTCTTTCCATTGATTGTCCCGCCTAACCTGACCTTGCAAGAAGCAGCCTCAAGTCCCACCAGTCAGATTTTTATGCTGGTCGGGTTCGCCGTGCTTATCCCGGTAACGCTCATCTACAACACCTACGGCTTCAGAGTGTTCAGCGGAAAGGATCGCGCCATTCGTGATTGACTGCAATATCTCAACCTTGGCCAGCCCAATACCGGTGTACGGCGCCTTGCGAGCCTTGCACCGGATCCTGGTCGGGAAACAACAGCGTGTCGATGCTCGCCAGTTGAGCATAGGTGGGGGCCTCGCGGCAGATATCTGCACGCTGCCCCGGCGGATAGGCACCGACGACCAGAAAATCTTCACTTGAATCTAAATTGCAATGGCCGGTGCCTGCAGGCAGTAGCAACACGTCGCCTGCACTGACTTCAAGTACATGACCATCCGGGCCCCCCAGCATCAGCCGAGCTCGACCGCTGGCGATGCCAAGCACTTCATGACCTTCGGTATGGTAGTGGTGGTAGCTGTAAATCCCATATCGCCATTGGGGTGGCCAGCCATTGGCGATGAAGGTTTGCTCGAACAGCGCAGCCGGGTCATCGCCCTGAATTGCAATCGCGCAGGTGTAAATGAGTGCCGGCAGGCGCGGGTTGTTGGGAACCCATTGGTTGCGTTCAAACATCAGGGTTTGAACGGTAGCTGTCTCAGCTCGCGGTTTGTTCATTCAAGGATCTCCGAAACCCTGATGTGGCAATGGAATTTCATATATCGATCTGCAACTCCAAATCAGCATTTTCCAGTCTGCGGGCGTGGGTCACCGTACCGTTCAGGCGTTCTCCCGAAGGGAGAATCATGGTCAAGGAGTGAGCTTTTTGTAGATCATCAGGTACTGGGGATAGCACCTGCACCTGAAAGGCACCTGGCGTGATGGGCGTGATGACTACGTCGCAATCAATAGCTTTGGCGATAGGGCCGAAAAGGGTGTCGTTTAAGTAATTCAAATGTGCGCGGTCGGTCATGGGGTATGTCCTTTAACGCCTGGGATTAAAGCTTAATTTCTATACACATCTATGTGCTAGAGGGTAGGCATGACAGAAGAGTTCAACGCCAAGGGCAGACGGCTTCTGGCGAGGGCAGGCCCTGTCTCAAGGAGTATGAAGCTCCTCAATAACCAACTTTGGATCTGCAGCTGAACTAAAATCTGACCTGTTGGTCAGGTTTGTTGGTGGCACCCAATAGGAGAATCAAACCATGCGCATCTTTAAAATTGAATATCTGTACGGCGGCGAGCCCCACACACATCAATTTGAACTCAAGCATTCTCAGTTGCCCGCTCATGAGGCCGCGATGCACTTGCTACAGTTGCATTTTGGGGACGGTGAGAACAGCTTGATCATGCCCACTGCTGACGCGACGCCGGAGGAGATTTTAGAGCAGGCTAAGCTGGTAGGGCTGACACACATAACGGTCGTCGACCAACCAAGTTGAGGCCTGGTGTGGCGACCACTAATGCTCGTCTCCACATATTTGAATGGCTGCTTTTGGCCCAGAGTGTGTAAAAACGCTCATAACCTGATCGTCTTGAGCCATTGAC